>NZ_JBCNJR010000001.1:0-2395300 GCF_039596455.1 Chitinophaga sp.
TGTTACAATTGCTTGTAACGTGCTGTTGTTTCCAATCTTTCAAAGACCTTTTCTAACCCCAGTCTGCATCCGCAGTCTATCCCGGTTAAAATTGCAAGATGCCAAGGTTGCGAACCTCCAGACCCTAACGCCTGCATCCTTCATGATGTTTTTAAGAACTTTTTCCACCCTCTACCGCCTCACACCGTTTCGCTCCGTTTTAACGGGAGTGCAAAGGTAGTGAACGTTTTATTTTCAACCAAATTTTTCTAAAGAATTTTTTGACTTTATTTTTTTGTCAGTATCCCCGGAAAACCCCTGCCAGCAACAATTTGAGCTATGCAGAAAGGAAGAAAAATGTTGTAAAGAACTACGTGTTTTCCGTTGTTAGCGGGATGCAAAGGTAGAGACTTTTTCGCTTCACTTCCAAATGTTTTACAAAAGTTTTTCCCCAAAAACTGCCCGGAACAAATTCAGAACAGCTGTAAAGCCCTCCCACAAAGGGATTCAGCAACAATATTTTTTTTGAAAAAAGTATGGGGAACAACTCAAAAAGTGCCTTCGGGATACTTTACCTGCATTAAACACAAACCCTGCGGCGGCACCGCAAAATCTGCCTGCCGGCAATCCTTGCTCTCTATCACCGCCCTGAATTCCGCCAGGGTAAGCTTTCCGCGGCCCACACGCAACATAGTGCCCACCAGCCCCCGTACCATACCACGCAAAAAACGGTTGGCACTCACGTTGTAGACTATACGCCCGTCTCCTTCCGTCCAGCGGGAATGCTCAATAGTGCAGTTGAACGTTTTCACCTGCGTATTCCGTTTTGAAAAAGTGCTGAAGTCGCGGTACTCCTTCACTATCTCCGCAGCGGCATGCAAATCGTCCATGTTCATCCGGTAAGGGAAATAATAACCGCGGTCACGCATGAACGGGTCTTTAAACGTATACAAGGTGTATTCATAAGCGCGGCTGGTGGCGGCAAAACGGCTGTGCACCGCCTCTCCTACCGGGTAAACGCCCTTCAGCACAATATCTGGCGGCAGAATGGCATTCATCTTATACACAAACTGCGGATGCAGCGGCAGCTCCAGATCAAAATGCAGAAAATTCTGCCGGGCATGCACGCCGGCATCGGTACGGCTGGAGCCTGTGGTCACCACCGGCACCCGCATCAGCAGGCTTGCCGCGCGGTCTATTTCAGCCTGCACTGTATGCGCATTTTCCTGCACCTGGAAACCGCTGTAACGTTCCCCCATGTAAGCAACTTCTAAAAAATACCTGGCCATGATGCGCGAAAGTAGGGATTTTAAAACGACAAATGGTGAACAAAGCCAGGCTTCCGTTCACCATTTGCAGTATTGAATGCTTGTGATTATCTTTTGATCAATGCTTTGAAACGCCCTTTGTAATAATCGTCCTTCAGCAGGTCTTCCAGGCCGCCGTAATTCTGGGAATCGTACGTGCGGGGATAGGCCGCGTCCAGCAACTGGTAACGGTTGTCTTCCGTAGATATCAACTGCGTCAGCGCCCGTATCTGCTCCGTGCTCACGCACACGTTGCGGATGCTGCGGCGGAACGCGTCTACCATATCTTCATCTTTCTTTTTACTGTTCATCGTGCGCAGCAGTTTGCGGAAAGCGTCTACTTCCAGCACCTTGCCGCAATCAGAGTTCACCATTTCTATGGAAGGTTTCTTCTCTTTCTCTTCTTTTTTGGTTTTGGTGCTCACCGCTTCGGTATTGCCGTAAAATTCGGCGTTGGCCAGGCTGTCTTTCAGAATAGCTTCCCTGTCTGCCGCCTCGCGCTCCGCCTTTCTTTTCTGCTTGCGGGCCTCACGGGCTTCCTTGGCGCTCACTTCGGGCTTCTCTTCCCCATCTACTGCCACGGGCACTGCTTCCTCCACTGTTTCCGCTGCCTTGGCTGCTGCCGCGGCCGGAGCCGCGCCGGATTCCCCGAAGTCGATGAACTCCGGCTCAGGCGCATCTTTTTTCTTTTTGGCCTTCTTTTCCTTTTTTACCGGTGGAGGGGCCGCTTCTTCGCTAACAGCGGGCTTTTCAGCGGCGGCTTCTGCCAGCGCCTCATCTGCCGCTGCTTTCTTTTCATCTTCCAGCACACTGCTCAGCAGCTCTCTTTCCTCTTCTGTCAGCGCCTCCCGCTCTTTGGAACGGTTGCGTTTATTGCGTGCCGGCTTTTTAGCAGGCGTTTCGGCTACTTCTTCCACCACTGAAACCACGGGCGCCGTTTCTACAGGCGGGGCGGCCGGTTTGGCTTTAGGTTTGGGGGCTTCCAGCGGCATGTTCTCCGGCCGGTCATCTATCACTACTTTATCAAGGGCTTCGGCAAAACTGCTTTTTTTACGGGGACCGCTATCTGCTGATTTGTTCAGCGCAGCCTCCACATCGGCCTGCACATTGTCCATCATGGCCTTTTGCTCCGGCGTGGCCGTATCACTGGAAATACGGGCTACGGTTACGCTTTGGGTTTCCTCAGGCGCTTCCTCTTCCGCAGCGGCGCCGCCGCCGGCAGACTTCAGGGAGGCGAAGGTTTGCAGGTCATACAAGGCATAATCCTTGTCACCATTGCCTTTCAGCAGGAAACCGTAGTCTCTTTTGCCGGTAAGGCGTATCACATAATGCTGCTCCGGCGCCTCATTTTTGGGGAACCCGATGGTAACGGGCACTTTGCCGGCCTGCAGGCGGGGCAGTATCACGTAGCCGCGGGTAGAGGAGCTGAGCAGCTTGCCGTTGAGCTTTACGTAGAAGGGTTGCTGCTTCTCATGCTGGATGTATACAAAATACGACGCGTCCTGCGCCGCCAGGCCGGTGGCTACCAGCAGGCAACAGCACAGATATAACAGTTTCAGTTTAATTCGATCCATAATGTTACTTGTAACAAATATTATTCCAGCACAATTAATACCTCTCCTTTCTCCACGGCAGTGCGCTCCGCCACCCTGATCTCTTTCACCACCGCGTCTGCTGCGGCCTTGAAGACGTTTTCCATTTTCATGGCTTCCAGTATCAGCACCGGGTCTCCCTTTTTGATGGCCTGGCCCGGCGTTACCAGCACTTTCAGCACCATGCCGGGCATGGGCGCCTTGATGTCATTCAGCTTGCGGGAAGAGGCTTCAGAAATGCCCATAGAGGCCAGCAGGCGGTCTATCGGTTCCTGCAGGGCCACCTCATACAGCGCCTGGTTGATCTGGAGCGTAATGGTTTTAGTGTCCGGATCAGTTTTTACCACTTCCGCCACCAGGCTTTTCCCATCCATTAAAATGCTGAAACCTCCTGACGGCAGGGCGGTAGTGCTCCAATCTACTTGTTTCCCGTTACATTCCACATGCCCGGGACCGTCTCCGGCCGGGGTAATTTCAAACGGCCGGGCGCCGTTCACTGTTGCTTTGATCATATATTACCTGTCCTATCCCTACAAAAATAACAATTTTAACCGCTTGCGTCGTATTTGGGCCATTTGTTTAAATTTGACGTTTCCCCTCCCCGCAGGAGGCTATTTTTGTCCAAAATAACAATTGCATGCATCATCAAACCAGAAAATCACTGGGTATATGGCTGGCAGGGCTCGCGCTTATGGGGCTCTGTACCAGTGCTTTGGCCCAGTCGGGAGACAACCGCAAAGACGATCCCGCACTCAAGATCTATCGAGCCACCCCTACCAAAATCAACAACCTTGTTCATACCAAACTGGACGTACGTTTCGATTACGCCAAACGCCACCTCAACGGCAAAGCCTGGATTACCCTGCAGCCGCACTTCTACCCTACTGACAGCCTCACGCTTGACGCCAAGGGAATGGACGTGAAAACCGTTACCCTCATCCAGGGCGGCGGCCCCGGCACCCTCCGCTACCCTACGGAGGCCATGCTCAAAACGGCTAAACAAACGCCCCTCCAGTATAAATACGACGGCCAGGAGATCAGCGTAAAACTTAATAAAACGTATAAATCCGGCGAATCTTATACCGTGTTCGTGGAATATACCGCCAAGCCTGACGAGCTGGAGGTGAAAGGCAGCGCCGCCATTACGGACGCCAAAGGCCTCTATTTCATCAACCCTGACGGTAAAGACCCCAAAAAGCCCATCCAGATCTGGACACAGGGCGAAACGGAAGCTTCTTCCGTATGGTTCCCCACCATAGACAAAACCAACCAGAAAACCACCTCGGAGATCAGCATGACGGTAGACAAAAAATACGTGTCTCTCTCCAACGGTAAGCTGGTGAGCCAGAAAAACAATGCGGACGGCACCCGTACAGATACCTGGCGGATGGACCTCCCCCACGCCCCCTACCTCTTTATGATGGCCGTGGGAGACTTTGCCGTTGTGAAAGACAAATGGCGCAACAAGGAGGTGAACTATTACGTGGAAAAGGAATATGCGCCCCACGCCAAAGCCATTTTCGGCAATACGCCCGAAATGATGACCTTTTTCTCCAAACTGCTGGGGTATGACTACCCCTGGGTGAAATACTCCCAGATAATTGTGAGGGACTATGTATCCGGCGCCATGGAGAACACCACCGCCACCATTCACGGCGATTTCCTCCAGAAAACGGACCGCGAGCTGCTGGACGACGAAGAGCGCCTGGGCGAGTCCGTTATTGCGCATGAGCTGTTCCACCACTGGTTTGGGGACCTGGCCACCTGTGAATCATGGAGCAACCTTACCATGAACGAGTCTTTTGCGGACTACAGCGAGTACCTCTGGTTTGAGCATAAATTCGGGAAAGATGCGGCAGACGAGCACGGCTACAACGCCATGAACAACTACATGGAGTCTGCAGAATACCAGGGAGACCGCCACCTGGTGCGGTTCCACTACCACGACAAGGAAAATATGTTTGACGCCGTGAGCTACCAGAAAGGCGGCCGCATCCTCCACATGCTCCGCAACTATGTAGGTGACGAAGCGTTTTTCAAAGCCCTCAACCTTTACCTGAAACAAAATGCCTTCAAGGCTACGGAATCTCACCACCTGCGCCTGGCCATGGAAGAGGTAACCGGCCAAGACCTCAACTGGTTCTTCAACCAGTGGTACTTCGGCCAGGGCTACCCCACGCTTGATATCAGCTATGACTACAGCCAGGCCGGCCTTGCCAGGGTGATCATCAACCAGAAGGGAGACAAGGTGTTTGACCTGCCTTTTGCCATAGACGTGTACGCGGGCGGCAAGAAGGAACGGCACAACGTCCGCCTCACGGAAAAAACAGACACCTTCGCCTTTGCGGTCAGCACCAAGCCTGATTTTATCAATGTGGACGCGGACAAAATACTGATCCTCAAAAAATCTGACCGCCGTGACCTGAACACCTACGTGTTCCAGTATAAAAACGCGCCCAATTACCTCGACCGCCGGGAGGCCATAGAAGCCGCATTGAAGCAGCATACCGGCAACCCTGCCGCCCGCGCCACGGTAATTGCCGCGCTGAAAGACAAGTACGAAGGCCTGCGCGCCCTCACCATTTCCGGCCTGAAGCTGGATAACAACGAGGTAAGGACCGCCGCCCTGCCCATTCTGCTGGACCTGGCCAAGAACGACCCCGTTGCCTGGGTGCGCGCCGCCGCCATCAAACAGCTGGGCCGCCTGGAAGACGCGCAATATGCGCCCTTGTTCGAAGCAGCGCTGAAAGACCGCTCTTACCTGGTGGAAGGCACCGCCCTCAACGCACTGGCGGAGCTTGACATCAAAAAGGCCTACCAGCTGGCCAAAGCCATGGAGAAAGACGCCCGCGGCATGCTCAGCAGCGGCATTGCCAGCGTGTACGCCAAAAACGGCAATGAGAGCGATGTTCCCTACTTCTCCACCCGCCTGGCCGAAACTACCGGCCAGGAAAAGATCGGCGCAGCCATTCTCTACCTGAATTTCCTTGCCGGCGTAGATAATACCGCCATGGTTACCAAAGGCGTGGATGAAGTGGTAGATGTGGTAACCGGCTTCAACAATTCCTGGGTGAACAGCTACATGGTTAACCTGCTGGGGCCCATTGCCCAGAAGAAGCAGCAAAAAGCCGCCCAGGCCTCCGGAGAGCCGCGCAACGAGCTGAACAAACAGGCGGAGCACATCCTGCAGGCCGTCAAGAAAATAAAAGAAAGTAAAACTGAGGAGTAGTCAGCGGCAGTAAGGCGGCTCAGCCGCCGTTGTGTCACTCACTTCAACCGCAAACCGCTATAGGGCTGATCGAAAAGTAATAATCTGCTTTTCGGTCAGCCCTTTTTAATATCCTTTTCACTGATTTTCATTGTGTTAGCATTCCCCAGCCGGCCCGCTGCGCCACCGCAGGCCGGAAGTATTGCCGCCCACCGGCGCCCACCCTGTCTACACCCTGTTCTCACCCTGCTTTCATTGTGTAGACAGGGTGTAGACAGGGTCAGAACAGGGTCGGAACAGGGTTAGATGGGCCTGAATGGGCGGTGTTCTGCTGACATACTACTGACAACCCTTCGATAACCCCTCGGGGGGTTCGGTTCCTATACGGTTTGAGGATGTTTTGCCGAAGGTTGGTAGCAGCGGGGTGGTAACGGAGATTTGTGACCTGCGCAAGGAATAATGAGTAGCAGCCAGGGGCGGTAACGGGGATTTGCGACCTGCGTAAGGAATAATGAGTAGCAGCCAGGGGCGGTAACGGGGATTTGCGACCTGCGTAAGGAATAATGAGTAGCAGCCAGGGGCGGTAACGGGGATTTGTGACCTGCGTAAGGAATAATGAGTAACAGCCGGGGGTGGTAACGGGGATTTGCGACCTGCGTACGGAATAATGAGTAGCAGCCAGGGGCGGTAACGGGGATTTGTGACCTGCGTAAGGAATAATGAAACAGCCGGGGCTTGCCGACCGGAGCAGACCAGAAACAGGCCAGCGCTTCACCAACAAATCCCCCTCCGGCAAAAAATTCTTCCCTATATTGAGTGGATATACCAAAATTCCACCGTCTCCATGATTTCTCCTGTTTTACTGGTCATACTGTCCATTCTGCTGTTGATTGCGCTGATTATGTGGGTGAAGCTGGACACATTCCTTTCCTTCCTGGTAGTGAGCATTCTGCTGGCATTAAGCTGCGGCCTCAATGGCCCCGAAATAGGCAAATCCATCTCCTCCGGCATTGGCAGCACCCTGGGCTCGCTGGTTACCATCCTGGGCTTTGGCGCCATGCTGGGCAAGCTGGTGGCAGACAGCGGGGCCGCCCAGCGCATCACTACTTCCATGATCGGCCTTTTCGGCACCTGCCGCATCCAGTGGGGCATGGCCCTGGCCGGCCTGCTGGTGGGCATCCCCATGTTTTACACGGCCGGCTTCGTAATAGTGGTGCCGCTCATCTTTGCCACCGGCATGGCCACCCGCCTGCCCTTGCTGTATGTGGGCATACCCATGATATCCGCCCTTTCCACCGCGCACGGCTTCCTGCCGCCTCACCCTTCGCCCACGGCCATCAGCCAGCAACTGGGCGCAGACATTGGCAAAACGCTGTTATACGGCCTCATTATTTCCGTTCCTACTATTGCCATTGCTGGGCCGCTCTTCGGCAGCCGGTTGAAGAAAATGCTCATTACGCCGGAACAGGGGCTGCTCAATATATCCTTCCGGCCCAATGAAGAACTGCCCGGCCTGGGCATCAGCCTGTTCACAGCCTTGCTGCCCCTCATTCTGCTGACCATCACCACCGTGGCAGACCCGTTCATTACAGCGGGCAGCGCGGTGCAAAAAATAATTGCCGTAATCGGAGACCCCAACATTGCCATGCTGCTATCTGTACTGGTGGCGGTTTGGCTGCTGGGCCTGCGCCGCGGGCAGAGCATGAAGCAGGTAATGAAATCTATGGAAACGGCCTTTAAAGACGTGGCGCCCATTATGCTCATTATTGCCGGCTCCGGCGTGTTCATGCAGGTGATCAAAGACGGCAACATCAACACCTACATCGGCGAAGCGCTGCGCCACCTGCCGGTATCTCCGCTGGTACTGGGCTGGATCATTGCCGCGGTGATACGTGTTTGCGTAGGTTCCGCCACGGTAGCAGGCCTCACCACGGTGGGCATATTGCTGCCGCTTATTCAAAACCAGGCTGCGCAGCCTGAATTGATGGTGCTTTCCATCGGCGCGGGCAGCCTGATGTTCTCTCATGTGAACGACGGCGGCTTCTGGCTGTTCAAAGAATACTTCAACCTCAGCCTCAAACAGACATTTGCCACCTGGTCAGTAATGGAAACCATTGTATCTGTTTGCGGCCTGGCGGGCGTATTGGTATTGCAACAATTTATTGGATAACTTTAAAGCAAAAACAGAGGAGATGAACGCAGCAGAAAACTTCGCGGCGCTGGGCCTTGAGCTTCCGCCCGCACCCGCGCCCAAAGGCGTATACAAACCGTTATTGATAGTAGACAAACTGGTATATGTTTCCGGCCACGGCCCGGTGCTGCCCAACGGCGAGCTGCTGTTCGGCAAGGCCGGCCTTGACGTGAACGCAGACGGGGCCAAGCTGGCCGCGCAGCAAGTGGGGCTCACTATTCTTTCCACCCTGGTATCTCAACTAGGCTCCCTCAATAAAATAAAACGGGTTATCAAAGTGCTGGGCATGGTGAACGCCACGCCGGACTTCGGCAAACATCCCTTTGTGATCAACGGCTGCAGCGAGCTGTTCGTGAAGATCTGGGGGCCTGATAACGGCGTAGGCGTGCGCAGCGCCGTAGGCATGGGCTCCCTGCCTGATAACATCACCGTAGAAATAGAAGCGGTATTTGAACTGGCAGATTAATCAAACAACCATGTACGAACTGAAAGAACCGGCCACCCTGGCCTCTCCCGCCCTGCTGGTATACCGCGAGCTGGTGGAAGACAATATCCAAAAAATGATTGCCATGGCGGGCGGCCCGGAGCGGCTGATGCCCCATGTAAAAACACATAAAATGGCGCAGGTGGTGCAAATGCAGCTGAAGCAGGGCATTACCCGCTTTAAATGCGCCACCTTTGCCGAAGCGCAGATGCTGGCGGAAAGCGGCGCGGCAGACGTGCTGCTGGCGTACCAGCTCAACTCCCCCACTGCAGAAGCCTTTGCAGAGCTGACCGTCCGTTTTCCCAAAACGAGGTTCGCTTCGCTGGTAGACAATGAGGCCTCCGCCAACCTGCTGAACAATCTTTTTGAAGACCTCCGGCAATCCCGCAAACCCATCGGCTTTGCCCGTGAGCAAGGCGGTAGCAAAGCGGAAGTGTATATTGATGTTGACAACGGCATGCACCGTACCGGCATAGCGCCGGAAAAAGCGCTGGCCCTCAGCCGGTACATCCAGGCCCTGCCCTTTGTACACCTGCGCGGCCTGCATGTGTACGATGGCCACATCCGCCAGCCAGACCTGGCGCTGCGCACGGCGGAATGCAATGAAGCTTTTGCCCCCGTGGCCGCTCTGGCCGCGGAAATAGGGGATGTTGAAATAGTGGCCGGCGGCAGCCCCACTTTTCCCATTCACCTGCAGCGCCCCGGCGTAACCTGCAGCCCCGGCACCTGCCTCCTCTGGGATGAAGGCTACGGCAGCTCCCTGGCAGAACAGGCCTTTACGCCCGCCGCCCTGCTGCTCACCCGCGTTATTTCCAAACCGCAGGCAGGACATGTTACGCTAGACCTGGGGCATAAAGCCGTTTCAGCAGAAAACCCCATTACCAAACGGGTGTTTTTCCACAGCCTCGGTGAATACGAAGTGGTTTCCCAGAGTGAAGAGCACCTGGTGGTAAAAACACCACAGTCAGACCAGTTGCAGGTGGGAGACATACTGTACGGTACGCCCTGGCACGTATGCCCCACTGTAGCGCTCTACAATGAAGCATTGGTGATCAGCAACGGCGTACATGCCGCTACCTGGCCTATTGCACGCGGCCGCAAAATTCTCAGCACCCGTTTATCAACCAGATAACTATATGCAATCATTCATTTTCGATGCGCACCTGGACCTGAGCATGAACGCCCTGGAGTGGAACCGTGACCTCACCAGGCCGCTGCAGGCCATCCGTGACCGGGAAAAGGGGCTGACAGATAAACCAGACCGCGGCCGCGGCACCGTATGCCTGCCGGAAATGCGCAAAGGGCGTGTAGGCATTTGCGTTGCTACGCAGATTGCCCGTTATGTAGGCCCCGGCAACCCGCTGCCCGGCTGGCACTCGCAGGAGCAGGCATGGGCGCAAACGCAGGGCCAGCTGGCCTGGTACCAGGCTATGGAAGAGCGCGGTGAAATGAAGCAGATCACCAACGCCGCCGAGCTCACTGCTCACCTTCAGCTCTGGGAAAACGCCGCAGACACCAGCTCCCTCCCCATCGGGTTTATATTAAGCCTGGAAGGGGCAGATTCCTTCTTTGAACTGGCCTGCGTGGAAAAGGCCTATGCTGCGGGCCTGCGGGCCGTTGGCCCCGCTCACTACGGTCCTGGCGTATATGCATATGGAACAGATTCCAGCGGCGGGCTGGGTACCAAAGGCCGCGCCCTGCTCAAAGAGATGGAACGGCTGGGCATCATCCTGGACGCCACCCACCTCTGCGACGAGAGTTTCTTTGAGGCCATGGACCATTTCTCCGGCCCCGTATGGGCCAGCCATCATAATAGCCGCAAGCTGGTACCCCACAACCGCCAGTTCTCAGACGAGCAATTTTCCATGCTCATTGCCCGCGGCGCCGTAATAGGCACCGCCTTTGACGCCTGGATGCTGACGCCCGGCTGGCAAAGAGGCGTCAGCCAGCCAAAAGAAATGGACGTTTCCCTGGAGAAAGTGGCAGACCAGATAGACCATATCTGCCAGCTGGCCGGCAACAGCCGCCATGCCGCCATTGGCTCAGACCTTGACGGCGCTTTTGGCACGGAACAGTCTCCCTACGACCTGGAAAGCATTGCCGGGCTGCAAAAAATACCCGGCATTCTCCGCGGGCGCGGCTACAAGGAAGAAGATATTGACAACATCACCCACAAAAACTGGGTGCGCTTTCTGCTGGAAGCGTGGAAATAAAAAAAGGCAGGCCCCGACAAGCCCGCCCTCTATGCCGGTTACCGAAAGCAGCAAGCGTAACCGGCATTTTCTTTTTCGGTTGTTCTCTTCAGTAGGCATTGAACTCTTTAGTACACCAGCTCTATTTGCCCGCGTATTTCCCCACCCGGGTTAGCGGCTGTATGGATATTGACATACCATTTACCCGCCAGCAAGTCTGCCTCCGTTTGCGTGGTACCGTTCAGCACAAAGCTGGTGGTGAAACTGCCAGCCGGCGCCGAGGCAAACAGGGTGGCAAAGTTTTGCAGCACGCCTGCATTCACGCCCTTGGCGGCGGGGCCATGAATATGCATGAGCGTGGCATTACCGGAAAGATTAGACCAGCGGACGGTGATGGTCATTTCTTTTGAATCGGGGTTATAACTGGCATCGAAGCTGCCGGTGCCGGTGGTGGTAACCGCGGGGTTTTCCTGCGCGCCGCTCATGGGAGCGTTCTTGACGGTATACAGGTTGTCTTTCTCGTCTTTGTCTTTTTTGCAGGAAACGGCTGCCAGGCAAAAAATGCCCATGGCCAGAAATACCAGGAGATGTAAATTTTTCATAGCGCTCTTCTTTAGGGGAGTATACGGGAGAACGCTGCGTGGGGTTGCTTGGGTCAGATATGAATTACGCGGCCTTCATCCCCGTCCCAGCGCCAGGGCGTTTGCTCCAGGGGAATACCGCCCAGCCACAGGTTTTGCTGGGTTGCAAAGGAAAGATAGTTTTGTTCATTGTTCAGCACTTCGCGGCCCAGGCTGGTGATGCTCAGCATTTCACTGTCCCGCTGCACTACGCCCGCCCGCTGCAGGCGTTGAATATATATGTCCAGCTGAAAATCTCCGAAACCATAGATCTTTTGTTCATTCCAGAACTGGTAATAGAGCGCTCTTTCGCTGAGTTTACCTAATGCCAGGCGGTCAAGGAAAAAGTGCTCCACTGCGTTCAGCCCATTGGCCGCGCCGGGCAGGCGTTGCAGGTGAGCTTGCAGGGCTTTGCCCAGGTAAGGCAGATGTTTGGCGGAACGGTGGCTGAGGGCTTCCAGCGCCAGGGGATCTGCGCCGCTGTACGCTTCCCGGCTCTGAAGCGCCAGCTGCCAGTCTTCCGCCTGCAGGCGCACCCTGCCTTCAAACAGGGGCGGGAGATGCTCCGGTTTCAGCATGCCCATGCCCCGGAAGCCGGGCACCTCAGGGTGCTCATGCAACTGAACAATACTTACAGGGGGTAATGATATGGAAAGATGGTGCAGGTAATACAATACAAACAGCAGGTTCACCTGGCAAAAGAGGTCAAATTCAAACCAGAGCACAATTTCTTCGTAGGCGGCCGCATTGTTGAGGCGCTGGGTGGTTTCAGGCAGGTCACGCATGTAGGCATCACTGTCTATACCGTATTGCTGCTGCAGGTATGCCGCCCTTTCCCGGAAGAATTGCTGCATATCTGTAGCGGGCGGGGTTTTACCCTCGCAAAGCATTTCCCGCCAAACTACCTTTTCCCCGGGAATACCGCTGTGGTCAAAGATCTCGCGGGTAGCATCGCCATTTAACACATGAAGTATCAATTGTACATGCAGTTAGTGGCAAACGGCGGCATGCGTTTGCCTGGTCACGAATAATATGCCTTCTTCTACCAGCTTCCTCCTGCGCCTCCGCCGCTGCTGGAGCCGCCGCCGAAGCCACCAAAGCCGCCCCCGCCGAAACCTCCTCCACCGCCGCCGAAGCCGCCGCCAAAACCACCACCGCCGCGGCCCAGTGAGCTGCCTATCATGCCGCCCAGGATGCCGCCGAACACGCTGTCTCCCCTGCGGCTGATTACCCGGCCACCGCCGCGCCCGCCGCCGCCACCGCGGCCAAAGAGCACCAGCAGGATGATGATAATGATAATAATGCCCAGTATGTTACCGCCGCCGGGGCCCTGCTTGCTGCGCGGAACACCTTTGTACTCGCCGGCAGCCGCTTTTACCAGCGCGTCTGCCGCTGCATCAAGCCCCTGGTAATAATGCTCTTCCCGGAAAGATGGTTTAATGATCTTGTCAATAATGCCCCAGGCCACCGCATCAGGCACCGCGCCTTCCAGCCCGTCTCCCGTAATGATTCTCACCCGCCGGTCTTTAATGGCGGCAAATATGAGTATACCGTTGTTCTTCTTTTTCTGGCCAATGCCCCAATCCCGGAAAATCTGCAGCGCATAGTCAAAATCGTCATACTCCCCGGTGGTATTGACCAGTACAATGGCAATTTGTGAGGAGGTACTGTCGTCATACGCTACCAGCTTCCTTTCCAGCTCATTTGCCTCAGACTGCAACAGTACATGCGCATAGTCGTTCACCAGCCGCGGCGGATTGGGGCGGGCGGGGAAATCTCGCCCACCGGGAAAATCCTGCGCAATAGCACTACATCCGATCAGTATAAAACTCCATAAAATTAACCAGCGGAAAAACTTCATTTGTTTGTTGCTTATGAATCAATGTATTTATCTCCCGAACACAATGTCGTCCGGCAGCTCATTGGCGTCACCGGCTTCAAAGGGGAAATAATGTAACAGGGATTCTCCGATCTCTTTCACGCATACCTCTATGCCTTCAATGATCTTGTTAGATGAAAAATGGTCTTTCAGCAGGAGGGCTTCCTTTTGCCAGAAATCCGTGCCTACTTTTTCGTGAATCCCCTGGTCTCCCAGGATGGCAAACTGGTGGTCTCGCAGGGCAATGTACAGCAGTACGGCGTTCCGTTGCTTTGTTTTGTCCATGCCCAGTGACAGGAACGCTTCCCTGGCCCGGTCCATAGGGTCTACATATTCACAGCGGTTCTCCACAAACAGCCTGATCTCGCCTGATGTAAGGCGCTCCGCCTGGCGGATGGCATGTATGATCCTGTTTTTTTCCTCTTCTGTGAAGATCTCTTTCTTTCTGAATGAAAATAGGCCCATGGATGCATGATATTACGAACTACGGACCAGGATGCGCGGTGCAAACAGTTGCGGATGACGCATCGTGGTCCGTAGCGGAATTAGAATTGTACTTTCGGGGCTTTCTCAGCGCCTTCGGCAGCCTTGAAGTAGCCCTTGGCGGAAAAGCCCGTGATATTGGCGATCACATTATTGGGAAAGGTGCGTATACTGCTGTTAAAATCGTTCACAGCCCCGTTGAAATCATTCCTGCTTACGGCAATGCGGTTCTCCGTGCCCTCCAGTTGCGCCATAAGGGTCTGGAACTGTTCCGTAGTACGCAGCTCCGGGTATTTTTCTACCGTTACCAGCAAACGGCTGAGCGCGCCGCTTAACTCGCCCTGTGCCTGCTGGAACTGTGCCACTTTTTCAGGTGTAAGGTCTCCGGGGTTAATTTGTACGGAAGAAGCCTTTGAACGTGCTTCAATTACCTTCGTAAGGGTTTCCTGCTCAAAGTTGGCAGAACCTTTCACTGTGTTCACCAGGTTGTCTACCAGGTCAGCCCGGCGCTGGTACTGGGTTTCTACGTTCCCCCACGCTTTGTTTACCGCTTCGTCTTTTGTTGCCATCCCGTTGTACTTGCTGCAACCGAAAAAGCCCAGGAGTACCAGGACAATGATCACAATGATTCCAGTTTTCATATTCTATCTTTTTTTAATAAAGTTAGGAAAGGGTATATTCAAACCTACAAGAAATAACGGAAAGCGCAAAACAAGGTTTAAATACCATAACGATAAACTGGTTAGTTCCAGCGGTTACCAATTAAGTAATAGCGGTCATCGAAAAGTTAAGAACCCGTTAACAAAAAATCTCTATGTTTGGTTCGGATTTCACCGGTCTTGATTTCGTGTGGCCAGGGCCGGTAATTCGTTAAAGGGGAATGCAATGCATGCGGTATATCCGCCCGCAATCATTTTTTCCGACTCATTTATTTTTATTATATTACAATTACTCTACTGCGTTAATAATGAGTGCACAACACATTCACATCCTCTATATCGATGATGAAATACATAACCTGAATGCGTTCAAGGCATCTTTCAGGAGGATTTATACGGTGCAAACAGCCGAATCTGCGGAAGATGCGTACAAATTGCTGGAGGAACATGCATTTCACATCATCATTTCGGACCAGCGGATGCCGAAGATGACCGGGATAGAGTTTTTTGAATCCATCCTGACCAAATACCCGGAGCCCATCCGCATACTCCTTACCGGGTATGCAGATATCAACGCGGTGATAGACGCCATCAACAAAGGCCAGGTATACAAATATTTTTCCAAGCCCTGGAACGATGAGGAGCTGCGCCATAATATAGAAAAGGCCTACGAAGTATACGCCTTGCGCAAGGAAAACCGGGAGCTGACCGAAAAGCTGCTGGACGTGAATGAGAAGCTGGAGTTTTTGCTGCGGCAGAAGCTGATCTCGTAACGGCGGCTGGATGTAAGATCTTTGCCGGCTGAAGGTAGCTTCAGCCGGTTTTTTTGTGGCCGTAATACGCTCAACCCTCCTGCCCGATAGCCCCTCTGCCGTTGAAGTGAGTGACACAACGGCGGCTGACCATTTGTTCCTCCGCCCGTCCCCCCTCTCATCAATTTTCTGCCTTAATTCACGGGCAGTCATCCATTTTCCTTTAAATTGCGTCCATTGTGAACGTTTAATAGCTCAATCATGCAAGTTTGGAAAGATTACCAGGCACAGCATAAAGACCGTTTTCTGAACGAATTGCTGGACCTGTTGCGGATTCCCTCAGTGAGTGCCGACTCCCGGCACAACGATGATACGAAGCGCTGCGCGGAAGCCGTGAAACAAAGACTGGTGGAGGCTGGAGCAGACAATGTGGAGGTTTGCCCCACTGCCGGCCACCCCATAGTGTATGGCGACAAAATTATTGACCCTTCCCTGCCTACCGTGCTGGTGTACGGCCACTATGACGTGCAACCGCCTGACCCGCTTGACCTCTGGACCAGCCCCCCGTTTGAGCCCGTGATCAAAGACGGTAAAATATATGCCCGCGGCTCCGCGGACGACAAAGGCCAGTTTTACATGCACGTGAAGGCTTTCGAGACCATGATCAAAACCAATACCCTGCCCTGCAATGTGAAATTCATGATTGAAGGGGAGGAAGAAGTGGGCTCCAACAACCTGGGCATTTTCCTGAACGACAATAAAGAACGCCTGAAAGCGGACGTAGTGCTGATTTCGGACACCTCCATGATCAGTATGGACACCCCTTCCATAGACACCGGCCTGCGCGGCCTGGCCTATATGGAAGTGGAAGTGACCGGCCCCAACCGGGACCTGCACTCCGGCGTATACGGCGGCGCCGTAGCCAACCCGGCTACCATACTGGCCCAAATGATAGCGTCTCTGCACGATGAGAACAACCACATCACCATACCCGGCTTTTATGACGGCGTGCAGGAGCTGAGCGCCGCAGAGCGGGAAAATCTGAACAAAGCGCCCTTTGATGAGGCGGAATACAAGCAAGACCTGGGCGTAGACGAGCTGTGGGGTGAAAAAGGGTATACCACCATTGAAAGAACGGGCATACGCCCCACGCTGGAGGTAAACGGCATCTGGGGCGGCTATACCGGGGAAGGCGCCAAAACCGTGCTGCCTTCCAAGGCCTTCGCCAAAATTTCCATGCGGCTGGTGCCCAACCAGGACTGGGTTAAAATATCCGACCTGTTTAAAGCGCACTTCGAGAAAATAGCGCCCAAATCCGTAAAAGTGAAGGTAACTGCTCACCATGGCGGCTCTCCCTACGTAACGCCGACAGACCATGTGGCGTTCAAAGCCGCCAGCAAGGCCATTTCCGCCACTTTCGGCAAAGACCCCATTCCCGTACGCGGGGGCGGCAGCATTCCCATTGTGGCGCTGTTTGAAAAAGTGCTGGGCCTGAAAACCGTGCTGATGGGCTTTGGGCTGGATAGTGACAACCTGCACTCTCCCAATGAAAAATATGAACTGGTAAACTTTTACAAGGGCATTGAAACCATTCCCTACTTTCACCAGTATTTTGCTGAAATGAGCCGCCAATAAGGCTCCTGGCATTATAAAGTAAAACGGGCGTACCGGTTATCCGGCACGCCCGTTTTTTATGAGTGCGGGTTTTCTATCCTTTAATGGCCGCAATGCCGGGCAGCACTTTACCTTCAAAGTACTCCAGCATGGCGCCGCCGCCGGTAGATACGTAGCTCACCTTGTCTGCCAGCCCAAACTGGTTCACCGCGGCTACGGAGTCACCACCGCCTACGAGAGAGAACGCGCCGGCAGCCGTTGCTTTCACAATGGCTTCTGCCACCGCTTTGGTGCCGCCCTGGAAGGCAGGCATTTCAAACACGCCCATAGGCCCGTTCCAGAGAATGGTTTTGGAAGCGGCTATCACTTCGCTGAACTTCGCGATAGATTTCTTGCCTATGTCAAGCCCCATCCAGCCGGCAGGAATATTGTCGTTGCTTACTTCCTGCGTGTTGGCGTCTGCCGCAAATTTATCTGCTGCCACAGAATCTTCCGGGATCAGCAGCTGTACCCCGAGAGATTTGGCCTTGGCCAGCAGCTCCAGCGCCAGGTCAAGCTTGTCATTCTCCACCAGGGAGTTGCCTATCTCTTTGCCCTGCGCCTTGAGGAAGGTGTAGGCCATGCCGCCGCCAATGATGATGTTGTTGGCTTTGTTCATGAGGTTTTCTATGATGAGTATCTTGTCACTCACCTTGGCGCCGCCCAGGATGGCGGTAAAAGGCTTCTCTGCGCTGTGGAGCACTTTTTCGGCGCTGAGAGTTTCCGCTTCCATGAGGAGGCCGAACATTCTCCTATCTCCGGGGAAAAATTCAGCAATCACCGCAGTGGAGGCGTGGGCGCGGTGGGCCGTGCCAAAGGCGTCATTTACGTATACGTCTCCCAGTTTGGCGAGCTTTTCAGCAAAGGCCTTGTCTCCTTTTTCTTCTTCTTTATGGAAACGCAGGTTCTCCAGCAGCAGCACTTCCCCCATTTGCAGGTTGGAAGCGGCTGTTTCCGCAGGCTCGCCCACACAGTCTTCCGCAAACTTTACCGTAGCCCCGCCCAGCAGGTTAACCAGGTGGTATACCAGGTGTTTGAGGGAATATTTGTTGGTAGGCCCTTCCTTGGGACGGCCCAGGTGGCTCATGAGAATAACGGCGCCGCCGTCTGCCAGTATTTTCCTGATGGTGGGTACGGCGGCCTGCATGCGGGTATCGTCCGTGATCTCGAACTTGTCGTTAAGGGGCACGTTGAAATCCACGCGGATAAGGGCTTTCTGGTCTTTGAAGTTATGGTCTGAGAACTTGCTCATGATGAACTATTTAGGAATTGTAAGAAAAAAACCCTCCGGAGAGCGCTGTCTGATCAGCGTTTCGCGGAGGGTTGGCAATATCTGTAAGATCCGCTTATTTGCTGATCAGACCTGCAAAATGTTTAACGGTACGTACCAGCTGGGATACGTAGCTCATTTCGTTATCGTACCAGGACACGGTTTTCACGAGCTGGAGGTCACCCTGGGTCATCACCCTGGTTTGGGTGGCGTCAAACAGGGAGCCGTAGTTGATGCCGATGATGTCTGAGCTTACAATTTCGTCTTCAGTATAACCGAAAGACTCGTTGGAAGCGGCTTTCATGGCAGCGTTCACCTCTTCTGCCGTTACTTTCTTGCTGAGGATGGTGGTGAGCTCTGTGAGGGAGCCGGTGATGGTGGGTACGCGTTGGGCGTTACCGTCCAGCTTGCCTTTCAGTTCAGGCAGCACCAGGCCAATGGCCTTGGCAGCGCCGGTGCTGTTGGGCACAATGTTGGCGGCAGCGGCGCGGGCGCGGCGCAGGTCACCTTTGGGATGCGGGGCATCCAGGGTGTTCTGGTCATTGGTGTAAGCGTGGATGGTGGTCATCAGGCCGGTTACGATGCCGAATTTGTCGTTCAGCACCTGGGCCATCGGAGCCAGGCAGTTGGTGGTGCAGGAAGCGCAGGAAATAACGGTTTCGCTGCCGTCCAGGATGTTGTGGTTTACATTGTATACCACGGTTTTCAGGTCGCCGGTGGCGGGGGCTGAGATCACCACGCGCTTGGCGCCGGCGGTGATGTGGGCTTCTGCCTTGGTTTTGTCAGTAAAGAACCCGGTACATTCAATTACCACGTCAATGTCATGGTTTTTCCAGGGAATCTGGGTAGGGTCTTTCTGGGCATATATTTTCACTTCCTCACCGTTTACGGAGATGGAATTGTCACTGTGCGTCACTTCCTGTCCAAATCTACCTTGTGCGGAGTCATATTTCAGCAGATGCGCTAAAACGGCGGGGCTTGTAAGGTCATTGATAGCCACAACATCTATACCGGGCATATTGTAGATCTGGCGGTACACCAGGCGGCCGATACGCCCGAAGCCGTTAATACCAATTTTGAGAGTCGTTCCCATTTTACACTGTAGTTTGTAGATGAAAAAATCGAAAGGCGAAAATACATGCTCTGCCGGTATTAATCAACAGATATTTAGGTTAAGTAAATTTTTTTTGGAAATTGTGAAATGGATTATACCTTTGCAATCCCAAATGAGGGAATGCCGCGTTGGTCAATCGGCTAAGACGCCTCCCTTTCACGGAGGAATGACGGGTTCGACTCCCGTACGCGGTACCAGGAAAAAAGGGCTCTTCATTGAAGGGCCTTTTTCTTTGATTACAGCTTTACTTCAGGAAAACTTCTGCGCCATTGGGGATGTCAGCCCTGCTATTGCTCCTCCCAAATTTCAGTCATTCGGTACGCACCAACCCTAACCGCAGGGTTTGGTATCCCGCAACGGCAACTTTCCGGATTGAACAGACCCGTACTATTAATTGTTACTATTAACAAACACAGGTAGTCGATTTGAAAAGGAAATTTATATAAAGGTGTTGATATGAAAGTTAGAACAGCTTTAGCAGCGGATGAAGCCGGCGCCATTGGCGTATTAACGTTGGCATTCGACGTTGATCCGATGGCCCGGTGGTCTCTGCCTGACCCGGCAAGATATTTGGCAATTTTCCCTTTAATAACTAAGGCTTTCGGCGGAAGCGCATTCGGGAAGGGAACAGCTTACGTTACCGATGGTTTCACCGGTGCAACCCTATGGTTGCCGCCCGGTATTGACTCGGATGAAGAATCTTTAAAAAGACTGTTCAACGAGAACACAGATGACGACATAAGAGAGGATATGCAGATAATTTTTGAGCGAATGGGAAAATTTCACCCGGCTGAGCCGCACTGGTACCTGCCGATGATAGGTGTTGACCCGGTACATCAGGGCGCGGGGATAGGCTCCGCACTGATGACTGAAGCGCTCAAGGCCGTTGACCGTGATGGATTGGCCGCATATCTTGAATCTTCAAATCCCAGAAATATTCCGCTATACGAACGTCACGGTTTCGAGGTTATCGGCGAAATTCAATCGGGCAGCTCGCCTGTTTTACGGCCCATGCTGAGAAAAGCACGGTAAAGGGAAAGCTCGTCAGAACAACGAGCTTTCCCTTTAATATCAACCGCCTGCAATCAAAAAAAGACAAGTAGCCTTCAAGGCTGTTATTTGTTCTTAATTGCAGCAGCCACCTCTATCGGCAAGTCTGATTCCAGGATATCCGCCCCTTCGGCAAAAATAGCGCGATAGCCGCCGGCACGTTCCTTTTTGTCCGTCAATTTGTCTGTTGTGGGCGCTGCGGAAATCATGCACATCACACCTTTGCTGTGTAATAACTTCAAAAGTTCCTTGTTCTCCGGAGTGAATTTCGGACCGATGTAGGCGATCATATTCTTCCATGGGATACCCGCTGCTTCATACGCATCAAAAGCCTTTTTAGAAAGGATATGCACCGAGAACAGGATTTCCGGGTTCTGGTCCAGGTAGAACCGCGCCTGTTCCGGATTATGAATGGTGAGCATCACCAGCGGGTTTCCGCTCTCTTTGATGATCTTGTATATGATCTCGTAAGGTACGCCCTTGTTGTCCAGGTTGAGGATGGTTTTGCCCTTGCTCCATTTAATAGCATCCATCAGTGTGGGAATCCTGAAATTTGTTACATTTCCTTCCGGATCTTTTAAGCGCAATTGCTGCAATTCGGCAAAGGTATGATCAGAAATCTTTCCCTTACCGGTGGTTGTCCTATCTAACGTTGCGTCATGCATCAGCACTACTACGCTATCTTTGGTCATACGGGGATCAACCTCATAGAAAGCACTTGTGTATTTCAGGGTATTCTCAAATGTTTCGATGGAGTTCTCCGGAAAACCTTTTATCATACCGCCTCTATGGCCGCTGATGATCCGCGCATTTTTTCCTTTATAATGAAAAAATTCCTGCGCCTGTTTTAAGGTTTTCATTTTATATGTCCGTAACGCAGAAGTTTGAGCCGACAGGCTTCCGATTGTCGATATTCCAATAAGACAACCCACAACAAGAAATCGTTTCATTTGTTTAATTTTTCTTTTCTAAATGCTATTGATATTCAGTTTTTCAGCGTCGTAATGTCGTTGACATCAGGTTCAGGATAAAAGTATAGACTTATTCACACAGAACAATGGGCTATTATTCGATACACAGGGTCCACGCGGCAACTCATCGTCATCCGGAACGCCAGGTGCGTTTCAGTTGCCCAGATAATTCCTCAATTCCCCGCCGTACTCTGCATAGTTCCAGCGCACCATATCGGCTTTTCCATCACCGGTGATATCAGTGAAAAAAAGATCGGTACTAGCACTTTCACTTGTGCCTCTCAGCGAGTAGATCGGCCCTTTAAAACCTGCATCGGAATAGTATATTTTGGGTTTGCCCAGATAAGCGCTGTGCCTCCAGTATATTTTATCGGCCTTCCCGTCTCCGTTCACATCCGCAAAATGGAATACTGTAGAAGCCACTCCGCTGGAGGCGCCAGAATCGCTAAATGTCGGGGAAGCGGTAAAAGTACCGTCTCCGTCTGAAAGGTAGACCATTACCTTCCCGGAGTTAAGCGAGGGATGCCACAAGGCTTTGTCTGCCTTATTATCACCATTTATATCCGCATACCAGAACTGGGTACCGGCCGTGGTGCTTGAGCCGGTTGTTCCGGATACCACCGTGGGGCTGAAGTTGCCGCCGGAGGTGGCCAGGTAAACACGGGTATGGCCTGCATCAAAGGTGGCGTTCCAATATATCTTGTCAGCTTTTCCATCGCCGTTCACATCGGCAAATCTGAATATTGTTGCGCTGTTCCCGCTGGTACCTTCGGGGTTATTGATGGCGGTTGAACTGAAATTTCCGTTTGAAGTAGCCAGGAATACCCTGGTACGGCCGGAGTTCTGAGTGGGGTCCCAGACTATTTCATCGTCCTTTCCATCACCATCTACATCAGCGTAATAATATCTGGTGCTGGTCAGTGTAGATGCACCGGCAGTGTGAGGAACCACCGTTGTAGCATATGTGCCATTGCCGTTGGACAAATATACCCGCGGCTTACCGCCGTCGAACGTTGCGTTCCAGTAGATCTTGTCCTTTTTACCGTCGCCATTGATATCTCCAAAGGAATATACCGTGTTTGCATTACCGCTGATGCCAACGTTGTCCGCAACGGCGGCCCCGAAAATTGCAGGCATGTAGGTAGCCATAATTGGCCAGTGATCTGAAGCCCAGTCGCCGTTAAAACTGGTCTTAATAATGGTGGGGCCGGTAAAGGCCATGTCCCTCGTACTTGTTATCCAGTCCGGTTTCGAAACGCCGATGCTATCCCATCGATGGTACGTTTCACCTTCTTCATTCAATGCATCAACTACGTCCAGACCGTCCTTTAGGATGCCGATGGCGGTGCTGCCGGCCATGGAATTGAAATCGCCCAATACGATCTCCGGCAAATTCTCCGTATTGTGCTGCTGAACAGCGGCCACCAGTGCAGTGGCATTAATGATCCTGTCAGGTTCAGAATCGAATCGCCAGTGACTGTTACTGACAAAGTACTTTTTGGAAGTCACATTGTCCTGCAGTACCACCCAGGCGGAGGTAGTGAGCGTGGAGCTGGCGCCAAGCTGAACTGTTCCGCTGTCTCGCAGGGTGAAGCGGTCTGTTTTAAAGAAAATGGTTTTGGGCTGGTAGTCAATGGCCCATCTTTCGAAATAGTCCGCATACCCCAAAGCCGCCATTTCTGACCTGAACATGGGCTGGAATGCGTTGCCAGAAAATTCCTGCACGCCAAAAATATCAGGCGAGTTGGCTGAAATGATCTGTACCATGAGAGGGAGGCGCTCGAAGATGGTTAGCGGGTCTGCCGTGCCATTCTGTTTGATGTTGAAAGACATGACCTTGAAGGGGTTGTGATCGGCCAGCGTTAATGGCACCGTTGCCAGGGTGTTGGGGACACCGATTTTTTCTCCCTGTTTTGTTAGCGGGTCCTTTACGCATCCTGCAAGGGAAAGTACCAGGGCCATGCCCAGGACCGGCTTTTTAAGCGTTAAGTTTGTTTTGTTCATTTTGATGTAGTTAATGTAATTAAGTGTGCTTTTTTATACTACGAAACCTAATTCATTACATGAGATACTTCCAGCCAAAGCCACTGAAACTCATTTCACGTCACACATCTAAACAGGTACTATATCATTCCTTTATTTTAATAACAGTCACCGCAAAAGGCTTTACCAGGAAGGTGCTGGCCGTAAGTTCAGCATGAGCTATGGGGTTATCTCCGGTATTCACGTCAACGGTTTGTAAGGTTGCTCCTTCCATGGCGGGGAGCTTAAGGCGGATCTCTTTGTTGGTTTTGTTAATGAGCAGCAATTTTTTGCCGCTTGCAGTAATAAATGCCTGGGCCGCCACATCAGGGTGGTGCGAGCTGGCGGGAACGAGTTTGTCGCCTGGCCCGAAATTATCCCTGAGCAACTTTAGTATCCAATACCTTGCGTTGGGTTTTCCTGTTTTCCAGTTGATCATTGTTACATCCGGGAACTGGGTAGGATAACCTACCAGCTGTGATTCATGAGCGGCATCAATGCCTATTTTACTCAGCTCTACAAAAAGATAGGCAAACATGGCGCCTGACAGGTTCCAGTATTCAGCGGGGATCACCCCTTTATAATCCCTGTTCTCCAGGATGGTGCCGATTTCATTGATGTGAGTGAAGGTATTCGGCGCCAGACGTTTGCGGATATTTTCAATGTACCGTACACGGTCCAGAAAACCATTGGCCTGATCAAAAAAAGAATACTGGTAGCTATCTATCCGCTGGTCTAAAGAAGCCGGCCGACCGTAGAAATGGTAGGAAATACCATCCAGGGGAACACCTGGCTGATGGTTGGCCGGGTTGAGGAAATACTCGAACCACTGCGGGTCGGTTTCCAGGGCCACGGAGATGCCGATAAATTTTGTTTCGGGTGAGATCTTTTTAAGCGCCAAAACAACCGCATCGTAAATTTTTGTATACAGCTGAGGCGACATCTGGTGTTCCAGGTCCGGCTCGTTCAGCACTTCCCAATAAGGAAATTTATAGTAGTGCCCGGATTTATGAAATTTACCCAGCTCATCGGTAAAGCCGCCTTTAGTATACCAGCTGAATACCCTGACAAAATAATCCGCTACTTCTTTACCTGTAGAATCGCGCAGTTCCTTCCCCAACTTGTAACTCCAGAAAGGCAGATCCGGATCGGCAGGATGTTGCACCGGTTCCGCCGTTTTGAACATCCATACCGGTATGGTGCTGAAATTAATCACAGGAGGGTGTCCTTTGGTGGCTTCGATAAAATCGATAAGGGGCGGATCTGCATACTGAAAATCCCAGAAAGTTTCCGTGGCTGTTGGCGCCTTCAGTGCTGCAACGGCCGCTTTGGGATAGGGGTACCAGGGTACATAACGCACGTAATCGGCCTCCAGGTTTTTTAAGGCCTCAAAAGAAGCTTTATGTATCGGGGAGTTCGCACGCAACATAGGGTTGTATACTACCTGCAGCGTGGGTATAGTTTTGGAAACCGTAAGAACATTGTTCCAGTTAACGGTGACGCTTTTTTCCTGCGCGGCAAGCTTTTTAAAAGGTATAAGTACCACGGCAAAGCAGCAAGCCACCCTTAGTCTTCTATACATTTTATGCATATCTGGTCAGTAAGAAAGGGGGCATAACAGGGATGCCCCCTTATGTTAATAATCTCCGTTTAATTACTGTATCCCGGGTTTTGTGTCAGATCGGGGTTTAATCCGCGCTCTGACTGCGGGATCGGGAGCAGGAACTTATATGCCTGAATATTGAACGCAGTAGGTGATAACAAAGGATATGTCGCTTTTGCCTTAATTGCATAGGCCTCCATAATGGCCAGGCCTTTGGGATCTCGCTGCAGATCATTAAAACGTTTGTTTTCAAAAGCCAGCTCTACCCTTCTTTCATGAAAGATAATATCTCTCAATGCCTCTTTATTGGTTTCTGTAATGTCTCCGAGCCCGGCCCTTTTTCGAACGGCATTTAAGGGGGTCAAAGGTGATTTGCCCTGTTCATTCAATGCCTCTGCCAGGAGCAGCAATGCTTCCGCATATCGATAAATTGGCCAGTTGGCGCTGGAGCTGCCGGCTATGAGGAATGGAAGGTCCAGGTATTTCTTAATGTAAGGCTGACCAACTTTCCCGGCGGCAGGCACATAATTTATTATGCTTTTGTTTGCAGACAATGTCATCACGTAACTGTCATCATAAGTGCCTTCCGCAACTGCAATAGAAGCATCGAGGCGTTTGTCGCCCGGTTCATAGGCATCTATCAGGTCCTGTACAGGTTTGTTCCAGCCGCCGGTACTAACTGTGTTGCTCGATGGGGCTCCGGTGATCAGCGTGGTATTGGCCGTTTTGGGAAGGAAAGCCTGCGGGAACGTATTAGGTTGATTGCCGTTGCCTGCTATTGTCTGATATTGTACATCAAACAAGGACTCTTCTTTGTTTTTATTGGCCGGTTTGAATGCATCGGCATAATTGGGAGTTAGCTTGTATCCCATGGCGGGCAGCGTATTTAACAGCGTTTCCGCCTCCGCATATCTCTTTAAAGTGACATATACATCAGCCAGCAATACCGTTGCAGAGCCCTTGGTGGCCTCTCCCGTTTGCGGGAACTTGGCAGGCGGCTGTAATTTTGCGATGGCATCCTGACAGTCTGCAATGATCTGCGCATACACCTCTTCAACACTTGCACGCGGCAAAAAGGCTTCATCCGCCTTGGTTACTTCAGTAAGGTGCAGCGGCACTCCGCCAAAGAGGCGGACCAGCTTATAATAATTCAACGCCCTGATAAACTTGGCCTGTCCCTCAGCCTTTGCCTTGCCCGCCTCTGTGGCTTTCTTCGCATCAGGGAGCCGCCCAATAAGGATATTTGCCCTGGATATGCAGGTATAGCTGTGAAAATAAATGGAATTGATATAGTCATTGGTGCTTTCGTTGTTCCAGTCTGCCCCACTTTCCCGGAATACATTGGCCGATCCACGGTTATTGGGAGAGGGCTGGTAATGGGTATTATCTGCGTGCATCTCCGATGCAAAAAAATCGTTCCAGAGAACATCTCTCAGGGGAACATAAGCCGCTATGGCAGCAGATTGCAGCTGTTCGTCAGTCTGGTAAAAATTTGCAGGAGGCAGGGAGCCTTCCGGTAATAATGAAATATAATCCTCTTTACAGGCTGTTATTGTCAATGCGAGAACAGCGATCAGTATATATATCTTTTTCATGTTTGTACTATTTAAACGTAGAAGCAAAGCCTATTGAGAATGTTCTTGGAACGGGGTAAGCATTTTCATCCACACCAAGGCCGGTTGCCGCATCTCCGCCGGACAAAGAAATTTCAGGGTTGTAGCCGGAATAACCTGTTATTATAAATGCCTGCTGAACCGATGCGTATATTCTGAGATTGCTCAGCATCCGGTTATTTTTAAGATTAAACTTGTACCCCAGTGCAATGTTCTTGGCAGTAAGATAGGTGCCGTTCTCTATCCACTGCGAGTTTACGGAGCGGCCAAGTGCGGTGGTGTTGACTAAAGTCCTCGGATACACTCCTGAACCGGGATTCTCCGGAGAGCGCCAGCGGTCTGCTACGGCGGCTAACGGAACCCTCGAACCATCCATATTGGTCAGGTAGGCCCATTTGCCGGCGGCCAGAATATCTCCACCCACCTGTCCGGCCATTGTTATGCTCAGATCAAAATTTTTATAACTGAAGTTATTGGTAAGGCCAAAAGTAAAGTCTGGTGTAGGATCGCCAATGAATGTCCTGTCATTTACATCATCAATCACGCCGTCTCCATTGATGTCTTTCATTTTCAGCGTGCCTACAGCAGAATAGGTGGAGCCGGACGAATATTTGGCTGACTTGGCCAGGTCTTCCTCATCTTTGTATAAACCCTGGTGCACAAACCCGTAAAATTCTCCAAGACGGTGACCGATCTGGTTCCTGTAGTAATCAGACAAAATCCCGGTATTCCTGCGGATATAGCCCGGGTCTACCAGGTTTTTTATCAGGTTCCTTTCAAAGGAAACGTTGACGTTTGTTGTCCACCTCAGATTACCGGTTGTATTTACGGTAGTGGCCGATAATTCATGCCCCCAGAATTCGAACTGACCGATGTTAAACTGAATGTTGGCAAATCCGGAGGCTCTTGGTAAAGACCTGACTTGTATCAGCCCGTCAGACATTTTGCGATAATAGCCATAGGTGAACGAGATCCTGTTATTCAATAGCTCTATGTCTATTCCCAGGTCCAGCTGTTTGTTCCTTTCCCAGGCCAGCTCCGTATTTCCGAGTGTTCCGATGGTTTGCCCCTGTACCAGCGCTCCATTAAGCAGATAATTGTATTTACTCAGTGACGATATGGCGGTAAAGTTGCCGAAGTCATTATTGCCCGTGATACCATAGCTGGCCCGCAGTTTCAGAAAATTAACCGCTTTGAGGCTTTCCATAAATGACTCGTCGCTTACCACCCAGCCCGCCGATACCGCCGGGAACCATCCGTATTTGCGGTCAGAACCAAATCTTGATGAACCGTCTCGCCTAACTGAACCCTGCAGCAGGTACTTTCTTTTGTAACTATAGTTTAAACGCCCGATCTCGGACAACAACGAGTGTTGTGTCATATTGCTGGTGGCGGAAGTGATCTCTGAAGCTGCGCTTATATAACGGACATCATCAGAAGGAAAACCTGTTGCACTAATGGAATTATTTTCCTCCTTGAATTTCTGTACGGCATACCCTACCAGGGCCTCCAGGTGGTGATTTTCCATAAGGGTTTTCTGATAGTTCACGAAGGCCTCCCCGGTATACGAATAATTATCTACAGATGAGCTGATGGCGGTAGACCTGACAGACAGGTTAGGGGATGTATTTAAGGCCACCTGCGGCAGATACTGGTTACGTGTTTCAGCTCCCTTGTCAACACCGAGGTTGACTTTCAGGGTCAGTCCCGGTAACACCGTATAATTCGCATAGGCATTACCCAGGATGCGGGTGGTCTTATAATCGTCCTGGCTTTCTTTTACCCGGGCCAATGGGTTTACATAAGAGGTCATGCCTGGCGAAAAAGCGCCGATCCGGTAGCTTCCGTCTTCATTATAAGGGCTCAGGATCGGGCTGGACTCCAGTATCTTTGCGTAATATCCTTCTATACCGTCTGATGGAAGCCGGTTGTTGTGGTCCATACGGTAACTCGGCGCCAGGTTGAAACCAACCTTTACTTTGTTGTTAGCTAAAGACATATCATGGTTCAACCGGAGCGAAATAAGCTTGGAACCAGTGTTAATAACCACCCCTTCCTGTTCTTCATACCCTGCTATTACCGCAGATGATGACTTTTCCCTGGCAGAGAGCAGGCTCAGGCTGTAACTTTGGATGGGCGCTGTTTGTGTCAGCAGGTCATGCCAGTCGGTACCTTTCCCGTAACGGGTCACATCACCCTGGTACTCGGCAGGTATTGAGGCAGGATTGAAGTTTTCGTATTTTACTTTATCCTCAAAGCGCTCCTGCATGAACCTGGCCCACTCAGTGCCGTTCATGGTTTTCGGGATACGGTTTTGCATCAGCTTCTGCCAGCCATAATTGGCGTTAAAGTCAATTTTGCTGGTGCCTGCCTTTGCGTGCTTTGTTGTAATCAGTATTACCCCGTTGGCCGCCCGTGAGCCATACAATGAAGTAGCCGAAGCATCCTTCAGGACTGTAAATGATTCGATCTCGTCCGGGTTAATATTATTAATACTTCCTGTGATCGGCATACCGTCAATCACGAACAACGGCTGATAACCGGTAGCCAGTGAGGCGGCGCCACGGATACGGAACGAGATCCCCCTGCCAGGCTGGCCGCTGCTCTGCATTACATTCACGCCGGCAACCTTACCCTGCAACTGCTGACCGAACTGCATAACGGGCATATCTTCCAGGGATTTTGCGTCTATAGTTGCCACAGAACCTGTAATGTCCCTGCGCGATTGTTTGCCATAACTGATCACCACTTCATCCATCTGCGTAACGCCGGTCATACTGAAATTGACCGTCAAAGGTTCACCGGCTACCACCGTCACGTTCTTCTCTATACTCTGAAAGCCTATATAAGATGCTTTCAGTTTGTAAGGGCCTGGCGCGATGTTAAAAGAGTAATTGCCATTTGCATCGGTTTGAGCGCCGATGGTTGTACCAGCAACAACAACAGTAGCTCCTATCAAAGGCCCTGCTTCATCAGTTATCTTGCCTTTGATGACGCCGGTCTTTTCTTGCGAGAACGCAAAATTTGTGAAGAAAAGGAGTACCAAAACCAAACTGCATAGTTTGCAACTATACCGTGCTTTGTAAAAGTGTTTTTTCATAATTGTGTGGATCTTTTTCTAAAAGTACTCTAACCACCTAATAAACCATCCTGTATCATCCTGTTTTTAAACTAATTGAAACTTAATTTAATTGATTTTAAACACTTTATAATGGCAAAAATGAATAAAAAGCAAGAAAATTAAAGATTATTTAATATTGATTTTGCTAAAAATCCCTGAAAATCAGCTTTTGCGGTACGGCTCGAGGAAGTTTTTAAAGCCCAACGATTGAAAGAAAATTTACATATCAAATACTGCAGTGCAGAGGGAGGTTGCGGAGCATGGTGATATCAGGCATACCGTAAAGAGTTGGCGGTGTCGGACAGGTAATGCTATAAAGGGGGCAAGGAGGGTCGTTATCCTGCGTGGCGGGCGCAGTGTTCGTGCATGAAACAGGCTGATGCGTTCAGGAACGGACTTTCAAATCATTTTATAGTGGTGCAATGGTATCAGCGGGGAATCAGGCGGCATGGGTAAATCTAGCCGCCGCAAATTATTCCCGCTCTATGGTCAGCGTTCCGCTTTTATTGGTAGCGGGAAGCGTAACCTGGATCACGCCTTTCTGCAACCGGTCAAGTACAACCGGCTTCCCATTGAACTGCGCCCGGTAGGTATACGCCGGGTTCATTCCCGCCAGTACGGCACGCTGGTGCGGAAGGGTAGCTTCATCAAAGGAAATATCCGCCTTGTAAGAGGTGTAGGCACTATTAAATGACTGGCTGTTGATCCATACTTCAAACCCCGGCGTAATGGTGCCCGTTTTGTAATACGCATCAAACCAGGCCAGCACGGGTGTAGACAAACCGGAGAACTGGTGCCAGCCGGCGCCTCTGCCAGACGCCGCCAGGAAGTGCTCAAATGTGTAATAAGAGGCGTCCGTTTCTTTCTTATAAACGTCCAGGCCACGAGATGCTACTTTATAAGCAAGGTCACTCCTGTTCATATCCAGCATGGCTTTCCAGATAAACCACTGATGCGGCATCCACACCGCCCCGTTCCAGTAGCCGTCTATCCGGTAATAAGGAGCAGACTGGTCTACCACAGTAATGCCGGAAGGGCTCCACATATGTTCGGGAGAAAAGACCTTGCCGGTTAAAATTTCCTGCTGGCTGGCCGTGCACATGCCGGATATCAGCGGGTAAGCGCCGTCAAGCCCCATGTTGAAATTGACCCCGGAGGCCGGGTCTTTAAAAAACCCGGTGGGGCGGCCGGCTGTGTCATGCATCACGTATGAGTAGTAGCCGTTCTCTGCATCCCAGGAATGCTTTTGCAGGGCAGCCGTGAACCGGTTGATATCCCTGTCATATTCCTTAAGGTCTGCAGACCTGCCCAGGGCACGGGCGGCCATTCTCAGTATCTTGGCCACCCTGATGGCATGCGCCGTGGTTACTACCGGTGTTACCTGCTTCGCCAAACGCTGGCTATGTACGCCTGTTTGCGGCGGATAATCGTCCCACCCGCCGGAGTTGTAAAAATAGTCCCAGGTCTTCAACAAACCTGAAGCCAGTACATTGGTAGAAGAGCTTCCATAACGCCCTGCCAGAAATTCATAATACTGCTTAAGCCGCGGATAAAAATAACTGAGCAGCTCCTTTGACTGGGTTTTGTTCCATAGTTCAAGGAACGCATAGACCTGCACAGGCAGCGGCGTGCCATGATGAACAAAGGCAGACTGGCTGCCCGGCGGCGTTACATAAGTATTGATACATTCCGCTGCCAACGCCGGGTTGATGGTTGAAAGCCCCAGCGCAACAAAACCCAGGTCCCAGGTGTACAGGCTGTTCCACCACTTGCCGGGCGTAAAATGCCTGATGAATTGATTTTGCGTATAAACAGGGTATACCACATTTGAAAGCAATGTGCTTTTCAGCAGCTTGTGGCTGAAAAGGTATTGCCTCCCTTCTTCCAGTATTCCCTTTTCTTCCTGCAGGGTATCTTGCAGTTGCGCGGCAAAACGCTCTTTTAGCGGCGAACCGTTTTTCAATGCAGCCAATACGTTGTTGCGCGCTCCACAGCTAAGTAACGCGGTACGGGTCTGTGACGAGAATGGCGCCAGTTCTACCGGTCTGATAAAAATATTGGCGTAGTCTCCTTTCATATTCCCGTTCAGCACTTTAGCCACATGGTTATGCGTTTCATTCCGGAGAAAAATGTCCAGTTCGTCATTTTTAATACTGCGTACCTTAAAAAGCTCGCTGTCCCAGGTAATACCATAATGCAGCGGTGCATCCTGGTACTTCAGCAACAGGGTACGCGCCTGAAGATCTTCTTCCGTTACCGGCGTTTTATGCAGGGGCGCGGGCTCCATTGTAAAAGGCTGGCCGGATGGCGCCGTGGTAACAAGAAAGCCGTTCAGGAGTATATCCCCACCGCCTAGGGAAGTAAGGGTCAAGCTCCGGCTGCCATTGCCTGCAGCGTCAAAAGGAACGTCCACCATGGCCAGCGTATCACCTGGTTTGAAAACAACCTTTTGACTGGTCAACCCTGAAAGCTGCACGGCAGACTCTCTTCCACCGTTCATCGTATAAATAAAAAGCAGCCTGCCTTTTCTGAAGGCAGACGGCAGGTTTACATCATATACCACCTTATCTCCCGGCTGGCGGCCAAATTCCCGGCCAACACCCCGGCCATCAACAAGGCGGGCATCCCTCACCTCGCCGCGCATCCATCCGTCGTAAACAAGATCTGCATTGGGCTTCTTAACGGCGTAAGAAAGCGAACGGTAATTCACGGCATTGTACCATTGCGTCCCTTCCCGGTATTTTAACACCTGGGTTCCATAATGCTCCGGGTATTCTATGGAGGCTATCAGGTTGAGGGAAAGGTTTTGCGGCAGCGCCGTATTGTTGACGCAATGCATTGTTACCAATACGGCCGCAGTATCTATTAATGTATAGGTAACATCCGTATACACCTGGTCTTTCCACTCCAGCTCATACCGGTAAGTAATGGAGCTGAGATCATCTTTCACCTTCCAGGGAAAATAAGAAGACTCAAACCGCACATTGGGCACCAGCAGTTTATTCCTGTAATAACCGGGCAACACGGAAAAATCAAACCGCATACCAGACGCGGCATCCGGAATATGGGAAATACCTGCATACCGTTTGGAATAAGGCCCCCAGGCAGGCAACCGGAGATCATGAGTACCATTTAGCGTTGAGGTATCAAAATCCTGTGCCGCACCATCAGCCGCAAGCAAGCATACAAGGCTGACCATGAACCCTGTTATTAATTTCATAACGGAAGTTTTGGAAAAAATGCCTGCCAATTTCGGGATTTTTCCGGCAATTGACAGGCATTTATTATTTAGTTGGAACCCTCGTTCTGGGTGATCTTCGAGCTATTGATGTCTATCTGGCTTTGTGGAATTGGGAATACCTGGTTTTGCGGGGTAACAGGGTTTACCAGGTTGATCTGTGTCGATTTTCCGTTAAGTACGGTGATGGCACGGTCTGTTCTCACAAGATCATACCAGCGGAGGTTTTCAAAGGCGAACTCCACTCTTCTTTCATGTTCCATGGCCAGCCGGAACGCAGCCTGGTCAGGCACCTCTGCGGCGGTGAGGTCTGCAAGCCCCGCACGGTTACGCACTTCGTTCAGATAATTGAAGGCATCTCCGCCGGCAACATAGCCCGCTTCATTTAAACATTCCGCGTACATCAGCAGCACGTCTGCATAGCGAATGATGGGGATGTTGTTACCATTATCGTTTTTGATTCCCGGTACGTCCCGGTATTTTTTAACGAAGTTGCCGGGAATGGTAACACCGTTGGCATTCACATAAGAAGTGGCAATAGTTGCGTCCTTCCGCTGGTCCCCGGCTTCGTATTCGTTCAGCAGATCATCTGTGGGCGTGTTGTTTCCGTCACCGCCAAACATAATCACCGCATTCCCTGAATTTTGCGGGGCAAAGGAATTGGGCCAGGGGTTCCCCTGCCCGATGCCGCCCGACCGGTACTGTACATCAAAGATGGCCTCCTTGTTGTTCTTGTTATTCACCACGAAGAAGTTTGCGTAAACCGGCACAAGTGCATACTGCCCCAGGTCAATTACGGCCTTCAGCTCTACAGCTGCCGGTGCAAATTTCTTCTGCGCCAACAATACGCGGCCCAGGATAGCCCTTGCGGCGCCTGCCGTAGCGCGACCAACGTCTGCGCCGGTGTAGGAAGGAGGCAGCGCAGCCGCGGCTTCTGCAAGGTCTTTTTCTATTTGTGCATATACATCCGCCTTGGCGTTCCGGCCATATTCATAGCCTTCATTACCGTTGGTGATCTCTTTCAATACCAGCGGCACATCCCCGAAGGTGCGCACCAGGTTAAAATAAAAGAGCGCCCGGAGAAATTTGGCTTCTCCAATGTACCGGGCCTTCAGGGCATCACTCATTGCAACCGGGGCAATACGGTCAAGAATGGCGTTACACCGGGATATGGCCGTATAGCTGTTGCTCCAGCGGTTATTGATGAACGGATTGGTGGTGCGTATGTAAAAGCGGTCAAATTCGTCCTGGTCAGTTACAGAGCCGGAAGCTACAGGCATGGAGTTGTCTGACCTGATCTCCGCAAAAACGTAACTGTCAACGCCATATGTGCCGCCTGTTCTGAGCCCGTTGTAAGCGCCGTTAACGGCGTTTTTGAAATCCTCTTCCGTTTTATAGAAATTATCTGTAGTGATGGTGGATATGGGCTTCAGGTCTATAAAGCCTTTGCCGCAGGAAGACAATAGCAAAACAAGTGCTGCGGCCCTGTATATAATATGATGATTGAATTTCATGAGATATCATTTTTGAAGTTTAACCTGAACATTAGAAACCAACGTTGATACCAAAAGTCACTGTTCTTGCCAGCGGATAGCTCCCATAATCAACACCGCCTGTAAGCGCCCCCTCGTAGTTGCTTACCTCAGGGTTGTAATTCAGGTAATTGGCCCAGGTGTACAGGTTTTGCGCGGAGGCGTATATCCGCACCTGCTGCAGTTTAAGACGGTTAATGACTGACGCCGGCAGCTTATAACCCAGGCTGATGTTCTGGATGCGCAGGTAGGAGCCGTCTTCTACCCAGCGGGAAGAAACGGCATTATTATTACCGGTGGTGCGCGCATTGGCCCGCGGCACTTTGCCGTTGCCGGGGTTTTCAGGGGAGCGCCAGCGTTCAGCCGCTATTGCCAGGTTGTTGCCTCCACCTTCCAGGTTATCAAAGAAGCGGCGGCTCAGGTTAAGTATCTGGCCTCCCTGTGTGCCCTGAATGGAAATGCTGAGGTCAATGTTCTTGTAGGAGAAGCTGTTGGTCATTCCATAAATGAAATCCGGCTGATTGTTGCCAATGATAGTTCTGTCGTTAGCGTCAATTTTACCATCCTTATTTACATCTTCATATTTCACATCTCCCGGGCGGGTAGTATTGTCGTGCGGGTTGGCATGCACGTCTGCAGCATCTGTGAATATGCCCAGTTGCCGGTAGCCGAAAAAGCTGCCAATGGGGTGCCCAATCATGGTGATATTGGTCTCTCCAACACCACTGCCGCTCCTGATAGGGTCACCGGTGGGTCCCAGCGCCAGCACTTTGTTCCGGTTAAATGACAGGTTGGCGTTTGTGTTCCAGGTGAAAGCCCCGGTGAGATTGTAGCTGCTCACGCCAAACTCGAAACCTTTGTTGCTCATGCTGCCGATGTTCTTGAAGGCAGAACCAAAGCCGGTAAGCGTGGGTACGTTAACAGACAGCAGCAGGTCTTTCGTGATACGGTCATAATAATCAACCGTAAGGGATATCCTGTTTTTCAGCAACCCGATATCCACACCAAGGTCCAGTTGCTGGTTGCGTTCCCATTTCAGGTCAGGGGCGCCGAGCGAGCTGATGCCGAGGCCCGTCACTACATTGTTATAAAAGGCGTAGTTAAAGGTGCCCACATTGCTGGCAAAGGGATAAGAGCCACTGAACGCATTGTTCCCGGAAAGGCCATAACTAACACGCAGCTTCAATTCGGACAGCACCGGCAGGTTTTGCATAAAAGGCTCTTCCGTTACCCTCCAGGCTGCAGACGCGGCGGGGAAGTTGCCGAACCGGTTGTCTGGCCCGAAGATGGAAGACCCGTCCCGGCGAACAGATACGTTGAACAGGTATTTGGTTTTGTAGTTATATCCTATCCTGGCAAAGTAGGAAACTGTGGCATTTTCTGTCTGCTGGGACGTTACAGAGGCTGGTTGCCCTGCAGCATTCAGCGTTTGCACAATATCATTGGCAAAGGTATTGCCCGCCGCGTTGGAAGACTGGAACTGCAGTTTGTTGGATTCTGTACCCACCAGCACTTCCAGGTTATGGGCCTCTTTAAAGGATACGTTATAGGTCAATACCTGGTTAACCAGCCAGCTCACCCCCTGCTCTGAATACGCGCTGCCGGTGGCGGCCGTAGGCGGCAATTGCTGGTTAAGCGGCATTTTGGAGGTGGTATAAGCGTTTCGCCGGTTCTGGTACAAGTGGGCGTTACCGGAAACCCTGTATTTCAGGTTGGGAAGGAAGCGGTATTCCGCATATGCGTTAGACAGCAGGTTGATTTCGTGAAACTTGCTGTTATATTCCGTGATGTTGGCAACCGGGTTGGTGATACCGGGCAGATTGTAGGGCGCGGCCAGCTCCGCCATGGAGGAATAGCTGCCGTCTGCCTTGTAAATAGGAGCCATGGGCATGGTATTGAGCGCGGCGTTGATGATGCCGTTGTCTGCCCAGTGCCCGTCTGACCTTACTTCGTCTGTAATTTTATAAGACGGGTTGATGTTCACCCCAACGGTCAGCCTGGGTGCAGCCTTGATATCCACATTGGCCCGGAGGGTATAGCGGTCCATGGCCGATTTTTTGATGATGCCGTCTTGCGTCAGGTAGCCGGCGCTTACAGCGTACTGCACATTGTCGGAGCCGCCCGTGGCGGAAAACTGGTAGTTGCTGATGGGGGCCGTGCGGAAAATGAGGTCCTGGTAGTTGTGATCCGGAAGCGCGGCCACTCTCGCCGGGTCGTCAAAGTTTAACCAGTCATAAAGGTCCCCGCGGGGGTAACGGTAGCGCAGAAAGTTGGAAGGCCTTGCGCTGTTGGGGTCAGATATCTGCGCACCGGCCACATTGTCCAGGTACGCATTGTTAGCCGCGTCTTTGGAAAACTCTGCAAATTGCTGTGAGCTCAGCAGGTCCAGCTTTTTGGTTACCTGCTGAAACCCGGTGAACACGTTCAGGTTCATTTGCGTTTTGCCGGAGCGGCCTCTTTTTGTAGTTACGAGTATCACGCCGTTGGCCCCACGGGAGCCGTATATGGCCGCTGAAGAAGCGTCTTTCAATACGTCAATCTTGTCAATCTCTTCTGCGTTCAGCAAGCCGAAAACAGTCGGTGATACGATGTTACCATCCAGTACGATCAAAGGACCGGTTCCCGCAGTGATGGAACCAAAGCCCCTCACCTTGATGGCCGGCGCCCGGCCGGGGCTTCCGGAATTCTGTTGCAGCACAACGCCAGCTATTTTACCCTGCAGGGCTGTAGCTACGTTAGATACCGGCATATCACCTATCTCGTGCATGGGAACGGAGGAGATGGACGCAGTTACATTTTGTTTCCTTTGTGTACCATACCCTATCACCACCACATCATTGAGGTTGCTGGCAACGGCCACCATGGTCACATTGAGTGTTGTTCTGCCGGCCAGTGCCTGCTCCTGCGGCGCAAACCCGATAAAGGAGAACACCAGGATGTCATTGGCGGAAGAAACATTCAGTGAAAAACGCCCGTTCTCATTTGTTGCAGTGCCAATAGATGTTCCTTTAATATTGATGCTGACACCGGGCAACGGCTGGCCCTGCGCGTCCGTTACCACGCCGGTGACGGTAACCTGGGCATTCTTTGCCGCTTCGCCACTGTTTCCTGATGAAATAACGATCAGGTTATTTCCCATATTCTGGTACCGCAGACCTGAATTTTCCAGCAGTTTATTGAGTGCATCCGAAACCTTTGCATCCTTCACGGAGAAGTCCATCTTTTTGGTTAACAGATTGAGATCATAATTATATAGAAACCTTACTTTGGCCTTTTTCTCGATTACATTCAGAATGGTGCGCAGTTCAACCTGTTCAAAGCTGGCTGTTATAGTTTGGCCGAATACTTTCGCTGCGTTAACCTGGGAAGCAGTAAGAAAAATAATTAACATGGAAAGCTTCATACATAGTAGGAATTTAAGCAGACGTGGCGTCATAACTCCCCTGCCAGGAGGTACGTTTTTTTTCATAACTTTGGATTTACGGTTTAAAAGAAAGAAACCCGCTGATTTTGCCGATCCAGGGTTTCCGGAACATTAGACTTGTCGGGGAATGTGTCAGCATTTCCCGATTTTTTTGCTGTTACTTGTAGATGTTCACTTCATTATTATTGATTTTAAAGGTGAAAGGTTGTGATATCCGTAGGGCGGACAATACTTCGGTGATGCCTTCGCTTTCGAATTTTGCGTGGAATCTGTACCTGGCCACCGTTTCATCGTGAAATAATATTTTTATGTTGTACCACCTTTCCATTTCCGCAGCAATCTCCCGGAAATCTTCCCCGTCAAAAACGAGCTTGTTATAGACCCAGGCCGTTTCCACCATTGCGGTATCCGCAGCGTTTTCTTTAAGATGCTTTATGATCATATCGTTCGGCACACTGGAGGGAACAGATGCGCCTATACTGGCCTGAACATCATCTGACACCCTGTTAACCACCACCTTTTCATGCGGGTGAAGCAAAATACCCTGCTGGCTATTGCCGGCTTTCGATACCTGCACCAACCCGCTGATGAGGGTGGCCTCGGTTTTATTATCTTCCGGGTAACATTTCACATTGAAAACGGTACCCAACACCCTTATATTAATATCCCGGGTATGGACAATAAAAGGCCGTTCGGCACTTTTAGCCACGTTAAAGTAGGCTTCCCCCTCCAGCTCCACTTCCCGCAGGGAGTCCGTAAAACTGGCGGGGTAGCTGATGCGGCTGCCTGAATTGAGCCATACAACGCTTCCGTCTGGAAGTAATATTCTTGACTTGGCGCCGGGTTTGGCAACGGTTTCTATCAGCTCCGGCACAACAGGATGGCTCCCGGACCGGCTTATATACAGCCAGGCGCAACAAACCAACCCCGCAAACACTGCGGCGGCGGCAAGGAGGCGTATATAAACCGGGCCATGCCCAGGCCCGGCTACGGCTTCTAAAGCAGCCTCGCCTTGCGTTTCCTTCGCCGCAGCGTCCAATATATGCCGGAAACGCATCTCGGGGTCTGCATCTTCATCAGCCATGGCTGGAACGGGCGCCTCCCAGTACTCCGCCAAAAGTGAAAGGAAATAGGCATTTTCCGGATACTCCTTTAAAAGGGCATCCAGTTCCTCTATTTCTTCCGGAGACGCTTCTCCAGACAGTTTCCTGGTAATTAATTGTATGATCCTTTCTTTATGCATTGAACCCTGGTTAATGATAAAGACAGGAAAACGGGAAGATGACCTTAAAACAAAAACAAATTATTTTTTGACCGTCTTTTTGGGGAAGGCGGTAAAATGTGCCTGCACTCTTTCGGAAATACGTTTAACGGCAATCACCATCTGGGCGTCTACCGTATTGACGGTGAGGTTGAGTATTTCGGCCACATCCTTGTAACGGAGGCCGTCTTCGCGCACCAGCTTGAAAATCATTTTACACCTGGGCGGCAGAGACTCCACTGCGGAAGTGATCTTTTCCTGCAGTTCCGCGCTGATCATTTTCTGGTCCGGCGCCTGGTCACGGCTCAGCGCTACGTCAATGTGACTGAAGGGTTCCGTGATCAGCCGGTGGGCTTTGGAAGAAAGATAATTAAGAGAACTGTTCTTTACCGCCACATACAGGTAAACGCGGATGTTGGAAATGGAAGACGCTTTTTCCCTTTGTTTCCATAGTTTGATAAAAACGTCATCTACTATTTCAGTGGCTGCCTCCCTTATTTTAACGATGGAATACGCAAACTGGTTGAGGCGGGGGCTGTAGTGCTGAAACAACCGGCGGAAGGCCTGTTCATCGCCATCCGCTATCTGCTGAAGGTCTACAATCGGCTCCTCATTTATATGACGTGGATTGTTCAGCATGCAATCGATTGTTAAGATTTTGATTGACAAACGTGAAACCGTTACTTTTCCGGGGCCGGAAATGCAATGGTTTTGTTAGTTAAATGGTAGTTGTTATCCTATGCCAAAGTACATATTTTTTTACAAAGCGGCAGCCGGTATTATTTGCCGCGGTCTTTACCGCTGCCACCGCTGTTTCCGCTGGAACATATTTTGTGCGTGATCTAAAAACCGAAGATCATGACACGCAATCGCCAAGGCATCAAAGGCAATGATAAAGAAAACCGCACCGGCCATAAAAATCCTGTAGAGGGCGGTTACCGCAAATTGCCTGACAATCCGAAAAACCGTAGTGACGAAAACGTCAGCACACGCAATAACCCGGCAAACGGCAAGTACTCCCGTACAAAGAAACGGGATGAAGATATTGATAACGATAATGTAAGAGGCGGGCAGTAGGGCTACGCCCGCGGCTTTTTATATGGTAGGCGTACCGCCGGTTGCCTGCACTGTGGCGCCAGACATATAGCTGGAATCTTCACAGGCCAGCAGCACATAAATTGGCGCCATTTCCGCTGGCTGCCCCGCCCGTTTTAACGGGGTATTGGAACCGAAATTCTCTACCTGCTCGCCTGAAAAACTGCCGGGAATGAGGGGCGTCCAGACAGGACCGGGCGCTACGCAGTTAACCCGGATGCCTTTTTCTGCCCATAGCTGTGCCAGTGTGGATGTAAAGTTTTGAACAGCCGCTTTGGTGGCCGTGTATGGAATGAGCGTGGGTTTAGGAGTGTACGCGTTTACAGAAGTAGTATTGATGATGGTGCTGCCGGGTTTCAGATATGGCTCTGCGGCTTTACACAAGTAGAACATGGCGTAGATGTTCGTTTTGAAAGTAAAATCCCACTCCTCACTGGTTATTTCCTGCAGCGATTCATGCGCCATCTGGTAGGCTGCGTTGTTCACCAGTATGTCTATCTGTCCAAACTCCTGCACGGCACGTTCCACAATTTGTTTACATTGCTCTTCACTACCAATGTCTCCCGGCATCAGCACAGCCTTTCTACCGGCTTCTTCCACATGTTTCACAGTGTCTTCTGCATCTTCATGCTCGTTTAAGTAAGATATGAGCACATCGGCGCCTTCCCGTGCAAATGCAATAGCTACCGCCTTGCCTATACCCGAATCACCACCTGTAATAACAGCTTTACGACCGGCCAGCTTTCCGCTTCCCTTATAACTGGTTTCCCCATGGTCCGGGCACGGGTCCATTTCTTTTTCAACACCTGGCATTTGCTGCTCCTGCCTGGGGTATGGCGGCTTCGGATATTTTTCAACCGGGTTCTGCACGGCGGCAGCGCCATTATAATTCGTAGTTTCCATAATATCATGATTTTAATGAAAACCGGCTATTATTATGCCAACGGAAAACGATTCTGGCAGAAATGTTGTGCAGTATCCCACAAAACAACAACATGGCAAACACCCAACAACCATGGTGGCAAACAGGCATTATTTACCAGGTGTACCCACGCTCTTTCCAGGATAGTAACGGAGACGGCATTGGCGATCTGAAGGGCATTCAGCACCGCCTGGATTACCTGCAATGGCTGGGCATTGACGCCATCTGGCTGTCTCCGGTGTTCCCCTCTCCCATGGCTGATTTCGGGTATGATGTCAGCAATTATACAGACATCCATCCTATCTTCGGCAACCTGGCAGACCTGGAGGAGCTGCTGGATGCCGTACACGAACGCGGTATGAAACTGTTGCTTGACCTTGTGCCCAACCATACATCGAACCAGCACTCCTGGTTCCTGGAATCCCGCTCCAGCAGAAATAATCCCAAACGCAACTGGTACATCTGGCAAGATGCGCGGCCTGACGGCTCCCTGCCAAACAACTGGCTGAGCGTATTTGGCGGCAGCGCGTGGGAGTGGGACGAGCAAACGCAGCAATATTATTACCACGCCTTTCTCAAAGAGCAGCCAGATCTCAACTGGCGAAACCCAGATGTGCAGGAAGCCATGTTCAATGTAATGCGCTTCTGGCTGAACAAAGGCATAGATGGCTTCAGGGTGGACGTGCTCTGGTTCATTTTTAAAGACGAACAACTGCGTAACAACCCGCCCAATCCGGACTACTCACCGCAGATGCCCACGTACGACCAGTTGTTGCCCATCTATTCTACTGACCGGCCGGAGGTGCAGGAGGTAACGCGTAAGATGCGCAGCGTGCTGGAGGAGTATGAAGGGCACCGCGTGCTGATAGCAGAAGTGTACCTGCCCATCAAGGAGCTGATGATCTATTATGGTGTGGATAACAAAGGCGCACATCTCCCGTTCAACTTCCTGCTGCTCTCATTACCCTGGGATGCCACACAGATTGCTACCACCATTAACCAGTATGAAGGCGCCCTGCCTGTACAAAGCTGGCCCAACTGGGTGCTGAGCAATCACGACAGGCCACGTATTGCCAGTCGCGTGGGTTCTCAGCAGGCCAGGGTGGCGGCCATGCTGCTGCTTACCTTGCGGGGCACGCCTACCATTTATTATGGAGATGAAATAGGCATGCGTGATGTGGCTATTCCTTCAGCTGAAATGCAAGACCCTCAGGGCTTGAACATGCCAGACAAGAACCTGGGCAGAGACCCTGCGCGCACGCCCATGCAGTGGGACGAGGGCAAAAATGCAGGGTTCACGGAAGGCAGGCCCTGGCTGCGGCTTGACAAAACATTTGCCCGCATGAACGTGCAGGCCCAGCAGCATGACCCTCACTCCATGCTCACTCTTTACCGGCGCCTGATACAGCTGAGGCGACGGGAGCCCGCGCTTGCCTCCGGCAATTATGAGCCCGTGTATGCTGATAGCCAATTGCTGGCCTTTATCAGGCGCAGCGAACGCCATCCTTCATTTTTAATAGTGCTTAACCTTACCCACAGGCCCGGCTACTTCCGGCCAGATAATTTTTCCTATAACGGTACTGTAGAAATAGCCACTTCTCCGGAAGTAGAAGGTACCACTGTTAGCAACAGTTTTAGCATAGACGGGGACGAAGGGTTGTTGATCAGGCTGCACACGCCTTCATAAAAATGCTATCCACCCTTGGCCTGCGCAATCATGGCGGAGAAGAACTGGTTGATGCCTTCCGCAGCATACCCCAGCAACCGGGAATGATCTCCGAGGTCAGAAGACACGATCTGTGTTTTTTCCCGGATCTGCGTCATACAATATGTATTGATAGCCTGCTGCATGGGAAGGGTGATGTACTGCCGGGCTTCGGCAATTTTGCCGCTCAGGATGACCAGCTCTGGGTTGAACAGCTGTATGAGGATGGAAATGCCTTTACCCAGGTTGGTACCAATGTTGGACAGCAACTGGATGGAGTACTGATCTCCTTTGTTGGCCGCTTTGATGATCATCTCCGTTTCGATACGGTATACTTCTTTGTTGGAAAGCTCGTTAATGATAGAGTTTTGCCCGGACAAAATACCCTGGCGGGCCATTTTGGAAAGCGTCATGCCGGAGGCTACTGTTTCCAGACAACCGTGCTTGCCACAATAACATAACTCCCCATTCTCCGCAAACGGGATATGCCCCATTTCCCCGGAAAAGCCCGAATTGCCCTGCTGTACTTTACCGTCCATAATAATACCCAGGCCTATACCCCAGTCCATCAATATCACGAGCACATTCTTTTTGCCCACTGCGTGACCAAAGCGCAGCTCTGCGAGTGCAGAGCCTTTCACATCATTCTGGATCACTACCGGCATGCCCAGTTTTTCTTCAAAGGCTGCCTGCAAGCTCATACCGCCGCTTTCATCCAGCAGATAGCTGTAATTCTCACCTAACGAGGGATCAATAAGTCCCGGCATGCCAATGCTGCAACCGATCAGATGATCGCGGTTAATATTGGCGGAAGCAATGAGTTGCTCAACATGGCCCAGCAGCGCGTCAAAAAAGGCGCCGCGGTTGCGTGATAGCGCCACGTGGACCGTTTTCATCGGCGTCATGAAATTATTGTTATTGTCCACGATCACCATGTTCGTTTTAAACAGCTCAATGTCTATGCAAAGCATGAACACTACGTGCTTGCGTAAACGAAAAAGATCGGGCCGGCGGCCGCCGATAGATTCTCCTACTCCTTTTTTCTCAACAATGCGCAAACGCGTCATTTCCGCCAGCAGCTTCACAGCGGTTGGCGTACTAATGTCCAGCGTTTCACAAAGCATGGCCACGGAAGCAGGGCCACACGTATAGAGATGCTGCAAAAGACGGTACTTCAGCTGCAACTGCTTTTTGCTCGCATTTTTATGAAAAGAAAATAGCTCCCGATTTAGCAGATTTATGTTCACTTCTTCATAAATTTTACTATTCGCACCTTGACTTTTTATAAAAAATCATAAAAGTTTTTCCGATTGTGCAAAAAGTGGAAAAACTTTACGGTTTAGGGAAAATAGTCCGCATATTTGAAACGCATACAAGAAATAATGGGAGAATTCGCGGTGGAAAGTTAAATAGAATTACGCAATTATTCGCTTTAATTAATTTAATAATCAAAACAATATATATTATTGTTTCAATTATGTATCATATGCGTTTTGAATAAGTACCAACATTATCAGCCAGGCTTTATATAAAAGAAATCGGGAACTCTCTCACTCCAACAGCGATATTTTTTTGTGAACAATCCTGCGCGGCATGCCGAAGATGCAGGCCGGGCCTGTTATGCCTTTTTATTTATATGTAAGGCCAAAAGACTAGAACCTTCAATCGACCTAAATATGAAGTACTTTATCCTGTTATCGTCGCTAATGCTATGCCTGTTGCAGGCATCAGCCCAGCAAAAAACAATTTCCGGCAGGGTGGCCGACAGCACTGGCGCCCCAATACCCGGCGCCACCGTACTGGTGAAGGGCACTAACATAGGTGTGGCCTCAGGGCCTGATGGCACCTATGAGATCAAAGTGCCGAATGACAATGCCATTCTCATTGTTACCTCCATTGGTTTTCAGGACCGGGAAGTAAGCGTGAAAGGCCAATCCATCATCAATGTGAGGCTCTTGCAGGGCACGCGGGACCTCAGCGGGGTGGTAGTAATGGGCTTCTCAACAGTGGAACGCCGCCACGTGGCCTCCTCCGTTGCCCAGATGGACATGAAGCAAGCCAAAACGCGCCCCATTGCCAAGCTGCAGGAGGCCTTTTCGGGCACCATTCCCGGCGTAACCATGCAACAGGCCACTAACCTGCCCGGCAGCGTGCCCGGCACCATTTCCATCCGCGGCATCAGCACCCTGCAAAACGCAGACCCGCTGGTGATCATAGACGGTATGGAAATGTCTCTCACGGATGTGGACCCCAACCAGGTTAAAAGCATTACCGTGCTGAAAGACGCTGCTTCGGCCGCTATGTACGGCTCCCGTGGAGCCAATGGCGTAATCATTGTGGAAACAGAAAGGGGTGTTACCGGCAAATTCAAGGTTGACCTGAATAGCTGGTACGGTATTTCCAAACCCATTGACCTGCCCAAATTCGTGAACGGTGCAGACTACATGCGCCTGAACAACGAAGCCAGGATCATGCAGGGCCAAACGCCCACCTTTACAGAAGATTCCATTGCCAAAATGGCGTCTGGTCAAATACCCAGCGTAAACTGGCTGGATGAGGTGATCCAAAAGAACGCCACCTCCAGCAATACTACGTTGAGCGTATCCGGCGGCGGCGGTGTAGGTACTTTCAATCTCATGCTGGGCTACCTCAACGAGAACGGCCTCAACAACATTGAAGGCTCACAGAAATTCTCCGCGCGTTTCAACACCAACATCAATATTGCCGATAAATTTGTGCTGTTGGCAGACTTCTACGCACACCGCCTGCAGGTAGACCGCCTGTATGCGAACGATGACGGTGATGGCCTGTATTCCCTGGCCTGGAGAATGAATGCATCACAACAGGTGTATTATCCCAACACAGGCCTGAACATAGACGAGCACTATCAGCTGCACAACAACCTCAACCCCGTGGCTTCCATCAACCGCGGCGGTACCAAAAATTACCTGCATGACTGGAGCACCATCAACCTCCGTCCTAAATATCACATCACCAAAAACCTCAACATTGAGGGTAACGTGTCTTACCTGATCACCAAATCTGCCGAGAAATGGGAGCGCAGGACCTTCAAGTTCTATGACGGTAACGGCAAACCGGTTACCACCTGGGGCAATGCGGTAGATGCTACTCAAAACGTGTCCAGAAGCCAGCTTACTTCACGCCTGCTGGTAAACTACACAGGTAACCTGCGCGGAAGTAAAGACAAGATCTACTTCACCACTGGTGCGGAAGCGATGAACTGGACTTACTCCAACTTCACAGAAATCAGCAAGGCCTCTTTCTTCGGCAAGCTCAACTACTCCTTCGACAACCGCTACATCCTTGAGGTAACCGCCCGCGGGGACGGCAGCAGCAAGTTTGCGCCTAACAACCGCTGGGGCTTCTTCCCTTCTGCGGCGCTTGCCTGGAATGCCAGCAACGAAAGCTTCCTGCAACCGCTCGTAAAAAGCGGCGCCATCAACAACCTGAAGTTCCGTGCGTCTTACGGTCTTATTGGTAACGAAAACGTAGACCCCTACCTCTGGGAAGAGATCGTGAACACCTGGGGCTGGACGATGCGCATGCCTAACCCGAACTTCTCCTGGGAAAAACAGAAACAGTGGAACGTAGGTATGGAACTGACCACACTCAATAACCGCCTGAGCCTGGGTGCGGAAGTTTACAAGAAGCATTCCTTCGACCTGATCTACGACAAGTTCCCCGTACCGCCGCTCACAGGCTCCTATTACCTGGAATCTGCTGTTAACATCGGTGAGGTAAACAACAAGGGCTTCGAGATCAGCGCAAACTGGAGTGACAAGATCGGGGACTTCACCTATAGCATCGGCGGTATGCTCTTCGACAACAAGAATGAAGTACTGAAGGCAGGCTATAAGGCAACCGACACCCTGATCTTCAAAGATAATACCGACAAAATCTGGTACCCCGGCGTAGCCATAGACAATTACTACGGCTACCAATCTAATGGCTACTTCCGCGACCAGGAAGACGTAGACAAAACCGTGGCCAAGCTGCCCAATACATTGCCTGGAGACATCAAGTATATAGACCAGAACGGTGACGGCGTGATCAATAATCTTGACCGCGTAAATCTTGGCGATCCTTTCCCGCATATGAACTACGCAGTTAACCTGAACCTGGGTTACAAGCGTTGGGACTTTGCAGTAATAGGCCAGGGCGTGGGCAAACGTACCGGCCGCCTGGGCGGTATGGAAGGTTACCCTGTACTGGTAGACGGCGCCACCAACGCACTGGGTGCACCCCGTCAATACTATGCAGACAACCGATGGACACCAGAAAACCAGAACAGCCGCTTCCCCCGTGTATGGAACGGCGCCAGCACCAACACCTACCTCAGTGATGTATGGCTGAGCAATGCTTCCTTCTTCCGGTTCAAGATGATACAGCTGGGTTATACGTTCCCGAAAATCGGCACCGCCATCCGCAATGTGCGTGTGTACGTGAACGCCCAGGATGCCATCACCTTTACCAAATGGGAAGGTCTGGAGCCCGAGAGAAACGGCGGTAACGGCAGATACCCCCGTATGGCTGTATTCAGCCTTGGATTGAAAGCCACATTTTTCTAATTGAACTTATTCGCTGCATATGAAGAAACTAGTTTATGCATCCCTGATTTGTGCCACCACTGCGCTGGCCGGATGCGAAAAATTCCTGGATAAAACAGACCCTACCGCCACCCGGTTCTCCGAATTCTTCAATACGGAAGAAGACCTTCGCCGTGTGGTATATTCCAGCATGCTGGACGTTTTCTCAGGCCCGGGCCTTACGGCAAAACTGCCGTACATGGAAGACGGTAAAACGGACAATGCATACAGCCGTAGCGAAGGCCATCACCATCAGCTCATCGCCAACGGCAACTTTAACTCCAACACCACCGCGTTCCTGTACTACTACGAGCTGCACATGAAGCACCTCGGCCGCCTGAACGTGTTCATTGCCAATGCGGATATTCCGTACGTGGAAGATGAGGCCGTGCGTGCCAAGTACAAAGGCGTGCTGGAAGCCATCCGCTGCTGGCACTACTTCTGGCTGGTTTCCCGTTGGGGCAGCGTGCCGTACTACCTGGAGCCGGCAGACCTGGGCTCTGCCACACAAACTCCGAAATCGCAGGAAGAGATCCTTGCAGACCTTTTCCCGATGGCTGAAAATGTGGCCAACAACCTGCCGCCGGACGAGTATACGTCTGACGCCTACATGTTCAACCGCTATTCTCTTAAAGGCATCATCATGCGTTATTACCTGTATTTCGGGCGCTATGAGGATGCTGCAAGGCTGGCGAAAGAGATCATGGACAGCAAGAAATATTCACTGCATGCCAGCTACGCAGACCTGTTCAGCTACAAGGCAGACAAAACCAACAAGGAGTTCATCTTTACCATGGACATGGCCAGCCACGGCAACTCCGCTACCAACTCCTTCCAGCACCTGGCGCCGCAATACCGCACCGGCAATGGACAGTCTTTCGTAGTGCCCCTGAAGTCACTGATTGACACGTACTGGACGCTGCAGGGAGACGCAATTGACAACAGCCCCCAGCACACCAAGGAAGAGTACGAGCTGAACCCGAAACTGAACCGCGACCCGCGACTGACCGCCAGCATCTACATGCCTGGTGACATGTTCGCCACCGAACCGATCAATATCTATGATCCCAATAACCCGATGTATTTTGAACGGCCGCGCGCCAGCCGCTCAGGCTACTGGTTCCGCAAGTTCGTAGATCCGGCAGATGCGTTCCGTTCCGGCGGCAACATGCACTTCCCCTACCTCCGTTATGCGGAAGTACTGCTGACCTATGCTGAAGCCAAGATCATGCAGAACCAGGTAGATGCCCTCGCCAAACAATGCATCAATGACGTACGCCGCCGCGCTGGCCTGGATATGGCGCATGCAGACGTTACCCTGCCCAAATATGCAGCCTACACTCAGCAGCAATGGATAGAGCTGATCCGTAACGAGCGCCGCATTGAACTGGCAGGTGAAGGCCGCCGGTATGACGACATCATCCGCTGGCGCATTGCCGAAAAGGTGCTGAATGAGCCTGCCCTTGGCCACACCCGCATGGTGAACGGCGAGAAAGTAACGCTCAAGATAGAAGACCGCGCTTTCCGCCCCAATAACTACCTCTGGCCGTTCCATGAGAACAGCCTGAAAGTAGAGCCGGGCCTGCGGCAGAATGAAGGATACTAAAACAAGGCACTGGGAGGTTGTTTCCCGTGTTTGCGAAAACCGGGGACAATCTCCAACAAAAAAGGCTTCCATATCTGGAGGCCTTTTTTGTTTGTTGATATATTTGACAGAAAAAATACCTGTTCAATTTCCGGTTGTCCGCCTCCACCAACGGGCCTACCTTTGAAAAAAACATCAGATGCTCACCAGGGAAAGAATGTACCAGGCCATTGTAGAAAAAGACCCTTCCTTTGAAGGCAGCTTCATCACCGCGGTAAAAACAACGGGCATTTTCTGCCGCCCTACCTGCACGGCCAGGAAGCCGAAGCTGGAAAACGTGGAGTTTTTCAACACCACGGCGGAGGCGCTGAAAAAAGGCTACCGGCCCTGCAAGGTGTGTTGCCCGCTTGAAAGGAACGGCGAAACGCCGGCCTTCATCAGGGATGTGCTGCAGGCGCTGCAGGCAGACCCGTCCCGGAAATTCAACGATGGAGACCTGCTGCAGAAGGGCATAGAACCCAGCAAGATCAGGCGCTGGTTCCTGAAAAACCATGGCATCACTTTCCACGCTTACCAGCGCATGTTCCGCATCAACACAGCTTTTAAAAAAATACAGGAGGGAGAGCCTGTTACCTCGGCGGCTTTTGACGCAGGCTACGAGTCATTGAGCGGGTTTGGAGATTCTTTCAAATCTGTTTTCGGGGTGTCTCCATCTAACAGCCGGCAGCAACAGGTCATCAACATGACGCGGCTGGAAACACCGCTCGGTACCATGTTTGCCGGCGCCGTGGAGCAGGGCGTCTGCCTGCTGGAATTTACTGACCGGAAAATACTGGGCACGGAGCTGAAAGCGCTGTCAAAAATGCTGAACGCCCACATCATTCCCGGCCATAACCATCACTTCACGCAGCTGCAGCAGGAACTGGACGAATATTTTGCCGGTACCAGGAAACACTTCACCGTACCGCTATTCACTCCGGGAACACCGTTCCAGCAATCTGTATGGGACCTGTTGCAAACCATTCCCTACGGTACTACCCGCTCCTATAAAGGCCAGGCAGCAGCACTAAACAGGCCGGAAGCTATACGCGCCGTGGCGGCCGCTAATGGCATGAACCGCATTTCTATCATTATTCCCTGCCACCGGGTGATCGGGGAAGACGGGAACCTTACCGGCTATGGAGGCGGCATTTTCCGCAAAAAGTGGCTGCTTGATTTTGAAAGGGCCAACGGGTGAATGTGTGTTTGAACAGCGTTAACGTCAAGCCCACATGTATCAGGATTTCGCCTTACCCAACCCTACCTTGTAATTATCAGGCGTACCGGTTACTTTGATGCTCATGAACCGCGTCTTCTTATCCTTGTCACGGTACTCTATCTCATCTACCTGGTCTATATCCACTTCGCTCTGCTTTCTGCCAAACAAGGCCTGAAAGCCTACCTGCGTCACCATTTTCATTGGCACGCGCATGTAATATTCCATATTCAGGTCTAGCGACTGTTTACCGGATATTTCCATAAAACCCAGGGATGAATTGATATTCATAGCGGGAATGTTGAGCACGCCATTGGTAAAAGTAAGTACGTTACGCAGGGTGTCAAAGCGTACCAGCCTGAGGTTCTTGTCTTTGAAATAACCGGCCATAGCCTGCATGGGAGCAAAATCAACCAGGCTGCCGTTACGTATTTCCACGTCCAGTTCCGCTTTGGTATCATTCATAAGCGGCACCAGGTTGGGGTGTACCTGTACATGACTGCGGATGTGGCCGCTCAGGCGGCCTTTAATGTTTTTGTTGATCACCAGGTCTTGCCCGAAATGGTCCAGCCTGATCATCATTTTCTCCAGGTCAACGTCATCTACATTGATGCGGCTGCGGAAGTAGATCTTTTCAGGATTGTTGCCGTTCAGGTAGCCTTTGATACCTATGGCGCCTCCAGCTACCTTTAAGCCGAGGGTATCTACGTAAATATAATGGTCTTCCTGCATGCGCAGGTGCGCGGTAAGGCCCTGCAACCAGAGGCGGTTGTATTTGAAACGGCCAATGTCTGTTTTTACTTCAAAGTCAGTAAAAGGGATGGTGAAGATGTTGAAAGACTTTGCATGGGCAGCAGAGTCAGGCGCCGCTTTCGCCACTTTTACCGTAGCCGGCGCAGTGGGTGAGGGCTCCGGGACAAAGCTGTAACCACCCAACTGGTCTACGTCCAGGAAGCGGGAACGGAAATAGAAATAGTTGGTCCGTTTCTTCATCTGCTTGTCTTTACCGTTGAAAAGGCGCAGGCTGATGTTGAAGTCACTGCGGCCGATGGTACCTTTCAGCGTGTCTATCTTCAATATCTTATTGGCGCCGTACAACAGGTTGCCGCTGATATTCTCCAGTTGCACCCCATGCTTTTTCAGCGAGCCGGAAATGTTCGCAATATGTACTTTAGCAAATTTAAACGTGGTATCGTACCGGAGGTCTGCCCTTGCGCGCAGCCACACATTGGCCGCTTCTTCCTGCTGGTAACCAGGCGGTACGTATCTACGGCTTACAGGGCCCAGCAGGTCTTCCATGGCAAAGCGGGTTGATTTAAAATCAAAGGCCAGCTGGGTTTTCCCTTTTTTGAAAGGCTGGAACCAAAGCTGATAATTCAGCACCCGGCCGCTGAAGCGGAGGTCAGACCCGTCTATCATGCCGGCAAAATTGCGAAGCAGCAGCGAAGTATCGGTAATAAGCAGTTTGGCGCCAAGATCGTGGAAAGCATGCGGATATTTTTTAAACGAAGCCCGCAATTGTTCCAGCTCAAACTCCCCCTTGGGCAAAGGCGCAGGGTTCCGCAGCTGCTGCACCGTAGTAGCCAGTGACATGCCGATGTGAAAGTTCTTTATCTCTTCTTCCGTTTTTGCGGCCAACGCAGTATCGTAAGCAAACAGTTCCTTCAGCACCAGTTTATTGCTGCTGATGTTGAGATGGAGCGAAACCGGTTTGTTGTGCGCATGCAACAGGGCGGTCAGATCACTGAGAGAGCCGTTCATACGCAGGTCTGAGTTGCCCGCGCGCAGGCGCAACGTATCCAGCACAATCCGGCCGTTCCTCATTTCCGCGTGCAAGTTCATATCCTGCACGGGGTGCGGGTAGCCGGGAATGCGGAAAGACAGGTTTTCTACCGTCAATTCGCTTTGTATGCCTTCTTTCAGTTTGCTGACAAATTGCTCCGGCATGTCCAGATCTGCCAGTTCCTTAAAATCCATATTGAGCTTTACAGTGCCAGTGATGTGCCGCAGATCGGGAATGCCCAGGAACTCACCAATGAACTGCAGCTCCAGTTCAGACCGGAGTTGCATCAGCACATGCGGGTCCGTAAAATCGCGCACTACAAAATTCCCTTCAAAAATGCCCTTGCCCGGCCGTGCCTTCACATTGGTCATATGCAGTTCAGAGGTGCGCAGGGAATGTTCACTGCCATTGGTATAAAAACCCCGGAAACCCAGCTGGTCTACTTTTTTATCTGCCCCGGTGTTCAGGAACCAGGCATCTTCACAGCCAAAAGACACTTCAATGAGCGGCAGCTGGTCTTTCCCGATGGCGCCTTTCACCATGCCGTTAAAATAAATGCGCCCGTCGTACCGGAAAGGTTTAAGCGCTGTGGCCACATCTCCGGGAATGAAGGCCGCCAGCAGGTCTACGTCCGGCTTGTCTCCGCTCACCTTGAAATCTACATGGCTTTGCCCGGCAAAACCGGCCGTGCCTTCTACATTGAACGCGGCATCCTGCAATTTGAAGCCTCCGGCGGTGAGGCGCAGGAAACGTTCTTTTTTATGATAGCTGGCCTCCAGATCAAGCTCTACGTGTTTGTGGCGGAAAAGTACTGTATCGGCAGGACTTGTAAAGTCCAGTTCCATATCACTGTCAAGCGCTACTGCCAGCAGGCTGCTGTCTGTTTTGAAAGAGGAGGTCAGTTTAGCAATGTGTGTACTGATTTTTTGCCCGTTGGTTTTGTCGGAAAAAGACAAGCTGATATCTCTCACCACCATTTTGCGGAGGTCTATTTCAAAGCTGCTGGTGCCGCTGCCTGCAGGAGCGGCAGTAGTATCCGCCTGCATGTTTTTAGCCTCGGCCAGGTTCAGCTGGCCGTTCTTTTCCCGCACCAGCTCCAGGTAACCACCTTTCAGGAAGAGGCGGCGTACGTTGAATTTCTGCCTGAGCACATCTGGCAGGCTGAAGCCCACATACAGGTGGTCTACCTTGTAAAGCGGGCGGCCGGTTTTGGTCTTGTCAGGGAAAAAACGCACCCCGTGCAAGGCTATGGAAACATTCGGGAAATTCTGAAGAAGGGCGATATTGCTTTTTTCGATAGCCAGCTCTCCCCTGAACTGTTTATTCAGCTCTGCCACGGCCATGTTGGTGAGGCGCTGCTGCTGGGTGAAAAGTATTATTACGGCGGTAGCTACTACTACAATAAAAACAATGCCCGCAATCAGCAGGCCCCTGAATATCCACTTCTTTGTTTTAGCAGGCTGGCGCATGGTACGTTTCTCGTTTAACACCCGTTTAAACGGGCCGGCAGCCACCGGTAGATGCACGGCGGCCGGTGTTGGCATTACAGGCTCAAATATATAGCATGACGCGAAATAAACATGTTAACAAAATGCCAAATATGTAACACCAGCGGGTAAACGTAAAAACTTATACCATACTACATTCCCAATGCACTCATGGCCTTTTTTACAGAACCATGCTGCACCAGCAGCACTTTAGCGGCTTCATAGTCTGCCATGCCGGTTTTTTCCATCAGCATTTTCACGCCGCGGTCTACCAACTTTTCATTGGTGAGCTGCATGTTCACCATTTTATTGTCTTCCACACGCCCGAGCTGAATCATGAGCGCGGTAGAGATCATGTTCAGCACCAGTTTTTGTGCGGTACCGCTTTTCATGCGGGTGCTACCGGTCACAAATTCCGGCCCTACTACAACTTCAATGGGAAATTCCGCTACCCGGCTCACAGGGCTGCCGGGATTGCACGAAAGGCTGCCGGTAAGAATGCCATGCTGCCGGCAGGTTTGCAGCGCTCCTATTACGTAGGGCGTAGTGCCGCTGGCCGCAATGCCCAGCACCACATCTTTATCTGTAATATTCCATTGCCGCAGATCGTCCCAACCTTGCGCCCTGTCATCTTCCGCATTTTCTACCGCTCTGCGGATGGCATTGTCACCACCCGCAATGAGCCCTACTACAAGGCCATGCGGCACGCCATATGTGGGCGGGCATTCAGAGGCATCCAGTATGCCGAGGCGGCCGCTGGTGCCGGCGCCGATGTAAAAAAGGCGGCCACCTGCCAACATTTTATCCGCCGCAGCCAGCACAAAGGCTTCTATGGCCGGTATGGATTTCTGCACAGCGGCAGGCACGCCGGCATCTTCTTCATTAATATGTACCAGCACATCATGCACGCTCATTTTTTCCAGGTGGCGGTGGTGTGAGGGCTGCTCTGTCACTTTTATAAATTCCTGTTCACCCATATACGATGTTGTTTATGCCTGTGCTGTTTTCCCCTTAACGAGCCACAAGCCCAGGAAAGTGATCAGGCCGTTAATAAAGAGCAGCTCCAGCCCAATCTGGAAACCGCCGAATAATTGCTGCTGGTAGTGATCAATAATGAAACAGATAACGGGGGATATTACCACCACCCAGGGCACCAGCCTGTCATTCACCGCTCTTTTGGTAAGGATGCCGAAGGCAAAAAGGCCCAGCAGCGGCCCGTAGGTATAGCCTGCAATTTTGAGAATGAGGCCTATCATGCTGGGATTGTCCATCCATTTAAACACCATCACAAACAGCAGGAACACGCCGGCAAAGGCCAGATGCACAATTTGCCGGATGCGTTTCCGTTTGGCATCGCTGAGCGCGGAATTACGCTGAATGCCCAGTATATCTATACAGAAAGACGCGGTAAGCGCGGTAATGGCCCCGTCTGCGCTGGGAAAAAGGGCAGAAATGAGCGCAATGATGAAAATGATAGATACTGCGCCCGGCATGTATTCCAGCGCAACAGTCGGGAACAGCGCATCACCGGTAGCCGCAATGCCCTTGCTTTCAGCGAAGAGGTACAGCAGGCCGCCCAGGAAGAGGAACAGCAGCACCACCAGCATGAAGATCACGGCAAAGGTCATCATGTTCTTCTGGGAATCTTTCAGGGTGCGTACACTGATGTTCTTCTGCATCATTTCCTGGTCCATGCCCGTCATGGTAATAGAGATGAACGCACCGGCCACAATCTGTTTTACGAAGAAAAACCTGCTGTCTGGGTCCATTACAAAAATATTGGAGTATCCCTTGTCAGACAGCGCCTGTACGCCTTGCGGCAGGCTCAGCCCCAGGTCATTGAGAATGTACCACACACACACCAGCAAGCCTATGAGCATACAGGCGGTTTGCAGCGTGTCTGTCCACACAATTGTTTTCACCCCGCCTTCAAATGTGTAGAGCAAGATCATCAGCAGTATCACAAAGGCCCCTACCCAGAAGGGAAGGCCAAAATCTTTGAGAATGGTGAGGTGCAGGATGTTCACCACCAGGTACAACCGTGCGGTGGCGCCCAGTACACGGGAAAGTATGAAGAATGAAGCGCCTGTTTTATAGGAGCGGAAGCCCAGCCTGCTTTGCAGGTAGTTGTAAATGGAAGTGAGCTGCATGCGGTAATAGACCGGCAGCAGCACGAAAGCTACTACCCCATACCCGATGAGGTTGCCGATCACGATCTGGAAATACGTAAAGGCATCTGAGCCTACGGTACCAGGCACGCTCACGAAGGTAACGCCGCTGAGTGAGGTGCCTATCATGCCAAAAGCAACCAACATCCAGTTGGAGCCACGGTTGCCGATAAAGAACGATTCGTTGTTCGCGTTCCTGGAAGTTAGCCAGGCAACGCCCAGCAACAACAGGAAGTAAGCTATAACCAATGAGAACAAGATAACAGGAGACATGCTTTTATTTTGTTTGTGAGTATTCGTTTTCCAGTTTACAATACTTCAATTCCGGCGTCACGGTAGGGCTGCAGGGCCGCATCTTCCGGCGGCAGCTCTGTGATGAGGGTGTTGATGCCGCCAATATCGCACACCTTGAAGCGCTGCGCCGTGTTCAGTTTTTCGCTGATGGCCAGCGGCACCACCCGGTCTGAAGATTCCACTATCGCTTTTTTTACTTCCACCACATCCCAGTCATTGTCTGTAACCCCATGCTGCAGGTCAATAGCGTTCAGGCCCAGGAAACAGAGATCTGCCCGCACCCCTTTGATGCGGGATACTACGCTGCCGCCCACGGCTATCTGCGCGTTCTTGGAGATCTTATCCCCCAGGAAGATCACTTCTATATTAGGATGGTGAATGTACTCATACGCGGCCGGCAGGCTGACGGTGATGAAGGTGGCGGAAAGCTCCGGCGGCAAGGCCTTTGCAAGCTCTATGATGGTAGTGCCGCCCGTGGTGAGCACGTACATCCCGTCTTTAATGAGGCGGCAGGCCTTCATGGCAATGTGTTTCTTGCTGCTCAGGGCATATACATGATCTGAGGCAATAGAGAGGTGGAAAGATTTGGACAGGGCCCCGCCATGCACCTTGATCAGTTTGCCCTGCTCCGCCATTTCGTTGAGATCACGGCGGATGGTATCTTCCGATACGTCCATTTGCTGGCTCAGGTCTACCGACAATATCTTGTTATGCAGGTTCACCTGGCGGAGTATGAAGGATTGCCGTTCCTTTTTTAGCATGGCTAAGCTGATTTTGGTATTGCACAATATAAGCATTAATTTTTACAAACCGGCAAAAAAATGCATTTCAAAGCATAAAATCAGGAATAAACCCGCAAATTTACCTGCAAGCCTGCATTGAACTACAGCAGTTATGGGATCATCGATGTTGGTGTTACGCTATATCTATGTCGTATTTCCCAAGCAGCCCGGGCAGTCCGTCCAGCGAGAACTTCGCTTTTTTGAGCGGGTTCAGTTCCGGGTCTATCTGATAATTATATGCAGTGCGGAAGTCTGCCTTCTGTAAAATGGTGTTGACAAAGGTGGCCCCGGCCAGGTCACATTGGCTGAACACGGTGGCGGTAAGGTCTGCTTCGGTAAAATCGGCTTCATGCAGCGTGCATGTATGAAAACGGGTGTTTTTCAGCTTGCGGCCAAAGAAGGAAGCGAGGTTGAGCACACAGTTCTCAAAATGCACCTCAAAAAGAAAATCGTTACAATGTTCGAAATGCAGGCCCAGCAGCTTGCAGTCCTTAAAGCGCACGTCTTTCAGGGAAGTTTTGTTGAGTTTGGCGAGGCCCAGGTTGCAGGCGGTGAAAGTACATTCAGAAAAGCTGATATTGGAAAGGTCTGCTCCGGCAAAGTTGCAGTTCTCAAAGCTGCAGTTATCATATTCCCCCTTGGGCAGCGTGGTTGCTGAATAATCAATTTTTTCAAACTTTTCGTCTTCAAAACTGGTACGTTCCATGCCTGTTCTTTTTTCAGCAACTTACAAAAAGAATGCGGCAGGCAATGCGTTTTTATGATGGAAATTCAGGCGGTACCGGTAGACGCTTTCTGCATGAAATCCCTGGCCGCCTCCCCTATCCGCCGCTCCTCCGCCTGCTGTGCCCGTTGCAGCCGGGTATGGGCTTTCCCCTCGGGCACCAGCGCAGCGGCCACAACCACATCGTGCCAGCGGCCTATGTGTTCCTGCAAGGCATGCAGATAATCTGTGTTCAGCGGCAACCGTCCCGGCGCCAGGCCATGCACGTACAGCAATGCCTTGATCTTTTTACGTGCGTTGTGTAACTGGCAGGGGAAAGGCGCTGCCAACAACGTTGCGGTTTTTCGCAACTGGTCTTTGAACCAGCGTCTGACGCGGCGGTTGCGGAGGGGCTTCAGTTTTTGGACCAGTATGGCTACCACTTTCCCTGTTTGCCCGCCGTAGTAGGCGGTATATGCGCGGAAGCTGCGTGACCGTTGCTGCAACAGGCGGCTTTGCCCGGCTTCCAGGGTAGTATTGGCGAGGCGGTACTTTTTTATCAGTAGCAGGTTAAGGTCTGCTTCCCTGATCTGGCCCGCCTTGCGGAACATTTTACGAAGGGCTTCCACCGCTTCACCGGCCTTAGGTACGACAAAACGGGCAAAAGCCCTCAGCTTTTTTATTTCCACCCGCAATTGATGCAATGCCTCCGGGCTGGAGGAAGCGGCAAAATCCGCCAGGTAACAACGAATGGCATGCCGTCTTTTCTGCAGGTACTTGCGCTGCTTTTTCTTCTTCAGCATATATAAAGTTACCAATAATTACGCAGGGCATTTAACGCAGCGTTCACATACTACCCGTGAAATATTCTGAAAAGAATCAGATATTTATGCACCGCAAAAACTGATGACATGAAATTCCTTATCACCTGTTTTTTCACCATACTGGCAGTTTCCCTGCATGCCCAATCTTCCCGTGTTGACAGTATCCTGCAGGATTTCAGGCAGCGCCCGGAGCGGGTAATGGTGGCTGCTCACCGCGGGCCGCACCTGAGCCATCCTGAAAACTCCCTGGCCGCCATCCGGGAAGCCATCCGCCTGGGCGTAGACATTGTGGAGCTGGATGTGCGGGAAACGAAAGACGGGGTATTGGTGCTGATGCATGATAAAACCATCACCCGTACCACCGGCCAGCCCGGCGGCACGCAAGATTATACGTATGCACAGTTGCAACAGTTCCCCCTGCTGCACAGCGGCCAGCCTACAGCGGAAAAGATACCTACGCTGGAAGCCGCCCTGCAGCTGGTGAAAGGCCAGATACTCATCGATATTGATTTCAAGGCAGACAATGCGGAGGCCGCCCGCAAAACCTGTGACCTGCTGAAAGCCACCGGCACCAGGGAACAGGCCCTGTTTTTTCTGTACGACTATAAAGAGGCAGCCCAATTACACAGCTGGGACCCGCAAGTGCCCATCATGCCGCGCGCCTACAACCCTGGAGAAACGGCCGCCATCCTGCAAATGGCCAAATTCCCCGCCGTTCATATAGACGAGTCTTTTTACACGGAAGAAGTGGCCGGCAGCATCCGTAAAACCGGCGCCCGCGTATGGCTCAATGCCCTCGGCAAATATGACAAAGCAGAGAAGGAAATACCAGGCTCCGGGTTTGCACAGTTGCTGTCCAAATACCCCGCTGTGAACATTATACAAACAGATCTTCCGGAAGAGTTGATTGCCTTTTTGCGCAAGAAAGGGCTGCACCGGTAGGCTCCCGCTGGCAACATCCCGGCACACCGGTCCGTGTTCTGATTGACCGCACCAGCGCACCAGCGGCCAGGTATCATTTATTCGGAAGTTTCAATAATTCGTCCCTGAAGTACTGCAGCCCCTCAAAATCCGTAATGCCCCATACGGCGCCTTGCACTGCGCTCGACGCTTCACCGTAGGCCTCATCATCTGCCGGATAATCTTCTACGTTGATCTTTTTGTTCTTTAGCAGGTCCAGCAACTCTTTGATCAGCACACTATTGGTAATGGGGCCAATGGTGTATGTAGCACTCGCACTGGAACTGGCCTTGCTGGCATTGATGCAATAGGTGCCAAGGCTGCAGCGGGTGATCTGACCGGCTTTCAGCAAAATGCGCGTTTCCTGCACTACCAGGCCATGCTGGTATCTTTCCTCATCAGCCAGTATAACCAGCCCTGCCGGAACAACCAACGTCACGTCTGTACCGCTGCTATTAAACAGGGCTATACATACCTCTACATGCATGCCGCTACCCCGTTCATACACCGTGTCACAGCTACTACCTGTGATCTTTCCGGCCAGGCTTATACTGGCGGGCAGCTCAAAAGGTGTTCCTTCCGGCGTTCCGGCCATATCTCCCATGCCCTTTATTTGCCCGGGCTTTTCTTTTGGGGCTGCATCTTTCTTGTCTTTTTTACAGGCCGGCAGCACAAAAGCCAGCGTAAGCGTTGCGGTTAACAAAACGAGCGCTTGTCGAAGTTTCATCATGATTTCCTGGTTAGAATTGAAGATTAACAAAAATTTGATCGGCGGGCTACAAACAAAAAGCGTGCCTCAAACTTTGAGGCTGGATTCCCGGACAATCAGCTTGCCGGGCAAAACTACTTCTTTTGGGTCGAAGCGTTTCTTTTTTATGTGATTGAGGAGCAGCTGGCAGCTGATCTTCCCTATTTCAAAAGCGGGCTCTGCAATAGTGGTCAGGGAAGGTGAGATAATAGAAGCCACAGGGTCATTCGTGAACCCTACAACGCCTACCTGCCGCCCTACCTGTACACCCAGTTTTTTCAAGGCCAGCATGGCGCCCACCGCCTTCCGGTCATTCACCGCAAAAATAGCGTCCGGCCGGCTGCGGCACTGCCAGAGCATGGCCGCATCCTGCTCTCCATGCTCCTGGGAAAAGCCGGAGTAAATGATCCATTCCTGCTTTAAGGGCAGGCCATGTTTTTTCAGCGCATCTTTATAGCCCTTCAGCCGGTTGCGCGTAAAGGTCAACCCTTCGGGGCCGGCTATATGCGCAATTTTCCGGTAGCCGTTCTGCACCAGGTGCTCCGTGGCCTCAAAGGCGCCATTATAATCATCCTGCACCACCTTTGAGGTATTCACCTGTTCCGCCACCCGGTCAAAGAACACCACTGGAACGCCATCATCTATCATTGCCTGAAAGCCGCTGCCATCATCAGAATCAGACGAAACACATACCAGCAGGCCGTCAAGGCTGCTCAGCGCCAGGTTGCGGATCATGTCACGCTCGCGCTCTGCACTATCGTTGGTGACGTACAGGATAAGATTATAGCCGCTGTTATAGGCCACTTCCTGTATACCCGTAATAACCGTGGAAAAGTAATAGTTGGTGATACCGGGCAGTACCACGCCCAGGTTGTAGCTGCGGTGCTGCGCCAGTCCCTTGGCATTCAGGTTAGGCCGGTAATTCAGCTCCGCGGCTTTGGCCAGCACCAGCTCCCGTGTTTCGGCCTTTACATCATGCGCGTCCCGCAGGGCCCTTGACACGGTGGCAAAAGAAACATTCAGGGCATTGGCAATATCCTTTATAGTAGCGTAATGTTTGCGCATTCATCCCTCCTTGAAATAACTGTCTGTTCAAATAAATATACGCTGATTTACCGATAACGTTGCCGCTGTTTTTTTTGCACAGCCGGGCAGGTGATTGTACATTCGGATACAATCTCAGTTACAGCCAGAATCATTTAATCAATAATCCTTATTGTTATGAATAGATGCATGTTCCATGCAGGGCATTTCTATTGCCTGTTAATGCTCGCTTTCATACTGCCGGTATCTCTCCCGGCGCAAAACCAGCCCGTCAAAGGCACGGTTAAAGACGCGGTTTCGCAGGCTCCCATACCGGGCGTAAGCGTAAGTGTAAAAGGCGCTACGCAAGGCACGGCCACGGGCGTAGACGGCAGCTTCAGCATACAGGCTGCAGCAGACGCGGTGCTGGTATTCTCCTTTATTGGTTACGAAAAAAAGGAAGTACCGGTAGGCGCACAAACAGTGCTCAATATTACCTTGCAACAGTCTGCTTCGCAACTGGGGGAAGTGGTGGTAACCGCGTTAGGCATTGAACGGAAAACCCGTTCGCTGGGCTATGCCACACAGCAGCTGAACAATACTGATCTTACCGCGGTACGCCAGCCGGGTGCCAATATCATGAACAGCCTGAGCGGCAAGGTGGCGGGCGCCGTTATCACCCCCGCCGCCACCGGCCCGGGAGGCGCTGTGCGGGTAGTGCTGCGCGGCAACCGCTCCATCAGCGGCAACAACAACGCCCTGATAGTGGTAGACGGCGTACCCATTGATAACACCATGACCACCGAACCCGGCGGCAGCGGTTCTGCCAATACGGTGGCCACCCAGCAGAAAAGCATTGCCAGCGGCTACTCCGGCAGTGACGGGGCAGCCAGTATCAATCCGGACGATGTAGAATCTATCACCGTGCTCAAAGGCCCTGCCGCAGCCGCCCTGTATGGCAGCCGCGCTGCTAATGGCGCGCTGATCATCACCACCAGGAAAGGCAAAAGCGGCAAAGTATCTATGAACTATAACGGCGGGGTGGCCATAGACAGGCCTTACCTGCTGATGGACCTGCAAAACACCTACGGCCGCGGCAACGGCGGCGTATATGGCGCACAAGCGGGAGAAAGCTGGGGAGCACCGGCCACTACCTACAAAAACAACGTACGGGATTTTTACAACACCGGCGTTACCCTGAATAACTCGGTGAACATCTCCGGCGGCACAGACAAACTGAAGGGGTATGCTTCCTACACACACAATGCCAACAACGGCATTGTGCCTAAAAACAAATTGGAAAGGAACACGCTGAACCTCCGCCTCACCGGCGAGCTGCTGCCACGCCTTACTACAGACGTAAAGGTGACCTATATGAACCAGGTCATCAAAAACAAACCCCGCCTGGGAGATAACGGTGTCACCAACGAAGCCCTGATCATGCCGCGGGACATGCACCCGGATTCGCTCCGCAATTTCGAGCAGCTTGACAAAGCCGGTCAGCCGGTACCGGTGTACTGGACTACCAGCTCCGCTTTCCAGAACCCATACTGGGATGTACACCGCACCGCGCTCAATGAAGAGCGCAACCGCACTACGCTCATGGGCCTCGCCAAATACCAGCTCACTGACTGGCTGAGCGTACAGGGGCGGTACAGCCTTGACCGGTACGATGATAAAATTACCGGCAGCTATCACTTCGGCACTATCCCCATGCCCACGCTCACGGGCGGCCGCTACCAGGAAGCCTACATTAACCGCTGGGAACGGAATATGGACGTGCTGATTTCAGGCAACAACAAACTGGGCAGCAGCTTCGGCATCAATTATAATGCAGGCGCCGCCGTATTGCGCAACCGCGGATATGTTTCGCAATCCTTCGCCAACGGCCTCAGCATTCCCAACCAGTTCAACCTGAACTTTGCCGCCACCCCGGCATTCGCCAACCTCACGGTAGAAAAAGAGATACAATCGGTGTATGGCAACGCCCAGCTTGATTTCAGGCAACAGTTATTCCTGGACGTCAGCGCGCGTAACGACTGGTCTTCCACCCTGCCGGCACCACACAGTTATTTCTATCCATCCATAGGTCTTAGCGCCATCCTTTCCGACATGTTGAAGTTGCCGGACTGGATCACCTTCAGCAAGGTACGCGCCGCCTATACACAGGTGGGCAACGATGCTGATCCCTACCTGCTGATACAGACCTACACTTATTCCCTTGGCGCGGGCAATGGTTTTGTAGCCAGAGACCAGGTCAAATATATCAGCGATCTCAAGCCGGAAAAAACAGAATCCTGGGAAGCCGGTATGGAGTGGCGTTTCCTGGATGGCCGGCTGGGACTTGATGCCACCGTTTACAAAAGCAATACTTACAACCAGTTGATATTTATAGGCCTGCCGCAGCCCAGCGGCTACAATCAACAGTACATCAACGCCGGCAACATCCAGAACCAGGGCGTAGAAGTAATGCTGACGGGTACACCAGTACGGCAGCAGCACTTCACCTGGAACAGTTCACTCAACTTTGCGCTGAACCGCAACAAGGCCATATCGTTGAGCCCCGGCGTTACGCAGGCCGCGCTCACAACGGCCACCGGCTTCGGCAGCCTGCTGGTGAAGCCCGGCGGCATGTACGGAGACATCTATGACTACGTATGGTCTAAAGACAGCAAAACCGGGCAGTACCTAGTTACCACTGCCGGCCTGCCGGCGGTGACCGCGCTGCAGAAGATCGGTAATTATAACCCGGACTACACCCTTGGCTGGAGTAACCAGCTGCAGTACAAAAAATTCAATTTATCTATGCTGATAGACGGGCGCGTGGGCGGCATAGTGATATCTGGCACAGACGCCATGATGGCGTATTTCGGCATAGCAGACTATACTACGAAATACAGAGACGGCGGCCTGGTGCTGCCCGGTCTGAAGCCTGACGGCACACCCAACACCACCGCTATTACCGCAGAGAAATTATGGACGCAGGTTTCCCAGGGCGGCAGAAACGGGTATGGCCAGTTCTTTGCCTACAGCGCCACCAACTTCCGCCTGCGCGAACTCTCGCTGGGATATGACTTTGACTGGCAAAACAAGCTGGTGAAAAACGCGAGGCTTTCCCTCACGGGCCGCAACCTCTTCTTTTTCTACCGCGGCAAATCCCTGCTTGACATACCCGGCATCGGCAAACGAACTATTCCCGTAGACCCTGAAGTGGCCATCGGCTCCAGCAACTACCAGGGCATAGAGTCCGGCATACTGCCCATCACCCGCAGCATTGGCCTGAACCTCAGCTTGTCATTCTAAAAACCTGAAAGCAATGATCATGAAAAAGAATATGCTTTATTTCCTGCTGGCCGCCACCCTGTTCACCAGCTGCACCGGGAAGTTTGACGACATGAACAAAAACCCCGCTAAATTGTCAGACGCGGGGGCAAGGGAACTGCCCTTCATGTTTACCCGCGCACAGTCTGCCGCCACCATTCACCGGCCATACTATCAAACCATTTCCATCCTGATGCCGGACCTGTATGCGCAATACTTTGCACTGACCACTACCAGTTTTCAGACAGACCGGTACGTGATGAATGATACCTGGCTTTCCCGCCCCGGCATCATCACCTACGTGCTCACCCTTCCACAGTTGCAGACCATCTTCGACAACACAGAGCGCAATTCCGGAGAATATGCGCTGGCAAATATTATGATGGCCTATACATTTCACCGCCTCACGGATTACTACGGGCCCGTGCCCTACTTTGAGGCCGGACAGGCCAAAAGCAGCATTGCATATGACCCGCAAGACAAAATATATGACGACCTCTTCAAGCGCCTGGACTCTGCCGTCACCCACCTGAAAGCCGGCACAGCTGCCAATGTATTCGGCAACTATGACATTATTTACGAAGGCAACGTACAACAGTGGATACGCTTTGCCAATACGCTGCGCCTGCGGCTGGCCCTGCGCATTTCCCGCATTGACCCAGCCCGTGCCAAAACAGAAGCAGAGGCTGCTGTAGCCGGCGGCGTAATGACAGAACCTTCTCATAGCGCCTACATCAAAAGGTCTGCAAAAGGAGATGATGCCAACGGCCTTGCTACCAACGCGGTGAACAACGAGTTTTCCATGAGCTCCACCATGGCCTCTTACCTCAAGGGATATAACGATCCCCGCCTGCCTGTGTACTTTCAACCGGCGGTAGCTAGCGGTCAATTCAAAGGACTCCGTAACGGCTCTTCCGCTACAGATATCAACAAACCCGGCAACCGGCCTGCGCAAACCTCCAATGTAGGCCCCCGCTGGGTAAACTGGAATGGAACTACGTGGATAGGCCAGCTGGAAGCTACGCAGCCGGTTATGCACGCGGCCGAAGCATGGTTCCTGCGCGCGGAGGGGGCGCTGAACGGCTGGAATATGGACGGCTCGGCGCAGGAACTATATGAAAAAGGTATTGCCGCCAGCCTGCGGGAATGGGGTATTAGTGACCTTGCCGTGATTAATGCCTATATTACATCAGCCGCTGTGCCGGCAGCACCGGGAGATGAAGCCGGCTCTCCCGCCGTAGCGGCCACGCCGGTAAAATGGGCTGCCGCAGAAAGCACGCAGCGTTTGCAGATAGGCACACAAAAATGGCTGGCCCTGTATCCGGACGGGCAGGAGGCATGGGCGGAATTCCGCCGCAGCGGCTATCCGGTGATGTACCCCGTGTTGCAAAGCGATAACAGCGACCTGCCGGCCGGTGCATTCATCAAACGCCTGCCCTACTCTTCCGTAGAGGCCTCCACCAACGGGGCAGCCCTTGAAAAAGCGCGGCAAATGCTTGGGGGGCCAGACAATACGGCCACAAGAGTTTGGTGGGACGTAGATTGATCTTGTATGAAACTACCCTTTATCATATTATTTCTTTTAACCGGCATGCACCTCTCCGCACAACAAAGCGATCCCATCCGGCACGCACTGGAGCAACAGGCGGCAAAGGCCTTTCATGCCCGTACCCTGCCCCGTAGCGCAGCCGCCTGGAAGCAGCAGCGCGCTGCCTTGTACCAGAAAATAATGCGGCACAGCGGCGCCGTTACCAATCATACCCTGCCGCCAGACATGCGGGAAACCGGGCGTCTCAATATGCAGGGCTACAGCATTCGCAGCATCTATTTCCAGACACGGCCAGGTGTGTATGCTACCGCCAGCCTGTACGTGCCGGAGGGTGAAGGGCCTTTCCCTGCCGTGGTGCTTACCCACGGCCACTGGCAAGGCGGGCGCAACAGTGAACTCTTCCAGTCTGTTGCGCAGCAGCTGGCCATGCACGGCTACGTCTGCCTGAGCATGGATGCCTGGGGTGCGGGAGAAAGGACCACCATACACGGTGAGCACGAATATCACGGCTCGTGCCTGGGCGCCTCACTGATGAACGTGGGCACATCGCTGATGGGCATGCAGATATCAGATAATATCCGCGCTGTAGACCTGCTTTGTACTTTACCGTACGTAGATGTCAAACGTATCGGCGCAACAGGCGCCAGCGGCGGCGGCAACCAGGCCATGTGGCTGGCCGCTATGGACGAGCGCATCAGGGCCGCCATACCCGTGGTAAGCGTAGGGACGTTTGAATCCTACATCATGAACAGCAACTGCATCTGCGAACTGCTGCCCGGCGGCCTCACCTTTACGGAAGAAGCCGGCGTACTTGCCATGGTAGCGCCCCGCGGCCTGAAGATATTTAATGCGCTGAAAGACAACAACAGGGCCTTTGCACCTGCACAAATGCAACGCAGCTACGCCGGTGCGCAACAGATATTTTCGTTATTGAAAGCACGGGACCAATTGCAGCACCAGTTGTTTGATACTACCCATGGCTACTGGCCGGAAATGCAGGCCGCCATGCTGGGCTGGTTTGACCTGCAACTGAAAGGCCAGGGCAACGGTGCCCCGGTGGCGATAAAGCCGGTTGCCCCGCAGCCAGAAGAAAAACTGATGACCTTTCCCGCCGGCAAGCGGGATACGCTGGTGGTCACCACGGCAGACTACTGCCGGCAACAGGGGTTGCTGCTAAAAAGAACATTCCGGCCCAATGACCATGAAAAACAGGCACTGCGCGAAGTACTGTTACTGCCAGCCCCCGGCAGCATCAAAAAAGCCGTACGCACCGGCAGCGCCGGTGGATGGGACAGCATCAGCATCACTGCCGCCAATAATGAGATCACATACCTGCTGCATCGCGCGCCTCGCAATGGTTCGCACAGCTACATAGTTGTGGCTGGCGCCGCCGTGCCTGAAGATGTGGATGCGGGCGTAGTGATGCTGGACCTCTGGGGCACCGGCCGCGGCCGTTCTGCCGCCGCTACGGCCATAGATGGCAAGCTACCTGCTTTTCACACGCTTTCCCGCTCCCTGCTCTGGCTGGGCAGCACGGTAATGGGAAAATGGGTAGATCAATTGCAACTGGTGAATACCTGGCTGCACCGGCAGGGCGCCACGCATATCAGCACCAGTGCCGCAGGGGAAGCCGGGCTGGCCGCCCTCTTCCAGGCAGCCCTGTATGACAATGTACAGGCCGTTACACTGCAAAACGCCCCTATCAGCTACCTGTTTGACAACCGCGCGGGAGTAGATCACTTTAACATGGCTGCGCACCTGCCGGGCATATTGCAGTGGGGAGACGTATCCATGGCGGCAGCGCTGAGCAGTGCAAACATTACGTTTGAAGCGCCCGTGTCTATGTCAGGCAGAAAAATTACCGGCACCGAGCTGGAGCAATACATACAAGAATTTGAAAAACTGAAAAAGAAGGGAACCGTAAAGTTTCTCGAAAAAATGTAACATGAAGAATAACCGCAGAGATTTCTTAAAACTGACAGGCTTTGCCGCCGGCGCCGCGTTGCTGCCCGCCTGCAGCACCAGCAGTGCGGCAGCGGGGCAATTGGGCCACATCCGCAAAGCGGCTGAAAGCGCACATCCGCAAAGGTTCAACATGTGCGGCTATGCGGCCCCCAAAATTGATACGGTGCGCATCGGGTTTGTAGGTGTGGGCAACCGCGGGTCTGCCGCTGTGGAACGCGTAAGTTATATCGAAGGCGTGCAGATCAATGCCATCTGTGATGTACGCGCCGAAAAGGCAGAAGCGGCAAAAGCCCGCATCAAAACACCTGGCCACCCCGCGCAACTGTACACGGCAGGGCCGGATGACTGGAAAAAGATCTGTGAGCGGGAAGATATAGATCTGCTATATGTAGCCACCCACTGGGCATTGCACACGCCCATTGCGCTCTACGCCATGGAACATGGCAAACATGTAGCGGTGGAAATACCCGCCGCCACCACCGTAGAAGACTGCTGGCGGCTGGTGGAAACATCGGAAAAAACAAAACGGCATTGTGTGATGCTCGAAAACTGTTGCTATGATTTTTTTGAGCTGCTTACGCTCAACATGGCTCGGCAGGGCTTTTTCGGGGACATCGTACACACGGAAGGGGCTTATATTCATGATATACTGGAAAGCATGTTTGACCGCAGCAAGCGGTATGATGTGTGGCGGTTGCGGGAGAATTCCAAACGCAATGGCAACCTCTACCCTACTCACGGTTTGGGGCCGGTTTGCCAGGTCATGAACATCAACCGCGGAGATAGTATGGATTACCTTACTTCCATGTCTGGCAACGATTTTATGATGGGCGCCATGGCCAAACAACTGGCCGCCACAGACGCCTTCTACCAGCCCTTTGCCAATATGCACTTCCGCGGCAATATGAACACTACCACCATCCGCACCAAAAAAGGCCGCACTATTATGCTGCAGCACGATGTTACCTCTCCGCGCCCTTATTCCCGCCTGCACCTCGTAAGCGGAACAAAGGCCACCGCACAGAAATACCCGCTGCCGGGCAGAATAGCCACCAGCCATGAAGGATGGCTGCCCGAAGCAGACATGAAAAAGCTGGAAGAGCAGTACACGCCCGCCATTACCCGGAAAATAGGGGAACTGGCCAAACAGATAGGCGGCCATGGAGGCATGGACTTTATGATGGACTGGCGCCTGATAGACTGCCTGCGCAACGGCCTGCCTGTTGACATGGACGTGTATGACGCCGCCCTCTGGAGTGCCATAGGCCCGCTCAGCGAATGGTCTGTGGCCAACCGCTCCAATTCCATTAATGTGCCCGACTTCACAGCGGGCGCCTGGCAAAACAACCAGCCGGTAGACCTTTCCCTGCAGCAGGGCGGCACTACCGGCGTAAAAGTATCATCATCCAATAAATAATCAATTTCATCAAATGCAAGTCGTTACATCAAACAGCCACCGCGAGCTTGGCGCCGCGGCCGGGAAGGCCGCGGCAACACTGATACGGAATACCATCCGCGAAAAAGGCAGCGCAAACATTATTCTGGCCACAGGCACCAGCCAGTTTGAAACCCTGAAGCAACTGATTGCGGAAGACGGTATAGACTGGAGCAAGGTAACCATGTTTCACCTGGACGAATACATCGGCCTGCCTGTAACCCACCCCGCCAGCTTCCGCAAATATCTGCAGGAGCGCTTTCTTGACAAGGTACCACCCTTGAAAGAGGCTGTGCTGATCAATGGAGAAACAGACCCGGCAGAAGAATGCCGGCGGGTGGGCAACCTCATTACCTGCCACCCCATAGATGTGGCGCTGGTAGGCATAGGCGAAAATGGACACCTGGCCTTTAATGATCCCCCGGCTGATTTTGACACCAGGGTTCCCTACCTGGTGGTGAACCTGGATGCCGCCTGCCGTCAGCAGCAAATGAACGAAGGCTGGTTTCCCAGCGTGCAGGACGTACCGGCACAGGCCATCAGTATGTCTGTACACCAGATCATGCAATCTGCCCATATCATCTGCTCCGTGCCCGGTGCAAGAAAAGCACAAGCTGTAAAAGACAGCCTGACGCAACCGGTCAGCAATATCTATCCCGCCAGCATACTGCAACAGCACCAGCACTGTGTGTTCTATCTTGATGGCGAGTCTGCCGCCTTGCTACAGCAACCTGCACCAGTCAAGTAGATCCTAAACTAAAACACCAGCAAAAGCCGGTCTCTCCATAAGAGGGCCGGCTTTTTTTGATACAGCTGTTTCATCCCCTTATCTTTTTATTTTCCTTTTATTGCATTTTATTTCATTTCTTATTATATTTAATTACGAAAAGCCTATCCGCCGGTTTCAGACAGTTTTTGTGCAGGCGGAGCCATATTTCCCGCGCGAAGGCCCGCGCCGGCCGTCAGGGAACGCTGTGCTGTTGTAATTAACAGGTCTGTATCAGTAAAAACAGATAATTCAGGGCAAGGTGAATTGAATGTGGCCATTCCGCCAACAAGATAACTTGATCAGCACTGCATTTTTATTTAGCACCTTTAATAGTCCAGCATCGTATGAAAAACCACATCTTTATTTTGCTTTGCCTGCTCTGCATGGCCGGCAGCAACGCATTCGCGCAAACCACGCAAGCCTCCATTTACGGCGTAGTATCTGACGAAAACAAACAGCTCATCCCCGGAGCGTCCGTACAGGTGCGCAACGAGTCTACCGGCTTCACCACACGCACCGTTACCAACACAAAAGGGGAATACACCATCCGTGAGCTGCCGCTGGGAGGGCCTTATACTGTAACGGTAACCTACGTGGGGTACGCAGACCTCCGGCGTACGGGCTTTTCACTCAGCCAGGGCGACGCCTTGCGGGTAAACATGGAACTGAAAGTTTCCGCAGTAAATATTAATGAAGTGAAAGTAACAGCCAATGCACTTCGTAACAAAACGGAGAACTTTGGCGCAGCTACTACCGTCACCGCCAGGGATATTGCGAAGCTGCCCGTGAACGGCCGCAACTTCACCACGCTCACAGACCTTTCTCCCCTCAGCCGCGGCAGCAATCTTTCCGGGCAACTGGCCTCATCCACCAACTTTACTATAGACGGGACCACAGCCAGGAACCCTACCTCCGGCGGCGGCTCCAACAGTAGAACGGGCGCCCCCTATATCATTTCCATGGAGGCCATCCGCGAGTTCAAGGTGGTAACCAACCAGTATGATGTAACCTATGGCCGCAGCGGTGGCGGCACCATCAGCACGGTAACCAAGGCGGGCACCAATACGTTTTCAGGCAGCGCCTTTATTTTCGGGCGGGCCGACTGGCTTTCAAGCCCCTATGATATACGCGGCGCCCGCAGGTCAAACGACTTTTCTACGGCACAGTTCGGCTTCACGCTGGGCGGGCCTATTATTAAAGACAAAGCGCACTTCTTTGTAGCGTGGGACAGGCAGGCGGATGCCAGGCCTTTGCTGCTGGCGGAGATCAAGTCTCCCGAAGATGAACGGCGGCTGAACGTTACCCAGTCTACCCTTGACCAATTCCTGGATATTGCCCGCGGCAAATACGGCGTTTCCAACGCGCCGCAGTTCGGCTCTTTCGACAAGAAAAGGAAAACAGACGCCATATTTGCGCGCATAGACTGGCAGCTGAACGAGAAAAACCTGCTCACCATCCGCAACAACTTTATCAATGACCGCAACTACCTGGGCCGTGACGATAATACGGCCATCAATCTTTACGAAGTATACGGAGACGCCAACACCTACAACAACAGCCTGCTGGCCGCTCTGCGTACGGTGCTCAACCCGCGCGTAACCAATGAGCTGAAGCTGCAGCACCTCTATACTTTCGAGGAAAGCGTGCCGGGCAAACAACTGCCTAAAGAAAATATTCCCCGGGCCATTGTGGAACGGGTGGAGTCACAGATAGGCGGCAACAGCGTATTCACCTCCATTCAATTGGGCGGGCAGCGCTATTCCCCGGAACACTTCTACAACAACATCGTTCAGCTGGTAGATAATGTGTATTTCAATACCAACAAAGCCAACTTTACTTTCGGTACAGACATCATGTACAGTCACCTCAATTCCCTGTACGGCAGTGAAATGAACGGGCGCTTTTACTTCACCGGCCTCAACAATTTTAATAATCTTACGCCCTACCGTTATGCGCGTGAAATTGCGCTGGAGGCAAACCCGGCGCTGGACCAGAACATCCTGAACGCCGGCCTCTACGCCCAGATGCAAACCCGGCTCCACCGCGGCCTGGAAATGATAGTAGGCCTGCGTGCCGATTATACTACCTATATGAATGCCGCCAACTTCAACCAGACCGTTTACGATGAGCTGGGCCTCCGTACAGACAACAAGCTGAACACTTTCCAGCTACAGCCAAGAATCCAGTTCAACTGGGATATCAATGAAGCCCATACTGACTACCTGCGCTTCGGTGCGGGTATTTTCGGGTCAGACATCAACAACTATGCAATGATCAACAACATGTTGTTTGATGGCACCAAGGTGCTGTCTATAGATGTACAGGGCGCACAGGTACCGGTGCCCGACTTCCCGGCTTACCGCAAAAACCCGTCTTCCGCGCCGGGCGAGGAGCTGTTTGACCAGCATGGCCTGCCACGCCAGGGCACCATCAACACCAACGCCAAAGATGCGCGCATTCCCGTGGTGTACAAGGCCAACATCTCGTACAATCACCTTTTCTCAGACCGCCTCAAGGCCGGTGTTACTTTCTTTACCAGCATTGCACGGCACAACTACATGTATGTAGACCGCAACATGGTGGAAGAACCTTTCTTCCGCCTGGCCAACGAAGGCAACCGCGGCGTGTATGTACCAGCCTCCACCATCAGCACCTCCAACGGCGCCACCAACTGGATGATGGGCCGCAAGAGTGACCAGGTGGCGCGTGTGCTGGAATTGAACGCGGATGGCAAGGTGAACCAGTTTGCCGTAGTGGCAGACGCTACCTGGCGGTACTTTAAAGATGGGGAGATAGCTTTCAGCTATACCTGGAACGATACAAAAGACAATACCTCCTACAATGGTGACGTGGCCAATACCGCCACCCTCTCCCTGATGGTGAAGGAAGATCCGCGCAACCTTTCCGCCATGACGTATTCAGACAACCAGTTCCGGCACAAGATCGTTTTCTACGGCACGGCGCCCAGCTTCTGGGGCATCAGCGTAGGCGTAAGGTATTCCGGCCTGGGCGGCACCCGCTACTCTCTGGCGGTGAACGGGAACGTGAATGGCGACTTTGTGAACTCCAATGACCTGGCCTATGTTTTTAACGTGAACGATGCTTCCGTACCGGAAAAGATCCGCACGGGCATCAACAACATCCTGAACAACCCGCAGGCCAGCAAGAGCGTGAAAGATTACATCCGCAGCAGTATGGGTACCATTGCGGAAAGGAACGGCGGCATCAACGGCTTCTTCGGTGTATGGGACCTCCGCATTGCCAAAAAATTCAATTTCTTCAAAACGCACAGCCTTGAAGTGTCTGGTGACTTTTTCAACGTGGCCAACATGCTTAATAAAGACTGGGGCACCAACAAGTCTCTGGGCAAACAAAACATCTATTCGCTGGGTGGATTTGACAATGTTAACAACGTATACAACTACAATGTAAACGTGAACACGGGCGTAATATCTCCCAGCGGCAACCCCTGGCAGATACAGCTGGGCGCGCGTTATGCGTTCTGACAGCACATAAAAAAAGAGGCTGCCCTGTGCCTGGGCAGCCTCTGCCAAACATCACACCGTCAAGATCATTCTGATAAAGCTTCCAGCAGTTTTTTGCGTACCTGTCTGAAATAGGAAATGCTGCCGTCGTACTGGTTAAAGTTGGCAATAATATCGCCGGCGAAGGCCTTGGCGCGGGCAGCATTTTTCTTTTCCAGCATTTTGAGGAGCTCGTAATCATAAATACCGTCTCTCATGGCCTCAAAGCGGATGGAGCTGTACAGCTTGTGATAACCGGGATAAACAATGAAACAATCGCCCGCGGGCAGGCGGCCGGAATTGCGCGCCACTTCGCCAAAAGGATCCTTGAAGCCCGTCCAGTAGTTGAGCCCCCAGTGAAGGTAGCCGGTAACATTGTATTTATAGTTGATCCAGTGCAGGTAACGCGTTTGCAGCAGCGGCAGCTCTATGAAACGGTTGGCATAGTTGCCACGCGGGCCTACGCAGGTATAAAACCATATCTCTTTCCCTTTTTGTTGCAGGTCTTTATAGAAATCAAAATCTTTATGCAGCACGTCCAGCACCGGCACCCATACATCTATGGCGCCGGCCAGCTCTTTGGAAGTAAGCACGGCATCAAAAATTTTCACACCGGGCAGGTATTTCTTCACATAAGCGCTGATAGCCTGGTAAGACTCCGCGTTCTTCGCCACCGGCTCATCCGCAATGTGCTGCATATACTTGTGCAGCCACCCTTTTTTCTCCAGGTGTTCTTTCAACGCAGGCAGGAACTGGTCGTAAAATTCCTTCACCCGCGGGTCGCTCAGCGGCACCTTTACCAGCCGCATGCCGTTATTGACTTTATTGGGCGCGGGGCTGGGCTGTAGTTTCCGGTTCTCTTCCGTATCAGGCACCGGTATTTCCACATAGAACGGGTCGTCCCATTTGCCGGAGCGCCAGGCCAGGTGGCCGCCTTCCAGCCGCTCCAGTGCGCCGGCCTTTTCAAATATCTCCGCTTCTTTATCAAACATGGAAAAATCGAAGGTGAAACGGCCGTTCTGCAGGCTGTACGTTGTCATCCATACGGGATAGATGCGGTGTACGTTCTGGCCGTGCGCGGCCATGATGGCGGCATGCTTTTTCAGGAACTCCCAATAGAGCGGCGAATAACTTTCCACGCGCACACCATTGTTCATGTAAGCCAGGTTATCAGGACTGAAATGTGCAGACCAGTTGCTGATCAACAATGACGTTTTGTTAACGGTAACCGGGTACACGCGGATGTAAAAGTCTTTCCGGTAACGCCCGGCCTTACGGCCATTGCCGGCCGTAACAAGCGTTGTTCCTTTATAGAGGCCCGGTTCAGCGGTTGCAGGTACGGGCACGGTGATCCACAACGGTTGTACGTCTCCCTGTTCCATGCTGATGCTGGTGTCTGTAAGAATCGGATCAGGAAAGTAGTCTGATGGAGAACGCAGCAGATCGCGGGAGGGCGGGTCGTACTTGCGGTTTACCTTTACGTAACCCAGCCAGCCGGGTACGCTGTTAGGCAGCGTGGCATTACCGCTGGAGGGCGCCGTTACGGCCGCCTCCACTTTCCCCAGCTCCTGCCGGGCTTTCAGCACCAGTTGTATAGAAGCTGTTTCTCCCCGCGCTACGCGGATGGTGTCTGTCTCGTCTTTAAAATAGCTCCGGTCTTTCAATACTTTTTCAAGCGGGTCTACCTGGTAGATGTACAGGCTCTGGGCGTGTGCAAATGTGCCTAAACACAGCAGCATAGCAGTAATGATCTTTCTCATGAATATCTTTTTGGTATGATTTTAAAATTTAGAACAGGCGGGCGTCTTCCTGTGCTGAAATGGCGCGGAACAGGAAGGTATACTCATCGTTCCCCGGCGCCGCCCCATGATTGCGAATAAAAGCCTCTCCCTCCGCCGCCACGCGGATGTTTGCCTGCAAGCCACCCCACTCCTTTAACAAGGCTGCAGCTGCAGCCTGTTCTCCCAGCCGTTGCAGGGCCAGGCACTGCACCAGCGTGTTGAGAGACGCCTTGTTATGCGGCGCTGCTTTTACCTGTTGCAGGTATTGCTGATAACTTTCCCTCTTGCCCAGCCCCTCTGCCGCCAGGGCTGCCATCCAGTCTTCCAGGCGGCTGTCTGTCACCTCTTCGTAAGGTTTACCTACACCCAGGTTACGCGGCCACAGGCGCGCTTCCGCCGCTTTGGCAGCTGCCAGCTTGTAATCTTTAGCCCGAAGCGCCTGTTGTGCCAGCATCAGTTTTGTTTCTTCATATAACCTCCTGCCGTCTGAGGCGCCTTCAAAGGGGAGGATGCGGATTTGCTGCAACGCTTTTTCCGCAGCCGTGTATTGTCCGTTGCGCAACAGGCAGCGGGTGTAGAGCATGCCGGTGATATAGTGCCCCGGCGCTTTGCGGTAATACGGCGTGATGGTTTTTAAAGCCATCCCGAAATTTTTTCGCTGGAGATAATAGCGGGTGAGGTAGTGGCCGTAGCGCCATTCCGCAGGTTCCAGCGCGGCGGCAGCCTGCAGGTCTTGCAGCGTACGGGCAGAATCTGCCACAGGGCGCAACATGGCGCGGGCTATGTAGAATGGCGCAAAATCTACACGGCGCTGCACCTGGCTGAGCAGCGCGGCGGCTTCTTTTTTGTTGTTCTTCGCGTTGTGGACCAGCGCCAGAAAATAAGCCGGTTTCCAGTCAGTACTTTTTTGCATGGCCCATTGCATCACGGCTGCGCTTTCTTCCCGGAAAGGGAATACCCGCAAGGCGCTGCTGGCGTTGGCACGGGAAAGATATTCTGCATCATGAGGATGCAGCCACGCCCGCCAGTACAGCACTTCGGCATTTTGAGGCGCCAGGGCCAGTACTTCATCACACTCCTGCATGCGTTGCAGGCCGGCATACCAGCAACCCAGCTCCAGGTAAGTTTCTACGGGCAGCTCATTCCGGATGAGGCCCGTGAATGCTTCCCGGTGTTCCGGGCGCCGGCTGCTGACGTATGTTTCAAAACGGATGAAATGGTTCAGCGGGTCCAGCTGTAATATGCGTTTCCTGGTGGCCTCCATCACTTCGTTGTTACCGCCCAGGCGCGCGGCCAGGTATTGCAGCTGCAGCCCGTCCGTGTTATTGCCTTGCTGCTCCAGGCTGCGGGCCGCATAGGCGGCGGCCTGCGGTATGTTGCCACGGCGGAGGTATTGCCGGCTCAGGGCCGTGTAGGCGGCGGAACGCCAGGCGTCAGATAACGACGCTACTTCCAGCCCGTCCAGCGCATCATACCAGTGTTGCAGCTGTGCTGCCGCCAGGCCGTAATAATAATTGGCCGCCCCGTGATAGGTATCAATGGCCAGGGCTTTTTGGGCGTAGCGGAAGGCGGAATCGTAGCGCATGCCGCTGTAATGCAGCTGCGCCATTTGCACCAGCGCGGGCAGCAAAGTACTGTCTGCTTCCAGTGACGCCCGTATCTTTTGCTCCGCCTGGGCAAACAACCTGAACCGGAACAGGTCACGGCCTTGCAGGTAAAGACCGTAGGCAGATTGCGGATCGTAACCGGGCAATATGCTTACCGGGCGCTGCAGGTTGGCTTGCCCTTCAGCTATATTCAGGTCTTCACTGATATTATTCAACACCAGGCGGGCCGGCTGCTCCCCCGGTGGCAGGGAAATAGTCATGCTAAATGACTGGAGCGGCTGCGCCGTAACCCTGCCACTGTGCAGCAGTTTGCCTTTGCTGCTGTAGACGCGGAGCGTGTCCGCAATAACCTGTACGGGGCACATGAACAACTGCAGCTGATTGCCCTGCAGACTGATGCGGGTGGCGCCGTTGAGATTGGCAAAGGTGATGCCGCCGGTTTGATGGAAGGGGTACCAATATTCCGTCCAGCTGTCAGATGCAAAGGGTGCAAACCCCGCCTGCCTGAAAGGGGTGAAGCTGCTCATGGGCTGGTTCTGGTTAAACAGGCGGCCGCTTTGCAGCTCTACGTACTGGCCATCCTTGTCTGTCAGCAGCTCCTCCCATATCTTGCCCTGGTCAGACAATGCCCAGGAGAATATTTTTTTCCCCAGTTTGTCTTCCCTTGCCGCGTAGTGTATCATGCCGGCATCCTGCAATTCCCGCCATGAGCCAAAATAGTTGCTGTGCGTGCCTAATACATGGTAAGATTTTGAACTGATGTAGTTGTTCTCTGCAAAGCGCGCCAGGTTCTTGCCCCGCGCACTGTCCAAAGGCCACGCTGCCGCATCTCCGTTGTGACCAATACGCTGGTTGCCGGGGTAGAGGAACTGCAGGTCTTCCGCCGCGGGTACAGCGGCGTTCATCCAGGTGTAATAGGCCTGCTCCTGCCCGGTGCCGTTATGCCAGAAAGAACGGGTGGTGAAAAAGGCCTTGTCTTTCGGCAGGTTGATCTCCATGCTCCAGCGTGTGCGCGTGAGCAGGTCCAGCGTGCTGATAATGCAGCTTGCGCTGCCGTCTTCATTGGTGCGCACCAGGTAATCTACGGGAGTGGAGCAGTTGGGCGTATGGCCAATAATGCCGTAATTGGCTTCCAGTCCGCCGCTGGTCCACGGGCCACGCATGGCTATGTCCCGGAACTTCACCACGCTGTTTTCATAAAAGAACGGGCGGTTGTTCTTTTTGTCTACCGCCGTCCATATTTTTCCGCCTATTTCGGGCATCACCTGCACGCGGATGTAATTGTTCTCCAGCTCTACCACCTTCCACTCCCTGTTCTCCGGTTTATCTGTAAACCCGTCAAAACGGAAGTAAGGGTATATGCGGCCGGAGTTGGGAACGGGGTCAGGGTCTGTAAAACCGTAGGTGCGGTATGTTTTTTTGAACTCTTTTATGGTTGCCGGCCGCGCGGCCGGCTGCTGCGCAGCAATAGCGGCAGGCCAGAACGCCGCCAGTAAAAATAAACGGACATGCCGGTTCTTCAGCCCCGGCAATGGGCTCCAGGTGTGCATAGTTGTGTTTTAAGCGTACATAATCCTGCGCGGTGCCGCGGGCTGACGGTATATGCAGTCAGCCCGCACCGCAACATGGTTTCCCTGTATTACTATCCCTACCAATTAGGCGTTTGGAACAGGTTGGCTTCCGACTTGTCATATTCCGTTTGCAATATGGGCCAGAAGTACATTTTCGGGTTTTCGAACACCCGTTTTTCAATCTGCATGCGTTTGTAGAACACATCATCTTTCAGTGAGGTGCCGGCCTGTACGTTCATACCGTACACCGGTGCATTAAACACGTCTGCGGCCACCTTCCAGCGGCGGCAGTCGAAATAGCGGGCCGTTTCAAAAGCCAGCTCCACACGCCGCTCATGCCATATCTTTTCCCGCATCTGCTGTTGAGAAAGGCCTGCTGGCAAAGCCGGGAGGCCGGCCCTGTCACGGATGGCGTTCACGTATTTATACACGTCTGCCACGGGGCCATCCGCTTCATTGAGCGCTTCTGCGTAGTTGAGGTATTGCTCGCCCAGCCGGAAGTAGATCCATACCCGCAGGTTGGGGAACTGGCCTCGGGCCACGTCTGCCGCGGGGTCTGCATACTTCCTGATGAGGTAGCCGGTTTTGGTGTATTCGGTTTTATTATGGCTGAAACCGTCTTTGCCCGTGTTCCAGAACTCAATGCCGCGGTCTCTCCACTTCTGCCCGTTGAAGTTGATGCTGGCGTAGAAACGCGGCTCACGGTCTACATACATATTACGCACCCCGGCGGGCCAGTAACCCTTGGGGCTGGCAGTGGCGGCATAACCATCTTCCTGGTAGCCGGAAGCCGGGTTGATAATGGGCGTTCCGTCTGCATTATAACCCAATACAGGCGCTTCACCATTGGCCATTTCATAGGCGTCCACAATATTCTGCGTAGCGCCGTAAATAGACACGGTACCCCCGGCATACCCGTTGGGCGTAGTGCATACTGGCCACAGGCCAAGGCGGCCGCGGTTCATGGCAAAAATGGTCTCCTCGTTCCAGGCGGCAATGAACAGGTCCTGGTAAGACTTCATCGGATCGCCATTGGCGGCTTTATATAGCCCGTAGCCATTGGCCTCCAGCTGGTCTATACAAGCCTTTGCCGCATCTGCGGCCTGCTTCCAGCGCTCCTGTTTAAAATCCGCAATGAACATGCGCTGCCCTTCGTACTGAAAATCTTTATAATCAGGATTGCCGTTGTACAGGGGGCTGGCCACATACAGCAGGGTGCGAGCTTTCAGGGCCAGACAAGCGGCACGGGTAGCGCGGCCAATGTCTTGCGAAGCGGATTTCCATTCAAGGTCCGGCGCGGCCTCATCACATTCTTTCAGGATGTAGTTCACCACCTCTTCTACCGGCCTGCGGTGGAAGTTCAGGTAGTTGTCATTCGGCGTGATCACCGTGTCCATAATAGGCACGGGGCCATACATGCTGAACATCCTGAAATAATAGAAGGCCCGCAGAAAACGCGCTTCCGCCTTCCACCTTGCGCGTTGCTGCTCTGTAAAGTCATGGCTGAGCGGTACTTTGTTGATGTTGGAAAGGAAGATGTTCACTTTCCGGATCACCTGGTAAGGCCACGTCCAGAAACGTTCAGAGCCGCCCCAGCCTCGGGAAAGAAAACGGCCCCAGGAACCGTTGTTGAGGTCTGTGCTCATTACCCAGGCATAGCTGTGCTCCATTTCGTCTGAAGCGCCGGTGAAAGGCTGCCCTTCATAGTTGGACAACTCATCGTCAGGTGGCAGCTGGGAGTAGATGTTGGTGAGCCATTGTTCCGCGTAAAGGCGGTTGGTAAATACATCATTAATATTCAGGTCCTCATCCGGCGCCTTGTCAAGATACTTTTTGCAGGAGGCGCTCCCCAGCAGCAGAAGGATGAGTATGATACTGTACTTGCTTTTCATGTTAACCATCGTTGATCGGTAAAAGAAATTCTGTTAGAAATCCGCCTGTATGCCAAAGTTCACGGTGCGGGATATAGGATACCCGCCGGTGCCGTTGTTCGCTTCCGGGTCTATAATACGGATCTTGTCAAACGAAAGCAGGTTCAACCCGTTCACATACGCCCGTATGTTGCTGGTGCCTATTTTTTCCACCCAGCGTTTAGGCAGTGAATAGGCCACTTCCGCGTTGCGCAGCTTCAGGTAACTGGCATCCCGCAACCAGAGGGTAGACGCATAGTAGTTGTTGATGTTATTCCCGTTCCAGATGCGGGGATACTTTGCGTCGGGGTTTTCCGGCGTCCAGCGGTTTTCATAGTATTCCCTGAAAACATTGCCGGTGGCTATGCCCAGGTTAAACGGCGTCATGGCGCCTGCACCACGGCCGTCTCCACCCATAAAGGTAAGAGAGGTACGGGCGGCACCGGAAAAATATACGCTCAGCTCTAAGCCTTTATAAGATACCGTGCCTCCAAAGCCGTACACAATTTCCGGAGTGCGGGGATACCCTACGGGCATCACGTCGTACTGGTCTATTTTACCATCGTTGTTTACATCTTTAAACTTCACATCACCCGGCCGCAGGCTTGACTTGGCCATCCAGTCCACGGGAAGGGAATTGTCTACGTCTGCCTTGTCTTTATAAAACCCGTCTGCCACCATCATCCACTGCTGGCCAATGGGCAGGCCTGCCTGCACCAGGTGCGGGAATTTGGGCTTTGGCTGGTCATTGTATACCACGGTGCTGTGGGCATAGGTGAAGGTGCTGCGGAAGCTGTAGAGCAGGTCTCCCTTCTGGTTGGCGCCTTTAAACTCCAGCATGGCGTCTACACCTTTGTTCTCTGCCACGCCCAGGTTGCCGTAGGGCGCTGTACCCGGCAAGAAGCCCATGATGTCAGGGATGGTCTGGCGGGCAATAAGCAGGTTTTCCCTTCTTTCCCTGAACCCGTCTACCTGCAGGGTGAGGCGATTGTTGAACATACTAACGTCAACGCCTATATTTGATTTGGTTGCAACTTCCCAGGTAACGTTGTTGGTGCCAATGGGCCCTTCCTGCAGGCCGGCCCAGCCCTGCTGTCCCGGCCCGAAGCCGTAACCGCCGCCACCTACTATTTTGGTAAGGAAAAGGAAGCGCCTGCCGGGCAACTGGTCATTCCCCACCTGCCCGTGTGAACCGCGCAGCTTCAATGAGCTGATCACGTTGTTCTCCGTCCAGAATTTTTCGTTGGAAACTATCCAGCCGGCAGATATGGACGGGAAAAACCCGAAACGCTGCCCTGCCGGGAAGTTTTCAGAACCGTTATACCCGAAGTTAAACTCCGCCAGGTAACGCTCCTGGAAGTTGTAGGACAATCTGCCCGCAATACCCAGTTGCCGCCTGGGCAGCCCGTCTACAGAATTGCCGGCCGTAAGGTTCAGCGCTTCACGGGCATTGGCCAGCGCCATGGCATTAACAGTATGTTTCCCGAAACTGCGGCTGTAGTTCAGCGATACGTCGAAGTACTGCGTCCGGTTGGCGCTGTTGCCCAGGCTGTAACCCAGAGGCTTTTCTTCGCGCAGCACTTTATACTGGTCTGCGCCGGAAGGGTCTTTGCCCAGGTACTGTTTCACCCCGAAGGTTTTGGGACGGAAAATATCGTTATAGCCGTAAAAGTCGTAAGAGAAGGTAGACCGCAGCGAAAGGCCTTTGGTGACGAGAGACGAAAGGTCCCACTTGGCCACGAGGTTGCTTTGTATCCAGTTTTGCGATTTGTCGTCATACCCTGACTGTGTGAGCCTGGCCCAGGGGTTGTCTGCATAGAACTGGCCTACGCCGGAAATAGAACCATCTGGGTTCCGCACTGGGTATGCAATGGGTGAAATGCGCCACAGGGCCAGGTTATAAATGTCTGACGCCGCGCTGCCAGGGTAATGCTGGCGCTGAATAATGCCGCTGGTACCGAGAGATACGGTGAAGGTCTTGCTCAGGTTCACATCAAGATTGCTGCGGAAGTTGTAACGCTTGAGGCTGGCGTTGGTTTCATATTTACTGGCGGGGTCTTCCCTGTAAATGCCGCCCTGCATGATATAACCGAGTGATACATAATAACGGATCACGTTGTTGCCGCCGTTTACAGACAAGTAGGCGTGTTGCTGGCTGGTGTTTTTCCTGAATATTTCATCTGCCCAGTTTACGTCCGGATAAAGGTAGGGGTCAGACTGGTCTTTGAACTTCTGCAGCTCCGCTTCTGTAAACATGGCCTGCTGCCCTACAGATTCCCTGGCTTCATTGGCCAGCAGCGCATATTCGTAACCATTGATAAAATCAGGCAGGCGCCAGGGCGTATTCACGGCAGACTCTACCCGCAGGGATACGCGGGGCTTGCCAGACTTGCCGCCTTTGGTGGTGATCAGGATAACCCCGTTGGCGCCGCGTACACCATATACCGCGGTAGCAGAGGCATCTTTCAGGATGGAAAAACTTTCCACATCGTTGGGGTCAACAAAGTTCATATCTCTTTCAATACCGTCTACCAGTACCAGCGGAGCAGTAGAGCCGGTAAAGGTGCCCAGGCCGCGTATCCATACGGAAGCCTGATCGTAGCCCGGTTCCCCGCTTGACTGGCGGGTAACAATACCGGGGATCTGGCCGGCCAGGGAGTTGGACAGTTGTACCGCCGGGCTGCGTACCAGGCTTTTCACGTCCATGGAAGATACGGCGCCCGTCATGGTCACTTTTTTCTGTGTGCCATACCCCACTACCACCACTTCGTTAACACCGGTATTGGCGGGTTTCAGGGCAATATCTATACGCGCTTTTCCGCCCACCGGCATTTCCACTTTTTCATACCCTACAAAAGATATCAGCAGCACCCCTTTTTCATCCGGCACGGTGATAATGTATTCCCCGTTTTCGTTGGTGATAACACCGGTGCTGGTGCCTTTAACCTGTATGGTAACGCCGGGAAGCGCTTCTCCTTTCTCATTGGTGATCTTGCCTTTCACCACTATTTCCATGGGCAGCAGCGCCGGAAGAGGCACCGGGGCAGCCGGGGGCGTGTTTTCTGCTTTGGGTTGTATGACCACTGTTTTACCTACTATGGAATAGGTCAGCGGCTGGTGTTCAAAACATTGCCGCAGCGCCTCCGGAAGCGGTGCATTTTTTACGTGGATGCTCACCGGGCGGGCTTTTTCCAGCAGGGCATAGTCACAGAAAAAGGCGTAGCCGGTCTGCTTTTTAAGCGACCTGATCACCGTTTCCAGCCGTGCGTCTTTCAGTGACATGGTCACCTGCTGCCCGTAGCCGGCGGCGTGAATGTGCAAACATGCGGTAAACAATAACAGTACAGTTAACTTCATCATCTTCCATAGTTTACGTAGACGAGGGTACTCCCTCCTTTCCCCTGCTTCCTTTCCGGGTGGAATAGCGTACAGGAGCTGCGCGCCGGGGGTGTTTTGGCGCCAAGCATTTAAAATCATACTTTTGATTTTGGGTGATTAAATAATTGTTCAGTTACATGACATTGTTAATTGCCTTGCAGCCGGTACTGTAGCAGCAGTACCCGGCCACTCCCGTTCCGGCGTTGCGCCAGGGCGGGATTTTTTTTGTGGATTTGACCCTGTTAGTGAATTGCGTAATTAGTGGTGGTTGACGGTGTTTTTTAGGTGAATAATATGGTATGTATTATGGTGTTACGACGATCTTTTTCCCCTCTATCCTGAAATGCACCCCGCTTGTTTCCAGTACTTTCAATACTTCCGCAATACCGGCATCCCGTGAAATGTCTCCCCAGAACTTCCTGTCCCGCACCCGGCCTTCATAGCTGATCTCCACATCGTACCAGCGGGCAATTTGCCGCATTACGGCCCTGATGTCTGCCTGGTTGAACTGGAAATACCCGTTTTTCCATGCCACTACTGCTTCCACATCCGTTTCCCTGACGGTTATGCCCGCTGCCGCATTGCCGGGTTCCATCTGGGCCTGCTGGCCGGGGCGCAGCGTTTTGTGTTGCCCGCCGGCCGCAATGCTGACGGCGCCTTCCAGCAGGGTGGTTTTTTGCAGCTCTTCGTCTGCATAGGCGTTGATGTTAAAATGCGTTCCCAGTACCAGCACTTCTCCCCCGCCCTGCAGCGCTACCTTGAAGGGCATGTTGCTATTGCTTTCCACTTCAAAATAGGCCTCGCCGGTCAGCTCCACTTTTCTTTCCCTGCCGGTAAATATAGTGGGGTAGCGGATAGAAGAGGCCGCATTGAGCCATACCCGGCTGCCGTCAGGTAAAGTGACCCTGAACTGCCCGCCGCGGGGGGTGGCCAGGGTATTATACGCCATGGCGGCGGAGGCGTTGCCGGCGTCTGCGCTGTAGGCGAGGCGGCCGCTGTCTAGTTTCAATATTTTTACACCGCCCTGCTGTGCCAGTGTGCCATTGGCCGCGCTGTCAAGCGGAATCACGGTACCATCCGCCAGGGTGAGCAGGGCGCGGTCTCCGCCGGGCACTACCTTGTAGGCTACCTCCGGAGGCAGAACAGGCTGAGGGGTGTTCCGCCACCACCAGGCCCCGGTAGCCAGCACCAGCAGCACCGCTGCGGCCACAGCCAGGCGCCGCCATGGGCGGCTGCGGTAGGGTTTTACAATAGCTTCTGGCTGCACAATGCGGCCGTACATATAGTCCCAGTCAATGGCCGGCATTTCTGCGGGCAGCGGCAGTTCTTCCATATACCGGTATGCCAGGGCATCCAGCTCTTCTTTCCAGGCAGGGTCTGCCGCATAGGCAAAAAACTCGTCTGCCTCCGCTTTGGTGCATGCGCCGATCACATATTGTTGAAACAGATAGGCCAGCCTGTCCGCGCTTTGTGTCATCCCATAGCATTTTAATACATCAATACAGACTGTTGGGAAAGGCGATAGTACCGGGTAAGTGGAAAGATTTTTTTGGGGCGGTGCTGACGTGGCATTTTCCGGGCCCGGCCCCTCAGAACACCAGGTACCCCGCCTGTATCCAGAAAACAAGGGCCAGCAGCTCAGAATGCCGCAGCAGGTGGGCTTTGATGTGTTTGAGAATTTCTGTGAGGATATTTTTGACGGTCTGTACGGAAAGGCTCATTTCCCGGGCTATTTCCTGGTGGCTGCGCCCTTCCTGCCGGCTCAGGCGGTAAATGGCCTGTTTTTTTTCGGGAAGGGACGCTATGGCCTCACTGATCAGCTCCCGGCTTTCTTTGGCGTTCAGCAGGTCTTCCGTAACGTTATGCCCCTGTGAAATATTGGCCCAGGCCTGTGTTCTGAGCCGCTTGTCACGGGCAATCCTGCTCAGCTGGTCCAGCGCTCGGTTGCGGGCCATGGTGTAGATGTATTTGCGTGGATGGTCTACCCGCGCCAGGGCGGCGCGGTTTTCCCAGAGTTTCATAAAGATGTCCTGCACTATTTCCTCCGCCTCTACCGTGGAATGGGAAATATGCCAGGCAAAGACGAACAGGCGCTGACGGTAACTGTCGAATATAATCCGGAAAGCGGACTCGTCGCCACCGGCAACGCGCAGCAGCAGATCTTTTTCATGGTCTAAATGTTCATGCATGCGTGATAGTTATCCCGTTACTTCATTTTGGCTGATCGTAGTATTCACTAAAGTAATAAATATTGCTGCCAGCCTTCAAAAAAAATACAGGATAAATTTCACAAACGCTTAACTTGCACGGTATGAAGGTATTGGTTATTGAAGATGAGCCTATTTATCAGTTATACCTGCGGAAATACCTGGAGAAACTGGGGCTGAACGTATTCACCTGCGAAACCGGCATGGCCGGTATTCAAACGGCCCGGCGGGAGCTGCCGGACTTTATTATCCTGGATATGGGCCTGCCGGATATGATCGGCACGGATTGCCTGGACATGCTGAAGAAAGACCCGGACACGGCCGCCATTCCCGTTATTGTGACCACGGCAGACGCTACGGACGAATTCAAGAACGAAACCCTGTACCTGGGGGCGCATGTATATCACAGAAAACCCATCACGCCTGACCAGCTTACGTTTTACGTGCAAAAGATCAGGGACGTGCTAGAAGAAGAAGTAGGCGATCATTAGGGTGCTCAACATAGACTGGAACAGGGCCTTGTATTTCTGTATGCTTTTTCGGGCAATGCGCAGGTGCGTTTTTACAGAATTGACACTGATGTTCATGATACGGGCAATGTCGTGATAACGGCAGCCCTCAATGTATAACAGCCGCATGGCCGTTTGCTGCTGGGTTGTTAGGGATGCCAGCACCTGGTACAGCATTTCCGTTTCGTAAGATTTCATTTCCGGCTGCATACTCACCGGCTCGCCCGTGTTGGGAAACGCAGACGCTTCATCAGTAAAAAACTGCTGGTTCTTCTCTCTCATTCTTTTCTCCCGGGACAGGGCAATCAAACAATTATGGTAAATACCGCGCAGCAGGTAGGCCTTCAGATCGCCCACGCGGTCCCACTTACGGAAGGGCAGCAACTGGTGCACAAAAAAACTCTGTACCACCTCTTCAGCCTCCTGGGGATTTTTCAATATGGTGTATGCCCGCGCAAACAACAGTTTGGCATACCTGGCATGCAATGCCTCAAACGCGCCCGGCTTTCGACTGATCAGCCTTTGTAAGATTTCCGCATCTTCCATATAGATTCAATTATATGCATTAGTAAAAAAAGACCTTTCTCCCGGAAGGATTTGTCTAATGCCGCGAAGGAGAGAAAAGACAGAACATCCACTGGTTGGTTACTGTAAAGAACGATAATTAAAAAAAGTGCTCATGTTAACCTAAAGTTAAGAAGAAAACTGTAAATAATGAAAGGAGCGTTTGGCGGCGAAAGATGCCCAGGTGAGGAAAACCATCCGCCTTGGTTGCACAGGTATAAACGCTGTTATCTGCAGTGCAGCGTACCGTTATCCCAGTAAAAACTGATGTTGCCGGTTGTGCTCAGCTGGTTCATAAAAGCATGCAACCCCTGGCTGCGGTGCAGCTTGCCGCGGAAGGTCTGTTCCCGCGCACGGCGGCTGTCTGTCACCATTTTTACATTAAAGCAGCGTTGTACAACGGCGGCTATTTCGGGTACGGAGGCATTCTCAAAATAATAAACACCTTCCCGCCAGGCCAGCAGCTCCGGGTTCAATTCCCGTACCCTGATAGGGCTGCCGGTACGCGTAACCGCTTCGTTACCGGGTTCCAGCAAGGTTTGCTCTCCGTCTGCATGCACGGCAACCTTGCCGCTCACGAGGGACGTTACTATTTTGCCGGGCAGGTACGCATTGATGTTGAATTCCGTACCCAGCACCTTTACCACGGTAACGCCGCTGTGCACTATGAAGGGCCGGTTTACGTCGGGCGCCACCTTGAAGTAGGCCTCTCCCTCCACATACACGCGGCGCACCCCTTCTTCAAAACTGAACGGAAACCTGATCTTTGAGGCACTGTTCAGCCAAACCCTTGTACCGTCTATCAGCTCAATTTCATAATTTTTGCCCGCCGGTACAGACAGGGTATTCCAGCCTGCCCCCTCTTTTCCCCGGCCGCCGGTGAAACTGAGCTGGCGGTTGTGATTGCTGAGCACAGTACCTTTCAGGCTTATCTGCTGATGGCCGCTATCTCCCAGGGTGAGAGAACGGCCGCCGGCCAGCTTCAGCACTATGGCGTCAGGCGCGGACGTGGCGGCATATGGCTGCGGGGCTGACGGGCGGTTCAGCAGGAACAAGAGCAGGCCGGCGGAAAATACCAGTATGGCCGCTGCCGACCGCAGGAACCACTTCCTTCTTTGCCCGGCCAGCCAAGCCGCCCGGGCCGCCAATATGTTCTCATAGCCCTGCTCCAGGTTAAACAAACGCATGGCCCCGCGGGCCTCATTTTCCGGTACCTCCCGGCGTATTTCGCTCCGCATTTCCCTTGCTTCCTCATAATACTCCAGCAACATATCCAGCTCTTCCCGCTCTTCAGGGGTAAGTAAACCATAGTGTTCTTTAAGCACCAGTTCTTGTACGTGTTGTTGGTTCATGGGAAAAACAAAGGGGTTACATAGTAAAAAGATGCAAAATTGATACGGTGCGGGTGAACTGCCGTTTGTTAATGAAACCGCGCAAACACGCATGTGTAGCGGTTTCCTTCGTTAACAAACAGGATACAACAAGGGCCGCCCCTGATGGAACGGCCCCCTTTTTTCATAAGCATAACTCTTCTCATATTAACGCTCCTGCCCTCAAAATGTTCGATTTTGAGATAAAGTGTCCGGTTTTGAAAATCAGCGTTCCGGGCACGCCGGTGGTCACCATCCCCAACCGTTCACCGTTTTGCCCCCATATTCGCCCATATGGCCCGAAATCCGCTGTACATGCGGGTGTCCGCTAACTGTCCGATTTGGGACAGCGCCCGTTTGTCAGCCCCATTCCTAACTATTCGCTTGCCCTGCCCTGCATGCGGGGCTAATTTTACATCATCATTCAACGCGAAAAAAGATTTTAAAGAAACTTATAAAACACATTATCATGAAAAAGATCATCGCCCTTCTCGCCATCGTTTTTGCTGCACATGCAGGTTTTGCAAAAGACAATACGATCAGCAACAATAAAGTGCTGGACGCCTTCCGCCAGGAATTCGGCAACATTGAAAAAGTAGAGTGGCATAAAACAGATAACAGTTTTGTGGCCAAATTTTCTCTGAACTCCTCCCGGATAACGGCGCATTTTGATGAAGACGGCACCCTGCTGGCCACCTCCCGTAATATTTCCGACACGCAATTGCCTACCCGTGTTATTACCCGGCTGATTAAAAAATATCCCGGCCAGATCATTCATAACATTGTGGAATATGTTTGCGAAGACAACACCCGTTACATCATTACGCTGGAAAGCAACAGCGCCTGGACAGTATTGAAGGCGGAAGATACCGGCAGCCTGTCTGTGCTCAACAGGCTTGTCAAAATGTAGGCTCTCCTTCCGCCGGAAACAGCAAGCGGGTGCTCCCATACAGGGGCACCCGCTTGTTTATTAATGGCTTCTGCCGGCAGCGCACGTTATTTCACCAGCTTACCCAGAGATTCCTGGGCCAGCGGGTGATAATTGCGCTTGTACTGGTTGAATATTCTCCGGGCCATGTCTTGCCCTTTGGGCGTTTTCATCATTTCAGCATAAAGCGGCGTAAGGAATTTGCGGCGGCCTACTTCACTGAGGAATTTTTCCATATTGGCGTAAGCGGGCGTGTAATCTGCCGCTACTGCCATAATGAACCACTGGTCAGCTACCTCACTGTTGCCGGTGGCCGTGAAATGGAAGGTTTTGTCCAGCTGCTCCATTTGCGCCATCGTTAAAGGTTTGGGCATTTTGCGGAGGAAGTGGAGCCACTCGTGAGAAGTCCAGCCCTGCGTGTTCAGCGCAGCCGGCGCCGTACCCTCAAGGAAACGGGTGCGCCCGGCATCTACTTTTTCAAAACGTTTCTGCGGTACACGGGGACAGTTAGCCGGTATGCCGGGGCCATACACCCAGGCCTGCACGTTTACCGTGGTATCTCCTTTCAGCAGGTGTTCATCCAGGTATTGCAGGAACTGGGCCGTATGCATGGTTTTAAAAGCATGGCCGTCAAAATAGCCACGCAGAAAAGTGTCCATACGGGCGCGGCCCATTTTTTCCTCTACCAGGCGCAGAAAATGCGCGCCTTTTTCATAGGCAATATCCGTAAGGCCATCATCAGGGTGGCGGTTGGAAAGGTCCAGCTTCAACCAGGTATCTTTACTTTCGGGGCCAAGGCTGGTTACCGTCTCCTCCATATCCTGGTACCCCAGTTCCCAGAGCATGTCTGCATAATCCGCGCCCATCATGGCTTCCATAATGCGGCGCTCAAAATAGACGGTGAAGCCTTCGTTCAGCCAGAAGTCCTCCCAGGTAGCGTTGGTCACCAGGTTGCCGCTCCAGCTATGCGCCAGCTCATGTGCTATCAGCGATACAAGAGAGCGGTCTCCCGCTATAATAGTAGGCGTACAGAACGTGAGGCGCGGGTTTTCCATGCCACCCAGGGGAAAGCCCGGCGGCAACACCAGCACATCATAACGCCCCCAGCGGTAAGGCCCGTACAGTGATGCTGCGGTGGTCACCATTTTACCTACTTCCTCAAATTCATGGCGGGCCTTCTGCAGCATGGCCGGCTCTGCGTATACGCCGGTACGCTCGTCTATAGACGCAAAGGCAATATCTCCCGCCGCCAGCGCCATCAGGTAGGCGGGCACAGGCTGCTCCATTTTGAAATGGTATACACCGCTGTCATTACGCTGCTGCGGATTTTCGGCGCTCATCAGCGCCATCAGGTCTTTGGGAACGGTTACCCGCGCATCGTAGGTAAAACGGATGCCCGGGCCATCTGCACAAGGAATCCAGGTACGGGCGTAGATGGATTCGGACTGGGTATACAGGAAAGGATGTTTTCTGCCAAGCGTCTGCGAAGGCTCCAGCCATTGCAATGCGGTGGCCTTGTCACCTGTTTTGTACCAGATGGTTACTTCCTTTGTGTTTGCGGCCACCGGAATGTTGAGACGGCTGCCCAGGTGCGCGGTGGCGGTATCAAGACTGAAATCTTTTCTTTCGCCGTTAACCGTTACGCTGTCTATGGCCAGTTCGTATGTGTCCAGGTGAAGCGTAGATGCGCCGGTTTTATTTTGAATTGCCCAGGTAGCGCGGCCGCTGATCTGGCGTTTGTCAAAGTCCACTTTTATGTCAAGGGAGAGGTGCTGCGGCGTAACGCTGTCTGCATTAGACAGGGTATGGCGGTCTCTCACCTCCTCCACCGTACCGGCCTTTTCCGCTGCCGGCTGGTTACAGGCCGCAGCTGCCATCAGGGCCGCGGCAAACAATAGATATTTCATGTAGCAGGTTTTGATGTATGATGAATGATTACCGTATGGGCTCCGGCGTTTTGGCGGGAGTGTCCATATAATAAATGCCTTGCTGTTTAAGCAGCGGCAGCGCATCTTTCAGCCTTGTTTTGAACTGCGCGAAGTTTTTCCTGTCCGGCTGCGTCCAGGCGGCTTCAGCCAGCGCTATCAACCGCGGGAAGGTCATATAGTACATGCGGTCTGCAGATTGTATCGTTTCCGACCACAGGTTGGCCTGTATCCCTTCAATGAGCGGGCTTTTGCCGTTGATGCCCGCAGGCAGGGAAGCCGTACTGAAATTGTACACGCTTTCCAGGGGCGCAAAAGCGCCGGCCCAGCGGCGGCCTACGAGGTTGGTGCTGTCCTGCACAAAATCGAAATAAAAGGGTATACGCGGGCACAATACCACCTTGTAACCTTTATCTATGGCGTTCTTCAGCTGCTGCGGCTTCTCATGCCGCCACCAGAACACAATAGTCTTTTTAGCTGGCAGGGAAGCGGCCGTTACCTCATCCCAGCCCAGCACCATGGAGTTGAGTTTGATAAGCGTATCTGCCATGCGTTTAATGAAATAATGCTCTACCTGCTCCAGTGTGCTGATCTTTTCTTTCTGCATCAGCTGCTGTACGGCGGGGTCTGTTTTCCATTTTTCGTTGCCGAAGCTCACTTCGTCCCCGCCTATATGGATCATGCCGGAAGGGAAGAGCACATTCACTTCTTTGAGAATATTGGTGAGATACTGATAGGTTTCTTCCTTGCCGGGGTTGAACGTAAACTCCGGGTATTTGGCGGAGCCGCCGCCGCTAAACTCGGGGTAGGCCCTGTTGGCGGCAGTGGCATGCCCGGGCATATCTATTTCCGGGATCACGGTGATGTGGCGTTCGCGGGCATACGCTACAATTTCTTCGATCTCGTCCTGCGTATAATAGGCAGCCGGTGTATTCCGGTTATGATGGTTGCCGATGCCGCCCACATAGGCGAGGCGGGGATATTGTTTGATCTCTATCCTCCAGCCAGGCTCATCTGTGAGGTGCCAGTGAAAGCGGTTGAGTTTGTAGAAGGCCATTTCATCCAGTATCTTTTTCACTTCGGCCTTGCCGAAGAACTGGCGTGATTCATCCAGCATAAAACCGCGCCACTGGTAAAGAGGGGCGTCCTGGATGTTCCAGCAGGGTACGCGGATGGCCGCCTCTTTGCCCTGTGCCTTGCGGGCCAGTTGCAGGAAAGAAGCCAGCCCGTAAAAAAGGCCTTCGCCCGAGGGGGCGCTCACCGTAACACCTTTAGGGCTCATCTTCAACGTATAGGCGGCGGGGTTGCTGCCTTTTTCCAGCCTGAGCGTAATGGCCGGGCGGTTGCTCTGCGGCTGCACGGCTACCCTCACCCCGGTAAATTTCAATAATTGTTTCTGCAGCATCTGCGCTTCAGGCATAGCTGCGGGTGAAGCCACAATGAGCGGCGTATTGTCATCCAGGATAAATTCCCCGGCGGCCTGGGCGGCCTTGACCGGCATGGGTATTACGGGACAAAGAGACTGCGCGGAAGCCAGCTGGCCCAATACCAACAGCGCCAGCAGGAGCGGCAAAGATCTTAGCATATTACAACAACTATTTATTTAAGGGATTAAAGATAATAATCTTCTCCGAAGGGGTATATTTACTATCTTGCCAATATGTTGAACCTCCGGCTGAATTACCCTTCCATACCCCGGGAGGGAGATGTATTCCAGGCCTACTGCCAGGCGCTTACCGATACAAAAAAATCGGATTTACTGCACCCGCCCTACCAGGCACTGAGCAATGACGGCGCCCGCACGGTGCTGCAATGGCTGCATGCCCGGGAAGGCATTTCCAGGATTGTGCCGCTGCCCAGCGCCAACAACGGGCTGTATTGCGTGCTTGACTGGTTCCGTGGGAAAACGCCCCGCATAGCCTGCGAGCCTTTTACTTTCCCCGGGTTCAAGATGGCCGCCAGCCATCACGGGTACGAGCTGGCTCCTATTGCCAGTGATGAAGAGGGCATATTGCCAGATGCGCTGGAGCGTTGCCTGCAGGAGCGTGACTGCAAGCTGGTATATTTGCAGCCCACCGTACATAATCCCACCTGCAGCGTGATGTCGCTCGCGCGCAGGGAAGCCATTGCTGCCGTAGTCCGTCGTTTCAGCGGCGTTTATATCCTGGAAGATGACGCCTACCGCTTTTTGCATCCCGATCCTCCCCCGTCTTTCCTGCAATTGCTGCCGGAACAAACGCTGCATGTATATAGTCTTTCCAAAGCCTTCAACCCCTTGTTGAAAAGCGCTTACCTGCTGCATCCTGAAGGGGTATTGCAGGGGATAGACAACCTGGTACGGCTCACCACCAGCGGCGTTTCCCTTCTTTTTACAATGTTTGGCCTGGAATTAATGAACGGGCCATTGCTCAAAGACATCATCCGGGAAAAACAAGCAGTCGGGCAAACCTGGCATCAACGGTGCGAAAAAATTTTTGAAGGGTTAAGCTACCGCATGTTTCCCGGCAGTTTCCACCTCTGGCTGCAGGTGCCTGACCCCGCCGCGCTGAGCCGTCAATTATACACGCAGCAAATTGATGTGCCGGACGGAGCGGAATTTGCAGTAGGCAGCGGCGCCCGCTATGTCAGAATAGCCTTGGGCACCGTGTGGGAACGGCCTGAATTGCCGGCTGCCCTGGAAAACATTGCGGATCTGGTGAGGCGGCAGTAAGAATACCGGAAGGCCGCCAGCGTTATGGCCCGGATATCCCTCCCTTGCTCCTGGGCTCCACTTCCATTTCCTCAATGCGCCGGAGCAAGCTGTCTTTCAGCCGCGTCAGAAAAGTGGCCATCTCTTTCTTGCGCATGCGAATATCCCTGAAATGGCTGTAGGCGTTGTTAAAATCTATGTCCAGCGAGTTTTCCAGCCATTCAAAGATCTGCTTCAGATCTGCCACCCCGTTGTTGAAGCTGCCCGTGCAATACAGCGCATATACCAGTTCTACCAGGTCAGTCTTGGAATCTGTCCATTTCAGTTTGGGCTTATAGGCCATATTGCGCGGGAGGCCGTACAACTGGTCCAGTTTCAGAGACAGGTAGCTGCTCACTTCTTCCAGCGCAATCAGCTCCGCCAGCTTGAAAGAGGTTACTGTGCAGAAGCGCGTATCCAGCATGCCGTCCAGGTCAACCGGGTATTCATTGTTATAATGGCTGTTCCGGAGAAAATACTGTTCGTCCTTGTCTGCAGACCCTCCACGGAAATAGAGATATAGTGCATTATGTACTTCAAAGAACATCGTGATGCGCTGCAGCTCCTGGTCAAGGAACTTTTTATAGTCTTCGCGGATGTTTTTGGGCCGGTCTGCCTCAATCCTGAACAACTGGCTGTAATAGATCTTCTTGCTCAGGATGCTGGGCTGAATGTGCTTGAAAAAATAGATCTCGTCTTCTTTTGACTCGAAAGCCGCATCCAGCACCAGTTGCTTCAGCTCTTCCTCTGCCCTGTCCGCAATCTGCGCACCCGTTTTAAACCGCTCCAGTACATTCGGGATGTTTGCTTCCACCTCGGCCAGTTCCCTCTCCAGCGTTGCCTGCAATGCCATTAAAGTTTCTTTCATCAATGATAGTGTTAGTGTTTATGTAAAATGCCGGAGCGCATCAGTCAACATAAGCCCGCATCTTCTTCTCGTGGTCATTCAGCCGTTCCATTAACCGGCCTACCCAAAGCTTGCAGGCGGTGATGGTAGACAGGCTGGGGTTGTCATATTTTGCCTCAAAGCTCTCTTCCGCCATGGTATCTGGCCGCCTGACCTTTACAAAGCCGGACACAAAAAACAGCACCTGCCGCAGCGAAGTGCGTATGATGATGCCTTCTTCAACATAGATCCGAAGCATCAACGCCAGCTGGGACACGGTCAGGCTGGTCTGCAGTTTTTCCCCGGCCTCCCTGCCGGCAGCTTGCTGCAGTTTTTCTTCATGCACATTTCTCAGGAAGATCCGCTCTTCCTCCAGCCAGGCGTACAATTGTGCGGCAATGGGACTGCTTTCCGCATGCAGGGCCGCCGCGCTGTTCTTTAGCGGAATGCTCCTGATCTCCTTGATACACCAGGTAAGGCCCGTGATCCTGTCATGCAGGTGATGGTATCCCTTCAGCCATGCCCGCAACTTGTTGATGCAATACAGGTAATACTCTATAGCATTGAAGTTGAGATGGATGAGGATGGCATGCAACTGGAGGTGCAGCTCGTTCCCATCCGCCCGCAGGGTACCCGTTACGTACAGCTGGCTCAACAGTTCCCGGTAGTAGGCCAGGGAGCGGAAGCTGATCCGTTCTTCAGGATTGAGCAGGAATTGCCTTACCGGGCGCAGCACCAGTTCCAGCAACGCCCCGTCCAGCGGCAGTTCTCCCAGTAATACTACCAGCTCGTTTACCCGTACCTGCAGCTGCCGCCGTGCCCGGGCGGCATAGCTGAAAGGCAGGGGCAGTTCCGGCAACAGGCATTCCGGGAAGTGCTGTTCAAGCCCGATCAATACTTCGTGGAGCATATCCTCTACATCGCGGTAGAGCCGCATTTGCTCATCTGCGCCGGTTTGCATGGAGCGGGCAGACTGGTAACTGAGCCGGTAATAATGCAAAACGTCCAGCAGGCGTACCATATCCATTTGCAGGCCCTGTACAAAAGCCGTTTTCTCCGCGGCTGCCGGCGCACAGGAAATTTCCAGCAACCGGCAGGTGATCCGCAGTTTCTCCGCGCGCACCTTTTCCCGGTACTGCTGCAGGTTGCCGCCGGTATTTGCAAGGGCTTCGGGGCTTAGCTGCATCGTTACAAAATCATTAAGTGTACTCATACATACAAGGGCAACAGATCATAAATACAAATTTGTTTGTCTTACTAAACAGGATGATATGCAACTGATACTAACAAAGTAAATTTGAGATTATTATTTTGAAAGAATTAACAGCTTTGTCACAGGTGTGAGATTTTTTTTCGCTTTTTTTTAAAAAGCAAGCTGTGGGTTAACGTCCGGGAGTGATATGGGCGGGTCAGGACGCTGAGGCGGTTAACAAAGTTTGCTGGAAATATTTTTCTTCCCTGAGCCAGGTAAGCATCTGCTCCCGCAGGCCTCCCTTTCCCGGGAATAGTGATACCCCGTGGCTGTTCATATTCCGCAATTCCTTTTCATACCAGGAAAGCAGCCCTTTCTTTTCCTGCAAGGTGCGCAGGCGGGATATTTTTTTGCGCAGCTGCGCGGTGCAGTACATAAAGTAGTCTTTAGAGTTGAAGTTGTACTGGTGGAGCGTATAATGCACCCTTTCCGTCAGGTCTATAATAAAAGGATGTACATTTTCGCGCAGCTCCAGCAGCAGCCGGCGGTAGTACATCACCATTCCGAAAGTGATATAGGGATGCTGATGATGCAGCGGCCTGATCACCAGTTCCAGCAGCCGCCTGTCTACCCGCCTGTCACACAGGTATTTTTCCGTATCCCTGAACCGTTCTTCCAGTTGCTCTATCACCTGGATAACATAGCCTTTCGGCATAAAAACGTCTTGCGCCAGGTATTCCGGAAAATGCTGTTCCAGGGCAATCAACAGTTCTTCCAGGATGGCGGAGGCTTCAGTATAAAATGCTTTCACGGCAGGGTCCGCATGATGCTGGTATTGCTCCAGCGCATCCAGCAGCAACACTATCTGCACCTGGTATTTGCGGATCACCTGTGCCTTGTATTCCCAGGGCGCTCCGTGTTGTGACAGCTCCCGCATAGAAGCGGTGATCTTCATCTTTTCCGCCTGCACCTCCCGGAGATAGGTATGTCTTTTTTCTGCTGAAGCGGCCAGCACGCCGGGAGCAAAATGTTCGTAGATTAAATGGTTGAGTTTGTTCATGGTGCATGTTTTGGTATGTGCGTCTGCTAAACTGCTGCTTCGGGGCAACACAACAATTGTATATAAGAGGATCACCAAACGGGGAGCAGCGGGTGAAAAAACACTGTCATTTTTTTTGTGAGAACATGCAGCCGAACCGCCATGGAAACTGAAGGGTAAAAACAACCAGTTGCCTGCATGGCAGGCAAAAGCGCAATTTTTAAAAAATAGGTACGCAGGAACGTTAAATGCCTGTTAACAGCGAATAATTTATGGCAGGCAAAAAAAAATTTCAGAGGCCGTTCACCCTGACCCCGTTTTCTTTGCGTCGTATAGTCAGCAGGGCATTCCTGCACCCACTCACAAGGGATGTGTAGATTAATGATAACACTCCAGTAAGGGTTAAGGCATTCAAAAACCGCTCCCGTAAGAGCGGTTTTTTGATGTATGGCGCAGTTATTTTATTCTTCAGGCAATGGCCGGCACAGGCTTCATGCCCAGCATGCGCATAAAGCGGAAATGTGACCGCACAGCGCTCATCATGGTTGGCATACTGTTGTACTGGATGCCGAACTCCTGACATTTTGCTTCCACTATTTTACTGATGGCCGGGTAATGCACATGACTGATGCGGGGAAAAAGATGGTGCTCCACCTGGTAATTCAGGCCGCCTACGAACCAGGAGATCAGTTTATGGTCAGGCGAAAAATTAGCTGTGGTCTTCACCTGGTGAATAGCCCATTCATTCTCGATCTGCAGATCGTCCTCACCTACCGCTTCAAAGGAGGTTTCCTCCACCACATGCGCCAGCTGGAATACAATAGCCAGTGTAAAGCCCATTACCAGGTGCATGGCCACAAACCCGACTATCCAGGCCTCTACGCCCACAACATAAACAGGCAGCGCAATGTAAAAAATTATGTACAGCACCTTGCTCATCCAGAACACAAAATGGTCAGCCGGTCTCATTTTCTGCAAAGGCGTTCTGTTCACTTTGCGCTGCAGGTATTTGGCAAAGTCCATAATAAATACCCACGCAAAAGAGGAAATGCCATACACCAGCACCACATAAAAATGCTGGAGCCGGTGCATGGGTACCCATTGCTGCGTGCTGCACTGGCGCATCAGCGGGCTTTTGGCAATATCATCGTCCATACCATCTACGTTCGTATAAGTATGATGAATGATGTTGTGCTTCTGTTTCCAGATAAACGCATTTCCGCCCAGCGCGTTCAGCGTAAGGCCCAGCGTATCGTTCACCCATCCCTTGCGTGAGTAGCTGCCGTGGCAGGCATCGTGCATCACGTTAAAACCGATGCAGGCCAGTACAAAACCCAGGAGAGCGCTGAGCACAATACCGGCTACCGCATGCAGCGGGAATACCAGCAGGCTCACGTACAGCAGCAACGCTGCCGGTATCAGCACAATTGTTTTAAGATATAATTGAAGGTTACCGGTCTTCGCTTTCTGATTGGATTTAAAGTACTCCTCCACCGCCAATTTCAGGGAAGGGAAAAACAGGGCGTTCCTGTTGTTGAAAGACACCTTTGGCATAAGTTCGCAATATTACAGTTGCAGGTTGATACCCGTTTTGTAATAGTAGACAAAATATCCCGTGATTCGCGGAAATACCTGCTGCGGAAACGCTATAATTATGTTAAATATTGGTGCCGCCGTCTATGGTAAGGCTCGCACCGGTCATGTAGGCGCTCTCTGGGCCAGCAAGATAGGCCACCAGGGCGGCTATGTCTTCCCCCGTCCCAAATTCGGGCAAAGCCATGATGGAACGCTCATAATCCGCGTGCGGACCGTTGGCCGGGTTCATATCCGTATCAACAGGCCCCGGCTGCACATTGTTGACCGTAATGCCCAGCGGCCCCAGGTCTCTCGCCATGCCTTTTGTGAGGCCAACAATGGCTGTTTTGCTCATGGCGTACAAGGCGCCGCCGGGAGTAGGCATTCTCTCCGCCTGGCAACTGCCGATGTGGATGATGCGGCCGCCCTGGCCCATGTAATCCAGCGCCGCTTTGGACGCAGCAAACACAGCCCGTACGTTTATGGCGGTAATGAGGTCAAAATCTTCAAGGGTAAGATCTTTCAGTTCTTTATAAAGACCGATGCCCGCGTTGTTGACAAGAATGTGCAGGCCACCCAGTTCCGCTGCGGTGCGGTGTACCGCGGTGATGACCGCCTGCGGGTCTGCACTGTCTGCCCGGATGGCGAGAGCCTTCACGCCGAGTTGTGTTATTTCCGCTACTACAGCTTCCGCCTTTTGAGCTGAAGCGTTATAGGTGATGGCCACGTTGGCCCCTTCACGGGCCAGGCGCCTTGCAATGGCGGCGCCTATTCCGCGGCTGCCGCCTGTAACGAGTGCTGTTCTGTTGGTCAATTTTCCCATATTCTGATTTTTATGTTGCAAAGCTACCGGGAAGCCACTAGATTTGTAAGTACTGTAAAAATTGTTAAGTACTAACAAAAAGGTAAGTATGCGTAAACAGGAGTCTACAAACGCCCAGAACGAGGCCAACATTATCCGTAATTGTGGAATGGCCTATACCTTGTCTGTTATCGGCGGCCGGTGGAAGCCCACCATCCTTTTCGGCCTGCTGAACGGCAGAATGCGTTACAGCGAGCTCCGCCGCTCCATTGACGGTATCTCGGAACGCATGCTGGTAGCGCAGCTGCGGGAACTGGAAGAAGCCGGGCTGGTACAGCGCATCATTTACCCGGAAGTGCCGCCGCGGGTGGAATATGAGCTGACGCCGGCGGGCGTGTCTACCGAACCGATGCTGCAATGTATGTCTGACTGGGGTAACCGGCTGCGGGAAAAAAAAGGGAAGCTGGCGGTGAGGTGATGCAGGCAGGCTGGAAATTCCGGAAAATATTTTTGGATTATTTGATAAAAGCTCTACCTTTGCCATCCCAAAAATGACCAATGCCGCGTTGGTCAATCGGCTAAGACGCCTCCCTTTCACGGAGGAATGACGGGTTCGACTCCCGTACGCGGTACAAAAGGAAACGGGTTGCTCATTACGGGCAACCCGTTTTGCTTTTACGAGCCGGCAGTTTTCCCTATATTTATTGTGTTAACCAGCCAAACTGGCTGCATTTTTAACCCTGTAAATACTATTTATGAAATCCATTTTAGTGCTGACATTCACCTGTCTTTCCACATTCTTGCGCCCCGAATCCGTACATGCCCAATCCAATTGTGAAGAGCTGAAAAAAGAAAATGAATACCTGAAAAAAGCGCTGAATATAACAACACCGATAAAAACGGTCACCACGGCCAATATAGATTTCAATATCTTGAAAGTGGAAGGAAATACGAAAGACCAGACCGTTACCGTATCCATGACCTTCGTAAATCACGATGCAAATGAAGCGATCCAGTATTATAATACGCAGGCAATCGATGTAGAGGGGAATGAGTATAAGGGATCAAACCATTCGATTGGGAGCGAAGGCAGCAGGAACACGCTTTTTACCGATACTCCGGTCAAATCGACTATTACCTTTAAAAAAGTCTTGCCTTCAGTGAAAATAATGAAGCTGATACATCTCCATCTTCTTTATAATAAACCACCGAACGTGAAACTTGAATTTAGGGACTTGCCAATAACCTGGAAATAGGAAAACGACAAAGCGAGAAAGAACCTTGATTCTTTCCCGCTTTGTATTTCCGACTAATTACTGCCATAAATAGCCCACCCATCACCTGATCATGCATCCGGTATCTCAGGCTCTACCAGCTTGGCCAGCTTTTCCAGAGATTCCTGCCAGCCCAGGTAGCACATTTCTACCGGTATAGCAGCAGGAATGTTTTCCTGGACGATTTTTATTTCCGTACCTGCTATGGTTTTCCGGAGCCAGACAGAAGTCATCATCTCGCCAGGCATGTTAGGATCATCAAACTGGTCTGTATACTTCAGGAACTCATTCGGTTTGAGCTCTACGTACTTCCCGCCGAAAGAATGACTGTTGCCGGTGGAAAAATTCTGAAAAGACATTTTATAAGTCCCCCCCTGCTTTACGTTCATCTCGTGAACGGTACAGAGAAAACCGTACGGGGGAAGCCATGAAGCAATGGCCACAGCTTCGGTAAATGCTCTGTACACCTTTTCCGGGGAGGCTTTGAGCACGCGGTGCAATGAAACAGTGTTATCTGACATAAGATCATTTTTTTGTTCCCTACTCATCTGGCTTTTCGGTACCGCCCGTTTTTTTTCGTGGTTGCTGCTCCACAGATCATGATTGCCTTGCCATACAAAAGTGACAAGAAAATCTGATTCTGATAGAGGCAGCATCCGACATTTAAGGGGTCAATTGCGACCGGGCTCAAAACATTCTTAAATAGGGCCTGGCAGACAATGGAGAAAACGGCCAAGGTATAGCTATAACGATGACAACCAGCACAATAGCATACCAGATCAGTATCGTTCTGAACTTCTCCCTGTCTTCCAGCTTGCGTTTGGCCAGCGCGGAACCCGCCGTCAACAGCACAATAGCGGCAAACATCAAAAGGATATGTATCACAGCAAAGAATGAAATGTTCAACGGTGCGGGCGCCGTCCGGCTGCCAGACCAGAAATACTGCACTAAGGGGCTCTTTGCATACAGCACCATCCCTATCATCAGCTGTATGTGGGCTACCGTGGCCGTCCAGTGGCGGAAGGCATCATCCGTTTTGGAGAACGGCCTGTGCTGCATCAAGCCAACACAGCAACGGCATATGGTATATACAATAAAAACCACCACCAGCCAGCGGAAAACAGAATGTGCTACCAGCAAATAAGGATACATTGTCCAGATGTTATGCCTGCAAATGTAGATAAAACATACTAATTAGTATGTTTTACAGCAAAAAAATTATTGCAGCCCTTTCAGGTAGTTTTTTAACTCTTTTAAATAAGGAAGATAAACGGAGCGGCTGTTTTCCAGCTTGCCGAAGTTGCGGATGCCCCAGTAACCAGACATGATGAACAGCACCACCTGCTTTGCTTTTACATCCTTGCGGACAACACCGTCTTTCTTTCCTTTCTCAATTGCGGCCGTCATCACTTTCATCCACTGGTCTGTCAGCTCATCCAGCGCCTGTCTGAAATCAACGTTCCAGGGCGTCATTTCCTGCGTAAAATTAGCGGCGGGGCAACCGTATTCTACTTTCAGGAACTCATTTTTCATCAGCAGGTGATGCATCAGGCTGTAAATGGCATCCAGCGGGTTTGGTTCCTGCTGCAGGGGTTCTGTAAAACTGCGGGCAAGTGTTGGTTTGAGAATTTCGTTGATAATGGCGAGGCCCATTTCGTCCTTATTTTTGAAATGGTAGTAGAAAGCGCCTTTAGTTACTTTGGTGGTAGCAATAATATCGTCAATACTGGTTGTCTGGTAACCTTTGACGTAAATCAGCTCAAACGCTTTCTGCAGTATGTTCTGTCTTGTTGCCTCTGCTTTTTTCATGAAAAGATACCATCTGGTATTTCAGCAAAGAAATGAAATCCCGGCAACTTCCGCAACTCTATGCTGCATACCGGAGAGAACGGTGTATGACACCCGCTGATCAAAGTTTTTCAATAAACCCGATAGAAATGCCCCTGAAACAGTCATCCTGGCAACCATTAGGCACATAGCCGCAGCTGGAGATCATGCCGTTGTTCCTGGTTTCAAAATAGGTCTGGGCGTCTTTCCTCTTCAGCAACCAGTCTGTTTTTGCACGTTGATATATTTCATCCAGGGTGGCGGGGGCAAATCCCTTTTCATGCGTGCCCAGGCTGCCTGCATCCTCGCTCCATTCTTCACGCACAACCACCTGGTTGGTGGTACGGTCTGCAAAGTCTTTGGCTACAAAAGAGCGGGCCACTACTTTTCCTTTTTCAACAGTGATCACCGTTTCTGTACTGTAACCCGTCCATGACCCGAAGGCAACCATATAGCGGTAAGAATCACCGGAAGCGGCCTTGAAATGCTGCCATGCCTGGTAGCTTTTGTCATACTGGTTTCCGTAAGCCATGTCTTTCTTGCAGGATGCAAATGCTATTCCCGCAAGCAGCAAGATGAATACGTAGAATTTTGATTTCATGCGGGTTAAATTATTTCTTGTTTAAACGGGGAGGCAGCCAGAATGTTACAGCTGTTCTAATAAGCCAGCAAGCGGCCGCAGGCAATTACGGCCAGCCACAGCAGCAAAGAGAGCACGGCCACTGTTTTAGCCCTGGCAGATTCAGCCGGCGGAGCCACCCTGCGGAAGAACAAGGCATTGCCTCCCGCCGCCGCCAGCAGGGCCATCTTTGTCCAGAAAACCGGGTCGTACCCCAGGGTGGAGGCATTGGTGATGAAGAGCAATATGCCGGAGGGCACTACCAGGAGCAGGCCTCTGACAGACCATGTGAGTAAATGACGGCCAAGATCGCCGGCGGGAAGATGTTTGGAAAAGCCCAGCAGGCGGAGGTCAAACATAAAAGCGGCCCCTACCAGTATAACAATACCGGTGATATGTACAATTTCAAGAAAGGGGTACAACCAGGCAGACTGCCGGATGGCCAGGGCCCAGGAGCTGTTTTCCAGCAGCCGCAGCCACTCAGCAACGGGCATCATCAACGCAGCTCATATTTGGTGCCGTTAATGAAGATCCTTTCCGCGCGCATTTCGTCTTTTACTTCCTTGTGGGGGTAACCCACCACGCGCACGGAACTGCCTTTTTTGATCATGTCTGCAGAAACGCCGCGGGCCTGCATGCGGGTAACGGGGGCCAGTATCACCGTCCAGATCTTTTTGTCCTGGTTAATTTTGATGGTGCTGTGCGGGTTCTCATACACGGAGGCGGATACGGTGCCCGTGTAGTCGATGGTTTTGGTCTGGTCATAATTGGCCCAGCCATGGTGTAGCGGGGTAAAGGACGTACAAAGCAGGAAAAGCAGGGCGGCGGAGATATTTCTTAGTAAGATCATACGGAATGTATTTAAGGGTTTACTAATAAATGCCTTTATAAAGATACCTCATATTTTCCCTTCCCCTCCAAGAAAAAACACCCGATTCTCCGGAAATTACTTCATATTACAGCCCTATACCAGCTTCTACACCTTGAAAACAACAATTGAGCAACCACAACAGCAGCGCCTCAAGCGGGGCCTGCAAAACCGCCACATCCAGCTTATAGCCCTGGGTGGCGCTATTGGCACCGGGTTATTCCTGGGCATCGGGCCTGCCGCGGTACTGGCAGGGCCTTCCGTGATACTGGGATATGCCATGGCGGGTATTATTGCCTTTTTTATTATGCGCCAGCTCGGAGAAATGGTGGTGGAAGAGCCCGTATCGGGCAGCTTCAGCCATTTTGCCTACAGATACTGGGGACAGTTTGCCGGGTTCGCTTCCGGCTGGAACTACTGGGTGCTCTATATCCTGGTGAGCATGTCTGAATTGACGGCCATCGGCATCTATGTACAGTTCTGGTGGCCGGAAATTCCGCTCTGGGCTTCCAGCCTGTTTTTCTTCATCTCCATCAATGCCCTGAACCTCAGTTCTGTGAAAGTGTATGGCGAAGCGGAGTTCTGGTTTTCCATCATCAAGGTGATAGCCATCATTGCCATGATCGTATTTGGCGTTTACCTGCTGATGAGCGGCACGGGCGGAGAGCAGGCGCGCCTGCAGAACCTCTGGAACGACGGCGGCTTCTTCCCGAAAGGTTTGCTGGAACGGGACAGCCAGGGCGCCTACCAGGGGCTGTTTGCGGCCATTGCACTGATCATGTTCTCTTTCGGCGGGCTGGAGCTGATAGGCATTACAGCGGCGGAAGCGGAGCGGCCGGAAAAAACCATCCCCAAAGCCACCAACCAGGTCATTTACCGCATCCTCATTTTTTATGTGGGCGCGCTTGTCATACTGTTCTCCTTATCTCCCTGGAAAGGCATTACTACAGACAGCAGCCCCTTTGTGATGGTATTTGAGAACCTGAAAGGTGTCCAGTTCAACTTGTTCGGGAAGACGGTTTACTTTACCAGCCTTATTGCCAATGCGCTGAACCTGATAGTGCTCACCGCAGCGTTGTCTGTGTACAACAGCTGCGTATACAGCAACAGCCGGATGTTATACGGGCTGGCGGTACAGGGGAACGCGCCTGCTTTCCTGTCCAGGCTCAACCGCCAGCATGTACCGGTACTGGCCACGCTGGTTTCCGCTTTATTTGTGGCCATTTGCATTGTGATCAACAAGCTGATGCCTGAAAAAGCGCTGGAAGCGCTGATGTCACTGGTGGTATCTTCGCTGATCATCAACTGGCTGATGATAAGCGTAGTGCATCTGAAGTTCAGGAAAGTCAAAAGCGAGGAAGGGCGCCATACCAAATTCCCGTCTTTCCTTTACCCCTTGTCCAATTACATATGCCTGGTGTTCCTGGTGGGCATCCTGGCCCTGATGTGGACTACAGGCATGCGCCTGCCGGTGGAGCTGATACCGGTATGGCTCGTGTTCCTGTTTTTGTGTTACCAGTTGATAAGAAGGAGAAGGAAATTGCAGCAGGCTTAACCAAGAGCGTTGTAGGCCTGCTCCGTGTCAATATCTACAGCGCCGGCAGGAAAGGGAACGATGACGGCATTTGCCGCATGTTTTTCAATTACCTGCCGGGCGCCCACGTCTCCCCTGAGGGCCAGCAGTTCCGGGAAAAGGCTTTTATCAAACAAGGCGGGCACGCCTTTTCTGCCTTCATAATAGCTGGCGGCTATTTTGGCGCCGGTGGTTTCCTGTTGTAGCAGCAGCGCCGAAAGATGCGCGGCATCCACATACGGCTGGTCGCACACCATGAGCATGATCTTGTCTGCGCCCTGCGCCATCATATATTCTACGCCGCAACGGATGGAAGAGGCCATTCCTTCCTCATACGCCGCATTGATCACCACGGGCACTGTAATACCTTGTTGCACAAGCTCAGCCGCCGCGCCCAGCACTACCGCCACAGCATCTACATTTGCTCCCAAAGCCGCTTTCACCGCATTATTGAGCAGGGTATCCCCCTTGTAGAGCAGCAGCTGTTTGGGCCTGCCCAACCGCGTGGAAGCACCGGCAGCCAGTATAACGATCCCTTTCATTCTTTTGCCACAATTTCCGTGTTACGTTCATGGATGCTGCCGGTGGCATGACGAAGGCTGCCGCCTTTCCTCCCGGCAAATACGGCCTTGATTTCCGCCAGTACGGCCAGCGCAATTTCTTCCGCAGTGTCTGCGCCAATGTCCAGTCCAACGGGACTATACACCCGCGCCGCTATTTCCTGCGAGAAGGCCATCCCTTCCTCTTCCAGCTCCGCCTGCATGCGGGCCAGCTTCTTTTTAGGCCCCAGCATGCCGATGTAGTGAACGGGCAGTTGCAACAGGCTTTTTAACAAGGCCTTATCGTAGTTATAATTATGCGTCATCAATACTACGGCGGTCTGGTCATCTACCTCCAGGTTTTGCAAGGCGGCGGCCGGGTCTGCCACTACCAGCCGGCAACCGGGGAAACGGCGGGTGCTGGCGTAATTGGGGCGGCCGTCTACCAGCGTTACATCCCAACCCAGCACGGCGGCCATCTGCACCAGCGGCAGCACGTCATTGCCGGCGCCGGCCACTACCAGCGCCAGAGGCGGGGTGATGTATTCCACAAAGGCGGACAGCTGGCCAGGGTATTCTATGAAGGCAGTGGCCTTATTTTCGAAGGCAGCGGCTGCATCCGGCATGGCGGCGGCCGGCAGCGGGGCGGCCTGCAACATTGTACCGTCTGCTTTCAGCAGCAGGCGGGTACCTTGTTGTTCAGCCCATTTGTTATGCAGGGAAAAAAAGGTCAACAGCACTGAAGGTTCCCTTTTCTGCACTACCTGCTGCAAAAGGGCAACAGGGTTGGACGCATGCTCCGGTACCACCGGCTCGATCAACACCCTGATAATGCCACTACAGCCAAGCCCTACCCCTATCACCGCGTCATCTTCATCAGATGTATCGTAGGTGGCCAGCATGGGCTTGCCTTCCATCATCACGGCCAGCGCTTTCCGCAAGGCGTCCCCTTCCAGGCAGCCTCCGCTGATAGCGCCGGTGAGCATGCCCGTTTCCGTGATCAGCATGCGGGCGCCGGGGCCGCGGTAGGAAGAGCCTTCCACGTGCACCACCGTTGCCAGCGCCGTTTTTTGATTCTTCAAACAGGCCTGTTCAAAGGCTTGTATAATTTGTTGCAGCTCTTTCATACCTGCGCATTGATCTGTTGTAATTCCCGCACGGCGCTGCTTAATACCGCCACGGCAGTGTTTATTTCATCTGCTGTGGTAAACCGCCCCAGACTGATGCGTACGGCCCGCAAAGTTTCTTCGCGCGTAAGGCCCATGGCCATCAGCACATGCGAGGGTTGCTGCACCAGGCCGCTGCAGGCGCTGCCGCGGCTGAGGGCCAGCCTGGCTGACACGGCCAGCAGCAGCTGCTCGCTGTCTATACCGGGAAACAGCATATTGCTCACATGCGGCAGGCGCGGGCCGTTGCCGTTCACGGCAGTACCCGGAACGAGGTCTTGCAGCTCACGCTCCAGCCTGTTCCGCAGCTGCCGGAGCCGCTTTGCATCCGCTGCCATTTCCTGCCGGCAAATGTCTGCCGCCAGGCCAAACCCAACAATGCCGGGGGTATTGAGCGTGCCGCTTCGCCTGCTGCGCTCATGCGCGCCGCCATGCTGTTGCGGCAGGATGTGGCGAACGTTGCTGACATACAATGCACCAGCGCCCATGGGGCCATACAGCTTGTGGGCAGAAAAGGCCATGAGGTCTATGTGATCTTCCACTACAGACACCGGGATTTTGCCCGCGGCCTGCGTGGCATCGCATACAAAATAGACATTGTGCTTTTTAGCAAGGGCGCCAATTTCGCGAACGGGGTGAATAACACCAGTTTCATTATTGGCATACATCAGGGCTACGCAGAGCGTATCTTTCCGGATAGCCTGCGCCACATCCTCCGGGCGTACACAGCCGTCTGCATCTACATCCAGCAGGGTAATGGAAAACCCTTTTTCTTCCAGCCAGCTGCAGGTATCCAGTACAGCGCGGTGTTCCGTTTTAGCGGTAATGATATGTTTGCCTTTATGCGGACAGGCTTCCGCCAGGCCTTTCAGCGCCAGGTTGATGGCCTCTGTAGCGCCGGAGGTGAACACTATCTGTTGTGGACCGGCCTGCACCAGCGCGGCCACCTGTTCACGGGCCTGCTCCACAGCCTCTTTCGCCATCCAGCCAAAACTATGATCGCGGCTGGCCGCGTTGCCGAAGCGGCTGGTAAAATGCGGCAGCATGCCCTGCACCACCCGCGGGTCGCAAGGGGTGGTGGCACAATAATCAAGATATATGGGCGCTGCCATCATGCAAACAAGCCGCTTTTGATAAAAGGTTGATTCCGGAGCCGTACGCCTGATGCTGCAAATACAGCATTGGCCAGTGCCGCGCCGGCGGGGGGCAGGCAGGGCTCTCCCAAACCGGTGGGGGCTACGCTGCTCTGCATAAAATGAATTTCCACCGCTGGCGCTTCGCGCATGCGGATCATCCGGTAGTTATGGAAATTGGACTGGTCAGGGCGGCCATTGGTGAGTGTCAGCTCCGCATACATGGCATGCCCTATCCCGTCTATGATGCTGCCTTCTACTTGCGTTTCCGCACCGCTGGGGTTCACCACCGTTCCGCAGTCTACCACGCAGTACACTTTTTTCAGCCTGAGCTTTCCGTCTGCCTGCTTCTCTACTTCCGCTACCTGGGCCACATAACTGGCAAATGAAAAATGCGCGGCAAAGCCCTGGAAAATGTTTTCGCCTTTGGATTTTCCCCAGCCGCCTATTTCCGCCGCTTTTTTTATGACGGCAGCAAAACGGTCAGGCTCATAATTCACCTTGCCCACCGGGTTGGCCTTGGCCTGCTCCAGCAGCTCAAGCCGGAAAGCTACGGGGTCTTTCCCCGCCTGCCGGGCAATTTCATCGAGAAACGACTGTTCCGAAAATGCAATATAGTTATGGGTAGGGCCGCGCCAGGGCGCGGTAGTAACCGGGGATTTATACGTATGCGCATCCACTTGCAAATTAGGAACAGCGCCGGCGGGGAAGCTGTCCGGACTGGCGCCGCCGCCTGATACGCCGGCGGAATAGTGATGCCAGGCAACAAGCTGGTTGTTACCGTCCAGCGCCGCCTTGTACCGGTAGCTGCACATGGGCCGGTAAAAGCCGCCCGTCATATCATCTTCCCTTGACCATATCACGTTTACGGGCACGTTGCCGGCCAGGCGGGATACCATGGCCGCTTCTTCCACAAAATCCGTCATCAGCCTTCTGCCAAACCCGCCGCCCATGCGCGTCATCATCACGGATATTTTTTCTTCCGGCAGCTTGAGCAGCTCCGCAATGCGGCCGCGCGCGCGTTCAGGCGTTTGTATAGGGCCGTACAGCTCCGCGCTGTCTGCCTTTACATGCGCAAAGAAGTTCATGGGCTCCATGGTATTATGGGCCAGGAAGGGCGCATCAAATTCCAGCGCTATCACTTTGGCCGCTTTGGCAAAGGCCTGGCCAATGTCGCCATCCTGCCTGCGGGGCTTGTCTTCCGGCTTTTTGGCCAGTATGCCGTGCAGTTTTTCCGTGTAATCTGCCGTGCTTTCCAGCGTGCCTTCTTCTTTCCATTGCGGCTTCACTTTTTTGGCCGCCTGCATCACCTCCCAGGTAGAGCGGCCCAGCACGGCTATCTTGTTATCAAAGCGCAGCACCTGCTGCACGCCGGGAGATTTTTTTGCTTCCGCGTCATCAAGCGCTTCCAGCGTCATGCCAAAGGCCGGGGGCCTGATGATGGTGGCGTACAGCATGCCTTCCCGTTTGGTGTCAATACCGTATTTGTATTGTCCGGTAACAATAGCATGATTATCTACATTGCGGGTGCGCTGGCCTATGATGCGGAAAGATGCGGCAGGTTTGACCGGAACATCTTCCGGCACTTTCAGTTTGGCGGCCTGTTCCACCAGTTCTCCATATGCTTTTTTCTTGCCTTTATATACTACATAGCCGTTTTCCGTGGCGCATTCCCCGGCCGGTACGCCCCAGGCTGCCGCAGCGGCGTTGATGAGCATTTGCCGGGCAGTGGCGCCTACCTTGCGGAAAGATTCCCAGCTTTCGCGCACGGAGCCGCTGCCGCCTGCAACCTGGCGTTTGTAGTTCACCGTATCCAGCCCGGCCTGTTCTATTTTGATCTCTTTCCAGTCCACATCCAGCTCTTCGGCTACCAGCATGGGCAGCGAGGTTTTTACGCCCTGACCCACTTCAGGGTTGGGGCTCATAATGGTAACGCGGCCTTTGGTATCTATTTTCACAAAAGCGTTCAGATCAATGACCTGGCCGCCGTCCTGCGAAGTAGAGCAGGAGCTGAGGAAATAATTGAAGCCCAGCACCAGGCCACCGCCGGTGAATGCGCTGATGCGGATAAAATTCCTCCTGTTCAGTTTTGCCTGTTCCTGCATATCATACGTTTTAAGCGTTCGGTATGGTTATTTTGTTGCCTGCCGCCTGGCCAATGGCTTTTTTGATGCGGTTGTACGTAGCGCAGCGGCAAATGTTGGTCATGGCGTTGTGGATGTCGTTTTCAGACGGGTGTGGATTGCTTTTCAGCAACGCGGCTGCGGCCATGATCTGCCCGCTCTGGCAGTAGCCGCACTGCGGCACGTCTACTTCCTCCCAGGCCAGCTGCAGCGGGTGGTCCCCTTTCTCAGACAGGCCTTCAATAGTGGTTACTTTTTGCTGGCCCACGTTTTCTACCGGGTACATGCAGGCGCGTACCGCCGCGTCTCCCACGTGTACGGTGCAGGCGCCGCACTGTGCAATGCCGCAGCCGTATTTGGTGCCGGTTAGGCCAATCACGTCCCGTATCACCCACAGGAGTGGCATCTTGGGATCTACGTCCACATCATGCTTTTTGTTGTTGATCGTTAAACTGAATGCTGCCATGGTTCATGAATTTTTTTTAAGCCCATGCGGAATCAGGGGCAATGTATTGAGTTGGATGCCCGTTGCGTTGGCAATGGCATTGCGGATGGCGGGGGCAATGCCTACAATGGGCGTTTCGCCGGCCCCGGCCGGCTGTATGTCTTTCCGGTCAATAAGTACAATATCCAGCGGCGGAATATCCGCAAAACGCGGTACGCGGTAAGCAGACAGCGAGGGGTTGAGAATGCGCCCGGCCTCAAAGTCGATCTCCTCGAACAACGCACCGCCCAGGCCCTGCAGTATGCAGCCCATCACCTGGTTCTCCAGGTGAAGCGGGTTGATGATAGCACCGCAATCGTACGCCGCCACCACCCGCACTATTTTCACTTCGTTGGCCGCCGCATTGTACGCCACCTCCACGCAGGTGGCTATGTAGGAGTTCTTCACAAAACCGCCCGCAATGCCGTGGCCATGGCCGGCGGGTTTATTTTTACCCCAGCCGAATTTCTCGGCCGCGGTCTGCAATACATTTTTCAGGCGGCCGTCTTCCAGGTTCTGCAGCCTGAACTGCAGCGGATCTTTTTTCAGCTTCAGGGCCAGGTCATTCATCACGCTTTCTATGGCAAATACATTGGCGGTGGCCGCCAGTCCGCGGTAAGAGCCCTGCTTCAGCGGGGTTTTGGAAGGATGATGCTGAATATGTTCAACGGCGGCCTTGTAAGGCAGGTCAATGCCCGCGCTGCCGGAATTATAGTTATGAAATTCCCAGGAAGCAAGCTTACCATCGTTCCCTGCGGAGGCCGTCACTTCAATGAGGCCGCCGGGGCGCAGGTAGGCCCATTTAAATTCTTCTTCCCTCGTCCACACCACCTTTACCGGCTTGCCTACGGCCTTTGCGAGGCGGGCCGCTTCCACGGCCGCTTCTCCGCTGTGTTTGCCGCCATAGCCGGAGCCGGTGTCTGGCATGATGACCCGTACTTTTTCCTTGGGCATGGAAAAGGCGCGGGCCAGTTCTTCCTGCACGCCAAAGGGCCGCTGCGTGCCCGTCCACACCGTCAGCTCCCCGTTTTCCCAGGTGGCCACGGCCGCGCGCGGCTCCAGGGGCACGTGGGCAATGTACTGCACTTCAAAATGCTGCTTCACCTGCACGGGTGCGGCGGCAAATGCCTGTTGCGCGGCCGCGGCGTTCTCACCGATGCCCCGCTGTTCTGAATTATTTTTAAGATAGGTGAAGATATCCTTTTTGGCCGGCTGCGGCGTGGTATTCCACTGCGCTTCCACCCTGGCCAGCGCATTGGCGGCCGTTTGCGGGTCTGGCGCCGTTACGCCTATAAAATCCTTGTCTCTCACCACCGTAACGCCGGCGGCGGTACGCGCCTTTTCCACGTCGGCATCAGCCAGCGATGCGCCATAGGCCGGCGCCCGCAATATCTTGCCGTACACCATGCCGGGCAACACCATGTCTGACACATACTTGTGGCTGCCGGTCACAAAACTCCGGCCGTTCACTTTGGGCACCGGCGTGCCGGCCACCGTCCATTCCGTGGCGGCAGTGAGCTTTACGTTCTCATTCAGCGGCAGCACTATTTTCTGTCCTTTGCTGAGGGCTTCGTAAGAAAGCGTTTTGCCGGAACCGGTGTGTACCACACTACCGTTTTTCACGCGCAGCACACTTTTGTCTGCTTTCCATTGCACGGCGGCCATGTCAATCAGCGCCTCTTTCAGCGAAGCGGCGGCCTTGCGCAGCTTCGGCCCCATGGTAGGCGTGGTGAGGCTGCCGTAAGTACCCCTGTCATACGGCGTCAGCCGCGTGTCTCCCATCACCATCTCAATACTGTTCACCGGCACCGCCAGCTCTTCCGCCACCACCTGCGCCAGCGAGGTGCGGATGTTTTGCCCCACCTCCACCTTGCCGGTGAATACGGCAATTTTGCCATCCTCCCCGATCTGTACCCAGGCCGCAATAGAATTGTCGTCTGCGCGGCGCGCCAGCGGCCCGGCCCAGGCATCCAGGTCAGACCAGGTGAGCGCCACGGCAATGCCGCCGCCCAGCAGTTTGATAAAATGCCGGCGGTGCATGCCTTTCGGCTCCGTGTGTTGCAGTGTTTTTTTCATGGGCCGTTATGCTTTACTGATGGCATTGATGATACGCGGATAAGCGCAGCAGCGGCAAATGTTGCCCTGCATGGCGTCAATGATTTCCTGTCTGCCTGGGTTCGGGTTTCTTGATTTCAATGCAACAGCGGCCATGATCATGCCCGGAGAGCAATACGCGCACTGGAACGCGTCTTCATCCAGGAAAGCCTGCTGCACGGGGTGCAGCTTGCCGTCTTTTTCCAGCCCTTCAATAGTGATCACGGATTTGTGCTGCACGCTGGCCACCGGCGTAATGCAAGAGGGCACCGCCCGCCCGTCTACCAGCACCTTGCAGGCCCCGCAGGCCCCTTCGCCGCAGCCGTATTTGCTGCCGGTCAGGTTCAGATGTACCCTTAACGCATCCAGCAGCGTGGTATTGTCCGGCACGTCCAGCGTATATTCCGTGGAATTGACGTTGATTTTCATAAGAGGCAGTTGAGGTGAAAAACCAGTATTCCAAATATAACAATTCTGGGATAGAAGAGGCGTTATAATGGATGGGCGGTTTTTTACTTCGCCTCAATAATATTCAGCCGCTTGATCAGCTCAGGGTAAAACCTCCTGGATACCGGCAGCATGACGCCGCCTATCTTCACATTGTCTTTCCCTATTTCTTCCACATGATGGATAGCCACCGCAAATGAACGGTGGATCTTCACAAACCGGTTTTCCGGTAAACGGCTGACAGATGCGTCCAGCGATACGCGCACCATGTAGGAATATTGCAGGGCCAGGAATTTGGTGTAGTTGTCAGCCGCTTCGAGTATTAATATCTCATCCAGGTTAATCCTTGTCAGCCCCCCGTCTTGCCTGATAAAAAATGGTTGGTTGATCATAGCGATATTATTTGGGTATTATCCGTATTTCATAACTGGCTTATAGTCAAATATAACTGATTTTAACCACATAGACGACACTACTGACACCCTCCTGCCATCCTTCGGTGATCCTTCGGTTGCGTTCGGTAGCAGTACGGGTTTGAGGGTGTTTAACCGAAGGTTGACCGAAGGATCACCGAAGGATGATCGAAGGATTTACCATTCACCCCAACCTTCATCGAAGCTCACCCCAATTTTGGATATCCGCCGCCACAAATTTTATCATCGTGTAGGCGTGCTTCCTAATTTTGAAATTGTTGATCGCCGCAAAGGGAGCATCGCTTAAGCCAACGGGGAGGAGCGACTCCGGCAACTTTCTCCTGCTGCGGGGATTAACAGGGTTCAATTATTTTTTTAACTATTTAAAACATTTTTTATGGCAAATATTAACGACAACCTGCTTGTAAAAGGAGCAAGAGGTAACGTAGGTAAACAATTCGTTTACCGCAAGCACGGCAACAATACGACGATTGCGCGTATGCCGAGAATGAACGAAAACGCGGTGCCTTCCGCGGAACAGCTGGATGCACGCGAGCTGTTTGCATCAGCGGCATTGTATGCACAGGGCGCTATGGCGGACGCTGTGCTGAAAAAAGAATACCGGAAAAAAGCGCCCGCGGGTAAAACGGCCTTCAATATGGCCATGCGGGACTTCATGAAACCGCCGGTAATCAAAAGCATCCACACCGGTCAGTACAACGGTACGCCGGGCGCTGTTATCACTGTTCAGGCAAAGGACGATTTCAGGGTGGCTACGGTAAAGGTGGGTATTTACACCGCTGCCGGCAGTCTCCTGGAAGAAGGCAATGCAGTGCTGGACCCGATCAACAGGCTGCAGTGGACCTACACGGCCGTACAGGCAAATTCCTCGCCGCCTGGCTCGGTGGTGAGGGCCGTAGCTGCGGACTTGCCGGGTAACACCGCTATGCTGGAAGTGCAGGTATAAACCGGCACCTGGCACATCCACCTTCCCGGTTTTCCGGGAGGGTGGATGTTTATATGTTCAAAACGTAATGCGTACTGCGCCCCCCTCCTGCTACCAGCAGTACGGTTCCCTCCACCATTTCTCTCAGGTCTCGTGTAGCGGTTGCTTTGGCTACTTTTGTAATAGACATATATTTCTGGGCGGTCATCCCGCCTTTAAACCCTTCCGGCCCGGCATCCAGCATCTTCATAACCGCCTTTAGCCGGCGATTGTCCAGTTGCTCTTTATAACGGTCAAGGAACTTTGCTTTTTTCAGCGTAAAGTCTATGCGTTCTCCGGCATCTTTTTGGGCCTGAATAACGGCGCCAACAAAGTAGTTGATCCAGGGAGTGATTTCATTGTTTTTCTGTGACCTTTCAAGTGCAGCGTAATAAGCGGCCTTACCGGCCTCTATTGTACGTGACAGGCTGAGTAAAACCGGGCGGCCAACGGTTTGTGACAACGCTTTTTCCGCAATAGCCCGGCCGATACGGCCGTTACCGTCTTCAAAAGGGTGAATGGATTCAAAATACAAGTGGGCTATGGCAGCCCTGACGGGAGCTTTTTTAATTTCATGGCTGCCGCCGGGGCCGGATTCATTAAACCATGCAATAAACCGGCTCATTTCTGCCGGTACTTTTGCCGAAGGAGGCGCTTCAAAATGCACTCTTTCTTTCCCCGGCCGCCCGGAAATTACCTGCATTGGGGCCCTGCCCTTCCGCCAATGGCCGGCCTTTATGCCTTTACTCCCTTTCATCAGCAAACGGTGCCATTCAAACAGGTGCTGCTCCGTCAACCATTCCGCAAATGTGTTACGCACATCTACCATCAGCTCTCCCGCCCCTTGCGATCTTTTATCTTTCACCTTGTCTGCATGCGTATTGAGCCCCAGTTTATTGCGGATAGAAGAAATTACGTCCTGCCTGCTCAGGAACTCACCTTCAATGGCAGACGTCTTAATAGCTTCTGCCACCATAGTGCTGACTATAGCTTCCCACTGTGTGTTTTCCGGCAGTGCTTTCAATATACCGCTGATATGCCCGGTTTCTTCTGCAAATGCATACAGGTCCTCCTCAACAGTTTCCAGCGAATACTTAAAATCCGGCCAGTCAGGTAATTGCCAATTATACATATGAGCCGATTATTTAGGCTATTCGGCTCAAATATACGTAAAAAATGAGCCGAATAAGCCCGATATTCGGCTCATGACCAAATTCTGCTATTTTTACAACTGCTGACTATGATAGAAGAAACAGACATCCGCATCGGCAACATGGTTTGGTATTATGACTACAACATGATTGAAACGGTATTCCGGGTAGAGGGGATAGCGGAGGGCTTCGTATACAACTCAGGCCTCCCCAAAAGCAAGCTGCCGCTGGAAAAGGTGCACCCCCTTGCCCTGGAGGCAGATCATTTGCTGAAATTCGGGTTTCTGCCGGGAGAGGTGGAGTATGGCGAAGACCCGGATACTTACAGTTATAAATACAACCGTGCAGATAGTGTGTACATCCGGGAAACGAACGGCGGCTTTCAACCGCTGGCCGCGTCCAAAAACGGGCTGGTGCCTTATGGGCGGCCGCTGCATCATGTTCACCAGCTGCAGAACCTGTTTTATGATCTTACGCGGGACGATGTATTTACCGGGTAACTTACCGCACGATCATCACCTTTCCCCGCATCACTATCACTACACCGCTCTGTACCTTTACACGCGCCATATAGGCATAAACGCCCATGGGCAGCGCACGCCCGTCTACAGTGCCATCCCATCCCTCGCTCCAGTCTTTTGACACATATACCCGCTGCCCCAACATATTATAAACATGCATTTCTACCGCAACAACGGTGCTGCCGTATACTTTCAGGAGATCGTTCCGGCCATCTCCATTGGGCGAGAACGCTTCAGGGATATAAATCGGTTCTCCCCCAGGGTTGGCCGTGATGCCGGTAACAGCGGCAGACAATTCGCTGTGCTGGCAGCTGTTTTCACCCAGGGCCCTCACCTGCAGGGCTACCGACTGGATGGGCGCCAGGTTGGCAACCGTGTGAGTGGTGCCTGTAGCGCCCGAACTGGGAGGCAGGAATGTTTGACCATTGTTCAGGCTCACTTCATAACCGGTTGCGCCTGCTACGCTGTTCCATTGGAATGTAATGGAAAATTCGGTAGCAGCAGCTACGCTGGCGCCGGGCGCGGACAATTGCGGCAACACACCGGCTATTACCGTACTGCGGCCGGTGCTGGTGCATCCAGTGGCGGTCACAGCATCTACATAATAATTTTTGACGGCGGTAACCGGCGGTGTGGTATAACTGTTGCCGGAATACAGCACAGGCCCGCCGGAGACGGTTTCATACCACCTGTAAATAATGCCGGGCACAGGATCTTTGATCTTCAATTCCGCTGGCTGCCCGCTGCAAACGGCGGTACCTTCCAGTTCAGGAGCGGCCGGGGAGGCCGTTACCGCAGCGGAGGCAACGGAGCGGGTATTGCCAACACAGCCATTTTCGCTAACAGCCTCTACGTAGTAATTTGCCGTTGCCGCTAATGCGGGCGTGGTAAGATCAGGGCCTGTATGAAGAACCTGTCCCCCTGTTTCCTGGCTGTACCAGCGGTACGTATAACCGGCAGCCGGAGAGGCAACGCTGAAAGTGGCAGTATTGCCGGCGCATAGCGTTACCGTTTCATGCTGCAATGCAGGCGCAGCCGGGGCGTTGTGAATAGTTACGCTGGCAGTATTGCGCGCGCTGGTGCAGCCATTCTCATTCACGGCTTCCACGTAATAACTGACGGGATTAGCTAGAGCGGGAGTGACGTAGCTGGTACCGCTGTGGAACGGGGCGCCGTTTGCCTGAACGTTATACCAGTTATACACATGGCCCGCTACCGGGTCTTTCACCTTCAATTCCGTACTGCTACCGGCGCATACCGCCGCGGCATCTATTTGCGGAGCGGCGGGCGGCGCCAGCACCTCCCCTTTGGCTATTGTGCGCGTTGCACTTGTACAACCATCCGCGCTCATCGTCTCTGCATAAAACGTAGTATCTGCGGTTAGGGCGGAAATGGTTAACGATGTGCCGGTAAATAACAACGTACCGGCGGATGCGGCATTATACCAGTGATATACGGCTCCCGCAACAGGATTTTGTATGCTGAATGAAGCGCTGCCACCGCTGCAAACCTGTATGCTGCCGGTTGCAAGCGCAGGAGCAGCAGGAAGGGCCATTACTGTTACCTCAGATTTTGCACGGGTGCTGCTGGTGCAGCCGCTAACCGTTGCTTCCACATAATACTCGTATGTTCCCGCTGCAAGCGGCGTTACATCCACAGTAGCACCATTGCCTACAATAGTACCTGCAGAGGCTGCGTCAAACCAGGTGTAGGTATAACCTGCTTGCGGCGCCGCTACAGACAGCTGCGCAGCTGCACCCAGGCACACCTGCGGGGCGGTACTGACCGTAACAGGTACTGCCGGCAACGGCGCCCCTGTTACGGTAACCGGTTCACGGCTGGTATTTGCGCAGCCATTGCGGGAAGATTCAATATAAAAGGTGGAGCCCGGAGGCTGGATGGCCGGGGTATTGAAAGTTTCGCCGGTAAAGAGTTCGTTGCCGCCGGCAGGCGCATCGTACCACTTCACCACAATGCCCGTTGTATTGATGGCCGTCAGCGTTGCAATGGCGCCCTCACACACCTGCACTGCTGCAGAAGCCGGCCTGGCTTTCCGTACTATCAGCTCTGCATAATAGACATCAAGGGTAATAAGCGCGGTAAGTGAGCCTCCCAATGCCACCAGTATGGCATCTGCCCCTGCTGTCACCGGCATGACGGCCTCAAACTGATTGCCACCAACCAGCTCCAGCCTTACCGTACTGCTGTTCAGGAGCACCGGCCCGTCAACAGGGTTACCGCTCCCGTAAAGCTGCAAACGCACAGCGGCCAGCAGGGCAGCATCACTAAGGCCACCAGGCAAGGCTAACCGCAGGCGGATACTGTCTCCCGCTAACGCCCCCTGCTGCAGTGCCAGCAACTGACCAATGAACCCCTCTCCTATATGGGCCCTGATCCTGGACGCAGTGCTCACATCACCGTCAACGGCCATGTCCGGATCTGTAACCCCGCAAAGCAGGCATACGTTTATCGGGGAGACGTATATCGGGCTTTGCTGCTTATTAGCGTATTGGCAACCAGGCGTCTGAGCATGGGCAATACCTGTACACAGGCAGGTGAATGCAAGGCATAAAGGCATATACCACTTGGCAAGAAGACGGGGCAGGTGCATCGGTAATACAGGTTTGGTTACGCTATCATCCCTGATAGTCTTTCATAGCGATCACATGATTTTCCGGATACGGGGGACACAAGGCAGCCAGTTACATGAAGGATAACAGGATGATGCATAAAATTATACGATTTGGCGGAGCTTTCAAAACCGGGACCGGCTACACCATTTCCCGCAACACCGCCAGCACCTCCGGCGTCACCTTCCCGAATATCGATACGCCCGCGGCGCCGTTACTCATAGCCAGCTTCATGCCCTCTTTCAGCTGGCCCATATCTCCCTTGAAAGCGGGCAGAAAAAGCCCGGCATACAGCGGACAGCTGCCATGCAGCGCCTTCACTCCCTCCGCTACGGCATCTCCTATCCACTGCACACTTTCCTTGTAAAAGCTGTGATATATCATAGGGCATACGGCATTCAGCGGCCAGTTCACCCAATCCTGCCGCACTATGCGTCTGGCTATTTCAGGTGTGGGGAATACGGCGGCGGTGATGGGCTTCTGATGCCGGCGGGCTACTTCGGCCATATTGCTCACTACGTTGGTAATGCTGTTGTACCGGAACGTTCGCCAGGAAGGGCTTTGGTCTGGGTGCGGCATCTCGAGCGGGTCTGTTCCGTATGCTGCCTTGTATTGCTCGCGGCAGCTGCTGCAATAACAAAAGTCATATTCGGGCAGCTCGCTGCTCTGGTCTATATTGTATTTGCTCCAGAGGTTCACGGGCAGTATCACATCTACAAACCGGATAAAGTCCAGCTGGATACCATCTACATAGTCTTTTGTCAATATCTCTTCCGCCTGCCCGCGCAGGTATGCTACCACCTCCGTTTTGTTGGGGCATAAAAAACGGTAATGGTCTACATAAGGCGGACGGGTAGCGCAGGACTCTCCTTTGCGGTTTTGTGAATACCATTCCGGATGCCGGGCCAGCAGCTCCCTGTCAACCCGGTTCATGGTCCAGAACCAGCGGTGGGCTTCCATGCCGGCGTCTTTGGCGGTTTTGAAATGAAGGGGGCTGTCTTCCTCAAAATACACCACGCCAATGCCTGCCGCTTTGTAAGCGGCGTAACGCTGCTCCAGATCGGCGGCAGTGTCCTGGTGGTTGGGGGTGACCCATACGCGGTGCTGCGCGGCGGCCGGGGCGGCGGGTTTCAGGGCTGCGGCTTTGGTGATGAGAGAGGGTCCCATCATAGCCAGGCTGCCCAGGCCGAGTGATTTGATAAAGTGACGTTTATTCATGACGCGGGATGGTTTGCGGGTTCGTGATCGGGTACCATGATGCGCCGGCGGCATCACAGTTTCTGCAGCCGCACGCCCTGCGAAAATACGTTATCCCTGCTTCACAGATGTTGCGGATAATCATTAACTTCCGTTATGCACCGGAACCTCCTGACCTCCATACTGGATAATGACTTTTACAAATTCACCATGCAGCAGGGCGTGATACGCCTCTTTCCTTACGCCAAAGCGCGCTACCAGTTCATTAACCGCGGCGGGCACGCCTTTCCTCCCGGCTTTGCCCAGGCCCTGCGCGAAGCGGTGAACGGCATGGCGGAATTACAGCTGCGGCGGGAAGAAAAACATTTCCTGCAACGTACCTGCCCCTACCTTGACCCGGTGTACCTGGACTTCCTGGAGGGCTACCGCTACAACCCCGAAGAAGTGCATATTGAACAAAAAGGTAGCGAGCTGCTGGTACGGGCGGAAGGCCTGTGGTACCGTACCATTCTGTGGGAAGTGCCGCTGATGTCACTCATTTGCGAGCTGTATTACCAGCTGGCAGACCCGGCAAGGGAAAATGATGAGGAGGTGATGCGCAGAACGAAAGAAAAGATTGAAAAATACCGTGCGCTGGGCGTGACCGTTGCGGAATTCGGTACCCGCAGGCGGCACTCCTACGCGGTACACCGCGTGGTGATGCGCGCCCTGAAAGAATACGGCACGGGAGCTTTCATTGGCAGCAGCAATGTGCACATGGCCATGCTGCACCAGACCAAGCCCATCGGCACGCACGCGCATGAGTGGTTCATGTTCCATGCCGCGCGGTACGGCTTTAAAATGTCTAACGCGCTGGGCCTGGAACACTGGGTGCAGGTGTACCGCGGAGACCTGGGCATTGCGCTCTCTGATACTTATACCACCGATGTTTTCTTCCGGCAGTTCGACAAAATGTTTTCCAAGCTGTTTGACGGCGTGCGGCATGACAGCGGTGACCCGCTGCTGTTTGCAGACAAGGTGATAGCCCATTACCAGCAGATGGGCATAGACCCGCGCAGCAAAACCATTATTTTCTCTGACGGGCTGAACTATGAGAAGGTAGCCCGCATTGCAGAGCACTGCCGGCACCGTATCGGCATGTCTTTCGGCATCGGCACCAACCTCACTAACGACGCGGGCCCCACAGCCATGAACATCGTGATCAAGATGACGGAGGCCTGCCCGCAAAACGGGGAATGGACGCCGGTTGTGAAACTGTCTGACGAGCCGGGCAAATACACGGGCAGTGAAAAAATGATCCACCTTGCCAAAACGATCCTTGAAATAGACTAACCTTTCTCATGATTATAAACAACAAGGGCTGCTCCTGATCAGAGCAGCCCTTGCTATTATTCTGTTTCATACCACCAGAGCTTCACCGGCCCGATGAGGCCCGATTTACGCAGCGGGTAATCCTTATCGAATTTCTTGACATTGGTTTTGGTGAAACGTTCGTTCTCCGGCAGGTGCTGGTCACCAATAATACGGTTGGGCCAGAGGTTCACCACTTTTACTTCCAGGCTGTTCTCCCCTTCTTTCACCCACTCCGAAACGTTGGCGCGGAAAGGCGGTTGCCACCACACGCCGGTATGATGACCGTTCACCGTTACCTCTGCCACGTTGTACATCTCTCCAAGGTCCAGCCACACCTGTTTATTTTTAAGTTGCTCCGCGGTTACCCGGAAGGTTTTACGGTACACGGCCGTGCCCGAGTAATATTTGATGCCCGGCTCAGGCCGCTCCGTCCAGGAAATGAGCTGGTCAAACTGAACATGCTCCGGCCCGCCCCACTTTTTGTCAAAGCTCACTGCCCAGGGGCCATCTACAGCGGTAGTTTGCGGCGCTGCCACTTCCAGCGTGCGGCTGGCGCCGCCCTGTTGTTTCAATGTATACTTACCTGCCGCGTCAAAGATCATTTGGCCGCCGGGCAGTATGGTGAAAGGCGCCAGTGAGAAAGTATCTTGCGGCAATTCAGGGAAAAGGCTTTCCCCGTTCTGCGCAAGCGAACTGAAATGCTTGCCGGCAGCGGTTTTGCGGAACACCACAAAGGTAGAGCCGAAGGGCTCCAGGAACAGCGGCACGTCTACCCGGCCGTCTGCAATATTGTAAAGCGGCTGCGGGGTGATGCTGCCGGTAATGGGGTCCCACACCTCAGGGGCCTTGCCGGCTGCGCGGAAGGAACCATTGATATATTCCGGCCGCTCATTGCGGTTTACGATGTAGTATATTTCCGCATCCCCTGTGCTGCGGTGAATGTAGTCAATATAGGCATCGCTCTTACGGCTGCGATACGTGAAATCAGGCGCAATCCCTTTTTCCTGCAGCACCTGCCGTACCGCCTTGCCGTATATCACCTTGCCTTTTCCGTAAGTGCGTTCCTTCACGGTAGTGCCGTCTACCTTCCCCCATACCAGTTCCGCCAACTGGCGTACCCTGGCATCTGCCGCCGCGCCCTTCTTCAAACCGGCCGCGGAAACGGGCCTGGGGCCAACAATGGTAGCGCCGGCCTTTACCAGCTGTTCCAGTTTGGCCAGCACGTCTACATTCACTTCCTTCCACTCCGGCAGCACCAGCACGTGATAGCTCATGCCATCGGGCAGCACTATTTTCCCGTTCTTCACCTGCATGCGGGTGAGTATCACTTCCGAATTGCACACATCATCGTCATACCCTTCTCCCAGCCCCTGCCGTACATGTTTCAGGGGTACCTGGTTAGGCACGTTGTCGCCATAATAATAAACTACGTCACCAACAAACAAGCCACGTGACAGCATATACGAAATGCGGCTGTTCCATTCCAGGAAGGCAGGCGCCTGGTCCCACCAGGTAACGTTGGGGTTGAAGTGGGTGCCCGCAAAGTATTCGTTGCCGGGCTTACCGGCGCTTTTGGGAGAATGCGTGTAGGTGTGGATAACGAGGCGGTTCAGGCCTTCGCAATACACCCTGTCCAGCGTAGGTTTCATGAACGCAAAATCTTCTTCCCAATGCGGGCCTATGCTGGTAGGCCCTTCCGCCTGCACAAAACGTTTGCCGTAGATGTGCGCGGCGGAGGCGGACTGTTTTACATAAATACGGCGATGCGCGTCTACACGGTGGGTTTTGGCCCTTATCCAGAACTCGCCCATGGGAATGGCGTTGAGGCCCAGGTTCTTCAGCGCGTCTATTGGCGCGGGGTGCGGGCCGCCGCTTTCCGAGTGAATGCCCATGCCGTCTTTCGCGGCCAGTTCCGCAAAACGTTTGTAGTGCCGGTCGTGGATCAGGTCTGCAATAGTGCGGCGGAAATCATAGAGGAAACGGTTGGAGGCGCTTCTGCTTTCTATGATGCGGCCGGTGAGCACGGGCAGGTACTTTTTAATATCATAACCGTTCAGCTGCCGGAAGGCCTGCACAAAATCGTTCGTCCAGTTGGAGGCTCCCAGTTCCCAGCTATCGTCATGCAAATATTTGAGGCTGTTGCTTTTGCGGGGGTGTACCAGCGGCGTTACCACTTTGTTGTATTGCAGGTCCATAGCGGCGCGGTTCATGTAGTCAATAGCCAGCCCGCCGCCGCCGGGGCTGTGGGTAGACACCTTGATACCGGTGCCGGTGTAGCCAAAACGTATAATAGCGAACCGGCCCGCCGGCGCCTGCCAGTTGAGGTTCCCCTTCGCGTCTACACGGTTGCTGATATCAATAACGTTGCGGAGAAAGGCATGCGCCTCTCCCGGTTTGGAGGCCTCTTCTTTCATGAACAGGCCCCAGTTATAGCCCAGACCATTTGGCGTAAAGGGAATGGAATAAATGGCGTGTACGGCCTTGATGTCCATATTTTCCAGCGGACGGATGTTTTCGCTATCAGGGTTCAGCTGCACGGCCAGCACCACCACGGGCTCATAATAAGGCAGACCGGTGCTTTGATCTGTCAATAATTTGCCCGGCATGGCCAATTGCATGTTGATATGGCGGCCACCTTGTACCACGGTATCCGTCCATACCAGTTTTTTGGAAGCCAGCTGCGGGGTCACCCACGGGCCGCCATCGTTCCAGCCGCTGCCAATATTAAGGCTGAGCTCCAGGTCAAGGCTGTCTGCCACATGAGTAGCGTAGTGAAAAAGCTTTTGCCATTCCGGGCCCAGGTATACGGGGCCGTTTTGCGTTCTCTCCATCTTGTTATAAGAGGAAGAGCCCGCATCGAAGATGATGGCGCCTTTAATGCCGGCGGCCTTCATGGCCACAAGGTCTTCCCGGATGCCTTCAGTGGTCTGGTACCCTTCCAGCCACCACCAGAACACCCTGGGTTTGGCTTCATCAGGCGGGCGGAGGAAGCCGGCTTCCAGTGAGGTGTCTGCAAAGGTGGCGGTTGTCGTAATATCTGCAGGTTTATAACTCAGGCATATGGCCGCTAACGCGGTGCAAAAAATCCATTTCATGTTTCCTTCATTTTGACGTAATCACAATCTCATGTTCCCCGCCGGCCACATTGGGCAAATACCAGTTGCCTGGCTTGCCGGCGGCCTTTACGGGTTGCTGGTTTACCGTAACGGCAAATCCTTTCTTTGTATATTTTTCAGGCAGCGCTATACGTGCAGTAGTGTTGTAAGGTACACTCACCTGCATGCGGAAGCGGCCGGGGGCCTGCTCATATGCTACGCTCACTTCACCCTTGATAGTGGGGAGGCGCAACTTTGCCCAGGGCAGACTGCCCAGCTGCGGACGTATACTGAAAGAAGACCAGCCGGGTGCCAGCGGCTCCACGCCCATCAGCTTGCGGGGTATGATGTTGGCCGGTACCGCGCCCCAGGCGTGGTTCCAGTCCTGGTTAGGCTTATATTTATTGTCCCACGCTTCCATGGCAATAGTGCTGCCGGCGCGTATCATATTATACCAGCTCCGCTCCTGCCGGGACGCCAGCAATGACAGGCCATATTCATCGTCTCCGGCATCGTACACCGCATCCATCAGAAACTGGCTGCCATATACACTGCAGGCCATGCCGCGGGAACGGATAAAATCCGCCACTGCTTTATGATGTGCCGGTTCTACCAGGCCAAAGGCCATAGCGAACATATTGGCGTGCAGGGAGGCGTGTTGGGTACTGTCCCCATCCCGGAACACCTTGCGTTTACCGTCCCAAAAAACTTTGCGGTAGCTGGTTTTTACTTTTTCCGCACGGGCGGCAAAACGCCGGGCATCTTCCGTTTTGCCCAGGCCGGAAGCCAGCGCTTCCATAGCCAGCAGCGCTTTGTAATAATAAGCGTTGACCACGGCGTTGTAATTATTGAATATAAAGCCGTCCGTTTCACCGCCTTCGGCCTTTCCAAGCCCCAGGATGCCGGTATGCGGCCAGTCTACAATGTCCCGCAGGGCATTGCCGTTGAAATGAACGGATTCCAGCAAGGCCTTGCTCTGCGGGGCGGCTTTGGTGCTGATGAGGCCGTTAGGCCCTTCCAGCGGCATGAGGAGCTTGGCCTGCAGGTCTGTGTAGAAGTGACGGGCGGAGCGGATGTCTCCCGTATAGAGGTAATCATGCCAGGCCATGAGCACAGATTGCAGAATCCACTCTGTGGGCCAGGTGGCGTGGTGCAACAGGTACTCGTGGGAGTAACGGGCCAGGCTGAACTCCCGGTCTGTAGCGTAGTGGCCGAGCTGGTTAATGTAAGCATCCGCTTCATAGGGAATGCGCTCCCGGTCTCCATCTACATACACTCCGGCAAAGGAAGTGGCTTTCATGGTGTATTTGCACAGTTCCCATACGGCGTTCAGCGTAGTGTCAGGGCTTTCGAAATGCGCCGCCTCGTCATTGAACAGGTAATGCACCGCGGCCCTTGTTACCTGCTGCGAGGTCAATTCCCCGTCATACCCCTCTACTTCACAATACCTGAACGGCAACACTTCACCCGTATACGCGGGCATTTTGATGGCCTGCGGGCCGGTGTTGCGCCTGTCTGGCCGTATGTTGACCTGGTAGGTATGCGTACCGGCCAGCAGCGGCAGGCGGTAAGCCTGGTAGCGGATGGTGCCGCCCGGCTGGCGGTTGATGCTGCCGTCTGCGTTGATGGCCTCACCCAGGTGAACGGTAACTGTGTCACCATCTGCGCGGGCATGTAGCTGCAGCTTCAACTGGCCGAAAGCGGCCTTGCCGAAATCTATGCGGTAGCTGCCGCCGGACTTGCGGCAAACCTGCGGCGCCTGGTCTGTTTTCTGCAAAGGGTAACGGGGCGTGGCATATTCTACCAGCACGCTGTCTGTAAAAAAAGCGACCGGTGCGGAGAACTGACCGGCATTTCCGGCGCCGTCCCACAACTGCACCTGCCAGGTATACACGGTGAGCGGTTGCAGGGGCTTGCCCGCGTATTCAATAGCGCCAGATACCGCGGAAGGTACTTTGCCGGAATCCCAGAGGGTATCCTGCTGGCCGCGTACAATTACCCTGTAAGCGCTTTGCACCGTACCCGCCAGGCCGTTCACAGACCAGCTGAAAGCAGGGCGGCGGTTGGCTATCCGTACGGATTGCCCTGCCTGGAAAGCCGTGGCCATCAACACCGGCTGTACGGGGTAGCCATTGCTCCACTGCCGGCCGGTATGGGCCAGCAGGTCACAAAGGAGGCCTTCGGCGGTGATGCCGGATGTTTGCGTGCCGGAGCCCTGCGTAACATGCTGTGCCTTGCTATACCATGCTGTTGAGATCAGTGCCGAAAGGAGCAGGGTTTTCTTCCACATGCTTAAAGATTTGTAAAAAGGAGGCCGGGAGCTTAAGCCCGGCCCCTCTTGTTTTTTATTGATTGTTGATTAGTGTTAACGGTCCCAGCCTTCGTTCTGCGCCAGCGGCTCATCTTTATTGGTGTCTATCACCGTTTGGGGGATGGGCCACAGGTTGTAGTTGAAAGACAGGGTGGCGGCGGCTTCCGGCCAGTAGGCATACTTGCGGATGCGGTCTACGGCAATGGTGCCGCCCATGCGCAGCAGGGTGTTCCAGCGGCATTCTTCGTATACCAGCTCACGCGCCCGCTCATCAAGGATGGTGTTGAATTTGTCATCCATATCTGCGGCCGTTACCATGTACCCGCACTGTGCTCTTTCCCGCAGCAGGTTTACGTCTGCGGCCGCGCCCGCCTTATCTCCGCTACGCTGTTTGGCTTCCGCGCGCAGCAGGATGGTTTCGCTGAGGCGGATGAAATAATCGTCACGGAAAAGGTTGCTCATATTTTCGCCGTCTGCGAGGCCGGTGTATTTGTCTGTAGCTATTTTGCAAGACACTGGGTAGCACAGGCTGCGGTTGTTCATGTTAGTAGTGGCATCTGCGCTGCCGTTGTACATCACAGACCAGGGAACGGGCTGCCCGAAGTAGGGAGAGCTGGGTACGTTGCCTTTAAAAATACGGCGGAACACGATGTCTGAATTACGCATATCGTTGGCCCACACGCCGGCATAGATCTCGTCACGGGTGTACATGGTAGGCATGATCTGTGAAATACCGCGGCCCCCCACATCTTCCGCAGTGCCGGTGAGGTGGTCTTTGGCCCCGTCCCGGAATACCGGGCTGTAGGTGCGGGAGTAAGGCAGCTTGGACTTGCCGTCTTCCGCGCGGTAGGCGGCATAATCTATTTGCAGGGCCCAGATGCATTCCTTATTGCCATCCTGGTAGTTCACGTTCCTTTCCTGGAAGAGGTCCCAATACACGTTGCCTTGTGCTTCCGTAGCCCTGGAGCCGAAGCGGTTTTTCATCAGTGAATAGGTACCGCCGTCTATCACCTTGTTGCCAAATTCTATGGATTTAACGAAGGCTGCATTGGCCTCAGCAGTTTTGTTTTCTGCTGCCAGCTGCGTACCCAGGGCCAGGTACAGCTCGCAGAGGTTGTGCTGCGCGGCGCCCCTTACCAGGCGGCCGCCCTGGGCTGTGGTAACCGGCAGGTCGTTCTCGATGGCCAGCAGCTCATCTATGGCAAACTGGTAGGTTTCCACGCGGGTAGTTCTTTTGAAATTGAACTGCGGTGTGGTTGACGGCTGGGTCACAATGGGCACGCCGCCGAATATTTCACCCAGGTTGCGGTAGGCAAAAGCCCTGAAAAAGCGGGCCTGCGCAACTGCGTAAGCCTTTTCAGCGGGAGAAGACCAGGCTATGTGCGGCAGCTCGGCACTCCACAACGCCAGGTTAGCTTTACCGATCAGCTGGTACCAGGTGCTATAGAAGTTATTGAAGGTGCCATTATCAGGGTTGATGTTGCCGTAGTTGTTGAACGAATTGCCCCTGCGGATGCTGGGTACGTCAAACATATCCGTGCCATTGCCACGGAATACGAATATCCAGCCTTCTTCACTGGGGTTGGCCCAGAGGTCTCTCAACTGGGAGTAGATGGCCACCAGCTCCTGGTCTATTTGCGCGGAAGATGAAAACGCATTGTCTACCGTATAAAAAGTGGCCGGTTTTTCCGTCAGGAAATCCATGTCCGATTTACAGCCGGGCATTATCAAAACTGACAGCAGCGCACAAAAGATATATGTATGTTTCATGATCGTACTTTTAATGGGTTAGAAACTCACGTTCAGGCCAAAGGAATAGGTGGTGGGCACCGGGAAAGTATTCTCCCGCACCGGCGTACCGGTTTCAGGGTCACCGCCAAACCAGTTGGTAATAGTGGCCAGGTTTTTACCGCTCAGGAACACCCGCGCGCTGTTCACATGTATCCTGCTCAGGAGCTGCTGGTCTACGCGGTAAGACAGCGTAACGTCTTGCAGCCTCACAAAGCCGCGTGACTGCAGCCCCAGGAAGCGGCCGTCTCCCGCAAAGTAAGCGGAAGGATATACGTTGCTCCTGTTTTCAGGCGTCCAGTAGGGTTTGGAAGTCATGTTATCGTTAAAGCGGCCGGTGCCTGCCGTAAGGTAGGCATTGGCATTGCTTTTCAGGAAATAACCATTGCCACCGAAAGTGCCGGTGAGCATCACATAAAGATCAAAGTTCCTGTAATTGAAATTATTGGCGAGGCTCAACCTGAAGTTGTCACCGGTGTAACCCAATACTTTACGGTCTGCAGCGCTGATGCCAGGCTGCTTGTCCAGGTCACGGTACATGGGCGCGCCCGGTGCGGCGCCTGTAAGGCGGATGTAAGCCGTATCGCTTTCCTGTACAATACCTATCTGCTCGTAGCCGTAAATCACACCCAGCGGATGGCCTATAAAGCGGCTGTTGGCAATATCATCATCTTCTTTGCCGTCACCGTCCCTGTCCTCACCATACAATCTCACCAGTTTGTTCCTGTTCAGCCAGAAAGTAACGGTGCTGTTCCATCCCCATGTTCTGTGCTTAACATTCACAGAACGTACGGACACTTCAACACCTTTGTTGTCTACCTGGCCCATGGAGGTTTTGATAGTTTTGAACCCGGTCATTACCGGTATGTTACGGGTGAATATCTGGTCTGTGGTTTGACCGGCATAAACATCCACATCTACAAACAGCCTTTCGTTCAACCAGGCAGACTCGAAACCGGCGTTCCAGGATTCCGTAGCTTCCCAGCCCAGGTCTGCATTACCCAGCGCATTCTGGTACAGGCCGTAAAAAACGGCGCCCGGAGTGTTGGAAAACTGGTACCTTACCCCGCCGCTGGTGCCGTTTTGTATGGTAGACAGGGTGCCGTAAGGCCCTATGCCCTGGTTACCGTTCTGGCCCCAGGAAAATTTGAGCTTCAGGCTGTTGAGCGGGCGGATGCCTTTCATAAACGCTTCATTGGATATTTTCCAGGCAACGCCTGCCGCGCCGAAGTGCGCCCATTTGTTGTTGGCGCCGAACACGGAAGCGCCATCACGGCGGATGGAGCCGGTGAAGAAGTACTTGTCATCGAAGGAATACATGGCACGCGCCAGGTAACCAATATTGGCCCGCTCCCAGATGTTCTGGTCCACCCGCTGCACCGCTGCTTTATGCAGCCCGTTCATACCCAGCACCGTATTGCCATTAGCCGCAAAATCAGAAGCGTACATACTGTCCTGCCTGAACTTCATGTAATCCCTGGTTGCCACGAGGGTTACGTCTACCCCGTGTTTCCCGAACTGCTGCTTGTAATTCAAAATATTATCTACCACATAGCTGTAGTTGCTGTTATTCTTGAAATTGCCGTTGGCGCGGGCCAGGAAGCCCTGTACAGTTGCAGGCGAATATCTTGCCAGCCCCTCTCCTTCTGCAATGTAATAGTCCTGGTATGTGAAATTACCTATCTCGCCTTTTTCAAGATTGATCATGTAGTTGAGACGGTAGCTGAGCCCTTTCACCCAGGGCACCTTTACCAAAGCATGCGCGTTCATACGGTAGTTCTGCCTGATATCCCGGTTATCCCGCGTACCGTCCTGCACGCCCCACAGCGGGTTGATGGCGGATTGGGTGTAGGGATACTTTTCGAGGTTGCCCTGGTCGTCCCGGAACATTACGCCATAGGGAGACATGGTTTGCGCTTCGCCAATATTGGCTTCGTAGCCGGAATAGTCGCGGCGGGAGAAACTTCCGTCTACTCCAACTTCCAGCCAGGAGGTAATGTTGGTTTTCAGTTTGGCCAGTACGGAAATTCTTTCAAAATCGTCTCCCACTACAATGCCCTGGTTATTGTCGTATGTAGATGAAAGGTAGTAGTTCACATTAGAGGTAGCGCCGGAAACAGCGGCCTGGTAGCTTTGAATGATGCCTGTGCGGGTCACTTCATCCAGCCAGTTAGTTTCTTTACCTGCGTCCCGGTTGGCTATTTCTCCCGCTCTCAGCCAGTTGGTGGAGCCGGGGGTGTATTTGTTACGGGCATTCACCACGCTCAGCCATTCCTCCCCTTTCATCATCACCGGCCGGTTTTGCCAGGTCTGGAAACCGGTAGAGGTATTGAAGGTAATGGAGGGTTTCCCGATGCGGCCTTTTTTGGTAGTGATGGCTATTACGCCGTTGGCCGAACGCGAGCCGTATGCGGCGGCGGAAGTAGCGTCTTTCAGCACGTCAAAGCTGGCAATGTCATTCGGGTTAATGTCGCTGATGCTGCCCATGTATATCACCCCATCCAGCACAATCAGCGGATTGTTGTCTCCGCTGATGGAGTTCTCACCCCTGATCATCATGCTGGGCTGGCCGCCGGGCCGGTTGCTGGCGCCTATGCTCAGGCCACCCACGTTGCCTTTCAAAGCTTCCAGCGCGTTGAGGTTAGGCATATTGGCTACAGGGGAGCCTTCCATTTTCACAGAGGCTACAGAACCGGTGAAGTCTTGCCGGCGGGTAGTACCGTAACCGATCACCACAAAATTCTCCAGCGTGGTAGATTCTTCTTCCAGCACCACGCTCACATTGCCGGGGCTGGCAGGTGTTACCGTAACATTCTTGTAGCCGATCATAGACAGCTCCAGCACCACTTCCGTACCATCCGGCACGGTAAAGGAAAACTCGCCTTTGGCATCCGTAGTGGCGCCCTTGGTGCTGTTCCTCAGCCTTACGCTCACCCCTATCATCGGCTCCCCTTTTGAATTGGTGACTTTACCTTTCACCGAAATGTCCAGCGGGGCTATTGTTGTAAACGGCAGGGGGAGCGGCTCGTCTTTCTTCCGCACCACCACCGTCTGGTTAACGATCACATAATTGAAGGGCTGATTGGCAAAACATGCGTCCAGCGCCTCTTTCAACGAAACATCTTTCAGGTCAAGGGAAATTCTCCTGGCATCTTTCAGCAGGCGTTGGTTGAAAAAGAAATGATGGCCGCTTTGTTTCCCGATCTGTGAGAACACTTTTTCCAGCGGCGCATTTTTGATGCTGAGGGAAATCTGTTGGCTGTACCCCTCAGCGCTCACCTGCAGGCATACGGCCAGCAGTAAAATGGCAGTTAGCTTCATAAACAAAAGCGTTTTTCCGGAGGGCCGCCATGTGGATGTGCATGCGTTGAACAGGCCTCCGGGCCTTGTGGAATTCGTAAATGTTAATTTCATAACTTAGTGGTTTGTTTGGGTGTTTTACCAGTTACTATAGTTAGCGAATTGTATAACAGGGTGGCTCCCAGACTTCCGCCGGCAGTATTACCAGTACTTCCGGCTTTTTTCTGGGCCCCGTCTTTTCATGTATGGGGCCATCAACGGATGGACGAAAGCAGTTGTTAAACGTTCGTTTTAAGGAGTGATGGTGACGGTTCTTTCTTTAATGCTGGCATTTACATCGCTATACGCAAGTATCTCCAGGAACTGCAGCAGGTCTACGCCGCGGGACAATGTGCCGCTAAAGCGGTCTGACGGTATTCCCTCAGGATACTCCACAGTAATGTTGTACCATCTTTCGGCCTGTCTCATCATGGCCTGTATATCTGTTTGGTTGAATACAAAATATCCGTTTTTCCAGGCTGTCACCGCTTCCAGGTTGTCTGGCCTCGCCACTTCCACGGTACCCGCTATACTGGCCTGCTGCCCCGGGTGCAGGGATACATAGGCTTCACCCGTTTTCCTCACCTTCACGGCCCCTTCCAGCAAGGTGGTCTTTACCGCGGACTCGTTATCATAGGCATTGATATTGAAGTGGGTACCCAGTACGGCCACTTCGCCCTTCACTTCCCCTGTACCGGTCATGATCTCCACGCGGAAAGGCGTACCGCCGGCCTGTTTGGCCACTTCAAAATATACTTCGCCCGTTACCTTCACCACTCTTTCATTTCCCGTAAACGCCGTAGGGTATGTAATGGACGATGCGGCATTGAGCCATGCGCTGGTACCATCCGGCAGGGTAATGCGGTACTGCCCGCCGCGGGGCGTGCGCATGGTATTGTACATTACTTCCGCAGCGCCCTGCCCGTCTGCCGTATAGGCAATGTTGCCGTTGGCAAGCTTCACCACGCGGGCGTTGCCCTGCCGGCCCAGGGTACCGTTGGCCGCACTGTCCAGCTCAATCACCGTACCGTCTCCCAGCGTGAGCACGGCCTTGTTGCCGCCGGGCAATATGACGGGCGCCGCGGGCGCCTGGGCAATGGGGGCGGCAACTGGCGCCTGATCATTATTCCTGGTCAGGAAAAATGCACTTGCCAGTAGCCCGGCCACACAGGCGGCTGCCAGCCAACGCATGCTAACCGGCACGAAAGGGCGGCGACGCTCCCTGATCTGCGGCAGCAGGTTCTGCAAGCCGGCACGCCGGGCCGTTTCGCTGGCCAGGTGGCGGTGAGCCGGACTATCCCAGGTTTCCCGGATAAATTCCAGCCAGGTATCTTTCAGCGCAGGATCGGACAGGGTGCCCCACATACGCTCAAACTCCGTTGCAGATAATTTATGCTCCAGGTACTTTTGTAATAATTGCTTCAGGGCTTCCTGCGTCATAAATAAATAATCGGTCTGTTAATATGAAGATGCATGAAACGGCGGTAAGGAAGTGCCGGCAGAAAAATTTTTTTATTTCAGCCCGGAAAGAAACGCTAACAGGAACAAGGCATGCTCCCTGAGGTATTTACGCAGGAAAGTGATAGACCGTACAATATAGTCTTTTACAGCGCCGCGGCTTACGCCCATGTGCAGGCTGATCTCTTCATGGCTCAGCCCCTTCTCCCGGCTGAGGCGGAAAGCCTTTTGCTGCTGCGGCGGCAGGCGGCAGATGCCGGACTCTACAATATGCTGCAGCTCTTTCAGCTCCGCGGGAGAGCCGGCGTCATTCACCTCTTCTTCAAACTGCGCGGAGAGGTAATGCTGGTAGGCGTCTTCCAGCTTCAAGCGGCTGAGCTTGCGGAAAATAAGATTGCGGGCGGTGATGAACAGGAAACCGTCCAGCTTCTCTATGCCGGCGGCCTTGTGGCGGTATTGCCACAGCTGCAGGAACACCTCCTGCGCTATGTCCTGCGCTATTTGCGCAGACTTGGTAATGACCATGGCCGTTGAGAACACCCTGTTCCAATACCGGTCAAACAACGTGCAGAAAGCGGCTTCGCTTCCTGCCGCCATTTCCTGGAGCAGTAATTGATCTGTAGTTGGATGCACGGACATGCAGACATGGAATTTATTACCGTAAACATAGGAAAAATAAATGAACGAAATTTCTTTCCGGCACTACTTACAACTAAAATAAATTTCGCCTGTACAGTTCTTTTGCAAACCGGCAGAACCTTTGCCCCTGAAAGGATTGCGTTATATTTAGTGTAGCAAATACACCAGGCAGCACAGTGCAGGATGGAGCAGGACAGTGCAGGATGGCCATGCAACTTTTAAGGCCGCCGCGTGTTAACATATGTACAATATATACATCAACGCAAGTGAACGCTAAAGATATTATCACCCAGCTATTTGCCTCCGCAGGCATTACGGTAAACGGCCACAACTCCTGGGACATACAGGTGCACAATGAACATTTTTACCCCCAGGTGCTGGCCGCAGGCTCCCTGGGCCTGGGAGAATCTTATATGAGCAACTGGTGGGACAGCCCGCGGCTGGACGAGTTTTTTCACCGCCTGCTGCGCGGCGAGCTGGACAAAAAAGCCCGCAAAAGCCTTGCCATTAAAGGAGAAATATTGATTTCCAGGCTCTTTAACCGCCAGAACCCCGCCAAGGCATACAGCAACGCGGTACGGCATTATGACCTGGGCAATGATCTTTTTTCACAGATGCTTGACCAGCGCATGGTGTATACCTGCGGTTTCTGGAGAAATGCTCAAACCCTCAACGAAGCGCAGGAATACAAGCTTGACCTGACCTGCAGGAAACTGCAGTTAAAACCCGGCATGCATGTGCTGGACATTGGCTGCGGCTGGGGCAGCTTTGCCAAATATGCCGCGGAAAAATACCAGGTAAAGGTTACCGGCATCACCCTCTCCAAAGAGCAGGCGGAGCTGGGCAGGCAGCTTTGCAAGGGCCTGCCGGTAGATATACAGCTGATGGATTACCGGCAGCTCAGACAGCAGTATGATGCCATTGCTTCCCTGGGCATGTTTGAGCATGTAGGCTTGAAGAACTACCGTGTGTACATGCAAACAGTATTCAACTGCCTCAAGGAAGAAGGGCTTTTCCTGCTGCATACCATCGGCTCCAACAATTCCACCGCTTACATAGACCCCTGGATCAACAAATACATCTTCCCTCATTCCCTGCTGCCTTCTATCAGGCAGATAGGCAAAGCCATTGAAGGACTGTTTGTGATGGAGCACTGGGAAAACTTCAGCGTAGATTATGACAAAACGCTGAGCGCCTGGTTTGAGAACTTCTCTTCAAACTGGAATAAACTGAAAGCCAGGTATGACGATACTTTTTACCGCATGTGGAAGTACTACCTGCTTTCCTGCGCGGGCTCTTTCCGGGCCAGGAAAAACCAGCTATGGCAGCTGGTATTGTCAAAGAAGGGCGTGGAAGGAGGTTACCGGTTTGGCTGAAAACCATGAAGGCTGACAGTTGCATGCATTTGCCGGCTTCAACAGGCAAATGCGAAAAAGGAAGAGGCCGTGCTCAATGCTGAACACGGCCTCTTTTTATGTGCGATAAAATACCTGTTTAGTCTTTCAGGCCGAGGTATTGCTGAACGGCCTTGTAATTCCGCCAGTCTATGCCGCTATCTGCCTTTCTGGCGGCTGTGCCGCCGGGGATGAGGATGTAGCGGTACTGGATACGCTTAACTCCGTTATTGTCTGTGAAGGAGCTTGCATTAAAATTCGCATACAGGAATATTCCACCTTCTTCGAATGTGGCGGTAATATTGAGCCCGCTATAAATATCGAGGTACGGCAAATGTTCAATTACCGGGTCAGTGGGAGTATTCAGATTGATATACATCCTGACATCACCGGTATTCAAAATCTCTTTGGTGAGCTTGGTAGCGGCAACTTGGCCGTAGAAGCCCAGTGTGTCTCCGGCTTGAGTGGTATCTACCTTAAAACCAACATCCAGCCAGTTGGAGTAAATCACATTGGCAGTGCCAGGGGCGCCATTGGGGCCGGGAGGGCCAGCAGGGCCGCCGGGGCCGGGAGCGCCTTGTGCACCGGGCTCGCCTGCGGGGCCGGCGGGGCCTTCCTTGGAGCATGAGGAAATAAACACGGCCGCGGCCATCAGGGAAACGTATACAATCCGGGTTGCAATCCTTTTCATAGAGTAAAAATTTTGTAGTTATTAAATAGTTCAGGGTTTGACAGATTTATCGGAGCCAGGTAATCCATGCCTTGGCATCCGTAGCGCTCACCATATCGTAACTGGTTTCACTGGTTTGCACCAGGTAGAAACCGCTTGTGCTGTTGAGCAGTGAAGCTGTATTGATGTATTTTTCTTCATGCTCAGGAGGCACATCCCCCAGCGTACCAAAATACCGGAAAATAACACGGCCATCCGTGGTAAATACAGGTGGCCGGAAAGCCGCGCCAAACAAGAGGTTGAGGTTGCTGCCCGAAACGCTGGTAAAAGCTGCCAGATCATAAATAACGCCTTGCTCGCTGCCAAACCTGGGTACAAACACAAGGGCGTAGAGGCCGGGGATGCTTCTTATTTTGAAAGCATCATCCACCCCGTTTACATGGAAGCCGAAAAACGAAGTCCAGAAATATTCCCTGTCTGCCATGTACTGCCACCAGCGGGTGGGGGCGTTCAGGTCCGGGATCATGGGCGCTATGGCGCCGGCTATACTGGCCGCCTGCGTTCCGTTTACGTTCACCTGGAAGCTGGAAGTGCCTGCATTCCAGCTCAGGTTGCTGAGCGTGCTGATGGTAGTGCCCCCGTCTGTTAAAGGTGTATCAAGCTGTACGTTGTTACCGGAAAAGCTGTAGGTGGTTGTATGCTGCCGTGGTATACCGCCACCGTCTCTCCAGGTAAAGGTGATTTCCCTCCGTGCTGCATTCAGGGATATTTCGTAGGCTTTGCCGCCTACATTGAGGCGTTTAAAATAATTGAGGATGAGTGCAGAAATGCTTTCGAACAACAACGCATTTTTCCACTGCCCGTTCTGCCAGGCCTGCAGGTCTTGCGCGGAAGCCTTCCGCAATATCATTTTGCTGCCGTTAAAGCGCCCGGTAAGTTTGATGCTGTCTGCCGCCAGCGTATCCAGTGAAAATTCAAAATCCGAAGAAAGCCCCAGCCCGAACTCGCCGCCGTTTACCGTTGCATCCGGGTCTGCCAGTATATGAACATAGGAATAGGTGTCAAACAGGAGGGCCGGCTGCTGCAGGGCTTTGAGCCTGAAGCTGCTCTCCTTGCGCACAGAGGCGGTAAGGGTGTCAAAATCTGCATACATCTGCACCCGGTTGGCATCGTTAAACCCGAAGTGAAAATGGTACAGGCTGCCGTTGGCCGTTCTCAGTTCGGCATTCCAGCCGTTGGGCGCCCCGGCCAGCGCGGCCTGGTATTCCGCCAGCACCTTGTTCAGGCGTACGTCCGGCGACTCATCAAATACGGGATCGTCTTTTTTGCTGCAGGAGGCCAGCACCAAAAACGCCGCCATGGTATATAATAAAACTCTTTTCATGCTACTCGGTGTTTTATGTTACCTGATCAGCGCTTCTACTGAAGCCCTGGTGCGGGTTTGCAGGTTGTAAAAATCTATTTTCCAGGTATCGGCAAAGTACTTCACCACCATGGCCTCTTTCTGGCGCAGAATGGCGCGCGCCTGCTCCGGCGTGGTGCCGTTGGGGCCATTGCCGGTAATGTTGTCAAGAATGTGGTTGATGCCCTGTTTGCCTTCTACCAGCATGGTAGCTATCATTTCCACAAAATCCTCATCCGGTGCGGACATGGCATAGGCGGTAATAAACCCGTCACGCCGCGCGTCTTCATCAGACACGTTGTTCCAGTTGGAGGTATAGCGGCCTACTGAAATGCGTTTGTACTCCAGCGGGTACATCACGTTCTGGTGCAGGATGTGGCCAAACTCGTGCTCTATGGTATGGAACATCTCTTTTACCGTGGCGGAATCTTCCGGTACATAACCGGGCATGTTTTTGGTGCGGAAACCATTCAGATCGTACAGTACAATGCGGCGGCCACCTTCCGCGGTGCCTAAAATAACGGTACCGTCCGGGTTCCAGCTGGCGCTGCCTACCAGCACAAAAAACTTGGGGCAATACTTTCTCATAAAATATTCGCCGGCTACCAGATCATAGTTTTTGATCCACACCTGTTTGATGGTGCTCAATACGGGAATCACCTTTTCCTCCCGCGGCGGTACCAGCGTTTTGTTGAGCTCCAGCTCGCCCTGGTCCCATTTATATTTTACGGCAACATTCAGTGGCGTGGTGAGGCTGTCATTGATCCATACGTCTATAGGGCCCGGCGGCCAGGTATCTCCGCCCAGGCCGGGAATATTATCAGGGTTCTCCAGCGCGTCCTCACTTTTGCAGGCAGCCAGGGTAAGCAGCAGCAGGGAAAAAATTATATGGTATGCTTTCATATGCATGTGTCTTCTTTTGTTATTACCGGGGATTAGGTTCTACGCCTGACTGGGAGGCAGCTTGCGGTATCTGGAACAACCTGCGGGGATCGTCTCCGGCAAGCACCTGCGGCGCTTCGTCCGTAAACGTATGGGTAACCGGTATCCGGTACCGCAGAATGTCAAACCAGCGCATGCCCTCCTGTACATACTCTGCGCGTTTAAAATCCAGTATGGTGCGCAGGATGGCCGTTTGCGGATCGTTAATGCCGTAAAACAGCCTTGCCCTGTTAGCTGTAATGGTATGGGCGGCAGCATCGTAATCATCTATGCGCGTGGAGGCATAGGCGTTCAGGTCAGCCAGCGCGGCAGCGGTGTTGTTGAGGTATACGTAGGCTTCCGCGCGGTTAAACAATACTTCTTCCGCAGTGAACAGCGGCACCACCACATAACCGGTACCAATGTTGGCATTCACGGAGCTCCGCACAAAATGTTCATTCACTTTGGGCAGCATGTAGTTCAATACGCCTTGTGTGTACACATGGTTGCGGAACGCCCAGGGGCCGCCTGTTACGTTGTTCCCCAGTATCTGGTCCCGCTTGGCGGATGTAAGGCCATAACGGTTCGGCACGTAGTTACGCCCCCACCAGGAAACGGTTTCCACCAGCAGCAGGTTAGCCGGTTCTGTGGCTTTGGCATAAAGCGCCCACATCTCCTGGTAGGTTTTGGTTTTGTATACGGTATTCCAGGGGCGCAGCAGGTTCACTACATTACCGGCGGCAAACACCTGGTTAGCATATTCAACGGTTTTGGTGTAATCTCTCTTGAACAGGTAAAAACGGGCCGCAAAGGCATGGGTGGCTACCCGGGTGAAATGATAGGAAGGTATCTTGTACTTCGTGTCATCTATCAACGGGAGCCCCGCCAGCAGGTCTTTTTCAATCATTTCATATACATAGGCTACCGTTTTGCGCTCATACTGCCGGATCACTACTTTTTCAGGCGTGGTAACGTATGGTATACCGGGTTCAGACGCGGCCGTAGCGGGATCATATGTTTCCGCAAAAAAATTGACAAGCATAAAATGCGCATAAGCCCGTGCTACCAGCGCTTCTCCTTTCTGTGCAGCATAGGCTTGCTGGTTGGCGGCCTTGTCTATGGTTTCCAGCGCCAGGTTGGCCACAGCAATGGCGGCATAACAGGCGTACCAGTAATTTTCCGGGCTGTCCTGCTCGTCTTCCCGCACATCCCTGAAATGGTAAGGGTCTGACACGGTGAGGTCCATGTCACCGGTTCCCTTGTCTGCCACGTTATCTGAAGCGGATTCGGCAAAGGCCATGTAATTCCCCTGCGGGTAAGCGGTACCCAGCAGCTGGGATACCTGCTCCGGCGTGTTCAGCTCCGCCCTGTTATCTGGCGGCTGCTCCAGGAATTTTTTACAGCTCCCGGCCGTGAGCGTTAAACCTGCTATGATGTATATAAACAGTTTCTTCATGGTATAAATCATTAAATGCCCACTTTCAGGGAAAGCGTGAATTGTTTTTGGATGGGCAGGGCTACCCCGCCGGAGTTAAAAAATTCCGGGTCCTGGCCCTTCAGCTTCGGGTCTGCGTAAATGAGCCAGGGGTTAGTGGCGGCAGCCGTGATGCTGACGCTGTTCATCCTGATCCGGTTCAGCAGCGAAGGGGAAAGCTGGTAGCTGAGAGATACGGTCTTCAGCCTGATAAAGTCTCCTTTTGCCACCCGCTCTGTAGAATAATTGTAATTGTTGTAGGGATAGGCCCCGTCCAGCCGGCTTTGCTCAAAAGCGCCCAGGATGGAGGGCACGTTGGTGTACTTTTCGTCTCCCGGCATTACCCAGCGGTCAAAAAATTCTTTGGGCATGGCGTCAAGGTCTGTGTAAGAAGTGCGGAAGGCGGGGTACAGGCGGATCTTGTTGCCGGCCTGGTAGGTAATGAAAATATTCAGTGAAAAGGCTTTGTAGTTGAAGGTATTGGAGAAACCACCGGTAATGGTGGGGTCTACGGGGCCTTCATATACCAGGTGATCTATATTAAAATCCTGCAGGAACACGGCGCTGGATTGTTTGCCTGTTTCGTCCACGAACAGGGGTACGCCCGTGTTGTGGTCCAGCCCCTTGAAATCCAGCGAGAACAGGCTGCGTACGGGGTAGCCCTGCCGGTTGCCGCCTTCGGCCACCACCAGGTCAAAAATACGGGGGCGGTTGCGGGCGTTGGTGATCTGGTTCTCGTTATACCCGAAGGTAAGATTGGTCCTCCAGCCCCAGTCCCGGCGCTTGATCACCTGCCCGCCAATCAGCACTTCCGCACCATAAGATTCCATGTCTGCATAGTTGGCGGCCTTTTCCGGCTCGCCGCCAATGCCGGACGTGCGGATGAGGCTGATGAGATCAAAGCCCTTGCGCTGGTAAAGATCCAGGCTCAGGTTCACTTTTGATTTGAACAGGCCCGCATCCAGGCCAACGTTGGCGGTATAGGATTTTTCCCAGGTCAGCTCGGAGTTTTCCAGGTTGGCCAGCTGTATCACTGACTCCACTTCTGTCAGGAAAGGCCTGTTGGTGTTGATGTTGCGCAACACAATGCTGGAGTTGGTAGCCGGCCCCATACTGGCGGTAAGCCCGTAAGAAGCCCGCAGCGTCAGGTAATCCATCCAGGTAAGGTTTTGCATGAACGGTTCGGCGTCTACGTTCCAGGAACCGGCCAGGCTCCAGGTAGGCAGCCAGCGGGCATTGCGGGATTTGCCCAGGCGGTTGGAGCCATCGTACCGCACCGTACCTGTGAAGTTGTATTTGCTGTTGTAAGTATAACCGGCGGAGCCATAGAACGCCACAAATCTGTCGTAATCCTTGCTCATACCATAATACGGGAAATTGCGCTCAATGGTTTGCTTCAGTATGCGGTAGTCTACGAAGGGGACGCCGCCATTATTATACTGATAGCCATACCCTGTGCTGGAAAAATTCTGCCGGTCTGCGGACTTTACCTGCATGCCGCCCAGCAGGTTGAGGGCGTGCACGCTGTTGAAGGTTTTTACAAAGCTGAGGCTGTTGCGGAAATCATAGTTCACCAGCTGGTCTTCCGTTCTGTTATAAAAACCGCCCTGCGGCAGCACTACCTCCGGTTCTGCTTCGGGGTTCTCCGGGTCGCGGTAAAGGAACTTGTTATTGTTCCTGATAGTGGAGTTGCCGGCGGCGCGGTAGGCATTGGCCATATTGGCGTTTTCAGTGATCTGGTGCTCGCGGGAAGATTTTACGTAACGCAGCGCACCGGTAAACTCGTACTTCAGCGAATTGGTGATCTTGTAAGCCAGCTCACCCTGCAGGCGCAGGTCAGCCACGTTGATGTCCAGGTAATTATTTTCCAGCTCCGTCAAAATATTGAAAGGGGCGAAGTTGCGGCGGAAAAACTCCCGCCGGCCGCGCTCGTCGTAAGCAGTAAGCGTGCGACTGGTGTTCAGGGCATAACTGAAGGGGTTGATGTCAAAATCCCTGTCATACCGGCCTTCTACCGGGTTGGTTTGCCTGCCCAGGGAGCCGGGCGCCCTTTGCTGGCGCACGGAGGCCAGGGTAGAGAACCCTACGGTGAGGCGGTCCGAGAACTTGTAGGTATTGCGGAAGTTGAGGGTATAGCGGTTTACCCGGTCTGCCACCGTCCACCCGTTATCACCGAAGTAGCTGGTGGAGAAGTAGGACTGTGACTTGTCTGTACCGAAAGAAACGGCCAGGGAATGCTCCTGCATGAAATTGTTGCGGAACAGCAGGTCAAACCAGTCTGTATTGGCCAGTGCGTAGCGTTTCAGGAAGGCCGCGCGGCCCTCCGGCGTGTTGGGAACGGGGTAATTGCCGGTAGCGTCCGGCAGGGTGCTTTCATACATCTTGCCGAACACCCCGTTGTCTGCGCGGTCCAGTATACTGGGGTTCAGCTCCCCCTTGCGGTACAGTTCCGCCAGCACGGACATTTGCTGGGAGGAGTTCATGATATTGTACTCCCTGTAGTTAGGTTTGAGCTGGGTACTGAAATTGCCGGTATAGGTTACCAGCGGTTTGCCCACCCGTCCTTTCTTGGTGGTGATCACCACTACCCCGTTCATGGCGCGGGCGCCGTAGAGGGCGGTGGCGGCAGCGTCTTTCAATATGGCGAAGCTTTCAATGTCGTTGGCGTTGAGGCCGGCTACGGCGGAGCCCAGCAGCGTGGTGGGGTCTCCGCTGGAAAGCTGGTCGTTAGAGATGTTGATGATATCTTCCAGCACTACGTTATCTACCACCCACAAAGGTTTATTGTCCCCGTTAATGGAGGTGGCTCCCCTTACGCGCAGTTTGGGCGCGGCCCCGAAGGAGCCTGACACGTTCTGTACAGACACACCGGCGGCGCGCCCTTCCAGCATGCGGCTCAGGTCTACCACGCCGTCCATTTTCACGTCATCCGCCTTGAGGGTAACGGCGGCGCCGGCAAACTTTCGTTTATCAACGTCCTGGAAGCCGGTAACCACTACTTCAGACAGCTGCCCTTCCTGGCGGGCCAGGCGGATGTTCATTTCCTGGCCCCTGAAAACGGCTACCAGCGGCTTTTTGCCGATGTACGAAAAACGGATACTGTCGCCGGAGCTGGCGTCCAGCGTAAAATTGCCCGATGCATCGGTCAATATCCCTTTCCGGTTTACAAGATTTTCAACCGTTACCCCTGGCAGCGGGGTACCATCATCCGCATCAATTACCCGGCCGCGGGCCTGTGATTGCCGCTGGCTTTCCTGGAAGGTGACGGTTTCCGTTGCAGCATGGGTGTCAGAAGATGTCAGGGTAAGTGCAGGCAACAGGATAAACATCACCGGGAACCTGGAAAGCCACCCCCGGACGGAATAGGTGTGTAGCATTAAATGCATGGGCATACATGTGTTATATGTGTTACGATCTGGTTGACAGGTCAGCAGCTCAAACAATCATCGACGAAGCTGATTCTACACATTGAGTTTAACAGACAATTTGAGCTGATGCGTGAGGCACCTTAAACGGTAATTAAGTTACACAATTAAAATCATTGTTTTTTCTTTTGGGGCCTGTTTTTTATGAGCGGGCAGCCGCAAGGGGGCTAACTTTCCGTCCGGGAGCATGCATGGTTATAATTGTTAATAGGAGCGGAATCAAAAGGGGCCATCCCTTTTTTGAGACGGCCCCAGGCGGAAGAAAAGTTTCCGTTTATTATTTCGTTTCTGTATGCTTTTTGAAGTTGTTGAGGATGGTCTGCCATCCTTCACGCTGCATTTCAACGGGGTTCTGATCTTCCGCATCGAAAGTCTGCACCACTTTTACACCGTTGCCTTCCGGGGCAAAGGTCACTTTCACCTTGCGGCCGTCTCCCATTTCGTAAGCAATGAGCTTGTGCTGCTCCACTTCGGAGTAAATGCCCCCAAAATCAAAGCTGAAGCTGCCGTCTTTAGCGGCCATGGTGGTACTGAACTTGCCGCCGGGGCGCAGGTCGTTGCTGGAAGCGGGTGCATGCCAGTCGTCAGACGCAAAGGCCCACTGCTTGATATGTTCAGGTTCATTATAATATTCCCATACTTTTTCTACAGGCGCCTGTACCAGCGCTTCAATGGTGATTGCTGTTCTTTTTTTAGTTTCCATTGTTGACGTTATTAGTGTGTGAATGAGTGTTTGTTACTGACCATACAAATGTAGACGCTTTGTTCCGGAAGGGTAATGTGTGAATACGACAAAATAGAGGGCATTTTCCGCCAGCTGCTTGCGCCGGGCACTACTACTGCTGATTTTCACCCTGAAAATGTATTTTGCGAACAATGGAGCAGCAACGGACTTTTTCAAAAACGAGAATAGCCCCCACGCCCAGCGGCTTCCTGCACCTGGGCAATGTATTCTCTTTTGCCGTCACCGCGGCGCTGGCACAGCAAACAAATGCCGCCACCCTGTTGAGGATAGACGATCTTGACCAGGAGCGGGCGGAGAAAGACTATGTGGAAGATATTTTTGATACCCTCCGTTTTCTTGACATTCCGTGGACGGAAGGCCCTGCCGGTCCTGACGAGTTCCGCTCCCGCTACTCGCAGCTTCACCGCCTGCCCTTGTACAACGCCGCGCTGGAGCATCTGGCAGCACACGTGTTTGCCTGCAACTGCTCCAGAACGCAAATTGCGCGCGCCAGTACGGATGGCGGTTACCCCGGCACCTGCCGCCACAAGAACATTCCGCTCAATACGCCCGGTGCGGCCTGGCGGCTGCGCACGGAGCATGAAGTACCGCTGCAGGTGCGCACCATTTCCGGCGCCCTTGTACAAGCAACCCTGCCGCCCGACATGAGAGATTTTGTAGTAAGGAAGAAAGATGGTTTCCCCGCGTACCAGCTGGCTTCTGTGGTAGATGACCAGCATTTTGGTGTAGACCTGGTGATACGTGGCCAGGACCTCTGGCCGTCTACGCTGGCGCAATTATACCTCTCTGCCCTCCTGCCCGGCAACCGTTTCGCAGATACCGTGTTTTACCATCACCCCCTGCTGCTGGATGCGGCGGAACAGAAAATGTCCAAATCCGCGGGCGCCACCTCTGTACAATATTGGAGGAAACAGGGGAAAACGCCGCGGGACATTTATACCATGATTGCGGGGCGGCTGCGGCCGGGGGCGGTAGCGAGCAGTTTCAGTGACCTGGCGCCACTGCTGCCGGGAGGGATCGGCCCATAATTGCCGGCATTCAGTTACCCGCCATCGTTTCTTCGGGGAATACCAGCGTAAACTCCGTGCCCACCCCTTCTTCAGACACCACCTCCACACCAATGCCATGGTACTGGGCAATGGTATTTACAATAGAGAGGCCCAGGCCGTAACCTTCGTTCTCGTTCTTTACCACTTTTTTAAAGCGGTTAAAAATAGCGTCTTGCTCTGCTGCGGGAATGCCAATGCCCGTATCTGCAATAGTAAGCCGGTAGGGGCTTCCCGGCGTATACCGGTCATACACGGTAATGCTGCCGCCGGGCTTGTTGTACCGGATGGCATTGTTGATGAGGTTGTATACCAGTTGAAAAATAAGATCGCGGTTAAGCTGCTGCAGGGTAATGCCTGCCGTTATGCGTATGCTGGATTGCAGGGCTTTCTCTTCCTGCCGGTGGCCCAGCTCGTCCATCACTTCCTGCACCAGCTCTTTCATCAGGAAGCGGTCAGATTTGGAGAACTGGTCGTTTTCAATACGGGAGATCAGCAGCAGCGAGTGCACTATTTTTTTCAGGCGGCCAAGGGTTTTCATCATTCCCATGATCTTTTGCTGCAGCTCCTCCCCCAGTTCCCCGTCTACCATCAGGTTTTCCATTTTGTTCTGCAGGATGCCGATGGGCGTCATCAGCTCGTGGGAGGCATTGGAGGTGAACTCCCGCTCCTTTTCAAACGCTTCGCGTACTTTGCCCATCAGCTCTACGAGCGATTCGTCAAGGTACCGGAAGTCTGCCGTAGTGGTGCGGATGGGCGGGCTGTTATCTCTGAAAGGGAAACGCCGGTGCAGCAAGCGGTTCCTGATAATGGTGCCCAGGGGGCGCAGCAGGAGCCTGGTATACACCAGGTCTATGAGTATAGTGCTGACTATCAGCCCGATCAGCACGTACAGCGCCATTTTCTGCAGGGGCTTGTTGTACTGCCCGATGGTAGCTGTAGTTTTGCCCACCTCCAGCATGTAGCGGCGGCCTCCGTAGTCAAACACATGGCTCAGCACGCGGTAGGTAAGCGTATCTTCTTCCACCACCCGCCGCAGGGTGGCAATGGTATCAGGCAACATAACCTTCCCGGCCGGCTCCAGGGAAATATATTCTTCTTTCAGCATCGTATACCCGCCGTAGTTGTCCTCCCCTTGCAGGTAAGTCTCAATGCCGTTTCTGGCAATTACGTGCAGCACCTTTTTTTTCTGTTCCCGGAGATAAAAATCGTTATACTGGTAGGCAATGGTATTTACCAGGAAAGGCAGCAGCAGTACGAACAGCACCACTATTGCCAGTTTGGACAGCGTGATGAAAAGAGTGAGTTTGGTAAACAGTTTCACGCTCAGAGCTTTATTTTATAACCGATGCTGCGGAGGGTTTGCAACCATTCCACAGAAGAGAAGGCAGACAGCTTCTTGCGGATGTTCTTGATGTGCACATCTATATAATTGGAATCATAATCGTCATCCGCAAAGCTGCCCCAGATGTGCTCGCTCAACTGCATGCGGGTAAGCGGCCTGTTCTTGTGCAACAGCATGTAACTGAGCAGGTCAAACTCCTTCTTTGACAGTTCTATTTCCGTTCCTTCGAACAACACCAGCCGTTTGTTCAGGTCTACCCTGAAGTCTCCCAGGGGAACAGTATCTTCCCGCAAGCCGAACTTTCTGCGGGAAACGGCCTGCATGCGGGATTGCAGCTCCAGCAGGGAAAAGGGTTTGGGCAGGTAATCATCCGCGCCGAGGTCCAGCCCCCTGATGCGGTCTTCCAGCTGGCCGCGGGCGGAAAGAATAATGCAGGAAGCATCAGGACAGTTTTTGCGGGCGCTTTGCAGCAACTGCAAACCGTCCAGGTCCGGCAGGCCCAGGTCCAGCAAAATAAAGTCATACGCACTGTCTTCCATTTTTTCCAGGCCCTGCCGGGCTGTGAACGCAAGGTCACATATATAAAAAGACCGCTTCAGAAATGCTTCCATTTCCAAAGCCATAGACCTTTCATCTTCTATTATCAGCACTTTCATACTATCAGAACTGGTAATAAACACTAAGATTAAAAAAAGAATTGGCAGTACCGCCGCCTGTTTCCGCATTTTTATCCAGTACGGAAAGCTGGTAAGCGGCCTCTATCATATAATGAGCGCGATTGTAGGCCAGTGGTACCCGCAGGTTGTAGGAAAGCATATTGAAGCGGGACGCCTCCCTGGTGGTGGTTTCCGTACCACCCGGCAGGTTCAGCACCGGTGGCAGTGGCACGCCCAGCAAGCTGTCTCTCCACCTTTTCTCTGTTATGTACGTTTCATAAAAGTGCTGGGTACCGGCCGTTACGTCAATAGAAGGTGTCAACGTTACCAGGTCTTTCCCTTTGGCCAGGCTGAACAGGCTGATCATCTTTTCGGTGCTGAGCGTAACAAAGGCATCCTGTTGCTTGCCGAAATTATAGTCCAGGTTCAGCCCGGTGGTCATCCAGTATTCGTACTGCAGGGAGGCGCCGGCGCTGTGCGGGCTGGCTGCCTGCAGGAAAGGCGAATTGGAAGGGTAAAAGGTGTAGCTGTAACTCAGGTCTGCCACCAGCTTTTTAGACAGGTTAAAGGCAATGCCCGCCCCTGCGCTGCCGGCGGATGCTACTGCTCCTGAATCTTTCAGGAGGCGGTATGCCACCCCTGTGAAATATATACCGGAGCGGAACCGGAGCGCCGCACTGGCCGCCACGTAAGGCATTTTTTCCTCCGCCTTCTGCCCGTAATAATTGGCATTATTGGCATATACGGCGCCAAGGGTGAAAGTGGTTTTGTTTTCGGAGGCCTGCGCACTGTCTGTCTGTGCATAGGCCGAAATAGTGCATGCCCATAGCATGGACAATGTCAGGACATATCTCATGTCAGTAATTCATTAATATGGTTTAACCGATCAAACCAACGGTGCGTTTGATAATTTTCGGTTTGATGATCTTGATCGGCTTCACCGGCAAAGGCGCCGGTACGGCAATAGGTTTTATTTTGCGTCTCGATTTCGGTACTTCCTTGATGATATCAGGCGGTTTAACGTCTTGCCGCTTTTCAACAGGTTTAGCCGGAGGCGGCGGTATGGAATCCATTACCGGCGCCGGCACATGAATACGCTCACCCGCAAGGGCGGGCCTGGCCGCTGCAATGGCCAGCAATACAACCAACTGATATAATACACTTTTCCCCATCCGGTATAAAAATAGCAGATTTTTGCCGGTGTTTACCGGCAAAAATCCGTCCAGGTTTTAATGTCAGAATAAACTGAGGCCTGCGGCGCTGATCACGCGGGTGTTGATCTTCACCGGCATGGCCTTGATCTTTAACGTATTATTGACCGTGGCATTCAGGCTGGCGGCGGCACTTTTGCCCGCTGCGCCGGTTTTTATTAACCCGTCGTTAACAGTTTGCAGTTGCTGCGTTGCATTAGCCGTGGCTTCAGCGCCTGCGGCGGTGCCGGTCTGGAGCTGCTGGGTGAGGGTGGCTTCTGTGTTGGATTGCAAATGCTGGGCTGCATTAGCCGTGGCTTCAGCGCCTGCGGCGGTGCCGGTCTGGAGCTGCTGGGTGAGGGCGGCTTCTGTGTTGGATTGCAAGTGCTGGGCTGCATTGGCCGTGGCTTCAGCGCCTGCGGCGGTGCCGGTCTGGACCTGCTGGGTGAGGGCGGCTTCTGTGTTGGATTGCAAGTGCTGCATGAGAGCAGCCTCACCATTGGTCGCGGCTTCTGAAGATACTACAGGCACAACAAGTGTTTGCATAGCGGCATTTGAGCCTTGCTGCGAGGCCCCGTTGCCCGCTGCCCCGGTGTTCACGGCCACCGTTCCCTGCCCGGAAGCGGAAGCGCTGCCCGTATGCTGGCCGCCTTGGGCAGTATTCGTGTTGCCTTCCACTTTACTGTCTGACTGAGCCTCGGCCTGCGCTGACGCAGATCTTACCTGCACTTTGCTTTCTGCTTTCACAGATTGCTCCTGCTTTACGGTTACCTGCTGCCCGAAGGCGGCGCCTGAAATGATCAGGGCAATGAACATGCATCCTTTCGTTTTCATAATTCTCGATTGATGGTTAATAATTTTTTATTGACGAAACAAAACTATTACCCGAAGATGAAGCGAACATGAAAACGAAAAAAAACACCCGGTTTTATGGAACCCGGCCACTTTTTGCATCCTGAGGGAAAATAGTCTTATGATCAGCGCTCTCCGACTGGCCGCACTGATGCTGCTGGCAACCCTGCCGGCCATGGCGCAGATGCCGGTATTAAAAGTAAAGGAACCCGCTTCCGCCAATGCGGTTACCCTGCAATCCCTGAAAGTAGACGTGCAGGTAACAGGCAATATAGCTACTACGGTGATGACCATGCAGTTCCGCAACAATGGCAGCAAAGTGCTGGAAGGCGAACTGTCTTTCCCCCTGCCGGAAGGCGTTACCGTTAGCCGTTACGCACTGGACATTAACGGTCACATGAGGGAAGCCGTGCCGGTAGAAAAGCGGAAAGCCACCGAAACCTTCGAGAGCATTGAGCAGCGGCGGGTAGACCCCGGCCTGCTGGAAAAAACGGAGGGCAATAATTTTCGCACCCGCATTTATCCCTTTCTCCCCAACGGCACACGCACCATATTGATAGGGTATGAGGAAGAGCTGAAGGGCCAGCGCTACCACCTGCCGCTGGATTACCGGCAGGCCATTCCCTCCTTCAGCCTGAAAGCCACGGTGTGGGAAACCCTCACCAAACCGGAGCTGGAGGAACAACCCGACGGCAGCTTTTCCTTCCGCGGCAACGGTAATACCTATATTGCGGAAATCAATAAAAGCAACTACCAACCCAATAAGCCGCTCACCATTCATTTGCCTAAGAAGACAACCATGCCGGAAGCTTTATTGCAAAAGGCCGGCAACAGCCACTACTTCCTGGTGAACGCCTACCCCAAGGCGCAGAGCCGGCCGCGCCAGCTGGGTAACCGCATCGGGCTGATATGGGACGTGTCTCTCAGCGGGCTTAAAAGGGACATCAAGAAAGAAATGGAATTGCTGGGCAAACTCATCCAGGGAAAACAACAACTCACCATAGAACTGTTTTTGCTGAACAACCGCCTCACCAAAGCCGGCAGCTTCACCATCACCAACGGTAACTGGACGGCCCTGCAAAAAGTACTGCAGAACGTTGTGTATGACGGCGGCACCAGCTTTGCCGCCCTGCGGCCCGCCGCGGTAGACGAATATCTTTTCTTTACGGACGGCCTCTCCACCTTCAGCGCGCCAGACGTAAAGCTGCACAAACCCGTTCATTGCATTACCACCGCTCCGCGGGCAGATTACAGCCAGCTCAGGTGGGTGGCCGCGCAAACGGGCGGGCAGTTCATCAACCTGCAAACACTTTCCGTTAAAGATGCGGCGCGGCAGCTGGAGCAGGAGGTGCTGCACTTCATTGGCATTAAAAAGAACGATGCGGTGCGCGAAGTATATCCTTCCCTGCCCACGCCGGTAAACGGCGCTGTTTCCGTGGCCGGTATTACAGATGATGCCGCCGCTTCTATCACCCTCCAGTATGGCTACCGGCCGGGCGCGGTGGTCATGGAGCAAAGCGTGCAACTGAAGCCGGGAGCGGCCACCATGGTCAATGTACACCGCATCTGGGCGCAGAAGAAAATTGCGGAAATGGACATCCGGTATGAAGAGCATAAAGAAGAGATCGGCCTTTTATCCCGCCAGTTTGGCATTGTAACCCGCAACACCAGCCTGCTGGTGCTGGAAACCGCCTGGGATTATGTGCGGTACGGCATTCCCCCGCCGCCCGACCTGCAGCAGGAATATGACCGCATTGCCAAGCAGCAGTGGGCGCAGCAGGAAACGCATGTGAACGGCTTCCTGGAGAAAGCGGTGGCCAAAACGGCGGAACTGAAGAAGTGGTGGAACGAAGTGTTCAAACCGAAGAAACACTTTCCCCGGCCAGATTCTGCAGTGATAGCCGGTAACGCCCCACGGCCGGCCACGCGCATGCCTGCAGACGCATCTGCCAATACCATGCGCCGTACCGCGCCTATGCGGGAGTCTGTTGAAATAAAAGACAGGGCAGTGGCAAGGATGGTATTGGCTGATGCTCCAAAAGCCGAAGAAGAAATAATGATACGCGGCGTAGCTTCTATTGCTGCACCCGCCGCCAAATCCCGGCCGGTGCAGCAAGTAACCATCGAAACCGCCCAATTCAAAAGCGACCAGGCGTACATGAAAGGTCTCGAAGGCGCCACCCCGGCAGCAGCGTACCAGCATTACCTGGCGCAGAGAAAAGAATACGCCGCCACCCCGCTGTTCTATTTCGACATCGCATCCTGGTTTTACCACGCGCAACAGAAAGACACCGCGCTCACCATTCTCAGCAGCATTGCGGAGCTTGACCAGGAAAACGCCGAGCTGTACAAACTGATGGCCTACAAGCTGAAAGAGAACAAACAGTATGAGCAGGAGATATTTGTGACGAAGAAAATACTGGAATGGCGCCCCATGGACCCGCAAAGCTACCGAGACTATGCGCTGGCGCTGGAAGACGGCTGCTTTTACCAGCAGGCATTGGACACGCTGTACAGCGCCCTGCTGCAATCCTACACCCGCGAAGCGGCCTTCAGGGATGATGGTATTGAAGAGATCATCATCACGGAGATCAATCACCTCATCAGCCTGTACAAACACCGCCTCAACACCTCCAAAATAGACAAACGGTTGATAGCGGCCATGCCCGTAGAGGTACGCGTGGTGATCAACTGGAACAAAAAGAACACGGACATAGACCTGTGGGTAACAGACCCGAACGGTGAAAAATGTTTTTACAGCCACCCCAGAACATCCGCGGGCGGGCGTATCAGCAACGACTTTACAGATGGCTACGGGCCAGAGCAGTTCCTGCTCAAAAAGGCCGTAAAAGGCAAATACAAAATAGAAGTGAACTTTTTTGGTGAGAGCCAGGTAACCATTACCGGCCCTACCACCGTGATGGCGGAAATATACACCCGCTACGCCACCGGGCAGGAAAACAGGGAGGTGATCTGCATGCAGATGCCCAAAGCGGGTAAGGAAGGCGTATTCATTGGGGCTTTCAGTTTCTGATGTAGTGCAGGTGGATAAGAAAAGGGCCCCGGTACCACCGGAGCCCTTTCTACATTTATTGATAACACCTAGTTTTTCAGAAGCGTTTCAATCTGCAGCCTCAGCTTCGTTTCCACTTCAGGCCCTTCATAGCCGATGTTACTGAACTGGATGTTCCCGTCTTTCCCGATCACGTAGGTAGCGGGAATGATGTTGAACTTGAACTTCTCGCCCACATTGGGGTCTGTATTGTAGTATACCGGGAAAGTATATTTTTTGTTGCCGCTCCAGCCCTGCGCGTCTGCCAGGGTATTGCGGGCGCCGCTGTTCACTACCATGAACACTACATCATCGTTGTTACGGTACTGGTCATACAGCTTTTGCAGGTAAGGCATTTCTTCCATGCAGGGAATACACCAGGTGGCCCAGAAGTCTATTACCACCACCTTGTTTTTCAGTGTGGCCGGGTTTACCGGCTTCCCCTTCAGGTCTGTGAACTGCATTACCGGCGCCGGACGGGAGCTGCGCATGGCGGCTACCCTGGCCTGCATGGCCTTTTCACGCAGCGCCTGCAGCTCCTTCAGGCGGGCGGCGTTGCCGCTTTTGTTGAAAAAGAGCGCCACATTGTCAAGCGTTTCCTTGTCAGAAGACGTTTGCATAGCCTCCGTCATACGGGCATCTGCTGCCTGCAGGCGGCCCTGCTGCATATCTATCAGGCCAAGAATAGCGAGCATATTGCCTTTTGCTTTGGCAGTAACCGCTTTGCGGGTACTGTCATCTACATGCGGGAAAATATAACCCGTTTCCGGGAAGAAGCGGATCACGCCTGCGGGAAACTTGTCTGCCATGGCCAATGCTTCGGTAGCGTAAGCCCGGGCCGTATCCAGCATAATGCCGTTGTTGAGCAGGGTTTCGGCAATGCCTTTCAGCGCAGTGGGTTTGTAAGGGCTTTCATCCTGCTCAATTACCCGGCGGGCATGGTATACGGCTTTGGGGCCGTTCTTTTGCGCGGCGTAGTATTCAAACAGTTTGTCGTGAATGGCGGTGAAACCACCGGCAGTTTGCGGCGTTTCTTTTTTCAGCGCTTTTTCAAACAGCGCAATTTGCCGGGCGGTATCTTTCCCTTTTGCCACAAAACCGGCCCAGAGATCGCGGCCCAGTTCAGACTCAGGGTAGCGCTCTGCCACCACTTTACGGATGGAATCCAGGCGGCTGTTTTCACCAATGATCAAATAGCCCATAGTCACCTTGTTCATATTGCCGGCTACGGTAGGCGCTGAATTGAACCTGTCTGCAATAACCTTGTGAGCCTCCGCACGGAGCCGTTCTTTTTCACTGCCAGACGCCTTGCTCATTTTGTATTGCAGCAGGCGCAGTTTGGCTTCGTAATTGTCCGGGAAGCGGCGCAGCTCCTCTTCATACTGCGCTGCCTGCCTGGCGCCCAGCTGCGGGGATTTCCCCATTTGCGCGCCCAGGCTGTAGCCTTTGTAAAGGCTGCCGTTTTCAACAGGTACCTTGTTATTGTACACCGCCACTTCGTAGTGTTTATCTGCTGCCGGTTTTACGATAGAATCTCCCATTTGCAGGTAGAAGGTGGCAAAGGTGGCAAAATTGGCGAGCTTGAAAGACGTAACCCACTGGTTGCCCTGCTGCTCCATGTTCATTTTCCACGGGAGGTCGTAAAAATTGGAATAGGTGAACACCAGCGTAACGGGGCCGGGTTGCGGCTTTGAAGGGCTGTAAGTAACCGTTACGGTCTGCCCCCTTTCCGGGTATTGCGGAGAAATGTTCACCTGCGCCTGTGCGGCGGTGCAGGTGAACAAAATGATCAAAACAGCGGATATTCTCTTCATCAGTTATAACCCAGGTTTTGTGTCAGGTGAATATTGGTAGAGCGTGCTGCCGCAGGAATAGGATACAGTACGTCCGTATCCTGCCATTTGTCTCCCTTGATGGGCTTCAGCACCACGGGTGCACGGCCCGTACGTTTCAGGTCAAACCAGCGGTGGCCCCATTCTGCAAACAGTTCCAGCTGCCTTTCTTTTTCGGTGGCCAGCAGCAACGCCGGCTTGTCAAGCGACGTGGGCAGGGCGGTGAGGCCGGCACGGAGGCGGATAGAATCCAGGTCTGAACGGCCTTCGGTCAGTTTGTTCTGCTGGATACGGGCTTCCGCGCGGATGAGGAATTGCTCGGCAAGGCGCAGTACCATGGAGTTTTCCGTAACGGTGGAAGACGTGCTGGTGCGAACTTTGTACTTGTAAGGAAAATAGTAGGCAATGTTACCGGTAGCTGCGGCTTTACGGTTATCTACCCATCTTTTGAAACGGAGGTCTTTGGTGGTGTCGAACTTGTGGATCAGGTTTACGGAATCCAGGCGGAAAATAGCGGTACCGGTAGCGGTGGCCGGCACCGTGGCAAAACCTTCCCAGGTGTTGCGGCCGCCGGAAACGTTGACAGATTGCAACTGCCAGAGCGCTTCCCGGCTTTCTGCCAGAAACACGCTGTTCAGGTCTTTCAGCAGGGAATAGCGGCCATTGGTCAATACAGCATTGGCGGCGGCTTCTGCTTCAGCCCATTTGCCGGTGTACAGGTAAGCACGGGCCAGCAATGCGGTAGCAGTGGCCTTGTTGGGGCGTATACGTTTACCGGTTGGATAATTTTCTCCCATCAGGCTTTCTGCTTTTTTCAGATCACTGATAATGGTGTCGTACACCACTTCTGTCCTCTCCCTGGGTTTCACGTTATTAACCTTGTAGTCTGTTGAAACAATCAGGGGTACATCTCCATACATGTTCACCAGGTAAAAGTGCATGAATGCCCGTACAAAATAGGCTTCGCCCAATAATTGAGAGCGAACGGAAGGGGTCAGGCTCTGCGCCCCGGTAATCCCCTCTATGCAGGAATTAGCCTGGTAAATATAACGGTACTGATCGCCCCACATGCTTTCAACGTACTGGCTGCTGGGCAGCAGCTCATTCAGTTTGAATACATCATAGCTGGCAAAATTGGCAAAGTAATATACCTCGCCTGCCATCATGCCATTCAGGTAGCTCATCAGCACATTAGCGTACTGGTAGTTCAAGGCATTCATGTTGGAATAAATGCCGGTCACCGCGGCAGTAGCAGATTTATCATCAGTGAATACAAGGCTGCTCACCAGTTCATTCTTGGGTACAGGGGTGTCTACGAACTTTTTGCAAGCAGCGGCTGATACAAGCAATGCCCCTACTAATAATATATGAATGTTCTTCATGTCAATTCTTTTAATTCAGTTATAAAGTCAGTTTCAGCCCGGCGGTAATTGTTTTCATCGGCGGCATGCGCAGGCCCTGGGTTTCAGGGTCGAAGCCGTCGTAGCTGGTGATGGTCAGCAGGTTCTGGCCAGACAACACCACGCTCAGGTTGTTCACTTTATAGCGGCTTAGCAGTTTGGATAAATTGTAACGCAGGGCTACATTCTTGAGACGGATAAAAGACGCGTCTCCCCATACTGCAGAAGACAGGCGATAGTAATCGTAGAGCACATTGCCTCCGGAGGTAGTGGCCATGGGAATACCAACCTGGTCGCCTTTTTGACGCCAACGGCCGAGGGCGCTGATGTCTTTGTTGTACATGGTGCCATAGGCCCTTGACAGATAGCCATGGTTCAACAGCGGGCCTTCCTGCTTTACAAACTGGAACAGTACATCCAGCTCCAGGCCTTTATAACTGAAGGTATTTTGCAAACCCCCAAAGAAATCAGGCATGGTTTTACCCAGTACCACCAGGTCATCCGGGTCTTGCGGAGGGTTGTTGCCGTTGGACGAGTTCAGGATAGCCTCGCCGGTTTCAGGATCTATGCCGCCGAACTGGAAACCTTTTTCAATGGAAAGAGATTTACCTACCACATATACGTCCTTATAAGTGGAGGATTCAATACCCGGGTACTCCATCAGCTCATTTTTATTGAAGGAGATGTTAAACATCGTTCTCCATTCAAAATCTTTCTTCCGGATGTTGACAGAAGTAATATCAAACTCCCAGCCGGTGTTCAGCACTTTAGCCGGGAAGTTATCTGTAATCTCTTCAAACCCTACCTGGGGAGACAGCATGAAGTCTACCAGCATATTGCTGGACACATTACGATAAAAGTTGGTATTAAACAGCAGCCTGTCTTGCAGAAACCCCAGCTCTAGCGCTGCTTCCAGCTTTTTGGTTTCCTCCCAGCGGTAAGTGGGGTTGGGCAGGCGCGCGGGGGTAAGGCCGGGCACGCCATCGTAGGGATAAGTAGTGCTTTGCCAGCTTTCAAGGAACTCATTGTTACCAATACGATCGTTACCGGTAATGCCTGCGCTCGCTCTCAATTTGCCATAACTTAACACCCTGTTGTCACGCAGGAAACTTTCCTCAGAGAACACCCAGGCGGCACCTACCGCGCCAAAATTACCGAAGCGGTTGTCCGGACCAAAGCGCGTAGAACCGTCGCGGCGGAAGCTGGCATTTACAATATATTTACCTTCCCAGTTGTAGTTGATACGTCCAAAACCGGAAGTATAACGGTAAAAGCTGTAAGTAGAAGAAATCGGTATAAGCCGGCCGGCAGATTTAATGTCTTCGAGCAATCCGTCGTTCACAAAGTTCTCCGCATTAATGCGTTCACCCTGTAACAAGTCACCCTGCCAGGTGGCCCCTGCAAGCAACTGCAGTTCACCTTTGCTGATCTGGCGCGTGTAGTCAATTTGGGGTTCCACTATCCAGGAAGCCAGGTCTGAATTTCCAAAATAGCTGAAGCTGCCGGTAGTATTGTTAGGGTCTTGTGATATAAGCGGATAAGTCTGCACCTGTTTCATGTCTCTTTTCGTATAACCAAGGCTCACTTTTGCGTTGAGGCCGGGTAATATGCTATACCGCAACATGCTATTGGCAATCAGGGCATTGGTACGGGAATTTGACGTTCTGTGCAGCATGGCCATCGGGTTCAGAAGATAGTTATTACGCCAGAAGTATTTACCGGTAGAGTCATAGATGGGATAGTTAGGCGCCAGATCATAATAACCCGTGATGTCTGTGGCGATAGACTTGTCCTGAATAAAATTGTAGTTGACAGACAAAGTTGCCTGGAACTTGCCATCCAGTCCTGTATGGTCAAGGCTGAAGTGAGAGCCTGCCTTTTTGAAAGGCAGACTGTTGGGCATTACAGTTGTCTGGTGGTCATACGTGCCGCTGAACAGGAAACGCGTTTGCTCCGTACCGCCTGAAATGGAGGCAGACACATTGGTAAAATTGGCCGTATTGCCGATCATCTTCTTTTGCCAGTTGTTATATGTGTGCTGATCCCATACGGTGAGATCAGGTGCATTGTCTTCATCCGGCGTTTTGCCGTCATTGGCAAAAGCTTCCCTGCGCATTTCAAGATATTGCTGGGTATTGAGCATGTCAAGCAGGTTCACGACTTTGCTGCCGCCGCTGGTTACGTTCAGGTTAAAGCGGGTTTGGCCGGCTTTCCCTTTTTTGGTGGTAATGAGTATTACCCCGTTAGCAGCACGGGAACCGTAAATAGCAGTAGCGTCCGCGTCTTTCAGAATGTCTATACGGTCAATATCATCAGGGTTGATGCTGGCCAGCGGGCTCTGGTTGCCATTGGCGGAGGAGAACTGATTAAGCGGGTCAGACACAAAAGGTACCCCGTCTACAATATACAGTGGGTCAGTCGCCCCCAATATGGAATTCCTGCCGCGCAGCATCACGTTGAAGCTGGAACCGGGCAGACCATTAGATGATGTGATCATCAGGCCCGGCACCCTGCCCTGCAAAGCCGCCAGCGGGTCCAGCACCGGCTGGTCAGTAATGTCTTTGCTTTGCACGGTAGAAATGCTGCCGGTGTTCTTGCGGCGGATGGTAGTGCCATAACCGATAATTACCGCTTCATCCAGCGCGCTTACGGCAGGTTTCATCACCAGCGTAAGCGGGCCCTGGTTGGCTACCTGCACTTCGTATGGCTCAAAGCCAATGTAGCTGAGCACCAGCACGTCACCAGGCCCGGCATTGATGCTGAATTTGCCGTTAACGTCCGTTACCACGCCTTTGGTGGTGCCCTTCACTTTGACGCTTACGCCAATGAGCACCTGCCCTTCCTGGTCTTTTACCGTGCCGGTCAGCGGCTGCGCCTGCTGCGGCGTTTCCAATGCGGCCACCGGTTTCCTTTTCAGGAAGATCGTTTTGTCTTTAATGGTATAGTCCAGCGGCTGGTTGCTGAACACGGCGGCCAGAAAATCTGTAAGGGCCTGGTTCTTTGCCTTGATGGTAACCGGCTTGGTAGCTGCCAGCATATCACGGTCATAAAAGAACAGGAAACCTGTTTGCTGCTTGACCGTGGCAAAAACTTCTTCCAGCGGCACGTTCTTCAGCGATGCGGATACGGATTGCGCGTAACTGGCCGCGGAAACCCGCAAGCAGCCTGCAATAATCAGCAATACCGTTAGTCTCATAATTCGTACGATTTTGGTTCGCAGAAACGTTAGTTTGGTTGGTGGCAGCCCCGGTATAGATGAGGCCTGCACATGACAATTCAATTGCATAGATTTGCATTGTTTGGATAGAGAATACTGATATATCAAAAAAACATCCAGACGTTATGCCGGGGGCGGGTCCAAGCGCCTCCGGTTTTTTTTATTGGATGACAATTTTCCTTCCTTCAAGGGTAAAGCGGATGCCCGTTGTCTGCAGACCTTCCAGTACATCGTTCAGGGGGAGGTTACGCTGAATTTCGCCCTGGAAACGGCTGCCGGGCACCGCGCCCTTGTATTCCACTTCTACATCGTACCATCTTGACAGTTGCCGCATCACGGTTTTCACGTCCGCATTCCGGAAGTTGAATATTTCGTTCTTCCAGGCAACGGCCTGTTCCGTATCTGCCTGTGCCACTGTAATGCCCGCGGCCGTTACCTGCGCCTGCTGGCCGGGCTGCAGCACGCGGCTCTGGCTGCCGGCAGTTACCTGCACGGAGCCTTCCAGCAGCGTTGTATTGATGCTGGCCTCATCTGCATAGGCGTTCACGTTAAAACGTGTGCCCAGCACCGTAATGGTGTTTTCTTCGCTGATCTTTACCCGGAAGGGCTTTGCGGCATTCTTCGCCACTTCAAAATAGGCTTCGCCGCTTACTTCCACCGTTCTGTGGTTTTCCGTAAAGGCGGTGGGATAGCGGAGGGAGGAAGCAGCATTGAGCCAAACCCGTGTACCGTCTCCCAGGGTGATCTTGAACTGACCGCCCCGGGGAGTGCGCAGGGTATTGAACCCAACCGCCGCATTTTCCCCATCCTTGTATTCCAATAGACCACCCTGCTGGCGAATGGCGGTGCCAGCCTGCATGATCACCTGATTACCTGCACTGTCTAACGTAACGGCAGAACCGTCTGCCAGCGTCAATACCGCTTTGTTGCCGCCCGGCAATACCACGGCCGCCTGTTGTGCGGCTTCCGGTACAACAGGAGCAGGCCGCAACAAATACGCGGCGGCGCCTGCAAGCAGCACCAGTACCGCGGCAGCGGCCCACCAGCGGTTCCGGTTTTTCACTACGCGCATTTTTTCAGGGAGGCGCGCTCCCGCAAACTTTTCCCAGGCCGCCGTTTCATCAAAAGCCGCATACCGCTGGAGTTTTCCAAGCAAATGCTCATCCTGCGTGCATTCTTCGAAAAAACGCCGGTTATCAGCAGAAGCATTGACCCAGGCCTGCAGCTCTTCCTGCTCGGCCGCCGTCAGCTCCTCCCGCAAATGCCGGAGTATGAGAAAAGATATCCTTTGCAATTTTGATGATTTACTATAGAAACACCAATTTGTTTGTTTCGATGAAAGGAAACAGGTATTTTTTTGAAAAAATCTTACCCAAAACGAAGGAGACGGGTAAAGCGCTTATATTCAGCGGATTGGGAAAAAGAAAGACAAATGGTTCAGCGCATGTTCATTAAAGCCATGTACAGCATAAAGGCCGGCAGCAGGTCCTTTTTCAGGAGAGAGGCCCGTATGAGCTTGAGAGCACGGAGTTTTTGGGTACGTACAGTGTTATAGGAAATACCCAGCTGGCTGGCAATTTCTTCGTTTTTCCGCCCTTCCAGGTAACTCATGGTAAAAACGCGGCGGCATTGGGGCGGCAATTGTTCTATTTCTGCATACAATTCTCCAATGATCTCCACTTCGGCCATGAGCGGGTCAAAATCTGCCGGCGCTTCTTCCTGGAGGTATGAAAATTCTTTCTCCTTCTCCGTTTGCCGGTGCTTATGGCGAACATAGTTCAGGCAGGCATTTTTAGTGCTGATATAAAGAAAAGCCTTGATAGCGGTGGTGGTGGGGAAATCTGCCCGTTTGTTCCAGAGTTTGGAAAAAGTTTCCTGCACAAGGTCTTCCGCCTCCTGCGCATCTTGTGTAATAGATGCGGCAAAGTAGCACAATGCCTGATAGTGCCGGCGAAATATTACCCGGAATGCCTCCTGGTTTCCCCTGGCAATACGCTCCAACAGTTCATCTTCCGTTATGTTCTCAGCAATTCCCAAATAAGCAGCCTCCCTTAAGTGAGCCTAAAAATACGAAAAGGGCCGCACAATTGCTGCTTTAGCCCTTTACGGCAAAGGGCAGCGGCTCTCCTTTCAGGCCGGCAATGAGGTTTTGGGCGGCCATTACGGCCATGCCGTTGCGCGCTTCCATGGTTGCGGAGCCAATATGGGGGAGCACGGCCACATTGGGCATGTTCAGCAGCGGGTTCTCAGGGTCCATCGGCTCGGGGTTGGTCACGTCCAGCCCGGCGCCCCATATCTGCCCTTCCTGCAACGCGCGCAGCAGGTGCTGCTCATTGTGCATGGCGCCGCGGGCGGTATTGATGAAAATAGCAGACGGTTTCATTTTGCCAAAGGCCGCCTCATCAAACAACCCCTTTGTTTCCGGCGTAAGGGCCGCGTGGAGGGACAAAACGTCACTTTCCCGCAGCAGTTCGTCAAACGGTACCCAGCGCGCGCCCAGCTCCCGCTCCGCCGCCTCGTTGCGGCCGCGGTTATGATAAATCAGCGGCATATCATATGCTCCGCTGCACTTACGCGCCAGGGCCATACCTATCTTACCCAGCCCAAACACGCCCAGGGTTTTGCCGTTCAGCTCCATACCCAGGTTTTTGGTGGGCTCAAAAAAGCCCCATTCCCCGCGGGCTATAGTGTTGTGCAGGTAAAAGGCCTTCCGCGCCACTGCCATCATCAGCAGAAATGCCGCATCTGCCGTGGCGTTGCTCAATACGCCGGGCGTATGACCGACGGGTATGCCCAGTTCCCTGGCCGCAGCTACATCCACATTATCATACCCGGCAGACATCAGGGAAACTACTTTTAAATGGCTGCAGGCGTTGAGGAACACCATATCTATTTTATTGGCGCCGCCAACGCTCAGCAATGCATCGTGCTGCAGGCAGGCGGCAATCAGCTCTTCCTGCGCAAGCTCCCGCTTTTCGGTGTGTGCCGTTACTTCAATGCCTGCCGCGCGTAACAATTGTAATCCAACGTCTGGTATCTTCCGGGTGATGAATGCTTTCATGCTTTGAAATTACACAATTAAATGCCGACTTTTGTTACATGGAAATGAGACCACTGGGTAATTCCGGATTAACCATTGCCCCGCTGATGTTTGGCGGGAACGTATTTGGATGGACAGCGAATGAAGAAATGTCTTTCCGCTTGCTGGACGCCTTTACAGATGCGGGTTTTAACGCGGTAGACACCGCTGATATCTATACGGTGCGGGTGCCCGGCAATACCGGCGGAGACTCCGAAAGAATAATCGGCAAGTGGCTGAAACAAACGGGCAAGCGGCATAAAATAATGCTGGCCACCAAAGTAGGCGGCGTGTTCAGCGAAGAAAAAAAAGGGCTGCGCAAAAAGTACATCCTGCAGTCTATTGACGACTCCCTGGCCCGCCTGCAAACGGATTATGTAGACCTGTACCAGTCTCATTACGATGATCTCCATACTCCCATAGAAGAAACCCTGGAAGCCTATGCGGAAGTGATACGCGCCGGCAAGGTGCGCGCCATCGGCACCTCCAACATGAGCGTGGAAAGAATACAGGAATCCCTTAAAATAAGCCGGAATGCGGGTTTCCCCGCCTACCAGTCGCTGCAGCCGGAATACAACCTGTATGACCGCCAGCAGTATGAAACTACCTACGCCCCGCTGGCGGCAGCGGAAAACCTGGGTGTCATTCCCTACTTTGCCCTGGCCAGCGGTTTTCTCACCGGCAAATACCGCTCTGAGGCAGACCTGTCCGGCAGCAGCCGTACCAGGTACGTATCAAAGTACCTGAGCCCAAGAGGGTATGCCATATTGGCCGCGCTTGACGCCGTGGCCGCCAAACATCAAAGCAAACCCGCTACGGTGGCCGTAGCCTGGCTGATGCACCGCCCCGGCATTACAGCGCCCATTGCCAGCGCTACCAACATGGCGCAATTGCAGGGCTTGTTTGATGCGGTGCAGTTGCAGCTGGATGCGGAAGATCTGCGGCAGCTGGAAGAGGCAAGCGGGTACTGACAGTTTCGTACTGCTGTTACTGTGCGTCATTACTGGGCTACCAGCTTCAGCGCCTCTTGATCATCATATTCCTTTATCAGCCTGGTCAATTCCTTTTTCAGACCGGCCGTTATTTTTTCATAGCCCTTTTTACCGTAAAGATTTTTCATTTCGGAAGGGTCTTGCTGCAGGTCAAACAGTTCCCAATTATTAGCACCCTGGTAAAAGCGGATGAGCTTGTACCGCCCCGTGCGCACGCCGAAATGGGGTATCACGGAATGTTCTCCGCTTTCATAATAATGATAGTACAATGATTTGCGCCACGGGGCAGCCGGCTGTTTCAGTAGCGGCAGAAAAGATCTCCCCTGCACGTCAGCCGGTATGGGTACGCCCGCCGCATCCAGGCAGGTGGGCGCAATGTCAAGATTCATCACCAGGCCGTTGATAACGCTGCCGGGCTTCAATACACCGGGGTAGCGCACTACCATGGGCGTGCGGAAAGATTCTTCGTACATAAAACGTTTATCGAACCAGCCGTGCTCGCCCATATAAAAGCCCTGGTCAGATAAGTAGATCACCATGGTGTTGCTGCTGAGATGATGCGCATCCAGGTAGTTGAGCACGCGGGCAATGTTACGGTCAAGAGAGGCCGCGGTGGCCAGGTAGTCTTTCATATAACGCTGGTACTTCCATTCCGTCAGTTCTTTTCCGCTCAGCTTCCGCGCCTCCAGGTCTGCGGCAATGGGTTTGTAGTAGGCGTCAAACTTTGCGCGCTGCGCGGGGTTCAGCCGTATGTAGCCCTCCTTTCCGAAGCCCGTGTCTGGCATCATTTTCAGGTCGTAGCCAAGGCGCATGGTGTGTGCAATGCTCATGTCCTGGTGCGCGGCGGCATAGCGCCCTTCATAATTATCGTAAAAATTGGCGGGGAGGGGGAAGGTACGCCCGTCATACAGCCCGAGGTCTGCGGTATCCGGTATCCAGGTGCGGTGGGTGGCCTTGTGGCCAATCACAAGGCAGAAGGGGCGTGTGGTGTCCCTTCCGCTCATCCACTGCTCCGCATCGTCTGTGATCAGGTTGGTCACATATCCTTCCTTGCGAACGGTTTTCCCGTTCATGGTCAGGAAATCGGGATTATAATAATGACCCTGGCCGGGAAGTATCTGCCAATAGTCGAAGCCCTGCGGTTTTGACTCCAGGTGCCACTTGCCTATCCACGCGGTCTGGTAACCTGCGCTGCGCAATCTTTTCACAAACTGGTCTTGCCCGGCATTGAAAGTGGAGTGATTGTCTTTGAAACCGTTTTTATGGCTGTACTTGCCGGTGAGAATAACTGCCCTGCTGGGGCCGCAGATAGAATTGGTCACATAGGCGCGGTTGAATACGGCGCCTTCCCTGGCCAGGCGGTCTATGCCCGGCGTTTGCATCAGGTTGCCGCCATAGGCGCTGATGGCCTGAAAGGCGTGATCGTCCGATACAATAATAATGATATTCGGCTTTGCGCCTGACTGCGCATGCAATACGCCGTTCAGGCACAACAGCGTCAGTAATAAAACATAACGCACAGTAATATTTTTTAAATGTTATTTTCTTGTTTTGCTTGCGGCCTTCAGGCGTTCCAGCTCGGCCGCCATTTCTTTTACTTTTTCGGGATGCTGTGCAGCAATGTTATGCTGTTCTCCGATGTCTTTGCCCAGGTCATACAATTGCGGCTCCGTATCCCTGCCGGTTTCTATGTTCACGAGTTTGGCAAGCTTGGGGCCATCTGCGGGAGTGATGTATTTGAGGTTGCCCTGTACCAGCGAGAGCGGGCCTCCCTGCAAAATCAGCCAGGGGCGGCCTTTCAGGTCTTTACCGGTCAAAGCGTCCAGCATGTTGAAACTGTCCGGCGCATCATCTGCGCCCAGCTGCTGGCCTGTAAGCCGGGCCAAGCTGGCATACAGGTCTATCTGGCTGATGAGCGCGCCGGAGGTTTGACCGCCCTTAATGCCGGCCGGCCATCGTACGATCCAGGGTACGCGGGTACCGCCTTCAAAGGCGCTGTATTTGCCGCCGCGCAGGGGGCCGGCCTGTTTGTGGCCGTTGATCATGGTAACGGCTTCGTCTTCATACCCATCGTCCAGCACCGGGCCATTGTCACTGGAAAAAATAACAATGGTGTTTTTCTCCAGCCCTAACTGGCGCAGCTTCTGGGTAATGCGGCCTACCGTCCAGTCCATTTGCAGGATAGCGTCTCCCCGGTAGCCCAGGCCGCTTTTGCCTTTGAACGAGGTGGCGGGCATGCGCGGCACGTGTATGTCACTCAGGGCAAAGTACAGGAAGAAGGGGCGCTGCCGGTTGTCTTCAATAAATTTTTCCGCCCTTTCCGTAAAGGCATATGCCAGCTCTTCATCCGTCCAGCGGGCCTTGTGGCCACCTTTCATAAACCCGATGCGGCCAATGCCGTTCACGATGGTGTTATTATGCCCATGGTTGGGGGAAGAGGCCATTTTCAGCAACTCCGGATTTTCTTTGCCCGTGGGGTCGTTGCCCACCTTTTCTTTATAGTTCACCTCAATGGGATCCTTCTTATCCAGGCCCAGCACGGTATGGTTCTCGAGGAAAACGGTGGGCACCCGGTCTGCCGTGGCGGGAAAACAGAAGGAGTAGTTAAAGCCCACTTCATTGGGGCCGGGCTTCACATCCCGGTTCCAGTCAATAGTGCCGCCGTCTCCCAGGCCCAGGTGCCATTTGCCTACCAGCGCGGTCATGTAGCCGGCTTTCTGCATCATGGTGGCCAGAGAAGGCTTGTCTGTGGGGATGATCATGGTAGCGTCTCCGGGCAGCACGCCGGTGCCGCTTTTGCGCCAGGGGTAGCGCCCCATGAGCAGCCCGAAGCGGGAAGGCGTACAGGTGGCGGAAGTAGTGTGGCCATTGGTAAAACGGATGCCCTCCTTCGCCAGCTGGTCAATATGCGGTGTCTGTATTTTGGTGGCGCCGTAACAGCTCAGGTCCCCGTACCCCAGATCGTCTGCATAGATAATAACAACATTGGGCTTTTGCTGTGCATACAAACACTGGCCGGCAACAAGTGCCAGTGCCACAAAGAGTAACTTTTTCATACTACGGTAGATGTTTTATATCAACTGTAGTACAATATAGAAAACATACCGCATACTGTGGAGCCATTTGCCCGCTATTTCTTTTTTGTGCGGGGCGTTTTCTGGGCTTTTTTGTTGTGGGTCACGTCATCTCCCTTCAGGTCTTGCTCTTCGTTCTTGCGGCTGTCAAGGTTATCCCTTATTTCCGGGCGGGGCGTATGTACCATGCCTTGTTTGGACTGCTTGTTCTGCTGGCTTCTGGATGTTTTCATGGCCTTTGTTTTTAAAAAGTACCAAAAAAAACATGCCACCCGGAAAATCTCGTTGAAATTGACTAAATTAACAGTAGTGAGTTACCCTGAAAAGTAGGCACACAAACAGATACAAGTTTTTCATAATTCATTTTCAGCCAAAATTTTCACAGATTTACACACCGTTTTAAGCATGATAACAACGCCTTCGATATTGCTGATTGAAGATGATGTTGACGATCAGGAAATCTTCACATCAGCACTTGCATTTATAGACAGTGGAATAGTCTGTTCCATTGCCGCCAACGGTTATGAGGCCATTATGCATCTGAATGAGGCGGTGGCATTGCCTGACCTGATATTCCTGGACCTGAACATGCCCATGATGAACGGAGTGCAGTTTCTGCGGGAAGTAAAAGCCGGTCATAAGGCTAAAGACGTACCGGTGATCGTATTTTCCACTGCATCAGATATTAAGATCATACAGGAAGCGAAGCTGCTGGGCGCTGATCAGTTCATCACCAAGCCGGAAAAATTTTCGGAGCTGGTGGGCGTATTGCATGGCCTGTTGTTCCCTGCCACCAAATAACTGTTTTTCCAACCTGACATATGCCTGCAGAGCAACCGGTACACCGGGGTTTCCGTAAACACCCTGAATAGTACAAACACATCTGCATGAAGCGAGTTCTGTTGCTGATTCTTGTGGCGGTTGCCTTCTCCGCCAGGGCCGATCATATTACCGGCGGGGAGATGTATTATACCTACACGGGTTTTTCCAACGGCCGCCACAATTACCGGGTAACGCTCAAACAATTCAGGAGCTGCTTCACCGCCAACAGGCAATTTGCGAACCCCACCTATATCGGCATTTTCAACCGCAATACCGGCGAAAAGATCCAGGACATGCAGGTACCCCTTTCCCGGGAGGAAGAATTGAGCACCACCAGTACAGACCCCTGCATTACCCGCGCACCGTTTATCTGCTACCTGGTGGGTTACTGGGAATTTAATGTGTCCCTCCCGCCGTCAGCAGACGGGTATACGCTCACATCACAGGTCACCAACCGGGTAGATGCCATCAACAACCTGGAGCCGGGTTACGGGCGAATTGGCGCTACCTACACCGCAGAAATACCGGGTACACCGGCCGTTACCAACAGCAGCGCGTATTTTACGGGCAGTGACCTGGTGACCATTTGCGCAGAAAACGCTTTCTCCTACAGCTTTGCAGCAGAAGACCCTGACCGTGACCAGCTGCGGTATTACTTCTGCGAAGCTTACCAGACCATTGGCTACTCCGGCGGTGGCGGGGGAGGCGGTGGCGGCGGTGGTGGCGGAGGAGGAGGCGTTGGCGGCAACAACAGCCAGCCGCCTGTATCTCCCCCGTATTATGCCGTGCCTTACGGCGACGGCTTCAGCGGCGGAGCGCCGCTGGGCAACCGCGTTCACATAGACCCGAATACCGGCCTCATTACCGGCATTGCGCCCGGCACAGGTATTTACGTAGTAACTGTTTGCGTACAGGAGATCCGCAACGGCGTGGCCATTGCCACCCAGCGAAAAGACCTGCAGATCAATATTACCGGCTGCACCGTGGCCGCCGCTACCCTGCAGCCGGAATACATGCTGTGCCGCAACTCTACACAGCTAACGGTAGGCAACCTTTCCAACAGTCCGCTCATTGCCTCCTACTTCTGGGAGTTCACCAACAGCGCGGGCAATGTGGTATACACCTCCACCAATGCCGTGGCAGACCATACCTTTACCTCGCCCGGTACTTATACCATCAAACTGGCCACCAACAGGGGCCTGCAATGCCCGGACTCTACGGAGGCCAAAGCGCTGGTATACCCCGGTTTCATACCGGCGTTCAGCAGCACGGGCGCCTGCATCAACAGGCCGGTGTTGTTTCATGATGAAACCACCACCGTTACCGGTACGGTCAATTTCTGGGACTGGGATTTCGGCGAACCTTCCCTGCAAACAGATTTTTCCGCAGATCAGCACCCCGCTTACACATACCCGGTGATGGGCAATAAAAATGTCCGCCTCATTGTGCACAACACGGACGGTTGCAAGGATACGCTTTTCAGGCCGGTAGATATTCTTGACAAACCACCCGTAGGCCTCCGCTTCCGGGATACGCTCATTTGCCCGCCAGACCGGCTGCAGCTGCAGGCTACAGGCACGGGCGCATTCAGCTGGACGCCGGCGGCGCAGATCACAGGCGCCAACACGGCAGCCCCGTACGTATCTCCTGTAACAGACACGAAATATTATGTAGACCTCGACCAGAACGGCTGCCTCAACCGCGATTCCGTATTGGTGCGTGTAGTGGACCACGTTAGCCTGCAACTACCGGCAGACACGGTGATCTGCCAGGGAGATGCCATTCAGCTGCGGCCATCTACCAATGGCCTGCTATTTACATGGACGCCCGCACAACTCCTCAACTTTCCTGATGTAAGAAACCCCACGGCCACCGTTACACAAACCACCACCTTTTCCGTAACGGCCAGCATCAGCCAGTGCAGGGCCACGGCAGACATGACGGTTACCACCGTGCCCTACCCGCGCGCATCCGCCGGAGCAGATACGGTGATCTGTTTCGAGAACGCCGCGCAGCTGCACGGCGCTACGGATGGCAGTACTTACACCTGGCAAACCACAGACGCCAATGGCGTACCCGCCGCTTCACTGGAGCCGGTAGTACGCCCCGCCGCCACCGCTGCATACATTTTCACGGCCACAGACAACAGGGGCTGCCCCAAACCCGTGCGGGACACGGTGGTGGTACGCGTGCTGCCGCAAATAAACGCCTTTGCCGGGCGGGATACGGCCATTGTATTGGGCCAGCCGCTGCAGCTGAACGCTTCTGGCGGCACGCGCTACACATGGTCTCCGGCGCAAGGGCTGTCCTCCACCTCCATTCCCAACCCGGTGGCCCTGTTCAACTCCCCTACCCGCGCCTTCCAATACAAGGTAATAGTGCAGAACGAAGCAGGCTGCGCAGATTCCGCCTTCATGAACGTAAAGGTGTACAACACCCTGCCGCAGGTATTTGTACCCACCGCCTTCACACCCAACAATGACGGGCTGAACGATCAGCTGCGCCCCATTGCCGTGGGCATACAGGAAATAGAGTTCTTTATGGTGTACAACCGCTGGGGCCAGCTGGTATACAGCGGCCGGCAAAACGGCATGGGCTGGAACGGGCGCATCAATGGGGAGCTGCAGCACACCGGGGTGTACGTGTGGCAGGTAAAGGCGAAAGATTACCTGGGGTACGACTTTTATCTAACGGGCACGGCTACCCTGTTAAGGTAACAAGCCCCCGGTCATATTTCGTACTTTCGTTTTGTACCATTTTTATATTATCAGCAAAGGCGGCGGCTCCGCGCTGATACCCGCCTGCAAGCATGCCCATGTGGAAGTAGTAGCCGCCCTGCTGTCTGACAAAAACTTTCCTGTTGACCATATTAACCGCCTGGGCTGGACCGGCCTGCTGGAAGCCATCATATTGGGCAATGGCAGCGCGGCCCATGTGCAGGTAGTAAAAATGCTCATTGCCGCGGGCGCCAATGTGAATATTGCGGACAAAGACGGCGTGAGCCCGCTGGCACATGCCAAAAGAAAAGGACAAACCGCTATTGCCAACCTGCTGCAACAGGCTGGCGCCAAATAAGTGTTTGGGGGCTAATAGAAGGAAGAATGGCAAAAAGCCGTTCCGTGGAGCGGCTTTTCTATTCCGGCAAACTTGTTTGCACCGATCTATTTTGCAGGCACGATCCTATTGCTTACTTTTATGGAACACATCCCGTAAAAAAAATTTATACCGCCCTGTGTAAGACCAATATCATGAAACTATTCCAACCCCTGGCTGAGATAATTTCCTTTGGCTCCCAAAACCTGGCAGAAGAACAACAGCAGAGAATACGGATCATTAACACATTGAGCCTGGTCACTGCCCTGCTGGCCATCAGCATGGGCCCTGTTTTCTACTTCATGACCGGCAAGCTGCAGATCCTCATCCCCGCCCTGGCAGAAGGTCTTAGTTTCTTTTTCGTGATCTGGCTCAACCGCCGGCACCGGTTTGAGACGGCCAGCATCTGCATGATGTGCTTTCAGGCGGTGTGGGCCTTATACTTTGGCGTACTGCTGGGCACGGCCATCGAAATTACACTGGTATTGCTGTTCATGATCAGCGCCACCTTCCTGGTGTATAAAAAAAGAAGGTCTATCCTGATCTGTCTTTCCGTTACCGTTGGCGGCCTGGCGGTAACCGAGGCGTTTTATTTTGGAGGCTGGGTAGAACCGCTTGTTTTTGAGCACACTACCACCTTCATCATCCGCTGGTGCTTCATACTCGTTATTCTCAGCCTCAACACCATCTGCATCATCTTTTATAAAAAAATGACCAACGGGCTCATGCTCACGCTGAAGGCCCGCACTACGGAGCTGGAAAAGGCCAACCAGTCAAGGAAAGTGTTCCTGCAGGAAACCAGTCACGAGCTGCGCAACCCGCTCAACGCCATTTTCGGCATTGTACAACTGATGCAGATGGACCTTAAAAGCGGGAAAATAAGCACCTCCCTGCCCGCACTGGTAGACAGCCTCTACTCCGCCAGCTTCAACATGCGGGAGATCATCAACAACGTGCTGGAGCTTTCCCGCATAGAAGCGGGCCATCTGGACGAAGTACGGTACAGGAAGATGGACGTGCGCAAAACGCTCTGCAACATTGCCAATATCTATGAATATGTGGCCAACACCAAAGCGGTACACATCGACCTTATTTTTTCGGAAGCCCTGCCGGAAAAGGTGATGACAGACGAAACCAAGTTCTCCCAGATCATCAACAACCTGCTGATGAACGCTATCAAATTCACCCGGCCCAAAAGCGACATTGCCATCAGGGCCGGCGTGCAGGGCGGGGAATGGTACGTGAGCGTAACAGACCAGGGCGGCGGCATTGAACAAGACAAACTGGTACGGATCTTTGAGCCTTTTGTGGGAGAAAAAAGCTCCTTCATAGAAGGCACCGGGCTGGGCCTGCACATCTCCAAACATTTTGCGGAGCTGCTGGAAGGGAACATTACGGTAGAATGCCTGGAAAATACGAGCACCACCTTTACCGTGTACTTCCCCCTCTCCGGCGCTGACGCCGCCCTGCAGCAGGCCTTGCAGGCACAGCCGCATGAGAAGATGTTTGGCAGCAAAACAGTACTGGTAATAGAAGACGACAAGATGAACCAGGTGATCCTCAAAAACTTCCTCCTGAACAACGGGGTAAGAGTACTCACGGCCAACAACGGGGTGGAGGGGCTGGCCACGGCCCGCAAGCAGGCGCCTGACCTTATCATCCTGGACTCCCACATGCCCAAAATGAACGGCCGTGAAACCCTGCAGCACCTGAAAAACGACCCCGGCCTGCGCCGTATTCCCGTCATTATAGCCTCCGGTGATGCTTTCACTGAAACCGCCGCCGGTTTCATGCGGGAAGGCGCCAGCGATTATGTGACCAAACCGATTGAATTTACGGCGCTGCGGCTGGTGCTGGAAAAACACCTCACCGGCGTGGAATCCGACTAATCTCCCATAGCGGTATAATAATTGTACGGTTTGCCCGGAGCACTTGAAAAATAAGGGCAAAAAGCCCCCGGACGTACAATATTTATTAAATTTATTCTCTAATCTTGTCTCGTTATGAAACTACAATCTGCTATCCTCTGCATGCTGTGCGCCGCGCTGCCACTGGCCCGCGCCGTTGCCCAACAGCCTACCCTGGAAAAACAATGGACCACAGATACTACGCTGCGGGTACCTGAATCCGTTTATTTTGACGCCAAAAGGAACGTACTCTACGTGGCCAACATAGACGGCGCCCCCTGGGGGAAAGACGGGAAAGGCTTCATTTCCCAGGTGTCTCTGGACGGGAAGGTAACCAACCTGAAATGGGTAGACGGCTTTGATGCTCCCAAAGGCATGGGCGTACATGGCAACCACCTGTACGTGGCAGACCTCAACACCATTGTGGTGATAGACATCAGCAAGGGCGCCGTTGTTACCCGCCATACCGTTGAAGGCGCGGAAAACCTGAACGATGTTACAGTGAGCCCCAAGGGCACGGTATATGTATCCGACTCCCGCAAAAAAACCGTTCACACCTTTGAGAACGGTAAATCCACCCTGCTGCTGGACAGTGCGCGCAGCGGCCTGAGAGGCCCCAATGGCCTGCTTTTCAGCCAGGGCCAGCTGCTGGTGCTGGATGCCGGCGCCGTGAAACGTGCGGAAAAAGACAATACGCTCACCAAGCTGGCAGACGTAGCCAAGGGAACAGATGGCATTGAACATGTGAGGGGCAATGAATACATCGTGTCTTGCTGGCAGGGCGAAATATTTTATGTAGACATCAAGGCCGGCACCGCCATCAAAATGCTGGACACGCAGGGCGAAAAGCTGCAAACGGCAGACATCGGGTATGATGCGCAGAAACGCATTGTATACGTGCCTACCTTTTTCGGCAACAAAGTGACCGCCTACCAGCTCAAACCGGTTAACTAACCGGCTGCATACGCTTTTTTGCGGGGCTGCCGCTTTACCGGCGCCCCCGCAAAAGGGCATCCGCCGTATCGCGGCCGCTTCGTACCTTTGCGCCAATGCGTTTCATCCGGATACTTATCTTACTGGCCTTATGGCTGCCCTGCCTCCGTGCGGGGGCGCAACAGCCTGATACCTATACCTTCTCTCACCTTTGCATGGAGGATGGATTGGCCGGGAATCATATTTCCGGCATCCTGCAAGACAAAAAAGGCTTTATCTGGATTGCCGGTACCGCCCTGCAGCGGTATGACGGGGAACACTTTCTCACCATCACCAATTTTGACCGCCTGCCAGGCTCCATGTACTATGAAGATATCGCCCTGTTTGAAGACAGGCTGGGGCGCATCTGGATAGGCACGCCTGACAATATCCGCATGTATGACCCTGTTACCGCCAGTGTACGCGCGGTGCCCATTGAAGAGGGGTTGCTTTTTGCCGGCAACGTGGGCTGCCACGCCATTTTGCAAGACCGTAACGGCGTTATATGGACCACCACCCGTGCCGGCCTGCTCATGCTTGACAGCAACACCAACAAGTTCCGCAAGGCGCCGGGCATACCAGACAGCATCCGCTCCCAGCTTAACAGCGCCATACTGGAAGACCATGAGGGCCGCCTGTGGCTGAGCGGCGCCAACAGCCTGTACCTGTACAGCGCCAACCGGAAAGAGGTGTACAGCGCGCATCACAACCCCGCAAGGCTTACGGCGCTCAACGTACGCCAGAGCATAAAAAAGCTGTACCAGGACTCCCGCCACCGCATCTGGATGGCCAGCCGCGGCAGCAAAGAGCTGTTTGCCTGGCACCCTGACAACAATTTCCTGCGCTCCTATCATTTCAAGGGCCAGGAGAATGACAGCGACCAGGTGTATGATATCAGCGAAGACCTGCAGGGCCGCATCTGGACGGCCATGCGGGAAAAGGGACTGTACCGCCACAACGACGCGCGCGATACCTTTGACCTCAACATACCCGGCAACAATGCAGACCCCCTGGGCCTGCATTTCAATTACGAGTCCAACTGCCTGCTGCATGACCGGGACGGCCACCTATGGGTGGGCACAGACAGGGGTATCAATATGATGAGCCTGCACAACCAGAGCTTTACCCGGCTGGACTACCGGCGGGGCTTCCCCGATTCGGAGGTAACAGGCATATACCGCGCCGCCAACGGGGATGCCTACATTGGCTATTGGGGCAAGGGTTTTGTATGGCTGCGCCCCAACCTCCAGCTGCAGCAGCATTTCACCTACCAGCCCGGTGGCCGCGGCGGCATCCCGGAGGCACGCGGGCAGGTGTGGAGCTTTGCCGGGCTCCGCAACGGGCGCATACTGATAGGGCAGGAAAATGGCTTCATCTCCGAGTTTGACCCTTCCACCCGCCGCTTCCGCCATTTTCAGCCCAAAGGGCTCTTTGACCAGACGGTGCTGACCATAGCCCCGGAAAAAGATTCCGTGATATGGCTGGGCATTTACAAACACGGCCTTGCCCGCTGGGACCCGCAGCAAAACACGGTGGAGAACTACCCGCAGCTGCTGCAGTTCATACAGCGCAATACATCTGTGATGGCCGTGGTGCCACAGGCAGATTCCGTTCTGTGGCTGGCCTCTACCAGCGGAGGTTTGCTGCGCTTCCATAAAAAAAGCGGGCTGGTGAAAAAACAGGTGATGTTCCGCCATCATAATGATACGGTACGCAACATCACCAGCTTGCTGCGGTATAATGACAGCCTGCTGGTAGCCGGAACAGACCATGGCATATTTTTCTACAACCTGCGCAGCGATACCTGGGAGGCCCAGGACATCAACGGGGAGCACTTTGACGAATGGATACTGAGCATGCACAGGGCCGCGGAAGGTGAAGCCATCTGGTTCACCACGCCCTATGGCTTTTACCGCCTGAACGGGAAAAACCGCACCTTTTCCGCCTTTGTGCAGAATGATGATATTATTGACAACCACCGCCGCGTACGCCGCAACATTGCCATCCTGGAAAACGGCCACCTGCTGGTGGGCGCATCAGACCACGCCGTATCGTTTTCCCCCCTGCACCTGCAGGAAAAACCTGCGCCGCCTGATGTAACCATTGTGGAAATGCGGGTCATGAACCAGCTGGTGAACACAGATTCCGTAGTGGGCAGCCAGCGCGCTATTGTGCTGCCGCACGACAGGAATTTCATCAGCATCTCCTTCAAATCCCTGCAATACCACAATGAAAATGCACGGTATTATTACAAGCTGGAAGGGGTAGACGCAGACTGGCTGCCGGCGGAAAGCCTGCTGATAGCGCGGTATACAGACCTCTCGCCCGGCAGGTATACCTTCAGGGTGAAAAGCATGAACACGGCCGGCATCTTTTCCCGCAATACCACTTTTGTAAACATTGTGATACAACCGGCCTTCTGGCAAACATGGTGGTTCAGGGCGCTGTGCATCCTGCTGCTGCTGGGCCTCATTTATGCCTACTTCCGTTTCCGCCTGTACCTCGTGAAAAAAGAGGCCAAAAACCGCGCTGCCTTCCGGGAAGAGCTGGCGCAGCTGGAAATGAAAGCCCTGCGGGCGCAAATGAACCCGCACTTTATTTTCAACGCCCTCAACTCCATCCAGACGTTCATGATGAAAAACCAGACGGAGCAGGCGCTGGCCTACCTCAGCCGCTTTGCCCGCCTCATCCGCAACGTGCTGGACACTTCGCAGCTCAACAATATTTCCATTACGCGGGAGTGCAGCATGCTGGAGAATTACCTGGAGCTGGAGAAACTGCGGCTGGACAATAAATTTGATTATACCATTACGGTAGACCCGCAGCTGGACAGTGACTTTGTAGAAATACCGGCCATGGTGCTGCAGCCCTTTGTGGAAAACGCCATCTGGCACGGCCTGCTGCATATGGAAGACCGCGGTCTGCTGAACATTGCTTTCATCAAGGAAAACGGGCGCATTCATGTAACGGTAACAGACAATGGCATTGGCCGCGATGCTGCTACCAGCATCAAGCAGTTCAGCCACCCCACGCACGTTTCCCGCGGGTTGCAGATAACAAAAGACCGGCTGCAGATATACAACAGCCGGTTCAATCTGGATGCTTCGTTTGACATTGAGGACCTGCAGAACGGAACGGGCAAGGCTGCCGGCACACGCGTCAACCTTTGGTTCCCGCTGCAGGAAGATTAACCCAGGCCAATTTCTTCATGCCGTTCGGGTATCTCCACATCACCATACCCTTTTTTGTGCAGCCAGTCTTTGAATACCGTTTGCACTTCATACTCCCCATGTACCAGGAACAGCTTTCTTACATCGCGCGGGTTCTGGCAAGCCAGCCACTGGCTCATATCCTCATAATCCCCATGCGCGCTCATGGAGCGGATCACGCCAACTTCCGCCTTCACTTCATGGCGCTCCCCGTAAATAGACACCTCCGTGGCGCCGCGCATCAGCCGCCCGCCCAGCGATTGCGGTTCGCAATAGCCTACAATAAGAATAGTATTTTTCCACTGTTCTATATTGTTGGCAATGTGGTGCTTCACACGCCCGGCCTCCGCCATGCCTGATGCGGAAATGATCACGCAGGGCTCCTTGCGGAAGTTGAGCATTTTTGATTCCTCTACGGTTTTGATATACCGCAGGCCGGGGAAGCTGAACGGATCATCGTCTACCTCCAGCATTTTGGCCACCTTGCGGTTAAAACACTCCGGGTGCATGCGGGTTACCTGCGTGGCTTCCAGGGAAAGCGGGCTGTCTACGAACAGGTCTACCGCCGGCAATTTACCTGCCAGCTGCGCGCGGTTGAGCGCGTACAATATTTCCTGGGTGCGGCCTACGCTGAAGGCAGGAATGATCAGCTTGCCTTTTTTAACTACGCAGGTTTCGTGTATGAAACGCAGCAGCTCATCATCTGCGGGCTCTACTTTGGCATGCAGCGTGCTGCCGTAGGTAGATTCCATGATGATGTAGTCTGCCTGCGGGAATACTTCCGGAGATTTGAGGATGGGGTCTCCATAACGGCCAATGTCTCCGCTGAAAGTAACCTGCCGCGTGGTACCACCTTCCGTGATACGCAGGTGAACGCAGGCGCTGCCTATGATGTGGCCCGCGTCTGTAAAGAGCACTTCCACGTCTTCATCTATCCGCCGCCATTCACCGTACGGCACAGGCGTTAGCTGGTCTACGGCCCGCTTGGCATCCTGCACGGTGTAAAGCGGCTGGATGTAAGGCTTGCCTTCCCTTGCGTTCTTTTTGTTCACGAACTTGATATCATCTTCCTGTATCTCCGCAGAATCCAGCAGCAATATTTCAGACAGGTCCCGGGAGGCGGGTGTACAATAAATGTTCCCTTTGTAACCCAGCTTGCAGAGGCGCGGCACCAGGCCGGAGTGGTCTATGTGCGCGTGAGACAATATCATGATGTCTACTTCCTGCGGATCAAATCCAAAATCGTGGTTGAGCGGCACCGTTTCCCGGCCCATGCCCTGGTACATACCACAGTCCAGCAAAATTTTCTTCCCGTTCTTCAGGGTGATCAGGTGCTTGGAACCGGTGACGGTCCTTGCGGCCCCATGAAATGCAATCTTCATAGTTATACTTTTTTAAAGCTCCAGGTGATCTGGAACCTGGCAATTTCTGTACCGTCTTCTGACTGCCCGGTAACCGAAATGGTAAGGGCGGCGGCCTCTCCCGTTTCTACGGTTTGCAGTACGGCCTGGCGGATGGCAGCGCCGGCATCACAGGTAAACCAGGTACGGGATTTGGCTTTTTTCAGAAAAATTCCTTCCATGCCGGTTACCAGCATGGATACACGTAAACCTTCCCCCTGCGTGTGGGCCAGGCCCAGCACGCCGGAGCTCATTTCTGCCGCCATGGCCAGGCAGGCAAAATAGGTGGAGTTGAAGGGGTTTTGTGACAGCCAGCGGTAGGGTACTACCGTGGTGCAGCTGTCTGCGTCCAGACGGGTAACCCGCACGCCGGCCAGCCATGCGCTGGGCAGCTTGTACAGCAGAAACAGGGAAAACCGGAAGCGGTTGTTCACCAGCCTGATAAAATGATTGTTGGTAACCGTTTGGGCCATATAAACATCATTACAGGTTATGTACATACGCCGCAATGGCTTGCTGCGCATTCACGTCCGGCTGGCCGGGCTGCTTTTCTACCGGCAGGTTATTGACTTGCCTGTCCAATATTACGGCATTTGTATTATCTACCAGTTGAATATCCAATATATCTTTTACCTGCCGGAAATATTCCCGGTCATAAACGGGAAAGCATACCTCTATGCGCCGGTGCAGGTTGCGGTTCATCCAGTCTGCAGATCCCATGTAAATTTCTTCGTTGCCCCCGTTGTGGAAACAGAAGATACGCGCGTGCTCCAGGTAACGGTCTACTATTCTGCGCACCCTGATGCGCGGCTGCGGTACAATGCAGCAGATGCTGCGCACTATCAGGTCTATTTCCACGCCTGCTTCCGCGGCCGCGTAGAGGGCCTCTATCATCTGTTTTTCCTGCAGGTTGTTGAGCTTGATCACAATGCGCGCAGGGCGGCCGGCACGGGCATTGTCTGCCTCACGGGCAATCAGCTCCAGGAAGCGGCCCATGAGGTTGAACTGCGCCACCAGCAGGTGCTTGAACGGAATAAACTGGTACCGCGCCGGGGCAATGCCGGTTTGCATGTACAGGAACAGCAGCTCCAGCTCCTGGGTCATTTCCCGGTGGGCGGTGAGCAATACATGGTCTGTATAAAAGCGGGCGGTGCTCTCATTGAAGTTGCCGGTGGCCATGAGGCCCACATGGTCCCAGACGTGGCCGCGCTGCCGTTTCACCAGCGCTACCTTGGCATGCACCTTCAGGTTGGGTATGCTGTACAGGATGCGGATGCCGGCCTCTTTCATCCTTTTGGCCCAGCGTACGTTGTTGGCCTCATCAAAGCGGGCCTTCAGCTCCACCATTACCGTTACCTGCTTGCCGTTTTGCGCCGCGCTGATGAGCGCATGCACTATCTGCGAGCCGGAGGCTACGCGGTAGAGGGTTACGTATATTTCTTTCACATCCGGGTCAAGCGCGGCCTCATTGAAATAGCGGAGTATATAGTCATAGTTCTGGTAAGGCACATGCAGCAATACATCCCGCTGCAACACTGCATCCAGCAGGCTCTCCGCCCCGTCAAGCAGCTTTACGCGGGCCGGGGTAGCGGGCGGGTAGAACAGCGAAGGGTCTTTGGCGGGCAGCGGCAGGTCTGCCAGGTGGCGCAGGTGATGATAGCGGCCTCCGGCCACCATTTCCTGCGGGGCTATACGAAAATATCTGGCCAGCGCAGCCTGCAGGCTTTCCGGCATGGCCGCATCAAACAGGAAACGCGTGGGTATGCCCAGCTCCCGCCTGATGAGCATGCTTTCTACTTTTTGCAGCAGGTGGCCGCTGAACTCGTCTACGTCAATTTCCGCATCGCGGGTGAGCTTGATGCTGTAGGCGCCTTGTATGGAACGCCCCGGAAACACCAGGTGCAGGTGGGCGCGCAACACATCGTCCAGGAACGCAATGCCGCCGCCTGACAGCTTCAGGAAACGGGGCAGCAGACCGGCAGGGATGTTCACAATGCCCGCGCCGCCGCCTTCAAAGCTGGCTACAAGGTATAGCGCATTGTTCTCCAGGAAAAGGTCTTCCGGCTTTTCCCACTGCAGCACTGCGGGCTGCAGCAGGCCCATGACGGTGGAGAGGAAGTAGTCTCTCACGGCTACATCTTCCGGCAACGGCGTACCGTAGTAGAGATGTATGCCCCGCTGCTGCAGATCTGCCAACACACCTTGCAAAAGGCGGCCAAAGAGGTTGAGTTGCCGCCCTATTTCCGCCTGCACGGCGGGCAACAGGCGGTTACTCGTTTCTTCCAGCTGCTGAAGGGCCAGCAGGGCGGGCATGCGCACGCGGAAAAACTCGTCCAGGTTGGAGGAAAATATAGAAAGGAAGCGGACGCGCTCAAACAAAGGCACCGCTTTATTATCAGCCATCGTCAGCACCCGGCAATTAAAGGACAGCCAGCTCAGGTCCCGGTCATTCAGTGATGTGTCCATCTTGTACAAATCCTATCCTTTTGTTGGGAAAAACAGCGCCGCTATGGTAAAAGCCAGCACGGAGGCAATGATGCCGAACATAAATGTATTGTAGGCAAAGCGGAGCAGCTTGTATTTGCGGCCCAGCACCACGCCCAGGTTGTAAATATCATGTATCATGTTGCTGTAGAGGTACTCGCCGTTGTTCATGATGGTTTCCATACCGTCTTCATATTCCTGGTAAGTCATCTGGTGGAAATTGCCGAAAAAGAGCAGGTTGGCTTTTTTGCTGCGGATATCCAGATCTGTGAAGCGGCCCGTAGTTACATTGGGCCGAGTGGCCAGCACGGAAAATACAATAGTGGTAACGCTGGTGGTCAGGAAGAGGATGGCGGGCAGAATGAAGTTCGGGTAGTCTTCCAGCTTGCGCAGCAGTACGCTGAGCAGCACGGAAATTATAATGGCATTGACCGATATCATGATGTTGGCCTTGGAGTCTGCCATGGAGCTGAGGCGGATGTGGTTGGTGGAAGTGGTGCGGAACATGGTTTCCACGCCGCGGTTGGAACGCTTATCTTTATCCGCTTTCTCTTTCTCCGTTTTATCTCCCTTCTGCTGCTTTCTTTCCTTTTCCCTTTCCTTTTCCTGCTCTTTCAGCACCTCGCTCTGCTTCTGCTCCAGCTTGCTGCGCAGCTTTTCAAGGTTCTCTTCTTTCTGTTGCTTCAGCAGCGTCTGGCAGTAAGCGGTATGGTACTTGTGAGATTCCAGGAAAAGGATGCTTGTTTTGGCCCAGTCCGTTCCGGAAATCTTGCGGCCCGTTGCCAGCTCTGTTTCCGCGCGCAGCAGTTTGTTGCGTTTGCTGAAGTCTTTGGTGCCCAGGTGGAACAGATCAGCGTCACACACTATCTGCTCCAGCAGGTTGTGCGGCTCCTGCGGCATGCGCGTGGCCAATATGCAATCAGCGATGGCCGCTGCAGTACTTTCCGGCAGGCCCTGCGCCAGCGCAAATGCGCGTGCCGCGTCTGCCCCGGCCTGTTCATGCTGCTGCCTGTCTCCCAGCAAATACCCCATGTCATGAAACCATACGGCCAGCATCACTATCATCAGCTCCTCTTCAGAAAGCCGGTAATAAGCCGTGATCTGCTCCGCCGCATGCACTACCTGCAGCGTATGTGCTTTGTTGTGGTATACCAGCACGGGTTCTGTATGCTGCTCGAACTGCCGGGTTACATGGGCTTGCGCTGCGGCTATCACTGAACTAATTTCCATTGGATATTGTATTTACAGAAGAAGAATTCTATTCCAAATTACGTCATTTTTTGCGTTAATTTTATTGTCTAAAGCCCGGTTTTATGAAGGTAATCAAGTACTACGCCCTGTTGTTGCTCTTTTTTTCCTGCCAGGCACTGGGGGAAAAACAGGATAAAACATACAGTTCTCCCCGTGGTTACCAGCTCACCAAGCCTGAACGCTTCAAGGTGCGGGAGTCTCTGCAGGAGATCTCCGGCCTGGTGTATAATGGCGATGAGAGCAACTTCATTGCCAATAATGACGAGCAGGGCAAACTCTTCCGTGTAGGGCTGCGCACTACCAGCCCTTACCCCTCCTGGAAGTTCGGCAAAGGCGGGGATTATGAAGAAGTGATACATACAGGGAAAGACTGGCTGGTGCTGAAAAGCAATGGTACGCTGTACCAGGTGCTCCACCTCTTTACAGACACCACGGAGTCTGCAACCTATCACCTGCCGGTACATGGCAAGAAGGAATTTGAAGCGGCGTATTACGATGCCGGCAAAAACACCACCTTCGTGATCTGCAAGAACTGTGAGGAAGACAAGGGGCAGAAAGCCACCAGCGTATATGCGTTCCGGATGGACAGCATGCGGTATGACTCAACGGCCGCTTTCCGCTTCATGCACAGTGACATCCCGGGCCTGAAAGAGTCTCCCTCCAAACACTTCAGGCCCTCTGCCGCCGCCGTTCACCCGCTGGAGAACAGGGTGTACATAGTGGCAGCCATCAACCGGCTGCTGGTGATCACAGACCTTTCCGGCAAAGTGCTGGAAACCCACCCCCTGCAGCGCAAACACTTTAACCAGCCGGAAGGCATTACCTTTGCACCTAACGGGGATATGTATATTTCAAATGAAGGAGATGAGGAGAATACGGCAGATATCCTCAAATTTAAGTACAACCCGCATTCCAAGTAATTATGCACACCAGCTTCCGTGTATTGCTCACCATATCCCTGCTGCTGACAGCAGGCGCTTACGCCCAGTCAGACAGCGTACAGCAGCGCATCATCCTCATCGGCGACGCGGGGGAAATGCATGACGGCAAAATTCCCGTGGTAGACGCCGTGAAGCGGAACATCAACCTGCAGCAGGGCAAGAACACCGTGCTCTTCCTCGGAGACAACGTGTACCCCCTGGGCCTGCCAGACCCCGCTGCCGGCAACCGCCGGGAAAAAGAGCAGATACTGGACTACCAGGCCTCCCTGGTGAAAGGCACGGCGGCACAGGGCATATTTGTACCCGGCAACCACGACTGGTCAAAGCACCGCCCTTACGGCTGGCGCAGCATAGTGCAGCAGCAGCTCTACGTAGACTCCATGCTGCAGCCCAACATACTCTTCCTGCCCAAAGAAGGCTGCCCCGGCCCGGAAGCGGTACCCCTGGGCAATAACGTGATGCTGATAGTGATGGACACGGAATGGTGGCTGTACCCGGGCAAAAAGCCCGGTATAGAATCCGGCTGCGAATGTAAAACCGAAGATGAGGTACTGACCGCCATAGCAGACATTGCCGCCCGCAACCCCGGCAAGCTGCTGGTTTTTGCCGGGCATCACCCCTTGCGCAGCCACGGCCCCCATGGCGGCTACTACACCCTCAAACAGCACATTTTCCCTTTAACCGATGCCAAACGCTGGCTGTACGTGCCGCTGCCGGTAATAGGCTCTGTATACCCGCTGGTACGGGGCGTGTTCGGCACGCGGGAAGACCTGCCGCACCCGCTCTACCGCAGAATGATCAGGGGCATTGAAGCCGCCATACCGGCCGACGCACCGGCCGTATTCGTATCCGGCCACGACCATACCCTGCAGCTCATACGCGAAGGCAGCCGCAACTTCATTGTGAGCGGCGCCGGCGCCAAGGAGAACCAGGTAAAAGAAGGCAAGAACACGCTCTATGCTACTAACCTCAATGGCTACACGGTACTGGAAGTATTGAACAACGGGAAAGTGTATGCCAAAATTTACGGAGACCAGGATGCCGCGCCGCTGTATACCAGCCTGCTGCTTGATATTGCGGCCTACCGCCGGCATGAGGAGGCCATAGCCGCCACCCCGCTGCCGGAACGCGTTACCGTGGCGGCAGACTCGCAGTACATCCATGCCAATGGCTTTCACCGGCTGATGCTGGGTAACAACTACCGCTCCGTATGGGCTACGCCCCTCACCTTCCCCGTAATGCGCTTTGATACCCTCAAAATACTGAAGCGCGGCGGCGGCCAGCAAACCCGCAGCCTGCGGCTGGAAGACCCTTCAGGCCGGGAATGGGTGCTCCGCTCCCTGAAAAAAGACCCGCTCAGCGCCATTCCCGAACCACTGCGGGAAACCTTTGCCCGCCAGGTGGTGCAAGACCAGATATCCGCCTCCAACCCCTACGCCCCGCTGGTGATTTCACCGCTGGCCGAAGCGGCGGGCGTACCCCATACCAACCCCCGCTTTGTATATGTAGCCAATGATACCGCCCTTCATATTTACCGGAAAGACTTTGCCAATGGCGTATACCTGTTTGAAGAGCGGGAGCCCGTGACGGCCTCCAAAACCTACAACACGCTGAAGGTGCTGGAAGAACTGGCCGGAGATAATGACAACAATGTAAACCAGCGCGCCTTTCTGCAGGCCCGCCTGCTGGATATTTTTATTGCAGACTGGGACAGGCATGAAGACCAGTGGAGGTGGTACGCGGAAAAAGATAAAAAGACGAAAACATTTTACCCCATTCCCCGTGACCGCGACCAGGCTTTTTTTGTGAACCAGGGCGTGATACCCCGCATTGCGGATGCCCGTTACATACTGCCCGCGGTACAGGGCTTCCGTAAAAAGATACCGGACGTTGCGGCCTGGAACTTCAACCCCCGTTTCCTTGACCGCAATATGCTCAACAACCTGGAAGACAGTACCTGGGAGCGCATGTCCCGCAACTTTGCGGCTATCATGACAGACAGCCTCATTGTAACCGCCGTGAACCAGCTGCAGCCCGCCATCCGCAAACAGGTAGACAGCATGATGATCTCTACGCTGCAGGCGCGGAGAAGCATCCTGCACAAAGAGGCCATGAAGTACTACCGCGCGCTGGCCAGGGGGGTGGACATCACCGGCTCCGTTAAAAACGAGCAGTTCACCATTACCCGCCAGCCCAACGGCTTCGTGAACGTTACGTCTGAAAAGATCAGCAAAAAAGGCGAGCTGGAACAAACACTGTACAGCCGCACCTTCAACCCCGCGCACACCAAAGAAGTAGCGCTGTACGGCCTCGGCGGGGAAGACCGGTTTGTGGTGCGCGGCAATGAAAAAAGCCCCATCCGCATCCGCATCATCGGCGGGCGGGAAAAAGACACTTACATAGACAGCAGCGGCCGCACCGGCGGCAAACGCATCCTGATATATGACCTGGCCAAAGGGGAAGACAGCTTTGCCGTAAACCGCAACGAGCGCCTGCGCCTTTCTTCAGACCCGGCCGTGATACACTACAACCGCCGCGCGTTCCAGTACAACACCCTGATGCCGCGCATAGCCGGCGGCTATAACCTGGATGACGGCATACTGCTGGGCCTGGGCCTGGAGTACAAAGGGCACGGCTTCCGGAAAGATTCCTTTGCCGTAAAGCATACCTTCTCCGGCATGCACGCCGTGGCTACAGAAGCCTACCAGTTCAAGTACCAGGGCCAGTTCAATGACGTGATAGGCAAGGCAGACCTCATACTTGGCGCGCTGGTACGCGCCCCGCACAACACGGCCAACTTCTTCGGCTTCGGGAATGAAACGGCATACAACAAGGAGATAACAGACCCGGCCATCCGCTACTACCGCGCCCGTTTCAACATCTATATGGGTGAAGTAACGCTGCGGAACAACTTTTCTCCCAACATCAGCGCCACCGTTACGCCTTCCATCACGGCGGTAACCCTGGAGCCGGAGCATAACGCCGGCCGCTTCCTCACCAATTATGACGCCAACAAGCTGGATTCTGCCCACCTGTTTGCCAATAAATACCATGCGGGGCTGCGCCTGGGTGTCAACTTCGATACGCGTGACAATGACCTGGTGGCCAGCCGCGGCCTGCTGTGGACCACCACCCTGCAGGGCAACACCGGCCTGAATGCGGCCAGCAACAATTACGCGCAACTGCGGTCAGACATGAGCATCTACGCCTCTACCGGCCTGCCGCCCAGCGTGGTGTTTGTAGTACGTGTAGGCGGCGGCGTTACCTGGGGCAAGCCGGAGTTTTTCCAGGCCCTTTCACTGGGCGGCTCTACCAACCTGCGCGGTTTCAGGAACAACCGCTTCACCGGCACCAGCATGCTGTACAACAACCTGGAGCTGCGCATCAAGCTGTTTGACTTTACGTCTTACATCCTTCCCGGCTCTGTGGGCCTCATTGCTTTTAACGACGTGGGGCGTGTGTGGGTGAAAGAAGAAACCTCCGGCCAGTGGCACAACGGCTTTGGCGGCGGGCTGTACCTGTCTCCCGTCAACATGTTCATTGTAACTGCCACTCTGGGGCATTCAAGAGAAGGCACCTTGCCGTATGTTACGTTCGGGTTCAAGTTCTAGGCAGCGTCTCTTCCGGACGGTCATCAATAAAACAGGGCTGACCATTGTGTTTGGCCAGCCCTTGCATATATCAAGCTTCCTTTTATTTCGCTTTGAGGCTTTCCGCTTTCACCAACCCTTCCATATTCACTGTTACCCGCAGGGCGCGCAGGCCGCTGATGCCCTGCACCTCTTCCAGGTCAAGCATTTCCAGCTCGGAAGTGAGTATGTTCTTGTTCTGCAGGAACTCAATGTATTTCCTGTACTCGTCCGCCTCACGAACGTAGGCGTATACAATGGCTATTTTGCCCGGCTGGGTGAGCCTTTCATTGGTACCGCGCACGCGCACCTTGTCAATCCGTTTTTTCATGATCTCGTACCGGATGTTGTAAGCCCCTTCCACATCAAAACGCCGTTCGTCTTTCCGGAAGCTGATGGTAATGGGGTTGCTGTGGGCCAGCACCAGCTGCGTGGTTTGCAGCGGAATGCGCAGCCTTGGCTCCAGCGCATGGGTGATGCGGGAAATGTGGGCCATGGACGATAGCTGCCACAGGCGCAGGTTGCGCAGGTAGATCATGTCAAACTTCTTCTCCGGCGCTATAGACTGGCCGATGTAAATGTTGTACTCCACACCGTCTGTTCTGTATTTTTCAAAATAGCAGGGAAAAGACCGCTGCAGCTCGTCCTTCTCCTTGTCCAGGTAACGGTTGATGGCCGTATTGATCTCCTGCAGGCTTTCTTCGTACTCCCGGCGGTGGTGGTAAATGTGGCCGCTGCTTTTGTCTATTTTTGCAAAGTACTCGTTCAGGATGGGTTTGAGGTTCTCTTCGCTTTCGTAGAGGTGGCGGAAGGTGGGCGCAATCTCGTAGTCAAGAAATTCATTGATGCGCACTTCATCTTCGGCAAACAGGGTTTCACGCATGTTGTTCAGCATGCGGTTGTTCTTGTACTGCAGCTCTTCCAGCAGGGGCAGATGCAGGCCGCCGTCAACCTGCCTGAACGTATCCTGTATGAGCAGCAGCTGCTCCCGCAGGTCGTTACGGATGGCGGAGCCTCTTTCTACGGAAGAGTTGCGGATGTCTACCGCGCCGTACAGCGGGTATACATCTTCAAACTGTATGTTGCCGATGGCTTTTTTATTTTCTTTCGGCAGGTGCAGGTATTCCCACGCTGCGTCTGTAAACTTCCATTCCACCGCGGGTTGCAGGGCGGTAAACTGTTCCTTGATCACTTCATTGATCCTTTCATTGGCCAGCTCCATACTGCGGCGCAGCAGCAGCGAGCCTACGGCGTAGCTGGGTTGCAGGCGGGCCATTATTTCCCAGTCAAGCGGCTCCCCTGCGGTAGCCGCCAGCTCCAGCATGCCCAGCATGCTCTTTTCATGGGTGATGGGAACCAGGATGAAACTTTTAACACCATGCAGGGGCAGGTATTTCAGGAAGGGGTACAGCGATACCGTTTGCCGGCTTACCTCCGGGATGACCAGCGGCTGCGGGTTCTTTGCCAGGTGCTCCAGCAGCTGTTCATGTATGGCGATGCGCTCCGCATCGTTACGGGCACTGGAAAAAATAATGCTCTGTGACACGTACACGTTTTCCATCACGCTCCTGTTGTTCACCTTCAGGAAAGGTGTGAGGTGCACGCTCATATCTGCCCGGCCGGCCAGCGTTTTCAGGTACTCGCGGGCCTGGGCGTAGGTTTTCAGCTCATTGTCTTTCCGGATGTTCAGCACCAGGTTTTTCATGCCGGCCACTACCCGGTCTTTCGTCACGTCCTGGATGGTCCAGATCACGAACCCTTCCAGCGCAAAATTCTCCAGCGGCAGCAGGCGCTTCAGGTCTTCTATGTTCTGCAGCTTGAAATCACCGGCGCAGATGTTGCCGCAATCCAGCGCAGGCAGGGTACCTTTCACCTTTACGTCTACAAAACGCGGGTCTATGTTCACCTTGATGTACTTCTGCAGGCCTGTTTCCGGGTGAATGATGTTGTGGATGATCTCCGCATCGTAATTGATGGGCAGGTCATACAGCCGCTCCAGGATGAGCTTGTACATCCATATCAGCTTGTCGTTCTTCACCTTTTCTTCCGAAATGCCCTTGGGCACGGCCTTCAGCTCGCCGCCTTCTTCCGCGAATATCTGCCGGAAACGTTCCGAGTAGTAGAATATAGAGAAGCGGTAGGGTACGCCGATGCCGAAAATGTCCCGCTTTTCGTCCATTGTAAGGGGAAATACGGTAGCCGTCAGCAGGTCAAGGTACTCCTGGTAGTCTGCCAGGTTCACATCTTCCTTCAAGGGCTGCTGCAGGGCGGGGTTGCTTTCAAAATGGCGCACAATTTCCCGGAAGTACGCCGCGCGGGCGCCTTCGGCATGTTCCACCTTTTCCTTCATAAACCGGATGAAGGGTACGAAAGATATATGGCTGTCAATCAACTCATCATCTTTAAACAAACGCGGGTGTGCAGTGAGTATCTTCATAAAAAAGTCATAAAAAGATCATCAGCGAACAGGAGACAGTGTGCAGGATAACGGCGTTGCCAGGGGAATTTCTGCAAAGTTACGCGTTTTCCGGATGCCGTGGTCCAGGAAGGGCATAAAAATAGGAAATGCGGTTGTCTGCATCGTCAAAGCTAACCGGGTTGCGGCGGCGGTACTTGTAAAAATAGGCGCACAGCCCGAAATCTCCCGCGCAGCAGAGCGTGTGGAAACAATACAGCCCCAGGAGCAAAGCCTGCCAGTTAACGGGTACAAAAGGAAAAACGGCCGCGCAAAGCAGGGAAATGACCACAAAGGGGGCCAGGGCAATGTAGCGGAACTGCCTGTATCCCACCACATAGGCATGGGCCACAGCGTAAAACATGAGGTACCGCCAGATAACGCCGTACCGCACGTCGCGGGCGCCGAACAGGCGGAACATCAGCCCGTGCAGCAATTCATGGAGGGGTATCAGTAAAAAGGTGGCGGGAATGCCCAGCAGCAGCCAGCCGCAAAGGGCACCGACAGACAGGGAGCCGGCCCCTATGGCAAAACCGGTGAACAGGCCGGCAAGGCCGCAGCCCAGGAAGAAGAACAGCCAGAACAGGAGGGTATAGATATTGCCGGTTTGCAAACCTTCCCGCAGGGGGATCACCAGTTCCCGGAAGCCGTACTGCGCCAGGGGCTCGTACCCCTTTTCCTTCAAGGTCCGTACCAGCGCCTCCATCACGTTACACGGGTATTTCCACCTGGTTTTTGAGCAGGTCTTCCAGCGTGTCACGCCGGCGTATCAGGTGCGCTTTACCGTCTTTCACCAGCACTTCAGCCGGTTTCAGGCGGGAGTTAAAGTTGCTGGACATTTCAAAGCCATAGGCCCCGGCATTGTAGAATACCAGGTAATCTCCCTCCCGCACTTCATTGATCTTGCGGTCCCAGCCGAAAGTGTCCGTTTCACAGATGTTGCCCACCACCGTGTAGATGCGGTCAATCCCCTTGGGGTTGGATATATTTTTGATGAGATGGAAAGCGTCATAGAACATGGGGCGGATCAGGTGGTTGAAACCCGAATTGACGCCCACAAACACCGTGGCCGTGGTCTGCTTGATCACATTGGCCTTTACCACAAAGTAGCCGCACTGGCTTACGAGGAACTTGCCCGGCTCAAACCAGAGCTGCAGCGGGCGTTTGTAAGATTTGGCAAAACCGTTGAAAGCATCGGTGAGCTTTTTGCCCAGCAGGTCTATATCCGTTTCAGGGTCTCCCTGCTGGTAGGCCACTTTAAAGCCGCTGCCCAGGTCAATGAACTCCAGGTCAGGGAAGTGCTCCGTCATTTCAAACATGATCTCCACCCCGCGCAGGAACACGTCTACGTCCTTGATCTCCGAGCCGGTATGCATGTGGAGGCCGGTTACCCTGAGTTTGGTAGATTTCACAATGCGCTCTATATGCCGCATCTGGTGAATGGAGATGCCGAACTTGCTGTCTACGTGACCGGTAGATATTTTGAAGTTGCCGCCGGCCATGATATGCGGGTTCAGGCGGATGCAGATGGGATAGCTGTCTCCGAACCTGTTGCCGAACTGCTCCAGGATGGAAATATTGTCTATGTTGATGTTCACGCCCAGCTCCTTGGCAGCCACAATTTCACTGAGGTCTACACAGTTGGGGGTGAAAATGATGTTTTTCGGGTCAAAACCGGCTTTGAGGCCCAGCTGCACTTCCTGGATAGACACTGTGTCCAGCCCGCAGCCAATGGAGTTGATATAGCGCAGCACGTTGATGTTGGTGAGCGCTTTACAGGCGTAAAAAAAGCGTGCGTCCGCCTTGCTGAAGGCGTTCTTTAACTTCTCGTACTGGATCTTGATCTTTTCCGCATGGTACACATATACCGGGGTACCAAACTCTTCCGCCACTTTCACCAGGAAATCGGCGCTGAGAACATCGCTTTGTTTAGCCATTGTATCGAATAAATTGAATGTGCGAAAATAATAAGAATATTAATCTTCCCGCATAAAATCGTCCAGGTCACGGCGCTCCTTTTTGGTGGGCCGGCCTATTTTGCTGGGGCGCTTGCCGGTGTGGAAGCTGCTGGCTATACGCTGGTTGAACTGTTTATCTTCTTCGGGCGTAATGTCCAGATAATACTTGATGGCTTCCGAATACTGCACGCGGTTGGCCAGCAGCCCGGTCACTTCTATCTTCCAGCGTTTTGCCTCCGTTTTCACCTCGTACTGGTCTCCGATGTTCACGGTCCTGGCCGCTTTCACGGCGGCGCCGTTCATTTTTACCTTGCCGGCTTCGCATGCAGCGGCGGCCTGGGTGCGGGTTTTGAAGATGCGGATGGACCAGAGGTACTTGTCAAGACGGAGTTTTTCTGCACTCATGGCGCAAAATTACGCAATCATTCCATCAAAATGTCGCATTCCCCCCTATAGAATGTCACGTTCAGGGCGCATGCCCCATGAGGCTTTCCGTTACTTTTGCTGCATCACCTTCAACTTGTAACACTATGAAAAAGATCAAGATCATTTACTGGATATTCACCGGCCTGATGGCCGCAGGCCTGGGCGTGGGCGCCATTTTTGACGCTATCGGCGTACCGGAGGCCATGGCCTATGTTACCAACCTCGGTTACCCGGCCTATATTGTGCCTTTCCTGGGCGTGGCTAAAATACTGGGCATTGTTGCCATACTGGTACCCGGCTACCCCCGCCTGAAAGAATGGGCATATGCCGGCCTCGTATTTGACCTGGTGGGCGCTACCTACTCGCATATCATGCACGGAGACCCCGCGGGCACCTGGGCGCCCATGTTCGTGTTCATTGCCCTGGTGTTCGGCTCTTACGTCTATCACCACAAGCTGCGCCGGCTGAAAGCGGCCGATAAAGCGTGGCAGGCCAGCCCCGAGGAGTCTTTCAGCTATTAGGCGCCTGCAAGGGCAAAATATAGCTGCCGCAAAGGTGTTGCAAACGGGCTGCGCCGGTTGCATCAGGGTAACAAAAGTCCCCCGGAATTTTATTCCCGGCAAGGGCTCTTGCACCACAACCGCGGGGACTTCCGTTGCATACCGGTGTAAAGAAGAAATATTTTTCCCGGCAAGGGTTCTTGCAACAACTACCACGGGGAGTTTCGTATATTTCGTGCATTGCATACCTGTATGAAAAAAAAGAACTACCTCCTCTACCCCGTTATCATCGGCATATTTGCGGCGCTCATCTGGTTCATTATTGCGCTGGGCCAGCGTTTGCAGGTACCGCAACACCAGCCCGCACAGGCCGCCGCTCCGGCCGCGCCTGCCAGCCTGCTGCCGGCTTTGCTGGAACATGCAAGGCATCCCCTGAGCCTGCTCCTGCTGCAAATCATTGTTATTCTCTGCGTATCCCGCCTGTTCGGCTATGCGGCCCGTAAAGTGCGGCAACCTGCCGTAGTGGGAGAGATAGTGGCTGGTATTGTATTGGGCCCCTCCCTGCTGGGCTGGTGCTGGCCGGAAGGCATGCAGGCCATTTTTCCCGCTCATGCTTTAAGCAGCCTGCAGTTCCTGAGCCAGATAGGGCTGGCCTTCTTCATGTTCATTGTGGGCATGGAGCTGGACATCCATAAAATACGCCAGAAGGCGCACGATGCGGTCATGATCAGCCATGCCAGCATTATTATCCCGTTTTTCCTGGGGGTATGCCTGGCCTATTTCACCTATGCCCAATATGCACCGGCGGCAGTCAGCTTCCTCTCCTTTGCGCTTTTTATGGGCATTGCCATGAGCATCACGGCTTTCCCGGTACTGGCCAGAATAGTGCAGGAGCGCGGACTTTCGGGCACCCCGCTGGGCAATATGTCTATCACCTGCGCAGCGGCGGACGATATTACCGCCTGGGGCATACTGGCCGTTGTAGTGGCCACCGTAAAAGCCACCGGCTTGCTGAGCGCCCTGTTCACCATACTGCTGGCCCTGGTTTTTGTGCTGGCCATGCTGCTGTTGGTACGGCCCTGGCTACAACGGCGGATGACGCGCCTCAAGGGCGTCAAAACCAAGGTGGCCCTGGGCTTTTTTGTATTGCTCATAGCCGGTTACCTGGCGGAAGTAATAGGTATTCACCTGCTGTTCGGGGCTTTCCTTGCCGGGGTGATCATGCCGGCGGAAGCCAATATCAAGGAGGTGTTGCGGGACAAGCTGGAAGACGTGAGCGTGGTGATCCTCCTGCCGGTATTTTTTGCCTTTACCGGCCTGCGCACACAAATTGGCCTGTTGAATGAAGGCAGCCTCTGGCTGGGCTTTGCGGCCATAATGCTGGTGGCCGTGAGCGGCAAGTTTGCCGGCTCCGCGCTGACGGCACGGCTGGTGGGCCAGCCCTGGCGGGAGGCGCTTTCCATTGGGGCGCTCATGAATACGCGGGGACTGATGGAGCTGGTGGTGCTCAACATCGGCTTTGACCTGGGCATTCTCAGCCCGCAGGTATTTGCCATGATGGTGCTGATGGCCCTGGCCACCACCTGCATGACGGGGCCGCTGCTGGATGTGATCAACCATTGGTACGGGTGGAAGGAACAAGGTTACCACAAGGCCGTTTAAGCCCTGCCATCACTCCGGGACCGGTAAGCCCGGCTTCAAAAAGAGAAGGCATGCTTTTACAGCATGCCTTCTCTTTTTCTATCTGTCGAAATAAGCTATTTCTTTCTTACCGTTTTTTTGGCCGGGGCTTTTTTAGCTACCGGTTTTTTCGGGTTGGCGTTCACCTCCGGTTTTTTAACCGGTGCGGGGAAGCGGGCCCTGTCTACCGTAGCGGCCTTGTCATCCAGCGTCATTTGCAGAGACTCTTTCAGTATCTCGTCTTTTTCTGCCTGGAATACCTTCATTTTTTCTTTCGGGATGCGCAGGTCATAGCTGTTAGACTCTCCTGCCAATACCTGTGCAAAGTCAGGGTTGAGGCGTTCCAGCTCTTCTTTTTCAATGTCCAGCTTTTTGGCAATAGCCTCCAGGCGGTATTTACCGGTAATATTGAACTCTACGGTGTTGAACATGTCATCATCCGTGAGGGGGGCCGGTTTCCTGAACTCAGGCGCTGCGCTCATTCTTGCGCCGGGAGCGGCCGCATAGCTGGAGCCTACGCCGAAGAAGGTGTTGAACCGGTCCAGTATATAACCGGTGGCAATGAATTTATACACATGGTTGCGTGATTCCGCCGGCAGAAAATACTGGATGCCCCAGAAATCGCTCCTGCCGCTGATACGCTGTGCGCGCTGCACGCCGCCGGCGCCGCAGTTATAGGCCGCCACCACCAGTAACCAGTTGTCAAACTGTTCGTACAGCTCGTTCAGGTATTTGGCGGCTGCCACGGTAGATTTATAAAAGTCTTTCCGTTCGTCTACTTTCCGGCCTACGTTCAGCCCGAAGATGCGGGCTGTGCTGCTCATGAACTGCCACATGCCCACGGCGCCTACGCGGGAGCGGGCGTTATAGGACATGCCGGATTCGATCACGGCCAGGTATTTCATTTCTTCGGGAATGCCATGATCCGAAAATATCTTTTCTATCATGGTAAAATAAGGCGCCGAACGCTCCACCATGGTAGCCAGGTGCTGGCTGTAGCGGGTAGCGTAATCATTCACATATCCTTTGATATAGTGATTGGTCATCTGCTCTTCATACACCTTGGGGGTGCGTACAATGGGCTGCATGGTTTGAGCGGCGCGCTTCACGGCCTGTGAGGCGGGCGCACCATGCACCACGGTATCTTTGGGCAGATGTGCAGACTTTTTTAAGGTGACGGAGGTGTCGGCGTGCAGGCCCTGCATAACAGGTACTGCCATCTCCTTAGGGCTCTCATCGGCGGCCGCCGCAACAGTGGTCATTCCCACGGCCGACAAGAGTAGTAAAAAGATTTTCGTCATACACGTTGTTTGTTAATTATCCTATGTTTACGGGCTGCTCATGCAGCACGCTATTGGCTATCTGTAACAAGTTCTCTTCGTCAAACTCCCTGGTGATGATCTGCAGGCCGTACGGCATCCCGTTTGAATGCCGGAACAAAGGTACCGAAATTGCCGGTACGCCGGTCAGGTTGGCCAGCACCGTGTAAATATCCGCCAGGTACATGGCTATCGGGTCATCTGTTTTTTCCCCGATCCTGAAGGCGGTGGCCGGTACGGTAGGCAGCAAAACGGCGTCATAACCGGCCAGTATCTGCTGCATCTTCTCCACGCACAGCCTTCTCACCTGCTGGGCCTTTGTGAAATAGGCGTCGTAATAACCGGCGCTCAGCACAAAGGTGCCTAATAAGATACGGCGTTTTACCTCTTTTCCAAACCCTTCTGACCGGCTTTTTTTATAAAAATCCGTCAGGTCCAGGTCTTTTCCGGGGGTACGGTAGCCGTATTTCACCCCGTCAAACCGGCTGAGGTTGCTGGACGCTTCGGCCGTTGTCAACACGTAATAGGCCGCCACTACATAGTCAAGGTAATTGAAATTGACCCCTTCCACGGTATGGCCCTCTGATTTCAGTTGCTCAAAAAAACTTTCGTATCCCTTCCTCATTTCAGGGTCGAGGCCTTCGTGGTGCAGGGCGTCTTTTAAATACGCAAATTTCCGGTTTTTATTGTGCCGGAGACCCGCCTGATAATCAGGTACTTCACGCTGGGAGGCCGTACTGTCGTATGCATCCGGCCCCGCTATAACTTGTAGAACCAAGGCCACATCCGCAATATTCGAGCCAAAAATGCCTATCTGGTCAAAAGAAGAGGCATAGGCAATAAGCCCGTGGCGGGAAATACGCCCGTAAGTGGGTTTCAGCCCCACAATTCCGCAAAAATCCGCCGGCTGGCGTACGGAGCCGCCTGTATCGCTGCCCAGGCTTACCTGGCAGAGACCGGCCTGCACGGCTACGGCGGAGCCCCCGGAAGAGCCTCCCGGCACGCGGGTATTGTCTAGCGCGTTGAGCACTTTCCCATAGGCCGAATTTTCGTTAGTGGAACCCATGGCAAACTCGTCACAATTAAGGCGCCCGATGATGATGGCGCCTTCAGCTAATAACCGCTCTACCGCGGTGGCAGAGAACAGGGAGGTGAACCCCTCCAGTATTTTTGATGCGGCCGTTACCTCATGGCCTTTATAGCAGATCACATCCTTGATGCCTACTACCACCCCGGCCAGTTGGCCGGGCCGCTCCCCGGCACGGATACGCCCGTCCAGGGCCCTGGCCTGCTCCAATGCATCTGCCCCAAATACTTCCAGGTAGGCATTGAGATGCCGCTGCTGCTCAATACGGTCCAGGTACGCACGTACGGTGGCCTCGCAGGTCGTTTTTCCGGCATACAACGCCTCATGAAAAGACGATATACTGCTGTATTCAGTCAAACCCAAACCAGTTTAAATCTTACAATGGGAGATCTCTATAATAAAAAAAACCGTAACTCCGCTACCCCCAGTAGTGTGAGTGGATGATCAGTTTTGCTTATTTCTGTTTTACTTCCGTTTCTTTCATGCCTTCTTCCATCTCGCGGCGCACGTTGTCTTTGGCATCTTTGAATTCGCGGATACCTTTACCAAGGCCGCGCATCAGTTCGGGAATTTTTTTGCCGCCGAACAACAGCAGCACTACGGCAGCAATAAGGATCAGTTCTGTCATACCCAGTTCCTGGAAAAGTAAAAGCGGTGATTTAATGAAAATAGCGGTCATCTCTGATTTTTTAAAATGTTCAGCTAACAAAGATAGGTTTTAATTTGGGGTTTTTCAATGCATGCGGGGCACTTTAATTAACTTTTAAGAATCATCTAATGCCCCGCCACCAGGGCGGATGATACGGTTGTTGAAGGGGTTTGAAGGCGATAACGTTATCACCGCCAGCCGGCTGCTTTCAGGCATCGCCTTTCTCCGGCCCTGGCCGTCCCCCTGTTCTCACCCTGCTTTGACCCTGTTTACACAGATGAAAGCAGGGTGAGAACAGGGTCAAAACAGGGTCAAGAGAGGGTGTAAACCCGGAGGCAGGGGGCACCCGGCGGGCAGGGTGGCATCTGACCCGGATCAGAGAAAAGCTATACCTGGCCAATACCTATGTTAGACCTAGTTCCTACCTATATCAGACCTATGTTAGACCTATGTTAGACCTATGTTAGACCTATGTTAGACCTATATCACACCTATATCAGACCTATGTTAGACCTATGTTAGACCTATATCAGCCCTGGTTCCTGCTTATATCGCACCTGGATCAGCGCAGCGGCCTGCCGCTGCTTTACCCCCTTGAAAGGCCGAATGCGACAAACCATTGGCGGGCTACCACAAAAAGAAAACGGAAGCCCAAAACCGGACTTCCGTTTCACTAATTTCCCTGTATAGTATACTAAACCCTTTTTTCCTTGATACGGGCAGCTTTACCCTGGCGGTCACGCAGGTAGTACAGCTTGGCCCTTCTTACTTTACCCACTTTATTGAGCACAACAGACTCAACGTTAGGAGAATAGAAAGGGAACAGCCTTTCCACGCCCACGCCGTCAGAGATCTTGCGTACGGTGAAAGAAGCGGTAAACCCGGTGCCCTGGATTTTCACCACGTCACCTTTGAAGGACTGGATACGCTCCTTGTTACCTTCAACGATCTTATAGTTAACGGTGACATTATCACCGGCTTTAAACTTCGGAAATTGCTTGCCAGCAGTCAACTGCTCGTGAACAAAAGAAATTGCGTTCATCTTTCAATTATTTATAGGACGGCAAAGGTAAGGAAGAATATCCAATAACCAAGCCCTTTTTCCCGGTTTTAATAAAATATCTTTTTGTCAGTCGTGCTGCAGCAGGTCCGGCCGGCGCTCCCGTGTGCGTTTCAGGGCCTCTTCATGCCGCCACTCCTCTATTTTCCGGTGATCCCCGCTCATCAGCACGGGCGGTACCTTCCAGCCGCGGAACTCCTCCGGCCGGGTGTACACGGGCGGGGCCAGCAGATTGTCCTGGAAGGAATCGAACAGTGCGGAGGTTTCGTCATTGAGCACCCCGGGCAGCAGGCGGCCTATGGCGTCTACCAGTACGGCGGCAGCCAGCTCCCCGCCGGAGAGCACAAAATCCCCGATGGAAATTTCCATGGTCACAAAATGTTCCCGCACCCTTTCGTCTATCCCCTTGTAGTGCCCGCAAATGAGCAGCAGGTTGCCTTTCAGGGAAAGGCGGTTGGCCATCTGCTGGTTGAAGGTATGCCCGTCAGGCGTGAGGTAGATCACCTCATCGTAGGTCACTTCCTTTTGCAGGGCCTCTATGGCATTCACCAGGGGCTCAATCATCATCACCATGCCGGCACCGCCGCCAAACTGGTAATCGTCCACCTGGTTTTGCCGGAAACTGGAGTATTGCCGCAGGTGATGCACGTTTACCTCCAGCAGTCCCTTGTTGCGGGCGCGCTTCATGATGGAGTGCGCAAAGGGGCTCTCCAGCAGTTCCGGTAATACGGTAATGATATCTATGCGCATTGATGGTATTTTTTATCCTAAATATACGTCCAGCAAGCCTTCCGGCAGATCGAGGTGCACCACCTGCTGTTTTTTGTCTACTTTCAGGAGGGTCTGCTCATTGAGGGGCAGCAGCATTTCCTTTTCCCGGTAGGTAACGCGGGCCAGCACCTGCTGCGGCATTTCAATGATCTCCTCAATTTTGCCCAGTTCCCCTTCATGTTTGTCTGTAGCCGTAAAGCCCAGCAGGGAAAGGGGCGCGGAGGCGGAGGCCAGGCCTTTGAAATCTGCCTCTTCCAGGTAAATGCCTTTTTGCAGCAGTTTGCGGGCTTCTTCCCGGGTGTGGATGCCTTCCAGCTTGAGGTAAACGTTTTCCGCATCCTTGGGCCTGGCCTTTTCTATAAAATAAGGCAGGAAGCTGTCTTTCCGCTCTTCTATGAACACGGCGGAAATGTCTTTCAGCGCCGTTTTCCTGCCCAGGCTGTGGCGGAGGATAAATTCCCCTTCCGTGCCGTATACGGCGGCCAGCTTGCCGATATTGAAATAATTAGCCATGCGGTAGTTATAAAAGCAAAAAGGGAATCTTTGCGAACAAATCTTCCCTTTTTGAAATATGATTTCCGGTGAATTATGCTTCAGCTTCAGGAGCTTCGCCTTCAGAAGCAGCGGGAGCAGCAGGTGCTTCCTCTACTTTCCTCACTACCGGTTGAGCGGCGCGTACAGCCCTTTTCTGGCTTTCGCGGCGTGCGGATACTTTTTCTTCGTGATCTGCCTGCCATTGCTCGAATTTGGTGTAAGCCGTAGGCTCATCGAACAGGCCCAGTTTCACGCCTCTGAGGAGGTGTTTCAGGTAAAGTACGCCTTTGAATGACAGGATCCTTCTAACGGTATCGGTAGGTTGTGCACCTTTCTGCAGCCAGCGGAGCGCTTTCTGCGTATCGATATTGATAGAAGCCGGTACGGTCAAAGGATTGTAGGTACCGATTTTCTGGATGAATTTACCATCCCTGGGGGCGCGGGCATCTGCCACAACAATAAAGTAAAAAGGTCTTTTTTTGGCGCCGTGTCTCTGTAATCTGATCTTTACTGGCATAAATAAGTCGAATTATTTGTTGCGAGTGGTTAAAAAATATTGTTTCTATTGGGGCAGCAAATGTAGCCCATAAATTCAAATTGCCCAAATTTTTTCAATTTCAAATTAGGTACCAAGAGTTGCAGATTGAAAACTAGTCTGTTACAAATAACCCGCTTTTCTCATCCTCCTGCCCTACCGCATCTTCAGTCCCTTGGCCCCGCCGGGTATCTTATTCATCATTTTCATCATCTGTCTCATCTGCTCAAACTGCTTCATGAACTGGTTCACATCCTGGATCTCCTTGCCGGCGCCCTTGGCAATACGCTTGCGGCGGCTGCCGTCAATCAGGTCAGGGTTGCCCCTTTCCTGCGGCGTCATGGAATTGATGATGGCCTCTATGCCCTTGAAGGAATCGTCACTGATGTCAAGGTCTTTCACCGCCTTGCCCACGCCGGGTATCATGCCCAGCAGGTCTTTGATGGAGCCCATCTTCTTGATCTGCTGCAGCTGCTCCTTGAAATCGTCGAAATCGAACTGGTTCTGCCGGATCTTTTTCTCCAGCTTTTTGGCCTGCTCTTCATTGAACTGCGCCTGGGCCCTTTCCACGAGGGTGGTAATGTCTCCCATGCCCAGGATACGCTGGGCCATGCGTTCGGGATAGAATACGTCCAGCGTGTCCAGCTTTTCGCCCATACTCACAAACTTGATGGGCTTCTGCACGGTGTAGGTGATGGTAAGGGCCGCACCGCCGCGGGTGTCACCGTCCAGCTTGGTGAGCACAATGCCGGAAAAGTCAAGCCGCTCGTTGAATGCCTTGGCGGTGTTCACGGCGTCCTGGCCGGTCATGGAGTCTACCACAAAGAGGATCTCCTGCGGTTTAACCGCATTCCGCACATTGCTTACTTCCGTCATCATGGCCTCATCTACGGCCAGGCGGCCGGCGGTATCCACGATCACTACATTATAACCGTTGGCTTTGGCTTCTTTTACGGCATTCTCTGCGATCTGCACGGCGTTCTTGTTCTCCGGCTCGCTGTATACTTCCACCCCTATCTGCCCGCCCAGCACTTTCAGCTGGTCAATAGCCGCGGGGCGGTAAATGTCTGCCGCCACCAGCAAGGGTTTCTTGTTCTTTTTGGTTTTGAGGAAATTGGCCAGCTTGCCGGAGAAGGTGGTTTTACCGGAACCCTGCAGGCCGGCTATGAGGATCACGGTGGGGTTGGCCTTCAGGTCAAGCTCCTCTTCCGTGGTACCCATCAGCTCTACCAGCTCGTCTTTCACGATCTTTACCATGAGCTGGCCGGGAGAGATGGCGGTGAGCACTTTTTCGCCCATGGCCTTGTCTTTCACCTTGTCAGTAAACTCCTTGGCAATTTTATAGTTCACGTCTGCGTCTACCAGCGCCCTGCGAATTTCCTTCACAGTAGTGGCCACATTGATCTCAGAAATGCGCCCTTCGCCCTTCAGCTGTTTGAAGGCCGACTCCAGCCGCTCCGATAATGATTCAAACATTGTAATAAAAAGTAATAAAGTAAAAACAATAACAGGATGGCAAAGTTAAGAAAACTAAAAGGCATCCAATAAAAAATGGTGAATATGTACGAATATTCACCATTTCAAAAAAGTTCCGTTCATAACGCGGCTCAGCCACCCAGGTAGTTGCGCAGCAGTTTGCTGCGGGAGGTGGTGCGGAGCTTGGTGATGGCTTTATCTTTGATCTGCCGTACCCTTTCGCGGGTGAGGCCGAATTTTTCTCCGATATCTTCCAGTGACATGGGGTGCTCTACGCCGATGCCGAAATACAGCATGATCACGTCTTTCTGGCGGTCTGTGAGGGTGGAAAGCGACCGTTCTATTTCGCGGCGGAGGGAGTCATGATGGTCCAGCTCCTCATCTGCGCTGACAGCGTTAGGGTTTTCCAGCACGTCCAGCAGGGAGTTGTCTTCCCCGTCTATAAAAGGTGCGTCCATGGATACGTGCCGTGCGGCCACGCCCAGGGTAGCTTCTACCTCTTCCGTATTGATCTCGAGAATGGTGGCCAGCTCGTCAGGAGAGGGCTCCCTTTCAAATTCCTGCTCCAGCTGGGAGTATGCCTTGCTGATCTTGTTGGAAAGGCCTACTTTATTGAGCGGCAGGCGCACAATGCGGGACTGCTCTGCCAATGCTTGCAGAATAGACTGGCGGATCCACCACACGGCGTAGGAAATAAATTTGAAACCGCGGGTTTCGTCAAAGCGCTGTGCGGCTTTGATGAGGCCGAGGTTGCCTTCGTTGATGAGGTCTGAAAGGGACAAGCCCTGGTTCTGGTACTGTTTGGCAACAGATACCACAAAGCGCAGGTTGGCTTTGGTTAGCTTCTCTAAAGCACGCTGGTCTCCCTGTTTAATGCGGATAGCCAGATTCACTTCTTCCTCCGGCGTAATGAGATCCACTTTGCCGATCTCCTGCAGATACTTTTCTAGCGACTGTGACTCACGATTGGTGATCGACTTCGTGATTTTGAGTTGGCGCATTGACATAGCACGGGAACAGTTACAGGTTAATAATAGTTAATTTAGAAGAATGCTAGACAAAAATAACTTTTTTTAGATACCACCCAAAAAAAATAATATCCTGTTAAAACCTTTTTAAGCTAAATCGATTGTTGCCCTATAAACCTTTAGTGGTAACTGCCCAGGGCCGCTGCTAATGCTGTTTTAGCGCATCAAGATGTGTTGAAGAGCGAACTGCGGGAATAAAGCAGTCAAATACTGCTAGATACATAGTTTAAAAACCATATATTTTAAAATAAATTCAGTCAGGAAACCGGTTTAGTTAATATATCGAAAAAAATTCAAAATTTATTTTGATAGAATAAATATTTTTCTATAATTGCAGGCAGATGATTTTGATTTTTTAATAATTCTGTGCGATGTCAAAGAAAGTGCAATATGAGTTAGAATATCCGGTTCGGTGCTCTCCAAGTATCTTATATGAATTTCTATCCACCCCCGCAGGCTTACAGGAATGGTTTGCAGATAAAGTAGATTTCAGGGACAATGTTTTTTCATTTTCATGGAACGGTTCAAGCGAAGAGGCAGAAGTGCTGGAACAGGAAGATGACGAATATATCCGTTTACGTTGGTTACACGCTCCCAAAAATGAATTTTTTGAATTCAGGATCCAGATATCTGAAGTTACCAATATGACCATACTGGTGATCAAGGATTTCGCCGAGAAAAAAGAAGTGGCGGACCAGAGCCAGCTCTGGGATTACCAGATCAAAGATCTTTTCCACCGCATCGGCAATTAGGCCGTGGCTACAGATCAGCAGCTAGTAAATTAACCTACCTTCTTTTTCCCAGCATCTTTAAAAGGGCCGTATAATCGGCCACAGCATTGGAAATAACGTTTTCCCAATCCTGCAGCGCGTACTTTCTGGCAAGCTTTACAAAAGCCCCCTGCATCAGGCCTTCCCATTCCCCGGCGGAAAGGGAGCCGGCTGCCCGGTAGTTGTCTGGTTCAAAGTGATGCTCCCAGGGGTTTTCCTGCACGCAAACATGCCAGTCTCCCAGTTGCTGCTGCAGCCCCGCCAGGCGGTTGCGGTAAGCATCCAGCGAGGCGCCGGCCAAATGCAGGGTAATGCTGAAAAAACGGCCCCACCAGAAAAAGCTGCGGCAGGCAAAAATATCATCCCGGCCAAACTGCCGGGGGTAATCCAGCACTACGTACGGCAGGCCCTGGTACTGCTCGCCTTTGGATATCTTGGCGGGCTGCCCCTCCGGCAGCTGCAGGCCCGCAATGGCCGGCTCCGCCTCCATGGCCTTCTGCAGCTCTCCAAACAGCACAAACACCTTTTCAATGATCCTGTTCTTCCGTAACAGGAAATCTGCGTCCAGCACCGTGCTTTGCTCTATTGTATTCAGTTCGTACGTTTCCATGAGCATCCGGTTTGCCCGCCGCGGCCGGCGGGGTTCATCATAAATTAACGCTTTTTTGTATCCCGCGCCCTTCCGCGCTTGGGGGATTCGTGTTAACTTTGCATGGCCTGTATGCAAAAGTATATTGAAAACCAGGCAGTTTTACATTTTACGAATGTTATTTTTATACAGCGGTTGTGAAGAAACTCGATAAACTGATCATCAAGACCTTTGTGGGGCCCTTTGTGGCCACCTTCTTCGTGACCCTCTTTGTACTGATCATGCAGTTTGTATGGAAGTACATTGACGACCTGGTGGGCAAAGGGCTGGATACGCCTGTGATAGTGGAGCTGCTGGTGTATACCAGCGCCAGCCTGGTGCCCCTAGCCATGCCCCTGGCTGTGCTGCTCTCTTCCATCATGACCTTCGGCAACCTGGGCGAGAGCTTTGAGCTGGTGGCCATCAAGTCTGCCGGCATTTCCCTGCTCCGCTTCATCCGCCCGCTGTTCATCTTTTCCGCCATTATTGCCCTGGGCGCCTTCCTCTTCTCCAACTACGTGATACCGGTGGCCAACCTCCGTGCCAAATCCCTCCTGTATGACATTACCAATGCCAAACCCGCCTTCAACATCAAACAGGGCGTGTTCTATACCGATATTGACGACTACGTGATCAAGGTAGGCCGCAAGGAGCCTGACAACCGTACCATTCACCAGGTCATGATCTATGACCGTACGCCCGGCAACAGCGGCAAAGACCGGCTGATACTGGCGGAGAAAGGCACCATGGAGCTTTCGGCAGACAAACGTTTCCTCAACTTTACCCTGGAGAACGGATGGCGCTATGAAGACAATGCCGAGGCCCGCGGCAATAGTAATAACGACCTGCTGCGCATGGGCTTTAAAAAGTACGTGATGCCGTTCAGCCTGGAAAAGCTGGCTTTCAGCCGACTGGATATGGGTCTTTTTGCAGACAACCAGCAAATGCTGAACATCCGGCAGCTGGACTATGGCATTGACTCCCTGTACCGGCGGGATTCCAACTACATCCGCACCACCAATGCCTACGTAACCAGCCGCTATCCCTTCTACAAATGGAAAGACACCGGCTGGGCAAGCAGTGCGCCCAGGCTGGCCGTAGACAGTTTTATACAGATCATTCCCGAAGCTTCCCGGCGTTACGTGCTGGAAAGAGTGGAATCCAACCTGCGGGAAACGGAAAGCTCCCTTTCCGGCACGGCCAAAGAGTATGCGGACAATTATGCCAAACGTTCCCTTTTCAAGGTGGAGTGGCAGCGCAAGTTCTCCCTGGCGGCGGCCTGCATCGTATTATTCCTGATAGGCGCCCCGCTGGGTTCAATTATTCGCAAGGGCGGACTAGGGACACCGCTCGTTTTTGCCGTTATATTCTTTGTGATCTTCAATATATTCTTTATGTTAGGGGAGAAAATGGCCAGGAAAGACGTGATGGCGTCCTGGAGCGGAATGTGGTTAGCCAACCTGGTGTTGCTCCCTATTGCCGGTTTCCTCGTTTACAAAGCGATGAATGACTCCCAGCTGTTTAACAAGGAATTTTATTACAGATCCTATCAAAAAATCAAAAAGTACATACAGAAGCGGCGTAACAAGCACGAAGTTAGCATATAGCCCCTTCTGACCTATATTTACGGACCTACAACTTTTACTTGCATGTTAAAAACACTGACGGCACTGGTGCAGTCTAACCGTTATTTTTACGTCCCGTTCTTCCTATGGGTTATTACCGGAGGCACCTTACTATCCCTCTTCTCAAAAGATCAGTTGTTTCTTGGCGTGAATGGCGCCCACTGCGCCCTGGCAGACTGGCTGGTAACAGGCAGCACCTACCTGGGAGACGGTATTGCCTTTGGCGTGATGCTGGCCATCTTCCTGGTGATGCGGCGCTGGCGGCTTTTCCTGATGGGGGCCGGTTCCCTGCTGTTCATTACCCTGGTGGTGCAGAGCATCAAACATTACGTGAACGATCCCCGGCCCATTGCCTACTTTGCGGACCCGGAGATGCTCCATATTGTGCCCTGGATCAGTGTTCACAGCGGGCTCAGCTTCCCTTCGGGCCATACTTCCACGGCCTTCGGCATGTTCTGCTTCATGGCCCTGATCTGGAACAACAAAAAAATGGGGCTGCTGCTGTTCCTGCTGGGACTTTCTACCGCCCACAGCCGCCTGTACCTCAGCCAGCACTTTTTTGCCGACGTATACTTCGGCAGCATCATCGGAACGCTGTGCAGCACCATGATCTACTGGCTGTTTGAATACAAGCGCAGCCAAACGCCGGGCACCACCTGCATACATGGTACCGTGGCCGCCCCGCCGGCCGGGATGGCATAATATTTAAATCCTTTAAATATTAAGGTTTCTTTGCGAACTTAGCGCTTCGCTTAAATATTTACATCCTGATGAAGTATCTGTTGATAGCTGTTGTAGCGGCCCTGTTGTTCATTCCCTTCCTGGGCGCGGTACATTTATTTGACTGGGACGAGATCAATTTTGCGGAAGCGGCCAGGGAAATGATCGTTACCGGCAATTACTCGCAGGTGCAGATAGACTTTGCGCCCTTCTGGGAGAAACCGCCCCTGTTCATCTGGATGCAGGCCATCAGCATGCAGCTTTTCGGCATCAATGACTTTGCGGCCCGTTTCCCCAATGCCATCATCGGCATTGCCACCCTGCTCACCTTTTACCACATCGGAAAAAAACAGGTAGACGAGCAGTTCGGCTTCTGGTGGGCACTTGTGTATGCAGGCTCCTGGCTGCCCCATTTCTATTTCAAGTCTGGCATCATAGACCCCACCTTCAACTATTTTATTTTCCTGGCCGTGTATTTCGCCTACCGGATAGGCTATGCGCCCAAACCAACGCGCATGGCTATTTTCAGTGGCATCAGCCTCGGCCTGGCCGTACTTACCAAAGGCCCCGCGGCCATCCTGATAGCGGTACTGGTGCTGCTCGTGTACTGGGTCTACAATAAATTCCGCATCCACATCAAAATTGTTCACCTCCTGTGGACCGTGCTGTGCTGTTTTCTCACCACCGCCCTCTGGTTCGGTTACGAGATCATTATGCACGGCTGGTGGTTCGTGAACGAGTTCGTGATCTACCAGTGGCGGCTGTTCAGCACACCGGACGCGGGCCATGGCGGGCCTTTCTTCTACCACTGGATAGTGCTGCTGGTGGGCTGCTTCCCGGCCAGCATCTTCCTGCTCAGCTACGTGCAGACCAGTCGCGCCAAATCCATTTACCTGAGCCAGCCGGCAGAGGCCAAAGACTTCAAGGTATGGATGTGGATACTCTTCTGGGTGGTGCTGCTGCTGTTTTCCATTGTGAAAACGAAAATTGTGCATTATTCCTCCCTCTGCTACTTCCCGCTCAGTTACCTGGCCGCGCTGCAGGTTTACCGCCTGCTGGAAGGCCGCTTCCGCCTGAAAGGCTGGAACATCAGTCTCATGCTTTTTATTGGCGTAGTGCTGGGCCTGGCCATCAGCCTGCTGCCGCTGGTGGGCATTTATAAAAACGAGCTGATCCCCCATATCGGGGACAAGTTTGCGAAGGCCAACCTGCAGGCAGACGTGCGCTTCAGCTTCGGGGAAATGGCCTATGGCCTTATTTATATATTGCTGGTAGTGATCAGCTGTGTAATGCTGTTTTCCGGCAAGGTGCGGCGGGGCTTGCTGTGCCTCTTTATCAGCACTATATTGATGATACAGGTAACGGTGCTGCACTTTGTGCCCAAGGTGGAAAAGTTCTCCCAGGCGGCCGCCATCGAGTTTTTTGAGCAATTCCAGGGAAAGGATGTGTACGTGAAGCCCCTGGCCTACTTCAGTTACGCCCACCTGTATTATACGCGCAAACAGCCGTCTACCAACCCTGAATACTATAAAAACAAGGAACAATGGCTGCTGGAAGGGGCTATAGACAAGCCGGCGTATTTCATTTGCCGCATTACGGACAGCGAGCCGTACCGCTCTCATCCAAACCTGGAGCTGATTGGCGAAAAGAACGGGTTTGTATTTTTCAAGCGGAAATAAACAACTGTCTTTATAAAAAAAGCGGTGGCATCAGATCTGATGCCACCGCTTTTTTTATTTCTTCACTGCGTTAAGGCGTTTCTCCACCTCATCCCAGTTCACCACGTTCCAGAAGGCCGTAATGTAGTCAGGCCGCTTGTTCTGGTGTTTCAGGTAGTAGGCGTGCTCCCACACGTCAAGCCCCAGGATGGGCGTTCCCGGTTCTTTTACCAGTTGCGTCATCAGGGGGTTGTCCTGGTTGGGCGTGGAGGTGATGGCCAGTTTCCCGTCTTTCTTCACTATGAGCCAGGCCCAGCCGGAGCCGAACACTTTTTTGGCGGCGTCCCCAAATTGCTCCTTGAACGCGTCTACAGAGCCAAATGCGCCGTTAATAGCAGCGGTGAGTTTGGAGGAGGGGCTGGTTTGTTTGGGGCTGAGCAGCGTCCAGAACAGGCTGTGGTTATAGTGGCCGCCGCCGTTGTTGCGGATGGCCGCATCTTTGGCGGTTACTTTGGCCAGTATGCCTTCCAGTGAAAGGCTGGCCAGGGGAGAGCTTTTCAGCGCGTCATTAAGGTTCTTTACATAAGCGCCATGGTGCTTGTCATGATGGATCTCCATGGTCAGCTTGTCTATATTGGGCTCCAGCGCATCAGGAGCGTAAGGTAAAGGAGGCAGCGTGAACGGTGCTTTTTGCGTTAACAGGGTTTCGCGCCCCTCTGCGGCAAACAATCCTTTCGGATCTGCCATAGCGGCCAACCCGGCGAGGCCGGCCACCTTGAGGAATTCTCTTTTATGCATGATGGGTATGATTAGTTCCTACAAATCTAAAAGATAGCGGCTAATTACTCGCAAATATTACACCAATCTCAATCGTGATATAATCGTTATTTTTGCAAAATCTGCAAAATAAAGCGGCTTGTTATAGTTTAATTTGAAATAAATTGCTATTTTACTTTTATATTCATGTGTTGTTGTCGTATATCTAATCATTCTCTAAAAAATGAAGCTATTTATCCCAGGCAAGAGGAATTGCCAAGCCCCGGCCCGGCAAAGGCCGGCTGAGCCCTATACTGTCTTCGCCGGTGATTGCCGGATATCGTCCATCCCCCACAATTGTTTAACAATAGCTGTTATGCGCGCTTTGCCAGAGAGGTGAAGTTTGGTTTGATCTTAGCTCATTTACAATAAATACCGTAGACACGGACAAGCAGTTCGCCCCCAAAGGGTTGGTGAGGTCTGATTTTTTTCCGTTTATGCCCGGAAACAACCATAAAAGAATTTTTATAACACTTTTTTATACTTATTAATGTATGATCTGGAGAAAGAAGGCGGGAAAATTTCCCCTTTCAGTGGGACGTGGTTTTGGTGAGGCGCTTGTACTTTGGCCCTTTAAAAATAACCTAACGATCAGTAACCGGGCATCATTAGAGGAGGCAACATCCATTCACCCGTAAAAAACCAGTCTGGAAGCAGCATGATAATTCAGGAACGAGTACTGCAGACAAGGCATGAGCACCTGACCCATATGCCAGTGTTTTATCATCCCGCAAATGGGGACGAGAAGGCCGCTTTGCTGCAATTACTGCGGAGCAACCCGCAGATCAGGGTTTATGACGAGCTGTACAGCCAGCTCAGGGAGCTGATAAAAAGCCTGCACCCCACCCGCGCGTTAACGCCGGAAGAGCTGACAGCCGCTGTTGAGCGGCACCTGAACGGTACCGCTCCCGAAGATTACGGGGTGTGGGTGTACTACCCCTGGGCGGAAAAGCTGGTGCATCTGCTGGGCCGCGAAGAGTTTATTGCCATGCGCACTTCCCGCAACCAGCACAAGATCACGCGGGAAGAACGGGACCTGCTGCAGCAGAAAAAAATAGGTATCATAGGCCTTTCAGTAGGGCAAAGCATAGCGCTTACACTGGCCATGGAACGCATTGGCGGAGAGTTGCGGCTGGCAGACTTTGACACCGTGGAGCTTAGCAACATGAACCGGCTGCGCACCGGCGTTTTTAACCTGGGCATGCCGAAGGTGATCATAGCCGCCCGGGAAATTGCCGAACTGGACCCCTTCCTCACCGTGAAGTGTTTTACAGACGGGGCTACAGAAGAGAACCTGGACGAGTTTATGACCGGCGGAGGCAAGCTGGACGTGCTGGTGGAAGAGTGTGACGGCATTGATGTGAAAATACTGGCCCGCAAAAAAGCGAAAGCTATGCAAGTGGCGGTAGTAATGGACACCAATGACCGGGGAATGCTGGACATTGAGCGGTATGACCTTGACCCCTCCTACCCGCTGCTGCACGGCCTGATACCTGATATTGCAGACCTGAAATCTCTCAAACACCTCACCAATGAAGAAAAAATACCCATTTTAGGGCCCATGGCGGGCATGGCCGATATGAGCCCCCGCATGAAATATTCTTTGGGAGAGATCGGGAAAACGATCACTACCTGGCCGCAGCTGGCATCTTCCGTAATGCTGGGCGGCGCCATGGTGGCAGACACCTGCAGGCGGATACTGCTTGGCCAGCTACGGTCTTCCGGCAGGTATTATGTGGACTTTGATCAACTTATTCAATAATGCCCCTATAAACTAAAAGAGCAATCAATGAGCGCACCGATCAATGTAAGGGCTTTTTTTGCACCGGATGACCCGGAAGCTTGCATGCGGTTTTACGAAGGCCACAGCAAACTGCTGCAGATCTATTTCGGGATCAATAAAATTACTTCCGGTAACCAGGACTGGATATCTCATAGAAACACCGTAGTGGTCATTGTGGAAGATGACACCGGCACCAAAACCTATGGCGGCGCCCGTGTGCAGATAGCAGACGGCGTGCTGCCGCTGCCCATAGAAATGGCCATCGGCAAATACGACCCGAAAATTTATACGGACGTGGTTCCCCGGCAGGGAGACATGCCCGGCAGTGCGGAGATCTGCGGTTTGTGGAATTCCAAGGAGGTGGCCGGCATGGGCATCGGCAGCCTCATTCTCAGCCGCGTGTGCGTGGCGCTGATGACGCAGCTGCCTGTAAAGAACGTGCACGTGCTTTGTGCGCCTATTACCACCCGCGGCGCCAAAAGGGTGGGCGCGGTGATAGACACGTCGCTGGGCAATGAAGGGGTGTTCTACTACCCGAAAGATGACCTGGTGGCCACCGCCATGATTATCAGGGATATACACGAAGTGTCCAGCGCGGAGCAGGTGGAGAAAGACCTGATCTTCAACCTCAGGGCCCAGCCCAACCAGATACGTACGGAAACAGGCCCCAAAGGCAGTTTTGAAGTAAGTTACCAGCTGGGCCTGCCCCAAATGGTACCATAAACTGTTATGTTTACTGCTATAACATCAGTAAATTGACATTGCAATTTTTTTATGCAGATGCTGATACGCTTTTTTGCCCTGATCATCCTTGCCCTGCACTGGCAAAGCACTGCCTTTGCAGAAACGCCGCGTGTGGTATTTAAAGACAGCACACAGCTCATGCAGGTAGGTCCGTACGTGGAGCTGTACCGTGACAATACCAACCTCCTGACAATAAACGACGTACGCAAGCAGACCTTTACCCTTTCCAAGACAGACGTGCCTAACCTGCAGATATCCCCTTTCAGCAACTGGGCCCGCTTTGCCATTACCAATGAAACCGGGCTTAACCGGCTGCTGCTGGAGGTGGAATACCCAACCATAGATGAGATCACCCTTTACGAAATACTGCCCTCGGGCGGGTACCGCGTAGTAGAGCTGGGCCAGTTCCAGCCTTACCGCTACCGCCCTTATGACCATCAGAACTATATTTTCCCGCTCATGCTGGCGCGCGGCGAAACAAGGGAGTTTTACCTCAAGGTAAAGGCCGGGGAGCAGGCCCAGCTCCCGATGTACCTGGGCGGAGAAACATCGCTGAACGTAAAGAACACGGAGCGTAACTTCATTTTCGGAGTGTACATCGGCATCATTCTCGTTATGGCCCTGTACAACCTTTTCATTTACCTCAGCATCCGCGACAGGAGCTATCTCATTTACGTGAGCTACATCATCTGCGTGGGCCTCACCCAGGCCTCGCAGCAGGGGTATACCTTCCGTTTCCTCTGGCCCAACAATATCTGGCTGGCCACGCACGACACGCTCATCATTCCCATTCTCAACGGTATTACGGCCGCCCTGTTCATCCAGTCTTTCCTCCATACGCGGGAAAAGTACAGAACAGGCCATCATATTCTGACCGGCGTGGTAATAGCCTATTCCCTGGTATTCATCCCCACTTTCCTGGATAAATACTTTGTGGCCAATATGATGGCGCAGATGACCGCCATGGCCGCTTCCCTGCTGGCCATTTTTGTGGGCTACAAGGTAGCGCGCAGGGGCTTTATACCGGCCCGCTACTTCCTGGTGGCCTGGGGCATCTTCCTTTCCAGCGTATGTGTTTTTGTATTGCGCAACTTCAACATACTGCCGTATAACGACTTTACCTATTACGCCCTGCAGATAGGCTCTGCGGCGGAAGTAACCCTGCTGTCTTTTGCCCTGGCCAACAAGATCAACATTTACCGGAAGGAAAAAGAGGAATCACAGGCCGTGGCCCTGCGCATATCACAGGAAAACGAGCAGCTGGTGCGTGAACAGAACATTATATTGGAAGCCAAAGTGCTGGAAAGAACGGAAGCCCTGCAAAACAGCAACGTAGAGCTGAACAAAGCCCTTACCAACCTGAAAAACGCACAGACGCAGCTGGTGGAAGCGGAAAAAATGGCCTCCCTCGGCCAGCTGACCGCCGGCATTGCGCACGAGATCAATAATCCCATTAACTTTGTAACATCCAATATCAAACCGCTGAAACTGGACTTTGAAGACCTCAGAAGCCTGCTCCGCCAATATGAAGCCATCGGGCCGGCAGACAACATCCAGCAAAAACTGGCAGACATTGAGCAGTTCAAGCAGCAGATAGATATAGACTACGTGCATAGCGAAATAGACACCCTCATCAAAGGCATTGAAGACGGGGCCAACCGTACCGCTGAAATTGTAAAAGGCCTGCGTACCTTCAGCCGGCTGGACGAAAGCGACCTCAAATTCGTTGACATTCACGAAGGGCTGAACTCCACCATGGTGCTGCTGCGCAACAACATCCCAAAAAACGTGGACGTGGTGTACAACTACGGAGAACTGCCCAAAATAGAGTGTTTTGCCGGAAAGCTGAACCAGGTGTTCCTCAACATCATCAACAACGCCCTGAACGCCATCAAGATGAAGCCGGAACAGGGGCAGGAAAAGCTCACCATCACCACCCGCTATTTTGAAGCGGAAAAACAGGTGAGCATCAGCATCAAAGACAGCGGCATAGGCATGACGGACAAAGTAAAAGAAAAGATATTTGAACCGTTTTTCACAACCAAAGACGTAGGTGAAGGCACCGGGCTGGGACTTTCTATTGTTTTTAGCATTATTGAGAAACACCACGGCAGAATACTCGTTGAGTCGGAGCCGGGTAAAGGAGCGGAATTTATTATATATTTACCACTTCATGTGCCAATAGTGCCCAGTGTTCAGAGTCATATGTCCTAATTAACAAGACCCTTCATGAAAAATAACCGTATCAGGATACTGTACATCGATGACGAAGTACATAACCTCAATGCCTTCCGCGCCAACTTCAGGCGCAGTTACGAGATCTATACCGCCAATTCAGCCGCGGAAGGGATGCAGGTGCTGAAGGGGATTGAGGTGCATATCATTATTGCTGACCAGAAAATGCCCACCACCACCGGGGTGGAATTTTTTAACGAGATCAAGGACGTATTGCCTGACCCCATCCGCATTCTGCTGACCGGTTATACAGACGTGGAAGATATCATAGACGCCATCAACAAAGGCCATATCTTCTCCTACATCAAAAAACCCTGGGACGAGCACGAGCTGTTCAAAACCATCAATAACGCATACGAGATCTATTCCGCCCGCAAGCAGCTCAAGGAAAAAGTGCTGGAGCTGGAAAAGACGAACGACGAGCTGAACCGCTTCATTTACTCTACCTCTCATGACCTGCGTGCGCCGCTCATGAGCGTACAGGGCATCATCAACCTCAGCCGGCTGGACAACAGCATGACAGACCCGCAGGGGTATATGGGCATGATTGAGGTGTGCATTACCCGGCTGGACAGCTTCATCCAGAAGATCATTGAATATTACCGCAACTCGCGGCTGGACCTGGAGTATGAAAAGATCGATTTTTCCACGCTGATCAGTGACTGTATCGATACTTTCAAACACCAGAACACCACTATTCATTTCAATACCAAAATTGACCAGCCTGTACCGTTCAAGGGTGACTTTTTCCGCATCAGCGTGATCCTGAACAATCTGATATCTAACGCCGTTAAATACCAGAAGCCGGATGAAACCAGTCCGCAGGTGAACCTGTCTGTAAAAGTAGAGCCGCACAAGGCTACCATCCGGATAGAAGATAACGGCATAGGTATACTCAGCGAGCACCTCAGCAACATTTTCAAAATGTTCTTCCGCTCCAAAAACAACAACAAGCCCGGCAGCGGCATAGGGCTGTACATTGTAAAAGAGGCACTGAACAAAATAGGTGGCACCATTGGGGTAGACTCCCGTTATGGGGAAGGCACCCAATTTGAAATCTCTATTCCGAACAGAAATGAATTCGATACCTGATCTGCGCGTCATACTGATCGATGACAACGATATCGATCTGCTGCTGCATGAACGGCTGATCTCCATTCAGCAGATCAGCAGGACCATCCTGTCATTCAGCAATGCCAACAAGGCGCTCGAGTTCCTGTCCAGCAACATCACCCTGCCGCATATTCCGCCCACGGTCATTTTGCTTGACATACAGATGCCTGAAATGGATGGCTTCGAGTTTCTCCGGTCTTTTGACTCCTATCCCAAAAAGATCAAAGACCAGTGCTATATCATCATGGTCTCTTCCTCGCTCGATTTCGGGGATATTTCCCGCACCAACGCCAACCCGCTGGTAATACGGCTGCTGAAAAAACCATTGCAGCCCAAGGAGCTGAAAGACGTGATAGAAGGTATTTTCAGGGAGCAATAAAAAAAGGCTTCCTCATGGAAATGAAGAAGCCTGTTCGCACTTAAAATTTAACCCCCTAGTTACTCAAATCTTTATTAATAGTCGTTAATACCGTAGTAATACACCTTGTTGCTGCCCGGGTACATCCCTTCTATCTGGAAGTTGCCCCTCAGGCGCTGCATGGCGGCTCTCAGTTCATCTACCGTGCGTACGGCCATGCCGCCCACGCGGGTGATCACAAAACCTTCTTTCATGTTGGTCTGGTCTGCCAGCACGCCTTCATTAATGGCCGTTACCTGTACCCCGCCGGCAATGCCCATTTTGCGGGCTTCCGCTGCGGGAAGGGTGGCAAAGTCTGCCCCCAGCTGCTGTATGGTTGCGGCAGGGCCGCCGGCAATTTCACCCATTTTACCTTTCAGGGTTACTTCCACATCCTGCTCGGCGCCGTTTCTCAGGTAGGTAAGCTTCAGCTTGTCTCCCGGTTTCTGGCGGGCAACCTGCTCGGACAGCTGCGCGCCGGAGTTGATGGCAGCGCCGTTTATTTTGGTGATCACATCGCCCTGGCGTATGCCTGCTGCGGAGGCCGCGCCGCTGGGGTCTATACCGGCCACGTACACGCCGTTGCCGTCATATTTGATGCCCAGCTCTTTTTTCTGCGCTTCATCCAGGTTTTCAGGCGCCATGCTAATGCCCAGGTAACCGCGCTGTACGCTGCCGAACTGTTTAATATCGTTCACCACCTTTTTCATCAGGTTGGAGGGGATGGCATACGCATAACCTGCATAAGAGCCCGTGGGAGATGCAATGGCCGCGTTGATGCCTATCAGCTCACCGTTAGTGGTAACCAGCGCACCGCCGCTGCTGCCGGGGTTCACCGCTGCGTCTGTTTGCAGGAAAGATTCCACGGGAGCGGCCGCCTGGCGGTTAATGCCAAGGTTGCGGGATTTGGCGCTGATAATGCCCTGGGTTACCGTTACATCCAGGTTCAGCGGGTAGCCTATGGCCATTACCCACTGGCCCAGCTTCACATCGTCAGAGTTGCCCACCGGCATCACCGGCAGGTTTTTACCGTCTACCTTGATCAGGGCCAGGTCCGTGTTGGGATCTGTACCAACAATCTCCGCTTTGTAGTTTTTACCGTTGCTGAGCGTTACGCTTACTTCCGTAGCGCCGTTCACCACGTGGTTATTGGTAACAATGTAACCGTCCTGGCTGATGATCACACCAGACCCGGAGGCCCGCTGCTCAGGCGGCTGGCGGAACTGGCGCCCGCCTCCGTCACCAAAGAAGTGGCGGAAAATATCGTCGTCCATTCCCTCAAAGGGGTTTTGCTGGCGCGCCTGTTTGTACTTCACTACCGTGCGGATATGTACTACGGAGGGCACGGCCGCGGAAGCCGCTTCTTCAAAGCTCACCGGCTGGTTGTTTACCGGCCCTGTATAGGCCGTGCGCACCAGCGGGGCGCTCTCCTCTCCCGTAATTGTATGATATAGGTTGCCGGATTTACCGCTCAGGGCGAAGCCGCCGGCAACAATTGCAGCTACAAGTGCAATAGCGGCAAAGAGTTTCTTTTTATTCATATCATCTGGTTTAAGATTGCCATAAAATTGGGCCGGCATTCTGAACAGATTCTGAATAAACGGGGTGGAATGGTTGTTTTTAACGTTTCATTACAATTCTGAAGGTATGCAGCGGAGGTTCAAAGCGGTAGGTAACCTCAAAACCGTACAGATCGCAGATCTTCCGCACAATTTCCAGTCCCAGGCCCATGCTGTCTGCGTCCGTGCTTTGTTTGCTGAAGCGGTGAAAAATACGGTCTTGCCGCAGCGCTTCTCCCTGCCCGGTGTTCTGTACAGTGAGCACATCCGCAGCCAGGCGGATGATGATGTTGCCGCGCGGTACGTTATGACGGATGGCATTGGCCAGCAGGTTGCCCAGCAGCACTTCCATGAGCGTGGGGTTGGCGTTTACCGTTACGTCTTCCACCCAGTCTTGCTGCAGCGTAAGCTCTTTCATTTGCAGCTGGGGCTGGTATTGCTCCAGCAGGTTGAGAACGGTTTGCTGTACAGATACCTGCCCGGTTTCGGGGAATTGCCCGTTCTGGATGCGGGTGAGGAGAATAAGGCCTTTGTTCAGCCGGGCCATGCGCTGGCTGGCAGTGGCCAGGTCTGTAATGAGGCCGGCCTGCTCTTCAGAAAGCGGGTTGGTTTGCATCAGCAGGTCCAGCTTGCCCTGGAAAATGGCCAGCGGCGTGCGCATCTCGTGCGAAGCGTTTTCCGCGAACTCCTTCTGGGCTATATAGGCCTGACGGCTGCGCTCCGCCAGCTGCTCTACTGCGGTGTTCAGTTCGGAAAATTCATTGACGGAGGAGGGCGCCAGCTGCAGCGGGGCGGGATCATCTACCTTGTAACTACGAAGTTTTTGCAGCGTTTTATAAAAAGGGTCCCACACCTTGCGGGAGAGGCTGCGGTTCACCAGCAGCAGGCCCGCCAGCAGGAAAGACAACAGCAGCACCTGCAGAATGATGATGCTGGTGATCAGTCTTTCATGATTGGCAATGGAAGATTTGATCTGGAGGCGGTAAGTTTCCCGGTTGATCACCAGGTGAGAGGTAAGCAGACGGTATGTGTCTGCCGTGTACAGGGAATCTCTCGCGGCGTTGGGGCCTACTTTTTCAAGGGTGATGTCGTTTCCCAGCACCGGCTCTCCGTTCTTGAACTCCATTACCCGCAAACGCGGTATCAGCTGGGTTTTGGTGGCCACCAGCCGTGCGTCTACATTGGCAATCACTATCTTCTTCAGCACCACGTAAAACACCGGGATAGCTACCAGCAACAAGATTACCGACAGCAGGAAATAATATTGTACCGTTTTATTCAGCAGTTTCATCAGCCTGTTTTTATGGCACTTCCATTTTATAACCCATCCCGTAGATGGCCTTGATCCGGTCTGTCCACCCGGCCTGCAGCAGTTTCTTCTTCAGGTTTTTCATATGGGCGTAAATGAAATCGTAATTATCGAACAGTCCCTCCCCGTCTCCGGACAAATGTTCTGCTATAGCCTGTTTAGACACCACGCGGTTGCGGTTGGTGAGCAGGTAGAGCAGCAGGTCATATTCTTTTTTGGTGAGGTCTACCGGCGTTTGCCCCACCTTCACCGTGCGCGCCTGCGGGTCCAGCAGCAGCCCTTCCGCCTCCAGCACGTTATTGCCGGCAAAGCGCCTGCGGCGTATCACAGCGGCAATGCGGGCGCTTAGTTCCGAAAGATGGAACGGTTTGGTCAGGTAGTCATCTGCGCCCAGCTGGAGCCCCTGGATGCGGTCATCGATAGAATCCCGGGCGGATATGATAATAACGCCGTCCGTTTTGTGGTTGGCCTTGAGGGCTTGCAGCACCTGCAGGCCGTTTCCGTCAGGCAATGAAATATCCAGCAGTATGCAGTCGTAGTCGAAAGCCTCTATTTTGTTGAGCGCCGTTTTTTTATCCGGCGCCAGCTCGCAGGTATAGCTCTCCGCCTCCAGGTAGGCGGCAATGCTTTTGCCAAGCGCAGATTCGTCTTCGATGATGAGGATTTTCATACCAGGGCCTTAAATTACGAAATTGCCGGAGAAAAGGCCGGCAGGGGCGAGACGAATGCTGTGAAAACCAGGCGCACAGGGCTGCGGGGCGGATAGTGCGGAGGGCAAAAAAATATTTTTTGTTTTGTCAAAAAAGCCGCTAAATTTGCACTCCATTCAAGGGGGATTAGCTCAGTTTGGTAGAGCGCTTGCATGGCATGCAAGAGGTCAGCGGTTCGAACCCGCTATCCTCCACAAAAGAACCTTGCAGTATTGCTGCAAGGTTTTCTGTTTTTATCCCCACTCATCTCCATCTTTTCTTTTTTTATGTAGATTTATCACCTAAACACGACCAACATGCCCACTGCCGTGAACTGGCCCGAGGCCATCAAACCCCTGCTTAAAAAATACAAAGGCACCAAACACCCGCTGGATTATGAAAACATTTACCAACTGGTGGTAGGCGTTGTGCTGTCTGCACAAGACTCAGACAGGAACATCAACAAACTGGGGCCAGAGCTGTTCCGCGCTTTTCCGAACATGCAGGCCCTTGCAAAGGCCGCGCCGGATGACCTGCTCCCCTACATCAGCAAGGTGCGCAACTTCGGCAACAAGGCCAAATGGCTGACCGGCATAGCACAACAGGTAAAAAAAGACGCCAACATTCCCCTCACACAGGAAACCCTGACGGCGCTGCCCGGCATCGGCCGGAAATCTGCCAATGTGATCATGCGGGAAGCAGGGGCCAAACCCGAAGGCGTGATCGTTGACCTGCACGTGGTACGGGTGGCCCCCAGGCTGGGTATTGCTACGGGTGCAGACGCCACTAAAATTGAAAAGCAGCTGATGGCGGTGCTGCCGCAAGACGAGTGGGACGCCGGCATGGCCATGTCTTTCCTGGGCAGGGAAATATGCCGGCCTACGCCCAAATGCGGGGAGTGCCTGATGAACCCGGTATGCGCCTATTATCAAAGCACAAAATAAATAGCCCCGCTGTAACATTCCGGCAGGAAGATCCGTTTTGACATTAACCAAAATCCCCATATATGTCACGCATTGTATTCATACTCCCTGTGCTGCTGCTTTGCCTTGCCTGTAGAAAAAACAAGAAAAATCAGGATGCTCCCGGCCTCTTTGCAGGCACCTATACGGGCGTTTATTACAAGGAAGCAGATAATGGCGCTATAGCCCGTACCAATGTTAAAGTAACTTTCACCGGAAGCCGGTTCAGCATTGATGCCAGCAATAACCCTCCGCAACTGGCCATTACGTTTACCCCCGGCATGCCAGGCCAGTTCCAGACCCGTGGGGCAGACAGTGTTTTTATGCAGGGGTTCAGCGCAATTTCCTCCTTGTATTCCCATAACTTTCAATACGCGCAGGCGGGCGATTCTCTTATACTGAAAGGATGGCGGGGTAATAACATTTATGAATACCTCCGTTTGAAAAAATAGTTCCGGATCCCGTTTATTGCACGCCAGCCTGATAGGGCCTGTTCGTCCGAACTGGTGCTGAGAAGCACGCCTGCAAAAAGATAATTGCCAGTGCAGCATTTTCTTTTGCCGCTTACAACCATGTGATCTTTTGATTATCTTTGGATGCAGTGTAAAAATCTTATGCACAACCCGATGAAAGCAAATCTCAAATGTTTGTTGATTGACGATGACAAGGATGACCAGGAGATATTCAAGCTAGCGTTGCAGGATATTAACGAAAACATTGTATGCATTACGGCGGACAACGCCATGGAAGGGCTGCAGATGCTGCAGGCCGATGAAAGCCTTGTTCCCGGCTACATTTTTCTTGACCTCAACATGCCGCGTATGAGCGGGAAAGACTGCCTGGCCGCCCTGCGCAGCATGCCCCGCCTGGCAGACGTACCGGTGGTGATCTACTCCACCTCCTCAGACCCGCGCGATATACGGGAAACCAGGGCGCTGGGAGCTACGGACTATGTGGTAAAACAATACAGCATGGCCTCCCTTAAAGAAATTCTCCGCCGCTATTTCAGCCAGGACCCCTGAAAAAATTAAAGGGAACAACGCCTATCACCGCGCTGTTCCCTTTCTTACTCCACACTATTGATCCGTACTACTTATTGACTGTTACTGCCGAGCCGTTCCTTACCTCATCATTGGCCTTTTCCATAAGCATATCTCCCGTTGTTAAATTGCCGAATATTTCCACCTTCCCGTCAGCTTCCCTGCCTTTCCGCACATCTACCCATTCTGCCTTCTGGTTATTCACGCGTATCACGAATATCTTTTCAGTAGAGTTCACCACTGCCGTTACGGGCACTATGAACACGCTGTCTGCCGTGTTCAGCGGAATGTTCACTTCCGCCACCATGCCGGGCAACAGCTTTTTATCGTTATTGGCAACGTCCATTTCCACACGCTGCGACCGCAGCCGGCTGTCAAGCGCGCCGGAGAGGCGGTTGATGCTGGCTTTGAACTCCTGCCCCGCCAGTGATTTTACGGTAAAGCTCACTTCGCTTTTGTTCTTCAGGTAGCTGGTATAGGCTTCCGGTACGGCCAGCACCAGGCGCAGCTTCTTTTGTTCCTGCAGCGTGAAAAGGGGATATTCAGACCCTCTGCCGGAGGGGCCTACATAGGCGCCGGCACTCACGTTACGCGCGCTGATGACGCCGCTGAAGGGAGCGCGTATCTGCAGGTAATTGCGGGTATCCGCCACCTCGCGGTAGGCGGCGCGGGCGGCCTCCTGCTGGGCATAGTCTGATTTCTGTTTAGCCAGCGCCAGGTCAAGGTCGTTTTGAGACACGGTGCCCGGTGTCTGGCTGGTTTTATACAAACGGTCATAATTGGCTTTGCTGGCCAGGTATACCGCCTCCTGGCTGTGCAGGCGTGATTCTGCGCCGGCCAGCTGGGCATTCAGCTCCGGGGCCTCAAGCGTGGCCAGCACCTGCCCGGCGGTAACGGTAGAGCCTACGTCTACATACAACTTCTGCACAAAGCTGTTCACCTTGGCGTAAAGGTCTACTTGTTGAAAAGCAATCAGCTCGCCCGGCATTTTCAGCGAAGCGGAAAAAATATCCTTTTCCAGCGCAAAGGCCTTCACCCCGGCGGGGGCCGCGGCAGCCGTTTTATCACTATCCGGTTTGCTTTGCGAAACGCCGCAACCTGCCAGCACTACGGCAGCCATCAGTGCCTGGTAAAGCGTTTTATTGGTTATTCTGATCATACAAGGAGGGTATATAGTGTTTACTTTCTTTGTTTTCAGGATTGAGGGATACGGAAACGGTAGAGGCGTTTTTCTGCACCCAGGCAAATACCAGCGGCAGTATCACCAGCGCGGCAAAGGTGGAGGCCACCAGCCCGCCAATTACGGCGCGGCCCAGGGGAGACACCTGGTCTCCACCCTCCCCGTGCCCGATGGCCATGGGTATCATGCCCGCCACCATGGCCAGGCTGGTCATCAATATAGGCCGCAAACGCAACGCCGCCGCTTCTTTGGCAGATGCCAGCGCATCCCCGTTGTGCCGCCGCAGATGTTCCGCATTGGTGATCAGCAGCACGGCGTTGGAGATAGACACGCCTACAGACATAATAATGCCCATGTAAGATTGCAGGTTCAACGTAGAGCCGGTAATGGTAAGCAGCAGCAGCGAACCCAGTATTACCGCGGGTACGGTGGTAAGCACCACAAAAGAAACGCGGAAGCTCTGGAAGTTGGCCGCCAGCATGAGGAAGATCACCACAATGGCCACCAGCAGGCCGGCCTGCAGGCTATCCAGCGTTTCATTGAGGGTTACAGACATCCCTATCGGCTCCATGGTAAGGCCGCGGGGCAGCTCTCCCAGGGAGGCTATGGCGGCCTGTACGTCTTTGCTGGCGGTGCCCAGGTCCATATCGTTCACGTTAGCCGTTACGGAAATCATGGGCATGGCGCCCAGGTTGTCATTTTCCCCGTAAGTGGTATCAGGCGTAATGGTAGCCACATCACTCAGCAGCGGGCGGCCGGCGTTTTTGAGCAGGGGTATCTCCCCTATCTCATGCATGCTGTTCATCTTATTTTCCGGTATCTGTACCTGCACGCTGTAGCTGAGGCCGGCTTTCTCATCTACCCACACGTTCTTTTCCGTGAGGCGGGAGGAAGAGGTGGAAGCTATGAGGGAGCGGGTTACATCCGTCATATCAGCACCCAGCTGCGCCAGGCGCGTACGGTCAATATCTACCTTGATGGCCGGGTATTTGGTAGACTGCATCAGCTGCACATCACGCAGGTAAGAAATTTCTTTCAGCTTCGCAATGATCTTGTTCGCATATTCCTCATTCAGCTTTTTATTACGCCCGCTGATGCGCACCTCCACCGGCGTGGGCGAGCCCTGGCTGAGTATCTTGTCTGTCAGCTCAATGGGCTCAAAAGATATCTGCACCTCCGGCGCGTTCTTTTTCAACCGGGCGCGTATCTTTTCTTTCAGCTCGTCCAGATCAGCATGATAATCCCTGCTGAGGCTTACCTGCAGCACCGCTTCATGCGGGCCGGGCATAAACAGGTAGATGGGGCTCACGGAAAACAGCGCAGGGTGCTGGCCTACGTAGGCGGAGGAGATAGACACGTTTTCTTTACCTACCACTTCTTCAATGGTACGCAGCACCACCAGCGTTTTTTCTTCGGTACGTTCCATACGCGTGCCTTCAGGCGCCCGCAGCCGCAGCTGGAACTGGCCGCCGTTGGTTTTGGGCAATACGTCCCGCCCAATATTGTTAAGCAGCAGCACGGCCAGCCCGCTGATCACCACCAGGTAGGCAATCACCACCGGCGCCCGCAGCGGCATGAGGCGGTTAATGAAGCGCATGAAACGCGCCCTGAATTTCTCGAAGCGGCTCACCTTGCCGTCAAGGTTGCTGTCTGCCCGCTCTACCAGCTGTTTCTTCTGGTCCCAGGTGTCATGCTCGTCTGCGGCGTTGGGCAGCACATCTTTTTTGCGGTGGCTTTTCATCAGCCAGTTGGCCATCACGGGCACAAAGGTCTGGGAGAGGAAATAAGACGTGATCATGGAAAACCCGATGGCCAGCGCCAGCGGCAGGAAGAGCGAGCCGGGAATGCCCTTCATGGTGAAGGCCGGCGCAAACACTGCCAGTATACAGAAAAGAATGAGCAGCTTGGGGAAGGCAATTTCCTTACAGGCATCCCAAATAGCCAGGGCCTTGGGTTTGCCCATATCCAGGTGCTGGTGTATGTTCTCTATGGTCACTGTACTTTCATCTACCAATATCCCGATGGCCAGCGCCAGGCCGCTCAGCGTCATGATGTTGATGGTTTGGCCGAACAGGCTCAGGAACAGCACCCCGGAAATGATAGATACCGGAATGGTCATGATCACAATGAGCGCGCCCCGCAGGTCTCCCAGGAAGAGCACCACCATCAGGCCGGTGAGTATGGCGCCGATAACGCCTTCGCTGATGAGGCTTTTTACGGCGTTCATCACGTAGGTGCTCTGGTCAAATTCGTAGGAAAGCGTTACATCTTCCGGCAGCTGCGCCTGCAGGCGGGGAATGGCTTTTTTTAATGTTTGCACCACCTCCCAGGTAGAAGCGTCTGCGGACTTGGCCACGTTGAGGTATACGGAACGTTTACCGTTTACCAGGGCATAACCGGCAGCGATGTCCGCTCCGTCCTCAACCGTGGCCACATCACGCAGGTAAAGAGTTTGCACCCCGCCCTTGAAAAGGGGTATGTTCTCAAAGTCCTTGATGTTTTTGATAGTGGTGTTGGTGGGGGTGATATAATTTTTGTCACCGATGCGCACGTTGCCGGACGGGGCCACCTGGTTGTTGAAACGGATGGCCTCCACCAGCTGGTCTGGTGTAAGCTGGTGAGAGCGCAGGGCTACGGGGTCTGCCTTGATCACCACGGTGCGGATGTTGCCGCCGAAAGGCGGCGGGGCCACCAGGCCGGGAATGGAGGTGAAGGAAGAACGTACGTATACGTTGGCCATGTCCATCAGCTCATTATTGGTGCGCTTTTCACTGCTCAGCACCAGCTCTCCCACAGGCAGGGTAGATGCGTCAAAACGGATAATGAAAGGCGGCTGCGAGCCCGGCGGGAAAATGGCCTGCGCCCTGTTGGAAAACGCAGATACTTCGGCCGCGGCCTGAGACATGTTGGTACCTTCATAGAAGCTGAGCTTCATGAGGGTGAGGCCTTGTATGTTTTTTGTTTCGATAGATTTTACGCCGTTCACGAACAGCAGGATGTTCACATATTGTTTGGCGAAGAAGGCCTCCATCTGGTCAGGGGTGTAACCGCCAAAAGGGTGCGCAATGTAGAGCACCGGCATGTCAAGCTTCGGAAAGATGTCCACCTTTACGTCCCGTACGGCTTTGATACCGAAGAAAAACAGGCCGGCCACCAGTACCAGTACGGTGATCGGTTTTTCCAGCGCGCTTCTGATAAGTCCCATTACGATATACAGTTAAAATTCGTTGATAAAAATCTCAAAGTTGCCGGCTGCGGCGGCTTTCAGCAGCAGGGCCTGCCATACGTTGCTGTAGGCCACGTCACGGTCTGTTTCAGCCCGGTTCAGGGAATAGAGCGCCTGCGTTACATCTACCAGCGTGGCCAGGCCGTTCTCGTACATCACGGATTTCTGCAGGTAGGCTTCTGATGCAGACCTGATCTGCACGCCTGCTTCGCGGTAGTTGTCTAACGCGTTTTTCATTTTCACGTCTGCCAGCACCATCTGGGCCTTCAACTGCTGATCTACCACCTCCATTTCGTTCTGCAGGGCTTTGGAAGCAAAGGCCTGCGCGGCAGACTGCTGCTTTACGCGCAGGGGCGAGGTCAGGTTCCAGGTAACGCCAATGCCCAGCAGGTAGTTGGTACGGGTAGGCTTTATGCCGTCCCAGTAGTTATGGGTGAACGCCGTCTGGTCTGTAGCATATGAAGCGCTGAAGCCCGAAGCGCGGGTTTGCAGCACGCTGAAAAACGAGAAGGCGGGGAAGTTGAGGGTTTTGATGTATTTCTCCTGCTCCCGGCTCAGGTCAATACGGCTTTGATAGAACTGCAGCACGGGGTGGCGGGCAGTGTTGAGTGTAACCGTATCTGTTGCCAGGGCGGGCAGGCGGGAGAGTATGCCGCTGTCCAGCAGAAAATTGCCCGGCGCCACGCCCATAAGCTGGGCCAGCTGGTTGCCCTGCTCCTGCTCCACATCCTGCGAGCGGGTGAGGGCAATGCGGGCATTGGATACTTCTGCGTTGGCCAACGAAGAGTCTACGCCGGCAATGAGGCCGTTGGCGGCCCGCCGTTTCACTACGGCCCTGAAGGTATCCGCCCGTTCCAGGTTGCGCTCCCAGGAGCGGGTGAGGCGCTGCGCGGCCAGCAGGTTCAGGTAGTTGGCCGCCACCCTCACTTCGTGCCGGAACTGCTCCTGCACCCGGTCTTGCTCGTCGCGGCTGGCTGCAGAGGCTGCCGTTCTGATCTTTTCTTTAGCGCGGCCAAAGGCAAAAAACTCCCAGTTGATGTTGGCCAGGTACAGGGCGCCGAAGGCAGCGTTCCAGTTCTGGTCTGGCAGCGGCAGGCCGGAGGAGGCCACGCCCAGGCCGCCAAATCCGTAAAGAGGGCCGTTCTGGCCGTTTACCGTGCCGTAGTCTTGCTGGGCAGACACGCTCAGGTTGGGTAAATAGTCTCTGCGGGCTTGCTCTGCCGTGGCTTTCGAAGCATTTGCGTAGTTGGCTTTGGCCTTGATCGTCCCATAGTTGTTCAGCGCTGTTTGTACGGCATCTTTCATGGTCAGCACCTGCCCCCTTGCGGCGGCGGCGCTCAAAAAACACGTTACCAGTAGAAGCAGATGAACAGGATAGCGTCTTGTCATCTTCGGTTAAAATGAGCGGTTATGATAGCATGGCAGCTCTAAAGCTGAATTTTCTCATGCAAATAGCGCTCATCATTTTGAAGTAATTTTGAAGAAGCGGCCCCAACCGGAAAGGCCACCTCCACAATATGCCGCTCAGAAGCATAGTGGTAGCGGATCTGGAAAGAATTTATATCGCATATCTGTTTTACGATAGAAAGGCCGATGCCGATGGAATTGTTGCACTGGCTGCCCTTTTTAAAGCGCTGGAACATGTCTTCCGTAGGCCCTTCCGGCGGCCGGCCGGTGTTTTTGATCACCAGGCAGCGGCGGTTGAGGCTTACCTCTATGCTGCCCTGGGGAATGTTGTGCCGGATGGCGTTGCTGATGAGGTTATTGAGCAGGATGTCTGCCAGTGAGGCATGCAGCTTAACGTCTACATCAGGGTCTATGTTGCACTCCAGGCGGAGGGATTTGAGGGCAATGAGGTCACCGAAGGCATTGACGGCCTCCTGTGCGTACCGGCTAAGGCTCACCTCCTGCTCGGTTTCGTATTCATTGTTTTCGAGGCGGGAAAGCAAAATGAGCGAGCGGTTGATGCGGGTCAGCTTGTCTACCGCGTTCTGCATGTCTGTGATCAGCGCCGCCTGGCCGCCCTGGATGTCTGACTCGGACAAGAGCTCCAGCTTGCTGCGGATGATGGCCAGGGGCGTTTGCAGCTCATGGGAGGCGTTCTCCGAAAATTCTTTCAGAGAAAGATAATCGTCTACCGCCTTGTCAGTCATTTTCTCCACAAAACTGTTCAGCTCTTTAAACTCTTTTACCCTGGTAGGCGGCAGCGTCAGCTTTTTCTTTGATTTGATGCTGAAACGCTGCAGCTTTTTAAGTGTGCCGTAAAACGGCGCCAGCACAATGCGGGAGGCCAGCCGCGCCGTCAGCACTACCAGGCCTATGAGGATGATCAGTTTCCACATAATGGAGGTGCGCAGGCCCGCCAGTATCTGCTCTGAGCGGGATACATAATCCCCGGAGGTAATGCGGTAATGTTTGCCGTTGATGGTATGATAGGAAGCTACGGTAATCTTGCGGTCGTTATCACGCAGTTCAGGGTCATGGGTCACGTCCCGCTCCGTGATCTCGTATTGATCTTCCGGAGTGGGGCCCAACCTGCTTTCCACCTTTATCCTGCAGCCCTGGGTATATTCTCCCGGCACCTCTCCTTTCTCCAGCTGGGCGGCCACCCGCACGTTCACATGCTTCAGCCGCTCAATGGCAGACTTGTCTATTTCCCTTTTGATGCTCTGGTAGGTGATGACACTGTTAATGGGGATAATGATCAGCGTAACGCCAAGGAACCAGAGCGTGAACTTGTCAACAAGTTTCATTTTCAACTATTTTAGAGGCTGAAGGAACATTCCGTGGAATGTTTCATTCACTGTTTTGATGTATTGAATTTATATCCCAGGCCGTACACTGTGCCTATATAGTCCGTTCCTTTGGCTGCGCTGATCTTCTTGCGGATGTTTTTTACGTGCTGGTATACGAAGTCGAAATTGGCAAGGTTGTCTGTATAATCTCCCCAGAGATGGGCCGCTATAGACTGGCGGGAAAGCACCCGGTTCTTGTTCACTATGAAATAGAGCAGCAGGTCAAATTCCTTGCGCGTCATGTCCAGCAGGGTGCCGTTTACATGCGCCTCCAGGGTGTCTATATTGAGGCTGATCTCGTTAAAGGTGATCATATTGCTGCCGTTCAGCTTTTTGCGGCGGTAAATGGCCCGCAGCCGGGCGTGCAGCTCAGGCAGGTGAAAAGGTTTGGTCAGATAATCATCTGCCCCTTCTTCCAGGCCGGCCACCTTGTCATCAAGCGAGTTTTTGGCGGAAAGGATGAGGATGCTGCTCTGGATACGCTCCTGCCGCATGAAAGACAATATCTGCAGGCCGTTGCCGTCCGGCAGCATAATGTCAAGCAACACACAGTCATACTGGAAAGAAATGAGCTTGTCTTGCGCATCGCGGATGTTATAGCTCACTTCACAGATATACCCCTCCCTGGCCAGAAATTCCGATATACTGCTGGCCAGTTCCAGGTTGTCTTCTATCAGCAACACCTTCATAATTTCCGCAAATTACACACAAATTTGAAGCAAATTTGAAGGCAAATGGGGCGGAATGTCCGTAAAAAAGCTTATCTTAATGTTTAAGCTATTGAAAACCAAAGGCCCATTAATCTAGCACAGGATTTGCAAGCTTACTGCCCGTAAAAAACCTATAAATATGAAACCATATCCGTTACTATTGTTGGGGATGGCCCTGTTGGCAGCATGCGCGGGCCCTTCCTCGGAAAAGAAAGCAGCAGAAGCAGCAGAAGACAGCGCCTCCGCCGCCACTGAAATAGAGCACACTACAGATATCAGCGCCTACATTGAGGGGGTGGACGACTATGCAGATAAAGGGGGGCGTATGCTCACCGCGCATGATTTTGCCGTTGGAGATAATTCTTCCGGCCTGGTAGGCATATACTCCGCCAGCGGAAAGCCCCTGCGCCTCTACCTCTACCCGGAAAGCCATCAGTCAGGCTACGCCACGGAGAGCTGGATCTACCTGGATACGCTCAACGGCAAACCCATCATGCTCCGGGAAATTATAAAAGAAACGAACAGGGTGCGGGAAAACAGCTTTTATTACCAGGGCAATGCCCTGGCGCACTCCGAAAGCCGTGTTGCGGCAGACCTGGCCGCGTTGAACAACGCGGAGTTTGGCCCTTATAAATCTCCCTACCCTGAAAATGACTACCGCCTGAAACCGGCGGACGTGAACACACTGGCCACGCAGGTGCTGGACGCGGTGCGCTCCCAGCGGAAAGACCTGAGCAAGGCAGCCAACGAAATGCGCCTGGCAGGCGCCTCCCACTGGGCCACGGGCAACGAACCGGGCTGGTCCCTGGCCATCATTCCGCATGAAAAGATCATTTTCACGGGCAACTACGGGGCGGACAAATTTGAGCTGCCGTACACGGATGCGCAGAAAGGCAATAAGGACGCTACCGAGTTCAGCACCAGCGGCAACGGGCATACCCTTTCCGCCCGCTTTGAACCGAAAAGGTGTACAGACGATGCGGGTAAAAAACATGAAATGACGGTGACGGTAACGGTAGACGGGAAGGAGCTGAAGGGCTGCGGGGATATGCTCTATTGATTTTTTTTTCATAAAAGTAAAACGGGCCGCCTGTTGAAAGGCAGCCCGTTTTTTTATTTCTTCAGCTTCGCAAACGCGTCCAGCCCGGATTTGAGCCAGTTGGCATAAGTGGGTATGTCCGGCGTATAGGCCACCGGGTAAGTGAGCAGCTGTTCATCAGGGCTGATCAGCACATACAGCGGCTGCGAGTTGTTGATAAAGTTGACCGTTTGCATGGTGGCAAATTTATTGCCGATGGTAATGATCTCTTTCTTTTTACCGTCAGGGAACTCGTACAGGAAGCGCTCTTCATCAGGCAGCTTGGCACGGTCATCCGTATAGAGCGATACCAGTATGTAGTTGTCTTTGATCAGCGCATGCACCTCGGGGTCTGTCCAAACGTTTTCTTCCATGTTGCGGCAGTTTACGCAAGCCCAGCCGGTGAAGTCTATCAGGATGGGTTTGTTCTTCTCTTTGGCCAGCGCCAGCGCTTTTTCATAATCATTGATCACATCCGGCTCTACAGCGCCTTTTTCATGGGCATTGTTGCCGTACCAGCTGTAAGACATGGGAGGCGCAAAGCCGCTCATGAGCTTCAGGCGGGCATATTTGGTATTGGTAACGCCCGGCAGCAGGTAAACGGTGAAGGCGCCGAAAAGGATGGCAAAGAACCACCTTACCTTGCTCATTTTTACGCCGGTGCGCTGCAGTTTCCAGTTGAAGCCTAACAGGTACATGGTGAGGCAGATGCCTATCAGTATCCAGATGAGGAAGAAGGTTTCCCTGTGCAGAATGCCCCAGTGGGTTACCAGGTCTGCATTGGAGAGGAATTTCACGGCAAGCGCCAGTTCAATATAACCCAATACCACCTTCACGGAGCCCAGCCAGCCGCCGGATTTGGGCAGGGAGCTGAGCCAGTTGGGGAACAGGGCAAACAGGGCAAAAGGCAATGCCAGTGACAGGCCGAAGCCTGCCATGCCGGCGGTAAGCAGCCAGGCGCCGCCATCTGAATTGAGAGAGCCTGCCAGCAGCGAGCCCAGGATGGGGCCGGTGCAGGAAAAGGATACCACCACCAGCGTGAGGGCCATAAAGAAAATACCTACCAGTGTGCCTTTGTTGGCCTTGGAATCTGCCTTGCTGGCCAGCCCGCTGGGCAGGGTAATGTCAAACGCCCCGAAGAAGGAGATGGCAAACACTACGAACACGGCAAAGAAGAACAGGTTCAGCCATACGTTGGTGGAGATGTTATTGAATATTTCCGGTTCGGCCGCGCCCGCAATATGGAAGGGCACGCTGAACAACACATAGATCAGGAAGATAAAAAAGCCGTACATGGTGGCATTAAAAATGCCTTTCTTTTTATCCTGCGCGCTTTTGGTGAAGAACGAAACCGTGAGCGGTATCATGGGGAACACGCAGGGCGTGATCAAGGCTACCAGCCCGCCCAGGAAGCCCAGCAGGAAGATGAACCAGGGGTTGGTTTCCCCTTCGTTGCCGATGCCGCCTACCTTGTTGACCGGGTTTTTCAGGTCTATGTTGGCGCGTTTCAATTCGTTGGCCTTGTCTGCGGAAGCCTGCAGGCCGCCTTTGCCCACGGTGAGGTTACCCGCCGGGTCTGCATTGAAGCGGAAAGGCGTTTCTTCCGGGTTGATCTCATCCCCTTTGATCACCATGTAGGTGAGCACGCCTTTGATATCTTTCACCGGGCCGTTGTACTGTACGGTGGCCTGTATGTCTACCCCGCCTTCAAAGTACTTGATCTCCATATTGTCCAGCACAGGCTCCGCGGCTTTTTTCAGCTCGCCGGCCTCTGTAATGCCGGTAATGGCGGCTCTTGTGGCGCTCAGGCTGTCCAGCACAATGCGCGTGTTGGGATCATCATCTCCCATGGTGGTGGAGAAGAGCCTCCAGCCCTGGCCCAGGGAGGCTTTGAAATGTAGCAGGTATACGCCTTCGCTTTTCTTTTCCGCCGCAAAATCCCAGTTCACCAGCTTAGGTATGGAATCAGCCTCCTGTGCCTGCGCCGCTGGGCGGAGCATGAGCAGGAAGCCGGTTATAAGGAGCAGTAATTGTTTCATAGTTTTTGTCTTGTTTCCTATACACCCGCCTGGCGGCGGGAATATTTCATATGTACGATAGACTTAACAGGCTATGCTGAACGTAAATGCAAAAACGAGTTCCCTGAAAAAGAACTCGTTCCTGTTATATCTGAAAGATATCCGTTGTAATGCTGGTCACCTTTATTTCCCTCCCAGGTTAACGGTAAAGGGCACTTCGGTGGGCGGAAGGCACTGATGGTCGTCACACACCATAAATTCAACGCTGCCTTTCAGCTTGGTGGCAGCTTTGCCTTTCACGGTCACTTTTTGTACAAAGGACACGGTATTTTCGTAATACTTCAGTTCTGAGTTGAAGTTCTTGTCAAATGCTTTATGGAGCTTGCCTTGTTCTTTGGGTTTACCGGCCACTGTTACCAGCGGGTTTTTGGTAAACTTGATGGTGGTGGGGATGGGCCCTTCTCCGGCTTCTTGTGCGTACAGGTGCCAGCCTTTTTCGATAGTAGCTTTTGCGGTCACTTCATACACCTGCCCGCCTACGTTCTTGGCTGAAAAATCCCATTTCACGGGGTTTTCTTCCTGGGCTACCGCCAATACGGGCAATGCGAACAGGCACAGCGCAACGAGTAATTTCTTCATAGTCCTTTTTTTTCTGGTTGGTGGTTGATCTGGTTTTTTAAACCTTAGTTGTTATTAATCAGGCTCTGGAAAATGAGCTGCCCGTCACGGTTGCCCAGCAGTTCATTGCTGGCCCTTTCAGGATGCGGCATCATTCCGAACACATTTTTTTCTTTGTTGCTGATACCGGCAATGTTGCGCACGGCACCATTCGGGTTAGCTTCTTCAATTATATTGCCAAATTCATCACAATACCGGAAAATCACCTGGTTATGTTTGAAGAGCCCGTCCAGCGTGGCCTCATCGGCATAGTACCTGCCTTCGCCGTGGGCAATGGGTATCATCAGCGGGCGCCCGGTCACGTCTTTAGTGATGGAGGTGTGCAGGTTTTCGCTTTTCATGTAGATATTCTTGCAGATGAACTGCTGGTTCTGGTTCTTCAGCAGCGCGCCCGGCAGCAGGCCGGCTTCGCACAAAATCTGGAAGCCGTTACAAACGCCTATCACACGGCCGCCCTTGTTGGCAAACTCCACCACGCTCTGCATCATGGGACTGAACTTGGCAATGGCCCCGCAGCGCAGGTAGTCTCCGTAAGAAAAGCCGCCCGGCAGCAAAATGCAATCTTCCGTACTGAACATGCTCAGGTCTTTGTCCTTATGCCAGAGGGAGATCACCTCCTGGTTCAGGTCGTACTGAAGGGCGTCAAGCATGTCTTGATCACAATTTGAACCGGGAAATGTAACTACTCCAAATTTCATCGCTATATATTTGTTTGAATATCTGCTTTAATGATTTGCTGGGAAACAGCAAAATTACTGACCATTACGCAATTTCCAATCACCGCTCATCAGATTTTATGATTCCCATAACATCAGTGGGAAAAATATTGCATAATAATTACATACGCCAGCACCAGGAAGTGCAGGGCGTTGGCGAAAGTATTATTGGTGATGGTCCAGAACACGTTGCCGGCAAAAAGTGACAGGGGCAGTATGGCCAGCACCCAGTAGGCGGGCGTAAAGCTGGCGCTGAAAAAGGGGATAAAAATGGCCACCAGTACGTATACGGCCATGGCAGACCAGATCTTGCGCCCTTGTATAAGCATTTTATTGAATGTACGCTGCAGCATGATCCAGCCGGTCACGAAAAACAGCAGGGAGACCACAAAAGCGCCCCATACCTTGTAATTCGTGATCATAGGCAGGTGGAAGCTGATACGGGGCAGGGCTTCAATCGCGTCCCACCGGTTGGTGAGGAACAGCCAGGTACCCAGCAGGTAAAACGGGCACAGCAGGCCCATCAGCCCAATGATCCACTCCGCCAGCCGGAAAGCGCGCATAATGAGCAGGCTGATGAAGAGCAAGGCTACAAACACAATGGCCGGGAAGTAGAACAACCCGCAAATGCCCAGCGCAAACCCTATGTTGAAAGCCACATCACGGGCGGAAGAGCGCATGTACAGGTCTGTAATGCCTGAAAATATCCAGAGCATGATGGTATTGACCAGCACGGCCGGCGAAAACACGTTCCAGCTTTCCAGCAGGGAGGTGAACAGCAGGAAACACATGGCCGGCAGGTAGGTGTCTTTGGCAAAGAGCCGGTGATTGTTGATGATGCGGGTCAGCAGCAGGGCCTGCAAAAATTGCAGGAGGATGGCCAGCGCGGTAAAAAAAATGGGGCTTTTGCCCGTCAGGCCTTCCAGCCAGGCCGTCAATGCCGTGTATACCAGCCCTTCAGAGCCGTCTGCGAGGTAAACAGACGGGTTGAGAAGATAGTAGAATTTAACGAACAGGGTGTATATGAACAGCAGCAATACCGTTAGGGGATTGCCTGATCGGAAAAAACGTATCACGGTGCAAAGGTGTGATTAAAAGTCAATTTTAGCAAAGCAAATATAATTCCTGTAAATACAGGGTATCAACACACTTCGCCCGCTGATCTGCTTGCCATAGCGGGGCATCCAGGTAAAGCCCTTGTCCAGGTTGCGCAGGGTGGGTTTGCGGTTCACCTTCCCGTCTGGCCCGATGGTATTTTCAGACAAAACGTACTGCCGGCGGTCCAGCTCGTTGAACAGGAAGTGCAGCTCGCTGCCCACATTCACCAGCATGTAGCTGAGGTAGAGGTCTGCCCCGTCGTCAAACTGGCTTTTGTGCACAAAGTTGCTGTATTGCAGCTCTCCCTGATCGTCAAAGGCCAGGATGGCAATATTGTCATAGTGGTAGCGGGTGCCCTGCCCGTCGTTCCAGCCGTAGGGATTGTAGTAATACGGGGAATAGGGCGAGTAGTAATAAGGATTGTACCCGCCGTAGCCACCGTACATGTAGTTCCAGCGGTTCCAGGGCTGGGTGCGGGAGGTGGTGTAATACGCTTCCGCCGTGAGCAGGAAGCCGCCGTTGCGGGTATTGACTATTTTGCGGATAAAATAATCGTTGAAGGCAGCGGCGGTGGAGGCGTCTCCACGGGCGCTCTGCTTCAGCTCGGGCTTGAAGGCCGTGGCTTTTTCAAACAGGCGGTTGCCGTTGGTACAGTCCAGCCGCAGCATGTACATGCCTTCCACATTGCCCCGCTTCTGCTTGTAATAAAAAGAGGTGATGAGCGCCTGTTTCTCCTGGTTGTTCAGCTTCAGCTTTACCTCATCCAGCAGCAGGTTTTTGCTTTCAAAGGGGTATACTTCAAAGCTGTCTATCACCGCCCGTTTCATCACCACGTTGCCGTTTACGATGTAGTCCCGGTTACTGGTGCGCTCCAGCTTGGTGAAAATGAGGTCTCCTTCGTTATTCAGGTTAAAGTTGCTGAGGAACTGGCGTTTGGCCTCCATGGGGAGAGACACGCGGCTGTTGTTCACCAGGTTGAAAGAACTGTCATACAAGAAGGTATAGAACACGTGGTTGTCTTCCTTGTCCTGGTTGATCTTGTACACCAGGATGCGGTTCTTGTCTTCCGATATTTCTACCGAGTATATCTTGTTTTCCCGTGAAAAGTTGCCGATGCGGGTGGAGTCTACCATAATGGGCGCGGCCAGGAACTGCCCGTCTCCGTTTACGGTGCCGCAGAAGCTGTACACCGCATCTCTCCGCTGAAACTGGTAGATCATGAACGCTTTATCCTGGTAATTCACAAAATCCACGCTGATCAGTTTTTTGGGTAAAAAGTCCAGCTTCACACGATCTTTCAGCTGCATGGCGTTATCATATACGGAGATATGATATTCGCCGCGGTCGGCCTTATACACCAGGATGTTCCCGGAAACCCTGCCGATGATCTCAAATTCCGTGGTTTTGTAATCGTCCCGCTCCGGTTCTGAATAAGTGATCTTTTGGGCAGTGGCCATCGTACTGCACAGCACGAACACACAAATTTGTACGATATGACGAATGCGCATGGATAATTATTTAAGATTTTGATATAGGATAAACGCTGTAATACCCGATTTTATGCAAGCTCTTGCTCCAAACCTACACGAAAATTGTGTGATTGCAAAGCCTGACGGGTTGCGCGGCATATATTTGGGCTGTACGGACATTGTTTTTAAAACAGGCGCAATTATTTCTGTAAATTTATCCCACCATTTATTCCAAAAAAGCTGGCGTTAATTATATGATGGATACGGTATTGGTTACGGGCGGCACAGGCCTTGTAGGCCGGGCACTAACGGCCTTTCTCATTGAAAGGGGATTTAAAGTGATTGTGCTCAGCCGCCGGAAAATGGCCTCAGACCACCCCCAGTTAGAGTACGCCCGCTGGGACCTTGACCGCAAGGTACTGGATACCACCGCCTTACGGCAGGCAGACCATATTATTCACCTGGCCGGCGCCAACGTGGCCCAGGGCAGGTGGACGGGCGCCCGGAAACAGGAGATCCTCAACAGCCGGGTGCAAGGCAGCCAGTTGCTGCATGACCACCTCCGCCTCCACCCCAACAAGGTGCGGAAGGTGATCAGCGCTTCCGCCACCGGCTACTACGGCCCCTATACCGGCAGCATTTTTACAGAAAACGACCCCGCGGCAGATGATTTCCTGGGCACCACCTGCCAGGCCTGGGAGAATAGCGTGCGGCAGATGGAAGAGCTGGGCAAAAAGGTGATCATCTTACGTACCGGACTGGTAATGAGCCTGCGGGGCGGCGCCCTGAAGGAGTTCTACAAGCCCGTTAAGCTGGGTTTTGCCGCCGTAATGGGCAGCGGGGAGCAGTGGGTAAGCTGGATACATTTGCAAGACCTGGTGCGGCTATATTTCAATGCGCTGGTAAACGACGACCTGAACGGGGTATACAACGCCGTGGCCCCTCACCCCGCCACCAATCATGAGCTGGTTACTTCGCTGGCGCGCGCGGCCAAGGGCAACAGTTTTGTTACCCTGCACGTACCTGCATTTGCGCTGAAGGTGGCTTTGGGAGAAATGAGCGTGGAGGTGCTGAAGAGCGTGAAAGTATCTGCCGGGAAAATACTGCAAACAGGTTTCCAGTTTTCTTACCCTACCGTGGCGGAGGCCATGGAGCAGCTTTTGCGGGAGAAACGCTAAAGCCCCAGCGCAGCTACCAGCGCCTTTGCTTTCAGGCCGCATTCTTCAAACTCCTTTTCCGCATCGCTGTAAAACGTAATGGCAGAGCCGGTCTGGAACGAAATATACTTTTGCTCGCCGTTGTAAAGGATGCTCCTGATCACTACGTTAAAATCAAAATCCCCCTCCGGCGTAATGTAGCCAACAGCCCCTGAAAACAGCCCGCGCCGCGTTTTTTCATATTGTTCTATCAGTTCCATCACCCGCACTTTTGGCGCACCGGTCATGGAGCCCATGGGAAAAGCATGGCGGATGGCGTCTGTGAAGTGGAACCGTTGTTCATCCAGCGTGGCAGATACGGTAGAGATCATGTGATGCACCTGCGGGAAGGTGTAGATGCCGAACAGTTCCTCCACCCGCACGCTGCCCTGCACCGCGGTACGCGAAAGGTCATTCCGCACCAGGTCTACGATCATCACATTTTCTGACTGCTCCTTGGCGCTGCTGCGCAGGGCCTGCTGCAGGGCCGCATCCTGCGCAGGGTCTGCCGCGCGTTTAGCCGTGCCCTTTATAGGCTGGGAAATAATGCGGCTGCCTTTTTTCTGCAAAAACCTTTCGGGGCTGGAGCAAACCAGGTAGCGGTGGTGCAGTTTGTAATAGGCGGCAAAGGGCGCGGGAGACAGGTGGTTGAGCCGGTGGAAGAGCTGCTGCGGGTCAGTGAGGCCGGTTTCCAGGAACTGCTCCCGGCAGAAGTTCACTTCGTAACACTCACCCTTGCGGATGTGCTCCCTCAGGGCGTTGACGGAATGGAGGTAATGCTCCCGGTTCATCCGCGCCTGCAGCGGGGCGGCATTGGTCAGCGCAAGCTGGCTGCCGGCGGGCCGCTCCTGCAGGCAGGCGTTAAATATCTGCTGCGCTTCCTGTGCAGTGAGGTCCCCGGCTTCAATGGTAAGCTTACCGGCGCCCAGCCGCAGCAAATAACGCGGCCTGAAAAAACAGAGGTCAGGAAAACCGATGCCGTCAATGTGGGAAGAAGTGAGCTTTTCCGTTTCGTTTTTCAGATCATACGCCAGGTGGCCAAAGAGCCAGCCGGGGCGGGCGGCATGCCACTCGCGGAGCTGATGGAAAGCCGTGCCGGCGGGGCACTGTAATATCTCTGCAGCGCCTGCGGCCAGGAGGGCCTCAGCACTGCCGCCGGGGAGGCGGTATTCATTATTGTCCAAAAAACAACAAATGTTGAACCGGTTACCCCAGCTCAACATTTGTTCTTTGAATGCGCTTATATTATTTACAGGAAAACTGTATGATAGCACGTTTACAGATTAGAAATCATCATCGTCATCATCAAAGCGGTCGTTAAACAAGCCCATATCCTTGAACTCGTCATCTATGCCCAGGTCATCATCGTCATCGGCAGATTTTTTACCGGGGCGGCCGCGTTTGCTTTTTGGTTTCGGCATATCAAACTCTTCAAAATCAGGATCGTAGTCCTCATCCTCCCCTTTTTCCCAGGCATCGTCATCGTCATCAAAGTCGTCATCATCCTCATCTTCATCATCGTCATCATCTTTCTTTTTTCTGCCGCCGGCTTTGGCTGGTTTCTTTGCACCTTTTTTCGGCGCATCGTCATCATCATCACCGTCGTCATCATCCTCATCATCTTCTTCTTTGGATTTTGCCGCAAGCTTATCTGATTTTTTTGAAGCAGCAGACTTCCGGGGAGCAACCTCCTCATCCTCCTCTTCATCCTCATCTACTTCCTTCTTAGGCTTTGCAGCAGCCTTCTTTTCAGAGGCTTTGTCAGTCTTTGGTGAAGTAGTTTTTTTAGTCTCTTTTTCTTTATCAGATTTTGATTTCATAATGGTACGTTACAATTAGATTCTAGGGTAAAGTTTTAACAGTTTTTTTGATTCGCCAAATTTTTTTTTGACTCTTTTTTTTGTATTTTTTTGACTTTACTTTTCGAGTATCTGATCCCGTCCAGGGCCGTTTGACACGTATTGTACAGGTACCCCAAGGTAGCTCTCCACAAAAGATAAGAATTTTTTCATTTCACCGGGCAAAGCATTGTACTCGCGGCTTGCAGCCGTAGGGGCAGACCAGCCGGAAAAGCTTTCCAGCACGGGTTTGATGGTAAGGCCGTTGATCTGGAAGGGCATTTCTTTCGTTTGCTTACCGTTGATTTCATATGCTACACAGGCATTCACGGTGTCGAAAGCGTCCAGCACATCACTTTTTGTCATCACCAGCTGGGTAACGCCGCTGAGCATGCAGGTATAATCAAGCGCTACCAGGTCTATCCATCCGCAGCGGCGGGGACGGCCGGTAGTGGCGCCAAACTCGTGGCCTGCCTGGCGCAGTGTTTCGCCGGTTTCATCTTCCAGCTCTGTGGGGAAGGCGCCGCTGCCTACACGGGTGCAGTAGGCTTTGGTAACGCCGATCACTTCGCGGATCCATTTGGGGGCAATGCCCAGGCCGGTGCAAACGCCGGCAGATATAGTGTTGGAAGAGGTCACAAAAGGATAGGTGCCGAAGTCAACGTCCAGCATGCTGCCCTGAGCGCCTTCTGCCAGCACTTTTTTACCGGCCTTCAAATGGTTGTTCAGCCAGTATTCCCCGCTTACGATGTTCATTTCCCGGAGGAAGGCCACCGCTTCAAAAAAGTCTTTCTCCCATTCGGTGATATCTTCGGTAAAGTCGTAGTTAGCCAGGAGCTGCAGGTGTTTGGCCTTGAGCTTGCCGTACAGCACCTCAAAGTCAGGATGCAGCACATCCCCTACCCGCAGGCCGTTACGGCCGGTTTTGTCCATATACGCGGGACCGATGCCCTTGAGGGTGGAACCGATCTTTTCGTGGCCTTTGGACAGCTCGGAAGCCTTGTCAAGCGCCCGGTGGGTAGGTACTATGATATGGGTCTTTTCCGCAATAAAAAGGTTCTTTTTCAGGTCAATGCCCAGTGCGGCCACCGTTTGGCATTCTTTCCTGAAAGTAACGGGGTCCAGCACCACACCGTTGCCAATGAGGTTGAGGGTATTGCCGTGGAACACACCGGAGGGGATGGTGTGCAGCACTACTTTCTGATTATTGACATACAGGGTATGCCCGGCGTTGGGGCCGCCCTGGAAACGGGCTATAATGTCATATTTGCCCGCAAAATAGTCTACGATCTTGCCCTTGCCTTCGTCGCCCCATTGCAGCCCCAGCAGTACATCTACCATTGTTTAAAAGTGATTTATGGTTTAAAAGAAGGAGCAAAAATAAGGCGATTGAATGAATTGTGCCAGGAAATTAAATTAATCTTCCAGCCGGCTTACGCTCTGGATGCCTTCCAGGCCCTTCAGGCGCTCCACCAGCTCGTCCAGCTCGTCCTTGTCATGCACGAACACCTTGATCAGCCCTTCAAAGAGGCCTTCCCTGGACTCAATAGTGAGCCCCGCAATATTGATCTTCAGCTCGCCGGAGATGATATTGGTGATTTTGTGGATCACCCCTACGTCGTCCATACCAATAATGCGGAGGCCTGTGAGGAAGGAGATTTCCCGGTTTTTCACCCATTTGGTCTTTACCACGCGGTGCCCGTAATGCGAGAGCAGCTGCGCGGCGTTGGGGCAATTGGTGCGGTGAATTTTCAGGCCTTCGCTGGCCGTGATGAAGCCGAACACGTCGTCTCCGGGAATGGGGCGGCAGCAGTTGGCCAGCTTGTAGGCAATCTTGTCCGAGCTTTCCCCGAAAATGATCAGTTCCGCATCCTTTTTGGAGGGCTGCTTGTGGTGCTCCTCTACCACCGGCTCATGCTGCTGCTTCACCGGCTTGGGCGGCTCCAGCTTGTCTCCCAGCACGTTGAACTGCTTCAGCTCCTTCAGGTCTATGTTGCGCACCGCCACCTGGTAGTAGAGGTCTAGCGGAGACGGCTGTTTGTAGAACTGCACCAGTTCGTTGATGTTGTACTGGCTGGGGGAGGCTTTCATGTGCTCCAGCTTGCGGTGCAGCAGCTCCTTGCCGTCCATGGCCACCTTCCGCTTTTCTTCCTTGAGCGCGTCCTTGATCTTGCTTTTGGCTTTGGCGGTGAGCACAAAGTTGAGCCAGTCTTCCGAAGGCTTCTGCTTGTTGGAGGTGATGATCTCCACCTGGTCTCCGCTGCGCAGCTTGTGGCTGAGGGGCACCAGCTTGTAGTTCACCTTGGCGCCAATACACTTGTTGCCCACGGCGCTGTGGATGGAATAGGCAAAATCAAGCGCGGTAGAGCCTACCGGCAGTATTTTGAGGTCTCCTTTGGGGGTATATACATAAATCTCTTCCGTGAACAGGTTGCTTTTAAAGTCCGCCAGGAAGTCAAGCGTATTGGAATCCGGGCTGTTCAGGATTTCCCTGATCTGGCTGAACCACTGCTCAAACTTGGACTCCTGCACGCTCTGGTTGCCTTCTTTATAGCGCCAGTGGGCCGCCACGCCTTTTTCCGCGTAGTCGTTCATACGCTTGGAGCGGATCTGCACCTCTACCCATTTGCCATTGGGGCCCATTACGGTCACGTGCAGGGCCTCATAGCCGTTGCTTTTGGGGTTGCTCAACCAATCCCGCGTGCGTTCAGGGCTGGGGTGGTAAAAGTCCGTAATGATGGAATACACCTTCCAGCAGTCTGCTTTTTCCTTTTCCAGCGGCGTATCCAGGATGATGCGGATGGCAAAGAGGTCATACACTTCCTCAAACTGCACGCCCTTGGTCTTGATCTTGTTCCAGATGGAATGGATGCTTTTGGGGCGGCCATATATCTCGAACTGGAAGCCTTCTTCCTGCAGCACTTCCTTGATAGGCTTGATAAACTCGTTGATGTACCGGGTGCGCTCGCGCTTGGTTTCCTTGAGGCGGCGGGCAATTTCGCGGTATTGGTCCTGTTCGGTGTATTTCATGGCCAGGTCTTCCATCTCGCTCTTGATGATGTAAAGGCCCAGGCGGTGCGCCAGGGGGGCGTAGATAAACACCGTTTCGGAGGCTATTTTCAGCTGTTTTTCGCGGCTCATGCTGTCCAGCGTGCGCATGTTATGCATGCGGTCTGCCAGCTTGATGAGGATCACCCTGGGGTCATCCGCCAGGGTAAGCAGTATTTTTTTGAAGTTTTCCGCCTGGGCGGTGCTGGTATTGGAGTCTATGACGGTTGAAATTTTGGTGAGCCCGTCTACAATATGGGCGATTTCAGTACCGAACTCCCGTTCCACGTCTTCCAGCGTTACTTCGGTGTCTTCCACGGTATCATGCAGCAGCGCGCAGATGGCGGAGCGCACCCCCAGGCCTATTTCTTCCACGGTGATCTGGGCCACGGCCAGCGGGTGGAGGATATAGGGCTCCCCGGACTTGCGGCGCATATCCTTATGGGCATCGGCAGCCATTTCAAAGGCGGTACGAACCAGTTCCCGGTCCCCCTTCTTGAGGCGGGGTTTGAGGGCTCGTAAAAGGGCCCGGTAATGCCGGACTATCTCTTTCTTCTCCTGCTCTTCGTTGAGGTTATATTTTTGAACGGTCACAGTTTCCATGCTAACTCCAAAATTACGAAATAGACGGCAGTATAAGAAGCGGCGGGAAAGGGTTGAGGTTCAATTCGTTACTTTTCTGTGGCGGGCGGATACTGCCGGTGACCTGGGGGGAAATTACCGTTTTGAACGAAGGAGTAACGAAGCTACCCTAGGTGAGCAACGAACAAGTAACGGAAAACTGCTTGTTCGTTACTTGTTCGTTACTCCTTCGTTACTCCTTCGTTCGTTTCGGCCTGAAGGCCTTGCCTGGTGAGGGTTTTAATGGCCCCAACCTTCGGAAAGCCGTTACTGGCAATGGTTTTGCATTTTTTCGACGGGCAGGATGCAAACTTGTTTGTGGGGGAATTTCCGGCGGGGTAAACAGCAGTTGGGCAGATGGTAAAGCGAAGCACGGCCGCATCCGGCGAGGGGTCAAACCGGGGTTTATGGGCCTTTGGCGGATATGTTATAAATATTTTTAAAATTGTCAAAAAAGGATACCTTTGCAGACCTTTTTCGGGAGGGGAATTGCGGATGTGGTGAAATTGGTAGACACGCCAGACTTAGGATCTGGTGCCGCGAGGCATGGGGGTTCGAGTCCCTTCATCCGCACAAGAAATTCAAAACCCGCTATTATGGCGGGTTTTGCTATTTTCAGAACCCAACGGGACTCTATGAGGCACGTGGATTCCATAATAAAATGTAAGTTGACCCACAGATTTACGCTAGATTGCTCTATATCTCCTATTCAAAAAATATCGAGGCGCGTAAAGATCTCAAACATTATGCCTTTGGATAGCTAAAGTAAAATACTTCCTCCCTCTTTAGAGGTATTTCCATCTAATAGGCTCACATAGGATTTACTTGAAATTATTTGCTACCAAATAAATGCATGGCTCCGTAAGGTTTCAACTACGATATCAAAGATTGAAAATTTGTCATCAAACATTAAATTTTTATTGTTAAATTGTCAAATAAAAATTGAGGCATATCCCCAGAAAAACCCATACGTGCGACTCCGAATAAGCACAATCATACAAATGCTTTAGGACAAACAATAAATTTTACTATAACTGATCCTCTAAGACTCCTACGAGGGTAGAGGAGTGATCTGAGTATAAGTATACGTCAAAGAAATATGCAATGTTAACAACGAAAAACAATACTTACCCAAAGTCTCTTTACAATGAATGTAACCAGTAGCAAACAAGATAAATCTATTAGCTTGGAACGTATTTTCCATTCGTATGGAGAACTATTTCCAACTGAATTCGAATTTTTAGTATTATATCATCTATATATTAATTACCCATCTTTAGAGATGCAGTATACGGAAATAAAACAGGCCATTGTGGATACCTCACGCCTGCCTTTTTTAGATACTGGTAAAGATCGGCAAATCGAAAGGACTTTCAAGGGACTATTGCGAACCTTTATAGAACGCGCTCCCTCCAAGTCAAATCAATTTATTCTTACTCCTCATGCTGAAAAGATTGTAGAAATAGCAATACATCGCATTAATAACCCTTATCTTAAATTTCCTCTAAAGGATACATTTGAAATGTATTTTAAACTACCTAATAATGCAACCGAAGATATAAGCAACCTGCAAAGCTGGTTTAAGTTTGGATTTCAGAATAATGCCCGTCAAATGGTGACAGGGCATCTGGAGGGCCTAAAATTATCAGTGGATGATGCCGTAAAAGCACTTAACCGAATATTAGAGGCAGATAATCTTTCTGCTATTCAAATTCTAGAGCAGTTTTCAGCCAACTTTCAAATACTGGGGGATAAAGCACGACAAATTACGGAAGCTATTAGAATGAAGGTGGAGGTCCATTACCAATTAAGAGATATCGTTGAGATTTTTGCTGGCAGGGTTGAGCAAGAACCATCAGCACACCGGTATGATGACCTTGAGTATTATCAGAAGATGCAACACAACTGTCAAACAGCCATTCGTATCAAAGAGGAAGTAAATACCTTCTTTGATAAAGTAGACAAGCAATTAGATGTGATTAATATGAAAATGGTTTTTGCTGGATCTAAAATAAAGGAATTGCAAGAGACCTTAAGAGTTCAGTCCCACTTCAAACTTAGTCTTAAAAAAATGCTAGTATATCTTTTAGAAAATAGTAAGGCTGATCAACCTCCACAATGGATAACATTACCAGATAGTTTTCCACGTAGAGATTGGGTGCAGCAGAAATTCCGCTTCAGAACGCTACGTTACTATGATCTGGGATTTTTGAAGCGAACAATACCTTTCGAACAGAAAACAGATGAAGAATACGAGGTTGATCAACAATCGCAGTTTGAGTTAGAATTGGCCAAACAAGCCCTTATACAAGAATATTTCGAACAAGCACAAAGGGACTTGGAAACTGCAAAGAGCATAGATCTAAGTAAACGAATATTTGAAATTACACAACAGGAAAATAGCATTGAGATAGGTGTTCAAACAGGATATGAATTTATTCGCAACCTCACTGAAGAGAACTTTATTGAAATAAAAGAAGAGCTACAAAGTAGTAATAACAGTCTTCATATATGGAAAGTAACAGTACGGAACAACAGGAATTTAGCTTCTTGAGCAATATTCAAGTACAACAACACTTTGCTGAATTGAATATCGAATTATTAAGAGGTAAGCATATTACGCCTTCCTTTCCATCCCTCTTTGCTTTGTTGGATGAATTTGAGAATGAGTTTGCATATTATTATGATACCCTTTACGGATTAAAGTTAGAAAGGCGAACGCATGATAATGTTGCCTATTTTTACCTTGAGTTTCCCATATCTGGCAAAGGAAGGCTTTCCAATCCTTTACTTTATTTAGAAATTGAGGCCAGGCAGACCATTGTTGCCTTCATGTTGGCTAACCTTTATTTTTCCAATCTATTCAGCTACGATAAGAAATTTCAATGGGACGACATCAAGTTTGAAATAGAACAAGGTGAACACAGGGAAGCTTATCAGCGGTTATTTTTTACTGATGTAAGACCTGATTATACAGATAAAGAATGGGAAATGGTGAAAAAGAACTTTGGAACAGTAATCAATTTCTTCCATAGAATTGGACTGATAGAAAAAGTGGATTCGGAAGAAGCCATTCACTTTACTATCCTACCCACTATTTATCATTTTATTGAAATCTATAAAAATGAAATCGAAAATATCGACGTGTTTTTGAAAGAAATAAAACCATTATGACTCCACTTTTATATTCAATATCCACTGTTTGCCTATTAAAGCACTATAACCAGGATTATCTATTACATGCGACAAGAACTGACTTTACTGGTTCTAACGGTGTCGGGAAATCCATTATAGCAGATCTTTTTCAAATTGTGTTCGTGGCAGACTCAAAGTATATAAAGTTCGCTACAGAGGGCATTGATAAAAAAGGCAGAAAAATAGAAAAACTTCCTTATGAAAGTGGAGTGGGTTATGTTTGCTTTAATGTTGAAGTGACAAAAGGTAATTTTATTGCTATTGGTGCTGCTATATTGACCCAAGGACTTCATTTAGTAAAACCCTTTATCATTACCGCTTCTATTGATCTTGCGGATGGCAAGCTGGATCAACATACATTTATTGCTGAAAAATTGCTTTTTAGTAATGATTTTCTAAGACCTAACAGAGAAGCATATACACTCGACGAATTGGCTAGGAATCTCCCCGAAAAGCATAACTTGTATATCCACTATTTTAGTACACGGGAGGAAAGAGGTGCCTATTATAGTTGGCTTTATCACAATGAATTATTACCTATTAATTTAGTGAAAGAAAGTAATTTGAAGGCGTTCGCAAAGGTAATTCAAGCTTTCTCTAAATCTAAATCTTTAGATATTGACAGCTCCAAAAGCCTTATTGAATACCTGTTTGAGGAAGACGAGATTGAAATCAACCAAGAATACAGCCATCAGGATCAGACTATTCGTAGACTACTACACCAATTTAAAGCAACAAAGGATCAGATAGTAGACATTTCAAATAAACAAGACGATTTAAGAAAGCTGAAAAAATACAATGAGGAAAAAAAGGATGCAGAGCATAAGCTTGATTACACTTCATGCTTGATAGCTTCTCATAATAGATTTAAAACACAAAAAGAGTTTATTAAACTTGATATAGAAATTAAAAACAAACAGGATAGACTTAAATTTTTATGTGACCGTTCAGATAAATTTACAAGATTAGTGGCTAGTGCAAACATAACTGCTCAAAAGGAATACGATACTTTTACTGATTTGATGGGAATGCAATCTTTGTTTGACTCACTAGAAGAGCTAAAAGAAGAAGAGCGGGTACTAAATAGCATTGAAACAGAAGGCCTTATGCATGAGCCACCATTTGATGGGGTTACCGGTCTTATGGAAAAGGATGCCAGGTACTATGAGGAGAATATTAATAAATCCAAATCAGTACTGCAACGATATGCTACAATTATTGGCATGAACCGTAAAAAAAAAGAACAAGATGACTGGCTAAGAAGCAGAATACGTGATCTGGAAAACAAAGAGTTAAAGCTTGCTAGTTTTAGAGAAGCCTTGCAGCAGGCAGCAAAGAATAATCTTTTTGTACAGGCATTATCATTAAATAAAACTTTGAGCCAAGCACAGCAGGCTGTCTTGGTACATCTGAGGACAGTGGCCCTTTCTAAGCCTGAAGCAGCCTTGGAAGGAACACGTTATACTGAATCTGCCAATTTAATACAAGATTTAGACATTACGGAAGATAAGGACAATAGGGGGTGGTGGTTCAAAGCAGGACCATTGAACGAATTTGTGCCGGTGTCATCAATGCTTATGCCTGATTCATCTAGAATGGAATTCAGTAGTATTACGCAATTGGAAGAATACCTTAATGACCAGGATAAGGATCTACAAAAGCAAAAGGACATCTATAGCAACTTGGATAATGGCAAGATACCTAAGGAGGCTTTTGATTATGATTTTGACATTGATTTATCTGATCCCACAAAAATTAGAGGGCATAGGCATGCTGCACAGCTATGTGCGGTCGTAAATTACAAAATAGTTGATCTGAGGGTGCGACAAAGAAAGGAGATGGAAAAGATAGAGAACGCCAAAAGGCAGTATGGCATTGCTATGGAAGGAGTAGAGTATCAAATCTTACTAGAAAAGATTAAGATTAGGGCTAAATTTGCTAAAAATCGTTACGAAAGCCTTAGCAAGCAATTTAATGGAGAACAATCGGAATTAAATAGTATTGATGGGAATCTGCCATTGTTAAAGAAAAACCACGAAGAGTCATTAGCTACACTAAAAGATGCTGAAACTGAATTGACAAAGCAGCACAAATTGTATCAAATTAAGTACCCGGAGAATCAATTGCCGGATGATCCTGGAGATGCCTCTCTATTTCAAGAAATCAAGAGTTTGCAATCTGCTTATGATGATGCAAACGGTAATTACATAAGTGAATATAGCCAAATGACGGGTAAGTATGAAGAAACAAAAGATCGTAGAGATATCCGTGTGAACGAACAGATTAGCAACAAGAATTTTTCCTTCGAAGTATTGGAACAAGCTTTACTAGGCTCTAAAATACGCACACTTGACGAAATTACTAGCCATCTTGAGGTATTAAATACTGAACTGCTGGCTATTACAGATGATCTATTGGGTAGCTTAATAAAGGTCTTCGGAAAGACGGAAAGTTACTTCGATAAATATAAAGAATTAGTACAATCCCTCAATGACTTTTTCAGAGGAAAACTCATAAGCAATCGCTTTTTCTTCCGTATTGATTTTAATCCAGCTCCCAAACTAGATATCAGGTGGATCGAACAACTTAGAAAATCAGCTCATAGCATCGCCGATACTGGTATAAATTGGGAAATGAACCCACAACAATTTGTAGAGAACTTTTATATGAATTTCTCCGGCAATAAATCTCGAGTAACCATAGAGGATCTTTTGAATCCCAAAAGATACTTTATGTTAAGGAGCAAGCTGACCGATGAAAAAGGCAAGGATATTCCAGGAAGCACAGGAGAAAGTTATACTGCGATTGCACTTCTAGGTATCGCTAGGTTATCTGTGGTACAGGATGGTAGCCGATCTGGCCTTAGATTCATTATTTTAGAGGAATCGGCAACCTTGGATAGTGTGAATTTTGGAATGTTTCCGATTCTTGCTAAAGAATATGGCTACCAAATCATTACTATGACACCGAAGCCATATGCAATTGGCGATGATGAAGGTTGGATCATACATCAACTTATCCCTGGAAAAGAAAATAAGGATATCAATTATCCTAAAGTAATGAGTTACTTTAGGACTAATAAATTTAGAATGGAATTAGATAATTACCTAAAATCGAGGATACAATGAATTGGCAATCCTTTAAGTCTCTACATGAACTTTACAAAAACGGAAGAACAAAGAATAGAACAACCTTAGCTGAAGATGCTGTATTCAGATATCATACGTATCAAACCAAAGAATTGCTATTTACTAAAAAAGATATACTCACTACTGCCAACGGCAATTTCAGAAACACTTTCGAAAATCGTTATCTAGATAAATATAATGAATGCCTTGAGTTATTAATTGCAATAGGAGAAGATACACCTCAGTGCAGATTTGAACTAGATGATATCTTGAGACTAAGAGAAATGAAGCGTCAGATGGATAATGGGGATTTGGAAGATATTCGTCAACAAATAAAAGATTCAAATGAGACACGACGGGGCGTTTCTTTGATGTTTTTTAAGCATGAAAAGCACCTCGATTCTAGCGAAGCGCTCGAGCGAGCCGTAAGGACGATTTTAAAAATAGACTCCTTTTCGGACAGTCGAGATTTTCAATATCTATATATTCTTCAATGTCATAATCCCAAGGCAATCGTGCTTTGTGAGAATTTATACTTTCTCAAAATGCCTGAAAGACCTAGGAAAAACAATATTGAACTATGGTACGCTGGTGGTAGGAATGTAGAGAAACTTATTTATTCGCAAAACAGGAACCTTCCCATTTATTATATGTGTGATTGGGATTATGATGGTTTAGATATCTTCCGGCTTGTAAAAGACAAGATTCCAACTATTCAACTATTAACCCCCAATGGAGAACCGAAAGATATTATAAAATCTGAACATAAGAGTTTATGGAAAAATCCAGAGGCTCCAACGCTTTTGTCAGGGCTGTCTGCCCATTTATACACCGAGAGCCAAAAGCAATTGATAGAAAAGCTCATTAGAGAAAACACATGGATCGTTGAAGAATCAAATGATTTAATGCTTTTACTCAGCTAGCGGAAGCCGAGCATAAGAACGTCGTTGATATTATATTGCCGCGTGGCATGGAGGTTCTAGTCCCTTCATCCACATCTGATTAAAAGCAACGGGCTGCTCAGTGTTGAGCAACCCGTTTGTTCTATAAGATGAAACTTTACTTCTTCAACGACGCCATATCAATCACAAACCGATACTTCACATCCCCCTTCAACAACCGCTCATACGCTTTATTGATATCCTGTATGCGGATCATCTCCACATCAGACGTAATATTATGCTCCCCGCAGAAATCCAGCATCTCCTGCGTTTCGCGGATGCCGCCTATCATGGAGCCGGCAAAGCTCTTCCGCATGGGAATCAGGCTGAACGGCGCAACCGGCAGGGGGTGTTCCGGGGCGCCTACCAGCGTGAGGCTGCCGTCCCTCTTCAGCAGTTTTAAATAGGCGTTGATGTTGTGGGAAGCGGACACACAGTCCAGGATGAAATGCAGGGTACCGGCGTTGCTCTTCATCTGCGCCTCGTCTGTGGAAAGGATGACTTCATCCGCCCCCAGGCGTTTGGCATCATCAATTTTTGCGGCGGAGGTGGTGATCACGACCACATGTGCGCCCATGGCCTTTGCCAGCTTCACGCCCATATGGCCGAGGCCGCCGATGCCAACGATGCCGACTTTCTGACCCGGCCCAACGTTCCAGTGCTTCAGGGGGGAATAGGTGGTAATGCCGGCGCACAGCAAAGGAGCCGTGGCGGCGAGGTCCAGGTTGGCGGGAATGTGGAGAACAAAGTCCTGGTCTACCACTACCCGTTCGGAATAACCGCCGAAGGTTTGCTGGTCAAGGTATTTTTCATGGCCGTTGTAGGTCTGTATGTTCCCTTTTTCGCAGTATTGCTCCAGCCCTTCCCGGCAGCTCTCGCATTCCCGGCAGCTATCTACCATGCAGCCCACTCCGGCCAGGTCTCCCACCTTGAATTTGGTAACGTCTTTACCAACCTTTGTAATGCGGCCAATGATCTCGTGGCCAGGCACGTTCGGGTAAACGGTGCCATGCCATTCGTTACGCGCGGTGTGCAGGTCGGAGTGGCAGACGCCGCAATACAAGATATCTATCTCTACGTCCTTTGCGGTTACCTCTCTGCGTTCTATGTTCATTTGCTTCAGGTCCGCTTCGGGCGCTTCTGTGCCAAATGCTTTTACGGTGAATCTGTTCATTGTCTGTGATTATTTAAATGCGAAACTACTGACCGAATTTAGTCAACTTTATTTACAAATCGATCTGGTAGCCGACTATTACAGGTGTTGCACCGGATACAAATACGCCAGCGCATGCGCTGGCGTGGCATCTATGTTTTTTTCGCTCTGGCCTGAAAAATGGGCTAACCTTGAGAATGCAAACCCAGCCTGTTCCCTTCCGTATCCATGAACAAGGCGTAAAAGCCTATATCCGGCCCTATTTCGCTTTTGGGAACAAGCACTTTACCACTTGCGGCCACCACCTTGTCCAAAATCGTTTGCAGATCATCTCCTCCGTTCAGGTAAACGATCACGCCTTCCGCCGAAGGTTTGTAATTCCCTTTAACCACAGCGCCAGATACCGCTTTGCCATCATTAGGGAACAGCCCCATCTGGATGCCGTTCATATCTACTACTTCGATGTCAATACCTAATATGGCCCTGTAAAATGATGTAGCCCTGGAAAAGTCAATTGCCGGGATCTCGAAAAACCAAATGAAGTGCTCCATGTGTTGTATTTTTTCTTTCACACAAAAATAGGACCCGGCTAAAGCGGAAAATTGTAAAAATGCGACAGGTCAGGGTTTATGTGTAGATGAGGGAGGATAAGGCCAATTCATCATTGCCGTAAAATTCCTTCGGGTTAACGCCGGTAAATTCCCTGAAGTCTTTTATGAAATGAGACTGATCGTAATACTGGCTTTCATAGGCAATACTGGTCAGGCTTTCATCCGGCTGGTTCAGCAATATCTTTAAAGCAGTCTGCAGCCTGATGATCCTGCCTAACTGTTTGGGGCTTAACCCCACCTGCTTTGAAAATTTCCTTTCCAGCTGCCTTCTCTTTGATACTTCCCCTTTCAGCAGCGAGCTGGTTGTTGCGCTTCCGCCGGCGGAGAGCAGCGTGTCTATGGTAGATTTCAGGATGCTGTCAATAACGATCTCTTCTTTCAATCTCTGTAAAAAGAAATCGTCCATAATTCTAATCCTCTCCTGTGTATCGGCAGCGTTCACAATGGCATGCTCCAGGTCTGCCGCCAGTTTTTCTTCAAACAGCAGCCTGATGGGCGTTTCTCTGTTAGCCAGGTCTTTCACGGGCGTTGTGGTAAAGTTGGCGAAGCTGTAAGGATAAAAACGGATGGCAAATGAACTGACCACGCCGGTTGGCTCAACAAAAAACGGTTCGCTGATCTGGCCAAGCAGCATAGCGCGCGGCTGGAGAATATATTCTTCTCCCGATGTATATCTTTTTACATCATCGCCCAGTATAAAGATCATTTCAATACACCCGTCAGGAAGGATGCGCTGCTTTGTTGCAGCCGGCTCCGCAGGCACTTCAAGTGTCCAGTAGCATTTTATCAATGCCTCCAGGTCCGGGTGGGGTTGAAATGTTTGATAGTTCATGCGTGACAGCTATTCCTTTCAAGTTACATAATACGGTGAAGAGTGCAAAAAACGGGGCAGGAAACTACAGGATGCCCAATCCGCCGCCAACAATTAACTTAGTTTCCGAATTGCCCCGTTATGATGAATTTCCTGCTTTTAATGCTGGCGCTTGCCAGTGGCCAACAGTCAGACAGCTTGAAAACAGGCTTCCTTAATCCGCCGCCCTCCGCCAGACCGGGCGTTTACTGGTATTTCATGGACGGCAACCAGTCAAAAGCCTCTATGACGGCAGACCTGGAATCTATGCAGCGCGCGGGCATCGGCTATGTGGTATTCCTGGAGGTGAACGTGGGCATTCCCCGCGGGCCGGTTGATTTTTTGAGCGAACAATGGCAGGAGCTGTTTGCCCATGCCATGCGGGAGGCTGAACGGCTGGGCATTGCCGTTACGCTGGGCGTAGGTCCCGGCTGGAGCGGCAGCGGCGGGCCATGGGTGCAGCCGCGCCAGTCTATGCAGCACCTGGTGGCAAGCAGCATCAATGTATCAGGCGCCTATCAGCAAAACATCCAGCTGCCCGTGCCTCCTCCCAAAAAGCCTTTCTTTGGCGAAGGCGGCTTAACGCCGGTTATGAAAAAACAGTGGAACGATTTTTATGAGGACGTGGCGGTGCTGGCCTTTCCCGCACCCTCACCGGAAGAGAGAATAACAGACGTGGATGAAAAGGCGCTTTACTACCGCGCGCCCTACAGCTCCGCGCCAAACGTTAAACAGTACCTGCCGGCGCCAGACACGGCCCGCCAGCCTGCGGGCATCCGGAAGAGCCAGATCGTAAACCTTACCAATAAACTGCAGCCGGATGGTACGCTCAACTGGAAAGTGCCGCCCGGCAACTGGACCATCATGCGTTTCGGCGTCCGCAACAACGGCGCGGTAACAAGGCCGGCGCCATTTCCGGGGCTGGGGTTTGAAGCGGACAAGCTGGATTCAGTAGCCATGAACGCCCATCTTGACGCTTATGTGGGGAAGCTGTTGCGCCGGGTAGGACCTCCAGATCCACAGCGGCCGGGAGGATTAAAAACACTCCACATGGACAGTTGGGAAATGGGTGCACAAAACTGGACGCCCGGCTTTCGGAAAATTTTTGCGCAACGGCGCGGCTATGACCCGCTGCCGTTCTTTCCCGTGTACGCGGGCCATATTGTGGAAAGCCCGGCCATCAGTGAACGCTTTCTCTGGGACCTGCGCCTCACCCTGCAGGAACTGGTGATAGCCAACCACGCGCAGCACCTGAAAAAATACAGTCACCGCCACGGCCTGCAGCTCTCCATTGAGCCGTATGACATGAACCCCACGGCAGACCTCGAGCTGGGCGCTGTAGCGGATATGCCCATGTGCGAATTCTGGAGCAAAGGCTTTGGCTTCAATACTTCTTTCAGTTGTATTGAAGCAGTTTCCATTGCGCACGTGAACGGCATTTCCCTGGTACCGGCAGAAGCTTTCACTGCGCAGAACAATGAATCATGGAAACAATACCCCGGCGCTATGAAGGAACAGGGAGACTGGGCTTTTGCCGCCGGCATCAACCGCCTGGTGTACCATACTTTCATTAACCAGGCGCTGAATGACTCCCTCCGTCCGGGCATGACCATGGGGCCTTACGGCGTGCATTGGGACAGGGGGCAAACGTGGTGGCCTATGGCCGGCGGTTATCATCAATATATTTCACGCTGCCAGTTTGTTTTACAACAAGGTCGCGCTGTGGCAGACATCCTTTACCTCTCGCCGGAGGGCGCTCCGCATGTGTTTCGTCCGCCGGCGTCCGCGCTTGAAGGAGATGAAGTATTGCCAGACCGGAAAGGCTACAATTTTGACGGATGCGCGCCCGGGCAGTTGTACGCGGCAAAGGTGGAACAGGGCAACATTGTATTCCCCGGCGGCGCCAGCTACCGCGTGCTGGTTTTACCGGATGCGGGTATAATGTCTCCCGCCCTGCTGGAAAAGATACGCAGCCTGATACATGACGGGGCTACCATAGCAGGCCCGCCTCCTGTAAGGGCGCCGGGCCTGACCGGCTACCCCGCTTCAGACAGGAACGTGCGCACTGTAGCCGGAACTATTTGGGGCAGTCTGCATCCGCCTGCGCAGCAAACCACCCGCCCTTATGGAAAAGGGAAAGTGATTTGGGGCGGCAACCTTTCCCCTGAAAAAGACGCACTCTACCCGGAATACGGGACCACCGCGGCGGTACTGCAGGAAATGGGCGTGGCGGAAGACTTTACATCACCAGGGCCGGTACGCTATACGCACCGCACCATGGCAGGCAGGGACATTTATTTTGTGGCCAACCGCACAGGCCAGCCGCTGCAAACGGATTGTATCTTCCGCACCACAGCAGGCGCACCTTCCCTGTGGGACCCATTGACGGGCAACATCCGCGCACTGCCGGAGTTTGATACAAGCAACAGCAGAACAACCATCCCCGTCACGTTCGCACCTTACCAGAGTTTTTTCATCGTGTTCGAAAAAGGTACTGCTACACCCACCGGTTCTGCTGTTAACTTCCCGGAAAATACGGTGGCCGCCACACTGAACGGCGCATGGACGGTATCATTCAACCCCAGGTGGGGCGGGCCGGCCAGCATAATTTTTGATGAGCTGAAAGACTGGACGCAGCGCCCTGAAGAAGGCATCAAATATTATTCAGGCATAGCCGTATACAAACAACAGTTCAACATGCCCGACATGGACACACCTCGTAAAATTTATCTTGATCTGGGTAAAGTAAACCACATGGCCCGCGTACGGCTGAACGGCCATGACCTTGGCGTGGTGTGGACGGCGCCCTGGAAAGTGGATATTACCACCGCCCTCCGGCCCGGCAGCAACCAGCTGGAAATAGAAGTGGCCAACCTCTGGCCCAACAGGCTGATCGGTGACGCCCATCTGCCTGACGATGGTGTGAAAAACGGGCAATGGCCCGCCTGGCTGCTGGAAGGGAAACCGCGCACCAGCGGGCGGTACGCTTTCGCCACGCACAATCCCTATAAAAAGGATTCGCCCCTGCTGCCATCCGGGCTCATGGGGCCGGTTACCATACAATATGAAAAGTGACTTTATTTTCTTTAAATTTAGTAACAAACCAATAGTAACAGTTTGGCCATAAAACCGGTACATAATGAGCCGCTACTACTGAAACAGGTTTCGCAGGGAGACCCGGAGGCCTTTGCACAACTGTTCAGGGCGTACCATCAGCCGCTGGCCGCGTACGTGCACCGGCTCACAGAATCCCTGGAGATGACGGAAGATATTGTGCAGGAAGTTTTCATCAAACTATGGGTGAAACGGGAAACACTGCCGGAGCTGGGCAACTTTGTACATTACCTGTTCATTCTCTCCCGCAATCATACTTTTAACTGCCTCCGCGAAAAAGCCAACAAACAGGTACGGCAGCAGCGCTGGGCCAGCCAGTTTGAAGAAGTGGCCACGCAGGACGTACCGGCCCCGGAAGAAGATTACCGGGCGCTGATAGACGTGGCGGTAGCCCAGCTGCCGCCCCAGCAGCAGAAAGTGTATTTCCTCAGCCGCTACCAGCACCTGAAACACAAAGAAATTGCTGCCCAGCTGGGCATTTCCATAGAAACGGCCAAAAAACATATGAAGCTGGCCCTCCGTTCCATCACGCAGTATGTACGGGCCCATATCAACATGCTCCTGCTATTTTTACTGATGCTGGTGAACCGGTAAAAAAAATTCCCCCTGCATTACCCCTTTTTTATTCCGGTGTGTCTTTAGTGTATAGTACCCTTAAACTTTCCGCATGTCAAATGAGAGGCTGACTTATTTATTCTTCCGGTACTTCGGGAAAACCGCCAGCCAGGAAGAGCTGGATGAACTGGCGCTGCTGCTCGGCCGGCCGGAGAATGAAGAAGCGGTGAAACGCCTGATGGAAGAAGCGTACAACAGCTTTGCGCCTACAGGGAAAGTTTTCACAGACGAGCAAAGTGAGGCGCTGCTGTCAAACATACAGCAGGCCACGGCGCCTGCAAAACGGCGTTCCCTCTGGCCGCGCATTGCAACTGCGGCCGCAGCGGCCGTGCTCCTGTTGATAGCGGGGTGGTGGGGCCTCAACAAACAGACGCCTGTAACAACAGCGCGTACGCAGCCAGTGGAAGACATACGGCCCGGCACCAACAAGGCCACGCTGGTATTGGCAGACGGCTCCGTAGTAACGTTAGACAGTGCAGGCAACCAGGTGATCCACCAGGGCAGCACCGTTATCAACCAGCGCAACGGGCAGTTGCTTTACAAGGCAGGCAATGGCACCACAGCGGTTACATACAATACCCTCACTACGCCAAGAGGCGGCCAGTTTGTGATAACGCTGCCTGACGGAAGCAGGGCCTGGCTCAATGCCGCCTCTTCCATCCGCTTCCCAACCGCCTTTACCGGCCGGGAAAGAAAAGTGGAAATGACGGGCGAAGCATATTTTGAAATTGCCAAAGATGCGCGCAAGCCCTTCATGGTAGCCGTTAATGATATGACCATAGAAGTGCTGGGCACCCATTTCAACGTAAACGCCTATACGGACGAGAATGTGCTGGCCACCACGCTGCTGGAGGGAGCCGTTCGGCTTACCAAAGGCACGGAAAGCGTATCTATCAAACCGGGAGAACAGGCGCAATGGAAAGCAGGCGGCAACGCCTTTACCATAGGCCATCCTGAAGTTGACCAGGTAATGGCCTGGAAGAACGGGTTTTTCCGGTTCAGCGGTGATAATATCACCGCTATTATGAAACAGCTGGCACGCTGGTATGATATAGAACCGGTGTATGCAGGCAATATGACCATGAAAGATTATGACGGGTATATTTCCCGGTCATCTAACATATCTGAAGTATTGAAAATGCTGGAACTGACGGAAGAAGTGTCTTTCAGGATAGAAGGCCGGAAAGTGACCGTAACAGCGAAATGATAAACCAATAAACAACCAAAAGAAAAGGCAAGCTGCATAAAAGCAGGAGCGCGGCCACGCCCCTGCCGGTATTGGGCAGCCTGTCAAAACCATCAGTTGCGATTTTTTTAACAAAACCCAAACACTACAAAAGTATGGATTCCTGTACAAAATGTAAAGGAGGAATTGCTATTGCCGCAAGGCCAGGTAAAATATTCCTTGTTATGAAACTGCTTGTTGTATTGCTTACCGCAACCTGTATGCAGGTGAGCGCACACGTATCAGCACAGATCATCACGTTTTCGGGTAAAAACGTTTCCCTGGGAAAAGTATTTGAGGAAATCAGGAAACAGGGCAACTACCAGTTCCTCTACAACACCCACCTGCTGAAACAGGCCAGGCGGGTAGACCTGGACGTAGAGAACATGCCGGTAACGCAGGTGCTTGACATCTGCATGAAAGACCAGCCGCTTACCTACGTTATTTCCGGCAACACCATCATCATCAAACAGCGCCCTCCCGCTGCCAAACCGCCGGCGCCGGTTATCCAGGAAAAAAGGGTGCAGGGGCAGGTAACCGTAAAGGCCTCCGGTGAAGGGCTGCCCGGCGTAACTGTTCAGGTGAAAGGCGTTCCCGGCCGCGGTACTACTACTGACGCCAGCGGGCGGTACTCCATTAATGTGCCTGACAACAACGCCGTGCTGGTATTCAGCTTCCTCGGGTACGGCACAAAAGAAGAGCCTGTGAACGGGCGCTCGGATATTCCCGTGGTAATGGAAGAAGTAGGCGCCAACCTGGAACAGGTGGTGGTAGTGAGCTACGGCGCGCAAAGCCAGCGGAGCATTACCGGTTCGGTTACCAAGGTGAGCACCAAAGAGGTGCAAGACATTCCCGCTGCGGAATTCGGGCAAAAGCTGCAGGGCCGCGTAGCAGGCTTGCAGGTGAGCCAGGTATCCGGTCGCCCCGGCCAGGGCATGACCTTCCGGATCAGGGGAGCTTCTTCCCTGCGCTCCGGCAACCAGCCCCTGATAGTAATAGACGGCCAGCCTATAGCAGGAGATAACATCAACGTGATCAATCCCGATGAAATTGAAAGCTACAGCGTACTGAAAGACGCATCCGCCACAGCGCTATACGGTTCCCGCGCCGCCAACGGCGTGGTGATCATCACCACCAAACAGGCCAGGGCCGGGCGCACCACCATGAACTTCAACACCTATTACGGCTGGCAAAGCGTTCCGCAAAGAGGAAGGCCGGATATGATGAACGCCCGCGAATTTGCTGACTTCATGCGCGGTTTTTATGAAGACAAGATCAGGTACGAAAACTGGAAAGACCCTTCCACCGGCCTGGCCCAGATACCGGCCGATTACGCCAACCCTTCCCAGTACGGCGAAGGAACAGACTGGTATGACGCCTTGCTGAGAACGGCCCCCATTTCCAACTACTCACTGAATATATCTACCGGAACGGAAAAGGTACTCTCCAGCACCACGCTCACCTACTTTAACCAGCAGGGCGTGATGTACAATACCGGCATGCAACGTTTCTCATTACGCAGCAACAATGAGTTCCGGCCAAATGATAAACTGAAGCTGGGCCTCAACCTGGCGCCCACCTACCAGCAAGACAATAATACACGGAGCACCACGCTTGACAATAACCGGCAGGCAATTTCAGGGGGGCTCATCAGCTCACCCCTGATCCCTGCGGTTAATCCGGACGGTACGTTGCCTACATCCGCCAGCTCTTACGGCATGTACAAGCTGCCCAATTTTTACCAGCAGCTGCTCATTATGAACCACAAGCAGAAAACACTCCGCCTGCTGGCCAACATCTACGGTGAGCTGGAATTATTGCCCGGCCTCACTTTCAGAACAACTTTCAATACAGACCTGATAGACGCAGATCTCAACAGCTTCTCTCCTTCCACCACCGGCCGCTTCGGCGCGCCCCCTCCCCAGCCGGCTACTGCCAACGCCACTTCCAGCAACACCGTTTCCTGGCTGAGTGAAAACATGCTGATGTACAAATTCAAGCTGGGCGGGGAACATAACTTTGACCTGCTGGCAGGCTACAGCGCGCAGAAATATGAGCAGAACAACAGGGTTGTGAACGGCACCAATTTCCCGAACGACCGCATTCCCTGGATCTCCGGCGCCGCCACCACTACCGGCAGTACCAATAACGACCAATGGTCGCTCGTATCGTGGTACGGCAGGCTTAACTACGGCTTTGCGGATAAATACTACGTGACCGCCAACATCCGGCGTGACGGTTCTTCCCGCTTCGGCGGCAACCGGAAATGGGGTTATTTCCCGTCCGCTTCAGCAGCCTGGATAGTGAGTGAAGAACCCTTCTTCCCCAAATCGAATACGCTTTCCCACCTGAAAATAAGGGGCAGCTATGGCCTTACCGGCAACAACAACATCGGCAACTACACACAAACCGCATTGCTGAGCGCTACCAACTACACCTTTAACGGCTCCACACTGGCGCCGGGCCAGTCTGTTGTCCAGATGGCGAACAACGACCTCACCTGGGAAACTTCCAAACAGCTGGACCTTGGCCTGGAATTGACCCTGCTGAACGACCGTATCACTTTCAGCTATGACTATTACCGGAAAACCACGGAAGACCTGCTCTACCAGTGGAGCGTTCCCTGGGCATCCGGTTTTCCGAGCGTGGCTTACAATGTGGGCACCTTCCGCATGTGGGGCCATGAGTTCCAGGTAAACTCCCGCAACCTCACCGGGGAACTGGAGTGGAACACATCTTTCAACATTGCGCTGAACGATAACAAGGTAACGGAACTGCAAACGCCCGGCTTCATTGGCGGCACCGGCACCTACGGGGATTTTAACCGCACCGCCCAGGGCCGGCGCATAGGCGAGCTGTGGGGTTATGTGTTTGACGGCATTTACATGACGCAGGATGAATTTAACCGCCAGCCCAAGCACGTTTCTTCCGCAGTAGGCTCCACCCGCATGAAAGACATTGACGGCAACGGCGTGATCAATGCGGATGACAGAACGTACCTCGGCAATCCCAATCCCCGCGTCATTTACGGCATGGCTAACGACCTGCGCTACAAGAATTTTGATTTCTCCGTTGTAGTGGCCGGCCAGGCAGGTAACAAGATCATGAACACCAACATGCAGAACCTGGTGAACATAGACGGCATTTTCAATGTAACGAAAGACATGGCCCACCGCTGGCGTTCCCTGGAAGACCCCGGCAATGGCCTGGTGCCCAGAACGCTGGCCAACACCACGGAACTGTACCGCCTGGGCAACAGCAACTGGGTGTTTGACGGAGACTATCTCACCATCAAAAACATCACGCTGGGTTACACCTTCGATCTCAAGCGGCTGAAATACCTGCAATCCGCCCGCCTCTATGGCAGCGTGCAGCAGGCTTTCGTGTTCACGAAGTATCCCGGCCAGAACCCTGAGGTGAATGATACCCGTGACCAGCAGATAACGGCCGGCCTGGACAACGGCTCCTTCCCCATTCCCAGAACGTTCATGATAGGGGCTAATATCAATTTCTAAAACGCATCTCCGATGTCTTCTGACCACAACATAAACAAGTTGCAAATGAAACAGAACAGATGGATGGCAATTATGCTGGCAGCCACACTGCTGGTAACTGCCTGTAAAAATAATTTCCTGAATGAATACCCGGAGGGACAGTTGAATGAAGGCAACTTCTTCATTTCAACAGACGATTTCAAGCAGGCGCTGACCGGCGCATACGTACCGTTAAGAGGCGCTATCAATCCCACCCGCGGTACTTACGAAGCCGGCTCAGGCATCAACAACATTGCTTTCTTCATGGACGAAATGCGTTCAGATAATACGCACTATGATTACAATGCCAAAGACCGTGGTGGTTCCGGGTATGAGCAGCTGGCAGATTTTATGGACGAATCTACCAACGGCGTGGTAGCCAGCCGCTACCAGGCCGCCTACGTAGGCATTTCCCGCACCAATGTGATACTGGACAGGATAGAGACCATCAATTTCCAGATGGAAGAAGCAGACAAGAAAATGATAGTGGGCGAAGCCAAAGCGCTGCGCGCACATTATTATTTTGACCTTGTTCGCCACTACGGCGCCGTGCCGCTGCATATACATGAAGTAAAGGCAGTGTCTGACGCATTCCTGCCGCGTACCGGCGCAGACAGCGTATACGCGCAGATCATACAGGATTTTACAGACGCGCTGGCGCTGCTGCAACCGCCTGCCGCATTCCCGCAATCCGGCCACATCACCAAAGGCATGGCGGCCACAGAACTGGCCCTCGTGTACATGACGCGGAAAAGGTTTGCAGATGCCGTTCCCCTGCTGCAGAGCGTTACGCAAATGGGATACGACCTGCTGCCAGAATATGCTTCCATATACGACCGCGCCAGCGAGAACAGCCGGGAATCCATTTTCGAGATCCAGTACAAGGAAGGCACGGAAGGGCTGCAGGGCAACCTCATTTACCGCTTCATACCGGTAACGCCTGATACCAAGGCCATCCTGGGTATTTCCTACAACAATAGCGACGGCGGCTGGAACGTGCCTTCAGATGATATTATGGCGGCCTATGAGCCGAATGACAAACGCCTGGATGCCAGCGTTGCCATTGCAGAAGGCCGCCTGGATGCCAACGCGGATTTTGTACCGGAAAAAGTGGTGAGCGTGGTGAACTACCCCGGGCCGCCCGCGGGCAAGGTTGCCAAAAGGTTTATCCGGAAATACCTGCATCCTCCCTACACCACCGTGAACAATACGGGAGACAACTGGCCCGTGTTCAGGTATGCGGACGTGTTGCTGATGCTGGCGGAATGCCTCAATGAAGGCGGCGCTTCCGGTGAAGCATTGCCACACCTCAACAGGGTAAGGGCAAGGGCCGGGCTGCCTGCTGTAAGCACCACTGACCAGGCGCAGCTCAGGGCCATTATTGCGCATGAAAGGAGAATAGAGCTGGCCTTTGAGAATCACCGCTGGCTTGACCTGGTACGTACGGAACAGGCTATTCCCGTTATGACGGCCTATGGAACTTATATGAAGGCGCATTACGGCTACCTGCACCCGTCTTCCTACAACGTAAACAACAACCGGCTGGTGTACGCCATTCCCTTCAGGGAAATGCAGTACAACAAAATGCTGGTGCAAAACAATGGATACTAGAACCGGATTTAAAAGATAAAAGAATACTGATGCAAAGAAGAGATTTCCTGTTAAGAGGTTCCCTCCTGACAGCCGGCTATACCTTTTTACATTCGCTGCCCGGGCTGGCACGCAACGCGGTAACCCATGCCGCTGCCGCCACCAGGGATATTTACCGGCTGTTTAAAGAGCCTCAACCCGTTTACCGGCCTTTTGTACGCTGGTGGTGGAATGGCGACAAGATAGAAAAAGACGAGCTGATCAGGGAGCTGCGCGTATTAAAAGAAAACGGCATTGGCGGGGTAGAGATCAACCCTATTAAATTCCCCGCCAGAACAGACGATATGGGCAAAGCATCCGTGATGTGGCTCAGCGACGAGTGGAATGACCTGCTGCTGGCGGCCCTGAAAGAAGCGCAGTCGCTCGGCATGGTGTGCGACCTGATAGTGGGCTCCGGCTGGCCCTTCGGCGCGGAATACCTGAAAGGTGAAGAACGCTCCCAGGTAGTGGTGATAGCCGTTAAAAAGCTGGAAGGCCCGCTGGAATATGAAACCTCCATGTTTGACCTGTTCAAGGAAGCAGACCCCGGCATCACTTCGCCCTACCCCGGCAGGACCATGGAAATGATGAAGGTGATGCTGGTGCCCGATCCGCTCAACAACCTGGAAGATGTAAAAGATCTCACCAGCCAGGTGCAGAACGATCATCTTTACCTCAGTGTTCCCAAAGGAAAATACGCCTTGTACGGGCTGGTGAAGATACACGGCTTCATGGAAGTGATCAACGGCGCGCCCGGCGCCAACGGGCCGGTGCTCAACCACTACAATAAAGAGGCCGTCAATAAGTACCTCAACCACATGACGGATACCATACAGAACCGCATAGGGCCGCTTTCCCGCTACGTGCGCGCGCTGTTCACAGACAGTATGGAGCTGGAAGGCGCCAACTGGTGCAGTGATATGATGGAAGAGTTCAAAAAACGAAGGGGGTACGACCTGTTTCCCTGGCTGCCCTTTGTGCTGCTGAAGATATCATCCATGGGTAACACCTACGACTATACGTACGGTGTTGCCCTTAGCCCCGAACTGAAAGACAAAACGGAGCGGATGCGGTATGATTTTGAATTGACCAAGGCGGAATTGCTGGAGGAAAGGTTTATACAACCCTTTGCGGACTGGTGCAGGAAGAACAACGTAAAATCCCGCGTGCAGGCATACGGCCGCGGGTATTTTTTGCTGGAAGGCAGTTTTGCGTTTGACCTGCCGGAATGTGAAACCTGGCTCAAATACGGCATCGGTACAAAAATGCCGGAAGACGACCCGCGTATTGGCAGGGCCTATACCATGATCAACAAATACGTATCCTCCGCCGCTCACCTGAAAGGAAAAAAATACATCAGTGCCGAAGAGCTCACCAATACCGACATGGTATTTAACGATTCCCTCGAAATACTGAAAATTGCCGGTGACCAGAGCACTATTTCCGGCGTTACGCACCCTATCTTTCACGGGTTCAACTACTCTCCCCCAGATGCGCCCTTCCCCGGCTGGATCAGGTACGGCGGGTTCTACAACGAAAGAAATCCCTGGTGGCCCTATTTCCGCCATTTCACAGACTATAAAGCGCGCCTGGCCGCACTGCTGCAACAGGGCGAAATGTTTGCTGACATTGCCGTATTGCCGCCCACCGCAGATATGTGGAGCATTTACAGCGCGCAGAACGAACCTTTCCCCCACATCATCCACCCGCCCTACCAGACGCTGGTGTGGGAAGCCATCCACAAAAACGGCAGCGGCTGTGATTATGTATCTGAACGGGTTATACAGGATGCGGTGATGAAGAACGGCCATATGCATTACGGCCCGCGGAAATATCATACGCTCTTCATGATAGAAGTGCGCAGCATGGAACCTGCCACCCTGCAAAAACTGTATGACTTCATACAGGCGGGTGGCCGCGTGTTCTGCATAGAGGCCTGCCCTGAAAAATCAACGGGCTGGAAAGATCATGAGCAGCGGGACGCACAGGTACAGGCGCTGGTAACTAAAATGAAGGCGCAGGCAGACCGTTTTATTTTGCTGAAAAAACCGCAAAAAGATTTCATTAACTGGTACAGGGATATACAGGAACAATACCACATCCCCCCCTACGTAAACATCCGGAACCCACATCCCTTTGTAACGCAGGTGCGTTACCAGACGGAAGATTCGGAGATATTGTTCTTCACTAACTCCCATATGGATGAGGCCTATACGGTAGATGTGCGTATCTCCAAAGCTGTAAGCGGCAACAAACAGGCATGGCTGTGGAACCCGGACAACGGGGAAAGGCATCACCTTTCCTCCTTCTCGGGGTTCATCCGGCTTGACCTTGGGCCGGCAGACTCCCGCCTGCTGGTGTTTGACAAAACCAGGAAAGGCCCGGAGCTGAAGCCGCTGCAATTGAACAACGGCGGTGAACCGCTGGCGGGCCCATGGAAAGTGGAGTTCCGGCACCTTACCGGCGCTGTGAACGAAATGGAAATGGCAGACCTGAAAGACCTGATAGAAATGGAGCCTTTCCGCCATTTCACCGGTATCATTAACTACCGCCACACCCTGCATGTAACAGACAAACAGGGAACGGCCTGGCTTGACCTGGGCAAGGCGCACGGCATTTCAGAAGTATTTGTGAACGGCCAATCCTGCGGGGTGCAATGGTACGGCCGGCGCGTGTACTACATAGGCGAGCACCTTAAACCCGGCAACAACGCCCTGCAGATAAAGATCACCACTAATATGGGCAACTACATGAAAACCCTGAAAGACAACCGTGTGGCCCAATACTGGACCAATGAAGCCCGGAAGAACCAGCCCATTCAATCCATGGGCCTCATAGGGCCCGTGAAAGTGGCGCCTGAAGAAGGGAACACACCTTATGTAAGAATCTAAAAACAGACATATGTATATCAAGAAACTACTGATTGTGCTTGCTTTTCTATTACCCTCTTTTCAGCTTGATGCAAAAGACTACCCCGCTTCGCTGTTCGGTATTTTTTCAGACGGCGTTACCCTCAATACCCGCTCCATCCAGTACGCCATTGACTACATTCACAACAACGGCGGCGGCAGGCTGGTGTTTCACGTAGGGCGGTACCTCACCGGCTCCATCCACCTGAAGTCTAACGTAAGCATACAATTGCAGGAAGGCGCGGGGCTCATCGGCTCCCTGAACCCGTGGGATTATGACCGCAAAATATTCACTGCCCTCATTTTTGCATATGACCAGGAAAACATTGCCATCACCGGCCAGGGCTTTATTGACGGCCAGGGCCGCCTCGTAGCTCGTAATATCGTAGATGTGATCCATAAAGGCTTGCTGAAAGACGGCTTCCGGTACGACAGGCCGGAGGCCGAAAGCAGGCCCATGCTGGTCAACTTCCGTAACTGTAAAAATGTGCTGGTACGGGGCGTAACCCTGAAAAACGCCGCCAGCTGGGTGCAAACATATGACCAGTGCAAAAACCTGCACCTGGACAGTATTACGGTAGACAGCAAGGCTTATTGGAACAACGATGGTATTGATATTGTAGACTGTGAAGACGTAAAGGTGACTAACTCCTACATCGATTCAGATGACGACGGCATCTGCCTCAAATCTCACGATGCGGCAAAGGCCTGCAAAAACGTGCTGATAGAGAACTGCACCGTGCGCTCCAGCGCAAACGGCATCAAATTCGGCACGGCTTCTTACGGCGGGTTCGGCCATATCAGGATCAGGAACATCAGGGTGTTTGACACTTACCGCTCGGCCATTGCCTTACAGGCTGTAGACGGCGGCTACCTGGAAGACGTGGAGGTAGACGGCCTGCAGGCCTACAACACCGGCAACGCCATATTTCTTCGGATAGGCGAACGGGTAGCCGGTAAAAAAGGCCGGCTGGAAAACATCCGCATATCCAACCTGTACGCAGAAATACCCGCCACCAAGCCAGACGCGGGTTATGAGTACGAAGGGCCTATAGAAGACATGCCCCGCAATATTTCGCCCTCCGCTATAGCAGGCATGCCCGATGCGCTCATTAGCAACGTTACGCTCAAAAACGTCACCATCAGCTACCCTGGCGGCGGCAGTCCGCATTTTGCCAAGGTGGCGCTTGATACGCTTAACCGGATACCCGACCGTGCCAGTGCATACCCTGAATTTTCCATGTTCAGGGAATTGCCGGCCTGGGGCTTTTTTATCCGTCATGCCAAAAACATCCAGGTAGACGGACTTACACTTACCTGTGCAAAAAAAGACTTCAGGCCCGCAGTGGTGCTGGACAATGTGCATGCCAGCAAAATGGCGGGCGTTACAGTAAAAGAGCCGGAGAAAAAAGATATCTACCACGCCAGCAGGTCAACAGGCATCAGCATCAACGGGCAGCCGGCCAAATAATAAAAAACGGCCGGGCGGCAAAAGCCCAGCCGGTATTCACAATGGTACCCACTTGCGCTTCCGGATCAAATGGAAGCGCAGCGCTCTTTTCAGCATACTATGATACGCTGTCATCATTTTTTATTGTATGCCCATGATGGTAACAGGCCCCAGCAAACCGGAGGGCAGCAGGGGCGCGTCACTTTTGAACGCAATATTGGTATGGGTGAGGCGTTGCTCCGGCGGCAGTGCCGCATCTTTGATGAGGCGGTTGGGCCAGAGGTTCACCACTTCTATTTCCAGCAGGTTGTTGCCCGGCTGAATGGCGGAAGTGATGTCTACCTGCCAGGGCGCCGTCCACACAATGCCCAACGGTTTGCCGTTCAGACGTACCTCGGCAATGTTTTTCACCACCCCCAGGTCAAGGACAAGCTTTTTACCGCGCTGCACAGTACCGCTGAACGTAAACTGCTTTATGTAAGTGGCTGTTCCGGAATAGTGTTTAATGCCATCCTCCGGCCGCTGCGTCCAGTCTTGCAAGCTGGGAAAATCCGCTTCAGCAGGGCCTCCCCAGGCGGTATCGAATTTCACTTTCCAACCGCCTTCTATGTCCATCAACTTTGACAGCTCCGGGAAATTTACCGGCTGCCAAGGCTTTTTGGGAGCCTGTTGCGGGAAGATGACGAAGAAAGACTGGAAGGGCGCAAAGTCCATGGCCAGCGTTACCTGGCTGCCGGCGGTGGAGTACACGGCGGGGCGCATCTCACCGGATACAGGGTCCCATATTTCAGGGCGGCGGCCCCTGATCCTGAATTTGCAGTCAACTCTTTCAGGGCGGTTATGGCGGTTGGCAACAAAATAGATTTCTGCCTCCGGGGTGGTGCGGTGAATAAAATCGATGAACGCCGCAGTGCCGCTGTGCTCAAAATCAGGCCCGGCGCCGTCTTTCTGCAGGATTTCTCTCAAGGGCGTATTCCAGCATATTTTTCCCTTGCCGAAGTTGTGTTGTTTTACCTGCTGGCCATCGCAATTACCCCACACTTCAGCCGCCAGCTTTTTCACCGTACCGTCACAGGCCGGGTAATTTTTCAGTCCCGGGTCTTGCTCCGGGCGCGGCCCTACCACGGTAGCGCCTTGCTGTACCAGTTCCTTTATTTTCTGCAGCACTTCAACGGGCATGCGCGTAGTGTCTGGCAGCACCAGCAGGCGGTAGCTCATGCCATCGGGCAATACCAGCCGTTTGTTCTTCACGGCCAGTCTTTGCAGCAATACTTCCGCGTTGCATACATCATAATCGTATCCCTTTCCCAGGGAAGGGTCTGTGTGTTTAGGCCCCACAATATTGGGCGCCCAGTCTCCATTGTAATACAGCACGTCTGCCACAAATTTGCCCGCCTGCAACAGGTACTGGCAGCGGGCAATGTATGACAGGAAAGCGCCTGATTTGTTCCACCACGTTACGTTCGGGTTGAAGTGCGTGCCTGCGCCGTATTCATAGCCGGGCTTGCCGTCTTGCGGGCGGGTGGCGGTGGAGGTATGTATCACAATGCGGTTGATGCCTTCACAGAAGGCGCGGTCTGCAGACTGCTTCAGGGAACCGGGGTAATCATTCCAGTGGCGGAAGGCGGTAAAAGCTTCTGCCGAAGCGGTTTTGCGGCCGTAGATATGCGCAGCGGAGGCTGTCATTTTCGTCACCTTGTTCTGGCCGAATTCCAGTCGGGATACGCCGTAAGACAGGTTGTCATCCAGTCCTCCTGCTTCATCGTGCTTCAGGCCCAGCCAGAATTCACCCATGGGCCTGTCGCTACGCCCAAGGTTTTTCAGCCCGTCCATACACATGGTACCGGAACGGCTGGGGCCTGCCGCTTCGTTTTGCACCTGTAGGCCATGCTCATGGCAAAGCTCTGCAAAACGCCGGTAGTGGCCGTCTGCCATGCAGTCTGCCACCGTTTTGCGGTAATCGTGCAGGAAGCGGTCAGATACTTCTGCGCTGGTAACAATGTAACCGGCCAACACCGGCAGGTAGGGAGCCGCATCGTAGCCGCGGTATTCCCGGAATTTTTCCAGTATCTTTTCCGTCCAGTTCGGGAAACCGTCTTCGAAACTATCGTCACAAAAATACCTGAGCGTGTTGCTATTCAAAGGCCCCGCCTCTTCCAGCAGTATTTTGCCCAGGTGCTTAAACTGCAGCTCCACCCCTTCACTGCTGAGCCAGCCAACGGAAAGACCATTTGCTTCTGGCGGCGCAATCATCAGTTTGGAACCTGTCATCCTGTGGCCGGTGCGCACAATCACCCATTCCCCTTCCGGCACGTCCCAGTCAAGATGCCCGTCTGCCGTCAGTTTGCCGGTAAGGTCAATTACCTGCGCTGCGGGAACGGGTTTATCTTCCGGCGCTGCCTGCCAGGGCGCCAGCACCGGTCCCATCAAATCTTTCGCTTTTATAAAATTGCTGGCGTCTTTACGGTTTGTTTTGGCCGGGATCAGTTTGGCCCTTTCGCCGGTTATTTTTGAAGCTCCCCTGGGGAAGGCCACCACCGCCGTATCCCGGTAGTCAAGCTGCTCCAGCGGCAGGTCTATGTACTCTTTGAAACCGGGCGGGTTGAACACATGGTCGTAGCCGGCCCGGTTACCGGGCAGCGGCAGCTTACCGGAGAACTTCATGGGGCCTTTCACCGTTGTTTCAGATTGCAACACCCAGCGGCCTGCATGCTGCGGCGGAATCCACGGCCCGCCCATACACCAGCCGGCGCTGAAGTTCACGCCTACTTCAATATCCAGCCGTTTGGCTTCCTGGATGGCATGGCGGTACAACGCTTTCCATTCTTCACCGAATAAAGGAACGCCTTTGGGCATTCTGGCGCCACCCAAGCCGTCTGATGTATTTACCAATAGCACACCGCCAATGCCCTTAGCCCTGAACTCCTCCAGGTCCCGCGTAATCCCTTCCTTATTGATCAGCCCGTTAAACCACCACCAGTAGCAGCAGGCCTTCACATCGTCAGGCGGGTTGCTGAACCCGCGGCGCACGTCATCTCCGGCTGCCGCTGCAAACATGCTGCCGCTGCTCAGGAAGCCGGGAGCTGCGGCATTTACGCCCAGGCTCAGCGTAGTTAGCGATCCTAACTGCAAGAATTTCCTTCTGTCTATATTCATGCATTCAATTTTTGGGTTGATCTCTTACGCGCCCCTGCCATTAATTGTGGCCTGGGTCCTGCATGAGATTTGAATTGAGGCTGCGTTTGTTAAACGAGCCCACGGGAACAGGCATACCGATAAAGCAAGGGCAGTTGTGGACCACGACCTGCAACTACCTTGTATCTCGGTCATCAAAAGAAGCGTTTTTAAATAAAATTAAAGTTGACAAAAAAGCATTTTTAATGCCCTTTTTGACATTTCTATATGAAATACAACAAATGACACTTCCGGCCACAAAAAAACTCCGGCAGAAATGCCGGTAGTTTATGGGGTTAACAAAGTGCAAAGTGCTATTTCCCGGCCGTGTAACCAACTTCCTCTTTCAATGCCTCCAGCGCATGTGCCAGGTATACCAGCGGCGCGTTCCAGTTGATGGCAATTTCGTTAGACGCGTAGGAGCACGCTACGTCTGCATAGGCGGTTTCCGTTTCGGTAAATTCATAGGTACATTTATCCTGCATACCCTTGTTGGGGCCGCCAACCAGCAAACCGGGCACGGGGTCTGTAATGCCGTCTGCTATAGAAAGGCGGTGATGCGGGAACATGGGCGTTTTACTGCCAACGCCGGTTACGAAAGAGTAGCCGGTGGCATTACGGCCCAGCAGGTAATCAAAGTTAGTAAGCGCATACTGGATGTACTTTTTGTCTTTGCTCAGCAGGTAAGCCCTCACCAGCAAAATGCCCTGGTTGGCAGCATTGGCATTGCCGCCCCAGTTGAAGTCACGGGCAGACTGGCCCATTACGGTGCCGAAAGCATTGGCGGCCGCTTTTTCAATATACCTGTCTGCCGTGCTGATGATGCGGTTTTTCAACGGTTCAGCTACACCATTCCCTTTCCGCAACAATGAATAATACGCCAGCATACCCACGTTAGACCAGGTTGGAAGCCCCACGCTGTCATTCAAATGCTTCTCCGCCACAGCACGGTACTCTTCCTGCTGCGTGGTAACGTACAGCTCCGCCGCAGCCCATAGCCATTCATCGGCAAAATGCCTGTCTCCATACGCCCCGGTTGAAATAGCAGGTTGATATTGTTCATTGAGCCGCTCCTGTTCATATGCCGCAGCGGGATGCATCCTTGCCCATTCCCACGCCTTTCCCGCAGCGCGCAGACAGCTGTCTGCCAGCCCGGGCAGCTCTTTTTTAAACGGCCTCAACACACGCGCCGCCTGCGCCATTACAGCCGCAAAATCAAGCGCGGCGGCAGTGCTCTTCTGCACCACGTACCGTGGCGCTGTTGCCATGGCAGGCATTATCATCTTGTCAAAGGCGGCGTTGGTACATTTATGATATACGCCGCCGTCATCCGGGCTTTGCATGGTGAGCATCCAGCGGAGGTTGAAGATCATTTCATCCAGTATATCAGGCAGGGCATTGCCGCTTTCAGGAATATTGGTGCGCACTTTTTTAAAATAGACAGGAAAATCTTCATAGGCAGACAGCAGCGTGCCCATGGTGATACCCGAATTGACGATGTATTTATTGTAATCGCCCGCATCGTACCATCCGCCGGGTGAGGCTATCACCGTACCGGCGGGCCGCCGGCCGTCTGCCGCTGATGCATGGATGAGCACGGCCGTATCAGGGTGGCCTGCGGGGCGGCGCCATTTGCCGGCATACTGTTCTTCCAGCGGCATGGAAGCACGCTGGTAATAATAACCTTTCAATGTGGCAACGGCCGTTTGCGCGGCGGCGTTATTACCAATCTCAAAAACGTAGGAATGCGCCAGGCCAGGCACCGCCAACATAAAGCGCCCTTTCTTTTGCAAGGCGGAAAAATCAGCCGCCCGCGTAACAGTGGAAGACCAGGCAGACTGCTTTTCCGGGCCCAGCTGCCCGGTAAACACCGTGTCTTTCCCGTTTTCAGAAAGCACATGGAAAGCGGTAGCGGCTACACGCCCGGTTACCACCGCTGTTTTGGGAGCACGGGTGTAAAACCCGGCCTGGTTCAGTTTGATCTGCCGGTTTTGTGCAAACGCGGCGATTGATAATATGAGCAAAGTACCTGTAGCAGACGGGATTTTCATCGTAATAATTTATCAGGCGCAAGCTGTTTGCGGCCTTTCATGAAAGATACTGCTTTGCCCCGGCAATTCATATCAAAAAACACATGCATCCGGCCAAATAAGGCATGCCAGGCATAGCAGCCGTTCCTAACTTTAAGATCAAAAACATGCAAATAGGACTGTTCAGCGTAGGACTGGAAGAATACTGGCATCAATTTGAAGGTTTACATAACCGGCTTCTTCAATATCATCAATACATCTGCCAGCGGCTGGAAGAAATACACGGCAGCGTGCTGGACCTTGGCCTGGTAGATACTGCGGATAAAGCTTTTGAAGCCGGTAAAAAATTGCGTACGGCTGATGCGGACATTATTTTTCTCTACGTGCCCACCTACGCCCTTTCCTCTACCGTACTGCCAGTGATCAGGCAGCACCGCGCCCCCGTGATCATCCTCAATCTTACGCCCGGTGAGGCCATCGACTATCAAAACTTTAACCAGCTGGGAGACCGCGTGCAAATGACAGGTGAATGGCTGGCCCACTGCGGCGCCTGCCCCGTGCCTGAAATAGCCAATGTATTCAAACGCACCGGCGTTCGCTTTCACCAGGTAACCGGCATGCTGCAGGAAGAAAGCTGCTGGAATGAAATAGCTGCCTGGGTAGAAGCTGCGAGGGTTGCACATACTATGAACAATAACCGCCTGGGCGCCATGGGCCACTACTATAGCGGCATGCTGGACATCTACAGCGATCTTACGCTGCAATACAAATACTTCGGTGGGCATATTGAATTGCTGGAAGTAGACGAACTGTCTGCCCTCCGCCGGGAAGTTACCCCGCAACAGGCAGAGGCACGTATTCGGGAGTTTCAGGCGGCATTTGACATGCAGCCGGACTGCGACCCCGCCGAGATACAGAAAGCGGCAGTTACCAGCGTGGCGCTTGACATGCTCACCGCAAAATATAAACTCGGCTCGCTGGCCTATTACTACAAAGGCACGGGCATCCCGGAAAATAAAGACACCATCAGCTCCATTATTGTGGGCAATTCCCTGCTTACCGCCAAAGGCATTCCCGTAGCCGGAGAGTACGAGATCAAAAATGCGCAGGCCATGAAGATCATGGACAGCTTTGGCTGCGGCGGTTCTTTCACGGAATATTACGCGGTGGACTATAAAGATGATGTAGTGCTGATGGGGCACGATGGCCCCGGCCACATCGGCATTGCGGAAGGGAAGATCAAGGTAAAGCCCCTGCGTGTATACCACGGCAAGGTAGGCAAAGGCCTGTCCGTTGAAATGTCTGTCAAGCACGGGCCGGTAACCTTGCTGTCTGTTGTGGAAAATGACCGCAATGAACTTTTTTTACTGGTAGCTGAGGGCGAGTCTGTACCGGGCCCTATTCTTGAAATAGGCAATACTAACAGCCGGTACCGTTTTTCATGCGGCGCCAGGGAGTTTATGGAACGCTGGAACAGCCATGGCCCGGCACACCACTGCGCGGCCGGCACGGGGCATATTTATCACAAGCTGGAAAAGCTGGCCCACATCCTGCAAATGAAGATCGTGAAGGTATGTTAGCGGGCTTCTTTTGCGCCCTTGCCTTTCTCCTGCTCACGGTAGGCTTTGGGAGATACGGCATGTTTTTTCTTGAACAATCTTGAAAAATAAAATACAGACTCGAAGCCGGTCTGATACGCCACCTCATTTACCGGTAAATGTGTAGAATCAAGCAGGTGCTTGGCTTTTTTGAGGCGCAGGTTGAGGTAATACTGGTTGGGAGATTCGCCGGTTACCTGCTTGAACATTTTCCTGAACTTGGAATAGCTGACGGGCAGCTCCTTCACAATGTCTTCAATATTGGTAGACTCTTCAATGGCCTCCCGCATCAGGAACTTTGCTTTCAGCACCAGGCTCTGCTCCTGGTCGTTATGCTGCTGGCCGTAATAAGAATGACTATGAATGCGCGCCATAATTTCCAGCAGGATGGAAGACAGTACCTGCGGGTAGCCCAGCTGCCCCTCTTCCACGGTGGCAAACAACTTGTGAAAGAGGATCAGTATTTCCTCATCCGCCCCCAGTTCTATCACCGGGCCGCTGTTGCGGAAAAAATCCTGCTTCATGAAATTATCCGGGTAATATCCTTTAAAGCCTATCCAGTACTCCGTCCACCCGGAATTTTCATGCGGCTTGTAACGATGCCACATGCCGGGGTACAATAAAAAACAGGTGCCGCCATACACCGGCTGCTGCGGTACATTGGCAGATTCAAACACACCGGTGCCGGACGTGATGTACACCAACTGGTATTCTTTCAGGGTACGCCCGGTTTTCCAGGTAAAGGCATGGCTGGAGGGATGTTCCCTTGTGGCGGGATATGTTTTGGCGTCTTCCGGCTCTATTTTGTTGCAACCGGTGGTGGTAAGGTAAAGTCCCCATTTTTCTTCCAGCGAAGTAACTGTGAAATACTTTCTGAAATTCTTCATACACGTGGCTATTAATGTCAAAAAGTACAAAAAATCCCGTAGTTTATATAAGCGCTGTAGTGCCTGCCTTATTATTTTTAATTTGATTGGACAAGCTCTCTATACACGAAACAGACCACATGCAAAAACTGATGATGCTGGCGCTGCTATTGCTGGTTAACGGCAGACTGTTATCCCAGCCTGTGCAGCTCCGCTGTGAATACCGCCAGGACCCTTTGGGCGTTACCGCGCCTTACCCGCGCCTTTCATGGGAAATACCGCCCGGCCGCAATGCAGAGCAAACGGCGTGGCAGGTAATGGTATCAGACGATTCTGCCGCCCTGGCGCATGGCCGCGCCGATGTATGGAACTCCGGCAAGGCAGACGGCGCCGCATCCATACAAATACCTTACAACGGCGATCCGCTTCACCCAGCCAAAAAATATTACTGGAAAGTGCGTTACTGGAACGGCAAAGGCAAACGCTCCCGCTGGAGTGAAATTGCCCACTGGCAAATGGGCCTGCCGGAAGCACAGCACTGGCAAGGCGCACAGTGGATAGCATATGAAGACATACCGGCCGCGGAAGTACGGGTACCGGCCGTGCATGGCGCCGGCAAAGCGGCCTGGGGGCCGGGCAAAAACACTTTGCCGCTGCTCCGGAAAACATTCACTGTTACTAAACCGCTGAAACAGGCTACTATATTTATTTCCGGGCTGGGGCACTTTGACCTGTTCCTCAACGGTCAAAAACACGGCGATCACTTTTTAGACCCCGGCTGGGTACAGTACCGGCAACAGGCACAATATGTCAGCTTTGACCTCACGCAACACCTGCAGGTTGGAAATAATGCGCTGGGCGTAATGCTCGGCAATGGTTTCTATCACATACCGCGCGAGCGTTACCGCAAACTGACCGGCTCTTTCGGCTATCCTAAAATGATCTGCAGGTTGCTGCTGGTTTACGAAGACGGCACGGAAGAAAACGTGGTGAGCGGAACAGACTGGCAAACCGCCCCCGGCCCTATCACGTATTCCAGCATTTACGGCGGTGAAAGTTATGATGCCCGCCTGGAGCAGCCGGGCTGGAACACAGCGGCCTTTGACGCGCGCGGCTGGAAAAACGCCATCGTTGTAAAAGGGCCACCTGTGCTCACCAGCCAAATGATGGAACCGCTCCGCATCATGGATACGCTTCATACGCAAAACATCCGCCAGCCAAAACCCGGCGTGTGGGTATATGACCTTGGGCAGAACGCCTCCGGCATACCGCGCATCACCGTGCAAGGCAATAAAGGCGCCGTGATACGCATTACGCCGGGCGAGCTGCTGGATGACAGCAACTTCGTTACCCAGAAAGCTTCCGGCGGCCCTTGCTTTTACACGTACACCCTGAAAGGCGGCGGCCCGGAAACATGGCAGCCGCAGTTTACGTACTATGGCTTCCGCTACCTGCAGATAGAAGGCGGCACACCCGGCAAGGAACTTGTTGCCGTACAAGGCCTGCACACCCGCCACGCCGCTCCCACCGCCGGCTACTTCAGCTGCTCGGATACCCTGTTCAACAAAATCTACCAGCTTATTCACTGGGCCATCCGCAGCAACCTGGCCAGCGTGCTCACAGACTGCCCGCACCGTGAAAAGCTGGGCTGGCTGGAAGTGCTGCACCTCATGGGCAACTCCATGCGGTACAACTACGAGCTGGCTCCTTTCCTCAAAAAAATATTGGGAGACATGCGCGGCTCACAACTGCCCAGCGGCCTGGTGCCCGATATTGCGCCGGAATACACGGTGTTTCATGGTGGCTTCAGAGATTCTCCGGAATGGGGCAGCGCCGCGGTTATTGTGCCCTGGGACGTGTACCGCTGGTATGGAGATACAACAGTGCTGCAAGAGAACTATCACATGATGCAGCGGTACGTAGATTACCTGGGCCACAAATCAACGCTGGATACGTTGAAGCATGGCCTTGGCGACTGGTTTGACATTGGCCCGAAAGGCGTGGGCGCATCCCAGCTAACGCCCATTGAGCTTACTGCTTACGCCACCTACTATGCCAACCTGCAGATCATGAGCGCTACGGCCGCATTGCTGCAAAAGCCGCAAGACGTACAGTATTACACCCGCCTTGGTGAAAAGGTGAAACAGGATTTTAACAAGGCCTTTTTTCACGCCGATACCAAACAATACGCCACCGGCAGCCAAACCGCCAACGCCATGGCGCTCTACATGGGCCTTGTACCGGAAGAGCATCAGCCTGCTGTATTGCAGAACATACTTGCAGATATTGCCAAACGCAACAACAGCCTCAGCACAGGCGAGGTGGGCTTCAGCTACCTGCTCCGTGTACTGCAGGCCGCAGGCCAGTCTGAGCTGATCTATAAAATGAACAACCGCTCAGATGTACCGGGCTATGGCTACCAGCTTGCGAACGGCGCCACGGCGCTGACAGAATCATGGCAGGCGTACCGTTTTGTATCCAATAACCACATGATGCTGGGGCACCTCATGGAATGGTTTTATGCAGGACTGGCCGGCATTGGCCAGGCAGACAGCAGCGTTGCGTTCCGCCACATCACCATACGCCCGCAACCTGCAGGCAGCGTTAACGCCGTAAAAGCCGGCTATCATACGCCTTACGGCATGGTACGCAGTGAATGGAACAAAACGGATAATACGTTTGAGCTGTACGTGGAAATACCAGCCAATACAACCGCTACGATATACCTGCCTTTAACCGGCGCCGGTACAGTTACAGAAAATGGCGAACCCATTGAACGGGCGGATGACCTGCGGTTTGTCAGGAAAGAAGGGGCAACCGCTGTATATGAGGCTGCCCCTGGCGAGTATCATTTCAGTATAAAGTGATCTGCTTGTCTGTTTTGTAGCGCTTCAGCTCAATAATGCCTTCAGGCAACGGCTGGCTGTTCCACGCGGCGTGCAGGGCCAGCGCTGCTCCCAGCGCGGTGGCCTGCGGTATGGTGGCGGCGTACACTTCCATATCAGGGAACATGGAAGCGAGCAGGTGCATATAGATCTCATTCTTGCCAAAGCCCCCGTCTACAAAGATCCGTTTCACCGGCCTGTCTTTCAGCACCAGTTGCGTGGAATGATATTGCTGCGCGGCAATGTCCAGCACCAGCTGGTGGTAAGCTTCCACGTCTGAAGAAAAAGTATCCAGGTCCCGCTGTTCAAACACGCCCGGCTTCAGCGTGCGCATAATACGGGCATCGTAAGGAATGGAGCGGTAATGCACCGCATGCTGGTTAAAATGTGCTGCAATGCGTTTCACCTGCTGCTCATGCTCGTTGCCGGCAAACAGGCGGGAAGCCTTTACTGGCCGGCCTTCATAAGAGAGATAACACAGGCAGTCCTGCGCCAGCTCTTCCTTGCTGAGCGGAACGTCGTTAAAAGGGTTGAGGCTGATACACCAGGTGCCGGTAGAAATGAGCACAAAGGGTTCCGGGAACTGCATCAGGTACGGGATCAACGCGGCTGAAGAGTCGTGCAGGCCGGTGCCGGCCATGAACGTGTGTTTGCCATAGCGCCCCGGCAGCTCTTTGTTGGATGGTAGTACAGGCGCCAGTTTTTCCAGCAGCCCTTCTTCTTTCACCCAGGCGTGGTACGCCTGCCGGTCAAAGTCCCAGAGGGCGGTATGGCAGCCTATGCTGGTAATATCAGAACAACGCGTGCCCGAAATGAGGGAGCTGATGTATTGCGGCAGGTGCAATGCATACTGCATGGCATTGAATACTTTGGGCTGCTCCGCTTTCAGCCGGTACAGCTGCAGCCCCGAGTTGAGGCTGCCCAGTGCGGGTGAGGCGGTTTGCCGGAGAAATTCATCCTGCCCGCCGTACTTGTTATACAAGCCCTGCTGCAAGGCGGCCGGGTATTGCTTCAAATAATTGTAAAGCGGTGCCAGGGGCTTCCCGTGCTCATCTACATACACAAGGCTGGCCCCATATGCTGACACATTCACCGCTTTTATCCTGAAATCTTTTCTTTCAAATACTTCGTGCAGGGAATCGTACACAGACTGGGTGAGACTTTCCAGGTTCTCGCAGGCATCTCCGTCTTCATCTGTTATTTCTGTGAACCGGGCAGTTCTTTCCAATACGATCCTGTACTGCTCGTCAAATACGAACAACTTTTTGTTGGTTTTGCCAACATCGAATACAACTATGACGGGTATTGCTTGCATGTGTTAAAGTCCTGTGGCAAATGTTTTAGCTCCTCTTTCGCTGATCAGTTCCGTTCTTACATTGGCCGCGCGGTAAACACCCAGCGGGTTGAGCGCCCCGCCGCTCCGCAGTCTCGCTTCTGCCGCCAGCGCCCTCACATCCGTACGGAAGGCCTTTTGCAGTATTTCCTGCGCCGCAGCCACGTCGTGCGCGGCCTGTGCGGCGGCCAGCGCCTTGCGGTCTACCAGCAGCGCCTGCGCATAAGCCAGCATAATAGCCTCAACGGATTGCAGCAGGTCTTCCAGCGGGTCTTTCACGTTGTGAGAGGCATCTATCATCCAGCCAAGGCCGGTGGCGTGATCCATGCCGCGTGCATCCATGCCTTCCACCAGCTCACAAAAGATAAGGAAAAGCTGGTAAGGTTTGATGCTGCCTACGGTCAGGTCATCGTCCCCATATTTGGAGTCGTTAAAATGAAACCCGCCGAGCTTGCCTTCCATCAGCAGCAAGGCCACTATCTGTTCAATGTTGGCATTGGGCAGGTGGTGCCCGAGGTCTACCAGCGTGTAAGCCTGCGGCCCCAGTTTGCTGGCGTAGAGGTAAGACTGGCCCCAGTCTCCCACCGTGGTGGAATAAAAGTTGGGCTCAAACGCTTTATACTCTACAAACATTTTCCAGTGGGAAGGCAGCGCCGCGTAAATTTCCTGCAAGCCTTCCAGCGTGTTCTGGAACGCCTGGCGGAAGTTGAGCTGACCGGGAAAGCAGGAACCGTCTGACAGCCACACCGTGAGAGATTCAGAGCCCAGCTCCACGCCATGCCTGATCACTTCAATGTTATGCTCCACCGCTTGTTTGCGGATGGCTTTATCTGTATTCTGCAGGGAGCCGAATTTGTAGCTCAGCGCCTGCCCCGGCTGGTCCTGGAAGGTGTTGGAGTTCATGGCGTCAAACCGCAGCCCCTGCTGTGCCGCCAGCGCCTTGATGTGTGCCGGGTTGGAAGGAATATCCCAGGGAATATGCAGCGAAATAGCGCCGCTGGAGCGGTTGAGCTGGTGCAGCAGCCCTATGTCTTCAATTTTTTCTTCTAGGCTGCGCGGCTCTCCCCCGCCGGGGAAGCGCCCGAAGCGCGTACCGCCGGTACCCAGCGCCCAGCTGGGAATGGCCACCTGGAAATCTGTGAGGCGGCTCACTATGCCTTCCGCATCGGGTATTTCTCCTGAAATGTAGGCAAAGGCGCGCTGATGCGCCGCCAATGCCTGATCGTTATACGCTTGTATCTTGTGTTGTTCTAGTTGCATTGCCTCATTTTTTACCGTACAAAAGCCATGGCCACACCGCCGTCTACATTCAGCACATTACCGGTAGACTTGTCCAGCAGGCCGCCCACAAAAGCATAGCAGGCGTTGGCAATGTCTTCCGGAAGGATCACCTGGTTCAGCAAAGTTCTTTTTGCATAATAGGCCGGCAGCTCTTCTACCGTGATGCCGTACGCCTTGGCGCGGCCTTCGGCCCAAGCGCCAGACCAGATGTGGCTGTCCGAGATCACCGCATCGGGGTTCACCACGTTCACGCGGATGTTGTCTTTACCCAGCTCTGCAGCGTTCAGGCGGCTGAGGTGCAGCTGCGCAGCCTTGGCGGAACCGTAGCCGGCGTTGTTGGGGCCGGAAACAAGTGCGTTCTTGCTGACAATGTTCAGCACATCACCGCCCATGCCCTGCTTGCGCATTATTTCCACACCGGCCTGCGTAACCAGGAACTGGCCTTTCACCAGTACATCGTACAGCAGGTCCCAGTCTTTTTCGGTATGTTCTTCAATGGGTTTGGAAATGGAAAGGCCGGCGCAGTTCACCACAATATCTACCCCGCCAAAAGTGAGCGCTGCCAGGTCAAAAGTGCGGGCAATGGTTTGCGGGTTGGTAACGTCCAGCACTTCCCCCGCAGACACATCTCTGCCAAATTCTTTGGTGAAAGCGGTTTTGGCAGTTTCCAGCCGGGCCGCATCGTTATCGCTGATCACCACTACGGCGCCTTCCGCAGCAAACTTGCGGGCAATGGCCTTGCCTATGCCGCCGGCGCCGCCGGTTACCAGCGCCACGCGGCCGGAAAGCGCGCGCGGCTTGGGCATCCGTTGCAGCTTGGCTTCTTCCAGCAACCAGTATTCAATATTGAACGCTTCCTGCCGGGGAAGAGCGGTGTAAGACGAAACCGCTTCCGCGCCTTTCATCACGTTAATGGCATTGATATAAAACTCCGCCGCTACCCGTGCCGTCTGCTTATCCTTGGCAAAGGTGAACATGCCCATGCCGGGGCAAAGGATCACTACCGGGTTAGGATCTCGCATGGCGGGGCTGTTGGGATGCTTGCACTTGTTGTAATATTCCGTGTACATGGCCCTGTACGCTTCAAACTGCGGCGTCAGGTCTTCTCCCTCCTGCAACACCAGCGGGCTGATCTTGGTACGGAGGAAGTGATCGGGGCAACTGGTGCCCAGCGGTGCCAGACGCTCCAGGTCATTGGAGTTGATAAATTCCAGCACCCTGTCATCGTCCGTAAAATGCCCTATCATTTTTGTATGGGAAGAGCAGTAGCCACGCAATACCGGCGCCAGCGCTGCGGCTTTGGAGAGGCGTTCTTCTTTCGGCAAGGAATTGATCTTTGCACCGCCGAACACCGGCCGCTTTTTACCGGTGTGCTGCTGCAGGTATTCAGCGCAGCGCTCCACAACTTCCAGCGTGTTCATATAACTTTCATAAGCCGTATCTCCCCAGGTGAACAACCCGTGAGAGCCCAGCATGATGCCACGGATGCCGGGGTTCTCATCCAGGCACTGCTTCATTTGCAGGCCCAGGTCAAAACCGGGGCGCTGCCATTCTACCCAGCCTATAGTACCCCCAAACAGCTCCTGTGTGATCTTCTTCCCGTCTTTGGCGGCGGCTATGGCAATGGCCGCATCGGGGTGCAGGTGGTCTATATGCTTGAAAGGCAGAAAGCCGTGCAGTGGCGTGTCTATGGAAGGCGCTTTGGAATGGAGGTCGTAGATGCAATGGTTGAACAGCTCTACCATTTCATCTTCCATCTCAATACCGCGATAGATCTTCTGCAGGCTCCGCAGCCGGTCTACGTACAAAGCCGCCAGCCCGCTGCGTTTGAGCGTGCCCAGGTCTCCGCCGGAACCTTTTACCCACATTACTTCCGTGGGCTCGCCGGTGAGGGGGTCCGGCGCCATTACTTTACAGGAGGTGTTGCCGCCGCCATAATTGGTTAACCGGAGGTCGGCGCCCAGCAGGTTGGAACGGTAGATCAGCAAAGCCACTTCATCGCCAGCCATGGCGGCGGCTTTTGCTTCATCCCACAAATAGCTTACATGTTTAAATTCTATAGTCATCGGATATATTTAATGGTTCAATGAACTGCCGTAGCCTACCAGCACCACAGACAGGATGATCATGGCCAATCCTGCCAGTATGGTGCGGTACGTTTTTTTGCTGACGCCTTTCCATTCCTTCAGCGTAAAGCCCCACATGCTGGATATCAGGATGATGAAGGCCATATGCAGGATCCAGGAACTGGCGCCGTTGCCTAATTTGCTTTCGCCCATGCCGTAGAAGAAAAACTGGAGGAACCAGGTAGTACCGGCTATGGCGGCAAAAAAGTAGTTTTTCAACAAGGGCGTTTGCGGGTTGGCATAATCACGGAAGGAGCGGTTGCGCACATTCAGTATCATGCACCAGATAAAGTTGGTGGTAAGCCCGCCTAACATGATCACAACAAAAATCACGTTGTTGCGGAACAGGGGATTGGCATTGTTCTGCACTGCCGCCTCTCCCATAGATTCTCCCGCAGAAATGGCGAAGCTCATGCAGGCGCTCAGAATGCCGGACACAATGGCCACCGCCAACCCTTTTTTCAGGTCAAACTCCTGGATGCTGGCCTTTTGCGCTTCGGAAGACAATTCTTTTTCCTTCCGCATGCCCGCCTTGCCGCTGATAGCAATGCCCACCAGGCATACTGCTACGCCCACCAGCACGAACAGGCCGCCGGTGCTGTGCAGCATGGCTGCAAAGTTATCAGGACTGTCTGTTGCCAGCCCGCGGTAAATGGGCGGTATCAGCGCTCCGAAAGCAGAGCAGAAACCCAGCGCCACCGCCATGCCCAAAGACATGCCCAGGTAGCGCATAGACAGGCCGAAAGTTAAGCCGCCAATACCCCATAAAACGCCCAGGAAATAGGTCCAGAACAAGGTGCCGCCGCCGGTAGATCGGATAATGCCCATAAAATCAGGCACGGTGAGCCAGGCAGCCACAAAGGGAACGATCAGCCAGGAAAACATGCCGCCTACTATCCAGTAACTCTCCCAGTTCCAACCTTTCACTTTTTTGTATGGGATGTAAAAACTTCCGGAGGCAAAACCGCCTATAAAATGAAAAAATATACCAAGGATAGCCAGCATAAATTTTAGTCGTGGATTCTATAAAGTTTGCTCAAAATAGTCAATGCCCTGTGGTCAACTGTCATGGGCTGTCCTGCCTCTGCTGCGTGTAATTTCGGTATTTATTGTGTACATTGTTGGCCTTGTTATGAAGCAATCAAATATTTTCAGGTACCTGTCCATAGACGACTATTCGGCCACGCCGAAATACCAGCAGCTGGCCAACGCCATCATCAAGGCGGTAGGTGAAGGAAAAATACAGCGGGACGAGATCTTGCCCTCCATCAACGAGCTGAGCTATGAGCTGGATATTTCGAGAGATACGGCGGAGAAGGCCTTCAAATACCTGAAGGGCCGCGGCGTGCTGGGCTCTGTGCCCGGCAAAGGATATTATGTGATGAACACCCTGCCCGGCCAGCCTTACAAAATACTGCTGTTGTTCAACAAGCTCAGCGAACATAAAAAGATCATTTACGATTCTTTTGCCGGCAAGCTGGGAGAGCAGGCCAGCATTGATTTTTACATTTACAACAGCGATTTCGGCCTGTTCAAGAAACTGCTCTCACGCAACCTGCAGGAGTACACCCACGTGGTGGTGCTCCCCCACTTCCGTGAGCGGCAGCAGCACCTGGAAGAGCTGGTCAACGCCATTCCCCGTGAAAAGCTGATCTTGCTGGACAAAAAGCTGAAAGGCCTCACCGGCGAGTACAGCGCGGTGTACGAGAACTTCAGGGGAGATATTTACCATGCGCTGGAGCAGGCGCGGGACCGGCTGCAAAAGTACCGTACGCTGCGCCTCCTGTTCCCGGAAAATACTTATTACCCTGAGGAGATCAGGGAAGGGTTCCTGCAGTTCTGCCAGGACTATGCCTTTCCCGGCACCGTAGTGTCAGACATTGTTCCGGAAACCATCCACCCCGGAGACGTGTTCATCAATGTACGGGAACATGACCTGGTGGCCCTGATAGAAAAGATACGCTCGCTGAACCTGGCCATTGGCAAGGAAGTAGGTATTATCTCCTACAACGAGACGCCGCTGAAAAAATTTATCCTGAACGGGCTCACCACCATATCTACAGATTTTGCCATGATGGGCGAGCTGGCAGCCGGCCTTATTACAGACAATACCATGGCCCAGATAGAGGTGCCCTTCAATGTAACCCTGCGGGAATCCCTCTAGGACAGTGTATTATTTACCTTTTCCCCAGGAAAAGGCCTTATATTTGCAGTCCTAAAGACAGGGTGATTTTTGCCTAAAAATTTAACAATCAAACAGTTAGGCAGCAAAAAGGATAACCGGTGCATTTTTGGCCGGAAAGCGTTTGACAGGAGGAAAGGCCGGTTTACACTGCCAACGCTTCATCTACGCCTGCTAAAAAGGCAGGCAGACCCTCTCCGCGGGCGCATGGCACAATCTTCGTGCTCATAGTGCTTCACTGGCCTGAACAAGCTTGTATATTCTGTGTTTTAATATATTAACAAAAAACAAATGGCAACCGTAACCAGAGAGAACATTGGTTTATTAAATGATAAGATCACTGTGAAAGTGAGCCAGGAAGACTATCTTCCCAATTTCGAGAAAGCAGTGAAGCATTTTTCAAAAAATGCGAACATCCCGGGATTCCGCAAAGGCCAGGTACCCGCCGGTATGATCAAAAAAATGAGCGGCCCGGCTATTTTCCAGGACGAAGTGCTGAAAACCGTAGAAAAAGAACTGATGGGTTACCTGCAGCAGGAAAAGCTGGAAATATTTGCCCAGCCCCTGTCTACAGACACGGAAGCCAAACAGCTGGACTATGCGCAGCCCGCAGAATACGACTTCAGCTTTGAAGTAGGCCTGAAGCCCACCTTTGAAGTAACACCGCTGAACGGCAAAACCTCCCTCACCCGTTACAGTGTAAAAGTAACTGACGACATGGTGAACCAGGAGCTGGAGCGGCTGCAGCTGAAAGGCGGTAAAATGACGGAGCCTGAAACCGTTACCTCTGAAGATAATGTACTGAACATCGAGTTCCTGGAAAGCGATTCCAAGGGCAATGTGGCCGAAGGCACTGAAAAGAAAGAGAACTCCCTGCTGCTGAAATACTTTGCTCCCGCCGTACAGGAAAAACTGCAGGGCAAAAAAGCAGGAGACACCCTGGTGATACAGCTTTCCAAAGCCTTTGACAAGGAACGCCTGGAGTTCATTGCCAAAGACCTGGGGCTGGATGCCAACGATAAAGACGCTGTGAAAAAATATTTCCAGCTCACCATTACCAAAGTGGGCCTGATAGAAAAAAGGGAACTGAACGAAGAGTTCTTCAAAGAGGTATATCCCGGTCAGGACATCACCACAGAAGAAGCATTCAGGGCCAAACTGAAGGAGGAGATCGGCAAATACTGGAAACAGGAAGCCACCAACCACCTCCACAACGACCTGTTTGAGACCCTGGTGCATGAAACACCCATCGAGCTTCCGAAAGAGTTCCTCAAACGCTGGCTGCAAAAAGGTGGCGAAAAGCCCAAAACAGCCGAGGAAGCCGAGCACGAGTACCCGAATTTCGACCATCAGCTGCGCTGGACGCTGATCAGCGATAAACTGATCCGCGAAAATTCCCTGGAAGTTTCCTTTGAGGAACTGAAAGAGAACGCCCGCGCCAAGATCATGGGATATTACGGCCTGGGCGGCGAACAGGCAGAGTGGCTGGACAGCTACCTGGAGCGCCTGCTGCAGGATGAAAAATATGTAGACCAGACCTACCGCGAAATGATCACACAAAAGCTGTTTGATTGGGCTGAAACCAAGGTGAACGTGAAAGAAGAGGAAATAACCGCAGAAGAATTTGTAAAATTACCTCATAAACACCACCATCATGAACATTAATAACGAATTTCGGAAATATGCCATACAGCACCGTGGTATCAGCAGCCTGGTAGTAGACAGTTATGCCCGTCACCAGATCAATTCCCTGACGCCCTACATCATTGAGGAACGTCAGTTGAACGTAACACAGATGGACGTGTTCTCCCGCCTCATGGCAGACCGGATCATCTTCCTGGGAGACCCTATTAACGACTACGTAGCCAACGTGATCACCGCACAACTGCTGTTCCTGGAGTCTGCAGACCGCAACCGGGATATACAGATGTACATCAACAGTCCCGGCGGCAGCGTGTACGCAGGTCTTGGTATCTATGACACCATGCAGATCATTTCCCCCGAAGTAGCCACTATCTGCACCGGCATGGCCGCCTCTTTCGGCGCTGTACTGCTGGTAGCCGGCACCAAAGGGAAACGCACGGCACTGAAACACGCCCGTGTAATGATTCACCAGCCCCACGGCGGCGCGGAAGGCCAGACCTCAGACATCGAGATCACCGCCCGCGAGTTCGTAAAGCTGAAAAAAGAGCTGAACGAGATCATTGCCTCCCACAGCGGCCAGCCCGTGAAAAAAGTGGAAAAAGACGGTGACCGCGACTACTGGATGACTGCTGATGAAGCCAAGGAATACGGTATTATCGACGACGTGCTCGATAAAAACCCGAAAAAGAAAGCAGCGGAAAATAATCCTCAATAATGCTGAAACGTCCCGCTCCGGCGGGACGTTTTTCATTTAGGGCGCCCAACATCCAAAAGCTTGTTAAAACCGGCATTTTCCGGGCACTAACCGGCAAAAAAGTGTAATTTTACCGTTCCGGCGGCAATGCCGGGGTTATTGAAAAGATATTTATAGCTAATGAAACGTAAGTTCCATCAGGCCTTTGAAAAGACAACAAATTGCTAATGAAAGATTCCAAAATACGCTGTTCGTTCTGTAACAGGAACAAAGATGAGGTGAGGATATTGATAGCCGGCGCAGAAGGGCACATTTGCGAAAACTGTGTGGCCAATGCGCAGGAGATCATTGAACAGGAGCTGAACCCCGGCGCGGAATCCCGCAAGCCGGCCGGCTCTTCCAACTTTGTACCCAAGGTGGCCAAACCTGTTGAGATCAAACAGTTTCTTGACGAATATGTGATCGGGCAGGACGACGCCAAGAAAATACTGGCCGTAGCGGTGTATAACCACTACAAACGCCTGAACCAGCAGGTAACGGATGATGAGGTGGAGATCGAAAAAAGCAACCTCATTATGGTGGGCGAAACCGGCACCGGCAAAACCCTGCTGGCCAAGTCTATCGCCAAACTGCTGAATGTTCCCTTCACTATTGTAGACGCTACCGTATTTACCGAAGCCGGGTATGTGGGAGAAGATGTGGAAAGCATCCTGACCCGCCTGCTGCAGGTATGCAACTACGATGTGGAAGCTGCGGAACGCGGCATCGTATACATAGACGAAATAGACAAAATTGCCCGCAAGAGCGATAACCCTTCCATTACCCGCGATGTGAGCGGCGAAGGCGTGCAGCAAGGCCTGCTGAAACTGCTGGAAGGCACGGAAGTGCTGGTTCCCCCGCAGGGAGGCCGCAAGCACCCGGAGCAAAAGCTCATCAAGGTAAACACGCAGAACATCCTGTTCATTTGCGGCGGCGCTTTTGACGGTGTAGACCGTATCATCAGCCGCAGGATACAAACGCACTCCATCGGTTTCACCGTGAATAAAGACAAGGAAGAGGATGCCCGCAAGCACATCCTGCGTTACGTCAACTCGCAGGACCTGAAGCAGTTTGGCCTTATTCCCGAACTGCTGGGCCGTTTGCCGGTGGTTACCTACCTCAACTCGCTTGACAAGGACGCCCTTACCGCCATACTCACCCAGCCGCGCAACGCCCTCGTCAAACAGTACAAAAAACTGTTCAAGGTAGAGGGTATTGAGCTGGAAGTGGCAGACGATGCTGTAGAGTATATTGTAGACAAGGCGCTGGAATACAAGCTGGGCGCCCGCGGCCTGCGCTCCATCTGCGAAGTGCTGCTGGCAGACGCCATGTTCCATATGCCTTCCGGTACCGAAAAATCTTTTGTGCTCAGCCGTGCCTATGCAGAAGAGAAGCTGGAAAAAAGCACACTGGTTACTTTAAAAGTTGCTTAAACCTACATTCATGCAAGAGCTGATCCAACAATTGAAAGACAAGGCCGGTATTAATGATGAACAGGCCGTAAAAGCCATAGAAGCGGTAAAAGACTTTGTGAAAAGCAAGCTGCCTCCTATGATAGCCGGCAATGTAGACGCCTGGTTTACCGGCATGGCCGGCGGGCCGGCGCAGCCTAAAAAGGCGGAGGACGATTTCCTTGACTAAGCCGTACGGAACAGGCGCAGCAGATCGTAAAACAGGCAAAAAGCCATGTTGCCCAAATTCCTGAAAAAAGCGATCACTAACAATAACATCATTTATATTTTAGGAAAGAGGCGCGCCTTATGGTAGCGCCTCTTCGGTTTTACAATATATCCGGCCGGGCTGTGCGGCCCCGCGGTGCTTATATGACGGCCGCCGCATGGTACCACCCCTATGCAGGAAAATTTCTTTTCCTGCAATCCTCCGCCATGGTTATAAAGTTTTAAGGTAGAGGTAGATGGCTTCCAGCTCGCCGTCTGTGTACTGGCTGGTCATTTTCCAGGGCATGTCTTCATTCTTCAGCTGCCGCCCGTCCGGCGTTTTGCCGGTACGCAGCGCCGTTACAAATTCCGGCATGCTCCACTTGCCTATATTGCCTGTGCTGGTGATGTCACGCACGGGCGTACCACCGGGAATGGGGCTGTCTCCTCCTTTGAGGCTGGGGCTATGGCAACCTGTGCAAGACATGGAGAGGTACTGTCCATATTCAACGGATACCGTTTTTTCCACCCGGGCCGGAGATTTAAAGCTGTGATCAATTTTATCTGCCGGTATCAGCGGAAGTTTATCCAGACCCGATAATACAGTGCCCAACGGGCCAAGCGTGGCAGCGGGCACTTCATGGTCAACTGGAGGAAGAGATTTAAGATAAGCCACCAGGCTTGAGATATCATGGTCAGACATTTTATAATATTCATAAGAAGGCATTACCAGCAGGGGCCTTGAATCTTGCCGGAGGCCGTGACGCAGTGCCAGCAGCCACTCCCGGTCTCCATAACCAGCCGGCCGGCCGCCTTTGCCGGTGGTCAGGTTAGTGCCCGAAATAGCGCCGATCATCTTGTCTTGTAAAAAAAATTTTCCTGCCCCATTGTCTCCATGGCAGTCTCCACAGCCCTTGGTGGCGTAAATATGCGCTCCCTCCGCTATGGTGGCTGAATCTGAGGGAATTTCCAGCATCCGTACTTCTACGTTGTAGGTTTTGCCTTTTTTGTTATTCACATAAATATGCATAACAAAATAAAATATAAGAAGGGCGCCGATGAGGGTGGCAATAATGCCGCCTGTCCATTTCAGTATTTTCCGCAACATGTTTGTGATTATTTTTATGCCGCAAAGTTATTCCGCCGCCTGCCCCCAACAGGTACGACAAACGGATAAACATATACGAAAAACGGATTTACGACATGACCCCAAAAACAACTACGCATGCGATGCAGGCCATCGCCAACCACGCATTTTTTGCAGACAATGCCAGCTTTTACGATGCTGCGTACCAGGAGGAAACCGACTGCTGGGACCCGCTGCAGGCGCTGATGCACTTCCAGGTACAGGCCGTACCGGCACAACACATTCCCGCCGCTGACCTGCAACGGCTGCAACAGGTGAAGGATTACCTGCGGGAATCTTTCCTGAGCCCGGAGCTCAGCCTGTACGGGCTTTGCAGGAAATTTGGGCTGAACGAGTTCAAGCTGAAAAAAGGCTTCAAGCAACTGTTTGGCAACACGGTATTTGGTTACGTGCAGGAAATGAAAATGAAAACGGCCCGGCAGTTTTTAGCCGAGAGGAAAATGAATGTGAATGAGGTGGCAGATTACCTGGGCTACAGCACGCCTAATCATTTTTCTGCCGCTTTCAAAAAAATGTACGGTCACAAGCCTTCTCAGCTCATGGAGTTTGGGGGAGGTACCCAAAACTAAAACCGCCCCGAATGAGGCGGCTTTACTTTGGAGTAGAAATTTTCTCGATCTTTCTGTTTTGTGTTTAAGGTTGATAAATTGGTAAGGAAAGTAATTAACCCAAATTTAACTTTCTGTTTACAATTTTCCATCACACTTATGTGTATTTATAAAAAAAAATTGAGAAAATGAAACGCTGGCCTGCTAAGTTTTAGCAGGCCAGCGCATTTACAATTGGTTAAAAAATATACTTTGTTGAAAGAAAGTTGGAAGTCTGCTCGCTGACAATCTGGTTAATGAGCGCTTTGTTCTCGTCCGTTTGTTTGGTAGCCACGAGTGAGCGGATGGAGAAGGCCCGCAGCGCGTCAAAAACGGAAAGGGTGGCTTCTGCGGAATCTTTTCTGCCGGTAAAGGGGAAGATATCCGGGCCGCGTTGGCATTGGCAGTTGATGTTCACCCGGCTTACCTGGTTCACCAGCGGGTCTATGAGAGAAGCCAGCTCCGCCGCATCGTTGGTGAAAAGGCTTACCTGCTGGCCGTGGTCAGACGCGATCAGGTAGTCAATGGGCGTTTCCACGCTGTCATACGGCAACACGGGTATTACCGGCCCAAATTGTTCCTCCCGGTACAATTTCATCTTTTCATTTACAGGATACACCAGTGCAGGATACACAAAAGACGCATTTGCAGCCCCGCCATTCGCGTTAATCACCTTTGCCCCATGAGCAACCGCGTCCGCCACGCAGCTCTGCAAATAGCCCGGTTTCTGAGGCTCCGGCAGCGGGGTGAGGAATACGTCTTTTTCCCAGGGCATTCCGAATTTCAGGCGGCCCACCGCTTCTGCGAACTTGCTGAGGAAAGCGTCCGCAACGCTGCGGTGCACAAAAATTATCTTGATGGCCGTGCATCGCTGCCCGTTGAAAGAAAGCGAGCCCAGCACACATTCTTTTACCGCCAGGTCTATATCCGCCTTGTCTGTCACAATGGCCGCGTTCTTGGCATCCAGGCCCAGTATGGCGCGGAGGCGGTTTACTTTCGGATGCATTTTTTTCAGCTGGTTGGCCACCTTGCTGGAGCCTATCAGGGTGAGCACATTGATCTTGCCTGACTCCATCAGCGGCCCGATGATGACGTTGCCGCGGCCGTAAATGGTGTTGACCACGCCCGGAGGGAAACATTCCCTGAATGCTTCCAGCAGCGGGTAATGCAACAACGTGCCGTGCTTGGGCGGTTTGAACAGCAGGGTATTACCCATGATCAGTGCCGGTATGAGCGTGGTGAACGTTTCATTGAGGGGATAGTTGAAAGGCCCCATACACAGCACCACGCCCAGCGGCGAGCGGCGTATCTGGCCTATGATGCCCTGCTCAATGGCAAAGCCGGAAGACTTGCGGTCAAGGTCTTTCAGCGCGTCAATAGTGGCGTGAATATATTCTACCGTGCGGTCAAATTCCTTCACGGAATCAGCCCATGATTTGCCAATTTCCCACATGATCAGTTGCACCACCTCCTGCTTTTTCGCGATCATTTTGCCCGTAAACTTTTCTACGCAGGCAATGCGCTCCGCTACAGACATGGTGGGCCATTCCCCGCGCCCGTTGCGGTAAGCGCGGATGGCGGCATCCAGGGAGGCCATGGCCTCTTCTTCACCGCACAGGGGGTAGGAGCCTATTACCTTTCGCTCCAGGCCGTTTTCAGTTTTAATACAGATGGGAGACAATACGGTGTGTACATCTCCGCTCCAGCTTTTCATAACACCGTCGGAAAGGTATTCCCGCTGATGAACTTCGGCCGGCAGGGCATACTCCGCGGGGATGGCGGAGGCTGCCGGGAAAAGATTGCTTAATTGTTCTTCGAAAGTGGTCATATGTAGTGGAAGTGTTAAGCGTATTGCTGATGATTAATAAGTAAGGAATTGATTGAAATCCAGGCTGCCACCTAAAATTGCAATCGTTTGCAAAAATACACCGGATTATTCAAGCAGCAGATACTATTTTAACCTGTCATGCACCCGGTTTTCCTTCGCTTCTCCTTCGCTTCACCTTCGCTTCTCGTTCGCTTGAGGTTCGCCCAAAGCCTTATGTGAAAATAGTATCACCAGAGCATACAAAGGGCCGGCATAAAAGTAAAGTCTACTTTTTAGCCGGCCCTGTTTTATTGACCACATTTTATTTCTTCAGCGCTTCACGCGCAATCACTATTTTCTGAATTTCGGAAGTGCCTTCGCCTATTGTACAAAGTTTGGCGTCACGATAGTATTTTTCCACGGGGAAGTCTTTCGTATATCCATAACCTCCGAAAATCTGCACCGCGTCATCCGCTGTTCTGACCGCTACCTCTGATGCGTAATATTTGGCCATAGCGGCTTGCTGCGTCATGGGCAAATGTTTGTTCTTCATGTCTGCGGCCTGCATGGTAAGCAGCTCCGCCGCGGTAATGTTGGTGTGCATATCCGCCAGCTTGAAGGAAACGCCCTGGAAACTGGCAATGGGCTTGTCAAACTGATGGCGTTCCTGCGAGTATTTCAATGCCGCATCGTAAGCGCCTTTGGCAATGCCCAGGGAGAGCGCGGCAATGGAAATACGCCCGCCGTCCAGCACTTTCATAGACTGGATGAAACCTTCCCCTTCTTCCCCGATGAGGTTTTCTGCGGGTATGCGGCAGTTGTCAAAGATCATTTCCGCGGTTTCCGAGGCCCGCATGCCCAGTTTATTCTCTTTTTTGCCCCCGCTGAAACCGGGCGTGCCCCTTTCTACAATAAACGCGCTCATGCCACGGCTGTCCCGCAGCTCCCCGGTGCGGGCAATTACCACGGCCACGTCTCCGCTTTTGCCGTGGGTGATCCAGCATTTGGTACCGTTGATCACCCATTCATTGCCTTCCTTTCGGGCGGTGCATTTCATGTTCATGGCGTCGGAGCCGGTATTGGGCTCCGTAAGGCCCCAGGCCCCTATCCATTCTGCAGTGGCCAGTTTGGGCAAATATTTCTGTTTTTGTGCTTCATTACCGAATTGGAGAATGTGCCCCGTGCAGAGGGAGTTATGGGCGGCCAGGCTAAGGCCGATGGCGCCGCAAAAGCGCGCTACCTCGCTGATCACCGTCACGTATTCCAGGTAACCCAGGCCTGAGCCCCCGTAGTTTTCCGGCACCAGTACGCCCATTAGCCCCAGCTCTCCCATTTTTTTGAATAGTTCCAAAGGAAAGGTCTGCGTTTCATCCCACTCCAGCACGTGGGGCTGGATGTGCGTTTTGCCAAAATCCCTGATAACCTGCGCTATTTGCAATTGCATATCCGTTGGCTGAAAGTTCATAACCGGAAATTTTGATTTAATTGGCCACTAAGTATTTTTCAAGTTTACGATAAATGGAGTCATTCACCAAAGCAATGCCTTTCAGCTCTTCAGGGTGCCTGAAAGGCCCGTGGTTACTGCGATACCGTACTATTAACCGGGCCAGTTTCGTGTTGATGTATGGATGTTGGGCCAAAGATTTTTCATCTGTCTGGTTCAGGTCGGTCTTTCTTAGAGAAACCGCACCCATCACCAGCATCCCTTGAATTTTTTTAAATACGCTGTCTGCCAGCCCCCATGTTTCACCCACCTGCGCCATCTCATAAAAGCCGCCCAGCCGCTCCCTGAACCGCATGATGCGCCCTGCCAGCACCGGCCCAATACCAGGCAGGCTTTCCCAGGCGGCGCTGTCTGCCTGGTTGATGTCAATCACGCGGCCGGGCATATTTCTTTTGTAAGCGGTATAACCCTTGTCTCTACTGAATGGTGATGCCCGGTAATTACCGCCGGTGGGCTGCCTGCTCCAATCTGCGCCTGTCCGGCGCTGCCCGTTAAACACATAGGCGCGGCCTGCGCTATCGCCTCCATAAGCCACCCTTCGTCCGCTGCCGCCATCGCGCCCCAACCTTCCATTCCTCCCCTCCAACCAGTTCGCGCCGGGCCTTCCACCGCGCTCAAGGCCCTGCTGCCGGCCATACACAAAAGTCTTCCGCGCAGCACTGTCTGCCATCAACGCCTCCACGGCCAGTACCGCCGCCCGGAAACCGGCCGTATCACTCATCATCTTGTTTGTTTGAAAAAAAGCCCAGCCGGCGGGGAAACATTCCGCCATCACTATCAGGGCCAACAGGAAAGCAATACCCATGCGCTCCTTTCGGGAAAAATCAAAGTAGTCCTTTACGATCTTATGCGGCACAAACAATGGTTTTGGTCTACGCCAAATTTCGTCAAAGTTCCGCTATGCCTGTAAAAAAGAGGTGACTAAATAGAGTACTGCGGGTGCTATATTTTTTCAGGGTGTTTATGCGCCTATACTTCCACCACCAGCCCGTCATACGCCAGCGCCGTGCCTGACGGCAAACCGGGCTCCACCTCCGCATGCAAGCCCAGCTGGTGACTGATATGCGTAAAGTACACCTGTGGCACTTCCAGCTCCTGGCCCAGTTCCAGCGCTTCATCCAGCGTGAAGTGGGAAATGTGCTTCTCCCGGCGCAGGGCGTTCAGCACCAGTACCTTTGAGCCCCTGATCTTTTCTTTCTCTTCGGGGGCAATATAGTTAGCGTCTGTGATGTAGGTGAAGTCGTTAAAACGGAAACCCAGCACCGGCATTTTGTGATGCAAAACGTTGATGGGCGTAAATTTCAGGCCATTGATCAAAAACGGGTCATCCATAATAGTGCGCAGGTTCAGCTCCGGAATGCCGGGGTATTTGAAATCCGCAAAAGCATAGGAAAACTCGCGCATGATCACGTTCTGGGAATAGTCTGACGCGTAAATATCAATGGGGCGCTGCTGAAAATAATTAAAGGCCCTGATATCGTCCATACCGGCTATATGGTCTTTATGGGAATGCGTGATCACCACGGCTTCCAGCGTTTTTACACCGGCCCGCAGCATCTGGTACCGGAAGTCAGGCGTAGTGTCTACCACAATGTTGCCGGCGTCTGAACTGATGAGAATGCTGCTCCGCAGCCGCTTGTCACGCGGGTCTGCAGAGGCGCATACTTTGCAGGGGCAAGCTATAACGGGTACGCCCTGTGAAGTGCCTGTTCCAAGGAATGTTACTTTCAAAGCGTGTGGTTAAGCAGGTGTTTCTGTTGACGGATTTTCTTCTTCGCCCCCCGGGGTCTTTTCAGCGGTATCCCGGCTGTCTATCACCTGGCGGTAAAGCTTCTGGGATTCCGGTGTCAGGAAACCCTCTTCCAGCGCAATAGACGGCAGTATGTCCATCAGGGTATTGATCCGCCCCTCCACGTTCAGGAACTTGTTGATCACCACTACTTTCTTGTGCTCCAGCACACAGTAGCCGGAGTTGAAGGTGCCTTTTTCGTACCGCAGAATATACTTCGCCTCTTCAAAGATCTTTTCCAGCTTCGCCAGGTTGGCGGGGGTACTTTTCAGGTTCATGATGTCTTCTTTTAAAATCCGCTATTTGCTCACCATCCGGGCCACCGGAACAATCATTTCCTCCATGGAAATGCCGCCGTGCTGGAAGGTATTGCGGTAATAGTTCACGAAATAATTATAATTGTTGGGATAGCAAAGATACCCGTCTTCGCGGGCAAAGATATAAGAAGAATTGACATTTGGCTTGGGCAGCCCTGCTTCCCGGGGATCCCGGAAGGCCAGCACCTCTTTGGGGTCATAGTTGAGATTGCGCCCGTGCTTGTACCGCAGGTTGGTGGTGGTCTGCTTGTCACCTATCACTTTCACAGGTGTTTTTACCCGTACGCTCCCATGGTCCGTGGCCACTATCAGGTTGATCTTTTTGTCTGCCACCTTCCGCAGGGCCTGGTGCAGGTGGGAGTGCTCAAACCAGCTGGCCGTAATGGAGCGGTAGGAAATTTCATCGCCCGCCAGCTCTTTCAGCACCTCCATTTCCGTGCGGGCATGGCTCAGCATGTCCACAAAATTATAAACGATCACGTTCAGCGGGTAATCCAGCATATTATGCATGTTGTTCACCAGGTGCTGCCCGTCTGCATGGTTGATCACTTTTGTATAGGAAAAGCGCGTATCCATTTTCAGCCGCTGCAGCTGGGCCGCAAAAAAATGCTCCTCGTAGAGGTTTTTGCCGCCCTGCTCATCGTCATTCTTCCACTCTTCCGGGAACTTTGCCTCGATCTCCGCGGGCAGCATGCCTGCGAAGATAGCGTTGCGGCTGTATTGCGTAGAGGTAGGCAGAATGCTGTAAAAGGTATCTTCCTCCACCATCCGGAAAGATTCCCCGAATATGGGCTGTATGGTCTTCCACTGATCGTACCGGAGGTTATCTATCAGGATGAAGAAATTGGGCAGAGAGGGGTCCATCAGCGGCACCACCTTGTCCCGGAAGAGCGTGTGGCTCATGATGGGTGCGTCATCGTTCCGCGGCTGCATCCAGCTGCCGTAGTGGCGGCTGATGAACTTGGCAAACTCCGTATTGGCCTCTGCCTTCTGGGAATGCAGCACCTCCAGCATCTCCGGGCTGTCGCTCTTGCTCATTTCCATTTCCCAGTACACGAGCTTTTTATAGATATCCGCCCATTCCGCATGGTTGGGGTTGTCATTCAGCGCCATGAAGAGGGAGCGGAACTGCTGCTGGTAGGCCGTGGTGGTCTTTTCCGCCACCAGCCGCTTGTTGTCTATGATCTTTTTGAGGGAAAGCAGCACCTGGTTGGGGTTTACCGGCTTGATCAGGTAATCCGTGATCTGCGAGCCGATGGCTTCGTCCATCACGTTTTCCGCCTCGTTTTTGGTGATCATCACCACCGGCACCTGCTGGTTGGTTTCCCGGATGCGGGTCAGCGTTTCCAGGCCGGTTATGCCAGGCATGGACTCGTCCAGCAGCACTACGTCTACAATATTATCTTTCAGAAATTCCAGCGCATCATACCCGTTGGTGAGCGCTGATACTTTATAGCCTTTATTTTCAAGAAAAATGATCTGCGATTTAAGGGAGTCGATCTCGTCATCTACCCAAAGTATGTTGATTTGCGTCATGAATTTTTTTTGGACTGCTTTAAAATTACCTAAATCCGGCAAAAATCGTTCCTCCAAAATATATGAAACTCTAATAATTCGTTAAATTATGGGGGTTTGCCGCTCACGGCGCGTCATTACACCGGCTTACCGGGTAAAAGTTAGGGGCAAAGCCGTAGATTTGTAGAGACAGATATTAAAAAATCCGAATGACTGACCGCAAACGAAAGATTGTAAATGACCCCGTTCACGGGTTTATTACTATCGATCATCCATTGATTTTCAATCTCATATCACATCCGTACTACCAGCGGCTGCGCCGTATTCACCAGATGGCGCTGGCGCACACGGTGTACCCCGGGGCCATGCACACCCGTTTCCACCACAGCATGGGCGCTTACCATTTGATGAGCTGCGCCCTGCAGGAGCTGCGGGGCAAAGGGGTGGTGATCACGGAGGAGGAGGATGTGGCGGCAAGAATGGCCATATTATTGCATGACATAGGGCACGGGCCTTACTCCCACGCGCTGGAGCATAGCCTGGTGGAGGGGGTTTCCCACGAAGAGATCTCGCAGCTGCTGATGCAGACCCTTAACCGGGAAATGAACGGCATGCTGGACCTGACGCTGGAAATTTTCAACGGCCGGTACCATAAACAGTTCCTTCACCAGCTGGTTTCCAGCCAGCTGGACGTAGACAGGATGGATTACCTCAGCCGTGACAGCTTTTACACCGGGGTGTCTGAAGGTGTGATCAGCTATGACCGCATCATCAAAATGCTCACGGTACACGAAGGAGAGCTGATGGTGGAGGAAAAAGGGATCTATTCCATTGAGAAGTTCATTGTAGCCCGCAGGCTGATGTACTGGCAGGTTTACCTGCATAAAACGGTGCTGGCCGCGGAAAACATGCTGGTAAAAGTGCTGCACCGGGCCAAACACCTGGCTTTGGGAGGTGCGGAGCTGTTTGCCTCGCCCGCCCTGCAGTATTTTTTATATAACCGCATCGGAAGGGGGGAATTTGAGGAAGACGAAGAATGCCTTTTCCAATTTTGCCAACTGGACGATTATGACGTAATGGGGGCCATCAAGGTATGGACGCAGCACCCTGACAAGGTGCTGAGCCTGCTTTGCCAATGGCTCGTAAACCGCCGGCTTTTCAAGGTCACCCTCGGCAATGAGCCGTCTGACCCGGAGCTGGTGGCCAACCTGAAAGAAAAAGTGAAAAAAAGATGGGAGCTGACAGACGGGGAGGCGGATTATTTCGTATTTACGGATACCGCCAGCCTCAGGGCATATGACGCCAGCGACGAAAAGATCAATATTTTATTCAAGGATGGCACCGTGAGGGATATTTCTTCTATCGACAATGCCCTTGTATCGCATACTTTGGCAAGACCGATAAAAAAATTCTACATTTGTCATCCAAAAATCTAGGCTAACAACGTTTTATACGGGCGCAACATGTTAGAGAATACATTCATATTATCCGGAGTGGGCCTGGAGGGTAACATTTCAATTATTAATTATGCAATTTAGCGCATTACAGCTGGCTACCATATTGAACGGGAAGCTGGAGGGGGACCCGGAAGTGAAAGTGCACAATATCGCCAAGATTGAGGAAGCGGGAGACGGCATGTTGAGCTTCATAGCCAATCCCAAATACGAAGAGTTCCTGTATTCCACGCAGGCCTCCATCCTGATCGTGAATGATTCGCTGGTGATAGAGCGGCCCATCAAGCCTACCCTCATCCGTGTAAAAGACGCCTATAGCGCTTTTGCCCAGTTATTGGAGCAATACCAGAAAATGGTGGGCGCAGGGGCCAAAACAGGCATCCAGCAGCCCTCCCACGTGCCCGCCTCCGTTAAAATGGGCAAAGGCGCGTTTATTGGCGCATTTGCGTACCTGGGAGAGAACGTGGTGCTGGGAGATAATGTAAAGATATACCCCGGCGTATACCTGGGAGATAATGTGAAAATAGGCGATGGTACCGTGCTTTACCCCGGCGTGAAGCTGTATGATAACAGCGTGGTGGGCAAACGCGTCATACTCCATGCCGGTTGTGTAATTGGCGGAGACGGCTTCGGCTTTGCCCCCCAGGCAGACGGCACGTATAAAAAGGTACCGCAGGTGGGCAACGTAGTGATACATGATGATGTGGAAATTGGCGCCAACACCACTATAGACAGGGCTACTATGGGCTCTACCGTGATCCATGCCGGCGTGAAGCTGGATAACCTGATACAGATCGCCCATAACGTGGAAATAGGCAACAACACCGTCATTGCCGCCCAGTCAGGCGTTTCCGGCAGCACCAAGATCGGGAAAAACTGCGTGATAGGCGGGCAGGTAGGCATTGTAGGCCACATCCAGATTGCCGACGGCACCAAGATCAACGCCCAGAGCGGCTTGTCCAAATCTATCACCACGCCCAATACCGCTTTAACCGGTTCTCCCGCCTATGATTATAAAAGTTCCTTAAAAAGTCAGGCAATTTTTAGAAATTTGCCGGACTTGGAAAAAAGGGTGAAAGAACTGGAAGAGATGGTGAAACAGCTGTTGGCCGAAAAAGCCCTTCTCCGCTGAGGTATAACTGGAGGAAAGATCAAGAAGGATTTTAAACGCAATTGAATACGAAGCTATAATGATGGAAAATCAGCAGTCGAACCAGCAGACCTTACAGGGTCCCGTGACCATTTCAGGAGTTGGTTTACACACAGGAGCACAGGTGAATATGACTCTCAAGCCGGCCATGCCCGGCTTTGGTATTAAATTCCAGCGCATAGACCTGCCGGATCAGCCAATTGTTAAAGCAGACGTGGATTATGTGGTAGATACCGCCCGCGGCACCACCCTGGAGCACAACGGCGCCCGCGTGAGCACCGTAGAGCACATCCTGGCCGCACTGGTGGGCATGGGCGTAGATAATGTGCTGATTGAGCTGAACGGCCCGGAAATTCCCATCATGGACGGCAGCTCCATTCCTTTCATAGAAATTATTGAAGAAGCCGGTATACAGGTGCAGGATGCCAAAAAGGTATATTATACCATAGATACCAACATTAATTACTACGATGAGGTGAAAAAGGTGGAAATGGTGGCTTTGCCCGCTGTAGACTACCGCATTACCGCCCTCATCGACTTCAACTCCCAGGTACTGGGCACCCAGCATGCCAACCTGAAGAGCATGAGCGATTTCAAGAAAGAAATTGCCCCCTGCCGCACCTTTGTGTTCCTGCATGAGCTGGAATACCTGCTGGCCAACAATCTTATCAAAGGCGGAGACATCAACAACGCCATTGTGGTGGTAGACCGCCCGGTAACAGACGAAGAGTTGAGCCGCCTGGCCAAGGCTTTTGACCGCGAAGAAATGAGCGTGCAGCAGCGGGAAGGCATCCTCAACAATGCCCAGCTCCATTTCCCCAACGAACCGGCCCGCCACAAGCTGCTGGACGTAGTGGGAGACCTGGCCCTCATTGGCGTGCCCATCAAGGCGCACATTATTGCCAACCGGCCCGGCCACGCCTCCAACGTGGAGTTTGCCCGCAAGATCAAACAGTACATCAAGAAGAACAAACATAACAGGGACGTACCCATTTACGATCCCACCCAACCGCCGGTATACGATATCAATCACATTGTACGCACCATGCCGCACCGTTACCCGATGCTGCTGGTAGACAAGATCATTGAGCTGAGCGATACCAGGGTGGTGGGCGTGAAGAACGTAACTTTCAATGAACAGATCTTCCAGGGCCACTTTCCCGGTAACCCGGTAATGCCCGGCGTGCTGATCTGTGAGGCGCTGGCCCAGGTGGGCGGCATTCTTGCGCTGAACCCTATGCCGGACCCTGAAAACTATGACACCTACTTCCTGAAGATCGATAATTGTAAATTCAAACAGAAAGTAATGCCCGGTGATACCATGATCTTGAAGATGGAGCTGTTGAGCCCCATCCGCCGGGGCCTGGTGGAGATGAGAGGTACAGCTTTCGTTGGCAACAAGGTGTGCGCTGAGGCCGACATGGTTGCCCAAATTGTAAAACGCGAAGGAAAATAACAGCATGATTCATCCGCTCACATACATCCACCCGGACGCTAAAGTTGCGCCCAATGTAAAAATCGATCCGTTCACCGTTATCCATAAAAATGTTGAGATCGGGGAAGGCACCTGGATTGGTTCTAACGTAACCATCATGGAAGGCGCCCGCATCGGCAAAAACTGCCGCATCTTTCCCGGCGCCGTTATTTCCGCTATTCCGCAAGACCTCAAGTTTGAAGGCGAGGATACCATTGTGGAAATCGGCAACAACACCACCGTTCGCGAATACGTGACCATCAACCGCGGTACCAAAGACCGGCTGAAGACCTCCATCGGCAACAACTGCCTGATCATGGCCTACAGCCACATTGCGCATGACTGTATTGTGGGCAACAACTGCGTGTTTTCCAACAACACCACCCTGGCGGGGCATATTACCGTGGGAGATCACGTTGTGCTGGCCGGCATGGTGGCCGTGCAGCAGTTCTGCAAAATAGGCAACCACGCCTTTGTGACCGGCGGCTCGCTGGTGCGGAAAGACGTGCCTCCCTATGTGAAAGCGGCGCGCGAACCCCTCTCCTACGTGGGCGTAAACTCCGTGGGCCTCAAACGCCGCGGCTTCACCCTGGAAAAGATCAACCACATCCTGGACATTTACCGCATCATTTTCGTTAAAGGCAACAATATTTCCAAAGCCATCCGTATCATAGAAGCCGAATTCCCGGCCACGGACGAAAGAGACGAGATCCTCTCCTTCATCCGCGATTCCGGCCGCGGCATCATGAGAGGATACAGCACCAGGGCGAATGACGATCTCGCTTAACCAGGTAGGCAAGCGGTTCAACTACGACTGGATATTCCGTCGTTTTTCCTATACGTTCAGCGGTACAGGCCACTACGCCATACTGGGGCCCAATGGTTCCGGCAAGTCCACCCTGCTGCAGATCATCAGTGGCCATCACCACCACAGTGAAGGCGACGTACAGTACCTTTTCAACGAACAGACACTCCCGGCAGACCATTTCTTCCAGCATTGCGCCATTGTAGCCCCTTACCTGGAGCTGGTGGAAGAATTCAGCCTGCAGGAGTGTTTCGAATTTCACCTCCATTTCAAATCTTTCCTCCCCGGCTACCAGCCACGCGAAATAGCCGCCCTGGTGGGCCTTGAAAAGGCCTGGAAAAAACAGGTGCGCAACTTCTCCTCCGGAATGAAACAGCGGGCAAGACTGGCGCTCGCCATTTTTTCAGACGTGCCCGTGCTGCTGCTGGACGAGCCCTGCACCAATCTTGACGCGGCAGGCATTGCCCTTTACCAGCAGCTGGTAAAAGAGCACTGCAATAACCGCCTGGTGATTGTCAGCTCTAACGATGAGGCTGAATACGGCTTTTGCCGGGAGCATATCCGCATCAGTGATTATAAACAGTAATTATTGTTACTTTTAGTGATTCATGTGAATATCAAAAATTCCCTATGAGCATACCAAACAGGAAAGTTGTCAATGGCTGGGCCATGTATGACTGGGCCAACTCCGTTTACAACCTTGTTATCACCACCACGTTTTTCCCCATCTATTACCTGGGCGTTACCAAAGCCCGCACCGGTACGGATGAGGTGGCCTTTATGGGAAAAACGCTGCTCGCCTCCGTGCTGTATGACTATACGCTTTCGTTTGCATACCTGCTGATAGCCCTCAGCCTGCCCATCCTGTCTTCTATTGCAGACACCCGCGGCAATAAAAAGAACTTCCTGCGTTTTTTCTGTTACCTGGGTTCACTGGCCTGTGCTTCCCTCTTCACCTTTACCAGTACCAGCAGCCTTGAGCTGGGCATGCTTTCCGTGATGCTGGCGGCCATCGGCTTCTGGGGCGGGCTGGTGTTCTATAACTCCTACCTGCCTGAAATAGCGGCGCCGGAGTACCAGGACAGGGTGAGCGCCCGCGGTTTTTCTTTCGGCTACATTGGCAGCGTGCTCATGCAGCTGGTGGGTTTTGCGCTCGTAACCATCAAACCTTTCGGCATAACTGACGCCATGGCCGTACGCATCACCTTCTTGCTGGTAGGCGTATGGTGGTTCGGTTTTGCGCAGATCACCTTCAAACGCCTGCCTGCCTCCAAGCCGGCCATCAGCAACGGTTCCGGCAAGGTGTTTCAAGACGGGTTCATTGAGCTGAAAAAAGTATACGCCCAGGTAAGGGTGATGCCGGTGCTGAAACGCTTCCTGCGCGCGTTCTTCTTTTACAGCATGGGCGTGCAGACGGTGATGATGGTCGCGGTTATTTTTGCCTCCAAGGAACTGAAGCTGGAAGCCACCAAACTGATCATTTGCGTGGTGCTCATACAGCTGGTGGCCATCCTGGGCGCCTGGGGCATGGCGCGGCTCTCCGGCCGCTTCGGCAACTTTAAAGTGCTGATAGCCACGGTGCTGCTGTGGATAGGGGTTTGTCTCTGCGCCTATTTCACTACCACCGAAATGCAGTTTTACCTGCTGGCGCTGGCCGTAGGCCTGGTAATGGGCGGCATCCAGTCCCTCAGCCGCTCCACCTATGCCAAGCTCATTCCGGAAACACGGGATACCGCGTCTTTCTTCAGCTACTACGACGTAACGGAAAAGCTGGCCATTGCCATCGGCGTGTTCAGCTTCGGTTACATAGAACATATCACCAACAATATGCGCACGTCTGTGCTGGTGCTCATGGGCTTTTTCTGCATCGGGCTCATCTGGCTGTTTTCTGCCTTGCAGAAACAACGTAGATTAGCAGACAGGAAAAAACAGGCGGAGGTGGTGGAAGCCGGCGCCTGAAGGATGTGAACAATCCATCCGTTTTTCCTCCATAACCGGACAAACTTTTACGGATGAAGCTACATACGATCAATACAGGACTTTTCAAGCTGGACGGCGGCGCCATGTTTGGCGTAGTACCCAAAACCATCTGGCAGAAACTGAACCCGCCAGACGCCAACAATATGTGTACCTGGGCCATGCGCTGCCTGCTGGTGGAAGAAGGCAACCGCCTCATCCTGATAGACAACGGCATCGGCAACAAACAGGATGAGAAATTCTTCAGCCACTATTACCTGCATGGAGACGATACGCTCGATACATCACTGGCCGCCCTGGGCTATCACCGCAATGATATCACAGACGTATTCCTCACCCATCTTCATTTTGACCACTGCGGCGGCAGCATAGAGCGGGACGGCAGCAGGCTGGTGCCGGCCTTCCGCAATGCTACCTACTGGAGCAATGAGGCGCACTGGAAGTGGGCTACCGAACCTAACGACCGGGAAAAGGCCTCCTTCCTCAAAGAGAACATACTGCCCATTCAGCAAAGCGGGCAGCTGAAATTCATAGAGCAGCGCGATGGCGTAACTTTTACAGACCACATCCGTGTAAGGTTCGCCTTTGGGCATACAGACGCCATGATGCTGCCGGAGATCCGCTACAACGGCCATACCATTGCGTATATGGCAGACCTGCTGCCCTCCGCGGGGCACATCCCCATTCCTTACGTAATGGCATATGACATGTTCCCCCTCACCACGCTGGAAGAGAAAAAACGTTTCCTGGCGGAAGCCAACGAGCGGCAGTATGTACTGTATTTTGAGCATGACCCTGTTAACGAATGCGGTTTGCTGCACAGTACGGAAAAAGGCATCCGGCTGAAAAGCGCATTCCCCCTCACCGATCTTTGATAAAAACAAAAGCTATGTATAAACACATTTTCCGCATGCTGCCCCTGGCAGCCATTTTAGCCCTCGCAGCGTGCCAGGGCGGCGCTCCCGCCGGCAACAGCGCGGCCGTGGCAGACTCCCTGCAGGTAGACTCATTAGCCCGGCAGGTAATGGACGTGCATGATGAGGGCATGGCCAAAATGATGGTGATACGCCGGCTCAAGACCCGCGTTACGGAAATGGCAGACAGTATTGGCGCCAGCAAAGAAGCCGCCGCCCCCTACACGCAGGCCGGCGCCTTGCTGGACAGCGCCAACAATGCCATGAACACCTGGATGCATGCCTATGATATGCAGATGGAAGGCAAAACCACAGAAGAGAAAAAAGCGTACCTGCAGGATGAAATGAAAAAGATCAGCGACGTAAGGGACCTGATGCTCAAAAGCATTGCAGATACCAAACAATTGCTGAAAGAAGAATAACCCTATCAAACACATACTATGGCAAATCAGGAAGCATTTCTCGAATACATCAAAAACGGCTATACGTTCAAAGGAGAGCATTTCAAACTGGGTTGCGCCATGCTCAATGGCGAAGTGGTAACCGGCGCAGACGTGATGCTGCCGCTCAAAACCCTCAACCGCCACGGCCTCATTGCAGGCGCTACCGGTACCGGTAAAACCAAAACCCTGCAGGTAATTGCCGAAGGCCTCAGTGATGCCAGCGTGCCGGTATTGCTGATGGACATCAAGGGAGACCTCAGCGGTATAGCCGCCGCAGGCACCTCCAACGCCAAAATAGAAGAACGTTACGCCAAAATAGGCGGCACCTGGGCGCCGGCGGCCTACCCGGTAGAACTGCTCAGCCTCAGCCATGAAAAAGGCGCCCGCCTGCGCGCCACGGTCAGCGAGTTTGGCCCCGTGCTGCTCTCCAAGATACTGGAGCTGAATGATACCCAGGCCGGCCTGGTAGCCATGATCTTCAAGTATTGTGACGATCAGCAGCTGCCCCTGCTTGACCTGAAAGATTTCAAAAAGGTGCTGCAGTACGTAAGTGATGAAGGCAAAAAAGAACTGGAAAAAGATTACGGCAAGATATCCACTACCAGCACCGGCACCATTCTGCGCAAAGTGATAGAGCTGGAACAGCAGGGCGCCACGGTGTTCTTTGGAGAAAAGTCTTTTGAAGTAGAAGACCTCATGCACATCGGGGACGACGGGCGCGGCAAAATATCCATTGTGCGTGTGGCGGATATACAAGACCGGCCCAAGCTCTTTTCCACCTTCATGCTCAGCCTGCTGGCGGAGCTGTATGCCACCCTGCCCGAAGAAGGAGACATGGACAAACCCAAGCTGGTGATGTTCATAGACGAAGCGCACCTCATTTTCCAGGAGGCCAGTGACGCGCTGCTGCAGCAGATAGAAACCATCATCAAACTCATCCGCTCTAAAGGCGTGGGCATTTTCTTCTGCACACAGAACCCTATGGACGTGCCGGCCTCCGTGCTGGGGCAGCTGGGCCTGAAGGTGCAGCACGCCCTGCGCGCCTTCACTGCAAATGACCGCAAAGCCATCAAACAAACGGCAGAAAACTACCCGCTGTCTGACTTTTATAAAACAGACGAGCTGCTGACGCAGATAGGCATTGGTGAGGCGCTCGTAACCTGCCTGAGCGAAAAAGGCACCCCCACCCCGCTGGCCGCAACCATGCTGGTATCTCCCCATTCCCGCATGGACGTGCTAACAGACACGGAAATAGACCAATTGGTGGCCGGCAGCAAGCTCGTAAAAAAATACAACCAGGAAATAGACAGTGAGAGCGCCTACGAAATGCTGACGGCGAAGCTCGAAGAAGCGGCTGAAAAAAGCAAGGAAGAAGCACCGGCAAAAAAAGGCAGGCAGAAGGAAGAAAAAGGTTTGCTGGAAAGTATTGTAACCAGCTCCGCCGCGCGCCAGGCAGGCAGAACGGCCGCCAGCATCATTACCCGCAGCCTGTTGGGCGCGTTGGGTTTGGGCGGGCGCAGCAAGAAGAAGGGGACCAGCTGGTTTTAAAAAACAAGGCTTATGGCAATTGCATTTCTCTATGGTTTATGGCTCATTATCACCGGCCTGAGACGCTGGCGATGGAAAAAACCCTTATGGGAAAACCGGGAAACCTCCTATCAGGGATACCGCTCCGCAAGAGCCATGAAAAGCAAGGCAGCATGGGATGCCGCACAGGTCTGCTCCGGTAAATGGTCTTTCCGGGGCGGCCTCTTCCTTTGTGTGATTGTTGCGCCGTTGCTGGCACTCACCGAAGAACCATTGCTGGACGGCAACATCGTCTTGGCCATCATTGTTCCGGTGGCGCTGATAGTAACAGGCTTTCTGCCCGCTTTGCTCATTACTGAAACCATGCTGAAACGGGATTTTGATGAAACCGGCAACCCCGTGAAATAATTTCGCCAATATCTTTTAAACCGCTGGCCATGATAAACTTCTCGTTACTGGCCGCCCTTTCGGCCATCTTTGGCGGAGTAGGCTGGTGGAGCTGGAAAAGGCCCCGCCGCCACATCAACCCGCTGGTGGGCTACAGGACCCGGCGCTCCATGAAAAGTCAGGCTGCTTGGAACTTTGCCCAGGTCTACTCCGGCAAAATAATGGTATACGCCGCCGCCGGCATGCTGGTATTGGCGTTGCTGCTCCTGCCTTTGGACAGGTGGGTAGCGCACATTCCGGCCCTCTCCATCGGGCTATTGATGGGGCCCGTGGTTGCAGCTTCAGTTTTGCCGCTGTATCTTACAGAAAGAAAGCTGAAACAGCTTTTTGATGAAGACGGTAATCCGATAAAATAGTTTTTCAATATGTCAACACCCATTAAAACAGGCCTTTGCTCTTACGGCCACAGCGGCTACGCCTTTCATGCGCCTTTTATTCATGTGCATCCGGGCTTTGAGCTGACGGCCGTGGTAGAACGCAGCAAGCATCTCACGCAACAGCGTTACCCTTACGTGAAGATCTACAACAGCATTGACGCCCTCATGGCCGATGCTTCTCTTGAACTGATAGTGGTGAACACGCCCAACTATACCCACTACGAATACACGAAAGCCGCTCTCAACGCCGGCAAGCATGTAATTGTAGAAAAGCCCTTCACGGTAACCGTGGCGCAGGGCGAAGAGCTGCTGAAGCTGGCAGCCTCCAAAAAATTGCTGCTGAGCGTGTATCAGAACCGCCGCTACGACAGTGATTACAAAATTGTGCGCAAGGTGGTGGAAGACGGCCTGCTCGGAGACGTGCTGGAAGTGGAATTTCATTATGACCGCTTCAAGGAAGAGCTGAGCTATAAAAAGCATAAGGAAGTGGCGGAGCCCGGCACCGGTGTGCTGTACGACCTCGGCTCCCACCTCATAGACCAGGCGCTGACCATCTTTGGCATGCCCAAAGCGGCGTGGGCGGATGTGCGCATCATTCGCAAAGATTCTGTAGTAGACGATTATTTTGAATTGCTGCTGTATTACGACCAGCTGCGTGTACGCCTCAAATCCAGCTACCTGGTGCGCGAAGCGCTGCCGGCCTACATTCTGCATGGCCGGAAAGGCTCTTTTATCAAATCCAAATCAGATATACAGGAAGCCCTGCTGATGAAGGGTGTATTGCCAGACACGCCAGACTGGGGCGCGGAAGCGCCGCATGAATGGGGGCTGCTGCACACGGAAATAAACGGTAAGGTGGTGAAGGAGTTTTTGCCCGGCGGCAACGGCAACTACCTGGACTATTACCAGGGCATTTACAGCGCCATCCGCGAAGGCAAGCCCAACCCGGTAACGGCAGAAGAAGGGCTGGCCGTGGTGAAGATCATTGAGGCGGCTTTCCAGAGCAGTAAGGAAGGTAGGCTGGTTACGCTGTAAGAAGGCGTTTCCCTGCATTCATGAAGTAAAATCGCGGACTGTATGCAACCAGGAGGTCAATGAGCGTCTACGCTGTAGCAGACAGCATCCCGTCTTCATCCCGCAACACAAAACCTTCCGCAACCAGGAACTGCAGGGTTTCCAATACCCTGCTTTCCTCTGCGTCAACTTTTTCCATGAGGGCCTGCAGGCTGGTTTTCCCGTTCAGCGCCGCTATAATAGCGGTGGTGAGCCGGCCGAACTCCTTAGACTGCAGGTCCCCTTTTTCTTTCTTCACGCATACATCACAAACGCCGCAGGGCCGGGCGTCTTTTTCACCGAAATAGGCCACCAGCTGCTGCGTACGGCATTGATTGTTATTGCGGGCATACGCGGTGATGGCCGCTATGCGCTCCTCCATGGCTTTCCGCCGCTGCTCCAGCAGGGCCATGTTGACCCGCAGGTGCTGTGCCGGCAGCCGCTCCTCCAGGAAGCAGAGCTGCGGCTGGTCTTTTTTAGGATAATACCTGATGAGGGCTTGCTTGTGCAACAGGTGAAGGTCATGCACCACGTCTGCTTCATCTACGCGCATGATGCGCGCTACCTGTTTTTCAAACACGGGTACCGGGTTGTCAAATATGCCCTGGTAAGTACGCAGCAAGGTCTGTATCAGCGGCGAAAGGGCAGGTTGCCTGTCTTCATACTCAAACAGCATATCCCTGCTGGTCACAAACTCCACTTTAGACGGTATGTACACGCTCTCGCTCAGCTGCCAAACGCCCTCCTGCTCAAGGATACGGAGCGCGCTGAAGGCTACGGTGATGTTAACGCCGAAACGTTTTACAAAATCGTTGATGTCAAAATCATAATACACCCCTTCCGCTCCTACCGGTACCTGCAGGTAGTTCACAACCGCCTGGTATACCGCCCTTATTTCTTCCATGGTGGGGAACTGCAGCGGAATGCGGGCTTTCAGCTCTTCGAGGTTACGGTCATTATATAACATGACGGCGTAGGCCTTCTCCTCATCACGGCCCGCGCGGCCGGCCTCCTGGTAATAAGCCTCCAGGCTGTCAGGCACGTCCGCATGGATCACCATTCTCACATCAGGCTTGTCTATGCCCATACCAAAGGCGTTGGTACATACCATTACACGTGTTTCATTATTGATCCAGGCCTCTTGCCGGGCCGTACGTTCTGCGGAGCTGAGACCGGCATGATAGTAGCTGGCGGAAATGCCCTGAGCACTGAGCAGGGCCGCAATTTCTTTGGTTTGCCGCCGGTTGCGGCAGTAGATCACGGCGCTGCCCGGCACCCTGTCCAGTATCTGCTTCATGCGGCCGGGCTTGCCTTCTTCCTCTACCACGCTGTAAGAGAGATTGGCGCGGGCAAAACTTTTGACGAATATGGCCGGGTTGCGCAATTGCAATTGCCCGCAAATATCTTCGCGCACCTTTGGTGTAGCCGTTGCCGTTAGCGCCAGTATAGGCGCGTTGGGAAAATGCTCTCGGATGCTGGCAATCTGCAGGTAAGCGGGCCTGAAATCATATCCCCACTGTGAGATACAATGCGCTTCATCTACGGCAATGAGGCGCACGGGCAACACTTCGCAATACCATTGAAAGCGCTTGCTCTGCAGGCGTTCCGGAGATACATATAGGAATTTGATCTCTCCCTCCCGCGCCAATGCCAGCACCTTTTCCACATCACGGGTTTGCATGCCCGCGTAAATAGCGAAGGCCGGAATACCGCGCCTGTTCAGGTTCTCTACCTGATCTTTCATCAGCGCAATAAGCGGCGTTACCACCAGGCAGAGCCCTTCCTGCATCATGGCGGGCACCTGGAAGCAGACAGACTTGCCGCCGCCGGTTGGCAGCAGCGCCAGCGTATCACGCCCGGCTGCAATGGAAGCAATAATTTCTTCCTGCAGCGGCCTGAATTGCTGATAGCCCCAGAATTTGTGCAGTATGGAATGTGCGGTCACCAAGCAGGCAAATTTAGCGCTAATCTTTGGGTCATGTCACTTTTTTAAACCGCAGCCGCACGGAGTTGATGGCCAGCACCACATCTGAAAGACCCATTACCAGCGCCGCTATGATAGGGTTGAGAAAACCCAGGGCGGCTACGGGAATAGCTACAATGTTGTAGATAAAAGCCCAGAAAAGGTTCTGTTTGATGGTGAGGTAAGTATGTTTGCCCAGGCCCATGGCCAGCGGCAGGGCTCCCAGGTGGTTGTTGAGCAATATCACATTGGCGCTTTGCATGGCCACCTGCGTTGAATCGCTGAGGGAAATGCCAATGCTGGCCTTTGCGAGCGCAGGCGCATCGTTGATGCCGTCTCCTACCATAGCGGTGGGGGCGCTTTGCATCAGCACGTCTATTTTCTCCAGCTTCTGTGCGGGAGACTGTTCGGCAAATACTTCGTCTATGCCCAGTTGCTGTGCCAACTGGGCACATTTCCGCTGCATGTCGCCGCTCAGCAATATGGTGCGGATGCCGCTTTGTTTCAGCTCCGCTATCACGCGGGGCGCTTCAGGGCGCAACTCGTCCACAAAGTCCATCCAGCCCACCAGCTCACCGTTTTTGAGCAGGTAAATGTTGTGCGTATCATCTTTTGTGGCATGGCGCGCCATCAGGTAAGAGCCCAGCTGCCATTCGTTGCCGGCCTTGTCTTTGGCCTGCATGCCCATGCCTTTTTGCTCGCGCACCTGCTGCAGCGCCGTTTCCGGAACGCCTTTCCACAGCGCTGTAATAGAACGCGCAATAGGATGGGACGAATATTTTTCCAGGCTGAACACAATGGAACGGAAGGCCTCCGCTTCCAGCGTGGTTTCCCACTGGCCAATCTGCAGGCGCCCGGTAGTAAGGGTGCCGGTTTTATCAAACACCATCTGGCGGATGTTGCGGAATGCCTCCAGCGTATGGGCGCCCTTGATGAGAATGCCGTTGCGCGCGGCGCGGCCCAGCCCCACCATCACGGCGGCCGGGGTAGCCAGTCCCATAGCGCAGGGGCAGGCAATCACCAGCACCGCTACGCTCCGCATCATGGCTACCGCCAGCGTGGTTTGGCCTATGAAATACCAGCCCAGGAAGGTTACCAGCGCAATGCCCAGCACCACCGGTACAAATATGGCGCTGATCTTGTCTGCCAGCTTCTGCATGGGCGGCTTATTGCTCTGTGCCTGCTTTACGAGGTTGATGATGTAGGAAAGCACCGTGTCCTTACCGGTTGCGGTAATGAACATTTTGATATTGCCTTCTTCCAGTATGGTGCCGCCAATCACTTTATCTTTCTCCTGCCGGCTTACGGGCTCGCTTTCCCCGGTGATCATGGACTCGTTCACGTGCCCGCCGCCCCAGTAAATGGTACCGTCCATCGGTATTTTGTCACCCGCGTTCACCAGCACCCGGTCTCCCGTACGCAATTCGCTGTTGTCTATCTCTTCCACCTCACCGGCCTCATTCAGCCGTTTGGCATGCGTATGCTGCATGCGCGCCAGCTCTGCTATGGCGGTGGTGGTAGACTTGACAGACCTTTCTTCCAGCAGGTTGCCCAAAAAAACCAGGGTGAGGATGGCGGCGGTGGTTTCGTAGAAAAGATAATCAGGGCCCAGCTGCTGCAGGGTGCCGGCCAGGCTGTATACGAAGGCCGCCGTAGCGCCAAGGGTAATAAGCACGTCCATATTGGCAATGCCGTTGCGCAGGGAGCGGAAAGCGCTACGGCCGAAGTGCAGCATGCCCACCACATATACCGGCGTGGTGAGCGCCAGCTGCACCCAGGGGTTGTGCAGCCAGTGCCAGTTCACCCACATATGCAGCAGCAGGGGCGCTGTAAACACCATGCAAAACACAAACTTGAAGCTGAGCGTATTGTAAAAAACGCTGCCTTTATTACCCTGGTTGGGCAGCACCACCTCATAACCCAGGTTATTGATGCCGTCAATCACTTCTCCGGCATCGGCGCCCTCCGGCAGGTTAAAACGCAGCTCTTCCGTGGCTACGCTGATAGCCACCTCTTCCATGCCTTTTTTTTCGAGGTACTTAGAGATGGTCAGCGCGCAACTGGAGCAATTCATCCCTTTTACCTTGCAACTGATCGTTTCCATAGCTTAAATCCTGTATCATAAAATTACCACAAACACACTTTCGGAAGGGGAATATTAATGCAACGGGGGTGCTATTTTACCCCTCCAATGCCTTTAAATGGCCCGGAATTGCTAATTTTAAGCCTTGTTAAGGCTTAAAGCGTATGAGATTGACATTTGCACACGCAGACCTTCCCGAGGTGGCCCGCCAGGTCTGGGAAGCCTACCCCCGGCAACGGCTATTTGCCTTGAGCGGAGAAATGGGGGCTGGAAAAACCACACTGATAAAGGAACTATGCGCAGCCAAGGGTGTGGAAGACGCCACGGCCAGCCCCACCTTTTCCATCATTAACGAATACCGGTATGCAGACGGGAACGGGGGTGAAAAGATCATTTACCACCTGGACCTTTACCGGCTCAAAAGCCTGGAAGAAGCCGTGGAAGCGGGCGTGGAGGATTGCCTCTACCACCCCAGCGCCATCTGCTTTGTAGAATGGCCTGAACTGGTGGCCCCCCTGCTGCCGGAAGAAACGCTGCATATCTTCCTCAGCGTTACGCCAGACCATAAGCGGAAGCTGCTGGCGGGCCATGTGGACCCCGGGCATTTTAGGGCCCCTTCCCTGCAATAATAAGTGTATCTTTGAACAGAGACCTAACATACAATTGTCTACGATTATGGAGCAAAGGCAAAAACCTGTTGTGAGCGCCGGATTTACGTATTCTCCTCTGGAAGAAACGCTGGATATTCCACAAAAAAATTCCCGTTTGTTCATAGGCATCCCCAAGGAAACCTCCTTCCAGGAAAGCCGCATCGCGCTAACCCCGGATGCCGTGAGCATTCTCAGCAACAACGGCCACCACATAGTGGTAGAGCACAAGGCAGGAGACGGCTCTCATTTCTATGATACTGACTATTCAGAGGCCGGCGCCGAAATTGTATATGAAAAGAAAGAAGTGTTCAAGGCAGACATCATCGTAAAATCCGCCCCGCTCAACGATGAGGAAATTGAATTGCTGCACCCCCACCAGATAGTTATCTCCCCCATTCACCTGTCTGTACTGAAAGCAGAGCAGCTGCAGAAGATGATGGACAAACGTATTACCCTGCTTTCTTTCGAGAACCTGAAAGACGATGCGGGCACCTACCCCATTGTACGCGCCATGAGCGAAATTGCAGGCGGGGCCGTAATGCTCATTGCCGGCCAGTACCTGAGCAACAGCAACCGCGGCAAAGGCATTCTGCTGGGCGGCGTTACCGGTATTCCGCCTACCAAGGTGGTGATCATAGGCGCCGGCATTGTAGGTGAATTTGCGGCCCGCACGGCGCTGGCCCTGGGCTCTTCGGTAAAGGTGTTCGACAACAATATTTACAAGCTGAAAAGGCTGCAGAACAACATCGGCGTGCGTGTGTTCACCTCCGTTATCCAGCCCCGCGTGCTGGCGGAGCAACTGCGCAATGCAGACGTGGCCGTAGGCGCCCTCTCTTCCCAGAGCGGCCGTACGCCCATTGTGGTAACAGAATCCATGGTCAGCCATATGAAAGCCGGCTCCGTGATAGTAGATGTAAGCATAGACCGCGGCGGCTGCTTTGAAACTTCGGAGATCACCTCACATGAAAACCCCGTGTTCAAAAAATACGACGTGATCCACTACTGCGTGCCCAACATTCCCTCCGGGTTTGCCGGCACCGCCTCACAGGCCATCAGCAACGTACTGATGCCGCTACTGCTGGAAGCCGCTGATGACGGCGGTTTTGAAAACCTGGTATGGATCAAGCGGGGCGTGCGCAACGGCATCTACCTTTACAAAGGCGCCCTCACCAATTATCACCTCAGTGAAAAGTTCAAGCTGAAATACACAGACCTGGAGCTGCTGCTGGCGGTAAAAGGTTGATGCGGCTTACTGCGCCTCCAGCATTACGGCCACCGGCTTTTTCTTCCTGGCCGGTTTTTTCCGCAGCTTGTTGATCCAGATCAGCGTACCCGTTACCGGCAGGCTGGTAGCAAAGAGGCAGGCAATAAAATACAATATCTTCGAAAAGGTACCGTACACGTTCCCTACGTGCAGGGCTTTGAAAGAGGCTGCAATACGCTCGTTCAGCGGCTTGTCCCTGAAAATTTCCTTTTGCAGCACCGCTCCGCTGTATTGGTCCAGCTGCAGGCGGTCTCCGGCGGCCGGTGCAAAAAAGCCTGTCCGCGCTTTGGAGAGCTGCACAGTAGCCGTTGATTTGGCAGGGAGCATTATGCGGTATTCCCCCGTGTAAGGAAGCTGCTGATCTGCTACGGCCAGCAGTGCTGCAATGGGCAGTGGTACGGCCGCACTGTCTTTAGGCGGGGCTGATAGCAATGGCCGTTCTTTGGCCGCGCCTTCCGGTTTATGCACGCCAAGCATTTTATTCAAACCCGTGCGGTACCAGGTGAAAGACCAGGTGAGGCCTGTTAGCGCCATGATCAGCAGAAGAATGGATGAGTAGAACCCAAGGGTGTTATGCAGATCATGATTGATACGCTTCCAGTTGCCGCTGAAACGGATACGCAGGCCCTGTTTCCAGGCTTTGAGGTGCTGCGGGAACCAGATCACAAGACCGGTGATGACCAGCAGCGCAAAAACCACGGTAGCCCATCCCACAATGGGGCGGCCTATCTCCGTGTCCAGCAGCAACCACCGGTGAAGCCTGAACATCACCATAAAAAAGTCGGAACCGGCGCCTTTAGGCGTTCCTTTGATCTCTGCCGTGTAGGGGTCTACCAGGTAAGTGGTGCCACGGTCTCCGCGGCCCTGGGCTTGCTGGCCCTCCGTTTTCTCCGCCTTCTTTACGTTCACCTGGTACACCCTGCCGGCTTCCGCGGGAATGGTAATGCTGTTCACCGTTACCTTGCCCAGGCTGTCCTGCACGCGGGCTATCAATGTTTCCGCAGGGAGGCGCTCCGCGCCCGCCGGTACATGTACCTTATATTTGGCAGGCTCCAGCATTTCCTGTATCTCCGTACTGAAGGTGTAGATGGTGCCGCTCAGGCAAACCACAAAGAGGATGAGGCCGCTGGCAATGCCCATCCAGAGATGAATATCATTGAATATCTGTCTTACTTTCCGCCATGCCGGATTTTTTTGTATGGATGCCATCCTTACCAGTTTGATATGAAACAAACGAAGGAAACAGGTTGGCCTGTTGCCCCGTATTAATGTTATGATATAGCCGTTACTTGTCCCACCATACGGGCGCTGTTGTAATGTTATCGCTTCCCTGTTTGGCGGCCTCTTCCCCGTTACTCTGCCTTTCCGTTTCGGGGTACATGAGGCGCAGCGGCCTTGCATCGGGCGCAGGCGCATCCAGCGAATTGGGTATGGCGGGTACGCCCAGGCGGCGGTACTCGGCCCAAGCCTCAATGCCGCTGATGCTGTTCAGCGCCAGCCATTTCTGCTCCGCAATACGGGCAATCTTGTTAGCCGCCTGCGCAAAATCTACCGCAGGCTGGCTGTTATAGGCAGAGAAAAGAGATCCGTTCACGCCCATGTATTTGAAAGATTCACGGATGGCCTCTTCGTACAACAGTTGTGCGCTGGCGCCTTGCAGCCACCCGCGCTGCGCCGCCTCCGCCTGCAGGAAAAGGCTTTCGAAAGAACCCATCAGCATGGCGGCCTGCACCTGTGATTTGAACACGGCGCCAGGCTGGTTGCCATTTTCCACCGGCCCTTTGAACGCTGATGTATTGGCGCGGTTATATTGCTCTTCCGCGTTCGGGTTGCCGAACAACACCCCTTTATAGCCTCCGCCCAAGGCCACATACAATTGCGGCAGGCGCGGGTCGTTACGGCTGGCGTACTGATCTACCGCATACTGCGTAGGCCGCAGGTCAAGCAGGTTGCCGGTAGCGGCGCCCTGTACATTGCGGTAATAGGTCTCCCAAAAGGGGTTCATTTTACCGGCAGACACCAGGTATCCGGGGTTTACGTCAGCATGCTCACCTGCTCCCAGGAAGCCGCTGCCTTCCGCGGCAATTTTAGCCATTTCAGCCGTAATATAGGCCGCATCTCCTGCTTCGCTCTGCCTGACCAGTGCCCGCAGCTTGATGGTATTCCCAAACCTGGCCCAGCTGACCCGGCTGCCGTTAAAAAGAACATCGTCCGTTTTTGCCTCCGTTCCGGGCAATGCGTTTTTGACGTCGTTAATACCGGCCGTGATCAGGTCTACAGACTTGGCATACACCGCTTTCCCGTCTTCATACCGCGGCCTGGGGTGTACGGTGCCCTGCAGCGCATCATCAAAAGGCAGGTTGTTGTATACGTCTACCAGGCGCAGAAAGTGCCAGCCCTGCATGATTTTGGCAACTCCGGCGTAAAATAACGCATTTTCCTTTACTGCCTGCTCCCTGATCAGCTGATAGTACAGCAGCGTGGCGTAAGCGTTCTCCCAAACCGGTATCCCGTCACGTTGGTGGCGTATGGCCGGGCCGTCGTAATTCTTTTCTTTGAAAAAGAGGTTCACCCCTTCGCTGGTGGTGCCCCAGTAACCGGCCCAGAAAGCGCCTAGCTGGTTGAGCTGGCCCGCTTCCTGGTTTACGGAACTGACCAGCGCAGCAGGCAGCTTTGCGCTCAGGGGCAGGTTCTCGTTCACAGGAGCATTCGGGTTCTTGTTCACGTCCAGGAACTTGCTGCAGGATGAAATGGTCATAACTGCACAAAGCCCGGTCAATATTTTAAACACACTATTCATGGCGTGATCTGTTTAGAAAGTTACGTTGATGTTAAAGCCGTATGTTCTGTAAGGCGGCACCTGGCGGAAGCTCAGGTACCCGTCTGTATTGTTGTACAGGTACTCAGGGTCTCCGTAAATATTATCCTTGTGGCGGATAATAAAGAGATTGGTGCCCACCACGCCAATGTTCACATCTTTTACCAGTTGCTGCCTGCGGAGCAGGGAAACGGGCAGGCTGTAATTGACGGCCAGCTCGCGCAGCTTGAAGAAGTCAGATTTTGCGGCGGTGTTGTATTGCACGCTGCCCTGCTGCTGCCAGAAAGACTTGCCGCCGCCGGAGGTGAGCTTGCTGGTATTGGGCTCATATTTTCCTTCGCTCACTTCTATCACGGAGTTGGGGAACACAAAAGGCTTGCGGTCATAGTCGTCCGTCCACGGGTGGGTGCCGGCGGTAAACATCCTGGGCGCTATTTCTGAGTATAACCAGCCACCCAGGCGACTGTCAAACTGCGCGCGGAGGCTGATGCCTTTATAGCTGAACATCGTATGCAAGCCCATCTGGTAGGGCGGCACCATGGTGCCCAGGTGGCTTTGCGCAGTGGCCTGGATGGGGTCTCCCGTGGTGGCGTTCACTACTACGCGGCCCTGCGGGTCACGTTTGTAATCACTTACCAGCAGGGCCGGGTAGGCGCTGCCTTTTACGGCGTAAGATTGCCTGAATATGGGAAATTGCTCCAGCCCCTCATACAGCTCACGCACACGGTTATTGATATGCGTAAAGGTACCGCCAATGTTCCAGCGTATATCACGCCCGCGATCCCTGATCACATCTGCGTTCAGGCTCAGTTCTATCACGTTGTTGGTGAGGCGGCCGGCGTTCACCACGGCTGTGTTGTAGCCAATGGCACGGGAAGTATTGGCCTTGAATATCTGGCCCTTGGAGTCGGAGTAAGCGTAGCTGCCTTCGAAGTGCAGGCGGTTGTCCAGGAAGCTCAGTTGCACCCCCGCTTCATAAGATGTTACAAACTCCGGCTCAATATTGGGATTGGGGTATTCCGAGCTGGGCGTAAAGCCCACCATATTGCCAAAGGGGAAACCGTTTATCTGGCTGTAGGCATTGTTGAGGTTATAGGGGTCAAGCGTAACGTTGCCTGTTTTGTTCCATGAAGCGAACACCTTTCCGAAGGAGAGCGCCCTGCTGTGCTTCAAAGCCGGAATCACGTTGTGGAACACAAACGAAGCGCTTACGCCGGGGTAAAAGTAAGAGCGGTTTTCCGGGCTGAGCACAGACACTACATCGTTACGGCCGGTAAGCGTGAGAAAGAGGAAATTGTTGTACCCGGCCGTTAACTCGCCATAACCCGCTACGGAACGGTATTCCGTAATGCCGGAATTGCCGTTCAGCTCTCCTACGCGGCTACCTGGGTTAAAGAGGCCGGGCAGCGTAAGGTTGCCGGCTCCTACTGCGTTCACCTTCGTGTAATCTGCACGGAAGTTCTGCCCCAGCAAGAGACGCGTGCTGAACTTGCCAAAATCTTTATTAAAGCTCAGTATCAGGTCGCCGTTCACACGGCGGAAGTTACGGCTGCCATCGTCTACAGACCCTACCACATTCCTTCTGCCTGGCGCCTCAAACTTGCCAGCCGTGCTCCTTGTTTCTTCAGAAATGCTATAGAGGCCCAGGCGGTAAATAGCCTTGAACCAATCTGTTACCTGGTAGTCCAGCTCCACCTTGCCGTTCAGCGTTTGCTGCGCCAGCCGGTCTCGGGTGTTACCTATCTGGAAGTAGGGGTTCTTCATCTGGTCTGTAAAGAAATACAGGGGGTTGGCGGCCGAATTGGCGGTTTGCCAGTCTTTCATGCCCGTGTAGTCAAAGTTGGCAGGCAACTGGTAAGCGGTGATCCAGGGCCCGTCTGGCGTTGTATTCCGGTTAAAGTAGATGTAATTGATGTTGTAGGAAGTATTGAGCTTGCCAAACCGGCGGGAGCCATTGAAACGGGCGCCCGTTCTGCGGCTTGCGTCTTCCGGTATGATGCCTTTGATAGCGGCATGCTGCAGGGAGAGGAAGTAGGTGCTTTTATCATCACCGCCTGAAAAAGAAAGATCGTTTTGCTGGGTGATGCCCGTCTGGAACAGGTCCAGCCGGTTGTCTTTCGAAGGCGCCGCATATGTTTGGGTGGGCTGCGTACCATCAGGCAATACGCCACCCAGGTCACGGGTGCTGCCATCAAACAGCGGGCCCCAGGATTCGTACATGGTGGGTGAATACACCCCTTCCGTACCCTGGCCGTACCGGGTTTGCGCCGGCGGCAGCAGGTATACCTGCGAAAAGGTAGTGGTGTTACTGAACTTTACAACGGCGCGGCCTTTCTGCCCGCTGCGCGTGGTGATCATCAGTGCCCCGTTCACTCCTTCAGAGCCATACAATGCCGCAGCGTTAGCGCCTTTCAATACCGTAATGCTTTCAATGTCGTTTGGGTTCAGGCGGCTGATATCAGGCACGGGCACACCGTCTACCACATAAATGGGGTCATTTTTCCCGCGGTTGAGCGAGCGGCTGCCCCGCATTACGATTTTTACCTGCGGGTCTACCTTGCTGTCGTACATGTTGATACGAAGCCCCGCCACCTTGCTGGCAAGGCCGAAAACAGGGTTTACCACCTTTCCCTGGTTCAGCTCTTCATTGCTCACCAGCTGTGCAGCCGCACCCAGTTCCCGGGCGGAACGCTTGATGCCCAGCGCGCCCGTTACCACCACTTCGTTCAGGTTGCGTATGGAAGACAGCGTGTCTGTATTATTTGAAGGGCCTTGCTGCGCCTGCGCTGCCTCTACTATCAAAAGCAGCAGGCATATACTGTGTAGCCTTTTTATCATTCGCAATATTTTTGGCAAAGTTCCCCCAAAGCAGCGGTGAATAAGGGAGAAACCAGAACGCGAAAAGGAAAAATAATTGCGCTTTTTCCCGATTTGATCAATCTTTTTCCCGATCCGACGTTCACCTCTACTGCCAATCCTATATAATTGTTTGTATGAGCAACACCTTACCTGTTTCTATCCCTGACTATTTCTACTATTATCCCAAAAGCAACGAGCTGGGCACCGTTGTAGAGAACAGGAGCAGCGCGGTCCATGAAGGCAAACAGGAAGTGGTGCATGAGCTGCATTCTTCAGACGGCATTTACATGTGGTACAGCCGTGTGCACCTCCGGTCTGCCAAAAAGATGGTAGTGGAATACCCTGCGCCTTTTGTGCATATCAGCTACGTGCTGCAGGGGAGCAGTGTTTACCGCAATGGAGATGAAAAAACGCCTTTTACCGCCTTTCATTCCCTACAATACAATGTGCTGCTGCTCCCGGCCGGCAAGGTCCATGTAGAATGGATGCCGGGGAAGGAAGTGGAGAATTTCGAGATCAATATCAGCAGGGAGTTTTTTGAGAAACACCTGCCTGCGGGCCATCCTTTTCTGGCACAGGCGCGGCAAACAGGCACCCATGCGCTGGCCAGCGCCCTTCACCTGCCGGTTACCCCCCAGATCCGTTCCATTATTTACGACATCGTGAATTGCAATATGGACCCCGCGCACAAAAGGTTGTATATGAAAGCCAAAACGCTGGAGCTGATGGCCCTTCAGATGCAGCAGCAAAAGAACTTACCGGAGGAAACCTTCCTGCAGCCCGGCGATATAAAAATGTCTGACGCCCAGAAAATGCATGCGGCCAGGGAAATCATCCTGCAGCGGCTGGATAACCCATATACCATTCCCGCTTTGGCGCATTTGGTAGGCACCAACGAAAATTATCTCAAGAAGAATTTCAAGAAAGTGTTCGGCACCACGGTATTCGGCTTCATCCAGCAATTGCGGATGGAACGGGCCAGGGACATCCTGATCAACGAAAAAAAGAAAATAGGCGAAGTAGCCCGGCTAACCGGCTACAGCCACATCAGTCATTTCAGCAAAGCTTTCAAGAAACAGTTCGGTTTCTCTCCGAAAAACATCAGGGTAGGTGTATGCCTGTGGCTTGCAGACCTGCAGGCGGCGTTCTTCTCCGAGCTGTCTTTGCTGCCTGCGGTGTAAAGCGGTTTGCGGCAGCGGTTTTTATTACGCTTCAAGTTTATACCCCATGAAAAAGGCGGCAAGAATAATGATGCCCACAATGATCCTGTAATAGCCCCACATTTTAAAACCGTATTTCTGCAGCGCGCCAATAAAGAACTTGATGGCCAGCATGGCCACTATAAAGGCCACTACATTCCCTATCAGCAGCAACTTGATGTTTTCCGCGGAGCTGGTAAGCAGCTCGTGGTGCTTCAGCAGCTTGTACCCCGTAGCGGCGGCCATGGTGGGCACGGCCAGGAAGAAGGAGAATTCGGCGGCCGCATGGCGCGTCAGCTTTTGCTGCATACCGCCAATAATGGTGGCTGCGCTGCGGCTTACGCCCGGTATGAGGGCCAGGCACTGGAAAAAGCCGATGCGGATGGCCCTGAAATAGTCCATCTTCTCATCCGTATCTATAGCGGGATTTTTAAACCATTTGTCTACGAACAACAGCACAATACCGCCCAGGAACAGGGTAAGGCCCACCACTTCCGGCTTTTCGAGAAGCGCGTCTATATAGTCCCCCAAAAGATAACCCAGTATCAGGGCCGGCAGCACGCCCAGCAGCAGCTTGAAGTAAAAGGCCGGCTGGCTGAAATTGAAGAACTTTTTCCAGTAAAGCACCACCACGGCCAATATGGCGCCCAGTTGTATACATACCTCAAAGAGTTTGGTGAATTCATCTTTGTTGATCCCCATCAGGCTGCTGGCAATGATCATGTGGCCGGTGGAGGATACGGGTATAAATTCTGTCAGCCCTTCTACAATAGCAATGATGATAGCTTCAATAATGCTCATGAGTCATTCAAATAAGAAAAGCGATGATGTGTGGTCATCGCCGTGGTTAATATCTCTTGTTCGGTGTTGTTATTGTTTGGGCTTGCGCATAATGGCATATGCTTCTACCGCCAGCCCTATCAGTATTACGATGGGGGCCAGGGTAATACGGCGGAAGCTGTAGACCTCTTCAGGCGCAAAACGGGCAGCATCGGTGCCGCCACCGCCCATCATGAGCAAAAATCCGATCACGATCAGCACTACGCCTGCCAGCATCAACTGGTAGTTGCCTTTGCCGAAAAGGCTGCGGCTTTCTGTTTCTTTAATTTCTTTAGACATATTGTTCATGAACTTTTAATCAATACAAATCATCCAGCTTCAGCTTCAGGTATTTCATCACGGAGCGGTGGGTGCTCACCAGGGAAATACCGATGCCTATTACGATCAGCCCCAGGAACAGCAGGCCGGTCATCACATAGTCCCGCATGCTTTTTATTTCCGGCATGGCAGACTCTGCAAAGTAGATCAGCACAATGAGGCCTGCAATGGCCAGCAGGGCGCTGATGCCCCCGTTGATGATGCTGCGCACGTCAAACGGCTTGGCAATGAACCCGCGGGTGGCGCCTACCATCTGCATGGTTTTGATCAGGAAGCGGTTGCTGAACATGGCCAGGCGAATGGTGTTGTCTATCAGGAAGAGCACCACAATGGCCATGATAGCGCTGATGACCAGTATCACCATGCCTATCTGCTTCGCCTTGTCAAGCACCTCGCTCACCAGGGTACGCTGGTAATACAGCTCCCGCACGGTGCTGCGGCCGGCAATGTTCTGCTCAATGGCCTTCAGGCTGTCAGGGTGCACATACCGGGCATAAAGGCTGATGTCTATGCTGGCGTACAGGGGGTTGAAGCCCAGTACGGCAAAATTTTCTTCCGGGTTCTCCTTTTTGAACCGCTCCGCCGCCATATCTTTAGACACATACTGGATCTTCCGCACAAAAGGCATAACGGCCAGCGAGTCTTTCAGTAATAAAGCCTGTTGTTCCTTCACATTGTCCCGCAAGATCACCTGTAATTCTATACTCTCCTTGTAATAGTCACTCAGTTTTTTGGCATTGATCATGAAGAGGCCGAGCACTCCGAGCAACAGGAGCACGAGAGTGATCCCTATGATCGAATAAATATAAGAAGGCTTTGATTTCTTTGCTGACGATTTCCCTGATAGAGCCATTCATCTATAGTTTAGAGGCGAAAATAATAAAAATTGGCAGTTATGTTTACTTTTGCCATCCCAAACGGTATTTTAACAATTTTTATTATATGCAACGGAAACCGGTTGGAAATTGATGCATAAATAATTAATTTACTATAAACGCCCCCTGCAAGGGGCCATTCTGGTATGGAGTACAATTTCAGGCAAATTGAGCGAAAATGGCAGCAGCACTGGGTTAACACCGGCGCCTACAAGATAAGCAACAACAGTACGAAGCCCAAGTGCTATGTGCTGGACATGTTCCCCTACCCCTCCGGGGCGGGCCTGCATGTTGGCCACCCGCTGGGTTACATAGCGTCAGACATCTACGCCCGTTTCAAACGCCTTCAGGGCTTTAACGTGCTGCACCCCATGGGGTACGATGCCTTCGGGCTGCCGGCGGAGCAGTATGCGCTGGAAACAGGGCAGCACCCCGCCGTTACCACGGAACAGAACATCAAAGCTTTCAGGAGCCAGCTGGACAATATCGGGTTTTCTTACGACTGGAGCCGGGAGATCCGCACCAGCGACCCTTCGTATTACAAATGGACGCAGCACATCTTCCTGCAGCTTTTCGGCAGCTGGTACAACCGCCAGGCCGGCAAAGCCGAAAGCATAGAAACCCTGGTGCGCATTTTTGAGCAGGAAGGCAACCTTCACCACGAGTGCCCCGGCAACCGCGGCATCCGTTTCAGCGCAGACAGCTGGAATGATTACAGCTATGAAGAGCAGCAGGAAATACTGATGGAATACCGCCTGGGCTACCTGGCCTACGCGGAAGTGAACTGGTGCCCCGCGCTGGGTACTGTATTGGCCAATGATGAGGTGGTGAACGGCGTTAGTGAGCGCGGCGGCCACCCCGTGATCAAGAAAAAAATGCGGCAGTGGTTCCTGCGTATTACGGAATATGCGGACAGGCTGCTGGAAGGGCTGGAAAAGGTACAGTTCAGCGAGGCCATGAAAGACATGCAGCGCAACTGGATAGGCAAAAGCCAGGGCGCGGAGATCAAGTTCAACATAGCCGGCAGCATGGAAAGTCTGGTGGTGTACACCACCCGCCCCGACACTATTTTCGGGGTAGATTTTATGGTGGTGGCGCCGGAGCACGAGCTGGTAGATGCCATCACCACAGATGCGCAAATGCAGGCCGTGAACGAGTATAAAGATTACGTGCAGAGCCGTTCCGAGCGTGAGCGCATGGCAGATGTGAAGCTCATCACCGGCTGCTTCACCGGCGCCTACGCCATCAACCCGTTTGACGGCCGCCAGATACCCATCTGGATCTCCGAATACGTACTGGCGGGCTACGGCACGGGCGCCATTATGGCCGTTCCCTGCGGGGACCAGCGTGACTTCAACTTTGCCCAACACTTCAACATCCCCATCACCAACATACTGGGAGACGCCTTTAACGGCCAGGAAGCCAACCCCACCAAAGAAGGCAAACTCTTCAACAGCAACTTCATTACCGGTATGGAAATGAAGCCGGCCATGGAAGCGGTGATAGAAAAAATAGAAACGCTGGGCATCGGCAAAAGGCAGATCAACTACAAAATGCGCGATGCCGGCTTCAGCCGTCAGCGTTACTGGGGAGAGCCATTCCCCATTGTGTACCGCAACGGCATACCGGAGGCTATGGCCCCCGCAGACCTGCCGCTGGAGTTGCCTCACGTAGACCACTATACGCCGGGAGAAGACGGGGAAGGCCCGCTGGCCAACATCACCCAATGGGTGAACCTGCCCGCTGAGCCCGGTACGGCCCTGCGCAGGGAAACCAGCACCATGCCCGGTTACGCCGGCAGCAGCTGGTACTTTCTCCGGTATATGGACCCGCATAACAGTGAAACCTTCTGTGACCGGAAGGTATCTGACTACTGGGGCCAGGTAGACCTCTACATTGGCGGTACCGAACACGCAGTGGGCCACCTGCTGTACTCCCGCCTGTGGACGAAGGTGCTCTTTGACCTGGGCCACATCGGTTTTGACGAACCATACAAAAAGCTGGTGAACCAGGGCATGATCACCGGCAGCTCAAGGCTGGTGTACCGCGTAAGAGGCAGCAACCAGTTTGTATCAGCCGGCCTGAGAAGCCAGTATGAAACAGACGAGCTGCATGTAGACGTGAACATGGTAGACGGCCTGGAGCTGGACCTGGACGCTTTCAGGAACTGGCGGCCGGACTATGCCACCGCACAATTTATACTGGAAGACGGCAAATACATCTGCGGCACCCTCTCCGAAAAAATGAGCAAAAGCAAGTTCAACACCGTGAACCCGGACTTGCTGGTAGAAAAATTCGGGGCAGACACCTTCCGCATGTACGAAATGTTCCTGGGCCCGGTAGAGCAGAGCAAACCCTGGGAAACCAAGGGCATAGAGGGCGTACACCGTTTCCTCAAGAAATTCTGGCGCCTGTATATGGACGAGCAGAAGGGCCTCATCGTAAAAGACGTTGCCCCCACAGCAGACGAACTGAAAGTGCTCCATAAAACCATCCGCAGAATTGAGGAAGATACGGAGCGCCTTTCTTTCAACACGGCCGTGAGCGGCTTTATGATGTGCATCAACGACCTCACAGACCTGAAATGCCACAAAAAGGCCATCCTGGAGCCTTTAGTGATACTGCTCACGCCTTACGCCCCGCATATCTGCGAAGAGTTGTGGGAAGCGCTGGGCAACAGCGGCTCCGTGCTGGACGCGGCTTTCCCCGCCTTCAATGCAGCATATGTTGCTGAAAGCGTCAAGGAATACCCGGTGTCTGTAAACGGCAAGCTGCGCACCACCATCAACATTTCCCTGGACGCCACCGAAGCGGAAGCCACCGCTATAGCGCTGGCCAATGATGTGGTATTGAAATGGACGGAAGGGAAAGACCCGAAGAAAGTAATATTTGTGAAAGGGAGGATGATCAATGTAGTGATATAAAAAGACCACGAAAAATAAGCGGCGGGGCGTATCAGGTTGATGCGCCCCGTTTTATTTGCGCCATACCCCTCCCGGCCGCGGCTGGTACTCCGCCCAATATCGTCGCCATCCCGCTGCCCGCCCGTTTCACCCCGCCAGGCAATAAATTCGTGACAAACGGTTTCCTTATCCCCCTTTTCCTTCTTAATTTCCGTCTGAAAAACAAAATCATCCCCCTTATGAGACCATTCATGCTGGGCTTGCTGTGCGCATTGCTGTCCCTGCCCGCCGCGGCCCAAACCACAGAAGCCTATTTCACCACCTACCCCACCCTGAGCCCCGACGGTAAAACCGTGGTTTTCAGCTTTGAGGGAGACCTCTGGAAAGCAGATGTGCAAAACCCGCACGCTGTGCGCCTTACCGCCATGCAGGGCAATGAAATACTGCCAAAGATATCGCCAGACGGCAAGTGGCTGGCATTTACCGCCTACCAGTTCGGCAATGCGGATATTTTCCTGATGCCCCTGCAGGGTGGCGAAGTGAAGCAGCTTACCATGCATGAGGCCAGTGACCAGCTGGATTCCTGGAGCTGGGATTCCAAAAGCATCTATTTCACCTCTTCCCGCGGCGGCAACGGCACCAGCTATAAGCTGGACATTGAAGGCGGCACGCCGGTGAGAGTGTTCAATCACTATTTCAATCTCACCCATAACCTGGTAGAGCACCCCACCAGCGGCGAGCTGTTTTTCAACGATACCTGGGAGAGCAGCTTCCAGGCTAACCGCAAGCGCTATAAGGGAGATTTCAACCCTGACATACAATCTTACATTCCCGCCACCAAAGCCTACAAGCGCTATACAGACTACCGCGGTAAAGACTTCTGGACTACCATAGACCGCCGGGGCAACATCTATTTTGCCTCCGATGAGGCCAACGGGGAATACAACCTCTATACCTTCAGCAACGGCCAGAAGAAGGCGCTCACCAGCTTCCCCACCTCCATCAAACGCCCCTTTGCCAATGCAGACGGCGGCAAGGTGGTGTTTGAAAAAGACTACCAGGTATGGCTGTACGATGTGGCTTCCGGCAAGCCTGAAAAGCTGGCCATTAAAATATTCCGCAATCCTGTATTGCCCAAGGAGCAAGGGTTTGATGTGAAAGATAAAATTTCCGCATTTGATGTTTCGCCAGACGGCAAAAAGCTGGCCTTTATTTCCCGCGGGGAAATTTTTGTGTCTGACATAGAAGGCAAATTCGTACGCCAGATACCCCGTCCCGCAGAGCGCGCACTGGAAGTATTGTGGATGCCAGACAACCGCACCCTGCTCTTTAACCAGACGCTCAACGGCTACCAGAACCTCTACACCGTGGCCGCGGACGGAAAAGGCACTCCCCGCCAGCTCACCAAAGACAAAAGGAGCAACCGGGATATCAGCTTCAATAAGACCCGTACCATGGGCGTTTACCTCAGCGGCCGTGATGAGGTGCGCGTAATAGACCTGAAAACGCTGGAATCCCGCACCGTTGCCAAAGATGAGCTGTGGGCGTTCGGGAACGCCAAACCGCGTTTCTCGCCGGATGGGGATTATGTGGCATTTACCGCCATCCGCAACTTTGAGCAGGACATTATGGTGCACAACCTGAAAAAGAACACCACCATCAACCTCACCAACACGGGTGTTACAGAAACAAACCCGTACTGGTCGCCAGACGGGAAGTACATCTACTTCAATTCATCCCGCACCAAACCCTCCTACCCCACCGGCATGAGCAACGCCAAGCTGTACCGCGTAGCGTTAGACAAGTTTGACGATCCCTTCCGGGCAGATAAATTTGACGAGCTGTTCAAACAGGAGGGAAAGAAAGATGACAAGAAGAAAGACACCGGCAAAACCACACCGGCGCCCGCACCTGTAAACATTAACACCGCCGGCCTCATGAAGAGGATAGAACAGGTAGGCCCCGATTTTGGTGCGCAATACGGCCCCGCCTACATTTCCAAAAAGGGGGAAAAGACCACTGTATTCTATTACTCCAACCATGCAGACGGCAAAACGGCCGTCTGGAAAACGGTAACGGAGCCCTTTGAGGAAGCCAAAACAGACAAGATAGCCGGCACGGAAAGGGGCGGCTCCGGCATTGTGGAAGTGGATGGCAAGTTCTATATCAACACCGGCGGCAACATCCAGAAACTGAACCCCGACGCCAACAAGATAGATGCCATCAACATCAGCCTGCCTTTTTACCGCAACCTGCGCCAGGAGTTTGAGCAGATATTTTACGAAACATGGGCCAACGTGGAAGAGAACTTCTACAACACGGAGTTCCATGGTACTAACTGGAACAAGGTTCGGGACGATTACGCCCGTTACCTGCCCTACATTAACAACCGCGGGGACCTGCGCGTACTGCTAAATGACATGCTGGGCGAGCTGAACTCTTCCCACCTTGGTTTCAATACCTCCGGGGAAGATGAAAAGATCAGCCTCAGCTACAATACCATGGAAACGGGTATTCTCTTTGAGCAGCAGAAGCCTTACACCGTTGAACGCATCGTAACCGGCAGTAATGCAGACAAACAGGGTGTAGACGTACGCCCCGGTGATGTGCTGACCAAAGTGAACGGCGTAGCGGTAGACCCTTCCGCCTGCCGCGACCAGTATTTCACACGCCCCAAGGCAGAAAAGGAAATCACGCTGACGTTTGAGCGCGGCGGCAAACCATTTGACGTCCGCCTGCACCCGCAAAACGTGTACGAGCTGGGAGACCAGTTGTACAACGAGTGGATCAGCAATAACGAGCAGAAGGTAGACAAGCTGGGCAACAACCGCATTGCCTACACCTGCATGAAAAACATGGGCAGCGGCGAGCTGGAGAAATTCCTGATAGACATGGCCGCCAAAATAGGCAGTAAAGACGGGCTTATACTTGACCTCCGTTACAACACCGGCGGCAATGTGCATGACGAGGTGCTGCGTTTCCTCTCCCAGCGCCCCTACCTGCAATGGCAATACCGCGGCGGCAAACTGTCTCCCCAGCCCAACTTTGCCCCTGCCGGCAAACCCATTGTGCTGCTCATCAATGAACAGTCTCTCAGCGATGCCGAAATGACCACCGCCGGCTTCAAGGCCCTGAAACTGGGCAAGGTCATAGGTACGGAAACCTACCGCTGGATCATTTTCACCTCCGGCAAGGGGCTGGTAGACGGCTCTTTCTACCGCCTGCCCTCCTGGGGCTGCTACACGCTTGACGGCAAAAACCTCGAAAAAGAAGGCGTGGCGCCGGATATTTACGTGAAAACCACGTTCACAGACCGGCTGGAAGATAAAGACCCCCAGCTGGAAAGAGCTGTGCAGGAGATCATGAAATCCTTGTAACAAAAAGATAACATGAACGGGGCTGCGCTGTCAGCCCCGTTCATGCGTTCAGGCCATCTATATTACCGCACCGCCGCTATGAGCAAACAGGAAAATATTCTAACTTGCCCGTTATGAAAAACATCACATTTGCACTACTGCTCTTCTTTCTTGGCTCCGTTACCGCCCTTGCGCAAGACAACAGCCTGAAGGTGATGACCTTCAATATCCGCTACAACACCCCGCGAGACAGCGCCAATGCCTGGCCTCACCGCATAGAGAAAGTAGCGTCCCAGATACTGTTTTACCACCCGCAGGTAGTGGGTGTACAGGAGGCGCTTTCCGGCCAGATGGACGACCTGGCGCAGCGCCTGGCCGGGTATAAATTCATTGGCGCAGGCCGGGACGACGGCGCTAAAAAAGGTGAATTCTCCGCCATTTTCTACGATGCCGAACGGCTTACACTGCTTGACCAGCGTACCTTCTGGCTGAGTGAAACGCCGGAAACGGTAGGCAGCAAAGGTTGGGATGCCAACCTGCCCCGTATTGTGACTTATGGCCGCTTCCGGGACAAAAAAACGAAGAAGGAATTTTATCACTTCAATACGCATTTTGACCACATCGGAAAAGTGGCCCGCCGCGAAAGCGCAAAGCTGCTGCTGAAAAAGGTGAGTGAAATAGCCGGCAAAGTTCCCGCTGTGATCACCGGAGATTTTAACGCTACGCCCGGAGACGAGCCCATACAGGTGATCGTTAACCCGCAAGATGCGCAACGCCTCACAGATGCCAAAAGCATCAGCAAAACACCGCATTATGGGCCTACCGGCACCTTTAACGGCTTCAGGGCGCATGAAACAGGCACCGAGCCCATTGACTATATTTTCCTGAAAGGCAAATGGGGCGTAACCAAACATGCCACCATTTCGGAATCCTGGAAAGGATTGTTTGCCTCAGACCACTTTGCGGTACTGGCGGAGCTGACTTATCCCTGAGCAAAGAAATTGTTATAAAAAACAGGGGGGCGCCGGTAAAAGCGCCCCCTGTTTTTTTGTGGAATGAACGTACTGCCAAAAGCTACCGCTTCTCTTCCATAGCAATGCGTGCAGGCGCATCTTCCCCGCCCACAATGCTTTTGGCGCTCAGGGCAATGGCCTCAATAATGTCGGCAATATTTTTCATGTCAAGGCTTTCCACCTCATCATTCACACTATGGTAGAGCGTGTCTTTATCTATCTGCGTAGTGGAAATGGTATGCGCCGGTACGCCCAATCGGGCCAGGGTGGCGTTGTCTGAACGGTAGAACAGCTTCTGCTCCGGGTAAGGGTCCGGATGGAAACGGAAGGTGCTGCTTTCCAGGTTCTTTTGCAGAATGGCGCCAAAGTCTGACCGTTCATAACCGGTAATGAAAGCGCTGTTGCGGCCAAACTTCGATTCCTTGCCTATCATTTCAATGTTGAACATGGCAATGATCTTTTCCGGGGCCAGCTGCTGCGAAAAGTAGCGGGAGCCGAAACCGCCTATTTCCTCTGCCGTGAATGCGGCGAAAATAACGCTCCGCGCTGGGGGATGCTGTTTAAAATAATTGGCCAGCAATATCACCGCGGTGATGCCGGAAGCATCATCGTCCGCGCCGTTGGCAATGCTGTCTTCCGCCTCCGGTTGCTGAATGCCGATGTGGTCATAGTGCCCCGAGAAGATCACGTACTCCTCCGGCCGGCTGCTGCCCCGTATCATGCCCACCACATTATGCAGGAATTTCGGGTTCTCCTCCTGGGAAACCGAATCCAGCGGGCGTACCCGGCGGCCTACCGTGGCAAAGGCCTGCCGGTAATCTTTCAGGCCGGGCAAAGGTTCCAGGCCGGCTTTTTTAAACTCGTTCTCAATAAAAAGCGACGCCTTTTCAATACCGGCCGAGTAAGTAGCACGGCCCTCCATACTGTCTGCCGCCAGCACATGAATAATGCGGCTCACCTCCTGCTCGCTGATGGCCTGGGCCTTTACGGGTTGCCAGGCGGCCAGCAGCAGGCAGCACGCGCCCAATGCGTATAATTTCATATTCACAACAATTTGGTTAAAAATAATACATTTGAAGTTGAAAGGAGCGCCCATGTCTAATTCACACATAAGACCAGATGAGAACCGGCTGAGTGCCGCGGAGAAGGAGTTTGAGAACAGCATCCGGCCGAAGGAGATCATGGACTTCTCCGGCCAGGAGCAGATCATCGAGAACCTGAAGATCTTTATACAGGCGGCCAAGCTGCGCGGTGAAGCGCTTGACCACATTCTTTTTCACGGCCCTCCCGGCCTTGGCAAAACCACACTTTCCCGCATTGTGGCCAATGAGCTGGGCGTGAACATCCGCGAAACCTCCGGTCCGGTTATTGAAAAACCCGGAGACCTGGCCGGCCTGCTCACCAACCTGGAAGAAAAAGACGTGCTGTTCGTAGATGAAATTCACCGGTTGAGCACCGTGGTGGAAGAATACCTGTATTCCGCCATGGAAGACTACCGTATAGACATTATGATAGACTCCGGCCCCAGCGCTCGCTCCGTGCAGATCAACCTGCACCCTTTTACGCTGATAGGGGCTACCACCCGCTCAGGCCTGCTCACAGCCCCCTTGCTCAGCCGCTTCGGCATCAAGTCAAGGCTGGAATACTATAGTGCAACCACCCTGCAGAAAATTCTCTGGCGGGCAGCAGGTTTGCTGGGCACCAAGATCACCTCAGATGCTGCCATGGAAATTGCCCGCCGCTCCCGCGGCACCCCGCGTATTGCCAACGGCCTGCTGCGCCGGGTGCGTGACTTTGCGCAGGTAATAGGCAACGGCGTAATAGACATGGGCATTGCGCAACACAGCCTGCGTGCCCTGAGCGTAGACGAGTACGGCCTTGATGAAATGGATAACCGCATTCTCAACGTGATCATAGAAAACTTTAAAGGCGGCCCCGTAGGCATTACCACTATTGCCACCGCCGTAGGCGAAGAGCCGGGCACCCTGGAAGAAGTATATGAGCCGTTCCTGATACAGGAAGGTTTTATCAAACGTACCCCCCGCGGGCGGGAGGTAACGGAAAAAGCCTACACCCACCTGGGTAAAACGCCGAATAAAGGAGGCGGGCAGCTACTGTTCTAAAGCAAAGCGGGCGCAATCATGGTTGCGCCCGCTTTTTTATGATAATTGCCCTTTCAGGCCGTTTCGTCTATTCCTTCACCACCAGTCTGAACCCGTTGCCGTGAATGTTCACGATCTCTATGTTCGGGTCATCTTTCAGGTATTTGCGCAATTTGGCGATATATACGTCCATGCTGCGGCCGTTAAAATAGGTATCGCTGCCCCAGATCTTTTTCAGCGCCACTTCCCTGGGCAGCAGGTCGTTTTTATGCTCGCAGAGCATATGCAGCAACTCGTTCTCTTTCGGGGAAAGCGTGTGCGTGGCCTCACCGCCCTTGGTAAGCGTGCGCAGGCGGGAGTTGAAGGCGTATTGCCCTACCTTGAACTCGAACTGCTCTTCTTCCTTGCTGTTCAACTCCTGGTTGCGTTTCAGGATGGCCTTTATTTTCAGCAGCAGCAGCTCGCTGTCAAACGGTTTGGAAATATAATCGTCCGCACCCAGCTTATACCCCTGGATGATGTCTTCCTTCATGGTTTTGGCGGAGAGGAAAAACAGCGGGATGTCAGGGTCTACGTCCCGGATCTCTTCGGCCAGCTTAAAACCGTCCATATTGGGCATCATGATGTCCAGCAGGCAGATGTCGAATTTGTCACGGCGGAAGGCGGCCAGCGCCAGAATGCCGTCCCGGCAGAGTTCTACGTCATAGTCATTCAGCTCCAGGTAATTCTTCAGCACCATGCCGAGGTTGGTATCATCTTCCGCCAGCAATATTTTAGGTTTGCGTTCTTCCATATCCAGTTAGTTTTAGGCTGTAACAAATATACTCATCTTTTTTTCACCAGCGAGGCGAGGGGGTGCCGGAGGTTGGCATAGTTGATCATATCTACCTTGATGCTGCCAACAGAAATGGGGCTGTCTATCCGCAGGGGTATCTTGTTCCCGTCATCGCTCACCCATACGGTCATCTGCTCCCCGCCCTGGAAAATAGTGCCCTTGATGAGCAGGGGCTTGAACTTGATGGCGCGGAACGTGCCGTAGCGGGTATCTACGTTTTCCTTGCCTATATAGCGGATGTAGATCTCGTATACCTCATCGTCAAGGAACATGCTGAAGGGTATCTTGTCTCCCGGTTTGTACTTGGAAAAATCTATGTTGCGGGCGTAATAAATGGAGCTGATCACGTCCTGCACGCAGCCGGGCACCTTGAAAGTACCGTTGGTGCTGGTGGCCTGGTCCGTTTCCCGGTTGAAGCCCACGTTGTTGTAGATCTTGTAGCCGCCTTCGCTCACATTGCGGATAAAGCGGATGGGCAGCATGGTGGCGGTATCTATATAGCTTTCGTATTTGTCGCGCACTTTGAAGAACCAGTCGTACGTACGGTAAGTACGCCCTTCCCCCACTACATGATAAGCATCTTTACCGCTGTATTTTTCCAGCTTGCAGGTAAAGGTGGCCTCACCGGCGCCTACATACATACTGCCAAGGTTATAGAACACTTTCAGGGTGAGGGACTCGCCGGCCCTGAAACTTGTATTGGAGATACCACAGAACTCGTCCTGGGCGAAAGACCGTCCGGCTATGGTTAACCCGCAAAGTAACAGTAAAAAATACTTCATCTGATCTGTCGCTATTTATCCTTGAATATTTTTACGCCCAGCAGCAGCAGCGCTCCCATTACGGCCGGCAACACCAGGTTGATCAGCCATATGGCCACTGTGGCCGCCAGTATACCTGCTGCGTTTGTGCTCAGCAGGCCCAGGAAATGCATGCTGACACTCCCGCGGAGCCCGATTTCCGCAATAGCGATGGTGGGCAGCACGGCCATTACGAGGTAAATCACATTGATCATAAAGAACCCCTGCCACCATACAAAAGACACGCCCAACGCATATAATAAAATCAAATACTGTGCCGAGAACACCACGTACCTGACGGCGCTGAGCAGCAGCAGCTTCTCCAGTTCGCGGGGAGAGTAGCGGGCTATGATCTGGATGAATACTTTCGCTTTCCGCAGCCAGGGTATCCGCTCAAACAGGTCTACAATGATCTTTAGCCGAAAATAAAGTATAAACCCCAGGGTACAAACCACCAGCAAAAAACCTAACAATAATTTTTCCCTGACGGCCGGCTCAAAGTAGCCGCCCCTCGTCATTTCGTACTGATTAATATAGTAAATAAAGCCAATCATACCAAAAACGATGGTAATAATGAGCTGGGAGAAGCTGCCTACAATAGTGGCTGCAATGGCTTTGAGCTTGTTTTTGTTACGCAGGTAGAGAATGCGGCCACCATATTCGCCTATGCGGTTGGGGGTATTGACAGAGAGAGACACGCCGCTGAGTATGGCCCCGAAGGCCCGCCTGAAGGGCACTTCTTCCAGCGGCCGCACGAGCAGCTGCCATTTCCGGGCTTCCAGGCCCCAGTTGAGGAACATCATGGCCACTACAACCATCATCAGCACCCATCCTCTCTCCATTACCATCGTTTTCATGTGCTCCCAGGCGGCAGGCAGGTTTTGCTGATGTTGTATCTGCCGGTAGATCATGAAGGTTAACCACACACTCAGGGCGCCGCCCAGCACATAATTGAGGATTATTTTGGTACTTTTGTTCAGTTGTTCAGATTTTGGCAAAAATAGTCTCCGCTTGGCAAACAATGCAAAAATAATTCTTGGCATAGACCCCGGTACCATCATTATGGGGTACGGGTTGATTGCGGTGAGCGGCCGGCAGGCCACCATTATAGAAATGGACGTGCTCAAAATGAACCCTAAAAAAGACCATTACGAGCGGCTGCAGATGATCCACCACCGCATGAACGAGCTGATCATGCAGCACAAACCGGTATGTTGCGCCATTGAGGCGCCTTTCTTCGGCAAAAACGTGCAGAGCATGCTGAAGCTGGGGCGGGCACAGGGCGTGGCCATTGCCACCGCCATGCAGGCGGGGGTAACCGTGGCAGAGTATTCGCCCAAAAAGGTAAAACAGGCCATTACCGGCAATGGCAACGCCAACAAGGAGCAGGTTTGGCAAATGCTGCAGCGTATTCTCAGCTTTACGGAGCAACCCGAGTACCTTGACGCCACGGATGCCCTGGCCGTAGCCGTCTGCCACCACTTCCAGGCAAACAACCCGCTTGCGGCTGCCGGCAAATCAAAAGGCTGGGAAAAATTTCTTCAGCAACACCCCGAACGGGTTTGCAAGCCATAAACTCATTTGAACAAATAGGACCTTGCGGCTGTTTGTTAATTGAGAAAATGTACTTATTTTGAACTAAAATATGGCTGAGCCGCTTACTTGAACCGAAAAAGCGCAAATACAATTGTTACTTTAATGGACTTTTATACCTTTTATCACCCCTAATTTTTTCGTAGATGGATACGAAGGCTAGAATATTACTAGTGGAGGATGATTATAACCTGGGTGCTATAACCAAAAAGCGTTTGGAAGAATCCGGATACGAGGTGACGCATTGCTCCGATGGGGACATTGCCTGGAAAACCTTTCAAAAAAGCCTGTATGATATTTGCCTGTTGGACGTGGTGATGCCAAAGAAGAACGGCTTTGAGCTGGCCAAACAGATCCGGCAGCGAAATGACCTGATCCCTATATTGTTCCTTACTTCCAAATCCCAGGACGAAGACAAGATCAGCGGGTTTAAACACGGCGCGGACGATTATGTGACCAAACCTTTCAGCATGCAGGAACTGCTGCTGCGCATAGAGGTTTTCCTGAAACGCACCCGCCCCCTGAATGCGGACAAACGCACCACGTTTACCGTTGGGAAAACCACTTTTGACTACGGGGAACTGAAGCTGCTGGACAAAGCCGGCAAGGTAAAGGCCAGCCTCACCCAAAAAGAGGCAGACCTGCTGAAGTTCTTTTGTGAAAATGCCAACAAAACCCTGAAGCGGGAAGAGATCCTGTACCACGTCTGGGGGAAGGACGATTATTTCCTGGGCCGCAGCATGGACGTTTTCATCACCAAGATCCGTAAACACTTCCTGGACGATAAAGACGTGAAGCTGGAAACCCTCCACGGCATAGGCTTCAAATTTTATGTTCCAACCTTATAAACCGGCTGTGATCTTTTCCTGTACCGCTTTGAACTCCTCCGGAGACAGCTTGAGCTTCTGACGTGTAAAATTCAGGTCATCCGCAGAATTGATAGGAATGAGGTGCATATGCGCATGCGGCACTTCCAGCCCAACCACGCTTATACCTACGCGGTTGCAGGGCACTGCCTGCTCTATGGCGCGGGCTATTGGTTTGGCAAACAGCAGCCACTCCGCCAGCAGCTGGTCATCCACATCAAAAAACTTGTCTGTCTCCACCTTGGGCACAATGAGCGTATGCCCTTCTACCAGCGGAAAAATGTCAAGGAAAGCATAAAAATGCTCATTCTCTGCTATTTTATAGCTGGGTATCTCTCCTTTGATGATTTTTGAGAAAATGGTCATAGCGCGAAATAATTAAGCCTTTGCTAAGCTACGGCAAAGGGATGGAAAGAAAAAGGTCTTGCCGGAGCAAAGACCTTTTGTGATCACTATTACAACTATTTAAGACCGCTTACACGGTAATGCTTTCAATTTTGAATTTCAGGCTGCCGTTGGGCGCGTTCACCAGCGCTTCCTCCCCTACTTTTTTGCCGAGAAGGCCTTTGCCTATGGGAGAGGTAACGGAAATTTTGCCCTGCTTCAGGTCTGCTTCCTTTTCGGACACCAGCTGATAGGTCATGGTCTTCTTATTGGCCAGGTTGGTGATGGTCACCTTGCACAAAACAGATACTTTAGAAGTGTCTATGGAATCCGCCTCTACTACCCTGGCATTGGCAATCACGTTTTCCAGCGCGGCAATCTTGGCCTCATGCAGGCCCTGCGCTTCCTTTGCGGCATCGTACTCCGCATTCTCCTTCAAATCTCCTTTCTCACGGGCTTCCGAAATGGCTCTGGCTATTTCGGCCCTGCCCTTTGTTTTGAGTTGCGTAAGCTCTTCCCTCATTTGATCAAGGGTCTCCTTGGTTACATAATTTACGCCAGACATAACCTTATTGATTTAGTATAAAGAAAAAAAAATTAACGCCTCCGCTTTCGCAGAGACGTCATTAAGTGTGATGATTGCAAATATAACAAAAATAAAATGCGGAGGGTACACCCAGTCACATATAAAAAACGCTAATATAGCAGCATTTTCACCTGTTTAAATTCCCAACTTCTTCAATACCACCTGGGCCATTTTGATGCTGGCCTCATGAGAATAACCGGCTATATGCGGCGTGAGCACCACCCTGGGGTGCTGCAGCAAAAACTGCAGTTGATCTTTTTCCTGTTGGCTGAACGTGTCCAGCTTTTCATTCTCCAGCACGTCCAGGCAGGCGCCGGCAAGGGTGCCGGCTTCCAGGGCGCTGATCACGTCTGCCGTGCTCACCACTTTGCCGCGGGAAGTATTAATGAGGATAGCGGGCTTGGAGAAACGGCCAAAAAACGCAGCATTGCCCAGGTGGCGGGTTTCTTCGGTAAGGGGCAGGTGCAGGCTTACCACGTCCGCCTCACGGTAAATGGTGTCCATATCCGTTTCCTGCACGTAATCATTGCTGAAACCGGTCTTGTACTTGTCATACGCCAGCATACGCACGTCAAAGCCCCTCAGCTTGCGGGCAAAACTGCTGCCGGTGTGGCCGTAGCCTATGATGGCAATAGTTTTGCCTCCCAGCTCCCAGGCCCGGTTGCCATCCCGCTCCCAGATGAACTGCCGCAGCTCCAGATTGCTCTTCAGCAGGTTGTGCATCAGCATGATGAGCATGCCTGTGGCCTGCTCGCCCACCGTATCCATATTGCCCTCCGGGCTGCTGGCGCACTGAATCCCCTTGCTTTGGGCATAGGCCACGTCTATCAGCTCCATGCCGGAGCCCAGGCGCCCTATCCATTCCAGCTGGGGGGCCGCATCAATGATAGCCTTGTCTACTTTTATGCGGGTGGTGACGATCAGCCCCCTGCAGTCATGAATAGCCTGCAGCACGCCGTTGTAGGTAATAGAAGGTTCGTATTGTACGGTGTATCCTTTTGCTTCCAGTTGATTGATCAGGTATTCGTGTACTTTGGCAGTAATTAAAACTTTCTGGCTCATAACATATGTTCGGAAAGGGTAACAAAGTCTGCCACAGTAAGCTCCTCTGCCCTTTTGGTAAATATTGGTCCCTGTAAAAATGTTTTGTCAAAAAAACCCTTCAGCGGGTTGCGCAGCTGTTTCCTGCGCTGGCCAAAGGCCGTTTTCACCAGCAGGGTGAACTTTTTCTCGCTTTTCACGGCCAGCGGGGCCTCCAGGCGGGTAAGCCTGATAACGGCAGATTTTACCTTGGGCGGCGGGTTGAAGCTCTGCTCATCCACTTCAAACAGGTATTCCACCTTGTAGAACCGCTGCAGCAGCACGCTCAGAATGCCGTAGTCTTTATTGCCATGCCCCGCGGCTATACGTTGCGCCACCTCTTTCTGGAACATGCCTACCACTACGGGCACCTGCTCCCGCCAGTCCAGCACGCGGAACATGATCTGCGTGGAGATATTGTAGGGGAAGTTGCCGATAATGGAAAACTGGCCGCTGAAAGGCGGCTGCATATCCAGGAAGCTTTCGTTGATCAGCTTTCCGCGAATGGCAGGCCAGGTTTTCTGCAAATATTCCACCTTTTCCGCGTCCAGCTCAACGGCCCTGAACGTAACACCCGGCAGCTCCAGCAGGTATTTGGTGATGGCGCCGCCACCGGGGCCTACTTCCAGCAGTTGCAGGCCTTCGTGTACGGGCATGGCCTCCACTATTTGCCGGCACATGTTCTCATCCTTGAGGAAATGCTGACCCAGTGACTTTTTAAGCGTATACATGGAATAGTTTGAAGGGCAAAATTAAGGAATAGTCTCCAGTTTGCCCCGCGCGGCCCGCAATCTGTCAACAATTACACGTATATTTGTCAGGTCATTTTTTATCCACAAAACGCATGAGTACAGCCACTGCACATACACACCGCCCCGTGATAGGGATTTCGGTGGGAGACCTCAACAGCATCGGAACGGAAGTTATTATCAAGACTTTTGCTGACAACCGCATGCTGGAACTCTGTACCCCGGTTATTTTCGCGTCTAACAAAACCGTTAATTTCTACCGGAAACTGCTCAGTGAAAACAACTTCAACTACCAGAGCATAAAAGATTTTGGCCGGCTCAACCCCAAACAGGTAAGCGTTTTCAACTGCTGGGAAGAAGAAGTGCAGATCACCCCCGGCATCCTGAACGATACCGGCGGCAAGTACGCCGCCCGCTCGCTGGCTGTAGCTATTGAATGCCTGAAAGACAAACAGATAGACGGCCTGGTGACCGCGCCCATCCACAAAAAGAACATACAAAGCGCAGACTTCAACTTTACCGGCCACACGCCCTACCTGCAAAACGCCTTCCAGAGCAAAGACGTGCTGATGTTCATGACGGCAGACAATATGCGGGTAGGCCTGCTCACTGAACATGTGCCCGTAGCGGAAGTAGCCAAATACGTAACAAAAGAGAACATCCTCAGCAAGCTGTTCCTGATGAGAGACAGCCTGGTGAAAGACTTTGGTATAGACAAGCCGCGTATTGCCGTGCTGGGGCTCAACCCCCATGCGGGAGACGAAGGGCTGATAGGAGATGAGGAGATCAAACATATTTCCCCGGCCATTAAAGAGGCCAAGCACAGGAACATGCTGGTTTTCGGGCCGTACAGCGCAGACGCGTTCTTTGCACGGGAAATGCACCTGAAGTTTGACGGGGTGCTGGCCATGTATCACGACCAGGGGCTGATCCCCTTCAAATCACTGGCGCAGGGCGAAGGCGTGAACTTCACGGCCGGCCTGCCCATTGTACGCACTTCTCCAGACCATGGCACCGCTTTTGACATTGCCGGCAAAAATATAGCAGACGAGTCTTCTTTCCGGCAAGCCGTATTTACCTGCATAGATATTATTGCAAAACGCAAAACATACGCTGAAAACACACAGAACCCTCTTAAGAAAACGGAGATCGCTTCCGAAAGAGGGGCCGTGTAGGCAGTTCGAAAGGAAATGGATGGCAGCCCTCATACCCGCAGGCTGCCATTTTTTATTGCCCAGATGTAGCAGCAAATCATTTCAGCGGAAGATGAAGTTAGCACAAAGCGCTGCATCGGGTTGACAGTAGCGTGGCATCACTTTTTTTTGCCGGCGTGCAGGTAAGATTCGATAGACTTCACGTAGTTCCCGAACGCGCGCCTGCCAGTATCTGTAATTCTGCAGATGGTTTGCGGATAGTTGTCTTTGAATTGTTTGGCAACATCTATGTAAGCTGCTTCTTTCAGCTTGTTGATCTGCACGCTGAGGTTGCCCGCCGTAGCGCTGGTTTTTTCTTTCAGCAAGGTAAATTCCGCTTCCTGCTCGCTGATCAGCACGGCCATAATAGCCAGCCTTAACTGCGAATGTAATACCGGGTCCAGCTCTTTAAAATCCATCTCATGTATTTAAACAGAAAAAATAGTTTACGGACAGCAATGCCGCCCGTAAACTAATCATTTTTTTTATTTAATGCCGGCCAGCAATTGCTTCACATACGCTTCTCCCCAGTTGGGCGCAATGGCGCTTTCCGGCTTGAAAGCGGCATATTTCTGCAATGACAGTTCCAATGCTTCTTTCGCTTTGGTTTTGCTGCCGCCGAAGGCCTCCGGGGTGTACAGCAGAGATTGCCCCTGCAGCATGTACACACGCGGGTTTTCCGGGTCCAGCTGTTTGGCTTCTTCCAGGAAAGCGCCAGATTCAGGGCCATACTTCGGGCCGCGCGTCATAGGGTCTACCGCTATGCGGGCTGAGGAGATCATGGACTGGATGCAGGATATTTCGGAGTTCTTTCCCTTCAGCGCCAGCGCCTTTTCAATGTTCAGCAACGCCTTGTCAGCCAGCCCGTCTACCTTACCCTTGTCTTTGGCCATGTAGGCTTCGTTCACGCGGCAATAAGCGGCATAGTAGTAGGGCAGCCACTGGGTCTTTTCCGCCTCGGCAATGCGCTCAAAAGTATTGGCCAGCTGCTGCATGCCGCCGGCGCTGTAGGTGCTGCTGCTGTCCAGCATGCCCACCTGCTGTTTCATGGCATCGTTGTATTGTTCGCTTTGCGCGTTAGCGGCAATGGTAATGCCGGTGAATAAAAGGGAGAAAAGCATTCTTTTCATATGATGTCTGGTTTTAGGTTTTTATTGTCTGTCTATTACTTCCTGCCGGCGGTCTATGCCGAAACTCATAAACATACCCAGGTAAAAGAAGCGCGGCGCCATGGGGCCTACCATTCTTCTGCGGAGCTTATCTGAAGAATAACGGAAACCGTATTCCTGGTCGTTGCCCAATACGTTAGACATGGTGAACACAAATACCGTAAAGGCTTTGCCAACGGTGGTAAGATAGTTCAGGTTCAGGCTCAGCGTGTTCAGGTTGCGGGTACGGTCTTTCATGAACTCGCTTTCCGGGCGGTTAGGATCGTAGTAGGGCCTGCCTGTGGCAAATGAATAGGTGGCGCCCACGTTCAGCTGCACGGCAGGTATATAATGCTTGTACACCAGCGTGGCGGTATGCCGGGCCGCAAAGTCAGGCTGCACCTCAAAAGGATAATTGAGGTAGTCCCGTTTGGTATCCAGGTAAGAATAGGATAACCAGTAATCCACGTTTTTGATCGACTTGCGGTCACGCCAGAACAGCTCTGCTCCTTTCGCGTAGCCGGTACCGTTATTATTGAGGCCGGGCACTGTTTTCACGAGGTCGTGATACTTTTTGTAAAACACTTCGCCGCGCAGTGTATAAAACTCTGAAATGCGCTGGTAACTGGCAATATAGTGCGTGGCGCGCATAAAGGCCAGATCGTGCTGCATGCGGAGATACTGCTGCTCGGGCTTCTGGTAAAATTCACCGTAGGCAAAGGCCACCTGGCTTTTATCGTCCAGCTTGTAGGCCAGTGAGGCGCGGGGCGCTATGTTGGAAGCCCTGAGCAACGACGTGTACTCATACCTGGCGCCCAGCCGGCCCACAAAGCGGGGCGTAAAATAAACGTCTGCTTCCGCAAAGGTGGCGGAGTAACTGTCTACATAGTCAATATCATACTGGTTAAAGCGGCTGCGTTCATCTGCGTACTGGTACTCGCTGCCGATGCGCAGCATGGAGAAGCGGCCCAGCATCCGCGTTACCATGAGGCGGAACTGGCTGAGGTCTTGCCGGGCGTTGATGCGGGTGGGCGCGGGAGATTTGCCTATGGTATCCATATAAATACGGTCCTGGTTGGTGCTGAAGGAGGTACCCAGGTTAAGTTTCCAGCCTTTGCCCAGGTTTTCCCTGTAGCTCACGTTGGTATAGAGATACTTGTTCTCCAGTTCAAAATCTTCATTAAAACCGGGGTACTCCAGGCTTTCACCCTGGAAGCCGAAGCGGTTCCAGGTGGCGTTCACAAATATTTTAAGCATGCCGGTTTTGGAGGTTTTGAGGCGGTAATTGCCGGAGCTGTTAAAGCCTTGCGGCGCTATGGTAGGTTTTTGCTGCTGTTTTACCAGCGCAAAGTAGGGTGAAAGGTTGAAGTAGTCCATTTCAAAGCCGTATGCCTGTTTTTTGTTTTTGGAGAGGATGTCTACTCCCACGCTGGGCCCCACTGAACCAATGCCCAGGCTGTAGGAAGAGCGGTCTGGCAGGTCCGTAGATTCCAGCACCAGTGCGGAGGAAAGCCCCTGCCCGTACTGTGCGGAATAGCCGCCGCTGCTGAAGGTAGTGCCTTTGAAGAGAAAGGGAGAGAACCGGCCGCGGGCCGCAAAGTCAGGCATGCCGCTGGTAAAAGGGTTGCGCACCAGCATGCCGTCTATAAAAGTTTGCGTTTCGTACCCTGTGCCCCCTCTTACAAAGAGGCCTTCCTTCTCCCCTACCTGCTGCGCACCGGGCAGGGTTTTCAGGGCGGAAACAATGTCTGCGTTGGCGCCTGCGGTGGTGACAATGTCCAGCGGTTTCAGTACGGTGTTCTTTTTTTCATCACTGGCTTCAAAGCTGCCGGCAGAGATGGTCACCATTTTCAGCTCGTTCACGCTTTCTTTCAGTATGAGGTTCAGCTGCGTAGCAGTTGCCAGGTCTGTTTTGATTTCCAGGGTCTGGTAGCCCATGAGCGAGGCGGTGAGCAGGCGTTCTCCCTTTACTGTGGTGGTAAAGGAGAAACTGCCATCTGCCGCGGTGGTAGCGCCGTCATATGTGCCGGCTATGGCAATGTTCACTCCGGCCAACGGCTTCTTTTTGGCGCTGGTAACACGGCCGCTCACCGTAGTTTGGGCCTGCGTCAGCAGGGGTATGAAAGCGAGGAAGATCAGGGTTGCAAATGGTTTAAACATATAGTTAGGTTAGAAGGTTGAGGCAAATTTAAACTGGTTTATAATGTAAACCAAAGTCCGGGCCGGGGAGATCGGTGAAACCGGGGGTGGGGCCGGTGAAAATAGGAATTCAGGCGGTCAGGCCGGGGCGCCGGGGGGTGAATATCCCCAAAAGAAAAGAGCGCCTCCGGATGGAAACGCTCTTCTCAATGATTATCGTTAGAAAATACTATGCAAACCTGGGCTTCAGTTCATCGGCCAGGGCTACCATTTTCTTGATGCCATCTTCAGGCAGGTTGCCTTTTTTGAATTCGCCCAGCACTTCAGGCAGCCTTACTTCCATTTCGTGCAGGAAGGCGTCTTCGAAGGCCCTGATGTTTTTCACGGGCACTTCGCGCAGCAGGCCATTGGTACCGAGGTAGATAATGGCTACCTGCTTTTCTACGGAGAAGGGGCTGAATTGCGGTTGTTTCAGAATTTCCACGTTACGCGCACCTTTGTCCAGTACGGATTTGGTAGCAGCGTCCAGGTCACCGCCGAATTTGGCGAAGGCCTCCATTTCGCGGTACATGGCCTGGTCAAGCTTCAGGGTACCGGATACTTTCTTCATGGATTTGATCTGCGCGTTACCGCCTACGCGGCTTACGGAGATACCCACGTTGATAGCGGGACGGATACCGGCGTTGAACAGGTTGTTCTCGAGGAATATCTGTCCGTCAGTGATGGAGATCACGTTGGTGGGGATGTACGCAGATACGTCACCCGCCTGGGTTTCGATGATGGGCAATGCCGTGAGGGAACCACCGCCTTTTACAAGGTGTTTGATGGAGTCAGGGCAGTCATTCATCTGCTGTGCAATTTCATCTTTGGCAATGATCTTTGCAGCGCGTTCCAGCAGGCGGCTGTGGAGGTAGAATACGTCACCGGGGTAAGCTTCACGGCCCGGGGGGCGGCGCAGCAGCAGGGACACCTCACGGTAAGCTACGGCCTGTTTGGACAGGTCATCGTAGATGATCAGCGCGGGGCGGCCCGTGTCACGGAAAAACTCGCCAATGGCAGCACCGGCAAAAGGAGCGTAGAACTGCAGCGGAGCGGGGTCAGAAGCAGAAGCGGCTACGATGGTGGTGTAAGCCAGGGCGCCGTTATCTGCCAGGGTTTTCATCACACCGGCAATGGTGGATGCTTTCTGGCCGATAGCTACGTATATGCAATATACCGGTTTGCCGGCATCGTAAAATTCTTTCTGGTTGATGATGGTATCCACGCAGATGGCGGTTTTACCGGTCTGGCGGTCACCGATCACCAGCTCACGCTGGCCGCGGCCAATGGGGATCATGGCGTCAATAGCCTTGATGCCGGTTTGCAGCGGTTCTTTTACCGGTTCGCGGTAGATAACGCCGGGGGCTTTACGCTCCAGGGGCATTTCATACAGTTCACCGGTGATGGGGCCTTTACCGTCAATAGGGTTGCCCAGTGTGTTCACCACGCGGCCTACCAGGCCTTCGCCCACTTTAATGGAAGCGATCTGGCCGGTGCGGCGTACGGTATCGCCCTCTTTAATTTCGGAATAATCACCCATCAATACCACACCCACGTTATCTTCTTCCAGGTTCAATACGATGGCCTTTACGCCGTTCTCGAATTCAACCAGCTCACCGGAGCGCACGTTGTTCAGGCCGTACACGCGGGCAATACCGTCACCTACGGAGAGTACGGTGCCTACTTCTTCCAGCTCAGCGGAGGCATTGAAGTTGCTCAGTTGCTGGCGCAAGATCGCCGAAATTTCATCTGGTTTAATGTCAACCATGTTGTTATGCTTTTTTAAAAGAGTCGTTAAAGTTAAAAATTATAACGACAACAGCTTTGCGGTTACGCAGCGGCTGCTGTTAAATACTTATCTGATCTCAGACACGTAAATGTTCTGAAGAAACTGTTTCTTGATGTCTTTCAGGTCACGCAGTACGGAGGCGTCAAACAGCTCGTTGCCGGTTTCCAGCACAAAGCCGCCAATCAGCGCTTCGTTCACCGCGGTTTCCAGTTCTATTTTGCGGCCGGCGGAAGCTTCCACCTTTTCGCGGATGGTGTTGAGCAGCCCCGGCTCCAGGGGAGCGGCGGAGGTCAGCTTCACATGGGTAATGCCTTTGAGGGCATTGTATTGTTGTTCGAACGCCGCGGCAATTTCCGTCAGCACGCTTTCACGGCCTTTTACGGCCAGCAGGCGGATGAAGCCGGAGGTGATGGCGTTGATCTTGCCGTCCAGTATGGCGCCCAGTATCTTGATCTTCTTATCGGCCTTGATAACCGGGCTCTTCAGCAGCACGCCCACGTCAGGATTGCTGCGCAGGATGGACTGCAGCAGCAGTACGTCTCCGTGCACGGCCTCCAGCTCGTTCTTTTCCACCGCCAGGTCTATCAATGATTTAGCATATCTGCTTGCTAAACGGGGATTTTGCATAATCTTTAATTCAGCCGGTTAATTAGTTCATTTTGATTTCAGAAGCCAGCTGGCGGATGTAAGCCTCCTGGTTCTGTTTGTCTGACAGCTCTTTGCGCAGTACTTTCTCTGCTACTTCAATTACCAGCGTGCCCACCTGGTTCTTCACATCGGTGAGCGCGGCCATTTTCTGGTTCTCGATGGCAATGGAAGCATCGTGGATGATCTTTTTGGCTTCAGCCTGGGCCTGCGCCTTGGCTTCGTTGATGATCTGCTCTTTGGCGTCTTTCGCTTCTTTCAGAATTTTGCTGCGCTCGGCTTTTGCCTCTGCCAGCACATGCTCGTGCTCTGCCTTCATCTGGGCCATTTCCTCTTTTACCCTTTCAGCAGTAGCAATAGAATCGGAGATGGAGTCTTCCCTTTCTTTCAATGTGGCAAGAATGGGCTTCCAGGCAAATTTCTTCAGGATCAGGAATACGATCACGAAGATCACCAGTGAAATAACGAATAAGCCTAATGCAGGATTTAACAAATCCATATATCTGTATTTAAGTAGTTGTTATTCTTTTCGAAAGTTGAATTACTGCATCCATTGCCCTGTGCGCCGGATGCAGTAATAAGTTTGTTCTTACAGAACTACGGCCAGCAGACCGGCAATAACGCCGAACAGGGCAACACCCTCTACCAGCGCCGCAGCCAGGATCATGTTAGCACGGATGTCGTTAGCAGCTTCGGGCTGACGGGCGATGGATTCCAGCGCGCTTTTACCGATGTTACCTACACCGATACCAGCTGCGATAGCAGCGATACCAGCGCCGATTGCGCCACCGGCTTGAGCCAGACCTGAGGAAGCAGCTTCAGTAGCCTGCATTAAAACAGTTAAAAGTGCCATGTTGAAATGTGTATTTGAAATTAAAGATTAAACGTTTTCCAATTAATGATGTGCATCATGATGCCCTTCATGCTCCATAGCCTGCCCGATGAACACTGCCGTCAGGTTGGCGAAAATGAAGGCCTGGATGAAGGCAACCAGCAGCTCCAGCAGCATCATCACAATATTGAACACAATGGTGATGGGCAGGAAGCCGTAACCGGCCACCTGGTTCAGGGAACCGAAAATGAATACCAGTGAAATGATGCTCAGGATGATGATGTGGCCCGCCAGGATGTTGGCGAACAGACGTATCATCAGGGACACCGGCTTGGTGAACACGCCGATCAGCTCCACCGGGGCCAGGATCAGCTTTACACCGCCCGGTACGGGAGGGTTAAAGATATGCCCCCAGAAATGCCGGTTGGTAGCCGCCATCATCACCACAAAGCTGATCAGGGCCAGGGCGGCGGTAACGGCAATGTTGCCGGTTACGTTGGCGGAACCGGGCAGCAGGCCCAGCAGGTTGTTGATCAGGATGAAAAAGAAAATGGTGAGTATCAGCGGTACGTACTTGTCTGCTTTTTTACCGGGAATGTTGGGTTTCACCACCTCGTCACGCATGAAAATGATCACCGGCTCAATGAGGCTCTGCAGCCCTTTGGGCGCCTGGCGGTGACCACGGATGCGGTAGGCCTTGGCCACGTTCAGCATGATGATCACCAGCAGCACGGCGGCCAGTAGCATGGAGGTGATATTCTTGGTCATGGACAGATCGTAGATCTTTTCACCGGTAGGCTGGTCATTGGCGTCTACCGCAATGATGGAGCCTTCGGTATGTTCCTTGGCGCTCAGGTGATGATGCTCCAGGTAATGCGCGTCTACCAGGCGGTAGCCGTCATACGCATCGTGCCCGTGATGGAATTTGGAAGAGGAAAAAACAGACAAACCGCGGTCAGGGTTGTAAATAATTACCGGCAGCGGCAAGGTAACATGGGTATCTCCAAAGCTGAACAAATGCCAGTCATGCGCGTCTTTTACGTGGCCAAGAATTACTTCCTTGGCGTTAAAACCTTTCTTTTGACCTTCTGCTTCCGGGGCGTGAGGGTCTTCATTACCCAATGCAAATGCAGCGGAAACGGCCATGGAAAACACCGTTATCAGGGCTACCAGCTTGTATTTGAACCGATTCAAGGAAATCACAGTTTTCTGAAATTTTGTGCAAAGGTAGGCGATTTTATATTAAATAGTAGTAGCCTGTAAAAAAACTGACGAGGATCATGTGGGCAGCCGCACCAACCATTAATCCGCTACAGATCAACCGGTTATAACCGGAAGGCCTCCCTTTGCAGAGAGGCCTTCCGGCAAGCGCATAAATCATATTACTTAAAAGAAATATACTTCTGCTCGCTCTCGATTATCTTATTAAAAAATTCCTTCATGTCCGGAAAGGTCTCCGCGGGCACCTCCTTGTTGGTATCTGTTGTAAACCTCCGGGTGATCTTCAGCTTCCCGGCAGCAAGCTGCTCGTAGGTGAGGGAATAATTCATTTTATCGAAGCTGGTTTTCAGCCCGGAAGGCACCTGGTTGAAGGCCTTGCCCTCCGGCAGCTCGATCACCACTTCCGTAACGTATTTCTCCGCGTTCTCGTAAGCCCAGTATTTGAAGGGGTACTTCCGCGCGTCCGCGGTAAAGATGTTCTGCGTGGCTACGGGCTCGTGGAAAGAGGGCCGCAGCATGCTGAAATCTCCCACGTTCACCACTTCGTTCTTTACGGTATAGCTCACCTCCTGCCCCACTGAATCCGTCAGCTCACCCAGGGAGCTGAAACTGTAAGGGCCCAGCTCCACATGGTTCTTGTAAAACGCCCCGATCTCTTCTTTTACGGCGTCCGTACTTTCATCTTTGGTGGCATTGCCGTACTTGTTGCGCACAATGGAGGTGAGCAGGCCCGTTACCACCAGGTTGGTTTTCACTTCCACGTCAGACTGGTTGACCTTGATGTTGACCCGCCGGGTGAGGGTGGCGCCGCCATTGTTGGCCGGCGGCGTAACCTGCTGCAGCTGCACCCCGCCGCCGGTATACTGGTAAGGGATGTGCAGCATCTGGGCGTACTGCACGCTCTGCGGCAACGCCCCAAAGGGCAGGTAACGGTCTGTCAGCTCCAGGTAATGGCTTTTGCCGGCTGCCCTGAACTGTACAATGCAGTGGTTGAATTCCATGGAGGGCAGGCGGATGCCCTTCACCCCGTTATCCCGCGTGCTGACCAGCACCAGCGTGGCCTCCAGGCCTGCCTTGTGGGCAAAGGCCAGGAAGAGGGCAGACATATCTTTACAATCTCCCAATTTGGTATTCAGGGTTTTGGCGGCCCTTTGCGGCACATAAGCCCCCTGCCGGAAAGACACGGAGCTGTAGGCGATGTTCTTTTCTATGTACTGGTAAATGCGCCGGGCCTTTTCCATGTCTGACAGGCCGGCAACGCCTTTCGGGAAAATTTCGGTGAAGGCCATGTTCACGTCATAGTCTTCGCGGGACTGCATGCGGGTAATATCGCTATACCATTCGCTGATCACGTCCCATGATTTGACGGTGCTCAGGTGCAGCACGTCCCCGAAATCGTCCAGCGAAGGCATGTAGGGCTCCGGTTTATAGGCCGGCACGTCTTTCATTTCCCAGGTGTAGAGCTTGAAATCTTCCTGCTTGCTGATGACGGGCTGCAGTTTGCTGTTGCCTGCCACGGTGTATTGCAGGGGAATATGCTCACCGGCCAGTATGCTGTACCGCGTCTGGATGGTAGGCACGCGGGCAGAGAAGTAGAACTTGTCCCAGAATTCCTTGCCCAGGCGGCCCAGCCCGTAGCCGCTCATCTTGTAATGGTAAAAAATGGCATCCCCCGGCTCCAGCCTGGTAAACACCACCTCATTGTTGTAGATCTCACCGGGCACCTTGTTGCCATTGGCCTTGATCACCTCCGCCTTTATGATGTTCATAGACTCGTAGGTGCTGTTATAAGGCAGGCTCAGTTCTTTCCAGCTTTCTATACCGCTGTTGTTACGCAGGTATACGGCCGTCATCACTTCCCGTTCATTGGCGCCGTCTGCGTACAGCACCACGTTCTTCTCGTCAAAAATGTAATAGAAGGCGTGCGTAGTGTCATGCGGGGCTTTCAGGGCGGCGCTGATGCGGGCGTAATTATCTGTGGCGGGGAAGTAGCTGAAAATGTCTTTTTTGCCTTCCAGCATGCGCACCTGGTTGCGGTAAGCGCTCATACCTGAATGCAGGGCCAGGCCCTTTCCGAAATACTCCAGCGCTTTGGGCTTGTTATTTTGCTGCAGATAGCTGTAACCGATATCTCCCAGGGCTTTATGGTAGTAGGGCGTTATGGCGTGCAGCCGGCTGAGGTAGTGAATGGCGGAATCATACTGCTGCCGCCCGAAAAAGTAGTTGGCCAGCTCTTCGTAGGGGCTTGACTCATAGTTGAGGTACTCCAGGGTGGTATGGTACACTTGTTCCCCTTTCTGCTGCATGCCCTGCTGCAGGTACTCCGCGGCCAGGCGTTTCATCAGCTCAAAGTTCAGCTTGCTGCTGCAGAATTTTTCCAGCACGGCAATGCCTTTGGCGGGCGAACGGTTGAGCGTGCTTTCCACGTAATGCATCATGCCTACGAACGGATCGTTTTCCGGGTAGCGGGCGTAAGCGTCTTTCAGCAGTATCAGCATACTGTCCAGCTTCTCCAGCCGGCCCATATTGTTGATGCGCTGCAGCATGGTGGCCAGCGTGGGACCTGCCTGGGCATCCATTTTGTCTACCACGTCAAGCGCCTCCCGGTATTTCTTTTCTTCTTCCAGCCGCGCTACTTCCAGGTTCAGCATCCAATAGTTCTCCTTGTCCATGGCCTTGAGTGTTTCCAGCCGCTCGTTCATTTCAGTATGGTGGAGGCGGGAGGACAACGCGCGGTAGTATTGAGACAGCAGGAAGGCGTTTTGCGGGTACTTCTGGATAACGGGCGCCAGCAGCGTTCTGGCCTTGTCATTTTCCCGGTTGCGCACGTATACCTGCGCCAGCAGCAGGGCGTTGGCCAGGTCTGCCGGTTTTTTCTCCAGCTGCTTTTTGAAATATGCTTCTGCAAAGTGGGGAATGGCCACCGGCGCGGCGGCGGTAATATCCGGCCGGTATGGCTGCACTTCACTGGTGGAGGTAATGCCCGGCAGGTTGCGGTTCTGTTCATCGGTTAGCCTTACAATGAAGTTGGGGGAGCCGATGTCTGTAGTATACCCTATCTGCACCAGCACGCGGTTATAGCCTTTGTTCAGGCGGCATTTTACGCTGTAGTAGTCCAGCTCGGTTTCCTTTTCTTCCGGTTCGGAGATCAGCTCCTTGTCATTCACCCACACCTTGAAGGCCCCGGCCCCGCCCAGGCGGAGCACAGCTTCTTTTTCCACATCGCTTTGCACAAAGGTCTGCATGTACCCTACGGCCGTGGAAGCGGGAAACAGCGTACCTACAAATACCCAGGCCTGGCGGTTGGTTACCGGCGGGGTAAACCAGTCTATAGCCGTGTTGTTGTAAGAGAGGAAGCCCTTGCCTTTGTTCACTTCCGTAACAGGGCCGTAGGCCTTGTTGAAGCCGCTGCCGTTAATGTTGTCAAACGGGCCGGCAAACTGCCAGTTTTCCAGCGCGCCTATTTCAGGGTATAGCTGCATGGCCTTGTTCCGCTGCATGGACACATAATGGTGGTTGGCCTTGAAATACCTGGCGGCCGCTTTCATGGAACCGTTGAAGGCCGTGCCGTTCACAATGTATTCTATGTTGGAAAGGTGGGTATCATCTTTTTTGCCGTAATCTCCCAGGAGAGCGTCGTTGAACCAGAGCGCATACCAGTAGGCATCCGGCTCGGTAAACTGGCGGGCGGGGTTGCCGTATTTTTTGATGATCTGCTCATGCTGGCCTTCGTTAGACTCGAAGAGGATGAGGGTGGCAATGGCGCTGTTGCGGCTGTCGTTGCTGCGGATGGCCTTCTGCAGGAGCTCCCGGGCCTTGGCCTTGTCGTTACGGAGAATGGCTTCCCATGCTTTTTCATAATCTCCGGCACGGGTTGCTTTGGGGCTGAAAAAAACGAGTGCATAAAGAACGCCCGCTGTAATGATCGATTTCATGTTGGTATAGGTTACAGGTGTATGTTTCATTCAAATATAACCAACCGCCCTTAAATATCAAATAACACGGACTTACACGCTGCTGCCGGTTTTCTGGAACTGCATGGTGTACAGTTTATGGTAATACCCTTCCTGCTTCATCAGCTCCTCGTGGTTGCCCATCTCCCGTATCTCTCCTTTGTCAAGCACAATGATCTGGTCTGCCTTGCTGATGGTGCTCAGGCGGTGGGCTATCACAATGGCCGTGCGCCCTGCTATCAGCTTGTCTATGGCATGTTGTATCAGCAATTCGGATTCCGTGTCTACAGAAGAGGTGGCCTCGTCCAGGATGAGAATGGCGGGGTTGTAGAGCAGCGCGCGGATGAAGGAGATGAGCTGCCGCTGGCCCAGGGAAAGGGTGCTGCCGCGCTCCATCACCGGGAAGTCATACCCGCCGGGCAGCTGCAATATAAAGTCATGCATGCCGATCAGTTTGGCGGCGTGCTCTACCTGCTCGCGACTGATATCCGGATTGCGGAGGGTGATGTTTTCGTACACGGAGCCGGAAAAGAGGAACACATCCTGCAGCACCACGCCTACCCTGCTGCGCAGCTCTTTCAGCTGGTAGTCCTGCAGCGGTATGCCGTCTATGGTGATGCGGCCTTTCTGTATTTCGTAGAGGCGGTTGAGGATGCTGATGATGGTGGTTTTACCGGAGCCGGTATGCCCCACCAGCGCTACGGTTTGGCCAGGTTTGGCCTGGAAGGTGATGTCTTTCAGCACGTACCGCTCATCCTTGTAGGCAAACCATACGTGCTCAAAGCTGATCTCCCCGCGCATGGTTGCGGCGGTATGGGCGCCGTTGTCTGCCATATAATCCTGGCTGTCCAGCACCTTGAACACACGTTCGCTGGCCACCATGCCCATTTGCAGGGTATTGAACTTGTCTGCCAGGATGCGCAGCGGGCGGAACAGCATGTTGAGGTACATAATGAAAGCGATCATCACGCCTTGCGTTACCTCGTAGTTGAGCACCTTGTTGGCGCCCCACCACACCATGAGCCCCAGGGATATGGCCAGGATGATCTCTACCACGGGGAAAAACACGGAGTAGGCAAAAATGGCGTCTATATTGGCTTTGCGGTGGTCTTTATTGATAGTCCGGAACTTGCCGAACTCCCGGTTTTCCGCGGAAAAGGCCTGTACCACCAGCATGCCGGTAATGTGCTCCTGCACAAAGGCATTGAGAGCGGCCACGGCGTTACGCACGCGGTGGAAAGATTTGTTCACGCTTTCCTTGAACCAGTAGGTGGCCAGTATCAGCACGGGGAAAGGGGAAAGGCTGATGAGCGTGAGCCGCCAGTCTTCATAGAACATCACGCCCAGTATGGCCAGTATCATCAGCAGGTCTGCCACAATGGAAATGATGCCTTCGGAAAAAATATCGTTGATGGCCTCAATATCGTTAATGGTGCGGGTGGTGAGGGTACCTATGGGCGTTCTGTCAAAAAAGGCCAGGTTGAGCCCCACTACTTTTTTGTATACGGCCACCCGCAGGTCTTTGATCACAGACTGGCCCAGCCAGTTGGTGATGTAGGAAAAGAAAAAACGGACAACAGTTTCCAGCACCACCAGCGCCACCTGGATGATGGTAACGATCATGAGCATTTGCGCCCACTGGTTGGTGATATACTTGTCTACAGACAGCTGGATGAGCCAGGGCCTCACCGGGGAGAGCACTGCCAGCAGCACGGTGAGAAACATGGATAAATAAAAGTAGCGCCGGTACGGTGCCGCAAAGGAAAATACCCGTTTCAGCAAACTAACGTCAAAAAGCTTCTTCTTTTGAACCTGGTCCATTCCTGTAAATGTAAATGCTTAATTGGAAAACGCAAAAGGGAGAATGCCGGCCGGCTTTTTCTCCCTTTTGCTGGTATATTGTTCAGTACTATTAATTAGTGTCTTTCATCACCTGGCGGTAGGCCTTGATGAAAATGGCGCCCAGGTTTTTATGGGGGGGCACGTAGTCATCAAACAGGGTCTTGCTGCCGGCATCACCCGCAAAACGTTTGGAGAGGCCTACCCACATCTGCACCCAGTCTACATCCTTGCCTGCGCGTATCACCTCTTCCAGGCTGCGTATAATAGGCTCGTTCACGCGGTAGGTACCTACCTGCTTGGAGGAAATGATGTGCGCGTCCGGCGCTTTTTCCAGTACGGTGGCCAGGTTGTGGTAACCGCCGCAGGAGCCCAGTATCACAATGCGGGCGGTGCTCTGCAGGTTATCCAGCGTGGTGTTCACGTGGTAGCTGTGGCCGCGGTGAACGAATACCGTGGGGTGAATGTCTTTTTCCTCCAGGTACTCGGCCAGCTTCTCAATGGCCGTTTTATCTTCCGGCTCGGGCAGCGGGTTGTTGGCGAAAATAGTGGTAGGCTTGCCTTTGGTGGAGGTAATGGTAGTCCAGTACGTGTTCTTCGTAACATGCCACTCGCTGCCGGGGAAGTTACCCATAAAGCTGCGGTAGGAGATCAGGCCGTCCTCGTCCCCGTAGAAGAACACCTGCTGATAAATGCGGCCGCTGTCGTTAGGCAGGGTATTGAACTCTACGAAGTTGATGGGCGGCAACTGCAGTTTGGCCGCCATGTCTGACGCGCGCGAAGAGTCCGTGCCGCCTGCCTGTTCAGAGAAAATGCTGTTGAGCAGGCCATAGATGGTGGTTCCGCGTTTGTCTTTTTTGCCGGTCACGAACACCAGGTTTTTCCGCACCTCATCCCGCAGGAAGTCCAGCAGCTTGGGGTCCCGGATGCTGCCGAAGGAGTTGGCCACGTCTACGGCATCTTCCAGGTCTTCCGTTTTTTCCAGGCTGCGCACAAATTTCACCATCAGGTAGTTGGCGTTTTCCGGGTCCATGGATTTGAGGAAGTGGTCCAGCGTATTGAAGCCGGCGGCCATGGCAATAAATTTCTTGAAGCGGTCAAAGCTCACCAGCATGAGCAGGCTGTCTCCGCGGGGCGGTTTCATGCGCAGCATCATCTGGTCATATAGGCCGGCTTTGGCGGCGTTGGTATAGCTGGAGGTATATAACTCCTCCTGCCCGTTCACTATGAGGTAATACAGCTCTTCCGGCGTAAAGTCTTTCACAATGCGGAAGCGCACGGCCGGCCCTTCTTCGTGGAGGTCATTCACCTCGCGGATATACCGCAGTGATTTGGCATGCATGTTTTCCTGCATGGCTTTCAGGCCCAGGGGCTCCTGCCCGTTGGCTTTCCTCTTCTGCAGGGCAATGGCCGCCTGCACCATTTTGCGGAAGTAGCTATAGTCATCTGCCACCGCTTTTTCCAGCTCGGGGATGGTGGTGGTGCCGTCCAGCAGCTGGTCAATGAAAGGCATCAGCCTGGTGCTCTGGGAGGAGCGGCCTATCTGCACTATCTGCTGCACGAGGGGGTCCTGGTTGCGGCGGATGGCGCTGGCCGTGGGGGTATAGGAAGTGGCGTAGGTCAGCACCTTGTTGGGGTACTTGCGCGCCACGGCGGCTATTACGGAGTCTGTTACGGGGTAGTCCAGGTAAGGGCCCAGCTTGGGCATAATATCTTCCAGGTTCTTGAAGGCGTATTTGGCAAACATTTCGCCGCGTGATTCCTTGAAGCCGGGATTGTCTTTATACACTTCCACCAGGCGCTCCCCTGCTTCAAAGCTGAGGGTGCGGGCAATAGGGTAGATGCTTTTGCCCTGGATGTCTGCATGCATCATGTTGCGGTAGGCCGTTATAATGGCCGGGGCCTCATCAGGCTCAATACGGCGGAATGAGCGTTTGGTATTGTAATCTTTCAGCACCTGCTGCAGGCCGGTGAGGTATTTTACCTTCAGGCGCTGGTCAAGCGCCGTATCCTGCTCAATTTCCACCTGTATGGCGTCTACCTGCTTCATCAGGGCGTTGGTTACCTGCAGGTTGATGGTCTCATCTTCGGTGGCCTTTACGAAATTGTCCGTTTTACCGTCAAATTTATCGGCCGCCACCTGTTCCTTGTCAATATTGTCATGAAATATCTGCCGCTGAATAGGTATCTTGATCTGCTGCGCAAAGGTCCCGCCGCTGTAAATCAAGCCCATCGCTATAACTAGTAATATTTTCTTCATATAAATGAGTTACGCCGTTGCTACACTGCAAATTTACTACCAATTATTACGAATTAGCAATCCGGCCCATATTATTACACTTTCTTCTCATTTAAAAAATACGTCATAACAGTGTACTGCGGGCGTTTTACAGGCATCAGCCGTGAAAAGTGTATCTTTGCTGCCGGGAGAAGGCCTGAATTAACAATTAGATAATGTTATCATTCCATTAAACGGGAAAGCGCTGTTTAATTTTGTGCCATCTTAAAACCCAAGTTTATGTTGATGGAACCAGCAGTTGCAGTAGGTAAAATTCTTGTTGTAGATGATGAGGCAGACATACTGGAGATAATCAGTTACAACCTCAGGAGCGCGGGTTATGAAACGGTAACGGCCAAAGACGGCAGCGAGGCCATCCAGAAGGCAAAAATTTTCCGGCCGGACCTTATTATGCTGGATATTATGATGCCCAACAAAAACGGCATAGATACCTGCAAGGAGATCCGCAAACTGCCGGAGTTCAAGGAAACCATGGTACTTTTCCTCACGGCCCTCAACGATGAAAAGAGCGAAATTGAAGGACTGAACATGGGGGCTGACGATTACATTGCCAAACCCATCAAACCCAAACTGCTGGTGAGCCGCATCAACGCCCTTTTCCGCCGCCTCAACAAGGTGGAAGAGCAGCAGCTGCACCTGGGAGACCTGGTGATAGACCGCGAAAAATTCACGGTTACCTACAAGGGGGTGGAGATCATACTGGCCAAAAAGGAATTTGAGCTGTTGCAGTTACTGGCCTCCAAGCCGGGCCGGGTATTTCTCCGCAACGAGATACTCAACCAGGTATGGGGCACGGAGGTGATAGTTGGAGACCGTACTATAGACGTGCACATCCGCAAAATACGCCAGAAGCTGGGGGTAGACCTCATTACTACCGTTAAAGGCGTTGGCTACAAGTTCGAAATGTAATTCCCTCATTCTTCCCTGAATTTCAATATTCTTCCCCTTTTCGGGCAACGGGGCCCCCGCGGCTATGTGGTATGGCAAGTAAAAAAATTGACTTAATTTCCCGGTATTACAATCATTACTCACTCTGGAGTATGTTCAAAGCAAAAAATCTATCACCGCAAAAGCTGGCCGGATTTACGGCGCTGGTGCTGTCTGTTATTATGGCGCTGGGCTGCCTGCTGCTGGATGTGGGGCTGAAAGAGACCGGTATTGCGTTTGTGCTCACCTTCCTGGTGGCGTATTACCTTTACCTGTACACGCTGCAGAACTTCATTTACCGGAAAATAAAGCTCATTTACAAGTTCATATACCAGACCAAGGCCTCCAAGCGGGAAGACTTTTTCAACAAGAACATCCTCCCTCTTAAAACCATAGATGAGGTGAGCGAAGATGTGGAGAAATGGGCCTCCCAGAAAAAGGAAGAGCTGGAGAACCTGCGCCGCAACGAGGCTTTCCGCAAGGAGTTCCTGCTCAACCTCTCCCACGAGCTGAAAACCCCCATTTTTGCCGTGCAGGGCTACATTCACACCCTGCTTGACGGGGCCATTGACGACCCTTCTGTGAACAAGATGTTCCTGAAAAACGCCACCAAGAACATTGACCGCCTTTGCAGGCTGATAGATGACCTGGACGAGATCTCCAAGCTGGAGAGCGGGGAAATGACCATCAACAAGGAACAGTTTGTGATACAGGACCTGGTGAAAGACGTGTTTGACACCCTTTCCCTGAAGGCCCGGCAGAAAGAGATCAAATTCAGCATTAAAAAAGGCTGCGAAGCGCCTATTAATGTGTATGCAGACAAGGAGAAGATACGGCAGGTGCTGATCAACCTCATAGAAAACTCCGTAAAATACGGCAAGCAGGAAGGCCAGACCATTGCCAGCTTTTATAATATGGACGGCAAACGGGTGCTGATAGAGATCTCGGATACAGGCATCGGCATGGCCGAAGAGCACCTGCCGCGCGTGTTTGAGCGTTTTTACCGTACAGACAGGGCGCGCAGCAGGGATATTGGCGGTACCGGCCTCGGGCTGGCCATTGTCAAACACATTGTGGAAGCGCATGATCAGACCATTAACGTGCGCAGCAAGGTGGAGGTAGGCTCTACTTTCGGGTTTACGCTGGAGCTGGGGAGGGAGAACTAGGGCACCCCTAGAACCGGTACTGCAGCCGGCAGGTGAAAACGTTATCGTCAACATCGCCCGTAAACCCGTCAAGGGAGGTAGACTCATTCCATATCCGGTCAAACCACAGGGTGGCTTTCATGTGCTCATTGAAGTAATAAACATATCCCGCACCGAAGGTATCAAACCTGATATCGGCAGCTGTGAGGTTCAATCCGTCCTTCCCGATCTGTTTCCCTTTCACCCGCGTATTGGGGTCGTACCAATCGTATTTCAATACCAGCTGGTGTTTTTCGCTGCCGAGATGCTGCAGGAAATTAAGATAAGCCCCGTCGAAATTGCGGATGGCCAGCGGCGCAAAGACATCATCGATCATGGGTATCTCGCCGGGCGTTTCAGTGCTGTTCCTTGTAGAGCTCTGTGTTCCGCGGATGTATTCTGCACGGAACTGGGTGGAACCTTTGGCGTTAGGGATAACAAACTGCGCGTCCCCGCCGTAGTAATGACGCGGCGCTATCAAACCGATATTTGCGTCCGAGGAGTCTTTATAAAACTGCCCCGTCTTTTGCATGCGGTAAACAACAGGGGTGAACTGCTCCAGCCCTCCGTACAATATGGAAGCGCCTACTGAAAGCAGCCATTTCTGCCGGTTGAGCGCCGTAGGTTTCATGGCCACTCTTGCAATAAGGTCTTTATGGCTGTCATAATCTTCCGGCCCTGCCAGCCCCTGGCCGTTGAAAAGCCCAACGTCTACTTTCAGGAAGGAAAGCGGGTGCGACTTTTTCCTCGGCGCCCAGCTGACCATGGCCCCCAGGTCACGTTCCGTTTTCATGAGTATCTGCGACATGCGGCCGCGCTCGGGCGCTTCGCGGTCACCGCTGGAATAGTTGACCTCAAAACCGAAGGGCCTGGCAAACATCCCCATGGTCAGTGACATCACGTCCCACTTGCCATCGAAGAGGCGGCCCCAGAAGTCCCGGATATTCACGCCCCGTTCCGTTCCGTCAAACTGGAACACGAACTGCAGGGTGGGCAGGTTTTGTTTGTTGTAATGCTCATAATCGAAACGGATGCGGCCGCGGCGGAACATAAAACGGTTGTCTGACTGTTTGGGGAAATCTCCACCCTGGTAAACCCCTACCCCTTTTCCCGTAGCCCACTGGAACTGCGGCTGCATATACCCGCTGATGCGGAGATGATCGTAGTTCTTGTAGATGGAGATCATTCCTTTACCCAGGGAGGTGCTGGTATCTATCATATCCATCAGGAACTGAGCCCTTGCTGTAGTAATTGTCAATAATACACCCAGACCTGTCAACAGAGCAATGCGCGTTAGTATCATTATGATGCTGGAAATTTTGCAGCAAAAATAAAGCTTCTCTCATAGAAATGTCTGCAAAAAGAAAAAGCCGCTCCGGAAACACCGGAGCGGCTGTAATTTATAATATGTACGACAAACGCGGGTACTTCTTAGTACGTTTCGTTCTGAGGGTCAAATGTGGTCCAGCCCTGCATCCAGTTACCGGTGGCGGCAAACGCACCACGGTAAGTAACAGCTTCAAGGCCCGGCTGGCTTACAAAAGTGCCTTCCAGTGCTTTGGAACCGGTTTTGGGCAGGAAGTTGGGGGCGGTCAGGTTAAATGGTGATGTAAGGCCTACTTCATCTGCTGAAGCCAGGGTAACACAGCCGTTAGCTTCTGCTTTGGCTTTCAGCCATGCGCTGCCCTGGCTGATCAGGTCTGCTCTTTGCTCAGCCGTGAGGGGGTCTGCGGGGAAACCGGCCACCACTGCGCGGGAAGCTGCAGAATCCAGCACGTAAGGTTTGGCGAGGGCGTGAACGATATTATTTTTGAAGATAGACTTGTCATCTTTCATATCCTGGCCTGACGCGTTAGATTCAATGGAGAAGCCGCCTTTTTGCGCGCCCATGATGATAGAGTTTACCAGCACAAAGTTGGTTGCTCTTCTCCACCTGTTGCCATAGTTGTGGCTGGCGTGGGTGTTGGCAGCGTTGTTGGGCCCAATCAGCGTGAAGTTAGACAGTACCGGCCTGGTGCGGGGGTTAGCGGTGGTGCCGCTGCCGTCGTTATCGCACTCAATCAGGTTGCTGGCATCTCCGGGGTCAGCTATCTGCGGGTAGCGCATGGCCACTGCATACTGGATGGTACCGGAAAAACCGTTGTCAAAGTCAAAATCATCATCTGCGGTGCCAATGGCCACCAGGTATTTGGCATTTACAGTGCCTCCAAAGAACTCGAAAGCATCATCATTACCATACAGTACCTGTACGTGGTCTATCTGGGTTTTGCGGCCTACGCCACCCAGGGTAAGACCGTTGATCTCACTGTTGGGCTGTGCTGCTACGCCAGCATATTCAATACGTACATAGCTGAACACACCGGAGTTATCTTCGGGGTCCGTACCGCCGTAAGGACGGCCTACGCCACCTTCAATATTCGGATTATCTGTACGGTTAATAGGCGCTTTGCCAAGAATGATCACACCACCCCAGTCACCGGGAGAGCGCTGTCCTTTTTCCTTTCCGGAAGTGAAAACAATGGGGCTGTTAGCGGTGCCGGCAGCGTTGATCTTGGCACCACGCTCAATGATCAGCGCACCTTTGTTGATGTCTGCCACTTCGCTTTTGATGATGGTACCTGCGTCAATGCTAAGGGTGGCGCCTTCTGTTACGTATACATACCCTTTCAGTATCCATACCCTGTCGTTGGTCAGCCGCTTGTCTTGTGATATGGTGCCGCTCAGCACTTCAGGCTGGTTACCCGGGTCCGTATCATCGTCATCTTCATTTTTCCGGCAGGCAGAAAACAATACTGCTGCACCGAACAAAAAGGCCAGGAATTTGGTAAGTTTCATCAGAGTTCTTTTTTAGTGTTTTGATTGATTAAGCTGTTGCTTTTTTCAAAAGTTCCACAAATGTGGCAGTTCTATGTTAACGCCGTTTTAAGCGTGTATTAAGGAATTATTTCTTTTTACCGGTGTTGAACTGGTAAGAAAATGTGAGTGATACGTTAGTGCCGAACTTCACGGAGTTGATCACCTGGTCCGCGCCTTCGGTGTAACGTTTCCTGTCATCCCCGTTCTGGTAAAACACAACAGCCTGGTTCAGCAGGTCGCTCACGTTGAGGCGCAGCTCTCCTTTGCTTTTGATCACTTTTTTGCTGATCTGGAAATCCAGTATGTCCCGTCCGTTCTCATAGATGTCAGCATATCCGGGGAAACCCAGCAGGGAGATGCGGTGGCCCACCCTGTTGTACAGCACGCTCAGCCCCCAGTCACTCTCAGGCATCAGCCATTGCAAGCCTGCGTTCACCAGGTAAGGAGACTGTCCCTGCAGTGCCCGGTTGGTAACATCTGAAGTAACGCCGGTGAGGTTTACGGCTGATTGTATGAGAGAGAAATTGGTAAAGAAAGTGGTATTGCTGAAAATGGGATCGCTGCTGATGAAATCCAGCTTTTTGCGCAGCTCCACCTCAAACCCGTATGATTCTGCGCTGGGCGCATTCTGGAAGGTAGTTTCCCGCCTGTTAGGCGTGGAGCCCGGATCTACTTTCTGCTCAATCGGGTCTTTGAAGCGTTTATAGAACAGGGAAGCGGTAATTGCCTCTCCTACGCCGGGATAAATTTCATAGCGCAGGTCAAGATTGGTGATCTTGGCCCTCTTCAGGTAAGGATTGCCCAGCAGGGAGCTGTAGGTCACAAAGTCATAGAAAGCAAAGCCGGCCAATTCTCTCAGTTCCGGGCGGGATACCGTTTGCGAACCGGAGAGGCGCAGGTTGGATTTTGCATTCAGGGAATAAGTGATATTGGCAGAAGGCAATACATCAAACCAGGTAGTGGTTTGCCTGATACGTTTGCCGGAAGGGTCTGAGGTTTTGATGTACTGGTAGTAGGACTCGCCTCTTGCACCCCATACTATCCTGAGCTTGTCAGCGATCTTGTTGTCAAACATGATGAAACCGGCCATCAGGTCAGAAGTGGCATCATACTTATCGGTACTGTTGGTGATCTCGTCTATCATGAACCCGTTCTCTCTCATATTCTCGGGAGCGAATATCTTGTCAGGAGGAAGGCTCAGTAAAGATTCATCCGTAGAGGAAAAATCTTCTTTGATGTAACCCAGCGCACGGGCACTGAACATCCTGGTCTTATACAGCTTCTGCCCGCCAAACTTCAGTATCTGCTTGTTGTTGGCAATGGTGATGGGGATGCTTAACTGGGCAGAACCGCCAAAACTGTTGTCCTGCAGTACGGAATAGAAGCGGAACACGTTCCGGTTGGCCGTACCCACGGGCACTTGTGCCTTGTAAGGGATGGAAGGATCGTCCAGCTCAGACAGCGCTTTACTGTAGGTAAGCACTTTCAGGTCAGGCTGGTTGCGGTCACTGAGGGAGTAGTTCAGGTTCCAGTCCAGCTTCCAGTCTTTTTTGTTCAGCTTGTGAGAGCCTTCCAGCTGGGAGTTCACCAGTGATTTTTCCGTAAGGTCTTGCCCGTGGCCAATAATGGCCTGGCTTGCATCTACGTTGGTGCCTTCGCGATAGATATATACGTTGTCGAAAATGCGGTTAACGATATTCTTGAAAGATATCTTGTTGTTGCCCTTGATGTAGGTAAAGTTGGCAATGGCGCCCAGGCTGGTGTTGTACTTGTAGATATTGTCGGAGAAGTTATAGCTTCTCACCTTCTCGTTGTCAAAGTCTGTACGGGTGGACGGGTTGATGTTCTCGGCATTGCGGTAGGTCAGTGAAATAATGCTGCCAAAAGACCCGCCGTTCTTCAGGCGGCTGCGGCTGCCCCAGGTAAGCTGATAGTTCTGGTTAGGCAGGGCATTGCCGAAAGAAGACACGCCGTAGTTATTCTTGAAATCTTTGGAGAGCGCTATTTTTTCCGCATTGGGACGGGCCACGTATTTGCTGCGGGAAGAGGGGAAAGACGAAGGCAGCTTACGCGTGCCGTCATCAAATCCCAGCCAGTCCGTACCGCCGCGCTTCATGCCCTGGATGTCCTTGAAGGTAGACTGGGAGTTATAGCCCAGGCCAACGCTGAAAGCCAGGAAACTTTCCGCCGGAATATCTTTGGTCACCACTTGTATGAAACCGCCGGAAAAGTCTGCCGGCATATCAGGAGAAGCGGTTTTATTGATGGTGATATTGTCAATCAGGTTGGAAGGAATGATGTCAAACGAGAAAGCCTTCCTGTCAGGCTCCGTGCTGGGCAATACCGCGTTATTGATGGTGGCCGTGTTGTAACGGTCATTCAGGCCGCGTACAATAATATATTTATTATCCTGTATGCTGGCGCCGCTCACGCGTTTGAGCACTTCACCGGTGCTGCGGTCAGGAGAGCGTTTGATGCTTTCCGCAGAGATACCGCTGGAAATACTGGGGTTGTTCTTTTGCGCGGCATACAGCGCGTTGATGGATTCCTGTTTGTAGGAGCCCCTGATCACCACTTCCTGCAGCTCTTTTGACTTGGGCTCGTCCAGCGCAATATCCAGGTTGGTTACCTGGCCGGGTTTTACCACCACCTCCGAAATGGATTTGGTCTGGTAGCCCATGTATTTGAAATCGAGGGTATAGGTACCGGGGTCCAGTTGTAGCAAGAAGCGGCCTTCCACATCTGTTACGGCGCCTTTACTGGTGTTTTGCACCAGTACTGTCACACCTATCAAAATCTCGCCCGTCTTCTTGTCTGTGAGTTTACCGGTCACTTTGCCGGCGTTTCCCTGTGCAAAGACGTTTGAAATACCTAACAACAAACATCCGATTAATTGTACAACGATAATACTGCGTTTCACGTTTTGTTTCATTTATGCCGCAAAACTACCGTGGCCCTATTACGCCATTGTTAAGCCAATATTACCAGAATGTTAATTGTTAAGAAATCATTAAAGAATTATTAACGGCGAAAGGGCAGCTATACCGCCCGGTCTTGCCGGTTGCCGCCCTGCCTGGCCAGCAGCTCCAGCGAGATGTCCAGCTGGCGGCCGTCTTCGTCTTCGCTGCAGGGAGTGATCTGGAACAGGCGAAGGCTTTTGTTGGTGAAGGGTTTGGAATCCTTGTTACACAGCTCCAGCGAAAAATTGAACTTTTCTTCCAGCTCTTCTTCAAATTCACGAAGACTGAGGGTTTCATCAATGGGGTGCTCGATCATGGCGTTTTCTTCCAGGCCGGCGTCCCGCAGGGTGTGAAACGCGCCGGCAAGGGAGTGGCGGATGTACACCGTGGCATTACAATGGAGCAAGCGCTGAATCTGCATCTGTAATAAGGAAATGGTCATCAAAGGGTGTAGCTTGAGCGTCTTCATCTAAATTCATGCTGGTTTAGCAAACTTACCAGTGGAGCGTTAATTAAATATTAATGGCAGATTATGTAATTATGAAGATATGATCAGAAATTGATGACCTTGGCGGCAACGGCCCATTCTGCCACCACCGCCGGTTCTTCTTCCTCTTCGGCCGCCGCTTCTTTTTTACCGGCGTGCTGGTACAGTTGCCAATTGCCCTGGCTGTATTCCAGGGCGGTGAGGCTTTCCACCCAGTCTCCTGAATTGAGGTAGGTAACCGTTTTGCCGTTGTATTGCATGTTTTTGATCACCGGCTGGTGAATATGTCCGCAGCACACCACATCAAAATCCTTGTCTACCGCTATTTCCACTACGGTTTGCTCAAAATCGGAGATGAACTTCACGGCCTGTTTCACGCTTTCCTTTACTTTTTTGGAGAAAGACATCTTTTCGCGGCCCATTTTTTCCAGCAGGTGGTTCACGAGGCGATTGAGGATGATCAGGATATCATACCCCTTCCCGCCCAGTTTGGCCAGCCATTTGGAATTTTTCATGGTGATGTCATACACGTCCCCGTGAAAGAACCAGTGGCGTTTACCGTCTACCTCCAGGATCAGCTTGTTGTCTATCACAAAATTGCTGAGCCCGAAACCGGCGTATTTGCGCAGGGCCTCATCGTGGTTGCCGGTAAGGTAATATACTTCGGTACCCTTCCCTATCATTTTGAGGATGCGGCGTATCACTTTGGTATGGGATTTCGGGAAGTACCGCTTGCTGAACTGCCAGATGTCAATAATGTCTCCGTTGAGGACCAGCACCCGGGGGTCTATCGAGTCCAGGTAATTTGCCAGTTCCTTTGCGTGGCAGCCGTATATGCCGAGGTGAACATCGGAAATTACAACTATGTCCAGTGGTCGTTTACCGCTCATTTTTTAAATTGAATTAAGCCAATCTGCACCCGTTACAGAACTTTTTTAAATACAAATTGTTAATTATATGATACGCACTATTTTAGGGTACAGGGACAACACAAAGGAAAAATTGCTATATTACTTTTATATTAATCCAGTGTTACCAAATTATTAATTCTGACTTTTTATTGGCTCCTATACCATCTGAAAAGTAATTTTGCGGCAAATTTTTATACTAATAACAATCTATATGGGAGGCTTTAATTCTATTGTAAAACTGTTCATGCCGAAAGACCGGGTGTTTTATTCACTGTTTGAGGATGTAGCGGCCAACCTGATGGAGATGGGCAAAGTGCTCACAGAACTGGTGGAAACCACCGATCCGCAGGTCCGTAAAGACAAAGTGCACCTCATTGAGCGGCTGGAGCACAAGAACGATGACTATACCCACCGTATTTTCGTAGAATTAGGCCAGAACTTCATTACTCCTTTTGACCGGGAAGACATTCACTACCTGGCCGCCACCCTGGATGACGTGGCGGATTACATCCATGGCTCCGCCAAGAGGATCGACCTTTACAAGGTAACCACAATGACAGACAGCGTACGGAAGCTGGCAGACCTTATTTACCAGGGTACTGTAGAGCTGGCACGCGCCATCCCTGAACTGCGCAATATGAGCAACATGCGGGCAATAACGGATGCCTGCGTGAAGATCAACAGCCTTGAAAACCATGCTGACGACATTTATGACAGGGCTATTGCAGACCTGTTTGAGCTGGAGAGCAACGCAGTGGAGCTTATCAAAATGCGTGAAATCTACCAGGCGCTGGAAATTGCCACAGACAAATGTGAAGATTCCGCGAATGTGATAGAAACCATTATTATCAAATACGCATAGTTGAGCGAAATATATTCCTGTCATGGTCTTTCTTGTTATTATCATCATACTGGCATTCATTTTTGATTATATCAACGGTTTTCACGATGCGGCCAACTCCATTGCCACCATTGTGTCTACCAAGGTGCTGACGCCTTTTCAGGCGGTGCTGTGGGCGGCATTGTTCAATTTTGCGGCTTTTTTTGTGTCCAAGTACATTTACGGGGAGTTCAAGGTGGGTAATACCATTGCCAAATCTGTATTTGAGCAGTTCATTACCCTGAAGGTGATCTTCTCCGGGCTGATCGCGGCCATTACCTGGAACCTGCTGACCTGGTGGTACGGCATCCCTTCCAGCTCCTCCCACACCCTGATAGGCGGCTTCATAGGCGCTGCAGTAGCCAATGCGGGCGGGTCTTTTGACGTGATCAACTATGCCAAGGTATTGCCTACCGTATATTTCATTGTGCTGGCGCCCTTCATAGGCATGGTGGTGGCCTTTATTATCACCGTATTGATCGTGAACATCTGTAAAAAGGCCAACCCCTACCGGGCAGACAACTGGTTCAAACGCCTGCAGCTGGTATCTTCAGCGGCCTTTAGCCTTGGCCACGGCGGTAATGACGCCCAGAAAGTAATGGGTATTATTGCAGCGGCCATGGTGGCTCACGGCAGCATAGGCAATCTGAAAGACGTGCCGGACTGGGTGCCCTTTGCCTGCTTCACCGCTATAGGCCTGGGTACGCTCAGCGGCGGCTGGAAAATTGTGAAAACGATGGGTACCCGCATTACCAAGGTAACACCGCTGGAAGGCGTGAGCGCGGAAACCGCCGGCGCCATTACCCTTTATATGACGGAAAGCTTCGGCATACCGGTGAGCACTACGCATACCATTACCGGCTCCATCATTGGCGTGGGCGCTACCAAAAGGCTGTCTGCCGTTCGCTGGGGGGTTACCGTTAACCTGCTCTGGGCCTGGATACTCACCATTCCCATCAGTGCATTGCTGGCAGCGGCAGTGTTCTTTATTGTAAACTTATTTGTTTAATTTTTTTCATACTATTGTAAAGGCGGCCTAATATGGGCCGCCTTTTTTGCGCGAGGCTATTACATAAGCAAAACTTATAATACCATACGGTCAATACCCTGTTTACACCCTGCCTTGACCCTGTCTTGCCCCTGCTTACAACATTAACCCAGGGTGTAAACAGGGTCAAGACAGGGTGTAAGCAGGGTAGCACGGGGCAATGATGTATTTTTATATTTTTAAACCAAATATCTAGGGCAAATAGGAAAGACCTCCTATTTTTGTGCCTCCAAACCTAATCTATAGTATTCATGAAGGGAATTATCCTTGCAGGCGGGTCTGGTACCAGGCTGCACCCCATCACCTACGCCATCAGCAAACAGATTATGCCTGTTTATGACAAGCCGATGATCTATTACCCTCTTTCCACGCTCATGCTGGCGGGTATCAAGGAAATCCTTATTATCAGCACCCCGCACGATCTGCCGGCCTTCCGGCGGCTGTTCGGAGACGGCAGCCAGTACGGCCTGAAGCTCTCCTATGCAGAGCAGGCGGTGCCTAACGGGCTGGCACAGGCCTTTGTGATAGGAAAAGAATTTATAGGGAAAGACAATGTGGCCCTGGTGCTGGGAGACAATATATTTTACGGCGCCGGCCTGGGCACCCAGCTGGCTAACAATGTAAACCCGGAGGGGGGCATTGTGTACGCCTACCAGGTGTCTGACCCTGAGCGGTACGGCGTGGTCGAGTTCGATGCCGATATGCACGCCGTTTCCATAGAGGAAAAACCGCTGCAGCCCAAATCCAACTATGCGGTGCCCGGCCTGTATTTTTACGATAATGAGGTAGTTTCTATCGCTGAACACTTGCAGCCCAGCCCCCGCGGGGAATACGAGATCACAGACGTAAACCGGGAATACCTGAAAAGAGGCAAGCTGAAAGTATCCATATTGCCGCGCGGCACCGCCTGGCTGGATACCGGCACGTTCGATTCGCTGATGCAGGCCTCCCAGTTTGTGCAGGTCATAGAGCAACGGCAGGGCATCAAAATAGCCTGCATTGAAGAAATTGCCTACAGGAAAGGTTTTATTGGCCGGGAGCAGCTGGAAAAGCTGGCCGCCCCACTGGTAAAAAGCGGCTACGGCGCGTACCTCATGAACCTGATTTAATCAACAAAAAATATTAACTACTCAGTATGCAAAAAGTTCTTGTAACGGGAGGATGCGGATACATAGGGGCCCATACCATCGTAGACCTGATCAACAACGGTTTTGACGTGGTGAATGTGGACAACAACATACGTAGCACTACCAGGCTGCTGGAGGGCGTGGAACAGATCACCGGCAAAAAGGTGCGCAATTACAAGGTAGACCTTTGCAACCTGGAAGACACGCATGCCGTGTTTCACGAAAACCGGGATATTGTGGGCGTTATCCATTTTGCGGCGCTCAAAAGCGTGGGAGAGTCTGTACATGAGCCCCTGATGTACTTCCAGAACAACCTCACTTCCCTGGTGAACGTGCTGAAATGCGTAAAGGAATTTAACATCCCCAACTTCGTGTTCTCTTCCTCCTGCTCCGTGTACGGCAATACCACCGCCCTGCCCGTAGTGGAGGAAACGCCGCTGGGTGAGGCCCAGTCTCCCTACGCCCGTACCAAACAGATGGGCGAGCAGATCATAGAAGATTTCAGCCGGGTAAACACTACGCAATCCATCCTGCTCCGTTACTTCAACCCTGTAGGCGCACATCCCTCCGCCCTTATAGGAGAGCTGCCCCTGGGCAAGCCGGACAACCTGGTGCCGGTTATTACACAAACCGCTATCGGCAAGCTGCCGAAAGTGACGGTATTCGGCACCAACTACGATACGCGGGACGGTTCCTGCATACGTGACTACATTCATGTAACAGACATTGCCAACGCCCATACCAAGGCGCTGCAATACCTGCTGGAAAAACGCAACGAGAGCAACCTCGAAGTGTTCAACCTGGGCACCGGTACAGGCGTTACCGTGCTGGAGGCCATCAAGGCGTTTGAAAAAATATCCGGCATGAAGCTGAACTACGAACTGGGAGAGCCGCGCCCGGGCGATGTGATAGCCATCTATGCCAACAACACCAAAGCCCGCGCAAAACTGGGCTGGGAGCCCAAGTCTGGTATTGAAGACATGATGCGTACGGCCTGGCAGTGGGAAGTAGCGCTGCGGGACAGGGTTTTAAACAATTAAAATTTTTATTTTACTAGCTTTGCGGCACAAATATCAGGCACTATGGTAAAAGACATACAGATACTGAACGAAAAGGAAACCCGCGGCGGTTTTGGCGAAGGCATACTGGAAGCCGGCCGGAGAAACCCCAATGTGGTGGCCCTCACGGCAGACCTGCTGGGCTCCCTCAAATTGCAGGCTTTCATCAAGGAATTTCCTGACCGCTTTGTACAGTGCGGCATAGCCGAAGCCAACATGATAGGTGTGGCGGCAGGCATGACCATTGGCGGTAAGATCCCTTACACCACCACTTTTGCCAACTTCTCCACCGGCCGCGTGTATGACCAGATCCGCCAGTCTGTTGCCTACTCCGGCAAAAACGTGAAGATCTGCGCCTCCCATGCCGGCCTCACCCTGGGTGAAGACGGCGCCACTCACCAGATACTGGAAGATATTGGCATGATGAAGATGCTGCCCGGCATGACGGTGATCGTTCCGTGTGACTTCAACCAGACCAAAGCCGCTACCATAGCTATTGCCGACCATGAAGGCCCGGTTTACCTGCGCTTCGGCCGCCCCAAATGGCCCAATTTCACCCCTGAAAACCAGGAGTTCCAGATTGGCAAAGCCCAGGTGCTCAATGAGGGTACAGACATTACCCTGTTTGCCTGCGGCCACCTGGTGTGGAAATGCGTGGAAGCCGGCCGCATACTGGAAGAGAAAGGCTACAGCGTAGAGCTGATCAATATACATACCATCAAGCCGCTGGATGAGGAAGCTGTGCTGAAATCCATCACCAAAACCCGCTGCGCCGTTACCGCTGAAGAGCATAACGTGCTGGGCGGCCTGGGAGACAGCATTGCACAGGTTGCGGCCCGCCACCTGCCCATTCCCATTGAATACATCGGCACCAAAGATACTTTTGGCGAAAGCGGCAAACCTACTGACCTGCTCACCAAATACGGGCTGGATACGCCTGATATTGTGGCGGCGGCAGAAAAGGTGCTGGCCAGGAAAAAAGGTTAAAATTTACAGACGGATTAAACTTTCCGGCACAAAAACCATCCTAGTGATGGTTTTTGTTGTTTTGGGGGATGCTGGTGGCGGTATTGGGCCGGTTGCACAATAATTCATATATTTATTCTATGCATCCGTCCATTACGGTCATTTCATACAATACTGTTTAACCGCCTATGGCTGTAACGCAAGAAGATAAAGAACTACTGGCACTTTATGGGCATCCGGATACAAAAGAAAGGGGGTTTACGCTAATTGTACGGAAATACCAGGAAAGGCTCTACTGGCACGTTCGCCGGCTGGTGATAGACCATGAAGATGCCAATGACGTGCTGCAGAATGTGTTCATAAAAATGTGGAAAGGCCTGGAAGGTTTCCGGGAAGATGCACGCCTGTATACCTGGCTGTATAAAATTGCTACCAACGAAAGTCTCAGCTTCCTGGAGCAGCAAAAAAGAAAATCCGCCATCTCGCTGTCTGACGTAGAAACCGGACTTAGCAACAAACTGCAGGCAGATAGTCACTATGACGCCAATAAGATAGAATGGAAATTACAGAAAGCCATCCTGGGCCTGCCTGAAAAACAACGCGCGGTATTCAGCCTGCGGTATTACGAAGAAATGCCATATGACGAAATGAGCCGGGTGCTTGACACTTCGGAGGGCGCGTTGAAGGCGTCTTACCACCATGCAGTGAAAAAGGTGGAGGAATTTTTGAAAAATAACTGACATTAAACCATCCCCGGCAATACGGGTCTTACTATCATGATGCACGAAGAGAATGACATAGCGAAAGAACTGCGGGACATAGCTCCCGCGCTGGAGCACCTGGGCGGGCATCCGCACTTTGACGTGCCGGTAAGATATTTTGACGCCTTCCCGGTACAACTGATGGAGCGCATCAGGGCCATGGAAAACAGCAGCGCGGTAACGGAAGAACTGGAACAGCTCTCTCCCCTGCTGGCCGGCGTTTCCCGGGAAACGCCCTTTACCGTGCCGGAAAAGTACTTTAAAGGGCTCACGGAACAGGTGGTAAAAGAAAAGAACGCGGCCGGAGAAGGCCGCGTGGTAAAAATGGGGCGCCGCCTCAAACTGTTCAAACAATGCCTGGCCGCCGCCAGCATTGCGGGCCTCATAGCGGTGAGCGCCGTGCTCATCTCCCGCTCGCTCAGCGGCTCTTCGATGGACAGGATGATGGCCAAAATCAGCGACCAGGAAATTGAAGAATACCTGACCTACCATACCGATGCATTTGATAATGAACATATCTTTACCAATGTATCCCTGGAGGGGGAAATGCCTTCGGTGCTGCCGGAGGACCTGTCTTCCAAAGAAATAGACAATTTATTGGAAGATAATCTGTTACAAGACGACTCTGTTAATTGAAACTCATGATGAAGCGAAGTAGCAAGCTGATACGGGCAGTGATAGTTTTTTTATGCATGGCGGTATCTTCCACCGGCAGCCTGCTGGCGCAGGATGCGGACCAGAGTGACGCTGCCTCCAAGCAGGACAAGATCAAAGCCCTGGAAATAGCCTATATCTCCAAAGAGCTGGACCTTACGCCGGAAGAAGCCCAAAAATTCTGGCCCGTATATAACAAATACTCCAGGGAAGTGAACACCCTGATAGCGGAACGCAAAAAGAAGAACCAGGAGCTGAAAGGCAAACCCCGCACAGATGCTGCAGCCACTGCTACGCTTGACAAGGAGCTGGATTATGAAAAGAAAATGCTGGAGATCAAGACGCGTTACCGCCAGGAGTTCAGCAAAGTGCTCCCGGCCCGCAAGGTGGGCAACCTCTACCGCGCGGAAAGAGAGTTCCGGGGCATGATGATCCGCCAGCTAAAAGAACGGAAAGATAACCGCATGATGCGCGGCCGCGGCCGCCAGCAATAGCCGCCTACTCAAACTTCGTGGTGGGCAGCCTGGTATCGTGATAGAACAAAAACGTCCATCCTGCTGCTTTTCCCCTTTCCATATACTGCTGCCGCAACTCCATGGTACGTTTGCCGTCATAATCATACTTGGCCACAAAGCGGCTCTTCATCATAGAGATCTGCGGCGCCTCATCTCCCCCGAAAAACACCTTGTCTTTCCCGTCATCTATCAAAAACACCTGGTGGTAAGGGCAATGCCCCCCGCTGAACTCGTAATGGATATACCCGTCTATAGTGCCGCTGCCTTCCAGGAACACCACATTGTCACGTTTAGCCAGCAGGTCTACTTCTTTGGCCAGGTATGATTTGCCGTCTTGCTCAAAAGCATAGTCAAGCTCCTTGCGGCTTACATAATAGGTAGCATGCGGGAAGGAAAGGCTGCGCTCCCCGGTTACCACATCCTCCACACTGACACCGCCGGCGTGGTCTTTATGCAGGTGGCTCATCAGCACTTTGGTTACTTCCATAGGGTTGATGCCCTGGTCTATCAGGTTCTGGTGCAGCTGCAGCACCCCGTCCGGGTTGCGGAAGCCCAGGCCGGTATCAAGCAGCAATATGTCTTTGTCTGTGATGACGAGGAAGGGTTGTATCTCCACCAGCAGGGAGCCGGCGGGCCTGTCTTTGAGTACGTCTTTGCGCTCGTCAAAAGGAACAAAACGTTTGGTTCCGTCTACTGTGAAACTGCCTTCAGACAGCGGGATGATTCTTGCCATCCTGCAAAAGTAGGGCTTATCTCAATACCATTTGCCTGTCTGCGTCCAGCCGGAGCATAATGAAAATAAGCATGGTAAAGGTCATCAGCGAAGAACCGCCGTAGCTCACCAGTGGCAGGGGAATGCCTATTACCGGCGCCAGGCCTATGGTCATGGCGATGTTGATGAAGAGATGGAAAAAGATGATGCTGGCCACCCCGTAGGCGTATACGCGGCTGAAGGTAGAGCGTTGCCGCTCCGCAATAAAAATGATCCGGAAAAGCAGGGCCACATAAAGGCCAATGAAGATGATGCTGCCCATAAAGCCGAAATCTTCCCCGATGGTGCAGAAAATGAAGTCTGTACTTTGCTCCGGCACAAAGTCGAAGCGGGTTTGCGTGCCCTTGAGGTACCCTTTGCCCCAAAAGCCCCCGGAGCCAATGGCAATCATGCTCTGGCGGGTATTGTAGGTGGCCTTGGGGTCGTTCTCCTTGCCCAGCATTACTTCAATACGGCGTACCTGGTAGTCTTTCAGCACTTTGGTAAAAACAAAGGGCACCACAGCCATCACAAAGGCGGAGCAGAAAGCCCAGATAGACAGTATGAGCACCAGCCGGGAGCGCTTGCGCCTGATCTCCCGCCGGCTGAAATAGATCACCAGCGCCGTGATGCCGGTAAAGATGTAAAAGAGGATGTATTTATCTACCAGCAATGCGGACAGTACGAGTATGATGCCGGAGAAGGCTATCACCAGAATGATGCCGGGCAGGCCTTCGCGGAACATGACCAGGAAGAACGCAAAGTACACCAATGCCAGGCCGGTTTCATCCTGCAGAATGATAATGGCGCAGGGAGCCAGTACCATGGCCGATGCAATGAGCCGGGAACGCATCTTGGTAAAGTCCGTTTCCATGGAAGACAGGTACTTGGCCAGCGCCAGGTTGGTACACAGCTTGGTAAATTCCGCGGGCTGAAAACGGAAGCCGCCCAGCTCCAGCCAGGAGTTGGAGCCCTTTACACCGGTACCGATGGCCAGTACCAGCAGCAGCAGCAATATACCGAAGGCGTAAAGGAGATTGGCCGTGGCGGTGAAGAACTTGCTGTCTGTTAACCATATGCCCGTAGCCAGCACTATAGACACGCCAAACCACAGCACCTGCCTTGCCCAGTTTTTGTTCTGAGACAGCAGGTTCTGCACAATATTATCTCCCTCCCGGTACTCAGCCGCAAAAATGGCCAGGAAGCCGATGAATACCAGCGCCAGGTAGAGCCCGAAAATGGGCCAGTCAATGCCTGCTGTGAGTTTCGCTTGTGGGCGGTTCATTGTATGGTTTAGTTAGCTATTATTTTCCTTAATAAATCGTCTCCCTGGGCGGCGGAATAATTCACCTTGTTCAATGAGTCCAGTTTTGATTTGGCGCGCATTTCGGAAGACATGGTCACGGTTTCCATCATTCTTTGCAGGATGGGCCGGCGCTTGGCGGAAATGGTATCCGTGAGGTACTTTTCCATCAGGATGCTGGCAATGGGTACGGCGTAAGTGCTGCCGAAGCCGGCATTCTCCACCACTACCGCTATAGCGATCTTGGGATCGTCTTTCGGCGCAAAGCCTACAAACAGGGAGTGGTCTTTCAGCTGCACAATTTTCCCGTTGATCCTGGCCTTGTTTTCAGCCGTGCCGGTCTTGCCGCATACGGCAACACCTTCAATCTGCGCTCCGCGGGCGGTGCCGTGCGTCACCACATCTTCCATACCCAATACCACGGAGCTGAACGCTTCGTCAGATATATGCGCTACGGAGTGTTTCTCCTTGTATTTCTTCAGGATGTCTGAGTTATCTCCATCTATGCTCTCCACAAAATGCGGCAGGTAATAGTGCCCCCTGTTGGCGAGAATGCACATGGCGTTGGCCAGCTGCAGCGGCGTAACGCCCAGCAGGCCCTGGCCCATGCCTACGTATACTTCAGAGCAGGAGTTCCACTGGCCGCGGTAGCGGTAATTCATCCGGCTTGTATCCGGTACAATGCCTCTTGCTTCACTGGGAATATCTACGCCCAGGCGCACCCCGAACCCCATGGCATTCAGGTACTCCGTCCATTTGGCCTGCCCCTTCATCGTGCCGCCCCATTTGGCATTGTCTACAGACAGGCGGTACAGGTGCATAAAATAAGCGTTGCAGGAGTTGGCCATAGCCGTCCGCATATTGGCGGCGTGGCCCGGGTTGCTGTGCGTGCACCTGATAAAGCGGCCGCACTGCGCGTAGCCGCCATGGCATGGGTACCCGAAGCTGGGGGTGATCACCCCTTCGTCCAGCGCAATCAGGCCGGTGATGGGCTTGAAGGTTGAACCAGGCGGGTACATGGCTTGTATGGCCCTGTTATACAACGGACTGGTGGTGTCCTGATAGAGCTTGTTGAAGTTCTGCCCGCGGTACGAACCTGAAAGGAGGTTCGGGTCAAAGGTGGGGCCGCTCACCATGGTAAGGATGCCGCCCGTTTTAGGGTCTATGGCCACTATGCTGCCCACCTTGCCCTGCATCATTCTTTCACCCAATACCTGCAGCTCAATATCCAGCGCCAGGCGGAGATTTTTACCGGCAATGGCGGCGGTATCGAACTCGCCGTTTTCCAGCGAGCCCTGGGGGCGGTTCAGGTTGTCTTTTACCAGGTATTGTATACCGCGCTGGCCCATCAGGATGCTCTCATAGGTATTTTCCAGCCCGGTGCGGCCCAGGTAGTCTCCCTGCTGGTAAGCGCTCCACCGGCCCAGGCTGTCTGCCAGCAGGGAGGGCGGAATTTCGCTGATGTAGCCCAGGAAGCTGGCCCCCACCCCGTAGGTGTAGGAACGTACCGGCCGCAATACCAGCTCAAAACCTGGCTGGAACATATACATGCTTTCCTGCAGCTTGCCGTACATATCCTGCGGCAGCAGGCTGGCAAATACGGAGGGGCGCACCCGGCCTTCCTTGTTGATGGCGCGGGCAATCCGTTTCCGGAACTCCTCCATGTCTATCTGCAGAATTTCGCAGAGGTAGGCCGTATCTATTTTTTTAACGTTGGCAGGCGTCACCATCAGGTCATACAACGCTTCGTTGCGCAGCACGGCCCTCCCGTGGCGGTCATAAATAATGCCGCGGCTGGGGTAGATCACTTTGCGCAGGTGCGCGTTGGCGTCTGCCAGCTTGGAATATTTGGTTTCCACTACCTGCAGAAAAAACAGCCTCATCACGATGAGAGACACCATGCCAAGGAAGATCAGTTGGATTACTCTTTTTCTGGGCTGATTATAAACAGACATGCAGGTATCGAAATTAAATAATTATACGCTCATTTCCTGCTGAAGAACAGCAACTCATAAATCAGTACCAGCACAAGGCTGGCGGCTGTAGACAGCAATATTTTCATCAACAGGTACAGGGGGTCTGCAAAGCTGAAAACAGACAGGCAAAAATAGGCAATGTTGTGCAGCAGTACGAGCACTGATACATAAATGGCAAACTGAGACAGGCCCATGCTGGTAACGGAAGGCGTGCGCTGGGTTACCTCAAAGCCGCCCTGGGGCGAGAGGATGTTGAGCACAAACGGGCGCAGGTAGGCAATGAATACGCAGGCCGCCGCATGGATGCCCATGGTATCAGAAAACATATCCAGCGTGATGCCCAGTAAAAAACCCAGCAGCTGCAAGGCAGGGCGGGGCAGGTTAAAGGGCAGCAGCAGAATGAAGAGCATGTACAGGTAAGGGTTTACCAGCTGGTGTATGAGTATCTGGTCCAGCACTAACACCTGGAACAGTATCAGCAATACAAAACGGATGATATTTTTTAACAGTACGCTCATTTCAGCAGGTTGCGTGTAGAGTCTTCCAGCCTGGTCTGCTCGTCTCGCAGCAGGTTTTCGATCACGTACACATATTGCAGGTTGTAAAAGTTAGTGGCAAATTTCAGGCGGATGTCGTACGAAGTGCTGGACTTGTCAGACAGGTAAAAAGTATCGATGTACCCGATGGCCAGGTTTTCCGGGAACACGGCGGAGAAGCCGCTGGTGATCACGGTGTCTCCCTTGTGCAGTTTGGCGCTCCGGGGTACGTCTCTCATCTGGCCAATGGCGGCATTGCGCCCGTTCCAGTACACGGTGCCTATTTCGCCGCTGCTTCTCAGCTTGGCGCTGAACCCGAAGTTGCTGCCGGCGGAGGCGCCGCTTGACTTGTACAGCATGGAAATAACCACCGCATAGTTCTCGCTCACGCTGCGCACCACGCCCACAACGCCGTTTGGCCCTATTACGCCCATGTTGGGGCGGATGCCGTCTTTGCTGCCCCGGCGGATGGTGATGGTATTGATTTCCCGGTTTACGGAATTGTTGATCACTTTGGCCTCCCGGTAGAGGAACTTGCGCACTTCGGTGCTCAACAGCTTGCGGGTGGTGTCATTACTGTATTTCCGGAGCGTGTCGAACTTCACGAAAGAGGTAGTGTCCCGTACGTCAAAGCTGGTGGCCAGCTCGCTGTGCAGGCGCAGGTTCTCTTTCACCAGGCTGTCGTTCGTAGCTTTAAGATGGAAATAGTATTGTACATCGTTATACCGGGAGTATAACTTGCCGCTCAGGCCGTTGGAGGAGTTGAGGTATACGGTACGCTGGAAATTGTTGTTGCGGAACACGAATACAAAGCAAATCACTTCCAGCAGCAGAAACAGAAAGAAGTTGAAATACCGCCTTAAGAAAATGATCAGATTTCGCACTTGATTCGAGTCTTGGATTCCGGTTTCAGTCCCCTGCAGCCGGGGCGGCAGGGGACTGTACTAAGTTTTATTGCATCAGGAAAGGATATTTGCCGATGTGTTTCAGGGCAATGCCGGTGCCTCTTACCACGGCACGCAGCGGGTCATCTGCTACGTGAACGGGGAGTTTGATCTTCTGGGACAGGCGTTTGTCAAGCCCGCGCAGCAGGGCGCCGCCACCGGTGAGGTAGAGGCCGCGGCGGTAAATATCGGAAGCCAGCTCGGGGGGCGTTGTTTCCAGCGCTTTCAGGATGGCTTCCTCTATTTTGAAGATGGATTTGTCCAGCGCTTCGGCAATTTCCTGGTAAGATACCATGATCTGTTTCGGGATACCTGTTACCAGGTCACGGCCGTTCACGGGAATATCGTCCGGCGGATTGTCAAGCTCCTTCAGGGCTGAACCGATCTGTATCTTGATCTGTTCTGCCGTTCTTTCACCGATCAGCAGGCTGTGGTAGCGGCGCAGGGCTTCCATGATGTCTGCCGTGAACTCGTCACCGGCAATACGGATGCTCTGGTCACACACAATACCGGCCAGGGCTATCACCGAAATACCGGTGGTGCCACCGCCTATGTCAATGATCATGTTACCCACCGGTTCTTCCACGTCTATGCCAATACCCAGGGCAGCGGCCATGGGCTCATGGATCAGGTATACTTCCTTGGCTCCCGCCTGCTCCGCAGAGTCACGCACGGCGCGTTTTTCCACTTCCGTAATGCTGGAAGGGATGCAGATCACCATTTTCCAGCTGGGGGCAAATAACGGCTTCTTGGGGTACACCATCTTGATCAGCTCCCGAAGCATGCCTTCAGCGGCGTTGAAATCGGCTATCACGCCGTCTTTCAGGGGACGGATGGTACGCAGGTACTCATGCGTTTTCTCGTGCATCATCATCGCCTTTTTACCAACCGCCACTATCTTCCCGCTGGCCCTTTCTATGGCCACAATGGAAGGTTCGTCTACCACCACCTGGTCATTGTGAATGATCAGCGTATTGGCTGTTCCAAGGTCTATTGCAATCTCCTGCGTTAAAAAGTTAAAGAAGCCCATTGTTTGATACGGTCAAAAATATTTGAATGCAAAAATGAATAATTCTAACGAATATACGATGCAATTATTGGATTATTCAAGCGGACCGCGGAATAAAATGCAGACAGTTACATTTTGCATATTTTCTCTATCCGTGAACCCTGAACGAAGTTGTCAGCTAACAAATTCATATCCAATATCTCTGCGGTAATACTTGCCCCCGAACTGTATCTGCTCTGCCGTTTGTTTGGAATGGGCAAGCGCCAGCTGCAAATCGCTTGCCAAAGATGTTACCGTGAGCACCCGCCCGCCATTGGTCAGCACTTTGCCGCCTTCTGCTTTGGTGCCCGCGTGAAACACCAGCTGGTCACGCGCAGGGGCGGGAATGGCCGTGATCTCCCTGCCTTTCTCATACGCTTCAGGGTAACCCTCGCTTACCAGCATAACCGTAGCCGCGGCGCGCGGGTCTTCAAACACCTTCACCGTATCCAGCGCCTGCTGCTGCACCGCTTCAAACAGCTCTACCAGGTCATTCTGCAGGCGGGGCATCACCACTTCCGTTTCGGGATCTCCCATGCGGCAGTTGTACTCAATTACAAAAGGCTCCCCTTCTACCTTGATGAGGCCGAAGAAGATGAAACCCTGGTAAACGATCTGCTCTTTGGCCAAACCTTCTACGGTTGGGCGTATAATGCGGTCTTCCACCAGTTGCATAAAGGCATCCGTAGCAAATGGCACGGGGGAAATGGCGCCCATGCCGCCCGTATTGAGGCCGGTATCTCCTTCACCAATTCGTTTGTAATCTTTGGCGGTGGGCAGTACCTGGTAGTTTTTACCGTCTGTGAGCACAAACACAGACAGTTCTATACCGGTCAGGAATTGTTCCACTACCACCTTCTTGCTGGCGTCACCAAACTTGGCGGCCTTGATCATTTCTTCAAACTCGGCCACCGCTTCATCATGTGAGCTGGTGATCACCACCCCTTTGCCGGCGGCCAGCCCGTCTGCCTTCAGTACAATAGGCAGGCTGTGCTGCCGCAGGTAGGCTACGCCTTCGTCAAAATTCTCTTCGCTGAACTCCCGGTATGCCGCCGTGGGAATGTTGTGCCGCTGCATGAACTGCTTGGCAAAGGCCTTGCTGCCTTCCAGCTGGGCGCCGGTTTGTGAGGGGCCCATCACCGGTATATGGCGCAGGGCTTCGTCTGCCTTGAAAAAATCGTACACGCCCTTTACCAGCGGCTCTTCAGAGCCCGGTATCAGCAGGTCTATCTTGTTCTCTATGCAGAAGGCCCTGATCTGTTCAAAATCACTTACGCCCATGTTCACGTTAGTGCCATGAGCTGATGTACCGGCATTGCCGGGGGCAATGAATAAGTTTGAACATGCTGCGCTCTGTGCCAATTTCCACGCCAGGGCATGTTCCCGGCCGCCGCTACCTAAGAGTAAAATGTTCATAATGGATTGAAACGTAATATTATGAGGGGAATCCGGCACATACAACGGGTAAGTGGCATGCCCGAAAATTTTTGCAAAGAAAGGCCAAAAAAGCCAGTTTTTTGATGCGGGATGCTGATTTTCTTTATCTTTCCGCCCTAATTTTTTGTTGAGCACTGCTTATTGTGAGAAAAACAGCTAATCTAAACTAACCATTTATGAATGCGAAGTCAACCTCGCCAGGCCATCCGAAGGGCTTGTACGTGTTGTTTGCCACGGAAATGTGGGAACGGTTCAACTATTATGGCATGCGTGCCATTCTGGTATTATTCCTTACCAAAGCGCTGGCTTTTGACAAGGCCTTTGCGTCCAGCCTGTATGGCAGCTATACCGGCCTTTCCTACCTGACGCCGCTGATCGGCGGTTTTGTGGCAGACCGTTACTGGGGCAACCGCCGCTCCATCATCATCGGCGGCCTGCTGATGGCCATCGGGGAGTTCATCCTGTTCGGCTGCGCATCGGTGTACAATACTTCGCAAGATCTTTCCACTTTCCTTTTCTTTTCCGGCCTGGGCTTTATGATTGCGGGCAACGGCTTCTTCAAGCCCAACATCTCTTCCATGGTAGGGCAGCTGTACCCTGAGGGAGACCGGCGGATAGATGCGGCCTACACCATTTTTTACATGGGCATCAACGTGGGCGGCGCCCTGGGGCCCGCTATCTGCGGCGCCGTAGGCGATACCGGCAACCCGGCAGACTTCAAATGGTCTTTTCTGGCCGCCGGCATAGCCATGACGCTGAGCGTGATCACCTTCCGCTGGCTGAAAGACCACTACATCCGCCGGCCAGACGGCAGCCCGCTGGGCATGCCCCCGGCCGAGGCCAAACAGGGGAAAGCGGGGCTGGTATACCTGGGCCTTTTCATTATGGCCTGCGCCATGATTGGCATGCTGTACATTGACGCCAAGGTAGCCCCATTCCTCACCTGGCTGCTGCTGCTATCTGTGATCGTTATTGCCGTCATGGTGTTCACAGACAAGAAGCTGACAACGGCCGAGAAGAAAAAGGTGCTGGTGGTGTTTATCGTGGCCTTTTTCGTGATCTTCTTCTGGACGGCCTTTGAGCAAGCCGGCGCTTCTCTCACCTTCTTCGCAGACGAACAAACCAACCGGGAATTGAACTGGAACATTCCGGTATGGCTCATCTCCGTAGTGTCTGCCGGTCTTCTTTACCTGATCTATAAAGCTTTTGTGGCCGCACGGAAGAACCTGCAAGGAGACCCTGCCGGCGTACGGGCCATTATTTATACATTGCTGGGCGCAGGCGCAGCTTACCTGCTTTACCTCAATGCCTCCCTTTACGCGGGAGGAGAAAGCGGTATTCCGCTGAAAGAACTGCCTGCCAGCACCTTCCAGTCTCTCAACTCCATTTTTGTGGTCACTTTCGCGCCTTTCTTTGCGTGGCTGTGGCTGAAACTGGGCAAATATGAACCCGCCCCTCCTACCAAAATGGCCTGGGGGCTGATGCTGCTGGCTATCGGATACCTGGTGATCGCCTTCGGCGTGAAAGATGTGCAGCCTGGGGTAAAAGTGACCATGATGTACCTGATAGGCATGTATGCCTTGCATACGTGGGGCGAACTTTGTCTCTCTCCCATTGGCCTGGCACTGGTAAACAAACTGGCGCCCGCTAAATTTGCCTCCCTGCTGATGGCGGTATGGTTCCTGGCCAATGCCATTTCTAACAAGCTGGCGGGCGAGCTGAGCGCCCTTTATCCGGACGGCACCAAGACTACTGTCTTCCTTGGCTACCATATGAGCACGCCTTACGAGTTCTTTATGCTTTTTGTGGTGATGGCAGGCGTAGCCTCCCTCATCCTGTTCGGGCTCACCAGATGGCTGCAGAAAATGATGAACGCACAATAAAAAACAAATGCGGGGCACCACAGCCCCGCATTTTTATTTATTTACGCACCACGAAAAAATACTATATTTAGGTATCGTGCTCCGGCCGGGGTCACCCGCCGCACCGTTATTTCAAAACAACAGAATTGCTGACAACCTCCCTCTTATGGCAGAAACCAAATTCAAACCTTTTGTTGCGCCTGAAGTAAAAATGAAAGAATTAACGCTGAAGTCCATCCTGCTGGGATGTATTGCCGGCGTGATCTTTGGCGCGGCCACCGTATACCTGGCCCTGAAGGCGGGCCTCACCGTATCCGCCTCTATCCCTATTGCCGTAATAGCTATTACGCTGGGACGGAAGTTCTTCAAAACCACCATTCTCGAAAACAACATCATTCAAACCACCGGTTCCGCCGGGGAGTCTATTGCCGCCGGGGTGGTGTTCACCCTGCCGGGCTTCCTCTTCCTCTCTGCCGGCAGCGGGGGAGATAGTTATTTTGACTACATCACCATATTGATACTGGCCATTTTCGGAGGCATACTGGGCACCCTGATGATGATACCGCTGCGGCGCTCCCTGATCGTAAAGGAGCATGATACGTTGCCCTACCCGGAAGGCACCGCCTGCGGCTCCGTGCTGAAAGCGGGCGAAAAAGGCGGGGAGTTTGCCAAAACGGCCTTCCTGGGGCTGGGTTTTGCACTGGTATATGCCATGCTGCAAAAGGTGCTGCACATTATTGCTGAAGTGCCGACGTTTATGACGAAGCAGGCTAACAAGATCTTTCCCTCCGCCAAAATCAGCGGGGAAATTACGCCTGAATACCTGGGCGTGGGTTACATCATAGGCCCCAAAATAGCCGGGGTGCTGGTAGCCGGCGGGGTGCTGGCATGGCTTTGCCTGATCCCGCTGCTGGCTTCGCTCATACCCGGCGAGATCATTGCGGCGCAGCTGGTGAAGCTGGGCCTGCTGGCCAACCTGGATACGGCAGGGGGCAGTGGCTCCTGGGACCCTGCAACCCGCACGTTCAGCGACTATTCCGCCGCCATCTACCAGGCCTACGTGAAACAAATAGGCGCGGGCGCAGTGGCGGCGGGCGGCTTCATCACCCTGCTCAAAACCATCCCCACCATTATCTCCTCTTTCCGGGACAGCCTCGGCTCTCTCAAGGAAAAAGGCGAAGAAGGCCAGGTGCCCAGAACGGAAAGAGACATTTCCTTCAAATTCGTGATCATTGGCAGCGTGGCGCTCATCCTGCTGATGGCCCTGCTGCCGCAGCTCCCCGGCGACTCCATCTGGAACAAGCTGCTGATAGGCCTGCTGGTGGTGGTCTTCGGCGCTTTCTTCGTAACCGTGAGCAGCCGCATCGTAGGCCTGATAGGCAGCAGCAACAACCCTATTTCCGGGATGACCATTGCTACCATCATGGGCACCTGCCTTATTTTCATTGCGGTGGGCTGGACGGGGAAAGTATTTGAGCCTATGGCACTGGTAGTAGGCGGCATGATCTGCATTGCGGCGGCCAACGCGGGCGCTACCTCGCAGGACCTGAAATCAGGCTACATTGTAGGCGCCACGCCGCGCAACCAGCAGATAGCCCTTTTCATCGGCGCCATTGTATCTTCTCTCGTCATCGGCTGGACGGTGCATATACTCGATACCCCCACCGCGGAAATGGCGGCGCAGGGAATCAAACATGCCATTGGCACGGAAAAATACGCCGCCCCGCAGGCCACGCTGATGGCCACCCTCGTTAAAGGCATCCTGTCATTCAACCTCGACTGGCAGTTTGTGCTCGTGGGCGTATTTATTGCCATCACCCTTGAACTCTGTGGCGTAAAATCACTATCTTTCGCCGTGGGCGCTTACCTGCCGTTATCTACCACCCTGCCTATATTTATTGGCGGTCTGATACGCGGCATAGTAGAGTGGAAGCAAAAACGCTCCGGCGTGAAGCTGACCGCCGAAGAGGAAGAGCTGGGCAAAGGCAACCTCTTTGCTACCGGCCTGGTGGCAGGCGGCGCAGTAGCCGGCGTAATTGTGGCTATTTTGTCTGTCAACGAAAGTGTTTCCAGCGGCCTTGCCAAAGTAAATGCAGAAGCGGGGCTGGCCGAAGCGCTGGGCCACGGCGGTTACCAGGTGCTGGGCGTACTGTTCTTTGCGGTGATGGGGTACACGCTCTACCGCATTGGCAGGCAGAAACAAACATCAATAGACAAGTTGTAAACGGATAAAAACTTATTTCCTATGCCAGGAAAATTATCCCTGATGGGGGTTTTGTGCGGCCTGATGCTGCTGGCCGCCTGCTCAGATGAAGCGGTGGAACCAAAACGGAAATTCATTTCTTTCAAGCTGGACAACGGCGTGCTGCTGTCCGAGCAGCGTAACAGCGCGTATTACATGCCCGGAGACCTGACGGACGCAGACCCGGCCAACGATTATTCACAACTGCTGGTGGCCGGCTACAGCTACGGGCAAGATGTGATCAACATCCGCGTGTTCAGTGACCAGCCGCAGATCACGCCCGGTGTGTACTCCAACATGATGGGCGGCACGGCCATGTTCCTGGAGGAAAAAGCTACTGGAGACCGGCTGGTAGCGGATGACAATTACGGCAGCATTACCGTGGTGATTCACCAGGTGCAGGATTCCCTGGCTATCGGTGAGTTTTCCGGCAACCTCGTCAATATGACGGACGGTTCCATCAAAGCCGTGAACGACGGGTATTTCAAGATGATCTACAAGAAGTTTCCGTAAGGCGGACTTTAAAAAGACGCTAATAAAAACGAGAAAGGCGCCTTCCCGGCGCCTTTCTCGTTTTGTGCTCACGCGTGGTTGCAACATTGCCAATCCATGCAGCGATGGCCGGATGAAGCGCATTATACGTTGCGGCCAGCCGCATTAGCGGCGTAACACCAGGCGCCTACGCCGCCTTCCGCGCCACCGGCGTTACCCTCAATTCTACCAGCCGGCTCTGCCTGATCACGCGGATGAACTGGAACTGGCCAATCTTTTCCCTGTCCAGCAGGCGGAACAATGCGTCTGAAGTTTCTACCGGCACATCGTTAAAAGACACCACAATGTCTCCGTCCGCAATGCCCGCCTTGCTGGCGGGACTGCCCGGTTCTACGCCGGTAACGAACAGCGCCGTTTTGTTCTTCAGCTCCAGGCCGCTGCGCAGCTTGGGCACCAGGTTGACCTGCTGCAGCAAAAGGCCCAGGTGTGCGCGGGTGACCCTGCCTGTTTGCATCAGCTCCGCCGCTATCAGCCGGGCCGTATCAATGCTGATCGCAAAACACAGCCCCTGCGCCCCGCGTATCATGGCGGTGTTCACGCCTACTACTTCTCCCTTGAAGTTGATCAGCGGGCCGCCGGAGTTGCCGGGGTTGAGGGCGGCATCCGTCTGTATCAGCCCCTCCATGGTACGGCCGGTTTCACTGCGCAGCGAGCGGCCCAGGGCGCTCACCACACCGGCGGTAACGGTATGCTGAAAACCCAGCGGGTTGCCAATGGCAATCACCAGCTGGCCTATCTGCAAAGCCGCCGCATGCCCAAGCTGGGCTACCTGGAAGTCGAACGCGGTAGATTTTAAAATGGCAATGTCCGTGTCAGGATCTTCCCCTGTCAGCGTAGCGGGGTACACGCTGCCGTCATGCAGCATTACATTGAAAGCGCTGCCGTTGTGCACTACGTGCGAGTTGGTGAAAAGATAACCGTCTGAAGAAAAAAAGAAGCCAGACCCGGTACCGGTTATCTTTCCATGGGCATCCAGCCGTTCTATTTTAACAACTGACCTGCCTGCGGCCTCTACCGCATGATGGATGATCTCGGAATAAGCATCCATGTTACCTCCTTCTTTAGTAAGGTACCTGATGCACAAAACAAGCCATTCCTGAAAATTGTCAATTTGACAGCGTGGTGTTGGCCGCCCTTCCGTAAATTGAGGTATGAAATATACATTGATATCGGCGGTAGTGGTGTGCATGATGGCCACCGCGGCCTGCCAGCAGGCGGCCACAGGCAGTGGTTACACAGAAGACTCCCTCTACCGGCAAATTGCCGGTATTGCCGAAGCGGCCGGCGGAGAGGTGGGCGTGGCAGCCCGCAACCTCAACGGCGGGCCCCTGCTCCAGTACCGTGACAGTGTGCGTTACCCGATGCACAGCGTATTCAAGTTTCCCATTGCCATGGCCATTCTGCACCAGGTAGACGAAGGCAAGCTGCAATTGCACCAGCCCATTTACATTCCCCGGAAATGGATGGTGCCCGACACTTGGAGCCCGCTGCGGGACTCATTCCCCAAAGGCAATGTAGACAGGCCGCTGTCTGAACTGCTGGCGCTGATGGTATCCCAAAGCGATAATATTGCCTGTGACATATTGATAGACCTGGCCGGCGGCGAAGCGGCCATTAATGATTATGTGCACAGCCTTGGCATAACAAACATCAATATTGCCGCCAGCGAAGCCAAGATGGCCTCCGCCTGGGACGTGCAGTTCACCAACTGGGCATACCCCTCCGCCATAGTGGAGCTGCTGGACGTGCTCAACAAAGGCACCGTGCTTACCAAAACCAGCAATGATTTTCTCTGGAAGATCATGACGGCCACCACCACCGGCCCCAAACGCATCAAAGGGCTATTGCCGCCGGATGTGGTAGTGGCGCATAAAACGGGCACTTCCGGCACACGTGACGGTGTAAGCAGCGCCACCAACGATGCCGGGATTATTTTTATGCCTGACGGGCAAAAACTCGCCATTACGGTGTTTGTAACCAATTCGCGGGCAGATGAGGCCACCAGGGAAGGAGTGATAGCAAAGATCACGAAGCTGATCTATGATTATGAGCTGCAGCGGCCCAAAGTGAAATAACTGCTTCAAACAAAACGGGCTGGTCTTGTATGGCCAGCCCGTTTCGATCTAAATAAAATTCAGGTACTCGTACTGTTGCTTCAAAATAGCCTGATCATCCGCCCCCAGCCATTTCTTCAGCAGGGTGGCATACACGTTCTTGAAATCTACCTTGTACTGCAGGTCGCCGTCCTTGAGATCTTGCAGGTCTGGCCCCTCATTGAGCACGCCTTGCTGCTTCAGGCCACCGCCTATCAGGAACATGTTGTTGGCCGTACCATGGTCTGTACCGCCGCTGGCATTTTGCCCCACACGGCGCCCGAATTCGGAGAAGGTCATCACCAGTACGTCCTGGAAGCGGTTATTCTTTTTCAGGTCTGTGGTGAAAGCCTGCAATGAATCGCTCAGCTGCTCAAACAGGCGCTGCTGCTGGTTCTGCTGGCCTACGTGGGTATCAAAGCTGCCGTGAGATACGTAGTATACGGAAGTATTGATGTCTGTCATGATCAGCTCTGCAATGGTTTTCATGTTTTTGCCCAGCTCCGTCTGAGGGTAGCGTTCCTTGCTCTTGTAGGTCTTGAACTGCTGCTGGATGTAGGCGGCAGACGAAATGGTTTCCGCCATGGTTTTGTAGAGGTAGTCTACATTCTGGTGCTCTTCATCGTGCTTTTTCTTTGCCAGCAGTTCTTTGAAGTACCGGTCATTGCTGGCGCCGAACAAACGCTGCGGGTCTGTAAGCGCAAGGCCTTTCACCGCGTCTCCTTTCAGGGCAAGACTTAATGTATCGTCTATTTCCAGCGCCTGCGTGGGTTTGTCGCAGCCCTTGCATTGTGCGTCCAGGTAACGGCCCAGCCAGCCGGTGTTCCAGTAATCTTTAGACTCGCTGGCGCTTTGCCAGATGTCCATGGAGCGGAAGTGAGAACGGTCGGGGTTGGGATATCCCACGCTGTTGAGCACGCCCAGTGAGCCATCGTCATACAGCGCTTTGAAGCTCTTCAGCGCGGGGTGAATGCCCAGCTCGTCATTGAGGGAGAGGGCGGCTTCGCGTTTGATGCCCAGGGTGGGGCGCATCTTGTAATAAATATCGTTCCGGTAAGGGATCACGGTATTCAAACCATCGTTACCGCCAGACAATTGCACTACCACCAGCACTTTGTTGCCGGGAGGAACCAATTCGCCCTTTTCCATGGCTTTCAGGAATTTCGGCAGCATCAGGCTGGCTGAAGCGAGGGTGCCTACTTGTAAAAAACGGCGTCTGTGAATCAGCATTGTAATAAAATTTCGTTTAACACAATTGGTATTCCGGCGTGCTCATTACGTCAATGGTCACGGTTTTGATATAGTTTTCACGGGTGGAGCTGTCTGAATATTTTTCCAGCAGTTCCTTGTTAACCGATGTATTTTTCAGCAGGAGAGACTGAACTATCTGCTCTGCCAGCTGCTCACGCGGTACGTCCTTGAAAGCGGCCAGGTAAGGCGCCCAGTCTACGTTCGCATTCACCCGGCGGGCGTATTGTTTTTTCAGGAACTCGTTTACCTGCATGGTCATTTTATAGTTCTGCCCTTCACCCATTTCAGGCGTGATCTCTTTGGGGCGGATGTTGAACTCCTGGGAGTATAAAATGATCTGGGGTACTCGCATGCGGAACATCAGGCTGGAGCTGTCTATCCAGGAGCGGCCGCCTGCCCAGCCGGCTACGTTGGGCGGGTAAAACAGCACCTGCCCCATCACCCGCTGAAACACCAGCATGGCCTCTTCCTGCTCAAACTGCATGGGCACTGTTTTGCGCAGGCCCACCAGCAGCTCTACCGGAGATTTGATGCGGTTGCCGACGTTGCGTTCGTCATAAAACCAGTCGGAAAGGAAAATTTCCTGCATCAGCGCGCGCAGGTCGTACCCGGAACCATAGAACTTGTCTGCCAGCTTGCTGATGATTGCTTCATCCGGCTCCTCGTTCACGAAATACTTGTAGATCTTGGTGGTGATGTATTTGGCGGTCTGCTTTTGCTCCAATAATATCTTGATCACATCGTCTCCCTGGAAATTACCTGTTTTGCCCAGGATGGTTTTGCTGCCTTCATCATGCAGGTTCTTGCGGAACCTGAACTGGCCCATTTCATCATACCCCCAGCCTGTAAAGGCACGCGCAGCCTCCTTGATATCCTTTTCCGTATAGTTGCCGCGGCCCATGGTAAACAGCTCCATCACCTCCCGTGCAAAGTTCTCATTGGGGCGCTGCTTGCGGTTCTGCTGGTTGTTGAGAAAGGCCAGCATGGCGGGGGTTTTGGATACCTCGGTGAGCAGGGTGCCGAAGTTGCCCAGCCCGTGTTCCCTCACTACCTGCAGCAATTGCTGGTTGAACAGCACATTCTGCGTACGGCAGGCAAAATGCCCGTGCCAGAACAGCGCCATTTTTTCCCGTAGCGGGTGCTGGCTGTTGATCATGGCGTGAGACCATAAAACGTTCAGGTCTTTGATGCCGTCAGTATTCATTTTTTGCACCATCCTTCGTTCTTCCGCGCCCATTTGGCGGATGCGGCGGTAGTCAGGCAGGTCTGTTTCATCCACTACTTTCACAGCTTCGGGCCCGGCTTGCGGCCCCATGATAATTTTGCGCACTACCTCTTTGCGCCTTTTTTTTGACCATGCGTGAATAACCAGCGGGTTTTCCCCGAAACCGGCTCTCCACCCCAGGTGTTGTAGTTGTTTGTGCTCGGGAACAGCAGCCATAAAAGAAAAATTTAAGGTAAGACGGTCATATAAAAGGAAAGTTTAAATGGTATGATGACCGTTCATCACAAAAGGTACAAAATTCATTCCATTGCACGAAGCGGGGCATACGGGAACGGCAAACAGCTAGTACGTTTCCATGCTGTCGTCTATCTCTACCGCCCAGGCGTGTATGCCGCCGGTAACATTGTACACATTGGAGAACCCGTTCTGCAACAGCAGTTCCGCTATGGTGCGGCTGCGCATTCCATGGTGGCAGATTATAGCAAGGGGTTTCTGGCGGGGCAGGCCGGTCATAGCGGCTTCCACCCGGCGCATGGGAATGTGCAGGGAACCTTCAATATGGCAAACATCCCATTCCTCTTTTTCCCGCACGTCCAGCAATTGAAAATCCTGGCCTTCCTGCAGCCATTGCTGCAGTTCCTGCACGCTGAGAGACTCCACCTGCCGGGCTTCGCAGGCCGTATCTTCATAACTCTCCTGCAGCTTGCTGATGCGGAGGTTTTCCGCCACCGGCTGGAAGGTGAACACCTGGTGGGTATTATCAAGAATATTGATGGCCAGCAGCTGGTTGGCCAAAGGCTCCCCTATGCCGCAGATCACTTTCACCACTTCATTGGCCTGGTAGCAGCCTATGATGCCGGGCAGCACGCCCAGCACACCTACCGTATTACAATCAGGCGCAACGCCCGGCTCCGGGAAGAGGCAGCGGTAAGAGGCGCTGCCCTTATAATTGAATACGCTCACCTGGCCCTCAAAGCCGTAAATGGCGCCATATACCAGGGGCTTGCCCAGTATCACGCAGGCATCACTTACCAGGTAGCGGGTGGCAAAGTTATCTGAACAGTCTGCCACCACATCATAACCGGCCATCATGTCCAGCGCATTGGCGGGTGTGATGAAGGTAGGGTGCGGTACAAAAGAAACTTCAGGGTTCTGCAGGGCCAGCCGCTCAATGGCTACGTCCAGTTTGGGTTTGCCGGCGTCTTGCGTTTGGTAGAGCACCTGGCGGTGCAGGTTGGTAACGGATATTTTATCTGCTTCGGCAATGCCCAGCTTGCCCACGCCCATGGCCGCCAGGTATTGCAGCACGGGTACGCCCAGGCCGCCCGCGCCAATTACCAGCACGGCGGCCTTTTTCAACTGCTCTTGTTTTGCAGGGCCAAAACCATTGAGGCGTATTTGCCTGTCATATCTGTTCATACTGCACGGTTTAATTTGTTTTTATCTGTTTCCAGAGGCTTTCCAGCGCAGCCGGTGTGGCAAGGGTGGTGTCTCCTTTCAGCGCTTCCTGTACATATCGGATGCGGTTGTCGAGATCAGGATGGCTGCTGAGCCATTCTGAAGGCGCGGCGCCGCTTTCTTTCTTGAGGGTGCCGAACAGCCAGATGTAACCTTGGCCGTTGATCCGGCGGGCATGCAGCAATTGCAGGCCGTTGAGGTCGGCTTCTTTTTCCAGCCGGCGGGAGTATTCCAGCCCTTTCAGTTCATGCGCATTTTGCACCAGCACGGCCTCTACACCGGTAAGGTCTCCAAACAGCATGCTGGCCAGCGCATAGGTGCCCAGGCTTTGCAGCAGCGAGCGCGTAGTATGCCGTAACTCCACGTGAGAGTACTCATGCGCCAGCAATGCGGCCAGCTCTTCCGGGTGCTGCATTTGCCGCAGCAGCCCGCTGAACACTACAATGTGGCCGCCGGGTACGGCAAAAGCGTTGGTTTGCGCTTCGTTTACCACCGTAATGGAGACCGGGTATTTCGACGGGATACGGAGCGTTCTGAAAAAACTGTCTACCAGCGCCGTTTCCCCGGGCATTACCTTGAACTCCCCTATCATGGCCTGGTAGGCCTTTTCTCCAAACTTCACCTCATACTCCACCGGCAGGGATTTGGCCATGCGCCCTGCCAGGTACGGTACCAGCCAGAAATAGGCCAGGGCCAGCAGAGCCAGTACTGCCACCATGGCGCCTCCCACCGCTATTGCCACCGCCGGCACACCGCGGCGCCGTGGCTTTTTCATTTGCCGCGCCACTGTTTCCCGGAACTCAAAAGAAGGCACTTTCAGGGTTTGCAGGGGTTGGCCGGTATGGTGCAGCGCATGGTCTCCCTGCACTACATTGTACCAATACCAGTACACTGCCCGCGGGTTGCCGTGCTGGTCCCGCAGGTGTATCTCTATTCGTTTATCCGTAACTGTTACCAGGCATTTCTGTGCATTATCAGGCTGGCCGTAGCTGTATGTTCCCTCATAAGTTTTCATTAGTGTACAGGTTTGATCTGTTTGCTCATGGCCACCAGGTCTACCAGCCGGCCGTCTGGCTGGCGGATGCCGTTGGGTATGCGGCCGTGCTCGGTAAAGTTAAAGTTACGGTAGAGCTGAATGGCCCTTTCGTTGGTGGCCAGCACTTCAAAATGTATGATCGCAATTTTGGGATGGGCCTCCGCCCAGCGGATGGCGGCTGTAAGCAGCCGGCGGCCGATGCCCATGTTCCAGTAGCTGTGCAGCACGCCAATGCCCAGCATGGCGCGGTGATGCTGCTTTACAAAATTGCCCTGGTTGAGGCTTACGCTGCCTACCACTTCGCCCTCCACATCTGCTACCAGGAAGAGATGATCAGGGTGCTGCAGGTAAGATTGTATGAAACTTTCTTCCTTCTTCAGGTCAAATGTTTGAGCTTCCTGCGGGGTATAAAGGAGAAAATCCGTTTCCCGGGTCAGCTGCTGGAAACATTTCAGGCAGGCCGCCGCGTCAGCTACCTGCGGGCGGCGGATCACCAGTTGTTTGCCATTTGGAAGGAAGTGAAGCATTGTTACAAATATAAAAAAAGGCGGCCGAAGAAGCCGCCTGTACAATTTTGTCAAGACATGCTCAGGACGCTTTGGCGTGTTTGGTCACAAAAGCCAGCACCGCGGCTTTCTGATCTTCCGTGAGCTTTGCCTTGGGGGCCATTTTGTCTATCGTTTTCGGCCACTTCTCTGCCGTGCGGGTTTCCGGCAGGCGGTAACCATGGCACTTGGCACATTTGTCCCGGAAAACAGTTTTACCTTCAGAATCCTCATATTTTGCGAAGGCTTCCTCCACCTTTGCCGTATTGTTGGGGTTCAGCCCCGGAGAACAGGCCCACAGCAAGATGGCCATCAGAAAAACAGAAACGAGTGTTTTCATAATTTGCATATTTAAGACCTTAACAACAATAATAGTGCAAAAAATCAAAAAGCGTACAAGATTGCCTTGTACGCTTTAATATTTAATACGCCCTATTTCGTTTAGGCGTTGCTTATGCGGTCTTTTCCAAAGTACCGGTGCAGCACCTCCGGCAGCATAATGCCTTCGGCAGACTGGTTATTTTCCAGCAGGCAGGCCATGATACGCGGCAAGGCCAGGGAGCTGCCGTTCAGGGAGTGCAGCAGCTGGTTTTTGCCGTTGCTGTCTTTATACCTCGCCTTCATGCGGTTGGTCTGGTAGCTCTCAAAGTTGGATACGGAGCTTACCTCCAGCCATTTGTCCTGCGCGGCGGAGTATACCTCAAAATCATAGGTCTGGGCGGAAGCAAAGCCCATATCGCCGCCGCAGAGCAGCAAAATGCGGTAGGGCAGGCCCAGTGACTGGATGAGCTTTTCCACATGCGCCACCATTTCTTCCAGCACTGCGTAAGACTGCTCCGGTTTTACCAGCTGCACCAGCTCCACTTTCTCAAACTGGTGCAGGCGGTTGAGGCCCCTCACATCTTTACCGTAAGAACCGGCTTCGCGGCGGAAGCAGGGCGTGTAGGCCGTCATTTTCACCGGCAGGTCTGCTTCTTTCAGTATCTCGTCACGGTAAATATTGGTAACCGGCACTTCTGCCGTGGGTATGAGGTAAAAATTGTCTTCCGTCACAAAATACATCTGCCCTTCCTTGTCTGGCAACTGGCCGGTGCCGTAGGCGGAGGCTTCGTTCACGAGGTAGGGCGGCAGCATTTCGTCATAGCCGGCTGCTGTGTTAAAGTCCAGGAAGTAGCTGATCAGCGCGCGCTGCAAACGGGCGCCCTGTTTTTTGTACACGGGGAAGCCGCTGCCGGTGATCTTGTTGCCCAGCTCAAAGTCTATCAGGTCATATTGTTTGGCCAGGTCCCAGTGGGGCACGGCATTGCCGGGCAGCACCGGCTTCTGGCCGCCGCCTCTTACCTCCAGGTTGTCTTCCGGCGTTTTGCCTGCCGGCACCCGGGGGCCGGGCAGGTTGGGCAGCTTCACCAGGGTATCGTGCAGTGACTTTTCGGTGGCTATCAAAGATTCGTTAATAGGGCCCAGCGCCTGTTTGAGGGCGGCCACTTCCTGCTTGCGGGTCTCGGCGTCTGCCTTGCTGCCCGAAGCCATCAGCTTGCCTATCTCTTTGGAGGCGGTATTTATTTTTGCCTGTGTTTCGTCATAATCAAGTGTCAGTTTCCTGCGCTGATCGTCCAGCGCCAGCACTTCATCTACTACGGCTGCAGCATCCCTGAAATTTTTGATGCCGAGCCTTTCCAGTACCAGCTCTTTGTTCTGCCGGATAAATTGTACCTGTAACATGTAATTCCTGTTGAATTTGGACAAAGATAACGGGCTTATTCCCTTAACTCAAATATTTCCCTACAATAGGCACGCGGCGGCCTACGCCAAAAGCCTTTGACGATACGCGGATGATGGGGCAGAACTGGTTACGTTTGTACTCGTTGGTGTTCACCATTTTGAGGGTACGGGCCACCAGCGCGGCGTCAAAGCCCTGCGCCACAATTTCACGGGGGCCCTGGCGGCGCTCTATGTACTGGTACAGTATTCTGTCCAGCACGGCATAATCAGGCAGGCTGTCACTATCTTTCTGGTTGGGCCGCAGCTCCGCGGAGGGGGCCTTGTCTATAATATTCTGCGGGATGATGATTTTATGGCGGTTGATGTGCCGCGCCAGGGCGTATACCTGCATTTTATACAGGTCTCCCAGCACTGCCAGCCCGCCGGCCATATCTCCGTATAACGTGCCGTAGCCGGTAGACAGTTCACTTTTATTGGAGGTGTTCAGCAGGATGTACCCGAACTTGTTGGCCAGGCCCATGAGCAGGTTGCCCCTGATGCGAGACTGGGTGTTCTCCTCCGCTACATTGAACGGCAGGCCATGGAAGAACGGGTCGAGCGTATCCAGGAAACACTCGTAAATTTTGTTGATACGGATAATATCGAAGGGGTTTTCCAGGTTGCGGGAAAGCGCCACCGCGTCATCTACGGAGTGTTCTGTAGAATACGGGGAAGGCATGGCCACTGCGCGCACGTTGTCTTTTCCCAGCGCTTCCACGGCAAGGGCCAGGGTTACGGCGCTGTCTATGCCCCCGGAAGAGCCCAGGATGGCCTGTTTGAAGCCCATCTTGCCAAAGTAGTCACGGATGCCCAGGATGAGGGCTTCGTGTATGCGGTGGATGTTATGTTCAAATTCAAGCGCAACAATATCTGACGTGCCGGAAAACGGCACCACAGGGCCTTCTCCCGCCTTGGGGAGCGCATCCAGGTCTGCGCCGCCCATCGCCTCTTCAAAGAAGGGCAGTTGCTGCACAATGTTGCCCTGCGCGTCAAATATCATGGAGCCCCCGTCAAACACGATCTCCGTTTGTGAGCCTACCGTGTTGCAGTAATACATGGGCAGGCGGTATTTGCGCACGTTGGCGCGGATGATCTCTTTCCGGCTTTCGTCGTGATCATAGTCAAACGGGGAGGCAGACAGGTTGATCATCACATCCGGCTGCTGCTCCATCAGCTGGTCCATGGGGCATACACGGTAAAGGGGGTTGTCTCCCAGGTTCCAGATATCTTCACACACGGTTACCGCCAGCTTCCTGCCTTTAAAAGGCACTACTTTCCACTCATAGCCCGGCTCAAAATAACGGTGCTCGTCAAACACATCGTAGGTGGGCAGCAGGGTTTTGTGCACTACCTGCTGCACCTGGCCTTCATAGAGGAACCAGGCGGCGTTAAAAAGGTCTTTACCTTCCCGGAGGGGATTGCGGTGGGGGGCGCCCACCAGCACGGCGGTTTTATGGGTATAAGCCTTTATTTCATCTATAGCCGCGTAGCTTTTCGCAATAAAATCATCAAACTCCAGGAAGTCCCTGGGCGGGTACCCGCAGATGCATAGTTCAGAGAACACCACCAGCTCGGCGCCCTGCTGCTCCGCCTGCTGGATGGCGGCTATTATTTTGGCCGTATTCGCTTCAAAGTTGCCGATGTGGTAGTTCTGTTGGGCTAGGAAGATGTTCATCCGTCTGTTTTTATAATTGGCCGGTAGCCGGCCCTGCAAAGGTACGGGAGTTAAAAATAAACCCCCAGCCGCAGAATGAAATTGTTCATGTTCACCCGCCCGTCGTCCCACTTGCTGTTGCGCGTTACGTCTATAAAGCCGTTCTGGTAGTTGAAGCCTACCACGCCCACCAGCGTTTCCGTGAGGGGGTACTCTATGCCGCCGCCAATGATCATGCCGGCGCTGAGAGGGTTCACGTCTCGCAGCACGTCCTGTTTGTTAAAGGGCGTAAGGCCGCTGATCACATTGGCCCTGGCCCTCACCGGGAAGCCGGCAAAACCGCCGAACTGGCCCCATACGCCCAGGCCGTTTTGCGTGTCTGCCTTGAGGCGGAGGGTGAAAGGTATTTCGATGTAGGTGAGCCGGAGATCGTATTCGCTGGGGGCGTTTTTGAAAGCGGAAAGGCCTTTACCCGTTTCGTATTTCAGCACGCTGCCCATGGCGCTTACCTGCAGGCCGGAAGCCAGCGCGTAGTTGCCCTGGTCATCCAGGAAAAAATCGGCCATCACGCCGTAGCTGAAGTAGAACCGGCCGCTGTTGCGCTCTACGCCTTCTTCCTGCGGCCGCATCATGGAAGCGCCGGGGTCCAGCTTGAAACCGAAACGCATTTTACGCCCCGCCCTGTCAGACACACGCTCGCTGAGCGTTTGCGCCCGGGCGCTGATGGCTGTGGCGGTTAACAGGAACAGGAGGATGAAAGATTTCGATAATAAGCGGTGATGCAATATTTTTACCATTTCTAAAGTTTTAATAGGCGATGCAAAATTACCTGAAAAAATATATCCTGTACTGCATTTTATTCGCGGGCTGGCTGGCCGCCGGTTGCAACGCCGGGCCCAAAGTGCCGGATGTAAGCCATATTCCCATACAGGTAAAGATCGAACGGTTTGACGAACAACTTTTCCGGATAGACACTAATAACGTCATACAGGGCATTCAATTGTTGAATGACAGTTTCCCCGCTTTTACTCCCACTTATTTTTCACAGATACTGGGCCTGGGGCCGTTTTCGGATACCAGCGCGGCCATGGCCGAAGCAGTGCGCCGCTTTGTGGGCAATAAAGATTTCCGCGCGCTGCAAGACTCCGTGGAAGCGCATTTTGCCAACACCGCCCCGCTTGAGAAAGAGCTTACACAGGCGTTCCGCCTTGCCAAATATTACCTGCCGCAGTTTGAAGCGCCCAAGGTGGTCAGCTTCATTTCCGCCATCGGCAACTACGGCGCCGTAACGGTAGACTCCCTGGTGGGCATCGGGCTGGATATGCATATGGGCGCGGATTTCTCCATTTACCGCATGGTGCCAGACTACCCGGATTACATTGTAAGAAAATTCACCCCGGAGTACATTCCTGTAAATGTGATGAAGGTGCTGGAGCAGCATTATGCGCCGGAAGAAAAAGAAAGCGCCAAGCTGATGGAGCGCTTTGTCAGCCTGGGCAAACAGCAATATTTCCTGCAAATGACGTTGCCGGAAACGCCGGAACATATCAGGCTGGGCTATACGAAAGCACAGCTGGATTTTTGTGATGAGAACGAGCAGATGATCTGGCAATATTTTGTGCAGAACAAATTGTTATATACGGCAGACTGGCAGGAAGTAATGCGTTATACCGGAGAGGGCCCCAGTACCCAGGGGCTGCCAGGAGAGGCGCCGGGTCAGATAGGCGCCTATGTAGGTTACCGCATTGTGCAAACCTTCATGAAAAAACATCCTGACTATACACTGGAAAAGTTGATGAATATGCATGATGCCACCGCTATATTCAACGGCGCGAAGTACAGGCCCTAGCGGGTTGCTCTTTTGTAAGGAGCCGGTAAAATGTGGGAATGTTTCGTAATGGCCGGAATCAGTTCATTTTAAAGGGAACTACCATCTGGAACTCCGGGATCTTCACGTCGAACAGTTTTTTGTTCAACTGGTTCTCCATCTGGTAGGTGCCGTACATTTTGCCTATTTCCGTACGGAGGTTGGAACCGGAAACGTACTGATAACTTTCGTTGGGGGCCAGCAGCGGTTGTACGCCCACCACGCCCTCTCCCTCCACTTCACGGTGGGAGCCGTTAGAATCGATGATATACCAGTGGCGCCTTAGCAGCTTGATAGGAAACGTGTTGTTATTCTCAATGGTGATGCGGTAGGCAAACATGAACTCGCTGCCTATCGGATTGGAATAATCTGGCTGGTAGAATGTTTCCACGCTAATGGTGATGCCCTCAGTGACCTTCTTAACCATAGTGATCCGCCTTTAACGTAAAAATAAGGAAAATAACCGCGTTGTAACTTTTTTTTACAGGGCCGGTGCCGTTTTAACGATTCTTTAGGGTATCGGCCATGGGAGCGGCCCGGCGGGTATAGCAGGGAAAAACTGCCGGTATTGGCATGCCCCGGGCTCAGCTGATCTCCACCCCGTCCAGCTCCCCGGCGTTATGCTCCGCCAGCCGGGCGTCTTTTTCAAAGCGGTTGTTATAGTACCCTACCCGCATCCAGTCCGTCACGTACAGCCATAAAAAGCCCCAGAAGCCGTGCTGCTGATACTGCCTCACATGCCGCACTTCGTGCCGCACCCAGGCCTTGTTGGCCAGGAACTGCGCGCGGCTGGCGCCGTACAAATGGATCACCCGCCCGAAAACGATGGCTATATTGTCGCTTTTCATTTTCCAGGCGGCCAGCCGGGCAACGGCGGAATTTTCCTTGATTCGGCAGCGGATGGTGCTCATCCCTGCAATTTACTAATGCCCCAGTGAAAACCGGCGGGAAATGTTGAACCCCCAGCGGAACTGGCCCTGCAGCCAGGAGGTGGTGGTTTCCGGGATGAACTGGTTCTCCAGCGTGGCGGTAGAATTGGTGAAATTCAGGTGAAACACGTGGCCGCCGGTCTCTATTTCGAACCCTACGCCCAGCGGGTTGAAAAACTCGATGCCCTGCGTTTTGTAATAGTCTTTGCTGGCCTGGTCACGGAAGGGCACAAAATAGTCTACCACCAGGGCCACCCGCTTGCTGAACCGCAGGCGGCCGCCCACGCCCAGGGCAAACATGTTGTTCATGTCCATATACCCTACCCGGTTGCGGTGTACGTAAGAGGGCAGCAGCGCCAGGGAAACACGGTCTCCAAACTTTCGGGCCACCACCACCTGGGCGGTGTAGCTCATGCGGGAGCTGAACTTGTCGAAATAGCTGACGGCTTCCTTATCAGGACTGCTTTTCATGGAGGTGACCACCGCGTTGCCAAAGAGGGTAACGGCCAGGGGCACCCGGTTGTCCATTGTTTGCTGCAGCAGCTTGAATTTGCCCAGCACTTCATACAGCTGGGTAAAATGGCCGCTGCCCTTGGCGCGGCTCACGCCCGCGGTGAGACGGTCTGTAATGCCGTATTCAAACGCAATGCGGATGTCTGTTGAATTGTCTATACCAAAAAAAGTGGAGCTGCCGCCGTCTGCCCCGCCAATGTCTCCAAAGCGGTGCGCCACCCGGAAATCCAGGTCTCCGCGGGCCAGGGTCTCATTGCTTTGGGCATTGATGATGCGGGTGCTTTTAAAAGTTGCTATCACGGGGTCCCTCCGCACGGAATCTTTCCCGAAAATAGCGCCCAGGTCTTCCTGCGCCATGGCCGCGGGAGCTATGAGCAGGAGGGCTGACAGGATGCGCATCTGCATATGTTTCATGTAAGTTTATTTGACAGGTTGATAGTCTGCGTTCACGCTTACCTCCACTACTTCCGCAATGTTCTTCACCACCAGCGTGGGTATTTTGATCTTGTGGTCTGCCACGCTGACATTGAATTTGGCCGTGGCGTTTATTTTCCCGTTCTGTACGGTAACGGTGCCTTTTTCCCGGTAATTTTTCGTCACGCCGTGAATGTTCAGCGCGCCTTCTACCGTAACAGGATAAGTACCATTCCTGGTAAGGTCCACCTCTTCCAGTATTTTCCCCTTGAACTCTGCATACGGGTACTTGTCGCTTTCCAGGTAATTTTCATTAAAGTGCTCCTGCATCAGTTTCTTTTTGAACTGGAAGGTGTTGATGGGCACTTTAAAGTAGACGGCCTTTGTTTTTATATTGATGGCTGACGCGCCCTGGCTGGTTTTGGCCTCAATATCTTCCAGCGGTGCGGAAGAGAAGAAGCTCAGCGTGGCATTGCGGCAGGAGTATACATCCTGGGCGGCCAGGCGGCCAAAAACAAGAAGGGCAACGGCCAGGCTAAACAATTGTTTCATCTGCAAGTGATTTGAGTGGTCTGGATGTTTTGCGTTCTTTTCCCGTCAGTCCGGCATTCCCTTGTCTACCCAGCAGGCAATAGAATCCCGCGTGGCGGGAGACAGCGGGGGATAGCCCGTGAACTGCGGCATATCTGCCGTAGGGCCGGTTACCCGCAGGCGCCAGTTGGAGCCGTTGGCATGGATGTAAGTTTTCAGTTTGGCCAGGGTAGAAAAATCTGCCACCAGCGGAGAGCTGCCGCCGGGGTGGCAACTGCGGTTGGTGCAGTTTTGCTGAATGATAGCATAGATCCGCGCACTGGTGACCACCGTGCTTTCACAACTGACGCTGGTGCCCGGCTTTGGCGCCTGCTCCGAAGTACAGGCCACATAGCCGGCGCAGCACATCAGCACGCCCATGCCGGTCAGAAATGATTTCATACATTGAGTTTTCATAGGGTTGTATACGCACCTGCAAAATAAACAGTTGCCTGTTTCGAAAGATAATAAAGAAAATGAGGGATTCCATTCCTTATTTTTGCATGCAAACATTTTCTGCCGTGAATATTGAACAGCTATATCAACACTACCTGGCCCATCCTTCCGTGCAAACGGATACCCGCAAACTGCAGCCCGGCGATGTTTTTTTTGCATTGCGCGGGCCCAACTTCAATGGTAACCAGTACGCCGCGGCCGCGCTGGAAGCCGGCGCCTCCCTGGCCGTGATAGATGACCCGGCGTTCCATACCGTACCGGAAAAAATGATGCTCGTCACCGACGTGCTGCACACCCTGCAGCAACTGGCGCGGCGCCACCGGCAGCAATTTGATATTCCTTTCATAGCCATCACCGGCACTAACGGTAAAACCACTACGAAAGAAATGGTGCGTACCGTACTGGGCTCACAGTACCGTACCTACGCCACGGCAGGCAATCTCAATAACCACATTGGCGTACCGCTTACCCTGCTGGGCATACCCGCCAACGCGGAAATGGCGGTGATAGAAATGGGCGCCAACCACCAGCGGGAAATTGCCGGGTATTGTACTGTGGCCCTGCCTACCCACGGCCTTATCACCAACATCGGCAAGGCCCACCTGGAAGGCTTTGGCGGCGAAGAGGGCGTGCGCAAAGCGAAGGGCGAACTGTACGATTACCTCCGGGATAACGGGGGCACCGCTTTTGTTTGTGCAGACTATCCCTACCTGCTTGACATGAGCAAGGGCATTCCCCAGGTAGTGACTTACGGCAGTGAAGCGGCTGATTATACCGGCAAGCCGGCGGCAGGCAGCGCCCTGCTGGAACTGGGCACAGAGCAGACCGGCCCTGTACATACCCGGCTGGTTGGAGGCTATAACTTCCCCAATGTGATGGCCGCCATTGCCATAGGCCTGCATTTTGGCGTACCGGCCGCAAAAATAAAAACGGCCATTGAAGCCTATGTGCCCTCCAATAACCGCTCACAGATAGAAAAAAGGGGCAGCAATACGTTCATTATGGACGCCTACAATGCCAATCCCTCCAGCATGAAGGCCGCTGTGGAAAACTTTGCGGCAATAAATGCCCCCCAAAAGGTGTTATTATTAGGAGCTATGAAAGAACTGGGGGAAGACAGCGAAAAAGAGCACCAGGCATTGGCAGACCTGCTGCAAAAACAGCACTGGAAGGCCGTAGTGCTGGTAGGCCCTGAGTTTGAGAAGGTCAGCCACCCGTACATCTTTATGAAAACAGCCGATGACGCCAAAAAATGGCTGGAGCAGCAGGGGTTTGAAAACACACATATCCTGGTAAAAGGTTCCCGCAGCGTAGGCATGGAAAAAGTACTGCCATAAAAAAATAAACCTGCGAGTTAAAAAACTCACAGGTTTTCATAACCTATGCCAACTTTAGAGTATCTTAAAAGCCACAGGCTTGCATTTTCTGATGATAGTAAGGCATCCTTACTGGCCCTTACTCCTATATCAACGCGCAACTAAATAAAAGGTTTAACCCGTTGAATATTTTTTTCAGGATTATTTCGGGGCCTTATAATTTTTATTGTTTTTGAACGCGGGAGCTTCAGGCCGAAGGCGCAAACGAACAATCTTCCAGCCGCTACAGTGGTGTTTCAAGTAGTTGATTTACAGTCTCTATCCCGGTATTGCTGTGGGCGGCAACATCACTGGCCTGGCCTTTCCTGGGTAAGCTCTACCAGTATGCCGTTGGTGCCTTTGGGGTGCAGGAAACAAACAAGCTTGTTATCCGCTCCGGGTTTCGGCGCCGCATTGATCAGTTCAAACCCCTCTTCCTTCAGCCGCTCCATTTCCGCAAAAATATCTGTTACCTCAAAGGCTATATGATGCATGCCTTCCCCTTTTTTCTCAATAAACCGGGCAATAGCGCTGCTCTCCGTACTGGCTTCCAGCAGTTCTATTTTAGATTCTCCCTGCCTGAAAAACGCCGTGGTAACGCCCTCAGATGCCACTTCCTCCGTTTTGTAACAAGGGGTGTTGAGCAGTTTTTCAAAAAGGGGGATGGCGGTGGCCAGTGATTTTACGGCAATGCCGATATGTTCCACTTTCAACATAGATCTGACAATTGGGTTATAGATGCAATTGATGGCCCCATCAACGGTTCCAATCGGCTGCACGGGTAAAAATAGAACATATATCGTAATTTTGTGGGATGCTGCAGTTGCCTGTTTACCTGGATAATAATGCCACCACCCGCTGCGATCCGCGCGTAGTGGAGGCCATGTTGCCCTTTTTTACGGAGCACTACGGCAATGCCGCCTCCCGCACCCACCGTTACGGCTGGGCGGCAGAAGAAGCGGTAGACCTGGCGCGGGAGCAGGCGGCCCACCTGGCCGGCGCCGTTAAACAGGAGATCGTTTTCACTTCAGGCGCCACAGAAGCCATCAACCTGGCCATCAAGGGGGTGTTTGAAGCATATGCGGCAAAAGGCCGCCATATCATTACGGTTGAAACGGAACATAAAGCGGTGCTGGACACCTGCCGGCATCTTGAAAAACTGGGCGCGTCCGTCACTTTGCTCAAAGTGGACGGGCGGGGCCTGATAGACCTCGCCGCGCTGGAAGCGGCTATCACCCCGCAAACCATACTGGTATGCGTGATGTATGCCAACAATGAAACCGGGGTGATACAGCCCATCCGCGCCATCAGTGACATTACCCGGCGCCATGGCGTATTGCTGATGACAGACGCCACCCAGGCCATGGGCAAAATTCCCGTGAACGTGGAGTCAGACGGTATAGACCTGATGGCCTTCAGCGCACATAAAATGCACGGCCCTAAAGGCGCAGGCGCGCTGTATGTACGCCGCAGGCAGCCGCGGGTAAGGCTGGCGGCCCAGATAGACGGGGGCGGGCATGAAAGGGGCATGCGCTCCGGCACGCTGAACGTACCGGGTATTGCCGGCCTGGGAAAAGCCTGCGAGCTGGCGGGTGCCGAAATGGCAGTTAACAGCCCGCGCATGGCCGCCCTGCGGGACCGCCTCGAAAAAGGCCTGCTGGCCCTGGAAGCCACCTCAGTAAACGGCTCCACCGGATACCGGCTGCCCAATGTGACCAATATTGCCTTTGGTTACACGGAGGGAAATGCCCTGCTGACCGCGCTAAACCGGGATATTGCCGTATCTTCGGGATCAGCCTGCACCTCCGCCCTGCCGGAGCCCAGCCATGTACTGACAGCTATGGGGCTGGAAGAGGAACTGGCACATTCTTCGCTGAGGTTCAGTGTAAGCCGTTTTACCACCGAGGAGGAGATAGATCACGCCATCCGGTCGGTAACAGCAGTGGTGGAAATGCAGCGGAAACTGAGAATTGACATGCCGCCAGCTGCGGCCACACAAGGAAAGCAATAAACTGACATCTAATAATATATGCGGGCAAGGCTACCAAACCCTGGCCTGTTAAAAGGAAAAGGAGGATAATATGATTTATATAAGTGACAAGGCAAGGCAGAAAGTGGAAAGCCTGCGGGCTGAGGGCTCCCTGGGCCCGGATTATTTCCTGCGGGTATCCGTGGTAGGCGGCGGCTGTTCAGGCCTCAGCTACAAGCTTGATTTTGATAACGAACCCAAGCCTAAAGACCAGGTATTTGACAACGACGGCATCAAAGTGGTAACAGACCTGAAAAGTTTCCTGTACCTCTGCAATACCACGCTGGAGTTTTCCGAAGGCCTGAACGGCAAAGGTTTTTACTTCAATAATCCCAACGCTGCCCGTACCTGCGGATGCGGTGAAAGTTTCTCCGTATAAGCAGGTTGTGGACGCATTATGCATCCGCCCATGTGCAACAAGTTGCTGATTTTCAGCTATCATATAATTGCCCGGCTATGGCCGGGCTTTTTTCTGCCCAACAGGCGGCATTCTTTCATACGGTGGACAGCGCACACAGCGCCTTATGCCCATACCTGTCTCCGTTCCATCAATTAACAAATATTTTTATTCCGTAATTCGAAATTGGTGACCGGTAATTATATATTTGTCTGCAATGTCAGCAATATTCAAAAAAGAGATTCACCAGTTCTTCAGCAGCGTCACCGGCTACGTGGCCATCATCCTGTTTTTGGTGGCCAACGGGCTGTTCCTCTTCGTATACCCGGATACCAGCCTGCTGGATGCCGGTTACGCCAACCTGGACGGGCTGTTTGAAATGGCGCCCCTCATTTTCCTGCTGCTGATACCGGCCATTACCATGCGCTCCCTGGCAGACGAGTTCAAAACCGGCACCATGGAGCTGCTGAGCACCAAGCCGGTTACCTGGTGGCAGACCGTATGGGGAAAGTTCTGGGCCTGCACCACCATTGTGATCATTGCGCTGCTCCCCACCCTGGTGTATTACCTGGCCATGTCTCAACTGGCCGCCACCAACAACGGGCTGGACAATGGCAGCATCATCGGCTCCTACACAGGCCTCTTTTTACTGGGCGGCACCTTTACCGCCATCGGGCTCTGGGCATCCTCTCTCAGCAGCAACGCGGTAGTGGCCTTCCTGGTGGCCATTTTCACCTGCTACATATTTTATAACGGGTTTGATGCGTTAAGCAAAGTGCCGGTGTTTTCCGGCGGGGCAGACTACTACCTGCAGATGGCCGGCATCCGTTATCATTATAATTCCATCAGCCGCGGCGTCATAGACAGCAGGGACGTGATCTACTTCCTGAGCATTACCGGGCTGATGCTCTATCTTACAAAAATGTCGCTGGAACGCAAGATCTGGCAGGGTTGAACTATGGAACTCACTGCAAAAGAAAAAAGAAAAAAATACCTGCAACGTACACTGGGCGTAGTAGCCGTACTGATTGCCCTGAACATTGCAGCTTCGTATATACACGGCCGTTGGGACCTTACCGCAGAAAAGCGGTACACCCTGGCCGCCTCCACCCGCAACATGCTCCGCCAGCTGGACGCCCCTGTATACATTGAAGTATACCTGAAAGGCCAGTACCCCGCCAGCTTCCGCCAGTTGGGAGACGCCACCAGGGAGCTGCTGGAAGAGTTTCAGGAATACGGCGGCAAAAATATCCGGTTTTCTTTCGTAAGCCCCGGCACCAACCTGCCGGACTCGCTGCGCATGAGCTTCCAGGACAGCCTGATGGCCAAAGGTATTTTGCCTTTCAACCTGCAGGTGCAGGAAAACGGGCAGGACAGCTATGCCGAAAAACTGATTTTCCCCGGCGCCACCATCCGCTACAAAGACCGGGAAAACAGCGTGAACCTGCTCAAAAGCCAGGGTGGCATGGACCCCATGCAGGCGCTCAACAGCTCAGTGGCCCTGCTGGAATACAGATTTGCCAACGCCATTTACCAGCTGCAGCAAACAGAACGCCCGCTGGTGGGCTATATGCTGGGGCATGGCGAGCCGGAGGGCCCCAATATTTACGATGCCCTCAAAACCCTGCACGAGCTGTACCAGGTAGATACCATCAACCTGAAAACAGACAGCCATATTCCGCAGGAGTTTGACGCCGTGCTGTTTGTGCGGCCCCTGGAAACCTTTACAGACGAGGATAAGCTGAAAATAGACCAGTACGTGATGAACGGCGGCAAGGTGCTGTGGTTCATAGACAACCTCACCGCTTCGGCAGACAGCCTGCGGGGCCGCGAGTTTGTGGCTTTTGACCGCAACCTGCAGCTGGAAGACCTGCTGTTCAAATACGGCGCCCGTGTGAACCTTGACCTGGTGCAGGACCTGCAGAGCGATATGATCCCCCTCGTGGTGGGCAACATTGGAGACAAGCCGCAGATCAGGCCCATCCCCTTTCCCTTCTTTCCCCTGCTCACGCCCGGCAATACGCATCCCATCGTCAAAAATATGGACCTCATCATGAGCCGCTTTGCCAGCTCAATAGATACCATTAAGGGCGGCGGCATCCGAAAAACCGTGCTGCTGGCCACCTCAGACCATAGCCGCACCCTTGGCGGCCCGGTGCGCATCAGCCTGGAAAGCGTGCAGCAGCAGCCTAACCAGCGGGATTTCAGGCAACGCGCCATTCCCGTGGCGGTACTGCTGGAAGGGCGCTTCCCATCGCTCTTCAACCACCGCCTCAGCCGGGAGCAGCACCAGGCCCTGCAAAGCGCCAGCGGCCGGCCTTTCAAGGCAATGGCGGATACGCTCAACCGCATGATCGTTGTGGGCGATGCGGATATTGTGACCAACGCCCTCTCTCAAAAAGAAGGCCCGCTGCAAATGGGCGTAAATGAGTTTAATCCGCAATATGTTTTTGCCAACAAGGAGTTTTTCCTCAACAGCATGGAATACCTCACCAGCAAAACGCCCATCATGGACACCCGCAGCAAGGAGCTTACCCTCCGGCTGCTGGACGGCGAAAAGCTGAAAAAAGACAAAACCCTCTGGCAGGTGCTGGCTTTTGCCCTGCCCATAGGCGCTATACTGCTGTTTGCCATGGTGTTCCAGTTTATCAGGCAACGTAAATACGCCGGATAAGCAACCGGAATCCATTATCTTTGCTCTTCAATAAAAATTTTCCGCCTGCATGACACCGCAACAATGGACGTATGCCGTCTTTGGAATTGTTATCATCCTGGCCCTCATTTTTGACCTGGGGCTGCTAAGTAAAAAAGGACAGGTCATCTCGATCAAGAAAGCATTAATTCAAACCTGTTTCTGGGTTGCGCTGTCATTTGGTTTCTTCGGGTTCATCTGGTATGAAGACGGGTCAAAGATGGCCATTGAATACCTGAGCGCCTACCTGATGGAATGGTCGCTTTCCATAGACAATATTTTTGTGTTCATCCTCATTTTCGGTTTCTTCAAGATCAAGGAAACCGCCTATGCCCGTGTGCTGCTTATCGGCATCCTGATGGCCATTGTGTTCCGTGCCATTTTCATTACCGTAGGCGTGGCCCTCATTGCGCAGTTTGGATGGATACTCTATATTTTCGGGGCTTTCCTCGTATACACCGGCTTTAAAATGTTTGTGGTAGACCAGCACGAAGAGTTTAAACCCGAGGAGAACTTTGCCTACCGCTTCATGCAAAAATACATGCGTATTTCCCACGCAGAGCCGCACGGCAGGTTCACCATCAAGCAGAACGGCAAGGTGTACTTCACCTCTCTGGCCGTGGTGGTGGTAATGCTGGCGGTGACGGACATTGTGTTTGCGCTTGATTCCATTCCCGCGGTGTTTGCCATTTCCAAAGAGCCGCTGGTGGTGTACACCTCCAACATCTTTGCCGTATTGGGCCTGCGCTCGCTGTTCTTCCTGCTGCGCGGCGCTGTAGACAAGTTCGATTACCTGCAGCAGGGTATTGCCATTGTGCTGATATTCATAGGGCTCAAAATGCTGGCGGAGATCTGGCACTTCAAGCTGCCTGTGTGGATATCACTGGTGGTGATAGTTACATGCCTGGCAGGTTCTATCGTATATTCCATCCTGTATCAGAAAAAATTACCGGTGCAACCGGAAGCAGATATTGAGAAGTAGTTGATCGCAAAAAGCGTCCTGGTGAGAGTTTCCGGACGCTTTTTTTATTAAAACCATATAAAATTGTATACCGCAGAAAGTATCAGCAAGATCCTGAAGGGTGAATTGTTGCAACAGACCGGGCATCCGGAGATCGAACATATTTTGCTGGACAGTCGCAAACTGCTTGTTGCAGAAACATCCGTGTTCATCCCACTTGTTAGCGAACGCCGCAATGCCCACCAGTACATAGACGAACTGTACAAAAAGGGCGTTAGCAATTTCATTGTAAGCGAGCCCGTATCCATTGGCCTTTACCCGAAGGCCAATATCATCATGGTAAAAAATACCCTGCAGGCCCTGCATACCCTGGTGGCCTGGCACCGCCAGCAGTTCCAGGTACCCGTGATAGGCATTACCGGCAGCAACGGCAAAACCATTGTGAAAGAGTGGCTGTACCAGCTGCTGGAAAAAGACTACAACATTGTACGCAGCCCGAAGAGCTATAACTCGCAGATAGGCGTACCGCTGTCTGTCTGGCAAATGAAGGAAGAGAACGACCTGGCCATTTTTGAGGCCGGCATTTCCCAACCCGGTGAAATGGTGAACCTGGAAAAAGTGATCCGGCCCACCATCGGCATCTTCACCAACATCGGGGAAGCCCACAACGAAGGTTTCCTCAACATCCGCCAGAAGGTAAACGAGAAGCTGATCCTTTTCATGAAAAGCGATGTGCTGATCTACTGTAAAGACTACCTGGCCCTCAACGAGTGCGTGAACAACTTCCACAACCTGGTGGGGAAAAGGGAAATCGATAACGATCTGCAGCTGCTTACCTGGAGCCGTAAAACGGACGCAGACCTGCGTGTCATCGGCGTAGACAAGAACGATAACCACACCCGCATAGACGCCCTGTACAAACAGGAGCCCATCTTCATCCGTATCCCGTTTGTAGACGAAGGCTCCATTGAAAACGCCATCCACTGCTGGGCGCTGATGCTCTACCTGGGCAAATCTCAGCAACTGATACAGGAGCGGATGGACCACCTGGGCAATATAGCCATGCGGCTGGAAATGAAGCAGGGCATCAACAACTGCAGCATCATTAATGACAGCTACAATTCAGACCTTGGCTCGCTGGCCATTGCCCTGGAGTTTCTGCAGCAGCAGCGCCAGCACCCCGTGCGCACCGTTATTCTCAGTGATATACTGCAGAGCGGTAAAAGCGAAGGCTCATTGTACGAAGAAGTGGCCGGCATGCTGGAGCAAAAAGGCATCCAGAAACTGATCGGCATCGGTAAAAATATTTCGCGGGAAAAGCAGAGCTTCAGCAAGGTAAAGGCCAGCTTTTACGCCAATACGGAAGAATTCCTCCAACAGGTAGACACCAGCGAGTTCCAGAACGAGTCCATTCTCGTAAAAGGCGCCCGCGTATTCCAGTTTGAGCGCATCGGCAAACTGCTGGAGCAGAAAGCGCACCAGACCATCCTGGAAATCAACCTCAGCGCCATTGCCCACAACATCAAGGCGTACCAGGCACTGCTGAAGCCCGGCATCAAGCTGATGGCCATGGTGAAAGCCTTTTCTTACGGCAGCGGCAGCTATGAAATTGCAAGCCTGCTCCAGTTCCATGGCGTAGATTACCTGGCCGTGGCCTATGCAGACGAAGGGGTTGAACTGCGCCGCGCCGGCATCACCCTGCCTGTTATGGTGATGAACCCGGAGCCCAGCACCTTTGAGGCCATCCTGCAATGGAACCTGGAGCCGGAGCTGTATTCCATGCATATACTGGAACAGTTTGAAGAGGTGGTACGCTACGCCAATAAAACCAATTACCCCGTTCACATCAAGCTGGACACGGGCATGCACCGCCTTGGCTTTGAACAGCATGAGCTGCCGGTATTGGTACAGCGTTTGCAACAGGAGGGCCTTTTCAGGGTACAGTCTATTTTCAGCCACCTGGCCGCCAGCGAAGATGCCGGCAAGGACGAATTTACCCGGAAGCAGTACGAGCTGTTCATCAAGATGAGCGCTACCCTGCAGCAGCAGCTTGGGCACGGCGTGATCAGGCACATTGCCAACAGCGCCGCCATTCACCGCCACCCGGAGCTGCAGCTGGACATGGTGCGGCTGGGCATAGGCATGTACGGGGTAGACAGCGCTGCTACCTTCCAGGAAAAACTCCGGAACGTCAGCACGCTTAAAACCACCATTGCCCAGCTCAAACATATACCCGCCGGAGACAGCGTTGGCTACGGCGGCCAATGGACGGCGAAGGCGCCTGCCGTTATTGCTACCGTACGCATCGGCTATGCAGACGGGTACTCCCGCCGCCTGGGCAACGGCACCGGCAAAATGCTGGTGCGCAACAAACTGGCCCCGGTTGTAGGCGTGGTGGCCATGGACATGTTAATGCTGGACGTGACCCATATACCTGATGCCGCGGAGGGCGATGAAGTGATCGTGTTCGGGGAAGCGCTGCCCGTACAGCAGGTGGCAAACTGGGCAGATACCATTCCCTACGAGATACTGACAGGCATTTCCCAACGGGTGAAACGCGTGTATTTCCAGGAATAAAACATATGCTAACGGGTTATCATCTTTGAAATAATACATTATTTTTGAGAAAATTTGAAGTTTTGAAATATCGTCACATCGTTTTAATTGTAGTGCTGATTCTGCTGGTAGACCAGGTGCTGAAGTTCTGGATCAAGACCAATATGACCATTGCGGAACAATTCCCTGTGATTTCCAACTGGTTCTTTATCCATTTCATAGAAAATGAAGGGATGGCATATGGGTTGAAATTCGGCGGTGAGTTTGGCAAAATAGCCCTGACCCTCTTCCGCCTGATAGCAGTAGTGATCGGTTTCTTCTACATGAAAAAACTGGTGAAGGAACAATACCATACCGGCCTGCTGGTATGCGGCGCGCTGATACTGGCCGGGGCCGCCGGCAACCTGATAGACAGCATGTTCTACGGCCTCATTTTTTCCGAAAGCACCCGCTACGAAGTGGCGCAGTTCATGCCTGCCGGGGGCGGCTACGGAACTTTCCTGCATGGCAACGTGGTAGACATGCTGTACTTCCCGCTGTTTGACGGTACTTTCCCCACCTGGGTGCCTTTCTGGGGCGGTGAGCATTTTATATTTTTCCGCCCGGTATTTAATATTGCAGATGCGTCTATTTCAGTAGGCGTAATTACCATATTGCTTTTCCAGAAACGGTTCCTCACCCGGAAAACAGACGGGCCTGACGGCGCTATTGAAACCGGGGCTGTTGTAGATGATACGCAGCAGGTGATGTAATGAATCAATAAAAAGATATTAAAAAGCGCGGCAGGTACCGCGCTTTTTTAGTGCATGCGGCCCCGTTGCACCACGCCGCAAGAGCAGCCGCGCCGCAGTACAAGCCCCGTGAGTATCAGGCCATTAGCCTTTTTTTAAATCCTCATCCAAAATATTTGGATAAACCGGGGATTAAGTCTATTTTTAGTCCACAATTCCTGTAGACTATATTAGTATTATAATTTATGTCGCATAATGAGGTGATCGATAAGGCGGAGCAACGCGTTGCCACCGTTGAAACACAAAAGGTGCTCATAGACCTCGTGAATGAGGACAATAAAAAGCAGCACTGGATATGGGTAACCATCGGCTTATCCATACTGGTAGTGGCTGCCGGCCTCTGGTTCACCTATTATTATGGTATCTCTCACGAGTCGCAGACCCGAATTGCCCGCTTTGTACAGGATACTTTCACCGAAAAGCTGCTTTTTTTCATGGGCGTGGGCCTGATGGCGCAGGTAATTGACGGCGCGCTGGGCATGGCCTACGGCGCCACGTCTTCGTCGCTCTTGCTGGGACTGGGTGTTTCCCCGGCTATGACCAGTACCAGCGTACACGTAGCGGAAGTATTCACCACCGGGGCTTCGGGCATTGCACACTTCAAGCTGGGCAACGTCAATAAGAAACTTTTCCTTCACCTGCTCATTCCCGGCATGATGGGCGCTATTATAGGGGCTTACCTGCTGTCTGACAAAATAGACGGCGATGTGATCAAACCCTTTATGAGCGCTTACCTCATGATACTGGGCGTGCTCATACTCCGCAAGGCGCTGCAGCGTAACAAGCCCAAGGCTAAAACACGCCGCCTGGGGCCGCTGGCATTTTTTGGCGGTTTTATGGATGCCATTGGCGGCGGCGGCTGGGGCCCTATTGTGACCTCTACCCTCCTGAGCAAGGGCCGCACCGTGAATTATACCATCGGCTCCGTAAATGCTGCGGAGTTTTTTATTTCCGTATCCAGTGCGGGCACTTTCCTGCTGTTTAACGGCGTAGGCAGCCTGCAGGTGATACTGGGGCTGATACTGGGCGGGGTGATCGCTTCTCCCTTTGCCGCCATACTGGTAAAAAAAATGAAGCGTAAACCATTGATGATCATGGTAGGTGTGCTGGTAATTGCTATGAGCCTGCGTACCATCATCATGGTATTCTGGAAATAATTCCCCTTCTTTTTGCTTCCATCAAACGCGGCCTCACCAGGGGCCTTTCTTGGTTTTTGCCAGACCTGGATGTATATCATCCTGGGGTCATCCTGGGGTTTTCTTAGGGTTATCTTAGGGTTTCTCGTACAATTTTTCTCAGGAATACCCTAAGAAAACCCCAGGATGACCCCAGGATGATGAATAAACGACCATTACTCCAGGTTTTCCGGCATAAAAAAAGGCCAACCCGTTATTCCAGGTTGACCCGCTTCAATGTTGAGCTTTTTGTATATCAGATTTTACCTACCATTTTGCTGGGGTCTACCCAGGCGTCAAACTCTTCAGGGGTTACATAACCCAGTTTCACTGCCATTTCTTTGAGGGTAGTACCTTCTTTATGCGCTTTCTGCGCAATTTCCGCTGCTTTATAATAGCCGATCCTGGTATTGAGGGTGGTTACCAGCATCAGGGAATTATCTACGTGCTTTTTGATGTTGGCTTCAATGGGCGCAATACCTTCCGCACATTTATCGTTGAAGCTCACGCAGCCATCTCCCAGCAAGCGCGCGGAATGCAGGAAGTTGTAGATCATCATGGGCTTGAAAACGTTCAGCTCAAAGTGGCCGGTGGCGCCGCCTATGTTGATGGCCACATCGTTACCCAGCACCTGCGCGGCAATCATGGTCAACGCCTCGCATTGGGTGGGGTTCACTTTGCCGGGCATAATGGAAGAGCCGGGCTCGTTGTCAGGAATGAACAGCTCGCCAATGCCGGAGCGGGGGCCGGAGCTGAGCATGCGGATGTCATTAGCAATTTTCATGAGGCTAACGGCTACGGTTTTGAGGGCGCCGTGCGCTTCCACAATGGCGTCATGTGCGGCCAGCGACTCAAATTTATTTTCTGCCGTCACAAAAGGCAGGCCGGTCAGCTGTGCAATTTTTTTAGCCACATTCTCTGCGTAACCTTCCGGCGTATTGATGCCGGTACCTACGGCAGTACCGCCCAGCGCCAGCTCTGCCAGGTGGGGCAGGGTGTTGTTGATGGCGCGCAGGCCATGGTCTAGCTGTGATACATAACCGCTGATCTCCTGGCCCAGGGTGAGCGGCGTGGCGTCCATAAAGTGCGTGCGGCCGATTTTCACCACATGCATGAACTCTTTGGACTTTTGCGCCAGCGTGTCCCGCAGCTTTTTGATGCCGGGGATGGTCACTTCCAGCAGCATTTTATAGGCCGCAATGTGCATGGCCGTGGGGAAGGTATCGTTGGAGGATTGTGATTTGTTGACGTCATCGTTGGGGTGTACGGCTTTTTCCTTGTCCGTCAGCTGGCCGCCGTTCAGCACGTGGGCGCGGTACGCCACCACTTCATTTACGTTCATGTTAGACTGGGTGCCGGAGCCTGTTTGCCATACTACCAGCGGAAACTCTGCGTCCAGCTTGCCTTCCAGTATCTCGTCACACACCTTGCCGATGAGGGCGGCCTTTTCCGCAGGCAATACGCCGGCCTCCTGGTTGGTAAGCGCCGCGGCCTTTTTCAGATAAGCAAATGCACGGATGATCTCTTTCGGCATCCTGTTAATGTCCTGTGCAATCCTGAAATTGTCGATGGAACGCTGGGTTTGTGCGCCAAAATACGCATTCGCAGGCACCTTCACCTCTCCCATCGTGTCTTTCTCTATCCTGAAATCCATAATGTGTTGTGTTATTTTGGGCCACAAGTTAATCAATTACAGGTTAGGAAAAGAGGCCATAGCCCCTTATTCTCCCCTGAAATTTGCCTGCCGTTTCTCCATAAAAGCAGCAGCGCCCTCCTGCAGGTCTTTGGTGCCGAAGCAGCTGCCAAACTCTGCTATTTCAGTTTCAAACCCGTTCATGTCCCATACAAAATAATTATTCACGCATTTGATCACCTTGGCAATGGCCACGGGGGCTTTGGTGTGGATCTTTTGCAGGATGGAGCGGGTTTTGGGCAGCAGCTCTTCAGCGTTGGTAACATGGTTCACAAGGCCCAGGCGGTGGGCCTCTTCAGCGCCTATCATATCTGCGGTCATCATCAGCTCCAGCGCCTTCCCCTTGCCCACCAGCTGTACCAGGCGCTGCGTTCCGCCGTAGCCGGGTATAATGCCCAGGTTCACCTCCGGCTGGCCAAACTTCGCATTGTCACTAGCTACCCTGAAATGGCAGGCCATGGCCAGCTCGCAGCCCCCGCCCAGCGCAAAACCGTTCACGGCTGCCGCAATGGGCTTGTGGCTGTCTTCAATGCGCTGGAATATCACATGCCCGCGCTTGGCCAGCTCCGTGCCCTGCTCCGGCGAAAGGGTCAGAAATTCGGATATATCGGCGCCGGCAATAAAGGCTTTGGGGCCGCTGCCGGTGATCAGGGCGCTCTTTACCGCTTTGTTCTTGTATACTTCATCTATGGCCAGGGCCAGCTCTCTCATAACTTCCTGGTTCAGGGCATTCATCTTGTCCGGGCGGTTAATGGTGATCTCCAGAATACCGTCTTTCAATTCAGTAGTGATCGTATTGTACATATATCGGGCTGTTTTTATCTTCAACTAAATTAACGAAAAAGGGACGCATTTACGGATGCGCCCCTTTTTTGCTTATAGTTGTTGGCTTGTGATTATTCGTCTTCTACCGTTCTTTTCTCGATGATCATTTTGGTGCCCTTGCGGTATTTGCCGCTGCTTTTGTGAGAGCCGGCATGGTGCTGGAAGCCGAAGTTGTAGCTCAGCGTCACAAACACCAGTTTTGCTTTCATGTCTTTATACGGCTGCTCTTTCACCCCGTTCACGGTTTGGGTGAAGTCTTTGTTGTAAAAATCATTCAGGTAATACTGCACTTTCAGGCCAAAGCCGGGGTTGAAGCGGAAACCGGCAAATACGGAAGGCATGAAGGCAGGCGTACGGTCACTGAACCACTCGTTGAACTTGCTCTTTTTATCACCATGCAGGAAATATTTCTCCTTGTAATTGAAGGCCAGGTCATATTCCCCGCCCAGGAAGAAAAAGAACCCGTCTCTCATGTTCCCGAACTTGAGGCCCAGGGGCACGCCCAGCGTATACACCCGCTGCTTCAGCTTCACAGAGTCATTGGGTTTGCTGATGAGGCCTATATTCTTGATATTCAACCCGGTAAAGATGCCGAAGTTGTTGGTAAAGTCATAGTTATAATTGGTGCCGACGTTAAAGAACAGGGTGAAACGGGGAATATTGCGGATGTGTTCCCCGGCGTTTGACATCCTGGCAAAAGATAGCAAGGCGCCGTTACCACCTGCCGTAACATAGCCGGTGCGCGGCTTGGGAGGGGCATAGAAATGGAAATGATAGGACACTTTCTTTTTGACAGCTACTGTGTCTTCCTGCGCCTGCGCGCCCGTTGCGGCCAGCAGCAACATCAATATTGTGTAGCGGAACACTTTCATAAGTCAACAAAATTTGGTTGTGATGGAATAGTTCACGGCAGGGCACTCCTTTAGCATGCTGCCGTTTGATAATAAGACGACCCGCATGGAAAAAAGTTTCAAAAAAGTTAAAATTCCCTGTTTTTTTTTGTCCAGTCTGTGATGTAGCCTGCTATTTCCTGGGTATTGGTGCCGGGCGGGAAGAGTTTCCCTACCCCAAGGGCGTACAGCTCCTGCATATCCGCGTCAGGGATGATGCCCCCGCCGGTAAGCAGCACATCGTCCATCCCTTTATCTTTCATAAGCGCTATGATCTTCGGGAAAACCGTCATATGCGCCCCGGAAAGGATGCTGATGCCAATAGCGTCCACATCTTCCTGCAGGGCTGCGTTCACCACCATTTCCGGCGTCTGGCGCAGGCCGGTATAAATCACCTCCATCCCCGCATCACGGAGGGCGGCGGCTATCACTTTGGCGCCGCGGTCGTGGCCATCCAGGCCTACTTTGGCTACCAGTACGCGGATGGGGCGTTGAGCTGGGTTGACCATATTCTTCAATTGGATTGTAAATGTAGGGTTTTCCGGGGGTTTAGACCGTATTTTGCTACATTTGCACTTCGGAAAAAGCTGTAAAATATGAGCGAAGAAAGGTCACTGAACTTTTTAGAACAAATTGTTGAAGACGATATTGCCAACGGCGTGAACGGCGGCCGGGTGCTCACCCGCTTTCCGCCGGAGCCCAATGGCTACCTCCATATAGGCCATGCCAAAAGCATCTGCCTCAACTTCGGTCTTGCCCAAAAATACAACGGGCAGACCAACCTCCGCTTTGATGACACCAACCCTGTTACGGAAGATACGGAGTATGTAGATTCCATCAAGGCAGACATCCGGTGGCTGGGCTTCCAGTGGGCCAATGAGTTCTATGCGTCAGACTATTTTGAGCAGCTGTACAGCTTTGCCGTAGACCTCATCAAAAAAGGCCTGGCCTACGTAGACGATTCTACGCCGGCCGAAATAGCCGCCCTCAAAGGCACACCCACGGAGCCGGGGAAAGACAGCCCTTACCGCAACCGCAGCGTGGAAGAGAACCTCCAGCTGTTTGCAGACATGCGGGCCGGCAAATATCCTGACGGCGCCAAGGTGCTGCGGGCCAAAATAGACATGGCCTCTCCCAACATGCACTTGCGTGATCCCCTGATGTACCGCATCAAACACGCCCGTCACCACCGTACCGGTGATGCCTGGTGCATTTACCCGATGTACGATTTTGCCCACGGCCAAAGCGACAGCATTGAACATATCACCCACTCCATCTGTACGCTGGAGTTTGTGCCGCACCGGCCGTTGTATGACTGGTTCATTGAAAAGCTGGGCATTTTCCCCTCTCACCAATATGAGTTTGCGCGCCTGGCACTGAACTATACCGTTACCAGCAAACGCAAGCTGCTGCAACTGGTGAATGAAGGTCATGTATCCGGCTGGGACGATCCCCGCATGCCCACCCTCAGCGGCTACCGCCGCCGTGGCTACACGCCTTCCAGCATCCGCACCTTTGCTGAAAGAATTGGCGTGCAGAAGCGTGACAACCTGATAGACGTAGGGTTGCTGGAATTTTGCATCCGCGAAGAGCTGAACAAAACCGCCAACCGCGTTATGGCCGTGCTGAACCCCATCAAGCTGGTCATCACCAACTACCCTGAAGGGCTGGTAGAAGAGCTGGATGCGGAAAACAACCCGGAAGACGAAGCCGCAGGGCACCGCAAGGTGACCTTCAGCGATACGCTGTATATTGAGCGGGATGATTTTATGGAGAACCCTCCCAAAAAATTCTTCCGCCTGGGCCCCGGCCTCGCTGTGCGGCTGAAGTACGCCTACATTGTGAAATGCGACAGCTTTGAGAAAGATGCCGAGGGGAACGTTACAACCGTATATTGCAGCTACCTGCCCGAAAGCCGCAGCGGCTCCGACAAGAGCGGCCTTACGGTAAAAGGCACCATACACTGGGTGAGCGCGGCGCATGCCGCACAGGCGGAAATACGGGTGTACGACCGGCTGTTCTCCGTAGAAAACCCGGCGTCTGAAGAAGGAGATTTCAAGTCTTTCATCAATCCCAACTCGCTGAAGGTAATACCCAACGCCATGGTAGAACCCGCCCTGCAGGAGGCCAAACCAGGCGACCGGTTCCAGTTCCTGCGGCTGGGCTACTTCTGTGCAGACCCTGATTCCACACCCGGCAAACCGGTGTTTAACCGTACCGTGACGCTGAAAGATACCTGGGCCAAGGAAGCTAAAAAAGCATAAGCTCACAACAAATAAAAAAAACTCCGGCAGCGCATCCGCTCCGGAGTTTTTCTTTTTATAGTATTGGCGCATCAGGCAAATGCAGCCAGGCCCAGTTTAATTCTTTCAATGGTTTCCGCCTTGCCCAGTGTTTCCGCAATAACGAATACCGGAGGGCCAAACTTGCCGCCGCAAAGCATAATGCGGAAGGGTAACTGCAGCTCACCCGGCTTGATGTTGCGGGAGGCCGCCAGTTGCTTGAAACTTTCTTCCAGCGGGGCAAAAGTGAAATCTTCCAGCCCGGCCAGCACGACGGCCCACTCTTCAAAGAAAGCCTGCTTCTCCGCGCTCCACTTGGGCTTTACAGCATCCACATCATACTTTTCGGGACGAATGAAGAAGAAGAAACCATGGTCCCATATCTCATTGATAAAATGACATCTCTCTTTTACCAGGCCGGCTACGAGGGCCACATAGCCCGGTTCCGCGGTTACGCCCTTTTCCAGCAGTACCGGTTTGAAAAGGTCTGCCAGCAGGGCGTTGTCTGTTTTGACGATGTACTGATGGTTGAACCACTTGGCCTTGTCATAATCGAACTTGGCGCCGCCTTTATGCACCCGCTCTATGGAAAAGCGGGCTATCAGCTCTTCGATGGAAAATATTTCCTGCCCCGTACCGTCGTTCCAGCCCAGCATAGCCAGCATGTTCACGAAGGCTTCCGGCAGAAAGCCTATTTCACGGAAACCGCGGGTCAGTTCGTTCGTTTTGGGATCAGTCCAGTTCATGGCGTATACGGGGAAGCCTAAACGGTCTCCATCCCGTTTGCTGAGCTTGCCGTTACCATCAGGTTTGAGAATGAGCGGCAGGTGCGCCCATTGGGGCATATCCGCTTCCCAGCCAAGGTATTTCCAGAGCAGTATGTGTACCGGTGCGGAAGGCAGCCATTCTTCCCCACGGAAGGCGTGGGTAATTTTCATCAGGTAATCATCTACCACCACCGCCAGGTGATAGGTAGGCATGCCGTCTGCTTTCAGCAGTACCTTATCATCTACCGTAGCGGTCTGGAAACTCACTTCCCCGCGGATCATGTCCGTAAACCGCAGCTCTTCGTTTTCCGGCATTTTGATGCGGACCACATGCGGCGTGCCTTTCTCCAGCAGCGCCTTCACCTCCGCAGCGTCCATTACCAGGGAGTTGCGCATGGTTTTGCGTACGCTGTGGTTGTATTGTGGGGAGTGGTTGCCGCGGGCTTTTTCCACCTCGCGCATGGCCTCCAGCTCTTCCGGTGTGTCAAAGGCGTAATAAGCATGGCCAGCCGCCACCAGCTGCTCCGCATACTGGCGGTAGAGCCCTTTTCTTTCGCTTTGGCGGTAAGGCCCGTAGGGGCCGCCTTTTGCAGGGCTTTCATCAGCCTCCAGGCCGCACCAGCGCAGGCATTCCATGATATATTCCTCCGCCCCCGGCACATAACGGGTTTGGTCTGTATCCTCAATTCTCAGTACAAACTCTCCGCCGTGATGGCGGGCAAACAGGTAATTGAACAACACCGTGCGCACGCCGCCCAGGTGTAAACCGCCCGTAGGGCTGGGCGCAAAGCGCACCCTTACTTTTTTCTGACTCATACGGCGCAAAAATAATAATTTCGGGTCAGGGAAAGCGTTGTAAAACCCGATTCATATGTTCTATTTGACGAAAACGCCCGGCATCCTGAAATCGCTGTACAAAAGCTGTATCTGGAATTTTTCGCCGGCCACCAATGCCGTTTATCTCACCTTTGACGACGGCCCCCACCCGGAAGCCACCCCTTTCGTACTTGAACAGCTCAAAAAATACGATGCCAAAGCCACCTTTTTCTGCATCGGCAAAAACGTGGTAGAGCACCCCGATATTTACCAGCAGATACTGCTGGAAGGCCATGCCGTTGGCAACCATACCCACAACCACCTCAACGGCTGGAACACCGGAACGGACAAGTATATCGCCAACATTAGGGAAGCCGCCGGCTACATCCGCTCAGACCTCTTCCGGCCGCCGTACGGCCGCATATCGCCGTTCCAGGTAAAACAGCTGAAGCAGGATTACCGCATCATTATGTGGGACATTCTCAGCGGCGACTTTGATACCGACATTACGGGCGAGGCCTGTGTGCAGAACGTGGTGTTCAAGCTGCAGCCCGGGTCCATAGTTGTGTTCCATGACAGCAGCAAGGCCTGGGACCGCATGCAGTATGCGCTGCCCAGGGTGCTGGAGCATTGCAAACGGAAGGGCTGGAAGCTGGAAGCTATTGTATAAAAAAAGAGGATGCCGTGGTTAGCATCCTCTTTGCATCATGAGCAGGTTGTAATTATTTTATTTGGAGAGGGTGATCTCTTTTGTTTTGTCTCCTACGGTGATCATCGCCTTTTCATCACAATCACCGTTACCATAATCAATGGAAGCCGCGTGGCCGTTAACGGTTACCGTTACCGTGCCTTTGCTGATGTAAGAGCAGTCAAACCTGCGCTCCAGCGCTTTCGTAATGTTTACCGTAGCAGTGTTAACACTGTCTTTCAGCGTAGCGGTACCGGTCAGCTCATACATATCATCAATCACATCATACTTGGTATCAGCTCCTTCTTTTTGCACCAGGTTGCGTGTGCCTTCATACAGGTATACTGCGCCGTTGGGATAGGTGAGTTTGCCGTCCTTAACAGAGTACGAGTAGCCGAAACCGTTAGTACCGGAAAGGTTGGTCAGGGTTTGGGTGCCTTCCACCTTGATACCATTAACAGAATAGTTCTCGAACGTAATAACAGCTTCAGCGCCCGGCAAAAAGAAGAGCTCACTTACTACTACTTTGATCTTTCCCTTGCGGGTGGGGCCGCCTCCGTCTGTACACCCGTCACCAAAGTTCAGCTCTACTGTTTTGGGAAACACCCCCAGCTCCACCGGGTCAAATGAAAGGGAGTAGCAGCGTGCATGGGAAGGATTTCCCGGCGCCCAGCGGCCGCCGTCCGTGCCGTTCAGCCCGCTTTCATATGAATTGGCATCCAGCACTACGCCGAACGCATCATCGTATACAGCATTGATTTCTGTTTCTCTTTGTGCGGCAGCCATGGTTTGTGTGTCCCTGGCTTCGTCCGCCCCGGCCTTGTCATCCTTCTTGCAGGCAAAGAAAATGGTGATGGCCCCAATGGCAAGCGCGGTAACGGAGAGCACCTTATTGGTGTTAAAATAGTGTTTCATCATAGTAGTTTTTATAGGTATTGGCTAGTTGGCAATGTACCTTTGTGAAAAGGCCGATCTTAAATATTATATTTTTTGTAAAAATAAAGATAAAACAATTAATTGAAAAAAACCATATATAATGATCTGGATTGACACGCATGCCCATTTATACTCCCGTGAATTTGATAAAGACAGGCCGGAAATGATTGACCGCGCCATCCGGCAGGGGGTGAACAGGCTGCTGCTGCCCAATATCGATGAGGAGTCTATACCCGGCATGCTTCAGCTGGAGGCCGATTACCCGGGGGTATGCCTGCCTATGATGGGGTTGCACCCCTGCTACGTGGGAGAAAACGTGGAAGCGCAGCTGGCTATTGTGCAAAACTGGCTGGAGAAGCGGAAATTCTGGGCGGTAGGTGAAATAGGGCTTGACTTTTATTGGGACAAAAGCGAGCCTCACCTGGAGCGCCAGTACCAGGCCTTCCGCCGGCAGATCAGCCTGGCCCTTGAGCATGGCCTGCCAATTGCCATTCACAGCCGGGAAGCTACACGGGCCTGCATAGACGTGGTAAAGGAGCTGCATAACGGTCAGCTCACCGGCGTATTCCATTGTTTTTCAGGCACAAAAGAAGAAGCGCAGGAAATTATTGACATGGGCTTCTACCTGGGCATAGGCGGGGTGGTCACCTTTAAAAAGGCCGGACTGGACGTGCTGATGGGGGATATTGACCTCCAACACATTGTGCTGGAAACAGATGCACCCTACCTGGCGCCGGTACCCTACCGGGGCAAAAGGAACGAAAGCGCCTATATTCCATTGGTGGCTCAGCAGATCGCTGATGTAAAAAATCTAAAAATTGAGGAAGTAGCTGCAATTACGACAGGCAATGCCCGGAAATTATTCAAAATGCTCTAACTGATAAGTGAATACATTTGCATGCAATTCCATAAGAGATAAATGACGAAGATTCTTATCATCTATACCGGGGGTACCGTGGGGATGATTTACGACGAAAAAACGACAGCACTGCGGCCCATCGGCTTCAACGAGATCCGGAACAACCTGCCTGAGCTCTACCGCATGGGAATTGATTTTTACGTATACGCCTTCAATCCGCCCATGGATTCATCAGACATGAACCCGGAGATCTGGTCTGAGCTGGCCGGCATTATTGAAGACCGGTATGACAGGTATGATGGTTTTGTGATCCTCCATGGTTCAGACACCATGGCCTTTACCGCCTCCGCGCTCAGCTTCATGCTGGAAAACCTGTCAAAGCCCGTGATACTCACCGGCAGCCAGCTGCCCATCGGCAAGATCCGGACGGACGCCAAGGAAAACATCATTACCGCCATGGAAATTGCCTCTACCAAAAGCAATGGCCATTGCATGGTACCGGAAGTATGTATCTATTTCGACTTTATGCTGTTCCGCGGCAACCGCGCCAAAAAGTACAACGCGGAAAAGTTCGAGGCTTTCTACTCCATGAACTACCCCGCCCTGGCAGAAGCCGGCATCGATATCAAATACAAGAACAACTATATGCTGCCCGCGCCCAGGCAAGGCCTCATTGTGCATAAAAACATGGACCCCAACATCGGGGTGCTGAAAATATTTCCCGGCATCACCCGCCGCGCTGTAGAAGCCATTGTCAATACGCCCGGTATGCGCGGCCTGCTGCTGGAAACCTTTGGCAGCGGCAACGCCACCACGCAGCCCTGGTTTACGGAGTGCCTGCAAAAAGCGGCAGACAAAGGGATTATAATGGTAGACATTACCCAGTGCGACGGCGGCTCTGTAGAACTGGGGAAATACGAGACCAGCCAGCACCTGCTGAAAGTGGGTGTGGTAAGCGGGCACGATATGACCTTTGAGGCCGCCACCACCAAACTGATGTTCCTCCTGGGCCAAAACCTGCCGCCGGAAGAGATCAAGCGCCTGATAGAAGAACCGTTGCGCGGTGAGCTTACGCCCGCAACACCGGAGCTATAAACCGGCTGCTGCCAGCATGCCCCGGAGGGTCTGAACGTCTTTCCGGAGCTTTTCCAGCACTATACGCTGCTTCTGCGCCACCGGCAAAGTCTCTTCCTGTTTTGTCAGCAAAGTATACTCCAGGTGAAGGGAAATGGGCACATGGATGTTCAGTTCCTTCACTTTTTTGAAAAAGGCCGGGAAATTTACCATGCCCTCCCCGAGCGGCGTGTTTTCCAGCACATATTTCCCGTTGCGTTCCACCCACTTCACATCCTTGATAACCAGGGTATTGATATGGCGGCTTATCAGCTCCAGGCCCAGCGGCCAGCTATTGGCGCCTTCTACCGTGGCATGGCGTATGTCATACTGCACGCCGGTATAAGCCGGGTCAATATCTTTTATCATTTCATAGAGGTCCCACACCGGCCCGCCTACCTTCACGCCCGCATGGTTCTGGTAAGCACTGCGGATGTTGAATTGCCGGTTCAGCTTGTCGAGCCCCTTTAGCTGTGCATTACAGCGTTGCAGACTCTCCTGCAACGGCTTCCCCTTCTGGTAATCGAACCAGCCCAGCCGGTAGTACCGGATGCCTTCCCCGGCGGCGGCCTTCAGTACGGCGGCGGCATGAGGCTCCGAGGCGTCCAGGATGGCCGTAGTCATCAGCGTGGTTTTGATACCTGCCTTACGCGCCGCGGCGGCGGCTTTGGGCAGGTCTGCCGCTACTTTTTCGGGCAATACGTGCCCTCCGGGCCTCACCGTATAGTCTACCCCCTGCAGGCCGGCGGCTGCAAAGGTTTCGCAGAGCAGGTTGTAGTCCATCCACTGAAAGGGCTTGGAAAAGCAATGCACTTCCCAGTCCCTGGCCGGCAGGGCAAAAGAGCGCAGCGGCCAGGCAGCGCCTGCTACAGCCATATTCCGTATAAATTCCCGGCGGGTATGTGGCATAAATATTGGGTTTTGGAACAAAATACAAAACGCGGCCCTGCCGTGCAAGAACGCCCGGTTTTGGCTATTTTTGACACCTGAAACCCTGTGTACGATGAAAAAAGACCTTAGTTCACTGAAACGCCCGAAGCACCCCATGCCGGAGTTTGTGGCGGAAGCCCTCAGCAAACACAAGCTGTTTGAGCGGTACGAAAAACGCCCCGCCTACCAGCAAAACGACTACATTGGCTGGATCAGCAACGCCAAACGGGAAGAAACCCGGCAGAAACGGCTTGACCAGATGCTGAAAGAGCTGAAGGAAGGGAACCGGTATATGAACATGGTTTACAAGGGGGATTAAAACTTTTCTTGGATTTTTTGGACAAAGGGTTATCTTTGCAGCCCTGAATGAATAATTCAACCGTACGGAGGAGTGCAGGAGTGGTTGAACTGGCACGCCTGGAAAGTGTGTATAGGTGAAAGCCTATCAAGGGTTCGAATCCCTTCTCCTCCGCTAAAAACTAAAACGCCTTCAAGTCTTTAGATTTGAAGGCGTTTTGTTCAAAAGTTTGCTCGCTTATTCACCTTTTGCCACTTTATGTCTTTTTCGAGTATTACAGGTTCAAAATATTCTCTCCCCAATGAGTAGGGAATCAGTTTTTTATGCTGTAACCGCCCAATAATAATGGCTGGATGGGTATTGAACTGCTTTGCAAAATTTCTTATATCTTCCTCACTAAGAGGTGCTGCGGCTAGTATCTCCGCTTCTTCGTCTTCTGTCAATGTCCATTTTACAGCAAATTCATCTGCTTCCTTTTCTTTTATAAGGTCTTTATCAGAATACTCTACCTTCTCTAAGAAAATATCTTTTTTTCCATGTAGGAGAATATGCCCTGCTTCATGAAAAAAAGTGAACCAGAAGCTGTCATTTCGGTTGTATCGACCTGTCAGCTGGATGAGAGGAGTATCATTTAGCCAACGGGTTGAGCCATTTATTGGAGCTTTGTTGATGCACGGAGTATGCACCACTTTTACACCGGCCTTTAGGCAAATGCCTTGCAACTGGCGAAAAAATCCATCAGGGTGATTTGCCATAATTGATTTCAACTCCGGTAGTGCTTCTTTAAATTTCTTCTCCGAATAGTCGCTTGCTTCTAACTCTGCCGCTTGTAATTCGCCCTTCCGAAGCCACGCAGATATGGCATAAGGCTCATTAGTTTGCGCAAGAGAAATACGGAAAGCTACTTTAAGCTGTTGATTAAAATAATAATCTACCCATGCTTTGTGATTCGAGAACCCAAAGAAAGCAAGCATTTCCATTGTTTTTTCCTGAATAGTGGTTACCGGCGGCAACCAGCCTTTTTTTATCATATCTGACAATGGGAACTGTTTTGCCCATCCTACCGCTTCCTGAATAACCGTTTGCCTTTTTTCTCTTGCAATGTATTCATCATAGCCTCTTTGGTAATTCATCCAAAAGTTTGCAGGAATCTTTGTAACATTCTCAAATTGAACCGCCATATCCGGGGTAATGGAACTATCCCCCTTGAGTATGGCAATTATCGTTTTCTCAGGCTTCCCGGTACGAAGGGCAAATTCTTTCGGCCCCATACCCATTTCTTCCAGTTTCTCCACTAAGGTTTCACCCGGATGTGGAACTGATTGCGGGTAATATTGATTTTGCTTGGCCATGATCATTTCTCCTTATGATAGTTTACTATTTCTATAACTTCTATCCCTGTGATTTCCGCCCAAACATACTGACCATGTTGATTGACGGGGATAGGAGTTTCGTGGGGTGTGAAAACCAATCTGTACGGCTGGTCTAAGTCGCAAGCCCATTGCCCCTTCCGGTTATTGGAAAGTTCATGAAAATTCCCTGGCGAATACCTTACTTCCTCCAGATTAGCGGCAAACCGTAATTGTGCCAACCTGGCTTTGATCTTATCTGCGCGGGACTTACCAAACTCCTTTACCCGCATCCGGTCGTCATTCGCCAGTTTCTCCAATTTTTTATCAGTAAAGCTTATTTCCACTGCAAAGGTATGTTTATTTTGGTTAACACCAAATGTAAGTTAAAATAAAAAAAGCGAGCCCCATGTTATGCTTTATCGTCACTTTAGTATACTAGCAAAAGATAAGTATTTGATTTGCAGGCTAGTTTATGACTAAACTATCTGTTAAACAGCTATTATTTGATTGGTTTATAAAGTGCCTCCTAAATTTACCGAAACTTTCTCCGCATCATACCATTCAACAGTCTTATAAAGTATCTCTTCAAATTTAAAGATGTCGTCAACAGTTAAAATCTCTGTCTTTGTTTCCTTTTTTTGCTCATCAAAAGTGCCAATGTATCTGCGGGAACCGTTCAAATATAATCTGCATATCGTTTTTCTATTATTATCATCCAATAGTATCGCAAAGTAAGATTGGGCGTCCCGAAATGCTATCCTGACTGGCTTTATTTTTTGGCGGAGAATTGTCTTCACAATCATATAGCCTTCTTTTTCCTCATCAGTAGTTTCGATCAGTGAACCCTTTTCTTCAACATCCGCTGTTACCACCTCTTTTTCTGAACCAGATTGGTCAGCATCATTTTCCTTTTTCAGTGCAGATTTAAGCCTTTCAGTTATCAAATCATTTATGTATTGTTGTATTGACTTTTTAGTAAGAGCATTGAACTGGTCAACAACTTTTGAGGTTAACATTCCCCGGTATATCTGTTTGGCAAATAACTTAACAAACGCCTCAGAGGGGTTCTGAAACTCAACACCTATCAGTAGTTTGAGCTCATTCATATATTTCAGATCGCTTGCAGTAGTTTGAATGTTTTCTATGTTGAAATATGACTTGTGGAATTTCTTTAACTCTTCGATCTGGTTGTCTTTGATGTCCGTAATATTGAACTCAAAAAACGGCTTGTCATCCATTTTATTTGCCTCAGCAAGATCTGTATAAAACCTGTAAATTATTCCGTTGGTCAATAAGCCAAACTTAGCGGTTGTAGTATGAAAGTACCGGAAAAGCTGAGAATTATGTGGATCAAGGCTTTCTCCCCAATGCTTACATTCGATTAATATAGAGGGCTGCCCTTCTTTCAGAATCGCATAATCGACTTTTTCACCCTTCTTGATCCCGATATCTGCAATAAATTCCGGCATTACCTCAAAGGGGTCAAATACATCGTAGCCCAATACCTTAATGAAGGGCATGATAAAAGCATTTTTAGTTGCTTCTTCTGTCTGAATCTGGCTTTTCAACTTTTCGACCTTACCGCCGAAGAGCTTAATTTCGTCTTTGAAATCCATGTAAAATTTTTTCAGTATTGATTGTTGGAAATTTTAGCACTAAAATCCCTTCCCAAGGGCATCCAGCCGTCGCATCTGCAAATTCATATGATGCATTACGGTCTTTTCATAGTCATTAGACTTGTCTCCCATCTTACTGAATAACACCAGCATTTCTATAAACAGGAAAAACAAGATCCAGAGAAGCCAGAAAGCCAATGCGACATAAGATGCTGATAACATTCGCGCCATGATCGTTAATTCATCCAAAAAACCTGTACTAGCCTTCATTTCCTTTTCAAGAGAAGGTTTCATATGAAGCAGTTCATTTTCCTTTTGGGATTTTTGCTGCCGCAAGGCGCGAATGGTAGAGTCGAGGGACGGTATCAGTGCAATTTTAGGATTAGGTATGAGCGTGGTTCCAACGGTGACATCACTTACTGTCCTCCAAATTGTAGTATCCTTGCCTGAGGGCGTTACACTGCGTACAGGCTCGCGCCTTGTTGCTGTTGTCGTGGTAGTGGCAGTTGTTGTCGGCCTTTTGCTGATATCGTCTACATAACTTTCTTTCTCTTCTTCCTTTTTACTTATAGTCGTGTCCAGCACTGCAATTTGTTTTCTCAATTCTTCGGTTTTAGACGGCAATATCTTGTCTACTTTTTCCGATATGTAAGAAATCTTTTCGATCTCAATATCCTTTTCAAACAATATCTGGTCAATGATCACCGCCCCAAGAATCGACATCATGAAAGCCAAACACCCCCTGAATATGAGCAGGAGCCGGCCCGGATTGATGGATAAAACGATCTGCTTTTCAACCTGTACAATGACCACCGTTGAAAGAACGCCGGCCAGTATACAACCCGGCAGGCCTAATGCCAGGTAGCGATGTGCAAAAGTAAAACCAATAAAAAACCACAGAATGCAAACAATCAGCATAGCCGCGGTGTATTTCTTCACAGATTTAAAAGCGGCTTCACTGCAATTTCGCAAGATGTTGTAGTTGTAACCGGTTAGGAAGCAGCCGAAACGGATCCATAAATGTTTCATATGAGTTATTTAAAAGTTCTTGTTCAGGATGACGTGGCCAGAAATTGCCGCAAGGCCGTTCCTGAACCCACGGGTGTAACTGATAATAATACCATGTCCCACCCCCTCGTTCTGTTTCGCCTGCTCTTCAATTTCTATGACCTGCCTAATATGACTCTCGGCAGTTTCTTTCTTGACTGTTAGCTCTTCTACAGTATCTATCATTCCACTTCTACTTCTGCTGGTGATATGGAAATTGATTTGCCTGATAAAGTCTTCGTAGAATGTTTTTACCTTTCGGATAGACCTCTCCAGGTCGTTTTTCAAGGCAATCACATTTTGTTCCAGATGCGTTGTATCTGGGTTGATCAATGCATCATTGTACCCTTTGGATTCATAATTCTTGTCAAGAAAATCGTACAAAAGAAGTATTCCACCACTACTTGCCGCAACTGCCTTTTCTTCAGGCTGTTCTTTTCCCGTGTTTTCCTTTTCAATAAATGTTTCTTCAGGAATATCGGGTATAGCGGTTTCAGGGTTCATAGTGTGGTTATGGCCATTTTGGCGTTGCCGGTTGAAAATATCGAATAAGCCCATACATATTTTATTAAATGGTTATTGTTGGCACTTTGTATTTATTATGTCCTCTGCTATGGCAAGGTTCGCAAAGGGTAATAAGCAGATGACCGGGATACTCCCAGGGAAGGCGGTATTTTTGCTGGCTCACAAGGAAGTGATACTGCCGGTGATGTACCTGAAGGTCTTTATTACTATTGCAATGAACACAGCGATTTCCGTCACGGTTAAGTATTTCGATTCGACGGGCTTTCCACTTAGGGTGAAGCAAAAGTGCACCATAACTACCATGAGATTTACCATTCAGGGCATCATTTTCATTTGGTTCTCCTGGAGCAGGATTTTGGGCAATTCCCCTCTGAATGTACCTGCGATAAGATTCATGCCCCTTAAATTGCAAGTACTTATACGGCGGGTTATTTGGAGTTGTCATAATCACACAGGTAAGAGTTCATATAAATATAGTTGCCGTTGCAGCCGATTCATTGTTCCCATTTACAAAGGGTCCTGTTCGTTGTTTTCGCTTTCTCAATCGGCATGCTGATGATGCGCTGCTTACAATTGCGTAGTCCACGGCAATCTGGTTTATAATGATATTTTGTGGCTTTCTTGCTGTCGCAGACATACACTGTAATCTGACTGCAGTTAACATAGCTTGTAAGCAGCCAGACGTATAGGAATTTCATGAGTCAATCAATCAAATGGGCTACAAAAAACAGATCTTTGGGATTATCTCGTATGGCAAGGCCGGCAACAATAAAAACAGCCATTCGCAGCCGGATAGCGCCTTTTTGCCACACTAACAGCATCCTCACAAGAATCGAATTCCCCCAGGTATGTCTTTCTAATCATAAGATAAGCATAGTTGCAGCCCTCAACATGTACTTCATGATCGCCGTTGGACTGAGGAATGTCATTGACGTAATAACTTTGTTTCATGTTAATGATTAATTTTTATGAACCAAAAGTATATTTCCAAAAAGTACTTTTTTTATGGGAAACCGTAATTGAAGACAATTTCTTTAAAGATATTATATGGCGCCCAGATCCTTGCAGTAAGCCACTAGCTGCTCATTCTTGGTGAAACCAAGTGCATCTTTCATTTGATTAAGCCTTTTCTCTATGCTACTTAAGCCAGATGGCTTTATCCGGTGGTGTTGCAGGTATGCCGGTATATCCTTTTGCAACATTCCCTGTGCAAGCAATGTGATAATCGTAATATCAAATTCCGAAAATGCATAGGCATTCTTTTTGTCTATCAACTGCTTGATATGACGAGGAAAATAACGGCGATGCCGGGCTATTTCACAGATTGCCTCTTTAAGTTCTCTGGCGTCATGCCGGGCTTTACGCACAAAACCGTCTATATCAAACTTGCTGTAAAGCTGATCAATGGCGGCGGGTCTGTTTTCGGCGGAAAAAACCAGGATCTTCAGGTCGGGTTGTACTTCCCTTGCGGCTGCAATTAGCTCTATTCCTCCGGAAAGAACCTGTTTACAATCATCCGGTTCGAAGTAAAGATCAGTAATAAGAAGATCGAAAGAGTTACCAGATTTAACTGCTTTCGTTATTTTGTTCATTGCATCATCACAATAATAGGCATACTCTGTATTGATAATGGCCAGTTCCTCCAGCGTTTTTTGAACGGAAATATTGGCACTTTCGTGATCTTCAGCAATTAAAACCTTTGTAATCATGATGATTGAGCTGTTGGGAAAGAAATGTGAATTTTTAATCCTTTAGCAGGGCGCTCAAATATATATTGACCATGAATTCTTTTAATACGGTTTTCCGTATTCAGCCATCCGTTCCCATACTTAAATTGCGGTGGAAGCCCGATGCCATCATCGGTGTAGTGAATGTGGACCTGGTCGTTTTGAAGCTTAAACTTTATTAGAACAGCATGAGCCTGACTATGCTTCTTCATATTGATCATCAACTCCTGCAGTATATGTTCAATTTCCGCCTGTACCTGTGCATTGGTGTGGCTCCAAAGCGTAGGGTCGTTTCCTACAATAAGGACTTTGGTATCATTGGATCCAAAGGGAGTCAACAATTCTTTTATCTTTTCATCAAACGGAAGATCTGAGATAGTAGGCTGCTCATAGGATATATCGCGAGACCGCTCATACAGGTCTTCGATCTTATCGACCAAGTGATCTTTATCGATAGCTTCCTTATACTGTATGTCTGCCATGATGCGGTACAAGCCATTTGCCACCACATCATGAACTTTTTGAGAGGTTTTGAGTTGATGTTCCTGGATGGCCAGCCGGGATGCAGCTTCAAGCTGTTGCCGGCGCCTGCGATACCAGAGGAAGATGACAATACCTGTAGAAATGAACAACAAGGTAGTCAGCACCAATATAAACCGCTGCTCGACCAGTTGCGTTTCTTTTTGTGCATTATCCTTTTGCAGTTGAAGATTGTCTGCCTTGTTCTTCTCTGCCTCATACCGGATTAATGCAAATTGGTTCTTGGCCGCGTTTTTTGCTGTTTGGATACTATCCGTGAGGTATTCGTAGCGAATAAAATAGGGCTTCAGCAGCTTCGGCGGGCTGAGTGTAATAAGTTTTGAAAGCGCTTCGGCTTCGTTACCTGGGCTATTAATTTGCCTGGCAATTTCGTACCTTTTTTCGGCATAATAAAGTGCCGAATCAGGCATTGAGGTTGAGTAGTAATCTGACAGATGGGCGTAGCTGGCATTGAGCCCCCTGATGTCATTTGAGTCCTTGCGGATTTGCAATGCGTAATTCAGTTCAGGCGCAGCAAGGTAACTGGAGTCTTTAAGCCACATGGTTTTGGCATAGTTGGAAAGTGCCCTGGCATATTCTTTTTTCTTTTCTGTATTTTTAGTCAACAGAGACTTGAATACGTCAATGGCCTGGTCATAGTCTCCCTTCTTCTGGTAGGTCAGGGCTATGCTATTTAAAGCAATAGCCTGTGCGTTGGGATGTTTTATATATTTGAGCGCCTTATGATAGTAGTCAATTGCTGCTGTATAATTTTTGAGGTTAAGACAAATGTTGCCTAATTCGTGATAATTTGAGCTCAGGCACTCTTGGTCCTTTTCGCGGTGTTCATCAAGGTAAGTGAGGGATTTCAACAAGCTTTCCAGGCCCCCATAATAATCCCCTTCGTACGCCTGGATGATGCCCATATAAGTATAGGCCATTGCCATTTCCAAACTGTCTGTTGCGTTCGTAGTGACCAGATTGAAATAATAAAAGGCTGAATCGTTATTAATATTGAAGAATGATTCCCCTTTTTCTAAAGTAGGTGCGGAAATCGGTTGCGGGACATATCGCTTTGATTTACAGGCTAAAAGACCTGCAAACAGTATGGGCAGGATAAAGTTTAGGGCTCGCACTGATGGGTTATTTGCCTTAAAAGTATAGAATTCCCAAATTTCAAGGGAATTATTATTAATCTGATGAGAAAAGTGAGGCAAGAAGATTCTTGCCTCACAGGAATATACATCAGGGGTTTCTTGGAGGGATCGTTCCGGTTTCTCCTTCTGTATCGTCATCCATAGTAGTGACCTGATCGCCATTCCCATTATTACAATGAGTGGAATGGTTAGGGCAAGCGAATGCCAGTAAAAAGCTCAATATAATGTGTAGCATTTTTTTAATTTTTAAATGTGAGTAATGAGGCTGCCGGTTGCCGGGGCATCCGGCAGCGGTGTCAGTGTGTGCGTGAAGAAGCGCTTCTTACTTGTTTTGGGAAGTGTAGGCGCAGATCGCGGAAGCCTCTAATCGCTTCCCAAGCCGTTTATCGGCTTCCGGTTTCTTTGCCTGGTGAATTGGCCCTGTACAGAAATGCCTCTTAGCTATGGAGGCGCCGGCCGATTACGAAACAAAAATAAAGTGAGGTAACAGACTGATTTACAAACAATTCCAATAATTCTGGTAATTCCCGATATTCCTTACTTAATTCCAGAAATACGGGGCTAATTCCGATTATTCAACTTTATAATTTCCCTTATGGCAACGCTTTTTATTGATTACGAGCAACTAGTCTTGCAAGCCTATGAACAAAAGAAGATAAATAACACTCTGCCCCACGGTTTGAAGCACCTTACGCCCGCTAAGCTTAAAGATGAGTGTGTGATGAGATGTGAAAAAGGTGTAAGCAAGCGGGACGAAAAGGCCATTAGAGACTTCTGTGGAGACTTGAATGAATCAAAAACTGCTCTCGCTATCATTCAACGCTGCGAAACGGATAAGTTCAGGCCGCTGGTAAACTTTCTGAAAAAGAAGTCTGAAAGTACAGATCCGAAGAATATAGAACTTCTGGCCTTTTTAATTGATTTTCCCGGCAGACCCTGGGAAATCGGGAAAACGTACTCCGGCAGCATAAATGACGATATAGATGAGGGTGTCGTAAGAGGTGGCGTGGTGGGAGGCATAACGAACGCGCCCGACAATCCGGTAAAAAATCCGATAATTCCTGAAATTCCGGCCGGTGGCGGACACTCAAACGTGGAGACTAAAATGCTGGAGGCCAACGGGCAAGACAAAGTAAAAGGGAAATCCACGAAAAGACTAACGGCGGCCGTTGTGTTGTCGCTGGTGCTGGGAACAGGTGGCATTTGGTGGTGGAAAGATAAAAACCACCCGTCGCATGTCAATGGCGGTTGCATGTACTGGATGGAAGATCATTACGAGCCTATAGCTTGTAACCAGAAAATACCCAATACATTGATTATAGCGTTAGATACAGTGAAGTTGAAAAACTTCAGGAAGATAACTATACCTGACACCATAACCTATCAGGCCAAGGGCAAGGTATGGTATTCCAAAATTGATGGAAAAATTGAGTTCTATACATCAGGGGGAATGCATCCTGTGAACTTCGGCCACCGGTTGAAGCCCATCACCGACTATATGATCGATAAATACATACGCTCAGGCGTGGTTACGAAATGAAAGCGACAACTTTTGAGACTATCACGTTCCATGCTACGGGCATGCAACAGAGGTCGATCTGTGTACCAGGCATTATTCAGGCAAAAAAAGGCCCCACCTTATCCGGCAGGGCCTCCTAGTTAGTAAAATACCGGTGGCGGGTTCAGCGTCAGGTTCTGCCGCTGGTGCCAGTAAGGGTAGATGGGCGGTATCTCGCTGGCCGCATCCAGCCGCTTCACCTGGTCTACGGTGAGCTGCCAGCCCACCGCGCCAAGATTCTGTTTCAGCTGCTCTTCATTTCTGGCGCCGATAATGATGCTTGACACGGTAGGGCGTTGCAGTAGCCAGTTGAGCGCCACCTGGGCCATTGTTTTGCCGGTTTCCTGTGCAATCTCGTCTAGCGTATCAATAATGTTGTAGAACACATCTTCCTTCACCACCATATCCGGTACGGGGCTGCCGCCCTGCGCAACGCGCCCCTCCTGCGGAAGCGGCTGGTTACGCCGGTATTTCCCGCCCAGGCGCCCGGCTGCCAGCGGTGACCAGATGATGCCGCCTACCTTCTGGTCAAGCGCCAGGGGCATCAGTTCCCATTCGTATTCCCTGTTGGCCAGGGAATAGTACACCTGGTGTGCCACATAACGGCTCCAGCCGTATTTCTCAGATATGCCCAGCGATTTCATAAGGTGCCATCCTGAAAAGTTGGAGGCGGCAATGTAGCGCACCTTGCCGCTCTGCACCAGGTGTTCCAGCGTATGCAGGGTTTCTTCCACGGGCGTATTGCCGTCAAAGCCATGCATGTGGTACACATCAATATAATCCGTGCCCAGCCGCTTCAGGCTGCCTTCTATCTGCCGCAGGATGTGAAACCGGGAAGAGCCCTGGTTGTTGGGGGCCTCTCCGAAAGTAAAGGTGCTCTTGGTGGAAAGAATGATCTTGTCCCGCTGGAGGCCAGCAATGGCCTTGCCCAACACTTCTTCCGCCAACCCGTCTGAATAAATATCCGCCGTATCAAAAAAATTGATGCCGGCGTCCATGCAAATACCGATCAGCCGTTTTGCCTCTTCTGCCTGGGTGCTGCCCCAGGCCTTGAAAAACTCCGTGCCGCCCCCGAAAGTAGCGGTGCCAAAGCTCAATACCGGCACCTGCAAGCCGGATGCGCCCAATTGTCTGTATTCCATCTTCAGTAATTTTAAAACAGTGATATGGCCAATGTACGCCATCCTGTTTCAACGCACGCCCAGCAATATGCTCTCCAGCTGCCGGTAATCTGCCTCTGCCAGCGGCTGCAGCGGACTGCGCAGGTACCCGCTTTCCACGCCCTGTATTTTCAGCCCTGCCTTGATGGTTCGCGGTAAACCTTTGGCCACTATAAATTGCAGCAGCGCAAACAGGCGGTCAAAAACCGCTCTTGCCGCTGCCAGGTCATTGGCCTGCACGGCATTGTAAAGCTCCAGTACGCTATCAGGCGCCAGGTTGGAAGCCGCCGTACACCAACCCTTTGCCCCTGCTGCAAATGCACAGAGGGCCAGGGGGTTGGAGCCGTTGTAAAAAGCCACGGCTTCGCCCAGCTCCCTCCGCAGGTAGTGCATGCGCTGCACATCACCGGTGCTTTCCTTGATCATGGTCACATTAGGGATCTGCAGCAGTTTTTTCAGCAGTGCGGCAGACATGTCTATACCGCCCGTAGCGGGATTGTTGTAGGCCATGATGGGGATGGAAATACTTTCCGCCACCTTACTGTAGTGGGTAAAAATTTCATCTTCCGTCAGTTTCCAGTAGCTCATCGGTATCACCATTACCGCATCCGCGCCGGCTTTCTCCGCAAACCGCGCATGATATATGGTACGCTCTGTGGTCAGGTTAGACACGCCTACTACCACCGGTACGCGCCGGTTCACCTGTTGAATAGCGGCTTCCGCTACAGCTTCCTTCTCTTCATCCGTGAGATAAGGCAACACGCCGGTGCTACCCAGCGGGGCCAGGCCGTGAGCGCCGGAGAGCACCAGCCGCTCTACCAGCAGCTTGAATAAAGACAGGTTAACACGTTCCTGCCTGTCAAAGGGAGTAATGGGATAGGCAATAATGCCCTGCAAAATATTTTTCTGATGCATGTTGATGGTTTGTTGATTCGCTAAAAACACGGCAGGCTGAAGCGGCCCGCCGTAGGGTTGTAATTAAAGGTCGCGGCCTTCTTCTTCCCTTAATGCCACGCCCAGGTTCTGCAACTGCGGCGCATTTTCGCAGGCAATGTACTTGGCTGGCTCCGTGTTGCTCAGGTTCTGATGCCTGTGCCAGGCCCAGCTTGGAATGTAGACTGCGTCTCCCGCCTGCCATTCTACTTTCTCCCCCTCTATTTCTGTATACCCCGCGCCTTCTATGACATACAGCACGGTTTCATAAGTATGCCGGTGGCGGTTGGTCAACTGGCCGGGGAGCAGACCGCCAATGGTCATGCTTACGTTCTTGGTGGGCAGGTCTACAAAAAATACCGGGTGCTTGCGCTCCGTTGAAAACTGGTTGTGCTCCCCGGCCTGCTCCACATTTCGGTGAATCAGCTTGCCGGGTTTCACGTACTTGGGGCGGGCAAAAGTTTGATGAAAGTCTTTAGAGGAAAACTGCGCCTGCTCTTTTTCTTTTAACTGTTCCATGTTCAAATTGTATTTACTGTGAAGAAATAATTGCGTGTTTGACAATGCAAAATTTGTGTAAATTTGGATGACCTGGATAATCCAGTTTTCAGTTAAATAGATGGGCCAGATGTTAAGACCATGGAACACCATTCTAGCTATTGATTTCGGGCACGAGCGGGCCGTTTACCAGCAGATAGCGGACGGTATAGTAACCGAAATAAAAAAGGGCCGGTTGCGGCCCGGCACTCCTTTGCCCGGCAGCCGCGTATTGGCGGCAGATATTGGCGTGAACCGCAAAACGGTGGTGCTGGCCTATGAAGCGCTGATTGCCGAAGGCTGGCTGGAAACAACCGGTAAAAGCGGCACTTTTGTTTCAGCGGAGCTGCCGCGGTTTAAGGACAAGTCGCCTGAAACGGGCTACCGGTTCGAGTTTAATCAACATGCCATTCAGCCGCTGCAGGGCCCTGTAATGGCCAATCTCATCACTTTTAACGATGGCTTGCCGGATGTACGCCTGGCGCCCATGGAGGAACTGTCAAGGGCCTACAAACGTATATTCCAGCAAAAAGCCCGCTGGTGCATGCTGGGGTATGGGCATGAAAAGGGCGAAGAGCGGCTGCGCGCGGCGCTGGCTGCCATGCTGGCGCATAAAAGAGGCATGAACGTGGGGCCTCACAACATCTGCATTACCCGCGGCAGCCAGATGGCGTTGTACCTGGCCGCACATACCCTTATTGCCAAAGGTGACACGGTGGCCATGGAATGCCCCGGCTACCTGCATGCCTGGCAGATATTCGGGAAAGCTGGCGCCAAAATGGTGCCCATACCGGTAGATGACAAGGGCATGGTAACAGACGCGCTGGAACAGCTTTGCAGAAACCGCCGCATAAAGGCCGTATATGTTACGCCTCATCACCAGTTCCCCACTGCCGTAAGCATGAAGGTGGAGCGCAGGTTGAAGCTGATTGAACTGTCTAACCGCTACGGCTTTGCCATTATTGAAGACGATTATGACCACGAGTTCCACTTTGAGGCCAAAAGCATGCTGCCGCTGGCCAGTATGGAACATGCGCAGAACGTTATCTACATCAGCTCGCTGAGCAAGCTGGTGGCCCCTGCGGTAAGAATAGGCTACATCACCGGCCCCAATGCATTCATTGATTCGCTGGCGCAGCTGCGCTCTATTATTGACCGCCAGGGAGATACTATTATGGAACTGGCTGTGGCGGAGCTGATGGAAGAAGGAGCTATTCACCGCCATGCCAAAAGGGCCTTCGGTATTTATGCGGAAAGGCGTGAGCTGATGGACCTGTACCTCAACACTTACCTCTCCCGCCAGGCCAGTTACCAGCAGCCCGAAGGTGGCCTGGCATACTGGGTTACCTTCAACCGCCCCGTCAACACCGAAGAATTGCAACAAAAACTGTTGAAAAAAGGCGTGTCCGTTATTCCCACAGAACGTTTTTCGTTTGACGGCAAGCCGCTCAACGCACTGCGGCTGGGCTACGCTTCTCTCACACCGGCAGAGCTGGAAGAAGGCATCAGGGTGATAGGCGCTACTGTTAAAAAATAAAAACGGGCATACCGGTTTGGGTACGCCCGCTCCACCCGGAGGATGGCCTGTTTTCTATTTCAGATCGTTAATACCGGCGCCGTAATTAATATGCAGCACATTGCCGGAAGGCGCCACCAGTGCGGGAACTGACTTTACCCCAGATGCTTCCGCCTCTGCTATCCTGCCTTTGTCACTTCCAAGATGAACCACTTCTACATTGTCTTTACCGATCAATGAAATGATTTCCTGCTCAGCGGTTACACATACCGGGCAACCTGCATGATAAAATTTTGCTTTGCTCATAATAAAAATGCTTTTAAATGCAATCGCAAATTAAATCACGCCCGACTCCGGTGGGCCATCCAGAAAAATCTGATACGGCCAAAAGAGGACCATGTACTGTATCGAAGACAAAACTATTTCCGCTGTACCACCATTTCAGCGGCCGATATATTGATGGTGATCTTTGAGCCCATCCAGTTGATCCAGATGATACCGTCATAAATAAGCCCGTCCACAAACTGCGCAGGAATACCGGATACACTCACACCAGCGCTTTCTGCGGCAGCCAGCTTTTTTACAGGTGTGTAATAGGTGTGAGAAACAAATGCAGGGTTGATCTCGCTCTTTTTGGCCCGCCGCTTCACCTTTACCGTATCTGTAGCATCAATGCCCAGGCGCTGCATGTATTTTGCATTGAACTTATATACGTCCTTACCCGCTCCGCTGTCAAGCGCCAGTTGCAGGGTAAGGGTATCGTTCACGGAAAAGAACGCGAATATGTCCAGCGCACGGCCCCTGGACTGCTCTATCTGCAGCGGCACCACTGTTCCGGTTTTGCGCAGGGCGGCCAGTTGCCTGGGTGTTTCAAACCGCAGCACCTGCCGGTCAAAATCCATTGTAAAAGGCTGCGTTTCCAGCAGTTTCAGGGAAAGGATACCATCCAGCCCGCCCAGGTTAAAATCGAGATAACTTACTGTTTCTTCCGCCTTTTTAAGGCTGCCCAGCACCATGTCCGGCACGGTATAGAGGTCTGCATCAACACGCTCGCCGGTGGCGCGGAACGCTGTATACCCGCCGTCCTGCAACTTTGCATGGCGCAACTTGTCAAAAAAAGTTTTGGTGAATACGGTGAGGCCGGCGCCGGTGTCCAGTATAAAATTGCCCGCTACCCCGTCTACAGAAGCCCTGACCTGCACGTGCCCTGAAGGCAGTACGGTCAGCGGTATTTCCTGTTGCGCATAGCTGCAAACAGTTATCAAACAAAGCAGCAAAGAAAAAAACGAACCATTCATATTGTGAAATTAACCGCTTTTTATATATTTAATTAAATGTTCTTTAACACGCCACGCTTTGAAAAAATATCTGCCTGTTATCATACCCCTGCTGCTGGTGAAACTGGCCGTACACCTGGCAGGCAACGCCAACTATGGCTTTCACCGGGATGAGTTGCTGCATCTCTCCGCGGGTGAGCACCTGGCCGCGGGTTACATGGAGTTCCCGCCTTTCATTGCATTTGCGGGCCGGTTTTCTCACCTGCTTTTCGGTTATGACCTCTCCGGCATGCGCATATTTGCCACGCTGGCGGGGCTGGGCATACTCTGGTTATGCTGCCGCATGGCCGTGGACATGGGCGGTAAAAAAATGGCCGTGTTCGTGGCGGGTATCAGCATACTGGCTTTTCTGCCTTACTACCGCAATCATCTGCTGTTTCAGCCGGTGGCTTTTGACCAGTTCTTCTGGACGCTGGGGTTCTTTTTCCTCCTCCGCTACATCAACACCGGGGAGCCGAGGTACCTGCTTTGGCTGGGCCTTGCGGCAGGGCTGGGGGTGATGAACAAATACACGATGCTGCTGTGGGCAGGGGGAGCGCTTACCGGCCTGCTGTTTCACCGGCACGGCAGCACGTTCAGCAGCAAATGGCTGTACATAGCGGGAGGACTGGCATTACTCATCGTACTGCCCAACCTCATCTGGCAATGGCAGCACAACTTTCCGCTGGCGCTGCATGTGAAGCGGCTGGATGAGCTGTCTGCTCCCAATACTTTTGCCCGTGACCAGCTGCAGCTTCCGTTTACGCTGTTATTGAGCCTGGTGGGGCTCTTCGCCCTCTTCTTCCACCAACGTCTGCGTAAATACAGAAGCGCTGCAGTGGCTGTGCTGTTTATCTTTTTTATGTTGTGGTTATTAAACAGCAAAGGCTATTACTTTTTTGCGGCCTATCCCGTACTTTTTGCCGCAGGCGCCGTACAGGCAGAACAGTGGCTTGCGCGGCGGCCGGCCTGGAACTACGCGGTAGCTGCGTTCCTGCTGCTGCCAGTGGTACCGTTTGTGCCTGACGCCATCCCCATACTGCCCATAAAAACCTTCATTGAATACAAACAAAAGCAGCCTGATGCCGAAGGCCACTACCAGCTTACCAGTGACTATGCGGATATGTTCGGATGGGAAGAGCAGGTACGGCTGGTAGACAGCCTCTACGCCACGCTTTCTGCGGATGAGCAGGCGGAGTGCGTACTATGGGCAAGCAATTACGGGGAAGCTGGCGCCATCAAGATATTGGGCGGAAAGGAGCCGCTGTGCCGCCATGGCAGCTTCTGGCTGTGGGGACCGGGCCGCAAAAGCGGGCGCATTGCCATCAGCATCGGCAACAGTAAAGAAACGGTGAACAAAGTGTTCGAACACGCGGAGCTTGTAGCTACCATTCGCCACCCCTACGCTATAAAAGAAGAGAACAACATCGGCCTTTACCTTTGCCGCGGCCCCAGAATAAGCCTGCCGGCTATATGGCCCACATTGGCCAACCAGGTATTTGAATAGTTATTTTCACCGCAAGCTGCTGCCGCGGGGTATCAGCACGGAAGGGATCACCATTTCAGCGCTCATCACGTTATTCCCTTTTATTGCTTTCAGTAACAGGCTGGCGGCCGCCCGCCCCATCTCAAATGCAGGCTGGGTAATGGTGGTCAGGGAGGGATGGAGGATGGTGGCAATTTCAAGGTTGGAGAAACATACCACCTTTACATCTGCAGGAATACGCAGCCGCAGGTCGTTACAGGCCTGGTATACCGTGGTGGTCAGCTTTTCCACAGAGGCCACAATACCGTCTGGCCGGGAGGCTTTGCGCTGCAGCATTTTTTTTACGGTCTTGTAGTTTTCAGCGGCATCGTTGGTGCAGGCCACTACGTTGCCGGCGCGGCATGTGAGCCGGTGGTCTGCCAGCGCCTGGCGGTAGCCCTCCATGCGGCGGTTGCTGATAGAAAGGCTTTCGGAAATGCCCAGGTATACAATTTCGCGGCAGCCGTTCTCTACCAGGTGGGCCGTGGCGGCATAGCCGCTTTCAAAATCGTTGGTTACAATACGGGCAGCCTGTACTTCATCCAGCACGCGGTCAAAAAATACTACCGGTACGTCTTGCGCCGCCAGGTCGCGGATGTGCTCTCCGGAAAGCGTTTCGCGGGATACGGACAGCAGCACCCCGTCTACCCGCCCGCTTTGGAACTCCTTCAAAATCAGCCTTTCATTGTCAAACTGTTCATGGGTGAGGCAGATCAATACGTGGTAACCCATCGCTTTCATCACAGATTCTATACCGTTGATGGCCAGTGAAAAGAAACTGTCCGCCACCTCCGGCACCACCACGCCTATGGTGCGGCTTTTTTTGCCCCGCAGGCTGCTGGCGTAAGGGTTAGGCGTATAGTTAAGCGTGGCCGCCAATGCCAGCACCCGCTGCTTTGTTTCAGCGCTTATTTCATAACTGTCCCGCAACGCCTTGGATATTGTGGAAACAGATAAATTCAGCTCCCGGGCCAGCGCCCTGATAGTGACATGCTTCATGGAAAAGACGAAAACGGTTTCGTAAATAAAACTACTGTTATTCTGGAAAGAATCTGCAAAAAACCTGATATTTAGGGAAGTACCTCACCGTAAATTCTCGCGTCATGAACACCCGACAAAACGATTTCACCGCCAAAGAGATTAACCCGCTGAACAGTCTCGATGAATGGGAAGATGCCGTATTGCAGCGTTACCCTGAGCCGGGCACCATTGCCAAAGAGAAAACGGAGGCGGAGTTCCGCAATTATGAATCCCCGGAAAGGGATACGGTGAAAGAGTTTTACCGCCTGAACCACACTTACCAGACGTATGATTTTGTGCAGGAAAAAAGGGCCGCCTATCTTTCTTTTGATAAAAAAGAAATGCCGGTATGGGAAGCGTTCGACTTCCTGAACCAGCTGGTAGATGATTCTGACCCTGATACCGACCTGGACCAGTTTCAGCATCTGCTGCAAACCGCAGAGGCCATCCGTACAGACGGGCATCCTGACTGGATGGTGCTGGTAGGCCTGGTACATGACATGGGCAAGGTACTTTGCCTCTTTGGCGAACCGCAGTGGGCTGTGGTGGGAGACACCTTCCCCGTAGGCTGCGCCTATTCCGATAAAATAGTATACCCTGAGTTTTTCCATCATAATCCTGACTTTGCTAACCCCAAATTTCAAACCCAGCTGGGCGTTTACAGCAAAAACTGCGGGCTGCGCAATGTGAACATGTCATGGGGGCACGATGAGTATGTGTACCAGATGATGAAAGACCATTTGCCGGAACCGGCCCTCTACATGCTGCGGTACCACTCCTTCTACTCCTGGCACCGGGAGGGAAGCTATGACTACCTGCTGGATGACCACGACCGTGAAATGCTCAAATGGGTAAAGCTCTTCAATCCTTACGACCTTTATTCAAAATGCCCGGTGCCCCCGGACTGGAAGCAGTTGCGGCCGTATTATGAAGACCTGGTGGCCAAATACCTTCCCCGTACCCTGAAATTCTGATCTTTACCAGCCAGGCTAACTGATTCCACTGCGTATGAATAAACTGCAAGCTGCGGATTACATCGTATTCTTTATATACTTTATTGCCGTTGCAGCCTACGGGTACTATGTATACCATAAAAAAAGAAATGCCTCCGCCAGTGCCAGCGAATTTTTCCTGGCCGAAGGCTCTCTTACCTGGTGGGCCATTGGCGCATCCCTGATAGCTTCCAACATTTCCGCGGAGCACTTTATCGGCATGTCTGGTTCCGGCTTTGCGCTGGGCCTGGCCATTTCCACCTATGAATGGATGGCCGCCGCCACGCTTATTATTGTGGCGGTATTTTTTATTCCGCTGTACCTGAAGAACCGCATCTTCACCATGCCCCAGTTCCTGGCCAAGCGGTATAACGACAAGGTGAGCACCGTTATGGCCGTGTTCTGGCTGCTGGTGTACGTGTTCGTGAACCTGACCTCCATCATCTATCTCGGTGCGCTGGCCATTGCTTCCATCTCTACCATTTCCTTTGAATGGTGTATTGCTGGCCTCAGCATATTTTCCGTGATCGTAACGCTGGGCGGCATGAAGGTGATAGGCTATACAGATGTGATACAGGTGCTGGTGCTGATAGTGGGAGGATTGGTAACCACTTACCTGGCCCTGTCGCTGCTGGCAGACCATTTCGGGTTTGGCGGCAACATCCTGAAAGGGCTGTCTGTATTGCGGAAGGAAGCCCCTTCACATTTCCACATGATATTCGACAAAAGCAATCCTTACTATAAAGACCTGCCGGGGCTTTCGGTACTGGTAGGCGGTATGTGGATCAATAACCTGGCCTATTGGGGCTGCAACCAGTATATTACACAGCGTGCATTGGGCGCAGACCTGAAAACGGCGCGGAAGGGCATCTTGTTTGCCGCCTTCCTCAAATTGCTGGTGCCTGTTATTGCCGTGTTGCCGGGTATTGTGATGTTCGTACTGCACAAGAACGGCCTGTTTGCACAGGAAATGCGTGACGCCAACGGCGTGCTGAAGCCAGACCATGCCTACCCCACCCTCATGAACCTGCTGCCCCCAGGCCTCAAAGGCGTGGCGTTTGCAGCGCTCACAGCCGCTATTGTGGCCTCCCTGGCAGGCAAGGCCAACAGCATTTCCACCATTTTTTCGCTGGACATTTACAAGAAGTACTTCAATAAAAACGCTACAGAACGGCAGCAGGTGCTCACCGGGCGCTGGGCCGTGATCATTGCCATGCTGCTTGCAGCCATTGTAACGCCCGCGCTGCGCTCGCTAGATCAGGCCTACCAGTTCATACAGGAATATGTAGGCTTTATTTCTCCCGGGGTGCTGGCCATTTTCCTGATGGGCTTCTTCTGGAAGCGCACCACCGCTGGCGCCGCCATGACAGCGGCCCTGCTCACCATCCCTATTTCTACGGTGCTGAAATTTTTACCTGCGTGGACGGGCGGCGCCTTCCCTGATTTTCCATTCCTTGACAGGATGAGCATCACCTTCGGCCTGCTCATTCTGCTGATGATCGTGATCAGCCTGTCCAAACCCTACAAGGCGCCTGAAAAGCCCATTATAGAAATAGACACCTCCATGTTCCGCACATCTCCCGGCTTTATTGTGGGCTCCGTGATCATCATTGGCATTCTGACGGCCTTATATACCGTGTTCTGGTAGCTCATTTTTTTTGATCAGCGCCCTGATGGCGGCCAGGTGGCTGAAAAGTACCAGTGGTACAATGCAGCCCGGCAGCCACACAAAAGGGAAGTACAATACCGCCCGGTTGGGCTGGTCAAATGCCAGCTGCTGGATGGGCGTAGGCGCCGAGAGTATGGCATGTATGACTACATTGAGCAGCAGGGCCATGCAGAAAAGGTTCCAGCCTATGAGCATCCCCCTGGGCAGCCGTGGGCGCATATAACCATACCAGGCAATAAAGGGGGCTGTAAGCCCGCTCAGAATGTCAAAGTTGCGGCCTTCAAAAGTAATGAGCGCCGGTACCAGTTGCTGGCCATACAGCCAGAACAGCACCAGCTCCACAGGTACGCGCACCACGTGCAGCCAGGTAAGCCGCTGGTAATCCAGCCCGTTCATCCATGCCCTGCCGCCCCTGGTGAGAAAAATAAGGAGAATGCCCAGCACCAGTGGCAGCACCAGCAGCAGAAACCTTGGCGGGCGTGTATCCGTTACCGTATAGAAGCCGCTGCGCGCCAGAATGCCTTGCAGCGCCAGCCATAGCAGCAGAATGTACAGTACCGCGGCACTTTGCCCCGCCCGGTAAAAGAAAAACAATGCCGCAAAGGTGGTGAGCATGAATGTGAAGGGTATATAAAAAGGAATATCGAGCATGACAGGAATGTTTTTACAGGTTGAAAGTACGGCTTTCATGTTCTTTTCCCGCCATTGATCACAAAAAACCGCCTACCTGTTGCATGCCTGTAAAATTGCTGCTAACTTTCTCCCGCTAAAAAAATGAACTTAATCCACTTTCCATGATACTACAGCTTTTCACGCGCAGGCTGCGCCCCGCGCTGCTGCTATGCGCCACCCTGCTGGCGCTTTCGGCAACCGCCCAGCAAAAATACACGGCCCCGGCCCTGAGCCGGCCAGACTCCTGGTCTATGATACTGGTGCCCGACCCGCAGACCTACAACAAGTTCAGCCGCAACCAGCCCTTGTTTGAGTTGATGACGCAATGGGTGGCGGAAAGCATAGACTCCCTGAAAATAAAGCTGGTACTTTGTACCGGCGACCTGGTGGAACAAAACGAGTTCATCAACCCTGACGGCAAGGTGGGCAACCAGCCCAGCAAAAACCAGTGGGAAGCGGTAGCCCGCGCATTCAGCCACCTTGACGGGAAAGTGCCGTACATAGCCGCCACCGGTAACCACGACTATGGCTACAAAAGCGCGGAGATACGCATCACCCGCTACAATGAATATTTTCCGGTAGACAAGAACTTTCTCACGCAAAAAATGCTGCGTGAAGTAACACTGAACGGCCAGGGCATTCCCACATTGGAAAACGCAGCGTTTGAATTCACCTCTCCTCACGGCAAAAAAATGCTGGTGCTCAACCTGGAGTTTGCGCCCCGTGACACGGTGCTCACCTGGGCCGCCGGCGTAGTGAACCAGCCGAAGTATAAAGATCATTTTGTGATAGTGCTGACCCACTCTTACCTCAACGCCAAAAATGAGCATATTGTCAGCGAAAAATACCTGCTGAAAGACCGCAACTACGGCGCGGCCATTTTTGAAAAGCTGATCAAGCCATCAAAGAATATACGGATGGTGTTTGGCGGCCACATTGGTGCGCCGGACGATGCCCGTGCACATATTGCCTTCCGGACAGATCTGAACGCCGCAGGCAAAAAAGTGCACCAGATGGTGTTCAACGCCCAGGCGCTGGGCGGCGGCTGGTTCGGAAATGGTGGAGACGGCTGGCTGCGCATACTGGAGTTCACGGCCAACAACACGGTAAAGGTGAGAACCTTTTCGCCGCTGTTTGCCATTTCTCCTACCACGCAGCAGTTTGCATGGAGAACAGCTGACTATGACCAGTTTGAGATACAGCTTGATTAAACGGAACGGCGGTTTTGCCGCTGCATAAAAACAAAGGCCGGAAGCGATCTCCATCGCTTCCGGCCCTTTTGTGGCCGATTACACCTGTTATTCCTTTCGCACCTGCCATATTGTATTGGCTGCATCATCCGCTACCAATAAAGCGCCGCCGGGCAATACCGCCAGCCCCACAGGCCTGCCGTATACTTCACTGCGGGCGGCATCTGCAATAAAACCGGTCAGGAAGTCTTCCGGCTGGCCGGGCCGGCCTTCTGCAAACGGCACAAATACCACTTTGTAACCCGCCAGTGAAGAGCGGTTCCAGGAGCCGCGCTGGCCTATAAAGGCGCCGTTGTGGTACTTTTCAGGAAAGCTTTGCTGATCGTAAAACACCAGGCCCAGTGAAGCTGTGTGTGAGCCAAGAGAAAGGTCTGGCGTAATGGAACGTGCTTTCATCGTTGAATCCGGGTTGGTGAGGCGCGGATCTTCATATTGGCCCCAGTAGTACCATGGCCAGCCATAGAAGCCGCTGTCTTTCACGGCGGTCAGGTAGTCGGGCACCAAATCATCTCCCAGGTTGTCCCGCTCGTTAACCACGGTATACAGCGTTTGCGTACCAGGCGCCCAATCCATGCCTACAGGGTTACGGAGGCCGGAGGCAAAAATACGTTCGCCGCTGCCGTCAGGATTTATTTCAATAATACAAGCCCTGCGGGCTTCATTTTCCATACCATTTTCAGCTACATTACTGCCGGAGCCAACACTCACATATATTTTTGAGCCATCGTTGCTGGCAATAATGTTCCTCGTCCAGTGGTTGTTGTAACCGCCTGCGGGCAATGCCAGTATCTGTTTGCCCTTGCCGGAGGGCTTTTTACCCTGCTGGTAAGGAAACACCAGCAAGGCATCCGTATTGGCCACGTAGAATTGATTGCCCAGTACCAGCATGCCGAAGTTGGAATGAAGGTCTTTGAGGAATACTTCCCGCACTTCCGCACGCCCGTCACCGTCGGCGTCCCGCAACAGGGTGATCCTGTCTGCACTGCCACCGCCGCTTTCTGATTTGGCTTTGCCGCTGATCACCTCACCGGCCTTTTTAAGCAGCCCCTGGCTCTTTTTTGCTTCCGCCACCAGCACATCTCCGTTTGGCAGCACGTATAACCAACGCGGGTTTTCCAGGCTGTCCGCAAACTTTGTTACCACAAAGCCGGCTGGCGCCAGGGGCGTTTTGCCTTCCGGCCAGCCAATCACCTTGCTGAAATTTTTCACGGTATCTGTTGCGTATGGTCCCGGCAGGGAGTCTGCCGCTGCGTTTGTCATCACCGTACTGTCTGTTTGTGCGGCAGACCGCTGGCGGGCGTTATTGCACGCGGCCAGCAGCAAAACGCAGCATGCCAGGGTGCATGAAAAAAAGGGGGGCTGTTTCATAAGATAATGGCTTTGGTGTGCCAATGTCACCACAAGTATGTTGCCAAAAGCCACCTACTTATTCGGGGTTTTGTAAACATTTCCCGGTTTATTGTTGTTTATTGTGCAACCAAACCTCGATCTACATGGAAATCAAATCTTCAACAAAGTACTTCGCCGAAATGGTAGGTACTTTCTCTTTGGTATTGTTTGGCTGCGGAGCCGCTGTGGTAGCCGGCGTTAACGCAAGCGGGCCGGCAGGCCTTGGGCTGCTGGGCATCTCTTTCGCCTTTGGCCTGTCTGTGGTGGCCATGGCTTATGCCATCGGCGGCATCACGGGTTGCCACATCAACCCCGCCATTACTGTTGCCATGCTCACCGCAGGAAAGATCAAGGCCAATGAGGCGCTGGGGTATATTATTGCCCAGTTCATTGGCGCTACTATTGCCGCGGGAGTGCTTTATCTGCTCCAGTCAGGTCACCCGGACTGGGCATTGGGAGAATATGCCCTGGGCTCCAACGGCTGGGGCGAAGGGTATGGCGGTGGTTATAACCTTACCTCCGCTTTCCTGGCAGAGGCCATATTTACCTTCCTTTTTCTCTTTGTCATCTTCGGTACTACCTCTAAATGGGGAAATGGTACCATGGCCGGCCTGGCCATTGGTATTACGCTGGTGCTGATCCACATGGTGTGCATCCCCATCACGGGTACTTCCGTAAACCCTGCCCGCAGCTTCGGGCCGGCGCTGTTTGCAGGCGGCAAGGCGTTGCAGCAGCTGTGGCTGTTCATTGTGGCCCCCATTGTGGGCGGTGTTGCAGCAGCCATTGTATGGCGCGCATTAGAGAAAAAATAACTATCTATAAACAAAGGGGCTGACCAAAATAACGGTCAGCCCCTTTTGTATAACCCGGCCTATACCGTTACATCTACTCCTATTCCAAGCCTCGCTTCCCTGGCCGCAGCCACCATGTTCTCCAAAGCTGCTTTTGTTTCCGGCCACTTCCTGGTTTTCAATCCGCAGTCAGGGTTCACCCAAAGGTTACGTACCGGCAGCAGCTCTGCCGCTCTTTGCAGCAATGCCGTCATTTCCGCTACCGTTGGCACACGGGGAGAGTGAATATCATACACGCCCGGCCCTATCTCGTTGGGATAGCTGAAACCCGCAAAAGCCTCCAGCAGCTCCATCTGCGAGCGAGACGTTTCAATGGTGATCACATCTGCGTCCATGGCGGCAATATGAGCTATGATGTCATTAAATTCGCTGTAACACATGTGCGTGTGTATCTGCGTTTCGTCTTTCACCCCTGCGGCTGCTACCCGGAATGCCCTGATGGCCCAGTGCAGGTATGCCTCCTGCTCTGATTTGCGGAGCGGCAGCCCTTCGCGCACGGCCGGTTCATCTATCTGTATGATGCCGATGCCTGCCTGCTCCAGCGCCTGCACCTCGTCCCGGATGGCCAGTGCGATCTGGTAAGTGGTTTCGGAACGGGGCTGATCATCCCGCACAAAAGACCATTGCAAAATGGTGACCGGCCCGGTGAGCATGGCCTTCATGGGGAGGCGCGTCTGTGCCTGCGCATACTTCGTCCACCGCACGGTCATGTCTGCAGGCCGGCTAACATCTCCGTATATTACCGGCGGTTTCACACAGCGGCTGCCATAACTCTGCACCCATCCGTTTCGTGTAAAAACAAAACCGTTCAGCATCTCTCCGAAATACTCCACCATGTCATTCCGCTCAAACTCGCCATGCACCAGTACATCCAGGCCAATTTCTTCCTGCCAGCGGATGGCGGCAAGCGTTACCTCTTCAATGGCCGCATTGTACTGTTCGGCCGTAATAGCGCCTTTCCGGAGCTGTGCCCGCAATTGGCGCACTTCGTCTGTTTGCGGAAATGAGCCGATGGTAGTGGTGGGGAACAGGGGTAATTTCAGCCGCGCTGCCTGCACCTGTTGCCTTTCAGGAAAGGGGCTGTGCCGGCGGGCGTCAGCATCTGTAATGGCTTGCGTACGCGCCTTTACCGCCGCTACGTGCACCCTGTCAGACGCCCGCCGCCGTGCAAGGGCCTGCCTGTTCGCTTCCAGCAGGGCGGTATTGCCGGCATGGATCTCGTTCAGCTCATACACCTCCTGCAGCTTCTGCTTCGCAAATGCCATCCATGACCTGATCTCCCCATCCAGCGCTGTTTCAAGAGAAAGGTCTGCCGGGGAATGCAGCAATGAGCAGCCCGGCGCAATCATCACCCGGTCCTCCCCCAGTGCCTCCACCGCTTTTCGTATGTACGACAGCGATAGTTCGTAGTCATTCTTCCAGATGTTTCTTCCGTCTACCACGCCCAGGGAAAGAGACGTTTTAGGTGGCAGCGCCCGCAGTACTTCCTCCAGTTGCTGCGGGGCGCGGGTGAGGTCTACATGGAGGCAACACACCGGCAGGTTGGCGGCCAGCGCCACATTATCCCGCAGCCCTTCAAAATAAGTGGCCACCATCAGTTTGAGGCCTTTGCATTGCCGGGCAATTTCCGCGTAGGCACGGCGGAAAGCCGCTGCTTCCGCTTCGCTGAGGTCCATGGCCAGAAAGGGCTCGTCCAGCTGCACCCATACTGCGCCGGCTTCCTGCAGCTTTTTCAAGGCCGCTATATATACCGGCAGCAACCTTTCCAGCAGGCTGATACGGTGAAAACCGCTGCCCTTTTCCTTGCCCAGCAAAAGATAAGAAACAGGCCCTATCAGCACGGGTTTGGGAATAGTTCCCAGGCAATGGCGGGCGGCGTCAAAGGCGTTGAACACCTTGTTGGAAAGCAGGCGGAACTGCTGGTTGGCCGTGAACTCCGGCACAATGTAATGGTAGTTGGTGTCAAACCACTTGGTCATTTCCATGGCGGTAATATCCAGCCCGTGCTGCTGGTAGCCCCTTGCCATGGCAAAACAAAGGTCAATTTCCGCATTGCCCGGAATGTCTGTAACCACGGGGGCATAGCGGTCTGGCACAGCGCCCAGCAGCAGGCTCATATCCAGCACATGATCATAAAAACTGAAATCGTTACAGGGAATGAGGTCCATTCCTGCCTGTTGCTGCAGCAGCCAGTGCTCTTCCTGCAGCCTTTTGGCGGTCACGAATAATTCTGTACGGCCAATGCGGCCCTGCCAGTACTGCTCACAGGATTTTTTGAGCTGGCGGTGTGCTCCCATACGCGGGTAGCCAAGGTTGTGTTTAAGCATACGCATCAAACTTTTTAAGTGAAACATTAATGTGCATTAATGTTCCTTACAGTTTCCGGTACGCTTTCAGGATTGGGTAGAAGATAAGGAATGATGGGCACAGCGGGGCATGCCCTTCCGTTCCCGACTACTGCTTCAAAATCGCGAAAGCATTTGTCTTACACAGCGGGCAAGTATCCTGGCTTGTAACATTACTGCCGTTCTTCTCGTATTGTTCAGGTCAATACAATGAACATGCATGGCAGTAACCGGGAAGTTACTTACAGTTGCGCGACAGCCCGTGATTTGCACACGGTTCCTTATTAAAGGCGGCTTTCACCGCCTACCGCGCTGTGGAAAGAAAGAAATTAGTAAAGAACTCAGGGCAAATATAACAAGGTTCCGTATAAAACAAGCAGCCGGCCCCAAAAGTGGTGACCGGCTGGTTGTTTTACAGGATGGGTTCTCATTACATCGCTTTAATTTCGTCTATCAGCTTCTGCGCCAGCCCTTGTATTTTGGAAGTTTCTTTCAGCGCCAGCTGATAAGATTTCTCCGCGGCTTTCAAGGCCTCCGCTTTATAGCCCATTTCCTGGCAAACTTTTGCAAAGGTGCTCTGGTTGCTGTATTCTTCCGGGTTGATCTCCACGGCCCGTTTTGCCATTTTATAAGCCTGTTCCAGCACGCGGCGGTTTTTGCCGGCTTCGTACTGGCTTCTGCGGGCAATGAAGCTCAGGCCCATATCATCATCTTTCAGCAGGTCTGCCAGGCCTTTGTTGGTTACCCGTACAAAACCGTCAATATTGCCGCTGCCCAGGTAATAGTCGGCTTCCATTTGCAGGGCCCTTTTCTGCAGCTCCCTGTCCGCGCTCTGCTGCCAGGGCGCCAGCCGCGTGAAGAAGGCCAGGGAATCTTTTTTCCGTATCAGGCCGTAAAGGGTGGAAGTAGTAAGCCTGTCCTGCACTTTGCGCACAGCGGCTTCTCCATACAGCTTTGCGTATTCTGCGCGGTGCTGCAGGAAATAGGTACCCAGCCGGTCTGTTTCACTCCATGCAAACTGCTGTATGGTTTTCCAGCCGGTTTCTTTCAGCAGTTCTGCATCCGTCAGCTGCGCAACCAGCAGGCGGCTTACGGAGTCTGCCTTCTGGCGGTTAAACTTGCCCACCGCAATGGCATATTCCAGCAGTACCTCATTGCTGCGGTCTCCGCTCTCAAATTTCTTCTCCAGCGCAAAGAAGGAGCGTTTGGGATCAAGGGCCTTACGGGCCTCTTCCATAAATTCAGCTACTTCCATGCGGGAGGTAGATTTGTGCACCACTTCACCTTTGCCGTTCAGGAACAGGTAGGTAGGGTAGACTTTTACGCCGTAACGTTTTACCAGCGCCGGCCCTTCGCCCTTTTCCATATCCATTTTATAGTTTACAAAATTGGCGTTGTAAAAGGTGGCTACAGTATCGTTCACAAATACATTTTTCTCCATCCACTTGCAGGGTGCGCACCAGGAGGTATAACAGTCCATAAACACCAGCTTGCCGGTTTTTGCGCTCTCCGCCAGCACTTCTTTAAAAGCGCCCTGGCTGTTGAAGCGGATGCCTTCCTGCGCCCGGGCGTTTGCAAGTATGCAAACGCTCAGGAGGGCAGAAAGAGAGATGGTTTTCAATGATCGGTTCATACATTTAATTTTTTAGTAGCCCGGATTTTGTTCTGTAACGCCGTTAGACAAACGCACGGTTTCAAACGGCAGCGGCAAAATGTAACGGGTTTCGTTCTGTACATTCGGTTTATAGTCAGATATTTTCAGGTCTCCCTCTGTGGCATAACGTACCAGGTCATACCAGTCTTCGCCGCTCTCTGCGCCCAGCTCCAGTATTTTTTCTATACGAATGGCTTCCAGCAGGGCAGCTTTGTCTGTAGTGGTAACATTGGGCATGCCTGCGCGTTTGCGGATGGCGTTCAGGGCGGCCAGGGCGTCATCCGGCTGGTTGAGGCGGGCTTTGGCTTCTGCCAGGATGAGGTATATCTCATCCAGCCGCAGGAAGTATTCGGTGTCTGCCGTGAGGGTCTGGCCTCCGTAGGTAGAGCCGTTGTATTTGTTGTTGCGAACGGTGCCGGTACTGGTAAATGTAATAGCCGCGGCATAGCGCTTGTCTGCCTTCATCAGTTCCGCGTAGTAGTCAGATGGCAGATAATATGCACGGAGCATAAAAGCCTTGTTATTACGCCCCTGCTTGTCATCAAACGGCAGCTGGAATATTACTTCTTTGGTGCCGGTGGTCTTTTTCTTGAAGATGTCTGCAAAGTTAGCTTCCAGCGCATATTTACCTGATTTGATCACTGCTTCCGCAGCGGTGGCTGCTTCCGCATACTGGCGGTTGTACAAATGCACCTTGGCTTTCAGTGCCATGGCCGTTTGGCGTGTGGCATAAAGGGCCACCCGGGTATCCAGCGGGGCAGCTGAGTCCTGCATCTGCGGCCCCTTCTCCACTGCATAGGCCAGGTCTGCCAATACATGCGCATACACGGTTTTTACGTCTGCACGCGGCTCAGCTTTTACTTCTTTCAACGGCATGTCTCGCAGTGCAATGCCATATTTCGAATCCTGCCTGAAAAACTGGCCATAGCGGCGTAACAGGTAAAAATGGCATAACGCGCGGATGACGCGGGCTTCAGACACAATTTCCTCTTTACGCGGATCATTAGATTCCAGCTGCTGCGTCTTTTCAATAATGTGAGCGGCATTATTGAGGATTTTGTAGGAGGCAGTGTACAAAGCATCTACATGGTAGTCCTGGGCGGTCACGTCGTTCTCGAAATAGTTTTGCTCCGAGCTGGCGCTGGGACCGGGTTTCATGGTGAGGCCCATCAACGCCGCATCGGCTCCGAAGTAAGTCAGGTATTCCGTTCCCTTCAGCAGGCCGTAAGTACCCGCCAAAACGCTTTGAGCCTTAGGTACCGTGGTTATAACGTTCTCCTCAAATACTTCATTAACAGGGTCTACATCTGTTACGTTCACCAGGTTACAGGCACTGCAGGTAACTGCCAGCCCTGCCGCCATCCATATATTATGATATATCGCTTTCATGGTTCAGTTTTAAAAATTCACATTAAGTCCCAGGGAAACCGTTCTTGTTTGCGGATAAATATTATTGTCCAGCCCTTGCGCAAAAGTGTTGGCCGCGGCGGCGTTCACTTCAGGGTCAAGCCCCTTGTAACCTGTAAAGGTGAGCAGGTTGGTGACGGAAGCATAAGCCTTGATGTTGTTGATATATGCTTTGCGCAGGAAAGGCTTGCGCAGCACATAACTGAGCTGGATGTTTTTCAAACGGAAAAATGAAGCGTTCTCAATAAAATAATCCGATGTGCGCCTGTTGTTATTCGGGTCACCGGAAGCCACACGCGGCAGTATGGCGTCTTTATTGTCAGGCCGCCATGCATTCAGGATATCCGCACCGTAATTGGAGGTGTTGGAATTGAAGATGAGCAGGTTTTTGCGGCCTGTATTGTCGAGATAGTTACCTACGCTGAAGTTGAAGAATAGCGTCAGCTCCAGGTCCCGGTAACGGAGAATATTGTTCCAGCCGCCGTAGAAGTCAGGCTCCGCCTGGCCCAGGCGCACGTAGTCAGACGCATTGATGGTGCCGTCCCCATTCACATCTACAAACTTGAAATCACCGGGAGCGGTACGGGCAGTTTGATAGCGACCGTTGGGCGCTTTATTGTTCAGGGCGTCTATCTCCGCCTGATCCTGGAAAATACCGGCTACTTTATACCCTTCAAAGTAACCGATAGGCTCGCCTACTTTCATATTCATGTACTCTCCACCATTCAGGCTCACCACCTTGCTACGGTAGCGGGTGATATTGAAATCCGTCAGGTACGAAAAGTTCTTACCCGTAACCAGATCACTGCCTATCTGCAGCTCCCAGCCCTTGTTGGAGAAATCACCAAGATTAAAGTCCTGTGTGGTCATGCCGCTTTCGCGGATCACGTTGCGGTTGAGCACCTGGTCTCTCGTGAACTTGGAAAAATACCCGATAGAACCGCGCAGCTTGTTGCGGAGGAAAATAAAGTCTACTGCTACATCCAGCTGGTAGGTAGACTCCCAGCGTGCATCCGGGTTGGGAATACCGTCTGTGAAAACGCCGTTTACGTTGCTGTAAAAGCTCCCGTTCTTAAACCTGCTGGCGTAGGGAAAATCCGCAAAGTTGGCGGAGCCGGTTTTACCATAGGAAGAACGCAGCTTAAGGTCTTGCATCCACGTTGCGTCTTTCATAAAATCCTCTTCTGAAATGCGCCAGGCCAGCGCAGCAGAGGGGAAGAATGCCCAGCGGTAGTTGGGACCGAACTTGGTAGACTCGTCTGCCCTGCCGGTAAACGTTGCGTAGTACTTGCCTGCCCAGTTGTAGTTGGTACGCAGGAAGTAAGATTGCATCCCGCTGTTGGTACCTCCGCTGCCATAGTCCTGTATGGAGGTTGCACCACCCAGGTGGTTCAGCACGTCATCGTCCTGAAAGCCGGTAGACTCAATAAAATTGAAGCGGCTGCGCAGCGTGCTGAAGCTGGCGCCACCCACAATGTTCAGGTTGTGTTTACCGAAGCTGTTGAGATAAGTGAGCGTATTTTCAAACAAGCGGGAAATGGAACTGTTGCTCTCGTCTTCCCGGCTGCCGGTCCTGAAGTTGCGCGCCTCAAAGGGATCGTAGCTGGGTGTATAATGCTCATTCTCGCCCTTATTCATATTCAGGGCAATACTGCTCCTGAAACGCAGGCCCTTCAACAGTTCAAGCTCAGCAAAGAAAGTGGTCATGAGTTGCTGGCTGGCAATGGTGGAAAGGTAACGCGTGCGAACGTAGGGGTTGGCCGTTACGCTATCCGGCGCGGCGCCGTATTTACCATCTTCCTGGTATACCGGTACATCAGGCCGGTACTGCATGATGCTGTAGAACTGGCTCTGAGTGCTGCCGTTGTTGTTGAGCGCACTGAAGTTGATGTTGGTACCGATGCGGATCTTGTCAAACAGCGTGGTTTCCAGGTTGGTGCGCAGGTTGTAGCGTTTGAAGCTGGAGTGGCGTACTACGCCCTGCTGGTCTGTAATGCTGCCAGAGAAAGAGTACAGCGTATTGCCATCATTGGTGCCGCCATTAATGTTGAGGTATACGTTCTGGGAGCTGCTGGTGCGGGTGGCCGTTTTCACCCAGTCTGTATTGGCGCCAGGGTAGGCAATGTACCTTTCGGGCAGGGCAGCGTTGGAATTTTTATAGGCCTGCTCCACTACACTGTGGTACTGGTCTGCGTTCAGCAGGTTGTATGTTTTGGTAAAATCGTCAAATGCTACGTTGTAACCCGCGGTAATATTTGGCTTCGGGCCTGCCTTGCCGCGCTTGGTAGTGATGATCACTACGCCGTTAGCAGCACGGGAGCCGTAAATGGCGGCGGAAGAGGCATCTTTCAGGATGTCTATTCTTTCGATGTCTTCCGGGTTGAGGGAAGAAAGCGGGGAAATTTTACTTGTGAAATCGGCAATGTAGCGCTCGTTGCCATAACCGTCTCCCAGCTCTACGGGAATACCGTCAATCACGTACAGCGGTTCATTGGTACCAAAAGCGGAAGTACCGCCCCTGATGCGGATAGAGGCTACTGCTCCCGGAGCACCGGAAGATTTTACTACCTGTACGCCAGGCGCGCGGCCTACCATGGCTACGTCGAAATTAGAGGCGTTGAGCTTGTTCATTTCCTCCGGGTTGATGGAAGACACGGAGCCGGTAAGGTCTTTCTGCTTCACCGTTCCATAACCTACTACTACCACGCCGGAAAGTGTTTTGGTGTCTTCGTCCAGCGCCACGTTCATCTCCGGGTCGGTAATCACCACTTCCTTCGTCATCATGCCGATGGCGGAAAATACCAGCGTATGGCGGTCTGCCGGTACAGCCAGGCTGAAGTTGCCGTCCGCACCTGTGCTCACGCCTTTGTAGGTGCCTTTCACCAGTATGGACACGCCGGGTATGGGCTGCTTTTCCTTGCTGCTGGTTACCTGGCCTTTAATCACCTGGTCTGGCGCTTTGGGCTTCTGCTCCTGCAGTTTGCTGAAAATAGCGATCCCCTCCGGCATAGTACGGTAGGCCAGGTTGGTGTTTTTGAACAGGCCGTCAAGCACTTCGGTAACGGTAGCTTCATTAAAATTCAGCGTGTTAATGGAGTACTTTTTCACCTCATTTTCGTTGTACGAGAGGTTGACGTTGCTTTTAACCTGCAATTTCTTCAGGCAGGAAGCAATTGTTTCGTAACTGAAGGCAATAGTAACGCGCTTGTCCAGGTAATCCTGTGCGCGCGCCTGCATGTTGAAGCCTGCCACGAGCAGGCAGGCCATGATCCATAATTTTCCGGGAACTAGCCGGAACAACAGGTTGGTTGATTCAGATGCTTTCATCAGCGGGATGTGTTGATTATGATTTTGGAAAAGAGAGCATACTTAGCATCCGCTGCCCTGCAGCGTGATTTCTTTATCTTTTATGCGGTACTGTACTTTGTTGATCAGTTTCAGCAGCTCCAATACTTTGGTAACAGGCTCATGTTCCGAAAAACGCAGGCTGTTCACGCAGTTTTTGAGCCCTTTGTTGGCAAACACCACCTTGTAGCCATAGATCTGCTCCAGGCGGATGGCCAGTTCTTCCAGGCTGATGTTGGTGAGGTAGAACTCGCCTTTGCGCCAGCTGTCTGTTTGCTGCCCGTTAGCCGCCTGCTTCACAAAATTGCCGGCGCTGCTGTACACAATTTCTTCGTTGGCCTGGAGTGTTACATTACAGGACGCGGAATCAGACACCTGCACCTTTCCGCCGGTTACCGTGATCTTTTCTTTCTGCAGCTGGCCGTAGGCCGCTACGTTAAAGGCCGTGCCCAGCACGTTAATGGAAAGGCGGCTGGTGTGTACGGTAAAAGGATGTGCGGCATCAGGCACTACGTCAAAGAAGGCTTCGCCTTCCGTAAGGCGGCATTGGCGGTTTTCTTCAAAATTGGCGTTGTAGGCCAGCCTGGCGCCACCGTTCAGCCAGATGGAAGAGCCGTCTGGCATGGTCACTTTCATTCTTTTATGCGGTGGACAGTCTACCACCGTCCAGCTTTGAGCAGTGGCCGTTACCGGGGCGGGGCGGCGAAGCAGGGCGGCGGCGCCCAGCAGCAGTATGCAGGCCGCGGCGGCGGAAAGCGGCCAGCGCAGGCGGCGCAGCAGCGGCCGGGGCTGTATCTTCTTTTCGATGCGCTCCCAGCCTTCCAGCTGCAACATGGCGGCAGAAGGCGTTTCTTCCGCCGGCAGTGCATCAAGGCTCTGGTACCACGCGTCTACCACGGCGGCTTCTTCAGGCGTAAGCGGCTGCTCCTGCTGTTTTTTGAGCAGGTATTGGATATATTTTTCGTTGAGCATATACAGGGCTATGCTCTAGGTACAGGCTGGATGCCCGAACGTACCACGCTTTGCAAAAAAATAATTTTCAGGAAGCAGCCACCGGCAGTAACAGCAGTAGCAGGGAGGGGTTTACATGGATGCCCACTATCCGGCGCACTTTTTCCGTGGCACGGTAGAGCTGGTTTTTAACGGTTTGTACAGAGAGAGACAATTGTGCGGCTATCTGGGCGGGGGCCATCTGCTCTTCGCGGCTCATGCGGAAAATCAGCTGCATTTTGGGCGGCAGCTGCAATATGGCGTTTTCTATCAGCTCCTGCACCTCCTTGAGGGCCAGCGCCTGGGAGGTATTTTCCTGGGCCATGGCCGCACGGGTCTGCAACTGCAGAATGTACTTCAGCTTTACTTCATTACGGGCATAAATGTTGAGAATGCGGTTTTTGAGCAGCACCTGCAGATAGGGAAGCAGGGATTCCCGCGGTTCCAGGCCGGGCAGTTGTTTCCAGAGCGTCATAAACACCTCCTGCACCACATCCTGTGCTTCAGCCGCGTCCTGCAATCGTTTTACCGCTATATTGAAGAGCAACTCCCAATACCTGTCATATATCAGCCTGAAGCCGGCCACCGGTTCCTCTCTTGCCAGTGCCACCAGTTCTCTGTCCGTTTGAGTAGCCATAACACGTGCAAAGGTACGGCAGTTAGGCTGAAAGCGCAAGCCGGGCGGGTTTTCGTTAACAGGGCCATTAACATTTGAGGATGGTTATTTGCCCAGCCACTCTTTGAAACCGGCCACCCTGTCACGGCTCACCTCCAGCTCTACCGCCGGCGCCGGCTGCAGTTCCAGCTTGAGCCGGCCGCTGAACCAGGGATGTATACGGCGTACGCTTTTTACATGCACTACCAGGTGGCGGCTTACCCGGTAAAAGTCCCTCGGCGGCAGCTGCTGCTCCAGGCCGGCCAGGTTGCCGTCCATCATATGCCGTTTGCCGGCAAAATCAAGCCCATACACCAGCTTCCCGTCTGCATACACGCAGGCCAGGTCTGCCGTGTTCACATAATACAGCTGTTGCCCGCTTTTCACCAAAAAACGCTCTTTGTAAGCCTTGGGCTGCACCTGCTGCAGCAACAGGTTTATCTTTTCTTCCCAGCCTCCGCCGCCGCCCTGCGGCCGGCAAAACCGGCTGAACTTGGCCAGGGCCTGCTGCAGCTCCTGTGCATCCAGCGGCTTCAGCAGGTATTCTATGCCGTTGTTCCTGAAAGCGTGCAGCATGTACTGGTCATAAGCGGTGGTGAAGATCACCGGGGCGCTGATCTTTACGCGACTGAAAATTTCCAGGCTTACACCATCGGCCAGCTGCACGTCCATAAACACCAGGTCCGGATGCGGGAAGAGGTTGAACCATTTTTCAGATTCTTCCACACTGTCCAGCACGGCCAGCACCTCAATTTCCTCATCCTGCGTTTCCAGCATGGCCCTGAGCTTTCTGGCCGCGGGGGCTTCATCTTCAATGATCACCACTTTTATCATGATTCAGGGAATAATGGTAAAGTAACAATATAATGGTCTGCCGTAACAATATACTGCATTTCAGGGTGGTGCAGCAGCCTGATGCGGCCGTTGATATTTTCAAGCCCCTTGCCCGTAGAAGGCACGGGCTGCAGCTTGCGTTGCAGGTTGTTGGTAACCACCAGGCGCTCTCCCATGGTTTCTATGCGCACCGTTAACGGTTTTGCGGCGGAAACAATGTTGTGTTTAATGGCATTTTCCACCAATATCTGCAGGGCAAAAGGGATGATCTTTTTTTCGTGGCAGGCCGGCGGTACGTCAAGGCTCACCCGCAGGCTTTCGCCAAAACGTGTTTTTAAAAGATAGATGTATGCCTGCAGCAGGTCCAGTTCTTCCTTTACGGTGATGAGCGTGGTTTCCTGCATTTCCAGGATGTGACGGTACAATTTGGAGAGCTGCTGAATGAACTGCTCCGCCTTTTTAGGGTCCTCGTGCACCACGGAACTGAGGGTGTTAAGATTGTTGAACAGGAAATGAGGGTCAACCTGGCTTTTCAGCGCCCGTATCTGCGCCTGCAGGCTTTCATTCCGCAATTCTTCCTGACCTTGTATGGAAAGGCGTAGTTGCGCCTGGTAATAGATCACCTCATAAATACCGGCTATCACCAACGTATTGATCACGCCCAGCACGTTCAGGTCAGGATAGGGAGTTGGCTCCGCTTCCCAAAAGGGCGGGGTAAGGCCATTAAAATTAGCTACGGCCATCACAAACAGCAGCATCAGCAACGCGGTCAACGCTATACGCTTGCGGGACTGGGCCAGCTGCGGGTACCTGCGCCGCAGGAGGATAATGATCCACCGGTTGCCCAGCCAGAAAATGGTGGTGATGCCAATGGAAAACGCCATGGCCTGCCAGGGGTAGTGCGGCAGCCGCACGCCCAGGTAAATAATGGGCGTCAGAAAACCCAGCAGCGGGATGCCCAGCAGCACAAACCATTTATCATTGAAACCAAGTTCCGCATAATTCTTACGCATAGGCCGGTAATCTGTTAGAAGGTAAACTGGTAGTTAACATTCGGAAAGAGCCCGATCTGGTTCACACGGCTGATATTGCCTGTTTCCGTGTTGATCCTCCTGGTATAGATATTCTCTCTCCCTGTCAGGTTCTGTAAATCTATAAAGAATTTCTGAGTGGTTTTCCCCAGCTCCCAGGTAAACGAAAATTTCAGGTCCCAGCGGAAGTAGGCGTCGTTCCTTTCAGAAAACGCTTTCTCTTCCTGGTACACGGCATATTTGGCCGCTACCGTGGCCGGCACGTCAAAAGGCGTGTACCATTGGCCGCCGGCATAGCTCAGCTTGCTGTCTACGCCAATGTTGAAGCCCGGCTTCAACGTCCACTCCTTACCGGCCAGCATATTGGTAACGTATTGCGAATTGAAGGGCGTGTTGCGCCATACGTGATCGCTACCCCGGTATTTTGAGCTGAACAGGCTTTGTGTGAACAGGAAATAAAACCCTTTGTGCAGGTATTTCTCCAGCGTGAGCTCCACACCGTAATTACGGCCCAGCCCGGCATTCATCAGGTTGGCCTCATTGGGGAAACCAAAACCTTCCCCGGCAGTCAGCAGGCTGAAAGAAGTTGGAAGCCGCTCCACCGCCGCGTCAAACAAATGCTGGTAGTAGGTTTCCGCTTTGAGGCGCAGTTTTTCCGCCAGTTGAACATCGTACCCCAGCACGGCATGCCAGGCGCGCGTGGCGGTGAGATTTTTGTTGGTACGCTGGCCTTCCGTTTCATAAAAATATATTTCGAGCGGCTGCAACTGGCTGTGGAGGCCTCCCCCCAGGCTCAGCGCATGGCCCGGCAAAAAGGCGTACCGCAGGCTGAAGCGGGGCTCCACATTACTCGTACCGTTCAAGGCAAAATGTTGCGTGTACACGCCGGCATTAGCAACCAGTGTGTTGCTGAAGCGGTGCTGCCAGTTTGCCCAGCCCTTTACAAAGCCGGCAGATTCTTTGGTGTTGACAAGCGTTGATAACTGCGTATCACCGTTCCTGATCAGCTCCTTGTGCAGGGCCAGTTGCATCAGCTCTGCGGACACGCCGCCGCTGAGCTGGTTGCGCGCGCTGAAGCGGTGTACCAGCTGGTAACCGGCGCTGGCTTTGGTGAGCTTGTAATTCACCAGCAGGGTACGTTCGTCACGCACTGCGTCTTTCACCATAAATTCGTCCAGCTTGCTTTCTGTGGAAGAGATGGCGGCAAACGCGCGGCCGTAGGTGTTGGAGGAAAAATTGTAACTGTGCGTGAGCCCTGCCACGCCGGTGTTGGAAACAGAGTTCAGCTCCCGGTCTCCTGTGTTGTAAAGGCTGGTAGAATCTTCTCCTGGCATGAAATTGATATTGCTTAAACCGCCCATGGCAAAGAGGTTAAAGGTGCCGGCGCGTTTGGTGGGCAGGTGTATCTTCATGTTGAGGTCCTGGTAATTGGGCACGTTGCCGGCCGTGCCCACGCTGAGGCCCAGGGCCTGTACTGCAGCCAGCAGGGAATAGCGGTAGTCTACCATAAAAGATGCCTTGCCCGGTTTGCCCAGCGGCCCTTCAGCAGCCGCTTCAAACCCGTTGAAGCCCACCTGCGCCAGAAACTCATATTTGTCTTTGTTGCCGTTGCGCAGTGTAAGGTCAAAAGCGCCGGCCAGGGCGTTGCCGTAACTGGCGGGAAATGCCCCGGAAAGAAAATCTGAATTGCGCAGCGTATTGGTATTGAGGATGGTGACCGGCCCGCCGGTGGCGCCCAGGGTACTGAAGTGGTTGGGGTTGGGAACGTCTACCCCTTCCACCCGCCAGAGCACGCCGGTGGGTGAGTTTCCGCGGATGATGATGTCGTTGCGCGCATCGTTGGCGCCGCTTACCCCGGCAAAGTTTTGCGCCATGCGGGAAGGGTCGTTGCGCGTGCCGGCGTAACGCATCCCTTCTTCCATGTTCAGCTGCCGGGCGCTCACCTGCGCCAGCGGGTTGATGGCCGTATGGCGACTGTTACCCACTACGGTGGCGTCTGCCAGCTTTACCACCGTTTCCAGCAAAGTGATTTCCAGCACGGTTTCTTTGCCGGCATTCACCTCTATGCTGCGCAACAACACGGCCTCGTAACCCAGCAGGCCGGCCCTGAGCGTGTGGCGGCCTACAGGCACGGCCGCTATTCTGAACTCCCCGCTTTCATTGGTAACGGCGCCCATGGCGGTGCCTGGAATGGAGATGGTAACGCCTGGCAACGGCCGGTGTGTGGTATGGTCTGTAACCCGGCCCTTCACCGTTTGGCCCGGCAAAGGCTGGGCCAGTGACGGCAGGGCGGCAAGCAGGCAGCAGCAAAGTAAAAATGTTCTCATTGGGGGTTTTTCCTGCAAAAATGCGGGTACTGCCGGCTGCGGGAAAGGAGAACGGACTGAATGGTTGTAAAAGGCATCTGAATGGTGGGAGCGAGAAATGCCATGGCGCCGTATCTTTGCCCAACATGGAGCCGTTTTCAGTAACAATAGGAGACCAAACATATGAGGTGCAGCCATATGCCAGGGGCTACGGCGTTTCTTTTCACATCACCAACGGCCCCTCTACCATTATTTTTGAGCTGGACGAAGAAGATAACCTGCGTGCGCGAAGCAGCGGCGAACCGGCTGATGCCGTGCTGGTAGGGCAATTGGCGGAGGCCATTACCCGGCATTACGGCGGGGCACAATAATTTAACAGGTGCCTGCGGCCAGCGCTTTCCCCAACACGGCGCTGCTGAAGTATTTGTCTATCACCCTGCGCAGCTCGTCAAACTGCACCGGCTTGATGAGATATTCGTTCACACCTTCCCGTAAAGCCAGTTCCTGCTGCTCCCGGAAGGCGTCTGCAGAAATAACCACCAGGGGCACATGCTGCAGCACAGGGTCTTGCCGTATGGCGTGGATCACCTCACGCCCGGTCAGCCGGGGCATGTGCATGTCAAGAATGATCATGTCAGGCAGGTGCCTGCGGGCCATTTGCAAGCCATCTTCCCCGTTGTCTGCCATGAGCAGGGGCATGCCCAGGTATTGAAAAAATTCCTGCATTACCATACGGTTTACCGCATTGTCTTCCATCAGCAACACTTTTTTATCTGCCTGCGGCCGCTTTTCTGCCGCCACCGGCTCCCCGCCGGGAATTTGTACTGCAATGCCCTGCCGCAGCGGAAGGGTTACGGTAAATGAAGTGCCTGCTCCCTGCTGGCTCCACACCGTTATTTGCCCGCCCAGCAGCTCGGCAATGCGTTTGGAAATGGCGAGCCCCAGCCCGGTGCCGCCAAAGCGCCGGTGAATGGAAGCATCTGCCTGTTCAAAAGGCTGGAAGATCAGCAACTGTTTTTCACCGGGTATGCCCTCCCCTTCGTCCGTTACCCTGATGCACCAGGCGTCCGCACCTTCCCGGAAGCAGGAAAGCGTTACTTTTTTTTGCGCCGGCGTGAACTTGACGGCGTTGGCCAGCAGGTTGTTGACCACCTGGGTGAGATGTACACGGTCTCCCAGCAATTGCACCGGCAGCTTGTGGTCTATCTGCACGTGAATACTCACATCCTTTACCCTTGCCGCATGCTGGTACACGCTGGCCACGCTGTGTGCCCATTCCCGCAATACAAAAGGCGCTTCGCAGATGTTATCTGTTTTGCCGGCTTCAATACGCGCCAGCTCCAGCACATTGTTAATGATCTCCAGCAGGTTATGCCCGCTGGTGCTGATATTCTCTATGTAGTTCACAATGCTCAGCGGTATCTTGTTGCGGTTATGCTGATCGTTCAGCAGCAGGTAGCTGATGCCTATAATAGCATTGAGGGGGTTCCTGATCTCGTGGCTTAGTTCCCGCAGAAAAACAGATTTGGCCGCATTGGCCCGTTCTGCTTCGTCGCGGGCCGCTACCAGGCTGCTTTTCAGGGTTTCCAGCTCCTTGACGTAACTTTCCAGCTCGGCATCTTTTTCCCGCAGCTGGTCCATGCTCCGGTTCAGGTCTACCAGCATTTTTTCCTGTATGATGTTGTTGGTTTTCAGCTCCCCGGTACGCTGCTCCACTTCCCACTCCAGCTTTTCATTGTAATGCTCCAGCAGGCGGTTGGCCTTTTTCAGCTCGTTCTCTTTCTGCAGCACCACCTGGTTCCTTCTCCTGAGAGACTCAGCCCTGCGGTGCAGGCGCTGCAAGAGGTTAGTGATATTCTGCTGGTGAAAGGTGATCACCATAAAGTTGAGTATCACCACCACCGTCATGATCAGCCAGCGGAACATATAAGTAGTGCTTCTGTCCATTTCCATAGGCGTAAACACCTGGTAGTAATAATTGGTTTCCAGCAAAAACAGGGTGAGCAATGGCATGGTGAGGCACAGGCAGCGCAGGGCACGTTCTTTTCTTGAGCAGATGAGCAGCGGCACGCCTATCAGGAACAAACCCAGGAAATGTACCTGCGTGCTTTCCCCGAACAGGCAGCCGTAATAAAGCATGACCGAACAGAACACGAACTGCAGCCCGAATTTGGCCGCGGCAAACCGTCTTTTGCTGTTGAAGAGCAGGATGCTGAGAAAGCCGCATACAAAGGCCATAGCGGTATAAAAGATCATCCAGTAGCCTGATATAACGGAGAGGTATATCCCGCAGAAGGTACACAGCAATGCCGTCAGGAAGCTGAAGGAATTGACCACCATGATCTTCCTGGCATCGTCTTCTTCCACAGCGGCCGTAAGCCCTGTTCTTTTGATCTTATTTAAGCTTTGGCTGAACATGTTCCTTCTTTTTTTAAGCCCTTGCACAACAATTGATTAACAAAATAAAGACGGGGCGGCGCAATAAAAGCTGCGCAGGTAAAGTCTGCCATACTATCTGAAATACTGAACTTTTGAGGTGATTTTTTTCGGTTGACTGGATGGAATGCCCTGCCTAAATTAATAACACGGTACGGATCGATTTGTTAAGCTCTCGTTAATGAAAGGCGGCCTTGCAGATATAAAAGGGCCCGGGGAGAACCCCAGGCCCAACAATACGCTCCAATTTAATTCATTGCCGCCCTTGCGGGTGGCAATTGTTCCAAATTTATATGCCCATGCACCGGATAGGTGTTAAAAATTTGTTATTGATTGCAAATGAAAGGGCCGCAGTGGCCCAAAAAGGAAGCCCCGGCAAAGAATTGCCAGGGCTTTACCATTTAACCTAACTATATGCTGTAACAGCAACTAGTACTTTACAACCGCTTAACCGGTTGAATATCTTTCAAATGGTTGTTTTTGACTTATTAGACGCCGTATTTCACAAATACATGCGTGTTGAAACACGTTTTTTTACCAGGTCACATTGTTAGACAGGCAGCCGCTCTGTAAGTTTAAATACGAGGAAAAAAAAGCCGGCGTTTGCTCTAGCGCGGGAAAATGTAAATTTGGCGTATGAATCGAATAGACCGGCTTACTGCCATTCTTGTACAGCTCCAGGGCAAAAAAATAGTAAAGGCCCAGGAAATTGCGGACCGCTTCAGCATCAGCCTGCGCACGGTATACCGCGATGTGAAGGCGCTTACAGAAGCCGGCGTGCCTATTGGAGCGGAAGCCGGCACAGGGTATTACATCGTGGAAGGCTACCACCTGCCACCGGTGATGTTCAACCGTACAGAGGCCGCGGCCCTGCTTACCGGGGAAAAACTGATGGAGCAGCACAGTGACCATTCCAACCGGCAGCAATTCAGCAACGCCATGCAAAAAATACGGGCGGTGCTGCGGGGCAGTGATAAAGACTTCCTGGAGTCTCTGGACGAGAACATTGCCGTACTGCGCGGCCGCCGGGGAGAATCAGCGTTCCCCAACCGCTTTCTGAGTGATATCCAGGACGCCGTGGCCCGCCAGCGCGTGCTCTCCATTGAATACTATTCTTTTTACAGTGATTCCACCAGCCGCCGCGAAGTGGAGCCCATCGGCATATTCCACATGAACAGCAGCTGGCACCTTATTGGCTACTGCCGCCTCCGCAATGACTACCGGGATTTCAGGGCAGACCGCATCAAATCCCTGACGCTCACGGAGCAGGCGTTTGACAAAAACAGCCGTATCAGCCTGCAGCAATACATTGCCAACGAGTTCCAGGCAGACCCTGACCAGCCTACGCTCATCAGGGTGCAGTTCCGGCATGATATAGCGCGTTACCTGGGAGAGCAGAAATACCATTACGGCATGGTGCAGGAAAAAACGGTGGATGATTATGTAGAAATAACCTTTATGTACAACAGCCTTGGCTATTTTTCCCGCTGGCTGCTGATGATGGGCAACCGGGCCACCGTTGTGGAACCGGAAGACCTCAAAATAATGGTGCGCCAGCACATAGAAGAATTACGCGGCCATTACTCCTGACATAGGGCTGTCATACCCGGCTGTTTACTTTGTATGAAATGCAAACAGTCATGCAAAAAACAGACCTCTCCAAAGAACAGAAACACTATTACCGCTCCAAACCCGCCCCCGAGCTGGTAACCATACCTGCCGCCAGCTACCTGGCCGTGGAAGGCAACGGAGACCCCGCCGCGGCGCTGTTTACCGCAAAAATGAAGGCGCTGTACGCGGCTGCCTACAACATCAAAAAGATCTGCAAGCTGCAGGGAAACGATTTTAAAATGCCTGCCCTCGAAGGCCTGTGGTGGACGCCCGGCGGAGAACAGCTCACGGAGGTGCCAAAGGAAGAATGGTACTGGAAACTGCTCATCCAGCTGCCGGCATTTGTAACAGTGAACGATTGCAAGCAGGCCATTGCGCTGGCCGGCAACCGGAAGCTGCGTTATCTCGATGAATTTGCGTTTGACCGCTGCCCCGCCACCCTGGCCGTACAACTGCTGCACACCGGCTCTTATCATGAAGAAGCGCCTTCCCTGCAAAAACTTTACGGTTATATTGCCCAGCATGAGCTGGAAGCCAGCAGCCCCCACCGTGAGGTATACATTACTGACCCCGGCAAAACGCCGGCGGAGCGGTTGAAAACAATTTTAAGAGTGGATGTGAGATCGAGATAAGAAGGGAAGGATCATTTTCCGTCGTCAGTTCCAATGCCCAGCAGCTCTATGGCCTGGGAGGCGGCTATCTGGCTGGCGTCTTTTTTATTGAAGGCCTTGCCGGTGCAGATCAGCTCACCGTTCAGCATGGCGCCCACGGTGAAAATGCGGCGGCCGTTGTCCATTTGTTCTTCAATGAGCTCAAACTCAAGGGTTTTGCCGTTTTTGTTGGCCCAGCCGTAGAGTTTGTTCTTGTGGTTCATTTCTACCGTTTCAAGCGCTTCAAGGTCTATGTACGGTACCAGTATGCGCTTGTGAACAAACTGTTTGGTCTGGTTATACCCGCGGTCAAGGTAAACGGCCCCTACCAGCGCTTCCAGCGTATTGCCGAATATCTGGCTGATCTTGAGGAAGGAGTTGTACTTATCGTAAATAGTGAGCTTGCGCAGGCCCATTTTGATGGCAATATCATTCAGCTGCTGCCGGTTCACTATTTTGGAGCGCATTTCCGTCAGGTAGCCTTCTGTTTTGTAGGGGTATTTTTTGAAGAGGTAATCCCCGATTATTGCGCCCAGGATGGCATCACCGAGGTACTCCAGCCGCTCGTTGCTTTCCAGGAACTTTTCCTTGCTGGAGCGGTGGCTTAAGGCTACTTCATACAATGCCAGGTTACCGGGGTGAAACCCCAGCAAGTTGTAAAGGTCTTTGTACAATTGCCTTTTCCCGTAGATGAGCTTATATAAATATCCTGGAAGTATTTTCACACAATCAAGGAACAAATTTTTTGAAAACAACAGAGGCGTTATGGCCGCCAAACCCGAAGGTATTGCTGAGCCCCGCCCTTACTTCTCTTTTTTGTGCAACGTTGAAGGTATAATTCAACCCGGCATCCAGTTGGGGATCGTCTGTGAAGTGGTTGATGGTGGGCGGAACAAGGCTTTCCAATATACTTTTGATAACTGCGATAGACTCTACAGCGCCTGCTGCTCCAAGCAGGTGCCCGGTCATGGATTTGGTGGAGCTGATATTCAGCTTGTAGGCCGCTTCGCCAAAAACCTGCTGTATCGCCTTCACTTCCGCTATATCACCCAGGGGTGTAGAGGTTCCGTGAACGTTGATGTAATCAATGTCTTCCGGCCGCAGGCCTGCATCGTTCAATGCCTGTGTCATTACGCTGCGCGCGCCCAGCCCTTCCGGGTGAGGCGCCGTAATGTGGTGAGCATCTGCCGTTGCGCCGCTGCCGGCCAGTTCTACATAAATTTTTGCGCCGCGGGCCATGGCATGTTCGTAGCTTTCCAGCACCAGTGCGCCGGCGCCCTCGCCCATCACAAACCCGTCTCGGTCCAGGTCAAACGGCCTGGACGCTGTTTTAGGATCATCGTTCCGCTCACTCAGGGCCTTCATGGCGTTAAACCCGCCAACGCAAGGCTCGTTGATGATGTTCTCAGATCCCCCGGTAATGATCATGTCCGCCTTACCGTAGCGGATGGCGTACATAGCCTCAATGATGGCATTGGTAGCTGATGCGCACGCAGATACCACCGAAAAGTTCGGCCCCCTGAAACCATGCCGCATGGATATATGCCCTGCGGCTATATCCAGTATGAGGCGGGTAATCAGAAAAGGGCTGAAACGCGGGGTACCATCTCCGGAATGGAATTCCTTTAGCTCGTTCGTGAAGTTGATCATCCCACCAACGCCGGTTCCCCATATCACCCCCACCCGGTCTACGTTAACGGAGTTCCGGTCCACTTTTGCGTCAGCCACTGCCTGGTCTGCCGCTATTACGGCTGTTTGGGTGAACGGGTCCATTTTGCGCGCGTCCTTCCTGTCCATATACTGGGCAGGATCGAAATCTTTCAGTTCGCAGGCAAAACGGGTTTTGAACTTGGAGGCGTCAAACTGCTTGATATAATCAGCGCCGGATACACCGTTCGCCAATCCCTGCCAATAAGCATCAACGGAATTGCCGAGCGGTGTCAGCGCGCCTAAACCTGTAACGACTACTCGTCTTGGTTGCATTAAAACAGTTCTGGTTTGTTGGATTATTTTACGTGTTCTTCCAGGTAAGCTACTGCCTGGCCAACAGTGGTGATGGTTTCTGCTTGTTCGTCAGGAATGGAGATGTTGAATTCTTTTTCGAATTCCATAATCAGTTCTACCGTATCCAAAGAGTCAGCGCCTAAGTCGTTGGTGAAGCTGGCTTCAGGAGTTACCTCGGCCTCGTCAACGCCTAATTTGTCAATGATGATCTTTTTAACTCTTGATGCAATGTCTGACATAATTTTAAGTGTTTTTGGTTTAAAACTTGACTGCAAAAATATAATTTTTATTCAATTGCCAAGGAGATAGCCAAATTTTAACCCAGATTTTCCAATTCAGTAACATATATATTTCCCCTGCAAATCACGCGCATAGCGGGTTACAACCTGATTAGCCTACCCCCTGGCATACTTAAAAAACATCATATTTAGCCTTCTTTTTACACCTTTATATATATAAGCCCCTCTTTGCAGCCTAATTCGGTGTTACGACATGCAAGTTGACCATTCAAACCCGTATTCAGCCACTTAACCATAAATAAAACCGGATCGGGAGCGGCTTAACGTCCAATTATTAAATTTGTCCGCCCGCGAAATCACGTAATTTGCAATAGTCTTTATATACACACGAAACATGCGCAATAAGACCTTTAGAATCGTTCTGTTATTCCTGGCGCTGGCCCTCGCCGGCTTCCTTATTTATAAACTGACGGCCAAAAGCAGCCCTAAAGAACCCGAAGCCGCCGGCGGCGCGGCCAAGGCTCCCACCCGTGGTGGCGGCCGCGGCACGCTTTCAGACGCCTACATAGTAAAACCCGTTAAGCTCGATCAGGCTATTGAAGCCAGCGGTACCCTCCAGGCCAACGAAGAAATTGAAGTAAAACCCGAAATTTCCGGCCGCATTACCGGCCTCTATTTTAAAGAAGGCACCCAGGTGGCCAAAGGCGCCCTCCTGGTAAAAATATATGATGAAGACCTGAAAGCCCAGCTTCAGAAACTGCAGTTGCAGCAACAGCTGGCCAAAACCACCCTGGAACGCCAGGAGAACCTGCTGAAAATAAACGGCATCAGCCGGCAGGACGTAGACGTGACCCGCAACCAGGTAAGCGCCTACGATGCAGACATCGCCTACACCCGCACCCAGCTCCAGAAAACGGAGCTCCGGGCCCCCTTCAGCGGCCGCCTCGGCCTCCGCAATGTGAGCCTCGGCGCCATTGTGGCCCCCACCACCATCATCACCACCCTGCAGCAAATAGACCCGCTGAAGGTAGATTTCTCCATTCCCGAGAAATACCGCACCATCGTAAAACAGGGAGATGCCGTGATGTTCAGGGCCGCGGGAGATACCAATACCTTCAAAGGCAGCATTTACGCGCGAGACCCGCAGGTGGACGTGGCCACCAGGACCATCCGCATCAGGGCCATGGTACCCAACCCCGGCACCCTGCTGCCCGGCACCTTTGCAAGGGTCACTATTTTCCTGAAAGACATGCCGGACGCTATCATGGTGCCCTCCCAGGCTGTTATACCCGGCACCAGGGACAAAACGGTGATTGTGGCAGACAGCGGCAAGGCCAAATTTGTAATAGTGGAAACCGGCATCAGGGATGAGAACAACGTACAGATCACCAGTGGCCTGAATATTGGGGATACTGTTATTACCACCGGCATTATGCAGCTGAGAGCGGGCATGCCCATCAAATACAACAAGGTACAATAGACTGTAGAGAACAGAATGTTTTTTGCGAACGGAGAATTATCGGATCTACAATCTTAAATGAACTAACTAATGAGCTTACCTTCCATATCTCTTAAGCGGCCGGTGCTGGCCATTGTGATGAACATCATCATAGTGATCTTCGGCCTGGTGGGTTTCTACTTCCTGGGGGTGCGTGACTTCCCCGCCATTGACCCGCCCATTGTAAACGTGCGTACTTCCTACGCCGGCGCCAACTCTGACATCATTGAAACACAGATCACGGAACCGCTTGAAAAATCCATCAACGGTATTGCCGGCATCAAGAACATCTCCAGCTCCAGCAGCCAGGGTACCAGCAGTATTACGGTAGAGTTTGAGCTGAACATAGACCTTGAAGCGGCCGCCAACGACGTGCGCGACAAGGTATCTCAAGCGCAGCGCAACCTGCCGCCTGACCTGGATGCGCCCCCCGTGGTATCCAAGGAAGACGCCAACTCTGATTACATCATTTCCATGACGGTGCAAAGCAATACCCGCAACCAGCTGGAAGTGACGGAGTATGCCAATAACGTATTGCTGGAAAAGCTGCAGACCATTCCCGGCGTAAGCTCCATCCGCATATGGGGTGAAAAGAAGTACGCCATGCGTATCTGGATGGACCCGGCCCGCCTTTCCGCCTATAGCCTGGCGCCAACAGACGTGCGGGATGCCCTGCTGAAAGAAAACGTAGAGCTGCCTTCCGGTAAAATAGCCGGTAACGCCACGGAGCTCACCGTGCGTACCTTTGGCCGGCTTGATACCGAAGAGGAGTTCAACAACCTGATCATCAGGAACGTAAACGGCAACGTGATCCGTTTGCGGGATATTGGCCAGGCGGTACTGGGGCCGGAAAATGAAGAGACCATCCTCAAGGAATCCGGCGTTCCCATGATAGCGCTGGCCCTCACGCCCCAGCCGGGCTCCAACTACGTGGCCATTACAGACGAGTTCTACAAACGGTACGATCAGATCAAGGCAGACATGCCGTCTGATATCACCACCAATATCGCAATTGACAATACCCGCTTTATCAGGAAGTCTATTGCAGAAGTGGAAGAAACGCTGGTGATAGCGCTCACACTCGTGATCCTCATCATCTACCTGTTTTTCCGTGACTGGCTCATGGCCTTCCGCCCGCTGATAGACATTCCCGTGTCTCTCATCGGCGCGTTCTTTATTATGTACGTCTGCGGGTTCACCATCAACATCCTTACACTGCTGGCCATTGTACTGGCCACGGGGCTGGTGGTGGATGACGGTATTGTGGTAACGGAGAACATCTACAAGAAGATAGAAGCGGGCATGCCGCGTATGCGCGCGGCCAAAGAGGGGTCTGAAGAAATATTCTTTGCGGTAATTGCCACCTCCATTACGCTCGCCTTCGTATTCCTCCCCATTGTGTTCATGCAGGGCTTCGTAGGCCGCCTGTTCCGGGAGTTCGGCATTGTAGTGGCCGGCGCGGTACTGATTTCCGCCTTTGTATCCCTCACGCTTACACCCGTGCTCAACGTAAAACTGGGCCGTAAAACGCATTCTCATTCCTGGTTCTACACTAAAACAGAGCCCTTCTTCAACTGGATGGACAACGGGTACAAAAACTCGCTTGCCAAATTCATGAAAGTGAGATGGATAGCTATCGTGATCATTTTTGCCTGCCTGGGCATCATCTTTATAATATTCAGGAACCTCCAGTCTGAGCTGGCGCCTATTGAAGACAGAAGCCAGTTCCGCCTCACCGTAACGGCGCCTGAAGGTACCTCGTTCGACTATATGGACGCTTATGTGGACAAGCTTTCGCAGTTCATGATGGATTCCATTCCTGAAAACAAGATCGTGCTGTCGGTTACCGCTCCAGGCTTCAGCGGCGGCGGCGCTGTAAACAGCGCCTTTGCCAACATAGCGCTGACAGAGCCGAATGAACGCACCCGCTCGCAAAAGGAGATCGTAGACATGGTGAACCGGAACATGTACCGCTTCCCGGAAGGCAGGGTGTTTGCCATTGAATCTCAAACCATCCAGGTAGGGCGCCGCAGCGGCCTGCCGGTAGCCTTTGTGCTGCAGCATATCAATTTTGACAGCCTGGCCGCGGCACTGCCCGTTTTCCTGGAAGAAGCGAATAAAAACCCGGTGTTCCAGGCGGTAGACGTAGACCTGAAATTCAACAAACCGGAGTTGCGTATCAGCATCAACAGAGACAAGGCCAGTGAGCTGGGCGTGTCCGTAGGAGACATCTCTTCCACGCTCCAGCTGGCGCTCAGCAACCTGCGGTACGGCTACTTCATCCGCAACGGTAAACAATACCAGGTAATGGGCCAGGTATTCCGCGGAGACCGGGACGACCCGAACGATCTGCAGAATATCTATGTGCGCAACAACCGCGGCGAAGCTATCCAGCTGGATAACCTGGTAACCATCCACGAGGAAACGAGCCCGCCCATTATCTATCACTTTAACCGGTACAAATCCGCCACTGTTTCCGCCAGCCTTGCGCCCGGTAAAACGGTGGGAGATGGTATTGACGCCATGTACGGCATATTTGCGAAGCTGAAGAAAGAAGGCGTGCTGGATGATTCTTTCAACACGGCGCTGAGCGGGGCTTCCCGAGACTATGCGGAAAGCGGCTCCAATACTTCCTTTGCGCTCATTCTGGCGCTGCTGCTGATCTACCTGATCCTGGCCGCACAGTTTGAAAGCTGGGTGGACCCGCTCATCATCATGCTGACGGTGCCCCTGGCATTTGCGGGCGCTTCCCTTTCTTTATGGCTATTCAATCAAACCTGGAATATCTTCTCGCAGATCGGGGTGATCATGCTAATTGGCCTTGTTACCAAAAACGGCATCCTCATTGTGGAATTTGCCAACCACATGCGAGACGCCGGGAGGGAAAAAACGGACGCGGCCGTAGAGGCCTCCGCCATGCGCCTCAGGCCCATCCTGATGACCAGCTTTGCCATGGCCCTGGGTGCATTGCCCATTGCCCTGTCATTAGGCGCGGCGGCCACCAGCCGTATTCCGCTGGGTATTGTAATTGTGGGCGGCATTGTGTTCTCACTGGTGCTGACCTTGTATGTGATTCCCGCCATGTACACTTTCCTCAGCCGCAGGAAAAAGGCCGTTGACGATGAAGAAGAAGCAGGTTTAGAAAACCCGGAAGCTGCAGCCGCTGCAGCCCACGCATAACTTATTTAATACAATGACTTTGACAGGAAGAATTTTAGCAGGTCTGCTTTTTATTTTGCTGGCTTCAGGAGCGCAGGCGCAACGGGTGCTTACGCTGGAGCAGGCAATAGACCTGGGCTTGAAAAATAACTACGACATCCGCCTGGCCCGCACCGATGCGGAAATTGCGGCCAACGATTTTGACTACGCCAACTTTGCCTTTGCCCCCCGCATAAACGGCACTGCTACCAAAACCTGGAGCAACAACGCCACCAAGCAGGAGTTTGGCAATGGTAACAAGCGGGATACCAGCGGCCTCAAGAACAGGCAGGTGCAGGCAGCGGTAAACCTCAACTGGACGCTGTTTGACGGTCTCAAGATGTTTGCCACCCGCCAGCGCCTCCAGGCCATTGAAATACTGGGCGAGCTGGGCGTGAAAAACCAGGTGGAAAACTCTATTGCAGACATCATCAACGCGTACTACAATATTGCCCAGCAAAAGCAGCAGCTCCGCGCTTTTGCAGAGCAGATGTCTATTTCAGATGAAAGGGTAAAGCTGTCTGACGCCAAGTTCCAGACCGGTCTGGCGCCCAAAACAGATTATCTGCAGGCCAAGGTAGACTATAACGCGCAGCGCGCCATGTGGCTGCGCCAGCAAACGGTCATAGAACAAAGCAAGGCCGCCCTCAACCAGCTGCTGGCCATTGCAGACGAAAGCACCAATTATGACGTGATGGATACCATCCCCGTTAATCTTTCCCTCGTATATGGAGATGTGGCGGCTAACATCCAGAACACCAACCCGCAATTGCAGGTGGCGCGTCAGAACGTAGAAGTGTCAAGGCTTACCGTGAAGGAACGGAAAGGTGATTTCTACCCCGTTGTTTCTTTCAACTCTGCTTATAACTTCAACCAGTCACGCGCCAGCGCGGCCGTGAACCAGTTCAGCCCCGTGTTTAACCAGAGCCGCGGCTTTAACTACGGTTTTTCCGCCACAGTGCCCATTTTTAACGGCCTCAACGCCCACCGGGAACTGAAGAACGCAAAGCTGAACATGGCTTACCAGCAACTGGCGCTGGAAAACCAGCAGAGCCAGGTAGACCTGCTGCTGAGAAATGCGTTCAAAGATTACGAGTATTATAAAACCGCGCTCAACCTGGAAGAAGAAAGCGTGGAGCTGGCCCGTGAAAACACCATGGTGGCGCTGGAGCGCTTCCGCGAAGGGGTGTCTACCACGCTGGAGGTGAAAGAAGCCCAGCAAAGCCTGGAGCTGGCCGTTACACGCCTCATCCAGGCCCGCTACAATGCCAAGATAGCTGAAACAGAGCTGCGCCGCCTAAAGGGCGACCTGCTGAAATAACTAACAGGAAAGTTATACATGAAATAGCCGGTTGCAGCATGCGGCCGGTTTTTTTATGGTACCAGCGGCAGCGTGCTGACCGGGCCGCCGTTGTGTCACTCCCTTCAGCGTCAGTGCAGGGCCGGGCAGGGGCCCATTGGCCGCGGATATTCCATGGGGCCATTGAGACACTGCACCACAGTGGTACAGGATGCAGCCCGTCAAGGGCAACAGCGCTAATTTTCAGGTAGTGGACGCAATATTAAATTACTGCTGCGGTTCTGAAGAGTCTTTCGGGAGCAGCCCCTTCTGCCGGGCAAATTTTTCGTAAGACTGTTTGATGAACAGCATCAGGTCATACTCCGAAGCGTTCATAAGAAACGTATAGCTGGGCCGGTAGGCGTACATGAAAGAGTCCAGCATGGGGCTTTCCAGCTTGGTAATGCGCGCTACCAGGTCAGGGTTGTACCGGTAGTCAATATGTTTTTCCGCTTCCCAGTACCGTAGCTGCTCCCCGAACTTCTCCCTCCGCTTGCGCGTTTTGCTGGGTATGAGGTAGCTGAGCGCCGTAATGGGGTTGCTGGGCAGGGTTTTCAGCACGTCCATGGCGCCGGGCCGCTTGTAGTCAAATATTCTCCCGTATTCATCACGCATGGCCAGCGAGTCTCGCCGGTAAATACGGCCCTTTACGTTAACGCCCTGCAGGCCAAACACATGCCGCTTCAGCGCAATGTTCTGCGTATTGGAAACAACGCCCACCACAATGTGCGTGCGTACATAGCTGATCATGGAAAATTCAATGGTATCTCCCGGCATGGCCTCAATGTAATAGCGGCCGGTTTCATTACTCACAGTACCATAGCCGGAGCGTTTGTTCCAGATACTCACAGAAGGCAGGCCGGTATGGGTATCCGCATCGGACACCATGCCGGATATGCGCACCTGGGCCGCAGCCTCCTGGAGGGCGGGCACAACAAAGAATAAAAGTGCAACAGTGTATCTGAACAGAACATGCTTCATACTAATCTCTCAAATTTAGCGTTCCAACCTCAAAAAAAACGTTAAATAATTTTCTAAGGCAACGCAAACATCCGGAAAATTTATATTTTTTATTTCCTACGGCAGTTTTCTCTATTTTCGGGTACTTACACCAGAAAAAAGCGCCCATGCCTCAAAAAATACTGTTTTGCACCCAGCGGTACCAATACCTGAAAGACAGGGTACTGGCCCTGGCCCCGGCCGGTTGGGAAAACGGCAGCATTACCATCCGTGATTTCCCTGACGGGGAGCACTACCATCGTATAACCAGCAACGTTAGCGGAAAGGAAGTGGTGCTTATTGGCGGCACCATAGATGACAAGGAAACCCTGGAGCTGTTTGACATTGCCAACGGCTGTATCCAGAACGGCGCGCAGTGCCTCAATATCATCATCCCCTACTTCGGCTACTCCACCATGGAAAGGGCCGTCAAAACCGGGGAAGTAGTAAAAGCCAAGAACCGGGCCATATTGTTTTCCGCGCTGCCCACCACTGCCGCCGGCAACAAAGTGATCATGATAGACCTTCATGTAGACGGCATCACCTATTATTTTGAAAGCAATGTGCGCCCCGTACACCTCTATGGCAAGCTGATAGTGCGCAATGCCGCGCTGGAGCTCTCGCAGGGCCGGCCTTTCGTAATGGCCAGTACAGACGCCGGCCGCGCCAAATGGGTAGAATCTCTCGCCAATGACCTGGGCGTGCAGGCAGCCTTTGTGTTCAAACGCCGCCTCTCCGGGGAAGAAACGCAGATCACCGCTATCAGCGCTAACGTGGAAGACTGTATGGTCATTATTTATGACGATATGATACGCACCGGCGGCTCCCTGCTGCATGCCGCCCAGGCTTATGCGGACGCAGGGGCCAGCAGCATTGCCGTTATTACCACCCACGGCATTTTTGCGGGAGACGGTTTTGAGAAGATCCGCAACAGCGGCCTCATACAACAGGTGGTGTGTACAGATACGCATCCCAATGCGCTGCAGATCAATGATCCCATGCTCACCGTGAAATCTGTGGCGCCGCTGATAGTGGATTATTTTCAGAGCATTCCATAGTACATTTGCCTCATGAGCACCATCCGTACTATAGAATTCGGCAGCTGTGATTACCAGGCCATGGTGGCCCTGCGTGACAAGGTCTTGCGCAAACCACTGGGCCTCACTTTTTCTCCCGAATACCTGCAGCAAGAGATCAATGATGTGCTGATAGGCTGTTTTGAAGGAGATGCCCTGCTGGGTTGCTGCATACTCAGCCCCCTGAGCGAAACAGCTGTGCAGCTCCGGCAGATGGCGGTAGACAGTGATTTACAGGGCAAAGGTACCGGCAGCCACATACTGGCTTTTGCGGAAGAACAAGCCCGCGCCGCAGGTTTTACGGAACTGATGATGCATGCACGCAAGGAAGCGCTGCCTTTTTATGTCAAAAACGGGTACCAGGTAAGAGGCGAAGAATTTGTGGAGGTAGGCATTCCACACTACGAAATGTACAAGCAGCTTCAGGCGCCGTTCAGCCGCCGGTAGTCACTGAAAATAGACTGCATCAGCTTGCTGAAACCGTTCAGCGCTTCTTCGTTCTCAAAGGCGCTGGTAGGTATCAGAAAAAAGCTCCGCTTGTCACGGTACAGGAAAAAGAAAGATTTTGTTTCGATGATCTGCGAGAATTTATCCCAGGGTACCGCCCGCTCCCCCTGGCCGGTGGCTATGGCCATGCCTTCCTCATTATAACGCAGGCGTATATTGTCTTTGAATGTAGCCGCCTTGTTGTAGGTAGAAACCGGCAGCAGGTACCAGAAGGCCCAGCCCAGTATCACCATCATGAGCGCAATGCCCAGCAGGGCGTTGAAATTCACTACCCTGAACAGGTAACCGGCCACCGTGGCTATCAGCAAAATAATAAGGGTATTACGAAATACCTTTATTTCGCCGCGGCGCAGAAAGTGGAAACGTAATGCATGAATAACCTCTTCCTTGTTGTAAGTGAACTGCAGAAAATGCATTCAACGAACTTACGAAATTATTTTGAAGGGCTCAAGGATACCGGCGCGTCCAGGTCAGGAGAATAAGAGACGGGTGCAGCTTTACGATTGGCAGAAGTAACATTGCTCTTATCCATCAGGTCTTCTTCATTCAGCCCGGGGAAATTCTTTTTGATAAATTTCAGGTACTGTTGTAACACCTTGCGGTCTACCTTGAAGGGAGCTACTATATTATCTTCCTCATCACCATTAACGGAGGGACTGTTATTGATACGGGTTTCGTTCTGTAAATACCATTTGTACAGGTCTACAATAGCTTTTTGTACGTCGGACTCATCTACTTTCTCTACCCTGCTGCCTTGCGGAAGGGTCCATATGAACTCTTCAAGCCGGTTGGCAGTTTTGGCTTTAGCCCCTTTATCGGTTTTATCGCCGTTATTAAATCCTTTTTCGCCATTATCGTTATGGGCGAACGCTGCAGTGGTGGTTACCATACCCAGTACCATCAAAAACAACAGCTTTTTCATACGGGTAAATTTTAATGACCTAAAAATACAAAATAAATAATATAAAATACTGCCGGCGTTACAAACTGGCGTTTTCACGGTACCAAATGCGGATTTCCCGGTGTTAACTGAGGCCGTATATCAAAAAGACGAGCCGGTTGTCAAAAAGTTGCAAAATCAGCCGAAAATCTTTCCGCCGGGGCAGGAAAGCCTCATTTTATGGTCCTTTCCCTATTTTTACGGGTATATGAACGCTTATATCAACTGGAGCGGGGGAAAAGATGCCTCTTTTGCCCTCTGGCGCCTCCAGCAGGAGGGCAACTGGCAGGTACGGTACCTTTTTACCACCCTCAGCGGCCCCTACCGGCGGGTATCCATGCACGGCGTGCGGGAGGAGCTGCTGGACGAACAGGCCCGCCAAACGGGTATTGCCCTCAAAAAGGCGTATCTCCCGGAAAACGCATCCATGGAAGACTATAACCGCATTATGACGGAGCAGCTGGCCGCCCTGCAGGCGGAAGGCATCCGCCATGCCGTTTTCGGGGATATTTTCCTGGAAGACCTCCGTGCCTACCGGGAAAAACAGCTGGCCCAGGCAGGCATGGAAGGGGTGTTTCCTCTCTGGAAGCGAGATAGCGCTGAACTGGTGCGGGATTTTATCAGGGCCGGCTTCAAGGCCATTGTTGTATGCGTCAATGCGCGGTACCTGCCAGCCTCTTTTTCGGGGCGGCTGATTGATGAGGCCTTCCTCGCCGATCTCCCTGCCGGGGTAGACCCCTGCGGAGAAAACGGCGAGTTCCACAGCTTTGTGTTTGACGGCCCCCTCTTTGCCGCACCTGTGGCATTCCAGGTAGGTGAAACGGTTGAAAGAGTGTACGCCCCGGCCTCCACCTCCAGCCAGGGAGGTGATTGCTATAAAGATGATGGCGAAAAAAACGGTGACGTAAAAGACGACCCGGCCCACTGGGACACCCGGTTCTTTTTCTGTGATCTGCTGCCAGTCTGAGCGGACTTCGTTTCAGGGTTTTTGTTAATTCCTTCCTTCCGGTATTCCTGCACTTCCTGAAAAAACAAAAGCAATGGAAAAATCCATTGCTTTCGAGAGTCATTTACTTTGCAAGAAGATTCTCGCGGTGTAGGAATATTTGGTTTTTCATAGGACAGTAACCATATAAAAAATTAATACTTTAACAAATATAAAATAAATTGAATAACTATTGCCGCCCTTACCGGAATATTCAAAAACCTCAAAATATGTCGTTTTAAATTAAAAAAAATAAATATAAGGGCCATTTTTTGAACAAAATTGAATTAAAAAGCAAGAATTGGATAGCGGGAAGTGGTAAAGACGGGCTAATAATTCCTTTTTTATTAACAAATGAAAGGCCTGGCGAAAGGAAAGTACAGGCAGGCGCCCCGTTAAGGTGGGCCAAACCAGTGTCTCGCAGAAAGCCCGCTGCCTTCATGGCCGGGCAAAAGACGAACCTACAACGAAGCTTCCCCCGGTGATGAACGGACCTTCAGCCGAAAGCTGTAGGTTCGTTGTAGGTTCGTTGTAGCTTCGTTGTAGGTTCGTCTTTTACCCGTTTGAAACGGAGAATGGTGCATACCGTCTTTGCTATGACGGGCACCAAACACAGCCATCCACCAGCTTGAGATCATTTCGTTCAATTTCGTTCCACATTCTTTCTGGAAAACGGGCGCTCAAAACGCACCCGGAGAGGTGCGCACCTGCATAACGGGGCACAAAAAAAGGAAACATGCCTGTTCCCTTCAAACTCTTTATCATAGCGTAATTAAAAAGAAAAAGGGCACTTAGAAAAGCGCCCTCAATTTGTTACTATCCTATGAAAACCCTATTTGTATACAAAGGTATATCAGTGTTAACTTTATTTGAAATTTTCAGGGTTGAATAACAAATAATTAACAAAGTAAATATTCATCTCAATCCCCAGAAACTCCCTGCCACCGCTGCTTTCAGAGAACCGGTGTTTTGCTCTTCTTAAGCGGCGTTTGTTAAACACTCCTAAATTATGTTAGCTGCAACCCATGCTGTTGCCGCAATTCAGGCATTTGTAGCATGTGCCGGAGCGCACTGTAATATGACCGCAGGTGTTGCAGGCCGGTGCGTCGCTTTGCATGCTGCGCATGTAGTCCTGCGTGCTGCTTTCCCCGCTGGGAGCCGCTACTGCCTGCGGTTTGGCCGCTTTCGGGGCAGTGGGCGCCTGCACCTGGCTTACCACCCTTACATTGGAAAGTTCGGGTTTCACCACGGGCTCATCCCACTCCTCTTCCCCGGTGTTGCCCGGCGCGTCCAGTATGTGCACAAGATCAGTTCGTCCAAGGTATTCATACCCCAGCACCCTGAAAATATAGTCTATCAGTGAAGTGGAAGAGCGGATGTTCGGGTGGTCTACCATACCGGCAGGTTCAAAGCGGGTGAACACGAACTTATCTACAAACTCTTCCAGCGGCACGCCGTACTGCAGGCCTACAGACACTGCTATGGCAAAACAGTTCATCAGGCTGCGCAGGGTAGAGCCCTCTTTGGCAAGGTCTATGAATATTTCGCCCAATGTGCCGTCATTGTATTCCCCGGTGCGCAGGAAAATGGGTTGGCCGCCCACTTTCGCTTTCTGCGTGAAGCCTCTGCGCTTGGCCGGCAAGGTTTTTCTTTCCACTATGCGGGAAAGCGCCCTTTTCAGCGAAGTGTCTGCACTGGCTATCATGCGTTTGTTCAGCTCTTCCAGCAGCTCATCTATGGTGAGTTTGTTCATGTCTATGATCTGGGCTGCTGCGGCTTCGGGCGCAGTTTCTGCCGCTTCGGCGGTTTTTTTCTTTTTATCGCTCTTATTGCTGAGGGGCTGGCTCAGTTTAGACCCGTCACGGTAGAGCGCGCAGGCTTTCAGGCCCAGGTCCCAGCTCAGTTTATAGGCGTCGGCAATTTCTTCCACCACGGCTTCATTGGGCAGGTTGATGGTTTTGGAAATGGCCCCGGAAATAAAAGGCTGCGCGGCGGCCATCATGCGGATGTGGCCATGCGGGTGAATGTAGCGCTCGCCTTTTTTACCGCATTTATTGGCGCAGTCAAATACGGGCAGGTGTGCCTCCTTCAGGTAGGGCGCTCCCTCTACCGTCATGGTGCCGCACACGTAATCATTGGCGGCCTCTATCTGCTCGTCTGTAAAGCCCAGTTCATGCAGCAGGCTGAACTCCAGGCTGAAATACTGCTCCGGCTTGAACCCTAACCGCTGCAGGCATTCTTCGCCCAGGGTGTATACGTTGAATACAAAACTGATATCAAAAGAGGAGGCCACCGCGGTATCCAGCTTTTTCAGCTCTTCCGCAATAAATCCTTTTTCGCTGAGAGATTGTGTATTGATGTAAGGCGCTCCGGCAAAGCTGCCCGTGCCTTTGGCATAATCCACAATGGCGCGGATCTCGTTGTCTTTATATCCCAGGTTGCGCAAGGCAGTGGGAATAGACTGGTTAATGATCTTGAAATAACCGCCGCCGCTCAGCTTTTTGAACTTCACGAGGGCGAAGTCCGGTTCTACCCCGGTGGTATCGCAGTCCATCACCAGGCCAATGGTGCCGGTAGGGGCAATTACAGTGGCCTGCGCGTTGCGGTAGCCGTATTTTTCGCCCAGCTGCACGGCATCGTCCCAGGCCTTGGTGGCGGCAGACAGCAGGTAGTCAGGGCAGAAACGGGCGTTGATGCCCTGGGGTTTTATTTCTATGCCTTCGTAGGCATCTGCGGCGTCGTAAGCGGCGGCGCGGTGGTTGCGCATTACCCGCAGCATGTCTTCCCGGTTTTCTGCATACCGGGCAAAGGGGCCCAGGTGGCTGGCCAGTTCGGCGGAAGTTTTATAAGATACGCCGGTCATGATGGCGGTGATGGCGCCGGCTATACCGCGGGCCTCATCACTGTCATACGCAATGCCGCTCACCATCAGCATGGAGCCGAGGTTGGCATACCCCAGGCCCAGGGTGCGGTAATCGTAACTCAGCTGCGCTACTTCTTTGGAGGGGAACTGTGCCATGAGCACGGAAATCTCCAGCACTACCGTCCACAGCCTTACCGTGTATTCAAAGCCGGGCACGTCAAAGCGGTTGTCTGCCTCGTTGAAAAAGCGGCGGAGGTTCACGGAGGCCAGGTTGCAGGCCGTATTGTCCAGGAACATGTATTCGGAACAGGGGTTGGAGGCGTTGATACGCCCGCCCTGCGGACAGGTATGCCATTCATTGATGGTGGTATCGTACTGGGTGCCGGGGTCTGCGCAGCGCCAGGCCGCGTAGGCAATCTGGTTCCAGAGGTCGGAGGCCTTTACGGTTTTAACGGTTTTGCCGTTCATGCGGCCTTTCAGCTCCCATTCGCCGTCTTCTGCCAGGGTGTGGAAAAAGCTGTTGGGGATCCTTACGGAGTTGTTGGAGTTCTGCCCGGAAACCGTGCGGTAGGCCTCTCCTTCATAGTCTGAAGAATAACCTGCGGCAATCAGGGCGGCCACTTTCTTCTCTTCCTCCATTTTCCAGTTCACAAACTCCAGTATTTCAGGGTGGTCCAGGTCAAGGCATACCATTTTAGCGGCGCGGCGGGTGGTACCACCGCTTTTGATAGCGCCGGCGGCGCGGTCTCCAATCTTCAGGAAGCTCATGAGGCCGCTGGAGGTACCGCCGCCGGAAAGTTTCTCCCCTTCCCCGCGTATCTGGGAGAAGTTGGTGCCCACGCCGGAGCCGTATTTGAAGATACGGGCTTCCCGTACCCAGAGGTCCATAATACCGCCGTCGTTCACCAGGTCGTCACTCACGCTTAATATGAAACAGGCGTGCGGCTGCGGCCTTTCATAGGCCGAGGTGGACTTTTCCAGCTTGCCGGTGTTCTGCTCCACATAATAATGGCCCTGGGGCTTGCCTTTAATGCCGTAGCTTTCGTACAGGCCGGTATTGAACCATTGGGGAGAGTTGGGTACGCAGGCCTGGTTGAGCATGCAGTACGCCAGCTCTTCATAAAAAACCTGGGCATCTGCGGGGGAGGCGAAGTAATCGTATTTTTCGCCCCAGGCGCGCCAGCAATTGGCCATGCGGTGCACCACCTGTTTCACGGAGGTTTCGCGGCCCAGCGAGCCGTCTGCCTGCGGCACGCCGGCTTTTCTGAAATATTTTTGTGCAAGTATATCGGTAGCTATCTGCGACCATGCTTTGGGCACTTCCACGTTATTCATCTCAAACACCACGTCTCCGCCGGGGTTGCGGATCACTGACGAACGCATTTCGTACTCGAACTGATCGTATGGGCTGACTCCATCCCGGGTAAAGTGGCGGGTAAAAGCGAGGCCGCCAGCCTTCTTAACTTGATTTTTCATATGCCCTAGAAAATTTAACAGGATTAAACAAAATTGAAAATATTCCTACTCTCTGTGCGGGATTACTAAAATAATTTTTAATGACGTCCGTACCCATTTTTATTATCCACAGCGTGTGCATAATGGCAGCAGTCCGTTTCATTAACAAATGGCCCCCTTTTTGCCCTCTTTTTCCGCTCTATCAGTTGCAAAATCAATACCATGCATATTTATTTCACACTGTGGCTTATTAGAAAAAAATTTATACATTTGCCTCAACCGGAACAATGCATAATTAATGTACAGAAAAATATACAGTTCCTTTATTGACAGAAAGGCAAAAGGTACAAAGTCATTCGCAGTTCTGATCGATCCGGACAAGGTAACCCCTGTCGGTATTGCTGATCTCGCTGCCAAATGCACTGAGGCGAAGGTGGATTATATTTTTTTGGGCGGCAGCCTGGTGATCACAGACCATCTTGATGAGGTGGTGCAGCAGATCAAGGCCAGCTGCTCCATACCGGTGATACTTTTTCCCGGCAGCCCTTCCCAGGTTTCCCGGTACGCTGACGCCTTGCTGTACCTCTCCATGATCTCCGGCCGCAACCCGGAGCTGCTGATCGGTCAGCACGTAGTATCTGCCGCAGCCGTTAAAAAAAGCGGGCTGGAAGTTATTTCCACCGGATATATGGTGATTGACGGCGGCGCCCCCACCACCGTTTCTTATATCAGCAATGCTACGCCCATACCGGCAGACAAGGATGACATTGCCATGTGTACCGCCATGGCGGGAGACATGCTGGGCATGAAAGTGATCTATATGGACGCCGGCAGCGGCGCCCGCAAACCGATCACAGAAAGCATGATACACCGCGTGGCCAGCCAGGTAGATGTTCCCGTTATTGTTGGCGGCGGCATCAGGGATGCTGAAAAAGCGTACCTGAATTGCAAGGCCGGCGCAGACATTATTGTTGTAGGCAACGCTATTGAAAAAGACATTTCACTCATCAAGGAAATTGCAGACGCCGTTCACCGCGCACCGGTTACTGCCAGCCGTTAACCCCCGCCCCGCGGGCTTTTGCGCCGCATCAACCTAAGTTATCCTGTACGGCCCTTTCAGCCTGAAAAAATACCTATAAATGAGTATTTCTGCACCTTTACCCATAAAGTTGTATGAAAAAACGAAACCGTTGCATATCTTGCAGCGGTGCTTGAATACTTATTCCTGCACACCGAAAAAAACCAACCAAAACCAAAGTATCCCTGGTATACCGTGTAATGTGATGTTGTGAGTGACTAGTCCATCCCAGCGGCTTATTTTCCGTTTTGTACCATAATTGCTTTTCTTCCATCCAGGCTGCCATTACCGAAGAGACATGATAGCGTTGCCGCTGCATTGCCATGCCCGGTAGGAAAGCTCTTTTTACACAGGTTAATTGGCCCACAAGGCCTTTTTTCATAAGCATAATTTAGCCGGGCCGTCTTTTCCAGGACGGCCCCTTTTGTTTCGGAGCGTCCCCGGCTAAAAGAACAGGGAACACGGAAGCGCCGCTCCCATTATTCCCTGCCTTCAAATATTGTAAAATGGCCCTTAAAGGCTCATCATTTCCTTAAACTTCACCGCCTGCCTGCGGCTTACCTCAATTTTCTCCCCTCCGCGCATTTCCAGCAGCAGCCCGCCGTTGAAATAAGTGTCAATCCGCTCTATCATGCGGAGGTTTACGATGTGCTTACGGTTGGCACGGAAAAACACCCGCTCGTCAAGCCGTTCTTCAAGAGCATTCAAAGATTTGAGGATCAACGGCTTGTTGGTCTCAAAATACACCCTTGCATAGTTGCCCACACTTTCAAACAGCCGTATTTCCTGCAGTTTTACGAACCAGCAGCGGTCTCCGTCTTTCACAAACACCTGGTCGTTTTCACCCAGTATGTTGCGGATGCCGGAAGCGGCCGCCAGGCGCTCTTTTTCCTCCACCTGGTGCAGCTTGTGAATAGCGTCTGCCAGGCGTTTGGGCTCTATGGGCTTCAGCAGGTAATCCAGCGCGTTATATTCAAATGCCTTCAGCGCATACTCGTCATAGGCAGTGGTAAATATCACCTGCGGAGACCTTTCCAGTTCCGCCAGCAGGTCAAAACCCGTTTTGTCCGGCATCTGGATATCGAGGAACAGCAGGTCAGGCCGTAATGTTTCGATCTTCTCTATACCATCTTTCGCATTCACCGCCTCTCCTACCACCACAATTTCCGGATGGTCTGCCAGCAGCTTCTTCAACTCGCTCCTGGCCAATCTTTCATCATCTATGATCAATGCTTTTTTCATACTAACTTTTACGTTATTGGTTGATGACACTTATGGATTACAGCAGCGGCATCTGCACCCGGGCTTCCACCGTTGCCTTGTCAAAATTGTATATCTCAAAAAAAGCGCGGCTGCCAAACAGCAGGCTCAGCCGCTGCCGCGTGCTGGCCAGGCCGAGGCCAAGCCCGTTCATGTCTTCCACTATCTGCCCCGTATTCCTGATGGTGATCTCGTGCTGCATGTTGTGCACATGGGAGCTGATCACTATCAGGCCTCCCCTCACCTCCCTGGAAATACCGTGCTTGATGGCGTTTTCCACCAGGGTTTGCAGCATCATGGGCGGCACGGGCAGCTCCAGCGTTTCCGGGTCTATATCGTACTGCACTTTCAGCCGCTCCTCAAACCGGATATTTTCAAGCGCAAGATAATCTTTTACGATGCTCAGTTCGTTTTCCAGGCTCACCGTTTCCGCCTTGTCTGCCTGCATAGAATTGCGGAGTATATTGCTAAGCTCCGTAATGGCCGTGCGCGCCCGGCGCGGATTTTCATCTACCAGCGCCCTGATGCTGTTGAGCGCGTTGAAAATGAAATGCGGGTTCAGCTGGGATTTGATGGTTTTCAGCTCCAGCGTGCGCACCGTAGCTTCCAGCTTCAACTGACTCACCTGGGAATTACGGCTTTCCTCCACATAGTGCCAGAGGAAATAGATCACCGCCCAAAGGGCCATAAACACGGTCTGCGAGAAAAAAACCCTCAGCCAGCTATCCCTGAAATCCGTTTCCGGCGGGCCGCCCGGCAGCAAAAAATGTGAAATGCAGGACAGCAGGAACGAATCTACGATGGAACATACCAGGATGCCGAAGAAAAAGTATACCGCTACACTCTCGAACGGCTTCTGTATCCATCTATATTTGACGATAACTGTTCTGAATCCATGTGTGATGAGAATCCCGAAAAGGGAGCTGAACAGGATGTACTGCACCTGGGAGGTCTCTATCCTGTAGAAAAAAAAGCCGAAGAACAAGAAAAGAAAGGCATAGGCTCCCCACCCCAGTATCTGGCACCACCAATATTTTGATATGCGTTTAAACATCCCTATAAGTTAGCAAAGTCCTCCGACTTAAAAAAAACCTTGCGATTGCTCCAAAAATACCACCTGTGTGGGATGGCGGCCAGCCAATTTTTATCAATGGCCGTATAGGCGGTTAAATGGGGGGCTTCAAATAGCGTAAAAACATGTATTTTTGGGCATTAAACCCTAATGCTGATATGGAAATTACAGCCGGTCAATTACTGAGCCAGATCGAATACCCTTCAGATCTGCGAAAACTGAGCAGGGAGCAACTGCACCAGGTGTGCGACGAGCTGCGCCAGTTCATTATTGACGTGGTGAGCGTGCATGGCGGCCATTTTGGCGCCAGCCTGGGGGTAGTGGAGCTGACCGTAGCGCTCCATTACGCCTTCAATACCCCCTATGACCAACTGGTTTGGGACGTGGGCCACCAGGCGTACGGGCACAAAATTCTCACCGGGCGCAAAAATGTATTCCATACCAACCGTAAGTATAAGGGAATCAGCGGTTTCCCCAACCGCGGCGAAAGCGAATACGACACCTTCGGGGTAGGTCACTCCAGCACCTCCATAGGAGCGGCGCTGGGCATGGCCATTGCCTCCAAGAATAAAGGCGAGCATGACCGGCAGCATATTGCCGTTATCGGAGACGGGGCCATGACGGCCGGTATGGCCTTTGAAGCCCTCAACCACGCCGGGGTGGCCAACGCCAACCTGCTGGTGATCCTGAATGACAACTGCATGTCTATAGACCCCAACGTGGGCGCACTGAAAGAATATCTCACAGACATCACCACCTCCCATACCTACAACAAGTTCAGGGACGATGTCTGGAACCTGCTGGGCAAACTGCCCGTGGGCAAAAAGTTCACGCGGGATATGGCCTCCAAGCTGGAAGCCAGCGTAAAGGGCATGGTGTCCAAATCCAGCAACCTGTTTGAAAGCCTGAACCTGCGCTACTTCGGCGCCATAGACGGGCACAACATCACCAAGCTGGTAGATACCCTGCACGATCTCCGCAATATTCCCGGCCCCAAGCTGCTGCATATTGTCACCACCAAGGGCAAAGGCTACGCGCTGGCGGAAAAAGACCAGACCAAATGGCACGCGCCGGGCCTGTTCGACAAAATAACCGGCGAAATATTCAAAAAGAACATTGAGGCCCCGCAGCCTCCCAAATACCAGGATGTTTTCGGCCATACCATCATAGAGCTGGCCGAACAGAACAGCACCATTATGGGCATTACGCCCGCCATGCCTTCCGGCTCTTCCCTCAAGTTCATGATGGAAAAAATGCCTGACCGCGCCATAGACGTGGGCATCTGCGAACAGCATGCCGTAACGCTCTCCGCCGGCCTGGCCACCCAGGGCATGACGGTGTTCTGCAACATCTACTCTTCTTTCATGCAGCGGGCGTATGACCAGGTGGTACACGATGTGGCCATCCAGAACCTGCCTGTTATTTTCTGCCTTGACCGTGCCGGCCTGGTAGGGGAAGACGGGGCTACCCACCACGGGGCCTACGATATTCCGTATATGCGCGCCATTCCCAACATGATCGTAAGCGCGCCCATGAATGAGGAAGAACTGCGTAACCTGATGTATACCGCCCAGCTGCCCACCAACAAGTCTCCCTTTGTGATCCGCTACCCGCGCGGGGAAGGCGTGATGCCTGACTGGCGCAAGCCTTTCAGCGCCATCCGCATAGGCACGGGGCGTAAAGTACAGGACGGGCGGGACCTGGCCATCCTCACCATTGGCCACCCCGGCAATTTTGTAACGGAGGCCATGAAAGAGCTGATGACAGACGGGTTACAGCCGGCGCACTACGATATGCGTTTCGTAAAACCGCTGGACACCGACATGCTGCACGATATTTTCCAGCGCTTTGACCGCGTGATCACCGTAGAAGACGGCGCGCTGCAGGGCGGCTTCGGCAGCGCCGTACTGGAGTTTATGGCAGATAACGATTACAAGGCAGACGTAAAGCGGCTGGGCATCCCCGACCGCCTCATTGAGCATGGCAAACCCGCCGAATTGCAGCGGGAGTGCGGCTACGATGCCGCAGGCATTGCCGCCGCCGTCAGGGAAATGCTCCGGTCAAAAATTACCGTCACCGCCAGTTGATAAAACACATTCCGCTGCAGCCATGGCCAGTTCTGACCATGGCTGCAGCTTTTTCCACCATGCGCGATCTCTACATACAATTACGCATCACCGACATTATTCCGGAAACGCCGGACACATACACCTACCGGCTGGAGCCCGCAAACGGCGAACCCGTTCCCTACCAGGCAGGGCAGTTCCTCACCTTTCTGATTACGCTCCACGGCACGGAATACCGCCGCTCCTATTCCTTCAGCTCCACCCCCGGCGTTGACGCGCAGATGTCTGTTACCGTAAAGCGGATCACCAACGGCGAAATATCCCGCCACATTCACCGCACCTGGCAGGTGGGGCAAACCGTTACTTCCCTGCTGCCTTCCGGCCGTTTCACGCTGGATGCGGCCCCGGGTGAGGAGAGAGACCTCTTTTTCCTGGGCGCGGGCAGCGGCATCACGCCCCTGTTCTCCCTCCTGCAGCATGCGCTTTATTTTGAGCCGGCCGCTCATGTTACCCTTATTTACAGCAGCCGCAACGCGCAAAACGCCATTTTTTACCAGCGCATACTGGAACTGCAGCGGCAGTTTCCCGAAAGGCTGGTCATTCTCTGGCTGTTCAGCGACCCCGGAGATGAGCCGGCGGCCTACCGCCGCATGAGCAACAGCCTGCTGGAAATGCTGGCCCCCAAACACCTGCAGCACCCGCGGGAAAAGGCGCAGTTCTACATCTGCGGCCCCGCAGACTACATGCGTATGGCGCAGTTTACCCTTACTTTCATGGGCTTCAGAACAGACCAGCTGCACAAGGAAAACTTTGTGGTGAACACCGCCGCCAAAATTGCCCGCATACAGGTACCTGACGATGCCGGCATTAAACAGGTATTACTGAAACACGAAAACAAAACCCAGGTACTGCCGGTACCCGGCAACGAAACCATCCTGCATGCCGCACTGCGCCAGGAGGTGCCCATGCCCTACAGCTGTAAAGGCGGCGTTTGCGGTTCCTGCATTGCCCGTTGTACCAGCGGCAAGGTGTGGATGACGGTGAACGAAGTGCTGACAGACAAGGAACTGTCACAGGGCCTTGTGCTCACCTGTACCGGCTATGCGCAAACGGACGAAGTGACGCTGGAATGGTAAATGAAATTGGCCGTTAACCGGAATTTCCATACATTCATTTCAAATTATGGCTATGAGCGCTACTGCTCTGAAAGCGGCAGGCCTGTACCTCCTTCTTGGATGTATATGGGCCGGCACTAACAGCATGTTGTGGCTTTCTCTCGCAGCACATTTTCCCCAGGTTAATCCCGCTTTGCTACCATATATCATGCATGCGGCCTTTGTTACGGTATCTACCGTACTTGTTTTCGTGCTCGTCAGAAACAACAGCAGGCGAAACAATTACCGGTTGCTCTTTTATGAGCACCCGCTGCCCATGTGGATCTACGAATGGGGCACCTTGAAATTCCTGGCGGTGAACAATGCCGCCGTTAAAAAATACGGCTACAGCCGTAAGGAATTTATGGGCATGACCATTCTTGACATCCGACATCCCTCTACTGTAAATGACGTGCTGGAAGATGTGCGCAAAACCAGCCAGCAGTTTATTTACCGCGGGGTATGGCAGCACCAGAAAAAGAACAAAGAGATATTTCCGGTCGAGTTATACTCGCACAGCACGCATTACCGCGGGCATGAGGCCCGGCTGGTGATGGCCGTGGATATTGATGCAGAAATAAGATCTACAGTTATGGCAAAAGATATAGGCACCCGTTATGAACTGCTGGCGCAGGTTACGCAAGACTACATTTATTACTGGGATATGGTATCAGATCATGTAACCCGTAACCACGGCCCTTCTTCCCTTTTCGGTTACATGGAGGAAGACATTACGTCCCATGGCAACTGGTGGTATGAAAAAATACATCCTGAAGATGCCGGTACCATAGAACACCGCTTCCAGGCCTCCCTGCGCAACCGAACTGTTCAATGGAACGCTGAGTACCGCTTCCGCTGCGCAAACGGGCAATACAAGTTTGTGCATGACCGCGGGCATATCATCTATAATGAAGAAGGCCAGCCGGTAAGAATGATCGGCGCTGTGCAGGATATTACGGAGAAGCAGCAATACGTAGAACAACTGCAGCAGCAAAACACAGTGCTGCAGGACATTGCGCACATCAACTCTCACGAGATACGGAAGCCTGTGGCCTCCATACTGGGCATCATGTCTATGTTTGACCTGGACAAGAACGAACCGGCGTTTAACAGCCGCCTGCTGGGCCTGCTGCAACAAAGCACAGCCGAACTGGATGGCCTGTTGCACCAGATCCAGCATAAGCTCAGGTCACTCAATAAATAACAAATAAATGTTTACCGGTAAGATTCAAACCGGTTAAATTCTCCTTTCAGCTCATCGTGTAACTTGTGAAAAACCTGCATACGGTCATGCAGGGTATCGTAATCATCCACAGGCCTATCCAGGTGAACAATAGCCGGGCGCCCATTGGCGAAGCTTTTGGCAGACTGTTTTAAATCGTGGAACATTTCGTCTGCTACCTCCAGTTGCCTGATAAACTGGTTTTGAAAGTGCTCAATTTCCACCATTCTTTCATGGTCGGGATGCCGCCCCGCGGCCATTTCTTCTAACCTGCCACGCATTTGCCGCAAACTTCCGCGCACCTGTTCAACTTCACCTTTCCATAAATTGCACTGTGCCTGCAGGTCAGTAGACTGTGTTGGTACTTCCATGATATATTGATTTAAGTTAAATGATGACGATAGCCGTAGGGAAGCTGTATCCATCATGCATCCATGCTTATTGGTCAATATGCCTTATCCCCTCACTTCTAATTTACGACACTTTTTTATACTACCGTGCAAAGGGGCGGCAGAAATTATCCACCGTCCCGGCTGTTTTTCAATTGTTAAGAAAGAGGGTTTGGGTGGGATGCGCAAAGCGGATGCCCGCCTGTTCAAACCGCTCCATCAGCCGCAGGTTGATCTGCTGCTGCACGTCCATGTACAGCAGGTAATCGCTGCTGGCCACATAATACACACATTCAAATTCAGGCCCGTAATCTCCAATGGCAGCCATGTGCGCACGGTCAAACGTAATGTGCTCAATGCCGTCAATAATCTCTTTCATCATGTCTCCTACCCGCGCCAGCACACCGGCCGGCGTCTGGAACGTAACCTTTACCCTGAACACAATACGGCGGCGCTCCATGCGCTTGTAATTGTGAATACGGGAATTGGTGAGATCTGTGTTGGAACAGACAAGCTGCTCGCCGGTAAGGCTGCGGATGCGGGTGGTTTTAATACCGATGTACTCAATTCCTCCTATTTTATCTCCCACAATAATAAAATCTCCCACTTCAAAAGGCCGGTCAAACAATATTACAAAATAGCTGAACAGGTCTCCCAGTATGTGTTGTGTGGCCAGCGCAATGGCAATACCGCCAATACCAAGGCCAGTAATGATGGTGGTTACGTCAAAGCCCCAGTTGTCCAGCAAAAACACCGCGCCCACTACCCATATAACAATGGAAACAATAACCATCACGCCGCGCACCTGCTTTTGTTTCTCGGCGCCGTTCTCCTGCCTGGACAAATATTGCATCAGCATGAACCGCAATATGTCTGTAATAAGCCGCACCACAATGAAAGTGAGGTAAAGAAGTGAAGCTACGTCAATTACACGTGCCGCTTTGGGATGCAGGTTGAGATATTGTACCGCGCCGAAAAACACGCCGTAGTACAGCAGCGGAATAATGGAGCGCTGCATCTGCCTTACAATAAAATCGTCTGTTGTACCGTCTGAATTGTCTGCCCAGCTTTTCAGCCTGGCCAGCAATACTTTCTTCAATGCCATGATCAGCAAAACGCCTGCGCAAAAGATCACCCCTGCAATGATCCAGGATTGCACACTGTTGCCCAGGAATTGTTCTTGTAGAAACATATTCATTTTCAATTTGTGTTTGGTCCTGCCGCAAATATAAAAACCAGCGCCCAAAGGACACTGGTTTTTAGGATAAAATTAACACTAACGTTATTGGATATACGAACAATTCTACTGCAGCATGGGCACGTCCATGATCAGTAGTTCCGCGTCTTCCAGGGCATTGACATCAAGTTTATCGTAATCCGTAACTCCCATGGCATCACGCGCTTCAAGCACCTCTTCACCAATTTTCACGCGACCGTTCAACACAAAAATATATGCACCGTTCTGTGCGCGTTTGGACGCATAGGAAAAGGAATTATTTTTTTCGAATTTGCCCAGAGAGAACCAGGCATCCTGGTTGATGTGCAGGGCATCATCCGCTCCATCAGGCGCCACCACTGTTTGCAGGCGGTTTACGCGGCCTGCGGGGTCAAATGCTTTTTGCTCATAGCGGGGCGCAATGTCTTTCTCTTTCGGGAATAGCCAGATCTGCAGGAATTTCACAGGCTCCGTTTTGGAAGCATTAAATTCCGAGTGCTGGATGCCGGTGCCCGCGCTCATGATCTGCACATCGTGCTGGTTAATGATCTTGTGGCGACCGGTATTGTCTTTATGCTCCAGCGCGCCAGACAAGGGAATGCTCACTATCTCCATGTTGTCATGCGGGTGCGCGCCAAAACCCATGCCGCCTTTCACTGTATCGTCATTCAGCACGCGCAGCGCGCCGAAGTGGATGCGCTCCGGGTTGTAGTAACCGGCAAAGCTGAAAGTGTGGTAAGACTGTAACCAGCCGTGATCTGCAAATCCGCGGGTGTTACCGCGGTGAATAATAGTTTTCATATCATCTTCCTCCTGTAATTTTCTTTATGCAAAGATCCGTTGTTTGCAGGGGGGTATCAATGGACAAACCGTTTAAAAGCATGGACAAATATTTGCCCTCTAAAACGCAGGCCGGGCGTGGGTTTCAATTCCCTCGCCCGGCCTTTGCGTATAATTCGTTACAATATTCCTACACCAGTTTGGCGTCCATGGTAATATTGGTGTTCAGCAGCTTGGAAATGGGGCAGTTGGCGCGTGCGTCTTCCGCCATTTCCGCAAACTTGGCCGCATCCAGGCCGGGTACGCTGGCAGTTACTTCAAGATGGCTGTTGGTAATAGCGCCATTCTCGAAAGTGATGGTAGCCTTGGTATCTATATCACCGGGGGTAAGGCCCGCGCCGGAAATCACGAAGCTCAGTTTCATGGTGAAACAGCCGGCGTGAGCTGCTGCAATCAGTTCTTCGGGGTTGGTACCGGCACCGTTCTCAAAACGGCTGGTAAATGAATAGGCTGTATCTTTCAGCACACCGGTTTCTGTAGAAACGGTGCCTTTTCCTTCTTTACCGGTACCTTTCCAATTGGCAGATGCGGATCTTTTCATGATTAAAACTTTTTACGGGTGAGATTATTATGATTAGAGGGCTTAAAATTAACGAATTAACATCAAAAAAACCGGGCGAAATAATCCGCCCGGTTTCACCTAAAACCTCTGACTCCCTGTTACACTAATTCCACAAAATCTTCCAAAGGCTTCCTCACTTTCTTCGCATGCTGCATACCGTCATCTTCCGCGCGAAAACCAACCGCCGCAATTACTACCGTGCGCAGGTTCTTCTCTTTCAGTCCTAAAATCTCATCGTATGCCGCCGCGTTGAATCCCTCCATGGGGCAGGCATCCACCCCGTCTGCCGCACAAGCCGTCAGCAACGTGCCCAGCGCCAGGTAAGCCTGTTTGCCGGTCCAGATAGCCGCTGCGTCTTTATCCAATGCTTTCACAGTGCCTTTCACTACATCTTCAAATCCGTTCAATTGTGTCCGCTGCAGCTGGCGTGTGCTGGCAATGTTCTCCATATATTGGTCTACGTGTTGCTCCTCCAGGTTGTCATATCTCGCAAATATCAGCAGGTGCGAGGCATCGGTGATCTGTGGCTGGTTCCACGATACCGCTTTGAGTTGTTCCCTTACAGCCGGGTCTGTTACTACAATTACTTTGTATGGTTGCAATCCGTAAGAGGAGGCAGAGAGGCTGGTAGCGCGGATGATCCGTTCCAACTGCCCCTGTTCCAGCTTCCTCGCAGGATCGAACTTTTTAGTGGCGTACCGCCATGTCAGTTTCTCCAGGATGTCCATTGTTATGTTTTTGTTATGCTTGTTTGACCAGTTGTACAGCCAGTGCCAGGCGCACGTCATCACTTACTACCAGGCCGCCGGCTTCTGTGGTGGCAGACCATGTAAGGCCGAAATCCTTACGGTTGATTTTCCCGGTCAGCTCAAAGCCTGCCTTGGTTTGGCCCCAGGGGTCTACCGTGATGCCGGCATATTCTACGTTCAGTTCTACCGGGCGGGTAGTACCGCGGATGGTAAGGTCTCCCTTCAATACAAAGGTTTCCGCGTCTTTCTGCTTCACTTCGGTAGATTTGAAGGTGATTTTCGGATGATTGGCAGCGTCAAAAAAATCAGCGCTTTTCAGGTGCTCGTCACGCTGGCTGTTTTTAGTGCTTACGCTGTTCACGTCTGCTTCAAAGGTAATGCTGGCATCACTGAAATCATCTTTGGATGCCGTCACGGTGCCGTCGTATTGCCCGAAGTGGCCGGTTACGTTGGTGATCATCAGGTGTTTCACCTTAAATTCAATTTCGCTGTGTGCGGGATCAATTTTCCAGGTTGTCATTGTGTATAGTTTTAAGTTTTAAAGTTTAGTTGAGGCGGCCCATTTTGCCATTATTGTAATCATTGATGGCATCAATGATCTCGTCTTTCGTGTTCATCACAAAAGGTCCGTAGGCAAATACGGGCTCGTTGATAGGCTCCCCGTTCAGCACCAGCAGCGTGGCATCTGTATTGGCGGTGATGCTGATGCTGTCTCCTTTGGTGTCAAATACGGCTATTTCCACTTCTTTGGCGGTGTGGGTGCCGTTGAAGGCGGCTTCGCCGTGAAGCACCACAATGCCTGTGTTGTAGCCTTCGGGCAGATGAAGCGTAATGCTTTTACCTGCTTTCAGCCGTATGTCAAAAAGGTTTACCGGACTGAACGTTTTTGCAGCGCCTTTCACACTGTCAAAATCACCAGCAATTACGCGTGCATAACTGCCGTCTCCCAGGTCTGCCACGGGAATCTGCTCATTGTCGAAGCCCTGGTAGCGGGGTTTGTCCATTTTATGCGCCTTGGGCAGGTTTACCCAGAGCTGCACCATTTCCAGCGTGCCGCCGTTTTTCGTAAACTCGTCATCATGCTTTTCTTCATGCACCACGCCGGAGGCGGCCGTCATCCACTGTACACCACCGGGGCCTATTTTGCCGCTGTTGCCGCCGGAATCCCGGTGCTGCAGGGCGCCCTGATAGGCAATGGTGACGGTCTCAAAACCACGGTGAGGATGCTCGTCTACACCGCGGGGAGTGTCTGAAGGGGGAAAGTAGTGGGGAGCAGCATAATCCAGCAGAAAGAAAGGGCTGAGCTGTTTCCCGATGCGGTTGCCGTTGGGGAAGAGGTTCTGCACCTTAAACCCGTCTCCCACCATGTGGGATTGGGAGCTCTGGTATACTTTCGCTACTTGTTTGATGGATGTCATGGTTTGTTTCTCCTTTTTTCTTAATGACAATACAAAAGTACATGTTGCAACACCTAATTGGAATGGATAGATCGCAGGAAAGCATGTACTTTTTTCTACAGGCCTATCAATCTATTGAAATACAATTAGTTGTGAAGAGAACCCGAGGCGGCGTGCAAAGGCCGCTGTTTATCTAACAGATTTTGGGCGGAGAGGTTCGGTTTTACGTTATTTGGCGCAAGGCATCATACCCTTGCCAGCTCCTTAAACTCTGAAGGTGACTGGTTGGTGTATTTCTTGAAAAAGCGGGAAAAATAATGCGGGTCTTCAAAGCCGAGCTTGTAAGCAATCTCTTTGGCGGTGAGGTCGGTATTGTACAGGTACCGCTGCGCCTCCAGTATCACCCGGTTGCGGATGTGCTCCCCGGCCGTGATGCCAGACAGCTGTTTGCTGATCTCGTTGAGCAAAACGGGTTTTATATGCAGGAGGGCAGCATAGTCAGACACGTTCTTTAGCTGGCGGTACCTTTCTTCTATGAGGGTTTTAAAGTTCATGAACAGCGCACTGTTGTGCTTTGACTGGTACTCAGGCACCACCTCTACCGGGCTGGCAGCGCTGCGGGAGGCTACGATCAGGAAGTATTGCAGCAGGTTCTGGAAAGCAACGGCATAATTGGGGCGCCGCTCATCTACCTCCTGTATCATCCGTTTCACCATCCAGTCCAGCTCCTTTTCGTCTTCTTCGTTGCTGATCTGGATAACGGAACTGAAGCGGTCGTTCACGAACAGGCCGTTGCGTACGGCGGCCATGTCAGACTTGTCACTTGGGCACATCAGGGAGTCATGAAAGGCGATCATATACCCGTCTACCTTTTCGGAAAACTTCATCTGGTGTACCTGGCCGGGCGCCAGGAAGAAGAGGGTGTTTTTCTTCACCACATGCGTTACCGTATCAATGGTATGGGTCAGCTGGCCTTTTTTGATCCAGTAAATTGTATAAAAATTGTGGCGGTGCGGCGCGTTCTGGTGCTCAAAGAAATTGCAGCCCAGGTTGCAAAGGGAAGATACGCTGAACTCCGCATTCTCCTGCGCGTTTTGCGCATATGCAGGTAATGATAGCACTTCTATCTGGTCTTTCTTTTCCGCCATGGTGTGTTATTCTTCAAAAACTACCGGTTCCCCTTCGGGTCTTTCGGAGGGGTCCACATATTCAATAATAAAATTATTTCTTCCATCTCCCACCATAATGCTCAGGTATTTGGCCTGTACCAGCTCCAGCATGCCCAGGAAGAGGAAAATGGCATGCACACGGTCTTTACAGTGGTCGAATATTTTCTCGAAGGCAATGGTCTTTTCCGCGCGGGCCAGGTCCAGCATGTACTCACGGGAGCCTTCCATGGTATAATCGTACTTGTACACCACGTGCTGGGGTTTGTTGGTACGCTCTTTTACCCGCTGCATCACCTTTTCAAAGGTTTGGGTGAGCTTGAAAAGCGTCAGCGTCTGCATCTCGGTGCCCTCGCTGGTGACCTCCCCTATTTCGGCCAGCTCTTTGGCTATATTGCCGCGTTTTATCTGCAGCATCCTGTTGGCCTCCTGTTCCGCCAGCTCCACAGCTGCCTGCTTGAAACGCTTGTATTCCAATATCTTATCTACAAGTTCCTGCCGCGGGTCTATTTCATTCCCGGCCTCGTCCAGCTCCTTGCGGGGCAGCAGCATCTTGGCCTTGATGCGCATGAGCGTGGATATGAACAGGATGAACTCGCTGGCCAGCTCTATGTTCAGGGACTCCATGTGGTGGATGTAATCCAGGAAGTCATTGGTGAGGCTGGTGATGGGAATATTGTAAATATCCAGCTCATCCCTTTCAATAAAGAACAGCAACAGGTCAAACGGCCCTTCGAACTGGGGTAATTTGATCTTGTAAATTTCTTGTTCGTTGCTCATGGTAAAATTTAAAAAACCTGCCGGTAAGCCCCGACAGGTTTATCAAAAATAAGAAAATTCCGGCAATCAGAACTTGGCGGTCAAACCGATGCTCAGCACCTGCTTCACCTGCAGCCTGGCGCCCTTGACCCCTGTTTTGGGGTTTTCGAACTCTTTCACGTCATCGTCATAGATCATGTCTACGCTCACATTGGCGCTGATCCACTTATTCACCTTCAGAGCCAGCATATTGGTCCAGAAAACGTCTATGTTCTGCGGGTTCTTTCTATAGTTCGAAAAAAGTTCCAGCTTTGACTTGTAGGTAACGTTCTTCATGATCTCCTTGTTCCAGGTGGCGGTTACATAGGCGCCAAACTCGCTTCTCACGTGCTTGCCGGTATCTACGCCATAGGCGCCGCGGGCAGACAGGCTGTCATCCATCACCACTACCCAGCGGGCGGTAACGGGAGACATGAACAGGGAAAACTCCTTGTTGGGCATGTAGTCAATACCCGGAGACAATACTATATAGGCCGGGGCAAAAAAGCGGGACACCTTTTCCGGCGTGGTATCTGCCGGGTAGAGGTAACCATCTGTAAACTGGGTGCGGAGGTTGAAGAGGCCGCTCAGGTACCAGTTTTTGCCGATCTCGTAACCATATTTGGAGGTGAGGTCTATCCGGTCGTCGCTCTTACGGGTGCCCAGGCTGGTGGTGTTAACATAACCATAGGCAAGGTCAAGGTTATTGTCCCAGGAGTGCCTGCCTTTTTTATAATTGGCAAAAGCGTTGAGGGTGCCCAGCAGGGAAAGCGAGAGTTTGTCACCACCCGCAGCCCAGTTGGTCAGCGAGCCCTGGTTGAACATGAGGCCAAAAGTGGCTCCTTTTTTCCAGAGCCGGCCGGTAGTGTCCTTTTCGCCGTTCTTGATCTTTTTAGCGGTTTCTTCCCGCAGTTTCCGCATGGAGTCGTCTTGTGCAAATACAGCCGTGGCGGCCAGCAGCAGCATGGTCACTGCCAGGTAAAATTTCTTCATTTGCGTATTTGGTTAATCTGGTGTAATAGCAACGGTTGGCCGTGGGTACAGCCAACCGTTCACTGGAGTAAATGACTATTTTTTCTTAAGCTCGTCCCGGATCTCTGCCAGTAATTGTTCAGTGGGGGTTGGAGCTGGTGGTGCAGCAGGAGCCTCTTCTTTCTTCATCCTGTTTATTGCTTTAATGACCAGGAACAGCGCAAAAGCAATGATCAAAAATTCTACAATAGACTGAATGAACAACCCATACTTAATTTCAGCAGTCCCTACTTTTACCATGAGAGATTTGAAGTCAAACCCGCCAATTAGTATACCCACAACAGGCATAATGATGGCATCTACAAGGGCGGACACAATTTTCCCGAAAGCAGCACCGATAACGATACCAACTGCCAGGTCAATCACATTCCCCTTCATGGCAAAAGCCTTAAATTCACTGAAAAAAGACATACGCTTTAGGTTTTAGAGTTAAAGAAAGGTGGTGTAACAGGTGCGATATTAATAATTTATCTGCATTATTTTTTAACATCATCCAGTTTCGGGAACTTCATTTTCAATGATTTCAGTGTATCCAGCACCGTTTTGGCTATCAGGTATTCCTTATACCAGTTATGGTCTGCCGGCACAATGGTCCATGGCACATCATTACAGTATTTGAACACATCTTCATAGGCTTTCCTGTATTCCTTATACAATTTGGCTTCTGCAAAGTCTTTTTCGTTGTACTTCCACATCTTGCGCGGGTCTTTGGTGCGCTCTTCCAGCCTTTGCATCTGCGCTTCGGCAGACACGTGCAGGTAAAACTTCAGGATGTGTGTGTTGTTATGCCTTTCCAGCAATTGCTCAAAGTGGTTAATAGCGTCAAACCGGCGGTATATGGTTTTAACGTCTACCCATTTATGCACACGCTGTACCAGCACATCTTCATAGTGGGAGCGGTTAAACACCTGTATCATGCCCTTTGCGGGAGCATGCTGGTGTATTCTCCAGAGAAAATCGTGGTCCGCTTCCTCGGGCGTAGGCGCCTTAAATGGCTGAACACGCACCCCCATAGGGTTCATGGTGCCAAATACGTCCCTGATCACCCCGTCTTTCCCGCTGGCATCCATGCCCTGTAATACAACCAATAAACTGTGTTTATGTTCAGCGTAGAGCAAATTTTGCAGATCGTCCAGCTCCTCCAGTATGGTTTTCAGACGTTCTTTTGTTTCTTCTTTCCCGAATTTTTTGGGAGGTACGGTGGGGATGGCAGAAAGTTTTACAGCAGGCATATACGTGAGTTGTTTTCTTAAATTTAAGGAAAATGTACAAGAATAGGCGGCGATACGGGGAATCGATATCTTTGCACAGCTATGGACCAACGCTTGCTTAACTGGGGAATATTTTTGCTGCTTTGCCTCACCTGGGGCAGCTCTTTTATACTGATGAAGCTGGGATTGCTTTCTTTCAGCCCCTACCAGGTAGCCGGCCTCCGGCTTATTTCCGCGGGCGTTGTACTGCTTCCGTTCTTTTTCAAATTCATCCGCCAGACCCCACGGAACAAAATACCCGTCATCATACTTTCAGGCCTGCTGGGCAATGGTATTCCGGCATACCTGTTCTGCATAGCCGAAACCAGAATAGACAGCTCGCTGGCGGGCATGCTCAACTCTTTTACGCCCGTATTTGCGCTCCTGTTCAGCCTTTTATTATTCCGCGCGCCAGTGCAGCGCCGCCAGCTGGCGGGTCTTGCCATTGGTTTCATAGGGGTGATCTGCCTTTTCCTGGCCAAGGGGGTGGATGCCAATGAATACTGGTATTACGGCCTTTTTATAGTAGCCGCCACGGCCTGCTACGGCCTCAACATTGCACTGGTACACCATTACCTGAAGGGGTATTCCACCCTTCAGCTGGTGTCTATCTCGCTTTTCTTTATGGCCCTGTTTTCAGCACCGGTGCTTATTTTCAGTGATTTTACGCTGGCCTTTGCCCGTTCAGAGAATGCCTGGGTGAGCCTGGGCGCCAGCATGGTGCTGGGGGTAATGGGCACCGGGGTAGCTTCTCTGTTGTTTTACCAGCTGATCCGCTCCGCGGGCGCCATGTTCGCTTCTATGGTCACCTATGGTTTGCCGGTGGTAGCCATTGGCTGGGGGCTGCTGGCTGGTGAGCATGTAAACGGCTGGCAGGTGCTTTGCCTGGCCGGCATTATGGGCGGCGTATACCTCGTGAGCAGGAAATAAAAAAAGACGGGGCTTCCCGTCTTTTATACTTATAAGGTGCAGGCCTTAAATGGCCATGATCTCTTTGTCTTTTGCAGCACAATGTTTGTCAACAAAGGCAATGAACTTGTCCGTCAGCTGCTGTGCTTCCGCTTCTGCATCTTTGGCGGTATCTTCACTCAACCCTTCTTTCTGCAGCTTTTTTACACCTTCAATAGCGTCTCTGCGAATATTACGGATGGCCACTTTGGCATGCTCTCCTTCTCCGTTCACCCTTTTCACCAGCTCTTTGCGGCGCTCTTCCGTAAGCGGGGGAAGAAACAGGCGGATGATCACACCATCATTCTGTGGGTTGAGCCCTATGTTGGAAGCAATAATGGCCCGTTCTATAGGTTGCAGCATATTCTTTTCCCAGGGCTGGATTGTCAGCGTACGGGCGTCGGCTACACTGATATTGGCTACCTGGTTGAGAGCCGTAGGGGCGCCATAATAATCCACCATAATACCATCCACTATCTGAGGGTTAGCCTTGCCGGCGCGTATTTTCGTTAATTCCACCTCCAGATGCGAAATTGCCTTCTGCATTGCGTCTTTTGCGTCATCCAGAATTAAATTAAGTTCGTCTTGCATAAGAAATAATACTTAAGTGCTTGCAAACCTACATGAAATCTTTTAATCATCAAAGGGATGAGCAGTACATGGAAAGGACGATGGAGAAATCTGCGGAACTATTTGTCTTGCAGCACAGTTTCGGTATTGACCCGTAGAATTTTGGGCTTGGTGATACCTTCGCTGGCCGCTTCGGGAACTTCCACTGCCGCTGCCGCCGCCATGCTGCCGGCCACTTCTGCTTCTTTCCGCTTTTTGAGGATGAACAGGACGGTGGTGAGGCCCAGCGCCAGCGCGCCTATAAGGCTCAACAGGTAGGTGGTGCCTATATCTTGCAGGCTGAAAGCCAGGGTGATAAACCCTATGTTAGACAAAACGGCCACAGATGTAGCCTGGCTATGGCTGAGGCCCAGGGCCAGCATATAGTGATGAATATGATGCCGGTCTGCCGTAAAAGGCGAGCGCCCGCGAGACATCCGGATGGCAAATACCCGCAGGGTATCGAACAGGGGCACTATCAGGATGGCAAAAGCAATAGCGGGTACGGACTGGATGGGCATTTTGCCTGCAGGGTTACCGGCCACTTCAATGAACTTCACAATGAGGGCCGCATTTACGAGGCCTATCAGCAGGGACCCGGTATCTCCCATGAAAATTTTTGCAGGGGTGATATTATAGATCAGGAAGGCAGCCAGGCCGGCGGCCATGGAAAAGCCCATCACGGCATACAACACCTCGTTCACATACAGGAAATATGCGCCCAGCACGGCAGACACGAGCATGCCTACACTACCGGCGAGGCCATCTATACCGTCTATCAGGTTGAAGGCATTGATAACCACTATGAAGGTGAAATAGGTCAGCAGCAGGCTGAAGTGATAGGGCAGCTCCCCGATGCCAAAGAACCCGTACATATTACGGATCTGGAGGTTACCCAGGTAAATGATCACAAAAGCCGCTATCAGTTGGCCTACCAGTTTCTTCACCGGCGAAAGGCCTACCAGGTCGTCTTTCATGCCCACTATAAAAATGATAAAAAAGGCTGCGAGCAGGTATTGTAACGGGAAAGTTTGCTGAGAGGGAACACAAACAGCAGAGGCCAGCACAAAGCCGGCGAAGAAGCCCAGTCCACCCAGGGTTGGGATGCGGGATTTGTGAGATTTACGCTCGTCCGGCTCGTCATAAAGATGCTTCAGCTCTGCTACCCGGATTAAAACGGGGATCGCAAAGTAGGTTATAACGAAACTCAGGACAGTTGCGATAATTACATTCTCCATACGGGGGGTTGTGGTGCAAAGATATTAATTTCAGTGATATGCGTATCAAATATTTTTAAAACCCATGGATTTTCACCATTCTGGTAAAAAATCATTCAATACGCTGAAAATCTGGTCAATTTCTTATTACTTTTGCGGCTCATAAAAACGCCAATATCATGCCAGAACTGAAAGATATAGCTACCCAGATCCGGCGGGACATCGTCCGCATGGTGCATGCCGTACAGAGCGGGCACCCGGGAGGCTCCCTGGGTTGCACCGAGTACTTTACCGCACTGTTTTTCAAGGTAATGCAGCACCAGCCGGTACCTTTTGAGATGGACGGTAAGGGGCAAGACCTCTTTTTCCTTTCCAACGGCCATATTTCCCCGGTGTATTACAGTGCGCTGGCCCGTTCAGGGTACTTCCCCACGGCAGAGCTGGCTACTTTCCGCAAAATCAACTCCCGCCTCCAGGGCCACCCCACCACGCATGAGCATCTGCCCGGCGTTCGTGTGGCCAGCGGCTCCCTGGGCCAGGGCATGAGCGTTGCCCTTGGCGCGGCATTGACCAAAAAGCTGAATAAAGACCCCCGCATTGTATTTTCCCTCCATGGAGACGGGGAACTGCAGGAAGGGCAAAACTGGGAAGCCATCATGTTTGCGGCCCACCATAAAGTAGATAACCTCATTTCTACCATAGATTATAATGGCCAGCAGATAGACGGCCCTACAGATAAGGTGATGAGCCTGGGAGACCTTGGCGCCAAATTCACCGCTTTCGGCTGGAAAGTAATGCACATGAACGGCAATGATATGGACGAGGTGGTAGCTACCCTTGAGAAGGCCAAAACCGAAACAGGCAAGGGCCAGCCCATTGTTATTCTGATGAAAACGGCCATGGGTAAGGGGGTAGACTTTATGGAAGGCTCCCACGAGTGGCATGGTATTGCTCCCAATGACGAGCAATTGGCCAAAGCGCTGGCACAACTGCCGGAAACCCTGGGTGATTATTGATCATCTCCAGATAACGATATAAAAAAGGGGCAGACCACAACATACGGTCTGCCCCTTTTCTATATATATCCACCCGCTCAGGTGGCTTTTAGCGTTATTTCCTGCCGCGCCGCACGGGATGCGGGATACCAGCTGGCCAGCACACCTATAACAAGAATGGTGACGCTCACCAGCACAAAGTCTTCCCCGTGCATCTCCACCGGGAAGGCATCTATTAAAAAGGAGCCGCCCCCCAGCTTGATAAGACCGAAATGCTGCTGCAGCAGGCAGATAATAATAGCCAGGCTGAAGCCAATGATGCTGCCCACCCCGGCAATAATGAGGCCTTCTCCCAGGAAAATGCGCTGCACGAGGCTGTTGCGCGCCCCCATCGCTTTCAGGATAGTAATGTCTTTTTGTTTTTCTATGACCAGCATGGAAAGGGAACCTATCATATTGAAGGCGGCAATTACCAGTATAAAACTGAGGAATACGTACACCACCCACTTTTCCGTCTGCATCACGTTATACACCGTAGCGTTCTGCTCCACGCGGGTTTGCACCTTCACGCCGTCTCCCAGCAAGGCCTGCAGCCTGCGTTTTACTTTCCCTTCCGATGCCCCTGGCTGCAGTGACAGTTCCAGGGCAGACACTTCACCGGGCGCCATGTCAAGCAGGTTGCGCATAAAGTCAATGTCCATGATCACGTATTTGGCATCAAACTCCTGCTGTATGGCAAAGGTGCCCACGGGGTAGATCACGCCGTTGTTGATGGACTGTTCGGGCATGCCCACGTTAAAGGAGGCATTGCGGCGCGGCATATACACATTGATAGGCACAAAACTATGCTCCACATCCACGCTCAGCGCGCTTTCTATACCCAGCCCCAACACGGCCTGGTAGCCCGTTTCCCTGCCAAGGTCAAATTTGCCGCGCACCATTTTATGCTGCACGCCCGCCACGCTGGTAAAGTTCCGGTCTACGCCTTTCAGCACGGCTATCGTTTGCTCGTTACCGTTACGCAGCACGGCTTTTTCCTCTATGCTGCGCGCCACATGGGCAACACCCTCCGTAGCGGCAACAGCTTTCAGCTGCGCGTCTGTCAGCAGCAGGGTTTTCCCTGTGGCGGGGGCCACTTTGAGCGTAGGGTAAAACGAAGAATACAGGGATTTCACCAGGCCGGTAAAGCCGTTGAATACGCTCAGTACCGTAATAAGCGCAGCTGTGCCCACGGCAATGGCGCCTACGCTCACCCATGCAATGATGTTGATGGCGCTGGTGGATTTACGGGCCCGGAAGTAACGAAGCGCAAACTGCCAGATCATGGATTATTTCTTCTCCTTTTCTTCATTGATCTTTTTAAACAGCTCTTCCATACGGAATACATGGTCGAGCGTATCGTCCAGGAAAAAGATCAGCTCCGGCACCCGGCGAAGCTGCTTGCCCACACGGTTGCCCAGCTCGCGGCGGATCTCCCCTGTCTTTTCCTTTACCCGGGCCATCATTTCCTCCGGAGACCTGATCTGGAACATGCTCAGATATACCCGGGCTTCCAGCAGGTCTGGCGTCATCTTCACGGAAGAAATGGAGATCATGCCGCCCTCCGTAACATTAAAGCCCATGCGCATGAATATGTTGCTGAGCTCTTCCTGCACAAGCTGTCCTACCTGTTTTTGCCTTTTTGTTTCTGACATTTTTCTCAATTTAAGCTTAACAATCTGCCCGGTTCCCTGCAAAACAGGGATTTCGCCCAAAATTAACCATTTTAACCCGGTTCTGCGCACAAGCTTCCGCTATACCCGTTCAACAGCATTATTCCCCCTTTTACCGTACTTTTGCAGACATTAATATACCGGGATGAAGACATTCAAACGCTTGCTTGGGTTTGTACAGCCACTGCGTCATTACCTGCCAGAATACCTGATCTATACCATCATTGGCGTGCTGTTCGGCATCGTCAACTTTGCCATGCTCATACCACTGCTGCAGATACTGTTTGACCAGAAACAAGCGGCAGAGCCCGTTACAGCTCTGCCGGAATTTGCCATCACTATCGACTATTTTAAAGACCTCTTTACATATTATTTCGTCCGCTTCATCAATGAAGAAGGGAAAATGTATGCACTTGGCTTTGTATGCGTAGTAATTGTTAGCGCCTCCCTGCTGGCCAATTTCGGACGGTATATGAGCATCCGGGTAATGGTGCGTATGCGCATGAACGTTCTTGAGAGGCTGCGTAATAACCTGTACCGGCATACTTCAGAGCAATCCCTTTCTTTCTATAACAAAAGGCGCAAGGGAGATATGCTTTCCACTATGACAAATGATGTAATGGAAGTGGAAAACACCTTTGTGAACGCTATACAGGTTTTGCTGAGAGATCCGCTTATCATCATCTTCACCTTCATTGTACTTTTTTATATTTCAGCCAAACTGACCCTGTTCACACTCATCTTCTTCCCAATTTCAGGATTGCTTGTTTCCTATATTTCCAAACAATTGCGGAAGAAAGGTTTTTACAGCCAGGAAATGCTGGGCAAATTGCTCAATGTTTCGGAAGAATCTTTAAGCGGCGTACGCGTAATACAAGGCTTTACAGCCGAAAAATATATGCAACGCCGGTATGCAGCCCTGGCGCGTCAATTCACGAGGCTGAGCAAGGCTATTTACAACCAGCGGGAGCTGGCCTCTCCTGTATCTGAGGCCATGGGCGTTTCACTGGTGGTAGTACTGGTAATGGTAGGAGGCTATATGATACTAGATACCGGGGAAATGGAAGGGCCCGAATTTATCGGTTACCTGAGCTTGTACTTCACCATTCTGCAACCCGCCAAAAATATCTCCAACGCGTTCACCCTGATGCAAAAGGGCATTGTATCCGCTCAAAGGATATTCGGCTTGCTGGACGAACCTATCGCCATACAGGACAAACCTTCCGCCCAACCGCTGCCCTCTTTTGAGCGCAGCATCGCGTACGAGCAGCTTTCTTTCCGGTATGATGACCAATATGTGCTCAGGAACATCAACCTTCATATTGAAAAAGGGAAGATGATTGCGCTGGTTGGCCGTAGCGGCGCCGGCAAATCAACCATGGCAGACCTGCTGCCCCGCTTCTACGACGCCACAGAAGGCCGCGTGGCCATTGACGGTAAAGATGTGCGGGACGTAAAGCTGCATGACCTGCGGCAGCTGATGGGCATCGTATCACAAGAGGCCATACTTTTCAACGACACTATCACCAACAACATTGCGTTCGGCCACGACATCCCTGACATGGAAAAGGTGAAAGAGGCCGCCCGCATTGCCAATGCGCATGAATTTATTGAACAGCTGGAAAACGGCTATGACACGCTGATCGGCGACCGTGGCAGCAAGCTCAGCGGCGGCCAGCGGCAGCGCCTCACCATTGCGCGCGCTATTTTCAAGAACCCGCCGATACTCATACTGGATGAAGCCACCTCCGCGCTTGACACAGAATCCGAAAAACTGGTGCAGGACGCGTTGGACAAACTGATGCAAAACCGCACCACTATTGTAATTGCGCATCGCCTTTCCACCATTCAGCACGCACATGAAATTATTGTGATGGATAAGGGCGAGATCATGGAACGCGGCCGGCACGATGTATTGCTGGCACAGCAAGGCATTTACAGGAAACTGGTGGAAATGCAGGAGTTTAAATAGGGAAAAAATATTCACAGCGTAACTGTGCCACATATATACGGCCGTGAAAACCCCGGCCGGTTTTTAATTGCAGCCTGTGAATGGTACCATTTTTGGTACTAAGAGGCTGCCAGAAGGTACCTTATTTGTTCACCAAACTTATACGCACCTATGATTTCGGTAATTATACCAGTGCTTAACGAAGGCGGCACCATACGCCAGGTTATCAAAACAATCAGGAAAACCTCCAGAACGATAGAGATAATTGTGGTAGACGACAATTCGACAGACAAGACGGTGGAAGAAGCCATGAAGGAAAAAGTGAGAGTGATCACCAGCAGCCAGCGCGGCAAGGGCATTTCCATGCGCGAAGGCATGATGGCGGCCAAACATGATATCATCATGTATGTAGACGGCGATATACTGACCTATCCTGAAAACCTTGTTGAATTACTGACAGACCCTATTGTGAATGATGAGGCCGACTTTACGAAATCCTTTTTTGAACGGCAGGCCGGCCGTGTTACACAACTGGTGGCCAAACCCTTGCTGAGCATCCTTTTCCCGGAACTGGCCGGCTTCAATCAGCCGCTTAGCGGCATGATAGCTGCGCGCAAATCTTTTTTACAGAAAGTACATTTTGAAAATGACTACGGTGTGGACATTGGCTTGCTGATAGATATGCACCTGCTGCAGGCGCGCATCAGCGAAGTGAACATCGGCCGGCTGGAAAACGCCATGCAAACCTGGGAGCAGCTCAGTAAAATGAGCCGTGAAGTATCCCGCACCATATTGCGCAAAGCGGAAAGCATTCCGCAGCAAAACCTGGAAACGCTGGGTAATATCAACATCATCCGTGAGCAGATGGAGTTCTCCATTTTGGAGTCTATAGACAAGCTGCAGAAAATGGTGATCTTCAACCTGGACGAAACGGTGTTCACACAAAATTATACGTACCTGGCCGCCGTGGCCTTCGGGCAGGAAGAAGCGCTTTGCCAGGTGCTGGAACACTATTCAGATCCTGTTTCCATCCTGAAACGCTCGGCCGCCTTGTTCCAGGGCCGCAACCTGGCGGAGCTGCTGGAAGTGGCGGATGAGATACCTGTAACGCCAGACATCCGCCATGTGATTCGGGAGCTGAAGCGGCGCGGCTATGTATGCGGTTTTATTACAGACGGTTTCGAATGTGTGGCCAACCACATGAAAAACAAGCTGGGCGCCGATTTTGCGTTTGCCAACCGCCTGCACCTGATACACAGCGTGGCTACCGGTGAAATCACCATCCCTGAATACTTCATGCCGGTAAAAGGCAGCATGCCCGAATATGACAAGAGCCACATCCTGAAATACATTTCCGAAAAATACCACATTGCCCCGCAGAACGTGATCTATGTTGGCAATGGGGAAAGTGATACCACAATGTTGCAGGAAGCGGGCGTGGGTGTGGCATATCATCCACAGTTTGTGGACGCGGAAACCGTGGCGGATAAAGTTATTGAAGACATTTGTATGGCGCCGCTGCTGGACATTGCACAGGCCAGTCCGCAACGCCAGGGAAACAAGTGGCCGTCCAAACGGCAGGTGCGCAACATCGGCATCGGTAGCCTGGCGGTAGTAGCCACGGCGGGTTTGTTGTACCTGGCCGCACGGCAGATCAGAAAAGCCGTCCGGCCGGATGAAGACGAGCTGCCTGCATTAAAACCTGCCTGATAAATAATTGACCTGTATTTGCACAAGCTTTCCCGCTGTAACGGCGGGAAAGCTTTTTTTATGAGATTTTATCACCTACACCGAAATATTTACTGATTTTCCCAAGAAAGTATCGGTCATAAAATATTGGTTTGTAATTACTTACAGCGAAATTAGCATGAAATAAATCTTATGAAAATATCTACAATGCGCAGCCGCCTGCATGAAGGGATCAGGCTTGCATCCGATGAAAAGATCCGCTTGCTGTTTCACTTTATTCCCCTGGAAATCAGCCGCAGTGAACACCTGACGCTGGAGCAGATGCGGCAGGCGGTCAGGGAAGCGGAAAGTATGCTTCAGGAATGTATGGAGCAGCTGAAAGAAGAAAGAAAAAAGCCGAAAGAACAGGAAAGGGTAAAGCGGATAAAAGAAATTGTGCTGGTGATGTTAAACGATGATGAAGCGGATGACGAGGAGGATGTGGATGACGAAGATAAAGGGGATTGATCTAGGACCAACCATTTCCGTTCCTGGAACGGGTTTCATGATGGGCTATTGGGATATGGGAATAATAAACCGGGGCCGGGGTCGCCCGGCTCTGTATTTTTCAGGTTTTCAGGCCACCATATAATCGAACTTTTTCCTGTCGAAGTTATTACCGGGCAATGGTGGAGTACCTCTAAGGGAGTATGTATCAAGGGGTATTCTACCCGCCCGGTTAAAGTTACCTTGGCCTGTATTGGCAAGGTATTACCTGGTTCATTGAAATGAAAAAGGGCCGTTCTTCCGAACAGCCCTTCCATCATATTTTCAGCTCATGGCCTCCGTGTGTTCCCGGCCTTGTTTCCCGGAATACACTTGCAGGCTGGCTTATTTGCTTTTTGCGAGTTTGGCCTCAATACTGAGGGTAGCATGCGGTACTGCTTTCAGGCGGGCTTTGTCAATCAGCTTGCCTGTTACACGGCAGATGCCGTATGTTTTGTTCTCGATCCGCACCAGTGCCTTTTCCAGGTGGTCAATGAACTGGATCTGGCGGCTGGCCATCTGGTTCAGCTGTTCACGCTCCTGTGAGCCGCTGCCGTCTTCCATGCTCATGTACTTGTTTTCGGTATCATCTGTACCTGCTTCGTCTTTACGGGTAATCAGGCCCTGGAGGTATACCAGTTCCTTTTTGGCAGCCTCCAGTTTTTTCAGGATGATCTCTTTGAACTCCTGCAATTCAGGATCGCTGTAACGATATATGGGACCGGCAGGTGTTTCCGGCTGATCTAATACGGATTTGGTGAATTCCGGCGCATACGTCACAGTTTTCATGGCCGGCCGGCTACCACTGGAGGAAGCCCTGGAAGCAGTTTTAGTAGTAGGCCTTTCAGATACCCGTTTAACAGGCTCCTCAATCTTGGTCTTCTTTACTGGTTCCTTGTCTGGTTTTTCCTGCTTATTCTTTGATGCCATCTTGTCTACTTTTTCTACGGGTTTAGAAATCACCGGTTCTGCGGTTTTAGCCGCTGGTTTACTGGCAGTTACCGGAACCGGTTTTGCCTTGGGAGCCGGGGCAACCGCCTTTTTAACGGGTGCCTTGGCTGCAGAAACCGTCTTTTTAGACGGGGCCGCTACCGCTTTTTTAGCAGGAGCCGCCTTTGATTTAACGGGTTTAGCTGATGATTTCGCGGGCCTGGCTGCCGGTTTAACGGCCGCCTTTTTTACCGCAGCTTTCTTAGGAGCGGGTTTAACAGAAGATTTGGCCACCTTGGGCGATGCCTTTTTTACTGCTGCTTTCTTGGCAGGTGCCGCTTTTTTCGCAGGCGCAGGCTTAGCCGCCGCCTTCTTGGCCGCAGGTGCCTTTTTTACCGCTGCTTTTTTCGCTACAGCTTTCTTGGCAGGAACCGCCTTTTTGGTAGTCTTGCTAGCAACCTTCTTCTTTGTTGCCATGGGATTAGCTTTTTTTGTTAACTAATACGTTGAATTTAAGATCGTTAACTTCTACTTCAATGCCCTCCTGTAATTGCGGCACTACATCCAAACTATCTGCCAAAATTTCCGTGCAAATATAGTCATTAAAGTTAATTATCGCCGTTTTCAAGCTGTCTACCTCCGCCACTTTTACCGCAATACGGTCAGTTAACTCAAAACCACTGTCTTTCCGTATCTTCTGAATCCGGTTTACCAGTTCACGGGCATTGCCCTCGTCCAGTAATTCAGGCGTAATGGTAATGTCCAGGGCCACGGTCAGCGCTCCTTTGTTGGCTACCGTCCATCCCGGGATATCCTCAGAGATGATCTCGACATCTGATAATTGGATCGGAATCCGTTCATTATCAATTATTAAGCCAAATTCACCGTCCTTTTCAAGGCTGGCAATATCATGTTGGCTGAATGCGGAAATGGCGCCTGCCACTGCCTTCATCTTTGCCCCCATTCTACCGCCAAGGGTTTTGTAGTTCGGCTTAATCTTTTTCTTGATAAAACCTTCAGTTTCCGTAAGATACTCAATTGTTTTTACATTCACTTCGCTTTTTACCAAATGCTCCACCAACTCCAGCTGTTCCCGCATATGAGGGTTCAATACGGGTATCAGCACCTTCTGTAAAGGCTGCCTAACCTTGATATTGGTCTTCTTACGGAGAGACAGCACCAGGGAAGACACATCCTGCGCCAGCTGCATCCGCTCTTCCAGGTCCGCGTCTATGGCGCCAGCCTCCACTACGGGGAAGTCTGTCAGGTGAACAGACTCCGCCTGCAGGCGGCCGCTCACCCCGTTCAGGTTCCGGAACAGCCAGTCCGAGAAGAAGGGAGACACCGGGGCCATCATCCGGGCAATTTTCTCCAGGCACTCATACAGCGTCTGGTAAGCTGAAATCTTGTCCTGCTCATACTCACCCTTCCAGAACCGGCGGCGGCAAAGCCTTACGTACCAGTTGCTAAGGTGCTCGTCTACAAACTCCTGCACTGCACGCCCGGCCTGGGTGGGCTCATAATCGTCCAGGCTCTCGCCCACTTCTTTTACAAGCGTGTTCAGCACGGAAATGATCCAGCGGTCAATTTCCGGGCGGTCTTTCAACGGTATATACGCCTCCCTGAACCTGAAATTGTCAAGGTTGGCGTACATGGCAAAGAAGTTATACGTATTATATAATGTACCGAACAGTTTGCGCTGTACTTCCTTGATGCCCTCCGCATCAAACTTCATATTATCCCAGGGAGAGGCGTTGGTAATGAGGTACCAGCGGGTAGCGTCTGCCCCGTACTGCTGAATAGTAGTAAAGGGATCTACCACGTTACCCAGGCGCTTGCTCATCTTGTTACCGTTCTTGTCAAGCACCAGGCCGTTGGAAACCACTGTTTTATACGCCACGCTGTCAAACAGCATTACACCCAGCGCATGCAGGGTATAGAACCAGCCGCGGGTCTGGTCAACGCCTTCAGCAATAAAATCTGCCGGGAAGGCCTTGCCCTGCTCCAGCATTTCCCTGTTCTCGAAGGGGTAATGCCACTGTGCAACAGGCATGGCGCCGCTGTCAAACCAAACGTCTACCAGGTCAGGCTCGCGGCGCATGGGTTTACCGGTGGAGCTTACCAATATGATATCGTCCACATACGGCTTATGCAGGTCCAGGATGCCTTCATGCAGGTAGTTTTTATTCACGTCGCCGCCCAGCACCTCATTGGCGAGGCGGATGCCGGCATTCAGCTCGGCAATGCTGCCGATGCAGATCTCTTCAGAGCCGTCTTCCGTACGCCAGATGGGCAGCGGGGTACCCCAGTAGCGGCTGCGGCTCAGGTTCCAGTCTACCATGTTCTCCAGCCAGTTGCCGAACCGGCCGGTGCCGGTAACGGAGGGCTTCCAGTTGATGGTCTTGTTCAGCTCCACCATCCGGTCTTTCAGGGCGGTGGTTTTAATGAACCAGGCATCCAGCGGGTAATAAAGCACCGGTTTGTCTGTACGCCAGCAGTGGGGATAGGTGTGTTCGTACTTTTCCACCTTGAACGCACGGTTCTCCTTTTTCAGTTTCACCGCTATGTCTACGTCTACATCCTTATAGTCAGGGTCGTTCTTGTAATCTTTTACGTAACGGCCGCCAAACTCCCCTACGGAGTCAAGGAACTTGCCCTGCCGGTCTACCAGGGTGAGCATGCCGATGCCGTATTTTTTGCCCACCCGGTTATCGTCCGCGCCAAAGGCAGGGGCCGTGTGAACAATGCCGGTACCGTCTTCCGTGGTCACAAAGTCTCCCAGCAGCACGCGGAAGGGGTCTCCCTCTTCGGGCTGTGCGTAGGGCAACAGCTGCTCATACCGGATGTTTTCCAGCTGGCTGCCTTTGAACTGCGCCAGGATGCGCCAGGGCAGTATTTTATCTTCAGGCTGGTACGCGTCAAACGCCCCGTTCTCCCCTTCCGGCCTGAAGTACTTGCCGGCCAGGTCTCTGGCCAGCACTACATTGATGGGCAGGTGAGTATAGGGGTTGAAGGTTTTGACCAGCACATAGTCAATATTGGCTCCCACGGTGAGGCCCAGGTTGGAGGGCAGCGTCCAGGGGGTGGTGGTCCAGGCCAGGAAAAACACCTGGTCCGAGCCGGCCGCTTCAAACAGGAAGCGGGAAAGGTCAGATTCCACGGCCTTGAACATAGCCACTACCGTAGTGTCTTTCACATCTTTATAAGTGCCGGGCTGGTTCAGTTCGTGAGAGCTGAGGCCTGTGCCGGCGGCGGGAGAATACGGCTGTATGCTTACGCTTTTATAAAGGAGCCCTTTTTTATACAGCTGTTGCATGCACCACCAGAGACTTTCTATATAGTCATTCTCGAAGGTGATGTAGGGGCGCTGCAGGTCTACCCAGTAGCCCATTTTCCGGGTCAGCTCCTCCCAGCGGTCTTTATATTTCAGTACTTCTTTCCGGCAGGTGTCATTATATTCAGCAATGGATATTTTTTTGCCGATGTCCTCTTTGGTAATGCCCAGGGCTTTTTCCACGCCCAGCTCTACCGGCAGGCCATGGGTATCCCAGCCGCTCTTGCGCTTCACCTGGAAGCCCTGCATGGTCTTATACCGGCATACAAGGTCTTTCAGGGCACGGGAAATAACGTGGTGAATACCGGGAAGACCGTTGGCGCTGGGAGGCCCTTCGTAGAATACAAAAGGGATGGCCCCATCGCGGTTGGTCACGCTTTTTTCAAAAATCTGGTGCTGTTCCCAGGCTTGCAATATATCCTGTTCTATTTGCGGTAAATTCAGTTGACTATATTCCTGATATTTGCTGGACATAAACAAATCACCCCACCGGGTTATTAAAAGTTTGTACTTGAAATAAAATTCTGCAAAGTTACGAAAATACAGGGAGGTTTCAGAGAACGGTGACCGTTCATAAAAAATAAGGGTGTTGTCAAGAAAAATGCGGCAAAAATTAACTATTTTACAATAAACTATGCTTACTTTGCGTTTTTGGCATTGTTTTGGTTGAGGAATTGAAAGAGTATTACGCAGAAAACCATATCTTTTATGAAAAAAGTAACGTTATTCATATGCGCTGCTGTCTTCACTTCCGGCATAGCGTTTTCACAACAGAAATCAACGAAAAAGAGTAAAACCGTAGCCAAAAAACTGGAGGCGCCCGCCCCTGTAAAAGAGGCCTTTGGGCAAAACGCCGAGTTTGCCGGAGCTGCCGATGCAGTTTGGACCAAAACGGCCGGTGGCAACTGGGTAGCCAGGTTCAATAAAGAGAACGTAAAAACCAGCGCCGAATACAATGCCGAAGGTACCTGGATAGCTACCCGGAGCGAGTACCAGGCCGGGGCCCTGCCGGAAGCGGCTTTGGCCACCCTGAAGAACAAATACCCCTCCGCGGTTGTTAAAGAAGGGTGGAAAATTGAGCGGGCTGACGTGGCGGCATATTATAAAGTAAATATTGACGACAATGGGACTGCCAAAACAGTGCTTCTGAATGATGCTGGCACTATTGTTGATTAAGAATATTTATAAAGATTTTAATTAAGTATTTCATAGGTATAGGGATAAATAGGACAGACCCTGCTCTTTTGGGCGGGGTTTTTCTTTTGTATGCACCGCCGGTCCCGGCACATAAAAAAGCCGTTACATAGAAAGTAACGGCTTTATGCAAATTACGGGGGAAAACTTACGGACAAGCAATACATACCTTTAGGTCATGGTGTTTGATATGAGTATTGCAATTAATGGCTTTACTAATTGTCTGCAAGCCCTCCCAGGTCAAATCTGATAAGGAAGCTTATGAGGAACAGCGGATAGATATCCAGTGATCGTACCACAAAGAAAGTACAAACTTCATGCACCCGTTTGTCAATTCGGGAAAAGAAATGATCGTAAAAGGAAAAATGAAAAGCGTTAGCGCAGCAGCAGCTCACAGGGCTTCAGGCCGGTGTGCTTCTTGAAGGCGGTAGAAAAGTGGGAGATGCAGGAATAGCCCATCATGATGGCCACTTCGGATACGGAGAGGCCTTTTTCATAAAGCAGGCCCTTGGCTTTTTCCATGCGCTCTTTCTGGAAATAATCATAGATGGTGGTGCCGAACATGGCTTTGAAACCTTTCTTCAGGTAACATTCGTTCATGGCCACGCGCCGCGCCAGGTCACGGATGGTAATGGGGGCGTCCAGCTGCTCCAGCAGGATGCTGCGGGCTTTTTCAATTTTTTCCCGGTCTTCCATCTGCGTGAGGAAGCGGCAGCCATAACGCTCATCCGTATCATTCTGGATGAACTGGTCTGAGCTGAAAAGCAGCAGCTCCAGCGCCTTGCTTTGCAGGAAAATATTTTTCAGGATACCTTCGTAATTATGATGCACCATTTGCTCCAGTACGGTTTTGGATTTGGTGCAGGGCTGTATGGTTTTTACGAAAGGTTTGCGGGATTGTAATTCGAAGAGGGAGAAAGACGTGTTCCCTTTTTGCAGGGATTGGATAAAAGCAGGCTGAAAACGCACGGTGATCATGTCTACAGAAGGCAGCTTGTCATTACATTCTTCCTTCTTCCTTTTTTCAGCGCATACCTGGTCTGTACAGCCAGGGTTTTTGCAGTATTTGCTGCCGGCCACACAATAACGCAGCTCAATAGCGGCGCTCTGGCCTCTTTTGGCGGGCTGATACACTACCATGGCCACGTCTTCTACCGGCAGGGGGTGCTCATATACGTAGCGTTGCAGGCTATAATCCAGGCAGTCAGGCACGGTCACCGTGTCTGCCTCGGCCAGCTGCAACTGGTCGCTCATGGCGGGTTGCGGGATGGCCAGTGATAATATTTCCTGTACTTCTTTCATATAGTGCGCCACAAAATTAACGAATCATTGTTATAATATTATTAGTTTGACAAATCGCTTACAATTGGCGGCGCTTGGTATAATATTGGCAACCTGATAAACATATGAAAAGGACCTGGAAGATCGTACTAACGGCGGGGGCTATACTGGCAGTGGTGCTGCTGGGTGTTGGCTGGTACCTGAACGTACACTGGAAAAGCTTGCTGGACAAGGAGCTGCGCCGCTACGTAGCGGAAAGCTCGGACAGCCTTTACACCCTGGCTTACGGCAGAATACATCTCAACCTGCTCACCGGTAACCTGGCCATAGAAAACGTGGCCCTGATACCCGACAGCGCTGTGTACGCCAGGCTGGTAGCCGGGCAGCAGGCGCCGCAGGTGCTGTACCGCGCCTCCACCAGCCGGCTGCAGATCAGCCGGATGAGGTTGTGGCGCTATTTCCTCAGCAAGCAGGTAGATGCGGGGGCTTTTATCCTCTCCGATCCGGAGATCATTATCACGGAAGACCGCCGCAGCATAGACACCGGGCGCCAGCGCAGCTTTTACGAGGCCATCAATAAAAACATCAAAAGTTTCGATATAGGCCGCATTTCACTGCAGCAAACCAAACTCCAATACACCCTGATTGCGGAAGACAGCAGCAAACAGATCACCCGCCTCAATAACCTGGACGTAGACATCCGGGGGCTGGCCATAGATTCCATCAGCCAGAAAGACCCTACCCGCTTTCTCTATGCCCGCAATTTTGACATTAACCTCGATAAATGGGATTACCGCACGCCAGACAGCCTCTACTGGCTACACGTCAGCAAAATAAGCTATCACGCCATAGAACGGGCGCTCGACGTGGGAGAAGTGCGGCTGGAGCCGCGGTACGACCGGGCTGCTTTTGACAAGCGGCTGGAGTACCAGCAGGACCGGTATGAGCTGGCCTTCCGTAACATCAGGCTGGAGGGCCTGCCCCGCATGCACCTGCTGCAAAAGAAGATACTGATGAACAAGGCTGCCATCAACGGCGGCTACTTTCATGCCTACCGCAACCGCGGGCTGCCCATGGCGCCCGGCAATAAATATGGGCAATTCCCCAACCAGGTGCTGGCCAGATTTGAGATACCCATGCGTATAGACACCCTGGTGGCCAGCAATATAGACGTAAGCTATTCGGAGCGCAGCGATCAGACCGGGGAAACCGGCCAGGTGCAGTTCCAGCGGGCCGGCGGCACTTTCCGCAACATTACCAATATTGACTCCCTCGTAAAGGAGAACGGTCATTGCACGGCAGACCTGCATGCCATTCTCATGAAAAGCGGCAAGCTGAAGGCCCGGTTCAACTTTGTGCTGGGGGCTGAAGACGGCGCTTTTGCCGTTAGCGGGCAGCTGAATGATATGGACGGCAGGGAATTTAACACCGCCACCAAGGCCCTGGGCATGGTAGAGATCCGCTCCGCCCGCATCAAACAGATGGATTTTGACCTGCGCGGCAACGAGCGCAGCGCCGGCGGCACCCTCACCATGCAATATTCAGCCCTGCGTATAGCCATGCTCCGGGAGGAGAAAAACGGCAATGGCACGGAAAGAAAGGGCCTTGCCAGCCTGCTGGCCAACCTCATGGCCATCCACAACGAAAACCCTTCTCCCGGCCAGCCCCTGAGAGTGGCCAAACCGCGCTATACCAGGCACCCCAAAAAGTCATTTTTCAACCTGATCTGGAAAACCATCTACACCGGGGTAAAAGAGACCGTTGGCACGGAAATGCTGGAAAGCATGGGGCAGTCTCAAAAGTGATATACACATACTATCCACCACCCCTAAAAACACCTTGTTTTTCATGGAAATTAGGCTGATTTTGCTTATTTTTGCTGGATTGTCTACTGATTTGTTAAAAACGAATTTTCTGCTAAAAATATGAGTGAAGAACTAGTGCAAGCAACTGCCCCCAGTAACGGTTATGATGCGGGCAGCATTCAAGTATTGGAAGGACTGGAAGCCGTTCGTAAACGTCCGGCGATGTACATCGGGGACATAGGGGTGAAAGGTTTACATCACCTCGTATACGAAGTAGTGGATAACTCCATTGACGAGGCGCTTGCCGGCTTTTGCAAAAACATTGAGGTAACCATTTGTGAGGACAATTCCATCCGCGTGAAGGACGACGGGCGGGGGATTCCCACAGGCATGCACCCGAAAGAAAAACGTTCGGCGCTGGAGGTGGTAATGACCGTACTGCACGCCGGCGGCAAATTTGACAAGAACACCTACAAGGTATCCGGCGGTTTGCACGGGGTGGGCGTAAGCTGCGTGAACGCGCTGAGCGATCCCCTGCACGTAACGGTACACCGTGAAGGCAAAATATTTGAGCAGGAGTACAAAATGGGCATCCCCCAGTATCCTGTACGTGAAACAGGCGCCAGTGATATTACAGGTACCATCACTCACTTCAAGCCAGACGCTACCATTTTCACTGAAACCACCTACAACCGCGAAACCCTGGCAGGCCGTCTCCGCGAGCTGGCCTTCCTGAACCGGAAAATACGCATCACCCTCACGGACGAGCGTGAAAAGGACGAAAACGGCAACGCTTTCAGCGAAACCTTTTACAGCGAAGGCGGCATTGTGGAATTTGTGGAGCTGATGGATAAAAACGGCCGCCGTAACGCGCTGGTGCAAAGCCCCATTTTCATTGAGGCGCACGATGCGGCCAGCAACGTAGCCGTGGAAGTGGCCATGCTGTACAACGACTCTTTCAATGAACATATCTTCTCTTACGTAAACAACATCAACACCATTGAAGGCGGTACCCACGTAGCGGGCTTCCGCAGGGCTATTACCAGGGTGTTCAAGAGCTACGCGGACAAAAACAAGATGTTCGAAAAGTCTAAGGTAGAAGTAGTGGGAGATGACTTCCGCGAAGGCCTTAGCTGTATTGTAAGCGTAAAAGTACCCGAACCGCAGTTTGAGGGCCAGACCAAAACCAAGCTGGGCAACTCTGATGTAATGGGCGTGGTAGACAGTGCCGTGGCCAACACGCTGGAGGCCTACCTGGAAGAGCACCCCAAAGAGGCTAAAACCATCATTAACAAGGTGGTGCTGGCCGCCCAGGCCCGTGAGGCGGCCCGCAAGGCCCGCCAGATGGTTCAACGCAAAAGCGTGATGACCGGCAGCGGCCTGCCCGGTAAGCTGGCGGACTGCTCTGATAACGACCCCGGTAAATGCGAGCTGTTCCTCGTCGAAGGTGACTCCGCAGGCGGTACGGCTAAACAGGGCCGCAACCGGAACTTCCAGGCCATTCTCCCCCTGCGCGGCAAGATCCTGAACGTGGAAAAAGCCCTGGAGCACAAGATCTACGAGAACGAAGAGATCAAGAATATTTTCACCGCCCTGGGCGTTACCATCGGTACCCCGGAAGATGAAAAAGCCCTCAACCTCAGCAAGCTCCGTTATCACAAGCTGATCATCATGACGGATGCTGACGTAGACGGCAGCCACATTGCCACCCTTATTCTCACCTTCGTGTTCCGCTACATGAAGGAAATGGTAGAGCAGGGTTATGTGTACCTGGCACAGCCGCCCCTGTACCAGGTGAAAAAAGGGAAAGACTTTATTTACGCCTGGAACGAAGAGCAACGCAAGGCCGCAGTAACCAAACTGGCCGGCGGCGGCAAGGAAGACAGCGTTACCATTCAGCGGTACAAAGGTTTGGGCGAGATGAACGCAGAACAACTGTGGGACACCACCATGGACCCGAATGTACGTACCCTCAAACAGGTAACCATAGAAAGCGCCTTCGAAGCAGACCGTATCTTTACCATGCTGATGGGCGATGAGGTGCCCCCGCGCCGCGAATTCATTGAATCTCACGCCAAATACGCTAAAATTGACGCGTAAACGGCTTGAAAATATCCTTTCAAAGGGCTGCTCATTAAAGAGCAGCCCTTTTTTTGTCATATTTATATAAATAACGAATTTTATTAATGAAATAATTTCATAATCTATATAAGTTTGCTATATTGCATGCAATTAGCAGTACCTATGAAAACCAAATCCCTGATGCCGGGCCTGGCCATACTGGCCGCAGCCCTGCTTTCCGCCTGCGAAAAGAAGGATATTTTCAACGATAACAACAGCCACGGCCACTTTTCCATGAAGGTGAATGACTCCCTGGTAACCGTCACCAAGCAGCTTACCGCCAGCCTGTATGACTCCACGGGCAACTATGTATTGGTGATCAGCGGCCTCACTGCCAGCAACCAGGGCCTTACCGTGAATGTTGTATTCCCCGGTAAACAGCTGAAAACAGGCGAATATAAATTGAGCGCTACAGACATGAACTTCATAGCCTGGAGCAAAAAACTGGGTACTTCAGACGGTTACGCCGCAGATGACGTAAACCTGAACGCCGCGGCTACCATCACCATAGAATCTATTACGGAAACAAAAGCAAAAGGCTCATTCACGGGCGTGCTGGTGCATGATGCAATAGATGAAGATAAAAAGACCGTTACGGAAGGGAAGTTTGAAGTAAGCCCTATCATCAAAATGAACTAGCACTTTTTAATATAACCATGTCCTATTTATCCCAACTTACCTGATTATGGCCCGTTGCGCCGGGCGCGCGGAGCCATAGTAGCAAAATAGACTGACAGACAGTTTAATTGACAGTAGAAAACACCCGTCATGCGTCTTCCGGCGCTTTATGACCGTGTACGATCAGACTGAAAAAGGGCTGCCGGTGACGACCGGCAGCCCTTTTTCCTTTTTGGTTTTGTGGTCCGTTTATTTGATCCCGAACACCGCTCTTACTTCAGCACGCACTTTAATGGTCTTGAAGTCGATATTGGAATCAGGCGCACCGCCCATGGCGTCTGCAGCAGCAGCCTTGTACATTACGCGGTTGGCCATTTCGGGGCGCACGTCGCTGTACTGGTCTGTATTAAACTCCTGCACTTCCAGCACACCGGCAATTTTTTCATCTATAGCACCCAGCAGGTACTCTGCTTTGGCTTTAGCGGCCTTCAGCGCGTTCATTTTCACCTGCTTGCGGTACTCGTCCATTTTGCTGTGGGTGTAGGAAGCGATGTTCACGCTTTCAATACCTTCATCGTCTACAGCAGACAGGATGCCGTTGATCTTGTCAAGCCGGTTCAGCTTCAGGCTGTATTGCTTGCGGGCCATAAAGTCCACATCGTTTTTCTTTTTCCTCCACCACTGATCATAATTGTAACCAAACACGTTGGCAATGGTGAAATTCTCTTTCGGGATGCCTGCTTTCTCTACCGCGTCCTGCAATTGCTTTTCCAGGGTGGTGATGGCTACCTTGCTGGATTTGTTCTTCATGTACTCACGCAGGGTGATGTTCAGCGTGATCACATCCGGGGTTATTTCCATCTCAGCGGAACCGGTCACTTCGATCTTTTTCACCGGGGGTTTGCTGTCTGGTGTTTGTGCAAAGGCTGTTGCTGTCATAAAGAGTCCCATTAATAATACGGTTAATTTTTTCATTGCTTTCAGTTTTAAATTCAAGATCAGGATGCAGGGGTTGTATACAATTCCACATGCCCGTGCAGGCTTTAACTTTTCTTTATGTTTTTAGTCAGGTAATGAGGGTTTAACGTACGAGGCAAATATATGTTACAAAAATCAACCGCGCGCTTCCGTCATTTTTTTGAGGAATGCATAGATGTCGTTCATATCCTTCATACGGTCTATTATCAGCATGAAGTTTTTACCCAGCTGTTTCAGCCGGGCGTTGTTGGTGCGCGTTTGTATATAATGCAGGATGTGCTGGAAAGTAGGGGATTCAAAATAGGGGCTGTCAGGATTATTAATAAAATAACAACGCAGGGTTTCTTCTTTCAGGATCATTTTTTCAAAGCCCAGCTCAATAGCCATCCAGCGTGTACGGATGGTGGTGAAGAGGTCTTTCACCGGCTCCGGCACCGGGCCGAAGCGGTCTTCCATGCCCTGTTCAAACTCTGTCAGCCGGGCTTCCTGGGTAATATTGTCCAGCTCCTGGTAGAGGTTCAGGCGTTCCTGTATGCTTTCTACATAAGAGTCCGGGATCAGTATTTCCAGGTCTGTATCTATGGTACAATCGCTGATGTAATCTTTTTTCTCTTCCAGCTGATCTTTGAAAAGATCTTTGAAGTCTGTCTGCTTCAACTCGCGGATGGCTTCGTCCAGTATTTTCTGGTACATGTCCAGCCCTATTTCCGCAATAAAGCCGCTTTGCTCCCCGCCTAAGAGGTTGCCTGCGCCGCGGATGTCAAGGTCTCTCATGGCTATCTGGAAACCGCTGCCCAGCTCGCTGTGCTGTTCCAGTGTTTGCAGGCGTTTGCGGCTGTCTGCCGGTAGTGTGCTCATGGGCGGGGCCAGCAGGTAACAGAAGGCTTTTTTATTGCTGCGCCCTACCCTCCCGCGCAACTGGTGCAGGTCACTCAGGCCGAAGTGATGAGCGTTGTTGATGATGATGGTATTGGCGTTGGAGATGTCCACTCCGCTTTCCACAATGTTGGTGCATACCAGCACGTCATACTTGCGGTCTATAAAATCCATGATCACCTCTTCCAGCTTGTGGCCTTCCAGCTGGCCGTGCGCGGTGGCAACAGACAGGTCAGGGCACAGCTCCTGGATGAGGCCGGCCATTTCACGCAGGCCGTTGATGCGGTTATGAATGAAGTATACCTGGCCGCCGCGTTCGGTTTCGTAATAGATAGCATCCCGTATCTGGTCTTTGTCAAACACCAGCACCTCCGTTTCAATAGGCTGGCGGTTGGGCGGCGGGGTGTTGATCACGGAAAGGTCACGGGCGCCCATCAGGGAGAACTGCAGCGTTCTCGGTATAGGCGTTGCCGTTAGCGTGAGCGTATCCACGTTCACCTTCATCGTTTTCAGCTTCTCCTTGGCGGTAACACCAAACTTCTGCTCCTCGTCTATCACCATTACGCCCAGGTCTTTGAACTTCACGTCTTTACCAAGCAGGGCATGGGTGCCGATAATGATGTCTACCTTTCCTTCTTCCAGCTTTTTCAGCGTTTCTTTTTTCTCTTTGGAAGATTTGAAACGGTTGATGTAATCTACCGTACAGGGAAAATCTTTCAGCCTTTCCGAAAAGGTTTTGTAGTGCTGGAAAGCCAGGATGGTAGTGGGTACCAGCACGGCGGCCTGCTTGCCGTCTACCACGGTTTTGAAGGCGGCGCGTACCGCCACTTCCGTTTTACCGAAGCCTACGTCTCCGCACACCAGGCGGTCCATCGGGGCGGGAGATTCCATATCCCGCTTCACATCTGCCGTAGCCTTGCTCTGATCTGGCGTATCTTCATAAATGAAAGAGGCTTCCAGCTCCGTTTGCAGGTAAGTATCCGGCGTATGGGCAAAGCCTTGCTGGGCCTTGCGGGCGGCGTAGAGTTTGATGAGGTCTTTGGCAATGTCTTTCACCTCCGTTTTCGCCTTCTCCTTCAGCTTCTCCCAGGCATCACTGCCGAGCTTGTTCACACGGGGCGCTACGCCTTCCTTGCCGGTATATTTGCTGATCTTGTGCAGTGAGTTGATGTTCACATACAGCAAGTCGTTGTTCTTGTAAATGATGCGGATGGCTTCCTGCATTTTGCCGCCCACTTCTATTTTCTGCAGGCCGCTGTACACGCCTACGCCGTGGTCTATATGCGTTACGTAATCTCCCGCCTGCAGCTCTTTCAGGGTTTTGAGGGTGATGGCCTTGTTCTTGTTATAGGCCTGCTTCACCTTGTATTTGTGATAGCGCTGGAAGATCTGGTGGTCTGTATAACACACCAGCTTCAGGTCCGTATCAATAAACCCTGCGCTGATGGCTACCGGCACGGGGTAAAATACCAGCTCCGCTTTCAGGTCTTCAAAAATGCTGCGAAGGCGCTCCAGCTGCCGCGGGTTTTCCGCAAAAATGAAGAGGGACGATTTTGTAGCGTTGTGCGCGGCCAGGTCTTTGATCAACAGGTCAAACTGGCGGTTAAACACCGGTTGCTCCCTGGTGTTGAAAGCAATGGCCTGCACGGCGGCCGGTACGTTTTGAAAATTGAAGCTGGGCCCAAACACCACGCAGGAGCGTTGCAGCAGCTGCTGCATGAGGGTATGGCCCTTTACAAAATCTTCTTCCGTGAGGGTCATTTCCTCTTCCTCCGTTACCCTGACCCGCTGGCCGGTTTGCAGCCAGTCTTCCAGCCGCTGCTCCATCTGGCCAATGATGCCCTCCACATAGGCGGGGTCTTTGACCCACACTACGGTGTTGGCCGGCAGAAAGTCAGGCAGGCTCATCTTGGCGTGGGTGGTGGCCCGCGTGTCCATATTGGCAATGAGCGTTACCTGCATCAGCTTGCGCTCGCTGAGCTGGGTTTCCGGGTCAAACAGGCGGATGGAGTCTACCTCTTCCCCGAACAGCTCCAGGCGGTAAGGTTTTTCGTTGCCGAAAGAATAAATATCGAGAATACCCCCGCGCACGGCAAACTGGCCGGGGCCGTATACAAAATCGGAATGTTCAAACCCCCAGGCCGTGAGCTTCTCCAGCAGGCCGTCTACCTTCAGCGTTTCGCCCACTTTGATGTTGACCATGTTGGCGTTGTAGGCGGTGTTGCCCGCTACTTTTTCATAGAGGGCTTCCGGGTAGGTAACCAGCACTTTGCGGTGTACCTGCTGGCCGGTGAGCTTCATGAGCGCCTCTGTGCGCAGCATGCTGTGGCTGCTGTTGAACTCCTGGAACTGGCCCGTTTTCTTGAAGGAATCGGGGAAATAAAAGATGTCCAGCGCCTGGGTAAGCTGCTCAAGGTCATTATGAAAGTACGCTGCTTCCTCCTTGTCATTCAGGATGAAGAGATGGTTGAGGTCTGTAGCGCCCCAGGCCGATGCCGCAACAAAAGAAGCGGCGCTGCCGGCCAGGCCGGTGAGGTGAAAATAGCCGGGAGTGGGCAAAGCGATCCCGTCCGCCAGTGATTTCAGGCGGGCATCTCGCTCAAACAACTGTAAAACTCCCTGCAAATTCATGAAGGATGCAAAGATAAGGCATTTTTGGATGAGGGAAGCAGCCCCAAAGGAGTGATTGCCGGAAGCTGAGGAATCGGGCCCTCCAGGACAGGAACGGCAAACAGGACATCCGGGCCTTCAACCATGGTTACTGCTGTTAGTCCATATTTCATCATCCTGGGGTCATCCTAGGGTATTCCTGGGGTTTTCATAGGTTATTTTATAGAAAAAACCCTAAGAATACCCTGGAATAACCTCATATTAACCTTAAAATGATTATCTTTTGATAAAATAACAATACCATGGCTATCAGCGAACATCTTCTTTTAAAGAAAATGTCCGGTCACGTAGGCCGGCAGATCGTATTCAAACAATACGGCAACAAAACCATTATGGCCAAGTATCCTGACATGAGCAACCGCACGCTTAGCCCCAAGCAGCTGCGGGTAAACGAGATCATGGAGGAGGCGAATTTTGAGGCCAAGCGGATCATGGCAGATGAGGAGCTCAGAAATGAGGCACAGGTAAGGCTGAACGTAACACGCAACAAGTTGTACACAACGCTTGTCAGGGAGTATTTCAAAGCGGCGCGGGCGGCGGAAAATGATACCGTATCTGGCGGGTAAACGGCCGGCTTCCCTGCTGCAAAAATAAGTTTGCCGCACCCCGTCTATACGTTTCAGGAATTTTGCTTAATTTAAAAGAAAGGAAGCATCATTTTACATTAAACTTCACAACATGCTCGAGCAATGGTACACCGGCGTGGTAACGAAGATTGTGGATGAGACGTATAATACAAAGCGGTTCTGGATACAGATACCTGAAAAAGCCAGCTTTGACTTCAAGCCCGGCCAGTTTGTAACCCTGGACCTTCCCATTCATGAAAAAAAGAACAAACGGTGGCGCAGCTATTCCATTGCCTCGCACCCTAACGGCAGCAACGAGATAGAACTGGTGATAGTACTGCTGGAGGGCGGCCTGGGCTCCACTTACCTGTTCACCCAGATAAAAGAAGGCAGCGAATTGACGCTGCGCGGCCCGCTGGGCGTATTTACCCTGCCTGAAGTGATGGAACGGGATATTTTCCTGGTGTGTACCGGCACGGGCATAGCCCCCTTCCGCTCCATGACGCACCACCTGCACCTGCACGGTATTCCACATCCCAACATATATCTCATTTCCGGCTCGCGGTACGAAAAAGACCTGTTGTACAAAGCCGAAATGCAGCGGCTTTCTCAAGAGATGCCGGGCTTCCAGTACATCCCTACCCTTTCCCGGGAAGACAGCCCTTCCTGGTCAGGACGCAAAGGTTATGTACATGCCGTGTACGAAGAGCTGCTGGCAGACAAAAGGCCCGCACACTTTTTCCTCTGCGGCTGGAAGGCCATGATTGATGAGGCCCGGCAGAAGATTGTGGCCATGGGGTATGACCGGCATGATATTCACCTGGAGTTGTATGGATGATGGAATATCTTTAACCCAAAACCTGTACATATGAAAAAATCCCTGTTTACCTTTGCGGCTCTGGTGACCTTTGTCAGCTCCGCTTTTGGACAGTTTCCCATCAACACCTACATTCAACAGACAAGCACGCTCGACCCTGCTAACAACTATACTCATCTTTTTACCCAGTGGCGGTACAATACAGAACAAATTGGATACGTTGGTTATGGTTCCAGTAATGGAACGTTGTACCTGCATAACCAGATCGGCAACCTTGAACTGAACGGCTTGAACAATCTGCTGTTTTTCACAAACAATGCCAAGGCTATGACCCTTTCTTCCGAGGGACGGCTGGGTATTGGTACGGATGCACCAGTTTGGCAACTGGATGTTGCCGGCACCATTGGAGGCAAGCAATCACTATGGTTAAAAACCAATGTTATTAATTCCACTGAGGTGATACTTGAAAAGCCAGATCAGAGCTATTATAGCATAGCTGCCAACAATACTGCCTTTTCCCTCTACAACCACGCAACACAGCACGTATTCTTCATGGCAGACGCCAACGATAACGTTGGCATTGGTACCGCTGACACCAAAGGGCACAGGCTGGCCGTATCAGGCAGCATTATTGCCACCAAAATAAAAGTGCAGCAAACGCCCTGGCCAGACTATGTATTTGAACCCGGCTACCAGTTGCCTTCCCTTTCGGAACTGGAGCATTTCGTGAAAAAAAACAAACATTTGCCTGGTGTACCCTCGGCTGAAGAAGTGGCTGAGCAGGGTATTGACCTGGGCAGCAACCAGGCCGCACTGCTCGAGAAATTAGAAGAGCTTACGCTGATCATCATCGAGCAGAACAAAAAATTGGAAGCGCAGGAGAAGAGATTGCAGGCGCTGGAAAAGAAAAACGGGTAAACCACTACCCCCTCAAACTACCGTAATAGCAGACGCCTAAAATAGTATGAGCTGGCCGTTATCTGGCCAGCTCATACTATTTGACAGAAAGACAAGCTGCTGCTGTCTCTTCCATGTATTGTGCTTACACAACTATTCCAATATCTTCTTCATCACTATCTCCTTCACCTGCGCCATAGGCACACGCTCCTGTTCCATGCTATCCCGGTGGCGGATGGTAACGGTACCGTCTTCTTTCGTCTGGTGGTCAATGGTTACGCAGAAAGGCGTACCAATGGCATCCTGGCGGCGGTAGCGTTTGCCGATGCTGTCTTTTTCTTCGTAATAACAATAGAAGTGCTGCTTGCATTCTGCCATCAGCTCACGGGCAATTTCAGGCAGACCATCTTTTTTAGTGAGCGGCAGCACCGCCAGTTTGATGGGCGCCAGCCTGGCCGGGAATTTCAGCACCACGCGGCTGTCTTGCTTCTCTGCCGTGCTCAGGTCTTGCTCCTCGTAGGCTTCGCTGAGTATCATCAGGCAGCAGCGGTCAAGACCAATGGAAGTTTCAATTACATAGGGAATGTAATTCTGGTTGATTTCCGGGTCAAAGTACTGCAGCTTTTTGCCGGAGTATTGCTGGTGCTGGCTCAGGTCAAAGTCTGTGCGGGAGTGAATGCCTTCCACTTCCTTGAAACCGATGGGGAAATTATATTCGATATCCACGGCTGCATCCGCATAGTGGGCCAGCTTCACGTGATCATGATACTGCAGGTTGGCCGGGTTCAGGCCCAGGCTTTTGTGCCATTTCATTCTTTCCTCTTTCCAGTACGCGTACCATTCTTTCTGCGTGCCGGGGCGGATGAAGAACTGCATTTCCATCTGCTCAAATTCCCGCATGCGGAACACGAACTGGCGGGCTACGATCTCGTTGCGGAAAGCCTTACCCACCTGCGCAATGCCAAAGGGTATTTTCATGCGGCCGGTTTTCTGCACGTTGAGGAAGTTCACGAAAATACCCTGCGCGGTTTCGGGGCGCAGGTAAATTTCGCTGGCTTCTTCAGACACGCTGCCCAGCTGGGTGGAAAACATCAGGTTGAACTGGCGCACGTCCGTCCAGTTTACCGTACCGCTCACGGCGCATTTTATTTGGTTGTCTTCTATCAGTTTCTTCAGGCCCGCAAAATCATTTTCTTTCAGCAGCTCTTCCATTTGCGCAATGAGCGCAGCGGCGGCATCTGCCTCCAGCGTTTCGGCAAAACCTTCAATCAGATGGTCTACCCGGTAACGTTTGTTGCTGTCTTTATTATCGATCATCGGGTCACTGAAATTGTCTACGTGCCCGGACGCTTTCCAGGTGGTGGGGTGCATGAAAATGGCAGCGTCTATGCCCACAATGTTTTCATGCATCTGTGTCATGCTCTTCCACCAGTAATCCCGTATATTTTTTTTCAGCTCCGCGCCATACTGGCCATAGTCGTACACCGCGCTCAGCCCGTCATAAATTTCGCTGGACTGGAAAATAAAGCCGTATTCCTTACAATGCGAAATGATCGCCTGGAACTTGTTCTGATCTGTTGCCATAGGGCGCAAAGATAAATTTGAATTTTGAAACAACGTATTATATTAATAACATATTCATCTTAGTTTCTCATTATCGCGGTGGCGGTTGCTGTCACGCACCGTTTTTTTCTCGAAATTCTTCTCCAGGGCCACGGTGAGGTCTATGCCCGTCTGGTTGGCCAGGCAGAGCAGCACCCACAGCACGTCTGCCAGCTCATCTGCCAGCTCCTTCTTTTTGTCTGATTCCTTAAAGGACTGGTCTCCGTACTGGCGGGCAATAATACGGGCCACTTCTCCCACTTCTTCCGTCAGAATGGCCATGTTGGTGAGTTCGGAGAAATAGCGGACGCCGGTGGTTTGTATCCATTTGTCTACTTTTTCCTGGGCTTCCTGGATGGTGATGCTCATTATTCGCGGTTTTTTGTATCAATAATAATAGTGACCGGCCCGTCGTTCAGCAGGCTCACCTTCATATCCGCCCCAAACTCGCCGGTACCGATGCTTTTCCCCAGGTCTTGCTCCAGCCGGGCCTTCATTTTTTCATACAGGGGAATGGCAACCGGGGGCTTGCTGGCCCTGATGTAGGAGGGGCGGTTGCCTTTTTTGGTGGAGGCATGCAGGGTGAACTGGCTTACCAGCAGCAGGTCTCCGCCCGTTTCCAGCAGGCTGCGGTTCATCACGCCGGCCTCGTCGTTGAAAATGCGCAGGTTCGTTATTTTGTTGCTGAGCCAGGCAATATCTTCCTCCCCGTCTGCATCCTCAATGCCCAGCAATACCAGCAAACCACCTTCTATGGCTGATTTTACCGTGCCGTTAATGGTTACGGCCGCGTTGCTCACCCGTTGTATAACTGCTTTCATCTGTTGTTATTCCTTTACCGGGGAAGTTCATATCCCCCGAAATCCCTTTACTTTTGCGTTTAAAGATAAGAAATGCTTTATGCCTGACGTATCAGCGGAAATAAAATTCAAAACAGCGCGCAGCGGCGGCAAAGGCGGCCAGCACGTGAACAAGGTGGAAACCATGGTGGAAGGCTATTTTGACATTGCCGCCTCTGCCATACTCACGGAGGAGCAGAAGGCGCTGCTCTTGCAGAAGCTGGGCGCCAGGCTCAATGCGGAAGGGCTTTTGCAGGTAAGGTCGCAAACGGAGCGCAGCCAGCTGGGCAACAAGGGAGAGGTGATCAAAAAAATGAACCGCCTCATTGCACAGAGCCTGGTGGTGCCCAAAAAACGCATCAAGGTAAAACCCACCCGGGCCATGATAGAAAAACGCATCCAGTTCAAAAAGCGGCTGAGCGAAAAAAAGAGCAACCGCCGCAATAACTTTGGATCCGAGTAAGTCAACTCCTATTTTTGGAATAAATTCAGCGCATTGGGAAATATTAAAAAACTGGCAGGGCAAACCATCTGGTACGGGGTGCCCACCATTGTTCACAGGTTCCTGGGATTTGTATTGCAGTTATTTTTGACCGGCCTTATGCCGGCGGATGAATACGGGGTTGTGACACAGATCTATGCCGTAATTCCCTTTCTGAACATCGTTTTTACTTACGGGCTGGAAACCAGCTTTTTCCGTTTTGTACAGCATACAGACAAGTCAACGCTGTACAATACCCTCTGCGTGTCTATGCTGGTGAGCACTACGGTTTTTACGGCCCTGCTGCTGGCGGGCACCGGACAGGTTGCGGCGCTGCTGCGTATCCAGGGGCACGAAACCCTGATCACGCTCACGGCCGGCATCGTTTTTTTTGATACCCTGGCTACCCTGCCCTTTGCCATGCTGCGGCAGGAAGGCAGGCCCCGCAAATATGCGCTGGTAAAAGTGCTGACAATTGTTACCCAGATAGCGCTGAGCATTTTTTTCCTGGTGGTATGCCCCTGGCTGGCAAAAAAGGGCCTGGCCAACTGGTACAACCCGTCTTTCAACGTAGGGTATTTTGTACTGTCTAACCTGGTGGCCAGCGCTATGGCCCTGCTTTTCCTGTATAAGGAAATTACTGTTTTCCGCTGGGTGTTTGACAAAGTACTGTGGAAGGAAGTGATGCGCTATAGTCTCCCGTTGCTAATTGTAGGCTTCGGCGGTATGATCAACGAAATGCTGAGCAGGCTGGTATTTGCACAGGTATACCCCTATCCGAAGGAAGAAACAGACACGCAACTGGGTATTTTCGGGGCTGTATACAAGCTGACTGCACTGGTCACTATTTTCATCAACATCTTCCGCATGGGTGCGGAGCCTTTCTTTTTCAACCAAAGCCGCAACGAAGACGCCCAGCTCACTTACGCCCGTGTGCTTAAATTCTTTGTTATGGCGCTGGGAGCGGTTTTCCTCGTGGTATCCTTGTTTCTTGACCTGTGGGGAATGTTCATTACGCTGGGGGAAGACAAAAGGTACGCCGAAGGCCTGAATATAGTACCCATACTGACCATGGGCACCGTGTTCGTGGGAATTTATTACAACCTTACAGTATGGTACAAGCTTACCAACCGGAACATGACCGGGGCATATATCACCCTGGCCGGCGCCCTCATCACTATCGGGCTGAACGTTCTGTGGATACCGGAGTACGGGTACACAGGCTCTGCATGGGCTACTTTCATCTGTTACGCCTTTATGATGGTAAGTTCTTACCTGCTGGGGCAAAAATATTATCCGGTGCCCTATGACGTGGGGCGCATTCTCTTCTACCTGGGCCTTGCCGCGCTCATTTACGCGGCGCACGCCTACATCCGCTCTCTGAATCCCGGCATGATCACTTTGCATGCCTGCGGGGTGGCCGGGCTATGTATATACATGATAGTTATACTGCTGGCGGAGCGGCGGGAAGTGGCCAGCCTGTTGAACCGCAAACCGCGTTAGCTGCCGTGGCCGGCTGCCGGGCTCATCATGCCAGCAATCCCTCAACCCGTAAACCCTGCCCCTCAGGCAAACCGGCTGGTGGGGTCTTCCGGCACAAAAGGATTGTGCACCTTCTCAAACCCGATGGTGGTGGAAGGGCCGTGGCCAGGGTATACCACCGTATCATCAGGCAAGGTGTACAACTGCTGCCGGATGCTGCGGGCCAGTGTTTCAAAATTACCCCCCGGAAAGTCTGACCGGCCTACACTTTGTTTAAATAACACATCTCCGGCTATCACAAATTGCTGTTTGGCGCAATACAGGGAAATACTGCCCGGGGAATGGCCGGGAGTAAAGAGAATATCCAGCTCGTCCTCCCCCAATATCACCTTTTCCCCTTCCTTCAGGTAGCTTTTGGGCATGGGAGAAGGCTCAAACGGCAGGTTGTACATGAGGCCTGACTGCGGAGAACGGTCCAGCACCACCTGGTCTTTTTCATGGATTTCCAGCCCCACCCCAAAGGTTTTGACCACCAGCGCATTGCCGAAAATATGGTCAAGGTGGCAGTGGGTATTGATCAGCCGGACAACTTCCAGGCCGCTTTCCCGTATAAACTGAAGGAACTCTTCCCGCTCATTTTCATAATAAAAGCCCGGGTCTATAATGATACACTGCTTTTTTTCGTTTATAAGGACATACGTGTTTTCCTGGAGAGGATTCACTGTGAAATATTTGATTTCAAGCATTGTTGGATGATTTTTGCTAATTTTAATTTGCAACACAATATTATCAATACTTTCCGTATGAACCGATTTATTACCAGGTCATTCATTCTTTCCTTTATCCTATTGATTGGCACGTTTCACGTTCAGGCACAGACGAATACGGTTGAATTTGGCCAGAACCGGGTTCAGCACAAAAACTTCAAATGGCGCTTTTACACCACCCGCCACTTCAATACCTATTTTGCCCAAAACGGCCTGGAGCTTGGAAAGTATGTAGCACAAACGGCCGAAAAGGAGCTGCCTTCCATGGAGGAATTTATGGAGTATACGTTCCGGCAGAAGGTAAATATTGTGGTGTATAACAACTTCGGAGAGTTCAAGCAGTCCAATATAGGCATCGGCATAGACTGGCAAAATACCGGCGGCGTTACCAAACTGGTGGGCAACAAGCTGCTGGTATATTTTGACGGGGACCATGCCAACCTGCGCCGGCAGATACGCCAGGGCATTGCCCGCGTGATGCTGGAAACCCTGCTGTTTGGCGAAGACATCGGGGAGTTTGCCGGCAATGCCGTGCTGATAGATTTCCCCAACTGGTTTACAGACGGTTTCATAGCCTATGCCGCTGAAAACTGGAACCCCAAGCTGGATGACGAGCTGAAAGCCACCATGCTTTCCGGCAAATACTCCACCTTCAACCAGCTGGCCTTTGACAAGCCGCTGCTGGCGGGCCAGGCTTTCTGGTATTATGTGGAAAGCAAATTCGGGAAAGACGCCGTGCCTTACCTGATGTACATTACCCGTATTAACCGGGGCCTCAAGAAGGGTTTTGAACAGGTGCTGCACATGAAGCCGAAAGACGCCCAGAAAGACTTTATGACCTACACCCTGCGGCGCTACCAGGAAGACAACCGCCGGCGCCGGCAGGTAACCCGCGGCACAGGCATTGTTTCTCACGAAATAGGGAAAAGGGATTATTACCGCTACCAGGCCAACCCTCAGAACCGGAGTTACGCCGTGGTGGAATACACCAAGGGCCTTTACAAAGTGAAGATCAACCTGGGCTGGAGCACTTCCAAGGTACTGCTGAGAAGCGGCGTGCGGCAGCTTACCTCCAAGCTTGACCCCAATTACCCGCTGCTGGCCTGGAACCAGAAAGGCAACCGCCTGGCCATTGTTTACGAACATGAAGGCAAAACCAAGCTGATGGTGTACGACCTGATCAGCAAAACCACCATCCGCCAGGACCTTCCGCAGTTTGACCGGGTGATAGACATGAAGTATTTCTTTGAGTTTGATAATTCCCTGCTGTTGTCTGCCGTAAAGAACGGGCATACCGATATTTTCACCTACAGCATCAGCAACGGTAAAACGGAGCAGATCACCAATGACGTGTATGACGACCTGGACCCCTCTTTTGTGGCCTTCCCGGGTAAAAGCGGCATCATCTACTCCTCCAACCGGCCGTCTACCAAAGCCCGCAGCGCTGATACCGTGCTGCCCCATAACCGGTACAATATCTTCCTGATAGACAACTGGAACAAATCTTCCGAAAAACAGATCTCCCAGCTGACGGACCTGCCCTACGGCAATGCCCGCCTGCCGGTGCAGTACAACACCACCCACTTCACTTTTGTGAGTGATGCCAATGGCATCAACAACCGCTACGCCGGTTTCTTCAAGGCCGAAAGAGCAGGTGTAGACTCCCTGTTTTTTGTAGGCGCCGAAATACTGCATAACCCTGACAAGGAAGAGCTGGATTCCGCCCTGGCAGAATACGGCTCCACAGCGCCAGACTCTGTGCAGGCGGTCACCATCACCAATGACTCCACGTATGTATTCCCTGTTACCAACTACCAGTACGGCATCAAGGAATCCCGCATTGCCGGGGATCAGGGAATGGTGTCTGAAGTGGTGCAGGTAGGAGATTATAAACGCCTGTACAAGCTGAAAGTGGATACCAATACCCTCCGGCGCAGGAATGTATCGGCCAGGCCTACACGCTTTATGGCGCAGAAGATGCATGAAGACAGCCTGAAACTGGGGCTGCCCAGCTACTATCAGAAAGATACAGCTACCAAGCAAGACAACTTCTTCCTGAACGAATTCGGCAACGAGCCCGCAGATACTACCAGCGCGGCCACCGTACTGGCCCGCGAAACCCGGGAAGAACCGCCCGTGCTGAAGCTGGCGCGGCTGAGCAACTACAAGCTCAAGTTCTCTTCTGATTACCTGGTGGCGCAAATAGACAACTCCGTGCTCATGAACAGGTACCAGCCCTATTTTGGGCCGCCCAGCTCGCCCATCCGGCTTACAGACCCCGTGAACGGCCTGGTGCGCATAGGCGTGAGCGACCTTATGGAAGACTACAAGTTCAACGGCGCCTTCCGTATTCCGCTGGCGCTTGACGGTACGGAGTACATGTTCTCGTTCTCTTACCTGAAAAGAAGGTTCGACTATAAATTCACCTACTACCGCAAGGTAGACAAGGCCTCTCTGGGCGTTTACACAGACACCACCATGGGTACCTACCCCATCAAGAACAAAACCAACATCTACCAGGTGGAGGTGAGGTATCCGTTTGACGTGGTGCGCAGCATCCGCCTGATGGGTGGTATCCGGACGGACGAACTGGTAGTACTGGCTAACGATGTGCCTTCGCTGAAAGAGGAAAACTTCAAGGAAACCAACGTACTGGCCCGCCTGGAATACGTACATGACAATACGCTCAACCCCGCCATCAACATCTACAAAGGGACCCGCTACAAGGTGTACGGAGACCTGATGGCCCAGATCAAGAGCAACCGCAACACCCTGTTCAATGAAGTAACGCCTAAAGGCAAGCTCACCTACAACATGGGCGGTGAAATACGCCATTACGTTGAAATTCACCGCAACTTCATATGGGCTACGCGTTTTGCCGTAGATATGTCATGGGGCAGCCGTAAACTGATCTACTTCCTGGGCGGTGTAGACAACTGGCTCATTAAACCGGACATTTACCGGAACACGCCCGTTTCGCCAGACAACTACGCCTACCAGACACTGGCGGTGAATATGCGTGGCTACAAGCAGAACATCAAAAACGGCAACAACGTAATGCTGATGAATACGGAGCTGCGCCTGCCGGTATTTACTACCTTCCTTGACAAGCCCATCAACTCGGCGTTTCTCCGCAACCTGCAACTGATGAGCTTTGTAGACATTGGTACCGCCTGGAACCAGAAGCTCAGCTTCAAGGATGCCAACTATACCACGTACACCAGTCCTGACGGCATTACCGTGCGCATCAAGGAAGGTTTCCTTGGGCCGTTTGTAGGAGGTTATGGGTTTGGTGCAAGGACCACGCTGCTGGGCTATTTTATGCGGGTAGACGCCGGCTGGCCCATGACGGGCTTCTTCCGCGGCAAACCGCTGTTTACCTTTGCCATGGGAGTTGACTTCTAGAACAGTATATTTTGCATAAAAGAATGAGGGCGCGCCGGCAATGGCGCGCCCTCATTCTTTATGTCAGCTGTGCAGGCTCAGCAAAATTTCGGGACAAAGATCAGCGCTCCTGTTACCGCTGCGGCAATGGCCGCTGCCAGTACCGCTCCAGCCGCCACGTCCTTGATCCATTTTACGGCCGGGTGGTGTTCCGGGCTGAGGTGGTCCATTATTTTTTCGATAGCGGTGTTCAGCATTTCGGTGATCCAGACGAGGGCCATTGCGAGCGTTAACAGTATCCATTCCGTCAGTGTGCACCGCAGCCAGCAGGCCAATGCCACCACCACTATGGTAGCGGCCAGGTGAATGCGGGCGTTGGGCTCGCTGCGCAGAAAGGCCAGTATGCCGTTAAAAGCAAAGCGGAAACTGCGCAGCCTGTTGCGAACTGTTTGCATCCGGGAAAGTTTACTGGCTGAATTTGATCATGGTCTCCAGGGCGGCCAGGTGGCCTTTGAAAGCCTTTTCCCCGGCTTTGGTAATAGAATAGGTAGTATTTGTTTTACGGCCAATGAACCCTTTATGCACTTTGATGTATGCATTTTCTTCCAGCGTACTCAGGTGGGAGGCAAGGTTGCCGTCTGTTACTTCCAGCACTTCCTTCAGGTCATTAAAGCTCACTTCTTCGTTCACCATCAATACACTCATAACACCCAGGCGGATGCGGCTTTCGAATACTTTATTCAGGTTACCTATCGGGTTCATGGCCATGCTGATTTATTCCGCGGGTGAACGTTCATACTTCCACCACATAATAGTGCCGTACAAAATGTGCAGTACGCCAAAACCAAGCGCCCAGAAAAGGAGGCCGTGGTAGAGGTTAAAAAGGGCAATAATGCCCAGGATGATTTCCGCGTACCCCAGGTAGCGTATATCCGTTAACGTGTATTTGCCGGCATTCACCAGCGCCAGGCCGTAAAACACCAGGCATGCCGGCGCCACCAGCCCCAGGTACCCATGCTCCAGCAGGCCCAGGATGAACAGGCCGCCGGCAATCAGGGGAATAGCCAGGTTGATGAACACCTTCCGTGCGGCCGCGTCCCACATAGGCAAACCCTGCCGCTGCGCCTTGCGCCAGGTGAAATAGAAACCGGCGCCCAAGGCTGCCACCAGCACGGCGCCCGCTATCAGCAACAGGCGAAACACCAGCACGGCTTCACTGGTGCGCTGGTACCCTTCCGGGGCGGCAGAAAGCAGGTCCCAGGCAAAATACGCACCCACCAGCGCGCTAACACCGGCGCCAACGCCCCCCAGGCCGCTGAGAGACATGAAACGGGTACTCCGTTCCATTATACGTTTAATATCCGTCAGCGTGTCAAGATGTTGTTGCTCATTCATAGAAAAGCACTTTGTGTGTCAAAGCTATGAAATATTTGGCACGTTATTCACAGTGTACAAAGGGAACTTTCAGCAAGCCGTTACCAGCTGTAACATTTTATTTCCTTTATCCGTACATCAAACAAACCATAAATATTTGTTATAAATATGTCGTTTTATACCTGCTTGAACGTTGTATCTGTGAAAATATCTAATTTGCCTCATGTATGACCGGCTGGAAACGAACCATAGCTTTCATTATTTGTACCATCAGCTTCTTTCCCCTTAGCGCTCAATATAAGATCAGTGGAATTGTAAAGGACGCGCATACCCAGGAACTGATCCCTTTTGCCACTTTACAATTTGTTGGCACAAATACCGGCATGGTAACGGATGCGGCAGGCGCCTTTCTTTTCGAGCTGTCTTCCATCCCGTCTGACTCCCTGCTGGTGAGAGTAATGGGGTATAACAGGCTGGTATTGTTCGTAGACAGGCAGCAGAAGGAACAAACCCTGACGTTCGAGATCAGCCGGGGAGACGTATCCCTCAAGCAGTATGAAGTAAAGGCCAACGTCAACTTTGCCCTCATCCTGCTCCGCCAGATCATCCGCCGCAAGCCCTACAACAATTACGACCGGCTTGACAGCTATACCTATGAGGTGTATAACAAACTGGAGCTGGACATCAAGAACCTTAACACCAGCAAGCTGTCTAAAAACCGCTTCACCAAACCGTTTTCCTTCATCCTGAAAAATATAGACAGCACTACGGAAAACCAGCCTTTTCTGCCGGTGTTCCTCACGGAAAGCATTTCTGACTACTACTTCCAGAAAAACCCGAAAAAAACCAAGGAGGTGATCAAGGCCAGCCGCACTTCGGGGCTGGATAACGAGAGCGTAACCAAGTTCCTGGGCGGCATGTACCAGAACATCAATGTGTATGACAACTTCATCCCCGTTTTTGACAAGAGCTTTGTAAGCCCGGTCAATAACAGCGGCGCCATGTACTACCACTACCGCATTACAGACACGCAATATGTCAACAACCACCGTTTCATCAAGCTCAACTTTGAGCCCCGCCGCAAGGGTGAAAACGTGTTTGTAGGTGAAGTATGGGTGCAGGATTCTACTTACGCCATCCAGAAAATGAGCCTGTCCGTACCTGGGGACGCGAATATCAACTTTGTACGAAAAATAAGCCTGGTGCAGGAGTTCAAACCCATGCAAGACAGCAGCGGGTGGTTCCTGGCCAAAGATAAATTCATTGTAGACTTCTGGACGCCCAGCCCCAAGCCTACCAAAACCATTGAGTTCATAGGCCGTAAAACCACGTCTTACAACAACATTGTGGTGAACGACACTGCGGCCACCAACATTTTTACGGAGCGACGCTACCCGCAAAACATTGTGGTGGCAGACAGCGCGCGCATGCGCCCCGACTCTTTCTGGCTGGGCCACCGCCACGAAGGCCTCAGCAAAAACGAAATGGCCATTTACAAAATGGTAGACACGCTGCAAAAGATGCCGCTTTTCCAGAAGTACTCCAACACCATCCGCTTTCTGGCCACGGGTTACAAACCTTTTGGCCCGCTGGAATGGGGGCCGTACTGGTACCTGTTCTCCCGGAACCGGCTGGAAGGTTTCCGTATGCGGCTGGACCTGGGCACCACCCCGCAGTTCCACAAAGACCTTTACCTCAACGGCTACCTGGCTTACGGCTTTGGAGACGACCGCTTCAAGGGCAAAATATCCGCCCTCTGGCTGCTCAAACGCCACCCGCGCATGTACGTTTACGGTTCCTTTGTACGTGACCTCGATAACGGCGCCAGCTATTATGATGAAGTGGGTACGGACAACATCTTCTCGCTCGCCATCCGCAAGCCCAATGTGCCGCAAAAGTTTATGCTGATAGACGAAAAACGGGGCGAGTTTTACAAGGAATATTTCAGCGGTTTCTCCCATCATTTTTCTGTAGCGCATAAACAGTTCCTGCCTTTCGCCCCCCTGCCCACCGGCAACTTTTTCCCGCATAACGGCACGGGGCTGGACCCTCTTACCAATATGGAAGTAGCGCTCAAGCTACGCTATGCCTTCCGCGAAGAATTCCTGGAAGGGAATTACTACCGATTCAGCCTTGGCAGCAAATACCCGATTGTAGAGCTGAAATATGCCCTTGGCCTGAAAGGTGTAATGAAGAGCAACTACAACTACCATAAGGCTGCCTTCACGGTGTCTGACTATGTCAAGCTGCCTCCCTTCGGCCAGCTGTACTATAATTTCTTCGGCGGTAAAATATTCGGTTCGCCCCTGCCTTACCCCCTGCTGGAGATCCACCCCGGCAATGAAATTTATTACTACAACAAATACGCCTTTAACATGATGAACCGTTTTGAGTTCATCAGCGACGAATACGCCGGCTTCAACCTGGAACATACCATCGGCAACGGCGTGTTCAACTACATTCCGCTGGTGCGCAAGCTCAAGCTGCGGCAATTCTGGACGGCCAAAGGCATCATCGGCAAATTGTCTGAGCCCAACAAGGCCATGAACCTCAATGCCGGTTACCCCTTCAAAACACTGCAAGGCAACCCTTACATTGAGGTAGGCACGGGCGTGGAAAACATCCTGAAATTCTTGCGGGTGGATTTTGTATGGCGCCTTGCTCCCAAGCCCTTGCCTAACGAGCCGTATGAAAAACGTTTCGGCATTTTCGGCAGCTTCCGCCTGCAGTTCTAGGAGTGTAACAAACAATGGATGTGCGGCAATGGTCATTGCATATGCTGCAGCTGCTTTTCCAGGTTGTCCATCTTCTCATGCAAAGCCTGCAAACAGTTCATCACCGCCTGCCAACCCACTGGCGGCCTGCCGCCACGCTCTCCCCTGCCCCGCGGCGCCTGTTCGCCCAACAGTTCCGAATAATGCACGTTCAATACCTCTGCAATGGCCATCACCATAGCCCATGTTAACCGTTTGATCATATTCCTTTCAATGTTGCCATAAGACGTTTTACTAACGCCTAACTTCGCAGCCATAAAATCCTGCGTTACGTTTTTGCTTTCCCGTACTTTTCTTATCTGCGAGCCTATATTCATGATTAATACTGCTATGGGAGCAATATTAGAAGAATGAAAAACACCCGCCAAATCAAACTGGTAAAAGCTGAAATACTTTCCGGATAATTGAATATAAGTTCAGTGCAACTGAATTTTACACAAAAAAAATGCGCTCATTTTGAGCGCAGGCGTATCATTTTGAGAAGAAAAATTTCTATTTGAGAAAGCGCTTGCCAACAAGCCCGAAAATCAGCGCGCCGCACAGCGCGCCGGCTGCATCTGCCGCTACGTCCCACATTTCAAAGCTGCGGTTGGCGGTAAAATACTTTTGGATAAATTCAATACCCAGGCCATACAAGCTTACCACCAGCGCCAGGCACAGCAAGGCCAGCGTGCTGATGCGCCCCTTCTGCCGGTAATAGCCGTATGCCAGCAGCAGCACCGTGCCGCCAAAGAGGAAAAAGTGCACGATCTTGTCCATGTGCAGCAGGTCAAACAACCCGCTTTTGGGCACGGCAGACGCGGGCATGGTGCATAAAAAAAGAATGAGGATGATCCATCCCAAGGCGGGTAAATAATACCGGATCATCCTCATTTTATTTGAGTTCGTTTCGTTCATTATACTATTCGCCGATCAGCGCTTTGTAAGCGTCAGCAGTCAGCAAGCCGTCCACATCCGCCGGGTTGTCTACCTGTATGGTCACCATCCATCCTTCTCCGTAGGGATCGGAATTAACCAGTTCAGGGCTGCTTTCCAGCTTGGGGTTCACTTCGCCCACTGTGCCGGATACCGGCAAAAACAGGTCTGATACGGTTTTCACAGCTTCTACCGTTCCAAAGATCTCTTCAGCTTTCAATGCTTTGCCTGCGGTAGTGATGTCTACAAATACAATGTCTCCCAGTTCGCGCTGTGCAAAATCGGTAATGCCTACTTTCGCGGTATTGCCTTCTAACAAAACCCATTCATGGTCTTTTGTGTAACGCAGTTGTGACGGAAAATTCATGTCAGTTTTGATTTTGAGCCGTAAAAATAAGGTTTAAGGCCAGAATAATAAAAAACTTCTTCGTTAACAGGCCTTTAGAAAAACAGGAACTTCTTTTTCAGCCTGATTTTCATGCGTACGTCCTGCAACGGACGGTTGTTCTTGTCTGTTTTCACGGCGGCAATGCTGTCTACCACGGGCAGGCCGCTGATCACTTCGCCAAACACGGTGTAATTCTGGTCAAGGTGCGGCGCACCGCCTATGGTTTTATACACTTCCCGCTGGTCTACCGGTATTTTACGGCCTCCCAGGCGGGTCTGCTCCAGCGTATCCAGCTGCCCGTCTGTAAACTTTTTGCCCTGTACAATATAAAACTGGCACCCGTCAGAGGCTTTGGCCGGGTTATTGTCACGCGCAGCGGCCAGCACGCCCTTTTTGTGGAACAGGTCCAGCTGAAACTCAGCCGGCACGGTGTAGCCTACACTGCCCTCGCCCAGCAGGGCGCCTGCCGCGGCGTTTTTGGACAACGGGTCTCCGCCCTGTACCATAAACTGTTTGATGACCCGGTGAAACAGCAGGCTATCATAAAAATGTTGTTTCACCAGCCTGATGAAATTGTCCCGGTGTTTCGGCGTCTGGTCATACAGCCTGATCACCATGGTGCCGTAATCCGTGGTAACCTTCACTTTGCGGTTACGTTGGGCCTGGGTGGCCATGGCGGCCAGCAGCAAAAAAGAAAGGAGTAGTGTTTTATGCATCGGGTCAGTTTTATGGGCCGGGCGTTGGTAATGCCGGTTCAGCCGCCGTTGCGTCGCACTCTGCAACTTTAGTGCTTGTATGGGCGGCGGGTATGGTTACTCTTCAAAATAGGCGATCACATGTTCCTTTAAAAACCGCTCCTGTTCCTCCAGCCCCATTTTGGGCACGGGCTGCAGCTTCTTGAAATGTGGCCAGCCATCACGGTCACGGCCCTCCGGCTCGTAATACCCGCTCTGGGTAAGCAAGGTGCACACGGCAATGTGCATCAGGTCTTGCTTTTGTTCTTTGGTAAACTTCTTTTTCGGGCTATTCAGCTCCTGTATCCCTATCAGTAAAAGAATGGCTTCCATATTGGGCGTTTTGCCAAAACGCTCCCGCAGCATGTCTTCCACTTTTTTCCATCTTGTTGCAAAATCTTCCTGGTCCATCCCCTGGTTTTTAATGTTTTATATTCATGGCATAGCGATTGCTGCCTTAAACGGACAACAAATGTACGGTTTACCCAAAAAATTGATGTAAATATCCGGACGCTTTCTTAAATTGGAATTTTTTTTAAACCATATCTGTTTACCGGGGAGGCTGTTCAGCAAGGTGTTTTAACAGCATTTTAACGGCGCATACCCGCCATGGCAGTACGTTTAAAGAGCAGAATCACTATTTTAGCAACTTACGAAATGTAAATACATGGAAAATACATCGTACGATATCCGCCAACTTAACGAAAGGATTCACCAGGCCAGTGCATTTGTAGACCTCCTGAACATGGAGATCAACAAGGTGATAGTAGGCCAGAAGTACATGGTGGAGCGCCTGATGATAGGCTTGCTGGCCCAGGGGCACGTGCTGCTGGAAGGGGTGCCCGGCCTGGCCAAAACGCTCTCCATCAAATCTCTGGCGTCTGCCATCAATGCCCGTTTTTCCCGTATCCAGTTTACGCCAGACCTGCTGCCGGCAGACGTGGTAGGCACCATGATCTACAACCAGCAGCGTAATGAGTTTGTGGTAAGGAGAGGCCCTATTTTCGCCAACTTCATCCTGGCAGACGAGATCAACCGGGCCCCTGCCAAGGTACAAAGCGCCCTGCTGGAAGCCATGCAGGAACGCCAGATCACCATTGGTGATTCTACCTTCAAGCTGGAAGAGCCCTTCCTGGTGCTGGCCACGCAAAACCCTATTGAGCAGGAAGGCACCTATACCCTGCCGGAAGCGCAGGTAGACCGTTTTATGCTGAAAGTGGTAATAGGCTACCCCACCAAAGAAGAAGAACGCCACATCATCCGCCAGAACCTGCAGCCGGAAGGCCAGACCAAAATAAACCCGGTGGTGAACCCCACGGAAATACTGGAAGCCCGCAAGCTGGTACGTGAAGTGTATATGGACGAAAAAATTGAACAGTACATCATAGACGTGGTGTTTGCCACCCGCAACCCCGAAGAGTACAAGCTGGCCAAGCTGAAACCGCTCATTGCCTACGGCGGCTCTCCCCGCGCCAGCATCAACCTGGCCCTGGCTTCCAAAGCCTATGCCTTCATGAAACGCAGGGGCTACGTAATACCGGAAGACGTGCGCAGCGTATGCTTTGATGTAATGCGCCACCGCGTAGGCCTTACCTATGAGGCGGAAGCAGAGAACGTAACCAGTGAGAACATCCTCAGCGAAATACTCAACGCAGTGGAAGTGCCATAAACAGCAAACCATGGAAACTTCAGAAATACTCAAGAAGGTGCGCCAGCTGGAGATCAAGACCAAAGGCCTCACCAACCACATCTTTGCAGGAGAGTACCACAGCGCCTTCAAGGGCAGGGGCATGTCTTTCAGCGAAGTGAGGGATTACCAGTTCGGGGACGATGTAAGGTCTATAGACTGGAACGTGACGGCGCGCTTCAATCACCCCTTTGTCAAGGTATTTGAAGAAGAAAGGGAGCTGACGGTAATGCTGCTGGTGGATGTGAGCGAGAGCGAGTCTTTCGGTACCGCCACGCATACCAAACGCAGCCTGGTAACGGAGCTGTGCGCCGTGCTGGCGTTTTCCGCCATCAAGAACAATGACAAGGTAGGCGTTATCTTTTTCAGTGACGGCATGGAGAAATACATCCCGCCCAAAAAAGGCAAATCCCATATCCTTTTCATCATCCGCGAGCTGCTATCGTTCACACCTAAACGAAAAGGCACCAACATATCCGAAACGCTGCGTTTCTTCAACAACGCCGCCAAAAAGCGCAGCATCGTTTTCCTGCTGAGCGACTTCTTCTCCGGCAACTACCAGGACGCGCTGAACATTGCCGCCAAACGGCACGATGTGGTAGGCGTACAGGTGTACGACCCGCGGGATAAAGACCTCCCCGCCGTAGGTATGATCAAGATGACAGACGGCGAAACTGGCGCTTCGCAGTGGGTAGACACGGGAGATAAAAGGGTGCGACAGCACTATGCCCACCAGTTCCAGCAGCACGCGCAGTATTGCCGGAATGCCTTCCTGAAAAGCGGGGCGGAGCTGATCAGCATCCGTACTGACGAAGACTATGTAAAAGCATTGCAAACATTTTTCCTGAACAGGGTTTAAGATAAAAACTGATCACTGCCACACCGGATGAAAGTCAAGAAGCACATATTTGTTTACACTATGCTGGTTTGCCTGCTGGGCAGCAGCCCGTTGCTGGCGCAGCAGTATGAAGATTATTTCCAGGTGAAGGCCGTGCCTGACACTACCAAAATACGGCTGGGGGAACAGGTGAAAATATCCGTTACCGCCAAAGTGATGCTCTACGCCCTGAAAGGCGCCAGCCTGAAAGTGGTGTTCCCCAACCTGCCGGATTCCATTAACCACCTGGAAATAGTATCCCGCACGCCATTGGACACTGCGGGCTCCAATGAACAGCAAAAACTCTGGAAACAGACCATCACCCTTACCAGCTTTGATTCAGGGCGCTGGGAACTGCCGCCCATGAAATTTGAAGTGTTTTCGGTAACAGACGGATCTTATGATTCCGTATTCACAGCCCCCATTGCAATAGACGTTACCACCGTAGCCGTAGATACCACCAAGGCTTTCAAACCCATCAAACCCTTGCGCCGGGTAGCCTGGAACCTGCTGGACTACTGGCCCTGGCTGTTGGGCATACTGCTGCTGGTAACCGCTGTAGTGCTCTATTTTGTATACTGGCGCAAACGCAAGCCGGCCCCCAAGCCGCCGCCGGCCAAACCAGCCAGATCTCCCTACGAGGTGGCTATGGACGAACTGGCGCAACTGGGGAAAGACAAACCCTGGAATACAGACGTGAAGCTGTACTATACGCAGCTAACGGACGTGCTCAGACAATATTTTGAGCAGCAGTTCCATATAGCGGCACTGGAGCAAACCAGTGCGGAGCTGATGCAAAACATTAAACCTGTAACGGTGCTCAACCAGCAGCGGGACAAACTGCAGAGCATACTGACGCTGGCAGACCTGGCCAAGTTTGCCAAACTTCAGCCTTCGCCGCAGGAGCATGAGGACTGCCTGCAGAAGGCCATAGCCGTGGTAGAATGGACAAAACCGGCTGCCACCGCCACGCCTGCACCTGAACCGGACAGCACAAATCAGAAGAAATAAACATGGACCTGGACATCTGGAAACATATCACTTTCGCATACCCTGCCTTTTTCTGGCTGCTGCTGCTCATACCTGTTATGATATGGTGGCAGTACCAGGGCGGCCGCCGCTTCCAGGGCTCCGTGCAGGTATCTTCCCTGCAGGGCCTCAAAGGCCTGCCCGTTTCCTGGAAAGTACGCTTCCGGCCGCTGCTGCTGGTGCTGCGCATTATTGCCTTTGCCGCGCTGGTAACCGCGCTGGCACGGCCGCAAACTTCCAACACCTCTGAAAGCATAGACAGTGAAGGCATAGACATTGTGATGAGCATAGACATCTCCGGCAGTATGCTGGCGGAAGACCTGCGCCCCAACCGCATGGAGGCCGCCAAAAAAACCGCCATGGAGTTTGTAGACAGCCGCATCAGCGACCGCATCGGCCTGGTCATCTTCTCCGGGGAAAGTTTCACCCAGTGCCCCATCACCATGGACCACGGCGTGCTCAAACAGCAGATCATGCAGATCAGGAGCGGCATGCTGCAAGATGGTACGGCCATAGGCATGGGCCTGGCCACGGCGGTAGACCGGCTGCAGAACAGCAAGGCCAAAAGCAAGGTTATTGTGCTGCTCACAGACGGTGTGAACAACACCGGCCTGGTAGACCCGCTCACGGCGCTTGAAATTGCCAAAGCCTACAAAATAAAAGTATACACTATTGGCGTGGGCACCATCGGCAAAGCGCCATCACCCGCCACCATGCCTGATGGCAGCGTGCAGATGCAGATGGTAGACGTGCAGATAGATGAGCCGCTGATGAAAAAGATAGCTGCCGAAACCGGCGGCCGTTACTTCCGCGCTACAGACAACACTTCGCTTAAAAATATCTACCAGGAGATAGACAAGCTGGAGCGCTCCAAGGTGGAGATCACTTCTTACAAACGCTTCACGGAACATTTCTTCCCGCTGGCCATGATAGCACTGGCCTGCCTGCTGCTGGAAGTAGTGTTGCGGTATACGCTGTTCCGGAGATTGCCATGATTTGATTTACCTTTACGCCGTGCAAGCAACCATTTACAAATCTACCGGCAGCTGGTATGTGGCCAAATCAGCCACAGGCGAGTTTTTACAGGCGCGCCTGCCCGGCATTTTCAAAAAAGACGGAGATATCACCTCCACCAACCCCATTGCCGTTGGAGATGAAGTGACCATCAGCATGGAAGACGGCGGGCAGGATACCGCTGTGATCACAGATATTGCCGAACGGAAAAACTACATTGTGCGCAGCTCTCCCCAAAGCAGGCACAAAAAACATATAGTGGCCGCCAACCTCGATCAGGCTATACTGGTATGCACCGTGAAAGAACCACGCACTTCCCAGGGGTTTATAGACCGCTTTCTTGTAACGGCCGCAGCCTACCATATACCGGCAGTGCTTGTTTTCAACAAAAAAGACGTGTACAAGGCCAAAGACATGGAAAAGTTTGAGCACTGGAAAAATGTGTATGAGTCCATGGGGTATACCGTGTTGCTCACCGCCGCCGCAGCGGGTGAAGGCATCAGCGAACTGGAGCAGGTGCTGCATAACAAAACCAGTCTCATGTCTGGTCACTCAGGTGTAGGCAAATCCACCCTCATTAACCAGGTACTGCCTGAGCTGCAATTAAAGACCAAAAATGTGAGCGGCTGGAGCGGCAAAGGCATGCACACCACCACCTTTGCAGAAATGTTTGACCTGCCGGGCGGCGGGCGGCTGATTGATACGCCCGGCCTGCGTGAGTTCGGCATTGTGGATATACCCAGGGCAGAACTGTCTCACTACTTTCTTGAAATGCAGCCTTACCTCAACAACTGCCAGTTCAATAACTGCCAGCACCTGGACGAACCGGGCTGCGCGGTAAAAGAAGCGGTAGAAGCAGGGGAAATAGATATGGAACGTTACCTCAGCTATGTGGCTATCTGGCACAGTATTGAGGAAAAAGATTATTGAAAATTACTCTCTCCTCCTGAACAGCCCCTTTTTAGGCGGCTTGTTCATTTCATCAAACACCTTTTCCGCCCCCATGTTCCTGGGCGGGGTTTTACAACCTGTTTTTTGTGTACGGCAGCCGGCCAGCACAACACCCAGAACCAGTAATAGCATCCATTTACGCATAAGCAGGCTGTTTAGAATAACCGCATTTGTTTTCCTGCCTTGCTGTTTTGCTTGGCGTTGTTGGCATTATAGAAGGTAGTGCCCGGGCAACCGGACTTTTGCGTGGCGCAGCCGGCCAGCAGGAACGCCAGCCAAAGGCCTAATAACCATTTTCTTTTCATAGGAGGGATATTTCAGCTTATGCAATATAACGCTTTTTTATAAAGTGTGTATATTATACCTGGTCGCGGAACCAGTCGGCATACATGATGTAGTTATTGGCAATACGGTCTATTTCACCGTGAATCAGCTCCTGGCTTACATTTTTCACCTTTTTGGCCGGTACCCCGGCATAAATGCTGCCCGCCTCTACCTGCGTGCCTTCCAGCACCACGGCGCCGGCGGCAATAATGGTGTTGCTGCCTATATGGGCATTGTCCATCACAATGGCCCCCATGCCTATCAACACATTGTCTTCCACCGTACAGCCGTGCACAATGGCATTGTGGCCGATAGATACGTTGTTGCCAATGTGCGTTCGGGTTTTCTGGTAAGTGGCGTGTATCACGGCGCCGTCTTGTATGTTCACCTTGTTGCCCATGCGGATGCTGTTCACATCTCCGCGCACCACGGCATTGAACCAAACGCTGCAATCCGCGCCCATCACTACATCACCTACAATGGTGGCATTGGGCGCAATAAAACAATTTTCTCCCATCTGCGGGAGCACTCCTTTTACGGGTAATATTACTGGCATAGTACAAATATAGAACTTCACTAACTTCGCCCCAATGAATAACAGGCAGCTTTTTTTACAACATGTGGCGCAAACCTCGGATGCCCCCCTGGCACTGGAAATAGTGAAAGCGCAGGGAATGTACATGTGGGATGCAGACGGCAAAAAATACCTTGACCTTATTGCGGGCATCAGCGTTTGCAATGTAGGGCACTGCCATCCCACCGTGGTAAAGGCCATACAGGAACAGGCGCAAACCTACATGCACCTGCTGGTATACGGGGAATTTGTTCAGTCTCCGCAGGTGGCCTACGCCAAATACCTGGCAGACCATTTACCCACCTCCCTCAACAGCGTTTATTTTACCAACTCCGGCAGTGAAGCGGTAGAAGGCGCCATGAAACTGGCCAAACGCCACACCGGCAGAACAGGGATTGTTGCTTTCAGGAACAGCTACCACGGCTCTACGCAGGGCTCCCTGAGCATAATGGGAGACGAGTACTGGAGAAATGCTTACCGGCCGCTGTTGCCTGACGTGCAGCACCTGCATCATGATGATATGGGCGTGCTGGAACAGATCACGGAGCGCACCGCCTGCGTTATAGCGGAAACGGTACAGGCGGAAGCAGGCGTATGGGCGCCCTCCCGCGAGTGGATGCAGGCCCTTCGGCAACGCTGTACGGAAACCGGTACGCTGCTGATACTCGATGAAATTCAATGTGGCCTGGGGCGTAATGGCACGCTCTGGGCCTTTGAGCAATACGGTATTGTACCTGACGTGCTGCTGCTGGGCAAAGCCCTGGGTGGCGGAATGCCGCTGGGAGCCTTTATTGCAGACCGCGAAGTGATGTGGGGGCTTACCCATCAGCCTGTACTGGGGCATATCACTACCTTTGGCGGCCACCCCGTAGCCTGCGCGGCCGGCCTGGCGGGCATGAAAGCGTTGGTAGAAGGGGACCTGGTGGCCGGAGTGGCGGCAAAAGAGCAGCTTTTCCTGCACCTGCTGCGGCACAAACACATCCGGGCGGTGCGCTCCAAAGGCCTGATGCTGGCTGTTGAGCTGGATGATTTTGCTTCCAATAAAAAAGTGATCGATTACTGCATAGCCAACGGGCTGGTTACAGACTGGTTCCTGTTTGCGCCGCAATGCCTCCGCATTGTACCCCCGCTTATTATTACGGAGGAAGAAATACGGGAGGCCTGCCGTATCATACTGGCGGGACTGGATACGCTGCAATAGGTTTATCTGGTGCTCCGCACCTTACCTCAAAAAAGAAACCTCCCGGGAAACCGGGAGGTTCGTTTCAAACTGCTTATGAGAAAATTCAACTAAAAACTTATTGCTGACCAGCTTCCCGTTTTGCTTCTGACTTCATTTTATCATTGGCAAAGATGGAGAACTCAACGCGGCGGTTTTGCGCGCGGTTGGCTTCACTATCGTTCGGGAATTTGGGCTGGGTTTCACCGTACCAGAAGGTTTGTACACGGTTGGCGGCTACTCCCTGGGCTACCAGGTAATTAGCTACGGATTTGGCACGGCGTTCAGACAGGCCGTAGTTATAGGCGTCTGCCCCGGTATCGTCCGTGTGGCCTTCTACGCGTACGTGGGTGTCAGGGTATTTGTTCAATACCCCCGCCAGTTCGCGGATATTGCTTTGGGCAGTAGCGGTCAGGTCAGATTTGTCGAACCCGAAAAGCACGCCGGAGTTAAAGGTCACGTTAATACCCTCTCCTACGCGTTCCACGGTTGCATTCGGCACTTCGTTCTTGATCTCTTCCGCCTGTTTGTCCATTTTTTTACCGATCAATACACCTGCAGTACCGCCCACCGCAGCACCAATAATGGCGCCCAGGGCAGTATTACCTGCGGCTTTACCGATCACGGCCCCGGCTGCGGCGCCGCCGCCGGTACCTATTACAGCGCCTTTCTTGGTATTGTCCATACCCTGCCAGGTGCTGCAGCTACCTAACACCATTGTGCCCGCCAACGCTATTGCCACCAATGCATTAAATCGTTTCATCTTAATAAGTTTAAACATAAAAGTTTATTTGAGATAGTTGCCTAAACAAATACTCTGCCAAGATCGGTTTTTTCAAGTAAATAACTGGTAATCAATAAAGGAAAAATTATGAATAACGGACAGGTGAAGGGCTCTCCGCCCGTCCGTTACTGCCGGTTAACGTCCGAAAAGTCCGCCCAGCAGACCGCCCAGGCCGCCGCTGCTTTGCTGCTGTTTGGCGCCATTGCTGATCATGCCCATGAGGTCCTGCAGGTCAACATCACCATCTCCGTCCTTATCCAGCCCGCCGGCAAATTTGCCCAGCAGTCCGCTCAGGTTCAGGCCCTGGGTGGAGCCGCCTGTCAGGGAGCTGAAAATACCGTCCAGCGAAAAGCCGTTGTCTGCCGGGTCATTGGTTTTTTTCACCAGGGAGCCCAGTACGGCAGGGATCAGGGAGCCGGCTATGGAAGCGGCAGCCCCGCTGTTCAGGCCAAGCTTTTGGGTGAGGTTGCTGATAAGGTTACCGGAAATGTTATTTACAACAGGGTTGTTATTGTCTACCTGGCCATTAGAATTGAACAGGCTCATTACTTCCTGCACGTTGCCGCTGGCAAGTGCGTTTTGCAGGCCATCTGCAATGGAATGCGTGGCTTCGCCAATAATGGCTTCATTCTGGTCATTGGGGACAGCAGGGTTGGCAACCACAGTTTGCTGAGCGTTCTCGCGCACCAGTTGTACTAATTGATCTAACATGTTTGACATGATTTAGGAAGGTGGATAAATATATTACGGTAAAAATTGGCCACCTTGATAACAATTCTTCCTGCTGAATTGTTGCAGGTTGCCCCGTGTTCATGCAATATTAACAATGAGGCTGCGTCACTGCTGCTCTCCAGACTTCATTTTCTCAGCATTCTCTGCAAACTGCAGGGCTTCCACCATATCTTGTATCTCCCCGTTCATGAAGGCATCCATGTTGTACACCGTCATGCCAATGCGGTGGTCCGTAATACGGCCCTGGGGATAGTTGTAGGTGCGTATTTTGGCGGAACGGTCGCCAGTAGAAACCAGGCTTTTCCTTTTGGAGGCAATGGCATCTTCATGTTTGCGTACAGCCGCCTCATAAATGCGGGTACGCAGCATGCGCATGGCAATGTCACGGTTGGAGTGCTGGCTGCGGCCTTCCTGGCATTCTACCACCACGCCTGTGGGAATGTGGGTGAGCCTCACGGCAGACTCCGTTTTGTTAACGTGCTGCCCGCCCGCGCCGGAGGAGCGGAAGGTGTCCATTTTAATGTCTGCTTCACGGATGTCCACGTCCACATCGTCAGCCTCCGGCAGCACGGCCACCGTGGCCGCAGAGGTATGCACCCGGCCGGATGCTTCCGTGGCCGGCACCCTTTGTACGCGGTGTACGCCGGATTCAAATTTGAGCGTGCCGTACACGTCATCCCCCGTTACTTCCACCACTACTTCCTTGTATCCGCCTACGGAGCCGGGGTTCTCGTTCATAATGGCGGTTTTCCATCCTTTGTTCTCGCAATAACGCAGGTACATCCGGAGCAGATCTCCCGCAAACAGGGCGGCCTCGTCACCGCCTGTGCCGCCCCTGATCTCCAGGATGGCGTTCTTCTCGTCTTGCGGGTCTTTGGGTATCAGCAGGTTGCGGATCTCTGCCTCTGCTTTTTCCTTCTGTTCGGCCAGGCTTTCCGTTTCTTCTTTGGCCAGCTCGCGCATTTCCTCATCGCCGCTTTCTAGTACCTCCCGGTTAAAGGCAATGGCATCCAGCAGGTTGCGGTAGGCATCATATGCCTTCACTATTTTTTCCAACTGGCGGTACTCTTTGCTGAGCTTGCTGAACTGCTTGTTATCTTTCACCACCTCCGGGTTGGTAAGGGCCAGGGCTACCTGCTCGTACCGGCCTTTGATGGCATCTAGTTTATCTATCATACTGGATCAGGAATTAGTAATTACGAACGAAAATTGCGTAATTCGTAACTGTTTTGGGTTGCAAAATTACGTTTTTAGGCATAATAAAAGGGGATGATCAAGCTGACAGCAGACGATATTTTTGACGGCAGGCGCTTTCTTGGGCCAGACAGGGTGGTGGTGCTGGATGAGGACGGTACGGTATCCGCCGTGGTGCCTTATTCCTGGGCAGGAGACGACGTGCAACGTGTAGAAGGGATACTTTGCCCGGGATTTGTGAATACGCATTGCCACCTGGAGCTATCTCACATGAGAGGGACAATACCCGAAGGAACGGGGCTGCCCCGCTTTCTCACCACCGTTATGGAACAACGCCAGCCTTCAACGCTGGAAATACTGGAACAGGCCATGGCCGATGCCGCCGCGGCCATGCGGCAAGAGGGTATAGTAGCAGTGGGCGATATCTGTAACACCACAGCCTCCATTCCCCTCAAAATAAATTCCTCCCTTTACTGGCACAGCTTTGTAGAATGCATGGGTTTTACAGACGCTTCCGCGCCGCAGCGCCTGGAACACGCCCTCACCGTATGGGCAAAGTTCAAAGGTTACCAGCTGCCCGGCTCCCTGGTGCCGCATGCGCCCTACTCCGTATCTGCCACCCTTTTCCGGCTCATTGCCGGTATGGAGAACAATACGCCGCTGTGCATCCACAACCAGGAAACCGCCGCGGAAAACGAGCTGTACCTGCATAAAACGGGACCTTTCCTCGATTTTTACCGGCATTTCAATATTGCGGCAGAAGGTTTCCAGCCCACCGGCCAGAGCAGCCTGCAGAGTTTTTTGCCGTATTTCAGTGATGCGGCAAACCTGCTGCTGGTACATAACACGTATACCACGGCAACGGACATACGTTTTGCTGAAAGCGCCGCCCCGCAGGTGCACTGGTGCCTTTGCCCCAATGCCAACCTGTACATAGAGGGTACGCTGCCTGATGTGCCGGCGCTGCTCCAATCAGGCGCCAGCATCACCCTGGGTACGGACAGCCTGGCGTCTAACCACCAGCTGTCTATCTGGGCGGAAGTGCAGACCATCCGCGGCCGCTTCCCTGACATTCCACTGGAAACCATGCTGCAATGGGCCACCCTCAACGGCGCCACTGCGCTTGGCATAGACGGGACATATGGGAGCCTGGAAAAAGGGAAGAGACCCGGACTTGTGCAGATCGTCAACAATTCGGCAACATTTTTTACTATCTGAGCATATATCTGCATCACTATGGAAGAGATCCTTAACCAGGTTATCCTTGGCAATACCGTAGCCAACTATGGCATTGTACTGGCCATTATATTGTTCGTTTTCTTCATCCGCCGGTTCCTGTCCAAACAGCTGGCTGCAGGGCTTTTCCGGCTAATCAAACACTGGTCTCCCCAAATCAGCCAGCATGAATTCGTGGAGCTGCTGCTGCGGCCGATAGAATATTTCCTGCTGCTCACGGCGTTCATTATGGCCAGCAACCACCTCGTGTTCCCTGAAGAGCTGAACATTACCTTGTACAACCGCCCCAGCGGACCCTACCGGCTGCAAGACCTCACACAGCTGCTGCTGAAGGTCACTTTCTGCCTTACTGTTATCTGGATTGTGCTGCGGCTCATAGATTTCATAGCCCTCATCCTGGAAAAAAAGGCAGACCTCACGGAAGATAAAACAGACAACCAGTTCATCGTTTTTTTTCGTGACTTCTTCAAGGCCATCATCATTATACTGGGCAGTATGGTGGTGATCCACATCCTGTTCGGGAAAGAACTGGTAGAGAAGCTGGTGGCGGGCCTTGGCATAGGCGCGGCAGCCCTGGCCCTCGCCGCCAAGGAAAGTATCGAAAACCTCATTGGTTCGTTCATTATTTTTTCAGACAAACCCTTCCGTGTGGGAGACTTCGTAAAGGTAGACTCCTTTCAGGGCACCGTAGAAAAGATCGGCCTGCGCAGCACCCGCATCCGTACGCTGGAAAAAACCTTTGTGACCGTACCCAACAAAAAAATGGTAGACTCCGTGCTGGACAATCTTTCCCTGCGCACACAGCAACGCGTGGCTATCAAGATGGAGCTGGCCGCAGACACGCCGGCCGCCAGCGTAACCCTGGTGGTAAAAGACATTCATGCCTTCCTGGCCGGCCACCGGGATGTTGAGCCCGGCTTTTCCGTGAACTTTTTTGATTTCAGCAAAGACTCCTTTGTACTGCAGATCATTTACATGACCAACATTCTTGACGGCAACCGGTACCTCCAGCTGCGGGAAGAAGTGAACCTGGCGGCCGCAGGCATCATGGAGCAGCATGGGGTACGGCTGGCCATGAAAACGGATACGCCGCCGGCCGCGTAAGGCTAAAACAGGCCGGGTGTAACAACCCGTTGAACGCAAAGCCCGCTTTGCTTTAACGCTCGGCGCATAACGAAGCGCCCGGCATTCGCAATGTAAACCGCGGTATGCAATAAAAAAGAGGCCGATGGCAAAAACCATCGGCCTCTTTTGTTGCCTGCCGGCAGGCAATATCAATCTTTTCTTTTGGCATTCATTTTCATTAGTATCTGGGCCAGGTTCTCTTCCACGCTTGTAGGTGAACCGGCCGTGATGCGGCCCTCTTCCTTCCCGTTCTGCAACACCAGTATGGTGGGCACTTTTTTTACCTTGTAGCCGTCCACAGCATTGTCTCCGCTGTTGCCGGAGTTATCTACCCCGTACATCTGGATATTCTCTTCCGGTACGCTGGCCAGTATCATTACTTTATAAAATTCGGGCAGCAATTTGCGGCTGGCCTCGTCTGCCGTGTTCACCAGGGCTACCAGCTTTATTTTCTCTTTATTGGTCTTGATGTAGTTCACCATGTTGGCGTTTACATTATACTTGTTCACGCCGGTATAAAACCATGCAAAGGCCGAATCGTTGCTTAATTGTTTCAGTTCCAGTTTGCCTTTCACCTGCCTGGGCCCGTTCTGGCCCATAGCCACGGTAGACAACAGTAAACCGCATCCTAATAATACTCTGTGTAAACGCATAAAATCTGGTTTATAATTGATCTTTTAACTCTGTTAAAAACGCTCTTACTTTCTGCAGCGACTTTACCATCTCAAAATTGCGTGAGGCGGAGCGTTTGTCTTCCCGCAGCTTCTGCTTGGCGCCCTCAATGGTGTATTTCCGTTCGCGCAGCAGGTGGTAGATCAGCTTCAGGTTGTGGATGTCTTCCTGCCTGAACAGGCGGTCTCCCTTCCGGTTCTTCTTCGGCTGAAGGATGTCGAACTCGTTTTCCCAGTACCGTACCAGGGAGGTGTTGACCCTGAACATGCCGGCCACTTCGCTGATGGAGTAGTACTGCTTGTCAAGCGTCAGCTTTTCCAGCTCCTGTATCACGGTTGGGTCTCCGGCCAGTTCCTTCAGGCTTTTGCGGCCGCGTTTTTTGCCTTTGCCGGGCAGCTCTACCACGCCGGCGGGGGCCGCCTCTTCTTTTGCATCCTTCTCTTTATCCGTTGCAGGCTGCTGCGCTGCTTTCGGTGGAACGGGCGTTGGCAGTTCTGTGGCAAATAAATCCAGTTGCTGCATCATAACCGAAATCAATTGTGATTGAAAAAGAATACTGATACAATATTACGGAATCGCTCACGCATACCGCCCTGCCAAACCGTCTATTTTTGCACAACCGGGCATTTCCTCCAATAATCATTCCACTAATCGAAAGACTGGTTGCCGGAGCGGGCAATTTTCAGCATGCGGTCAAACTGTTCCGGGGTAAGGTCGTTGTAAAAGAAATACACGGGGTCTACCTTCACACCGTTCTTTACCACTTCGTAGTGGCAGTGCGGCCCGGTAGATTTGCCGGTGCTGCCTACCCAGCCCAGCACGTCACCTCGTTTCACGCTCTGGCCCCGCTTTACCTTCATGCGCACCATGTGGCCGTACAGGGATTTGTAGCCATAGCCATGGTTCACCACCACGTGGTTGCCGTAGCCCACGTCACTGAGGCTGGCTTCTTCTATCACCCCGTCTCCAGTAGCGTAAATGGGCGTACCGGAGGGAGCGGTGAAGTCAAGCCCGCTGTGGAACTTCATGGTTTTGTAAATCGGGTCTATACGGTAGCCGAAGCCAGACGCAATGCGGTCAAGGTCTTTATTGGCCACCGGCTGGATGGCCGGTATAGAGGCCAGCATTTTCTGCTTGTTCTTAATCAGGTCTTCTATCTGCAGGTAGGATTTTTCCTGCATTTTGACCCGGTTGGTCAGTTCCGCCAGCATTCTGGTGGCGCTGGCAATAATTTCGCCGTTCTCTTTCCGCTGCAATTGCTGGATCTCCTCATCTTTATCCGGCTGGCCGGCCCGCACACTGTCAGGAATAGGGGCCGCCTCAAAGATGACCCGGTAAATGGAATTGTCACGGTGCTGCAGCTCGTCTATCTCCGTTTTCAGGTCTGCCATGCGGCTCTTGAGGCCTTCATACTCTTCCTTCATATTGTCAATGTCACGGCGGAGCAGCTTTTCCTTCGGAGAGTCCAGGAAGCGGTAGGCTACAGAGAGGAACAGGATGCCCGTTACGATGGCGGCGGATAAAAAACCCAGTATCCGGAGTATTTTCACCCGCATGGATACTACGAGCTTTTCGTACTTGAGCGTTTGAGTATTGTAGAAATATTTGACCTTCTTCATGAACCAGTTGGCTTGATATGGCGTACGCATTCCCGGTTTTTCACAGGAAAACGGCGGTTATAGCTTGTTTTTTTGATGAATACAATCTATTTATTTCGATATTTTTGCACCGCGTTCAAACGCCTCTGGGAGCAGCGGCGGTATAAACAGGGGTGCACAAACCTAAGTGAATTAGGCTAAAACGGCAACCTTTTGAGTGCCAATTTTCCCGGCGGACCACTTTGCATAAAATACAAATAAACGCCAAAATTAGGACCGACGCAATTATAAAGTTAAAATTAGATATTAATACGTAGTAATATTTTATGACCGCAGGCGAGATCAGACAACAATTCCTGGATTTTTTTGCTTCCAAAGGCCACCACATTGTGCCTTCAGCCCCCATCGTGGTAAAGAACGACCCTACCCTGCTGTTTACCAACGCGGGCATGAACCAGTTCAAAGACATCTTTCTTGGCAACAAACCCGCGCCCTGGAAAAGGGTGGCAGATACCCAGAAGTGCCTGCGCGTAAGCGGCAAGCATAACGACCTGGAGGAAGTGGGCATAGACACCTACCACCACACCATGTTTGAAATGCTGGGCAACTGGAGCTTTGGCGACTATTTCAAGGAAGAGGCCATAGCCTGGAGCTGGGAACTGCTGACCGCGGTGTACAAGCTGCCCAAAGACAGGCTGTATGTAACTGTATTTGAAGGAGATGCCGCAGAAGGGCTGGCCCCTGACAGTGAGGCCATGGCCTTCTGGAAAAAGCATGTGGCGGAAGACCGCATCCTGATGGGCAACAAAAAAGACAACTTCTGGGAAATGGGCGATACCGGCCCCTGCGGACCCTGCTCCGAAATACATGTAGACTGCCGGTCTGACGAAGAAAGAGCGGCCACGCCGGGCAAAGACCTGGTGAACAGAGATCATCCGCAGGTAATTGAGATATGGAACAACGTATTCATGCAGTTCAACCGCCTGAAAGACGGTTCCCTGGAGCCGTTGCCCGCCAAACATGTAGACACGGGCATGGGCTTTGAGCGCCTGGTGCGGGTGCTGCAAGGGAAACAGAGCAATTATGATACAGACGTATTCACGCCCGTAATACACGCCACAGAACAACTCTGCGGCAAACAGTACGGCCAGGCTGAAAAAACAGACATCGCCTTCCGTGTAATTGCAGATCACATCCGCGCCATCTGCTTCACCATAGCAGACGGGCAGCTGCCGGCCAACAACGGCGCCGGTTACGTGATACGCCGCATCCTGCGCCGCGCCGTACGGTACTATTTCTCCTTCCTTGACGTGAAAAAACCACTGTTGCATGAGCTGGTGCCCGTATTGGCAGCGCAGTTCAGCAAAGTATTTCCCGAACTGCAGCAGCAGGAAGACTTTGTGAAAAAAGTAGTGTTTGAGGAAGAGAACGGTTTTCTCCGTACGCTTGACAGCGGCCTGGGCCGCATTGAGGCCATCACCACCGCTACCGCTGCCCAGCCTGTGATTGAAGGCAAAACCGCCTTTGAACTGTTTGATACCTACGGTTTCCCCATAGACCTTACCAACCTGATTGCTGCTGAAAAAGGCTATACGGTAGACATGGCAGGGTTTGAGGCCGAAATGAAGAAACAGAAAGACCGCTCCCGCGCAGCCACCGAGCTGGATATGGGAGACTGGACGCTGCTGAGCGAGCAACCGTCAGGCATTTTCACCGGCTACACAGAGCTGGCCACGGAAGCTAAAGTGCTCAAATACCGTAAAATAAAAGCAAAGGGTAAAGAGCAATACCAGCTGGTGCTTGACAAAACGCCCTTTTACGCTGAAAGCGGCGGGCAGGTGGGAGACACCGGCGTATTGCGCTTCAACGGAGAAGCCATTGCGGTAACAGATACCAAAAAGGAAAACGACCTCATTGTACATTTTACAGACAAGCTGCCCGCCAAAATAGACGGCACGGTACAGGCCGAAGTAGACGCCGCCCGGCGGCAGGGCACAGCCCGCCACCACTCTGCCACACACCTGCTGCATGCCGCGCTGCGCAAGGTATTGGGTACCCACGTGGCGCAGAAAGGCTCACTGGTAAACGCAGATTACCTGCGGTTTGACTTTTCCCATTTTGCCAAGGTAACAGATGAAGAGCTGGCGCAAATTGAGGCCATCGTAAATGAAAAGATCCGGGAAAACATACCCGTGGTGATAAAGGAGCTGCCCCGTGAGGAGGCGCTTAAACTGGGCGCTATGGCGCTGTTTGGCGAAAAGTACGGCGAAACCGTGCGCGTGGTGACCATAGACCCCTCTTATTCGATAGAGCTCTGTGGCGGCACCCATGTAGGCAGCACCGGCGAGCTGGGCCTGTTCAAGTTTCTGTCTGAAGGCGCTGTGGCCGCCGGTGTACGCCGGGTAGAAGCCGTAACAGGCGCCAAAGCGGAAGCTTACGTGAATGAGCAGTTGCAGCAACTGAAAGCCGTGAAGGCACAGTTAAAAAACCCGAAAGACGCCGGCGCCGCCGTAGAAAACCTGGTGAATGAAAAAGCCACGCTGGAAAAGCAGGTGGCCGCGCTGGAACTGAAACAGGTACAGCAACTGGCGGCGGCGCTGCCCGCACAGGCCACCGCGGTAAACGGCATACAGTTCCTGGGCGCACAGGTAGAAGCAGCCGGCGCAGACATGCTGCGGCAATTTGCTTTTGCCGTGAAAGACAAGCTCACTGAGCCTTACCTGGTAGTACTCTGCGCGGAAGCAGGCGGCAAAGCACAGGTAGTAGTGATGCTGTCTGACAGCCTGGTGAAAGATAAGGGCCTGAACGCACAGAAGATCATTAAAGAGCAGGTAGCCCCGCTGATCAAAGGCGGCGGCGGCGGGCAGCCCACGCTGGCAACGGCGGGCGGGCAAGACGCCGGTAACCTGCAGGCAGTAATAGAAAAAGTGAAAGGGCTGCTCTAAGCCCGAAACACTCCAGATATTAAGGCTGGCCGTTTTGCGGCCGGCCTTTTTTTGATCACCATGCAGCAGCCGCTTTCCGCCACGTCTTTTTAACAATCTTTTTATCCCGCCCCGTCTATTTTAACATTTTCTTACCTGATCCCAACCTTAAATTTGCGAAAACCGTAAACACGTTTTGATATGCGCAAATTATTGTACATCCTCAGCATGAGCGCCCTGACCACCCATTTGGTACTACCGGCCGCTGCCCAGGAAAAACGTTCCGGTAAACTGGGAGAGTATGATGAGATCATCATTAAAAGAAAAAATGGTGACAAGAACGCCAAGGTAACTATCGAGATCAAAGATGGGGAAGTGCTGGCAGACGGCCAGCAACTGGACGCGTACAAAGGTGATGGCATCATCATCCAGCGCCGCCATATTGTACCCCGCAACGGCAACACTGGCGCCATGTCTTTCTTCAACGATGATGATGATGACCGCAGCTTTGCCATTACCGGCAACAAAGCCGTGCTGGGCGTTATCACCGAAAAGAAAGAAGCTGCCGGCGCCACGGTGGTTGAAGTAGGTGAAGGTACCGCAGCCGAAAAGGCCGGCCTCAAAAAAGGGGACGTGATCACGGCCGTCAATGATAAAAAAGTAAATGAGCCGCAAGACCTGCATGAAATGATCGGTGAAATGGAGCCGGGAGATAAGGTAACGGTAACCTATAAACGCAACGGCAAAGAAAGCAAGGCAACCGCCACCCTTGGCCAACGTACAGACAATGTGCCGCGCATCTTCAACTTCCCGCCCACCCGGCCAGACAACCAGTTCCGCTTCCGCGGAGATATGCCGCCCTTCGGCAGCTTCGGCCCCCGGTTTGGCGACCGCGGTACCCGACTGGGCCTGTCTGTTCAGGATACCGAAGAAGGTAACGGCGCAAAAGTATTAGGCGTAACCAAAGGCTCTGCGGCTGAAAAGGCCGGTTTCGCGGAAAACGACCTCGTAACGGAAATTGCCGGCGAGCCGGTGAAGAACGCGGCCGAAGTAGCAGAGGCCTACCGCACTCATCAGCATGAAAGCAGCATTTCCGCCAAAGTGCAGCGCAATGGCAAAACGGAAACGCTCACTATTAAAGTGCCTAAAAAACTGAATACCGAAAATCTGTAATTATAGTTTAAGTGTAAGCAAAAAGAAGCGGCCTGTGTAATGCGGGCCGTTTTTTATTTCATTATCAGTTTAGCCAGTTTTATTTTGTTGCCGAAAGGCGGGTATTTTACCGGCACGTCCAGCCAGGTAGCGGTTTTCATCACCCCTTTCATGTGTGTAAATTCTTCAAAGCTGGCACGGCCGTGATAGCGCCCCATACCGCTATAGCCAATACCGCCGAAGGGCAGTTCCGCGTTGGTGAAATGCACCAGCGTGTTGTTTACACAGCCGCCACCGAAGGCCACCCTGTTGATAAAAGCCTGCTCCGTTTTACTGCTGCCGGAAAAAATGTATAAAGACAAGGGATAAGGGTTACGGGCAATTATACCTACCGCCTCATCTGTATTGCGGTAAGTGATAACCGGCAGCACCGGCCCGAAAATTTCTTCTTTCATTACCGGTGCGTCAAAAGACACGTTCGTAAGAATGGTAGGCCCCATGTACAGCTGCTCCCTGTCTGTATCCCCGCCGGCTTCCACATGGCCCTGCTGCAGGTAGGTAGCCAGGTGGTCAAAACGTTTATGGTTGATAATGCGCGGGTAGTCTGGGCTGGTGGCCGGGTTTTCCCCGAAGAACTGTGTGATGGCGGCCTTCATATATTGCAGCAGCGGTGCGGCAATGCTTTCATGGGCCAGCACATAGTCCGGCGCTATGCAGGTTTGCCCGGCGTTCCAGCATTTGCCCCAGATGATGCGTTTGGCGGCCGTTTTGAGATTGGCGGAAGCGTCTACCACGCAGGGGCTTTTGCCGCCCAGCTCCAGGGTAACGGGGGTGAGGTGGGGCGCCGCCATTTCCAGTATTTTGCGGCCTACGGGTATGCTGCCTGTGAAAAATATATGGTCAAAGCGGTGTTGCAGCAGGGCGGGTATCACCTCCTGCCCTTCCCCGGTCACCACCGTCACAAAGGCCGGGTCAAAAGCTTCGGCAATCACTTTTTGAGTAATGGCTTCCGTATGCGAAGCTATCTCCGAAGGTTTGAGTATAGCACAGTTGCCGGCGGCAATAGCGCCTATCAGCGGGTTAATGAGCAGTTGAAAAGGGTAGTTCCATGGCCCTATCAGCAGGGTGAGCCCCTTGGGCTCCGGGTAAATTTTGCTGCCGGAAGGGTAATGCATCAAGGGTGAGCTGACCGGTTGCGGCCGCATCCATTGCCGCAGGTTGGTGAGCGTATGGTCTATTTCGTCATACAACAGCCCTACCTCACTGCCAAAAGCCTCCATGGGATGTTTGCCCAGGTCTGCATGCAGAGCGGCCAGTATGGCGGGCTCATGACGCCTGATCACCTTTTTGAGCTGCTTTAGCTGTGCCTTGCGGAAAGCGTAAGAACGGGTAGCCCCGGAATCGAAAAAACGCCGCTGGGCACTGTATATATCGGTAATGGGCTTCATGGGAAAATGGGTATGTTCCCTGTAATTTCGTGAAAATTCCCTGCTTTTTAGCAGTTTGAATATCTTTGTGCGAATCAGTACGGAGAAAATAGTATGAGCGCAAGCATCGATTATAACAAGTATGAAGCGGTGATAGGCCTGGAAGTTCACGCCCAGCTTTTAACGCATAGCAAACTTTTCAGTAGCGACAGTGCGGCTTTCGGCGGCCAGCCCAACACGCACATCAGCCCGGTAACGCTGGGCCACCCCGGCACGCTGCCTTTCCTGAACCGCAAGGCGGTAGAGCTGGCCATCAGGCTGGGTTTTGCCTGCCACTGTGAAATTGAGCGCGAAAACTTCTTCGCCCGTAAAAACTATTTCTATCCTGACCTGCCCAAAGGCTACCAGATCAGCCAGCATACGGCGCCCATCTGCGTAGGCGGGCATGTGCCCATTTTTGCAGACGGCGCCGCGCGCAACATCCGCCTCAACCGCATCCACCTGGAAGAAGATGCCGGCAAATCCATACACGACCAGGACCCTCACAACACCATGGTAGACTACAACCGTGCCGGGGTACCCCTGGTGGAGATAGTAACGGAGCCCGACCTGCACCATGCAGATGAGGCGTACGCCTACCTCACGGAGCTGCGCCGCCTGGTACGCTGGCTGGAGGTGTGTGACGGCAATATGGAAGAAGGCTCCATGCGCTGCGACGCCAATATTTCCATCCGCCTGAAAGGAGATACCAGCCTGGGCACCAAAGTGGAAGTGAAGAACATGAACTCCATCCGCAATGTGAAACGCGCCATAGAAAATGAGATAAAAAGGCAGATAGAGCTGGTAGAAGCCGGTGAAAGGATCGTGCAGGAAACACGCAGCTTCGAAGCGTCTAACGGCAGCTCTTTCCCGCTGCGCTCCAAAGAGGAAGCGAATGACTACCGTTACTTCCCGGAACCAGACCTGGCACCCTTCCGCATTACCGAAGACTTTCTGAACGAGATACGCAGCGCGTTGCCGGAACTGCCGGAAGAAATGGTGCAGCGCTATATGCAAGAACTGCAGCTACCGGAATATGACGCCCGCGTGATCTGTGACGACAAACCCACTGCAGCCTATTTTGAGGCGCTGATAGCCACCACGCCCCATCATAAAGCCGCCGCCAACTGGATGCTGGGCCCCGTAAAATCATGGCTGAACGAAAGGAACGGCAGCATGGAGCAATTTCCCCTCCAACCCGCATCCCTGGCTGAACTGATTGCCCTTATCGCAGACGGCAAAGTGAACTTTTCCATTGCCTCTTCCCGCATTTTGCCTGCCATGATAGAAGCACCGGGTAAAACACCGCTGGCCATTGCCACAGAGCTGAACCTCATACAAGACAAGGACGAGAACAGCATTCTGCCCGTTATTGAGGCCGTGCTGGCCAAATACCCCGGTAAGGTGGCAGAGTTCAGGGCAGGGAAGAAAGGATTGATAGGGCTGTTTGTAGGAGAAGTGATGAAAATGAGCGCCGGTAAGGCAGACCCTAAACTCACCAACGAGCTATTGCTCAAACAGTTGAACAGCTAGGAACGCCGCTCATCCAGTTTTGCGTGAAAGGCCGGCCTAACTGCCTTGCCATTGCAGCATGCTGGAATAAGTTACGGCCTGTTTGCCAGTAACATGCGGTTGCCGGTTACATAATTTTAACAAAACTGCCGCGGGCATCCGGGTATTTAACCCTATTTTTGAATTTGTCATAGAAAAAAGAAAAACCATGAGAAAACTTGCCACCTGGATAGCCGGAGCAGCATTGCTGGCCGGCTGTGCGAGCCACCCGGAGAAAGGAGCCTTCAAGATCGACGTTAAGCTGGCCAATGCCCCGCTTGAAAAAGTGTACCTGGAAGAAATATCAGGCCAAGCACCCAAAGTAGTAGATACTACCGCCGTGAAAGACGCTTCCGGAAAGGTAGAGCTGGATGGCATGGTAACAGAGCAGGGCCTGTACCGCATCCGCTTTGAAAGCGGTAAATACATACTGCTGGCGCTGGATGCGGGAGACATGAGCATTAATGGTGATTATAACGAACTGGAAAAGATCAGTGTAAAAGGCTCTGAAGCCACCACGGAAATCCAGCAATTGCTCAACCAGTACAGCGAAAAAACACAGGCGCTGAGCAAGGAAATGCAGGCCATGGACAGCCTGCGGATAGCCAAAACGCCAGACAGCGTTATGGCGGCCCGAATGGACGCATTCGAGAAAAAAGAAGAACAGTACAAAGAATATTTCCTCAACGCCGCACAAAAAAGCAAACACCCCGTACCGGCCGTGTTCGCCATCAACCTGGTGGGTTTCAAAGACGCGGAAGACATGCTCTCCCACAAGAAAGAACTGGAAGACATCATCAAGCGCTTTCCCAACAACGCCATGGTGAAGGATATGCAAACCTTCCTGGCAGACGTGCAGAAAGACCAGACGCAGGCCTCCGCGGCAGGCCCGGCTTCTTTCATTGGCAAAGATGCGCCTGATTTTACCCTGCCTGACCCCTCCGGCAAAAACATCAGCCTCAGCTCCTTCAAAGGGAAATATGTGCTGGTAGACTTCTGGGCCAGCTGGTGCGGCCCCTGCCGCCAGGAAAACCCCAACGTGGTGAACGCTTACCTGAAATACAAAAACAAGAATTTCACTATACTGGGCGTTTCACTGGACAAAACAAAGGAGGCCTGGCTGCAGGCCATTGCGGATGACGGCCTGAACTGGAACCATGTAAGCGACCTGAAATTCTGGGAGTCTGCCGTGGTGCCCTTGTATGGCATTTCCGGCATTCCCACCAATATACTCATAGACCCGCAGGGCAAGGTGATTGCTGCCAACCTGCGCGGCAGCGGGCTTGAAAGCAAGCTGAGCGAAGTATTACAATAAACTGTTTGCATGCATACAGCAAAAGGGCCGGCTTTGCAGCCGGCCCTTTTTTATTTTTATCCCCCATAGCCGGGGTTTTGTTCCAGCGCTGTGTTTTGCTGAGTGTCTACAAATGGAATAGGGAATATCACCAGTTGTGCGTTCCACTCAATTTCGGGTTGGGAAGTGCGGGCCGGTATGTTCCTTTTGGTCCGCACAAAATCCGTCATGCCATGCCCTTCAAACGCCAGTTCTATTCTCCTTTCATTCAGTATCAGGTCTATCAGCTGGGCCTGCGTAACGGGCGGCGTAATGGCTCCCGCGTTGGAACGGGCACGTACTTCCAGCAAGGTGGTGAGCGCCACCGGGTCAGGCGCTGCCGTGTTCAGCCGGGCCAATGCTTCTGCCTTGATCAGCTTTATTTCTCCCAAACGTAAAACGGGCACCCAGGAATCAAACGTAGTAGTGTAATACTTGGCCGTCCAGTAGGTAAGCGTGGTAGTGCCGGTGGTACGCAGCAGCTGCGTTCTGCGTTCATCTGTAGCAGAAAAATTGGGCAGGTTGCGGTAGGCCGCATTCACGGAAATGTCTCCGCGGCCCAGCGGACTGTAGTGCTGCCCGATAGCGTTGTTGGTGTTCGGGTTGTCTGCCGTGTTCATGGCCACGGCAAAAATGCCCTCAGATGTGCTGGAATAATTGTCCTTGGAGAAATAGTTCTGCAAGTCAGGCTCCAGCGAGAAATTGCGGGCGGAGCTGATCACCTCATCTGCTTTGGCATTTGCATTGCCCCATTGCCCCATTACCAGGTAGATCCTTGCCATCAGTGCATCTGCAGCCGCCTTGGTGGCACGGGCATGGTCGAAGTAATCATCATCCCAGGTTACGGGCAGGTTGGCGGAAGCTTCTGTGAGGTCTGCCAGCATCTGGTCATACACCTGTTTTACGGTGCTGCGCGGTATTTTGTTGGCGGCAGAAAGCGCTTCCGCACCATTGGTCACTGCGTCCAGCACCAGCGGAACGCCCAGGTGGCTGGCATCTGGTGTGAACACGTAAGTTTGCGCATACAGGTTCACGAGGTAATAATAACAGAGCGCGCGAATGAACTTTGCTTCCGCGTAATATGGCCTGGCCGCATCAGCGCCAATCACAGACTCATTTTCCTGCAGCCGCTTCAGGAAATAATTGGCTTCAAAAATGGTGCGGTAGCCGCCCGTCCATGCGTTTTGCGCTATGGTGTTGTTGGATATCATGTTGAATGTTCCCACATTGCCGAAGAAGGAAGACACGTTGGCGTCATTCCCCCGCTGGTCTACATAGATCAGTACACGGCCGCCGAGGAACTCTGCGTTTTGCAGCGCATTGTACATGCCTATGGCAGCCTTCTCGATCCGGTCAGGGGAATTAAATATCTGTGCCGGGTCTATATTCACAAAGGGCTCCTGCTCGTCTACCTTTGAACAGGCCGTCAGCAGCAACAGGCCTGCCAGCATAGCGCCCAGGTATTTGACGAAAGTATGTTTAATCGTAGTCATAGTCGTAAGTTTTAATCGGTACATCAAACCTTTTTAGAAACTGGCATTGAGGCCTATTGAAAAAGTACGCGCCAGCGGTACGCCCCGGCTGTCTACACCAAAGGCTATGTTCGCCGTGCGGTTGGTGTTGATCTCAGGGTCTTGCCCGGAATAACCTGTAAGCAACGCCAGGTTGTCTCCCGCCACATAGAGGCGCAAGGTATTCATGCCCAGTTTCTGCTTGATGTTCGGGAAGCTGTACCCCAGGCTTACTGTTTTCAGGCGCAGGTAGTCTGCTTTTTCCAGCCAGCGCGTGGAGGTTTGCGTGGTGATGTTGTCTACCAGGTACAAGCGGGGCACGCTGGTGTTGGTATTGGTGGGCGTCCATCGTTTTTCTATTTCCGTGATGTTGTTCTGCAGGAAGTTGGTCATCAAACCCTGCCGCGTTGCGTTCAGGATGGAGTTGCCGCCACTGAACTGGAGCTGTATGTTCAGCTCAAATCCTTTGTAGGAAAGCGTGTTGTCCCATCCGCCATACCAGGTGGGGTAACCGGTCACCCCTTCCAGATATACCGCATCACTGGCAGTGATGGCAGATACCTTGGTGCTGCCGTCTGGCGTGGTCCAACGGTCTGCCGTGGGCGCTCCGGGGTTGTACATTCTTACGTTGCCTTCTTTATCGTAAAACATGCCGTAGCCTGTTTCGGGGTTTACGCCCGCCCAGCGGATCATATAGAACACACCCAGCGGACGGCCAACGCTGGCGCGGTTGGAACCGCTGATAATGTCTGTACCGTCTACCAGTTTTTTCACTTCGTTCTTGAGATGGGTGAAGTTGGCGGAAGTGGCCCAGGTGAAATTTTTGGCTTCTACCGGTGTGGCGTTTACCGTAATTTCAAAACCTGTGTTGCGCATGGCGCCAATATTGGTAGTAACGGCCGATGCAGGTACGCCCACCGTTCGGAGCACCGGTGCGTCCAGTACCAGTTTGTCAACATTATTGCTAAAATAATCCAGTACAAGGCCGATGCGGTTGCGGAGGAAAGAAGCGTCCAGCCCAACGTCCAGCTTGCGTGAAGATTCCCATTGCAGGTTGGGGTCTCCTATCTGCGACATAGACAGGCCATTGAGGTCTGCATACTGTCCACCGCCATACAGGGTACGGGCGGCATACGGGCCAATCTCCGAATTACCTACTACGCCGTAGCTCGCGCGCAGCTTCAGATCGCTCACAAAGTCTACATTATCCTTGAAAAAGTTCTCTTCATAAATACGCCAGCCAATGGAACCGCTGGGAAAGTACCCGCGGCGGTTGTTGATGCCGAAACCGGAATACGCATCCGCACGGAAGGCAAATTCAGCGTAGTATTTTGCGCCGTAGTTGTAGGCCAGGCGGCCGAAGTAGGAATCGAAGGCCCTTGCATTGGCCGTACCGCCGGTAAACGAATTGTCTGTACCTGCAAACAAACCGTCATAAATATTCTGGAAGTAGCTGTCTGCAAGGTTGCCCTGGCCGGTGAACAGCTCTGTGCGTTTGCTGTACTGGTATTCAACGCCTGCAGTGATAGTAACGTTATGTTGCTGCGCAAAGGTATGCGCGTAAGATGCAAAGTTAGACCAGTTCCACTGGTTCAAACGCAAGAGGTTTTCCTGCACCAGGCCATTGAAACCCACGCCCAGGCCGGCCTGGTCTGGCCCGCTGTACTGGTCTTCAAAGTTCTGGATGTAATCTATCCCGAAACGGGAGGTCAGCTTCAACCCGGTAACCGGCGTTACCTCCAGGTAAACGTTACCCAATGTGCGGTTGCTCTGATTATCGTTCCTGCCCATGTACACAGTGGTAAGCGGGTGGAAGAAACGGTTCAGCCGGTAGGTGATGTTGTTGTTGCCATTGCCGAGGTCCCGGTTGCTGGGGTTCAGGTAATAACCGCCAAACTCGCCGGTGTTGTTATATATAGGCACGTTAGGCGGAGCGTTGTAACCCGCAATGGTAGAGCCTGCCAGCAGCCCGTCCGAGAGCACGCCGTTGTTCAGGCCGCGGGAAGCATAGAGGCTGATGCCTGCCTTCAGCCAGGTTTTGGGCGTAAGGTCGAGGTTGAGCCTGGCGGAGCCCCTGCGCAGGCGGTTGGTGATCACAAAGCCTCTCATATCTGCATATTCTGCAGAAGCGTAATACTGCGCCCTGTCTCCCCCGCCGGAGAAGTTCAGCTGGTGCGTTTGCGAGAAACCCGTTTTGAATACTTCGTCAATCCAGTTGGTACGGTCTGGCTGCCCGTCTCCATTCACGTCTATGTCTGCGGCAATGTTGGCAACACCGGCGTTGGCAGCTTTTTCGTTCTGGATGGCAATGAAACGGTCTCCATCCAGCACCTTGGGTATTCTGGCGCCACGGGCCCAGCCGAGGTTGGTGTTATATCCCACATTAACGGTGCCTTTCAGCCCGCGTTTGGTGGTGATCACAATTACGCCGTTAGCCGCACGGGAACCGTAAAGCGCAGCTGCGGCAGCGTCTTTCAGCACATCAACGGAAGCAATGTCATTGGGATTGATGTCTGCCAGCGGGTTGAAGCGGGTACCGTTGCCACTGTTGAACACATTGAGATTGGTAGCCGTGTTCAGCGGCACACCGTCCAGCACAATCAGCGGCTGTGCGCTGTTGCTGATGGAGTTTACACCACGGATGCGGATGGCCACGGCATCACCCACCATACCGGATTGCACGTTCACGTTCACGCCGGCCGCCGCTCCGTCAAGCGCCTGGTCAAAACTCTGGATGGGTTTGTTGTTGATCTTGCTGCCGTCAATATTGGCAGTGGAGGCCGTCACATCTTTTTTCTTGATGTCTACGTACCCTGTTACCACTACTTCCTGGAGCGTACGGTCATCCAGGTCCAGCTGCACATCACGGGCGCCCCCGGCCGGCGCCGCCAGCTCCTGCGTGCCGTAACCAATGAAGGAATACACCAGCACGTCAGAAGGGCCGGATACCTCTATCCGGTATTCCCCGTTTGCGTTGGTGATGGTGCCTTTGGTAGTTCCTTTGATGGAGACGGTAACGCCGGGAAGTGGAGATCCGTCTTTTGCGTCTGTTACTTTGCCGGTAATGACCCGCTGCTGGGCATGGAGCTGCCCAAACATCAATACCGAAAAGAACATGAGGAGTAACATTCTTTTCATCTCGAATGGATTTTGGTGATGAGATTCTAATTGTCCAGCTAGGGAGTAAACAGGAGATTTTGATTGTTTGAGGGTTATCGTTTCACCAGTAGAGATAAATAGTTGCTGCTTTCGGGTTACAAATAGTTATTTGTAAATTAATAAAGAATTGTCAATAAACCACCATAAATAGTTAAAATAACATCATTAACAAATATGTCATTTTAGATATAACAAGATAAGTTTATGCGGAAGTTGCAGTATTACGGTTGTTTCAAGGAGCAATCTCCACTTTGCAGCAAAAAGCCGCCCCTGTTGGCGGAGCGGCTTGCCGAGAGATTTAAAATTATCTAGTTAATGCTAAATCACCTTATTGATACTTCGGATGCTGCGACACGTTCTCGTTAGCTTGTGTTTCCCGCAAAGGTATAGGCATATAATATCCCCGGTCTGCCGGCGTATTGAGAAGCGCGGCTGGCGCCTGCACTACATCTTCCGGTATGCGGCTGATGGGCGCTTTTTTTCTCCGGAGGTCAAAATAGCGATGGCCTTCGAAAGCCAGCTCTTTATATCGTTCTTCCAACACGGCATCAGCAAGTGCCTGCGGGCTGGCAAATGTTACGGCAGTGTAACCGTTCAGCCTTTGTGCGCGCAGGGCATTGAGGTCTGCAGTGCCGGATGCCAGTCCCACCGTACCAGTGGCTGCATAAGCTTCTGCGCGGACCAGGTACATTTCCGACACGCGCAGCAATTTTACATCTGCCAGGTTTACGAGTGCAGGCTGGCCGCCTACGTATTTGTTCACTGCCCAGCGGCCGGCGCCCAGGTCTTTGAACCAGGCGTTGAAACGCACGTCTGTAGCAGCATTCATGCTATTCATCAGCTTAAATGCGGGAGCGTACATAATACGTGTGCCCTCCCTGTAAAAATCTCCCAGTTTCGCGTCCTGCGCTTCGCGCCTCAGTTTCCAGATCACTTCAGCATTGCTTTTATCCAGCCAGACGTCAGCGAACTGCGCGGGCGTAGCCAGCGGCATGGCGTTGATCACCGTAGAGGCGTGAGTGATAGCCTGCTCCCAATGCTCCTGCCAGAGCGCGGAGCGCGCCTGCATGGCAATTACCGCCAGCGCGGTTACATGCGTATTGACGGTATAGCCGGCGGGTATCAGCGGGCGGGCGGCCGCGAGGTCGGCATCTATCTGTTCAAACACTTTGCTTACCGGCACCCGCGCGGGTTTGCCGATGGCGGAACTGGTCATTACCGGTATACCGGGTGAAGTGGGATCATAATCTACCGCATAATGCCGAAGCAGCTCAAAGTGGCAGTAAGCGCGGATAGCCAGCAGCTCGCCTTTCAACTGGTCTCTTTTGGCTTCATCCTGCTGGGGCACTGCTACGCCGTCTATCTTGTCCAATATGCGGTTGGCCCTGTCTATCACCATATAAAAATTCTGCCAGGCCTGGCCAATGTCTGCAATAACGGGCTCCTGCTTCCAGCTAAACACTTGTACGCCTTTGTTGGTGTTGTTCTCTACCGGCAGCATGTTTTCATCCGCCATCAGTGAGCTGATAGTAATGCTGGTGGTGCCCAGGCCGGCGTAAACGCCCAGCACGCCGGCATTCAGATCATCTACCGTCTGGAACACCACAGACTGGTCTACGTTTTCGGTGGGTTTTACGTCCAGGTCTCCCAGGCAGGAGCTGGCCGTCCAACACAGCAGCAGTGCGCAATATTTAGAAAGTGATCTCATGTTTCTCAGAATTGTATGCTTGCGCCGGCCGTAATGGTACGGGCGGCAGGATATTCAAATAAAGCGGTATTGTTCGTGTCTTCGGGATCAAGGCCGTTCCAGCCGGTGAAGGTCAGCAGGTTCTGCCCCTGCAGGTACACAGTGGCGCCCTGCAGTATTCGTGTGCCTTTCAGCAGCTTTGCGGGAAAGGTGTAAGCCAGCTGTATATTCCGCAGCCGTACAAAAGAAGCGTTCTGAATTTCACGTGAGCTGAAGCCGAACGGTTCGGAGAACTTCGGCTGGTTGGTAATATCGCCGCGCTTGCGCCAGCGGGTAAGCCATTTGCGGCTCTGGTTGCTGGCGGCGTTGCCGTTGCTGTTCAATGTATAGAACTCTTCGGAGCTGTAACGGTAAAGGTCTTGCATGTAGGAAAAAAGCATGTCTAGCGAAAAGCCTTTCCACCTGGCACCGGTGGTAAAGCCGCCAAAGCAAGACGGGTCTGAGGTACCAAATTCGGCCACGCTTTGCGCGGGGTTGTTGACGTTGGTGATGGAACCGTCCTGGTTGTAATATTGCGGCTTCCCGGTTTCGGGGTCTACCCCGGCCCACTTCACCACATAGTGCGTATTAACGGGCAGGCCCGTACGAAAGAGGTTAGTACCCTGTGTAAATTCAGTGGTTTTACCCAGGCTGATGATCTTGTTTTTATTATAGGTAAGCGTGAGACCGGCGTACAGGGTGAATGCACTGTTCCGCACAATGTCTCCGCTGAGGTCTATTTCTATACCACGGTTGCGGATGGTGCCGGCATTATTGAGGCGGGAGGAAAAGCCGCTGGTTTGCGAAAGCTGCTCTTCCACAAACACTCCTTCAGTAAGCCGGTTGTACCAGTCTGCAACCAGCCGCAGGCGGTTATCAAACATGGCCAGGTCTATACCGGTATTCAATATTTTGGTATACTCCCAGTCATAGGTGTCGTTACCGGGAGAAACGGGTACAATGGCAGGCGAGCCGTCGTAACGGGCGGCGCCGTAACCCGCGGTGTAGGCAAAGTTGCCGGGGAAGGGCGAAGCAGCCGTACCATAGGTAGCGCGCAGGCGCAGGGTGTTCAGCCAGCTGAGCGGCTGCATAAAGCTTTCCCTGCTCATATCATAACCGGCGCCCACAGAGTAAAAGCTTTTCCAGCGGTTTTGCTCAGGCACGGTAGAAGAACCGTCCCGGCGGTAGGTAACGTTCAGCATGTACTTGTCTGCATAGCTGTACCGCGCCAGGCCAATCCAGGAAGCCATGGCCAGGCCTGACTTACCGCCGCCTATCTGCGGAATAAAGCCGTTGAGCGCGGTGCCCTGGGTGATGCCGGAAAGCGTGCCGCTCAGGCCGGGCGTAATGCCATAGCCGGTAATGCGCATGCTGGAAGTTTTCATGCGGTTGAACTCGTAAAAAGCGCCGGCGGTGAAATGGTGAAGCTCATTGAAATGCCTGGAGTAGTTGAGGCCTGTGGTGGCGGTAAACTGGTAATACCGCGTCATTTCCTCCCGGTGCAGGCCCTGCCCGCCTGGCGTGGTGGCGGCGCTGTAGGAACCAGGCTTTACGGTGCGGGTATCTACATTTTCCCGGTAGTCCATACCAAAGTTGGCAGAAGCATAGAGGGAGCTGGTAAAATTATAGCGCATGGCGGTGTTGATGAGGCCTTTCAGCTGGTTCACACGGTAGCTGGTATTTTCCATACGCTCCAGCGCATCAGAGCCTTCCCGCGTATCGTACGCGCCGCCCAGTTTATTTTTATTACCGCTGTGCATCAGCTGCCCGTTTACATAAGGCTCTTCATACGGCAGCCCGTAAAATGCGGCGGCAACGGGATTGCCTACATTGGTCAGGTTTTCGCTTTCTATGTAATCATTATTGGAATACCCGATGGCCGTGTTAATGGCCGCAGAAAAATTCTTTGCGTTAAAATCAAGGTTGGTGCGGAAGCTGTACCGTTCAAGACCTGAGCGCAAGGCAATGCCGGCTTGTTTCAGGTAGTTGCCGGAAGAATAGAAGCGCACGTTTTCCGTACCGCCGGAGGCGTTCAGCTCATATTCATGAAAGGGTGCGGAGGAGCGTAAAAATTTATCCCGCCAGTTGGTGTTAATGCCACGCAAGCTGTCAAGAATGGCGGCATATCTCTCCTTTACCTCCGGCGCCAGGTTGGCATTAGCCGGATTTTCAGGGGAAAAGCGCCAGCCGGGCCCCAGCGTGCGGCCGCCGGTTTCGAGGCCCACTTCCTCTTCAAACTGCAGGCGTTCTGTAGTATTCATCATGTCAAAGCGGCCGCGGGTAGGCATAGACACGCCGTGGCGGGTGTTGAAAGAAAGGCGTACGGGGCCGGTTTTCCCTCGTTTGGTGGTGATGAGTATTACGCCATTGGCGCCGCGGGCGCCGTACAGCGCGGTAGCGTTTGCATCTCTCAACACGCTTACGGAAGCAAAGTCTGCCGGGTTCATGCTCATAAATACACCGCTTTCCACGGCAATACCGTCTACTACATATAGTGGGGCTGTTACCCCTCCAATGTTAGCCTGCCCCCTGATGAGCACTTTGGCAGGCGCACCCGGCTGGCCGGTAGAGGAAGTTACCAGCAGCCCCGGCGCCAGGCCTTGCAAGGTCTGGTCAAAGGAAGCCATGGGCATGCGGTTTAGCTGGTTGCCTGAAATAATGGTGGCGGCACCGGTATATTGTTTACGGGTAGCCGTGTTGTAGCCGGTAATCACTACCTCATCCAGCAGCCTGGCGGTTGTACCCGCCGTGTCTGCCGGCGCAGTTTGTTGTGCAGTTGCGGGAATACTTATGGAGGCTGATAACCATAAGATTAGCGCATGTTTCATAGCGTAATTCATTTATGCCTCGTGTACAGAATTTGTGGCGTGACGGGATCAAGCGTACAAGGTACTGATTGTCAAGCGCTAAAGGTACTACACAAACATGTGATATACAAAGAAAGGCCGCCCTTTAACAAGAGCGGCCTTTCTACAGGATAAGATCAATTTTTTATTCAGCCCACCAAACCGGAACGTCCAGGTCAACCAGGTCAGGAGATTTGGCGTTGGTTGTAGCTTCAGAGTTCGGATAAGGAAAACGCTGGGGGAAATTCCCGCTCAGTTCTCCTACAGCAGACGGTACAAAGAAATCCGGATAGCCGGTCCTTCTCCATTCCGTCCATGCCTCAAACGTCTGGTTGCCGGTCATGGCGAAATATTTCTGCGTGATGATAGCCTTTATCTGTGCTTCAGCGCCTGCGGGCCATTGGGCAGCGGGAGCGCTGGCAATATAGCCGGCTGCTTCGGCAGACAGTCCATAAGCGGCAAAGCTGGCCTCAATACCTTTGATGAACAGATCACGGGCATTCCCTGTTAACCAGCCGCGCACGACCGCTTCTGCCTGCAGGAAGTAACTTTCTGCCGCAGAAATGAAACGTACGGGAGCGGCAGCAGAATTGTTATCAGCGCCAAGCCCGCCTACAGCCGCACTGGGGAAGGAAATGGAATAGTCAGGAATATCATCGTAAGTACCTTGCGGGATACCTACTATGGTATCTATGTCAACCCCTCCGTATGTATTGGTCACAACGGTATAGAACGCGCTGCGGCGGGGGTCCAGGTTGGCGGTGAGCGCATCTATAGCAGTTGAGCTGGCCACCAGGTTCTGGGTCCTGCCCAGGCCCAGTATTTCAGAGAACATAGGGTTCTCGTTGCCACCGTTGGTAGTGTAGTTGATCCTGGCATCTTTTTGCAGGAAAGGTTTGCCCTGCAATGCCTGAATGCCGGCCTGCGCCTTGGAGGTAGCCGCCTTGAAAAGGCGAAGGTACGCTCTCAGCTTCAGGGTATTGCCAAATCTTGTCCACTGGTCCATATCCCCGCCGAAAATCAGGTCTTCGGAAGTGGGTTTGTAAGGGTTGGCAGGGTCTATCATGCCAATGCCTTTGTCAAGCCATACAAAAATGCTGTCGTACACAGCAGCCTGCGGGTCGTAACCTACGTTCAGGCTATCGCCGCCTTTTAACGCCTCACTCAAAGGAATATCTCCAAATGCATCGGTCAGCATCTGGAAGGTGTACGCCTTCAGAATATAGGCAATGGCTGCCTGCTGGGTGTACTGGCCGGCGTTGTTGATCACGCTCTGGTAATCCTGCAGGCCGCCAGACCAGAGGATGGCCCAGGGACGGTCCATAGAAGAGGCGGACGTAAGGTACCGGTCTGTTGACTTATACTGCGAAGAGAACGGGCTCTGCGTCCAGTACTGGCCCCAGATGCCGGCCTGAATGCCGTATTGGTTGCTTAGTACGTGAGAGGTGGCGGCCTGTGCGGAAGGAAGCAGTAACCTTACGTCAGCCTCCGTGGGCTGGTTGGGGTTGTCGTTCACATCCAGGAACTTGCTGCACCCCGTGCCTAATGCCGCTATGGTAAGCGCCAGTATTGCTATTTTTAAATTCACTTTCTTCATTGTCAAATAATTTGCTTTGAACGATTAAAACGAAACCCTCAGGTTAAAGCCATAGTTTCTCAGGGAAGGCTGAGCGGTAAAGTCCAGGCCTTGCTCATTGGTAGCGCCGCCGGAGTTTACTTCAGGATCTGAGTACTGGTTTTCTTTCGGCGTCCAGATAAACAGGTTGTTACCATACAGACCGATCTGCACTTCACCGAACGGTGTTCTGCTCAGTACAGATTTAGGCAGGTGGTAAGACAAGCTGGTTTCCCTCAGCTTAACAAAAGAGCCGTCTATTACGTGTTCACCTGAAGGGATCAGGTCCGTCCAATAGCTGATCATGTTGTAGTTCCTTGTATTGGGAATGTACTTGCCGGGATTGTTAGGATCAGCCACCACCGAGTTCGGGAACGGATGAGGCTGACGGCCGTTGGCTGCAGATTCTGTAGAGATACCGGTAAAGTCCATATTGTCCTTGTTGCGGGACCAGAATTTGGAACCTTGTTTGGTATCGAACAGGGCGCTGAAGCTCCAGCCTTTGTAACTGATGTTGGTACCCAGTGAAGCCTGGTAATCAGGGTTATAAGAGCCAAGATATATAGGGCTCGGTGTCAGCAGCGGTAAGCCGTTGGTAGCCCGCACAATGGGGTTGCCCTCTGGTGTTCTCTGAATGGCAGTGGAATAGAAAGTACCGTAAGGTTTGCCTACTGCGGCAACTACGGCCATACCGCCAAAACCACCTATCACTACCTGTTCTACGCCGGGCAGGAGAGACAGCACTTCGCTGCGGTTGCGCGCATAGGTACCGAACAGCTCAACGGTAAGGCCGTAAGAAGTTCTTACAGGCGTGCCGCGGAGCGCCAGCTCAATACCTTTGTTCTGGATAGAACCTGCGTTGATCACTTTGCTGGTGAAACCGGTTACGGTGGGAATCGGGATGTTCAGGATCTGGTCTTTAGACTTGTTCTGATAGTAGGAAAAGTCTATCGTGAACCTGTTGTCAAAGAAACCCAATTCCGTACCTACTTCAAACGCCGTAGTGATCTCGGGTTTCAGGTCAGGATTGCCGATGCGGTTAGACTGGCTCAGGCCGGGAACGCCGTTGAGCGGGAAAAGGGTTTGGCCAAAGCTGCCCAAAATCTCGGTGCGGTCAAAGTAGGTGTTGAGCAGGTAAGGATCAGCGTCGTTACCTACCTGTGCCCAGCTACCGCGCAGTTTACCGTAACTCAGTACATTGGACACTTTGGAATCTTTCATCAGTTCAGTGAACACGAAAGAAGCGTTCAGGCTGGGATAGAAGAAAGAATTGTTGGCCTTGGGAAGCGTGGAAGACCAGTCGTTACGGGCAGTAGCGCCGAAGAACAGCATATTCTTGTAAGCCAGGTTCAGGTCTGCATAGATACCTACCAGGCGGCGGATGGAATAATTGTTCTTGGCCTGCACCGGACCGTTGCTGTTGCCCATGTTGTACCAACCGGGTACTACCAGGCCACCGGAGGGGTTGGTTTGTACCTCGGAAGTAGTGAAGGTGCGCTGACGGATGTTATTACCCACCATCAGGCTTGCATTGAAGTCTTTGCTGAACTCTTTGCGGCCGGTGATCATGAGGTCATGCACCACTTCGCTCAGGTTGTACTGGTCTTCTTCATACTTGCCGTTGGCGGTATGAGTGTTATCCGCCACAGTATACTCGCCTGAAGTATTGTCTGCCGGTACAAAAGAATACTTGGGATACTTGAAGTTGCGGCGGTCTGAGTAAATATCTGCCCCTACTCTTTCCACTACGTCCAGCCAGGAGGTGGGTTTATAAGTGATGGCAAAGTTACCGGTAACGCGGTCTACATCGTTCTGGTTCCTGTACTCGCGCAATTGCCAGTAAGGGTTCACGGTGTATGCGCCGTAGTAGCCATATACGGGCTGGCCGGCGGCGTTGGTATAGGTGCCCATGGCGTAGTAGGGATTGCTGAGGTCACCCATGTCCTGCAGGGGAATATCTCTGGGCGTCTGCAGCACGTTGTTGTAAACAGAACCGTCTCCCTGGCCACCCTGGATCATATCAGCCTTGATCTTGTTGTAGTTGATATTGATGCTGGTGGTGAATTTGTTGCTCAGCTCCGCAGTACCGTTAAAACGGATGCCGTACTTGTTGTACTTGTCATAGTCCCCGGGGAAAATACCGTTGGAGTTGAGGGAGTTGAGAGACAGGAAGTAGGTGGTTTTATCACCTGCGCCTGCAAGGGAGAGGTTGTTGTTGGCGGCTACCCCTGTTTCAAAGAAGTCGCGAACGTTGTTCTTGACGGCAGAGTAGGGTTTGGACAACCTTTTGCCATCAATTTCCTGGCCCCATTCCTGCATTTCACCGGTAAAAGGCGCGCCCCAGCTCCAGTTCTCTTTCGGGTCTGTGTGGTAGCCGCCGGGGCTGTTGTCAGGGTAACCCTGGCCAAATTCGTTCTGGTAAGTGGGAAGTTTCAGAATGTTTGAAAAGGTGGTAGACGAGTTGAGCGTCATTTCCATTCCTTTTTTACCTTTTTTACCGCTCTTGGTGGTGATGATGAGGGCGCCGTTAGATGCGCGGGAACCGTAAATGGCCGCAGCGTTGGGGCCTTTCATGATAGAGATGGACTCAATGTCTTCCGGGTTGATATCGTTACCCCTGTTACCAAAGTCAACAGAAGAACGGCTGTCCCCGCCGCCCATAATGTTGCTGTTGTCAATGGGTACACCGTCTACCACCAGCAGTGCCTGGTTGTTGCCGGTAATGGAAGAACCGCCGCGCAATACAATGCGGGAGGAACTACCGGGTGCAGAAGCGGTGGTGGAAATGTTCACACCGGCCACTTTACCTACCAGTCCGTTGATAGGGCTCGGGCTCTGGCCCTTGGTAAGCTCGTCATTCTTCACAGTAGGCGCCGCATAACCCAGAGAACGTTTGTCCCTGCGGATGGCATTAGCGGTTACTACTGTTTCGGTAAGGGTGGTGACATCGGCACTCAGTACCACGTTTACAGTGGCGCCGGTGATCTTTGCTTCCGTGTCTTTCATGCCAATGAATTTCACTACCAGCGCGTCTACGCCTTCCGGTACGTTCAGCGTGTAGTCACCTTCTGCATTGGTAACGGTACCTACGTTTGTTCCTTTTGCGATAATGGTAGCGCCAATAATGGGCGTACCGTCTTCAGATGCCGTAACCTTTCCTTTAACGGTTCGGCTTTGCGCCATTACCTGTCCTGAGAGGCAAATCAGGAGCAGGAAAAGCGCGGTTAGACCTTTCCTCATAAGCATGATTTAGTAGTTTAACGAAATTTTAACAGTCAAATATAGTTCACTTAAAGATTTCTTAACACATCGGGTGTTAATTTTTTTTGGAGGTGCCATAGATTTTTTTTTGTTTAATGAATAAAAAGAGATCAGATAACGTATATGGAATACGCCTGCTTTTCAGTACCGCAGCGGATGGGAAGGGTTACAAAAAGAAAAAGCAGGCGACAAGATTATCACCCGCTTATCATCAACCAAAATCTAAATCGAGACTCTTTAGAATATTTTGGACGTTGAACTGATCGTCAACAGAATATGTTTTGTTTGCTGAAACGCCCGCAGGCCGTGAGTTTATGCGGGGTGCTCCATTGCTCAATGATATAGAAATTTTGCTCCATATCATAGCATTTGTTAATGTCTTTTTCATAAGCGGCAGATTTTGGTAACTCAATCTACCTTAACGGCGTCAAATTACAATTGTCGCTTATGCTTGTTTTAACCCGGTCAGGATAAGTTTAAGGGAAATGTTTTCAAGAGATTGATCAACGTGGTATATAAATCCTCATTCCTGTAGTTATACCGGAACTCGCATTCTTTCAGGTGCAGGTAAGCTGTATTCCTGTTCAGCCCCTTGAACTTGGCCAGCCGGTGCTTGGTAAGGCCCCAGAAACCGTCTACATCATCCAGCGTGCCTTTTCCGGCGTCTGCATCATGATGCCCGTTGCCAAGATGGTAGAGGCGGTATTGCCCAAGGTCTACCACCCCGCTGAAACGGCGTATCCTTTCGGCATTGCTCACCGTTTCCAGCACGGAACGGCCCCTGGCAATAGCCTGGATCATGGAACGGCTTACGTCCGGCAGAATTTCCGTGAATACTTTTTGCTCCAGCTTGTAGATGCCGAATATTACGGGCCTTACAATACGGTCAACGTCTGTTTTGACCGCAACGGCCGTATCCTGGTCATGGGAGTGAGAAGGCTCGCGGCTCACCCAGGAGGCTGCGTTTGCAGTAGCAGGTTCAGGCTGCAATGACTCGCAGTACCTGACTATCTGCATCCTTATTTTCTTCAGGTAACTGTTGATGGTTACCCGGCTTACACCGCTGATATTAGCTATCTGCGTAGCTGTTAGATCTTCGGAGAAGAGCTTTAGTATCTCCTTAAACTTGCGCTCAGACAAATGAGCGCCCTTTAGGAACTTATTTTTCATGGACTAAAGAGGTTAGAAATGGCATGCTAAACCTCTTACTTTTTCTCCGCTATATATAGTGCTTTATTATAAGCGGCGATATGCTAATGATGAACGAGCCCCACTAGATTATTTTAGCAAAACGGCTAAAAAAAATCCGTGGCGAAAAGCCACGGACGCAAGGTTTTGCGGGGAGCATGTTTAAAAAAGTTATCATGCTCCAGTTATATTAATTTTTTTGAGCGGCAAATTTCCGGGATGAGCGAATTACTCTTCTTTATCATTCAGGCCTATCTGGTCCATTTCCAGGTCAGGCTCCTCATCCAGGGTTTTCCACAATTCTTTCTTGCGGGCTTTCTTCTGCAGGGCCTTTTCCATCCACAGCAGCATGGCGGGCAGAATAGTGAGATTGGTTACCATGGCCATTACCAGCGTAAGGGACGTGAGCCAGCCCAGCGCTTTGGTACCCTGGAACTCTGAAAAGGCAAATATCATGAAGCCGGCAAACAGGATGAGCGAGGTGTAAATAATGCTCAGGCCTGTTTCGTTGATAGTTTGCCTAACGGTGGCGGATATGTCATAATTATTCAACGGCAGCTCCTGCTTGAAATTCACGAGGAAGCGGATGGTAACGTCTATGGCTATACCCAGCGCTATGCTGAACACCAGCACGGTGGAGGGTTTGATGGCAATGTCCAGCCAGCCCATTACCCCGGCGGTTACCAGCAGGGGAATGATATTGGGCACCAGCGAAATAATGAGCATGCGCCAGGAGCGGAACAGGTACAGCATACAGAACACGATCAGCACAAAGGCCAGCAGGATGCTTTCCAGCAAACCATTGATAATGAAGCGGCTGCCTTCCAGGAAAATGATGCTGGTACCGGTGAAGGTTACTTTATACTGCGCGGTGTCAAATATTTCGTTTACATGCGGGCGCAGGGAGTCTATGAGCCGCGGCAGCTCTACAGAGCCTACATCCGCCATGTTCACGCTCATACGGGCTATCTGGCGGGTGCTGTCCATAAAGGAAGATACCAGCTTGGTGAAAGTGGAGGCGCTGTTGCCGTCTCCCCGCATGCGCAGGTAAGGCGCCAGGAAGCCGATGTCAAACTGGTTAGGCACGGCATAGTTGAGGCTGTCTCCCCCATAATAGGCCTGTTTGGCAAACTTGATGCCTTCGGCCACGGAAAGCGGCCGCGCAAAGGCGGGGCGGCTGGCAATAATGCCGCTCAGCTCATCCAGCCTGGTAAGGGTTTGCAGGTTCACTACGCCGTTCTTCTTTTTGGTGTCTATAGCAATTTCAAGCGGCATCACGCCTTTGAAATGGCGTTCAAAGAACTTCAGGTCTGTATACAGCTTGTCCTTTTTAGGGATATCGTCTACAATATACCCCACCGGCCGCAGGCGCAGCATACCTATAATGGCGGCCAGCACCATCAGCACGGTAAACAGGTATACCATGGGGCGGTATTTGAACACCAGGTTGTTGAGCATGTTCAGCACGGCGCGGAACATCTTGTTGTCAAGGTAGCTGGTATGTTTGGTTTTGGGCGGCGGCAGGTAGCTGAGCACAGCGGGCAGGAAAATGAAGGAGATCAGGAAGATGAGCATGATGTTCACGCCTGCTACCACGCCGAAGTGTTTCAGCAGCTCACTGCGGGTAAAATAGAACACCCCGAAGCCGATGGCGGCGGTCAGGTTGGTGAAAAGGGTCACAATGCCCATGCGTTGCACCATGCGCACCAGCGCTTCCATCTTTTTCCCGTGTACCGCGTACTCCGTATGATACTTGTTGAGGAAATACACACAGTTGGGAATGCCTATCACCACTATCAGCGGTGGAATAAGGCCGGTGAGCAGCGTTATTTTGTACCCGCATATCACAATAGTGCCCACAGACCATATTACCCCGATAGCCACCACTATCATGCTCATGAGCACGGCACTGAAGGAGCGGAAGAACAGGAGCAATATAAGGGCGGTGAGCACAAAGGAAATACCCAGGAACATCTTCAGCTCATCTGCCACCTTGGTGGCCATAATGGTGCGTATCATGGGCAGGCCGCTCAGCTTCACGTCAAGGTTGTGTTGCCGGCCGAAGGCTTCAGCTCTTTCGCGGATGGCCCCTACTACCTTTATTCTTCCCTTGGAGTTGAGCACGTCTTTGTTGATATGCACTGCCAGCAGGAAGGAAGAACTGTTGGTGCTGTATAATAACCCTTTGTAAAAAGGCAGGGAATAAAACACACCGGCCAGGCTGTCCAGCTCGGCCTGCGTTTGCGGCACAGGCTGGAAAAGCTGCATGGCTTTGAGCTTGCGGGTGCTGTCGTCTTTTATAAGATTAACGGCAACAGGGATGCTCAGGGTATTTTCAACGGCAGGTATCTTGCGCAGGTCATCATTCAGCCGGGCATAGTCCCTGAAAAATTCAAGCTGGAACATGCGGTCGGTTTCAATACCGATCACCATCATATTCCCGTCTTCCCCGAATTGCTGCTTGAACTGCTGGTACTCCTGCCACTTGGGATTATCCCGCGGAATAGCGCCGGTAAATTCATAAGACAGTTCTACTTTGCTGGCATACCAGGCCATTACGGCGGTGCCTGCCATCAACAAAACCAGAAGCCATAATCGGAATTTCAGAACAAAACCTGCCAGGCGCTGCCACATACGCATTATATGATTTGGTAAAGGCCATAAAGGTAACTATTCATTACGATTTATGCATAATAGATAATCGTAATTGTTACTTTTGGGAAGTATGTTTTTCCGCCTGCTCCTTTTGAGTATTTGCCTGCTGCCGGCCAGGGCCTTTTGCCAGCTTGCGCCCATCGGGCACTGGCGGGAGCATTTGCCCTGGCGGCAGGCGGTGGCCCTGGCCCCAGCGCCTGACCGGCTGTATTGCGCCACGCCCCACGGCGTGTTTGCCGTTGCTTTTTCAGACAATGCGCTTACCCGCTACAGCAAGGTGAACGGGCTGCATGACGCGGGCGTTGCCGCCATTGGCTGCCACCCGGGCAGCCAAACCCTGGTAATTGCCTACAACAACGGCAACCTTGACCTGCTGCGCAACGAGAACATTATCAACATCCCTGACTTCAAACTGTCTTCCGCGGGAAGCGATAAACGCACCCGTCACATCAGCTTTGACGGCGCTTACGCTTACCTCTGCACTCCTGTGGGCATACTGGTACTGAACCTTGACAAACAGGAAATTTCGGATACCTGGCGCATTGGCGCCATCACTGCCCTGGCGCAGAACGGCGCCTATTTTTATGCCGCCACCACAGCCGGCGTATTGCGGGCGCCGAAGCAAGGCCGCAACCTGGCAGACCCGGCCAGCTGGGAGGCAGTACCGGCCTGGGGCCACCCGCGTACCCTGCTTGCGCTCAACAACCAGCTGCTGGCCCTGCAGGGAGACACGGTGTACGCCCTGGCAGATGCCGCCCGCTCAACCTGGTTTGCAAATGGCACTCCTGTCCGGGATATCAACACATCAGGCGCTTCGCTGTTTGTACACCAGCCGGGCCGGGTATTGCAGCTTTCCGGCAGCGGCGTTTTGGAGAACACATTGCAAAGCCCTTCCCCCTCAGCGGCTGCAGTGGCCGCGCAAGCCACCTGGGTGGCAGATGCGGAAAACGGCCTGTTGCGCTTCGGGAACGGCGGCATGGTCAATTTTACGCCTAACTCACCGCACGGCATTGTAAGCGGCGAAATGGTGGTGCATAACGGCGCCCTGTGGGCAGCGGCAGGCGGCGTAACAGCGGGCTGGCAGGCCACAGGCAATACAGACGGCCTGTTCAGATTTGACAATGAGGAGTGGCAGCGGGTAACCGCCCGGCGTGATATTATCACCCTCAGCCCCGCGGGTGCAGACATGTACGCAGGCTCCTTCGGTGAAGGGCTGCTGACCGTACAGACCAATACGGTGATCAAACCAGGCGGAGACTCCCTGGTGAGCGGGCTGGCCACAGACCCGGAAGGCCGCCTCTGGGTAACTACCTTCGGCGCAGCCAATAACCTGCATATGCGCCAGCCTGATAACAACTGGCTGCATTTTTCCATTCCCATTTTTCATACAGCCAACGCCGTTAGCCAGGTGCTGGTAGATGACGGGGGGCAGAAATGGATAGTGTCTCCCCGCAACAACGGCGTGTTTGTATTCAACCACGGCGCCAGCCCGGAAGGCACGGCAGATGATACCTGGAAACTTTACCAGCCCGGAGCGGGCCGGGGTAACCTGCCCTCCCCTGATGTACGCTGCATTGCGAAAGACAGGAACGGCTACATCTGGATAGGCACGGCCAAAGGCATAGCCGTGGTGCAATGCCCCGCCACTTTCTGTGATGCCTTCTGGCCCATATTGAAGGAAGATAATTTTGCGGGTTACCTTTTCCAGAATGAACAGGTGAACACCATTGCCGTAGACGGCGCCAACCGCAAATGGGTAGGCACGCAAAATGGCGCCTGGCTGGTAGCGCCTGACGGGGATAAGATGCTGATGCATGTCAATACCGGCAACAGCCCGCTGCCTTCAGACGTGGTACACCGCATAACCGTACACCCCGCCACCGGCGAAGTATTTTTTGCCACCGCAGCCGGTTTGCTTTCCTGGCGGGGCACCGCTACAGAAGGCACTGCCACGCAGCAAAATGAAGTGCTGGTATTCCCTAACCCGGTGCCGCAAGGGTATGAAGGCACCATTGCCATCCGCGGGCTGGTGCAGAACGCCGTGGTCAAGATTACAGACACAGCGGGAAGACTGGTGTTCCAGACCCGTGCTCATGGCGGGCAGGCGGTGTGGAACGGACGGGACTATACCGGCCACCGGCCGCAAAGCGGCGTATATCTCGTATTTGCGTCTGATGACAGCGGGCGGGAAAAGATCGTTACAAAGCTGGTATTCATTCACTAGGAAATTACCCGCAAAGCGTGCATTTCTGCAACCGATAACCGACTTTTGCAGCATGCTCCACAAAACACCCGGCATAGTACTGCGTACCGTGAAGTATGGGGATACCAGCCTCATCCTGAGCATCTTCACGGAACTGTTCGGTATACAATCGTATATCGTAAACGGCGTGCGCTCTTCCAAACCCAAAGCGGCAAAAGGGAACCTGCTGCAACCCGGCAACATCCTTGACCTGGTGGTATACCATCACGAGCAAAAGAACCTGCAGCGCATTTCAGAGTTCAAGCTGGGGCATGTGTACACCTCCATGCATGTGAACATTGTAAAAAATACCGTGGCCCTCTACCTGATAGAACTATTACAGAAAACGCTCAAACAGCCTGAGCAGCAACCAGACCTGTACTACTTTACGGCAGGCGTATTCAAAGCGCTGGATGCGGAGAATACCGCCGTGGCCGCCAACCTGCCACTGTACTTTACGCTCAAACTGGCGGCCCACCTGGGTTTCCACTTCGCCGGCCACTACTCTTCCTACACACCGTACCTTGACTTGCAGCAAGGTATTTTCACTGACCTGCCGCCCCATCACACCCAATACCTCGATGAAGTTTCCAGCCAGGTTACAGACCGGCTGCAGCAAATTCAGCACCCGGCCGATCTTGAAAAAATTGAATTGAATAAAGAGAGAAGAAGAAACCTGCTATACGCTTACCTCGACTTTTACAAACTGCATATTCCCGATTTTACGGAGCTGCATTCCCCGCCCATATTGAACGAGATACTGAGTTAACTGCGCAGATAAATGTGTTATTTCCCGTAATACTTCAACGTAACAGTATTGCCGTCAAAGTCTGCATAGGAGTTGTAGTTCAGCCAGTCACCCAGGTTAATGTAGCGGCTGTTTTCACCTACTTTAAGGTCAAGCGGCAGGTGGCGGTGGCCGAAAATAAAATAATCGAAATGTTCTTTCTGTAATATCTCCCGGCAGTAAATAGCCAGCCATTCCTCTTCTTCGCCCAGGAATTTTTCCAGCTCACCGCCGGTAGCCGCGCGACTTTTACGGCTCCAGTAATTGGCCATACCAATACCCCAGCTGGGGTGGATCAGGGAAAAGAGAGAGCGGCAAACAGGGTTGCGGAATACTTTTTTCAGGAACTTGTACCCATGGTCACCGGGCCCAAGGCCGTCACCATGGCCAATATAGAATCGTTTGCCGGCAATGGTATAGACCTGCGGTTCAAAATACACGGGAATGTCCAGCTCCTCTTCAAAATACCCGTTCATCCACATATCGTGATTGCCGATGAACACCGAGATGCCGATGCCGCGGTCTCTCAGTTCCGCCAGCTTGCCCAGCAGGCGGGTATAGCCTTTCGGGATGGTATGTTTGTACTCGAACCAGAAATCAAAGAGATCACCCACCAGGAAGATGTGCTGCGCATCCTGCGCCACCTCATCCAGCCAGCGCACCACCAGCCGCTCCCGCTCCCGGCTTTTCTCCATGTTGGGAGCGCCCAGGTGGAAGTCTGATGCAAAATAAATGCGCTTGCCGGCCGGTAATAACAGTTCCATGGTATTGCTTAAATGTAAAATGCAAAAGTGATGATTTCCTTTTGCATTTTACATGTATATAGATCAATAATCTTTGCGCTTATTCGTCCAGCAGGAAAACGTATACCTCCCGCGGGCCGTGTACGCCTACCACCAGCGTTTTTTCGATGTCTGCCGTGCGGCTGGGGCCGGTAGCAAAAGAGATCATGGAAGGCAGCTGGCCCTGGTATTTTTCTTTCACCATTGCAATGGCATCTTTCAGGTCAAACACCAGCTGATGGGCATACGCTATCACGATGTGTACCGGTGCAAACACAGGCAGGGCGCGGCCGGAAGGCTGTGCGGCAGACAGTACCATGGTACCGGTGCGGGCAATAAGGCACTCGCAGTCCGTAATGGCCGCATCCAGCGTATACATGTCACCTACATTCAGGTAAGCCGGGTTGTAAGGTTCCAGTATTTTTTCCAGGGATGGCGTTTTGCAGTGTACATGCGTCCACTCCTTGTTCTCCACCAGGGCTTGCAGGTTTTCCGCCAGCTCGTCACGGCTGGAGCAGAAAATGAATTTGCCCTGCAGTTTGGAAAACTCTTCGGCAAACTTTAGCTCCAGGCCGTCATGTTTGGTCTCGAATACCGGGTTGTTGCCTTCCGCGTGCGGAAAAGGCAGCTGCACCGGCTGGCTGAGCGCGTTCCTGACTCTTTTCAGGATATTTTCTTTAGCGGGCGATACTTTCATCCTTATTCTGAAATTGCATTGGCCGGAGAAGGATTGATGATGTCTGAGGGATGTACGCCGTCAGTGGTCATGCCTTCTTTATTCAGGTGATGTTCTTTATGCGTGTCAAACGGGCGTTTGCCGATGAGGCGCTCCAGGTCGTCTTTATACAGTACTTCTTTTTTCAGCAGCTCCTGCGCCAGCAGCTTCACATGGTCCATTTTATCCGCCAGCAGGGCTTTGGTACGGTCATACGCTTTTTCTATGAGCAGGCGCACTTCCTGGTCTATCAGCTTGGAGGTTTCTTCCGAATAAGGTTTGGTGAAAGCCTGATCGCTGTTAGGATCGTAGAAAGATACGTTGCCTATTTTATCGTTCATGCCGTACACGGTTACCATGGCGTAGGCCATGCGGGTAATCACCTGCAGGTCATTTTGCGCGCCGGTAGATACTTTGCCGAACACCAGGTCTTCTACCGCACGGCCGCCAAGGGTCATGCAGATATCGTCCATCAGTTGCTCTGTGTTGTAGAGGTACTGCTCTTTGGGCAGGTATTGCGCATAGCCGAGGGCTGCCACGCCGCGCGGTACAATGGTTACTTTTACCAGCGGGTTGGCGTGCTCCAGGTACCAGCCGCAAATGGCGTGGCCGGCTTCGTGGTAGGCTATCACTTCTTTTTCTTCCGGGGAAATGATCTTGTTCTTTTTCTCCAGGCCGCCAATTACGCGGTCAATGGCGTCATTGAAGTCTTCCATTTCCACTTCCGTTTTACCCTTGCGGGCAGCGATCAGGGCCGCTTCGTTACAAACGTTGGCAATGTCTGCGCCGGCAAAACCGGGCGTCATGGAAGCCAGCTTTTTGATATCGAGGTTGGGGGATGTTTTGATGGGTTTCAGGTGTACGTCAAAGATGTGTTCCCGGCCGGCCAGGTCTGGCTTGTCAATAGAGATCTGGCGGTCAAAGCGGCCGGGGCGCAACAGGGCGCTGTCCAGCACGTCCGGCCGGTTGGTGGCGGCCAGGATGATGATACCACTGTCTGTACCGAAGCCGTCCATTTCCACCAGCAGCTGGTTGAGCGTGTTCTCCCGCTCGTCGTTGCTCATCATCACGTTCTTGCCACGGGCACGGCCAATGGCGTCAATTTCGTCAATGAAAATGATACACGGCGCTTTTTCACGGGCCTGTTTGAACAGGTCTCTCACACGGCTGGCACCCACGCCCACAAACAGTTCCACAAAGTCTGAACCGCTCATGGAGAAGAAGGGTACCTGCGCTTCGCCGGCCATGGCTTTGGCCAGCAAGGTTTTACCGGTGCCCGGAGGGCCTACCAGCAATGCGCCTTTGGGTATTTTACCACCTAATGAGGTGTATTTTTTCGGGTTCTTGAGGAAGTCTACGATTTCCATTACTTCCACCTTGGCTTCGTCCAGGCCGGCCACATCGTTGAAGGTGATGTTTACACGGGTGCCTTTGTCAAACAGGGTGGCTTTAGACTTGCCGATGTTGAAGATGCCGCCGGGCCCGCCGCTTCCGCCGGAAGGGCCGCCCATTTTACGCATCAGCAGTATCCACATACCGATCAGCAGCAGAATGGGCAGCAATATCTGCATCAGCGGGTCAAACCAGTTCTGACGGTCCTGGTAAGACACGTTCATCTGGTCTGCCAGCGGCATATCTGCCTGCGCCTTGTCAAGCTCCTTCTGGAAACTTTCTACGCTGCCAATGGTGAACTGGAAGTGGGGACCGGGGTTGGGTTGCCCGAACCTGCTTTTGGCCACAGATTCGTACTTGGGATCGTTCAACCGGTCTTTTTTGATGTAAACCTCCACCAGTCTTTTATTCACTACCACCAGTTTGTCTACGTCCCCTGTGCGCAGGTATTCCTGCTGGAATTGTTTAAAACCGGTCAGTTCTTTGGGTTTGGTGCCCAGCTCAACAAAGTTCATTGCCAGCAAGGCAATGCCTATGAAGGCATAAACCCAGTATATATTAAACTTTGGCCCTTTTTTCGGAGATTTTTCTGATCCCTTACTATAGTTGTTGCCTCCTTTTTCCATGATCGTTCGCTCCTTTACGTGAGTGTTGTCTGTTTATACAAATAATTAATACAAAACCGGGGGTTTTGTTCAGTTTTCAAGGTGTTCCATCTGCTCCGCGTCGCTCCACATTTCCTCCAGTTTGTAAAATTTGCGGGTTTCGGGGATGAAAATATGCACTACAATGTTCACATAATCAACCAATATCCACTGCTGCGCAGTAAACCCCTCATGCTTGTAGGGAGTTTCCTCCGTATGCAGTTTCACTTCCTCTTCCACAAAGTCTGCAATCGCTTTAACCTGAGTGTTGGAATTGGCCTCACAAATGATAAAGAAGTCTGCTACCGCTTCAGGGATCTTGCGCAGATCAAGGGAAACGATATTCTCCCCTTTTTTTTCCTGTATGGCCTTTATGATGGTAGTAAATATCTTGCTGTTCCTGGTGATGCGCGCCGCCGCTTTCTTCCTGCTATTAAGAATGGTCAAGGGTGCCAATAAATGCTGTTTTTGTTAAAAATAATCTTTAATCTTCAAAATTACTAAACCAGCGCCAAAATATCATCGTTGCTGTATATGTGAAGGACGAATGAAGCGGTAAAAAATTGTTAAAATGCTTTACTTTGTTCCTCAACAGATAAAACAGGCTGCGTGATAGGTAACCCATTTGAGGTGCTGGACCGTGTAGACAGCACCAATAACTATGCCATGGCCCGGGTGAATGAAGGCCCCGTGGCAGACGGTTCCACCTGGTTTGCCATGGAACAAACTGCAGGAAAAGGGCAGCGGGGCCGGCAATGGCATTCCGCTCCCGGTGAGAACATTATGTTAACAACCGTGCTACAACCCGCCCTGGCCCTCCCTCAGCAGTTTATGCTCAGCGTGGCCGTGGCCCTTGGGGCATGTGACTTCTTCTCGAAATATGCCGGGGATGAGGCGCGCATCAAGTGGAGCAATGATATTTACTGGCGTGACAGAAAGGCAGGCGGCATCCTGATAGAGAACGTTTTACGCGGTACCGTATGGCAATATGCCATAGCCGGCATCGGCATTAACATCAATACCCCCCGTTTTCCTGAAAACCTGGCCAACCCCGTATCTCTCCGGCAAATTACCGGTAAAACGTGGGACAGTGTGGCCCTGGCGCATGAGCTATGCGCCTGCCTGCAACGGCGGTACGGCCAGCTGCAGGACGGTTCTTACCAGCCCCTGCTGCAGGAATATAAAAACTGCATGATCCGCTTTAACGAACCTGCCTTGTACCGGAAAAACGGTGAAATATTCACAGGCGTGATCCGCGACGTGCTGCCGGACGGGCGGCTTTGCCTTGAGAAAGGGAACGAAATGCTGCAGCTGGGATTTGGGGAGGTGGAGTTTGTGTTTGTAAAGTAGAGCTGACAACCAGGTTTTGCGGAACCGGCAGCTGCGGGTGTATGCAAATAGTTTGGCAAAAAAGGAGGCGCTGTCAGTGAAGCAAAAACAAAAAAGCCAGTTTTGGCAACTGGCTTTTGGAGAAGTGGAACTTGTAAAGACAACCGGCTTCTCCAAAAACGCCAGTCATAGGAAACGAGTCCCTGATTTTGGTCAATAAATGGAGGTGTACAAGATGGATATTCTTTTGAAACTAACCAAATTAAAAAGTGCAACAAATGTTGCATTTCCCCGCAAACCCGCTGCAGCACTGGTGCATTGAATTTTGCAATTTCTTGTTTGAATCACGTAATGCCCGCCATCACAGCGCCCCGTAAATTTGTATGCATAAAAATCCTGTTTTATGATGCAATACAGAACATTAGGAAAATCCGGAGAAAAAGTATCGGCCATAGGCCTGGGCTGTATGGGAATGGCGTTTGCATACGGGCAGCGCAACGACGAAGAATCACAAGCTACACTGGAGCTCTCGCTCGACCTCGGTATTAATTTCTGGGATACGGCAGACATGTACGGCCAGGGCCTGAATGAAGAGCAGCTGTCTAAAGTGCTGGCCACACGGCGGAAAGACGTTTTCCTGGCCACCAAGTTCGGTTTCCGTTACCGCGAAGATAACAGCACCTATTTTGACGGCTCGCCCGCATACCTGAAAAAAGCCTGTGAAGCAAGCCTCAAGCGGCTGGGCACAGACGTGATAGACCTGTATTACGCCCACCGCGTAGATGCGGAAGTGCCCATTGAAGAAACAGTAGGCGCTATGGCAGACCTGGTAAAAGAAGGCAAAGTGCGCTACCTGGGCCTTTCAGAAGCCTCTGCCGCTTCCATCCGCAAAGCCGATGCCGTACACCCCATTGCCGCGCTGCAAAGCGAATACTCCCTGTTTGTGCGGGACATAGAAAAGGAGATACTGGGTACCTGCAGAGAGCTGAACATAGCGGTTGTACCGTACAGCCCGCTGGGAAGAGGCGCTTTAACGGGTGCGCTGAAAGATGTGAAAAACCTTGATGAAAACGACTTCCGCCGCAACCTGCCGCGGTTCCAGGAAGAAGCCTTTGCACGCAACCTCAGCATTGTGGAAGCGCTGGAGGGCAAGGCAGCCGCGCTTAACTGCACGCCGGGGCAACTGGCGCTGGCTTGGCTGCTGGCCCAGGGAGAAGACATCATTCCCATACCCGGCACCAAACGCCGGAAGTACCTGCAGGAAAATGCGGCCGCGGTAGACGTGCGGCTCAGCGCGGAAGACGTAGCCTCCATCAATGAACTGATGGCCGGGTACACCATTAGCGGAGAACGGTATTCAGAAGGCAGTATGAAGCTGGTGAACAGGTAGGCCGGCAGGCCCAATGCCACGGCAATGCTGATGAAGTGTTGCATGTTTTTTCCAGCAAAGTTGACGCAAAGCCCGCAGCTGCATTTGACATAAACGGAGATTTATTTAGCCCAAGTGCAGAATCTCCGCTTGCCGCCCCTCAAACAGACCGCTTGCAACGAACAAGTAACGAACCTTCATAGGGAGACGAACGAACAAGCAAACTTTTTTTACTCGTTCGTTACTCCTTCGTTACTTGTTCGTTACTTCTTCGTTGAAACCCCTGTAAAATAAGGGCTTTTCGGGCAAAAAAGCCCCGAAAGCCCAATGGGGCAAGGGTTTGAGTAGTTTTTATTTCGCTTTATACCCCCAATCCTGCAGCCACTTCAGCACCTTTTCCCGGTAATCTCCCTGTATCAGCACCAGCCCGTCTTTCACGCTGCCGCCGGTGCCGCATTTGGTTTTCAGCTCCTTTCCGAGTTTTTCAAGGTCATCGTTCCTGCCAATGAACCCCTCCACCACGGTAACGGTTTTACCGGCGCGTTGTTTGGTGTCCAGCTTTACTTTTAACTGCTGCTGCGCGGGAGGCAGGGTATTTTGTTCTTCGGGGGCATCATTTTCGTAGGAGAAATCGGGATTGGTAGAATACACAATGCCGCCTGACCTTTTCTTGCTCATAATTACTGGTTTTTTATTGCGCGGGAACAATTACCTGCAGGGCGCCCTGCGCTATGCGAAAATACACCGTTTTGCCGTTGGTGAGCGGCACCGCGTCTCCATCTACCTGCAGGCTGCTCAGCTCAGGGCTGCTCACTTCAATTTCCCGGCCGGTAAAATGCTCCATGTACCGGCTTTTGTGAATGCTGCCACGCAGCGAGCGGATGCTCAGGGGCAACAGGTCAAAAAAGCCCAGCGGGGGCACCAGGCATACGTCCAGCATGCCGTCAAACACGCTGGCCTGGGGCGCCAGCTTGAATTCATAGCCAAACTGGTTGCCGTTGGCCACCGTCATCAGGAAGGCCTGGCGGCCCTGCTCCTGCCCGTCTACCTTTACGCTGTAGGTGGCGGGGCGGTAACTGTAAAAGCCGCCTATTACCAGGCGGGCATAATTGATGAGGCCGCGTTTTTTGCTGTGGCGGAAACGGTCTGCTATCACGGCGTCAAAGCCTACGCCGGCGTTGCTGAGAAAAAGATGTTCATTGGCAAAACCCGCGTCCATGGGCCGTTTTTCGCCAGCGGCTACCAGCTGCAGGGCTAAACCCGCGTCTAGCGGTATTTTAAGGGCGCGCGCCAGGCCGTTGCCACTGCCCAATGGCACTATGGCCAGCGCTGTTTTGGTACCCAGCAGGCCCTGCGCCACTTCATTGATAGAGCCGTCCCCTCCTACCGCCACCACCGTGTCTACTCCGCGCCGCACCGCGTCCCGCGCCAGGTCTGCGCCATGGCCCAGGTACTGTAGGTAGGTGGTTTCCACGGAAAACCGGTCTGCCGGCAAATGGCGGCGGATGGCTTCTCCCAGCCGCTTTTCCCGGTCTGTGCCCGCTTTCCGGTTAATGATGATCAGTATTTTTCTCAAAACAGCTATTTGTGCGGGTTGATAACAGCTTTCAAACTAAGGTCCAGGCTCACGGCGTGGTGAATAATGGCGCCTACGGATACAAAGTCAACGCCGGTTTTTGCGTAGTCTTCCACGTTGGCCAGCGTAATGCCGCCGGAGGCCTCTGTTTCATAGCGGCCGTTGATCAGCGCCAGGGCGGCAGGTATTTCGTCAGGGCTGAAATTGTCCAGCATGATACGGTGTACCTGGCCCACGGCCAGTATTTCTTTGACATCTTCCAGGCTACGGGCTTCCACTTCTATCTGGAGCGGCAGGCCTTTTTCCCGGAGATAGGCCACCACGTTGTTCACGGCCGGGGTGATGCCGCCGCAGAAATCAATGTGGTTGTCTTTGAGCATGACCATATCGTACAGGCCCATGCGATGGTTTACCCCCCCGCCTATGCGCACGGCCTCTTTTTCCAGCATCCGGAAGTTGGGCGTGGTTTTGCGCGTGTCCAGCACGCGCGTATGGTAGCCTTTCAGCTTGTCTGTATACTGCCGGGTAAGCGTGGCAATGCCGCTCATGCGCTGCATGCAGTTCAGCACCAGGCGTTCCGCCATCAGCAGGGTATGCACAGCGGCTTCCACCTCAAAGGCCTGTTCCCCCGCTTTCATCAGGTCCCCATCCTTCTTTTGGGGCCTGAACTGCGTAAACATGTCAAGGTACCGGAAAATGGCCTCTGCCACCTCCATACCGGCCAAAACGCCGTCTTCCTTGATTTTCAACCGGGCGGTGCCGCGGGCAGTGGGGGGAATGGAAGCCAGGGTACTGTGGTCCCCGTTACCGATGTCTTCCGCCAGGGCGCTGCTGATAAAGGCAGTGAGTGTTGCTTGCTCTAACATGTCTTGTCTGAAAAGTTGAACGGCAAGTTACAAACAAAAAAGGCTTCCGCGATGGCGGAAGCCTTTAAGAGTACGTTGTGCTTAAGCTGAATTTCCGTTACTTATTTTCGAACCGTAATTCGTTCAGTACAAAAGTGCCTCCCTTTTTCTGCAGGAAAAAAGAAGTGCGGAAGTTGCCACCGGAGGTGGCCAGGTTACCGATGCCAAACCGGGAGCCGCCGCCGGCCTCACCCTGGTGGATCAGCTCGAAAGACTTTACCTGGTTCTTCCCGAAGAAATCCTTCAGAATGATCTCTGCCTGTGCCTTGCTGTAGGAACTGTTTTTGCCGGCGATGTTGATCTCCACGGTATTATCCAGGAATTTGCTCAAGTTACCGGCATCCCCCTGCTTGATGGCGCTCACCACGTCCTCAAACGGGCCTGCCATCAGGGTAAAAGCAGTGAACATACCACATGCCGCCAGTACCCCCAGCAAAAAGACTAGTTTTTTCATTATCCGTTTTTTAAGTCGTATTATACTTTTATCAACAATAAAAGGTGCTAAAACTGTGCCAACTTGCCGATCAGCGGGCAATATAGCATGATTGTGCTATTGGGCGGGGCCAAAGCTATTACAAATGAGTAATATATAAAAACAGGTGCCGGAGAATGATAAAAAGAAAATTTTAAATGCGGAAAGGGATGTTATTATTAATTTCACGACCCGATTCATTCTTAACGCACAACGGATTATTGTATGGAAAATAAAAGAGCGATCCTGATCATCATGGATGGCTGGGGTCAGGGCCGGGTGCCCGCCGCAGATGCCATAGCGCATGCCAATACCCCTTTTGTAGATAGCTTGTACGAACAATACCCTCATAGCTCCCTGATCACCTGTGGTGAAGATGTAGGCCTCCCGGAAGGCCAGATGGGCAATTCTGAAGTGGGCCACCTCAACATCGGCGCGGGGCGCATTGTATACCAGGAGCTGCAGCGCATCAATGTAGCCATCCGTACCGGCGAGCTGGCCGCTAACAAAGCGCTCACCGCTGCCATGGACTACGCCATACAGAACAACAAACCGCTGCACCTCATCGGCCTGGTGAGCGACGGCGGGGTACACTCCCATATTAACCACCTGAAAGCGCTCACCACCATTGCCCAGCAGCGCGGCCTGAAAAAAGTGTTCGTGCATGCGTTTACAGACGGCCGGGATACAGACCCCAAAAGCGGGCTGGCCTACCTGGAAGACCTGGAGCAGCACCTGCAGCAAACCACCGGGCAAATTGCTTCCGTTACCGGCCGCTATTACGCTATGGACCGTGACAAACGCTGGGAAAGGGTCAAACTGGCTTATGACGCCCTGGTACATGGTGTTGGCACGCCCACACAGAACCTGCTTACCGCCATCAAGGCATCTTACGCCGAGGGCATTACAGACGAGTTCATTAAACCGGTTATTGTAACAGACGCCGCGCAAAAACCCCTGGCCACCATACAGGAAGGAGACGCAGTGCTTTGCTTCAACTTCAGAACAGACCGTTGCCGGGAAATTACGGAAGTGCTGACGCAACAAGCCTTCCCTGATTACGGCATGCAGCCGCTGGCGCTGAACTATACCACTATGACGGAGTACGACAAGTCTTTCCATGGCGTACACGTCATTTTCGATAATGACAACCTGGTGATGACGCTGGGTGAAGTGCTGGAGCAGCATGGTAAAACACAGATCCGCATTGCGGAAACGGAAAAGTACCCGCACGTGTCTTTCTTTTTCTCCGGCGGCCGGGAAACACCGTTCCAGGGAGAAAAGCGCCTGCTGGTGCCTTCTCCCAAGGTAGCCACCTACGATCTGCAGCCGGAAATGAGCGCCAACGAGCTGACCGCGGCCATTATTCCCGAACTGGAACAGAGGACGGCGGACTTTATAGTGCTCAACTTTGCCAATGCAGACATGGTGGGCCACACCGGCGTATGGCCCGCGGCCATCAAAGCCGTGGAAACGGTAGACGCCTGCGTGGCAAAAGTAGTGACCACCGCCCTGCTGAACGATTACGTGATATTCCTCACGGCAGACCATGGTAACTCCGATTATATGATCAACGAGGACGGCACGCCCAACACGGCGCACACGCTCAATCCCGTGCCCTTCTTCATTATCAGCCAGGATTTCAAGGGCGCCGTGAAGAACGGGAAACTGGGAGATATAGCCCCCACCATCCTGCATTTTATGGGCCTGCCTGTTCCAAAAGAAATGACGGGCAACCTGCTGGTGTAAACGAAATCACATAACTCACTCATAATGAAGGGGATGCCGCGTGCATCCCCTTTTACATTATTTTCCCCGCACTGTAACTTTTCCCATATCCCTCCCGTTTAACGATCAAATCCGTACCCCTATGAGCAAAGCATTTTACATATTCCCGTTAATGTTATCAGCGCTGCTGATGGCAGGTGGTTGTGCAAAGGAAAAGTGCCAGCGGATTGTTACCACTAAAATCTATACCCCCATTTTCAAATCCCAGGCCGAAGTGAGGACTACCGCCGTACAGGTGCAGGCCCCGCAGGAGATCGGGAGCACCGGGAAGATCTATATCAGCGGCCGGTACATCTTTGTGAATGAGCCGGGCAAAGGCGTTCATATCATTGATAACCAGAACCCCGCTTCGCCGGCAAAAGTGTCTTTCATCAAAGTGGAAGGCAACCGTGACATGGCGGTGAAAGGGAATATTCTGTACGTAGACAGCTTCCGCGATCTCATAGCCATTGATATCACAGACCCTGCCCAGGTAAGGAGAGTGAAAACAATGGAAGACGTGCTGGGTTACTCCTGGGACGAGAACGGATATATTATCGGTTATAAATATTCCAGTCAAAGCGATACCATGGTGGTAGGCTACACCAGCAGAGACACCGCCTACACCTGCGATTGCCAGGTCGGCGGCAACCCGGTGATGTTTGCCAACGCATCCTTTTCGAGCCTGGCAGGTGAAAAGGCCAGCGCGGCATCAAACAGCAAAGGCGGCTCCATGGCCCGGTTCACCATCGCTAAAAATTACCTGTATACGGTTGATATCAGTTCATTGAAATCTTTCAACATACAAAACCCGGCAGACCCGGTGTTTAACGAACAGACAACAATAGGCTGGGGAGGGATAGAAACCGTCTTTCCTTACGGAGACAACCTCTTCATAGGCAGCCGCAATGCCATGTACATCTACAGCCTGGCCAACCCTGCCAAACCGGAGCAGAAATCTGCCGTTACCCACTTTACGGCCTGTGACCCGGTAGTGGTGGAAGGTACTACCGCCTACGTAACCATCCGCAGCGGCAACGTCTGCACAGGCACGTTGAATCAGTTACTGGTGTATGATGTAAAGGATGTAGAAAAACCCGTCAAGCTGGCTACGTATGACCTGAAGAACCCGCACGGGCTGGGAATAGACAAAGGGAAGCTCTTTGTATGTGAAGGCATATACGGCCTGCGGTTCATGAATGCGTCCAATCCCGCTAAAATATCCACCTACAAGCTGGTGGAAGGGCTGAACGCTTATGACGTAATACCGTACGACACAGAGAACCGCCTGCTGGTAAGCGCCGCAGACGGCATCTACCAGTTCAGCTACAGCTCTATGAGCCAGCCTGTACTGGTCAGCAAGATCAAGGTAACAAAACCGGGCGCCTGACGCCGTCAGCGCCCACCACATATCATTCACGGAATTTGGCCCTCAAAGCCATCAATTTTAGTGCTCTCGACAGATTTGCTCATGCATCAGATGCGCCGTTTTCACGGCGCATTATTTTTTTAGGGTTAAATTTGCGGATATGAACATACAACTCATTGCGTACGGGTGCCTGTTGCTGGTGGCGGGCTGCGGCCTGCCCCGACAAGAGCGGGCCATTGCGGAAAAAGATAACAGCTACCGGGCGCTGGGTACTTACTGCTGGGACGAAATAGCCCGGCTGAAAAGCCAGCAGCTGCGCGTAACCAAAGTAGTGCGCATGAACGGCCGGGCAGACTCGGCGGCCGTGCGTGACAGTGCCGGCCTGGAAGCCCTTTTCCGCCCCCTGATGGATGCGGACGTGAGCAAACCTTCCCTGGCAGACGCCTACGATACCGACACCATTGTAAACCAGTTTGCCGGCAACGATACCACCTTCATACTGCAATCCAGGGGGAAACAGACCAACCCCTACCAGCTTATCCTGGACGTAGACGGGCAGGGCCGTATCAAAACGGCACGGGTCACCTCCTACACCACCAACCTGGTATATGAATACCGGCAGGAGGTGTTGTATGAACGCAGCAAACAGCTGCGGGTAAACACCTATCAGAAGATCATTTTCATGAAACCGGAACACCTGGAAGTACAGGCATGGTTTCACCCGGCAAAAGAGCAAATATGACAGCAGCGGAGTTTCAGCAAATAGCACATACCCTTCCCACGCACGCCGGTATTTACAAATACTTTGGTCAGGACGGCGAGCTGCTTTACATCGGCAAAGCCAAAAGCCTGCGCAAACGGGTCAGCTCCTATTTTGTAAAGAACCACGACAGTTATAAAACACGCAAGCTGGTGGAAACCATCCACCATATCGAGTTTACCATTGTAGATTCCGAGCAGGACGCCTTTCTGCTGGAAAACTCGCTCATCAAACAGTTTCAGCCCAGGTTCAACATCAACCTGAAAGATGACAAGACCTACCCTTACATCGTCATCAAACACGAGCCCTTTCCCCGCGTGTTCCTCACCCGCCGGGTAATACGTGACGGCTCTGAATACCTGGGGCCTTTTACTTCCGTTGGGCGCGTGCGCGAAGTGCTGGAAGATGTGATCCGCTACAACATTCCGCTGCGCACCTGCAGCCTCAACCTTACAGAACAGAACATAAAAAAAGGCAAGTTCAAGGTATGCCTGGAATACCACCTGGGCAACTGCAAAGGCCCCTGCGAAGGGCTGCAAACAGAAGAAGACTACCGGGAAGGGCTGCAGCAGGTGAAAGAGATACTGCGCGGCAACCTTTCGCCCGTATTGAACATCTTCAAAGCGCGCATGCAGGAACATGCGGCCAATATGGAGTTTGAGAAGGCGGAAATTGAAAGGAAAAAAATAGAAAGCCTGCAGGCTTACCAGGCGCGTTCTACCATTGTCAGCTCACGAGTGGGCAATGTAGACGTGTTCTCCATCATCACAGACGGTAATTTTGCCTACGTAAACTACCTGCGCGTGCTCAACGGCACTATTGCAGATACCAAAACCGTTACGCTTGAAAAAAAGCTGGAAGAAAGTGACGAAGAAGTGATGAGCTATGCCATTGCCTACCTGCGTGACGCTTTCCATAGCGCAGCAAGGGAAATTGTAGTGCCGTTTGACGTGGAATACCCGGCGGAAGGCATCACGCTCACCGTACCCAAAGGCGGGGATAAAAAGAAGCTGCTTGATCTTTCCACCAAAAACGTAGAGTACTTCCGCGAAGAATTGCGCAAGAAAAAAATGCTGCTGCTGGAAGGCAAAAGCGACATGGAAAAGAAAAAAGTACTGTACCAGCTGCAGGCAGACCTGGAGCTGCAGGAACTGCCCGTGCACATCGAATGTTTTGACAACTCCAACTTCCAGGGCAGCTACCCCGTATCTGCCTGCGTGGTGTTCAAAGACGGGGTGGCTTCCAAAAAAGATTACCGTCACTTTAACATCAAAACCGTAGAAGGTATCAACGACTTTGCCTCAATGAGCGAAGTAGTGTACCGCCGCTACAACCGCCTGCTGGCGGAACAGCAGCCGCTGCCCCAGCTGGTGATCATAGACGGCGGCAAGGGGCAGCTGGGCGCTGCCATGGACAGTATTTACAAGCTGGGCCTTACCGGCAGCATGACGGTAGTGGGCCTGGCCAAAAATGAAGAAGAAATATTCTTTCCGGGAGATAAGGAAAGCATCAAACTGCCCTTCAACAGCGAAAGCCTGAAGCTCATCCGCCGTATCAGGGATGAGGTACACCGCTTCGGCATCACCTTTCACCGGCAAAAACGCAGCAAGGGCACTTTCAAGAACGAGCTGGAATCTATCAAAGGCATTGGGGAAAGTACGGCCACACAATTGCTGCAGCAATTCCGTTCGGTGAACAAGGTGAAACAACTGAGCATGGAAGAGCTGGTGAAGGAAGTAGGGCAAAGCAAGGCACAGTTGATCTGGCAGCATTTTCACCGCGGAGAAGCGGGTGCATAAACTAAAACAAGGAAGCCCGGTTTGAGAACCAGGCTCTTTTCCCCAAGTTAACCATTAAAAGACACAGATTTATTTTGAATGCCGCTGCCGGCGTATTCTTCTCGTTTATTATTACTAAAGTAATATGCAACAGGTATTTCAGTTGTTAAGTGTTTGTTATCACTAAAAAATGCCCGGTGGGCTGAAATCCTTTACCACCGGGCATTTGAAAGCATTTGTAAAATAATGTGAACGTTACTTGCACTGCACTGCGTTAACATTGCAGTAAGATTTGCCAACACACAAACTTGTTGGTATCAAACCTCCGCAAGGTGCTGCATAGACACCGCAGTATTGTTATTGCCTGTTGCTACCAGCAGGGCGCGCAGTGCCTGCAGCATGTGCCGCTGCTCATGCGCGATCAGGAAACGGAAGGTATCTCCGGCGGAGAGTTTGATCAGTTTGGTCAATGATATAGGTACGCGCAGGCGGCCGATGTCTGTTTGCCGGGCGCGCTGCAGCAGTTGCTGCAGGCGTTGTTGCTGCGCGGCAAATTCATGCAGCACCTCCTCGGCGTCTGGCTGTGGCACGGGCCGGTGGCCTTTGGGGGCGTTCATTTTCGATTTCAATGCACCATCTGGATTGGGCTGCATAAGATTGGTAAAGTAGTTGCCCAGCCAGCCGCTTTTAAACGCGGGCTTTGCGGGCAGCTTCAATTGCTCCCCTTTTTTGAGCGCCGCTTCCAGCTGCGGAAGGTAATACAGCCCGTAGCTGTTAAGATGATCGAGACATTGAACAACGCTCCAGCTGCCGGGAGCGGGTTGCCTGAGCAAGGCGGCACGGGGCTGGGGCATGATGCGGGTATGCAGTACATTGAGCAGGCTGTTTACATCTCCCTGGAGCTGCTCCAATAATGTCTGGCTGTTAAAGGTAGGCATGTGTCTGTTTTTATATCCTGTACAAAATTACACCCCGTACCGGAGGTAAATCTTTGCCTGCGCAAAGATTTGGGACGGGTGGAGGGAGTAGATTGCGAATGCATGTCAACCGGTTGCCGCATGCCCTGGCAAGAGCAGGGGCGGGCGCCTCTTAGCTATAGCCTGATGCCGCCCAGCAGCTTGCTGAAAGTAGCAGGGTCAAGGCCCAGGTAGGAGGCGAGATATTTGTGCGGGATGAGCTGCAGCACGTGCGGGCTGCGGGCCAGCAAACGCCTGAATTTCTGCTCGGCATTCAGGGTCAGCATTTCAATATGCCGTTCCATCACACCGGCCAGCGTGAGCATGGTGCTGCGCTGCACCCAGGCCAGTATCTGCGGGTATTGCTGCATCAGCCGCTGCATGTCTGCAAATGAAATACGCAGCAGGGAGCTTTGCGTCAGCGTTTCGAGGTAATAGCGGGAAGGCTGCTGCAGGAAAAAAGAATCTATGATACCGGAAAAGGAACCGGTGTAGGAAAACACCAGTGTGGCCTCCCGCTGGTTATCTGCAATGCAGAAAGCGCGCTGTACGCCGTCGAGCACAAAGTACACGTACCGCTCTGTTTCGCCGGCCGCCGTGATCACTGTTTTGCGTTTATAGCTCACGGGCTGCCAGCAGGCGGCGAGGGCTTCCCATTCTTCCCCGGGAAGGGGCATTACGGCTTCTATGGCGCGGCGAAGTGCTTCCATGCCTGCAATATATCATAAAAAAAGCTGCCCCCATACGGAGGCAGCTTTCATTATTGTTTGCAGAATTTGACTGCTTGTTGTCAGATCAATACTCCCAGAGGTCCTGTTCCTTGTTAAAGATCTTGTCTTTAATGGCCTGGCCTTCCAGCAGGCGCATTACGCCGTCTTTAATGTAGCTGTTGATCTCCCTGTTGAACGCGTTCTTTTCTTTCACCACAAAGCTGGTGAAGAAGCGCATTTCAAAAAGATCTTCCCAGGTCATGGTAGCCGCGTCATTGTTCTGGTTGTACACATCGTACTTGGCCAGCACGGGGCGCAGGTCAGGATAGTAAAGCCAGAAGAGGGGCAGCGCACCGCGGAAGGTACCGTCGTCATTCATACGGGATACCATGGGCGCTATGCCCAGTATGCGTACTTTGAGGGCGGAAGCTTCCTGGTCAAATACCCATACTTCCTTGATCTTGTATTGTTTGATAGACTCAGGGTTGAACTCGTCCCTGGTTTCCACCATTTTTTCTTCTCCGGTTACGGGGTCTACGCTACGCACGGTACGCACTTCGCCGGAAAGGCGGGTCATGATCTCGTCGTAAGAAATGAGGGTGGAAAAACGGTCGTCTACCGCGCTGAAGGCTTCCACTTCCTTGTTCTTGATAGCGTTGAGCAGAATATTGATCAGCAGCTGGTTTACCCCGCTCTCGTCTTCCACGTTGTACTGGAAGGGAAGGTTCATTTTTTCGCGCACGTCTATCACCTGCCAGATCTGTTTTTCCCAGAACTTGTCATCTTCCCGGATGTGATCATATGCAATAGGCACACGGTCACGGTTGGGCGCTCTTTCGGAAACACCATCTACACGGAGAGACGGGCGCGGGGTATCTACCGGGGAGCCTACACCATCTTGCCGCAGGGAAGGCGGCACGGAAGCAGGCGTTTGCGGCATGGCCGGAGGCGGCGTTACCGGGTTGCCGGTAGCGGGGTTGGTAACAGGCTCCTGCTGTTGTGCCGGCTGTTGCTGCGCCGGCGGATTGCTGGCGGGCGCGTTGTTTCTGCGGCGAGACTGTGCGTCTGCCACCGTGGCCGTCATCATCAGCATTAAAAATGCACCCCAACTGATTCTTTTCAATATTACTGCTCGCATAGCCCAGTAATTTTTACATTAATTGATCTTGAAATTGATGTTCTGCATAGAACGCACCCTGCCATCCGGACCTTTTACCTTGATGTTGTCAAAGTATACCTGGTCACCAGGCTTCAGGGCCCGCAAAGCGCTCTGAACACCTGCGTCTTTCGGCCAGTATTCGGAGTTGGCTTCGCCTTCTACATATTCGCGACCTCTGGGTTCAATACCCATGCGGTAACTTACTACTGCATACCGTACGCCGTCAAACAGGAAGTCTTCCAGGTCTGCACGCAAGCCGCCCTGTGCCTTGAAGTCTGCGGCTTTCATAGCAGGGCCCTTGCTGAAACCTACCTTCATTACCGGGTCAGGAATGTTCTTTACGCGGAACTCCTTGGAGTCAAGCGTTTTTACTTTCCCGTCTACTTCAGCAGATACGGATATTACCGCTTTACCGGCACTACCCACGGTTACAGCAAACTCGCCCGGCCCTCTTTTGGAGATAGACCCGCCGCCACCGCTGATGGAAGCCTGTATTTTTTCTGCCGGTACGCCCGCCGCCGTAATGGAGATGGGATTAGACAGGCCGATGTACAGCACGTTCATTTTATCAGCAGAGATGGAGGTAGCGGAAGCGCCTACTTTATAGGTTTCCGTGAAGGGGCTCTGCACCTTCTCGCCGTTCGGTTTCACCAGTTCCACAATACCTGAGATGGTATGTTCCCCGATGGCGCCTACCGGCATACGGTACGTAGCCTTGCCTGCTTCTGCCTGCACCTGCTGGCCGTTGATGATGATGGTAGGGTTTACAGTGCTGCTGTATGCTCCCATCACCACTTTGGCTTCCAGCTCCTGGCCGGCGGTAAAGTTTTTAGAGTTCAGAGATACGAACGCCTCCAGCTTGTCAAACGTAAAATCGTCTTCAGATACTTCTTTCAACAATTTATCGATGATCATAGCCTCGGAGTTCTTGATATCGTTCTGGAATTTACCCAGTATGGTAATAGCCGCAATGGAGGGTACCATGTTAAAGTGGTAAGCCGTCCAGTCTTTCTTCACCGGCCCTTTTTGCGCGGGCGTTTCAATTTTCAGGGGCAGGTTGGCCTCAAAAGCCTTCCTGTCTTTCGGATTGATCACGTCCAGCAGTTGCTGGCGCAGCTGGGTCAGCTGCTGTTCCAGCTGCGGGCCTTTTTTCTGGTTTTCCATTATACGGGTGGCCGCGTCCAGGTTATCTTTTCCTTTCAGGTCACCTTTCTCGTCCAAGCCTCCGCTTGCTTTCACAATTTCATCCTTCAATGAGTTAATATAGGTATGGGCGGCTGCAGACAAGGATTTTACCTTGTTGGCCTTATCGTTGAGGGGGCCTACCTTGGCCGCGTCTGTTGTCATCAGCTTGGCAAACTGCCGGTAGGTCACCTCATTTTTGTTATCAATGGAGGTGTTGGAGGTATTGATGGAATTATTTACGATATCAAATGCGTTCAAAATTTCGGCGGACACGTTCAATGCCAACATGGCCGTAAGCACCAGGTACATGAAGTTGATCATCTTCTGCCTGGGATCTTTTGGTAAAGCCATAGTTAATTACAAGTTTTTAATGAATGTCTCTTGTTTAGTCACTATTGCGTTACCTATCTGCCCTGCATGGCGGTCAGCATATTGCCGTACACCGTGTTCAGGTTACCAAGGTTTCTTGCCAGCAGGCTGATCTGCTCCTGTGTTTTCTTGGCATCGTCCACACTGCCGCTCATTGCCTGAGATGCGGAGAGGAGGTTGCTGTAGAAGCTGTTCATAGCCTTGAGGTGATTATTGGTATCCTGCAGCTCCAGTTCGTAGATGGCATTCAGAGAGGCCAGATTTTTGGTCATTGATTGCACCTGGTCATGGAACTGACGGGTAGATTCGGATGCGTTATTGAAAGATGATACGGCGGCGGCAGCGCTGGTGTAGGCCTGTGTTACAGAGCCGATGGCGCTGGCTGCTTCACGCGTTTTCTGCGTATAGTCTCCGGTAGCTGCCACCACATCACTGATGTCCCGCATTTTATCAACTGTTTGGCCCAGTTTTGAGAAATTGTCGCTCAAACGGGTGAGGCTGGTGGGCGTAATGTCTGCTTCCTGCAGCATTTTGTCCATGTTGGCCAGGGCCGGCGTGCCGGCAACGCCTGCTACGGGCGCGGGCGCGTGGCTGGTATCAGGTACAAAAGCGTACACGAAGAAGATCAGTGCTTCCACACTCAGACCTAGAATAAGCGCTACGTCAGCGCCAGGCCAGTGTTGCAGTTTAAACAAGGCTCCTACTATCACGACAGACGCGCCGATACATACAAAGAAGTTGAGCCATTTCGCTGTGTTAGGATTCATAGCCATAGGTTAAAATTGTTTATGGGTGATTAAAAGGTAAAAAGCTCGTTTCAGGTTTGCCATAGTAAAGTGTTTTTTCAGCTATTAATTCCTATATAATGGTTACTTACGGTTAAAATCATTTTTAGACCTGCTCAGGAACGCAATGGTACAGCGGAACCCGATGTAGGATTTTGCACTGTCCTGGTACTCATAAGAGCGCGTACCGTTCTGCAGGAAGTGGCCGATATCTTTCCAGCTGCCGCCCCTGACTGTTTTGCGCTTCATCCTGGGCGGTGCGTTGTCTGCCACGTCCATGCGCAGGTAGGGGTTCATATCGGAAGTGAAAGAATAGGCATTTTGATAGAAGATGTCTTGCGTCCATTCAGCTACGTTACCGGCCATGTTGTACAAGCCGTAGTCATTAGGCCAGTAAGCATCGGCGCGCACGGTGTAGAAACCGCCGTCTTCCGGGTAGTTACCGCGGCCGGGCTTGAAGTTGGCGAGCAGACAGCCTTTCTTGTTGCGGATGTAATAACCGCCCCAGGGGTAGGGCGCCTGTTCACGGCCGCCGCGGGCTGCGTATTCCCACTGTGCCTCAGAAGGGAGCTGGAACTTGTCTTCCGTGAATTGTTTTTTGGAGGTGCGGTAGTCTTCCCAGAACTTGCTGCGCCACTCGCAGAAAGAGCTGGCCTGGTGCCAGGTAACGCCTACCACGGGGTAGTTGTCAAACGCCGGGTGCCAGAAGTACATACGCGTCATGGGCTCGTTATAGGCGTAAGAGAAATCCCTTATCCAGCAAAGTGTATCAGGGTAAATAGCCACGTCTTTCTTTTCAATGAAAGTAGAACGCGGCTTGTCTTTATTTTCACGAAGCTTGGCTTTGTCGAAGTTGAAGGTTTCCTGGTGGTAGAGCAGCTTGCGCACGTCCACTTCCTTGCGGCCGTACAGGCGGTCTTCCGCAGAATAGATCATGGCGTCTACTTTTTCGTAGGTAGCCTTGTCTTTCCAGTTGATCTTCTGCTTCCAGTCAACATAATCCTGCCCGTCTTCATTCTTCACATGGCCCATGAGCACGTGCGCAATGGAGTCCATCACCCAGTATACGAACTGGCGATACTCATTGTTCGTGATCTCTGTAGCGTCCATGTAAAAGCCTGAAATGGAAATAGCCTTGTTCCTGGCGGTATAGGCATAGTTCACATCCTCATCACTGGGGCCCATGTGAAAGGTACCGGATGGCACGTACACCATTCCGTAAGGTACGGGAGGGGAGTATTTTGGCCGGGGACTAACGCCAATCAGCTGTCCCTGCGCATTTTTCGGGGTTTTACCACCACCGCAACTGGCCAGCAGTATCGGTAGCAGTACAACCATCAGCCCACTGCAATAATTAAGCTTCATAAGGGTGACTTTCATTAGAATACGATTTTTCTTTAACCTGCCAGATGCGTCTGCCCACGCGCAATATCCGTTTTTAGTCACACTTTTCACCTGGTTGTTTATCAGAAAGATAGCAAATGTAATAATTATTTTTAATCCGTAGTAAGTTTTCCCACAACTTTTTCAATTCCTCTCGTCAGGGCTACGTAACACATTTAAACGCTGCTTTTAACATTTTATTATGCAGTTTGGCGTAGCTTTCAAGATTTAACCATGGCTGCAAACCTTCGGGGGGCTTCTCTAAAGGCTTGCCTGTCAAGGATATAATCGTATTTAATATAAATATAATATTTATTTAGAAATATTCAATGTTAATTTTTCGCTTTAAAACCAAATATATCAAAGGGAATGCAATTTACAACAAAAATCAGATTAAATTAACTATTTCTGATATGTATTCCACAGGTTTCATACAATGATAATCTTTACAGAGATAGATCAAAGTTTTCCCCGTCTGATACCGGTTTTGCAGCAGCGGCATGCCCTCCCGGTCTCCCTCAGCCCCCAGCAGCACCTTGCCGGGCATATACAGCTTGTTCAGCTCCTGCATAATTTGCCTGTACGCGGCGCCGGAAACGGCCAGCTCTGTAGTGCCCTGTACCAGCCGCAGCATCATGGCCGCCCACACGCCAAAAGAAGTGGGATAGCGCACCACTGAACCGGAGAGGCTGGCCGTCATGCCCAGGGCCCGCTCCGCCCAGTCTTTACGGTCAAAAACAACAGACAGGTGCCAAAGGTTATGCGCCATTACCGCGTTACCGCTGGGTACCGCCCCGTCATACACCTCTTTTTTGCGTACAATAACATCTGCCTGGCCGGATGCTGTGTAATAGAAATAACGCGCAGTTTCGTCTCCAAATTGTTCCGTTACCCAATCTGTGATGGCGGCGGCTTTTTGCAGCCAGTCCAGCTCGCCGGTAACTTCCTGCAGCGCTATCAGCGCGCGGATGAGATAGGCGTAGTCATCCAGGAATGCCGGGTAGCGGGCCGTTCCCTCTTTGTACGTATGCCAGAAGGCCGGGGCTGCCCCGGGCTGCTTCATTTTTTCCCAGATGCAGGCCATGGCCTTTTCTGCCATACCAAGCCAGGCTTCTTCTCCAAAGGCGGCGTAGGCCTTGCAGCAGGCGTGTATCATCAGTGCGTTCCAGCCCAGCAGCACTTTATCATCCAGCCCTGGCCGCACGCGCCGGTTACGTGCCTCCATCAGCAGGGCGCGACATTTTTCCAGGAGAGTTTCCAGCTCTCCGGGGCCCATGCCCAGCTCCGCGGCCACCTGTTCCGGGGCTTTGGGCACCCAGAGAATGTTATGGTCTTCCCAGTTGCCATGGCGGCTCACATCGTAATATGCGCAAAAGGCGGGCGCATCATTGCCCAGCAGGTTTTCAATTTCTTCCAGCGACCATACGTAGAATTTGCCCTCCTCCCCTTCGGAGTCCGCATCCAGCGCTGCATAGAAGCCGCCTTCCGGGGAGGTCATTTCACGTTGTATAAAGGCCAGCGTTTGCACTACCGTGCGTTTGTACAACGGGTTGGCGGTCAGTTGCCAGGCTTCGCAAAGCGTATCTACCAGCAGGGCGTTATCATACAGCATTTTCTCGAAGTGAGGGGCCAGCCACTTTTCATCTGTGGAATAGCGGGCAAAACCGCCGCCCAGCTGGTCATAAATGCCGCCGTACACCATCTTGTCCAGCGAAAGCAGGGCCTGCTGCAGCGCGGCCTCATCTTTCTCCGTGCGGTAATAACGCAGCAGGTATTGTATGGTGAAAGTGGCCGGGAACTTGGGCGCACGGCCAAAACCGCCCCATTCCTTATCTGCCTGGCCCATAATGGCCAGGGTAATATCCTTGCATTGGGCAGGTGTGAACAGCTCTTCCTTCGGCAACTGCATATTTACCAGCTCCATACCAAACTGGTTGCTCTGGTGCAGGTGTTGTGTGAGGTTGGACGCCTGGCTTTCCAGTTCATCGCGCTTTGTGTTGAACGCATCTGCCACGGCCAGCAGCACGTCTTTCCACGAAGGCCGGTTAAAAGCCTTGCGGGGCGGGAAGTAAGTACCGCCGTAAAAAGGCTGCCGGTTGGGCAGCAGAAATACGTTTAGCGGCCACCCGCCGGAGCCGGCCATGGCCTGCAACGCATCCATGTAAATATGGTCTATGTCAGGCCGTTCTTCCCGGTCTATTTTGATATTGATGAAGTGTTCGTTCATGATGGCCGCCACGCTTTCATCCTCAAAGCTTTCCCTTTCCATCACATGGCACCAGTGGCAAGCGGCATAGCCGATGCTTACCAGGATGGGCTTGTCTTCCCGCAGGGCGCGCTCCAGGGCTTCTTCTCCCCAGGGGTACCAGTTTACCGGGTTATGGGCATGCTGTAAAAGGTAAGGGCTGGTTTCCTTTGCCAAATGGTTCATGGGAATGAATTACAGATTACGAATTAAAGCGTTTTCCGGCTACAGTTGTTTACCGGCGGAGACTCCGGCTCAAAAGTAAAACGAAAAAAGGGAGCATCTGACGATGCTCCCCAAAAAAGTTATAAGAGATTGAAATTATTTTTTCAGGTTCTGCAGGAACTGTTCCAACGCGGCCACCATGGAGGGGGCTTGAGGCGCCGGGGCTTTCACATCCAGCCGGAGACCGGCCTCTTCTACCGCAGCAGAAGTAGTGGGGCCAAAGGCGCCGATGTGGGTGCCGTTCTGCTTGAACTTAGGCATGTTCTCAAAAAGTGACTTAACACCGGAGGGACTGAAGAACACGATCATATCGTACTCCGTTTTTGTCAGCAGCTCTTTCACATCGTTTGAAACGGTTTTGTAGAGAGAGGCTGTGGCATACTCACACTTGTTAGCTTTCATCCACTCCTCGATGTCTTTCTTCTGGCTGTCTGAACTGGGGAAAAGGAACTTCTCGTTTTCCCGGTGTTTGTTCATTACTTCCAGCAGGCTTTTAGTGGTGCCGTCTGCCCCATAAAAAACCTTACGTTTACGATAGAGGATGAATTTCTGCAGGTACAACGCAACGGCTTCTGTAATACAGAAATACTTACAATCCTGAGACACCTTTACTTTCAGCTCTTCGCAGATGCGGAAGAAGTGGTCTACCGCGTTCCTGCTGGTAAAGATCACTGCCGTATAGGTAATGATATCTACCTTCTGTTTCCGGAAATCCTTACCCGGCACTCCCTCTACCCTGATAAAGGGACAAAAATCCAACCGCACGTTGAATTTCTTAGCCAAGTCATAATAAGGCGATTTCTCTGTCTCTGGCTTAGGTTGGGAAATTAGGATCGTTAGTTGTTTCTCCTGCAAATCTTTTTTTGGCCCGCCTTTTATCATACGTAATTTGCTCTTGTTTTAACAATAGCAGTAATCTTACGGATTACCAGTTAACCAAAGTAAAAGTACCTTTGTAATTATTAAAACCGGCACTACTTCGAATGCGCAAAGGTAAAGAAAAAAATGCAATTTGCTGAAAGAGAGATACTGGCGGATCAAAGAATATGATCTTACGTACCGGTACACAACCAGTAACACTATAAAAAATATCGAAATATAGAGGCTGGTACCGGCTATTTCAGGCGTACAGAAGGCCAGTATCACCAGGAACGGCGCCAGCATAATACCCAGCACCTTGTTGATCAGGTACAGGATAAATACATAGGCATCTATCAGCTCCTCGTTGCCGAATAGCCAGCCGCAGAAGCGCAGCACCACAAACTTTACCAGGTAAATAATGCCTACCAGCAGCATCAGGCCGGGTATCAGCATCCAGGCAATGGCGTTGGTGGGGTAATTGAGCCGGTACATGAGCAGGTACAGGTACAGCCCCATGCTGATGGCAAAAAAGAAATTGAGCAAAAAGTTGGGAAAGGGGGATTGGGACAGCTGGTCTTTCAGCTGGCGCTGGCTGAGCGTGGGATTGAAAAAGGCCCGGAAGAGGTCTGAAAAGTACTTGAGATAAGCCGTCCGGATCACACCCAGCAACAGCAATACGCCGCCCACCAGGTACACCAGCCAGTCCTGGCCGGGGTCTGCTCGTAAGGGGTTGATATCATACTCCGGCGTTTTTCCTTCTGTTTGCAGGTAGCGATTGGTTTTAGCCAGCCGCTGCAGCACGGTATCATACGGGTTCACCTTGGGCAGGGCGGCGGCAGCCAGCGAATCTGCCACGCGGCGGAGCGAATCTGCCACATGCAAAGAATCTACCGTAACTTTGTGCGTTTGCGGCCGTGGGGCAACGGTACGGGCGCGGCGGGCACTATCTGCCTGGCTGAATGCCGGCAGCGCGCTCCATATCATTAACATGAACAACAACCAGGTACGCAACGATCCAAATTTTTATATGCTGTTAACTATTCTTGTTCCAAAAATATCAACAAAACTGACATGTATTTTCGAGGTTTGCAAATTATCCCGATAATTCTTTCTTAAAACAGATCATGGCCGGCATTTATCTTCATATTCCTTTTTGCAAAAAAGCATGCCACTACTGCAACTTTCACTTCTCCACTTCCCTGCAGAACCGGGAAGAGCTGGTGGAGTGCCTGCACATAGAGGCGGAAATGCAAAAAAATTACCTGGAAGGCCTGCCTGTGCAAACCATCTATTTCGGCGGAGGCACGCCCAGCCTGCTGCCCCCGGTGGCCATCAGTTCCCTGCTGGATACGCTGCGGCGCCACTATAACGTACAACCGGATGCGGAAATTACACTGGAGGCTAACCCAGACGATCTGCAGCCGGCAACGCTGGAAGGTCTGAAAACAGCAGGCATTAACCGCCTCAGCATCGGCATCCAGTCTTTTTTTGAAGAAGACCTGCGCTGGATGAACCGGGCACATAATGCGCAGCAGGCGGAAGGTTGCATTACACAGGCACGCGCCGCAGGCTTCGACAATTTCAGCATAGACCTGATTTACGGCGGGCCTACTCTCAGTAACGAACACTGGCGGCAAAATGTGGCCAAGGCCGTGGCACTGGGCGTGCCCCACCTCTCCTGCTATGCGCTGACAGTAGAGCCGGGCACTGCGCTGGACCATTTCATACAGCACCACAAAGTACCGCCCATTGACCCTGACCGGGCGGCGCAGCATTTTGAAATGTTGATGCAGTGGCTGGAAGAAGCGGGTTACGAGCACTATGAAATATCCAATTTTGCCCTGCCTGGCAAACGCTCCAGGCACAACAGCAGCTACTGGCAGGGCAAGCCTTACCTGGGCCTGGGGCCTTCCGCCCACTCATTCAATATCAGCTCCCGGCAATGGAATGTGGCCAACAATGCGCTGTACATACAGGGCGTGCGCAAGGGCAGCCTTGCTTTCGAGAAGGAAATACTGAGCCCGCAAATGGCGCTGAATGAATATATCATGATCTCCCTGCGTACCGAAGCGGGTTGCAACCTGGAAAGGGTGGCAGAGCGGTTCGGGCCCGAAAAGAGCCGCCAGCTCCATTCCGCGGGCAAAGAGTTTATTGAGAAAGGCTGGATGAAGGAAGAAGCTGCTACACTCCGGCTTACGCGTGCGGGCAAGTTTTTTGCGGACGGCATTGCCGCCGCCATGTTCTTTTAGATCAACCCTTTTTCCACTTCCAGGAATGCCTCTTCTGTATGCAGATGCTCCCAGAGTATGGCGTATACCTTTTGCGCAATAGGCATGTAAGCGCCTATTTCTGCATTGATCTCATGTATGCACCGGCTGGCGTAGTACCCTTCTGCCACCATGTTCAATTCCAGCTGAGTGGCCTTTACGCTATACCCCTTGCCTATCATGTTGCCGAACATGCGGTTGCGGCTGTGCAAAGAGTAGCAGGTTACCAGCAGGTCTCCCAGGTATGCGCTGGCATTGTAGTTATGTGCGGTAGGTTGTTTGCCGGCGCCGGCCTGGTATTGTTCATACTTTTCCAGGAACTCCTGCATTTCGCGGAAGCAGTTGGTGATGAACACGCTCAGGAAATTGTCTCCGTATTCCAGGCCGTGCGCAATGCCCGCGCCCATGGCGTAAATGTTTTTGAGCACGGAAGCAAACTGTACGCCCATCACGTCTTTATTCACAATGGTTTGCAGGTAGCTGTTGTTGAACAGGGCGGCAATAGCTTCTGTTTCCGCAGCGTCTGTACCGGAAAAGGTGAGATAAGATAATTTTTCACTGGCCACTTCTTCTGCGTGGCAGGGGCCGGTAATGGTGAAGTACCGCTCCAGTGGCAGATTAAATACATCTGCCAGGTAATCGTTGATCAGCTGGTTGGTACCGGCTACCAGGCCTTTGATGGCAGACACCACTTTTTTTCCTTCCAGCGCGTTGGGCGGCAGCGCGTCCAGCACAGTGCGCAGGAAGGCGGAGGGTACGGCCAGTATAATGGTATCGCTGGCTTTTATTACTTCTTCCACCCGGTGGTCCATCTGCAACAGGCGGGTATCAAAATATACGGAAGTGAGGTAATGTTTGTTATGATGACGCAGCTGCATGTGGCGGATGGTCTCTTCATTCCTTATCCACCAGTGAATATGCTGGTTATTGTCTGTCAGTATTTTGGCGAGGGCCGTGGCCCAGCTGCCGCTTCCAATAATGCCGATATGATTTCCCATGCTCAACGTTTCCTTAATTTCCTGCAATGTAACAAAAAAGCAAAAGCCGGGAAAACTCCCGGCTTTTGCTTTGCTTTATTTGACAGCGGTTATTTACCGCCTTCAAAAAGTTGTGACTTGGGTACCACCTTCACTTTTTTGCCGTTCTCCAGGGTGCGGGAAACCGCAGTGTACGGGCCGCTCACCACTTCATCTCCTTCTTTCAGGCCTTTGGTGATGCGGATGTTATTATCATCCTGGATGCCGGTGCTTACTTCCACCATTTTTACCGTATTATCTTTTTGCAATACAAACACTACTTCTGTGAAATCTTTCTTTTCGTTGTCTGCAGTTGCAGATGACGGCGCGGCAGGAGTAGCGGCATTTGCTTTCTTGTCTTTAGCCCCGCCCTGCCTGGCAGTATCTGCGGGGTTGCGGGTAGTTACAGCGTTGATGGGAATGGCCAGCACCTGTTTCTCTGTACGGGTCTGTATATCCACATTGGCGCTCATACCGGGGCGGAAAGGAAAGCGGCGCCTGTTCTCCGGGTCTATGAGATCTTTATAGGATTCAGGAAGGATGCGGATGTGCACCACATAGTTGGTTACCTGCTCCGCGGAAGAGGTAGCAGCAGTAGCGGTGGCAGCGCCTTTGCTGGAGCTGGCTATCTGCGTAACCACGCCTTTGAACTTGCGGTTATTGTAAGCGTCTACTTCAATAATGGCAGAATCTCCGTATTTCACTTTGGGAATATCGTTCTCTCCCACGTCTACCTGCACTTCCATGGTATTCATATCTGCGATGCGCAGCATTTCCGTACCGGTCATTTGCGCAGTTCCCACCACGCGTTCCCCTTTTTTCACAGAGAGCAGGGACACGGTGCCGCTCATGGGCGCCGCAATAGTGGTACGGCCCAGGTTCTTGTTGGCCTCGGTAAGGTTGGCCTGCGCGCTGGCCACGGCATAGCGGCTGCTGTTGATACGTTGAACGGCGGCGTTATAATCTGCCAGGGCAGACTTGTAAGCAGCCTCTGTAGTTTCAAATTCTGAGCGGGAAATCACTTTCTGACGCAGCAGCTCGTTATTACGGTCAAATGCGGCCTTGGACTGGTCCAGCTTGGCCTTGAAGGCGTTGAGCGCTGCAGAGCTGTTGGCCAGCTCCGCTTCCTGCTGGCTAACTGAAGCGGCGGCACGGTCTCTCATGGAGCCATAAATGTCTGCGTATATCCGCGCCACTACGTCTCCCTTTTTCACAGAATCCCCTTCTTCCACAAGCAGGTCGGTAATTTCGCCAGATACGTCGGAGCTTACTTTCACCTCTATTTCAGGGAAAATTTTACCACTGGCGGAAACCACTTCAATGATGTCTTTTTTGGCAACCTTGTCTGTAGCCACTTTGGTGCCTTCATCCTGGCCGGACATTTTAGTGATTACCAGCAGCACAATAATGGCCGCAAAGCCGCCGATGATCCAGTAAAGCAGTTTCTTCTTCTTCATATACGCTAGGTATTTCTGTGTCCGGCAATCGCTACAGCGATATTTTCTGGTCGCGGTAGAACTCCAGCAATTTTACTTTAAATATATAATCATACAGGGCAGATACTCTGTCAATCTGCGCCTTGAAAAGATTTGTTTGTGTGGTGATGTACTCTACGGAATTCATGAGGCCTACTTCAAAGCGTTTGGTAGCAAAGTCGTACGCCTTCTGCGAAGCCATTTCCGTGGTGATAGCGGCGTTGTATTTCTGCAGGGCGCCTACGGCGTCTGCATGTGCGGTATACACATCCTGCCGGAGCTGCAGGCGGTTCACGTCCATGGTGAGCTTGCGGTTCTCCACTTCAATTTTGGCCCTCTCCACTTCCGAGCGCTGCCGCCAGCCGTTGAGGATGGGGATGCTGAGGCTGAGGCCGAAATTCTGACCGAAGTTATTGCTCAGCTGGTCACCAAAAGGTGTAAGCCGTGTGCCGGGCCTTTCAAAGCCGGGCTGCACCACATTATAAACGGTGCCGCCTACTTCTACGAGGCCTATCGTATCTATTTTGGGCCTTGGCGAGCCAACGGCTTCGCGGTTGGTGTTGGCATAGTTGGTACCGGCGCCGGCGTACATGCGCAGGCTGGGGTACAGGGCGCCGCGGGCGGAGGCCAGGGAGCGGTCTGCCGCTTTCACCAGCATTTCATCTGCCTTGTATTGCGGCTGGTTGGCCAGCGCGGCGCTGAACACCATTTCCGGAGAAGTTTCAAAGAGGTTGAGCATGGGTGCTTTCAGCACGTCTTCCGGAAGCTCTGTTGAAAAAGGTACGGTAAAATCCAGGTTCAGCAGGGCCTTCATTTGCAGCACGGTGGTAATGGCGCTGTTTTGCGCGGTGATGAGCGTTGAGCTGTCCCGCGCCAGTTGCGCCTCCATGTCTGCCTGGTTGCTTTCCGGCACTGAGCCCGCAGCCACCAGTTTTTTGGTATTGTCAAGCTGGGCCTGGCTGAGCGCCACCTGAGACTTCCCTATTTTCACCTGCTCATTGGCCAGTAATATTTGCAGGAACGCGTTGGCAATATTCACGCCCATATCATTGCGCGCCTTTTCCAGCTGGAAGTTCTGTGCATACAACTGGTATTTGGAAGCCTTGATGGCGTTCTGTTTGGTGAACCAGCCGAAGATGTCTGCAGAAGCGTCTATGCTGAAGCCGGAGTTGAAGAGGGATTGTGTTACGAAGGTGTTCTGCGTAGGGTCAATGGAGCGGCCGAAGCGGTAACCTCCGTTTACGCCCGCATTGACGGTGGGCAGCTGGGAGAGGCGGTTCTGCTTCAGCGTAAGCGCTGCCAGCCTTTGCTGCAGCTCGCTTTGCTTGAGGGTCAGGTTATGGGCCAGCGCATAGTCCAGGCAGCGCTGGTAGCTCCAACTGTCCTGGGCGGCTACGGGGCGCGGGTTCACACACAGCAACATTACTGAAATGGATGCAAGGGCAACGGACTTTACTTTCATATCCTGACAAAAATATATTAATTGAAATAACACCTTTCGCGCCTTCTTGATAAATGGCAAATTGTTATTAGGTGTGGCGCCGGGCCACACGAATTTAAGGCAAAACATCATATGATGAGTTTTTAACTTACGGAATTTCAAAAAAGCGCCTATTGCACTTTCCCGTCCTTGATCTGGATAATGCGGTTACCATAGGCGGCATTGGTCTCTGAATGGGTTACCTGTACAATGGTTATCCGTTCGTTCCGGTTCAGGTCTGCGAACAGCTCCATGATGGATTTGGCCTGATCTGAATGCAGGTTACCCGTAGGCTCGTCTGCAAAAATAACGGCCGGTTCTGCCACTATGGCCCTGGCAATGCCTACCAGCTGCTGCTGCCCCCCTGAAAGCTGGTTGGGGAACAGGTCTTTTTTGGCTACAATGTTAAACCTGTCAAGTATGTCAGCCACGCGGCTCTTGCGTTCCGAGCCGGGCATGTTTTTATAGAGGAGGGGTGTTTCTATATTTTCATACACGGTAAGTTCATCTATAAGATGGTATGCCTGGAACACGAAGCCGATGGCCCCCCGGTGCAACTGGGTGCGTTTCTTGTCGTTCATTTTCTGCACCAGTTCACCCTGAAAATAATAATCCCCTTCAGAGGGTTCCTCCAGCAAACCAAGTATATGCAACAGGGTAGACTTTCCTGAACCGGAAGGCCCCATAATAGACACAAACTCTCCTTCGTGGATGTGCAGGTTCACGTCTTTCAGAATTTCCTGTTTCCCGAAGCCTACCGGGTAATGTTTGGTGATGTTGCGTAACTGGATCATGATGTTATTTGAATATGTTGAAATTTACTCTGTACGTAATGATTTTACCGGGTTTGCCAGCGCCGCCCTGATGGTCTGGAAGCTGATGGTAATGGCCGCTACCAGTATGGCAATGAGGCCGGCGGCCAGGAAGGTCCAGATGTTCAGGTTGATGCTGTAAGCATAGTTGTGCAACCAGTTGCCCATTACCAGCCAGGCTATGGGCGTGGCAATGAGGATAGACAGCAGCACCAGCTTCAGGAAGTCTTTTGACACCAGCATGGTAATGCTGCCGATGCTGGCCCCCAGCACCTTGCGCACGCCTATTTCCCTGGTGCGCTGGTTAATGGCCATCATGGCAATGGCAAACAGCCCCATACAGGAAATGGCAATGGTGAGCAATGCGCCGCTTACAAATATCCGGGAAAGTTTCTTTTCGTCGTTATAGAGACGGTTGGTATTTTCATCCAGGAAGGATGCGTTGAACGCAGCGCCCGGCACGGATGCTTTCCAGGCCGCTTCTATTTTCTGCATAGAGCCTTGCAGGTTGGCAGGGTTCACCTTTACAAAAATATAAGACGGCGAGGCTTCCGGGCCGGACAGAAACAGCGTAAGGGGCGCTATTTCTTCATGCAGGGATTTGAAGTGGTAGTTTTTTACTACACCCAGCACGGTGTATTCTTCCTTGTCGCCTTCATCAAACCGGATGCGGTGGCCCACCACCTCTTTTACGCCCAGCTCCCTGGCCATGTTCTCATTGATGAGCAGCCCCAAGGAATCTGCCGCCATGGCGGGATTCATGTCTCTGCCGGCCAGCAGCTGGAGATCCAGCGTTTTCACAAAATCATAATCTATGTTCATCACGTGGGTCTGCACTTCCCGCTCGTTGTGGTCAAAGCTGAGGATGGAGGTAGACATGCTGCCGTCTTTGCCCCGGCCAACATTATTGGAAGAGGCGGTAATGGCGAGTACATCCGGATACTGTTTCAATGCAGTGCGCAGGCGCTGCAGCACCTGGTGCCCGTCATGCCCGTTACCGACAGGTATGCTCACTACTTCGTGCGTATTAATGCCCAGCGGCTTGCTGTTCAGGTAGTTCATTTGCTGCCAGGCCACAATGGTGCAGCAGATCATGATGCAGGAGATGGCAAACTGCACCACGATGAGGGAATTGCGGAGATAGTGTTTTCTGCCAGTGTTGATCTTGCCTTTCAGCACCTGCAAGGTTTTTGAGCTGGCCAGCACCAGTGCGGGATAGCCGCCGGCCAGCAAAGAAATGAGCACAAAACAGCCCACAATGCCGGCCAGTATCTCCGGCTTGAGCAGCAGGGAAAATGGCAGCTTGTTATTGAGGAAAGCGGTGAAACCGGGCATCAGAATATAAGCAAGGGCCATGCCCAACACCAGTGAAATAAAGAACAGGATCATGGCTTCCCCGCATAGCTGCATCACCAGTTGCAGCTTGGCCGCACCCAGCATTTTGCGCATGCCTACTTCTTTAGCGCGGGTAAAAGCACGCGCCATGGTGAGGTTCATAAAGTTAATGCTGGCGATGAACAGCAGGAACATGGCTATGAACAGCAGCATGTACAGCACGGGGCGCTTCATTTTACTGAGGGAAGAACGGGGGTCGAAATGCACATCGTTCATGGGTATCAGCCCCAGGCGCATATAGTCTCCCTCCAGGCCGGGTTGGGCGCCCATTTTTTTCAGCTCACCGATCCTTTTGGCGTAGTGGGCCGCCATAAAATTTTTACCTCGTTTTTCAAAGGCCAGCGGGTTGCCGCCAGGTTGCAGCTGTACAAACGTGTGCAGGCTGAAGTTCTCCCACTGGTCCTGGTCATTTTTATAAGACGGGTTGTTTTCAATGCGGAGCAGCACGTCAAAGCGGATGCTTGACTCATCAGGCACATCTTTCAGCACCGCGGCCACCCTGAAGCTTTCCCAGCTGCTACCCAGCCGCAGCAGCACGGTTTGCCCTACAACGTCTGCGTTTTTGAAGTATCTTTTGGCGGTAGTCTCCGAAATCACGGCATCGTTCAGCCCCATGGCGGTGCTGCCTGTTATGGCAGGAAAGCTGAACATTTGCAGGAAAGCGCTGTCTACGCAAAGCAGGGTAACCTCCTGCGGCAGGTCATTATTGGTGCGCATGCTGGCGCCGCCGTTCGAAAAGCGGGTTACCGCCTTCAGGCCGGGCATTTCCGCAGCCAGGGCGGGGCCCATAGGGTAAGGCATGTTGGAGCGGCCCTTCACCTTATCGTGATAAGACTCTTCCAGGTACACCTGGTACAGGTCTTTTTTGTTTTCCTGGAACTGGTCAAATGTGAACTCCCGGTATACGGTGAGGCACAGCAGCAGGGCCACTGCTATGGCTATGCTCAGCCCTGCAATATTGATGGCAGAAACCTGTCTGGACTTCCAGATGCTTCTCCAGGCTATTTTCAGATAGTTCTTTATCATGGCAAATCATTCAGATCTTAAAGATTTCACCGGGTTCATCCGGGCTGTTTTGATAGATTGATAACTGACGGTGAGCATGGCCAACGCCAGCGCCAATACGGCGGTAGCTAACAATACCCACCAGGCCACATCTACGTGATAGGCAAACCTGTTCAGCCAGCCATGCATGAAGTAGGCGGCCAGGGGCAGCGCTATGGCAATGGCAATAAGCACCAGCCGCAAAAATTCCTTGCTGAGCAAAGCCAGTATCTGCATCACCGTGGCGCCCAGCACCTTGCGGATACCTATTTCTTTGGTGCGCTGCTGGGCAGTGAAAGTGGCCAGCCCAAACAGGCCCAGGCAGGCAATGAAGATAGCCAGCAACGTAAACGCGGCGGCCAGCCTGCTGATCACCTGCTCGCTGGCGTACATGCGGGCAAAAGACTCATCCATATACTTGATGGTGAAAGGATAGTCCGGGTTGAACTGTTTGTATACCTTTTCAATGCTGGCTATAGCTTTTTCTGTTTGGCCAGGCTGTATGCGCACCATCACCAGCCAGTTGCCGGACGGTTGATAGCGGATCAGCAGCGGGCCTGTTTTCAGCTGCGCATGGTTGCTGGCAAAATCTTCCGTTACGCCCAATACCGGGCGCGGCACTTCATCTACCGTAATCAACCTGCCAACGTACGGTTTTTTGAGCTTCATCAGCTTGGCGGCGGTTTCATTGAGCACCACTCCATTTGCATCCGAAGGATGTTCAGGAGAGAACATCCTGCCTTCCAGCATCCTTATCTGCATGGTTTTTTCAAGGTCGTAACCCGTCCACAAATTATCTATCAGTATGTTCTCATCTTCATTTTTGCCGGGCCAGGAAATATTGCTGCTGTTATTGCCTACCTGGATGGGTATCTGGTCTGCCTCCGTTACAGACACAATGCCCGGCATGCCCAGCAAGGCATTTCGGAAGGCCGCATTGTTCTGCGCTATACTGCCTTCGTTCTGGAAGTATACCACCTGGTCTTTGTTCAGGCCAAGGTTCCTGTTTTTGATAAAATGGATCTGCTGGTATACAAGAATGGCGCCCACAATGAGCACGGTAGACACTGCAAACTGGAAAACCACCAGCCCCTTCCGCAGCCAAAGCGCGCTGGTACGCAGGCGCAGCATACCGCCTTTGAGCGTGGCCACAGGGTGCAGGGAAGAAAGGTAAAACGCGGGGTAACTGCCTGCCACAAAGCCGGTGAACAACGCGAGCAGCAGCAGCCCGGTTATATTGTACCAGGTAAACAAGCGCACGGTGAGCGTAACGTTCACCATTCTTTCAAAAGCGGGCGTCAGTATCCACACCAGCAGCAGTGACAGCGCTGTGGAAATAAATACCATGGCGTAAGACTCTCCCAGAAACTGCCCTATGAGAGCGCCTTTGCCGGCGCCTATGCTTTTGCGCACCCCCACCTCCCTGCTGCGCTGGGTAGCGCGGGCGGTGGAAAGGTTCATAAAATTGATGCAGGCTATGAGCAATACGAAAATGGCCACAATAATGAACAGGCGTACATATTCAATGCGCCCGCCACTTTCTTTGCCTTTCTCAAACTGGCCCTGGAGATAAATATCCTGGAAGGGGTAGAGGAATACGTCCGTTTTGGCATCTTGCTTATTGCGTTTAATGATGTCTTTTATGCGGGCATTCATTTTCCGGAGATCGGCCCTGGTGTCTGCCAGCACATATGTACGGGGGGCATTGGCGCCCCACTCCTTCAGCCACTGGTTTTCCGCTACCAGCCTTTCCATGGGCAGCAGCCATTCAAATTTAAAAGTAGAGTTGACCGGATGATCTTTGATAACGGCGCTAACCTGGTAATCTTCCTTATTGTCCAGCCTCACCACCTGCCCCAGTGCGCTGGCTTCTCCAAACAGGCTGCGTGCCAGCTTTTCCGTGAGCACAATATCATTGGGCCGTTTTAACGCGGTAGCCGAGTCTCCCGCTATGAAAGGAAAGGAAAACACCTGCAGCATATCATTGTTGGCGTACTGCCCTGTCATTTTCACATTCCTGTCTTGCACACGCAGCAGCTTGTCTGAGCTCCAGGAAAGTATGCCGGCTTTGAGAACGCCCGGTATCTCTGCCTTCAGGCGGTCTGCCAGCGGGCCGGGAGTGGCCGTTACGGTAAAAATATCATTCTCCGCCAGGTACTGATGCTCGTACACCTGGTAGATGTTTGCCAGCTTTTCATGATGACGGTTGAAGCTCCATTCATTGGCCACCCAAAGCAGAATAAACATGCAGCAGGTAAGCCCGAAGGTGAGCCCCGCAATGTTGATCACCCCGAACACCTTGTTATTCCACAAATTCCTCCATGCTATTTTTACATAGTTCTTCCACATGTTTATTCTGTTTTAAGTGATTGAACGGGGTTAGACAGCGTGGCTTTTACCGATTGGAAACATACCGTGGCCAGTGCAATGGCCACCGCAATGCCGCCCGCGGCCAGGAACATCCACCATTGCATGTCTATGCGGTACTCATGATCCTGCAGCCAGCGCCGCATCAGGTACCAGGCCAGCGGTATGGCCAGCAAAATGCCTACCAGCACCAGTCGTATAAAATCCTTGCTGAGAAGGGTTACCACACTGCCTGCAGAGGCGCCCAGCACTTTTCGGATGCCTATTTCCCTGGTACGCTGTTCCACAACATAAGCCACCAGGCCAAACAGCCCCAGGCAGGCCACAAAAATGGCTTTAACGGGGAACACGTCAAAAAAGGTGGAATCTGCGTAATATACCGTATGCTCCACAAACTGTCGGTCCCTGCTTTTCACCACCCAGTTGCCGGTTTTACGTAAACGTACAAATTGTTCCACTGCGGGATAGTCTCTCACAATGGCGGCGCCCATGGGCGGGGAAGAAGTGGCCAGCGTCATATCGCTGCCACCGTAGCGGATGTCTGAATTAATGCGGTAGGTCCTGTCTGCGAGCGGGTTCCAGCTTTCATAGCTCAGCTCGTCAAACACGTAAAGGGCAATCAGCAGGCAGCAGGCCAGGCCTACAGCCAGCCCTCCTACGTTGATGAAGGTGTACCCTTTGTTTTTCCAAAGGCTGCGCCAGGCTATTTTCAGATAGTTCTGCAGCATAGGTTACATTTTACTGATAACGATGGTCCCTTTATTGCGCATGAGGTGGCGCATGGCCACTTCGAAGTAATTTCCGAGCATAACCGGCAATTATATGGTTAGCGATACAACCCCTTTTTCCTGTAAAGGTTGATGCAGTAAAGCCCAACAATCAACACCAGCAAAGCGGGAACGGCTACGTATGGCAGCACCTGGAACAGGTCTCCGGCAGCAGGCCCTCCTTGCTCCCCGGAAATATAACCGGGGCTGAGCTGGGCGCTCACCAGTTTGTTGAGAAAGCAGGTCAATGACTTTTCCATGTTACTCTGTTTTTAGGCTGCGCACGGGGTTTACCAGCGCAGCTTTTATAGACTGGAAGCTGACAGTGAACACAGCTATCAGAATGGCCAGCAAACCGGCTGCGGCAAAGGCCCAAACCGGCAGTGGTATGCTGTAGGCAAAGTTGTCCAGCCACTGGCTCATGGCGTACCAGGCAACGGGCGTGGCAATGAGTATGGCTATCAGCACCAGCTTCAGAAAATCTATAGAAATGAGTTGTACAATATTGGTGACGGAGGCGCCCAGCACTTTGCGGATGCCTATTTCTTTTGTGCGTTGTGAAATAGAGAAGGTGGCCAGGCCGAAGAGGCCGAGGCAGGAGAGAAAAACGGCTACTCCTGCAAAGCTGATAAAGAGTTTACCGGTGCGCGCTTCGCCGGCGTACATTTTGCTGTAGCCCATTTCGAGGAACAGCGGCTCAAACGGGTAATCAGGGTTGTAGCGGGCCCACACGCGGCTGATAGCGTCTACCACATCAGCTGTGCGCACACCATCTGTTTTGATGTACAATTGGCGGCTTTCCGGCCAGGAATACATGACCAGCGGTTTGATCTTATTGTGCATAGAACCGCTGTGAAAATCTTTCACCACGCCAACGATCACGCCTTTGGTGTCATACAGTCTGAACGATTTGCCGACCGGGTTTTTCAACCCGGTGAGTTTCACCGCTGTTTCGTTCAGTATGTAGGACGCTGAATCTCCCTTGCCGGGCCGGAAATTACGGCCTTCTTTCAGGGTGAGTTTCATGATGGGTATAAAGTCAGCGTCTATGCCTATGGAATTCACATTCAGGCTCTGACCGGCTTCCTTGCCTTCCCAATCGGTATCGCTGGTGGCATTGTCTACCGATATTACATTGGCAGTACCAAACGTAACGGCGGTAACACCCGGAATACCTTTCAGCTCTTCCTTCACTGCGGCCGCATGCTCACGCATGTTGCGGAGCTGGAACAGGAAAACATTCTTTTTGTCGAAGCCGAGGGGTTTATTGTGGATGTAGCGAAGCTGGAGGCCGATTACCAGTGTGCTGCCTATCAGCACCACGGAGATCATGAACTGCACCACCACCAGCGATTTCCGGAAGTAACCGGACCTGCCGGAGGTGCTGACTTTTCCTTTCAGCGCTTTCAGGGGACTAAATGAGGTAAGCAGCAGCGCGGGATAAATGCCGGCCAGCAGCAGCATGAACAGCATGCCTGCGCCCAGGATGCCGAGCATACGGCCATCGAGCAGGTCCAGCGTCATCTGTTTGCCGGTAAGATCGTTGTAGAGCGGCAGCAGTATATACACCAGCCCTAAAGCCAATATCAGGGCAATGGTGAAAACCAGGATGGATTCGCTGAGGAACTGGCGGAACAGCTGCGGACGGTTGGCGCCCACTACCTTGCGCACGCCGATCTCCACCGCGCGCTGGCTGGCACGGGCAGTGGAAAGGTTGACGTAGTTGATGCAGGCGATCAGTAATATCACAACGGCCACCAGGAAAAATATGCGGATCACTTTGATCAGCCCTTCCCTGCCGTCTGCTTCATAAAAATGCACATCGGGCAGCGCTTGCAGCAGGTACCCCCTTCTTTCAATGCCTTCGTTGGGGCTTTTGGTCACCCAGATCTGACTCAGTTGCTTCTCAGTGGCGGCCAGGTTGGTGCCCGGCTGCAGCTGCAGGTAAGTGCGTACGTAAAAGCTGCCCCAGTCGTCGTCGGCCGACTTCCAGTAGGCATTGGCCTGGTATCTTTTAACAACCCGGTCGAATGGAAAGATGATATCGTACCGGATGCTTGAATTTTCCGGCATGTCCTGCATCACACCCGAAACGGTGAACTGGTGCTCTTTATCGAGCGTGAGCACTTTACCGACAGGCTCATCGTTCCCGAAATATTTTTTGGCAACGGATGCGGAAATAACGATGGAATTGATGCCGGTAAATGGCCTGTTACGGTCACCTTTCAGCAACGGGAAATTAAAAATAGTGAAGAGAGAAGGATCGGCATAGGCTGTCTTTTTTTCATAAAACACCTTGTCCCCGTATTGGTATCGGGAAAAATCCCAGTTGGTGGAGATACGGACGGTATGCAGAATAGCCGGTATCTCTCGGCGGGCGTGCGGAGCCACGGCGGCCTGGGTGGTTTGCCAGAACTGCATGGCGCCGCCCGATTCGAAAGTGCTGTGAACTTCGTAAATATTTTCGGCGTTGGGATGAAAAGTGTCATAGCTCAATTCATCCTGCCGCCACATGAGCAGCAGGGTGGTAACTGCCAGACCAATGGCCAGCCCGCCAATATTGATAGCAGCATACAGCTTCTGTTGTCTGAGCGTTCTCCAGGCTATTTTGATGTTACGAAGCATAAGCAGGACCGGGTTTTACACGTGAAACTGTTCCTTGATATTTTCTGTTACAACTTTACCGTCAAAGAGGTTAATGATGCGGTGGGCAAAACCGGCATCGTAGGGAGAGTGGGTCACCATGATGAGGGTGGTACCGGCATCGTTCAGTTCCTGCAGCAGCTTCATCACTTCTTCACCATTGGTAGAATCCAGGTTACCGGTAGGTTCGTCCGCCAGTATCAGCTTGGGTTTGGCCACAACGGCGCGGGCAATGGCCACACGTTGCTGCTGGCCGCCGGAAAGCTGCTGGGGGAAGTGGTTGCGGCGGTGCATGATGTTCATTCTCTCCAGCACCTCTTCCACTCTTTTTTTCCTTTCACTGGCCGGCACTTTCAGGTACAGCAGCGGCAGCTCCACGTTCTCGAACACGGTCAGCTCGTCAATGAGGTTAAAGCTCTGGAACACAAAACCAATAGCTCCTTTACGCAGCTGGGCGCGCTGGCGCTCGCTCATACGCGCTACCTCCTGGCCCCAGAAGTGGTACTCCCCGTCTGAAGGATTGTCAAGCAAGCCAAGGATGTTAAGCAGGGTAGACTTGCCGCAGCCGGAGGGGCCCATGATGGCTACAAACTCGCCATCCTGCACTTCCATATAAATACCGTTCAGCGCAGTGGTTTCCACCTCTTCGGTAGTAAAAAGCTTCTGTAAATTGACTGTTCTGATCATTGTGCTTTTTGTTTGTTGGTGATTGGATTGGTTGTTAGTTAAAATTCCAGTACTTCCTTATTACCGAAATTTTCATAGGGTGAGGTGATCACCTGCTCGCCGGCCTGCAGGCCTTCCAGCACTTCAAAATATACAGGGTTTTTGCGGCCCAGGGAAATGTTGCGTTTCACGGCCCTTGTACCGCTCTTGTCTACAACATACACCCAGTTGCCGCCGGTATCTGAAAAGAACCCGCCCACGGGCAGCAATAATGCTGACGAAGACTTCCCTAATTCTAGGCGGATAGGAGAGGATTGCCCGCGCCGGATCCCTTCAGGTGCCGCGGCTGAAAAATTCATATCTACTTCAAAGCGCCCGTTCTTTACCTCCGGGTATACTTTGGATATTACCATTTCATTGTTTTTGCCATTGAACTCAAAGTTGGCCTTCAGCCCTGCAAACACTCTTGAAATATAGTGCTCGTCTACTTCCGCCCGCATCTTGAACCCGTCAAGGTCATCTATCTGGCCAATGTTCTGGCCGGCGGAAATGCTGGTGCCCACTTCTACATTGATGGAAGACAGCTGCCCGTCTACCGGGGCGCGCACCACCAGGTTGTTGAGGTTTTCTTTCATCAGGGCCAGGTTGCGCTGCGTTCTGGCAATGGTGCCCTCCAGCTGGGAGATCTGCGTCTGGGAATTGTCTATCTGGTAGGCCTGCGATTTTACTTCTATTTCCCGCTGCCGCACCAGCTTCTCATAGTCACGCTTGGTTTTCAGGTACTCCTGTTCGGCTACCACCTTGTCTTTGAACAGCTTTGCATTACGTTCGTAAATGTCTTTGGCCTGGTCTACCTGGTAATCCAGGTCGCTCAGGGTCTTTTCCAGCGCAAACCGGTCTTGCCGCAACCGCAACCGCGTATTCTGCAGCTCGTTGATGAGGCGGTACATTTCCGTTTCGCGGTTCACAAAGTCCATCATCAGGCGCTGGTTCTCCAGCCGGAGAATGGAATCGCCCTGTTTTACCATGCTGCCGCCTTCCAGGAACTTGTTGGCCACATAGCCGCCTTCAATGGCATCCAGCCGGATGGTCTTCAGCGGGTGCACCACCGCCGTTACTACAATATATTCGTCAAAAGACCCCTGCGTTACCGTAGAGATCGTGATCTTGTCTTTTTCTACATTCAGTTTGCTCCTTTTGTCCGCAAAAATGAAGCTCCACAGGATGAGCAGTACCAGTATACCCCCTCCGCCAACGAGAAAAATGCGTTGTTTGGTCCAATATTTCTTTTTGAGTTGTCTGTCCATGATCTTAATTGCTGCCTGAGATTAACCAATCCATGTGCCAAGCCGTGCCAAAGCGCCAAATCATTCACCATGGCTCGTTTGGGGAGCATGGTCACCTGCGGCCCTGTTCCAAAGCGGACAGGCGGTGTCCGTTTCCGGACACGGCAGGCAGGTGGCGGACACCCGCTAAAATAACCGCGCAACGAAAAAAATCTTTCTTTAATATTGCTTCCGGGGCCGTTTTGGCCGTTTTTTCCCACCCCGGCAGTTAAAATGGCAGGGCAGAACGGAACAGGTTTTGCGTATTGGCTAACACAAGGAAATTAAAATACCGATGAGTACACAGCAAGGAAAAATCCTGATCGTTGATGATGATGTGGACGTATTAAGGGCGGCACGCCTGTTGTTGAAACGGCACTTTGCCCAGGTAGACTTTGAAAAGAACCCGCAAAAGATCCCTTACCTGGTCAGCAATTTTGACTATGACGTTATTCTGCTTGACATGAACTTCACCCGCGACCTCAGCAGCGGGAAGGAGGGCTTTGAGTGGCTTGACCGCATCCTGGACATTAACCCCAAAGCCACCGTGGTATTGTTTACCGCCTATGGCGATGTGGAAATGGCCGTGCGGGCTATCAAGGCCGGTGCGGTAGACTTTGTGCTGAAGCCCTGGGAAAACGACAAGCTGCTGGCCACCATGCAAACCGCCGTGCAAACCCACCAGGCCAAACAGGAGAAAAAAGCCGGCGGCGCCACCCTGCATACAGATAATGTGCTCATAGGAGACAGCCCTGCCATGCAGGAGGTGATGGAAACCGTATCTCGCGTGGCCGGAACGGACGCCAACATACTCATACTGGGAGAGAACGGTACCGGCAAAGACCTGCTGGCCCACCATATACACGCCCTCAGCCAGCGGAAAGACAAACCATTTGTGAGCGTAGACCTGGGCGCACTCAGCGAAACCCTCTTTGAAAGCGAACTGTTCGGCCATGTAAAAGGCGCATTTACCGATGCGCGTGACGACCGTGCCGGCCGCTTTGAAGAGGCCAACGGGGGCAGCATTTTCCTGGACGAGATCGGCAATATTTCCATCCCCTTCCAGGCCAAGCTCCTCACCGTACTGCAAAACCGCTCCGTTACCCGCGTGGGCTCCAACAAGGCCGTGCCGGTAGATGTGCGCCTCATTTGCGCCACCAACCGCAACATCCAGCAAATGGCGGCCCAGCAGCTCTTCCGTCAAGACCTGCTGTACCGCATCAACACCATAGAGATACAATTGCCGCCCCTGCGCAACCGCGTGGAAGACATTGTGCCCCTGGCAGAATACTTCCTGGGCATGTACCGCAAAAAATACAACCGCCCCGTGGCCTTCCTCCACGAAAGCCTCATTACCCAGCTGGAGAAATATGAGTGGCCCGGCAACATCCGCGAGCTGCAGCATGCCATTGAGCGCGCAGTAATACTCTGTCAGGGCAAAACGCTGATGCCCAAAGACGTGTTCGTAAAAACCAATAACGCCACAGAACAGATGGACACCGGCTTTAACCTGGAAGACATGGAACGGAACATGATAGCGCAGGCGCTTAAAAAATGCAACGGCAACATTACAGATGCGGCCAGGGAACTGGGCCTGAGCCGTGCTGCGCTCTACCGCCGCATGGAAAAATACAATCTCTAAGACATGAACCGCTTCAGCCTTAACATTCTACTGCGCATAGTGGTGCTGATTGCCACCATTATGGCCGGCTGCTGGCTGTGGTGGAACGGGTACCAGCTGGTAATACTGCTGATGGTGCCTTTCATAATAGTACAAGTGGTGGGCCTCTACTATTACCTGAACCGGGTGAACCGCAAGCTTACCCTGTTCCTGGAGGCCATCCGGTATGAAGACTTCTCAATCCGTTTCAGTGCAGACAACAAGCTGGGAAAGAGCTTCAGCGCGCTCAACCACCAGTTTAATGAAGTGCTGGAGGCCTTCCGCCAAACACGGGCGGAAAGGGAGGCCAACCTCAAATACATCGACACCATTATTCAGCATATCACCATTGGCGTATTATCTTTTGACGCAGACGGGAAAATTGAGCTGATCAACCCTGCTGCCTTCCGCCTGATGGGCATTTACAGGCTGCGCTACCTTGACGAGCTGAAGCATGCGCACCCTGACCTGGCGCAAACCCTGCTGCAGCTGCCTGCAGGCAGCAAATCGCTCTACGCCACGCAGAACGGGCAGCAGCTCTCCATACAGGCCACCACCGTGCGTTTACAGGGCAGGCTCATCAAGCTTATTTCCCTGCAGAACATCCATGCGGAGCTGCAGCAAAAAGAGCTGGAAGCCTGGCAAAACCTCACCAAAATACTGCGGCACGAGATCATGAACTCCGTGACGCCCATTGTGAGCCTGATAGGCACCATGCAGGATATTGTGGAGCATGACATGGCGCCCACCAGTGAACAGTCTGAAGCGGTGGGAGACCTGAAAGAAGCGCTGGAAACCATTGAGAGCCGCAGCAAGGGCATCATGAACTTTGTGAATGCCTACCGTGACTATACCACATTGCCCAAACCGCAATTCACCAACCTCAACCTCAAACAGCTGATCAATTCCGTCAGCAACCTGCTGCAGTCAGACATGCGGGCCGCCGGCATCACCTACACGGCCCACGTTTCTCCAGACAACATAGCCGTACATGCAGATGAAACACAGCTGGAGATGGTGCTGATCAACCTCATCAAAAATGCCATGGACGCGCTGGAGCACACCGAGCGGCCGCGCATACAGGTAAAAGGCTCCATGGGCAACGCACAGCAGATCATTATAGAAATTACAGACAACGGCCCCGGCATTGAGCCGGAAGCGCAGGAAAGAATATTCATCCCCTTTTTTACCACCAAGAAGAAAGGTTCCGGCATCGGGCTGAGCCTTTCCCAGCAGATCATCCAGATGCACGGCGGGCAGCTCAAGCTGGTGAGCACGCCCGAAAAGGGTACAACTTTTTACGTATTGCTTACCAGCTAAAATGGGAGTAAGTTGCTGAAACAATTCCGCGATATGCAACCAAAATACTGGGCAGTGCTGTACTTCCTGGTGCTGCTGGCAGATCTGGCTGTAATAGCTGCAGACGTTCCCTACGCCCGCTTTGCCACCAAACCCTTGCTTATGATAATGCTGGGCTTCTTTTGCTGGGCCCGCACGGGCGGCTTACACCTTCGTGCCAGGAACCTCATTTTTGCCGCCATTATTTTTTCCTGGGGCGGGGACGTATTGCTGCTTTTCCCTGAAAACTTTGTGCCCGGCCTCCTCAGCTTCCTCACGGCCCACTTGCTGTACACCGCCTTTTTCCTGCAGGCAAGGCCCCGGCCGCATATGGGCCTGCCGGAAATAGTTACCGCCGCCGGCGTGGCCGTATATGCCGTGCTGTTAGTCAGCTTCCTGGCGCCGCACCTGGGGGCGTTGAAGCCTGCGGTAATGGTATACGCCGTAGTGATCTCCCTCATGCTGCTCTCCGCCCTGCGGGCCTTTGGCTGGCAAAAGGGCGTAACGGGCCGGCTTTGCGTGGCCGGCGCCGGGTTGTTTGTACTGTCAGATTCCCTGCTGGCCATAGAAAAATTCCATACTGCCTTTGCCGGCAGCGGCATGCTGGTAATGCTCACCTACGGCCTCGCCCAGTGGATGATAGTGGAAGGCAGCGCCCGGCATATGAAAAGCGGGCGGCGCGTATAAAGAGGCGGGCGAAATAAGCCATAATTGACTAATTTTGATGTTCTATGCATCAAACAGATTTCCTGGTAGTAGGATCAGGGATTGCAGGGCTCACTTATGCATTAAAAGTGGCGGAGCAATGCCCGGATAAAAAGGTGACCATTATCACTAAAACACGCGAAGACGAAACAAATACCAAATATGCGCAGGGCGGCGTTGCCGTGGTGAATGACCTGGAAAACGACAGCTTTGAAAAGCATATTGAAGACACGCTCATTTCCGGAGACGGCCTCTGCAATGAAAAAATAGTGGAGATAGTGGTCAAGGAAGGGCCTGAAAGGGTCAGTGAACTTATTTCCTGGGGCGCCAACTTTGACAAGGCGCCGGATGGCGATTTTGCGCTGGGCAGGGAAGGCGGCCACTCCGAGTTCAGGGTGATACACCACAAAGACGTAACCGGCCGGGAAATTGAACGCGCCCTGCTGGAGGCCATCCGCCGGAAAAGCAATATAGAGCTGGTTACCCACTGCTTTGTAATAGACCTGATCACCCAGCACCACCTGGGCTACCTGGTTACCAAATCCACGCTGGACATTGAGTGTTATGGCATCTACGTGCTTAACCTCAAAACCAATAAAATTGAAAAGATACTCTCCCGCGTTACCCTGCTGGCCACCGGCGGCAACGGGCAGGTATACCGTACCACCACCAACCCGGTGATAGCCACGGGAGACGGGGTGGCCATGGTGTACCGCGCCAAGGGCCGCATCGAGAACATGGAGTTCATCCAGTTCCACCCCACCGCCCTGTACCAGCCGGGAGAAAGCCCTTCCTTCCTGATCACCGAAGCGGTGCGTGGAGACGGGGGCATTCTCCGCAACAAGAACGGGGAAGACTTCATGCACCGGTATGACGAACGCCTCTCCCTGGCCCCGCGTGATATTGTGGCCCGCGCCATAGACAGCGAAATGAAAATTACCGGTACGGAGCATGTGTACCTGGACTGCCGGCATATGGACCTCGAAAAGTTCATTCATCACTTCCCCAACATCTACGAAAAATGCCGCTCGCTGGGCATAGATGTTACAAAAGATATGATACCCGTAGCCCCGGCGGCGCACTACAGCTGCGGCGGCATTAAAACGGACGAATGGGGCCGCACTTCCATCCGCAACCTGTACGCGGCGGGAGAATGCGCCAGCACAGGCCTGCACGGCGCCAACCGCCTGGCCTCCAACTCCCTGCTGGAAGCCATGGTGTTTGCCCACCGCTGCTACCTGGATGCCGTGAAGGTGATAGAGAATACCAGCTTCAAAACCAGCATTCCTGACTGGGATACGCTGGGTACCACAGCCCCCAAGGAAATGATCCTTATTACGCAAAGCCTCAAGGAGCTGAAGCAGATCATGAGTGACTATGTGGGCATTGTACGCACCAATACAAGGCTGGAAAGGGCCATGCGCCGGCTTGACATCCTGCACCTGGAAACAGAGGCCCTTTACCGGGAAACCGCCGTTTCTCCCCAGCTGTGCGAGCTGCGCAACCTCATTACCGCCGGTTACCTGGTAGTAAAAGGCGCCACGTTCCGCAAGGAAAGCAGGGGCCTGCATTACAATACGGATTATCCATACAAATCAGAACTGGTTCAGAACATCATCCTGTAACGGTCAAAAGCGCGCGTGGTACATGTATTACATTATTCTGGCATTCTGTTACGGCATTTCCATACTCCCCCTGTGGCTGCTCTACCTCATCAGTGACGGGCTCTGCTTCCTGGTGTACAACGTGCTGGGCTACCGCCGCAAGGTGGTGCTGGACAACCTGCGGCAGGCCTTCCCCGGCAAGCCGGAGGCGGAGATCAGGCAACTGGCCAAAAAGTTCTACCGCAACCTGACGGATATGATGGTAGAAACCATCAAGCTGCTGACCATGAGCCGCCGCAGCCTGGTGAAGCGCTTTGACTGCGACCTGTCTGTGCTGCACCAGCTCTACGCACAGGGCAAAAGCTGCCAGCTGCACCTGGGCCACAACTTCAACTGGGAATGGGCCAACCTTTTCTGCATGCAGGGCGTACCCTACCCCTTCCTGGTGGTGTTTATGCCCATCACCAACAAGGCCGTGAACCGCATGTTCATTCACTTCCGCGAGAAGTTCGGCACCAAACTCATACCCGCCAACGATATGCGCAATGGTATGGCGCCATGGGTAGGAAAGCAGTACCTGCTGGCGTTGGTGGCAGACCAGAACCCCGGCAACCCGCGCCGCAGCTACTGGTTCCCTTTCCTGAACCGGATGACCGCCTTTTACAAGGGCCCCGAAATGAACGCCCGCCGCTTCAATATTCCCGTGGTATTTGCCCATATCAAAAAAGTAAAACGCGGGTATTACAAGGCAACGCTCACCCTGGCCTTTGAAGAGCCCCGCCGCGAGCCCGAAGGCAGGATCACTGAAGCGTTTGTACAATACCTCGAAAAACGTATCCTGGAGCAGCCTGAAACCTGGGTGTGGAGCCACCGGCGGTGGAAACATGAATATCATCCGCAGGAGGATGATCTGAGGCCGGGAGAGGAAGAAGTTTCATAAAAACACCAAGGGCGTACCAGATCGGTACGCCCTTGGTGCTTATACCAGCCGCGGGTTTCAAGCAGAAGGTATCTTCAGCTTCTGCCCGGGATGAATGATGTCTGGATTCTTGATCTGGTCTTTATTGGCTTCATAGATCTTCTGCCAGGTAAGGCCAGGATAGTTTTTAGCTATTTTGCTCAGGTTGTCTCCTGCTTTTACCTCATACTCCTGCTCAGCGCCTTCGGCCACTGAAATATTCAACACCAGGTCACCGGCGCGCATTTCAGGGTCCAGCTTTTCATATGTGCTCCAGAGCTGGTCTTTTACCGCGCTGGAGGGGGCCGTGCCGGTTACATACAGTACACCGTTCTGTTCCGCCACCTGCAAACCGGTAACACCGGCGCTATTAGCCTGGTTAACGAGTTCTGCGTATTTATCTTGTAATGCCATGATTTTACTTTTTTAAGGTTAATAGTGTGGAATGAAAAGCCGGGGCTATTGAAGGGTCAGTTTGTTCACCACCTTCTTCGGCTTTGATTCGTTAGCTGCCTGCATTACTTTTCTCAGGTCTGCTTTTTTGATAGTGCCGGTAAGGGTCACTTCGCCATTGGCTACGGTGGCGGTTACGCCTGAAATGCCTGCAGCCTTGAGGGAAGAGTCTACGCTGTTGCGCACCTGGTCATCAGGATTGATCACTACGGGTGCGGGCGGCGGCGGCGGAGGGGTTACCATTACATTGTTGGTTACGGACTTGATGCCTTTCACGCCTTTGGCCGCGTCTTCAGCTCCGGTTTTGGCAGCCTCATCCATCACTTCCCCGCTCAACGTGGCTACGCCGCCCTTTACTTCAGCAATGACCCCCGGTGCGGCGGTCGCCAGCTTGTCGTTCACCTCTTTCTGGAGTTTGGCATCGCTTGGTTTACAAGCATACAATAGAACACCCATCATCATAGCGAGACAGGCGAGTAAAAAGGATTGACGCTGTTTCATACGATTAAAATTTTATAGGAATTTAGCCAATTCCGGGGGAAATAGCAATAATTTTTTTGTTTAAATAATTGTTACGCAACCAGATACGGCACTTCAATAGTTTCAAAAAAACATATGTGTATAATGCACAAGATATATCTGTATTGAAGATATAGCGTTGGGGAACGCAGGCGGTGTTCAAGAGGAGAATTGTGTTTAAACACACTTTTTTAGAGGGACAGCTATAACGGGAAGGGGGGTACGATGTGAGAAAACAAAACCGCCGGAAGCATGCCTCCGGCGGTCCCCGATAGTTCTATTTCTGCAATGTTAATTCAGCACATTCTTTTCTTTCACCACTTCAATTCCTTCCTGGTCTTTCATTTTGTTGAACCCGCCATTAATATTCCGGAGGTTGTGAATGCCTTCCTGCTTCATGACAGAGCAGGCAATTACGCTGCGGTAACCGCCCTGGCAATGCACGTACAGGTTATGATGATCATCAAAGTCAGACAGCACGCCGGCGCGGTCCGTAAGGTCTCCCAGGCTCAGGTTGATGGCGTTTTTCACATGCCCGTCTGCATATTCCGCCGGTTTGCGCACGTCCACTATCACCAGGTTTTCATCATGCGGGATGTCCATGGCCAGCTCGTCAGGGTCTACGGAAATGATCATGTCTATTTTTTCACCGGCCTTTTTCCAGCCTTCAAAACCACCCTGCAGGTACCCTTCCACTTTATCAAACCCTACGCGGGCCAGCCTCACAATAGTTTCCTCCTCCTGCCCTTCCGCAGTTACCAGCACCAGCGGCCTGTCAAAATTAAGCAGGCTGCCGGCCCATTCTGCAAAACGGCCTTCCAGGCCAATGCTCATGGAACCGGGCACAAAACCTTCCGTGAAGGTGTTGGCGTTGCGGGTGTCCAGTATCATGGCGCCTTCTTTTACTTTTTCCTTGAACCCGGCTATAGACAAGGGCTTCAGGCTTCTGGCCATAACGGTTTGCATGGCGTCGTAACCTTCCTTGTTGATCTGCGCGTTAATGGGAAAATATTGCGGGGGCGCGCTGAGGCCTTCGGTTACCTGGCTGATGAACTCTTCTTTATTTTCCGCCTGCAGCGCATAGTTGGTGCTTTTTTCCTCACCAATGGTGCTGAAAGTGTTAGGCCCAAGATTTTTGCCGCAGGCAGAACCGGGGCCGTGGGCAGGGTATACGATCACATTGTCAGGCAGTGTTTTTATTTTTTCCTGCAAAGAGTCGAACAGGAGGCCTGCCAGCTCTTCTTTGCCGAGGTTGCCGCTGAAAAGGTCAGGGCGGCCCACATCTCCTACAAACAGCGTGTCTCCCGTGAAAATGGCATGCTGCCGTTTGTTTTCATCAAACAGGAGGTAACAGGTGGATTCCAGCGTATGGCCCGGCGTATGCAATGCACGCAGGGTCAGCTTACCGATCTGGAAGTCTTCCCCGTCTTTTGCAATATGCACAGGGAAAGCGGTGCTGGTTTCAGGCCCGTACACAATAGGCGCTTTTGTAGCCGCGGCAAGGTCCAGGTGGCCGGAAACAAAGTCTGCATGAAAATGGGTCTCGAAAATGTATTTAATGGTGGCATTCCGTTCCCTGGCAAGCTCCAGGTAGGGTTCAATATCGCGCAGAGGGTCTATTACTGCGGCCACACCTTCAGATTCTATGAAATATGCGGCTTCCGATAAGCATCCCGTATACAACTGCTTAATGAACATATGGTTTTTGATTTCAGACAAAAATACGAAGAAGTTGAGAAGTGACCGCTAGCGGTTGTCAGGAGGGGGTAAAAACGGCCGTTGTTACCAACCCGCCCTGGTTTCACCCTGCCTTGACCCTGTTTTGACCCTGCTTACAACTCTGTAAACAGGGTCAAGGCAGGGTGAGAACAGGGTGTAAACAGGGTCAAAACCCGGTCAAGGGGCAAAAAAAACCGCCTTCAATTGAAGGCGGTTGTCAGTATGGTGCAGGCACATGCAGTGCCTCGGATTTGAAAAAGATTTGGAGATAAATTACCCTTTATCCCACCAGCTCTTCGACGAATTTTGCTACTTCTGCAATACGCTGCTTGTTGATGGTATAATGGATGAATTTACCGTCCCGCTCGGTGATTACGATGCCGGCCCTTCTGAGGATGGCCAGGTGCTGGGATGCTACTGATTGTTCCAGACGCAATTTGACATAAATTTCCGTTACGGTCATGCGCTTATGGTCTTCCAGCAGCTTGATCATCTGCTGGCGCAACTTGTGGTTGATAGCTCTCAACACCATCGCTGCCTTCTTAACGGCAATGTAATCCAATTTGATCTGATCTTTTTCATTGTTACCTCTAGAAATAATAAGAGTATTAGAAGAGGTGGTTAATAATTGTTTTTCCATCGCAAAATAGTTTTAAAAATAAACGAAATGACAGGGATCAACGGACAGTAAAACGCGATTATTAGACAACAATCACGGATATTGATTACACAAAATTATAATATCTGTCACAATAAAAAAAATTTCTATACCTTCTTTTTTAATATATAAACCGGAATATCCCGCATTTTCCCGTAATTTGACAATTTCATGACACTCCGGCAGGCTTTTTACTGTCTTGATCAGCCGTCTCAGATTATAACGCGTTTTGATGCGTAATATGATGCAGGGAAATGCTAAAAATCTGCTAAAAAAATAAAGGATGTTAGGGCTTTCCGGGGTGGAAAAAGGCTTTGAGGTAATAAGGCGAGAAGTAGGCAACATCCTTGAAATCCTTATCAGCAAAGGCTTTTTCGGCAAGTGGGATCATGTGTTCGGCAGAGATCTGGTATGATGGAAATTCTGAATTGGTATGCTCTCCTAACAATCCCTGCCATTTCGGGGCCCCGTCACCAAAGAAGAGGGTGTTTTTTTCCGCCATCAGGCCGGCAAACAAACCGGGTTGCAGTACCATAGCCTGTGGCTCAACTATGGCCTCCAGCCTGGTGTTATACGCGGCGGTAAACACCTCCATTCGCCGGGCGTCTATCATGGGCACATAATACACCTCTTCTGCCGGGCGCAACTGCTGCATGCCGGCAGCCATCATCTGCAGGGTTGAAACGGCCAGCAGGGGCTTTTGCCAGGTGTAACAAAGGCCTTTGGCGGTGGCCACGCCTACCCGCAGGCCTGTGTAAGAGCCAGGGCCGGCGCTCACCGCCACGGCATCCAGCTGCTCGTGATGCAAGCCATGATTACGCAATAATTGCTGAATAAAAAGAGTGATGGTGGCGGCATGGTCACGCTGCTCATTATTCTGCAATGTTTCCAGCGCTTTGCCGTTTTGTGAAAGAGATACGGAGCCAATAGCGGTAGCTGTGTCTATATGTAATATCAGTGCCAATGTATGCGGTTTTTATAATTGCGCTTCATACTCCTGCTGCAGCAGCGGGCTGATGCCATAACGCTCGTTGCCGTTTTCCCTGGCTACGGCCTGCAGCACTTCGTATACGTTGCGGAGACCTATCTTTTCACTCCATTCAAAAGGGCCGTAAGGGTAGTTGGTGCCCAGCTTCATGGAGGTATCAATATCTTCACGGGATGCGGTGCCCTCTTCCGCGGTAAAGTATGCTTCGTTGATGATCATGCACACCACCCGTGGTGTTACCATGCCGGTGGCAGGTTGTATTACATCGTACTCCCAGCCCAGCTCCTGCATGATGTTTTCCAGCTGCTTGCCGGGGGCGGCGTGGGCTATTTCCAGCCGCGGCATGCTGATAAAGCCGGGCAACAGGTTGCAGCCGTAAATGTGGGGATAATGGGCCCAGGCGGCGGGCGCGGTTTTGACCAGGCAGGCCAGCACGGGCACTTCCGGTTTCATGGCATACAGCATCAGGTTCTCCGGCTGCTCGTCCAGGCTGAGATCTATGACCAGGTCTGCCGGCGAACGTTGGGGCTGCAGCTCCTGTTCCCAGTGTACTGCATGCCCGTCAAAACTGCGGCTATTGCGCAGTTCTTCCCAGCGTTGCGGATGGCCCGTTACCAGTATTTCCATAAGTTATTTGATGGCGATCATAGATATCTCCACATTCACGCCGCGCGGCAAACCGGCCACCTGCACGGTTTCGCGGGCTGGGAAATACCCGGAAAAATACTTGCCGTACACCTCGTTGATCTGCGAGAAATCATTCATGTCCGTTATGAAAATGGTGCTTTTCACCACGTCGGAAAAATCCATGCCCGCCTCCGTCAGAATGTTGCGGAGGTTTTGCATAACGCGGTGCGTTTCCACAATTACGTCATCCTGCTCCAGCTTGCCTGTTTCAGCGTTCAGGGCTATTTGCCCTGAAATGAACAGCATGCTGCCGGCCTTTACGGCCTGGTTGTACGGGCCTATGGGTTCAGGCGCATTGGTGGTATTAATGATCTGTTTTTCCATATGTGGCAAAAATAAGGTTTTAACAGCGCTCCGTCAATCCAGGATAATATTGCGCCGCATATACAAAATGCTTATATTTAGTAGTCAGTTCAACCAAAGCTCCATATCGCAAACATCATCTTCACGATTATGTATGTCAAAACCCTGAATGGTCTTTCTCTCAATGGCGCCTGGAAAATGCAGCTCATGCTGTATGGCTGCTGGATCCTTGGCTTTGCCCTTGCCTGGCTGCTGGCCGGCAATGACCTGTTACAACATCCTTCCCTGCTCCTGAGCGTTTTCCTGGCATCAGGCGTAGTCATGATCGTGTACGTGCTGGTGCGGCTGAAGGACAATTTCAGGCTGGTGCCCAAAATCAACATTTCCCTGGAAACCTTTCTGCTGGCGTTTTCCATGGCGCTGGCGCTGGTAGTGGTCAAAGACGCGCTGGCCTATCTCCTGCCCCTGCCTGCCTGGCCGGAACTGTCTTTCACATCCATCCACACCGGCTCCTTCTACGCAATCATTGTGTCTGTAATGCTGAGCGCGTTTATGGAGGAGCTGCTTTTCCGCGGCATCGTGATGGAAGCGCTCATGCAGAAATACCCGGGCGGAGTGGCCCTGCTGCAAAGCTCGCTGCTGTTCATGCTGGCCCACCCTGACCCTGCACAGATGCCCGGCGCGCTGCTGCTGGGCCTGCTGGCCGGTTTCTTTTACCTCCGCCTCCGCGACCTTTGCAGCTGCTTTCTCATACACCTGATACATAATACCGCCACGGCCGTTATTGCACTGAGCGGCGGCTCTCTGCAGTTTGCCATTACAGACCCTTACACCTACTCCGGCCTGGTGCTGGGCTGCACGCTGGCGCTGGCCGCGGGTTATTTCATGCTCCGCAGCATTACACCCGGCAGCGCCGTTAAACGCCCGGTGTTATTTGCCAAATAACAGTTTGGAAAGCTTGGCATCGTGCCCGTACACATCATCCCGGAAGTTGAGCTTGCCTTCGCTGTTCACCCAGGCGGTAAAGTAGCCGATGAACACAGGCAGCTTGTTTTTCAGCGTTACATATTTTTCTTTCCCCGCGTTCATGGCGGCGTCTATTTTGGCCTCCGTCCAGGCAGAGTCTTTCCGGAGCACCCACTGCGCCAGGCGTTTGGGCTCAGACACCCGGATACAGCCGTGGCTGAAAGAGCGGCGGGTTTCATTGAAGAGGCCTTTGGAAGGCGTATCGTGCAGGTAAATATTGTACTCGTTCGGGAACAGGAATTTCACGCGGCCCAGGGAGTTGGAACCGCCGGGCTTCTGGCGCACGATGTACGGGAAGTTGCGGCCTGTGTACTTGCTCCAGTTAATGGAACCGGGAGAGATGGCCTTTCCGCTGGCCCCTACCACTTCCATATTATGCCGCGCCAGGTATGAAGCGCCGCTGCGTTTGATGCCGGGTATCACTTCATTGCCAAGGATGCCGGGCGGTACGTTCCAGTAAGGGCTGAACACCACATATTTCATATCCCTGCTGAAAATAACCGTGCTGGCGCCGGGGGTGCCTACCACCACGTTGCAGCTCCAGGCCAGCTTGCCTTCTTCATAGGCATGCATCCTGAATTCCGGGATGTTTACCAGTATATAGTCTGTAGATACCTCCACCGGCACCCAGCGCAGGCGTTCCATGTTCAGCAGCAGCTGGTGCATGTAGTGCTGAAGCGGGCGGTTAAGGGCGGCCAGCGTCTGGGGGCGTATCACCCCGTCTGGCTTGTGGCCCATGCGGGCCTGGTAGCTTCGCAGCGCGGAGTCAAGCGCGGGGGTGTATTGCGTGGAAGAATCCTTGTCAGGCATGTCTCCCAGCAGTTGCAGGCGCTTTTTTACACCGGCTATCACGGCAGAGGAATCTCCTTTCTGGTAGGTTTTCTTCTTATCTTCCATACGCAGGGAATCCCAGGCGGGATGCTCTTTGACGGTCACAGCCATTTTCTGCAGCTCATCACGCAGCAGCTTGTACTGGCGGTTTACGGGCTCATCTTCCGAGATGCCTTTTTTAGGATTGGCAATAACAGCGTTGAGCACGCTTTCCACATCTATTTTTTTACGGGGAATGAACCACTCCAGGTCTTTTGCCGAATCGCTGGTCATACCGCCCCATACCTTGTTAGCATATACGAAAAACTGCCCGGTAAGCGTCAGCTCTGTGATGGGCACAATGGTATCGTTGCGGTTGAGGCTGTCTCCCTGCGTGGCCAGGGAATCATACAGGGCCTGTGCCCTGCTTTTGTCAAGCGAGCCTTCTTTGGTGATACCGCTTTCCTCATCACTGCGCATCATGTTCAGGAACCCGCCTGCCTGCTCCGTTACGCCATGCTCATCTATCCAGGCATAGTGGTAGCCGCGCTTTTGATAAAATTCGCGGATCAGCTCCCCATACGGCGCAAATTCCGCATGTCCGGCCAGGAAGGCGCCTACCTGGTTGCTGTCAAGCGTTTGGGCAATATATTCCTGTTTGGCGTAGTGGGTGGTATCGCGGTTAACAGCGTCAGATACGGGCTTTTTCCCGCCCTGCCGGCAGGCGGCCAGCAATACAACAAGCAATAGCGTCTGGTAGGTTCTTTTGATCATAACAGAGGTATAACAATTTTATGATGAGTATGTTGCAACAAAAGTACGCAACAATTGTGCAGGAATGAAAAAGGGAACAGCGGCCGCTGTTCCCTTCAAATATCGGTGGTGTGGTTTTTTAGAGTTTAATTTCTTCATCGTTGGCATCAAAAAAGCGGTATTCTGTGAGGTGGTAGTTGGAGTCTCCCTTGAGTTTGATCCACTTTTTGTAGGTGAAGTACCACTTCCACTGCCTTGACCGGAGCCAGCCTTTGGTGAGGTACGCGTAGAGAATGGGGTGTACGCGGATGGTGAGGCCTTTGTGCTGGTGGTTGAGCAGGTACTGGAGATTTTTTTCAATGTCTTCCACAATGAGCATGGAAGCGCCGATTTTGCCGGTGCCCTTGCAGGCGGGACAATCTTCAGCCACGGAAATGGTGATCTCCGGTTTCACACGCTGCCGCGTGATCTGCATCAGGCCAAACTTGGAGATGGGCAGTATGGTATGTTTGGCCCGGTCCTGCACCATGAATTTCTCCATGGCTTCGTACACGGTTTTTTTGTTCTCAGGCAGCTTCATATCAATAAAATCGATGATGATGATGCCCCCCAGGTCGCGCAGACGCAGCTGGCGCGCTATTTCTGCCGCCGCTTCGAGGTTGGAGGCCAGGGCGTTCTGCTCCTGGTTGTTGCTGGAGCTTTTGTAGCCGCTGTTCACGTCTATAACGTGCAGGGCTTCCGTAGCTTCAATAATGAGATACACCCCGCTGTCAAGGTTCACGGTTTTACCGAAAGAAGCCTTTACCTGGCGGGTAACGCCAAAGTGATCGAAAATGGGAGCGCCGTTGTGGTAGTAGGTCACAATGTCCTGCTTTTCCGGCGCTATTTTCTGGATATACGTTTTGGTGTCCGTATAAATATTTTTATCGTTGATCACGATGCGGTTGAAGCTCTCGTTGAGCAGGTCCCTCAGTATGCTGGTGGTTTTGGTCTGTTCACTCAGTATCTTCTGGGGGGCCTGGCCGCTGCGCAGGTTCTCCTGGATGGTTTTCCAGGTGTTCACGAGGGTGGTGAGGTCTTCATGCAGCTCCGCCGTTTTTTTCCCTTCCGCCGCTGTTCTCACAATTACGCCGAAGTTGTGAGGTTTGATGGCCTCCACTATCTTTTGCAGCCTTTTTCTTTCCTCTGAAGAATGGATCTTTTTGGAAACGGCTACAATGTTGTTGAACGGGGTGATCACAATGAAGCGGCCCGGGAGGGATATTTCGCAGCTCAGGCGGGGGCCTTTGGAGGAAATAGGTTCCTTCAGGATCTGCACCAGTATATTGGGCTTGCCGCCCAGCACTTCTGTGATCTTGCCGGTTTTAATGATCTCCGGTTCGTTCTTGAACTTGGCGAAATCGAACGTTTCCGATTTATCGCTGATAGCCTGTTGGGTAAATTTAAGAATGGAGCGGATGTAGGGGCTGAGGTCTGTATAGTGCAGAAAGGCGTCTTTCTCGAAGCCTACGTCCACAAAGGCGGCGTTAAGGCCGGGGATGAGTTTCTTCACTTTGCCCAAATAAAGGTCTCCCACTGCAAAGTTAGGGTTACCGCTTTCGTGGTGCAGCTCGACTAACTTCTTATCTTCCAGCAATGCAATTTCAACACCGGAGGGTGCGGCATTTATAATCAATTCCTTATTCAAGCGTCAAAATTTTATCCATAAATACTTCACTTTTATGCCGTCCTTTTTCTACAGGCAAAAGTACAGCATGCCCAAATGATACCGGTCTGGGAACCGGCGTTTCACACGAGAGAGGATTGCAAAGGGTTTAGTGATATATACAGGGTGAAGTCCGGATTCTTTAGGCCGATCTACGAAACAACCTGCATGACCTTAGCAATTTAACAATTAAAGCTAAAATCATGCAGGATTGCTATAAAAAATTTATCGAGTCCGCCTCCGGCTACTTATACCTGTGCAGTATAAATGGCGGGGAAACAGGAGGATTATTTCTTGCCTTTCTTATGACGGTTCTTTCTCAGTCTTTTTTTCCGTTTGTGGGTTGCGATCTTATGTCTTTTTCTTTTCTTTCCGCAAGGCATACGCTTGTATTTTTTTTAATGTTTATAATTTTATTTGACAGCAGGCCGGAGCTTACTGAATGCTTTTAATATATCCGTCTATTTCGGCGGCCAGTGACGGATCCTTGATCAGTTTCCGGCACTGCCTGAGCAGCTCAACTGCTTTGGCGTTGTTGCCCTTGCTCTGGTGGGCCACTGCCAGCAGGAACAGCGCTTTGGGCTCTTCCGGGTGGCGTTCCAACACACTTTCCATACGCTCAATGGCCTTGTCATACTGGCCGGAGGTGATGCTGAAATTGGCCAGCGTGAGCTGTGCGTCCAGGAAGTCAGGGTTCCTTTCGGCCACTTCCCGCAGGATGCCGATACCTTTCATAGGCTCACCGGTATTGCTGACCAGCAAGGCCCCTTTCTTTATCTTCAGCGTGTCATTGTTTGGTTCAAGCGCGATAGCCTTATCCAGCAATTCCAGGGCCGTGTTGGCCTGCCACACCCTAACGCCCGCGTCTTGCGTATGCGAGAGATGCTCTAAAAATAAATTGGCTGCAAAGGTGAGGCTTTTTCCGGAATTTTCCAACTTGGCGGATTCAGCGGCGTAATGGGCGGCTATGGGAAGTTCGTTCAGCCCGTCCCAGATGGTATATAACTGCTGATAGGCAGCAATCTGCTGGCTTTTTACATCACCGCGTACAACGGTATTTTCAAGACTGGTGATCTCCACCAGCTTGTCTGCAGGAACTTTCTCCTTCGCTTTCTTCAAAAGGTCAGAAAAATTGGCCGCTACAGCGCCCTGGCCCTGGGGCATAGCCCCTCCCGGCGCAGCGGCATGCTCATGCCCATGCACCTTTGGCGTAATGCGGCCAAATGCGAACAGTGCCGTTGCTACAACGACAGCCAGGCCAATAACGAGTAGTTGATTTCTTTGCACCCTAAATTATATTAGGATGCAAATCTAAGAACTTTTAAGCTTCTTTACTTCTGCAACGAACTCTTTAGATGGCTTAAACGCAGGAATGTAGTGCTCTGGGATTTCCACAGCAACATTCTTCTTGATGTTACGGCCTATTTTGGCAGCACGTTTCTTGGTGATAAAACTGCCAAACCCGCGGATGTAGATATGTTCGCCATTTGCTAACGCCTCCTTAACTTCCTTGAACATGGCTTCGAGTGTTACTAACACATCTACTTTGGGGATGCCGGTTTTTTCAGCAATGTTGTTAATCAAATCAGCTTTTCTCATAATGAAGCGGAGGATTACTTGTTTTCAAAGTTATTAAAAAAAATTTAATTGCTGAATTTTCAAGCAAATAAAATTTAATATTTTTTGTTATAGATAGCGCATTCTAAAAATACGTTTATTTGTGCTCCCGTCAAAGCCTAAATTGCTGCAATTCAGCGTGAATCAAGACTTCCGGGACACGAATATATAGAAAAACATCGACATATATAAATTATTTTAGGCAAATGACCGATACTAGGAATTTTTTTACTGACTGTATTATGACCTGGAACCGGGTCAAAAACAGCCGGACCATGCCCTGGAAGGGAGAAAAAGACCCCTATCGCATCTGGCTGTCTGAAATAATCTTACAGCAAACACGCGTAGAGCAGGGCTGGCCCTATTACGAACGTTTTATAGCCGCCTACCCCACGGTGAGCCACCTGGCCGCCGCCGCAGACGAAGAAGTGTTCCGCCTATGGCAGGGCCTCGGCTACTACGCCCGCTGCAAAAACATGCTGGCGGCAGCCCGCACCATTGCGGGCGCGCATAAAGGCCGGTTCCCGCAAACATATGAGGGTATTGCCGCACTCAAAGGTGTGGGCGCCTATACCGCCGCCGCTATCGCTTCTTTTGCCTTCAACCTGCCGCATGCGGTGCTGGACGGCAACGTATACCGCGTGCTGGCCAGGTATTTCGGCATAGATACGCCCACAGATACCACCGCCGGCAAAAAACTGTTCACGCAGCTGGCCGGCGAAGTGCTGCACCTCCAGCAGCCGGGCACGTACAACCAGGCCATTATGGACTTTGGCGCAGTAGTATGCAAGCCCCAGCAGCCCCTCTGCCAGAGCTGCCCGCTGGCCGCCCGTTGTGAGGCGTTCCTCAAAGGGCTCACAGACCTGGTACCGGTGAAATCCAAAAAGCTGGTGATCCGGAAACGTTATTTCAACTACCTGCTGTTGCGCAGGAACGGCCAGCTCTTTATCCGCAAACGCACGGAAAAAGACATCTGGGAAAACCTGCACGAGTTTGTGCTGATTGAAACGCCCGCCCCCGCTGCGGATGAAACGGTACTGCAATCTCCTCTCTTTCAACGCCTCATGGGCCGGCATGCGTATAAAATTGCCGCGCCGGCTGTGGAAATAAAGCAGCAGCTTACACACCAGACCATCCACGCCCGCTTTCTCCAGCTATCTGTTCCGGCGGGGTTCAAAACGCCGGAAGGCTACCTGCAGGTAACGGAAGCGCAACTGAAGAATTACGCCTTCCCCAAGATCATCGTGGATTACCTGCAACGTTGACGCCACGCGGAACATGGCTAAAAATTTGATGTGTTGATTGGAAAAAAACATTAACTTTAGTAAGGTTGACCGTGAGCAGAACTATATTATAATAGGACAGATTAAAACCTACAATTATGAGAGGTGTTAATAAAGTAATCCTGATTGGCAATCTTGGCAGAGACCCCGATGTTCAATTCCTGGAAGGCAATATTGCAGTGGCCAAATTCTCCCTGGCTACTACCGAAACTTTTAAAGACCGCGCCGGCAAGCTTATTTCCCAAACAGAATGGCATACCGTAGTCCTCTGGAGAGGGTTGGCTGAGCTGGCTCAAAAATACCTCCACAAAGGCAGCCTGGTATATATAGAAGGGCGCCTGCGTACCCGTAGCTGGGAAGACAAGGAAGGCAATAAAAAATTTGCTACTGAGGTGGTAGGAGATAACCTGGTAATGCTGGACAAACGGATGGACGTGAACAACGGGGACCACCCCGTACCTCACCATCACCATGCCTCCGGTACTTCCGGCGGGCACGCCGGCCAAAGCCATGGCGAAGGCTACCCCGGTATGGAAATACCGCCCATGAGCGAGCCGGCGGACGATCTTCCCTTTTAGCAACCGTTGAAGGTCACAGGTTTTACAAGAATATCCGCCCGTAACGGTACATTCTTTATATTTGCATGCGGGAAAGCGATTCAATCAGCGAACTGAATTTCTTTCCCATTATTTTTGACCAAAGCTTAAATATCTTGGTTCACCTATCGGCTGGTATTTTACCGTTCAAGAGTGTTTTGTTGCAAGAGCTGGCGTCTCCGTCGCCGAATATTGTGGTGTTTCTGCTCGTTATCTTCTTCCTCCTGCTGCTGACCTTCATTGTTTCCGGGGCGGAAGTGGCTTTTTTTTCCCTGAACTACAAAGACCTCAACGTGCTGAAAACCCGGCAGAACAATGCGGGTAAAATGATCACGCGGCTGCTGGAAAACCCCAAATCCCTGCTGGCATCCCTGCAGATCGCCAACATCCTGTTCAATATCGCCTTCATTTTCATCACCAATTACCTCATATACCAGGTGGAAAGCCTCCAGCACCTGGCGCTGGTTTCCTTTGTGGTGCGCATTGCCATCATCACCTTTGTACTGCTGTTCTTCGGACAGATACTCCCCAGGGTATGGGCTACACAGAACAACCTGCGCTTTGCCACCTACTTTGCCTGGTTTGTGCACATTATTCACGCTACCCTGGAACCTGTGAGCAACTTTTTTGTGAACCTGAGCGAAAGCGTGGAGGCCCGTCTTTTTCACCGCAACACCCGGCCCATCAATTACCAGGAAATAGATGAGGTGATTGAAATGAGCGTGGAGCCCGGCGCTTCCCAGGAAGAGAAGAACATTGTACGCGGCATCCTCAAATTCGGCAATATTGCCGTGAAACAGATCATGCGCACCCGGCTTGACGTGAACGGCCTGGAGTATGATGCCCCCTTCAGCGAAGTAGTAAAACAGGTAGCGGAGCTGCATTACTCCCGCCTGCCCGTGTATAAAAACAACCTGGATACTATTGTAGGCGTGGTGCACACCAAAGACCTGCTGCAGCACCTGGGCAAGGGCGATGCCTTTGACTGGCACGAAGTACTGCGCCAGCCCTTTTTTGTGCACGAGCACAAGCTGATAGAAGACCTGCTTAACGAGTTCCAGACGCGGCACATGCACTTTGCCGTGGTGGTAGACGAGTTTGGCGGCACCTCCGGTATTGTTACCCTGGAAGATATCATGGAAGAGGTGATAGGCGATATCAAAGACGAGTTTGACGAAGAAGAGTTCAACTACAACAAGGTAAATGACCATACCTACGTATTTGAAGGCAAAACCATGCTGAACGATGTTTGCCGCATCCTCAACATTGCCCCGGATACCTTTGAGGCCGTTAAGGGCGAAAGCGATTCCATTGGCGGGCTGATACTGGAGCTCTCCGGTAAATTCCCGGAAGAGAACAGCGTTATCACCTACGGGAACTTTGATTTTACCATACTGGAGGTCACCAAAATGCGCATCCAGAAGGTGCAGGTGACCATTAAATCTGGCGTAGAAACGGAATGAGAGCAGTAATTTTTTTAGTAGCGGCGCTGCCCCTGCTACTGGCAGCCTGCGCACAGCAGGGTTCCACCCCCAAGCCCAGGGGCTATTTCAGGATAGACCTGCCGGAAAAGAAGTACCAGACCTTCAATGAACCGGGCTACCCCTACACTTTTGAGTACCCTGTTTACGCCGGCATCGTGAAAGACACGCTTTTTTTTGACGAAAAAGCCGAAAATCCCTGGTGGATCAACATTGACTTCCCCTCCTTCAACGGAAAAATTTACCTGAGCTACAAGGAAATAGGCGCCCGCAACAGCCTTGACAAACTTATAAACGACGCCTTCAAGCTCACCTATAAGCACACCTACAAGGCAGAATCCATAGAGGAACAGGATATTCACACCCATCACCGGGTACACGGGCTGTTTTACGAGGTGGGCGGCAATGCAGCCTCGGCCAAGCAGTTTTACGCCACAGATTCAGGACGCCATTTTTTGCGCGGAGCTTTGTATTTTTACGCACCGCCCAATGCAGACTCCCTGGCGCCGCTGCACCGCTTCCTGGAGGAAGACATGTGGCACCTGGTCAAAACCCTGCAATGGAAGGCTAATTGAGAGCAAGATGATAGTGATCGATGATAAATATATCAGTGACGAAGTGGTAGAGAAAAACTTTGTATGCAACCTTACCGCCTGCAAAGGGGCCTGCTGCGTGGCCGGAGACTGCGGCGCACCGCTGGAGGAAGCAGAGCTGCCCATCCTGAAGAAAATTTACCCGAAAATAAAGCCATACCTGCGCGAAGCCGGTATTGCCGAAATAGAACAGACAGGCTTCCACACCTGGGACGATGAGCATGGGCATGTAACGCCCATTGTAAACGGCGCCATTTGCGCCTATGCTACCATAGATGACAACGGGGTTGTGGGCTGCGGTATTGAAAAGGCGTATAAAGACGGGGTGATAGATTATAAAAAACCTATCTCCTGCCACCTCTACCCCATCCGCGTCACCAAATACGAGAGCTTTGAAGCGGTGAATTACGACAAGTGGAGCATTTGCAAACCTGCCTGTAAACTGGGCAACCAGCTGCAGGTACCGGTGTACCGCTTCCTGGAGGAAGCTATCACCCGCAAGTACGGCGCGGAATTTTATGCCGCGCTGGATAAAATTGCCACCGGGCAGCACCTGGAGGAAGAGGATATTTGATACGATTTTTGTGTTTATTGATACAAAAGCTGCAAACCCGTTGAGGATCAAAACACCCGAACACTTTTTCACTATCTTTACAGGCATATGAACAAGACGGCCAGTACCTTTCTTTCCGAAAGTGAAGCAAAAGCGGCGGACCTTGGGCACCGCAATACCATCAACTTCAATATCAGCAAGTATAACGCTGCCGTGAAGAACGGCAAGCTGCAGTTTGCGGACCTCCCCACAGCCCGCGAGCGCGCCAAAAATGTGAAATGGAAAGCCATTGAGCACCTTGACAAGCACCTGGAAGATTTCGAGATGCATTTCATGAAGCGCGGCGGTAAGGTGATATGGGCGGAAAATGCGGAACAGGCGCGTGAAGAAATACTGGCCATCTGCAAGGCCAAGAACTGCAAAACCGTGGTGAAAAGCAAGTCCATGGCCACGGAAGAGATCCACCTGAATGATTACCTGCATGAGCACGGTATTGAAAGCGTGGAAACGGACCTGGGAGAGTACATTCAGCAACTGGACAATGAGCCGCCCTACCACATTGTAACGCCGGCCATGCATAAAAGCAAGGAGCAGGTGGCGCAGCTTTTTGCAGACAAGCTGGGCTCTGACCCGAAGCTCAGCCCTGAAGAAGTGACACTTGTAGCACGGGAAAAACTGCGTCAGAAATACCTGGAAGCAGAAGTGGGCATCACCGGCGCCAACTTTATTATTGCAGACATTGGCGGCATTGCCGTTACGGAAAACGAGGGGAATGCAAGGCTCAGTACCTCCTTCCCCAAAACCCATATAGCACTGGTAGGCATTGAAAAGGTGCTGCCCTCCATTACAGACCTGGCCCTTTTCTGGCCGCTGCTGGCCACCTACGGCACAGGGCAGCAGATCACCTCCTACAACACCATTTTAAGCGGCCCGCGGCAGGAAGGTGAAACAGACGGCCCTGAAGAGATGTACGTGATCTTTATAGACAACGGCCGCACCAACATCCTGAAAGATGTGGAGGCGCGGGAAAGCCTTTACTGCATCCGCTGCGGCTCCTGCCTCAACGCCTGCCCCGTATACAAGAACATTGGCGGGCATACCTACAAAACCACCTACAGCGGCCCCATTGGCGCGGTAATTACCCCACACCTGCAGGGCATTGAAAAATACATGCACCTCAGCTTTGCCTCTTCCCTCTGCGGCAACTGCACGGAGGTATGCCCCGTGCGCATCAACCTGCACGAGCTGCTGCTTCACAACCGCCACAAAGCGGTAGAAGAACATCACACTTCCGGCGGGGAAAAACTGGGCTGGTTCGGCTGGAAACAGGCCTGCCTTAGCCGGCGTATGATGAACCTGGTAGGCGGGAAAACCAAAAACATGGTTATCGGGAAACTGTTCGGGAAAGCATGGGGAGACGATGAGCGGGGCATGCCTGTTTTTGCGCCCAAGTCTTTCAACCAGCTATGGAAAGAGAGAAATAAATAATCCGTGAATAACAAGCATAAAAACAGGGCGTATCGATATCACTGATACGCCCTGTTTGTTTTCCGTTACTCCTGCTTCAGCAGCAACAGCGGCACTGTTACCTCTGCCGTAGCCCTTTTGCCGTTGGAGGCAGGCGCCCACCTGGGGCCTTCCTTGATGATCCTGATGGCGGCCTTATTGGCCACATCTCCCATAGACTCCAGTACTTTAAAGTGCCGCAGCGTACTGTCTGGCATCACGGTGAAGGTTAAACGTACCTGCCCGCTTTTATTCTCCAACAGGCCGGGTATCACCAGTTTTCTGCGGGACTCAAGGTAGTCACTATAGATTTTAATAGAAACGGCAGGGTGTGGCGCTTTAGCTTTTTCTGCAGAAGGCTGGCTGCTGATTCCCCTGATCTGGATGTTGGCAGCCCCTGTTCTGTCTTGCTTCTTTTGCGTTCCATAACCCACCACCACTACGTCTGCCAGTGCCTGGTTATTAGCCGGCAGTTTCACATTGAGCTTGTCTGCATTGCCGGCAGACACGGCCACGTTGGTTTTCTCATAACCGACGTAGGAAAAGTCCAGCTTCACATCGTTACGGGGGCTTACCCGCATGGCAAAAGTGCCGGAGGTATCTGTTACCACACCCCGGTTGGTGCCGCTCTCTATAACAGAAACACCGGGCAGGCGGCGGCCGGTTTCGGCATCTACCACCACACCGCTGATAAGGCGCTCATCGTGCTGGCTATTATAGTTGGGATAGGGATTGGGCGCGCCGGTTATCTTTCCTTCCACTTTAGATGGAGGCGCGGTCTGCATGGCGTAAGTAGTGGAATCTGCGGCGTATTTGCCTATCCTGATAGTGTCTATTTTTTCGGTGAATGCGAGCGTTGGATGTTTCAGCGCAGCTTTTTCAGGGCTGGCTTTTCCATAAACCAGCTGTTTGCTGGCATTCTTTGGCAGTCCCCGAATAAATTGTTTACGGCTGTCGAAAGCCGCCTGGCCGGGCGTTCCTTCCGTTTCCTGTGCAGGGGCCGCAGCAGGCGGTGGAGCAGGTTTTGCAGCCTGTTCCTGTCTTGTGCGGGCCGTCAGTGGGGCAGGAGCTTCTTTTGCCTGTTTGACGGAAGACGGGTTCGCCCTATCTGCCGTTTCAGGGCCTGCTGTAGCTGGCTTCTGCGCTTCTGCGGCGGCAGGCACTGTATCTGCAGCTGTTGCACCGGCAGCGGCGGTAGAATCTGCGCGCCGGGGCTCTGTTACCTGTGCAATGTCATTTACTGGCTGCAGTGGACGGTTCATGATCAGCAGGGCGCCCACGGCTATTATCAGCAGTACGGCTGCAGCGGCCAGCCATTTGTAATCAAGGCGTCGTACTACGCCGCCGCCGCCCGGTTTTTTATCTTCGCCGCTCACCCTTTTTTCCAGGCGGGATTGCAGATCTTCAAGGGCAGGCTGCTGATCAGCCGGGTGTATGGCAAAACCTTCCAGCGCTTCAGCCAGAAACGGGTCGTCCAGCGCCTGTTTTTCAAGGGCGTGCATGGTCTTATCGTCCAGCGTGCCCTCCAGGTACTGGCGGATCAGCTCCGCGGTAGGTTTAATATGTCCTTGATTATCAGCCATTAATTTTTCTCCATACAGATCTTCAGGTTTCTTTTCCCGTTCTGTATATAACTTTTTACTTTATTCATTTCATAGCCTGTAATGTCTGCCACCTCGCGGTAACTCTTTTCCTGCAGGTAAAACAGGTGTACGCTCCGCTTTTGCTCTTCCGGCAGGCCTTCCAGGCATTTTTCCATGGCCTGGAGGTTGTTTTCCAGGCTGAATCCGTTATCAGGATGATTATTTTCACCCAATTCCATAAACCCGTTCTCCTCAATAGACACCACCCGGCCTTTGGTTGCCCTGATCTTCATGAGGCAGTGGTTGCGGGCCAATACATGCAGCCAGCCGCGGAAGCTTTGCACCTCGTGCTGCTTCACTTTGTCTACCAGTTCCTCAAAGATCTGCATCACGGCATCTTTACTGGCCTCTTCATCGAAATACTTGAGGCATACGCCGTATACCAGGTTCATATATCGCTCATACAACGCGGCCAGATACGTCAGTTCTCCCGTTTCCTTGTATTTCCGGACCAACTGCGCATCATCGGCTTCCTTCATCATATGTTGCTGTAAGAATGGCATCTGCTACGGCAATAGTACAAAATTAATGGTAAAATGGTGTGGTGTTAAAGCCCTACACCGGCGAGCCGGCGATAACTGAAAAATAGCGGGGAAAAGCCCACATGCCAATGAAAAAAGGGCCGACCGGTCTGGTCAGCCCTCTATGAGATAAACGTTCTTTCTGTTAGTGACGAAAATGGCGCATCCCGGTAATCACCATGGCCATGCCGTTCTCTTTGGCATACGTGATAGAATCATTGTCACGGATGGAGCCGCCGGGTTGAATAACAGCGGTGATGCCTTCTGCTTTGGCAATACGTACGCAGTCATCAAAGGGGAAGAACGCATCTGAAGCCATTACAGCGCCCTGCAGGCTGAACTCAAACTGTTTGGCCTTTTCAATAGCATGGCGCAGTGCGTCTATGCGGGAGGTTTGGCCGCAGCCTTTGCCCACCAGCTGGCGCTCTTTCACCAATGCTATGGCGTTAGATTTCAGGTGTTTGCATACAATATTGGCAAACTCCAGGTCTGCCTTCTGGGCCTCAGTGGCAGGTTGTGCGCCAGACTCGTCCCAGGTTTTGAAGCTGCCTTCATCGTTATCCTGCACCAGCACGCCGTTCAGCACGTTCTTGAACATCTGCGGCGTTTTCAGCGGCTGTTTCTGTAACAGCAGGATGCGGTTTTTCCTGGCCTGCAGAATTTCCAGCGCGGCCGGCTCAAAGCCAGGCGCTATCAGTATTTCGAAGAAAATTTCGTTGATAGACTGGGCGGTGGCGGCATCTACGGTTTTATTGCAAACCAGTACCCCGCCAAAGGCGCTTTCTTTGTCTCCCGCCAGCGCTGCTTCCCAGGCGGCGGTCAATGTAACACGACTGGCAATGCCGCATACGTTGGTGTGTTTGATCACGGCAAAAGTGGTATCAGTAAATTCAGCAATAAGCTGTACGGCCGCATCTACGTCTACCAGGTTGTTGTAAGACAGTTCCTTACCATGCAGCTTGTCAAACATATCTTCCAGGTTACCGTAGAAAACGCCTTTCTGGTGGGGGTTTTCGCCATAACGGCAAACCTGGCCCTGCGGTACGGAAAGCTGGAAGTAGTCTTTTTCGCTGTTTTGCAGGAAGTAGCCTGCAATGGCAACATCGTAATGTGCGCACACCTCAAAGGCTTTGGCGGCAAACTGACGGCGCTGCTCCAGGGTGGTGGCTCCCTTTCCTTCTACCAGCGCCTTTTCCAGGTCTGCGTACTGGTTTTTGGAGGCTACTATCACCACATCTTTATAATTTTTACCGGCCGCGCGGATGAGGGAAACGCCGCCGATGTCAATTTTTTCTATAATAGCCTGTTCTTCAGACGTGCTTTTAACGGTTTCTTCAAAAGGGTAAAGATCAACAATCACGAGGTCTATTTCCGGTATTTCGTACTGGGCCAGCTGCTCCAGGTCCTGCTTGTTTTCCCGGCGCGCCAGAATACCGCCAAACACTTTGGGGTGAAGGGTTTTCACACGCCCGCCCAGTATGGAAGGGTATGCTGTCAAGTCTTCTACCGCCACGCATTTTACGCCTTGTTCTTCAATAAACTTTTGCGTACCGCCGGTGGAGTAGATGGTAACACCCTGCTGGCCCAATGTTTTAACGATGTTCTCCAGGTTGTCTTTATAGAAAACGGAGATCAGTGCTGATTTAATTTGCTTTTGCATGCAAGGAAATAATTAGAGATTTACAACAAAGGCTCCTTTATCCGGAACCGAAAAGCAGCGCAAAGGTAGCTTGTTACATTTACTTTTCCATTTCCGGAGCAGGAAAGCTGGACAGGAGGCATCAAAAATTATTTTTTCGTATATAAAAAAATCATCAAACTGCTCAATGTTCTGCGGTGCGTTGGCGGATAGTACCAGGTAATGAACGTTTATTTTGTGCTGTAGTGGGGTGGCGGGCAGATAGCGCCCTTTCCAGAGCAGTATACGTTTGCCGTTGCAGAGGAGTAATGAGGGTGAGAACGTGGAAGTGCTCACCGTATTGATCCCCATCTCCAGATGTGCAGGGGCGGTATACTTCTCCATATCCGCCAGCGTATCACCCCAACGCAGGGCGCGCCTGCCGCTTATGTACTCCACCAGTGTTTTCCGCGGCACATTGTATACCACCAGCTTTTGCTGCGCAGCTATGTCAATATTACGAACAGCCCTCAAGCCAACGTAGGCTAAAAATGCAGCTAATGCATACAGGCAGGCTACGCGCCGTTTGAGCAGCCACCATACGCAAACCGCTATGGTTAAAGCATAGAGGCAATACATCTGCGCAGTACCGATGTAGATACCGGCCGTAACCGCACCTGGCAGACCATCTATCCACTGCACGGCTGCGTTCATCCCGCGGATGCCCCATTGCAGCACAGGCCCGGCAAAGCCGCCCAGCCATGGAAGGGCCACCAGCAATATTTCCCCATACAGCAGAATGGTGGAAAGCGGCACTGCTACCAGGTTAGCCGGTAAAAAATAATTCGGGAACTGCCGGAAGTACAGTAAACACACAGGCCAGGTGAACACCTGCGCGGCCAATGATACGGCGGCCATCTGCCATATCTTGTCCAGCCAGCGGTTGCGCACCATCCAGCTATCATAAACAGGTTTGTAGCAGATCAAAATGCCGGCCACGGCCAGAAATGACAATTGGAAACCTGCATCCAGCAGGAAAAACGGGTTGTAGCACAGCAGCAGGAAGGCAGCTGCGGCCAGTGTGTTAAAAGTACTGGCATGCCGGTTTATCATAAACTGTCCCACGGCAATGGTAGTAAACATCACGGCAGAGCGCAGCACCGATGCCGAAGCCCCGGTAAGCAGCGCAAAAGCCCAGAGCACGGCAATCAATATCAGTGCTTTTGCAATGTTGGTGAGGCGGCGGGCCGGCAGCCAGCGCAGCAGTTGGAGCAGCGTTACATAAATGAGGCCCAGGTGCAGGCCGGAGATGGCAATGATGTGCACCACTCCTGTATTGCTGTAGGCGTGCACTATGTCTTTGTCAAGCTCGCCACGGTAGCCTATGAGCAAGGCCTGCGCCACGCCGTACTCCTCACGGTGCGGGATATGCGTTTTCAGCGTGTTGAGGCAATAGTTGCGCGCGGCAATCAGCCAGGTTTCCAGTAACTGTCCTTTGTTGCCCTCCAGCTTTTGCCAGTTGGCAGGTTGCAGAAACGCCTGGTGAAACAAATTTTGGTAGCGGCAATACCTCGCATAGTCGAAAGCGCCGGGGTTACCCATGCCCTGGATGGGCCTTACGGCGGCACGCAGCAAGAGGCTGTTGCCGTAGTGAAGCGGCGGCGCTTCCCGGAAGTACAGCAGCATGTTGCCGGTAACAGGCTGAGGGCTTTGTTTGTACACGTGTGTAACGCGGGCCTCTGCCTTCCATGAGGCTGTTTTTTTTACGGGATCTTCCAGCAGCGTAACGGCCAGTGTCAAAGTATCTTCTTTCGTATGCCCATACCAACTGGCCTGGTGCCGCACATCCTGCTGATATACCAGCCACATGCCCAGCCAGAACACCATGCCCGCTACAGCAGCTCCCCGGAGGTAACGCAAACGGTACCGCCATGTAATGCTCAACAATGCAGGGACAAGCCAGCCGGCGCAGCAAACGATCAGTAAATGCCATGGTACAATTGCCAAGTAGAGCCCGGTGACGATGCCTGCTATGAGCGGCCATATCAAACGCAGGAAGGGTGCGGATTTCCAGAGATTAACAAACATATTTACAAACAATGGTACGTCCTAAATTTAGGGATTTTCCGGCAGTGAAAAAGCAATTACCCCGCAACAAAAAAGGTGTACCGCTTTTTGCGATACACCTTCCGTTATCTTATCAGCACCGGTTATTTACTCAGGTGCATGCTTCTTTCTTTGTAAAGTGTTCTGAAGTAAGGATCACGCAGGTCTTTGATGAAGCGGATGGCCTCACCGGTAGATTTCATTTCAGGCCCCAGCGCCTTGTTTACATTCGGGAACTTGTTGAAGGAGAACACCGGTTCCTTGATGGCAAAGCCTTTCAGGTTTTTCTCGATCTTGAAGTCTGTCAGTTTGTTAGCGCCCAGCATCACTTTGGTGGCAATGTTGAGGTAAGGTACCTGGTATGCTTTTGCAATGAACGGCGTGGTGCGGGATGCGCGGGGGTTGGCTTCAATTACGAACACCTGCCCGTCTTTGATGGCGAACTGGATGTTGATGAGACCACGGATGTCCAGCGCGCGGGCAATTTTTTCAGCATAGTACTCCATGGTGGTTACTATGAGCTGGCTCAGATTGAAGGCTGGTAACACTGCGTTGCTGTCTCCGCTGTGGATGCCGGCAGGCTCAATGTGTTCCATCACGCCCATTACATGGAAGTTCTCCCCGTCAAAAATGGCGTCTATCTCTGCTTCCTGGCAGCGGTCAAGGAAGTGGTCAATCAATATCTTGTTACCCGGCAGGTGTTTCAGCAGGCTCAGTACGGATTGTTCCAGCTCTTCTTCATTGATAACGATGCGCATCCGCTGGCCACCCAATACGTAAGAGGGGCGCACCAGTACGGGGTAGCCAACTTCTTTGGCCACGTCAATGGCATCATCCGTATTAAAGGCGGTGCCGTATTTCGGGTAAGGTATTTCCAGTTCTTTCAGCAGGTCTGAGAAGCGGCCGCGGTCTTCGGCAATATCCATATTGTCAAAAGAGGTGCCGATGATCTTCACGCCTTTCTCCGTAAGCCGTTTGGCCAGTTTCAGCGCCGTTTGGCCACCCAGCTGTACAATAACGCCTTCCGGTTTTTCCAGCTCAATAATTTCCCAGAGGTGCTCCCAGAATACCGGTTCAAAGTAGAGCTTGTCTGCCATATCAAAGTCTGTAGATACGGTTTCCGGGTTGCAGTTCACCATAATGGCCTCATAGCCGCACTCCTGGATAGCTTGCAGGCCATGGGTACAGCAGTAGTCAAATTCAATGCCCTGGCCAATTCTGTTGGGGCCTGAGCCAAGCACTATTACTTTCTTTTTGCCGGTGGGAATGCTTTCGTTCTGCGTGTCGAAAGCTGAGTAGAAGTACGGGGTTTTGGCTTCGAACTCTGCGCTGCAGGTGTCTACCATTTTGTAGGTGCGGGTAATGCCTGCGGCCTTCCGTTTTTCGTACACTTCCTCTTCTTCGCAGTTACCGAAAATGAGAGACAGCTGTTTGTCTGAGAAACCCATTTCCTTGGCAGTTTTCAACATGTCAAGGGGAACGGAGGCCAGGTCATGCTCGCCCAGTTGTTTCTCCAGCGTTACAATATCATTGATCTGGTGCAGGAACCAGCGGTCTATCTGCGTGGCCTGGTGAATGGACTTAACGGACATGCCTTCCATCAGCGCGTCTTTGATGCGGAAAATACGGTCCCAGGTGGGGCGCTTCAGTTTTTCCACCAGCTGTTCACTCTTCATCAGGGACTTGCCGTAGTAGCCAAGGCCTACCGCATCGTTCTCCAGGCTTTGACAGGCTTTCTGCAGCGCTTCGGGGAAGGTGCGGCCAATGGCCATCACTTCGCCTACAGACTTCATCTGCAGGCCCAGGGTATCATCTGCTCCTTTGAATTTATCGAAGTTCCAGCGCGGCATTTTCACAATTACATAGTCCAGCGCGGGCTCAAAATAGGCGGAGGTGGTTTTGGTGATCTGGTTCTCCAGCTCGTCAAGCGTATAGCCGATGGCGAGTTTGGAAGCTATTTTGGCAATGGGGTAGCCGGTAGCTTTGGAAGCCAGGGCGGAGGAGCGGCTCACGCGGGGGTTGATCTCGATGGCGATCAGTTCTTCGTTTTCCGGGTTCAGGGCAAACTGCACATTACAGCCGCCGGCAAAATTACCCAGCTGGCGCATCATCATGATGGCCTTGTTGCGCATGTCCTGGAAAGCGGTATCGCTCAGGGTCATGGCGGGGGCCACGGTAATGGAATCTCCGGTGTGGATACCCATCGGGTCGAGGTTTTCAACGGTACAGATGATCACAACGTTGTCATTCTTGTCCCGCAGCAATTCCAGTTCATACTCCTTCCAGCCCAGTACCGCTTTTTCTACCAGCACTTCGTGTACGGGTGAAGCGGTAAGGCCACGGTCAAGCGCCTCATCCAGGTCTTCCTTGCTGTGTACAAAACCGCCGCCGGTGCCGCCCAGTGTGAAGGAGGGGCGTATAACCAGCGGGAACCCTATTTCCTGGGCAAACTCCTTACCTTCCAGCAGGGAATTGGCCGTGCGCGCGGGAGCCACCGGCACGCCCAGTTCAATCATCCACTGGCGGAACTGCTCACGGTCTTCAGCCTTGTCTATGGCCTTGATGTCTACCCCTATCAGTTTAACGTTATTCTTTTCCCAAATTCCCAGCTCATCTACTTCTTTACAAAGGTTGAGCGCCGTCTGGCCACCCATGGTAGGCAGTACGGCGTCTATCTGGTTCTCTTCCAGTATCTGCTCAATACTTTCCACTGTTAAAGGCAGCAGGTAAACCTTGTCTGCCATCATAGGGTCCGTCATGATAGTGGCCGGGTTGGAATTGATCAAAATCACTTTGATTCCTTCTTCCCGCAGCGAACGCGCCGCCTGGGAGCCGGAATAGTCAAATTCACAGGCCTGACCAATAATAATAGGACCGGAGCCGATAATGAGAACAGATTTGATGGAGGTGTCTTTGGGCATCTTTTTTTATTAGCTATTGATAATGAAAAACCATGCGATCTCTCAGCCCGCATCGAACTAAAAAATCGTGCAAAGTTACGGGAATAATTGATTTCTGGATAGAGAAATTTGGGGAAAGAAGGGGACTGCTGTATAAATATAATTTATATTCAAAATAATTCGAAAATGAAGCCGGCTATCTGGCCACCGGGAACGTTTAGCCGGCGCCGTTCACAACTTACTCAATTTCCGCAGTAGCATATACGTATACCAGCTTCCAGCCACCATTCACCTTCTGGAACTCAAAATCCTCAACGGAGGCAGAATCGTCTGTTACTAATGCTATGTCATCTTCGTTAAGCGTTTTACGCGCACGCAGCAGCTCGTATTTGTTGCCAAAATCACCGGCAACAGGCAGCTCCAGGTAGTTCTTGAAAAATGCGGGAAATTCTTCGCGACCAACGGTTTGTACGGTTGTATCCGCCAGGCTTTTTTTCACCACCAGCGGAAACTCCGTATACTGGCTCAAAGCCTGGTAGTCTTTTTTGATGATGGCAGTATGGAGTCTTTTCCAGAACGCTTCAAACTCTTTCAACGCCGGTGCAGAAGCGCGCTGAGCCTTGCCACCCAGCAACAAAAAGCACATAAACACAGCCAGTAGACAGCTCTTCATAGACTAATAGGGATAATCGTAAAACAAATATAGAATATGCTAATATATGTAATATGCCTTAAACAGTCAAGACCCTCAAGGGGATATGAGGAAAAAAATTCCCGTATTTATAAATCGTTTTCCCGATAGCGGGCGGGTAAGGGAAGGATTGCGGTTAACTTGCAGGGGATTATAATTGGAATTGCACATATCATCCTTTGACTACTGAGAACCCCCGGGTGCTGTTGCCCTGCAGGCAGCGGCACCTTTTTTTCAGGAGGCCTTGTTCCGCAGCTCCTCCCGCAGGCGGGCCATTTCCACCAGCACTTTGTTGTGGTCTTCCAGCAGTTTGTAGTATTTGTCTTTCCAGCTTTCCACATCAGACAGGTCTATACCTCCGTCTTCCACACCGCTGTGCCCCAGGAACTCTTTCTGGCCAACCTCCAGCACCTGGCATATTTTTTTTAACTGCTCCGTGCTGAACACCGCCTTCTCCAGCAGGTTGTACAGCGCGCGCCGGCTCAAGCCCATACGCTCTGCCAGCTTGGTTTTGTTCAACCCCTTTTCCTCTATCAGCTCATTCAGGCGCTGGCCATAATGAAAATCCGATGCGGGTTGCAGGGCGGGACGGCGGGGATTTGACCAATTGTAAAACTCGTCAAGACTAATGCCCAATAATGTGCAGAACTCCAGAAGAGTAGATCTTTTGATGGCTTCCTTGCGGAAATAATAATGCGCAATCTGGTTTGAGAAGTCCGCCAGCTCAGCAAAATCAAGGATCTTCATGCGCTTGTCCCGCACAATTTGTTTTAACCGTGCGCCCTCATGAATTATATTTTTGGAGACTGATTCCACTGTAAATAAATTTTGTTATACTTGTAATAATTGTCAATGAATTGTATGATGTTCACTATATCAATATAACATTTTCATTGACATTTTGCGCATTTATTCATCAATCTGACAAAATTATTCGCAAATGGAATCAAAAAAACTTTCATCCGTCAACCTCCTGTCTGACATCCACACTGAAATGATACAGTTACCGAAATCTTTCCGGGAGTCTGTATGCCAGGAGTGTGGCTGGAGTGAGGCTACCTTTTACCGGAAAACAAAAACAAAAAAGGCATTCAGCAACGCAGAAAAAGACAAGATACTGGCGGTTGGTGACAACCTGCTGAAAACCCTGCTGGCTCACAGCAACAAGTACAGGCCCCGCTAATGCACAATAGCGTAAAGAAACAGGCTACCCGGGCACATGTACCAAAACATGTTTTTATCACCCAAAAGTCAAACGCCATGCAACAATCTGACACCGCAACCTTGCACGAAGAACAACTACGGGCAGTAATTGCCGGGTTCATCCGTCAGCTACATGAAACCGGCGGCAATTCCATTTCACATGTAACCGTTACCGTACATGGCGAGTTGCAGCATTTTTCCCCTGACCGTGAAATCAACGCCATCCCGGTTACCAAAATAAGAGGCGTCAGCAGCCTCTCCTACCAGGAAATGCCCATTGAGGCGCCGCTGGCCAACCGCGTTACCATCATCACTACGGAAAACGAAGGGTGACCCTCAAAAATCAACCAGGTTAATTTTCTGAAAAGCAAAAGGGAGCCATCTCCTTTTTGCTTTTTTTGTTGACCCTGATTCATTCCCTTAAAGCCTTCCAACTAAATTTTTCTTTTAATAACTAAATTATTAGTTTTATAAGAAGAAAACGCATTCGCATGAAAATAATCGTACTCTTCGCTTTAACATTGCTCTGCGCTACTCCCCTGTATGCACAGGAAAATTTGCGGCAAGACCAGTTTGACAAGAGCCTGGTGATGGACTACATCCAGGAGCAGCAGTTTGACAAGATTATCCGGTACCTTGAGGAAACGGTGAAACCGCAGCATACCAACGGCCTGTCCCTGCTGGCTAATGCATACTTTCAGGCAGGGCAGCCTGCACAGGCGGAAAACAATTATAAACGCGTACTTGAGCTGGATTCCAACCATATTGCCGCCAACCAGCACCTGGGCATACTGGCGCGCAACCAGAAAAACCATGCGCAGTCTGTGGTGTATTTTGAAAGGCTGCTGAAGCTGCGGCCCAATAATGCGGCCTACCTCAAGCAGCTGGGCAACGCCTGTGCCAACGTGGTGGGCATGCAGGACACCGCTTTCTATTACATGAAGCAGGCGTATGCCCTTAACCCACGAGATGTAGGCGTGGTTACCTTCCTCGGCGCCGAGTACCTTGACAGAAAAGATTTTGCCATGGCAGACAGTGTGCTGAAAACCTACTATGCCGCAGACAGTTCTCAACTGACGGTAAGCACGCTGCTCATCCGTTCCGCCTACCTTCAGAAAAATTTCAGGAACGTAACGGTGTATGGAGAACACTTGCTGAGCAGGCGGACGATAGATCCCATGGCCTGCTCATTCCTGGCCGTATCTCACTACGCGCTGAAGCAATATGATAGCTGCATACGGGTACATAATGAAATGATGGCCATCATCCGGGCGGCGCCGGAAACCGTAAAATACTACGCAGCGCTGTCCTATTCGGAAAAGCGGCAGTTTGACAGCAGCAATGCGCTGCTGCAGGAATGTATAGACATGGCTAAGTCCCAAACCCTTGATAGCTATTACACAGCCATGGCGGGCAATTATGAGCAAATGAAGCAGTACAGAACGGCCATTAAACATTACGATACGGCTTATTACCTGTTCCATGACCCCATGCGCCAGTACGGCATTGCACGTATCTACGACCAATACATGCAAGACCCCGTGCGGGCAAAACGGTTTTACCAGCAGTTCGTCAAAGATGCCAAACCGGAAGGCAAAGACGAGGTAAACATTCACAATTACGCCAAGGAACGGCTGAAGAATCTGTAGACCAGGCGCGGAAATAACAAACACAAGCGGCAGCTAAAACAGGCTGCCGCTTGTGTTTTATTATACTATATTCAATTTTCTTGGTAGTAAATTCGATAATCTTCAATCTTTATTCACTAAATTTAAGCCCCGTTTACAAAAACTGTTATAAACTAAAAAAACGTTTTGGGAATCATGTCGTACCCATATCAACTCAAGAATTTTGAAGACTATCAGCAAGCCTGGCAGCACAGTGTAACTGACCCGGAGGGATTCTGGGCCAACGTAGCCGATCATTTTTACTGGCGTCGGAAATGGGACAAAGTGCTGGAGTGGGATTTTAAACAACCGGATGTTAAATGGTTCACCGGCGCAAAGCTCAACATTACAGAAAATTGTCTTGACAGGCACCTGGGCACGCTGGGCAACCAGCCGGCCATCATCTGGGAGCCGAATGATCCGGAAGAAAGACATCGTATTCTCACCTACCGCGAGCTGTACAACAAGGTGTGCCAGTTTGCAAATGTGCTGAAGAACAACGGCGTGAAGAAAGGAGACCGCGTATGTATCTATATGGGCATGATACCGGAGCTGGCTATTGCCGTGCTGGCCTGTGCCCGCATTGGGGCCATCCACTCTGTAGTATTCGGCGGTTTCAGCGCCCAGTCTATTGCAGACCGTATACAGGATGCGCAGGCCTCACTGGTAATTACCTGTGACGGGGCGTACCGCGGCGCAAAAGACATTCCTTTAAAATCCGTAATAGATGATGCGCTGATGGCCTGCCCCAGCGTACAGAAGGTAATTGTATGTACCCGTACCCGTACTCCCGTAAGCATGCTGAAAGGCCGTGACGTATGGTGGGAAGACGAGATCAAGCAGGTAGAGACCATGGGCAACCCGCCGGTACCGGCTGAGGAAATGGACGCGGAAGACATGCTCTTCATTCTTTACACTTCCGGCTCTACCGGCAAACCGAAAGGCGTGGTGCATACATGTGCCGGCTATATGGTGTACGCTAATTACACGTTTATCAATACTTTCCAGTACAAGCCCGGCCAGGTGTATTTCTGTACGGCAGACGTTGGCTGGATAACCGGGCATAGCTACATTGTGTACGGCCCGTTGAGCGCCGGCGCCACCACGCTGATGTTTGAAGGCGTACCCACCTACCCGGACGCAGGCCGGTTCTGGGACATTGTAGACAAATTCAGGGTAAACGTGCTCTACACCGCCCCCACCGCCATTCGCAGCCTTATGGGCTTTGGGCTGGGGCCGGTGAACCATAAAGACCTCAGCTCGCTCACCACTCTGGGTACCGTGGGCGAACCCATTAACGAAGAGGCCTGGCACTGGTATAAAGACCAGATCGGTAAAGGCCGCTGCCCCATTACAGATACCTGGTGGCAGACGGAAACGGGCGGCATCATGATTGCCCCCATTGCCGGCATCACGCCTGAAAAGCCCGGCTACGCCACGCTGCCGCTACCCGGTATTCAACCCGTACTGGTAGATGAGAACGGTAAAGAAATTGAAGGCAACGGCGTAAATGGCAACCTCTGCATCAAGTTTCCATGGCCGGGTATGATACGCACCACGTACGGAGATCATGAGCGCTGCCGTACCACCTACTTTGCCACCTTCGAAAACCTGTACTTCACGGGAGACGGTTGCCTGCGTGATGAAGACGGCTACTACCGCATCACCGGCCGCGTAGACGATGTGCTGAACGTGAGCGGCCACCGTATAGGTACGGCGGAAGTAGAGAACGCCATCAATATGCACGCCGGCGTGGTAGAAAGCGCTGTAGTTGGCTACCCGCATGACATCAAGGGCCAGGGCATTTATGCTTTCGTGATTTCAGAAATGCATGTGAAAGATCCGGACCTCACTAAAAAGGATATTATGCAAACCGTAGCCCGCATTATTGGCCCCATTGCCAAACCAGACAAGATCCAGTTTGTAAGCGGGCTGCCCAAAACACGTTCCGGCAAGATCATGCGCCGCATTCTGCGTAAAATTGCCGAAGGTGAACTGGACAACCTCGGGGATACCTCTACCCTGCTTGACCCGGCTGTTGTAGAAGAGATCAAGCGGGGAAAATTGTAAAATCAATAATTTTTGATACCGGTAAAAGGAACTGCACTACCATGCAGTTCCTTTTTTTGTGCTGAAGGCTGCTGTTTGTCTCGCAAAACCTTCATATGATGTAAATAATTTTCTGCGCCGCCCGGAGCCTCTTTTCTTTACATCATGGCACAAAAACTACTGCTTTGCAGCCTGCTGGCCCTGAACTGCGCTTCTGCGCAGGCACAACAGATAAAGGGCGTTGTATGCAACCACCAGCAACAACCGCTTGCGGCTGCCACAGTAGTGCTTCTGCGTACAGACAGCAGTATTGCCGCCACCGTAAGCAGCAGCTCTTCAGGGCTGTTTGTATTTGATAATATAGCCGCCGGCAATTATTTGCTGCAGACCAGCTACCTTGGCTATGCGCCATTCTGCTGTACGCCGGTAGTATCTCCTTCTGCTCAAAACATCACTATTACCCTCCAACCGCTTGCGCGGCAGCTGGAAGAAGTGAAAGTGCAGTCTCAACGGCCGCCGGCAATTGAGCGGCGCATAGACGGGCTGGTATACAACCCCGCCTCAGACGTAGTGGCGGCCGGCAGCAACGCACAAGATCTGTTGCAGCGGGTGCCTTTTATCAGTGTTAACCAGGATGGTGATGTATTTCTCCATGGTAGCAATGTGCGCGTGTTCATCAACAACAAACCTGCAGAATTTTACTCTACCAATGTTCCTGACCTGCTGCGCCAGCTCACTGCTGCAGATATTGCGCGCATTGAGGTGATCACCCACCCGTCCGCCCGCTATGATGCTGAAGGCGCGGCTGCCGTGCTGCAGATATGGCTGAAACGCAATCGCCTCCGCGGCATCACTGGCACGCTGAATGCCAACGCCCATCAGCTGGAAACAGGCTACACGTTGAAACTAAACTATCGCCTCAGTAAAATATCCGGCTCTGCCGAAGTGCTGCAAGGCTTCTATAATTCATACAACAACGAAACATCTGAACGAAGAGGACTGAATACATTTATGAACCGGCAATACACGGAAAATGCCTTCCGTGGCAGAAACAACTTTTTCACCCTGGAGGGTGGCTGGGAGCCAGACAGCACGCAGTCTCTTGACATTTTGCTGCGCCTGGGTATATTTCCGGTGAAGCGCCGACAGGAACTAGAAGCGCAACAGTTTCAGCAGGGGGATGTAAGGCGCGCCTACAGCCGCACCACCTACCGGGAGGCGCATTACAGCTACCACCTTGCCAGCCTCACATACAGCAAACACTTTAGCAACAACCGGGAATTGTCTGTTGTTGCAGGCCTTAACACCCGCCACAACCGCAGCGGATATACTATGCTGCAGGTGGAAAACACCGAGCAGAATTACCGCGAGAAAAATGAAAACGCAGGCTCCAACGCTGACATGATGCTGCAAACGGACTATACACACCCGTTTTCTACTTCACGGAAGCTTGAAGCAGGCCTCAAATACACCGCCAGCCAGGTAAATTCCGACTATGAACTGTATACGTTTGACAGTGCCGCCGGCTATAAGCATGACACTGCCCGTTCCCGGCTTTTTGATTTCCGGCAGAACGTGGCGGCCGTTTACGCCAGTTATGAACAAACCTTAGGCAAGTGGAAAGTGAGGGCGGGCCTCCGGTATGAATACACACAACTGAAGGCCGGCGGGCAAACGGCGGCTATTGCCCTGCGTCCGTACGGTACGCTGGTACCCAACCTGCTGGTATTCCGTACTATTTCTTCAAAAGTATCTGCCACGCTGGGCTACGCCAGGCGCATCAGGCGGCCCAGCCCATATCATCTTACGCCCGCAACAGATTACAGTGACTCGCTGAATATTACCGAAGGTAACCCCAACCTGGTGCCTGAGTGGCTCAATCATATAGAAGCAGGCATTTCAGCCTCTTTCGACAACAATAGCTCCTTAAACCTGTCTGCCTATTACGACTATGCGAACAACAGCATACAGAGCGTCCGCTTGATGAAAGAGCACGTTATTTACAACAGCTACGCCAATATAGCGGGCCACCGCAAAGCAGGCGCATCACTCAATCTGAACCTTAATATAGGAGCCCATTTCAAACTGAACACCAACCTTGTTTATAGCTATACGGAGTTCCGCGCGTCACATCGCTTTACCTACAACTACATGGAAACATCTGTTAACGCCACACGGCAATTCCCCAAAGGTTTTGGGACAGAAGGTAATATTCGTTACTTCACACCTTACCCGTTCCTGTACGGCTACGTGGGCAGCTGGCTAACTTTTTACCTCGGTGTAAATAAAAAATTTAACGATGGAAAATACGCGGTCAGCCTTCGTTTTCAGGATTTTTTGCACCCCTACAACGTATCTGAGGGTTTCTTTTTTGGCGATACCTACACTGAAAATATTACCCGCAGGTTTCGGAACCCTTCTGTAAGAATGGGTTTCAGCTATCGTTTCGGAAAGGCCTACAATACGGGGCCGCAGCGGAAGCGGCGGAGTGCGGAGGATTTGTGACCATCAAATGCGTATCACCACCGGGGTACCTACCTTCACCACGTCATACAGTTCGTTCACATCCGCGTTCTTCAGGCTTATGCAGCCCAGCGTCCAGTTGATGCGCTGGTCTACATAACTGTCCCGGATGCCGGAAGCGTATTCAACGCCGTGAATGCCAATGCCGCCACCAATGTCTGCCCCTTTTCGGATGAGGCCGCTATTTTGGCGCTGATGGAATTTCTGGTAAGATTCTTCGTTGGGGTAATTGAGGTGCAGGAAACGGCTCCAGCGGTTGTCGAACCGCTTGGACAAAATGCGGAAAGTACCGATGGGGGTACGGCGGTCTCCCTGCACAAACTTGTCTGAAATATCACGATTGCCAAATACCACCTTGTATATCTTGATGAGCGTTACATCCTCATACAGATACAAACGGTAGTCGCTTTTGTCTATGAGCAAAAAAACCTTGTCTGCATCAATCCGGGAAGGGTTCAGCTTTACGGTGTACAGGTCGTTGTAATTGTGCTCAAATGCCAACAGCGGCAATAACAGAATCAAACAGCAATAGCGCCACATGGTAACACAGGTGATTTTCGACTAGATAAACGGCAACGGAAACGTGAATATTGTGTTAAAAAGCAGAAAGGAGCGCAATTTAGCCGCGCTCCTTTCCAGGTATGCTGTTGAATGTTTTTAGTACCCGAATATTTCCTCCAGGCTCACCTTCTGCACATCTCCATATTTCTTCAGATCATCCAGATTTACTTTTTTCTCTGAAGCCAGAATACAGTACGAATAAGGCTTTCCGGCAATATTTTCCGCATGCAGCTTTTTCACATCGTCAAAGCTTAGCTTGTCTATGCTTTCATATACGCTTTTGCGGATGTCTTCATCCAGCCCCAGTTTTTTTGCGCTGAGGTAGCTGAAAATAATACCGTCTTGCGTAATACGTTCGGTCTCTATATCTTTTTTCATGCTGCTGCGCGCTGTCTCAAACCCTTTTTCAGATTCGGGGATAACGGTCAGCAGCTCGTTCATTCCGGCAATGGCCTCATTCATTTTATCTGCCTGGCTGCCCACGTAGGCCAGTATGGCATAGCGGTCCGTTCTTTTATTGGGCGCCGCGTAATAGGCATAGGTGGAATATGCCAGTGCTTTGGATTCCCGTATGGTCTGGAATACGATGGAGCCCATGCCTCCGCCGAAATAATTGTTGAAGAGGTTTACCACCGCCGTGGCAGACGGATCATACACGTTGCCGTTACGCACCCAGTTCACTTCCGCCTGCACCATGTCATAGTCCGCAAAGTAAACCTTATTGGCCGTTTGCTGTACTTTCTCAAACTGCTTCCCATTTGTGAGCGCTATGAACGTAGAGGGCTGACGGTGCAGTTGCCTGATGCGTGCCGTAGCGTTTTCCAGCGTTTCAGGGCCATAGTAGATCACCGTATGCTGGTAACGGGGCAAAGTATGCAGCAAATCCACCAGTTCAGCTGCCGTCAGGGCGTTCAGCTCATCGTTGCTCAACTGGTTATTAAACGGATTTTTGGCCCCGTATGTTGCATAAGAACGAAGGCCGCTCATGATCTGGCCCTTGTTCAGCTTGGCATCTGCACGGGCTTTTTGCAGCCTGTTCTTCATGCCGGCCAGCACTTCTTCATCTGCCTTGCAATTATTGACAAGGTGGTCAAACAGCTCTACCGCCTTGTCAAAGTTTTCCTGCAGGCCGGAAATAGAGATGGTGGTTTCTTCAGCGGCCACAGATACGTTGAAGCTGCAGGCAATATTGTAAAACTGTTTGCTGATCTCCTCGGAAGAATATTTGTCTGTACCCAGGTATTGCAGGTACTGTGCGGCCAGCGGCAGTTTTTTATTACCCCAGTTGCCCATATTGAAACGGTAATAAAGCCGGAACAGGCCATTATCTTTATTCTGCACGTACAGCAGGTCTGCATTGCCTACCTTACCTTTGCGGATGTCTTTATCATAGTTCAGCCACTGGGGTTTTACCGCGGTTTCAGGCATGTCTGCAACGGTTTTCAGGAAGGGAGACTGGGCGTTTCGGTTCACTTCCACGGGCGTAATAGGGGGCTTTTCTACCTTTACGATGTTCTTGTCTTCGCCCTTCCTTTTATAGAGCAGTACATAATTATTAACAAGATATTTATTCGCAAAATCCACAATGTCTTTCTTGCTCACTTTGCTCATATCATCTATGTAAGCTACATCGTACAGCCAGTTATTACCCTTGTGTTTGATGAAACCGTCCATCAGGCTGTTAGCACGGTTGCCGTTGCTTTCCAGGCCCTGCACTTCGTACAGTTTGAAGTTATTGACAATGGCCGTGATCAGGCTTTCGTCGAACTGGCCTTTACGCAGGATGTCCAGCTGCGCCAGCAGCAGGTCTTTCACTTCGTCCAGTGACTGGCCCTGCTTGGCCCTGCCGCTGAGGGCAAACACGGTATAGTCTTTCCAGGGTAACAGGCTGGCGCCGGCGCCCAGTACTTTTTGTTGTTTGTTGAGATTAAGGTCCAGCAAACCCGCCTTGCCATTAGAAAGCACCTGAGACACTACGGTGAGTATCACGGAGTTTCTGGTATCCAGTGCGCCCGGCATACGGAAGGCTATGTTCACATTCTCCGCATCGGGGCCAAATACTTCTTTCACAATGGGCGTGCTGATAGGCGCTTCCACCGGCGCCTTGTATTCTGTTACCGGCTTGGCGGCCATATAGCTGAACTGTTCGTCTATACGTTTGATCACATAATCAGGGTCAAAATCTCCGGCAAATACGATGGCCATGTTGTTGGGCACATAGTACTCGTTATAGAACTGGCGGATGGCTTTCAGCGAAGGGTTTTTCAGGTGCTCCACCGTACCGATGGTGGACTGCTGGCCGTAGTTATGCGTGGGGAAGAGGGTGGCCAGCATGGTTTCGTACATCTTGCGGCCATCATTGTCAAGCCCGCGGTTCTTTTCTTCGTACACCGCCTCCAGCTCTGTATGGAAAATGCGGAACACGGGATTTTTGAAACGCTCCGCCTGCACGGCCAGGAATTTGTCTACCGCCGTGGAGGGAATGTCTTCTTCATACACGGTTTCTTCCACCCAGGTGTGCGCATTGGTACCCTGCGCACCCATGCCGGTCATCATTTTATCGTATTCGTTGGCAATGGCATATTTTGCTGCCAGGCCGGACACGCTGTCTATTTGCCGGTAAATGGCCTTGCGCTTGTCTGCGTCTGCGGTTTGATTGTAGGTGTCATATAGCTGCTCAATATTATCCAGGTAAGGTTTTTCCCTGGCCCAGTCAAGCGAGCCGTATTGCTGCGTGCCTTTGAACAAGAGGTGTTCCAGGTAGTGAGCCAGGCCGGTATGGTCTTTCGGGTCACTGTTACTGCCGGCACGTACGCCAATAAGGGTCTGGATGCGCGGATCTTTTTTATTCACGCTCAGGATAACGGTAAGACCATTCTTGAGGGTGTAAAAGCGGGCCTGCATGGGGTCTCCGGTTACATAGCGGTAAGTATACCCGCCAGAGGTGGCTTCTTTCCAGGCATGTTTATTTTGGGCAGATGCCGGCAGCCACCCTGCCAGCAAAAGGCATAGAAACAGGTTGATTACTCTCATACAGTTGGTTTAAAATTGTGTTTCCAAATATAAATATGTCCCGGCGATATTCCGGTGGAAACCATGAAATTTTGCAACTGGAGAGGATCAGCGGCCTAAATCAGCGATATAGCAGATTGGTGGCAATAATCCGGGTGCTGGCCACGGGTATTTGCGGGGTCAGGAAGGAAGAATCTGTTTTGATATAAAGAACGTGATAATGATTGGTTACGTAAAGGTTATGATCTCCGCGGTAAGACTGGAAAAGGCTGTCTGGCATAAATACCAGGGCTTCCGTGGCCTGGGGGGCAGGCAATTTGGGGCTGCTGCCGGGGATCTCCAGGTCTGCTGCGGGTTCATTTACGCTCAGGGTGCTGGGGCTATCAGGTAATTTGATTCCGCTTGCATGCATCAACACAATTCCACTCACTACAACAAGAAAAGTTAGGATGGATCGCATACTTCTAATGATTTGTGGTACAGTTTAAATAGGATAAGAACAGCATGACTTTATTACCTGGTGTTCTGGAATTATTTACTTTTTGCTATTGTAAATGTCTGTAAATGTACGACTAGAATCCGTTAAACCGAAATCCGATTGAAAAAGGGTACTGCTCCAGCCCGTAATCGTGCAGGGGCGTAAGGGCAAAATTGCTGAACAGTTTAATGGGCCCATACCCCAGCTCGCCTGTAAGGCCAAAGCGCCATTTGTTCAGGTTAAAGTCGTCAGACCGCCGCACCTTGCCCCTTTCTTCACTGATCTGCTTGGTACGCGCTTTCAAAAGGTAACCGCCTGTTACGCCCAGGCTCAGCTCAAAAGAGCGGCCGGGCCGGGCCGGGTTGGAATTGAAGTTCAACATCAGCGGAATGGTGAGATATTGGGCCAGCAACTTGTTTTTGGAGAACTCCACAGAATCACGGATGATAGTGGTGGGGTACCCCGGCACATAAGAAATGCTGCGGGCATAACGGTAGTTATTGATCTCCAGCCCCAGGGCGTAGATCAGGTTCAGCTTATGCTTGTGCAGGTTGAGCCGCTGCATCAGCACCCAGATGTTGAAATTGATAGACTTACCGGTAATGAGCTTGAACTCAGACGGCGTAAGCGGTGCGCTGGCCATGCGGGGCGCCAGTTTGTTGAGCGCCATGCCGGAATAATCGTAGGCGGGATCAAACATATCTCCGTAAAACTGGCTGGCGGGCATGTTGTTGGCATACAGGGAATTTACCATAGCGCCGGAATAGTTGCTCCTGTCACGGAAGTTGTTGAAGCCCACGTCAAACACCAGCCATTTGGTATGGAGGTTCTTTTTGAGTTTTTCCCGTGCGTAAGCGGTATCCTGATAGGCCTTGAACACGCTCTTTCCCTCTGCATTTTTCCCTTTCACGATGATCAGGCCCTTGATCTGGATGGTGTCTATAGCTGCCTGCTGGGCAAAAGCGCCAATAGACAGGAAAACGGCCAGGAAGGTGAGTAAAAGTCTTTGCTTCATATTCTTATATGACTATGCCTGTTATTTATTTCTTTTTCTTGAAAACAGCCGGGCCACGTTGGTCACTTTGTCAAGCACCTTGCTTTCTATGCCGTTGCCGGTTACTGACATAATAAGCTCTCCGGGAGGGTTGGCCGCGGGCGGGGCGGTAGCCAGGGCCTGTTCCGGCTGTTGTTGTACTGAAGACGGGCGGTTTTGGGCCACCAGCGCTTCATTTTCGGATGCTTTTTTCTGGGCCGCGTCAAAGTTCGGGTTTGCTTTTATAGCGGGCGCTTCCTGCCTGGCGGGTTGCTCAGGGGTAATGCTGGCCAGCACCACGCGGTCTGCCTCCGGCTTAACAGGCTGCACGTTGGCGGCTACTGCGGCAGATTGCGGCGGGCGGGCGGCTTCCCGGTCTACCTGCGGCGTTTGCTGCGCCAATGTTTGGGCCGGCTTGCGGGCCGGGGCCACAGTACGGTTGGCGGAACGGGATTGCGGCGCCGCGGGCTGCACTACATCCTGACCCTTGGCAGCATCTGGTTGGTCGGCCTGTGCTATGCGGGTATCAGCGCCCGGAGCAGCGGCGGGAGGCGCTGCAGGCTCATCCCCGGCTTGCGGTGCAGGTGTTACCGCCACTACGGGCGGCTGGTTAACCGGCCCGTCAGTAGCGGGCAGCAGGAAAAAAACGGCGCCGGCTACCACAGCTGCGGCGGCAGCCCACCAATAGGCCGGGCGCATCCGGCGTACAGTGGCGGTATGACGGTACAGGGCGGCCTTGTTCTCAAAACGGACGTTCAGGTCAGGCTGCAGGCGGGTGGCCTTCCATATCTCCAGCTCCTGCTGCACAGCGGGGTGGGTGGCCGCAAATTGCTCTACGGCAGCGGCTTCTTCAACATTCAGCTCCCCGTCAATATAACTCAGCAGGAAAGGCTCGTAATTCTGCAGGTTTACGGTGCTGCTGCGGTAAAGGGAAGACTTGGCGTCAAACACCACCTCCTTTTCCGGCACCAGCCTGGTGGCCATCAGCACCTCCAGCTCTTGCCGGAGATGCGGGTGCGCATCCAGAAAGGCTTCCAATGCTGCTGTTTCAGCGGCATTCAGCTCCCCGTCTACATAACTGTAGAGAAACTCCTCGTAGTTCGATATGTGAATGTCTATTGACATAATTTACTGATTTTGAATACCTTCCGATTAAATCACATTTTCCATCTTTACCAGGTATTCCTTGAGGTGGGCCCGTGCCCTGTGCAGGTAAACCTTCACCTGGGAAGGGTTCAGCTGCATGATCTCTCCTATCTCCTCGTAACTGTACCCTTCGTAGTCTTTCAGCAGTATCAGCGACTTCTGCACGTCACTCAGCCTGTTAAGGGCCCTCTCTATCACACTGCGCGCGTTATGCACTTTTTGCTCCGAAATCCGCGCCTCTTCCTTGAATTCTTCTACCAGGCTCACCCTTTTCACCTTCCGTACATGATCTATCATATTATGGTAAGCTACCGTAAAAAGATAGCTTTTGGCCTTCTCGAAAGGCACATCAGTGCAATGTTTCCATAATATTTCAAACGCATTCTGTACCACATCCCTCGCATCCTCCGTATGTACAAGATTTTTGACAATAAACCGGAAGAGATTATCGCTATACAGATCCACGCATTTGTTGTACTCCTTTTCCGTCATCCGGCGATAGGTGTTTTGAAGTGCTAATTTCCGACATTTTAATGAAAGTCGCTGCTATTGGGCCTGCCTGTACAGGGAAACGGCAGCTGCTATCACCAGCTCATTGACAATATCTTCGAAGCACGCCTGGTACCCGGGGCAGGTCACTAAAGGTTAAACCCGCAACCAGCCGCCGGTATCACCGGAAAACCGGCGTACAGTACTATCCGTCATCATCTACCGTCTATGATAATTGTATGACGCAAACCGGCAGATAAATGTTACATGCCGGTCAAACTTTTTACAAATAGCCGGGTTGCTGACCGGGGCCATCCCAAACAGCGATACTTTTAATACCCTAACTTTGTTATATACAGCAAAATACGCCTGACATGAATCAGAATTTCGTTAAACGATTACAAGTGGAGCTGGAAGAGATCAAAGCCGCCGGCCTGTACAAAAGCGAGCGGATCATCACTTCCGGGCAGGGAGCTGAAATTGAGGTGGGAGGCAAAACCGTGATCAATCTTTGCGCCAACAACTACCTGGGCCTCTCCTCCCACCCCAAAGTGGTGGCAGCCGCCAAGGAAACCATTGATACACATGGGTATGGCATGAGCAGCGTACGCTTTATCTGCGGCACGCAAGACATACACCGGGAACTGGAAGAAAAAATATCGAAATTCCTGGGTACGGAAGATACCATTCTTTACGTAGCCGCGTTTGACGCCAACGGCGGGGTGTTTGAACCCCTCTTCGGCGAGCAGGACGCCATCATTTCCGATGCCCTCAACCATGCCTCCATTATAGACGGGGTGCGCCTTTGCAAGGCCCAGCGCTTCCGTTACGAGCACAATAACATGGCCGACCTGGAAGCGAAACTCAAAGAAGCTGCGGGCGCCCGCAGCCGCATAATTGTAACAGACGGCTCTTTCAGCATGGACGGCACCATTGCCCAACTGGACAAGATCTGCGACCTCGCAGATAAATATGATGCCATTGTGATGAGTGACGAGAGCCACTCTTCCGGCTTCCTGGGCAAAACCGGCCGGGGTACGCATGAGTACCGCGGGGTGATGGGCCGGGTAGACATTATTACCGGCACGCTGGGTAAAGCCCTGGGCGGCGCTTCCGGTGGTTTCACCAGCGGCAGCAAAGCCACAATAGACATGCTCCGCCAGCGCAGCCGCCCCTACCTGTTCTCCAACTCTGTGGCGCCCAGCATTGTAGGGGCTTCCATAGCCGTGCTGGACATGCTCAGCGAAACCACAGAGCTGCGTGACAAACTGGAATTCAACACCCGCTACTTCCGGGAAAAAATGACCGCCGCCGGCTTCGACATCAAGCCCGGAGACCATCCCATTGTACCCGTAATGCTCTATGACGCCAAGCTCAGCCAGCAGTTTGCCGACAAATTGCTGCAGGAAGGCATTTACGTGATAGGGTTCTTCTACCCCGTGGTGCCCAAGGGCCAGGCCCGCATCCGCGTGCAGCTAAGCGCCGCACACAATCAGCAGCACCTTGATAAGGCCATTGCCGCTTTCACCAAAATAGGCAAGGAGCTGGGCGTGCTGAAAACGACCGCTTCCGCATAAACGAAAAATATAATCTAAAAAGGGGCCGCTTTCCGGAGGGCTCCTTTTTTTATTGCTTACTTTTGCACATCAATATAAAATATACGCAGATGAAAACGTTAGGCCTGTTGCTGCTGACAGCCACTATCTGGTTCAGCGCCTGTACTCCCAACAATGTGAAAGAAGCTAAAGAATGGGAAAAATATTTTACCAAACACAAGCTGGAAGGCTGTTTTATGCTGTTCAACAACGGCCAGGGCACCTTCAGGGTGTACAATATAGACAGGGCCAAAGAACGTTTCCTCCCCGCCTCCACCTTCAAGATATTTAATTCACTGGTAGGCCTGCAAACCGGCATCATCAGCGATACCAACATGGTGATCCGCTGGGACAGCGTTACCCGCTCCCGGCCGGAGTGGAACCAGGACCTGGCCATGAACCAGGCTTTCCGCCTTTCTTCCGTACCTTATTTCCAGGAAGTGGCCCGCCGCATTGGCCGCGATACCATGCAGCGCTGGCTGGATTCCGTGCAGTACGGCAATCATAAGATCGGTAAAATAGACAGCTTCTGGCTTGACAACTCCCTGCAAATATCTCCCGATGAGCAACTGGGGCTGGTGAAACAGCTTTATTTCAACCAGCTGCCCTTTCAGCGCCGTGTACAGGAGCTGGTGGCCGGGCTCATGATGCAGGAGAACACCCCTAAATACAAGCTGGCCTATAAAACCGGCTGGGGCGTTGCAGGCAAAAAACAGATTGCCTGGATGGCCGGCTGGATAGAGGAGAACATGCATCCCAGCTTTTTTGTACTCAACTTTGAAACGGAAGATGCCAGCCTTGACATACCCGCCCTGCGGCAGGAGATTATGCGGGCCATTCTGACGGAAGAAGGCTTTTTTAAAGGCGAAAGATAACGCCGCCTGTTAAAAAACTGGTAAAACCTTTTGCCGCCCGCTTGTAATACGTTATAAAAAAATTATTTTTGACTGCTACCCCGGCCTGTACCGGGGTACGCCGTTTTAGCCATGTTAAGATTCCAACACACTGAATACCTCTGGGCCTTTGTGCTGCTGATTGTACTGGTACTGGCCTTTGCCTGGGTTACCTGGTGGAAACGCCGGTCTATCCGCCGTATGGGAGACCCCACTATGGTGGAGAAACTTTTCAGCGGTTACTCCCGCCGCCTGTTCACCCTGAAGTTCCTGCTGCTTTTTGTGGCTTTCTTTTTCGGGGTGATAGGCCTTGCCAACCTGCAAAAAGGCAGCCGGGTGGAAAAGATCACCCGTAAGGGCGTAGACGTGATCATTGCGCTTGACGTGAGCAAGAGCATGCTGGCCACAGACGTGAAGCCGGACCGGCTTACCCGGGCCAAGCAGGTGGTAACCCGGCTGATGGAAAAGCTGGATAATGACCGTGTAGGCCTGGTAGTATTTGCCGGCAACGCTTACCTGCAAATGCCCCTTACGGTAGACTATTCCGCCGCCCGCATGTACCTGGGCAGCATTACGCCAGACCTTATTCCCCGGCAGGGCACAGAGATCAACGAAGCCATCCGCGTGAGCGATGAAGCTTTTAACCGCAAGGAACGCAAGCATAAAGCCCTCATTATTATTTCAGACGGGGAAGACCATAACGAAGGGGCCATCTCCGAAGCCAAAAAAGCCCTGGAGAACGGGGTGGTCCTCAACACCATCGGCATAGGCTCCCCCACCGGCGCCCCGCTGCCAGACCCGGAAAGCGGCGGCATGAAAAAAGATAAAGACGGCAAAGTGGTGATCTCCAAACTCAATGAAGACGCCCTCAAATCCCTGGCCTCTACCGGTAAAGGCATGTACCTGCATCTCATGAACAATACGGACGAGGTAGTGGAGTCACTCTCTGACAAGATCCATAAAATGGAGCAGAAAGAGTTCGGCGAAAACGTATTTACGGACTATAACAGCTATTTTCAGTATTTCCTGGCTATTTGCCTACTGCTGGTATTGCTGGAGTTTTTTGTGCCTGAAGGCAGGAAAAAAACAGCAGACACAGATGCGCTGCCGGGACTTAAAACCGTTAAAGCCTCATGAAGCATCCCATTTTTCATATAGCCGCAGCTTTGCTGCTGTGTTGCACAGCCGGTGCAGCCAGCGCACAGGAAGGCACCAGCAAACTGATACGCCAGGGCAACGCCCAGTATAAAAAACAACAGTACGCCGATGCGGAAGCCAGCTACAAAAAAGCCCTGGAGCGCAATAACCGCTCCGTGGAAGGCAACTATAACCTTGGCAATTCCTTCTACGAACAAAAACGATATGATGCAGCCCGCCAGCAGTATGCCAATACAGCCAAACTGAGCCCGCGGAAAGAGATTCAGGGAGATGCCAGTTATAATATCGGCAATACTTTTATGGAAGATAAAAAGTGGCAGGAAAGCATTCAGAGCTACAAAGCTGCGCTCAAGGCCAACCCGGCAGACGAGCAGGCCCGCTATAACCTGGCCTACGCACAGGCCATGCTGAAAAAACAACAGCAAAACAGCGGCGGCGGGGAAGATAACAAGAAGAATAACAAGGATAAAAAAGACAAAAAGGACAAACAGGACCAGCAGGATAAACAAGATCAGCAAGACAAAAAAGATGGTGATCAGAAGCAGGACCAGCAGCAGAAAGACCAGGATAAACAACAACAACCGCAGCCCAAACCCAGCAAACTGACGCAGGATGAGGCCAAACGCCTGCTGCAGGCCCTGGCACAGCAGGAGAAAAAGCTGCAGGAAGACAAAATGAAAAAAGTGAAGGCTACCCCCGGCATGGTTGAAAAAGACTGGTAATCAATCTTATACAAACATAAAAAGCCGCCTGTTCAGTCATACAGGCGGCCTTTCCTAACTTTTCTTACTTTTTACTTTTTCTTACTTTCCTTCCTAACTCCTAACTAAAAACGCGTCTGTTAAACGCGCTAAAAACATGGTTTCCGTTTAAACGAAGTGTAAAATTAACACCCATTTGCTGACCCCGTTTGGACAAAGGGAAGAATAACTGGTATTATTTGAACATTGTTTCCCTGAACTCCTGCGGGGAGGAAGCTGCGTGGTGACGGAAAAACCGGCTGAAATAGGCCGGGTCTTCAAACCCCAGCTCATAACAGATCTCCTTTACGCTACGGTGGCTGAAAGCCAGTTGCCGCTTGGCCTCCAGCACCAGCCGGTCATGCACCATATCCGTTACTGTTTTGCCGATGGCATCTCTCGTAATTTCATTGAGCCGCTTGGGTGTGAGAGCAAAATGGGCCGCGTAGAACGCCGCCTGATGCTCTTTTCTGAAGTGTATTTCTACCAGGCGCCGCAACTGGATGATCCGCGCATCGTGGTTGAGAAAATCCGGGGAATTGGCCGCGTTGTGCTTCTTTTCCCTTTCTGCCAGCAGTAAAAAAGCATTGAGGTAATGTTTGATAACGCTGCTGCCGCTACTTTCAAACTGGGCGGCCAGCTCCTGCTTCATGAGCCGGATGATGAGCGCAAAACTGTCTGCCGCTGCAAGGCTTACCCGAATGGGGGCGTACTCCTGTGAGTTGTCAAACAGGGTGGTAAAATCGTACAGGGTTTCCCGGTCGTGCTTATTGGTGAAATAGAATTTTTCTGTAAAAGTGATGCTGAAACCGAAAAAGCCTTTTTGGGGCAGCTGGTGTACCTGGCCGGGCCTGAGCAGGAAAATGCAGTTATCCGTCATCTGGTAGGTCACAAAATCTACAATATGCTCCCCTTTAGCCCTGGTAAACCACAGTATCTGGAAGTCGTGGTGACGGTGGGGCAGGCCTGCCAGTTCCGTATCAAAGCTCTCTACTTCGAATACGCTGAACTGTCCTTTCAAGGGTAGTTGCTGGTAGGGTATGGTATCCACGGTTCAGTTATAAAATAAACACATATAGTCCGGTTACAAACAACCTGTTACACATAAAGCTAGGCAATAAAAAGCCAGCTTTGCTTACCGTTCATATAAAATATCAAAATCAGATAAAGAGCGAACGCGGATTTATTTCCTAATTTTGTCTTTACATCTATATAAATTTTTTCATGCAATTCTATTGCCCTTCGCTGACTGAATATAAACGCCTGGCCACTCTGGAGGTAAAAGTGGGAGACCTGACCATTGGTAACTTTAACCCGGTGCGCATTCAAACCATGACCACTACGGACACGATGGACACGGCCGGGACCGTGGCCCAGGCCATCCGGTGCATTGAGGCCGGCGCGGAGCTGGTGCGCATCACCGCGCCCAGCAAAAACGAAGCGGAGAACCTGCTGCCTATCAAGAACGAGCTGCGCCGGAGGGGCTATACCACCCCGCTGGTGGCAGACATCCACTTTACCCCCAACGCCGCGGAAGTGGCTGCCCGTATTGTTGAAAAGGTGAGGATCAATCCCGGCAACTATATTGACAAGAAGAAATTTGAATTACTGGAATATACTGATGCGGAATACAAGGAGGAGATTGACCGCATCCGCGAGCGCTTCACCCCGCTGGTTAAAATCTGCAAGGAATACGGTACCGCCATGCGCATAGGCACCAACCACGGCTCCCTGAGCGACCGTATCATGAGCCGTTATGGAGACACGCCCATGGGCATGGTGGAAAGCGCCATGGAATTTTTGAGGGTGGCGGAAGACCTGCAGTTCCGGAACATTGTGCTGAGCATGAAATCCAGCAACCCCCAGGTGATGGTGCAGGCCTACCGCCTGCTGGTAAACACCATGCAACAGGAACTGGGCCACTGCTACCCCCTGCACTTAGGCGTAACCGAAGCCGGAGACGGGGAAGACGGCCGCATCAAATCTGCCATAGGCATAGGCACCCTGCTGGAAGACGGTGTGGGTGATACCATCCGCGTATCTCTCACGGAAGACCCGGAATTTGAACTACCGGTGTGCCGCGATATTGTAAAACGATACACGCACCGCATTTCCCACCCGCCTATTCCGCCCATGCCGGAAGCAGACAAGCTGCCTTACACGCCCTTTGAATATAAACGCCGCGACACCGCGGCGCTGGACAATATTGGCGGCAAACAGGTGCCCGCTGTGGTGGCAGATTTCAGTCACCTGCCGGTGATAGGGCATCAGGACCTGCAGGCTATCGGGTACAGCTATGATGAGGCTACGGACAAGTGGAACATTGGCGACGCTGCCGCTGACTATATCTTTACCGGCAACCACCTGCTGAACTTTGCCCTTCCGGGCACCCTTAAGGTAATAGTGCAGTACCATACCTGGCTGCATGCAGAAGACAAGGAGAAGTACCATCCTTATTTTGACATAGCGGGCTATCTTGCTGCGGCAGAACAGCGCCGCACCAGCCCTGGCCTCAATTTTGTAGCCGTGAACGCAGATGAGCTGGACACACCCGGCTTTAATGCCTTCCTGGAGGCACTGGCTGCGGGCGGTCCGGTGGTACCGGTGGTGTACTCCAATTCCCCCCATGCCATGGCCGCTGTAAGAAGGACCCTGGCAGAGCTGATGCTGCGCCGCCTCACCCAGCCGGTAATACTCCGTTGCAACAGCAGCACGCAACATACTGCAGATGAAGGCCTGGTGCACTTTGCCATAGAAACCGGCGCCCTGCTGCTGGACGGCTTCGGGGATGGCCTCTGGCTGAGCGGCCCTGAAAACCCCGGCCAGCTGAACAATGTAGCCTTCGGCATTCTGCAGGCCACCCGCACCCGCATTTCCAAAACAGAATATATCTCCTGCCCTTCCTGCGGCCGTACCCTGTTTGACCTACAGGAAACCACAGCCCGCATACGCGCGGTTACCAACCACCTGAAAGGGGTCAAAATTGCCATTATGGGCTGTATTGTGAACGGCCCCGGTGAAATGGCCGACGCCGATTTCGGGTATGTAGGGAGCGGTGTGGGGAAAATTACCCTCTACCGCGGCAAAGAAGTGGTGAAAAGAGGCCTCAGCAGTGAAGTAGCCGTTACCGAGCTCATTAACCTCATCCGTGACAACGGCATGTGGGTAGATGCCAGGTAAGAACCGCCCCGGCACAACAAAGGCGCCATGGAGGCGCCTTTGTCAAAACGTAACTGGGGGGTTAACTTAACAGTGTGTACCTTAACTTTTGTGACTCGAATTGTTTTTTGGGGTTAAATGCATTTCTTAAGCATAACACAAATGTACTACCCACCAGAGGGTATATCAAGCGTAGTTTTACGCAACTTTCCGCGTGGTTTCCCTGTAAAATCAACTACCTCTTTGAACAAATGCTCCTTCTTTGGTATTATGCTTGTGAAGCATCATATAAAAGGACTATCATGAAACACTTAACTGCCGTTCTATATTGCACCCTGCTGATGGCGGCCTGTGGCCCCAATACTTCCCGCACCGGCCTTAACAGGGAAGAACAAAGGGACTCTGCCGAAAATATCACCAATGTTGAAGTAAAGCCCATACAGGGATATTTTGTAAAAAATACAGTGAAGCAGACAGACAGTGTTACTTGCTGGGTAATCAATTCCCCTCTGCAACAAGACAGCATACTGGCCCCGGCCAAAACCATGACCAATACTATAGACACACTGGATTTTGCCAATAACATCATTACGGCCGTGGTGATGCGGCCTTCGGAGCTTACGCAGGATATTCAGCTTTCCTCCAGCCTGGTTACAGAAGATGAGGTACATCTTCACTTTGCCATGCGTGCAGACACACCCAAACGCCCCTTTACCGCCGCCGCCCTCTGGATGGGGGCAGTGCCAAAAAAACCGGGCATCAAAACCGTTAAATTCTACAGCGGCGATCAGCTGATCAGGAGCGTACCGGTAACAGAATGACTTTAGCAATTTCCCCGTGCTGACGCTACTTGCGCAGACATGTAAGCGGCCAGGCGTTACCTTATGCGAAAAAGGCGTACCATGTGTGGTACGCCTTTTTCGTATATTCGATCAGGTTACATATCGTACTCCAGGTTGGGGCGAAGCCATTTTTCAGCTTCTTCCAGCGTCCAGCCTTTTCTTTGTGCATAGTCTTCCGCCTGGTCTTTTTCTATTTTGCCCAGGCCAAAGTATTTGGCCTGCGGGTTGGCAAAGTACCAGCCGCTAACACTGGCCGCCGGGTACATAGCCAGCGATTCCGTCAATGTAATGCCGGTAGATTCTGTTGCGTTCAGCAAGTCAAACAGCTTGTATTTTTCGGTATGTTCGGGGCAGGCAGGGTAGCCCGGTGCGGGGCGGATACCCAGGTATTCTTCCTTGATCAGCTGCTCATTACTAAGGTGCTCATCCGTAGCATATGCCCAAAACTCTTTGCGCACACGTTCATGGAGCAGCTCCGTGAAGGCTTCCGCAAGACGGTCTGCCAGGGCTTTCAGCATAATGCTGCTATAGTCGTCATGGTCTTTTTTGAACTTCTCCAGCCACTTTTCTATGCCTTCACCAGCGGTAACGGCAAAGCCGCCAATATAGTCCTGCTTGCCGGAAGCGGCCGGGGCAATAAAGTCTGACAGGCTGATGTTGGGCTGGCCGGGCGCCTTTTTAACCTGCTGCCGCAAAAACTCCAACGGCACCTCCGCGCCATCAGGAGCAGTAACGGTAACGGTATCAACGCCGTTAGACGAGGCGGGGAACATGCCTATTACAGCACGGGCGCGCAACCATTTTTCATCAATAATGCGCTTCAGCATTGCCTGCGCTTCATTGTAAAGGCGGGTGGCTTCTTTGCCCACCACCTCATCACTCAGTATCTGTGGAAATTTGCCGTGCAGTTCCCAGGCAATGAAGAAGGGCTGCCAGTCTATATATTGGGCAATTTCACCCAGGTCGTAATTGTCAAACACCTGTGTGCCCAGTTGTTTGGGTTTTACGGGTTGAAATTCCTCCCAGTTAACAGGCACCTTGTTTTGCCGGGCATCTGCCAGGCTGAGGTATTGTTTTACCGGCTTTTTATTCCGGAAAGCCTCATTCAGCTTTACATATTCATTTTTTACGTCTGCCAGGAAATTCTTATGCAGGGCTTTATTCAGCAGGTTACCGGTAACAGTTACACTGCGGGAAGCGTCCAGCACGTGTACCACGCCATTTTCATATTCCGGCGCAATTTTAACGGCTGTATGCGTACGGGAAGTGGTGGCGCCGCCTATCAGCAGGGGAATATCGAACTGCTGACGTTTCATTTCGCGGGCAATGTGTACCATTTCGTCAAGGCTTGGAGTAATAAGGCCACTGAGGCCTATTACATCTACTTGATGCTCGCGGGCAGCCTGCAGTATTTTTTCTGCCGGTACCATTACGCCCAGGTCAATAATGTCATAGCCGTTACAGCCCAGTACCACACCTACGATGTTCTTGCCAATATCGTGCACATCTCCCTTTACCGTGGCCAGGAGGATTTTACCGGCAGATTTTATTTCCCCGCCGTTTTGAGCTACCAGCAGTTTCTTTTCTTCCTCAATGTAGGGCGTGAGCACCGCCACGGACTTTTTCATTACCCTGGCGCTCTTAACTACCTGAGGCAGGAACATTTTGCCGCTGCCGAAAAGATCGCCCACTACATTCATCCCGGCCATGAGCGGGCCTTCTATCACCTCCAGCGGCCGCGGGTATTTCTGGCGCGCTTCTTCCGTATCTTCATCAATATAATCTGTAATACCGTTCACCAACGCGTGGCTCAGCCTTTCCTCCACGGTGCCCTTGCGCCAGGCCTCATCCTTTTCTACCGTTTTCCCTTTCGCCTTCACCGTTTCGGCAAAGTTTACCAGGCGCTCTGTGGCATCTGGCCGGCGGTTGAGAATAGCGTCTTCGCAAAGCTCGCGGAGCTGCGGTTCAATTTCGTCATAGATCTGGATCATGCCGGCATTTACAATGCCCATATCCAGCCCGGCATTAATGGCATGCAGCAGGAATACAGAGTGCATGGCCTCTCTCACCACGTCATTACCACGGAAAGAAAAAGACACGTTGCTTACCCCGCCGCTGATCTTTACCAGCGGCATGAGCTGTTTGATCTGGCGGCAGGCCTCAATGAACTCTACCGCGTAGTTGTTGTGCTCTTCTATACCGGTGGCTATGGCAAAGATGTTCGGGTCAAAAATGATATCCTGCGGCTCGTAGCCTACTTTTTCCGTCAGTATTTTATAGGCGCGGTGGCAGAAGCTCACGCGTTTCTCAAGTGTGTCTGCCTGGCCGCTTTCATCAAAGGCCATTACTACTACAGAAGCTCCGTAGCTTTGGCAGATAATGGCTTGTTCTATGAACTTCTCCTCTCCTTCCTTGAGACTGATGGAGTTTACGATACATTTCCCCTGCAGGCATTTTAACCCGGCCTCAATTACACTGAACTTGCTGGAGTCTATCATCACGGGTATGCGGGAAATGTCTGGCTCGGAAGCAAGCAGGTTCAGGAAGGTGGTCATGGCCTTTTCGCCGTCCAGCAGCGCATCGTCCATATTCACGTCAAGTACCTGTGCGCCACTCTCCACCTGCTGGCGGGCTACGGAAAGCGCTTCTTCGTACAGCCCTTCACGTATGAGCCTTGCAAACTTCTTGGACCCTGTAACGTTGGTACGTTCCCCTACGTTGATAAAGTTGGTCTCCGGCCTTACCACCAGCGGCTCAAGACCGCTCAGCCTGAGGTAAGGCTTAATGATGTTGGTAGTGTTCATGCTGTGTAACTCCTGTGGTTCTTATGCCAGTGCGGTTTCCACCACCGGCAAGGGACGCGGGGTGATGGACTTCACATGATCGGCAATGTGGCGGATGTGGTCCGGTGTGGTACCACAGCAGCCGCCAACAATGTTTACAAAACCCTCGCGGGCAAAATCTTCAAGTATGTGCGCTGTCTGGTGGGGTTGCTCATCATATTCTCCGAATGTGTTGGGCAGGCCGGCATTGGGGTAGCAGCTTACATGGCAGTTGGCTATCTGTGACAGCTCTTCAATGTAAGGCCGCATCTGGTTGCCGCCCAGCGCGCAGTTCAGGCCTATAGAGAAAGGCTTGGCGTGCATTACTGAAATATAAAAAGCTTCCAGCGTCTGGCCGCTCAGGGTTCTGCCCGAAGCGTCCGTAATAGTGCCGGATATCATAATGGGCAATTCAGGTTTGCCCGTATCGCGGAAATATTTTTTAATGGCGAAAATGGCGCCTTTGCAATTCAGCGTGTCAAAAATAGTTTCGATCAGCAGAATGTCTGCTCCCGCTTCCGTCAGGGCTTTTACCTGGTCGTAATAAGCGGCCACTACTTCATCAAAGGTAACAGAGCGGAAACCGGGGTTGTTTACATCAGGTGAAATAGACAGCGTTTTGTTGAGCGGGCCAATAGCGCCAGCCACAAACCGGGGCTTTTCAGGGTTGCGGCGGGTATAGTCATCTGCCGCCTTGCGGGCAATTTTTACGGAAGCCGTGTTCATTTCATAGGCCAGATCCTGCATGTCATAATCTGCCTGTGCAATAACCGTGCTGCTGAAAGTGTTGGTTTCAATAATATCGGCGCCGGCCTCCAGGTATTCCCGGTGAATGGCCTCAATAATATCAGGCTGGGTGATAGACAGCAGGTCACTGTTGCCTTTCACGTCTGTGTGATAGTTTTTGAAACGTTCTCCTCTGTAATCGGATTCCTGGAGTTTGTAGCGCTGGATCATGGTGCCCATAGCACCGTCAATTATCAGGATGCGCTCGCTGGCGCACTGTTGTAATGATTTCATGGCAATAACGTTTATTAGTTACGGTTTACAATGAAACCCGGGGCCGAACAATAAACAAATCTACCCGCGGGCATTTGCAAAGATAGAAAAGTCCTTATTAATAAACTAAAAGCCTTTATCTACAGAGAAGCCTGTTATTTATACCTTTGTAATTATCTTATTATCAATCCATTACAATTAATTTCAAAAAAATTCACCGAATTATTTGCGTTTAGTCTATAAATCCTATTATATTTGTAGGGTAATACAACGAGATCAAAACCAAAAACCAACCGTTTAACTTTTTATAACTATGCTTTTAAAGGAGATGCACCCGGACCCGGATAACCAGCAGCCCGCTTTTTCCTACCACCACCGCGCTGCCGCCGGATGTTATTGTATGTGCAGCTGACCTTCTTTCTCCGTCAGACATCACATATTCACTTACCGGAAAAACAAAAGAACATGAACATCAGGGATGACATTGGGCAATTGAGCCTGCGCCTGGCCAAACTGGGACTTCAGGCGGTAAATATTGAAAGTTCGCTGGCAGACGATACGTTCAGGGTGGTTTACATCAACAAGAACGCCGGCAAACGCAGCATCTCCTCAAAGGGAAAGAACAAAAAAACTTCCTCATAGCTGTAGTTGACATAATGCAACAATTGCGTATTCATAACGTGGAATAGTTACCAGAGACAGGTGTTTTCGAACACCTGTATTTTTTTCAGCACTTTCATCCGCATGCTCCCTACTTGTCAGCATAAGCGAGGCTGCATACGCTGACCATCACCCCTTCCTCCTGCTGAACAGCCCTGGCGCAGGCTTCCATGGTGGCTCCCGTGGTCAGTACATCATCTACCAGTAATACATGCTGCCCCTTCACTTCCATCGGCTTTGCCAGCGTAAAGGCATTGGCTACGTTCTCCCATCTTTCCGGGCGCGCCTGCAATGTTTGTGTGGTAACGGCCGCAGCGCGGGAAAGGGCATGCGGCAGTACAGGGCTCCCAAGCACACCTGCAATGCCTGTTGCCAGCAGCGCGGCCTGGTTGTAGCCGCGATGCCGTTGTTTCACCAGGTTAAGAGGCACTGGCACTATACGGCTGATCTGCTGCCACCAGGAGCCTTGTTGCAATTGCATGCCCAGTTGCCGGCCCAGGTAAAGTGCAATGTCTTTCCTGCCATGATACTTGAACTGGTGCACCAGCCGCTGCAGGGGCGCATGCCGGCCAAAGTAATAACCGGCGGTGGCATGCTGCAGGCGTACGCGGCCCCAGAATATTCTTTCAACGGGATTTTGATGCATGTGCTGGAAACCGGTGGCCGGCAAGCGGCTGGCGCAGCGGAGACAGAGCACTTCTTCGCTGCGGGTGAGGTCTTGTCCGCAACACTCGCAGGTGCGCGGGTACAGCAGGTGTAACAATGGATGTAGCATGTATTGTACTTTTCGTTAGAATAGCAGGCGGTACACTTCTTCCACTCTTCCAAGCGGTACCACTTCAATATTGAATTTACTGAAATCGAGCCCTTTCTTATGATATTTGGAGATAAATATTTTTTCGAAGCCCAGCTTCTCCGCCTCCGCTATACGCTGCTCTATCCGGTTCACCGCCCTTATCTCGCCACTAAGGCCCACTTCTCCGGCAAAACAGTTTTTGTGGGAAATACCTACATCTTCATAAGAAGAAAGCAACGCACAGAGCACGGCCAGGTCTATGGATGGGTCTTCCACCTTAATGCCTCCGGCAATATTGAGGAACACGTCTTTTACACCAAAGTGAAAACCACCGCGTTTTTCCAGCACGGCCAGCAGTAGTTGCAGCCGGCGAAGGTCAAAACCGGTGGCGGTACGTTGTGGTGTACCGTACACAGACTGCGTAACCAGGGCCTGCACCTCAACCAGCATAGGCCGCATGCCCTCAATGGTAGCAGCAATGGCTACGCCGCTCAACATATCATCACGCTGTGAGATCAGTATTTCAGACGGGTTGCTTACCTGGCGCAGCCCTTGTCCCGTCATTTCATAAATACCCAGCTCGGCGGTAGAACCAAAGCGGTTCTTGATGGTGCGCAGTATACGGTAGGCATAGTGCTGGTCTCCTTCAAACTGCAGCACTGTGTCTACCATATGCTCCAGCACCTTGGGGCCTGCTATGGAACCGTCTTTGGTGATGTGCCCAATGAGAAAAACCGGCGTATTGCTTTCTTTGGCGAAACGCTGCATTTCCGCAGCTGTTTCCCTGATTTGCGAAACACTCCCCGGGGCTGATTCTATCAGGGGAGATTGCAGGGTTTGAATAGAATCCACTATTACAAGTTGGGGTTCCAGCTTCCGTATTTCCTGGAAGATAGCCTGTGTAGATGTTTCCGTCAGCAAATAAAACTGGTCGTTCCGGATCTTCAGCCGGTCTGCCCGCATCTTGATCTGTTGTTCGCTTTCCTCTCCGCTGATATACAGGGTTTTAATATTCTTCAACATCAATGCGTTCTGCAAAAAAAGTGTGGACTTGCCGATGCCCGGCTCTCCACCTACCAGCACCAGCGAGCCTGCCACTATGCCGCCACCCAGCACGCGGTTCAGCTCACCGTCTGGCGTGAGCCATCGCTTTTCTTCTATGCCTTCTACCGCGTCCAGGTGTACCACTTTGGGTGCACGCGGCTGATCTGCTTTTGTACTTTTCCACTCCTGCCGGTGTAAAGGCAATTCCTTCTGAACCTTTTCTTCTACAAAAGTGTTCCATTGATTACAAGCAGGACATTTACCCGTCCATTTGGCTGATTCATATCCACAATTCTGACAAAAAAAAGCTGTTTTGATTTTACTCATGCAACAAAGTAAGACGAAAAAAAGGAGAACTGATTTTTGTTGCAGAAAAAGATGAATGTCTACTCAAAAGAAGAAAAAATCGCTGTCCGAAATCCTTTAAATGAGAAAAGAGCCAACGGAGGATTCCGCTGACTCTTTCTACTTACTAACCCATTAAATTCAGGACTAAATTACTAAATGGGATGAGAATAAAAAAGTTTATTTAAAGGATGTTAATAACTTTTAAAGTGTTAATTCCGTTGGCAGTCAGTCGGCTGGAACCCCCTATTGTAGCCTGTTTCGCCTGTAGATAATTTCTTATAAAAAGCTGTAAATTATTGATAGCTAAGGGTGGCCGGGAGAGGATTCATATATTAAAATCATATCATATTATATATATAAAGCACGTATAAAAAGAGGTCAAAAAGTGGTCGGTTCCAGTCAAAGTGTCAGTGTTAATTTTTTACTGCTGACAAAAAATATGCGTAACCGGTCGGTTTCGTTCAAAAAATGTTAAATCGGTTAAATGGTAGGGGATTTGATGATGAATAGGGGTAATTTTATGTCAACAATCTAAAACAACAATAACAGATGACTCCAGGAATTATGATCGTATCCCTCATTTTTGTGGGGATCAGTGCGCTGGTCAGCTTCAGACTGCGGAGCAAGTTTAAGGAATACAGCCAGGTGCCGCTTTCTTCCGGGCTTACAGGCAAGGAAGTAGCGGAAAAGATGCTAAAGGATAATGGTATATATGATGTAAAAGTAATATCTGCCCAGGGTTTCCTGAGTGACCACTATAACCCTACGGATAAAACCGTAAACCTGAGCCCGGACGTGTACAACGGCGCCACAGTGGCGGCAGCGGCCGTGGCGGCCCATGAATGCGGGCACGCCGTGCAGCACGCCACCAGCTACGCCTGGCTGAACTTCCGGTCTAAAATGGTGCCGGCCGTACAGATCAGCTCTTCGCTGGTACAGATAGTACTGATAGCGGGCATTTTGCTGATCAATGTGTTCCCGAACCTGTTGCTGGGCGGTATTATACTGTTTGGCGTAACTACCCTTTTTGCGGTGGTGACGCTGCCGGTGGAGTTTGACGCCTCCAAAAGGGCGCTGGCCTGGCTGGACAGTACAGGCATGACATATAAGGCGGAGCATGACAAGGCAAAGGACGCTCTTTGGTGGGCTGCCATGACCTATGTGGTGGCAGCTGTGTCCTCTATTGTTATATTATTACAATACTTAATGATATATCTGGGTGCGCGTGACCGCAACTAAAGCATTGAAAACTACTAAAAAGGCCGGGTTTCCGGCCTTTTTTATGCCCAGAAGCCTTTAAAACCGGCCGTTTAATAACCTGTTGATAACTCTTGGTCAAATTTTTTATTGAAAATCAATCAATTGCAAAGGCGCCTCCCAAAAAAGGCCTCCAAATTGATGGTTTTATTCATTTTCCATCTTAGCTTTGCACTCCCAAACAGGGCGATATTTAATTATCATTTTATTAAAGCGATGAATACTTTAAGTTTTAAAACAAAATCTGCGAACGACGCTTACGTAAAGCGCGACTGGTACATAGTGGATGCCACCAACATGACCGTGGGCAGAATGAGCGCCAGGATAGCAGCCATACTGAGAGGTAAGAACAAACCTTACTATACCCCTCATACTGACTGTGGCGACAATATCATTGTGATCAACGCCGAAAAGGTTGTTTTCACCGGCAACAAACTGAACGACAAGGAATACCTGACTTACTCCGGTTACCCCGGTGGCCAGAAAGGTGAAACCGCCAAAGACCTGCTGAAACGTCGCCCTGAAGTGGTGATTGAAAGGGCTGTTAAAGGCATGCTGCCTAAAAACCGCCTGGGCCGTGCGATGTACAAAAAACTTTTTGTTTACGCTGGTGCGGAACATCCGCATGCTGCTCAGAAACCGCAGTCTTTAACTTTCTAATCACACCTGAATAATGGAAAAACAAAAAAATACTATCGGTCGTCGTAAGGAAGCAGTTGCCCGCGTATACGTGAGCAAGGGTACCGGCACCATTCTGGTGAACGACAAGGATTATAAAACATATTTTTCGCTGATCTACCTGCAGAACCAGGTGGAGGCGCCTTTCAAGACCATTGACGCGCTGGATAAATTCGATGTAAAAGTGAATGCACAGGGTGGTGGTATCAAAGGCCAGGCAGAAGCGGTAAAACTGGGTATTGCGCGCGCACTGTGCGAGATCAACCCTGAATTCCGCCCCGCGCTGAAAGCGGCCGGCCTGCTGAAACGTGATCCCAGGGCTGTTGAACGTAAGAAACCGGGTAAAGCCAAAGCAAGAAGGAGCTTCCAGTTCTCTAAACGTTAATGATTGCAGCATTCAATTCTTGACCATCAATTTGATTAAAACAACATGGAAAATAATACTTCATTACAGCAGCAGTTACTGGAAGCCGGTGTACACTTCGGTCACCTGAAGAAAAAGTGGAACCCGAAGATGCTGCCTTATATTTTCGCAGAAAAGAAAGGTATTCACATCATAGACCTGAACAAAACCGTTGAAGGCCTGCAGGAAACAGCCGCTGCGCTGAAATCCATTGCAAAGAGCGGTAAAAAGATCATGTTCGTGGCTACCAAAAAGCAGGCGAAAGAAATTGTGGCCGATGCTGCAAAACGCGTGAACATGCCTTACGTAACGGAAAGATGGCTGGGTGGTATGCTGACCAACTTTGCCACTATCCGCAAGAGCGTGAAGAAAATGCAGAGCATTGAAAAAATGCTGGCAGACGGCACTTTCGATAACATTACCAAAAAAGAGCGCCTGACGCTCTCCCGTGATAAGGAAAAAATGGAAAAAGTGCTGGGTGGTATTTCCCAGCTGGCACGTGTTCCGGCAGCCCTGTTCATCGTAGACATCAGCCATGAGCACATTGCGCTGGCTGAAGCTAAACGCCTGGGCGTTTCCACCTTCGGTATGGTAGATACCAACTCCGACCCTACCAAAGTTGACTTTGCTATTCCCGCAAATGACGACGCCACCAAATCCATTGCCATCATTGTTAGCTATATAGCCGCAGCTATTGCTGAAGGCCTGGCTGAGAGGGCAGTAGAAAAAACCGATGAGGTGGAAGAAGAAGAAGCAGACAACAAAGTACGCAAGTTTGAACTGGACGGTGGCGATGAGCGTGGTGAAAGAGGCCGCAGGCCCGGTGGTCCCGGCGGCAGAAGCGCGGGCCCCGGCGGTCAGCGCGGTCCTGGTGGTCCCGGTGGCAACCGTGGTGGTGGTAACCGCGGCGGCGGAGCCGGCAGAAGCGGCGGTGGTAACCGTCCCGGCGGCAACCGTCCGGGTGGTGGCAGCCGTCCCGGCGGCGGTGGCGGATTCCGCCCCTCCGGTGCAGGCAAACCTGGCCCTGCCAGATAATCTGATATCATACAGTCAGAATAGTGAATCGTGAATGATACCTGTCGTTCACGATTCACATTATAATTCTTGCGTAATTACATATTAACTCTATAAACTGATTATATATCATGGCAACAATTACAGCCGCGGACGTAAATAAACTCCGTCAGCAAACCGGAGCCGGTATGATGGATTGCAGAAAGGCGCTGGTGGAAACAGATGGTGATTTTGAAAAAGCAGTAGACTACCTGCGCAAAAAAGGCCAGAAAGTAGCAGCCCTGCGTTCAGACCGTGAAACCAAAGAAGGCGTTGTGATCGCCAAAACCACAGCAGACGCAAAAGCCGGCGTAGTAGTGTTACTGAGCTGCGAAACAGACTTTGTGGCAAAAAATGAGGATTTTGTGAAGTTTGCCCAATCTATTGCGGACCTGGCCCTGGCCAACAACATCCAGACCGTTGAAGAACTCAACGCAGCCCCGCTTGACGGCGCTACCGTTGCAGACAAAGTAAACGACCAGGTAGCCAAAATCGGTGAAAAAATCACCCTGAGCAAATTTGAAAGAGTTGAAGCTGCCGCCGTAACCGCTTACATCCACGGTAACTACCGCATGGGCGTGCTGGTTGGCTTCAGCAAACCCGTTGGTGAAGAAACCGGCAAAGACATTGCCATGCAGATTGCGGCCATGAACCCGATTGCAGTAGATGCAGACGGCGTTCCCGCGGAACTGGTAGCCCGCGAGAAAGAAATTGCCATTGAGCAGATCAAAGCTGAAGGCAAACCCGCTGAAATGGCTGAGAAAATTGCCGCGGGTAAAATCAATAAATTCTTCAAAGAAAGCACCCTGCTGCAGCAGGCCTTCGTAAAAGACGGTAACAAGTCTGTTGCGGACCACCTGAAATCTGTAGACGGAGAACTGAAAGTGACTACTTTCAAGCGTGTAGCATTAGGATAAACCCGGTAAACGATACAAAAGGAGAGAACGAAAAATTCTCTCCTTTTTTTTGCATATACATTTCGAGGGGATAATATTGGGAACGGATTTGTATATTTGGCCGTCTATCCCAATAACAAATCTTACAATAATTATAGCTGACATGTTGCCAAAGTACAAAAGAATTCTGCTCAAGCTGAGTGGTGAGTCTCTGATGGGAGATAGTAATTATGGAATTGATCCGAAAGTGATAACGCAGTATGCGCAGGATATTAAAGCCGTAACCGACCTGGGAGTACAGGTGGCCGTTGTAATTGGCGGCGGTAATATTTACCGGGGAATGAATGAGGCGGAAACCGGCATTGAAAGGGCCCAGGGTGACTACATGGGCATGCTGGCCACCGTTATTAACGGTATGGCCATGCAAAGCGGCCTGGAGCGGGCCGGCATGTACACCCGGCTGCAATCAGCCATCAAGATGGAGCAGATCGCAGAACCTTACATCCGGCGCAGGGCCATCAGGCACCTTGAAAAGGGCCGGGTGGTAATATTCGGCGCCGGTACGGGCAATCCCTATTTTACAACGGATACCGCAGCTTCTCTGCGGGCCATTGAGATACAGGCAGATGTTATTCTGAAGGGTACCCGGGTAGATGGCATTTACACTGCAGATCCGGAGAAAGATCCTGCTGCCACCCGGTATGAGACCATAACCTTTGCCGAAGTATACCAGAAATCACTGAATGTGATGGATATGACCGCTTTCACGCTTTGCCAGGAAAACAAGCTGCCCATTATTGTGTTTGACATGAACAAAACGGGTAACCTGCTGCATGTGATCATGGGCAGGAACGTGGGCACGCTGGTTAAAGGTTAGATATAACCAGTAAAACCAACGATACTAAAAAGGCCGGCTATACGGGAGAACCCGTGGGCCGGCCTTTTTTGATTGCTATGCCATATCTATCAAGCATCCCCGGGGAAGACTCCGCGGCCGTGCTGTTATTTTCTATGGAGAATGAGAATAGATGACTGTTGTGCTGTTACGGAGGAAAATACTGCCGGTAATGCGTAAGCAGCCCGGCGAACATGGGTTCAGGAAACAGACTGCCTGAAGCCGCTCCCGGCCGCCCCACCGCAGCCAATGCCTCCGGCCCCCGGCCGGTGTGCGGCTGTATAAACACTCCTTCCCCATATTCGCCGGCGGCGGACTGCTCATAAAATGCCGCCGAAGAGAACCGGTAAGCTTCAGGCTGGTGACAAAGGCCGGCTGCAACGGGCGCGTCATGCATCTGCTGCAGCTTTTCTACGACGGTTTCGGCGGCGGTGACGGGCAGGGCCTCTGCATACCGCTCCCAAAACTGGAATTGCCTGTCCCGGAGAGGACTTCTGTAAGTTTCGAGTTCCCGGCGGTTAACGGCTTTTAGCCGGTGTTTGATCTGATGGGCTGTGAATTTGAGCAGCATTTGCCGGACGTTTCTTTGTTCCCAGGCAGGCTGTTGCTGCCATAGCAAGTGAAATTCACCAGGCAGGATGACAAAGCCGTATAACCAGATACGTTTATTAGCCACCATAAAAGCCAGACTGTCCAGCACAATTTGTTTATGAATGTCTTCTTCAAGGAGCCATCGTCCCTTTACACAGTGAGCAGAAAAAAATTCCATTTGCAGGTATTAAAGAAGTTGTATCTGCTCTCCTCCCTTACAGGAGCGGAACAGCGCAGTTCGTTTATTTCTGATGAAAAGTGAAGAGGCTGCCGGTGGTGGATGGCCGGCGCGCAAGTCTGTTATGCATGGAAGGAATGCCTGCCCCGTTGCCCACATTAAAGTATCCATTGCTCCAGATCAAAATCAATAAAAACCTGCAAGCACATGTAACCCCATAATCTGCAACGGGAACCGGCCACCCTTCACCGGCAAGCCTCTCACAAGTGATCGACTGTCAGTAACGATAAACGTGGTGATGGCTACCTGAAGTGCGAAGTGGTAACACCATCCGTATGTCTAGCCTCCTGAATGAGCCGTCACCCTTTTATGTAGAGCAGAAAGTCTGAGGATAAAAGTGAAGACCGGGGCGCTTCTTCGCATAAACCCAAAATTCGGCGAAAGGAGAAGAGCACCCGTGAATGAGCATCCGCCCCGGTCAAAGAAATCCGCACCTTTCGGCACTTGCGCCAGAGAATAATTCGCTTGTTTTGAGCGTTCCGGCATGTCAGGCAACGATATTGCGCTACATGCCGTACCGCAGGCAATTCCAGGTTGTATAAAGACAATGGTTCAACTGCGCAGACCTGATTAGATTCCCTATTCTCTTTCCAGGCATCAATTTCCAGGCATCAAGGCAAAGCGTTGAACGCCGATTCAACCCGGAAACATCCCACTGCTTCCCACCCCGCTCTCTCGCCCTTATCGAAACAGCTCCTGCCCGGCATTACATTGGAACATAGCAACCCCATTTCTGAAGCGTTCCACTTCAGCTCAACCACTCAAACTCAGTGCGGCTGCTTCTTCCAACGTATCTACACAGACAGCGAATTTCCAGTGAAGTCCGTCAAACCCGATGATGGAACACGGCGCCGCAAAGGGCCTGGCTCTTTGTAAAAATGTGCGGAAAGGCGCATCAATATCCGGCTCAAACCCTTTCTTGGCCTATGATCTGGAGGAAAATCCCCGATGAAGTTGGTTTCTGACAGTTGCCCTTTCAGGCAACCTGTTGATCTTTCTTTTTTCACTGGTCTGGTTTTAGATTAACATACTTTTCCTTGCAGGTAATATCAATGCAATTACCGGCAACTTACTAAAATGAACCCCTGAAATGACGCCGGTACCTTAGGTAGCCTTACCGGTTTGCACCAGCGGAGATATGGTGCGCTTGCTGAAAAAAATCCTATTCATATTCATGTTTGTGGGTTAAACAAATAGTGTTAACAGGTGCAAAATAGCTCAGCATGGTGAATTAACAATCGTTCATTTTGTTCATTCTGAAAGAGGTGTTAACACCTTCCTTAAGACTCCATCTCGTACTCAAAAGTAGCATAGTTCTCCCCATCACTCCGCACCGTAATGGCCCCCTGCATCTTTTCAATAAAATCCTTGCAGATGATCAGCGCTAAACCTGCTCCCCTGCCGGTTTCACGCAGCAGCTTGCCTGGTACCCGGTGGTTGAAAATATACGGCATATCCATAGCATGAATGCCCGTTCCCTCATTGGTAACAGTAACGAGCACACGCTCTTTACGGGTAACGGCGGTGATAGCAACGCGACTGCCCCGCCGTGAATATTTGACCGCGTTGTGAAGCAGGTTCCGGTTCACGAACTGCAGCATCTCTCGGTCCGCCTTCACCGTCAACTCCTCTTCCACTTCCATTTCCAGCAATATCCCTTTATCCCTGATATCTGCCTCCAGCGGCTCCAGCGCCTCATCCAGCAACTCTTTCACATGGTAAGTGGAAGGCACATAATCAAAGCCCGTTAACTGTGATTTGACCCATTGCAGTACCGTTTCAAACAACTGGAGGGTTTCATTGGCGGTAGATGCAATGCTGAAAGCCATGTCCCGAAAGTGCTCAGGGGGAATGTCACTTCTCCTGAAAAGGTCGGTGATGTTAATGATCTGGCTGAGCGGCAGCCGGAAATCATGTGCCAGTATGCTCAGCAGCTTGTTCTTGAAATCATCGTGGTGCTGCAGCTCCCGGTGCTTTTGCAGCAGCAGCTGGTTCACTTCCTTGTACCGTTTGTCTCTCAGCACTGCTTTCCGCTGCACCCGCAAAAAGGCCACCAGCAGACATGCCAGTAACACTACCACCACAATGAAGAACAGTATTAGCAGGTTGCGGTTGGTAATTTCCAGCTGGCCTGCGGCCAATGATTGTTGCTTCAGCGCATTGTTGAGGTGCAGGGCCCTGGTTTCTTTTTCCTGTATAAAAGATTCCATGTAGTCCAGTTCTCCCTTGGCCCGCAATTCCTGCTGCTGTCCGCCAATTTCACACATCAGGTCTGCAAAGTGAAAAGCCCGGGCAGGATCTGCTTTTTTATAGTGCCGGTACAATGAGGTTACCGGCGCCATCACCAGGCGCTTGTAACCGCCGCTGATGGCGGCTTCCAGCATTCTTTCGCGGTATACCACGGAGTCTTTCATCCCGGCGTAGGAAGCATACAGGTCAAGCTGCGCGTTGCCATATACGGCCAGGTAGGTGAGCCCCAGTGGCATGGCCGCCTGTACCAGCCCCTTAATATCTTCCATAGCCTGCTGCAATTGCCCGTTCTGCATTCTTTCATGCGCCAGGAAAAGCCCGGTGTAGGTAATCATCCGGCCGTCGTGGTAACGGGTGGCTATATCATGCGCCTTGTGCAACGCCCACCGGGCAGAGTCTTGCCGGAGGCTGTCACGCGAGAACACCAGGTAATAACTGCTCAACACGGGCACCCACAGGGAGTCCCGCAGCAGCCTGCTGCCTATGGAAACGGCTTCCTGCAGGTAAGGCACGGCGAGCTGGTTTTGGCCCTGGTAATAATAATAGGAACCAATATTGGCGAGGGCGAGGCTGATACCGGCAGAGTCTGCCAGGTTGCGGTACCGTTGCAGGCTTTCCTGGTAAAAGCGGTAGGCAAGATTATTATTGTTCTGAAAGGTAAAACAGGCCCCCAGGTTCATGTATGCATCAGCCAGTCCCTTGGGGTACTTCAGCCTTTCGCACAACAAACGGGCGGCCTCGGCGTAATGGCGGCTGCTGTCAAGGTGCTGCACCAGGTACAGGGAGCTGATGCGGTTCAGCGTATTGGCATACTGCAGGCTGTCTTGCCCGTATGCCGGCAATTCCACCTGCAGGGTGCGGATCACGTTTTGCTGGGCACCGGCCGGGAGCAGGCAGCAAAGCAGGCATATACAAAGAAGGGGACCTGTTGTCCAAAGATGGCGGGGCCGGGAGCTATTTGTCATGTTCGGATGATGTAACCAATGGTCAAAATCAGGGACAATATGCCTGCATTGCCCGTGCCGCTTTCATTCCGGGCGGCATGGCCTCAATTTGAGGGCTATTTCCCGGATATTTTGTTAATCACTTGCAAAAGATCAAAACCGTTCAAAGAATGAACAGCAGGGGTTTTAGCCTCCTCAAAATGAACAAAATGAACAGCAAACGATCAGTTGCGGTGTAGTAATTTACAGCTAATTCGTTGGAAAATGAATGCCCGCCGGTCATTCACCGGCCTGTTTTTCTCCTGTGTGTAATGTTCGTGCAGCGTCAATGACCCGGAGATGACGGTCCCCACAAACATGTTTTTTAACCAAAACCCCCTCATATGGAAAACTTGCAAGCTCAGCACTATGGCTGCCAGGAACTTGACACTACCGTTGCTAAAGACATTAACGGCGGATTCCTCGGCCTTAGTATCTCCAACGTAGATGGAAAAATCACCGTGGCCGGCCAACTGGACACCAACGCCCTGCTTTCCTCCGTACCCGGCTTACCCGGTACCGGCGGCGGCGGCAGCCTGCCCGGCCTTGGCGGCCTGAACAACTTACTGGCGCCCGTTACAAACCTGCTCAACGGGCTGTTGGGCGGTCTGCTCCGCCTGTAACAACCAGGTATTTGAAGGCGTTCCTCGCAGAACGCCTTCGTTCTTACAGCGGCTGTCTGAAAAGACAGGCGCTTTTTTATTGCCCCTGCCCCCCTTATTTTTGCGGCAAACGCTACACATACCATGAGAATTGTCACTTATAACGTCAATGGCCTCCGATCGGCCATGACAAAAGGATTTACAGACTGGCTCAGCACAGACCCCGCAGACGTGATCTGCCTGCAGGAAATAAAGGCCCACCGGGAAAACGTGGATTTCGCACAATTCGACAGGCTGGGCTACCAGCATTTCTGGTATCCCGCCCAGAAAAAAGGGTATAGCGGCGTGGCCATCCTCACCAAAATAAATCCAGACCATGTGCAATATGGCAACGGCTACATGCAAAGTGATGCCGAAGGAAGGGTGATACGGGCCGATTTCGGGGACATCACCCTTATCAATGCCTATTTCCCCTCCGGCACTACCGGAGACGAAAGACAGGCCTATAAATACCAATGGCTGGATGAATTTTACGGCTACCTCCACTTGCTCCGCGAAACAAGGCCCAACCTGGTAGTGATGGGCGATTATAATATTGCCCATAAGCCCATAGACATTCACAACCCGGTCAGCAACAAAGACTCCTCCGGTTTTCTGCCGGAAGAAAGAGCCTGGATGACCAAACTTTTCGAAAGCGGCTTTGTAGACACTTTCCGCCGCTTTCACCCGGAGCCGGACCAGTACAGCTGGTGGAGCTTCCGTGCCAATGCCCGCAATAATAACAAAGGCTGGCGCATAGATTACATCAACGTAACCAGTCCGCTGCAGAACCGCCTTGCGGACGCAAGCATCTGGCAACAGGTGAAACACTCGGACCATTGCCCGGTATACCTTCAACTGAAAGAGATATGATCATTTACAATGTTACTGTAAAAGTATCCGTAGCCATTAAGGACAGCTGGCTGGATTGGATGAAGCAGGTACATGTACCGGCCATCATGGAAACCGGCCTGTTTCACGACTACCGCATCTGCCGCCTCCTGGAGCAGGATGACACAGACGGCCCCACGTATGCCGTGCAGTACTGGACGGACACCCTGGAGAATTATTACACCTATCTGCAGGAGCATGCACCCCGCTTCCGGCAGCAGACTTTTGAAATGTTCGGAGACCAGCTGGTAGCTTTCAGAACTGTTATGCAGGTGGTTTAAACATAGAACTTATCCACAGGAAATTCACTGTTTTCAAGGGCTCGCCGCTTTGGTACAATAGTTGGTGAAGACAGGCGTTTTATGGCGAGATGTATTAAAACTCAATACAGTAGCTGCTTTCAGGAAAAAAATGAGGCGTTCAGGAACAACGGGTTTTTTAGTCCAATCAGCTATAAACGTTACCAGTAGGGTTTTTCAGCCGACAAAAAAAAGTTTTAAAAATTTGGTAATCTTGTAAAACGCGCTATATTTGCTCACATCAAACATTTTCTCACTAGTTAAATCTTAACTAACTATGAACAAAGCCGAATTGATCGACAAACTCGCCAAAGACGCGGGCGTTACCAAAACCCAAGCTAACGATGCTTTGGACTCTTTCACTAAAGCTGTTGCCGATACCCTGAAAAAAGGTGGTAAAGTAACTTTGGTAGGTTTCGGTACCTTCTCTGTTTCTAAACGTGCTGCCCGTAACGGTAGAAACCCCCAGACTGGCCAGATCATCAAGATCAAAGCTAAAAAAGTAGCTAAATTCAAAGCTGGTAAAGCCCTGTCTGACAAGCTCTAAGAGTTGGCGACCCAACTTATTTAAGCAAGGAACATTATTTGTTTCTTGCTTTTTTTATTTTTGCAGCCGGCGGGGCTCCCTTCCAGGGGCGTTTCCCGGCGGTATCATTCATCAATTAAACTATAAAAATCATGGGTAGAGGAGATATCAAAACCAAAAAAGGTAAGATCTCTAACGGATCATTCGGTAAAAGCCGTCCGGCTAAAACCAAGAAAGCTGCTGCTCCCAAGGCAGAAAAAAAGGCTTAACCAACGGCAAGCCTTTATAACGGGGAACCCGGCTGTTTGCATGCAGATAACCGGGTTCCTTTTTTTATGTCCTCAGGGCGCCAGGCGTTCTATTTTCCAGGCATTACCGGCCTGCAGGGTATACCGCAACCTGTCATGCAGCCTGCTGCTGCGGCCCTGCCAGAATTCCATTACCTCCGGCTGTACAACGTACCCGCCCCAATGCCCCGGCCGCTGCGGTGCATGCTCCAGGTGCCCGGCTTCCAGCTCACGCACTCTTGCTTCCAGCACTTCCCTGTCTGCAATCACTTCGCTCTGCGGAGAAGCTATAGCCCCTATTCTGCTGCCCGCCGGTCTTGAATTAAAGTACTCATCACTCACTGACGCAGGGGCTTTTATAACGGTTCCCTCTATACGAACCTGCCGCTCCAGCTCCCGCCAGAAAAACAGCAGGCTGGCCTGCGGGTTCTCCGCCAGCTCTTTCCCTTTCCGGCTTTCATAATTGGTAAAAAAAAGAAAACCCTGCTCATTAAAGCTCTTGAGCAGCACAATGCGGGCGGAGGGTTTACCGTCTGGCGTGCTGGTGGCCAGCGTCATGGCATTGGGCTCCTCTACCTGGCTTTTTATCACTTCCTCCCACCAACGCTCAAACTGCTGCAACGGACTGGCCGCCACCTCCCGCTCGTGAAGGGTGGCCAGCCGGTAGTCTTGCCGCAGATCTGCTATCTTTTGATTGATCATCTGTTACCTTTTTTTGCAAAATTACGTTTTTATACACCCCCGGATGCTGACCTGTATCTCTATAAGTGGTAATTTACACCTGTTTTAAATGTGGCCTCATGAAGTTATATTACGGTTTATCCGCCTTCCTGGCAATCATGCTCTTCGCCTGCCAATTTCCCGGCCAGCGGCAACACGCCGGCGGTCAGCAGGGTGACAGCGCGGCAGTAGCTGCCTCCAGACCCGCTCCTTCTGTATATTACAAGCGGCTGAAAGGCAGCCTGGCAGGTCAACCCGTAACCATGCACCTCATCAGAACGGGGCCGGCCGCATTCGATGCCTGGTATGCCTATGACAAACAAGGCATCCCCATCCAGCTGTTTCACAACGTGGAAGACAGCACACAGCTCAGCTTTACGGAATATGCTACCCCTGACCAAGATAATACCTTCAAAGGCACACTCTCCGCAGACGGCACCTATAAAGGCACCTGGTCTGGCAAAGGCGGCGCTTGTGACTTCGACCTGAGGGAAGATACGACCGGCGCCGTGCTGTTTGAAGTGTTCACCAGTTCAGACTCCGTAATGCTACTGCCCACCCACCCGAAATCTCCCCAGGGACTGGCCATGTGCAGCATGGTGTGGCCCATTGGCGGGGCAGACGAGTCATCCCTGACACTGATCAGGAAAACCCTCACGCCGGGTGGTGCCCCGGCTGAGCCGGAAAAGATCGTAAGACAGCCCATAGATACCTTTCTCCGGGATTATAAAGCCGTACGGGACGATGTAGACACCAACGAGCTGAACAAGGGCATCGGTGCTTCCTGGAACTGGGATGCGCAAACAGAAACACGGGTGGTATGGAACACCTGGCCCCTGCTGGTATTCGAGAATGCAGACTACAGCTTTACCGGCGGCGCCCATGGCAATTACGGCAGCAGCTACACCGTGCTTGACCTGGCACAGAAAAAGGTACTGCAGGTGTCAGACGTATTCAAGCCGGGTAGCCAACCCGCCCTGAGCGCCGCGCTGGAAAAGGCCTTTCGCAAAAAATATGCTGTACCGGCCAAAGAGCCCCTCAACAAACGGTACCTCTTTGAACCGCGTATTCAGCCCAACAATAATTTTTATATCACAGACAAAGGCGCCGTGTTCAACTATATGCCCTATGAAATTGCAGCCTATGCTGTAGGGCAGATCACCTTGTTTGTACCCTTTGAAGAAGTAAAAAATTATGTGAACGAAGCGTACCTGAAATAATATGAGCATTAAAGATTCACAGATACATAACCAGCGGTTCCGGGAAGTATATGACCGGCTCAATGAGCGGCAGCGCGAAGCGGTAGACAATACGGAAGGCCCGGTGATGGTAATTGCCGGCCCGGGTACGGGTAAAACGCAGATACTCGCCTCCCGCATCGGCAAAATTCTGATGGATACGGATTTTCTACCGCATAACATTCTCTGCCTCACCTATACGGACGCAGGCACCGTGGCCATGCGCAGGCGCCTCACAGACTTTATTGGCCCGGATGCCTACCGTGTCAACATCCATACGTTCCACTCCTTCTGCAACGATGTGATACAGGACAACCTTTCCCTTTTCGACAAGAATGTGCTGGACCCCATCTCAGATCTTGAAAAGATAGAACTGCTGAAGAAGCTGATAGACGGGTTTTCGAAAGATAATCCCCTCAAGCGCTACCGCGGCGATGTATACTTTGATATGCGCAACCTGGCCAACCTGTTTTCTACCATGAAACGGGAGGGCTGGACGGTACCCTTCATCCGCGAAAAAGTAGAAGCCTATGTAGCCGGCCTGCCGGAGCATGAAGACTATATCTACAAAAGGGCCAGCGGCCGGTTCAAAAAAGGAGACCTGAAGGAAGAAAAGCTGAACGCCGAACGGGAAAAAATGGCCCGCCTGCTGGCTGCCGTAGAGCAGTTTGATATTTTCCAGCAGATGATGCTCAAAGCCAACCGGTATGATTTTGACGACATGATCAATTGGGTGATCAGGGCGTTTGAAGACACCCCCAACCTGCTGCTTGATTATAAGGAGCGCTTTCAATATATACTGGTAGATGAGTACCAGGATACCAGCGGTACGCAGAACCGGCTGATAGAACTGCTCACCAGCGGGGAAGAGAAGCCGAACGTATTTGTGGTAGGAGATGACGACCAGTCTATTTACCGCTTCCAGGGCGCCAATATTGAGAACATGGAAGAGTTTGCCCGCAAGTTCACTGAAGATCTGCGGGCCGTGGTGCTTACCCAGAACTACCGTTCCGTGCAAAACGTGCTGGACATTTCCATGACGCTCATTGAAAAGAACGCCGGCTCCCGCCTGGTAGACAAGTTGCCGGGCCTCAGCAAACAGCTTACGGCCTCCAATGAAAAACTGGCCCGGCTGGATATTGCGCCGGAAATACGGCGGTTCAACACCCCGCGAGACGAGATGGCCGCCATCACTACGGAAGTGGAAGAAATTCTCCGCAAGGGCGTGCAGCCCGGCAAAGTGGCGGTGATCTATAAAGAGAACAAGTACGGGGAGGAGCTGGCGCAGTACTTCCGCCTGAAAGGCCTGCCCTTTTATTCCAAACGCAATCTTAACCTCTTCGAGATACCTTTTGCCCGCAAGGTGATCCACATTATGCGGTATATTGCCTGCGAGCTGGAAACCCCATACAGCGGAGACGACCTGCTGTTTGAGATACTCCATTACGATTTTTACAAAGTGCCGCCCATAGAGGCCGCGCGCATCAGCATACAGGTAGCGGAAAAAGGCTACAGCGAAAAAACCTCCATCCGCCAGTTTCTCCAGGAATGGAACAAAACCCGCAACCCCACGCTGTTTTCCCTGGCGCCAGACCCGGAGGCCATGCGCCTGGGCAAGCTGCTGGAAAAATGGATAGGGGACGCGCATAACGTAACCCTGCAGCAACTGTTTTCCAATATTGTGAGCGAAGGCGGCATACTCACCTACATCATGGCCTCTCCGGAAAAAATATGGCTGATGCGGGTGCTGCAGGCCCTGTTCGATTTTGTAAAAGATGAAACCCATCGCAATCCCGACCTGAACATCATTACGCTGATGGACACGGTAGACCTGATGGAAGACAACGGTCTTTCCATTCCCCTGGTACAGGTATCCGGCAACGAAAAAGGGGTTAACCTGCTCACCGCCCACGGCGCCAAGGGACTGGAATTCGAGTACGTGTTCATGGCCGGCACCAACCGCCACCTCTGGGAAAACAAAAAGAAAAATAACGCCGGCTTCACTTTCCCGGAAACGGTGTTTACCACAGCTTCCGTGTCTACAGACGAGCAGGAGCTGCGCCGCCTCTTTTATGTGGCCATTACCAGGGCTGAAAAGTACCTCTATATCAGCTACCCGGAGTTCAGGCAGGACGGCAAGCCGCTGGAGCCCAGCATGTTCATCACTGAAATACTGGAATCTCATATACTGCCGCAACAAAAAGTGGAGCTGCCGGATGAAACGCTGTTTGAATTTGAGGCGCTGCAATACGGCAAGGAGCTGGCGCCGGAAATTGAGAAGGTAGACCAGTTGTTTATAGACACCCTGCTGAACGGCTTTACCATGAACGTAACAGCGCTGAACAATTACCTCCGCTGCCCCCTCGCCTTTTATTACCAGAACCTGGTACGCGTGCCCGTTGGCCGTTCGGAAAGCACGGAATTCGGCTCTGCCGTACACTTTGCCCTGGAAAAGCTCTTCCAGAAAATGCAGGAGCGCAATGCCTTCCCTTCCAAGGACGAATTTATCAAGGATTTCAGGTACAGCATGCTCCGTAACCGGGAGTGTTTTACCAAAGAAGCCTTTGCCCGGAGAATGGAATACGGACAAGACATCCTGGACGCCTATTATGACCGGTACATCCATGAATGGAACACCGTGGTGAGCATAGAGCGCAACATCCGTAACGTAGTGGTGAACGGCGTTCCCGTTAAAGGGAAAATAGACAAGCTGGAATTTAATGGCAATGAGGTGAACGTGGTAGACTACAAAACGGGCGATTACGAAAAAACGAAGAAGACCCTCCGCAAGTTTGACGCCCCTGACGCCCGTAATCCGGACGGCGGAGACTACTGGCGGCAGGCCGTATTTTATAAAATTTTGTTAGATAACTACAAACAGAAGAACTGGCAGGTAGTTAGCACGGAATTTGATTTTGTGGAGCCGAACCGGCAGAAGCAATACTTCAAGGAAAAAACTAATATACGGCCGGAAGACATTGCCACTGTTACCCATCAGCTCACAGATACCTGGATGAAGATCCAGAACAAGGAGTTTTATACCGGCTGCGGGAAGGAAGATTGCAAATGGTGCAATTTCGTGAAAGACAACAAGCTGGAAGTGGCGCTGCATTCACTGGTGGAAGAGGGAGAAGAGGAAGAATGATCAACAAAGAGTAAGTTTGCAAATCATATAATTACAGGATAGGAAACATGAATCAGAATTTCCGGGGCTGGCTAGGCTCCCTGTTCGTTTTGGCTTTGTGCAGCGTTTTTACCCAATGTGCAAATATAGTTCCGCCCGGCGGGGGCTCCAGGGATACCCTGCCGCCCAGGCTGCTGCATGTGGCGCCTAAAGACTCATCCCTGAACTTCAATGCGCAGCGCATCGTTTTCCAGTTCAACGAATATGTGGAGCTGGACAATGTGATTGAAAAGCTCATCGTTTCCCCCACCCTGAAACGCACTCCCACCATTACGGCCAAATTGCGCACCATTACCATGGTGGTAAAAGACTCCCTGCAGCCCAATACCACCTATACTTTTAACTTCGGTGATGCCGTAAAGGACGTGAACGAGCGCAATCCTATAGAAGATTTCCAGTACGTGGTATCTACCGGCAACTATCTTGATTCCCTGCAGATCACCGGCAAACTGCTGGTGGCGGAAACCGGCAAGCCTGACAGCAACGTGGCCGTGATGCTGTACTCCAGCATGGAAGATTCTGTGGTATCCAAGGAAAAACCCCTCTACCTGGCCAAAACCCGTGGAGACGGCTCTTACCGCTTCAAGAACCTGAAACCAGGTACCTACCGAATTTTTGCCCTCAAGGAAGAAGACAAAGATTTTCAATATACTCAGCGCACGGAAATGATCGCTTTTGCAGACAGTGCACTGCACCTGGACGGTAATATGGAAGAAGTGAACATGGCCCTTTTCAAGGAGATAGACACGGTACGCCACCAGGAAGACGAAGAGCTCCCCGCAGAACCACCGGCCCCCACACCGGGCAAAAAGGCCCCCAAACCCCGGCTGCAGGTAACGGCCGGGCTCAACGGCGGGCAGCAGGAGCTGGGAGATTCCCTTACCCTCAGCTTCAACTTTCCCATCAGGAGGCTGGACTCAGCCAATATACAGCTGCTGGAAGATACACTGCGCAGACGCGTGCCCTTTACCCTGCATATGGCAGATACCACCGCCAAAACCTTCAAAATGGTGTATAACTGGAAGCCCGGCATGCCTTATGAGCTGATCCTTCCCAAAGGATTTGCAGCAGACACCTCCGGCCTGGAAACCGCCAAGGCAGACACCGTAACCTTCACCGCCAAAAGCCTGGATGATTACGGCACTATTAAAATTGCCCTTTCTGTAGGAGACAGCGCCCACCTGGTGCTGCCCAAAGACACCGGCTACCAGTTTGTAGTGCAGCTGGTGTCAAGTAAAGAGGTCAAATATTCCGGTGTGATCAACAAAGATTGGAAGTGGGAACGTGGCCTCATTCAGCCAGGGGAGTACGAGATCCGTGTGTTGGTAGACGAGAACCGGAATGGCAGGTGGGACACGGGCGTATACTATGGCACCCCCAAAAAACAGCCGGAGAAGGTATTTGCCTACAAGGAATCCATCAACATTAAAAAGAACTGGACGGTGCCCACCACGGTAAAACTATAGCCGGGGTTCCGTAATTTTGCCATATGATCTTTTCCTCCGCATTGATTGAAAATGCTGTAAACGAGTTTGCCAGGCTGCCGGGTGTTGGGAAAAAAACAGCGTTGCGGCTGGTGCTGCACCTGCTCAAGCAGGATACGGCACAGGTGGAACTATTTTCCGAAACCATTGCCCGCATGCGCCGGCAGATCAAGTTTTGCCAGCATTGCCATAACGTGTCTGATGACGATACCTGCACTATTTGCGCCAACCCTGCCCGGCAGGGGGGTATTGTATGCGTGGTGGAAAGCATCCGGGACGTGATTGCCATTGAGAACACCCAGCAGTTCAACGGTGTATACCATGTGCTGGGAGGCATAATTTCCCCCATAGACGGCATCGGGCCAGATCAGCTGAACATCCACTCCCTGGTGGAAAGAGTGCAACAGCAAGGCATTAGCGAGGTAATTATGGCGCTGAGCCCTACCATTGAGGGAGACACCACTATCTATTATCTTTCAAAAAAACTGAAAGACCTGCCGGTAAAGATCACCACCATTGCCCGCGGCATTGCCTTCGGCGGAGAACTGGAATATGCGGACGAAATGACGCTGGCCCGCTCACTTACCAACCGGTTGCCGCTGGAGAATTACCTGCAGCAAGGGAAATAATTTAGATTATCTTTATAGTATAGAGTTAGAGTCTGCTTGTCTGTATCCATGTATCCAAAAAAACCACGGTCATGTTAAAATTAATGCTGCTGTCCCTGATCTTCTCTGTATCATTCGGCAACATCTACGATTTCAAGGTAGATTCGCTGGAAGGCGGAAAGATAGATTTCTCCAAATACAAGGGAAAAAAGATCCTGATCGTCAACACTGCCTCCATGTGCGGCAATACCCCGCAGTATGCGGAACTGGAAAAACTGTACAAAAAGTACAAAAACAAGCTGGTGATAGTTGGTTTCCCCGCCAACAACTTCGGCGGGCAGGAGCCCGGCTCCAATGCTGAAATAAAAGCCTTTTGCACCAAGGAATATGCTGTCACCTTCCCCATGACCACCAAGGTGTCTGTTAAGGGAACTGACATCCACCCCGTTTACCAGTGGCTGATTGCCGAAAGCAAAAACAAACAGCTCTCTCCGGAAGAAGTGACCTGGAACTTCCAGAAATACCTGCTGGATGAAAAAGGCGAGCTGGTTGCCGTATTCAAGCCCAAAACAATGCCTTTTGCACCGGAAGTGATTGCGGCCATTGAAAAATAAAACGACATGAGCAAACATCTACTGAACAGATCCGCGGCTTTTTGCTGCGCACTACTCTTATTGTCCGCCGCCTGCCAGAAGTACAACCCTGCAGAACTGGTGAATTGTGAAAAAGCTGCTATGGACGTGCGTATGAACGGGCAATCTACCTCACTGAAAATAAAAAGCTCCACCTTGCTGCGTACGGAAAGCCGCTCGCAGAGCTTCAAGCTGCTGAGCCTGGAGGCGTACATAGACACTATGAAGGTGGTTATGAATGTTGCAGACGGCCCTTACGCTGACGCCCGGCTGGGTAATGACAGCCTGCAGCTGAAAACTTACTCCTACTCCCGCAAAGCCGGGGCAGATACCACCGGCCGCGTAATACTAGGTATTAAAGACAAATTTTATGTAACAGACAGCGCCTCCGTTACCATTACGGAAATAGATGTAGCCGCGCGCACCATTACCGGCATTTATTATATACAAACCGCCAGCCCCGTGCTGAAAGCCAACGGCGCATTTACCAAGGTGTGTTATCTGTCTATCAAATAATATGAAGTATTTTTACGCCCATGAACTTTTCAGCCATCATTGGGCAGGATGCCGCACGGCAGCAATTGCTGCAGGCCGTGGAGCACAACCGCCTCAGCCATGCCATGATCATGCTGGCGCCGGAGGGCGCCGGAGGGTTGCCCATGGGCCTGGCCTTTGCACAATACCTGGTATGTGAGAACCGCCAGCCGCAAGACTCCTGCGGCCAATGCCCCGCCTGTAAAAAAGCAGCGCAATATATCCATCCTGATATTCATTTTTCTTACCCCGTAATACCCCGCAAGCCGGGAGACAAGCCCGTCAGCACGGATTATGTGGCGGAATGGCGGGAGTTTATTGCCCAGCAGCCGTACGGCAATGCGTACGACTGGCTGCAGTTCATAGGCGCAGAGAACAAACAGGGCAATATTACGGCCCATGAATGCCAGGACATTATTCACAAGCTCAATCTCAAGAGCTTTGAAAGTCAGTATAAAATACTGCTGATGTGGATGCCCGAATACCTGGGCAACGAAGGCAACCGCCTGCTGAAGCTCATTGAAGAGCCGCCGGCCAACACCGTTTTTATACTGGTGGCAGAGAACCAGGAGCAGATACTGGCCACCATTCTTTCCCGCACCCAGCTGATCAAAATACCACCGCTTACCAAAAATGAGGTAATAGCCGCGCTGACAGAGCGCAACCAGGCTACGGAGCAGCGCGCCAGGCAAATTGCTACCATTGCCTCCGGCAACTACCGGGAGGCCCTGCAACTTTTGCAACACAATGACAATGATTATCATGAAATGTTGCGCACCTGGTTGAATTGCATTTTCATGCAAAACCGCAAGGGCCTGCAAGACTGGGTGGAACATATTTCCAGCCCCAAGGTGGGCAGGGAAAACCAGAAACAGTTTCTGCGGTACTTCATTAACGTGCTGGAGCACAGCCTGCGCCTGCAGTATATGGACAAAAGCCAGCTGGCCTTTTCTGATGAGGAAGTGGACTTTGCCGAAAAACTGCAAAAACTGGCCAACCTGGAACAAATGCAACAGCTAACCGGGGAACTGGACAATGCCTATTACCATATTGAACGCAATGCCAACGGCAAAATCCTCTTCCACGCCTTGTCTATCCGGCTGCAGCATATCTTTAAAGGGAAGCCGCTGCCTGTTTAGCTGTCAACTAATTCCCTTACCTTTGTGCCTTATTTCCCTGTACGCTCTTTGAATGCTGGAAGTAAATATGTACTTTTAGTGACCTGTGGATGCAGGGATAAACATTTTTTAATATAATAAACATATAAAATATGGCTTGTGCCGGATGTGGTACGGGTGCGGATGGGAAGCCGGCGGGATGCAAGAGTAATGGAGGCTGCAGCAGCGGAGGATGTAACAGACTGAATGTGTTTGACTGGCTGTCCAATATACCCTTGAGTGATAGTTTAGCACCATTTGACATCATAGAAGTAAGTTTCAATAACGGTAGTCGCAAAGATTTTTTCCGCAATTCAACCAAACAGGTCTTTGAAAAAGGCGAAATGGTAGCGGTGGAAGGAATCAGTGGCTTTGACGTAGGTATGGTGAACCTTACCGGGGAACTGGTAAAGTTACAGATGAAGAAACGCCGGGTGGAAGACACCCCCGAAGTGAAGAAGCTGCTGAGGCGCGCTTCCACGGAGGATATGAACCGTATGGCGGATAACAAGAACCGCGAAAAGGAAGCGCTGATAAAGGCCCGGGCCATTGCCCGCAGCCTTGGCCTGGAAATGAAGCTGGCCGAAGTGGAAATTCAGGCAGATGGCCGTAAAGCCACCTTCTTTTATACAGCTGATGACCGGGTTGACTTCCGGGAGCTGATCAAGGTATATGCCTCCGAATTCCGGGTGAAGGTGGAAATGCGCCAGATAGGCGCCCGCCAGGAAGCCGGCAAGGTAGGCGGTATTGGCAGCTGCGGCCGTGAGCTGTGCTGCGCCACCTGGTTAACCGATTTCAAGTCTGTAAACACTACGGCCGCCCGTTATCAGAACCTCTCTATTAACCAGGCGAAGCTCTCCGGGCAGTGCGGCCGCCTCAAATGCTGCCTGAACTACGAGCTGGATACCTACCTGGACGCTTTGAAAGATTTCCCTGACGATTGCGATGTAATTGAAACTGCAAGCGGCAATGCAACCTTGCAGAAACGGGATATTTTCAAGAACCTCATGTGGTACTCTTACGACAACAGCAATAAACAATACCCCCTCACCATTTCCCGGGTGAAGGAAATACGGCAGCTGAACCGTCAGGGCATCAAGCCTGAAGAGCTGAAGGCGGTAGAAGTAGTGAGTACCAAGCCCAATAAAGAGGCAGACCTTGGCTTTGCCGATGTGGTAGGCCAGATCAGCCTGCGCTCACTGGAAAAAGCTTCCCAGAAACGGAAACAGAAATCTCGCGATAAACAGAAGGAACAGCAGAAGGAGAAACAAAAAGGCGGCGCTCCCCAGCAGGGTCAAGGCCGGCCTCAAAGGGACCAGCGGCCCAGAAATGAGGCGCGCGGAGAGCAGAAGCCGGGAGAACAGAAACCGAAAGGCGAAGGCCGCCAGCGCGGCAATGAGCCCCGTGGCGAGCAAAAGCCCCGTGGCGAGCAAAAGCCCCGGCAGGAACAGAAGCCCCGCAGCGAACAGCGTGGTGAGCAAAAACCCCGTGAGCCCCGCGAGCAGAAAGGCGAAGCCCATCAGCGCAGTAATGAGCAGCGCAGTGAGCAGAAGCCCCGGCAAGAGCAAAAAACCCGCGAAGGCGGCGGAAAACCGCAGCAATCCGGCGGCCACAGCGGTCAGCATCACAAAAACCGCAACAGGCCTCCCCGCAAGCCGGACAACAAACCTGATAACAAACAATAAAAAACGTTACAGAACGTATTATATAGTAGAGACGCACCTGGTGGCGTCTCTGCTTTTATTGTCCCGTAATGATCGGATTTCCTCCCCGATATAGCACCTCCTGTGTTCTTGAAAACCGCAGCCCGGCGGAGCAACTGGTCATTTTATGGCTGGCGCTTGAAAAAACCGGCTGGAATATCAGTGAAATCAATCCTGATCGTCTCATTGCCTTCACCCACTTCAGCCTCCGTTCCTGGAACGAGCAGGTAAGTATTACGCCCGGCCCGGAAAACATCCGTCTCCACAGCGTATCTACCGGTGCCCAGATATTTGACTTTGGCCGCAACCGCCAGAACATTCGCCGCCTGCAACAGGCCATCACAGCCACAAACGCAGAATATGACCATGAACAACTGGCTGCCATTTACGCGGAACGCCAGCACCTGACGGGCAGTAAAACCGGCACGGTACACCTCACCCCGGCCCGGCAGGGCTTCCTGAGTATTTTCAAGCCTGCCAGAGGCTATTTTATTACGCCCATCCTCATTCTGCTCAACATATTGATCTACCTGTTGATAACCAACAAATGGCTGTTTGCCAGCAGTACCTGGTGGGCGGCAGATGTAGCCGTACTGGAGCAGGCCGGCGCCAATTTCAAGCCCCTAACACTTTTCGGGCAGCCCTGGCGTTTGCTCGCTGCAGGTTTTCTGCATGCCGATGTGCTACACCTCTTTTTCAACATATACGGCATCATGATAGGCGGTTCCTACCTGGAGCCGCTGCTGGGCAAATGGCGCTTTTTCGCCGTATACCTGCTTTGCCTGCTGGCGGCCAGCATGGCCAGCCTCTGGTGGTATGACATTACGCCTACCCTGGGAGCCTCCGGCGCCGTGTTTGGCCTGTTCGGTTTCATATTTGCCCTGCTGCTGCACCGCCTCATAGAACCGCATGAGCGCCGGGCGCTGCTCATCAGCATTGGCATTTATCTGGCTTTCAGCCTGTCTTCCATTTTCTTCCAAACCAACTTTGACCATGGCGCGCATATAGGCGGCCTGCTGATGGGCATGTTGCTGGGACAGTTGCTCATTAAGGGCCTGCCCTCACCCGCCACCCTCAGGAACACCCTACCGGCTACCTCACTGGCAGCGGCGCTGCTGGCCATTTTGTACTTTATGCTGCCGCGCGATGTAAACGTGTACATCAGGAAGCTGCAGCAGCTGGATGAGAACTTCATCCTGTCTTACGGCGTGTATAACTCCCGCACAGAAGCGGAAAAAGAAAAATGGCTGAAGAATTACAGCATGTATTACATGGACGAGAACCTTCGTATCATGGACGAAATAGACCGGCTCTCCCTGGGCATAGATTCCCGGAAAAGAAATGTGCTGCTGCGCAGGCTGGTGCTCACGCAAAAAAAGGTATTCGATTATAATTACCGCACCCTGGCGGAAGGCAAAAACAGTTACGACCAGCAAATACTGGAAGCCCTCAGGGAGCTGGCGGAAATGCAGAAGCAACTGGGGCAATAGTTTGCCATCGCCTTACTTCTCCTCTTCAAAATACAACTTGTAGTAATTCATGCTTCGCTCTTCATCATACCCCCGTTCTATCATTTCCCGGTTGCCGTGAATATACACATGGAAGTTTTTGTCCAGCTTGAGAATGCTTTTGAATACCCGTTGCTGTTTCTTGACGGCGTGGGTGGAAATATCAAATTCGTCCGGAACGTCCAGCCGGTACTCATCCCGGAAATGGTCACGGTAGTTGCGGAAAGCGTCTACCGCATCAGGGTGGCCCAGTACTTCCTCCGCAAATTCATCTGCCTGAAACTGTTCTTTTTCCTTGAAGTAGGCGGCAGATTTGTTGAGCAACTCAATCTGGTCTACCCGGTTCATCTCAAATTCTTCCGGCAGCTTTTTCTGTATAAACTGCTGGCAGAGGCTCACCATGGTTTCCGTCTGGTGGTAGCTGTCTTCTCTCCGCTGCACCTGCAAAAAGGCATCTTTCCAGTACACCGCTTCATTCTGCTTACTGATGCTGTCTACAATACTCACCTTGTACCCTCCTTCCTGCTCCACGTTAAACACCAGACAGCCCTTATCCAGCTTGTTGATATTGATGCCATCATCGTAATTCACCTCATAATTGTCATTGCTCAGGAAGACCTTCAGGTAGGTATCCCGGTTTTCCGACTTGAAAATACCGATAGCCTCCACCTCTTCCCCATCTACCTGGCATTTGGAAAAGTGCACAATGTACAGTTCCCCGCCTTTTATTTTGGGATGCGTGGAGTGTTTGTAAAGATGTTTGGCAATGTTGACAGACTGCTCCTGGAAATTCTCCGGGTTTTCAAAAATAAGGCTGCAATATTTGTATACCTCATTGAGGTGGATGTCTGCTTCGTGATAAAACCGGAAATACTCCGCGTTATTGGTGAAGGGCTGAATGAAGTAGCTCAGCAGCAGGGCGCCGATGGTCTCATCTTTCAGCTCCAGCGGCTGCTGGGAAAACACCAGGGGATCTTCGTTGGTGGCGTTGCCCACTTTGTGAATGGTGAGCCTTTCCAGGTCTTTGATATCTGATACGTGAATCATACGGGCTGCAAATTAGGCGCATTTGGAGTTTTCCGCTAAAAAAAATTAATTTAATACAATGAAATCCTTTTTCACCGCGCTCATTTCCCTTGCAACCTGTACCGCAGGCGCCCAGGAGCCCCTGTATACCGCCCGTGACCTCACTGCGGAAAACATGTTTTCCCAAAATATAGAGGGGCCCAACTTTGACCGGGACGGCAACCTGTACGTGGTGAATTTCCAGAAAGACGGCACTATCGGCAAAATCAATACGCAAAACGGCAGCGGGGAAGTGTTTGTGACGCTACCGGAGGGGAGCATTGCCAACAGCATCCAGTTTCACCGCAACGGCCACATGCTGCTGGCCGATTTCAAGGGCCACAACGTGCTGCAGGTAAACATGCGTACCCGGGAAATCAGCGTGTATGTGCATCATCCGTTCTTTAACCAGCCTAATGACCTCTGCATCAATAAAAAAGGGCAGCTTTTTGCCTCTGACCCCAACTGGAAAAATGGCACCGGCCAGCTCTGGCGTATAGACAAGCCCGGTAAAGCGGTGTTGCTGGCCAACCAGATGGGCACCACCAATGGTATAACCCTCAGCCCCGATGAAAGGACCTTGTATGTAAACGAAAGCGTGCAGCGCAGGATCTGGAAATTTGACCTGGATGGCCGCGGCAACATCTCCAACAAAACCCTCTTTGCGGAGTTTGCTGATTTTGGCTTTGACGGCATGAAGTGTGACAAGGCCGGCAACCTGTATGTAACCCGTTACGGCAAAGGCACCATTGTAGTGCTCTCTCCGGAAGGGGAGCAGCTCCGCGAAATACCGCTGAAGGGCAAAGCCTGCAGTAACCTGGTATTTGGAGGGGAAGACGGCAAAACGGTGTACGTTACCCTGCAAGACCGGAAGTGCATCGAAACCTTCCGGGTGGAAATACCGGGGAAAGGGTTCTGACCCATACAAAAAAGCTCCGGAACGTTCCGGAGCCCAGTTTATTTGTTGTGATGTGATTCAACTCAGGTATTCAACCCGCCGCAAACGCTGATCACTTGCCCGCTGACATAAGCGCCCATGTCTGAGGCCAGGAAGAGGCATACGTTGGCAATATCTTCAGGTGAGCCGAATTTGCCCAGGGGAATCTGGTCCAGATATGCTTTGGCGCCTTCTCCGTCTTTCAGGTAATGCGTCATGTCTGTTTCAATGAAGCCGGGCGCCACGGCGTTTACGCGGATGTTGCGGCTGCCTATTTCCTGTGCAATGGATTTGGAGAAGCCGATGATGCCTGCTTTGGAAGCGGCGTAGCTGCTTTGGCCTGCGTTGCCCTTGATACCTATAATGGAGCTCATGTTGATGATGCTGCCGCTTTTGGCTTTCATCATGGGACGCATCACCAGCTTGGTCATGTTGAACACGCTTTTCAGGTTCACATCCATCACTTCATCCCATTGCTCTTCACTGAGGCGCAGCAGCAGGTTATCTTTTGAAATACCTGCATTGTTCACGCAGATATCTACCGTACCAAACTCTTTCACCACATCATTCACCAGTGCTTCACAGTCAGCAAATACGCCGGCATTGCTTTTATAGGCTTTTGCTTTTACGCCTTTGGCCGCCAGTTTTGCCTCCAGGGCCTTTGCTTTTTCGTCTGAGCTTACATAAGTGAATGCAACATGTGCGCCCGCGTCTGCAAATTTTAAGGCTATGGCCTCACCAATTCCACGGCTGGCGCCTGTTACGATGGCTACTTTGTTGTCGAGTAATTTCATCTTCTATAAATAGGTTTTTTAGCTTTAGTTGGATGAACGAAGGTAATAGAATTTAGACCATTGTTCAGTGTTTTTCAACAAACCGGAGAATCTCCTCCAGCACGTTCCTTTCGTTGCTCAGCCGCGGCACTTTGTGCTGGCCGCCCAGCTTGCCCTTGCTTTTCAGCCATTCCGTAAACGTACCGGGCGCCATAATATGCACAATGGGGCTGCGCAGGGCAATATCCTTATGCCTTTTAGCCTCGTAGTCTGAATTGATGGCTTTGAGCGTGCCGTCAAGTACGGCCGTAAACTGCTCCAGGCTGGGTGGCGGCGTTTCAAATTCTATCAGCCACTCGTGCCCGCCGTTACCCTGCTCACTGAAATAAATGGGGGCCGCCGTATAGTCGTTTACCACGGCGCCGGTTTCTGCGCAGGCTTTGGCAATGGCTTTGTCTGTATTGTCTACTATCAGTTCCTCCCCGAAAGCGTTGATGAAAGACCGGGTGCGGCCGCTCACACGGATGCGGTAAGGCGCCAGGGACACAAACTGTACCGTATCTCCCACCAGGTACCGCCAGAGGCCGCCGTTGGTGCTGATAATGAGCGCATAGTTCTTGCCCGTTTCCACTTCATGCAGCTGCAGCGTGCGCGGAAACTCCTTGCCGTATTGTTCCATGGGCATAAACTCGTAAAAAATGCCATGGTTAAGGAATAGCAGCAACCCTTCTTCCCCTATCACGTCTTGCGCGGCAAAAAAGCCTTCAGAGGCGTTGTAGGATTCCAGGTAGTTCATGCCCGGTTTCCGGATCAGGCGCCTGAACTGTTCCCGGTAGGGCGTAAAGCTTACGCCGCCGTGCATGTACACTTCCAGGTTGGGCCAAACGTCTGCCAGGTTGTCTGTACCGGTCAGTTCGAATATACGTTTGATGAGAACGATGGTCCAGGTAGGAACACCGGCTATAGAGGTTACGTTTTCGTGGATTACGGCGTTGGCCATGCGCTCTATTTTTTCTTCCCACTCGTCCATAAGGGCAATAGAAAGATCGGGCGTGCGGATCATGTTGCCGTAAAAGGGCATGTTCTGCAGCATCACGGCGCTCAGGTCTCCATAATAACTATCGCTGTCAGGGCTCAGCTTGTTCACCTGGTGGCTGCCGCCTATTACGAGAGATTTGCCGGTGAGCACGTCTGAGTCCGGGAAGTTATTGTAGTAGAGCGAAAATACATCACGGCCGGCGCGGTAATGGTTGTCATCAAGGCTTTCTACAGAAACGGGAATGAACTTGCTTTTGTCTGCCGTGGTACCGCTTGACTTGGCAAACCATTTAATGGGCGTGTTCCAGATCACGTTCTGCTCCCCCTCCATAGTACGCTGGATGTAGGGTTTGATAGATTCATAATTATGAACGGGTACCCTTTGTTTGAACTCGTCTATCTTGAAAATATTGGAAAAACCGAACTGTTTGCCAAACTCCGTGTATTGCGCTGCACTCAGCAGGTTCTGGAACACCTGCTGCTGTACCTGCAGCGGGTATTGCATAAAGTGCTCAATGCGGCCCATACGGATTCTGGCCAATTGGGAAAGCGCTGGACTTAAAATCTTCATACCAGGTTTTAACTAGGGTTGTGATAGCTGTTATTGTTTTGCCGCTTCGTCAAGGTAATCTTTCCTGCGAAGAATAAAATTCTGGCCAAGATACACTTTTCTCACCTGTTCATCTTCCGCCAGTTCTTCCGCAGTGCCGGCTTTGAGTATTTTGCCTTCAAATAACAAATAGGCCCTGTCCGTAATGGAAAGGGTTTCCTGCACATTGTGGTCTGTGATCAGGATGCCGATGTTTCTGTACTTAAGCTTGGCTACTATGGCCTGAATATCTTCCACAGCAATGGGGTCTATACCCGCAAAAGGCTCATCCAGCAGGATGAACTTGGGGTCTACCGCCAGCGCCCTTGCTATTTCCGTTCTGCGGCGCTCCCCGCCGCTCAGCACGTCTCCCGGGCTTTTGCGTACGTGTTGCAGCCTGAATTCGCTGAGGAGCTGCTCCAGCTTGTCTTTCTGTTCGGCCTTGTTCAGTTTGGTCATTTCCAGCACGGCAGCTATATTATCTTCCACGCTGAGCTTGCGGAACACGCTGGCTTCCTGCGGCAGGTAGCCAATGCCCATCTGGGCGCGCTTGTACATGGGCAGCTTGGTGATGTTCTGCTCATTCAGGAACACCTCCCCTTCATCGGGCTTGATAAGGCCCACCACCATGTAAAACGTGGTGGTTTTGCCCGCCCCGTTGGGCCCCAGGAGGCCAACTATCTCTCCCTGCGTTACCTCTACAGACACGTGGTTCACCACTGTCCGGGCCCGGTAACGCTTTACCAGTTGCTGCGTATGTATTCTTAATGCCATAGGTTGAAACTTAGCAAAAATAATAAAATCGGTGAATGGACAACGGTTTGGGCGTTTTATATAAATATTTTAACGAATTGATCGCCATTAGATAATTAATGGGGGATATGCTATTTTTGCGAGGTTTTTTCAAACAACATCCCCACATATATGAAAGTTACGGAACATATTAGTCAGGCCAAGGATACCCTGATCTCCTTTGAGATATTGCCCCCGCTCAAAGGCAAGAGCATTGAGTCTATATATGACCACCTGGACCCGCTCATGGAGTTCAAGCCGTCATATATCAATGTGACCTATCACCGTAGCGAACATATGTTTAAAAAGCGGGCAGACGGTTCGTTTGACAAGGTGGAAATTCGCAAACGCCCCGGCACGGTGGGTATTTGCGCTGCCATTATGAACCATTATTCCATAGATGCGGTGCCGCATCTCATCTGCGGCGGCTTCAGCAAGGAGGAAACGGAAAACGCCCTTATAGACCTCAACTTTCTGGGCATAGACAACGTGCTGGTGCTGCGGGGAGACGCACCCAAAAACGAAACGTTCTTTGAAGCCCACCCCAACGGCCACCGTTATGCACTGGAGCTGCTGAACCAGGTGGTGCAAATGAACAACGGCATTTACCTGGAAGAAGACCTCCAGGGCGGTCTTAAAACAAAATTCTGTATTGGCGTGGCCGGCTACCCGGAAAAACACTTTGAGGCGCCCAACCTGCAAACAGACCTGGGCTACCTGAAACGCAAGGTAGAAGGAGGGGCAGACTACATTGTGACCCAGATGTTCTTTGATAATAAAAAGTTCTTCGACTTTGTGAACCGCTGCCGGGAGGCGGGCATTACGGTGCCCATCATTCCCGGACTGAAGCCGCTGACCACCAAAAAGCAGCTGACCGTGCTGCCCCGCACTTTCCATGTAGATATGCCTGACGAGCTGGCCGAAGAAGCCCTCAAGTGCAAAACAGACAAAGAAGTGGAGGCCGTGGGCACAGAATGGCTCATTCAGCAGTCTAAAGAGCTGAAAGCCGCGGGCGTGCCGGTATTGCACTATTACACCCTGGGCAAGCCCCATGTGATCCATAAAGTGGTAAGCACTATCATATAAAAAATCAGCCGTTGCGTGGATACGCAACGGCTCTTTTCCCTATAACTGTCACACCTTTTGTTTAAAAAACTTTGTTGTGAGAATGTATTGCTGCTAGTAAGACGCCGGCAAATGCATTTACCCCTATCGCAAAAAGGAAAAAAAAGAGACCCGCCGCCGGCGGGTCTCTTTGTATCAAAAAAGACGCTTTTAAAGTAAAGTGCTCAATAATCTTCCCGGTTAAACAGGAAGCCCAGGCTAACGCCCAGGTAGCGGTTTTTGCTTTTCGTGAACTCGTTACGGTCAACGTCCGTCATGCCCATGCTATAATTGGCCCCCAGCATAATACCATTATTAAACTCGTAGGCCAGGGTGAAATTGGCGCCTGCATCCCAGGGGTACATACGCACCACCGAAATATTGTCATCGGCCTCCTTGCTGAACTGTACAGACTTCGAGTCTCGTGTAATGCTTTGCCCGTTTTTCACAATATTATAATGATAACGGCCTTTCAGCCCGTGGGCCACATAAGGCCCCAGGCCGGCCCTTATGGAACCTGGCCCTAACACCAGTTTATACACGAAGTTAAAGGGTATTTCCAGGTAATTGAGCTGCAGCCGTGCGCCTTTGGGAATATAAAGGGCATCCAGCAGCTCCGTTTTTACCGGGGGCACCTCTTTGAAACCGGTGCCTTTGGTAATATACCTGATCACCGGCTGAAAATAAAACCCGTTTCTCAGCGGCACGTTCACCATGAGGTCAAGGTGCCAGCCATGAAAGGTTTTCATGTACCCTTCGGCGGAGCCAAAATCTCCCGGGGTTTCCCCGCTAACGTCAACATTTGAGGCAGTATATCCGGAACTCAAACCAATGCTCACCTGCGCGCTACTGTGCATCACGAATGCCAGTGCAATAAACAGCAGACCTGCTTTTTTCATAATTTCTGTTTTTCAATAGGGACCTTGCTGTGCTATAGGAGATAGTAAAGGGGTGCCCGCCTTTCTGGTCAATTCCGGTCAATTACTGCGGGATACGGATCATTTGCTAAAATGTATGCCTGTGCTCTTCTTTCGAATTTCGGCATCAAACATACGGCAAACTTTGTGTATTTGAAATACCCGGGGCCCGGTACAAAACAATTTATAAATAATTTAATAAGGGGCATACCAACTCCATAGCGCCTGACAAGCCGCTGAAAAAACAACAGGCGCCGGAAAAAGGTTCAGATTTTCATAAAAAAACGGTGACAAAGCCTGCAGGCAGGCCTCATCACCGAATTAGTCATTTGTATGTTCTGCGTACTATCTGCCGCCGAACTTGTACCCTATTGACAAGCCGAAGGAGGTGTTTTTGAAGGTGTTATCATTATCAGCACCCTCAATATTAACCAGGCCCAGGTCTGTAAACAGGCCTACGTTAAAGCCCATAGGAAATTCATAGCCTACCTGAAAGTTAGCGCCGGCGTCCAGCCTTTTAAGGTCTTTACCGTCGCCCCACTCTATGTCCCGGCTAATGTTGGTGCCAAACCAGTCTCCTTCCCATTTGCCGCCAAGCCCGTAAGCAATGTAGGGGCCAAGGCCGATGAAGAGGTTACCGGCGCCTACTTCGGGTTTGTACATGAAGTTGATGGGCAGCTGCAGGTAATGGATCCGGCTTTTAAGGTCCACGTCCCGCAGGTCGTTACCGCCCTTCCCTACGTAGAGCAGGCTGGGTTGAACATAAAACTCGTCCGCCAGCGGTATGTCTGCTGTAAAGCCGGCCCGCAAACCAGTCATCAGTTTACTGGTTTCCTTGTTGCCACTGACTTTAGTGCTAACGCTGGAAAAGCTGGGGCCCGCGGTTACTCCAAATTTCACCTGGGCAAAGGTGGCTCCGGCTATCAGCATGGCTGCAACGGATAATGCTAGTTTTTTCATGTTTTGCTTTTGTTGTTTTAGAGAGATTTATATATAGTCAGGATGAAATGATAACTGTTGAATGCGGTAAATTGTTTAGCGCGTGCCTCCAAAGAGGTAGCCTACGGAAAAACTCCATACCCGGTTCTTGCTCTTGTCGTCTGTACTGTTGTCCGAGCCGGACAGGATCTTGCCAAAACCCATGCCGTATTGTGCAGATACCAGGAAATTGCCGAACTCAACACCGGCCAGTAAGTTACCACCGTAGTCAAAACGTTTGTATTTGTCATACCCGCGGTTCTGGTCACCGTCATTGAACGGGGTGTCGTCATCCCATTTAATGTTAGACTCGCCGCTGGTTTTTACACCGGCCAGGCTGGCTTCCCATTTGTTTTTACCGGCTACGCCAAATGCGGCATACGGGCCTACGCCCAGGAAAATTTTCGTTTGCTCCCCTACGGGTATTTTACCTACAAAATTCACTGGAATTTCAATGTACTGCGGGTTGGTAGTTGTCTTGTAATAGGTGCTTCCGTCCGTATCGCCTTCACTGAGCTTGGAGCCTTTACCGGTGTAAAATACGCCGGGTTGCAGGGAAAGTACCGGTGACAGGGGGATGTCTGCAATAGCACCTACATGGAAAGAATTCAAGGAGCGGTTATTGTCAACGCCTCCGCTGTTTGTATTCGTAACGTTGGCGATATTCCAACCGCCTTTCACCCCTACTCTGACCTGTGCTATTGCGGCTACGGATAAACCGACAGCCATGCAAGTGAGAACAATCTTTTTCGTCATAACCTTGTGTTTTGGTGATGACTATGGCTTTCCAAAGAACGTGCCAAATGCCTTGTAACGGCTTGTAACGCGTTGTTTATCAGGGTTTACGGGCAGAGTCTGCCGCTTCCCTTTGCAGAAAACCATCCAGTTGCTCCACACCTAGACGTTTGGCGAGTATCTTCTTGTTTTCATCAAGCAGGTAAACAACAGGCGTTGAATACACATCATAAAACTTGCGGTAGTTGCTGGTATAGCCGGGATCCCAGGCATGTATCCAGCCGGTAAGCTTTTTATCCCTGATAAAAGCGGTCCACTCTTCCCGGGTGCCTTCTGTTTTCACGCCCAGCATGGTAACGCCCCGTTGTTTCCAGCTGGCTTTGAAGGCGGAATCCAGTTTAGGCACTTCCGTTATACAATGGCCACAGGTAGGGTCCCAGAACACCACTACGGTGTATTTGGATTTGATGTCGTACAGTGAGGTGCGGCGGGAAGCCGTATCCTGCAATACCAGCTGCGCTGCTTTCTGCCCTATGAGGTTGGGGGCAATGCTGTAGGCGCGGGAAATGATCTTCTCTTTTTGCTCCTCGTTCACCCAGTAAGCCTGGCCTGTTACGTAATATTTTTCCACCAGGTGCACAAACACAGCGTCCATGCCCATAATGGGAGATGTTTCGTAGGTCTTTGTAAGCCACCACACCACAAATTTGAAGCTCTCTTTGTCTTTTTTCGTTTTGGCAATTAGCATGTCCGCTTCTGCTATCACAGAATCAGGCTGGGGGGCCACCAGTTGTTCAAAGTAACGGGAGAGGCGGGCTTCCAGTACAGGTGTGCGCACCAGTCGGCCGTCTGCCAGGTCTACATCGTCCCAGTAATGCGCTTTATAATAACGGTAAGGATAGGTGGAATCAAGGCTGCCGTCTTCCTTTTTAGGCATGGGCGGCACTACCGGTTCACGCATGGCCTTGAATATGGCCGCCAGCAGGGTGCCGGATTTTGTGGTGATCACATTGGAGCGGTATTGCTGCAGTTTTTTACCGATGGCTTCAGAGGCGGCGCGCACGGCAGCCGTGTCTTGCGCGGTACGGGCGGCGGCCGTACGGCGTTGTACCTGCTCCATTTCACCCGCCATGGTGGCTATATACCGGTTATAAGCGGAAAACATGGCATTATCTTCCGAATTGCGGAACTCTGTTTTGCCCGCCAGGTCAGTAGTATCTGCTACTATGGAAAAGGTCTGCTGCTTGTCAAGCAGAATTTCAAAATACCGCTGTTTGCCGGGCAAAACTATCAGGTAGATGCCCCCGGGCTGCGTTTCCTTGCCTTTCAGTACGGCTACGCCCTGCTGGTCCATCCGCGCGGAATCCATTACGTACGTGGTTTTGCCCATATAGTGGCCCAGGTACACAGTACCACCGGTGTACCCTTTCAGTTGTACAGTGATGTTGTAGCCCTGGGCATGCAGGGAAAACGGGCCGCAGATGCAGCAGAGGAAGAATAGCAGTTTTTGCATAGGTGGGATAAAAGTAGCAAAAACCGTCCTACCTTTGCACCCGTGAGGAAAAAAAATGTAGTTCTGGAAAATGTGCCCGTAACGGCTTATGCAGCAGAGGGTAAGGCCCTGGCACGGGTAGACGGTAAAGTAGTTTTTATTGAAGGCGGCGTGGTGCCCGGAGATGTGGTTGACGTAAAGCTGGGAAAAAACAAAAAAGACTGGGCGGAAGGCAAGGCCATCAACATACGGAGCTTTTCCCCGGAGCGGGTAGACCCTTTCTGCCAGCATTTCGGCCTTTGCGGCGGTTGCAAATGGCAAATGCTGCCGTATGAGCTGCAGCTGCAATACAAACAGCAACAGGTAACAGATCACCTGCAACGCATAGGCCACCTGGCCCTGCCCGCCATGCCGCCCATACTGGGAGCGGAGAAAACCCGGCGGTACCGTAACAAGCTGGAGTTCACGTTTTCCAACAAGGCTTACCTGACCAATGAAGAAATACAGGCAGCAGGGGAAGAATGGCCCCGCCGCAACGCTTTGGGGTTCCATATCCCCAGGTTATTTGACAAGGTGCTGGACATCCAGACCTGCCACCTGCAGGAAGAACCGGCCAACCTGATCAAAAACACGGTGAGAGACTGGGCGGAGGCGCATCAGCTGTCTTTTTACGACATACGGCAGCAGCAGGGCTGGCTGCGCAACCTGGTACTGCGCATCTGCACTACCGGCGAGGTCATGGTGAACCTGGTGATTCACCACGAGGACAAGGAAGCGCGCGAAGGGCTGCTGAACCACCTGCTGGCCACGGTGCCTTCCATCACCACCCTGCTGTATACCATCAATCCCAAAAAGAATGATAGTATCTTTGACCTGGAGCCGAAAGTGTTTTACGGGAAAGGGTATGTGGAAGAAAAGCTGGAGGACTTTACCTTCAAGATAGGGCCGAAATCCTTTTTCCAGACCAACACCTACCAGGGCGAGGCGCTGTATAAAGTAGCCCGCGGCTTTGCCGGGCTTACCGGTCGGGAAACCGTGTATGACCTGTATTGCGGCACGGGCAGCATCGGTATCTTTGTTTCCCGCCAGGCAGGCAAAGTGGTAGGCATTGAGTTGATTCCCGAAGCTATTGAAGACGCACGGGAAAATGCGGCCATGAACAATGTAAAAAATGCGGCGTTTTTTGCAGGTGATGTGATCGATATTTGTGATGATGCCTTTTTTGCCGAACACGGTGCGCCGGACGTGATCATTACAGACCCGCCCCGCGCGGGAATGCACGAAAAGCTGACTTCCAAACTGCTGGAAGTGGCAGCGCCGCGCATTGTGTACGTATCCTGCAACCCGGCCACGCAAGCCCGTGACCTGGCGTTGCTGAACGAAAAATACAGCATTGAGAAAGTGCAGGCGGTAGACATGTTCCCGCACACCCACCATATAGAAAATGTAGTGCTGTTGCAGAGAAGATATTAGAGTAATAACGTATAAGTATACACGAAATGAGTGAATTCAGGCCCGGCAGATTCCAGATGTTGCCCCTGGTAATCAAGAATCTATTGATCATAAATGGATTGGTGTACCTGGCGCAGGTAACCCTCAAAGGTGTTTTCCGGTACGATCTGACGGACATGTTTGCCCTGCACTACTGGGGCTCGGACCTGTTCCGCCCTCACCAGCTGGTAACCCACCTGTTCATGCACGGCGGTTTTGCTCACCTTTTCTTCAATATGTTTGCGCTGTGGATGTTCGGGAGCATCCTGGAAAACCGCTGGGGGCCCAAGCGTTTCCTCATTTTTTATATGGTGTGCGGGCTGGGCGCGGCATTTTGCCACCTGGGCGTGGTAACGTATGACAATATGCAGCTGTCCGCCGCCGTGCAGAATTTCAACAACAATCCCTCATTCGACGCTTTCAACACTATCTACGACAAATACGGCCTTGGCAACTATACAATGTTTGAAGGGCCGCAGGAAATTCCCATGCAAAGTTTCCGGGATGCCTGGCGCGTGCAGCCACCGGAATCTTATGACATGGTGATCAGGGCAAAGATCTACCTGGGCAAATTTATTGAAGCCTACCGGGATGTGGCTACCGTAGGCGCCTCCGGGGCCGTTTTCGGGGTGCTGTTCGCCTTCGGGTACCTGTTCCCCAACAGCTACCTTTTCATCCTGCCCATTCCTTTCCCCATCAAGGCCAAATATTTTGTGGGCGGCTATATTCTGATGGAGCTGTACCTGGGCTTCAAAAACTCCGCCGGAGACAATGTGGCCCACTTTGCTCACCTGGGTGGCGTGTTATTTGCATACATTTTGCTGAAGATATGGAACAAACGAAATCGCAAAACGTTCTATTGAGGCAAAATGCCTAAATTTGTAACATAAACACCAGAGCCATGCAAGTAGCAGAAAAAGAGCGGATGCCCCGGCTATCTTTGGGGGAAGAGAGGAACATGGTAACCCAGCTGCTGCTCCTGAACATCACCGTATTCATCCTGCTGTTCTTTATCAAGATCATTTACCAGATGGAAAATACGGGCCTTGCAGCTTTTGAAAGGGACATCCTCACCAATACCCGTTTCCCGGCAGACCCCATGGTACTGCTCACCAAACCCTGGACGCCCCTCACGGCCATGTTTGCCCACACCGGCTTCTGGGACGTTTTCAGCAATATGGTCTGGCTTTTTTGCTTCGGTACGCTTTTACAGCAAACAGGCGGTTTCCGCCTGATAGTTCCCTTATACATCCTGGGTAGCCTTTGCGGCATGGCCTTTTATCTGGCCGGCATGAACCTGGCGCCCGTGCTGCAGCCTTCCGTGGCCGGCGGCCACGTTATTGGCGCAGGGGCAGGCGTAATGGCCATTGCCATCGGGTTAACCACCCTCGCCCCCCGCAACCGCGTGTTCCCCCTGCTGCTCAGGGGCGGCATCCCGGTTTGGGTAATTACCCTCATTTTCCTGGCGCTCCACGCGGCAGACATATATAACAGCGGCAGTTACGCCGCCACCGGCCTGTTTCTGCTGGGAGGCGCCTTTATGGGCTTTATGTTCATTGCCCAATACAAAAAAGGCCGCAATTGGGGCGCTCCCGTTAACAAGGTGATTTTCTCTGCGGGGCACATTTTCCACCCCAAAGAGCAGAAAGAAATACTCAGGGAAGAATACCTGGAGCCATCAAGGCCCTCCGCTACCCCCTATCAGAAAATAGGCACCGTTCCTGAGCACAAGCTGAACGAACTGCTTGACAAGATCAGCGCCCAGGGCATGCACAGCCTCAGCCCCGAAGAAAGAGACACCCTCCTCCGCGCCAGCAGGGAAAATGCGGAAGATTTTTAAATTCAGGGGCGGCTTGCTACCTTTGGCCATCAACATTTTTTGCCCCCAACGTGAAACTCGTTCGTGTCATCATCCGTCGTTTGTTGTTGTGGAGTAACGTATTCCTCGCAATAACGCTGCTGTTTTCATTTTTCCTGACATTTACAGACCCCGCAGTTTTCTGGCCCGCGGGTTTTGCCGGGCTGCCCTTCATTTTCCTCTGGCCCGCCTGCTTTCTTTTCATACCGCTATGGATCTTTTACCGGCGCAGGTACTGGCTGATACCGGTTCCCGCATTGCTGCTGACCTTGCCTGGCAGTGGGGCCAGCTGGGGTTTCCATGCCACTGGCGGAGCCAGGGCGCCGGGCCCGGCCTCATTTACCGTAATGACCTTCAACTGCAGCAGCATGGGCCTGCTCCACTACAAAACAGATCCTGTAAAATGCCAGCGTATATACGAAGAGCTTAAAAAGGCCAGCCCGGATGTTCTCTGCATGCAGGAATTTTTCACCAATTCAGGCACCCGTGCCCCTAATCACCTTGACAGTATCCGGCTCAAGCTGAAGTATGATCACTATTACTTTGTGAACCACTATACCAACTGGCAAAACTGGCACTACGGCACCATCATTTTTTCCCGCTTTCCGCTGATTGACACAACAGCCATAGATTTGCAGAACATATCTCCCGAAGAGAAAATGATAGCCGCCCGGCTGCTGGTACATGGTGATACGGTGCGCCTGCTCTCTGCTCACCTGGCTTCCCAGAACCTGCAGAAAAACGAATACACGGTTGTTACCGCCCCCAAGGGCCAGGCCCGCGGCGTGATGAAAAAAATGAAAGCGGCCTTCGGCCTGCGCTCCATGCAGGCACAGCTCATACGCCGCGAAATTGCCGCCACGCAGGAACCGCTGATAGTACTGGGAGATTTTAACGACGTACCGGTGTCTTACACTTACAAAACCATCCGCAGCGGTCTGCAGGACGCCTTTCTGGCCCAGGGCTCAGGATTGGGAAGAACTTTTTCGGCAGTGGCCCCGCACCTGCGGATAGATTACATCCTGGCAGGGCAACAATTCACCGTAGAAGACTTTTTTATTTACCGTCGCAAGGGGTTTGAGCATTTCCCGGTAATGGCGCGGCTGTCTTTGAAGCGGTAAGGCCGCTGGCACAAGGTTCCCCCCGCTCCCCATAATTTTATTAATTGCTTGTTTTTTAATGCGTTAAATTTATACCGGCCAAACAAACTGCCTGTTGAAATTTTTAAGACTTTTTACAAAGGGGTTCTTTTTGACCCTCAACGTGATAACTGTTCTGTTTTTCCTGCTGGCCTGCCTGGCGCCATTTATTTCGCCGGTGCGGTTCTGGCCTATCAGCTTTATCACGCTGGGATTCCCGTTCCTGCTCATTATACTCGTGCTGTTCCTCGTATTCTGGCTCATTTTTGATGCAAAATATGCGCTCATTCCCCTGGTAGCCTTGGTAGTGGGCTGGAAGTCAGTATCCGCCTTTTTTTCCTTCCGCTGGCCCACCCATTGGGAGGCCACCAGCAAGCCGGAAGGCAGTTTTAATGTGATGAGCTACAACGTGGCGCTGTTTGGCCTGTACTCCCAGAAAAACAGCAAACCCACCCGCCAGGCCATGTTTGAGCTGATACGCCGGCAGCAGCCGGATATCCTGTGTATGCAGGATTTTTATACGTCTGAAAAGCGGAACGACTTTAATAACCGGGAAGATATTTCGGAGCTGATGCGGCTTCCGCACCGTTTTTTTTCGAGCGATTTTAATCGCGATGGCAACCAGCACTGGGGCAGCATCATTTTTTCCAGGTACCCCATCCTGCAGTCAGACAAGGTGAAACTTTCCCCCGGCCCGCTGGGCGAAAGCCTTATTTATGCAGACGTGCTGCGGGGCAGCGACACCATCCGTATTGTGAACATGCACCTGGAATCTTACCGCTTCAACGCGCAGGATTACCGCTCCATTGAAAAGATCAGGAAACAGGAAGATACGGGCCTGGTGGCCGCCAAAGGCATTATGCACAAAATGCGCGACGCCTCCGCCCGACGCAGCCGGCAGGCCAATATTGTGGCAGACTTCATCCGTACCAGTCCTCACCCCGTAATTGTATGCGGTGACTTTAACGATACGCCCGCTTCCTACACCTATTTCAAGATCAGGGGCAACCTGCAGGACGTGTTCCTGAAAAAAGGCAGCGGCATTGGCAGGACCTTCTCGGGACTTTCGCCCACCCTGCGCATAGACTATATTTTTGCAGACCGCCGCTTCCATGTAAACGGCGTGAACATCATTCCTTCAGACCTGAGTGACCACTACCCGGTTATCACCAACTTGTCATTCAAATAACTGCGGATATAGCGCATTCGTAATTTGTTTTTCCCCTTTTGCACAAAAAATTCGAACTTGGAAGCATTAAAATGGCGAAATTCGCCCTGCCGAAATACGAAATAACAATATGTCAGAACAGCTGAAACTCTACAATACCATAAGCCGTCAGAAAGAAGTTTTTACACCGCTATATCCCGGTCATGTGGGCATGTACGTGTGCGGGCCCACCGTGTCCGGCGAGTCTCACCTGGGCCACGCCCGCCCCTTCATCACCTTCGATGTATTATACCGCTACCTGATGCACCTGGGCTACAAGGTGCGGTACGTCAGGAATATCACAGACGCCGGCCACTTTGAAGAAGAAGGCCGCGCCGCGGAAGACAAGATTGCCAAGGTAGCCCTGCTGGAAAAGCTGGAGCCCATGGAGCTGGTGCAGAAATATACCAACCTCTACCATTGGGCCATGGAGCAGTTCAATACGCTCAAGCCCAGCATTGAGCCCACTGCCACCGGGCATATTGTGGAACAGATAGAAATGATCAAAAAGATCATGGACGCCGGCTTTGCCTATGAGGCCAACGGCTCCGTGTATTTTGACGTAAAAAAATACTCTGAGGCCCACCACTACGGCATACTAAGCGGCCGCGTGCTGGAAGACCAGCTGGAAACTACACGGGAGCTGGAAAACCAGGACGAGAAGCGTAACAAGGTAGACTTCGCCCTCTGGAAAAAAGCGCCGCCTGAGCACCTGATGCGCTGGCCCAGTCCCTGGGGCGAAGGTTTCCCCGGCTGGCATATTGAGTGCTCTGCCATGAGCGGCAAATACCTGGGCAAACAGTTCGACATCCACGGCGGTGGCATGGACCTGCAGTTCCCCCACCACGAGTGCGAAATTGCCCAGAGCGAAATTGCCAATGGTGAGCTGATGGCCCGCTACTGGGTGCATAACAACATGATCACCATCAACGGTAAAAAAATGGGCAAGAGCTACGGCAACGTGATCCGCCTGACGGAACTTTTTGCCGGTACGCACCCCTTGCTGGAACAGGGTTACAGCCCCATGACCATCCGTTTCTTCATTTTGCAGACCCACTACCGCAGCACGCTGGACTTTTCCAATGAGGCCCTCCAGGCCGCTGAAAAAGGGCTGCAGCGCCTCTGGTACGCCTATGAAGTGCTGCAGAAACTGGAATACGCCGGCAACGGCTCTCCGCTGAATGAGGAGCTTGACAAACAGGTACAGGCCTGGTGCCGGGAGTGTGCAGCGGCCATGAATGATGACCTGGGCACCGCCAAAGTGCTCGCCAACCTGTTTGAGCTGGCGCCGGTGATCAACTCCCTCCGCGGCGGGCAGATAAAAATGCACGAACTGTCTGAAACCACCTTTGCGCTGCTGAAAGAAACCTGGCAAACGTGGCTCATTGACATACTGGGCCTGCGCCCTGAAAAACCGGCAGACAATAACCGGCTGGAAGGTGTGCTGCAATTGCTCATAGACATCCGCAAGGAGGCCAAGGGTAAAAAGGATTACGCCACTTCAGACAAGATCCGTAACCAGCTCCTGTCTATAGGCATACAATTGAAAGATGAGAAAGACGGCTCTGTTAGCTACGCTATAGAGTAGCGCCACATCATACCTTGTTTTATCAACCGCTTCATGTTTGTTCAGATCAGCAACCATGAAGCGTTTCATTTCATAATAAACCGCATCATGCCGGGTATTTTTTCAAGAAGCGTGAATGTTCCGCAACTGGCCGTACTACTGGCTTTTGCACTGGCAGCCTGCAACGGCGGCCGCAAACCGTCTAAAGAAAATGGCGGCGCCGCAACCGGAACGCCGCCGCCTGCGTTTGCAGCAGATTCAGCATATGCTGCCATTGAACGCCAGCTGGCCTTCGGCCCCCGCGTACCGGGCACGCCGGCGCAAGAAAAATGCGCGGAGTGGCTCATTGGCAACCTGCGCAGTTTGGCAGACACTGTGTATGTACAGCGAACAAAAGTGGCCGTAACCCCGCAGCAGGAAGTACCCTGCATCAATATCATTGCCTCCTTCAACCCCGCTGCATCACAGCGCCTGCTGCTGCTGGCGCATTGGGACACGCGGCCTGTAGCAGATAAAGACGCCTTTGACAAAACCAAACCGCTTGACGGGGCAGATGACGGGGCCAGCGGTGTGGCCATACTGCTGGAAACTGCCCGGCAGCTGCACGCCCGCAAACCGGGTTATGGCATAGATGTGCTGCTCACAGATGTGGAAGATTATAACAGCAACTATTGCCTGGGCACCCAATACTGGGCCCGCAACCCGCATGTGCCCGGCTACAAAGCCAACTATGGTATTTTGCTGGACATGGTTGGTGGCAGGAACGCCACTTTCTTTATGGAAGGCACGTCCCGCCAGTACGCCTATGCGCCCATGAAATTGTTCTGGGATGTAGCAAATAACGCCGGTTTCAGCAGCTTCTTCCCATATTCCGAACCGCCGGGCGGTACGTCTTACATTGAAGACGACCATACCTACGTGAACCAGATCGCAAAAATTCCCACCTTTGACGTAATTGGTATGCAGCCTAACGGCAGCCTGATGCCGCACCACCATACCACCAGCGATAACTTGTCTGTTATAGATCAGCAAACCATCAGGGCCGTTGGCCAAACCCTGCTCAACGTGCTGTATGGCCAACCTTTCAACTATTGATGTATGGCTACTCATCACACCATTTACATACCTCACCTGAGCCGCGATAAAAAGCTCGGCAAGATCATACAGGCCCCGCTGGCAGACCTGCCTGTGCGGAAAAACATTGCGCTGAAACTGATTGGTTCCATTATGAGCCAGCAGCTGTCTGTAAAAGTAGCAGAAGTGATCTACAACAGGTTTTTGCAGTTGTACGGCGGCAAAGAACCGCGCACACAGCAGGTGCTGGATACGCCGCCTGAAATCCTGCGCGGCATTGGCCTCTCCAACGCCAAAGTAACATACGTACACAACGTTGCCCGCTTTGTACAGGAAGAAAAGCTGACAGACGCCCGGCTGCACAAGCTCAGCAACGAAGAACTGATCACCTACCTTACCAGTATCAAGGGCGTGGGCCGGTGGACGGTGGAAATGTTGCTGATGTTTTACCTGGGACGGGAAGATGTATTTGCTATTGATGACTGGGGCCTGCAACAGGCCATGACCAAATTGTACAAGCTGGACGCTTCAGATAAAAAAGCCCATCGTGCAAAGCTGCTGCAATTATCAGATAAATGGGCGCCATACAGAACGCACGCCTGCCGCTACCTCTGGGCCTGGAAAGACAATGCGCCTGTTAACGGATAGTATAGGTTTGCAGCCTCGTGGTATCTGTATCCGTATCAAGCTGAATAAGCCCTACGCCTTTTGCATAATAGTTGGTGCTCAGTTCCGTAGGCGGTAAATAAGGAGGAATAGACACTTCCATCCGCACGCCTATCACGTCTTTATATACAGTGCCCAGCACCGTTTTTGAAGTTCCTTTCTGCATAATGGTATAATCCACTATCAGCTGCACGTCTCCCACAATAGGCAGGTTGATCGGGAACTGCTCCTGCCAGCCCCCACCCAGCGCCACATTATCTTTCAGGTATACTGTTCTGACCACGTTTGAAGGTACGTTGCTGACCGCCGCAATGTCTGCCACCTGCACATAAGTACCGCCTCCGCAGCGGAAGAGCGACATGCCACTGCCGGCATCGTCTTCCAGCACACGGAACTGCTCGCCGTTCACCGTACTGTCTCCCGTCACCTGCAATGTGTAATGAAACGTATCAGGTGAAGACACAGCCACCTGCTGGTAGGCAAACGAAGAACCCGTGCTGTACGGCGCATAATCGCAGGTGTTCTGTACAACAGGCTCCTCCTGGCTCTTTTCCTTTTTACAGGCCGCCAGCATGGCAACAATCATTACTACAGCAGAAAACTGGTAGAACTTCATAACACAAGTCATTCGTTCCCTGAAGTTACCAGTTATTTTTTTCAAAATGAAAGAGTACATACTACATCTAATTTCGAAAATATTTAAAGAAAAACAAGATAACTTTAAATAGCATAGTTATCTAGTGTTACTATTATTTAACCCACCTAAAAAACCCGTTATGCGAAAAATTCCACGTTTAGGCGCAGCCATGCTTATGGCTGCCCTGGCCCATTTCACGGGAGGCATGCCCGTCTCCCAGGCCCAACAGGTTAACACGGCCTCTTCCAGGAACATTACGGTAAAAGGGAAAATCAGGGACGCAAAGAACAGTCCCCTGCCCGGCGTTACCGTAAGGGTAAAAGGCACCACCAAAGGCACCGTATCTGACGAAAAGGGGGCGTTCAGCATCCCCGACGTAGACCCGCAGACGGTGCTGGTAGTACAGTTCATCGGGTACGAGACCCAGGAGTACCCGGTAAACGGCTCCACCAGTATCAGCATTTTGCTGAAAGAAACAGAAAAACAGTTGGACGAGTATGTGGTGACAGGCTACGGCACCACTAAAAAAGTGACCAAAACCGGCTCCGTTAGCACCGTCAAGGGCTCCGAAATCAAGCAGGCGCCAACAGTGAACATTTCAAACGCATTAGTAGGGCGCGTTTCGGGCCTGATGGCCATTAACAGCAGTGGAGAACCGGGGTATGACGGGTCACGCATTCTCATCAGGGGGAGAAGTACCTTCAACAACTCGGATCCCCTGGTGGTAATAGACGGTATTCCGCGAGACGGGTTCCAGCGGCTCAACCCGAACGACATTGAGAACATCTCGGTGCTGAAAGACGCCTCAGCCGCCATTTTCGGCTCCCGCGCGGCCAATGGCGTTATTCTCATCACCACCAAACGGGGGCGCACGGGCAAGCCGATGCTCAGCTACAGTTTTAACCAGGGCTTCACCCAACCCACGCGCCTTCCCAAAATGGCCGATGCGCCTACCTACGCGCGCATCGTGAACGAGATCAACGTGAACGCAGGCGACCAGCCCAGCTTTTCTGAAGAGCGCATCCAGAAATTTGCGGACGGCTCAGACCCATGGGGCCACCCTAACACAGACTGGATCGGGGAAGTGGTGAAACCCCTCTCCAGCCAGAACCGGCACGATCTTTCCCTCCGCGGCGGGTCAGACAAGTTCGTCTATTTCGTATCGCTGGGCACGCTTTTCCAGGACGGCATCTTCAAAAAAAGCGCCACCAAGTACCGCCAGCACAACATCCGCATCAACCTGGACGCAAATGTGAACAAATACCTGACGGTGAGAATGGACGTGGCAGGCCGCCTGGAAGACCGCAACTTTCCGCCACGCAGCGCAGGCTCCATTTTCCGCGCCCTGCTCCGCGGCCGCCCCACGGAAGCAGCCCGCTGGCCTAACGGGCTGCCGGGGCCCGATATTGAGTACGGAGATAATCCCGTGGTGACCAGTACCAACGAAATTGGCTACCAGCGGGACAGAACGTACGTCATCAACAGCAACCTGGGCGTGATGCTCTACATTCCCGGCGTAGACGGGCTTTTTGTAGACGCCAATTTTGCGCTTGACCAGAATTTCAACTTCCAGAAACGTTTCATCAAACCGTGGACGCTCTACACCTACCAGGGCATGGACGGCAGCGGCCAGCCCATGCTGGAAGCCTCCAAACGCGGCGTGAGCGCGCCGGAGCTGGAGCAATGGTACGGCCAGAACCAGAACATCACCCTCAACGCCAAGATCAATTACATCAAAAGTTTCGGCAAGCACAACGTTACCGGCATACTGGCCGTGGAGCAGAATACCAACAAAGGAGACAACTTCTGGGCCCGGCGCCGGTACTACATTTCCGATGCGGTAGACCAGCTGTTTGCCGGCAGCAATGAAGAAAAGGACAATACAGGCCGGGGGTTCGACTATGCACGCCTCAACTACTTCGGCCGTCTTTCCTACAACTTTGATGAAAAGTACCTGTTCGATTTTAACTGGCGGTATGACGGGTCTCAGAACTTTCCCACCGGCCGCCGCTTCGGCTTTTTCCCCGGCGTGTCTGCCGGCTGGGTGATATCACGGGAAAACTTCTGGAAACAGGCCGTGGGCGCCACCATTGACTACTTCAAGCTGCGCGGCTCTTACGGTCAGATGGGGAACGACCTCGTCAACCCCTTCCAGTACCTCAATACCTTCGGCATTGCAGACGGCGGCACCGTGTTTGGCGAAAAGCTGAACACCGGCATTTATACGCTCCGCATTCCGAACCCCAACATTACCTGGGAAGTGTCCAACAACATGGACCTGGCCATTGAAGCCAAGTTCTTCAACGGTCTCATTGGCATAGAAGCGGAATACTTCCGCACCCACCGCTACAGCATTCTCACCAAACGCTCCGCCTCTGTGCCCATCTACACGGGCCTCACCCTGCCTGATGAAAACATCGGCAAGGTGCAGAACCAGGGCGTAGACCTTAACATTTCACACAAACGCACGGCAGGCAAGTTCAGGTATGAAGTGGTGGCCAACATTTCACATGCCAGGAACGAGATAGTGTTCTGGGACGAAGTGCCCAACGTACCCGAATGGCAGCGCTCCACGGGCCGCCAGATAGGCGCCACGCTATACTATGAGGCCATGGGCATATTTAAAAGCAAGGAGGAAATTGAAAAATACCCGCATGTAGGCGGCGCCGTGCCCGGGGATGTGATTTTCCGGGATGTGAACCAGGACGGGCAGATCAATGACCTTGACAGGGTACGGGTAAACCGCTCGGAATACCCGCTCTGGAACTACGGTCTCACCCTGGGAGCGGAGTACCACAACTTCGACCTCACCATGCTTTGGCAGGCCGCTACGGGCAGCAGCCAGTACATCCGCACAGAGTCTGGCCTCATCGGCAACTTTCCCATGAAAATTGTGGAAGACCGGTGGTCTCCCCAAAACCCTGACGGGACCATGCCGCGGCCGTATGACCGCGACAAGGAATACTGGGTGAGCCGCCCCAACACCTTCTGGCTCTGGAACACCAATTACCTGCGCCTCAAAACGCTGGAGCTGGGCTACACCATTCCGCAGCCGCTGCGCAAGCGCATTGGGCTGGAAGACCTGCGCGTGTACGTGAGCGGGCAAAACCTGGTTACGTTTGACAAGGTGAAAATATTTGACCCTGAATCTCCCACCGGCAGCGGACAGTACTATCCGCAAACAAGGATCTTCAACGCCGGCCTCAATGTCACCTTCTAAAAAATATCACTATGAGAACTATCATCAATATACTGCTGTTTACCGCTATGTGTACCATGGCCTGTAATAAAGACCTGCTGGAAAAAAGGCCGCTGACGGAATATATGGAAGAAGACGTTTGGCGAGACCCGAACCTGGTGCAGGCTTACGTAAACGACCTGTACCCCAAAATGCGGCACGGGTTTAACGAAGTAATGCTGGCGTCCATGACGGATGAGGCGCGTTTCATTCATAACTACGGCACCACCACGTCAGTAACGGAAGCCATGAGCCCGGAAGACCTGGGCGCCCTTAACCTTTTCGGGGAGTGGGACAAACATTACAAGGCCATCCGCAACTGCAACATCTTTTTCGAGATGGTTGGCACATCGAAAGACCTTTCCGCGGAGCAGCGCAAGCGCCTCACCGGTGAAGTGCATTTTTTACGCGCGTACTTCTATCACATGCTGGTAAAGTACTGGGGCGGCGTGCCGCTGGTGAAGCAGATATTCAAGCTTACAGACGGGGAGGCCATGCTCATACCGCGTAACAGTTTTGAAGAATGCATACAATACATTGTAGACGAGTGTGACAGCGCCATGGCCCTGTTGCCGGAGGTGCATGACCGTGACAATAAAGGCCGCGCCACCCGCTTTGCTGCCATGGCCCTCAAGTCTCGCATACTGCTCTACGCCGCCAGCGATCTGTTCAACCAGGGCGGCAACGCCAACAACCCGGAGTGGGGCTACGTACAGGTAGACCAGGCAGCGCGCAATGCCCGCTGGCAAAAAGCCAAAACCGCGGCGCTGGAGCTGATGAACACCAGGGCCTTTGCATTGTACAAACCTTCCGCCTCGGCCATAGACAACTACACACGCGTGTTCCTTGACAAAGACAATGCAGAGATCATCTTCTGCAAATACTTTAACAGGCAGCAGCTGGGCACCAGTCATGATCTCTACAACGGCCCCAACGGTTATCACAACTGGGGAGGCAACGTACCACTGGAAAACTTCGTGGAAGGTTACCAGATGGATGACGGTACAGACTTCAGCTGGAGCAACCCGGCCATGGCCGCCAAACCTTACGAGAAGCGGGACCCGCGGTTCTACGCCACCATTCTCTACAACGGCGTAAAATGGAAACCACGCCCCAGTGACGCGGTGGGCCTAGACCCTGTAGGCGTGATACAAACCGGCAGGTACGAAAAAAGGAATGGCGCCAATATAGAAGTGATGAACGGGCTGGATAGCCGCCAGGGGCCTATTGAAAACTGGAACGGCAGCTACACCGGTTATTACCTGCGCAAGTTTATGGACATTAACCTGGACGCGCAGTTTTTCCGGGGAGACCAGGCCTGGCCTTTCTTCCGCTACGCGGAAATTCTCCTCAACTATGCGGAGGCCGCAATGGAGCTGGGGGAGGAAGGAGAAGCCCGCACGGTTATTAATGAAGTGCGCACCCGCGCCGGCATGCCCGCACTGGATGCTTCTGTTACTGGCAGCGAGCTGGAAAAGATGTACCGTTATGAACGCCGGTACGAACTGGCGTTTGAGGAACACCGCTACTTTGACGCGCGCCGCTGGCTGATTGCGGAAACCGTGTTCAGCGGTCCCGCCAAAGCCATTGAAATTTACGGCAAGCTGAACCCCGACACCCTGTTGTATACTTACAAAGTATTAACAAACGGCGTGCAGGAAAGAAAGTTCACCCGGAAGCATTACCTCCTGCCAATCATGGCGGAAGAAATTCGCAGAAACAGTAAGATGACTCCCAACCCGGGCTACTGATACTAGCCACCACCCTGCCTGCACACAAACATGTGTGTGGGCGGGGTGTATGTAAACCATACACTTCCCTCCCTCGAAAAAAAACCTGCTCCAATTTGTGTACGGCATGTGTATAAATCGTACATTCGATTCCCAGTTAACATATAATTAACGACCCAAAAGAAGAAGATAGCTTAAGAATTATTCCACCTGAAGAAAACGCACCCGTAACATTAAGGCAACCATCTGCTCATATTTACTTAATGTGCCTTTAATGTTGAATTAACGCCAGACCAGGAGCTTTGCACCAGTTTAGAGATCAGTACAAGTTAACTATTTAAAAAAACCATCATGAAACACAGTTTTGTTTTCTCACCAAAACAAATTCTTACTGTTGCTGCCATTGTTTTGGGCTGCTCCATGCAAGCCTCTGCGCAAAGCGAAGCCTTTGCCTATGCCGGAACCCGTAAAGAAAGCCCTAAAACCCATGCAGCCATTGAAGAAAAAAATGCCATGGTATTAAGAGGATGTAAAATGAACATCCTGCAGGATGCAGATGCCGCCCTCCGCTTCCTGGTGTTCATTGAGAACCCTGCCATGGACAAACTCACGCTGTACATTAAAGACAGCAATAACAACACCCTGCACAGGGAAGACCTGCAGGTTACTTCACCAAGGTTTGTTGCCCGTTATAACCTCGAGAACCTGGAAGACGGAGCCTACACGTTCGAAGTAAGGAATGGTAAAGATAAACTGGAAAGGGCCGTAGACATTAAAACACAGACGCTGGTAAACCGTGTGGTTTTACTTGACTAGACTGTGTAACTGAAGAAAACCGAAGGTGCATCCCGGCGGGTATGCACCTTTTTTTATGATGCAGACATGCGTAAAATAGACCGGGGCCGGCTGCAAATGCAACTGGCCCCGTGTCAATTTATTTCATGTGTACCGCTTACAACATGGCATCATACAACGTTTCCATCATATTGCCACGAACATTGAGGGTTGATATTTTGTTGTTGGCGCCGCCGTTGGGGCAAACCCGGTTGCTCAGATAGATGAACACCAGGTTGTACTGCGGGTCTATCCACACGCAGGTACCGGTAAAGCCGGTATGCCCGAAAGTGAGCGGAGATGCGCTTTTAGCGGGATAAGGATCTTTTCTGGGGTCTTTATCCTTTTCTTTCTCCGGCTTGTCAAAACCCAGGCCGCGGCGGCTAATGTTGCTGCCATAGGCGGAAAACAGCTGGATGGTTTCAGGCTTAATATATTGGTGCCCGTCATAGCTACCGCCGTTGGCCAGCATCTGTGCCAGCACGCCCAGGTCTGTTGCGTTGGAGAAAAGCCCTGCGTGCCCGGCTACCCCGCCAAACATGGCGGCGCCGGGGTCATGCACGTCGCCCCGTATCCATTGCACCCTGAAGTTGTTCTCGAACTCTGTAGGTACCAGCTGTGATAACGGCAGCCGGCTACGCGGTTCAAAGCCGGTAGTAACGAGGCCCAGCGGCTCATAAAAGGTTTCACGCACATAGGCGTCCAGCCGCTTGCCGGTAATGGCTTCCACTATTTTGCCCAGGAAAATAAAATCGTTGTCGCTGTAAATATACTGGCGGCCGGGAGGCAGCAGACGGCTGTCCAGTATACGGCGGAACATGGTATCTATATAGTCCGCCTTCATATACATGTTTTCAGCTACCCTCACGGTATGCAGTGAATCCTGTTCCGGCCTGTACAGCGTGGTGTCTGGCCAGCCGTTGTCATATAACGTTTCTTTGTAAAAAGGGATCCAGGCCACCAGGCCGGCCTGATGCAGCAATATGTCACGGATGCGCAGGTTCTCCTTGTCGGAGCCACGTACAAAGGGCAGGTAAGTGCCCAGCGTAGCATCCAGCTGCAGCTTGCCTTCGTCATACAGCCGCATCACGGAAATAGTGGTGGCGCAGATCTTTGTAACAGAGGCCAGGTCATATACCGAGCTGTCTGTTACCGGCTCTTGCTGGCTGTAGTCATAATAGCCGAAGCTTTTATTGTATACCTGCTTGCCATTGCGCAGTGCCAGTATCTGGCAACCGGGGGCGGCGCCCTGGTTGATCATGTTGTAAGCCAGCGCGTCCAGGCGCATCAGCACCTTCGAGCTCATGCCCACCGTTTCAGGCGCTACGGCCTCCAGCTTGGGTTTGGCCGGCAATGCAGGTGGAATAATGGCGGTAAGGCCCATGCCGAATTTGAAGTTGTTGCATACTGTAACCGGCAGTTTGCCTTTAGGCTCCAGTTTGCCAAAAATCACGTCTGCAGCGGCGCGGTGGGTGATGCTGTCGTCTTCATATGCTGCTATGACCGTAGGTGCGTCGCAAAAATAGCGGATGGCGTACGGGTTGCCGAAGGCAACGGTAACAGCAGGCATTTCTTCCTGCACCTGGTTAATAACGGCGCGCTCCGCCCTGGAAATCCCATAATTGTTAGCCGGGCGGCGGCTGTAGTTCTGTACGGCAATGATCACTGCCTGGTACTCCGCCTTCAGGCGTTTTACCATAGCCGCCACGCCCGCTTCCGTTTGCCGGGAAGAGAACACGTAGGCGTCTGCGTCAGGGCGGTATTGTTTTACCGCTTCCACAAAAGTATTGTTACCCCCGTCTACGCCTACGGCCAGCACCGCCAGCTTTTTACCGGCCGGCATGGGCAGCAGGTGATTATCGTTCTTCAACACGGTAATGGCACTTTCGGATATACGTTTCCGTAAGGGCAGCACGGCTTTGTTGAGATCTTCCGTGATATTCACCGGGTCAATGGGCTTGAGATTGGCCAGGCCCAGCTCATATTTGGCGCGCAGCACTTTCTTCACGCGCCGGTACACTTCTTCCCTGCTGATAGTGCCTTTTTTGATGGCCTGCGCAATGGCGTTAATGCTGCCCCTGGCGGTGGAAGGAAGCTCCATCAGGTCATTGCCTGCCAGCAGGCTCTGCAGAGACTCCTGCCCGTTGTTGTAATATTTTGAAATGCCTTTCATTTCCAGCGCGTCCGTCACAATGAGGCCGTCAAAGCCAAGATCTTTCTGCAGCAGATTGGTAACGGCTTTATAGGAAATGGAGGTAGGCGTGTTGGCCTTGCTGTCTATAGCGGGAACGTACAGATGGGCAATCATGATAGAGCCCACGCCAGCTTCAATGGCGCGGCGAAAGGGATACAGCTCCAGGGAGTCAAGGTCGCGGATAGACTTGTTGATGGAAGGAAGGTCGTAATGGGAATCCACGTCTGTATCCCCATGCCCCGGAAAGTGTTTGGCGCAGGCCATAATACCTGCGTCCTGCATGCCCTTGATCATGGCCACCCCCAGGCGCGCCACCTGGTATTTGTCTTCCCCGAAAGAACGGTCGTTGATCACGGGGTTGTTCGGATTGTTATTTACGTCCAGCACCGGCGCAAAGTTGTATTGAATGCCCATGCGGCGGCACTGTTCGCCAATGGCCTTGCCCACCTGGTAAATGAGCAGGCTGTCTTGCACGGCGCCCAGCATCAGGTTGCGGGGAAAGGCCATCACGCTGTCTACAAAACGCATGCCCAGGCCCCACTCCCCGTCTACCGCCACCAGCAGCGGCGTTTTGCTGATAGACTGGTAAGTGTTCACCAGGTTGGCCTGCCTCACCGGGCCGCCCTGGAAAGTAACGAGGCCGCCTACTTTGTTGTTCCTGATATCCCTGATCACGGAGGCCACGTGTTCCGCGCCCAGGTTGGAGTGCACACGTATCATGATCAGCTGCGCAATCCGCTCCTCATGGGAAAGAGAGAGGAAGACGCTATCTGCCCAGCGGTCTGCCGCCGTTTTGGGTTGTTGCTGAAGAGTGGCTGTTTTTCCTGTACGTGTAGACTTTTTTTGTTGTATGGGTTGTCCGTTAACCGGGAGCATAAAGGCCATGAGCCCTATTGCGAATAAATACTTCCTCATCATTTTATAAACATACAAAATTTACTACTGGAATAGTTTGCCTCTCAACACATTATAAACATTCAATATGTAAATAACCCTCATCGTGACTTGTCAGCAGCCTTTTTTAATTCGTCTACCAATTCCCTTTATTTATTGAATTATATTTATTATTTTCCAGTATTCTTTTACGGTATTTCATCAATCTTAATTTTAATTACCGATACATTCAATTGTTTGTTATCTTTGTACCTTCGGTTTAACACACAGGCCTCTTGCCTGTTTTACGAATCATTATCAAAGAACATGGTCAATTTGATTTTATTTGGCCCTCCCGGAAGCGGAAAGGGTACCCAGAGCGCCAACATTATTGAGAAATACGGTTTGCTCCACCTCTCTACCGGAGATCTGCTGCGGAAGGAGATTGCGGAAAGCACGCCTTTGGGCCTTGAAGCACAGAAATTCATGAACCAGGGTATACTGGTACCTGATGAAGTGGTGATAGGGATGATCAGCTCCATGCTGGATGCCAACCCCGAGGCCCGCGGCTTCATATTTGACGGGTTTCCCCGCAATACGGCCCAGGCGGAAGCGCTTGACAAGCTGCTGGCCCTGAAGAAGGCGCCTATCTCCGTAGTGCTGAGCCTGGAAGTGCCGGAAGACGAGCTGATACGCCGCCTGCTGGACCGTGGCAAAACCTCCGGCCGCCCGGATGACGCCAATGAGGCCATTGTAAAGAACCGCATTGTGGAATATCATAATAAAACCGCTCCTGTGGCCGATCACTATGCCAAATTCGGCAAGCTGAGAAGGATCAAGGGTGACGGTTCCATTGAGGCTACTTTTGAACTGCTGTCTAAAGAGCTGGATGAATTGATTGGCGAGCGGGTATAATTCCGGCAGGCATTCCAAACATATTGCAACGCAAAGATCAGGTAAGGCTAAACTTTACGATCTTTGCGTTTTGCATTTAATCCCCTTTAACGGGGCATAGCGAGATATGGAGAATTTTGTTGATTACATACGGGTATACTGCAAATCCGGCCACGGCGGCGCCGGCAGCCGCCACTTCATGCGTACCAAGTTCAAGGCCATGGCCGGGCCAGACGGCGGAGACGGCGGCCGGGGCGGGCACATCATGCTGCGCGGCAACGCGCAGCTGTGGACGCTGCTGCACCTGCGCTGGTACAAGAACGTGATTGCAGAGAACGGGGAGAACGGCAGCGGAGACAACTGCACCGGCGCCCAGGGGAAAGACATTGTAATAGAAGTGCCGCTGGGTACTATTGTACGTGACGAAGAGACGGGCGAGATAGAGGCAGAAGTGATGCAGGACGGGGAAGAGGTCATCTTTATGGCCGGCGGCCAGGGCGGCCGCGGCAACGCTTATTTTAAAAGCCCCACCAACCAGGCGCCGGAATACGCCCAGCCCGGAGAGCCCGGCCAGGAAGGCTGGAAGCTGCTGGAGCTGAAGGTATTGGCAGACGTAGGCCTGGTAGGCTTCCCCAACGCCGGTAAATCTACCCTGCTTTCTTCCATCACCGCCGCCAAACCCAAAATTGCCAACTACGCCTTTACTACGCTCACGCCCCAGCTGGGCATGGTGCAATACCGCGATGACCGGTCTTTCTGCGTAGCAGACCTGCCCGGTATCATAGAAGGCGCGCATGAAGGCAAAGGCCTTGGCCACCGCTTTCTGCGGCATATTGAACGCAACGCCGTGCTGCTGTTCGTAATTCCGGCAGACAGTGAAGACCACCGTAAGGAATTTAACATACTGGTGAACGAGCTGGAGCAATACAACCCCGAGATGCTAGACAAACAGTTCCTGATTGCCATCAGCAAAAGTGATATGCTGGACGATGAGCTGAAGGAAGCCATAGCGGAAGAGCTGCCGGAAGACGTGCCCCATGTGTTCATCAGTTCCATTACCCAGGCAGGGCTGCAGGAGCTGAAAGACCTCCTGTGGGAAACACTCAATTCCGAAGTAAATTCTGCCGAAGAAAACGAATAGATTATTATTTTTGTACGGCTGCCACCCTAGCTCAGCTGGTCAGAGCGGTTGTTTCGTAAATAACAGGTCGTCGGTTCGATCCCGATGGGTGGCTCAGGTAACCTTCGTTACTGCCCTGGTGCAGCAGCGGAGGTTATTCTTTTTTGCAGCACCTCCATCATGCCCGCCAGGTCTGCCCACACGGTGTCTTTATCATCTGCATTGTATAGCCTCTCAAAGAGGTTGCGGGTAAGCTGCCCATCCCGCTGGTTGAAATGGAACGCAATAAAATGCCGCAGCAGCTCTTTCCGTGTGCCATCGTCCCGGCCGGAAGCGTCCAGCGGGGGAACGCCCCTGTCAAAGAGGTGGCGCAGGTTTTCAAGAATGGCAATGCTGCGTTGTTTGTCTGGTCCCGGAAATATTACCTGGCCGTCTTCATATACCAGGCGTATTTCTGCAACAGGCTCATCGTTGAGCAGTGTTTTCACAGCACAGCCATAGCAGCTCCGGTATTCGCCTACCAGGTCGTTAAAGTACAGGTAGAGCCGGTTATGCTGTACATACATAGCGCCATCGTAGTGGAATATAAGGTGATACCTGCCTTCCCTCTCCGCAAACAGGTAACCGCCAGCTACCAGTTCAGGCACATCGTCATTGTCCATATGCAGGAAGGTATGCGCAGTATCTCCGTCTGCCAGGAAGTTCCTTAACCGCTGCTCCCCCTGGCCCGGTATAACCAGCACAGGGTTGGGATTTGCCACCTGGGGAAACAGGCCTGAGGCAATGGGCGGCAGTTCTACCTGCGTTTCCGGTACATCTTCCGGGAACCGGGGCCGGGGTTCCGGCCCAAAAAAATACAGCAGCGTAAAAAAAGCCAGCAAGGCCGCGGCCGTAAGCCACATTGCCTTTTTAGACAGGCGCGCCGTTACCTGTATGTTCACGTTAAAGGAATAGGAGCGGCCGCCCCTGTATGGCGGCTGGTAATAGGGCCGCTGCTGTTGCGCCTGGCCGGCTGTTGACGTGGTTGACGCGGCGGCCGAAGTGCGTTGCCAGGCCAGTCGCTGGTCATAGTTATATTTTCGCTGCGGGTTGCCCAATACTTCATAAGCCGCCAGCACCTGCCTGAACTTTTCTTCCAGTGCCTTGTTGCCCCCGGTTTTGTCCGGATGATATTGCATACAAAGTTTCCTGAACGCCGTTTTGATCTGCTGATCTGTAGCATGCTCACTTACACCCAGTATGGAATACAAACTATGCATTACAATGTAAAGTAATGCATTATTTCCGGCTTGGAGAAGAGGCGGCGGCTACAGCCGTGCGTCTGGTACTAATATTGAGACGGGAGGTTATGATCCGCTCACTGCACATTGGCACCTCCGGCTGGAGCTACAAAGACTGGAAGGGGCTGTACTATCCGGAAGACCTCAAGCCCACGGAATACCTGGGTTATTTCAGCAGGGAGTTCCGCTGCGTGGAAATCAACACCAGTTTTTACCACCTGCCCAAACCGGAAACGGTGCTGAAATGGGCAGATACCGTACCCCGCGGTTTCCGCTTCTGCCCCAAGCTCAGCCGGTACATCAGCCACTACCAGAAACTGAACGATCCGGAAGAGGCGCTGGAGCGTTTTTTCTCCGTATTTGACCCGGTAAAGAAAATGCTGGGGCCTGTGCTGGTGCAGTTGCCGGCCAACGCGCCCTTTAAGAAGGAAGTGGACGAAAATTTTTTCTCTGTATTACGCAAAAAGTACCGCGACTATGTGTTTGCGCTGGAGATCCGGCACGAAAGCTGGCTGGAGGCACAAAGTGTGGAATTATTACAACAATATGGTATCTCGCTGGTAATTGCCCAGTCTGCCATGCCGTTCCCCCACCATGAGCTGGTAACCGCCAAAGACATTTACCTCCGCTTTCACGGGCCGGGCAAGCTGTATGCTTCCAAATACCACCCTCAAACCATGAAGGGCTGGGCGCGCAAGTGCGCCAGATGGCTGCGGGAGAAACACCGGGTATGGGTATTCTTCAACAATGATTTTTACGGCTATGCAATAGACAATGCCCGGATGCTGGAAAAATATATTGAGGCGGAGATGGAAACGGACAAATAGTCCGGTACAAATTTGTGCATTTTATTGTCTTAATGTGCATTTTCAGTGTATTTCATGCATTTTGCCGGCCACTCAAAGCCCTTGCCTGTATTGCATTTGAGCATATCTTCACCATATCTCCCCATGACCTTCGCTATGGATGGAGCATAGCTGGTCCATATCAAAAGCATACATACCCCGGGGTCACAGTATGTTGACAAAATAGCTGCCCCTTCCGCGCACGAAAAAAGGTCCGTTAGAAAACGGACCTTCTACTAACTAACCCAAACAAACGTTTAATTAACGTTTTAAAAGTTTTTATGCCTGTTCGACCAGCTTGGCCTTGATTTTTGTTTCTATTTCTGTGGCTACTTCAGGATTGTCTACCAGGAGCTGCTTCACGGCATCACGGCCCTGACCCAGCTTGTTGCCTTCGTAGCTGAACCAGCTACCGCTTTTCTGAACAATGCCATATTCCACGCCCATGTCTATCAGCTCTCCTACCTTGGATACGCCCTGGCCGAAAATGATATCGAACTCTGCCTGGCGGAAGGGGGGGGCTACCTTGTTTTTTACCACTTTCACTTTTACGCGGTTGCCCACGGCTTCATCTCCGTCTTTGATCTGGCTCATACGGCGAATGTCAAGCCGGATGGATGCGTAGAATTTGAGGGCGTTACCGCCGGTGGTGGTTTCGGGGTTGCCGAACATCACGCCTATTTTTTCACGCAGCTGGTTGATGAAAATGCAGCAGCAGTTGGTTTTGGAAATGGTGGCCGTGAGCTTGCGCAGCGCCTGAGACATCAGGCGGGCCTGCAGGCCCATTTTGCTTTCGCCCATTTCTCCTTCCAGCTCGCCTTTGGGTACCAGGGCGGCCACGGAGTCTATTACCACCACGTCTACTGCGCCGGACAGGATGAGGCGGTCCGCAATTTCAAGGGCCTGCTCACCATGGTCTGGCTGGGAGATCAGCAACGAGTCTACATCTACCCCCAGGCGGCGGGCATAAGAGCTGTCAAAGGCATGCTCCGCATCTATAATGGCGCAGATACCGCCTTTCTTTTGCGCTTCTGCAATGGTATGAATAGCTATAGTGGTTTTACCGGAAGCCTCAGGCCCGTAAATTTCAATGATACGGCCCTTGGGCAAACCGCCAACGCCCAGCGCAATATCCAGGCCCAGCGATCCTGTAGAGATCACGTCCCATACATGGTCTCCCTTTTCTCCCATCATCATCACGGAACCCTTCCCGAAATCCTTGTCGATCTTGTCCATCGTGAGGCGGAGGGCTTTCAGCTTATCGGCGTTTGTTGCGGCGTTTGACATTGTAGTAAGTATTTATTGTTCAAATTTAATGGTAATGCAAGGTATAATTATTTCCTGAAACTATCCTAAAAAACTTAGCATTTTTTATTTGATGCTAATTTTTGTAGTATCCGGCGTTTTCACGTTAATTGGGGTAACACGCAATGGACAATACAAAGGTGCATGCGCATTGCGCAGGGGATGTGCGTAGTGAAAAAAAGTTCAGGAGAATTACCGTAGCTGAAGAGTGCGACGCAACGGACGCCGAAGAAAGCGCCACCGCCGGGCCCGCCCTTCTACCCCACTATCCAGTAAGCTATCAGCTGTGAAGAAATGCCTACTATAAACCCTAGGTATATTTCCGCAGGGGTATGGGCGCTCAGCACCAGTCGCGCCGTGGCGGCCACTCCGGCCAGCAGGAAAGCCAGCGCCAGGGGAACGGACACGTTCATGCCCATGCCCCACATAATGGCCAGCAGAAAGCCGATCACCCCGCCCCAACCTACGGTATGCATGCTGATCTTTACAAAACTGTTGGCCACAAAAGAGATCACAATGGCAATGAAAATACCCAGGAAAAAGGCGTTGAAAAAATCGGGGCTCACGCCTTCACGGATGAAGGTGTAGAAGGCCCAGAAGTAGAAGATAATGGTGCCTACGTAAGGAATGATGCGCTCCCGCGGGTCTCTGAGCTGCACGCTGTCTACAAACTTCAGCGTTTTGGCCAGCACTACCACCAGCAGCGGGAAAATGATGCAGGTAACCAGCACCCTGATGTACAGCACGTCATAATTGAACCGGAAGCTGCTCTGCTTGAATGCGGAAAAGTACTCCGGCAACGCGGTAACGGCTATGAGGGTGATCAGCAGAGGTATGAACAGGGGATGCAGCAAATATGAAAATACATTTGCAACGGCCCGCAGGGCAGGCGAAAAGGTAACGGGTGCTTTCTGCTCTTCCATGAAAATTCGGTGTATTATAGTTCCTTGCGTAAACGGGCAACGGGAATATTGAGCTGCTCCCGGTACTTGGCCACGGTGCGGCGCGCAATGTTATATCCTTTGTCCTGCAGCATTTTAGTCAGGTTTTCATCACTCAGCGGCTTGCGTTTGTTCTCTCCGCCGATCATGTCTGCCAGTATCTTTTTCACCTCCCGGGTAGATACCTCTTCACCGCTGTCTGTTGAAAGCGATTCCGAGAAGAAGAATTTCAGCTTGAACGTGCCGAACTCCGTTTGCACGTATTTGCTGTTGGCCACGCGGCTCACGGTGGAAATATCCAGCTGGGTGATGTCTGCAATATCTTTCAGGATCATGGGCTTCATGGTGGTCTCGTCTCCCGTCAGGAAAAACTCGTGCTGGTAGTTCATGATAGCCTCCATGGTGCTGAGCAGGGTATGCTGGCGCTGCTTGATCGCGTCTATGAACCACTTGGCGGCGTCTATTTTCTGTTTGATGAACAGCACGGCCTCTTTCTGGCGTTTGTCTTTTTTATCTCCCCGGTCATACTCCTTCAGCATTTCACGGTAACCTTCGGAAATACGCAGGTCCGGCGCGTTTTTGCTGTTGAGGGACAGCTCCAGCTTGCCGTTATTGTTAAGAATGAAAAAGTCTGGTATCACGTAACTCTCTGCCTTGTTGAGCACGCTGTAATTGCCGCCCGGCTTGGGGTTGAGCTTGATGATCTGACCAATGGCCTCCCGCAGGTCTTCATCAGAAAGGTTGAGGGAGCGCTGTATCTTTTCGTAGTGTTTTTTGGTGAACTCGTCAAAGTAGTTTTCCAGTATCTGGGTGGCGGTAACCACGCCGGGGTCTTCCTGGTTTTTCCGTTTCAGCTGCAGCAGCAGGCATTCTTTCAGGTCTGTACAGCACACGCCGGGTGGGTCAAAGGTCTGTATCAGTTTGATCAGCTGGCGGATCTCTTCTTCCGTAGTGTCTATATTCTGTGAAAAAGACAGGTCGTCTACAATAGCGCCGGTTTCGCGGCGGAGGTAGCCGTCATCGTCAATGCTGCCAATGATCTGCTCTGCAATGCGGCGCTCCCGCTCATTCAGCGTTTGCATGCCCAGCTGGCTCAGCAGGTGGTCATGAAAGGTGGTTTCTACCCGCACGGGGATGGTGCGGCTTTCGTCCTGTTCGGGATAATTATCGTCCCGCAGCTTATAGTCTGCTATCTCATCGTCTCCTTCGGAAACGTATTCTGAAATATCGATGTTGTCATATTCATTTTCGCTGCCGTCTGGCTCAAACTCTTCTTCGGCAGGGGTTTCAAACTCTTCGGTATTGTCCTTGTTAAAGTCCTCTTCCGGCCCGTCTTCACCATATTCCAGCGCAGGGTTTTCTTCCAGTTCTTCCTTGATCCTTTCTTCCAGTACGGCAGTTGGCACCTGCAGCAGTTTCATGAGCTGAATCTGCTGGGGTGATAACTTCTGTAATAGTTTCTGTTGTTGCGTTTGCTTTAACATGGCTCGTTCCTAAATTTTACCACTTTTCCTCTCCTTCCCCGTCCAGGCTGAGCTGTTCATCCGGTAACAAGCGGAACGTCCTTCTGTGGTAGGGCGTATCGCCATGCGTACGGATAGCATCCCGGTGAAAGCGGGTGGGGTAACCTTTGTTTTCTATCCACCCGTAATGCGGGAATTGCTCGTGCAGCCGGTGCATGTACTCATCCCGGTAAGTTTTTGCCAGGATGGAGGCTGCAGCTATGGACGCATACTTTCCGTCGCCCTGTATGATGCAGGTATGCGGGATGTTGCCATAGGGATGAAAACGGTTCCCATCGATGAGTATCATTTGGGGCTGTAGCGATAATCGTGCCAAAGCTTCATGCATCGCCTTGAATGAGGCTTTCAGGATATTGATCCTGTCTATTTCCTCATTGTCGATGCTGGCCACGGCAAACGCCAGCGCCTTCTTTTCAATCACCTTTCTGACCTTCATCCTGTCTGGCTCCTTCATCTGCTTCGAGTCATTGAGCAACGGATGGCGGAAGTTGCGTGGCAGTATTACCGCCGCGGCAAAAACGGGGCCTGCCAGGCACCCCCTTCCGGCTTCGTCACAACCGGCTTCCATCAAAACATCCTGGTAATATGGCAGTAACACGTTGAATGGCTTTGTTCGCGCTAAAATTACAAAAACCGGTGGAATGATGTGGGAATTGATAAAAATCATCCGCGCTCACCGGTATTTAACCCTAATTTTGCAGGGTTTATGGAAATGCAGCAAAATAAAGGGAACAGGGCCATTGTGATCTGGCTTTTCACCGGCGTGGTAATGATCATTGTACAGGTATTGCTGGGCGGTATTACCCGCCTCACCGGTTCAGGGCTGTCTATCACAGAATGGAAGCCCATACTGGGCGCCCTCCCTCCCATGAATGAAGCGGCCTGGCAGGAAGCCTTTGCCAAATACCAGGAAATTGGGCAGGCCAAAGTGATCAACAGCCATTTTACGCTGGCAGACTTCAAATGGATCTATTTCTGGGAGTGGCTGCACCGCAACTGGGCACGCCTCATCGGCATTGTGTTTGCCGTGCCGTTCATTTATTTTATTGTAAAGAAGAAGATAGACCGCAGCATGATCAACCCCATGATAGTGCTTTTCCTGCTGGGCGGCCTGCAGGGCGCTATTGGCTGGATCATGGTGCAGAGCGGCCTGAACGAAGAGAACCTCTACGTGAGCCACATCCGCCTGGCCATCCACTTTATTGCCGCCCTGGGCCTGCTGTGGTACACCCTGTGGTTTGCATTGAAGCTGAGCGTGCCCCCCCAGCATATCACGCCCGCACCCGGCGCCCGCAGGCTCTCCGCCTGGATTCTGGGCCTGCTGGTGATACAGCTCATTTACGGCGCTTTTATGGCCGGCCTGCACACAGCCCTGGCCGCCAACACCTGGCCGGATATTAACGGCATGTGGTGGCCGGAGGGCATGTTTCCCGCCGGCAAGTTCTGGGACGCCATTACCCATAACAAAATCACCATTCACTTTATTCACCGCGGCCTGGCATACGTGCTCACGCTGCTGATAGCCATCTGGTTCTTGAAAACGGCCCGCTTCCCCAGGTTGGCCGGCGTGCGCATGCTGGCGCTGCTCACCGTGCTGCTGCAGGTGTTCCTGGGCGTGCTGGTGCTGCTGAATACCCGCACCTCCATTCCGCTGGGCTTTGCGCTGGCCCATCAGTTCACAGGCATGGCCCTGCTGATGGTGATGGTATGGGGACGTTTCCTGACGCGCGCATAGCGCAGTCTGCTTTTTACACATTTAAAAAAATTTTAGTTTATTTTGAAGTGTGAAAAGAATCTGGCTACGTTTTTTTTATTCCTTCCCTGTTCAGCTCCTGTTGCTGCATTTTCGCAAATACCAGGTGTTGCTGATTTTCTGGGCCATATTGTTCAGCACTATCAACGGCGGCTTTGCCAAGCTGTTCGGGGGTGACGCGCTGTACCTGGCCCCGGAGTACATGGGGAAAGTGAATTTCTACAGCACCACGGTAATGGGTGTGGCCACCGCTATTTTCACCATGAGCTGGAATATTACCACCTTCATCCTGCACAGCGGCCGCTTCAAGTTCCTGGCCACCACCACACAGCCTTTTTTCCGCTACTGCCTCAATAACGCCGTAATTCCCGGCCTCTTTTTGCTCAACCTGCTGTGGCGCGGCTGGGAATACCAGCGCTGGCAGGAGCTGACCTCCGTACCGCAGATACTGCTGCTGGCAGAAGGTTTTATCTGCGGCTTCCTGGCAGTGATCTTTTTTTCCTTCTTCTATTTTTTCAATGCAGACAAAAACATCGGCAAACGCCTGAACCGCAAATTCGGTAACCCGCGCAATTTTCTGCGCACCGTGCTCAAGCCCAACCAGGAAAGAGACGAGAACGCGCTGCCGGTTCACAACTACTTTGCCAGCCCCTGGCGCATACGCCGCGCGCGCAATGTAGACCACTACAACAAACATTACCTGGACAATATTTTCAAGCAGCACCACTTTGCCGCCATCATCACCGTTGGCCTGGCGCTCGTTTTCCTGGTGATCATGGCGTACCTGATGGATTACAACGCCTTCAGGATACCTGCCGGCGCCAGCGTGCTCATCTTCTTTGCCTTCCTCATTGCCATTGCGGGCGCCTACGCTTACCTGCTGGAAACCTGGGCCATACCGGTGCTCATTTTCCTGATACTGGGCCTGAACTGGATGGTGAAAAACCAGTGGATAGACAACCGCAACAAAGCGTACGGGCTTGATTACCACAACAAGGATGAAAGGCCTGAATACAGCGTAAAGCACCTGCAGGAGTTTTTTACGGAAAGCCGCGCGGAGACAGATAAAAAACATACCCTGCAAATACTGGAAAAGTGGAAAGCGAAATTTCCCTCCGGCAGCAAACCGCCCATGATCATCATCAACACCAGCGGCGGCGGCAGCCGCTCCGCCACGTGGACCATGAACGTGCTGCAGCGGTATGACAGCCTGCTGCAGGGCCGCCTGCTGAAACATACCATGCTCATCACCGGCGCCTCCGGCGGTATGCTGGGTGCCACTTATTTCAGGGAGCTCTACCTGCAGCAGCAATCCGGCAGGTTGCCGGCCAAAACGCTGTACGACAGTATTTACACAGACAAAATTTCGCGGGACCTGCTCAACTCCGTATTCAGCTCCTTTGCGGTGAACGACTTCATCACCCCCTTCCGCAACTTCAACATCGGCAAAAACCACTACGCGAAAGACCGTGGTTACGCCTTTGAAATGCAGCTGAACATCAACACCGCCAATGCGCTGAACAAAACCATCAGCGCCTACCGGCAAGCAGAGGCGGAAGCCCGCATACCTATGCTCATCTGGTGCGCCACCATCAATGCAGACGGGCGCCGCCTCTTTGTTTCACCGCAGCCGGTCAGTTATTTGTGCGCGGCAGATTACCGCTACCCCACTCGCACCGTGCGGGATATAGACGGGGTGGATTTCGGACAGTTCTTTTCCAGGCAGCACGCAGATGAACTGCGCGTTACCAGCGCCATCCGCATGAGCGCCACCTTCCCCTACATATTGCCCAACGTATTCCTGCCCAGCAAACCTATTGTGGATGTGATGGACGCGGGCATCCGTGATAACTTCGGGCAGGAAACAAGCCTGCGCTTCCTGTATACCTTCCGTGACTGGATCAATGAAAACACTTCTGGTGTGATCTTCATGCAGATAAGGGATACGCGGAAAAACGACGTGAGCCCCATCAAACAGACCAAAGACCTCAGCGACCTGATGTTTGAACCGCTCTTTTCCATGCAGGCGCACTGGATGAGCATGCAGGATTTTCACCAGGACCACCTGCTGAATTACATAGAATGTTACTTCCCCAACAAATTCAACCGCCTCATTTTCCAGTACGTGCCGCAGCAGGCGGAAAAAGCAGCGGCCCTCAGCCTCCATCTTACCAGTCGTGAGAAGCTTGACATTGCCCGTGCGCTGGATAACCCCGGCAACCAGGAAACCTTCCGCCAGCTACAGAAAGCGTTAGAGTAGGAATTGCAGCAGCGGGTTAATAAAACGGTCAAACGCTTCAATATGCGGCAGGTGGCCCACGCCTTCCAGCTCTACCAGCCTGGCCTGCTTTATTTCCGCAGCCGTCTTTTTACCCAGCGCAGGATAATTGCCCAGTTGGGCCCGCACGTTTTCCGGCGCAGAAGCCTTGCCCAGCGCGGTCCTGTCCCGCTGGCCGATAATGAGCAGCACGGGGGCCTGTATGTTCCTGAACTCGTAACACACGGGTTGGGTGAAGATCATGTCATAGGTAAGCGCGGCATTCCAGGCTACGCGCGGGTAATCTGCATGCACCGTCCACCCCGCCAGCAGGCGAGCCCATTTGTCATATGCCGGCGTCCACTGCCCGGCGTAGTAATTGTTCAGCTGGTATTGTTTGATCTTGCCATAGTTCTGCGCCAGCTCGTTTTTATACCACTGGTCTACAGACTGGTAGGGCACCACTGTTTTCCAGTCTTCCAGGCCTATGGGGTTTTCCAGCACCAGCTTTTCCGTTACCTCCGGGTACATCAACGCAAACCGGGTGGCCAGCATGCCGCCCATGGAGTGTCCCAGCACGGCGGTTTTACGTATGCCCAGGGAGTCAAGCAGGGCTTTGGTGTTTTGCGCCAACAGCTGAAAACTGTATTGCAGTTGGGCGGGTTTGGAAGATTTGCCGAACCCCACCTGGTCTGGCATGATCACGCGGAAGCCTTTGGCTGCCAGCGCGGCGGCCGTACTGTCCCAATACGCGCTGCAAAAGTTTTTACCGTGCAACAACAGTACCGTTCTGCCGTTGGGGCGGGCAGGCGGCACGTCCATGAACGCCATGCGCAGGGCCTGGCCCTGGTTCTGTACAGAGAAGAATTTGACCGGGTAAGGGTAGCTGTAACCGCTGAGTTCCGCATCGTACGGCTGTACCTCCTGTGCCCTCACGGCAACAGCCATAAGCAGCAGGCAACATATTTTCCACATAACAACTTGATTATTAATACAAAACGAATGGAGCAAAGATGATGCCTAAAGAAATGTTATTTCACGGTAATTTAAGGCGCTTCCCCGCCGTTTTTCCCATAATATGCGTACCTTTGCGCCTCTTTTATCACAATTTATTTATGCAAATAAGAAACATTGCCATTATCGCACACGTAGACCACGGGAAAACCACACTGGTGGACAAGATCCTGCATTCTACGAACGTATTCAGGGCCAACCAGGAAACGGGTGAGCTGATCATGGATAACAACGACCTTGAAAAGGAACGGGGTATCACCATCCTCAGCAAAAACGTATCCGTGGTGTATAAGGATGTGAAGATCAACGTGATAGACACTCCGGGCCACGCCGACTTCGGTGGAGAGGTGGAGCGTGTGCTGAAAATGGCCGATGGCGTGATACTGCTGGTAGACGCCTTTGAAGGCCCCATGCCGCAGACCCGCTTCGTACTGCAAAAAGCGCTGCAGCTCAACCTGAAGCCGATTGTGGTGATCAACAAAGTAGATAAGCCCAACTGCCGTCCTGATGAGGTGCACGACGCTGTGTTCGAACTTTTCTTCAACCTGGACGCCACGGAAGAACAGCTGGATTTCCCTACCTTCTACGGTTCGGGCAAAAACGGCTGGTTCAATGATTCCCTGACGCCGCGCGAAGACATCGTTCCCCTGCTGGACGGTATCCTGAAACATGTACCGGAGCCGAAAATATCCGAAGGTACCCTGCAGATGCAGATCACCTCTCTGGATTACTCCACCTTCCTCGGCCGTATTGCCGTGGGTAAAGTGGTACGCGGCACGCTGGCTGAAAACCAGCCCATTTCACTGGTACAGACAGACGGCACCATCAAGAAATCACGCGTGCGCGAACTCTATGTGTTTGAGGCCCTGGGCAAAAAACGCGTGACGGAAGTACAGCCGGGAGATATCTGCGCCGTGGTAGGGCTGGAAGACTTCGGTATCGGCGATACCATTGCCGATTTCGAGAACCCTGAAGCGCTGCCGGTGATCAGCGTAGACGAACCTACCATGAACATGCTGTTCAGCATCAATAACTCTCCCTTCTTCGGTAAGGACGGCAAGTTTGTGACTTCCCGCCACCTGCGTGACCGCCTGATGAAAGAAACGGAGAAAAACCTGGCGCTGCGCGTGGTAGATACAGACTCTGCAGACAGCTTCCTGGTATACGGCCGCGGCATTCTTCACCTGGGCGTGCTGGTAGAAACCATGCGCCGCGAAGGGTACGAGCTGACAGTAGGCCAGCCGCAGGTAATTCTCAAAACCATTGACGGTAAAAAATGCGAGCCGTATGAAACCCTGGTGGTAGACGTCCCGCAGGAATTTGCCTCCAAGGTGATAGACCTGGTGACCCGCCGCAAAGGTGAGATGCTCATCATGGAAACCAAGGGTGAAATGCAGCACCTGGAATTTGAAATTCCCTCACGCGGCCTTATTGGCCTGCGTACGCAGATGCTGACCAATACAGCCGGCGAAGCCGTAATGGCCCACCGCTTTAATGACTACAAACCCTGGAAAGGCCCAATCCCCGGCCGTAACAACGGTGTGCTGATTGCCAAGGAAGGCGGCACCACAACCGGTTACTCGCTTGACAAGCTGCAAGACCGCGGCTCTTTCTTTGTAGACCCCGGAGAGGAAGTGTACAGGGGCATGATCATTGGCGAAAACAACAAGCCCGGTGACCTGGTGGTGAACCCGAACGAAGGCAAGAAACTGACAAATATGCGCGCCAGCGGTAGTGACGCAGCTACCAACATTGCGCCCAAGATATTGATGACTTTGGAAGAGTGCATGGAGTACATTCAACAGGATGAGTGTATTGAAGTGACACCGAACCATACCCGTATGCGTAAAACCATCCTGGATGAAGAAGAAAGGAAGAAGTTCCAGAAGATGATGAAGGCGGAAGAGGTGAACTGATAAGCATCAATAGCCAAACAAAAAGGATCTGAAACCGGGCAGTAAAAGCCCGGTTTTTTTATGCCTTTACATGCCCGGCAAACCCATGCCGCCCAACATGCCGCCGGCCACACTTTTCATTTCTGTTTCCCAGGCGTTCTCCGCATTCTTCAGCGCGCGGTTGAGGGCGGTAATCAACAGGTCTTCCAGCTCTTCTTTGCGTTCCGCGCTCAGCAATGAAGGGTCTACCTCCAGGCTTTGCACTTCGCGGTTACCGGTTACCACTACTTTTATGGCCCCGTTGCCGGCCTCACCGGCCACCGTAATATTTTTAAGGCGCTCTTTGCTGTCGTTCATTTTCTGCTGCGCCTCTTGCAGTTTTCCAAACAGGTCTCCGAACATAATTATCAGTTTCCGGCAAAGATATATATTTCCACAGCGCCGCCAGAATACGTATCTTGGCGGCCTATGATCACCACATCAGTATGTATTATAGGGGCCGGCCCCGGCGGTGCTACAGCGGCCCTGCAGCTGGACAGGCTGGGCGTTTCCTGCGTAGTTGTAGACAAGGCGGTTTTCCCCAGGGATAAAGTATGCGGAGACGGGCTCAGCGGCAAGGTCATTACCGCACTCGAAAAAATAGACCCCGCCGTAGCGGAGCGGCTGCGCCGGCTGGTGGAAAAAGAGAACAGCTGGGGCGTTACCTTCGTTTCTCCCGGCCGCCAGAGCATGGACGTTCCCTATAAACCCAATTACAATAAACAGGAGGATTCCCCCATCGGCTTTGTTTGCAAGCGCATTCACTTTGACAATTTTATGGTAGACGAGCTGAAGCGCAGCCCGAATGTTCGTTTGTACGAAGGCGTTAGCATAGAAAAATACACGGAAGAGGCAGACGGATATGTATTGTCCGGCAACGCCGGAGACTTTACCGTAAAAGCACAGCTGGTAATAGTGGCCAACGGCGCCCATTCCTCCTTCACCCGCGATGTGGCGGGCATACGCATGGAGCCCAAATACTACGCCGCCGGCATACGCGCCTATTACAAAGGCGTTACCGGAATGCATACAGACAGTTTTATAGAGCTGCATTTCCTGAAAAACCTGCTGCCTGGCTACCTCTGGATATTCCCCCTGCCCAACGGCGAAGCCAATGTGGGCATGGACATGCTGAGTGATGCCGTGCGTGACAGGAAAATAAATCTCAAAACACTGCTTACAGACACGCTGAAGAACGATCCCATTTTTGCGGAGCGCTTCAAACATGCGGAAATGGTGAGCAGCCTGGATGGCTACGGCCTGCCGCTGGGCTCCAAAAAAAGGCGCCTCTCCGGCAGCCGGTACATGCTGGTGGGCGATGCGGCTTTTATCATAGACCCTTTCACCGGCGAAGGCATCGGCAACGCCCTCTATTGCGGCGCCATAGCCGGCAAACAGGCGGCCACCTGCCTGAGCGCGAACGATTTTTCCGCGGAAACCCTGCTGGCATATGACGAAAGCGTATACCGCGTGCTGGGCCCGGAGCTGCGGCTCAGCTATAAATTGCAGCAGCTGGTAAAATACCCGCGGCTGTTTAACTGGCTGATGAAAATGGGGATGAGGAACAAACAACTCCGGGATGTGATCTCCAGTATGTTTTATGAAGTAGACCTCCGGAAGAAGCTCACGCGGCCTTCTTTTTACTTTAAACTGTTACTTAACCGCTGATATGAGAGTTGTATCCCTGCTGGTATGCCTGCTGTGGCTCTCCAAAGCTTATGCCCAAATGCCGCTGTACACGGAAAAAGACGGGCAACTGCGCCTCACTACCGCCGGTGCGCTGCACTTTGCCGCACTGCCGCTGAAGTGCATGCAGCACGCCTTCCCGTATAAAACAGGTATTGTGTTCTCAGACTCATCCCTGCTGCAGGCCCCGCAAGCCTATCACCCGGCCTTTTATGGCTGCTACGACTGGCATAGCAGCGTACATGGCCACTGGATGCTCGTGCGGCTGCTGAAAATGTACCCGGACCTGCCCAACGCCGGGGAGATAAGGAGAAAGCTGTCTGAAAACCTCTCGCAAGACAACATCCGCCGGGAAATGCTCATTTTCCGGAACAAGGAAAATAAGGGCTTTGAGCGTATCTACGGCTGGAGCTGGCTGATGCAGCTGCAAACGGAGCTCCTCACCTGGGACGATCCGCTGGCCAGGCAGCTGCGTAGCAATATTGCGCCGCTGGCCCGTTTGTTTAGCACCTCCTGGCGCGATTTCCTGAAAAAGATCGTTTACCCCATCCGCGTAGGAGAACACACCAACCTGGCCTTTGGCCTGCGCCTGGCATGGGACTATGGCGTTGTTACGCGGGATACCGCACTGCAATCATCCATCCGCGAAGCCGCCCTCCGCTTCTATGCCAATGACCGCAACTGCCCCGCCTCCTGGGAGCCGGGCGGTTATGACTTTTTATCTCCCTGCCTGGAAGAAGCAGACCTGATGTGGCGCATTCTGCCGGCAGACGATTATAAAACCTGGGTGAAAAACTTTTTGCCGGGGTTATTCGCGAAAGAGATCACCCTGTTCAGCCTGGCGGAAGTAAAAGACCGTACAGACGGCAAGCTGGTTCACCTGGATGGACTGAACCTCAGCCGCGCCTGGTGCCTGTACGGCATTGCACGCCATTGCGGGGAGGCCGGCAACAACATCAGGGAACTGGCTAACCGCCACCTGCACGCGGCATTGCCGCATGTGGCCAGCGGAGATTACGCGGGAGAGCACTGGCTGGCTACGTTTGCGGTGTATGCATTGACGGTGGAGTATTGATATTTGTTATTCTTATACTTGTCCCATGTACCGATTGTTAATTGCAGCCATTGGGCTGCTGATGCCCTTTACCCATAAAGCGCAGGAAAAAAAACTTACTTCAGGCCCTGCTCCGGCATGGCTGGTACGTTACCAGCCGGATCTTTCGCGGAAAATAGATGCTGCAGCCTTCAGCAGCGGCTACTACCAGCTTCTGTATGAAGAACAGCACCATGTTGAGAAAAAAACAGTTTACCGCCATATCATCCGCCAGATAGATAGTGAAGCAGGTATCCAGAACGGTTCGGAAATTAACGTGGAATATAGCCCGGAATACGAAAAACTGCAGTTCCACCAGATACAAATCAGGCGCAACGGCCAGGTCATCAACCAGCTCAATCTTTCGAAAATAAAAGCACTGCAGCTCGAACAAGACTTGTCTATGTTCATTTACAGCGGAAGGTACAATGCATGGTACAGCATGGAGGATGTACGCAAGGGCGATCAGATTGAGTATGCATATTCAATCATCGGAGAAAATCCCGTTTTTGACAACAAATACTCAAACAGCTTCTATTTTACCTCTTATGACCCGGTAGCCAATTTTTACAAAGCACTGATTGTTCCATCCTCTCGCCAGTTGCAATTCAGGTATTACAGCAATGCCCCCCGGCCGGCAGAAAAAATAATTGATGGTATGCACTTTTACGAATGGGACCTTGGCGCAAAGGTGCATATCATGAAACCAAAAGATCACATGCCAGCCTGGTACGTAGACTATCCTTACCTTGAAGTAAGCGAGTTCGAAAACTGGGCCGCCGTGGCAAAATGGGCTGCAGCCGTTAATAATATACCGTTAAACGGGCGGGAAGTGGCGGAAAAGTCATCACAGCTTAAAGCGAAAGCGGGTACTGACACTGCCAGGTACATAGAAGAAGCCATCCGTTTTGTACAGGAGGATATCCGGTATATGGGCATAGAGATCGGTGAATACTCTCACCGCCCCAACAGCCCGGAGAAAGTATGTAAGCAGCGGTTTGGCGATTGCAAGGATAAGTCGCTTTTACTGGTTGCCTTACTGCGGGCGGGCGGCGTGGGGGCAGATATGGCCTATGTAAACACCGCTTTTAACAAACATGTGGCAGGCCGTCTTCCTTCTCCTGACCGCTTTAATCATGCCATTGTAAAAGCAAGGTTCAATGACCAAAACTACTGGATAGATGCCACTGCATCTTATCAGCGTGGCCGTCTGGCCAACCGCTACAATGCACCCTTTGGGATGGCCTTGCTGGTAACAGACACTACCACCAACCTGTCAAACATTCCATTGCAAAACACCGGTCGCGTAAAAGTAACGGAAGAGTTTGTTATTCACAGCGTGAGCAACGATTCTGCATTGCTAACCGTCACCTCGGAATACACCGGCATGCAGGCAGATTATTTCAGAAGCCAGTTAGCCAATTCCAGCCTTAGTGAAATGGAAAATTCTTACAAGGACTTTTACGTCAAAAAATATGGAGATGTGGAAACGCGTGGCGCCTTAGTGATAAATGATATTAAGGAGCTGAACAAGATCATTACCGAGGAATTATATACAATACGGCAACCGTGGACCATAGACAGCTCCAGGGATATGATGCAGTCTTTTCACACGCCGGCGCATATCATTGCAGATAAAATAACATTTGTTGATAAAAGCCAGGTAACACCGGTGGCACTGGAATATCCCCAGCATGTGGAGCATATTATAAATATCGAACTACCGGAGCAATGGCAGGTAGAGCCGGCGGTACTCGATTTGAACCGGGCAGATTATCGCCTAATTGCCAAAAAACATGCTTTTATGAAAACGGTGCGGCTGGAATACATGTACGAAACAAAAAGCGATCATATTGCGGCGCAATCCCTGAACCAGTACCGGCTTGATCTGGTGGAGCTGGACAAGGTTGCCGGCATTAAATTAACATGGAAGCCAGGCATTAACGGAGTAACCGCTAAACAGGGCCGCACCGGCGTCAACTGGTTCATGGTCTGCCTCGCTATCGTCTCTGCAGCGACGTTTGGATGGCTGTGTGCATGGTATAACAAACGGTCCCTGCCAGTGCAAGACTCTATGCAGGAGCCGTGGAGAATCGATAGCTGGTTGTTGTTACTGGCCTTTGGCATCATTCTTTCACCAGTACGTATGTTATTTATCATCTGTCAGTCAGAGATTTTCCAGAACAATATTTGGTTGAACCTGGCTACTATTTTTCCATCTGGGAACATTGCTGCCATCAGACTTTTTTGGGTTATTGAAATAATCGTTAATGTATTCCTGCTTGTAGCCATCTGTTTTGCAGGAATATTGTTTTTCCGCCGAAGGGACATTTTTCCACGAGTTTTTGTTTTTTTGCTGCTTTTTAACGTTATCGGAAACTTCGCAGATTTTTTACTGATGGATGTACTTACTGGCAGCCGCAATCTTCAGGACAACGCCGGCAAACTGGTCCCCTCGCTACTCAACGCCGCCATCTGGATACCGGTGATGCGTATATCCCACCGGGTGAAGCATACATTTGTAGTACCTTACAATGAATCATAAAAGAAACGGGGCCTTAACAGCCCCGTTTCTTTTTTATTGCCCGATTGTTTCCGAATCAAATATCACCACCTTTTCCCAGAAGGTGTTGCAGTTCTTGATAAACTCCAGGTGAACAGGATGCTCCTGGTAAATATCATGCCCCGCCTCATCCTTGAAAACGGTAAGCAGGCAGTAGCTGTAACTTTTGTCTATAACAGGGCGGTCTGTATTAGCGGGTTTGCCTACGTTGAACATCAGCAGGGTTTCAATTTTCCCCAGCGAGCTAACGCCTTCTTCAAATTTCTTTACATCTGCCGCAGAAAGTCCCGGCTTCAGGTAAAAATTTACAACGTGCACGAATTTTTTGGTATCTGGCATGATGGTATTGTTTTGAACGGCCAACAAGTTAGCGGTTCCATGCTTAAAAATCAAGCCGTCTTTCATCACAAAGCTTACCTTGCCCATTACCTGTATGTCTTTCAGCGGGTCCCCGTCTACCGCCGTAAAGTCAGCCGTTTTGCCGGGAGCAATGCTGCCCAGCTGATCTTGCATGCCCAGCAGCTCCGCCGCCTTGCTGGTGGCTGATTTGATAGCTTCCATGGGAGGCATGCCGGCCTCCACCATATAGGTAAACTCCAGCCAGTTACGCCCGTGCATAAACACGCCCGCGTCTGTACCGAAGGCTATTTTAACGCCTTTCTTCCAGGCTTTTGCGAAGGTACCCTGTATTTGCGGGCCAATAGCTTCGGCCTTTGGCTTTACAATGGCGGGAAAGTAGCCGGCAATTTTGGCGGAATCCGCCACGGAGCGGCCGGCAGTGATAGTGGGTACATACCAGGTGCCGTGTTTGATGGCCAGGGCCATGCCTTCCTCATCCATCAGGGTGCCATGTTCTATAGAGTTAACGCCTGCGCGGATGGCGCGTTTAATGCCTTCTGTGCCATGGGCGTGCGCAGCTACCTTCATATTGTAATCACGCGCCGTGCTGATGACGGCCTGCAGCTCTTCATCGGTAAACTGCGGGCTGCTGCCGTCTTTGGCCACGCTCAGCACGCCGCCGGTAGCGGTGATCTTGATGAGGTCTGCTCCGTTCTTGTACGCCTGGCGCACGGCCTTGCGGCATTCATCGGGGCCGTTGGCCACGCCCGCTTCCGGGCCGGGGCTGCCCATGAGGTCTTGCCGGTACCCGTTGGTAGGGTCTGCATGCCCGCCGGTGGTGGCAATAGACTTGCCTGCGGTAAAAATGCGCGGGCCGGTGATGAGGCCTTTGTTGATGGCATTGCGTAGAGCAATGTTCACCCCGGAGCCGCCCAGGTCACGCACGGTGGTGAAACCCGTGAGCAGGGTGCGCTCCGCATAGCGTACGCTCAGGTAGGCCAGGTCTGCGGGGTTTTGAATAAACTTGTCTGTATACGCAGTTTTGCTGGTCTCCCCTTCCAGGTGCACGTGCATGTCCATCCAGCCGGGCATTACGGTTTGCTGCCGCAGGTCTATCACTTTGTCTCCCGGGCCGGGGGCGGCGTACCCCGTCTGCACGGCCAGTATCTTTTTGCCTTCAATGATCACTGACATTTGCCGGCGCGCCTTGTCAGATACACCGTCTATCAGCGTACCGCAATGCAGGATGGTTTTTTGCGCCAATGCGGGCAGCATGCTACAGGCGGCGCATAGCAACAGAATGATCTTTTTCATGATTTTGGTGATAGGGGTGGCAAATTATATATCGGCAATATGTTTTTTGACAGAAAGCAGGTTCACGGCATACACCAGCACCAGTATGGCCAGCGTAGCCAACAGCGCTGCCAGGGAAGGCCATTGCGGCACAAACATGTTGTGTTTGGCCAGCACGCCGGATACCCACCATTGCAACCCGGCCACCAGCAGCAACGCCAGCAGGCCTATCACAATGTACATGGGCACAAACTGCCGCAGCAGGTAGCCCTGCAGCTGCCCCGGAGCGGCCCCCAGCGTGATCAGCAGCCGTATTTCCTTTTTGCAGGAAGCAATCACCAGCTGGATGAACATGCTGAACACCAGCAAGGCAAAGAGCAGCAACACCAGCCCGAAAAAGCCTACCACGCTTACGATCACCTGCACAATGCCTCGTATTTTGCTATATTTTGTTTTTTCCGTGTCTGTAGAAAAGCCGTGCTTTTCCAGGTAATCTGCCAGCACGGTGCTGCTGGGGTCTTTTGTTTTGATAATGATACGGGAAGGCGCTTTGGCCGCGCCGCCGCCGTATACGCTGTTGGCCCAGTCCATAAAAGACTGCGGCACCAGCACGGTAGAAATACGGTCTGAGAAGCCGGCTATTTTGCCCATGAACTGCCCTGTTCGCATTCCCTGGCTGATTACTATGTTGGGGCTGAGGGTTTTGATGGTTTCTTCTGAAAACTGCGGAATGCTGTTGCCCAGTGCAAAACCAAAGTTGAACATATCCACAAAATCACGCGGCACAATTACGGGTATCACCATCTGGCCGGGCTGCCATTTCCACTCGTCACTTTTTACATCAATAAAACTGTCTGGCACTGCTTCAAAAAACATTTCGGTAGAAAACCCCAGCTGGTCTGCCACCATCTTTACGTTGAACTGTGCCGCTGTGATAACGCCCAGGCCCTGCACAAAGGGCTGGGCGGCAAAATCGTCCAGCTCCGCTTTGGTGAAGGTGGTAAGGTCAGGGCGGCCCATCATTTCGTTCGTGATCTTCTTGTTGATCACCAGGAAGTCTGCCCGCTCGTTCTGGTTCTTTTCGCTGTACAGCAGTTCTGAGAAATTATGATGCACCTGCAGTGCCACCAGGATCAGCAGCATGGCTATTCCCAGGCCTATGGCCGCCATCCAGAACCGGCTTTTGCCCACGCCGGTGCGGATGATCTTTTTGAGTAACTGGTAAAACTGCATGTTATAAAAGATAGCTTACGTTGTAATCAAATCGGTTGTCGTGATCAAGATCCGTGAGTATGAAGCCGGCCCTGCGGCGGTGGCACTCCTCCGCGATCAGTTGTGCGGCCTTCTCTGCGTTGGCATCATCCAGGTGGCTGAAGGGCTCGTCCATCATCAGCCACTGGAACGGCTGCATCAGGGCGCGGATGATGGCAATGCGCTGCTTTTCCCCGTATGAAAGCGTAGCGGCACTCTGCTGCAGCACATGGCTTACGCCCAGCCGGGCGGCAAACTCTTCCACCTTTTCCGGCCCGTACATGGGCTGAGACTGCATAACCCTCTTCAGCTCCACGTTTTCACGGGCAGTCAGCTGATCAAACAGCCGCAGGTCTTGAAAAATTACGCTGATCTGCGTTTGCCGCATGGCCGCCAGCTGGCCTCGGCTATATGAAGCCCACGGCTGGCCGTTCACCTGTATAGTGCCCGTATAGTCATACCGGATGTAATAGAGGTAGTGTACCAGCGTGGTTTTGCCGGTACCGGAGGGCGCCTTGATCTTCACGAACTGCCCGGGGCTGAATGTAACGTTGCGGTTCCAGATGTCCGACGCCTGCTGCATCACTTTGTCTCGCAGTGGCACGGGCACTACCGCAGATAGCGTGATCTGCATGTTTTGCTGTTCTGTTAAATGGCCGATGTGGAATGATAAATATAGAATATTCCCCCAAATAAAAAGCTGCCCCGCAAGGAGCAGCTTTTATATGGCTTGAATATCCCAGGCTTAAGGAGCAACCGGGGCTGCCACAGTGTCTGTTGCCACAGCAGCGGAATCTGCCGTTGTGTGCCAGCCAGCTTCATCTTCCTTCTTTTTGGAGACATAATAACCGTACATTTTCTGGGTGAAATTGGCCAGCTGCACCAGAGTGTTCTGTCCTTCGTTCTTGAAGTTCAGTTCCATCACCGATTTCTGTGACTTGCCGTTGAAGGGCTCTGTAGACACGATGAAATCTTTCAGCAGGCCTTTGATATCATTAGCCACACTGTCAGGCATTTTCATTTCTTCCGCAGGCACGTTGTTGAGGAGCTTTTCCACGCTCAGGTACATGCTCATCACGTTACCTTTCGCCTTGCTTTCCACACCTTCATCCAGCTTCACTTTTGATTTACCTTCTGTATAGGCCTGCATCAGCGCCGCATCGGAGCTCAACAGGATGCGCTCGTTGGTGATAGACACGGCCATTTCGCCGCCGAGGTTCTGCGCCGGCACGTACTCGTTACCTTGTTTGGTAAACATGGGCGCAATGCGGGGAGAGCTCATGATCTTTTCAAAAGCGGCCTTGTCTCCCACTTTCATGTTGAACACCCATTTTGCGCTGGGCTTGGTGGTTTTATAGGTAGAATCCCATGCGGAGGGAACGCTTTCTACAGTAAAGTCTGAACCAATGAGGGCAATTTCTCCCTTGAAGGCTTTGAGCAGATCGTCAAGCGTAATGCCGGCCTCTGCCAGGCCCATGTTGGCAAAACCGTCCATGCCTACCAGCTTGAGAATGTCTCCCAGCATACGCAGGTCAAAGTTGATCAGCATGAAGCCCAGCACGTTTTCAGAGGGATAGCTTTCCAGCATGCTCATGTTTACCTTCTCCATGGGGTATTTCTTCATGATCTCCTTTATTTCGGTGCCGGCATAGGAAGTGCTGTTCACTTTTATTTTGCCGTTCTCGAAATGCAGGGCGGCGGTCTGGAAAGCGCCGGCTGTCAGTTTTTTCACATTGGTGGTAACCAGCGCGGCCATGCCGGAAGGCGTGCCGGGGTTGAAAGCGTACAGCTGCTCGCTGCTCATCCAGAACAGCACGTCACCCTTTTCTTTCTGGATCTCTTTGAAAGACTCGATGTTGGCAACAGACTCGTCTGCCTTCAGGTGAAAGAGGCCATCCAGCACTTCCACGTTATTGGCCTTTTCTGGCGTTTTGGGCGCAGGGGCGGTAGTGTCTCCCAGCGCGGCAAAGGGATCTGATTCTTCGCCGTAGGGAAGTTTGCCGGGGTTGAGGGAGAACACGCCAATGATGGTCTCTTTGTTAAACCCGATCACGGCCTCATCGTCTTCCAGGAATTTAAAGTCTTTCCCGGCCTGTATGTCCTTTTTGGATTTCTCTTTCAGGAAGGCCTCGAACTTTGCCTCGTCTTTCAGTTTGGCAACGGCCATTACATAGCCGTTCCCTTTGTCTCCGGGCACCATGGCCACGTATACGTTGCCCTGCAGGTCTACGCCGGAATTTTCGGCTTCTTTCAGGGCCTTGGTCATTTCGTTACTGGTATCTTTCTGCTGCAGGGCCTCAAACAGCTTGTCTACAGAAAGGCCTTCGGTCACCAGTTTCTCCTGTATTTGTTTGGAGTTGATGCCCAGTACCAGGGCTGCAGATTTGGGGATGTGTTTTCCCTGCTCAGGAGTTTTGGAACAGGCTGACAACAACAACACGGCAATTCCTGATAAAAGAAGGAATGTCCTTGAAATCATTTGTTTCATAAAGAGTGTTAAATGGATTTGAAAATTACCCTCAAAAATACTAGTATTTTTGCTAATACGTTTATTTTTATTGTACTTCGGCCGGAAAGGCGCTACTACCAACTATTTGTATACCTTTGTAAATATTCTGATTTTTAACCATTTACTGAAGAACCGTTTACGCTATGTACCTGATCCTCCTGCAGTACATCAGGCCCCTGGCAGCTGTTGAGCACTACCTTGAGGCCCACAATGCTTTCCTGGAAAAACAATACAGGGAAGGCCGCTTCATCCTTTCCGGGCGCCGCAAGCCAAGAACCGGAGCTATTATACTTTGCAAAGCCGAAAGCCGTCGCGAGGTAGAAGCCATTCTCGCGGAAGACCCGTTTGACAAATTCCAGTTGGCAGTGTATGACATTATTGAATTTGAGCCCAACACTTATGAACTGGCCGATGTAAGTTCCTGAAGCCGCCTTTTTTCTTTCCTGTTCTTTTCTCCTGTTGCTCCCTTTACCCGCTGCCTGGCCGCAATCTCTACATTGCCGGAACGTACCGCTTTTTGATATGACCACCCGCCCCGTTTCTTTTCCTGTGAAATAATTTACCAGCTTTTACTATTTTTATTGACACCAGTATCAACCAACAAGCCAGGGAGGGCTATGCCACGGAATGCGTCAAGAACAAAGCCAGAGGGAGTTGCTGCGGCTTTTGGCGAAAAGCAGCGAACAGGCCTATACGATCATTTATAATGCATACAGCGGGAATATTTTCCATGCGGCCATGGCATACGCCAAAGACATGCACGTAGCCCAGGAAATAGTGCAGCTCGTTTTTATTACCCTCTGGGAAAAGCGCACTACCGCCGGCGGCATAGACAACCTGGAAAATTACCTGTTCATTCTGGCCCGTAACGCCATTTTCAACCACTTCAAAAAAACAGCCAGGGAAATAAAGGCCAAACAACATTTTTCTGCCCGCCAGCCGCAGGCCGCAGATAATACGGACCACCGCGTCAGAATGGCTCAGTATAACCGTTTGCTGGAATCTGCCATCAGCCAGCTGCCCCCGCAGCGCCGTACAGTTTATCGGCTGGCGCGGGAGCAGGGCCTTAGCCATGAAGAAATTGCCCGGCAAATGAAAATCTCTTCGCAAACCGTTAAAAAACACATGGCGCTTGCCCTCCAGTTTGTACGCACTTACCTGAACCGGCACCTGCACCCCTACGTGCTGATGCCCGCCGCCACGCTCTCTTTGTTCGCCTTCCGGTAACCCGCAAAAAAATCTTGCGCCGCGGTTACTCCCTGCTGCTCCGCCAGTTGTCTTTATCCCGGAAACTTGCCGGAACAAAACGGCAATACCTATTGCATGACAGGGGAAAGATTCAATGAATTACTGGACCGCTATAAGCATGGCCGGCTGTCTGAGCAGGAATGGGAAGAGCTGATGGCAGCGGCAGCGGAAGATACTTTTGATGCGCACATCCGCGAGGACATTATGTTACTGCTGGAAAGCCGCCGGCAGCATATTACATGGACGCCGGCTGTACAGGACGAGGTATGGCAAAAGATCAATCTGGCCCGCCAACCCGCCGCGGAAACGGCGCCCACGGCCCGGAAACGCTGGTGGCCCTACGCCGCCGCCGTGCTGTTGCTATTGGCTGCCGGAGGCGCCGCTTACCTTTTACAACGGCCGGCGCAACCGGTACAAATCGTGCAACAGCCCATCAAACCCGATGCGCAACCCGGTGGCAACAAAGCCATCCTCACCCTGCAAGATGGAACGGAGATTACGCTTGACAGTGCCTCCAACGGCCTGCTGGCGCAACAAGGCAATGCAAAAGTGTCCAAACTGGCCAACGGCCGGCTGGCCTATCTGCAAATAGAAGATAAACCCGCGGAAACCATCTATAATACCATGCGCACGCCTCGCGGCGGACAATACCAACTCGACCTGCCTGATGGTACCACGGTATGGCTGAACTCCGCATCGTCCCTGAAATTCCCGGCCGCTTTTGCGGGCGCACAACGTACGGTGGAGTTGACCGGGCAGGCCTATTTTGAAGTGGCCCCCCACAAAGCCTGGCCCTTTACGGTAAAAGTGGGCGATATGGAGGTGGAGGTGCTGGGCACTCATTTTGACATCATGGCCTACCCGGATGAAAAAAGCATTAACACCACCCTGCTGGAAGGAAAAGTAAAAGTGTTGAACAAGAGCGGCGCCGCATTGCTGCAGCCAGGTGAACAGGCCGTGCTGCAGCGCGGGTCAGGCACACTGTCTGTAATGCCTGCGCAGGTCAGCAAGGTGACTGCCTGGAAACAGGGCCTGTTCGTATTCAATAAAATGGACATTGAAAGCATCATGCGCGAGGTATCCCGCTGGTATGATGTAGACGTTGTTTACCCGGTGCCCTTCCATACCGCCGGCAAGCTGTATGGGGGCGGCATCAGCAGAAGCATGTTATTGTCAGACGTACTGCATTTCCTGGAGGAAAGCGGCATTCATCACTTTAAAATAGAAGGAAAAAAAGTAATCGTGTTACCATAAAAAAACCAGAGGTGCAGCAACACCTCCGGCCAATGCCGGTAATACCATAATTAATCGTTGCAAGACTACTAAAGCACTACCAAACTCTACAAAAGTATGTATTTAAACATTTTCCGGAAAATTCCATTGACCAATGGATTATCAACCAAACTATGCACGGTTATGAGGATGACAACCTTTCTGCTACTGGTCACCTGCCTGCATGTAAGCGCAAACAGCTACTCGCAGAAGATCTCGCTCTCTGTAAAAGACGCTCCCCTGCAAGGCGTTTTTACAGAGATCATCACGCAAACGGGCGTTTCCATTGTATATGACGAAGCGCTGCTGCAGGCGGCAGCCCCCGTTACCATTCATGTAAAAGATGCGCCCCTGCTGCAGGTGCTTGACCTTTGCCTGAAAGACCTGCCGCTCAGCTACAGCGTAGCCGGCCGAAAAATCTACATCCGGCAGGCGCCTAAAACCAGCCAGGATACCCTGTACACGCTCCGGGGGAAAGTATCTGATAAAGCGGGGCAAGCCTTACCTGGTGTCTCGGTTCGGGTACGTACCCGAAATATATTGACTACCGAAGGTACCACCAGCAAACCAGACGGTACTTTCTCCCTCCGCACACGGTTAACTGAGGGAACGCTGGTGTTCTCCTTCACCGGGTACAAAACCGAGAGCAGGGCGTTTACCCGCGGCGGGAAGTTTACAATGGTATTGCAGGATGATATTGCCGCCCTGGAAGAAGTAGTGGTGGTAGGGTACGGCACGGAAAAAAAACGGGATGTGACCGGCGCCATTGTATCTGTAAGCGCAGCATCTATGGAAGAACGCCAGCCGGTAGATGTATTTGACGCCTTGCAGGGCCAGACGCCCGGCGTAGAGATTACCTCCGGCTCCGGCGCCCCGGGTGAAAGCAGCACCATCCGCATCCGCGGCACCGCTACATTTGATGCAGGCGTAAGCCCGCTGTATATTGTAGACGGCGCCAGGGTAGACGACATCAGCCTCATCAACCCGAACGATATTGCTTCCGTGGAAATTCTGAAAGACGCCGCGTCTGCCGCCATCTACGGCTCCCGCTCCGCCAACGGCGTGGTGATCATTTCCACCAAGAGGGGTAAAGAAGGCAAACCCCGCTTTGATCTCCGCTATCTGCAGAGCTTTAAAAGCATGGCCCACAAAATACCCCAGGCCAGCGCCACAGACAGAAGGTTTCACACTCCCACCGGCGCGCAGGAAATTGACTCGCTGAACCCTGCTTATAATAGTGACAACTATTACCAGGACCTGTTGACCAGAACGGCCATCCGGCACCAGGTAGACCTCAGCGCACGCGGCGCTTCAAAAACGCTGAATTATTCCGCCAGCCTGGGCTACCTGGACGATCAGGGCATTGTAGTGAACAGCTACGCCAAGCTGATCCGCTCCCGCCTGAATTTTGATTTTCATCTCAACAATAAAGCCATATTGGGCAACCGCATTCAGCTGTCTTACAAAACCGGCAACCGCATCAACGAAGGCAGCGTGCTGCTGCAAGGCGTGCTGCGCCCCGCCAATTACCGCGTGTACCTGGATGATGGCGGGCTGGCAGGCCTCGTGCAGGCGAGGCCCAACCCGGTAGCCTGGGCCATGTACTACAAAAACAGGCTGGATGAATACCAGGCCAACATCTATAACTATTTCACCTATCTGATCACCAAACATCTCAAATACACCACAGATGTAACGGCCAATGTGATCTACAACCACAACTTTATTTTCTCTCCCCGCATTCTCAGCAATGTGAATGACAACTCCGGAACAGACCGGCGGGACATGAACATCTACCTTCAGCACCAGGGGTATTTCAACTACGCGCAAACGTTCGGCAAACATGCGGTTACCGCCGTGCTGGGTTATAGTGTGGATAAAGACACCCGGCGCTACAGCACCATTTCCGGCACCAACTTTCTCACGGAAGCCATTGAAACGTTCAATTCAGCGCAGCTGCTGAACCAGAACAATACCTTCACCTTTGCCTCCCGCAATACCTCTGTTTCCGCTTTCGGCAGGCTGGGGTACAATTTCCGCGGGCGGTACCTGCTGAACGCCAATGTGCGGGCAGACGGCTCTTCCCGCTTTGGCAGAGACAAGCGCTGGGGCGTTTTCCCCTCCGTTTCAGGCGCCTGGAGGGTGTCAGACGAATCATTTATGGGCTGGGCGCGCAAGTTCCTGGACGATGCCAAAATCCGCCTCAGCTACGGGATGACGGGTAATGACCGCATTGGCGATTATGATGCCATTCAGAGTTACCGCTTTGGCAGCTTCTTTTACAACGGCGTATCTGGCGTAGTGCCCAATTCTCTTTTCGGCAACAACACCCTTGGCTGGGAAAGCACCCGGCAGCTCAACGCCGGCATAGACATTTCGCTTTTCAGGAACCGCCTTAGCTTTGTGGCGGACTACTACAACAAAACCACCAGTGACCTGCTGTACAGCGCCCCGCTGCCAGATGAGTCCGGCTACACATCTGTGAAGGTGAACGTAGGCTCTATCCGCAACCGCGGCTTCGAGTTCGGCATCAACGGCACGCCTGTAAAAACCAAAAACTTCAACTGGAGCGTGAACTACAACATGTCTTTCAACCAGACGCATGTGTTGAAGCTCTACCAGGGTACCGGCCTTATTTCCATTGCTGGCACCACTACCTGGTCTATCCAGGAAGGGGAGAAACTGGGCAACTTCTATGGCTGGAAGTCTGAGGGTGTATACGCCTATAACGAAGCGAATGCCTACACCTCAGAGTGGGAACGCCTTACACCCATATTCAAGGATGGCTCCTTCCAGGGTTATTCACTCAATGGCGAGGCCTATACGGGCCAGGTGAAAAAAATGACCGCTTCCGGCAACACGCTCCGGGGCGGTGACATGATCTGGCAAAACACTACAAAAGATGGGGTGATAGACGATGCGGACCGGGTGGTGATCGGCAACGCACAACCCAAATTCACGGCCGGGTTTAACAATAACTTCGGGTACAAACGCTTCACACTGTCTGTCTCTTTCTACAGCAGCTGGGGCGGCCAGCTCTTTAACTATGCCCGCTACTACCTCAACAGCTACAAATCAGCCACCGTTACGCCGGAGCCTGAAGTGATCTACAACCGCTGGAGAGCCCCGGGAGATGTGACCATCTACCCGCGTTCCGGCAATTTTGCTTACAACCAGCGGGAAATATCCAGCAACTATATTGAAGACGCTTCTTTCATCCGCCTGCGCAACGCCCGCCTTACCTATAACCTGCCGCCCGCGGCATACTCCCGCATCAAGCTGAAAGGCGTAAGCGTGTACGTGTACGGTACCAACCTGCTTACCTGGACCAACTACCGCTGGTTTGACCCTGAAATAGCGCCCGGGCCGCCACTGACAATGGGTAAAGACAACGGAAGGTATCCCCGCAACAGGGAAGTGGGCATGGGGCTAAACGTAAACTTTTAAATGTGGATGTTATGCGAAAAATAATTTTGACGATACTGACAACAGCGGTGATAATGATATCCGCCTGTGAAAAATTCCTGGATCAACAGCCGCTGTCAGAACTTTCTACCGGCTTGTTCTGGCGGAATGCGGACGATGCCAAACTGGGCATGGCCGGCATGTACGATGCCATGCAACGCACCATGGTACACAATTACATAGATTGGGCAGAGCCCCGTTCAGATAACTTCAAAGCGCCGTCTAATGCAGAGTCTCAGCTGAACCTGTCTCTCAACGCGCTGGATGCCAACGCGCCGCAGGCCTCCTGGTCTGCCCTGTACGCCACTATTTCCCAGGCCAATTTTGCCCTGAAATACGTACCGCAGATACAGCAGATCAATGCGCAGGTAAGGGATAATTACCTGGCGCAGGCATACGCCATGCGGGCCTATTGCTACTTCTTTGCCATCCGTTTGTGGGGCGATGTGCCTTTGTGGCTGGAGCCTTACGAAGACCTCAAGCAAGACGCGCACCTGCCTCGCACGCCGGCCAATGACATCCTGCAAAACGTGATCATCCCTGACCTGGAAAAGGCCGCTGGTATTGTTAGTCCCGGTGCTGCCCCTTCCGTGTGGGAACTCAATTCAGGCAGCATTCTGGCCATTTTAACAGAAGTATATGCCTGGAAAAAAGACTATCCGAAAGTGCTGGAAACTTCACAACGACTCATAGCATTGAACCGGTACAGCCTCACGCCCGCGGCCAGCTGGAAAAAATTGTTTACAGACCCAGCCGGCACGCAGGAAGCCATCTGGAGCCTGCACTGGGCGTTTGCGCAAGACGGCGCGGACGGCATGGCTCACCGCTATGGCTCCAGCAACCTTTCATCCTATTATTCCATAGACAGCAATGCGCTCAAGCTGTTTGAGGCCAACCCGGCAGACATACGCCGCCATTTCACCTACGACACGATGCTGGTAAAAGCCAGCACCGGTGTGAATAAGATCGCGAAGTTCTACCCCTATGAAAACAACAAGCCCGTGTACCCCAGCACCACCACCAGCGAGCATTTTTATGCCCTTTACCGGTATGCAGACATTTTGCTGCTGCGGGCAGAGGCCTACAACGCCATCAATTCACCCGGTTACAAAACGGAGGCGGTAAAACTGCTGAACGAGATCCGGAAGAGGGCCAACGTACCGCTTTACACAGAAAACCAGTTCGCCACGCAGGAAGAGCTGGAAACCGCTATTCTCAATGAAAGGCAGGTGGAGCTGTTTGGGGAAGGGAAGCGGTGGTTTGACCTGATCCGTACAGAGCGGCTGATAACCGTGATGGACCCGGTTATCAAAGAACGCCAGCGGCAAAAGAACTTTGCACAAACCGGCTTTGGCGATCCACGCAGGGTATTGCTGCCTATTTCACGCACCGCCCTGAATGAAAATCCCAAACTGACCCAAAACCCGCCTTACTCAGAATAAAACAATAGCATCATGATCAAACCACTGCATATAACCGCTTTCCTGTTATGCCTTTGCTGCAGCTGCAACCTGGCCGGCCTTGGCCTGCAGGAAGATTACGATTTCAAGCCCAGTATTCCTGACCCGGCCGTGAAAATGACGGCCTGGGAATTTATTAACCAGCCCAGGGCAGATACGCTGTTCGTGAAGATGCTGGCCGGCATCCGGTACGCCGGCCTGGAGGAAGAATATTCCAAACCCGGCAGAACTTTCATCCTTCTTACCAATAAAGCCATCTACGAAAAATCTGCCGCCGGCGTAGAGCTGGCCACCAGCTATTTTGTAAAGAACAAAGTGAACGGCAAACCCGCCACCAGGTGGGAAGATTACCCGGTTCAGCAGGTGCGCAACCTGTTCCTCTACCATATCATGGAAGGAGAATATTCCTATCACAACATCAATACAGACACTACTGTGGTAAACACATTGCTGCCCGGCACCAACGTCAAGTTCAGGATACTGGACTACAATGATTCCAAGCTGACGTTCAATGATTTTCCCGGCACCAAAAAAGGCGTACAGGCAAGAACGTCCAATATTCGCCCGCTGAACGGAGTGATCCATGTTGTAGACCTTTACCTGGAATATTAAGCGTAAACCATGCGGCCCACGAGGGCGGTTTTGACCTTTCAAATAATAACCGTGCAAAAAATACTGATCGTATGTATCGGCATATTGCTGTGCTTTGGCCATCTGCCGGCCGGGGCACAGCAAAAAACCGTTGTGTTCTGTGGAACCGCAGAAAATGACCTGTACCCCGTGCTGGTAAGCTCCGGCTTTACCGTTAAGCTGGTAAAAGATGCGGCGGCGGCCGTTGAGGCGGCGGGAATAGGAGGCGCCATACTGATGATGGCGGAAGCGTACCCTGCCCGGCAGGTACAAGTGAACACCGCCACATTGAAACAAATACAGGAGAAAAAAATACGGTTGTACATAGAGTACCCTGCGGAATTCCCGGGCCTGGAAATTGGCGCTTCTCCCCTGCGCTCCAACCTGGAAAGGGCCGTAATAGCCGCTCCGGGGCTGGGCGAAAAACTTCCGCCCATGACCATCCTGGGCATCAATGACTGTTACGTAATGCCGGTACAGCAAGCTAACCCGCTGATGGTAATGGCCAAAGTGGCCGGCTTCAGCAAAGCGGCCTACGGCATCAACGATGTGACAACCTGGCCGCTGCTTGTAAAAAGCGGTAACGATGTAATGGTTGCCACCACCAAGCTCAGCAATTTTGCTACCGGCCGCTATGGCCCTCATGCCGCCTGGCAGGCGCTCTGGGAGTACATTGTGGGCTGGGCTACCCGGCAACCGCATATACAACTCACCCGGTGGCCGTCTACCGTTTCCCCTGCCTACGGCCCCCATGAAAAGCTGCCCGCCGGCGCGCGGGAAGCAAGCATTCGCAGGGGAGTGGAATGGTTTAGCAAAGGCCGGTTCTTCATCCACGAAAGCTGGCAGGATATGTACCTCCGCTACCAGGGCAACGGACAAAAGCCTTTTGGCCCCGGCCCGGCCCAGTCTCTCCCGGTGGGCAACGGCTCCCTGGGCATGCTGGAAGGGCATGCCTCCCACATTTATCACGATGGTTCCCAGGAGTACCGCTATTGGGTGCGTGCAGATGTGCAGGGAGAAGCAGCGTACGCGCTGGCGGCAGCCGGGCAGTTCCTGAAAAATGAAGCTGTATTGTTCCAGCAGGCCACGCGGCTGATAGATTTTATTTTCTCCGGTTCCAACCTCCGCGGCGGCCCCCGCAACAACCCGGACAGTGCCAGCTTTGGCCTCATAGGCTGGGCCGTTACCCATCCGCATATTTATTACGGAGATGACAACGCCCGCGTAATTCTGGGCGTGCTGGGCGCGGCCGCCAGCATGCGCAGCAACCGGTGGAACCGGCAAATAACAGAAGCTATTCTCGGAAATTTTTATACCACCGGAAAGAACGGCTTCCGTGGCGGGCATATTAACGACAGTGTATTGCAAAGCAAAGGGCGCTCCTTTTTTGCGCAAAGAGATCTTGTTAACCCCGCTCCCCACTACGAGTCATGGTTATGGGCCTGCTACCTGTGGATGTACCGCCAAACCGGCTACCGGCCGCTGCTGGAAAAGGCCAGAACCGCCATTCATATCACCATGAAAGGCTATCCGCATGAGTGGCGCTGGACAAACGGTATACAGCAGGAGCGGGCCCGCATGATTTTACCGCTGGCCTGGCTGGTAAGGGTGGAAGACACCCCGCAACACCGCGAGTGGCTGCACCTGGTGGTAACGCAATTGCTCAAAAACCAGGTGGAAAGCGGGGCTATACAGGAAGAACTGGGCGGCGCCGGGAAAGGCCGCTATGGCCGCACCGCCTCCAATGCCGCATATGGCCAGCATGAAGCTCCCGTTATCTTTGACAACGGAGACCCCGTGGCAGACATGCTGTACACCTGCAACTTTGCGGTTTTCAGCCTTAACGAAGCTGCCCACGCCACAGGGAATGCCGCCTACAAAAAGGCCGTTGATAAATTATCGGACTTCCTGGTAAGGATACAGGCCGTCAGCAACCGGCATAAGGATTTGGACGGAGCATGGTTCCGCGCCTTTGACTTTGACCGCTGGGAATACTGGGGCTCCAATGCAGACGTGGGCTGGGGCGTGTGGGGCACGCTGGGCGGATGGACGCAAAGCTGGATAGTAGCCACGCTGGTGCTTACTTCCAATAACCAGAGTTACTGGGACATAACAAAAGACCTGAAAATGAAAAAACATATGGACAATGTGCTGCTGCAATTTAATCACCAATAATTCATCCGTTTATGAAAAGAACAGTACTGATACTGCTGGCAGTAATGGGATCGTTGTTGTTGCCGGCATACGGTTTACAGGTAAGATTTGTGGGGCCCAATGCCGCCGGCACAGGAGATGGCTCCTCTGCCGTTAATGCGGCGGATTTTAAAAACACCGCATTCTGGAACGGGGTACAATCCCTGCTGGCAACAGACTCCGTTACCGTAAAATTTATTGCCGGCACCTATTCCCGCGCTTACACCTCAGCCCCTTTTCTTTTGCAGAACCTGGGCCATGCGCAAAACCTGCTGACGCTGGAAGGAGACCCCTCCGGTACCCTGTTTACCGCCCCCACTGGTTACCCCGCGGTGGCAGACATGATCAGTATCCTGGACTGCCAGCACATGGTCATCAAAAACTTCCGTTTCTCCGGCAATGGTGAAACGGGTTATGTAATGGCTATCCGCTCCGGCACCGGCAAAACCACCCGCAACATACGCGTGGAGAATTGCCACTGGACGGATATGCCGGGCATTGTGTACGGCGCTACCGGCTGCAGCGGCAGCGGCACTTACGATGTGACTTACGAAGACTGCACGTTCACGCGCATCGGGAAGGGCGGCGGTTCCCACATGATGTACCACGCGTATGACGCCCATCACATCAGCGTGATCAATTGCTCTTTTGAAGACTGCAAGGGAGACTACGTGCGCTTCCGTGACAACTGTGATTTCGGCATCATAAAAGGCAGCACGTTCACCCGTACTGCAGCGTACCCGGTAATGCCCTTCATCTCCCTGCCGCTCTTCAACAATGTAAACCCCGGTGATGAATTTTTTGCCACGCACTATGCGTTTACGGGCAACAGTTTTACCAATTCCAACTATGCCGTAGCCATTCACCATTACGGGTATGATCCGGCAGGTTACCGGTATTTGCTGGATGCAACGGAAGGCGCCACATTGAGCACGGGCACGCCGGCCCAGAAACAGGCCATTCTGACCACCAACTTCGGGCTAGACCCCGCCAGCATCAGGGTGGCAGGCAATACCTACACCAGCATGAGCTCTTATACCGTAGCCCTGGGCAGCATGGCGCAATACGGCGCCGTGTCTAAAGGCTGGGACAGCTTTGCAGACATCACCAACGCCATTAATACCAGCACCACACCGGCCGCATGGGAAACCGGCACCTTGTCAAACGAGCCATGGATATATGACCTGAACACCGGCACTGGTGTAATGGGTGGTGTTTACACCGCCACCGGCGGCGTGCCCACCGGCGTTATATCATCTCCCGCTACCCCCGGCTTTTTGCCGTACCCGCCCAGCGGCCTCAGCAAGGTGGCGCTGCCGGCCACAGGTGAAATATTCACGTTGCTGGGAGATTCCATCAGGATCAACTCCGGCCCTACTTTCGGACCGGCCAAGTTCTCCGCGTTTTCCATTCCCGGCACTTCGCCGGTTACCAGCCTGTTTTTCACCATCAGGTTTAATGACAGCACCAGCACCCGCATACAATGGACGCTCAGCCTCGGCAATAACAGCGCCGCCGGCTCAACACGGGTATATGGCAACAACGGCGCCCTTACTACCACCGGCACCGCGTCCAATCCTGAGGTATTCAGTGCGCTGAGCTGGAACATCAACCCGGCCTACCCTGACACCATCCGTTTCCAGTACCGGGAAAAACCTTTGGCCACCAGCACCGCCTCCTACAAAACCATCAATACAACACATTTCAGGCGGGGCGGCACTTACAATGTAGAGGTGTATTCCAACAACCTTCCCGCATCACACACCTATTCCCGCAACGGGGTGAATTACACCTTGCCGCCGCGTACGTATAATGTGTGGGCAGATGGTGTGCTGTTTACCTACCTCGGTTCCCCCAATTTCCCCGCCAACCAGCTGGCGGCCGGTACGGCGCTTGACGCTTTTATGTTCTACGGCACCAACAGCAACAGCAATCCTGTACCTACCAATACCAATGGAGATAATTCCGCCGCCATCACCCTCAGTAACATCAGGCTGAACGCTCCGCCCGAGCCGCCTTCAATGGCCGCTGTTGGCAAAGTCAGGGCAGCTAAAAAGCGGTCTGCCATCCGGCTTACGCCCAACCCTGTTACCAGCCAGCTGTATATACAGTATACCGCCCCTCGGGCGGAAGAAGCTTATATACGCGTGGTACGGGCAAATGGAGCAACAGTGCTGATAAAAAAGGAAACGCTGCTGGAAGGGTATAACCGGGTAGCGGTAGACGTGTCAGATCTTTTCCCGGGCCTCTATATACTGACCCTTGCCAGGGGAGTGGCGGAAGAATCCGCAACATTTATCAAGGCACGGTAATCAGGTTATTAAGTGCGAATAATAAACATTTGTATGAAACTGCCGGGTGTTTCCACATCCAGGCATAATTTTAACCGGGCATGTATATAAACGCCTGCGCCGGTACAAGTTGCTTCGTACCGGCTGCATATAGTCAGGCTGGGTGGATGTTATTCTTTCTCTTTGTACTTCTTTTCCGCGTCTTGTGCCTTGTCAAAGTCCAGGATGACGGAATTGATGCAGTAACGCAAGCCGGTTGGCGGCGGCCCGTCGTCGAAAACATGCCCCAAATGGGCTTTACAGCGGCCGCACTGCACTTCCGTGCGTTGCATGCCGTGAGAGTTGTCTGGCGTATAAATTACGCTGGTTTTACTGATGGGCTGGTAAAAGCTTGGCCAGCCACATCCGCTTTCAAACTTTGTGTCAGACACAAAGAGCGGGTTCCCGCATGCTGCGCAATAGTAAGTGCCTTTTTCTTTATGGTCCCAATATTTGCCTGTAAACGCCCATTCTGTGCCTTTTTCACGGGCGATGTCATAAACTTCTTTCGGTAAAACTTTTTTCCACTCTGCGTCTGTAAGGTTTACTTTACCAGTATCCGTGCGGGAGTACGCAGGATTCTTTTTTTCTTCCATGAATTTATTTTTTCCTCCGTTCTGAGAGTATGTACAATGGCTGAACAGTAATATTAACGCCAAAATTAGAAGTTTCCGTGTTTTCATACTAAGATTTGATTTTGCGTTAACTACGCTTTAACACCAAACGCAATACCTTGCTTTTTATCCCCTTGCCCGGAGACTGTTCCTAAAGGTACGAAACGGGCTACCGATTGGTTTGCGCCGCTCTTTTAATTTAACATATTTTTTTCTTCCTACCTTTACGCCAAAAGGCAGGCAAGTGGCGGATATCATCAATTTATTACCGGATAATATAGCGAACCAGATAGCAGCAGGGGAAGTAATTCAGCGGCCGGCTTCGGCAGTAAAGGAGTTGCTGGAAAATGCGGTAGACGCAGGGGCTACCGAAATCCAGCTTTTCATCAGGGATGCCGGCAAGGAGCTGGTGCAGGTTATTGACAACGGCACCGGCATGAGTGAAACAGACGCGCGCATGTGCTTTGAGCGGCATGCCACTTCCAAGATACAGTCTATAGACGATCTTTTCCACATCCGCACCATGGGCTTCCGCGGTGAGGCGCTGGCCTCCATTGCCGCCGTGGCACAGGTAGAGCTGAAAACCCGCCGCCCCCACGAAGAGGCCGGTACCTTCATTGAGATAGACAACAGCGTCATCAAACGCCAGGAGCCCTGCCAGACGGCCTTCGGCACCAGCATTGCCATGAAGAACCTCTTCTTCAACGTGCCTGCCCGCCGCAACTTTCTCAAAAGCAACGCCGCAGAAATGCGGCATATTGTAGACGAGTTCATCAGGGTAGCGCTGGCCTTCCCGCATCTCCAGTTTTCCCTCAACAGCAACGGCCAGCAAATGTTCCATCTTGAAAAAGGTTCGCTCAAGCAGCGCGTGGTGAACATCCTGGGACAGCACTACAATGCCAAGCTGGTTACGGTGAAAGAAAGTACGGACTACATGAATATTCACGGCTTTGTTGGCAAGCCGGAAACGTCCAAAAAAACACGGGGAGACCAGTTCTTTTTTGTGAATAACCGCTTCATCAAAAGCAGCTACCTCAACCATGCGGTGATGACGGCCTTTGCAGACCTGATACCTGCAGACAGCTTCCCGCTGTACGTGCTGTTCATAGACCTTGACCCTGCGCATGTAGATATTAACGTGCACCCCACCAAGCAGGAGATCAAGTTTGATGATGAAAGGATACTCTACGCCTTTGTGCAGTCTGCCATCAAACACGCGCTGGCCCAGTTCAGCGTAACACCGGCGCTTGACTTTGAGCTGGACCCGGGTATTCAGCAGCTGGATGCGCTCACCCAGCCTTTCACCGAACAGAAAAAACAACAGTCTTCCAACACATCCATCTATAAAACCTTTACGCACGCCAACCAGGCGCATGTAATAGATAACAGCAGCAACCTGCGCCACTGGAAAGAATTGTACGGTCCCGCGCTTTCACCTGATAACGGGAACACCGCCCCGGCTGAACAACCCGTATCTACCGCCTCCGTCATAGACGAACGCTGGCAGGAGGCCGCCACGGACCAGAAGGTGCCCGTACAGGTACACCAGCAGTACATTCTGTCACAGATCAAATCAGGCTTTATTCTTATAGACCAGCGGGCCGCGCATGAACGCATTTTGTACGAACGCTACCAGCGCGCGCTTTCGGAAAAGCCCATTGCCACCCAGCAGAGCCTTTTCCCCCAAACGCTGGAATTGCTGCCGGCAGATGCCATCGTTATTACCGAAATGCTGCCCGAGCTGCAGGCATTGGGGTATGACCTGGAGCCTTTTGGCCAGCAAACCTTTGTGGTACGCGGTACACCGGCAGATATACAAACGGGTAACGAGCAGGCCAGCATTGAAGGGCTGCTGGAACAGTTCAAACATTTCAGCAACGAACTGAAGCTGAACCGCAGGGAGCAGCTGGTGCGCGCCATGGCCCGCAACAATGCCATTCCCGCCGGTAAAATGCTGGGCACCAAAGAGATGCAGAATATTATAGATGAGTTGTTTGCCTGCACCACACCCAACGTTTCCCCGGGTGGGCGCTTCACCTTCATTTCCTTTAAACTGAATGACCTGGAGCGGATGTTTGAGAGGGGCGGCTGACGGTTTGCAACGTTATCCGCGCAGCACTTCCATCACCTCTTTCAACTGCCTGTAAAGCAGGCCATACGCTTTGTAATTGCGCATATAAACGGCGTGATGCGTGCTTTCAGGCTCAAATACACGCGCCGCGGCCATGGGGTTAAACTGCCAGGCATCTGTTTTTTCCAGCGCATGCCAGCCCAGCATGGCGGCCCCCAGCGCAGACGCGTCTTCTTCCTGATGCAGCAACATGGGTTTCTGGAAAATGTCTGCCAGCAATTGTATCCAGAGCGGCGAAGCTGTGAAGCCTCCGCTCACGGTCACCTCACGCACCGGTTCCACCACGCTCTCCAGCGCTTCTGCCACATTGTAGAGGCCAAAACAAATGCCCTCTATCAGTGCCCGCTGAAAGTGCGCGGCCGTGTGTTGCTGGCGGATGCCCACGTAAGCGCCGCGCGCGCCGCTGTCCCACACAGGCGCCCTTTCCCCCAGCAGGTAAGGCAGGCACAGCAGCCCCTCCGCGCCGGGCGGCACGGTAAAGGCGGTCTTGAGAAAATTATTATAGTCAGACCAGGGTAAAAAGGCTTTCGAGAACCACTGCAGCGCACCGCCGCCGTTGTTAATGGCGCCGCCGCATACATAATGCTCCGGCGTGAGCACGTAAGAGAAAAGGCGGTGTTGCTCATCTTCCGCCGGGCGCGCCGTCATCATCCTGATGGCGCCGCTGGTACCGATGGTAAGCGCGGCATGCCCCGGCTCTACAGCACCACTGCCCAGCTGCGCCAGGCAACCGTCGCTGCTGCCGGCCATGATCAGCGTGTCTGCCGGTACGCCCAGCGCCTCCGCCATGCCGGCATCCATTCCTATCAGCAGGCGGGTGGTTTCTACCGGTATAGGCAACCGGTCATCTGAAATACCGGCCGCTTCGAGTGCGGCGGGGTGCCAGTCTTGCCGGCGTATGTCAAACAGCCCCGTGGCGGAGGCCAGGGAATGGTCAATAATAAATTCATGAAAGCACCGGTAGAGGAACAGTTCCTTGATGCCGATGAAGCAGGCGGCCTGCTCAAATATTTCCGGCTGCTCATTGCGCAGCCATAAAATCTTGCACAGGGGAGACATAGGGTGAATGGGTGTGCCGGTAGCGGCATAGATCAGGGGGCCGGCAGGCGCGTTCTTCAAGGCCGCGGCGTAGGTTTCGGCGCGGTTGTCTGCCCAGGTCATCAGCGGCGTTAAAGGCTGCCCCTGGCCATCTACCGCCATCAGGCTGTGCATGGCGCAGCTCAGGGATATGGCGGAAGGCGCAGCGCCCATTTCCTGTACAGTTTTCTGAACGGTAGTGATAATGGCGGCAATGATCTGCTCAGGGTCTTGCTCGCTGTAACCGGGTTGCGGGTGATGTGTAGGGTAAGATTGCCTGTGGGCGGCGGCTATCTGGCCAACCGGCGTTACCGCCACGGTTTTGGCACTGCCCGTGCCAATGTCTACTCCGAGGATATAAGGTGAAATAGTTGTCATAGAATACATGCCGAAAGTAAAAAACACCTTTCATTTTCCCCATTTTTTTATAGATTTAAATGCTTACAGGTCAAATCTTTTAAAAAAATCCACGTTTTACATGGCATTTGAGATCAAAAAACAGGCAAAAGCATATGACGTATGCATAGTAGGCTCAGGCGCCGGCGGCGGCATGGCCGCCAAAGTGCTGTCTGAGGCCGGGCTGAAGGTGGCGCTGCTGGAAGCAGGCCCCAAGTATGACCCGGCAGACCCTGCGCAGCAAACGCAGTTGAAATGGCCTTACGAATCGCCGCGCAGAGGCGCTAGCAGCACACGTCCTTTTGGCGACTTTGACGCCGCCTACGGCGGATGGGAAATTAACGGTGAACCATATACGAAAAAGAACGGCACGCAATTCGACTGGTTCCGCTCCCGCATGGTAGGCGGCCGCACCAACCACTGGGGCCGCATCTCATTGCGCTTCGGGCCTAATGACTTCAAGCATTACAGCATAGACGGGCATGGTGATGACTGGCCAATAGGATATGACGATGTGAAACCTTTTTATGACCGGGTAGACAAAATGATAGGCGTATTCGGTTCCAAAGAAGGGATCTTCAATGAGCCTGACGGCTACTTCCTCCCTCCTCCCAAGCCCCGCCTGCATGAGCTGATGGTGAAACAGGCCGGCGCCAAACTGGGCATTCCCGTTATTCCTTCCCGCCTGTCCATTCTGACGCGTACGGTAAACAAAGACCGCGGCGCCTGCTTCTACTGCAGCCAATGCAGCCGGGGCTGCACCGTGCATGGAGACTTCTCCTCTTCTACCGTGCTCATCAAACCCGCCATGAAAAACGGTAACGTAGACCTTTACACCGGCGCCATGGTACGGGAGGTGCTCACAGACAACACCGGCAAAGCCACCGGCGTTTCTTACGTAGACAAGAATGACCTGCAGGAATACCAGCTGAACGCTCGCGTGGTAGTGCTGGCAGCCAGCGCCTGCGAATCTGCGCGGTTGCTGCTCAACTCAAAATCTTCCGTTCATAAAAACGGCCTGGCCAACTCCAGCGGCGTGGTAGGCAAATACCTGCATGACTCTACCGGCTCTTCGCGCAGCGCCTTTGTTCCTTCCCTGATGGACCGCAAGCGGTATAACGAAGACGGTGTGGGCGGCATGCACATGTACGTTCCCTGGTGGCTGGACAATAAAAAGCTGGATTTTGCCCGCGGCTATCATATTGAATTTGGCGGCGGCATGCACATGCCGTCTTACGGCTTCGGCTTCGGCATCGAGAACCTCCAGGCTAAAGATCCCGCCCGGACCGGTAAGCCTGCGGGCGGTTACGGCGCCTCACTGAAAGACGACTACCGCCGCTTTTATGGCGCTACGGTTGGATTTGCAGGCCGCGGGGAGGCCATTGCGCGGGCAGACAATTACTGCGAAATAGACCCCAACGTTGTAGACAAATTCGGCATTCCCGTACTGCGCTTCAACTACACCTGGAGCGAGCACGAGATCAAGCAGGCCAAACACATGCAGGATACTTTTGAACAGATCATTCATGAAATGGGCGGCATTCCGCTCGGCAACAAGCCCGGCCCGGAAAGTAATTACGGTCTGGAAAACCCCGGCCGCATTATTCACGAAGTAGGCACCACCCGCATGGGTGATGATCCCAAACGCTCCGTGGTGAACAAGTTCAACCAGGCGCATGATGTGAAGAACGTGTTTGTGGTAGACGGCGGGCCTTTTGTGTCTCAGGCAGACAAAAACCCTACCTGGACCATACTGGCGCTTTCCCTGCGCGCATCAGAATACATTGTGGACGAATTAAAAAAACAAAACCTCTGATTATCATGGATAGAAGAGAATCACTCAAAGCCCTGGTAATAGGCTCGCTTTCTTCCGGCGTAATACTCAGCGCCTGTGAATCAAAGCCCGGCGAAAAAGCCGTAGGGGCCGGCGTGCTCAAAGCATATGGCCGCACGCCTGACGAAGTTATGCGCGATGAGGCGCTCAACAAGGAAAAATTCTTTACCGATGCGGAAATGAAAACCATTACCGTACTGGCAGATATCATCATCCCGAAAGACGAACGTTCCGGCAGCGCCAGCGATGCCAAGGTGCCTGAATTTATTGAGTTCATCGTAAAGGACATGCCCCGCTACCAGGTGCCCATGCGCGGCGGCCTTCGCTGGCTGGACGTGCACTGCCTGAAAACGTACAATAAAACGTTTACAGAGCTTGGCGCCAAAGAGCAGCTGGCCGTAGTAGACCAGATTGCTTACCCCGGCACGGCCGCGCCGGAAATGAGCCAGGGCGTATCTTTTTTCAGCACCATGCGCAACCTCACCGCCACCGGCTTTTTCACCAGCGAAATGGGCATCAGGGACCTTGACTACCAGGGTAACAAGCCCAACGTTTGGGACGGGGTGCCGGAGGATGTATTGAAAAAATACAACCTCTCCTATGATGAGAGAACGCTGGCCATCAGCCTCAAACCGGATGACAGGGGCAAGGTGATGACCTGGGAAGATTAAACCGCTGTAACTTATATGAGCACGGGCCGTTATACGATCATAACGGCCCTTTTTTTATGCGCTTGCTAATACCCCCTATAGCCCTTTGCCTTTTGCTGCTGCTGGCTGCCAGCAATATTGTTGCCCAAAAACCGCCCGTCATCAACGGCATATTCCCTGAAACCAACCAGCTTAAATTCTCATTGGCAACCGTTACAGATTATGTCAATCCCGGCTTTGAGCTTAGTTATGAAAAACAGTATGCCAGGCGGTTTGCTACCCAGGCGGCAATAACAGTAATGTCTCGCGGGCTTAAAAACCTGCTTGACAGAGTGTTTGAGGCTCATCGCTTTTCTGGCTTCCGTATTTCACTGGAAGAAAAATTCTTTGTTCCCACCAGAGAGATCAGGCGGGCCCGCGCGTATTTTTCCGCAGAGTTGACGCATCTTTCGGTAAAAGCAGACATTAGCCGGACCAAAAGCCAGCAGCCGGAGGCCTACACATATCACCGCCGCACCTGGGCAGCTAACCTCAAATTCGGTATTGAAATACCAATAGGCTCCTCTTTTATTCTTGACTTTGCTGCCGGTACGGGGTTGAAGCACCGCACGGTGGAAAGTAATTATGAAGAGCCTGACTGGAGACCAGTGGAGTGGTTTCCCGAATTTTCAGAATACAAGCCTTTCAACGCCACCACACTCAACGTTCCCGGTACCATCAGAATTGGTTATATCTTCTAATCTCCCGCGTATGAAGCAACTGATCTTTCTCTCGCTGTTCCTCCTCCTGACTACACCGCTGGCCGCACAAAAGTTCTACGAGCATAAATACAGGAACAACTTCAACTTTTCCGTGCTCTCCCTGATGGCAGACAACCCCGGCTTTGAGTTTGGCTATGAAAGAAAATACGGCAACTGGTCTACGCTGGTAACCTATACCATATTATCAGATGCGGCGGCGCTACCGGGTTTCAGGGGCAAACCGGATACAGCCTATTTCGGGCATTACGGCGGTTACCGTGTTTCCCTTGAGCAGCGTTATTTTTTCCCGCAACAACGCGTACTGATGCCTTACCTCAGCTTGTTTGGCTCCTGGCTGAAATCCGAATACATTATCAGTGACCGCTTTGGCCCCAATCCCGGCTACCTGGATACATTTGCCGTTAACAGGGCCAATCTTGTAATAAGTCCCCGCTTCGGTATACAGATCCATCTGAACCGCCTGCTGATAGACACCGGCGTGGGGTTTGGCCTGAAATGGCGGCAGACAAGGAATACCGGCCGGCAAAACCCTGCTGACAAGCCCAGCCCTAATCTTATTTACAGTATTATTCCCATTCTTCCGCGAGACGGGAAGGAAATAGAGGGACTCAACATCAGCTTCCCGGTTAATGTAAGGTTGGCCTTCCAGTTCTGATAAAAAATCGGCCGACCAGGTTTGTACCCATGCCAGCCGATTTATACAGTTGCCTCCGTGTTATCCCTGCTGCGTGTGCTCCCTGAATATCCGGTTCAGCCAGCGGAGCATCACAAAAATAAGCGCCGCGGCAAAGCCCAGCATGGCAAAGTTCACAAGGAAATAATTCATTTTATTATCGTAGGTATCCCACATGGCGGCCAGTACGCCGGAAAGTTTGTTGCCCATGGAAGTGGCCAGGAACCAGCCGCCCATCATCAATGAGGTAAGGCGCGGCGGGCTGAGCTTTGATACCAGTGAGAGACCCATGGGGCTGAGCAGCAGCTCGCCCAGCGTAATTACCCCGTAGCAGCCTACCAGCCACCAGAGAGACGCTTTCACCTCCCCGTTGCTGCACACATAAACCGCCCCTACCATCATGAAGGTAGAGAGGGAAGAAATGAGCAGGCCCCAGGCTATTTTGGTGGGCGTGGTGGGCTCTTTGCCTTTTCTGCGCAGCCATGCAAAAAACGCCACTACCAGCGGCGTGAGCACTATCACAAAGAACGGGTTGACGGACTGGAACAGTTCGGTGTTAAAAAGGCTGACGCTTTCCCCTTCTGCCGGCATTTTTTCAGGCGCCACGTTTTTCAGGTACACGTTTTTGCCCAGCTCCCGCTGCGGCTGCCCGCTTTCGTTTTTTATCACCCTGAACTCATGGTCATACGCCACTACGGAATCCGTTACATTGGAAACCGTTTCAGCCAGGTAGAGGCCTTTGGCCGGCTTTTCAATGGCAGCCAGCATTTCACGGTCTGTATAATACTGCGCCCAGGTGGTGAGAGCTGTACCGTTCTGTTTAAAAACCGCCCAGAACATGATGGATACGGCAAAAACCGCCAGCAGTGCCTTTACCTGGTTCTTTTCCCCGCCTGCCGCCTTGCGCAGCAGGTTGGCAAAGAAATAAATGATGGGCAGGCAGGCAAAGATAAACGCGTCTGTAGAGTCTGTGCCGAAAATGTTGCCGGGTATCACCCAGCCAATGTAGCCGACTACCAGCACCGGTATGAACACCTGTGCAAAAATGGTCTTCAGCGGCATATCTCCCGGTTGCTCCGGCTTCAGCACGTCTGCGTGCCGGTAATGTTTGAGGCCGACAACAAAAATGATCACGCCCAGGAACATGCCTATGCCCGCTGCAATAAAGGCGGCGCCCCAGTTGATGCTGTTGCGCAGGTAGGCCGCAAAAAAGGTACAGATAAAGGCGCCGATGTTGATGCCCATGTAAAAGATGTTGTAACCCACGTCTTTACGGGCTTTGTACCGCGGGTCGTTATACACATTACCCAGCAGCGTGGAAATATTGGGCTTGAAAAACCCGTTCCCCACGCAGATAAGGGCCAGGGAAAGGTAAAATACGGTGAGGTGCTGCACTGCCAGCCCCATATAGCCGATGCCCATCAGGATACCGCCTATAATGATGGATTTGGTGTAGCCCAGCTTGCGGTCTGCCAGCAGGCCGCCTACGAAGGGGGTGAGGTATACAAAGGCGATGAAGGTGCCGAAAATGTCTACCGCCGCCTTCCTGTCCATGGCCCAGCCCCCGCTTTCAGCGTCTGTCAGGTATAGTTGCAATATGGCCAGCAGCAGGTAAAAACCAAATCGCTCCCACATTTCGGAAAAGAATAAAAACGGCAACGCGGCCGGGTGCTTGCGGTCAGACATGTTGTAACTTGTTTGTTTGGTGCGGCTAAAAATAACAACAAAACAGCAATGCCGCCAAATTTAATACTGGCTTAACCCGGCCAAATTATTAACTTGTATGCCTCATTAGCAGGGCGTTCTTTTCCAAACAGGCGTAAAATCGATTTAGCACACTACTACCATTCATAGAGAATATTTACAAACAACTAATATTTTTCTATTATATTGAACGAAAATTTATCAAATCATGGTTCAGGAAAACAATAACAAAGGAAACCAGATTTCTCGTAGATCATTTCTAACCACAGGCGCTACCGCAGCCGCCGGTTTTATGATCGTTCCACGTCACGTTTTAGGGGGCAAAGGCTATACAGCGCCCAGCGACAAGTTGAGAGTAGCAGGCATAGGTGTTGGAGGTAAAGGTGAAAGCGATATCAGGGAGTTTGCCAAAGGCCCGGCAGATATTGTTGTATTATGTGACGTGCACGACAGCCGTGCCGCCAATTCGGTGAAGCGATTCCCGAAAGCCAAGTATTATAAAGACTACCGTGAAATGCTGGACAAGGAGCACAAGAACATTGATGCCGTGTCCGTATCCACACCGGACCATAACCACGCTGTACAGGCCATGGCCGCCATGCAGCTGGGCAAGCACGTATATGTTCAGAAACCGCTCACGCACGACATTTACGAAGCCCGCATGCTCACCGAAGCCGCCAAAAAATACAAAGTGGTAACGCAGATGGGCAACCAGGGCGCCTCCGGAGACGGCGTACGCCAGCTGATGGAATGGTACAATGCCGGCCTCATCGGAGATGTGCATACCGTTTACTGCTGGACGAACCGCCCGGTTTGGCCGCAAGGCATTGCCTGGCCCGCCCAGAAAGCGGAAGTACCCAAAGACCTCGATTGGGACCTCTGGCTCGGCACCGCTCCTGAAAAAGACTATGTAAACAAACTGGTGCCCTTCAACTGGCGCGGCTGGTGGGATTACGGTACCGGCGCCCTGGGAGACATGGGCTGCCATATTGTGGAACCGCCTTTCCGCGTGCTGGGCCTGGGCTATCCCACGTCAGCAGAGTGCAGCGTAGGCAGCGTGTACGTAGACGAATTTCAGCGTGGTTATTTTCCTGACAGCTGCCCTCCCTCTTCTCACGTGATCCTGAACTTCAAGAACAAAAAAGGCGGAGACATCAAGATGCACTGGATGGACGGCGGCATTCAGCCTGCCCGCCCTGAAGAGCTGGGCCCCAATGAAAGAATGGGAGACCCCGATGGCAGCAACGGCGCCCTCTTTATTGGCAGCAAAGGCAAAATGATGTGCGGTACCTATGGTATGTACCCGCAACTGCTCCCTACCGCCCGTACCAAGGAAGCCAATGTGCCCAAAACCATTGCCCGCGTGCCCGAAGGCCACTACGTACAATGGGTGAACGCATGTATTGCCGGCTACGGCAAAAAAGAACTGAGCGCTCCGTTCGACATTGCGGGTCCGCTCACCGAAACCGTTCTTATGGGTAACCTGGCCATCCGCAGCTATGACCTGCGTACACCCAAAGCTGACGGCAAAGGGTTCAATTACCCCGGCCGCGCAATCCAGCTGCTGTGGGACGGCGCTAACATGAAGATCACCAACTTTGACGAAGCCAACCAGTTCGTAAAACGTACCTACCGCAACGGCTGGACGCTTGGCAAATAACTGCTGATATTTTTGGTTTAAAATAAGAAGGCCCGCCGTAATGGCGGGCCTTCGCTGCTTTATTCTGCAAGCACTTTTTAACGGAACAGTTCCTTGAAATCACGTTTGAACTCCTGCCATTCTTCATCCGCTTTTTTCAGGGACTTGTCTACGCCTTCTTTCGTTTTATCCCAGGCTTCGGCGGAGCTGTTCTTTACATCGTCCAGCTTTTTGGCCAGGTCGTCACGCACTTCCTGCAGGTCTTTGCGGGCCTGTTCGCTTTTTTTGCTGCCGTCTTTCTTCAGCTCCTCCATTTTTTCATCCAGCTCCTTCATTTTGGTCTCAATGCTGGCAGCAGCTTTGTCTTTCTGCTCTTTCAGGTAAGCCCCGGCCGTATCGGCCTTCATTTCTACGCCTTCTTTCACCTGGTCTACGCCTTCATTGATCTTTTCTGTAGCGGTATCCGCATTGGTTTGGGTGTTGCTGCCCTGGCAGGCCATGAAAAGAGCGGCCCCCGCCAGGAATAAGTACTTATGCATATGCGTCGGTTTTTAGTGAAATAATATATCAGGGCTGCACTGCTGTAAAGGTGGCCAGTACGGAATCACCTTTTTGCAGGCGCAGCATGTCTTTCTCAATGGTGTATTTGCTGGTTTCCTCCATGGCCTTTCTGAAGGCGTTCTCAATATTCAGACGCTCGCAGGCCATTTGGGTGGATATTACATTGGTGATCTGCAGGTCGCCGTTAGGCGTGGCCAGGTATTTCCCGCCAAAACCGTTGCAGCCCAGGAAGCCGCGCACCTGAGATGCGCTGTCTGTCAGCTCCATATAAATTTCCTTGTCTCCGGGCGGTATTTCCATGGTGCTGGAAGGGAACTCTTTCAGCTTCCACCTGGTGCCTTCCAGTTTCCAGGCGGGCTCCGCACTGGTCTGGGCCGCGGTAGCTGCTACCGCAGCCGTGTCTCCCCCGGAAGGTTTGCTGGTGCCCTGGCAGCCCCAGGCCATCAGGGCGGCCGCTGCCATAGCGGTAAAAACTAATTGTTTCATAGTATTGGTTTTAAGGTGCATGAATATTATACAATTCTTAAGCCATTTTAACGCCATATAAAGAATAATTGTTCTGTATAGCCGCAAATTCATGGGCGGCAGGGCCAGTATCAAAAAAATCGCTAGGTTTGGGCCACTTTTATAAAACCTGCAAATCATATGAAGAAAAATCTATTCCTGCTGCTGCTTTTACTTTCTGTAAAGCTGGTAAGGGCGGATGAGGGCATGTGGATGCCTTACCTGCTGGGCCAGCAAGTGTACGCGGATATGGTGAAGAAAGGGCTGAAGCTCTCCAAAGAGCAGCTTTACAGCATCAACAAATCCTCCATGAAAGACGCCATCATTATTTTCGGCGGTGGCTGTACCGGGGAAATTGTGAGCAACCAGGGGCTTATTTTTACCAACCACCACTGCGGCTACGGGGCTATTGCCGCCGCCAGCAGCATGGAGCATAACTATTTGAAAGACGGGTTCTATGCCCAGAGCAGGGCCCAGGAAATTCCTGCCAAAAGCCTCTCTGTACAGTTCCTCGTAAGAGTCGAAGACGTGACCGAAAAAGTGGAAGCAGCCCTTAAAGACGCTACCGCCGCAGACCGGAACGCCAAATTTCAGGCGGCCTCTGCAGAGATCATCAGGGCCGCCACGGAAGGTACCGGCTACGAAGCCCGCGTAAATGCCATGTTCAGGGGCAACCAGTACCTCATGTTCGTATATGAGCGGTATAAAGACATCCGCCTGGTAGGCACCCCGCCGGAAAGCGTGGGCAAGTTCGGCGGCGATACGGATAACTGGGAATGGCCCCGCCATACCGGCGACTTTTCCGTGTTCCGCGTGTACACCGGCAAAGACGGCAAACCGGCAGAATACGCCGCAGACAATATTCCCCTGAAACCGAAATATTTCCTGCCCGTTTCCATCAAAGGCGTCAAGGAAAATGATTATGCCATGATCTTCGGTTACCCCGGCGGTACCAACCGTTATGAAACCTCCCTGGGCGTAAAGCTGAAAATTGACGTGGAAAACCCTTCCCTCGTTAACCTGCGTGACATCCGCCTCAAATACATGTTTGAGGAAATGAAAAAAGATCCTGCCGTTAAACTGCAACTGGCTTCCTCTTACGCCGGCATTGCCAACTACTGGAAATTTTTTGACGGGGAAAGCAAACAATTGCTGAAGTACCATGTGTATGAAGACAAACAGCAACAGGAAGCCGCCTTTAAAAAATGGGCGGCCGGCAAACCTGAGTTCGAGAACGTATTCCCCCAGTATGAAAAGATCTACCAGGCCTGGTCTCCCTACGCCAAAGTACGCGTGTACCTGACAGAAGGCATACTGGGCTCTCCCCTGGCGGCGTTCGCTTCTTCCCTTGGCGCGCTGGAGAACGCCATCCTGAAAAAGGGTGACGTAAAAGCCGCAGCTGCCGCCGCTGATGCCGCACGCGCCAACTTCCTGAAAGACGAGAACAAACCCAGCGATCAGAAAATAATGGCCACCACCGCCATGATGTATTATACAGACATTCCGAAAGACCAGCACCCGGTTGGTTTCTACGAAAGCCTGAAGTCTTATGGCGACCTGCAGGATGAAAAAACTTACAGGACCTGGGCGGCGTCTGTATTTGCCAACACCATGATCTTTAATGACGCCAAGTGGAAAGCCTTCATCTCCAACCCTGACGCCACCGTTTTGCAAGATGACCCGGCTTACGCCTATTCATCTGCCTTCGTAAAAAATTATGTAGGCAAATACCTGCCGCTTTACACGCAGTTTACTGCTGAGAATAACGAGCTGGGCCGCCTTTACCTGAAAGGTGAAATGCAGCGCAGCCCCAGCCAGTTCCGCTACCCGGATGCCAACTTCACCATGCGGCTCTCTTACGGCCAGGTGAAGCCCTACAGCCCGCGTGACGCCGTGGCGTATGACTATGTAACCACCGCCAGCGGCGTGCTGGAAAAATATGTACCGGGAGACTATGAGTTTGACCTTCCTCCCGGCTATGTGGACCTGATCAAAAAGAAAGATTTCGGACAGTATGTTGACGCTAAACGGAAAGACCTGGTGGTGGGCTTCATCACCTCCAACGATATTACCGGCGGCAACTCCGGCTCTCCTGTTATCAACGGCAACGGCGAGCTGATAGGTCTTGCTTTTGACGGCAACTATGAGGCCCTGAGCCACAAGCTCCAGTTTGACAAGAACCTCAACCGCACCATCTGTGTAGACGTACGCTACGTGCTATGGTGCATTGAAAAACTGGGCGGCGCCAAACACATCATCAACGAACTGAAAATTGTGAAATAAAGACCTTTCAGTGAATGCAAAAGGGGCTGACCACTTGTGATGGTCAGCCCCTTTTTTATGCAATGCATTATGTCAGCTCCCATTAGCCACGCGCACCAGGAATTTCTCCACCGCTCTTCGTACCACCGTAGATGTTGTATCATGATTATTGACCAGCACGCTGAATATTAAGGTTTTCCCGGAGCGCGTAACAAGGTATCCGCTCAGTGCCACACAGCCGCTGAGGGTACCGGTTTTGGCGTACAGCCTGCCAGGCAGCTGCTGGTAATAATTACGCAGCGTGCCCTTTCCGCCCGTGGGGAAGAGAGGGTATAAGCGCTCTTTCGGATATGTTTTGTAAAGCTTCTGCAGTACGCTCACAAAGTCTTGCGGCGTGAACAGGTTGTAACGGGAAAGGCCTGAGCCGTCTACCCAGCTGGGTACGGTAGGCAGATCCTGGAGGCTGCTGTCAAGCATATACCGTATCACCTTCCGGGTGTCTATAGTATCCCATTTTTTTGCGGCACACATCATCAGTATCTGTTCTGCAAAGAAATTATCGCTGCGGTGCATCATGGGTTGAAACAGGGTATCTACGGGAATGCTTTTCATCAGCTGCCCGCCTGACAAAGTACCCTGGAGCAGGCCCACCGGCTTGTGCAGCGTATCTGACAACCGCAGCAGCAACTGCTCCCGGTTGCCGGTAATGAAGGGAACTTCAAAATTATGTGGTGTTGCGTCTTTGGGCCGCATGTACAGGGTGAAGTGGTTCTCCCGCTCGTCCCGGTCTGCCAATACCTCATCCGCAGACCTGTCTGGCAAAAACTGCAGGCTGGCAGACCTGGCAAAGTAGGCAGGCGTAATGCTGTATTCACGGCCCTTTATGCTGATGCGCGTAACGTTGCCGTACATGGGCCATTCATTCAGCTCCGGCTGGTAATAATCCGCATAATCGCTCCAGGCCCAGCCCGGGCCAAACCGTTTGTTCCTGATCACGGCAGGCTGGTACCAGATACGTTTGTCCGTAGCCGTTAGAAAGTCTTTTACGGGTTGATAAGTAAAATCAGGATGCAGGAAAGATGGGTCTGCCGTACCCTGGATATAAACGGCGGTATCGTTTTCCGCGTAACGCATGCCGGGAAGGGAGTCTCCCAGCAATTGCAGGCCGGTGTACAGGGTGAATATCTTGGTGTTGGAGGCCGGCATAAAAAACTTGTCTGCCTGGTATTGCAGCCAGTATTTACCGGTTGCGGGGTCCAGAATACAAATGCCGGTATGGGCATTATGGAGGCCTTTTACGTTCAGAATATCCTGGTTGGCCCATTGGCGGATGGCCTTTGGCTGGGCAGCAGCAACCGCGCAAAGCAGCAGGGCGGCCAGGGAGCATAAAAATGATCTCATAGCAGAAAGATACTGTTTTTAGAGAAAAGAAGCGGAAGGGCCGCTTCATAATAGACATATGAAAAAGGGCGCTCCGTTAGCGGAGCGCCCTTTATGTACAGCAATTATTTTCACATTAGCTGAAATATTTGGTGATGCCGGGTTTGGCATATGCATAGTTGCCGTTTGCGTCGGGCAGCACCGGGGGCGGCGCGTCAAATGCATATTTGGCGGGCTGCAGGTTAATGCCTGAACCCAGCGCTTTTTCATACCCGATAGACTGGCCGGAGTAAGTGGCCATACGCCCGATGATAGCGGAAAGCGTAGCTTCCACGCCACGTTTGGCATCCTGGTATTTGAATTGCCCTTTGGCCACGGCGTCAAACAGCTCATCGTGCTCTGCCTGGTAGGGCCGGTTTTGTTGTTTCTTGTCGAAAGTGTAGAGGGTTTTGCCTTTATGGTCTAGGATTACGCCCTTGTCACAAATGATGCGGCCTTTGGTGCCTACTATCTCTTCGTCTACACGGCTTACGGAGTCTTTCCAGTGGCGGCACTGGGAGTTCATCACCACGCCGTTTTTATAGCGGTATTCCACAAAGTGGTGATCATAGATCTCACCTGCTTCGGGGCCGGTGCGGATGGCGCGGCCACCCATGCCCACGGCCGTAACCGGGGTTTCGCCCATGAACCAGTTGCCCACGTCAATATTGTGGATGTGCTGTTCTACGATATGATCTCCGCAGAGCCAGTTGAAGTAATACCAGTTACGCATCTGGTACTCCATTTCGGTGTACTCAGGTTTGCGCGGGCGTACCCACAGTGCACCCTGGTTCCACCATACCTGTATGGAGGTGATGTCTCCGATGATGCCGTCCTGGAAGCGTTTGTACAGCTCGCGGTAAGAGGTCTGGTAGTGGCGCTGCAGGCCTACCACCACGTTGAGCTTCTTGCTCTTGGCTACTTCTGCCGCGGCCAGCACCTTTGCAATGCCGGCAGGGTCTGTAGCTACGGGCTTTTCCATAAAAATGTGCTTGCCCTGATTCACCGCCTCTTCGAAGTGGATGGGGCGGAAACCCGGAGGAGTGGCCAGTATCACCACGTCTGCCAGGGCAATGGCTTTTTTATAGGCATCAAAGCCGGTGAATTTGTTGGAATCCGGAACTTTTACGCGTTCCGGTTTATCTTTCATTTCTGCGGTGATGTTCTCGAAGCTCTTGTCCAGATTGTCGCGGAAGGCATCTGCCATGGCCACTAGCTGAACGTTTTCTTTGGTTTTCAGTGCCTGCGCCGCTGCACCGGTACCCCGGCCGCCGCATCCTATCAGCGCTACTTTAATAACGCCGGGTGCACCGGAAAAATAATTGGCTTGAGACAAGATAGGTGCTGCCAGCAGCCCTCCCGCCAGTACGGAGGATTGTTTCACAAAGTCTCTGCGACTTTGCCCGTGGAATGATTGTGATTTTTCGTTTTCCATTGATGGGTATTTTACCGGGACCATTGCTCGGAGCGTTGAGTTCCGTGGTGATATAAATGAGTAGCTTTTAGCGCTCAGAAATTACAAAAAATTTCCCGTTTCCTACCGGGACCCCACAAATTTATCTACTACTTCCGCAAAGAACTGCTCTGCCTCTGCCTTGGTGGGCTGCTTTAACGGCCGTACCAGCCGGAAACCCACAAAGGGCGCGTCTGCGTTCCACCATTTGCTCTTGGGTATCTGGGGGTCACGGTCGTTCCAAACCGGGTCAGATTCCAGCCGGGCGGCGCAACGGGCATTTTCCGCGGCATCTTCATAGTGGCCGCCCTTTACCGTGCGGGGGGTAGTGCCGGTGGGCTTGTTCCAGGGGTTGGAGGCCGCCGCTTTGGCATAGGCCTTTTCATCATACTGGTCAAGCGTCCATTCCGCCACGTTGCCCAGCATATCATACAATCCCCAGGCATTGGGCTTCAGTTCTCCCACTTTATGGTAAACGGCATCACTGTTCTCGGCCGTCCAGGCGTAGTCTTTCAGCTGGGCCGCATCGTTGCCGAAGGGGTACGCCGTTTTGGAGCCGGCGCGGCAGGCATACTCCCACTCCGCTTCCGTAGGCAGGCGGTAAAACACCCCTGTTTTGGCGTACAGCCATTTGCAATACATCAGGGCGCCGTACTGGCTCATGCTGTTGGCCGGGTAACCGCCGCTTTTGCCCATGCCCAGCGTAAGGTCTATATAAGGAGGGCTGGGCCTGGTCATACCATCTGGCAGAGGCGTCTGGTCTTTATCCTTGTCTGCGTATAAATCGTATTGGTCAAAGGTTACTTCGTAAGCGCCCATCCAGAAGGGGTCTACCTTTACTTTCTTCTGCGGGCCTTCATCTGCCTTGCGGCCTTTTTCGCCGGCGGGGCTGCCTAACATAAATTCTCCTCCCTGAACAGGTACCATTTTAATGGTTACATCCGTACCCTGTATCTTTTGCTCGTAAGCTTCAAAGGGTTCACTGGTCTGGGCGTACACGGAGCCGGTTACAAACCCTCCGAATAACAAAGCCACTGTTTTTTTTCTCATTGCTGATAACGTGCTGGAATATTAAAGCGTGTGAATTTATTAATTCTGAAGGTTGAAACCAACATATTTTTTATGAACGTCAAGAATTGGTGACAATAGTTGCAAAAAATGCGAAAAAAGGCTGATTTGCGGTTTTTTTGTCAAATCATTCGGATTTACATTGAAAAGCTATTAATTTCGGACGCTAATCATTTTTACACGATATGGAAAGAAGAACCTTCCTTCAACATGGTACGCTGGCGGGCATTTCGGCCCTCACCTTCGGCGCTGCGGCAACCGCCGGCGCCGCTGATACAAAACAGCCGGCCGCTGCCGGAAAACCCTTTAACCTGGACTATGCGCCTCATGCCGGCATGTTCAAGAACAGCGCCGGAGAGGACTTTCTTGACCAGATCCGTTTCATGCACGACCAGGGCTTCCGTTCCATAGAAGACAACGGCATGCTCAAGCGTGACAAGGCCCTGCAAAACAAGATAGGTGAGCTGCTGGCCAAGCTGAACATGCGCATGGGCGTGTTTGTGATAGACGGCGGAGACAACTGGAAGGTATCTCTCACCACCGGTAAAAAGGAGTTCCTGGACGTTTTCCTCAAAACCTGCGAAGCGTCTGTAGAACTGGCCAAACGCGTGAATGCCAAATGGGCTACCGTAGTGCCTGGCTATTTTGAGCGTAAACTGCCTATAGGCGTACAAACCGGCAACGTGATAGACGCGCTGCGCCGCGGTTCCGAAATACTGGAGAAGGGCGGCCTCACCATGGTGCTGGAGCCTTTGAGTGACAACCCGGACCTGTTCATGCGCACGTCTGACCAGACCTACATGCTCTGCCGCGCCGTAAACAGTCCGTCCTGCAAAATACTGTACGACATTTACCATATGCAGCGCAATGAAGGCCAGCTGATAGCCAACATAGACCTCTGCTGGAGCGAAATTGCCTACATACAGATAGGTGACAACCCCGGCCGTAAAGAGCCCGGCACCGGCGAGATCAATTACCGCAACGTGTTCAGACACCTGTACAACAAAGGTTACAAGGGCGTAATGGGCATGGAGCACGGCAACGCCAAACCCGGTAAAGAAGGCGAGCAGGCGCTGATACAGGCCTACCGCGACGCTGATAATTTCCTCTGATATTTCCAGAATAGAAAAGGGCTGACCACTTTTACCTGGTCAGCCCTTTTTGTTATGTTCAGGTCCTTATTTCTTTTCCAGCACGCTTTTGATCCATTCCACGCTCAGCGCCGGCCAGCTGTTCAGCACAGGGTCTTTCGGCGCCATGCCAAAGCCATGCCCGCCATGGTCATAAATATGCATGGTAGCCGGCACCTTGTTTTTCAGCAGCGCCTTATAAAATACCAGGCTGTTCTCTACCGGCACCCCTTTATCATCAGAAGAATGTATCAGCATGGTAGGCGGTGTGGCGCCGGTAACGCGTTTATCGGTTGAAAGGGAATCTTTCATTTCCGCAGAGGCGTCAGGGCCCAGCAGGTTCACGGTGCTGCCATTGTGCCGGAAGCTTTCGCTCATGCTGATAACCGGGTATACCAGTATGGCAAAGGCCGGGCGGCTGCTCCATTTTTCGGGGCCGTTGCCGGCGGGGTTGGCAGGTATGTGCATGGTGGCCAGCGTGGAAGCCAGGTGGCCGCCCGCTGAAAAGCCCAACACGCCTATCTTTTCAGGATCTATTTGCCAGGAGGCCGCTTTAGACTTCACCAGGCGCATGGCGTTGGTCACATCATTGTATTGCGCCGGGTAGCGGGAGCCGCTCTGGCTGACATCGTTAAGGCGGTAATGCAGCACTATCGCTTCAAAACCCTGCTCTGTATAAAACGCCGCAACGTCTTTCCCCTCATGCTCTATGGCCAGGTGGGTATACCCTCCGCCTGGACATATCAGTATGGCGGCGCCATTCTTTTTGTCTGCCCGGGCCTTGTAATGGTCAATATGCGGAACATCGTTCACCTTGCGGCCGCCGGCAATTTTCAGCTGCGGCTGGCCGGGGTAAAGGTCTATCCTTTCCTGTGCTGTGGCTTGTAATGAACTGATCATAAGTAATGCGGCAACAACGCTGTTTTTCATTTAATCTGTTTTTTTTCGTGGTATGCTAATGATGGGTAGCCCGGCGCTTGATCATACCGCCGCGCGTATCGTTGATATTGTGTTGCACAATAAACGCTTTTTCATCGATTTTTTCAATCTCATCCACAATCTTGTGCACTTCCAGCCGTGTTACAACGGTGTAAATAATTTCTATATCGCTGTTGATCTCCCCTCTTTTCCCGTACCCGCTTTTACCTTTGAACACGGTTACGCCTTTGCGCAGCTTCAGCGTGAGCGTTTTGCGGATCAGCTCGCTCTTGTCGGAGATCACCGTCAGCGCAATGTATTCCTCAAAGCCGGATATCACAAAATCCACCATCTTGGAAGCGCACAGGTAGGTAAGCATGGCGTACAGGGCCGTTTCCACGTTGATCAGCACCGCCGCCACCCCAAATATCAGCACGTTGAAGTACATGATCACCTCCCCTACAGACAGTACCGTTTTGCGGTTGATGAACAGGGCCAGCACTTCCGTACCGTCCAGCACGGCGCCGCCGCGGATAGACATGCCGATGCCCGCGCCCAGGAAGAAGCCGCCGAAGATGGCTATCAGCAGCTTGTCATGCGTAATAACCGGCACCTGTATGAACACCAGGCTGGCGGCCAGGCCCACAATGGCCGCAATGGTTTTGAAGGTGAAGGTTTTGGACAATTGGCGGTATGCCAGCAGAATGAACGGCAGGTTGATGACCACCAGCAGCACGGAAATAGACCAGCCGGTGAGCCGGTTTACCAGCAGGGAAATACCCGTTACGCCGCCGTCAAGAAAACCGTTGGGCAGCAGGAACGCTTTCAGCCCAACGGCCGCCAGCAGCACGCCAATAGCTATCAGAGCCGCATCCTGCGAGTTCTGAATGAGGTTTAAACGGGCAATCCGTGCGCGGCGGGTAGATGTGGCCAATTGCGGATGATGTGAGTTAGAAATCTGGATCGAACATTAACTGTGACCCGGCGGGTCAGTTAAATTTACGATATTCTGCGCTTTCTCCGTTGCCGGAAAGGACACAGCCGGCAGGCCTAAGAGCCTACAGCCGCTCCTGACTCCGCAGCCACCTTTCAGGTATCTCGTTGTTGCTGGCCAGCAGGTAATCACTGTAGGCGCAGGGTACAAAAGATTTATCTGGCAGCTGCATCCACCAGCGGCCGGTTTTTTTGCTTTTCAGGAAAACCGTGTCGATGTCCGTGAAGGCGATGTGAAATTCGAGGAACGCTTCGCGGTCTGCCAGCTGCGCTTCCTTGTTCTTTACGGAGCGGCCGTCCATAAAGTACCAGAGCATCTGCGCAATCTGTTTGGCCGTGAGGTTGTCTTTGTCTTTATCAGGATTATAACCATAAATGCCATAAGTGCTGAGCTGCGCGCTCATACCGGCATAACGGGACAGGGCGCAGGCCTCTTCCCCGCTGAACCCGTTGGGTGAAAGGGAGCTGGCGGGCGCGTCCGTATGTTTGATCATGTTGATATCTACACTGAACAGGTCTGTATTCCGGAGCACCGGCTCTATCTCTTCCAGGTTTTCACGCACCTTGCCCAGGCGGAAGCAGTCAAACCGCAGCTTGTCAAGCGTTTCCAGCATGCGCGGCTGCACAAAGTAGCTCTGGAAACCGATGTGGTTATAGTGGCGGATGTAGTTGGGCTGCTCCATGAACATGCTGAACAGGAAGTTCTGAGAGCGAACGGGAGAGTTTTCCTGCAGGTCTATGAGCGCATCTGCTACGGTTACTTCAATGATATATTTTTTCATGGCGTAGGCCTGGTACTGGGCATACGTAAGGTCATGAGAGCCGCCGAGGATGATCACTGTTTTGCCGGCGTCTACCAGCTCTGTTACCACGCTTTTGAGGGCTGCATAGGCATCTGCCAGGGAGCGGCCGGGCAGCAGGTTGCCGGCATCGGCCAGGCGCACATCCTGATGCCAGTGAAACAGGCGGTAAAATTCCCGGCGTACCACGTCAGGCGTATCTGTTCTCCCGTTGGGAAGACCGGTGCCGCGGGTTTCCCCGGCGCCCAGCAATACAATGTCTGCCGCGTCCAGGTCGGGTATATGGTCTTCTTCGTAAAGGTCTATGGAACTGCCTATCTGCAGCGGCTCGTAGGGTTCGTCTTCATTCAGCAGTGTTTTGGAAACAGGAGCCAGGAAGTCCTGCAGATGCGAAAAATCGATCATCACAACGGATTTTGTTTGCCCGCAAACCTACAACAGATTTTATAAAATAAAATACCGGGACGGTGTAACACCGCCGGATTTTTTTTAACAACAACTTGGATGAGAAATGCGCAGTAAGGATCAGGGTAGGATATGACTACCGGAATGACGCTGCAATAAGGGCATCAGTTTTTGTGGACAATGAACTCAAATGCCTTTGGTTCTTTACGGAAGAATGCACGCTCCAGCACACGGCGTTTGCTGCTTACGCGGTGTTTGTTGCAATCCGCTACCTCGGTGGCGGTGGCCAGATAGTCCATGGTTTCAACCAGCGATAACATATCGCTGATCTGCTTCACTTCGTACTGGATTTCCTGCTCGTTGTAACGGTCTTCGTGTAACAAGATGAGTAAATCCCTCTCTACAGGCTTCATGCTAATTACGTTTGATTGTTTTCTCTTTTTGTTGACATCAATTTCAATAACGTGATCCTTCCTCACAGGACAGCTCAAGGTATAGTGCGATAAAATTAATGTTTCATCCTCCCCGTTTTCATGGTCGGGCATCCACAATCGTTTTTCTTCAATACGCTACAGCCCTGACACGCTAAGCTTACCATAACTAAGAAAATAAAAAACCACTTAAACTTTTTCATCGATGCATATTATAAAATCTTCTTCAATATTGCAGCCTGAACGTTGTGAGAGTTTACTGTTTCTTAACAATGGTCATTTCTAAATTAAGCTATTTTCGCAAAAAAAAATCTAAATATTTGTCCACATACGCCCAGGTGCCAAAAAAAGTGCTCATTGTACCCCTGGATTGGGGATTAGGCCACGCCACGCGCGACATTCCGCTGATACACGAACTATTAAACGCTGGTTGTGAAATAGTTATTGCGGCGGAGGGCAAACATGCGGCCCTGCTGGCGGCGGAGTTTCCCCGGCTCACCATTCTTCCCCTGCCCGGCTACCACATCCGGTACTCGCAAAAGGGCCTTTTTTTCGGTCTTAAAATTATCAGGCAGATCCCCCAGATATGGCGCGCCGTGCGGTTTGAGCAGGCCTGGCTGCGTAAAACGGTGGCGGAGCTGGGCATCCATGCCGTTATTTCAGACAACCGCTTCGGCCTCTACCATCCTGATATTCCCTGCGTGTTCATTTCGCACCAGCTCCTCATCAAAACACCCTTCGGCGGCTTTACAGAGCGGCTGTTGCAAAAGATAAACTACCGCTTCATTAACCGCTATACGGCCTGCTGGGTGCCGGATTTTGCCGGGGAGCCCAACCTCAGCGGCGTGCTGGCCCACCCGCCGCAACTACCCGCCAACACCACCTACCTGGGCTGCCTCTCCCGTTTTGAGCCCATGCCCGGCGTAGAAAAGAAATATGACCTGCTGGCCCTTATTTCCGGCCCGGAACCGCAGCGCAGCAACCTGGAAGCACTGGTGCTGGCCCAGTTAAAGCAAATGCCCGGCATCAAAGCCCTTATTGTGAGCGGCCGGCCGGATGAGGCGGCCCGCAAGGAGCCGGGGCCCGGTATTACGCAGGTAAGCCACCTGAATGCCCGTGACCTCAACGAAGCCATGCTGGCAGCAGATATGGTGCTCTGCCGCTCCGGCTACACCACCCTCATGGACCTCGCCAAACTCAATAAAAAAGCCATCCTGGTGCCTACCCCCGGCCAGTCTGAGCAGGAATACCTGGGCAGGTACCTCATGCAGAAAGGATATTTCTACAGCCTACCGCAGCACCAGTTCTCCCTGAAAAAAGCGCTTGAGGCCGCCAAAACCTTCCCCTTTACTACTTTTCAGCATGGGCAGGATATGACGGCCTACAAAGAGGTGGTGCGCAACTTCGTTAAAACACTTTAGAATATTTCGTTATTTAGGATACGTTAACAAAAACTCCTTCAACGCGGCTACGGTCTTCTTTTCGTTCCCTACAAAGATCCTGTTGCCGGCTATCGTAACCGGGCGTTTCAGGAAAGTGTATTCTTCCAGTATCAGTTTCCGGTAGTCTTCTTCCGTCAGTTGTCTACCGGCCAGGCCCATGGGACGGAATTTCATGGAGCGGCGGCTGAAAAGGGCCTCATAGCTGCCGGCCAGCTTGCGCATCTGGTCCAGCTGCGCGGGGGTGATCTTTTGTGTTTTGATGCATTGCAGCTCAAAGCCTTTGGCCGTTATGCCGGTTTCTTCGAGTATCCGGGCGCAGGTGTCGCATGTGGATAAATGATACGTCTTGTTCATCCCGTAAAATTATGAAACAGGAATGTTCCATCTGGCCATTTTGTTTACTTTTACCGCCATGAGCAAGAAACTCTTTTTATTAGACGCCATGGCGCTCATTTACCGCGCCTACTATGCATTGATCAGGAACCCAAGGCTCACCAGCAAAGGGCGCAACACCAACGCCCAGTTCGGCTTTACCACCACCCTGCTGGACCTGCTGAATAAAGAAAAACCTTCCCACATAGCCGTGGCCTTCGATACGCATGCGCCCACGGAACGGCATACGGATTTTGAAGATTATAAAGCCAATCGTGAAGATGCGCCGGAAGACATACTGGCCGCCCTCCCCGACATCAAACGCATCATTGCCGGTTTCAATATTCCCGTGCTGGAGATGGACGGGTATGAGGCGGACGATATCATCGGCACCGTGGCCTGGCAGGCGGCCGCACAAGGTTACACCGTGTACATGGTTACGCCGGATAAAGATTATGGCCAGCTGGTGAAAGACAACGTGTTCATCTGGAAACCGCCTGCCCTTGGCAACAAGGAAGAGATCATGGGCCCGAAGGAAGTGTGCGAGCGCTGGCAGATAAAAGACGTGCACCAGGTGATAGACATTCTGGGTCTGATGGGAGACTCCGTAGACAATATTCCCGGCATACCCGGCGTGGGCGAGAAAACGGCCATGAAGCTGCTGGCGGAATGGGGCTCGCTGGAGAACATCCTGGCCAATGCAGACAAGATCAGCGGCAAGATGGGAGAAAAAATAAGGGCCGGCGCGGAAAGCGCCATCCTCTCCAAGAAGCTGGCCACCATCATCACCAATGTACCGGTAAGTTTCCACGAAGAAGATTTCTGCTGCACGGAGATCAACAAAGAGCAGCTTTCAGAGATCTTTACAGAACTGGAATTCAAGACCCTGGGCAAACGCATACTGGGAGATACTTTCAGCGCCATCAGCGGAGAGGCCGCTCCCGGAAAGCCCGTGCAGCAAGACCTCTTTGGCAACGCCGTGGAAACTACGCCGGCTGAAAACCTGGCGCAGCAGGCGGAAGCCATTGAAAGCACCGGCCTGGTGGCAGACAAGAACATCGAGAACACGCCGCATACCTATTACCTGGCCAGCACGCCGGAAGAGCATGCCGCCGTAGTGGCCACACTGATGGCCGTACCGGAGATCAGCTTTGATACCGAAACTACCGGTACAGACGCCAACGCGGCAGACATTGTGGGCATGAGCTTCTCTATACAGCCCGGCGAAGGCTGGTATATTCCCATGCCGGCAGACCGCGCCGCCGCACTGGAAATACTGGAACGCTTCCGGCCCGTGTTTGAGCGGGAAGACGCCCTGTTCATAGGCCAGAACGCCAAGTACGATCTCATTGTGCTGAAGTGGTACGGCATTGAAGTGAAAGGCGCCATCTTTGACACCATGCTGGCCCACTACCTGATTGAGCCGGAAGGCCGCCGCAGCATGGACCTGCTGAGCGCGCAATACCTGCAGTACGCCCCCGTTTCCATAGAAACGCTCATCGGCAAAAAAGGCAAGGCGCAGGGCAATATGCGGGATGTGGAGCTGGAAAAGATCAAGGAATACGCAGCGGAAGATGCAGACATCACCCTGCAGCTCAAGAGCAAATTTGTGCCGCTGGTTACAGAACGCAAGGTGGAAGATGTGCTCTACCGGATAGAGAACCCGCTGGTGAAAGTGCTTACGGACATGGAGTACGAAGGCATTGCCATTGATACGCAGGCCCTGGCAGATTACTCCCGCTCCCTGGAGGCGGAGATCAAAACAGCGGAAGAAAGCGTGTACCAGCAGGCCGGCGTGCGTTTCAACCTGGCCTCCCCCAAGCAGCTGGGCGAAGTGCTGTTCGAAAAGCTGCAGCTTGACCCCAAAGCCAAAAAGACCCGCACCGGGCAGTACGCCACGGGTGAAGATGTTTTGGCCAAATTGTCTTCCAAACACCCTATTGTGGAAAACATCCTCGTGTTCCGGGAACTGAGCAAGCTGAAATCTACCTACGTAGACGCGTTGCCGTTAATGATCAACCCGCGCACCAACCGCGTGCATACCTCCTACAACCAGGCGGTGGCCGTTACCGGGCGCCTCAGCTCCAACAATCCCAACCTGCAGAACATACCCATCCGCACGGAAAGAGGCCGTGAGGTGCGCAAGGCATTTGTGCCGCGTAACGAAGAATATACCCTGCTCTCTGCAGACTATTCGCAAATTGAGCTGCGCATTATTGCCGCCATCAGCGAAGATGCAAATATGACAGAGGCGTTCAAAAGCGGGCTGGACATTCACACTGCCACCGCGGCAAAGGTCTACGGAGTTGACCTTTCAGACGTAACCCCGGACATGCGCCGCGCCGCCAAGAGCGTAAACTTCGGCATTATTTACGGCCAGAGCGCCTTTGGCCTCAGTGAAAACCTGGGCATATCCCGTACGGAAGCCAAGGGCCTGATCGATAACTATTTTGCGCAATATTCCGGCATCAAGGCCTACATGGAAAACCAGGTGAAATTTGCCAGGGAAAAGGGCTATGTGCAAACCATGATGGGCCGCAAGCGCTGGCTGAAAGACATCAACTCGTCTAATGCCGTGGTACGCGGCTTTGCCGAGCGCAACGCCATCAACATGCCCATCCAGGGTACGGCGGCAGACCTCATCAAGCTGGCCATGATCTCCCTGCACAAAACCTTCCGGGAACATAATTTCCGCTCCCGGATGCTGTTGCAGGTACATGACGAATTGGTGTTTGACGCCCACCTGGATGAGGTGGAGATCATCAAGCCCCTTATCCTGGAAGGCATGCGTAATGCCATGCCCCTGGGAGTGCCTGTGGAGGCCGAACTGGGTACCGGCAAAAACTGGCTGGAAGCGCATTAACCCCGCGCTTCGGGCCCTGTATATTTGTCACCCGAAATCTGTCAATTCTTTGTTGGCATGCCCCTTGCATTTCCGGAAATCCTTTACTAGTTTTCACATATGATCCAAACCACAAGGTTACAGTTGTTGCCCTGCACGTTGAAATATTTTGAAGCGTTGTTGCACGGGAATGAAGCATTAGCCCAAACTTTAGGAGTAGAGGTACCGGAGAACTGGACGGAATTTCCTGAAATGGTGTTGGTTGCTTACGATAAGTTGCGGAATGATCCGGCTTTGCTGGGATGGTTTTTTTATTTGGCCATTCACAAGGCAGACAACCGCCTCATTGGCACCGGTGGCTTTAAAGGCCGCCCCACGCCAGACGGGGTGGTGGAAATCGGGTACGAAGTGTCTGTAGACTACCGGGAGCAGGGATACGCCACTGAAATGGCGGAAGTGCTGATCCGTTTTGCATTTAACCATTCATATGTTCAAAAAGTAATTGCACATACACTGGAAGAATATAACGCAGCCGTAAAAGTGCTGCAGAAATGCGGCATGCGTTTCGGCGGCGCCGTAAACGGCACAGACGAAGACGAGCTGTGGCGTTGGGAAATTACCCGTGAACAATATGAGGCCACACAAACCGCTCATCAAACAACCGGCCTGCCGTAAGAGGGATATCCTTTATTTTTGCCGCTTTAAAACAATATCTAAACCAAGCGAGCATGAGAAAAGCGTTGTTGATGGGCGCCGCCTGCCTGTTAAGCATGGCAACCATGGCCCAGGTACCTCTTACCAACAAGGAGGGCAGCCAATACCAGTTTACCGTACTGAAAAGCCAGGATGCATTTACCGTTCAGAACCAGGGCCAAACCGGCACCTGCTGGTCTTTTTCAGGTCTTTCCTTTTTTGAGTCAGAAATGATGCGCAACGGCAAGGGCAAAAACCTCAACCTGAGCGAAATGTTCGTAGTGCGCAAAATGTACCCGCTGAAAGCGGCCAACTACGTGCGCATGCACGGCAAAGCCAACTTCGGTGAAGGCGGCGGTTTCCCGGATGACCTGCTGTGCCTCCGCAACTACGGCCTCGTGCCACAGGAAGCCTATGACGGCAACCGGCAGAAAACTTACAACCACGCAGAAATGACCAGCCTGCTGGAAGGCATGGTAAAAACACTGGGCGAAGCCAAAACCGTTAACCCCGCCTGGCAGAAAGCGGTAGACGGTGTGCTGGACGCTTACCTGGGCGCTACCCCCGAGAAGTTCACCTACAACGGCAAATCATACACCCCGCAGTCTTTTGCCAAAGAGCTGGGGCTGAACGCGGATGATTACGTGATCGTTTCCTCTTTCAACCATCACCCTTTCTACAGCCAGTTTGTACTGGAAGTGCCGGATAACTGGAACTGGGAAAAGGTGTACAACGTGCCCCTGAACGAGTTTACCGCCATTGCGGAACAGGCCGTGCTGAACGGTTACACCCTGGCATGGGCGGCAGATGTAAGCGAGAAAGGATTTTCTTTTAAAGACGGGCTGGCCATTGTACCGGAAAAAGACTGGGCAGACTATAGCGACAAAGAGCGGCAGGAACTGTTCACTACGCCCGCCAAAGAAAAAGTGATCACGCAGGAAAACCGCCAGCTGGCTTTCGATAATTTTGAAACGCAGGATGACCATGGCATGCACATCACAGGCCTGGCCAAAGACCAGCAGGACAACAAGTTTTTCATTGTTAAAAATTCATGGGGTACCGGCAATTACTGTGGCGGTTATTTCTACGCCTCCATGCCATATTTTGCCTACAAAACCACCTGCTTTATGGTGAATAAAAAGGCCATCCCGAAAGAAATAGCGAAGAAAATGGGGATCTGATTTCTATCTATACAGCAGAGCGGTACTTTCACAAGGCCGCTCTTTTTTTATGCTATCGCTACACCAGCTCTTCCCAGTTGCCGGCCCCTTCCCTCACCAGCTCCGGCTCCGGCCCGGTGCAGTCTACCACGGTAGATGTAACAATGCCGCCCGGCCCGCCGTCAATCACAATATCTACCAGCTTGCCGAATTTGTCGTGAATAATTTCCGGGTCTGTATATTCTTCTACATATTCCTCTATTGGCAGAGACGTGCTCATGATGGGGTTGCCGAGCTCCTTCACCAGCGTGCGGCATATCAGGTTATCAGGCACGCGGATGCCCACCGTGTCCCGTTTTGTTTTCAGCATTTTGGGCACCTGCCTGCTGGCCGGCAGAATGAAGGTGTACGGCCCCGGCAATGCTTTTTTCAGCAACCGGAAAAGCGGCGTGTCTACACTCTTGGTATAGTCGGTAAGATGGCTCAGATCGTAACAGATAAAAGAGAAATGCGACTTTTTGGGGTCAATGCCCTTGATGCGGCAAATGCGCTCTACCGCGCTGTGCTTGAAAATATCGCAGCCCATGCCGTACACCGTATCGGTAGGGTAAATTACCACGCCCCCGTCTTTCAGGCACTCAATAACCGTTTTCAGGTTACGCGGGTTCGGGTTTTGCGGATGCAGTTCCAGTCTCATAATTCCTGTTTGTATAAGATTATAACAATCAACGCTGCGGCAATGTTGCTTTTGAAAAATACGCAATAATCTTGCTAACTTTCCGCCCGATATTGAAAACCACCTGGATGAAATTAAAAGGTATTGTTCCCAGAACCTGGCGACTGTTAAAAAAAATATTCCTCATACTGTTTGTTGCGCAACTGTTGTACATCATTCTGCTACGCTGGGTGAACCCGCCCGTTACGGTTACCATGATCAGCAGCTGGTTCAGCCTTTGGGGCACCGGTAAATCTTTTCAGCGGGACTATGTTGGGCTGCACGAAATGTCCCAACACGTTAAGCTGGCCGCCATAGCCAGTGAAGATCAGCTTTTTCCTGACCACGACGGGTTTGACTTCAAGTCTATCGAAAAGGCCATGAAGCATAATAAAAAGAGCAAAAAGATAAGAGGTGCCAGCACCATCAGCCAGCAGGTAGCTAAAAACGTTTTTCTCTGGCAGGGCCGCAGCTACCTGCGCAAAGGGCTGGAAGTATATTTTACGTTCATGATAGAAAAGATCTGGGGCAAGAAGCGCATACTGGAAGTATACCTGAACGTAGCCGAAACGGGTGAAGGTATTTTTGGCGTAGAAGCCGCTGCACAAGCCTATTACAAAAAACCGGCAGCCAGCCTCAACCGGGAAGAATCTGCCATGATCATCGCCTGCCTTCCCAACCCCGTTTCCTATACCGTAGTACCCCCGGCGCGCATTACTTACAACCGTCAGCGCCGCATCCTGCAGCAAATGCGCAACCTCTCCGGAGACCCTGATGTGGCGGAGCTGGTGAAATAGGTCGCAACTAATCCAGCATCTTGTTCACAGCCGCAATAGCCGTCTGCAACCGTTCTTTCTGCCCGCCGCGGATATCTGCCCAGGGCGCGCCGGTGTTAATCACAATATCCCGGTAAATGTTGTAGAAATACACCCGTTCCTCCGGCCGCGGGTGCTCCCGTTGCGGGTCATCTTCCCAGGGTACGTCAATGTAGGTCAGCAGGTAGCCATCGTATTGCCGGGCGGCAATCATTTGCAGGATGCGGGGATCGCAATCTCCGTATTTAGCCTCGCTCCATACTTTGATCACATACAGGTCTGTATCGCAAACAAGCAGGTTGCCGGCCTTGGCCGCGGCTTCATCTTCCAGCCTGAGCTGCCCTTCCGCCATGGCTACCAGGTCTTCCTTTTCATACGGCCTGTTCAGTGTTTCCAGGTAGCCCCTTGCAAACTCTTTCACCCACACGGTATTAAAATGTTCCGCCAATGCCGCGCTCAGCGTGCTTTTACCGGTAGACTCCGGGCCTATGACCACAATTTTTTTCAATGCTTTTCGTTTGGTTGCAGGCGGTAGAGTTTCAGCCAGTGAAAATAGCCGTTCACCGCCACAATGAACAGGAAGATAGTTAAAAATGCATACAGCGGCTGCGCTTTATAGAACAGCAGCGGCACGGCCACAAAATTGGAAATGTTCAGGAATATCCAGTTCTCCAGCTTGCGTTTGGCCAGCAGCCACATACCGCTCCAGGCGGTAGAAGATACAAAGGCGTCCAGCACCGGTACGTTGGAGTCTGAAAACCGGTGCAGCACCAGGTAAATAATGCCCCAGCCTGCCAGCGCAATGCCCGTGGCAATACCCAGCTCCCGCCGGTTCACGCGGGAAATTTCCACCTCCTGGTTGCGGCGGTCTTTATGCGTCCAGTGATACCAGCCGTAAACGCTCATTACGAAATAATAAACGTTCAGCGCGGCTTCTCCATAGAGGCCTACCGAAGGCTGCAAGTAAGCGTAAACGATCAGCCCGGTGCTGATAATGCCTGTAGGGTACACCCATACGCTGTTCTGCCGGGAGCAGAGCACGCTCAGCACGCCAAAAAACACGGCGGTAACGTCTACCCAGGTCATTTGCTGCAGCCCTGCTGTAATTCCCTGTAAAAGTTGTTGCATATAAAAAAGCAGGAGGCTGCAAAGTACAGCCTCCTTTTAAAAGTTTTATTCTTTGTCACCGATCAGCACGCCGGAAACGTTCCAGGCGCTGAAGCTGCCGCCTTCCGGCTTGCCCAGCGGAATGGCCACCTGCAGGGTATGCGTACCCGCGCCTAACTCCGGCAGCGGAATGTCTACCGGCAGGGTTAAGGTACCGGGACACCAGTTGGAACGGCTCAGGTCTGAAGAAGAAAGGCCGTTGCCAAAATTGCCGGAAGCGGGGTTCAGCAAACGGTAGGTAGCACAATCTTCCCGCCAGGGCGTGAAGTGGTACACCCTTTTGCCGTCAGCAAAGATCTCGTTCTGCTTGGGCACAAACTCGTCTCCGCCGCCCCAGCCGCCGTGGCCCGTGGTAATGTACCGCAGCTTCAGGTTTTTCACGCCTTCGGGAATATTGACGGTTACGGTGAGGGAGTCTGTGTCAAACATCGTCCCGTACTCCTGCCCTGCCATTTCCATCAGGTTGGTGCTGTTGAAAACCGGCATCACCCAGGTTTTGGGAGCGGCATTGTTTTCCCCATCGTAGCCGGGGTAGTATTTGAACCGCAGGCTGGCTTTATGCCCGCCCTTGTCATAGTTGCCGATAAAAATACCGATCCATACTTCTCCCTGCAGGCGGGGCAGCAAGGCGGTAATGTCCTGTTTGTACACGGCGGAATCTGCCCAGTCATATCCCTTGATCTTTGCCTGTGCGTTGAAATGACCAACGCCAAAGGGGGTGAAGAAGCGCATCAGTTCAAGCGGCGGGAGGTAATTGTCTGTTGCCGTTACGCCCTGGTATTTTTTACCGTTACGCGCGGTGTATAACGGCAACGCCTGTACGCCCTTTTCAAGCCCGTCAAGGAAAGACACGGCTTTATCTGTCGGGATCATGAAAACGGAGCCCGTACGGTCGTACGCATCCCCGTTGGAATATTCTACCAGTTCTGCAAACAGGCGCTGGCCAGGCCTTACGGCAGGCAGTTTTACTTTCTTGAGCACCACCGTGCCGCCGGAAAAGCGGTAGGTAGTATTCAGTTGGCCTGGCGCCGGGTTGGGTGTATTGTTACCGAAGGCGATCTGCTCCCGGTCAAAAATGTTCAGCGTGGTATAGCGGCTTTCTATCACCTGGCGTTGATAAGTGGGCTCGTCTACCAGTTTGCCCCAGGAAGCGGGCCAGGCCAGCTCTTCCCTGGTTACAGGTCGCCAGGCAATGTTTTTGGCATAGGTTTCCGTGTTGCCGTTGCGGATGGTTTTCAGCACCAGGCCCAGCCCCGGCGCAATGGAGATGCTGGGGCTGCCTTTGATCTTCAGATCGTTGGTGTACCATACCTCAATGGTGTTGGAGCGGATGAACACCTTTGCTTTTTTGCAGGGGATGCCCAGAACGGTGTCAATGCCCGGCAGCAGCTCCGGTTTGGCATACTCCGAAAAATTCTTTTTGAGGGTGTAGCCGCCCAGTACCTGGTAGCTGGCCTGCTGGCCGGTGTGCAAAAACTGTTGTTCCGTTTGCCTTCCCTGCGGCGCCAGTCTTACCTGGCTGCCTTTGATAAAAATTTGTTGTTCACTGCGGGATTCTTTCCCATTGTTGCGGAAGCCGTATGTAACCACGGCCTCGGCCTGCTGTGCCTCCGCCTGCGCGGCACACAGGCTGAGCACGCATCCTAGTACGATCCATCTCATGGGTGTAAAGCTAATTAATCAGCGCAAGAAAAAAGCGCAACCGGCAAGGCTGCGCTTCTAACACTATCATTCACTCAACTATGGCTTATTCTGCTTCTGCCACCACTTCTTTCACTTCCGGGATCATACGCTTCATCATGCCTTCAATACCGGCTTTCAGCGTGATCATGGAAGAGGGGCAGCCTGAACATGAACCCTGCAGCATGAGGGTCACCACACCTTCATGGTAGTCTTTGAACTGGATGGCGCCGCCGTCCATTTCTACTGCGGGTTTTACATGGTTTTCCAGCAATTCCTTGATGCGTTGCACCACATCGCTCTCATCTCCGCTAAATACGGGCGTGGCCACTATCTTGTCTTCATTGATGACCGGGCGGTTATCTTCCAGGTATTCTTTCAGGAACTGTTTGATGGTGGGGATCACATCCGTCCAGTCCGTATCATTGGTTTTGGTGAGCGTTACAAAGTTGCTGCAGATGAACACTCCCCTGATGAAGGGGAAGGTGAACAGTTCTGCCGCCAGCGGAGAGGGCTCCGTGCTGGCCGCATCAGGGAAATCGATAGATTTATTCGGATACAGGAGCTTGTTCACCACAAACTTCATCGTTTCCGGGTTCGGCGTCATTTCCGTATAGATACTAATAATGGGATTTCCTGTTTTTATCATTATATCAACAATTTTCTCCTGCAAAATTAGCAAAAATTGCCGACACTCCGGCCGTTCTTTTTCCTTTGCGGGGGCAAACGCACTACCTTCAACTCATCTATTTAATTATTTTTGCAATATGCAACTAACTAAAACCCTGCATGCCCGCAAACGGATTGCCTTAATTGCGCATGACCACAAAAAAGCGGAAATGCTGGAATGGGCTGTTTACAACAAAACGGTGCTGGCCCGCCATGAGCTGTACGCTACGGGCACTACCGGCAAACTGATCGAAGAAGCGCTGGACGTGTCTGTGCGCAAGCTGCTGAGCGGCCCGCTGGGCGGGGACCAGCAGATAGGGGCCGCAGTAGCGGAAGGGCGTATTGACGTGATCATCTTTTTCTGGGACCCCATGGAGGCCCTGCCCCATGACCCGGACATCAAGGCCCTGCTGCGGCTGGGCGTGGTGTGGAACATCCCTATGGCCAGCAACCGGGCGTCTGCAGACTTTTTGCTCACTTCGCCCCTGATGCACCAGGAGTACGCGGCCATTCTGCCGGATTACAGCCAGTACCTGGGCCGCAAAGTGTAGCGGGCCGCCACCGGCGGCATTTTTCCGGTTCAATTCCACAAAAAAGTTCATGTTTTACAGAGCGGAGGGAAAGATTTTCATTACTTGAAGGCCTTATGCCCGGTGCTACCGGCTCCCCACATGCGCTTGCCGGTAATGCTGCAGCAGCATGTCCTCCCCGAAATCATTTTTCAGGTCGCGGAACGTGGTGTGCACATGGTTGGCGCTGTTTTGGGTGTTATCGTACTCTATGATGAAGGTAGGCCCCTGGATGCGGTAATAATGGCCCGTTCCCCAGCTTTTCCCTCCGGCCCAGGCAAAGTGCAGCTGCTCCCAGCCGGCCGCTCCTATGTCTTTCCAGAGCAGATCGGCCATCAGCTTGGTATACCGGTCTACATACACCGCCACCAGTTTTTTCAGCACCTGCTGCTGCGCGGCTTTCATTTGCCCGTAACCCAGGCCGGGCGGGTTTTGCAGCCAGGCCTTGCGTTTGTTGCCGGTAATGATGTCTGCCGGGGCCTTTTCTGCAACCAGGGCTTTCTCCAGCTGTGCGGCATCCAGCGTTTTTAACAGCTCGAAGGCCAGGGCGGACTCTTCTTTCAGTATTTGCCGGCCTTTATGCGGGCCTTCCGGCACAATGGCCGGATTTGCGCCCATAAATGCGGGCGTGCCGGCTACCAGGCTATTGGTAACGGCGGAAAAGTTGAGGGAGAGGTGATGGCCTTCCATACGCCAGCCCCAGGGCTTGCCTGCTGCGGGCTCCCCGAAAAAAGAAAAATAGTATTTGCCGGGATGGCGGTACTCATCATCCGGCCCGCGACCTTCCAGGGCGCGCAGCACGTATTCGGTTTCCACAATGGTGGTGGCCTTCCTGTAGCCGTCACTGCTGAGGCAGACTTTGAGCAGGGCGTAGGCGCGGGCGCGCTGGGCATCCGTCATGTCTTTGAGGGCCAGGCCTTTACGGGCGCGGGGCACAAAGTGCCAGTTGAAACGTTCTTCTTCCTCCCATGGAAAACAGGCCAGGCGACGGGCGCCGGTGTCCAGCACAGCCAGGAAGTCTTGCGCGGCCCTTTCAATGGGCTTTGGAGCGGTTTGGGCAAAGGCGCTGCCGTTTGCCAGGAGCGCATATATAATAATGAAGACCTTTTTCATGATGCGTGGAATGAAGCCAGATCAAAATACAACAGTTTTTGCGGGAAAGGAAGTGCAGGCTTTTGAGCGCCCCCTCCGTTAGCCGCACTTATTCTTTTTTATCCGCAGGTAATTCCGGCCTTTATGCACATATATCATGCATTTTTCATACCTAACAGCGGCAGGCCCACTTCATTGCCGCACCAAATCCGTATCATCTCCACATCAAGTCCACCTACCCTTCGCTTACCCTAGCCTTCTCACAGGGTTACAACCCTGTTTTCACTCGTAAATGCAGCACTCTGGCTATTCTCCGGCAAGGTAATAAACTACCAGTGATATAAGTATTCGAACCGTCTTGAAAAAAACCGATCTTCCCTCTATTGCTGAAAATGAGGCAGTTCCGTATTTGGGATTTGACAGCGCGCGCTTTATTTTCGCATTTTTCAGGGATAAACGTTACAGGAAAAATGGTGAAGTACTTACTGGCCGGTTTATTATTGTGCGGCATGGTGCAGCAAAGCAGTGCCCAGCTTCCTCCCAAGCGGGAAATGAGGGCGGTGTGGATTGCCACTATCGAGAACATAGACTGGCCTTCGCGCAAGGGGCTCAGCTCCCGGGAGCAGCAACAGGAGTTCATTACCCTGTTGGAAAAGCACCAGCGCAACGGTATCAACACCATCATTTTCCAGGTACGCCCCGTGAGCGACGCCTTTTATGCCTCCCCTTACGAGCCCTGGAGCCAATACCTTACCGGCCGGCAGGGCCAGCCCCCCATTCCCTACTATGACCCGCTGGAGTTCATGATAACGGAAACGCACAAACGCGGCATAGAGTTCCACGCCTGGTTCAACCCCTACCGCGCCGCAGTCAATATCCGCAGCAACAACACTGCCCCCAACCATATCACCCGCCTCAAGCCGCAGTGGTTCGTAACCTATGGAGACAACAGGTACTTCGACCCCGGCATACCTGAAGCCCGCAGTTATGTAACAGATGTGGTGCGCGACGTGGTGCGCCGCTATGATATTGACGCTGTGCATTTTGATGACTACTTCTACCCTTACCGCATTGCCAACCGCGAGTTCCCGGACGGCAACTCCTACCGCACCTACGGCCGGGGCATGGCCATTGACGACTGGCGGCGCTTCAACGTAGACACCATTATTCAAATGCTGAGCAAGGCCATCAAGGCGGAAAAACCCTGGGTGAAATTCGGTATCAGCCCCTTTGGCGTTTGGCGCAACCGGGATAAAGACCCTGACGGCTCCCCCACCCGCGGCGCCCTCGCCAATTATGACGACCTCTATGCAGACGTGATCAAATGGCAGCGCCTGGGCTGGATAGATTACCTGATGCCGCAGCTGTACTGGGAGTTTGGTCACCGCCTGGTGCCTTTTGACGTGATGGTGAACTGGTGGGCCGCCCATGCCTACGGCCGCCACATGTACATTGGCCACGGCGCTTACCGCATTGGCAGCTCGGCCGCCTGGCGAGACCCGGGAGAAATGCCCCGGCAGGTGCAGGCCACCCGCGCCCTGGCCACCATACAGGGCAGCGCGTTCTACAGCTCCAAGTCTTTTGACGGCAACCCCATGGGCATTGGGGATTCCCTGCGCAACCACTTTTACCGCTACCCCGCCCTGCGGCCAACCATGCCCTGGCTGGACAATACCGCTCCCAAAGCTCCCTATTTCACAGACGCCTTTGAGAAGCCGGACGGGCTGGAAGTACGCTGGGCGGATGATGATACCACCGGACAAACCCGCCAGTACGTGCTGTACCGTTTTGAAGAGGGGCAGGTGGTGAACATAAACGATCCCACGAAGATAATTGGCATAGTGCCCCAGATGCCAGACCCCGTGGTGATAGATCATGGTTACATTAAAGGGCGCAATTATATTTATATTGTTACGGCTCTTGATCGTATGCAGAATGAAAGCATGATCAGCGATCCGCTGCGGGTGGAAATGAGGAATGGCCGCGTGCATTTTGAGTTTGAGCCCTGAGCAGAGAGTTTTACACAAGTTATTACCAGGGCCGGGCACAACCCGGCTTTTTTGATGCCCAAAACCCCGTGCAATTTTCATAATTTTCAAATGGAATAGCTGCCCATTTTAAATATTTCTAAATTTTTACCGTTTAATAGAGTTTTATGTAAAAAATCCCGCGTTCTCTTAGTATCTTTATACCTGTTCCCAAGCAATTACGGTACATCCATTCCGGGGGCTTACCCCACCGGGAGGTGTGTATCTGAAAAGGAAAAAATCTAAACGCCAATGCGAAAAGTGAGCCAAGTGCAAGAAGGTTTGTATCGTCCGGAATTTGAACACGACGCGTGCGGTACCGGCTTTACCGCACATATTAAAGGGCGCAAGTCCCACCAGATCATCCGGGATGCTTTAACCATGTTGGAAAACATGGAACATCGCGGGGCCTGCGGGTGCGAGCGCACTACAGGCGACGGAGCCGGCATCATGATCCAGATGCCGCATGAGTTTTTATATGCAGAATGTCTGAAACTGGGCATCCGCCTGCCTGAACTGGGCAAGTACGGAGTGGGCATGGTATTCTTCCCGAAAGAACCCCGCTGGCGCGAAGAGTGCCGCGAAATTATACAACGCTGCGCCGAAAAGATCGGGCTGGACATACTGGGCTACCGCAAAGTGCCCGTACGCCCTGACGGCATTGGCGAAACAGCGCTTTCCGTAGAACCGGAAATTGAACAGCTGTTCATTGCCTGCCCCTACCAGATCTCCGACCCGGAGGAGTTTGAGCGCAAACTGTTCGTGCTGCGTAATTATATTACCAAAACAGTGCGCAACTCCATTCCGAAAGACAAGGCGGAGATTTATTTCGCGTCCCTCTCCCACAAAACCATCGTATATAAAGGCCAGCTCACCACTTACCAGGTAGGCCACTATTATACAGACCTGCGGGATGAAAGAATGGTATCCGCATTCGGCCTCATTCACAGCCGTTTTGCCACCAACACTTTCCCCAGCTGGAAACTGGCGCACCCCTTCCGTTATATTGCCCACAACGGCGAGATCAACACGCTGAAAGGCAACCTCAACTGGCTGCGCGCCGGCGAAACCAGCTTTGTGACCAAATATTTTACACCGGAAGAGATGGAAATGCTCGCTCCTATTGTAGAAGAAGGTCAGTCAGACTCCGCCAGCCTTGATAATGTGATCGAACTGCTGAACCTCACCGGCCGCTCACTCCCCCATGTAATGATGATGCTCATCCCCGAAGCATGGGACGGCAACAACGACATGGACCCGGTGAAAAAAGCATTCTACGAATACCACGCCTCCCTCATGGAACCCTGGGACGGCCCGGCTTCCATTTCTTTCACAGACGGCAAGATCATTGGCGCCACGCTTGACAGGAACGGCCTCCGCCCCTCCCGCTTTGTGGTAACGAAAGACGACCGGGTGATCATGGCCTCCGAAGCAGGCGTGCTCCCCATCGATCCCAAGAACGTAAAAGAAAAAGGCCGCCTGCAGCCGGGTAAAATGTTTGTGGTAGATATGGAACAGGGCCGCATCATCGGAGATGAGGAACTGAAACAGAACATCTGCTCGCAACAGCCCTATGCAGAATGGCTGAACAAATACAAGATCCGCCTGGATGAGTTGCCGGAACCCCGTGTAACCTTCACCCACCTTGAAAAAGAGCAGATCTTTAAATACCAGCGTGCTTTCGGTTATTCTACGGAAGACCTGGAAACCATCATTGCCCCCATGGCCATTGATGGCAAAGAGCCGGTGGGCTCCATGGGTACAGACGTGCCTCTGGCTATTCTCAGCGATCAGCCGCAGCACATCACCAGCTACTTCAAACAGCTGTTTGCACAGGTAACCAACCCGCCCATTGACCCTATCAGGGAAAGACTGGTAATGTCTCTGGCCACCTTCCTGGGCAACAACGGCAACCTGCTGGATGAAGACCCGCTGCACTGCCACAGCGTGGCACTGCCGCACCCCGTGCTCACCAACTACGAACTGGAAAAGATACGCAGCATAGATACCGGCATCTTCCAGGCTAAAACGCTGCACACCTATTTCAAGGCAGACGGCAAGCCCGGCTCCATGGAAAAAGGCCTGGCGCGCCTGTGCCGCTACGCAGTAGATGCTGTGGAAGACGGCTTCGAAGTGATCATCCTGTCAGACAGGGCCATTGACTCCGAACATGCCGCTATTCCCTCCCTGCTGGCGCTTTCCGCCGTGCATCACCACCTCATCCGCAAAGGTTACCGCGGCCAGGTAGGCCTGGTAGTGGAAGCCGGCGATGTGTGGGAAGTACACCACTTTGCCTGCCTGCTCGGGTTTGGCGCTACCGCCATCAACCCGTACCTGGCCCTCAGCACCATCCGCGATATGCGCCTGAGTGGCAAGCTGCAGACGGAGCTGGATGTAGACAAGCTGAAGAAGAACTATATCAAGGCAGTATGCGAAGGCCTGCTGAAAGTGTTCTCCAAAATGGGCATCTCCACCCTGCAGTCTTACCAGGGCGCGCAGATATTTGAAATACTGGGCATCAACAAAACCGTTGTTGACAAGTACTTCACCGGCGCCGTGTCACGCATACAAGGCATGGGGCTTGACCAGATTGCCCAGGAAACCCTGGCCAAACACTGGACCAGCTACGGCCGCAAGGAAACGCCCGTACAACGCCTCTCTACCGGCGGCGTGTACCAATGGAAACGCAAAGGGGAATTCCACCTGTTTAATCCAACCACCATTCACCTGCTGCAGTATTCCACCAGGATGAATGACTACAATATTTTCAAGAAATATTCCAAAGCCGTTAACGAGCAGAGCGAGAAAGCGGCCACGCTGCGGAGCATGTTCACCTTCAAGCGTAACCGGCCCGCCGTACCGCTGGAAGAAGTAGAACCGGCAGAAAGCATCCTGAAACGCTTTGCCACCGGGGCTATGAGCTTCGGCTCCATCAGCCATGAGGCACACTCCACGCTGGCCATTGCCATGAACCGCATTGGCGCAAAAAGCAATACCGGCGAAGGGGGCGAGGACGAAATGCGTTACGAGCTCCTGCCCAACGGAGACTCTATGCGCTCCGCCATCAAACAGGTGGCCTCCGCCCGCTTTGGGGTAACCAGCTATTACCTCACCAATGCAGACGAGCTGCAGATCAAGATGGCTCAGGGCGCCAAGCCCGGTGAGGGCGGCCAGCTGCCCGGCCATAAGGTAGATGACTGGATCGGCAAGGTGCGCCACGCCACACCCGGCGTAGGCCTGATCTCACCGCCGCCGCACCACGACATTTACTCTATCGAAGACCTGGCGCAACTCATTTTTGATCTGAAGAACGCCAACCGCGCCGCCCGTATCAGCGTAAAACTGGTATCCAAGGCCGGGGTGGGCACCATTGCCGCCGGTGTGGCAAAGGCGCATGCGGATGTGATCCTGGTTTCCGGCCACGACGGCGGTACCGGCGCATCTCCCATCAGCTCTATCAAACACGCCGGCCTGCCCTGGGAGCTGGGCCTGGCAGAAACACATCAAACCCTTGTTCGCAATAAGCTCCGCAGCCGCGTAACCGTGCAAACAGACGGGCAGCTGAAAACCGCCCGTGATATTGCCATTGCCACCCTGCTGGGTGCGGAAGAATGGGGCGTAGCTACCGCTGCCCTGGTGGTGGAAGGCTGCATCATGATGCGTAAATGCCACCTCAACACCTGCCCCGTAGGTGTGGCCACGCAAGATCCCGAACTGCGCAAACGCTTTGCCGGAGACCCGCAGCACGTGGTGAACTTCTTCCACTTCCTGGTGGCGGAACTGCGTGAGATCATGGCTGAACTGGGCTTCCGCACCGTTGAAGAAATGGTGGGCCAGGTAGAAGTGCTGAAAGTGCGTGACAACATCACCCACTGGAAATACAAAAACCTGGACCTGTCTCCCATCCTGTACAGGGAACCGGCCTCCGATGAAACCGGCCTGTATAAAATGGAAGAGCAAGACCATGGCCTGGCGGAGGTGCTTGACTGGCAGCTGCTGAAAGCCGCCAAGCCGGCACTGGAAAATAAAACCCGCGTGTTTGGCCAGTACAAGGTGAAAAATACGGACAGGACCATCGGTACCATCCTTTCCAACGAAATATCAAAGGTTTACAAGAGCGAAGGCCTGCCGGAAGATACCGTGCACTTCAAATTCTCCGGTTCCGCCGGCCAGAGCTTTGGCGCCTTCAATACCAAAGGTGTTACGCTGGAGCTGGAAGGTGAAGCAAATGACTACTTCGGCAAAGGCCTGTCTGGCGCCAAGCTCATACTGTACCCTTCAACGGAAGCAGGCTTCAAGGCAGAAGAAAATATCATTGCCGGCAACGTGGCCCTTTACGGCGCTACTTCCGGTGAGGCATACATCCGCGGTAAAGCCGGCGAACGCTTCTGCGTGCGCAACTCGGGCGCTACCGTGGTAGTGGAAGGCACGGGAGATCACGGCTGCGAGTACATGACGGGCGGTAAGGCCGTCATACTCGGAGAAACCGGCCGCAACTTCGGTGCGGGCATGAGCGGTGGTATCGCTTTTGTATACGACGTGAAAAGCAATTTTGCCGGCCGCTGCAACCTTGACATGATTGACCTGGACCCGGTGGGTGAAGAGGACGCTGCTTTGCTGCACGACCTGGTGACCAAGCACCACGCCTACACAAACAGCACCGTGGCCAGGTTCATTCTGAAAGACTGGGAAAACCAGCTGCGCCACTTTGTGAAAGTATTCCCGAAAGAATACAAGGCGGCACTGAAAGCAGCAGCGTCAAAAGGTGTGAAGAGCAAAGCGTAACAATCAACTTTTAAAGAGATCAAGCAGAGACAGATATGGGTAAACCAACAGGATTTCTGGAATTTACAAGGGAGCTGCCCGGCAAGGCAGACCCCAAGAACCGGGTAAAGCACTACAATGAATTTGTGGAGCGCTTCGCTGAGCCCAAGCTCAACGAACAGGCGGCCCGCTGCATGAACTGCGGCGTGCCCTTCTGCCACAGCGGCTGTCCGCTGGGTAACGTGATACCCGAGTTTAACGACGCGGTGTACCGTAAAGACTGGCAGGAGGCGTATGATGTGCTGACCTCTACCAACAACTTCCCGGAATTTACCGGCCGTATTTGCCCGGCCCCCTGTGAAAGCGCCTGCGTGCTGGGCATTAACCAGCCGCCCGTGGCCATTGAGGAAATTGAGAAACACATTATTGAAATAGCGTTTGACAAAGGGCTGGTGAAAGCCAAAGCCCCCCGTGTGCGCACCGGCAAAAAAGTAGCCGTGATAGGCTCCGGCCCCGCAGGCCTGGCTGCCGCGGCACAGCTGAACTATGCCGGCCATAATGTAACCGTGTTTGAAAGGGACGATAAGCCCGGCGGCCTGCTCCGCTACGGCATCCCCGACTTCAAGCTGGAAAAATGGGTGGTTGAACGCAGGGTGGCGCTCATGGAAGAAGAAGGAATTGTGTTCCAGTGCAATGCGAACGTGGGTGTGAACGTTAGTGTAAATGACATCCTCCGTGAATACAATGCAGTAGTGCTGGCCGGCGGCTCCACCATTCCACGTGACCTCGCCATTCCCGGCCGCGAATTGAAAGGTGTACATTTTGCAATGGACTTCCTCAAACAGCAGAACAAACGCGTAAGCAAACTGCCGGTAGAGGGAGAAGATATACTGGCCACCGGTAAAAATGTGGTAGTGATAGGTGGTGGCGATACCGGTTCAGACTGTGTGGGCACATCCAACCGCCATGGCGCCAAAAGCATCACCCAGCTGGAGCTGATGCCCAAGCCCCCCGGCATGCGTACGGAATTTATGCCCTGGCCTACTTACCCCATGGTGCTGAAAACGTCCACCTCTCACGAGGAAGGGGCAGACCGCCAGTGGGCCATTGCCACCAAAGAATTTGTGGGAGATGGTAAAGGCAACCTGAAAGGCCTGAAGCTGGTGAACCTGGAATGGACAGCCAGCGCAGACGGACGGCCAGCGCGCTTTGTGGAAGTACCGGGCTCGGAAAGAGAAGTTCCCTGTGAGCTGGCATTGCTGGCCATGGGCTTCATACAACCGCAGCATACAGGCATGATAGACGATCTGGGTGTTGAAACAGATGACCGCGGTAATATTAAAGCCACGGAAAAGGCTTATCAGACCTCCATTCCCAAAGTATTTGCAGCAGGTGATATGCGCCGCGGCCAGTCACTGGTGGTATGGGCCATCAGTGAAGGACGGGAATGTGCCAGAAAGGTAGATGAGTTCCTGATGGGCAGTTCCCAGCTGGAGAGCAAAGATCATTCTCTGATGTTCCTCTCCATGTAACAAATGATTTTTAACTCTTCTCATAAGCAGGTTTAGATTTTGTTGTAACCTTCAGCCGGGCCGGGTTTTTACCCGGCCTTTTTTTGTGCCTGCCTATGTGGAAAACTCTTTGTTGATAAATTTCTCCACTGCTGCCAAACAGCAGATCAAATGCATATAATTTAAGCTAAATCAACATATTAGCTGGCCCTGTCACATGCGGATGAAAGTGCGTAACTTTTTAGTGATGAATATCTCTATCACCTTTTTTCTTCACTTTAATTTACCAAGTTATGCCACACAAAGCACTCAGCAACACTACTGCCGCTACCCTAGAGAAAATCAGGAAAGAGTATGCCTTTCTCAGCAGGACCACCACCTTTTCCCTGCAGGAGCTCTTTAACCATGGCGCTTTCCGCCTGGATGAATATTGCCAGGAGTTCAGCCCCCACCCGCAAAGCGACGAACTGCGCAAAACAGCCAAAGCCTTTGGGGAACAATACGGCGTTTGGCTTGACAATGCCAGGCATCACATCACCTGCGCTCTTTTCCTGTATCCCAGTGCGGAGCCTCACCGTATGCTCAACATGATGAAGAACCTGACTATCGATTTTTACCTGAACGATGTGATGGGCCGCGACGTTTTCCACCAGCTTTCCGCAGAGCAACAACGGGAGGCCAAACAGATCATCCAGCGCATGGGCAAGTATGATCCGCACCTGCGCATCCCGGCCTCAGCGCCTGACATGGAAAGGGCCAACATCGAGGTGTTGCGCAATTTCAGGGACACCTCCCCGGCGGAGTGGTTCACAAAATTCCACCGCCTGTACAACTATCACCTGGCCATTACCCACCGGGATAACAACGCCGCGGCCATGGGCCGTATCCAGACGGTAGACGAGTACATAGACCTGCGCTGCCATCTTTCCGGCATGCATCATATTGTGCTCTGGGTAGAGTATGGAGACGGGCTATTTCTTGACTGGAACTGGCTCCGGCAGGCGGGCATAGACCAGGAGCTGGAAAGGCTGCATTGGGTAACGGCCGCTTTCGGCGCGCTTTCCAATGACCTGTTCTCCTTTGAAAAGGAAGTGATACAGAACGGCGCAGATTCCAACCTGCTGATGGTCATTGCCCTGAACGAACCAGAGCTGTCCCTCTTCCAGGTAATTTACCATGCCGCCGCCCTGGTGCGGGAACTGCTGGTAGAATACGTGCAGCTGCTTGATACCGTGCGCAACCGCTGCGCCTCGCTGCAAGGCAGCTTCCCCGAACAGGCCGCGCTCATGGAGGTACACCTGGCCGGACTGGAAAGAGGCGTGCAGGCCAGCTGGATGTGGCAGGTATACACACAACGGTACAAACACCCTGAATCTATCTGGGAAGAAACCCTGCTGACAACTCCGGAAAAAGTACCTGCAGCTTAAGCAAACAAGTCCTTATTCCTGTAACTCCTCATTGTTACGGTGCAAATGTTTTTGCAGCAGCTGCAGCAGCCTTCTGTGGTCTATCGGTTTTTCAATGAAAGCGTCTGCTCCCGCGGCCTCCAGGGCCTCGCGGGAGTCAAGGAAAGCATCGCCGGTGGCGACTATTACAGGAATTTCTCTTAACTGCGGGTCGTTTTTCAGGTAACGGAGCGTTTCTTCGCCATCCATTACGTCCATATGATAATCCAGTATCACCACGTCTGGCGTGTCTTTCTCCGCCAGTTGCAGCAGCTCCAGCCCGTTGTGGGCAACAGATACGTTGCAGCCTATCTGCTTCAGCAGCCGGCTGAGCAGCAGGGCGTTCAGCTCATTGTCTTCCGCAATGAACACGTTGACATCCTGGAGGTCTGATACTTCCGGCTGTCTTTCTTCCGCGGGAATATCTTCTTCCCGCCCTTCCAGCAACGGCAATGTGGCCGTAAAAACAGTCTGTTTCCCCGGCAAGCTTTCCACCCCCACGGTACCGCCCATGGCCTCCACCTTGTTCTTTACAATGTAAAGCCCCAGGCCGGTGCCTTCCGTATATTTCCTTTTGTCTGTTACGAAGGGGTCAAATATCACCGCCAGTTTCTCCGGTGCAATGCCCGGCCCGTCATTAATAACTGAAATGCTCCAGGTCTTTTTATACCCGGTGATCTTTAACAGCACCACACTGCCTTTCTCCCCGTATTTGATGGCGTTGGCCAGCAGGTTGGTAGTTACCTGTATCAGCTTGAGCGAGTCTCCCACAATGATCTCGGGCATATGCTCTATGCTGAGCCGCAGCTGCATATGCCGGCTGCGGGCCACTACCTTGTTCATTTCTATGGCATGCGCAAAGAACAGCTTCAGCCAGAAAACATTTTCGCTTACCTGCTCCGTTTGTCCTGATTCTATCTGCGCCATGTCCATCACGTCATTAATGATGTTCCGCGCGTTATTGCTGGCGGCCAGCAGCTGGTCTGTCAGCGGTTCTACAGGTTTCAGCTCATCGTTCAGCCTGATCTCCTTCTTCAGCAGCTGCGCCACGCCGAAGATGGCGTTCAGCGGCGTGCGCATTTCGTGGATCACCTGGTACACGAACACCCGCTTGAAATCATTGGCCCGCTTCAGTTCGGCGTTAATATCATTGCTTCTCACGTAGGGTTTGCTCACTACTACAATAATATACAGTACGGCCAGCACTACCAGCAGGTGTATAACATAGGCGGTGTTGGTACTGATGGGGATAACTGACTCCGTATCGTGAAAATAATAGGAAGCTTCCAGCAGGGCCAGCACCACCAGCGCGGAAATGAACGCTATTCTGCGCAGCAGGTCTTCTTTAAAAATGAGGTAAATGATGGAGAGCAAAAAAACGATGGTGAACTGCAGCTGCAGCAGCTTGCCTAGCAAAAAGCCGAAATACACAATGGCCATGCATTGCAGGAAATAGAGCACCAGGCTGGCCGCTTTGTACCGGCGCCGGTGGTTGAGATAGATAACGCTGCAGTTGATCACGAACTCTGCCGAAATGGCAATAAAAATAGACGGCATGCCGTTCAGGAACCACAGCATAACCGGGGCAATGATAAGAATAACGCCGCCGAAAGCCAGGCTGAGCTTGTTGACCATCACCACACGGGCAATGGCCTCCTCGTCTTTCAGTTCCGCGGTACCCGCCTTTATGAGCCGCCTGAATAGGGTTTTCAGCTTGCGGACAATAGGGGGATTTCTGTTTTTTACTGATCTCATGTTATCAGTGTCAGGTGTAGGGTTAAGTTGCAGGTGCATATCTTCCTAAGCTAAGGATAGATCAAAAACGAATATAGAACAATACAATTGTTGATCTGCCCGGTAATAAAGTTACAATATTTTCCGGCCAGTATATTTTTATTTAAATTTAGGGTAACTAACTAAAACCTCAAACCTTATGCGTTGGCAAGGACGCCGTGAAAGCGGCAATGTTGAAGATCGCCGTGGAAGCCGTGGCGGGCTTGTTGCCGGAGGCGGCATTGGCGCCATAGTAATTGCGCTGCTTGTCTATTTTCTTGGCGGAGACCCCTCCCAGGTAATGAACACCCAACCCGGCGCGGCCCAGCGGCAAATGTCTCCTGAAGAGCAGGCCCGGGAAGATGAAGCGGCTAAATTTGTGAAGATAGTATTGGCGGAAACTGAAGATGTCTGGAACAAGATATTTTCTGAAAACAACCAGCAGTACAAGGAGCCCCGGCTGGTGCTTTTCACTGAAATGGTACAGTCTGCCTGCGGCAATGCCACCAGCGCCTCTGGCCCTTTTTATTGCCCGGCAGACCAGCAGGTGTACATAGACCTTTCTTTTTACGATGAGCTGAAAAACAACCTCAACGCGCCGGGAGACTTTGCCATGGCGTACGTGATAGCCCATGAAGTGGGTCACCATGTACAGAACCTGCTGGGCATTTCCGAAAAGGTGCAGCGCATGCGTGGCCGCCTTAGTGAAACGGAGTATAACAAGCTGTCTGTCAAGCTGGAGCTGCAGGCAGACTTCCTGGCCGGCGTATGGGCGCACCATACGCAGCAGATGGCCGGCATTATAGAACCGGGAGATATTGAAGAAGCGCTCAATGCCGCCAATGCCATTGGGGATGACCGCCTGCAGCAACAATCACGCGGCTATGTGGTGCCCGATGCCTTTACACACGGTACCTCCGCCCAGCGCGTGTACTGGTTCAAAAAAGGTTTCCAGACGGGAGACATCAACCAGGGAGATACCTTTAACAGCAATCAATAAATGTATATGAGAAAACAGATTGTCTGGAAAGGGCTGTATTACCAGATGATGGAGTACTGCAATATTGAAACAACAGAAACGGATATACGAATAGACGGCACAATTGTAGGCTTCGGGGAAGACGAGCCGTTTTCCGTTAACTACGATATTGTGACAGACAGCGCCTGGCAGGTGGCCGCCCTTGAAATGGCCATAGAAAAAGGCGGCGAATGCACATGGATCTCCATTCAGCGCGACCCTGACGGTAAATGGACACAAAGCGGCCATGCCCGCCCGGAATGGGAACACTGCATAGATATAGACATTTCTCTCACACCGTTCACCAACACCCTGCCTATCAACAGGCTCAAACTGCCAACCGGGGAGAAACACCACCTGGATGTATTGTACATCAACGTACTTAAAAATGAAGTGAAGCCGGTAGAACAGTTTTATACCCGCCTTGCTGAAAACACTTACCTGTACGAAGGAGTGTTCAGGGATTTCAAGGCGGAACTGCTGGTAGATGAAGATGGCGTAGTGATAGAATATCCCTCTCTTTTCTCCCGCATTCAGTCCTGAACCTTGTAGTGCTTCCGCAAAAGGTACAGGTACGGCTCCAGGCCGTGGTGTATAAAAATGTTCTTGCCGTCAAACGTGAAGCGGCGGTAGTATTCTTCATCCGCCAGCAATACTATAGGCGTACCCGCCGTCATGTAATTGTTGCTGAACACATAAGCTGGCTGCTGAAAGCCGGGCAGATGTCTGGAAGACAATTTGTATACAAACCCGCCCAGGTATTTCCGGAACCTTTTCACTGACCGGTTGGTAGTGCGTGTTAACTTGTTGTACAACATTTTGCCGTACAGCCGCACAAAGAATTTTTGTTTGTTCAATTCTCCCTTGATGTTGGTAAACGGGTTCGGGTCATTAAAATCATTCACCGTTTGCAGGGATAAGGGGGTTTCCGGCACCCAGTCACCGCTGTTCACCACACGGAAGCCCCATCCGTTGCGGGTCAGGTTATCAAAGTCGTATGCATAATAAAGGTTACCTGGCTTGGGTGCGGCGCTGCAGTAAGTTTTATAACGGATATCATGCGGCAGCTCTTCACAATATTGCAGGTAAGAGCGGGCCAGGAAGGCAATGGCGCCTCCCTGGCTGTGGCCCATTACTATAAACTCTTTGGTGCCTGCGGCGTACATTTCTTTGATATGCGCCACCATGTCTGCCGCCATATAGCCCAGTGCGGCCGTCCAGCCAACATGTACGTATGCTTTGGCGGTATCTTTTGCCAGCTTGTAGGTAAAAGTGGTGCTGTCTGTCAGCCGCAGCGTACCCTGCGCAGGCACCATGGCGGCGTAGAAGTTGGCCAGCCAGCTTTCCAGCTTGCCCACCGTACCACGTATCCGTATAACACCCACATTGTCACTCCGCTTCCACAAGCTCCAGCGGTTATAAAAACCTACCTCCGGAGAAACGTATAAAAGCGTAAAACCGGGAACTGCCTTTTCTACAGCAGGGCTATCAACATTGTAAGGCAACCGCATCAGCTGGTCATATTCATCTGCATCAAAGCCGGGCTTCAACTGGGCTTGCAAAGGCAGACAAAGGGAAGTCAGTAATACAAAAAGAAGAGACCGCATCCTTTTTTTGTAGAATAACAAACAAGGCACCTCTTTGTTTTTCCGTAAATTGCGGCATGCTGAAAATCATTACCGCCGGGCCGGAGCAGTTGCAGATTGTCCGTGAAATTGCGCTGGTTACCTGGCCGCATACTTTCCGGGAAATTCTGACGGCTTCGCAGATAGAATATATGCTGAGCATGATGTACAGTCCAGCCGCGCTGCAGCAGCAAACCGCAGAGAAAGGCCACGTTTTTCTACTGGCCGATGTAGACGGCACCTTCGGCGGCTTTGCGGCGTATGAGCTGAATTACAAACAGCAGCCGGTTTCCAAGCTGCACAAAATATACATCCTTCCTTCCATGCAGGGCAGGCAAGTGGGCAAAGCCCTTATTAACGAAGTGGCGCGCATTGCCCGCGAAGCTGGCATGCAGCGGCTTTCACTCAATGTGAACCGCCACAACAAAGCCACCGGTTTCTACGAACGCATCGGCTTCTCCAAAACAGGGGAAGAAGATATAGACATTGGCAACGGGTTTTTTATGAACGATGCCATTATGGAAATGCCGCTTTAAGAGATCAGCTTATGACACTACGCAATATGTTCCGTTATGTTCTGCTGGCCGCCACCCTGTTTTGTGCCTCTTCCTGCGCCCGCAAGGTAACGGAAGCCGGCAAGGCCTCTTATTATGCAGACAAATTCCAGGGCCGCAAAACCGCCAACGGCGAAACGTTCCGCCAGCGGAAAATGACGGCCGCCCACCGCACCCTGCCTTTTGGCACCAAAGTGAAAGTTACCAACCTTGACAATGGCCGCACCACCAAGGTAAGGATCAATGACCGCGGCCCCTTCGTAGCAGGGCGTATCATAGATCTTTCCCGCAAGGCCGCCAGCCGCCTGAATATGACCCGCGCCGGTGTGGCCAACGTGAAGATCACCTACAAAAAGGCCAAACGGAAGAAATAAGGCAAATTTTACACGAAAGACCTAAAATTTAACAAAAATTCGTCATATATTCGGGTAAAGTGATGTGTTCCATATGGATACCTGGTTTACCCTACCTACCGTTTCCGATGAACGCCCTCCTATGACCAATTTACCCGCTTACCCGGATTTTACGGTGACCCTTTCCGGGAACGACTGGCGGCAGGCAGAGTTTATCAACATCAGCAAGCTGTGCGCCGTTGGAGAGGAGATGGATGAGATCAAGGATGTACGCATTAACCACAGCAGGGTATTTGCTGAAGGCATGCGGCAATATCACCGTTTATACACCCGCCGGCAGGTGGGCTCTCCGGAGCTTTTCATTCCGCTTTTTGAACTGAAAACCTTCCTCAAAAGCAACATCATTGGCAGCATTGCCATACAGGATCAACCCGGCTTTGTGAAGCACGGCTTTGCCCTTTCTACCGCCGCCGGCTGCTACTACGGGCTGGAAGAGAACGGCGTGGTAAGATCGTTGTGCATACATGACATCACCCATGCGGCGGAAAAAGAAGTGCCCCGCCTGGTAAGGGTGTTCTCTCTTATTTATGTCAACTGGTGCAATTGCACCATTCTCACCCCCTGAAACCAGCCTCTTTCTCAGTAAATTGTCACTTTTTCCGGCGCGGCATTGCATCAACCGCGCCGGAAGATTTTATTTGTGTACTTCAATTTGCAATGTTTATGATAAGATCAGGCTACTCTTTGATGCTGCTGGCTTTGCTGGCAGGCGCGCCCATAACCAAAGCCCAACAGGGGCCAGTGGTTTTACCCGGCTTTACGGCTTACGCCGTGCCGGAAGAAAAAGGGGTGGATGTATCTTCCCGCAACGGTGTAGTGAAATGGACAGATAGCACCAACGCCGTCAACTTCTATTTTCACGCGGCCAATACCGGCTCCCTCAAATTGATGCTGCAGGCCAAAAGTGATGGTCTGTCCAAAATAAGGGTATCTCTCAACGGCACGGAAAAGATCGTTACAGTTCCTAACAGCACCGGCTATACGGAAATTCCGGTGCTGCAAACTAAGCTGAAGAAGCCGGGCTTCTACACCATTTCTCTTAAAGGCCTGGAAAAACAAGGAGCTGTATACGCGGATGTCAAAGGCATCAGCCTTCAAGGTACCGCCACCAAAGACATACAGTTCAATCCCAAACCATGGCGCCGCTCCGCTTCCGTACATCTAAACTATAGCCCGCCGGAAGGCAAAGAAGTAGAATGGTTCTATGGTGAAATAAAAGTGCCCGAAGGGCAAGACAAACTGGGCACCTACTTCATGTCATGCGGCTGGCACCGCGGCTACTTCGGCATGCAGGTAAACGGTCCTAGTGAACGCCGCATCATTTTTTCGGTGTGGGATTCCGGCAAGGAGCCGGATGACAGGGCCAAGGTGCGTTATGAAGACCAGGTAACGCTGCTGGCTAAGGGAGACAGCGTTGTGGCCCACGGTTTTGGCGGCGAAGGCACGGGCGGCCACAGCCATTGGGTGTACAACTGGAAAGCCGGTGAAACTTACCGCTTCCTAATGCATGCGGTGCCTTCCGGCACCAATACACAGTACACTGCCTATTTCTATGTTCCGGAACACAGGGAATGGAAGCTGATAGCCAGCTTCCGCGCGCCGAAAGACGGTAAGTACATGAGCCGCCTCTATTCCTTCCTTGAAAATTTCAGTTTTGAGAACGGCTACCTGTACCGCAAAGGCTACTTCGGCAACCACTGGATCAAAACCAGTACAGGGGAGTGGATAGAGCTGACCAAAGCCCGCTTCAGCAACGATGCTACGGCCCGCGCCAAAGACCGGCTTGACTTTGGCGGCGGTTCGGAAAACGGTATGTTCTATTTATGGACGGCCGGTTTCACGCCTGCAGATGCAAAGGCCGGCGATGTGTTTGAACGTCCCGCCCTGGGCCGGCAACCAGATATAGATCTTCCCAAATTCTGACCACAACCACCATTAAAATAGTACGCCTCCCCTCAGCGGGAGGCTTTTTTTATTGGCAGCGGGCAAAATGGTTCTATGCTGAAATAAAGTTATTTTAGCAAAAAATCACCGGTATGGCCAAACGCCCACTACTGCCCATTCCCGATGCTATCAACCCGTTCAGGGTGAAGAAACAGCGGCTGATGAACTTTAACCCGGTTACAGCCACCACCTCCCGCAAACCGGTAGATCACGTGAAGGTGACCGTGTTTGAATACAATGAAAAAAGCGTGCGGGAAGAAGTAATGCCCGATGTGCAGAGCTGCCTCCGGTTCAGCAAAACAGACTGTGTAAAGTGGATCAATGTAGACGGGGTACGGCGGGAAGATGTGGAAATCATCTGCAACAACTTTAACATACACCCCCTGCTCATGGAAGACATCCTGAGCGAAGGCCAGCGGGCAAAAATGGACGAGATCCGGGAAAACCTTTTCTGCCTGCTGCCTATGGTATATTTCCGGCCGGAAAGCTCATCCGTGGAAATAGAGCAGATCAGCCTGGTGCTGGCTAAAAATGTAGTGATCTCTTTTCAGGACGATCCTGACCGGGACGTGTTTAACCCCATACGGGAGAGGCTGCGCAACGGCGGTACCAAATTGCGCATAAAGGGCGCGGACTATCTGTTGTACACCTTGCTGGATACTATTGTTGATAACTACTTTGTGGTGATGGACCACCTGGGGGAACGTATTGAGATACTGGAAGAGATCATTCCACGCCAGCCCAATAACCGTACGCTGGGCCGCATCAATTTTCTGCGGAAAGAAATGCTGATGTTCAAACGTTCCATTGCACCGGTGCGTGAACTGATGAACGGGTTGATGAAATCGGAGAATGACCTGCTGGTGGAAGATACAGAGAAATATTTCAAGGACGTATATGACCATATTGTGCAGGCCAATGACCTGGCGGAAAGCTACCGTGACCTGGTAATGAACCTGCAGGAGCTGTACCACGCGCAAATGAACCAGAAGCTCAACGAAGTGATGAAGGTACTGGCCATTGTAACCACACTGCTGGCCCCGCTCACCGTTATTACCGGTATTTACGGCATGAACTTCGACGTAATGCCGGAACTGAGAAGCCCCTATGGCTACTTTGTAGTACTGGGAATAATGCTGCTGATCTTTGTTTCCATGATCTTTATATTCCGGAAACGCGGCTGGTTCTGACGCTTATTTTTTCTTGAACACGGGTACTGTAGAACAGGGTTCGCCGTACATGATGCTTTTTACCACGGGGCGCAGCAGGCGGGTAATTTCCACATAGGCTGCTTCTGTAATGGCTTTATCTCCACAACCTTTAATAACCACCCGCTGGTCCTGATACTGCTGAGGGTCAATGGCCGCAATATTTTTAAGGAAGAGTGTTTTATGTATAAACTCTTCATCCCCGAAGGCATAAAAAGCGGCCACAGGCTGCAGGTAGCTGGCCACCAGCATATAAGCCCAGATAGGTACAATAGCATCTGCCGTACAAACAATAGCCACATTTTTATTGCGGTATACTTCCCAGTCAAGCGCCAGCAGGCCCGCCCTGAAGTCTTTTTCTTTCAGGATCAGCTCCATGAATAGATGGTCTTTCAGGTCAAAAACAACCGTTTCTCCGGCGGGGTAGAACTTTTCCAGGTCTATAGTGGCAAGCGCGCTTTGCGCAACTTTATTAACAATCTCGTCCATAATACTGCAAATTTACGGATTCCGGCAGAATCAATAGTAATGGGAGCGTCATGCGGGAGGCGAACAGGCAGCGCCGCAGAAGCGTAAATAAAAAGGCCGGGTTAGTTCCCGGCCTTTTGTTATATGTAATTTCTCTAAAATCAGTTCTGCGTGAAGAACTCCGCGCGGTTGTCTTTCACGTTGCTCTTCTTTTTCAGTACCTGGAACAGTTGCTGGTCTACCACCTGCTTCAGGTTCTGCTCGTAAGCCTGGCGTTGCTGTGCATAATCTGTTCCGGGAGCCGGAGCGGGTGAATAGCTGTTCACCTTCACTACAAACACACCACCGTTACCATGAATAGGCTCGCTCACTTTTGCAGTACCCCATGCCTTGTTGAAAGCAGCGCCAACTACACGGGGCTCAAAGCCCATGGAAGGCACAAAGGGTGTGGAGAAGTTAACACCTTCTGCGGTAAGTACCGGCTGGTTGGTGGCGGCGGCAGCGGCTTCCAGGCTGGCGGGTGATTTGAACTTGGCGGCTATCTGTTCTGCTTTTTTGGTCTTTTTCACTTCAGCTTCCACCTGCGGGCGTACCTCGTCAAGCGGGGCCAGACCCTTATTGCGAACGCCGGTGAGCACTGCTACCACAAATTTATCTTCGAGTGTGAACACGGGGCTCACATCGCCTTTATCTGCCTTATAAGCCCAGCTTACAATTTCGCGGGAAGAACCCAGGCCGGGCAATACAAAGTCCATCGGCTGGATGTTATCTGCAATGCGTTTGTTCAGTCCTTTTTCCTGTACCGTTTTTTCGAAAGTTTTACGGTCGCCGTTCTTGGAAGCAAAATCATTGGCAAGCCCCAGAGCGTCACTGCTGGTAGTAGTGCTGGCATCTACCGGTTTGGCCAGGTAGGCTATTTTCAGCGCAGGGCCAAAGTTCTTCTGTTCGGTGATCTTCACAATAGCATAACCGCCTACTGCCAGCTTAATGGTTTTCAATTGGCCATTGGTACCGCTGAAAACAAAGTCTTTCACTTCTTTCAGCTCGTTGGCAAAGTAGCTGTTGGGGCTGAGCGTGTACTCACCACCGGTTTGTTTGCTGCTGGGATCATCAGAAAACTGGGTAGCCAGCGCTGCAATGTCTGCACCGTTGCGGATGGCGGCTTCCAGGCTGTCTGCACGGTTCTTAACCGCAGAGTCGGCGCCAGGTTGAGCTATCAGCACTATTTGACGGAACTTCACCGTGTCAGGCATGGTTTTACGGTCCAGCATTTTTGCGAACACCAGTACGTTATTATCGCGGTAAGGGCCATAGATGGCGCCTACAGGCAGGTCAATGATAGAATCTTTTGCAGGCACCTGTATGGCATTACGGGAAGCATAGCCATCGTAGAAAGCCAGGTCTGAGTTCAGTTTGATGAAACCGGCAATATCCGGAGTGGTATCCATTTCCGCTTTCAGCTTCAGCAGCTCCGCCATGGCGGCGGCAGTATCCGCGGCGGTGGGAATTACATCGAAAGATACATATTCCACCTTGCGGCTTTCAGGCACTTCAAAGCGGGCTTTGTTGTCCTGTATATACTTATTCAGTTCTGCATCGGTCACTTTAATAGTGCTGTCTGCAATGGTAGCGTAAGGCACCTGTACATACCCGATGGTGGCGTTCTGGCCGTTGTCTGCAGCCTGTTGCGCAGCCAGCCATTTGGGATAGTTCAGGCCCTGGTGTACCAGCGTAATATATTTAAGGTTTTTCTGGTATTCTGCAATGGCATTATCAAAAGCCACCAGTTGTGCACTCACTTCGCCGGTCTGGTCCTGACGTGCATTTTCCCGCACGCGGTCAAAAATGCTGCGGTCAAACTGGCCGGTTTCTGGGTTGGTGAAATTCTGAAGCACCAGGGGATGCGGGTTCTTACCATTAATATGGTCAGCAATTTCCACCGGGGTTACCTCAATGCCCAGCTCTTCATACTGCGCTTTCATAATGTGCTCGCGCAGGAACTGGTCCCAGGCTTCCTCACGGATGTACTGCTGTGTTTCTTCATCGAGGCTGGCGCCCTGCATTTGCTGGCGCATCCGGTTCTGGGAGTTTTCAATACGTTGCATGTACTCCCTGTAATCCAGTTCTTCCCCGTTCACTTTACCTACAGTAGTAGACTGGCCAAACATACGGCTGGAACCAAAGAATACGTCCTGCAACAAGAAGCTCACAATAGCCAGGCATATCAATACGATGATAACAACGGCATACTTGTCCCTGATTTTCTGAATAACTGACATATAATATATTGTCTAAATTTTAGAGGTAGCAAAAATAGAATAAAATAGTTGTAACTGCAAAATCGCTTTTAATTGCTCCAAAGCCAATACAGTAAAGGGTTTACGCGGTATTTGGAGGTCCCGCTTTTTGGCTTCATTCACACTTTTTCCACATATTGGTTTAATTTAATGCACAGGTATTGGTTGTTATAAATCCCGTTTAAAGTCCGTCATTAGGCTGTTTCCGGTGTAGAAACCAGTAAAATGCAGGTCTTGGTTATCCACAAAATAAGGATATAGCACGTATAATCCACAACAATTTGTGAATACCTCCGGCGGAAATGGAAAAATTTTCTCTCGCAGGAGATTTCAGCGAAGTGAGGTGTTTTTTCCACAAATCCTGTTAATAACCATGGGGTAAACCCCGTTTTTTGTGGGAAATGAGAGCACCCGGTGTAGGTAAAACTAAATTTGTTATTCTTCCGGAAGCTGGTCAAGGAATTTCTGAAGTGGATAACCGGCCTGTTTTAACATTTTCTTAATACACACACCCTTAAAAAGTTGTTCACCCGTTTCCCTGTTAACACTGTGGATAAAGCCGCTCAAATTCAGTAGCAGCGCGAAAATGCGCTGTTAATTTCATGTGGATAGCGGCAGAAAAAATAATAACAACTACATTTGTATATGGTCAGGAAAATGAGTTTCCCCCATATTCACACCCCTAGTAGTAGTGGGCTTTTCTTCTTTTTTAAAAAGAAAAAAAATTATAGTGTATGATTACGGCATTAACGGAAGCAAAAAAAAATTTGCAGAAAAAAGGATTTCTGGATATGGAGGTCGATGTTCAGCTAGATCTTTTTGCAGAAATAGAGCGGCTTAAAAAGGAAAAGAACGCCATCATCCTGGCGCATTATTACCAGGAGCCAGATATTCAGGACGTGGCCGATTACATAGGTGACAGCCTGGGCCTCAGCCAGCAGGCTGCGAAAACGGATGCGGACATTATTGTTTTTGCCGGTGTGCACTTCATGGCGGAAACGGCCAAAATTCTTAGTCCCCAGAAAAAGGTGCTGTTGCCGGACCTGAAGGCGGGCTGTTCCCTGGCAGACAGTGCGCCGCCGGAATTGTTCAGGAAGTTCAGGGACCAGTATCCTGATCACATTGTGATTTCCTATATCAACTGTTCAGCTGGCATCAAGGCGCTCAGCGATATTATTTGTACGAGCTCCAATGCGGAAAAAATCATAGAAAGCGTTCCGAAGGACCAGCCTATCATTTTTGCGCCAGACCGCAACCTGGGGTCTTATTTGATCAAGAAAACGGGCCGTGAGATGGTGTTGTGGAACGGGGCATGCATGGTGCACGAAATATTCAGCCTTGAAAAGATCACAAAGCTGAAAGTGCGGCACCCGAAGGCGAAGATCATTGCACATCCAGAATGTGAAGCACCGGTTCTGGCCATTGCTGATTTTATAGGCTCCACCACTGGCTTGCTGAAATTCACGCAGCGTGATGAAGCCCAAGAATATATTGTTGTAACAGAAACAGGCATTTTGCACCAGATGCAGAAGGAGAACCCGGCCAAGACCTTTATACCGGCGCCGCCGAATAATGCCTGCGCCTGCAATGATTGTCCGCATATGAAGTTGAACACGCTGGAAAAATTGTACCTGTGTATGGAATATGAAGAGCCGGAAATTACGATGGAAGAATCTCTGCGGGTGGCAGCCAAAAAACCGATAGACCGTATGCTGGAGATCAGTGCCAAAGCGGGACTTTGATTACATGTTTTTACCTGATTAGGGAAGCTGCTTGCGGGCAGCTTTTTCTTTTGTTGTTTTGATAGATAGTTGGTATTTTATTTATTTAATTTTTTGATATACATTATAATATATATTATAAACTACTTTTTTGCGGTGATAGACACTGGCGAGGCATTACCAAATTTGGCTGTTCATGTGTGCCGGCCAACCTTCTCTCCTACCAGGTTAAGAACTTAAAAATGCTCTTTTCAACAGCCAGAAACTGCTGTAGGCTACCTACGATGAAACTGTTCACAACAAGGAGCCGGTGTTAAATAGAATAGTTGGCAGAGAGATGAAAATATGAGCTTGAGGAGCGGGATCAACAAATAATCAATGGAATTTGCGTAATAAAAAAAGGATACTCAAGAGCATCCTTCTTTATAAAAATCTTGAACGTTGGAACTAGATAGCTACTTCTTCCACCCAGATGTGATCTGCCTCTGTTTTGCGGAGGCTTAAATTGTAGCCGGCTACAATAATGCAGATGGGATCACCGAGGGGGGCAATCTTTTCGATCTTTACTGTTTCTCCCGGTACACATCCCATTTCCATTAATTTTATATGGAGATCGCTTTTCTCAAATTCCCGGATCACTGCGCTTTTGCCAATCGTAAGAGACGAAAGTTTAATCATAAATATTTATTGAGCGAGTTAAAAACCAGTCTGTGACCAAGGCCCCAGCTATTACAATGCAAAGGTATCGTACTAAGGCCAATATGCAAAAAACGGCCGTTGCAGATCGGGATTTTCGCTATAATTTTACATTATGGCTATATATTTCTCCGCACACGAGGTTAAGGTAGGGCTAAAGGACCGTACCCGTTTAAAAGCATTCATCACAGAATTATTTCGCAAAGAAGAACAAGGCCTGGCTAATCTGCAGTATGTATTTTGCACGGACGAATACCTGTTGCAGATCAACCAGGAATTTCTACAGCATGACACCTATACCGATATTGTGACCTTTGAGTTGTCGGCCAATCCTGAAATTACGGAGGGGGAGATCTACATCAGCATAGACCGGGTGAAGGAGAATGCAGAGAATTTTGGGGTAAGTGAAAACTACGAATTGCACCGGGTAATATTTCATGGGGCTTTACATTTGTGTGGGTATAAGGATAAAACGGAAAAGGAGGAAGCACTAATGAGGAAAAAGGAGGATGAATATCTACAATTGTATTTTGAAAGATAGCTAAGGATGTTCCACGTGGAACATCCTTTTTGTTTTAGGGGGCCTTAGCGGGGTCTAATAAATTTGAAGAATTATTAGAGTATGTGCTTTTTGAAGGGAGCCAACAATTTAAGGGTATTAGTGGATGACGTCCGCCAACTGCCAAGGATGTTAGAAGGAGTTTTTCTTGTACTGCCTCTCTCCCATTACGGTAGTTTTTTATGCTGAAGGTTGGATTCCGTTACTCTTATTTCCCTTGACTATACAAGATGAGAAATATGCGCAAGATTAGCCGGCTGAAGATAATTGGGCATATTTGGAGATTTGGTTTCTGGTTGTCTGTTCATAGTTTCAATATTGATTCTGGATAGGGGGAACTGTTGTTGCGAAGAGAATCGGTATGCTGGGTAACATATTGTTCTACCTTTTATGGAGCTTCAGACTGGTATAGCATACTGTTTCAGGCCATCTGATCGGAATGCTGGGCTTTAAACGGAGACCAATATTGCTAATTTGATCCTTATACCTAAGGCCGTCCGTCCCTGGATCGGCCTATTCTTCTTCTACACCAGGCCTATTTGGACTATAATTGAAATGTCTGTGGGGATATTCCCAGGCAGGAACTGAAATATACAGAAGTTTAGCTCTCCAAAAGCGACGGATGGTCTAAGGCGGTCACCGCCCGTTTTACGAGAATGACCGCTATACAAAATTCACCAGGTATGGCTGAAATGAGTAATTGGGTATGCACGAGTCTTTATAACGATATCTTAAGTGAAAGGGTAGTTCAAGAGGGCATTTATTGTGAAAGGAAATCCAAGGTAATCCGGATAGAAGGCTTTGTTTTACAAAGATTGAGAGGGTGAAAAAACACCTTGGTAGCGAAACTGCTATAAAGGACACTTGGAGAACAGTTAACGGACATTGGAAGTAAACCTCTTCATCCTTATAGCATGTAGAGGGAAAAAGGCCCGCTGGTGGAAATCCAGGAAATAGCGTCTTCCTCGTCGTCAGTGTTTTCGCGTTTGATAGACAGTAGAACATTATTGCTGTCATCTTCCTTTTAGTTTTAAGAGTGGTCTTTAGGGTGATTTAATGAATGTTCCACGTGGAACATTGTAAAAAGATCGCATCTGGGTTATTTCTTAAGAGAAAACAATTTTGGGTAGGCCGGCGGCCACTCTATTTGCAGTAGATGTTCCTCACAAAATCCACCCCTCCCATCCATGTTTTATACTTAACTTTGCACTTTCAAAATTCAAGTATGTTTCCTTCTTACGATGTAATTGTTGTCGGTGCCGGGCATGCCGGTTGTGAGGCCGCTGCGGCTGCAGCCAATATGGGTTCACGAGTGTTGCTGGTAACCATGAATATGCAAACAATAGCCCAAATGAGCTGCAACCCCGCCATGGGAGGCATTGCCAAAGGGCAGATTGTGCGCGAAATAGATGCCCTGGGAGGATATTCCGGTATTGTTACAGACCAGTCTATGATACAGTTCAGGATGCTGAACCGGAGTAAAGGCCCCGCCATGTGGAGCCCAAGGGCACAAAGTGACCGCATGTTGTTTGCTGCCAAATGGAGGGAAGCGCTTGAGAATACTTTCAATGTGGATTTTTACCAGGACATGGTGAAGGGCCTCCTTGTAAAAGGTGGCCGCTGCCACGGTGTAATTACCGGTCTTGGGCATCATATAGAGGCCAAAGCGGTAGTGCTTACCAACGGTACCTTTCTGAACGGGGTGATCCACATCGGGGATAAACAATTTGGAGGTGGCCGCGTGGCCGAAAAGGCAGCTACCGGCATCACAGAACAGCTGGTATCCCTGGGTTTTGAAAGTGACCGGCTTAAAACCGGTACCCCTCCCCGCATAGATGGCCGGAGCCTTGACTATTCCAAAATGGAAGAGCAGAAAGGTGATGAGGAAATGACCGGCTTTTCTTATATGGATGTAGAAAAGATCCATCCCAACCAGCAAAGAAGTTGCTGGATTACCTATACCAGCGAAGCTGTGCATGAAGTGTTACGCACGGGTTTTGACCGCTCCCCCATGTTCCAGGGCCGGATACAGGGCGTTGGCCCCCGTTATTGCCCCAGCATTGAAGACAAGATCAATCGTTTTGCGGAGCGGGACCGGCACCAGTTGTTTGTAGAACCGGAAGGTTTTAACACCGTGGAAATCTACGTGAACGGTTTTTCTACGTCACTGCCGGAAGATGTGCAGCAAAAGGCGCTTCGCATGGTGCCGGGATTTGAAAATGCGAGGATGTTCCGCCCGGGATATGCCATAGAATATGACTACTTCCCGCCCACCCAGCTGAAGTTCTCCCTGGAAACAAAACAGGTGGAAAATCTGTTTTTCGCGGGACAAATTAATGGGACCACCGGTTATGAGGAAGCTGCCTGCCAGGGATTGATGGCCGGTATCAATGCTCACCTGAAGGTAAAAGAACAGGAACCCCTGGTGCTCAAACGCAGCGAAGCCTATATTGGTGTGCTGATAGATGACCTGATCAATAAGGGTACTGATGAACCTTACCGCATGTTTACCTCCCGTGCTGAGTTCCGTACGCTGCTCCGGCAGGATAATGCAGACCTTCGTCTTACGGAAAGAAGCTATCGTCTTGGCCTGGCATCTGAAGAAAGGATGGAAAAAACCCGCTCCAAAATTGCCGGTGTTGAACAGGTAAAAAATGTACTGAAAGAGCTGGCGCTTGAGTCGGAAGAAACCAACGCCTGGCTGGAAGCAAATGGTTCTGCCCCGCTCACGCAAAAACAACGGGCTCACCAGGTGCTGCTCCGCCCTGGTCTGGATATTATTTCAATGAAGAACAGTTTGCCGAAAGTAGAAAAAGCACTGAATGGTTATAACCGGGAAGTGCTGGAGCAAGTGGAAATACAGGTGAAATACGATGTGTACATCGAAAAGGAAAATGAACTGGTACAACGAATGAGCCAGCTGGAAGACCTGGTAATACCAGATACTTTTGATTATTCCAAACTGGTTTCACTCTCCAATGAAGCACGACAGAAATTCACGAAAATAAAACCGCGCACTTTAGGTCAAGCCAGTCGCATCAGCGGAGTAAACCCAAGTGATGTTCAGATACTCATGGTTTTTATGGGCCGGTGATTTATTAAAATGGTTAAAAAAAGAGGTGCCGAAGAAAAGCACCTCTTTTTTCATACAGAGAAATGCAGAACAAACGTAAAAACTAATAAAATATTGAAAATCAGTAAGTAATAACCCCAAAAATCACCTCCTCAAATTTCCACGATCTCCCTTGTTCCCAATACTAAGTATCAAAAACGATCTTACGACGAAAAAAGGGCTTTAAAATGCGATTTTCGGACGCAATGTTAAAAAGTCTCTTTTTTAAACCCAAAAAAACACCGAAAGGCAACCAGTACTACTTCCAGCACGTACAAATGTGGAGAAAAGAAAAAGAGCGGACTACAATTAAAAAAAGAAGAGTAACTTTTGGTAGAACAAGTTCCATGTGGAACATTTGTTTGCCAGAGTCAGGATCGTAACAAAAACAGAGTGCACGACATATCAGACATCATTGAAGGTTGCCGGCAATGGAAGCGCGGTAGCCAGGAAGCACTTTACCGGCAGTTCTTCGGATATGCCATGGCCATCTGTTTGCGTTACGCCAGCAACAAAAATGAGGCGATTGAGATACTGAACGATGGCTTCCTGAAAATTTTTAACCACATCAATTCTTACGATACCTCCCGGCCGTTTAAAAGCTGGCTCAGTAAAATAATGGCGAACACTGCCATTGACCATTTACGGAGCCGGAAAAAAATTTCGTTCGCTGAAGACATTTCCCAGGCCTATGACCTGGGAGTTACAGATGATAAAGCCTTGGACAAACTATCCTATGATGAGATACTCCTTCTGGTGCAAAACCTGCCACCTGCTTACAAAACCGTTTTCAACCTGTACGTGATGGAAGGTTTTCAGCACCAGGAAATTGCCGCCATGCTGGGTATTTCAGAAGGCACATCTAAATCCAATTTGTTTAAAGCGAAGAGAATTTTGAAAGAGAAGATAGAAGAATTAACATCCCTAAACAAAGACGCCGACAAAATTGGCGCAAGCATCAGAAAATGAGCGAACAGTTTGAAAATAGCATCCGTAAAAAACTGCAAGATGCAGAAGCACCATTTGATCCCGCCGCGTGGGACCAAATGAAGAAGCGGCTGGACGATGCAGACCGCCGCCGCCCTGCTTTTTGGTGGTGGTCCGGCGGGCTGGGATTGCTTTTTCTTCTGGGTGCCGGCGGCTGGTGGTGGTTTTCCCAACATCCACCATCTACAAGTAATGAACCGAGGAATAGTATAACCGTTACCGATAGTATTTCACAACAGGCTGCAGATAAGCCTGCCAATGAAGAAGCAAGCAGGAGAAACATCAACGGCAATAATACTGCTGTGGATACTGTGGATAAGTCAAGCGCAGACGCTGTGCCCGCCGTCAATACCGCCGGTGTCAGCATCAATAAGCCGGTATTTGCTGCACCTTTAAATAATACAAACAGCAACAGGCCTGGCAAACCCGCGATTGACAATCTGCAAGGAAATGAAAACCTGAATAAACCGGCGGCTGGCAACTATACAAATATCGCAACCAATCAATTGCCTGACACAACAAGGGAACAACAGCGTGAGAATGTGGATAAACCTGCTGTTACCGCAGCCCAACAAGATAAAATTTTGAACGCTATACCTGATACTGCCAGCTCCGCTGCTGCCCCTGAGAAGCCGGCCCCGCCCAGGCAGAAAATTCGTAAACGTGGTTTTGAAGGAGGTATCACACTTGGCCCGGACTATAACACTGTGCCTTCCCTCAAACATGGGCGCATCGGGTTTGGTGGCGGACTGATCATTAAATATCATATCAACAATAGCTTCTACCTGAGCACGGGGGCTTCTTATACCAAAAAACTGTACGGCGCTGAGGATAAAGATTACAGCAGCAACTACCCCACCAACTACAAAATAATTGAAGCGGACTGTAATGTGCTGGATGTACCGCTGAACCTGCACTACACTTTCCTGCACCGGCCCCAGGCCCGTTGGAGCCTAATGGCAGGCGCATCATCCTACTTTATGGTAAAAGAAAAGTACGAATATTACAACTACTCCGGCGGCAAGTATACACGAGAGTACAATAATAATAACCACCATTATTTTTCTGTGCTGAACCTGGGCGTCAATTATGAGCGGGAAACCCGCGGAAGGATCAACTGGGGCATACAGCCCTTTGTGAAAGTACCGTTGGGCGGGGTTGGGCAAGGGAGTGTGAAGTTGTATTCCGCCGGAGCGTCACTCCAGGTTACCGTTGGAAAAAAGAAATAAACGTTACTTTTTTTCGCGGACGGACTTGTACACACGTATGGCCACCAGGAGACAGACCGTAAAAACTACCAGTCCCACTAATGCCCATAGCGTGCTTAGCAGACTTTTCAGGATTACCAGAAATACAATAGCTACCAGGAAGATGGTGGCCACCTCGTTCCAGATGCGCAATTGGGTAGAGCTGTATTTGAACCGCCCGTTTATCAACCCTTTGTAGATGCCATGCAAAAGAAAATGGTAAATATAGAGACCCAGCACAAAAGCAAGTTTCACCCACAGCCAACCGGGAATACTACCCAGCAAAAATACCATCCATGGCCCGAAAATGAAGGTGAGCACGGCAGAGGGCCATGTTATGCCGAACCATAAACGTTTCATCATGATGCCCAGCTGCTCCTGCAGAATGCTGCGGGCCGGCTCCTCTTTTTCCTGCGCTTCTGTGTAGTATATAAAAAGGCGCACAATGTAAAACAACCCGGCAAACCAGGTAACTACAAAAATGATATGCAGCGCCTTGATGTATAAATACATAGAGTGCAAAAATACTGAAATAATGATCACGCCGCCAGCGCCCGCTTTTTTTGATGCAGGTAACGGTACAATAGCCAATGTATCAGCAAACCTGCCGCAAAACTGGTAACGCTCCAGAAAGTCATCCAGCCATTTTCCCTGTAAAAGCCGGCGCCAAAAAACCAGCATATGAAATAAACGTGAAACCAGGCGGGAACCAGCCAGGTTACCAGCGGTAAATGAACAGTAACATTAAGTCTCCGTTTGCGGAAACCAGCTACAGCCATAACGCTGAAAATTATCAGCAGCGCCATAAAACGGTGGGCGCTGGTAACGTTGAACCGCCGGAGCCAGTCAGCCAGCGGAAACAATGAGATATACAATGCTACCTGTGAAAGCAGGATCGATAATAATGGCGTTGAAATGCGCCATACATAAAAGCGGCGCAGCGAAGATCTTTCCAGCCAGCGGGCAAAGGCAGCGTAATAGAATACCACCAGCAGCCAGCCGTAAAAGTTACCGTATGGAACCCCAAACCATTGGCCTGTGAGCGAAAATTCAATGCCCGCACGGTTTTCCCAATCCCAATGCCACATGTGCAGGCGGTAGGCCACCACGTCCATGCTCAGGTCTATATTGATGGCCAGCAGAGTATCTATAGCTGCTGCTGCCCAAATGGGCAGGCCAAAAGCATCTGTTACCAGCCTGGCAGTGTACATGATCACCGCCCAGCCCATGCCTATGCACAAGGGAATGTCGTTAGGCGCCGCGCCTAACATCACCCAAAACTTTCCATATACATAACCTGCGCTGGTGGCTACGTTCACGTATTCCAGCAACAGCCCGAAGCCGAGCCCGCCCAGCAGGTAAGCCACGCTGCCGGGGCCTTTTTTCCATGCATGAATGCAGCATAGGGTAAACAAAATATACATGCACACTTCTGTAAGCGGGTAACAGAAAGCGGGAGGATAGTGGTAGGGCATTCCACGGAAGGGAGGCATATGTATGGCTTTATGATTGTTCTTTGTCTATGTAGGAATTGGCGCAACTGTCTTTGGCAAATACGTACACCAGCAGGGAAATAAAAATACAGCCTGTTACGTACCAGTAGTAATAAGACTCGTGCCCCCAATTCTTGAAGTACAGCGCCAGGTATTCTGCCGTACCGCCAAAAAGCGCCACTGTTAAAGCATACGGCAAGCCAACACCTAGCGCCCGTACTTCGGCGGGGAACAGTTCCGCTTTCACCACGGCATTAATGGCTGTATAGCCGCTCACAATCACCAGGGCGCAGAGTATAAGGAAAAATGCGGTCCACAGCGAAGTGGCATGACTGATAGCAGTGAGGATAGGGACAGTGAACAATGTGCCCATTACTCCAAACCAGACGAGCAAGGGTTTGCGGCCTATTTTGTCAGACAGCCATCCGAATAGCGGCTGCATGCCGGCATAGATCAGCATCAGGGAAAAGGTGATCACTGTAGAATCTTCTTTGGAGAGTTTTACGGTATTCACCAAAAATTTCTGCATGTAGGTAGTATACGTATAGAAAGCAATGGTGCCGCCCAGCGTAAGGCCCACCACGGTAATCACCGCCTTCGGATATTTTTTTACCAGCACCATTACAGAACCACGCTCTTTCTTTTTGCCTTCCAGCGTGGCAGACTCATGCATGTTGGTGCGGAGGTACAGCGCCACCAGCGCCAGTACCGCACCTATCACGAAAGGGATGCGCCATCCCCACTCGCTTAACTGCTCCGGCGTCATGAAAATTTTTTGCAGCACCAGTTGTATGCCCAGTGCCAGCAATTGGCCGCCTATCATGGTCACATATTGAAAACTGGAAAAAAATCCGCGTTTGCCGGCAGTGGCTACCTCGCTGAGATAAGTAGCAGAAGTGCCGTATTCCCCTCCTACGCTGAGGCCTTGCAGCAACCTGGCCAGCAGCAGCAGAATGGGCGCCATCATGCCAATGGAACTATACGCCGGGGTGCAGGCAATAATCATGGAGCCAAAAGACATGAGTAGTACAGACAGCGTCATGGCGGCTTTTCTACCCTGCTTGTCTGCAATGCTGCCGAAGAGCCAGCCACCGATGGGCCGCATCAGAAAACCCACGGCAAAAATGGCGGCGGTATTCAGTAATTGTACGGTGCTGTTGCTTTCAGGAAAAAATACCGGTGCAAAGTACAGGGCAAAGGCGGAATAGGCATACCAGTCATACCACTCCACCAGGTTACCCACAGAACCGGTAAAAATGGCTTTCAGGCGCCATGCTGTAGAAGCATGTTGCGGTAGCGGGTTTTTGGTCATGAAATCAAAAATATAAAAATTATATCCATTCGACCGGCATCCCCATAAAAGCGCCAAATTCCGTAGAACGCTTTGACATCACCTTTTTGCGCGTGTTGCTCAGTGGGGAAAAAGGATTGGCTTCCAGCTGCAGTACATTCTTTTTTACCGTTCTTTTCCAGGTCCCTTCTATTCTTCCGTTCACAACAATGGTAGGCTGCAATATGCCATTGGGGGGTATCAGTTCCTTAAGCGTGGCCGTGTCCGCCAACAGGCCCCGGTCACTGTAACCGATGTAGTATTCATCAAAACCGGGCAGTAAAAACAGTGAGTTGGCAGGGGGCGTTTTGGAAGCGGAAGGCCCCATCCAGTATTCCTGTTCGCCGAACCTGATTTTTTGCAGGCTGTGGCCGGTAGATTGTATAGCGGCTTTCACTGCAGTGAGCGTAAATCCGCTCCACCACGCAAAGTCCTGTGCGGTGGCGGGGCCATGACCAGTAAAATAACGCAGCGCCAGGCGGGCCAGTCCACCCTGCGCTGATTGTTTTTCTGCTTTGGGAGGGAGCCATTCATCCAGCAGGGTGTATGTAAACTCCTTTCCACGCCGCGGTGCGCAGCAAATCACAAGGTCTACCCCAGCCCTGCTGATGAAGTGGTTCATGCGGTGGCCGCTGGTATCTATCTTCTTTTTTTCCAGCGCTTCCTTCAGCTCGTCACGGGAAGCCTGCCTACCACCTTCCAGCGTTTTGCGGATAACGGCATGGCTTTTTGAAAAAAGGGCCTCATTTAACCCGATGCCTGCGTAATAAGAGCTGTAAGCCGCCACCATGCGGGGCTTTATCAATTTGCCGATCCATCTTACATCTTCTGCCGCTATCATATGAATAGTGCCCCGCAAGCTGGAAAGACGAACAATGGATTTGTTGGCAATGGCTTCTTCTACCGCCGCATCTGTAAGGCCGGGCGCCCGCAGGCCAATAGACCATTTGGCGCCGGCAAAGTCTTGCGCCTGTACTGCACATAATTGCGACACCACTTCCGCCGGCGTTTTGGCGGGAGATGCAGCAATGTATTGATGCAGGAGCCGGTGTTGTAAAATTTCTCTGGCTGTCATAACCGAAGGATGCTATCGAAATTAAATCTTTATTTTACAGTATTGATGCAGAAACTGTTCATCATTCTTATTTTTCTGACCGGCACTGTACCGGCGGCTGTTGCCCAAACCGATAAATGGACGGGTACCTGGCAAATGTACAGCAAACTCTGGCCTCACATTCCGCCAATAGTGCTGGAATTGCAAATAGGCGCGCCAGAACAGGGTGTGCTATACCCTGCACAGATCAGGTTGCAGTACGGCAAATTTTCAGGCGTGTACGAAGTGCTGCTGGCAAAGAAGAACGATGCGCAACTGGGCATAGGCCGGGGAAAATATCCCATAGAGGAAAAACCCTTCAAGCTGGGCATCTGGATGTGGTACCTCAACGGTACGCTTGACCAGGATAACGGCCGGCTTACCCTGCATCGCATGTGGATAGACCGTTTCGGCATTTTTATGCGCGGCCTGTATGATGACGGCGATCTTTGGGTGAATACCAAGGTAATGCTCCGCGATTTTCTTTACCGGGACTCCATCAGCTTCAGAAAGATCAATAATACACCCTGGACGCATGCGCACACGCAACGCATCGTAAAACCGGCCCCCGGCAAAGACAGTATTTATTACGGCATTTATGAACGGATAGAAGCGCATAACAATACAGTACAATTGCAGGTGGAAGACCAGGAAAAATATGACCGTGACACGGTGACGCTGCTGCAGAACGGCCGGCCCATTTTCAGCAGGGCAGAGATCAATGACAGCAACCGCCGCCAAACCCTGCAGCTGGATTCCGGCCGCAATGTACTGGCTTTTTTTGCAGACAATTATGGCGGCCTTCCGCCCAACACCGGCAACCTTTACATGCAGATAGACGGAAAGGGATACACTTTTGATTTCCGCCACCGGGCCAACGCCTTTGCCACTTTTTTAATAGCAGATATCTTTTATCATCCAGGTGCAGATAGTAACCGGCAACTTACGGAACGGGCAAAAGAAAGGAGCACTACCCCCGTGGCCACCATACCTGTAGATACTTTAAACGTGACGCTGGAGTTGTGGGATGGGCAGGTGGAAGATGGAGACAGCATTTCCCTGCGCCTCAACGGAGAGTGGATTGCCATTGGTTTTCCCGTGAAAAACAAGTTGCAGAAAATAGCGGTGAAGCTGCGGCCGGGAGAAAACTCTTTGCTGTTCATGGCAGACAACCTGGGCAGTATACCGCCCAACACCGCGGAGCTGCGCATCCGCTACGGCAACAAAACAAAAACGCTGGGCCTGAACACAGACATGAAAAAGAACAACGAGATCAAATTGATATTTGAAGAGCTGAAAAAATAAAGGGCGTACCAGATGATACGCCCTTGTTGAATCTCATTTCTTTATTATTACTGCGTTTATGCCAACACATAAGGCCAGCGTTGCGGCCGTGTGAGCAGGGCATTGGCCTCGTCATCGTTCTTAAATACCTCTTTCACCGGGTCCCAGTAAAGTTTGCGTTTCAGCTTCATGGCGGCATGGTTAAGCAGGCATACAGAGCAGGCACGGTGACCTACTTCTATAGGCGCAATGGGTGGTTTGCGGGAAATAATAGACTCCAGCCAGTTGCCATGGTGGTCTTTACTGTCTATCAGGTGTATTTCGTTCTCCCCGATCACGGAGGTCAAAATTTTCGGATCGCTGGCATCCAGCGCTTTCGAATTTTTTGCCTGGGAAGTAGGATCATTGGCGGTTGCCGAATAATTTCCTCTTGATACAAATATCCAGCCTTCCGACCCCACAAATTTCACCCCGTTGGGATAGCTGTTGCTGGCCAGCACCTTTACGCCGTTGGCGAAGAGGTTCTCTGCCTTGAAGGGCCCATGTACGTCCCACAGGCTGCCTGCCGGCGGAAACTCCGCACTGGCCGTTATTTCAATGGGACCTGTGTATTCGGTACCCATGCCCCAATTCATAATGTCAAAATGGTGAGCACCCCAGCCGGTGATCATGCCTGCGCCAAACTGCTCGCAACGCAGCCATCCCGGCCGCGAAAAATCGTTGGTGGGGTGTACGCGCTTCAGGGTGTAAGGCACGTAGGGTGTTTCGCCCAGCCATTTTTCATAGTTCAGTCCTGCAGGGACAGGCATTTCTTTTTCTACCGTGCTCTGGGAAGGATCATCAGTGGGAAGGCCTACGTAAATGGTATGCAGTTTGCCAATACGCCCGTTCCGCACCAGCTCGCAAGCCCTTTTGAATTGCGGCTGGGAGCGTTGCTGGCTGCCTATCTGCAGGATGCGGCCGGTTTTATGTACTTCATTGCTGAGAAAGCGCCCCTCTGCAATGGTGAGTGAAGCGGGCTTCTGCATGTATACGTCTTTGCCGGCCCTCACAGCGGTTACCGCGGGCAGCACGTGCCAATGGTCTGGCGTGCTGATGATAACGGCATCTATGTCTTTATTATTCAGCAGCTCCTCATAATCTTCATACATCTTCACATCCTGCTTTATATTCTTTTTGGCATAATAATCCTGCACCAGCTTTTGCGCAGACTGCAGGCGGTTCTTGTCCAGATCGCACACCGCCATAATGCGGGCATTATCATGTTTCCATACGCCTGGCATATCATGTTCCCGTGAAATGCGGCCGTTGCCGATGGCGCCTACGTTAATGCGGTTGCTGGGCGCCATGGGGCCTTTCAGCACATGCGCGGGCACAATTGTAGGGATGTTTACCAGCGCCAGCGAGCCTACAGCGCCTTTGATGGAGTTTTTCAGGAATTTCCTGCGGGAAGATTCCGTACCAGTGTTTTTCTTATTCATGTGGAATGCGATTTTAAATGTTCATTAAAAACCGATGGCGTTGCCACCATCTACCGGGAGTACTACGCCGGTAATATATTTGGCTGCCTGAGAACAGAGAAAAACGGCGGCCTGGCCTACGTCTTCAGGTTTACCCAGGTGTTGCATGGGTGTGCGTGCCAGCACGCGGTTTTTTCTTTCCGGGTCGTTGTTCAGCGCTTTGGCAGACATATCCGTTTCTATAAAACCTGGCGCTATGCAATTGATGCGGATGCCCAGCGGAGACCATTCTACGGCCAGCGCTTTGGTAATGCCTTCCACGCCTGATTTTGCGGCCGTGTATGCCACTACTTTGGGAATGCCGTATTGTGAGGCCATAGAGCTGATAAGCAATATGCTGCCTTTGCCACGGGGCGCCATTTTTGCTACCGCTTCGCGGCTCAGGGCAAATACGGCTTGCAGGTTTACCTGCAGTATGTTCTCAAACTCTGCATCGCTTACTTCAAGCGCCGGTTTTTTCAGGTTGATACCGGCATTGTTCACCAGTATGTCTATAGGCCCGAATTCCTGCTCAATGTTTTCGACAAATGCCGCCAGGCCAGACAGCACGGACAGGTCACACACTTTGTAAGATGCGCCGTTTCCCAGTTCTGCTGCAGCTGCCTGCAACACTGCTTCCCGCCGCCCGGCAATTACCACTCTTGCGCCGGCCTCAATGAAAGACCGTGCTATGGCCAGCCCTATGCCGGAGCCGCCGCCCGTTACCAGGGCCAAATTTCCTTTTAAACTAAATGCGTTCATGTGTTTATTTTTCTTTGGCTACGGCCAGGCCTGCTGTGGTGATATAATATTTGGCCAGCATGTTTTTCACTTCCCACTCCGGTACTTTACCTTCTTTCAGGAATTGCAGGTAACGCTGCATTACCTCTGCAAAATGCGCTTCATGGCCGGTTTTCAAGTTGTCCGGGATCACCACCTTCCAGCGGTTGCCCTTGTTTTCAAGGCTGATGCCGGGGTATTTGGCTGCCAGCTGCTGTATAACGGCCTGCAGGTTTTGGGTGTAGGCCGTATCATTCTGCCGGGGCTCAATGTAGAGCTCAGGCTTCCAGTTTTCTTCTTTGCCCTGGTTGATGACCAGGTTGGCTTTGCTGCCGCGCATAATGGCATAGTGACTGTCTCCCCCGCCCGCAGGCGCTTCGTAGTTCCACAACGCGGTGGCGCGGATGTGCACTCCTTTCAGGGAATAATAAATAGTGCCGTTGGCGGGTACGTCCAGGATGGTATCCTGCTTTACGAAACCCTGCAGGAATGAGGGGAATGTTTTTTCACCGGTGATAGCGGAAAACTGGGACAGGCTCAGGGGCGTGCGCCATTTTTCGCCTTTGGATATCTGCACGTCTTGCCGGTAGTCAATGATAGCCGTATCAAAACAGATCCACTGGGCAAGGTCTACCAGGTGGGTGTTTACGTCTACTATTGCGTCACCCTGCTGGGAAGGATCGAAGAACCAGGAAGGGCGTTGCAGGGTTTTGCCGGAAACGGATTTGTAAAAATGATGGATGCTCTCTATTTCCACAGCAGGCTTGTCTGCGGTGCCTTTCTCCAGCTCGCCGAACACGGAGGCTTGATGCAGGAGCTCTTTCTGCAGCATATTGGTGATCTCTGAACGTTCCGTCATGATATCATATACCAGCACCTTTTTCTCGGCCGCTGCGGGGAAGATCTGCTCCAGTTTTTTGAACCCTTCTTCGGAAATCACCATGGGCTTGTCTGCCAGCACGTTCATGCCGGCATTCACAGCTGTACTGATGTAATCCGTTTTTTGCTGATTGTTGCCGGCCAGCACTACTACGGCCCCTTTTGGCTCTGCCGTCATTTTCTGCAGGAAGTCACTACCGGTATACACTTCTTCTTTCCAGTGCGTGGGATTTTCTGCGCGGGTGTTGTATTGCTCTATCAGGCTGAGGTGCGCCTTCACTTCCGGCCCTTCGGGCGCGAAAACTTTAACCACACTGTCCAGCTCCGGGTACATGGACTTTTGCACGAGGGCGGCATGAAAGTGGCCGGGCGCCAGGGTGATAAGGCGTACCATATTGTTGTCTTCTTTCGGCTGGCTGTTGTTGCAGGCCATCATCATCAGCCCTGCGGCCAGTACATAGCTATATTTCATCTGTCAGGTAATTTATTAATAACGTACCGGGGTGCCTGGGCTGGTGGCGTAAGCGCGGGACAGGTCCCGGTCCTTCGTCTGGCTCACTACCCAATGCAGGCCCTGGTAGAGGTGGTGGAGGTAGGTGGGCTCCTGATAGTCTTTTTTGTCGTGGCCGAAGGTAGTGTACCAGATGTGGCCCCCGTCAAAATGCTGGTACCACACGGCCGGGTAATTGTTCCCGAAGGAACCTACATTTTTGACCAGCACAGAGTCATGCGGCCTGATTTTCAGGCTGCTTACATCATGGGCTATCAGTGTTTTGATGCCAGGATACATTTCTTTGGTAAAATAACACTCGTCTTCGCGCATCCATTCCTTTGGTACCCCCTGCATAGAGGGGTGAGCCGGGTCTATCACAACCACCTTAAACGGCTGAAAACGGGCATGCCAGGAGAAGGTGCCGCCCAGCATCATTTTAAACCAGGTCCATTTCCGTTCGGTGCCAATGGCGGAGTGTACCCCCATGAAGCCGCCGCCGGACTGGATGTAACGCATGAACGCCACTTTTTGCGCGTCGGTGTCAAATACGTCGTTATTGGTGCTGGTAAACACCAGGGCATCGTACTTTTTCAGGTTGTCATCTGTAAAAACGGCGGGATTGTCGGATACATCTACAGCAAACCCGTGCTCCTGCCCCATTTTCTGGAAAGCGGCCGAGGCAAAGGGAATGTTGTCATGCACGTAGCCTTTCCCGTTTTTGGTGTACACGAGCACGCGGGTCTTTTTCCAGTTTACTTTCCCGGTATCTATTTTTCCCGTGGTGCTGCAGGCCGAAATGCCGGCAACTCCCAGGAACAGCAATAAAAACATAATTGATCTGGCAAAACAGGTGCTCATCATAAATCAAATTAGAATGAATGTGGAATTAATATCGTCATCTGCAGATGTTTAAAAGTAATCAACAACGGCATGTAAAGCAACAGTAGGGGCTTTGGGTGCGAAAAAGGCAGTTTGTTACAACGATACCGGAATCGTTTGCATTAAATATATTACATTTAATAGCGGGAAAAATTAACAAATCATCATCCGGTGACCAGGAAAAACGCCACAACTATCAAAGACATTGCGCAGCAGCTCAAAATGGCGCCATCTACCGTATCCCGGGCGCTGCGGGACAGCCATGACATTAACCCGGCCACGCGGCTGCTGGTGCAGCAGGTGGCGGCAGACCTGCAGTACACCCCCAACCCGATAGCCCTTTCCCTGAAAGAAAAACGCAGCAAGATCATAGGAGTGGTAGTGCCCGAAATAGCCAATAACTTTTGCGCCGCAACCATAGCCGGTATTGAAGACTATGCCTACCGCAAGGGGTATCATGTTATGATATTCCAAAGCCATGAAGAATATGAGCGGGAAGTGGCCAATGTACGGCTGCTGGCCTCCCGGCGAATAGACGGATTGATTATTTCGCTGGCCAATAACACCCGGCAATTTGACCACCTGGAAGAAATAGACACTCCTGTGGTAATGTTTGACCGCGTGTACGATGGGCTGCAAGGGCCCCGGGTGGTGGTAGATGATTATGCCGGCGCGTTTAAGGGAGTAGAGCACCTGCTGGAACAAGGCTGCCGCAACATAGCCATCTTGTCTATGGCGCCATGGCTTTCCACCTCCCAGAAACGCCTGCAGGGTTACCGGGATGCATTACGGCAGCACAACGTTCCCGTGAGGGAAGAGTGGATTGTGCAGAGCTGCGAAACGGCAGATGCTATTGAACATCTTTTTACCGGTGGCGGCGAACGGCCGGATGCCTTGTTTTTCTCCATGGAGCGGCTGGCTATTATGAGCCTGCAGGTATTAAAGAAACTGCAGCTTCGCATCCCGGAAGAGGTAGCGCTGGCCGGCTTTTCAGATAACCCCGCCAGTGAGCTGCTCTTCCCCGCCCTTACCACCATCCGGCAGCCTACCTTTGAAATAGGCCGGCAGGCGGCGGAGCTGCTGATTGCGCAAATAGAAGGCGTTGCAACGGAGCGGCCGGTGGTACAGCTGTCCACTACACTTGATGTGCAGGCCAGCAGTTTGAGGAGTAGAAAGCGGTCAGATTGAATTTTCACACCCGAGGAACCGCACGTCAAAATGGATTTTGTGGACTGTTATTACTTGAAAACTTCAAAGCAGAATTTAGTTCCTTCAACATCCCATATCAAATAAATATCGTAGCTTGAATTAAGATTGCAATCGATTGTATTTTCTTCGAAAAACCGGTAAAAAACCCAACAGACCGTAGCCCCGTTCTTTTTTATTGATTCCACTTAAAATGAAAACGTATGCAAAAAACTAGCCCCCTGTTTGCATTGCTGGCGTTGTTGTTCATGCAGGCATCAGCGTATGCACAAAACAAACGATTTTCGGGTAAAGTTACCTCCGGCCAGAACACCCCTGTACCTGGCGCCACCGTTCAGATCAAAAACTCCAGGATTGCCACCGCCACAGCGGAAGACGGCACTTTCTCCCTGCAGGCCCCGCAAGACCAGGCGACGCTGGTGGTATCTTCCATCGGTTTCGGCACCCGTGAGGTGTCAGCAACGGCGGGCACGCCGGTAGCCGTGCAACTGCAGGAAGACGCCAGGAGCCTGAGCGATGTGGTGGTGGTAGGGTATGGCGCCGTGCGGAAAATGGACCTTACCGGCTCTGTTACCTCACTGAAGGCCTCGCAATTGCAGGAAATACCGGCCGTAAGCATTGAGCAGGCGGTACAGGGCCGCATGGCCGGCGTGCAGGTGCAGCAAACCTCCGGCCAGCCTGGCGCAGGCATCAGCATGCGTATCAGGGGCGTATCTTCCATTGCGGGGGGCAATGAGCCCTTGTACGTGATAGACGGGCTGCCCCAATTCAACGACGATGTGCGCGGGTCTAACGGTCTTTCCACTATCAACCCGTCAGACATTGAGTCAATCGAAGTATTGAAAGATGCTGCCGCCACGGCCATTTACGGTTCCCGTGGCGCCAACGGCGTGGTGATGATTACCACCAAATCAGGCAAGGCGGGCCCGGCAAAGGTTACCCTTGAAAGCTCGCTGGGCTTCCAGAGCCTGCGCAGAAAGCTAGATCTGATGAACAGCGAGGAATATGTAGATTTTGCGAAGCGGTATTACACCAATTCCAAGCTCAATATGCCGGCAGACCTGGCCAACTTCACACCTACTATCAGTACAGACTGGCAGGATGAAGTATTCCGCACGGCGCTGGTGTCTAACAGCAACCTCAACGTGTCCGGCGGGTCTGAGCGTACACGGTATTTTATATCTGCAGGGTATATAGACCAGCAGGGCATCGTGGAGAACAGCGGCTACAAAAGGGCCTCTGTACGGCTTAACCTTGACGGGAAGATCAGCGAACGCTTCAGTGTGCAAACCCGCCTCATGGCATCGAGAGCAATACAGAACGGCTTCTCCCCTTCCGTGGGTGACAATACCCGTAACTTCGGCAAGTCTGGCATCGGTTCCGTACTGCGCTCGGTTACTACCGTTGGTGTCAAGAACCCGGATGGCAGTTACACGGACACATCTCCTTTCACCTTCAATGGTATTGACGTGGAAAATCCCGTAGCCGTGGCATTGGAGGTGCTGGACCGCAACACCACCACCCGGGTGCAGGGAGGTATTGACTTCAGGGCCGGGCTGGTGAAAGGACTTACCAATACCACAAGGGTATCTGCGGATTTTTACCATATCCGCCGCGACCTGTATTTTCCCCGTATACTGCCTCGCCTGGGCAACAACATAGGATCTGCGGAGCTGGGGGAATATGACAAAACCTCCGTACTGGCAGAAGACTACCTGGAGTACCGTTACGATTTCTCTACCAGCACTTACCTGGAAGCCATTGCCGGCGTTTCTTACCAGAAGGAACGGCTCAACACGCTAGACATTGCGGCCTCCGGCTTCGGTACGGACGCCTTGAAAAGCTATAACTTCAGCTCCGCCAATTCCGTGAGCAAGCCGGTAACAGACATTGTGGAAAACACGCTGGTTTCCGCCTTCGGCCGGGTGCGGCTCAACCTGCTGAACAAATATCTTTTTGCAGTGAGCCTCCGCCGGGACGGTGCTTCCGTGTTTGCTGAAAACAATAAGTATGGTGTATTTCCCTCCGTATCCGCAGGCTGGCGTTTGTCAGAAGAAGAATTCCTGAAAAGCAGGGAGTGGATTTCAAACCTTAAGCTGCGTGCCAGCTGGGGCAAGGCCGGCAACCCGGCCATCAGGCCCTACCAGTCCTTATACCTCGGCCGCACAGTAAATACCGCACAGGGCGCTGGTACGGGGCTGGCTGTTGGCCTGGCGCCCACTTTCCCTAACCCCAACCTGAAATGGGAAACCACCACCCAAACAGACATTGGGTTAGACCTGGGCATAATCAACGAGCGGTACCGCCTCACCTTTGATTATTACATCAAAAAAACTACAGACCTGCTGGCCCTGGTACAACTGCCGCCCTCTGCGGGCGTGAGCGCCGGTATTGGCACAGGTCCGGACCAGATCATAGATAATGTAGGAGAAGTGGAAAACAAAGGTTGGGAGCTTACCCTGGGCGCCAACATCGTAAATAACAGCAACTGGTCTTTCAGCGTAGATGTAAACCTCTCCTCCAACAAAAACAAGGTAACCAAAACCAAAGGTAATAAAGACATTCCCACCATTGCCGGTGGTAACGATGCTTCAGGCTCCAACAGCATCATCCGCGTGGGCCAGCCGTTGTCTGCCTTCTTCGGGCCACGGTTCCTGGGCCTTGATAAAGACGGGGTGCCTATTCACGAAAATCTCAACGGAGACAAGAATGCGCAAGGCGTTGATGTGATCAATGCGGCAGATAACCAGATCATTGGCAGCCCGTATCCAGACCTGTATTATGGTATCAATCCCACGCTCCGTTACAAACGGTTAACGCTCAGCTCCATTTGGGCAGGCGTAAGTGGCGCCACCATTAACAATGCAGGTTTGTTTGAGCTGACATCGCCTACCGTGGCCAACCAGTTCAACAAACTGAAGGTAGCCAACGAGCTTTACCCGGTTCCCAGTCAGGCCGCGGCCAATGCGCATTTCCGTTCATCTCGGTTCATGGAGAACGGTTCTTTTTTCAGGCTCCGGAACGTGCGGCTGGATTATGCCTTTAACCTGCGTAACAGTAAAACCATAAAGAACATTAATGTATATGCAAGCGGGCAAAACCTGCTCACCTGGACGGACTACTCCGGTTACGACCCGGAAGTGAATACTTTCAACGGGAATGACCGCCGGCAGGGTGTAGACCTGGGCGCATACCCCGCTTCCAGAACCTACACTTTTGGTTTCAGCATCACCTTCTAAATTGACGATCATGCAACGCAAATACAGTTATATTATATTTTGTTTCCTGCTGCTTACGGCTGCCGGCAACATGGCCTGCAACAAATTGCTGGAAGAAAAGCCGCGCGCCACGGTGGAACTGGGTGTGCTGGACCCCAATACGCTGGAGCAAACCATTACCGGTATGTATGAACCCTGGACGCGAAGCCGCGGCCGGTTGTGGGAGTCTACCATAGGCCTGGGCTTTGAGCTCATGGCGGAATATGCAGACGGGGGCGCCACACAGCAAAGCTGGAGCAACTACAACAACCTCATGAACAGCAATACAGCGCTTAACCAGCCGTGGACCACCCTGTATGAGGCCATTGGCCGTGCCAACGCCCTGGTTGCCGGTCTTGATGCCAACACTACCCTGCCTGACGATATCAAAAAGAAGGCCTACGGTGAAGCATATTTTGTCAGGGGGGTTAGTTACTTCTTTGCTGTACGCACCTGGGGTAAAGTACCCCTGCGCCTCAAGCCCATTCCCAATGCAGATGATGTGGGCCTGGCCCTTTCCGATGTACCGGCCGTCTACCAGCAGATCATTACAGACCTGAAGTTTGCCGAAACCGCACTGCCAGCCAAAACCGATGCCCCCGGCCGCGCCACATCAGGCGCGGCAAAAGTGGCATTGGCAGACATTTACCTGACGCAGGGAGATTACCAGAATGCTTACAGCAAGGCAAAAGAAGTGATAGACGCAAAAACTACCTACGGCTATGAACTGGAGCCGGATTTTGCCACGATCTTTTCTCCTACCCTGGCCACCAACCGCGAAGATGTTTTTTCGCTGAAGTTTTCGCAAGTGCTTGACAGGGGCGCTTTCCTCGCGTCTTACTGGGCAGACTCCCGCGCCAGGGCCGCAGGTTTTTCCGTAAGCGGCAACAAATTTGGCGGCATTATTTCCCAGGCCCCGCTTATTAAAAACTGGGACAATAACGACCTCCGCAAAAAATTCAGCCTTTACACCTCCTATTTGATCAACGGCGTGGTAACCAATGCCGAAGTAGAGTCTGGCAGCTACGATGTGAGAATGGGCAAGTACCGGGACCCGAATGCACCTATAGATACCGGTAACGGCAACGATTTTTATTTCTGGCGATATGCAGACGTGCTGCTGATATTTGCGGAAGCGGAGAACAAGCTGCACGGCCCAACAGAAGCCGCTTACGGCGCCATCAACCTGGTACGGCGCAGGGCATACGGAGTAAACATGCTGGCACCCAGCCCTCAGGCAGACCTCCCTGCCGGCCTCAACCAGACTGAATTTGACAATATTGTTTTCCGGGAAAGAGGGTATGAGTTTATTGGTGAATGCAAACGCTGGTTTGACCTGGTACGCACCGGCAGGGCAGCAACGGAAATAGCCGCTGTACGGGCTGCTATCCCTAACCCCAACCGCAAACCGGTACCGACCAAACTGATATTTGCACTTCCAGACGTGGAGCTGCAAAATAACCCGCTGGCGCAGTGACTCACCGGGCCGGGCGTTGCATACTTGCGGTGCCCGGCCTATTGGTAGTTCACCAGATGTTTTACCTGGCGCACCCACCGCGCTTTTTGCGAAAAACTGTCCATATCACATACCAAAGCCTTGCGGCCCAGAGCGGCCAGCTCCTCCGGGCGTTGTACGCCGCGGGCATTTTCTTTTAGCTGTTTCAGGGCCATCCAGCCCATAGCGTGCAATGCATGAATAGTAATACTGTATTTGTTTTTGGCGGGTTGCTGAAAAGGAAGCGAAGCAAGGGAAGTATTGAAGAGGGCTACATCTGCAAGGAATTTCTGCATGATCTTGTCAAAGTTCAGGTAACGGTTAGGCACCGTGTATATACCGCTGCCAAGATCTTTGTATACATCAAAAGCATCATTGGTGAGCTGAAGCAGGCCGGCCATAGGATACAGCATGGCCCTCACATTTTCAGGCGGGTAGTAGTTAAGCGTGGAATAATATAAAAGAATGGAGTAATAGCTTTTTTTGTAGGTGATCTCGTACAGCTCTTCTTCCTGTACCTGGGCAGACATTTGTTTCAGCGAAGCCTTCTGCCAGGTAAAAACCTGGTGCATGTGCTCAATAACCGTATTGCGGCAGGGAGACAGGTTGAGTATGCGCAGGTACAATTGCTGCACGGCGTGTTCTGTGAAGCAGGCGGCCTGGTGTTTTTCCGGTTCCAGCGTGAAGGCTTCGAGTTGGTGAAGCTGCAGAATGCGCTCGTCAAACAGGTCGTCATACAACGGCCCAAAAATACTGAGCAGCAGAATGCGCTCATGTTCTTCCTGGCTCAGCTGCCTGTCTACCAGCAGGTACAAGCTGTCACAAACTATATTCAGGCTTAATTCCCAGTATTTTGAAAACCGTTTTATACTGGAGGGAGGAAAGTTTCCGGCTGCCTCTCCGGGGCGTATGGTTTGCAGCAGCGGCGGCAACCGTTGTTTTATATAATGCCGTTGTTTTTTCAGGCGGCAGTGCAGCAGGTACAGGTGCCTGGCGGTGTTATAGGTACTAACGGTGCTCGATGGCATACAGTTACAGGGATGAACGGTGAAAATTAAAAAAAGGGGTGGAATTTTTAAGAGAAATAACAAAAAAATGTATTTGTTTCCGGAAGGACATAAAAAAAGAGGCCACATATTGTGACCTCTTTGTGTGGTGTGGGCCGGGATCGAACCGGCGACACAAGGATTTTCAGTCCTTTGCTCTACCAACTGAGCTACCGCACCAGCGTACCCCTTTTCCGTAAGGGGACTGCAAAAGTAAGACAATCTTTCAAAAAACAAAAAGTTTATACAAGAATTTCTTCCTCGGACAGTTTTTGCCTGGCCTGGCCGTCAATTCCCGTACTCTACCAGGAACTTGATCCGCATCAGCTTTAGCTGCTCAATGGTATAATTGCCTTCCGTGAGCTCGTCTTTGGCTATCTGCAGGCTGGAGGTTTCGCAGCCCTTGAAATATTCAATGATCTCGTCCTGCGCATAGTCATCCAGCTCTTCGTCAATACAATAGTCCAGGTTGAGGCGGGTGCCGCTGGCTACAATGGTCTCCATTTCGTCCAGCAGCTCCGGGATGCTCAGTTCCTTGTTCCTGGCAATGGTTTCCAGGGGCATTTTTTTGTCTATGTTCTGGATGATGAACACTTTCAGACCGCTTTTATTCACCACGCTTTTCATCACAAAATCATCTGGTTTGATGATGTTGTTCTCTTCTACGTAAGCGGCAATTACGTCCACAAATTTTTTACCGTAGCGGATGGCCTTGCCTTTGCTCACGCCCTGTATTTTTTCCAGCTCCTGTACGGTGGTAGGATATTGTGTGGCCATGTCTTCCAGGGAGGTTTCCAGGAAGATAACGAAAGGCGGCAGGTTCTTTTCTTTGGAAACCTTCTTGCGCAGGTCTTTCAGCATTTCAAACAGCACCGGGTCTGCGGAAGGCTGTACTTCGCCGCCACCGCCGTCTTCCTCATCTCCCCCACCCTCTTCGTCAAACTGGTGGTTAAGCGCAACGTAGATGGAATATGGTTTTTTGATGAATTTGCGGCCTTTTTCCGTGATCTTAAGCAAGCCGTACTCTTCAATGTCTTTTTCCAGCAAACCCTCCAGCATCATTTGCCTGATGAGAGAGTTCCAGAAATGAGCATCAAACTCTTTCCCTTCGCCAAACACGTCCAGCTTGTCGTGCCGGAAAGTGGTGATTTGCGGGTTCACCCGGCCTGTAATGATGTTCACCACGTACTCTGTACCAAAGCGTTCTTCCAGGCGCTGTATGGCCTTCAATACAATCACAACGCGGTTCTTCACCTCAATTTTCTCCTTCGGGTTGCGGCAGTTATCACATTTGCCGCAGTTTTCCTCCCCGTATTTCTCTCCGAAATAGTGCAGTATTACCTTGCGGCGGCAAACGGCGCTTTCTGCGTAAGCCACCGTTTCATTAATGAGTTGAGCGCCCATTTCCCGCTCTGAGAGCGGTTTATCCCGCATCAGGTGCTCCAGTTTCTGCACGTCCTGGTAGGAGTAAAAGCATACACAAATGCCTTCCAGCCCGTCACGCCCCGCGCGGCCGGTTTCCTGGTAGTAGTTTTCCAGGCTTTTCGGAATGTTGTAGTGTATTACAAAACGCACGTCAGGTTTGTCTATACCCATACCGAAGGCAATGGTGGCCACTATCACCTCCACTTCTTCCAGCAGGAACATATCCTGCCGCTGGGCGCGGGTGCCGGCGTCAAGCCCGGCGTGGTAGGCAACCGCCTTGATGCCATTGGCCACCAGCATGTCTGCAAGCTCCTCCGTGGTTTTACGGTTCAGCGTATAAATGATGCCGCTTTTGCCTTTATGTTGGTGAATGAATTTGACAATTTCCCGGATGGTTTGTTCCTTTTTGCGCTTGGGCCTGATCTCGTAGTACAGGTTGGGGCGGTTGAAGGAAGACATAAAGATCTCCGGGCTGCGCAGCTCAAGGTTCTTCACAATGTCACTCTGCACCTTGGGCGTAGCAGTGGCCGTAAGGGCTATAACCGGCAACTTGCTGCTGATCATGTCTATCATTTCCTTGAGACGACGGTATTCCGGGCGGAAATCGTGCCCCCACTCGGATATACAGTGCGCCTCATCTACCGCAATGAAGGAGATATTGAGCTCCTTGAAAAAATCAATATTTTCCTGCTTGGTGAGCGTTTCCGGCGCCACGTACAGCATTTTGGTTTTACCAGACAGCAGGTCTGTGCGCACTTTTTTTATTTGCGCCTTGGTGAGCGTGGAGTTGAGAAAATGCGCCACATTGTCCTTGCTGCTATAAGAGCGTACCAGGTCAACCTGGTTTTTCATCAGGGCAATCAGCGGGCTTACAATGAGCGCCACGCCGGGGCTCATTAGTGCGGGCAGCTGGTAACATAAAGATTTACCGCCCCCGGTTGGCATGATCACGAATGTATCTTTTCCGGAAAGTATGCTTTTAATGATCTTCTCCTGGTTCCCCTTAAAGGAATCAAAGCCAAAGTGTTCGTGTAATGCATCCAACAAACTTACCTTTGCAACAGCCATCACATAATTAATTTAACGAATGTAATTCTAGAGCGTAAAAACAGCACAGATAGATGAAAATTTTTCAACATGTTTTTTTGGGGGACACGAAATTACTTAAAAAACCAGTTTGTGTCAATATAAATTATATGGCCGCTTCGCTTATTTAAAAAATGATAAATTTGTGTTTACTGCAATGAAAGAGAAGACTACCGTAAACATCCGGGAAACGGCGAAACGCACAATAAGGCTGGAATCTGCGGCCATTGGGAGTTTGGAGCAATTTATCAATGACGATTTTGAACAAACCGTGGAATTGATTGCCCATTGCCGTGGCCGCGTAGCGATCACCGGCATCGGTAAAAGTGCCATTATTGCCCAAAAAATTGTAGCCACGCTCAATTCTACCGGCACGCCGGCCCTGTTTATGCATGCTGCAGACGCCATTCACGGGGATTTGGGGATGATTACACCGGAAGATGTGGTAATTTGCATTTCCAAAAGCGGAGAATCTCCGGAAATAAAGGTACTGGTGCCGCTGGTAAATAACCTGGGCAACAAGCTGGTGGCCATTGTAGGCAAGCCAGATTCTTACCTTGCGCAGTCGGCACATTTTGTGCTGAACACTTTTGTGACCCAGGAAGCCTGCCCCAATAACCTGGCCCCTACTTCCAGTACTACGGCCCAAATGGTAATGGGTGATGCCCTGGCGGTTTGCCTGATGGAACTGAGAGGCTTTACCGCGGAGGATTTTGCGAAGTTCCACCCGGGTGGAACGCTGGGAAAAAAACTGTACCTGAAGGTGGCAGATCTGAGTCGCCTGCACCAGGTGCCGAAGGTGGTGCTGGAGAGTCCGTTGCGGGAGGTGATCGTGGAAATTTCCTCCAAAATGCTGGGGGTTACCGGTGTGGTAAATGAAAACGGCGGCCTGGAGGGAATCATTACAGACGGCGACCTCAGGAGAATGTTGGAAAAGAATATGGACGCCGCCGGCGTAAAAGCGGCAGACATTATGAGCCGCAATCCTAAAACCATCCAGCACGATGAACTGGCGGTGAATGCGCTGGACCTTATGCGGGAATACGACATTACGCAGCTACTGGTGATGAAAGGTGATCAGTACCATGGAATTATACATTTACACGATTTAATACGAGAAGGAATTATTTGAGCGATGACACCGTTGAATAACCATTTTTATGTGGCCATTATGGCCGGAGGTATCGGTAGCCGTTTCTGGCCTTACAGCCGCACGGACTATCCCAAACAGTTCCTGGACATTCTGAATACAGGAAAAACCCTGTTGCAGTGGACTTATGAACGATTTACACAGTTTATCCCGGAGGAGAACATTTACGTGGTAACGCACCACCAGTACGCCGGTACTGTGGCCAAGCAGTTACCCAATCTCCCGCAGGAAAACATTGTGAGCGAGCCTTCACGGAAAAACACAGCTCCCTGTGTGGCATATATTTCCCACAAGATCCACAAAAAAGACCCCAAGGCCAGCATGATATGCGCCCCGGCAGACCATCTGATCATGGATGCCACGGCGTTTACCAGCACCTGCCTGAATGCTTTGCTGTTTGCCCAGAAGAACAATGCCCTGCTCACCCTTGGTATTAAACCTACCCGGCCTGATACCGGCTATGGTTACATCCAGTATGAAACCCAGCAGGTGGCAGACAATGTATACCAGGTAAAGACGTTTACCGAAAAGCCCAACCTGGAACTGGCAAAAACCTTCCTGAAAAGCGGGGATTTTCTCTGGAATGCCGGCATTTTTGTGTGGAATACCCAGAGCATCCTGAAAGCGTTCAATACGTACCTGCCTGAAATGGACGAGCTGTTTGTGGCGGAAAAAACCGCGCTGAACACACCGCAGGAGAAAGATGTGATAGAAAAGATCTATTCACAGTGTACCAATATTTCCATAGACTATGGTATTATGGAAAAAGCGGACAATGTGTATGTGATACCGGCCAATTTTGGCTGGAGCGACCTGGGTACCTGGGCCAGCGCGTACGAGAACCTCGAAAAGGACTACCTTGGCAACGCCGTACAAGGCAAGAACGTAATGGTGATAGATGCCACCAAATGCATGGTGAAAGCGCCGAATGACAAGCTGGTATTGCTGCAGGGGCTAGACGATATGATTGTGATAGACACCACAGACGTGCTGCTGATCTGTAAAAAAGAAAACGAGCAGCAGATCAAGGAGTACGTTGCCGAAGTGAAGCGGCACAAAGGAGATAAATATATGTAAGCATAAAAAAACCGGAAGTGACTGCTCTTCCGGTTTTTGGTTTATACAGGCATCTTACGCTGATTTTGCCTCAGCCTCCTCAAGCGGCTGTCCGGTCCGCCTGGTATGCTCAAGGAACGTAACAGTGCCCGTTTCTACATCATACACGGCACCAATAATGCCTACCTCTCCCTTCTCGATCATTTCAGCAAGGATCACACTCTGTTCCATAATGGCCTGTACGGAACGTTCTGTGTGTATATAGGTAACCGCGTCCACAAACTCGTGGTTGGAAGACGTGCGGTTCTCTTTCACGGTTTTTTCCTGGAAAATGGCGGGCCGTATTTTGCCCAGCAAACCGGTGAGGTTGCCCATTTCCACATGATCACACGCGCCTTTGATGGCCCCGCAATGCGTATGGTTGAGCACTACAATCACTTTTGAGCCGGCTACCTTACAGGCGTATTCCAGGCTGCCCAGTACGTTATCTGAAATAACGGCCCCGGCCAGTCGGATGCTGAAAATATCTCCCAACCCCTGGTCAAAAATAAGTTCTGCGGAAGTGCGGGAGTCCATGCAGCTCACAATGGCGGCAAAAGGCCACTGGCCGGCCCTGGTCTCGTTTACCTGCTGCAGCAGGTTGCGGTCTGCACGGAGATTGCCTATAAAACGTTCGTTACCCTCGCGCAGCAGTTCCAGCGCGCTTTCAGGTGTGAGGTTTGACTGGGTATATTTATTATGTGCTTTCATGTTTCTTTCAGTTTAGATGGTGATTTAATTCATGGTCAGTTCCTTCAGCAGTTCCTTATGTGTGCCGTTGCTGACAACACTTACCGGCTTCTCTTTTTCCTGCGTTTCCAGAAAGACATGCTCCGTGTTATTGATCTTGTATGCTTCTTTGAATCCTCTGAGCACAACTTTTATGTTCTTTTGCGGGGCCTTGATCTGCGAAAATTCGCGGATAATGTCCAATACATCCTGGTCTATATAGACTGTTTTGGCGGCGTCAATTTCGATGGTGCTGTTTTCCGGCAGGCGGTCAAGCGTGAGCAGGATGTTGGCTTTATTCAGGAAGGATACTTCCTGTGACAGTTCAAGTTTGATCAGGTCTCCCGTACGGTACTTTTCACGGTGAAAGAAATAAGGGCTTTTCATGTTACCCCACATAATGAAGAGTACACTGGTGGCCAGGCCTACGCCTACGCCAATGAGCAGGTCAGTGAAAACAATAACGGCAACGGTTACCACAAAAGGTATCCACTGGTATTTGCCTTTGGCGAACATTTGTTTGAACACCGTGGGTTTACACAGCTTATAACCGGTCACCAGCAGCACAGCGGCCAGTGTGGCCAGCGGAATCATGTTCAGCAGGCCGGGTATAAGCGCTGCGCATACCAGCAGCAAAAGGCCGTGGCTAATAGCGGCCAGCTTGGTACGCCCGCCGGCGTTAATGTTGGCGGAAGAGCGTACAATAACTGATGTGATGGGAATGCCACCTATAAGGCCGCTGACCATGTTGCCGATACCCTGCGCTTTCAGTTCCCTGTTCGGGGGAGAATAGCGTTTCAACGGGTCCAGCTTGTCTGTTGCCTCCAGGTTCAGCAATGTTTCAATAGACGCTACAATGGCAATGGTAGCAGCCACCGTCCACACGTTGCCGTTGGCCAGCTGGCTGAAATCCGGAATGGTGAACTGGCCGAGAAAGTCTCCAAATGAATCCGCTACCGGCAAGGTTACCAGATGGCTTTGCTCAAGCCCCAGCGGGGAGCCCATGGCCAGGAAAAGCTGGTTCAGTCCTACACCCAGCAATACGGCCACCAGTGGCGCCGGAACAGCTTTCAACTTGGGTATTTTAGCCCAGTACAGCAGAATGAGAATAGAAATAATAGTGATAATAACTGCCCCCAGGTGAATATGGTTCAGCATGCTCAGCAAGGCAGAGAAGGTATTCTCGCCGTCTGTCTGAATAAATGCAAAATCTCCTTCAGCGTCCGCATCATACCCGAAAGCGTGCGGTATCTGTTTGAGAATAATGATAAGGCCAATGGCCGTGAGCATGCCAGTGATTACGTTAGACGGAAAGTAGTTGGCTACAGAACCGGCCCTTACCAGTCCCAGCACCAATTGTATTGCCCCCGCCAGCACTACGGCCAGCAAAAACGTTTCAAAAGCGCCAAGAGAAGTAACGGCAGACAGTACAATGGCTGTCAGGCCTGCGGCCGGGCCGCTCACACTCAGGTTTGAGCCGCTTAACGAGCCAATTACAATACCGCCCACAATACCGGCAATCATTCCGGAAAACAGGGGTGCGCCGGAGGCCAATGCGATACCCAGGCATAGCGGTACCGCAATCAGGAACACTACAAGGCCGGCAGAAAGGTCTCCCTTGATATTTGAAAATATAGAAGTTTGCTTGTTCATAATGAACGATAGTTTATGATTACAGACGGGGAATGCAGCAGTCATGATGCATATTGCCAAAGTGCCGGGACCAGCGCATCCGCAGCATCCTTTCAGGAATGCCGCATGGCGCAAATCCGCTGCAATAGCAGAAACCCAGTGCGTAATGCTGATGTAGAATAAAAAAGTAAAATCGGGAACGCGTCAGCTACCGCAAGCAGCTGCGCAGCAGTTATTAACCAAGACGGTTATTGGGAGGCGGGGTCTGTATTTCCTGTATGGGGCTGGCCGGAATGTCTTCGCGGTAGCCATAGGAGAAGTTGGTCAGAAACAGGTCCGGGTTCATTTCCGTTTCGTAATCGGAATAACGGTGACAGTTGATATCACCATTGGAAAGCTTGGCGCCCTTCGACGATGATGAACACCCGTCAACATGCTCCTCTACGATCTGGTTGTTAAACAGTAATTTCCCTACTTCCTTTATAGGAAGTACCTGAATACACATCAGGCTCAAGAGGAATATACTGAGTAACTTTTTCATCCGGTCTGCAATATCCAAATTTTTTCTCAAGCAAAAATAACTACGGGACGCAAAAAATCATATTTCACTACGTCAAAAAAATGTTAAATCGCTTCACATCACATTATAAACCTGTCAGTTACAGCTGTTTGCCTTGCTCATCCTCTCCTGTTACCGCTCATCACAATTTAAAAACAAGCGTTTCAGCTCAAAAGACTGATAACTGGTTAAAATTCAATACAATAACAAGAATTGACGGTAATGTTCAAAGCAAGTTATTTTGCATTGTTTGGTATTGTGTATTGCATAGTAGTAAATTTTCTCTACCTTTGAGTTGTGAAGATGATAAAATGGTCATCAACTGTTATAAAAAGATTTTTTTAAAGCTCACTTGCCATGAATATAGATAACACGCAATCACAGATGAGGAAGGGGGTGCTTGAGTTTTGCATCCTTTCTATCATCAAGCAAGGCGAGGCTTACCCTTCAGACATTATTGAAAAAATGAAAGAAGCAAAGCTGGACATCCTGGAAGGGACATTATACCCCCTGCTGACACGCCTGAAAAACGCGGAACTGCTTACTTACCGCTGGGTGGAGAGCAGTTCAGGGCCCCCGCGCAAATATTTTTCCATGACAGAGAAGGGAGAAGCCTTTTACCTGGACCTGGAAGCTACCTGGAACGAACTGGCCAACGCCGTACACCAGCTCACCCAACAAAACAATACCATCCAATAAAGCCATCCGGTAACCTAAAACCTAAATCAGTATTAGAAGATGAAAAAGATTATCAACATAAACCTGTCCAGTCGCCTGATCCCTATTGAGGACAGCGCCTACGAGATACTGCGGCAGTACCTTGACAGCCTGAAGCGGTATTTTTCGCAGGAGGAAGGCGCGGAAGAAATAGTGGGTGACATAGAGAGCCGTATTGCCGAAGTTTTCCAGGACAAGATCCGCAAGGGCGCGCATTGCATAACCGATGAAGACGTGCTGGCTATCAAAACTTCCATGGGTACGCCTGAGCAGTTTGAAGACGAGCCGCTGAACAGCAACACTGGCAAGAGCGAGCCTTCCGGTGCGGAAAGTTACGCCAGGTACATCCGCCCCCGCAAACGTTTTTACCGTGACGGTGATAATAAAGTGCTTGGCGGCGTATGTAGCGGCCTGGGCGCATATTTTAATGTAGACCCGGTGGTGTTCCGCATTCTCTTTGCCATCATGGCCATTGGCCTCTGGGGCGGCGGCATCCTGCTCTACTTCATTCTCTGGTTTGCTACGCCTGAAGCTTCTACTGCCGCGGAAAAACTGGAAATGCGGGGGGAGCGCGTAGACCTGAACAATATTAAAGCAACGGTTCAGGAGGAAATGAATTCCTTTCGTTCCAGGATGGAAAAGATGGGAGACGATGTAAAAAATTTTTCAGAGGGCCGCGGGAAACAGTTCGGTAAAGATGCCGGATCTGCGATAGAAAGCTTCTTCAGGGGACTGGCCAATGCCATCGCATTCATTGCAAAAGGCTTTTTTGTGTTCCTTGCAGTAGTACTGCTTTTTATATCGGTGGTAGGCCTTATTGTGGCCGCTATCTTTTCCGCGGCCCTTTTCCCGATCAAAGACCTGGTTTTTGACGCCGGTACCCAAAGCATGCTGTTCTGGCCTGCGCTCACCCTGGTGATAGGTATTCCCATCCTCGCGCTTATCATGTTCCTGGTCAGGAAAATGGTAGGCATCCGCCAAACCAATAAATACGCAGGGTACACCCTGGGCTTCCTCTGGTTGCTGGGCGTAATATTCAGCGTTTGGCTGGCAGTGTCTGTTACCCGCGATTTCAGCGCTGGCCGCATATCTGAACATGATGACTTCCGGATCACCCAGCCTACTTCCGGCAAACTGGTGATCCGCAAGGCTGAAGACCTTTTTGAGATGGACGACCTGAATATTTTTGACGGTCACCTCCGCGTGGTAGATGATACGGCCATTATTGGCGATATCAGCCTTGACATCAGGAGAAGCCCTACAGACAGCTTTGCCGTGCGCATAGAAAAAAGCTCCAGGGGCAGAACGGTGGCACAGGCCAAAACGCTGGCCCGCCAGATACAGTACCACCTTCAGCAGCAGGATTCCGTACTGTTCATCCCCTCCGGTTTCTCCATACCCCGCAATTCCCTCTACCGCAACCAGCGCATCGAAATTACCGTGCTGGTGCCTGTAGGCAAAAGCATTGTGGTAGACCGCGAAGCCCGGAACCACTTCCACTTCAGGCGCAACTGGCGTAACGAGTGGTGGGATGACAGGGACAATGAATGGGACAATAATGACCAGATTGACGTGAAAATGAATGAAGACGGCTGGGAAAGAAAAGTGCCGCAGGAAGAGCAGCAGCAAAAATCGCAGCAAGACTCCCTGCACCAGCATTACCGCTACAAAGGCCCGGAGCAGCCGGCCAGTACCCCGGTAGAAGACAGCTCCGAAAAAGAGAAAAAACAAAGCGGCAGCACTACTGCAGTGCGCCTGGCCTCTTTCCTCTTTGAAAGCACCTTTAGCAACATAGCGCAATAAATCGTCACAATAAGTTTAGTTTCAATGTATTATCAGGCCGCGGTCTCCACCGCGGTCTTTTTCATGTTGCAACTTAATTTTCCCGATCCGATCATTCCCGTACCCTTATTATTGCTAGTTTTGCATATTCAAAAATTCAGGAGATCAGATAAGGATGAAGGTACCAATTAATATAGCACTGGTAGGCAATCCGAACAGTGGTAAAAGCTCTCTTTTTAATGCGCTCACGGGTTTAAACCAGAAAGTAAGCAACTTTCCGGGTGTAACGGTAGACAAAAAAACCGGTACCGCCCGAATATCCCCCCAACTGGAAGCCAATATCATTGACCTGCCCGGTACCTACAGCCTGTATCCTAAAAGTGCTGACGAATTTGTGACCTATGATGTGCTCCTGAACCCCTCCGGCGCAGACCGGCCAGACATGGTGCTGATCATTGCCGACGCCTCCAACCTCAAACGCAACCTGCTTTTCTGCTCCCAGATCATAGACCTGAAAATGCCCGTGATCATCGGCCTTACCATGATGGACCTGGCCAAGAAGAAAGGTGTGGAAATAGACCTTGCCGGTCTGGAGCGCGAACTGGGCGTGCCTGTAGTGGCCATCAACCCCCGCAAGAACAAGGGCCTTCCCGCGCTGAAAAAGAACATAGAGCTGATTGCTCAGGAGAAATTTGGTGCGCCCGCCCGTGATTTTATCGAGAACCATGCTCTGGCGCCCGCAGTTGTAGACGACGTGAACCGGGTTTTTCCCGTCAGCAGTGACTATGCTGCCTTGCACGTGGCAGTGAACCATGACGAACTGGGCTTTCTTGGTAAAGAAAAGCAGGCCGCCATCCGCGGCGTGCTGCAACAGCACGGGTTTAACAAAACCAAGGTGCAGGGAGAGGAGATCATGCAGCGCTATGCCCGTATCAAACAGATCATGCATGGCACCGTGGTAGAGACTGACCCTCTGCAAAAACAGCTGCAAACAGAGCGAATAGATAACATACTGTTACACCGTTTCTGGGGCTACGCTATTCTGCTGGCAGTTCTCTTCCTGCTGTTCCAGAGCATTTTCTGGATAGCCTCCTACCCGATGGACCTTATAGACGGGGGCTTTGCCTCCCTCAGCGGCTGGCTCTCGGAAGTACTGCCAGATAACAAGATCAGTGATATTTTCATTAACGGCATCATTGCCGGCCTGGGTGGTATTGCCGTGTTCATTCCGCAGATCGCAATACTGTTCGGCCTCATTACCATCCTGGAAGATACCGGCTATATGGCACGCATCAGCTTTCTTACAGACCGGCTTATGCGCCAGGTGGGCCTCAATGGAAAATCCGTGATGCCGCTCATTAGCGGCGTAGCCTGTGCCGTGCCGGCCATCATGGCGGCGCGCAATATCGAGAACAGGAAAGAGCGGCTCATCACCATTATGATCACGCCGCTCATGAGCTGTTCAGCCCGCCTGCCTGTTTATACGATCATGATAGCCCTGGTCATTCCTGACAAAAACGTGCTGGGCTTCCTCAACCTGCAAGGGCTGGTGATGCTGGCCCTGTACCTCGCAGGCTTTGTGATGGCCGTGCTGATAGCTGCAGTGATGAAGCTGTTTGTGAAGATCAGGGAAAAAAGCTATTTCATTATGGAACTGCCCGTGTACCGTGCCCCGCGCTGGAAAAACGTAGGCACAACCATGGTGGAAAAAGCAAAGATTTTTGTGATGGACGCGGGTAAGGTGATTATGGTAATCTCTATCATACTCTGGTTCCTGGCCTCTTATGGCCCCTCCCGCCAGATGGATGCAGTACACACCAAATATGAACAGTTACAGGCGCAAACTACAGACAGCATACAACTGGCGGAACTGGACAAACAGTTCCAGTCCGAAAAACTCGGCGCTTCTTACGCCGGCATACTGGGCCACACCATTGAACCCGTAGTGAAGCCTTTGGGCTTTGACTGGAAAATAGGCATTGCCCTCATTACCTCCTTTGCAGCCCGCGAAGTGTTTGTTGGTACCATGGCCACCCTCTACAGTGTAGGCGAGGCCGATGAAACAGACGCCACCCTGCGTGAAAAAATGGAGTCTGCAACACGCATAGACGGTACGCCTGTATACACCCTGGCCACCGGTCTTTCCCTCATGATCTTTTATGCCTTTGCCATGCAGTGCATGAGCACCCTGGCCATTGTAAAGCGGGAAACCAAAAGCTGGAAATACCCGGTCATCCAGCTGGTGTACATGACGGCGCTGGCTTACATCTGCAGCCTTATTGTTTATCAGCTGTTCAAATAACCGCTTAAAGGCAGAATGCTTATTTTTGGGGAAAGCCCGTCATGAAAAAACTGCTCTGCGCCATTTGCTGCCTCTTTTCCTTTTCTGCGTTTGCCCAGCTGGATTCCGTTCAATTGATGAAAGATGTGCAAACGCTTTCCGCAAACAACATGGAAGGCCGCAAAACCGGTACCCGCGGCAACCGTATGGCGCAGTTCTACCTCCTTGACCGCTTTTCGAAAATTCCCCTGCAAACATTCAGCAACACATTTGAACAGCCTTTTTATTTTACCCGTAAAGAGCAGCGCATTATGGGCACTAACCTGTACGGCTATGTGAAAGGACAGGTAGACAGTTTTATTGTGATTTCTGCGCATTATGACCATGTGGGCACCGGAAAACCCAATGCGGCAGGGGACAGCATTTACAACGGTGCGGACGACAATGCTTCCGGCGTGGCCGCGCTGCTGGCCATTGCGAAATACTATGCAAGCCATCCTCCGAAATACAACCTCATTTTTGCGGCTTTCGACGCAGAGGAAATGGGCCTGCAGGGCGCCAAAGCTTTTGTGGCCCGGCCTCCTGTACCGTCCGGCCGCATTGTGGCCAACCTGAACATGGATATGATAAGCCATAATGACAAAAACGAGCTGTACGTATGCGGTACCGCCCATTACCCGCAGCTAAAAAAATATATAGCCGCCGCAGCCGCCAAAAGTAGTATCAAGCTACCCCTGGGCCATGATCAGGAGAAAGATGGCAGCCAGAACTGGACCAGCCAGAGTGATCATTATGAGTTTCACAAGGCCAGAATACCTTTCCTGTATTTCGGCGTGGAAGATCACGCTGATTATCACCAGCCTTCAGACGAATTCAGCCGCATTAATCCCCGGTTTTTTTACCAGGCCGCGCAAAGCGTGCTGGAAGTGCTGAAGGCGCTAAATGAATAAAAAAAAGCGGCCCGTGAGCCGCTTTTTGGTGAAATTTTTTACGAGTTCAATGTTCACTGCCCCGGTTTCTGCTCAATCAGCTGGTTGGCATATGCCCGCCGCTGCTGTGAAGCGCCTACCTTCTGCAACGTGCTGCGCGCGGGCGCCACGCTTTGCGCCATGCGTGCAGGGGCTGTGCCCAATATATGAGTAAGCGCCGCATATAGCATAGGCTCTTTGATATCTCCCAGCACGCCCATCTGGAAACCTTCTTCCAGTACCTGTTGGGGAGGGAAGCCATTAGTATAGTCCGATTTGCCTTCGGAGTTGAAGGCTTTGGTAACGATGGGCTGCAGGCCCCAGCTGTTGCGACGGTCGTTCCGTGCACAGATGGTCCAGGAGCCCACGTTTTTGCCGTAAGTGGTATCCCCTATCAGGTATACCGGCATGTACGGCCGCAGGCCATTGACCAGCAGCTCGCTGGCAGAGGCGGTGGTACCGCTGGTGAGCACTACAAAGTGTTGCAGCTGGTTGCCGATATTGTTGCTCTTTTCAGTGAATTTTTCAACAAGGAAATCTGCTCCGTAATCTTTAACAAGCTGGTCTGAGATGGCCTTGTTATACTCCCGCCGGTAAAACACTTTGCCCGGGCTGAACCCTTTAATGATGTTGCTGCCGAGGTTGAGCATGGAGCGCGAGTCTCCGCCGGGGTTGTAACGCAAGTCCAGTATGAGATCTGTGATGCCTCTGGATTTGAAGCGGCCGAAGACGGCATCCATCTGGTTGTCATACAGAAAAGAAGAATCTCCCTTGTCTGGCGTAAAGAAGTTGTACATGAAGTACCCGATTTTTTTGCCGTTGATCTCATACACAGAGTCCAGGTACACAGGGTTTTCCGCGTACTCCAGCACGGTGAGCTGAATAGGATTGCCGGGAGCGGTAGAGCTGTCCCGGCCGTCTGAGCCAGGAATGATCTTCGAAATGCGCAGTGTGTGGTTCTGCTCCAGTGCGCTGAGAAAAGCATCTACGTCCGCGCCGGAAGCGTAGGTATATTCCTTGTCGTTAATGGCCCAAAACACATCGCCCCGCTTCAACCCTGCCGCCTCCGCGGGAGAGTTCCGCTTTACATACTGGATTTGCGCGCCCAGTTTGGACTGGCCAAACAAAAACAGGGTAACGCTGTAGCCGGCTTCCTTGACTACGCCGTTGAGGGAAGACACCAGCGTTCTGTAATCAGGCACAATCCAGGAAAACCGGTCGTCTGGCCGGTTCAGCAGGTCATAGAAAAAAGTTTCCGGGTCTTTGCTGCGGTCAGGGCTGGCGGGGAGCTTGTCTGTCCAGAAGTAATCAGACTTCATGTTCTGATAGATCCAGTCGTTTACATACTGGTTAGTGTCAGGCGTACCCGGGTCGGCAGGCGCATCCTTCTTTTTACAGGAAAAGAGCGCCACTCCTGTGGCGGCGCAAAGCAGGTACCGGAGCGCGGCAGAACTTTTTTTCATACGGTCAGACTATGTTTTTCTGTACTGAGGAGCTTTAATCCTTTTGCAATGTAACGGTTATTACGCCATCCGGGCGTTTAAAAATATTCCTGGTTTCCCGGCGGTAGCCGTTGCGGCTAACGGTAAGGGTGGTGCCGGCTTTGAGCGCGGCCATCCTGAAGCGGCCTTTGCGGTTTGTTTTTACGCCTTTTTGCCTGCCATCAGGCCTTATTTTGACGCGGCGCAGCGGCTGGCCTTTTTCATTGATTACCAAGCCCTGTACATCAAACTGATCATCTGCCAGCGTAACCAGTACGATCCGTTTACCGCCGGCATGCATAATGCCTGCCGCCCTGGCTCCCTGCAACACATCCATCTTTTTGATGTTCAGGCCCGCCATGTCTGCAGAGTCTGCCACTTTACCGTTAATGATGTACAGCGATCTGTTATTGTCCTGCGCCAGGGCCGGACAGCCAGCCAGTAACAGCCATAATATTAAAAACGATTTCATATTTGAATTATTATATGCCGTGGCCGGCGGGCTTTACGCCTTCGGCCAGCAGCGCCTGCCTGATACGGTTGCGCCACTCTGCCTGCCGGGCCGCATTCTGCCCGCTGTGCACTTCCTCATCGAACTGTTCCTGCATGCGGTTCATTTCCCGGAAAGATTCCAGGTATTCATACTGGATGCGGCTATCATGGTCTTCCATGGTTAGCGGGAGCTGCAAGATCTTTTTCCGGAAGCGCTCCGCCACCAGCCGGGTAATGTCAAAGTGGATCTGCTCATGTTCCAGCGTGTGATAGCTGGGGGGCATAATTCGCGTCCAGGAGGCGCTTTTTACCCAGAATACCTGCAATACCAGCCTGATCTCCAGCGTATCTCTGAACCGGCGGGTACCGCCATCAAACGCAAAGCTGGTGAAGCTGACGGCCTCACTTTTGCCGCCGGCGCGGGCCTTTCCACGGTAATCACGCGCTTCCGCAGCCCGCTGGTGATAAAAGAGCGTGTCTGAGCGTTCATTTTCCGGCCTGCTGTCTTCCACAAATATCACTTTCACCACTTCCTGCCCGGTGGCAGAGCGGGCGGTGGTATCTGTGCCGGTGAGGCACAAACAAATCAGTGAAGAAAGCGGGAAAAACATCAATCATAAAGTTCGGAAATTCCCCCCGGAAATAGCGCATCAGCGCGCCCCCGCCCGAATTGGGCAGAAGCGTAAAAAATCCGTAATTTACAGTATTACCAAAACAATCAGTTCCATGTACGGCGGTGGATACATTTTTGACGAGCCTAACAAACGGCAGTTAAAGGACGAGCAGTTGCATGACGACCCGGAGAAGCTGGCGGCATTTGAAGCCCGCATAGCCCGGGGAGAAAAAATTGAGCCTGGAGACTGGATGCCTTCGGAATACCGGCGGCAGCTGATCCGGCTTATAGAACAGCACGCTCATTCCGAAATTATCGGCGCCTTGCCGGAAGGCACGTGGATCACCCGCGCCCCCGGCTTCAAACGCAAGCTGGCGCTGATAGCCAAGGTACAAGATGAAATAGGCCACGGGCAACTGCTGTACAACGCGGCGGAAACACTGGGCAAGAGCCGTGAGGCCATGATCAACGATCTGCTTAGCGGCAAATCCAAATATTCGAACGTATTCAATTACCCGGCTGAAACCTGGGCAGACGTAACAGTGATAGGCTTTTTAATAGACGCCGCGGCTATTGTGAACCAGGTGGCCAACGCCAAAGGTTCTTACGGGCCATATTGCCGGGCCCTGGAGCGCATTTGCTACGAAGAAAGCTTTCACCTCAAGCAGGGGCACGATGCCTTTATAGAACTGGCTACCGGTACGCCGGCGCAGCGCACCATGCTGCAGGATGCCCTCAACCGCTGGTGGCAACCCATCATGCATTTCTTTGGCCCACCCGATAAAAGTTCGGTACACAGTGAAAAACTGATGCAGTGGAAAGTGAAAATGGCCAGCAACGATGATATGCGCAACCAGTTCCTGGACGCTTATGTGCCCAAAATATGGGAGCTGGGCCTCACCCTGCCAGACACCGCCCTGCATAAGAATGAAAGCACCGGCAAATGGGAGTTTTCTGACCCTGACTGGGAGCTGTTCAAAAAAGTGATCAATGGCGGCGGCCCTTGCAACAAAGAGCGGCTGGATGTGCGCAAGTGGGCGGAAGAGCATGGGTGCTGGGTACGCAAGGCGCTGATGGACCCGGGAGACAAAATAACCGCACCTGCCGCCTGACCGGCAATGGTACCGCGCAAAAAATAATTACCGCATGGAAAACAACCAATCATTAGACCCACGGGTAAACCGGCTGCAGCTAAACGTTTCTGGAGAACCCGTAGTAGTGCGGGACGGGGAGAACTGGAACGTGTTCGAAGTATTTCACCAGGAAAAACGGGGCGCCCATCATGAACATGTAGGCTGTGTGCATGCCCCCAATGCCCAGCTGGCGCTGGTGTTTGCCAAGGAGCAATTCGGCCGCCGCAAAAAATGTGTGAACCTCTGGGTGGTGCGCAGCGCAGATATACTGGCCTTCAACACGGAAGATGAAGATATGTTTGCCAATAACCTGGAGAAAACCTACCGGGATGCCAGCGGCTTCAAGGTAATGGAAAAGATCAACCGGTATAAAAAATCAGGAAAGGAATGAACCGTGCTATCAACAACCTGCTTACTGCCATGGCAGACGATGCCCTGATTCAGGGCCACCGCAATTCCGAATGGACGGGCCTGGGGCCGATTATGGAAGAGGACATTGCTTTTTCTTCCATGGCGCAAGACAAGATCGGGCATGCTTGGGCGCTGTACCGCATCTTGCAGGAAGACCTGAACGGCAGCGACCCTGACCGTTTTGCCTTTCTGCGCAATGAAAAAGACTACCGCTGCTGCCACCTGGCAGAGCAGCCCAATGGGGAATATGACTTCAGCCTGGTAAGGCATTTTTTGTTTGACCATGCTGAAGCGGTACGGTACGGCCGTTTGGAACAAAGTTCTTTTGCGCCCCTGCAACCGCTGGCCCGCAAGCTGAAAGGAGAGATCAAGTATCACACCCTGCACGCCAATGCCTGGGTTTCCCAGCTCTGCCGGGCGGGAGAAGACAGTTACATCCGCATGCAGGCGGCGCTGAACCGTTGTTTCCCACTGGCATTGGGGCTGTTTGAGCCACCGGAAGAAGAAGCGGAACTGGTGGCCACTGCCGTATATCCTGGTGAAAAGGCGCTGCAGGAGGAGTGGCTGGACCGTATTTACAATATTCTTTCCCCGGCAGGGCTTAACCTGCCAGCTATGGAAGATGTAACGCCGGCCTATGGCGGCCGCCGGGGGTATCACACGGAATACCTGCAGCCCCTGCTGAATGAGATGGGGGCCGTATTTCGTACAGACCCGGAGGCTATATGGTAAAGAAAGAACAGATATACAAAGCGCTGGAGCAGGTGATGGACCCGGAGATACCGGTGCTGAACGTGCTTGACCTGGGCATGATCACAGCTGTGGAAGTAGAAGGAGATACCGTACTGGTAAAAATGATACCCACTTTTGCCGCGTGCCCCGCTGTAGAGATCATTCGCCGCAACATTGCCACGGTGCTGGAAAAAGAACTGCAAGCCGCTGTTACCGTTGAAATAGACAAGACTGCACACTGGAGCAGCAACCGCATAACGCCCGCTGCGCGGGAGAAGCTGCTGAACTTTGGCATTGCCCCGCCGCAAGTGCATAACGGAGAAGCCTATGCCGAAATTTTACTGCAAACCCCCTGCCCTCACTGCCATAGCGAAAACACCTACCTGCGCTCTCCCTTCGGCTCCACACTTTGCCGTGCCATCCATTACTGTAAGGATTGCGGACAGGTGTTTGAGCATTTCAAACCGCTGGAGTAACATTTTCTTGTATCTTGCCGCCATGAAAATCGGACTATATTTCGGCTCTTTCAACCCTATACATACCGGGCACCTGATCATAGCCAGCTTTATGGCCTATCATACAGACCTGGACAAGGTATGGCTGGTGGTATCACCCCATAACCCGTTGAAAGCCTCTTCCAGCCTGCTTAACGAACACCACCGCTTTCACCTGGCGGAAATGGCTGTACAAGACGAGCCGCGGCTGCGGGTGAGCAACATAGAGTTCTCCCTTCCCCGCCCCTCCTTCACTATAGACACCCTCACGTACATGACGGAGAAATTCCCTACCCAGCAGTTTGTAGTGATCATGGGCAGTGACAGTTTTCAGAACATTCCCCGCTGGAAAAACTATGAGCAGTTGCTGGCCAATTATGAGATCTATATCTATAACCGCCCCGGCCATGAAGTGAAAGACACTTACGGCGGCAAGGTAACGGTGGTAGACGCCCCCATGCTGGACATCTCATCCAGCAACATCCGCAAATGGATACAGGAAGGCAAATCCGTCCGCTACATGGTGCCGGACACGGTATGGAAGTACATGGCGGAGAATAATTATTACAAGGGCTGAGCAACAAATTGTGGAATTATTCCCCCGGTTGTTGCTTCATTTTCTTTTCCTTGGAGTGATGGGTTTTTACGATTTTCACTTCCCGCTTTTTCACCAGGTATTCGTTGGAGTAGATGCGGATGAGCACAATGAAAAGAGAGATGAGCAGGGGCCCGAAAATCAACCCTATGAAGCCGAACAGGCTAACGCCGATGATAACGCCGAAAATGGTGATGAGCGGGTGTACGTCCCCGATCTTCCTGGCCAGCATCATCCGGAAAAGGTTGTCAGACGTGCCTACTACACCAAAGCCATAAGCCAGTACAGCAATGCCCTGCCAGGTTTCTCCGGCGCTCAGCATATAAATGCCCATGGGCACATATACGGCCGCCGCGCCGATAATAGGCAGCATGGCAGTAAATGAGGTTACCACAAACCAGAAAACAGCCTCCGGCACGCCAAAAATGAGATAGCCTATCAGGGAAACAACGCCTTGTATCAGCGCAATGAGCGGTATGCCAATGGCGTTGCTGATCACCATGTTCTTCATTTCCTTCCCGAGCAGCTCTACGTTCTCATCTTTCAGGGGAATGTATTCGTACAGCGCCTCTTCCATTTCCCGGGCGTTAACCAACATAAAGTAAAGAATAAAGTACATGATGGCCACGGCGGTGAGGGTGTTGAAAGTTGCGCCCACAAAGCCCGGCAGCACATTGGTAATATATTCCTGCAGTTTCTGCAGGCGGGCGTCAGACATCAGGTCTATACCCATGCTTTCCTGCAGGCGGGCATTCATGGCCTCAATGCCTTTTATCAGTTCCGAAGAGTGGGTAATGGCATATGTCACCTTGGCCGTAAGCATATTTACCAGCATGCTGATAGGCAGGAGGATGATGAGAAAAGAAAGGACCATGATAAGCGCTGCCGCCCAGTTCTTCCGCCATTTGCGCACTTCTACCAGCCTGAACATGGCCCGGCGCGAAAGCACATACAAGGTTACCGCCCCCAGGAAACCCGGAAAGAAGGCATACAGCTCCTTGAATAGCAGAATACCCAGGAAGGCCAGAATCAGCAGGAAAATAATTTGTTTGAGGCGTTCATTGTCAAGGTAGCTCATAGTGATGATTTGGTAGAGAATTCAAACCTACGTGATTTCTGAAAGATCACAAAGTATGCCATTAGGGCAGGAAAATGAGGCTCACGGGGAATTATATGGCCGTTTTTTTTATTATTCAAGCCATTTGAACAATTATGGAACAAAGTTTGTAACCTTAATTGCGGAGTGGAAGGAAACACCCCGTACTCCCTGGAACCCGAATCTTTCACATTTTAAAAACTCTAAACTATGAGCAGAAGTTCAAAAGCCGTGGTATCTTTTATTGTAGGGGCCGCTGTAGGCGTAGCTGTGGGCTACTTTCTCAATTCAGACAAAAAAGACGAGCTGGTAGAAAAACTGAGGTATCAAACGGGCAAGTTGAAAGATAAATTCCGTGCAAAAAAGCAGCAATTCGAAGATGCTATTGAAAATGAATTAACTTAAAGGTTACATTGTAATTGTAGCATCTTACTAAACTCACTTGCATGGAAGATAATTTTTCCAACTATTTTTCAGAAACGGGCAAGGTGGCCAGGAATTACCTGGAAACCCGCCTTGATCTGATCAAATTACAGGCAGCCGGAAAGCTGTCTAAAGCGCTGGGCTTGTTCTTTTCGCTGATAATGGCTTTCCTGCTGTTCTTCTTTGTGATTGTTTTCCTGGGAATGGTAGTTGGCTTCTGGATCGGGGAAATGACAGACAGTTTTGCCATTGGTTTCTCCTGTGCGGCAGGTTTCTTCGTAATCCTTTTCGTAATCATCATTCTCTTCCGCAAAAGCCTCATACAGCGCCCCCTGGCCAATTTACTGGCGGCAGAGCTGGTAGAGGAAATTGAAGAAATGGAAGAGCGCAGGGAAGAAAAGAAGGAAATGCGGAGAGAGGAAAGAGAAAAACAGCAGGCTGCCGGATAAGGGCTGGCCATAACCGTAAATGATACCTTGATGACCTATTCATACACACCTTCTCATGCCTAAAGTCAAAGTAAAAAATATGGAGCAGCTGGACGTGGAGATCCAGCGCCTGCAGGAAAAAACGCGCCGGCTTGAAAACGAGTTGGGAGAAAGGCTGGATTATCTGAAAGGCAATTACAAATCCATGGCCATGAACAGCGTGGTGCCCGGCATTTCCAAAAGCGGCGTAATGGGCATTGTTGGGGGTATTGCCAAAACCGCCTTGAAAAGCGGTACGGCAAAATCAATGCTTACTTCTGCATTGATGACGGCTGTTGAATTTATTGGCGTACGCCTGGGCATTAAATTGTTCAATAACATCCGCAGCAAGCGCCACCGCAAAAAAGCGGCCCGGCAGCAACAGGAAGACGCGGATTGACGCGTCTTTTTTAACCCCACACTTTTGTTCCCTCACTACAGTTTGCGCAAATATCAATGTGCTTGCGCCCTTTTAATATCTGGCTGCGGAAACGCACATAATTATCGTTATGCCATAAGGTGCTGAAGCTGCTGCTCTTCAGGTCTCCCAGCCGGTGCTGGGCGTCTTTGTCAAAACAGCAGGGTACCACCAGGCCATCCCAGGTAATGACGGGAGAATGCCAAAGCCGCCAGCAGTGGTTGCCCAGCTTGTTCTTGATGGCATAGCTGCCATCTTCGTTCTTTTTGTAACGGGAGTATTTGTCTATAGTGGGTATAAGGCGGTTGCCTTCTTCATAATCATATACCTGCGCGGTTTTGAAACGCACTTCGTCCACCCCTATTTCAGCCGCCAGCTTTTTCACGTCTTCTATCTGGTGCTCGTTGGGTTTTACTACCAGGAACTGGAAGAAAACAAAAGGCTTTTTGGAGTTCAGCTCTTTTTTCCATTTCACAATATTCCGGGCTCCGGCCAGTACTTTTTCCAGCTGGCCGCCCACGCGGTATTGTGTGTACACGTCTTGCGTAGTACCGTCTATGGAAATGATGAGCCTGTCCAGCCCGCTTTCAACCGTTTTACGCGCATTCTCGTCCGTCAGGTAGTGGGCATTGGTAGAAGTGGCGGTGTAAATGCCTTTGTCGGAGGCATACTTCACCATGTCAAGGAACGCCGGGTTAAGATAAGGCTCTCCCTGGAAATAGAAGATGAGGTACAACAGGTCCCGGTGCAGCTCATCAATGGTTTTGCGGAAAAAGTCGTTTTGCAGCATGCCTGTTGGCCGGGTGAACGCTCTCAGGCCACTGGGGCACTCCGGGCAACGCAGGTTGCAGGAGGTGGTGGGCTCAAAGGAAATGGAGATGGGAAAGCCCCACTGCACCGGCTTGTTCGTCCATTTGCTCCAATAGTAGCTGCCCAGCACCTTTCCGGCGTTCCAGCCGCGGCGGAAGGTGAACTTGGAAAGGAAGTTGAGCGCGTCGTTGATGTTCGGTTTGGGCATGTACAGCTTTCTTTAGGAGCATAAATTTACAACAACAATCCGGCCTTTCGTGCATAGCAGAAAAAATTGCCCTATACTTGCTCCTGATTTTCATAGGATATCTATAGAGCATGGCTACACGTAAACGCGTCCGCCCCCTTGTTTATATGATCATATGCCTGGCCCTGGCCGGCGGCGCTGCCTGGTGGTGGCTGCGGCCCGGTACTCCGCTTGAGTTTGTGCGTTATGAGGAGTTCGGTATAGACATACCGGTTAACTATTCCATACACGGCATAGATATTTCCAAATTCCAGGGCAATGTGAACTGGCGCGCGGTAAGGCAGATGCAGGTAGATGATATCCGGATTTCGTTTGCCTTCATCAAAGCTACAGAAGGCATCACCCGGCAGGATGCCACCTTTCAGCGCAACTGGGAAAAAGCCAAAGAGGCCGGCATTGTGAGGGGGGCCTATCATTTTTTCTATTCCACTCGAGACCCCGTGAAGCAGGCCATCAATTTCAAGAACGTAGTACAGCTGGAAAAAGGAGACCTGCCACCTGTGCTGGACATAGAAGTGCATAACAACCAGCCGCCGGCTGTTATCCGCAGCACCGCCCGCATCTGGCTGGAGGAAATGGAAAAGGCCTATGGCGTAAAGCCCATCATTTACACCAATATTCATTTTTACGAAAAATACCTGGGCAAAGAGTTTGAGGATTATCCCCTGTGGGTAGCCCATTATTACCAGAAAGACAGGCCCCGCAGCGCCCGCAACTGGGTATTCTGGCAGCATAGCGACATTGGGCGGGTAAATGGGATCCGCACTACGGTAGATTTTAATGTGTTCCGGGGAGACAGTGCGGCTCTTATGAAGCTGTGTATTCCTTAACTTTACATGATGGAAGAAGAACCCAAAGACAATTTTGACTGGCAGCTGCTGCAGTTTTTTATCAAAATTGTCCGTACCGTGTTTATCGGCATGTTCTGGATGCTGATCAATATGTTTTTCGGGTTGTACCTGGGCTTTGCTGTTCCGGAAGAATCTACGCCCCTCCGGATGTTCCTTTTCTACACCTGGCTGGTGCTAAGCCTGGCGGGTTATATCTACTACGTCTGGCGCCTGTGGCGGCATAAAATGCCACCCCCCTGAGTGGTCATTTGCCGGAGGGTGCGGCAAACACCTGCGTCCACACCCCATTGGCACGGCCGATGCCCATTTCTTTGTAGTTGGCGCTCATCAGGTTTTTGCAATGACCTTCGCTTTTCAGCCAGCCGCTGATCACGTCTGCCTCCCTTGAAAAGCCGGAGGCAATATTTTCACCAGACCAGGAATATTTGTACCCGGCCGCGGTAATGCGTGTTTGTGGCGTGGTGCCATCCGGGCTGTTATGGGAAAAGTACTTACGCTCCACCATGTCTTTACTGTGTTTGGCGGCAGCCAGCTCCAGCAGAATATTCCATGAAACGGGCTGCACAGGCGGCATGACAGTACTGCCGCAGTTGCAGCCTTGCGCGCGCACTTCATTCACCATGTGCAGCAGCAGATCTTTATTTACATTATTTTCAATCACTACTACCGTGCCCGGCTCCTCTGGTTCCGGTTGCGGCTGTACGGGGGCTTCTTTAGTGCAGGCAGTGGCCAGCATTAACAAAGCAAAGGGGGTAAAACGATTCAATTTGTCAAACATCAGAATCCCAGTTAAAACATCAAAACTTTTAGTACCGGGTTCTTGATAGGAAGAGGTTAAAGCACGTTGGCTTTTTCAGAGGAAGAGGGTTAAATATTACAGAAGCATTTTCATGCGGTATAAAGGTAAGGCGCCGGTTTGAATTAACTAGCGCCCACCTGCAAAAAAGATGTTAATGAAAATAACAAATTATAGATCAATGTACTACGAAGGTCATTTTAGGCTTTTGGGGCTGGCCATTTCCTGGCTCCAGAAGTTACCCACTTTTGCTACGCCCATTTCAGAAAAATTGTTATCCATCAGCACTTTACAGTGTGTAACGCTTTTAAACCAGCCTTCTACTACCGTGCGTTCGTTAAGTACGCCCAGCGCAATGTTCTCTCCCCAGGCGCGCCACTGGTAGCCCATGCGGGTAATGCGCTTGCCGGCATTGTTGCCGTCCCTGTCCTGGTGGCTGAAATAATTGTACTCCTTCATATCCGTGCTATGCAGCCAGGCAGCTCTTTCCAGTGCGGTGTTCCAGCGGATAGGAGATACGGGCGGCATCAGTGTGTCCCCGCAGTTGCAGCCTTTGGCGCGTACTTCATTTACAAGCGCCAGCAGTACGTCTTTGTTAACCGGGTTGTTCATGATAAAAGTAGTGTCTTGTATAGGAACGGGCGGAGGCGGCGTTATGGAGGTCAGCGGTTCTTTACTGCAGCCCGATATCAAAGTGCAAACGATTGCAATACCTGCGCAGAGGCGCACGAATCCAGTATTCATGTTCTGAATAATTAAAAAAAGTTAACTAATTGATTTCTGGTGGTTTAGCGGAGGTTACGGTTCAAAATATACCAGATGGGTTTTTCAAAGGGATGGATAAACCGTATTAAATACAGCATATAATAGAGAATGCAAAATTACCGCCGGATTTTGTAAATACGTCCTTAACAAAGTGAAATTTCTGTTAACGCGCTGATTGTTAATCAATTGTAAATTTGACGACATAGGTTTTCCTTCCAGTCCGGCTCCCCTTATGTATCTGTATTTAATACAGGTACAAATATATACAATAAATATAAAATGTAAAAAAATAAATATAAATACTTTGCTGGGAGGATGAGGGTGGTACGGTACTTTTGTGCCCCGTAGCCCCAACCGGATCAACCTCACCGGGCTCCAGAAGAAAGAAGCAGGATGTGAAACCTTTTGCCGGCAAGATGACCTTTTGACTGTTGGAGCATAGCTCCGGAGCAAAAAGGGCCGGCTTCAAATGCGCCCACATGAATTTTTTGAAAGAGTTTTGGAAAAGATACAAAACACGGTATGTGCGTTATGCCCCGCTTGACTACGGCCTCTACTTTGAGCAGCCGATAATACACGGCATGGGCCTGGAGAGTTGCTACCTGGGCAAGCTGGTGATGCCGGGTGGTTTTGTAGTGGCTTGTGATCCTCTGCTGGGCCTGCATAATGCCCAACCTTATACCAGGCGGGTGCCGCCGGGGCAATACCCGGTTACCATGCTGGTGGCGGGCAACAATGGCAGCAAGAGGAACGCGCTGCTCAAAATGAATTTTTCTGAAGAACGGGCCCTACAATGGGAGCTGGCCCTGCTTCCCGGCCAGGCCCTGTCTGCCGCACGCAGCAAAAATGCCTGGTATGGTTTTACGGCAGATGCGGGCATTGGCTGTTTGTGTGACGGGCAGGTGCAGAAACACTTTTTCCGTTACCTGGAGCGTTTTTTCAGGGAGCGGCCGGAAGGTGATGTATATACTTCCTTATTTGCAGAGGCCTTCTCAAGACACGGCGGGTTGGCCGCGGCTTTTCATCTTCCCTCCTCCCCGGCTTCCAATGTGGTGCTGTTTCATACAGGGTATGGAGACGGTATTTATCCCGCCTATTGGGGGCTGGCAGAAAACGGTAATGTATGCAGCCTGGTAATAGACTTCCTGGTATTGTGAGATGGAAGCCGTGATAAAACACTAAACACAATGGCCCCATTGTTGTTGTAATTCCTGTAAACCCATCATATGAAATACATCCGATTGTTAGTGCCTGCAGTTGCCCTGCTTTTGGCTGCGTGTCAGAATAACCGCAAAGCAGGTACGGCAGACAGTTTGCAAACCGTTACCACCGCTGCGTCTACCCCGGAAGGCTATTATGAGGCCAGCCTGCCTGCTGCCTCCAGTCCGGGCCGCCTCATTGCGCTTACGCTCCGCCCGCCGGCAGAAGCCCAAATGACCACAGATTACCTGAACAACACGCCGGAAATTTTGCAAATGGGCAATTGGTCTGTGCAGAACGATGGCAGAATGCTGATAACACTGGTAACCGTGGGCAGTGGTAACCCGCAGAAAGACACACTTTATTTCAGGCAAGAAGGTGAAAGTCTCCGCTATGAGGGGAGCAATTACGGATCAGATGGTTTAACACTGGTGAGAAAAGAACGGCCCGCCCCTGCTGCCAAAGAACTGGTAGTTTGGGTGAAAGGCGAAGGCGAGTGTGACCGCGGCCCCGGCTTCGGGAAAACAAAGTGTTACGACGTGCAGTATGGAGACAAGCCAGCCAGCCCTGTGGCCGACGCCTGGGAAAAACTGATGGAACCAATAGAAGGACTGACCTTTGAAAAAGGGTATGTCTACAAGCTGCGGGTAAACCGTATTCCCCGCGATCCCCGTATACAAGACATTGGGGCTTATGAATACAAGCTGATAGAAGTGGTGTCTAAAGAAAAAGCGCAATAAGATTTTCCAGCGTAAAAAGTGCGCCCGCGGCAGAAAACGCACCTGAAATTACACGGTGTTTTGTCTTTTTGGGTATAAAGCGCTAACTTGCCCCCTGAAAATTCTTAAAACTGTATATCATGTTGTTGAACGTTTTACTCTCTGTTTATGAGATCGGCAATAAAATTGGCCATTTCGGCGCCTGGTTTTTCATCATCCTGTTCAGTCTGATGTTTTTGTACGCCATGGTGAAGTACGTAAAACGTTAATAAATTAAAGACGATATTTTACATAGGAGAGGCTGCCGTAAGGTGGCCTTTCTTTTTTTATTTGAAAGAGCAAGTTGCGGCGGAACGCCATGCCACCGGCTTTTAAAACGCTTCTGAAAGTGAGAGGTAAAACCCTGACTGTCTTTTCTCTCCCGGCCTTTTTTCTCCCCAGCCATAATCCAGCCGCACGGTGATGCGGGCAGACTTGTCATAAAAATAACGGATGCCCAGCCCATAATTGGGTTTGAGGCGGGAGAAAGAAAAGCCGCCGTTCTCGAACACGGTACCCGTGCCCGCAAAACCGGCCAGCGCAAAAGTAGGCCGCAGGTCTACGAACCATAGCTTGATACGCATTTTAGGATCTATGAAGTAGCGGTACTCTGCTTGCGCCGCCAGGTAATTCTGGTCCCGGTAGCGGCCGGTGTAATAGCCGCGCATGATGTTATCATTACCTAACTCCGGCAGCAGGTAAAAAGGAAGCGAGTTTCCCTGCAGGCTGTGTGCATAACCATTGAGGCCCAGTGTGCTTTTGTGCGTAACCGGTATAAACTGGCTGGCTTTCAGCTCAAAGCGCCACAAAGGGTGTTTGCTCAGAAAAGACGGGGCATAGGCTGCATTGAAACGTACATAGGTACCAAACGTGCAATAGTTCTGGTTATCGCGATTGTCATACACACCGGTTACGCCCAGAAAGGTAGCGTAGCCGCCTGTCTTATCTACCAGGTTGCTTTCCGGGAATACGCCTTTGTCATTATCCGCCGTATACACATCGTGCTGGTAGGTGACGGACAAACCTGCGTAAAAGTGGCTGGTAACGCGTTTTTCCGCTTCTACGGCCACTTTGTAACGTTTATTGCCAATGAGCGAGCGGTTGTCATACCAGGTGGTATCTCCCAGCCCGTAATAATACACGGGGAAGTTATGGTAACGAAAGTTCGTCTTGATATGATAATCGTTATTACGCGTCCAGTTGTCTGATTGGAAGTTCAGCTTGAACTGGTTGTTGGTAGTGAAAGTAGCCAGTAATGCCAGGGTAGAGTTGCGGGTATTGGGAGAGGGGTTCCGCTTGTCTCCGTAATAGGAATAAAGCGAGGCCCCGCCAAATTCGAGCCCTTTCTCCGGGGAATACCCCAGTACCGGCACGGTGAAAAAACTGCGCCGCTTCAGGGTGTCTTTTTCAAAAGGAACGGCCGGTGGGCCGTCTTTTAAACGTGCGGAATCCTGGGCCTTCAGGCAAGGGGCCGCCAGCATACAAAAACTAAGCACTGCTATCTCTTTCCGCATAGGTTTGCAATATCCATAAAAAAGCTGAAATACGGAAACGGCCCTGCGAGGGGGCTTTTTGGCGCGGTGAAGCGGGTCAAGGCTTCCGGTTCCTATAATAACGCACGTAATGGGTAATACCCCTATCCGGACGGTACGCATTGGCCAGCCGCCTGAATATAAACGTGTAAGAAATAGGGGTTTACATTAATGTATAGCGTATTTTATGTAAATGGGACACAAAAAAATTACCACTTTTGAAGTGAGCCAAAAAAATTTGTGTAAAAAGGGCTTGAAACTGAGGAACAACGAACTAGGAAAAAATTTCGATATATGATTCCTTCTCTCGCAGTTCTATGAACCGCTCCCGGTTAAAACTATATAATTGGGCGGGGCGGCCTTGGAGGGGGTGCTTCAGTTTCTCCTGCTGGGTGATAAGCAGGCCCAGGTTATGGATCTTTTTCTGGAAGTTACGGCGGTCCACCGAACGGTCATACAGCCATTCGTAGAGTTTTTCCAGTTCAGACACGGGGAATTTGGCATCCAGCAGCTCAAAGGCCAGGGGCTCATTGCGCATCTTAAGACGCAGGTGGTCAAGGGCGGCGGCGATCACTACATCATGATCAAACGCCATTTGGGGCAGCTCCCGCACGGGGTACCAGCGGGCCTCTTTATTGCCGGCGCCTGGAATAAGTTTGGTAGCAGAGGGTTTGATAAGGCCAATATGCGCCACGCACAATACTCTTCCGCGCGGGTCTCTTTCCGGCGCTCCAAAGGTGCGGAACTGCTCCAGGTAGTTGACGCGCAAACCGGTTTCGTCCCGTATTTCGCGGTGTACGGCGTCTTCTACGGCCTCATCGTTGCGGATGAAACCGCCGGGGAGGCCCCATTTGAAAATGTGCGGAGGAATGCTGCGCTTGCTGAGCAGCACTTTCATGCCTTCTTTGGAAGTAAAGCGCAGCACTACGGCGTCTGCCGTCACCCTGATGTGTTGATGAACTGGCAAGGGATAAGAGTTTTCTGGTTTATTGTCCGCTGATGTACTGCTGTATCTGCGAAGTTCCTTTGCGGAGGTTCACGAACAGCGGATTTTTTTGCGGATCAAATACAATAATAGTATTAGACTCCCAGGCATCCTGCGGCGGTGGCAATACAATTTCAACCTGCATGGCGTTGGCGCGGCGGAACATGAGGCTGTCTTTCTGCACATATCTTGCCGGGAAGTTGTTTTGCTGAAGGTAACGGATAATACTGTCACGGCCGGCATTCACGGCGCTGTCTGCCGTGGAGTGTTTTTCACGCAGCACAAAACACTTTTCACTGATCACTTCATAGTGGCTGGTGTCTGTTTTTTCCCGGGTGGGATTACAGGCGGCCAGCATAGCCAGGGAAAGTAAAAGATAACGCATACCGCAAGTTATAAAAACCGTGTCTAAAAATGGATATCAAATACTTTCTCTTCTTTTCCGCGCTTCACTTTCACGGTAGTACTGTCTCCGGCCTTGAATGCAGAAAGCGCGCCCATGTAAGATTCTACGTCGCTCACTAATTTGCTGCCCAGCTGGAAGATAACGTCTCCGGGCGCAATGCCGGCTTTTTGTGCAGGTTTGCCGTCAGACACGGCTTCTACTCTTACGCCGCCCTGGCTGAAAGTGTAGTCAGGCATAATGCCCAGCGTAACAGAAAAACGGGCGCTGCTCATTTGCCGCTCGCGGGTCTTGGTAAAAGCCAGCCGCTCCTGCCCGTTGGTTTTTTCTATAATGTCGTATACCAGCTTTACTATTTTAAGGCTGCCATCGTAGTTGATCTTGCCGGCATCGTCACCGGGTTTGTGATAATCACTATGGGTGCCGGTAAAGAAAAACAGCACGGGCACGTCTTTCCGGTAAAACGAGGTATGATCTGAGGGACCGGTACCGGAAGAGTCATAACTTACCTTGATGGCGGAGGGTACGGTGCTTTTAAGTACAGGGCCCCACGCCGGCGATGTGCCGATGCCGCCTATCTGCAAGCCTTTATCTTCTGTGAGACGGCCCACCATGTCCATATTCACCATATAGTTCATGTCTTTGGCGGCAATACCGCCGTTCTCCACAAAGTACTTGCTGCCAAACAGGCCCAGTTCTTCACCGGAGAAGGCTACCAGCGCATAGTTGTTCTTTTTCGGGCTTGAGCTTTTCAGGAGGCGGCCCAGCTCCAGGAGGGCGGCGGTGCCGCTGGCGTTATCATCTGCGCCGTTGTGAATGGCTTTTTCAGAAGGCGCCATGGAGTTATGGTCTTCTCCATAACCCAGGTGGTCATAGTGCGCACCCAGTACAATGGTGGTGGGCGCCCCGTTATCAATATAGCCAACCACGTTGGTGCCGGTTCTTTTGCTGGGCTTGAAGTCTACTTCAAAGTCTACCATAAAACCATTGGCATCATCCGCGCTCAGCGCCTTGCTTAGTTCCGGCCCGGCCCAGAGGGCAGGAATGGGCAGCGGAGCGGTTTTTTCATCCAGCCAGCGGGTTACATCACGGGTATTTTCGGGGCCATTAAAGAAAATGACGCCGGTGGCGCCGTTCTGTTTGGCTTCCTTTGTTTTTTTGATATAAAACTCAAGCGGGGCGTGAGGGTTCATGTCTTCCGCCGCTTTCACGTCTACCAGCCAAACGTTATCAAGGTCATTCACGCCGGGCAATACTTCTCCTTTTGCGGCTTTTTCGGCGCTGAAAGGCAGTGGCACAAAGCGGTCTGCGGCCTGCGGCTGCTGGTTAACGAGCAACCGTGTTTTGGGCCCGGCCTCTTTTCCTTCCCGCACGGTGAACACCTGCAGGTAACCGTTGCTGCCCCTGGGGCTGAGGCCTGCGGCCTTCATCTGCTCTGCAATATAGGCCGCGGCCATTTCCTCACCGGGGGTGCCGGTACGCCGCCCTTCCAGTTTGTCACTGGCCAGGTAGTTTACATGCAGTTGCAGGTTGCTGATAATTTTGCGGTCTGCCTTCTTTTGAGGATATGCTGCCAGCGTTAAACAAACAAGCGGGCACAAAAGGTAAGTCTTTTTCACTGCCGGGAGTTTTGCCGCAAAAATACGGTTTATCACGGGATTGTCTGGCCCCCGCTCCCGCTTTGTTTAATACTCAAATTAAATACTAAATTTGCCGGGCTTTGAAAAGGGATACAACAAAACAAGCATCAATAACATGAAAAACACACCATTTACACAAAAACACATTGCGCTGGGAGCCAAAATGGCGCCCTTTGCGGGGTATAACATGCCTATTTCCTACACCGGCATTAATGATGAACATGCGGCCGTGCGCAACAGTGTAGGTGTGTTTGACGTGAGCCATATGGGAGAATTTATTCTCAAGGGAGAAAATGCGCTGGACCTTATTCAGCGTGTTACCAGCAACGATGCCTCCAAACTCACGGCCGGCAAGGCTCAGTACAGCTGCCTGCCGAACGAGGAGGGCGGTATTGTGGATGACCTGCTGGTGTATTGCATTGAAGAGAACAAGGTGTACATGCTGGTGGTGAACGCCAGCAATATTGAAAAAGACTGGGAGTGGATCAGCCGGCACAATACCAAAGGCGTGGAAATGCATAATATTTCCGATAAAACCTGCCTGCTCGCCATACAGGGCCCTAACGCCACCAGCGTAATGCAGTCCCTTACAGACCAGGACGTGGTGAACCTTAAATATTACACCTTTGTGAAAGGCACTTTTGCAGGGGTAGACAATGTGCTGATCAGCGCCACCGGCTACACCGGCGCAGGCGGGCTGGAAATATATTTTGAAGACAAGGACGGGGCGGCAGACAAGGTGTGGGATGCTATCTTTGCCGCCGGCGCCTCCAAAGGCATCAAGCCCATAGGCCTGGGCGCGCGGGATACCCTGCGTCTTGAAATGGGCTTCTGCCTCTACGGCAATGACATAGATGACCGCACCAGCCCGCTGGAAGCTGGCCTGGGCTGGATCACCAAGTTCACGAAAGACTTCACCGCCCGCCCCATCCTGGAAAAACAGAAAGCGGATGGCGTGCAGCAGAAACTGGTAGGATTTGAAATGGTAGACAAGGGCATTCCCCGTCATGATTACGAGATCAAAGACGCGGAAGGCAACCTGATAGGCCGTGTGACCTCCGGTACCCAGTCTCCAACGCTGCAAAAGGCCATTGGGCTGGGTTATGTAAAAACAGGCTTTGCAACACTGGATACGGAGATATATATTGCAGTACGGGACAAGCTGCTGAAGGCAAGAGTGGTGAAAGCGCCTTTCCTGGGTTAAACCGGGGTGCTTTTACAATTTGGCGGAAAGGGGCAGCGTTATTGAAAACCGTTCAACCATCGTACCATATCTTAAACTGTATAACTGCTATGCCGCTTATTCATCTCACCACGGTTATTCACGCGCCGCTGCCCCGGGTATTTGACCTGAGCCGGAGCATCACGCTGCACAAGCGCAGTATGGAACATCTGCAAGAAGAGGCCATCAGGGGAAGGACCAGCGGGCTGATTGAATTTAACGAAACGGTAACCTGGCGGGCAAAGCACCTGAGCAAGATGCGGGAGCTCACCACACGGATCACGGCCATGCAAAAGCCGCATTACTTTTGTGATGAAATGGAAAAGGGAGATTTCACTTTTATGAAACACGAACACCATTTCAGGGAGATCGAAAACGGTACCATTGTCATAGACATTATGGAGTTTGGCACACCTTACGGCCGTATGGGCCGGTGGTTTGAAAAGCTCTATCTCAGAAGATACATGAAGCGGCTGCTGCAGCTGCGCAACAACATCATCAAGGAGTACGCGGAGAGCGAAAAGTGGCGGGTGATCCTTGACTAAAATAAAGAAGAAAGAATGAGCGAGATCACTAAACCAAGGCTGGAAGTATGTTTATCACCTGCTCTCCTGCACCTGTTCGACGTGAAGAACAGTATTGTGGTAATTATTGACGTACTGAGGGCTACCTCTACCATTTGCACCGCCCTGCACAACGGCGCCGCCAAGGTAATACCCGTGGCCACCGTGGAAGAATGCGTCAGCATTGGCCGCCAGCTCAACGCCATTACGGCCGGGGAGCGGGATGGGAAAATTGCGGACGGACTGCTGCACGGCAACTCCCCCTTTGAATATCCTGAAGAGTTCATTGCCGGCAAAGTGCTGGTACTCACCACCACCAACGGTACCAAGCTGCTGCACATGGCCAAAGACGCCGTGCAGATCATCACCGGCTCCTTCCCCAATATTTCCGCCGTGTGCGAATACCTCATTTCTCAGGGGCAGCCTGTTATACTGGGTTGCGCGGCCTGGAAAGACCGGGTTAATATGGAAGACACGCTTTTTGCAGGCGCAGTGGTTAGCCGCATCAAGGAGCATTTTGACGTGAACTGCGATTCTGCACTGGCTGCGGAAACCCTCTACGAGAGCGCCAAGAGCGATTTGTTCGGGTTCATGAAAAAAGCCTCCCACTACCAGCGCCTGGCCCGCTATGGCCTGGAAGAAGACATCCGCTTCTGCCTTACGCCAGACGGGGCTAATGTGCTGCCCATACTGCGCAACGGGGAGCTGATAAAAGAAAAGTAAGCTCGTAAAAGCATAAAAAAAGGTGTTCCTTGCGTGGAGCACCTTTTTAATTATCCGGTTTTTGACCTTACGCGGCCAGTTGCCTGCGCTGACGGAAATAATTATCAAGTGAGTAAGCCCCGCCGCCATACAGCAGGAAAAAGATATTGACCAGCAGCATGGTAAGGGGGGAAGAATATTCCACCAATCCGCCGCCAAGGCTCACTTTCAGGATCACGGCCACTATCATGGTAATAACCAGCGAGAGCGCCGCAAAGCGGGTGAACAGCCCGAAAACGAGCAGCAGCCCGCCGGCAAATTCCGCAATGGTGGCCAACAGGCCCCAGAAAGTGGGCCATGCGCTGATGCCTATGAACTTCATGGCGCCGCCTACCCCGGTCCAAACGGGCTCGCCGCCGGCAATTTTTATCCAGCCGAAAATAAAGAACAGTACCCCGATGCCCACTCTCAGCACCAAGAGGCCAAGATTCGCATTTTTAGTGTTGTCAATGTTGAGTGTGTTTCCCATAGAAATATTTTATGACAAAATTAGCACTGCACCACCCCCTGCCGCAATGGATATTTTTTTGTTTCAGTTGCACATTTTTCAAATATATCCATCGTCCATCTCTCTTTCCTCCCCGTTTTCTCCCCTTTGCCGCTGGCTGTTTGAATTTTTATGCTTACTTTTGTGGATTGCCTTTTCATGAGCCGCGAAGCAGGAAAAATGAACAAAACAGACCGGGTAAACGGATGACAGCCTTATTAATATTTGTTTTTATAACCCCGGCTCGTACAAAAAAAGGGCAAAAAGCAGGAAAAGCATGTCGCTTCCCCATTTATTAAAATATGTATATAATAACGGCACCGATGAGGTGATCCGCCGCGGCAAACGCATATTTGCCACGGGAGGGGTAGAGTTGCTGGAAGGAGACCCCGTGCTCCGCTCCGCCACTTTCCGCGTAAAGAGCGACACGCATGCCAACTATTACAAGGTTTCCATCAGCAAATACCACGAGCCCTCTACCATGAGCGTTCGCTGCCAATGCCCCTACAACCTCGGAGATATTTGCCGGCACGAAGCGGCCGCCCTCTTCCAGCTGCAGGAAATGCTGGACCGTAACCATTTCGAATCATTTGAAACACAATACGATCAGCAGCATACGCTGATCAAGATGAAGTCTATAGACCTCAAAACCATCAAACTGCTCACCTCCAGCGCCATGATGGCGGATGCAGAACGCATCCTGCGCAAGTCGCAGGCCGTTATCAAATCTGCCAAAGATGAAAAGGTAGAGGCGGAGCTGAAGGTTGACAATAAAAAGTACCCGCTCATTCTACAGTGGAACGAAGAGCGCAATTTTGATACGCATTGCACCTGCGATGAGCATGAGCACCCGCTCTGCGTGCACAAAACGGCCCTCTTCCTCCAGCTCCTCAACGCGCACGGGCCGTTCTATTTCGATACCCTGCGCAACTGGGACAAGGAAAAGAACAAATTGCTTTCCTCCTACGGGTATTCGCTGAGTGACGACCTGGAAGGGAAGTTCACCTTTTCATACCTCAACGGCAAACCGTTTCTCCGGGTGCTGGATCCCTCTATCAAAAAAGTGGAGGCCCCGGCCGCTGCCAAACCGGAACCGGAAGAGGCACAAACTATTACGGCTACACGCCGTCTCGGCGTGGTGCTGAATGCCAACGAAAAACTGTTCCCTTACTTCCAGACAGAGCTGATCAGCGGGGACGCCAATGAGGAGGAATCCGAATTCGTATCCCTCATAAACCGGATAGACCTGGGCAAGTATGTAGACTTTTACCTGTTCCGGGAAAAAGACCGTGACCTCATCACCCCCATCCGCAAGCTGCAGCAGGCAGAAGTGAGCAAGTTCCTCAACAAGAACTCTCCCTTTGCCGGCATCTGGGAAAACATTATGCACGAAAATGAAGACGGCCTGCCCATGGAAACCATGGAGCTGATCGTTGAATACCTGCATCCCAAGCTGGGCAAGCTGTTCCCTATGCTGGCAGATCACCGGCTGGTGTTTTTGCTGCGGGAAGGGCAGCCGTTCAAAACCAAAAACCTGCAGCCGCTGCAGGTAGATGATACCCCGCTGCAACCTTATTTCAAGGCAGACCAGGTAGACGGGCATGTGGAAGTGACCGCCTGGGTAGATATTGACGGGGAACCGGTGAACGTGTCTGAAAACCAGTGGGGCAGCCCCATGCTGTTCCTTCACAAAGGCACCATGTACCAGTTCAGGAACCCGCAAGACAGTATCAACATCATGCGTTACCAGCAGATGAACGCCCTGCGTGTGCCTTCTGCTGAATGGCAGGACTTCCTGAAAGAAGTGATGCTGCCCCTGGGCAAAACTTACCCCGTACAGTTCGACGCTGCCCTGCTGGCAGAAGTAGACGACGTGGTACCGGAAACCAGGGTATATCTCAAAGAGCTGGGTGAAACTTTTGTGATACAACCGGGTTTTGCTTACCATGGCCACGAAGTGGAATGGAACGAAGAAACCCGTATTACCGTACAGGAGGGCAACAAAGTGCTGGTGATACACCGGAACAAGGAAGCTGAGAACGCATTTGTGGCCAAGCTCCGCACCCTGCACACCAACTTTACCAATCTCAACAACTATAATTACTTTTTCCTGCGCTCCAAAGAAGCCCTGAAGAACAACTGGTTCTTCCTCTTTTTTGATGCGCTGAAGGAAATGAACGTACGCATCTTCGGGTTTGAGCAGCTGCGGAATTTCCGCTTCAACCCGCAAAAGCCCGTTACCAACCTGCAGATCAGCTCCGGTATAGACTGGTTTGATGCGCAGGTGGAGGTGTTGTATGGAGACCAGAAAGTAGGCATCCGCGACATCAAGCGCGCGCTGGCCAACAAACAGAATTACGTACAGCTGGCAGACGGTACCCTGGGCCTGCTGCCGGAAGAATGGCTGAAAAAATATTCTCTCCTGTTTAAGATAGGGGAAGAAAAAGATAAAGGCGCCGGCCTCAAACTGAGCAAGTACAACTTTTCAGTGATTGATGAGCTGTATGAATTTATTGACGATGAAGCCATACTGGTGGAGCTTGACGAGAAACGCCGCAAGCTGCTGCAGTTTGACGAGATCAGGAGCGTGGGCCTCCCCGCCAACCTGCAGGCCAACCTGCGCCCCTACCAGGAAAGCGGCTTCCAATGGCTTAATTACCTGGATGAGGTGAAATGGGGCGGTATTCTGGCAGACGATATGGGTCTTGGTAAGACCGTACAGGCCCTTACCTTCATCCAGCACTACAAAAATGCCAATACCAACTGCCTGGTGCTGGTGGTATGTCCTACCACGCTGATCTATAACTGGGAGAACGAGATCAGGAAGTTTACGCCAGATATCCGCTATCACATCCATCACGGGCCCGCCCGCCTGCGTGATTCTGAAGAGCTGCAAAAATTTGATGTGCTCATCACCACCTACGGCACCCTGCGCAGTGATGTGCAGCTGCTGATGAAAATGGAGTTTGACTACGTGATACTGGACGAGTCCCAGGCCATCAAGAACCCGCAATCCAAAGTAACCAAAGCGGCGCAGCTGCTGCATACCCGCAACCGTATTGCGCTCAGCGGTACGCCCATGCAGAACAACACTTTTGACATCTATGCGCAGATGAACTTCCTCAACCCGGGTATGCTGGGTACGGTAGACTTTTTCAGGAACGAATTTGCCACGCCTATAGATAAATTCCAGGACGAAGAGCGGAAAGAACACCTGAAGAAACTGATCTATCCCTTCATTTTGCGCCGTACCAAAGAACAGGTGGCCAAAGACCTGCCGGAGAAGATCGAAACGGTGATATTCTGCGAAATGGATCCCGAACAGCGGCATATTTACGATGCTTACCGCAATACCTACCGTTCCAAAATATTGGGCGTAATAGAAGACCAGGGCATGGAACGCAGCCAGCTGACCATTCTGCAAGGCCTGATGAAGCTGCGGCAGATATGCGACTCTCCCGCTATTCTGAACGAAACGGAAAAATACCCCAACCACTCCGTGAAGCTGCATGAGCTGACACGGGAGATAGCGGAAAACATAGGTCACCACAAAGTGCTGGTGTTCAGCCAGTTCCTGGGTATGCTGGGCCTCATCCGTGACAGGCTGGCCCATATGAAAATACCCTACGAGTATTTTGACGGCAGCACCTCTACAGTAGACCGGGAAAAGGCGATCCAGAACTTCCAGAACAACGATGACTGCAGGGTATTCCTGATTTCCCTGAAAGCGGGCGGTGTGGGCCTCAACCTCACTGCGGCAGACTATGTGTACATTGTTGACCCCTGGTGGAACCCCGCGGTAGAGCAGCAGGCCATTGACCGCACTCACCGTATTGGCCAGACGAAGAATATTTTTGCCTACCGTATGATCTGTAAAGACACGGTGGAAGAGAAAATACTGGAGCTGCAGGAGCGCAAAAAATCGCTGGTGAAGGAAATCATTGCAGATGACAGCGGGTTTATCAAGAAGCTCACGAAGGAAGACGTGCTATACCTTTTCAGTTAACTATATGAAGAAATTGTTGTTCATCCTGTTGCCGGTTTTGCTGGCAACCAGGGCGCAGGCTTTACCCGGCCCTCTCAACGCCCACACAAAGCTGTACCATTACATCAAGGTATGGGGATTTCTCAAGTATTACCATCCGCGCGTAGCCGCAGGCCAGATAGATGCAGACTCCCTGTTCAGAACAAATTTTCCGGCAGTGGAGCAGGCGGCAGATACCGCGGCCCTGAACACCGTACTTGAAAAGATGGTGGAAAGCCTCGGCGTGGTTGACCTCTGTGGCAAATGCAAGCCGCCTGACGGAAAAGAACTGTTCATCCGCAACCTCAGCAACAGCTGGTTAGAGCAGCCCGGCACGCTGAACGGCCGCCTGCAGGAAAAACTCCGCTACATAGAGCAGAACCGCTTCCAGGGCAAGCCGCACCGGTACATGTTCAACGGTTTTGAAGGAAATATTAACGAACCTTCCTATCCCAACATGGTGTTCCCGGACAAAGCGGGGCAATTGATGGCGCTGGCCCGTGTATGGAACATTGTGAACTACATTTTCCCATATAAATACATGGCCACCGAAAACTGGGACAGCGTGTTACAGCGGTTAGTACCGGTTTTCAGCGAAGCGCGGTCAAGAACGGAATATGAAAAAGGCCTCCTTCATCTCATTGCCGCCACAGATGACTCGCACTGCGGCAGCTTTGCCATTCAAAACAAGAGCGCGGTGTACGGCCAGTACGCACCGCCTTTTACTTTCCGCCTGCTGAAAGACACTGCGGTAGTAACAAGCCTGATAGATTCTGCAGTATGTGCAACCGGAGATATACAGGTAAATGACATGATCGTCCAGCTCAATGGCCGGACGCTTACTGAAGCGGCACTGCCTTTTGACAGCCTGATGCCCGCCTCTAACGCGCCCCGGAAGCGCTTGCAGTTGAGCAGCCCCGAACTGGGCGCGCCTTTCAGAAGCAATGATTCCAGCATGCAGCTGGTACTGCTGCGGAACGGCCAACGTCTGGACCGGCGCATTTCCGGGCTGCGCACAGACAGTGTGTTTGCAGCCAGGGTGAAGCCGCACCAGCTCCGCTACGGCAAAGAGGTTCACGGTCTCCGCAGCGATTACGTCTTTAAAAGCCCTCAGCCCAATGTGGGTATGCTGGCAGCGCTTAGCCTCAGTATGCTGTACCGGAAAGATTCTGCCAAAACCGCGGTAGACTCCGTCATGCAACTGGTGCGTCAGCATGCTGCGGGTTTGATAATTGACCTGCGGGAGTATTGCTACCAGCAGGTGATCTATGACAAGTTGTTGCCCGCGCTGGGCTTGAAAAGGAAGCCCTTTGCCGATTATTTCATTCCCAATATCCACTACCCCGGTACGCTCGTCAACACTTATTTCAGCAAACAACGTGGGCCAAACACAAAGACGGGAGCTAATTATCCCGGCAAGCTGGTGGTGCTGGTCAATGAGAACTCCCTGAGCCAGGCGGAATGGGTGACCATGATTTTGCAGGCTACCGGTAAAGTAACCGTTATCGGCTCGCAGACCGCTGGTGCGGATGGAGACATTGTTATGTTCCAGGTGCCGGGTGGATATAGGGGCGTTATTACCGGGCGCCGCGTTTGTTACCCTGATGGTACGGAATCGCAACGGCAGGGGGTGAAAATAGACATCCCCGTTGCGGCCACAGCAGCGGGCATTGCGGCAGGCAGGGATGAGCAACTGGAAAGGGCTTTGCAGTTCATTGAAAACGGGCGGTAGGTAACGGATCGTTGCCGGGGTGCGTCCGGCAGAAATTGGCTGCGTATCAAAAGGCCATTCAGAAAAAACGGCGCTTGCTGGCGGTGGCAGCCACGAACGCCCGCACGCAATGACCCTAGCCGGAATCAACGTGCCAGTACACCGGATACAGGTAGTACCATCACGAAATCAGCTTGTACCCCACTCCCCTGATGTTCACAATTTGTATCCGCGGGTCGTCCCGCAGGTAGCGACGCAGCCGGGTAATAAATACGTCCATGCTGCGGGCGTTGAAAAAATTATCATCTCCCCAGAGGTCCATGAGTATAGACTTGCGTTCCATTACCTGGTTGCGGTGGCGGCACAGGCGCCAAAGCACCTCTGCCTCCCGGTGAGACAGGAACTCTTTATGGTTGTTGCGGGTGAGGGTCTGTTTGGTGTAGTTGAACGCGTACTGGCCAATTATGATCTCATCAGTTTCCGGTTGAGGCGCGGGCTGGAACCGGCCCAGCAGGGATTTAATGCGTACGATCAGCTCGTCCATGCTGAATGGTTTCTTCAGGTAATCGTTCCCGCCCAGTTCAAAGCCCTTCACCACGTCGGCCGTTTGAGATTTGGCGGTGAGAAAAATGATGGGAATTGATTTATCCGTTTTCCTGACTTCGGTAGCCATGGTGAAGCCGTCCATATCTGGCATCATAATGTCCAGCACCAGTATGTCTGGCTTGTGCTGACGGTACAGCCGCAGGCCTTCCTGGCCGTTATGCGCGCAGAACATGCGGAAGCCCCTCATCTCCAGGCTGTCTTTCACGATCTGTGCCAGTTGTGTTTCGTCTTCTACAAGCAGTACGCCGGGGTTCATCATATCAGTTTAAAGGAATTTCAAGGGTGAACTCACTGCCCTTTTCAGGGAAGCTTTTTACACGGATGGAGCCGCCGTGCATTTCGGCTATTTTCTTCACATAGCTTAATCCCAGCCCAAAACCTTTAACATTATGCAGGTTGCCGTTGGGCACGCGGAAAAACTTCTCAAAAATGCTCTCCTGGTAGTTGGACGGAATGCCCATGCCGTTGTCTTTCACCATGATCTTCAGCCGCTCCGCTTCCTTGCCGATCTGTATGTTGATAACGGCCGGATTGCCGGAGTATTTGATGGCATTGTCTACCAGGTTATTGATGGCGTTGGCCAGGTGTGTACGGTCTGCCATAACCAGCGGGTCAGACAGCATGGTATAGCTGAAGTCTACGTTCTTACCGGCTGAAAGCCGGTGGGTGGCTACTATGCTGCTCACCAGGTCGTTAATATTCACAGGTTCATAATTCAGCTCGAAATTTTCTTTCTCTTCTGCGGCAATGTGCAGCACCTTCTCCACCAGATCACTGAGGCGCTGCAGCTCCTGGCGGGAGATGGAGAGGTACGTTTGCGTTTTCTGCGTATCGTTCAGGGCATTGAAGTTCTGCATGGCCTCTACCGCCGCAGATACTGTGGCAATAGGGGTCTTCAGCTCATGTGTCATGTTGTTAATAAAATCGTTCTTTACTTCGGAGAGTTTTTTCTGCTGCAGGATGGTGCGCAGCATGTAGATGAAACACCCTGTGGTAAGCAGCAGCAGCGCCGCGGAGCCCAGCAGGGAACCCAGCATCTGTTGCAGGATGTGGCGCAGGGGGCTGCTGAAGCTGGCCCTCACGGCCATATCGCTGAAGGGGTTGAAAGGCATCACGTGAGACCGCAGGGGATCTGCTTTGGCCCGGTTAATGATCTTGAGGGCGGGAATGTCCAGCTGAATGGAATCAAGCGTGTAGGGCGTGCTGATACCCCGTGCCGCCAGCTCCACGGCGTAGGCGGAATCAAGGCTTTTGATGGAGAAGCGGTTGTCATAGTACTTGTTCACCATCAGTATGTTCGAAATGTTTTTGGAGAGCGAGTCCGCAAACCGCCTTTTTACGGAATCTCCGGCCATCATCCTGAGGTGTATCTTCCCGTCTACAGACTCTATTACCCTGGTAACAGACACTTCGCCGGAATCTGTCCAGTTAGTGGTAGCATGGAAGTTAAAAATGCGTGGTTTGGCGCCGGGCAGGGGAGCCCTTTCCGCCGGTACGGCACGGCCCACGATGCGGCCCATTTCCGCTACCTGTTTGTTTTGCAGGGCGGTACGCAGCGCATCGTTAATATCCCGGTTAAAATCCTGCAGCCTTACCTGGTAAGCATTGTAAATCCAGTAACCCTGGAAAACAAACACCCCCAGAATACAGGCGCTCATCAGCACCAATATGTTCCTGATCCTGTTCCGCATGGTTGTAAAACTATCCAATCCGCGGCAACTGGCGGCAGGGCTTAACATTAATTAACACTAAATAATACTGGTTAACCATTGCCCTGCCGCAGAAGCGGCAATTTTATGCCGTAAAAAAACAATGTTCCATGAAAATACTGCTTTATGCGCTGCTGGGCGCGGCTTTGCCCGCCACCGCGCAGCAAACGTCAGGGGTAATTGAGTATGAAATGACGGCCCGCGTGGAGCCCGGCCAGATGAAGATAGTACGCTTTGGCCCCGGCGGGGCGCCCCTGCCGGCAGATGCACCTATGCCGGAGCTGCCAGATATCATTACCACCAAACAGACCCTGTTTTTCTCCGGTAGCAAGGCAAAGATCGAGACGGAGGGCATGACCACGAATTTTATGGTCACCAGTCCTGGCGGAGCGCAGGGACAAACTGTATCTGCTGGCGGCGGCACGCCTTCTGTAGCCGTTGGAGCGCCCGGCGTCATGAAAAGACCGGCACTGCGGCCCCCTGTCAGCAACACCATGTATATTGATCTTGCAGAAAAGAAGTATCTGACTGTTACTGAAGAGAAGAAAGACAGCGCCGTAGTGGGCGTTTGGTATACGGAAGAGCCGTATAAACAGCCCGGCGAGTTCAAGACCTCTGGCAAAACCAAAACCATTGCCGGTTACAAATGCCGCCGTGCCACTGTAAAGGTTGGGGATGAAAGTTTTGTGGTATGGTATACGGAGGAGATACCGGTGCTGTTTTCTCCCGTAAACGGTGTTTTGCCGGATAAAGGCGTGGTGCTCTCCATAGAAAGCAGCAAACGCTCCTATGTGGCCAAAAAAGTAACGCTGCAACCCGTGGCAGACACCAGCGTAAGCCTGCCAGCCAACGCGCAGAAGGTAACGCCTGCGGAGCTGAAAGAAAAACGGCGCCAGATCATTGAAAAGTTCCACAACGAACAGCTGAAGCGGCTCCAGGAGGCTGAGGCGCCCTGATGTAAGGCACATAAAGCTTTTGGAGACATTAATGCAAGAAACACCCTGTATGAAGCAACTATTCCTTCCCATACTAACGGCGCTGCTGGCCCTGGTTACCACCGCTTCCGCGCAGCAGGAAGCCGTGCGCATCACCGGTTCACTCACAGACCGGGTGAACAGGGAGCCGCTGCCCAACGCCGCCGTGGCCCTGCTGGCGTCCAAAGATTCCGCGGTGCTCTTCACTACCGTGGCAGACGGCAAAGGCGCGTTTACCTTCAAAGGCACGCCGCCGGGCCGGTATGTGCTTTCGGTAACCTACCTGGGCTATACCCCGCTCACCCGCAACCTTCATGTAACGGATACCACGCGCCTGCTGGCGCTGGGTACGCTGGCGCTGCTGCGGAAAGGGGTAAACCTGCAGGAGGTGGAGATAGTGGAAGCCAAACCGCCTATTACTATCAAGGAAGATACCATTGAGTTCAACGCCGGGTCTTTTAAGGTGCGGGAAAACGCGCTGGTGGAAGATCTGCTTAAAAAGCTGCCAGGCATACAGGTAGAAAAGGACGGCACCATCAAGGCCAACGGCGAAACGGTGAAGCGGGTGCTGGTAGATGGCAAGCCCTTTTTCGGGGATGATCCTAAAATGTCTACCCGCAACCTGCCGGCAGACGTGATAGACAAAATACAGCTGATAGACCGCAAAAGCGACCAGGCGCAATTTACCGGTATTCCTGACGGGGAAACGGAAAAGGCGCTGAACCTCACCATCAAGCCAGACCGGAAGAAGGGCATGTTTGGCCGCGCTTCGGCGGGCTATGGCAGTGACAGTCGCTTTTCCGTAAGCGGCAACGCCAACCGTTTCCGGAATACGCAGCAACTGGCCGTGGTAGCCAGCGGCAACAACGTGAACAACACCGGCTTCGGCGGTTCCGGCGGACGGGGCATGATGATGAACAATGCCAACTCTGAAGGCCTGATGCGCAACTGGATAGGCGGCATCAACTACAGTGATAACCTGGCTAAGGGCTTGCGCCTGAGCAGCAGTTATTTCCTGAATGACCTGCAACGCGAAAACGAAAAGCGGGTGGAGGGCGAAACCCGTCTTTCGGCAGATTCTTCCCGTTTCACCAACAACATCAACGGCTCGCTGAACGGCACCACCAACCACCGCCTCAACGCACGCATGGAATATGACATAGATTCTTTCCATTCCCTGATTGTGACCCCCAATGTTAGCTGGAACACGGGCAACACCTATTCCGAGAACCAGAACACCACGCTCATGAATAAAGACACGCTCAACACGGGCCGCAGCCTCACCCGTTCTTCCAACAGTACGCCCAACCTGAGCGGCTCCGCCCTGTTCCGCAAAAAATTCGATAAAAAAGGCCGCACTTTCAGCACCAACCTGACCTTTGGCGCCGGCGGTTCCGACGTGGAATCCGTCAACCAGTCGCGCACGGCGTATTACAAGCAAAACGCCGTGTCTGAAGTGGATTCCATAGACCAGAAGGTAACGCAGCGCAACCGCTCCAATAACCTGGGCGTGCGTATGAGCTATACGGAACCCCTGTTAAACGACCGTTACCTGGAGCTGAATTACGGGTACAACTACAATTTCAGCTCCTCAGACCGCCGCACCTTCAACCGCAGCAAACCCGGCGAAGGGTATGACGAGCTGGATGACAGCCTGACCAATTCCTTCAGCAACGTGTACAGCAACCACCAGGCCGGCCTCAGCCTTATGACGCAGCGGCTGCGGTATCATTACACGCTGGGCATGAATGTGCAGTTCAACAGCCTCAACAGCGAGAACCTCACCAAAGGCAGCGAAATACGGCAGAGCACCGTCAACGTCTCGCCACTGGCCCATTTCAACTACAATTTTTCCGCGAAAAAAAGACTGCGGGCCTCTTACCGCGGTCAAACCAAACAGCCTACGCTGGAGCAACTGCAGCCGGTGCCAGACAATTCCAACCCGCTTTTTATCAAGGAAGGCAACCCGGACCTGCGCCCTTCTTTCAGCAATAACGTGAACATCAGCTACAATGCTTACAACCAGGAAAGCATGCGCAGCTTTTTTGCGGCCATGAACGGGAGCTTTGTGCTGAACCAGATCGTGAACGCCACTTCGCTCACAGACGATGGCCGGCAGGTAACACGCCCTGTTAACGTAAACGGCAATTATAACTTCAGCGCCTTTGTAGTGAACGGGTTTTCCATGAACCAGCGGCAAGACCGGCGTACGGCCATCAACACAAACACCAATCTTACCTACAGCCGGGAAATAAGTTTCCTGAACGGGCAACAGAACTTCACCAACAACTTCAACATTACGCAGGGCGCCAACTTCAATTACAGCCACGGAGAATTGTTTGATATCTCTGCCGGGGGCAGCGTGAATTACAACCGAGCCCGTTTCAGTGTAGACAAGCGGAATAATACGGACTATTTTAATTTCGGCCTCAGCCTTGATTTCAATGTTAACCTGCCGCTGGGATTCATTATTGGGGCAGATGTGGATTATACAGCCAATACCGGCCGTAGCGAAGGTTACAACCTGCAATACACGCTGATGAACGGGTTTGTGTCCAAATCCCTGTTCTCAAAAAAGCAGGGCCTGCTCCGTTTCCAGGTATATGACCTGCTGAACCAGAACGTAAGCGTAAACCGTACTGTAAGCGGCAATTATATAGAGGATGTGGAGAGCAAGGTGCTGCGGCAATATTTCATGCTGAGCTTTTCTTATTTCCTCAACAGTTTCGGGGGCAAAGCCACCCGCGTGGTGGGCGGCATGCCGCCACCGCCGCCGGCCATGTAGGCCGGTGGTTATGCCCGTTTACCGGCCTGGAAGTCGTTGAGCGCCCGCTTTTTGGGGTTAGCCTGCCACTGCTGGTTGAGATATACTACCAGGCGGGCAATGGTAAAAGTGGGAATAAAATCAAGACCGGGAAACAGTTCCTCAATGAAATTGAATACGCTGCCGAATGCGCCTACGGGCCCGCCGAACATCCTGTAGAAGATGAGGGCAGACAGCGGCGCCCAGATCACGTCACTCACTTCCCCCAGCAACGGCACTGCATAGCTGGCGCAACCTATGAGGTCCATCAGCACGCAAACCAGTAAGCTGGGTGTAGTTCTTCTTTCCATACACACTCGTTTTCTATATATAATCAAATAACCTACCAAAATGTTACAGGCTGCGGGGATGGCCATTGCCGGTATTACTCCTGGAGAACGGAAACCCGCTGCCATACCGGGTTTGTATACGAATGCAGTTCATCACCTGGTTGTACGGAAAATAAAAAAAAGTATTTCTACGCAGGCCGGGGCGGCTTTCTGCCGGGCTGGCGGCGGGAGCCCCTTGCATATGGGCAATAATTCCATTAAATTCATGCCGCAAACCGTCACGTTATGACACATTCTTCCTCCCGCAGAGATGCGATCAAAAAAGTAGCAACTATGGCACTGGCAGGCTCCGCCCTTACATCCTTAACATCCCGTGTGGCAGCCCACGAAGGGGCAGTAGACGAAAAACTGAAGGGAAAGATCAACCACTCCGTGTGCGCATGGTGCTACAACGGCATTCCGCTGGAGGAACTTTGCCGGGCGGCCAAAAGCATGGGCATGGGCTCTATAGACTTGCTCGGCCCCAAAGACTTCGCAACTGCCAAAAAGTATGACCTTACCTGTGCCATGGTGGCACTCAACCATAAAGATTGGGGCATTACCCGCGGATGGAACCGCACGGCCCACCATGAGCCGCTGGTCAAGGTATATGAGCATCTCATAGACGAAACCGCCAAAGCGGGCTTCACCAACCTCATCTGCTTCTCCGGTAACCGGGAAGGCCTGGATGACCAGCAGGGCATTGAAAATTGCGCCGCCGGCCTCAAAAAGCTGATGAGCTACGCGGAAAAAAAGAAAGTGACGCTGGTAATGGAACTGCTGAACAGCAAGGTAGACCATCACGACTACCAGTGCGACCATACCGCCTGGGGCGTTGAGCTTTGCAAAGCCATTGGCTCCGAGCGCTTCAAGCTGTTATACGATATTTACCATATGCAGATCATGGAGGGAGACGTGATCCGCACCATCAGGGAAAACCAGCAGTACATTGCCCACTATCATACCGGCGGCGTGCCCGGCCGCAATGAAATAGACGAAACCCAGGAGCTGTATTACCCGGCCATTATGCAGGCCGTGGCGGATACCGGTTTTAAAGGTTTTGTGGCACAGGAGTTTATTCCGAAACGGCAGGACAAGCTGGCATCCCTGAAGCAGGGCGTGATGATCTGTGATGTTTGAGGTGGGCGGCCTTTGTGAGATTTCCCGCGGCAGGGCATCCCTGTAAGCGGTGAACGCATTCACTCAGTACTTCCAGTCTTTCCGCAACATACCCATTACCACCGTATCCACATATTGCCCGTGCAGCTTGGCGCTCTGGCGCAGCACCCCTTCTTTGGAAAAACCCAGCTTGATGGGTATTTGCGCACTTTTCTCGTTCTGGAGCGCAAAGCGTACTTCCACCTTGTTGAGCCGCATGGCGCTGAAAGCATACCCTACCAGCGCCTTGCAGGAGTCTGTTACCAGGCCTTTGCCCTGGTGTGTTTCCACTATCCAGTAGCCAATTTCCGCCTTTTGCAGGGCATGGTCCCAGCCATGAAGGTCTATTACCCCGCACAGCTCGTCTTTATGCCAGATGCCGAAGGCTACGGCTTCCTGCTCATCTGCCTTGCGCAGCATCAGTTCTATAAAACGGAGGGAATGCTCTTCCGTGGTATTGTAATCTACCCAGGGCAAAAAACGGCGCAGGGATTTACGGGAAGAATTGATCAGCAGGAACAGGGTGGGCGCGTGCTCCGCCTGCAATTGCCGCAAGCTGGTGGTATTGTTGACGGTGAGTTCGAGCATAATAGGCAGGGTAAACTTACAAAAAAACAGGCAACCCGCCTTTGGGCAGGTTACCTGTGGATTGATTATGACGGTACTGTACTACTAGCGTTTTGAAATAAGTTGTTGCTTCGTCATGTCTTTTACCACCTGCTGGCTGTATACCACGGCCATTCTTGCGGCGGAAGACGGGTCAAAGGTTTCCGTTTGCACAGAATAGAGCAGCTGTTTATCCCGCAGGTTGTACAGGTTGCTCTCCAGGAAGTATTTGGTATTGGTAGTATAATACCCCGGCTCGTACACCCTGTCATACATGCTGTTGTAGTACCACCAGAACCTGCCGTAGAACGGCGGGAAGGGGCGGTAAAGCCTGTTGTTGGGCACGTAGTTCTTCTCCTTGCTCTTGTCAAGCATCACAATAGTCATCACCTGGTCAATATCTTTCTGGCGTATTTTGGCGAGCGCCTTTTGTTCGTTCAGGCCTTTAAATGCACCCGGGCCATATTCCTGGAACGCAGACACCGCCTGGTAACCTTTCTGTTTCAGCGCTGCCACCATTTCTTTCTCCATGTTGGCCTTCAACGCACCTTCCTTATCTGTGACCAGCGCCATCACCATAATTTTCTGGCTGGGGTGCAGGGAAATTTCCGGTTCCTTCCATGACGATGTTACCTTGGTGCCGGAGCAGGCTGCCAGGAATAACATAAGCCCTGACAGCACGCCTACAGTTAGAAATCTCATCTTGTTCTTCATAGTGCTGTGTTTTTGTACAGGTATGACGGCAAATGAAGGACAAAAGATACATGGGGTATGGAGGTTTAACATATTTTTCGGGGAACTGTTAAAGAAATGAAAAAGTTGACAGTGATGCACAATAAAAAGACCGCTGCAGATTACGCAGCGGTCTTTTTATATTCTGAAAATATATTTTAGTAGTTGATCACCTGCTCCTCAATAGCCTGTGGTATTTCCCTGAACTCGTACAGCTGCGTGCGCAGTTGCGGTTCAAAGCCCGCTTCGCGGATGGCTTCCTGGATGCTTTTATAGGTGAAGCGGTGAGGGGCGCCGGCGGCGCTTACCACGTTCTCTTCTATCATGATGGAGCCAAAATCGTTGGCGCCGGCGTGCAGGCAGAGCTGAGCCACGGCTTTGCCCACGGTAAGCCAGGAGGCTTGTATGTTTTTGATATTGGGGAGCATGATGCGGCTCAGCGCTATCATGCGGATGTACTCTTCGGAGGTGGTCATGTTGTGCACACCGCGGATACGGGCCAGCAGGGTGTCTACATCCTGGAACGTCCAGGGAATGAAGGCGGTGAAGCCGTAGTGGCCCTCAGGTTTTTCGCTTTGTACCTGCCGGATGGCCGCCAGGTGCTCAAAACGTTCCAGCACGGTTTCCACGTGGCCGAACATCATGGTGCCGGAGGTGGCAATGTTCAGCTTGTGGGCCGCGCGCATCACGTCAAGCCACTCCTGGGCGCCGCACTTGCCTTTGGAAATGAGGCGGCGCACCCTGTCGTTCAGAATTTCCGCTCCGGCGCCGGGCAGGCTGTCCATGCCCGCTTCTTTCAGCGCTTTCAGCACCTCTATGTGCGTGCTTTTTTCCAGCTTGGTGATATGCGCCACTTCCGGGGGGCCCAGTGTATGGAGCCGCAGGGTAGGGTACAGCTGTTTCAACTGCCGGAAAAGCGTAGTGTAGAAGCTGAGGCCCAGTTCGGGGTGGTGACCGCCCTGCAGCAGCAGCTGGTCTCCCCCGTATTTCAGGGTTTCATCTATTTTGCGCTTGTACTCCTCAATATCTGTGATATAGGCCTCCTTATGGCCGGGGATGCGGTAAAAATTGCAGAATTTACAGTTGGCCGTGCACACATTGGTGGTGTTTACGTTACGGTCAATCTGCCAGGTCACTTTGCCGTGCGGCACCTGTTGCTTCCTCAGTTCGTTGGCTATCTGCATCAATTCCGTCAAAGGGGCATGCTCAAACAGGTATACACCCTCTTCTGCCGTCAGGAATTCCAAATGCTGGGCCTTTTTGTATAAATCCTCTAATTGCATCTTGGCAACAAAGTTAGGGCTTCCGGACAACTATTTTGCCACTTGTAACAATTAGATGGGCGGCGAAAGCCCAGAAATGTTAAATTTATAGAACCGCCGTGCGTCACACCAAACTTATGCACATCAAGATATTTCACGTTTTGATCCTTTGCCTGCTGATTTTCAAGGTGGATGTGAGGGCCCAGGAGCAGGAGAGCACAACAGACGAGCCTGAGGCCCGGCTCATTACCCGCTTCCCCTTCAAACAATACTACGGAGGCGTGGTGGTGATCTCTGCCAGGCTCAGCAACTATCCCGATACCCTGCAGTTCCTCCTGGATACGGGCAGCGCCGGCATTTCGCTGGATACGGGCACCTGTCTCAGCCTTGGCATCAAGCTCACCCCGTCAGACAAAATTGTGAGAGGCCTCGGCGCTAGTAAAAACATCTCCTTTGCCACAGATCATACCCTGCACCTGCCGGGGCTGTCCGTAGACAGTCTTGACTTTCACGTGAACAACTACGAGCTGATCAGCCAGGTATACGGCATCCAGATAGACGGCATTGTTGGCTACAGCTTCCTGAGCCGCTATATTGTGCAGGTAGATTATGACAAAGAGGAAATAGTGGTCTACACCCATGGCCGCTTCCGTTACCCGCGCGGCGGGTACATGATGAAGCCCAACCTCACCTTCATACCCGTGGTACCGGCGCCCCTGCGCAGTGGCAAAAGGAATGTGAACCACCGCTACTACTTTGATACCGGCGCCGGCATGTGCCTGCTGCTCAGCACGCAGTTTGTGAAAGACAGCTCGCTGCTGGTAAAGCGCAAGGCCAAGGTAATACCCACGGAGGCACAGGGCCTTGGCGGCAAGATGCAGATGTTCATCACCACCATGAACGAGTTCAGGATAGGCAACTACACCTTCCGCAACGTGCCCACCTACCTGTTTGACGATGTGACCAACATTACCTCCTATCCTTCCCTGGGCGGTATGATCGGGAACGACCTGCTGCGCCGCTTCAACCTCACCCTCAACTATGCCCGCAAGGAAATTCACTTGCTGCCCAATACCCACTTTCGTGACCAGTTCGACTATTCCTACACCGGCCTCATTATTTACCTGATAGACAACCGCATTGAGGTAACAGACGTGATCCGCAACTCCCCCGCGGAAAAGGCCGGCTTCAAGCCCGGAGACCTCATACTGGCCGTCAACAACAACTTCACCAGCAACCTGCAGGTATACCGGGACATTCTGAAGAACATCGGCACCCGCCCCACCCTGCTGCTGATGCGCAACGGGGAGCTGATGCTCAAAAAGCTGCCCATCCGGAGCATATTGTAGCGAATACTGGCATTTGTCGTAAATTTGTATGTTTGGGCTGGCCCGCTCCCCCGCGGAACGGCTTTATTTTTATCAAAATCAATTATGATCCATTTTAACAGGTTTACTTTAGATAACGGGTTAAGGGTAATTGTTCATGAAGACGCCACTACTCCTATGGCAGTGGTGAACGTGCTGTACGACGTAGGCTCCCGTGACGAAAACCCTGACCAGACCGGCTTTGCGCATTTGTTTGAGCACCTTATGTTTGGCGGCTCCATCAATATACCCGAATATGACGAGCCGCTGCAGATGGCCGGCGGGGAAAACAACGCCTATACCACCAGCGACCTTACCAACTACTACATAGAGTTGCCTGCGGAAAACATTGAGACGGCCTTCTGGCTGGAAAGCGACCGCATGCTGTCTCTCGCGTTCTCCGAAAAAAGCCTTGACGTGCAGCGCAAGGTGGTGTGTGAAGAATTTAAAGAACATTACATCAACAAACCCTATGGAGACGTATGGCATAAAATGCGGGAGCTGGCCTACAGCAGCCATCCCTACCGCTGGATGACCATCGGCAAGGAGCTGTCTCACATCGAGAACGCCCGTCTGGACGATGTGAAGTCTTTTTTCTTCCGTCATTACCGCCCCGTAAACGCAATACTGGTGGTGGCTGGCAAGGTAACCACCGCACAGATGAAAGCCCTGGCGGAAAAATGGTTCGGAGACATTCCTTCCGGAGAAAAGTACCTGCGCAAGCTGCCGGAAGAGCCTTTGCAGACCGCGCCCCACCTGCTGGAAGTAACCGGCAAGGTACCGTTAGACGCGCTGTACAAAACCTATCACATATACCCGCGTAAAGACCAGCGGTATTATACGGCAGACCTGGTATCTGACATTCTTGGCGGCGGCGGCTCTTCCCGCCTGCACCAGGCGCTGGTAAAAGAAAAGAAGCTGTTCAGCAATATTGACTGTTACCATTTTGGTACGGTAGATGCAGGGTTGCTTACCATTGAAGGCAAGCTGGTGAAAGGTGTGAAGATGAAAGATGCGGAGAAAGGGATCCAGGAGGAGCTGAACAGGCTGCAGCAAAACGTTACGCCGGAGCGCGAACTGCAGAAGGTAAAGAACCGCGTGGAGAGCATGCTGGCCTTTGAAGACATGAGCCTGTTGAACCGGGCCAACAACCTGGCATTTTATGAGCTGCTGGGCGACGCAGCGCTTATGAACGAAGAATTTGACCGCTACGAGCGGGTAACCACGGCAGACGTGCACCGTGAGGCGCAGATCATCTTCTCCGAAAAGAACTCCAACACCATTCACTATTACGCAGGCAACCAGGCATAAAATTATGATCAACAGAAAACAGGCACCCCCTATAAAAGACGCAGTGGAATTTGACGTGCTGCTGAAACCGTATGAGCTGTTCAGGCTAGACAACGGTATTCCCGTTTACGTGATCCGCTCTGAAGAACAGGAAACGCTGCAGCTGGAACTGGTGTTCCCTGCCGGTACCTGGTACGAGTCAGAGAACATGGTGGCCGCCGCTACCAACTTCCTTATGAAGAACGGCACCAGCAAGCATTCCGCGCTTGAGATCAACGAAATGACGGAGTACTATGGCGCCTACCTCAACCGCAACTGCTTTCATGAAAACGCCACCTATACACTTCACTGCCTGTCCAAACACACGGCGGAACTGCTGCCCGTGCTGCAGGAGGTGATACAGGACCCCGTGTTCCCGGAAGAAGAGCTGGCTATCTATGTGCAGAACATGAAACAGAAACTGGCCGTGAACTTGCAGAAGTGCGAGTTTGTAGCCAACCGGCATATAGACAAGTACCTCTTCGGGGAGTTTCACCCCTACGGCCGCGTGAGCAGCATGATGGCGTACGATGCGCTGCAGACCGAATCTCTGAAGGCGTTCTATAAGAAGCAGTATACTTACAACAACTGCAAAATATTTTTGGCCGGTAATCTGCCGGCGGATGTGATCCCCATGCTGAACCGCTATTTCGGTAGCAGCGAATGGAACGGGCAAAGCCATGTGCTGCGGCCAGACCTGCCTATACTGCCCGCCGAAGAAAAGAAGTACCGCATTTTTAATGATGAGAATGGCGTACAGGGAGCAGTGCGTGTTGCCCGGCCCTTCCCCAACCGCTACCACCCAGATTTTCCGAAGATGCTGGTGCTGAACACCATTTTTGGCGGCTACTTTGGCAGCCGCCTGATGAGCAACATCAGGGAAGAGAAAGGATATACCTACGGCATCAGCTCGCAGATATACAATTTCAGGCAGGCAGGGGGCATTAACATTCATACCGAAGCAGGCCGTGATGTGTGTGAGGCTACGCTTGCAGAGATCTATAAGGAAATGGAACGCCTGCAAACCGAACCGGTGCCTGAAGAAGAACTGGGCCTGGTACGGAATTACATGATTGGCTCCATTCTCGGTGACCTGGACGGCGCCTTCCAGGTGATACAACGCTGGAAGAATCTTATCCTGAATGATCTTGACGAGCATTACTTCTACAACAACGTACGCACCATCAAAACCATTACGGCCGCGGAATTGCAGCAACTGGCCCAGCAGTATTACAACCGGGAAGATTTTTACGAGCTGATAGTGATCTGACAGTGAACATTCTGCACACTTTTTGTGTAATGTATGTAATCTGTACGACCAATTTTCTGCCCTATGGGAATACTCATTCGTATACTCGTTACCGCACTGGCCGCGTTGCTGACGGCTTATCTGCTGCCCGGCGTAAGGCTGCAGGATTTTACGACCGCATTGTTGCTGGCTATAGTGCTGGGTTTGCTCAACCTGATCGTAAAGCCCATCCTGGTAATTCTGACGCTGCCTGTAACCGTTCTTACACTGGGGCTTTTCCTGCTGGTGATCAATGCGCTTATTGTATTGTGGGCCAGTAGCCTGGTGAAAGGATTTAAAGTGGACAACTTCTGGTGGGCGCTTATTTTTAGTGTGGTGCTCTCCGTTATCAGCAGCATCATGATGGCACTAGGGCCTTCCGGCAATAATGAATAGCGGCGCTACTGGTTCAGCCTGAGCACCATGCCGTTCCTTGTACCGTTATGCCGCCCGCCGTCTACCGTTACCACGCCGTTTACCAACACGTACCGGAAACCTGTGCTATACTGGTGCGGTGCTGTGAAAGTAGAGAGGTCTTTGACCACGTCAGGATTGAATACTACCAGGTCTGCCGCATAACCTGGCAGCAGCAGACCCCTGTTTTTGAGGCGGAACTTTTGCGCAGGCAATGAGCTTATTCTGCGAACGGCCTCTTCCAGCCCGATTACTTTTTCTTCCCTTACATATTTTCCCAATACCCTTGCATTGGTGCCATAACCGCGGGGATGCGGCACGCCTACATTAAACTCGCGGATGCTGGCGTCTGAAGCAAACATGTTGAAAGGGTAACGCATAATGTATTTCACATCTTCTTCGCTCATGCCGTGAAAGACCATGCTGGCGCTGCCCTGCGCCGCAAGGTCCAGCACGGTTTGCACTTCTTCTTTCAGGCGTGATTTGCGGCCTTTTATTTTGTTGATCTCCGCAATGTTTTTCCCGTTGAGCGTAGTGTCTTGCCGGAAATAAGCCACCACAGCATAATCCAGGTGTTTTAGCCTGCGCTTTTTATAAAGCGACGTCATCTCGTCTGCTATCTTTTTGCGGATGGCAGGGTTATTCAGGCGGTACTGGATGGAGTCTGTTCCGCCGGAAAGCGCCCAATCAGGCAACATGGTGCGCAGGCTGGTGCTGCTGGCAGTATAGGGGTACTGGTCTATGGTCACCTCCAGCCCTTCCCGGCGCGCTTTTTCCACCATGGCCAGCGTTACTTTGGAGCGGCCCCAGTTCTGTTTACCGCCTATTTTGAAGTGGGATATTTCTACCGGTATATTGGCCTGCCGCCCTATGGTGAGCGCTTCTTCTATAGCCGCCTCTACTGCGTCTGCTTCATTGCGCATATGCGTAGCGTAAAGACCGCCGTATTGCGCGGCCACTTTGGCCAGGCCCACCACTTCCGGCGTGCGCGCATACAGCCCTGGGAGGTAAATAAGACCGGTGGAGAGGCCTACGGCGCCGCTCTGCATGGCTTTAGCCACCAGGGCTTCCATTTGCTGCTGCTCCGCGGCGCTGGGAGCGCGGTCCGAGCTGCCCATTACGGCGCGGCGTACGTCGTTGTGGCCAATGAGAGAGGCTACGTTTACGGAAGTTTTCAAACTGTCCAGCCGGGAAAAATACCTGCCCAGGTCTACATTGGAAGAGCCACAGTTACCGGTTACTACGGTAGTTACCCCGTCGTACAGGAAATTGTCTGCCGTAGGTACTTTAAACTCGTCTCCTTCAATATGCGTATGCACGTCAATGAAGCCCGGGGCCACCACCATGCCGGCCGCGTCTATGGTGCGGGCGGCGGTAATACCCGCCGGCAGGCGGCCTGTTTGCAGCACTTTGCCGTCTTTCACCGCCACATCCCCGTAAAACCAGGAGTTGCCTGTGCCGTCAATGATCCTGGCGTTGCGGATCAGCAGGTCACACTGCTGGGCCTGTGCGCTAAAAGCAGCCAGCAGCAAGGGAAGCAGAAGAAGCCGTTTTGTCATTTTGTTCTCGATTTATTAGCTGGAGTGGTCTGCCACTATTTTCCATTGCCCGTTGATGTTCCGCAGTACAATGGTAAAGTGGCCGGAAAGATCGCCGATGGTACGGGCAAGGTGCCATTTACCAACTACAAAATACACATCCGCCGCCAGTTTTTTAAATTCAATAAGGTTAAAGGAAAGGCGGCCCATGGCCGTCTTGTCCGGGTACGATTTTTTATAATTATCCAGCGTGGCCTGCCAGCCGTAAGTAATACCCTTTTTGCCAATGAACATCAGGGAGTCCGAGGCCCAATAGGTATCCATGAAACCCTCCAGGTTTCCATCGTTCCAGGTTTTGGTCTGCTGTTCCATCAGGGCCTTGATGCGTGTAACGTCCGCCTGTTGCGCATTGGCGGGCATCCGGCCGCAAAAGGCAACTATTGCCATGAGAATGATGCATTGACGCATGGTAAATTTTTAGCAAAAGATAAACAGTTTTTGTCATTTGCGCATTAGCTGATTATACTACCTTTGCACAACCTCGTAAATAAAAAAATTTATCAATATGCCAGGATTCGAATTATTTGGCGAAGAAGAGAAAAAGGAAGTAAATGACGTGCTTGAAACGGGCATTTACATGCGTTATGGATTTGATGGTCCCCGCAAAGGGATCTGGAAAGCAAAGGAGCTGGAGCAGGCGCTCCGTGAGCGTTTCAATGTGCAATATGCACAGCTGACCTCCAGCGGCACCACGGCCCTCACCACCGCCATGGCTGCATTGGGCATTGGCGCGGGAGATGAGGTGATCATGCCCACCTTTACTTTCGTAGCTTCTTTTGAGGCGGTATTGTCTGTAGGCGCCACGCCCGTGCTGGTGGATGTAGACGATACGCTCACCCTGGCCCCGGCTGCTGTAAAGGCAGCCATTACTCCCTGTACCAAAGCCGTAATGCCGGTGCATATGTGCGGCTCCATGGCAGATATGGACGCGCTGGAAGAGATCTGCAGGGAGCACAAGCTGCTGCTGCTGGAAGATGCCTGCCAGTCTACCGGCGCCACCCACAAAGGCCGCGCGCTCGGCTCCATCGGCGACGCGGGCACATTCTCTTTCGACTTTGTAAAAACCATCACCTGCGCTGAAGGCGGCGCCGTGATCACCAACAATAAAGATATCTACACCAAATGTGACGCCTACTCTGACCATGGTCACGATCACCTTGGCGGCGCAGACCGTGGCGCAGACGGCCACCCGCACCTGGGCTACAACTTCCGCATTTCGGAACTGCACGCAGCCGTGGGCCTGGCGCAGATACGCAAGCTGGACAAGTTCCTGGCCATTTTGCGCAACAACAAACAGGTGCTGAAAGAAACGCTGGCAGCAGTGCCGCAGGTTACCTTCCGCCGCCTACCAGATCCGGAGGGAGACAGCGCCACCCATCTGTCTTTCTTTTTACCTGATGAAGAAACCGCCCGCAAAGCCACCGCCGCCATCAAGGCCGCCGGCCTGCCCGCGTTCTACTGGTTCGACAATAACTGGCACTACGTGCGTAAATGGCAGCACTTCAAGGAAAGCGCTACCCTCACGCCTTTTGCAGCCCAGCTGGCCAAAGCCATGGAAGTATACAAAACCAAAACCTTCCCGGCTTCAGATGCGGTGATCAGCCGCTGCATCTCCTTCCCCATCAGCCTGGTGTGGACGGAAGACGAGCTGCGTGACAGGGCCTCCAAACTGGCCACCGCCGTAAAAAGTGTTCTCTAATTCAAGCCTCCACAACGCATGAAAAAAATTGCACTGATCCCTGCAAGATATGCAGCCACCAGGTTTCCCGGCAAAATGCTGGCCGTACTGGCCGGCCAGTCCGTTATCTGGCGTACGTATGAGTCAACCCGCAATACAGGTGTGTTTGATGATGTGATGGTGGTAACAGACAGTGAGGTGATCTACAACGAAATTGTGAGCAACGGCGGCAAGGCCGTTATGAGCAAACGCGAGCATGAAAGCGGCTCAGACCGTATTGCGGAAGCCGTGGAAACAATGGAGGATGTGGAGATAGTAGTAAATGTTCAGGGAGATACACCTTTTACCCAAAAAGAACCGCTTGAAAAGCTGCTGCAGGTGTTCGAAGGCGAGGCGGGCAAAAAGGTGCAGGTGGCCTCTCTCATGCAGGTACTGAAAGACTGGAAAGACATTGAAGACCCCAACTTCGTGAAAGTGGCGGTAGACAAGGATTTTAATGCGCTTTTCTTTTCCCGCTCCGTTATTCCGTATCCGAGAGACAAAGCTGTGCAAACCACCTACTATGAGCACATCGGCATCTACGCTTTCCGCCGCAATGCGCTGCTGCAGTTCACCAAAACGCCCATGAGCCCGCTGGAAGCTGCAGAGAAAATAGAATGTTTGCGCTATCTTGAAAACGGGATACCCATGAAAATGGTGGTAACAGATTACATGGGCGTGGAAATTGATACGCCGGAAGACCTGGAAAGGGCTTCCCGCCTGCTGGAGAATAAATAACACAAACGTTGCCATGCAACCGCCGGCCGGTGAGGCAACAGCTAAATGATAAAGGATGAAATTCAGAAACTTTAAACTGGTAGGGTACGTAATTTTCGGACGCGGCGCGTTTAACCAGTTAGACGAGATCATAGCTCCCCACCGCAAAGGGGATGCGCCCATGATTTTCTTCGTAGACCATTTTTTTGAAAAGAACCAGCCCTTTATTTCCCGCATACCCCTGCGCGGGAAAGACAAAGTGGTGTTTATAGATGTAACGCACGAGCCTAAAACCGTGTATGTAGACCGGCTGCGGGACGAGCTGAAAGCCGAATTCGGCGAAGTGAGCGGCATCATTGGCATAGGCGGCGGCTCCACCATGGACATGGCCAAGGCCGTAAGCCTGATGATGACCAACCCCGGCTCTTCTGCAGACTACCAGGGCTGGGACCTCATTAAAAAACCGGCCGTATACAAAGTGGGCATTCCCACCCTGTCTGGCACCGGCGCGGAAGTGAGCCGTACCACAGTGCTTACCGGCCCCACCAAAAAGCTGGGCCTTAATTCCGACTACACGCCGTTTGACCAGATTGTGCTGGACCCGGAACTGATCAAAAACGCGCCGGTGAACCAGCGTTTCTATACGGCCATGGATTGTTATATTCATTGCATAGAATCACTGGAAGGCACGTACCTCAACGCTTTCAGCCGTTCTTACGGAGAAAAGGCGCTGGAGCTGTGCCAGGAGATCTACCTGAAAAAAGACCGCTGGGACGATGATGCGGACGAAAAGCTGATGATGGCCTCTTACGCCGGCGGCATGAGCATTGCCTACTCACAGGTAGGTGTGGCGCACGCCGTGAGCTACGGCCTCAGTTATCTGCTGGGCACCAAACACGGCATCGGCAACTGTATTGTGTTTGACAAGTTGGAAGAATTTTATCCCGCAGGTGTGAAAGAGTTTAAGCAGATGGTAGACAAACACCAGGTGGAAATTCCCCAGCATATTACCAAAGGCCTTACAGATGAAGATTTTGAGAAGATGATCAATGTGTCTATGGGCCTGGCTCCCCTGTGGGAAAACGCGCTGGGTAAAGACTGGCAGCAGAAAATGACGCGCGAAAGGTTGCGCAAACTGTACGAAAAACTTTAACGCAGAAGGGCGGCACTAATACGGTGCGGCCCTTTTTTACAACCTGTTATAATATGGAAGAAATCGGAAAACTGACGGAAGAGTATATACAGGTGCTGGCCAAAGTAAAGGAGCGGCGGAAACAGTGGCATGACCATGCCAAGCCCTTCCTCAAGCAGCACCTCACGGCGGTATCTGAAAAGTACAAGCTGAACTGGAAGGCTGGCGCCAACGAATCTATGCAGGGCCTGGAAGTGGTGTACCTGGTATTTGACCATGAGCCCAGCGGTATAGTAGAGCAGTCTCCCTTCAGCATTGTGCAAAAAATGAAGGTGGGCGGGTTCCTTTCTTTTTCCCAGACCCGCAACGGGCAGGTGGTGGTATGGATCAGCTTCCCCTTTATTGACGGCATGGAAGAAAAGCCGAAGGTAGAAACGCTTGAAACCATTGAGCCGGAAGAGGTCACCCCGGAAAATGTAAGCCGTTTTATCAGCAAGTTCCTGGACGAAATGATACAGTGGGAAAACGACAGCCGTGACGAGATCGGTTTTGGCAGACAGCACGGGCTGTATAGGTAGTTTTTCCGAATTTTGCAGGAGAAACCTTCAGTGATGCAAGACATAGTTAACAGCCATGACATACAGCAGATGGTAGATACCTTTTACGCAAAGATCCAGCAGGATGAACTGCTGGGGCCTGTCTTTGCCGAACGCATTGCGCCGGAAGCCTGGAGTGCGCACCTGCAGACCATGTACCGCTTCTGGGGCACGCAGCTGCTGGGCGAAAAAGAATATTTTGGCGCCCCTTATGCCAAGCACCGCACGCTGCCGGTAGGCAAAGAGCACTTTGACCGCTGGCTGCTGCTGTTCAATGAAACGGTAGATGAGCTGTTCCGCGGGCCGCGCGCATCCACTGCCAAAGTGAAGGCCGCTTCCATTGGCCAGGTATTTCTCAGCAAAATTTTGTTTGAAAGAGGAATGCGCGGCAATATTTAATGCCCCTTTGATTTCAGGCGGATGGTTTTCCGCATGTACCGCACATATTTGTTCCGGTAGATAAAAAACAGGTAAACAGTGGCCAGCAAGGTGATAACGGCCATGATGTAAAACACCCGCGCAAAATGCTCCGGCCTATTGCCATACCACTGCGCGGAAAAGAACGCCCCTAGCCCGATGCCCGCTTCCAGCGCAATATACATGCTGCCCAGTGCACGGCCCCGGTGTTCCGGCAGGCCCAGGTCAATAGTCCACGCAGTAACGGCGGGCGAGTTGATGCCCAGGGAAACGCCGTATACCAATGCCCCTGCCAGCAACATTTGCGGGCTGGTGGAAATGCCGATGATCAACATGGAAACGGCCATCAGCGCAGAAGCAATTTTCAGCATGGGTACTCTCCCGTACCTGTCAGACGCTTTGCTAGTAAGCAGGCGTATGCCGATGGAGCTGGCCGTGAAGAAGGTAAAGAACAGCCCTTTGTTCTGCAGGCCCAGGTAGTTACTGAAGTCCGGGATAATGGTCAGCAGGGCGCCGTAGCTGAAATAGGTTAAAAAGGTGATCACCACCGGCGCCATTACGAGCGGTTCAAAAATCTCGCTCCGGGAAATTTTCAGCAGCCTTGGCGAAAAGCTCTGCCGGTTGTGGAGCGTTTCTTTCATACCGATCAATATCACTACAGACAGCAAGGCAAATACCGCAGATACCTGGAACATGGTCATAATGCCCCAGGCATTGGCAATGGAGCCGCCAATAGACGGGCCCAGCGAGAGGCCTACGGTGCTGAAGAGCCCCACCATGCCCATGGCCTCCGCGCGGCGGTTAAAAGGCACCATGTCTGCCACATAAGCGGAAGTGCCCGTAGGTTTGAAACCGGTAGAAAAACCATGAAAAAAGCGGAGTAAGAGGAAAGCGGCCACAGAACTGACAAGGGGATATAAAAGACTGCATATGACGCAAATAACGGAGCCGAATACCATTACCGGTACGCGGCCTATGGTGTCTGTCAATTTGCCTGAGAACGGCCGGCTAAGGCCCGCCATCAGGGTAAAAAGGCCAATGATGTACCCCTTGTAGTCTGCCCCGCCCAGGCTGGTGAGGTAAGCCGGCAACTCCGGTATCATCATGTTAAAACTGGCCGAAAAGAGGAGGTTACTGCTGCACAGTAACCAGAACTGCACGGTGTAAATCTTCCCCGACTGGTGGTCCATGACCGCAAAGTTAGGCGAAAAAACATCACGGCTGAAACACTTCCCAGTCTTTCCATACCGGTTCGTAACCCTGCTCCCTGATCATGGCGGCAATGGCAGCCGCGCTCCTTTCATCACTGATCTCGAACTGCTCCAGTGACTGCGGGTCTACGGCATAGCCGCCCGGGTTGGTTTTGGAGCCTGCGCTCATGGTGGTAACGCCCAGTTGCACCAGGTGGTTACGGAACTGCTCCGGTTCCCGGGTGGAAAGGCTCAGCTCCAGGTCTTCATGCAGCAGGCGGTAAGCGCAAATGAGCTGCACCAGCTCCCGGTCACTCATTTCCACTTTGGGGGCCAGGCCGCCGGAAAAAGGCCGCAGCCGCGGGAAGGAGATGCTGTAGCGGGTTTGCCAGTAGGTACGCTGCAGGTACGCAAGATGCAGGGCCGTGAAAAAACTGTCTGTGCGCCAGTCTTCCAGCCCTATCAGCACACCCAACCCTATTTTGTGTATGCCAGCGGCGCCCAGCCGGTCTGGCGTGGCCAGGCGGTACTCAAAATTCGACTTTTTGCCTTTCGGGTGATGCTTGCGGTAATCCGCCTCATGGTACGTTTCCTGGTAAACCAGCACGGAGTGCAGGCCCAAGCCAATAAGTGCGGTGTACTCCGCTTCGCTCATAGGCTGTACTTCCATGGATACCTGGGCAAAGTGCGGGGTGATAAGCGGAAGGGCTTTTTCGAAATAGTCAAGCCCCACTGTTTGCGCGGCTTCTCCCGTTACCAGCAGCACATGTTCAAAGCCCGCCGCCCGTATAGCCTCTACTTCCCGCATAATTTCCGCGCCGGTGAGGGTTTTGCGGCGAATAGGGTTGTTGTAGCTAAAGCCGCAATAGGTGCAGATGTTCTGGCATTCGTTGGAAAGGTAGAGCGGCACGTAGAGCTGCATAGTTTTCCCGAAGCGCCGCTGCGTGATCTGCCGGCTGAGGGCGGCCATTTCTCCAAGGTACGGTGCTGCCGCGGGAGACAGCAGGGCCATAAAATCATCCAGGTTGCGATGCTGCCGGGAAAGGGCACGTGTTACATCTGCGGCGGTTTTGCTGTAGATGGCGGCTTTTATGTTGTTCCAGTTATATTGGCGGAAGGTGGTTTCGAATCCCATGCTTGTTGCTTTAAATGATTTTTAAAGGGCGAAAGCCGCCTGTTTCAAATGGCGTTATTGCGCTTTTTTCAACGAGATGCCGGTGCTCTGCGGACTTTTCATGCGGCAGCCACGCGGGGAATGTCTATTCGTCCAGAAATGCGAGCAACGGGCTGCTGGCATGCGCTTCCCGGCTTTCTCCTGCCAGCCCCGCCTCAAAGGCCATTCTGCCCGCCGCCACCGCATCACGGAAGGCAACGGCCATCTGCACCGGCAGGCCCGCCACGGCAATGGCGGTGTTCACCAATACGGCATCTGCGCCCATTTCCATGGCCATGGCAGCGTGAGAAGGGGCGCCAATGCCCGCGTCTACAATTACAGGCACCTGGCTTTGGGCAATGATGATCTCCAGGAAGTCTTGCGTACGCAGGCCACGGTTGCTGCCTATGGGCGCGCCCAGCGGCATTACGGCGGCGGCGCCAGCTTCTTCCAGGCGTTTGCAAAGCACGGGGTCTGCATGCACGTAGGGCAGCACCACAAAGCCCAGCTTCACCAGCTCTGCCGTAGCCTGTAGTGTTTCCACAGGGTCTGGCAGCAGGTACCTGGGGTCTGGGTGTATTTCCAGCTTGACCCAGTTGGTTTCCATCGCTTCACGCGCCAGCTGTGCCGCAAAAACGGCTTCGCGGGCCGTACGTACGCCAGATGTGTTGGGCAGCAGGCGGATGTGCGGATGGCGCAAGTGCGCCAGCATGTTGTTTTGAACGGGAGCCCTGGTGTCTACCCGTTTGAGGGCCGCCGTTACCAGCTCGGAGCCGGAGGCCAGTATGGCGTCTTCCATTTGCTGTTCACTGCCGAACTTGCCGGTGCCCGTGAACAGGCGGCTCTGGAAAGTAGTACCTGCTATGGTTAGTTGTTGCATGATAAAGCTAGTTTGATTTTCTGCACCATTTCTTTTTTGTCGGCCGCATGCGTGATCAGGCCTGATACCGCTACGCCGTATACGCCGGTAGCCATCAGCGCCGGGATGTCTTCCAGCAAAATGCCGCCAATGGCCAGCACCGGAATAGTAATGCCTTTGCTCTGCAGCACCTGTATTAACTGACTGTAGCCTTCAATGCCCAGCACAGGGCTCAGCTTGTCTTTGGTAGTGGTGAAGCGGTAGGGGCCGTAGCCAATGTAGTTTGCCCCGGCGGCAATGTGGGCCAGCGCTTGTTCAGGCGTATTGGCGGTGCCGCCCAACCAGCAGGCGGCGCCTGCCAGGCGGCGTGCTTCCGGCAGGGGCGCGTCTTCCAGCCCAACGTGACTGCCGTAAGCGCCTATGGCAGCGGCCATGGCAGGATGGTCGTTTACAGACAGCTGCGCGCCGTATTGGTCGCAGACAATTTTTGCGGCGGCGGCCTGGGTGGAAATGTCTCCGCTTTTTATGCGCAGCTGCACCCAGCGGCAGCCGGCCTCGCAGGCCGCGCGGATATTTTCGAGGTGAGAAGCACCGGGCGTTTGCTGTGAGATATATAACAGGCGTTCCATGTGGTTAAAATTGATGATGATCGTTATGATTTCTTAGTTGAATAGTGATTCCATCAGTTTGACTTTTGGAATTTTTCCGTTTAAAACCGGTATGTGATAGTCATTACATTGTGATTTAATTCCTGAATAGTGGTATTCCATCAGTTTGCCTTTCGGATTCTCTCTTCGTTTAAAACAGCTATGTGCCGCCCCAGCAGTGAAATATCACTTTGCAGATAGCGGGCCGTATAGGCCTTGGCCGTTCTGCAGGCTTCTTCCAGCCCAAGGCCCATTGCGAGCGCGGCGGTAATGGCGGCAGAAAGTACGCAGCCGGAGCCATGCTTCGGGTAAACAGGCTGTTGCCCCGGCTCAAATTCCGTATAGCCGGTACTGTTATACAGCGTATCCCATCCTTCTTTGCCCGGCCGGTGTCCTCCTTTCAGCAGTATGGCACAATACGCCGCCATTTGCTGTGCCGCCTGTTCCCCGCTGGAACAGCCGGTGATGGCCATTGCCTCTTCGTAATTAGGCGTGAGCAGCAGCAGCCGGGGCAATACGGCTTCCCAGTATTGCAGCGCAGTGTTATGAAAAACATAACCGGCAGAAGCCTTCAGCACGGGGTCTACCACAAACTGCAAACCCGGCCGCGTTGCCTGTAGCGCAGGCAGTACCTGCAACAGTATGCCGGGGTGCTCTACAATGCCGATCTTGCAGTAGTGCACCGGGAATTTTGAAAGCAGCGGCAGCGCCTGCTCTACGATCTTTTCGGCGGATAGCCATTCCACCGACAGCAGGGCATCGTCTGTTTGTACAGTCAATGCCGTACACACACCGAAGCCGGTAACGCCGTGCGCCTCAAAAGTTTTGATGTCTGCCAGCAGGCCTGCTCCCCCGGAGGGATCGAGACCGGCCAGGCTCATTGCGAATGGTCCCATAGCGTTTGAATGATCCGGTAATTTTTCACCGCCATTGCAGGATTTTGCCAGATGGCGCCCAGCAGGGCCGCCCCGTGAAACCCCATGGCTTTCAGGCGTGTAATGTTGGAGGCATCTATGCCGCCGATGGCAATGCAGTTGGGCGGAACGGCGTTGAATAAATGCGCTTTCCCGCTGTAGCCTTTTTTTGAGATGCTGTCAAACACCGGCCCAAGCAGCAGGTATTGCCATGCCGGGCCGGGGTTTTCCGGCGTATGGACGGAGGTGCTCAGCACCGGGTTACAGTAACGGGCAGGCAGGATTGGCGACGTTGGTTGTTGTTCCCTCATGCTTTCACTCATGTGAAACCCTTTCACGTTGTAACGGCCCAGCAGTTCCGGGTAACCGGTTATCATCACTTTTGAATGATCTTGCAGCCCTTCCAGCAGGGCCGAGTATTCCTGCAGCTCCCAGCCCGGCTTCCGGAGCAGTAACGTTACCGGGCCGGCGGCCGCCAGCTCGTTGAGGTACTTCGTTTCTTCCGGTACCCGCTGCGGAGATGTCACAATCCATATCATGAGTAGATCTCCCCCCCTGTAGTCTGAAAACGTTCTGCCTGTTCCGCAAGCCCTGCCGCCCTTACTTCCTGCGATATTTTCATGGAGCAGAAGTGAGGCCCGCACATGGAGCAGAAGTGCGCAATTTTTGCACCTTCCGCCGGCAGCGTTTCATCATGAAAACTGCGGGCCGTGTCGGGATCAAGCGAAAGGTTGAACTGGTCTTCCCAGCGGAATTCGAAGCGGGCCTTGCTCAGGGCGTCATCCCTGTGTTGCGCGCCGGGGTGGCCTTTGGCCAGGTCTGCCGCATGGGCCGCTATTTTGTAGGTGATCACTCCTGTTTTTACATCTTCACGGTTGGGCAGGCCCAGGTGCTCCTTTGGCGTTACGTAACAGAGCATGGCCGTGCCGAACCAGCCAATCATAGCGGCGCCTATGGCGGAAGTGATATGGTCGTAGCCGGGGGCTATGTCCGTAGTGAGCGGCCCCAGGGTGTAGAAGGGCGCCTCATGGCAGTGCGCCAGCTGTTTGTCCATATTCTCTTTGATGAGGTGCATGGGCACATGGCCCGGCCCTTCTATCATTACCTGCACATCGTGCCGCCAGGCTATTTTGGTCAGCTCTCCCAGCGTTTCCAGTTCCGCAAACTGCGCTTCGTCATTGGCGTCTGCAATGGAACCCGGCCGCAGGCCGTCTCCCAGAGAAAAAGCTACATCGTACGCTTTCATGATCTCGCAGATCTCTTCAAAATGTGTGTACAGGAAATTTTCCCGGTGGTGGGCCAGGCACCATTTGGCCATGATAGAGCCTCCGCGGGAAACGATGCCTGTAGTGCGCTTGGCCGTAAGCGGCACGTAGCGCAGCAGTACGCCGGCGTGAATAGTAAAATAGTCTACTCCCTGCTCCGCCTGCTCTATCAGCGTGTCACGAAACAGCTCCCAGGTAAGGGCTTCCGCCTTGCCGTTCACTTTTTCCAGCGCCTGGTAAATGGGCACGGTACCCACCGGCACCGGGCAGTTGCGGATGATCCACTCCCTTGTTTCGTGAATGTTTTTGCCGGTGCTCAGGTCCATAATCGTATCTGCGCCCCAGCGGCAGGCCCACACCGCTTTTTCCACTTCCTCCTCAATGCCGGAGGTAACGGCAGAATTACCGATGTTGGCATTGATCTTCACCAGGAAGTTGCGCCCGATGATCATGGGCTCTGCTTCCGGGTGGTTGATGTTGGAGGGGATGATGGCGCGGCCCGACGCCACCTCCTGGCGTACAAACTCCGGCGTAATGAGGCGGGAATGGCCGGTGGCCCGCTGGTTTTCACGGATAGCAATGTATTCCATTTCCGGCGTGATGATGCCCTGACGGGCGTAATGCAGCTGCGTAACATTGCGGCCCGGCGCCGCTTTGAGCGGCAGATGGAGGTGATGGAACCCGTTTTGCTGCGGGGCGGAAAAAGCCGGCAGCTGTTCCACATCATTGCGGCCGCGTACCCAGGGCTCCCGCAGGCGCGGCAGGCCCTTATGTACGTCTATGTTCACGGCGGGGTCTGTATAAGGGCCGCTGGTATCATATACGGTTACCGGGGCGTTCGCTTCGCGGGCGCCCTGCAAGCGTGTATCCGTCAGCGTTATTTCGCGCATGGCCACCTGTATGTTGTGCATGGGGCCATGCACATAAATTTTCTGTGATGCCGGCAGCGGCGCACGGCTGATAGTGTTGTTTTGCATAGTACAGTTTTTTGAATGCTCCGGGAACAGGCATGGCAATGCCCTGCTCCCTCCGGGGAGCTGACAGGAAAAATGTTCTTTTTCGAAATGGTCTTAACCGCCCTGTGTGGCCTGAATGATCATGACCTGGTCTGAAGGGCATAGCATAGTGGCCGGCCAGTCCGGCCGCGGTACCACCCTGCGGTTAACGGCAACTGCAATGCCTTTCGTTGTCGGGAGCTGAATAAACTGTAAGAGTGAAGCAACGGTTGTTTCCGGCTGCACAGCATAAAGTTTATTGTTTACAAGCACTTCCATGTTTGCAAGGAGTTTAGGTGAACAATAAACTTTAAGGATGTAGATGAGAAGGAGTTCAGTATTACTTTTCCCTACGGCAGTGCGAACTGCATCAGGTACTGAGGGTATCATCTCAGTTTCTCTGTAAGGAGAAACACCCCTAAAGTGATACAAATGTAGGGCGCAGAACTTCAAATTCCAAATAAGCTGTGTTTAGCATTATCTTTGATAGGAAGAATAATACCCTTTAACAAAAGATCCTGTATGAAGAAATATGGCCTGTTTGCCGGCTGGTTGCTGTTAATGGCAGCATGCCAGGCGCCGGTACCCCGGGAAGCAGAGAAAGACAGTGTAGCCGTTACCGATAGTACCGGGGGAGTAGATACGCTGCCTGCGGATTCTGTAGTTGTAACGGCAGATACTGCTGTGGTGGTAGATTCTACATTGATGCCCGGCAAGTGGCTGCAGCCCGTGCAGGGAATAGACAGCGTAATGCAGGGCTTTACGTTGAAGAAAAACGGCAGGGCGGAATCCGTGAATATGCACAGCCGGTTCTATGACAAGTGGAAGCTGCTGCAGGATACGCTGCTGCTCTGGAGCCATGCGGAAGGAGCGAAAGATACGCTGCCGGTGATAGATACCATGTTGATAAAGGTGTTGAACGATACTTCGCTGGTGGTTTTTCCCACCAGTGCGGCTCCGGGTTACCTGGAAAAATACTCGAGAAAGGTTACAAGGAAAGGGAAATAAGGACATTGCAAGTTCCCCGATCCGGATTTCGGGAGGTTGCTCATCATTGGGTACGGTTATTACACCGGCACCCGAAAAGAGGAACTTGTGAAAGGCGCAATGCGCTGCTATAAATTATACTGCTGCCAGAAACCTATGGCGGTAGCAACAATTGCCAGGAAAAGACCAGCCACGGCCATTTGCAATTCATCAATACTTTTACGGGCAATGATCAGGGAAACGATGCAAACGAAAACGCCCGCGGCGCCAAGGTAAATAGCAGCTTCTGCAGATTTGCTGATAAATGAGAATGCGGCCGTAACCACACCTACAAAGATGGAGGCAAACCCTGCAATTTTGGGCATACTAGTTGGGTGATGCATACTGAATAGAGATTATATAGTGAATAAATAATAAACCGCTATTGTTGCAAGCCAGGCTGCTGGTCACGTTCCGGCACATTTTCCCAGGGAGTCTTCAGCAAGGGGCCAATCTGTTGATAACGCGCATCCTGGTATTCATCCAGCCCATATTGAAGGCTGGTGGTATCTTTCACTGTAACGAACGTACCGAAGAGGCGGTCCCAGATAGAAAATATATTGGCATAATTTGAATCCGTTTCAGGCTGGTACCGGCTGTGATGCACCTTGTGCATGTCAGGCGATACAATGACCCAGCTCAGGCCCTTGTCAAGCCAGCCCGGCAGGCGGATGTTGGCGTGGTTGAACTGGCTCATGAAGGCAGAAAGCGTCTGGTACAGCATCACCATCCAGATGGGCACCCCCATGGCCACAATGGCCGCAAAAAGCGCCACTACCCTGAACACGCTCTCCACCGGGTGATGGCGAAGGGCGGTAGTAGTGTCTACCTCCGTATCTGTATGGTGTATTTTATGAAAATGCCACATCCAGGCAATTTTGTGCTGGATAAGGTGTATCAGGTAAGCGCCGATAAAGTCAAGCATTAGCAGGGCCAGCACGGCATGCAGCCACACAGGCAGGTTCAGCCAGTATAACAGGCCAAACTGTTCCCGGGCCGTCCATTCAGACGCTTTTACGATCAGGAAGGCAAACCCGAGGTTGACTACGGCCGTGGTAACGGTGAAAAAAAGGTTGGTACCTGCATGCTTATATTTATTACCCCTGAAACGGAAGCGGGGAATAACGCCTTCAATGAGCCATAGCAACACCAGGCCGGCCACCAGCATGGCGGTACGGTAGGAAGAAGGTATATGCTCAAAAAAGTCGATCATGCGTGGATGGAATTAGTTCGTATGTACGTTGAGGTTAGTAAGTATCAGTTATGTTCCTAATGAAAATTTACGAATTTTTGCCCAATTGTAGCGGGTTTCAGCGGATTATTTGTGTATGGGAAAACAAGCAATTCATTCAGAGAAAGCTTTATATATGAAGAAATAGTTAATTGTTGAGGCGGTTGACGGGGAATGGCGATGAATGAGCTTTTACTTTAATACATAAGCGGAATTAATATTTGCAAGCTTTAATGTGTGGCAATAAAAAGGGGCCTTGTGACAGGCCCCCTTCCGTTATGCATTGTTTTGATCTGATCAATTGTTCAGCAGCAGCGGCATTACCAGCATCAGCAGGTCTTCAGACTCGCCTTTTTCCACCGGCCGCAGAATGCCGGCTTTGGTGGGTGCGCTAAGGTCAATGGTGATCTCATCACCTTCAGCCGCATGCAGCATTTCTATCAGGAATTTAGCGTTGAAAGCGATCTGCATGTCTTCCCCGCTGTACTGGCAGCTCATGCGCTCATTACCCTCAAAAGAAAAGTCAACGTCTTGCGCGGACAGCTGCAGTTCGGCGCCGCTGATGTTGAGGGCTACCTGGTTGGTGCTTTTATTGGCAAACACGCTAACACGTTTGAGGCCGTTCTGGAAGTCGTTTTTCACCAGGGTGAGGCGGTAGGGGTTTTCCTTCGGGATCACCACCTTGTAGTCAGGAAAACGGGCGTCTATCAGCCGGCAGATCATCTGCGCATTGTCGTGAGACACAAAGAAGTGGTTGCCGCTGTAAGATATTTTGATTTCGCTGTCGTTGTCAGGAATAGCAGCTTTGAGCAGGTTCAGGGGCTTTTTGGGCACAATGAAACTGTCTTGCTGCGGGCATTTCACATCTGTGCGGATGTACTTCACCAGGCGGTGTGCGTCTGTGGCCACAAAGGTGATATTGTCAGGGTGCAGCTCAAAGAACACACCCGTCATTTGCGGGCGGAGATCGTCATTACTTACAGCAAACAATGTTTTGTTGATGGCGGTTACCAGTGCTGTAGCGGTCATGGTGAAGCTGGTAGCGTCTTCCGCGGCGGGCTCTTTCGGGAAGTTCTCCGGGTTCTCGCCCATCACCTTGTATTTACCGTTGTCCGAAGTGATCTCAACGGCAAAGGAGTTGAGGTCTATGTTGAAAGTGAGCGGCTGGTCAGGCAGATTCTTCAGGGAGTCCATCAGTATCTTGGCCGGTATGCAGATGCGCCCGCTTTCTTTTGCTTCTACCTCCAGCTTTACCTTCATAACGGTTTCCAGGTCGGTAGCAATTACGGTGAGCTCGTTCTTGTCTATCATGAAAAGAAAGTCTTCCAGGATGGGCAATACCGTGTTCGAGTTAATCACACCGCTGATCTGTTGTAATTGTTTCAATAAAGTAGAGGAAGAAACGATAAACTTCATAAGGTTACTTAATAATTGTTGCAAATGTAAGGCAAACAAAGATAGAAAGTTTTGTCAATCATCTTCTCCCGCTTTTCCACAACTTACCCGCAAAGCATTCGCATTATCACAAAAGATAATGCTTGTTAAAAATGCAGTATTGACATGTATTTTTGAACAAAATCACAGTATTTGGCGGGAATGTTGAAAATATTGAAAACAATACGGCTATTCTTTTAAATTATTGATAAAACGGTTAGTTTTGCGGGCGCAAAAAACATCATTCATTAAAACAAAAAACTGGGGTTTATGAAACTGTCTCATTTAGCCGAAACGCTGATAGGTTCCGAAATTATCAAATTGGCCGGAGAGATAAAGGAAAAGCAGGCTAAGGGTGAAAAGATCTACAACTTCACCATCGGTGACTTTGACCCCAAGGTGTTCCCTATTCCTGTAGAATTCGAGAACGAGATCATACAGGCCTACCGGGATAAATACACCAACTACCCGCCTGCAGACGGTATTGCAGAATTGCGCAAAGCCGTGGGCGAGTTCATAGCCGAACGCGAAGGCCTGAGCTACGATCCGAACAGCGAGATTGTGATCTCCTGCGGTGGCCGCCCGATCATCTATGCCACTTACCGCACTATTGTAGACCGCGGTGAAAAAGTGATCTACGCTACTCCCTCCTGGAACAATAACCACTACACTCACTTCCTGGAAGGCGAGCACGTGGTGCTGGAAGCAAAGGCGGAAAACGACTTCATGCCTACCGCTGCAGAACTGAAGCCGCTGCTGAAAGGTGCAACCCTGTTGGCGCTCTGCTCTCCGCAGAACCCTACCGGTACCACCTTCGGTAAAAAACAACTGGAAGAGATCTGTGACATGGTGCTGGAAGAGAACAAGAGCCGTGCCGCCGGCGAAAAACCGCTGTACGTGTTGTTTGACCAGATGTACTGGGTGCTCACCTTCGGTGATACGCATCACTACAACCCGGTTTCTCTCCGCCCGGAAATGAAAGATTACACCGTGTTTATTGATGGTATGAGTAAAGCCTTTGCCGGCACCGGTGTGCGTGTAGGCTGGGCGCTGGGCCCCAAACACGTGATGTCTAAAATGAAAGCCATTCTTTCTCACGTAGGCGCATGGAGCCCCATGGCAGAACAGAAAGCTGCCGCCAAATACCTGGTACAGAAAGAAGCTGTAAATAAATACCTGGCCCATTTCAAAGGCGAAGTAGAGGAAAGGCTGGTGAAGATCTACGAAGGTTTTGACGCGCTGAAAAAAGCCGGCCACCAGGTAGACGCCATTGCTCCCCAGGCAGCCATTTATCTCACCATTAAACTGGACCTGGTGGGTAAGAAAACGGCTGACGGCAAGGAACTGGCAGACCAGGCCGCCGTTACCTCCTACATCCTGGATGAGGCAAAGCTGGCCGTGGTGCCCTTTTATGCATTCGGCTCCGCCAAAAACTCTCCCTGGTACCGCCTGAGTGTAGGCACCTGCGTGAAGGAAGAAATTCCGGCTATGCTGGCGGCACTGAAAGCGGCGCTGGAGAAGCTGAAATAATACAGGAAGCTTATCAATATATAGCGGGCTCACATGGTGGGCCCGCTTTTTTATTGCAATGATGCTTTGCTTCAGAGAATGGATTAATCGAGGGCAGAAATATTATGCTGATAAGCGCACCTTCTTTCCAAATTCCTCGTTTTCCGGCCTTCAATATCCCCTTTTTTTAGCGCTGGGGTTCCGGTGGCCGCTCTAAGGGTGGCTTGTTTACAGCCTGATTTGGCGCCTCAGTTATCCTGCTAATAGCCTGACCTCAAACAACCATACATTCGAAGAATGGCGCTAAGAATATATTATTGGTGTTTTTACACATAATAAAAAATGACGAGGTTCGAAATGAATGAATTGTGTCAGATAACCAATAAATTGATAATAAATCTGTTGCGTTTTTTGCGAATTTTGACGCCAATTTGCAAATTCGGCTGTTTTTGAGTCCCTTGAAGCAACGCATAATGGTTGTCTGAAGAGCGTTGAAAAAGAGCCACCTGACCTGCGCAATCATTTGCTGCCATCCTGGAGGCATCCATCCCAAAATACCGGGCCCCAAGAAACCCCTTCCATCCCCCAACTCACCCTGTCCACCAAACTGATTGATTATCAATTCAAGCTTCGGAAACTCCTAAAACCCCCTCCGTCATGGAATCGTTAAAAAACAGTTAAATAGTCAACTCAATTTACCAAAATCAAAAATTCGCTATAATTTTGACTTTGTAACTAAAAAAGTCAGAAAGTTAATGCAAGACAATCATAACAGAGACGAAATGCGTGACCGCATCATTGAAGCGGCTCTGAAAAGGTTTACTCATTATAGTGCCACCAAAACCACTATGAATGAGATAGCCGATGATCTGCATTGCTCCAAGGCCTCATTATACTATTACTTCCCGGACAAAGGCGCGCTGCACCTCGCAGTGCTGGAAAAAGCCGGGGAGGCCTACTTTACTGAACTGCAGAAAGAGGCAGACCGCGCCTCTTCCGCACACCAGGCGCTGCTGGACATGATCTCCGTCCGCCATGCTTTTGTGAAGAAGTTTTGTCGCCTGGAGTTATTCAAAACATTAAAAGACAAACAGTTAGATAGTACAGGAGAAGCCTTCCGGCAGGCCCGTGAGAAGGAAACGGCCCTCATTGCCAAGATCATCAGGGGAGGAGTGGAACGCGGCGAGCTGGCCAATTGTGACGCAGACCGGATGGCCTCCTTGTACATGCTGTCTATGATGGGTCTTCGTTTTGCCCTGTCTGACAGGGCTTTTACAGACGATCTTTCAGACGCGGAATTTGAGGTTGTACGTGAATGGCAGATACAGCTGGCCGAGATTTTCATCAAAGGATTAAAAAAATAAGGTCATGAAGGAGAGAATTCTGGAAACCGCCCTTCGCCTGTTCAGTACCTATGGCATCAAAAGCATCACCATGCAGGAAATAGCCCGCGAGTGCGGCATTTCCAAAAAAACCGTCTATGAGCATTTTGCAGATAAAACAGACCTGGTAGATGAGGTAGTGGCCTTTATGACCCAAACGCATTGTAAAAAACTGGAGGAGTGCATCAGCAGTGGGAGAGACGCAATTGAGGAGCTGGTGCTCTCACTCCGCCAAATAGAATTACAGGTAAAAAGTATCAATCCCATCCTGCTGTTTGAACTGGAAAAATATCATCCCTCCGCCTGGAAAGGCATCCAGGAGTTCAAAGACCGTTTTGTGAGAAAAAGCATCCGGGAAAACCTGGAGCGCGGCATCCGCGAAGGGCTCTTCCGCAGCAATATGAATATAGATATCATTACCCACCTGCGGCTGATGCAGATAGAATCGGCTTATAACCCGCGCTACTTCCCGGCGGCGCAGTTTGACCTTCATGAAGTGATGGTGCAGGTAACACAGCATTATATACACGGGGTGGCCACCCCGGAAGGCCACAGGCGTATTGAACAATACACCGCCGTTAAACAAACCGCATAAAACAATACGATATAACAGCTTTGTAACATGAAAAAATGGATCGTATCCTTCCTGTTCCTTTCAACGGCAGGAATATTTAACGCCAACGCACAAACGAAACAGCTGAGCCTGCAGGAGGCCCTGAAGTTTGCACTGGCCCACAACCAGACCCTGGCCGTGAGCCGGCTGGAAGAAAACATAGGCAGGCTCAAAACGGAAGAAGTACGTGCCCAGGCGCTGCCCCAGCTAAGCGCCAACGGCTCCCTGACCGATAACCTGAAGAAACAGGTAATGGTAGTGCCCGGCGAGCTTACCGGCCAGCCCGGCAAAACTTCCCTGCTGGAAGTAGGTACCACCTGGAACGCAGTGGCAGCCGGGGAAGTGAACCAGCAAATCTACAACCAGAGCGTGTTTACGGGCCTGAAAGCCGCCAAGGCGGGAGAACAGTACTACAGCCTGCAAACACAGCAGACCACGGAAAACGTGATCTACGAAGTGTCCGGCCTGTACTACAGCCTGCTGGTGAAAAAAGAAAAAATGAATGTGCTGCAGTCCAATATTGACAAACTGAAGCGCCTGGTAGAAACCACCCAGAGCCAGTTTGACAACGGGCTGGCCAAGAAAATAGACCTTGACCGCATCAGGGTGAACCTCGTAAACTACCAGACACAGCAAACACAGCTGGAAAACCAGCTGAAGGTAGACGAGAACAAACTCAAACAAAGCATGGGCATGCCTGCAGAAACTGCCGTCAGCCTGCCCCCGCTTTCACTCAGCGAAATTGAACAAAAAGCCGCCGGTATTGCCGACTTCGGAACGTTTAACCTGGCCAACAGAACGGAAACGAAGCTATTAGACAAAACTGAAGAACTGCAGCTGTTCCAGAAGAAGGCATACCTGGCGGAATATTTTCCCAGCCTTTCCTTTAACGGCCGTTATTCCTACAACGGCCTGAGCAACAAGTTCGACCTTTTTAACGGCAGCGGTAGCACCGCCAACTGGTTTGGCATGGCTTCCATCGGCATTACGCTGAAGATACCCATCTTTGACGGCTTTGCCCGCCGCTCCCGCGTACAGCAGTCCAACCAGGTGCTGAAGCAAATAGACCTGCGCCAGGAGCTGAACAAGCTCAACCTCACCACTGCCTACGAAAACTCCAGGCTCATGATGCAAAACAGCCTGAGCACCATTAAAACACAGAAGGAAAACGTAGCCCTCGCAGATGAGGTGTACGCTTCCACTCAAAATAATTACAAACTGGGGCTGGCCAGCCTGACAGACCTGCTGAACGCAGAAACCTCCCTGGCCGAAGCGCAAAACAGCTATAACGAAGCGCTGCTGCAGTATAAACTCGCAGAGCTTGACCTCATCAAATCCAACGGTAACCTGCCATCACTCTTAAACTAATGCAAGCCATGAAGAAAGTTTTAATCTACGGCACTTTAACAATAGCGGCTCTTGCTGCCATTATGTGGAAGCTGAACGCCAACAAAAAAGCGAACACCGAAAAAACGGAATTTGTAAAACAAAGTAACACCGGGGATGTACCGGTGCTGACTGAAAAGGTGGCCCGCATTGAATTTGACCAGAAATTTTCTGTAAACGGGAACTTTGAGCCCGCCCGTGAGCTCACTTTCCTCAGTGAAACCTCCGGCCGGATTACCAGATTGTTGGTGGATGAAGGTAGCTACGTTAAGCAGGGCCAGGTGATGGCGCGTATAGACGATGAGCTGCTGGGAACAGACCTGGCTTCCGCCAGGGTAAACCTGGAGCAGCTGAAAGTAGACAAGGAAAGATATGAAAGCGCATTCAAGACCGGCGGTGTTACCCAAAAGCAGATGGACGATGTGCGGCTGCAGTACGAAATAGCACAAACCCGCTACGACGCCGCATCCCGCCGCATCCGCGATACGCACGTGAAAGCCCCTATTTCCGGCGTCATCAATGCCAAATACGTGGAGCAGGGCGCCTACCTCTCCGCTGGTACCAAGATGTTTGATATTGTAGACGTATCCCGCCTGAAGCTGCGCGTAACGGTACCGGAGCTGCAGGTAATTAACCTGAAGCCGGGAGACAAGGTGAACGTAACCACCAATGTATACCCTGAAACGGCTTACACTGGCAAAATCACCTTCATTGCCGCCAAGGGAGACAATACCCTGAGCTACCCGGTAGAAATGGAAGTGACCAACATCGCCGGCAAACCGCTGAAAGCAGGGATGTACGGCACCGCCAACTTTGAAATGCCGCAGCAGGCCCCGGCTATACTGGTATCCCGCACTGCTTTTGTAGGCGGCGTAAACAGCAACCAGGTATATGTGAAAGACGGCAATACCGCCAAACTGCGCAAGGTAGTGGCCGGCCGCATTTATGGAGATAAAGTGGAGATCAGGGAAGGGCTGACAGAGGGTGAAACCGTGATCACCAGCGGCCAGATCAACCTCACAGACGGCGCCAGGGTGGCAGAACAGGAAAAGTAGGATTGCTTATACAAACTAATTGAATCATGAAGATTACAGAGATTTCTATAAAAAGGCCAACGGTGGTGGTAGTACTGTTCACCATCCTGACCTTGCTTGGTTTCATCAGCTACAAGGCCCTCAACTATGAGCTGCTGCCCAAGTTCTCTTCACCGATAGTAACCATTGCTACGGTGTACCCTGGCGCCTCGCCCCAGGAGGTGGAGAGCACCGTTACCAAAAAAATTGAGGATGCGGTGGCCTCTATGGAGAAGATCAAAAAACTGACCTCCAAATCGTCTGAAAGCTTGTCTGTAGTAACAGTAGAGCTGAATAACGATGCCAACGTGGATATTGGGCTGCAAGACGCGCAGCGGAAGGTGAACGCTATTCTGGCGGATCTGCCGGGAGACGCCAAACCGCCTTCGCTGAACAAGTTCTCGATAGATGACCTGCCCATTATGACCCTCTCCGCTACGGCCAAAATGGACGACCGCCAGTTCTTTGACCTGGTAGACAAAAAGCTGCAGCCCCAGCTCTCCCGCCTGCCCGGCGTAGCCCAGATCACGCTCATCGGCGGCCAGGAAAGGGAGATCAAGATCAATATAGACCCCAAGAAACTGGAAGCATATAAATTATCCATTCTGCAGGTGCGCCAGCTGGTGACCAATGCCAACCTTGACTTCCCTACCGGTAAGGTAAAAACCGTAGACCAGCAGATACTGGTGCGCCTGGCAGGGAAATACAAGAATGTGGAACAGCTCCGCAACCTGGTGCTCACCACTATGGACAATGGTACCCAGGTGAGGTTGCAGGATGTGGCGGATGTGCAGGACGACCAGAAAGACGCCGAAAGGATTGCACGCGTAGACGGCCTGAACGCTATTGCGCTGCAGGTGCAGAAACAGACGGACGCCAATGCGGTGGAAGTGAGCGAACAGATGAAGAAGGCGATAGCTGGGATTGAAAAAGAATATGCCGCCAACAATCTGAAAATCAAGATAGCTAATGACGCGTCTGTGTTCACCCTGGAGTCTGCAGACTCCGTGATACATGACCTTATCATAGCCGTATTGCTGGTGGCCGCAGTAATGATGTTGTTCCTGCACAGCATCAGGAACGCCATTTTTGTGATGATCTCCATCCCCGCCTCCCTGATTGCCACTTTCATAGGCATGAAGCTGTTCGGCTTCTCGCTGAACCTCATGAGCTTGCTGGGTCTTTCCCTGGTGGTAGGTATCCTGGTGGATGACGCCATTGTGGTACTGGAAAATATTTACCGCCACATGGAGATGGGGAAGAACAAGGTGCGTGCTGCGTTTGACGGTGTGAAGGAAATAGGCTTCACCGTTACCTCCATTACCCTTGTAATTGTAGTGGTGTTCCTCCCCATCTCGCTCACCAATGAGCTGGTAAGTAAGATTCTCCGCGAGTTCTGCGTGGTGGTGATGATATCTACCATGCTCAGTTTGCTCACCTCCTTCACCATTGTGCCCCTGCTGGCTTCCCGCTTCGGCAAGCTCACGCACCTGACGGGCAAAAACTTTTTCCAGAAATTCATTCTCTGGTTTGAAAAGCAGCTGGACAAATTCACCGAATGGATGACCAACACCCTGAAATGGGCGCTGGCACATAAAACCATCACCATTGTTGGTTCCCTGGTACTGCTGATCGCTTCTTTCCAGCTGGTAGGCAGGGGCTACATAGGCGGGGAGTTCATTCCCAAAGGTGACCGTGGCCAGTTCATCATTCTGCTGGAAATGCCGAAAGACGCGTCTCTGGAACAAACCAACCAGGCTACGCGCAAGGTAGAGCAGCTGATGGACAAAAAGCAGGAGGTGACCTCACTGGTAACCACCGTTGGCCAGACGTCTGAAGACGGTTTCGGTACTTCCCAGTCTACCGCCTATAAATCAGAGATCACCGTGATGCTGGTAGACCAGCACCTGCGTGAGGCGGCAGACATCTTTGCCGCCAAAGTGAAGAAAGAGCTGAAAGAGCAGATGCCCGGCGTAAAAGTAAAAACCACCCCGGTGAGCATACTGGGTACCGCAGAGCGGGCGCCGGTAGAGCTGGTGGTAATGGGTTCAGACCTCGACAGCGTAATGAGCTTTGCAAAAAAAGCCATGGCCGAACTGCAGACCATTGAAGGCTCCAGTGAAGTGAAACTGTCTGTGGAAGAAGGTAACCCGGAAATCAACGTACAGGTAGACAGGGATAAGATGTCTTCCCTGGGCCTCACGCTTGATAATGTAGGTGGTACCATGCAAACCGCCTTTAGCGGTACGGCAGATGATTCCAAGGTGAAATTCCGCCAGGGCGAATATGAGTATGACATCAACATCCGGTTTGATGACTTCAACCGGAAAAACATACAAGACGTAGCCAATATCGATTTCAAGAATGACAAGGGCGAACTGATCAAACTGTCGCAATTTGCCACTGTTACCGAAGGCTCAGGCCCCAGCCGGCTGGAGCGCCGTGACAAGAACACGTCTGTGTCCGTACAATCTCAGGTAATGGGCCGCCCGTCCGGTACTGTTACGCAGGAGTTTGGCGCCAAAGTGGCCAAGCTGCAGAAACCCGCCGGCGTATCTTACGTATTTGGCGGTGACGCGGAAAACCAGGGAGACTCTTTCTCCACGCTGGGCGTGGCGCTGCTGATCTCCATTGTGATGGTGTACCTCATTATGGTGGCTTTGTACGATAACTACATCTACCCCTTCGTGGTAATGTTCTCCATTCCGTTGTCTATCATCGGCGCCCTGCTGGCGCTGGCGTTAACCAACAATACGCTGAACATCTTTACCATATTGGGTATGATCATGCTGATAGGCCTGGTGGCCAAGAACGCCATTATATTGGTAGACTTTACCAATCAGATGAAGGAGGAAGGGCAAAGCACTTACAATGCCCTGCTGCACGCCAACAGGGCGCGTTTACGCCCCATTCTGATGACCACCATAGCCATGGTGATAGGCATGCTGCCCATTGCATTGGCCACCGGTGGTGTGGCGTCTACCAAGAACGGTCTGGCCTGGGTAATTGTGGGCGGGCTTATCAGCTCCATGTTCCTCACCCTGATAGTGGTGCCTGTGATATACATGGTGGTAGACAAGCTCATGGCCAAGTTTGGTATGGGCAGGATCTCGAAGAAGCGTTACATCCGCCAGCGGATGGTGGCGCCTACCAAGAAGGAGCTGGAGCTGCAGGAGCTGTCTTCCGCTTCCATGATGAACTGATAAAATACTTGCATAAGTGATAATAGTGTTACAAACAGTGTAACAGTTGTAGGTTTAACTAAATGGCCGGGATATTCTTATCCCGGCCTTGATTTTTGCTTAATATAAATAGAGAGAAGAGGGCTAGATATTAAAATCCATGTAGAAGGCGCTGGTATAGTCAATGGCGCTTTTATGGCGGCCTCCGTCAAATTTATCTGCGTTGAACCTGGCAGCGCAGGAAATGGCATCTTGCATGGCCCTGAACTCAGATTCCTCAAATTTTTCCTCGTCAGTTCTGGGCAAGTGGGAGGTGTATTGCTCCATTTCCACGGCTCCTGCATCTACTATGGTAACGTCAATAAATGATTTGCTGAACAGACAGTCATAAATGTAACCGGCGTACCTTGGGGCCGGATGCCGGCAGATAGACTCATAGGCAATACCGCTCACACCAAAGCCGCTGCGGCTGTAGTGAATGAAGTCTGCCAGGAAAAAAAGCTTGTCAAGCCGGGTCTTATTAGGTTTCACCTCCATAGAAAAGAAACTGGCCATGTGCCCTATGCGTTCCATGTCTGCCTGCCTGTAACCGTTGAAAGAGCTGAGGCCTTGCTCTCCCAGCACCCGTTTCTTGATCAGTTCCTCATCGTCATTGCGGGAGTTGAGCCGGCCTTCCAGCTTTTTGTATATTTTATCTACTTCATTCACACTAAGATCATTTTTGCTCAGCTCCAGCAGGTCCATGAATTTTTCCGGGTTTTTGGCCAGTTGTATGAGGCGCCCTACCGAGGGGCTGGGAATTTCCCCCAGTTCATAGTTGCGGTACACATTGGTGCCCAGGCCCAGCACGTCACTCATTTTGGAAGCGCTGAGGCCGTACTGCTCCCGGATGCTCTTGATCTCGTCTACAAAGGGAATGCCGTGCTTGCTGCGGTATTGATTGTATACCTGCGTAAGGTTCAGGTGGTCAATTTCGTCAACAGTAAACCGTTGTCCTGTAGTATTATCAGTGTAATAATGATAAACGATCTCGAAAGATTCCTTCCGGAAATCAAGAGTGTCCCTCTCTTTGTGTAAAGTAGCATTCGCTAATTGTCCCGGTATCATATCAGCACTTATTGGTGTTTAAATGGGTATACCATCGGTTCCTCTGCTGGGTGGAAGGAAATGCAGATCGGGCTGTCGTTTTTCTCGCCAATAGATATTTTTACGCACACTTCATATTCTCTTATCATTTTACCGAACACCCACACTACAGGGGCGTCTACACTTCCCTTGTTTTCAATGGGCCCGCCAATGTAATCTTCCACCTTCAGCTCTTCTATCACTTTCTTACGTTCCCATAAGGGAAGTTCCATTACCAGCAACGCCATTGAATTTTTCTTCTCGTTGTCCACGTATTTGATAATACCTCCAACCTTGATCTTATGGTGCAGCGCTTTCAGGTAATCTTCGATATAAAGTTTCTCCATAGTTGTCGTTTATTCACTTTCAGTGTGAATATCGACACCAAATTATTGTAAATTTCACTTTCAAAGTGATTTACGGTCTTTCATTAACAAACGGTTAGCAAAATTAATCTTTCGCTATCCGGTTATATGACACCGTAATACCCTTGATGAGTGAGGAGCTGAAGCCCTGGTGTTCCATCTCGTTGAGACCCGCAATGGTGCAGCCTTTCGGGGTGGTTACCTTGTCTATTTCTTCTTCAGGGTGGCGGTTTTCGCGGATCAGCAGTTCTGCAGCGCCTTTTACCGTTTGAGCGGCAATGCGGGTGGCGGTGCGGGCATCGAAACCGATTTCAATACCACCCTGGATGCTGGCACGGATGAAGCGCAGGGCGTAGGCAATGCCGCAGGCGCCCAGCACGGTGGCTGCATCCATCAGCTTTTCGTCTATGCTCACGGTTTCTCCCAGCTGGTTAAACATGTCTGTTACAAAGGCCGTTTGGTCTTCCGTAACGTTACGCCCGCAAACGCAGGTGATGGATTCCTGTATGGCAATGGCCGTATTGGGCATGGCGCGGAAAATGGGCATGCCGGGCAGGGTGATCTTTTCCAGCTCGTCCAGCAGCACGCCGGTTACCACGCTGATAAGCATTTGTTTTTTGGCGTCAAAGGACGCGCGCAGCCCGCTCAGCACTTCTTTTACATTGTATGGCTTGAGGGCCACCACCACCACGTCTGCCTGGCCGATGGCTTTGGCATTGTCTGTTTCCACCTGCACGCCTTCACCGGCCAAACCTGCCAGGGTGGCTATATTGCGCTTGGTAATAGTAATATCTGCTGCCTTCGAAAAGCCGCTCTTCAGCAAACCTTGTGCAATGGCTGCACCCAGGTTGCCACCGCCAATAATGGCGATCTTTTTACCGGACATAGTCTATCATTTTAGAAGGGTAAGGTATGACAAAACGGGGAGGCGTGCAAGGGCGGGGCTTTAAAAGGCAATGGTCCCCATTTTCAGGGAACCATTGTCAGACAACATCATTTATGATCATTCCTGATGACTCAGGCATTAATCCAGGGTAACGTGGCTCCAGTTTTCTCCGCTTTTGATACGGTAGAGCTGCATTTCGCTGATGGAGAACTGCTCAGCGATCTGCTTCATGGTTTTTTTGCCGGGCTTGTTCAGCAGGCGCTTGATGCTTTTCACTTTGCCCACGTTCAGCTTCAGCCCTTTCTGGCGGTGGCGCTGCAGTTCCTTGTAAGCAATTTTTGCCGGGCTCTTCTGCTGGTGTTTTTCCATTTCTTCTTTGGTTGCCCAGCGGAGATTGGTGGCTTTATTGTTCTTTTTATCAAAGTCGAGGTGAATCACATATTTCTGGCTGCGGCTGGTTTTCGGGATGAACAGGCGGGCCACTTCGCGGTGCAGGTAAAGAGACTGGTAGGTGTCTGCCGGCTTGATGTTCAGTACCGTATATCCTTCTACGGTAGAGCCGTTCAACAATTTGCCGTCTTCAATGCTTTCGTGGTAACTGATCACTCTTCCCATATTGGACACCGCGTATTTTTTACGCAGGGCAGATTTGTTTTTAATCTGCAAGTCTTTCCAGACTTCGTTTTTCAGATTTTTGATCGTGGCCATTGTGAAGTAATTTTTTTGTGATTCAATTGGGATTAATCCGGAAAACCACACGCCGCTACCATATCTGTTTCAGCCATCGGGGCCATTGTCCTTTCAAATATATGATCTTTGTACTGTAGTGCAACGGCGTCCAGCACTTCTTCTACCGCCGCTGCCGTATTGCAAGTTACTAATTGTGAACGGAATTCTTTGATGTGGGGCAGGCCTTTCAGATAATTTGTGTAGTGCCGCCGCATTTCCAGGATACCTACCACATCTCCTTTCCAGCTGATGGAATGGCGCAGGTGCTGTTTACACACTTTTACCCGTTCTGCCACGGTGGGTGGGGGCAGGTGGCTGCCGGTATGCAGGAAATGCTTGATCTCGTTGAATATCCAGGGGTAGCCAATGGCGGCGCGGCCTATCATTACCCCGTCTATCCCGTACTTTTCCCGGGCGGCCTTGGCTTGTTCCGGGGTGCAGATGTCGCCGTTGCCGAAAATGGGGATGTGGATGCGGGGGTTGTTCTTCACCTTGCCTATGAGTGTCCAGTCTGCATTGCCCTTGTACATCTGCGTGCGGGTGCGGCCGTGAATGGTGAGGGCCTTGATGCCCACGTCCTGCAGCCTTTCCGCCACTTCTTCTATGTTTTGGGTATCATCATCCCAGCCCAGGCGCGTTTTTACCGTTACGGGCAGGCGGGTAGCCTTTACCACGGCTTCCGTGAGGCGCACCATTTTGGGCACGTCTTTCAGAATACCGGCGCCTGCGCCTTTGCAGGTCACCTTTTTTACGGGGCAGCCGAAGTTGATGTCCAGCAGATCGGGCTTGGCCACTTCCACTATCTGAGCGGCCATGGCCATGGGCTCTTCGTCCCCTCCGAAAATCTGTATGCCCACCGGGCGCTCGTAATCGAAAATATCCAGCTTTTGCCGGCTTTTAATGGCATCCCTGATCAAACCCTCAGAAGAAATAAATTCCGAATACATAAGGTCAGCCCCGTTGGCTTTACACACCGCCCTGAACGGCGGGTCGCTCACGTCTTCCATGGGGGCCAGCAATAAAGGGAATTCTCCCAGTTCTATATCTCCTATTTTTACCATATTATTATCGAAAAAAAGTCACGCCGCGGTTAACTGGCAAACACAGTGTAAATTTACGCAAAATTACCACAGCAATATTTATGGGCTACTTACGGCAATACTCTCCTTTTCTGCAACTGATCACGTTTTTGGGGTTGTGGTTCGCGTTCATGTTATTGTATTCCCTGTTTTTGGCAGGCTTTTTTCCTGCTATCAGCGGCGGCTATACGATAGGGCAGATGGAAGATACCAAGGTATGGGGAGATCCTGCTTTCATAAGCGGCCTAAAAATAGTACAGTTCCTCTATACCCTGATCAGCTTCCTGGTACCGGCCCTCATATTTGCCTACCTTGCCCACCCGCGGCCGGCGGTGTATATGGGGCTCGCGCAACGGCCCCGCTCGCTGCAACTGCTGTTGGCGCTGCTGGTAGTATTCTGCTCCCTGCCGCTGGTAAACGTGCTGGGTGAGTGGAACAGCACCTGGCCGGTATCCCAGTCTCTTCGCGACCTGGAAGAACTGGCCACCAAACAAACCAAACTGCTGCTCAACATGCCTGACATAGGGGCCATGCTGTTCAACCTGCTGTTGCTGGCACTGTTACCTGCCATTGCCGAAGAGGTGTTTTTCCGCGGGGTATTGCAAAGGATATTAACAGCATGGGTCAAAAATGGTTGGGTAGCCACCGTTATTGCCGCCGTCATTTTCAGCGCCATTCACATGCAGTTCCTGGGTTTTATGCCCCGCCTGCTGCTGGGCTTCCTCATGGGCGTCATCTACCTGGTAACCGGCAACCTCTGGCTGGCCATTGGGGGGCACTTTTTGAACAACGGCCTGCAGGTGGTGTTAGTGTATCTGTACCAGGCCAAGATGATCAGCTATGATGCCATGAAAGACGAGCACGTGCCAGCCATATACGGCCTGCTGAGCGCGTTGGTGGCCGGCCTCCTCATCTGGCAGCTGTATAAACGGGCCAGGGCCGCGGGGCAAACCTTTGCTTTACCGCCGGAGCCCGGAGATGAAGACGGGGAAACCGAGAACGATTCAATATTTAAAGACTATTAATATGGAAAAAGACTGGATAAAAGTATTTGGCAGCAAGAGCCCCTTTGAGGCGGAAATTATCAAGGGCATGCTGCTGGAAAATGACATAGAAGCGGTGCTCGTTAACCGCCAGGATTCTTCTTTCGGCAGCATGCTGCCGGGTATGGACGAAGTGTACGTACATACCTCCAACGAAAGCAAGGCCAGGGAACTGATTGCCGCCAGCGGGGAGAGGAACGTCGAAAACAATCAGTAGCTTTACGCCCTGACCCAACTTTATAGTTCAGATGAAGACCTTCATTACGCGCACCATTACCGCATTGTTCTTTGTAGCCATTATGCTGGGGGGCATTTTGTGGAATGAGCTGTCTTTTTTCCTGCTTTTTTTCCTTATCAATTTTTTTGCGCTGCAGGAATACTTCAAGCTGGTGCGGAATATAGACGCCGAATACCAGGAAATCTCGCCGTGGCATAAATACGGCGTGCTGGTGGCCGGCTGCGCTATTATGATGGCCGCTACAGATGCCAGCTTTGGCGGCAGTGGTGTTTCCGTAGGGGAAATAGGCTGGGCCATGGCACTTATTTTTGTGCTGATACTGCCGTTGGGAGAAATACTGATGAGCAAGGTGTTTTCCCTCAAAGCCATCGGGTATTCGCTGCTGGGGCTGATCTATGTAACCATGCCGTTGGCTTTGCTGGTGAGCCTGCGCCTGCAGCCCCACACGCCTACGCCTGTTGGTTATCTGATTCCCCTGCTGCTCATCATCTTTATCTGGATCAATGACACCATGGCTTATATCGTAGGCTCCCTCATAGGCCGCACGCCTTTCTTCCCCGCCATTTCCCCAAAGAAAACCATTGAAGGCACTGTAGGCGGCATGGTGCTGGCCATCGCTGCCGCGGGTGTTTTCGGATACTTTTGGGGCAATGAGTGGCTGCACTGGCCGCACTGGATAGGGCTGGCCTGCATAGCCGCCATTTTCGGTACTGCGGGAGACCTGCTGGAATCACGCCTGAAACGCCTGGCCGGCGTAAAAGACTCCGGCAGCATCATGCCCGGCCACGGCGGTTTCCTTGACCGCTTCGATTCCCTGCTGGTGGCCGCACCCTTTGCCTGGATATATGTTAACTTTGTAGTTCTTTAAATAGAATAAATTTTCTTCATACCTTCGTACCGCCGGAAACCGGTTATACCTAAAATCCAATTGAACAATGACAATCCATCGTGAGGGAACAGCTACCATCACCTTAGTATTTGTGCTGCTGGCGCTTATCAACGGCGCCATATTTTACTGGCTTGCCTCCTCTCCGCTGCTGTGCTGGACGGTTTTCGGCATATCCGTAGTATTCTTCCTGTTTATTGTATCCTTCTTCCGCATACCTTCCCGTAACATGGAACAGGGCGAAGGCCTGGTGATTGCCCCGGCAGACGGTAAAGTGGTGGTTATTGAGGAAACTTTTGAGGCGGAATACTTTAAAGACAAGCGCCTGCAGGTGTCTATCTTCATGAGCCCGGCCAACGTGCACGTAAACCGCAACCCCATCAGCGGTGAAGTGAAGCTGAGCCAGTACCATGCCGGTAAATACCTGGTAGCCTGGCACCCGAAATCATCTACCGAAAATGAACGGCATACTGTGGTGATCGGCAATGGCCGCCAGGAAATTCTGGTACGCCAGATAGCCGGGGCCCTGGCCCGCAGAATTGTGAACTACCTGAAGGCGGGCATGCAGGTAAGGCAGAATGAAGAAATGGGCTTCATCAAATTCGGTTCACGCGTGGATATTTACCTGCCTGTAGGCACCAAGGTAGACGTTGCGCTGGAGCAAACCGTGCGGGGCGGCCAAACGGTGATTGCGAAACTGGGTTAAATGCCCTATCTTTAAAACAAATACGTACGCCATGAAGAAACTTTTTTTTGCATTTGCAGCCGTTGCCCTGATGGCTGGCCCCGTGGTAGCACAGGAAAAAGCTGCTGCAGACAAGAAAAAAGCGAAGAAGGAAGCTGCCTGCCAGAAAGGTGCGGACGCGGCCTGCTGCAAAAAGGAGCAAACGGCCCAGAACAAATCCTGCTGCATGCCGTCTAAAGCCGCCGGCCTGAAAACTGCCGCGGCAGCCAAAAAACAAACCAAACCCGCTCCCAAAGGGTAACTATACTTCATTGCATTAAAAAGGGGTTGATGGCAGCATGCTATCAACCCCCTTTCTTTTTACCATGCGTTGTTATAAAATATCTTTCAGCTCTTTCAGGCTGCGGATGGTGTAGGTGGGCGTAACGCCTTCCTGCGTTTGGCCGGGTGCAAAATACACCTGGTCCATACCTGCTTCCTGCGCGCCAAGGATGTCTACGTCAAGCGTATCTCCGATCATGATGCTTTCTGAAGCGCTGGTGGAAGACAATTTCATGGCGTAGTCAAATATATCCCGGTGGGGTTTCAGCGAGCCGGCGGTTTCAGAGGTCACGATGTGCGTGAAGTAATCATGTATGCCGGAATGTTTCATTTTAAGGCGTTGCGTTTCCTCAAAACCGTTGGTGATGAGGTGAATGGGATAGTTTTTATCCTGCAGGTAATCCAGCACCTCTACCGCATGCGGGAACAGCGCGGTTTTGGTGGGCAGCACCTCCAGGAAACGTTTGCCAATGGCATCGCAAAGCTTGTCATCACAGATCTTGAACTCCAGGAAGGTCATGGAGAAACGTTTGGTACGCAGATCGTTACGATTGATGAACCCTTTCCGGAAGCGGTCCCACAGCTTGTCATTGATCACGGAATAGCTGGCATAAAATTCCCCGAAAGAGGGAATGCCCCTTTTCTCAAGCCCGTGTTCCGCGTAAAGCTCCTGTAAAGTAGATACCGCATTGGTTTCAAAATCCCATAGGGTGTGGTCCAGGTCGAAAAAAACGTGTTTATAGCGCATCATAATCCGTGTCGTTGGCAACTGTTGTTCCCTGCAAATTTACGACAACCTGCGGACATGGGTGGTTTTATCATCTTTTCGCGCTTTCATATTTCCAAAAATGGAAAGCATTGTGTAAAATGCAGCCTGAACAAAGGAACAGATATGTATGCAATCATTACCGGGGCCAGCAAGGGCATTGGGCGTGCAGTAGCGGAGCGGCTGGCGGCGGAGGGGTTTGATATAGCCATTTGCGCGCGGCATGCTGACACGCTGGAAACCGCGCGTGCCGCGGTGGCCGCAAAGCGGCCGGGAACAAAAGTACTGGCTGAAGTGGTAGATATGGGCCGCAAGGAAGAAGTGGTGGCCTTCGGAAAAAAGGTAGCGGCCGCCATGGGAGAAGCGCCTGACATTCTGGTAAACAACGCCGGCATTTTTGTGCCCGGCGCGGTACATGAAGAGGAAGAGGGCCACCTGGAAAATATGATGGCCGTAAACCTCTACAGCGCCTACCACCTCACCCGTTTGCTGCTGCCGGGCATGAAAGCGGCGCAGAAAGGCCACATCTTCAACCTCTGCTCTACCGCCAGCCACAAGGCCTACCCCAACGGCGGCTCTTACAGCATCACCAAATTTGCCCTGCTGGGGTTTTCCAAAAACCTGCGGGAAGAAATGAAACCCTTCCGCGTGAAAGTGACCTCCATTAGCCCGGGCCCCACATGGACGGCTTCGTGGCAGGGGTTTGAAGGGCCGGAAGACCGCCTGATGGAACCGGAAGACGTGGCCGCCATGATATGGGCTGCCTACAACCTCAGCGAACAGGCCGTGGTTGAAGACATTCTCATGCGGCCGATGCTGGGCGACATTGAGTAAAATCCTTTACAGTGGCTTATTTAGAGCTTATTTTAACTAACTTTTAACTCGTTTTTGGGATAGGCGCGCAGGGCATTGGTTAAATTTGTTTTCAGGATGAATTTTAAGGCTGCCATTTTAAAAAAATACTGTTTTACGCTGCTCGTTATTTGCGGGGCAGCGCTTTCTGCTTCCGGGCAGGCATTTCGTTTTACCACCAATGTAAACTCCAACAGTATTGCACTGGACGAGATGGTGCAGATACAGTTCATGCTGGAAAACCCGGAAAACCTCAGCGCTTTTGACCCGCCGAAATTTACGGGATTTGACATCGTGCAGGGCCCCAGCCAGATGCAGGGCACCTCCTACATCAATGGTAAAATGACCTCTTACGTAGCTTTCAGTTACATACTGCGGCCGCGGCAGGTGGGCAGCTTCACCATTCCCGGCGCTACTGCGCGGGTAGACGGGCGCGTGGTAAAAAGTCCGCCGGTGAATATTGAGGTGAGCAAAGGCGGTGCGGGTTCCGTGCAGCCCCAGCAACAGCCGCAACAGGCCTTTCCGCCCTCCCAGGGCAGGCCGCGCCTGAATGCAGACCCGGCTATTCTGCGCAGCGGGGAAGATATCAAGGAGAAGCTGCGCAAAAACCTCTTTGTAAAAGTAGATGTAGATAAAACCACTGTGTACGAAGGGCAGCAGCTCACCGCTACTTACAAGCTCTACACCCGCCTGCCCACCAATTCAAGCGTTACTAAAGTACCGGCGTTCAAAGGTTTTTCAGCACGGGACATAGAGTTGCCCAACCCGCCGCAAGCCTACAAGGAAACGGTGAACGGGGTGGAGTACAACGTGTTCATTATCCGGAAAACATTATTGTTCCCCCTGCAGTCGGGCCAATTGGAGCTTGACCCCGCCGAGGTAGACAACCAGGTACACCTGGTGAAGATGCAGAAGGGTAAAAGAAGGAACCCCTTTGCAGACGATCCTTTCTTCCGTGATGCCTTTGGCGGCAGCCCCTTTGATGATTCTTTTTTTGACGATGCCTTTGGCAGCCCTGAATATGAGGTGGTGCCCTATAAAATACAAAGCCCCGTAGTGAAGGTAACGGTGAAACCGCTGCCCACTGAAGGCCGCCCCGCCAGCTTCAACGGCGCCGTGGGCAAATTCAGCATGACGGCCACGGCAGATAAAAAAGAGCTGAGCACGGACGATGCGCTGACGCTCAAAGTCACCATCAGCGGCCAGGGTAATGTAAACTTGCTGAACGCCCCGCCCCTGAGCGTACCACCTGCATTTGAAAAGTATGACCCTACGGTAACAGACAATATTGAAAAGAACAGCAACCCGCTCAGCGGCAGCCGGCAGTTCCAATACGTACTGATGCCACAGGAAAAGGGAGACCACCAGGTGCCGCCGGTTGAGTTCTCTTACTTTGACCCACAGGCCAATGCTTATAAAACGCTTACGTCTGCCGCTTTTCCCCTGCACGTAGTTGCAGGCAAGCAGGTGAAGCGGGAGAAAGAAGATTTTGGCAGCAAAACAGAGCTGGTAGATATCCGCACCTCCGTACCGCAATGGAACAAACGCAGCCCCTTCTTCTTTGGCAAGCCCCTCTTCTGGGTGCTGCTGCTGCTGCCGCTGCTGGCTGTGGGCGGCATGGCCTGGTACCGCCGCAGGGAAAACTTCCGCAACAGCAACGTGGCGCTGCTCCGGCACAAACATGCCAACAAGGTAGCGCTCAAACGGCTTGAACTGGCCGCCCGCTACCTGCGTGAAGGAAAAGACAAGGCGTTTTATGAAGAAACATCCAAAGGGATCTGGGGCTACCTGAGCCACAAGCTGAAAATACCGATGGCCGAACTGAGCAAGCAAATAGTGCAGGAAAAACTGGCGGCCCAGCAACTGAAGGCAGACACCATGCAAAAGCTGTTTGACCTTACAGACCGTTGTGAAATGGCGCTGTACGCGCCTGCCAGCAGCATTGAACACCGGCAGGACGCCTACCAGGAAGCTGTTCAGATCATCACGGATATTGAAGACCAATTAAAGAACAAAGCCGGAAAATAAAGAAGTATGCGATTTTTGTTCACGCTATGTATGCTTGTAATTACTGCGCTGGCAGCGCAGGCGCAGCAAGACCCCGTTTTATTTTCAGAGGGCAACCAGCTATACAGGCAGCAGCAATACAGGGAGGCTGCAGCCAAATACCAGCAACTGATAGACTCGGGCTACCAGGTGGCAGACCTGTACTTTAACGCCGGCAACGCATACCTGAAAAGCAACCAGGTAGGCATGGCCGTGTACAGCTTTGAAAAAGCGCTGCACCTGAAGCCGGGAGATGCGGCTGCTGAACAAAACCTTTACCTGGCCAACCAGCGTGTGAGCAACAATATAGAGGCCTTGCCCCTGCTCTTTTTTGAAAGGTGGTGGCTGCAGTGGCAGCAACTGCATTCTGCCCGCGGCTGGGCTATTGGCAGCATTGTATGGTTCTGGATATTGTGCGGCGGCATCATTTCCTACTTTTTTATGCCCGGTATGCGCCACACCTGGCTTCGTTGGGGCCTTTCCGTTGCAGGCGTTCTGTTCATTGGCTATTTCAGCATGGCCGTATGGATGCAGAACAAAGCCTATCACAACAACACTGCTATTGTAATGCGGGCCGCCGTAAAAGTGAAAGCTGCGCCTGATGAGGGCAGCAAGGATCTGTTCCAGGTAGGTGAAGGTATTAAAGTAGAAGTGCTGGACGGTACCAAGGATTTCAGCAAGGTGCAGCTGGCAGACGGTAAAACCGGCTGGATGCCGGTGGGCAGCTTAAAAAAACTCTAGTCGCCCTTGCCTGGGCGGCGGCAGCTCACAACTTTTCTATCCGCGTCAGAAAATCCTGCTTGCGGTTGCGGGAAACCGGTATGCTCTTGCCGTTGCTCATAATAATTTCCCCGCCATCTCCCTTCATATATTTTTCCATGAAAGAAAGGTTGATGATGAAGCTGTTATGTACCCGGAAAAACCCCTTGTCTCTCAGCACCTCATCCACTTCCTTGAGAGAGCGGCAGATCAGCACCGGCTTTTCATGCTTTTGCAGGAACACGCGGGTGTAGCCTCCTTCCGATTCACAATACAGTATTTCCCGAACGGGCATCATACGCAGGCCATCTACCGTAGGCAGGGCCAGGCGTTCATTGTGCTGTACATGCTGGTGGAGGAACTGCAGCAGCGCATCTACCTTCGGCGCGGCGGAGGTATTCTGCCCCAGCGCTTTTTGTACGCTCAGAATAAGCTCTTCCTTGTCTACCGGCTTCAGCAGAAAATCTAACGCGCTGTGGCGAATGGCTTTGATAGCGTATTGGTCATAAGCGGTGGTGAATATAACGGAGAAGTTGCGGCGGCTGCAGTTTTCCAGCAGGTCAAACCCGTTCATGCCGGGCATTTCCACATCCAGGAAAACAAGGCGCGGCTGGTATTTTTCAATGGCTTTCAGGCCTTCTTCCGGCCCTTCGCAAACGGCATCGAGCGTTATTTCAGGGCAATGGCGTGTGAGCAGCATCTGCAACACGTCCCTGCAATGTTTCTCATCGTCAATAATAATGGTATGCATGCGGCGGGCGTTGATTCCGGGTAACCGGGCATCCCTAAATTACTGAAAAAACACTGTTTCTTCCGGTTTGGACGCGGGGTTTACATCCGGCAGGTGAATGATGGTGTATGTGCCTGTTTTCTGGTGATGTGCGTCATACAGGTGGCCGCTGGTTACGGAGGCCTGTGTTTGATACCGGTCATTGAGCCAGCGCAGTCTTTCCGTAGCCACCCGTGTGTAAGCGGTTTTTTGCTGCAGGCTGTTGAACGTGCTCTGCCGGGCCAGGCCGTTATCTTCCAGGCGAATGTACAACTCCCCGTTTTTGCGCCCTACTTCTATGCTAACGCGGCCCCGGCTTTCCGGCGGGCGTTGCAGCAGGCGGTACCAGATGGCGCTTTGTACAAAGGGCTGTATAATAAAAGGCGGTACCAGCGCATCCCTGCAGGACGGCTGACAGTTCAGGTGGTAGTCAAAGCGGTCGTCAAAACGCATTTGTTCCAGTTGCAGGTACAGCTCCAGCGCTTCCAGCTCTTCTTCCAGGCTTACCCATTCCCTGCTGCTGTTTTCCAGCACCATACGCATGAGGCGGGAAAAACGGGTGAGATATTCAGACGCCTGCTCCGTGCTGGCGGACAGTATGCGGCTGTGAATAGCGTTTAGGCTGTTGAAAATGAAATGCGGGTCCATCTGGCTCTGGAAGGTATGCAGCTCCAGGGTAGCCCTGTTCTTTTGGGTGGTGATGTTGGCCTGCATTTTTTTCCGCAGTTTTCTCTCCCGCCACCAGAAGAACAGGCCCAGCAAAATGATGACTGCCGTAAGAAGTGCCCAGTAAATGAATTTTCCCATAGCTGCCGGTGCCTCCGTTAGCGGAGGCGCCATACAAGTATGCCATATTCCCTGGTCGCTGATGGGGTTATACATAATAGTTTCCTAAGCCGCTCAAAGATACCGCCCCGCCCGCGCCCGGAAAAGGGGGATTGAATAGCTGGCAGCAAGGAACTTACAAATGGCAGCGCAGGGTGGATAGTTGGTGATCAGCCGTCTGTAAACTTGTAACCCACCCCGCGTACGGAATGGAAATACTGGGAGTTGCGGCTGTCTTGCTCAAAATATTTGCGGAAGTTGAGGATGAAGTTGTCTATGGTACGGGTAGTGGGGTATACGTTATAGCCCCATACCACCTGCAGTATTTTTTCACGGGTTACTACTTCGCCCTTGTTCTCTATGAGCAGCTTGAGCAGCATGGTCTCTTTTTTGCTCAGCTCGTGGCGTTTGCCGTCTTTGCCTACACATTCCTGGGCCGCAAAGTCTATCATATTGTTGCCGAAGTGGTATACGTTGGGCACGCTGTCTTTATCCTGTATCTTCTTGTTCTTCACAATGAGCTTTTCTACACGCAGCAGCAGCTCTTCCAGGTTAAAGGGTTTCGTCATATAATCGTCCCCGCCTTTTTTCAGGCCCAATACGCGGTCTGCACTGCTGTTTTTGGCGCTCAGGAACAGGATGGGCACTTCATTGTTCTGGATACGGATGTTTTCACATACCGCCAGGCCGTCCATTTCGGGCAGCATGATATCGAGAATGATCAGGTCAAAATATTCGTTCTTGACAGCTTTCAATGCGCTGGTGCCATTGTCTGCCGTGGTCACTTCATATCCTTCCAGCTCCAGGTTCAGCTTCAAGGCTTCCTGCAGGTTCTCTTCATCTTCTACCAGCAATATTGATGCTTTCGTCGCTTCCTTCATATTGATGTGGTATTTAGCTAATTGTCTATAAAATTACGCACAACCGGTTAATTTTATACAGGTTGGGTAGAATAATCGTCCCAGGTGATCTGGAAGCAGGTGCCTTTGGGCTCATTGTCCATCACCTCGATGGCGCCGCCATGCTGTTCCACTATTTTTTTGGCCAGGTAGAGGCCCAGGCCGGAGCCTTTTGATTTGCGGGTGTTCTCGTTACCGATGCGGTAAAACTTCTCAAAAATACGCTTCCTTTCGGCGGGGGCTATGCCTTCGCCTTCGTCGCATATTTCCAGCTTCAGCACGGGTTCCTCTTCATCTTCTTCCGTGGCCGTAAACAGGCGTACCTGTATTTCCGTGCCTTTGGGCGCATATTTAACGGCATTTTCCACCAGGTTGTTCAGCAGCAGCTGCATCATGAACCTGTCTGCCTGCAGCAGGATGCCGGGTTGAATGAACGCGGTAATGACGTGGCTGGCGGTACGGTCTTTTAATTCGTCTACCCCCTGCTGCAGCACTTCAGAAAAGTTCAGCTCTTCCAGAAAGGGCTGGTATTTCTGATGTTCAAACTGGGAGGCCAGCAGTATGTTGTTGCATAACTGGTCAAGGCGGTTGGTTTCCCGGAGCGTATTGTCCAGCAGCTTGCGTTGTTTTTCTTCATCCAGCCGGTGCTTCCGCAACGTTTCCAGGTTCAGCTTGGCCACAGCAATGGGGCTTTTCAGCTCGTGCGTAACGGCCATCATGAAGTTTTGCTGCTGCTGGGAGAGCTTCATCTGTTTCCATACCGCCCGGTACACCACTGCGGCGCCGGCCAGTATCAGCACCAGGAAGATGATGCCTTCCCCAACGTATTTGAAGGTGCGCATCTGCTGTTCTTTATGGAGCCGCTGCATTTCATACATGAACTCCGCGGGTTGTGACAGCTCATGTACCCGGTGCGTCAGCTCCAGCCGCTCATACCCGGCAATCTGCTTGCTTTGCTGGTGCAACAGCACGCCCCACCACAGCAACTGCAACACTGTGTAGGCCAGCACAAACACATAAATGCCGGTGATCATCTTTTTGCTTTGCAGCCAGGATGCCGTTTTTTTCATGTCTCTTTATTTCCGCGGTGCGGCTTTTTCTATGCGCAGGCCCATGCTCAGGATGTAGGGCAGCGGGTTCTGGCGCATGTTCTGTTCAAAGGTAAAGCGGTACCTGCCGGGTTTGGAGAAAATGGCGTTTTGCTGAATGGGAATGCGGTGCTCGAATATATCATCGTTATTCGTTACTACCATCCCGTTTACGCCGCTTCCCATCCATTTGCCGTATGTATCTGCCAGGGGCAGCTCTACCCGGCGGGTGGTGGCCGCACTGTCTCCCGGCGCCTGCGTACCTATCAGTATCCAGAGGTTGCTATACGGGTAGGCGTCTGTATGACGTACGTTGACGTACATGTTATAGTAGAACGCCGTATCCTCCGGCGCCAGGTCCAGCTCAAACAGCGGTTTGTCTTCAACGGCCCATTCTGAACGGCGGATGTCCCTGTTCTTCTCGAAGGTATCCAGCCGGGGCGGTTTACAGGCAAAAACCAGCATGCCCAGAAGGGCACAGGTAAAATATAGTTTCATAGATTCTTCTCTATTCAGTACACCGGCGCTCGTGACGCCGGCTGCTAATTATCTGTAAAGAGCGGCTTACAGCACGTTCAGCACCTGCTCTTTGGCTTTCTCCAGTTCGTCTTTCATCATTACCACCCACTGCTGAATACCGGCATCGTTGGCTTTGGAGCCGGTGGTGTTGATCTCGCGGCCTATTTCCTGCAATACAAAGCCCAGCTTTTTGCCTTTGGCGGCGTCTGCTTCGTTCAGGATGTCTTTGAAGTACCGGCAGTGGTTCTGCAGGCGGATCAGTTCCTCTGAAATGTCCAGCTTTTCCAGGTAGAAGATGAGTTCCTGTTCCAGGCGGTTGGCGTCCACATTGTCTTTACCCACGTATTCTGCCAGCAGGGTTTCCAGGCGGGTACGCACCTTGTCTTTCCGCAAGGGGTCCAGCTCCTTCACCTTTTCGGTATACAGCAGGATGTTGTCTATCCGCAGCAGCAGGTCCTTTTCCAGCATGGCGCCTTCATCTACCCGGTGGGCATCCATTTCCGCCACGGCGGCGCGTATTATCTTTTCCACTTCCAGCCATTCGGACTCTTCCATTTGTTCAGAGGCGGGCGTAACCACTTCCGGCAGTTTCATAAGCACGTTCAGCATGTCTTCCTGCGGGAGGGCAAGGTCTGTTGCCAGGGATGCAATGGCCTGGTGGTAATACCGGGCCAGTTCGGTGTTGATCACTACGGGGCGGGTGGCGCCGTTCTGCTTGATGTTGATGGTGGCATCCAGCGTGCCGCGCTGCAGCTCCTGCTGCAACAGGTTACGGATGTCAAATTCGTAGGGTTTCAGAAGAGGGGACATTTTGAGGTTTACCTCAAACTGTTTTCCATTCAGTGATTTGATTTCCGCAAGAATGGTTGTTTCCCCCCGGGTAACTTCCGCACGGCCAAAGCCGGTCATGGATTTGAGCATATTATCTGTTTAGTGTGACAAACCTAATTAAATTAAGCCATATTTCGGATTGGGAACCAGGCATTTTGGAGGAGCGGGCGCTTATTTGAACAGCGCTTTATAGATTTCCGGCTGCTTCAGCTCTACCAGGTCTCCGGGCTGCATGCCGTCTATGGTCAGCCGCTCTATGCGGTAACGGATCAGCCTCAACGTGGGAAACCCAACAGCGGCGGTCATTTTACGCACCTGCCTGTTTTTGCCTTCCCGCAGTATCAGCCGCAGCCAGGGGGCGGGTATGTGTTTGCGGAAACGGATGGGCGGGTTGCGTTCCGGCACAAAAGGCTCTTCCGTGAAAATGGCCGCATCACAGCCGCGGGTACGGTAAGGTTTGCCGTCTACATTGATGGTAACCCCTTCCTGCAGCAGGCGAACGGCCTCGTTGGTTACCGCCCCGTCTACCTGCACCCAGTACTCCCGCTCATGCCGTTGCGCAGGGTTGAGCAGGCGGTGGTTCAGGGATTTATCGTTGGAGAGGATAAGCAGGCCTTCACTTTCATAGTCCAGCCGGCCAACCGGGTACACGTCTTTCGGTACGGTAAAATAGTCTGACAATACTGCCTTGTTACCTTCTTTCCCGAAGCGGGTCAATACCTCATAAGGCTTATACACGATAAAATAGTGAAGGCTCACGGCCGGGTGCTTTGGTTAAGGGACTGTAAATTAGTAATTTTGGCCCATCCTTGGAGGTTTTATGACGCAAGACATGTTAAGCGATCACACAGAATGCCGGTTCTGCAACAAATATCCCGGAGAGGTCTTTTCATCGGCATCACCGGCTCACGTAGCCGAGCTTGCCAATGTTAAACAATGCAGGACCTACAAAAAGGGGCAGGAGATTTTCCAGGAAGGAGCACATCCCTACGGCATCTATTGTATCAATACGGGTAAAGTAAAGCTTTCCCACAGCGGGGACGAAGGGCGGGAGCAGATCATCCGCCTGGTGAAACCCGGAGACCTTATCGGGTATAAGGCCCTTATCAGTAACGAACCGTATACCGCAACTGCTACCGTGCTGGAAGACAGCGCGGTATGTTTTATTCCCCGGGACGTGTTTTTACAGATACTCCAGAAAGACACCGCACTTTCCCTCAGAATGATGCAGATACTCACCAGCGAGCTGCGCAGGGCGGAAGTTAAAATCACCCATCTTGCACAGAAACCCGTGCGGGAAAGACTGGCAGAAACCTTGCTTACGCTCAAGGAAACCTATGGCGTGGAAGCAGACGGAGAAACCATCAACGTAACCCTTTCCAGGGAAGAGATAGCCAACCTTGTAGGCACTGCAACGGAGTCTGCCATCCGCCTGCTTTCAGAGTTCAGGAAAGAAAAGGTGATAGACCTGCCGGGTAAAAAGATCAGGATATTGCAGTTACAGAAGCTTATTAACATGGCCAACCTGCAGGATTAAAACCGCCTTGCCGCTTTTTATGCTGAAAAGCGAGGCAAAAGCATCCAAAAGAACAAAAAACGGAAAAAGCCGCTTCCCCGTTTCCCCACCTTTAAAGCGGTGTTGATGAGGTGAAAATATCATACGCTGATCAACAACAAAAAAACATGACAGGCTGGAACTCTTTGTACGTGCGGGTTACAAGGGGAATAAAAAAAGTCTGACCGTGAGAACAATCAGACTTTCTTGTTATGTGAATGGGTTAGTAAGTACAGGGAAACAAATTTCCCTACACAATATTAAAAAGAATTTCATCACAAAAGAAAAATTTTACAAGAAATTTTATTCACAAGCACAAAAAAATTGTGGATAACGCCCCCTAACTTTGCTCTCACTTTAACGAAGTTCATATGAAGTTAGATACACCCGTTGCGGTAAAAGAAATAGCAGCGCTTATAGGCGCAGAACTGGAAGGCAATGATACACTGATGGCTACCGGTATTAACGAGATACACAAGGTAGAACCGGGAGACATTACGTTCGTAGATTTTGAGAAGTATTACAACGCCAGCCTTACATCCGCGGCCAGCATTATCATCATCAACAAGAAGGTAGAAGCGCCGGAAGGCAAGGCCCTGCTGGTAACCGCAGATCCGTTCAGTGCATACGTGAGCCTGGTGAAACGCTACCGCCCCTTTGCGGCCTCGTCCACGCCCGTCAGTGATACGGCCGTAGTGGGAGAAGGCACCGTGCTGTTTCCCGGGGTGTTCATTGGCCACCATGTGCGCATCGGCAAAAACTGCATCATACATCCCAACGTTACCATTTACGACCATAGCGTTATTGGCGATAACGTCATCATCCAGGCAGGCGCCGTGATAGGGGCAGATGCTTTTTACTTCAAGAAAAGGGCAGACCGGGAAGTGATGTATGACAAGCTGGAAAGCTGCGGAAGGGTAGTGATAGAAAACGACGTGGAGATAGGCGCCAGCACAACCATAGACAAGGGCGTGAGCGGAGATACCATCATCGGCCGGGGCTGCAAGTTTGATAACATGGTGCATGTAGGCCACGGCGCCGTGATAGGCAAAAACTGCCTGTTTGCAGCGCAGGTAGGCATAGGCGGTAAAGCCAGGGTGGAAGACAATGTGATCATCTGGGGCCAGGTGGGTATCAACAAAGACATTACTATTGGCAAGGGAGCCGTTATCCTTGCCAAAAGCGGTGTGAGCAATTCCCTGGAAGGCGGCAAGACCTACTTTGGCATTCCCGCAGTAGAGGCCCGCGAAAAGAAAAAAGAACTGGCCTGGGCCAAACGCATCCCTGAAATATGGGCCAAACTTAACAGCTAGCATCTATTACCTATGGCAAGAACGATCTTTGGCAGCGCAATGGCCATCGGCATGCTATGCATGGCCTGCTCTGCACCCAAACCCGCAGTGATAAAAAAAGACCCCGGTCTTTACATTCAGCCGCATGCAGTGGCGGTAACGGTGAAAGACGGATGGTTTACCGCCAAAACGCTCACGCTGGGCGAGTATGCTACCAGCTCCCGCACCAACGGCGTGGCGGCCAACACCCCGCCCAAACAATGGAGAAGCGTGTCAGACGCTTTTTACTTTTCGGTAAAGACGGCGGAAGAACAGTTTCCCGTACAGGTGCTGTCTGCTCCCCGCATTACGTTTTCCAACCGCCCCCTGCCCGCTTCATTAAGCACTTTACCCGGCGATGCTCTGCTCTGGTATGTTACCCTGGGCGCGGTGAGTTCCGCCCCGTTAAAAAACTGGGAGTTTATTTTAAAGCGGAACATTTCCTTTGTTGAGCTGAACGAGAACAAGCAGGTAGGTATTTTGCGCTCCGCTACGGACGAGCTGAAGGTAACGGCACATAACCGCTATGGCACCCGCAACAGTTATGAAAAGACCTGTTACGAGTTCCAGCTGAGAGGCATGCCGGTTGCCGCGGTTATACCGGGCGAAACCCCGCAGGCCTGGATGCACGAGAAAGCCGATGCCGCTTTGCGGCAAACGCTGGCAGGCGCTATGCTGGCATTAGTATTTAATGAGAAGCTGGGAGCGCGTTAATTGTGCTGCCGGTGGGCCAGGTAGGCAGCCGAGATTTCCCGCACGGTATCTTCCAGCGGGCGGAAGCGGAAACCGGGTAATGCTTCCTGTATGCGGGCAGCGTCATAGAAAACTTTCAACTGGGCGGTGCGGGCCGTTTCCCTGGTAATAAGCGGCCGCTTGCCTGTTATCCATCCTTTTACTTTGGCCATGCGCCATACCATCTCCGCCATCCAGGGTTTGGCAGCAATATGGGGCGGCTTTTTGCCCAGGGCTTCCGCCATAGTAGTAAAAAGGCGGCGGTAGGGCCAGTTTTCAGCGGAGAGCACAAACCTTTCCGCGGTAATGGTACTGTCCATCAGCAACATCATCACCTGTACCACGTCTTTCACGTCTACAAACCCGTTGATGCCTTCGGTATAATAGGGAAATTCTTTCCAGGCATTTTTGAGCAGCATGCCAGACCCATCGTGCCAGTAACCGCTGCCCAGTATAATGGAGGGGTTTACAATTACGGCCGGCAAACCTTCCGCTATGCCGCGCCATATTTCCATTTCGCTGAGGTGCTTGCTGATGGCGTAGTAAGAATTATTGCTGCTTTCTTCCCATTGAGACCTTTCGTTGATGGCGGCCTGCTCTCTTGCGCGGCCCAGGGCGGCCACGGAGCTTACATGCACCAGCTTCTTCACGCCGGCGTCAAGCGCTATGTTCACGACGTTGGCGGTGCCTTCCACATTGATCTTGAGCATTTGCGCCCGCCTGTCCGGATGAAAGGATACTATTGCCGCACAGTGGTATACCTGGTCTACACCCTGCATGGCCTCTTCCAGCGAGCCAACATCCAGCACGTCTCCCTGTACCCATTCCACGCGGTCTTTCACATCCAGGAGCTGATCAGGTATATGCCGGCGGTAGAGGGCGCGTACCGGTTTACCGGCCGTTACAAGGGCCCGCAACAAGTAGCTGCCTAAAAAACCAGTGCCACCGGTAACAAGGATCATGGTGTTTTTGAAAGTTGATGAACGCAAATGTAAATCAATAGTTGTAAAAACCTTTGCCGGTTTTGCGGCCCAGTTCTCCCCTGGCCACTTTATCTGCCTGCATGGCCCCGGGCTGGAAGCGGGGTGCGCGGTTGAAGGCTTCATAGAGGGAGGTGGTAACGGCGTAGTTCACATCATTGCCGATGAGGTCCATCAGGGCAAAAGGCCCCATCCTGAAACCTGCCGCTTCCAGCAGACGGTCAATAACGGCCATGTCTGCCACGCCCGCTGCGGCCACCTGCATGGCTTCCAGATAATAGTGGCGGGCAACGCGGTTTACAATAAAACCTGGGGAGTCTTTCACGCTTACCGGCGTTTTGCCCATGGCTTTTGCCAGGTGGAAGAGGGTGTTGAAAGCGGCATCGGCCGTTTGCCGGCCGCGTACAATTTCCACCAGCTGCATCAGGTGGGCGGGATTAAAAAAGTGCATGCCGGCCACCCGTTCAGGATGCGGCATACCGGCTGCTATAGCAGATACGGAAAGGGAGGATGTATTGGTGGCGAAGATTGTGTCAGGGCCATTTACCCGGGAAAGACCGTTGAAAAGGGCGGTTTTGGCAGGTACCTGTTCTACAATGGCTTCTATGACCACATCGGCCACGCAGGCCTCAACGGTGCTGACGGTTTGCAGGTGCAGCAGGGTTGAGGCCATTTTCTCAGGACTGAGCTTGCCTTTGTTTACGCCCTGCTCCAGGTTTTTACGTACCATAGCCAGGCCTTTTTCAAGCGCGGCAGGGCTGGCGTCAAACAACAGGGTGCGGAAGCCGGCAGCGGCAGCTACCTGCGCTATACCGGCACCCATGGTACCGGCCCCGCAAACGGCAATTGTTTTTACATCCATGGAATTGATCGGGAGCAAAATATGTATGGCTACACCGTGCCCTGGAACTGTTTCAGGAAACGGGCATCGTTCTCTGAAAACAGGCGCAGGTCTTTGATCTGGTACTTGAGCATGGTCAGTCTTTCAATACCCATACCGAAGGCAAAGCCGGTGTATTTATTGGAATCTATGCCGCAGTTTTCCAGCACCTGGGGGTGCACCATGCCGCAGCCGAGAATTTCTACCCAGCCGGTATGTTTGCACACGTTACAGCCTTCGCCGCCGCAGATCAGGCAGGAAATATCCATTTCCGCGCTGGGCTCTGTGAACGGGAAGAAGGAGGGGCGGAAGCGTACTTTGAAGTTTTCCCCGAAAAACTCCTGTACAAAGTAATACAGTGTTTGTTTCAGGTCTGCGAAAGACACGTTTTCGGCAATGTACAGCCCTTCTATCTGGTGAAAGAAGCAGTGTGCGCGGGCGCTGATGGTCTCATTGCGGTATACGCGGCCGGGGCAGATGATGCGGATGGGCAGCTTGCCCTGTTCCATGGCCCTTACCTGTACGGAGGAGGTATGGGTGCGCAGCAGCCAGTCGGGGTTGTTATGCACATAGAATGTGTCCTGCATGTCGCGGGCGGGATGGTTTTCCGCCAGGTTCAGCGCGGTAAAGTTGTGCCAGTCGTTCTCAATTTCCGGGCCTTCCGCAATGGTGAAGCCCAGCCGCTCAAATATGCGGATGGCTTTATTGCGTACCAGGCTGATGGGGTGGCGGGTGCCCAGGCGGTGAGGCTCGCCGGGCAGGGTGAGGTCAAGCTGACCCGTGGCGCTGCCGGCTTCGTCTTTCAGCTGCTGAAACTCTTCATACCGGCTTTCCGCCAGCACTTTAAAGGCGTTCAGCACCTGCCCGAACTCCTTTTTCCGGTCGTTAGGCACGTTCTTCATTTCCCCGAACAGGGCCTTTACCAGCCCTTTGGTGCCAAGGAACCTGATGCGGTATTGCTCCAGCTCTTCCGCGTTCTCAGGCTGGAAGGCGGCAATCTCCTGTTTGTATGCTTCTATTTGCTGCACAATCTGCTCCATCCAACAAAGATAACGCCCTGTAAAGAAAAATGAGTAATTTTTGGCGGAAATTGAAAGGCCTCCCCATGCCGGTCACAGCATATATCATTATCATCATACTACTGGCGGTACTTTTGACGGTTTTATACCGCAGAATGGTGTATTACCGCCGCCAATACAAGGCAGAGGCCACCCTCAACTACTTTACCACCTCCCTTTTCGGCAAAAACACGGTAGACGATATACTCTGGGACGTAGCCAAGAACTGCATTTCCCGCCTGCACCTGGAAGATTGCGTGATATACCTGGTAGACGAAGAACGGCGGGTGCTGGTACAAAAAGCGGCTTACGGCCCCAAAAACCCGGTACGCTTTGAAATAAGAGACCCGATAGAGATCCCCCTGGGGCGAGGCATAGTTGGCTCTGTGGCCCTGCACGGCAAGCCGGAGCTGGTGCCCGATACCAGCAAGGACGCGCGGTACATTGTAGATGACGAAAAGCGTTTTTCCGAACTGGCCGTACCCATTTACCTGCACCATAAAGTCATTGGGGTAATAGATTCCGAGCACTCCCGCAAAAACTTCTACCACGCCGGCCATTTATACCTGCTGGAGAAAATAGCCGCCATCTGCTCTTCCAAAATAGGGCGTACACTGATGGAAGAACAGGCCCGCCGGCAGGAGCAGGAGGTGCAGCTGCTGCACAAACAACTGGCGGAGTTCAGGCTGGTAACGCTTAAAAGCCAGATGAACCCCCACTTCCTCTTCAATTGCCTCAACGGCATCTACCATTGCATACTGTCTGCTGACCTAGACAAGGCGGGAGACTATGTATCCAACTTTGCCCGCCTGCTGCGCATGGTGCTGATGCATTCCGAGAAGAACTTCATTTCCCTGCGGGAAGAGGTAGACCTGCTGGGGCATTACCTTAAAATAGAAGCGCTGCGGAGCGACAAGCCTTTTGAGTTCAACATGGAGATAGACGAGAGCATCAACCCCGATGAGTATTTCGTACCAGGCATGCTGATACAGCCTTTCCTGGAAAACGCCATCTGGCATGGGCTCATGAACAAGGAAGGCCAGCGCCGCCTGCAGATACACTGGCGCCGCCAGCGGGAAAACGTGCTGCTCTGTGAGATACAGGACAACGGCATTGGCCGCGTGGAATCTTCCCGGCAGCGCATAGGCAAGCATGTCTCAAAGGGCATGAGCCTTTGCATGGAAAGAGTGGAACTGTACAAGGTTCTTTTTAATACCAGCTTCAACATCAGGGTTACAGACCTGTATGACGAAAATGGCGCTGCCCAGGGCACGCGGGTGAATATTGCTTTTGAAATAGCTCCCGGCGTGGGGGTGGCACACATGGGCTAATTTTTTTATGGAAAATGGTTCGTCCCGCATCTTCCTGAAAAATCCGATGTTATGATCAAACAAACCTCCTGGTTGTTTGCCGCAGCAATGCTGGCCGGCACTTCCGTTCATGCCCAGGTAAAGGAGACTAAAAAACCTGCGCCGCCTGTTATTGAAAAGCATACTTCTCCTTCCGCCAAACCCGAGAAAACACCTGCTTCCAAAACCCCGCTGGTTGAAAAAGATGCCGAACAGCGCCCTTACAAGATAAAGAAGTCTGAGCTGAAGCCCGCAACACGGGCAAAGATTGAGCGGGACGGTAGCTATAAAAACCTTACAGCCGCAGAAAAAGAAGAGATAAGACGTGCCGTAAGGCCGCCCTTAAAGGAAGGAGACGTATTGCCGCCACCGCCACCGGCACTGCCGAAGAAGAAAAATTAACAAAAGCCCATAAGGGCTTTTTATTTGCAGGTATCCGCTATTCAAATACCACCGTTTTGTTCCGGTATACAAACACCCTGTCTGTCAGCACCAGCCGCAGCGCTTTGGCCAGCACGGAGGTTTCAATTTCCTGCCCCGCTTTCATCATATCTCCTGCAGTATAGGAGTGGTTTACGGGGATGACCTGCTGGGCAATGATAGGCCCTTCGTCCAGCTCATTGGTCACAAAGTGGGAGGTGGCGCCAATCAGCTTAACACCCCGTTCAAAGGCCTGCCGGTAGGGATGCGCCCCGGCAAAAGCAGGCAGAAAGGAATGGTGGATGTTGATGATGCGCATGGGGTAGCGGGCCACAAAAGCCGGGCTCAGGATACGCATGAACTTGGCCAGCACAATGTAATCAGGCTGGCAGGCCTCTACATGCTGCTGTATGTTCTCTTCAAAGGCTGTTTTCTCTACTCCTTCATGGCTCACCAGGTGAAAGGGCACGCCAAAACGATCGCAGATATTCTGCAGCACGGGGTAGTTACCGATGACGCACTGCACCGTGGCGCCCAGTGTTTTGAACTGGTGCCGTACCAGTATGTCTGCCAGGCAATGGTATTCTTTGGTAACCATCACCACTATCTTTTTTTCAGGCCGCGGGTTGATGGCAATCAGCGCATCGGCGGGCAATACTTTCCTGATCTCCTGCTCCAGCGCGGCAGGCTCTCCTTCATTTTCAGTTTCTATACGGATGTAAAAACGGTTCTCCACCTTGTCTACATGCTCCCGGAGGGATACAATGTTGAGGCCCGCTGCGGCCATAATGCGGGAAATATCGGCCACGAGGCCTATGCGGTCTTTGGATTGGATAAGGGCAACCATCGTATTGCCAAAGTATAAATTTTAACGGATAGTATTACTGCAGGCAGTAAAAAAACAGCCCGAATACATGGTCCCCGGTCTCGTCAGGCATAATCACAAAGGGCTTCAAAAGCAATTGCTCCTGAAGCCCTTTATTCATCATTCACGTAAAGGGAAGGCTACCGTATAGCCACATATTTTGTATAGCACCCTTCAATACATACGGGATTGACGGGCGTAAGTGTAAGTGTGCTGCCTGAAATGGTGTATTGATAGGTAACTGTGGTGGCATCGGGCCCCGTGGTGGTTACCTTGTTGCCATCCATAGTAAAATGGTTGTACTTGTTACCGGCTGCGGTGCTGGTAAACGTACCATCGGTTTTAAACGTTATGACTACCGGCTTGGACGGGTCTGCAGGGTGCTCCTCAACAGGCCCGCCGGGAGAATAAGCGTTGATGGTCAGTTTCCAGTTACCGATCAGTGATTCGTTTACATACGAAGGTTTATCTTTTTTACCGCAGGCAAACAGCAATGTAAGCAGTGACAGGTAGAGCATGTGTTTCATAAGCGTGTATTTCCTGTTGAACGAACGGTAAACGGCAAAGGTTACACCCCCCTCAGCGGATGCCCAGCTCCTCCTGTATCTGCTCCAGAGACCGGCCTTTTGTTTCCGGCATTACGCGCCAGATGAAGAGGAAAGACAGGAGCATCATGACGCTGTAGAATATGAACGAATAAAAACCGCCCTGCGGGCTGCCCTCCACAATTACCGGGAAGGTCCAGGAGATAATGGCCGCCATGATCCAGTGGGTGAAGCTGCCCAGGGAGCTGCCCTGCGAGCGCACTGCGTTGGGAAATATTTCAGAGATGAACACCCATATTACCGCCCCTTGTGAAAAGGCAAAGCAGGCAATAAAACCGATGAGGTAGAGAATAACCGGTCCCCCGCCTTGTCCCGGTTTGCTGAAAGCAATGGCCGTCAGCGCCAGGAACACGAACATGCCCGCCGCGCCGATGAGCAGCAGCTTCTTTCTGCCAAAACGGTCTATTACGCTCATGGCCAGCAGGGTGAACAGCAGGTTGGCTGCGCCGATGTACACAGATTGCTGGAAGGCGTTGGCCTCATCAAAGCCGGCCATTTCAAATATGCGCGGGGCGTAATAAATAATAGCGTTGATGCCTGAGAGCTGGTTGAACATGGCCAGCAGCATGGCATAGAAAATGGGTTTGTTGTATTTGCCGGAGAACAGCTTTTCTTTGATGCCCTGTGAGGCGAGCGCATGCTCTTCCTTGATGAGCGCCGTAATGCCGGTTTCTCCCGTTCTGGCAAATATCTTTTCAGCTTCCGCGTCTTGCCCGTTGAGCACCAGCCAGCGGGGGCTTTCCGGGATAGTGCGTACCAGCAGGGCAAATACCGCGGCGGGGATGGCCATTACGCCCAGCATCCAGCGCCAGGCATCTTCCCCAATGCCTGACAGCAGGAAGTTGGCAAGGTAGGCCACCAATATGCCGGACACGATGTTGACCTGGAAAGACCCTGCCAGGCGGCCACGGATGGGCGCCGGCGATATTTCTGAAATATACATGGGGCCTACTACGGAAGAAATACCCACCGCCAGCCCGCCAATGAAACGGAACAATACAAACAACAGCCAGGCCGTACTGAGGGCGCAGCCCACCGCGGAAAGCAGGTACATCAGCGCAATGCCCACCAGCACTTTTTTACGGCCATACTTTTGCGCCGGCCAGCCGGCCACCAGGGAGCCTGCTACGGTGCCAATGAGGCTGGAGGCCACGGTGAAGCCCTGCCAGAAAGAGTTGAGGCCCCACAACTGCTGGATGGTTTTTTCGGCGCCGGAAATAACGGCCACTTCAAAGCCGAACAGGAAGCCGCCCAGCGCGGCAATGAGAGATACGCGGATGGCGTAGTTGTAACGTGGAGGCATGTGGTTTTTTTAGGTCAGGATGAATTTACGGGAAATAGCGGTGGATTGCAAACTGTGGGCAGGTTCCTCCCTGATGGCGGGAAACCCTGCCCTGACCCTGTCTACACCCTGCCTACACCCTGTTTACGCAACCAGAACAGGGTGTAAGCAGGGTCAATACAGGGTGATAGCCCGATTTTCTGCACTTGGGCTAAATAATTCTGCACTAATGTCAAATAGAGCAGGCCGGCAGCACTGAACTTTACAGGAAAAAGAAAATGGCAAAATTAGTAGACAACGTTATCACGTACGGCGCCAGCGGCGCTTTTGCCGGGCAGTTCGTTTTCCGGCGGGTAAACGGCAAGGTATTTATCTGCAAGATGCCCGGCCCGCGGAGCAGCGCACCTACCGCCGGGGAGCTTGCCAACAGGGAGCGCTTCGCTTTTGCCAATGCGTACGCTACCGCTGCCGTTAACAACGTGCAGCTAAAGGCTATATACCAGGCCGCCGCCCGGCCGGGGCAATCAGCGCATAACCGCGCTTTCCGGGACGCTTTTAATGCGCCGCGGGTAACACAGCTGCATATTGAGAACGGTATGTTGAAGATCAGGGCGGTGGATGATTTCAGGGTGGTGAAGGTGATGGTGAAAGTGCTGAATGAATACGGGTTTGAGGAAGAAACCGGGGAAGCGGCGCTTTCTTCCGGGAATGTATGGTGGGGGTACCGGCTTCGCGGTGATGTGGCGGGGAAAACTGTGTTGGTTGCGGCGTATGACCTGGCCGGGAATGCAGGGCATATGGACTTTAAATAAAGCGCCGGTTCCACCCAGCGCTTCGATTTTCAGATATGCGAAATTTTTTAGATCAGGATGAGTTACCGGGCAGGTTGTGTACGTTCAGTGAGTTGTTTGATCGTCGCTTTCATTTCCTGTTGCTGTTTTTCCATTTCAATAAGATGCAGGGTGAGCTCTTCCACCTTTTGCAGCAGTTTCCTGTTCATCTCCCCAAGGTCAAGCCCTTCCTGCGCTACCGTGGCGGCTGCCGGCATATCAGGCAAGTGACCGTTTTCCCGGATGAACTTTTCCATTTCCTGCAAAGAAGGAAGGCGGTACCCGGGGAGAAATACAAAATCCGGCCAGTCTTCGGGCTTCACGGATACCTTTACTTTTTCAGCAAGCACGGTCCCTTTCACTGCCAGTTTTGCCTGCGGTGATGCGGTGCCGATGCCTACGTTGCCGTTGGGGAGTATTTTCATGTCAAAACCGTCTGCATCACCGCCAAGCAGGAGGCCCTGCGGATGTATGCCGAACAGGTGCGCATTGTTTTCACGGGTGAAACCAATGCAATAAGCCTCCCCTCCGGTATAACCTGTTACACCCAGCCGGAAGGTGCCATGTACGTCGAGTGCGGCCCCCGGGTTGAGGGTGCCTATCCCTACATTCCCGTTTTGCATGATCGTCATATGGTAGGTGGCCGCCTGGTCTGTGCCGTCTGTTGGTGTGGAAAAGAAATATAGGCCGTTAGGCGTGGAAGCGCCAATGCCAAAATGATGATTGTCTGCAGCGAATTGAATGGTTTGACTGGTTGCCAGTTTCATTCCCTTTATCCAGCCATTGCTGGTCCAGATTGTGGAGGAAGAGATGGTTGCGGGGCCGGAGAGCGTTTCCTGGGCTTTGAGTGTGTGACCGGTTAAACAAATAACGGGTAACATCAGGGTTATGATCTTTTTCATAGATAATGAGGGTTTTACCTGAAGATAATCAATTCTTCGAGGTATGGCTTGTCTTCATTTCATTCCCGCCTCCAGCCTGAACTCCAGCCCATCCGCCACCGCACCCTGCTTGCTGGCTGCTATCGTAAAGGGCACCTCCCTTGTGGCAGACACCATTCCCAGCTTCTCCATCTGCTGCCCGTCAATACGCGCCGAATAGACGCCCGGCGCCAGCCCCAGGTAGCTGAAGAAGCCGTCTGGTTCCGTAACCGTTTTGGCCACCAGTACGGAGTTGCTATTGTAGAAAGACACAATGATGCGCCCCAGCCCTTTTTGCGCTCCGTTTTCCAGGAGGTACACCATGCCGGAGGCTTCGCCTTTTACTGCAATGGGCACTTCTATCTGCTTCACCTGGTTAGGGGCAACGGCTACGTTCAATGTTTTCTTTGTCAGCTGCCAGGCTATGTTTTCCAGGCCGCTATCGTCCAGCTCAATGTAGTAGTTCCGGTAAGCTTCCAGGTCAAATACGCGGGTAACCGTATCACGTGCGCCGGTGGCCATGCGGCCGCCGTTGATGCGCGGCTTGAGGCCGGCTACTTTGGGCTCATCCCGGTCATGGCGGTTGTTGCCGTTGAGGTCAAGATAGGGCACGATGGATATGGCGCCGGTGCCTACGGCAGAACGGTTGCGCAGGGTGAGGTGACTGTTCCTGTTATCGTATATCAGGCTGCCCCCGGCAGATTGCATCAGTGAAATGCTGTTATTGCTGCGGGATGCCGCAAATGCCGTTCTGGCAAAAGAAAGATCAAATGATACGCCCAGCATTATATTGTTGGTCTGTGTGTAAAAGTTCCTTTCATAGGCGAAGTTAATGAAACCCCTGCCCGCCAGCTGCTTTTCCATTTCCAGCCGCATGGTGATGAACCGGCCGTCGTTATACTGGTATTGCGCCTGCGGCTTGAAGGTGAACCTGGCCGGCAGCCGGCAGGCCAGGGAAAGCAGGCTGTATATGTAGGGACCGTTCTCTGCAATGAACAAACCCGAGGTGGTGAAGTTGGCGCCAAAGCGGCGGAAGGTGGCGGAAAACAGCATGTCTGCGGAGGTGTACCTGGTTTTCGGGATGTCCCGGTATTTGGTTTCAGAGGGGTACAGCACCCGCGGAGAAATGATCTCGCTGAAGGTAAACCTGGAGAATACCACGTAGCGCTGTGCACGCACGGGCATAGACACTATCGCTTTTCTTTCTTCCAGCGCGCGGTTGTAAATGGCCTGCTGCGCCCTGGCATACCGGGTATAGTTCAGCTCCGCCTGCAGGTCTGACGGCAGCCGGTAGCTGGCTACCGCCTTTGACCGTACGCCATGCATGTATTCGCCTGATACCAGCATATTCTCTACAGGTTTGAACGTTGTGTTCAGGAAGGGCATGCCTTTATCAGGAAAAACGGAAGACAGGTATTCCATACCCCCGCCCACGGTTATCTGCCGGCCAAGCCCGTAGTTCACAGCGGCCCTGGCAAATATACTGTTGAGCGTGTCTGTTACGATGCCCGCGCTGACGGTGTACTCCAGCTCCCGCTGCGGGATGAGGTTAAAGGGGATCACGATGTTCTGCACGGTAGACCGTTCTTCGCCCCATGGCCCGTAGAACCGTAGCTGGATGAGGGAGTTGCCGTACATGAGCGGGATGTCGAAAGTAAAGAAACCGGTAGCGTCTGCACGGGTGTAGTCTACTATTACGTTGTTCACGTACAGTTCCACCACCCAGTCAGGTTCCGTAAACTGGCTCACCCGGTAAGTGCCGAACGAGCGGCGGTACAAGGTGGGCGCGTTGGTTACCTGTATGCCCACAACGGGGTTGAAGATGGAGGAAACCGCCTGAGGGGTTATATGTCCCGCCCGTACCTGGCGTACAAGCGCATTATCGTTATTGACATACCGCCAGGAGAAATATTGCCTTGCGGGAGAAAAGGAAGTGTTGTTCTGATAATTGAGCGCTACGGTGGCTTCCCCACCGGCCAGTGTGGCCCCAAGAGCCAGGTTGAGCCGGGTGCTGGCCGGGCCCTCTCCCGGCCGGGTCACTACCGCTTCCCAGTCTGCCATGCCGAAGCGGAAAAAAGGATCGTCGCGGTGGATGGTGGTGTCTGCCTGGGGCTCCTGCCTGAGCTGCCGCAGGTTGCGCCGCATCATTTCCTGCTTCATTTCCCGTATCACCGGCAGGTCTGGCGTAGCGTCCATTACAGCCGAGAGGCTTCTGAAGCTGAAAGTGCAGGGCAGCGCGAATATTTTGCCGAAGAATTGCGATTTCAGGTAGAGGTTGTTTTCCACCAGCATCATGCTGCCCGGCGGCAGGTTAAACACCTGTTCCCGGAAAGTGACGCGGCTGCGGGCTTTGTCAATAACAAAGGGAGCGTCTGGCTTTACCCAGAAACCGGTGACCAGGTTTTTGTCTGCGGACGGCGTGTTTTTGATCTTCAGGAAGTTGAAGACATCAGGCACCGGCAGGTACAGTTCCTCCCCTGTTATCACCGCCATCACGTCCATATTGCCTACCTGGCGAACGGTTAGCTGGATGGTGATGGCATCATATGCCGGTTCGTCTTCCGCCCTGCCCGCAAAGGGCAGCAGCAGCGCCAGCAGTACGCCGGCCATCAGGCGGGAGGCGTAAAACCTGGAATGCTGTTTCCTGTATTCACCAGTCATCGAATAGTTACTCCTGTATAAAAGTTATTGTGAAAGTGCCGCTGTAGCTACCGGGCGGATTATTGATACGTGTGCCTACCGTGAGGGTGGCGCCTATTTTTACGGAAGTGCGCGCCGGCGGCACGGCATTGGATACGAAGGGCAAGGTCTGGTCTGAGCTTCCGATGTGCAGCGTCATGCTGCCGCCATTGCTGCCTGTGAGCGGAACGTCTGGCCCGTTCATAATATTGATGACAGTTCCTTGTGGCGCTTCCACTTCAAATATGGCGGGGAAATACAGGAAACCCATGTTGAGCAGTATTACATCTCCCGTTGAAGAACGCGTACCATCTGCCAGAACCTGCACCGTTCCCCCTGCGTTACCCTGCGAGAAGGCGCCGAAGCTCAATTGCCGCGCCGTGGTCACGGAAATCTGCGCATGGGCCGCCGTATTGCCGAGGCAGCAAAAGGGCATTGCGAACATCACCAGCAGAAGGCGTTTGGTTATTCCCATCATCTAGTTTTGAAGTGCGTTGCCGGTTAACGGCAGCTGCGTTTGTGCAAGAGAAGCCGCTCCGGCCTCCGGCGGCTCTTTATATTCTATTCGCAGCTTGCCGCGACTGTAATTCACGCCGGCAGTGTTGGCCAGCGCAATTTTTACATGCCTCACCAGGTTAGGCGTATATACCGCCAGCCCCTGCACGCTGCCCACTTTTGTAACGGCGCCTGCCGGCGAAACATGTTCTATGGTGATGTTCCCGTAAACAGACATGTTGCCTTTACGGTGGAGTGACAGGTTCAGCAGCGGCGTGGCCGGGTCTGCCATTTCCAGGGGGGCTGCGGAGAGGCTCACTTCCGTATTGCGTTCACCTACACGTATAATAACAGGTATGGAAATACCGAAAACCGGCACCAGGCGTACCGCCACACCTGCGTCTGCCCCGGCGGGTTCCTGGCCTAAAGGGCTTTCATTGGGCACGGCCCTGAAATACAGGTGGGAACGGTATTCTCCCGGAAGCAGTTTGCCGGTTTGCGTGAGCTGGATGCGTACAGACTGGGCTTCGCCCGGCCCCAGCACTACATTTCTTGGAAAGAAGCGTACGTATTTATCGGCAAAGCTGGCGTCAGGAGCAGTGGAGTCTATTTCTTCAAACGCACCATCGTCTTTCATACGGTAGTGCGTTAGTGAAATAGCGTAGCGGGCAGTGTCTTGCCCGGTGTTGATGAGATTCAGCTCATGCAGCCTTTTGCCGCCTTCAAAAACCGCTCTCCTGGGCATCACCATCAGGTTGCCCTGGGCCATTGTTTGCAAGGAAGGGAGGATAGAAAAGAGAACGAGTAGCGACAGGCGCCACCGCGTAAATTTTAATTGTTGCATGATAGGTAGCAGGGATTGCGAAAAAGAGGCTGACTAAAAAAGCAGTGCCGACTGCCGTGTACAACAGCATGTCTGCACCGCCTGCGCAGCACAGGGTAACCTTTTTTAGCCAGCTGCTTTTCCTAGTTGTAGTTAACTGTTACGGTAAAGGCAGTGCCGGACACATAAGTACCCGGTACCTGGGAGGCCCCTACGTTCAGTGTGGCTCCAACGGTAAGTGTTTGTGCGCCTGCGGTGAGCGCGCCGGTGGTAGACGGTGTGCTGGTAAAGGTGTTTACCGTCATGGTTTCCGAGCCGCTGTTGCGTGTAATGGTTACACTGCTGGGCAGGGTAATGGAATAGGTATAAGCGCCTTCGCCAGTTACATCGAAAGACGCGGCGCTAACGGTACCCCCTGTTGAAGGAAGGCTTACGCCCCCCGTTGCAGAGCGGGCTCCGGCCGGCGTCAGTACAACTGTACCGGTGCTTGCACCTACGGCAACATTGCCAAAGTTCAGGTCAACAGTTTTGCTGATGCTGATGGGGGTGATGATGGTGGCTGTGGCCGTGGCATCTGCGGAGGACTGGGCAAAGGCATTCATTGAAAAGGCTACCAGCATGCCGGCGATAGCGGTCATTTTTGATTTCATATGGGTATGGTTTGTTTAAACAAAATAGGCGTTCCGAACTAAATGCAGTAGGGCATCTTGCTTGTAAACGGCATAGGGGAGACATAGGTAGCAGGGAGATGCGAAGTTCCGGTAAAGGGGGGCGGGAAAATACTCACAGGGGGTGATTTTTTGCTCAAGGAGGGTTTTTGGGGTTTTCAGGTTCCGTACTCACTTCTGATGACCGGAATGACCTTAATGCAGCCGGGCGGTTACCGTCTTGTAACCACCTGATAGTCAATGTATTCATATCCAGTTACCATAGCCTCAGTTTTCTCCAGGGCGTTTTGCTGTGGTTACTTCTTATCGAAGCCTTTACCAAAAAACTCCTTCGGGGTGATTCCCAGGGAGTCAAGGATTTTAAGGAAGCTGCTCATGCGCATGTCTGAGGCGCCCCGCTCATAGCGGCCAAACTGGCTGCGGGAAATGTCGTTTTCGTAGGCAAAGTCTTCGTAGCTGTTGTGTCCTTTGGCAATCCTCAGCTCTCTGATGCGTTCTCCTATTTTAACAGCAAATTCTTTCTGGCGGTCTGTTAGCTCGCTTTCACGTGTGGGTTTCTTGGTAGCCATAATGTAAATAAGTGAATCCAGTGCAATTAGACCACCTCTATTTGAAGCCACTCTAAAATAAACCGGCCTAATAAGGGACTTTTTTCGAAATGATTTCGTAACTTGACAGAAACAAAAATGAATTATGATAGGACAAGATACAATACCCGGCAAGGAGCAGGTGGAGGCTATACTGGAGCGCTGCCTGTTTGAGGTTTACCAGTTGAAGCTGGATATTAAGCATGTGGAGATTACGTTGCATTGTGGGGGTGGTGAAAGGAAGGGGATTTTGCATGTGGAGGAGGAGCTGGATACGCCGATTGAGAATAGTTTGACGTATTTGGTGAGGGGGTGAAAGCTAAGAAACGAATTAAAGCAAATTTAATTATTTAGATTTGCATAGCTCTGGTCTCGCGCTGATGCTTTGCGAGATGGTTTAATTTTGTTAGGTTGAAGGGTGTGAGATAAAAAAATGTCTCCCTAAATATAGGATCCTATGTTCCAGAGCAAATTTAAATAATATGATTACTAAAATAGAGATTGACGGATTCAAAACCTTTAGCAATTTCCAAATGGAGTTTGCTCCCTTGACCGTAATTGCAGGGACAAATGCATCAGGTAAAAGTAATCTATTCGATGCAATGTCGTTGCTGAGTCGAATTGTCGAGATGGATTTAAAAACAGCGTTCAGTGAACAAAGGGGAGACGCAAGCGAGTTATTTACTCGATATGATGATGGAAATAGCTCAGATATAATATCATTTGCTGTAGAATTATTAACAGATAGAAATATTAAGGATAAGTTTGGAGGAGAAGCAACGTTAAAATATACTCGACTAAGATATGAAATCACAATTAAGCGAATAAAAAATGAACGAGGCATTCAGGATTTAATTGTCCTTTCAGAATCTCTCAATCCTATACGTCATGACGATGACAAATGGGTAAGCATTTATATACCAAAGTCGGTTTTAGAATTGTGGAGGCCAAAAGTAATAAGCGGTAAACGAGGAGTGGCATATATAGATACAGAAGAAAATCGTAGTATTAATTTACGTCAGGATGGCAAAGGAGGAATTAAGAAGGAATTTCCACTAAATAGTATAACACAGGCAATAATAAGTGTTGTAAATTCTGTGGATTTTCCACATGCGCTTGCTGCAAAGGAAGAAATGAAAAGTTGGCGTTTCCTGCAACTTAATCCGGAAGATCTGCGCCGGCCGAGTTCCTATTTAGCAAAGGATGCTTTGACGCATACCGGCGAAAACCTTGCAGCGGTTCTTCACAGAATTGATAGCACTGATCCTTTTTTGCTTAAAGAAATATCTCGTAGACTGAATGATTTACTGCCTGGCATAGTTGACATAAAAGTTTTAGATGACAAAGTTGGAAAACAGTTTGTTATTCAAGTGAGGTCATCGGATGGTAGAGAGTTTACGTCCCGGGTTCTTTCGGAGGGAACTCTTAGACTTCTTACTCTCTGTGTATTTTTATACGACCCCAATCACAGCGGACTTCTATGCTTTGAAGAGCCGGAAAATGGGGTTCATCCAGCAAGAATGAAGTTAACTGCTGAGATACTGATAGATTTAGTTACTAATTTTGAAAATAGAAATGAGGATCAACAAAGGCAGGTGATTGTTAACACCCACTCTCCAATATTGGTTGGGGATATACTCGCAATGAATAGACACAATATTTGCCGCGTTTGGCTTTCTCAAATGGTAACTCAAATAAAAAGCATTGACGGGTTAAAACAAAAGCTACAAGTAACCAAAATATTGCCTGTAGTAAAAGGCAACATTCAATTGGCTATAGAGTTTTCCGAAGAAGAGAAAAAGCTAACTTTAGCCAACGTTAAAAGTTATTTGGAAAGTGCAGATTTCGAAAAATACGATCAAAAGAGCAGTATTTAATGAGTAATATTTTGACGGTGGCTTTTTCAGGAGAGGGGACATCTGACGAAAGATTTATGGTTGGCATTGTCCAACGTACATTTGAAGCATTGGCGGTCGAATGCGAAACTGATATAGAAGTGTTTCCAACCACTTATTTCCCACCACCTCATTTGGGAGATGTCAGAAAGAATTACGAGGATCTTGCCAGGAAAGCTTTTGCAAGTGGAATACAGATTCTTTGCATACATGCTGATGCTGATGGTGAAACAGATGAAAACGTTCTCAAATATAAATTCGCGCCGGCACTTGAGCAAATTAACAAGATAGGGAATGACAAAATTTGTAAAAATCTGGTTGAAGTAATTCCAGTTCACATGACGGAAGCTTGGATGTTAGCGGATAAGGATATACTGAAAGAGGAGATTGGTACAACAAAGCCTAACCAAACGCTAGGCCTTGCTCGCGATCCTGAAACAATTGCTGATCCGAAAGGAGTAATTATCGAAGCATTGCGCGTTGCTCAAGCAGAATATCCAGTCAAGCGAAAAAAGATTGGAATTGGTGCATTGTATCAGCCTTTAGGACAAAAGATATCGCTAACTCGGTTAGATGCATTGTCGTCATATTCAAAATTTAAAGAAAAAGCAAGAGCGGCCCTGGTAAGACTTAACTATTTGCGAAAATAGCATTTCAACCCAGGGAAGCATATTAACAGGCCTCTGCATATTTGACTGGTCAAAGAATGACGATGTCCATTTTGACTGTCACGTATATTCAATGCAAAAGCCTGACTTTTAGCCAGGCTTTTGAAGATTTTTAAGAACCTATCTATTGGCGAAGAGCTATTATTAACTTGTTAGTTGCATCTTTAAAGAATTCTTCGAGCTCTCGTTTGGAAACCACTTGGTAGGGTTGTTTTGCATATTTACCCTCAATTCTAAACCTTGGCCCCCTTTTCCCTTCCACTACTTCACAGCCGCCTAAGCAAGGGGTATAGTTAAAATTGTAGTTGCCGGCATATTCATTGTCTTGAATTACCACTAGTTTGAAGTCGACTTTGGCACCTCTTACCAGTATATCCCCCTTGTCAAACATCGCTTTTTTTCCACTTTTCGTATAATATTGGTTTGTTCGATATTCAACGTCCGTTTGAAGATTTGAAAGTTCCAGGATGATATCAGTATCCGTTTTCTTTTGTAGTTCTGAATATTCTATTTTATCTCCCGACTTTTTTATTATTTCATTGAAGAGAGCTCTATCTCTCACAATGAAATTGTTTCTAAGTAGTTCCTTTTCTATCGTATTATAGATATAGGTATTTGCGTCCTCCTCAGTAGCATTACCCTGCGTATTAGGAACTCTTAGTACTACTTTAGGATTGGGAGTTTTTTTAAGAAAGGCCTTTAGTTTATCTGTCGAAAATGTTTCGGATTGAGGAGGCCGGAACTGCACGTATTTTTGCGTGGAGCAACTGATAACAAAAATCATCACGACAGGTAGTAGATAAATAGTTTTCATGTTTGATAATTTAAATGTGAGGTTACAAGTGGTAGCAATTTTAAGAATTAATGGCGACTTTGACCAAAGAAATAGTACGAAAAACTCCAACTTGTTTGCATGGAGGAAAGCTATATAGCGCAGTAACATGATGTAAAAAAGAAAGGCTTCAAAAGCAATTGCTTCTGAAGCCTTCTTTCGTGGTCCCACCAGGGCATGATCCTGGGACCCCCTGATTATGAGTCAGGTGCTCTAACCAACTGAGCTATAGGACCGATCCTTTCGGATAATAAAATATATAACAAACTTTTTGGGCCCTCTTCTCAAGGGACGGCAAAAGTAAATATTTTTTATACAAAATACCAGAATTTTTTTCAACTTGCCCCGCCATGCAAGGAATCAAAAACATCATCTTCGACCTGGGGGGCGTGCTCCTCAACATCAATTACCAGCTTACCAACAAGGCGTTTACAGACCTGGGCGTAAAAAATTTCACGGAACTCTACTCCCAGTTCCACGCCAATGCCCTCTTTGAAAACCTGGAAACCGGCCGCGTGTCTGATGAAGATTTTGTGGCGCAGCTAAGGCCCCACATTCCCGGCCATGTTACAGACCAGCAGGTCCTGGATGCCTGGAACGCCATGCTGCTTGATTTTCCCCTGGCGCGCCTGCAATTACTGCAGCAGCTGCGGCTTCACTACAACCTCTACCTCCTCAGCAATACCAACGCCATCCATTTAAGAGAGGTTAACAAGATACTGGAGCAAAGCCGCGGCATCCCTTCCCTGGCGGCGTTTTTCGACAAGAGTTATTACTCCCATCTCATTGGCTTCCGCAAGCCGGAAAAGGAGGCCTACCAGGTGATCCTGGACGAGAACAACCTGCGCCCGGAAGAAACCCTGTTCATAGATGACACCCTGCCGAACGTAGACGCGGCCAGCCACCTGGGCATACAGGTCATTCACCTGCAGGCGCCGAAAACCGTACTGGATATATTCAGAAAATAATTATTTCACTTCCTCGAAGTCGATGTACTCGCCTTGTTTGGGAGTGGAGGAAGGCGGCGGTGGAGGGGGAGCTTGTTGTTGCTGTTGTTGTTGCTGCTGGCGGAACTGCTCCTGCATGTGCTGCTGCATATCCCGCACCTGGCGGCGCACTTGTTTGGTGCCGCGGTAAACGGGGATGATGAAGTCAAATATCAGCTTGTACAGTATCCAGCCTATTAGAATATAAAATAGTAACCTTAACATAATCACACAAAGATAACGGTATCTGCCTTTTTACCAGGCATTTTAAGGTTTCTTTAACGTAATGGGAAGGCCTCAAAATTTGCCCAGCATGGCCGCAATTTCCATAGACGCCTGCTTGTTGTACTCCCATGTAAGCTTGCGGTAATTGATGGCGTCTATGATAGTGCCCACCAGGCAAAAGCCGCCGGTAAAAAGGAACAGGAGTCCCCACAGCACCTGGTCCATCAGGAAGCGGTGAATGCCGTTTACCCCCACAAAGCCCAGCAGGCAGGTGATGAGGATGGTTTGCGGGTCTTTCCGCCGGTTCTGGTACAGCATCAGGAAGCGTTTCCGCGTTTCCGGATCATATTTCTTGGTCAGCTCTTCCAGCCATACCAGCTCCTCATGGTCCATACCCGGCAGTGCGGCAAAATAAAAGTCATTCATATCTGAATTGAAGTTTGGTCAGTTTGATAATGCGCGCCACCAGCAGCACCAGCGCCGGCAGTCCCAGCCAGTGGTGGTGCAGGCTCTCGCGCAGCTCCCCATGCAGCAGCAGGCTGATGGAGGTGCCCAGCCCGCAACCGGGGCAGCCGCTGAACCCGGCCAGCTTGAACACACAAAAACTGGGAAGGCCGGCATGCGGGTCTATCGCCGCCAGGTACACCAGGCCCGCCGCCCAGGCGGCCAGTTCCAGATTGATCCGGGGAAACATATTTCTAAGTTAAATCAATATCCGCGCATTGCCTATTTCATTATGCTATTTAATAATATGAGTGGGCGCGGGCTTTCCGCGGTGTTATATTTGGAAGAAATACTTTTTGGAATGAAAATAAATACTAATTTTGTACAGGAAAAATGATTCAAATGAAGGGGACGCGAGTTGTCCCCTTCTTCTTTTTGGTATGGCAAATGAACAAGTGATAGCACGCATCCGGGAAATGCTGGAAGCGTTGCTGGCAGACAAGCCGGAATATTTCCTGGTAGAGGTACGTATTAAACCCACCAATAATGTGAAGGTTTTTGTGGATGCAGATAACGGAGCGTCAATTGACAAGCTGGTATCGCTCAACAGGCAATTATACCCGCAGCTGGAAGCCGCGGCGCTGTTCCCTGATAACGATTTCTCCCTGGAAGTTTCCTCCCCCGGACTGGATGAGCCCTTGAAAACACCGCGGCAGTTCACCAAGAACATCGGCCGCAAGGTGGAGGTGACCCGGCTGGACGGCTCCACCACGGAAGGCAAGCTCCTGGCGGCTACAGACACGGAGCTGCTGCTGGAAGAAACCATTGGTAAAAAGAAAGAAATTAAACAAACAAATATCAATTTATCCGAAATAAAACACACCAAAGTGTGTATCGTGTTTTAAAAAACTATAACAGAACATGGCTAGTATTAACCTGATTGAGTCATTCACCGAGTTTAAGGAGGCGGAAAACATTGACCGCCCTACGTTGATGAAGGTGTTGGAAGATGTGTTCAAGACCCTGCTGCGAAAGAAATATGGCTCAGATGAGAACTTTGACGTGATTGTAAATACCGAGAAAGGTGACCTGGAGATCCTCCGCCGCCGCACCATTGTGGAAGACGGCACCGTGGAAGACGAAAACGCCCAGATCGCCTACTCAGAAGCTATATTGGTGGAGCCTGACTACCAGGTGGGGGAAGATCTGTATGAAGAAGTGGAGATCATGGACTTTGGCCGCCGCGCTATTCTGGCAGCCAAACAGACGCTTACCGCCCGTATTGGCGACCTGAAAAAGAACATCCTGGTGAAAAAATACGCAGACCGTGTAGGCGAGATCGTAACCGGCGAGGTATACCAGGTGTGGAAAAAGGAAGTTTTATTATTGGATGATGAAGGGAATGAGTTAATATTGCCTAAATCCGAGCAAATACCGACGGATTATTTCAAAAAAGGCGAAAATGTGCGCGCGGTAGTGAAAAAAGTGGAGATGAAGAATAACTCCCCGCTGATCATCCTTTCCAGAACGCATCCCTCCTTCCTGGCTAAACTCCTTGAAATTGAGGTGCCGGAGATCTTTGACGGGCTGATCGTGATCAAAAAGATCGTACGCGAGCCCGGCGAAAGAGCCAAAGTGGCCGTGGAATCCTATGACGACCGGATAGACCCTGTAGGCGCCTGCGTAGGCATGAAGGGCTCCCGCATTCACGGCATTGTTCGTGAGCTGCGCAACGAGAACATAGACATTATCAACTATACCGCCAACATCCAGCTGCTGATACAACGCGCGCTCACGCCCGCCCGCATCAGCCGCATGGACGTTGACAACGATAATAAATACGCCTCCGTTTACCTGAAACCTGACCAGGTATCCCTGGCCATCGGGAAAAAAGGCGTAAACATAAAACTGGCCTGCGAATTGACGGGATATGAAATTGACGTGTTCCGCGATGAAGAGCAGGAACAGACAGAGTTCGATATAGACCTGGAAGAATTTGCAGACGAAATAGAGCCCTGGGTGATAGACGAGCTGAAGCGCATCGGTTGCGATACAGCCCGCAGTGTGCTGGACCTGACCGTGGAAGAACTGGTCCGCCGCTCAGACCTCGAAGAAGAAACTGTACAGGATGTGAGAAGGATCCTGCAGGAAGAATTTGAAAAAGAATAATAAAGCCTTCCGCTACCCCTTCCCATGAGGTAGGCTTTTTTGATTGCAGAGATTATTTGAGTTATTGTTAAAATGTTAAAAGAATTACTCCGCCGGTTGGTGGGGATTAAACGGGAAGGACGAGAATACGATATGCCTGAAGTAACAAACAACACACCGCGATTGCTGGCTGCGGCCAAGGAATTCAATATTGGAAAGGACACGCTCGTCGAGTTCCTGACCAATAAGGGCTTCGACATGGGTGAATTCGGTTCTCCTAACGCCCGTCTTACAGCCCAGATGTACAGTTCCTTGCAGCAGGAATTCCAACAGGACAAGGCCAACAAGAAGAAAAGTGACCAGATTGCCCTGCCCAAAGGAACGGTGTTAGACGCAGCTAAAAAGAAGGAGAAAGAGGAGGCAGAGCTGGCGGCAAAGAAGAAAGAGAAAGAAGATGCGGAAGCCGCTGCCAAAAAGAAGGAAGAAGCTGCCCCTGTAAAACCCGAACCGCAACCGGAGCCGGAGGCGCCCAAGCCTGCCCCGCGCCCGGAAGTGAAAGCGGAAAAGCCGGAGCCCAAACCGGAACCCAAACCGGAACCGGTGGCGGAAGCCAAACCCGCGCCCGCGCCTGAAGCGCCCAAAGCAAAAGAAGAAACGCCGGCGGAAGAAGTGGTGAAACCGGAAGCGCCCCGCATCAATGGCCCCAAAGTGATGGGCACCATTGACCTGGAAGCGCTCAACACCGCCAACCGCAATAAAAAAGCGGCCAAAAAAGAACAGCCGGAAGAGAAAGCCGAACAGGCGCCGGCTGAAACTCCCGCTCCCGCCCCGGTAGCTGAAAAAGCTCCCGAAAAAGCGCCGGAGAAAGAAAAAGAAGTGAAGGTGGAGAAAGCGGAACCCGCTCCAGTGGCCAAAACGGAAGAAAAACCCGCGGCCGCCACACCGCCGCCTGCTAAAGAACCGGTAGTGGAAGAAAAGCCTGCCGCCAAAGTGGAAACTCCCCGCACGGCAGAACCTGCTCCCGCAACGGAGGCCAGTGAATCAACAGATGAATCAGGAGACGATAACAGCAACGCAGTGATCGAAAATATCCAGGCCACCAAACTCACCGGCCCCAAGGTAATCGGCAAAATTGACCTGCCTATCTCCCAGGACCGCCGGGACAATAAAGGGTTCAGCAGCAAAGATGAAAAGCGCAAACGCAAGCGCATCGTTATAGAAAAGAAGCCGGAGCCCATTAAACCGGGCGAATTTGCCAAGGAAGGCCAGGGCCCTGCCAGCAGGGATAACCGCGGCCCCGGGCAAGGCCAGGGTCCCAACCGTGGCCCCGGCAACAGGGATAATCGCGGTCCCGGACAAGGCCAGGGCAACCGCCCCGGCGGCGGCCATGGCGGCAACCGCGGCCCCGGCGGCCATCAGGGCAACCGCGGTCCCGGAGGAGCACCCGGCACCGGCCCCAACCGTCCGCATCAGCGGCGCGACCAGCGGCCCGGACAGGGCGGCTACGGCCAGAACGCTCCCCGCAGAACGGAAGACAAAGAAATTGATAAGAACGAGATCCAGAACAAGATCAAGGAAACCATGGCCAAACTGGGCGGCACCGGCCGTACCGGTCGCAACACCAAGGCCTCCCGCAGAAGAGACAAACGCCATGAAGCGGCAGAGCGCGAAGCAGCCCGTGAAGGAGAAGATAACAAGCTGCAGGTAACGGAGTTCGTTTCCGTTAGCGAGCTGGCCAACCTCATGGACGTTAGCTTTGCGGAAGTGATCTCCAAATGTATGGGCCTGGGCATCATGGTATCTATCAACCAGCGCCTGGACGCCGAAGTAATTGAACTGGTAGCCGGCGAGTTTGGCTATGAAGTGGAATTCATCGGTGTGGACGACGCTACGGACGATGAAGAAGAAGAAATTGTGGACGACCCGGCAGACCTGGTGCCCCGTGCGCCCATTGTGACCATCATGGGTCACGTAGACCACGGTAAAACCTCTCTGCTGGACTATATCCGCAACGCCAACGTGGTAGCGGGCGAAGCCGGGGGCATCACCCAGCACATCGGCGCCTACCAGGTAACCACCGCCACCGGCAAAAAACTCACCTTCCTGGATACCCCCGGTCACGAAGCGTTTACCGCCATGCGTGCCCGCGGCGCCAAGGTGGCTGACATTGCCGTAATTGTGGTAGCGGCGGACGACGCCATCATGCCCCAGACGCGTGAGGCCATCTCCCACTCCCAGGCAGCGGGCCTCCCCATGGTATTTGCCATCAACAAGATTGACAAGGACGGCGCCAACCCTGAAAAGATCAAGGAACAGCTGGCCGGCATGAACCTGCTGGTGGAAGACTGGGGCGGTAAATACCAAAGCCAGGAAATTTCCGCCAAAAGCGGCCTGAACATAGACATACTGCTCGAAAAAATACTGCTCGAAGCGGAACTGCTGGAACTGAAGGCCAACCCTGACCGGGAAGCTACCGGCTCCGTGATAGAAGCTACGCTCGATAAAGGTCGCGGTTATGTGACCACCGTGCTGGTACAGAACGGTACCCTGCAGCAGGGAGACACCATCGTATCCGGTCAGCACTTCGGAAAAATCAAAGCCATGTTCAACGAGCGCGGCCAGCGCGTGGAAAAAGCCGGCCCGTCCGCTCCTGTACAGCTCCTCGGCCTCAACGGCGCGCCGCAGGCAGGTGAGAAGTTCAGGATGTATGAAGACGAGTCTGAAGCCAAAGACCTCGCCAACCGCAGGGCACAGATTGTGCGTGAACAAGGTATCCGTACCAAGAAGCACATCACGCTCGACGAGATCGGACGCCGCCTGGCATTGGGCAACTTCAAGCAGCTGAACCTCATCATCAAGGGTGACGTAGACGGCTCCGTGGAAGCATTGAGCGACTCCCTGCAGAAACTCTCCACAGAAGAGATCGTAGTGAGCGTAGTGCTGAAAGGCGTAGGCCAGATCACCGAATCAGACGTACTGCTGGCTACCGCCTCAGACGCCCTGATCATCGGCTTCCAGGTACGCCCCTCCATGAATGCGGCCCGCCTGGCAGAAAAAGAGAACATCGAGATCCGCACCTACTCCATCATCTACGACGCCATAGACGAGCTGAAAAGCGCTATGGAAGGGATGCTGGAGCCGAAGATCGAGAAAAAGGTGGTGTGCAACGTGGAAATCCGCGAAACCTACAAGTTCGACAAGGCCACAGTGGCCGGTTGTTACGTACTGGACGGCAAGCTGGCCCGCAACACGCGCGTGAACCTGGTAAGAGACGGTATTGTGGTATACACCGGCGAGCTGCAGTCTCTCAAACGCTATAAAGACGATGTGAAGGAAGTAGTATCCGGTATGGAATGCGGCCTGAGCATTAAAAACTACAACGACCTCAAAGTGGGAGACATTGTAGAAGGCTTTGAAGAAGTGGAAGTAAAAAGAACGCTCTAAAACAGGGAAAGGCAGCCTTTACCCCTTGCCTGGCAAGGCGTAAAGGCCCGCCCAATCCCGAAATTTTTGTTAAATAGATTAGCCGACTTTGTGCGGCTAATTTTTTATTGGTTATTTTGGGTTCTCAGTAACGTTACTATGAAAAAATTTCTCATATCTTCTTTTGGCGCAATGCTGCTCTTCCAGGCGGCAGTAGCACAACAGGGGCAGAAAATGGTGGCTGACAAGATTGTTGCCAAGGTAGGAGATAAGATCATTCTCCAGTCTGATATTGAGTCTGCCCTGGTAGACATGCAGCAGCGGGCAATGGAAGGGCAACCCCTGCCGCCCAACGCTTCCTGCTTTGCCATTGAAGAAATTATAGCGCAGAAAGTACTGGTGCTGCAGGCCGAAAGAGACAGCTTGCCCATCAGCGAGGCGGACGTGGACGGCCGTATTGAAAGCCAGATCCGCTGGGCGGAACAACGCTACGGCAGCCGGGAAAAAATGACCGAAATAACCGGTTATACCATTTACCAGCTCCGCGAACGTTTCCGTGACGCCATCCGTGAAAGCATGCTGGCCAACGCCATGCGGGATAAAATTGTGAACGCCGTGAAAGTGACCCCCACCGAAGTGAGGACCAACTTTGAACGGATACCCACAGACAGCCTGCCGTTCTATGAATCAGAACTGGAAATAGGCCAGCTCGTACTGCTGCCGAAGGCCAGCCGTGAAATGGACAAATACGCCATAGACCGCCTCCTGGAACTGAAAAAGAAAGTGGAGAACAAGGAAGGGGATTTTGGCACCTATGCCAGCCTCTATTCTGAAGACCCTGCAGTAAAGGAAAACAATGGTGTATATGTGCTGAACAGGAGTGACAAGACCTGGGACCCTGACTTCCTGGCCGCCGCTTTCAGGCTGAAGGAAGGGGAGATTTCCAATCCCGTGAAAACACAGTTCGGCTACCACCTCATCAAAATGAACAAACGCGGAGGAGACAGGGTAACGGTACAACACATCCTGATCGAGCCCAACATTTTAAGCGCAGACCTGGCTGCCGCCACCAGCAAGCTGGACAGTATCCGGAACCTGGTTTTAACGCGTAAAATGAACTTCGGGGAGGCAGTAGCCAAATTCAGTGATGAGCCAATGGCCAAGTTCAACGGCGGTATGCTGCAAAACCCGCAAACGGGCAGCACCTTCCTGACTATTGACCAGCTGGACGACCCCTCCACCAAAGACATTGTAATGATGCTGGATTCCCTGAAGCCCGGTGGCGTTTCCAAACCCATGCCGTTTGAGGATGAAAGGGGCCGCAAAGGCCTGCGCCTGGTGTACCTTAAAACCCGCACCGAACCGCACCGCGAAAACCTGAGTGACGACTATGCCCGCATCCAGTCCCGCACCCTGAAGGAAAAGCAGGCTACCGCCCTGGCCAAATGGCTGGTAGATAAAATGCCCACCTTCTACGTACACATCGAGAACGAATACCGCAATTGTGCCAACATCACCCGGTGGATGGGCCAGAACGATGCTGTAGCAAGCAACTAAAAGCGGTCAGCAAATATATTTTATAGCCATCCCGGTTACTTTGAGGTAACCGGGATTTTTTTATACGGCAACGCTTGGCTGAAGTTTAGCTCCCATGGCCGTTTTACAGCCACGGGCCGCACTTTGCCGGCAGAATCCTGAAGCCGTGGGTGATTTGAATATTTAGGCGTAACTTTGCGACTTCAATTTTACGGCATGAGTGACGCGATAAAGCATGAATGCGGTTTAGCATTCATAAGATTAAGAAAACCATTCTCTTATTACCAACAGCAATATGGATCGGTTTTCTACGGCCTTAACAAGCTGTACCTCCTCATGGAAAAGCAGCATAACCGCGGGCAAGACGGCGCGGGAGTGGCCACTGTAAAATTGCACACCGAGCCCGGGGTGCCCTTCATGCACCGTATCCGGAGCAGCCAGCCCCAGCCCATAGGGGACGTATTCGGCAGGATCAGGGATGAAATATCGGAAATAGAGAAATACCAGCCGGAAATCACCAAATACCCCGGCCTCATGAAAGGCCACGTGCGTTTCCTGGGAGAGCTGCTGATGGGCCACCTCCGCTACGCCACCCAGGGCAAAAACAACGTGGAGCTGTGCCACCCCTTTGTACGGTACAACACCATCCCAGCGCGCAACCTCACCATGGCCGGCAACTTCAACCTGGTAAACGTGGAAGAGCTGTTCAACTTTGTGAAAGTGCAGCCCGGGGAGACCCATAAAAACAGCGACCTGGCCGCCATGCTGGAAGTGGTACACCACTTCCTGGCCAAGGAAGACGAAATACGCCAGAACGGGCTTGATGTAAAGGCCATCCTGCAGCAGGCCTTCTCCATGTTTGACGGCGGTTACCATGTATGCGGCCTCATCGGCTCCGGAGACGCCTTCGTGATCCGGGACCCGCACGGCATCCGCCCTTCTTACTATTATGTCAATGAAGATGTGATAGTGGCCGCCTCCGAAAGGGCCGCCATCCGTACTGCCTTTAACGTGGGAGAAAATGAGGTGATGGAGCTGATGCCCGGCACCGCCCTCATCGTAAAGGAAAACGGCGATTACAGCATAGAAGAGATCATTCCCGCCCGCGAGCGCCGCGCCTGCAGCTTTGAGCGCATCTATTTCTCCCGCGGTAACGACGAAAAGATCTACAAAGAACGGCATGCACTGGGCTACCACCTCTCCGAAACCGTGCTGAAAGCCATAGATAACGACCTGCGCAACACCATCTTCTCCTTCATACCCAATACCGCCGAAGTGGCCTTCTACGGCCTCATCAAAGGCCTGGAAGACTACCTGAACAAGATCAAGGTAGAGCGTATCATGAGCTGGGGGAAAGACTTTGATGAGGAAAAGCTCACCGAAATGGTGAACCGCCGCGTGAGGATAGATAAAATAGCCATCAAGGACGTGAAGATGCGCACCTTCATTACGGAAGACTCCAGCCGTAACGAAATGGTGCAGCACGTATACGATATCACTTACGGCACCGTACGCCCCGGTACAGACACGCTGGTGGTGATAGACGACTCCATTGTACGGGGTACCACCCTCCGCGAGAGCATCATCAAAATGCTGGACCGCCTGGGCCCGAAACGTATTATTGTAATGAGCTCCGCCCCGCAGATCCGCTACCCAGACTGCTACGGCATAGATATGAGCAAAATGGGCGAGTTTGTGGCCTTCCAGGCCGCTATAGCCCTGCTGCGTGAGCAAGGCAAGGAGTACATCCTCCAGGAAGCCTACGGCCTCTGTAAAGAGCTGGAACGCACCAATACGCTCAATGCGCAGAACGTGGTGAAGAACGTCTACAAACCCTTCACCCCCGAAGAAATATCCGCAAAAATTGCAGAGATCATCACGCCGGCGGGCATCAGCGCAAAAGTGGAAGTGATCTATCAGAACATCGAAAGCCTGCACGCCAGCTGCCCCAGCAACCTGGGAGACTGGTACTTTACCGGCAACTACCCCACGCCCGGCGGCAACCGCGTGGTGAACAAAGCCTTTATGAACTATATGGAAGGCAAGAACGAAAGAGGTTATTAATACGCCCCTTTCATCATTGTTAACTTTTCCTTAATTCAGGGCGCGTTTTTCAGCCGTGTATTAACTTACGGTAAAATGCCGTAATTTAGGGGTAGTCAATGGTTTACGATGTGTATGAAAACATTGTTGCTCATTCGCCACGCCAAATCCAGCTGGAACGACCCTGAAATGGACGATTTTGACCGTCCCCTCAATAAACGGGGTAAGGAAAATGCCCCCGAAATGGCCGGCAGGCTGCTTTCCCGCGGTACCGTTCCTGAACTGATCATATCCAGCCCGGCTAAACGCGCGCGGTCTACCGCCCGCATCATGGCCAAAGAATGGAAATACCCCAAAGAAGCCATTCTGCTGGAAGAAGAATTATACCTCTGCTACGCCTCCACCTTTCTGAAAGTGATCACCAAAATAGACGACGACTTCAACGCCGTGGCCATCTTCGCCCACAACCCCGGCATTACAGACTTTGCCAATTACCTCACGGAGGAGATCCGTATAGACAACGTGCCTACGGCAGGCATTTTTGCCATAGAAGCGGAAACAGACCATTGGGAAGAGTTTGACAGGGCAAAGAAACGTTTCCTCTTTTTCGACTATCCCAAAAGTGAAGTTTTCTAGGATGCTCTTTTAACATTCCATTCAGAGTTGCTGCTTTATTTTCATTCACAAATTAACCCGTATGCGTATACTCCTTTTATGCCTGTTATTTCCGTTTGTTGCCCAGGCCCAGGTTGGCGGCCCCGGCTGGGGAGCTTTCAACCGTGCTGTAGCTGTACAAGACGCCTGGAAAGGCCGCCCTTTCCGCCTGACGGCCCGGGTAAGACCCCAGGTGACAAATTCAGTATCCTGGGCGGGCATCTGGGTACGCAACCACGCAGAAGGGGGCGCCGTGAGTTTCTTTGACAACATGCAGGAGAAACCTGTGAGAGAAGATAAATGGACAGACTGCGAAATCAAAAGCATCTTCAATAAGCGTGACAGTGTGATGTACTTCGGTGGCCTGTACATTGGCCCCGGCCGCTATGCTTTCGATGATTTCAGGCTGCAGGTGGAGACCACGGCCGGCAATTGGGAAACCGCCACGCTGGATGGCATGGGAATGGATGATACCACCGCGTTGAGCGCCTGGCATATGCCTGGAAAAAACCGCGGCCTGCAACACGCTTTTGATAATGGCCACCTGGTGATAGATGCCAGCAGCCTTCCGGCATCAACAGAAAAAAAGGACGGACAAAAGTCAATCTACGGCAACAACCCCCAAGCCGGCCACTACGCTAACGTCAACGGCATCAAGGTATATTACGAGGTATATGGCAAAGGTGAACCGGTAGTATTGCTGCATGGCAACAGCCAGGCAATTATTGTATTCACTTATCTCATTCCCGAACTATCCAAAAAATATAAAGTGATAGCGGTAGACACGCGCCTGCAGGGCAAGTCTGGTGACGATGGCAAGCGCCTTACCTATGAGCTCTTTGCAGAAGATGTAAAGGCCCTGCTGGACCATCTCAAGCTGAAAAAGGTGAACCTCTTTGGCTGGAGCGACGGCGGCAACACCGGCCTCATACTGGCCAGCAAATACCCGGACAGGTTTAAGACCCTCATGACCATGGGAGCCAATCTTCAGCCGGACACCAACGCTGTGAAGCCGTTTGTGCTGGAGCAACTGAAAACACAGATAGCCAAACTGCAGCCGGAGGCCACCGTGAACCGGCGTTTGTGGACGCTGTGTCTCGAAGAGCCGCATATTTCACCGGAGCAGCTGAAGGCCATCAAATGCCCCACGCTGGTAATGGCGGGAGATGATGATATGATCAGGGACGAGCATACCCGCTTCATTGCGGCTACCATACCCCAAGGAGAGCTGCTGATCTTTGAGAAGGCCACACACTTTGCGCCGTTTGATGTACCGGAAAAATTCCGGCAGGCGCTGGAAGATTTCCTGGCAAAGCATAAATGACCTTATGTTCATCTATTTTTTCTTCACTTCTACCGTCCATGCCGGGCCGCTGCTCACCTTGAACTTTTCAGCGAAGCTGCCCATGTTGAGTGCAAAGGATAAATTCATCAGGCTGTTCTGGTAAGCCAGCGGCCGGCCCTCCGGCACACTGGCAAAAGTGGCGGCGTATGGCATGGCGCCTTCGTATACCACCTTGTTCCCGTGCAGGATGCGTACCTGCAGCTGGTCTCCGAACCGGGGTTGCAATTGCGCCAGCGTACGCTCGTCAATGTTGGTCCACACGTTCCCGAACTGCACGTCAAGAATGGGGATATTGCCTTTTACAATACCGTTGCTGAAAGCTGCCCGCTGGTAAGGAATGCGCTCCACGCCGGTACCCAGCAACGGCCCCACGGAATCAAACGGTATTACGCCGGCCGCCAGCCTGGCGCCTGTATAGGCATACACGTCGCGGCCATGAAAAGTGTAGGAGCGGGAGGAGCCGGGCAGGCGGTTTACCTGCTCATCTATTTCCCGCACAGCGGTGATGCCCAGGCTTTCCGCAATGAGCGTCAGCGTGCCATTGTCTGGCGTTACGAAATAATGCCCGCTTTTGGTTTGCGCCACTACGGACTTACGTGCGGAGCCCACGCCTGGGTCTATCACGGAAACGAACACCGTGCCTGCCGGCCAGTACGCCGCCGTTTGCTGCAGGCGGTACGCCGCCTCCCAGATGTTATAGGCCGGTATTTCGTGAGTGAGGTCAAATATTTTCAGGTCTGAAGATACGCCAAAGGCTACGCCCTTCATGGCAGACACGGCGCCGTCTTTCAGCCCGAAATCTGTTTGCAGCACCAGGGCGCGGGATTGGGCTTGTGCGGCTGTGCTGATGCAGCAGGTAATAAATAGCAGCAGCGTGCGGAGTGGTTTCATGGGTGAGTATTGAAGAATATAAATGTAAGGAATTAATCCAGGTACAAAACCCATAACCCATTGAAACAGTACATCTTTGACGGCCAAACAAAAAGACCCCGGCCTTTTTATCTGAATTAATACTACCAATACCGGGGAATATCCTTATTTTCGTAACCATGAGATTATAACCGCGAAACAGCCATGAGCGTTCCGGGAATCTGATTAACTGGTAATGATTTTTTTATTTGCAAATGTGGATACTGCTGAACGGCAGCCTCCCTCATTTATGCGTATACCTGAATAAAAGGTATTTCATCCTTAACCGCTATTTGATCTTGAATCCGTTTTGTAATTGAACGTACAGGAATACATAGACAATGGACTGGTTGAAAGTTATGTGCTAGGCATTTCCACTCCGGAGGAGAAGGAAGAGATGGAGCTGTTGCTGAAAGCCTCCCCTGAGCTGCGTACAGAGCTTCAATCAGTAGAGCGCACGCTGCACCGGCTGCTGCAGGAAGACGCCGTGCCGCCTCCCCTTGAGCTACGCGCCCGTACCCTCACCCCCTATAACTGGGCAGATGCCAACCCGCAGGAGCCGCCCGGCGGCAAAAAGGCCAACTACACTTTCATTAACATTGCCCCCAACCAGAACGACTATATTACCGTACACCGCATGTGGAAGTGGATCTTCTTCGCCGCTTTCCTCCTCTTCAAATTCTGCCTCTTCCTGGCCATTTATTTTTACTTTAAATACCGGCAGGTGGAAGACAGGCAGCAGGAAAGGGAAAAAGTACGGAGAGAAATGCAACAACAGTCTGCCGGGCAATACACTCCGGCGCGCTGATACCCTTCCGGGCGCCCGCCCGCAACAAATTTCTGCTCCATTCTGTTTAAATTGAACACCGAAACAACAATTCTAATCCATCAAGCTTTTATCTATGAATCAAAGACGAGAACATGACTTCCTGGGCGAGCGGGAAATTCCGAATGACGTATACTATGGCATTCAGACGCTGCGGGCCATCGAGAATTTCCACATTACCGGCATTCCCCTGAAGGTGGAGCCGCTTTTTGTGCAAGCCCTGGGATACGTGAAGAAAGCCGCCGCCATGGCCAATGCTGACCTGGGCGCCTTGAAAAGGGAGATAGCAGACAGCATTATGAAAGCCAGTGACCGGGTGATCAGCGGGGAATTCAACAACCAGTTCATTACAGACCTTATACAGGGTGGCGCCGGTACTTCCGTGAACATGAACGCCAATGAAGTAATTGCCAATATTGCGCTGGAAATGCAGGGCAAAGAAAAGGGGGATTACCAGTACTGCCATCCCAATAACCATGTGAACTGCTCCCAGTCAACTAACGACGCTTACCCCACCGCCTTCCGCATTGCGCTCATTAACAAGCTGAGCCTGTACAAGGAAAGCCTGCGGGCGCTGGGTGATGCCTTTGAAGCAAAGGGCGAAGAGTTCAGCCAGGTGCTCAAAATGGGCCGCACCCAGTTGCAGGATGCCGTGCCTATGAGCATGGGAGACGAGTTCAAAGCTTTTGCCACCACCATCAGGGAAGAGCTGGCCAGGATAGAAGAAAGCAAAAAGCTGATAGCGGAAGTGAACATGGGCGCCACTGCCATTGGTACCGGCGTAAACGCCCCGGAAGGCTACGCGGAGCTGGTGGTGAAACACCTGCGCACGGTTACCGGCCTTGAGCTGGTGCTGGCTACAGACCTTATTGAGGCTACCAATGACACCGGTGCTTATGTACAGCTTTCCGGCGTGCTGAAACGTACCGCCATCAAGGTCTCCAAGATATGTAACGATCTCCGCCTGCTCTCTTCAGGGCCACGGTGCGGGATAAACGAAATTAACCTGCCGCCGATGCAGCCCGGGTCTTCCATTATGCCGGGCAAGGTAAACCCGGTAATACCGGAAGTGGTGAACCAGACGGCCTTTTACGTAATAGGGGCAGACCTTACCCTCACCCTGGCCGCGGAGGCCGGGCAGTTGCAGCTGAACGTGATGGAACCGGTCATTGCCTTTTCGCTCTTTACTTCCATCACCTACATGACCAATGCCTGCAACACCCTGCGGGAAAAATGTGTGACGGGCATTACGGCCAACGCAGAGCGTACCAGGGACATGGTGATGCAGAGCATCGGCATCGTTACCCAGCTCAACCCCATTATAGGCTACGAAAAATCAGCCGCCATTGCCAGGGAAGCGCTGGAAACCGGCAAGTCTGTGCATGATATTGCCGTGAAGGAAAAGAAACTGGTCACCCAGGAAAAATGGGACGAAATATTTACGTTCGAAAACATGATCCGCCCGAAATTCATTAACAGTTAAAACAAGCGCGCCGGCAGAATTTGCTGCCGGCTATATAAATCTTTGCCAAAAGTGGATATCTTGTACGGCTATGCCTGTATGGGCCCGGAGCAGGGCAGGGCAAACCAAAATGTATAAACAGGAAATTCCATGATCTGGCTTCAATTCGCGATCCTTCTGGCAGCTATTCTCATTGGCGCCCGCTTGAAAGGCATAGGCCTGGGCGTAATGGGCATGGTGGCGCTTGCCATTTACCTCTTTGTATTCCGCATGCGGCCGGGGGAACCGCCTATTGACGTCATGCTGATCATCCTGGCCGTAGTGAGCACTGCCGCCACCATGCAGGCCGCCGGTGGTATGGATTACCTGGTGCGCATTGCGGAAAAAATATTGCGCAGCAAACCTTCCATGATCACGCTCATGGGGCCGCTGGTAACGTTTTTCTTTACCATATTTGCCGGCACGGCCCACATCACTTACTCCCTGCTGCCCATCATTTCCGAAGTGGCTACCCAAAAGCGCATCAGGCCGGAAAGGCCGTTGAGCATTTCCGTAGTAGCAGCTCACCTGGGCATTACCGCCAGTCCCATTTCTGCCGCTACCGCCGCCATGATCACCATCCTGGCGGGACAGGTGGAGCTGATGCAGATATTGCGGGTGTGCATCCCCGCCTGCCTGGTAGGCATACTGGCGGGCGTGGCAGTGGTATGGAAGAAGGGGAAAGACCTGGAAAAAGACCCGGTGTTCCTGGAAAAAATGAAAGACCCCGAGTTTGCGCGGGAGCTGGACGCCTCTACCGCCGGTGAAGCCAAACCGCTGAAACCCGGCGCTAAAACCTCCGTGGTCATTTTTGGCGCGGCGGTTTTGTTAATAGTGCTGGCAGGCTCCTTTCCCGGCCTGCTGCCCCGCTTTGAACCAGGTGCGGCCAGCTTTGCCGTGAATGCCAACGGCAGCATAAAAATGGCGGCGGTCATAGAACTGGTGATGCTGTCTGCCGCGGCGCTGATGCTGCTGTTCACCAAAACCTCCACTACCGAGGTAGCAAAAGCCAGCCTCTTTACTGCCGGCGCGCAGGCGGTGGTGTCTATTTTCGGGGTGGTGTGGATGAGCTCCACTTTCATGCTGGCCAATACGGCGGCCATTGAAGGGGCGCTGGGAGATATGGTGAGGGCCGCCCCCTGGACGTTTGCCATTGCCCTGTTTGTACTGAGCATGCTGCTGTTCAGCCAGGCCGCCACCACCAAGGCACTGATGCCCCTGGGCGTGCTGCTGGGCATTGCGCCTAACAACCTGGTTGCCATGTTCCCGGCTACCAATGGAGACTTTGTATTGCCGGGCTACCCTACGCTGCTGGCCGCCATCAATTTTGACAGAACAGGCAGCACCTACATCGGCAAATACCTGGTAAACCACAGTTTTATGATACCCGGCCTGGTGGCGGTATCCGGATCTGTGGCGGCAGGCTTCCTGTTTTCGCATCTTTTCTGGTAGATGTAAACAGTTTCTGAAAATTATAAAACAAACCGCACCTCTTTTTTGTAGGTATGATAGAGGGTTTTTATCGCCTAAGAAATTGTAGTGTACACGCAATGCGGGTCCCGATTGCGGTTGCATTATTCAGCGGACAAAAAAGCAGCGGCAGGAGGGACTCGCTTATCTTTGTACCTAAATTGCCTGATACATGAGTTATACCGTTCCGGCGCAGACCCGCATTGGACATGTGCACCTGAAAGTTTCAGACCTGAAACGCTCCCTGGATTTTTATTGCGGCCTCCTGGGCTTTGAGCTGATGATGATGTACGGAGAGCAGGCGGCGTTCATTTCTGCCGGCGGCTACCACCACCACATAGGGCTCAATACCTGGCATAGTAAAGGCATGCCGCCGGCGCCGGAAAATACGGCGGGGCTATACCATGTGGCCATTCTTTACCCTGAAAGGAAAGACCTGGCCGCCATTTACAAAAGGCTGAGCGGCGCCGGTATACAGTTTACCGGGTTTGCAGACCATGGCGTAAGTGAGGCGCTGTACCTCAATGACCCGGATGGGAACGGGCTGGAGCTGTATTGGGACCGGCCACGTGAGCAATGGCCCCTGGATGCGGAAGGGAAATTGACCATGTATACCCACCGCATTGACCTGGCGGGGCTGCTGCGGGAGCTGGAAGGCTGATCAGTTCCGCGCTTTCAGCTTGTCTTCCGTATTTTCCATGGCTTCCTCAATGGAGTGAGAATGCTTCAGATCGAGCTTCTGTTTGGTAACAGCGGCCAGCTTGGTATAAAAGTCGTGCAGGATATTCAGCTCCTCTTCAGAAAGCGATTCCACATCAATCAGCCGGTTGCTGGCGGTTTTGGTGGCTGCAATAAGCTCATTCAGCTTCAGCTGGATGGATTTTGAATCTTTATTCTGTGTTTTCTGGATAATGAATACCATCAGGAAGGTGATGATGGTAGTGCCGGTATTGATCACCAGCTGCCAGGTGTCTGAAAACCCGAACAGCGGGCCGGTTACGGCCCAAACGATTATAACGGCAAACGCAATAATGAAAGCCCACGGGCTGCCGGTGGCCGCCGTAACGGTACTGGCCAGGCGTTCAAAAAAGGGGATTTTATTGGCCATATGCCTTGGGTGTTAGTAGTTGATGTTCAGCAGCCGCAGTTTGTTATAGAGGGTTTTGCGGTCAATGTTCAGTAGCTGGGCCGCCTTGGTTTTATTGTATTTGACGGCTTTCAATACATTGATGATCTTGTTGTATTCCGCCTTGAGGGCTACAGACTTCAGGTCATTGGAATCCAGCATGGGCATGTCCGGCATTTCTTCACCGGCGGCATCTCCGTTGGCGGTGGGACTTTTCACGTAAGAGCTGCCGGATTTCATTTCAAGGGGTAGCGCCGCCATGGATATTTCCTTGCCCGCCGGCGTCAGCAGGCTGGCGCGGCGGATCACGTTTTTCAGCTCGCGGATGTTGCCCGGCCAGTCGTACCGCCGGAAACATTCCCACACCTCATCACTCATCATTACCTCTCCCTTGTTCAGCTCCTTGCTCACCTGAGACAGGAAGGAGTCTACAAACAAGTGGAGGTCTTCGATCCTTTCCCGCAGGGGTGGAATGTGTATGGTGAACTCGTTAAAACGGTGAAAGAGGTCTTCCCGGAACTTCCCTTTCTGCACGGATTCAAACAGGTTTTCGTTGGAGGCAACGATCAGCCGCACGTCTACCGCAATTTCTTTCATGCTGCCCACGCGGCGGATCTGTTTTTCCTGTATCACGCGCAGCAGTGCCACTTGTATATCATAAGAAAGGTTGGAGATCTCGTCCAGGAAGAGGGTGCCGCCGTGGGCTTGCTCAAAGGCGCCTATTTTGGTACCGATGGCCCCGGTAAAAGACCCCTTTTCGTGGCCAAACAGCTCGCTGGCCGCCAGCTCACGGGAAAGGCTGCCGCAGTCAAGCGCCACAAAAGGCTGCCCCTTGCGGCTGCTGTGCTCGTGTATAAGGTGGGCAACAGACTCCTTGCCGGTACCTGTTTCCCCGAAAATGATCACGCTGTAATCTGTAGGCGCCACCAGGGTCAGTTCCCGGAAAAGCTCCTGGGAAGGCTCGCTTTCCCCGTATACGTAGCGGCTGCCGTTTTTCTGCTGTTCTGAAACGGGCATGGGCTTTTCTTCATGCGCATGCGGCTCCACCACATTTACCTGGGTAGCGGGCGCAGGGGCCGGCTGGGAAAGGGCCTTGTTCACGAGGCTCAGTATCTCGTCAGGATAGAGGGGTTTGGAAATATAATCGTACGCGCCGTTCTTTACCATGTCTACCGCAATCCGAACATCGGAATATCCCGTAATTATTATTACCACCGTTTGCGGATGCTGCTGGCGGATATTGGTCAGCAGCTGGGCGCCATCCGTATCTTTCAGGCGGTAATCACAAAGCACCAGGTCATACGGGTGGTCCTGCATCATTTTCATGGCCTGCGCCCCGGTCATGGTACTCTCTACCTTGAATCCATGTTTGCTCAGAAATTTGGTGAGCAAAGTACATATGTTTATTTCATCATCTATAATGAGGATACTCTTCATAATAAAGCAGCTATTGGACGGATATTAAATTTACGACTAATTCTACACTTGACGGGCCTTTTCAGGCTAACTCTTTACCTCATAAATGATATCTTGCAACTCCCCGACGTTAAAAGGTTTCGGCAAAAAGCGGGCCGCTCCGGCTGTTAGGGCTTTCTGTTTTTCCATGCCGTTGTCATAGGCGCTAATCGTAATTACCGGTAAATCAGGATATTGTGATTTTATTGCAGGTAAGGCTTCCAGCCCGGAACCGTCGGGCAGATGGATATCGAGAAAAAGGATGTCTGGCTGCTGCCTTTTCAGGAACTGCATTCCTTCCTTCAGCGCGTGCACGTACTTTACCTTATAGCCGTACTTGCTGAGGCTGAGCTGCAGCAGGTGGCATATATCAGGTTCATCGTCTATTATCAGTATTAACGCTCCCATTGTTTGCTTTTGAACTTGACCAGCACCGGGGTTATTTGCATGTCCGGGAGTTAAGTGATCGGCGTGAAACAATTTATTCCAGTATTTATTTAATTGGCTGCTCATATGTCTTTCGCACAAATAACAAATAGTTGAATTTCCTTGTTCCTGGTATTGCAAACATTTTGCCGTACAATAATAACTGTTTAAACAGCCTTTTTTCGTGGAATACTTTCCACACTTTCCCCGCCGGCACCTCCCCATTCTGCGAAACTTCACCCCTAAACCCCGGCCGTTTTGCCGGTATGGCATGGTGGTACAGAAATTGCCCTTTCTATATCAGAAACACCAAAACAGATTTTATGGAATCATTACAACTGAAAGGAGCCTGGAACCAGGTGAAGGGTAAATTGAAGCAGCAGTACGCAGACCTGACGGACGATGACCTGTTGTATACAGAAGGAAAGGAAGACGAGCTGTATGGAAGATTGCAGCAGAAATTAGGCAAATCCAAAGAAGAGGTGAAAAACGAAGTAAAAAGACTGATCAACGATTTATAACCGTTTTTACCGGTTATACTTTTATCATAGCTGTTGTTTTAGTTATTGGCTGCTTTAATAGGTTTTAAAATGCAAGCAGCATTGAGACTTTTATCAAGACAGATAAAATGTTAAATGACCAAGCAAAACATATTTAAAACCTGAAAGCTTGCCAGCGCTGTCCTGCACAATTTGTGCAGGACAGTTTTTTTTTCTCTTTCTGCTCATAAAAAACGGCCGGTGCATGCACCGGCCGTTTTTTATGCTGGATGTTATGGCTATTTGTTGACGGCTTCCACGTCACGGAGGTGCCTTATTTCATCGTGAGAGGCTTTGAGCGCTCTTTGCTGCTGGCTGATGATCTCACGGAGGTCTCCGGGCAGCTCCTGTTCAAGGGCTTCGCGGTACGCACGCTGGGCCGCATCTTCCCCATACTCGCAAGATGCCAGGATGGAATGGCGGTCGTTACCCCCAAAGGATACTTTCACGTCCATCCAGGTGCGGTAGATCTTGCCGGCAAAAGTAGAATCACGCTCCCTGTCCTCTCCTATACCGCGCAGGTATTTGTTCAGCTGTACCACGTACTGCTTGCTGTCTGCCAGCATTCTTTCAAACAGGCTCTTCAGGTCACTGTCATCTGTCTGTGTAATGGCTTTCTGGTATCCTTCAATGCGGTCGTTATTAATTTTAACCAGGTCTTCCAGCACGTCTGCTGTTCTGTGTTGGTGTTCCATAACTTGTTATTTTAAAAGTGATGTAATACGCTTGAAACTTCAAAAACGCTGCCACCGCCAACAGCTTTAGATCCACGGCAACAATGGCGGATATTTACCCCTGTTGGTGGAAAGGCCTCCACAGTGATGCTCCCCAAAGCCGCCTGTAGCGCTGTTTTTGAGACCTTTTTGAATTGGCACAATATTTCTGCTACACTATAGTGAACAAATAACATAAGCCATGAGTAATCTATTGTATCTGATCGCAGTGATCCTTATTATCGGGTGGTTATTGGGGTTCTTTGTATATTCTGCAGGCGGCCTCATACATGCCCTGCTGGTACTGGCAATTATTGCCATATTGGTTAACATTATTCGTGGGCGTGCGGTATAGCACAGATGAACAGGGGTGAAAATTCAATCCATACATGAAAATGGGGAGGGAACATTTTTCCTTCCCCATTTTCTTTTATGATTTGGGAAGGGAAATAATGAATTGTGTGCCCACCCCCACCGTACTGTCAACATCTATGCTGCCGCGGTGGTTGATGATGATATTCTGCGTGGAGGTGAGGCCAAGGCCGGTGCCTTTGTTTTTGCTGGTAAAAAAGGGGTCGAAGAGGCGGGCCTTGTTTTCTTCGGGTATGCCGGCGCCATTGTCTGTAATATAAATATTGATCTTCCCGCCGTTTTCTTCCGTGCTTACCGTGAGCACGCCTTTGCCGGGCTCCATGGCCTCTATGGCATTGATCAGGATGTTAAGCAGCGCAATGTTCATCTTCTCATCGTCTGCCATTACGGTTACCCCATGGTTGCCAAGCCGCGTAATTAACTGTATGCCGTTAAGCTGCAGGCGGTCTTCCGCCAGCGCCAGTGCCTTGTTCACCAGCTGGTTCACCGGTACTTCGTGCAGGTGCAGTTCCATCATGCGGGTAGATTGCAGCAGCTCTGTTACCAGCTGGTTAATGCGGGTGCAGTTGCGTTCAATAATATCGAGATATGACTGGCTGTCTTCCACATCTTTCAGCGCATCTTCCTGCCTGAACTGGCCTACGGCCAGCAGTATATTGGTGAGCGGGTTGCGTACTTCATGGGCTATTACACGGGCAATGCGGCCGCTTACCACAAACTTTTCCTGCTGTCTTTTTTCCTGTTCTTCGCGTTTCTTTTCCGTAATGTCTTCCGCTACGCAAAGAAAGGTGCCCAGCTGCTCATCCAGTTTGCTGGCGTTCACCACTACATCAAGCTTCTGGCCGTGCTTGTTTTTGAAGGCGTATTCCTTCTGCACAATGGCATCGTCCTCGCAAATTTCCAGCAAGAATTGCAGGGCCTGCACTTCCTGCAGGAAGAGATGTTTCAGGTTCATGGTCAGCAGCTCGTCCCGGCTGTATTGCAGCTTCTTTTCGGCAATGGGGTTGGCATCGATAATATTTTTATTACAGTCTGCAAGAATAATAAGGTCGTGGCTCTTTTCGAAAATGCCGAAATATTTTTTCCGGTTCTCGGCAATAGCACGCAGGTGCGCAAATTCCATAATGCCGTAACGGATGGCCCTTTCCAGCTCAGGGCCGGTTATTTCCCCCTTCACCAGGTAGTCAGACGCACCGGCCATCATGGCCTCGTTGTCTATGGCATAGTCTCCCTTGCCGGTGAGCATGATCACAGGCGCTTCGTACTCCATTTCCTTGAAATGGCGCAGAATATCAAGCCCGGTGTATTTGCCCAGCCGGTAATCTACCAGGTACAGTTCGTGTTCCTTCTTTTCAATGGCTTCCAGGCCTTTTTCATAGGTAGATGCCCATTCAATATGGTACTGGCCCGGCGCTACATCTTGCAGCAGGGAGTTGACAAGGAAAAAGTCATCCTCATCGTCATCTATCATGAGTATTTGCTTGTATGTGTCTTTCATTGGCTATATTCCCCCAGGTAGAGATCGCTATGTAGTATACAAAAACTATTCCTCTCTTAACTGTTTAATAGGTAAAATGATCACAAAGGTGGCGCCCTTGCCGGGTTGGCCGTAGGCGGCAATATGGCCATGATGGGCATCCACGATCTTTTTACAGATGGCCAGCCCTATGCCTGTGCCCTTGTATTCGCTTACGCCGTGAAGCCGCTGAAATATGAGGAATATCCTTTCCGCATATGCCTGGTCAAAACCGATGCCGTTATCTTCTATGGTGATGCGGCAGAAGCTGTCTTCCCATTTATCTTCTTTCATCACGCCCGTTTCCCGGCCGCTCAGCAGCTCCCGCCTGATACGGATCTCCAGCGGTTTAGAGGGGGATGCGAATTTGATGGAGTTGGAAAGCAGGTTCTGGAACAATTGATGAAAAGCGGTATCGTTCCCTTCAATTACCGGCAGCTGGTCAAACAGCACGGTGCCTTTTTTTTCCTGCAGGGACACGTCAAGGTCACTGATCACGTCTTGCAGCAGGGCGTTCATGTCTACCGGTGTAACATTTTCCGGCATCATGCGGCCGGCGCGGGAAAATATCAGCAGGTCGTTGATCAGCACGCGCATTCTGGAAACCGCCGCCACCATGCGGTCTATCAACTGCCCTGCTTCATCCGGCAGCTCGTTGCGGTATTTCATCTGCAGGCGGTCAGAGAATGTAGATATCTTCCGCAACGGTTCCTGCAGGTCATGCGAGGCCACGTAGGCAAACTGCTCCAGCTCCTGGTTGGTTTTGTTGAGCAGGGCAATATTTTCCTGCAGCTCCCGCTGGTATACTTTCATGCGGTGCTCAATATGCAGCTGCAGCCTGAACTCTTTGGTAAGCGTCACGTACGCATACACGCCAATGAGGATGGCAATAAGGGAAATGATGAACACCACCGGTATCCACAAGCTGGAGAAGAACTGGAACAGGCGTGATTTTTCATCGAGCTGGGTCTGCTCGATCTTTATCATCTCCGACACTTTTTTGTCTATTTTGTCCATAGACACTTCGCCTTCTCCCACAGAAATTCGGCTGCCTTTCGCGCCCGCCTGCTGCCCGCCTACCAGCTGGCTATACTTCACGTCCAGCAAACGTTTCAGCGTGTCCAGGTTGCGCTGTTGGGCGGGATCGTCCGTGATGCGGCGAAGGGCCCTGTAATCTCTTTCTATCTTGACGGAGCGCTCGTTCATGCTGGGCTGCAGGAACTTTTGCTCTTTGGTAAGGTTGTAACCGCGTATGGCCGCTTCTGCATCTTTCAGCTGTTTGGTGATCTGCTCCAGCCGTTTGGACACTTCAACGGCATGGTTAAGGCGCTCAGCGTTCAGCATCAGGTTTTTGGCTATCAGGTAAGACAGGATGGAGGCGCCCACAATTACGGTGAATGCAATAAAAAATCCTATCCTGATCTTCTTGTGTACGCTGATGTGCATAATTCAAGTAATTTAAAAACAGATACTTAGCCAATGCCTTTGCTGGGCAAGATTTTCTACAGTGTGAAAATCTATTTCTACAAGCACAACGCCATTGCTCTCTGCGGGATGCCTGCATATGGGCCCTCTTTGACCCTATGAAAATACTAAAATGCCATGTAACAGCCATTGAAACCCTGTCTGACCCTAAATTATATTGCTGTTGCCGCTTTTGTGCGCAAAAGTGATACCGGGCTTGTGGAATGTTGTTTGAACTGTATATACGGTAATGTTCAGAAGAAGATCTACATTTTTTACACCTTAAAACAGAGCGTCATGAAAAGCCAAGCTGATCAGAACAAGCAAGCTCCCCAACCACCGGGGCGCGAAGGGGACAAACAAAGAGACCGTGGACAGGGTGGTGGTCAGCCTAAGCCCGGAAACGACCAGGATTACGAAACACCGGATATTCCCAAGGAAATTCCCAAGCGGGAAATAGAACGTAAACCCAGCGACCCGCAATCCGAGCCGGAAAAAGATCCGGATACGGCTCCCCAGCAGGATATTCCTGACCCTGGCGGCAGTGAAGAAAACAACGATGTGCAGGAGAAGTCTCCAGACCTGATGGTGGAAGACGACCGGGACACGGAAAGCCTGGTAGACAAGCGGGACCGCTTCCCCTTCCCAAATAAATGAGTCACCCAATTATTTAACCTGAAAATAATGCAATATGGCAACCCGTAAAACAGCCACGAAAAGCAATGGCAAAAACGGCACATCAAGCCGGAAAACTACTTCCTCCACCAGTGCTGCCCGCGGCAAAAGCAGCGCTACCGCATCCCGCGGCAATTCCACCGCTTCCCGTAAAGGCAATGGAGGCGATATGGAAAACTCCAAATTCCACCAGTTGTTCATAGATGAACTGAAAGACATTTACTGGGCAGAAAAACACCTGGTAAAAGCCCTGCCTAAAATGCAGAAAGCAGCTACTACCATGGAGCTGGTGAATGCCTTTGCAGACCACCTGGCCGCCACCAAGGAGCATGTAAGCCGCGTAGAAGAAATTTTTGAAATGATGGGCATGCGCCCCGTGGCCAAAAAATGTGAAGCCATGGAGGGCCTGGTAGCGGAGGCACAGGAACTGATGGAAGAGGAAGAAGAATCTGTCGTACTGGATGCCGGCCTCATCATAGCCGCCCAGAAAGTGGAGCACTACGAAATTGCCGCATATGGCAGTCTTCGTACCCTGGCTACCCGCATGGGGCATACCGATGCCGCCAACCTGCTGGAGCAGACGCTTGATGAAGAAAAAGAAACAGACAGCCTGCTTACGCAGATTGCGGAAAGCTCTGTGAATGAAGAGGCTTTAGCAGAATAGATCCATATCAGCGCAAAGGGCCGGTGGAAATATCCGAAAGGGATATTTCCCCTGGTCCTTTGCCTGTATAAATAACGTTCATGCAGAAATCACAACCCAAGAAGAACATCCGTCCGGCACAGCACCAGAACCGCCAGCCGGGTATAGAATGGCGCATGCAGCCGCAGCCGGTGGCCCAGAAAGCCACTACCGGTGCGGGCGGCCGCCTGCAGGAAAAGATAGCGGTCATCACCGGGGGAGACAGCGGCATAGGCCGCGCCGTAGCCCTGGCTTTTGCCGCGGAAGGCGCCCACATTGTTATTGCCTACCTGGATGAGCATGAAGATGCCGCCGCTACCGCCACTGAAGTGGAAGCGTACGGGCGGGAGGCGCTGCTGGTTGCCGGAGATGTGGCGCGTGACAAGCATTGTGAAAAGATCATCCGGCAAACCGTCAGGAAATTCGGGCGTGTAGACGTGCTGGTAAACAACGCCGCGGTGCAGTACCCGCAAAAGAAGTTTGAAGACATCACCCCGGAGCAGCTGCTCAAAACTTTTTCCATCAACATCTTTGCACACTTTTACATGGTGCGCCATGCCCTGCCGCATATGCGCAAGGGAAGCTGCATTATCAATACCACTTCTGTAACCGCCTACCGCGGCAGCGGCCACCTGGTAGACTATTCCGCCACCAAGGGCGCCATTGTGAGCTTTACCCGCTCGCTGTCGTCCCTGCTGTCTGAAAAAGGCATCCGGGTGAACGGAGTGGCCCCCGGCCCCATCTGGACGCCGCTGATACCCGCTACCTTTCCCGCCGCGCATGTGGCGGAGTTTGGCTCAGATGTGCCCCTGAAAAGAGCGGGGCAGCCGGTGGAAGTGGCGCCGTGTTACGTGTTCCTGGCCTCAGACGATGCCAGCTATATGACTGGTCAAATATTGCATCCCAATGGAGGAGAAATTGTTAACGGATAAACCCGCGGCCCCGCCCTCAGCCACAGACCCCGCCGCCATGGCACAGGCGGTAAAGCTCCGTTATGTATCTGCCGCCATGCCCGGCTATACGCGGGTAATGAACGGGCACGGGGTGTATTATACAGATGCGGCCGGCAAAAAAATAGAAGACGAAGCGGTGCTGCAGCGCATCCGCGGCCTGGTGCTGCCCCCTGCCTGGAAGCAGGTATGGATATGCCCTTATGCCAACGGCCACCTGCAGGCTACGGGTGTAGACGCGCTGGGCCGCCGCCAGTACCGCTACCATACGCGCTGGGCCACCGCCCGTAGTGAAACCAAATATTCCCGCCTGCTGCAATTCGGGAAATTGCTGCCGGGCATACGCCGCCAGATCAACAAAGACCTGCGCCGCCGCCAGCTTGACAAGCCCCGTGTAATAGCCATTGCCCTGCGGGTAATGGAAGAAACGCTGATGCGCATCGGCAACGCGGAATATGAAAGGAAGTATCATTCCCACGGCCTTACCACCCTGCACAACAATCACGTCAAAATAAACGGCAGCGAAGCCTTTTTCCGCTTCAAAGGCAAAAAGGGCGTGGAGCACAAGATCATACTGCGCCATGCTTCCCTGGCGCGGTTGCTGAAAAAGGTGCGGGACATACCCGGCCAGGAGCTGTTCCAGTATTATGAAAACGGTGAAATAAAAAGCCTTGACTCAGGCGAAGTGAATGAGTACCTGAAGGCTTGCACCAACGAAGAGTTTACCTGTAAAGACTTCCGTACCTGGGCCGGTACCCTGCAGGCGCTTCACCTGCTGGCTACCTGCGGGGCCTATGAAACGCAGGCGGAGTGCAAAAAGAAAATGGTGGAAGTGATAGACGAAGTGGCCAAAAAACTGGGGAATACCCGCGCAGTGTGTAAAAAATACTACATACATCCCCGGCTTTTTTCGATGTATGAATCCGGTACGCTGGAAAAATATACAGCGGGGGGCGTAAATGAAAAAGTGCTGCTGAAGATACTGGCCGCAAGAGAAAAAAAGCAGGAACGCCGGTAGGCCCAACGCTCCTGCTCTTCATCATAAACCTCCGAAAATTACCTGCTCTTCCCGGTCTTCCACGGGTATCTTCTTGAGGAATTCAGCAAACCCGGTCTCGTCATGTGAGGTGTACATGCCGTAAGCGTCAAGAATATAACCTTTACGGCCTTCCTTGTCTTCCAGCAGGTACAGCACCGAACTGTCAGAGGGGTCTGACTCCCCTTCAAAGCGGTAGGTTTTGATAATTTTCAGATCATCAGGATCATAGATCTGATCACCCTCCGCCGGCTGCATTCTGCCGTGGTCACTCATCTTGAACTCATTGTCGTAACCCTTGGAATGAAGCTTGGCCATCACCTGGGAAAGGGTGTTCATCTGGCCTGATTTATCAGGAATGTTTGCAGTCATAAAAAACAGTTTGTTTCTGCTGTTAAAAATTCAAAAGGTATGCCATAGAAAAATGGCCTAATTATTGGCTACATGCCTGAGAAAACAAAACCCATTTTTAGCAGAAGAATGTAAGAAGAATGTATTCCCCCATAGTTATGCATATTTATAGAATGATTTACCGTCCCGGTCCCGGGGCGGTTTTTTTTAGGGTAGTGGTATAATCATTGTTGTATACCTCCTAAATCTTGCAACCATGAGAGCAATATGGAGCGGCAGCATCGGCTTCGGGCTGGTGAACATACCGGTTAAACTGTACAGCGCCACGCAGGAAAGCAGGCTTGACCTGGATATGCTGGACAAAAAAGACCATTCCCACATCCGTTTTCAGCGGATCAACGAGAAGACAGGCAAGGAGGTGACCTGGGAAAACATCGTAAAGGCCTACAACTATAACGATGAATATGTGGTGCTGGAAGATGATGATTTTGCTGCCGTCAGCCCCAAAAAGAGCAAGATCATCGAGATATCGTCTTTTGTAGACGCGGTGGAAATAGACGACATGTATTTTGAAACCCCCTACTATATTGAGCCGGACAAGGGCGGCGGCAAGGCCTACGAGCTGCTGCTGCAAACGCTCACAAAAACAGACAAGGTAGGCATCAGCCTGTTTGTACTGCGCTCTGCGGAGCACCTGTCTATTGTTCGCCCCAAGGAAGACTACCTGGTACTGCACCGCCTCCGCTTTGCCGAAGAGATAAGAGACCCGAAAGACCTTGCGCTGCCTTCCAATGTCAAAATAGCCAAAAAGGAGCTGGACATGGCCGTGAAGCTGGTAGAACAGTATACCGAGCCGTTTGACATTACCCGGTATAAAGATGAATACCGGAAGGAACTGCTGAAGATCATCAAGGCCAAGGCCGCCGGCAAACGCCCGGCCGTGAAGAAGCTGCGGGTAGTGCATACCAAGAGCACAGACCTGTTTGACCAGCTGAAAGCCAGCCTGGGTAGTAGTGGTAAAAAACGGGTATCATGAGTTTAAGCACTTATAAAAAGAAACGGGACTTTAAACAAACCGCAGAGCCGGAGGCCGGCAAATCCAAAGGCGGCAAGCACATTTTTGTAGTGCAGCGCCACCATGCTTCCCGCCTGCATTATGACTTCCGGCTGGAAATGGACGGGGTGCTGAAAAGCTGGGCCGTGCCCAAGGGCCCCTCCCTGAACCCGGAAGACAAGCGGCTGGCCATGGAGGTAGAAGATCATCCATACGATTATAAAGATTTCCAGGGAGAAATACCCGCCGGCAACTACGGGGCGGGTTATGTGTACCTGTGGGACAAAGGCACTTACGAGCTGCTGGAAAGCAACGGCAAAGCGTTTGACAAGGAGGCGCTGCGGGAATGGCATTCCGGCAACCTCAAGGTAGTGCTGCACGGTAAAAAGCTGAAAGGAGAATTTGCACTGGTGAAAATGAAAGGCCGTGATGAAAATGCCTGGCTCCTGATCAAGCATAAAGATAAATACGCTGTTGCCGGCAAGTACGATAGCGAAGACTACACCCCGCAGCGGGTGATAGACAAGAAGCGGGGAAGCGCGGGCGAAAAAGCGGCTTCTGCAAAAGTGGGTGCGGGCGGCAGCTCAAGAAAGGCCGCAAGCAAGGGCAGTTCAGCAAAGGCTGCCGGCAAGGCCGCGGCAAAGGGGGGCAGCCCCGCAAGGGCCACAGGCAAAGCCACCGCAGCAGGCAAGGCATCAAAAGCAACTGCCGCAAAAACGCCGTCTTCAAAAAAAGCTGCCACCAAAACCTCCGCCTCGCCTAAAGCAGTTAAAAAAAAAGCCGCTGAACCGGCAGAGCAGCTTACCCCTATGAAGGAATGGTACAAACCTATGCTCACTACGCTGGTAGACGAGCCTTTTGACCGCGAAGGCTGGGTGTTTGAAACCAAGTGGGATGGCTACCGTACCATTGCCAATGTAGAGAATGGCAAGGCCAACCTTTATTCCCGCAACCAGATATCTTTTAACGCACAATACGAGATTATTAAAAAGGCCGTAGAGGAAATTCCCCACAATGTGGTGCTTGACGGCGAAATTGTTGTTTTGGGGAAGAACGAGCGCTCTGATTTCCAATCCCTTCAAAACTACAAAACCACTAAAAGGGGCAATCTTGTATACGAAGTGTTTGACCTGCTGCATCTCAACGGCCATGACCTGAAGGAATTAACCCTGCTGGAAAGAAAAACGCTGGTAAAAGAGATCATATCGCAGCTGAACAGTCCGGTTGTCCAATACTCAGACCATGTGGCCACCAAAGGCCTCCAGCTGTTTAAAAAGGCCGCTAAAGCCGGTTGGGAAGGTATTATTGCCAAAAACGGCAGCAGCACGTACACAGAGGGTAACCGCAGCCTCAACTGGCTGAAAATAAAAGTGCTGAACCGGCAAGAGGCCGTTATTTGCGGGTTTACGGAACCGCGGGGCAGCCGCAAAAAGATGGGCGCCCTGGTGCTGGGCGTATATGAAGGCAACAAGCTGGAATACATAGGGCACTGCGGCGGCGGGTTTAACGAACAATTGCTGCACGATGTACATGCAAAGCTGCAGCGCTATGTGCAGGCCGATTCTCCTTTTGAAAAGAAAGTACCCACCAACATGCCTATTACCTGGGTAAAACCGGAACTGGTATGCGAGGTGAAGTTTTCTGAATGGACAGGCGGCGGCCACCTGCGGCAACCTATTTTTATTGCTTTGCGCGAAGACAAGCCGGCAAAAGAGGTTAAACGAGAACTACCTAAACATATTACCATGGCAGGCAAAAAAACATCTTCCGGAGAAATAGCCGTAAACGGTACAGCGGTAACGGCTAAAGGCGGCGCCAGGAAGGCGGCCAAAACCGCAAAGAGCACTGCCGGTAAAAAGGCAACCGCAAAAAGAGCGGCCAAAACTTCACCGGCAAAAAAGGCTGCGCCCCAAACCGCCGTTTCACGCCAAAAAAATACTACCGCTAAAAAAGCCTCCGCGAAAAAGGCGGAAAAAGCCACTGCCTCTGCCGTCAAAAAAATGGCCTCTCCCAAAAAATCCGCTGCTGAGAACGACCGTACGCTGACGCTTAACCGCCAGCAGGTAACGCTCACCAACCAGCAAAAGATCTACTGGCCCAATGAGAAGATCACCAAAGGCCAGCTCATAGATTACTACCTGGAAGTAGCAGACTACCTGCTGCCGCACCTCAAAGACCGGCCGCTTTCCCTGCACCGCTTCCCCAACGGCATTAACGGCATGAGCTTTTACCAGAAAGACCTTGACGTGGAAACCATTCCCTCCTGGCTCAAAACCCTGGCGGTACACTCGGCCTCCACCAATAAAATGGTAGACTACCTGATCTGCAATAATGAAGCTACCCTGGCATATATGATCAACCTGGGCTGCATTGAAGTGAACCCCTGGCTGTCAAGAGCGGCCAAACCGGATACGCCGGACTATATTGTGATGGACCTCGACCCCGGTGAAATTGATTTCAAACACGTAGTGACCACAGCCAACACCGTGCGTGCCGTGCTGGACGAATACGGCATCCGCTCTTTCTGTAAAACCTCCGGCGCCACCGGGCTGCACATCTACATACCCACCGGCGGGCGTTACCCGTATGAAACCTGCCGCCTCTTTGCGGAGTTTGTGGCCAGGGAGGTGCATGCCCGGCTGCCTGACATCACCAGCGTAACCCGCGCAAAATCTGCCCGGGTGAAAAAAGTGTATGTAGACTTTTTGCAGAACAGCAAAGGGCAAACCATAGCCGCGCCATATTCTGTACGGCCGAAGCCGGGCGCTACCGTATCAACGCCGCTGCATTGGGAAGAGGTGAATGAAAAGCTCAGTATCCGCAATTTTCATATAGGCAACACCGTGAAGCGCCTTCAGGCCGAAGGCGAGCTGTGGGCGGACATTATAAAGGTGAAAAATGATCTGAAGGCAATACTTAAAACTGCAGAAAATGAATAAATATTTTGTCAAAGGACTGATGATAGGCACGTTTATTGGCTTTGTATTGACATCACCCCGCCGTGACGAGTGGGTGAAAATGCTGGAGTGCAAAATGAAAGCAATGGCAAAACGGGCATTGAAACGGGGGTAGGGAATAATTATTGTTCACTTTAAAAAACAGCATATGGAAACGCGTCTGCATTCACCTCTGAAACTGGCCGTGATATACGGGGTATTGATGTCATTAATAGGTATAGCATTAACAATGGTGTTTTACATGACACAATGGTCTTCAGACCTGTGGACGGGCTACATTGCCAACGGTGTGCTGTTTGTGGGAGTGTTGCTGTTCATTATACATGTCAACAAGGCCATGGGCGGCAGGGCTTCCCTGAGCAACCTGTTTGTGATGGGCCTGCTGGCTTCCGCCATCTTTATTGTGATGGTATCTACCGCACATATTATTTTCCACTTTGCCACAGAGCCGCCGCCGGGCACAACCGGCAACCTGCCTTCTGACGGTACGCGCATGAGCGAGTATAGCAGCTACAAAAGGGAAGGATTCTGGATATTCTTATTGGGCAACCTGTTTGTTACCAATGCCGTACTGGGCGGGCTGGCGTCTATCATAGGAGCCGTTACCGTGAAAAGGAACCAGAAAACGCCTGATGCAAGATAGGCCCTTTCCCCTACCTTTGCATCTGTTATGTTCACAGGTCAAATACTTATCATAGACGATGAAGACCAGCTGCGCAAACTGCTGGGGCGCCTCCTGGGCAGGGAAGGCTATGCCGTACTGGAAGCCAGAGATGCCAAAACAGCGTGGAAGCTGCTGGAGAAAGAAGAAGTGCAGGTAGTGCTGTCTGACGTAAAGCTGCCGGATGCCAACGGCGTAGAGCTCACGCAGGCTATCAAGGCCAGGTATCCCGAAATTGAAATAGTAGTGCTCACCGCCTACGGCAATATTGCAGACGGCGTGCAGGCCATCAAGAACGGTGCCTTCGACTACATCACCAAGGGAGATGACAACAGCCGCATTCTGCCGCTCACCAGCAAGGCTATGGACAAGGCTTTGCTGCAGTTCCGCATCCGCTCGCTGGAAAACCGCATTGGCGGGAAATACGATTTTGACAATATCATTGGACAATCTTCCGAAATCAGGAACGCCATTGCCCTGGCCCGTAAAGTAGCCGCTACCGATGTTACCGTGTTGTTGCTGGGAGAAACCGGCTCCGGCAAGGAAGTGTTTGCCCAGGCCATTCACCGCGCCAGCGCCCGCAAGCTGCAGCCCTTTGTGGCTGTGAATTGCAGTGCCTTCGGAAAAGAGCTGCTGGAAAGTGAGCTGTTCGGCCACAAAGCCGGCGCTTTTACCGGCGCCCTGAAAGACAAAAAAGGTTTCCTGGAAGAAGCGCACAACGGCACCCTCTTCCTGGACGAAATAGGCGAAATGCCGCTGGAGCTGCAGGCCAAGCTGCTGCGGGTGTTGGAAACGCAGGAGTTTTATAAAGTAGGTGATGCCAAACCCCTGAAGGTGAACATCCGCATTATTGCCGCCACCAACCGCACGCCGGAGCGGGAAATAGAAAGCGGCCATTTCAGGGCTGACCTCTATTACCGGCTGTCCGCTTTCCAGATACAGCTGCCCTCCCTGAATGAACGGCGAAAAGACATTCCCCTGCTGGCGGAATATTTCATCCGGCAGCTGGCGCCTAAAAACGGCAAAAGGATAAGCGGCATGAGCCCTGCCTTTGCAAGCGCCCTGCAGGCGCACAACTGGCGCGGCAACATCCGTGAGCTGCGTAATGTTATTGAGCGGGCCGTTATTTTAACTGACACGGCAGAACTGGATGCAAGTACGCTGCCCATTGAATTCCATATGGCCGCACCGGCCGGGGAGCCTTCGGCCATGTCTTTGGCAGAGGTGGAAAAACAGCATATTGCCCGCGTGCTGCAATATGCCAGAAGCAACAAAACCAAAGCCGCTGAAATTCTGCAGATAGGATTGACCACCCTTTATAACAAGATCAAAGAATACAATATCCCCGTCTGAAAGTACCCCGTTTTTGCAGGGTACCATGCAATTCCTGCATGGTGCCTGCGGGTAGTGAAAACAACTAATTAACTAATATACAGCTTGTTAGCTCTTTTGGCATTCCGCTCGTTATTACCCGGGCAAAAACATAGATATGTTACCGGATGCTAAAGTCCCCCTTTTAATTGCCCTGCAAATTCCTGCGTTGAAGTACAGCCTGCCGTCAACGGCAGCGGTTACTACGGCCATTGGCGCCTTTTCCGCTTACACCCGCCAGCTCATCAGGCTGGGGCAATTGCAGGAGGCAAAAAAATGCTTTTCAATGGCCGGCGTGCTGTACAGGAACGGCAGCCAGCTGCTCAAAACCGCCATTGAGGGCGTATTTGTTTACGCCGTATCTCCTTTCCTGGACGCGCAGCCCGTGAAGGACCTGCTGCCGGCTTCCCTGCAGCAGGTGCGCAGCAGGCATTTACAATCCATTTAATAATTAAAACCTGTTCCATATGATGATCGCACTGCTTTTACTGGCCGGGCTCGTTTGCTTCTGGCTGTTCTTCAGATCTGTTGACTTTCTCGAAAAAATCTGATGTTATGATGAACGTATTATTCGTACTGGCCATCCTGGTTTTTTGCTACATGCTGTATGTACTGCTGAAACCGGAAAAATTCTGAAATCATGAATACCGAACTATCAGGCGTTATTGCCACTTATGCCATCACCCTGCTGATTGCCATACCATTGGGCAGGTATATTGCCCGTGTGTTCAAGGGCGAAAGAACATTGCTCGATTTTTTTAGTCCGGCGGAGCGCTTCATTTACCGCATTTGCGGCATCAACCCGCGGGAGGAAATGAACTGGAAGCAGCATCTCAAGGCCTTGCTGACCATCAACATGATCTGGTTCGCATACGCTTTTTTCCTGCTCATTTTCCAGGACAAGCTGCCCCTCAATCCAGACGGCAATGCAGCCCAAACGCCTGACCTTGCTTTTAACACGGCCATCAGCTTCCTGGTGAACTGCAACCTGCAACACTATTCCGGAGAAAGCGGGTTGACCTATTTCACCCAGCTCTTTGTGATCACCTTCCTCCAGTTTGTGAGCGCCGCCACCGGCATTGCCGCGCTGATAGTGGTGTTCAAGGCGCTCAAGGATAAAACCACCACCAAGCTGGGCAACTTCTGGGAAATACTGGTGAAAACAAATACCCGCCTGCTGCTGCCCCTTTGCGTGATCATAGCGCTGGTGCTGGCGTTTAGCGGTACGCCTGCCAGCTACGCGGGGAAAGATACCGTGGTTACCCTCCAGGGAGACACGGTAGGCGTATCCCGCGGGCCCGCCGCCGGTATGATAGCTATTAAACACCTGGGCACGAACGGCGGCGGCTGGTTTGGGGCCAACTCCATTCACCCGCTTGAAAATCCCAGTTACCTCACCAACATGACGGAAGCCATAGCGCAGGTGATCATTCCTGTTGCCATGGTGTTTGCGCTGGGCTTTTTCATCAACCGCAGGAAATTCTCCTATATCATATTCGGGGTAATGACAGCGGGCATGCTGTTGTTGCTCATCCCTTCCATGATGGGCGAAATGAGCGGCAACCCTGCCATTACGCAAATGGGTATTGCCCAGCCAACGGGAGCTATGGAAGGAAAGGAGGTGCGCATCGGGCCTGCGGCAACAGGGTATTGGAGCACTATCACCACCATTATTTCTACCGGCTCCGTGAACGGGTTTCATGACAGCGCCATGCCGCTCACGGGCATGATGCAGCTGGTGGCCATGATGACCAACTGCTTTTACGGCGGTTGCGGGGTGGGCATCCTGAACTACTTCGTTTTTATCATCATTGCCGTGTTCATATCAGGCCTGATGGTAGGCCGTACCCCGGAGTTCATGGGCCACAAGGTAGAGGCGCGGGAGATCAAGATCGCGGCGCTGGTGGCTTTGCTGCACCCGTTCCTCATACTGTCGGGCACTGCCCTGTCATCTTTCCTTATTGCCCGGCAACCTGAGCTTGGCTGGCTGAATAACCCGGGCTACCACGGTTTCTCCGAAATGCTGTATGAGTATACTTCTGCTGCGGCCAACAACGGTTCCGGGTTTGAAGGCCTGGGAGATAACACGCTTTTCTGGAACGTAAGCACCGGTTTTGTGCTGATACTTTCAAGGTTTCTGCCCATACTGGGGCCTGTGGCCATTGCCGGCCTGCTGGCGCAGAAGAAGTACATCCCCGCGTCTGCCGGCACGCTCAGCACAGATACGGTTACGTTTGGTATAATGACCATGGCCGTGATCCTGATCATTGCCGCGCTGGCCTTCTTCCCCGCGCTGGCGTTGGGGCCGGTGGCTGAATATTTTTCCCTGTACCAGTAAAAGATAAAAATAGCAACGGATGAAAAATTCAAATAACAATACACTGTTCCCGGCAGCGCTGGTGAAGGAAAGCCTCCGGCAGTCCTTCGTGAAGCTCAACCCCCGGTTGCTGGTCAAAAACCCCGTGATGTTCACGGTGGAAATAGGCACGCTGGTAATGCTGGCGGTAACATTGATCACCCTGTTCACCGGCAATGCGGAACAAGGCAGCTTTGGCTACAACCTCACCATTTTTATAATACTGCTGCTCACGGTACTGTTCGGCAACTTTGCGGAAGCCATTGCCGAAGCCCGCGGTAAGGCGCAGGCGGAAAGCCTCCGCAAAACCCGTGAAGAAACGCCGGCAAAGAAAATATTGGCGGTGGGTGAGATATTTACGGACGAAGTGAAAGTGGTGCCTTCTTCCCGGTTGAAAAAAGGAGACCTGTTCCTCTGTGAGGCGGGAGACATTATACCGGCAGACGGCGAAATTGTAAAAGGGCTGGCCAGCATAGACGAGTCTGCCATTACCGGCGAAAGCGCCCCCGTAATACGTGAGGCAGGCGGAGACAAAAGCAGCGTGGTAGGCGGTACTAAAGTGCTCAGCGACCGTATTGTGGTGCGCGTTACCACAGATGCAGGCGAGTCTTTCCTTGACAAAATGATTGCGTTGGTAGAAGGCGCCACCCGCCAGAAAACCCCGAATGAAATTGCGCTCACCATTTTGCTGGCCGGCTTTACCCTGGTGTTCATCATTGTATGTGTTACCCTCAAACCGTTTGCAGACTATGCGCAAACGCCCATCACCATTGCCGCGTTCATTTCCCTGTTTGTCTGCCTGATACCTACTACTATTGGCGGCCTGCTGTCTGCCATCGGTATCGCAGGCATGGACAGGGCGCTGCGCGCCAACGTGATCACCAAATCAGGCAAGGCCGTAGAAACGGCCGGAGACGTAGATGTGCTGCTGCTTGACAAAACCGGGACTATTACCATCGGCAACCGCAAGGCCACTAATTTTTATGCCACCAACGGTTATAACAAAGAAGAATTTGTACGCCATTGTGTGTTAAGCTCCCTGGCGGACGATACGCCGGAAGGCAAGTCCATTGTGGAACTGGCAGGCCGCGAAGTAGCTACGGGCCTTTCCACCGCCGGCTCGCACCTCGTAAAGTTCACGGCAGAAACCCGCAGCAGCGGCATAGATCTGCCAGACGGCACGCGTATCCGCAAAGGGGCCTACGATGCCATCCGTGACCTGGCCGCACAAGCAGGCAACAGCTTCCCCGTAGAAACGCTGGCCACCGTGAAAGAGATATCCGGTAACGGCGGCACGCCGCTGGTGGTAGCGGTAAACGGGCGTGTAACGGGTGTTATAGAACTGCAGGATATCATCAAACCCGGCATACAGGAGCGTTTTGAGCGCCTCCGCAAAATGGGCGTCAAAACCGTAATGGTAACGGGAGACAATCCGCTCACCGCCAAATACATTGCCGGCAAGGCCGGGGTAGACGATTTTATTGCGGAAGCGAAGCCGGAAGATAAAATGAGCTACATCCGTAAAGAGCAGCAAAACGGCCGGCTGGTGGCCATGATGGGAGACGGCACCAACGATGCGCCAGCCCTGGCCCAGGCAGACGTAGGCGTGGCCATGAACAGCGGCACGCAGGCCGCCAAGGAAGCAGGCAACATGGTTGACCTGGACAATGACCCTACCAAGCTGATCGAGATCGTTGAGATCGGGAAACAGCTGCTGATGACGCGCGGTACGCTTACCACTTTTTCCATTGCGAACGATGTGGCCAAGTACTTTGCCATTGTGCCCGCGCTGTTTGTTGCTTCCATACCGGCGCTGCAAGGCATCAACATCATGCAGCTGCACAGCCCGGAAACCGCCATTCTCAGCGCCGTTATTTTCAACGCGGTAATTATTCCCCTGCTGATACCGCTGGCACTGCGGGGCGTGGCCTACCGGCCTATTGGCGCCAGCGCGCTGCTGCGCCGTAACCTGCTGGTGTACGGGCTGGGCGGTGTGATTGTACCCTTCATCGGCATCAAGCTGATAGACATGCTGGTGGCTTTATTCTTTTAAATGCATCAAAAACAAAAGAGATGAAACAATATTTTTTCCCCGCTCTCCGGCTTACGCTGGTACTGGTGCTGATCACCGCAGGTTTATACCCTCTCCTGATTGCGGGCCTGGCCAAAGTGGCGCCGGGCGGTGGTGACGGGGTTACCGTAAAGCGGGGAGACACCGTAGTGGGCTACGCCAACATCGGGCAGAAATTTTCTGATGACAGGTATTTCCAGGGCCGCCCTTCCGCCGTGGACTACAACGGGGCCGGCTCCGGCGGCTCCAATAAAGGGCCTTCCAACCCTGATTACCTGAAAACGGTGCGGGAAAGAATAGACACTTTCCTGGCACATAACCCCGGCGTGCAGAAAGCAGACATTCCGGCCGAGCTGGTAACGGCCTCCGGCAGCGGGCTGGATCCTCATCTTTCCCCCGCCGCCGCAAAAATTCAGGTGTTGCGTATTGCAAAGCTGCGCAACCTGCCGGCCCCGAAGCTGACAGCGCTGGTAGACCAGCACACCAAAGGCCCCTTGCTGGGGCTGCTGGGCCCGGCCACGGTAAACGTGCTGGAGCTGAACCTGGCGCTGGACGAGATGAAATGAAAATATTCAGCCTCCCTATATGCATCCTGAGAAAACCCTGTACCCGCTATCTGGCCCGCAGCTTGCTGCGGCCGGGTGCGCGGTGCCCTGAATGAAAACAAACAAAAACAAACAGATCACATGAAAGGAATATTTTTAACGGCAGCCACCATGGCCCTCACCATGCAGGCCATGGCCCAGGAGGGACCGGCCAAAGAAACACCGAAGATCACCTTGTCCGGCTACGTGGAAGCATATTACGGCTTTGACTTCAACGAGCCGGCCAACCATACCCGCCCGTCATTTCTCTACAACCATACTCGGCATAATGAACTGAACGTCAACCTGGCCTACCTTAAGGGCAACTACACGGCAGACCGTGTGCGCGCCAACCTGGCCATTATGGCGGGTACTTATGCACAATACAACCTGGCTGCAGAGCCGGAGCTGCTGCGGCATGTATATGAGGCCAACGCAGGCGTTCGTATAGCCAACAACGTATGGGTAGACGCGGGCATTATGCCTTCCCACATCGGGTTTGAAAGCGCCGTTGGTAAAGACTGCTTTACCCTCACCCGCAGCATCATGGCAGAAAACACGCCCTATTATGAGACGGGGGCCAAAATAACCTGGTCTAACAAAAAATGGACGGTAGCGGCCATGTACCTCAACGGCTGGCAGCGCATCAGGCGGGTAGACGGTAACCAGACGCCGGGCTTCGGCACCCAGGTGGTATTCAGGCCAGGCAGCAAGGTAACGCTTAACTGGAGCACTTTCATCGGGAATGACAAGGCAGACTCCGTTCGGCAAATGCGCTACTTCAACGATGTATATGGTATCTTTAACATCACAGACCGCTTCAGCCTCATAGCCGGCTGCGACTATGGCCTGGAACAAACAGCAAAAGGCAGCGGTGACATGAACTCCTGGTTCAGCCCCATTGCCATAGCCCGTTATGCTTTTTCAGATAAAATTGCACTGGCAGGGCGGTATGAATATTATAACGATGAGAATGGCGTGATCATATCTACCGCTACGCCCAATGGCTTTAAAACCAGCGGCTACTCCCTGAACTTCGACGTGGCGCCCGTCAGCAACGTGCTTTTCAGGGTAGAAGGGAAGCTGTACAACAGCAAAGACGATATTTTTATGAAGAGCGGGGAAGCGAAGAGCAGCAACGTGGCGGTAACAACATCACTGGCGGTTTCATTTTAAATCCATAACAAACCATTTTCACGCGGGGCCGGCCCGGGTTTCTTCAAACCGTGGGCAGGCCCCCGTGGTGGTTGACTCCCCGGCATATGATGCAGGAATTCTTACATCCAGACAACCGGGCCGGCCGCGGCGCTTTCAAGATTTACATTGGTATGAGCGCCGGCGTGGGCAAAAGCTACCGCATGCTGCAGGAAGCGCATGCCCTCATGGGCCAGGGCGTGCAGGTGCAGGTAGGGTATATTGAGACCCATGGCCGCAAAGATACGGCCGCCCTGCTGGAGGGGCTGCCGGTAGTGCCCCGCCGGCAGGTTTTTTACAAGGGCAAGATGCTGGAAGAAATGGACCTCAACGCCATTTTGCTGCTGGCGCCGCAGTGGGTGATCGTAGACGAGCTGGCGCACACCAACATACCCGGTTCCAAAAACGAAAAACGCTGGCAGGATGTAGTAGACCTGCTGCGGGCCGGCATCAGCGTAATTTCAGCCGTCAACATCCAGCATATGGAAAGCATCAACCAGCAGGTGAAAGCCATTACCGGCGTGGAGGTGCAGGAGCGGGTGCCTGACAGTATGCTGCAGCTGGCGGACGAAGTAGTGAACATAGACCTTACGGCAGACGAGCTGATAACCCGGCTTAAAGAAGGCAAAATATATGACCGCAGCAAGGTAGAAACAGCCCTGGAGCACTTCTTTACGCCGGAAAAAATTCTGCAGCTGCGGGAGCTGGCGCTGAAGGAAGTAGCCTCCCAGGTAGAACGCAAGGTAGAAACGGCGGTGCCCCGCAACCGGCAGATGCGTCACGAGCGTTTCCTGGCCTGCGTTTCCAGCAACGATGCGGCGGCCAAAAAAGTGATCAGGAAAACGGCGCGGCTGGCCGCCTACTACTATGGGGAATGGTACGTGCTCTATGTGCAGACCCCGCAGGAAAACGCGGGCCGCATCCCCCTGGCCCAGCAGCGACACCTGATCAATAACCTGAAAATGGCCACTGAGCTGGGCGCGGAGGTACTGCGGGTGCAGGCGGCAGATGTGGCGGCCGCCATTCTGCAGGCAGCGCAGGAAAAAGATATCACCACCGTTTGCATCGGCAAGCCGCATATCAGCCTGTTCGGCATTATCTTGCGAACAAATATCTTTTCGCGGCTGTTGAAAACTTTATCCTCTCACGAAATTGATCTCGTAATACTGTCATGACAAAGCTGAAGCTCAAAACGAAGATCACATTAGGGGTGCTGTTCCTGTTCTTTATGCTCATGCTGGTGAGCATACTGGGATACTATCACATTGACCGGGTAAACCGGGAAGCTGGCTCCATCCTGCAAGACAATTACGAGTCTGTTGAGTACGCCAAAAACATGCTGATGGCCCTGGAGGCAACGCCGGTAGACAGCCTGGGCTTTGTCAAGAACCAGGCCCTGCAGGAAAAGAATGTGACCGAAGCAGGTGAGGCGGCCGCCACCGGGCAGCTGCGCCGCCATTTCCAGGACTCGCTGAACCTGCCGGCCCTGCGGCAAGACCTGTATACCATCATGGAGCTGAACATGAAGGCCATTGTGATGAAGAACGAGCGTACCAAAGCCACGGCAGACAAAGCAGTGCTGTACATTGCCATCATAAGCGGCATTTGTTTCCTGCTGGGTATCTCCTTCGTATACAACTTCCCCGGCTACGTTGCCAACCCCATCCGGGAACTGACGGAAGGCATCAAAGGTATTGCTCAGCGCCGCTATGAACAGCGGCTGTACTTTAAATCAGGAGACGAGTTTGGCGAACTGGCGGAGGCTTTCAACACCATGGCCCGGCAGCTCCATGAGTACGAACACAGTAACCTGGCCCGCATCATGTTTGAAAAGAAACGGGCGGAAGCTGTGATAGGCAGCCTGAAAGACGCTACCATTGGCATAGATAACAAGGGGAATATGCTTTTTGCCAACGCGCAGGCCCTGCAGTTGCTCAACATGCAGGAGGAAGAGGTGGCCGGCCGCCCCGCGGAAGAAATTGCGCAGCGGAATGACCTGATGAAATACCTTATCAGTAAAACGGACAACGGGCATATAAAAATTGTGGTGAACGGCCGGGAGAGCTTTTTTACAAGAGAAACGGCAGACATTCACTATGAACAGGAGAAAATAGGGTATATCGTTATTCTCAAAAATATCACCACCTACCGGGAGATAGACCTGGCCAAAACGCAGTTCATCGCCACCATTTCCCATGAGCTGAAAACGCCGCTGGCCGCCACAGACCTCAGCCTCACCCTGCTGGACGACGAGCGCTCCGGCCCATTGAGCCCGGAACAGAAAGAGCTGGTAGACAGCCTCCGGCAAGATAACCGGCGCATGATTCGCATGGTGAGTGAGCTGCTTGATTTTTCACGTGCGCAAAGCGGCAACATCCAGTTGCAGATACAGGCCGTGGAACCTGCTGAAATTGTACAATACGCTTTGGGTACGGTGAGCAAGGAAGCGGCAGGCCGCAACGTGGCTATCCGGGCCCAGGTGCCGGAAGGCCTGCCCAAAGCGGTGGCGGATGCTGAAAAGAGCGCCTGGGTGCTGGTTAACCTGCTCACCAACGCCATCCGGTATTCACCCGGCGGCACGGCCGTGCAGCTGGCCGTACAGGTAACGGCCACCAATAAACTGTTATTCAGTGTAGAAGATGCCGGCCCGGGCATAGACCCGGCTTTCCGCAACAAGATATTTGAACGTTTCTTCCAGGTGCCCGGCGCTGAAAATACCAAGGGCAGCGGGCTGGGGCTGGCTATTGCAAGAGAGTTCATTGAAGCGCAGGGCGGCACTATTGGCGCGAGCAGCGCGCCGGGTAAAGGCAGCCGCTTCTGGTTTGAATTGCCGCTGGCCTAGTTGTTCCGGATGTCTTCCATTTCCCGCTTTAGTACAGATTGCGCATCGTGGTAAATTTTTATGGCCAGCTCTATGTTGGGGATGATGTTCTCCAGGTTGCTGCGGCTGCGGGCATGCTGTTCTATCTGCTGCATCATGTCAGACAGCGGATGTATCTTAACGATCATGAGGCTGTTGCGCAGCAGGCTGGCATGGCGGCTGGTTTCTTCCCAGGCCTCCTCCCGTGCGCTGTTGAGCAGGTGGGTGAACATGCCGGCCGTGCATTCCACAAAGATGCCCAGCACATCCAGCAGGTAATCTTTATCATCTTCCAGGATATTGCGGAGGTACAGCAGGTCAATAAAAGGGCGGTTTTCAGGCTCGCCGGGAACGGCATTGATGAAGCCCGAAAGTGAGGGTTCTTTTTCTCCCAGTACTTCCTGTATTTTCCTGAAAAGATCTTCGGGCACAAAAGGTTTGGAAATGTATTCGTTCATGCCGGTGAGCAGGCACCGCTCCCGGTCTCCGCGCAGGGCAGATGCCGTCATCGCAATAATGGGAACGCCGGAGCCCATGTCCCGTATTTTACGGGTGGCGCTGAGGCCGTCCATTTCCGGCATCTGGATGTCCATCAGCACGCAGTCAAAAGTGTGTTGCTGCAGCTGCTGCAATGCCGCCACCCCGTTTTCCGCCAGTGTTACGCTGGCGCCGGCCCGCTGCAGCAGGCGGAGCGCTACTTTCTGGTTCAGCAGGTTATCTTCCGCCACCAGTATGTGGCGCCCCTCCAGGGGTGCGTGCTCCGGTACAGGTTCAGCGGGGGCAGCCGTTTGGAAACTGCGGCTGAAGGGGATGGAGAAACTCACAACAGTGCCGCCCGCGGGGTTGTTGCGGATGGTGATGTTGCCGTGTTGCAGCAAAATAAGCTGGCGGGTGAGCGCCAGTCCCAGCCCGGTGCCGCTGTGCTTGCGGTCATTGCCGCCCTGCAGCTGGGAAAAACCCTCGCCAAGGTCGTGCAGCAGGGGCGCCGGTATGCCAACGCCGGTATCCTGCAGCTCAAACAGCAGCATGGTATTTTTTTCGTTGGCCGCCGCTACTTTCACTGTGAGCCGCACTTCGCCCGTTTCCGTGAATTTTACCGCATTGTCCAGCAGGTTTTCCAGTACCTGGTTGAGGCGCGTCGGGTCTCCCAGCACATGGTCTTTCACCGCTTCCGCCAGCTCGCAGTGAAAGGCCAGGCCTTTAGCTTCTGCGCGCTGCCTGTGCTTGCCTGCTGCGCGCAAAATGAGGTGGCGCGGGTCAAAGTCTTCTTTGGCCAGGTGCAGCTGCCCCGTTCTGATGCGGGAAAAATCAAGCAGGTCATCTACCAGCACCAGCAGGTTGCCGGCAGACTCCCGTATGTCACTCACATACTCCCGCAGCTCGGGGCCGCCTTCCAGCTGCTGCAGCAGGTTGGTAACGCCAATGATCCCGTTCAGCGGGGTGCGCAGCTCATGGCTCATATTGGCCATAAACACTTCCTGCGCCTTCTTGGCGTTTTCCGCCTTGCGCCGCGCTTCTATCAGTTTGTGCTCTACTTCTATACGCGGCGTAATGTCTGTGGCAATGCCGCAGAGGCCGTATACGCGCAGGGTATGGTCACGCAGGGGAAACTTGTTGATGAAAAAATAGCGGGTCTCGTTGCCTATCTCAATGCTTTCTTCCATTTCCTGCGGTTTCTCGAAGAGGATCACCGTACGGTCTGTCAAGGCATGTTTGTCAGGGTGGAGAATGTTCGGGAAGTCTTTATCAGAACGGTCCTTGATCTCTTTCAGCGTAACGCCGAACACTTCTTCGAACCGCCTGTTCACATGCAGGTAGCGGCCGTGCACGTCTTTAATGAAAACAATAGACGTGGTGTTTTCCAGTATGGATTGCATTCTGCTGTTGAGAATGTTCATCTCCTTTTTGGCTTCCGCCAGTTGCTCATCCGCCATTCTTTTCTGGTTTACGTCTTTTACCGCGCACTGGTACCCGGCAAAGAAGCCGTTCCGTTCCACCAGCACCACATGCTGTTCCACCCACTTTTTCTCCCCGTTCTTCATGCGGATGGGGAAGGAATAGGTAGATTCAGGCGTGCCGTCAAAAGACTGGTTCTCGTAAAATTCCCGCAATTCCTTTTGCACCGGCGGGTCCAGCAGCATGGTGTATTGTTTGTTGATCAGCTCCTCTGCCGTGTAGCCGGTAAGGTCAAAAGCTTTTTTGTTCACGTAGGTGAAAAAGCCGCCACGGTTAGTGGTAAACAGCGTGGTACCCGCATCTTCTATGAGCTGGCGGTATTTTTCTTCACTGGCCGTGAGCGCTGCTGTAACGGTACGCGCCCGGCGCAGGTTGGCGGCAATGCGGTAGAGGCCGCCCAGCATCACCAGGGCTGCCACTATGCTGCCGATGATAGACAGCAGGAAAGGTTTTCTGTGAAACCACTGGGTGCCCAGGAGGTTATTGAGCCGGGCATGCTCCTGCTCCAGGCAACGGTCAATGAGCAGGGTAAGGTCGTCTTCCGGCGCGGGCGTTTTCCTTGTCTGGATCATGGCGCCGGCCATTACGGGCGCTTCACGGGCGGCGGATACCAGGTAATTGTACAGTACTATCCGTTTCAGCACGGCGGTTTTGAGAGAGTCCATCCGCAGCTCGTCTGCCCGGCTGCCTCCGCTCATGACCTGGAGGTTCAGCACGGGTGTTCGCAGGCGGGTTTCCATCTGGTCTGCCCGTACCAGGAAGCCGGTGTCTCCGGTAATAACGTAACCTCTTACTGCAGATTCCAGGGTTTTGGCCATATATGCCACCTGCTCCAGCTGGCGGACCCTGTCACTGGTGAGCCTCACCCGCTCGTTGATCTTCACTACGGCGGAGTCTGCAGACCAGGCCTGCCAGGCAAACCAGGCAACGGAAACGATGGCAGCAACAAAAACAATGATAACGGGGCCGCTGTTCTTTTTCATGCAACAATAGTTGTCAATCTCGCCATACGTAAGGCTTCACGAGGGCTATGGGGTAAGGGTGGTATTGCGTTCCGTATAACGGGATTGATTTTGGTCTGGCTATTTACTAATCATACAATTTACTTAAAATCCCGTAAAACGGTCCTCTTAATTACCATGTATTATTTTTGCAATATTTTAACCGTTTGATTTATTTGCATTCCATTAAATTTGCCTGATATTCTTTTTGCCAAGCATTTAAACATATTATGAAAAAATTACTTTTTACACTGGGTTTTATCGCGGTTTCAGCGGGTGTTTTTGCACAGGATAATATGGCTGGCGCGGCCATTGGTAAGGCCCGTGAGAAGGCCTCCTTTTCCAGGGACTTCCTGGTGATCGGTTTTTCTTATGACGGCTGGGCCTCCGCTCCGGACAGTGTTAAAACAAAAGGATTATCACGCGGCTTCAACGTAGCCCTGATGTATGATATTCCCATTTCCAAGTCTCACTTCAGCGTGGCGCTGGGTTTGGGCTTCAGCTCCAGCAATATTTTCCTGAACAAGCAGGTAATACCCATGAACAACGGGTCATCCAATGAGGTGCGGTTTGTTTCGTCAGAAACATATAAAAAATACAAGGTATCTACCAATTACCTGGAAATCCCCCTCGAATTCCGCTACCGCCAGGTGTCAGACAATGCCAACAAGGGCTTCAAGGCTTCCATTGGCGCAAAGGTGGGCATGCTGGTAAACGCGCATACCAAGGGTAAAAACACCCTGGGCGGCGAAAAGAATATCATCAAGGAACAAAACAAACGTTTCTTCAACCCCTGGCGCTTTGCAGGCACCGCCCGCATCGGGTACGGTAATTTCTCCGTGTTCGGTACGGTAAACCTGAACCCGCTGTTTAAAGACAACACCGGCGTTGCGTCAGATATCAGGCCTTATTCCGTCGGGATTGCGCTGAGCGGGCTGTAATAAGATAGTGATCAAACTAATGCGGGGCTGACCTTAATGGTCGGCCCTTTTTTATTGTTGTCATCTATTCATCATCCTGGGGTCATCCTAGGGTTTTCCTGGGGTTTTCTTAGGGTATTCTGTATAAAAAACCCCAGGATGACCCTAAGATAACCTTAAGTAGACCTGAAGATAGAAGATCGGCCTGAATAACAACAAGAGGGCTGGAAAGCGTTCATGAAAGTTTGCCGCAGCCGCATAAAACAAACAAGTTTGTGTAAACTACACAAACTTGTTTGGATCAATACCATTAAAAAGCAGGGGTGTGTGCCGGAGAGAAGGAGGCCGGAAAGCCCGGGTCCCGGCCGGGAACAGCGGCCGTTTTATTTCCCGCTGAACGCCGGTTTCCGTTTTTCAAGGAAGGCTTGTATGCCTTCCCGGTTGTCTTCTGTATTACCCGCAATTTCCTGGCACCAGGCCTCATAATCCAGCACCGTGTCAAGATCTTCCGTCATGCCTTTGGTCAGCATTTTTTTCATAAGGGCAATGGCTTTGGTAGGGGCCTGGGCGTAGAAGGCGGCTTCAGCTTCCACAGCGGCATCCAGCTCTTCTGCTTTTACCACTTTGTTGACCAGTCCCATTTGCAGGGCATCTGCGGCAGTGAGTTTGGTGGCTTTGGTGGCCAGCTCAAACGCCCGGTGGTAGCCTATGGTACGGGGCAGAAAATAAGAGGAACCGGAGTCCAGCACCAGGGCTATGTTGATGAAGATCTCAATAAGGGTGGCGTTTTCCGCGGCAACAATCACATCGCAAGCCAGGGCCAGGGAGCAGCCGGCCCCCGCGGCCACGCCGTTCAACCGGCAGATCACCGGTTTGGGCATGTTGCGGATGGCGCGGATGATGGGGTTGTACCGCTTGTGCAGCGAGTCTCCCAGGTTGCGTTTGCCTTCCTGCGCTGCTTTCAGGTCTTGCCCGCTGCAAAAGGCCTTGCCGGCGCCGGTAAGCACCACGGCCCTCACAGCCGCGTCTTTCTCCGCCTGTTTGAGCGCATCCTGCAGCTCATAGCTGAGCGTGTCATTAAAGGCATTGTACACATCGGGCCTGTTGAGCGTGATGGTAGCTACATTGTTTTGCACGTGAAAGAGAAGCGTGGTAAACATGGTCGGTATTTTATAAGGTTTCTTTCAGCCAGCCAAAGAACTCCCGCTGCCAGGCAATGGCGTTTTGCGCGCTCAGCACCCAGTGGTTTTCTTCGGGGAAATATACCAGTTTGCTTTTGATGCCTTTCAGCTGGGCCACCTGGAAGGCCTGCAGCCCCTGCTCTATGCCTACGCGGAAGTCTATGCCGCCCTGCACTATCATAATGGGCGTGTCCCATTGATCTACAAAATTGATGGGGTTGAATTGCTCGTATACCTTGGCGTTTGCCTTGTCCCAGTAGGCGCCGATGTCCCAGTTGGCAAACCACAGTTCTTCGGTGGTGCCGTACCAGCTGCGCAGGTCAAACAGCCCGTCGTGCGCAATAAAACTCTTGAAACGTTTCTGGTGCACGCCGGCCAGCATAAATACGGAATACCCGCCGTAACTGGCGCCTACCGCGCCAAGGCGGCTTTTATCCACGTAAGGTTCCTTGCTTACATCGTCTATGGCGGCCAGGTAGTCTTTGATAGGTTGCCCGCCCCAGTCCTTGCTGATATCTTCATTCCACTTCACGCCATGGCCGGGCATGCCGCGGCGGTTGGGGGCCACTACAATATAGCCCTGCGCCGCTATCAGCTGAAAGTTCCAGCGGAAGCTGTAGAACTGGCTCAGGGCAGATTGCGGGCCGCCCTGGCAGTAGAGCAGCGTGGGGTATTTTTTGGCAGGGTCGAAGTCTGGCGGGTAAATCACCCAGGAGAGCAGGTCTTTGCCGTCCGTGGTTTTCGTCCACCGCTCTTCTACCTTGCTCATTTGCAGGTTATCGTACACGTTGTTGTTTTCCCTGGTGAGCTGCTGCATGGCGCCGGTTTTTATGTCTACTGTATACAGCTCGGCGGCGTGGTTCATATCCGCGCGGGTTACCACCAGGGTGTTGCCCTGCTGGCCTACAAAACCGTTAACGTCAAATTGCCCTTTGGTAACCTGGCGGATGGCGGGTTTCTGCAGGGAGATCTCAAACAGCTGTTCCGTACCTTTTACTACGGCCAGGAAGAAGATGTTTTTGCCGTCTGCACTGAAGCGGGCGGCAGATACGGTACCGTCCCAGTCTTTGGTGAGGTTCAGGGTTTTCCGGGTGTCTGCCTGGTAAAGGATGATGTCATTCTTGTCCGCCTCAAACCCGTCTCTCGCCATGCTGAGCCACAACAATTGCCTGCCGCTTTCATCGAAGGCGGGCGCTACATCGTACCCCATTTTTCCTTCGGAAAGATTTTCTGTAAGGCCGCTGGAGAGGTTGTACCGGTAAATGTCCGTATTGGTGCTGACGGCGTAATCTTTCCCGTGCTTTTTCTTGGATACGTAAATGATGCTGGCGCCGGAGGGATCCCAGATGAAGTCTTCCGCGCCGCCAAAAGGCATTTGCGGGCAATCAAACAATTCGCCTTTCATAATATCTACCGGTTCGCCTACCTGGCCCGTTTGCGCATTGTAGGTGGCGTAGAACACGTGGTTGTATTTGCCGTCTTCCCAGGTATCCCAGTGGCGGTAATTGAGCGTAGTGTACACCTGCACGTTAGACTTGGGCAGGTCAGGGTAACGGTCTGCCCCATTGATCTTTTCCAGCTTCACTTCCCTGGAGAAAAGGATGTGGCTGCCTTTCGGGGAAATGCGGATGTTTTGCATGCCGCCTTCCACATTGGTTTTTTGTATGGCATTTCCGCCATCTTTGTCCATTTCCCACAACTGCCCTTTATAGTTATAGGCGATACGGCCGTTGGGCAATACCTGCGCGCCGGATTCCGACCCCGCGCCCTGCGTAAGCTGTTTGGCCGCGCCGCCCTTGAGGGAAACCGCATACAGGTTGCGCTCGCTTTTATTGTCTGTCAGGCTGTAGCGGGATACCCCGTACAATACTGTTCCATCTTTCATAACGGCTTCGCCGCCTACCCGCCCCAGTTGCCAGAGCAATTGCGGGTTCATTTTCTGTTGTGCCATGCTTTGCTGAATGAATAAAATACCTGCTACCAGGAGTGTTTTACGCATTGGTGTAGATTTTGTTGTGATGAGCCATAAATGTAGGAAAATTTACCCTACCCGCCGGATTCATTAACTTTGCACAAATTCAAAAGACGCTTTGATAGAAAAACAACAAGTAGTAGACCGTGACGAGCGGGCCGTGCTGGTAGGCCTCATTCATAAAGAACAAACGGATGCGCAGGTGCAGGAGTACCTGGACGAGCTGGCCTTTCTGGCAGAAACTGCCGGCGCAGCAGCGGTGAAACGCTTCACGCAGCGGCTGGCTCATCCTGACAGGGCCACCTTTGTAGGCAAGGGAAAGCTGGAAGAGATCAGGCAGTACGTGGTGGGCAAAGACATCAGCCTGGTCATATTTGACGATGAGCTGAGCGGGTCGCAGATAGCCAACATCCAGAAAGAGCTGAAGGTGAAAGTGATTGACCGCAGCGACCTTATTCTCGACATTTTTGCCCGCCGCGCCCGCACGGCGCAGGCCAAGGTGCAGGTAGAGCTGGCGCAATACCAGTACATCCTTCCCCGCCTCCGCGGTATGTGGACGCACCTTGAAAGGCAGAAAGGGGGCATTGGCATGAGAGGCCCCGGTGAAACGGAAATTGAAACAGACCGCCGTATCGTAAAAGACAAGATATCCCTGCTGCGCAAGCGCCTGGCGGAAATAGACAAGCAGGCCCTCACCCAGCGGAAAGACCGTGGCGAGTACATCCGCGTGGCCCTGGTGGGTTATACCAACGTGGGCAAAAGCACCATCATGAACCTTTTGTCTAAAAGCGAAGTATTTGCCGAGAACAAACTTTTTGCCACGCTTGATACCACCACACGTAAAGTAGTGTTTGAGCAAACGCCCTTCCTGCTCAGCGATACGGTAGGTTTCATCCGCAAACTGCCGCACCACCTCGTGGAAAGTTTCAAATCTACATTGGATGAGGTAAGGGAAAGTGACATATTGATGCATGTGGTAGACATTTCCCATCCCAAGTACGAAGACCAGATTGAAGTAGTGAACCGCACGCTGGCAGACCTGAAATCGATGGACAAGCCCACCATTCTCATTTTCAATAAAATGGACCTGTATGAGGCGCAGACCTTTGACGAGTGGCTGACGGACGATGTGAAGCAGGACATTCTGCGGCAGCTCAAGGAAAGCTGGGAGCACCGCACCCACGGTAATTGCGTGTTTATTTCCGCTACGGAAAGGCGCAACATTGACGAGCTGCGCAAAACCATACTGGACAAGGTAGTACAGCTCTACCGCGAGCGCTATCCCTACAAAACCGAATACTTCTTTTAATGGCCAAACAATACAACTGGTACCGCCTCAGTGATGAGCAGGTGGCGGAAGAGAAGACCATTACCGTACATGAAGTGAACGGTAAAAAGATCTGTTTCACCCGCCATGAGGGCCAGCTGTACGCGTTTGCCTATAAATGCCCGCATGCCGGCGGCATTATGGCAGATGGGCATATAGATGACAAGGGCAACGTCATCTGCCCCTTGCACCGCTACCGTTTCAATGTAAAAAACGGCTACAACAGCAGCGGCGAGGGCTTTTACCTCAAAACTTACCCGGTAGAGCTGCGGGAAGAAGGGGTGTTTGTAGGGCTGGAGAAAAGCTGGCTGGGCTGGTAAAAACCTGCAAACAGCGCGACGTCCCTGTCGTATTATTTTTTGATAATATGTATATTGCCTAGGGGGGAATGTTGCGGTTGAGACAGGCGGCGGTACCTGAAGCTACCCGGAACAGGGCTGTTTAGAAAAAAAGTTGAATTAGATTTTGCAGAAATAAAAATTTGCCTATTTTTGCAATCCCAATTTGCGATTGAGATTCAGTTGCTGAGAGGGAAAAATTCCTCCTTAGCTCAGTTGGTTAGAGCATCTGACTGTTAATCAGAGGGTCGCTGGTTCAAGTCCAGCAGGGGGAGCAAAAGCCACGAGATCATCGTGGCTTTTTTGTTGCATCATAGTGATGCCGGTTCCGGCAAGCAGTTAATATTTCAGGTTCTCATTCCACAATACTCGAAGACGATAAAATCCTGAAATCCGCATATTTCCAGGCTTCATCAAAAGCGGATTTAACTTTCTGCGCTTCATCATTTTTTTTCTGCAGTGCCAGCGCATGATGCAACCCTATCAAAGCCCAGCCGTTTTTCCGCCAGGTTTGTAAATCTCTGCTATACACTTTTTCAGCTTCTCCATATTTTTCTGCTTTGAGTAATATAGCGCCCAGATGATGCCGGACGGAGAAAAACCAATCCGGAGGTTCATTGTAATTGAGGCGATCTTCAAGGTCAACCGCTTCCTTCAATAAAGAAATAGATTCAGCGATCTTGTTTTGTTTAAATGCAATTCCGCCTCCCAGCACCTTTGTTGCAATTTGCACCAGGTCTGCAGTGGTATTGATCTCCCAAACGGTCAGGTCCTGAAGTGAAGTGTCGGCCGCCAGTATACGCAGGCTGTCCATTTCTTTTTGTGCGCCAGGGGTATCGTGCTTCCCAAGGTATGCCATGCCCCTGGCGTAGTGGAGGATTGCCCTGGGGTACACCAGGTCTTTTGCGGGAGGGGGGATTGCCATAATCGTATCCCACATGGAAAACTTTACGGCAATGTAATATGGAATGGTATAATAATGTTGCAATGTTCCCCAGCCGGGTGTCCGCATGATATCCGTTGAAGTATGTGACTGCAATTTTTTTGATGCATTCCAGGCTAATTTCGAGTTCCCTTCCAGTGTGGCTGTTGCTGCCAGGAAATGATAGTTGTGTGGATAATACGCTAGAGGATAGGCGCCCTGCGCATGGCAGGCGGTTGTATAAATACTGTCAACCGTTACTGCGCGGATATTTGAAAGCGAGCCCTGGTGGTAATCTCCTGTATTGATGTAAATATGAGAGGGCATATGTACCAGGTGGCCTGAGCCAGGTACCAGCGTATCCAGCAAGTTTGCGCTGGCCAGGGCTTTTTCGGGCGTGGCGGAGGCCTCCAGTGCGTGAACGTAAAAGTGGTGAGCCCCCGGATGCCCGGGGTTTGTTTTGATCAGGTGCTCCAGGATGGCCAGCAGTTCCGGCGTCCAGGCCCTTGGCGCTTTGGTTTCTTTATCGTACAAATCCCAGGGGTGCAGGTCCATCAGCGCTTCAGCATACAAAGCCCCAATGTCAGGGTCTGTTGGATATTGTGTATATACTTTTTTCATAGCGGCGGCATAGGCAATGTCTAACGGACTGCGGTCTGCCGGTGGCTGTGCTGCATAGCGGGTAGCTAATGCCTTGACCAGCGCCGCTTCTTTGGGCGTGCAATTCCTGATAAGTGCGTTGGCTTTTAAGGATGCGTCATACGCACGTTGAAAATTATCTTCTTCCATTCCGCCGTTGTAGTTGGGCCCTAGTACGTACGCAAATCCCCAGTAGGCCATGGCGCAGGTGGAATCCAGCCGGGTTGCTTCATAAAAAGATCTTGCCGCTTCGGCATGGTTGAACCCATATGCCAGCATTAACCCCTGGTTGAAGTACTCCTGAGCCTCCTTGCTGGACGTTGATATTTTGAAATCAATGCCTCCCAGGCCCTCAAATCTGGGCGCTTTTTTTCCGGTGCTGTACCATTCTTTATCGTTTGTTTGGGGTTTACAGCCGATGGTCTGGGAACCTTTATCAACCGACTGTTTTTCTTTGTTACCACTGTGGCTGCCGCAGGCAAAAAGCAGCGTGATGGAGATGATAGGGAAATAACGTTGGCGCATAGAGCAACGATTTAGAGTTTACAAATGGGTTAGCCCAAGCATTCCCAGACTAGCGGTGGAAGGGGTTTACTGTATTGACAAGATGTTGGAGCTAACATTTTAAATTAGGGAAAAAGCATCATATAAGCAAATTAATTAAAGCCGCCATGCGGCTCTTTTACCTGAAATTCCTCCCTTCGGGGAAAATCCTTGTCTGCCCGCTGTCCTGCGGCTTTTCATCTACTGCGGTAAGGTGCAGTAGCAGTTTGTTCAAGTTATAACACCGCTGTACCACTACATGCACCACCTCTCCTTCCCGCTGCAGCTTTCCTTCCACCATCAATAATTTGGACTGGAGGATCTCCCTGCGGTATTTCGTAAAGAGTTTTTCAAAAACCACGAGGTTGCTGCAGCCGGTTTCATCTTCTATGGTAATAAAGCAGATGCCGGAGGCGGTACCAGGCCGCTGCCGTACCAGCACCAGCCCGGCCACTTTTACCGGTGTACCGTCTGCCAGGTTATTCAGCTCCTCCGTGGAAAGGATATGGAGCAGGCGGAGCTTTTCCCGTACAAAGCTGACGGGGTGAGCTTTTAAAGACAGCGAGGTGGCTGCGTAGTCATGCACCACATGTTCCGATTCCCGCATTTCCGGCAGCTGCGCAGGTGTTTCAGGGATTGCCTGGCCGGTGTACAGGCCGGTGGGCCGGTCTTGGAGGGCGGATACCTCCCAGAGGGCGCGGCGGCGGTCAAGGCCTATTGACCTGAATGCATCGGCATCCGCGAGTTTTTCCAGGGTGGTATACGGTACACCGGCATCCCGCAATGCGGGTATGCTGGTATAACCTCCTTCCTTTGCGTTCAAAAGCGTTTGTATATCTTCTTCTTTCAAACCTTTCACCTGCCGGAAACCAAGGCGAAGGGCGTAGTATTGACCGGCTTTTTCTTCTATCGTATTATCCCAGGAAGAATGGTTAACATCTGCAGGCCGCACTTCTACCCCGTGTTTCCTGGCGTCTATCACAATCTGGGCCGGCTGGTAAAAACCCATGGGCATGCTGTTCAGCAGGGCGCAGGCAAAAACTTCAGGGTAGTGGTATTTGATATAGGACGAAACATATACCAACAACGCGAAGCTGGCGGCGTGGCTTTCCGGGAAGCCGTAGCTGCCAAAGCCCTCCAGTTGCCGGAATACGCGTTGGGCAAATTCCCGTTTATAGCCATTTTTCACCATGCCCTCTACCAGTTTCTCTTCAAATTTCGTCACCTGCCCCGGTGCTTTGAAGGTGGCCATGCTCCGGCGAAGCTCGTCTGCTTCAGTAGGTGTAAAATCAGCCGCCTCTATCGCAATTTTCATGGCCTGCTCCTGGAACAAAGGCACGCCTAGTGTTTTATGAAGAATATTTTCCAGCTCCGGTGATGGATACTCTACTTTTTCCTCCCCGTTACGGCGGCGCAAATAAGGATGCACCATATCTCCCTGGATAGGCCCCGGCCGTACAATGGCCACTTCAATCACCAGGTCATAAAAATTCTTCGGCTTCAACCGCGGCAGCATAGACTGTTGCGCCCGGCTTTCTATCTGGAATACGCCGATGGTGTCTGCATGGCCGATCATCTCATATACACCATCATCATTTTCAGGAATGTTGGCAAGCGTATAGGATTTACCATGATGTGTTTCCAAAAGATTAAAAGCTTTCCGGATGCAGGTGAGCATCCCTAGTGCCAATACATCTACTTTTAGAAAACCGAGTGCATCAATGTCATCTTTATTCCATTCAATACAGGTCCTGTCTTCCATCCGTGCATTCAGGATAGGGCATAGATCTGACAGCTTGCCTTGAGTGATCACAAAGCCGCCGGTATGCTGCCCAAGCTGGCGGGGGAAACCGATGAACTGTTCCGTGAGTTGCAATGCTTTGCGCAGATGCGGGTCTCCGGCGTTAAGGCCCTGTTCAGTAAGGCGGTTCTCTTCAAACCATTCCGGGGTAAACTCCCAAATAGACGAAGAAAGCCGGTTAATGGTGTCCACAGACAGGCCCATGGCTTTCCCCACATCCCGGATGGCGCCTTTTTGCCGTTGTTGCGTAACGGTAGCTACAATGGCAGCCCTGTCACGGCCATATTTGTTGTAGATGTATTGTATCACTTCTTCGCGGCGTTCATGCTCAAAATCTACGTCAATGTCTGGCGGTTCGTTGCGGGCGGAGGAAAGGAAACGTTCAAACAGCAGGTCAATTCTGTCCGGGCTTACAGATGTGATACCCAGGCAATAACACACAATGGAATTGGCGGCGGAGCCGCGGCCCTGGCACAGGATCTTTTGCTCCCGTGCATACTGTACAATATCATGCACTGTCAGGAAATATGCAGCATAATCCATCTCTTTAATGAAGTTCAACTCATGGTTAATGGTGTCCACGGTTTTAGATGTAATAGTATCGCCAAAACGTTCCCGTGCGCCCTGCCAGGTAAGTGCCACCAGCTCTTCCTGTGGACTGCGGCCTTTATTAGTGATTTCTTCCGGGTAAACATATTGCAGGCTATCCAGCGAAAACCGGCAGGCATCCGCAATGTCACAGGCGTGGCGGAGGGCGTCTGGATACTGGCGGAAAAGGCGGTGCATTTCTTTTGCGGGTTTGAGGTACCGTTCGCTGTTTTGGTGCAGCCGGAAACCGGCTGTGTAAATGGTGCATTTTTCCCGTACGCAGGTGACCACATCCTGCAGCTCGCGGCGCGTGGGGTGGTGATAATGTACGTCATTGGTGGCTGCCAGCGGAATGTTGAATTGTTTGGACAATTGGGAAAGGCGATACAGTCTTTTCAGGTCGTCTCCCTGGTAAGAGCGGGTAGCTGACAGGTAAAGCTGGTGGCCGAAGGCTTCCCGGTATTCCTGCATGGTTTTCAGGAAGGCGGGGTCAAAGTCAAACGTTTCATTCAGCTGGGCAGGCGGCACGGCTATGAACAGCATACCTTGCGCATGCTGGTATACATCATTCCTGTACAGGTGGCAATCTCCTTTTTCCGCCCGCAGGTTACCGGTAGTGAGCAGGTTGGAGAGCCGGCTGTAGGCTTCCTGGTTGGTGGGGTAAGCAAGCAGGCTGGGGCCATCCTGCAAATCCAGCCGGCAGCCGGGAATGAAACGGATGCCGTGTTTCTTTGCTGCCACATGGGCCCGCACAATGCCGGCCAGGGTATTCCGGTCTGTAACGGCTATTTCAGTATATCCATAAGCAGCGGCCTGTTCTACCAGTTCTTCCGGATGGGAAGCGCCCCGGAGAAAGCTGAAATTGGATGTTACCTGTAATTCTGTGTAGCGCATACTTCACTTGTTTCCTTTACGCAAAAAAACCGTGGATGAACCAGTTGCGGGGCCTGTCCACATCATAGTGGCCAGACCTGAAAAGCCAGTATCTGCGGCCTTCTTCATCTTCCACGCAATAATAATCACGGTGTTCTCCGCCTTCCAGCCACCATTCCCGCTCAATCCGCTCCGGGCCATCGGCTTTTTTGATGGTGTGCAATTGTCCTTTGTAACGAAACAGCATGGGCGGATAGTCAGGTATGGGGGCTGTTACTTCTATGGGTTCCGGCCGCGGCAGCAGCCGGATAGGACGGGGCCTGTCTGTGCGCCAGGCGGCCGTATTTTTTTCATGCAGGTCTGTAGCGGGCCGCATGGAGCGTTCCGGCCAATAGTGTTCCGCGGGTAGATAACGATGGATGATGCCTGCTCCCATTTTGCCCGTCAGGCGGTCCAGCAGCTCCGCCATGTTAGCGTCTTCCAGTCCGCCAGCCTTGTTCCAGAAAACGTTTTGACGGGAAGGGGCTTCTTCCACCTTGGGGGCATGCAGCACAAAAAGTTCAATGCCCAGCGCCGGTTCCATGGAAGGGATTTTCAGCTCGAACAACTTGAACAGGTGGGCAGCGTTGTGGGAAGGGCGGTTGGTACCTATTGTCACCTGCTCCACTTTACCGTCTACCCGGTGCCCTTCGAATACGGCCGTACGCAAACCTTTTTCTTCTTTTTGGAGACGCGCGCATAGCGCTTCCAAAAGCCGCTGAACAGCTATCTCAATGCCTGTGCCGGTCACAATCGGTTCCAGGCAGGGCAGTCTTTCCTGGTAGGCTTCAACAGGTTGTAATGGCAGGAAGGCTTCTATTTCCAGGCCCAGCGCCTGATCAAGCCGCTGCAGCAGGCCGGGGCCAAAGCGCCGCCTCAGGGCGGAGCGTTGCATGCCAATAAAGTTGTGTACCTGGTGCAAGCCCAGTTTGTGCAGGCGCTCTGTAACAGCAGGGTTGAGGCGAAGGGCTGCAGGGGGCAGCGGCATGAGCGCGGCTGCCTGCTCTCCAGGCTCAACAATGGGAGAAAGCTTCCCGAATCTCGCTATGGCCCAGGCGGCGCCCATGGTGTCTGCCATGGCAGCGCGTACTTCATAGCCGTTTTTTTGCAGGCGGGCAACAATGTCTGCCAGATAGGGTGCTTCACCGCCCCAGAGGTGTGCGCAGCCGCTCACGTCAAGCATCAGCCCGTCAGGCGGGTCTATAGCCGTTAAGGGCGTAAAGCGGATGCACCATTCTCCCAATGCGGTCAGTAACCTGATGGGCAGGCCCGGCTGATCGTCCAGCACCTGCAGGTGGGGAACAAGCGCCCGGGCATCGGCTACCGTCATGCCCGCATCAATTCCCTGCTGCTGCGCTGCGGCGTTGGCGGCCGTGACCATCAGGCGCCCATGGTCTGGCGCGCTGAGCACAAATGCCGTATTGCCTAATGCCGGCTGCCGCCGTATGCACCAATCTGTTGTAAGATGCCGAAACCATATGGAAATAAAACGTTGCCTCATGTTGTCCAGTTTCACGTATAGCCACTCCTTGAGGCGGACCAGTGTTATCCCTGTTAAACGGGTTACCCGATTTTACGCGCAGGCTGCTGCGGCACCACCACGGTTTGTTCTGACACTTGCCGGAACCGCCCTGCAAACCATTCAATGGCCCAGGTGCCCGGCTTGCCGTTGCGCACCTTCAGCAGCTCCACCTGCCAGCGTGGGAAACCTACGCCCGGCATGTGTGCTTCCAGCTGGCTGGTCAGCGGGGTAATGCGCCAGCGTGAAGCGCAGGCCGTAGCATGCAAATGGCGCGGCTGATGGCGAAGCACAAACCCTGTAACCCTGCTATGCTCCACGGCAAGCTGCAGCCGCCGGGATGCAGTGAAATCCATCTCCTTTATTTCTCCCACTACCGCCGCCAGCCCCTCACATTTCAAAGCTTCTTCCATAGCCCATAACACATCCTTCTCCCGTTGCAGGGTTATAAAAAACACCCTGTCAGGCTCAATACCGAATGCCTTCAGCGCCGGTGGAAAAATGACGCTGGAAGTACTGATCCATATACAAACATTGCCGTTCTGCATCAGGCTGCCCAGTAAACCGCTAATAAAACCGGCGCTGGCCGCCGCATGTTCTGCCGCCATGCTCAGGAACTCATGGATGGCTCCGGTAGGGAACGTGGCGCCTGGAAATGCGTTTTTCACCGGGCCAAGCCCTACATCTACCTCGGTACCGTTAAATGCCGGCCTGAGCCCCTGTAAATGAAGGATATCCTTTTGCAACTGAGCTATGATATCTGCTTTCCCAACAGGCATTTAAACTAATTATTTTAGCAATGTTACTAAATAATTTAGTAATGAAATGAATATTTTTTTCCTGAATGCAACTGCCAGGAAAAGACCTACCGCACCCGCAGCATTCTGGCATTAATGGCCACCACTATAGTGCTTACACTCATCAGAATGGCTCCCATGGCCGGGCTCAGCATGAATTTGGGATACAGCGCCCCGGCCGCCAGCGGTATGGCAATAACGTTGTAACCAACGGCCCAGATGAGGTTCTGCACCATTTTCCGGTAGGTGGCCCTTCCGAAAGCGATCATCTGCACAACATCCTGCGGATCACTGTTCACCAGAACAATGTCTGCCGTTTCTGCGGCCACATCCGTACCGGAGCCAACTGCAATGCCCACGTCTGCCTGCGCCAGCGCGGGCGCATCGTTCACCCCGTCACCGGTCATGGCTACTATTTCCCCTTTGCCCTGGAACTCTTTTACCTTGTTTTGTTTTTCATGGGGTAATACATTGGCCAGGTAACCGTCCATCTGCAGTTTTTGGGCTACGGCGGCGGCTACTTTTTCATTGTCTCCCGTAAGCAGGAAAGATTTGATATGCATGCTTTTTAACTGCGCAATGGCATCAGCGGCAGATTCCCTGATGCTGTCTGCCAGGGTGATGATGCCGGCGGGCTGATCATCTATCAATACGAAGTTCACGGTGTCTGTAGACTGGTCAATGCTGTCAGGTATGGCGGGCATGGTCAGTTTTTCCTGCTTGAAATAATTGGGCCCTGCTGCAACTACTTTTTTCCCGTTCACCGTTCCTTTTACGCCAATGCCCTGCATGTATTGGAAGTCTGAAGATTTCCACAACTCCAGCTGTTCTTCTTTCAGTTTCCGCATTACCCCATGCGCAATATGATGTTCTGAATTTTGCTGCACTGCTCCTGCATATTGCAGTATTTCGCCGGCGTTAAACTGCCCGTTGAGCGGAATAACCTGTTGTACCTCATGGCTACCCATGGTAAGCGTGCCTGTTTTATCAAATATAATGGTAGTAAGGCGCCGCGCATTTTCAAATGCGGTACGGTTGCGGATCAGCAGGCCATGCGTGGCGGAAAGCGTGGTAGATACAGCTACAACCAGGGGAATGGCCACGCCCAGTGCATGCGGGCAACTGGTTACCATCACTGTTACCATACGTTCCAGCGCGTATGCCAGCTCACGGCCGGCCGTGAGCCAAACAATGAAAGTGATCACGCCAACGCTGATGGAAACAATGGTCAGCCATTTAGCTACTTTATTGGCCAGGTTCTGTGTTTTTGATTTGGCGCCCTGCGCAGACCGTACCATGCCGATCACTTTATTCAGATAACTGCTGCTGCCTGTGCCGGTTACCCGCACGCGCAAAGCGCCGTCTCCGTTCACTGCCCCGCCTATTACCGAAGCGCCGGTTTCTTTTTTTACCGGGGTGCTTTCACCGGTAAGCATGCTTTCATTTACATAGGAGCTGCCTTCAAGAATGATACCGTCTGCCGGTATTTTTTCGCCCGGCTTGATCACTACCACATTATCCTGCTGCAGGTCTTTCAGCGGAATGTCCATTACATGGTCATGATGCTCAACATGCACGGTGGCCGGTAACAATTCCACCAGCGATTCCAGCGCGCGGGAAGCGGCCATCTGCGATCTCATTTCCAGCCAGTGGCCCAGCAGCATAATGTCTATCAGCGTGGCCAGCTCCCAGAAAAAATCCATGCCCGGCAGGCCGAATACCACTGCCACGCTGTACATGTATGCTGTGGTAATGGCAACTGCCACCAGCGTCATCATACCGGGATTGCCATGTTTCAGTTCATTTACCAGTCCCGTGAGAAAAGGCCAGCCTCCATAGAAAAAGATAAAAGTACCGAGCGCCAGCAACAGGTACCGGTCTCCGGGAAAAGTAATATGCAGCCCCAGCCATTGTTGTATCATATGGGAAAGCAGCAGTACGGGAACGGTTACCAGCAGGCAGATCCAGAAGCGCTGCAGGAAGTTGGCGGTATGATGCCCGGCATGTTCGTCATAACCGCCGGTGTGGTCATGATCTTTATGCCCGGCGGCCATGGGTGCATGTTGATGATGTGCATGATGGTCCATAATGTTCGCAGGCTTTTATGGTTATAACATTCGGTGATGGGCTTTGTTCTTGTAATGAAAGGCTCAAACAAAAATAGTCAGCTGCAGCCGGGAGGGTGTTACATAATTTTGCCGTTCTTTTATATTTAACCTATATTTGAAAAGTTGTTCCCCGGTTAACCATCAATGCCCGCCAAGGGCGGCACTCAGCTATGAGAAACCAAAATCAGAGAACTATATGGAACAATTTAGTGAAGGCTGGCATGATGCCATGTATGCAAACATGTTTGCGATGTTTAACCGGTTGTACCCTCTTTCAGCAGAATTACAGGAAACCATCCGCAGGCATTCAAACGTAGTGTCCTTTAAAAAGAAGGCCATCATTCTGGAGCATGGCAAAGTATGCCGCAATTGTTATTTCGCGCTGAAGGGCCTGGTGCGCGCCTATTACATCAAGGACAACGGAAAGGAAGTAACGTCGTGGTTCATGAAAGAGAGCGATATCGTTATTTCTGTACGAAGTTTTTTCATGCAGACTAATAGCCGCGAAGTACTGGAAGCGCTGGAAGAAACCTGGTGTGTTTCTCTGCGGGTAGACCTGCTGGAGGAAATCTATCACGCCTTCCCGGAGTTTAATTTTGTTGGCCGTAAACTGACGCAACACTATTATATCCAGATGGAGGACCGCGCGTTCTCTTTAAGGATGGATGATGCGAAGCAGCGGTATGACAGGCTGATGGCCCAACATCCTGATATTATTACACGCGTGCCGGTGAACTACATAGCATCTTACCTGGGAATATCGGCGGGAACATTAAGCCGTATCCGTTCCGGCAACTACTGATTTCTTGATATTTATCAAGACTTGATAGAATGGATGAATTTAATTTTGGGATAAATCCATTCCATATGAAAGAAATAGGCAGAAAACTCTACCTTCTCCGTATTCTTTACAACTTCACCCAGAGTTACGTTGCGGAGCAGCTGAACATTGCTTGCTCCACCTACGTATCCATGGAGCAGGGGCTTTCCAACATGCACTATGGCCGGCTTGAATCCATCCTGGCCATTTATAACCTCAGCATGCAGAATTTTTTCTCTTTTACGGAAGAAGACCTGCTGAATGTTATCAGGGGGAAATGTGTTATTTTGAAGGATGAGGACACCCCTTTGTACCCTTATGTGATTACAAAGCTGGAGGCCATCATCAAGTTGATGGCCCAGCTGCTGCAAATCGCAACGGGCGGCCAGAACGGGTATAACAAGCCATTGGGCCTGGAACCGAAATAATAAGGGAACAAAATTATTGCCAGGCCTTGTTTTACGCCAGACAATGCACGATATTGTAACGCATCTTTTTTAAATGATGCGGTGAACTAAAATATCTGCCATCGGCTGGCGTAGAAACATGCTGTATAGTCTCCTTAAAATATGGGTCAGGATTGCGTTGCAATTCTATTGCAAACGCATCGTATTTCATTATAAAGAAAACCACGATCCCTGCATCCTGGCTTGTACCCATCCCAATTCCTTCCTGGACGCCATGATCATGGGCGCGCTGATGCCCCGCCGTATCCACTTTCTGGCGCGCGGGGACGCTTTCAGGAAACCTGCGGTGGCGCGGTTGCTGGGCGCCATGCATATGATACCCATTTTCAGGCTGAGCGAAGGGAAGGAGAACCTGGCAAAAAATGAAGAGACGTTTCACCGGTCTGTTGAGATATTGCGGAAGGACGGATGTATCCTGATTTTCCCGGAAGGCGTTTGTGTGAATGAATACAAGGTGAGGCCACTGCGGAAAGGCACGTTCAGGATGGCCATTAATGCCTGGAAGAATGAAGGGCTTGCTTCGTTACACATCCAGCCGGTCTCTATTGTGTATGATTCTTTTGATGCGGCGCCTAAAAGCATTCACGTGCATTTCGGGGAGATCATGCCGGAATCTCATCACAGCAAAACCTTTAATGACACCTTGCATCACCGCCTGGAAGCGGGTATGCAGGCAGGCCTGCAGGATATTGCGCCCGCAAAGCGGAACCGCCTGCTGCTGGCATTGCCGGCAGCTATAGGCTGGTTCACGCAAAGATGGTTCTATGTGCTCTGGCGGAATTTTGCCAGGAAGAAAACGAAGGGCACGGTTTTTTATGATTCCGTTTTGTTTGCCTGTATGTTCCTCACCTACCCGCTCTTGCTGCTGGCAGTGGCGGGCACGGCCGCGGCCTTTTACGGGCCCTGGGCCTGGCTGCTGCTGGCAGTACTGCCCTTTACGGCCTGGTGCTATAAAGAATACAAGTCTATTTAACCTTGCTGAGAGACAGCATCCTGATCATCCAGTCCGGCAAAGGTTTTTCCAGGGAACGTTTTTTCAGGTTGAGGTAAAGGCCCCATTTTTTGTAGAGGGGAACTTTATGGGTTTCCACCAGTTCTATCAGCGTACCGTCAGGGTCTTCCACGTAGCAGAAGCGGCCGGCGGCGCTTTCCATGGCAAAAGAGTCCATGCTGTCAATAGAAAAATGGTAACCGAATTTGGAGGCGTGCTCTTTCAGGGCGCACATGTCTATTACGTCGAAACAGAGATGTATGAACCCGCAGTCTCCCCAGTAGCGGTTATGGTAAATTTTCACAGGCTCACGGTCAAGGCACTGCACCAGCTCAATTTCTACGGAGCCCAGCAGTTTATGGAACGCGCCGATGCTGCCGGGGTGCTTTCTCAGCAGTACCCTGCGGAATTTGGCGTCTGACACATCGTACACCATTTTATCTATTCCCAGAATGTCCCGGTAGAAACCAACGGCCTTTTCCATGTCACGCACGCCAATTACCGCGCCGGTAACGCCGCCGCAGGCATTGCTGTTTTTGTGGAACCAGTGGTTGCCGGTTACTACGTCAAACACGTTTTCATGCGCATCAGTTACATAAAAATGAGGCTGGCCGGCAGGGTCTTTGGTCAGCTCTCCCACTTTCACGGAGCTGCAGCTTTTCAGGTGTTGATGGGCGGCTTCAATGTTACGGCACTTGATCTTGGCGGCATAAATGCCAAGGTCTCCATACTGGGGCACCTGCGCGGGCGCTACAGGCTGCCGGTCCTGGAACTGCCAGATCTCGAACCCGCCGCCGCCTTGCATGTTCAGGGAAAGCACGGCCCGCCTGCGGTGTACGGTGCCGCCGGTATAGGGCGTCATTAGTGTGGCTTCAGAAGTGTCATCAAATATCAGCACATCCATGCCGAAATGTTCCTTGTATCCCAGCATGGACTCTCGGACATTTCTCACACCGATCCCTATTTGCTGAATTCCGGTAATGTAAGTCATAACAGTTGATTTAGGCTTTTTTATTGATTGGCCCCCACTTTGCGGGCAATATAATAATATAAGGGCGGGCAAAATTTGTGAAATGCCCACAGCAGCCGCTCACCCCGGGCCACTATCACCCGCCGTTTTCCCTTCCGCATACCCGCCACAATTTTCCTGACGCAGGTGGCCGCAGGAATACCGTTGGCCTGCCCTTTATCCATTTTGTTATGCGCCTCGCCGCTGCCGGTAAGCGCATGCAGGGAAATGGGGGTGTTGATGCGGCCGGGACTGGCAATCAGGACTGAAAATCCCGGAATGGTATGTTCTACCTGCAAGGTTTCAAAATACCCCTGCAGCGCATGTTTGGCGGCTGCATAGGAGGTGCGCAGGGGAAAACCCATCAGTCCCGCCATGCTGCTCATCACCACCACCTGGCCGGTTTTTCTTTCCCGGAAGTGGGGCAACAGGCTTTTTGTGAGCGCAACGGGTGCAAAAAAATTGATCTCCATCAGCCGCCGGTCTACTTCCAGGCGGGTTTCTTCCGCCACGGCCCGTTGTGTAACACCGGCATTGTTGATCAAGATGTCAATATGGCCGAAGGCTTGTAACGCGGCGGCGCTCAGTTGGTCCAGGTTGTCTTTTTCCAGGTCTGCCGGCAGCAGAAAACATTCCGCGCCGGTTTGCTCCTTTACCCTGGCCAGGGCTTCCGCGTTCCGCGCGGTCAGTATCAGCCGGGCGTTTTCACGGGAGAGCTGCAGGGCCAGTTCTTCTCCCAACCCGGAGGATGCCCCCGTGATCCATATCACCTTGTTCGTAAAAAATCCCATGCTGTTAGTCTTTTGTGGCGCGCCACATCTATACGCCAGTGCCGGGCCACAGGCAGCTTTTTCCCGGCAATCCTCTGCCATGGCTGGTTAAGCAATCGTTTCCGGATTCTTTCCCCGTGAGTTATGTCAGTATCAAGGGATAAATGCGGATGCTGCAACGATGGAATACACCAATGATCTGCAATGCGTACGCGGTTGTTGACTGGTCATGAAGATAAGAAAATTAAAATCTTTTCAAAATCTGAATCCGGATTAACTTTTTTCCTCCTGATGCCGGCCGGGAGCCGGCCCTTAAAAAAACAGGCAGCATGGCATGAGTGATGGGGTTTAAAGGAGCCGACCATTACAGTCAGCTCCTTTTTTATTTCGGGGAAACAAAGATCTGTTTGAGGCCTTCTATTACCCCGTTATTGCCGCTCAGGCTGATGTTGTTGATCTTTTCCGCAATTTTCTCCACGTATTCCATCTCCTTCAGTTTAAACAACATGGGGTTATCTTCCATCAGCCTGGCCGTGTTCAGCAGGCTGCGTGTGCTGGCGGTTTCTTCACGCCTCATGATAATATTTGCTTGTGCTTTTTTCTCCGCCATCAACACCTGGTTCATGATATCTTTCATATCTCCCGGTAGTATTATGTCGCGAATGCCGCAACCCAGCACTGCTACACCCAGCGCCGCCGCATTTACCTGCAGGGAAAGCGTGTCTTTTTTCTCCAGCAGCTCATCAAAGCTGAGCGCCGCCACATATTCACGCAAAGCCAGCTGCACCAGCACGTACAACTGGCGTTCGTAATCCTTGTTCTGCAACAGGGCTTTTTCTACGTCCGTCACTTTGTACTGCGCCCAGGCGTTGATACGCAGGGCGGCTTTATCCCTTGTCAGAATTTCCTGGCCGTTGATCTCCAACTGCAACTGGCGGGTATCCACCTTTCCCACGTGAATGGGCGTGCTGTTCTTCCACCAGGCATAGGTACCGCCGGCCAGCTCTTTCCGGAATTTCCCGTCTGCGAACAGCAGCGCCTTTTCATAGTTCTCTACCACATAGGTACGAACAAAGGGTACCACCAGCTTGTGCTGCAGCACGTGCTGCGGGATGCTTTCATCTATGTCTGCCACGCTGATGTCTGCCCGTACAAACGCATAGTTGATCACGCTTTTCCAGTACGCGTAGCGGCCGGCCGTCAATACTTTCTGCAACAGCCCGTTTTCATACTGGAGCACAATTTCTGTGTCTTTCACTTCCACTACTATCAGCTCGCTGGCCAATGCGGCGTCCTGCAGGTACAGGTTCAGGTCCTGCGGGGGATTGAACGGCTGGAGGGTGTTGTAAATAACCAGGTCTTCTGTAAAATTGAGCCAGTGCTTGCCGGCTTTGAGCAAACGCAGGTAATCTCCCCGTTTGTAAACGAGGCCTACCTGGTGCTTGTTGATAGTGATCCTTTTCATAACTCATAGGTTTTTTAAATAAGCAGGCCGGTGATACTTTCCAATGCAATAAACAACGGAAGCGGACCTCAGGGCGGCTTGTTCATACAGTTGTGCAACTCGGAAAACAAGTGTATGGCATGCATGCCCCTCTGTATCCACCTGCTGGCGCTTACCGGATCATACGGCAAGTTTCCCGGCCTGCAGGCTTATCGCTATTTGTTGGGGAAGCAGCGTACTCCCTTTGTGGTTTCACTCCTTGTGAAAGCTGTTGCTCTACCGTTAAGCTAAGGGCTATGCCCGGGAGGATTCGAACCTCCAACACACAGATACTGATGGAACAGCACACTACACCGGCAACAGCATACGGCCGGCAACTGCCGCCGCACTGCGGGGCTATGCAAAACCCCTGCCCGGGTTGCACAATGAGCATCTGTCCTTTCTTCCATACCGGAAGCTCTTTAAAATGACGGCCGGGTGAGAGTCGAACTCACATCTTCCATATCCGTAATATGGCGCTTTATACGGTTAAGCTACCGGCCAGTTAATAAAAGGAAAGCCCGGCTGCGCAGCGCAACCGGGCTTTCTGTACACCAGTAATTAACTTACGTGCGTACACAAAAAGGTTGTGCAAAATGCTGACAGCGCAGCGTACGGACAAATTGTTCTGCCATCATGACCTTGAAATTAAAAAGGCCCCGCATGTTGTACGGAGCCTCAGTTATATTGAATCTGTTTTTTAAAACCTATTCTGCTGCATAACATGCACCGCATACGGTATAGCCGGTAAAACCGCTATCTCGTTTTATGCTGTTAATATGTGACATGTTGTGTTGCATGATTTTTTTTGTCTTTGACGGTGCAAAGATGGAACTATTTTCCGAATAACAAATGCAACGGCATGCATCTGCGGCGCACGGTCAAAAAGCAGTATGCATTTTGGCAATGCAGTACAAGTGTACAGGATAAACAGCATTGATCATTTTATGAAAAATTACCCCTGCCTGCACCTGAAAAAGTACCGTTTCCCGTAATAAAGCAACCTCCGCCGGCGTTTTATCGTAACGGAATTATGAGAACATTTCTTTTGTTGTTAGGCGCCGCCCTGCTGGGGGCCTGCTCTTCCCGGTCAGACAATAACCCGGGCGCTGTGCCGGCCGGCACCTGGCGTGTAACGCTTTTTTCTGAAAGAGGGGATGATGAAACCGGGGATTTTTCCGGTTATGTTTTCACTTTTTCGTCCGGTGGCGCCGTCACGGCGGTCAGAAGCGGCAGCAGCAAACCGGGCACCTGGTCGTTAAACAGCAATAATACCCGTTTCGATATTGATTTTGGTGAAAAAACTGATGCGAACAAGCCGCTGGGTGAATTGACGGATAACTGGAAGGTGCTGGCCATTACTGGTACCGAGATCAGGCTTACAGATGACAACGCCAGCAGCGAGGAGTTCCTGACCTTCACTAAAAACTGACCAAAACCAGACAATTCTTTCTATTTAACAACAATACAAATAATGAATTTTCGATATCTTTGTAGACTATACCATTCCTGAAAAACCATTTTGTGACATGAAAAAGAAATTGATGCGGATGAATTTACGTATTAGTAAAAAGACTTACATACTTCCCTTTATCGTACTGACCTCCCTTTTCAGCCTGAAAGTATCTTCCATCGGCAAAAAGAGCACGGGGGTTATTGCGCCCGCAGCAGCGGCGCTGGCAACGGTATCAGCGGCAGAAATGCTGTACGGTCAATTGGCGCTGGACTCGCTGGGCCTTTCCCGCGAAGCGTTCCAGTATGCGCTGCAGGGGCATGAAAACCTGCAGAAGGCGGGGAAGTTGGCAAACGAAGACATTCTTTCTATTGTAGACTTCAGTCTCCCCTCTACCAAAAAAAGGCTGTTTGTGATAGACCTGGCCTCCGGCCAGTTGCTTTTTAATACCCTGGTGTCTCACGGGCGCAATTCCGGCCGGGAAATGGCTACCAATTTTTCCAATGCCCCGGAGAGCTTTAAATCCAGTCTTGGTTTTTATATAACGGGCAGCACCTACAGGGGCGCGCACGGTTATTCCCTCAGGCTGGAAGGGGAGGAACAGGGTATTAATGACAATGCTATGGAAAGGGGTATTGTTATGCACGCGGCAGACTATGTAAATGAAAAACTGGGCCGCGTACAAGGTTATATCGGGCGCAGCCTGGGTTGTCCCGCCGTGCCGGTGAGCCTGCACAAAAAGATCATCGGCAAGATCCGGAACGGCTCCTGCCTGTTTATTTACAGTCCCAACCAGCAATACCTTTCCGCTTCCAGAATGATACAACTGCCTGCGCAAAAGCAGTACCTTTCCGGTTCCGGGAACGAGGCGTAACGGTTCATAATATGCAGTTTGTCTCTTAACCGGAACAATGCTGCTATTATGAAACGCTTTGCACTGCTTATTTTACTGTGGCCTTTGCTGCTGGCTGCCCGCGAGGAAGGTTCGAACTACATCCGCATCAACCAGCTGGGCTATTTGCCTGGTGGAGTGAAAGCGGCGGTGTGGGGGAGCCTCAACGGATCAGCGATCAGCGATTTTGAGCTGGTAGATTCCGCCAGCAACAAGGTAGTATTCAAAGCGCCTGCCGGCCAGCCCTTTGGCGCTTACGGCCCTTTCCGGCAAAGTTTCCGGCTCGATTTTTCAAAGTTCAGCAAACCCGGTACCTACTTTCTCAGAGCAGGCAATGCCTCATCTCCCGTCTTTCGTATAGGCGCTGACGTTTATAACGGCGCGGCAGACTTCTGTTTGCGCTATCTCCGTCAGCAACGCTGCGGTTTTAATCCTTTCCTGAAAGACTCCTGCCATACTTTTGACGGGTACACCCTGTATGGCCCCATGCCTGACAGCACGCGTATCAACGCTGTCGGCGGCTGGCACGATGCCAGTGATTACCTGCAATATTCCACCACTTCTGCCAATACCGCCTGGCACCTGCTGGCCGCCTACCGTGATTTTCCGGGGGTATTTACGGACCGGCACACTGCCAGCGGCCTGCCCGGCAGCAATAATACCGCCGACATACTGGATGAAGCGCGCTGGGGGCTTGACTGGCTCATGCGCATGCACCCCCGGAGCGACTGGCTGTTTAACCAGATTGCTGATGACCGTGACCACCGCGGTATGCGCCTGCCCGCGCTGGATTCTTTTTATGGCCGCGGTTTTGAAAGGCCGGTATATTTTTGCTCCGGCCAGCCGCAGGTACAGGGTGTGAAATATAAAAAGATGAACAAAACCACCGGCGTGGCTTCTACCGCCGGGAAATTTGCCAGTGCCTTTGCGCTGGGCCATTCCCTGCTGAAAAAAGAAGACCCTGCCTATGCGGCAGAATTGCTGAAACGCGCCGGCTCTGCCTACCAGCTGGGCCTGCAGAAGCCGGGCGTGCAGCAAACAGCGTCTGTATTGTCTCCTTACATTTATGCGGAAGATAACTGGACGGATGATATGGAGCTGGCCGCCGCGCAGTTATATGGTGTAACACGTAAATCAACACTATTGAGGGAAGGCATGGCGTATGCGCAAAAGGAGCCGGTAACTCCATGGTTGGGTGCAGACACGGCCAGCCATTATCAATGGTACCCTTTCATCAACATCGGGCATTTTGAGTTGGCCAAAGTAGCGGCCACCTCGCAGAAAGCACAACTGGCCGGCTATTACAGAACGGGCATCGAAAAAGTATGGGCCAAGGCAAAGCAGAACGCCTTTTACCGCGGAGTGCCTTTCATCTGGTGCAGCAATAACCTCACCACTGCTTTTGCCATACAGTGCTACTGGTACCAGCAGCTGAGCGGAGACCGTACCTATGCCGCTCTTGCACAGGCTAATGTAGACTGGCTGTTTGGCTGCAACCCCTGGGGTACCAGCATGGTGTATGGCCTGCCGGCCTGGGGAGACACGCCGGCAGACCCGCATTCGGCATTCACCCACCTGAAAAATTACCCGATAGATGGAGGCCTGGTAGACGGCCCTGTGTACGGCAGTATTTACAGCAGCCTCATTGGCATACGCCTGGCGGAGCCGGATGAGTACGCAGCTTTCCAGAGCAGCCTGGTGGTATATCATGACGACTACGGGGATTACAGTACCAATGAGCCCACCATGGACGGCACGGCCTCACTTATCTACCTGCTGGCCCTGAAAGAAAATGAAGGAAGGATCAGAAAATGAAAAAGACGCTGATGCGGTGCAGCCCGTTGCGCAGCAAACGCAGCGCCTTGCGCATGTGTTGCTCCACAGTGTTGACGGAAATGCCGGAGCGCTCCGCAATTTCCTTGTTACTCAGTTCGCCGTTGCGGCTTAATAAAAACACCTGGCGGCATTTTTCCGGAAGCTGCTGAATGGCTTCAGACATCTGCAGCACCAGTTCTTTATGGGAAAGGTAGGATTCCACATCATTGCTGGCAGCGGCCGGCCGGGTTTCCTGGAACAGTTCGTACTTCTGATGAATGGCCTGCCGGTGCAGGAAGTTCAACACCCGGTTGCGCAACGCGGTAAAAATATATGCTTTGAAAGAAGTGTGTATCTCCAACCTGTCTTTCCTTTCCAGCAACTCCAGGAATACTTCCTGCACAAATTCACGGGCAGTCTCTTTATCGCCGGTTTTCTCATATGCTTTTTTCAGCAGCATAACGGCATAACGTTCATAAAGCGCGTCAAACGCACCCTGATCGCCCTTTTTCCAGAATGAGAGGAGCTCTACGTCTGTATGGTGAATGTAATGTGGAATAGACTTTGGTTCTTTTGCGTAAGTTAAATGTAAGCAAAAATAAGCGCTAAATACAAAGTGAAAGCGTTAAAAAAATATTTTTTTTAAGCGCATAACGGTTTCGTTTTTATTGTTTGTCCATATATGTAACCGAAGTTTATTTTTTAGCGTATGAGCCTGTTTGATGTAAAAGAATTACTGGAGAAATACAGGGCCGGAACGTGCAGTCCGGAGGAATTGCAGGCTTTGGAAAGCTGGTATGAATCCTGGAAGCACCCGGCCGCTGAAGCGGTGGAATGGCGTTCTGACGAGGAGCTGGCCAGGGAGCTGCTGCAGGATTTCCGGGAGGTGCGCCGCCGTAAAGACGCACTCTTTAACGGGGAGCGCCGCCATACCTGGTGGAGGGCCGCCGCCGTACTGGTGCCCATTATCGGCATTGGCGCGCTGCTCTGGTTCAGCCGCCCCGCTTCCATGGAAGAAAATACCGGCGCCGGGCCCGTACTGGCCATTGCGGCCAAAAAGCCTGACAGTAAACGTTTCATCCTGCTGCCGGATAGCAGTACCGTGGTATTGCGTGAAGGCAGCAGCCTCAAATATCCTGAAAAGTTTAATGGGACCACCAGGGAGGTTACCCTTGTGGGCGAAGCCTATTTCGACATCAAAAATCAGCCGGGCCAACCCTTCCTCATCCATTCCGGCAAATTGGTAACCACCGTGCTGGGCACGGCTTTTAATATTAAAGCATACCCGGATCAGCCGTCTGTGACCGTGACGGTAACCCGGGGAAAGGTAAAAATAGAGGAAGAAGACGGGCGCAAGCTATTGGGCATATTGCACCCTGATCAACAGATCGTATATAACCCCGGAAAGGTGGAGACTACCCCCGTAAAATCAGCCGAAACGGTAGCCTGGCTGAAAAAAGGGATGGACTTCAACGCCGTACCGTTTGACGACATTGCCCAACAGATCAATGAACAGTATCAGGTAAACATCCGGTTTGCCAACGAAGTAATGAAAAAATGCCGCATCAGGGCCACTTTTGAAGGCACTGAAACGCTTGACAAAGTATTGTTTGTGCTTTGTACAGTGAGCAATGCCTCCTACACCATTTCAGGTAGAGACGTGGTGATCAGTGGAGAAGGATGTTCGGACAATTAAAAGAGAGGATAACTGGTAGCAATCAAGTTCAGTAAACCAAAATCTTATACCATGACACTTATTATGGGTCCGCCGTCCTGAGTGACGCGGGCTACGAAAAACCCCTCCGTCTGTGGTAGGTCGGGAGGGGTATCGCTTAAAACGTAAACAGCCTCAATGGGCTATTTCTTCATCATTTTAAACTATTGCAAATTATGCAAAAATCCGTGGTTTTTGCTAATAGACGGCTATTGCCGGCTTTTACAACAGCAGTTTATTCTACGCAAATGCGTTTTTTTATGAGATTGAGCCTCTCCACCCTCATTTGCATGTTGGCCAGCATCCACCTTTTGTGGGCTATACCCACCAAAGGCCAGGCACTTGACGAGAAGAAAGTGACCATGGAGGCTTCCAATGCTACCCTTGAGAAAGTTCTGGGCCAGCTTGAAAAACTGTCCGGTTTCCGGATTGCTTATGCCTCAAAAAATGTGGCGAAATACGCCAACGTGTCTCTGGACTTTGCTACCAGGAGCGTCAGCGCCACGCTGAAAGCCTTGTTGAACAATACAGACCTGGGCTATAAGTTATCAGACAATACCATCATGATCGTAAGCCGTCATGAGCTGCCCCCGGCTCCGGTAGCAGATAATACGGTGGCAGACACTACGGTAACCCTGAAAGGGAAAGTAACGGACGAAGCCGGCACGCCCATGCCAGGCGTATCTGTAAGGGTGAAAAATACTACCAAAGGCGTTTTCACCGACGCCACCGGCGGATATACCCTCACCGTGAACCGTGGAGATGTGATCATTTTCAGCTCTATTGGCGCGGTAACCCATGAGCATGTAGTAGGGAGAACGGGTGCGGTGAACATTGTGCTGAAGGCAGACAACCGCAAGCTGGACGATGTGGTGGTGATAGGGTACGGCACACAGAGAAAGGCCAACCTCACCGGCGCCGTATCTACCGTAGACGTGAAAAAAACACTGGAATCACGCCCTCTTTCTGACGTAGGCCGCGGCCTGCAGGGCGCGGTGCCTGGTCTTACCATCACCACCGCCAGCGGCGACCTTGGCCGCAACCCCAATATCAGGCTGCGTGGTATAACCGGCTCACTCAACAGCAGCGGCGGCGCCAGGCCCCTGATACTGGTAGACAACGTGGAAATACCCAGCCTGCAAATGGTGAACCCGCAAGACATTGAGACCATTTCTGTGCTGAAAGACGCCGCCTCCACCTCTATTTACGGTACGCGTGCCGCCTGGGGTGTAGTGTTGATCACCACCAAATCCGGCAAAAAAGGCGCACCTACCAGCATCAACTATTCCAATAACTTTTCCTTCAGCAGGCCTACCAAACTGCCCACCATGGCCCCGGCCGCCGAAGGCGCAGAAACCGTGCTGGAAGTGCTCCGCCGCTCCAGCAACAACCCCGCCCAAACCCAGTTTGGCGTGTTAGGGATGTATTTCGATGACATCGGCATCCAGAAAATCAGGGATTGGGAAAAAACCTACGGCGGCCAGAACCTTGGCCCTGAAATGGTAATGGGCCGCGATCTGGAGATCAGGGACGGCAAGCTCTTCTTCTACCGCCCCTGGGACGTAGCCGAAGAGTACATGAAGAAAAACACCATGATGCAGAAGCACGACCTGTCCTTTACCGGCGGAACGGAAAAAACCACCTTTCACGTAGGCCTGGGTTACCTGAATCAGAACGGTGTGCTGAAATTCAAGACAGATAAATTTGACCGGTACAATGCCAATGTGAACGTTACTACCAAGGTGAACGACTGGGTAGATGTTCGCGGTAAAATAATGCTGGCGCAAACCACCTTTGAAACGCCTTTCATTTTCTCCGCAGATACATATGGCCCATGGTACTATCTCTACCGCTGGCCCCGTATCTATCCTTACGGTACGCTTGACGGCAAGTCTTTCCGCAGCGCACTGACAGAAGTGCAGCAGGCTAATATGAACCAGACCAAATCCCGCTTCAACCGCGTACAGGTAGGTACCACCCTGCGGCCGCTGAAAGACCTCACCATAGATGTAGATTATACGTACTCTGCCACTAATACCCGTGAACGGAACGTTGGCGGTGGCACGGCCGGTATAGACTTCTGGGGCGGTTCGCTGAACTATCTCCCCAACTACCAGTCTGCGGCTTATGACTATGTGGCTTATTATTCTTCCTGGAACGATATGAACTCCGGCAGGGCGTATGCTACCTATACCAAAAGTTTCGGTTCCCATAACCTCAAGCTGATGGTAGGTACGGATGTGGATGTGTATACTTATGGCAGCAATAACTCAAAAAGGAATGGATTAATAGACCCGGAAAGAGGAGAACTGTCACTTGCCACCGGAGACCAGTTTGCCACGGGCTCCAGCGGACACTGGGCTACCAATGGTTACTTTGGAAGGATCACTTACGATTACAAGAATAAATTCCTGCTGGAACTGAACGGCCGTTATGACGGTTCTTCCCGTTTCCCCAAAGATGACCAGTATGCTTTCTTCAAATCGGCTTCTGCCGGTTATGTGATATCCGAAGAAAAGTTCATGGAATTTGCCAAACCGGTATTGTCATTCCTGAAAATCCGCGGTTCCTATGGTTCTGTAGGTAACCAGAACGTTGGCCCGCTGGGTGATTATAAATTCATTCCCACTATGAGTGGTTCTGCCTCTGGCTGGCTGATCGGCAACACCAACATGACCACTGTAGGCACGCCGCAGGAGGTATCCCGCTCGCTTACCTGGGAAACCGTGGCCACTACAGATTTCGGTGCGGACATCCGTTTCCTGAACAACGAACTGGGTGTAAGCTTTGACTGGTACCGTAGAAAAACAACGGATATGATCACCCCGGGCATTACGCTGCCCAGCTCTTACGGCGGCACTATCCCCTCCCGCAACTACGGCGCCATGCAGGCTACCGGCTGGGAACTGGCCATTGACTGGAACCATTCGCTTGACAACGGCATCCGTATCAACGCCATGGCCACCCTGTCTGATTTCAGGGAAGAGATCATCCGTTATTCCGGCACAAGGGCCATCAGCGGCTATTACGATGGTAAATTGCTGGGCGAGATATGGGGGTATGAAACAGACCGTCTCTTCCAGGAAAGCGACTTCACCAAGAACGGGAATAACTGGATACCGAAAGAAGGCATCCCCAGCCAGACAAAACTGGCAGGCAATACCAACTGGTTCCAATACGGACCTGGTGACGTGAAGTACAGAGACCTGGACGGTAACGGCGAAGTATTTTCAGGTACCAGCACGCTGGATGACTATGGTGACCTGCGCGTGATAGGTAATTCCACACCCCGTTACCAGTACGGCTTCCGCGCCGGTGCAGACTGGAAAGGGATTGATTTCAGCTTTTACCTGCAGGGCGTGGGCAAACGCGAACTGTGGCCGAGCGGGCCGGTAGTGATACCCGGCTTCAATGCCGCGGAAGGATGGTACACTCACCAGATGGACTACTGGAGGGCAGACCGTACAGACGCTTTTTACCCCCGCCCCACAGACGCCGGCAAATCTAACAACAGCCGTAACTTCTATGTACAATCCCGCTACCTGCTGGATATGTCTTACCTCCGCCTGAAAAATATTTCACTGGGGTATACATTGCCGGCCCATATTACCAACCGGGCGCATATCAGGCAGGCACGCGTATATATCAGCGGTGAGAACCTGCTTACCTGGGACAACCTGAGCGTTCCCATTGACCCTGAAGTGGACCTGACGGCAGAGCAAACGGATGCAACGTCATTCGGCCGTGTTTATCCTTACCGTAAAGAAATTTCTTTCGGCCTTCAAGTCACCTTTTAATATTTAAACCGGATAATTATGAAAGCGAGAATATATTTAGCTCTGATATTGATGGCAGGTTTGATGGCAGGGTGTAAAAAAGACTTCCTGGTAAGAGACCCGCTTGACAAACTGGACGATGATTCTTACTGGGCCAATGAAAAAAATCTGCGCACCTTCGCCTACGGGTTTTATACTACCTACTTTGTTGGCTATGCCAGCGGTTTTACCTTTGGGCCGTACTTCTACCAGGGCCAATCTTTGAATGACGATTTTGGCCCTACCAGTCCCCCGCAGTTCACTAAAATTGTTCCTGCCACAGATGGAGGCTGGAGCTTTACCAACATACGAAAGGCCAATATCTTTATAGACAGGATAGGCACCGTACCCGGGCTTACAGATGAGGCCAGGAACCACTGGTGGGGTGTAGCCCGCTTTTTCCGGGCCCTGGCTTACTCGGAACTGGTGAATACCTATGGGGATGTACCCTGGTTCAGCAAACCCCCGCTTTCAACAGAGAAAGAGCTGATCTACAAACCCCGTGACCCGCGTGCCCAGGTGATGGACAGCGTGCTGGCAGACTTCAAGTTTGCTGCGGAAAACGTGCGTGCAGCAGATGGCGAGAAAGGCCTGAACGTTACCAAATGGGTGGTGATGGCTTACATGTCACGCATCATGCTGTTTGAAGGCACCTGGCAAAAATATCATAACCTGAGCACTGCCAAGGCGGTTGAGTACCTGACGGCCTCCAAATGGGCAGCCAATGAAGTGATCACCAAGGGTGGTTTCAAATTCACGAATGCATACCGCGAATCTTTCAATTCGCTTGATCTGTCCAAGAATGAAGAAATGATCATGTACCGCCGGTATGCCACCGGTTTGCTCACGCACTCCCTCAACAGTTATGTGAACAGGGAAGGCCAGACAGGGCCTAACAAAAACCTGATTGAAACGTACCTCTGCACAAACGGGTTGCCTATAGACCCAGCAGGTGCTGATCCGAATCCGCTATACCAGGGAGACAAGAACATCAACGCAGTAATGGCCAACCGTGATCCGCGCATGTTCGGTACATACAACATGGAAATCCGCCCGAACGGTTCTTATAACAAAACGAACCTGCTGGGAGTGTCTACGTCCGGTTATTGTACGCTCAAGTTCCTGAACGATGAAATTAAAGACCAGTCCATTGGTTTGTCTAACCTCAATCCCACCCACGCGCCCGTGATCCGCTACGGAGAGGTGCTGGTAAGCTACGCCGAAGCAGCTGCCGAGCTGGGTACGCTGGGGCAGCCCGGCATTACGCAGGAAGACCTGGACAAGTCCATTAATGTAATACGCAAACGCCCCACCGGCATCCCTGGCAATAATACCAAACTGCCTGACCTGCAGGTGATTGGCGGCCAGCCTGCGGTGGGCGGCACTGTGTATGACGATGAAAAGCGTGACCCGCTGGTGCCGGCCATGATATGGGAAATCCGCCGGGAACGCCGCCTGGAGCTTGTGATGGAAGGTTTCCGCCTGGATGACCTGCGCCGCTGGAAAAAGCTGGTGTATACAGACACGGAGAAAAACCCCGACATCAACCGCGGTGCCTGGATAGTACGCTCCGAGTGGAACAAACAACCGCCAGCTACCGGCTCCTGGCTGAAAGACGTAACGCTCACGGGCGCCAATGAAGGGTACATCATTCCTTCGCCGGTGGCTAAACGTATTTTTGAAAGCGATAAGGTATACCTGCAACCTATTCCCCTCAACCAGATAAAACTATATGAAGACGAAGGGGCAGAATTGTCCCAAAATCCGGGCTGGACGCAGTAACTTTAAGAAAAAAATTACGTATGCTGACAGCACTTACCGGAGCGGTTATTTACACAGGAAAAGACATTGTAAGAGGAAAGGCCTTATTAATCGAGAACGGAATTGTAAAGGGCCTGGCAGTACCTGACAGCATTCCCACAAAAGCCCGCATCATCAACCATACAGGCCACAGCATTGCGCCAGGCCTGCTTGATCTGCAGATATATGGAGGAGGAGATCATCTGTTTTCGGATGATCCCTCCTTCACTGCTTTAGAGCAAATTGCCGCTGCGCTGGAGGCAAGCGGCACCACCGGCTTTCTGCTCACCCTGGCCACCAACAGCCTGACCATTTTTGAAAAGGCCATAGACACGGTGCGTGACCACCCCGTTTCCTCCGTATTGGGCCTGCACCTGGAAGGCCCTTACATTAACCCTGCAAAGCGCGGCGCGCACATTCCCGAACATATCAGGCGCCCGGAAATGAAAGAAGTGGAGGCGCTGCTGGAACGTGCGCAGGGTGTTGTAAAAATGATGACACTGGCCCCTGAAATGTGCGATCCCGCCATCATAGACCTGCTGCTCCGCCATGGCGTGATCATATCTGCCGGCCATAGCAACGCCACTTTTGCACAAGCCGCTGCAGGCTTCAGGCAGGGCATTCAAACTGCCACCCACCTGTTTAACGCCATGAGCGCCTTTCACCACCGAGATACCGGTCTGCCCGGCGCGGTGTACCAGGCGGAGCATGCCTGCGCCAGCATTATACCAGACGGCATTCATGTAGACTACAACGCCCTGGCCATCAGTAAAAAAGTAATGGGTAACCGCCTTTTCCTGATCACGGACGCTGTGGCGCCCAGCAAAGGAGCCTACCCGCATATCTTCAGGGGAGACAGGTTTACGCTTACGGACGGTACGCTTTCCGGATCTGCCATCACCTTGCTGGAGGGCGTGAGAAACTGCACGCAGCATACAGGAATTCCGCTGGATGAGGCGTTGCGCATGGCATCTACCTACCCCGCCCGCCTGATGGGCATGCCGGAAAGAGGAGAGATCACCCCGGGGCAACCCGCCAACCTCACCATATTTGATGAAGCATTTCATCCGAAAGGCATTTACATAGCGGGAGAAGAGAAATAGGGGAAATTTATTTCCGGGTCACCAGGTAATTATAATCGTTCAGCAGCGTTTCCAGGAAGGCAAGGGCGTCCATGTCGCTCTCTATATGCAGTACAGACTTCACCTTGTCTGCAATACGCACGGCCATTACCGTGTCGCGGGTACGGCCGGCATTGTCCAGCACGGCCTTTATCTTGCTGAGGTCACGGTCTGAAAGGCGGAGTATCTGGGGGAACCGGGGTACATAATCTTCCTGGTCTATTTCACGGAAAATTGTATCATGGATGGAATGGCGTTGTTTGTTCACCACCAGTATGGTGCCGGCGGCAATATCTCCCAGGCGCTGGTTGTAATCAGAGCGCACTACAATAATAATAGGCAAAACGCCCACTGCCAGCCAGATGATAGCCACAAAGGCAGACTCCTGGCTGAGGGTGGCGCTGATAAAGGCCAGGCTGAGCAGGGGAGACTCTACCAGCCTGAACATCCACCGCAGGAGGATCTGGCTCACGCTCGGCGTATTGCCCAGCAGGCTTACCACTTTGATGTTCATGGCCTTTTTGCCGGGGCTTTGCCCTTTCATCAATATTTCAAAAAAGAGATAATACAAAGATACGGGCACCACTACCAGGGCAAACATCATCACGTCACGGTTTTTATAGCTGAGGCCCATTTTGGAAATGAGGTAAATACCCAACAGCAGGAACGCTACCCTGGCCAGCAGGTCTATAAAATAGGCTACGGCCCGCCGCCCCAGGTCAGCCCGCTCAAACTCCAGGTCTATATTAAAAACGGTGGGTATTTTGATAATAGGCATAAACAAATTTAAAATTTATTATATTTCCACTGCGTATTTTTATCCCCGCTACGGAATGAGAGAATCTTCGTTTATTAAAAAGAGCCTGCCCCGTTGGAAGAAAATCCAGGAGGAGCCCACGGAAGATCCGGATGAGATGGCGGAACGTTTTACTTCCCTGCTGGACGATCTGGCTTATGCCAAAACCTTCTACAGCCACAGTAAAGTAACCCAGTTCATCAATGGTCTGGCAGCGGGTATATTTCAGCGCATCTATCGGGACCATCAGGGGGAGAAAGGACGCATTGCCAAATTTCTCTATTACCAGTTACCCCTGCTGATACGCAAACATCACCGTCTCTTCCTGTTCACATTTGCCTACTTCCTGCTGTTTTGCATCATTGGCGCCTTCTCCGCCGCGCACGATGAAACTTTTATACGCGGGGTGCTGGGAGATGAATATGTGAACATGACGGAGCAGAACATAGAGAACGGAGACCCATTTGGTGTATATAAAAACGAGAATGAATGGTCTATGTGGCTGCGTATTGCCTATAACAACATCAGGGTGAGCATGCTTTGTTTTGTGCTGGGCGTCAGTTTTTCTGTTGGCACCATGTGGGTGATGCTGCAAAATGGCATTATGCTGGGCTCTTTCCAGTATTTCTTTTTTTCGAAAGGGCTGGGCTGGGCCTCTGTGCTGGTGATCTGGATACATGGTACGCTGGAGATCTCTTCCATCATCATTGCCGGCACGGCGGGCATGATCATGGGCAACAGCCTGTTGTTTCCCGGCACGCATACCCGCAAGGAATCCCTGAAGCGTGGCGCCATGGAAGGCCTGAAAATTACGGTAGCCCTTGTACCTATCTTCATTGTGGCCGCCTTCCTGGAAAGTTTTATTACCCGCCAAACCTCCATGCCGGTAGCGCTCAGCATTAGCATACTGGCAGGTTCCGCTGCTTTTATTATCTGGTATTTTGTGATTTACCCCATGCGGGTACAACGCGCGGGTTACCGCCTCAGCGAAGACGGCAAGCTGATAAAACCTGAAGGCATATGAGAAGGATGAAGTTATGGATAATGGGGGCATGCCTGTTGTGGGGAGCGTACGCAGCCGGCCAGGATTCGATAGGCGCGGATAATTTCCGGTACGTAGACACGGCCGCCACCACAGAAACGGAAGCCGCAGAAGATAATACAGACCTGGAAGGAAAGATCAGGAACGGCAGTGTAACCCATTCCACTTGGGACAACCAGGTACCCGGTGAGTGGAACGACGGTTCCCAGACCCGCCTCACCATTCGCGAAGTGCCGGATGCTACCTTGAAAAAGCTGCGGGATACCAAAGCCCTGCAATACCAGCGCCCAGGCAAACCTCAGCCGCCCAATTGGGCCGCCCGCACCCTGGTGTGGGTAACTACCCATGCAAAGGTTTTGCAAGGCGCATTGCTGTGGCTGCTGGCCATACTGTTGTTTGCCATTATTGTACTGTTCATTCAGAAAAATGACATTCCCATTTTCCGCTGGGCGCGGCGGGCAAAAACGGAAGAAGATGAGCCGGTGGCTGCCTCCGGGCCCGTGAACTATGATGCGCTGGCACAGGCCGCCATTGGCGCCGGTAATTACCGGGAAGCCGTGCGCATGCGCTACCTGCAAACCTTGCAGGCCCTTCAAAACCGGGAACTGATTGCCCCGGGCAAAGACAAAACCAATATGGACTACCTGCGGGAGCTGGCGCCCACCACATGGCATAAGCCTTTTGCAACACTCACCCTGCATTATGAATATGTTTGGTATGGTAAACTGCCCTTGAGCAACGGACAGTTCTCTCACCTGGAGGAACAATTTTCTTCGTTCAGACAATCTTTAAACCAGCACCGGTGAGAGCAGTCATTATCATCATTGTATCCATTATTACAGCCGGGCTGCTGTTTCTGCTGGTACTGCTTGCCAGCGTAAATAATAACGCGGCCGTGGAAGAAGCGCGTTTCACCCGTCGCAATATCAGCTACAGCAGCCGTGATAAAGCTCCCTATGGGGCTTACGTGGCGCACCGCCTGCTGCAAGACCAGTTCAGTACCAGGCCAAAGACCATTACCAAGTCTTTTGCATCCACCTACCGCAAGAACGCGGCCATGAAAGATTACAACAACCTGTACTTTATTGTGGCCGGCAAGCTGTACGTAACCGAAGATGATGTGAACGCCATGTATAATTACGTGAGCAGCGGCAACCGCCTGTACCTGGTGCTGGAAGAAACAGACTCGCTGCTGGAAGCGGCCTTTAATTTCCAGACAAAATATATCGTTGATTCTACCGTAACGCTGCAGGTTGCCGCCGGTGAGAACAGCCAGTCTTTTACCAATCCTCACCTGGCGCCAGACACTTTGTTTTCCGCCAAAGGCATCCCCATGAATAATGCCCTGGCCCTCACAGACTCTGCAGTTACCACCATACTGGGAACCAATGCCAGCCACGAGCCGAACTTTTTTAGGATCAATGTAGGTAACGGCCAGTTATACGTGCTGCTCAACCCCATGACCTGGACCAACAATTTTCTGCTGGAAAAAAACAATATCAGGGCGCTGGAAACGCAAATGGCCTACCTGCCGCAGTTCCCTAAGAACGTGTACTGGGATGAATTTTACAAACAATTGCATGGCCGGCAGGAGGGCGATTTTTCTAACTGGCAGGTGCTAATGCGTCACCCTTCGCTGCGCTGGGCGCTGTGGCTCACCGTTTTGCTGCTATTGCTTTATGTGCTTTTTGAAGGCAAGCGGCGGCAGCGGCTTATTCCGCCCAAACCCGTGTTGCACAACAGCTCTCTTGATTTTGCGGAAACCCTGGGGCGCCTGTATTACCTGCATCACAACAACAAAAACCTTGCGCAGAAAATGACACAGCACCTGCTGGAGCATATCCGCACCAGTTATTTTATGAATACCAGCCAGCTGAACGCCGAATTTATCAGCAATCTCTCCCGCAAGTCAGGCAAGCCGCCGGAGGTAGTAAATAACATGATCAGCCAGGTACATGCCATCCGCATGGCGGATACGGTAAGTGATGAAGACTTGCAGTATTTTTATGACAGTATCTATCAATTCTATATAAAACAGAACTAATGGAAGTAAATACCTTTGAACCGCGCACAGATCTCTCCGGCCTTCATGAGGCAGTAGCGGCCATCAAAGCCGAGATAGCAAAAGTGATTGTAGGGCAGCACCAGATGGTAGACCTCCTCACGGCAGGCCTGCTGGCCAATGGCCACATTCTGATAGAAGGTGTGCCGGGCGTGGCTAAAACACTGGCGGCCAAGTTGCTGGCGGGCACCCTCGATGCAAAGTTTTCCCGCATTCAGTTTACGCCAGACCTGATGCCGGCCGATGTCTTGGGCACTTCCATTTTCAACCCGCAAAGCAAGGAGTTTGAGTATAAAAAAGGGCCCATCTTCGGGAACATCATCCTGATAGATGAAATTAACCGCGCCCCCGCCAAAACGCAGGCCGCGCTTTTTGAAGTAATGGAAGAGCGGCAGATCACCAATGACGGCATCACCTATCAGCTGGAGCAGCCGTTTATGGTGATAGCCACACAAAACCCGATTGAGCAGGAAGGCACCTACCGCCTGCCGGAAGCGCAGCTGGACAGGTTCCTCTTCAAAATAGAAGTGAAATACCCCGCCCTGCAGGAAGAAATTGCCATTCTGCAGGCCGCCAACCGCCACCAAAATGAACATAACCTGGCCGCCACCGTGAGCAAGGTGGTAGATGCCACGGTTATACAACGCTTGCAGGCGCAGGTGCGGCAGGTGGTGGTGGAAGAAAAACTGTTGCAATACATTGCCACCCTGGTAAATGAAACCCGCCTGAATGCCAGTATCTATCTGGGGGCGTCCCCGCGTGCCTCCATCGCGGTGATGAACTGCGCCAAGGCTATAGCCGTTATGCAAAACAGGGATTTTGTAACGCCAGACGATGTTGTGTTCATTCTTCCTCATGTACTCCGCCACCGCATTATGCTCACGCCGGAGCGGGAAATGGAGGGCATTACGCCAGATGATGTGATTGCCGAAATTTTAAAGGCCGTAGAAGTACCCCGCTGATATGACCCTGCTGAAAAAACTATATCGTTCCCTCTTTTTCCATGTCCGGATGTACCTGGCCCTGGGTGCGGTCATTGTACTGTTCATCGTTGCATTTTTCATACCCCTGTTTATGATGATAGGTACGCTGGCGCTGATGGCCCTGGCCGGCCTTGCCTTGCTGGACTTTATATTGCTCTACCTCAACCGCAACGCATTAAAGGGGGAGCGGCAGGTAGCTGAGCGGTTCAGCAACGGAGATGTTAACCCGGTCAGCATCCGGCTCCGCAGCTATTACCGCTTCCGCATAAAAATTGAGGTGCTGGACGAAATTCCTTTCCAGTTCCAGCAGCGGGATTTTTTGCTGAAGGGGGAATTGAAAAGCCAGGAAGACCAGGAATTGCATTACCAGCTGCGGCCGGTAGAAAGAGGGGAATACGCCTTTGGCAGCGTTCATGTGTTTGTACAGAGCCCCTTTGGGCTGGTGAAGCGTTGTTTCACCTTCCCGCAAAACCAGGTGGTGAAAGTTTATCCCTCCTTTCTGCAATTGCGCAACTACGAACTGTTCTCCATCCGCCACAAGCTGAACGAAATAGGTGTTCACCGCAAGCGCGTGCTGGGCCACAGCATGGAGTTTGACCACATCAAAGAGTATACCCGGGGAGACGATGTGCGCACCCTCAACTGGAAAGCCACCGCCCGCCGAGGCAATCTCATGGTGAACAGCTTTATGGAAGAAAGGAGCCAGCAGGTATACTGCGTGATAGACAAGGGGCGTACCATGAAGATGCCGTTTGACGGGCTTACGCTGCTTGACTATGCCATCAATGCCACACTGGTGTTCAGCAATGTGGCGCTGGGCAAGGGAGATAAGGCGGGGCTGGCCGCCTTTTCAGGACAGCAGACCGAATTTTTGCCGGCCAGCAACAAAAAAGTACAGCTGAACAAAATACTGGATTTACTGTACGCCCAAACCACGCAATGGATGGAAAGCGACTATGAGCGCCTCGGTGTGCACCTGCGCGCCTCTCTTTCCCAGCGCTCCCTGCTCATCCTGTTCACCAACTTTGAATCTGTTTCCGCCCTGCAGCGGCAGCTGCCCTACCTGCGGCAGCTAGCCAAATATCATTTGCTGCTGGTGGTGTTTTTTGAGAATACGGAGATCAAAAAACTCAATGAACGGCATGCCCAGGAGGTGGAAGATATCTACATACAGGTAATAGCGCAGAAGTTTGCGCATGAAAAAAAGCAGATCGTAAAAGAGCTGGCGCAGTACGGCATTATGTCTCTCCTCACCACCCCGGAACACCTGACGGTAGATGTGGTAAATAAATATCTTGAGCTAAAAGCCCGTATGCTGGCTTAATTCAGCGGCTCTTCCTTCTCAAAGTCTTTCGGCCCTTTCTGACCCAGCTTGGTGAACTTGCGGATGTTGTAGGTAACGTTCAGGCTGAGATAACGAACGTTCCTGCGGGCATTAGACGTTTGCTCATAGGTGCTGGTCAGCTCATAGGAGTTGCGCACGGTGGAGCCAAAGAGGTTCTCTATGGTAAACGCCACGTTCAGCTTGCGCTGGAAGAGGTTTACCTGGCTGCGCAACCCGCTGTTGAAACGGGCTTCCTGCTTGCCCTGCGCGTAGTACCGCGGGCCGTTGTACCGCCCGTTCACCGAAACGGAGAACACGCGGATGCGGTAGGAAGCCCACATGGTGAGGTGAGACGTCCACCCTTCTACATGCGCAAATTTTTCGCTCACGGCATCTTTCCCTTCTTCGCCCCCGTCTGTGGTAGTGTTGTAATACCGCACCCCGCCGCTGATATTCATGTTGAAGGAGCCGCGGTTGTTTTGCAGGGCTTTGAAAAAGTGGGAATTGATGGTGATATAGGCATTCCGGTCCCGGCGGGAAGCCAGGTTGGTGTAGGTGATGGTATTCACCACCGTGGTATCATTAATGAAATCTACCTTGGTGTAGCGGGAAATAATATCGTCTGCGTCCTCTTTTTCAATGCCTGCCTTGATCTGATGACGTTTGATCTGCACCAGGTACTCCAGCCGGTAGTCTTTTTTGAAGGAAGGTCGCAGGTTGGGGTTGCCCATCCGGATGTTAAAACTGTCTGCCGTGTTCACAAAGGGGTTCAACTGGTCTGGCGTGGGCCGGTCCATATTACGGTTAAAGTTGAATGTAAGCTGCTGCTGCTTGTAATCATACTGGAAGTTGACGCCCGGTGAAACATTGGTGTATTTGAAAGGCACTCTGCTCCGCAGGGAATCCAGCAGGGCCAGCTGGTTAAAGTATTGCACGCCGGGGTTGAAGCGCAGGTTGGCCATATGGTTTTTCCAGGGGCTGTAGTTGATGCCCATGGAGCTGCGCACTTCATATGTTTCATTATTGAACTGGTTGCCGGCGTACAGCTCCTCAGACTTGGCGCCCGCGTAGCTGAGGCGGCCGGTGAAGTTATAGCCCAGCTTGCGGCTGCGCTTGCCTATGGCGGCATTCACGGCGTAATTCTGGTTGAAGTTGGAATAGTCTGAAGAAAGACGGGGCGAAAAAAGCAGCTCCTTGTCGTTCACGTTCTTGCGGCGGGCCAGGTTTTCACTGGTGCCGGAGGCGAGGTCTACGCTGCTGCTGAGATCATAATACTTGCCGTTTTCCAGCGGTTTGCGGTAGTGGAAGTTGGCGCGCATGCTGTAGTTGCCGTTCTTTCTTTTAGTTCTTTGCAGGGAAGTATCTTCTGTCAGGAGGTAAAAATAATCGTTGTTGCCATAGCCGTTGCCATTGTTTTTGGTGAAGTTGAAACCGGCTTCCATCTTATGGTCGGGCTTTTCATATTCCTTGTAATAAAACCAGTCTGTTACCGCGCGGTAGCCGTTGCGGCGGTTTTTGCTCTCCTGGTCTTTGAGCATGGTGGGTTTGTGGTTCTTGTCGCTGTTGATGCTGTTATTGTAGCCGTTGCTGCCGTCTCCCGTCCAGCCCAGGGTTACAGAGCCGCGGAGTTTTTCTTTCTCCGTTATTTTCAGTTCGTAACGCCCGTTGAGGTTATGCGCAAAGTTATAAGAGGTGCGGAAGTTTTTCTGGTCAAGGAAGGTGGTGTCTTTGCCCGCTTCTTTGGGAAAGTTCTTCCGGCTCAGGTAACTGCTGTCTGAGTTGTATTGCCCGTTGTTGAAATAGGTAACCTGGAAAGGGGCCAGGTTCAGGTTGTACCGCATTTTGGCATTGAGGTTGCGGCGGCTGTCCATGCCCGCTGTAAAGGCCGCGGAATAGCCGCGGAACTGTATTTTACGGGTAATGATGTTGATATAGCGGATGTTGGTGCGGCCCTCCACCAGCGCCTGCTCCCGTTCTGCCGCATCAGGTGGGGCTTTCAGCACTTCAATTCTTTCTATCATGAAAGAGGGCAGGTTGTTCAGGTAGCTGTTGGCGTCCATGCCGGTGAGCGCTATCGGTTTGTCATCCACATAAAACTTCACCTGGTCTTTTCCCTCCATGGTAATATTATTATTAGCGTCTATGGTAACGCCGGGCACGTATTCAAGCAGTTCCATACCGGTACCGCCGGGCAGAAAGTTTTCGTCAGGAGTAAATACAATACTGTCTTTGTTCATGGTGAACATCTGCTTCTGGCCCACCACGTTCACTTCCTTGAGTGCGCGGGCGCCGGTTTCCATGAGTATATTGCCCATTTCCCACATCGGCCTTTCCGCATTGGGCTTCACCTTCAGGAAAACCGGGGTGTAACCCATAGTACCTATCCGCAGCAGGTAGCTGCCATAAGGTATGGGTTTGAGCACAAAGGCGCCCCGCTCGTCAGCGGCCACACCGGTGACAATGGTAGAATCATCTTCATTCAGCAAGGCAACGGTAGCAAAAGGGATAGGCTCTTTATTGGCGGCTTGCATCACTCTCCCGGTAACTGTGCCTGTTTCCGTATCCTTGTTGGATGGGGTTTGCTGGGCCCTGGCTTTGTTTATGAACAACATACATCCCAGCAGACATATACCCATAAGAGCGGGCATGCTGCTGACTAGCTTAATACTCATCTAAAAATACTTCTAGGTTGATGGCCGTAAATTAACACCCTGCTTTTTCCTAATTGTATTATTTACACATATGCATGATATACAGGATAAATGGTAGGGACATGCCGCATATGCCCCGTTTAGCGGGCATTAACCATCCGCAGCAGCAGCAGGGGCGGCCGGGATGGGGGCTGTTGTTTAATGAGACGGCAAAAGCGGGAAAAACCTGTGCCAAGGGCATTATTTCCAATGAGTGGGGCTTATTTTTTAATGAGCCGTTGCTCGATCAGCTTCATTACTTCCAGCCGGTGATTCTTGCTCACGGGCACTTTGTGCGGGCCACAGGTAATCTCCTGGCCGGAGAAGGCCTGTATTTTTCAGGCCGCTACGATGCAAGATTTGTGCATCCGGAGGAACTGGCCGGCGGGTAGCTGGTTTTCAGCAGATTTGATGGTGGAGAGGGTAAGGTATTTACCGTTTGTGGTATGGATGGTGATATAATTCTGGGCGCCTTCTATGAACAGGATGTGGTTGTAGGCAATTTTTTCGAAGCCGCTGCCAAGTTTTGATAAAAAGATGGTCTGGCGCAGCGCCCTGCTGTTGCTGCAGCGCGTCTTTGGTGCGGTTGGCCGCCTGCAGGAAACGTTCGGGGGTGATGGGTTTCAAAAGGTAGTCCAGCACATTTAGCTCAAACCCTTCCAGGGCATAGTTGGGATAGGCGGAGGTGACGATGGTCAGGGGGCGGGTGCAGAGGCTTTTCAGGAAGTCTATACCGCGGATGCGGGCATCTGTATATCAAGGAACATCGGGTGTACCTGCCGCGCCGCCAGTACTTCGTTGGCTTCCATGGCGCTGCTGCAGCAGGCTGCCAATTCCAGGAAACCCACGTCTTCTATCAGCAGCTCCATGCCCTCACGGGCCAGCGGTTCATAGTCCACTATAATCAACGGATGCTCATGATATCTGTATACGTAGTGAAACTACATAATTTTTGCCGTTGTCAGCCAGCAGGGTCTTGAAAGCATTTTCTATAAAGGCGATGAGCAGCAGCGGGGCTATGGAAAAAATGGCCACCTGGCTGGATACGCTGTATTCCAGCCGCAGTGTATTGCCCCCGCGCAGTTACTCCAGAACAAGGCAATGCCCCAGGTAGCTGATCTCCTTTTCTATGGCAATGTATGCTGTATTGCATTCGTATAGCTGGTAGCGCAGCATGTCTGAAAACCGGGCCAACGTTTGGGCGGCGGCTTCCGGGTCTTTCCTGATCAGCACATAAATGTTGTTGATGGCATTGAACAAAAAATGAGGGTTCATCTGGCTGCTGGCTGTGCGGAAAGCTCAGCTCATGCTGCATCTGCTCTTTTCCGCGCTGCCGTGCGCTACCCGGGCCGGCATACATTACCAACTGAAATGTATGAAATGCGGCAGGAAAGGATGAAATTACAGTGGAAGGCATTTTGCCCCGGGGCAGAGACAAAAAAACCGGCCTTGGCGGCCGGTCCCCTCATGGCAAGCATATATATACCCTCATGGCGCAAGATACCCCCCATCTACAGGGTAGTACGCGCCGGTTACAAAAGATGCTTTTTCTGAACTGAGCCAGATCACAATTTCTGCCACCTCTTCCGCTTTGCCAAGGCGGCCTATGGGGTGTTTAGCTACCAGCCCGGCTTTCATTTGCGGGTCGGCTTCTTTCAGCAGGGGCGTGTCAATAAAACCTGGCCCTACGGCGTTCACCCGTATGCCCTGAGCGGAATACTCCAGCCCGGCGTTTTGGGTTAGCCCAACCACCCCGTGTTTGGCCGCTACATAGCCTGCAGAGTAGGCAAAGCCCACCTGCCCGAGTATGGAGGCCATGTTCACAATGGCGCCGCCGCCATTTTTCAGCATGGCGGGTATCTGGTATTTCATACAATAGAATACGCTGCTAAGGTTAATGGCTATCACCTTGTCAAAACCTTCCAGGCTCATGTCTGCTATCAGGTGCTGCTCCCCGCCAATGCCGGCATTGTTGCAGGCCGCGTCCAGGCGGCCGTATGCCTTTACGGTGGCGCTCACCAGCTTTTCGCACTCAGCCGCTTTACTCACATCACAACGTACAAACTGCGCCTCGCCGCCATTTTTACGTATAGCCTCTACCGTTTCATTGCCACCCCGTTCGTTTACATCAGATACGATCACTTTGGCACCATGTGCGGCATACAACAGCGCGGTAGCCTCCCCAATGCCGGAGCCCGCACCGGTTACCAGGGCTACTTTCCCGGTAAATAACGGTTCTTTCATATATCTTTTTTTAGTATAAATAATCCAGTTGAGGGTACAGGGAATATACAATTAACAGCGAACGGCGGGAAAGGGTTGTATTTGCTTAACACATTTGTGTTAATGCGGGCATAAAACATAATAAATTTCAATTATTTCTGTTATAGAAACGGCATTCAGCGTCTATGTTCCTAACGTATAGGCATATATTATTTTCTTTGTCCGCATTGCCGCTGTGGTGGCCTGTGCAGGCGCAAAACCTAGTGGCCAATCCCAGTTTCGAGGATGTGAACATTTGTACGGAGTTCAGCGCGCCATGTGCTCCAGCCGCCTGGGAAAGCGTGTCTCCGGAAAGCGCCAAGCTGGATTATATGTTCCACCAGTACAGCGGCGGGGCGGGCAACAACCTGGTACGGCTGGTACACCGCTCGCAGGATGCGCTGCGCAACTATGCCCAAACCCGTCTGCTATGCCCGCTTGAAAAGGGGCGAAGCTACAGGGTTACGCTCATAGGCTGGCAGGATGGTGACGCGCCTCCGGTCATTGAATTGCGCTTTGACACCACCTGGGTGTTCCGGGAAACCGGCCACCAGCTAACAGACCTTCAGCCCGGCCTGCAGCTGGACGCTGCCAGCGTGGTGGCAACAGATGGAAAAAAGCGGGTATTCACCCTGCAGAGAGAATTTACGGCGGCAGACCATTACACTCATCTTATACTGGGTACTTTTCGAAAGCGTCCCTGGTCTACTGCCAAAATCTACAATTATATAGATAGCATAGCCATTAGCCCCGTTTCCGGCATCGGACCGCTCTGCACGGATGCGGCCGGGCAAAAGGATAGTTTGTACAACCAGCGCCGCCGCCACAGCATTCCTTCCCGGTTTTATGAGAACGGTGAGGCCAGGCGCCGCCGCGCCCTGGAGGGTCAGCTCAAATGCATCACCGTACGGGTAAAAGACCATACCATTTTTACAGCTGCCGGCCGCGCGCAAAACCCGGAGGCCGCAGCCCGCATAGATTCTGTGGTCAAGGTGTACGAGCCTGCCACAGGCATGAAAGTGCGCATCACGGGCCACTCCTTCCGAGAAGGTTCTTTCAGCTATAACAAGATAGTGGGAGAAGTAAACGCCAAAAAAGTGATGGATGTGCTGATATACATGAAGGGCTTCAGCTTTGAAGATATTACAGTAGATAGCAGGGGCAACACCCAGCCCGCTTATGACACGGCTACGGCTGAGGGCAAAGAGCAGAACAACTTTGTAGAACTGGAGTTTTGCATGCCCCGCCCCCTGGAAGAGGCGCCTGTGGCAGTTGCACCGCCCGCGCAGCGGCCGGATACGCTGGTAGTGCCGGATGTGCTCTTCCACTTCAATAGCGCCGTGCTCAATACCAAACTTCACCGGGAGCTTGACAAGCTGCTGCAAAAAATACCTACCGGCAGACCGGTGCAGTTGCAGGTGGTAGGGCATACAGACAACCGTGGGGAAGAGGACTATAATCTTGAGCTGTCCAAACGGCGGGCGTTGGCCGTGGCCGAATATTTAAGGCTGCAAGGCTGGGGTAACTACATCCGCCATGTGTCTGGTGAAGGGGAAAAACACCCCGCCGCGCCTAATGAAACCATGGAAGGCCGCCAGCGTAACCGCCGGGTGGAAATAATTGTGTACCAGGGTATGGATTGAAGCTACGCAGGGGTTGAAAATAAACAAAGTAGCCGCTAAAGATTTTGCTGGCAGGCAACAAAAAGAAGGCCGGTCAACGTCATGTTGATCGGCCTTTCTTATCAGAGTTTATTTGGACAGGTATGACCGCAGCATCCAGGCCATTTTTTCATGCTGGCGCAGCAGGCCGGTCACGAAGTCCGAGGAGCCAAGGTCTTTCTGTTTATCGGAAAATTCTGTGATCAGCTCGCGGAGGGAGCGGATGATGGTCTCATGATCGTCCAGCAGGTACCTGATCTGCTCCGTCTGCTTGCTGGTATACTCCTGCTCCAGCAGGTTGGTCAGTTTCAGAAAGTCTGCCATGCGCCCGGTGCTGTAGTGGCCTATCATGCGGATGCGCTCTGCTATTTCGTCAATAATTTCCGCCAGTTCGCCGTATTGTTTTTCGTAAAAAAGGTGCATTTCCGAAAAGTTGTCCCCTACCACATTCCAGTGGAAATTCCTTGTTTTTGTATACAATACGTGCTCGTCTGCCAGCAACACCTGCAATTTGTTCGCTACTGCCTGTAAATGTTTGTCGGGAATGCCAATATTTACTTTCATGGTTATAATGTTTTGGGTAAAAAATCTATAGTTCTATGAGGGCATACACTTTATCGTTCAGGTACCGGCCACCCGGGTGCCTGGCGGAATAATCCAGGTTGATCCAGTATTCCCCCTTCATCTCATGATAATATAACTCCTTAACAGGCGGATTGTTGAATAAAAGTACAATAGCCTGCTTCAATACCTCAAAATCCTCTTCATTGCCGCAATACAGTTCCGGGTAGGCGTGCCCCCTGATGAGCACTATGCGCGTTCTGGCGCCAATGGCCTGGAGGCAGGAAGCCATGAGAATGGAATGGTCATCACAATCCCCGCCCAGGCCGTTCCGGATGGTTTCCATGGGGGTGGCAAAATACTCGTCCCGCTGGCTGTCATTTACATATTTGAAATTTTCCCTTATGTATTTGAAAAGAGAGAGGTAACGCACAATTTTACCGTATTTGGGCCAGTATTCGTCGAAGTAGGCCAGGGAGTGGGTAACGGCAAAATTGCGGACGGTAGAGTCCTGGTAGTTCGTTTTTTCCCGGATGCCGCGTACCGTTTTGTCTACATAACTTTCCACTTTCCGGGGGTAAAGGCTGAGAATGTCCAGCTGCTTGTTATCACGCGTACCCCAGTTGCCCTGTACCACGCCCTGGTAGTCATTCACCACGTTGGTAAAAGAGTAGCGGCCGATGAGGGAGTTGAACACCAGTATGCCGAATACCAATACAAAAGCCGGGATGATCAGCGGTTTGAATATCCATAGCAGCAGGCGGGTGAACAGGAATGCGATAAGTATTGACAGAAACAGGTCAATATGCCACTGACCAAGCTGCACAATTGGCATGAACCTGTTAATATACGGCGCAAGGGGCAGTATAGTCAACAGGCTCAGCAGGTTCAGCAAAAACTGCTGAAAAGTAGTGTATTTGCTCTGGTCTATAGGCATGCGGTAAATGAATACCGCAAAATTATGCCAATTATACGCAAAGGCTTCGTTAAATGATGGCCGTCAAAGGTGCATCAGGTTAGGCAAAGCCTGGGTAAACGTAGTGCTGTCACGGATCATCTCAATTTTCTGCTGTGCTTCTTTCCGCTGTTTGTCCATTTGCAGGTGATGGTAAATGCGGTTCAGCACACCAAAGTTCAGGAGCACAAAAATTTTGAAGTCCAGCTTCAGCGCTGTTTCCATGGCATACTCCCCTGCCCTGATGGCTTTGTTGTACTCGTTTTCGCGTGAATAGATATCTGCCGCTATTATTTTCTGCAGGGTTTCCACATGCCGGCCATTGAAAAAATCGGTGGAAAAGTGTTTTAATACGAAGTCAACATGCCGGTTGATGCGTTTGGCGGTATCTATTTCATTTAACGCCAGGTGCGCCTGCGCCTTCCAGCAGAGCATCATCAGGCGGAAGGGGTCTGTGCGGTTAAACAGGAAAGAACGGTGTTCCTTAAACAGCCTGTTGCTGAAATCAACCAGGTGCTGATGGTCTCCCAGCAGCAGGAAGATGAAGCTGATGGCGCGGAACACGGCTTCATCCGCCACGGAAATTGTTTTTTGCTTCGGGAAGGTCCAGCAGAGAGCAAAGTGGTAGATCTTTTCCTTGCTGGCCTCGTCCGTCACGCCAAACTTCAGGTATTCGTAAATAAAATAATACGCCTCATAAGGGGTTACCCGCATATCCCGGATGGTATCATCTGCCGCGCATATTTTCCGGATGTTGGACAGCTCTATTTCACACTGCTCCGCATCTAGCTGCATGAGCGCCATAATGTAGAGATTGGAGCGGATCTTCAGCTTGTCTTCTGTAGATTCCGCCAGGCTCAGCAAGGCTTGCAGCAGTTTTCTCTTCTTGAAGTGAACAAAATCGTCGCTGATGAAAGTGCTGATAGGGTTTTTTCTGAAATAGCCGGCGGGAAACACTTGTGCAAAGCGGGGATTGCCTTCCTGCTGGTAGTGCAGTACGAGGTATTCCAGCAGGTGCGCTTTTTCAGGGGTGGCCAGCGGAAGGGTGAAAACGCTTTGTATGCCCGCTGTTTGCTCATGCGTGATGGCATAGCGCAGCAGCCACTTGAATACGTACATGCGGAAGGGTGATTGGGGAAAATCTCCCAGCACGCCCGAAAGCAGGGCGTTGTTGACTTCCTGGCCGTGCGCCTGTATATAATGCATGGCGGTAAAGTATTCCAGCAGGAAGTTATGGGCAAAGCGCACCTTTACATTGAACATGATCTCCTGGCTGAGGTTTTCTTCTACCAGGATGTTGTCTGCCAACAGTTCCCGGTATGCGGGAAACAGCTCCGGGTTTTGCTTCAGCAGCGCCGCCTTGTCTGCATACAGACCCGCCCTGCCCATGTCAAGCAGTTGCAGCAGCTTTTCTATGATGCTTACTTTAAAGGCGTTATTGGGGGAGCTGAAGAGCCTGTTCTGTATGAAATGTGAAATGATCTCGAAAAGGCTCAGGTTTTCGTCAACAAAGGTCTGGCCCCCTGCGCTGTTCAGCTGGCTGAACAGCTGGAGATAATATGGGTGCCGCAGTTTTTGCAGGAAACTATCGGAAAAAAGCCGAACAGTTTCCGGTTCAAAGTCGGCATTGTACAATACGCTTTTTGCTTCCTGTTCCGTCAGCATGGGAATATTGGTGCTGGTGTCATCATCCATTTCAGCGCCCAGGAACCAGAAGCGCCGGAATGCCGGTGATTGCTGGGATTGCTGGAACACCTCACTCCAGGTACTGGAACGGATGGAAAGGATCACCTTTATCCACGGGTGCTGATCATTAGAGTATACAAAGTCTTCCAGCTTGCTGTACAGCAGCTTCAGTTTGTCTGCTCCCATGGCAATTTCATCAAACCCGTCTATGATCAGTACCAGGCGCCCGCTTTTTTCTTCCGGGTGCGCGCTGAAGTATTCCCTGAAGTTGTCTCCGTTGCCAAGGTTGAGCTGGTTGTCAAGCCAGGAAGACAGGGAAAATCCTTTCAGCAGCAGGCTGCCGGCCGCATGGGCGTTGATGAACCAGCAGATGTCTTGCGGGTGAACGGCATTTTTGCCGAACCAGTAATGTTCTGCTGCGTGTACCAGGGCCAGTGATTTGCCCCAGCCTGCAGGCGCAATGAATACCGTAGCGGCATACTGGCTTTCCAGGAAACGGTCAATGTGAGAAAGGCAGTACTGACGTGGGGCGGTATGTTCAAAGGGAATGCCGCTGCGGTTTTTCAGGGTGAGCATGGTGTACTGGGATACCGCGTTGGCTTTCTTTTTCACCTCTCCCCACCGCGAGAGGTCTGCCTGTTGCCGTGGGCGGAACGCTTTTTTGTAGTAGTGGGCCTGGAAGTCGTCCCAGTCTTTGTACCGGCAATACTGGGCCAGTGTGTTCAATGTGTAACGTGAAAAGCTGTGCTGGGTAACTGCAAAGCCAAACACCCGTTTTAATGTGGTTTCACTAACAAGTTTGCCGGTGTGGTTAAGAATGGCCTGGGCAAGCAGTTTACATTGATTCGGTTGAAGATTGTCAACACCAAATTGTCTGAGCACCTCTGACTGTAAGGTGTTAATAAAATCGTAGGACAGGTCGATCATAAGGGTACAATTAATGGATCACAGTGATATAGGACCAAAATGAATAAATACGTAGTACAATGAACGAATGGATTTCAGGTTTTAAAAATGAACAAAATGAACAGGATACATACAAATGAATGACCATGTTTACATTTTTGATTATAAGGAAATTAATAAGATAAAATTGACAAAAAAATTTTTTGTGCGTCTCCCGTGCAAAATATCATAAGTAGGATGCCTAACAGCTTGAGATGGAGTGAATAAGGGTGAGACGAAATAATGGATTTTACAGGAAACTGACAATGCTGGCGGCTTTCGGCGTACGGTACAATTAATCAACACTTTTGTTCTGTTTGCCAGAAAATGAACAGGCAATTTTTAAAATGAACAGAATGGCAAATGCAGGAGGGAATGAATAGGAATGGCCTTTCGTTTCCTGTTACAGGCCAGTTAAATTCGCTGTGAAGAATGCATAACAACCAAAGAAAGTATCCTATCAAAAACATCAACTGAACTGTTAGCTATGGAAGCTTTTTGACAGATATTCTTTCTACAATTCATAACCCTATGCAGAAAATCAAAAGGACAGTTTTTGTTGGAACCATATCCTGTTCATGTGCAGGTGTGATCCCCATAAGCTTATACCATCAATAAAACTTTTTCATTCTTACCCAAACCATTGTATATGAGTCTTAATGTTACTCCTGGGAACTTATTGCGTCTCCTCTGTATCTTTGCGGCCGCGTTGCTCCAGCTTTTGCCGCCGCAGGATGCGCACGCAGCATCACCACAATACTGGTGGTATCCCGCTCACCATGAAAGCAACGCCGGGCAAACAAACCCGCTGCAGCCTTCCTCACAATTTTTTGCCGCGCCAATTATGACGCGCGGAACGTCTTCAAGCCCGGTTACTTTATCCGGCGTATGTTTGCTGTGTTCATTGTCTAGTCCGGGAGCTTCCTGGGACAATGATCCCAACACCGCCACCACCATTAACATGGGGGTGGGCGTGGTAGCCACTTTTGGCCAGCGCATTACCCTGCCGGCCACCTACGAGGCGGGAGACAGCATCCTGGTTGATTTTGAGGTGCCTGATGCAACGCTCAGCCTCGATGTACTGAACGCCATTACGGTAACGCTCCGCATGAATAACGGCGCCGCAGTTACCACGGCAAGCCTGGGCAGCCTGGCCAACCTGCGGTTGCTGGGCGCCGGAGTTGGTTCTACCGGCAAAAGAAGGGCGGCTATTGCGGCCACCGGCGCTTTCAATACTGTAGACGTTACGCAGGGGTCAGTATTAAGTGCATTAGGCGGATTACATATATACGACGTGCGTGCTGTGGTGCCCGTAGTGGTAACACCTTCCCCGGCAGTTACGCCTTATGGCTCTGCGGCCACCCTCAACGCATCTATTCGCGGTACAAGCCCTGTTTTTAACTGGTATGCTTCCCCCACCGGCGGCTCTCCGGTATTTACCGGGCCGGCTTTCACTACGCCCGCGCTTACCAGCAGCACCACTTATTATGTGGAAGCGGTAGACGGTGGTATAACCAGCCCTGACAGGAAAGCGGTAGATGTAAACCTGGGCGGCGGCCCCGGGCCCTTGTGGACATACGGAGACCGGCAGCAAAGCCCCATCGTGTCTGGCCTGGCTTGTCTGGCCTGCGCCGTAACAGATCCTCTCAATGCATCTGACGGTAACCCCGCCACCTCGTCTCTCATCAGCATGGGAGTAGGTGCGGCAGGCAGTGTTGGCCAGCTCATCAAATTCCCCGGCACCTATCAGGCAGGAGACAGTATTGCTATAGACCTGGAGCTACCCAACCAGGCACTCAACCTTTCAGCATTGAGCGGCATTACCCTGCAAACCTATAACGGTGACGTGCCGAATCCCAATCCTGTCAGCCTGAACAGCTCACTGGTACGGTTGCAGGCCCTGGGCCTGGGTATAGGCAGCACCGGCAAGTTCCGGGTAACCATACCTGCAGATGCAGGTTTTGATGGCGTAAGCATCAGCACCGGTGCGGTACTGGCAGCACTTGGCGGTCTTCGCGTATATGAGGCCGCCGCATTTATGCCGGTAGCTGTTACGCCGCCGGCACCCGTTATTACCAATGGAAGTACTGCCAGCATGACGGCCTCCGTAAGAGCGCCCGGTGCAACCTACACCTGGTATGACACTCCCACTGGTGGTACCCCGCTGGGTACAGACGCCGTTTTTACAACATCTCCGCTTAGCAGAAGTAAAACATATTATGTAGAAGCTGCCACGCCAGACGGTAAAACCAGCTTTGTCAGAACAGCCGTGCCTGTAACCGTGAGTGGCGGCCCTGGCCCGTTATGGACGTACGGAGACCGGCAGCAAAGCCCTGTTATTACACCGCTTTGCGTGGGTTGTACGGTTACAAATGGAAATGCTGCCGTAGATGGCGATACCACTACTGCATCTACCGCATCTATTACTATTGGTGCGCTGGGTGCTGTAGGGCAGCGCATTACTTTCCCCGGCACCTACCAGGCAGGGGACAGTATTTCCTTTACGCTCGGCGTGCCCGCACAATTGCTCAGTGCAGACGTGCTCTCCGGTATCAGGGTGCAAACCTACAATGGAGACACGCCAAACGGAGATACCAGGGCGCTTAACAACGCATTGGCCAACCTGCAGTTGCTAGGGCTTGACCCCACCGGCAGTGTAGGGAAATTCCGTGTAACGATTCCCGTTAACACCACTTTTGACGGGGTGCAGGTAGACCTTACGGGAGCTGTATCAGCTCTTTCCAATCTTAATATTTATGAAGCAGCGGCCTTCATCCCCGTGTCTGTTACACCAAACAATCCCTCTGTGCCCTTCGGCAGCAATACCACGCTCACAGCGTCTATCCGCGTGCCGGATGCCACATTCAACTGGTATACAACACCCACCGGCGGCACACCCGTTGCCACCGGGGAAACATTTAACACGCCCATACTGGTACAGGGCACAACATATTATGTAGAGGCTTCCACCCCTGACGGGCTGACGAGCTACATCCGCACGGCCGTGCCCGTAGCGGTAACGGTAGGCCCTAACAGCCCCAACCTGGATTGCGGCGCCGGTGCTTCGCAAACCAACGGTACAACAGGACTTTGTGTATTGTGCCAGGTGAATGAGCCCACGCTGGCTATAGACCAGAACCCGCAAACCGCTACTAATCTGCATGTGCCGGTGGGCTTGCTGGGCGCAGCAGCGTACCAGCGTATTGCATTTGCCAATGAAAGCGCTCCGGGAGACAGCCTCCGTGTAGTGGTAGGCGCTACCACCGGCTTGCTCAATCTGCAGCTGCTGGGTAATGTTACCATCCGTCCCCGCAACAATGGCGTGGAATCAGGCGATGACGTGCGCGCCCTCAATAGCGGCTTGTTAAGCCTGCAACTGCTGGATGGCGGCACCCGCGCTGCCATTACTTATGCGCCTGCCGCTGTGTTTGACGAAGTGGAAATAAATGTAGGCGGTATAGCTACGGCGCTTACACAAATAGATGTATACTACGCTCAACAGATCACTGCCCGCGCTGCCCTGGCAGCAGACACCGTGAATGTATGTACCGGCCAGGCGGCCACGCTCACCGCCAATGCACCGGCGGGAGCTACTTTCAACTGGTACGATGCGCCCACCGGCGGTACACTGCTGCACACCGGCGCTACTTACACCACCGGCCCCGTTACTGCAGATGCCGTGTATTATGCGGAAGCAGTTTCTGCCGGTTCACAATGTAAAAGTGAAGTGCGTACGCCGGCGTTCGTGAAAGTAGGCCTGGCCGCTGTAACGGTTACAGCATCGTCTGTTACCATCGGCAAAGGGCAAACGGCTACCTTCAATGTAAATACGCCAGACCCTGCGCTCACATATAACTGGTACGGCACGCCCACCGGCGGTACGCCGCTGTTCTCCGGGCCCAGCTTCACCACGCCGCCGCTGGATGCTACCACCACTTACTACGTGGAAGCTACTACTTCAACCGGCTGCGCCAGCGCACAACGTGTGCAGGTGATTGCCAATGTACTGGTAGATAATCCTGACGTACCCTGCGATTACGCCAATACACAAACCAGTGCTGCCAATGGTCTTTGCATAGGATGCTATGTAGAAAATCAGCCGTCTGCCGTTGACGCAAGCACCACTACCTTCTCCAGCATGCACGTAATAGCGGGCTTGCTGGGCGGTTATGTTCAGCAAACGCTCATTTTCCCCTCACCATCAGATGCCGGGGACAGTGTTCGGCTGCTGGTATCATTCCCTTCCTCCCTGGCAGACTTAGGGCTGTTGGGCGCCATACAAATAGCCACATATAATGGTACTGCATATAATAATGACCGTACGGCCTTTAACAGTGCCATATTGCACCTGCAGCTCCTGCCAGGCAACCAGCAGGCCATGCTGACCTTTGCTCCGGCCGCCGTGTTCGACAGGGTGGAAGTGCGTATGAACTCTGGTGTGGCCACCGCGCTGAGCGCGCTTAACATCCATTATGCGCAGCGTTTCGTGCCAGTGCCTGTATTGCAACCTGATTCCGTTACCACCTGCGCAGGCGGCACGGCCTCTCTGAGCGTTGCGCCAAGGGCCAATACCACCTTCCGCTGGTACAGCACGCCCACGGGCGGTACGCCGCTCTTCACCGGTGCTACCTTCGAGTCAGGGCCGGTTACAACAGATACGGCGTTTTATGTAGAGGCAGTGAAAACTTCTATAGGCTGCGCCAACCCTGTAAGGGCGCGGGCGGTAGTAACACTGGGTGCTGCACCTGCCGCTCCCACTGTAGATAACAACTCCGTGGCCACCTGTAGCGGTACAAGCGCAGTATTGAAGGCCACAGGCCCGGTTGGTGCTACCTTCCGCTGGTACAGCACGCCCACCGGCGGCACGGCGCTCTTTACGGGAGATACCTTTACCACACCGGTACTTGACAGCTCCGCGGTGTATTATGCGGAAGCAATTTCTTCAGGCGGTTGCGCCAGTGCTACCCGCACTGCCGTGCAGGTAAACATTGCGGCAAAACCCGTAATACCGGTGATTACACCGTCCGAGGCCATCATCTGCGCAGGTTCTACTGCCACCCTCACGGCCAGTTCTACCACGCCCGGCGCTGTGTTCAACTGGTATTCAAGTGCGGCTATGGACAACCTGGTATTTACTGGCCCGGTGTTCGTAACCCCGGCATTGACCGCCAGTACGAGCTACTATGTGGTGGCAGCCAACGGGCAGTGTGCCAGCGCAGCAGCCATTGTGAACGTAACGGTGAACACCACGCCGCTACAACCCACCATTAGCATTTCACCAGCAGGCGGTACAATTGAATACGGCCAAACCGCTACGCTCACGGCATCTTCTGCCACGCCGGGCGCCATCTATAAATGGTACCTGAGCGCCACCGGCGGTACGCCTGAGTTTACCGGCGCAACGTTTACTACGCCACAACTGGCGGCTACTACCAAATATTACGTGGAAGCAGCCAATCCATCAGGCTGCGCAAGCGCCCGCACGGAAGTAACTGTGGTGGTACAACGCAACATCCTTCCTTCGTGCGATATGCCTACCAGGCAAACCAACGGCGTAGACGGCCTTTGCGTACTTTGTGGCGTTCTTGATCCGTTGTTTGCTGTTGACAATGATACCACTACTTTCTCCACCCTGCGGTTAACTGTGGGCTTGCTTGGGGTTTCCGCATATCAAAGGCTTGACTTTGAAACGCCTGCAGCTGCAGGAGATAGTGTAAGGATCCGTCTGCGTGCACCGGTAGGTTTGCTGGATGCACAGGTAGGTTCAGCTATTGAGATCACTTCCTACAACGGTACCGTTTCTAATAATGATACTAAAACGCTGGACGCCGCCGGCCTGCGGATAGACCTGTTGGGCGGCGGAACAGAGGGCATCGTGTACTTTGTGCCTGGTGCTGATTATACGCAGATTGAAATACGTGCAAAGAGCGGTATTGCTTCAGCGCTTACCGGTGTAGACGTCTTCTACGCCTCCCGTGCGTTGGCGCCGCCCGCTGTAACGGCAGACAATGCCATTGTATGCGCCGGCTCTTCCGCTACGTTGACGGCAACAGGTTCTGCCAGTGGCACCATCAGGTGGTACACAACGCCAGTAGGCGGTACGCCTGAATTTACCGGCAATGTCTTTACCACACCGGCGCTGACGGCAACTACCACTTATTACGCAGAGATCACGCGTACGTCTACCGGTTGTGCCAACCCTGTTCGTACCCCGGCTACTTTGCAGGTGCGCCCTGTTCCGGACGCGCCGCAGATACTGAAGGGAGACACTGCAATCTGCGTAGGCAACACCGCTATTCTCATAGCGCACGCCGTAGATCCAACGCACACTATTCGCTGGTTTACAACAGCCTCAGGTGGTACACCGGTATCTACAGACAGCGTGTTCACAACGGGCCCGTTAACGGCCAATATCACTTACTACGCAGAAGCATATAACGGCACCTGTGGTAACGTTAGCCGCGTACCGGTGAACGTAACTGTAACCACAGCGCCGGCAGATCCTGTGGCAGAGTCAAACAATGTAACGGTTTGTACCGGTGCGCCCGCCACGCTGCGTGCTACTTCTTCCACACCGGGAGCCATCATCCGCTGGTACACTGTACAATCTGGTGGTACGCCGGTATTTACAGGCAACGAGTTCATCACCCCGGCCATCAACGCCACCACGCTGTATTATGCAGAAGCAGTAAGCAGCGGCGGCGGATGTCCCAACGGCGGCGGCCGTGTGCTGGTTACGGTTAATGCCGATGCTACACCGTCTGTGCCGGTTGTGGCAGACAATGTTAAAACTTCCTGCGCTAACCAGGCTGTTACCTTTACGGTGCAGAGTCCGGTTGCAGGCATTACCTATCACTGGTACGATGCGGCTACCGGCGGCACTCTGCTGCATACCGGCGCCAGCTATACCACTGCGCCCCTTACTGCAAATGCAACATTTTATGTAGAGGCGGCAGGTGCAGGCAATTGCACCAGCACTACACGCGGTACTGCAACTGTAACGGTGGTGCCCGGGCTTGACGCGCCAACGGTAGAATCCGCCAATGTAACCGTTTGCCGTGGTTCACAGGCTACGTTGAGCGTAACCAACCCGCTGCCTGGCGTTACCTATAACTGGTACAACACACCTGGCGGTACCATTCTGTTCAGCGGTGCAACGTTCGTAACCGGGGTGCAGGTGGCAAATAGCAGCTACTATGTAGAAGCCGTGAGCAGCAGCGGTTGCCGCAGTAATACGCTTACCCAGGTAACCATACAGGTAACAGACGCTCCGTTGCTGCCCGTAATAGCAGGCAATACCACTATATGTGAAGGGGTTACTGCCAACCTGTTTATACAAAACCCGCAGCCAGGCCTTACCTACAGCTGGTACGATGCGGCCACTGGCGGCAACAAGCTGGCAGAAGGCGCAACGTTTGCACCTGCCGGCCTTACCACCACCACTATTTTCTATGCAGAGGCCGTGAGCGGCAACTGTACCAGCGCCGGCAGGACCAGCGTGACCGTAGTGGTGAACCCGGCCCCGGGTGCGGTAACGGTAGACGCTACCAGCAAAACTGTATGCATCGGTAACTCGGCCACGCTCAGGGTAGTAAACCCCATGGCCGGCATCAGCTACCGCTGGTATGACGTGGCCACCGGCGGCACGCCGCTGGCAACTACTGCGGACTTTATAACGCCGGTACTGACAACTGATAAGAACTATTATGTAGCGGCAGTGAATGCAAATGGCTGCTCCGGCATCAGCCGCACACAGGTAAGCGTAACCGTTACCAACGGCCCCGCTGTGCCGGTAGCCCCGGCTGAAATAACCGTGTGCAGGGGGCTGCGCCCGACGGTAAGGGTCACTAATGCACGTGCGGACCTGCAATACCGCTGGTACGATGCGCCGATTAACGGCACACTGCTCTTCATTGGCGAAGCGTACACCACCGCCAGCCCGCTGAATACAAAAGATACCGTGTATGTGGAAGCAACACTGCCTGGCGGTACCTGCGCCAGCAACGGCCGTGCACAGGTGATACTGATTGCGGCAGACGCTCCGGCCACACCGGTGCTGGCTAATGGCGGCGCTGTAACAGTGTGCTCCGGCACAACAGCCACCTTCAATGTACAGAACCCGCTGCCCAACGTAACGTACCGCTGGTATGATGCGGCCGGCAACCTGCTGCAAGACAATGCTTCCGGCAGCTACACCACCGGTCAGTTAACGGCAGACATGGAAGTGTTTGTAGAAGCTGTAATTGGTGGCGGATGCGCCAGTGCAGGCAAGGCCAGGGCTCTTGCAACTGTAGGCGGCGTACCGCAGGCTCCGGCGGTAACGGCCAACGCAAATACGGTTTGTCCTGACAGCACTGCCACCCTCACGGCATCGTCTACACAAGCCGGTGTTGAGTTCAAATGGTACACCTCGGCCACCGGCGGCACGCCTGTATTCACCGGGCCGGTATTCACAACACCGGGTCTCACGGCAGCTACCACTTACTATGTTGAAGCCGCCTACAGCGGGGGATGCGCGAGCGCTACCCGCACGGCCATCACCATCAACGTATATGCTCCGCTGCCGGCGCCTGCAGTAACGGTAGCTTCCAGAACTGCCACCTCCATCACCTTCCAGTGGAACGCCGTAGCCGGCGTACTGGGCTACAGGGTGTCTACAGACGGTGGCACAACATTCACGCAGCCCAGCTCCGGCCTCACAGGTACCACGCATACTGTAAGCAACCTACAGCCGAACCAGACAGTTACCCTCCTGGTAATGTCTGTAGGCGCCAGCGAATGCGCCAATAGCTCATGGTTCCAGGGCGGCGGTGGAACGGAAAACCCGGCGGGTAACACCATATTCGTACCGAATGCCTTTACACCGAACAATGATGGGGTGAATGACATCCTCTACGTATACGGTACCACCATCAATACGATGGAGATCAGAGTATACAATCAGTGGGGACAACTGGTGTTTGAATCAAGAGACAAAGCGCGTGGATGGGATGGCACTATGAGTGGTAAACAGCAGCCCATAGGCGTTTACACCTACGCATTGCGAGCCACCCTGCAAGATGGAACTACTGTACAGAAACGGGGAACAATTACTATTGTAAGATAGCCCCGGACGCAATAGGCAAGCACACTCAAAAAAGGCCGGAGTGAAGACCAGCGCTTCATTCCGGCCCATTCAAAACCCAAAAAGAACTTCTCATGAAACATAAAATTCTTATCACCCTGCTGGCCATCAGCACCTTTTTTACGGGTACGGCGCATGCACAGGTTGATCCGCATTTTTCCCAGTATTATGCCTATCCGCTGTGGCTGAACCCGGCTATGGCAGGGGTGATAGATGGTGATTACCGGCTTACCGGCAACTATCGTAACCAATGGGCCAACTTTGGCTCTCCCTATTCCACTGCCGGCGTATCTTTTGACGCGCCCACGCAAAAGAACCTGGGCCTGGGCATTACGGCATTGAATATGTCTGCGGGTGAGGCCGGGTTCAACTACTTTAATGCAATGGCCACCGTGTCTTACAGTGGTGTGAAAATGGGCAGGAACGGCACCACCCGCCTGGTGGCCGGAGTACAAGCCGGTGTCATCAACCGCCGGGTAGACCAGTCAAAGTTCCAGCTGGGCACTCAGTACAACCCTGTAATGGGCTTTGATCCCAACATCCCCTCCGGCGAAACGTTGCGAGCCACATCATCTACCGTATTTGATGCCAATGCCGGCCTGATGCTATTTGACGGCAACCCTAATCACCAGTTCAACCCTTTTATAGGCATAGCAGGCGCCCACCTCACCCAGCCCGAAGACCCTTTTGTAGCAGATGATACCGAGGCGCGCAAGCTGCCCGTTCGCTACCTGGTACACGGTGGCTCCCGCATCCGCCTTACTGACATCATCGGAATTACACCGCACGGCCTTTACATGCGCCAGGGTAACGCGGAAGAGATTGTAGCGGGCGTATACGGTCAGCTGAAGGTGAATGAAGAATGTGACCTGCTGCTGGGCGCCAATTACAGGATAAATGATGCGGTATCCCCTTTTGCCGGCGTTCACTATAAGAACTTTACGCTGGGCCTGAGCTACGATGCCAATACCTCCAACCTCCGGCGTCTGGCCAGCGGCAGCAATGCATTCGAAATATCGCTGTCTTTCATTGGCCGCAAACGCCGGATTATGCAGCCGGAATATTTTATCTGCCCCAGGTTATAAAAGCTCCAGTAATATCAAACAGAACTTATGAAAAAAGCTACACTCATATTGTTGTTGATTGCAGGATGCTCGCTGAACGCCCTGCAGGCACAATTGATATACGACTATAAACGCACGGCGGATACCTATTTTGAACAGAAGGATTATTATTCCGCGGCGCAGTACTACAACAAGGCACTTACCACCTTTACCGTAAAGCCCGGCGAGTACCGGCCTTACCAGCTGGATAAAGACGGCAAGAGCAAACAGAAAAAGCTGAAGGACTATGAGCAGGTGGTGTACCGCCTGGCCGAGTCTTACAGGATGTATTACGATTACAGCAACGCGGAGAAATGGTACGCGGAGGCCGTTAATTTTGATCCGGTACAGTTTCCCCTGGCCCGCTTCTGGTACGCCACCAGCATCCGCGCTAATGCCAAAACAGCGGCAGATTACGAAAGAGCCCTGGCACAATTCCAGCAGTTCAGACAAAGTTATAAAGGTACAGACGAGTACTCTAACCGGACCAGCCTGGAAATACAGAATTGCGAGTTTGCAGTGGAGGAAATGAAATATCCGCCCCGTTACGAAGTAGTGAAAGTAACCGGCAATATCAACCAGGGTGGCGCCAACTACGCACCGGTTCCCGTAAGCGGCAATACATTTTATTTTACCTCTTCACGGCCTGATTCCGTACTGCTGGAAAAGAAGGCCAATCCTTTTGTAAACACGCTGTATGTGGCAAGAGGCGGCCCCAACAATTTTGAAAGCAACGAGAAACTGTCCATCCCCATGGAAAAAGGCATGGAACAAGGCGCTGCAGCCATTACGCCGGATGGCAATACGATGTACATCACCCGGTGGACGAAAAAGGACGGCGCAAAACAATCTTCCATTTACCGCAGCACACGCAACGGCAGCACCTGGTCAGAACCGCAGCCGCTGGAAGCCGGCATTAACGCGCCGGGCTACAATTCCAAGGAACCATATGTTACGTCTGACGGCAAATATTTTCTTTTTGTATCTGACAGGCCCGGTGGCAAGGGCAAGTTTGACATCTGGTACAGCACCATAGGGGCCGGCGGCGCGCTCAGCGCCCCCAGCAACATGGGCAACACCATCAACACCATTGAGGAAGAAAGCGCCCCGTTCTATGACCCTGTGAAACAGGTGCTGGTGTTCAGCACCAGTGGAAGAACGGGCTTTGGCGGACTGGATTTTTTCAGCAGCAAGGGTGATTTTACGCGCTGGGCCGTACCGGAAAACATGGGTTATCCCCTCAACTCCGCAAAAGATGACCTGTATTTTGCATCGCTGGTTTCCGGCAACGCCTTGCAGAAGGGATTCATCAGCTCAGACAGGGAATCTGTATGCTGCCTGGAGATATTTGCTGTGAAGCGCAAGGCTAAAATGGCCGGAGGCCTGGTATTGGACTGCGATGGCAACAAGCCGCTGGAAGGCGCCAAAATCACCCTGCTTGACAGTACACAGCGCAACGTGCTGGAAACGCAAACCACAGGCCCTGGCGGCAACTACACCTTTGAGGTGGAAATGAACAAAAAATACAAGGTGCTGGTGGAAAAAGAAAACTACTTTTCCAAGAACCTCAACTTCACGTCAGAACAGCTCAGCATGGTAGATTCCATGATGAACCCCACCATTTGCCTGAAACGTTTTGAAATAGACAAGCCTATTGTGATCAATGATATTTTCTATGATTACAATAAAGCTTCGCTGCGTCCGGAATCCAAAGTGGTACTGGATTCCCTGTATTACCTGCTGCTGGACAACCCCAAAATGGAAATAGAACTGGGTGCGCATACAGACAGCAAGGGCACGGACGCCTATAACCTCAAATTGTCTAACGAGCGCGCCAAATCCTGCGTAGACTACCTGGTAGGCAAAGGCATTCCCCAAAACAGGGTGATCAGCAAGGGCTATGGAGAAAGCAGGCCTATTGCGCCCAACACACTGCCTAACGGGAAAGACAATCCTGAAGGCCGGCAATTGAATAGACGTACGGAATTTAAAGTATTAAAAAATTAGGAGCTGAACAGTTAACGCAGTAAAGATGTTCTTAGCGGGAATTCTTTCCCATCATGAACCATATCCTATTCATATACAATGATGGCCGGATGCTTTATCCGGCCATTCCTTTTTAACAAAGCCGGAAAATAAAAGGCTGCTCTGCGGTGCAGAACAGCCTTCTCCATCTATCAACTAAAAAAACTGTACGTTGGGACTATTGTGCATTTTTGCCGATACCGCCAATAGCAACCACACTGTCTACCGGGTTGGCGGGGTCAGCCTTGTGTTTGAAGCTAACACGCGCAAAGCCGTCATATTTCAGCAAGCTGTCGTAAGTGAATTTTTTCTTTACGGTTTCACTGATAACAATGCTGTCAATGCGGTCTATTTTAGCTTGTACAGCAGCACCGGTAGTTTGGCTTTTAATATTGCCCACGGCAAACACAGTGTCAAGAACATTGTGATCATTACCCTTGAAAATGGAAAAGTTGTAGGTAGTGTCTTTGGTGGATTTGTTGAGGTGAATGGTCAGGCGGAAAGTGCTGTCAGAGGTTTCCTGTGCAATCACTTTACCGGCTAAGGCGTTGGCTTTGTCTTTCAGCGTATATTCCTTGGAGCGGTATACTTTGTCCGGCTTCTCGTCTTTTGAGCAGGAGGCAATGGTAACGCCGGACACGGCAATAGCGATCAGGCCCAGTGTACGGGCTTGGTTTTTAAGCATAAGCATGATTTCCGTTTTAATAGCTTAGTTTAAAATAATTAGGTTAAGTGGTTGTACTTTTCGTTTGTGGTACATGTGTTAAACGGAGCTGGTTTTAAAAAGTTACAAACAGAACGCAGGTTTTTTTGAAAATGATACTGGTGATGGCAGGAAAATGCAGTGCGGTGCAGGGTTTCAGATAAAAATGTTTTTTGATGACCGTTATGTTGCGGATTGGTATAGTGGCCTTCCGGAAAGGGAATTGGAAGAAAATAAAGGTTTAGAAGCTAATTTGTTACATTTGCTGCGTTTTTTAAACCTTTAAATCAGCTCATTACATGTCTCTTACCGTAGTAGGTACCATGGCGTTTGACGATATCGAAACGCCCTTTGGTAAATCGGATAAAATCGTAGGCGGCTCCGCTTCATATATTGCCTGGGCAGCTTCCAACTTTATACAGCCTGTAAACCAGGTATCAGTAATAGGCGGGGACTTTCCCCAGGCGGAGCTGGATGCCCTGGTGAAAAGAGGCGTGGCCCTTGATGGTGTGCAGGTGAAAAAAGACGAGAAATCCTTTTACTGGGCGGGCAGATACCATCTGGACATGAACTCCCGGGATACCCTGGCTACAGAACTCAATGTATTGGCAGATTTTCAGCCGGTTATACCGGCCAGCTACCAGGGCAGCGAGTTCCTGATTCTCGGGAACCTCACGCCCCAGGTGCAGATGAGCGTTATCAACCAGATGAACCCGCGCCCCAAGCTCATTGTGATGGACACTATGAACTTCTGGATGGACGTGGCGCTGGAAGACCTGCTCAAAACCCTGAAAATGGTAGATGTGCTGATGGTGAATGATAGCGAGGCCCGCCAGCTTACAGGAGAATATTCCCTGGTAAAAGCGGCTAAAAAGGTGCTTACCATGGGCCCCCGTTTCCTCATTATCAAGAAAGGAGAGCATGGCGCGCTGCTGTTCCACGAAAACCATGTTTTCTTTGCGCCGGCGCTGCCGCTCGACGAAGTGTTTGACCCTACCGGCGCAGGAGATACCTTTGCCGGCGGTTTCATGGGCCACCTTGCCAAAACGAAAGACATCTCTTTCGAGAACATGAAAACGGCCATCATTGTAGGCTCTGCCATGGCTTCCTTCTGCGTGGAAAAATTTGGTGCCGCCCGCCTGCGCGAGATCACCAAAGAAGAGATCAGCGCCCGCCTGGAGCAGTTTGTACAGCTGGTGAATTTTGATATTGACCTGGTATAACAGCAATGATATGCATAAAAAGCGGTTGCCTTCACAACAGAGGGCAACCGCTTTTTTGTTTGTACAGGCGTTATTTAAATATGTCATTCAATACCTTGGCCAGCCTTACGCCGCCTTTCAGCAGCTGGCTGTTGAGGTCTTCCATAAAAAGGTAATTGTACCGGTAGCTCAGCTTCTCACCCGGCCGGGTGCGGTCATATATCTTGTCAGACAGCAGGTGGGATTCCCACATCCAGTCTGCCGGGCTGCCCGCCCGTATGGCTTTGGCCTGGGCCGGGGTCATTACCCGGTTGAGGAGCCCGGCATATTCCGTATAGCTGTACTGCTGGAAGTCTATCAGGTGCTCGTCCCACACCCTGTGCAGATTGGTGGGCCGTTCAAACCAGCTCACCTGTATTTTGTTGCCGCCCTGGTCTTCGTCCCGCCCTACATGCAACGGCATATGCATATCGCCTATCATATGTACCAGGAAGCTGAGCGCGAAACGTTTGCGGGCTTTGGGGGTGGCAGGGCTTTTCAGCTCTTTTATCATGGCCAGCGTCATGGTATAGAGGTTCTCTCCCGTGGAGGCGGCCATAATGCTGTCAAACGTAGCACGGCTGCAATGTCCCGGAAAATCCAGGTAATGCCAGGGGGAGGTATGTTTGTACTGGTCAGTAGTGTCCGACTTGATGAAATCGGGCCAGTTGGCTATCATGGCCAGCGTTTCATTACCTATAATGCCGCTGATGGCCTGGCGCGCCTTCTGGCTCAGGTGGAAGGACGCAATTTCTGCTACTACCCTGTGCCCGATAGGGCCCCAGGCTTTAACCGCGCTGGTGGTTCCCGTCAGCAGCAGCATTGCCAGTGCGGCCGCCCAAAAATGTTGTCTCATGAAACTGTTATTGTAGATATTTTAACGTCCGAATTTCGGTCATTCCCCGGTAAATACCGAAATTCGTTTCCCGATCAAAGAAATCCAGATAAAATTATGCCCTTCAAGCTGCACGCACCATATCAGCCCGCCGGCGACCAGCCGGAGGCCATCAGGCTTTTAACGCAAGGACTCCAGGACGGAGAAGCGGCGCAAACCCTGCTAGGGGTAACCGGCTCCGGAAAAACCTTCACCGTGGCCAATGTAATACAGAACGTACAGAAGCCCACCCTGGTGCTCACCCACAATAAAACCCTTGTAGCTCAGCTCTATGGCGAGTTCAAGCAGTTTTTCCCGGAAAACGCGGTGGAATACTTTGTAAGCTATTACGACTATTACCAGCCGGAAGCGTATATGCCGGTGAGCGATACCTATATAGAGAAAGACCTGGCCATCAATGAAGAGCTGGACAAACTGCGCCTCCGCGCCACCAGCAACCTGCTTTCCGGCCGGCGGGATATTATTGTGGTAGCCAGCGTTTCCTGTATTTACGGCATGGGTAACCCAACAGACTTCGAGAACGGCATTCTCCGTATCCATAAGGGTCTTACCATTGGCCGCAACACTCTGCTGCACGGCCTGGTAAATGCCCTCTACACCCGCACCACGGGAGATTTCAACCGCGGCAATTTCAGGGTGCAGGGAGATACTGTGGATATCAACCTGCCTTATGTGGACTATGGCTACCGTATTACCTTTTTCGGTGACGAAATAGAAGAAATAGAGAGTATAGACGTTACCAATGGCAAACGTATTGCCACGTTGGACAATGCGGCCGTATTCCCGGCCAACCTCTACCTGGCGCCCAAAGACCTAATGGTGCAGATATTGCACGAAATACAGGACGAACTGGCCGCACAGGTGGAATATTTTAAGAGCCAGGGCAAGCTTATTGAAGCACAACGCCTTTCTGAAAGGGTGAATTACGATATTGAAATGATCCGTGAGCTGGGCTATTGCAGCGGTATTGAAAACTATTCCCGCTTTCTTGACCGTCGGAACCCCGGCACCAGGCCATTCTGCCTGCTGGACTATTTCCCGAAAGATTTTCTGCTGGTGATAGACGAAAGCCATGTTACCATTCCCCAGGTAAGCGGCATGTACGGAGGAGACCGCTCCCGCAAGCTCACCCTGGTAGACTTCGGCTTCAGGCTTCCTTCCGCGCTCGATAACCGCCCGCTGAATTTCCATGAATTTGAAAACCTGCTTAACCAGACCATCTTTGTAAGCGCTACCCCCGGAGAATATGAGCTGAAACAGACGGAGGGGGTGGTAGTAGAGCAGATTGTTCGCCCCACGGGCCTGCTGGACCCACCAATAGAGGTACGGCCCAGTAAGAACCAGGTTGATGACCTGCTGGATGAAATAGATAAACGCGTATTGAAGGGAGACCGCGTGCTGGTAACCACCCTCACCAAGCGCATGGCGGAGGAAATGGACAAATACCTGCATCGCATCAACATTAAGAGCCGTTATATCCACTCCGAGGTAGACACTCTGGAGCGGGTGGAAATACTGCGTGACCTGCGCCTGGGCAATATAGACGTGCTGGTAGGCGTAAACCTGCTGAGGGAAGGACTTGACTTGCCTGAAGTGTCTCTGGTGGCCATTTTGGACGCAGACAAGGAAGGATTTTTGAGGGATGAGCGCTCTCTTACGCAAACGGCAGGGCGCGCGGCCAGGAACGTAGACGGGCTGGTGATCTTTTATGCAGACAAGGTGACGGACAGCATGCAGCGTACCATGGACGAAACGGCCCGCCGCCGGGAAAAGCAGCAGAAATACAATGAGGCGCACGGTATTACGCCCAAAACGGTACGGAAATCCAAAGAGCAGATACTGGGTCAAACCTCGGTGCTGGAAATCCGGCATTTTGACGACAGCTCACCCTATGCAGTACATGATGAAATGGCGCTGGTAGCGGATGAAGGCGTAGCTTTCAACCAGAACACCATTACCAGCATTCCGCAAATGGAGAAAACCATACAGCGCGTGCGCAAGGAAATGGAAAAGGCGGCAAAAGACCTCGATTTTATGGAAGCAGCCCGCCTGCGGGACCAGATGTTTGCCATGCAGCAGGAATTGGAGAATATGAAACGGAAATAGGTCTTTAAAACAGAAATATTACATAGAATTTATTTTAATATCAATGAGGGGATAACGTTGTTTTCACACAAACAGCATTATCTCCTTTAATGTTTAAATCCTTTGTAGTCAATTGTTTCAACCGATTTCTGCATTTTTACTGTGATAAACTGTTCTCTTAAAATTAGAATTTCGTAATTCATGTCCGAAGTGACTTTTAACTATTTGATATACAAATGATTGAAGCCAAAAAATAACAGTATTTAGCACTATTGTACCTCACAAAAACAAACATTATATTATTAATAAATAATATTTGATTGCGCTCAGCCCCTCCTGAAACCCCATTTTTTCAAAAATTTCCAATTTTTGCCTCTTCTATTTGACGTTTTAAATCTCGTGCCTACTTTTATTTCGAAATTTAAAATGAAACGCTATGAAGAAAATTTCATTTCAGGACTATCTGCCTTTTATTTTTTTGACTGCCATTGCATTAATTGGCATATTTCTACCTACAATTCCCACATTTGCTGACGCCAGCAAATATAATGTTGCAGATATCGCCTGGATTTTGGTGGCTGCTTCACTGGTGTTTTTAATGACACCCGGTCTTTCCTTTTTCTATGGAGGTATGGTAAACCGCAAAAATGTGATCTCTACCATGATGCAGAGCTTTATTGCTACCGGCCTGATCAGCATTATCTGGGTGGTAGTAGGGTTTAGCCTTGCATTTGGCGAGTCAAAAGGAGGTCTCATTGGTGACCCCACCACTTATTTTTTCTTTAACGGAGTAGCTTCCGGCCAGCCCTGGGGTACTATCCCCCTGATGTTGTTTGCCCTCTTCCAGTTAAAATTTGCCGTAATTACACCGGCGCTGGTAGTTGGGGCCGTAGCTGAACGTATCCGTTTCACTTCTTATGTATTGTTCATGGTACTGTTCAGCCTGTTGGTGTATGCGCCCATTGCGCACTGGACCTGGCATGCAGACGGTATCCTCTTCAAACTGGGTGTGCTGGACTTTGCTGGTGGCACCGTAGTGCATATCTCTGCCGGTTGCGCAGCTCTGGCAGGCGCCCTGGTGTTAAAACGCCGCAAGGCGCATATTGCCAAACAGGAGCTACAGCCTGCCAACATTCCTTTTGTACTGATCGGTACCGGCCTGCTCTGGTTCGGCTGGTTCGGTTTTAACGCCGGTTCCTCCCTGGGCGCCAATGCGCTGGCCGTAACTGCTTTTGCCGCTACCAACACCGCAACTGCCGCCGCCGGCCTTTCCTGGATATTCTTTGATGTGATCCGCGGCAGAAAGCCTTCAGTGCTCGGTTTCTGTATAGGCGCTGTAGTTGGCCTGGTGGCCATCACCCCCGCTGCAGGTTATGTTGGCGTACCGCAGAGCCTTTTCATTGGTTTTGTTGCGGCCATCGTTTCCAATATAGTGGTTCACTATAAAAACAAGTCTTCTGTAGATGATACCCTCGATGTATTCCCCTGCCATGGTGTAGGCGGTATGACGGGTATGCTGCTTACCGGCGTGTTTGCTTCTGCTGCCGTGAACCCCGCTATTTCTGAAAGCGGCTGGGCATATGGCAACTTCAACCTGTTCAAGAACCAGTTCCTGGGCCTGCTGCTGGTAGTAAGCTACAGCTTTGTGGTATCCTGGGCCATCTTCAAGTTCATCAACTTCATTCATCCGCTGCGTGTAACGGAAGAAGAAGAAGAGCTTGGCCTGGACGTTACACAGCACAACGAAATTTACCACCCCACCAATCTCAGCGTGAACGGCCACGGCAAACTGGCAGACGAAGAGGTGGGTGTGCAGCAGTCCTGATAATTCCCTGTCATCTTATCAACCAGTCAAATATCAATATCTAGTTAGTTCTATTGTTTGATCCGGATACATTGTTTACCACCACGGCTTCAACAGCCGTGGTGGTGGGCAGTCCGGCCGGCTCATGCCTTTACTCAGCACCTCAACAACCAGCGGCCTTATCATTTTTATAACCAGTTCAAACCAAATCTCCCGTATAATGAAAAAAAGTTTATTCGCGCTTCTGGCTGTATGCTCTGCTATGTCTGTCTCTGCACAGGATTCAACCCGCCTGCTTCCGGTAGGCTTCAAACTATCCGGATCTGCTGACGTGTATTACAAGTATAACCTCAATGAAAATGATACGGACGGGAAAACCAGCTTCACCAATTCCCACAATTCTTTTGAGCTGAACATGCTTTCACTCAAGCTGGAAAGCTCTTTCAAAAATGTGGGCATGGTGGCAGACATCGGTTTTGGTAAAAGGGCAGAAGATTTTTCTTATAATGACGAAAACACCCGGCTGGCCATCAAACAATTATTTGTTACATATGCGCCCACAGACTGGTTGAAATTCACTTTCGGCAGCTACGGTACCCATGTGGGTTATGAGCTGGTGGATGCGTATGCCAACAGGAACTATAGCATGTCTTATATGTTTTCCTACGGGCCGTTTTTCCATACCGGTGTAAAAGCAGATTTAACTTTCGGATCGCACAGCTTCATGGCCGGAGTGTTCAATCCGACTGATTTCAAGTCTGCCACCTGGGGTGGGATCAAGTTTGTAGGTGCACAATACGGTTTTGCCCCGGCTGAAGTACCGTTCAAGTTTTACCTGAACTACATTGGCGGCCGCGATACTTTCCAGACCCGTAATGACCAGCTGGACGCAGTAATTACCTACCAGGTGGCCCCCAAGTTTGGCCTGGGTTACAATGGCACGGTGAGCATGTACAAAAATAAACCTGCCGACACCAAAGGCAACTGGTTCGGCTCCGCCCTGTATCTGAATTATGACCCGGTAGAGAGCTTTGGCCTCACGCTGCGCGGTGAGTACCTGTCTGATAAAGACGGCCTGAAATTTTACTCGCTGGCGGAATACCCGCAGGGCGGCAGCGTAGTGGCGCTTACCCTTTCCGGTCAGTACAAAATAGGTGGCTTTACCCTCATTCCGGAAGTACGGCTGGATATGGCTTCTGAAGATGCATTCATGAAAAAGGCAGAAACGCCCAAGAGCAATTCAGCCAATGTATTACTGGCCGCCATTTACAAATTCTAAATCTAAACGCTGGCTCATATAAGAAGGTTTAACCAAACCATTATGCTGAGGGGCCGGTTATTTTAGCCGGCCTCTAATTGACCGCTCCGGTTTGCCTGGGAAAAAAACTTCCGGCAAACCGGAGTTTTTGTATCTTTTTGCCCCAAAAGGGGCAAAATATATGCTACAACGTTCCACATTAAAATTCCTGAAAGACCTCCGGCTGCATAACAACAAAGCCTGGTTTGATGATAACAGGGCCCAGTATCATCAGGCAAAAGAGGACTTTGAGAGCCTGGTACAACAGATCATAGACGGCCTTGCAAAAATAGACCCCGCCCTGGGAGGGCTGCAGGTGAAAGACTGTGTATTCCGTATATATAAAGATGTGCGTTTCTCGAAAGATAAAACGCCCTATAAAGCCAATATGGGCGCTTCTTTTTCAAGAGGAGGCAAAAAGAGCCCTTATGCAGGCTATTATTTTCACCTGGAGCCCGGTGGCAGCAGCTTTGCGGGTGGCGGCATCTGGATGCCTGAAGCGCCCGTGCTGAAAAAGATACGGCAGGAAATAGATTACAATTTCCCTGAATTTGAAAGTATAATAGGGCAGAAAGAATTTATACGCCTCTTCGGCAAGGTAAACGGCGATTCCCTGAAAACGGTGCCGCAGGGGTATCATGAAGATAATCCGGCCATAGCCTATATTAAATTGAAAAGCCTGATCGTTAGCCACCATGTATCTGATGACGCGGCCATACAACCTACTATTGTAAGGGACATACTGCGTACGTTTGCTACCATGCAGCCCTTTGTCAACTTCCTCAACAACGCCTTGCACGAGTAATATACCCTTGCTGCACTAGTTACCGGAAGGTACTTGTTTACAAGTGCTGCCGGCAACTAGCATTTCTTCCGGCACCGTTGCCGGCGAATAAGGGAAAACAGTAAATCAATTTTTGTGTATCAAAAACTCAAACGGGCGGGATTTACGGTTTTTCAAGAGATTTTCTTTGTCTGTACGCGTTTGTGCAAAACGTTGATTGTATACGTTCGCTACTTCAATGATAGGCATAATTCCATCGAGGGTGTCTTTCTGATCAACAATGTTCATGATCCGGGAGACCTGTGAGGAAAAATTCGTGCTCCACTCTTCGGTAAACTTGTGCATTAACAGAAGTTCACGGTTAGTGTTGGTTTTCATAGGATAAGGGTGTTTAATTTGATAGTTTAGTAGTTGTCATGCAAAAAAGAGATAAAGAATTTATTAGCATAGGATTGTAATTCAAAGTTGAAGTTTATCCACCACATATCAATACTACTTCTGTGTAGTTTTTATTACTAGTTATTAACAGTTTCTCACGCTAAGAAAAAATAGTAGCCCGCAGGCACTTTGGCAGTAGCTCTTTACAGATTATTCGTATATCCCGCCACGTAATTTTTGCCGGGGAAGTGAATTTACATTTCTTTTTTACAAATTCCAAATGTGCAATTGTGTAATTCATTGAGAATAAAGGAAGCATAACACCCTTTACCGGGAAAGCCATGCCGGTGGGTTTAATAATCGGTTGAAAGTAGCCGCAGGTAAGTGATTGAGATGCAATGGGATATTAAAGAACAGAAAAAGGGCCGAAGCGTGTTGCAACAATCTCCGGCCCTTTGAAATAAATTTTTATAATGGATTTATAACCAGTTTTTTTGCTGCAGGTATTCCGCAATTTGTACCGCGTTGGTAGCAGCGCCTTTGCGTAAATTGTCTGCCACAATCCAGAGGTTAAGTGTGTTAGGCTGTGTTTCATCACGGCGGATGCGGCCCACAAAAACCTCGTCTTTATCATGCGCATCTTTTGGCATGGGGTAGCTTGCCTTTGCGGGTTCATCTACCACTATCACGCCCGGCGTGGCCGCCAGTAACCGGCGCACTTCATCCAGATCAAAATCTTTTTCAAACTCTATGTTCACGCTTTCACTATGCCCGCCCATTACGGGGATACGTACGGTTGTTGCAGTTACTTTTATGCGCTCGTCACCCATGATCTTCACCGTTTCTTTTACCATCTTCATTTCTTCTTTGGTATAGCCGTTATCAAGGAACACATCTATCTGCGGTATTACGTTAAGATCAATTTCGTGTGCATAGGCTTTCTCACCGGCGATGCCCTGGCGCTCGTTCATCAGCTGTGTAACGGCCTTTACACCGGTACCGGTTACAGACTGGTAGGTAGATACCACCACACGGCGGATGCCGTATTGCTTATGCAAGGGGTCCAGCACCAATACCATTTGAATGGTGGAGCAGTTGGGGTTGGCAATAATTTTGTCTTCCGGCGTCAGGGCGGAGGCGTTCACTTCCGGTACTACCAGTTTTTTACCGGGATCCATACGCCAGGCGGAAGAGTTATCAATCACTGTAATACCGGCCGCGGCAAATTTGGGCGCCCACTCCAGCGAAGTGCTGCCGCCCGCAGAAAAAATTGCGACGTTCGGTTTCATGCTGATAGCCGTATCTGCGCTCACCACCTTGTACTGCTTGCCCTTATATTCCACTTCCTTGCCTACAGACTTTTCGGAAGCTACGGGTATCAGTTCTGTTACCGGGAAATTTCTTTCCGCCAATACTTGCAACATTTTGGAGCCTACCAGTCCGGTTGCTCCTACTACGGCTACTTTCATTTTACATATGTGTTTTTAAGAGGCCCCAAAATTAATACAGAAAACCAAGATTTTTTTTATATTCGGTGACTTTGTTAACTCATTAAACTCTTCTTGTATGTATTCCATTGTTTGGGGTCTGCTATTGGCCGCCCTTCCGTTGCTGGCAATTGGCCAGAACGCTTCTTCCCACCGCTACCAGGTGCTGATCCACGAAATTATGGCTGACCCCACGCCTGCGGCCGGCCTGCCGGAACAGGAATTTGTGGAATTGCGCAATGTTGGTCCAACGCCGGTGAACCTTAAAGGCTGGGTATTGAAAGACAGTACCGGCGCTATGAAGTTGCCGGAGTACTGGCTGCAGCCAGACAGCCTGGTGGTGCTGGCCGCCCGGCCGGTATTTTCTCCCGGTATTGCCGGCTCCGGCTTCCCGTCTCTTTCCAATGAAGGTGAAACGCTGGCCCTGTACGACGCGCAGGGGGCACTGGTACATGCGGTGGCTTACCGTAAAAGCTGGTACCATGGCAGCATCAAAGACAATGGCGGCTGGAGCCTTGAAATGAAAGATGCCCGCTGGCCCTGCACAGGGGAGGCCAACTGGGCCGCGTCCACGGCCCCCGCGGGTGGTACGCCGGGTCGGCCAAACTCCGTGGCAGCGGCTATACCCGAGCCGGCGCTGCCGGTATTGGCTCGTATATCCGTTACCGATAGTATGCAGCTGCTGTTGCATTTTTCAGGCGGCGTAGATAGCGCTTCTGCCGCCATAGCGGCTCATTACAGCTTGCCGGGCATAGCGGCTGCAGTACCGAAGCCGCCGCTGTTCACCGCGGTCAGCATACGGCTGACTGAGCCACTGCAAAGAGGGCGCAGCTACAGTCTGCAGATTAGCGGCTTGCTTGACTGTGCCGGCCGTCCACTGGGTACCCTGCCTGAAGCTCTCCTGGCCTTGCCAGAGGCACCCCGGCCGGGGGAGCTGGTCATTAACGAAGTGCTGTTTGACCCGCCGACCGGCGCGCCTGATTTTGTGGAGATCTATAATAACAGTGCCAAAGCGCTGGAACTGTACCCCTTGCATCTGGCAGGCCGCGGTACAGACGGTGCGCTGAGACAGGCCGTGCCGCTGGTAACCGGCCCGTACATGCTGCTGCCGGGAGAATACCTGGCTTTTACAGACGATGCGGCTGCTCTTTGCCGCGCCTACGCTTGTAAAGGCGCATTGCTGCAGGTATCCGCATTGCCTACCCTGCCGCCAGATGCCGGGCATGTTGTATTGCTGCATCCCAACGGCCCCGTGGTAGACGAACTGGCCTATCACCGTTCTTTTCACCTTGCCACCCTGCCCGCCACCCGCGGCGTTTCCCTGGAAAGGCTGGGGCCGTCACAGCCCACGCAGGACCCGCAGAACTGGCATTCAGCTGCAGCCACAGCGGGTTATGCCACCCCCGGATATCAAAATTCCCAGTGGCTGCCGGGTAGCGGCGGGCAGGAAAGCCCATTTTCGGTGAATCCGCCAGCATTCAGCCCAAACAATGATGGGCAAAACGATGTGGCTGCCGTTCAGTGGCAGTTGCAGGAGGCCGGCTACACAGGCACCATACTGGTACTCGACGCCCAGGGCCGGGAATTGCGGACGCTGGCAGGTAATTTGCTGCTGGGAACCAGCGGAAAGGTGTTTTGGGACGGGCTCAACCATCAAAAAATGCCTGCTCCGCCGGGAATCTATGTTATATTTATAAGGATTTTCAACCCGGCCGGCCAGGTAAAAGCGTGGAAACTCCCGCTGGTATTGACGGTGCGCTGATTTCAACAGGGGCGGTTCCCAGGGTGAAAATTTGTCAGAGTTTATCTATTGCTATTTTTTTATATTTGCCGTTCTTAAAAATGAATTCATGCAGTACAGAGAAATTGTTGCAGTAACCGGTTTGGGCGGTTTATTCCAATTGCTGGCCAGCAAGCAGGATGGCGCTATTGTAAGATCGCTGGAAGACAAAAGCACCCGCTTCGTGTCTTCACGGATACATAATTTTACCCCATTGGAAAGCATTGAGGTGTTTACTACGGGCGATAATGTAAACCTGTCAGCGGTATTCAAGGCAATGCAGGAAAAAGAAGCCCAATTCCCCCTTGCAGACGGCAAGGCCGATAATAATGCCATTAAAGCGTACTTCAAAAACGTGTTCCCCGAATTTGATGAGGAGCGTGTGTACGTGAGTGACATGAAAAAAATGGTGAAATGGTACTCCATCCTTAAAAGCAACGATTTGCTGACATTTGAGGAAGAAGCCGAAGAAACGGCACCGGCGGAAGAAGAGGCTGCTGCTGCACCGGCGGAAGAGGCCAAACCCAAAGCCAAGGCAAAAGCGAAAAAAGAAGAAACGCCCACTGAAGAGGCTCCGGAGGCAGAAAAACCCGCTCCCAAAAAGAAAGCGGCTGCTAAAAAGGCGGCGGCTGATACTGCGGAAGGGGAAGAAAAAAAGCCTAAAACAACCCGTAAGAAGAAAACTGAAGAATAAAACCGGCATTTCACCGGTGTTAAAATTCCAAATCCAGCCCGGATTTGGAATTTTTTTTAAAGGGGCTTATCTTTTTACATCTATTACGTCAAAGGAACCATTATGCAAAATGCTCATATAACAGCGCCTCCTAGGCGCTTTTTACCGGAAGATTTTAGTGTTACCACCTGGGAAGTCTTACAGCCGTATTTCGAAACCCTGCAAAACAGGGAGATTAATAACCTGAAAGATATGGAAAAGTGGCTGGCAGATCTCAGCGAGCTGGAGGCCGTGATCAGTGAAGATGCCTGCTGGCGCCAGATACGCATGACGCGTGACACGGCCAGCAAGGAATATGAAGAAGCATTTACCTACTTCTGTATGGAGATACAACCTAAGCTGCAACCCTATGCAGATGCGCTGAACCGCAAGCTGCTGGCTTCTCCCTACAAAAAAGAACTGGACCCGCAGTTGTATTTCACCTACCTGCGCAACGTGGAAAAACAGGTGAAGCTGTTTAACGAGCAAAACATACCCATTCAGGCGGAGTTGAGCGTGCTGGCGCAACAGTATGGCGTTATTTCAGGTAAAATGACGGTGGAAGTGAACGGGCAGGAGTTTACCCTGCAACAGGCAGCCAAGTTCCTGGAAAACCCTGACCGCGGCCTGCGGGAAGAGGTGTTTACCAAAACCGCTGCCCGCCGCCTGCAAGACAAGGATGCGCTGAACGGATTGTATACCACACTGGTAACCAAACGCCACCAGGTGGCCCGCAACGCAGGTTATGAAAATTACAGGGACTACAAGTTTGTTGAACTGGGCCGCTTTGAATACACCAAAGAAGATTGTTTCCAGTTTCATACCGCTATTAAGGAGCACATGCTGCCGCTGGTACGCCAAAACCTGGAGCGCCAGCGCGCCAAGCTGGGCCTTGATGTATTGAAGCCATGGGATACAGAGGCGGAACCTGCCGGCACCAAACCGCTGGAGCCCTTCAAAACCGGCGATGAAATGATTGGCAAGTCTATTGAGTGTTTCACGCGCCTGCGCCCGTTTTTCGGAGAATGCCTGCAGGTAATGAAAGAAATGGGCCGGCTTGATCTTGACAGCCGAAAGAACAAGGCGCCGGGCGGCTACAACTGTCCGCTGGCGGAAACAGGCGTGCCCTTCATTTTTATGAATGCCGCCGGACAAATGAAAGACCTTACTACCATGGTACATGAGGGCGGGCATGCCATCCACTCCTTTCTCAGCCACAACCTGGCGCTCAGCGCCTTTAAGGAATACCCGATGGAAATTGCCGAAGTAGCCAGCATGAGCATGGAACTATTCAGCATGGACCACTGGGATATCTTTTTCAGCAACAAGGACGACTTGCGCAGAGCCAAACTGCAGCAACTGGAACGTACCGTCACCATCTTCCCCTGGATAGCCACTATAGACAAGTTCCAGCATTGGGTATATGAGCATCCGGAACATACCGTAGAAGAGCGTACGGCAGCCTGGGTGGCCATTATGGACGAGTTTAGTCCCGGTAACGTAGACTGGAGCGGTCATGAGAATTACCGCGCCAGCAACTGGCAACGGCAGCTGCACCTTTTTGAAGTGCCCTTCTACTACATTGAATACGGCATTGCACAACTGGGCGCCATAGCCATGTGGAAGCAGTACAAGGAAAATCCCGGCCAGGCGCTGGATAATTATATGAAAGCTCTCAGCCTCGGTTACACCAAAACATTGCGGGAGCTGTACACGGCCGCTGGCATCCGTTTCGATTTCTCTCCTGCTTACGTCAAGGAATTGGCGGGATTTGTGCAGGGAGAAATAGAGCAACTGCTCGCCGGAGCCTGACAATGATAAAGTTCGCGATATATCTGTTTTCGGCCATGACGGCCGCCATACCGCTGCAAGCGCAGGATGCGCCCAATACTGCGCTTGCACGGGCTATGGACAGCATTTACCGCAAAGATCAGCAATACCGCCTGCTGTTACAGGCCGTTCAAACCAATGCTGCCCTTAAAGATTCCCTGGCCCGCGCTGCCCGTATTCCTGCAGATGTTGACACGGTTTATTTTTATTTACTGGATAAGGTGCTGGCGCTGGACTCCTCCAATATCCGGTTTATTGACTCCGTAACCAAAAGGCAGGGCTTTCCAGGCATTAGAGCCCTGGGCGCACAGCGGGCGCACTTTGCCTGGCTTATTATTCAACATTCGGATTCCGCCACGCTCAGCCGTTACCTGCCCGTCATAAAAGCGGCGGCAGACAGGAAGGACCTTCCTTTTTCCAGCTATGCCTATTCGCTTGACAAAGACCTGATGCGCAAAGGCAAACCACAGCGGTACGGATCCCAGATCGTAGAAGGGGTGATGAAAAAAACAGGAAGGACCATGCGGTTAATATGGCCGGTAGAGGAGCCACAGCGGCTGAATGAGCGCAGAAAGGCCGCGGGACTGGCAGATACCATTGAGGAATATTCGCGTAGCAACGGCTTTAATTATCAGGTGGTAAGGCCGGGAGAATTTACGATGATTACGGAGAAAGAATAGTTATTTACACTCTTTGCAAACACCGCTCACCACTACCTCTACATTGTGCGCATCATACCCTTTGGGCAATGAAATAACGGGAATATCCGTTTCTTCCAGGCAGCGGGTACTGCCGCATTCTTCGCAGCGGAAGTGCACATGATGGTCATGATGCTCATGCTCCCTGCAATCTGATTTGCAGATGGCATAGCGCACAGAAGTGTCTGTGGTAGGGATTTTATGTACAATGCCTTTATCCAGGAATGTTTGAAGGGTGCGGTAAATGGTCACCCTGTCAAACGATTTTCCGCTTAACTTTTCAAAATCAGCATGTTCTAGCGCACCGTTACTTTTCAGAAAGAGCTCCAGGATTTTTACACGCGTATCCGTAATACTGAGTTTACTGGAGCGCAACAACTGCACAATGAGTTCTTTTTGTTTTGCGAGCATGTTTATCAGGTTTATTCATGCATGAGCCGGTCAATGTCTGTGATCAGCTTCTCAATATCTTTGTCTTTAGTGCCTTCATACAGGCCCCTGATCTGGCTTTCCCCATCTACCAGCGCAAACCACTGGGTGTGAACAAAATCGTCTTCACCGGTGAAATGGCCGTCATCTACCAGGTAGCTTTCACGGGCCAGTTTGTAGAGGTGCCGCTTGTCACCTGTGAGAAAATACCAGTTTTTTGAATTGGCGCCATGCTTTTCCGCGTATGCTTTCAGTACGGGAATGGAGTCATAGTCGGGGTCTGAGGTATGGGAAAGGATAAGAAAATTGGGCGTACTGCCGTATTTCGCATATACCTTTTCCATGTTTTTGTTCATCACCGGGCAAATGTTGGTGCAGGTGGTAAAAAAATACTCCGCCACGTAAATTTTGCCCTTTACGTTGTTTTGTGTGATGGTATCCCCATCCTGGTTAACCAGGGTAAAGCCCTGTACTTTGTGGCCGGGGGTACCCAGCACCGGCAGTTTCTCTTTGCCGAAAAATTCTCCCGTGCCTTCCTTGATCATCAGGCCGGAATAACCCATGAACCCGATGCTCAGCACCACAAAAAATATGATATAAAAGATCGCTTTCCTAGACATAACCACGCTACTTAAATCCAATATGCAAAGGTAGCACAGTTTGTTTACTTACCCATGAATACGGCATCATCCAAGTTATAGTATAATTCGTATATATTTTTCTCATTGAGCCTTAATCTTCCCTGCATGCTCACATAATCATCTGTTTCAAAAGAGGGCTTGCCGGATTTGAATTTGAGCGCCATAATGGTTTCCGGCCCGGCTCCTCCGCAGAAAAAGCAGGAGCTGTTGGGATTGGAAGAAAGCACGTACATGCCCGCCTGCGCCTCTACCGGAATTACATAGCCGCTGATGCGGATGGTTTTGCCGTTGAGCGCCTTGATATTGCGTGAAAAAGACGGGTAGAGCATAGGCATCTGCATTTTTTCGTCCCATTTACGGTTGAAGATCACGTCAGACAACTGTTTCCAGGTTACTTTTTTAACGGTGGTATCTTCATAGGTAACAGTAGAAACAGGTAGTTCATCTGTATAGCCGGATTGCTGGCGCAGGGCCATCAGCTGGCTCAGGTAGCCTGCGCCGGCGTTGCCATGCTTGCACCATTGGGAAATGTTGGCGCAGGAAACGAAGGTGAATGCCATGGCGGCAATGAATATCTTTTCTATTTTAAGCATTAGCCAGAGTTTTAGAAATGTTCAGCCGGAAAGCCCGGATGGCGGGGAAGCCCGCAGCCAGCAAACAGGCGGCCAATATAGCCGCAGCGGTCAGCATATCTGCCTGCGTCAACCTCCAGGAGCCGGAAAAATTCAAATGGTACCTTGTAAATACCTGCTGTTGCAGGAACCAACCAGCCAGCCTGCCCAGCAAAAAGCCGCCCAGTATACCGGCAATACCCAAAATGGCGGCTTCTGCCAATACCAGCCCAAGCAGCTTGCCGCGGCGGCAGCCCATGCTCCGCAGCAAAGCCAGTTCGTAACGGCGCTCATGGGTGCCCTGCACCAGCATCACAAATATACTGCAGGCAGCGAGCGCTGCCAAAAGCCAGCCCAGTATACGGAGCACTTCCGTGCCGGAACCGAGCAGGGATTGCAGCCGGTTGATCTCTATAGCTGGTACGGCGGCCTGCATATTAGTGTTTTCATTGATCATGCGGGGAAGCTGCAGTTGCGCCAGCGGGTTCTTGAATTTCATGAGCACAGCGGTGATCTGGGTGGTGGGGGAGAGTTGCCCGTTGCTTTCCTGAGAGGCCTGATTAGCGTGCTCATGGCTATGCTCCCCATGTGGGTCTGTGCCGGCTTCACCGTGATCATGATGGTGAGCTGCATGGTAATCATCCTGCTCGTTCCCGGTATTTTCCGCATGTTCATGCTCATCCTCTTCCCGTATCTGCACCTTGGTTTCATGTATGGCCCATACGCTTTCCAGCGGAGTGAGTATAAGTTGGTCAAGCGAAAGCCCGGTAGCAGGTAGAATGCCTTTTACCACGTACTGATGCTCATCATGCACATGCCCTTTTTCTCCCAGTCCGTGGGTACCGGCAAAACTGTCGCCCAGCGCAAGGCCTGCGCGTTTGGCCACTGTAGCTCCGATCACCACTTCCATGGGTTTGTTGAAAACTGTGCCGGCAGCGGGTTTCAGTTTGTATTTATCCAGGTATGCGTGTGTGGTGCCAATGATGCGGTACCCCCGGTAGGAGTCTCCCAATGAAACGGGAATAGCATATTCCACCAGCGGGTGCTGCATGAAACGCTGAGCGTCACGCAGGTAAATGTTGCCGGTGGGCGCATCCAGGTTGTACACGCTGGAAAGAATGAGCTGCAATGGACTGCCTTTGGCGCCCAACACCATATCTACGCCGGCAATCTGTTTTTCCAGTTGTTCTTTTGCCTGCCGGTTGAGGGCTACCAGCAATAGCAGCACCGCGGTGCTGCAGGCCAGCAGCAGCCAGCAAAGGCCGGCGTATAAGGGTTTATGAAGCAGGTTCTTGAAAGCAATACGGAGAATCATGACAAAATAATCTGGTTGGCAAATAGTTCTTTCAGCCGGCTGTCGTGCGTAACGATCAGCAGGGCGGCCTGCTGCTGGTGCGCCTGTTCCGCTAGCAAACTGGCAACGGCCGCGCAGTTCTGATCATCAAGGCTGGCAGTAGGCTCATCTGCCAGCAGCAATTGCGGGCGCTGCATCAGTGCGCGGGCTATAGAAGCTCTTTGTTGTTCGCCCTGGCTGAGGCGGCCCGGTTTTTTATGCAGCAGTGCGGTAATGCCCAGTTTTTCCGCCACCTCCTGCAGGCGTTCCTGCTTTTGCGGGCCATGGCTGAGAACGGTGGCCAGTTGCAGGTTTTCCTCTATGGAAAGGGATGCAATAAAATGAGACTGCTGGTAAATAATGCCGATGTGCCGCCCGCGAAATGCATCCATGGCCGCCGGGCGCAAAGTTTGTATGAAAGTGCCGGCCACGTTTATTTCCCCGCCGCCGGGCTGCAGCAAACCGGCCAGCAAATGCAGCAGGGTGGTTTTACCCGCACCCGAGCGGCCCGTTATCAGCAATACTTCCCCCGCGGCACAGGCCATGTCCGGGAATTGCAATATGCGGCCGTTCGGGTGGGCATAAGCAAGGTTTTTAGTATAGATCATTCCGTTCAGGTATTAAAAGCAACACAGTTGCATTCTGTTGATTTTGCGGCATGAAGATACCCATCCCGCCTGATATTATTTCTTAAATTTAAATAAAATTGCAACAATGTTGCATAAACATCCTACATTTGTTGTCCACAAAAAGAATCAAACCCATGAACCTGTTCTCAAAATGGAGCCTGGATACCCTGGGCATAGGCGCTTCACTGGTATGCGCCATTCACTGCGTACTGTTGCCGCTGGTAATTACCGCCCTGCCGCTGCTGGGCCTGGAGGTACTTGAAAATGAAAACCTGGAGTACGCATTGCTGGTGCTCTCATTTTTGGCAGGCTGTACCGCCCTGTGGCGGGGCTACCTGAAACATCACCACCGCGCTTTGCCGCTGCTGTTGTTTGCGGTAGGCTACGCAGGACTGCTGGCGGGGCATTTTCTCATGCCTGAGGGTTGGGAGCCGTTTGTAATTGCGGCCGGAGCAGGCCTGATCGTGTGGGCGCACTTGAGGAATATTAAAGCGTGCCGGAGCTGCAAGATTTGCAGCAGTGAAAATGCAGCTGAATGTGAAAACGCCGGCGTGTGACTGAAAACCGGCTGCGGAGCGGGCATACTGGATTGAAAGGCCTGTGTCAATTGCCAGGTGCAACGTAAAGTGCCGAACGCTGGTGCGGGGCGCCTCCTTCTTTGTTATATGTGACAATTTTCCGCCCGGCCCTTTGGTATATGAAAGATCTTTCACCGATTAAACTTTTGTATTTGCTCTCCCGAAACGATTCGTAAACGACCACAAGTTTTTAACATATGCAACTTCCCTTCACTGCAGGCACGCCGCGGCGCACGAAACTGCCGGTTACCGTGCTCAGCGGTTTCCTGGGCGCCGGCAAAACCACCCTGCTTAATCATATATTACATAATAAAGAACAGCTACGTGTAGCCGTTATAGTTAATGATATGAGCGAGGTGAATATAGATGCGCAACTGGTGCGGAATGAGAACGTGCTGCACCATACCGAGGAAAAACTGGTAGAAATGAGCAACGGCTGCATTTGCTGCACCCTGCGGGAAGACCTGCTGCAGGAGGTGCAGCGCCTGGCCGCAGAGAACCGGTTTGATTATCTGCTGATTGAGTCAAGCGGCATTTCCGAACCGCTGCCCGTAGCCCAAACCTTCACTTATCGTGATGACCAGCTGGGCATAGACCTGGGCGCCTTCAGCCGGCTGGATACACTGGTAACGGTGGTAGACGCATTCAACTTTCACCGGGACTATGGCAGCAGCGCCCTGCTGGAAGAAGACGGCCGCGCCGTTGCTAACCTGCTTACAGACCAGATAGAGTTTGCCAATGTAATTATACTGAACAAATGTGACCTGGTGAGCAACGGGCAAAAGGACACGCTGAAAGCGTTGTTGCGCAAGCTCAATGCAGATGCGCATATTATTGAGGCCTCTCGGGCAAAGGTGCCGCTGCGGGAAATACTCAACACCGGCCTCTTTGACTTTGAAAAAACGTCACAGAGCGCCGGCTGGATAGCGGAGCTGGAAAAAGAGCATGTGCCGGAAACAGAAGAATATGGTATCAGCTCTTTTGTATACCGCAGCCGCGCCCCCTTCCATCCGCAGCGCTTCTGGCACTTTATCCAGCAGCAATGGCCAAAAGGCATATTGCGCAGTAAAGGCCTTTGCTGGATAGCCTCGCGGCCGGAGGTGGCCATCAATTGGAGTCAGGCGGGCGCTTCGGTAATGGCAGACAAAGCGGGCGTCTGGTGGTGTTCGGTTCCGGAGAAGGAATGGGGGCTGGATGCGGCCGGGGAGCAGGCCGTGCGCAGCCGCTGGCATCCGCTCTTTGCAGACCGGTACAATGAAATTGTCATCATCGGCCGGCAGTTGCAGCAAGCGGAGGTGACCGCCGCGCTGGATGCCTGCCTGTGCAATGAGGCGGAAATTGGCTGGTGGGTAGACCGTGAGGTGTTTACAGACCCGTTCCCGGCATTGTAAGCATAGTAAATTTAGATTAACCTAAAAATAAATTTAGATACATATAGTTTTAGGTTTTAAATTTGCCTTATAAAATTTTACAATGTTCCCTAGAATAGTATGCCTCTTTTTAATGTTGGCCGCAGCCGCTGAAGCCTCCGCCCAGGGGCGGCTCAAAGGAAAGGTAGTGGCGGCAGACAAGCCGGTGCCTTTTGCCAGCGTTGGTTTTAAAGATCTGAAAACCGGCACCGTTACCAACGAAGCCGGTGAGTTTGATATTCCTTCCCTTACCCCAGGCAGGCATACGCTGCAGGTAAGCGCTGTAGGATATGTTACCTATGTACAACCGGTACAGGTGAAAACAACCGGTACCACCACAGTGACTATACGATTGGAGGCTACTTCCTCCAGCCTTAATGAAGTAGTTGTGAGCGGCACCCTGCGCCCGGTTACCAAAATGGAAAGCCCGGTGCCGGTAGAAGTATATTCCCCCGTGTTCTTCAAAAAGAACCCCACCCCCAGCATATTTGATGCGCTTCAAAATGTAAACGGCGTGCGCCCGCAGCTGAACTGCAATGTGTGCAACACCGGAGACATTCATATCAACGGCCTGGAAGGGCCCTACACCATGGTAATGATAGATGGCATGCCCATTGTCAGCGCCCTTTCTACGGTGTACGGGCTTTCCGGTATTCCCAACAGCCTGGTAGAACGGGTGGAAATTGTAAAAGGCCCGGCGTCCACACTCTACGGGTCTGAAGCTGTGGCAGGGCTTATCAATATCATCACCAAATCCCCTGGCACAGCCCCGGCCTTTACCGCAGATGTGATGGCCACCAGTTGGCAGGAATATAACGCAGACCTGGGCATGCGCTTCAATGCGGGTGCAAAGGCGGAGGCGCTGCTGGGCCTCAACTATTTCAATTATCAGCAGCCGTTTGATAAAAATGGGGACGGATTTACAGACGTTACCCTACAGCACCGCATCTCTGTATTCAACAAGTGGAACTTTAAACGCCCGGAAGGCAGGGTGGCCACCATTGCCGCCCGGTATTTTTATGAAGACCGCTGGGGTGGCCAGACACAGTGGAATAAACACTGGCGGGGCACGGACAGTGTTTATGGAGAAAGCATTTTTACCAGTCGCGCGGAAATAATAGGCCAGTACCAGCTTCCCCTCAAGGAACGGGTAATGCTGCAGGCTTCCTTCAATTTTCATGACCAGAACTCCTATTACGGGGTGGTGCCTTTTATGGCCAGGCAGAGCATTTCCTTTGCGCAGCTTACGTGGGACAAAACGGCGGGCAAACACAACCTGCTGGCCGGCCTTCCTTTCCGGTACACGTTTTATGACGATAACACGGTGGCTACAGCCGGTAAAGACAACAATGAGCCACAGCGCACATTCCTGCCGGGAATATTTGTGCAGGATGAATGGAAGTTTGCCGCGCAGCACTCGCTGCTGACCGGCCTCCGGTACGATCATAATTCTATTCACGGCAGTATTTTCACCCCGCGGCTGGCCTACAAATGGTCTCCCAACTATAAGAACGTGCTGCGGCTGAACGCGGGTACCGGCTACCGGGTAGTGTCTATTTTCACGGAAGACCATGCCGCCCTGAGCGGAGCGCGGGAGGTGGTGATCGAAAGCGAGCTGAGGCCGGAGCGCAGCTGGAACGTCAATTTGAACTACACCAAAAAGATACCGCTGAACAATGCTTTCCTCAACCTGGACGCTACAGCCTTTTACACCTATTTTTCAAACAAGATCATGCCTGACTATAGCCGGCCTGACACCATTGCTTATGATAACCTCAGCGGCCACGCCATTTCCAAAGGCCTGAGCCTCAACGCAGATCTGATGTTCTCCTTTCCCCTGAAGGTAATTGCCGGGGTTACATTTATGGACGTGTATGAAAAAGAAGGGAACGGGAAAACACGCCCCATGCTTACGGAAAGATTTTCCGGTACCTGGGCCGTTTCTTACAGCTTTCCGCGGGCGGGCCTGAGTGTAGATTATACGGGGAATGTATATGGGCCCATGCTCTTGCCGGTGCAGCCCAATGACCCGCGGCCTTCACGCTCACCCGTGTGGAGCATCCAAAACGTGCAGCTGACCAGGAAGTTCACCGGCGGCTGGGAACTGTACGGCGGGGTCAAAAACCTGCTGAACTTTCTGCCACCCCGCAATTCCATTGCGCATGCGCATGACCCGTTCGATAAAAATGTAGGGTATAATGCGGATGGGTCAGTAGACCCGTACGGGCTCACGTTTGACCCCAGTTATGTATTTGCGCCCAACCAGGGTATCAGGGGTTTTCTGGGAGTACGGTTCACCCGGCAGTAAATTACAGGCTGAGCCCTACCTTAATGCCCAGGTGCAGGCTGGGCAGTACGTTCACTACTTCTCCCCGGTCTGTATTCACTGCCACGCCGGAAGAGGAGTGGTTGGTATAGCGGTACACCTTGCTCCTGACGCCAATGCCCAGGTAAGGGTCCAGTATCCACTTTCCCCTTGTCATTTGCCTGCCCAGCAGGAATTGAATGCCATATACACTTTTATCGCCATCATCTTTATAGATGGTGTTATTGAGGACTACGTCCTCTTTGGGGTAGAATATCTTTTTATAGAAGAGAACGGGCTGGAAGTAGGTGCCCCTGGCATTAAAGGCGGCAGCCTGCCTGACGAGGTACCACTTCATGCCCACCCTGAAGCCAAGGCCCCGGCCTTCCACAAACTGCTCTGTAGTGATGCCGGGCTTTTCTCTCCCCAGGTCTATGCGTTTAAAGAACACATAATCAGGGTAGTCTGTATAAATACCGGTAATGCCCAGTTCCAGGCTCAGCTTTTCGGAAAGCTCCTGTTCCAGGTAAATATCCAGTTCATTAATAATGGTAGAAGGGTTTACTTTCAGGTACGTGCCCTTGCGGAAGGTGGCCTGGCGGGTTTCCTGGGCAGCGGCCGTCAGGCTGGAAAAGGCGAACAGCAGGAAAAAGGGTAGTAATCTTTTCATACAACTGTAGGTTCTCTGAATTATTTCAATAATCGTTCCACAATTAGGGGGAACCATTGGTGCTCCAGCACCTGTACTTTTTTAGCCAGCGTGTCCGGCGTGTCTTCCGGCAAAACCGCGCAGCGTTCCTGGAGAATCACGCCGCCATCGTCATATTGTTCATTCACGTAGTGAATGGTGATGCCGCTTTCTTTTTCCCCGGCGGCCAGCACCGCTTCATGTACAAAATGCCCGTACATGCCTTTACCCCCGAACTTGGGAAGCAGCGCAGGGTGTATATTAATGATACGGCCGGAGAAAGCCTGCACCAGGTTGGCCGGCACCTTCCATAAAAAGCCTGCCAGCACCACCAGGTCTGTTCCCAGCTCCTGCAGCAGTTTCACATACGTATCTCCCCGGAAAAACTGTTCTTTATCTATTACTACGGCGGGTATCTGTTCCCGTTCGGCTATGGCCAGCACACCGGCATCGGCTTTGTTGGACAGTATGACGGACACCCGGGCCAGCCCGGAATCCCTGAAATGGTCTATGATCTTCTGGGCGTTGCTGCCGGTGCCGGAAGCAAAAATCGCAATATTTTTCAAGCCGCTTGGTTTATTAAGCTGCAAAAATAGGCAGATAAGACTTTATGGTTCAGGTATTTTTTTCCTAAATTTAGGGAAGTGAGCTTCCCCGGTGCTGATATTATGATGATAATCATACCATGTGAATGACCCTGGTCAGGCGGACTCAACCTTTATTATTCTATCTTGTTAAGGATTGGTATCGGCAGGCAGGCTCTTCTCCACCAACAGGCACTCTTCAACTGCAAAAATAGTATCACTCGTGTACCGCAATTTGGACAATTGCGGAAATATGATTTTTATCAGGAATTTATAACAGGATAACGGGAGCGGATAGTGGGTGTACCCTTTAGAATAGCCATGGAATTGAGTTTCGGGAGATGAAGGTCTCGCGGATATTATATAAAAAGCGCTTTCAAAACAAGGACAACTTTTTTTTAATTGTTGGTAAATTGTCAACATTCTGTCTTATTTTTGCTGGCACTTTTAAGAAACCTTAGGTCAAATCTAAACTAAATAGGCTGTGTATCGTCGTGTTTCCATTCGTTTGCGTAAGCAATTTGTGAGTGTTCTTATCCTATGCGCGGGACTGGTTGGTTCTATTTCCGTTGCGCAGGCACAGGATCCTGCTGCCGGTAAGACGCTATTTCAGCAGAAATGTGCCTCCTGCCATAATCCTCATAAGAAATTAACCGGGCCTGCTCTGGCCGGGGTTGAGGACCGGTGGCCGGACAAAAAACTGCTTCATCAGTGGATACGCAACTCCGCATCCGTTCTTGCTACTGGTGACAAGTATGCCAATGATCTGTTCAACGAGTACAGCAAGCTCACCATGACGCCCTTCCCGGAGCTGAAAGACGAGGATATTGATAATATCCTGGCTTACATCAACTCCGTACCGCCTCCGGGCGCTGCCAAGCCGGGCGCTGAGGGTGCTGCGGCCGGTGAGGCAAAAGAAGACTCAGGCAGCAACAGCCTGCTTTTCGGCGTAATCACCCTCATACTGGCTATTGTAGCGGTGATACTGATGCAGATCAACAGCAACCTGAACAAGCTGGCAGCTGAGAAAGAAGGCCATGAGCGCCTGGAGCCCGTTCCTTTCTATAAGAACAAGGCTTACATTGCCCTGGGCATCCTGATCCTCTTTGTGGTAGGCGGTTACTTCACCATTCAGGGCGCTATAGGCCTGGGCCGCCAGCAAAACTACATGCCGGAGCAACCCATCTTCTACTCCCACAAGGTGCACGCCGGCATCAACCAGATCAACTGCCTGTACTGCCACTCTTCTGCAGAAAAGAGCAAGCACGCCATGATACCTTCAGAAAATGTGTGTATGAACTGTCACAAGGCCATTACCGAATATACCGGGCCGGACCTGTTCACCGCGGAAGGCAAAAAAGTAAATGGTACTGCAGAGATCCAGAAATTATTCGACCATGTAGGCTGGGACCCGAAAGCCGGCCGTTATACCAAACCAGGTCAACCCATTGAGTGGACCAAGATCCACAGCCTGCCTGACCACGTTTACTTCAACCACTCCCAGCACGTAGCAGCCGGTAAAGTACAATGCCAGACCTGCCACGGTGATATTCAGCAGATGGATGAAGTAAAACAGTTCGCAGACCTCTCTATGGGCTGGTGCGTGAACTGCCACCGTACTACCAAAGTACAGTTCACCGAAAACAACTACTACAGCATCTTTGAAAAACTGCACAACGATATCAAGGAAAACAAGATTGACAGTGTGACCGTAGAAATGCTGGGTGGTACTGAGTGCCAAAAGTGTCACTATTAATATATAAGGAAGCAACGGCTGTATGCAAACCAGCCGTAACTCAACATTTTTTAAATCGTAACTCGATATAATCACATGGAGCAAAAAAAGTATTGGAAAGGCTTGGAGGAGTTGCACAATACCGCTGCGCATCAGGAAGCTGTGAAGAACGAATTCAGGGAAGATCTGCCGTTCGAAGAGAGTGACAGCTTTCTGGGTGCCACTACCCCCCGCCGGGATTTCTTGAAATACCTGGGGTTCACCACTGCGGCCGCTACCATTGCCGCCAGCTGTGACATCCCTGTTAAGAAGGCCATCCCTTACGTGAATAAACCCCAGGACATTACGCCTGGTGTACCCAACTATTATGCTTCTGCCTATACCATAGACGGTGAATACGTACCCCTGGTGGTGAAAACCCGTGAGGGCCGCCCCATCAAGGTAGAAGGCAACGAAATGTCTACCGTAACCGAAGGCAGCAACACCGCCAGGGTGCAGGCATCTGTACTGGGCCTGTACGACGTGGCGCGCCTCCGTTACCCCGGTATTAACAACGGGCCTGATAAAGAAAGCCTGGAAGAAAGAGTAAAGGAAATAGCCCTGTTCTCCGAGCTGGACAAACAAGTGGTAGCCGCTATCACCGGCAAGCCCGTTGTACTGCTTACCTCCACCATTCTCAGCCCTACCACCAAAAAACTGATCGGTGAGTTCCTGGCCAAATACCCCGGCTCCCGCCATGTAACATACGATGCAGTGTCTTACTCCGGCATGCTGCTGGCCAATGAGCAGTCTTACGGCAAAAGGGCCCTGCCTTCCTATCATTTCGAGAACGCAAAAGTAGTGGTAAGCCTCGGCGCCGATTTCCTTGGTACCTGGCTGAACCCTTCCGAATATTCCCGCCAGTACGGCAAAAACCGTAAGATCGACGCTAAAAGGCCGGAAATGAGCAAACATTTCCACTTTGAAAGCATGATGAGCCTTACCGGCGCCAACGCTGACGAGCGCTATACCCACCGCCCCTCAGAAACCGGCGCGGTAGCAGTTGCCCTGCTGGCTGCCCTGGGCGGCGGCGTTACAGCCCCCGCACTGGCAGACGCCCGTTTGAAAGAAGGCATTGCCAAAGCCGCTAAAGCCATCCAGGCCAACCCAGGCAAAGTACTGGTAGTGTCAGGCTCTAACGACGTGAACGTACAGATCATTGTAAACGCCATCAACAACCTGGCCGGCGCCAACGGTACTACCATAGACTGGGCCGTTACCAGCAACTACCGCCAGGGTATTGACGCGGATATGGAACAGCTGGTGAAAGACATGAACGCAGGCTCCGTAGGCGCGCTGCTGGTTCATGGCGTAAACCCCGCCTATGATTACTACGATGCGAAGAAATTCGTAGACGGTATCAAAAAAGTAGGGGTGACCGTATCTTTCAACGACCGTTACGACGAAACAACACAATACTGCAAATACATCATTCCTGACCATCACTTCCTCGAAAGCTGGGGCGATGCGGAAGGCCGGACCGGCTACTATGCCTTTATTCAGCCTACCATTGCACCGTTGTTCAAAACCCGCGCTTTCCAGGCTTCCCTGCTGAGCTGGAGTGGTAACACCACCACCTGGGAAGATTACCTGAAGAATGAATGGGTAGCCAAACTGGGTTCTCAGGAAGCATGGGACAAAACCCTGCAGGATGGTATCATTGAACCTGCTCCGGGCGCAGCCCTGGCAGGCGCTACTTTTACTGCAGACGCAGCTTCTGCTGCAGCCAGGATCAGCGCTCCCAAAACAGGCGGCCTGGAGCTGGTGCTGTATGAAAAAGTAGCCATCGGTAACGGTAAAGAAGCCAACAACCCCTGGTTGCAGGAAATGCCCGACCCGATCACACGCGCTACCTGGGACAACTACGCTTGTGTATCCAACACAGTGGCCAAAACTTTCAAAACCGAACTGGGAGACAATTACGAGATCAACGCTGAAAAACGTGTACTGAAAATCACTGCCAAAGGCTACTCCGTAGAACTGCCGCTGCTGATCGTACCCGGTATTCACCCCGATGTAATTGCCATTGCAGTAGGTTACGGCCGCGGCAAAAAACAGTTCATCGGCAAGGCCGCCGGTGAAGTAGGCGCCAACGCTTATCCCTTCGCTTCTTTCAACGGTCAGACCTTCAGCTACTTTGCCACAGATGCAAAAGCAGAAGCTACAGGCAGAAAATATCCCGTGGGCCTCACTCAAACGCACAACAGCTATGAGGGCCGCCCCATCATCAAAGAAACTACCCTCGAAGAGTTCATCAAGAACCCGAAAGAGGTGAACCACGACCGGACGCACCTGGCCCATTACGGTGAAGATTTCCGTAACGACGCCACCCTGTATACCGGCGGTACCAAGTTCGAATATCCCGGTATCAAATGGGGCATGTCTATTGACCTGAACTCCTGCTTCGGCTGCGGCGCCTGCGTAGTAGCATGTACTGCGGAGAACAACGTTTCCGTTGTAGGTAAGGAACAGGTGGTACTGGCCCACGAAATGCACTGGCTGCGTATTGACCGCTACTTTGCCGGAGACGAGAACAATCCCGAAGTAGTGTTCCAGCCCATGCTGTGCCAGCACTGTGACAACGCTCCCTGTGAGAACGTTTGTCCGGTAGCCGCTACCAACCACAGCTCTGAAGGTATTAACCAGATGGCTTACAACCGTTGCATCGGTACCCGTTATTGCGCAAACAACTGTCCTTATAAAGTACGCCGCTTCAACTGGAGAGACTGGAACGGAGCAGACAGCTTTGAAGGCAACCTGCACGATACTGCTGATATGAACGACGCTATTACCCGCATGGTGCTGAACCCTGACGTGGTAGTGCGCAGCCGCGGTACCATGGAGAAATGCTCTTTCTGCGTACAACGTTTACAGGACGCGAAACTGGCGGCCAAAAAAGCCGGCCGTCCCCTGAAAGACGGCGAAGCCCGCACCGCCTGCCAGCAGGCCTGCGCTACAGACGCCATCGTGTTCGGTAACATCAACGATAAAGACAGCCGTATAGCCAAAGTTCGTAACGAAGAGCAAGTTGACCGCCTGTACTACGTACTGGAAGAAACGCATACGCTGCCGTCCATCAACTACCTGGCCAAGATCCGTAACAAGGATGCCGCACCGGTAGCTGCAGGAGCGCACAAGGAAGAGAAAGCTCATCACTAAGAGAGCCGCTCCCGGAAGCGGGAAAGGGCAAAGATCGAATTAGAAAAGAATCAGTTTTAAGTTTTGAAACAACGTAGTTCCGGAGAGATCCGGAACGAGCAAAGCTCAAAATACTATGCATTTGAAGTACGAATCCACACTGAGAGAACCTTTAGTAGATGGGGTTAAGGATTATCACCAGGTAACGGAGGATATTATCAGTCCTATTGAGGCCAAGCCTGGAAAGCTGTGGTACATTGGTTTATTTATTTCCATAGCCCTGTTGCTGTTTGGTGTTTTCTCCGTAACCTGGGAAGTTTACTTTGGTACGGGGGTGTGGAACCTGAACAAAACAATCGGCTGGGGTTGGGACATCACCAACTTCGTATGGTGGGTAGGTATCGGTCACGCCGGTACGCTGATCTCCGCCATCCTCCTGCTGTTCCGCCAGGGCTGGCGTACAGGGGTGAACCGCGCCGCAGAGGCCATGACCATCTTTGCCGTAATGTGCGCGGGCCAGTTCCCGATCTGGCACATGGGCCGCGTATGGATGGCTTTCTTCGTAATGCCTTACCCCAACACCCGCGGGCCGCTCTGGGTGAACTTCAACTCCCCCCTGCTGTGGGACGTGTTCGCGATCTCTACGTACTTCACTGTTTCCCTGCTGTTCTGGTACTCAGGCCTGCTGCCTGACTTTGCCACCGTGCGTGACAGGGCTAAAACAAAACTGCGCAAATACTTATATGGTGTAGCTTCTTTCGGCTGGACCGGTTCTACCAAACACTGGCAACGCCACGAAGCGCTGTCTCTCGTGCTGGCCGGCCTGTCCACTCCGCTGGTACTTTCCGTGCACACCATCGTATCTTTTGACTTTGCCACTTCAGTAATTCCCGGATGGCACACCACCATCTTCCCGCCCTACTTCGTTGCGGGCGCTATCTTCTCCGGCTTTGCCATGGTGCAGACGCTGCTGATCATCACCCGTAAAGTACTGAAGCTGGAAGAATACATCACCCTGGGCCACATTGAGGCCATGAACAAGGTGATCGTACTCACCGGTTCCATAGTAGGTGTGGCTTACCTGACAGAATTGTTCATGGCCTGGTATTCAGGCGTACAATATGAATTTGACACCTTCTACAAGTTCCGCGCCGCGGGTCCCCTGGGCTGGAGCTACTGGATCATGATGACCTGTAACGTAATTTCCCCGCAGGTGTTCTGGTTCCGTAAAATGAGAAGGAACATCATGGTGACGTTTATCATGTCTATCATCGTAAACATCGGTATGTGGTTTGAACGTTTTGTGATCATCTGTACTTCTCTGTACCGCGATTACCTGCCGTCCAGCTGGAGCTACTACCGCCCGTCCTGGCCCGAGGTTGGTTTTTACCTGGGTACCTTCGGCCTGTTCTTCACCTGCTACTTCCTGTTCGCTAAATACTTCCCGGTTATTGCAGTGGCGGAAATCAAATCCATCCTGAAAACTTCCGGCGAGAACTTTAAAGAGAAGATGGTGAAGTACGAAGACGAAGACGCGGAAAAATTTGCGCACGATCAGGCACATCACTAAGAATTGAATTTGATTAACGGATTATTGAATATTTATCCATATGGCTGTTAAAAAATTTGTTGTAGGCTGTTTTGACGATGAGGCGGTACTGTTTCCGGCGGTAAAGAAAGTACGCGCGGCCGGTTACAAGATACATGATGTGTACACGCCTTTCCCCGTGCACGGGCTTGACCACGCCCTGGGCCTGCGGGAAACCAGCCTGCACACCGCCGGGTTCATTTATGGTATTACCGGTACCACTACCGCTTTATCTTTCATGAGCTGGGTATTTACAACAGACTGGCCCATGAACATCGGCGGCAAGCCGCACTTTCCGCTGCCTGCCTTCATTCCCATCACCTTTGAGCTGACGGTGCTGTTTTCTGCTGTAGGGATGGTGATGACCTTCATGTACCTCTGCCAGATGGCCCCCTTCGTGAAAAAACACATTTTCCACCCGCGGCAGACAGATGACCTGTTCGTGATGGCCATTGAGGTAACGGAAAAAACACGCCCGGAAGAAGTGAAAGCGTTCCTGGACAGTGTGGGCGCCAAGGAGATCAATGAACAAACTGCAGAGACCGGCTGGTGGTTAGGCCGCTTTGACAGGGAAGACAAACTGTTTTCCAAAAAGATTGAACCGCTGAACGCATAAACAAAACAGAAAGATCAGTTAGAATATAAACGAGATGGGACCGCGCACAGCGGGGTTGCATCCGACCACTGAAAAGACAACTAATTACGGATGAAAAGGACTTCCAACATACTGATTGTAGCAGCCTTGGCCGGCGGGGCTTTACTGTCCGCCTGCGGTAACAAGGGAGCACATAATAGAAAGCCCGGTAAGATCTATATGCCTGACATGTACGAGTCCCGTGCATACGAGTTCTACAGCGGCCGCCTGGCCGGCCTGAAACCGGTGGAAGGTACGGTTAAGAGAGGTGCCCCGCTGCCCTATCACCTGAAAGCGGAAGACACTGCGCAGGCAAACCTGGTGAAGAACCCGCTGGTGTTGGATGAAGCCGGTATCAAGGAAGGCAAGCGCCTTTATGATATCTACTGTGGCGTATGCCATGGCACCAAGCTGGACGGCAACGGCCCCCTGTACAAAGGCGGGGACGGCCCGTACCCCGCAGCCCCTGCTTCTTTCATAGCAGGCAAGGTGCTGGGCTACAGCGAAGGCCGTATTTTTCACGTAATTACCCACGGGTACAACGTGATGGGCAGCTACGCCAGCCAGCTGGATATTGAGCAACGCTGGAAAGTAGTAGCTTATATCAAAAACATACAGGGCGGCGGTAAAGCGCCGGCAGCACCCGCGGCAGACTCAACGGCTGCAGCTGGCGCCCCCGCAGTAGCGCAAGCGCAGTAATTTGTTTTAAACGCATTTCAACTTAGTATTTAATATACAACGGTAATGAAGGACCAATTTGTAGTACCAGCAAGATTAAAAACGACCAGCTACGTGCTTTTGGGTATTGGCTTGCTGACTTTATTGATCGGATTATTTGCATTCCATGGCGAGCATGGTTCCACCCGTTTCTGGGCAGGCTTACTGCAAAACAGCACCTACTTCCTGATGGTGGTGTTGGCCAGTACCTTCTTCATTGCGGCAACCACGCTGGCCCACGGCGGCTGGCAGATAGCGTTCCGCCGCGTGCCTGAAGCAATATCCATGGCTGTTCCCGTGCTGGGCGCAATTTTGCTGGTTGTGCTGGCTTTCCTGATCTTCGGTAACAAGGGGCACATCTACCACTGGATCCACCCGGAAGGAGACAGGATACTGGAGTTCAAGTCTCCTTTCCTGAACCCCGCCATGGTGTCTATCTTTACGGTAGTTACCATTGGCGCCTGGACGGCGCTGACCCTGAAGATCCGCAAAATGTCCCTCGCTGAAGATACCATGAAGCTGGACCAGAGTGGCCGCAAAACCCTCATCTGGAACGGTACCGTTTGGTGCGCCGGCTTCATTGTTGTATATGCGCTCACCATGGGCTCCACCACGCCGTGGATCTGGCTCATGAGCATAGACGCACACTGGTTCTCTACCATGTATAGCTGGTACACCTTTGCCAGCACCTGGGTATCCGGTCTCTCCCTGATCGCGCTGTTCGTGATCTACCTGAAAGGCAACGGCTACCTGCCCTGGGTAAATGAAGAGCACCTGCATGACCTCGGCAAGTTCATATTCGCCTTCAGCATCTTCTGGACATATCTCTGGTTCTCCCAGTACATGCTGATCTGGTACGCCAACATGCCGGAAGAAACCGTTTACTTCCAGCCGCGCGTATGGGGCCCGTTCAGACCCATTTTCTTCCTGAACCTGGTCATCAACTTCATTGTGCCGCTGTTAATTTTCATGAAACGCTCTACCAAGCGTAACTATACTATCATGGCCGTTATGTCTGGAGTAGTTATTTTCGGCCACTGGCTGGATTTCTTCCAGATGGTAATGCCCGCCACCGTAAAAGAGCTGAATTTCCCCTGGTTTGAACTGGGCATCGGCCTTGGATTTGTGGGACTGATCATCTGGATCACGGCCCATCAGCTGGCCAAAGCGCCGCTGACGCCGAAAAACCATCCTTACCTGAAAGAAAGTATTGTACACCACACCTGATGCGTGGCGTAACGACAGGAGAAAAAACGTTTAGCATTAGATAACTTAATTATTATTCATAGCAATGTCAGGATATTTAGCAGTTTTAGTAGTTGTTCTCATATTCGTCGTGATCTTCCAGATTGCGAAGGCAAGCGAATATGTGTCCATTCTGAAAGGTGAAAAGAAATCGCGTGAGCAGTCCAACCGCATCAACGGTTTCCTGATGATCGTATTCCTGGTGTTGGGACTGGTTGGCGTATGGTGGTGCCACGATCTTCTGCAGGACAGGATGCTTGGCGAGTCTGCCTCTGTACAGGGTGAGGATATAGATCAGCTCATTAAAGTAACATTCATTATTACCATGGCGGTATTTGTGGCTACGCAGATACTCCTGTTCTGGTTCTCGTTCAAATACCAGGAAAAAGAAGGCCGCAAAGCCTTTTATTTCCCGCATAACAACAAGCTGGAAGTGATCTGGACGGTAATCCCCGCCATTGTGCTCACCATCCTGGTGGCCTTCGGTATCCGCCACTGGCTGCGCATTACGTCCGAAGCGCCGAAAGATGCCATGGTAGTAGAGGTGATAGGCAAACAGTTTAACTGGATGATGCGCTACCCCGGTAAAGACGGCCAACTGGGCCGCCGCAATTTCAAACAGATCAACGAAAGCAATAACCCGCTGGGTCAGGACTGGGCAGACAAGCTGAACCACGATGACTTCATTTCTTCAGAGCTGCACGTAGTAGTGGGCAAGAATGTGAAGCTGATCATCGGCTCCCGGGACGTGGTGCATGACGTGGGCCTGCCGCACTTCCGCCTGAAAATGGACGCGGTGCCCGGCATCCCCACCACCCTGTGGTTTACGCCCAAGTATACCACGGCTGAAATGAGAAAACGTACCGGCAACCCGGACTTTGTATATGAACTGGCCTGTGACCAGATGTGCGGAAAGGGGCACTACTCCATGAAAGCGAACATCATTGTGGAAACACAGGAAGAATATGACGCATGGCTGGCATCTCAGCCCACGCAGTACTCCCAGGCCCACCCGGCCCCTGAGTCTGCCCCGGCCCAGCCTGCAGCCGACAGTACCAAGGCCGTAGCTGTAGCTACCGCCCATTAATTATAGAAGCAGCGATTTTTGAAGAGAAAACATTAAAGACATAGCCGGCAAGCCCGCCCCGTTTACCGGCTGATCATAAACAGAACTTATTATGAGTAACGAAGCAACATTGCACAGTCAAGATTTAGCGCACCACGGCCACGTGGAGCACGGGCATGGTAATGGCCATGATGGTCACGACCATCATCATGAGGAGACCTTCATTTCGAAGTATGTTTTCAGCATGGACCATAAAATGATTGCCAAGCAGTTCCTCATCACGGGGATCATCTGGGCTATCATTGGGGCGTTCTTCTCTGTACTGTTCCGTTTGCAACTGGGTTATCCTGAAGCTACCTTCCCCTGGCTGGAAAGCATCCTCGGCCACTGGGCAGAGGGTGGAAGGATCACGGCCGAAGCATATTATGCCCTGGTTACCATGCACGGTACCATTCTCGTATTCTTCGTGCTAACAGCCGGTTTGAGCGGTACCTTCTCCAACCTGCTGATCCCCCTGCAGGTAGGTGCGCGTGACATGGCTTCTCCCTTTATGAACATGCTGAGCTACTGGTTCTTCTTCCTGGCCAGCGTGATCATGATGAGCTCCCTGTTTGTGCAGACAGGGCCTGCTTCCGGCGGCTGGACCTCCTACCCCCCGCTGAGCGCTCTGGGAGATGCTTCCATCGGTTCCAAAATCGGTATGGACCTCTGGCTCATCAGTATGGCCATCTTCGTGGTGTCTTCACTGCTGGGTTCACTGAACTATATTTCCACCATCCTGAACATGCGTACCAAGGGTATGAGCATGACGAAGATGCCGCTCACCATCTGGGCCTTCTTCTTCACCGCCGTATTGGGCGTACTGTCTTTCCCCGTACTGCTGAGCGGCTTCGTACTGCTGCTGTTTGACCGCCATGGCGGCACCAGCTTCTACCTGAGTGAAATATTCATTTCCGGTAAAGTACTGCCCAACGAGGGCGGCTCTGCCATCCTCTACCAGCACTTGTTCTGGTTCCTGGGTCACCCTGAGGTGTACATCATCATTCTCCCGGCAATGGGTATGGTGTCTGAAATACTGGCGGTAAGTTCCCGCAAGCCTATTTTCGGCTACCTGGCCATGGTGGGCTCTATCTTTGCCATCACCATCCTGGCCTTCCTGGTGTGGGCGCACCACATGTTCGTGACCGGTCTGAACCCCTTCCTGGGCGCGTTCTTCGTACTGCTCACGCTGCTGATTGCGGTACCCTCCGCCATCAAGGTGTTTAACTGGATCACCACCATCTGGCGCGGTAACATCCGGTTCACCCCGGCTGCGCTGTTCTCTATCGGCTTTGTGAGCACCTTCATTTCCGGTGGTCTTACCGGTATCTGGCTGGGTAACTCTGCAATAGACATCCACCTGCACGATACCTATTTCGTAATTGCGCACTTCCATATCGTAATGGGCGTGTCCGCATTCTTCGGTATGTTTGCCGGTATCTACCACTGGTTCCCGAAAATGTACGGCCGTTATATGAACCAAACGCTGGGCTTCATCCACTTCTGGATCACGCTCATTGGCGCTTACCTCATTTTCTGGCCCATGCACTATGAAGGTATGGCAGGCATGCCCCGCCGTTACTTCGACTACTCAACCTGGGCGTCTTTCAACCAGTTCCAGGAACTGAACGCGTTCATCAGTTTTGTGGTAATTATTGTGTTCGCAACGCAATTACTGTTCGTATTCAACTTCTTCTACAGCATATTCAAAGGCCGCAAGCTTACTACGCCTAACCCGTGGAACGCTACTACCCTTGAATGGACCACCCCCATCAACCCCGGTCACGGTAACTGGCCCGGCGAAATTCCGGAGGTGCACCGCTGGGCTTATGATTACAGCAAAGACGGGAAGGATTTTATTCCGCAAACCGTACCTGTATCGCCTGAGGAGTCCAAACACTAGTTGTAGGAAAGGACGTTGTAACAGGAATTAGCGCGGGAGATCGAAATTGTGGAACAGATTTAGTGAAGAAATTATATGTTGCAAGAAAATTCCATAAAGTTGTCTTTATCATACGCCATTGCAAGCAGGGTGAAGGATTATTTCATGATGATGAAATTCACCCTCACGTTCCTGGTAGTGTTTTCCTGTGTGGTGGCCTACCTGCTGGTGCCCGGCGTGGAATTTGACTTGATAAAAGTTCTTTTATTATTTGCAGGTGGTATACTGGTATCCGGCTCCGCCAATATCATTAACCAGATACTGGAAAAGGAAACAGACAAGCTGATGGCCCGTACGGCCCCCAGGCCTTTACCGGCCGGCCGCCTCTCTGTTTCCGAAGCCAGCGTGGTATCTATAGTGACCGGTGCTGCAGGTATTGCCATCATGGGGTTTGCCTTTAACTGGCTGGCCGCCGGCCTGAGCCTTCTTTCCCTGGTGATATACGGTTTTGTGTATACACCCTGGAAAAAATGGAACTCGCTGGCAGTGCTGGTGGGTGCGTTTCCCGGTGCTTTGCCCCCGCTGATCGGCTGGGCGGCCGGCGCCAACGCCCTGTCCGAAGGAGGCTGGGCCCTGTTTGCCATACAGTTCCTCTGGCAGTTCCCCCACTTCTGGGCCATTGCCTGGGTGGCGCATACAGACTATACCCGCGCGGGTTTCAGGCTGATGCCGTCTGACAGGGGGCCTGGCAAAATGATTGCCCTGCAGAGTGCTATGTACACGCTGCTGCTGATCCCGGCAGGCGTGGCGCCTTACCTGCTGGGCCTTACCGGGTACATTTCAGCCATTGTGGCCATCCTCATAGGCTGTTTTTACCTGTACCGCGCCGTAAACCTGTACCGTAAATGCGATGTGCCCTCGGCCCGCAAGCTGATGTTCGGTTCGTACATTTACCTGGCAGTTATATTCCTGGCATTGTTGTTTGATAAAGTAAAATAGTGAGGAGATGATTACAATGAACGCGCAGAAAAACAAGATACACCCGCATAAATACTCCATGTGGATAGCCATGGCCAGCATCACGATGATGTTCATCGGCTTCACGAGCGCTTATGTGGTAAAACGTGCGCAAGCCAGCTGGCTGAGCTTTGAGCTGCCCACGATTTTCTGGGTATCTACCGGCCTCATTCTGCTGAGCAGCGTTACCATCTATTTTGCGCAGCGCCAGTTCAAGGCCCGCAACATGGGTAGCTACAAGCAGCTCATTACCATTACGGCCCTGCTGGGCCTGGCATTTGCCGTATGCCAGGTAATAGGTTTTTCAGATATGAAGAACCATGGCCTGGCGTTAGACAGCACGGTGTCTGCCTCTTTCATTTACGTGATAGTAGGGGCGCACATCCTGCACGTGCTGGGCGGCGTAGTGGTGCTCATGGTGCTGTTTTTCCGTGCTTACCGTACGCGCATCAGAACGTACAGCGCCGTGCCTATTGAAGTGGCTTCCACCTACTGGCATTTTGTAGACGGGCTGTGGATTTACCTGCTGATATTTTTCAGCCTGGCAAGATAATTTTTAAAGAAGATACTGTTTAGAACCAATAAAATTCATAATTCGTAAAAATGGATAACGCAGTAACAGCGAAGAAAAAATGGTGGAACGGAGGGTATTCCCCCTTCAGCGTGAGCTACGGCAAGTTGATGATGTGGTATTTCCTGATCTCCGACGCCTTCACGTTTGGCGCATTGCTGATAGCTTATGGTACGCAGCGTTTCATGGCAGAAGCCTGGCCTGACCCTAACGTGGTGTTCCACTCCTTCCCGTTCATGGGGCATACCAACCTGCCGCTGGTATTTGTGAGCTTGATGACCTTCATCCTGATCATGAGTTCCGTTACCATGGTACTGGCCGTGCACGCGGGTAAGTATATGGACAAGCAGGCCGTAACCAAATGGCTGATACTTACTATCATAGGCGGCCTGATGTTCCTTGGCTGCCAGGCCTGGGAATGGACGCACCTGCATGAGGTAGGCGCCTGGTGGGGCCGCAATCCCTTCCCGAACGCAGACGGTTCTGCCGCTATCTCTACCAATTTTACCGACTTCTTCTTCACCATTACCGGTTTCCACGGCCTGCACGTAACTTCCGGTGTGATCCTGAATATCATTGTGCTCATCAACGTGCTGAAAGGCACCTACGAGCACCGCGGTCACTACGAAATGGTAGAAAAAGTAGGCTTGTACTGGCACTTTGTAGACCTGGTGTGGGTATTTGTATTCACCTGCTTCTACCTGCTGTAAGCAAAAGAATTGAATTGATTATCATAAAAGAAACTGAATTATTTAGATCATGGCGCATACACATTCAGCACACGATAAAGACGCACAGGTAAAGGTTATCTGGAAAACGTTCTGGATATTGTTAGGCATCACTATCGTGGAAGTAGGTATGGCATTCGTGCACCTCTACACAGGCTTTCCGAGCAAATTGTGGCTGAACTCCCTGTTCATCCTGCTCACTATATTCAAGGCATTTTATATTGTGGCAGAGTTCATGCACCTCAGGCACGAGATCAAGAACCTGATCATGACCATCCTGATGCCGCTGCTGCTCTTCATCTGGTTCATCATTGCCTTCCTGGCCGATGGAGATTCCCAGAAGAACCTGCGCAGAAACCTTTCGCCCGGCACGCCCGCGGCCAAGGAAGCGCCCGCTGCAGCGCCTGCTCATCATTAACACCATTGATCAACGATCATCGCAAAAATGTAAAAGTGATGCCTTCAGGACTGATAGCTTCACTTTTACATTTTTGCATTTATATCACTTTTAAATCTTAACGTCATTTCCAGGAAAGCATTATTAGGAGTTGCATTGGCCATACTGGTACCCATGGCGGGCTACCTGATCGTGGACCACTACGGCAAGAACGTGGTGCATATACCGCCCTATCTCATTGCGGAAAGGGTAGACACCATTGTGAAGGATGGAAAAACCACCTATGATACCGTGTATCACCAGGTGAAAGATTTTACGCTTACCAACCAGCTGGGAGAAGCCGTTCGCCTCAGCGACGCCAAGGGCAGGATATTGGTAGTAGACTTTTTCTTTACCAGCTGCCCCACCATTTGCCCTACCCTTACCCGGCACCTCAAGCGGGTGCAGGATGCATATGAAAAGAACGATACGCTCATACAGATCATCTCCATTACGGTAGACCCTGTGCGCGATACGGTGCAAACGCTCAAACGGTATGCGGACAAGAATAATATTGACCCTAAAAACTGGTGGCTGCTCACCGGGGATAAAAAAGAGATATATGACCTGGCCCGCCATGAATTTTTTGTGAATGCGGTAGAGGGAGACGGTGGCCCGGACGATTTTATTCACACGGAAAAGTTCGTAGTGATAGATAAAGACCGCTACATCCGCGGCTATTACAACGGGCTTGACACCAATGATATCAGCCGCATGGTGAATGACATTGCCGTGCTGCATATTGCCAAAGACAAGAAGAAACCCGGCCTGCTGAAGCGCCTGTTTTCTTCCAAACAATAGTGAACATGAGTAACCTGAAAAACAAAAACCTGAACCTGCCCATAGCGATCATTTCCATCGTTATACCTGTAGTGGTGGCCGTGCTCTTTGTACTGCCCAAGCCTGATATTGAAACCGGTTTTGACGTAAGGGTAATGCCCTTTTTTCATGCCCTGCTCAACTCTGCCACTGCCGTGCTGCTGCTGGCCAGCCTCTATTTCATCAAGAACGGTCATGCCACCGCCCACAAATGGGCCAACCTGACGGCAGTGGTCCTTTCCGTATGCTTCCTCCTGTCTTACGTTACCTATCACTTTCTTACGGAGAGCACCAAGTTTGGGGACATCAATCATGACCAGGTGGTGGATGCTATGGAGATAGCCGCGGCAGGCAACATCCGGTACCTGTATTTCTTTTTCCTGCTTACCCATATTGTGCTGGCCGTGATCATAGTGCCGCTGGTGCTTTTCACGCTGCTGCGCGCGTTCCAGGCAGATAATGCCCGCCACCGCAAAATTGCGCGCATTACCTGGCCCATCTGGTTTTATGTGGCTGTTACCGGCGTAATAGTCTACATCATGATACAGCCGTATTACGGATAAGCTGACGCAAATCAGGCGCGGCTCTTCAAAAATGCCTTAACTTCGTACAGTGAAAAAGCTGTTTTTTATATTGACCATATTGGCGCTGCTGCTGCCCTGCAGTGAATTGCTGGCGCAATGTTCTCTCTGCACCAAAACGGCCCAGCAACTGGGCGAAGGGCCCGCCAAAGGCCTTAACAACGGCATTCTCATGCTGGCATTTACGCCGTTGGCCCTCATTGCTTTCTTAGGCTACCGCTGGTGGAGAAGCCAGAAAGCGCAATAAACTCAAATACTTAAGCCCGCCACCGGCATGGTGAATTCAGGGCAGTCTACCCGCAGGTCTCCCGCTTTCAGGAAAGCTTTAACCAGGTTGCAATAGTGCAATTTGCCTTTCTTTTCATAGAACCGGCAGTTGAGGCACATCCGCTGCGGGGTAATTACCAGGTTGCGGTTCAGGTCTTGTATCATGTTCAGCAGCTGCTCCAGCAGGCCCGCCTGCTTCTCGGCCGTTATAGTATTAACGGAGTGCTGAATGGGGTTGGCAAAATCTTCTATTTTACGGGCAATCAGCTTTCCCTCCCTGGTAAGAATGAGGGTGTGGCTGCGGCTGTCTTTAATATCTTCTTTCCGCTTCAAAAATCCTTTTGATTCTACAGACTTGATGGCATCACTGATGGTAGCCTTGGTCATGTTGAAATGCGAGGCCAGGTGCGTAACGGTCTTAAACCTGTCAGGATAATGCAGCAGGTAAGTGAGTATCTGCACCTGTATAGGGCTGATACCATGTTGTTTGGCCTCCTGCCAGAGCAACACGCGAAATGCTTCTGACAGCCTTTCCAGTGCCGCTACCACTTTGCTTGAGGTATTGCTTGCCTGGTGTTCAGGGTTAAAGGTGGATTCCTTTGCCATGTTTAATTTTATGTAACGGGTTGCTGCGGTGCCCGAAAAGATCCTAAAAATACGAAAATTCAGTAGTGTTCGAATAGCACGTTCATGTTGTTTGAAAAACCGCCTTTAAAACGATGTAAATCAAACAAAATTGTGCCTGGTTGATGTCGATGGTGCAAACGGCCATAACAAAGATAAGCCTGTTGTATGAAATGGCCCGGAGAGCTGTAAAATTTCACTGCCGCTTTTTTGCAGCGGCTTAGCCTGCATATTGATGCACAATACGGTACAGGTTGAATTGCGGATGGTCCAGCAAGGCCCGTACTTCGTTGAAGAGCGCCTGTTTGTCTACCTGCTGCATGCGGCGGTGTTGTATGAGCTGATAGGCTTTTTCTGCCAGCAGCAGGGCTTTTCTTTCCCGGTTGCCATGTACCTGCGCGCGGTGCGCATCCAGCGCGGCCAGCAGCTCAGGAATGCCCTCTGCGGTGGTGGCTACGGTTTTGATCACCGGTGTTTCCCAGTCTGCCGTGCGTTTGGTGTGGGCCAGCAGGCGCAGGTTCTTTACAAACTCGTTTGCGTCAGGACGGTCCGCCTTGTTCACCGCAAAAATATTGGCAATCTCCATCAGTCCCGCTTTCATGGTCTGTATCTCGTCTCCTGCCTCCGGAACCACCACTACTACGGTGGTGTCTGCCACGCCGGCTATTTCCACTTCGCTCTGGCCTACGCCTACGGTTTCAATAAAAAGATAATCGAACCCGGCTGCTTTCACCAGGTCGCTCACCTCCAGTATTTTTGGGCTGAGCCCTCCAAGCGCCCCGCGGCTGGCCATGGAGCGGATGAACACGTTCGGGTCTGAAAAATGGGTGCTCATGCGGATGCGGTCTCCCAGCAAAGCCCCGAAATTAAAAGGGCTGGAAGGGTCAACCGCTATGATGGCCACTTTTTTTCCCTCCGCCGTCAATGCCGTGATGAGCGCATTTACCAGCGTGCTTTTACCCGCGCCGGGAGGACCGGTAATGCCCACCACCTGCGTATGTGCGCCTGGCGGCAAGGCCTCCAGCAAAGCGGTGTAGCCCGGTGCTTCGTTTTCCACCAGCGAGATGCAGCGCGCCAGCGCCCGTACATCGCCCTCCCCTAAACGAGTGAGTAATTGCTGATACATAAAACAAATGTATCAATGATTTTCCACATCTTTGCAGCCATGAAAGTGTCCGGATTTACTTTTGTTCGCAACGCCGTAAAGTACGATTACCCCGTGGTGGAAGCCATCCGCTCCATTTTGCCGCTGTGTGACGAAGTGGTGGTAAGCGTAGGAGATTCGGACGATGGTACGCTGGAACTGATCAGGTCAATCGGCTCACCTAAGCTGCGCATTGTACATTCCACCTGGGACGATTCCCTGAAAGAAGGCGGCCGCATACTGGCCGTTGAAACAGACAAGGCGTTTGACCACGTGAGCGAAGACAGTACCTGGGCGTTTTATATACAGGGAGATGAAGTAGTGCATGAAGATGATTACCCCGCCATTCGCGCGGCCATGGAGCGCTACAAGGATGATCTGCGGGTAGAAGGCCTGCTGTTCAATTACCGCCACTTTTACGGCAGCTATGACTACCTGGGAGATTCCCGTACCTGGTACAACAAGGAAGTACGTATTATCCGCAACAATAAACAGATCCGCTCCTACCGCGATGCGCAGGGCTTCCGCCTGAACGGGGAGAAGCTGCATGTAAAACCGGTAGCGGCCTGGATGCATCACTACGGCTGGGTGAAGCACCCGAAAGAGCAGGCGCAGAAACTGAAAAACTCTATTTCCCTCTATTTTGGAAAAGACGAAGAAAAAGCTATTGAGCGCCATGGCCTCAAAGATGCATTTGACTATTCCGGCATTGACTCACTGCGGCGGTTTACCGGTAAGCACCCTGCGGTTATGCAGGAGCGTATTGCCCGGAAGAACTGGCAGTTCGAATACGATGTGAGCAGGAAGAATTTCAAAGGCCTGAAGCGCAGGGTGCTGTACTGGATAGAACAGAAAACCGGCAAGCGCCTGTTTGACTACAGGAATTATAAACTATTGAAATAGACTGATCCACCATATGTCTTCCAGAAATTTGCTGATCATGCCCTTCGGCAACCAGTCTCCGTTAAGCGGATGGATAACGGATGCCGCCAACCGGCATTTTGAAGTACTGCTCCTGTACTATCATCCGCAGATCACACAACCGGAACTGCTGCAGCCGTCCGCAGCTTTTCGCGTAAGCCACCTGAAAGATTTCAAGTGGTGGATGATCAAAGACCTGTTTGACCAGCAGCCGGAATTACTGAATGGCTATGACCGTTTCTTTTTTCCTGATGATGATATTGTGATGGACAAGGAAAAGATCAACTGCCTGTTCTATTTCTTTGAGAAGGCTGATGTGGAACTGGCCCAGCCCGCTCTCACCCGTAATTCTTTCAAAAGCTGGAAAGCCTTGCTGCAAAAACGTTTATCGGGCATCCGGTATATGAACACGGTGGAGCTGATGTGCCCTATGATGACCAGTGAAGCCATCAGGCAATTGCTGCACACTTTCAAGCTGACGCGCTCCGGTTATGGCATAGACCTGTTGTGGGGGGAAATAATACGCAAGGCCGCCGGCAATAAAAGCATTGCTGTTTTTGATACGCAGCCTGTTTACCACTCCAAGCCCGTGGGCAGGGGCGAGCTGTATAAAAAAGTAGAGGAGCCTGTATTTGCAGAGCGTGACAGGATATTCAACGACTACCATATCACAGACCAGCAGATCCATAGCATGGCGCTGCCCGAAAACAGCTGGTGGCAACAGTGGAAAAGCTACCGGCGGTACCGGCAATACGCTGCCAATTGTAAAGCTTAGTGAGCAATGTGGCGGGAGAGCCCTTCTTCTACGAACGTTCTTCTTTCAAGCCGGGTCTGGGCCAGCAGACGGTCATTTTCCGCTTCCCGGCCCCGGGAGGCTTCCCGGTGGTGAATGTGGTACATGATGCCGCCGCCTTTGAGGAAACGTTTACGAACGCCGGCATTTACCAGGCGGATGGCCAGTTCGCTGTCTTCCCTTCCCCAGCCGGTGAACACTTCATTATAACCGTTTACTTTTTCCAGGTCGGTCTTCCAGAAGGCCATATTACAGCCCTTCACATCAAAGGGATCTTTTTTATAACGGTGGGCCAGAAAACCTGATATCCACGGCATGTGCAGGCTGTTGAAAAAGTTTTTGCTGTTCTTGCGCAGCAGGGTGGCGTTGATGTTTTTGGTGGTCAACACTTCTTTAGACAGGGCTTCTCCCATCAGTACACGGCTGCCGGTAGCAAAACAGCCTGGCCGTGCAAAGCGGATATGGTCTTCCACAAACTGCGGGTGCAATATCACGTCTCCGTCTATCTGAACAATATAAGGCTGCGTGGCCGCCAGTATGGCCTTGTTGCGGATGCCGGCCAGGCGGAAGCCCTCATCTGCCTGCCAGATGTGTTTCAGCGGTACGGGAAACCGTTGCTGGTAAGACAGGATCAGATCACGGGTGGCCGTGCCGGAGCCATCGTCTGCTACCAGCACTTCTGCCGGCAGTACCGTTTGCCCGAGCACGCTCAGCAGGCAAACCTCCAGGGCGGCCGGCCAGTTGTAGGTAGATATGCTGAGAGATACCTGCATGTGTCCTTAATTCGGAATATTAAAATAATCAAAAAAATAATTCGCCGGCTTGAGGTTGAGCAAAGTTTCGCGGTTGCGCTCCAGCTCATCATACCCCATGTTCCGGATCTGCTCCGGGGAATAGGAGAGTTTGTTCTCCGGTTTCCCTTTGGTAACAATGCCCAGCCCTTCGTCGCAATCCAGCACAAATACATTGATATCATCCCGGATGCTGCGCAGATGAACAATTGATTTCCACACGTCCCCGTTCCATTTGCCAATGAATTTTGCCGCCTTCCATTCTTCAAAAGTGGCTGCATGCTGCCGGGTTACGGGGTTGCAGTCATGCATCACGATCACGCCGCCCTCTTCCAGGTACTGCAGGCAGTTCTCCACATCGCGGAGGGCATAGCCATACTCGTGCATGCCGTCTACAAGGCTTACCTGCAACGATTTTTCCGCAAACATCTTCCCGGCGTTCTCACTGAAAAAAAGGTCGCTTTCCTTTTCAAAAAAACGGCTTTCCCAGATATTGGCAGGCCGCCTGATATGCATCCAGGCCTTTTTGTACCATTTCATTTTGAAATAGGGATCTACGGCAATTTTGCGGGGCGCCCTGATAGGGAAAAAATTGTAGCCCTTGAATACTCCGATTTCCAGATAGGTATGGGCATTGATTTTCCGTATAAGCTGTTCAATAACGAACCGGCGGTTGATATCCATGTAACAGTTGTTGTAGTTGTAGTTTTTTTGGCCAGGCTGCTTAAAATTCTCGGGCAAGATATATATAAAATCTTTAGTTTAGACGTGTATTTTCATTGTATTGTTACAGGTATCATGACCAATTTCATACCCATATTTCCGCTGGGCATAGTTGTTTACCCTGGTGAGCAATTGAACCTCCACATATTTGAGCCGCGGTACAAGCAGCTGGTTTCCGAATGTATCCAGAACAACAAACCCTTTGGCATTCCCGCCGTCATTGACAAAAAAGTGAATGAATTTGGCACGCTGGTGGAAATAACGGATGTGGAGAAACGGTACGACAACGGGGAAATGGATATCAAAACGAAGGGGCTCAAGGTGTTCCGCATCCTGGAAATTATCCGGGAAGTGCCTGACAAGCTGTATGCGGGCGCAATTGTGAACTACCCTGAAAACCATCAGCGTACCAACCGCAACCTGCAGAAGCAGGTGCTTACGGCCGTGAGGGAGCTGCACCAGATATTGCAGGTCAGCAAATCTTTTCCCCGGGCAGACGAGCAGCTGCACGCCTATGACATAGCTCACCACGCGGGCCTCTCCCTGCAGGAGGAATATGAGCTGCTCCACCTCTTCCAGGAGCTGCAGCGCCTGGAATACCTGAAGCGCCACCTCAACAAAGTGATTCCCATGATGATGGAAATGGAGCGGCTGAAAGACCGCGTGAAGCTCAACGGCCACTTCAGGAATTTATCCGTGGATAATTTTTAACTTGGCGCCATGATAGGCCCGATTTTTTGCCTGGACCTGGGTAACTCCCGCCTGAAATGCGGTGTTATGCGGGATGGGGAGCTGCAGGAGGAGCTGTTTTTTTCAGCAACCACGTTACTGGAAGAAGTGCGCAATGCGCTGGAACAATTCCGGCCCTCGGCGTCCATTTTATCTTCTGTGGTAGACCACCCGCCGGAACTGGAAACCCTGCTGGCCGCACATACGTCCTTTACCAGGCTGCACCATACCACCCCGCTGCCCATTAGCCTGGCCTATGAAAAGCCGGAAACACTGGGGGTAGACCGTATTGCCCTGGCCGCGGGGGCCTGGCGCCAGTTTCCCGGCCGGCACAGCCTCATCATAGGCACCGGTTCCGCCATTACGTACAATTTTTTGCATAAGTCCGGCCAGTTCATGGGCGGAGGCATCAGCCCTGGTATAGACATGCGTTTCAGGGCGTTGCATACTTTTACGGACAAGCTGCCCCTGGTGGAGCCCTCCTCCCAATACGCTTTTATAGGCTACAACACCCGCCAGAGCATACTGAGCGGCGTACAGGAAGGCGCGTTGGCGGAAGTGGAAGGCATGATAGCGGCGTATACCCGCCGCTACAGGAACTTTAACGTGCTTTTAACAGGGGGGAATTTGGTTTTTTTTGCTTCCCGCCTTAAAAATAAGATATTTGCAAGCCCATATTTAATGTATAAAGGTTTAAACTCAATTGCAGAACTCAATGTATTGGACAAAAGCTAGCTTCTTTTGCCTGTTAGGCGTTATTGTGCTATCGGCAAAAAATGCTGCAGCCCAGGATAATTCTCCGTACTCTCGCTTTGGTTTAGGCGAGCTTTCGCGTTCCGAAAATGCTGTTAACCTGGGTATGGGAGGGGTTGCCCAAGCCTATTCAGACGCTCAGTCCATCAACTTTCTGAACCCGGCCAGCTATTCCAACCTGCAACTGGTTACATTCGATGTGGGCCTCAATGGCGGCGTACGCCGGCTGGCAGGGACGGATATCAGCTCCCGCGCCGGTTTTGGCACATTAAGCTACCTGCAGCTGGGCATGCCTTTGGGCAAAAAATGGGGCCTGAACATCGGTTTGCGCCCCATGACAAAGGTGGGCTACAACATTGCGGAATCTGAAGAAAAAATTTATTTCGATACGCTGAAAGTGCCCGTGGTACACCAGTATGAGGGCAGCGGCGGTACCTACCAGGCCTACGTGGGCACCGGTATCGGTTTTGGCGGCTTCAGCATAGGCGCCAACATCGGTTACCTTTTCGGCAACGTTCAGCACAGCACTAAAGAGCTGTACCCCACCACCTCCAGCATTCTGCCCAGCAAACACAGCCGCCGTATCAGCTACAGCAGCTTCTTTTACTCCGTAGGCCTGCAGCAGTCCATCAGCCTGGGCAAAGACCTTGAGCTGTCACTGGGCGTAAGCGGCAGCCTTGAGCAAAAGCTCAACGCCCGCCGGGAAAGAATGCGTGAAACACTGTATTACGACCCTTCTTCCGCTGAATATGACACGCAAGACACGGTGCTGTACGAAAGAGGCACCAACGGTGATATTGTTTACCCGCAAACCATAGGCGCAGGCATCATGCTCACCAAAACCGATAAGTTCAGCTTCGGAGCAGACTTTACCACCTCCAAGTACAGCAACTTCCGCAGCTTTGGAGATCCTGACTCTACCCAGGATAGCTGGAGGGTGAGCGTAGGCGGCCAGTTTGTGCCCAATGCAAGCTCCTTTACCGGGTACTGGAACAAAGTGGCCTACCGCCTGGGCGGCTTCTTCGGGAAAGATTACGTGAAAGTAGGCAGCAAGGATATGAACATCATGGGTTTCTCCATTGGCGCCGGTTTCCCCGTAAGAAGGATCATGCCGGCTATGAACCAGTTTACCATGATCAATGCAGCATTTGAAGTAGGCCAGCGCGGAGATATCAACCTCGTGAAAGAAACCTACTACCGGCTCACCCTGGGCTTCACCCTCAGTGACCGCTGGTTTATCAAGAGCAAATACGACTAATATCTTGAAACAACTCCTCACATACCTGGCCGTAGCGCTGGTTTGCTGCAGTTGTGAAAACGACATGAGCGCCGTGCGCCGCTTTGATAAAGACAAACTGGGTGTTGAGCAGGCGTATAACGTGGAAGCCATTATGAGCCAAACGGCCCATGTAAAAGGCATCCTCACCTCTCCTTACATGGAAAGGCATACTACCCAGCCCCCCTATACGGAGTTTCCCCGCGGCCTCAAGGTGGTGTTCTATTCGGATTCCCTCACTATTTCAAGCATACTCACCGCCAATTACGGCAAGTTCCTGGACGGTGAAAAGGATATCTACCTGCGTGACAGCGTGGTGTTCGTAAGCCTCAAAGACCCGGCAAACATCAAACGGCTGGATTGTAAAGACCTGCGCTGGGACGCCAAAAAATCCATGTTCACCACAGACAAGTACTGCCGCGTTTCCACCCCTTATGATACGCTGTACGGAACAGGCCTTGATGCCAACCAGGACTTCTCCTGGTCTGAGTTTCACGTAGCGCATGGCTCCTTCATGGCGCCAGACAGCAGCTTTGTAGAATAATCACTAACGTACTTATATAAACGCAGCAAGCCGGTCATATGACCGGCTTGTGCGCTTTAACCTATTTTTTAACCTAAAATTTCCTGTCCTGTAGGTTCAACAACCATGCCAAAGTATTATTTTCCAGGGCTTCCAATTGGGAGAATGAATATTTACTTTTGGTTCCTCACTTTCAAATCAAACACATCATGGAATACAGAAGACTTGGTAAATCAGGCCTGCAGCTCAGTGTGCTGTCTTTCGGCAGTTGGGTCACTTTTCACAAGCAGATAGACGATTCTCTCTCTGACCGCCTCATGGGCCTGGCTTACGATAGCGGTATCAATTTTTTTGACAACGCGGAAATATACGCCCTGGGCGAGTCTGAAAAGATGATGGGGCGGATACTGAAAAAGAAGAACTGGGACAGGACCTCCTATACCCTTTCCAGCAAAGCCTATTTTGGCTGGCGGGGAGATCAGAACAAGCCCAACCAGACGGGTCTCAGCCGCAAGCATCTCGTAGAGGCCTGCCATGAGGCCCTGCAGCGGATGGGGGTAGATTACCTGGACCTGTTTTTCTGCCACCGGCCAGACAAGCACGTGCCTATGGAAGAAGTGGTATGGACAATGAACATTCTTATCCAGCAGGGGAAGATCCTGTATTGGGGCACTTCCGAATGGAGCCCGGCGGAAATTATGGAAGCCCATATGATTGCCCGCCAATATAACCTTATTGGCCCCGTGGTAGAGCAGCCGGAGTACAACCTCTTCCGCCGTGAAAAAATGGAGCATGAATACCTGGACGTTTTCCGCACCGTGGGGCTCGGCACCACCATTTTCAGTCCCCTGGCGTCTGGCCTGCTTACGGGCAAGTATAACAAAGGCATTCCCGAGGGTTCCCGCCTGGGGCTGGAGGGCTTTGAGTGGCTGAAAAACCGCAATCTGCTGGAAGAAAACGTAGCCCGCGTAGTAAAGCTGCAGGCTGTTGCGGAGCAGCTGAATACCAGCCTGGCCACCCTGGCGGTAGCCTGGTGCATCCGTAACCCGAATGTGACCACCGCCATTCTCGGAGCCACCAAAGAAGAGCAGCTGAAGGAAAACCTGAAGGCGCTGGAAGTATACCCCCTGCTGACAGACGCCATATTGCAGGATATTGACGCCATCATGCAAACGAAGCCAAAGGCCCGTACGCACTGACCGCTGGCCTGCTGGTTAAATGGCTGTTAACAGTACGATTTTCAAGACGTTTACGAGATAAAACCTGTCTTTGACGAAAACACCGTTACAGATGTGCGGCACCTGCCTATCTTTGTATTGGTTTTTCATAGGATATGGTTAAAAATATTGAGGGCGGTATTCTTACCGCCCTAATTTTTTCCCCGTTGCCCCGCATTTCCCCTCAAAACTTGCTAATTTCCCTTTATTAAACATTTATAGCATGGAAACCATTACATGGAATGACTTTGAGAAGGTCCGCATTCATGCCGGCACTATTGTGGCGGCAAAAGTGTTTGAAAAGGCCCGTAACCCTGCTTACCAGCTGGAAGTGGATTTTGGCCCGGAAATAGGTACTAAGCGCTCCTCTGCCCAAATCACTAAACTATACAACCCTGAAGAACTGGTGGGCCGCCAGGTGGTAGCCGTAATCAACTTTCCCGTGAAACAAATTGCCAATTTCTTTTCGGAATGCCTGGTGCTGGGCGTAGTGGGGGACGAGCAGGAAATAGTGCTGTTACAGCCCGAAAGGCCAGTTAAAAACGGCCATAGGATTGCATAGTATTAAAATGAATAATTTAAATATTTCCTATATACAACTGCAAAATAGGTGATTTTGGCGCTTCACGAACAATTTTAGCGCGTTCACGGAAATCGGCTTGCGTGGGAGGAGAACCACCTTATCTTTGACTTAGGTTTTTCATAGGATATGGTTAAAATTATTACAAAGGCGGTATTCTTACCGCCTTTTTTAATTTGTACCTCCTCCGCAGACGCCCGCTACACTGCTATCTGCACGTATCTGAACAATTATCATATTTCTTGTTGCAACATGTTTTCCGGGCCTCATAATACAGACTGGAAGCGGCCGTGAAGTTATCTTGAAGGGCCTTTTAGGGTGGTAAAACAGCCATGTAACGAATCGTTTAAAGCAGTTTTCGCTACGTTAACCAGAAAAAATATAGCGTTCACTAGTTTGGGGATTAAGGTTACTTCTAAATTATTGAAATTTGTACTAGGTTTTTCAATAAAGATATGGTTAAAATTTTTCGGGGCTGTATTCTTGCAGCCCTGTTTTTTTGCCCCTAAGTCATTAAAAAAGGTCACTCCCGCGGGAGTGACCTTTTTCTTTTGGTATTGCCTGTTGTTTTAGTTGGAGCCTTTGAACGCGGCCGGCAAAGGTTTGCGCAGCAGGTTCTCGTATACGAACCGGTAGGTTTCGTTCCGCAGGTGTGTTGCTTTGGCGCCGCCCCAGCCGTGGCGCTCGCCGGGGTAAAGCATCAGCTCAAAGTGTTTGCCCAGGTCCTGGAACTTGTTTACCAGCTGTATGGAGTTCTGGAGATGCACATTGTCGTCCATGGTGCCGTGTACAATACGCAGCAGGCCCTTGTATTTGGCCGCATGGGTCAGTACGGAGGTGATCTTGTACCCTTCCGGGTTATCTTGCGGGGTGTCCATAAACCGCTCTGTGTAGTGGCTGTCATACAGGCTCCAGTCTGTTACGGCAAAGTTGGCCATACCATAGGGGAACACGTCTGCGCCGTAGGTAAGGGCCATGCAAGACATATACCCTCCAAAGCTGCCGCCGGTGATGCACACTCTTTCGGCATCCACGCCGGGCTGGCTGGTCAGCCAGCGGGTGGCGTCCATATAATCTTCTATTTCGTATTTGCCCAGCTGGCGGTGAATGTAGTTCATGCCCGTTTTTCCCAGGTGGCCGGCAGCACGGTTATCTATAGCTACCTGTATGAGGCCTTCCTGTGCGTACCACTGTGCCGGCAGCAGGTTAGGCTTCCAGGTATCATATACCGTACCCGCATCCGGCCCGCCGTAAATACTGATGAGCACGGGGTATTTTTTGCCCGGCTCCATATTCAGCGGCCAGATGATGGTGAGCGGCAGCTCAAGCCCGTCCCGCGTTTTGTAGGTCTTTAATTCGGTAGCGGCCAGCTTGTAGGTGTCAAAAGCGGCGCCTTTTGCATTGCCCAGTTCCCGCACTACTTTGCCTTTTTCGTTCACCAGGGCCATACGCGGGGGAGTGCGCAGGTTGCTGTAGGTGGTAATAAAATGGTCGCCTCCCGGCGCCAGCTTCACGTCATGAGAAAATTCCCCGAAGGTGAGGCGTTGCGGCTCGCCGCCGTTGATGCTGATCTTGTAAAGATCGTACCGGGTGGTGGCCTCTTTGCGCGCCGTGAAATAAACGGTTTGTTTCTGCTGGTTGATCTCCAGTACGGCCTTCACGCGCCAGTTGCCGGCAGTGAGCTGCTTTTTCAGGCTTCCGTCCATGTTGTGCAGGTAGAGGTGGTCCCAGCCGGACTTATCGCTTTTTACAATGAAACCCTTGTTGTTGTCAAGGAAGTAGATATCCGTGAACCAGTCTATCCAGGTTTTCTGTGTTTCGTTATAAATAGGCTTTTTAGCGCCGGTGGCGGCGTTGATGGCGTAAATGATGAGGTTGTTCTGGTCACGCGGCATCCATTGCGCCCAAAGGGCACTGCCGTCTGGCGTCCAGAAGGGCTGGCCGAAATACTGGTCGTCTTTCTCGTTAAAGTCCGCCCAGGTAATATTGCCGCCTGCCACGGGCACTATGCCCAGCTTCACTTCCGGGTTGGTATCTCCGGCCTTGGGGTAGCGGGTATTTTCGAGAAAGCCGTGCTGGCCTACTTCACTGTAAATGGGAAATACCGGCACTTTGGAGTCATCAAAGCGCATAAAGGCCAGCCGGCGGCTGTCAGGGCTCCACCAGAAAGCGCGGTAGCGGGACGCGCGGCCCAGGATTTCTTCGTAATACACCCAGGAAGCCCAGCCGTTGTAAATTACGTCAGAGCCGTCTGTAGTATACCTGATCTCTTTTTTAGTAGCCACTTCTATTGCATACAGGTCGTTATTGCGGGTAAAGGCCACATATTTTTCGTCTGGGGAGAGGGTGGGGTTCTTCTCCATAGCACTGTCGCTTGTAAGACGTATTTCCGCGCCTCCGTTGGGCTCCTGTACATACACGTCATTGTTCTTTATGCTCACCGTTCTGCCGGTGGCCGGGGGCGGCGTGTAGGGAGTTGTGTTGCCTGTTTTTACATCTACCGCAAGCGCATTACCGGCACGGGTTTCAATATAGTGCCCTTTATCTGCCCATCCGCGCACTATGGGCAAAGGCTCCGTAATGCTCACCGGGCGGGTAAAAACCTGGTCAAAGGTCAGTTCCTTCTTTTCCTGGGAAAAAGCCGGCAGGGCCACCAGCAGGTATATGCCCGCCAGCCAGGTTGGCATTGGTCTGTACATACTTCTCATAATTTTTACAGGTTGATTGCAGATTAGCGGTGACGAAAATAAAGATCAAATATCAAATATAGCAATGAAATATACCGGCGGTACCGGCTACAGGCAGAAACCGGCCGGTTATGGCGCCAAAGCCGCAAGGCAGCAACTCATGTTACTGCAGCAGGAAAAATCAGCTTACTTTAGAACTGGTTTTTCATAGGATATGGTCGAAAATCAAACAGGGCAGTAATTCAGTTACTGCCTTGTTTGTGAACAGGCCTGATGTTGGCAATGATAATAGCCCCGCAAAGCAGTCCCAGATCTTTCAGAATACTCACCGGCGCCATCATGTTCCCTTTCATCATGCTGGGTATATGTATGGCAAAAATGAACACCAGTAACATAACTGCCAGCAGGTAGCCGGCCAGTTTGGCCTGTATGTTGAAAATAATGGCTGCTGCTGCCAGCAGCATGGCCACGCCCGTCAGGTAAATCCAGAACACACCGCCCGCCAGGGGCACCATGCCCATCATTTCTTTTGCATTAACAAGATGATTGATGCCGAAACAGGCCCATATGAGCGCATAGAGCACTACCGCAGCCTGGGTAGGAATGTTGAATCTCATGGGAAGCTTTTCGTTTATTAACAGGAAAGGATGGGAAGGGTTCAATGGGGCTGTTTCTCCGGAACCGGCCGGGAAAGTTCCCGAGTTGCTGTTCACCTGGGCCTGCTGGTAAAGGCGAATGGGGCCGGTCCGGCAATGCCGTTTTTCGCCCAAAACACTATCATAGGGTATTCTTGAGATTATTTTAGGGTTATGCTAGGGTTTTAGCCAACAAATTACCCAGGAAAACCCTAAGATAACCCTAAGATGACCCCAGGATGATGATTAGCCTGGTCAGCGAACAACCCCCAAAAAAAGGCCGGCCATTTTGTGGCCGGCCTTTTAATTTAAAAGTATGGTGTTTACGCTTCACCCCCGGTCTTTTCCGGGCGCATCTGCGGGAAAAACAACACGTCCTGTATGGATGGCTGGTTGGTCATCAGCATGGTCAGCCGGTCTATACCGATGCCGATGCCTGATGTTGGCGGCATGCCGTATTCGAGTGCGCGCAGGAAGTCATAGTCTATATACATGGCCTCATCATCCCCCCGTTCCATCAGTTGCACCTGCTCTTCAAAGCGCTGGCGCTGATCAATAGGATCATTCAGCTCGGAGTACGCGTTGGCAATTTCCTTCCCGTTCACGATCAGTTCAAAGCGCTCTACCAGTCCTGCTTTGCTGCGGTGTTTCTTGGTAAGGGGGCTCATTTCAACCGGGTAATCTATAATGAAAGTGGGCTGTACGTAATGGTGCTCGCATTTTTCCCCGAAAATCTCATCTATCAGCTTACCCTTGCCGGCGCTGGGTTCTACGGGTATGCCGAGTTGTTTGCACACGTCGCGCAGCTGCGCTTCGTCCATGCCGGTAATATCTACGCCGGTATGTTCTTTAATGGCATCATACATGGATACGCGGCGGTAAGGAGCTTTGAAGCTGATCACCTGCTCCCCGGCCTGCACGTCTGTGCTGCCATTTACGTTGACAGCCACCTTTTCCAGCAGGGCTTCCGTGGTGCGCATCATCCAGTCATAGTCCTTATAGGCGGCATACATTTCCATTACCGTAAACTCAGGGTTGTGCGTACGGTCCATGCCCTCATTGCGGAAGTCTTTGGCAAACTCGTATACGCCTTCAAACCCGCCAACTACCAGCCTTTTCAGGTACAGCTCGTTGGCAATGCGCAGGTACAGCGGCATGTCAAGCGCATTGTGATGGGTAATGAACGGGCGGGCGGTTGCGCCGCCGGGTATGGCCTGCAGAATGGGGGTTTCCACCTCCAGGTAGCCCATTTCGTTATAAAAATCGCGGATGGTCTGCATGAGGCGGGTCCGTTTCTTGAACACCTCCTTCACGTCCGGGTTGATCACCAGGTCTGCATACCGCTGGCGGTATTTGAACTCGGGGTCTGTTACCGCGTCAAAGGTTTCTCCTTCCTTTTCTTTCACCACAGGCAAGGGGCGCAGCGCTTTTGCCAGCACGGTCAGCTCCTTCACGTGTACGGAGGTTTCGCCGGTTTTGGTGATGAATACATAGCCTTTCACGCCTATGAAATCGCCAATGTCCGTGAGTTTTTTCCAAACGGTATCGTACAGGGATTTATCTTCACCGGGACAAATATCGTCCCGCTTGATGTACAGCTGGATGCGGCCCTTGCTGTCTTGCAGCACGGCAAAGTTGGCCTTGCCCATGTCTCGCGTTTGCATGATGCGGCCGGCCAGGCATACGTTCTGGTATTGCTCTTTGGTTTCTTCCGAGTAGCCGGCCTTGATGTCCGCAGAATATGCGTTCACGGGATATTCCGGCGCCGGGTACGGGTCTACGCCCAGTTTTTGCAGCTCCTGCAGTTTTTCCCGGCGGATGATCTCCTGTTCGGAGAGTTGCTGTTGGGTATTTACGCTCATTTGTGTTTATCATATGCAGCCGGCAGATTCAGCTCCGCCGGCCCTAAAAGGAGTGCAAAAATAACGGATTTGCGCAGATTTGTCTATACCGGTGAAAGATAGGCAGGGTGCGGCAGCATCTATATATTTAACTTTTATAATTTATTTATGACTTTACGCCAGCGATTGGTGCGGTTATTGCGTAACTTTATGTAAAATCTCCCAGGCATGAAAACCATCATTGTACCTACCGATTTTTCAGAAACCGCCTATAACGCGGCCCGCTATGCCCTGGGCCTGGCGCAGCAAACGGGCGCTACCCGCGTGCTGCTGTACCATGCCTATGAACTGATAGTTCCCATCCCGGACCTGCCCACGGCAGTGCCTATGGTAAACATGGAAGACCTGAAAGCTTCCAGCCTGGAGGGGCTGCAGCGCATGAAGGCCGAGCTGGCGCCTGCGGTTCCCGCCGGCATCACGGTAGAGTACCGGGCGGACAATCACCTGCTGGCCGCCAATATAGACCAGGTTTGCCGGGAAGAAGGGGCGGACCTTATCATAATGGGCATCACCGGCGGCAGCCAGCTGGAAGAGATACTGGTGGGCTCCAATACGGTAGACGTGGTGAAAAACTCCAGTTTCCCGGTGATAGTAGTGCCTACCCAGGCCGTTTTCAGGCCGGTGAAAAAAATAGTGTTTGCCTGCGATCTCCGGAAGGTAGCCAAAACCACCCGCAAAGAGCTGCTGCATGGCCTGCTGGATGAGTTCAAGCCGGAGCTGCTGGTGCTGAACGTACAGAAAGAAGGTAAAGAGCATATGCACCCTGAAGAAAACCAGGAGCTGGACAATATGCTGCATAACTATAACCCGCAATACCATTTTGTAGACCACCCCAATGTGGTGGAAGGCATTACCGGCTTTGCGGAAAAGGAAGGAGCAGACCTGCTGCTCATTATCCCGAAAAAACACGGGTTGTTTGACAGTATTTTCAAGCGGAGCCATACTTCGCGCATTGCCTTCAATACCCATGTACCGTTATTATCCATACATGAATAATTCCCTTTATTACCATCCAAGAATTTTCAGACTATGCTAAAAAGAACATTGTTATTACTGGCAGGCGTATGCCTGCTGCACACCGCACAGGCGCAGATACTCAAAAAGGCCTCCGGCATCCTGAAATCTGCAGGCGGCAGCACCGCTACCGGTTCCGTAACGGAAAACGAGGCCGGCATGGGCATCAAGGAAGCGCTTGAAAAAGGCGTGAGCGCGGGTATTTCCCTGCTCAACAAACAGAACGGTTTTTTCGGGAATGATCTGTATAAAGTGCTGCTGCCGCCAGATGCGTTGAAGGCCGAGCGTGCCCTGCGCAGTATTGGCCTGGGCAGCCAGGTAGACAAGGCCATCCTCCAGATCAACCGCGCCGCGGAAGAAGCGGTGGGTTTTGCCAAACCTATTTTTGTAAATGCCATCAAACAAATGACCATTACAGATGCGCTGAACCTGCTGCGCGGCGGCCAGCGCTCCGCAACGGACTATTTCCAGAGCAAAACCACCGCATCACTGAAAAACGCTTTTGCACCGGTGATAGACAGCGCGCTCAATAAAACCAGCGCCACCCGGTATTACGGAGACCTGGTTACCAAATACAACAGCCTGCCCACCACTTTCAATAAAATTAACCCTGACCTGAAGGGGTATGTAACGGAAAAGGCCGTGCAGGCGCTGTTTGACCAGATCGCCAAAGAAGAGCTGGCCATCAGGCAGAACCCTGCGGCCCGTACTACGGACCTGCTGAAGAAAGTGTTTGGAGCCAAGAGCTAATTAACAAACGATCTATATTAATAGAAGGGGCTTGCCAAAGATACTGGCAAGTCCCTTCTGTTTTAGACTCATTTTGCGTTCCGTTCGTAATACATGCCGGTGTCAATTCCCCGCCAGCAGCACCTGCCAGGCCTCCGCCACTTTCCCCTGCTCCAGCAACTGTTTGGCATATAGATGCAGCTCCTTCTCCATTTCATCAGGACTGATGCTGTAATACTGGATGATGTTCTTCAGGTGATCATCATGAAAGGAAGCATCAATAGCCGGCATCTCGTGTACATTACCCAATTGGCCCAGGTTGTTGCCGGTGAGTATGCGGCTGTTGCGGATGCCCTTCGGCAGCGCATCCACGCCAATGCCTAGTTGCAGGTTGGGTTTAGCCACTTCAAACACGGCGCTGCCGGACGCCCGGCAATAATAGTCTGCGCCCATGCGGGCTACCAGGTCTATTTTCTGCGGGTCTATACGGCCCTCGGCGTTCAGTATGTTTTCGCTGATGTGGAGCAGCACCGGCTCGCAGATCACCAGGTTGCCCGCGCCGCCGCCGGTGCCGGTCTCAATCACCTGTTTCACGATGCACTCCATCTGCACGGGGCTTTCCTGCACCCTGAAAGGTTTTATTTTCTCGGAAGGCACGGGGGTAAACCCTGCTTTCTCAAACTCGTTCACTCCCCTGGGAAATTCGCAGCTGGACAGGGAAGCCTGCTGCACCATGGCGTAGCTCACTACGTTGATCACCACTTCTTTGGTGGCATAAATATTTTCCAGCGTATGTTTTACCGTATTGTCACGCACGCGGCGCGAGGGGGAGAAAATGAGCGTAGGCGGGTTGGAGCCGAACACATTGAAAAAGCTGAAGGGAGAGAGGTTGGGGCGGCCCTCCGAGTCTACCGTGCTGGCAAAACAAATAGGCCGCGGCGCTATGGCCCCCAGCAGGTAAGCATGCAGCTCCGCCGTTTTTACTTCACCGGGCACTACTCTCATACATTCTTTTTCTGGGCAAGAATGGAAAAATCAGTTTCTTCCGCCACAATGGTATTGGTTAACCGGCCCAGGCCGTCTATTTCCATTTCCACCACATCTCCGGGTTGCAGCCATTGTTCCTGATAGTCGGGGTTATTGAGCTTGCCGGTGCCGTTCAGCTCCAGGAAGCAGCCCGTACCTACGGTGCCGCTGCCTATGATGTCTCCGGGCAGGATGTCTGCACCGTAGGCGCAGCGTTCAATGATCTCGGCAAAGGTCCAGTCCATGTCACCCATATTGCCTTCGCTTACCTGTACGCCGTTTACCCGGCAGCGCATGCCCAGGTTGTAGTTATTGCCGGTGTGGCCGTCTTTGGCGGGTATGCGGTAAGGCTCCAGCTCGTCTGGCGTAACCAGCATGGGGCCTATGATGGTGGCAAAATCTTTTCCTTTGGCGGGGCCCAGGTTCAGCTTCATTTCTTCCATCTGCAGTACGCGGGCGCTCATATCGTTCATGATCATATAGCCGCCGATGTAGCTGTCTGCTTCCGCGGCGGGAATATTGCGGCCCCGCTTGCAGATCACCACAGCGGCTTCCAGCTCAAAGTCAAGGTTACGGAAGTGGTCAGGCATGCACAATACTTCGCCGGGGCCTTGTATGGCATTGTGGTTGGTGAAATAAAAAATGGGGTACTGGTCAAACTCGGGTATCATATCCGCCTTGCGGTTGCGCCGGGCCGCTGCCACATGCTGGCGGAAGGCGTAACCATCCCGGCAGGAGGTGGGGAAGGGCACGGGCGCCAGCAGCTGCGCATTTTCATAAGGCACGCCCCAGGTGGTCATTTTAGGCATGTTGCCGGCCTTGAGCTGCGCATCTACATGTATGGCAAGGTCTATCACCTCTTCCCACATCTGCAAAAACATATGCATGGTGGTAGGCAGGTCAGGGTGCAGCTCCTGCATATTGTACAGCTGGCCGTTTACCAGTATGGCCAGCTGGTCTACATCTTCGCGGATATAGGTAACGAGTTTCATTGATGGTTGAGTTTTGGTGTTTACGGGTCAAATATAGCCCTTTTGGAGAACCATGGGATTTTTATAGCTTTAAGGCATGTCTCGTACCTTGCTCTTCACCCTGTTGTTGCTGAGTGCCGCCATGGCAAAGGCGCAGCAGCGCACGGACGCGTTCCTGGAAAACCTGCTGAACAGGCATGCGTCACCCGCGTTGCGGCATATATTGCAGCACCCGGACTCTTTCCAGGTACAGCTCATCTACACCCAGATCAACCGCGATGCGCAGAACCGCCCCGTGTTCAAACACTATTATTACCATGTAAGCAAGGATACCTATTTCAACCCCGCCTCTACCGTTAAAATGCCGCTGGCCTTCCTGGCGCTGGAAAAGCTGAACAGCCTGGGGATTGACAAGTATACGCCGATGCTGACAGACAGCGCCTACAGCCGGCAAACCCGGGTAATGGCAGACACCTCCGCGGAAAACGGCCTGCCCTCCATAGCGCATTACATCAGGAAGATATTCCTGGTCAGTGATAATGATGCCTATAACCGCCTGTACGAGTTCATAGGCCAGCAGACCATTCATGAAAAGCTGTGGGCGAAGGGGTATAAGGATATGCGCATTGTACGGCGGTTTGTGACGATGAATGAAGACGAGAACCGCCACACCAACCCCGTTTATTTCATCCGCGGCAAAGATACGGTGTACCGCCAGCCTGCTGCCGTGAGCACGCTGCAATATGACTACAGCAAACCTCTTTTTATCGGGCAAAAGCATTATGACCGTGACGATGTGCTGATTGACCGGCCGATGGATTTTACGCGGCATAACAATGCACCCCTGCAAGACCTGCAGCAAATGCTGCAATCCGTACTTTTTCCGGAGTCTGTGCCCGCAGCGCAGCGTTTCCAGCTAACGGCAGACGATTACCGTTTCCTCTACCGGTATATGGCGGCGCTACCTTCCGAGTCTGACCACCCGAAATACGACACGTCGGAGTTTTTTGACAGCTATACCAAGTTTTTCCGCTTCAAGGCCGGCAGAAGTAAAATTCCATCATACATGCGGGTATTCAACAAAACCGGCTGGAGTTACGGGTTTTTAACGGACGTAGCCTACTTCGCGGATTTCAGGAACAAGGTGGAGTTTATGCTGAGCGGCAGCATTTATGTGAACCGTGACGGGGTGCTGAACGATAATAAATACGAGTACGAAGAGGAGGGGTACCCCTTCTTCAGGGAGGTGGGTAACATCGTATATGAGTACGAGTTACAACGGCCCCGCCCCCACGTGCCTGACCTGGGCCGGTTTGAGGAAGCTACCGCGGGGCTGGGCCAGCCGCCCGTGGCCATTACCCGGGGAGACACCACCCGCCGCCGGCTGGCCCTCGTATTTACGGGCCACGAGTTTGCGGACGGGGGCCGGCATATTGCAGAGGTACTGAAAAAATGCAAGGCGCCCGCATCCTTTTTCCTGACCGGCACTTTCTATGACACCCCGGCCTTCAAACCCCTCATCCAGCGCCTTAAAAAAGACGGGCATTACCTGGCCGGCCACTCCGGCAGGCACCTGCTGTACTGCGACTGGACCAAAAGGGACAGCCTGCTGGTAACCCGCCGCCAGTTTGAGGAAGACCTGGCCCTCAACTACCAGGCCATGGCCCGCCACGGCCTGCCTGCCCCTCATTATTTTCTGCCGCCCTATGAATGGTATAACGATTCCATTGTGAAATGGACCGCCGCCCTGGGCCTGCAACTGGTGAATTTCAGCCCCGGCACGCGCAGCACGGCAGATTATACCTACCCTGAAATGGGGAAAAGCTACCGCAACAGCGACGTTATTATGAAGTCCGTTATAGACTTTGAAAACCAGCGCCCTGCGGGACTTAACGGCTTTATACTACTGGTGCATATAGGTACTGATCCACGGCGTGTAGATAAATTTTATTTACAATTGGAGAAATTGATACGATATTTGCAGGGTAAACAATATGAATTGGTTACAATACCCCGGTTGTTGTCCCTTCATCTGTGAGTTGTGCCGGTTGCATCGACAATAACCTGACAATTTTAGTTTCCCTACTCCTGTTATGCTGATGAATTAAAAGGTTTAACCAAAAAATTGGGAGTCATGAAATTCGACAAGATCAAGAATAAAGGACAGGCGCGTTTGTTTGAAAGCCGGTATCTGGAAATGCTGACCAAAACCCATCCCCTCATTATCTGGGGCATGTACTTACCTGTCATCGGGTACATGTTGTATTACAGTCACACTACCCTTGGCTATGGGATCGGGAAACTTTCCCTGATATTCCTGAGCGCTATTTTCTTCTGGTCCTTTTTTGAGTACATCATGCACCGTTTCCTTTTCCACATGGTAACAGACAACAAGCGGCTTTCCCGCTTCGTGTACGTGCTGCATGGCAACCATCACGAATACCCCAGGGACAAGCAGCGTCTTTTTATGCCCCCGGTTCCCAGCCTGATCATTTCTTCCATCATATTCGCCCTCATGTACCTCGTCATGCAGCAGGTCACGTTCATGTTCTGGCCGGGTTTTATACTGGGGTACCTGATCTATGGCAGCATGCACTACGCCATTCACGCCTGGAACCCGCCCTTCAAGTTCATGAAGCCCGTTTGGCGCAACCACCACCTGCATCACTACAAGAATGATGACAAGGGTTTTGGGGTTAGTTCCTCTTTCTGGGACAGGGTGTTCGGTACCTTCTTTGACCTGGAAAAGGAGAAGGAAGACAAAGCGAAAGTAAAAGAACTGATGTTCGATAAGTAATAAAGGGCCGGGATGACCGGCAAAGAGAACGGGGCCGTCTCAAGTTATGAGGCGGCCCCGTTTTTTATATGTTTGTATGTTGGCCGGGATAAGCGGCCCTTCCGTTCATGCAGCATTCCTTTCCCATGCAGGTACAGGCACAGTGTTCAGGGCAACCGGTTCACCATTTCTCCTCGTCATCCGGCAGGCTCTCCGGCGGTTGCCGGTATTTTTCCCGGCTTTTGATCTTTTCCGTTTGCCGGCTGATGATAAGCCTGGCAATGGACAAAAACACGTCAGGATAGTTCTCTGCGGCCAGTATTTCCTTCACTTTCCCCTCCGGTACATCTACCTGGTAAAGCAGCAGCACAAACTGCTGAAAGTCCCGCTCCACCAGCATTTCCAGCTTCCGGGCCAGTATAGCTTCCAGCTCGGCCATGCTGATGGTGGCAGGCAGGCGGATGCCGGCGTTTTCTTCCAGCCAGGCCCCGGTTTGCTGTAAATAACGGTCTTCCATTATTTCACCTGCTTGATCTTGTAAGAGGCGTTGGTCACAATTTTTACCGGTACTTTCAGGTCTTTCTTAAGTTGTTTTTTGCGGTTGGCGAGGTATACATATTCCCCCTTCATTTCCGTGTTCTGCACGCAAATGCTGGGCAGGCCGCTTTCCCGGTTAATGAGGTAGTTGGTGGTTTGTGTTCCGTCTATAGCAGCGGTGGCCTGAATGCCTTCTTCTACGGTGAAGGTTTCCACCTTGTCTGTTTTGATATTGCCTTTACCGTCTATCTTGGCCGTCTGGCTATCCCAGTGCGTCAGGTTCCAGTAAAGGTCTATACGGCCTTTGAGCCCGGTGCGCAGGGGTACGGTCTCTTCCCATTGGGTGCCGTTCTTGATGCCGTGAATGGGGTATACCACCAGCAATTGCTCCAGCCAGGAGCGGAAAGCATCGGTGCCAAACTGGTCTTTCAGCAGTTTTTTATAGGCCGCCTGCTCGTCTGCCTTCAGGCTGGAGAAGGCAGCGGAGGCTTTATCCATCAGCGCATCCAGGTTATTCACGTTTTTGATGAGGCCGTTGGATTGGAGCTCTACCGTGAAAGGCTGGTCGAGAATGAGTTTCAGTGCGCCCTGCAGCGGCTCCTGGTCATTAGCCACCCTGGCGTCTACAAAAATGTTCTGGTTCTTGGCGTTGAAATTGAACTTGATGTCTGAGTAGGACCATTCCAGCAAAAACATGCCGCCGCCGGCCTCAGCCACCTTGATGTTCATTTTGGTGTTGTAGTCTCTCGTGGTGCGTTGTATTACTTCATTCACCGTAATATAGGTTTCGCTGCGGCTCTGTTGTTGCAACTCAAACGCATCACCGGTTTTAAATTTGTAATCAAGCTCCACATAATCCTGCGCGGAGAGCGATAAAACATAGCAGCACATCGCTACCAGTACGGTAATTTTCTTCATTATCTGGTAAAATTGATCTAAACATACTTTTCGATCACCCCCAGCCCGAACAAGGCAAAATCATACTTGACCGGGTCTTCAGGGTCCAGCTCGCGAAGCCTTTCAGTCAGCTCCACGGCGGTGTTCCAGTTGGCATCCGGCTTGCTGATGAGGCCCAGCCTGGTGGCTACCCGGCTTACATGCACGTCCATAGGGCATACAAGCTGGGAGGGCGAAATATATTGCCATAGTCCAAAATCCACGCCATTTTCATCGTTCCTCACCATCCACCGCAGGTACATGTTCAGCCTTTTGCAGGCGGAATTGCGGGCCGGGGTGGAAATGTGCTTGCGCGTTCTTTCCGGGTGCTCCATAGCAAAGAACATATGCTGAAAGCCGGCAAGGGCCTTTTCCACGTCAGTATCTTCCGGGCTAAGATGGCCGCTGAAGGCAAATTCCAGCGAAGTTACATTATTGTAATAATGCTGCAGGAACTCAACAAAGTACAGCAGGTCAAGCCCGTTGAAGGTGCGGTGCTTGAAGCCCATGAGCCGCATGCGGTCCCTGGCCTGGTGGTTGCGGATAAAATCGTACGGCGCGTTATCAAAGAGCTCCATCAGTTCCGTGCACTTGTTAATGATAGTGGTACGGTTGCCCCAGGCAAGGATGGCTGCAAAAAGGCCGGCTATTTCAATGTCCTGCAATTTGCTGTAGCGGTGGGGGATGCATATGGGATCTCCGGCTACAAATGCGGGCTGATTGTAATAAGCTGCCTTGGCATCTAAATATTCTTTCAATTGTTGGGACTTCATGGCTTCTTCGGTATATGGAAACCTCCCGGACAGCCGGGAGGCGTAGGTGTAGCCTTAAAAGTAAGCAGTTTATGCCAACTTTAAAAATCGCTGTTTATCAGCCTATTGCCTGTTCCAGGTCTTTCACCAGGTCTTCCGCGTCTTCAATACCCACGCTGAGGCGGATGAGCGAGTCTACAAGACCGTTTTTCATGCGCTCTTCGCGGGGAATGGAGGCGTGCGTCATGCTGGCAGGGTGGCCTATGAGTGACTCTACTCCTCCCAGTGATTCCGCCAGGGAAAAGAGCCTGGTGCCGCTGAGCACTTTCAGGGCCGCCTCCATGCTGTCATCCTTGAGGGTGAAGGAGATCATGCCGCCGAAGCCGCGCATCTGTTTTTGGGCAATGGCGTGGTTGGGATGGTCTTCAAACCCGCACCAGAACACTTTGCCTACTTTGGGATGCTGGCGCAGGAAACGGGCCACCGTTTCCCCGTTCTCGCAATGGCGCTGCATGCGCACATGCAGGGTTTTCAGCCCGCGCAATACCAGGAAGCAGTCTTGCGGGCCGGGCACCGCCCCGCAGCTGTTCTGTATAAAGGCCAGCTGCTGTGCCAGCGCGTCATCTTTTACGATCACCGCGCCGTGCACCACGTCGCTATGGCCACCCAGGTATTTGGTGGCGGAATGCACCACCAGGTCAGCCCCCAGGTCTAGCGGGTTCTGCAGGTAGGGAGATGCAAAGGTGTTGTCTACCGCCAGCAGAATGTTCCGTTCACGGGCCAGGGCGGCGCAGGCCGCAATGTCTATAATGTTCAGCAGGGGGTTGGTGGGCGTTTCCACCCATATCATTTTCGTACGTTCATTGACGTAACTGAGCAGATTGTCAGCGTTTTGCAGGTCTGCAAAATGGAACTTGATGCCGTAACGGGCAAATACCTTGGTAAAAATGCGGTAGGTGCCGCCGTAGAGGTCTGCGGAAGCAATCACCTCATCTCCCGGCGCCAGCAGCTTGATCACCGCGTCTGTTGCGGCCAGGCCGCTCCCGAAGCAAATGCCATGTTTCCCGTTCTCTATGGCAGCCAGGGCGTTCTGCAGGGCATCCCGCGTGGGGTTTTGCGTACGGGCGTACTCATAGCCTTTATGCTGGCCCGGCGCCTGCTGCACGTAAGTGGAGGTCTGGAAAATAGGTGTCATAATTGCCCCTGTGGAGGGGTCCGGTTCTACACCGGCATGTATGAGTTTGGTGCCTAACTTCATGGTTTGCTATATTTTATGGGAATATCAAAGGTACGGAATTTGAATTTGGCCCCGGTGGCGCCTTCTGGCACGCATATACGTAGTAATAACATCACACGTACGTAGTAGTACGGGCGCTCTGTAGTTCAATTACTACGGGCATTTGCGGGGAATCTGGCGCACTGCTGGCATCATACCTTCCATATCCCGGCACTTACGAGGAAATTTGATGCGTTCACCAGAAACGGGTTTTCCCGTAACAGCTGTTGCCTTAATTTTACCGTAGGTTTTTCATAGGATATGGTTAAAATTTCTGAAGGCGGTATTCTTACCGCCTTTTTTTATTGACTTCAAATGCAGGCCCCGCGTAGATGGGGCGGTATCATCATAAAAAACGGGCAGACCACATGGCGGTCTGCCCGTTTTTTATGACACTGATTTACAGCGTATTATTTCTTTTTCCTGGCGGTGGGCGCCGGGGCGGTCTCAGACCAGCGGATGGGCAGGCTTACCAGCGTTTTGTCCCAACCCATCAGCAGGTTAGCGCCATAGGGGGCCTTTTCAAACACCATGCTGAAGGCTTCCAGCTCTTCACCGCTCGGAGTTACCGGTACGTCAGTACGCAACAGGTCAAGGTTTTGCTCATATTTATAGGAGCCCCAGATGTCTGTTTGTTTGTTGAGGATAACGGTCCATTTTGTTTCATTGGGAATGGCATAGAGGGTGTACCGGCCTTTAGGCACCTGCCTGCCGCCAATGGTCACCGGGCGGAAAAACTCTATTTCCGTAGCCTCGTTGGCGCCCAGGCGCCATACCTTGCCATATTCTACCAGGTTGCCGAAAATAGGCCGGCCCTTTTTCTGCGGGCGGCTGAACACGGCGCGGGCCACCAGGGTGCCGGGCTCTCCTTTTACCTTACATACATAAGGGTACATAACGGGGTAGTAGGCCATATCCATGGGGCTGGGGTCTACCGGCGGTAATTTCTTTTCCTGCGCAACGGCCGCCTGTGTGGCAGCTACCAGGCACACTATTGCAACTAACTTTTTTACTGTATTCATAACTGTCTTTACTTTTTGAATTGCGGGTCCAAATTTGCCCCAAACCTACGCGTTTTTCGGAAAATCCTCAAAATGCGGCCGCTTGTGTAAACAGACGCGCCGGGTGGTTTTTACCCCTATTCTTTTTTATAGAGGTCTACCGCTACATCATTTTTGAGGGCGGGCCCCGGTGTGCTGCGGCCATTGGCCACCAGGGCTTCCAGCCCGGCCAGCAGTTTTTTCACCACCTCCGGGTGCGCTGCCTGCACATTGTTCTTTTCGCCTGGGTCTGCCTGCAGGTCAAACAGCTGGATTTCCGGCAGGTGCTCTTCCCTGGCCGCCTTGTTGCGCGGGGCGCTCCAGCCGCCGGAGCCGGGGCAGAGGGCCAGTTTCCAGTTGCCCTCCCGCAGGGCAAAGTTGCCGTCTATGCTGTGGTGAACGGTGGCGCGCCGTTGATAACCGTCCTTTTGCAGCAGCAGCGGCAAAAGGCTGTAACTGTCCGGTGCGGCGCCGGCCGGCACAGGCCGCTCCAGTATGGCGGCGCAAGTGGCCATCAGGTCTACCTGGCAAATGGTGGCGTTACTCACCGTATTGGGTTTTACTTTTCCCGGCCATTTCACCAGGAAGGGCACACGGTGGCCGCCTTCATAAATATCTGCCTTGGCGCCGCGGTAAATATAGCTGGGCTCGTGGCTGAAAGACCGCAGCTGCTCATACTCCGCGTAGGGCGCATAACCATTGTCACTCGTGAAAATAACGAGGGTATTGCCCGCAATGCCTTCCTGCTCCAGCATCTCCATTACCTGCCCCAGCAGCCAGTCTGTTTCCATCATATAATCTGCGTAATGGCCCATGCCGCTTTTGCCCTGGAAGGCCTTGCCGGCGGCCAGCGGCGTATGCGGGGAAGGCAGGGGTAAATAGAGGAAGAAGGGAGTTGTTTTGCGGGCGTGAATGAACTCGCGGGTTTTGCCCGCCAGGGTTACCAGGGTTTCGTTGAATACAAAGCCAGGCCCCTTGGCCCCGGCGCGCACGTTGGGGTATTTTTTGGGGGGTACGCTGTCTGTAGGCAGCTCTACAGTGCGGTTGTTTTCTATATAAACATACGGCGGCATATCAAGTGAGGCGCTGATGCCATAAAAGTAGTCAAAGCCGTAGCTGGTGGGCGTTTGCATAATAGGCTGGGTAAAATCAGGCCGCCCGCCCGGAGCTGCCCCGCCCTGCCACTGCATGCCCAGATGCCATTTACCAATAATGCCGGTACTATAGCCCGCCCGTTTCAGCAGGGCCGGTGTTGTGAGGAGCGAGGCGTCAATCAGCGGAGGGCTGTACCCGCCCAGCACGCCCTTTTGCAGCTTGCTGCGCCAGGCATAGCGCCCCGTCATGATGGCGTAGCGGGAGGGTGTGCATACCGCTGAGGCGGAGTGGGCGTCTGTAAAGCGCATGCCTTCCGCTGCCATGCGGTCAATATGAGGCGTGGCAATTTTTCCCTCCGGGTTATAGCATTGCGCGTCCCCAATGCCCATATCATCTGCCAGTATAAAAATGATATTAGGCGCTGCCGGCCTGGGCTGGGCCGCCGTTAGCAGCGGCAGGGCCAGCAATAGCAGCATTAACATGCGTTGTATCATAACGTGGTGTGGTTATAAAAAAGGAAAATACGAAAATCAGAACTGGTTTTTCATGAAAGCTTCCGCATCAGGGAAAAACTCCCGGTAACAATCGCCCAACGTAAGGTAATGTTCTTCAAACACGGCAAAAGGCACTGTGGCCGGGCGTTTGAAATATTTGGCGCGGCGTACTATGCCGGAGAAGCTGCTGAATATACCCTCCCGTTCCCGGTAGTGGAGCAGCCAGTTGTTGGTGCGCATGTAGGTAAACACCTGCTGGAACACGGGCGGCAGCAGATGATGCTGCTCTTCCAGCAGGGCGTATACAACACCCGTAAACTGCTCCAGCGTGCCGGAACTGAAGCGGCTCGCGTCGTTAGCCAGGTAATGATCATACACCACGTCCATGAACACGCCGCCGTAGGCGCCGCATTCCGGCTGAAAAATGGCCTTGGCGCGGCGGGTAGCAGGGTGTTTGTCCGTAAACTCATCCAGCGCCCGGTGCATGCGGATGCCTTGCTGAATACGTGCCGGGTAGGTGTACAATTGTTTCCCCTTAACAAAGTCCGCTATCATCTGCCCTACCGTAACAGACGGGTCTTGATAAGAAAAGTATGCATGCGCGAGGTAGTTCATGGGCTGTTGAGCGGTCTTGTTCCTGAATGAGCGGCAATAACCAGATAAACAGGCAGAGCCGGCTTTCCGAAGATAGTGATAAATAATGAGGCTGTTCGTTTTAGGACAGGGTGTCCGCTTTCGTAAAAAGATGTTTGCGTGCTACCGGCCGTCACCAGCATTCCACTTTAACAAAGTCTTAACCTTAGCCCGTGCAACATTTGCCGATTCCGCTCAACCCCTTTGCTGGCAAGCATTGCAGGGGTGTTAACTAGATGCGTTTATATATATGGGGCAACATGCATAACATTGAATTAATCTTGGTAAACCAATCATAACTATTCACTTGCCGCAGGCTGCAACCGTTGGTACTTTTACATCGTCAATCAGACAAAACACTTAACAATAACCTGGATAAAATTTTTCCGCCATGAAAAAACTTATCGCCATTCTGACCATTGCTGCCATTTTGGGCAGTAGTGCAACATTTGCACGTGACGCTACCGTTAACAACAAAAAGGTAATGGAAGCATTCAAGAAAGAATTTGTAGGAGCCTCCGATGTTTCCTGGTACACCACGGCAGACAAGTATGTTGCCAAGTTTACCATCAAAGCATCTAAAGTAACTGCGCATTTTGACAGGGAAGGTAACCTGCTGGCCACTTCCCGGTACATTACAGACAGCGATCTGCCGTTGAACGTAATTACCCGGCTCATGAAGAAGTTCCCCGACCAGAAGATCCACAACGTTGTGGAGTATGAAGCTGAAGGGGCTACTACTTACGTGATCACCCTGGAAAGCGAAACACACTGGACGGTATTGAAGGCCGCTTCTTCAGGAGGTTTGTCAACGCTTAAAAAATTAAGGAAAGCATAACGGCACGCCGTTCGCCAACCTGGTTTTAGTTTTAGTTTTAGATCAGTATAAACCGTTCCGGTTCACCCGGAACGGTTTTCTTTTTGCCCCTTTATCTTGCGCCTTTATTGTACCTTTGCCGTTTGAAACATTTAACTGTTATGAATAAAGGACCGATTTCTCAGTTTATCCAGCACCATTACCGCCACTTCAATGCGGCGGCCCTGGTAGACGCGGCCAAAGGCTACGAAACCCATTTGCTGGAAGGTGGTAAAATGATGGTAACCCTTGCAGGCGCTATGAGTACGGCTGAACTGGGTATCTCTTTCGCGGAAATGATCCGTGCGGGCAAAGTGGACATCATTTCCTGCACCGGCGCCAACCTGGAAGAGGATATCATGAACCTGGTGGCCCATACTCACTACAAGCGTGTGCCTCATTACCGAGATCTGAGCCCGAAAGATGAATGGGAACTGCTGGAAGGCGGTTTTAACCGGGTAACCGATACCTGTATTCCGGAGGAAGAAGCCTTCCGCCGTATACAGCAGCACATCCACAAGATCTGGAAAGACGCTGAAAGCAAAGGTGAACGCTATTTCCCGCATGAATACATGTACAAGCTGCTGCTTAGCGGCGTAATGAAAGAGCATTACGAAATAGACCCGAAGAACAGCTGGATGCTGGCTGCTGCGGAAAAGAACATTCCCATTGTAGTTCCGGGCTGGGAAGATAGTACGATGGGCAACATTTTTGCCTCTTACTGCATCAAGGGAGAGCTGAAAGCTTCTACCATGAAGAGCGGTATTGAGTATATGGTGGAGCTGAGTGACTGGTACCGCAAAAACTCCGGTGGCAAAGGCGTAGGCTTTTTCCAGATTGGCGGCGGTATTGCGGGAGACTTCCCCATTTGCGTGGTGCCCATGATGTACCAGGACCTGGAGTGGACGGACGTACCCTTCTGGAGTTACTTCTGCCAGATTTCTGACTCCACCACCTCTTATGGTTCTTACTCCGGCGCTGTACCCAATGAGAAGATCACCTGGGGCAAGCTGGATATTCACACCCCCAAATTTGTGATTGAGTCTGACGCTACCATTGTAGCGCCGCTGATTTTCGCTTATTTGCTGGGATGGTAAGGTTTTGATAGGTACTGACCGGGTAACCGGCTGATATAAATAAAAGGGCTGCGGATGCGGCCCTTTTTCGTTTTTTGTGACACCGCATCAGCACCCTCATTGTGGCATGCCCGCCGCGCTTTTTTCTTCTCGATAAATTTGAAATACCATGTTGTTCCGGTTAAAACCCCACATCCCGCCGTTTTAACAATTCTTTTTTCATTTACATATATAATTATTGAATATTTCTTTATGTTTGCATTACAATTGTGTTATGCATTACACTTTTAGTAGTTCTTTTCAAATCCGGATAAAAATCTTTTTGCTGTTTCAAAAAAGGGCGTACATTTGACCCGCAAAGTCAAAAAGTCAAACAGTTCTTTGCAATTCCGAAATGGCGGAACAGGATCAAAAAAGGGAAGTGATACTGGAAGCTGCGTTAAAGCGTTTCAAGCGCTTTGGCCTGGCAAAGACCACCATGGAAGAAATTGCCAGAGACCTGGAGATATCAAAGGGCTCTTTGTATTACTATTTTCCTGACAAAGATAGGATCTATGTGGCAGTGATTGAAAGAATTGTGTCGCAATGTTTTACAGATGTCAGCGCAACGCTTGAAAGTGCGTCTTCTGTAAGGGAAGTGATGGAGAAATACCTGTCAGTCAAGGAAAGGATTTTACTGGATTACCATTTTCTGTTCGGCATCCACGAGTGGGTGAGCGACAAACCCAGCAGCCTGATGAGGCAGGTGGGAGATTTGGTACACCAGTCGGAGATCAGCTTTTTATCTGCCTGGATCCGCAAGGGGAAAGCCCTGGGAGAAGTAGCAGAACGGCATGATCCTGAAAAAACGGCCGATCTGCTGGTGCATGTATTGTTTGGTTTGTGGGTGATATGGTGCAAATGGCAGGCCGCAGGTTTTGAACTTCAAAATTCAGATAATATTAAAGAATTCATGAGCCGGGAAAGGGCGGTATTATCCATCTTTTTCCAGGGCTTGAAACAGTAACCCATCATCAGCCATCTTCTTCTTCCCCCAATCGCTTAAGTAGTATTATGTATGTAGAACATAATTAGCAGAATCAATTATTGACATATCAAATTAAAATTGTACGACAGATGAAAAAAATGATCGTTATGGCCGTTTTGGGCCTTGTTGGTACCCAGTTTGCAAAAGCCCAGGTTCAGAAAGGTGATTTTCTGGTTGGTGGTAATGTAGGTGTTACTTCTACTACTCCTAACAAAGTAGATGGTTCTGATGACAAAACCACTACTACTACATTCAACATCAGCCCTAAGGTTGGTTATGCTCTCTCTGACAAATGGATGGTGGGTGTGTTTGTAGACGCAGGTTTCGCCAATATTAAAGACGTAGACGCTGGCACAACTACAAAAATCAAGAGTCACCTGATTGCTCCTGGTATCTTTGTACGCAACTACCACATGCTGGGTGAGTCTAAAGTAGCCATTTTTGGTGAGGCCAATGTATCTTATGGCTTTGGTTCTGTAAAAACTGACGACACAAAAACTTCGTCCCTGAATACCCTGGAAGCTAACGTAGTGCCTGGTATTACTTACTTCGTAACCAAGCGCTTCATGCTGGAAGGCGTATTCGGTGGTATCACTTACCGCAACGAAACTACCAAACCTCAGCCTGCTGGCGCGCCCAAAACTACCAGCAGCACTTTCGATTTCTCTTTCACCAAACAATTCCAGGTTGGCGTTTCCTGGTTGTTCTAATAATATTAGAATTATTTACAAAGGCATTGTCGCTGAGCGGCAATGCCTTTTTTATTTCCGGCACATTTTGGCAAAGTTTTGGATGCTATTGAAACAAACAACCTATTGATGAAAGTAAGCCGGATACACCTGCTGTTAATGCTTGCTCTCGGCGTATTGCTGGGCAGTTGCACCGTATATCATGACGCCTCCGGCAAGCGGATCCCGCCGGGCCAGGCGAAGAAAATATACGGTACAAAATCCGCCAAGCCATTTGCGCCGGGACAGCGCAAGAAGCGGCACTAAAATTTTAACCATGAAAAATTTGAGAAAACTGCAGGGTGCTGCCATTGCACTGTTGTTTGTAGCAGCAAGTTGCGCAGCGCCGAGGAACATGCCGGATGATCCGACAATGCCACCACCGCCGGAGCGGCCAAACATGCCGAATGAACCTTCTACGCCGCCGCCTCCGCCAACACCGCCGGCAGAACAACCTTCTACGCCGCCGCCATCAACGCCGCCGCCGTCTTCACCGCAAACACCGCCGGTGAACGGGCAGCATGTAGATCTGACCATAGCATACCCGCACAGATAACACAGGCACATGAATTGAAGAAAAAAGGGCTGTTACACCATCGCGTAACAGCCCTTTTTATATCACATCGTGGTATAGTTTACCTGTTCATGGTAATGAGGAACTCTTCGTTGTTACGGGTGCCCCTCATATGTTGCAGCATGAAGTTCATGGTTTCTTCCGTATTCATGTCTGCCAGGTGATTGCGCAGGATGTAGATGCGCTGCAGCATTTCTTTTTCCAGCAGCAGATCGTCACGGCGGGTAGAAGAGGCAGTAACGTCAATGGCCGGGAAGATGCGGCGGTTAGCCAGTCTGCGGTCAAGCGCCAGTTCCATGTTACCGGTACCTTTAAATTCTTCGAAGATCACCTCATCCATTTTGGAGCCGGTATCGATCAAAGCGGTGGCCAGTATGGTGAGGGAACCGCCGTTCTCTATCTTGCGGGCGGCGCCGAAGAACTGTTTGGGCTTTTGCATGGCGTTAGCTTCCACACCACCGCTCAGCACTTTACCGGAAGCAGGCGCCACAGTGTTGTGGGCGCGGGCCAGGCGGGTAATGGAGTCGAGCAGTATCACCACATCATGGCCGCATTCTACCAGCCGTTTTGCTTTTTGCAGGGCTATGGCAGATACTTTCACGTGTTTCTCGGCAGGTTCGTCAAACGTAGAAGCAATGACTTCAGCTTTCACGCTGCGTTCCATATCCGTCACCTCCTCAGGGCGCTCGTCTATCAGCACTACCATCAGGTAAATTTCCGGGTGGTTGGTGGCAATAGCGTTGGCCACTTCTTTCAGCAGCATGGTTTTACCTACTTTCGGCTGCGCTACAATGAGGCCGCGCTGACCCTTACCGATGGGCGTAAACATGTCCATGATACGGGTAGAATAGTTGTTGGACGTAGTGGTAAGCGTCAGCTTCTCAAAGGGGAACAGCGGCGTCAGGTAATCGAACGGTACGCGGTCTCGTACCTCTTCGGGAGACTTGCCATTGATGGTTTCCACCTTCAGCAGGGCAAAGTATTTTTCCCCTTCTTTCGGCGGGCGCACGCTGCCGCGCACGGTATCGCCGGTTTTGAGACCAAACAGTTTGATCTGCGAAGGAGATACATAAATATCGTCAGGCGAGCTGAGGTAGTTATAGTCTGAAGAGCGCAGGAAACCATAGCCATCAGGCATCATTTCCAGCACGCCTTCGCTTACTATTACCCCGTCAAACTCGATGTTGAATATGGGCTCTTTTTTGTTCGGATACTTGTTGGCCGGGCCGGCTGCGGCTTTCGGCTGTATCACAGGCTCCTGAACGGTTACGAAATCGTCTTCCGGTTCTTCCTCCGGCAGTACCACTTCTTCTTCCTCTTCCTCATCTGACAAGGCCGGCAATACCAGGTCTTCATCATCGTCAAAAGTAAGTGAGGGGATGTCCAGATCTATATCGAGCTTACGTTTTTTGGGTGCTTCAGGCTCTTGTTCTGGTTTGGAAGTGGCTGTTTTGGTGGCGGCTTTTTTGCCTTTTTTTGCGGAAGGTTTTTCTTCGGAGGGAGTGGGTTCTTCGGGTGCCGGTGCTGGTGGTGCTTCTTCTTTTTTCGAGACCGGTTTCCGTTTTCTTGTTTTCTTTTCGTCTCCGTTGCTTTGTTGGTCTTCTGATGCTATCACGGCTTGTTTATCTAGGATTTTATAAATTAATGCTTGCTTGTCGAGTTTCTTTGGGTTTGAAATATCCAGTTTTTCTGCAATGTCAAGCAGCTCGGGAACGAGCATGTCGTTCAGTTGTAAGATGTCGTACATCATCTGAGTTTGTCAAATTTTAGAATTGTCGTAAGGAGGGTACCACTGCATACCAACATACACCAATTAACAAATAATTGTTTTGAGTCAATAATAAAGCTTTGATCATTAAATTGATAGGGATCGCTTGAGTTAAGGACTGCGCTGATGAAGATGGCAAAATGGAACTTAATCAGACAGATTGTGGGTACAAGATTAAAACAAGTTTTGCTAATCTCCAAAAAAATATTCGCCGGTAAATACCAGCCAGCGGGGGTATCACCGGGTTTGCCCCTGCTCAGCGATGGCTCCCTTACCCTTCCCTGGGCGCAAATTCCCGGCCAGTTTTACGGCCTTTTCTCTATTTTTGCACTCAATTTCAAAAAAAATATCAATGATATGAGCCAAAGAGTAAAGATCAAGCAAATTTTGCTGAACGACAGTACAAACTATGAAGTAACGGTAAAAGGGTGGGTGCGTACCTTCCGGAATAACCAGTTTATAGCTTTGAACGACGGCTCTACCAATAATAACCTGCAGGTGGTGGTAAATGAGGCAGACCTGGACCCCGCCCTCTTTAAACGCATCACCCGCGGCGCCGCTATTGCCGTTACCGGCCAGATCATCCCTTCCCTGGGCAAGGGGCAGCGGATCGAGCTGAAGGCCGCGCAGCTGGAAATTCTGGGAGACTGTGATGCGGAAGCCTATCCCATCCAGCCGCAGAAACAAAGCCTGGAGTTTCTCCGGGAAATTGCCCACCTGCGTTTCCGCACCAACACGTTTGGCGCCGTTTTCCGCCTGCGCCATGCGCTGGCCTTTGCGGTACACCGCTTTTTTAATGAAAAAGGTTTCGTATACCTGCACACCCCCATCATTACCGCTTCAGACGCGGAAGGGGCCGGGGAAATGTTCCGCGTTACCACGCTTGACCTGAAGAACCCGCCGCGTACGGAAAACGGGGAAATAGATTTTAAGGAAGACTTCTTCGGCCGCTCCACCAACCTCACCGTATCCGGCCAGCTGGAAGGCGAGCTGGGCGCTATGGCCTTCGGTGACATTTATACCTTCGGGCCTACCTTCCGCGCGGAAAATTCCAACACCGCCCGCCACCTGGCGGAGTTCTGGATGATTGAGCCGGAAATGGCGTTTTATGATCTGAAAGACAACATGGACCTGGCGGAAGAATTCATCAAATATGTGATCAGGTATGCGCTGGACAATAACCGGGAAGACCTTGAGTTCCTGGCGCAGCGCCTGGCAGATGAGGAGAAGAACAAGCCGCAGGCTGAGCGCAGTGAAATGGGGCTCATTGAAAAGCTGGAGTTTGTGCTGAACAACGAGTTTGTGCGCATCACTTATACGGAAGCGATAGACATCCTGAAAAACAGCAAACCCAACAAGAACAAGAAGTTCCAGTACCTGGTAGAAGAATGGGGTACAGACCTGCAGAGCGAGCATGAGCGCTACCTGGTAGAAAAGCATTTCAAGAAACCAGTAATACTCACAGACTACCCGGCGGCTATCAAGTCTTTCTACATGAAGCAGAATGAAGACGGCAAAACGGTACGCGCCATGGACATCCTGTTCCCCGGCATTGGTGAAATAGTAGGCGGCTCGCAGCGGGAAGAGAACTATGACAAGCTGGTGCGCCGCATGGAAGAATTGAACATACCGGTAGAAGAGCTGTACTGGTACCTGGATACGCGCCGCTTCGGCACCGCGCCGCATGCAGGCTTTGGCCTTGGCTTTGAGCGCCTGGTGCTCTTCGTTAGCGGCATGAGCAACATCCGTGACGTGATCCCCTTCCCCCGTACGCCGAAGAACGCAGAGTTTTAATAACAACGTTTGCTATACACGCAGAAAGCCGGTTCATAAAGAGCCGGCTTTTTTTAGGCATCTACTGAAGGAACAGCCATGCTTTATGGAATTTTCTTCACCCCGCATCTCATACCTGAGCAAACAATGCAAAGTGTGTGTTATCCCAAAACGGCAGCGGGTGTTATACCCGTTGCCGGTTTTACCACCTTTAAAACGTACAGCTATGGCAGAAATGGACACCTCCTCTGAAAGTGGCCGCCAGCGCGGCGGCAGGCGCAGCAAGAAATTATCTACCAGGGTAGATATGACGCCAATGGTAGACCTTGGTTTTTTACTCATCACATTTTTTATGCTGACCACCGTGTTAACCAAACCCGGCGCCATGCCGCTGGTAATGCCGGCAGACGGGCCGCCTACGCCGGTAGGTGACAGCAAGGCCCTCACGCTGCTGATACATGATAACGACCGTATTTCCTGGTATGACGGGCAGGGCCAGGATGCGCAACACCCGCCCGTGCTATATGCCAGCAACTTTGCTGTACACAATGGCATTGGTGAAGTGATACGCGCCAAACAGCAAAAGGTAGCCCGCGCCACAGGGGACGCAGACCAGCTGGTGGTGATGATCAAGGCGGCTAAAAGCGCCCGCTACCGCAGCGTGGTAGATGCGCTTGATGAAATGAAGATTAACCGGGTAGCCCGTTACGCCATTACAGACATCACCCCGGAAGAGCTGGCCTTGTTGGGGGAATAGGCAACGGCAGGAAGGTGTTTTTCCCTTACCTTTAGTATTCCAAAACACCACTATATGGCTACCGTTAATTCCATTCCTTCCGTAGACCTGGCGGAGTTCACCTCCGGCAACCCCGCCCGCAAGGCGGCTTTTGTAGAGCAGCTGGGGAAAGCATATGAAGATGTAGGTTTTGTTGCCGTAAAGAACCACGGCATACCAGATCAGCTGATAGCAGACCTTTACCGGTATGTGCAGGAATTCTTCAAACTGCCGCCGGATGCCAAGCGTAATTACGAAATACCTTCCCTGGCAGGGCAGCGTGGCTACACGTCTTTCGGGAAAGAACATGCCAAGGGTTTTGATGCGCCGGACCTGAAGGAGTTTTTCCAGTTTGGCCAGACGGTGGAAGATGGTGACCCGGTGCGCTCTGAATACCCGGAAAACGTGCAGGTAAAGGAAGTGCCGCAGTTCACGCCCACCCTCTTCCAAGCCTACCGCGCTTTTGAAAAATCAGGCAGCGCCCTGCTGCAGGCCATAGCGCTGTACCTGGGCCTTGACGAGCATTACTTTGACAACAAGATACACAACGGCAATTCTATTCTGAGAGCCATACACTACCCGCCCATTATACAGGAGCCCAAGTCTGCCATACGCGCCGAACAGCATGAAGACATTAACCTCATTACCCTGCTGGTAGGCGCTTCTGCAGACGGTTTGCAGGTGCTGGACAAACAGGGCAACTGGGTGCCGGTTACTTCGTTGCCAGACCAGATCGTGGTGAACGTGGGGGATATGCTGCAGCGCCTGACCAATAACAAACTGAAATCTACCACCCACCGCGTCGTAAACCCTCCGCGGGAAATGTGGGGAACTTCCCGTTTCAGTATCCCTTTTTTCCTGCATCCCAAATCCAGCATGGACCTCACCTGCCTGCCAGCTACGGTAGATGCGCAGCACCCGGCAGACTATCCGCCCATTACGGCCGGAGAGTACCTTGACGAGCGGTTGCGGGAAATAGGCCTGAAAAAATAAAGCTGTTGATCAGAGGTGGGTGTGGCCGGCGGTTTCCCCGCCGGCGTCCAGCAGGCTGATGGCCTCGTTGCGGGTCACTTCCTGCCCGTTGAAAATTCTTGAGAAATAAGCCACCATGGCGGGCGTTAGCCTGAACTCATTTTTGGGGAAGTTCATAAAATAGCTGTGCTGCCAGCCCACCATGTCGTGAAAGTTCACATATACGGCGTTAGACGCACGGTTGCGGCTTTTCACTTTTTCTCCCAGCTGTTTTTTCAGCATCAGCAGGTGGGCGCCTTTCAACTGCAGGTCTGAACGGTTGTAGTGTATGTATACCTGTTTGGCAAAGCCTATCTTTTCTACCCATTCCGCATGCCCCTTCTGTGGTACGCAAGCGGCATTGATCACCAGGTTATCTATGAACGGCATTTCGTTGAGGCTGCTGATGTTGTGATGCTGCACCATTTGTTCGAGTATGATATTACCCATACTGTGGTAAAATGTGGTAAGCCTTGCTCCCTCCATCCATGGCGCATTGGCAGCCCTGGCCTGTTGCAGTTCCTGCATGAGCTGCAGGTACTGCCCGGCGGAAAGCTTGGCATTGTGCCGGGCGAACTTGAAATTTTTGGAGGGTTTATAGGTATTGTTGATGCTGGCATAATCGAACATGATCACGTTCACATTGTATTGTGCGGCCATCAGCTTGGCGCGCACCACGTTGGCCGTAAAAATTTTGCCCATGCCTTCGGCGTACACCACAATGTCTTTTCCATGGGGCATGTGCTCCATGGCTTCCCCCAGTGAGGAAGCCTGGTATACGTTCCATTTGCCGCCGGCTTTCTGCAGAAAAAAATATTTGAGGGAGGTAGTGTCTATGTACTCGTCTACAAACCGGAGACTGTCAGGGTGAATATACCGGTTGCTGACAAAAACGAGGCAGGTATCGCTTTGGGTTTGGGGTTTAATGGTTTCCGGCTGGAGGAGGAATTCCGACCAGTGCTCATTGCTATTGTAGGGAGCAGACTGGCCCTGCGCCTGCGCCACCGTAATACCCGCCATCAGAAAAATGGCCGTCAAAAATCGCTTCATAGAATTTACCGTTGAGCTGTTTTTCTTTAACGCCTAAACGAAGGCGTTTGTTGGTGCCTACCGCTGTTTTTAATGCAAGTTCCATGCCTTGTTGCAAGCGGCTGAAAAACAGGCTATAGGATAGAATTTGAAAATTTCATTACTTTACTGGAAATTGGGCAGCTTTTATCCAGACCTATAGTGTTTTTACGTCACATTTCATTTCTGAGGGCCGTATTGTTGCACAGCATCACCGCTTTTGGTGGACCACAGGGCCACCTGGCCATGATGATGAAAACTTTTGTGCAACAGCGGAAAGACGTAACAGAGCAGGAGCTGATGGAGTATAACGCCTTCTGCCAGTTGCTGCCGGGCGCCTCATCGTCCCAAACGCTCACCCTGATAGGGTATAAACGGGGTGGTGTAATGCTGGCCGTGGCGACCCTCATGATCTGGGTTACGCCTGCCTGCCTGCTCATGGGCTCCCTCAGTTTTTTACTGCAATACTTTGACAAGCGGGCCCTGCAGGTAGACATTTTCAAGTACGTACAGCCGATGGCGGTGGGCTTCCTGGCCTACGGCGGCATCAAGGCCTACCAGATCAGCATCCGCAGCACCGCCACGCTCGTTATTATGCTGGTAGCCATGCTGGCCAGCTATTTCCTCAAGTCTCCGTGGACGTTCCCCGCCCTCATCATCCTGGGCGGCATCATTTCCAACTTCAGTAACAAGCGTATCCCCGATATTGACGAAAAGCCCAAAAAGATACAGTGGGGAAACCTCTGGCTGTTTGCCCTGCTGTTCATACTGGCGGGCTTTTTATCAGAGCTGGCGCGTACCAATAACTGGATCTCGCGGCGGCCATTCAACCTCTTCGAGAACTTTTACCGTTTCGGCAGCCTGGTGTTTGGCGGCGGGGACATTCTGATAGCCATGATGCTGGAGCAGTATGTATTTCGCGCCAAGTCTACTTTCATGACGGCGGAAGAGCTGCTGACCGGGGCGGGCATCATGCGGGCCATGCCCGGCCCCACCTTTTCCGTGTCTGCCTACGTGGGGGGCATGGTCATGCGCAACCTGGGGCCCGGCGCCCAGTTCCTGGGCTGCATCCTGGCGCCTATAGCCATTTTTCTGCCCAGTTTGCTGCTGGTGCTGTTTTTCTTCCCTATCTGGAACAACCTGAAAAAACATGTAATGATCTACCGGGCGCTGGAAGGCATCAACGCCGTAGTGGTGGGCATTATGTGGGCCGCTACATTCATCCTCTTCTTTTCCATACAGGTTACCTGGTACAACGTGCTCATTATGCTGGTTACGCTAAGCCTGCTGTACCTCACACGCCTGCCTTCTCCCTTTATCGTAATTGCCTGCATACTGGCCGGCTGGCTGATGTAGCTCTCAGCCCTGTTTCCACAATGCCAGCAGCTCCCGCATGCGGCGCTCCGTTACATCGAGGCTGTAGTTTTGCATTTGGACCTTATTGCCGGTCGGGTCTATTTGCTGAATATGCGGCACCTGTACCATATGCGTATTATTGATCTGGTAAAAACGCATCGGCGCAAACAACTCTGTGTAGTAGCGGAACGTGCGGGCCGAAGGTAATGTGCGCCCGTCTTGCAGGTAAAACACGGTTTTGTCTGCCTGCCCTTCCAGGTAAAGGATATCTTCCACCCCTACAATTGCTTCGGGCCCGCCGGTTGCGGGCAATACCAGCTGGCGCACTTCACCGGCGGGTTTGCCGAAATTACGGAGCAATACCTCATACCGGTCATGATGGCGCTCCTGCCCTATACGTTGTACCACCGTGCCCACGGCCTGCAGCAGGCTTTCCTTGTCTATGGGCTTCAGTATCAGCTCCACTTCGCTCAGGCGGATGGTATGCAGAAAACGTTTTTCGAAGGCGGTCACAAATATGGCCTCAAAAGACGCGTCATACGCTCCGGCCAGCACGTCAAAGCCGGTGCCGTCAGGCATTTCGAGGTCAAGGAAAACCAGCTGGGGCTGGTGCATGCGGATCTGTTCTATGCCTTCCCTGCAGTTGGCGGCCATGCCTACTGCTTCAATTTCGGGGCAGTACTTGCCCAGCATCAGGGAGATGATATCCCTGCTGTTCCGTTCATCGTCTATAATTACAGCGCGGATCATAAGTGTTTTATAATTGAGCAGGCAACTATAACTGGGGTATAAGTATTCTAATGATGGTTCCGCTATTGTTGGCCTGTTTTCTTGATTTATCTATTATTTCTATCTGGATGTCCGTGTTATACATTTTGTTCAGCAGCTCTGCCCGGTTGAGGCTTATTTCCATGCCGGAAGACTGGTGGTGGGGCGGCAGCGAACGCAGCGCCCTGGAGCGTTCTATACCTATGCCATTGTCTTCTATTACACATTCCAGCATGTCTGAGGCTATCATTCTGAAATTGATGACCAGCAGGCCGGTAACTCTTTCATCATTATTCATGCCATGTTTGACGGCATTCTCCACGTAGGGTTGCAGCAACATGGCCGGTACTTCCAGCTCTGCGGCGGCAATGGTGGGGTCTACCACTATTTCGTAGCTCATCTTCTGCTCAAACCGCATTTTTTCCAATCCAAGATAGGTATTTAAATAGGTAATTTCGTCAGCCAGGGAAATAAAATTCCGCCTGGAAAAGTCCAGCGTTTTCCGGATCAGGTACGAGAAATCTGAAAGGTAGCGCTGTGCATGTTCAAAGTCCCGTTGCATCACAAAAAGCTGGATGGAGTTGAGGCAGTTGAAAATGAAGTGGGGGTTGATCTGGGCGCGGATGGCCTTCAGTTCTATTTCCGCCAGTTTTTTGCCGTACTCTATATCCAGCTGCAGCTTGCGCTGTTCTTCCAGCTCCATTTTTTTCCGCAGTATTTCCGTGGTCTGCTCTTTCACCAGCTCCTCCAGTTGTACATTGAGCTTGCGCTGGAGGTCCTTGTTTTTGTTGAGCTGTTTGATGAGCATTTCCTGCGTTTTGGTTTTTTCCTGGTGTACCAGTTTGTTGCGGTAGCTGAGGCCGGCGGCAAAAAACAGCACGTGCAATAAAACGCCCAGCACCAGCACATTGTACGGCGCCACCAGCTCCGGCAGCGGCGTAAAGCCCACCGGCTCCGTATTGGTCAGGAATGCGTATAGTGAAAGCAGGAAAAGGCAGAGAGAGCCGAACAGGAAAAAGCGCACCAGCGGGTGATGCCGCGTACGGCGGGCCAGGGCAATAAAGGAAATGACGAGCGGGATGAAAGTGGTGTAGTACACCACCGTGTAGATAGTGGCCGGCGCCTGGTAGTGGCCCATGGCAATCAGGGCAATGCAGACCGCTATCAAGATGCCGGTTACCACGGCGCCGTAGCGGTAGATCTTCTCCATCAGCGGGTAACGCTCCCGCAGGCTCAGGAACATGTTGCCGAAAAGCATGTACATCAGGTAGAAACAAAACAGCATGGCCGGCACGTCCCAATAATACTTGAACATGGGGCAGAAATGGAAGAAAGACAGCTGGAAGGGTTTGGTTTCCAGGCGGAGGGCAAAGAAAACGATCAGCCCCAGCAGGTAGCCGGCAAAATAAAGCGAAGAACGGTCTGGCAACTGGGTGTAGTTGATAATGGTGATGGCCAGCAGCACCAGCAGCATGCCCAGCAGCAATTGTATCACCAGCACTTCTGATTTGTAGTGGTCTGCCTGCTGCTGGCGGAACTCTGCGTAGTTCACCGCGTCAAACAGCACGGGCATAAAATTATTTTCCCGGTAAAAGCGGTTTATTACGTGGAGGTAAAAAGTACCTGCCTGGCCGGGCGCCAGCTGGACCGGAAAGGCAAAGTGGTCCCAGCGGTTCACGTTGCCGCGGTCTGTCATCAATCCCGTAGCCACCGGGGCCTGCGGAGCGGGTGGGTACCAGGTCAGCTCATCGTGCCAGCCGGTAAAAAAATAAAGGGTGGCGGTTTTAGGGCCGGTGTTTTTAACGGTAAGGCGCAGCCAGAGATCATTAACGGTGTGCAGGGCTTTTTTGCGGGGGTGAAAAGCGGACGTGTCCTGCCGGAAAGATGCAGCGGGAATATGGGCAGGGGTTTGAATGTGGGGGGAGCCGCGGAATAGCTGCAGGTGCGGGCGAAGGTCCAGCCCGGCCACCGGCGCAGTAAAGTCCAGGGCCAGCGTATCCTGGGCAAACGCTTGGCCGGTGGGGCGCAGGGCACAACAAAACAACAGGAATGTAACAAGGAGACGGTTCACAATTACCTGGTTGTTAAGAAGGTTCATGCAATTTATCGATGGCCGCCGCCAGCCGGTGGTCTTTTTCCGTTACCACATTGCCCGCACTGTGCGTGGAGAGGTAAATATCAACCTGGTTATAGGTATTGGTCCAGGTGGGATGATGGTCCATTTTTTCAGCTACCAGGGCTACCTTGGTCATAAATGCGAAGGCTTCCTTAAAGTCGGCGAAACGGAACGCCCGGTGAAGTTGATGATCTTTTTCCTGCCACATATACAATTAGTTTGAGGGGAATTAAAGCATGGCTTAAAATATCAGGTTGATCTTGTTCCGGATATCTTTCATATCCAGCAAAGATACCAATTGGATAAGTTCTACTTTCCGGCATTGTTCAATCAGGTTCTTCACGTCAGCGTCCTGGTAATAATTGCCTTTGATGAGCCAGATGTAGTCTACATGCTTCAGCTCCGGCAGCAGAAATTCCGCTTTGCAGTGGTTGTTGTACAGGTAGTGCGCGGCGGACTTTGTAAGCTCCTCATATTCGAACACTGTAAAATAGAAAGCGCGGCGCTGTTTGGTGAGATTGATCTCCAGGGAGTTGTTGACCCGGAAATCGTACCCCAGGTGTTTGTTGATCTGCCAGCAAAGCTGGTAATCCTTGGCCTGGGAAATAATACCGGCCAGCCAGGTGTCCTCGAAAAAATCTTCCACCAGTTGTTCCTGGTCCAGCTTGAGCTTTAATACGGACATAACGGAAAGAAAAATGCTTTCGTAAAGGTATTTAAACTATGCGGCTTCTACCGCGGTTTTTTGGTTGGGGGGGATGGGGCAGGTTTTTGTTTTGCAGGGCCGGGTTTGGCGCGCTGCGTGACTTTTGCCGGTTTGGCCGAAGGGGCAGCGGATTTTGACGGGCGTTTTTTGCCGGCGGTTGGTTTCAGGGCTTTCGCTTTTGCAGTGCCGGCGTTGGTTGCGGCCGGTTTTGCGGCGGCTGTCTTTGCGGCATTTGCCTTCAGGGCGGCTTTTGGTTTTGCAATGCCAACCCTGGTTGCGGCCTGTTTGGCGGCAGCTGTTTTTCCGGCATTTGCCTTCGGGGCTTTTGCTTTTGAAGCCGCTTTGCCTGTGGCCGGTTTTACCGCTGTCTTGCTTTGTTTGCCCGCCGGGTCCCAGAACACCTTCTCAAAATCTTCGATCCTGTCATTTTTTACCCTTACCCCTTCCTGCTCCAGCAGTTCCTGCATCAATGTCGGGGTGGCAAAAAATGCTCTTCCGGAAAGCTCGCCTTTGCTGTTTACCACGCGGTGGGCCGGTACCGGCGGTTTGGCGCGGCCGGCGGCGTTCATGGCCCAGCCCACCATGCGGGCGGTAAGCCGTATGCCGGAGGCTTCCGCAATGGCGCCGTAGCTGGTGGCGCGGCCTTTGGGTATACGGCGTACAATGCGGTACACCACTTCCATGAAGTTACTGCCCGCCTTGCTCCCTGCGTTCTTTGCGGGCGCTGAGGAGCTGGTCTCTTTTATTTTCGGGGACGTTCTCATAATCAAAAGGACAGTGCAGGCAACCATTTCCGCAGCAATACCCCCGCTGGCGGTGGTATTTTTCGGTGAGCACAACGTAACCCTGCTCATTGTAATAAAAATCAATGTTCTCCTTCAGCGGCTGCCTCATCTTCCGGTTCCGGTTTAAAAGCCCGCCAGTTGATGGGTTCCGCGGGCAGTGTAAATTTAAGGAAACGGATGGTTCTGCCGTCTGCCAGGTGCATGCCTTCGTAATACGTCTGGATACGCAGCAGGTCTGGCACGGGGTCCAGGGCGTATACGTCAGGAATGTCTTCCAGCAGGGTACAGCCGGTGGCCGCTATTACATATTGCGAAAAATGATACAGCTCCGCGGAGTCCGTTTTCAGGTGAATGGCGCCGCCGGGCGCCAGTATCTGCTGGTAAAGCGCCAGGAACCTGGGGTGAGTGAGGCGTTTGCGGGCTTTGGACTTGCGCAGGAAGGGGTCTGGAAAGGTGATCCAGATGTTGCTCACTTCCTGCGGGGCAAAGTAATCCGTCAGTTTTTCTATCTGGGTGCGCAAAAAGGCAACGTTCGGCAGTTTTTCCGTTAAGGCCGTTTTGGCCCCGCGCCAGATGCGGTTGCCCTTGAGGTCTACTCCCAGGAAGTTGCCTTCAGGGTACCGCCGGGCCAGCCCCAGGGTGTAATCCCCCTTGCCGCAGGCCAGCTCCAGGGTAAGCGGGTGGCTGTTGCCGAAGTGCCTGGCCCAGGCTCCCGGCATGTTCTGCGGGTAGATCAGCACGTTCGGAAAAGTTTCTATCTCTGCAAACCGTTGTAATTTCTTTTGTCCCATGAGGCGGCAAAATTATAAAATTGTTCCCTGCCGGGCTAAAAAAACGTGGTCCGGCACCAGATTCTGGTACTGCCACCTTCGAAGGGCCCTCGTCAAATCGGTTATTCTTCGGTGATCCTTCGGTGGTCCTTCGGTCAACCTTCGGTTAAACACCCTCAAACCCGTACCAGCACCGAACGCAACCGAAGGATCACCGAAGGATTGTCAACAGGATGTCAGTAGCCTACCGGGTAATCAGGCCCTTTTAAACCGGTTTTTACCCTGCCTTGACCCTGTTCTCACCCTGTCTACACCCTGTTTACGCAGTGAAAGCAGGGTGAGAACAGGGTGTAGACAGGGTAAAGGCCCGGGATGCGGGCTATGCAGCTGCAAGTTTGCGTTTGTTTGGGCGTAACTGCCTGTTCCGGAGAAATAAACGGAACAAAACCTGGAGGCAATAGCGAATTACAGGGTAAAGCAGGGCGGTAATGGCCCCGGTGAAGCATGCTTGGCCAGGCATTAACCGGGCTCTTCCGGCCGTCTGAAACGAAAATGGGCTGACCGTTGTAACGGTCAGCCCATTTTAAAGCTGTAGGAGTAGGATTCGAACCTACACGAGGCAGTTAGCCATAGCACAAAGAAGATTAGTGGTCAACCCATTACGCTACGTTTATCCCGTGATCCTCACCCCCGAGACGAGAGGGCATGTCTGCCAATTCCATCACCCCACAAAGTTGGAGCGCCCGGCCAGAAATCTGCTTCTTTCAAGCGTTTGCCTGCTTCCGGGAGCGGCTTGTTTTCAACGATTATGATGCAAATCTAAAGAGAGGGGGTATTTTTTGCAAATATTTTAAGAAGAATTTTGGAAATTTCGATATTTTTTAAATATTTGCATGTAAGTTTAAAACATTCAAAAACAATTTGTCAAAATGAGCCACAATTTGAATATTGACAAACTGGACCTCCAGATCATCAGCGAGATGATGTCTAACGCGGAAATCTCATACGCAGACCTGGGGAAGAAACTCTTTGTTTCAGGGGGAACTATCCACGTTCGTATGAAAAAACTGCAGGAGCTTGGTATTGTTAAAGGTACAAGATTACACGTAGATTTAAAAATGATCGGCTACGATGTCATCGCTTTTATCGGCATTTTCCTCGAAAAAAGCTCCATGTACGATGCTGTAGCCAAAGAATTACGCAAAATGCCAGAGATAGTGCGGCTGAACTATACCACCGGTGGCTGGAGCATGTTTGCCGAAATTATCTGCAAAGACATTTCCTCCCTGCGCCGTGTACTGCACGATGAGCTGCAGAAGATCAAAGGCATAGAACGCACCGAAACATTCATTTCCCTGGAAGAAAGTTTTACCCGCACCATCAACGTGGTAGAGTAAACCTCCCGGTTTTATACGCAATAAAAGCAAAAAGGGCCACGGCGGCCGTAGTCCTTTTTGCTGTTCAACCCGTATCTCATCAGGTAAAGCCCAGCCTTCTTCCCATTTCAGCACTTAAGGCTGGCAGTTTTCTCCGTTCAATCAAAAAACTGGTAAGCCTGGCTACATCCGCAAAGATGTAATGCTTGTCCAGCGCACCTTTCAGGTAATCGCGGCCGGTACTGCCGCCTGTACCTATGCGGGAGCCTATCATCCTGTGTACCATGCTCATATGCCGGTAGCGCCAGGTGCTGAGCTGCTCGTCTGTTTCCAGCAGGCTGTTCAGCAACTGGAAAGGCAGCTGCAGCAAGGGGTAGCCCCTGTAGAGCATAATGAACAGGGCCGCGCGGCAGGCTTTGGGAGAGAGCTGGCGGGAAACAGATGCGCTCGCCTCATCCCCGAACACGGCATCAAATTGCGCCAGGTTGTTTTGTTCCGCTTCGGCCAGGCTGTGCTGGTACACCTGCCGGTAATGGCGCCAGAAAATATGCGTGCCTGACGCATCAGTCTCCAGCTCCGCCTCGTAATTTGCCCAGTTGGCGGGCTCATCGAAGAACGGCATCCTCTCCAGCCATTCATTGACGAGCGTCAGGATAGATTTTTCGTTTTCCGCGCGGCGTATAATGTCTATTTTATCCTGCTGCAATTGAGAGATATAATACTCCTGCCCGAACCGTTGCCCGTATTGCAGGCCCAGCCTGGCTTCCAGCACTTTGAACTGCCAGCTCTGAAACCCGGAGGCGGGCCGCAGCATGTCCCTGAAGTCAAGAAAATCCATGGGCGTCATGGTTTCCATTACGTCTATCTGCTGCACCAGCAGCTTCAGGATGGTCACCATGCGGGAAAGGCGGTGTACAATGGTTTGCAGTTCCGGCGAGTTGTCGTTCACCGGTTTTTTAAGAATGTCTGCTACAGATCCCGTTTCATATAACAGTTGTTTGAACCACAGCTCATAGGCCTGGTGGATCACTATGAACAGCATTTCGTCATGCGCGGGCTGCTGGTGTTTGTCGCTTTCGGGAAACTGCGCATTGAGGATCTTGTCCAATTGCAGGTAATCACCGTATTGCACGTTGGTATTCATCTGAAAAAGAGGTTGGGTAGAGAAAACAATTCATTGTCCGGTACAAGCGGCCGGCCTCAGGTGGGGCTTTTGATGATATTTTTCCAGATGTTCACAAGCTGGGTGTTTTACCGCCGTCTACCGGCAGGTTGATGCCGGTGATGTACCCTGCGGCGGGAGATGCCAGGAAGGCCACGGCGGCGCCAAATTCAGCCGGGTCTCCGAACCGCTGCATCGGTATTTCCTGCCGCCATTCTTCTTCCACCGTTTTTGCCGGTACGCCGCGGGCCTCGGCAGTGGCGCTGAACAGGGCGCTCAGCCGGTCTGTGCTCATGCTGCCGGGCAGCACGTTGTTCACGGTAATGCCGAAGGGCGCCAGTTCGCCCGCCATCGTTTTAGCCCAGTTGGCCACGGCGGCGCGGACGGTATTGGAAACGCCCAGGTTTTTGATGGGCACTTTTACGGAAGTGGAGATGATCTGTATAATACGCCCGTAGCCGCTGGCCTTCATGCCCGGCACTACGGCCTGGGCCAGCAGCTGGTTGCAGATCACATGCATTTCAAAGGCCTTGGCAAACGCGCCGCCTTCAGCCGCCAGTATGGGCCCGGAAGAGGGGCCGCCGGTGTTGTTGACCAGTATGTTCACGATCTGCTCGTCTGTAATGGCGGCTATGGTGGCTTTCACTTTTTCCGGCCGGGTAAAGTCTACCGTGTAGTAGTTATGCTGCTGCCCCTGGCTGGCGTCAAGGGAAGCGGCGGCCGCTTCCAGCGCCTTTTCGTTGCGGGCCAGCAGTATGCAGGAGGCGCCCAGCAGGGCCAGTTCCCGGGCAGACGCCAGGCCCAGCCCCTGGGATGCGCCGCAAACAACGGCGGTTTTGCCTGTCAGTGAAAGGTTCATGCCGTAAAATTAAGGAATCGGGCGCTCACGGGGCGCTGCCATGTTTTATAAATATTTTTCATTAGGTTTGCAGAAGTTGACTTCACCTGAAGCTGTTCCGCACCAAGGCGCCTGGCGTTACTTCGCGTATGAATGGCTGGTAATCAAGCATAATACCTTTAAATTACTACAATGGAATATAATACCGCACGTAACCATTTGATCATGCGGGAGTATGGAAGAAATGTCCAGCGCATGATCGAGTACATATTGACCATCAAAGACCGGGAGCACCGGCAGCAGCAGGTAATGGCCGTTATTGAGCTGATGGGCACCCTGCAGCCGCACCTGCGCAACGTGGAAGATTTCCGCCACAAGCTGTGGGACCACCTGTTCCTGGTGTCTGATTTCAAGCTGGATGTGGATTCCCCGTACCCCATCCCCACGCGGGAAACGCTGCGCAGCAAGCCAGACAGGCTGCCCTACCCTAAAAAATACCCGCGCTACCGCCACTTCGGCAAAAACCTGGAAATGGTGATAGATAAAGCGCTGAAAGAAAAAGACCCTGAAATGAAAGAGGGTTTTACCCAGGTAATAGGCAACTACATGAAGCTGGCTTACGGCAACTGGCACAAGGAAAGTGTGCATGATGATGCCGTAAAATCAGAGCTGGCCATTATTACAGACGGCAAGCTGCAATACATGCCGGGCGCCGGCGCCCCTTCATCTTCCGCCGGTTTTAACCTCCAGGGGGGAGATCAGCAGTTCCGCACCGGCAACGCGGCCGGCAGCGGCAAACGCAAGGCCTATCAGCAAAACAAATTCAAACAGGGCGGCGGCAGCGGCTCCGGGAAAAATAAACACAAATACAAAAACAGGAACAAGTGAGCAGCGTTTTCGAAGTAAGAGGCGGAAACCGTCTGAAAGGAGATATTATACCGCAGGGAGCAAAGAACGAAGCACTACAGATCATCAGCGCGGTATTGCTGACCCCCGGCAAAGTGACCATCAACAATATTCCTGACATAGTGGATGTAAATCTGCTGATTGAACTGATGGGCGATATAGGTGTGAAAGTGAACCGCACCAGTCGCGCCAGCTGCGAGTTTCAGGCAGATGACATAGACATGGCCTACCTGGAAAGCCCCGAATTCAAAAAGAAATCTGGCCGCCTGCGCGGCTCCGTTATGATGGCCGGCCCGCTGCTGGCCCGTTTCGGCAAGGCGTACATTCCCAAGCCGGGTGGCGATAAAATTGGCCGCCGCCGGCTGGATACGCATGTGATAGGTTTTGAGAAACTGGGCGCCACCTTTGTTTACGATACGGACGATAATTATTTCCGCCTTGAATCCAACGGCGGGCTGAAAGGCACCTACATGCTGCTGGACGAGCCTTCCGTAACCGGTACGGCCAATATTGTAATGGCCGCCGTGCTGGCGCAGGGCACTACTACTATTTACAATGCCGCCTGCGAACCTTACCTGCAGCAGCTTTGCAAAATGCTCACCAGCATGGGCGCAAAGATCAGCGGCATTGGTTCCAACCTCTTGACAATAGAAGGCGTGAGCGCCCTGGGCGGCTGCACCCACGCCATGCTGCCTGACATGATAGAGATCGGCTCTTTCATTGGCCTGGCCGCCATGACGCAGAGCGAGATCACCATCAAGAACGCCGGCATACAGCACCTGGGCATCATTCCCGAAAAGTTCCGCCTGCTGGGCATCCAGATGGAGTTCAGGGGAGACGATATTTATATTCCGCAGCAAGACAGCTACGAGATACAGACCTTCATAGACGGCTCTATTTTAACTATTTCAGACCACCCCTGGCCCGGCTTTACGCCAGACCTGCTCAGCATTGTGCTGGTAGTGGCCACGCAGGCCAAAGGCAGTGTGATGGTACACCAGAAAATGTTCGAGAGCCGCCTGTTCTTTGTAGACAAGCTCATAGACATGGGCGCGCAGATCATTCTCTGTGACCCGCACCGCGCGGCCGTAATAGGCCTGGGCCGGCAGCACAAGCTCAGGGGCATTACCATGAGCAGCCCTGACATCCGGGCCGGCGTATCCCTGCTGATTGCCGCGCTGAGCGCAGAGGGCAAAAGCACCATCCATAACATAGACCAGATTGACCGCGGCTATCAGTATATTGACGACCGCCTGCGCAACCTGGGAGCAGACATCAAGCGCGTGTAAATTTTATAATGGCAGCACACAAGATCATTATTGTTACCGCACCCTCCGGGGCCGGTAAAACCACTATTGTTAAAAAACTGCTGGGCGAAATGCCGCAGCTGGCCTTTTCTATTTCCGCCGCCACCCGCAGCCCGCGGGTGGGGGAAACCCACGGAAAAGACTATTACTTCCTCAGCCCGGAAGAATTTCAGCAGCGCATCGAAAACAACGAGTTTGCAGAGTACGAAATGGTGTACGCCGGCAAATACTACGGCACGCTCAAAAGCGAGCTGGAGCGCATCTGGGAGAATGACCAGTACCCCATGGTAGACATTGACGTGAAAGGCGCCCTTTCCATCAAGGAGAAATACCACCAGGAGGCGCTCACCATCTTCATACAACCCCCTTCCCTGGACGCGCTGCGGGTACGCCTCAGCGAAAGAGGCACCGAAACCCAGGCCTCCCTGGAGGAGCGGCTGGGCAAAGCCCGTTACGAACTGTCTTTTGCCCGGCAGTTTGACCACATTGTGGTGAACGAAGAGCTGGAGAAGGCATACGGGGAAGTAAAAGCCCTGGTGGAGAACTTTTTGGCCGGCTGACCGTTATATTACGACGGGGTTGGCGGCTTCCCCGAATTTCATATCTTTGTTTAGATGGATGTTTATACGATTGTTTTACTGGTTATAGTAATCCTTGTGGCGGGCTTCTTTGCCGGCATGGAAACTGCTTTTGCCAATGTGAACAGGTTGAGTATAGAGTTGAAAAAAAAGCAGGGCCGCGCTACGGGCAAAATACTGGCGGGCTTTAACGAGCAGCCGGCCCGTTTCCTGGCCTCCAGCCTCATTGGCCTCACGCTGTCTATTGTGGTGTACAGCATGCTGGTGGCCGGCTGGCTGGATTCCCTCTGGGCATCTGTCTGGACGGAGAACGAAATGGCGCAGTACGTGGCCATCTCCCTGTTTGTGGAGATCATAGCCGCCACGCTTATTATCCTCTTTTTCGGGTTCTTTATTCCCCGCAGCATCTTCCGCTCAAGGCCGGAGGCCATGCTCGGCTTTTTTGCCCTGCCTATTTCCGTACTGTCCAAACCGCTGTACGTGCTGGGCAATATGATGGAATCCATTTCCGAATGGATGCTGAAATATCTTTTTAACGTACGCATCATTGACAATAAAAGCTCTTTTGCCAGGGTAGACGTGGAGCACTTCATCCGCCAGAGCCAGCAGCACCTGGGAGACTCGCAGGAGCTGAACACGGAGCTGTTTGAGAACGCGCTCAGCCTGGTACACGTGAAAATACGCGGCTGCCTCATTCCCAGGAAAGAGATAGAAGCGCTTGACATCGGCAGCACCATTGAACAGGCGCGGGAGAAGTTCATCAGCACCAAGCTGTCCAAGATCATCATTTATGAGCAGAACATAGACAACATCCTGGGTTATGTTCACCAGCTGGACATGTTCAAAAACCCGGCAGACATCCGCTCTGTGATACATCCCATCCTGGCCGTGCCCGAAACCATGAGCGCCATAGACCTGCTCAGCAAGTTCAACAAGGAGCGCCGGAGCATTGCCTGGGTGGTAGACGAGTTCGGGGGAACGGCGGGCATTGTGACCATTGAAGACGTGCTGGAAGAGATCTTCGGGGATATCAAGGATGAGCACGATGTGGAAGAGTTCGTGGAAAAACAGATTGCCGAGAAGGAATACATTTTTTCCGGACGGCTGGAGCTGGACTATCTCAACGAGAAATACGGCTTCGATTTCCCGGAAGATGAAAGCGAGACCCTTTCCGGTTACATCATTTCCCATTACGAGACCATTCCGCGGCTGAAAGAGCGGATCATTATAGATGATTACGAGTTTGACATTCTAAATGTTACGGATACGAGAATAGAAATGGTCAAAATGAAAATATTGAATTAGTGGGTTTCGGCGCGAAAATTGCTGTAAAAGAAGATACGGGGATTTTTTCCCCGGAAAGGCAACCGGGAAAGCCGGTTCAGTTTCAGCCATAAAAACATAATTAAAGGCTGAGATACAATAAATTAAGAATAATTTCGTTTAGTAATTATACAAAAACGTAATACAGCAGTCACAAAATCGTTCTGAAACAGAGTAGTAGTAAATTAACACGAATTGAATTAACAGTGTAGGCTTAACGTAACACAATAATTTGATTTTTGTTAAAAGGTTGTAAAAAACTTTGTTGTAACATTGATAATACGATATTTCTTTCTATTTTTGTTTTAGAAATTTAAAAGCGCTGTGAGGGTTGTAACTTAAATCTGATAGCTTGCCATTAAAAGAGTAAGTTATTGCTTGAACAGTAGCGAAAAAAGACATTCTCGAATTCAACTTTTTTGGGGTTAACAAACAATGGATGAAAGGCCGGCTCTTGATTCTTCTCGGGCTGGCTCTTTTTTTTGCCCTCTACCGCAAATACTCCCCGTTCCTCTTCTTTTTTGTTTTACCTTACACCCGTTTTTTACATTTTCTATTCACTGTGCACGTATTATATTTGTGCTCCTGATTCATCATATAGCATGTTAAAGAAGTTATTCTCGAGCAATGAGGACAAGGCAGAGATGTCGTTTTTTGACCACCTGGAAGAGCTGCGCTGGCACCTGGTAAGGTCTGCCTTCGCAATTGTTGCAGTGAGCATTCTCGGGTTTGTGTTTACGGACTGGATACTGACCAACGTAATTTTCGGTCCCACCCAACCGGATTTTCCTACTTACCGCTGGTTGTGCAGCGCCAGCCATGCGCTGGGGCTGGGAGACAAAATGTGCATCACCCCGCCGGAAATAAAGTTCCAGAACTACAAGATGGCCGGGCAGATCATGCTGCAGTTCAAACTTGCTTTCATATTGGGTATTATAGGCGCCTTCCCTTACGTGATCTACGAATTCTGGCGTTTTATTCGTCCCGCCCTGAAAGAGAACGAAGCCAAGGGCTCCAAAGGCGTTATTTTCTGGGTGAGCCTGCAGTTCCTGATGGGCATCGCTTTCAGCTATTTCCTCATTGCCCCTTTCATGATCAACTTCCTGGCCAGCTACACCGTGTCTGAGGTGATCAAAAACGAATTTTTCATTGACGATTATTTCGGGCTGATGTCCCAGATCATACTGGGCATGGGCGTTCTCTTCGAAATGCCCATCCTGGTTTACTTCCTCACCAAACTTGGCCTGCTCACGCCCATGTTCATGCGTACCTACCGGCGGCATGCGGTAGTGGTGATACTCATACTGGCGGCTGTTATCACCCCGCCGGACGTGTTAGACCAATTGCTGGTTTTCGTACCTTTATACCTGCTGTACGAGATCAGTATCTTTATTTCCGCCAAGGTATACCGCGAGCAGGAAAAAGCGGAAGCGGAAGAATGGTCCTGATAACAGCAAACAGCACATTGCTTAACCAATATAAACTGTAGGGTATGGAACAAACAACTTTTGATCTTGCATTGCCCGTGGCCATCGGATCTGATCACGCAGGGTTTGCGTACAAGGAAGAGGTGATCTCTTACCTGGAAGGGAAAGGACTGCAGGTAGAAGATTTTGGCACCCATTCCGTTGATTCGGTAGATTATCCTGACTTTGCGCATCCCGTAGCCAACGCGGTGGAATCAGGCGGATATGCCTACGGCATTCTCATATGCGGCAGCGCTAACGGTGTGGCCATTACGGCCAACAAACACCAGGGCATCCGCGCCGCCATTTGCTGGGGAGACGAGCTGGCCCGCCTGGCACGCAGCCACAACAACGCCAACGTGCTCTGCATTCCGGCCAGGTTTGTAGATACCGCCACCGCAAAGGAAATGGTAGACATCTTCGGGGAAACGCCCTTTGAAGGTGGCCGCCACATGAACCGCGTAAGCAAAATAGCTTGTAGCTGATACATCAGAAAAAATTACCTGAACGGGCCGCATCGTTTAAGTGATGCGGCCCGTTCTGTTTTTAAAATAAATTAAAATAGAAACTTGCTTTATTAAATTTTAATTCGCATTTTTCGGTTACCCTCCAGTAATATTTACAATAACCAGAAACACGTTCATGTCCGCCTGCCAATGGCCGCAGGCCCACGGGAAAGGCATGTCATTACCTGATGGCTGGACCTGTTCTGGCAAAAGAAAAACAGATAAAATGCTACGGAACTATTTGCTGCCGGTTGTATTGCTGGTGTTACTAGCCTCATGTTCAGGCCCCAAAAAGAAAATGCTGTATTACGCCCATCAGCCGGAAGACACGCTGGCCGCACAGTTGACCCGCATAGCTGCCAGCCACGGTTACACCGCCGTTGTAACAGGCAATGCCGCCTATCTGCAAACAGATTCCCTGGCCATGTTCAACCTGGTATGCATGCCCGTTTCAGCATTGAACGGGCTCAACCATATAGCCGTACCTGAGCTGAAACGCTACCTGGAAGCGGGCGGCGGGCTGCTGGCCATCAAAGACACCGCGCTGGCGCTGCCGGGCTACCCATGGCTGCAGGCGCTGGATACAGTTACCGGCGCCCGCCGGCAAGATAACGGTACCGTATATGTTTTACCGCAACCGGTCAGTGAACAGCAATTGAATGAAGCATGGACGGCCGCCGGCCGGCCGGACATGCGCCGGGCCACAACGCTCCCTGTGCCTGACAGCGCGCGCTACACCCGCACCGTGCTGGCGCAAGGTTTTGACGAGCCCATGGAAATGGCGGTGCTGCCGGGGGGAGACGTGTTGTTCATAGAACGCAAGGGCGCTGTGAAGCTATATGACCATACCTCCGGCCAGGTAAAGACCATTGCCAGCTTCAGCGTATTCAGCGGCATTGAGGACGGGCTGCTGGGCATGACGCCAGACCCCGGTTATGAAAAGAACCACTACATATATTTCTATTACGCCGTGCCCGGTGAGAAAGCCATCAACCGTCTCTCCCGATTTGAGCTGAAAGACGGCAACCTGCAGCAGGCCTCGGAAAAGATATTGCTGGAAGTGCCTACCCAGCGGCGCTATTGCTGCCATTCCGCCGGTTACCTGAAGTTCGATACCAAAGGGCTGCTCTACCTCTCCACCGGAGACAACACCAATGCAGAGGAAACAGACGGTTATACACCGGTAGATGAAAGGCCCGGCCGCCACTTGTCTGACGTGCAGGCCACATCCGCCAATACCGACGACCTGCGCGGAAAAATACTGCGCATCAGGCCGGAGCCCAACGGCACCTACAGCATACCAGACGGCAACCTCTTCCCGAAAGACGGTTCCAAAGGCCGCCCTGAAATTTATGTAATGGGCAGCCGCAACCCTTACCGCTTCAGCATAGACGCAGAAACAGGCTATCTCTATTGGGGAGACGTAGGGCCAGATACCAAAATACGCGGGGAAGACGGAGAGCTGATGAGCTATGATGAAATTAACCAGGCAAAGCAGCCCGGCTTTTACGGCTGGCCCTACTTCCTGGGCAACAACCAGGCCTTCCCGTTGTACAACTACGCCAACAAAGAATTGCGGCCTAAAAAAGATCCCGCGCGCCCGCTGAACGTTTCTCCCAACAATACCGGCCTGCAGGAGCTGCCCCCGGCACAGCCCGCCATGATCTGGTACGGCAAGAGCGCCTCCCGTTATTTTCCGCTGGTGGGCAAAGGCGGGGCCAGCGCCATGGCCGGCCCGGTATTCTACAGCAAAGCGTTTGAAAAGGCGCCCTACCGCCTTTCTCCCTACTACAACGGCAAACTGCTGATCTATGAATGGATACGCGGCTGGATGATGTTCATCACCTTTGATGAGAAAGGTAATTACCTGCGCATGGAGCCGTTTTTGCCGCATATCAAATTTGAAGCGCCCGTAGATGTACAGTTTGCGCCGGATGGCTCCCTGTATGTGCTGGAATACGGTTCCAACTGGTTCTCCAAAAACACCAATTCCAAGCTGGTGCGCATCACCTTCAAGGAAGGCAACCGTGACCCCGTGGCCGCCATCAGCGCAGACCGGCTGAACGGCGCCGCCCCGCTTACGGTGCAGCTTTCCGCGGCCGGCTCGCGTGATTTTGATAAAGGGGACAAACTTTCGTTCCAGTGGAAAATAGGAGAGCAGACGGCAGAAGGAGAAACCGCCACCCATACTTTTGACAAACCTGGCGTGTATGCTGTTGCTCTTGCCGTAAAGGATGGAAAAGGCGGCGAAGGCCGCGCAACGCTCCAGCTGAATGTAGGTAACACCCCGCCGGTAGTGAAAATACAAACACCCGCCAACCGTACTTTTTATTGGGACAATGCTCCGCTTGAATACCAGGTAGCGGTAACAGACGCGGAAGATAAAGTGATCAGTCCTGATCAGCTGCAGATCTCCTTCGGCTTCCTGCCTGACGGTCGTGATGCGGCTGTAGTACTGGCCCAGGGCGGTACCGGAAATGTAAAGCACCTGGCCGGCCAGCAGTTGCTGAACTCCCTTGATTGCAAGGCCTGCCATTCCATGAAAGACGCCTCCATTGGCCCGGCTTACACCGCGGTGGCGGAGCGCTATGCAGGCAAGGGGCATGAAGTGGCGCAAACACTTGCCGGCAAAATCATCAAGGGCGGCAGCGGCAACTGGGGCACACGGGAAATGTCTGCCCACCCAGACATGCAACCGGCAGACGCGCTGGCCATAGTGCAGTACATTCTTTCCCTGTCGGAACAGCCTGCCGCATTGCCCGCCACAGGCACGCTGGTGCTGAAGGAGCACATCGGCAAAAGTCCGGAAGGCCGTTACCTGCTGAACGCACGGTATACAGACAAGGGGGCCAACGGCGTGCCGCCACTCAGCGGCAGTACTTACCTGCTGCTGCGCAACCAGCTGATAGAAGCGGAAGATTTTGACGAAGGCAATGTGAAGACCAGCACCATCACTACTCAATTCCTGACCTTTGCCGCCAACGTGCGCAACAACAGCTACGCCCGGTTTAACGACATTGACCTGAACGGCATCAAACATATAAAGTGCAGGGTGAAAGGGCTGGAAGGCGGCACTATTGCGTTCCATATTGACGCGGCCAACGGCCCGGAGGTGGCCAGGGCAACAGTGCCCGGCGGTATGAAGGAGTGGCAGGAAATAACCGTGCCCGTGAGCAGCTTGCCCGGCATGCACCCGTTATACCTGGTATTTACCGGCGCGGCAGATAAGCCGCTGCTGCACCTTGACCGGCTCTACTTCGACCACCGGTAGCGCACGGCGGCTTTTTTGTTGTTTCCCGGCAGCCGCTGCGCTACGGCAGGCATATTTCTTTATTTTTACCGCCATAAACAACCGTACATGAAAAAACTTGTATTCATGGCCTGCCTGATGGCGGGCGGCACAGTAGCCTGCGCGCAGGTAGCTACCAAGCGCAGCGCGCCCAAAGCCGCTACTCCCTATGCCAAAACCATTACTGCGGCAGATTTGAAAAAGCACCTTTACATTATTGCCGCAGATGACATGGAGGGCCGCGAAACAGGCAAGCCCGGCCAGTACAAGGCGGCGAAATATATTACGGAACAGTTTAAGCGCGCCGGCCTGCAGCCCGGCGCAGGCAACGGTGAATGGGAGCAGCCTTTCAGCCTCTACCAGGATACGCTGGTGAACGCCACCATTACCGCCGGCGGTAAAACCTTCGAGTTCGGAAAAGACTTTTACACCGGCCTCAGGGATGCAAAAAACCTGGAGCTGCAGCAAACCGGGGTGGTATTTGCCGGCTACGGCAATGTGAGCGAAACCTTCAACAGCTACGAAGGCATTGACGCTACAGACAAGGTGGTGGTGCTGGCTGAAACGCCCCGCCAGGCCGCTGCGGAGCAGAAAGACAAACTCCGCGCCGCCGCTGCCAAAGGCGCCCGCACGGTCTTTATCGTATCTTCCAACATGCCCGGCATTACCCGCGCCGGCAGCCGCCTGCGCAGAACAGGCCTGTACTTCGGGGATATGGCCACCACCATGGAGTTTATTCCCAACGTATATTTTATTTCCCCTGAAGTGGCCGCTGCCATATTCGGGAAACCCTACGCCAGCCTGGTGGAGGGCCTGCAGCCCAATAACCCGGTGCCTTCCGCGGCAGGGCAGATTGCCGGCCTCGTATACCAGAAAGACGTGGTGGAGATCAAGTCCAGCAACGTAATGGGCATACTGCCGGGTACGGACAAAAAAGACGAGTATGTTTTTGTGACCGCCCACTATGACCACATCGGCATCATCAACGGCGAAGTGCACAACGGCGCAGATGACGACGGTTCCGGCACGGTAGCGGTGATAGCCATGGCAGAGGCTTTCATGAAAGCCAAAAAAGCCGGCAAAGGCCCCCGCCGCAGCATTGTGTTCATGACGGTGAGCGGTGAGGAAAAAGGGCTGCTGGGCTCCCGCTATTATACGGAGCACCCGGTGTACCCGCTGGCCAATACCGTGGCAGACCTGAACATAGACATGATTGGCCGGATAGACGCAGACCATGCCAAAGACAGCAACTACGTGTACATCATCGGAGACAACAAGCTCAGCTCCGAGCTGCGCCCGGTTAGTGAAGCGGCCAACAGCCTGGTGGGCCTCAAGCTGGATTACAAGTATAACGATCCCAATGACCCCAACCGCTTTTATTACCGTTCAGACCACTACATGTTTGCGCAGCATAAAATTCCCATCATCTTCTATTTCAACGGGGTACACCCGGATTATCACGGCCCGGACGATACGCCTGACAAGATCAGCTATCCCCTGCTGGAAAAACGCGCCCGGCTGGTGTTTTACACCACCTGGGAGGTGGCCAACAGGGAGGGGCGGCTGAAGGTGGACAGGAATGAGAAATAGATGACGCCTAGTTATCCACTTATTTCGTGATCCCACCCTCAAATCGTACTTTTACAGCCGGCAAATTTTTTGAAGTGATGAAGGCAAACTATTTAGACGATCTGAACGAACGGCAGCGCGAAGCGGTAACCTCCCTCAAAGGGCCCCTGATGATCATTGCGGGCGCGGGTTCAGGCAAAACCAAAGTACTGACAACCAGGATAGCCCACCTGATGCGGAACGGGGTGGACGCTTTCAATATACTGGCGCTGACCTTTACCAACAAGGCGGCCAAAGAAATGAAAGAAAGGGTGGAAAAGATCCTGGGCGGCAATGAGGCGCGCAACCTCTACATCGGTACCTTCCACTCCGTATTTGCACGCCTGCTGCGGGCAGATGCCCCCAAGCTGGGCTACCCCGGAGATTTTACCATCTATGATGCAGACGATGCCAAGAGCGTGGTGAAAACCATCATCAACGAGCTGAACCTGGATGACAAGCATTATAAGCCCAACCTGGTGTACAACCGCATTTCCGCGGCCAAAAACAGCCTGATGGGGCCGGAAGAATACCAGCACGACTATTACATTCAGCAGGAAGACCAGCGGGCCAGCCGCCCGCTTACCGGCAAAATATACGATATGTATGCCAAGCGCTGCTTCAAGAACGGCGCTATGGACTTTGACGACCTGCTGTTCAAAATGTACGTGCTGCTGAAAGGCTTCCCGGAAGTGCTGGCCAAGTACCAGCACAAGTTCCAGTACATCATGATTGACGAGTACCAGGATACCAACCCCGCCCAGTATGAAATAGTAAAGCTGCTGGGCGCCGTGCATGAAAATATTTGCGTGGTGGGAGACGATGCGCAGAGCATCTATTCCTTCCGTGGCGCCACCATCCAGAACATATTGCAGTTTGAAAAGGATTATGACGATGTGAAAGTGGTGAAGCTGGAGCAGAACTACCGCAGCACCAAGTCTATTCTTAACGTGGCCAACGAGGTGATCGCCAAAAACAAGGGCCAGATAGAAAAGAACTTGTGGACGGACAATGTGGAGGGAGACAAGATAAAGCTCATCCGCACCAATACGGATAACGAAGAGGGCAAATTTGTGGCAGACACCATTGCTGAACAAAAGCTCCGCAATCACTACAACAACCGCGATTTCTGCATCCTCTACCGCACCAACGCCCAGAGCCGCGCCTTTGAAGAAAGCCTGCGCCGCCTGGCCATTCCCTACCGTATTTTCGGGGGGCTTTCCTTCTACCAGCGTAAAGAGATCAAAGACTTTATTGCCTACCTCCGGGTGATCATGAACTCGCGGGACGAGGAGGCCATCAAGCGCATCATCAACTACCCCGTGCGCGGCATTGGTAAAACAACCATTGAAAAAGTATCTATCTACGCCAATGACCAGAACATCACGTTCTGGCAGGTGCTGGAAAACGCGCGTGATTTCGGCTTCAAGGGCGGCACGCTGGATGCCATAGAGAACTTTGTGACCATGATACAGAGCTTCCGCGTAATGCTGGACAAACATAACGCATACGAAGTAGCTGTACAGGTGGGCAAGTCTACCAACATTGTCAAAGAGCTGTTCAACGATAAAACCACCGAAGGGCTGGCCCGCTACGAAAACGTGCAGGAATTGCTGAACTCCATCAAGGAGTTTACCGAAACGCCTACGGAAGACGGGGAGCTGCTGGACAACAAGAACCTGGGCGTGTACCTGCAGCAGATCACCCTGCTCACAGACGCAGACAACACCAATGATGAGAACAGCGACGTGGTGAAGCTCATGACCATTCACGCCGCCAAGGGGCTGGAGTTCCCGGTGGTGTTTACGGTGGGGCTGGAAGAAAGCCTGTTTCCCAGCGGCATGTCTATCAACTCCCGTGAGGAGCTGGAAGAGGAACGCCGCCTGTTCTACGTGGCCGTTACCCGTGCAAAATCACGCCTGTTCCTCACATACGCCAATAGCCGCTACCGCTTCGGGCAGCTGCAGCAAAATGAGCCCAGCCGTTTCCTTGACGAAATGCCGGAGCGTTTTGTAGACCGCAGCTATGCCGGCGGCGGCCTCCGCAACACCGGCAGCTTTGGCGGCGGCGGTGTTTCCTGGGGCGGCATGTTCGATAAAAAGAAAACCACGCCCGCACCCACGGCCAACCCGCTGGCCAGGACCGCACCCAAACCTGCTACGGCGCCCGTAAGCACGCACGTGCCCTCGCCCGGCTTCACGGCAGACGACCCGGCTACCATGGAAGCCGGCATGGACGTGGAGCACCAGAAGTTCGGCTTCGGCAAGATCCTGAACCTGGAAGGAGCGCCCAACAACCGTATTGCTACGGTAATGTTCCCGCAGGCGGGCGGAGAAAAAAAGATCATGCTCAATTATGCCAAGCTGATGATCGTGAAAAAGTAAATTTTTCCTTTCATGAAAGCCGATCTGCTTAAACTGCGCCACTACTGCGCCTACCAGGAGCGCTGCCATTCCGAAGTGCGGGAAAAGTGCTACGAGCTGGGCCTGCGCGGTGAGGAGATGGAAGAAGCCATTGCCCACCTGGTAGAAGAGAACTTTCTCAACGAAGAGCGTTTTGCCAGGGCCTACGCCGGCGGCAAGTTCAGGATGCAGCAATGGGGCCGCAAAAAGATCAGCATGGTGCTCAAACAGAAACAGGTAAGCCCCTATTGCATCAAAAAAGGGCTGGAAGAAATTGATGAAACGGACTACCGGAACACCCTGCTGGCCCTGGCGGAAAAGAAATACCAGCAGCTGCGCGGGGAACAATACCTGAAAAGGCAATACAAAACCATGCAGTTCCTCCTGCAAAGGGGCTACGAACAGGAGCTGGCAAGGGAGGCCATTGAACAAATCGCAAAAAAGGAAGAATAAACCCGCAATAATTCAAAACTTTCTAAGTTTTACTGCCGTAAATTTGAGGTCGTTTTGTAGTAATTCAACTTTGTTATGTCTGATTTAACGGTCACGCTGATTCAAGCTAATCTGCACTGGGAAAACATTCCGGCCAACCTGGCCATGTTTGATGAGAAAATTGACGCTATCAAGGAGAAAACGGAAGTGATCGTGCTGCCTGAAATGTTCAGCACCGGTTTCAGCATGCAGCCGGAGAAGCTGGCGGAAAGCATGGATGGCAGCGCTGTGCAGTGGATGAAGAAAAAAGCGAAGGAAAAGAACGTGATCATTACCGGCAGCCTTATCATTGAAGAAGGCGGCGCTTACTACAACCGCCTGATCTGGATGCTGCCCAACGGCCAGTACGGCATCTACAACAAACGCCACTGCTTCGGCTTTGCCGGGGAGGATGACCACTATACCGCGGGAGACAAACGGCTGATTGCCCAGGTGAAAGGCTGGAAAATAAACCTCAATATCTGTTATGACCTGCGCTTCCCCGTTTGGGCGCGCAATACCATACAAGACAACGGCGCCCCTGAGTACGATGTGCTGATCAACGTGGCCAACTGGCCCGAACGCCGCAGCACACCCTGGCGCGCCCTGCTGCAGGCCCGCGCCATAGAGAACCAGTGCTACGTAATAGGCGTAAACCGCGTAGGTAATGACGGTAACGATATTTACCACAGCGGAGATTCCAGCATCATAGACCCGGTGGGAGAGATCATCTACCACAAGGCCCATAGCGAAGACGTGTTTACCCACACTTTCTCCCGTGCCCATCTTGACGAAATGCGGGCCAAGTTCCCCTTTATGAAGGATGCGGACAAGTTCATGATCCTTTAACTATCTTCGCGGACTATGATCCGCTTTTTTACCAAAAACCAGTATAAGTACGGGGTTTTTGCCCTTTGGGCCATACTGGCCATTTTGCAGGCTTCCTTCACGGAGCTGATGGATGATGAGGCGTACTACTGGGTGTACTCCCGCCACCTGGACTGGGGGTATTTTGACCACCCGCCCATGATAGCGCTGCTCATCAAGCTGGGCTACGCGCTTTTTCATAGTGAGCTGGGCGTAAGGCTGGGCATGGTAGTACTGAACGTGCTCACGCTGATACTGGTAGACAAGCTGATACCACAGAAAAACAACCTCGTATTTTACCTCATCCTGGCGGGCATGGGCGCCATGCAGCTGGGAGGCATCCTGGCCGTGCCGGATATTCCGCTGATATTTTTCGCCACGCTGTATTTTTATATTTACCGCAACTTCCTGGAGTCTCAAAGCTGGAAAAACACGCTGCTGCTGGCCCTTAGCATGGCGCTGATGTTTTACAGCAAATACCACGGCGTACTGCTTGTGTTTTTTACCGTGCTCTCCAACCTGCATTTGCTGAAACTCTACCGTTTTTACATAGCCGTGATAGTCACCAGCGCATTGTTTTTCCCGCACCTGTACTGGCAGTATACACACGGTTTCCCTTCCCTGCAATACCACCTGGTGGAGCGCAATGCCTCCGCCTACGACATCAGCTTTACGCTGGATTATTTGCTGGGGCAGGTATTGCTGTTTGGCCCGCTGGTAGGCTGGCTGCTCTTGTACTATGCTTTCCGCACGCCGGTGCAAAGCAGCTTTGAACGTGCCCTAAAGTTCAGCCTGGTAGGCGTGCTGGCTTTTTTCCTGCTCAGTACTTTTAAAGGCCGGGTAGAGGCCAACTGGACGGTGATGGTATTTGCCCCGCTGGTGATACTGGCCCATCAGGGCATGGTAAGGCAGGGTTATTCCATGAAGGTGCTGCAAAAAACGTGGTGGGTATCCCTGCTGCTGGTACTGGTGGTGAGGGTGTACATGGTGTGGGACTTTGCGCCCGGCGTAGAGATACGCCCTGAAATACATCACAATAAAACCTGGACGGCCGCACTTTCGCAAAAAGCAGGCGGCAGGCCGGTGGTGTTTGTGAACAGCTACCAGGCGCCGTCCAAATACATGTTTTATACCGGGCAGCCTTCGTACAGCCTCAATAGCGCCTTTGCGCGCAGAAGCCAGTACAATTACTGGCATATGGAAGAGGGCATGTGGGGCAAGGGCGTGCTGCTGGCCTCCGGCTACCGGGGCCATTTCTCCAGCCCCGACAGTCTTTTGCGCACACAGGGTACTATTTACTTCGATACAGTCTCACCCTATTACTCCTACCAGCTTATACAGTTCATGCCGGCCGTTAAAGCATACACCCTGCGGCCCGGGGAAACACTGCAGCTGAAAGTGGGGGTACAGAACGGGTACAACGTGCCGGTGCAAACCAACCCGGCAGCAGCGCCCTTTGTGGAGTATGTTTGCTGGAATGATGAAGGGGTGCGGAACGTGGTGAGATCTGATCTGCCGCTTGCCACTGCTTTGCAGCAAGATAGTGTAGTGATTCCCGTAACCGCTCCTGCTGAAAAAGGAAATTATCATCTGAAGCTCACCTTGCCGGTACCGGCGGGCCTGGAGCCCTCCAATAACAGCCCGCTGATCCGGTTAAAAATAGAATAAGATATTGCCTGGGGCGGATAAAAAGCCTGTTCATTCCGCTTTTTTGACGGCTGGCGAAAAACACAGGTAGGGGCAGCTGGTAAGTGGTATTTTGCAACACATACCTATCTGCTGTAAAATGAAAAAAACAATTGTATACCCCTTTCTGGCCCTGCTGCTGGCAGGCGCAGCCTGTAAAAAAACTGCTGAAAAGCAACCCCTTCCTGAACCGGTACAAACAGAACGCGGTACGGTATTGCACCTGCTGGCAGAAAAAGAGATAGACGCTGCCGGCGGCCACCTGTCTGATGCTGACGGTACCGTTTCCGTTACGGTGCCGCCCGGCGCCGTCAGCGCACCTGCGAGGTTTACCATTCATGCTATTAACAACACGGTCAATACAAGGCGGAAAGCCTACCGCCTTTCACCGGAGGGCGCATTGAAAGCGCCGGTAACGGTTACATTCCATTATACCGCGTCAGATCTGGAGAATACGGCGGAAGAACTGATGACCGTATTTTTTCAACAACAGAACGGCACCTGGAAAGTGGTGCCCGCAGTGCTGGACAAGGCGGAAAGAACGCTTACCGTTACCACCAGCCACTTTAGCGACTGGATGATTAACGGGGCCTTTGAAATGTATACCCCCGCTCCGGTTATTCAGGTGGGCGAAGAGGCGCGGCTGAGGATGATGGGCATTCATGAAGATCTGCTGGCTCCCTTGCTGCCGTGGATGGACTTTGAGCATGTGACGGCAGCGGGAAGATGGAAGATCATCAAGGGGCAGGGCGTGTTAACGCCAGTGCCGGTTGAACATAAGCCCCGCCTGGCAATAGAAGCAGTATACAAAGCAGATGTGTCTGAAAGCCAAACAGTGGAGGTAAGCGCGGAGGTAGAGGGTTTTAACCTGGTGAAAGACCCGGCCGCGCCGGGCGGGTATAGAAGAACAGGCAAGGTCATTATGGTTACGCCCATCATGGTAGTGAACGAAGCATACATGAACGGCGCGCTGGAAGAGCACAGCATCCGGTTTACTGAGGTGGCGGCGGTGGATAACGGCAGAATAGTCATAAATGGCACGCACCAGGGTTTTACGGTGGCCATACTGGTAAACAGCAACAAGGAAGGCAGTTACCCCTGCGGCATGATGGGTGAAGCCGGCAAATCTGCGGTGATGGTGACCAACGGCACGCTGCAGCCTCCGCTGGGTTTCAGTTCCTCCTATACGGAATGCCACCCGCCGTTTGCCACCAAACATTCATCCGGCAATGTTGTGATCAGGAAATGGGGCAAAGTGGGAGAACTGGTAGAAGGAGAGTTTAATGGCACACTCTATGCAGAAGGGTGTAACACCAAACAGAAAAAGTTAACGGTGAGTTTCAGGGCCCGCCGTTCGCTATAGACTGTTACGCCCAACCCCTGGTCATTTGAACGCGTTCCAGCCCTGCGCGGTGATCTGGTGTTTGTTGCCGCTGCGGGTAATAATGTGGCTGCCCTCAGCCGGGTCTGTCATGTAACCGATCACGGCAATTTCTTCGTTCAGCGTGATCTTGTCATAGTCCGCCTGTTTCATGGTGAAAAGCAGCTCATAGTCTTCGCCCCCGCTCAGCGCGCAGGCGGTGGGGTCAAGGCCCAGCTTCATGGCCAGCTGGCGGGCATCGTCTGCCACGGGTATCTTCTCTTCGTACAGCACGCAGCCAACGTTGCTTTGTTTGCAGATGTGCAGTATTTCTGAGCTAAGCCCGTCGCTCACGTCCATCATGGCGGTGGGCATTATTTCCTTGCCGGCCAGGAAAGAGATGATGTCTTGCCGCGCTTCCGGCTTCAGCTGCCGGCCTATCACATAGGTCTGGTTTTCCAGGTCAGGCTGTATCTGCGGGTTTTCGAGGAAGATCTTTTTTTCCCTTTCCAGCAGGGTAAGCCCCAGGAAAGCCGCCCCAAGGTCTCCGGACACGCAGAGCAGGTCTCCCTTCTGGGCAGTGGAGCGTTTCACGAACTGATCTGGCGCCACTTCCCCGATGGCCGTAACGCTGATCACAAAACCCTTCTGGGAGGTGGAGGTATCTCCGCCCACCAGGTCTACCTTGTATCTTTCGCAGGCGGCATACACCCCTTCGTAAAACTCGTTGAGGGCTTCCAGTGAGAAGCGGTTGGAGAAGGCCAGGCTCACGGTAATGTGGGTGGGCGTGGCATTCATGGCGTAAATGTCTGACAGGTTCACCACCACGGATTTATACCCCAGGTGTTTCAGAGGGGTATACATCAGGTCAAAGTGAATGCCTTCCACCAGCATGTCTGTAGACACCACGGTCTGTTTGCCGAAGTGGTCTATAACGGCCGCATCGTCTCCCACGCCTAATACGGTGCCGGCGTTGTATATTTCAATGTTGCGGGTGAGGTAGTCAATCAGCCCGAACTCGCCCAGGTCATTTATTTCAGTTCTTTCTTCCATGTTATTATCTGTTGATCTCCTTCAGCAGGTCGTTATGCAGGTGGCCGTTGGAGGCCAGTATCTGTTTCTGGTAGGGGGAATAGGTGTTGCCGCTGAAATCAGTCACCTTGCCGCCCGCTTCCTGTACAATGAGGTAACCGGCCGCGGAGTCCCAGGCGTTGAGGTGGTGCTCCCAGAAGGCGTCGAAACGGCCGCAGGCCACCCAGCAAAGGTCTATGGCGGCGGAGCCCAGGCGGCGTACCGGCAGGCCCTGTTTAATGAAACGTTCCAGGGTTACCAGGGCGTGGTTGGGCTGCTCCTCTTCCCAAAGGTAGGGGAAACCGGTAACCATAAAGGCGTTGCTCATGCTGGTTTTGGAGGAAACGCTGATGCGCTTGTCATTCAGCGTAGCGCCAAAGCCCTTCTGGGCAAAGAACAGTTCGTTCATAAGGGGATTGTATACCGCGCCCAGTATCATTTCGCCATCCTGCTCCACCCCGATGCTCACGCAGCACAGCGGCACGCCATGGGCAAAGTTCACGGTACCGTCTATAGGGTCTATGATCCACTTTACGGGGGAGTCCATTTTCATCTCCCCGGATTCTTCACTGAGTATCTGATGTTCAGGGTAGTCTTCCCTGATCACGTTTATAATGGCTGTTTCCGCAGCTTTATCGGCTTCCGTTACCAGGTCGTTCACCGTAGATTTATGGCTAACTGTGAAAGTACCGTTAAAATATTCCTGTAAAACTTTTGCACCGGCTTGCGTAGCTTTGAGTAAGGTAGTTTTTAACATGGCGCAAAGGTACGAAGCTTAGCCAACTTACCCCCAATTCCAAACGAATTAACTATTTTTGCTTTTTAAAACCAGAAACGCAATTAATGGCCATCATTGGTAACCTGATTTCCAGATCCCTTCGTATCAGAAAACAGTTCACGTTTAAGTTAGGGACGCCTCGCCAGTACCAGTTGCAGGTATTGCGCCGGCTTATGGAAAAAGCGAAGCATACACAGTTTGGTGAACATTATGAGTACGAGAAGATACTGAACAGCCCCAATTGGGTAAGCCAGTTCAGAACGCGGGTACCCGTGCACAACTACAATAAAATGCACGCCGAATGGTGGTACAAATGCCTGGAGGGGGTGCCCAATGTGAGCTGGCCGGAGAAAGTGAAATACTTCGCCCTCAGCTCCGGTACCTCCGAGTCTGCCAGCAAACACATCCCCGTTACGCGGGACATGCTCAGGACCGTCAAAAAGGTAGGGGTTAAACAGCTATACTCCATGGCCAACTTCAATGTGCCGCCCAAATCTTTTGAAAAAGGCATCCTGATGCTGGGGGGTACTACCTCTTTGTTTGAAAAAGGGGATTATTACGAAGGAGATATGAGCGGCATCCAGGCCAAAAACATTCCGAAATGGTTCCGCCGCTTTTATAAACCCGGCGGCAATATATCCCGCAAGCCCAACTGGGAGCAGCGCATCAAGCTGATAGTACGCAAAGCCCCGCAGTGGGACGTAGGCACTGTCTGCGGCGTACCGGCCTGGGTACAGATCGTATTGGAGGAAATTATTAAATACCATAATGTAAAAAATATCCATGAAATATGGCCCAACCTGGCCATTTACATTCATGGCGGCGTGAGTTTTGAACCCTACCGTGACAGTTTCCAGAAGCTGCTGGGCAAACCCATCACCTTTATTGAGACCTACATGGCATCTGAAGGCTCTTTCGGTTTCCAGGCCCGGCCGGGCGTAAAGGGCATCAAGCTGGTGCTCAACGCGGGTATTTTTTACGAGTTCATCCCTTTTAACGAAGAAAACTTTGATGCAGACGGGGAGGTGAAGCCCAACCCGAAATCTTACATGATACATGAGGTGGTGGAAGATGTGGAATATGCCGTGATGCTCTCCACCTGTGCCGGCGCCTGGCGCTACCTTATTGGAGACGTGGTGAAGTTCACCTCCGTAAAGGAGCATGAGATCACCATTGTTGGGCGCACCAAGCAGTTTCTCAGCCTGGCCGGCGAGCATATGAGCATAGACAATATGAACAAGGCCATAGACATGGTGCAGAAAAAGCTGGGCATTACCATCCGCGAGTTTACCGTGGCCGGCTTCGGGTACGAAAACCTGTTTGCCCACCGTTGGTATATTGGTACGGACGCGCTGAACGTAGATGCGGAGAAGGTGAGGGAGATCATAGACCAGACCCTCTGTGAAGTGAATGACGACTATGCGGTAGAGCGCACCTCCGCACTGAAAGAGATTTTTGTAGAAGTATTACCTAACCAGGTTTTCCTCGATTACCTGCGTTGCAAAGGAAAAGAAGGGGCTATGAACAAGTTCCCCCGCGTATTGAAAGGTGAAAAGCTGAAAGACTGGGAACAGTTTGTGGCCACGAAAGCTGTGAAAGCATAACAAGTAATTGAACACATGATTGCCGCCATCATTGCCGGACTGGGTTTGGGAGTGTTTTTATCCGTGTCTGTGGGGCCCGTTATTTTTGCTATTATCAAATACAGCATTAGCAACGGTTTCCGTGCGGGTATCAGTTTTGCGCTGGGCGTATCTGCCAGTGACATCATGTTTGTGCTGCTGGGTAACCTGGCCTCCTCCTTTGTAGGCTACCTTGGCAATTTTACCACCGCCATCGGCATTGGCGGGGGCATTCTCCTCATCTGCATGGGCGTTTACGGCCTGTTTTTCAAAAAAGTAAGGATCACCACCGGGGATGAGCCCCCTGAAATGTTCAGCACGCGGGACTATGCCAAAATATGGCTGGGCGGCTACCTGATGAACACCCTCAACCCCGGTGTTATCATTTTCTGGCTGGGGGTATGTGTGGCCTATGCCGGCACTTCCGTCAGCTACCGGGTTACCATGTACAGCGTATGCCTGGCGTTTGTGCTGGCTGCGGATATTCTGAAGGTATTTGTATCTGACAAGATCCGCCACAAGCTCACCCTCACCAACGTGGTATGGCTGAACCGGGTGGCGGGCGTATGTATGGTCATTTTCGGGCTGGCGCTGCTGTACCAGGTGTTTTTCGGTGACGGAACGTTTACGCACTAAGGAAGCTCTTCATAATGCAAAGGCCCCTTGTTCATGGAAGAGCAAGGGGCCTTTTTATTTTCTACGGAGGATGGGTTACCGGATGGTCCAGGTTTCATTCCCGGCCAGCAGCTTGTCAAGGTTGCCGGGGCCTCTTTTGGCTACGGCCTCCTGCAGCTGTGCCGTCATAATATCATCATAGGTAGGCCTGAAAACCTGGTAGAACACCCCGAACGGGCGCGGCAGGTGGCCTTCTATGCGCGGATCGTCAAACATGCGGGTCAGTATCTGGGCTTTCCCGAAGTCTTGCTCGTCATGTATCCAAAGGTCTGAAGCGCTGTACTGGCTTTCGCCCAGGTCTACCACCACGGGGCGGTGGCCATCCAGGCGGATGCCTTTGTTTTTCTGGGCGCCGAAGATCAGGGGCTGGCCGTGTTCCACAAAAATGGCTTCCTGCGCCTTGGTAGACTTCTCTGTGAATATCTCGAAAGCGCCATCGTTAAAGATGTTACAGTTCTGGTATATTTCCAGGAAGGAAGCGCCTTTGTGGGCATGGCTGCGTTTCAGCATTTCCTGCAGGTGCTTGGGATCACGGTCCATGCTGCGCGCCAGGAAGGTGGCGTCTGCCCCCATGGCCAGCGCCATGGGATTGAAGGGGTGATCTATACTGCCGTACGGCGTGCTTTTGGTGATCTTGTTCTCTTCAGAGGTAGGAGAGTACTGGCCCTTGGTAAGCCCGTAAATCTGGTTGTTGAACAGCATCAGGTTTACATCAAAGTTGCGGCGCAGCAGGTGAATGGTGTGGTTGCCGCCAATAGACAGCCCGTCACCGTCTCCCGTTACGATCCACACGCTCAGTTCCGGGCGGGTGGCCTTCAGGCCGGAAGCTATGGCCGTGGCGCGGCCATGGATAGAGTGCATGCCGTAGGTGTTCATGTAGTAAGGAAACCTGGATGAGCAGCCTATACCGGATACGATCACTATGTTTTCGCGGGGTATGCCTAACCCCGGCATGATGGTCTGAACCTGTTTCAGTATGGAATAATCCCCGCAACCCGGGCACCAGCGTACTTCCTGGTCCGTTGCAAAGTCCTTGGCCGTCAATGGCTGCGGAGGGATGGTGGTAGTTGACATTATATTTATATAGTTTGAACTTCAAAGTTACGAATTACGCTGCTCATCCCAATACGCCGCCCCCTGGTTGGATCGGGAATTTTTTTGCCTTGTAACTGCGTATTTATCAATGTTTAGCAAGCAGCGAGTGTACCGGGGCCACGCTGTTTACTGCGCTGGCAAAGATAGGTATTAATCTACTAATATGGTAGGATGTTGCGGCGGCTGGGGCGCGGCTGAAAAATACCCATTAATGAGTATTGCGCGGGTGGCGGCGAATGTACAATTTTACAGTACCGCGTATTTTGGGAATCTCACGCACAGGCCCCTGAAACACTGCCGAGACATGACACAAGACTATACCTGGATAAAGCATTATTTTACCTAAAGTAATATATAATAAAGATTCGTTCTGGATATGGAAATACCGTAAACGGTTTACTGTCACGGTTATTTTACATGGCTCCCTCTGCGGGAGCCATTTCTCTTTTTAGCCCCTGTCAGCAGGCGGCATACCATACATTTTGGTTATGACACATAACAAATTGGAATAGAAGAAGGGCTTTATTCCCCCGGTTTTGCGTAAGACGCGGCCACAAAATCCTTAATGCCCAGCACAATTTTATCAGCCATGTTTTTCCGGAAGCCGGCGTCCAGGATCTTCATTTCATCTTCGGGATTGCTGAGAAAAACCGTTTCTACCAGTACGTTGGGATATTCTGTGGGGCTGTTGAGGGCAAAGTTGAAATTGCCGACGTTGCCGAACTCATTCAACCCCAGCTCCAGCAGGTGTTTGTAAATGTACTGGCTGAGAGGGCGGAAGCCCACGTGTTTATAATAGGTGCTGGTGCCTTTGATGCGGATGGGGTCTGAGGAGGAGTTGAGATGAATGCTCACCAGCAGGTCAGGGTCTTTATCCCGGTAAGAAAGAATGCGGTAGTTGTTGTCTACATAGGAATCATTTACACGTGTCATGAGCACCTGTGCCCCTTCCGCCCGCAGGGCTTGCTGCAGCGCAATGGCTACGGCCAGGCTCATTTCTTTTTCATATACCCCGGTGGGGCCGCGGGCGCCGGCATTGCTGCCGCCATGGCCGGCGTCTACCGCAATGGTAAGGTTGCCCAGGCCGGGTTTAACGGGCGGCCTTTTTACTTTAACGGTAAGCGTATTGCCGTTATAATACACCTGGTGGCCCCAATGCTGGTTGTGCTTCAGCTCTATGGTCACACGCAGGATGTCGTCTTCCACCTGGTCATAATACACGTTCTTTATTTCACGGGTGTTTTCCAGCTGTGTGATCCAGTTGGTATTGGCGGTGGCGCCGTAAATGTCTACAATAATTTTGGAGGGCTCCAGTTGCTGGGTGGAGCGGTAGGGCAGTTTCTGGCTCAGGCCTACCGTTACATAATCAAACTTCTCATCTCCCCATACACGCCAGGAGCCGGTAAGAGACGAAGGCGGGAACGTGCCGGCGGGCAGCAGTTTCACCATGTCTTGCGGAATGTAGGCGGTAAAGTTCTTGGCCAGCTTCACCCGGTAGTCTGAACCAACCTTGCCGGTAAGGTGGAGGTACACGCCAGCGTCCAGGTAGCCGGCTTTGGTGCCGCCCAGCCGGTCTTCTCCCAGGCCAAATTTCAGGAAGGGCGCGTCTCCGGTGGTAACGGCCACCTGGGGCTGCAACTGCGGGTCTCTCAGGGTAAAGCTGTAAACAGTGTTGCGCTGTACCTGCTGGCTGCCGTTGCTGAGGGTTACGGGCAGCGCCCGGCCGTTGATCATGGGGTCATTGCATTGCACCGTGTAAGTGCCCTGGTAAATGCCGGGCATGGTCTGGCTGCCGCTCAGGGGCAATTCTGTCAGCGGAAAATTGTTACCGACGGTAACGGTGGCGCCGGGCAGGGCTTTGACCCTTATCTTGATAAGATCGCCAGGTGCTACTATCAGGTTGCCTTCCGGGAAGGTTTGTATGTAGCCGATGTTGAAGGTGTTGATGGGTTTGGGCGCTTCGGGTATACGGTAGGAGAAAGAAACCAGCCGCACCGTAGAATCTCCGGAGGGGCCTTTGGATTTGATCTCGAACTCGTTCTCCCCTTCTTCCAGCGCTACCTCAATGGCAAATGCGCCGGTGGGGTATACCTTCTGCGGCTCATCGTTTACAAATACGCTGCAGCTGGTGCAGGTGCTGCCCACCAGGAACTGGCGGGTGGCGGTTACCGGGTTATGCTGTTTACCGGGCTGGGTGAGGCGTAAAAAACTCTTGTCCTGCGCGGTGGCCTGCAGCGCCAGCACGGCGGCAAGCAGCAGGCTTCCTCCTGTCCTTTTCATCATGACTCTCTGAATTATCCTTAAAAGCAAGGGGTTGTGCCGTTACTGTCAACACACCCCCTTCTATGCAATTGCTGATGCAAAGATCATTATTTGAGATCAACTCCGCAACCCGTTAAAAAGTGTAGCGGTTGTCTGCTATCAGTTTAGCGGCAATGCGCCTGCGCGCTTCTTTTGTATTGAAAGGCGCGGTTTTGGTGAAACGTTTCAGGCCCAGCAACATCATCCGTTGTTCATCACCTTCGGCAAAGCCGTTGATGGCGTCTTTACCGGCCTTGTTTACCCGGTCTGCCGCATCACTCAGGTAAGTGCGCACCATATCTGCCTGCAGGGCCACGGCAGCTTCTCCCTTTTCTTCGGTGAGCCTGATGAGGCGCAGCAGGGCGCTTTCGCTCACAAAGGTCTCTATGGCCATGTCTGCAATGTTCATTAATATTTCCTGTTCGCTGTCCAGCTTCATCTGCAGCTTTTGCACCGCTCCGCCCGCTGCCATCAGTATGGCCTTTTTCATGTTGGCAATGATCTTTTTCTCCGGTGCAAAGGCCCCTTCGTCATCACTGCCGAAATCAGGAATGCTCATCAGCTCCTTCATAACGTTCATGGCGGGCGTCATCAGGTCAAGGCGGCCTTTGAGGGCGCGTTTCAGCGTCATGTCAAGCGTAAGCAGGCGGTTAATTTCGTTGGTGCCTTCAAAGATGCGGTTGATGCGCGAATCACGGTAGGCTTTGGAAATAACGTACTCGTCGCTGAAGCCGTTGCCCCCGTGTACCTGCACGCCTTCGTCCACCACAAAGTCCAGCACTTCGGAGCCGTTCACCTTCAGCATGGCGCATTCCACGGCATATTCTTCCGCGGCGCCCAGGGAAGCTTCTCCGAAAGATTTGCCTTCTGCCAGCAGCTCCTGTTCTTTCTGGTCTATGAGCTGCGCCGTGCGGTACAGGGCGGACTCGCATACCCAGATGCGGGTGGCCATTTCGGCCAGCTTGTGCTGTATGGCGCCAAATTTGGCAATGGGTTGTTTGAACTGCTCCCGTGTGTTGGCGTATTGAATGGTGATATCAAGGCTGCCTTTGGCCCCGCCCAGGGCGGCGGCGCAAAGCTTGAGGCGGCCAATGTTGAGGATGTTGAAAGCAATGAGGTGGCCCTTGCCGATCTCTCCTAGCACATTTTCCACCGGCACCTTTGCGTCCTGGAAATAGATCTGCCGGGTAGAAGAGCCTTTAATGCCCATCTTGTGCTCTTCAACGCCCAGCGTGAAGCCGGGGGTATCTTTTTCTACAATGAAGGCCGTGAACTTCTCGCCGTCTATTTTCGCAAACACGGTAAACACGTCTGCAAAGCCGGAGTTGGTGATCCATATCTTCTGGCCGTTGAGCAGGTAATGTTTGCCGTCTGCCGTCAGTTTGGCGGTGGTTTTGGCGCTCAGGGCGTCAGAGCCGGAGTTGGGCTCGGTAAGGGCGTAGGCGCCTTTCATTTCGCCGGTGGCCAGTTTGGGAATATATTTTTGTTTTTGCGCGTCGTTACCGAAGTACAGGATAGGCAGGGAGCCGATGCCGGTATGGGCGGCCATGGCCACGGAGAAGGAGTGCCCGGCGCCCAGCGCTTCATTGATAAGGGTGGCGGTGATGAAGTCTTTTCCCAGGCCGCCGTACTCTTCCGGGAAGGCGGCGCCCAGCAGCCCCTGTTCCCCGGCTTTTTCCAGCAGGGAAGGCATCAGGCCTTCTTCCAGTTTGTCTAACCGCTCCAGCACGGGCGTTACTTCCTTGGCCACAAATTGTTCTGCCATGTCACGGATCATCCGCTGCTCTTCCGAAAAATTTTCCGGGATGAATATCTCTGCCGGCGAACTCTCTTTCACGAGAAACTCAGCGCCTTTGAGGGCTGCTTTACTGTTTACTGCGGTTTCCATCTTGCATATTTTAGTCTACTCGTAATTTACCTAGATTATAGCAATTGGCAAAAGTTGTTTAAAATTGTTGCCCCGTTGGGAATAGGACATGGATTTTTTTCTTTCATATAAACAAAGCGAGTTTACCGGTATTGTTGCCGGTACTGGCCCTGAATTGCTGATCTGCCTTCACGGGTTTGGAGAGCGCGCGTCGCACTTTCGTTGTATGGAAGCGGGTTTGGGCAATATATTTACGATCATTGCGTTAGATATGCCCTTTCACGGAAATACCTCCTGGCGGGAAAACAGGCCTTTTGAAAAAGAAGACCTGGCAGCGCTAACGGAAAAAATATTGGAAAAGTTCGGCAAACAAACCTTCTCCCTTATGGGTTATAGTATGGGAGGAAGGCTGGCCTTATGCATAATAGAAAAGCTGGCTTCCAGGGTGAAGCACCTGGTACTGGCGGCGCCGGATGGCCTGAAAAATAATCCGTGGCATATGTTTGCCACGCAAACCACCTTGGGCAACCGGCTGTTTTCTTACAATACCCGCCACCCGGCTGTGTTTTTCAGATTGCTTACCTTATGGCGGCGGTGGGGGCTCCTGAATGAAAGTGTGTACAAGTTTGCTTATCACAGAATGGATAGGCCGGAGAAACGCCTGCTTGTATACAACGTATGGACTATTATGAGAAGGATGATGCCTTCCGTGAAACATTGCAAACAACTGCTGGCGCGTTACAGTGTAGACACCATTGCCATCTTCGGGCGGTATGACCGGGTGATCCCTCCTGTAATTGGTGAACGCTTTGCAGACGGCTCGTTCCCCTGCAACATTGTAGTGCTGGAAAGGGGCCACCAGCTGGTGAATGAAGAGCTGGGATTTATTATCAGAAAAAATATCAGGAGCTAGCACGCATGAACGCTTTATTGATCATTACTTTAGGACTCGCTTTTTTATACGGTGTACTCATGCTGTCTTACAGCTACGGCTGGCGGCGGTTGAAAACGTTCCATCCATCCGCACACGCCTATACTTTCAGTACCAAAGTATCTGTGATCATCCCTGCCCGGGATGAAGAGAAGAACCTGCCGCCCCTGCTGGAAGCCCTGCAGCACCAGAGCTACCCTGCCAATCTATTTGAAGTGATAGTGGTAGACGATTTTTCGGAAGACGGCACGGCAGACATTGTCAAATACTTTCCTGCCGCCAACGTGCGCCTCATCCGTATGTGCGATCATATCAGCAAAACGCAGCGGCTGAACTCCTACAAGAAAAAAGCCATAGAGCTGGCCATCGGGCAGGCTACGGGCCATCTCATAGTAACTACTGACGCAGATTGCGTGATGGGCCCCAAGTGGCTGGAAACCATCGTGAAGTTTTACGAAACGTATCACCCGCGCTTCATTGCGGCGCCGGTAGCCTATCATCATGAAGATGATTTTTTCAAAAAGCTGCAGTCGCTTGACTTTATGACCATGCAGGGCATTACCGGTTCCGTGGCTTACCTGCAAACCGGTACCATGTGTAACGGCGCCAACCTGGCCTATGAGAAAACGGCCTTTGAGGAAGTAGGCGGGTTTACCGGTATAGACATGATCGCTTCGGGAGATGATATGCTGCTGATGTACAAAATATATCATGCCTACCCCGATGGGGTGATGTACCTCAAAAGCCGGGATGCCGTTGTGCGCACGCTGCCGGTAGATACGGTGGGCGGCTTCATGCAGCAGCGCATCCGCTGGTCTTCCAAGGCAGACAAGTATGAAGACAAAAGGATCACCCGCGTGCTGGTGCTGGTGTACATATGGAACGTGATACTGGTGTTACTGGCGCTGGTGGCAATTTTCAATCCCGCATTGCGCAGCTGGCTGCTTGGCGTGCTGGTGTACAAGGTGGTGATAGAGCTGATCTTCCTGGTGCCGGTGGCATCTTTCTTCCGCAAGGCAGGCATGCTGGCCTGGTTCATTCCCGGTCAGCCTTTTCATATTATTTACGTGGTGGCCGCGGGCTGGCTTGGCAAGTTCGGGTCTTACGAATGGAAAGGGCGCCAGGTAAAGTAGCGCCCCTTCCACCGGGTTTTTTTACAGGCGGGATATGAGCCAGTTGCCACTGGCCGTTTCTGTAATGTTCATGCGGTACCGCGCCGTGTCTCCGAAGCTCCAGTCAAGGTTAGCCCGCATCCATGCTTTCAGTACGGTAATATAGCGTTGCAATTCATCGTTGGTTTCTTCTCCGAATGCCGGCAGTGACTCGCTGAGGGCTATAAACCGCCTCACCTCCGCATCGTGCATGCGGGCGGCTTCGTTCATGGCCTCTTCCAGGGAAAGGCCTCTTTCCTCTTTCAGCACCAGCACCAGGTTGTGCACGTCACCCTGGCGGCGCTCCTTGTCAAAAGAAAAAAGATCGTTGGCCCAGCACACTACGTTGTTGCAGGCCAGGGAAAGCTGCTCCACGGTTTCATGGGCGCGTACCTCATCTGGCAGATAGATGCTTTCCAGCACTTCTATCAGCTCAATGTCTGCAAACAGCGCGCCGGTGTAAGGGCGCTTTTCGATGTAATCCGCCACGGCAGGGGCTTTGTGGCGCATGCGGTTTTCCACTTCCCAGAGGCAGGCATCCAGGTAGTCCGTCATACTTTTTACAAAACGTTTTTGCCAGGCGGCGCTGCCGATCCTTTTCATGCGTTTCCAGAGGTCTGCAAAGCTGTTTGCCAGCGGCATGCCTTCATCCGGCGCTACCACGGCATTGTTCTGGAGGATCATGGTCACAAATGAATGCACCATTTGCAGGAAGTCCATTTTACCGAACATGGACTCGTCGTTTTTGTCGTCCAGCAAAAAGAGCCAGGTGTTGAACTCTGCGGCAATACAAAGCTCAAAGCGCCCGGCGGTAGGGAACGCGCGGGCAGAGAGCATGGCAAACTTGGCCCGGCGGAAGCGCTCCCAGGCTTTTTCGGACTTTACAAGCTCAAATCGGTTGACCCAGTCTGTGGTGTGCTTTTCAGCTTCTTTTGCGAACGGATTGAGCATAGAAGGGAACGGGCAGTAAATCTGCGGGAGTTGAAGGGATAGCATAAACTGTGTGTTTAATGGTTAATATAAAAATGGTTACGATCTGTCTTTAAGCGTGTTTTAAAACGGTTATTTTGTCTTCAGCATAGTGATAAAAAAAACGGTTACGATCTGTCCTGGACCGTGCTCTGAAGCTGTTACTGTGTCTGCCCATAAATTACATCATTTAAACCGTATGCAAATACTGCATTTTAGCAGCAGCGTTGATATTCGTGTTACTAACGGTAACGGATAGGTGAAAGGGCCGCGTGTTGGAAATTCGGGTCTTTGCTTTAACTTGTACCCCTCATGGGCAAAACCGCATCATCATTTCAGCAACAGGCCTGGAAGCGCCTGCGGCGCAACAAAGGCGCCATGGGCGGCCTGGTGGTTATTGCCATTGCCATACTGGCGGGCGTTTTCGCCTATTTTATAGCGCCAGACCATACGCCTTTTGCCAACGGCATGGTACTGGAGATCAGCGGGCAGAAGCCCGGTTTCCGGATAGACATGCTGGCCCTGCGGAAGCCGCAGCCCGCCCCCCGGCGGAGCTGGTTTCACCACCTGGTGTACGGGCAGGAAAGCCCCGTTACCCTCGTGCCGCTGAAAAACTGGGAACTGGCGGCAGACTCCGTTCGCATACAGAAATATGTAGATGAGGCCACTACACTGGCACAAAGTTACCCGCTGGCGCAGGTATTGTACGGGAAAGATACCCTGCTGGCAGACCTGCCGGCAGCGCAGGAAACCCTCCGCCGCCAGCATATTCAACCCCACCGGTACTGGCTGGGCACAGACAAATTTGGACGGGATATATTGAGCCGCCTGCTGGTAGGTACCCGTGTAAGCCTTAGCGTGGGCTGTATTGCCGTGCTCATTTCGCTCACCATCGGTATTTTCCTGGGCGCAGTGGCCGGTTATTTCAGGGGCGCGGTAGATGAGGCGGTGATGTGGCTCATCAACGTGATCTGGAGCGTGCCTACGCTGTTGCTGGTATTTGCCATCACCCTGGCATTGGGCAAGGGTTTCTGGCAGGTGTTTGTGGCCGTGGGCCTCACCATGTGGGTAAGCGTGGCCCGCATCATACGCGGGCAGGTGCTGGGCCTGCGGGAGCTGCAGTTTGTTGAGGCCACGCGGGCACTGGGCTATGGCCACTTCCGCACCGTAACCCGGCATATTCTCCCCAACATCCTGGGCCCCGTAATGGTAGTGGCCGCCGGCAATTTTGCCACCGCCATTGTGGTAGAGGCCGGCCTCAGCTTCCTGGGCGTGGGCGTACAGCCGCCGCAACCGTCCTGGGGACTGATGATCAAGGAGAACTACAATTTCATCATCACCCATAACCCCCTGCTGGCGCTGGCCCCCGGCTTTGCCATTATGCTGCTGGTATTGGCGTTCAACCTGTTAGGCAACGGGCTCAGAGATGCCATGGACGTCAAAGGTCGCATATAAGAAATAATTTGAATAGAACAATGAATTGTTATAGCTTTATGATCTCGAAACCATATCCTGTATGCCCTACAAGCAATTTTTACTGATCTTTTTCTGCGCCTTTGCCGTGATGGCCGCGGGCTGCAAGAAAAAAAAGAAAGACCTGCCAGACCCCGTAACGCCGCCGGCCCAGGAAGCAGACCTGGTGGTGGTCATTCCCGATATTTATCTGAATGAAGACAGGAATGCCGCGCAGGGCAGTACCCTCGGCATCAAGGTGAACGTCACCTCCACGCCGTTGCCGCCATCAGGTGTTACCATCACCGTTACAGCGCTTGACCCCGCAGGTCAGCCTATTGCGCAGAACCCTGCGTTTGACAGCACTACGCCCAGTACAGACGTAACGCTCATCAACCTGCCCAGCCTGAAAGTGGCCAGCATACTGGTAACCGTCACTTCCAAAACCAAACCTTCCAATAACCGGCAGCTTCGTTTCGGTGTGCTGAATAAAACGCCCTGACCGGTGGTGATGCCGGATGGCGCTTCTTTGCAAATACCGGTTGGAAAAGCGTAATGCCGGCAGCCGTTTGGCGCCCGCACGTGTTGACCAAAACACGCCTGACCGGCAAAGTTCCTGCCCCAGCCTGTTCCCTGCACAGGCGGTGAACAGGCTTTTTTCTGTATTTTTCCCTAGGTTTGTGATCTTTCGAACTGGAAATTTAACATGCGTATTGCCGTCAATGCCGTTCCCATGCTGCAGGATACCCTGTCAGACACCGGGAATGTGCTTACCGAAATATTTTACAACCTCTGCCGCCAGCACCCGGATGCAGAGTTTTTACTGGTCAACAACCGCCCGCTGCGCCCCGCGCGGCCGCTGCCTTCCAACGTGAAACTGGTAGAGCTGAAGCCCCTGGCCGGCGGAAAAGCGGGGCGCTACATCTGGCGCCGCATGCAATGGCCGCGTGCGCTTAAAAAGCTGCAGGCAGACAAGATATTATGTATGGATGACGTACTGCCCGTGCCGGAAGGCATGGAGGCACACCTGCTGCTAAGCCGTGATGCGGCTGTGCTGGACACGGTGAGCGCCTCCCAATACATCCGCCGCTACGCATCCATTTCGCTTTTTTCCGCCTTTATGCAGGAGCAGCTGAACAAGCGTTTCGGTGGGCTGGACACCAGGGTGCGGCAGCTGCAGCCCGGCGCCGCGGATGTGTTCAAGGCGGTGAACTGGGAAGAACGGGAAGACATCAAACGCGAGTTTACCAGCGGCATGGAATATTTTATTGCCCTGGGCAGCATAGACCCATCCAACAACATTATTCCGCTGCTGAAAGCCTTTTCCATGCTGAAAAAGCGCCTGCTCTCCAGCATCAAGCTGGTGCTGGCGGGGCAGCTTACCGGCCCCGGAGAAGATATTGCGCAGGCCCTGAAAACCTACAAGTTCAAAGATGACGTGATATGGCTGCAGCGCACGGATGATGAAACGCTGGCGCGGCTGGTGGCAGCGGCTTATGCCCTGGTGCATACCGCCGGGGCAGACGGGCTGGCGGTACCGGTGTATGCGGCGCTGCGGTGCGATGTGCCCGTGGTAACCCTCTACGCCGGCGCAGCGCCGGAAGCCGGGGGAGACGCGGCGCTCAACGCCCTGCCCGCTGATGTTACCGACCTCTCTGAAAAAATGGGCGCGCTGTACAAAGATGAACTGCTGCGCGGCCGCCTGCTGGCGCATATTACAAGGGTGCCGGGCTGGGAAGAAGCGGCCCGTGCCCTGGGGAATACCATTATTGGCTAAACATGCCCGTACAAAATCTTATTTTTGCCCTCTCAAATCATTTTATAAACAACGTATGACAAAGAAATCTACCATACAGATACAGGTGGGGCTGGACGAGCAGCGGGTGCCCGAATCTATAGAATGGACGGCCACAGACAGCACGGCAGACAGGATGAACAAAGCCAAGGCCATGATGGTGGCTTTCTGGGACGGGGCAGACAAAACCGCCCTGCGCATAGACCTGTGGACGAAAGAAATGATGGTAGATGAAATGGCCGATTTCTTTTACCAGACCATGATGACCATGGCAGATACCTACCAGCGCGCCACGCCCTGGGGAGACCAGGCTGATGACCTGCGTAAGTTTGCCAGTGATTTTTACAAGAAATTTGAAGAAAAACTGAAAAAGGAGAACCCGTAATATGTCATTAGAACAAAATATCAACGGCGCTATCAAAACCGCCATGCTAGCCAAAGCAGAAGCAGAACTGCGTGCCCTGCGCGCCATAAAGGCCGCCGTATTGCTGGCTAAAACCTCAGAAGGCAGCACAGGTGAGCTTTCCGAAGCTGATGAACTGAAGCTGCTGCAAAAGCTGGCCAAACAGCGGAAAGACTCCCTGGAAATTTTCCGGCAGCAAAACCGCCCTGACCTGGCGCAGAAAGAAGAGGAAGAACTGGTGGTGATTGAACGTTACCTGCCCCAACAGATGGATGAGGCTACCCTGCGCGGTGAGCTGACTGCCATCATTGCGGCCGTTGGCGCCACCTCTCCCGCAGATATGGGCAAGGTGATGGGCGCTGCCACCAAACAGCTGGCCGGCAAGGCAGACGGTAAAATGATTGCCGCGCTGGTAAAAGAATTACTGACCAAATAACCTCCCGCGGCCTTGGCCATAGACGTTATTTTTGCCATCATCATGGCCTTTGCCGTGTACCGGGGCTTCACCCGCGGCCTCATTGTAGCCGTGTTCTCCCTGGTGGCTTTTGTGTTGGGCCTGGCCGCCGCGCTCAAATTATCTGCCGTGCTGGCCGCATACCTGGCCCAGTCAGGCATGCAGGGCCGGTGGTGGCCCGTTGTCTGTTTTATTGCGATCTTCCTGGCGGTAGTGATACTGGTACGCCTGGGCGCCGCCGCCCTTGAAAAGGTGGTGCAATGGTCTATGCTGGGCTGGGTAAACCGCCTGGGCGGCATTTTGCTGTACGCGGCCGTGTTCCTGGTAGGCTACAGTGTGCTGCTGTGGCTGGCCAACCAGCTCTATTGGCTTAGCCCCGAAGTGAAGCTCCAGTCTGTTACCTATCCTTACATTGAACATCTTGGGCCCAAAGTGATGGAGCAGATGGGCCGTATTTTGCCTGTTTTCAGGGATGTTTTTGCCGAACTGGAAGCATTCTTCGAAAAAGCGGCCCGCGAAATGCCCGTACAGTAGCGCCGTTTTAGAAATTATTTGAATTAAGAAAAAGAATTATTTTAGCGCAAAATTGACTTCAAGCATAGGTAATGAATTACGAAATCAAAACACAGGGCAAGTTCAAATACGTAGAAGAAGGAGAAGGAGAACCGGTGATCCTGCTGCATGGACTTTTTGGTGCCCTCAGTAATTTCAGCGGCCTCCTGGAGTACTTCAAACAATACAATAAGGTAGTGATCCCTATGCTGCCCTTGTTTGACCTGAATATCCTGGAAACCTCCGTAGGCGGCCTGGCCAAATACGTGCATAAATTCATTGAAACCCGCGGCTATACCAACTTTCACCTGATGGGCAACTCCCTGGGCGGTCATGTGGCCCTGGTATATATTCTCAAGCACCCGGAGCAGGTAAAATCCCTGATACTCACCGGCAGCTCGGGCCTTTTTGAGAACGGCATGGGAGAAACCTATCCCAAACGCGGTGACTACGAGTACATCCGCAAAAAGACGGAGCTTACTTTCTATGATCCCGCTATGGCCACCAAAGAGCTGGTAGATGAAGTGTTCGAGATCACCAGCAACCGCCTGAAAGTGATCAAGATCATAACCCTCGCCAAATCCGCCATCCGCCACAACCTGGGAGATGAACTGAAAACCATACAAACGCCAACCCTGCTCATCTGGGGCAATAACGATACGGTTACGCCGCCCATGGTGGGTGAAGAGTTCCATAAACTGATCCCTAACTCGGAACTGCATTTTATTGACAAATGCGGCCACGCGCCCATGATGGAAGTGCCTGACGAATTTAACGTCATCATGCACGATTACCTGAAAAGGCTCAACAGCGGCGCCATCAAGCCGAAGGCCGTTTAACCGCTCATCCATACTGCATTACCATTGCTCCGCGATTCTGTAATTTTTACAGGTAGTTTCGCGGTATTGGAATATTCTTTGTTATTATTGTAGCAGAAACACGATCTATTATGTTGGCACAGGAACTTATTTCTACCGTGGTGCCGGTTTTGCATCCCATGGATACCGGCGCAAAAGCATTACGATTGATGAATGAATTTCATCTGACGCAATTGCCTATGGTAGTGGATAATAAATACCTGGGGCTGGTGGAGGAAGACCGTGTGATGGACTGGGAAGACCCTGACCTGTTGCTGGAAACCCTTAACGGCAACACCTTCAAGCCCGCCGTTACGGAAGGGGCGCACTTTTACGAAGCCCTCAAGCTGTTTTACGACCAGAAATTGTCAGCCCTGCCTGTTGTGACGCGGGAGAATGACTACCTGGGCATGATCACGAAAGATAACCTGCTGTCCATACTGGCGCAGTATAACGGCGTAAAGGAGCCGGGCGGCCTGCTGGTGCTGGAAGTGGAGCCAAGAGACTACAGTCTCAGCGAAATAGCGCGCATTGCAGAAAGCAATGAGGTCACCATCCTGAGCGTCAATACCATCACCAACCCCAATACCGCCCGCCTCGAAGTGCTGCTGAAGACCAACCGGCAGGAGCTGCAGGGCCTCGTAGCCACCTTCGAGCGCTTCAACTACACCATCAAATACATGTTCAGCGAAGAGCTGGAAGAGGATCTGCTGAAGAAGAACTACGATCTGTTGATGAACTACATCAGCATGTAGTTGCCTTAAAAGCCTTATTTTTAAAGCAGAACCTACAATCCTGCATGCAACTGTTTCAATTACAAAAGCGGAAATGCCAGGCATTCATCATCTTTTTTTTATAATGCAGATATGAATGCGGCCAATCATTTAAAAGTACGAATAACGTGTGCCCGGAGGCTGTTTTACGGCCTTGCGTGCTCCCTGCTGCTGGCAGGCCTGGCCATAGCGGGGCCGGCGGTGGCACAGGTGCGTGATAGTATAGCGCTCGTACCGGATAGCACAGCCGCACCCAGGCCGCTGGCCGTGGTACAGGATTCAGGGTACGTGATCGTTCGCAACATACTGGTGTCTGGCAATAAAAGAACACGTACCTCCATCATTCTCAGGGAGTTGCATGTAAAACGGGGAGACACCGTGTACCTCCGTACCCTGGCGGAAAGCCTGGAAGCCAACCGCAAGCAGCTGCTTAATACATCTTTGTTCCTGAACGCCACCGCCAACGTAAAGAACTGGGAAGGCAACCAGGCAGACTTTGTGTTTGAGGTATGGGAAAGATGGTACCTCTTCGCCTTTCCTATTTTCAAGCTGGCAGACCGCAACTTCAACCAGTGGTGGGTAGAGCAGAAACGCAGCCTCAACCGGGTGAACATTGGCATAAAGGCCTTCCAGGACAACCTTACCGGCCGCGCAGACGATGTATATGCAGACGTGACCGTAGGTTACACCCAGAAGTTCCTGCTCGGCTATAACCTGCCGTACATAGACCGCCAGCTCCGGCAGGGGCTGGGCTTTGTGGTATCGTACAGCCGCAACCGCGAGATCAACTATATTTCCGACCTCAATAAACAGCAGTTTTTCCGGCAAGATGATTTTTTACGGCGCCAGTTTGCGCTGGGCATCAATTATACCTATCGCAAGGCCATCTCCACCCGCCACCAGGTAGGGTTGAACTACTATTTTGAGTCGGTAGACGATTCCGTAGCCATCAAGAACCCTGATTACCTGGGTAACGGGCGCACCAGCATAGGCTACCTGGAACTGGCCTACAAGCTGCACTACATCCAGGCAGACAGCTGGCAATATCCCCTCGTGGGCCAGAGCTTTTACGCAGAGGTGGCCCGCGCGGGCTTCGGCCAGCTGAACGGGCTGGAGTATTTCAAATTCAGGGTAAAAGGCGCCAGATACTGGGAGCTGGCCCGCAAAACCTACGGGGCCGTGAGCCTGATGGGGCAGGCCAAACTCTCTGACAAACAGCCCTATATAGGCATGCGCGCCATGGGGTATACGGATGATTACCTGCGGGGACTGGAATATTATGTGATAGACGCTACCAGCTACTTCATTTTCAAATCCACCCTGCGCCGGGAGCTGCTGAACTTTAAAGTGCACCTGCCCATAGTACCCAAAAAATTCAGTAATCTGCCCATCCGCGTAATGGCAAAAGCTTATGGAGATATGGGCTATGGCTACGCGCGGCAGGGGCTGGTGCTGAACGGCAAGCTGAACAACCGCATGCTGTACACCGCCGGCGTGGGTCTTGACGTGGTTTCCTTCTACGATGCCTGCATCCGTGTGGAATATAGCATCAACCAATTGGGAGAAAAAGGCCTATTTTTACACGCTAAACTGGATATGTAAATGCACGTTGCCCTTTATAGTCGCGGTTTTGTCAAGGAAGACCTGGAAGATATCAGATTGTTGCTGGATGAATTGAACCGCCAGGAAATTACCCCGGTGGTGTACGAGCCTTTTTTCAAGGAATTGCGGCCCCACGTGCAGTTTCCCGCAGATGCAGACACTTTCTCCAAAGCGGCCGACCTGGACGGGCGCATCGAGTTCCTGATCAGTCTTGGGGGAGACGGTACCCTGCTGGATACCGTCAGTTTTATCAGGGACAAGAACATTCCCGTAATAGGCGTCAATTTTGGCCGGCTGGGTTTTCTGGCCAGCATAGGCCGCGGAGAGATCCATGAAGTGGTAGGTTCCCTGGTAAGCCGCAGCTATGTGGTAGACCGCCGTACCCTTATTCACCTGGACGCCAGCTCCCCCCTTTTTGGTGAAGTGCCCTATGCCCTGAACGAGTTTACCATCCATAAAAAGGATACCTCCGCCATGGTGAAGATCCATACCTACCTGAACGGGGAATTTCTCAATACTTACTGGGCAGACGGGCTGATTGTGGCCACCCCCACCGGCTCCACCGGTTACTCCCTGAGCTGCGGAGGGCCCATTGTGTTCCCGGAGGCCGGCAGCTTTGTGATCACCCCGGTGGCGCCCCATAACCTGAACGTAAGGCCCATTGTAGTGCCCGATGACCATGTGATCTCCTTTGAGGTGGAAGGCCGTAGTGACCAGTTCATCTGCACGCTGGACTCGCGTATGGAGGTAATTGACAACCGGGTGCAGCTGGCCGTGAAAAAGGAAGATTTCGGCATTAACCTCCTGCGGCTCAATGAAGGCAATTTCCTGCACACCCTGCGTAACAAGCTGCTTTGGGGTATAGATACCCGTAACGCAGGGAGAAAATAAGTTATACCAAACCGGGGGTATGAAGCGTTTCTAACACCGGGAACGTGAATGCGGGTTGCATCCGGCCACTAAATGGCAATGATTTACAGGTGAAAATGGCTTATTTTACGTCCCTTACTGGTACTTTATGCTGCAATCGCGTATTCATTTGAAGGTTTTGCTGATGGCCGCCCTTGGGCTGGCCTCGCTGCCATTTAACAAGGTGCTGGCCCAGAATGAGGAAAGTTATGTGGGAGAGCTGGGCTTTACGGCCGGCGCGGCCCATTATTTTGGAGACCTGAACACCCATACCGGCCTGCAGGCCATCAAACCCGCCGTGGGCATTTATTACCGCAAGTACTTCAACGGGTACGTGGGGGCCAGGGCCCATTTCCGCTTTATGCAGCTGGGGTATTCAGATGTGTACAACACCAACAGCTTCCAGCGCCAGCGCAACCTGAGCTTCAATACAGCGCTGTATGAGCTGGCCGTACAGGGCGATTTTAATTTTTTCCGCTTTGAGCCCGGCAGTGCTGACTACCGGTTTTCTCCCTATCTCACCCTGGGCGCCTCCTTTTTTCATTTTAACCCTTACGCCTATTACCAGAACAACAAGTACTTTCTGCAGCCTCTGCATACGGAAGGGCAGGGCACCAGCCGCTTCCCTGACCGCAAGCCCTACCAGCTGTATTCCTACGCCTGGCTCATAGGGGGCGGGTTCAAATACAGCCTCAACCGGCGGCTGAACATAGGGGTGGAATGCCTCTTCCGCTTCACCCAAACAGATTACCTGGACGATGTGAGCACCACCTACGCCGGCCTGGACGCCTTTCCCGCCAAACCGGACGGCAGCAACACCATAGCCGCCATCCTGCAGGACCGTTCCGGCGTTATGGGCCCGCCCATAGGGGAAATGGGCCGCCAAAGGGGCAATAGCCGGGATAAAGACCAGTTTGCCACCATTGAGGTGACCCTGGGCATCCTTTTCACCTCCTACCGCTGTAAGTTTTAAGGCCCAAAATGCGCTCCCAGCCGCTATTCCCGTTAAAACTACGTTAAAACCACCCTGCCCCCTTTGCAGGAAAGGGCATAAAGTTATTTTTGTATCTTTGCACACTTTTAGTAAATCTGATTAACACGCCTGAAATAGTCATGAGTTTGAAGGATCAATTAGACCTGCAACGACTGCCCCGACATATTGCCATCATTATGGACGGCAACGGCCGCTGGGCCAAAGAGCGGGGTCAGGACCGGCTTTATGGGCACCATCAGGGAGTGGAAAGTGTGCGGGATATAGTGGAAGGCTGTGCCGAACTGGGCATAGAATACCTGACACTGTATGCATTTTCTACAGAGAACTGGGACCGGCCGGTGTATGAAGTGAATGGTATCATGGAGCTGCTGGTAACTACCATCCGCAAGGAGGTGGATACCCTGAACAAGAACAACATACGCCTGCACGTGATCGGAGATATGAATATGCTGCCTGCCCACTGCCAACGTGAGCTGCAGGAAGCTATGGATATAACGGCGCCAAACAAGGGGTTGAACCTCGTAATGGCACTGAGCTACAGCGCCCGCTGGGAAATAGTGCAGGCCGCCCGCAACGTTGCTAAAGACGCGCAGGCCGGCAAGCTCAACCCGGAGGAGCTGACACCGGAACTATGGGAAAAATACCTATGCACCGCCAAACTGCCAGACCCGGAGCTGATGATCCGGACCAGCGGCGAACATCGTATAAGTAACTTCTTATTGTACCAGCTGGCCTATGCGGAGCTTTATTTTACCAGTACCCGCTGGCCCGATTTCCGCAAAGAAAATCTTTACGAAGCCATCTTAAATTATCAAACCAGAGAACGTCGATTCGGCAAAACAAGCGAACAAATACAGCAGAATGAAGAAATCGTTTCCTAAAAGCCTCCTGGCCGTAGTTTTATGTTGCAGCGCGGGTATATCTGCGCGTGCCCAACAAAGGGATACTGTTCCCCCACCGGCAGAAAGACCGGCGGACATCAGCCCTTTTTCCCTGGGTAACCCGCAGCAATTCGAAATTGCCGACATTGCCGTAACCGGTACAGAATTTCTCGATAAATCATTACTGCTCTCCCTCTCCGGCCTCGCTGTAGGCGACAAGGTGGTGATGCCCGGAGACCACTTTGCCAAAGCCATACAGGCGCTTTGGGGGCAACGCCTGTTCTCTAACATTGCTATTTACATCACTAAAATAGAAGGCAACAAAATATGGCTGGAAATCAACCTGGTGGAAAAGCCGCGTATGTCTTCCTTTGTATTCAGGGGCGTTAAAAAATCCGAATCAGACGAGCTGATTACCAAAGCCGCCCTGCGCAAGGGCAGCGTGGTAACCGAAGCCCTTCAGCAAAATACCCTGGCTGTAGTACGCAAGTACTACGCAGAAAAAGGTTTCCGCAATGTGACCGTGCGCATGGAAGAAAGAAAAGACCCGCCGCCGGCCATCAACTCCGCCTCCGTTATTTTCTGGGTGAACAAGGGGAACAAGGTGAAAGTGAACGATATCAATATTGTGGGCAACGAAAACCTGGGAGACAATACGCTTAAAAAGAAACTGAAAGGCACCAAGGAAATTACCCGCATCACCCTGTACCCTGAAATGGCCAACGCCTGGACAGACAGCATGGCCACTTCAGACAACTACTGGAAAGACATGGGTTTCCTTTCCGCCACCCGCACCCTGCAAAAACTCGATCCGTACTTCCGCTTCCACCTTTTTTCTTCCGCCAAGTTTAACGACGCCAAATACACTGAAGACAAGGAAAAACTCATTGCCTTCTACAACTCCAGGGGTTTCCGTGATGCGCAGATCGTGAAAGATACCACCTACAGCTCCGCCAAAGGGAACCTGAACATTGAGATGCAGGTAGAAGAAGGGAAAAAATACTATTTCGGTAACATCACCTGGAGGGGCAATACCGTGTACAGCGATACCGTGCTCTCCCGCGGCCTTGGCATCAAAAAAGGGGATGTATACAACCTGGAGCTGCTGGGCAAACGCCTGGGCAACCCTCCCGGCCCTGAAGGTGGTGACATTGGCAGCCTTTACATGGACGATGGTTACCTCTTCTTCCAGGTAGACCCGGTGGAAATAGGCATCCGTGGAGATACCATTGACTACGAGATCCGTATCCAGGAAGGCCCGCAGGCCACCATCAAGGATATACGCATTGCCGGTAACGAAAAAACCAATGAGCACGTGGTACGCCGCGAGCTGCGCACCCTGCCCGGTGAAAAATTCAGCCGGCAGAACCTGATACGTTCACAACGTGAAATTTCGCAGCTGGGTTTCTTCAACCCTGAGACCATTGGTATGAACCCTGTGCCGGACGTGCAGAACGGTACCGTAGATATTGACTATAAAGTAGAAGAAAGAGCCAATGACCAGCTGGAGCTTTCCGCGGGCTGGGGCGGCTACATAGGCCTCACCGGTACGCTGGGCGTTACCTTCAACAACTTCTCCCTGCGCAATATCTTCAAAAAAGAAACCTGGGACCCGTTGCCCAGCGGCGATGGCCAGAAGCTGAGCGTAAGAATATCTTCCAACGGTAAAGCATACCGCTCCTACAACTTCTCTTTCACCGAACCCTGGCTGGGCGGCAAAAAGCGGAACCCGTTCTCCGTGAGCTTCTACAGCAGCCACCAGAGCCCGTTTGCCATGGCCAAATATTATGGCCAAACGGTGGAGAACGAAGACGCCTACCTGAAAGTAATGGGTGGGTCCGTTTCCCTAGGCAAGCAGCTGCGCTGGCCTGATGACTGGTTCTCTCTCCAGTACTCCATCCAGTACCAGCGTTATAAACTGTGGGACTATAACTACTTCGGCATGCCCGGCTTTGAAACCGGCACCTCCAACAACCTGAGCTTCCGCCTTACGCTGGCGCGTTCTTCTGTTGACCAGCAGATATTCCCTCGTAGCGGTTCCAGCTTCATGGTGTATGGCCAGTTCACACCGCCCTACTCCGTCTTCAACCCTGAAAAGGATTACAAGGCGGAGCCCATTGCAGAGCAGTTCAAGTTCATTGAATACCAGAAATACCGTATGAGCGCTGAATGGTACGTGCCCCTCAGCCGCCCCCGCGGTACAGACAATAAATCCCTCGTACTGAAAGTAGCCGCCAAGTTCGGTTACCTGGGCCGGTACAACAATCGCACTACCCTTTCTCCTTTCGGGCGCTTTGAGCTGGGGGGCGATGGTTTGAGCAACTTTGCGGTGTATGACAGGGACATCATTTCCCAGCGCGGTTACCCGGTGTATTACACCTCCAACCCGAAGCTGAACCCGGAAAACGGTGGCATACCCGCAGGATACTCCGGTTTCACCATGTTCAACAAATATGTGATGGAACTGCGCTATCCCTTCAGCCTCAACCCAAGCTCCACCATTTTCGGCCTCATATTCATGGAAGCGGCCAACGGTTACCGCGACTTCAAGGAATATGACCCGTTCCGTCTGCGGCGCTCTGTGGGCGTGGGCGCGCGCTTCTATCTGCCTATGTTCGGCCTGCTTGGTTTCGACTATGGCATAGGATTGGATAGGTTAAGGCCGGGGGCAGGAATGAAGGATGCCGCCAAGTTCACCTTCATGCTGGGCTTTGAACCGGAATAAAATATTTATTATATATTGCGAAACCTCCGGAAAACGGGGGAGCAGTATAACCCAACAAACCTTATTCACATGAAAAGATTTTTGATCACAGCGGTTTTGGTAATTGGCTCCGTAATGGGGGCCCTGGCGCAGAAGTATTGTGTGATAGATACCAAATACATTCTTGAAAGCATTCCCGATTACAAGGATGCGCAAAAGAAGCTGGATGCTATTGCGGAACAGTGGCAGAAAGAGATAGATGCCAAGTTCCAGGAAGTAGACAGGATGTATAAATCGTACCAGGCAGAGCAGGTAATGCTGACAGACGAGCTGAAACGGAAAAGAGAAGATGAGATCATTGCCCGCGAAAAAGACGCCAAAGACCTGCAGAAAAAACGCTTCGGATATGAGGGAGACCTGTTCAAGAAGAGGGAAGAGCTGGTGAAGCCCATCCAGGATAAAATTTACAATGCCGTACAGAAGCTGGCGGCTGCCCGTATGTATGATTTTGTGCTGGACAAGTCAGGCGGCATCACCGTTATTTTTTCAGATCCGAAGCTGGACAAGAGCGAGGAAATACTGAAATCACTGGGCGTTAAAAAGTAAGCAGTCAATTATTCTCTACCTATAACTTTTTTATTTTCTTTTAAACACTAGACAACATCATCATGAAGAAGTATGTAATTATTGCAGTTGTTGCACTCACCGGCTTTTGCAGTGTGAAGGCATCCGCACAGTCCAAAATCGCGCATATCAATACGCAGGCTCTGATTGAGGCTATGCCGGAAAGCAAAAAAGCGCAGACAGAAATCGAAACCTTTGCCGGAAATCTCGAAAAAGAAAGCAAAACACTCATAGACGAATATAACAAGAAGATGAAGGCTTTTGACGACGAGCTCGCCAAAACTCCCACCATGAGCGAAACCATGAAGGAAGTAAAAGCCAAGGAGATCCAGGAAGCACAGCAACGCATTCAGCAGTTCCAACAAGTGGCCCAGGAAAAGATCGGCCAGAAACAGAACGAGCTGCTGAGGCCCGTATATGACAAAGCCCGCAAAGCCATTGAAGACGTGGCCAAAGAAAAAGGCTACAACTACGTGCTGGACAGCTCTCAGGGAGGCCTGCTGGTTTCTCCTGCCGGAGATGACATCCTGGCTGCCGTGAAAACCAAACTGGGTATTTCAGCTACCGCTGCCGCGCCTGCTACCAAATAAGGGTGATAACGCATTGAGACCGGGGAACCATGAATATGGCTTCCCCGGTTTTCATTTATAATGAATTGATTATCATCGTATTGGTTTTTGACTCGCTTTTTTGCCTTTTTATTTCCCCGCCCGCTTTTCATTTTAAATATTTTACCCTACCTTTGCCTTCCGTTTTAAACGGGGCTGGTCACAGTCTGCCTGAAACGGATGAGTATCAAAGTTTAAGTGAAAAATTAAAAAAGGATGCAACCGCGCATGCGAGGTTCCATCTGACAAAGCAAAACAAACATTAACAGATGAAACGTACTTTTCAACCGCATAACAGACGCAGAAAGAGCGTACACGGTTTCAGAAAGAGAATGGAAACTGCCAACGGCCGTAAAGTATTGGCATCCCGCCGGGCCAAAGGCAGAAAAAAACTGACTGTATCTGACGAGCGCAAGCTGAAATAATCCGTCATAAACTCATATTGCCATAAAAACTTATTCTTTTAACAAGGAAGAGAAGTTAAAAAGCAGGAAAATGATTGAAACGCTTTTTCGGGACGGAAAAGCGTTTTCTGTTTTCCCTTACCGGGTGATCTTTATGCCGGCCAGGCTCACCACGGAAAAATACCCCGTTCAGGCCGGGTTCAGCGTATCTTCCCGCCGCTTCCCCAGGGCGGTAGACCGCAACCGCATTAAACGCCTGGGCCGGGAATGTTACCGGCTTGAAAAGCAGGCCCTGTATGATGCATTGAAGGCCAGATCCGCCCGGATGGCCGTTTTTTTTATCTATACAGACAAAAAAATACCCGATTTCCCCACGTTGCGCCATAAATTTTCGGTAATTTTAGAGAAGCTGGTAAAGGAAATAAACAAGTGGCCGGCGGATAGTGTGCAATGAAGAAAATACTGCAAATACTCAGCATCCCTTTCATCATACTCATCAAAATATACCAGTGGTTCCTGAGCCCCCTGCTTGGTTCCCGCTGCAGATATACACCTACCTGCTCACAATACGGATTGGAAGCATTCAAAAAGCATGGTATCTTTAAAGGCTTCTGGCTTACCACAAGGCGCATCCTCCGATGCAACCCCTGGGGCGGCCACGGTTACGACCCGGTACCTTAACCTGGCTTCATTCATCTCTACAATTGTACAGCATGCGGATTTCAAAAAAGAAGATCATCCTGTTTTCACTGCTGGGCCTGTGCCTGGTCTTTGCAGCATTCCGCAACAGCGATAAATACTTCCTGATTGCCAAGAACCTCGATATTTTTGCGGCTTTTTACCGGGAGCTGAACACCTACTACGTAGAAGACCTGCCGCCGGAAAAACTCATGCACAAGGGTATAGAGGCCATGCTGGAGGAAACAGACCCTTATACGGACTTTGTGCCCGAAGAGGAGCTGGACGAACTGCGCTTTATGGCCACCGGTAAATACGGCGGCGTAGGCACCTCCATCTATACAGAAGGGGAATGGACCACCATTACAGACGTGTATGAAGGCAGCCCCATGGCCCGCGCCGGTGTTAAAGCGGGAGACATCATTGTGTCTCTTGACGGGAAGAGCGCCAAAAACATGGAGCAGGAAGAAGTGAGCCGCTACCTGAAAGGCAACCCCGGCACGGTGCTCAACATCGTACTGCGCCACCCCATCACCGAAAAAGAAACGCCCTATAAAATAGTGCGGGAAGATATTAACGTGAAACCTGTCAGCTTTGCCGGCCTGGTGCGTAACAACATCGGCTATATCAAAATGACGCAGTTCACGGAAGGCAGCGGCCAGGCAGTGCAGGAAGCATTTGAACGGCTGAAAAAAGACAACCCCGGCATGAAAGGCATCGTGCTCGATCTGCGCGGCAACCCCGGCGGTTTGCTCGAAGAGGCCGTTACCCTGTCTAACATCTTTATAGACAAGAACAAACTGATCGTCTCCACCAAAGGCAAGGTGAAAAGCTGGGACCGTGAGTATAAAACCACGCAAACCGCTATAGACCAGGCTATTCCCCTGGTGGTGCTCACCAGCCGCTCCTCCGCCTCCGCGGCCGAAATAGTGGCCGGCGCCGTGCAAGACCTTGACCGTGGCCTGGTAGTAGGCCAGCGTTCCTACGGCAAAGGCCTGGTGCAAACCACCCGCCCCCTGCCTTACAACGCCAAGCTGAAAGTGACCACCGCCCGCTATTACACACCCAGCGGCCGCTGCATCCAGGCTATAGACTACACCACCCGTAATGAAGAAGGCGAGGCGGATTATGTACCCGATTCCCTGCGCCGCTCCTTTGTGACCGCCGGTGGCCGCCCTGTAAAAGATGGCGGCGGCATTGAGCCAGACGCCAAGGTAGACAACATGGTGTTGAGCCAGGTAGCCATCACCCTGCTGCGCAAACAGTATATTTTCGACTATGCCACCCAGTATTATTATTCCCACCAGCAGGTAAAACCCGCAGCCAGTTTCAATCTTTCCGAAGCCGAGTTTGACGAGTTCGTGAAATTCCTGGACGGGCGTGACTATAGCTACAAAACCCGCAGCGAAGAAGCCCTGGAAAGTTTCCGTACCACCGCGGAAAGGGAAAAGTATTACAGCGGTCTTGCCAAAGAATTTGAGGCCCTGCAGCAGAAAATGAAACATGACAAGAAGCAGGACCTGCTCCGCAACAAAACGGAAATTAAACACCTGCTGGAAGAAGAGATCATGAACCGCTACTATCCCCAGCAGGGCCGTATTGAAAAAGGCCTCAGCTGGGACCGTGATGTAGACCAGGCCGTGGCCCTTCTCACCAACCCCGCCCAATACCAGGAGCTGCTGGGGAAAAAATAATTTCCTCCTTTACCCCTTACATCTTTTACAATTTAGCCGTGTATCCGTTGCACGGTTAAATTGTTTTTTGTTTTTTTATGGTTTCTATTCTCATTAATTGCTGACCATGCGAAACAGCTTACTCCTCTTATTGTCTGTAATACTGGCCTCCTGCGCCGGTTCCCGCCGCGCTGCGGTTGAAACGCCCGGTACCATCAACGTGCTGAGCTACAACATCCACCACGCCAATCCGCCGTCTGAAAAAGACAAGATAGACCTGCCCGCCATTGCCAGAGTGATCAGCAATGCCGCGCCGGATATAGTGGCCCTGCAAGAGGTAGACGTGCATACAGACCGTTCCGGGAAAGACCTGCACCAGGCTGAGGCGCTGGCCAAACAGGCCGGCATGCATTCTTTTTTTGCCAAAGGCATCGACTACGGCGGCGGGGAGTACGGTGTGGCCATCCTTTCAAAGTTCCCCATCCTGGAAACCAAACGTTACCCGCTTACCACCCTGCCCGGTACCAATGGAGAACCACGTGTTCTGGCCACCGCCCTGCTGCAGTTGCCCGGCAACAAACGCCTGCTGATGGCCTGCACCCACCTGGATGCACAACGCAGCGATTCCAACCGCCAGGTGCAGATCAGGGAAGTAACGGAAATACTGCAAAAACAGCCGTACCCCGTAGTGCTGGCCGGAGACCTGAACGCGGCCAACGGCACGCCGGTGATCAATGAGCTGGACAAGCACCTTACCCGCACCTGCGATAATTGCGCACCCACTATTCCCGTGATCAATCCCCGCCGGTGTATAGACTTTATTGCCTTTACGCCCGGTAAATTTGAGGTGCTGAAACACGTGGTAATACCCGAAACCTATGCGTCAGACCATTTGCCCGTGAACGCTGTTTTGCGTTTGCGGTAAATTATTTTTATATTAACATCTTGCACTGATCAAAAGCTCAAAGAACGATAAACGAAAAACAGTATGACAGAACATTTGAAGGGTAATTCCCGCAGGGGGTTTATTACCAGGCTGGCCAAAGGGGTGGTAGGAGCTTCGCTGCTTCCCAACATCATTACCGCTGCAGACCGTAAAAGAAGCCTTCAACAGCTGGCACGTGCAAAAGACCATTACAGCGCCAATGACCAGATACAGATAGCATTGATAGGCGCAGGGGGAATGGGTACAGAAGACGCTAACTCCGCCATCAAGGTGCCCGGTGTGAAGCTGGTTGCTGCCTGCGACCTGTATGACGGCCGCCTGGCGGATGCCAAAAAGAAATGGGGGAACGACATTTATACTACCCGCGATTACAAGGAGATACTGCAAAGAAAAGATATCGACGCCGTGATCATTGCCACGCCCGATAGCTGGCATAAAGATATTTCCGTGGCCGCCATGAACGCCGGCAAAAGCGTGTATTGCGAAAAGCCGATGGTGCATGACGTAACCGAAGGCCCCGCGGTAGTGGAAGCGCAGAATCGCAATAAAGGCGTGGTTTTCCAGGTGGGCAGCCAGGGCGTAAGTTCCCTGGGTAATGAAAAAGCCCGCGAGCTGCTGAAAGACGGCGCCATTGGGGAGCTGAACTATGCAGAAGGTTTCTGGGCAAGGATGTCTCCCACCGGTGCATGGCAATACCCCATTCCGGCAGACGCATCTCCCGCTACTGTAGGTTGGGACGCCTTTCTCTCCAACAATAAAAAACGTGCCTTTGACCCGCTGCGCTTTTTCCGCTGGAGAAATTACCGGGACTATGGTACCGGCGTATCCGGAGACCTGTTTGTACACCTCTTCAGCAGCCTCCACCTGGTGACCGGCTCTATTGGCCCCAACAAGATCATGGCTACCGGCGGCCTCCGCTACTGGAAAGACGGCCGTGAAGTGCCGGACGTGATGCTGGGTATGTTCGATTACCCGCAAACGGAAGTGCACCCCGCTTTCAATCTTTCGCTGCGCGTGAACTTTGTAGACGGCACCGGTGGTACCAACTACCTCCGCATGGTAGGCAGTGAAGGTTCCATGACCGTTGAGTGGGACCGTGTAACCGTGCTCCGCAACAAAAACACCGTAGACGCTTCTGACCCGCTGGCACAAGGCAAGCAGGCCAAGGAGAACGGCAAGCAGTATGTGTATGAAAGAAAGCACATGCTTGACCCGGACAAACTGGTGTATGCAGCGGAAGAAGGCTATAAAGGCGCGCATTTCGATCACTTTTACAATCTTTTCAACGCCATGCGTACCAAAGGGAAAGTGGCGGAAGACGCACTGTTCGGCTACCGCGCCGCGGCGCCTGCGCTGCTGTGTAACGACAGCTACTTCGAAAACAGGATCATGCACTGGGATCCTAAAAATCTCAAAACGGTTAACAAATAAATGATTGACAATATGAAAAAACTGGTTCTCCCCGCGTTCTGCGCAGCCGCCCTGGCGGTGGCCTCCTGCAACAATGCGGCCAAGGAAGAGAAAAAAGATTCCGTAACAGCAGGCAGCGAAAACATGGCCACCGCCGAACCGCCTGCCAACGTGCTCACCGAAGCTGAAAAAGCAGAAGGGTGGACGCTGCTGTTCAACGGTACCAGCCTGGACGGCTGGCGCATTTACAAAGGCAAGGAGTCCAACACCTGGGGTGTGCAGGACGGCCTGCTGCATTGCATAGGCAGCGCTACAGACAAGAGTGACATGCGCGGAGACCTCATCACCAACAACCAGTACGATAACTTTGAGCTGGTGGCAGACTGGAAAATTGCGCCCCAGGGCAACAGCGGCATCCTTTACCTGGTAACGGAAGAGTTTGAAGCGCCTTACATGAGCGGCCCTGAATACCAGCTGATAGATGATGAAAACTTTCCTGAAAAGCTGGAAGACTGGCAGAAATCAGGCGCCAACTACGCTATGAACCCGCCTTCCAAGCTGGCTGCCAGGCCCGTGGGCGATTGGAACCATACCCGGATTGTAGTGAACAAGGGTAAGGTAGAACACTGGCTGAACGGAGAAAAGGTGGTAGATACCGAGATGTGGACAGACGAGTGGCAGAAAGCCAAAACCACCGGTAAATGGAAAGACTACAAGGGTTACGGCACGGCCAAAAAAGGCCACATCTGCCTGCAAGACCATGGTAGCGAAGTGTGGTTCAAGAACATGAAGATCAGGGAGCTGAAATAAGCGCCCCGCTTATAACGGAAAAGGGTTGCATCCATGCGGATGCAACCCTTTTTTAATGTAAGAAGGTGTTGACTAGGCGAAGCGTTTGCTCACCGCGTCCCAGTTTACCACGTTCCAGAAAGCGGCCAGGTATTCTGCGCGGCGGTTCTGGTACTTCAGGTAATAGGCATGCTCCCATACGTCTACGCCCAGCAGCGGAGTGCCTTTTACTTCAGCAACGTCCATCAGGGGATTGTCCTGGTTGGGGGTGGAAGTGATCTCCAGCTTGCCGTCTTTTGCGATCAGCCAGGCCCAGCCGGAGCCGAAGCGGGTCATGCCGGCATTGTTGAATTTTTCTTTAAAGGCATCAAAAGAGCCGAAAGCGCTGTTGATAGCATCTGCCAGCTTGCCGCTGGGAGCGCCGCCTGCGTTGGGGGCCAGGCTGGTCCAGAAGAAGCTGTGGTTCCAGTGGCCGCCGCCGTTGTTACGCACGGCAGGGCTGATGGCGCCTGCTTTGGCTACCAGCTCTTCCAGTGTTTTATTCTCGTTCTCGGTACCGGCTATAGCCTTGTTCAGGTTGTCTACATAAGCCTGGTGGTGCTTGCCATGATGTATTTCCATCGTAAGCTTGTCAAAATGCGGTTCCAGCGCATCTGAAGCGTACGGCAAAGCAGGAAGTGTAAATGCCATAATCCAATTTTTATGGGTTAAAAATTATATTAAGATACAATGAGCACCAAATTTACTGCCTAATGCGGTAATTGTCAAACCCTTTCTCCAGACGGCCGTTATGGCGGGAACCGGGTGTTAATGACGTTTGGATATATGGCTTTTTCTTTTATATTTACATAAAGGTGTTATAACGGATGTTTCACATTTAATTATATTCGTATAGTATTCATCGTTAGTTTTCACTATTGTTTGTTTAAAATATAAATATGCAGGACATGGGCACAGAAAACCGCGATTCTCAGGATGCGCTGATATCGGAGAATGCAAAATTGCGGAGCCAGCTGGAAAGATTGGAAGCAATCATAGATCAGGTGCCGGCAATGCTTTATACGTCCAACAACTCCAGGAAGGCAGTTAACTGGTGTAACAAAAGGCTTACAGACACATTAGGGTATTCACAGGAAGAAATTCTCTCACTGGGCACAGAATTTTTCAGGCAAATACTTCATCCGGACGATACGAGCATTCTGGCCATCTCCCAACAATCTTTCCGGGAAAAGAAATCTATGTATGGCGGCGTGCTGCGCGTACGCCGGCGCAACAGCCCGGACTGGTTCTGGGTGGTAGGGCTGGGCATTCCCTTTACTTTTGACAAGCAGGGCAACGTAGTAGACGTGATCTGCGTGTTCCTCGATTTTACCAATGCCATAGACACGGGCAACCAGATCAGCGAAGCCCTGCGGGAGGTATTGCGCCGCCGCAATGAAGACGCGTTGAACAAGCTTACCGCACGGGAAAAAGATATTTTTATGCTGGCCGCCAGCGGGCATAACAATAAGGAAATTGCAGAGAACTTAAATTTAAGCCGCTATACCGTTGAAACCCACCGCAAAAACATCCGCCTGAAATTAAAGGTCAGAAATACGTCTGAACTGGTGGCGCTCGCCAAACAGATCGGCATGCAATAAACCCCTTCCTGCGGACAGTTGATAATCAGTTTGTATATGTTCATTTTTAATCTGTAAATCGGCTACAACGCACGTGTGATGTGGGATTGGCGCGAAAAAATACCCAAGCTTGGGTATTTTCCGGCGTCCCAAACTCCAGTATTTTAGTAGCTGAATAGGAACGGAGTTCATTTGGATAGTTTAGCGTAATACTTATCACTATGATAACCGAAGACAAGGCGTATGATATCCTGGCGTTAGATCAGTCAGCTACACCCGAAGAAATAGTTCGCCGGTATCAGACATTAAAAGACCAGTATAAAAAAATAAAGGAAGAGGCAGATGACCTTAAAACCCAGTTGGCTTATCAATTGAAACAAATTGAACTAGACGACGTGTTCATCTACTTCCGTAAATGCCAGAAGATATAGCAAATGTTTATTCTTTCATGCGTTGTTTCGTGTTAACCCGTGCGCGAACGGTTCATTCATTGTTTGTTATTGTTCCCTTTTGCCATGCAATCCCGGTCTTGCATCCACGTTTGGAAACCTGCTGCTGCCGTAGTGAAGGATTTTGATTACATTTGAAAGTAATCCTTAAAATCCGCTACGCTATGGATAATATTGTTTTGTATGTTGTTCTGGCCCTCCTGCTGCTGATTGTGCTGACCTCTTTCGTCACGGTACAGCAGGGCACCATCGGGGTCACCACCATTTTCGGGAAATACAACCGCATCCTCTTTCCCGGTCTCAATTTCAAAATACCCCTCATAGAAAAAGTATTCAAACGCATTTCCATACAGAACCGCTCCGTGGAGCTGGAGTTCCAGGCCATTACGGTAGACCAGGCCAATGTATACTTCAAGGCCATGCTCCTGTATTCCGTGCTGAACCAGGCAGAGGAAACCATCAAGAACGTAGCCTTCAAGTTCATGGACGAGCGCAGTTTCATGCAGGCGCTGGTGCGTACCATAGAAGGCTCCATCCGCGGCTTTGTGGCCACTAAAAGGCAGGCGGAAGTGCTGGCGCTGCGCAAAGACATTACGGAACATGTGAAGGAGCAGATAGACCTGACGCTGGAGCAGTGGGGTTTTCACCTGCAAGACCTCCAGTTGAACGATATTACGTTTGACGAAGCCATCATGCGCTCCATGGCGCAGGTGGTGGCTTCCAACAACCTGAAGGCCGCCGCGGAAAACGAAGGCCAGGCATTGCTCATCACCAAAACGAAGGCCGCCGAGGCAGACGGCAACGCCATTAAAATTGCCGCGGAAGCAGAACGGCAAGCGGCCCAGCTGCGCGGCCAGGGCGTAGCCCTTTTCCGTGAAGAAGTAGCCAAGGGCATGACCATGGCTGCAAAAGAAATGCAGCAGGCTAACCTTGACACGTCTGTGATACTCTTTTCCATGTGGGTGGAAGGGATCAAACACTTCTCCGAAAACTCCAAGGGCAATGTGATTTTCCTGGATGGTTCTTCTGAAGGTATGGAAAAGACCATGAAACAGCTGATGAGCCTGAACCAGCTGATGGAGGTGAAGAAAGAGGGCGGGAAATAGAACGTTATTTGAATATAACAAAGAGGCCCGCAAGCATTGCTTCGGGCCTCTTTGCGTTAGTTAAAACGGCATGCCAGGCTCTATTTCCGCCTTGCCGCAAAAAACGCTTTCACCATGCTTAAACTTTCCTCCCCGCGCAGGCCGCTTTCAATTTTCGTTTTCGGATGAAAGGGAGATTTTTCTCCGGTGACGCGGCGGTAGCCGTTCTTTTCATCAGCGGCGGCGTACACAATGCGGCCTATTTTGCTCCAGTATAGCGCGCCGGCACACATTACGCAGGGCTCCAGCGTTACGTACAGTGTGGCATCCGGCAGGTATTTGGCGCCCATGTAGTTGAAGGCGGCCGTGAGCGCTATCATCTCGGCGTGGGCCGTACAGTCGTTGAGCATTTCCACCTGGTTATGCCCGCGGCCGATTATCTGCCCGTTTGCCACCACCACCGCGCCTATCGGCACTTCTCCCTTTTCCTGTGCTTTGCGGGCTTCGTTGAGCGCCTGCTGCATAAAATGTTCGTCACTCATTGTTAGGGCGCGGTTACCATTTTTATAAAATCGTCTTCCGAAAGGATCTTGACGGTGTTGATCTTCTTGGCTTTTTCCAGCTTGCTGCCGGCGTCTTCTCCCACCACCAGGTAGTTGAGCTTGCTGCTTACACCGCTCAGTATTTTACCGCCGTGCTGCTCCACCATTTCTTCCGCTTCGCTGCGTTTGAGTTTGTTGAGCGTGCCGGTAAACAGGAAGGTTTGCCCGCTGAGCGTGCCCTCCGCGGAGAGGGCGCCTTTGGTGCTGTGCAGGTTGAGGCCCAGCTCTTCCAGCTTTTGCAGCATGTGCAGATTGTCCTGGTTGCTGAAGAACTGGCGTACAGAACCGGCCACCTTGGGGCCAATATCTTCCAGCGCCAGTAATTGCTCTTCGGAGAACTGCGCCAGGTCAAGCAAATGATCTACCGCGTTGGCCAGGGTTTTGGCGGTAGTTTCACCCACGTACCGTATGCCCAGCCCGAATATCAGGCGGTGCAGCGGCTGGGTGCGGCTGTTGTCAATGGCCGTGCGCAGGTTGGTGATGGATTTGGCGCCGAAACCTTCCAGTTTGGCAATGGCATCAAAATCGAGCGTATAAATACCGGGCACTTCTTTCAGCAGGCCCAGCGTGTAGAATTTCCGCACGTTGCTTTCACCCAGGCTGCGGATGTCCATGGCGTCTTTGCTTACAAAGTGGATCATGCGCTCCACCACTTGCGCTTCACAGCTGATGTTCACACAGCGCCAAACGCTTTCACCTTCCGGCCGTACCAGCTTGTCTTTACAGACAGGGCATTCGGTGGGAAATACAATATCCCGCTCAGACCCGTCCCGCAGGTCTGCCATGGATTTTACAATGTAGGGTATCACATCGCCCGCCCTTTCCACCAGCACCGTATCTCCGATTTTCAGGTCTTTTTCCCTGATCACGTCTTCATTGAAGAGGGAAATAGAACCTACCGTTACGCCGCCGATGGGTACGGGGTCTATTTTGGCAACGGGGGTGATGGAGCCCGTGCGGCCCACCTGGAATTCCACGTTACGCAGCCTGCTGGTGCCCTGCCGGGCTTTGAACTTGTAGGCCATGGCCCAGCGCGGGTGATGGGTGGTCATGCCCATTTTGTCCTGCAAGGCATAGTCGTTCACCTTGATCACCATGCCGTCTATTTCATAAGGCAGATCATCCCGGCGGGCTTCAAATTCATTACAATAATCTATCACCGCCTGTATGCCGCGTACCACTTTCTTTTCCTTGTTAGGGCTTCTGAAACCAAGGTCCCACAACATTTGCAGCGTATTGCTGTGCGTTTGTATGGCTTCCGGCTCAGCCATGCCGGGTTGCATGGTATGGTAGCTCATATTGTAGAGGAAAGCTTCCAGGCCGCGTTTGGCTACTTCTCCGGGATCTACAATGCGCAGGGAGCCGGAGGCGGCGTTGCGCGGGTTGGCCAGCGGGGGCAGGTTTTCAGCCACCCGTTGTTCGTTTAGCTTTTTGAACGTGTTTTTGTTGATCAGCACTTCGCCCCGAAGCTCTATCTGCTGGATGCCGTATGCAGAGAAGTTGGCAGACAGCGGAATGGTGCGTATCTGCCGGATGTTGACGGTAATTTCATCTCCCTGCACGCCGTCTCCGCGCGTAGCGCCGCGGGAGAGCATATCGTTTTCGTAAATAAGGGAAATGCTGGCGCCGTCAAACTTCGGCTCTATGCAGTACTCAATTTCCGGGAGCTTGGCCAGCTCGCGCGCCTTGCGGTCCCAGTCTACCAGGTCTTCCGCATTGTAAGAGTTTTCCAGGCTCAGCATGGGCACCAGGTGCTGCACAGTAGGGAACAGTTTGGTAAGCCCCTGTGCCACGCGCTGGGTAGGCGAGTCCGGAGACACCAGGTTGGGGTTATCTTTTTCCAGCTGCTTGAGCCAGGAAAACAGCTGGTCATATTCCTGGTCGCTGAGCACGGGGTCATCCTGGATGTAATACCGCCAGTCACTATACCGGATCACCTGCCTCAATGAATCCGCCAGCTCTTCCGCGGTGTCTTTGGAAGGTTTTGCCGCCTGGGCCAGCAAGGTTTTGCCAAGGCGCGCCAGGGTTATTTCTGTTTCTTTCGTGTACATGATGAACTTGATAAGTCAAAAACTCTGGCGTAAATTTAATCTTTACCCTGCAATAAATTTCCGGCAGGCGGTATCTGTCGGGTAAAAGCGGTGTATGTGAATAGCCGGTGGGCATCGGTAGATTTTACCGGTGCGGAACCCTTCCAGGAGGCCGGTGATGTGAGCCGGACGAGTTGACCCGGCAGGGCCTGTAAATACCAACGCCAGATTTAAAAAGAATCGTATGCCTAAAAACTACCCCCTTTGCCTTGCGGCGTTGCTGGCGCTTGCCGCCTGCAGCCGGCAGGAAAAAGCAGACCTCATCGTTCATCATGCCCATATTTACACCCTTGATCCCGCCAACACGGTGGTGCAGGCCATGGCCGTGAAAGACGGCAAGGTGCTGGCCGTGGGCACCAATGAATTTATACAAGGCCGCTTTACGGCCGCGGAGGAGAAAAACGCCGGAGGCGCCGCCATATATCCCGGTTTTAACGATGCGCATGCCCACTTCATGGGGTATGCCGCTTCCCTGCGTACGGTAGACCTGCGGGACACCAAAAGCTGGCCCGAAGCGCTTGACCGGGTGAAGGCCTTTGCCGCCGCTCACCCCTCTGCCTGGGTGCTGGGCGGCGGCTGGGACCAGAATGACTGGGAGCAGAAAGCCTTTCCTGACAAAACCGGGCTTGACAGCCTTTTCCCGACTACGCCGGTGTTACTGCGGCGTATAGACGGCCACGCCGCCATGGCCAACCAGGCGGCCCTGAACGCAGCCGGCATCAAACCGGGGCAAACTATTACAGGAGGCAGCTTTGAAACAAAAAACGGGCAGCTGACGGGCCTGTTGATAGATAATGCCATAGACCCTGTGGCAGATAAAGTACCCGCACCTTCCCTGGCGGAGCTGGAAGCATCCCTGCTGCAGGCTGAGGCCAACTGCCTGGCCGCGGGTATCACCAGCTTAACGGACTGCGGCCTTTCCGTTCCCGACATGCAGCTGCTTGACAGCCTGCTGCAAAAAGGCCGGCTGCACCTGGGGCTGAACATCATGTTAAGCGACAATGAGCAGAACATCAGCTGGCTGGTAAAGAACAATCCCTACCGGAGCGGGCGGCTGCAGGTACGGAGCGTGAAGTTTTATGGAGACGGGGCGCTGGGCTCCCGTGGCGCCTGCCTGCTGCACGATTATTCAGACAAGCCCGGCTGGAAAGGGTTTATGCTGAAAGACCGCGCCTATTTTGAACAACAGGCTGCCCGGCTGGCTGGCGCCGGTATACAGATGTGCACCCATGCCATTGGAGATTCCGCCAACCGGGAAATACTTCGTATATACGCCGCCGTGCTAAAGGGCAGGAATGACCGCCGCTGGCGTATAGAGCACGCGCAGGTGGTAGATTCGGCAGACTTCAGGTGGTTTGGCGAAAACAACATTGTGCCCTCTGTACAGCCCACCCATGCCACCTCAGATATGTACTGGGCAGGAGAGCGGCTGGGCCCGCAGCGTTTGCGGCATGCCTATGCCTACCGCCGGCTGCTGGAACAAAACGGCTGGCTGCCCCTGGGTACGGATTTCCCGGTAGAGCACATCAACCCCCTGCTCACCTTTTACGCCGCCGTGGCCCGGAAAGACAATAGCGGCTACCCGCAGGGCGGTTTTCAGCCTGAAAATGCCCTCTCCCGCGAGGCCGCACTGCGGGGTATTACCCTTTGGCCCGCTCATGCCGCTTTTGAAGAAACAGAGAAAGGGAGCCTTGAACCAGGCAAGGCGGCAGATTTTGTGATAACCAGTGATGACCTGATGCTGGCGCCGGAAGATAAAATTCCTGCAATTAAGATTTTAGCTACTTATATTTACGGAAAGGCCCTCTATGAAGCAGGCCGTTAGCTACTACGTTTTATTGACATTCCACGATTATGTAATATGTCCGCCAAGAACATTAACACCCACCTTATTGAGATCCAGGATTACTTCAAAGCCGCTATATCAGTGGATTGTGTGATATTCGGCTTTGATGAGAACGAGCTGAAAGTATTGCTGATAGAGTCTGACCTGAAAGAATTCAAAGGCAAATGGTCTTTGCTGGGAGATATTATGCACCCTGATGAAGATATTGAAACGGCCGCCTACCGCGTACTGCGGGAGCGCACGGGGCTGGAAGACGTGTATATGGAGCAGGTGCAGGCTTTTGGCGGCGTTAACCGCCACCCCGCGGGCCGCGTGATCACCATTGCCTACTACTCCCTGGTGAATATTGAGCATGTGGAGCTGAAAACCCACTCCAATGAGCTGCACTGGCATGCCGTGAAAGATATCCGGCAAATGGCCTTTGACCACCGTGAGATACTGGCCACCTGCCTGGAAAGGCTGCAGCGCAAGGTGATAGACCAGCCCGTAGGGTTTAACCTGCTGCCCAAGAAATTCTCGCTGCGGGAGCTGCAGAACCTCTATGAGGCTATACTTGACGTGAAGCTGGACAGGCGTAATTTCCGCAAGAAGTTCTTTGCTATGGACTACCTGATAGATCTCAATGAAGAAGAGCAGGAAGTACGCCACCGCCCCGCCAGGCTGTACAAGTTCAACCAGGAAAAGTATAACCAGCGCCAGAAGAAAAACCTCGGTTTTTGATATTATTTTAACCTTTCCCTAAATTTTTATTTCTTTCTGAAACCTCTACCCTAAGGGAGTTCAGCGTGCGGGCACGTCCGGCAACGGCTGTATATTTTCTGCAAGAACGCCGTAAAAATTGTTTTTTAACAAAATTTTAATTAAGATTGTGTAAAATATACACACTAGCGATTTACCGGGGTATATTTATAGTAGTAGCCAGAGACCAAACATCTAAATCGATCAAGGTAAAATTTTGTTGGAACAGAAAACCCGATACTGAAACACTTCAGCCAGCAATGGCTTTTCATATTATTCTATTGCGTTTTATCAATTCCACGTTATGTTCTACAATTAGATAGATCACCTTTTGAGAAAATGGGGTTGGTCGGGATTTTTTCCGGCCGCCCCTTTTTCGTTTTTACATTTTGCATCCTTCAAATCCTTTATCATAGCGGCTTCTAGAATATTGCTCCACTGCCACAGCGGGTTTCGGCCGTTTTGAACGAAGGAGTAACGAAGGAGTAACGAACAAGTAACGAACGATCAGACTTTCTTTACTTGTTCGTTCATCTCCCTGGGTAGCTTCGTTATTCCTTCGTTCGCCACCGTATTTTCTCCATTCGGGCTAAATAAATCTGCAGAAATGCTAAATGCTGCTGGCCGGAATACCTGAATTTTGCATTACAGGGATTTGCAAGCATGTTTGTGCAAGACTAATTCTGCATCTCAACGTGCTGCAGCCCCTATTTTCGTAAATTGCATGCCTTATGTCATACACACCACAACACAAGGTCCGTATTGTTACGGCAGCCGCATTATTTGACGGGCATGATGCTGCCATCAACATCATGCGCAGGATCATGCAAAGCACAGGAGCGGAAGTGATACACCTGGGCCATAACCGCTCAGCGGCGGAAATAGTGGATTGCGCCATACAGGAAGACGCGCAGGGCATTGCCGTCACCTCTTACCAGGGCGGGCACATCGAGTTTTTTAAATACATGTATGACCTGCTGAAGGAAAAAGGCTGCAGCCATATCCGCATCTTCGGCGGGGGCGGCGGCACCATATTGCCTGCTGAAATTGAGGAACTGCATGCCTATGGCATTACGCGCATCTACTCCCCTGACGACGGCCGCAAGTTTGGCCTGGGCGGCATGATAGAAGACGTGATACAACAATGCGATTTTGAAACGGTGAAACAGGGAGAGTGGACACTGCAACAGGAAAAGCTCACAAAGAACGACGCCCCTGAAATTGCCAGGGCCATCACCTACGCGGAAAACTTTGCCATGAACGGGCAACAGGCAGACCTGGAAGTAATGGCCGCCCGCAAGGCGCCCGTGCTGGGTATTACCGGCACAGGCGGCGCAGGTAAAAGCAGTGTAACAGATGAGTTGGTGAGGCGCTTCCTGCATGAATATGACAACCGTACTATTGCCGTCATATCCGTAGACCCCTCCAAGAAAAAAACCGGCGGCGCCCTGCTGGGAGACCGCATCCGGATGAACAGCATCCATCACCCCCGTGCATACATGCGCTCCCTGGCCACCAGGGAAAGCGACAAGGCCATCAGCCTGCACATACAAGAGGCTATCGACATCTGCAAGGCAGCGGGCTTCGACTTCATCATTCTCGAAACCTCCGGCATAGGCCAAAGCGACACGGCTATTGTAGATTACTGTGATGTGGCCCTTTACGTGATGACGCCGGAGTACGGCGCCGCCTCCCAGCTGGAGAAGATCAATATGCTGGATTATGCAGACGTGATTGCCATCAATAAATTTGACAAAGCCGGCGCGCTGGATGCCCTGCACGATGTGCGCAAGCAATACAAACGCAACAACGGGTTGTGGGAATCCAAGGATGACGAGCTGCCGGTAGTGGGCACCATTGCCTCCCAGTTTAACGACGCCGGCGTGAACCAGCTTTTCTGGCGCCTGATGCACCGTATTGCCGAGAAAACCGGCGTGTATTTCGGGGAAGACCATCCTGACAAACCCATCCTCACCACTTCCACCAAATCCCAGATCATACCGCCCGCGCGCGTGCGCTACCTGGCTGAAATAGTAAGCAGCATTGAAGAATACGGCGCCTGGGTAAATGAACAATGCGCCCTGGCCACGCAATGGTACCAGGTGGAAGGCGTGCTTAAAACGCCCGGTCTGCAGCATGCAGACGAGCTTCGGCGTATCAGCGAGCATGTACAGTCCCAGCTGCATGCAGACTGCAGGCAGCTGATTGCCGCCTGGCCGGCACTGCAGGAAAAATACAGGGCGGATTATTACGCCTTCCAGGTAAGGGACAGGGAGATCAGGCTGCCGCTTTTTTCCGACAGCCTTTCGCATTCCCGCATTCCCAAAGTGAGCCTGCCGCAGTATAAAGACTGGGGAGACATTCTCCGCTGGCAGCTCACGGAAAACCTGCCGGGAGAGTTCCCCTACGCCGCCGGCGTATTTCCCCTGAAAAGGGAAGGGGAAGACCCTACCCGTATGTTTGCCGGCGAAGGAGGCCCGGAACGCACCAACAAACGGTTCCACTACGTATCTGTAGACCAGCCCGCCAAACGCCTTTCCACCGCGTTCGACAGCGTTACCCTCTACGGTGAAGACCCCGCCTACCGGCCGGATATTTACGGCAAGATCGGTAACTCCGGCGTAAGCATTGCCACCGTAGATGATGCCAAAAAACTTTACAGCGGCTTTGATCTCTGCGATCCGAAAACCTCCGTGTCTATGACCATCAACGGGCCCGCGCCCATTCTGCTGGCCTTTTTCATGAACGCGGCCATTGACCAGGAATGTGAAAAATACATTGCCGCCAACGGTTTAACGGAGCAGGTGGAAGCTACCATTAAAAAGAAATTCTCCGACCATCCGCTTCCGCATTACGCGGGCAGCCTGCCCCATGGCAACAACGGGCTGGGCTTGCAGCTGCTGGGCATTTCAGGCAGCGATGTACTGGAAGCGGACGTGTACCGGAAAATAAAGGCCCATGCCCTCAGCACCGTGCGCGGCACCGTGCAGGCAGACATCCTGAAAGAAGACCAGGCGCAGAACACCTGCATCTTCTCTACGGAGTTTGCGCTGAAGCTGATGGGAGACGTACAGGAATATTTTATCAGCGAAAAAGTACGCAACTTTTATTCCGTAAGTATTTCCGGCTACCACATTGCAGAAGCGGGCGCCAACCCCATTACACAGCTCGCCTTTACGCTGGCTAATGGCTTCACCTATGTGGAGTATTACCTGAGCCGCGGCATGCATATAGATGATTTTGCGCCCAACCTGTCATTCTTCTTCAGTAACGGCATGGACCCTGAATACGCCGTTATTGGTCGCGTAGCCCGCCGCATCTGGGCCAAGGCCATCAAATACAAATACAAAGGCAATGAGCGCTCGCAGAAACTGAAATACCACATTCAGACCTCCGGTCGCAGCCTGCATGCGCAGGAAATTGACTTTAACGACATCCGCACCACCCTGCAGGCGCTCTATGCCATTTACGACAATTGCAATTCCCTGCACACCAACGCGTATGATGAAGCCATTACCACGCCCACGGAAGAAAGCGTGCGCCGCGCCATGGCCATACAGCTCATCATCAACCGGGAGCTGGGCACCGCCAAGAACGAGAACCCCAACCAGGGCAGCTTCTTTATAGAAGAGCTGACAGACCTGGTAGAAGAGGCCGTGCTGGCGGAGTTTAACAGGATAACCGAGAGAGGCGGCGTGCTGGGCGCCATGGAAAGGATGTACCAGCGTAACAAGATACAGGAAGAAAGCCTGTATTACGAATCGCTGAAGCATTCCGGCGAGTTCCCGATCATTGGCGTGAACACCTTCCTGAATAAGAACGGGTCTCCCACTATTATCCCGGCGGAAGTGATCCGTTCCACGCAGGAGGAAAAAGAATTCCAGATAAAGGCACTGAACGCTTTCCAGGAAAGGCATGCCAGCCTGGGCGCTGAAAAGCTGAAGCAGCTGCAGGCTGTAGCGGTGCAGAACGGCAACCTGTTTGCGGAGTTGATGGAGACGGTGAAGTATTGCTCCCTGGGGCAGATCACGCATGCGTTGTATGAAGTGGGCGGGCAGTACCGGCGGAATATGTAATATAATTGGCAGGGCTGGTCAATGTAGTGACCGGCCCTGTTTCCTTTGCAGGCATCCTGCTTTTATTACTCCTCAATTTTGGCTTATCTTTCCGGTATGCAACCGGCAACCATCTATCAGCAACAAATAGGCAATTTCAAAGCCCAGCTATCCCAAACGGCCGCCCGGCTTACCAATCTCAGCATGGCGCGGCTCATCTGTTTTATTGGCGCCCTGTACTTCGGCTACCGGTATTTCGCCACTGATTTTGCTGCGTTATGGCTGCTGCTCATGCTGGCGGCGCTGGCCGGCTTTGTGGTGAGCCTGGTGTTCTATCAGCGGGCTAAAGATCGGCAGGCCTTGCTGGAAGCGTTGTTGCAGCTGAATGAAAAAGAGCTGAAAGTGGTAACGGAACATGTGGCAGACTTTGATAACGGCGAAGAATTTGTTAATGACCAGCATGATTTTTCAGGGGACCTGGACGTTTTTGGCCCCTCTTCCCTTTTTCAATACCTGAACCGTACCGGTACGCTTACGGGCAAACAGCACCTGGCCAATGCGCTGCAGCAGCCATTGCAGGATGTAAAGCAAATTCAGGCCATGCAGGAGGCCGTACGTACCCTTAGCGGGCAGCTGGAGTTCAGGCAGTTGTACGCGGCACATGCGCGGCTGTCTAAAGAAGAGCCGAAAGACGTAAGGGAGATCGGGCTGTGGCTGGATGCCCCTATGGATTTTTTACACCGCCGCGGCTTGTATGTGCTCAGCTGGCTGATGCCGGTCCTGGTGCTGCTGGCGGTAGCTTATTACATAGGCAGCGGTAATTACGTGCCCATGCTGGGTTTGCTGTTTGTTAACTGGGGCGTGCTGCTGCTGAACGTGAAAAAGGTGAACGCGCAGCACCAGTTGCTATCCAATAAAGAAAAGCTGCTCCACAAATTTGCCACCCTGCTGCAGCTGATCAAGCAAGGCAACTGGCAGGGCGTGGCCTGGCTGCAGGCCCGGCAGGCCAAAGCAGCGGAGGCAGACAAAGACCTGAAAAAGCTGGCCCGCATCAGTAATGTGCTTGACCAGCGGCTGAACCTGCTGGTGGGCGTTGTGCTCAATTCTTTCCTGCTGTACGAGCTGCATTGTGCCTTTGCCCTGGAGAGATGGAAAGCCAGGCATAAAAAGGATGTGCGGGACTGGCTGCAGGTGATTGCCGAAATGGAAACAGCTAACAGTCTTGCTACCTTTGCCTATAACCACCCCGCCTATACGTACCCTGAAATGGTGACCACTCCCGGCGTAACAGGCACGGCCGTTGGCCATCCCCTTATTCCTGCCGGGGAGTGTGTGGTGAATGACTGCAGCATCGGGGAGCAGGAGCAGTTCCATATCATCACCGGCTCCAACATGTCCGGCAAAAGCACCTTCCTGCGGAGCGTAGGTGTAAACTGGTTGCTGGCCATGACGGGCGCCCCGGTATGCGCTGCCAGCTTTACCTGCAACCCGTTGCGCATCATGACCTCCATGCGCATCAAAGATTCCATTGCCCGCCATACTTCTTACTTCCAGGCTGAGCTGCTGCGCCTGCAGCATATTATACAGGTGCTCAAAACCGGGCAGCAGGTATTTATCATCCTGGATGAAATACTGAAAGGCACCAATTCGGAAGACAAACTGACCGGCTCCCGTGAGCTGATCCGCCACTTTCTCCGCTTCCGCTGCCTGGGCATGATTGCCACGCATGACCTGGAGCTGGGCTCCCTGGAAACTGAATACCCGCAGCAGATCCGCAACTATTGTTTCGAAAGCAGCCTGAGCAACGGCCAGCTGCTGTTTGACTACCGCATGCGGCCGGGCATTGCGCGGAACAAGAACGCCACTTTCCTGATGCAGCAGATGGAGATCATCTAGCACCCGCCGTATATTAAATTTGGAATGCTAATATAATTAGTATAAATTTACTAAAAATATTAGCGTAATGACGCTCCCTTTTAGCGATACACCGTCAGAGAACCCTTACTATAAAGGTCGAGGCGCCCAGGTAAACCCGAAGAACCGGTTCCTGGAGCAGGAATATGCCCAGGAGCATGCGGAGGGCATTGATGAATGGTGGCAGGCAGACGTGCCCACCCAGATATTTGAAGAGCATGCAAAATCCGTAGTGAACAAGGTAGACAGCCCGGATGTGGGCATGTGGTATTCCATGAACCCTTACCAGGGCTGCGAGCACGGCTGTATCTACTGTTATGCCCGGAATTCGCACCAATACTGGGGCTTCAGCGCAGGGCTTGATTTTGAAAGGAAAATAGTGGCCAAACGCAATGCGCCTGAGCTGCTTAAAAAATTTCTCAACAACAAGAACTGGACGCCCAAGCCCATTTCCATTTCCGGCAATACAGACTGTTACCAACCGCTGGAGCGAAAGCTCTGGCTTACCCGCCAGCTGCTGGAAGTAGCCTGGGAGTACCGGCAGCCGGTGGGCATCATCACCAAAAATTCACTGGTGCTGCGTGACAAGTACATCCTCCAGAAAATGGCGGAGCATAACCTGGTATGTGTATTTGTATCTATCACTACCCTGCAGGAAGAGCTGCGTCAGAAAATGGAGCCGCGCACGGCCACGGCTGCGCAGCGCCTGAAGGTGGTCCGGGAATTGTCTGAACTGGGCATCCCCGTGGGGGTGATGACGGCCCCTCTCATTCCCGGCCTCAATGATCATGAGGTGCCCCGCCTGCTGGAACAGGCTTCCGACAACGGGGCAAAGTATGCCGGTTACACCGTGGTGCGCCTTAATGATGCAGTGAAGATCATTTTTAACGACTGGCTGTACAAAAACTTTCCCGACAGGGCAGACAAGGTCTGGCATATGATAGAAAGCATGCACGGCGGGAAGGTGAATGACAGTGATTTCGGACGCCGCATGCGGGGAGACGGCAACCTCGCGGAAATGATCCGGCAGCAGTTTAAGGTGCACACCAAACGGCTGGGGATGAATGCGGAACGCTTTGAATTTAATACTTCGCTTTTTCAGCGGCCTAACAGCCAGTTAAGTTTGTTTTAGGAAATTTCGTTATTCGTTTGAAGGTAAACGCATAAGGGTATATTATATATTAAACTATTTTGTATTTTTATGTCCCTTATACCTATACCTTTATGCGAATTGCGCGCAACTGCCTGTACCTGAGTGTTTTACTGCTCAGCCTGTTGCCGGCGGCACCCCTTCGGGCCGGCACAGACAAGAATATTGTGATCAGGGAAAGAAAAGAACGGTACGAGTTCACCAAAGGCGATGCAAAAAATCCCGTCTGGGTGAAACAGTATTTCTCCACCACCTACCGCTGCAACGAGTTTCGCAGCACCATTCCGTACAGCACCTTTTATGATGATTACAGTCGCGTAGACGATGTAAAAGCCTATGTGAACGGAGACCGTGTAAAGGGCCTGCGGCCGCAGCATGGCTATTACGCCGTAGAAGGCTTTTTTTATTCAGACGCCAGGGTATGCGGCTTTATGCTCGATCTTGAAAAGAAAGGGAGCGAAAGTCGTGTGGAGCTGGAAAAAACTATGCTGGACCCGCGCTACTTCACGACTGTATACTTCAATGAAGACTTTTTTCTGCACCGCAAAGAAATAACGTTGGTGGTACCCCGCTGGATGCAGCTTGAAATAAAGGAAATGAATTTCGGCGCCGCCGGCATCAGCAAGAGCAAGGTGTTTGATGAAAAGGCCAATGCGGACGTATATACCTACACCGTCGTTGACCAGCCCGCTGCCAAAAAAGAGGCGCTGGCTCCCGGCCCTTCCTACCTGTACCCTCACCTGCTGATATGCAGCCATTATGCTGAAACACCCGGCGGCCGCGTTACTTACTTCGGCAGCGTGAAAGATCTGTACGGCTGGTATCATAGCCTGGTAAAAGAAACAGGGAATGATGCAGCGGCCGTTAAGGAAGCTGCGCAGCAGATAGCCGCGGGTAAAAACAGTGATCTGGAGAAAGTTGCCGCCGTGTATGCCTGGGTGCAGGAGAACATCCGCTACATTGCTTTTGAAGACGGCATAGCCGGTTTCAGGCCGGCCCCGGCGCAAGACGTGCTGCAGAAAAAGTACGGGGATTGCAAGGGAATGGCCAACCTGCTGAAGGAAATGCTCGTATCCCTGGGCCTTGACGCCCGCCTTTGCTGGATAGGCACACGGCATATTGCCTATGATTATTCCATGCCCACACTGTCTGTAGACAACCACATGATCTGCGCCGTGAATCTCCAGGGCAAGCAGTATTTCCTGGATGCCACTGAAACCTATATTGGCCTGGACGAGTATGCAGAACGCATCCAGGGCCGGCAGGTGCTCGTAGAAAATGGCGAGCAATATACCCTTACCCGCGTTCCGGAGCGTACGTATGAGCAAAACCGGCAGCAGGAGCAACGCCGCCTGCGCATAGAAGGCAGTACCCTTACCGGTACCACTCTCCACAATATTACCGGCGAGTGTACGGAATACCTGCTAACACAGGCCCATGCTATAAAAAAGGAAAAGCTCGAGGAAGCCCTGCAGCAATACCTCACTGCCGAGGACCGTCTCTACGCCATCTCCGGTATTCAGACCAAGGGCCTTCATCAGCGCGGGCCTGAGCTGACCATCCAGTATAATATAGAGCATAAAGAGGCCGTAAACAGCTTCGGGGATGAAATGTACATAGACCTGGATTTCCGGAAAGAAATGGACGACGCGGCCATTGACACGCTTACCCGTGTGCACGATCTGTGGCTGCATTTCAAAAGGCAGGTGCTGCAGGAAACTTCCCTGGCCATACCCGCAGGGTATAAAGTGAAAACCTTACCGGAGCCGCTCATCGTTAACCAGCCTAAATATGCTTTCAGTGCTGCTTATGAGATAAAAGGCAACGAAGTGATTTACCGGAAGGAGATCATCATCAAAAACACCCGCCTGCTGAAAAGTGAGTTTGGCCAGTGGAATGCAGACATCCGCCGGCTGAAACAGGCCTACCAGGAGCAATTGACCCTTACCAAAAAATAAGACCGTTCTATGAGGACCTTCATAATTGTATTAGTCAGCCTGCTGCTGCTGGTGATGGGCATGGTAGCGCAGGATAAAAAAGCAGAGCCCTGGGATGTAAAGGCGGAAGTCAAATATAAAAAGCGGCTGGCGGAGGTGAAGGAGGAAATATGGAGCCGGGAGCATGCCGGTTTCAGTAACCGCAACGTGCCCGCAGAGTATGCCGGCGAATCAGCCGTGATACTGGCCAAACGCCAGGAGCTGACCACGCCTGACAAAGACCGGGAATTGCATCAGACCACCCGGATGCTGGTAAAGATCAACGATAAAGCCGCGCTGGAAGAATATTCCGAATTTTCTTTCAATCAATACGAACTGTATGCCACCGGCGGGTTCAACACGCTTGACCCGTTCAGCAAAACCACGGCAGTTACCTATGTGGGCGTAAAAGTGTACAAACAGGATGGCAGCTTGAAAGAGATCTATTCAGATGAGGCCGTGGTAACAGACCTGAACCGCTGGAAGCGCAAGCAGCGCAAGCTGGCTATTCCCGGCCTGCAGGTGGGAGACTGTATAGATTATTTCATCCGCACGGAGCGGTTCATCAACCACCAGAACGCCTATACAGAAGAGGTATTTGTGCTGGGAGATGAACATCCCATACTGGAATATGCAATTCACGTGGCGGCCTGGGAGGAGGTGTTTGCCCTTGAATATCGTGCTATGAACGGTGCGCCGGACTTTAAGCAAAAGGTAGGGGGCAGGATGATGGAGCTGGACATGCTGGTGCGCAACGTGCCTGCCCAGCCCCTGAACCTCTGGATGAACCCCTTCCGCCAGATACCCCTGGTGCGCCTGCACCTCCGCATAGGCGGCCGCCGGGAAGGGCTGGGCCGCCGCAAGGAAGGTACCGTGTACAGCAACCCCAATGCCATCAAAATCAGGGACGAAAGCGTGGCGCAGCTGGTGGCCATGCGTGACCTCACCTCCCGGCAAACCCTGCCGTTCCTTGGTGAAGTATGGGAGCATGTTAAACGTTTCAAGCGGGAGCACCGCCATGCCACAGATGAAGAGCTGGCCGCGCATATTTATTACCTGGTGCGGTACATGGGCCTTTACCGCGTGAAGCCGGGAGACGAGATAGTGGTAGACCAGCGGCGCAACTACGCCGGTCTCAGTGAGCACAATTTTCTCCGGTATGTCAACTACATGCTGGTTAAAAATGATATTGAGGCAGACTACGTGCTGGTTACCCCCCGCTACGGCCCGGCCCAGAACGAAGTATTTGAAACGGACGATTACCGGCTGATGCTGAAAACCAGAGGGAAAAAACCGGTATACATGAGCGCGGAGGGCATTTTTTCCAGTTCCCACTACGTGCCGGGCGCATTCGAAGGCCAGCATGCCCCGCTGGTGCCCGGCGGCTCAAAAGGGTCTTCTATCAGCGGGCAGGTGGAAGTGCCGGTAAGCGCCGCGGCAGACAACCGCCAGGTGGAGCACCTGCAGCTGAGCTTTGGCGAAACGGACATGCAGCAGCTTAACATTGGCCGTACCACCACCGTTACCGGGCATTTCAAAAAAGCGCAGCAGCAGCAATTGCTCCTGTTCGAGGACTATTATGAGGCTGAGCGCAAGGCCCTGGGTATTCCCCGGTCTTTTATGGAAGAGTTTGCAGACAGCCGCCGCAACAAAATACTGGCGGAAGAATATCAGCATGCCTTTAACAAGGCGCGGGAAGAGCGGCGGGAGTACTTCCTGTCAGAGATCAAAGACCAGTTTGAAAGGTCCCCCGACGCGCTGGAAACATTTGACATCGTGAAGATGGGCCTTCGCCATTCTGCCCCGGAAATGGTGTACACCACCTGCTTTTCAATGAACGGGTATGTAAAAAAGGCCGGGAACAATTACATCCTGGAGGCCGGCCGCCTCATTGGCCCGCAAATAACCATCAAACCTTCACAGCGGGAGCGGAAGGCCGACGTGTACATGCCTTTTGCCCGCAGTTTTGAGTATAACATGGAGTTTGCCATACCCGCCGGGTATACGGTAGAGGGGGCAGACAAGCTGGCCAGGAATATTGATAATGAATGCGGCAGCTTTATAGTGACCACGCAAAGCACCGCCGGCAAGCTGGTGGTGCAGGTGAAGAAGGTGTATAAAAATGCCTTTGCCCCCGCCTCCAAATGGCCGCTGCTGCTGCAAATGGTAGATGCCGCTGAAGAATTTCAGCAGCAGAAGCTTTTGTTGAAGAAGGCATAAACCGGGTATGCGGTTTAAAATCTGTTGAAATCAATTGCTCCTGAAATCCTTTACAGGCAGGCATTTTAAGAGATGGCTCCCGGCTGGTAAGTGTGTTTTGCAGCGGGGAAACAATTTTTTAATAAAAAGAATTTCCAGATAAACAAAATAAATTTTATCTTTGTTACGTAACAAATCAAACTTAACAGTGTCACGCAATTGTACATATAAGATGAAGGTCTCAAAGCGCATGCTGAAGAAGCAGGCGGATGAGAGCATGCGGGCATGTTATAGCTGGTACTAACGAATACAAAGTTATCCAACAGAGATATAACAAGAAGGTCCCGCAGGAAAAATGCGGGGCCTTTTTTTATAAGTGATGAAGAACGATTTGATTATCAGACTGTCTGTAGAGCGAAGCATGGCAAAGGCGCCAGGGGCATTGTGTGTCATACAATGCAGGCGGAGAAGGTATGTTAAAATGTAAACGAATACTACGTTAACGTTATTAATAGCCCGGTCCGCCGTAATGCGGGCCGGGCTTCTTTTTTAAAGGCATATGGAAAATAAAACAATTGAACATCTATATATAACATGGTAAGCGCTTTTACGGAAAAGCGGTTGCCCCAAAAACAAGAGCAATGAGAAACGTAGTACAATTCGTAAGAGAGGCCCTGATCAACAATTTCCGGGAACTGGACAAATGGTTTCAGAAAGAGGAAGCATTGCTGGATTACAAACCTTCCATGGACCAGTGGAACATCCGCGAGGTACTGGAACACGTTAGTCTGACTAATTATTTCCTGCTGCTCACCATCAACAAAAGTACCCGCAGGGCACTGGAGCGCAAGCTGGACGGGCTGATCATCATGCCCCCGCATGATTACGAAGAAAAGTTCAGGCAGATTGAAATTGTGAGCAGCAAATCCTTTGGCTGGGTAAACCCTGCCCACCTGGAACCTTCTGGCGACCGGGATTTGCATGAAGTGAGGATGTTGCTCAAACAACAGTTTGCACAATGCATGTACAACCTGAGCCTGCTCAAGAACGGGGAAGGCAGGCTGGTAAAAACCATGATGACCGTCAATAACCTGGGGAAGCTGGATATTTATCAATATATCTTTTTCCTCACCAAACATATAGAACGCCACCAGGCGCAGATGCAGGAGCTGCGTGAACAGTATGAAGACAGCGCGGTGGCCGTTTAAATGAGTTACGCAAAAGGTAAAGAGTCAACCCCCGGCTCCCGCCCTTGGCGGGAGCTTTTTTTATCCCTGATTTTTAAAAACGAACAAAATGAGAAAGAGTAACAAGTCCACATACAACCCGATTCAAAACAACCGCCTGGCGGTATTATCCATGAATTATAACATCAGGTATGATGGGCAGTATGACGATGGCGGAGGAAAGCTGCTCCTTGCGCTCCTGCCGCATGCGGTACCCGCCGGCAAAAAAACGCGTGCTGCGGGAAGGCCAGGAAAAGCAGTTACGGAAACTTGACCGCGAAACTGCCTGCGCCTCCTGACTACGGGGCACTGTATTTGCAGTTCTTCCTGTAGCCATAAAATTTCAACACCCCTGGCGCGGCCAGAGGCCTTTGGCCGCGCCTCAACTAAAACATAGATGGCCAAGTTAAAACTAAGGGGGAAAGACCTCCGCAACATAGGGTACCCTGAAGGGCCCGTCATCAGCGTAGCAATTACGGTGATGGAACAACATTACAAACACCACAGGCAGGAAGATGCCCTGGGCCTGTTGCAGCAGGTGCTGCAAAACCCGGAATCTTTCAGGAATGAAGACCACCTGGGCCGTATTGCTGAAAAGCTGATCGTGGAAGAGCCAACGGAAATTCCGCTCAATGAGACCCCGCTGCCGTACGAAGTGTACGGTCGTGAGTTCATAGACGAAGGCGCCATCCGCCAGATGGATTACGCCATGCGGCTGCCTGTAACCGCCGCCGGCGCATTGATGCCGGACGCGCACCAAGGCTACGGCCTGCCCATTGGCGGTGTGCTGGCCGCAAAAAACGCTGTGATCCCATATGGGGTTGGCGTAGACATCGGCTGCCGCATGTGTTTGAGTATTATAGACATCCCGGCTGATGAACTGGAGAAAAAAGCATCGGTTTTCAAGAGAGAACTGATTGCCGGTACCGTATTTGGTGCGGGAGCCTCATGGAAACCCGGTGTGGAAGATGCTGTGCTGGAGAATCCGCTGTTTTCCGAAATAGGCCTGCTGAAGCATCTGCAGGCCAAAGCGGCCGCACAACTGAGCACCTCCGGCTCCGGTAACCACTTTGTGGAATGGGGACTGGTAGACATGCTGGAGCCCTGGGAGGGCCTGGCGCCCGGCCGTTACCTGGCCCTGCTGTCTCATTCCGGTTCCCGCGGCCTGGGAGCGCAGATAGCAGGCCACTATACCAAGCTGGCCCGGGAAATCTGCCAGCTGCCGCGTGAAGTGCAGCACCTGGCCTGGCTGGATCTGGATACAGCAGAAGGGCAGGAATACTGGCAGGCCATGAACCTGGCCGGTAACTATGCCTCCGCCTGCCACCACCATATTCACCGCCGGTTGATAAAAGCAGTAGGCGGCGCCTTGCTGGCACGGGTGGAAAACCACCACAACTTTGCCTGGAAGGAAAAGCATAACGGGGAAGAACTGGTGGTACACCGCAAAGGTGCTACGCCGGCAGGCAAAGGCGTGATGGGCGTAATACCCGGCTCTATGACCGCGCCCGGTTTTATTGTGCGCGGGCGGGGCGAAGCGGCCTCCCTGCATTCCGCCAGCCACGGCGCAGGCCGGCAGATGAGCCGTTCTAAAGCCACGCAGTCTTTTACCGGTCATGAACTGGCTAAAATACTGGCGGAGCATAAGGTAAAACTGATTGGCGGCGGGCTGGATGAGGCGCCCGGGGCGTACAAGAACATTGAGACGGTGATGGCCGCGCAGACCTCACTGGTAGATGTGGTGGGCAAGTTTTACCCGAAAATTGTGCGGATGGCGGAGAGTGGGGAGCCGAGGGAGGATTGAGGTGGTTGTTCCTTGTGCAGCATTGCCTCTGCGCGATACAAAGATTAAGGGCAGACCTTTTACTGGTCTGCCCTTAGCATTATTAGAATTTCTCTTTATAAACGCTGCGTATCCCTTCCTCCAGCTGGATAGACGCCTTCCAGCCAAGGCCGTTCAGCTTGGATACGTCCATCAGTTTGCGGGGAGTGCCGTCAGGTTTGGAAGTATCAAATTGCAGTTCACCTTCATAGCCCACAATTTTTTGCACCAGCCGTGCCAGATCAGCAATGCTGATATCTTTTCCCACACCTATGTTGATGGGGCCGGGCTCGCTGTATTGCTGCATGAGAAAAAAGCAGGCGTCAGCCATATCATCTGCATGCAGAAACTCCCGCAAAGGTGTACCGGTGCCCCAGATAGTCACCGCCGGGTCTCCGTTCTCTTTGGCGTCATGGAACTTTCTTAACAACGCCGGCAGCACGTGGGAGTTCTGCAGGTCATAGTTATCATTGGGACCGTAAAGGTTGGTGGGCATTACGGAAATGAAATCTGCGCCGTACTGTGAGCGGTATGCATCACACAGCTTGATGCCGGCAATTTTGGCAATGGCGTAAGGTTCGTTGGTAGGTTCCAGCAAGCCCGTGAGCAGGTATTCTTCTTTCAGCGGCTGCGGCGCCAGTTTCGGGTAAATACAGGAAGAACCCAGGAACATCAGTTTTTTTACGCCGTGCACGTAGGCCTGGTGTATCACATTGTTCTGGATCATGAGATTATCATAGATAAACTCCGCCCGGTAGGTATTGTTGGCCACAATGCCGCCTACCTTGGCGGCGGCCAGGAACACATAATCCGGCTTTTCCTGCGCAAAAAACGCCTCTACGGCCGCCTGGTTGCGCAAATCCAGCTCTGCGGATGTACGGGTCACAAAGTTGCTGAAACCGGCCTTTTCCAGCCGCCTCTTGATGGCGGAGCCTACCATGCCGCGGTGGCCTGCTATGTATATTTTGTCGTTTGTCTGCATGTTATTGAATGTTTGCACGGATTCTTCCGGCGGGTCGGCCTTATTCGAACTGGTTTAATACCTTGAACCCGGCATCTTTCAGCAGCTTTTCCCGCTGGAACAGCTCTATGTCTGCCGCTACCATTTCTTTTACCAGGGCCTGCAGATCGTATTCGGGCTGCCAGCCTAATTGTTTATTGGCTTTTGTGGGGTCTCCTATCAGCAGCTCAACTTCGGTAGGCCTGAAATAGCGCGGGTCTATGGCTACCACTTCCTGGCCGGGTTGCAGTGCATAGGAGGGGTTGGTGGTTTGTTTCACAATGCCTTTTTCGTTCACACCTTCCCCTTTGAACTCCAGTTCCACCCCAATTTCAGCGAAGCTCAGGCGGATGAAGTCACGCACGGTATTGGTGACGCCGGTGGCTATCACGTAATCTTCCGGCTTGTCCTGCTGGAGAATGAGCCACATGGCTTTCACGTAATCCCTGGCATGGCCCCAGTCCCGCTTGGCATCCAGGTTGCCCATGTAGAGCTTCTCCTGCATGCCCAACGCTATTTTAGCCACACCGCGGGTGATTTTGCGGGTCACGAAGGTTTCCCCGCGCAGGGGGCTTTCATGGTTAAAGAGAATGCCGTTGCAGGCAAACATCTTGTAAGCTTCCCGGTAGTTCACCGTGATCCAGTAGGCGTACATTTTAGCTACGGCGTAGGGGGAGCGGGGATAGAACGGGGTCTTTTCCGATTGGGGTACTTCCTGCACCAGGCCGTACAGCTCTGAGGTGGAGGCCTGGTAGATGCGGGTTTTTTGGGTGAGGCCCAGCAGGCGTACCGCTTCGAGGATGCGGAGCGTGCCGATGCCGTCTACGTCTGCAGCGTATTCAGGTGTTTCAAAGCTCACCTGTACATGGCTCATGGCGCCCAGGTTGTATATTTCATCGGGCTGTACTTCCTGGATGATTCGGATGATATTGGTGGAGTCTGCCAGGTCTCCATAATGGAGCGTCATCTGCACGTTTTTCTCGTGAGGGTCCTGGTAGAGATGGTCTATCCTGTCTGTATTAAAAAGCGAAGTGCGGCGCTTGATACCATGCACTTCGTAGTTCTTTTTCAGCAGTAATTCTGTTAAATACGCGCCGTCCTGGCCCGTAATACCGGTGATTAATGCTTTTTTCATTGAGCGGGATGGTTTGATCCCGGCAAAAATAGCATTTCGTTTTATACCCTGATATAAATCTTCTTCCTGTCCATCCACCAGCCCAGCAGCCACAGAAGTACTACATGAAAAATACCAAACAGCAGGGAACCCGGATAATCCCCGAAAGCCGGGCGGAATACATGGTTATAGAGCCAGGAATACATGTTCTCGTTCTTTTCCCCCAGCCGGAACAGGAAGTACAGCTTTACCACCACGCCAGACATCACGTAGATGAACAGCGGGTTTTTGCCGAAAACCTCAAAGAAGTAGGTACCCCATCGCCAGTTCCTCATCTCTATCAGGTAAATGAGGATGGAAAGCAGCAGGGTGGCAATACCTACGGTATAGAGGGTATATGAGCTGGTCCAGATCTTTTTGTTGATGGGGAATACGGTGCCCCATAGTATGCCCAGTACTATCAGGATGCTGCCGGCCATTACCAGCTTCAGCAACATGCCTTTGGCATGGCGGTTCTGCTGCACATAACGCCCCACCAGGTAACCGAATACCACATTGCCTACTGCAGGGAGGGTGCTCAGGAGACCTTCCGGCTCAAAAGGAATGCCTTCGCCTTTATACATATGGTTTTCGCCTATAATGGCCAGGTCTATCTGAAGACCGATATGCCCCTCCAGGCTGTAAGGGTCGTTGCCGCCAAAGAACCACAGGATGGCCCAGTAACCCAGCAACAGTATGCAGGTGGCAATAAAAGCGCCTTTCGGTTTGAGGTAATGCACCATCAGGGCGCCGATACCGTAACAAAGGGCAATGCGCTGCAACACCCCGAAGATGCGCAGGGTATCCAGGCTTTTCATCACAAAATTGCCTTCGGCATTGTATTTTATGAAGGGGAACCAGTTCAGCAGCAGGCCTATGGCGAAAATGAGCGCAGTACGTTTGAATATCTTGCCCAGTACGGCCGCATTGCTCATGGTGTTGAACTTCTTCATGGCAAAGCTCATGGCGTTACCTACGGCAAACAGGAAGAAGGGGAACACCAGGTCTGTAGGGGTGCAGCCGTGCCATTTGGCATGGAGGAAAGGGGAGTACACGTGGCTCCAGCTTCCGGGAGTGTTCACCAGAATCATGCAGGCTACAGTGAGGCCGCGGAAAACGTCCAGGGAAAGGAAACGTTGATTTTGGTTCATAGTCAGGTCCTATAGGTTTAGTCAATAAAGCTAATATAAAAAACGGGATTCCCTAGGCGGACAGCTCACTTAGTTCCAGCCAGCGCATGCCCTTTTCATCCAGCAGTTGCATCACCTCGCCAATGCGCAGGGAGGCCTGGTTCAACTGCTCGAAGGGCAGGTTGCCGGCGGCCAGCTGCTCATCCAGCAGCTTCTTTTCCTGCTCCAGCGCCTCTATTTCTTTTTCCAGCAGCTCCATTTCCCGTTTTTCCTTGAAAGACATTTTACGGGCTTTCTGCTCCTGCTGGGCGGCAGGTGCACTTTCGGCCACGGGTTTGGGTGGTTCTGCCTTGATCTTTTCCTGGTCTTTTTCCCACTCCCGGTACTGGGTGTAGTTGCCGGGGAAATCCCGCACTTCACCATCGCCTTCAAATACAAAGAGGTGATCTACCAGTTTGTCCATAAAATACCGGTCGTGGCTCACTATGATGATGCAGCCCTGGTAGTTTTGCAAGAAATCTTCCAGGATGCTCAGAGTGGGCAGGTCGAGGTCATTGGTGGGCTCGTCCAGCACCAGGAAGTTCGGGTTACGGAACAGGATGGCCAGCAGGTGGAGGCGGCGTTTTTCCCCGCCGCTCAGCTTGGAGATATAGGTGTATTGTTTCTCAGGGGGGAAAAGAAAGAGATTCAGGAATTGGGCGGCGCTGACCTTGGTGCCATCTGCCAGGGGGAAGTTTTCCGCAATGCTTTTAACGAACTCAATGAGGCGCATATCTTCCTTTACTATCAACCCTTCCTGTGAATAGTTGCCGAAAACAACCGTGTCTCCCACGTTGATTTTGCCGGAATCCGCCTTTTCCGTTCCCAGCAAGAGATTCAGGAAGGTGGATTTACCCACGCCATTCTTGCCCACTACGCCTACGCGCTCCCCTTTCTTGAAAGTATAGTCAAAGCCTTTGAGTATCTGGAGCTTGCCGTAGGCTTTGTACACCTTTTTCAATTCCAGCACTTTGCCGCCCAGGCGGGTCATTTTAACGTTCAGTTCCAGTTGCTGCTGCTCTATGCGTTTGGCAGCGCGTTCTTTTACGTCATAAAACGCGTCTATCCGGGATTTTGCCTTGGTGGTACGGGCTTTGGGTTGTTTGCGCATCCATTCCAGCTCTTTGCGGTAGAGGTTACGGGCTTTTTCGGTGCTGGCTTTGTCTGCTTCTTCGCGGGCGGCCTTTTTTTCAAGGTAGTTCTCGTAATCTCCTTTGTAGATATAGAGCTGCCCGTTGTCTATTTCCATGATCTCGTTGCAGACGCTGTCCAGGAAATACCGGTCGTGCGTAACCAGCAGCAGGGTTACATTTTCCTGATCGAGGTAGTTTTCCAGCCACTCAATCATACCGACATCGAGGTGGTTGGTGGGCTCGTCCATAATAAGCAGGGTATGTTTGTGTTCAAACCCTATGTCTATCAATACTTTAGCAAGCGCCACCCGTTTCTGCTGGCCACCGGAAAGGGTGCCTACCGGCTGCTCCAGGTGGTGGATGTTGAGCTTGCCCAGTATCTGCTTCACTTTGGCATCAAAATGCCAGGCGTTGAGCTCGTCCATTTTTGCGATGGCGGCGGTGAGGGCCTGGGCATCCGGCTCGCCCTCCTGGTCTGTGAGCTGCTCGTATTCCTTGATGGCGTTGAGAATGGGATGGTCGTGGTCAAAGATGTTTTCCAGTACCGATTGATTTTCACGGAAGTTGGTAGCCTGTTCCAGCATTACTACCGTTACGCCTTTATGTATCCATACCTTGCCTTCATCCGGGTGCTCTTTACCTGTGAGTATCTTGAGCAGGGTGGATTTACCCGTGCCATTGAGCGCCACCAGGGCTATTTTATCGCCTTCTTCAATATGAAAAGAAATATCCTGAAAGAGGGGCTTTTCCCCGTACGACTTGGAAAGCCCTTCTACCGTTACATAATGCATGGTGCGAAGTTAATTGGGTTTTTCCAGATTTATTTCGTATATTCATTTAAGCTATTATATGATGACCTGTAGATACGGAGACCTTATTTTAACCATCCAGTCAATTTAAAGAATCAGCAGCCATAAATACTAAATGCTTCCTGTGAAAATGATGCAGCCGGGGAGAGACGGGAGGTTGCATTTCATTCAGTGCGGGCGCCCCATTGGATAACGGCCTATCTTTTGTTTGTCTCCCCTGGTTACGAAAGATAAAAAGCCCCCTGAGGAGTCAGGGGGCTTTTGGTTTTTATAGTTATTGCCTTAATTATTGAAGCCCGGTAATTTGGAATGTCGCGGGCTTCGGGGGCAAATATAAGTTAGAAATCGTAATAGAATTGGCGGAATGTGGAGCGGAGGCCGAAGGAGAAGATGAACTCGCGGTTGGTGCCAAGAGAGTTTTTTTCCTGGCGGGCGGCGGCGGAGGCTTCCAGGCGGAGGTTGTATTTGGGGTTGAGGACGAAGGCGATGGAGCCTTGGCCGTAGAAGAAGTCCGTTTTCAGGCCCTGGCCTATTTTGTTGTTATACTCCTGTGCTCTTGTTTCATAAGATTTAAAAATATCGCCTCCGTAATTTATTGCTGCATCAGGATCCAGGCCATACTGCGCAAAAGTGAGCTGGCCACGAATGTACCAGCGCTTATAAGTATAGGAAGCGATACCTAATACTTCTTTGAAATTTGCACCCATAGGGTGAGCGAGTGACTGGTTGTAGTGAGCATAATTTCCTTGGCCATTCCTGAAGGAGTAAGTATAGGGGCGGGCAATATTCAATTCCCCCTGGAGGTCAAGTTTGGGGACTTTAAATAGATCAAAAGAACGGAAGCCTATTTGTGTAGACCATTTATTTGCCCACCAGCCTTTGTTACGGGTAAACTCTTTCAGTTTGAACTCGTCAAGTACAAATTGACCATAGGCGGTGAACTTAGGGAAGAATTTGTATTTGATATTCATGCCAACCATGGCGTTGTCTGAGGAGCCTACGGAATATTCGGCAGGGCGGAGGAAAATGATTGGATTCAAGTAGGTCCAATCGAAACCTCGTTTGCGTCCCGAAGTATCGCTGTCTGGCCAGATAATGGCATCAAATAGGCCGATTGTCAACTTTTTAGTTGCATTCCAGTCAAGGAAGTGGAATACCCCCCATTTTTTATTATATCCGAGGTCTTCATATGCTTGGCTGTATGATTTGCTGGAAAGGTCCATAAACTGGGTCCACATTGATGTGTACTGAAACTGCCCAAGCGTACCAGTGATTTTAAGATATGGGTAACTGAAACCAATATCAGACAAGACGAGCGATCTGTAGCCATCCCCCAACGAATTATTGCCATACCCAAGTGTAAGGTTCAAATATTCAGAGGGTGTATAGGAAAGTAAGGCATTTACGTAGGAAAAATCATATCGCTTGCCTATTTGATCGCTGTATTTGATTTGTCCCTGTCCTGGAATTACCCGCTTTTTTTGCACGAAGCTGTCAAGATATACGGGGAAAAGCCCCTGATTTTCAAAAAAAGAGGATTCGAAATAAAATTTTCTGCCGACATTTCCCTGAACGATCAAACCACGCGTATTAAGCCATGTTGTTTTATTCTGGCTACTTCGCCCTACCTGAAAATCCGGCAGGAAGTCCACGAAAATATTGTAATCAGGTTTGCAGAGCTCTAAAAGATGCTCCTGGAATAGTTTTCGATATAACCAACTGTGCTTTTTCTGAGTTGAAATGTTGTCAGTTTCTAGACTGTCTTCGCGAAGGATCTGCTTTAACGCAGTGTGATGATTCACCGTGTCAAGGTAGAGCTCTCTGATGTTTTGCGAATTGTACGGCACCATAGCCGGCAATTTTTCCTGCGCGTATGCCGAGACAGAGATTAGTATCAGAAGTGCTATTCCAGCATAATGTTTCATGAAAAAGGGAATTTGATTGCAAGTATTTTCAAAAATCATGCCCTATAAGGGTCTTATTTCCTAAGTACTCTTTTATAAACTATTTCAAGGATCTTCTTCGGAAGCATTCTGACCCCCGTACGAACCATAGAAAATTTATAAAATTCCCATGCTGAAATAAATTTGGTTCGCCTCATAATCCGGAAAAAGTCCAATTCTTGTTTAATGTAATCTAAGCCTTTTCGGCGGCCAACCATGTCATTGCCAACACGCGCGTATACCAATACTTCTGGGAGATTATGAAATGTTGCCCCATGCATCATCATCTGATACCATAGATGATAATCTTCTAGAGATCTTTTATGCCAGTAGCTGCCGGCAGCTAATACACTCTTTTTCCTGAAAAGGACCGTCATATGATTCATGGGACTTCTTAGCTTCATGTATTGCCGGATTTGGTCATGTTTTTCCGGTACATTACGCTGCCTGCTAAGATCTCCAGGCGTTTCCATAAATTCTTCAATTGCTGCGCCCAGTATGTCCACCTCCGGGTGCTTCTGCAAATAGGCAACCTGCTTTTCGAATCGTGAAGTAAGTGCGATGTCATCTGAATCCATTCTTGCAATCCATTCATTTCTACACATTTTGACACCGGTGTCCATCGCGTAGCCCATACCTTTGTTCTCAGGTAAGCGAACAATAGTGAAAATTTCTGGCTGCCTGATGGCATACTCCCTAAGCATGCTGTCTAGTTCAGCCGTCAATGGCCCATCAGCTACAATTACAATCTCTTCAGGCATTACGGTTTGATGTAATATACTATCAAGGGCTGACTTAAAAAAAGTGGGCGTTTCCTTAATATAAACAGGAATTAATACTGAAAACTTCATCTTTTAAGCGTTTTTCACATTTAGTTCCAGCGTTGCAATAAATTCTTTTACCTGCGTTTGGGGGTCAAATTTCTCTAGCTGTTCCGGTATTTCTTTAATATATTTTTCTCTATTAGTGATTAGGTGATATATTGAATCTGCGATGGCTTCAGGAGAATTGGCTTCCTTACAAATAACACCAGCCTTTCCAACAACTTCTGGTAAGGATGAGCTATTAGAAACGACTGAAGGTTTACCGAAGTACATGGCTTCCATCGGAGGAATACCAAAACCCTCATACTTGCTTAAATACAGCATTCCTGTACATTGGCTGACATATTTGTCTTTTTCTTTTTCATTGAGATAACCGGTAAGATGCACCTTGTCGCTAATCTGAAGTGAATTTAGCTCTTGCAATATGCTCATATAATTCCAGCCGTTTTTCCCTATAATGAAATAATGATAATGGCCGCTGTTGTATTTTTCGGTAAATCGTTTAAATCCCTTAATGGTATTTTCAATATTCTTACCCGGTTCAATGGTGGATACGGTTATAAAAGTAGGCGTAACAACCTTTTCTTTTTTGAACTCGGTTTTAGGTAGAAAGTTATAAACAACAAATATTTTATCGCCGGGAATATTGGTAAGCGCTATAATGTCTGACTTCGAATTTTGCGACACTGTAATTACAGAATGTGAGTATTTCGCACTTGCTTTAGAAATAGCACGGATATAGGCGCTTCGTAAGCGGCCATATTTTTCGCGCAAATAGAATGGGATCATGTCATGTATGGTACTTATGAGCCTTAGAGAGTTAAGTTTGAATACCGCACAAAGCAGGGGAATTACTGGTGTTGGTGAATAATAAATGCCCCTTCGGCCGATAAGTGCAAACGGCAAAATCAATTGTTCATACAGGATTCGATTGACGAAGCGATTCATTCCCCCCACAGGTTTGTACTTGAATTTAGCCAGACTGGGAATGGAGAATGTTTTTTGTACGGCAAGATGCTTGTTGTGCAGTATAACAATCTCATCAAATTCCTGGAATACAGAGCTGCTAAAATCAATTTGTTCAAAGAGCCGTTTCATGAAATAGCCTGCGCCAGCTATCTTGTCGGAATTGAAGTTAAGTAAGTTGATATATAATTTCATTTTTGGCTACGAACGGTTAAAAAATAGCTTACCAAATATTGAATGCCAAGGTATATAAAGGTGAGGGGTGTTATCCCGAAATAGTATAAAAGCAATGAGGCATTGCTCTTTTCGGATCTGATGAATATTTGGTATGTATATTTCCTGAAAAAGCCCGCAAGAAAGCCAAGGAGCATGACGCTTATAAAACCGAAATCGGCATATAGTGTTCCCAGGCCAAAAGAAGGCATATAGTTCATCGCAGCTTCATCTGGGAGGTAGTCATAATTCAGTATTGCAAACCCGAATGCCACAGGCTTGTCTGACCAAAGAATGCGAGGTATATATTTGTAAAAGGATGACACATAGATTTCCCCATGATAAAAATCACTTCTAGGGCTGCTTAGTTCGTCAATAAGAAAAGACTGCTTTTCGTAGATATCGAAGTATTTAATAGCCGCAAGGAAAGGATTTTCGAAGTAGTTGCGTGACTGCATAAAATGGTATCCAATCAACAACAAAAAGATTGGTATGGCCCAGGCAATCATTTTCTGAAACTTGACAGCTTTGTATTCTTCAAAGAAGATAGCCAGAAAGATCAACAGGTTAAAAATCGCAAATTTGTTGCCCGAGAAAATTAAAAAGAGCATCAAAACACCAATGAGTAGCGTAAATTTCTTGTTATAAACGAGCAATAGCGAAATACTCAGGAATAGAAATGTTTTACCCAGATCATATAACGAAGCGAATTGGCTGAAAACTACGGTCTCGTAATAGCATCTGAGTCCTGAAAAAGAGAATCCGCAATTGATAAGGATGGGAAGAGTTGGAATAATAAAGATTGCAGCTATTAATAGGTTAACGCCTGATACTTTAGATGCTGCCCTTATGGGTGGAATATGAATAGACTTTAGGTTGGTACAGGTGCCCCAGTAGACGGAAGTCACATAAGCAATAATTACAAAATCAGATATAACGTTATCCGCTGAGTCTGGGAATACATATATCATTATTAGTTGAGGAATAACTAGAAATAATAAAGAAAAGTGTGCCTCAATAAAAAATGGGTTCAAGAGCACGCCGAATTTCCTAATAGAAAGGAAAATTAAAAATAAAACATATATTAAAGTGAAAATTAACATAACAGCTGTTTCACCGCATTAATTTCTTCATTAAAGCGCTCTTCCCAGCTCCATAACATAGCTGACCTTGTTTCCGTCAGACCTGCTTTTAGTTGTGCCAGCAGGTCAGGGTTTTGTATCAATTCCATGATATCAGCGGCAATTTTTCTTACGGCCGCTGGCTGCAGGCCCTTTGAGTCATCTATTTCATAAATCAGCCCGTTTATTTTATGCCTGATCCACTCACCGGTATCGCCATTGTTGAGTGTAACAATGATTTTATTCGCCTGTATAGCTTCGATTAACGGGTTACCAACATTTGAGCCTTCGTACATAGAGAGGAAAAACTCACCTGCGCTAAGATAAGCTTTAACCTGGGATTGAACCACAGCCCCCACGAAAACGACCTTGTCTGCTATATCAAGTTCACTTGCCAATTGTTCAAATTCCTTGCGTTTAGCACCTTCACCTACTATTATATAACGGCAGTTGTCAAGTCCCTGTTCATTTACAAGGGAGGCAAAAACCCTTATACAACGATCTACCCGTTTATGGTCATCAAGCCGGCTAACAGATATGAGTATATGTTCTCCCGCACAAATTTTCAGTTCTCTACGAATACGCTCACAATCGCCTTCATTTGGCGGGGATTGATCTACGCCATTTACAAGGAACTTCAGGTTTTTAAGATGACCGGATGACAGTGTTTTAAGTACCCAGTCGCCTTGGGTTCCATCGTTTGTCATTATACAAAGGTCAGATTTAGTCCTCAGTGCAAAGAATGTTTCCGCATTTAGTACTCTCCTATACCAGGTGGACCTTTTCAACCATTCTCTGACAAAAACAACCCCTTGAAAACGGGCAATTATCGGAGCTTTTCCAGTTTTGTTTAATTTTTTCAACATCCGGGCGGCAAGAAATCCGGGCATTTCGTAGCCGTAAACAACATCGACATCGCTATTGGCTTTCAGGAATTTTTGTCCTTCCCTGAAAAGTATCCATATAGCTAAATAACGCCTTAACCTTACCAGTAGTACAATGAAGAGCTTGTTCTTTGCTTTGTTGAGCGTTTCTGTAAAGGGTATTTCCCAACGTTTCACATCAATCCCTTCGGGGTTAATGATATTCTCGTAATAATAGTTTCCCTTATTAGAGCTGTCTCTTGCAACAAAGTAGGTTACTTTCCATCCGTTTTTTACATAGGCTTCCGGTGTTTTACGGATAACCTGTATGGATTTTTCTTTAAAATCATCACCGGATAGAAACAATACATGACGTTTGATTGTCTGCATACTTTTAAGCATCCTTCTTCTTCCTCCTTAATTTCCTCCATATATTGAAAATCCACTCATCGCTTGCGTAATCGAGGTGGTTTTTAGGAGGTGCGTTCATGATATCTTCAAATTCCTCGTCTGAAAAACCGAGCTTTTTTAACACATATTGTTTATCAATACGTAGTTGGGTAGGCTCATAAGGCGCTTCCAAAAGATCTTTCAGCGCTTCCTCTTTTGTAATCTCCCCGTTCCTTATCTGCGCAGAAAGGTGCACTTTACGTTTATCATAATTAAATTTCTCCGGTAAGAAATAGGCTTGGTAGAACTTGGTGAATACAGACTCATAATGTTTACCGCCGTAATATTCCCATTCGAACTCTTTTTTCAACACTTCCATAGCCATGGCTTTGCTATAATTTATGTTGTTCAGAATTTCTATGTACGTACCACCGAGTCCCAGCATTTTACTTAACTGGAATTTTATGGAATTCATAGTGGGGAAATTCTTAATTTTTTTAGTGCCGAACTTTTTTTGTATATCCTTGATATTGGGAAGATCCTGTTTCCGCCATAGCCACGAGGTAGGCATTCCGTGCTCGGTAACATAATTGCTACCGGACAGGATGTATTTGATTTTATATTTTTTGCGTAGTTGGAACATGGTAGCCATTATGGCATGGTCTGTCAGCATTTCTATATCGACGACACCAGCTTTAAAAAAAGAACGTTGTAGATCCCGGAACTCAGGCCAATCAATAACGTATGTTTCCAGATCAAATCCACATTTATTGACAATCTTTTTTATGTTAGACACTGCAATTTCTGAGTTCCAGCCGTTGTCAAAATGTACGCAAAGTGGATTCAGTTTCATTTCTCTGGCTAAATAGGCCACGTAAGAACTGTCAACACCACCACTTAATCCAACAATAGAATCATATTTTCCTTTACTGTCACTTTTTATTCTTTCAGCTAGCGTCTTAAGGTTCTCTTGTTCTTTACCTGGAGTGAATTTGAATGAGGATAGTAGGCTTTCTGCTTCTTCACAATAGTTGCAGACACCTTGTTCATTAAACCTGATATCGGGGTCAGTTGTATCCATTACACACCTGACACATGTTTTGTATTCTAGCATATGAGTATTTACTTAAGAACTTTTTCCAGGTCCGCTACATTGGGATAAGAAATAAGTACTGCTTTGTGTGGGCCTTGATAAACAAAAATGCTGCCTGCCGCGGCTGCTGATGCACCTGATTTTACTGCAGCCCCAAAATCTTCGATGGTGGCTGCGCCCCCACAGGCAATAACCGGAATGCCTACGTTTTTACTAACCTGCGAAATAAGCGTGGTATCATAACCATTGCATACACCATCGCGATCTACATTATTTACAAAGATCTCTCCTGCGCCCAATGACTCTATTTCCTTGGCATAAGCAATAACTTGTTCATTGGTGGTTTGAGTCTTTACATGATCATATACGAAATATTTGCCAAGAAAATTCTTCTTGACATCTATTCCAACAATGATTGTGGAACTTCCAAACTGCTTCACGGCTTCTGCAACAAAATCGCGATTGTCAAGGGCGATTTTGTTGATAACAATTTTTTCAACGCCAATTTTGAGAATCTGTTCGATCTGTTTAGCAGTAGAGATGCCACCACCGTAGGCAAAAGGCATAAAACACTCACTGGTAAGTTCACGAATTACGTCGTAAGCGGGTACAACCTTATGCTTAGATGCATCAATATCAAGAAAAATGAGCTCATCTACCGCTAAGTCATTAAATATCCTTACCGCATTAATCGGGTCCCCAATATATTTGCCTTTTTTAAATTTCTCAGTTTTAGTCAATCCTCCGTCTCGCAGTAAAAGACACGGAATAATTCTGGATTTTAGCATAAATCATTAATTATCAGCAAAGTTTCGCAGGAGCTGCATTCCAAATTTATGACTTTTTTCAGGATGAAATTGAACTCCGATAATATTGCCGACTTCAAAAGCCGAGCAAAAAGAACCGCCAAAATTCGTTGTACCTAACGTTTCTTTTTTATTTTCCAACTCAACGTAATATGAATGCACGAAGTAGAAGCGTTTTTCATCGTTAGTCTGCTCAAGTATTCTTGATTCTTTTGCCACTTGAACGATATTCCATCCCATGTGAGGTACTTTATATGAAGAGGTGGCTTCAAAGGTGAACTTCTTCGTGATTGCACTAATCCAGCCGAGGCCGGGTAGGGTACCTTCTTCGCTTCTTTTCGTCATTAATTGCATGCCGAGGCAGATACCCAGTATCTTGGCGCCCTCCGCTTGGACTTTCTTGTCCAGTACCTCCCGCCATCCCAGGCGCTCAAGGTTGTTCATCCCAACGTCGAAAGTTCCCACACCAGGTAAGATAATCTTTTGGGCATCCTGCAGCATTGCAGGGTCCTCGGCTATAAGGGATTCTACCCCTAATCTGGAGAGCATATTTTGAATAGAACCTAAGTTCCCCAGGCCGTAGTCAACTATATGGATCATCGGACTAAGTTTTTGAGCTTGGAAAGGTCAGACATAAATATTAAAGTTAACAACATCATAGAAAATAAGCCAATTGAATTTACCAATAAATTCATATATAACATCTTAAATAATATGAAAGTTAATAATATTGCTAATGTTACGATAAATTTGGTAAAATTGTAGGGAACCTTATAATAGTTTAACGAGATGCCTGTTCTTAAAACAAAAAAACAAATATATGCGAGAAAAGTAGCTACTGCAGCCCCGGTAGCCCCATAGATCGGTATTAGTATGTACGCGGCTATTGCGTTCACTATGGCGGCAACTATTACTATAAGAAAGTGGTAGGCAGTTTTTTTGCGATAATTAATGCCTACTACAGTTATTTCAGAAAGCGTATACAGCATAGGAACAAAGAGCAGAAACGGAAAGATGGATTTTATCAGATAATATTCAGGCGGGAATAGAAGGATCAGTATATTATCGAATACCAGAATACTACAGATAAGCATGCTAAAAGCATAGGTGATCAAGTTGAAAAAGCGATTATAGAAGGAAGTTTCCTCGGCATTTGTATTATACCGCTCATACGCATACGGCATCCAAAAGGTAGTAAAACCAATTTGCACAATATTAAGGCTTAGTGATATTTTTACAGCGGCAGCGTACAATCCAAGTGCTTCATAGTTGGCATAGACACGCAGGAAAGTTCTGTCGATACCCTGGAAGAACCAGTCTACAATAAAAGTGGGAATAAAAGGTAAGCCATATAAAATAAGGGGTTTTAAATCATATGATTTATGGTTTAACTTTAAATGGAACACTTCGCGCCAAACTTTGAGATCGAGAATTATACACAATAGTAAAGTAATAATCTGGCCTATCGCGAACCCGATAATTACTGCAGTAAAGTTGGGCTTAGCATAATAAGCATAACCAACAGTACTAACCAAGGTAGAAATTGCATTGATTACCTGTAGCAGCGAGTAGCGTTTTGCCTTGTTTTGCATTCTTATTGATAGTAGTCCTATTCTGAGGATTGCTGCAATTAAGATGCTGATAGCTAAGATATTGGTTTCAACTGTGTAGTCCGGTGAGTCAAATAAAAGCAGGGATACCTGGCTATTGAATAACTGAAGCAGTACGATGCCCGCCAATGAAATAGCTACTACCGGAAACAGAACGTCTCTAAGCAGGAATTTTCTTTTTTCGGGTGATATTTCATTATAAAAACGAGCGAAACTTTGATCAATACCTAATACAACGATGCACTGAAACAAATTGACAGCAAGCGTGAACATACTTGCTTTTCCATATTCTATGGGACTTATGAAGCGGCTGATAATAGGAATGCCAACTAAGGATATAATGGCATTTATCCATGTACCTACAGAAAATGACAAAAACCGTTTAACAACCTTTTTGGAATCCATTTGAATGTTTATGTCCCAGTTCTCTATTTATGCGGATTTCTGTTCAATGTTTTGATTAAACTCTTTTTTTAAAAAAAAGCCAACAATTCTTTTACTGGCCTCACCATCTCCATATGGATTGAGTCTATTCATAAATGAGGCATAATATTCCTTATCGTCAATAAGAGCTTGTACATTTTGAATAATCTTTTCCTTATCAGTACCTACCAAAACTATAGTGCCGGCAGATAAAGCTTCCGGGCGTTCGGTCACCTCACGCATCACTAGTACTGGCTTCCCCAAGGAAGGAGCTTCTTCCTGAATACCCCCACTATCTGTCAGAATTATGTCTGATTTTTCCATCATCCAAAGAAAAACCGGATAAGGTTGTGGGGGAATGAGATGTACATTAGGAATATTCTCAAGAATTGAAAAAACTGTGTCTCGTACGTTGGGATTCATATGCACGGGGTAAACTATATTAACTTCATTAGTCTCAGCAATCTGTTTGACTGCAAAGCAAATGTTCATAAATCCTTCTCCAAGATTCTCCCGGCGATGGCCTGTGATCAGGATTGTTTTTTTCTGTTTGGAAAATAGAGGCCGAAGCGCGTCAATTTCCGGATTGTTGAGTTCCTTGTTGCGTTCAAGGCCATCAAAAAGTGCATCAACTACTGTATTACCGGTCACAATCACCTGCAATGGATCAACACCCTCGCGTAGCAGGTTCGCTTTTGCCAAATCTGTAGGAGAAAAATGGAAGTCTGCCAGCCGGCCGGTTAATTGCCGATTCATTTCTTCCGGGAATGGAGAGTATTTATTATAGGTACGTAGACCAGCTTCAACATGGCATACCTTTATTTTACTATAGAAAGCCGCAAGTGAGATGATCGTTGAGGTAGTGGTATCGCCATGAACAAACACATAGTCAGGACAAAATTCATCAAACACCTGTTTTATCTTCAACAAGATGTCTGCGGAAATGTCAAATAGTGTCTGGTTATGTCGCATAAGGTCGAGATCAAATTCGGGTTCTATTTCAAAGAATTCGAGAACTTGATCAAGCATTTGCCGGTGCTGGCCCGTTACACAGACCTTTGTGTCAAAGAATTCGGAATGCTTCTCAAATTCTTTGATCAACGGAGCCATTTTTATGGCTTCTGGCCTTGTTCCGAATACGATGAGGTTTTTGATTCTTTCTTTCATTCAATTCCAGATCAAATAATTAAGGTTAGTTAGTGCCGCGCAAAGCTTCTGAAAGAAGGCTAATCTCTTTGTTGATCACAACTTGATGGCCTGCCATAGCTCTGATGCTTTTGGCCGCTTTTACGGAAATAGCTGTAAACAGTTCCGGATGACGGTATAGTTTTTCAATGCACGTTGCCATTTCTTGCGCGGAATTACTAAGGAGGCCGTTTTGCCCATCAGTAATAAACTCCGGTATGGCGGTATTATTGGATGTCACAGGTACTAGACCGCTTGACATAGCTTCGCACATGGAAACACCTTGGGCATCTTGTCGCGTAGGGCAGAGAAAAACTCCATATTCTCGATGTACGGAAGGAATATTCTTGTTCTCGACGAATTCGTTTACAATTTTTACATTGTTAAATTGAACAAGTCGGTCAGTTAGTGGCTTAAAATACTTTCCTTTCCCATAGATGGTAAAGTCAAGCTCTTTGAAAAAGTCCTTTTTACTAAGGTGCAGTATTGCTTCTATTGCAATGTCATTTGCATACTTCTTAGAATCAAAGGAACGGATCAGTAGAATTTTTTTTCGCAGTTCTGAAGCTTTAGGATGATACGCAAATTGCTCTGAATCAATAGGATTTGGAATCAAGTAGTACTGTTCAATCTTGGAACGAGTGTCGGTTTCCATAATAGTCTTCATCCAATTGGAGACAAAAATGAAACGAATGTTTTTTTGCTTGTTGGAAATCTGGGAAAGCTTGTTCATCCTTAACATTTGCCTGGTATTGGATAAAATATACTTGCCGAAGGAGACACTTTCGCTCAATTTGAAATTAAATAATCTTCGATACCAGCCGAGAGCTTCATAGCCGTGAATCCAGATAAAAACCGGCACCTTAACATGCGCTAAGATCGAGTCAACCATCCATCCGGCAACAAAGTGAATTCCAATTATATCAGGAGGGTTATTCTGGATGTAATCGATAAAGGCGTGTTTAGAATTGAGGTTTAATACATTCACTCCTTCGTACACATATTCCTCAGGTTGTGCAAGATCTGGCCTGCATCCGAGGATTTGAACATTGAAATGCTGCATGTAATGCCTTACTCTGGAATGCACAAAAACGTCCCCGTACAGATTCGCCGGGCTCGGATAGTTAGAATTAAAAATAACCAAATTCCCTTTCATATTTTCTTGATATAACGCCTAAGCGGTTAAACGGTCAAGTCTTCTTAAAAACATAAAAATCTGCCAGTGATTCCTGATGTCCAGTACCTGGATATGGATTCTCGATCCTGTCTATAAGTGACCATCCAGGTTGGTTTTGGGAAACCCAATCGGTAAATTTACGATGAAGCACATGCGCAGCATCCTGTTGCTCGAAGTTTGTGGAGTATATGACAATCCACCGACCGGATAGCTCAAACAAGGTTCTCAGGTATTCTTCATAGACGCTCTGTTCTACCAGATGATAAATCACGTCTATTGAAAGTGCAATATCAAATTGATTTTCTTTCTTAAGGTTCGCTATGTTTTCCTTTGTATTAGTATAAAACCGCTTCGTTTTGTCAGACTGAAACTGTTCTCGGCACTTTTTTATGACTGATTCGGAAATATCCAGTCCGACATATCTGGGATAGTCAATCAAACTTAGTTGATTGCCGTCACCACATCCTAATTCAATGGCAGATGTACATTGGTTTTCCTTAACAAGTCTATTAATTACTTCCGCTTTAAAGTTGGCTAGACGCCCGTACGAGCCGTCTCCTGAGTTTTTTCCTCTTTTATATCTCTGTTCCCAATAATTTGAAGAAGTGTCAAATTTAAGGGATGGACTCAGAATTTCTTTTAATCTGTTTACAAAGTTTTTCATTGAGGAGTATTTTACTTATCTAATATGATAGGAGTCTTTATTCTTTTTTCCCTGCGGTATAAATTCTTTCTATTATTTCAACTACCTTGAGACCTTCAAGTGCGTTTGTGGTAATTGCATCTCTTCCTTTCAATACATTTATCACATTTTCAATAATATAATGATGATTCTGAGCAGAGCCTTTATAGGCTCCATAGTCGTTTCCTGGATTTGTAGGAGCCAGCTCTGGCAGGCTATAATTTTTCACATGGCAATATTCAACTTTGTCCATATACTGGCCACCAATCTTAATACTACCGTTTTCGGCGATAATGGTCATGCTGCTTTCAAGGTTGCGGTCCCATATTGATGTTGAGAAATTGAGACAACCCATTCCTCCATTGAGAAAGTCAAAATTAATAAAGCCACTGTCCTCAAATTCTGTCAAATGAGAGTGATTCATATCGGCTATCTTTGCATTGATATTCGTGATGTCACCAAAAAGCCAATACATTATATCTATGAAGTGCGAAAACTGCGTAAATAATGTGCCTCCATCCAAGGTCTTCTTACCATGCCAGCTATCGATTTTATAGTAGCGTTCATCACGATTCCAGTAACAGTTGAGCTGTACCAGGTAGATCTTTCCAAGTTTGCCGGACTCTACCAGCTCCTTGATCCAAACGGAAGGAGGAGAATACCTATTTTGCATTACCGCGAATACGTGCTTATTAACCTGAAGTGCCCGGTAAATTACCCTTTCGGCATCAGATTTAGAAAGTGCCATTGGCTTTTCCACAACAACGTGCTTTCGTGCTTCAAGTACTTGTAGCGCTTGGGATGCATGAAATGAGTTGGGCGTGGCAACATTTACAACATCGACGTCAATGTCTGCTGCAAGAAAATCTTCAATTGAATGGAACAGCGGCACATTGTAGGCATCGATTTCGAGTTCTGTCTTCTGCTTCGTATCCACTAATGCTACAAGCTCAGCTTCACTATTTCGAGAGATCATTTCAGCATGTCGTTTTCCGATATGCCCACAGCCTAGAACTGCAAATCTTATTTTTCTTTCAGAAGTCATTATTTAACTTTTATCACCTGTTTATTGTTCAATTCATAAATTTCACCGCTTTCGGGGCAGATAGCTCGGCCGTCTTCGTTAAAAGCAAGTTTATGACCGTATTCGCTCATCCAGCCAACCTGGCGGCCGGGATTTCCTACAATTAGGGCATAATCTGCAACCGCCTTCGTTACTACAGCGCCTGCGCCAATAAATGCATGCTTTCCGATATTATGTCCGCAAACAATAGTGGCATTGGCACCAATAGACGCGCCATCACCTACATGAGTGTGGCTGTATTGCCCTCTACGGTTTATGGCGCTTCTCGGATTTATTACATTCGTGAATACGCAGGAGGGCCCTAAAAAAACGTCATTACCACACGTAACTCCTGTATAAATTGAGACATTATTCTGAACTTTTACATTATCACCCAGGACTACTTCCGGTGAAATGACCACGTTTTGGCCGATGTTACAATTATTTCCGATTGTACAAGGTGCCATGATGTGGGAAAAGTGCCAAATCTTTGTGCCTTTGCCAATTTTTGCGCCGTGATCAATTATTGCCGTGGGATGATGGAAAAAGTTATCAGCCATATGCTCAGTTTTCATTAAAAAAGGATCGGATGCTGTCGGTAATATAGCCAAGTTGGTCTGTTGTCAGTTCTGTATGCATGGGTATTGAGAGAACACAGGTGCATAAGTCCTCTGTTACGGGGATGCTATTAACTATGCCAATACCCTTATACGCTTCTTGCACGCTTAATGGCAGAGGATAGTACACCATAGAGGGAATACCTTGACTCTTGAGAAATGCCGCTAATTTACCGCGTAAATTATCTTTTACTTTTAGTGTGTATTGATGAAACACATGTGTCGAATTGGGAGATCTATACGGAATTTCAAGCCTATCAATACCTCCTAGTGCTTCATCATAGTAATCTGCGGCGGCTTGCCTCGCTGCCGCATATTCATTTAAATGCTGTAGCTTTACGTTAAGAATGGCGGCTTGAATACTGTCAAGGCGAGAGTTTACTCCGATGTATTTATGTATATATTTTTTTTCCTGGCCGTGATTGGCTATCATTGAGAGCCGAGCGCTAAGCGTTTCATTGTTTGTATATATGGCTCCGCCGTCACCATAGCACCCCAGGTTTTTTGAAGGGAAAAATGAAGTACATCCAATATCTCCTATTGTGCCGGCGAAGTGGCGGTCTCCGTTATTCATTGTATATACAGCGCCTAGCGCTTGTGCGGTATCCTCAATTACATGGATGCCTTTTTTTTGAGCAAGTTCGACAATTGGCTGCATGTCCACGCACTGGCCGAATAAATGAACAGGTACTATTGCTTTAGTTCTAGAGGTAATGGCCTCTTCTATCTGCTGGACCGTTATATTGAATGTGGCTGGATCTACGTCCACCATTACTGGTACAAGGCCTAGCAAGCCGATCACCTCGGCAGTTGCTACGTATGTAAAAGAAGGTACTATTACTTCATCTCCGCGTTGAAGGTTAAGAGCCATCATTGCAATTTGCAAAGCGTCGGTACCATTGGCACATGGAATTACGTGTTTTACCCCAAGGTATTGTTGGAGGCTGCCTGTAAATTCGGCTACTTCTGGTCCATTAATGAAATATGTGCTATTTATGCAGGTCAAAATTGCTTCATCTATCCGAGATTTTATTTTATTGTATTGATTCTTTAGATCAACCATTTGAATTGGTTCCATGTGCTAATTGTATTAAGGGATTATAAACGACCATCAACCAGTGTACGATCAAGAAATGCCTTCGTGTCAAATATAACCGTTTCATGCCCGTTGCGCAGTTTTTTGAAATCAACCTCCAGAAACTCATTGTGAGCTACGGCTAGAATAACAGCATCAAATCCAGTACCTATGTCAGATATAAGTTTGATTCCATATTCTTCCTCAACTTCTCTTTCGTTCGCATGTGGATCAAATACCTGCACATTCATGCCAAACTGCAGTAGTTCCCGGTATATATCCACAACTTTCGAATTACGGATGTCTGGGCAGTTTTCCTTAAAGGTAACGCCAAGGATTAAAGCTTTCGCTCCGCCTATACGCTGACCTTTTTGAATCATTAATTTTACTACCTTGTTTGCCACGAACATACCCATATTGTCGTTGACTCTTCTGCCAGAAAGAATGACTTGCGGATGATAGCCTAGCGATTCTGCCTTATGTGCAAGGTAATAGGGATCTACCCCAATGCAATGGCCTCCTACCAGTCCCGGTTTATACTTTAAAAAGTTCCATTTCGACCCTGCGGCCTCGATTACATCCGTTGTATCTATGCCAATGCGGTCAAATATAAGGGCAAGTTCATTTACAAAGCTAATGTTAATATCTCGTTGCGCATTTTCTATCGCTTTAGATGCCTCTGCTACTTTAATAGAAGATGCCCGGAATGTACCCGCATCAATGATGCTTTTATACAGATTGTCTACAATATTTGCAACTTCAGGAGTTGAACCGGACGTCACTTTTTTTATCTTGGTGAGGGTATTAACTTTATCGCCGGGATTAATCCGTTCGGGAGAATAGCCACAGAAAAAATCAACGTTGTATTTAAGGCCAGATGTATCTTCCAATACAGGCACGCAGTCTTCTTCAGTGCATCCGGGGTATACCGTAGATTCATAAATCACGATGTCTCCTTTTTTTAATACCTTGCCCAGCATTGCAGAAGCGTTAATAAGAGGCTTAAGATTAGGCGCTTTGAACTGGTCAATAGGGGTAGGGACGGTAACTATAAAGATGTTGGCTATTCTGATAGCCTCTACGTCGGCTGAAAACTTGAGGCCTTTGTCTGATCCTGCTGTGTAATACGACATAGAAGTCTTCATGCTCTCTATGTCAGCCTCTTTTGTATGATCGTTCCCTTCGTTTAATTCGTCTATCCTCAGCTTATTAATATCATACCCGATCACCTTGTATTTTTTTCCAAATTCTATTGCAAGCGGGAGCCCAACGTAGCCCAGGCCTACTATTGCTATTACATGGTCTTTAGACATATAGTCATGTTCAATTAGACGGTTGTTAAATAATTGTTATTGCATGATTTTTTTGTAAAGGCGGCTTACAATCAATATCAAGACGCATAATAAAGCACCCAAGAAGGTTCCTATCACTATCCCTTTTAGTTTCCCAAATTTCGTCTTTTTTAGGGGCAATATCGGTGTATCAACGATTTGAATTAGCGGCATTTCTTGTGCCATAGTCATTTTCGCAAGTTCAAGATTCTTAGTTACTTCGGCATACAAGATGCGAAGAATCTCTTTATCGCGGGCGTTAAGTTCTGTTCCTACCATTGCAACGCTTTTAGCAGGATTACGGTTCAGGTCCATTGATAAAGCTGCCGAGAACGTTTTTTTATTCAGTAGGTTTTCTATGGAATCAACAGTCTGCTGCAGCTTTTCAATATTTGTTTTGGAACGTTTTGTCTTTGTTTGCATATAGAACTCTGTAGCTTCTTTCACCAGGCGCTCTGTAAATTTTTGCGAAAACGTTTCATTGGGGCTTGTACATACAACTGCAATAAAGCTCGCTTTTCTATCGGGTTTATCGATACGGAGATTTTTCTTTACAATATTTTTATGAAAGGCGCTTAAGATACTGTCTTGCAGAAGAGAGAAGGACTGCCTGGATTGTCCTTGCGGAAAAGAAACGGTACTTAATGGACCTTTTTCCCACTTCGATTTGTAGTCGTACATTTCCATAAAAATGTCAGCGAGTGTCACTTGCCGGTTATTGACCTGAATGGCCGAAAGGAGTGTTTTTTCAACTAATAACCTCGACTTTAGGTATTCCATAATATTGTCTCCGGCAAGTAGTCCGGAGCTACCTGCACCACCAAGATCTATACCGAATTGGCTAGCCATGCCGGCGTAGGCGTTCAAAGGATTACTCTTGCTGTCTTCTAGAACAAATGTAAGTTCCGCAGAATATTGAGGTTTTTGTTGCAGTGCGTAAAGGAGTCCGGCTATGCCAAATATTATAGCTACGAAGGAGATGTATTTCCAGCTCCGGATTAAAAATTTAAGCCAGTCAATAATCTTCAAGATCAATTCCTTAGGAGAAATCTCACGTTCTATATTTTTACCGGTATAATTATTTTCTGAGTTCATGCAACAATCTTAAAGGATCTTTTTAAGCCCACGGCCATTTTATTGATTTATCTTATCCAATAGTGTCACAATCAATAAAGCAATGGATGCTATCCCAGTTCCAATGCCTATAGCCTCCTGGCCTGTTAGACGCTTACCTTCTTTTTTTGCCGGCACATAGATTTCAGCGCCAGGCTTTACTTTGGGATAGCTATTGAAGAACAATACTTTGCGAGTACTTTTTACTTCTCCATTGGCATATATGATATAACTTCTTCTTTTTAACGCACTATTTGTGAAGCCCCCCGCGCCCCTTATGTAGTCTCTAAATGTTATTGATCTATCGAAGCGCAGTTTTTTGGGAAAGTATATTTCCCCAAAGAGCTGTACTGTTTCTAGTTTTTTAGGTATTTTGATTATATCCCCTTCTTCAAGTAACAAATCATACTTGGATCCGGGTGACTTCATAATTGCAACAAGATTAATTCCCAAAAGCTGCTCTTTCTGAATAATGCTCGTTTCTGTCTTTCGAACGGCTGTACTATCCCCCAGCTTGTTATAGAACACATTTAATTTAGAGCCAAGAAGTGCGCTGTCTGAAGCATTAATGAATGTTTTTCGGAGCAACACGGCACCTTCGGGGTAAGCCTCAGGTCTAAGGCCTCCCGCACGATTCATCAAATCCGATATCTTTTCTTTCTTGCTTTGGATGGTATATGATCCAGGATAAACCACCTCGCCATCAATTGATACTGAAGCTTGCTCTGAATAAATAGGAGACTTACGGACCACGACCTCATCATATGGCTGTAGATAGAAACTATTAAATGAAGTTAAGTCATTAGTTAGATCAAACTGCGCTACAATGGCAGTGGCGCTATCAGACGGGTTATACTCTTTATTGCGAATACGCCGGGAAACCTCAACTCTTTTTAAGGAGGCTGCATCTTTAAGGCCCTCGGCCATGAGTATCAGGTCTCCTACCTGTAGACTGTCAGAATAATTGAAATATCCAGGCTTATTTACTTCTCCGGAAATTTTTAGCTTATAATCTTCTCTCAGATTGAGCTTTGAATAAATCACTACGCTGTCCTCTCGTTGCAGCAAGATACGTTGCTGCTTAGACAATATGTCTTGAACGCTAAAGCTCATCGAAGAAGGCATAAAATCTTCCTTTAAACGAAAAATAACAGCCCGGGAAAGCGAAGCATCTTCCTTTATGCCATCCGCCCGCTCAATGAGATCGGCTACTGTCATGTTGTTTTCGAGAGCGTATTCGCCGGGGTGAAATACAGCTCCCGTAATTGTTACACGATTGGTGTATCTATTAAGAACAGAGTCAACAGTAAACTTGTCCCCGGCCCGCAATAAAAAAGACGGCACAGTTTCATAGGGAATATTAACTACTTCTCGCTCTTTATTATTGATACGGTTAGCGCGTATCACATTTTTGTATGCCAGATCTGTAAACCCACCAGCAAAGTTTATTACGTCTTGTAAAGTCTCCGAATCCTCAACCTCAAAAATGGCAGGACGTTTTACTTGTCCAGTAAGTTCGACACGTGTTTTATAGGCGTTTACTTTAATAATATCTTGATCTTGTAATACGATATTATTAGTGAGATCGCCGTTGTTGAGGAAGTCATACAGATCGAAGTGAGCAGCCGACTGGCCATTTCTTATCACTTGGATATCACGAAAAGATCCATTCAGGTTTGGGCCTCCCGAAACATATAGGGCGTTAGCTACTGTTGCAAGCGACGGCAGCGTATAGCTGCCAGGTTGTTCTACTTCCCCAACTAATAGTACGCGAATGCTCCGGATGGTTCCAAGAGAAACCTGCACAAAGGTATTTCCTGATTTAATACCACCGTAAACTGTAGATAGTTGCTGAGTAATCCGCTTTGTCGCCTCGTCGATGGAAAGCCCGTTGACAAATACAGGACCAAGGTAGGGAATTCGAATGTATCCTTCAGGGGAAACCCTTAATTTGTGTTGTACCTCGGAATAACCATAAACGTCAATAACTAACTCATCGCCGGCTGCCAACCGGTAGCTTGGCGGAGTTGCCATGCGAAGATTGGGCTCAAAAGTGAGATTCTTATTGCTGAAAAGCTCTGCGCCAAAAATTTTTTTCCTTCGCTCATCATAAGCACGTTCGGCAGCAGTCATGGGTTTCTTGTCGCGAGCCGATTGATAAGTCGTGGTTTCTTCGTCTATCGTTCGGTCTGCTTCGTTGTTTGGGACTTGTGAAGACTTTTCAGGGCTAAGTTCCTTTTCCAGGTTTAATGCCTTAATACGATCTTTCAACTTCGACGCTTCAGAAGCGGGGATGCCTTTTTGTTGTGCATAAGTATCTATTTGATCGAGACTAACCTTGTTTCTTTTCATTTCTGATACCAGTTGTCTAATTTGTTCATCAGAAAGATTATCCACTTTTATCTGTTGGGCCTGTTTTTGCGAAATGGAAGGCACTTGAGCAAACGCGCAAATAGCAACCAAAACGAAAAATGGGACCAAAATTAACTTCTTCATGCGCTGTTTATAGTAAAGCTTTTCTCGAATTGTTTCTTATATTGATAAAACCCCATATTAGTGGGCTCACAAAAATGACCGGGCAAATTTATTAAAAATAGCATATAAATGTTAGCCGATTGAAAATCAGCGGTGATTCTCACAAAACTTTTTTTTAAAATTACAAAACTGAATAACATTTATTTGCGTATATGAACTGGAAATGGGTACATGTAACCCTTTCGTGTTATATTATTATCAACTAACATTTGTCTAATTATTCATGCATAAATACTCAAAATTTTTGTAACCCGGTTAACCAGTTGAAGAACTACTTTACTTTACTCCTTGCCATTTATTACTAGTTGATTATTAAATCGTTAATAAAAGAACCGCCAGCTCAACAACGAAAAAAAATCACGAAAATTGTTTGGAGTAACGCTTTATTTTGTTTAAATTAGAATAACAAAAATTAAACAATATGTCATCCGCTGAATTTAACACCCTACTGCTCAGCAATGCTGACTTCCTAAAACCCTTCGCCATTACGTTGACCAAGGATGCCGAATCCGCCAAGGACCTTTATCAGGAAACCATGTTCAGAGCCCTTTCAAACCAGGAAAAGTACCTCGCAGGCACCAACATCCGCGCCTGGCTGTACACCATCATGAGAAACATTTTTATTAACAATTACCGGCGAAAATCAAAACAACACCTCTGCTTCGACAACTCCACCAATGATTTCCTGCTCAATACCCAACAGGTGATCATCGGTAACCAGGCAGAAAGCGGGCTGAGAATCAAAGACATACAAGTGAGTGTTCATAACCTCCCAGTTATTTTCAAGAAACCATTCATTTTGTACCTCGACGGATTTAAATATTTCGAGATCGCTGAAATCCTTGAAGAACCATTAGGAACTATCAAAAGCCGCATCCACTTTGCCCGTAAAATGTTGAAAGCCCAGGTAACCCGTTTCTAACTTTCTTTTTCCTGATATCCGCTTTCCCCGGATCACTCCAATTCACAATATCCCTTCGAGCCTTTGTACTGAACCCGGAACTTAACCCGCCGGACAGGGTACGTCTTATTTGTAACCAGGCATAACAAAGCGCCTAAGGAACCTTGACTGACTTCCGCCTGACCTGCAGGAGAACGCCCACCTCTACGCTCATCATTTTTGCCCACTGCTGTAAAATCACAACAACTTAATATATATTTATAGGCTAAACCATTTCCGACGAAGCAATGTTACTACCGCCCGTTATACTTGTTAATGAAAAGGATGAGCCTGTTGGCACCATGGAAAAACTGGAAGCCCATCAGAAAGGCTTGCTGCATCGCGCCTTTTCCGTGTTTGTAGTCAACGCTAAAGGGGACATGCTGCTGCAGCAACGGGCACTTAACAAGTATCATTCCGGTGGATTGTGGACCAATACCTGCTGCAGCCACCCGCTGCCGGGAGAAAATGTGCTGGCTGCGGCTCACCGCCGGCTGCAGGAAGAAATGGGCTTCGACTGTGACCTGCAGGAAGTTTTCAGCTTCACTTACCGTGCTGCGCTTGACAACGGGCTTACAGAGCACGAGTTTGACCACGTGTTTTTAGGCGTCTATGATGGCGCTATAACTCCGGATACGGAGGAAGTACTGGCGCACCGCTTTTTGCCGGTGAGCGCCATTCGCCGTCTGCTGGCGGAAGAGCCGGATACCTTTACCCACTGGTTCCACCTGGCTTTCCCGAAAATTGAAGAGTATCTTCAAAAAGAGGGTACGGCGAGCTAAAACGTTAAATATGTTACGCTGGCAAAGCCAAAACCGGCCCTGGATCAGAATTTGTCTTTCTCCGCCTTCTGGGCGCGGATCATTTCGTTATACTTCATTTTCTTTGCCAGTCCATTGATGGAGAGCGCAATGCGTTTGGCATGTGTTTCTTCAGTTTTGGCACTGTCTATCCACTTTGAAAAATACCGCTGGTGGCTGGGCGGGAGGGTATTGAAAAAGGCCAGCGCCTGGGGCTCTTCCTGCAGGCAGGCCATAAAATCAGCGTTCATCTGGTATTCCACTTCGTCTTCTTCCAGCTGCACCTTCACGGGGGCGCCCTGGCGTTTGCCGATGCCCTTGCGCATGGCGGCGTTTACGGCAAGTATATAGTCGCCTTCACCCATGGGCACCAGGGATGTTTGCTGGATAGGATAGTCATCCAGCAGGCCCTTGACGCGGAACGATTTCTTAGTGCCGGGCTTGAGTTTGGTTGCAAGATTGGCCGGAACTTCCAGGTAAGTCCATCCGGTTTTTTCACCTTGCGATTCGAATTTTTTAAGTATGGCCGTGAACTTGATCATACCTGCAAAATAAAGAAAACTGCGTTTCTGCGGAGATCTGCAAACAAACTGATACGTAACCATTGGGTTTCGTATATTTGAAGCAGAAAGAACTTAACATGAGAAGAGATGTTTTCCAGGCTATTGCAGACCCCACGCGCAGGGAAATCATTCACCTGCTGGCGCGCCGGCCGCTGAACCTCAATACGGTGGCGGAGCATTTTGACATCAGCCGCCCCGCAGTATCCAAGCACATACGCATTTTAACAGAATGCGGCCTGGTGGTGATCAAACAGCAGGGCCGTGAAAGGCATTGCATGGCTGATCTGGGCCGGTTGAAAGATGTGGCAGACTGGGCGGAGCAATACCGCGTATTCTGGACAAAAAAACTGGATGCGCTGGATGCTTTCCTGTCAAAGGAGCAGAAGCCGGCGAAGCACAGAAAATGAAAGAACAGGAGATCATTCTTTGGGTTCAGGCGTAGCCGCAAATTCTTCCATCCCCTCTTCCGGGCGTATAAAACCTAGCTGCGGCCGGCCTACCAGTGCTCCCATACCAACGCCGCATCGTAAAAAGTAAATCTGCCCCGGCCGTATGTCTACTATCACTTCTTCCCGCGCTTCCGTGCGTGCCCATATTTTCGTTTCGCCATTGTTGCGCAGTTTGACCACAAATTTGCTGCCGCTCTTAATGCGGCCCACAGTAGAGTCATTTACATGCAGATTGTATTCTACCGCCCAGCCATAGCCGCCTTTGGGCCGGTAAACGCAGAGCAGCGAGTAAGAAGCAGTATCCGGCAGCATGGCTTTCAGCTCGGCCTCTTGTTTAGCCTGCCTCTCGGCCAGCATGGCAACCAGGTTTTCCTGGTAATAGATATCCGCGCGCAGGCGGTAACAGGTGCTGAGCGCGTCAGGCCTTTTGAGCTGCGTTATTTTCACGATGTTGGCGCCCTGCTCTCTGGCCTTGTTGCGGGCCTCTTCCATGGTTTGCTCGTACCCGCAGCGCATTTTGAAACCGCCGTCTTTGATCCGGATGCTGCCTACTTGTCTGGCGGAAGCGGGAGCAGCCTCGTTTTCCTGTAGAATGAGTATGGGAGTGCCGGCTGGCAGTGCCTGGGAAAAAGCAATAGCCGGCATCAGCATGCAAGCTACCAGGTAAGTGAAGATCTGCTTCATAGGTATTTGTTATACGGATGCTAAAATACGAAACGGCTGTTAGCGCCGCAAATTGGAGATAACGGTCTGCTGCCCGCGTATCAGCGCCTCATCTGCATCTATTACGGCTGCCACGTTAATACCCAGCACCTGGCAGGCCAGCGTATAAAGCGGCGCATGCAGGGGGCCAGCCACGAGGTATACGGGCGTTTGGGGCGGCACTTCTTTTAGTTCTGATCCTATGAGCAGACCGCTGAGATAAAACTGGTTATGTTCGGGTGGTACTTTTTTGAGCACCTGGTTGGTGCGTACCAGGAAGGCGGCATGTAGCAGGTTCTTTGTGCGGCCGGCGTGCAGCCCTTCAGTGAAGAACTGCCGGCAGGCAGGGGCATCCAGCTGCCCGCCGCTGCCTACGGACGCGGCCAGGATGCTGTGGGCAGACAGCAGGTCAAAAAATTCGCCGGTCATGAAACTTTGAAAACGAAGCGCCTGGTGGCGGCGTACCGTGATGTGTTTGGGATGCGTGCCCGGCATGAGCAGCAATTGGTCCTGGTCAGTATCTGGTAACCAGGTGGCGCACCCTGCAGCTTTGGTTTCTTCGCCACGCATCACATCCTGCCCACCGGTAACGCCGGATATAATAATGAACCGGCTAAAGGTTTGCACCGCCAGGTCTGTCCCATTCAGGCTGAAGGGCAGCTCTTTGTAGGGCAGTTCTACCATGCCAATGCTGGAAGATGCCATTCCGGAGAGTACCACGGGGACCTCCTGCAGTGGTATACCCGTTTTCCCTGCCAGCGTATCAATCTGCTGGTTGACAATGGCGGCAAAAAAATCTTCGCGCGGTAGGGAGGTTTGTTGCCATTGCTGGTAGGTACCGGCAATGCCGGTGCCTGATTTTTCTTCTGCTATTATGTTTAGGCTTCCTGCTTCTACCAGCCGCAGCCGGAAGGAGCTGGTGCCCCAGTCGCAGCTCAAAAAATAGCTCATTTGCTGCTGTGTTTATAGATCATTAATTGCCATTAAGGCCCTCATCTTCTTACCTGAAAATCATTCATCATCCCCCGCCTTTATTCTTTCCACATTCCCTACCAGGAAAATATATGAGCAGGCGCCCATTACGCCTAACACCGCCACAAACACCAAAGCCGGCGCAAAACTGCCGCCGCTGGCCAGCACGCCGATCACGATGGGCACTATAATGCCTGCCAGCTGGCCAATAAAGTTAAACACACCGCCCGTAAGATTGATGAGATGTTTGGGCGCCAGGGTAGACACAAATATCCAGGTGATGGAAGCAAAGCCTATCCCGAAGAATGAGAGGGACATAAAAAAGATGATGAGGCCGGGCGTATTTACGTAGTTGGCGCCCACAATGAAGGCTGATATCAGGAGGCCGATGATAATGGGCCATTTGCGCGCTCTTGCAGGAGAGATGCCTTTTTTCACCAGGTAATCAGACAGGAAGCCGGAACACAGGATGCCGGTAAAAGCCGCCAGGTAAGGTACAGAGGCCCAGTAACCGGATTTGATGAAGTCAAGCCCGCGGTAGTCTACCAGGTATTTCGGGAACCAGGTGAGGAAGAACCAGGTAGTGGCATTCACTGCAAACTGGCCGAGGTAAATGCCCCAGAGCTTGCGGTAAGAGAGCACGGCTTTCAGGTCTGACCAGCGGAAGGCGGTTTTCTTTTGGGCGTTTTGTTTGTCCAGCAGGCCGCCGCCGCTTTCAATATGCTGTAACTCCGCAGTATTCACGGATTTGTGCTGGTGCGGATCACGGTAAAAGATGTACCACACAATACCCCATATGATACCAATGAGGCCTGTTACCACAAACAACCCTTTCCAGCCCACCTCCAGCTGGATCTTTGACAGTACTGGCATCAGGAAGGCCAGGCCCAGGAACTGGCCGGAGGTATACACGGCAATGGCGGAGGCCCGTTCATTGTCAGGGAACCAGTTGCTCACCACGCGGTTATTGATAGGGAAGGCCGGCGCTTCAAACACGCCGGTGGCCATGCGCAGGCCAAAGAGGGTGGCAAAGCCTTTTGCAAAGCCCTGCATCACGGTGGTGAGAGACCAGGCTATGAGGCTGAACGCGTAAAGGATGCGGGGACTAAAGCGGTTCACCAGTATGCCGCCGGGTATCTGGAAGGCCAGGTACGTCCAGCTGAAAGCGGAAAAGATCAGCCCCAGCTGCACCGGCGTAAATTGAAATTCCTTGTCTATTTCCGACGCTGCTACGGCCAGGTTGCTTCTGTCCATGTAGTTGATCACCACGTTCACGAATATCAGGAACAGTACCTGGTAGCGTATTTTTGTAGGTTTCATGAAATTACAGGTCTGTGTTTACCATTCCGCCACACTGCCGTCTGTATGCCGCCATACGGGGTTGCGCCAGTTATGGCCTTCAGCGGCCATTTTCCTTACATGCGCTTCGTTGATCTCTATGCCGAGGCCGGGTTTGGAGGGAATGTCCACATAACCGTCTTTGTAATGGAACACGGTTTTGTCTGCCAGGTAGTCCAGCAGGTCGCTGCCCTGGTTGTAGTGGATGCCCAGGCTCTGTTCCTGTATGAAGGCGTTGTGGCAGGTGGCGTCTACCTGCAGGCAGGCGGCCAGGGCAATGGGCCCCAGCGGACAATGCGGCGCGGCGGCTACGTCAAACGCTTCCGCCATGGAGATGATCTTTTTACATTCGGTGATGCCGCCGGCATGAGATACATCCGGCTGAATGATATCTGCATAGCCGTCTTTCAGCAGCGTCTTGAACTGCCATTTGGAAAACATGCGCTCCCCCGTGGCAATGGGAATGGCTACGTGTTGTGCTATTTCGCGCAGATCTTCATTGTTCTCCGGCAGCACCGGCTCTTCAATGAACATGGGCCGGAAGGGCTCCAGCTCTTTGGCCAGTATTTTGGCCATGGGTTTGTGCACGCGGCCGTGAAAGTCGATGCCGATGCCCATACCCGGGCCGCCGGCTTCCCGCACTGCGGCAATACGCTCAATGGCGGCGTCTATCTTTTCATAGCTGTCTATGTACTGCAGCTCCTCCGTGGCGTTCATCTTTACGGCCAGGAAGCCCTGTTCCGCCATTTTTCGGGCGGCTGCGCCTACTTCCGCCGGGCGGTCACCGCCAATCCAGGAATAAACTTTCATTTTATTACGCGCCTTGCCGCCCAGCAATTCATGAACGGGCGCGTTATAGAATTTCCCTTTGATGTCCCACAGGGCCTGGTCAATACCGGCAATGGCACTCATCAGGATGGGGCCGCCGCGGTAGAAGCCCGCGCGGTACATCACGTTCCAGTGGTCTTCGATGTGCATGGGATCTTTGCCGATGAGGTATTCCATCAGTTCGTCTACCGCCGTTTTCACGGTGGCGGCTTTGCCTTCAATTACGGGCTCTCCCCAGCCGGTAATGCCTTCGTCCGTTTCTATTTTCAGGAACAGCCAGCGCGGCGGCACCTGGAACAGTTCGTAGCTTTTTATTTTCATAACGTGATTTTACGATTGAATGGCGCGAATGAACTGCCGCGATTTTTCTGTTAACTGCTGCAGGTACTCCGGGGTAACGGCGGCTTTGGCATTCACGAGCGCGCTGCCAATGCCAAAACCAGCTGCCCCTGCTTTCTGGAAATCTTTGATGTTCTCCGGGGTAATGCCGCCCGTGGGCAGCAGGTGCATCTTAGGTAGCGGCGCAGAAATATCTTTGATGTAGCCGGGAGAAGTAGCGGGGAATACTTTGATCATATCTGCTCCCTGCTTGTAGGCCGCATAAATCTCCGTGGCGGTATAGGCGCCCGGGATGCTGACCATACCCAGGTCCCGCGCGGCTTTGATCACTTCCGGTTCCAATATGGGAGAGAGAATAAAACGCGCCCCGGCGGCAGCGGCCTCCCGGGCGGTAGGGGCGTCCAGCACGGTGCCGGCGCCAATGATCATTTTATCTCCCATTTTGGCGGCTACTTCCTTGATAACGGCCAGCGGCTCAATGGAATTCATAGTAACCTCCAGCAGCCTGATGCCGCCTGCATACATGGCTTCTGCCAGGGGCAGCACGTCAGCAGGCTGTACGCCGCGTATAATGGCAATGATCTTGTGTTCGAGTATTTGTGAGAGCGTAGACATGGAATTTATATTCGTGTTGAATGATGAAAGATAGAAATAAATAAGTGTATTTTCAACATTTCCTCCAGGCAACAGCACCCCGCCCGCCAGCTCAGGATAAAAATATTTCCACCCTTTTGTAGAAATGTCGATTTTTTAACTAACTTTGAAATACAAAGTACTTTGAGTGAATAAAAAGCCGCCTTCCGCCATTCTCATAAAAACAAATAAAAGTCAATTCATTACGGTGTTTATGAAAGACGAAATCTTATCCAATCTCAACAATCCCGTGCAGCTTGAAAAGCTGTACCGTGCAAATAGATCAGCTTTCAGACAGGCATTTAAAGCACTATATCCGCAACTCGGAGATAGCAGCATGACCGGTTTCTGGAACGCCCGGCTGAATTTTGCCAAAGAAGAAATTTCATGGGGCACGGGCAAAGATCTGCTGTTCGTGATCATTGCCTCCCTTGTGGCAGGCCTCATTGCAAAACTGCCGGCCATTTTGCAGATCGATGAAGAGTTTTTCTACACCAGGAACGTAGGGTTCGTCATTTTCCCGGTGCTGACGGCCTACTTTGGCTGGAAGAACAAACTGTCTGCCGGTAAAATTGCCGTTATAGCCGGCGCCATGCTGGCCGGGCTGATCTTTATCAACTCCTTTCCCGCGGTTGCCAAAAGTGATACCCTGATCTTATCCTCCATTCACCTGCTTTTGTTCTTATGGTCGCTGCTGGGTTTTGCATTCGTTAACAGCGCAAGGAATGATGTGGAACAAAGGCTCGGCTATTTAAGATATAATGGGGACCTGATCGTGATGACCACGCTCATCCTGATTGCGGGCGGCATCATGACCGCTGTGACCATCGGGCTTTTCCAGCTGATTGGCCTCAACATCGAAAAGTTCTACGTGGAATATGTTGTGGTTTTCGGACTTCCCGCCGCGCCCATCCTGGGCACCTGGCTTACACAAACCAATCCGCAACTGGTAGGAAAGGTCTCACCGGTCATTGCCAGAATTTTCAGCCCGCTGGTATTGGTGATGCTCGTAATTTATCTTATTGCCATTGTTTATTCGGGCAAAGACCCTTATAACGACCGGGAGTTTTTGCTGATGTTCAACGGGCTGCTGGTTGGTGTGATGGCTATCATCTTTTTCTCTGTTGCAGAGGTATCCAAAGCACCCGAAAACCTGACCTCCATCTGGGTACTTTTTCTACTTTCTGTTATCACCATTATTGTTAACGGTATTGCGTTGTCTGCCATCCTCTTCCGTATTGCAGAATGGGGCATTACGCCTAACAGGGCGGCCGTGCTGGGCGGCAACGTGCTGATACTGGCCAACCTGCTGCTGGTAACGGTGCAACTGTTCAGGGTGTTGACAAAAAAGACCGAGGTTACCGCCGTGGGAAAAGTCATTTCCGCTTACCTGCCGGTGTATTGTGTGTGGACAATTATAGTCACCTTTATATTCCCGCTGATATTCGGCTTTAAATAGCATGTCGGTCACCGTTTATCTTCGCCGGCTCTTTTATCTTCCGGCACTTTTAACTCCCGCGCAATGGCCTGTTCCAGGTTGTCCGGAAAGGTAGCAGCTTCGTCGCCGATGGCAGCAAAGCGGTACAGTTCTTCATCCCAGGCAAATACATATGCAGGGCTGCCGTTGTAAGTGATCCTGAACCGTTCTTCCTCATTAAATACGAATGGTTCGGCCGTAACGATATACGGAACATTATCTACTCTCAGGTTCAAAGTTGTTACTGCCATGATAGTCTGTTTATGGTTGAATTATCGGGCACAAAAACCGGGCCTTGGCATGGGACTTATCGTGGGGACTGATCAATTTTGACGATAATTTTGAACATTTGTAATTTTTCATCCTGTTTAAAATTAATTCGAATGATCCGAACCTTATGCCTTAGCGCCTGCTTTGCCCTGCTTTCAGGGGCTTTGCTGGCACAGTCCGCCAGCATCCGGCCGCTGACCACCGCTCCTATTAACAGCATCCGCGGGCTCTGCGCCGTAACGGACAATGTGGCCTGGGTATCTGGTACGGGCGGAAAAGTGGGGCGCACGCTGGACGGGGGCAAGACCTGGCAATGGATGTCCGTTCCCGGTTGTGACACCTGTGATTTCCGGGACGTGGAAGCCTTCAGCGGAGAGGTAGCCATCGTTATGGCCATTGCCACCCCGGCCCGCATCTACCGCACAGAAGACGGCGGGAAACACTGGGAGCAAACCTTTTACGACAATACTCCCGGCATGTTCCTGGACGCAATAGCGTTCTGGGACGAAAACAACGGCATTGCCGTTGGCGACCCGGTGGAAGATCATTTTGTCCTCCTCCGCACACGCAACGGCGGCCGCAGCTGGGAAGACATGGAAGAAGGGCTCCGGGCGAAGTTCGAGGAAGCGCCCTTTGCCGCCAGCGGCACCAGCATTGCCACGCTGCCGGATAGCAACTGGGTACTGGTAACAGGCGGAAGCCAAAGCCGGCTCTATTACAAGACACCCGGTTCGCTAAGCGGCAGCCCAATTGAACGGTATATTGGCAAGAAGAACGCTGCGGGGCTTTTCTCCGTTGCCCTCCGCAACGCGCAGAGCGGCGTTATGGTTGGGGGAGACTACCTGCATCCCGCCGATACGAAATTTACTTGCTATCGCCTGGCCGGCAAGTACCTGGAGAGCGAAGCAACACAAACTCCCCCGCGCGGCTACCGCTCCTGTGTTGCTTACCTGGATGCTGACCGTTATATCTGTACCGGCCCCACGGGCACTGATATATCTACTGACGGGGGGCGCAACTGGAAACCGGTGAAAGGGGAAGGCTACCACGTTGTACAACGGGCCAGGAACGGCGCCAGGGTGTACCTGGCGGGGAGCAAAGGACGTATTGCCGTGTTGCAGCCGTAGGTGTGACCGTGAAAATCCCCGGTCATCATCACCGCCACCGGAGGCAGGCGCATCAATCGGTGCAATGATTTTACAGCATAAAAAAAGGCGTTCAGATGAACGCCTTTTTTTATGCATTTTTTGTAGCCTCGCCTGGAATCGAACCAGGATCTGGAGCTTCGGAAACTCTTATACTATCCATTGTACTACGAGGCCAAAAAGGTCTGCAAAGCTAATCTAATTTACCAAATTCCGAAACATTTTTATAACGTGCCGATGTTGCTCTTGAAAATGCGCACGGCAATAGCCAGCAGTATCACGCCGAAGAACTTGCGCACCACCATCAGCCCGGCCTTGCCCAAAATGCGCTCTATCCAGCTCAGGGAGCGCAGTACCACGTAAATGATCAGCAGGTTCACCAGTATGCCGGCCAGTATGTTGTAGTCGCCAAAATCTGCTTTGAGAGACATGATGGTGGTCAGCGTGCCGGAGCCGGCAATCAGCGGGAACGCAATGGGCACTAGGCTGCCGGTCTTCGTGTCCTGGTCGCTTTTAAAAAATTCTATGCCCAGTATCATTTCCAGGCCAATGATGAAGATCACAATAGAACCGGCCACCGCAAAGGATTGCAGGTCTACGCTCATCAGTTTCAGAAAGGCTTCTCCCACCAGCAGAAATACCACCATCAGCACGCCGGAGGCCAGCGTGGCCTTTACGGCATTGATCTCGCCGATCTTCTCTTTCAGGGAAAGCAGTATAGGTATGGAACCCAGGATGTCTATCACGGCAAACAGGGTAAAGCCAACGGTAATGATCTGGTCTAAACTGAACATATGATAGAATTTTGGCAAAAGTAGGGCATTCTTCCACCCCAATATGCACTAAAATATTTAATTTGTCAGTTATTTGAGCGGGTATGCAAGAAGATATTATTATCCAGATCAGTAACAAGATCAAGGAGAAACGGAAGGCGAAGGGGATCACCGTGCAGGAGCTTGCTGACAGGGCAGACGTGAGCAAGGGGCTCATTTCCCAAATAGAAAACAACCGTACCGTACCCTCACTGCTGGTGCTTGTCAACATCATACGCGCGCTGGACCTTGACATGAACGAGTTTTTCATTGACATCCACCAGCACAGGCAAGCCGCCAAAGTGGTGATCAAAAGACAAAACGAATACCAGGCCTTTGAAAAAGAAAGCGGCAAAGGTTTCCAGTATAAGCGTATCCTCACCCGCGGCATCAAAGGCGGCCCCACTGATTTTGTGCTGCTGGAGCTCAAGCGGGGCGCCCGTGGTAACCAGGTGCTAAAAACGGACGCATACGAATACAATTATGTGATCAGGGGTACAGTAGAACATCTCATTAACGGTGAATCCCATATTCTTCAGACGGGAGACTCTATTTTCTTCGATGGCCGCCTGGGCCACAAACTCTCCAACGTAGGGGAAGATGATGCCCTGCTGTTTGTTATCTACTTTTTCCAGGAAGCTGAGAAATAAGGTGGGCCGGCAGTATAACGCTGCCCGGGCAAATAAAACTACATGTTCACGCCTTTCACCTCCAGGCCCTGGCCATTGAGGTGCAGATGTACCACCCGCCCGTATTCTACCCTGATGCCATAAGAGGCTTCAATGGGCGTGCCGGTGGCATAGGCAAGTATGGAGCGGATCACGCCGCCATGGGTAACAATGGCCGTGTCTTTGCCACTGGTTATCATGTCACGGAAGGCAGCTACGCTGCGGTTGTAAAGCTGTGTGTAGCTTTCCCCGTTAGGCAAGGGCTGGTGCAGGTAATCCGCCATCCAGTTCTGGGCGGTGGTTTCCCGTATATCGTTCCAGGTTTTCATTTCCCAGTCTCCAAAGTTGACTTCCTTCAGCCGCTCGTCTGTCTGAAAAGTACTGCCAAAAAGGAAATGCGCCAGCTTGCTGCAGCGTTGCAACGGGCTGGCATATACCGTAAAGTTTTTGCCGGGTAAAATTCCCTGTACGCGGGTAGCTTCCTCTGTAAAGGTAGGTGCAAGGTCAAGGTCGGCAAATCCGTAGCAGGTTCCGTAGGTAACGGCAGGCGTGGTGTGCCTGATCAGAAAAATGTCCATCAGGCCGCAAATATACAACTCTTTCGGGGAGCAGGCGGCATCAGCTCACAGCGCTGACTGGCTCCATCAGCCGGAACTTGTGCTCCAGCCCTGCGGGCGCGTTGAATACCTGCGGGTGAAACAGGTGGGCCAGCACCTCCACGCCGTCTACCAGCGTACTGGCACTGGGCTGGGTAAACAGGTCGTAGTCCGCCAGGTATACTTCATGGTTGCGCACGGCCTGGAGCTGTTCCCAGCCGGGCACGCGGGTGAGCAGGTGCAGCTCTTCGGCGGAACGGCCAGTGAGAAAACCGCAAGGGGCCACCACCAGCACTTCGGGGTCATAACGGAGAATTTTTTCCCAGGGGGTTACAATAGAATCTCCCGCCGGGTTGGAAAGCATGTCTACTCCGCCTGCATAGGCCACCTGGTAAGGTATCCAGTGGCCGCAGTTGTACACCGGCGCCATCCATTCCATGATCATCACACGGCGCAAGGGCGCGCGGTTTGCGCGCAGCCGGTCTGTTACCGCATCCAGCCGCTGCTGGAGACCGGCCAGGTAGCGGTAGGCGGCCACCTCCTCCCCGAGGGCCTTGCCAATGGTAATGGCGCAGTTAAAAACATCCTGCAGGTTGTTGGGGCTCAGGCTCACCAGCTCCGGCTGTTTGGGCAGTTTATACACGGCCTGCTGCGTGCAGTGGGTATCTATCTGGCATACTTCGCAAACGTCTTGTGTGAAGATCACGTCAGGTGCAATAGCGGCCAGCAGTGGCTCGTCTACATAATACAGGCTTTTCCCCTGCGCCTTTGACGCGGAAAAAATGCGGTCTATTTCTTCGCTGCTGTATTGTTTGCCTTCCAGCACGCAGCGCACCACCTTCTGTTTTTCGGCCAGCGCGGCGGGCGGGCATTCAAAGGTGACGCCTTCCAGCAGGTGCTGCAGGCCCATGTCATAGATCATTTGCGTGGCGGCGGGGAGAAAGGAGGAGGCGGTCATGGATGAGATTTTTTTACCTGTGAATAGCCAGTGCAGGTATTTTATGCTGCATATATTCAAACAGCCCGAAGAAAATACCGCTGTACACCAGGTTGCTGAGCAATGTATTTTTCAGGAAGGGCAGGCCCATGGCGTAACATTTCATCAGCCCCTGCCAGTCTTTTGTATAAGCTACGCCGGTAGTGACATCAATATTGGAAGGGCGCATCCATGTTCCGAAATCCGCAACCAGCCAGTATACTACGGCGGCTGCCACAGCCCCTGCCACTACGTTCAGCACCCGTACTTTTTTGATCACCAGCTGCCCGATCAGCACCATGGCGGCAAAACCCAGGTAGTTCCAGTACCAGCCCTCAAACAGGAAACCGCTGGCGTATTGTTTATACACCGTTTGCATCACGATCACGTCACTGAGAAAAAGCGCCGCCAGCGGGAACAGGTAGCTTTTCCATTTGTCTGCAAAATAGGCGCCGCCAAACAAGGCCATGGCGCCCAGCGGAGAAAAGTTGGAGAACGGCGTGATATGTCCTGCTGCCGTAACGCGCAGCACCCCGGCCGCTACTATGAACAGCAGCAGTACCAGCAAACGGGGTTGTAAGTTTTTAACTGACATACAAAAATGATTGAGTGTTTACAGTTGAAATGCAATACCGGCCTGCATGGTGAAACCCTGTACGGAGTAGCCGTAAATTTCCCAATACTTCCGGTTGTTGGTAATGTTATTGGCGTTCAGGAACAGACGGCCGTTGCCGGTGAAGCGGTATTCGGCGTACATGTCCCAGATGGTGTAGGCTTTGAGCGGCTGCGCTACGCCGGTGAAGGCGCCGGGGGCATAATAAATATCGTCCCGGTCACCCGTATGGCGGATGTTGGTGCCTACATAGCATTTCGAGAAGCGGTAGCCGATGTTGAGGCCGCCGGTATGGGCCGGGCGGCGGGCCAGGTTGTTGTACGATGTGTCTTTCCCCGGTGTGGCGGCCACGGTGGTAACGGCGCCGTCTACATACGCGTAAAACGCCGTAATGTCCAGCCCTTTTACGGGGTGGGCGGTTACTTCCAGCTCTACGCCTTTATCGTTCTGTTTGTTATAGTTAACGTATTGATAGTTGATGTAGGAGATCACGTCTTTGATATCTCTTTTAAACCCTGTTACGCGCAGTTCCAGCTTGTCTTGCAGCAGGGCGGTCTGCACGCCGCCTTCATAGCTGGTGGCCTTTTCCGGCTTCAGGGCGGGGTTGCCCCATTTGCTGTACAGGGAGGTGAGGGTAGGCGCTTTGAAGCCGGTGGAGAGGTTTACGAAAAGCTTCACTTTATCCCGGATCATGTAAGAAGGATTGATGCTGTACGTGAAGTGGTTGCCGAACTGTGAATGCAGCGTATACCGGCCGCCTGCTTCAAGACTGAACCCGTGCAGGTTTTTGATGAAGAGCGAGAGGTAAGGGCTGGTGTTGTACTGTGTGCCGATGCCGAAGGCACCGGTGTTGATGAGCGTAGTGTCCATCAGTTCAGATTTGCGGTACTCCACGCCTGCCAGCGCCTGCAGCCAGCTGGTGATATTGTAATGCCCGTACAGTTCCGCGAAGTAGGCGCGGCCGTCCAGGTCTGTTACGCCCCAGGCAGATTCATCGTAGCGGGTTACTTTCTGGTAGCCGAAGTTGGCGTGCAGCTGGCCTTTGCCCAGGTCATACACGCCGCGCATGCCGGTGTGCAGCATGTTGGATTTGTTGTTGTTGGTCAGGTTGTCCTGGAAAGAACCGGCATCGTAGCTGCTCTTGTAGTCAGAAAAGATCAGGAAGGGCGTGAGGCGCAGCTGTTCGGTAGCCTGTATGCCGATGTTGGCCATCAGGCTGCTTTGTTTGTAACCATCCCGGTCAAACTGCGGGTTGGTGACGGTGTCGAAAGGCGCGGCTTCAGAAATGCCGTCTGTTTCAAAATGGGTGAAGGCCACGCTGTAGTCTACATTGTCTCGCTGGCCGCGCAAACCCGCCGTTCCCTTGATGCTGCGGTTGCTGCCCCAGGCCAGGTTGCCGAAGCCGTTCAGCGGTTTGCCGCTGCCTTTGCGGGTAATGACGTTGATCACGCCGGCAATGGCGTCTGCCCCGTAGAGGGTGGACTGGGTGCCGCGCAGTATTTCAATGCGCTCAATGGCGTCTATGGGCAGCAGGCGGAGGTCAATGGCGTTGCCGGTGAGGCCGGTGGCGTCCGCTACAGGAATACCGTCCAGCAGAATGGTCGTGTATTGCGAAGTGGCGCCCCGGAAATACAGCTCCTTGTTTTTGCCGGGGTTGGAACCGGCGCCGTTGATAAGGATGCCGGCCTGCTCATTGAGCACGTCCGTAACGGTGCGGCCCACGTTGCGCTCAATTTGCTCACGGGAAATCACCGTCAGCACCTTGCCGGTCTCGCTTTGTTTTTTGGCGAATTTGGTAGCCGTGATCACCACGGTGTTAAGTTGGGACACGCGCGTGGTGTCTTCCTGCGCGAAGCCCGGCCGGCCCAGGGCCAGCAGGCTGAAAGCCATCAGCGAAAAGCTAGTTGTTTTCATGTAAGGTTAATCATTTTTATACGCGCAGAACAGGGGAAATTGAAAAGTATAGCATGCGGCTGCCGCACATACACCCTCCGCTTTTCACCCGAAAGCGCGGACTGAATAAGAGGTATGCGGCAGGTCTTCTGGCTCTCCCGCTTTCCGGTGGTACCTTCCCATTCTGCCAGGCAGAACAGTGGTTGCAGATACCGGAAAACGTTCCCTTTGTATCGGGAGCGGGATTACAGCTACGGGGATAGCTCCGGATTTACACCGGATTCCCTATTAATGCCCTGTGCGCGTGAAATGTATCACGCCGGGCAACCGTTTACCGGCAGCAAACCTACGGATATTTTATGTAAATAATCGGTTATCTTGTATAAGTATGAGTATTAAACCTAAGCTGGGTCCCTTTGACCTTACCATGATAGTTGTGGGGCTGGTGATTGGCATGGGCATTTTCAGAACACCCGTCAGCGTGGCGCGGGAAACAGGCACGCCGCTGCTGTTCTATGCCGTATGGGTGCTGGGAGGCCTGGTAACGCTCTGCGGGGCCCTTACCTATGCTGAAATAGGCTCCCGCTACCCGGTGGCGGGCGGGTTTTACAAGGTGCTGTCTTACGGTTTCCACCCGGCCTATTCTTTTATGATCAACTGGACGCTGGTTATCTCCAACGGCGCCTCTATTGCGGCGGTGGCCCTGGTAGGAGCGGAGTACATCGGTCCCGTGCTGCTGCCGGAAGCCATGCAGCATGAAGGCGGGCGGAAAACCATTGCCATTACGGCGGTTATTGTGCTGTACATCATCAACATGCTGGGTATCAGGATGAGCGCCACCTGGCAAAACGTGCTCACAGTGTTCAAGATCACCCTGGTGCTGCTGCTATGCCTGGCCGCTTTCAGCAACTCCGTGGCGCCGCCTGTGGAGCAGGCGGTAACACCGGTTGCTCATGGATGGGCCTACATTTTCGGTGCGGCGCTGGTGCCGGTATTCTTTACCTACGGCGGTTACCAGCAAACCATCAACTTCGGCAGTGATGTGAAGGAGCCGTCGAAGAACATGCCCAGATCTATTTTCCTGGGCATCGGCATCATCCTGCTGTTGTACATCACCGTGAATTACGCCTATGTAAAAGTGCTGGGCTTTGAGCAGCTCAAACACACGGACGCGCTGGCCGCCCGCATGGTGGCCGTGTTTTTCGGGGAGTACGGGTTCAAGATCACGTCCGTGCTGCTCTTCCTGTCTGTACTGGGTTACGCCAATGTGAACCTGATGAGCAACCCGCGCATGTATTATGCCATGGCGGAAGACGGGGTATTACCGGCCGTGTTCAAACGGGTGAACAGCAAAACGCAGGTGCAGGAAGTGGCCTTGTCCGTATTTGCCGCCATGGTGGTGGGCATGTTGTACTTCATGAACAACTTCGACAATATTATCCGGTATGTGATGCTGTTCGATACCATTGGCCTCGCTTCCGCGGCCGCCACTATTTTCATCCTCCGCAAAAACACCGCTCATCTTGACCATACGGGCATTTACAAAATGAAGCTCTACCCCCTGCTGCCCGCCTTTTTTATTACCGTGTACCTGTTTGTTACCGTCAACATTTTTATCAAAGACATTCACCAGGCCCTGAGCGGCATGGTCTGGTTCGTAGCAGGCCTGCCCATTTACTTTTTCATGCGGCGGGCGGTACGGCCGGCCGGTAAGCCGGAAGCATAGTTTTGCCCTGCAATGTTCCGTTACGCAGATTGTTGCGTACTTTGCGGGTAGTTTTTATGCATATGGATTTATCTTATATAATTAACGAGCTGGGTGAAGAGCGGGAACACTATTTTAATGCCATTGCTCCTCCCATTGTACAGAGCAGCAATTTTGCCTTTAACACGGTGGCGGCCTTGCGTGACCTTTTGCTGGACGAATACAACGGCTTTCTATATTCCAGGGGCAACAATCCAACCATTGATATTTTGCGCCAGAAGCTGGCCGCGCTGGACGGCGCTGAAGATGCGCTGGTGTTCAGCAGCGGGGCGGCGGCCATTTTTGCAGCAGTGCTTTCACAGGTAAAAAAAGGAGATCATGTGGTATGTGTGAGAGATCCCTACAGCTGGGCGCGGCGGTTATTTGAAAACATACTGCCCCGCTTCGGGGTAGACACCACTTTTGTAGACGGCACTGTTACCGCCAATTTTGAGGCCGCCCTGCGCCCCAATACCAGCCTGATCTACCTGGAATCTCCCAACTCGCTCACCTTCGAGCTGCAAGACGTTGCGGCCGTGGCACAACTGGCCCGCAGCCGCAATATAACCACCATCATAGACAACAGTTATTGCACACCGCTGTACCAGCAACCTTACCTGGCGGGCATAGACCTCTGCCTGCAGTCTGCCACCAAGTTCATCAGCGGCCATAGTGATACCATGGCCGGGGTGCTCACCGGCAGCCGTGACAGGATACGCCGCATTTTTGCCTCAGAGTTCCTGAACATCGGCAGTGGCATTGCCCCTTTCAATGCATGGCTGCTGCTGAGGGGCCTGCGCACGCTGGAGATACGCCTGCAAAGGAGTGCAGACAGCACCCGTAAGGTGGTGAGTTGGTTAAAAGCCCATCCACGCATCCAGAAAATATATTTCCCGCTAGACCCTGATTTCCCGCAATACGAGCTGGCTGCCCGCCAGATGAAAGGGGCTGCAGGGTTGGTCACCATTCAGCTGAAAGCCGGCAACCGCGCGCAGGTGGAAGCCTTTTGCAATTCCCTGCAGCATTTCCTGATGGCGGTGTCCTGGGGCGGCCATGAATCCCTGGCTTTCCCCGCCTGTGCCGGTTTGCGTACGGAAGATTTTGATGTGAACGATCCCCGGCACAGCCTGGTGAGGTTGTACATAGGGCTGGAAGACGCAGGTTACCTGGTGGCTGACCTGGAGCAGGCGTTGAAGAAAATGGACGAAGCGGAATAAGCGGGGAAGAAATACGGGAATACGGAAGAACATCGTATCAACTGAAATCCCGGCCCGGGAACAGCAGCACATACAAAGGTGCAGAAGACGCCATTGAATGGAAACCATCGCACCGGCATCCATGAGCACTTGTTCAGCAGGAATGCGTTGTAGAAGACAATCCCGGCCCGGGAACAGCAGCACATACAAAGGTGCAGAAGACGCCATTGAATGGAAACCATCGCACCGGCATCCATGAGCACTTGTTCAGCAGGAATGCGTTGTAAAAGACAATCCCGGCCCGGGAACAGCAGCACATACAAAGGTGCAGAAGATGCCATTGAATGGAAACCATCGCACCGGCATCCATGAGCACTTGTTCAGCAGGAATGCGTTGTAAAAAACAATCCCGGCCGCAGTATGGGCCGGGATTGTCTTTTTAATATCGTTCCTCCATCAACCGGGCATGCGGCTGATATATTTTTCCATTTCCTTGATCTGCCCTACAATTTGTTGCGTGGTGGGCTTCTGCGCCTTGGCGCGGCGAAAGTAGTCTTTTGCGGTCTTGAAATCGCGGCGGCTCATGGCAATGGAGCAGAGCGTGAGCAGGGCAGCGGCCGTGTTCTCTTTATCAGGCAGGCCCAGGCGCACCGCTTTTTTCAGGTTGGCGTCTGCCGTTTTGATATCGTTTTTCTGATAAGCAATGGTACCCAGCTGAAAAAACTGCATGCCTTCGTACTCCTTCATGGGGCTGCCGGATTTGATGCTTTGTTTCACCGCGGCCTCAGCCTTGTCAAGGTCCTGGTTGTACATGGCTAGGTTGCTTTGCATGAAATAATATACGGAGCGGATGGGCTTATACAGCAGCTTCGGGAATTTGATCTGGTTCATGATGCGCATGGCGTTTTCCACGTCACCGGCTTCTACTGCCTCCTGTACCAGCCGCATGGGGCCGAAGAGAAAGTGCGTAACAATACATACAACGGCCAGCACCAGCACAATGGCGGCTTCCCACCAGCCAAAGGCAATACCCAGGGCAATACCCGCCGCCAGCAGCACAATGCCCAGGGGCAGACGGTATTTGATAAATAAGTTAAATGCTTTCATAATATTTGAACGAAGGGCAAAGATACAATAACTAAAAAGGAAAAAACCAGGTAAAATGCCCGGTTTTTTCCTTTTTCAAATAAAAATGCGTTTACCCCTGAAAGCGGGCCGCAGCCTTAATTCCTGTTAAAGGTATACACGATGTAGGCGGTTTTCCCGTCAACATTTACAGGTGCGCGCCATACCATGGTAGTGTTGTCTACAGAAGAAAGCTCAACAGAGTAACCATCAGTAGTGTTTTTGGCCTTTACGCCCTGCAGCAGCTCCTTGAACTTGAACATGATGGCCCCGCCTTCGCTCCGGGTAGACCACATGATGCTCTGCGTGGCGGCGTTACAGCCTTCCCCGGTAGAGGTGATAGCATAGGAGCCGTAACCGTTTTCCGGCAGGTTCCATTGGCTGCCTTCCAGGCATTTGGGGGGAATGTTGGAAAATACGGTGCTGATCCTGGAGGTGGAGGGCATGCCTTCAAAGTTTACACTGTTCAACGTCCATTTGCCCTTGGCGGCCCGGTGGGTGCTGTTGGCAGTAGGGGCGCTGGCTCCCTGCTGGGAGGCGCAGGCGCTCAGCAGCATGGCCGCTGCGCCGAAAACAGTAAACAGGCGGATCAATTGCTTTGTCATTGTTTGGATGTTTTTGCTGGATGGATAACAAATTTCCGGCCAAAAGTGTTGTTGCCCGGCAGACGGTTGGGCGCAATAAATGAACAGCCTGGCCATGTATTTTGTCCATTCACGCTAGGTACCTTGCCTCCAAAACGCCTGCAGCCTACATTTGCCCCGTTGATAACCCCGTTTATGCACCCCGGATATATACATCAACGTTTACATATGAAATTTAACAATGAGAACCCCGCGGAAATACCTGCGGGAAGGCATGGGAACGCCTTATAGGAATATGCTGCTAATATGACGGGCGCAGGCATCTGCCTGTGCCTTTCTTTTTAAGGCTGGCCCGCGGCAGCCTCTTTTACCCGGCCAACCCGCTTCTTTTCATCCTTATTCCTTATTTTACGGCAAACTAAATCGAATTTTCCGCTCATGCCGGATACCTATGATCAGGGTAATGATCTTACGGACTATTGGAATGCAGTGAGAACTGGCAATTCCCGGGCATATGCACAGATCCACGGCCAATTACATCCGGTGTTGTACCGGTACGCCTTTGCCATGCTCGGGGATGAAGAGCTGGCGCAAGACGTGGTACAGGAACTGTTTATTCACATCTGGTTTAAAAAAGAAAAAATAGGCGCGCTGCAAAATGTAAGGGCCTTCTTTTTTACCGCCCTCCGCCGCCGCGCCCTTAACCAGCTGAGAGGGCTGCGCCACCTCCAGGTATTGACCCCGGCAGCGCCTGATATCGAATTTTCGGCAGAAGACATCGTCATCGGCCAGGAACAGCAGGCCGCCCTGCAGCGGCAGATCAGCCATTACCTCAACCAGTTGCCCAAACGGCAGAAAGAAGTGATCTTTTTACGCTTTTATGAAGAGCTGCCCTATGCAGAGGTGGCTGCCATTATGAAGGTCAATTACCAGTCCGTCATCAACCTGGCCCATAAAGCCATCACCCAATTACGTGCGCAGATAGGTAAATTACCGTTCTGGTGGCTGTTCTTATCCGTTCTTCTCAACAACCTCTAAAAAAACCTTAAAAAAAAAGGGTATCCCCGGGGGAGATCCGGTGTCTTATATTAAACAGGGTACGTTTTATGGACGATCAATTTTCACCACAGGAGCCGGAACGCCCGCCCTTTCGCTTTCACCGGCAGGAAGTGCCGGAGGCCAAAACGGCGGCAAGCTGGCAGCATATTGCATCCCGCATTGCAGGGAAAAAAGCCGGTACCGGCCGCCGCCGTGTCTGGACGGCCCTGGCCGCCGTGGTGATAGTGCCCGTTATGGCATACGCCTCCTATTTTATTTACTGCCACATAGTGGCCGGCAGTACCAGGGAGTTCCGCACGGCCTACGGAGAAATAAAACGGGTAGTGCTGCCAGACAGTTCCGTGGTATTTCTCAACGCCAACTCCACCCTGCGCGTGCCGGTGGAATGGGACCCGGAAAAAGACCGCAGCGTGTGGCTGGACGGGGAAGGATATTTTGAGGTCAGTAAAAAAACAGGCGCCCGCAATGCCCGTTTTACTGTACATACACCGGCCATAGATGTGGAGGTGCTTGGCACGAAATTTAATGTGAACATGCTGGGCCGCCGGACCACCGTATCATTAAAAGAAGGTAAGGTGCAGGCAACGGCCAGGGCGCCCATCAGCAAAGGTAAAAGCGTGTTTATGATGAAGCCCGGAGATGAGGTGCTGGTGGAAAAAGATTTCTCGCAACTGAAGGAAGCCATCAATACAGAACTGATCGCAGACTGGCGCAATCACCGTTATCATTTTGACAACACGTCCATGGCGGACATATCAGACCTGATCCTCAACAAGTTCGGGTATGAGGTAGTGATATTAACGCCGGAAATAGCGCAGCGAACCATCAGCGGGGACCTTTATGCTGAAGACATCGGGCAGCTTTCCCGCGCGCTGTCTATCACCATGAATATTAACATTGAAACTAAAGACGAGCAGATGCTGTTCTCTGTTAAAGACTAGGGGCGGCATATACCAAAATCGGATCGAAGAATACTGACAGTTCCCGGAAAAAAAACTGATTAAATGAGGCTTATCAAAAACAGCCTGATTGCTTAACCTGGCCATTCCATATTATGAAATCGACAGCATTGTTGCATAGCGCCTTGTTGCTTGCGGTTGCAGCGGTCACTTCCGGCCGGGCCCTTGCCGGCCCGTTGCTGGATGTGGCTGCAGGCGACCGCGTTCAACGCGCAAAGCAAGATGTGTCGGTTGCCTGGCAGCAACAGAAAACCCTTTTGCAACTGTTGAAAGAAATTCATAAAACCTATAAAATAGACCTGCTGTACGAAGCCAAAAATCTGCCGAAGGTGAAGGTAGACTTTACGCCGTCCGAGTACGATAATGTGGAAGACATGCTGAAGGCGCTGCTCACCCCCTATGGCCTGCAGGCGCAGGCAGTACAGCCCAACACCTGGGCCATAGTGCCCCTGCGCGAAGAGCCCAACGGCAAACCCAGGCCGGCCGCGCCGGGCAAACAGCAGGCGGCTGAAGACGTACAACAAAATCCTTCCCTGCTCAAACTCCAGGGTGCAGCCAACATGGCGGTACACGGTTCCGCGCCTGACACGGTAAAAAGGGTCAGGATATCCGGCCGCATCACAGACAGTGAAAACGCGCTGCCGCTGCCCGGCGTGGCCGTAATGGTGAAAGGCGATATGCGGGGCGCGCAAACGGACGCAGACGGGAAGTACACCGTAGATGCGGTGCCCGGCAAAGTGCTGGCCTTTAACTTGCTGGGCTACGAGTCACGCGAAGTAACGGTATCGGCCCAACGAAATATTGACCTGGCGTTAGACGTGAGCAACCGCGCGCTGAATGAAGTGGTGGTGGTAGGGTATGGCAGTGTCCGTAAAAGCCTGGTTACCGGCGCCATCTCTTCCGTAAAAGGCACAGACCTGGCCACCGTTTCAGCCGGCCGCGTAGAGCAGGCGCTGCAGGGCCGCGCAGCCGGCATCATCATACTGCCCGTATCCGGCTCACCCGGCAGCGGTATGCGGGTACGCATCCGCGGTACCGGCTCCAACGGTTCTTCCGAGCCGCTGTACATCATAGACGGCATGCGCGCCGGTAATATGGAATACCTGGACCCCTCCGAGATAGCATCTGTAGAAGTGCTGAAAGACGCCGCCTCTGCCGCCATTTACGGCGCTGAAGGCGCCAATGGCGTAGTGATCATCACCACACGCTCCGGCCAGCGGGATGCAACGCCCCGCGTGGAATACAGCATGCAATACGCCCGCCAGTCCATTCACAAGCCCATGAAAATGATGAACGCCGCGCAGTACGCCCGCTACCTGACAGACGCGGGTACTTCCGGCAGCCTCCCCGACCCCGCAGCCTGGGCCGGGAAGCAGGGCACCATGTGGATGGACGAGATCACGCAAAACGCCCCCATGCAGCGCCATTCCCTCAACTTCAGCAGCGGTACGGAAAAGTCTACCTACCTGCTGGGCGCTTCCATGTTCCACCAGAACGGGGTGATTGGCGGGGAAAAAGCCCGCTTTGACCGTTATACGCTGCGCCTGAATACGGACCACCAGGTGAAACCCTGGCTCAGCGTAGGCAACCGCCTGTCTTACGCCTATTTTAAAAGGAACGGGGTGTCTGAAGATTCAGAGTTCGGCGCCGTGATCAACAGCGCTATTATGATGGACCCCACCATGCCCATCGTGTATACCGGCGCGCTCTCTCCACGCGCGCAAAAGGCGCTGGATGACGGGTATACGCTCGTGAAAGACGCCGATGGCCGCTATTACGGCATTTCAGACTACGTGTTTGGCGAAGCCGGCAACCCGCTGGCACAGATAGATATTACGCACAATACCACCACGCAGCATAAAATAACGGGCAATGTATATGCGGAAGCGCAGCCGCTGGCCAGCCTTAAAATAACCACCCGCTTCGGCATAGACGCCATGTTCCTCCGCAGCCACGCCTGGATGCCGTCTTTCTATTTTAACGCCAGCCGTCTCAACACGTCTCCCGGCACGTTTGACAATAACGAGAACTGGAACAACTGGCAATGGGAAAACTTTGCCACCTACAGCCGCAAAATAAATTATCACGACCTGAGCATCATGGCAGGCATGAGCGCGCTGCGCCGCAACTACAACCGGCTCAACGGCAGCGCCTACGGCATGTTCAAGGAAGAAAAGAATTTCGGGTACCCTGATTTTTTGCCGGATGGGGAAGACAGGATCGGCGGGGTGCAAACCAGCACGTCCATGATATCTTACTTTGGCCGGCTGCAGTATAACTATAAAGATAAATACCTGCTGAACGCCACCCTGCGGCGAGACGGCTCTTCGCTGCTGCCGCCGCAGAACACCTGGGGCACCTTCCCCTCCGTGTCTGCCGGCTGGATAGCCACCAACGAAGCTTTTTTCCCTGACCTGCCGCTCAACTACCTGAAGCTGCGTGCCAGCTGGGGGCAAAACGGCAGCATTGCCAATATCAACATCGGAGACTGGCAGGCGCTCATCACCAGCCAGAGCATCAGCTACCCGGACGCAAACGGTGATTTCCATACAGGCGCGGAGCCTGCCGGCCTGGAAAACCCTTACCTGAAATGGGAAGCCAGTGAGCAGCTGGACCTTGGGGCGGATATGGGTTTTTTCGACAACCGGCTGAGCGTTACGGTAGATTATTATAACAAAACCACCAAGGGCCTGCTCACGCCCGGTACGGTGCCCAGTTTTGTAGGCAACGTACTGGCTACGGTTAACGGGGGAGACGTGCGTAACAGGGGCTGGGAGTTTGAGCTGGCGTACCGCAGCAACAGCGCCCGCGCCTTCACTTTTGAAGTGAGCATGAACCTTACCACCATTCACAACGAGGTGATCCGGCTGAACGAGTTCGTAGACCGCCTGCCGGGCTCCAATGTGGGCACCGGCTGGCGCGCTACCTGGTTTGAAAAGGGGTATCCTATCTGGTACTTCCGCGGGTATAAAACGGCCGGCATTTTCCAGGACCAGAAAGAGGTAGATGACTACACCGCACGCATCAAAATGACCGTGCCGCCCAAACCCGGAGACCCTATTATTGTGGATACGGATGGAGACGGCACTATTTCCAACAGCGACCATGCCTTTATTGGCAGCCCGCATCCCAACGTGGTATACGGCGCCAACCTGCGTATGGCGTATAAAGGCGTAGACCTGGTGGTGCTGGTGCAGGGCCAGGCCGGCAATGACGTACTGATGGGGTTTAACCGGGTAGACCGGCCTACGGCCAACCGGCCCGAATTTTTTTACAAAGACCGCTGGACGGGTGAGGGCAGCACCAACAAATGGTTTGCGGCCAATACCAATAGCGAGTTTGTATATAACAGCGATATGATGCTGTTTGACGGTTCGTATATGCGTGTACGGCAGCTCCAGCTGGGTTACACCCTGCCGGAGCGGGTCATCAAACGCATCCGTTTCCGCAATGCGCGCATATACGGCTCGCTGGACAATTTTTTTACGCTGACAAAATATAAAGGCATGGACCCGGAGGCCGGCAGCAACGATGTAAACAGCCTGGGAGTAGACAGGGGAGTGTATCCCATTCCCCGCTCTGCCGTAGTGGGCCTAACCTTCAGTTTTTAAACCATGGGCATAAAACAGGTCATACCATCCGCTTTACTGTGCCTGGGCTTGCTGGCAGGCTGCTCCCGGAGCTTCCTTGACCAGGAGGTGCCCGGCAGGTCTCCGCTGGAAGGGTATTACCAGACGGATGCTGACGCGGTAACCGCCACGTTTGCCGTGTATGATTTTCTGCAGGCGGAATACAACTGGGGCTGGGGCAGCCCGCTGATGGTGAAAACGCTGCCTTCCGATGAAAGCAACGCGGGCGGCAACGGCCCGGCAGATCAGCCGCACTACCAGGCAATAGACAAATACACGTTCGAGTCTCAGAACCAGGGCGTGCTGTGGGTGTGGCGGGTCAACTATTTTGGTGTGTACCGCGCCAACCAGGTCATTAACCGTGTAAAGGGCGAAACAGAGGTGCAGAAAAGGATGAGAGCCGAATGCAAGGCCCTGCGGGCATACTTTTATTTTGAGCTGACGGCTTTGTGGGGAGACGTGCCGCTCATATTGCAAGACCTGGCCGTAGAGGCCTACAACAACACGCCGCGCGCCAAACGGGCAGATGTATATGCGCAGCTGGAAAAAGACCTGCTGGAAGTAATTCCGCAGCTGCCCCTGAAAAGCGTGCTGCCGGGTGCGGACCGTTTCCGCATCACAAAAGGCGCTGCGCAGGCCCTGCTGGGCAAAATATACCTGTACCAGGGCAAATGGCAGCAGGCGGCGGAACAGTTCAACGAAGTGATCATTTCCGGGGAGTATGCGCTGGAAGCGGAGTTCAAAAATGTTTTCTCCCAGGCCGGGGAGTTTGGGGTGGAGAGCGTGCTGGAGGTGCCTTTCTCGGAAAAGAAAGGGTATACCTGGGATAACTTTCCCTGGGGCGCATTCCGGCAGATTGAAAGCAATATACATGTGCAGCTGATGGGCCCCCGTGAAGAATATTATACGCCCGCGCCCGGAGACTCGCTGAATGCGGGCTGGGGCTTTAACATGCCCAAACCCAAACTGTATAATGCATTTGTGGCCGCGGGCGATGTGATCAGGAGAAAACAGACGCTCATGTCCGAAGCCGAGCTAACGGCAGCCGGCGGCAAATGGACGGCGCCTACGGCCTGGGACTATGAAGGGTACCTGCAGCGGAAATACGGGTCGTTTTCCACCCGTACCCAAACCGGCGGCGGGGCCGCGGCCGCCCTGAATTACGGCACCAATAACAAACTGATACGTTACGCAGACGTGCTGCTGATGGCGGCAGAAGCTTGGTACAGGGCCGGCAATGAAGACCGGGCAAGGGCCGAGCTGAAAAAAGTGCGCCTCCGCGCGGGCCTGCCGGAAATAACCGCTTCCGGCAGTGCATTGTTCCAGGCTATTGTGAATGAGCGGTTCATGGAGCTGGCTTTTGAGGGTTTCCGCTACCTGGACCTGGTGCGTTGGGGCCTGGCCGTGCAGGAGCTGGGGCCATTGGGCTTCAGGGCGGGCAAACACGAGCTGCTGCCTGTGCCTGATGAAGATGTGCGGGTGGGCAACCTTACCCAGAACCCTGGGTACAATTGATGATGGTGAGAGAAGGTGCAGTGATGGATTGGTTGCAGCCACTGTAAACGCAGAACAGGGAACAGACGGACAGTTTCCCGGCAGCAAACAACGCTTCCCCCGGTGTAACGGGGTGCAAACCAGTTATTGATAAAAGCGATATATTAAAGTAGATGTTAGGTAAAAGGGCCGCCTTTCCAGGCAGCCCTTTTTAATGTTCAAATAGGGGAACACGGGACGGTTATTTGGTTTTTGAATTACGGCACGGGTTGGCCAATAGCCCATTCCACCTCCTGCCGGGGCATCTTCCCGGGGTGCAGCATTTCACCGTCTCCCGTCAGCAGCCACCGGATGTCCAGCTCCTCAAAGTTTTGCGCAATGTCTTTGATAATGTCCACGCTGGGCTTGGCTCCTTCTATCCTGAAGAGGCGCGCCACTTTTTCGCAGCTATTATAGTTCAGGCAGCGGCTGAATTCAGACGCCGTCATGTTTTTGTGCTGTAAAAAACAGCTGAGTCTTTTCGCAATCGGTTCCATAATAAAAACAGATCTTTCTCTTTAGAGTCTCGAAATGAAAAAAAAGGGTGAAAGATTTCAGCGAAAAAATATTTTTTCTTTCCCCATTCACCCTGACCCCTACTAAAATCACTCTATAAATATGGGAGCCCCGCATTCAAAGGAATGCATCACCCGGTCAAATACGCCGGTTGGGAAAGGGAAGCTCCGGATTACGGACATGGATCCGTAAAGGCCAGTCTGGCTCAGCGACTCGCAAGGCATTTTCAGGCGGCGGGCACCTGCAGGGTTCCCGGAGCCGTTTTTGCCGGTCCGGCCTTTCATCGTTCCATACCCCAATACCGGACTATGGCCAACGTAGTGCAGCCTTTCGAGGCAGCATTCCATTTTTTTAAAAATAGTCTCATGTCTAATGTATGCATATACCGGGGGGTGAATTCTTTCACCCTTCCTTTCTTTTTTTGTTAACAGCCCATATTTGCAAAAGCCGGTACCCCCGGCGCCGTACAAACTTGTTAAGGCCTCCTGCGCACGCAGGAGGCTTTTTTTATGCAGTTATAATGCTATTTTAACGAAGGCTGCACCAGGGGCCCTATCCCCGCCTTTCCCCTGTCTTCACCCTGTTTTGACCCTGCTTACACCCTGCTTACAGAAGCAGAACAGGGTCAAAACAGGGTGTGAACAGGGTCGAAGCAGGCGGTATCCGGGGTTAATAAAGTATAATATTAAAAGTATGCCGGAAAGCCGGCCGTGACCAAAAACACAAAGGGCCCCGGTTCAAACGGAGCCCTTTGCTTATACGGTTGTTCAAAGGAGCTGATATGTAATGCCATAAAAATAGCAAACCCCACCCAAAACCGCACCCGGCAACAGATATATTTGTTGCTATAAAGTATCGTATTTTTCAAATTATAAGAAAATGGACTATTTTTTATCGTTTTGCAACTAGAAGGGTTTTTTGTACATTTAAATCAAATTCCGCCGGAAGCAGCAACAGTAAAGAAAAAGACATAGATTTAGCAAAGAGAAAGGGGCGGGGTGCTGAACTCATTTATTAAGTATTACGATAAGCAAATGTATTATTACTCCACGTACCGGGCCGTGCTGTGCGCATGCGTCTTTGTGATGGCTGCTGCCCTGTCTGCTGGTTGCGGCAGCCGGAGGCAGGTAGACTACAGCTCCGAAGTAAAACCCATTCTCAACAAACATTGCATCAGCTGCCACGGCGGCGTAAAACAAAGCGGCGGCTTCAGCGTGCTGTTCCGCGAAGAAGCGCTGGGCAACACCAAAAGCGGGCACCCCGCCATTATACCGGGAGATGCGGGCCGCAGCGAGTTCATCCGCCGCCTGCACAGCAAAGACCCTAAGGAGCGCATGCCTTACAAAAGCGCCCCGCTCAGCAAGGAAGAGATCAGCATCCTCACCCGCTGGGTAGACCAGGGCGCCCAGTGGGGCGAGCACTGGGCCTACGTTGCGCCTGAAGCGCCTGAAGAAAAAGAAGCCAGCATAGATTTTTATATCAATGAAAAACTGGAGGAAGAAAACCTGGAAGCCGCGCCGGAGGCTGATAAAATCACCCTGCTGCGCAGGCTCAGCCTGGATTTGACAGGCCTGCCGCCCACAGAGAAAATGATGACCGCCTTCCTCGCAGATAACAGTGCCAACGCCTATGAAAAAATGGTAGACACACTGCTGGCATCAAAACATTACGGGGAGCGCTGGGCGGCCATGTGGCTGGACCTGGCGCGGTATGCAGACTCCAAAGGATATGAAAAAGATGCGAAGCGGGAAGCCTGGCGCTACCGCGACTGGGTGATCAACGCTTTCAACATCGATATGCCGTATGACCGCTTTACGGTAGAACAGCTGGCGGGAGACCTGCTGCCTGAGCCTACAGATGACCAGATGATAGCTACCGCTTTTCATCGCAATACCATGAATAACGATGAAGGCGGCACGCAAGACGAAGAGTTCCGTACGGCTGCTGTATTAGACCGCGTAAACACTACCATGGAAGTGTTCCAGGGTACCACCATTGCCTGCGTGCAATGCCACAGCCACCCTTACGATCCCTTCCGGTTTGAGGACTATTACAAGCTGATGGCCTTCCTCAATAATACACGCGATGAAGATACGCCCGGAGAATACCCCACCCTGCGCCTGTACGACAGCATCGGCCGCAGGCAGGTAGACACGGTGGCGGCCTGGGTAGCCGGCCATGCCGGGAAAAATGAAGAAAAAGAGATACGGGATTTCCTCCGCACCCTGGAACCCAAGATACATGCGCATGACCATGACTCGTTCACCAACGGGGAGCTGGCAGATACCAAATATCTCAGCATCCGCAGCGGCGGCAGCTGCCGCCTGAAAGATGCGCCGGTAAACGGCCGGGGCAACCTGCTGATGTTTTACTGGACAAAGTACGAAGGCGGTTCCATGGAAATACGGGCCGGCAGTTTAACCGGCCCCGTTATTGGCCGTACCAGGCTGGAAAAAGGCCGGGGCGTCAAGAGCGTACCTATACAGCCTTTGGAAGGCCGCCATAACCTGTACTTTGTATTCCGCAACAGCAGCCTGGAACCGTTGCAATCCGTTTGCGCGGTAGAGTGGATGGCCTTCCGTGAAGACCTGCCGGGTAAAGGAGAGCCGGGATACAAGGCGGTAGAAACGGCTTTTATGAGGCTGGTGAACGCTTCTCCTGAAAGCGTGCCCGTGATGGTGGAAAACCCGCAGGAGATGTTTCGCCCCACGCATGTGTTTGAAAGGGGCAACTGGCTGGTAAAAGGAGACCAGATGCAGCCGGACGTGCCTGCTCCGCTCAACCCCTTCCCCGCCAATGCGCCGCGTAACCGCCTGGGGCTGGCGCAATGGATGACCAGCAAGGAGAACCCGCTCACGGCACGCGTAATGGTAAACCGTTTCTGGGAGCAGCTGTTCGGCACCGGCATTGTGGAAACGCAGGAAGATTTTGGCACACAAGGCTTTTTACCATCCCACCCCGCGCTGCTGGACTACCTGGCCTACCGGTTTATGAACACCCACGGCTGGAGCATGAAAGCCCTGCTGAAAGAAATGGTGATGTCTGCCGCCTACCGGAGAGATTCCCGCAGCTCGCCGGAGCTGCAGGAAAAAGACCCCGCCAACCGGCTGCTGGCCCGCGGCCCGCGCTTCCGCCTCACCGCGGAGCAGGTGCGTGACCAGGCGCTGGCCGTAAGCGGCCTGCTGAGCGAAAGGATGTTTGGCGCCAGTGTAATGCCCTACCAGCCGGAAGGGATCTGGATGGCAGTGTACAGCGGCCAGTCCTGGAAAACCAGCGAGAACGGAGATCAATACCGCCGCGGCGTATACACCTATATCCGCAGAACAAGCCCGTACCCTTCACTGGTTACTTTTGACGGCGCCAGCCGGGAGGTTTGCCTGCAGCGGAGAATACGCACCAATACGCCCCTGCAGGCGCTGGTAACGCTCAACGACCCCGTGTTTGTGGAAGCGGCGCGCCACCTGGCCCTCAAAATGAAAACAAGCGGCGGCACAGATAAAGCAGCGTGTATCCGTTCCGGTTATAAAGCAGCCATGTTCAAAGATATTGATGCGGCCCGGCTGGGCATACTGGAAAAGCTGTACACACAGGCACAGGCAAAATACCGGAAAGACCCCAAGGCCGCCGCGGCCCTGGCACAGGCAGGTGAAGACGCCCACCTGGCCGCTTTAACGGTGGTGGCCAATGCTATTCTCAACCTGGATGAGTTTTTGTCCAAATCTTAAGATCATGTCAGCAAAAATCATAAAAGAAGCAAATGAGCAGGCCGCCAGATATTTTTCCCGGCGGCATTTCCTGCAAAACTGTGTAACCGGGCTGGGCGCCACGGCGCTTACCTCCCTGCTGGGAAGCTGCAACCTCTTCTCCTCTTCAGAGAAGGGCGGCATGCCGCAAAGCCTTAACCCGCTTGACCCGCGGGCCCCGCATTTCCCCGCCCGCGCCCGCAGCGTTATCTACCTGCACATGGCCGGCGCTCCCTCGCAGCTGGAGATGTTCGACTATAAGCCGGAACTGCAGAAGCTGCATAACCAGCTATGCCCGCAGTCGCTCCTGCAGGGAAAAAAATTTGCCTTCATCCGCGGCGTGCCCAAAATGCTGGGGCCGCAGGCCAACTTCAAGCAGCATGGCCAGTCAGGCGCCTGGGTGTCTGATTACATGCCGCATTTTGCCGGCATGGTAGATGAGGTGAGCTTTTTGAAAGCCGTGCAAACAGACCAGTTCAACCATGGCCCCGCGCAATTGTTCATGCACACCGGCAGCGCCCGCCTGGGCAGGCCCAGCATCGGCTCCTGGGTTACCTATGGACTGGGTTCTGAGAACAGCAACCTGCCCGGCTTTGTAGTGCTCACTTCCGGCGGCAAAACGCCAGACGCGGGTAAAAGCGTGTGGGGCAGCGGTTTTCTGCCTTCTGTATACCAGGGCGTGCAATGCCGTTCCAAGGGAGACCCGGTGCTCTACATCACAGACCCGGAGGGCATGGACCGCGATCTGCGTTACCAGTCCATACAGGCCATTAACGAAGTGAACAAGCTGGAATATGAAGCTTTTTCAGATCCGGAAACCCTTTCCCGGATCTCACAATACGAGCTGGCGTACAAAATGCAGATTTCCGTACCGGGTGTAATGGACATCAGTGACGAGCCCGCCTACATCCACGAGCTGTACGGCACGCAGCCCGGCAAGGAAGCCTTTGCCAATAACTGCCTGCTGGCCCGCAAGCTGGTAGAAAAAGGCGTGCGCTTCGTGCAGCTCTTTGACTGGGGCTGGGATGCCCATGGTACGGATGAAAATACCGCGGTAGACCTGGGCATGCGCAACAAATGCCGTGAAATAGATAAACCCATTACCGCGCTGCTGCTTGACCTGAAGCAACGCGGCCTGCTGGATGAAACGCTGGTGGTATGGGGCGGTGAATTTGGCCGCACGCCCATGCAGGAAAACCGCGAAGGCAAGGAAATGCCTTTCCTGGGCAGGGACCACCATGCCGAGGCGTTTACCATGTGGATGGCCGGAGGCGGCATCCGCAAGGGCGCAACCTGGGGAGAAACGGACGAGATCGGTTTCAGCGCCGTAAAAGGCCAGGTAGCCGTTCATGATATTCACGCCACCATTTTGCAGCAACTCGGTTTTGATCACGAAAAACTGACCTATCACTTCCAGGGCCGGCCTTTCAGGCTGACAGATGTGGGCGGCCACGTTATAAAAGAAATTATAAGCTAACCTATGCAACTGAACAGAAGGAATTTTATCAAACAATCCGCCGCCGCGGGCGCCACTTCTTTATTGCCTTCCCTCCCTGCTTTCAGCGCCCGTCCTGAAGGTGCGCCCACTCCTGCAGCTGCCGGTTTCAAGCTGGTGGTGCTGGCTACCAACTGGGGCTTCCAGGGCAGCGTTGACGAGTTTTGCCGCCGCGCCAAAGAAGCCGGTTACGACGGTATTGAAATGTGGTGGCCGGGAGATGCGGCAGCGCAGGACGCGCTGTTTACCGCCCTCGCCAAACACAAGCTGGAAATAGGTTTTCTCTGCGGCAGCGGCAGCAGTGATTATGCCAAACACGCAGAACAGTTTGAAGCGGCGCTCAAAGCCGCCACCGGCCAGCAACGGCAGCGCCCTCTCTATATTAACTGCCACTCCGGGAAAGATTATTTTTCCTTTGAGCAGAACACGAAGCTGATAGCAATAACCACCCGCATATCGCAGCAAAGCGGCATACCGGTGTGCCATGAAACGCACCGTTCCCGCATGATGTTTGCCGCGCACGTTACCCGCCGCTTTATTGAAACACAGCCTGCCCTCCGCCTTACGCTGGATATTTCTCACTGGTGCAACGTGCATGAGTCTCTCCTGCAAGACCAGCAGGAAACCGTAGCCATGGCGCTGGCCCGCGCGGAGCACATTCACGCCCGCATAGGTCATCCTGAAGGCCCGCAGGTAAATGATCCCCGCGCGCCGGAATGGGAAGGCGCCGTAAAGGCCCACTTTGCCTGGTGGGATGAAATTGCCCGCCGCAAGAGGGAAAAAGGGGAAGTGATGACAATGCTCACGGAATTTGGCCCGGTAGATTACATGCCCGCCCTGCCCTATACCCGGCAGGCCGTGGCCAACCAGTGGGACATTAACGTGCATATGATGAAACTATTAAAAGCGCGGTACGGCAAATGACGAGTTTACTGGAAGTTTCGCAAACCGGATGGGGCCTGTTTTTCGGGCGCTTTCACCCCGTGCTGGTACACCTGCCCATCGGCATGCTGCTGGTGGCGTTTGTGCTGGAAGCATTGAGCAAAAACAGGCGGCTGGCCGTTTTGGGCGCGGCCGTATTGCCTGTGCTGATATTCGGCGCAATGTCTGCCGTGGCGGCCTGCATAGCAGGTTATTTGCTGTCATTGTCCGGCGGGTATGAAGAAGACGCGCTGGACCTCCACATGTGGCTTGGGATAGGCGTGGCCGTTATATCCGTACTGTTGTGCGTATTAAGAAGGTATACCATCTTTAAAAAAGGCTGGTTGTACCTTTCCGGCGCCATGGTGGTATTGCTGTCTGCAGCCGGCCACTACGGCGGTACGCTTACGCATGGAGATGATTACCTCACCGCCGCCCTGCCGGTAGGTAAAAAGAAAGCCGCTGCCGCTGCGCTCACAGGCCCCACGGAAGAAATAAAAGTATATGACCAGCTGGTGCGCCCCGTGCTGGAGCAGAAATGTTACGGTTGCCACAATGCGCAAAAGCTGAAAGGCGGCCTGCGGCTGGACGGGATGAAGCACATTCTTGAAGGAGGGGAGAATGGCCCTGTATTGAAAGACAGCCTGCCGGAAATGAGCGAGCTGTACAAACGCCTGATACTGTCTGAAGACGATGACAAGCGCATGCCGCCCAAAGGCAAGCCCCAGCTGACCCCGCAGCAGGTGGAGATCATTTACTGGTGGATAGCCCAGGGCGCGTCTCCTGCCGCTACTGTAAAAGACCTGCACAAATCACCGCGCATACAGCTGGTGCTGGAGTCCCTGCAGCCTTCACGGGGCGGGGAGGCCAATCCTTTTATTCCCGAAGCGGAAGCCAGCGCCCCGACTGAAAAGGCAGTGGCGGAGCTGGAGGCCATTGGTGTAAAAGTAATGCCCGTTGCAGCGCAAAGCGGGTATGTGATGATCAATGCCATCAATGCTACGGCATTCGGCAACCGGGAAGCGGAGCTTTTGTTGTCCCTGAAATCAAACATTGCCTGGCTGAAATTATCCAATACGCAGGTTGGTGATTCTGCGCTGGCCACTATTGCCAAACTGCCTCACCTGACCCGGCTGCACCTGGAGAACACCGCGGTGACAGACGCGGGCCTGCAGGCCCTGGCTGCCAGCAAAACACTCATGTACCTTAACCTGGTAGGCACCAAAGTGACGGGCAAGGGGCTGCAGGCATTGCAACAGAACAAGGCCCTGCAGGAAGTGTATGTTTATAAAAGCGCTGTAACGCCTGCCGAGGTGGCGGCGCTGAAAAAGAGCATGCCCCGCGTGAAAGTAGATACCGGCGGGTATCACATGCCTGTGCTGGCAACAGATACCATGGTGTACAGGAGAGAAAAGAAATCTTAATGCCGTTGCGGTATAAAAACTGTTGCGGGGAAACAATAAAGAGGACGTTATAAAAGTAATTGTTGCCCGGTTTACCGGAAAGCAGCATGGCCTCGGGCATCTGCACGCCCTTCGCCTGAATTACTTTTACAACGTCCTCTTTTTATTTGCTGTGCGGGCCTGGTAAAGCCCGTCACTTGCAGGCTCTTTTTCTTTCGCTACGCACTTGCACCCGGTTGTGGCCTGTTGCCACGGCCGCCGCCGCCGCGCCATCTGTTAGGCCGGTTGTTCCGTTTTTTGGCCGCTACCTGCTGGGAGGATGACTGCCGCATCTGCACAGCCGGTACAGGTTTTACCGCCGCTGTTACTGAAGTCTGGCTGGCCGGGAACGGGTGGTCTTTGATCACCGGAATTTCCTGGGCAATCAGTTTGGTAATGTCTTTCACGTACGGCACCTCCTCAGCTTCACAAAAAGACAAAGCTATACCGCTGGCGCCTGCACGGCCCGTTCTGCCAATGCGGTGAACATATGTTTCCGGTACGTTGGGTATTTCGTAGTTGATCACGTGTGAAAGGTTGTCTACGTCAATACCGCGGGCGGCAATATCTGTAGCCACCAGCACGCGGATGCGGCCTGCCTTGAAATCTGTCAAAGCACGCTGGCGCGCGTTCTGCGATTTGTCTCCGTGTATGGCGCTGGCCGCTATCTGGGCTTTGTTCAGCTCTTTGGCCACCCTGTCCGCACCATGTTTGGTCCTCGTAAACACCAGCGCGCTGGAAATGGAGGCGTCTTTCAATACATGCACCAGCAGGGCGCGTTTGGAGCTCTTGTCTACATGATAAAGGCGCTGCTCAACTTTTTCCGCGGTAGATGAAACCGGCGTTACCGCTACCTTCAGGGGATTGGTGAGGATGGAATTGGCCAGCCCCGCAATTTCTGCCGGCATGGTAGCGGAGAAAAAGAGCGTCTGGCGTTTTTCAGGGAGTTTGGTGATCACCCTTTTTACGTCATGAATAAAACCCATGTCCAGCATACGGTCTGCTTCGTCCAGCACAAACTGGCGGATGTACCGCAGGTTGATGTGGCCTTGCTGCCAGAGGTCCAGCAAACGGCCCGGCGTGGCCACCAGTATGTCTGTGCCATGTTTCAGGGCCTGTATCTGTGTTTGCGGGGACACGCCGCCGAAGATCACCAGGTGTTTGATACCGGTGTGCGCGCCGTAATCCCTGATGTTGTCTGCTATCTGGATAGCCAGCTCGCGGGTGGGCGTAAGTATCAGCGTTTTGATATGCCTGTCCGGCACCTGTGCCGTTTGTTTCTCCTGATATAATAATTGCAGGATGGGAATGGAAAAAGCGGCCGTTTTGCCGGTACCGGTTTGCGCGCAGGCCAGCAGGTCTCTCTTTTGCAATACTACTGGTATGGCCTGGCTCTGGATAGGTGTGGGCGTATGATAACCCTGTGTTTCAAGCGCACGCAAGATGGGCGCAATGAGACTTAATTTCTCGAATGACAATATGTTATGATTTTGCTAAAATGATGCTAACAATCCTGCTTTATAAAGAAGGGAAGGATGGCTAGATTGTATATCCACACATCATTTTAATGAACCTTGCTGCGGCATTAGCCGGAGAGGGGATATAAAAATATCCGCAAAGATACGGAATTTCCGGGAGATGGGGATGAGGGGAGGTTTTTGAAAAAATCGGGCTGACAAAAGTACTGGTCAGCCCGATTTCATCCTGATGCCGTATGCAGATCTGTATGCGTTTATGCAATTGCCAGGGCTCTTTGGCCAGCTTCCGGAATGTATGCGCCGTTTTTGTCAACTGAGGAGGGCGGCGGCCCGTTGTTTCCTGGTGGGTATCACCATCTAGCTTGGCCTGGCAGCTGCGCAGTAAGCCTGTCTCCTGCTGGCATTTGGCTCATGTAGGCTCCCGGCTTAGTTAAAGTTGGTAGCCGTGGCCAGGTGCTGCCAGCTATGCATGTCCCCTTCCACGGCCGTCATTTTCTGACGCGCCAGCTGGTAGGCATCAGGCCCCAGGAAAAGGTGCAGCGGCGGCTGTTCCGCCTGGGCGGCCGCCAGTATTACATCAATGCCCTTCTCCGGGTCTCCGGGCTGCGCGCCGTTGATCTGCTGCTGGTGGGCAATCTGCGACTCGCGGGTAGAGGTATAATCCGCAATAGGATTGGCAGGTACGGCCAGTGAGCCGGCAGAGAGGAAGTTGGTGCGGAAGTAGCCGGGGCTTACGATCACCACCTTGACGCCGAAAGGCGCCGCTTCAGCGGCCAGCGATTCAGAGAGCCCTTCCAGCGCGAATTTGGTGCCGCAATAGCTGCCAAAGCCGGGGAAGGCGCCGTTAAACCCGCCAATGGAGGAAATATTGAAGATGATGCCGCTGCGTTGCGCGCGCAACACCGGCATGACGTGGCGTATCACGTTCAGCGGGCCAAATACGTTAACGTTGAAATTGTTGCGTACTTCCGCGTCTGACAGCTCCTCCAGCGTACCAATGAGGCCATAGCCGGCATTGTTCACCACCGCGTCAATAGTGCCGAAGGCGGCCACCGTGTCCCGCACGGATTGTTGTACGCTCTGCTCGTCCGCCACATCTGTTTGCAGGGGCAGAAAATGTTCATGCTGCCCTACCGCGTCAACAAGCGTTTGTTTTTTACGGGAAGTAGCCGCTACCTTGTAACCCTGTTCCAGCAGTTTCTTTACGAGTATCAGGCCAAAGCCCTGGGAGGCGCCTGTAACATACCATACTTTTTGTTGTGCCATGTGTGTGTTGTTTTTGATAACACAAAGCTAGTACGGCCCGTGGCCACGGCTGTTAATCATTTCAAACCAAAAATTGCAAAAATCAAACGGTGCGGAAAGAGCGGGGCGTTACCTGTGTTTTTTTCTTGAAAAAATTATTGAAATGCGCCGGTTCCTGGAAGCCAAGGCAGTAGCCAATTTCCGACACATTCCAGTCTGTATGGCGCAGCAGCATTTTGGCTTCCTGTACAATGCGCTCTGCAATCAGCTCGGAGGTAGATTTACCGGTGGTGTCTTTCAGCGCCTTGTTGAGATGGTTCACGTGTACAGACAACTGGGTGGCAAAGTCTATGGCCGTACGGAAGTTGACCTGCTGTACGGGAGACTGGATGGGGAACTGCCTTTCCAGCAGCTCGCTGAACATAGTGGAGATGCGCCCGGCCGCGTTGCCATGGGCATGTACTTCCTGCGCAGGCTGCATCTTGAGGCCGGTGTGAATCAGTTCAAGGGCGTAGTTGCGCAGCAGGTCGTATTTGTACGTGTAGTCGGAGTGCAGCTCGGCCAGCATTTTCTCAAACAGCTCCCGCACCGGCCGTACCTGCTCTGCCGGCAGGTGTACAACGGGCTGGCCGCCGGGCCTGAACACGGGGAAGTCAAGCAGCCTGATGGAAGTGAACTGGCGGAAAAACGCTTCTGTGAATATGCAAAAATAGCCGCCCTGCTCTTCGGAGAGATGCTCGCACTGGTAGGGCACCTGCGGGTTGGCAAACATCAGGGCGTGCTCTTCCACCGCTATTACCTTGTCAGCAAAATAATAGCGGTTCCTGCCGCTTACCAGGGCCACTTTATAGAAATCGCGGCGACTGTAAGGCAGGGGCCTGGCGTCTGCCCCCACAAATTCCGCGGCATTAAAAACGTTGAAATGACCGATCTCTTTCTCCAGGCCGCCGGGTACCTGGAGGTGTTTGGCACGGTAAAATTCTTCCAGGGTTTGGGTCTTTTCCATATACCAAATCTACGAATAAATGTTTTTTGGGAATTTTTTTCAAAGCGGGAAGCTTGATTGACACGGAGCGAAATGAGCAACCGGTAGCGCCGGCTCCGGAAGACTGATGGAACAAGAGCGCAAACCTGCCGAAAAGCCGGGGTATTGACGTATCAGTCCGTTTTCAGGGGTGCTCGTGTATAAACTGGAAAGCCCTTCTTTCAGACCAGTAATGTTTCCCTGAAAAAGTTACAAATCCTACATGCCCGCCGGTTTGGGGTGTTTCCAGGTGGAAGAAGGGGTTTTGCTCCGCTTCCTCATAAGGAAAGCTGCCCTTGCCAAGAAAAGGATCATCCAGCGCATTGATCAGCAGCGTGGGAATGCGGATGCCGGGCAGGAATTGCCGGGAGCTGTTGCAGGCCCAGTATTCTTCCGCGTCCTTGTAGCCATGCATGGGCGCCGTGTAGCGGTCATCAAACTGTTTGAAGTTCCTGATCTCGTCAAACCTCTCCAGGGAAATTTTACCGGGGTAACGCAGGGCTTTCACTTCCAGCTTGGCGCCCAGCGAGCGGATGAAACGCTTCATGTAGATGGCGTTGTGCCGCTTCTCCAGTTCCAGGGAGCTGTCCTTCAGATCGCATGGCACGGAAATGGCCACCGCAGAGCGCAGCAGGGGAAGAATACCGGCGCCTCTTTCGCCCAGGTATTTGAGCGTTACATTGCCGCCCAGGGAGAAGCCTACCAGGTGCAATTGGGTATAGCGGCCGGTGGCGGCCATATGCTCCACCACGGTTTGCAGGTCTCCGGTTTCGCCGCTGTGGTAAAAACGAAGGGCCTCATTGCTTTCGCCGCTGCATCCGCGGAAGTTCATAGACACTGTATCGTACCCGCCTTCGTTGAAAATATTCACCATGCCGGTAACGTACTGCCTGCGGGAGTTGCCTTCCAGGCCATGGAGGATGATCACCAGCTTGCGGCTGTTCACGCTGCTGAGGTCAAGATCGATAAAGTCATTATCTGCCGTACGGATGCGCGTACGGGTGTACTCCGCCGCTTTTACTTTCCTGAACAGGGAGGGAAAGATGGTGAGCAGGTGGCGGTTCCGCAGCAGGAAGGGAGCCTTGTAATCCGTAGCGGGTACAACGGGCATCTTTTTTTCCTGTAAAGATAGAATATTTGGAACGGCCTGAGCAGCAAGCGACGGCGTATGCTCCTGTAAGTGAGGTGAAGCAGGAGGGCTGGCCATTTTCTCCAACCAACCCTGCCCCAGATCACCAGATCAACAAAGAGCAGCACTTTTATGGTGCAGGTACAAAGGTGAACATCCACTTCACCGGGTTATGCCAGTCCGGCCCTTTGAAGCTGCCCACCGGCACCTTTATTTTAACGGTATTCCAGCCCTTGCGCAGCGGAATGGTGATGGGCGCACGGTATTCATACCCCTCATCTGTCAGCGGAATTTCGCTGTCTCCTTTTTGTCCCGCCCGTTTCCAGCGTGGCGGCGGCACCAGGCTGCCGTTTACCCACACGGCGCTGTGGCGGTTGTCCCACGCGTTGGCAGGCGGGCTGTCTGTGTTGGGAGAGCGGGAGAAATTGTTGAACCCGATCCAGCATTTTACCGGCCCCGCCTGGTTGCGCCATATTTTGGTAAAAGCGTACCAGGTGCTGTTCTCTTCCGGTGAAGGTAAAACGCCGGTTACTTTCGGCGCCCACCAGTGGCGGAGAATAATGGTGCCGCCTGTGGCCTGTAAGGCCGGTACGCCGGTGGTATCAAAATCGCGGGTCAGATCGCCATTGTTCGGGAATGGGCCGTAGAGGTCCCATACCAGGGAAGATTGTGCGGCGTACGGGAAAGGCATGGCGGTAAAATAGCGCTGCCGGTGCAGGAGCAGGCGTTTTTCAAAAGCCGCAAAAGCGGCCGCCTTTTCTGTGCCGGGCGCACCAATGGCGGCCAGCCAGCCGGGATATCCGCCGCCTTTCCATACGCGTTCGGCAAAGGCCGGTATGCCGGGGTATACCGCGTTCATACGCAGCAGGTCATTTTCATGCTGCACCTTCCGGTCATGCCAGAGGCAGAGCGTGGCGCCTTTCATGGCGGTGTCTATTCTCCGGAAGAACAGGGTGGTTACCGTTTCCAGCGGGTCCATATGGTTCAGGTAGAGATGGCGGGAGTCTATGTACTTCAGTAAAGTATCTGTTGCGCCCTCATTCATCCACAGCTGGCGGATGGTGCTGCTGTGCAGGTTTCCGCCGGGGCTCCAGCCAATGGTTTGTTTACCCAGAGCGTGCAGCAGCGCCGTTACCTCCGGCAGAAATTGTTTGTTGGAAATATGCACTTCATCTCCACCAATATGCACATAAGGCACATCATACGTGGCGCAAAATTCCCGCAGGATGTTTTTCACGATGGCCAGCCCGGTATCCGACTGCATGTCTGTTTTCATAGCACGTTTGAAAGCCGCGCTGTGGCCGGGCATGTCAATTTCCGGTACAAATGTGATGTAGCGGTCACGGCAGTACGCAATCAGCGCTTGTATATCTGCTTCAGAATAGAATTTTCCCTTGTTGCGTGTCATGTGCTCCGGCGCCGTGAGTTGCGGGTATTGCCTGCTGGCCAGCCGCCAGGCCACATCTTCCGTAGGGTGGAAGTGAAAAACGTTCAGCTTGTACCGGGCCATTACGTCAATCTGCTGTTTCAGCAGCGGCATAGACTGGTAGTTCCTTCCCACATCTACCATATAACCCCGCCAGGCAAAGGCCGGCCAGTCTGTAATGCGGCATGCGGGTATGCGGCTGTTGCCTTCCGCCAGCTGCTGCAGCGTTTGTATGGCATAAAATGCGCCGGCAGCGTCACCGGCCATTATCACAATGCTATCTGCATACACCTGCAGGGTGTACCCTTCCGGCCGGCAGCTGCCGCGGCGGAGGGCAATGTAATGATGGCCGCCTTGCGCTACTTTGGCCTGCGGGAAGAGGGTTTGCAGCAGCTTTACTTCCCGGCTGAAAATTCCGTCTGCCGGCAGCAGGTATTGGCAAGCCGTTTTTTCAAAATGCCCACTGCCCCAGCTTATTGTTTGCGGCTCCGGGATCAATGCCGGCTGGGCCCGGGCGGCAAAGGGGAGCAGGCACAACAGCAGGCGCCGCATCATAATTTGATTTTTACGGGAACGAAAGTAATAGTGCTGTAATTGTCCTTTTCATACAGCACGCCCACCACCCTGCGGGATAGCCGCACAATGTCGGAATAGGCGGCCTTGCTGCTTTTCAACGGGCCGGGGGAGCGGTCTATCACGTAGTTTCTTTTCCATGTTTTTCCATCATCGGTGCTGATGCGCAGGGTGAGATTGTCTCGCTGCGCAGTGTCTGCCGCGTTGCAGAATGCAAGTACATGACCTTTCCTGCGGCGCTCCAGGGTGAGCAACGTTCCCTGGCAAACCGGGTCTGGCAGGTTGCGGTCAAAATAAGCCGTATCCCACCTGGCCCCGCCGTCTTTGCTGATGGCTACTATGCGCGCACGCACATCTCCCTGCTGGTTGCGGATGTTCATCATAAGGCGGCTGCCGGAAATATCTGCGGCAATGGCTTCATTACCGCCGGGGAAGGAAACATTTTCGCTGAGGTGGAATGTTTTGCCGTGATCGTCTGTATAGAAGCCATGTGCGCGGTAATCCCTGAAGTGCGGCTGGGGCTGCCCCGCGGAGTGGTTGGCGGCAACAAATATCCTTCCTTCGTACTTTCCCTGCTCAAACTGCATGGCATGGCCGGGTGTGTTGGCGTAGCTGCGCCAGTCTTCTGTAAACGAATAAGCCGGCGGGAATTGGGGGCGATGGGTTTGCGCCGTAATGTTCACCGGGTCAGACCAGGTGGCGCCGTTGTCCGTAGAGGTTTTGTACCATACCTCGCGCAGCCCTTTCCCTTTCCTGACCTCTCCTTCATGATTGTTGCCGGTGTTGTAAAAAAGGAAGATGCGGCCGCCGGGGAAGGCGGGATCTTTGGTATCTACCACGGGGGCGGGGTTGCCGGCCTGCAGGGAGTCATAGTCTACCACCTCCTGCAGGGCGCCCCATGTTTTGCCGCCGTCTGTACTGCGTTTCATTACAATGTTGATGTCTCCGAAGTCTCCGGCATTGTGTACGCGGCCTTCGCAAAAGGCCAGCAGATGGCCATTGGGAAGGTTAATGATGGCGGGAATGCGGTAACTGCGGTGCCCTTCCTGCCCGGCGGTGAATACCGGCACGGGCTGGCTGTAAGCGGCCATGCACTTTACCATTAACACGCACAGTAAAAAAATTCTGATCTTCATTGTTCTGTTAGTTTAATCAATTCGTTACAACTTTACCGGCAGCAGCTTGCTCTTGTTTGTCCAGGTGCTCCTGTAATATCCGCCAGCAATACCATTCCTGCCGCGGCAAATGGAAGGGGCCTTTGAAAAGATTGCCCTTGGCCGTCTGCGCTACCGTGCCGTTGCGGTGCAGGTAACCGAACCACTCGCCGTTTTCCTTGTCCGGGAAATGCCCGTAGGCATATTGATGTACCTGCTGGTGCCAGCGGGCATACTTTTCGTTCCCCGTCATGAGGTAGGCCAGCAATGTGGCTATGATGGCTTCGTTATGCGGCCACCAGAACTTCATGTCTTGCCAGTATTCCTGCACGGGTTTATGATATACGTCGCGGAAGTAGAAAATGCCACCGTGCTCATTGTCCCATCCGCGCTCCCACATGTAATCCAGCATTTTACAGCCCAATGCGGTAAGGCGGGCATCGTTGCCGCGGTGGCGGGCTTCGTGCAGAATGAACCAGGCGCCTTCAATGGCATGGCCGGGGTTGAGGGTGCGGCCGTCTATATGGTCAATAACGCTGCCATCGGGCGCTACGGTTTCCATCACGCAGCGGATATCGTCTTTCACGAAAAAGGTTTCTATTTCGTTGATCCACTGGTCAATGTATGCACCGCAGCGTGAATCACCAATGGTGGCGCGCAGTTGCTGGGCCGTGTTCAGCATGATCATGGGTACGCCTATACCCCTCGCGGGGCGGGTAGCAGTATACTTTGGCGGCAGTAAACCGGGCGTGGAGGCATATTCCACGCACTGCCCAAAGAGGGAGCGGGAGAATGCGGCCATACTGTCACTGCCCGTGGCCTGCGCATAGGCTGCGGAGGCAATCACGGTAAAGGTTTCCGAGAAGAAGTACCGGCGCTTGCGGATGGGCTGGCCGTTGCGTGCCATGTGAAAAAACATGCGGCCGTCCGTATCAAAACAATGCTGCTGTAAAAAATCAATACCGTACCGGGCGCCGCGCAGCCATTCCGGGTTAGGGAATACGGTGTTGTAGAGGGTAGACAGCAGCCAGGCGGCGCGGCCCTGTATCCACACGGCCTTGTCATCATCCAGCAATGTGCCATCGGCATCGCGCATGAGCAGGTAGCCGCCGTACTCCTCATCGTAGCTGCGGGGAAACCAGAACGGCACGGTGTTTTCCAGCAATTGTTGCCGGTAGAAATCCCGGAGCTGCACCAGATCTGTGGTGGAATAAAGCATATCAGTTGTTATAAATGGTTAAGCCGGCAATATTTTTCTGCCGCCCCGCGGCCAGGCTGAACAGGTAACCGCAGATAGCGCAGCTGGCCAGGCCGGTAAGCGCATACAACAGCAGGTTGACGTTAGTATAACGGTATACCAGGTATTGTATCACACCGCTGACAAGCAGCCCCGCCGTTGCGCCAAATGCATTGGCCCTGCGGGTAAAAATGCCCAGCACAAACAGGCCGGCAATACCACCGGTGAACAGGCCCAGTATGGTATTGAACTGGTCCCAAAGAGATACGATGCCTGTACCGGCCATTACCAGCGCTATTACGGTACCAAAGATGCCTACGGCCAGGGTAGCTATCCGTGCCACCAGCAGGTAGTTCTTTTCAGACCTGGCAGGAAATATTTTCCGGTAAAAATCATTGACAAATACAGTAGATACGGCGTTTACGCTGCCGTTAAGGCTGCCCATGGCCGCGGCAAAAATGGCGGTGATCACCAGGCCGGAAATACCGTTGGGCAGCTCGTTCACGATGAACCATGGGAAAATGGTGTCTTGCGAATCCAGCGCAATGTTTACCTTTTCCGGATGCTGCTGGTAAAAAAGGTAGAGCAGCGTACCGAGTGAAAAAAAGATGATGGTGGAAGGCAGGGTCATCCACGCGCTGAGCTTCAGGCTGGCGGCCGCTGTCTTTTCATCTTTGGTGGTGAGGTAACGTTGTACCACCGTCTGGTCTGTTCCGTACACGGTGAGGTTCAGCGCCAGCCCGCCGATCAGCACCACCCACAACGTGGGAGAACTGAGATCGAAATGGAAATCGAGCAGCTTCAGCTTGGCATTGGCGGTAAGACTGGCCCAGGCCTCCCCGGCCGTGCTTTTCATGCGCATAGGCAGCAGCACCAGCGAAAGCAGGGCGCCGCCGAGCAATATGATCACCTGCACTACCTCCGTCCAGATAACGGCTTCCACGCCGCCCAGCACGGTGTAAAACAGGCTTACAATACCCATGATGAGAATACAGGTGGTAACCGGTATGCCCGTTACTACTGAGAGCGCAATGCTGGGCAGCAGCAATACAATGCCCATACGGCCCAGCTGCAGCAAGATGAACAGCAGGGAAGCCAGGCTGCGGGAGAGGTAGTTGAAACGTTTCTCGAGGTATTCATAGGCAGAGGTCACGTTCAGCTTCCGGTAGAAGGGAATGAAGAAACGCACTACCAGCGGCATTACCATAATGATGGTCATGAGCAGCACAAAGTACGTCCAGTTGGTGGCGTAGGTTTTGGCGGGAATGCCGATAAAGGTGATAGCGCTGAGCTTGGCGCCGAAAATACTGAGGCCCGTGGCCCAGCCGGGAATTTTTTGCCCGCCCCGGAAGTAGTCGTCTGTAGAAGCCTGGTGGCGGGATGTCCAGATGCCGATGGCAATCATCAGCAGCAGGTAGAGGGCCAGCACAGTATAGTCTGACCAGGAAAAGAACTGTTTTCTTTCAATAGTGCCTTTCAGGATGGCGGGAGTGCGCACGCCGGGCCGCACTTCTCCGCTTGGGATAAAAATATCTTCGCCCCATTTTACCGCGGTGGTGGTAACCGGTGTTGTAAACGGCAGTTCACCGGTTTTTGTCCAGGTATTGGTAACGGTGTTGAAGAGGTGTATATCGCGGCTGAACCCCTGGTGCGCCGTGAGCAGCGGCAGCTTTTGCGCCTGCAGCGCCGCTTTATCAGCTGCCGGTGCGGCATTGATGGCGGCATTCAGGGTTTCTATGCGGTGAAATACATCACCTTTATCTCCGCCGAATAAAAGAATGTAGGTAGCACCGGTAGCAATGCCGGTGCCGGCGGAGAGGGCCGGAACAGGCAGAGCGGCCATCTTTTTCCACTGGCCATTTTGCAGGTTGTATTGGTACACGCTGTTGTGCAGCTGGCTGATGCCGCCGGCCGTGCGGGCCCTGCCGCCGATGAGGTACAGGCAGGGATGCTCGCCGTTTGACTGTACAACAGCCACCGCATGAGAAACGGCCAGCGGCAGGCCGGGCAACTGCTCCCAGCGGCTGGCGCCCGGCGGGAGGCGGTAAAACGTGCGGAGGGTACCGGTACCTGTTTCTCCGCCGGTGAGGTACACGGTGTTGCCGTGCAGGGCGGCGGAGGCGTTGGTGACAGGCTGCGGCAGGGATGGCATGTTAGTGACCAGCAGCTTTTGCTGTACAGCGTCCCACTGCAGCAGGAATACTTCCTTGCGGGGGCCGTGCTCATTCTCACCGCCTATGCAGAGCAGGCCTTGCGGAGTGGTAACGCTGGCGGCGTAGGCAAATGAAAAGGGCAAGGTAACCGGCGGCAGCCAGGTTGAATCAGGCCGCAGCAGGTACACATCGTTATGATATTTTTTGCCGCCACCCTGCCAGGGCATGCCGTCAGGAAAGTTGGCGCCGCCGGCAATCAGCAGCATGTTTTGGTGAACGCCCGCGCTCGCCCCGGCCAGGCCCGGTTGCAAAGCAGCTCCCTGCGGCGGGGGCAGTGTTGCGGGAACCGACCAGCGGATATGGTTATTGGCCGGCTCCTGTGCCCCCAGCCGGGAAATAGAGAGCATGGTAATGAGAAATGTCAGTTTGATGAACAGTGAAAAATGCATTACACGGTTTTTGTCAGCCCTTTACAGCGGCCGGCAGTTGAGAACTGAAAGATGTAAAGTCAAGCGCCGCTACGTCTTTTGCAAAAGCTTCCAGCCTTTCCGCGCTCATGTTGGATACGGGCCGGCGGAAGCCGCCGCAATCCAGCCCGATCATTTTCATGTAGGCTTTACCGGTAGCAATTCCGCCATATTTGCCCAGCAGGCGGATCATGTCTATAGAGCGCTGCTGCAGCTCGCGCGCTTTTTCCAGCTCGCCGTTCTCCCAGGCCTGGATGAGGCGGAGGTACAGCGGGGCGGCATAGTTGAAAGTGCTGCCTACCGCGCCCTTGGCCCCAATACTGAGCGCAGGCAGCATATTCTCGTCACGGCCCCACAGCATATCATAATGCCCGTTGCGGAACCGCAGGCAGCTCAGGAAGTCCATAAAATCTTCATGGGTGTATTTGATACCGGCAAAATTGGGGCAATGCCCGTCTATGGCCTGCAGCAGGTCTATCATGTTAAAATGCACGCCGGTAAGCACAGGAATATGGTAGTAATAGAAGGGCATATCCGGCACAGCAGCGGCAATGTCAATACACATGTCTGCCAGTACTTTCACGTTGGCCGGCTTGAAGTAGAATGGCGCTGTGAAGGCCACTGCATATAAACCTGCTTCCCTGGCGTGTTTGGCAAGTTCTATGCATTCCGCTACACTGGTGCCGCCCAGCAAGGTGATCACTTTGAAGGGCTGCCGGTTGCCGGTAGCTGCAGCCCAGGCTTCCGCTACCAGCTTGCGCTCGCGGAGGGTGAGAGACACGCCTTCCCCGGTAGACCCGCAGATGAAAGCGCCGTTCACGCCGTTGTTCTTCAGTAACGCGTAGTAAGCCGGTATAAGCTCCAGGTGAAGGTTTCCATTGTCATGCATGGGTGTGAAGGGGGCCGCAATAAGGCCTGTCAGATGTTCGATATTCATATTTCGGGTTTGAAGTATTTGGAAATTGTTCCGGAAGACAAGACTATCCCCGGCCGGTCATATACGCCAACGCATACTTAACATGGTAAGCATGCTGAGAAAGATGGGTTACAACAGTAGTTGATACACCAATAAATTTCTTTTTCCTGCTTTCATACCATAAGATTTTAGTTGTATATTCATAGTCAATACTGTATTATGTATGACATAATAAAGTTAAAAAGAATTTGCCGGTAATTCCAAATAAAATATTTGAAACGGAGTTAATCGGTTGTTTATCAGCTATATAAGTGAAACGGGAGAGAAGAGATTACCTATCTTTTCCATCTTTTCCACTATTTTTGAATTAAGTATAACATAATATGACGCTGACAGCCATCAAAGACAGTTTTAAATCAATAGACACCAGCACGCTGGTAGATAAAGTGGAAGCCAACCTTGTAGAACTGCTGCAGGAGCGGAAATTAAAGGTAGGAGACCCCATCCCCAAGGAAATGGAGCTGGCGGAGGCCCTGGGCGTTAGCCGTACGGTGGTGCGCGAAGCCTTGCTGCGCCTGCGCATGATGGGATTGATAGAATCCAAGAAGAAAAAAGGCGCGGTAATTACCAGTCCCGACATTTTTGGCATCCTGAGCAAAAGCATGAACCCGCATGTGCTGGACCAGGATACCTTGAAGGAAATGTTCGAGATACGGCTGGTACTGGAAATAGGCATGGCGGACTTCTTATTTCATCGTATTACAAAGCAGGATATCAAGGAGCTGAAAAAGATCGTAAGCAACGAGCCGCCGGCCACGGAGCACCATCTTTTTAATATAGACCACGAAATAGCCTTCCATGGCAAGCTGTATGAAATTGCCGGCAACGATACCCTCAAAAAGTTCCAGAAAATGTTGCTGCCTGTATTTGACTATGTGCACAAGAGCGGGCTCCTGAAAAAACAGCCGCGCCTGCGCAATTTCCTTTCCCACAAGGGTTTGGTAGACATACTGGAAAAAGGTACCCCGGAAGAGTTTCGCAACGGCATGCGCAAGCACCTGGGAAATCACTTTGCACGCCTGTTTGAATAATGCCGCTCACGCTTTATTTTTGAACCGGTCCAAAAGCATGGTTCATATGAAGCAATACATCCTGACTACCGGCATTTTCTTTTTTGCCATGTTGCGCGTGTATGCGCAGCAGCAACAGACGGCCGGCTGGCTGGCGGCGTTCAACACCGTTCGCATCCCGTCATCCAAATTCAGCGTACACCTGGATGCCCAGGTACGCTCTTCAGACAAGTTTGAAGCATTCCAGACATTTATAGTGCGCCCCGGCATTAATTATCATGTGCGTAAAAATATGGTGGCCACTGTGGGGTATGCATGGATACGTCTTCGCTCTCCCTACTCCAACATGGCCAACCTGATAGATTACGATTATTTGTCCGAACACCGCATCTGGGAGCAGTTCATTGTAAATCACCAGCTGGCCTTTATTCCGCTGCAGCACCGTTTCCGCGTGGAGCAACGGTTTATGCCCAAAAGCATTGTGGAAGAGAACGGCCTGAAAAATGACGGGTTTGACCTGGCGCACCGCTTCCGCTATTTCCTGCGCGGCATTATTCCGGTAGACGGGTCGGAGCAATTCGAAAAAGGCATATTTGCGGCGGTGCAGAACGAGTTGTTCCTGAACTATGGAGACCCTTCCCGCACCAACGGTAAAACCTTTGACCAGAACCGCGCGTACCTGGCGGTGGGCTACCGTGTAAATCCCCGCTTTGATGTGGAGGGCGGTTATCTCAACCAGTTCATTTCAGGCGCAGGTAGCGCGCGCACAACGTTCCATGTAGCGCAGATAGCCACTTATTTGCGGCTATGACATAAGCCCATGAGGTTGATACAAAAGAAGCGGGTGTGTCTCAAATCTGAACACACCCGCTTCTTTTATATCCCTGATAAACGTTAAGCTGCTTTCCGCTTCCCTTCAATATTGGGTAAAAACCCGGTCAGCAGGCCAATGAGCGGCAGGTATGCGCAAACCTGGTATACATAGTTGATGCTGGTACGGTCTGCCAGCTCGCCCAGCAATGCGGAGCCAACGCCGGCCATACCGAAGGCGAACCCGAAAAAGAGACCGGCAATCATGCCTACCTTGCCGGGCACAAGTTCCTGCGCGTACACCAGTATGGCGGAAAACGCGGAAGAGAGTATCACGCCAATGAACACGCTCAGCACCACCGTCCACAGCAGGTTTACATGCGGCATCAGCAGCGCAAAGGGCGCCACGCCCAGTATAGAGATCCAGATCACGTACTTTCTGCCAATACGGTCTCCCACCGGGCCGCCAATAAAGGTACCGGCGGCAATGGCAAAGAGGAACACGAACAGGTATACCTGGGAGTCCTGCACAGATACATGGAATTTGTCCATCAGGTAAAAAGTGTAGTAACTGGTGAGGCTGGCCATGTAAAAGTATTTGGAGAAAATGAGGATGAGCAGGATGAACAAGGCAAAGGCTACCCGGCCTTTGGACAATTGAATGCCGCCGGAGGCCACTGCTTTCTTTTTAGGTTTGATACGCTGCGGGTTGTTCAGATACCAGCGGCTGATACGCAGCATTACCACAATGGCCAGCAGGGCTACCAGGGAGAACCAGGCAATATGCAACTGCCCGAAGGGCACAATGATGGCTGCTGCCAGCAAGGGGCCCAGGGAGCTGCCCGTGTTGCCGCCCACCTGGAAGAGAGATTGGGCCATGCCATGTTTGCCGCCGGAGGCCATGTAAGCCAGGCGGGAAGCTTCCGGGTGAAAAATGGCGGAGCCCACGCCTACCAGCGCCACAGACAGCAGCACCATGGCAAAGCTGTGGGAAAGGGCCAGGCATACCAGCCCCAGCAGCGTAAAGCCCATGCCAATGGCCAGGGAGTAGGGCTGCGGCCGTTTGTCTGTGTACAGGCCCACCAGCGGCTGCAGAATGGACGCAGAAAGCTGGAAGGTGAGGGTAATCAGGCCCACCTGCGAAAAGCTGAGGTGCAGGGAGTCTTTTACCAATGGGTAAATGGCGGGGATGAGCGACTGGATGGTGTCGTTCAACAGGTGGGTAAAACTTAGTGCCAGCAGTACGGAGAACACCGTTTTTTCTGCTGTGATCCGGGCCGCTGCGGTTTCTTCGGCTTCCAATACAGTTTCCATTTTTGTCAGATCAACTGATATTTAGGTGAAAAAATTTATTTCACGCTGCTGCTGATGCGGGAGGCCCAGATCAGCGCCTGCGCGGAGTCTTTGTCTATAATACTTTCCAGCAGCGCCTTGTGCAGGTGTTGCGTTTCCAGAAATGTGACTGTATCTGTATATCTGTCTTTAAATGATTGTATCAGATGGGTGGCAATTGTCTTGTACAGGTCCACCATAATTTCATTGCCGGAGGCGGTGGCAATGGCAGTATGAAAATCCACGTCTGCCCGCCTGCAGGCTTCCACATCATTGGCCTTTGCGGCATCGTACCGTTTTTTGAGAAATGCCTTCATGCGGGCAATATCTTCCTTGGTACGGTGTATGGCCGCTTTTTCCGCAATTTTCACCTCCAGCAGCAAACGCACTTCATTCAGGTCCTGGAAGTGGGCGCGGTTGAACCGCTGCGCCAGGGGCTCCGCCAGCGCCTGTTGTGATATCACAAAAGTGCCCAGGCCCTGCTGCACCCTTACCAGCCCTGCATTCACCATCAACCGTACCGCCTCCCGTATGGTAGAGCGGCCCACGCCAAACTGCTGCATCAGCTCCGGCTCCGTGGGCAGGCGCTGCCCTACGCCGTAAGTACCGGTGCTGATCAATTGACGCAACTGCGCGGCCACTTCGTCCGCCAGGTTCCTGCGCTGGAGAGGTTGAAAATTAGTCATCATATCATCTGATGTTTGCAAAGGTAGTGCAAAGTTCACAATGCGCTACACATTTTTTTAACACATGAAAGCTGGCCCAAAAACCATCATAAACCATTAAATTTGTAGTCCTTTGTTGTCTATAAAAAATGTTGTCCAATGGCATTACCTAAATTCATGATTGCAGATGACCCGGTAACGGATCCGGATAATGAATACATCTTCCATACGGAGAAGCCCAGGTTCTTTGCCAAACGGGTAGAGGAAGATGAGGAAGTAGCCTACATTGATATTGTAGAGGAAATTGATAACGTGGAAGAGTATTTCCATGGCGAACCCGAAAAGAAACAGGAGCTGCTGGATGAGCTGGAAGACTGGTATTATTCCTATATGGAGTGGCTGGAGGAAGATGAGGAAGACGATGACGAGGAATAACAACGCTTCTTCCCCCTGTGAACCATTATGCGGCAATTGTTGCCCGGAATTGCTATAACGCTGCAGTCCGGGGAGGCGCTGTGGGCAGCATGATTGCTGCGGCCCGTGCGTGTACGCGCAAGTAAAGGCCATACACATTCCGGCGCCGTCACCTAACCTCTTCATATGAACCCGGAAACAGACAATAACAGGGGATTGCATCCCTGGCAGGTGCAGTTGCACGAATTGATCTACGAATCTGAAAAACCCGCCGGCAAGGCCTTTGATGTGGCGCTGCTGGCCTGCATATTAACCAGCATTGTAGTTGTGATGCTGGACAGCGTGACCGCCCTGCATGCACGTTACGGCGGCCTCTTCTACGCGCTGGAATGGACTTTCACCGGCATTTTCACTATTGAATATATTCTGCGCCTCATCTGCATCCGCAGGCCCTGGCGGTATGTATTCAGTTTCCTGGGCATTATAGACCTGCTGGCCATCATACCCGCCTATCTGAGCATTTTATTTGTAGGCGCGCAATCTCTCATGGTGCTGCGGGCATTACGGCTGCTGCGTATTTTCAGGATATTCCGCCTCGTGCATTTTATTTCGGAAATGCGTTTCCTTACCGTAGCCATTCTCAACAGCCTGCGGAAGATCAGTATTTTTATCCTGTTTGTGCTGACGGTAGTGGTGATACTGGGATCTGTGATCTACCTGGTGGAAGACGAGAACAGCGGTTTTACCAGCATTCCGCAATCTGTATACTGGGCTATTGTAACCATTACTACCGTAGGGTATGGAGATGTAGCCCCCGTCACCACGGCGGGCAAGCTGATAGCCAGCTTTATTATGCTGCTTGGGTACGGCATTATTGCGGTGCCAACCGGTATTGTGACCACGGAAATGGCCATTGCGGCCCGTAACAAGGTGCAGTCACAGCAGGCCTGCCCCTCCTGCGGTAAAGAAGGGCATGATCAGGACGCGGTGTTCTGCAAATACTGCGGGCACAAATTATAAAGCGCCGCTAGTTGCACTGCCCCAGCGCAAAATAGATGATCACAAACACCAGCACTGTGCCCAAACATCCGCCTCCAAGTTTTTTAGCGCCATAGCCGGCAATAATAGCCCTCCAGAATCTGTTCATATGCCCTGTTTTTTGTTTCTTTAATGTAACACTTTTTCCCCGTTTTTCACTTGCCCGTTTCACTATGCGGCGCGTCTACCGGCTTGGATTCCGGAGAGCCCCACTGCCGCAGGAAAATAGACAGTATGATAATAGCCGCTACGGCCAGGAACTCGCTTTGCCAGTTCTGGAAAGACTCGAACCAGAACTTGGAGTTGCCGATATATTCCAGTGCGGTGGCCGGTGGCTGGTTCTGCGCTACCTGGTCAAGGTTGTAAGTGCCCCGGCTGCCTATGAAATGCAGCGTAAAGGATATGATGAACAGGAAAAAGAATGCCAGAGACAGGGAATGTTTGTAGATCTTCAGCCACCAGCCTCCTTTGTTTACGGGCCATGGCGCGTCTTTTCCGGGTTTCGGCTCCCTGTCTACCGGCTCCTTTTTGTCAAGCGGTTTTGATTCAGCAGACCCCCACTGCCGTAACATTACCGTCAGTATCACATACATGCCCATTTGCAGGAACTCGCTTTCCCAGTTTTCGAAGGTGGCTTCCAAAAAATGAGGGCTGCTCAGGTACGGCCCGAAGGCGATCTCCTGCATGCCCTTTTCTTCCAGTTCCTTGTTGAACTGCAGCCAGCCGGTGTAGGCCTGCGCAATGAGAAAGATGAGCAGGATGCTCAGGAACACGATGGAGAGCCCGTTGCGGTAAACAAAAGAATGGTGTTGTTTTTTCATATGCTTTGTAAATGCGGCCTGATATGTATTTCTACAAGATCACACCGTTTGGGTTGGGTTAATACATAATATACACAGTCTGCAATGTCTTCCGCTTTCAGCATTTTCATTTTTTCCTCCAGTGAACGCTGCTCTTCCGGGGTTTGGGGCTGCATGTCGGTGCCCACCGCGCCGGGTTCTATCAGGGTTACCTTGATGCCCCATGGGTTCACTTCTTTGCGCAACGATTCAGACAGCCCTTTAATGGCGCTTTTGGTAGCTACATACAAGGAACTGTCTTTTTCCTTTGTTTCCGCGCTCATGGAGCCGATGTTGATGATATGCCCGCTGCTGTTGGGCCGCATGCGTTTGATGGCTTCTGCGGCACAGGCCACGTAGCCCAGCAGGTTGGTGTGAATAATGTACTGCCATTCGCTGTAATGGCCGTCCATAATGCCGGAATAGCCCAGCGCCGCGTTGTTGATGAGCACATCCAGCTCACCCAGCGCCTCATCTGCTTTTTCAAAAACGAAGGCCACGTCGCTTTCACGTGACACGTCTGCCGTAATGCCGGTGATGTTCGCTTCCACGCCGGCCTTGCGCGCGTCTTGCAGGGTATCGTTCAATTCATTTTCGTGCCGCCCGAAGATGAGCACTTTGGCGCCGTGCGAGGCCAGCAGTAGCGCAGTAGCGCGCCCTATGCCGGTGGTGCCGCCGGTAATGAGCACCTTTTTGTTCTGCAGGCTTTGTTGTGTGTTTTCCATGATCAAATATTTTTAGTGGTTTTTTTTCTTGTCCAGGTGATGGTGATCTTCTGGTTGCCGTGTATTTCGTATTCCATGTGCTGCTGCGGTGTGAGGTGGCCGGCGTATTCCTGTTTCTTCCGGCCCCTTGTTCCTGTTACCGTAAAGGCGGGTAGCGGCTTGCCGTTCAGTGGTATCAGCAGCAGGCGGCAGGTGAGGCGTTCGTCTCCCTGCACGGCAAAACGCAAGGTGCGCTGTTTGATGCTGGCGGTATAGTCTCCTGACGGATAGTCCAGGAAAAGCTTGAAAGATGCTGCCTTGACAATATAATAGTGACGGGGTACCAGCGCAAACGGAAGCCCGGCGCCATATACTTCCTGGCCAACGGAGCCAGACTGCTTCCAGCCGTCTTGCAGGTCTTCCAGCGGGATCCATAGCTTGGGGTTCAGCTCCCCGGAAACCGGTTTTTTGGTCAGTATATCCTCTGGTAACAACGGTGGATAATAATACGCCGCGCGGTGCAGCAGATACCTGATAAATTCTGCCATTAATATGGAAACGGCGGGCAGCACATCTTCTCCTTTGGCATGGGCCAGGTAATCATGAAAGGCGGAGAAACCTTCCTGCTCTTCGTAAACGGCGGTGTAGGGCGCGTCACTCAAAGGGAACAGCGCAAAAAAGGTGGGGTATGCTTTGGCATAACCATATTGACAGTTCCACATCCAGATATTGGTAAACACATTGGCCAGGCAGAGATAACTGAGGCGGAGGTACTGTTTGTCTCCGGTATATTTGAACAGGCGGAGCAGCGCCCCGGCGGAAAAAGCGGTGTTGTTGGCCTGGTAAAACAGCTCAAACCCTTTTCCTTTCAGGCTGCGGGCGGCTCTTTTGGCTTCCTGCAAATACCGGCCCTCACCCGTCAGCTCATATGCCTGCAGCAACACATGCGCATAAATGCCGGCCACGTCTTTCTCACCGCCCTTGCCCGGCTGTGTTTCCGCCTTGATCACTTCCAGCGTGTCTATATTGTAGAATACAGGCCAATTGTATTTAAAGTGCCGGGCTACTTTAATGGCGTAGGGGATGGAGCGCAGGAAGAGGTCTGCCGCGTCTTTATCTCCTTTTAATGCCATGCGTGAGAGATTCAGTAACGGGTGATGCAGGTACCAGGAGTCCATAATACGTGGCTTTTTATGCTCTTCGGACGCATCCAGCTTCTCCTCATGGGAAGGCAGCCAGCGGCCGATGGACTTTATTTTTTCATCATAGAAGGCAGACAGGCCGGCTTTTAATTTCGTTACTACTGTCATCTTTTCGCCGCTCCATTTTTCATAGTCAAGCAGTGGCATCAGCACGGCCATCTGCACCATTATTTCAGGAGGGGTTTTGTAGTCACAGTTGTAGGCATTCAGGTAAGGATGGCCTGCGGCCTGCGTCCAGCACCCTGACTGTAATACAAGATCTTCCAGGCTTTTATGCAGCACGTTTGGCCAGTGAATATACCTGGTGGGCGGTTTGGGCAAATGCACGTACACACCGGCCAGCATATTAAGGTATGTTTCTGCCAGGTCAGATTCCTGCGCCGGTATTTTTTTATCAAACAGCAGGAAAGCGTCTGAGAGAATATATGACCGGTTGGGCTCCAGGGCTTTTTCTGCTGACACCGGTAATGCAAAACCTACTTCCGGCCACGTACCCCCAACAGTGTCCGCAGCGGATGTGCGGGTGGCCTTATTGTAGGCCGCCAGCGCTGTCAGATTCTGAAAATACAGGAAGGTAGTGCCGGCGGGCCGGGTTATACTGCCGTAAAGCAATCCTGCCCGCAAACCGCGCTGCTGCACATGAACTTTACCGGCGGCAACGTCTTTCCTGCCCAGTGGCACCAGGTCGCGCGGCCAGAACGGAACACGCAGGGCCACAGCCGGCTTCAGCGTGGTGATACAGCGAAACAGCGGGGCGCCTGGCTGGGGAAAAGCCAGATCAACCGTATAAATACCTATACCGCATTCGAATGTAAACCGCCCGCCTTGTTTGTCTACGCTTGTTTTTTTTATGTTCAGCACATCGTTCGGCGCATAGGCCGCCCTGAACGCCAGCCGCCCGCCACCGGGAATATCTGTAATTACCCAGCAGGCATCGTTCACATTACAGGTGGTGAAAGTAAAACCGCCGCACCGGTGCTGATGTAAATGCGGAAGGGATTGGCCGGGAAATAACTGCTTTGCTGTAGCTAACATCCATGGAGATATGCCTGCCATAATTTAACACGATGATCCACAGTTGATTCATTAAAAATGATGCCATAAGCTCATGGCTGTTTGCATGGCATATGATTTGGACTTTTCACAATAGAACGAAACTCACGCACCATGAACACAAGAGACGGACGTTGCACAAGCCTCTGGCAGGGAAGCTGCAACATTTACCAGGCAAGGCCTGCCGTAAATGAAGATAATTTTTACGATGTGATCATTGTAGGCGGCGGCATCACCGGTGTAAGCACCGCCCTGCAACTGCAGGAAGCGGGGAAACGCTGCCTGCTGCTGGAGGCCAACCACCTTGGCTTTGGTACTACAGGCGGCACCACGGCCCACATCAATACACTGCTGGATACGCCATACATTACCATAGAAAAGAACTTTGGCCACGAAAATATGCTGCGCACCGCCCAGGCCGTGAAAGACGGACTGTTGCACATCAAACGCAACATAGACCACTATGCCGTCAGTTGTAGCTTTTCAGAGGCAGATGCGTATTTATTTGCACAAGATGAGGATCAGGATAAAGAACTGGAAAAAATAGCCGCTGCTACGGCTGATGCGGGCGTACACGTACATAAGGCGGAAAAGATACCGGTGCCCATTCCTTTTACAACCGCCATCCGCGCGGAAGGGCAGGCAAAGTTTCACCCGCTGGAATACGTGTTTGGCCTGGCCCGCGCCTTTGAGCATATTGGCGGCACCATCATACAACGATGCCGTGTAACAGGTGTAGAAAATAACGACCGGGTGGAGGTGGAAACCAGTGGTGGTAATTTCATGGCAAAAGACCTGGTGTACGCCACGCATATTCCACCCGGCGTTAATCTCCTGCACCTCCGCTGCGCACCCTACCGCAGCTACGCCATGGCAGTGCTGCTGGAAGATGACCAGTACCCTTCAGACCTGGCTTATGACATGGCAGACCCTTACAATTATTACCGCACCCAGGAAGTAGAGGGCCAGCCTTACCTCATTGCCGGCGGTAAAGACCATAAAACGGGCGAAGCTTCCAATACGGAGGCCTGTTTTGCACAGCTTGAAAGCCACCTGCGCAAGTATTTCCGCATCAGGGAAGTAGTGTATAAATGGTCTTCCCAGTATTTTGAACCGGCAGACGGCCTGCCCTACATCGGCCACCTGCCCGGGCAGCCGGAACATATTTATGTAGCCTGCGGGTATGGCGGCAATGGTATGATATACAGCAGCGTGGCGGCTACGCTCATTACCAAACAGATACTGGAAGAAGCCAGCCTTTACGCCGAGCTCTTTGACCCCAACCGCATCAAGCCGGTGGCAGGTTTCAGGAATTTTATCAAACACAATGCAGACGTAGTGCGGCAGTTTGCCGGCAAATTGCTTTCCGGTGAGAAACTGGAGCAGCTGGCAGACCTGGCGCCGGATGAGGGGCGCCTTATAACGTACGAAGGCAGGAAGCTGGCGGTATACAAGGATGAGGCCGGACAACTGCATGCCGTGAGCCCCCACTGCACACACCTGCAGTGTGACGTTAAATGGAACAGCGCAGAACAGTCATGGGACTGCCCCTGCCACGGCAGCCGCTTTGATGCGGACGGATATGTGCTCACCGGCCCGGCAGACCGTGACCTTGAAAGGGTGAGCCTGGGTACTATGACAGCAAAATCACTTCAACAATAACAATATGAAAGCAGCAGTTTTTCACCGGCCCGGCAACATCCAGGTAGATACGGTAGACGACCCGCGTATTGAAGACCAGCGCGATATTATCCTGAAAGTGACTTCCACGGCCATATGCGGCTCAGACCTGCACATCCTGAGCGGCGCTGTACCGCAGGCGGCCAACCTGGTAATGGGCCATGAGTTCATGGGCATCGTGGAAGAAACAGGCATGGGCGTTTCAAAGCTGAAAAAGGGAGACCGTGTGGTAGTGCCTTTTCCTATTGCCTGCGGCGAGTGTTTTTTTTGCCGCCATGCTTCGCCGGTGAACTGCGAAAATTCCAACCCCGAAAAATACGGCCCGGGAGGCAACATGATGGATGAGAAAGGAGGCGGGCTTTTCGGTTATACAGACCTCTACGGCGGCTACGCCGGCGGGCAGGCGGAATATGTACGGGTACCGTATGCAGACGTAGGCCCGCGCGTGGTGCCTGATAACATGACGGATGAACAGGTACTGTTCCTCACAGACATATTTCCTACCGGCTGGGCCGCTATTGACTGGGCGCAGATGAAAGGCGGTGAAGTGGTGGCCATATTCGGTTCAGGCCCCGTGGGGCTGATGGCGCAGAAAGCGGCCTGGCTTAACGGAGCGAGCCGTGTATTTGCGATAGACCCCCTGCAATACCGCCTCAACAAGGCCAAACTGGTGAATAATGTGGAAACCATTAACCCGCATGACACGGACCCTGTAGAGGCCATCCGCGCTGCCACCGGCGGGCGTGGAGCGGATATTTGCGTGGATGCGGTGGGCTTTGAGCCGGAAAGGTCTTTCATGGACAAGGTGAAGGCCACGGTCAATTTTGAAAAAGGCTCTATGGAAGTGATAGAGAACTGTTTCAAAGCGGTGCGGCGCAATGGCAAGGTCTCTATTGTAGGCGTGTACGGCAGCCCATATGACAATTTCCCTGTACACCGTATGTTTGACAAGGGTATCAGCATCTTCCAGGGGCAAGCGCCCGTGCATAATTATATAGATCAGCTCATCAGCCTTGTAACGGAAGGCAAAGTGATACTGGATGACATTATTTCCCATACGCTGCCGCTAACGGAGGCGCCGCAGGCGTATCATATTTTTGACAAAAAGGAAGACGACTGTGTGAAAGTAGTGCTTAAACCATAGCCTGCTCAAGATTTGCACTGTCCAGGAAGATGCTCAGGCAAGGTACATGAAAGGTAGGAAGGTAGAACCACTCTTTCTTCACGAGCCGGTTCTTTACTTTCTCGAACAAACTGAATTGGTAGGAACGATTGTTGCCCTGATACATGGCTGTTTGCCGCAATTGCTCAAAGATGCATTTGCCTTGCTGAACAGTATCATAATCAACGTAACACATCGGGCCGTCTGGAGTATTAAAAATGAGCCTCGATTCCATGATGTTAGGTTTTCATTAAAAAATTCTGAAGGACAAGGAAGGTAGCACATTTGTACCATATGGCCTAAACATTAACAAATGTGTTTAAAACGCTTGCAGATCTTTCAACTGCTGTTTCTCCGGTATGCCTATAATAAAGGTAGTGCCTCTGTCTACTTCACTGGTGGCGCTGATGGAACCATTGTGGTGCTCCATGATCTTTTTGCAGATGGAAAGGCCTATACCGGTGCCTTCAATTTCCTGGTAGCTGTGCAGGCGCTTGAACACGGCAAAAATATCTTCCAAGTAGCGGTTGTCTATGCCAATGCCATTGTCTGTTATGAAAATCTGGTAAGTGGCAGTGCCGGTGTCTTCCAGGGCCTCTCTGCGGGCGTAGATGTGCACTATCGGGGGCACCTGCTTTTTCCTGAATTTGATGGCGTTGCTCAGCAGGTTGTTGAATACCTGCCGCATCATGGTAGGTATTACCGGTATGCAGGGTAAGGGGTCTACCTGTATGCTGGCCTGTGTTTGCTGTATGTTGATCTCCAGTTCAGACACGGCCTCTTTCACGATCTCGTTCAGGTCTGCTTCCACAAAATCCCAACCCTGCGCCGAGTGGCGGGAGAAGCGCAGCAGGTCGTCTACCAGTTGCTGCATGCGGCGAGCGGCTTCAGCTATTTTGTCGGTGTATTTTTCAAGGTCTGCATCATTATTTGTTTTTGAACGGAGCATATCTGTAAACACCCTTATTTTACGGAGCGGCTCCTGCAGGTCGTGAGAAGCTACGTAGGCAAAACGGTCCAGCTCCTCATTCACTTTTTTGAGGTGTACGTTGCTGCGGTGAAGCTGGCGGTTCAGCTCCCTGATCTTCAGCGCAGCAGCCTCTTTTTCCTCTATTTCCCGCTGCAATTGCGCGTTGGCTTCCAGCAGGTTTTTCTCCTGCTCCTGCAGGGAATGGGTTTTCCGGTACAGCTCTACAAAGAGGCCTACCTTGATGCGCAGCAACTGCGGGTTGATGGGCTTGTGAATAAAATCTACCGCGCCTACATGATACCCTTTGTAAACTGCTTCCTCTTCATGTGTGTGGGCGGTAATGAAAATGATGGGGATGTTTTTCAGCTTCTCCCGCTGGTAAATGAAGGAGGCCGTCTCAAAACCGTTCATATCAGGCATCTGTACGTCCATCAATATCAGGGAAAAATCTGTGTCTTGCAAAAGCACTTTCAGCGCGGCGCGGCCTGAATTTGCCTGTACAATGGCATACTGCTCGTTTTCCAGGATGGTTTCAATGGAAAGGAGGTTGTCTTGCCGGTCATCTACGACCAATATTTTCACAGGGTGTTTATTCACAGCTTTACATTTATTATCTGTATAGCCAGATCCGCATCAGAGATAACAACTGGTCTATTTTCAGAGGTTTGGTAATATAGTCAGAAGCGCCGGCCTCCAGGCATTTTTCCCGGTCTCCCTTCATGGCCTTGGCCGTTACGGCAATAATAGGCAGTGCGTTGTTCTTGTGCTCGCGTCTTATTTTCTGCATGGTTTCATAGCCGTCCATTTCTGGCATCATAATGTCCATCAGCACTATATCTATATGATTGTTCTCTCCCAGTTTGTTCATGGCCTCTTTGCCGCTTTCCGCCGTGATGGTGTTGATGTGGAACCTTTCAAAAGCAGTGGTGAGGGCAAAAAGGTTACGCACATCATCATCTACCACCAATACGGTTTTATGGCTGAGCACATCTTTTTGCGAGCGCAGGTCTTCTATCAGCTTTCTTTTTTCTTCGGGCAGGGCATGGTGGTTGATGTGCAGCTGCATTACTGTTTCTTCCAGCAACAGGTCAAGCGAGTTAACGTCTTTGAGTAATATTTTATTGGCATACTGCTTCAGTTTTGCTTTTTCGGTTTTGCTGAAATCTTTGGCGGAGTAGACTATCAGCGGGGTAGTTTGCTGGCGGTGTGCGGACTGGATGCCGGCCAGCAGGTCTGTTCCTTCCATGTCCGGCAGCATATAGTCTGCAATAATGCAGTCATAAACCGTGCTTTCCAGCTGTTCTAGGGCCACTTGGCCGCTCTGTGCAAAATCAAGCGTTATCAGGCCGTCGCTGTCCAGCAGGCGGGCAATCTGGGAAGCATCGGGCTGGTTGTCTTCTACTACCAGTACCCGTTTCTGCTTTTGTGAGGCCTGTTGCGCAATGGTCTGGAACAGTATGGTCAGTGCCTCCGCTTTCAGCGGCTTCAGGCTAAAGCTGCGCGCGCCGCGCTGCATGGCCAGCAGCCTGTTCTCTTCGCCTGATATGAGGTGAATGGGGATGTGGCGCAGGTTCACATCATTCTTGAAGAGGTCCAGAATGCGCCAGCCGCTGGCATCGGGCAGCTTCACATCCAGCGTTACGGCTATGGGATTGTATTTGTTGGTGAGGTCAAATACTTCCCCGAAACTGATGGCCACCACTACCTTCAGGCCCAGTTCATGCGCCTTGTCCTGCATAATGCGGGCAAAGCGAACATCATCCTCAATGATCAGCACTACCTGGTCTGTTTCGGTGATGTTGTTACGGTCATCTCCTATTTCGTTAATGATCTCGTTGAGGTTGTCAAGGTCTTTTGTTTCCGGCGCCTTGACGGGTTCAAAGGCGTGCGGCATAGTGCGGGGCCTTGCGGGCTGCTCCATGTTGGGACTGAACTGCAGCGGCAGGTACAGTGTGAAAATACTGCCCATGCCGGCTTCGCTCTCCAGTTCAATGGAGCCGCCCAGCAGGTCTGCGAGGCCGCGGCTGATGGAGAGGCCCAGCCCGGTGCCCCCGTATTTTCGGCTGGTGGAGCCTTCCGCCTGCTGGAAGGCTTCAAAGATGATGTTCTGTTTGTCTTTCGAAATGCCGATGCCGGTATCCCGTATCTCAAAGGCTACCACCTGGTCTGCATGATCGAGGTTGGCGTTGGGCATTTTCCATTGATGGTCTGCCTGGTACACCCGCAATCTCACTTCGCCCTTTTCCGTGAACTTGAAGGCGTTGCTCAGCAGGTTTTTCAGTATCTGGTTAAGGCGCTGCACGTCTGTTTCCAGCGTTTGAGGCAGCTTTTCGTCTATCTCCACGCTGAAGCGCAGGTTCTTGTTTTCGGAAATATGTTTGAAAGTGGTTTCCACAAAGGAGATCACTTCCTGAATACGCACTTTGATGAAATCTGTTGAAATGTAGCCGGACTCTATCTTTGAAAGGTCAAGTATGTCATTGATCAGCTGGATGAGGTCATCTCCGCAGCTGTGAATGGTTTTGGCGTAGCGTACCTGCTTTTCGTTGAGGTTGCCGTCGTGGTTTTCATACAGTTGCTGCGCCAGTATCAGCAGGGAATTGAGTGGTGTGCGCAGCTCGTGAGACATATTGGCCAGGAACTCTGATTTGTATTTGGACGTGAGCTGCAGCTGCTCCGCTTTTTCTTCCAGCGAGCGGCGGGCTTCCTCCACTTCCCGGTTCTTTTCTTCCACTTCGTTCTTTTGTTTTACAAGCAGATGGGCCTTGTCTTGCAGCTCTTCATTGGCCTTGCGCAGCTCGTCTGCCAGGGACTGGGATTGGGCCAGCAGGTCTTCCGTTCTGGTATTGGCCTCAATGGTATTGAGCACTATGCCAATGCTTTCCGTAAGCTGGCTGAGAAAATCAAGGTGGGTTTGGCTGAACGCATCAAAGGTGGCCAGTTCTATTACCGCTTTTATTTCCGTTTCGAACAGCACGGGCAGCACAACGAGGTTGAGCGGAGGGGCCTCGCCCAGGCCGGAAGATATCTTGATATAATCCGCCGGTACATTGGCAAGCAGAATACGTTCCTTGTCTACCGCGCACTGGCCTACCAGGCCCTGGCCCAGCGCAAACTCGCGGGTAATGTGAGAATCTTCGCCATAAGCATAGGAGGCCAGCAGCTTCAATTTCGGGTTGGCGGCATTTTCATCCTGCTTCAGCACGTAAAACATCCCTTTTTGCGCGTTCACCACGCGCGCGAGTTCTGACAGGATGCGGTTGGTAACCGTGTGGAGGTCTTTCTGGCCCTGCAGCATCTGGGTGAAGGTGGCCAGGTTGGATTTGAGCCAGTCTTGCTCCTGGTTGCGAAGGGTAGTTTGCTTGAGGTTGGTGATCATCTGGTTGATGGTATCTTTCAGCTGTTCCACTTCCCCTTTCGCTTCCACGCGTATCATTTGCGTGAGGTCTCCTTTGGTAACGGCAGATGCCACGGCGGAAATGGCACGCACCTGCGTGGTGAGGTTTTCCGCCAGCTGGTTCACGTTTTCCGTAAGGTTTTTCCAGATGCCGGAGGCGCCCGGCACGCTGGATTGTCCGCCCAGCCGTCCTTCTACACCTACTTCCCTGGCCACGGTAGTAACCTGGTCTGCAAACACGGCCAGGGTGTCTATCATTTCATTGATGGTTTCTGTGAGCTGGGCCACCTCCCCGCGGGAGACCACGGAGAGCTTCTGCTTCAGGTTGCCGGTGGCCACGGCGGTCACTACTTTGGCAATGCCGCGTACCTGGTTGGTGAGGTTGGATGCCATCATGTTCACAGAATCCGTCAGGTCTTTCCAGGTACCGCCTACGCCCTGCACTTCCGCCTGTCCGCCCAGCTTCCCTTCTGTGCCTACTTCGCGCGCTACGCGGGTCACTTCGAACGCAAAGGAGTTGAGCTGGTCAACCATGGTATTGATGGTGTTTTTCAGGTCCTGTATTTCTCCTTTTACGTCTATGGTCACTTTTTTGGAAAGGTCTCCGGAGGCCACGGCCTTGGTTACTTCCGCAATATTGCGCACCTGTGAGGTGAGGTTGCCGGTCATGTTGTTCACAGAGTCCGTCAGGTCTTTCCAGGTGCCTGCCACGCCGGGTACAAAGGCCTGCCCGCCCAGCTTGCCGTCCGTACCCACTTCACGGGCCACACGGGTTACTTCGGAGGCAAATGCGCGGAGCTGGTCTACCATGGTATTGAGGGTTTCCTTGAGCTGGAGTATTTCTCCCCGCACGTCTACCGTAATTTTCCGGCTCATGTCACCGTTGGCCACTGCAATGGCCACATCGGCAATGTTGCGCACCTGCGCGGTGAGGTTGCCGGCCATCATGTTCACGGAATCCGTGAGGTCTTTCCAGGTGCCGCCTACGCCGGGCACGTGTGCCTGTCCGCCCAGCTTGCCCTCCGTGCCTACTTCCCGCGCTACGCGGGTTACTTCGGAGGCAAAGGAGCGGAGCTGCTCCACCATGGTGTTGATGGTATTTTTCAGTTCGGCAATTTCACCTTTAACGTCTACCTCAATTTTGCGTGACAGGTCTCCGTTGGCTACGGCGGTGGTTACTTCCGCAATGTTGCGCACCTGCGAAGTGAGGTTGGAGGCCATGATGTTCACAGAATCCGTCAGGTCTTTCCAGAGGCCTTCTACTCCCGGTACGCGGGCCTGCCCGCCCAGCTTGCCTTCAGAACCTACTTCCAGCGCCACGCGGGTCACTTCCGAGCCGAAGGCATTCAGCTGGTCTACCATGGTGTTGATGGTGTTTTTCAGCTCGGCAATTTCCCCGGCCACGTCTACGGTAATTTTTTTGGAGAGGTCTCCTTTGGCCACGGCGGTGGTTACTTCCGCAATGTTGCGCACCTGGCCGGTGAGGTTGGAGGCCATCTGGTTCACGGATTCCGTGAGGTCTTTCCAGGTGCCGCCCACGCCCTGCACTTTGGCCTGCCCGCCCAGCTTGCCTTCCGTGCCTACTTCCAGCGCCACGCGGGTTACTTCAGAGGCAAAGGAGTTGAGCTGGTCAACCATGGTGTTGATGGTTTTTTTCAGCTCGGCAATTTCGCCGGCTACGTCTACGGTAATTTTTTTGGAGAGGTCTCCCTTGGCCACGGCGGTGGTTACTTCCGCAATGTTGCGCACCTGGCCGGTGAGGTTGGAGGCCATCTGGTTTACGGATTCCGTGAGGTCTTTCCAGGTACCGCCTACGCCCTGCACTTTGGCCTGCCCGCCCAGCTTGCCTTCCGTACCTACTTCCAGCGCCACGCGGGTTACTTCGGAAGCAAAGGAGTTGAGCTGGTCTACCATGGTGTTGATGGTATTCTTCAGCTCCAGTATTTCTCCTTTCACGTCTACGGTAATTTTTTTGGAGAGGTCTCCCTTGGCCACGGCGGTGGTTACCTCTGCAATGTTGCGTACCTGGCCGGTAAGATTGCCGGCCATCTGGTTCACAGATTCCGTGAGGTCTTTCCATACCCCGCCTACGCCTTTTACGGTGGCTTGTCCGCCCAGCTTGCCTTCCGAGCCTACCTCGCGTGCTACGCGGGTTACTTCGGCAGAGAAAGAGTTGAGCTGGTCTACCATGGTATTGATGGTGTTTTTCAGTTCCTGTATTTCGCCCTTTACGTCTACGGTTATTTTCCGGGAAAGGTCTCCACGGGCCACGGCGGTGGTTACTTCCGCAATGTTGCGCACCTGGCCGGTGAGGTTGGAAGCCATCTGGTTCACCGAGTCTGTCAGGTCTTTCCAGGTACCGGCAACGCCCATTACTTCCGCCTGTCCGCCCAGCTTGCCATCAGTACCCACTTCGCGGGCTACGCGGGTTACTTCGGAGGAGAAGGAGTTGAGCTGGTCTACCATGGTATTGATGGTATCTTTCAGCTCCAGTATTTCACCTTTTACATCTACGGTAATTTTTTTGGAGAGGTCTCCCTTGGCCACGGCGGTGGTTACCTCTGCAATGTTGCGCACCTGCGCGGTCAGGTTGCCGGCCATGAGGTTCACGGAGTCTGTGAGGTCTTTCCATACGCCGGCCACGTCTTTAACAGTGGCCTGCCCGCCCAGCTTTCCTTCGGAGCCAACTTCACGGGCTACGCGGGTTACCTCCATAGAAAAGGAGTTGAGCTGTTTTACCATGCCGTTCACTTCTGTGGCAATGCGGCCAAATTCCCCCTGCAGCTCATGGCCTTCCAGTTGCAGCGGCATTTCGGTAGAAAGGTTGCCTTTGGCCACGGAGCTGATCACATGCGCAATTTCTATAGTGGGGTGTACGAGGTCGGAAATGAGGCTGTTGATGGAGCCCACTGCGGTATTCCAGGAGCCGCGTGCGGTGCGCGGCAGGGCCACGCGGTGGTTCAGCTTGCCCTGGCGGCCAATGGTATTGCGGGCAAGGGCCAGTTCTTCCACCAGCGTTTCATTCAACGAAATGATATCGTTCAGCGTATCACAGATCTTGCCTGTGAGCCCGGTTTTATCTACCGGCATGCGTACGCCAAAATTCCCGCTCTTTACTTCGGTGATTACGTTCAGCAACTGTCGAACGTCCAGCTCTTCCTGCCCGTTTGTAGAAGGTTGGGGATTTTTCTCTACACTTCGGGCGGTGGCAAGGGTAGATTCCACGGTTTTTTTCCGGGTATTCATGTTAACGGATTTCAGTACAGGAAAGTATTAATAAAAAACGATATGCATATTCTTATTTACACTGACGCCGGAAGCAAACACTGATTTTGTATCGCTTGTCATATTAACGTGGATCATATGCAATTTTTAGGCCATGGCATCAGGTCCGGGAAGGTTGTTCTGCCTGGCTGCGGCGCGGCATATATCAGCTTTCATTGGGGAAACCATGTTCCAGCATATTATTAAACGCGGCCAGCAAATAGTCCGTATAATATTTCTGCACATTAATGGCCGGCGCTTCATTGGCTTCAAGTTTTCCTTCCAGCAATATTTCCTTCCGGAAAGCAATGGCGTAGTAGGCAAACAGCTGCTGACCGCTTTCGGGCACGGGCGTGGCGTAGCCTGTGATGGCAATGCCCCAGTCGCTACGGAAGAGGTCTGTAACGGCCCGCGCCATTTCCGCAGCCACGCGTCTGTCTACACAGTTGGTCTGTTCTGCATGGATGGGTTCTACACCCAGGTGTTTGTATTTCTGGCCAAGGTTGTAGGCAGTAATGCCGCCCTGGAAGAAACGCACCGCTTCATCTGCGCTGGCTAGCGCCAACTGCAGAAAACCTGCAGTAACGCTTTCTGCAACGGCTATTGTCTGGTTTTTCCGGATCAGTTGTTCCTTGATATGGCTGAGCAATGCTTCATCGAACATAACGTATAAAAAATAAAATCTGTGCCAGAAAGCATTGGCATTATTTTTTTGTGGACGTATGTATGCCTTCTTCTGTAGTACAAAGCATGCGGTACAACCCGGATACCCATACGTTGCGCATCAGGTATGTGTCCGGCATTGTGTACGATTACAAGAACGTACCGGAAGAGGTATTTGAGGCCATGAAAGCAGCGGGGTCAAAAGGCCGTTTCCTGAACCAGCATATTAAAGGGCATTATGACTTTGTGAAAGTTCCCACAGCACATCGGTAAACCAGCGCCTGCCGTCAAAAAAATACTGCACGGGCCTGAAGCCTGCTGCGTTGGCCAGTTGCCTGGTTTCTTCCACGCTATACTTCTGGGATATTTCCATGAATACCGGTTCGTCTTTTTTAAACCTGATAAGGTGTTCTCCGAGTTGCACCTGCTGGTCTGTATTACTGACCAGGTAACTTTTGCAGGCGCCCGTCAGCGGATCGTAGGTGGGGAAGTGATGGAACTGGTTGATGTCGAAATCCGCCCCCAGCTCCCGGTTAATGCGGGTAAGCAGGTTGAGGTTAAAATCCCGTGTGATGCCCTGCCTGTCGTTATAGGCATCCAGTATCAGCTGCGGCTGCTTGCGGAGATCGAAACCGATGAGCAGCAGATCCCCCGGCTTCATTTGTTCCCGCAGGCGGCGGCAAAACTTCACGGCTTCTTCCGGCGTAAAGTTGCCGATGCTGCCGCCCATGAACATCACCACCTTGCGGCGTGCGGAGAGATAGTCTACCGTTTCAAGCATATCTATATACTCCCCGCGAAGCCCCTGCACTTGCAGGCCAGGCAACTTGACGGGCAGGGTATTTTGCAGCTGCGCAATGATGTTCTCCGAAATATCTATGGGGAAATAAGCCTGCTCCGGGTTGCGGCGGTGCAGCTCTTCCAGCAGGTAAAAAGATTTGGAAGCATCTCCTGCGCCCAGCTCTACCAGGCTGAACGGCGTGGCGCCCAGGGCATCAGCCATGGCCACAGTTTGTGTAGACAATATTTCCAGTTCGCAACGGGTGAGGTAATATTCCGGCGTGCGCATGATCTGCTGGAACAGGGCGTCTCCAGCGGCATCGTAGAAGTACTTGGATTGGAGGTATTTAGGCGTGCCCGTCAATCCCTTCACCACATCCTGATAAAATTGCTGCGTGGCTGTTTGCTGTTGTGTTATGGCTGTTTTCATCGTCTCTCCCTTTTTATGTTTTACACTGCCGGTAATATGTTTATACTGCAAGCCTTATACCTGTCAGCTGCCAGCGAAGGTGCGGGTGGAAAAAGTTTCTGTATGTGGGGCGGCTGTGGCCGGGTGAAGTAAAGGAGGAGGCGCCCCGTAGTACCTTCTGGTTCACCATGAATTTGCCGTTGTATTCGCCTACCGGGCCGGCTACACGCTGAAAGCCGGGGTATGGCAGATAGGCGCTTTCCGTCCACTCCCAGCGGCGGCCCCATTGCAGCTTTGGCGCTGCTGCTTCCCATTCAAACTCCGTAGGCAGCCTGCCGCCTTTCCAGGCCGCGTAGGCCGCGGCTTCATAAAAACTGATGTGGGTAACGGGCTCTTGCAGCGCCAACGGTTGCAGGCCCTGCAAAGTGTAAGTATACCAGTTGTCTTCAATAAGGTACCAGTAGAGCGGCGCGGTAATGGCGTTGTTCTTTACCCAGTCCCAACCCTCCGCATACCAGTGCTCAAATTGCCGGTAACCGCCCTGCTGCATAAAGGCCAGGTACTCTTCATTGCTGACCAGGGAAGCTGCTATTTTGAATGGCTGCAGGTATACCTGGTGGCGGCCCAGTTCATTATCATAACAAAAGCCGCTGCCTGTATAGCCTATTTCGTAGAGGCCGCCTTCCACGCTGATCCAGCCGGGGCGCCCGGCGGCTTCTTCAGCGGGCAGCGCGGGGTCATATGCGGGAAAGAGCGGGTTGTGGCCAAGGATGTACTTTATATCCGTCCACAAAAGCTCCTGATGCTGCTCCTCATGGTTACAGCCCAATACTACCAGGGTACGCACTTCTTCGCTCAAGGGGCCGGCCAACAGTTGCTCCATGGCCTGATCTACGTATACCCGGTACCGGTAGATGTCGTTTACCGTAGGGCGACTGAGATTGCCGCGCTGCGTGCGTATCACTCTTGCGCCGAGACTTTCATAGTAGCTGTTGAACACGTAATTGAAGTTACTGTCAAACTCCGTATATCCGGGCAGGTGGGCCTTTAGCACCAGTGTTTCAAAAAACCAGGTGGTGTGGCCCAGATGCCACTTGGGTGGACTTACATCTGCAACAGGTTGTACTACGTAGTCTTCCGTGTGCAGCGGGCTGCAAATGCGTTCCGTCAGTTTCCTTACGCTCCTGTATTGTTCGGTCAGGCTCATGGTGTGGTGATTTTTGCCAGGTCAGAAATTGTGTGCACCCGCAGTTCGTCTGCTTTTTTTCGCTGCATCATCAGCGCGTACGCATTATTGAACCCGATGGGCTGCAGCCACCGGAGGTTATATTGCTGCATAAATTGTGCCTGTACGTAGCGGTACACGCTGTCTTTGTGCTGCACCAGGCGCGTAACCGTGTCTGCCGGCGGTTGTAGCAGCACCAGCAGGCCCGTGCCCGTGTATTCCGGGTAAAAGTCTATCTGGTTATTGGTTAGCGCATCAAAGCAGATCTTGGTACCGCCCAGCCCGGTTTTGGAAGACACGGCCAGGTCTGTATGCCCTTCAATGAGCATGCGGTACATTTCGAGCAGAATGTATTGTTCTGTAAAGATCTTGGAGCCTATGCGCACCACGCCTTTGTTGCCATGGCGCGGCGGCCGGTAGAGGCCTTGCTGCTCCAGGAAGCTTTTGGCCACGCTTTCCGGGCTTTTTTTAAGGAAATCAGCCTGATAGTTCAGCAGTGTCATCACGGAGTCAGAGATGCGGCCGGCCAGCAGGTTGAGCGTGCCTTCCAGTTCAGGATGCTGTTCCAGTATGCCGCTGCGGATGAGCGGGGCGGCGTAGTAGGGAGGGAAAATGGTTTTGTCGTCTTCGAGCGTTATCAGGTCAAACGCCTTGATGCGCCCGTCTGTGCTGTAGCCGCTGATCAAGTCCAGCTTGTTTTCATGCATGGCCTGGTACATCACCGCATCGTTGATCACCACGTTGCGCATGTTGAGGCGGTATACTTTTTTGAGGCCCAGGTAGCCATCCATGCGGCCCATAAATTCCGGGGTAAAGCCTGCCAGCAGCTTGCCGGCAGATGAAGTGGCCGGCAGCATGGCCAGGAAGAGCACAGCTATGCCGAGTGCAGCGGCCAGCCCCAGCCGCCATTTTAGTTTCTTCTGCAGCCTGCCCAGCAGAAAATCGAACAGGAGCGCCAGCAATGCCGCAGGAATGGCGCCGGCCAGTATCATATGAGTGTTGTTGAGGGCAATGCCGCCGAAGATAAATTCTCCCAGCCCGCCCGCTGCAATGTACGCCGCCAGCGTAGCCACGCCTACATTGATGACCGTGGCCGTTCTGATGCCGGCAATCAGCACCGGCATGGAAAGCGGGAGCTCCACCCTGAACAGTACCTGGCTGCCCGTCATGCCCATGCCGCGGGCCGCTTCTTTCACAGTGGCGTCTACACCAGTGATGCCCGTATAAGTGTTACGCACTATAGGCAGCAGGGCATACAGGAAAAGCGCTACGATGGCCGGTTTAGGCCCGATGCCGAGCAGCGGTATCATAAAGCCCAGCAGGGCTATGCTGGGAATAGTTTGCATAACGCCCGCAAAACCCAGCACAAAGCCGGCCAGGCGCGGCCTGCGGGCAATGAGGATGCCCAGCGGCACACCCAGCGCAATAGCGATGGCTACGGATACCAGGGTGAGGTTGATATGCGTGAGCGTTTGCTGCGCCAGTTTGCCGGATTGCGATTGCAGGAATTCAAAAAATTCATTCATAGTTCAAGGCTCTCGTAACACAGCCAGGCTGTGAGGTGTGTGGTTTTATCAAAAGTGCATTCGCCGGAATGCATGCACAGATCCGTTGGCCGGGCGCTGCCGCCCGAAGGCAGGATGTGTTATTGTCTACATGCGTTTTTCACAATTTCAGGAACGTTCTCACAAATTCATTCGCCGGCCACTGCTGCAGCTCTTCCGGCGTTCCCATCTGAACAATGCGGCCTTTGTCCATCAGGCACACCCGTGAAGCCAGGGCAAATGCTTCCTGTACGTCATGGGTGACCATGATGATGGTCTTTCTTCTGAATTCTTCCAGTTCACTGAACTCCTTGCTTATCCTGCTGCGGGTAATAGGGTCCAGCGCACCAAAAGGCTCGTCCATCAGCAGCACCGGCGGGTCTGCCGCCAGCGCCCTTGCCAGGCCTACGCGTTGCTGCTGGCCGCCGCTCAACTGGTGGGGGTACATATGGGCATGCTCGCTCCAGCTGAGGCCCAGCTTTTGCATGAGGGCCGCGGAGCGGGCGCGCACGTCTTCTTTTTTCCAGTGCTGCAGGCGGGGTACCACGGCTATGTTCTCCGCCACGGTGTAGTGGGGGAACAGGCCGGTATGCTGCAGCACGTAACCCATGCCGCGCCGGAGCCGGGCAGGTGGTATAGTGGCCGTATCCGTTCCATGGAGCAGTACAGTGCCTTCATCCGGTTCCAGCAGGCGGTTGATCATTTTCAGCGTGGTGGTTTTACCGCAGCCGCTGGTGCCCAGCAAAATGAAGTTTTCACCTTCCGCTACCGTAAAAGATACCTGCTGCACGGCTTGCACGTTGCCGAATGTTTTGCCAAGATTACGTACTTCAATCATCGTCCAGTGTCATAAACAGATTATTCAGCGATTCTGAAAACAAGGGATGCGCAAATATGGTATTGCGCAGTTGTTTGTAACCGATATTCCCCATCATGGCCATTTGCAGCACAGTCATTATTTCCCCGCCGCTTACGGAGAGCACGGCCGCGCCCAGTATCTGGCCGGTTTTGGCGTCTGTTACGGCTTTGATGAGGCCGCGGGTTTCGCCTGTTTCTATGGCGCGGGCTACTTTAGACATGGGCAGCTTTGCGATCTTTACGGCCATGCCCTTTTCACGCGCTTCCTGTTCTGTAATGCCAATGCGGCCCAGCTCAGGGTCTGTGAACATACAATAGGGCACGGGCCGATGTTTGATGGAAATATTCTTTTTGTTCAGGATACTTTCTGCTACTACAATATAGTCATTATAAGAAATATGCGTGAAAGCCGGGCCTTTTTTAACATCACCCAGCGCGTAGATGCCTGGAACGCTGGTTTCGAGATACTCGTTCACCGGTATGAATCCTTGCTCATCCGGGGTAATGCCGGTTTTTTCCAGCTGCAGGGCTCTGGTGGCAGGCGCTCTGCCGGTAGCTATGAGCCAGTGGGAAGCCTCCAGCACCTGCCCGTTTTCCAGGGTGAGCGATACGCGGCCATTACCGGCGGGGGCTGCCTGTTGTACGCTGGTATGGGTGATGATGCGGATACCGTCTTCCTCCAGTATCTGGCGGACGGCTCCGGCTACATCTTCATCTTCCCGGCGAAGAATGCGGCTTCCACGCTCTACAATTGTTACCTGGCTGCCGAAGCGGCGGTACATCTGCCCCAGCTCCATGGCAATATAACCGCTGCCAAGCACCACCAGGTGTTCCGGTACTTCCTGCAGGTCAAGCATGCCGGCAGATGTGAAATAAGGTACGTCATGGATGCCGGCAATAGGTGGAATAACCGGCTGGGCACCGGTGTTGATGAAAATATGCTCCGCGGTGTATTGTCCGTTGACGGTTTTATGTCCGGTGAAAACACCTTGCTCCTTTATCACATCCAGGTTGGCCGTTTTTTCAAGGCTTTTGGCAAGGCTGCCGCGGAAGGAGGAAACGATCTCATTCTTTCGTTTAATCACTGCTGTTAGGTCTACAGGCCCGGCTTGCAGCGGTATGCCGAACGCGGGCGCACGGGAGGCAATGTACTGCATACGGGCCACGGCAATCATGGTTTTGGTAGGGGTGCAGCCGGTGTTGATGCAGGTGCCGCCCAGTTGCGCTTCTTCCAGCAGCAGCGTACGGCGGCCGGCGGCGGCCAGTTTTTTGGCCAGCGGGTTGGCGGCCTGGCCTGAACCGATAATGATAGCGTCATATTGCTTCATGGGCGGCAGGTTTAAAGTTTTCATAACAAGCCATCTGCTGCAATGTTTAATTCATGAAAACAGATGCTTAATTTTAACTATGCAAAAGTTATACTATGTTGCTATGATATTGCTGGTATGCGCCTGCACCCCGGCAAAAAAGACAACCAAAATCGCCCCGCACCCCAAAGCCACTGCAGAGTTCAGGGCAGCATGGGTGGCCACCGTGGCCAACATCAACTGGCCCTCCAAACCGGGCCTCACTACCGCGCAGCAGCAGGAGGAAGCCATCGGGCTGCTGAATTTCCTCGCTGACCACAATTACAATGCCGTTATTTTCCAGGTGCGGCCGCAGGCGGACGCCCTGTACCAGAGCAGCCTGGAACCCTGGTCCTATTACCTTACCGGCCGGCAGGGGCAGGCGCCCGCGCCCTTTTACGACCCGCTGGCCTTCTGGGTGGAAGAGGCGCACAAACGCGGCCTTGAGCTGCATGTCTGGCTCAACCCTTACCGCGCACATCACGTGGCGGGCGGTGAAGTAACGGATAGTTCCGTGGTGAAAAAAATGCCTTCGCTGGTGGTGCATCTCAAAGAAGGTTACTGGTGGTTTGACCCGGCCAAAAAAAGCACGCAAGACCATGCGGCCGCCGTAGTGCATGATATTGTAAGCCGTTACGATATAGATGGCGTACACTTCGACGATTATTTCTATCCCTATCCGTCTTATAACGGCGGTGACGATTTTCCTGATAAAGACAGCTGGGAGGCATATCAAAGATCCGGTGGAAAACTTTCCCGCGCGGACTGGCGACGCCACGCGGTGAACGTTTTTATTGAAAGGCTGTACAAAGAGATCAAGGCTACCAAAAAACACGTAAAGTTTGGCCTGAGCCCCTTCGGCGTATGGCGGCCCGGCCACCCGCCATCCACGGCCGGCGGTTTTGACCAGTATGCTGATCTATATGCGGATGCGCGCCTGTGGCTGAATAAAGGGTGGATAGATTATTTCTCGCCACAGCTTTACTGGCCCATCAACCGCATCCCTGTAAGTTTCCCGGTATTGCTGGGCTGGTGGCAACGGGAGAATACGCAGCAGCGGCATCTCTGGCCGGGCATCAGCATAGGGCGCGATACAGGCCGCCTCAGCCAGCAGGAAACCATGAGCCAGATCATGATCACCAGGGGTATTATGCCTGATGACATGGGCGTTATTCACTGGCATGTTTCTTCTGTGGCCAATAATCCCAACATGGCGCAGGCATTGTTGAACGGCCCTTACAAACAGGGAGCGCTGGTGCCGCCCAGCCCCTGGCTGAGTAACACAGCGCCTGCAGCGCCCGCCGTGCATATGGAAGAGCGGACGGACTCCGTCTACCTCAGCTGGGAGCACCCGGATGCCGGCAACGTATTCAGGTGGGTGGTATATTACAAATACGGCCCGCAATGGGCGTACACCATCTATCCGAAAGATGCGCGCACTGTTGCCATACCCGCAAAGGCAGGGCCCTACAAGCTGGCTGCCGCGGCGGTGACGGCGGTGGGGCGCACCGGCAACGAAAGCCCTTTTGCCGAAAAACCTACAACAATAGAGATTATACCGCGCTCCGGCTGGGGCGCCAATGCCCCCAAACCATACCGCTCGCAGCAACCGGTGCGCATCACCATTCATCACGAAGGCACCCGCTTTGACACTACCCAAGACGCAGCGAAGCACATTAAAAACGTGCAGGTATGGGGCATGGGAAAAGACCGGAACTGGGCAGACATTCCCTATCATTTCCTGATTGCGCCGGATGGTACTATCTACGAAGGCCGCAACGTATTCACAGCTGGAGAAACTGCTACAGAATATGATCCGAAAGGCCATCTCCTCATTACCTGCATGGGCAATTTTGAGGAGCAGACCGTCAACCCGCAGCAGCTGGATGCGCTGGTGAGGCTGACGGCATATGCCTGCCGGAAGTACAATATTCCTTACAGCACTATAGCCTCCCACAAAGATCATTCAACGCAAACGGCCTGCCCCGGAAAGAATTTGTACCAGTACATCCAGAGCGGGTATATCAGCGAGCAGGTGAGGGATTTGGTAGAGTAAAGGTATCCTTCATAAAGAAGGAACCGTATCATCTGGCACAGCTCCTTCTCTGTACATCTCAAATACGCGGTCACATTTTCAAGACCGCATTATCACCGCCTTTTTCTCGGCCCCTTTCAGCAACACCAACGGTTGCGCTGCCTTCCTTATATCCCCGCCATCCACCTGTATACCTTCACAGGCCGTGCCTTCTACCTGCAACAATGCCGCTGCTGGTGTGAGCAGACGGGTAGCGGTCAGCAAAATATCTTTCGATTGAATAAAACGCAGCAGCGGTGTGCCGGCGCTGCCTTTGGCACTGAGGCCGCTGATGGCCGCATCCTGCACATTGTCAAATACAATGGCCGGGCGGGCGTCAGCTTCTTCATATTCCAACCGCACGTTCTGCAGCGTGAGTCCCTTCACATTGCGGGCATAGAGGCCGTAGGCGGGAGGGCCGCCGGGCTGTTTGTCCCACACACCAAAGTACTCCGCCGCTATGGCCGGCACCTCTTTGGCTGCCTGCTCTTTGGTGCCGCCGCCTGCGTATTGTACGTGAACGTCCGTGAAGCTGATGTTTTCGAGGTAATGCTCTCCCATGGCGTTCAAGGTGATGCAGGAATTTTTTTCGCCTTCCCAGGTGTGGAGGTCAAAGTGAATATCAGGGTGAGGCACCGGCAGCTTTAGTACTGTGGCCCTGATGCCGCTGAACACCAGGTTGCGGATATATGGCTTGGCGGTGGAAGGCGCCGGGTTGCTGTTATTGCTGGTACCGCTGAAACCAATGCCGATGGGCCCGGTTACATTGCGCATCACAATATTGGAGAAGGTGAAGTTCTCTATGGCGGCCCGGCCTGCGCTGATCTTGATGGGACAACCGTATGTGTCGTAAATAAGGCAGTTTGACACGGCTATGTTTTGCGATTCACCGCCGCCAAAGCGGAAAATAGACCAGCGCGTACTGAAGCTGCAATTGGTAACGGTTACAAACTGGTTGCTGCCAAAAAGCGCGCAGGCATCATCCTGGCACTGCACGTCGCAGTTAACAATATGCACATAGCGGCAGCTGTTGAAATGGAAGCCGTCATTGTTTTTGTTCACCCGGTTGTAAATGCGGATGCCGTCAATGTGTATGTGATGGCATTGCAGCAGGCGCACGCAGTGATAGGCGCTGGCGGTGAGAAAGGTGTTGGCCAGCCGGAGGTTGTTGCACTCGTGAAAAATAAAAAGATGCGGCCTGTCAAAGTTACCGCCTACGCCATGCTGCCCAGGGCCGGTGTTATCTCCCTTGCCGTTGTAAAATGCCAGGCCGTTGCCGTCTATGGTGCCGTTGCCTTCGATGGTCAGGTTGTCTGCCTTCACGGCGTAAAGGAATACGATGTTGCCATTGCCGGGCGGCACGCCTTTGCCGGCTGTATAATCTTCCCGCCGCGGGCTGCCCAGCAACCTGCCGCCGGCAGTGAGGCGGAGGGTTACGTAAGATTTCAGTTCCAGCGTGCCAGAAAGAAAATCTCCTGCCGGTACCAGCACGGTACCGCCCTTTGCTTGGTTGCAGGCGTCAATAGCTGCCTGTATGGCTTTGGTGTTGAGGGTTTTGCCGTCTCCTTTGGCGCCGAAGTCGGTGATGTTGTAAATACGGGCGCCATCGTCTGCGGCCGGCGTGCCGGATGTTTGGGCTTCGGGAGAAGGGGCCATGCCGAAGGCCCTCCCGGTGGCTGTAAGGCCGGCGCCTACACCAGCCGTGGCGATAGCGCCCAGCCAGTTACGGCGGGAAATGTGCTCGTTAGTCATAAGTGGAATTTTTTGTGCAATCGTTTGCACTACAAGTAACTAAAAAGAACTGAGAAATTCAACTCCTGCTGCGTTTCACCCACTTCCACCCTTCCATCCATATCACGGAAAGAATACCGATACCAACAGCCAGCATCAGCTGCCCGAACAAAGGCGACTGGAATTTGAAAAATGCGGCAAACGGCGGAACGTACACAATGGCCACGGTCAGCAAAACAGACAGCAGCAGTACAAACCGGAGCAGGCGGTTATTGTAGCGAACGGTGTACAGCATGGAATAATAAAAGGAGCGGTTTACCAGCGTTAATACCACGTTGGCGCTCATGAGGGTAATAAATACCAGTGTGCGCACAAGATCTTCCTGGTAGCCGTTGTACACCGCATATTGGTAAACGCTGAGGGTGCCAACGGTGATCATCAGGCCTTGCAGTATGCTGGTATTCAGCTCCCGCCAGTTCAGGAATGTAAGTGTGGCGGGCCGGGGCGGTTGCAGCATGGTATTTTTTTCCATGGGTTCGTTCTCATACACAATAGAACAGGTGGGGCCCATGATCAGTTCCAGGAAGATGACGTGAACAGGCGTAAAGATGTTCGGGTATATCCAGCCCAGCAGCAAGGGCAGGGTAACGGTGAGAATAATGGGAATGTGGATGGACAGGATGTATTGAATGGCTTTTTTCAGGTTGCTGTATATTTTGCGGCCCATGGCCACGGCGTCTACCATTTTTGAAAGGTCATCGTCTGTGAGCACGAGGGAGGCAGCCCTTTTGGCTATTTCCGTTCCCTTATGGCCCATGGCAATGCCAATATGTGCCGCCTTCAGCGCAGGCCCGTCGTTCACGCCGTCTCCCGTCATGGCCACTATCTGCTGGTCTGCTTTCAGGGCGTTGATGATGCGCAGCTTGGCCGTGGGGAACATGCGGGTGAAAATATTCACTTCCCTGACCGCGTTGGCCAGCGCCGCCTCTTCCATTCCGGCAATTTCATCTCCGGTAAGGGCCTGGCTGCCTCCCCTGAAACCTGCTTGTTGCGCAATAGATACCGTGGTGGGCGTATTGTCTCCCGTAATGATCTTTACCCGTATACCGGCTTCGTAGAAACTGTTGAACACCGCGTGAATGTTGTGTTTGGGGGGATCGTAAAATGCCACGAGGCCCGTGAAAACAAATGGGAGCGCCTGTTGCGCCGCGGGGTAATCTGTGCCTTCAAACGTGCTGCGTGCCACGCCCAGCACGCGGTAACCCTTGCCGGCCAGGGCATTCACCTGCGCGCGTACTTCCTCCGCCTCCTGCTCCGGCAGCTGGCAGCAGGCCAGTATGGCCTCAGGGGCGCCTTTGGCGGCTATCATGCGGTTGCCGGCGGCATCGGCAAATACATGTGTCATCATAGGCGGTTTGCCGCCCAGCGGGTATTCATGCACCATGCGGAAGGCGGGCCGCTCGTCTGCCGGTGCGGTAGCCGTATAAGCCGCATGCAGCGCAATTTCCATCGGGTCAAAAGGTTGGGTTTCACTGGCCCACATCGCTACGGAAAGCACTTCCTGTGCGGAGGGCACCGCCCAATCGTGATACACCTGGCGGCTGCTGTGCGCATACAACGCAGCCAGTTCCATCCTGTTTTCTGTAATGGTGCCGGTTTTATCTGTACAGATCACGCTGGCGCTGCCCAGCGTTTCTACGGTTTGCGTCTGCTTCACGATGATGCCCATCTGCATCAGCCGCCAGGCGCCCAGCGCTATGAAGGTGGTGAAAGCCACGGGTATTTCTTCAGGAAGAATAGACATGGCCAGCGTAAGGCCTTTCAGCAGGCTGTCCAGCACATTGCCGGAGTGATAGAAATTGATGCCCCATACCAGCAGGAACACGCCTGCGCCTGCAATGGCCATTTTAGTAACAAAGCTGCTGATCTGTTTTTGCAGGGGAGATTTTTCCACCCTGATCTCTTCCAGGGAACGGCCAATTTTGCCCAGCTCCGTTTGGCTGCCCACGGCCGTCACCTCACACCAAGCCATGCCGCTGATCACCGCCGTGCCCTGGAAAAGAATATCGTCTTCATTTTTCCTTACGGCAAATGCTTCACCGGTGAGGATGGACTCGTTAACAGACAGATCATTGGCCCGTAGTATGCGCCCGTCTGCCGGTATCTGCTCTCCTTCTTCCACCACCATCACGTCTCCCTTCACAATGTCCGCACTGGCCACTTCCTTTTCAATGCCGTTACGCACCACCCGCGCCGTAGGTTTGTTCAGCGCTTTCAACGCTTCCAGCGCATTGCGGCTGCGGGAATCCTGGTAGATGGAAATGGCTGATACCAGTACTATGGCGGCAATCATAAAAACGCCTTCGCTGGTCTCTCCCAATATAAAATAGATAATGCCCGCGGCTACCAGCAGTATGAACATGGGCTCCGTGACGGTTTCCCGGATGGCAGACAGCAGGCTGCTCTCTTCTTTCGATTGCAGCTCATTGGTGCCGTTCTTCAGGCGGGACTCAATTACCTGTTCGTCTGTCAGGCCCTGGGGATTTTGCATGCTATATGATTTGGTTCAGTAACTGTGCTGTTAAAGGTAATCAATCAGTTCCTTTTGCCGGATTGGCGGGGGCATAAATTTATCCTGCTACGGTTTCCTCCTTTATTGTCGCAAAAAGCCCGCACATTGTCAGGTATGCCCATGCCTCAAATAGCGGTTTAGCCGTAAGTTGCGAAGGAAAATCTGCGTAAATTCGTATACAATGCCTGGCTATATGCGTGCTTTTTATTTCGTACTTGTTAATTCGCTCGTTGCGTCTGTTACCAACACTTTTGTATGGTTTGCCGTTACCTTCTGGGTATACCTGCAAACAAAGTCCGTTATGGCCACGTCTTTCATGGCAGGCATCTACATTGGCACGGTGGCCCTCTCCGGCTTTATGCTGGGCTCTGTGGTAGACCGCTACCGGAAAAAGAAAGCCATGATGATTTCGAGCATTTGCTCCCTGGTGCTTTACATACTGGCCGCACTGGTGTACATGCTGTCTCCCGTGGAAGAATTTACGGATGCGGGCAGCCCCGTTCTATGGGCCTTCATCATATTCACGCTGTTTGGCGCGCTGGCGGGTAACATCCGCAATATTGCGCTGCCCACCATGGTTACCATCCTGTTGCCGGAACCGGAGCGGGACAAGGCCAACGGCCTCATTGGCAGCGCCAACGGCACGGCCTTTCTGGTGGCATCCATCCTGAGCGGCATGGCCGTAGGCTTCCTGGGCATGTACTGGACGCTGGCGGCCTCCATCGGGCTTACCCTGCTTACCATCGGCCACCTGTGGGCCTTGTCTATCCCTGAAAAAGAAATTGTACATACGGAAGAGGGCGGCGGCAAGGTAGACATAAAAGGTACCATCAAAGCCATCCGGCTTATACCGGGTTTGTTTGCGCTGATCTTCTTCAACACCTTCAACAACTTCCTGGGAGGGGTGTTCATGTCACTGATGGATGCCTACGGCCTGTCACTGGTGTCTGTGCAGGTATGGGGCATTTTGTGGGGCATACTGAGCCTGGGTTTTATAGTAGGCGGACTGGTGGTGGCCCGCAAGGGCTTGGGCAAGCACCCCATCCGCACCCTGTTTATTGCGAATATTGTGATGTGGACCATCTGCATCTTTTTCACCATACAATCTTCTATCATACTGCTGGCCATGGGGCTGTTCATTTACCTGTGCCTCATTCCGGTGGTGGAGGCGGCAGAGCAGTCTATCATACAGCGTGTGATACCCCCCGAGCGGCAGGGCCGTGTGTTCGGTTTTGCCCAAAGCATTGAGCAGGCCGCATCACCGTTAACGGCATTTATGATAGGGCCCATAGCGCAGTTCATATTCATCCCTTTTATGACCACCGGCGCGGGCGTAGACCTGCTGGGCAACTGGTTCGGCACGGGGAGCGACAGGGGCATTGCGCTGCTGTTTACCGTAACGGGCATGGTAGGGCTGGTAGTGACCATGGTGGCCATGCGCTCCCATTCTTACAAGCTGCTGGTGAAAATATAGGAAACGGGCGCAAGAATGTCGCATAAGCCCCATCTATTGTCGTGTTCTGCCATGTAAAAAGCAAGCGGGCCGTAGTAAGTTTACAGTGCTTAACGCCTGATGTTTATGGTAGAAATATTCAAAACAAATGTGAACAGTGCCTGTTTTGCCCACATGCTCATTTACCGGATACAGCAAACGTTTACGGAGTACATTGTGAATTTTGACCTGGAAGACTGCGACCGTATTCTGCGGGTTAAAAGCACCACCGGGGAAATACAGCCCCTGCCGCTGATAGCTTTCCTGCAAGAGCACGGCTGCGCCGCGGAAGTGTTGCCGGATGATTATCCCGCTTCACCCCTTATGCAGGCGGATGGTTTTTCAAGGGCACTTCATGAATGAGGGTATACTTTTCGCCCGCCCATTTCAGGATGGTGATACGGTCACATACAAACGCATAACGGTAGTCAAAAACGGAAGGGTCTATTTGCCGGAACTTGTGGACGGGAAGGGCCCTGGCAATAGTGAGGTGCGGGGTGATGCTGGCATTCCGGGAGCCCCTGAACACACGGCTGAGGAGCGCAAAGAGGATCTGCACCGGCTCCGGCCGTTCTATTCTCAGATAGAGGGTGCCTGTTTTGCCATGCGTGAAGCTGTCTGCCCCGTTGATCTCAATATCAAAGCAACACATATTGGCCACCGCCTCGGTGACCGTTTTAATAATAAAAGCATCATCATCTGCCGCATTCACGCGGCATAAAGAAATATGGGCCAGAGACCGCAGGTTCATATCATCCAGCCCTACCGCTTCGTGTACCTGCTGTTTGAACCCGGCCACGACTTTTTTGACCGCCGCGGGCGGCGAGATCAGGATGGCATATCTCACCACCGCGCGGTCTTCTTCAAACATATTGAGCTGCATAGGTTATGCGCCTCCCTTCAGATCGTGATTCAGCATCCAGGGTACGCCGTACTTGTCTATCACCATGCCCCAGAGCGCGCCCCAGGCCTGTTTGCGTACCGGCTCCACTACCTGGCCCCCTTTGGACAGATTGGCAAAGTAAGCGTTGATCTCTTCTTCGGTATCACACTGCAAGGCCAGCGCCATGGTGGTACCCTGTATAAAACCGGCCGGGCCCTGCATATCAGTGCCCATCAGCACCAGATCCCCTTTAATGAGCTGGGCATGCATGATCTCTTGTTCCTCCCCGGCGGGGCAGCGCGCTTCAACGGGCATGCCGCCTACAGACTGCAGGGTTAGCTCCCCGCCCAGGGCATCCTGGTAGAATTTCATGGCTTCATGGCAATTGCCGTTGAACGTTAGGTAAGCATTGATAGTAGACATACATTCTTTTTTAACAAAACTAAGGCATACGGTACAGGTATGCAGTTGGTAGATACGACAATTAACGGGGCAATTTGCGACAAAAAAATAAATGGAATCTTGTATATTGTTAACCTGAAAAAAATTCCTCGTCATGATCAAGAAACTATGCGGCAGCGTACTAATGTGCCTGCTCACCTGTCTCCTGGCCCACGCACAGCAAGACTCCGTGGGTCCTTCCGTAAAAATGCCCGGCCATCCCCGTATCCTTTGGCTGCAGGGCGAAGAAAAGAACATTAAACAAACCCTGCGGGGAGATGCCGCCTGGCAAAAAGTGCATAACGCCATACTGGCGGAGTGTGATGCCCTGCAAAGCGTGCCGGTACTGGAAAGGAAAGTAATAGGCCGGCGGCTGCTGAGCGTATCCCGCGAGTGCCTGCGGAGAGTGTTTTTCCTGTCTTATGCCTGGCGCATGACCGGAGAAAAGAAATACCTGCAGCGCGCCGAGAAGGAATTGCTGTCCGTAAGCCGGTTCAGTGACTGGAACCCTTCCCACTTTCTTGACGTAGCAGAAATGACCATGGCCGTGTCTATCGGGTATGACTGGCTGTACAGCGCCCTGCCTGCCGCGTCAAAAAACACCATCCGGGAGGCCATTCTCAAAAAAGGCATTGCCCCTTCCCTGGAATCCCGCAACAATGGCTGGCTGCGCGTTACCAACAACTGGAACCAGGTGTGTAACGCCGGCATGCTGTACGGTGCGCTGGCCATTTATGAGAACGAGCCGGAGCTGGCCCTGCAGATCATTAACAGGGGCATCCGCAGCATTGGACTGCCTATGCATGATTATGACCCTGACGGCGCCTACCCTGAAGGCTACGGCTACTGGGGCTATGGCACCAGCTTCAACGTACTTTTTATCAGTGCCGTGGAAAAGCTGTTCGGCAACGACTTCGGGCTGGTCAGCAAACCGGGTTTCCTGGAAACTGCAGATTATATGGAGCATGTTACCGGCGCCTGGGGCGAATCCTTTAACTATTCAGACGCCGGCAAGGGCGGCGGCATACAGCCCGCCATGTTCTGGTTTGCGGCCCGGCGCAAAGAGCCGTCACTGCTGTGGGTAGAGCGCACCCGTCTTGAAGGGGAAAAATCTTCCCGCCATGTCAGAGACAGGCTGCTGCCGGCCCTGCTGCTCTGGAGCAACGGCGTTCCCATGCGTGAAGTGAAGCCTCCCGCCGCTACTTTCTGGACGGGCAATGGCAAATCTCCCGTGGCGCTGATGCGTACTTCGTGGACAGACAGCGCGGCCATTTATGTAGGGCTGAAAGCGGGCTCCGCTTCCGTGAACCATGCGCATATGGACGTGGGCTCTTTCATTATGGAGGCAGACGGCGTGCGCTGGGGAATGGACTTTGGTATGCAGGACTATAACTCGCTTGAACAGAAAGGCGTCAAGATATGGGACAAAGGCCAGTACGCCCAACGCTGGCAGGTGTTCCGCTACAATAACTACGCACACAGCACGCTTACCATTAACGATTCCCTGCAGCGTGTGAAAGGCAATGCGCCCATCACCCGCCACTCTTCCAAACCGGAGTTCATGCATGCCATCTGTGATTTGAGCGAGGTGTACGATGGCCAGCTGGAAAAGGCCACCCGCGGTATTGCCGTGGTGAACAAGCAGTACGTGGTAGTGAGGGACGAGGTGCAAGCGCCGGCAAAACCCACCAAACTGCGCTGGACGCTGCTCACGCCCGCAGACGTAAAAATAACCGGCAGCAAAACGGCGGAGCTGACCAAAGACGGGAAAAAGCTGCTGCTGAAAGTAGACGCCCCGCTGAATGTGCAGATGAAAACGTGGAGTACCACTTCACCTAATGATTATGACGCGCCCAACCCCGGTACAGTGCTCACCGGTTTTGAAGTAGACCTTCCGCCGGGTTACAAGGGAAGCTTTACCGTGTTACTGGCGCCAGGCGGGGAAAAAGATAAAACATACCATCTGCCCGGTGCGCTGGCCAGCTGGCCCTGATATCAGCGCCGTATTTGAAAGGCGGAACAGGCCGTTTGCAGTGGCCTGTTCCGTCTTTTTTTATTTTCCGAATGCTTTCTCCAGTTCCGCAATATCCAGCTTTTTCATCTGGAATATGGCAGCGCTGACTCTTTGTACTTTGGCGGCATCAGGGTCATCCATCATATCAGCCAATACAGTAGGCACTATCTGCCAGCTGACGCCAAACTTGTCTTTCAGCCAGCCGCACATCTGCGCTTTCTCATCGCCTCCTTCCCGCAGCTTGTCCCAATAATAATCTACTTCCTCCTGGTTGCTGCAGTTGACCACAAATGAAATGGCTTCATTGAACTGGAAATGAGGCCCGCCGTTGAGCGCAATAAATTCCTGCCCGTCCAGTATAAATTCAATGGTAAGCACAGAACCTTCCGGCATGCCGTGAAACTCGAAGCCTTCTTTGCCGTAGTAAGTCACCCTGCCCTTTTTAGCGTTCTTGAAAATGCCCAGGTAGAAGTTTACCGCTTCTTCCGCATTCTTGTTAAACCAAAGATTGGCGCTGATCCTCTGGTTGGATAATCTCTTTGACATGATATACTTTTTTGGGTTTTGAAACGATGTTTTTGTTTTGTTGATACAAAAGTAGAGCAGGGTTTTTACTCCCATGTGGTGCAAATCTGACTTTTTAAGGGGCTGATTGCGACAACGGGCTGTTTTTATCCGGGAGCAAACAATATGCGCTCCGTGCTGTTTGTAAAATAAAAACTTCCTATGGCACGTACAGTAGCTTCCATGCTGGTAGATATGTTGGCCGAAGCCGGGGTAAAACGTATACACGGCGTAGTAGGCGATTCCCTTAACGGTATTGTAGACGAGATACGCCGCGGCAATAAAATAGAATGGGTGCATTACCGGCATGAAGAAGCCGCCGCCTTTGCCGCGGGCGCGGAAGCGCAGCTAACCGGCCGGCTGGCCGTTTGCGCCGGCAGTTGCGGCCCCGGTAACCTGCACCTCATTAACGGCCTGTACGACTGTCACCGCAGCATGGCGCCCGTGCTGGCCATTGCCGCCCACATTCCCAGCAACGAAATAGGTACCGGGTATTTCCAGGAAACACATCCTGAGCTGCTTTTCAGGGAATGCAGCCACTATTGCGAGATCATATCTTCCGCCCGCCAGATGCCGCGCCTGGTGCAGATAGCGGTGCAGAATGCCGTAGGCCTCAAGGGAGTGGCGGTATTGGGCATTTCCGGAGATGTGGCTATGCAGGACGTGGAAGCGGAAAGCTGGCCACTGCTGTTGCCCCATGAGCCGGTGATACGCCCGTCAGATGCGGCGCTGGCCACACTGGCGCAATGGATCAACGGCTGCAGCAAAATAACCCTGCTCTGCGGCAGCGGCTGCGCCGGGGCGCATGAGGAGCTGATGGCCCTGGCAGGCGCCGTGCAATCTCCCATTGTACACAGCCTCCGTGGTAAAGAGCACGTAGAGTATGATAATCCTTTTGATGTAGGCATGACCGGCCTGATAGGCTTCGCCTCCGGTTACCACGCCATGGAAGAAAGCGAGCTGCTGCTGATGCTGGGCACAGACTTTCCTTATAACGACTGGTACCCTGCCAATGCCCGCATAGTACAGGTAGATGTGCGGGCAGACCGCCTGGGCCGCCGGTGCCGGGTAGACCTGGGGCTGGTGGGGCAAGTAAAGCATACCCTCGCCGCCCTGCTGCCGCTGCTGCAGCCAAAAACCGATACCGCCCACCTGGAGCAATGCCTCAACAGGTACCGTAAAAGCCGCAAGAGCCTTGACGCGCACGCGCTGGGCACTGCCGGAGAAAAGCCCGTCCATCCTGAATACCTCACCCGCATTGTTAGTGAAACCGCCGCCCCTGATGCCATCTTTACCGTAGACGTGGGCGCCCCAACCGTATGGGCCGCCCGCTACCTGACCATGACGGCGGAAAGGCGGCTGCTGGGCTCCTTCAACCACGGCTCCATGGCTTGCGCCATGCCCCTGGCCATCGGTGCGCAACTGGAGTATCCCGGAAGGCAGGTTATTTCACTCTCCGGAGATGGCGGTTTTGCCATGCTCATGGGAGACCTGCTGACTATTCTGCAGTACAACCTGCCCGTTAAAATAGTAGTGTACAACAACGGCTCCCTGGGTTTTGTGGCCATGGAAATGAAAGTAGCCGGCCTGCCTCCTTTCGGCACTGATCTCAAGAACCCCAATTTTGCACGCATGGCGGAAGCCATGGGCATGCCGGGCATCCGCGTGGAGCTGCCGGAAGAAATACAGCCTGCTATGGAGAGAGCGCTGGCGCATGATGGGCCTGCGCTGGTAGATGTGCTGGTAAACCCCTCAGAGTTGTCCATGCCGCCAAAAATTGAATTGTCTCAGGCCAAGGGTTTTGGCGTGTATATGCTCAAACAAATTCTGAACGGAGACGGGGCGGAGGTGTGGCAGACCATCAGTAGTAATTTCCTGAAAAAATAGAATCTTCACTTAAGCTAAATAATTCTGCACTAGTGTAAAATCCGCGCCGGAGAAATTGCCAAGTTTTGTAGTGTTAACATCAAGTACTTTTTGTTGCACTAAACAATTTTATTCATCATTAAAATCTTAAAACTATGGCTATTTCAAAAAACAATGCCATCACTTTCGGGGCAAGCGGCACGTTTGCCCAACAAATGGTTATCAGACAGCAGGGCGGTAAAACCGTACTGTGCAAACGCCCGGTAAAGGGTAAAAGCAAGTACCCTGAAAAAGAGCAGCAAATGCGCGACCGGTTCCTGGAAGCGTCTCTCTATGCAAGAGCGGCCATTTCTCATGAACCTACGCGACTGGCTTACCAGGCCGCGGCTGACAAAGGGCAGTCTGCCTACAACATGGCAGTGGCAGACTTTTACATTGCACCGGTCATCAGATCGGTAGACAGCACGGCCTATACCGGGGCGGCTGGCAGCACCATCCGGGTGCGGGCCATTGACAACTTCGGAGTGCAGGCAGTCTCTGTCGAGATCCAGCTGGCGTCAGGCGAAACCCTTGAAAAGGGGAATGCCGCTGCGGACGTTAACGGGCTTGACTGGCTGTATACCGCCACGCAGCCCAATGAAGCATTGGCTGGCAGCAAGCTGATCATCCGCGCAAGCGATCTGCCGGGGAATGTAACCGTACACGAAGTGACGCTGTAAGGCCGGAAGGCCACTGAACAGCCGGACGTGATGAACGTCCGGCTTTTTTTATTTCCGGAACTCGAAGGCGGAGCAGCCGAAGTGGCGGCGAAAGGCGCGGGAGAAAGATGAGAAGTGATTAAAGCCGGTTTCAGCGGCTATTTCCCTGATCGTTTTAGAAGGGTCTTTCAACATGAGGGCGGCTTTTTCCATCCTGGCCGTCAACATGCACTCCCTGATCTTTGTACCGAAAAGTAGCCGGAAGCCGGCCGCCAGCTTCCGGGGGTGGAGGTTGACAGTTTTAGCCAGGTCATGGCCTGATACCGGTTCATGCAGCAGTTGCTCCTGCATTTCCCTGGCCTGGTACACGCTCTCCACGTCAAGGGGAGAAAAATGGTAACGGGTAGAAAAGTCCATGGAATAAGTACTGATGTAATTAACATATTGCAGCAACATATCAATTACCCTGGCCCCAAGAAACAGCTCACGTTCCGTGCCGGCCAGGTCACTCCTGAGAACATCATGGAGCAAGCTCTTGACCCGGTAGTCTATTCGTGAAGCATATTGCCTTGTTTCAAGCGGATGGCCGGCCTGCAGCAATTGAAGCGTTTCCCTGATGCAGGTGTGCTGCAGCGCCAGTTGTTCCAGCGTGTGCAGAGGCGGCGTTACGCATAATACTTCGTATTCCCCTGGTTGTACAACAAGTTCTGTGATACCCGCAGGTTGGTAAGCCAGTTCATAAAACCCTTCCTTCCCGGATAACCCGCCCTTCAGCCAATAGCGCAACTGTACCGCGGCTTCAGGCTGACGCCAGCCCAGGCTCACGGCCGTTTTAATATGCACACGAACGGTGCTCAGGGCAGTTTTCCCGGCCTGTTCCTGAACCAGGCATATGCGTCCGAAACGCCCGGCGAGGTAAACCTCATTGCCGGACGCCCGCGTATCATATGCTTCGTTCAAGGGGTACAGTTCCATGGCATTATATTTTTCTGATTCGTTTATAAAACTCCTCCCGGTACGTTTCACTGACCGGTATGATGTTAGTCCCGATGTGGATCTCATGGTCCACCAGCATTTCTATTTTGTCTATTGCAACAATATACGATTTGTGCACCCTGTGAAAATCCTGTGCCGGCAGGGTTTCTTCCAGCTCTCGGAGGGTCTGGTAAGTAAGCATGTTCCCCTGGCGGCTGTGTACCTTTACATAGTTTCCCATCCCTTCAATGAAAAGAATATCCTGTATATACACCCTGATAAATTTGTTCCTGCTGTCTCCTTTCAGGAAAATAAACCCCTGCGGCTTTTCTTCCATGGCCCTGAACACCTGCAGCGCTTTTTGAGACGCCTTTACGAACCGTTCGAAAGACACGGGTTTTAACAGGTAGTCTATCACGTTATGCTCATACCCGTTGAGCGCGTACTCCGGGAAACCGGAAACAATAATGGCGTGGCATTTACCGTTGGTCAGCTGCATGAACTGCAGTCCATTAATGCCCGGCATCTGCACGTCCAGGAAAACAAGCCGGGCGCGGCCCGCTTCTATCCATTCAATAGCTTCTATCGGGTTGGTGGTGGTGCCCGCCAGCTCCAGGAAAGGAATGTTCCGGATGTGGTCACTGATGATCTCTGCGGCAAACGCCTCGTCATCAACAATAATACAGGGTATGGCCGGTTTTTTCATAGCATGATATTTACAGGTTTATTTCCAATGCTGCTTTAAACAGCGTTTCATTTTCCTGAATACTGAGCAAATGGTTACCGGGGTAGAGGAGCTCCAGCCGTCTGCGTACATTGGCCAGGCCAACGCCGCTGGAAGGCGGCTTATTGTCGTGGTTAACGAGATTACATATCTGGAAAGATAACTTTTTTTCCGTTATCCTGAACAGGATGCTGACCGGGTTTTCAGGGTCCGTGACCACTCCGTGTTTGATGGCATTTTCCACGAAGGGGATAAAAAGGAGCGCGGCCGTATGCGCGTCACCGGGGTCTCCTTCCACGTTGAGGGTTACATGGAAGCGGGGGGAGAACCGCATTTCAATAAGCTGGATGTAGTTCCGGATATGCTCAATTTCATGTTTTAAGGCAATTTGTCCGTCGGGGGTTTCTATCAACGTATACCGCATAAGGTTTGAAAGGCGCAGCACAATGTCTGCCAGCCTGGGAGAATCCGGCCTGGCCACATAGTACATGTAATTGAGCGTATTGTAAAGAAAGTGCGGATTTACCTGCGCACGCAGGAAGGTGATCTCCGCCTGTGCTTTCTCCTGTTTTAACGAGATGTTCTCATTTTCCTTGCGGAGGCTCTGTTCAATGCTATAGATGAGAATGCCTAACATGGTAATGGGAATGGCGGCATACATTCTTTTTGAAGGCAGCTCCGGGCTCAGCAGGCTGTCCAGCAAGAGCGCCACAGCGGTGTATACTATCGATGAGCAAACAAAGATCACCACGAAGTGTACCAGTCTTCCCCTTTTCAGGAAAAGCGGGCAGATCAGGGAATAGGAAGCATAAAAAGCGGAGACCAGCCCAACATAGTACATGATCGTTCGCGGCGTAATAAACGGCTCCCTGCCATCTTTTTCCGAATAGATGGCCAGCTGTATGTTGGCGATCAGGAACACCCACACAAGAACGTGTATCAATATTTTCTTTTCTGCTTTCATATCCCGAATGTAGGACGCATGCAAACGCGGCTGCGGGATATTATTTGAAATGCCCTTTTGGGCTGGTGAAAGATGCAGGAGGAAGGGGCAGTACTTTGGTGGCAGTGTTTCCCGGCAGGTCTGTGGCAATGATATGCAGCTGCATTTCTTCAGGAGGGGTCTTTCTGACCATATACATCCAGTCAAACTTGTTTGTTTTTTGTGTTGCCGGGCCTTCTTCCCAGACGTCTCCTTCCGCGGTGAGAATGACCACCTGCACGGCCTGTACCCGGAAATTGTCCCGCACCCGCATCACGATCTGCGGGCCGGCGGCTACCTCCAGTATTTGCGGCGCATGGCAGGCATCCTGCAGGGCCATGTGATACACCTTCCTGGCGCCTTTGGCCCGCGCAGCGTATATGGCGCGCAGGTGAGGCGTTTCAATAACTTTGGCTGCATACTGCTGCGCAGCCTTGAAACGCTCCCGCCCCTGCAGCTGCTTTTCTGACGGCGGTACTGAACTGGGCGCCGGCGCTTTGCATATCACCAGTTTGCCGTGCAGCTTGCGGAACACTACATTGCCCAGCTTGCCGCTGGCCCCGTGGAGAATAATATTGTTAACGGATATTGCCATGTTTTTTTCTGCGAAGGTATCGGTTGTGTTTGCCGGGTATTTGACCTTTCCGGAGAATTATTTAGCATAAGTGCAGAATGTACGGAGTTGAACGAAGGAATAACGAAGCTACCCAGGGAGATGAACGAACAAGTAACTTTTATTTACTTGTTCGTTACTCCTTCGTTACTTGTTCGTTACTTCTTCGTTGCATTCCTTGCCTGTAGCGGGTTTGGCTTCTCTGAAAAGCAGGTAAGCCGTATCCAGCAAGGAATTGAGCTGTTCGTAGAGGTATAGCAGATCAGCGACAAAGTGGCAATTCCTGATAATAATTCGAAATTCCCGATAATATCTCCCAGGAATCAGTAAGTATTTCAGGTGGCAGATTTGCATCACTTATTTCCTATAAATTTGACCGGCCAATTAGCATAAGCAGTTTTTTACCAACCGTTAAAAGGAGCCGTTTTACGGCATGTTCCCAATAATGCACGCACTGCGTGCACAATTCAAACGGCCTCTCTGGAATGCGCCGGTTATGCAATTGCGTCCGCACCGCGGACGCAATGTAAGGTTAACCTGAAAAATTTACCGAAATGAACAACCTGAACAAAAAACAAAAGACGGATTTTGAAGGAATAATTTCCCTGATCAGCGAAGCCAGAAACCGGGCCTTCCAAAGTGTGAATGCAGAATTGGTATCGCTCTACTTTAGGATTGGCGGTATTGTTTCAAGGAAAGTAGAAGCAGGCAATTGGGGGGATGGTACGGTGGATGAACTGGCAGAGTATATACAAGCAAAATATCCTGGCTTGAAAGGTTTTAACCGGAGGGGTATTTATAGAATGAAACAGTTTTATGAAGCTTATGCCGGCCCCGAATTTGTGTCACCACTGATGGCACAAATTCAAAGGGTTGAAAATGAGTTACTTGTACTTGTGCCACCGGTGGTGACACAAGTTGGATGGACACATCACCTGCTGATTCTTTCCAAAACGAAAACACCGCAAGAAAAACTTTTTTACATACAACAATGTATAAATGACAGGCTCTCAAAACGGGAACTGGAACGGCAACTAAATTCCGCCGTATACGAGAGAACTTCCATTGGAAACAAAACGGCGTCCTCGCAGTCTGTCTCATTTCCGGCAGAGCTATTTAAAGACCCTTATATTTTTGAATTTCTCGACCTGCCGGAAGGGCATTCCGAACACGACCTGGAAGCCGCACTGGTACATAACCTGCGTCAGTTCATACTGGAAATAGGCAAGGGGTTTGCCTACATGGGCAATCAACACCGTATCCAGGTAGGTAACAAAGACTATTATACGGATCTTCTTTTTTACAACAGGGATTTGCAGTGCCTTGTTCTTTTTGAATTAAAGGTAGAGGAGTTTGCGCCCGAATTTCTTGGGAAGCTCAATTTCTACCTGGAAGCGCTTGACAGGGACGTAAAACGTCCCCACGAAAATGCAAGCGTGGGAGTGCTTCTCTGTAAAGGAAAAGACAACGAGGTAGTTGAATATGCTATGGCAAGAAATACTTCACCTGCCATGATAGCGGATTATGAAACCAAATTGATCCCCAAGGACCTGCTGGCCAGCAAACTGCACCAGCTGGCAGAGCAATTGACAGCTGGTGCGGAATAGGCTGGCGGTAATGCCAGCTTATTCTACAGGAATATCCCCCCGGAGGCTTCAATCCGCTGCGCATTCACCCATTTGGCCGCGTCGCTGCAAAGGAAGGCTACCACGCTGCCAATGTCATCCGCCATGCCTACTCGGCCCAGTGCGGTTTGGGAGGCAAGGAAGCCATTCATCTCCTTGTTGTCACGCACCGCGCCGCCGCCAAAGTCAGTTTCAATAGGCCCGGGCGCCACTACGTTCACACGGATGCCCCTGCCGCCCAGCTCTTTGGCCTGGTAGCGGGAAAGGGTTTCTATAGCCCCTTTCATGGCAGCATACGCTGCAAAACCTGGAATGCTGAACCGGGCCAGGCCGGTGGAAAGGTTCACGATGCCGCCGCCATCCGCCAGCAGTGGCAGCATTTTTTGTGTGAGAAAGAACGCGCCTTTGAGGTGGATGTTCATGAGGGTGTCAAACTGCTCCTCCGTGGTTTCGGCAAAAGGTACATGGATGCCGATGCCGGCGTTGTTCACCAGGTAGTTTATCTTTTCCGTCTGCAATTGCTCTGGTAGCACGCTCTTCACCTGTTCAACAAAGGCATCGAATGTGCCGGTTTCTGCCACGTTCAGTTGCAGCGCCGCCGCTTTGCCGCCGGCTTTTTCAATGGCTGCCAGCACTGCCTGGGCTTCTTCTGCATTGGTGTTATAAGTGAATATCACATTTGTTCCCTGTTGCGCCAGGGCAAGGGCCATGTCTTTGCCCAGGCCGCGGCTGCCGCCGGTCACCAGGGCTACTTTACTGGTGTTGTTGTTCATGAAAATATCTGTTTAAATATATGGTGCAAAGTTGGGGCAAGACGGGTTTTTAAAATGGCCCGTATCACACTATTATTGGTATAATTCGAAGAATGGCGGTTATATTTACGGACAATGAAAAAGACATCCACGTTATTGTTATTGCTGGCGGGTTACCTTGCTCACTCCCAGCAGCCGGTTACATATGTAAACCCGCTGATGGGCACTTCGCCCGCCACCACCATCAGCGCCGCCAAACATGGCGCCGGTACGGAAATGCTGGCCAATGTGATACCGGCGGTGGGGATACCGTTCGGTATGGTGCAGCTTACGCCGCAAACACGCACCACTGAGCGTAAATGCCTGGCGCCCTATTATTACCAGGATGGAACTTCTTCCGGTTACCGACTCAGCCATTGGCTAAGCGGCTCCTGCACGCAAGACTACGGCAGTGTTACCATTATGCCGCTTACGGGTACGCTGCGGCCGGGCGCCACGCTGCCGCTTGATCATCACAATGAAGCAAGCGGCCCGCATTATTACAAAAACCGGCTGGGCAAAGTGCAAACGGAACTGACGGCCACGGCCCGCTGCGGCATGCTGCAATTCACCATGCTGGAGGCAGACAGCCTGTTTTTACTGGTAACGCCCAACAGTGACAAAAACAAGGGCTTCATCAGGATAGACACAGCCCGCAAAGAGATATCCGGTTATAACCCCGCCTACCGCATTTACCAGGGAAGCGGTCAGCCCGCGGGTTTCAGCGGCTGGTTCCTCATCCAGTACCAGGTAGCCGCCACGGCCGGTACCTTTTCCGCCAATGAAGTGCAAAACGCCCTGCAAATCAGCAACCAGCCTGGCGCGGGAGGATACATCGGGTTGAAGGCGCCAAGGGGAGTGGTAGTGAAACTGCGCATCGGTACGTCTTTCACCGGACTGGAGGGCGCGCGTAAAAACCTGCTGGCGGAAATGAACACCTGGGACTTTGAGCAGGTGAAGAAACAGGCGGAAAATACCTGGAACAAAGCGCTGGGCCAGATAGAAGTGCAAGGGAAAAACGAAGCGGCCAAAACGATATTCTATAGCTCGCTCTACCGTACCATGCAACACCCCAGGCTGATGAGCGATGCAGACGGCAGCTACCCGCGCTTTGCAGGCAGCTACGAAGTGGAGCGGATGAAAGAGGGGAATTATTACGATGATTTTTCCATGTGGGATATTTACCGCGCGCAGCTGCCCCTGTTCGAAATATTGCAGCTCGGCCTTATCAATGATTTTGTGCGCTCCATGATACTGAAAGGCGAACAGGGCGGATGGCTGCCTATTTTCCCCTGCTGGAACAATTACACCGCCGCCATGATAGGCGATCATGTTACCGCCTTTATTGCATCTGCCTGGAACAAGAACATCCGGGGGTATGATGCGGAAAAAGCCTATGCCCTCATGCGCAGGAACGCTTTCAACCCAGCCCCAGCTGAAGATTACAAAAACGGTAAAGGCCGCCGGGCGCTGGATTCCTACCTGCAATACGGCTATGTACCGCTGGAAGACGGCGTGCCGGATGCCTTCCATAAAAATGAACAGGTATCCCGCACACTGGAATATGCTTATGATGACTATGCCTTGTCTATTGTAGCCGCGGGCCTGGGCAAAAAAGCAGACCAGCAGGCGCTGGCAAAACGCGCGCAAAACTATCGTAACATATTTGACCGCAGGCAGGGCTTAATGAACGGCCGCTCTGCTACCGGCAGCTTTTACACACCTTTCCATCCTGACAAAAAGCTGTCTTTCATCACCGAAGGCACGCCCCGCCAGTATACCTTTTATGTACCGCATGATATTAAAGGCCTGCAGGCATTGATGGGCGGGGAAAAGGCATTTGAGAACGCGCTGGACAGTCTTTTCCTTAAAAACGAATACTGGCATGGCAACGAGCCGGGCCACCACATTCCTTTCCTCTACAACTATACCGCATCGCCGTATAAAACCCAGCGGGTGGTGAAACGCATCCTGGAAGAAGAGTACAGCAACGGCACCGGTGGCCTCAGCGGCAACGACGATGCTGGCCAGATGAGCGCCTGGTACGTGTTTGCGGCCATGGGCCTCTACCCGGTAGATCCCGTAAGCGGGGAGTACCAGCTATGCACGCCGTTGTTTGAACGCATCAGGCTGAAATTACCCAATGGTAAAACAATGGAGATCACGGTGAAGGGGGGCGGTGATCATATCCGTTCCATCCGCATCAACGGGCGTACCCATGCCGGCATGAGCATTACGCATGCCATGCTGACGGCAGGAGGGAAGATGGAGATCACAACGGGGAATGATTAGCACTGACAAAACAGTTGCTCTGAGAATATCTCTATCTTAGTTGTATGAAAGGCTTTTGGAAATACTTCTGGATCGTCTACACCCTGTTTTTTGCCATTCCTTTCCCCATGATCATCTACTACAACACCGGTTACCGGTTAGATGGCACGGGAACAAACCCCTGGCTGGCGTTGTTTTACCTGCTGCTATCCATGGTGGCCTGGGGGCTGGTGCTCTGGAGCTTTTTCCGCAGCTTCATCTGGGCCCCGGTGAGGGCTAAACGGGATGTTGCGTACCTGCTGCGCGAAGGGGCCCGTAAAGAGGCGGTGATTGTACAGGCGGACCAGAAAGGCCCGATGGTAGATGGTTTCTCTACTTATGTCCTCACGCTGGCGCTGCGCAATTTCGTCGGGGAGGAAATAACGGAGCAGGTGGCGGTGACAGACAGCCGCCCGGAAGAACGGCGGTTTGAAAAAGGCAAAAGAGTAACACTGCGCATAGATGAACGCCTGAAAACCAATCCTTTGCTGGTACTTGAAGACGCCAGGGCCAGCCTGCGCCCCGGTGTGCTCTTCCTGCTGGCGCTGGTATGGCTGGCCATTGCCGCTGCTATTGTGTGGTACTACGTGTATTCATACAGGTTGCAAAGCGGCGGTACGGGCTGGCGGTTCCTGGTATTTTACCACCCGCTGGTACTGTGCCCGCTCATCCTGCTGTTCACCGGCTTTGGCATTGGCAGGCTGTTGAGGGCATTGGCCGGCATTCCCCGAAACGCACAGCAACTTAAATATTACGGCCGCCGGGCATCTGCCAGCGTGCTTTCTGCCTCACAAACAGGCACTTATATCAATAACCAGCCGCAGGTACGCTTTGAGCTGCGGTACACGGACCACCTGGGGCAAGCGCATACCGCCAGCCTGAAAAAAGTGGTGCCGCTGATTAATATGGGAATTACACAAATGCCTTATCTTCCTGTTTTTTACCTGGAAGACCAGCCAGGGCAGGTAGTTCTGGCCAGTGACCTGGAAAGTTAAACGCGGAAACATGAAAAGAACAGCATTTTGGGTACTTGCTGCCGCTGGCGGCCTTTTAATGACCGCCTCCTGCCAGCAGTTCACCAATACTATCAGGGACACCTTCAACCCGGCCGAAGGCCCAACGGCCGCAGATGCTGAGGGAACATACCTTCCCAGGCGCCCGCGCCGCACCGTTGATTTCCTGAAGGATGCCGGCCGCCTGGGCGCCGCGCAGCAGAAATTGCGGGCGCTGCCGGCTTTTGCGGGCAAAACCATTTATCTCTGCCAGCACGTGCACTTTTATGACGATGGCCGCATTATGGCCAGGTTGCAGCACCCTGAAAACCCGGAATATGCAGACCAGTACAACTATGAAGGGGGTGAATGGACAGGCCCCGTGCCCGTGCAGCTCTCTGTAAGTGAAAATATTGCGGAGCACCGGGTGCCGCTTGACTCCGTGCAGTTTGCCACCATAGCCACCATTTACCGCAACTACACGCAGAAGGCAGACAGCATACAGGGCGCCATGCCGTTCACGCACGCGTACATGATTATCCGGAACCGCAACTTCCAATGGTACCCCCAGCACATCAGCGGCAGCCGGGAAATTTACTACATCAGCTTCCGGCATGATGGCGCTGTTGACCGGTTTTACCGCAAATAGGGCCCCGGTATCTGCCAAAAACGCTTAACTTTGCGCAAAAATTATCGTTTCCGATGCCGTTGAAGAAAGGAAAACTGGTTGGCTGGGGTAATTATCCCGTTGCAGAATCATACATATTAACCCCTCGCAGCGAAAACGACTCCCGGAATATTTTACAGGATACCCCGCTGATTGCCCGCGGGCTGGGCAGAAGCTACGGAGACCAGGCGGTGAACAACAACCGCTATGTGGCCCTCTGCACCCATCTCAACCATTTTATTTCCTGGAATGAGGCGGAAGGCATACTGACCTGCCAGGCCGGTGTAAGCCTGGACGAGATCATTACCGTATTCGCCCCCAAAGGCTGGTTTCCCATGATCTGCCCAGGCACCAAATTCGTGACCCTGGGCGGGGCCATTGCCAATGATATTCACGGCAAGGCCCACCATATAGACGGCTCTTTCGTCAACTGTGTCATTTCTTTCACCATCCTGCTGGCAGACGGCACCATCGTCACCGCTTCCCGAACTGAAAACGCAGACCTCTTCTGGGCCAACTTCGGGGGCCTGGGCCTGCTGGGCATCATACTCACCGTTACGATGAAAATGCGGAAAATAGAGACCACCTATTTCCGACAGAAGTCCATTGCCATCCGCAACCTGGACCATATGCTGGAGGCGCTGGAAACCTATGACCAGGAATACAACTACTCCGTAGCCTGGATAGATGCGGTGGCAAAAGGCAAAAAACTGGGCCGCGGCGTGCTGTCACTCGGCAATGGCGCAGCTTTCAACGAGCTGCCGGAAAGGCTGAAACACCATCCTCTCAAGCTGCATTCTCCCACCAAACTCACCGTGCCCTTCTTTTTACCAGGCTTTGCGCTCAACAGCCTCACGGTAAGAGTGCTGAATAAAGTGATTGCCGTGGTACAGAACTCCCCGAAAGAGTTTGTGCACTACGACAAGTTTTTCTTCCCGCTGGATATGATCAACAACTGGAACAAGGGATACGGCAAAAGAGGCTTCATCCAGTACCAGTTTGTGATACCGGAAGAAGACGGGAAAAAGAACCTGACGGAAATACTGGAGATGATAGCCGATAGCGGATGTACGCCTTTCCTGAACGTATTCAAGAAAATGGGCGAAGGTCAGGGCATCCTTTCTTTCCCTTTCCGGGGTTATACGCTGGCCATAGACTTCCCCGTAACTTCCCGGCTGCTGGCCTTTACGCCGAAGCTGGATGAGAAAGTGCTCTCCTGCGGCGGCCGCCTCTACCTGGGCAAAGACGCGCTGCTGGAAGAAAAAATGTTCAAGGAAATGTACCCCCAATACCCGGAATGGCTGTCTGTGAAGCAGAAATACGATCCCCAGAACAAGTTCAGCTCCGATATTTCCCGCCGTTTGGGGTTGGAAGCCATGTAATTCATACGCGTTAACGTTCCTTATACGCCAGCAACCGCAGGGCATTAAACACCACTACCAGCGTAGACCCTTCATGCGCCATTACCGCCGGGCCAATAGACGCCACGCCGAAAATGGTGAGCGGTACCAGCAGGGCTACCATGCCCAAACTGATCACCAGGTTTTGTTTGATGATGCGGCGGGCCTGCCGGCTGAGGCCTATGGCAAAGGGCAACAGTGTCAGCTGGTCGCCCATCAGCGCAATGTCTGCCGTTTCAAGGGCCACGTCGCTGCCTGCCGCTCCCATGGCAATGCCTACGGTACTTTTGGCCATGGCCGGGGCGTCGTTCACGCCATCTCCCACCATGGCCACTTTATTTTCCCTTGCGGCCAGTTGCTGAATGGCTTCCACCTTCTGCTCAGGCAACAGGTTGCCCCGCGCCTCGGTGATGCCGGTTTGCGCTGCAATGGCTTCGGCTACCTGCTGGTTATCTCCCGTGAGCATGATCATTTTCTGAATGCCGGTTTGCTGCAGCTTTTGCAGGGCTTCCTTTGCTTCCTTGCGAGGGGTATCCATCACGGCAATAATACCGATGAACTGCTTGTCTTTCCTGATCAGCATGGTAGTGTTGCCTGCCGCTTCCAGTTGCTGGACCGCGGTTGTGATCTCTGCATTGTCCAGCGGTGCAAAAAGCGCCATGTTGCCTGCTACAATGATGCTGCTGCCCAGGGTTGCTTTGATGCCCTTACCCAAAACAGCCTCCATGTTCTGCGCTTGCGGTATAGGGGTGTTGCCCAGTTTCTCCAACCCGTCACGAACAATGGCTTTGGCCAGCGGGTGGTCACTCAGGGCTTCTACCGCTACTAAGGTTTTAAGCAGTTCTGTTTCATCCGTACCGGCCAACGGTACTATATGGGTGAGCTTGGGTTTGCCTTCTGTAAGCGTGCCCGTTTTGTCAAATGCCAGGGCTGTGAGCGTTCCAAGATCTTCCAGCGGCCGGCCGCCTTTTATCAGCACACCTGCCCGCGCTGCCCTGGCTACGCCGCTCAGCACCGCACTGGGCGTGGAAATGGCCAGTGCACAGGGGCTTGCGGCCACCAGTACCGCCATGGCCCGGTAAAAACTGCGGCTGAAGGGTTCATCTATCACTACAAAAGCAAAACACAGCAACGCCACCAGTATGAGCACCGCCGGCACAAAGTAGCGTTCAAAGCGGTCTGTGAACTGTTGGGTAGGCGATTTCTGCGTCTGGGCTTCGTTCACCATTTTTACCAGTCGCGCCAGGGTAGAATCTGCCGCCTCTTTGGAGACCTTGATCTCCAGGAGTTCATTGCCGTTGATGGTGCCGGCAAATACACGATGTTTGGCATCCATTTGCGCAGCGTCCGCATCCGGGTTAGCTGCCGCCACCTTATCCACCGGCATGCTTTCTCCCGTAATAGGCGCCTGGTTTACGCTGCCGCTGCCGCTTACCACAATACCATCTGCTGCAATTTTAGTGTGTGGCCGTACAACAATTACATCCCCTTTCCGGAGCTTTTCCAGCGGTACTTCCTGCGTTTGGCCGCCTGTTTTCAGCAGGGCAGTTTTGGGCGCGAGGTCTGTAAGTGCGGCAATGGATTTGCGCGCCTTTTCCATCGCGAAATGTTCCAATGCATGCCCCAGGCTGAACAGGAAAAGCAATAGCGCCCCTTCCGCCCAGCTGCCCAGAATGGCCGCGCCAACAGCCGCTGCCAACATCAGGAAGTCGATTTCGAAACCGCCTTTCCGGATAGTTTCAAAAGCCTCTTTGGCAGTGAAGAAACCGCCAAAGAAATAGGCCGCTATATAACACAGCAGGGCGGGCAGGTCCGCAACGTAAGACAGCCCGTAGCCGGCGCCCAGTAAAGCGCCGCAAAGAAGACTGAAGACAAGCTCCGTGTTTTTGCCGAAGATGCCACCATGTGCGTGATCATGGTCATGTTTGTGCTCATGCGCCTTTATTTGCAGGCCTTCCTTTTTGACAAGCGCTTCAATTTTTTCTTCGCTGGTTATTTCGTTGTCATATTCTATCATAACGGAGCCCGCCGCAGAAACAGCGGCGGAAAGAATACCCTTGTTGCGCAGCAGGGAAGTTTCGATCAGCCGCGTTTGCCGCTGGTGCCGGATGCCTTCCACTTCCAGCAGGAGATGGCCATACCTGCGCGTAATGCCCGCTCCTGCCTGTTCTGCCATTTTCTGTACATGCGCCAGCGTGATCACGTCCGGGTTGTAGTGAAAACAAAGCTGCGGCCGGGTGTTGGCCGTACCGGGTATCACATGTATCTTTTCTATGCCGGGCCTGCCTTCCAGCGTAGTGATGATGCGCTGTACACAGGCGTCCTTTTCGTCAGGAACATCGGGTAGCACCAGGTCTATATTGATCTTGAGTTTTTCCATGTCAGGTTTATTGATGGGGTGGGATAACAATATGAAATTAGGGAATTAGTGGTAATGGGGTTGAAATATTAAATATACGTGGTTGCAGAAATGGGGTGTTCGTTACTTTTTAACCTAACTACCCGCATGCCATTGGAGCAGGTCAATGAAACGGCTTTTAGCGTATTCATTTTCAGTTGGTCTGCATGTGAGCCCAAGCCAAACTGATACGGTCAAATTTGTCAAAACTGCATCTGTACTGAAACGGATATTTTCCGCAATTTTATTGTTATGAAAACATATATCATCGGCTCCGGGGCCATTGGGAAAGCATTGGCCGTAGCGCTGCAGCTGCAGGGGAAAGATGTGGTGCTGATCCGGGGAAGCGTTGATAACGCGGCCGCGCACACGGAGCGTATACAGATCAGGCTGGAAGATGACAGCGTACAGGAAGCCACCGTGCCGGTGAGCGCCATCGGTAACTTTGAGAGGCTGGATGGCCTGATAGCACTAACCAGCAAGTCTTACGGCAACGAAGCCCTTGCCCGCAGGCTCAAAGATAAAACCGGCGTTTCACCGCTGGTGATATTGCAGAACGGGCTTGGTGTGGAGCAACCGTTTATTAGCGAAAACTACCCGGAGGTTTACCGTTGCGTACTGTTCGTTACCAGCCAAACGATGGCTGAAGGGAGTGTCCGGTTCAAGCCGGTGGCTACATGCCCGGTAGGGATTGTGAAAGGTAATACTGATACGTTGAAAATAGCGGTAGAGCAGCTGAGCGGCGGATACTTCCAGTTCAAAGCAGAGGAGCATATTGAAACAATTGTCTGGAAGAAAGCTATCATCAACAGCGTGTTCAATTCCATATGCCCGCTGCTGGAAATGGATAACGGCATATTTCACCGCAACGCCGCCGCGCTTGCAATGGCGGAAAGAGTGGTGCTGGAGTGCCTGGTGGTAGCGAGGGAAAAAGGCGTTTTTCTTGAAGCGGAAGATGTACTGCAAAACCTGCTGCAGATCAGCAGGCTGTCAGACGGGCAGCTCATTTCCACTTTGCAGGACATCCGCAATAAGAGGCAGACGGAGATAGAAACGCTGAACCTGGAAATAGCCCGTATTGCGCAGGAATTGAAAAAGGAGGATGCAGTGAAGGAAACAAGATTGCTGGGTGAACTGACGAAACTAAAATCGGAGTTAAGCATATGAAAGTAATGTTGATCACAGGCGGCAGCCGCGGTATTGGTGCGGCAACCGCCCTGCTTGCGGCGGAAGCCGGCTATGCCGTTGCCGTGAACTATTGCAGCAATGAGGCCGCGGCGGCGCAGGTTGTGGAAAAGATCAGGGCTGCCGGCGGCACGGCCGTAGCTATTCAGGCGGATATTTCAAAAGAGGAGGAAGTGCTGAAGCTGTTTGCTGAAACTGATAAGCTGCCGGGTACACTGACCGTGCTGGTCAACAACGCCGGCATACTGGAGCACCAGATGCGCCTGGAGAACATGACCGCCGCTCGCCTCAACCGGATATTTGCGGCCAACATTACCGGTCAGTTCATCTGCGCCAGGGAGGCCGTGAAAAGGATGTCAACCAAACATGGCGGCAGCGGCGGCGCCATCGTCAACGTTTCCTCCGTGGCCGCCAAAACAGGGTCGCCCAACGAGTACCTCGACTATGCGGCCTCAAAGGGCGCTATGGACACTTTTACCATCGGGCTGTCTAAAGAAGTGGCGGAAGAAGGGATACGGGTGAATGGCGTGAGACCAGGATTTATTGCTACAGACATCCATGCGGCAGGCGGTGAACCTGGGCGGGTGGAGCGGTTGAAGAGCAGCATTCCGCTGAAAAGGGGTGGAACGGCGGAGGAAGTGGCGGAAGCTATTTTGTGGCTGGCTTCGGATAAGGCGGGGTATTCTACAGGTACTTTTATTGATGTGAGCGGGGGGAGGTAGGCAATGCGGAATTGACAGGTTCATCTGGCTTATTGTCCCTTTCATGGCCGTGGTACAACGCTTCATGGAACAATTTGGTATTTTTATGGAAAAGGAACGTGAGCTGCTCCCACAGGGGCCGTCCGCCGTTTTCCTGCTTTCCGTAAACAAATACCCATGCGTAGAAAATCCATCGTCACCGGCATTATTATCTCGCTGTTTGTAGCCCTGTTAGGTTATGTGCTGCGGCTGAACCGCGAGAACGTGAGCGCGTCGATGGTTGCGCTGCTCTCGTCATTTACAGGAAGCTTCCTGAGCTGGTTGTTCATACAGGCCGTGCTGCAATGGCACAAGCCTGCGGGAAAGCTGCAGAAAGCGGCGCTTGCGGTGATGGGCTGTATGCTGATTTCCACAATTCCTTTCAGCATTACCCGCCATTTTACCGATGTGCAGGAACGCATTGAACTGCTGCCAAGAGGGCTGAAGGCAGTGTATTTTCTTTTACTGATGCGAGGGGCCGTTGTTGGCGGCTTTCTTTATTTTATAGCAGACCTGCTGCGGATGTCTGACATGAAACAGCAGGCACAGCTGGAAAACGAGCGGCTCAAACAGGAGAACCTGCAGGCTAAGCTGAGCATTCTGCAGCAGCAGGTCAGCCCTCACTTTCTCTTCAATTCGCTTGGCACCTTGCGCAGCATGGTGCAGGAAAAAGCGCCCCGCCAGTTCATACAGCGCCTGTCTGACGTTTACCGTTACCTGCTAAGTAACAGGATGGCCGGACTGGTAACGTTGCGGGACGAACTTGATTTTACCCGCGCCTATTTGTACATCCTGCAAGAACGGCTGGAAGACGCCCTGGTAACTGAGATCAATATAGGGGAGGAAGCATTGCAGCAAAAACTCCCTCCCGCAAGCCTGCAGCTGCTGGTGGAAAACGCGGTGAAACACAATGTAGCAAGTGTTGAAACGCCTTTGACCATCAGGGTATATGTAGATGAAGAAGGCTGGCTGGTGGTCAGCAATACCCTGCAAAAGCGGGATACGGTGATAGACAGCCTCGGGCGTGGCCTGGGTAATATAAGGGAAAGATACAGGCTGCTGGCCGGACTGAATATTTCAGTAACTGAAACCAATCACGATTTTACTGTACGCACTCCTTTAATAAAATAGCACCCCGCGCATATGAACATTCTAATCATAGAAGACGAAGCCAAAACGGCGAAGGAGCTTAAACAGATCATCCAGCGGCTGGATGACAGGCTGGTGGTGCTGGATATACTGCCATCCGTAAAAGCCGCCGTAAAGTGGCTGCAAACAAACCCCGCGCCGCAGCTGATATTGTCTGACATACAACTTGCAGACGGGTTGAGCTTTGAGATATTCAGATCGGTAAACATACAATGCCCGGTTGTATTTTGCACCGCTTTTGACAGCTATGCTATTGAAGCCTTCGGATCTTACGGAATAGATTACCTGCTGAAGCCTATTGATGAAGACAAGCTTGCCGCAAGCCTCAGAAAATATGAACAGATGAAACAATGGCTGGCGCCGGGAAGCAACCTGAACGGAGACCGTATGGAGGCTTTGCTGGAGAAGCTGCAGGCTTCAACATACAAAAACGCTTTGCTGGTTTTCAGCAATGAAAAGATCATTCCGGTAAAAACAGCGGATATCGCTTTTATATATTCCGTTGGTGGGGCCATCAAAGTATATACGACGCAGGGAAAAGTTTACCCGGTTAATGAAGTGCTGGACGAGCTGGAACAGCAGCTTGACCCCTCGCGGTTCTTCAGGGCCAACCGGCAATATATCGTGAGCCGGAGCGCAGTAGTGATGGCCGCTCATTATTTCAACAGAAGGCTGGTGCTGAAACTGAACATGGAAACTCCGGAGCCAGTGATCATCAGCAAGATGAAGGCCCCGGAGCTGACTGCATGGTTGCAGCGTTAGACGGGCGTCTTATTCCAGCCTGTATTGCCTGAAAAAGTCCCAGATGAGATCGTTTGCATTAATGGCCGTGGAGGGTGGCGCGGCCCGCGGCCGTACCTGTTTGCCGCCCGGCCAGGAGTGCCCGCCGTCTTGTGTCAGGTAGTGATTGATCATGACGGCGCCTTCCCCGTTTATCCATTGTATTTGCTTGTAGTTTGAATTGTCCGTTACCACCACCGGCTCCTGCCGGCAGCCGTTCCTTAGCGCCCAAACGTTCAGTACCGAATCTACAGGCGGGAAGTAGTAGCCGAACCGGTTGCTGCCGCCGTGGTAGGGAACAATACTATCCAGTACGGAGTGCAGGTGCAGAACAGGTACGTGGCGCGGCTGACTCGCAGCCGGGCTGTACACCATGGAGCAGCTGACCGGCGCAATGGCCGCTATCTTGCCTGACAGTTCAGCCGCCAGGCGGTAGGCCATCATGCCGCCGTTAGACATACCTGTTACATACACTCTTTCGGGATCGATGCGGTAATTGGCGGCCATTTTGTCAATAAGGCCGTTGATGAACGATACGTCGTCTATGCCGTTTTTCATAGCATAATCGCAGCAGGCGCCCGCGTTCCAGGTGCGGAGGCGCAGCCTGTTGGTGCTGGCAACGCCGTCAGGATATACGGCTACAAAACCTGCTTCGTCTGCTTTCCGGGAGAAACCGTAGTCTGCCTCAAATTGTGCTGCGCTGCCGCCTGTCCCATGAAGCGCTATGATCATCGGGTAGAGCATGGTATCGCTATTTTGATAGTACCCCGGCGGCAGGTTTACGATATAGCTGCGTTTCAGGCCATTCACGTTCAGCGTAGCGTCAAAATTCCGCCTGGGTGGCTGGGCATCTTTGCTGCACCCGCTGGAAATATATGACAGGCAGAGCAGGAGTATGCCTGAAAGCGGCCGGATGATTGTTTTCATTTGCATGATTTTCGTTTAAGGTGAAGTAGATACGTTACCGCTTTTTCCTGGTTTTAAGTTCCTCCCGCATCTCTTGCTGCATTTTGCGGTAGGTGTCGTACTGCCGGCTGTCCAGCACAGATTTCATCTGTTTGTCTTTTTCATCATTCAGCTTGCGAAAGGTCTTTAACCTGGACAGCCGCGGGGCGCCTGATTCTTTAAGCCCGGAGAGCGCCTCAAAATAGCGGGTGTTGATCTTCTTTACTTTTTCTTCCTGGGCTTCTGTCAGGTTGAGCTTTGCCTTGTAGCTCTCCATCTTTGCCAGCAGATCCTTTTTTTGCGTTTCGCTCAATTTGGACTGGGCGGTTGCGAAGTATGGGGCAGCACATCCAAGCAGCAACAGCATGCATTTTAATAGTACGTTCATGGTCTTTTTCAGGCAAACTTCCGGGAGATGGGGAAAGAAGGGAAGTGGAAACTGGATGAAGCGGACAGATTGGGGGATGTAACGGCCCAGGTGGAGAGAAGCGCTTGGGGAAACGCTTTGAAGGAATTGCAGTGCCGGGAATTATTTAATTTTCTTCTCCACCCATTTATCCGTCTCATTTACCAGCAATGACAGCACATCCTTTTTCCCTGCCTTGAAAGAATGATCTGCCCCTTCAAATTTTACAAGGGTGGCTTTCCGTAAAGATTTGCATACGGCTTCAATCAGCTCCCAGGTAGCCAGGGTATCTTTGGAGCCCTGTAAAAACAGCATCGGTATTTTTAATGCCTTGAGATGCTCCGCACGCTCTGTAGAAGGTTTGCCGGACGGGTGAAGCGGAAAGCCAAAGAAAATAATGCCGGCAACCGCGCTGTCCGGATGTTCCGCCAGGTATTGGGAGCTCATTCTTCCACCAAAAGATTTGCCGGAAGCAAAAAGCGGGAGGCCAGGGGCCAGTTCATGCGCCTTCGCAATGGCCGCTGCTATGGTTTGGTGGGCAACGGCGGGAGTGTCTGGCCGGCCCTTTTTGTTTTCCGCAAAGGGGAAATTGAACCGCAGCACTGCAATGCCTGCACTGGCCAGCGCATTTGCGAGTGTTTCCATAAATGCATGGTCCATGCCTGCCCCGGCGCCATGCGCGAGCGTGATGATGCACTTTGGTTTGTCAGGGGCGGTGTATTTGGCTGAAACGGCGCCAATGGAGGGGGAGATATTTATTTTGATGGACTTTGTGTTCATACTAAGGTCGGAATTAAGTTGCAAAGAGGGCCAGACAAACTAAAAAGGCTCTAAGTTCAATCACTTAAAGCCTTTCTGGTTTTTGTAGCCCCGCCAAGAATCGAACTTGGATCTAAAGTTTAGGAAACTTCTATTCTATCCATTGAACTACAGGGCCATACCGCCATCAGCGGGAGGGCAAAAATAAGCGTTTTTGGCAATTTTCCTTAAAAATTATGCGTAAATCCGCTCAATGGCGTCCCGGTACTTTTCCTGTATCACTCTCCGTTTGAGTTTGAGGGTGGGGGTCATTTCCCCGCTGCTTACCGTCCATTCATGCGGCATCAGCTCAAATTTCTTGACCTGTTCAATATGGGAAAAGTGCTGGTTATACTTTTCAACAGACTGGCGGTACAGTTGCCGCACCTTCGTGTCATGCAGGGCTCTTTCGGGGCCGGGATAGGTGGCGCCCTGGCGGGTGTACCAGTCTTCCAGGTTCCGGAAGTTCGGAACTATCAGCGCGCCGGTGAATTTGCGGTCTGCGCCCACCACCATGATCTGTTCAATGAAGGGCGATTCCCGGAATTTGTTCTCAATGGGCTGCGGGGCTACAAATTTGCCGCCGGAGGTTTTGAACAGTTCCTTCTTGCGGTCAGTGATCTTGAGGAATTTACCGTTCACCAGCACGCCGATGTCGCCGGTGTGGAACCAGCCGTCTGTAAAGGCATCCGCGGTCAGGTCAGGACGTTTGTAGTAGCCGCTGGTTACGTTGGGACCTTTGCAGAGGATCTCTCCATCGTCTGCCAGCTTCACCTCCACATTACTGATCACGGGGCCTACCGTACCGAACATCCGGTCTTTTTCGGGCATGCGGTTTACCGCAATTACGGGAGATGTTTCTGTAAGGCCGTACCCTTCCAGTATGGGTATACCGGCAGCGGTAAATATTTTCAACAGGCGCACCTGGCAGGCGGCCGCGCCGGTTACAATGCATTGCAGCTCGCCACCAAGGGCTTCGCGCCACTTTTTATATACCAGTTTATCTGCAATGGCCAGCTGCAGGCGGTACCAGGGCGGCAGGGGTTTGTTGATCTCAAATTGTTTGGCCAGGTTGAGGGCCCAGAAGAATAGTTGTTTTTTGATGCCGGTCAGTTCCGTGCCACGTGCAGTGATCTTTTCATAAACCTTTTCCAGCAGGCGGGGCACGGTGGTAAAAATAGAGGGTTTTACCTCCCGGAGATTGTCTGAAATAGCCTCCATGCTTTCTGCATAGTATACGGATACGCCTGCAGTGAGATACACGTAGGTGACCATCCGTTCAAATATGTGGTTGAGCGGCAGAAAGCTGAGAGCGCGGCCGCTGCTGGTTACCGGCAATACAGGCAGGCAGGCCTCTACGTTGCTCATGATGTTGTAGTGGGTGAGCATCACGCCTTTGGGCGTGCCGGTGGTGCCGGAGGTATAAATGACGGTGGCCAGATGATGGGGCGTAATGCTGTTTTTGAGCTCTTCTATCCGCGTGTTGTCCGCATCCCTGGCCAATGATGTAATGGCTGACCAGTGGGGCACGCCGGGAATGATGTCAAAGGAGTAGATATGCTGCAGCCGGGGGAGTTTACTGCGCAGGGCGTCTACCTTTTCATACAGGTCCTGGTTGCTGACAAACAAAACGCCGGCCTCTGCGTCATTCAGCACAAATTCCAGCTCTGCATCGCTGATGGTAGGATAAATGGGTACCAGCACAGCGCCTATTTGCTGGCAGGCCAGGTCTGTAACTATCCATTCCGGGCGGTTGGTGCTGATAATAGCCACCTTGCTGTCCGGCTCAATGCCTGATTGCAGCAGGCCGGAGCTGTACCGTTGCACTATCCCGGCCACTTCGTTGGTGCTGTAGGTTTTCCAGGCGCCTTGCTCCTTGGCGGCCAGCATATCCGGTTTTGAATAGTGGGCCTGCTGATGTGGAATTACATCAAATAAGCGGGTGGGGTGGTGCATGATGATGAGGTTGTCTTAAAGGCCTCGCTGTTGTTTTTCCTGCTGCAACTTTTCGTATTCGCGGGTGGCATCACCAAAAGGGTCCCGATGGTAAGCGTTATAATAAGCAAAGGCCAGGCCAAGCCCCCAGCCGCACATGGGCCATACCGGCCAGGGTACGCCCTGGTGGTGATCGTTGGTAAGGAACCAAATGGCCCAAAGGAAGGCGTTAACGATGGGGTAGGTCATCAGGTGAGTGCGGAATCCGGCCCGGGCTTTGGCTATGCGCCAGAGGCGTTCATCTCTTTGTTGATTCGTTTCCATGTGTAGTGTATTTAGGATCGGAGATCTTACTAAATATACTGAAAAAAAACGGTCCGGGACAGCCTCATTGCTGCCCCGGCGCCTATTTTGTAACTATTTCGAAGCGGATATTGACAATAGAATTGATGAGCTTGTCTTGTAAGGATTTGTCTGCACGGTAGGTCATGCCCCACTGGGTACGGTCTATATTAAAATTGGCGGCGGCCATTACTTTCCCCTCCTTCAGCACAATTTTAGCGGGGAAGCTGATGTTTTTGCTTACGTTTTTGATGGTCAGGTTGCCCTTTATCATGTGGGTGGCATCTTTCAGCAGTACGCTTTTATCTGTGGCGGCAGGGTGGTATTCTTCAACACTGGTGATCTCGAAGCGGGCAGTGGGGTACTGCTGCGCATCAAAGAAATTGGCGCCCCGCAGCTCGTCTTCCAGCTTTGTCCGCATGTCGGGCTGGGAGGCCAGGTCAAGATTGCGGAGGCTGTTGATATCAATCACAAACTGGCCGCTGGTCAATACACTGTCTTTCACATGCAATTTTCCCTGGCTGAAACGGAAAGAGCCTTTGTGTTCACCGGTAGGTTTGGTGCCTATCCAGTACAGGATGCTGGCGGCAGTATCCAGCTGGTGGCTGCGCCCGCTCTCGTCCGGCTGTTTTACGGCCTGGGCGTCCGTTACTTCAGCCTTGTCAGCCTTGGGGGCCTGCTGGCAGGCAACGGCCATTGCCATGAAAAAAAGTAGTCTGACTGTACGCATAGTATGTTTTTTATTCCAGGTACGTTCTGTTGCCCACCCATACAAACCGTTTCACAATAAACTCCTGGTTGGTGAAACTGGCGTTGCCGGCGGGATTGCCGCCTGTTACATGAAAATCTGAAAAGGCGGCATGCTGGTTCACCCAGATGAAACCGGTGAAATTAAAAGAAACGGGCGTGAACGCGCTGTTCATGGCATCTGCGATCTTGTCTTTCACGGTTTCGTCAGTAGTGTATGCGGCGCAGGTAATAGCGCCATGTTTAGCCGCCATTTGCCGCGCCAGCTGTATGGAATGGTCTGTGTCCTTTGTTTTGATGAGCAGTATTACCGGGCCAAACAGCTCTTTTTCATAAATACTGCTGTCTGCCGAGCTGACCTCCACAATGGCGGGAGAAAAAGTGCGGGCATTCCGGTATTCTTCATTAACCACGGGCATGCCGTTGAGCAACACTTTGCCGCCCAGCTGGTGAATGTCTTTGGCGCGTTGCAGCGTGGCCTCATTCTGCACGGCGCCCAGGGTGCCGGCGCCCATTTTCGGGTTGTTGACGAGGGTCATAATGGCGTCTTTCAGCCTGGTGGCCACTTCATTAAAGCCCAGTACGCCGCCGGGCGTAGTGATACCGCTTTCGGGTATAAAAAAGTTCTGCGGGGCGGTACACATTTGCCCGGAGTAGAGGCTCACGGAGAAGGCGAGGTTCTGTACCACGGCGTCTATGTCTTTGACAGCATCCAGTATCACGGAGTTGACGCCTGCTTTTTCGGTAAAAACGGTTTTGCCGCGGGCGGTAAGAGACTCCACGTAGTTGCCGAAGCTGCTGCTGCCGGTGTAGTCTATAAGCACCACGTCCGGGTGCTCGCAAAGCTCTTTGGTAATAAGGTGGTCGCTGCTGTCTGCGGCCAGCTGGCAGGTGTGGGGATCTTGCCCGTTTTCTTCCAGTACCTGCTGAATAACGGCCACCACAATGGCAATGGGCAGTACGGCTTTGGGATGGGGTTTTACCAGCACGGCGTTACCGGTTATAAGGTCTGCGTAAATGCCGGGCAGGGAGTTCCAGATGGGAAAGGTGGAGCAGCCTATCACCAGGCCCAAACCCTTGGGTACGGCGCGGAAAGACTTTTCCAGGCGAATACTGGATTTGCCCATCGGTTTTTCCCATGTCTGTTTTTCCGGGTAGGCCTGCAATTGCTGGTAGCCCATGGCAATGGCCTCCAGTGCGCGGTCGTTAGCGTGGGGGCCGCTGGCCTGGAAGCTCATCATGAAGCTTTGGCCGGTGGTGTGCATGGTGGCGTGGGCTATCTCGAAGAAATGATGCTGTATCTTCTCCAGGGATTCTGTGAGAATGCCCGCCCGGTCTGCAACACCCAGCTGCGCCCAGCGCCGGCCGGCCCTTTTCCCGGCTTGCACCAGCTCTTCCGTATCTGTCAGGGGGTAGGTAATACCGAGGGGCTCACCGGTGTAGGGAGACACTTCTTCGCCCGCCCAACCGGTCACAATTTTTTGTTTCAAACGTGAAAAAGGCTGTTGCAGCAGGCTTTTAAAGGAGGCTTCGCCCTGCGGGGGCGCTTCTTCTCCGTACGCTTTGGGGTGCTCAGGGTACTGCGCGTAAAAAGTTCTGTTCTGGTTGGCTTTTACCGCGTTGTCAATAATGTTTTGGTGTTTTGCGATCAGCATAAGCTCTATGTTTAAGATGTTGTTGTAATTAAACGCGGCCTTCTATGCTGTTCTTCTGCTCCTGCGCTACTTGATAACGGCCAGTTTGCCGGTATTGTAAAACTCGTCTTCCCGGAGCTTCAGCGGGTGGTTGCGCTGCCAGGCAGAAAAGGCATCGTATTCGGTTTTATGCAGGCTGGTCCAGGCTTTGTATTCCGCCTGGTTGGCCACGGGGCCGAACAGCCATTGGTTGTATGACTCAAACATTCCTTCCTTCAGCAGCTTGCGCTGAAAATCAAAAAGGGCGTATGGGTAACGTACACCGTAAAAACTGTACCAGTCCAGCAGAAAGCGGGTGCGCAGCATGATGAGGGACTGCGGCTCAATACCCGTGGCTATTACGCTCACCTGTTTGGCGATGGTGCTTTTGAAGGCATCCATAAACCCGTTGTCATTGCTGCCTTTCCGGCTTTTTTTGTTATCTGTGGTTTCCACCGGTACGCTGTTGAAAATGGCCGGGTCGTCAAATAACTTTTTATAACATTCCACTATCACTTCCCTGATCTCGGCCGTGCGGGTGGTGTAACTTTCCAGGTTCACAAAAGTTTCTCCATAAAGAATGGCCCAGATGGGCTCTTTGGTCCACAGGTAGCTGCGGGCGGCGTGGTAGTAGTTGCCGGGGAAATTGGGGTCTGTTTCGATGCCTTTTACCCACTGGCGCAGCGCGCCGTCAAAATTCTTCATGTTCTGCAGCAGGTCGCCATAGTCGTTATACAGCTCGCCGCTTTTGGGGAACTTCTTCAGGCCGCGAACGTAGAGCTTTTCGGCCCCCTTCCAGTCCTGCTTGCTCTGGTAAATGTTCCCGGCAATCTGGTAGAGGTGAATGTCTGCCTCCTTGCTGTCTACCAGCGGAGATACCACGGTGTAGGCGCGGTTATAGTCCCCTTTCAGGTAGTAGGCAAAGGCCAGGTTCTTTTTCAACTGAATATCGTCAGGCGCATTTTGAATAGCCTGGTTCAATACCAATATGGCATTGGCATAATCTCCCGTGCGGAGAAAAGAATTTGCCGTTTGCTGCAGTTCCGCATTGTCCTGTGCAATGCTCCACTGTACGGTCAATATCCCTGCCAGCACAAGGGCACATTTTTTAGCAACCTTTTGCCATTCCATCATTCAGTTCGTTTTATGTAAATGTAAGAAAAAAGCGTTGACCCCGGAGCAAGGCGGGGCCAACGTTTCAGATGATGATCAGATCAAATGTGTTAAGAGCCCGTCACGCAGCTTGGGCTCAAACCAGGTAGATTTGGGGGGCATCACGTTGCCGCTGTCCGCAATATCAAAAAGCTGCTGAATGGTAACGGGGTAAAGGGCAAAGGCCACTTTCATTTCCCCGCTGTTCACCCTTTTTACCAGCTCTCCCAGGCCGCGGATGCCGCCTACAAAGTCTATACGCTTGTCTGTGCGCGGGTCTTTGATGCCCAGTAATTTGTCCAGCACATTGTTTTGCAGGATGGTAACGTCCAGGATGCCGATGGGGTCAGCGGTATAGGTGCCTTCGCGGGCTACCAGGCGGTACCAGGTGCCGTCCAGGTACATGCTGAACTCGTGCAGCATGCTGGGTTTCTGCTCGTGGTGGCCTACCGGTTCCACAATAAAGTCATACTCCAGCTGGGAAAGGAAATCTTCCTTGCTATGGCCGTTCAGGTCTTTCACCAGGCGGTTGTAGTCAAGGATGGCCAGCTGGCTGGCGGGGAATATGGTGGTGAGGAAGTAGTTGAGATTGGCGCTGCTGTGAACGTTCTCGTTGGTGGCTTTTTGCACCAGTGCGGCGGAGGCGGCGCGGTGGTGGCCGTCAGCAATGTAAGTGGCGGGCACTTTTTCTGCAAACAGCTCCGTGATCTGGTCTCCGGTGGCGGCTTCGTTAATGACCCAGATGGTGTGGGAAATGCCATCGTCAGCCGTAAAGTCGTACACAGGGGCATGATGCTGCTGCCATTGGTCTATGATGGCGTTCAGCTCCGGCACGTCGTTATAGGCGAGGAACACGTTGCCGGTTTGTGCGCGGGTATGGGTAATGTGGTTGATCCGGTCCAGCTCCTTGTCTGGCCGGGTAAATTCGTGCTTTTTAATGATGCCGTTGTTGTAGTCCTCTATGGAAGAAACGCATACCAGGCCGGTTTGGGAGCGGCCGTCCATCACCAGTTTGTAGATATAATAACATGGCTGTTCTTCGTGAATGAGGGTGCCGGAGGCCTGCAGGGCCTGGAGGTTTTCCGCTGCTTTCAGGTACACGGCCTCGCTGTGAATGTCTGTTCCTTCGGGCAGGTCTATTTCTGACTTGGACACATGATAGAACGAATTCGGGTTGCCGGCAGCTTCGGCCGCGGCCTCTTTTGAGTTCAGTACATCATATGGCCTTGCGGCTACTTCTTTTGCTAACGCCGGTTGCGGACGCAGCGCCCGGAAAGGTTTGATAATTGCCATGATATAGTATTTTCTGTTAAGAGGGGGTAAAAATAAGAAAAGCAGGTATAAAAAAGGGCCGGTCTTTTAGACCGGCCCTCATATAAAGAATATTTTATGACTATGCCTTTTTGAGAGAGAAGAATTTCATGGCTTCTACCATTACTTCTACACTTTCTACGGGCAATGCATTGTACAGGGATGCGCGGAAACCGCCAGACAAGCGGTGGCCCTTGATGCCTACGATGTCTTCTTTTTTGCAGAACTTCAAAAACTCCTCTTCCAGTTCGGGTTTGTCTATGGTAAAGGTGACGTTCATTTTGCTGCGGTCTTCCTTTACCACATTGCCGCGGAACAGCGGGTTGTGGTCAATCTCGTCATACAGGAGGGCTGCCTTTTTGGTATTGAGCTTTTCAATAGCGGCAAGGCCTCCCTGGCCTTTCAGCCAGCGCAGGGTGAGCATGGAGATGTATACGGCAAATACGGGCGGGGTATTGAGCATGGAGCCGTTTTCCACGTGCAGGCGGTAATCCAGTATGCTGGGTATTTTGCGGGTTACGCTGCCCAGTATGCTTTTGCGTACGGCCACCATGGTGGTACCGGCGGCGCCCATGTTCTTCTGTGCGCCCGCGTAGATGAGGGCGTACTTGTTGAAGTCCATCTGGCGGCTGAGAATGTCGCTGCTCATATCTGCTATCAGGGGCACGTCCGTTTCCGGGGTGTGCTGCCACTGGGTACCGTAAATGGTATTGTTGGTGGTGATGTGCAGGTATTTGGCTTGCTGGGGTACCGTAAACTGTTTGGGGATGTGATTGTAATTACTTTCCTTGGAGCTGGCTACAACATCTACATAACCGAACAGCTTGGCTTCTTTAATGGCTTTGTTGGACCACACGCCGGTGTCTACATACGCCGCTGTTTCCCCGCTGTCAAGCAGGTTCATGGGCACCTGCATGAACTGGGTGGTAGCCCCGCCCTGCAGGTACAGGATCTCGTAGTCGTCCTCCAGTTGCATCAGTTCCTTTGCAAGGCTGCGTGCTTCCTCCATTACGGCTATAAATGGTTCCGTGCGGTGTCCTATTTCCAGTATAGACATGCCCGTACCGTCAAAGTCAATAAGTGCTTTACTGGCTTTGTACAGTACTTCGTTCGGTAATACAGAAGGACCTGCATTAAAATTGTGCACCTTCATGTTGCGATCTAAATTGAATACGTTTTCTTGTTCCACGTTCTATGGTTTTTCGAAGGAATTGGTAAAAAATCGCGGTCGCATTTAAAAACCGGAAGGATTGGTCAGTGAGGACAGGTTAAAAAGATAGATAGAAGGCCAAAGATAAACTTTCTTTTGTTATTTCTTAGTGGTCCCTCCCAATTATTTTACCAGCCCTCCACAGGCTGTCCAGCCGCGTTGCCGCCGCGTGTTCATCGTCTGTAATACCCGCTGTTCCCGGCTTTCCCAGGGGCGGTTGGCCTGCGTTCACCCAGGCGGTATACCAGCAGGCGGCCACGGCCTGTATGGATGCGCGCATCCGCCTTTCCACCATATTGCCCAGTGCCTGGTGGTAGGCCCTGGTATAGGCTTCGGAGTAGTTGCGGACCAGCCGGCCTTTCCGCAGCTCGTAGGCAAACCGCCTGTCTGCCGGGAACCGGAGGCTGAGCGCCTTCTCCAGGCGGAGCACGGTATCGGCCGCGGCGGCGCTTTCGCCTATTACCTGCCATACCAGCCCACGGAAGTTCCTGATATAGCCGGCGCTTCCTACCCAGTAGTCAAACCGCCCGTCTGCCAGCAGCTCCGGGATGCGGGACTCCCACAACCCGTGGATGCCCTGTTGCCCGGTAAACTGCCCGTTGTGGTTGGAGCTGGCGTGCAACGGCACATGGGCATCGCTCATATAGTGCCCCAGCTCCGCAGACAGCCGCAGGATGCGGGCGGTATTCCGCTGCTCAAAGGCCGCTGTAAGCTGGTGCATCACCCTTTCCAGGTGCCAGGGCAGCACCCCGTAGCGCTCCAGGGTATCTGCCGAAAACCGCTCCACGGCCTCCTGCCAGTGCCGGGGCAGCCCCGGGAAGGGCCAAAGGCCGTAGCGGTCAGCGTCCAGGTAGTGGCGGGCGCCCTCTTCGGCTATCATATACCGTCGTTTATCCGGCGCCGTGGATTGCTGTACGATATATTCAATATGCGGCTTATATAAGAGCAGCATTTCCGGTGGAAGTGCAAACACCGCCAGGCGGTTAATGCGCTCATGGGCAAAAAAGCCCCAGCCCTGTACGTCCGAAAAAGAAAAGATCAACAGCAGCAATACCGCCGCCGGGCGAAACAATGGATGCATTGGCTATAATTTGGGCGCGAAGATCGTGTTTCATCCACACCCGCCTCTCACACCTGTGCGTATTTATTTTGCCGGTTGTGCTGCCTGCGTTTCCGTAATATGCGTAACCCCGCCAGACACCGCAAATTTCATGGCCTCACCGGCTGAAATATTGGTCAGTGGCCGCACTTTCTCCTGCTTCACTATAAAAACCTTGCCTGTAATGGCATAAGCATGCGGTACATACACTGCCAGGTACCCTTCCAGGCCCAGGCTCCTCACATTTTCCTGGGTAATAAACCCCATTTCCCACACATCTTCCCCGTATACGTTCACCAGCACCGGGTGGTCAAACTTCTTCTTTTCCCCCACAAAAGCGTCAAATACGTCTTTCACGGAAGAATAGATGTATTTAATGAACGGTGTACGCTCCAGTATATGGTCAAACATATCTATCAGTCGCCCCACAATGAAAGATGAACTGAGGTATCCCACAAATACTATGAGTATCAATACAATAGCAAATCCTACCCCCTTGTATTTCAGAAAGTTCATGGGGTGGTCTACCGGCAGGATGTCACGCGGCAGCAGGTTGTCAATGGTAATAAACCCCCAGTACAACGTAAAGGCAGTTATACCAATAGGCGCCAGGATGAGCAGACCCTGGAAAAAATAGCGCAGTATCCGCGATAATAATAGCCTGAACCTCAGTTTTGGAGACATGTGATGTGTGTTGAAAGCGCAAAGTTACTGCTTTCATACCCATTCCCCAGCGTCAAATGACAAGTCGGGTTGGTAAGCGGTAAAGCTGTCTCCCGTAACGGGGCAGGTCGTTTTCAGGTGCACCCCCCCGGTATTGCTGCAAAAACTCTCCGGAAATGCCGTTTTCTGCGGGTACCACCCGCAAATGCACCTGACAAACCGCATTCATCATAAAATCTAAAAAATTCATACTGGAAACTTTGGCGGTTTAAATAGTTTCCATAGTTTTGCCCGACTATTTACCAGACCACCCCGTTTTAAAACTGATGGAAGTACAAGAACGAATACTGGACACGGCATTCAACCTGTTCCGGCAATACGGCACGAGGTCTATCACCATGGACGATATAGCCCTGAAGATGGGGATTTCCAAAAAGACGCTCTATGCCCATTTTGCGGACAAAAGTGACCTGGTGGTGAACGTAATGAGCCGCCACCTGAAGCTGATGGAAGACCAGTGTAACGAAAGCCGTGTAAAGAGCAAAGATGCTATAGAAGAACTGTTTATGGTGATGAAAATGCTGGAGGACAAGCTCAGGAACATGAACCCCGTGGCCATGATGGACCTGCAGAAGTTCCACGCCAAAGCTTTCCAGCTGTTTGAAACGCACCGCAATGTGTTCATGCTCCAGACTATCCGGGAAAACCTGGTGCGGGGCATACGGGAAGGGCTGTACCGTGAAGACCTTGACCTGGACATTCTCAGCCACTTCCGCGCGGCTTCGTCTATGTTCTGCTTCCAGCCGGAGCTGTTCCCCATGAACGGGTACGACATGACGCGGGTGCAAAGGGTGCTGCTGGAGCATTTCCTCTATGGTGTGGCCAGTCCAAAGGGTTACAGGGAAATCGAAAAATGCAAGACTAAGGATTATTCGAAATAAACACACGAACTATGCAGTTTAAATGGAAGCTCATCGCCCTTACAGGAACGATGGTGCAGTTTTTAACCTACGCTAATGCCCAGCAGCAGCCCTCAGCGGAAATGGCCCGTTTTTCCGTGCAGGAAGCGGTCCAATATGCGCTGACGCATCAGTACGCCGTACGCAACGCCAAACTGGAAGAGTTGTACACGATTGCCCGTAATAAGGAAGTAAGCGGGCTGGCATTGCCGCAGGTATCTGCCAGCGGTACTTTTCAAGACAACCCGATTATCCAGAAGCAGCTCATTGACGCGTCCAACTTTGACCCCAACGTACCGAAAGGCACCCTGGTGCCCTTTGCCTTCGGCCTCAAATTCAATGCCGCCGGAACGGTAAATATTAACCAGACGTTGTTTGACCCCAGCGTACTGGTAGCCCTCCAGGCCCGGAAAACTTTGGAAGAACTGGCCAGGAAAGGCGTACAGAAGTCAGAGATCGATGTAAAGACCGAAGTATATAAAGCCTATTACAACGTGGTGGCGGCAGACAAGGCGCTGGCCATACTGGACGAAACCACGCAGCGCATCCGCAAAACGCTTGACGAAACCAAAGAGATCTACAAAAACGGCCTGGTGGAAAAGCTGGACGTAGACCGCCTGGTAGTTCAGTACAATAACATCCAGTCTGAAGTAGTGCGCATCCGCAACCTGCGCGAAGTTGGCCTGGCCGCCCTGAAATTCCAGATGGGCATGCCCATAAAGCAGCCGCTGGAACTGACAGATACCCTGGGCAACGATGCGCTCAAGGCAGACATACAGGAAACTGCCGGCTTTAACTACAGCAACCGCATTGAATACCAGTTGATGCAGGCCCAGAAGAAAACGCAGGAATACAACCTGAAAAGATACCGCATGGAAGCCTTGCCTTCCCTTTCAGCCTTTGGCCAGGGCGGCGCTTCCCGGCAAACCAACAGCTTTGACTTCTTCCAGTCGCAAATGTGGTACGGCTACGTGTCCTGGGGCCTCAACCTGAACATCCCCATCTTCTCCGGCATGCAGCGCAGAAGGCGGGTAGACCAGGCCATGATAGACCTCAAGCAGGCCGACCTCGAAATAGAGAATATCAAGAACGTAATTGACCTGGACCAGGTGAACTCCACCACCAACCTGCGCAACAACATCACCACCCTGGAAAACCAGGAAGAGAATATGCAGCTGGCCAAGGACGTACATGCTACCACGATGATCAAATACCGTGAGGGCGTAGGCTCCAGCCTGGAAGTGATCACTGCGGAAACGCAGCTGCTGGAAGCGCAGAATAATTATTTCACCGCCCTGTTCAATGTAATCGTATCTCGCATTGAATATATGAAAGCATATGGCAAACTCTAATCTTTTAAATCAGCATCCGCCTAAAATCTATCATACAATGAACAGCAAATATTTCATACTCCCCCTCGTAACACTTGTACTGGCTGCCTGCGGCGGCGGTGAAGGTAAACCGGAAGAGCAGATCCAGAAAAAGAAACAGGAGATAGCCAAATTGCAGCAGGAGATCAAGGAGCTGGAGAAAAAAACATCGGGATCAGATACTGCGGTAAAAATGAAAACGGTCACCATCGCGGCGGTGGAAGATACCTTGTTTGAGCACTACATAGATGTACAGGGTGCTGTTGACGCGAGAGAAAACGTAGATGTATCCCCGCAGGTGCCTGGTGTGATCAGGTCCATTTTGGTGCGGGAAGGACAGGCTGTATCCAGAGGCCAGGCGCTCGCGCAACTGGACGATGTGGTGATACGCGCTGGAATAGCAGAGCTGCAAACACAGATAGACCTGGCCAAAACGCTTTTTGAAAGGCAAGCTAACCTTTGGAAACAGAAAATAGGCTCCGAAGTGCAATATCTCAATGCCAAAACAAATGTGGAAGGGCTGGAAAGGAAAATGGCTACTATGAAAGAGCAACTGGCGCAGACCCGGATCGTATCGCCCATCAACGGTACGGTAGACGCAGTGATCGCTAAACTGGGAGACGCGGCATCTCCAGGCATGGCGGCCTTTCGCGTGGTGAACAGCAGTAATTTGCGGGTGTTGGCTAATGTAGCAGAGTCTTTTGCCGGTAAGATAAAAACCGGAGATGATGTGATCATCAACTTCCCCGATATCAACAAACAGATCAGAACAAAGATCGGGTTTGCAGCCAAAGTAATAGACCCAGTAAGCCGCACCATTAAAGTAGAAGTGCCGCTGAAAGGCTCTGCAGAGATACGGCCGAACATGACGGCGCAATTGCGGATAGTTGACTACCGCGCCAAAGATGCGATTGTGGTGCCGGTAAGGGTGATCCAGTATTCTCTCGGTAAACCTTATGTGATTACCGTGAAAGGCAGCGGGAACAAATTACAGGCTGTTCGCAAAGATGTTGAGCTGGGCCGTACCTATAACGACCAGGCAGAGATCAAATCCGGCCTGGAGGCAGGAGACAGGATCATCACCGCCGGCTTTCAGGGCCTGAATGACAATGACCTGGTGAAACTGTAAGCATCCACTTCTAAAAAACAACCCGATGAAGGACATAGAAAAAGAGTTTAAACCCACCAGTTGGGCAATTGATAACAAGGTCAGCATCTATGTGGCTACCCTTATCATTTGCGTGATGGGTATACTGAAGTATAATTCCATGCCGAAGGAGCAGTTTCCTGAGGTGGTGTTCCCGCAATTCTATATCAGCACCATCAATGACGGTACTTCTCCGGAAGATATGGAAACCCTGGTAACTAAGCCGCTCGAGAAAGAACTGAAATCAATTCCCGGTGTGAAGGAGATCAAAAGTACGTCCATACAGGACTTCTCTGCTATCATCATAGAGTTTAACCCGGACAAGAATATGATGGAGGCCAGGATGGAGGTACGTGAGAAAGTGGACGAAGCCAAAAAAGACCTGCCCAAAAATCTTACAGAAGAACCGCAGATCACCAAGATAGACGTGTCTCAGATACCGATCATGAACGTGAACATGAGTGGTGATTTTGACCTGCAGACGCTGAAGAAATATGCTGACGAAATGCAGGACAGGATTGAAGCGCTGAATGAGATCACCCGTGTGGAAATTGTGGGGGCGCTGGACAGGGAGATTCATATCGACCTTGACAAATATAAAATGGACGCCGCGAGGATCAGTTTTGATGATGTGATGATGGCCGTGGCCAGTGAAAACAAAACCACATCTGCCGGCCTTGTAACCATGGACGGTCAGAAGCGCTCTCTCAGTGTAAAGGGAGAGTACAAGGACCCGCTTAAATTAAGGGACCTGGTAATTCGCGGCAGCTCCGGTGCGGTAGTTTATCTCCGTGATATAGCCCAGGTAACGGATAGCCATAAGGAGCAGGAAAGTTATGCGCGTTTGAACGGAAAGAGCGTAATTACCCTGAACGTCATCAAGCAGAGCGGGCAGAACCTCATCAATGCCTCCGATAAAATCTTCCAGATCGTGGAAGACATGAAAGCCAATTACCTGCCCAAAGGCCTTGATGTAACCATTACAGCAGACCAATCAGAGTCTACCCGTGTTACGCTCCATGACCTTATCAATACCATCATCATCGGGTTTATTCTGGTAACAGTGGTGCTGATGTTCTTCATGGGCGCGGTAAACGCGATCTTTGTTGCGCTGTCTGTTCCCATATCCATGTTCATCGCCTTCACCGTACTGCCCGCCTTCGGGTTTACGCTGAACATGATGGTGCTGTTCTCCTTCCTGCTGGCGTTGGGTATTGTGGTGGATGATGCTATTGTGGTAATTGAGAACGTGCACCGTATATTCTACGAGCGGAAAGACCTTGGTATTGTAAAGGCAGCTAAAATAGCGGCAGGTGAAGTGTTTTTGCCCGTATTGTCAGGCACTATGACAGTACTGGCGCCATTCTTCCCGCTGCTTTTCTGGCCCGGCATTATCGGCAGCTTCATGTACTTCCTGCCGGTAACACTGATCGTAACTCTTACGGCATCATTGATAGTAGCATATCTCATCAACCCGGTGTTTGCAGTAGACTTTATGGACCGCCATGAAGGGGAGAACCATCCTAAGCCGCGCTTCGATAAAAAGTTTGCGATACTCACCGCAGTATTCGTGTTTATTGCGCTTATCGGGTATTCGGCCGGCAGTATGGGAACCGGTAATCTCGTGCTGTTCATTTACCTGATGATAGCGCTCGAGAGGTTCTGGCTGGGCGGCGTGGCCCGCAAGTTCCAGACCAACTTCTGGCCGCGGGTGCAGAATCGTTACAAGAGAATATTAAGCTGGTGCATTATTGGCTGGCGGCCGGTATATATTCTTTTGGCTACTTTTGGCTTGCTGGTGTTCAGTATTGTGCTCACCGGTATCAGGAATCCGAAAGTAGTGTTCTTTCCTACTTCCGATCCCAACTTCATTTACGCATACATTGAGTTGCCTATCGGTACAGACCAGAAGTATACAGACTCGATTACGCATATTATTGAAGACAGGATTACGAAAGTGGTTGGCGGTACAAAGAACCCCCTTGTAAAATCCATCATTTCCAACGTGGCCGTAGGTGCGGGAGACCCTGCACAAATGGACATGAGCACCGCTTCCAACAAGGGTAAGGTAACCGTAGCCTTTGTGGAGTTTGCCAAACGTAACGGCCAGTCTACCGTAGAGTATCTCGACAAGATCCGCGAAGCGGTAAAAGGTATTCCTGCCGCAGACATTGTGGTGGAGCAGGAGCAGGGTGGCCCTCCCACCGGGAAGCCTATCAATATCGAGATATCGGGAGATGACTTTGAGTTGCTGGCCAGCACGTCAGACCGTCTCAAGCGGTACCTGGACAGCTTGCAGATAGGCGGTGTAGAGGAGCTGAAAAGCGACTTCCAGAGCAACAAACCGGAAATTGTATTGAATATAGACAGGGAGCGGGCTAACCGCGAAGGTATATCCACCGAACAGATCTCTAACTCCCTGCGTGCGGCACTCTTTGGGCTGGAAGTGTCCAAGTTCCGCGATCCGGACGATGATTACCCGATCATTATCCGCCTGCAGGAGCATCAGCGGAATAATATCAATACCCTCATGAACATGAATCTCACTTACCGGGACATGAACATGGGCGGCCAGATCCGCCAGGTGCCGCTGAGCTCCGTAGCAGACATCCGCTACTCCAATACTTACGCAGGTATCAAACACATTGATGAAAAGAGGGTGGTAACACTGTATTCCAACGTGCTTACCGGCTACAACGCCAATGAAGTGGTAATGGCTATCAACGCCGCAGTAACGGAATTTGCGCCGCCAGACGGCATCTCTGTAAAAATGACGGGTGAGCAGGAAGACCAGGCGGAAACCATGAACTTCCTCCTGCTGGCCATGCTGGGCGCCATTGGCCTCATCTTCATGATCATGGTAACGCAGTTCAACTCCGTTGGCCGCGCCCTGGTGATCTTCCTGGAGATCCTGTTCAGCATCATCGGCGTGTTCCTGGGCTTCGCCATCTTCGGTATGGACATTTCCATTGTAATGACCGGTGTGGGTATCATGGCCCTGGCAGGTATTGTGGCCAGGAACGGTATTGTGCTGGTTGAGTTTACAGACTTGCTGGTGATGCAGGGCGTGCCCATGAACGAAGCTGTTGTGGAAGGGGGCAGAACGCGTATGACGCCGGTATTGCTGACCGCTATAGCCGCCATCCTGGGTCTTATTCCGCTGGCCGTGGGCCTCAATATAGACTTCTGGAAAATGTTTGACGAGTTCAACCCGCACCTGTTCTTCGGAGGTGACAACGTGGCCTTCTGGGGCCCGCTGGCCTGGACCATGGTGTTCGGCCTCATTTTCGCCACCTTCCTCACCCTGGTGCTGGTGCCGGTAATGTACTACATGAACAAGCGCTGCATAGACATTCTGGATTATTATGGCTGGCCGCGCGGGCTCAAATACGTGCCCTTCCTGCCGCTGATCCTGAAATTGTTCACCAGAAAAGAAGTGATCCGGAAGCTGCACGACCCGAACTACGTTTCTCCCCGCCCCTATAACTTCTTCAACGGCGAAGCCCACGGAGAAGACAAGGAGCAGGCTAAATCCGCCAAAGGAGTAGTAATGCATTAAATCGTACTGTTTTCTGGTAATAATAAAAGCAAACAGTGTAACAGTTGTAGGTTAACTAGTACCGTCCTGATTCTTCGGGACGGTTTTTTTATATTATTTTTCGGCGGCCCATTCAAAGGCCTTTAAAAAGAAACCACTATACTATGCGTTATTTACTTTTCCTGTTATTACCGTTTACCTGCGCCTATGGCCAGGAAAAAGACAATGCCCGTTATACGGACGCGCGCTCCCTGATGATCATCGGCAAGGGGCTGCCCACAGACCCTGTGTACGTCCGGCTGGATGTGGAGCAAACCAAACCGCTTACGCCTGCCGTCAAGGGCCTGAGCAAGCATAGCGCCGGCATTGCCGTGCTGTTTGAGACCAACTCTACGTACATCCGCGCCAAATGGTCACTGCGGGGCCGCAAGTACTATGCTAACATGACGCCCATCGTGCATAGCGGGCTTGACCTGTATGCGCGCAACAAAAGCGGCAAGTGGCAATGGGTGAGTGTAGGCCGCCCGGCAGATAAAGACACGCTTAACAACCAGCTGATAGTGGAGCATATGGATAACAGCATGAAGCAGTTCATGCTCTACCTGCCTACTTATAATGAACTGGTATCTCTCGAAATAGGGGTGGCGCCTGAAGCCACACTGGCCAAGCCTTCCCGGCCGGCTATAGATACCACCAAACGGGTGGTGATATACGGCTCCAGCATTCTGCAGGGCGCTTCCGCCAGTCGCGCCGGCATGACGTACCCTTCCATCATCAGCCGCAACACTGGCTGGGAAGTGGTGAACCTGGGCTTCAGCGGCGCCGGTAAAATGGAGTTTCCAGTAGCGGAGCTGTTGGCTACCATGAAGGCTTCCTGCTTTGTGCTGGACTGCATTCCCAACCCAACGGCGGCTGAAATCACAGAGAGGGCCTATCCCTTTGTAAAGCACCTGCTCACCAAACGCCCGGAAGTGCCCATTTTGCTGGTGGAGAGCCGCATTCATGAAACCGGTTACTGGAACCTGCGCGTGGGGGAAAGCACGGCTGAAAAGAACCGGTTATGGAAAGAAGTGTACGAGCGGCTGAAAAAGGAAGGGTACAAACAGCTGTATTACCTGCGGGCTACCAACCTCCTGGGACATGACCATGAGGGCACTATTGACGGCTCCCATCTTACAGACCTTGGGTTCATGCGGCAGGCGGCGGAGGTACAGCCTTTGCTCGAAAAGCTGATGAAAAAATCCGGGCCGGCCAGATAGCCATTTTATGTAACTTGCCATTATTAAAACAGCAACAACACCTATGCTTAAAAATCATGAGATCGACTACCATATTCATGGTGAGGAGATGCAAATAGTAGAAATAGAGCTGGACCCGCAGGAGAGCGCTGTGGCGGAGAGCGGCAGCTTTATGATGATGGACCAGGAAATCAGGATGGAAACCCTGTTCGGTGACGGCTCCGGGGCGCAGCAGGGCTTTTTCGGCAAGCTGATGTCTGCCGGTAAACGCCTGATCACGGGGGAAAGCCTTTTTATTACAGCATTTACCAACATAGGGCAGGGTAAAAAGAAGGTGAGCTTTGCAGCTCCTTACCCCGGCAAGATCATACCGATGGACCTCAGCCTCCTGGGCGGCAAGGTAATTTGCCAGAAAGACGCATTCCTTTGCGCGGCCCGTGGGGTAACCGTAGGCATCGAGTTCCAGCGGCGGCTGGGTACCGGTATTTTCGGCGGGGAAGGGTTCATTATGCAAAAGCTGGAGGGCGACGGGCTGGCCTTTGTGCATGCCGGCGGCTATGTAATAGAAAAAGAGCTGCAGCCCGGTGAAGTGCTGAAAGTAGATACCGGCTGTATTGTGGCCTATACCCAGCAGGTAGACTTTGACGTGGAATTTGTACGGGGTATTAAAAATATGGTATTCGGGGGCGAAGGGCTGTTCTTTGCCGTACTGCGGGGCCCCGGCAAGGTATGGATGCAGAGCCTCCCCATCAGCCGTTTGGCCAGCCGCGTGCTGGCTTATGGCATGGGCGCCCGGAAGGAAGAAGGCAGCATCCTGGGCGGACTGGGCAACCTGCTGGACGGGCGGGAGTAAAAATCTGATGGAAGTCCGGCCTGCAGGGCTTTCCCGGCGGGCCGGACTCCCTATATTTGTCACAAAATCTTCCGTTTATCCTTTTTTTGCAAATTATTAACGAACAGATTGCTAGTATTGTATTAATATTGCCCGGAGGCTTAACCAGATACACCGGATTTTTTTGTATATTAGAGTCTGAGAACAGCGGCTGGCACTGTGTGGGTGCCACTACAGTTTTAACTGGCGCAGGCGAAAGACATATTTATCCTGGTGCTATGAAATATGAATAAGATTGAAAAACTTACTCATGTAGAAATTCAGGTGAATCCGAGGCAAAAATAATTTCCCAGGTCTTCTAACGGTAGCCCTGAAAGCATTCCAAAACGCAATTGTGACTGGCATGCCAGGTTTTAGGATCAGATCCGGTTAACCAACTACCTTAAATGCCTGTCGAGACGGTGAGAAAACGAATATTTCCGGACTTTTAAATTTGTAATGCAGGCTACGCTCATTTATTGTGCTCCTGGAAAAAAGAAGTAAAATCAGTATCAGACAACGGAAGCCGGTATAATTTTTATTGAAAAATGGTATATCCTGACGTTATGCAAGGATCGCTCCGGCGCCTGAGTATTATAAAACCTAAAAAAAGTAGGTGAATTTCATTTTTATGAAATCATTGAAAATTCCTTCAACACGCTTTAATCAAGTAAGATGAATTTTGAGAGAAACGAACGCCCCCGAAAGTATTCTCCTGGCTACAGCAGAGACCAGCAAGAACCCAACCAAGACCAGGATGGCGGCAATTCCAAGAAACCCGAATTTGGCAAAGACGAAGACCGTCCGTACACTCCACGCTCTGAAGGCGGCTACACTCCCCGTGAAGGTGGCTATCGTCCGCGCAATGAAGGCGGTTACACGCCCCGGGAAAACAATTTTAACCGTGAAGGTGCCTATAACCGCGAGGGCGGCGGGTACACTCCCCGCAACGAAGGCGGCGGCTACCGCGACCGTGATGGCGGCGGTTACAACCGTGACCGCGACTTTAACCGCGATGGCGGTTACGACCGTGGCGGTGGTGGTTATGACCGTGGCGGCGGTGGCTACAACCGTGGCGGCGGCGGATACGACCGCGGTGGCGGCGGTGGCTATGACCGCGGCGGCGGTGGTTACGACCGTGGCGGTGGTGGCTATGACCGCGGTGGCGGAGGCTACAACCGTGGCGGTGGTGGATACGACCGCGGTGGCGGCGGCTATGACCGCGGCGGCGGTGGTGGTGGTTACAACCGTGGCGGTGGCGGCGGTGGCTATGACCGCGGCGGCGGTGGCGGTGGTTACAACCGTGGCGGTGGCGGCGGTGGCTATAACCGCGGTGGCGGTGGCGGCGGTTTTAACCGTGGCGGCAGCCAGGGCCGTGGCCAGGGTGGCCCCAGAGGAGGCAACCGTCCCCCGAAAGTAGATAACAAGATCTATTTCATTGCCCTGCTGCCCACAGCAGAAGTAGGCAAGGAGATCATTAAAATAAAGCAGGACTTTGCCGAGCAATATGGCCCGGTATACGCCCTGAAAGTACTCCCGCACATTACCCTGCAGGTGCCGTTCACCGCAGATCCCAGCCTCGAAAGGGCCTTCTGCGAAGAACTGACGGAGTTTGCCAAAACCCAGGCGCCTTTTGAAGTGTCTCTGAACGGTTTCGGTACTTTCCCCAACAAGCAGAACCGCGTGCTGTTCATCAACGTGGAAAAAAGCGAGACCATGAGCGCTATGCACAGGCAACTGATCAACTTCCTCCGCAAGGAATTTGGATTCAGCACCATGCTGGCCCGCACGGGCTTCACGCCCCACGTAACCGTAGCCTTCAAAGACCTTGAAGACGCTGTGTTTGAAAAGGCATGGCCGGAGTACGAAAACAAAGAATACAAAGCTTCCTTCAAAGTGAACAACCTTTACTTCCTGCGCCACAACGGCAAATCATGGGAAGTACTGCAGAAATGCAAACTGGGCGGCGCCTGATAGAAGCGATTGGATATTAAAAACCCGGGCCTCCATGAGCACCCGGGTTTTTTATTGCGGTAAAAAAAAGCCCGGGCCCACTTACTGGCCCGGACTCATTTATCAAAAGCTGGCAATTACCGGCTGATGCGGTACACTCCCTGCCCGTCTTCCGTCACTTTTACATCCGCCGCTTTCGAGATCACTTCCAGCAGCTCCTGCAGACCGGGATTTTCGAAGGTACCGTTGAAGTCAAGATTTAGAAGGCTGCTGTCTGTAACAACAATACGTACATTGAAGTAATCTTCCATAGCCGTGAGCGCCTTGTATAGCGGTACTTTCCGGAAAGCCAGGCGGTTTTCCTTCCAGGCCATGAAGTTGGGATCTGTATTCTGCACTTGCTGCGGGGCCTTGTCAGATTGCAAAATGGCGGTGTGGCCGGCAGTAAGCACCAGTGCGCCTGCGTCACCGCTCTTGCCTGAAAAGGCCACCTTACCCGTTACTACGTTCAGCTGTACCGTTTTATGCTCGTACGCCTTGATCACGAAAGAAGTGCCCAACACCCGCGTTTGAGAAGCGCCTGCCTTTACCGTAAAGGGCCGGCCCGCATCGGCGGTTACCTCAAAAAAGGCCTCACCTTCCAGCGTTACGCTGCGGTTGGTTTTGGCGAAATTTTTATTGTAGCTCAGCTGGCTGTTGCGGTTCAGGAATACCTTGCTGCCGTCTGGCAGTATCACCTCTTTTTTGTCTGCGCCGGCCACCAGGGTAGTAGTGCCTGAGCCTTTCAGCAGGGCAAACGCCAGGCCGGCGGCCGCTACCATAACTACCGCCGCGGCAGAAAGACGCCACCAGGTGTTGCGTTTGGCCGCTACCCGCAGCGGGGAGGGGCCCTCCAGGGTGGTACGCGTGAAGCGCTGCCAGTTGGCCTCCACGTCTGGTTCCGGTACGTTTTTGTATGCGTCTGCCGTAAGGCCCCAGGTATCTTTGAGGGCCTCATAATATTGCCGGTTGGCAACATCCTGCTGCAGCCAGTCTTCCAGCTGAGCCCGCTCCGCGGTAGTGATCTCCCCTTCAATTTCCCGGGCAATCAGTGTTTCTATGTGATCGTTGTTCAACATGCTCTTTAATTCAATGACGAATGATTTGGATCTGGTTGATGTGACAGTGTTATTCCAGGAATTCCCGGAGGGACACGCGTAGTTTTTTAAGTGCCGTGATCATCTGGTTCTCCACCGTTTTCACGGATATCTGTAGTGTTTGCGCTATTTCCTTGTAACTCATTTCTTCATACCTGCTCAGCACGAATATTTCCCGGCATTTCTCCGGCAGCGCGTCTACCGCCTGCTGGATGCGGGCCCTTGTTTCCTTTACGTGTACCATCGGCGCGGTGGCCACCAGTTCTTCCTGTGCCGGGCTGATCTCCTGCGGAGCGCCGCCCCGGCGTTTATTTTTGTCTATGTGATCCAGGGCCATATTTACCGCCGCGCGGTGCAGGTAGGCCTTGAAATAGATGTCGCCCAGCTGGTCGCGGCGGTTCCATATCTTGATGAACACTTCCTGGGCCAGGTCTTCCGCCGTGGCCATATCCGGCACCAGGCGGTAAATGGCCTTGCATACCAGGGGGAAAAAGGTTTTGAAAAGCGCCTCCATGAACTGGCGCTCGTCTTCCTGCAATAGTTTTTGTAACCGGGCGTTTTCGGGCATGGTACAAAAATAACCTTTACTGTGATTGACAGTGTGGGCATTCATGCCTAGTGCAGTGGGTGACAGTATTCCGGTAGCTTTCATGTGACAATCCGTTCGCTATAACTTGGTTACCTTGCCGGAGCCGCTCACGGACGTGTTGACCGTGGCGGGCGTTCCTTTGTATCGAATGTTGCCGCTGCCCTGTATGCGGGCATCCAGCTTTTCCGTGACCCATATCTGCTGCTCGCCGGAGCCGTTGATGCGGATGCTGGCATTAACAGATTGAAGGCCGGCCGCGCTGATGTTGCCGCTGCCATTGATCTCAGAGCTGTAGTCTCCGGTGGTGCCCTCCAGTTGCAGGTTGCCGGAGCCATTGACCCATATGTTCACCTCATTGGCCGCTACTCTCAGGTTGGCATTGGCGCTGCCGTTGATCTCGTAACTGAACAGCGTGGTGTTGATGGTGTCTGTACCGGTGCTGTTGAGCGAGCCGGAGCCGGAGAAAACTATTTTGCGGTACTTTTCGCTGTCCACATACACGTGAATGGGTTTGATCCGCTTAAGGTTCACATGGTCCCGGATCTTTACGCGGAGGGTGGCGCCGTTCACAGTGGTTTCTATGAACCGCATCACATTGTCTTCCGCTTCAAGGCGCAGGGGAGCGCCCGTACCTTGTTTGAGGTGCACTTCCAGCGGGCCTTCCAGCACCAGGTCTTCAAACCGTGCCACGGTGCGCTCTTCAGTCACCACCCTGCCTGAGCCGTAGAGATTTTCCTTGGCGCAGCCGGTGAGAATAAGTCCGAAAATAACCAGGAGGCAGAGCAGGAGACCCGTGCAAAGCCCGCTGTAGGTAACGATGGTTTCTTTTTTAGCCGTCATTTTCATATCAAATTGTTTTAGGGATAGCCACAATGGGTGACTTGTATACCCTGATAACGGCAATACGGACGGCTACCCCTAGAAAAGGGCAAAAAAAATGAGCCGGTTCCCGACTTGGCGTCGGAAACCGGCTCGATTAACCCCTATGAAAACCAACTATTGCGCTAACTTGATTTCTCCAAGATCGGTACCTTTACCGTCTTCCACTTTCACGTCTGTGATGGTTGCGTCTTTGAAAGGTTCCTTGGCGTCAACAACTACGGTGTAAGTGCCAGCTTTGGCATCCGCAATGGAGAATGCTCCTTCTGCTATGGGTGCTTTCAGCGTGTCTGTACCAGATACGGCCCATACTTCAGTTGCGCCGTCTGCAGGTACTACTTTACCAGTGATAGATCCGCCTTGGAATCCTTTGAAGGCGAAGGCGCCGAAAGCTACGGCCGCCAGTGCTAACAGGCTCATTTTTGTCCTTTTCATAGCATACAATTTTAAAAGGTTTAATAATAAAGAAATGGTTCAAGTAGTGTTTTCCCGATAGTGATTAAAATTTAGCGATTGTATGTTGAATGAGATTCAGTGTAAAATTTACAATTACCATGCCATAAGCGCCATTCAACGCTATTTAACATTTCTTTAAAGATCCTTTAACATTCAGGCCTGTACTGGATTTGCTGTTTTAACATTTTCGTTTATCCGGGCCCGTTGTAACCGTTCATCCCGGTACGATGGATCTTCTTTTTATTTCAATCAGAGCGGCGCAGCGCTTTTTTCTGCGTGGCTTAGGCAGCACAAATATTTTGCCAAAAGTAACAACAGTAAGGTTTTTGGGACGCTGAAAGCCGCGCCTGCAGGGCATGTCAGGATATTTTCTGAAAAGTCTACCGACTTTGTGTACTTTTGCTCCGGGGAAGGCCGGAAAGTTACCGGTTGATTCCCTAATTTTACGGACTTTATTATTATATATATTCATTATAAAGAATCCACCAATGTCCAATAAAACGATTCAGCAGATAGAGGATGTAGTGATCAAGTTTGCGGGAGACAGCGGGGACGGGATGCAGCTCACCGGCACCCAGTTCTCCAATAATACCGCCCTGATCGGGAACGACCTCAGCACCTTCCCTGACTTCCCGGCGGAGATCCGCGCCCCGCAGGGTACCCTGCCCGGTGTGAGCGGATTCCAGCTACACTTTTCTTCCAACCGCATATTCACCCCCGGAGACGCCTGTGACGTGCTGGTGGCCATGAACGCCGCCGCCCTCAAAGCCAACCTGAAAGGGCTGAAAAAAGGGGGGATCATTATTGCCAATACAGACGGGTTTGACTCCAAAAACCTGCGCCTGGCCAACTACCCTGACGGTGTGAACCCGCTGGAAGACGGCTCCCTGGCCAACTACCAGCTCCATACCATGGACGTGACCAAAATGACCCGGGAGGCCCTGAAAGAGTCTACCCTGGGCATGAAAGAAAAAGACCGCGCCAAAAACATGTTCGTGCTGGGTTTCCTCTACTGGTTATATGACCGGGATATGAGCAGCACGGTGAACTTCCTCACGGATAAATTCGGCAAAAAACCGGAGATACTTGACAGCAACCTGAAAGTTCTGCAGGCAGGCTACAATTTTGCCGAAACGGTAGAGGCCTTCTCCACCCGTTTCAAGGTAGAAAAGGCCCGCATGGAACCCGGCACTTACCGCAGCATTACGGGCAACACGGCCCTGGCTTACGGCCTGGTAGCCGCTTCCCAGAAGGCAGACCTGCCTATTTTCCTGGGTACCTATCCCATTACCCCGGCCTCAGACATTTTGCATGAGCTGAGCCGGTACAAGAACTTTGGCATCCGTACCTTCCAGGCGGAAGATGAAATAGCGGGCATTACCTCCGCCATTGGCGCCTCTTACGGCGGCCATATGGGCGTTACTACCACCTCCGGTCCCGGCATGGCCCTGAAAGGAGAGGCCATGGGCCTGGCTGTAATGCTGGAAATACCGCTCCTGATAGTAGATATTCAACGCGGCGGCCCCTCTACGGGCCTGCCTACCAAAACGGAACAGTCAGACCTGCTGCAGGCTTATTACGGCCGCAATGGCGAGTGCCCTATGCCCATTGTGTCTGCCTCCACGCCGTCAGACTGTTTTGACGGCATTTATGAAGCGTTCCGCATTGCGGTGAACCATATGACCCCCGTTATTTTCCTGAGTGACGGGTATATTGCCAATGGGGCAGAACCCTGGCGCTTTCCGAAGAGCGATGACCTGCAGCCCATTACCGTGAAGTTCAAAAGAGGGCTGGACGAAGGGGAAGAGCAGTTTTTCCCCTACCAGCGGGACGAGAACCTGGTGAGGCCCTGGGCCGTGCCCGGTACTCCCGGCCTGGAACACCGCATTGGCGGCCTGGAAAAGCAGAATATTACCGGTAACGTGAGCTACGATCCTGAAAACCACCAGTTAATGGTGAAAATCAGGGAGGAGAAGGTGAACAAGATAGCAGACCATATTCCCCTGCAGAAAATTGAAGTAGGCCCGGAAAAGGGCAAGGTGCTGGTACTGGGCTGGGGCTCTACTTACGGGGCCATCAAGAGCGCCGTGCTGGAGCTGCTGGCAGAAGGCCACCAGGTAGCCCATGCGCACATCCGCCACCTGCGCCCCTTCCCCAAAAACCTGGCAGAGATACTGCACAGTTACGAGCATGTACTGATCCCGGAAATCAACAACGGTCAGCTGATCAAGATCATCCGTGACCAGTTCCTGATACCGGCTCAGGGATATAATAAAATTATGGGCGTGCCCATTACCAAGGGTGAACTGGTAGCCCGCATCAAGGAGCTGCTGTAATAACCGGTTACCGCAATTTATCCGTAACGGGGCGCGTTGAATAGGAAAGCTTACACCGCGTTTCGTTACGGATTTTCGTATATTGCTATACGTAACAGGCAGCGATGCTTCGCTCATGCACATAACCCGAAAGCCAAACCAACTGAAAAGGATACTGATTATACTGATATTCCCTTTCCTTGCCGCCATGGAGGCCGCCGGGCAATCCCATACATACGAGATATTGTTTGGCAACAACGCCGTAGGCCAGCTTGACGTGAAGCAGGAAACTACCGGCCCCTCCCGCCGCATCACCATCCGCAGCCGCGTCCAGTCCAAGCTGCTTTCCCGTATGGAAACGGATATTGAAACAGTATACCAGCATAATGTGCTGCACCGCGGCAGGGTTACCCGTATACAGGCCCGTCCCAATGACGACAACCGGGAAACGCTCACTGAAAAGGCAGACAGGGGCTATAACGTTACCCGTAAAGGAGTGCGTACACCCTTTCCTGTTCCCCAGATCACTTTTTGCGTTAGTGACCTTTACTTTACAGAACCGAAAGAAATAAAAGAGGTATACTCGGAAACACTGGGCCGCTTTCTGCCCATCAAGCGCCTGGCAGACGGCCGCTATGCCCTGGGCCTGCCGGAAGGCCGGCAGAATTTTTATACCTATTCAAAAGGCCGCCTCATGCAGGTGGAGATCAATCATTCCCTGGGCCGCGCTACCTTCCGGCTGCTGGAGAAAAAATAAAAGCGGGCCGCCATCTGCCGATGGGCCCGCTGTATAAGTAATTATCCTGCCGTTTTACATCACCTGCTCAACGATCTGACCGGTTTTTTTGTCTTTCAGTATCAGCTTGCGGCTGCCGAAGTGGGTCACTTCGTCTTTGATAAGATAAAACTGCTCGTTGTAGCTGGTCAGCGCCTTTTCCTGGTCTGCTCCTTCTTTCCCGCGCCACACTTCCAGCTTCACCGGTTCCCACAGTTTGGACTTGGCTGATCTGTACGCCGCGTCCAGGATGGCGTTCACCACGTACCCGTCGTAAAACGTTTCCTGCGGCTGCTTGCCGGCCTCTACGGCGTTGAACATATCTGCAAACATGTGGTTGTAGCCCAGCTCGTTCAGCTCGTCACCTACGGGAAACAGCCAGCCGGTGTTGCTCTCCGCTTTTTCCGCCACATAATCTGCCCCTTTGCCGGTGGTGAACATGTCAAACCCGGTGCGCAGGAAGCTGTTGAGCCAGATGGTGCCTTCGGAGCCCATTACCTCGTCACGGAGGTCGAGGCCGCCCCGGAAGGTCCAGCTCACTTCAAACTGGCCTATGGCGCCGTTCTCATATTTTACCAGGCCAATGGCATGGTCTTCCGCATCTATGGGTTTCACCTGCGTGTCTGCCCAGCACATTACCTCAAGGGGTTTGATGTCTTTGCCGATGAAGCTGCGGGAAATTTCCACGCAGTGGCAGCCCAGGTCAAGTATACATCCGCCGCCGGCCTGCTCTTTGTCCCAAAACCATTCGCTGTGGGGGCCAGGGTGCGTCTCGCGTGATTTGGCCCAGAGAATACGTCCCAGGGAGCCGCTTTTCACGCTGGCCAGTGCTTTCAGGAATTTAGGGGTGTACACCAGGTCTTCCAGGTAGCCGTTAAAGATGCCGGCTTTCTCTACTGCTTCCAGCATACGTTTGGCTTCTTCCGCGTTCCTGCCCAGCGGCTTGGTGCACATAACGGCTTTTCTGGCCTTGCAGCAGGCCAGTACGGCAGCCTCGTGCAGGTTGTTGGGCAGGGAAATGCAAACCATGTCCACATCAGGGTGGTTAATGGCTTCTTCCATGTTGGTGGTCCAGTGCGCGCAATTATAGTCTGCCGCAAACTTTTTGGCGCTTTCCTCGCGGCGTGAATAGATGCTTACAATTTTGTCCCGGCTGCGTTGGCCCTGCAGAGAGTCTGCATAGAACCGCCCAATGAACCCGGAACCCAGCATTGCAATTTTTGCCATAGTCAATTAGTGTTTTTATAAGTTTCAGACTGGTTTTTTATCTCTGAATGCCAGCATAAAGTAGATCATTACCGCTGCGGCAATATAAACGGGTACCATCCAGATGCTTTGCCACTGGCGTGTGCCGTTGAGCATGTAATAGTCTGCCACCATCCCTGAAAACAGGGTGCCTATCACCATGCCCAGGCCGTAGGTGGCAAAAGTAAAGAGGCCCTGCGCGGCGCTTTTGATCTTTTCCCCGGCCCTGTTCTCCGTATACATATACCCGGTAACGAAGAAAAAGTCGTAGCAGATGCCGTGGAGGATGATGCCGGTGTAAAGCATCCACAGGTTGGCGCCAATATCTCCGTAGGCAAAGCAGATGTACCGCAGCACCCAGGCCGCCATGCCTACCAGCAGCATCTTTTTTACGCCGATGCGGCGCAGCAGGAAGGGAATAGCCAGTATGAACACTGCTTCGGATATCTGCCCGTAGATCATTTTGCCGGCTGCATTCTCCATGCCTGCCTCATTGAGGTAGAGATTGGCAAAGCTGTAATAAAAGCTGAGGGGAATGCAGATGAGCACGGCGGAAATGAAGAATACCACGTAAGACCTGTTCCTGAACAGCACAAATGCTTCTGTGCCCAGTACCTGCGCGGCGGAATCTCCTTTGCCTTTGGGCGGCACGTCTGGCAGGGAAAAGCAGAAGAGGCCCAGTAGAGCGGAGGCGGCCGCGGCTATATAAAAGATGGCGGCGGTCTTTTCAATGGCCAGGTAGCCGATGAGCAACCCTGCAACTATCCAGCCAACGGTGCCGAATGTACGAACGCCGGGGAACTGTTTGCCCGGGTCGGACATCTGGCTGAAGGCCACGCTGTTGCTAAGCGCAATGGTAGGCATGTACAGCAACGAGTACACCAGCACTATGCCGATGAACAGGTAGGTATTGCTGGTAAGGGAAGCCAGCAGCAAGGCTGCGGCGCCGGCGAGGTGCAATACGCCCATGATTTTCTGCGCGGAAAAATAACGGTCTGCTATCATGCCCACAATAAACGGGGAGATCATGGTGGCAATGGCCAGGGCCATATAGGCATAGCTTACCTCCTGGCCGGTGGCCTGCAGGTTGGTAACCATGTAAGTATTAACGGTAACGTACCATGCTCCCCAAATGAAATATTCGAGGAACATCATGAAGGATAATTGAAGTCTTATGCTGGTATTCACGTGGCGAAGGGTTTTGCTATCAAGATAACGAAAACAATTTATCCTTTCATCCGTTGCTGATTGATTTTTTCACTGCCCGGATGGCGTTTGTTAGTACCTCTTTCAGCCAGGCTTTACCAGGGTGCGATAATATTTGCACACCGGCCGCAGCCCGCATTCGCCGCATTTGGGATTGCGCGCCACGCAGATATAGCGGCCATGGAGTATAAGCCAGTGGTGGGCAACATGCACTTTTTCTTCAGGAATGTATTTTAGCAGTTGCTGCTCTGTTTGCAAGGGCGTTTTGGCGTTGGTGGTGAGCCCCAGCCGGGCAGATACCCTGAACACATGTGTATCTACCGCCATATTGGGTTGCTGGTATACCACGCTGGTAATAACGTTGGCAGTTTTGCGGCCCACACCGGGCAGCTTGACCAGTTCCGGTACTGTGGAAGGTATTTCTCCATGAAAATCTTCCATCACCATATTGGCCATGCCAATGAGGTGTTTGGTTTTATTGTTGGGATAGCTGATGCTTTTGATCAGGGGAAAAAGCTCGTCAAAGGTGGCATGGCTGAGGGCTTCCACGTTCGGATAACGTGCAAATATGGCCGGCGTGGTCATGTTCACCCGCTTGTCTGTACACTGGGCAGACAATATCACGGCTACCAGCAACTGATACGGGTTGTCGTAAATAAGTTCTGTTTCTGCGTTGGGGGCATGGTGCTCAAAATAGTCGATTACAAACTGGAACCGTTCTTTTTTCGTCATGCCTGCAAAATAATAAAACTAACGCTGTTCCTCCTGAACATTCCCGGCATGCTCAAAAATGGCCACCAGGGTACTGGTACGGGGGGCGTACTGCAGCGTGTCCAATATTTGCAACGTTTGCAGCTCTTCACGCGTCATTTCCTGTTTCTCTTGCATAGTTTTCCCTTGCGGGTCAGTTACAGCACAGTTAGGAGTTGAATAGGGGAGTGTAAAATTGCTCATGCGATTGATTTGTTAAATTAAATGGAATTTATGTAGATATAACACTTAAATAACGACGAATGACGGGATAGTATTGTTAATTTAAGCCAATTTTTTGGAAAAAGCAATTTTTTAACAATTTGTTGGGGCTTGTAGCGGGTTGAAAACCAGTTGGTTACTTGTTTTTGGGAGGAAGGGGTACAATAAAGAGGTCTTCATCGTCCTTTTTCATGCGGTATTGTTCCCGGGCAAATTTTTCCAGCTTTTCCGGGCTGGAAAGCAGCTCAAACTGGTCTTGCCGGGCGCGGTCTATCTCCTGCCGGTAAAAGGCCTTCTGGGTTTCCAGCTGGTTTACTTCGGAGTAGAGCTGGTATTGGGAAAAGGAGTTATGCCGGTCTAAAAATATCAGCCAGGCAAGGAAGAGAGCGCCGCACACAATGTATTTGTTGCGGAGATAAGAGGGGAGAGTAAAGCGCTTCTTCGTTTCCATGCCCTGCGTTTTAAAGGTCCGGGTACCGGCAGGCCGGCACCCGGAAAATTTTGTATTGATTGACCACTAAAAAGGTGCGTGGTGATTACTTACCAAATTTAATTGAATTTTTCGGATAAAAAGCGCTGCTGTCCAGCAGTTCTTCAATCCTCAGCAACTGGTTGTACTTGGCCATACGGTCTGTACGGCTGGCAGAACCGGTTTTTATCTGGCCGCAGTTGAGGGCCACGGCAAGGTCAGCAATAGTGGTGTCTTCCGTTTCGCCGGAGCGGTGGCTCATAATGGAGGTATAACCTGCCTTGTGCGCCATGTTCACTGCGTTGATGGTTTCGGTAACGGTACCTATCTGGTTTACCTTGATGAGGATGCTGTTGGCAATATTTTGCTCAATACCCTGTTTCAGGCGTTTTACATTGGTCACGAACAGGTCGTCTCCCACCAGTTGCACGCTGCCGCCAACGGTTTCGGTGAGTTTTTTCCAGCCGTTCCAGTCGTCTTCCGCCATACCGTCTTCAATAGAGAGGATGGGATATTTTTTGCACCATTCCGCCCAGTAAGCCACCATTTCATCGCTGCTGATCACTTTCTGGGAGCTTTTATAGAATTTGTAGGTGCCGTCCTTGTCGCTATACATTTCGCTGCTGGCCGCGTCCAGGGCAATGCCTATCTGGGAGCCTGCCTTGTAACCGGCAGCTTCAATAGCCTGCAGCACGGTTTCAATGGCTTCTTCGTTGCTCTGGATCTCGGGGGCAAAGCCGCCTTCGTCACCCACGTTGGTGCTATAGCCTTTTTTCTTCAGTACGGATTTCAGGTGGTGGAAAATTTCCACGCCCCAGCGGAGGCCTTCAGAGAAGCTGTCGGCGCCTACGGGCACAATCATAAATTCCTGGAAATCTATTTTATTATCAGCGTGCGCACCGCCATTCACGATGTTCATGAGGGGAATGGGCAGGGTGGTGGCGTTTACGCCGCCCAGGTAGCGGAACAAGGGCAGGCCGAAGGCTTCTGCAGCGGCTTTGGCTACGGCCATGCTCACCGCCAGGGTGGCATTGGCGCCCAGTTTGCCTTTATTTTCAGTACCATCCAGTTCAATGAGCAGTTTGTCTACACCGGCCTGGTCACTGATGTCCCAGCCAATCAGTTCATCAGCAATTACTTCGTTCACATTGGTCACTGCTTTGATCACGCCTTTGCCCATGTACACGCCCTTGTCGCCATCACGCAGCTCTACGGCCTCATGCTTGCCCGTGGAAGCGCCGGAAGGCACCGCGGCCCGGCCTACGTGGCCGTCTTCTGTGGTTACATCAACTTCTACCGTGGGGTTGCCGCGGCTGTCTAAAATCTGTCTGGCATGGATCTCTGAAATGATACTCATGGGTAAAATTTTTTATTGTTAAATCTAGAAAAAGTGAATTTTCAGCCGCCGGCGCCTACCCGGCTGCGTGTACCACTAGTTTGTCAGTTCCCTGAACACCGCTTCGAGCGACTGCGAATTGCTGTGCAAAGAAAGGATGTTCCGGTTATTATTCAAAGAGAATTGAAGCAGGTTTTTCCGTACGGTTTCCGGTTCGGCCGTATACAGCCGCCATACATGCCCTTCCGCCGCCACGGCGCGGGTTACGCCCGGCAGCTGCTCCAGTTCCCCGGCAGGCACCGCCTCGCTGAACTGCACCTGTATGTAGGCCCCGCCCCCCTGCTGCAGGGCGCTGATGGCGTCGTCTGCTATAATGCGGCCCTTGTTGATGATGATCACCCGGTTGCACATGGCTTCCACTTCCTGCATGATATGGGTGGAGAGCATCACTGTCTTGTCTTCTCCCAGGCTTTTGATGAGAGCCCTTATCTCCGCCAGCTGGTTGGGGTCAAGGCCGGAAGTGGGCTCATCAAGAATCAGTACTTCAGGGTTGTGCAGCAGTGCCTGGGCCAGGCCTACACGCTGTTTATATCCTTTGGAAAGGGCGCCTATCTTTTTGTGCTGCTCCGGTCCCAGCCCGGTAAGGCCTATCATTTCCCTGATGCGCGGCCCGGTTTCCCGCCCCAGGCGGTGCAGGCCGGCCGTAAATTCCAGGAACTCCTTTACGTACATGTCAGGGTACAGCGGGTTGGCTTCCGGCAGGTACCCTACCCGCCGCCGCACTTCCATGGGCTGTTTGGCCACGTCAAACCCGCACACGCTGGCCTGCCCCTCGCTGGGAGGAAGGTAGCTCGTGATGATCTTCATGGTGGTGGATTTGCCGGCGCCGTTAGGCCCCAAAAAGCCTACAATACCGCCCTTCTGCAACTCAAAAGAGATGCCGTCCACTGCTTTTTGCTGCCCGTACAGCTTGGTGATCTGCGATACGATGATAGACATGGATAGTTTTTGCGGAGACTAAAGTAAGACGAAAAAACAGAAAAAACACGGCCCGTGCCCTGGAAGGCACAGGCCGCTCATAAGGCGTCTGTAATGCAATAAACAGTTGTAGGTTGATATTAGCGTTAAGATGCCTTGTTATTAGTAGGAAATGGCCGGCTCCAGGTCTTTGGCCTGGCTGATCATTCCTGTTATTTCTGCCAGGGAGGGCACCCTGCCGCTCAGGTTCTTAAGGGCGTTCAGCTCTGTCACCTTGGCGTGCAGGTTTTCCGGAACGCGGTTGCGCAGTTCCTTTACGGTATCAACGCCGGCGGCTTCCAGCAGTTCTGCAAACTGGTCTCCCACACCGTTGATGCGCATCAGGTCTGCATGGTTCACCCACTTCAGCAGCAGGCTTTCCGGAATGCCGGTAGACTCGGCCAGGCGCAGCCTGCCGGTACGTGTATTGCCGTCTTCCAGCAATTTGGCCACGGTATCTATACCGATGCCTATCAGCTTGCTGGCATAATTGGGGCCAATGCCCTGTATTTCATGAATCGGGTAGCTCATAACTGTTGTTTTGGTAGTTGGAAATTAAGGAAACTCTGTCACCTTTAGTTGAAAAATATGTTAAATGATTGTGTTTCATCGTAATTTTAAACCTTCACAGCATATCAATTACTTTTACAGGATGAAAAGACAGCTAGTTTGGTTGCTAATGATGCCCCAGCTTGTGTTGGCGCAGGCTTTACCGGAAAAACAGTACCCTAAAGGATATTTCAGGAACCCGCTGAACGTGCCCATTGAACTGGCGGGCAACTTCGGGGAATTGCGCCCCAATCACTTCCATTCCGGGCTCGACCTCAAAACCCAGCAACGGGAAAACCTGCCGGTACATGCCGCGGCAGACGGGTATGTCAGCCGTGTTGGGGTATCACACCTGGGCTTCGGCAATGTGCTGTACATCACTCACCCCAACGGTTATACGACGGTGTATGCCCACCTCAACCGGTTCTACCCGCTGCTGGAAGAATATGTGACCCGCAAGCAGTATGAGCAGGAAAGCTGGGCGGCAGACCTTACCATACCGGAGGGCCTGTTTCCCGTTAAAAAAGGTGAGTTTGTAGCCTGGAGCGGCAACACCGGTGGCTCCGCAGGCCCGCACCTCCATTTCGAGATAAGGGACACTCAAACCGAAAAACCGTTGAACCCCATGCTGTTCGGCTTCAACATACCTGACACGAGAGACCCGGAAATATCGCGCATAGTGGTTTACGACCGTAACCGCAGCTTTTATGAACAGACGCCCATTGTGGTGCCGGTGAAAAAGACCGCCGCAGGCTATACGGCCACCCGCCCGGTGGTTACCGTTCCTACAGACAAGGTGGGGCTCGGCATTTCCGCACTTGACAGGCAGAGCAATTCTCCCAATCCCAACGGCATCTATGAAGCCATGCTGATACAGAACGGGGAGATTGACTGCGGTTTCCAGCTGGACAATATCGGCTATGACGAAACCCGCTACCTCAATGCCCATATAGACTACAAAATGAAGAAGGGGGGCGGCCCTTACGTGCAACTGCTGTTTGCGCTGCCCGGCAACCAGCTGGGCATTTACAAGGAAATGATAGGTGACGGCACCATCGATCTGTCTGACAAACAACCGCACCCGGTTACGCTGCGCGTAACGGACGCTTACGGCAATAAATCTGATGTGAAGATTACGCTGCAGCAGTCCGGCACCCCGCCTGCGGTACCGGTTTGCGCCAATACGATGTACCCGGAATCCCGTAATATTTTTGAAAATAATGCTGTGGAATTTTATCTGGAAGAAGGATCTTTGTATGACGAAATTTGTTTCCGGTATGTTGAAATTCCTAACGCTACAGCTTATTCCAACACCTACCGGTTACATACTGCGCTGGTGCCGGTCCACTACAACTTCGGGCTGCGCATCAAGCCTGTAAGGCCGGTGCCCGCGGAGCTGCAAAATAAAATGGTGATTGTGCGGAAAGGAGCGGGAGAAAGCATTTCCGCGGCCGTGTATGAAAACGGCTGGTATAAGGGCACCTTCCGCGACCTGGGAGATTTTTATCTCACGGCGGATACCGTGAAGCCGAGGATCACCCCGCTGGGCGGGCTGAAACCTGGCATCAACCTGTCAAAGGCAGGAAAAATGTCTTTCTCCATGAGTGATGCCAGCGGCATCAAGTCTTACCGCGCGGAGCTGGACGGGAAGTGGCTGCGGTTTTCACGGAGAGGGAATGTGCTCAGCTACAGCTTTGACGAGCACTGCCCCCCCGGTAGCCACACCCTGAAGCTGACCGTAACTGATATTGCGAACAACGAAACCACATATACTTTGACGTTTAAACGCTAGAAACCGTGAAGCATCTTAAACCCGGGGACATTGCTCCCGCCTTTACAGCCAAAGACCAGCATGGCCAGGATGTATCGCTGGCCGACTTTTCAGGAAAGAAAGTGATCCTCTATTTTTACCCGCATGACATGACCCCCGGATGCACCACCCAGGCCTGTAACCTCCGGGACCATCACGCGCGCCTGCTGCAAAAGGGCTACGCCGTGATCGGGGTGAGTGAAGACGACGAAAAGAGCCACCGGAAATTTGCGGAAACATATGATCTGCCTTTCCCGATACTGGTAGACGAAAGCCATACCATCCTGAACGCTTACGGCGTATGGGGTGAGAAGACATTTATGGGCCGTACTTATGACGGTACGCACCGCACCACCTTTCTCATTGACGAGAACGGCGTTATAGCCCACATCATTGAAAGGCCCGACAATGGGGACCATGCCGCGCAGATACTTGCGTTGTGGGAAGGTGAAGAAGCGGCGGGACCGTTCCGGAGCGAGCCTGTTGAAGAAGCCGCGGCTGCGCCTGTGGCAGAAGAAACCAACACGCCTGACGCAGAGGCCATTGAAGAGATCCATGATGTGATGAGCAAGGCCAAAGAAATTTCGACAGCTGCATCCGAGGAAGCGGCTGAGCAGGAAAAAGCTGCTGCTGTAGCAGCTTCGAAGAAGGCTGCGGCGAAGAAAAAGACGGCAGCGAAACCTGCAGCACCGGCGCCCGCGCCAGCAGGAAAGAAAGCTGCCGCCAAAGTGAAACCTGCCGCCAGGAAAGCAGTCACCAAGGCTGCTCCTAAGAAGGCAGCAGCCAAAGCAAAGGCGGCTGCTCCCAAGAAAGCGGCGCCTAAAAAGGCAGCGGCTAAAGCAAAACCAGCAGCAAAGAAAGCCACTCCTAAGAAAGCCGCAGCTAAAAAGGTAGCAGTGAAAGTGAAGCCAGTTGCAAAGAAGGCCGCACCCAAAAAAGCGGCAGCAAAGAAAGCAACTCCTAAAAAAGCTGTAGCTAAAAAGGTGGCAGTGAAGGCAAAACCGGTTGCGAAAAAAGCAGCGGCAAAAAAGGCGGCAACCAGGAAGGTCACTCCTAAAAAAGCTGCGGCTAAAAAGGTAGCGGTGAAAGCGAAGCCGGTTGCAAAGAGGACCGCACCTAAAAAAGCAGCCGCAAAGAAAGCAACTCCTAAAAAGACCGCAGCTAAAAAAGTCGCGGTGAAAGCAAAGCCGGTTGCGAAAAAAGCGGCGCCGAAAAAGGCAGCAGCTAAAAAAGCAGCAGCGAAGAAAGCGGCACCTAAAAAAGCTGCAACCAAAAAGGCCGCGGCCAAAGCCAAATCAAAACGCTGATTCAAACGTAGCAGCCATAAAAGCAAAACGGGAAAGAAGATCATCTTCTTTCCCGTTTTTTTATACCGATAATTGTATGCTGCTATCTTTTCTGGCGTTGTTTCTTGAATACCTGGCCGGTTTTGAACTTGTTGCCTTCGGGGCTGCCCACGCGGTCCATGGCGCAGCGGAAACCAACGGTGTTGGTGGCCATGTCTTCCTGCATGTGGCGGCGGTTACCGGGCGAAAGCCAGTATGCACGGTCATTCCAGCTGCCGCCTTTGATCACCCTTGACTTGTCGTTGATCAGGGAGGTAATGCCGTAGCCGTATTCCACCAGGGAGAGGGAGTCACCGTCAAGGTAGTTGATCACGTCACCTTTCTGGTAGTTGAGGCGGCTGGCAGACTCTTCGTCTGTTACATCACGCATTTTTAGCGCGCCCAGGCTGTCTTTTTCAAATTCTTTTTCTGCGTTCTGGTAAACCGTCTGGAACTTGTTACCGCGGAAGTAGTTGAAGTCGTCACCGTCAATGGTGGTGAGCGGCCTGTATACGTCCTGTACCCATTCGCTTACGTTGCCAGACATGTTATAGATGCCAAAAGTGTTCGGGAAGTAAGATTGAACGGGGGCCGGAATAGACGCACGGTCATTCAGGCCACCGGCCATACCCATGTTGTCACCGGAGCCGCGCTTGAAGTTGGCGAGGAACTGGCCTTGCCAGTTGCCGCGGCGAATATCGCGCAGGCCGCTGTTGTTGGTGCCCCAGGAATAGATCTGTTTGTTGAGAATCAGCTCTTCACCGCGTTTACCTTCTTTTTTGGAAGGGTTCGGGTTCTGGCCTATGTAGCCCAACGCCGCATATTCCCATTCAGCTTCCGTAGGCAGGCGGTAGTTGGGCAGCATGATGCCGTCTTCAAACTGCGCGCCGCGGGGAGACCCGTCAGGATTGCTGAATTGTTTCTTGGCGCTTTTGCTCATTTTACCGGGCGTGCCTTCGTAGAGGCCCGCCATGTATGATTTGCTGTCAAAAGTATTATCGTCTGCCTGGTTCATGATGTCTGCTTTAGAAAGCAGGCCCGCGTCCATCAGCAGCTTTTCATTCACGCGGTTGGAGCGCCATTTGGCATAGTCTGTTGCCTGTTTCCAGGTTACGCCTACAATCGGGTAATCGTTATAGGCCGGGTGGCGGAAATAATATTCCACCAGCGGCTCGTTATAAGCCAGCTCGCTACGCCATACCAGCGTGTCCGGCAGGGCGTTGCGGTATACGTCGGGGAAAGATTCGCCGTACATGCGGGTAAGCCAGTACAGGTACTCGCGGTAGTTTACGTTGGATACTTCCGTTTCATCTATGTAAAACGAAGACACCGTAATACGGCGGGGTATATTGTTCCAGTCAGACATCACGTCCTGCTCCGTAGCGCCCATGGCAAAGGTGCCGCCCTGTACAAATACAAGGCCGGGGCCGGTAAACTGGTCTTTATTTTTGGCAACGGAAAACCCGCCCATCTTCGGGTCGTTATACGTCCACCCGGTAGCGGATGAAGATTCTTTCTTCTTTCCGAAAAGGCCCCCGTTCTTACAGGCCGACATGGACAACATCACACCGGTGCCTACAATCAAGGATAAGGAGGTTAATCTGCGCATGCGATAACAGCTTTTGATCGATACAATTTAGGTATTCAATTAGGTAAACGCAAATGTATGCTTTTTTATTTTATAGCAAAAAAAATTAATCTATAAGCAGGTGGTACATTGCTCCTCCCCCGGTTGCGAAATCCCCTGAGATACATTAGGTTTGTATCAAATATACAAATCCTGCCATCCTGATGACAACCACCCGCTCCGTTCTTTGCGCTCTGGCATGCCTGCTTTGCTGGCTGGGTGAGGCTTACGGGCAACGGGGCTATGCCTCCCGGTCTGTGCTGGCGGATGGCAACTGGTACAAACTGGCGGTCAAAGAGGCCGGGGTGTACCGGGTAGATGTGCCCCTGCTGCAAGCCATGGGCATCAATACCACCAACCTGGCCTCCGCTTCCCTGCGGGTGTATGGTACGGGTGGGCAGATGCTGGCAGAAGACAATGCCTTGCCCCGCCCGGACGACCTTCCGGAAAATGCCGTTTGGGTGGCAGATGGGGGAGACGGGGTGATGAACGGGGGAGACTACCTCCTGTTTTACGCCGAAGGCCCGCATACCTGGGCCAATACTCCTGAAGGGTTCCGCCATGCAAGGCATTTGTATGCAGATTCCGTTTGTTATTTCCTGCATGTCAGTCCGGGCGGTCTCCGTATCGGGGAAGACGCTTCCGCCGCTCCCCCCGGCCCTCCCGTTACCACCTACAACTACCGCGCTTTCTATGAAAAAGATCTTTACAACATCCTTTCCAGCGGAAAAGACTGGCTGGGCGAGGAATTGAACGCCACCCTGCAGGAAAGGAACTTCACCCTGCCCATGCCGGCGGCCGGGCTAACAGATGCGCATCTCCGCATAAGGGCGGTAGCGCGCAGTACGGGCGGCTCCCAGTTCGAGATAGCCGGGCAGCGGCTGGTACCCGGCCCGGTGAGCGGCAATATTTTTGACGAGTATGCCACGGCCGTAGAAGCGTATTTCCCCTATACGGGCGGCGCTGCCATTACCCTCCGGTACCAGGGCAATGCCGCCGCACGGGGCTGGCTGGATTACATAGAAATACTGGGCCGCAGCCCGCTGGTTATGCCCGCGTCTGGCTCGCTGCCTTTCAGAGATACGCGTTGCGCCGGCCCCGCCACCTTCGAGATCACCAATGCCGCCCCTCAAACCCAGGTGTGGGACGTAACGGCCCCCCTGCGGCCGGTGCAGCTGAAAACCCGGCTGGCTGGCAATACCCTGCGTTTCGACCGAAACTGCGGCAGCCTGCGGGAGTATGTGGCCTTTAATCCCGACGCATTGCCCCAACCGCAGTATGTGGGCCCGGTGCCCAACCAAAACCTGCATGGCAGCGCCGTTTCCGGCATGCTGATAGTGACCACCGCCGCCCTGCGCCCGGAAGCGGACAAGCTGGCGGCCTGGCACGGCAGCGCCGGCCTGGATGTGGGGGTGGCCACAACGGAAGAGATCTATAACGAGTTCGGCTCCGGCCTGGCAGACCCTACGGCCCTGCGGGATTTTGTCAAGATGCATTATGACCGCAGCGGCCTGAAGTACCTGCTCCTCTTCGGCCGCGCTTCCTTTATGTACAAAGACGCATCCAACATGGTGCCTACCTGGCAGAGCACGGCCTCGCTGCATGGTATCAACACGCATATGTCTGACGACTATTTCGGATTTCTTGACGACAGTGACCATATTGGCGGCAATCCCCTGCTGGATGTGGCCATTGGCCGCCTGCCCGTGCGTAATATAGCGGAAGCGGCGGCGGTGGTGAACAAGATCATGCAGTATCATTCTCCCGCCGGCTTTGGGCCCTGGCGTAATGAAATGACGTTTGTGGCGGATGATGAAGACGGTAATCTCCATTTCGAGGATGCGGAAAAAGTAAGCCGCATTATTGAACAGGAGCAGCCCCGCTACAACATCGCCAAATATTACCTGGATGCCTTCCCCCAGGTGTCCGGCGCTTCCGGCAGCCGTTACCCCGCTGCCAATGAGGCCATTAACCGCCGCATGTTCAACGGTACGCTGGTGTGGAACTACACCGGCCACGGCAGCTTTTCACGGCTGGCGGAAGAAGCCGTGATGGATGAAACATCCTTGAACGCCTGGAATAATGAGCACCGTTTGCCTTTATTGGTAACTGCCACGTGCGACTTTGCGCCGTTTGACAACCCGCAGTTCCACTCCCTGGGAGAGAAGTTGCTCAGCCGGGAAAAAGGCGGCGCCATAGCGCTGATGACCACCACGCGCCCCGTGTTTGCCAGCTCCAACCTGGTTATGAACGCCAACTATTTCCGGCTGGCCTTTCAGCCCGGCGCGGGCGGGCGCCTGCCTACGCTGGGAGAGGGGGCCATGCGGGCTAAAAATGAAACCTATGCCACCCTGGGAGATATTGTGAACAACCGCAAATTCCAGCTGCTGGGAGACCCGGCCCTGTCACTCGCTTTCCCGAAATGGACGGTGTATACCGACTCCCTTAACGGCCGCCCCGCCGGCACGGCAGACACCTTGCGGGCCCTGGGGCAATACACGGTAGCGGGCAGCGTGAGAGATGCCGCCGGCAACGTGCAAACCGGTTACAACGGCATGCTGTACATGACCGTGTTTGACAAACCTGCCACCTACCGCACCCTGGGCAATGACCCCGGCAGTACGGCGGCAGATTACCAGGTGCAGAACAGGGCCCTGTTCCGGGGCAGCCAGCCTGTGCAGAACGGCCAGTTCCGTTTTACTTTTGTAGTGCCTAAAGACATTGCCGTTACGCCCGGAGCCGGCAAGATCAGCTATTATACCAGCAATGAAACCGAAGACGGCGGCGGCACCTACGCCAACCTGGCTGTTACCGGCACTGCCGCCAATGCCCCCGCAGATAACCAGGGCCCGCTGATCAGGGCCTGGATGAACGACGAGTCTTTCCGGGACGGCGGCCTTACCGCTGAAGATCCGCTGCTGCTGGTGTACCTGCATGACGAGAGCGGCATCAACGCCACCGGTAACGGCATCGGGCATGATATTGTAGCGGTGCTGGATGACAGCACGCAGTTCTACAATATGAACGAATTTTATACCACCGCTCCCGGCAACTTCCGGGAGGGCCGGGTTACCTTCCCGCTGGCAGGCCTGGCTCCCGGCAAACATACCCTTACCATCCGGGCGTGGGACAGCTACAATAATTCTTCAACCATTAACATCTCGTTTACTGTTGTGCCCAAATCCGTGCTGGCAGTGGAAAAAGTATACAATTATCCCAATCCTTTCCGCGGCCAGACCCGTTTTATGTTCAGCCACAACCAGCAAAACACTGATCTTGATGTGCTTATACGTATCTTTACAGCCACCGGCCGGCAGGTGAGCACAATCAAAAGCACAATAAATGGAACAAACGGCCGTTATTCTGGCATTCCGTGGAACGGAAGGAGCGATTCGGGAGTACAATTGACCCCTGGCGTCTATTTTTATCAGGTTATAGTTAAGAGCATGGGTAAGGAAAAAGTGTTTGGAGGAAAAATGATATTATTGTAATTTATATATTAAAAATTGTGTAAATTTGAAATGTAATTATGATGTGTTTTTTTGTGCCCCCGTCACTTGTTATTCATAAATTAGACGTTATTTTTACATTTAGCTATTAAACATATTTTGCATGTTTTCAAGGATTACGACGGTTGCAATATGCGTGTCTGCCCTATTCCTCAGCCAGCAGTCTTTTGCCCAGCAGGACCCTCCCAGCAGAGATGAACTGGACGGGCGCATGAATACCATTAACACAGCCGTACCTTTTCTTCGTATATCCCCTGACGCCAGAAGCGGTGCTATGGGCGATGCCGGCCTTGCCATTTCGCCGGATGCCAACTCCGTTTACTGGAACCTTTCCAAATTGCCTTTTGCCCCTAAGAAATCGGCGGTAGCCGTTACATATACGCCCTGGTTAAAAGAGCTGGTGAACGACGTGTTCCTGGCGCAGCTGGCCGGATACACGCAGATTGACGAACTGCAGGCCATTGGCGGTTCTCTCCGTTATTTTTCACTGGGAGATATTGAGTTCCGCGACATTGGCGGCGCAGACAACGGCACCTTCCGCCCCCGTGAATTTGCCATAGACGCCGGTTATGCCCGTAAGTTGAGTGACCACTGGTCTCTGGGCGTGGCATTGCGTTACATCCACTCCAGCCTGGCCACCGGCCTTACGCCAGACCAGCAGACCATACGCCCCGGCCGCGCCGTGGCAGCTGACCTCAGCGGTTTTTACACCAGGGATTTTGAGAAAGATAATGGCCTGGTGAATAACTGGAGCTTCGGTTTTGCCATTACCAATATCGGTAACCGTATTTCCTACACGCAGTCCGCACAAAAAGACTTCCTGCCCACCAACCTGGGCCTGGGTACCTCTTATACCATCGGGATAGATGAATACAACAAAGTGACCTTTTCGCTGGATGTGAACAAGCTGCTGGTGCCTACGCCCAGGCTTGACAGCACTTATCCTGACAAAAGCATGCTGGAAGGCATGTTCTCCTCTTTCGGGGACGCGCCGGGGGGCTTTAAGGAAGAACTGCATGAGCTGATGTATTCCTTCGGCGGCGAATACTGGTATAACGACCAGTTTGCAGTACGCGCCGGTTATTACAACGAGCACAAGACCAAGGGCAACCGCCGTTATTTTACAGCGGGCCTGGGCGTGAAATACAATATTTTCGGGCTGAACTTCTCTTACCTGGTGCCTTCCGGAACGGGTATACAGCGCAACCCGCTGTCTAACACGCTCCGCTTCACCCTTACATTCGACCTGTCCGGGAATGACGAATAGTGCAGTATCTTTGCCATAATAATAATCGCAAACAACGAATAAATCCTCCGGTACCAAGGGAGGATTTATTATTTTAACAGATCGTAATATTTTTTTTTGACTACTATGAGCAAATTAAGGATTGGATTAGGGGTGGATTTTCACCAACTGGTACCGGAAAGGGACTTTTGGCTGGGCGGCGTGCTGGTGCCTCATCACAAGGGCGCGCTGGGCCACAGCGATGCAGACGTGTTGCTGCATGCTATTTGTGATGCCATGCTGGGCGCGGCAGGCCTTGGAGATATTGGGGTGCATTTCCCCGATACAGACCAGGCGTACAAGGATATAGACAGCAAGATACTGCTGGGCCGCTGCCGGGAGCTGATCGGGGAGAAGGGCTACGGTGTGGTGAACGTTGATTCCTCATTGTGCCTGCAGGCGCCTAAAATAAAACTCTATGTTCCGCAAATGCAGGAGGTAATTGCCCGCCTGCTGGGGCTTACGGTAGAAGAAGTGTCTATCAAGGCCACCACAACGGAAAAGCTGGGCTTTGTGGGCCGGGAAGAAGGGGTAGTGGCCTATGCTACCGTGCTGCTGGAAAAGCAGTAGTGTTTATTTTTAACTGTTTACCTTTGTTCAAATGGCTGATATACAAGTAAAGATCATTAACCGTTCGGAAAATCCGTTACCATCTTACGCCACGGCTGATGCCGCTGGTATGGACCTGCGCGCCAACCTGGCCGCGCCGCTCACCCTGCAGCCGCTGGAGCGCACGCTGGTGCCCACCGGCCTGTTTATGGAGCTGCCTGCCGGCTTTGAAGCGCAGGTACGCCCCCGCAGCGGGCTGGCTATCAAGCAGGGGCTTACCCTGCTGAACACTCCCGGCACGATAGATGCTGATTACAGGGGTGAGATCAAGATCATAATGATCAATTTGTCTAACGAACCGCAAACCATCCAGCATGGAGACCGCATTGCACAGATGGTGATTGCTCCTTTTGTACAGGCAACGCTGGCAGAAGTGCCTGAGTTGTCAGATACAACAAGGGGCGTAGGCGGCTTTGGCCATACGGGAAAATCCTGAGTATGCGTTTAACCGTTATCGTTATAACAATTGCTGTCGCCTTAACGGCCGCAGGCTGCGGAAGCAACCGCAAAGTTGCCTCCGTGCCCGCCGGCGTGCAGCAGCAGGTGCTGGAGCAGCGGGCAGACAGCCTGTTCTTTGCGGCCCAGCGCTCCAAAATGTTAGGCGATTACAAAACGGCCATCACCCAGTACTCTGATTACATCCGCCTCAACCGCAACAACCCCACCGTTTATTACGAGCTGAGCCGCCTCTTCATGGAAGTGCGCAACCCGGCCTACTCCCTGGGCTTTGCCCGCAGGGCCGTACAGCTGGACACTTCCAACAAATGGTTCCGCATGGCCCTGGCAGACGCATATACCGTCAACGAAATGTTTGACAGCGCCGCCGTGGTGTATGACCAGCTGAGCCGGCAATACCCGCAAGACGATGACCTGCTTTTCAACAAAGGCATGTCCCTCTCCAAAGGCCGCCATTTCTCTGAAGCGCTGGAGGTGTTTGATACTATTGAAAGCCGTGTGGGCGTGGTGGAAGACCTGGTGTTCCAGAAGCAGCGCATTTTTATGCGGCTGAACATGGTAGACAAGGCCGCCGCTGAAGTGCGCAAGCTCACCCGGCAGGAACCGGGAGAACTGCGTTACTGGGGCCTGCTGGCGGAAATTTACGATGCTGCGGAACGCGTTCCGGAAGCAAGGGCCGTGTATGATACCATTCTGCAGATAGACCCGTACCACCCGCGTGCCCTGATCGCCATTGCCAACTACGAAAAGAAGAACGGCAATGAGCCCAAGTACCGGGCTTTTTTGGTGAAGGCGTTCCAGAACAAGGAGTATAATATTGACGAAAAGATATCTTTCGTATACCCCTATCTGCAAATGCTGGAAACAGATACTACCAAACGTGCGGAAGGGCTGCTGCTTACCGGCCTCATTGTGGAAGCCCACCCCCGGGAAGCCAAGGCCTATGCCCTGCGGGCGGACATGTTTTCACAGGCAGACCGGCCAGACAGTGCGCTGGTGAACTATAAAAAAGCCATTGCGCTTGATTCTACCCGTTTCAGCGTATGGTACCAGCTAATGTGGATGTACTCCCGCACGGAACAGACGGATTCCCTGCTGCGCGTGAGCGCCCACGTTACCCGCCAGTTCCCGAAAGAGTTCATGGGCTTCTATTTCAATGGTCTTGCCAATTATTTCAGGCAGCGGTACGATACGGCCATCCAGTCTCTCAACACGGCGCTGGCCATCGGTGGTGAAAAACGGTTTGTGGCAGACGTATACGCCCTGCTGGGAGACGCCTACCATGCCAGCGGGCTGCATGCCCGCAGCGACAGCAGTTACGATATGGTGCTGACGCTCCGGCCCAAAGATCATATCGTAATGAACAACTACAGCTATTACCTTTCCGTGCGGGGAGACAACCTGGAGAAGGCTGAGGAGCTCAGCCGCCGCTCGCTGGAGCTGAAGCCGGAAAGTCCTACGTATATGGATACCTACGCCTGGATCCTTTTCAGGATGGGCAAGTATCAGCAGGCCCGGAGCTGGATAGAGAAAGCAATGCAGTACCCGGAAGCGCGGCAGGACCCTGATGTGCTGGAACATTACGGCGATATCCTTTTCAATCTCAACGAAAAAGATAAAGCCGTGGAGTACTGGCAGCTGGCCAAGGCCAGGGGCGCCAACTCGCAGGGGCTGGCCCGCAAAATAGCAGAGAAGCGTTATATCAAAAGCCTGGACCGCTGACCGCATAAGGCACGGGCCATGAAAACTATTACACGTATAATGGAGCAAAAAGCAGTACTACAAATTGTTGCATGTTTATTCAGCCTCGTATTATTTTCATGCAAGGCTACCAAAATAACCCGCGCCACTTTTCCTTCGGATACTACCGGCCGCAGTACAGACGCGCTCAGCCGGGAAAAGGAAGCCGCCCTCGCTAAAGACATTCTCGAAAAAGTACGTGCCAACCGTATTGAGTTCAAAACCTTTTCCGCAGAGCTGAAAATGGACTATGACGATGACCGGGGCAAACGCATGAACAACCTCGGCGTTAACATCCGCATGGAATATGACAGCGCCATCTGGATAAGAGTGGCCGGCCCTGCCAACATTGAAGGCGCCCGCATACTGGTTACGAGAGACAGTATCAAGATCGTGAACCGCCTGGAAGGTACCGTTACCCTCCGCAACGTACAGGAAGGGCAGGAAATGCTGAAGCTCAATATGGACCTCAGAACCCTGCAAGACCTGATTGTGGGGAATGCTGTGTTCCTGTCAGATTCCATTTCCAATGTGGTAACCACCCAGTCAGTGATCTCTTTTGCCTCCATACAGCCCACGCTGGTGAGCCTTTTTAATGTTTTTGCGGACGATTATGTGATACAGCAATGCCGCATTACAGACCGCGACAGCACTGCTGCCAATACCCGCGTGGTAGAACTGACCTATGGCGCGCACAAGATGGTAGACGGGCGAAAGATAGCCTTCCAGCGGAAGATCTATGTGGAAGACAAGAGCGTGGTGAAAGTAGCGCTGGATTTTAAACGGATGGAGTTCAACAAACCACAGTCTTTCCCCTTCCCGGTGCCTGACAAGTATACGCGCCAGTAATTGGGCGCGGCTGGCAATTTCGTAGTATATTTAACGTTATAAAACATCATTGAACATAAAAATGCTGCAATTGAAAAAGTTTATCCCTGTTTTACTGATGGCGTTGACGCTGATGCCGGCTATGCTGCAGGCGCAGAACCAGCCGTCCCGGGAAGAACTGGAACGGCAGAAGCGGGCAATACAAAAGCAGATGGAGGAGGCGCAGAGCATGCTGCGCGAAACCCAGAAAACCAGCAAGGAGAGCCTGGGCCAATTGCGCGCGCTCCGCAACAAGATAGACCTGCGTGCCCGCATGATCCGCAATATCAATGAAGAGATCAATTTCATCAATGGAGATATCAACGCCGCCCTCCGTGATGTGAAAACCCTTGAAAGAGACCTCGATACCCTCAAACAGCAATATGCACAACTGATTGTAGCAGCTTATAAAAACCGGAGCAGCTATGCCATGCTCAACTTTGTTTTTTCGGCAGACAGTTTTAATGAGGCCATCCGCCGCTACCAGTATCTCAAACAATACCGCGAGTTCCGCAAGCGCCAGGCAGATAACATTCTTGAAACGCAGGAGCAGTTGAAGCTGAAGGTGAAGAATTTGCAGGAGCAACGGGGTAAACGTTCTACCGCATTGAAGTCTGAGCAGGAGGAAAGGGCAACGCTGGAGAAAGACCGGAAGGAGAAAGATGAGGTGGTGGCCAAGCTGAAAGGCCGCGAAAAGGAACTGCTGCAGGATATCAATGAGAAAAAGAAAGCACAGAAGAAGGTGCAGGACGCTATCCGCCTGGCCATCCGGAAAGAAATAGAAGACGCCCGCCGCAAGGCGGAAGCTGAAGCGTTGGCTAAGAAGAAAGCCGCCGAAGCGGAGCGCAAGCGCAGGGAAGAAGAGCGGAAACGCGCCCTGGCCGCTGCTGCAGAGGCTGCCAAAAACAACCCTACTGCCGCGGTTACGCAGCCGCCTCCGCCCCCGCCGCCCGTCAAAGAGCCGGAAGTGGCCGCAGAAAAACCAAGCAGGGTGCTGAACGTACTGGAAGCTTCTCCTGAAGCGGCCGCGCTGTCAGACAACTTTGAGGCCAACCGGGGCAAGCTGCCCTGGCCCGTAGAGTCAGGTATGATAGTGAGCTACTTCGGCAAGCAGAAAAATGCCGACATGGAGCGGATCACCGTAGAAAACGATGGTATTGTGTTTGGCACCCGCAAGGGCGGTGCGGTAAGGGCTATATTTGAAGGCACGGTATCCCGCGTGTTCTCCATTCCCGGCGCCGGCTTTGTAATCATCATGAAGCACGGGCAGTACTTCACCAACTATGTAGGTATTCAAAGCCCCAGCGTGCGTGCGGGAGACAAGGTGAGAACAGGCCAGGTGATAGGTTCCGCGCGTTCCAATGAAGATGAGTCTATGGGTGAGGTGGAAGTGCAGGTGTATAAAGGCGGTGCATTGCAGAACGCCAATAACTGGATCAAACTGAGATAAACGGACAATACGGTATGCAAAAAAGGCTGGCCACGTCACATGGCCAGCCTTTTTTTATCAGGCGTCTGCGCAACAGCGCGTGCCGTTTATGATTTTACCAGGGCTTGTTGCAGCACTGCATCATACAGCGCTTCATACTGGGGAATGATATTGTTGATATGGAAGCGGGTGGCCTGTTCCAGCGCGCCCCTGCGCAGGCGGGAAAGCAGGCTTTCATCTTCCAGCACGCGGATGGCGTGGGCGGCCATCTGGTCTACATCGCCCACCGGGCTGCTGAAGCCGGTTACGCCGTCTATATTGATCTCCGGGAGGCCGCCGGCATTGGAAGAGATCACCGGCACCTGGGAGGCCATGGCTTCCAGCGCGGCGAGGCCAAAGCTTTCGTACTCCGAAGGCAATAAAAACAGGTCGCTGATAGACATTACGTCTTCCAGTTGTTCCTGCTTGCCTACAAAGCGGACGTCTTCACAAATGCCCAGATCGCGGCACATGCATTCTATAGTGGGGCGGTCTGGCCCGTCTCCCACCAGCAGCAGCTTGGCCGGCATCACGTCACGTACCTGTTTGAACACCTTCACTACATCAGGTACTCTCTTCACCTTGCGGAAGTTAGACACGTGCAGCAGCACCTTTTCGTTATTGGGCGCTATGGCCTTGCGGAAATGCGGCAGCTCGCGGCGGGCAAAGCGGGCCGTGTCTACAAAGTTGTAGATCACCGAAATGTCTTTTTCGATAGGGAAGTACTTGAAGGTTTCTTCCCGCAGGTTTTCAGATACAGCGGTGATGGCGTCTGACTCGTTGATGGAAAAGGTAACCACAGGGGCGTAGGTTTTATCCTTGCCCACCAGGGTAATGTCTGTGCCGTGCAAAGTAGTGATGAACGGTATATAACGGCCCTGCTTGGCTACTATCTGCTGCGCCATATATGCGGTGGAGGCATGGGGGATGGCGTAATGCACATGCAGGAGGTCCAGTTTCTGGTTCAGGATCACGTCTACCATGGTGCTGCTGAGCGCGCTTTCATAAGGCGGGAAGTCAAACAGCGGGTATGTGGGCACCTGTACTTCGTGATAATAAATATTGGCGTGAAATGCGTTGAGGCGCACCGGTTGCTGGTAGGTGATGAAATGTACCATATGACCTTTGTCTGCCAGTGCTTTTCCCAGTTCGGTAGCCAACACACCGCTACCCCCGTAAGTAGGGTAGCAAACTATTCCTATGCGCATCCTTCTTGTGGATTTTATGAAGTGCTAAGGTAAGTAATTTCAAAACACGGGGCTGCCGGCTCTGTCATGGCAGCTTCATTTGGGGTTGAGTGGCGGATTTATTAGTTTTAATTTTACATCAACAATCTATAATCCGTATATGAGAAAACCAATTCTGGCGCTGGCCGCCTGCTGCATGGCGCAATTTGCCTTTGCGCAGCAGGAAGACTCCCTGGCCATCCGCCGCCTCAGCGATGAGATACTCACCCGTAGCCAGGCTTATGAAAACCTTCGTGTGCTCACCAAAACCATTGGCGGCCGCCTGGCAGGTTCACCGCAGATGGTGAAAGCCGAAAAATGGGGAGAGGCGGCCCTGAAAGCCGCCGGGGCAGACAGGGTGTTTACGCAGGAGTGCAAGGTGCCTCACTGGGTACGCGGGGAAAAGGAGCAGGCCCGCATCATCAGCAACCGGCGAGATCTTGTGCCGCCGCTGAACGTGCTGGCGCTGGGCAACTCTGTTGGTACCGGCCCACAGGGCGTTACCGCGCCCGTGCTGGAAGTACGGTCTTTTGAGGAACTGGAGCAGAAAAAAGACCAGGTGAAGGGAAAGATCGTGTTCTACAACTATCCGTTCAACAACAAATTCATTAAAACCTTCCATTCCTACGGAGATGCGGTACGTTTCCGCTCCCAGGGCCCCAGCCGGGCCTCCAGGTACGGCGCGCTGGCGGTGATTGTACGCTCCATGAGCCACAGTACAGACAACCACCCCCATACCGGCGCTACCCGCTATAACGATTCATTCCCCAAGATAGCCGCTGTGGCCATTGGCCTGCAGGATGCAGACCGCCTCAGCAAAAGGATTGCCGGAGACCCCAGCGCCAGGGTGTTTTTGCGCACCACCTGCCAGATGCTGCCAGACACTATTGGCCACAACGTGATAGGCGAACTGAAAGGCAGCGAGTTCCCGGATGAGTACATCACCGTGGGCGGCCACCTTGACTCCTGGGATGTATGTGAAGGCGCGCATGACGATGGCGCCGGCTGCGTACAGTCCATCGAAATACTCAGGGCCTTTAAAGCCGCCGGCATACGCCCCAAACGTACCCTGCGCGTAGTGTTGTTTGCCAATGAAGAGAACGGCACCCGCGGCGGTCTCAAATACGCCGAGCTGGCCAAAGCCAACCGGGAAAAACACCTTTTTGCCCTGGAGAGCGATGCCGGCGGCTTCACGCCCCGCGGTTTTATGATGGAAGTGACGGAGGCCCAGCGCAGCAAGGTAAAAAGCTGGCTGCCCCTGTTTTTACCCTATGGCCTCTATGATTTTAACGAAGTAGGCGGCGGGGTGGACATAGGCCCGCTGCGCCGGGAGCTGGGCACGCCCGTGGCCGAACTTTCTCCTGATTCCCAGCGTTATTTTGATTACCACCACGCCGCATCAGACGTGTTTGAAGCCGTGAATAAAAGAGAACTTGAACTGGGTGCGGTAGGAATGGGCGCATTGGTGTATCTTGTAGATAAATACGGTTTATAAAAAACCAACAACACCCAAATGAAAAGATTTGTAGTCATCCTTGTGAGCATGCTGCTCCTGATTTTTGCGGCCTTTTTCTTCTACCGCTATTACTTCGTGTTCGGGCGCGGCGCCAAGGCGGGGGAGCTGAACTTTTTTGTGCAGAAAGGCTATGTCTGGAAAACCTATGAAGGCCGCCTGATACAAACGGGCTTCAAGCCCCAGAACCTGGGCGGCGTACAATCTAACGAATTCCAGTTTTCCGTTACGGACGAAAGAATTGCCCAGAAGCTGATGAGCAGCAGCGGTAAGTTCCTGGAGCTGCATTACAAGGAATACCTGGGCGCGCTGCCATGGCGGGGGTACAGTACTTTCATTGTAGACAGCATTATTTCCATTACGGACCCGGCAACGGGAAAGCGGGTGGCGTTCTGACGGTTTAAGATAACAGGAAAGCCGGGCTGTGGTGCATTGCACCCGCAGCCCGGCTTTTTTATTGGAGCGCATCGGGAACGGCCCGGAGCCGGCAAAACAGCCTTTGCATAAACAACGCCATTGTTGCCAGACAGTTCTCCCTCACTCCGCCGCTATCAAAAATATAGCAGGCCTTTTATGAAAGTCAAACGCCTGTTTTGCCCACTGGGCTACGCTTTGCGTACGGATGTACTCTGTGGGCGCAGTGAGGTCAACCGCCACGCATACCTGTGTAGACGGTTTGCAGCTGGCCAGTATATCTTTCAGCAACTGGTTATTACGATAAGGGGCTTCAATGAATATCTGCGTTTGCCCTTTTTTTGCGGATGCCGCCTCCAGCTCGCGGATGGCTTTAGCGCGCTCCGCAGGCTTTACGGGCAGGTAACCTGCAAACTGGAAGTTCTGCCCGTTCATGCCGGAGGCCATCAGGGCCAGCAGCATGGAGTTGGGGCCTACCATGGGTATAACGGCAGCGCCTATACTGTGCGCTGCTTTTACCACCAATTGCCCGGGGTCTGCCACGGCCGGGCAGCCCGCTTCGCTGATAACGCCGATGGAATGCCCTTCTTTCAGCAGTTGCCGGGCCTTTGCCAGGTCTGGCGGCTCATGTTCATTCATGGGCAGCAGCTGCAGGCTGTCTATATCGATACTTTTATCCAGCGCCTTCAGGAACCTGCGCGCCGTGCGCTCATTTTCGACGTAGAAGATGCGCAGCGTGCGCACGGTGTCTGTAATGTAGGCGGGCAGGGAAAACAGGGCGTCTGCGCTGAGCACTGTGGGTACCAGGTATACTTTACCGTACATCGGGCAGCTTTTGTTGTTGTAAATGAATAGTGGCGGCAATTACAGCATAGCAGGGGGCCAGTATCCAGCCCAGGAGCGGAATGAACATGCCCAGGTAAAACACCAGGCCGTTGCCGATGGCCATGCCTTTGTGCTGGCCAATATAGGTGATGCTCTGCCCCATCGTCCACCGCCGGCGCTCAAAACTGTAGTCCATCATGGAAAAGCCAAAATAATAACATTCCACAAAAAGGGCTATCAGCGGCGTAAGCCAGCCCAGTATGGGAATAAATGCCAGGATGGCAATAATGAGCATGAACAGCGTCTGGTACAGCAGGTTGCGGAACGAGAGCCGGATGCCGCGCACCACGTCTTTGAGCAATTGGGAAAAACTGAACGGAAAGTCCTTGTTTTGCATAATGGCTTCCGTTTTTTCCGACAGGTAGGCAAAAAGCGGGGAGCCGATGATGAGGAACAGGTATTTGAAGAAAGAAAAATACATGAGCAGGAACACCATGCGCACCGCAAAGCCTACCAGCAGGAAGAGGAAGTTCACCCAGCCGTTCTGCAGCTCTTCTATCCAGGTTTTGAGGGTGAAGAGGTTCAGCACGTAGTCAATAAAAACACCGGAGTACTGCCAAACGAAATAGATGCCCGTTACGAACAGGATGCAATAGATAATGCCGGGAATAATGATCCACTTCCACAAGCGGTGGCTGGAAATGAATTGATGCGCTTTGCCGTAGGATTGCACTGCTCCCAGTACTTCTCTTAATGAAAACAAAGGTTTAGCTTTTTATGTATGACAGAAATAAGATATGAGGGAGTAAACCTGGAACAACGAATGTAACGCAACTAAATTAATAATATTTTGCAGCATGGCTAAACTTGAACTTGCTTTTTATGAACAGGATGATGTTGTGAAGGTGTCCAGGGCATTGCTTGGTAAGTTGCTGGTAACGGAAATAGACGGTGTGCGCACCTCCGGCCGCATAGTGGAAACGGAGGCCTACGCGGGTGTTACGGACAAGGCATCACACGCATACAACAACCGGCGTACCAACCGCACGGAAATTATATATGCCCCGGGCGGTGTGGCATATGTATACCTCTGTTACGGCATTCATCATCTTTTCAACGTGGTAACGCACGGCAGGGATGTGCCCCACGCCGTGCTGGTGCGCGCGCTGGAGCCCGTAGAAGGGCTGGAGCAGATGCTGCTGCGCACCGGTAAAACGAAAGTAGATTATACGTTGACGGCGGGCCCCGGCAGTCTCACCAAAGCGCTGGGCATCACCACCGGCCATACGGGCCAAAGCCTGCTGGGCAATACGGTGTGGATAGAAGACGCGCCTGCCTTGCCTGCCCGGCAGATTGCCGTTGGCACGCGCGTAGGCGTGGCCTATGCCATGGAAGACGCTTACCGGCCATACCGGTTCTGGGTGAAAGACAATAAATGGGTGAGCAGGGGAAAAGGGCTGGTGCGGAAATAACAACGGCCGGCCGTGTGGCCAACCGTTTTTCAATAAGATATGTGTCTGGTACATCAGAACTTCGGGCAAAGCGTGCCGTTCTTCCTGCTGTCCCCTTTGGTCATGATATAGATGAGTGATAGTTCCGTACCGCCGCGGTAGTTGGAGGCGGGTTTGAGGGTAGATACGTTCAGGTCATAGCTCAGGCCGGCTTTGAAGCTCTTGAACTCCAGCCCCAGGTAAGGGTTGATGGCGTCTTTGAGCCGGTACCAGGAGCCGATGTAAAAGATGGTGGGAGCATCCTGCATGTCATTCAGCATAAACCCGTAGGCCCCGCCGAAGGTGGTTTCTACCGCCTGGTTCTGGCGCATGTAGTGGGCGCTGATGTGAATGCGGTTATTGCCGTTTACCGGGAAAGAGCCGCCGCCGTGTATGGTGTACCGGTAGCTGAGGCGGTTATTGTCTTGCGTCATGAACGTTTCTGTGGGCTGCGTAAAGTGATAGTAGGAAACGCCCAGGTAGAGGTTGGATGATTCTCCTATCAGCCCGCTGTACAATAACCCCACGTTATAGTCCATGTAAGATATTTTCAGGTTGGTCAGCGTTTCGCCGCTGGGCAGCGCAGGGTCATAACCGTTGTCATTGAACTGCGATTCGAACTGCAGCTTGCTGGGGTCTACCCGTTTCTGCACAAAAGCGGCCTGCAGGCCCACGCCCAGGGTATGGTTGCCTTCCACGTCCAGCCCCTTGTGATAAGCCGTGCTCAGGCCAACAAAAGAAGAATTGAGCGCACCTGCGCCCGTTTTGTCATACAAGCCCAGGATGCCCACGCCCCAGGTGTCAGTATAGGAGATCACATTTTTGAGAATGCCGAAGTCTGCAGATACGGTACCCGTGATGTAAGGAGAGGCAATGCTGCGCCATTGGGAACGGTAGTTGCCCGCCAGGCGGAGATCACCTGAAAAATAGCCTGTAAATGCAGGATTGAGCGTAAGCGGTGAGGCGAAGAACTGCGTAAAATGTGGATCCTGCGCTTTAACAGGGTTAAAAGCATACATCAATGCCAATATGGTTAATAGGAGTAGTCTTTTTTTCATCACTTTCAACGGTTAAAGCATATAGGGACACTATATAATGTGAAGGTACAAAATTACTATCATATTTCAAATTAAATCTATATAACAAATTGCCGCTGATATAACTGTTTCATTATGAATTGGCAATCGGTTTTTCCTGTCTGCAACGGATAGTGCCTTCCTGGTGATAACTATAGAACGCAAAAAAATGATATTTGTTACTGCTGCACCTTGGTGCCGAAGGCCAGGTCTCCGGCATCTCCCAGTCCCGGCACTATGTACCCCTTGGCCGTCAGCTCATCGTCTATGTCTCCCGCCCAGATGCTGATGTTGGCGTCTGCATGGCGCTGCACGTATTCAATGCCAATGGTGCAGGCTATGGCGGTAACGATGTGGATGTGGGCGGGTTTGCCGAATTCCACCAGGTGATCTATGGTTTTCACCAGGGAAGCGCCTGTGGCCAGCATGGGATCAGAGAGGATCAGCACCTGCTCGTCAAGCGGCGGGCAGCTTACATATTCCAGGCTGATCTCGAAAGTACCGTCCCGGTTATGTTTGCGGTAAGCGGAAATGTAGGCGTGGTCTGCCTTGTCAAAGTAATTTACCAGCCCCTGGTGCAATGCCAGCCCTGCACGCAGGATGGTGCCCAGTATGGGCTGCTGCCTGATCACCCGGCAATTGGCCGTGCCCAGCGGCGTTTGCACTTCATTATCAACATAAGTGAGCGTTTTGCTGATCTCGTAGGCCGCTACTTCTCCCAGCCGCTCCAGGTTGCGGCGGAAGCGCATCCTGTTGGTCTGGATCTCAGCGTCACGGATCTCGCTCATCCAGTCGCCCACCAGCGAATTGGTTTCACTTAAGTTGATTATCATAGCCCGGTTACGTTTGTTGCTGCCAAAATAGCATTTTTTCAATTAGGAACGCCCAAATATGCATTACGATTTGGTTACAGCGGTAGTTGCCTTCCCCGCAATTCATTCTATATTTGTTGCATGGTATACAATGTTATAGGCTTGATGTCAGGCAGCTCGCTGGACGGGTTGGATATTGCTTTTGTGGAACTGACCGAAACCGGCGGCGTATGGACGTACGAGATACGCCAGGCGGAGTGCAGACCGTATTCACCGGAATGGGTACAGGCGCTGAAAGGCGCGGTAGACCTGCCGGCACGGGAGTACCAGCTGCTGCATACGGACTATGGCCGCTATATAGGTACGCAAGTAAAGGATTTTATTGCCAGCCATGGCCTGGAGCATAAAGTGCATTTTATTTCTTCCCATGGGCACACTACGTTCCACATGCCGGAGCGGCATATGACGGCGCAGCTGGGAGACGGTGCAGCCATTGCGGCCGCCGTGGGCCTGCCTGTGATCAGTGACCTGCGGGCTATGGACGTTGCCCTGGGCGGCCAGGGGGCGCCCATTGTGCCTATCGGGGAGAAGCTGCTGCTGGGCGGGTATGACTACTGGCTGAACCTGGGCGGCATTGCCAACCTCTCCGCCAAAGAGGGCGATACGTTCCGCGCTTTTGACGTATGCCCGGCCAACCGCGTGCTGGACGCGCTGGCAGCCGCGCTGGGAAAACCCTATGACGAGAACGGCGCCCTGGCGGCAGGCGGCGTTACGGATGCTGCGCTCCTGCAGGAACTGAACAATCAGCCCTACTATGCCCAACCTTATCCAAAATCATTAGCTAACGATTTCGGCACCGAAGTGCTGCTGCCGCTGATAGGCCGCTACAGCCTGTCCGTACAGGGCAAGCTGCGCACTTACGTGACCCATATTGCCACGCAGGTGGCTGCTGCCGCGCAGGCGCTCAGCACATCGAAAGAAGGGGAAAAGAAGCTGCTGGTAACGGGCGGCGGGGCATTCAATGCGTTCATGGTGCAGTGCATCAGTGAGCAGCTGGCGCCCCTGGGCATCACCGTGCTGGTGCCCGACGGGCAAACTGCCGCTTACAAGGAAGCGCTCATCATGGCGCTGATAGGCGCCCTCCGCTGGCGCCAGCAGGTGAACGTGCTGGCTTCTGTAACCGGCGCTTCACGAGACAGTGTGAACGGCGCGCTGTGGTTAGGGGAGAGTTAGTTTTTCGAAGGTAAAGGTATCCCCGTTAAACAATCCCTGGTCGCTGAGCTTGAGGCGAGGTATCACCAGCAGGGCCATAAAAGAAAGTGTCATAAAAGGAGCGTCCAGGGTGCTGCCCAGCGCTTTGGCCGCTTTGTCCAGCTGGCTGTAGCGGCGTGCGGTGGCATAACCGTCTTCCGCGCTCATCAGTCCTGCTACAGGTAATGGCAGCACGGCGTTGCCATTTTGCCCCGTTACGCAAATGCCGCCCTGGCAGCGTACCAGCTCGTTAACGGCGTCGCATATACGTTCATCGTTCACGCCCACCGCAATAATGTTGTGGCTGTCATGTGCCACGGTAGAGGCAATGGCGCCTTCTTTCAAACCGAAGTTTTTGATGAACCCGATGGCCGGCGCTTCGTTGCGGTAGCGGTTCACTACTGCTATTTTCAGCACGTCCTGCGCAGGGTCTGCGGCCAGTTGCCCGTTTTGCACCGGCAGCATGGCGGTAATACTGTTGGTGATGAGCTGGCCTTCCAGCGCTTCTATTACCCGCACGGCGGCAGACGTTCCGCTGGCCGGCACCCGGAAGTCTTCCGGCTTTTTCAGCTCACAGCTGAACTGGTTCAGCACCGCCACAGGAACAGGTGCTATCAGCGTTTTGCCTGCTTTTGCTACCAACTGTCCGTTCACATAGGTTTCCAGCACGCGGAGCTCCTCCAGGTTGTTCACCACTATGAAGTCTGCCGCGTGGCCAGGCTGCAGCAGGCCCACGGGCATCTTGTAATGTTGTACGGGGTTGATGCAGGCGGCCTGCAATACGTTATACAGATCGTAGCCTTTGGCCAGCGCCCGTTTTACCAGCTGGTCAATATGACCTTCTTCCAGGTTGTCGGGATGTTTGTCGTCACTGCAGAACATCACCATCTGCGGCTGGCTTTGCAGCAGGGGGGCCAGCGCTTCAAAGTTGCGGGCGGCGCTGCCTTCCCTGATGAGGATGTGCATGCCGTGCTGCAGCTTGTCAAGCGCCTCTTCCAGCGTAAAACATTCATGGTCTGTGCTGATGCCTGCGGCAATGTAAGCGGCCGCGTCAGCGCCCCGGAGGCCGGGGGCATGCCCGTCTATCGGTTTGCCTGCCTGCCGGGCGGCGGCTATTTTGGCCAGTACTTCCGGATCCCGGTGCAGCACGCCGGGGTAGTTCATCATTTCGGAAAGGTAGTAGATGTCCGGCCGCTGCAGCAGGGCTGCTACCTGGGCCGCGTCAATGGCCGCCCCGGCCGTTTCGAACACAGTGGCCGGTACGCAGGAGGGCGCGCCGAAACAGCATTTGAAGGGCACCTGCGCCGCGTTCTCCAGCATGTACTCCACGCCGGCCGTGCCCAGCACGTTGGCTATTTCATGCGGGTCGGAAATGGTGCCTACCGTGCCGTGCACCACGGCCAGCCGCGCAAATTCCGACGGCACCAGCATGGCGCTTTCAATATGTACATGGGCGTCTATAAAACCGGGCAGAATGTATTGCTGCGGCACTTCCTGGGCGGCGGAGGGCCTGATGCCGGCAATGCGGCCGCCTGCAACGGTAACCACGGCGGGGTAGGTGCGTTTGCCGGGAATGTCCACCAGGTGGCCGGCTACCTCAAACTGATTCATGGCCGTAAAACTAAATGGATTTTGCCATTTTCATGAAAAGGATACATTTGTAGCATAATTTGACACTATCACTAAAAACTTTTTTATGAGAACATTACGCGCGTTAACCCTATCCCTCCTCCTGGCAGGCGGCGCGGTCAGCGCTCAGGCACAAACGGCTGACGAAGTGGTGAACAAGCACGTGGAAGCCCTTGGCGGTGCAGACAAGGTAAAATCTTTGCAGTCACAGATCATGGAAGGCACCATGAGCATCCAGGGAATGGAAATACCGCTGAAGGTATCTACCAAGCAGAAAAAAGGCGTACGGGTGGAATTTGAAATAATGGGCACCAAGAACATTACGGTAATGACGCCCACTTCCGGCTGGATGTTTATGCCAATACAGCAGCAAACCGCACCGGTAGACGCTGATGCGGCCGCGGTGAAAGAAGGCGCCATAGATCTTGACCTTACCGGAGAACTGTTCGACTATAAGAACAAAGGCTTCAAGGTGGAGATGAACGGCAAGGAAACCCTGAACGGAGAAGAGCTGTACAAACTGAAGCTGACCCGTGCAGACGGCTCCAGCAGTGATTATTACCTGGACGCTGCCACGTATTACATTACAAAAAGGATCACCAAAAAAGACGTACAGGGCCAGCAGGTGGAAGTGGTGGAACAATTCACCAACTACAAGAAAACGCCGGAAGGGTTCGTGTATGCGGAGTCTGTTGAGCAGCAGCCGATGGGCATGAAAATGAGCTTCAGCAAAGTGCAGAGCAACCCGGTGGTAGATGACAAGATATTCGAGAAACCAGCACAACCATAATTGTTCTAAAAAAGGAAAAGCCGGGCACATAGCCCGGTTTTTTTATGCATATCTTTTGGCGATCTCCCTGGCCTCTTCTGCAATTTTATCTGCCAGGTGTTGCGGCTGTATCACTTTCACGCGGCTCCCCGAACTGAGCAGCAGCATGATCAGCTCCTGGTTCACCACAATTTTTAACCCGATGCGGCATTCTTCCTCATCATCTTTCAGGATAGTCTGGGAGGGGTGCAGGGGCTGCGTTTTCACGTACTTGCCCTGCAGGGGCGTGTAGGAAAGAATGATGTCTTCCGGTGTGTCTGAAGATACGGTGATGCCGATGGCGTGCTGGAAATAGCTGGCATCGTCAAAATTCTTTTCGTCAAAATGTTTGTTGGTAGGCCAGGTGTTCACGATGCGGTCAAGCGCAAAGGTAAGCACGGTACCGCCTTTCGCCTTCTGGCTTTTGCCGATGAGGTAAAAGCGGTGATTGTACTCCCGCAGGTGATAGGGCTCTACCCAGTGTTCCTTGGGCTCTTTACGGTCAAAGCTCTGGTACGCAATACGGATCACTTCCCGTTCCTTGATGGCGTCAACAATTTCCGGTATCAGCTCCGCGCCTTTATACTGGCTGGCCCTGCTGAATTTGATGAGGCCCTGGTTTTCCAGTTGCTGGCGGTTCATTTTCAGGCTGGCCGCAATTTTCAGGATGGCATCTTCAAAACGCTGTATCACCGGCAGGCTGCGGAACTGCTCCAGGATGCCAATGGCCACTTCCAGGCCCTGCAGGTCTGCTTCGTCTATAGGGTTGTTGCTGATGGAATACGATTCGTCTTCATAGTGATAGGCCTTTGAGCTGCGGTTGTATTTAATGGGCGCAAGATAATTCAGCTCAGGGTCGTTGCGCATGTCTTCCAGGTCTTTCTGGATGGTGCGCACTGCAATGGATTTGTCCAGCTTGCCGGACACGAACTCCACGAGGTCATCCAGCGTAGGCTTGGGAAGGCGTTTGTTGCGTAATCTTTCGTCTATCCACCGATACCGGGAGAGGGCATCTTTATTTTTGGGCATGTAACCGGTTTTTTTTCCGGGGTAAAAGTAAAACAATTTTACTACGCAGTTCCCCTGCGCAGTGCACGGATATTTTTGTATCGTTATTAAATCAGCTACTATGAAAAAGGTATCCGTAAACATTGCACAGACCGAGGAAGCAACAGCCATCAAAGTAGGCCAGATCATACTGGATGATTCCCATTACCTGACCTGCTGGGGTTACCTGCAAACGGAAACAGGCTGGCGCAAATGTGATTTTGTAACGAATTACGAAGTGCTCAACACCATGCTGCGCGCTATTGAAGACAAGAGCGAGGCCGTACAGATGGCTATTGTGCAGAAGCTGGAAAACATGGAGCAGATCCCGGAAATGATTGATTTTGAGGCGCAGCTGGGCGAAGCGGTTACTTTTGACAACCTCCGCTTTTACCTGTCCCGCCCCCAGTTCCAGCCCGGAAGTGACTATATGGAATATGCCGGAGACAGCTGTTATTACATCCGCAAGGCAGAATACTGCACCTCCACGGAACTGTACGCCCGCCGCATAGACCAGTGCATGCTGGCGCTGCATAAAAATTACGAGCTGTACCTGGGCTACCTGGAGCTGGAGTTTGAGGAGAACGAAGCCCGGGCCGCCGCCAACCTGGACGATGACATGAAATATACACTGGCCTATTACGCCTGGAAGCAGGCCAACGGCCGTTAACCCCGAAAGGTTGACCCCAAAGGTTTCCATCAGGGGGTAATGGTGCCGCTCAACAAGACCCCAAACGCCATTGCCCCCGCTTACCTTTCTGCCCCGACTGTTCCTGCATCCGGCTTGCCCCACCCGAAATGTCCGCCCGCGGCCATCGCGCCCGCGGCCCTTTCTGCTTCCGGCCCGCTCCACCCGAAATGTCCGCACAGGCCCATCGTCCCCGCTTATCTTTCTGCTTCCGGTGCTTCCGCACCCGGCCCGCTCCGCCCGGAACGCCCGCCCAGGGCCACTGCTCCCCGGTTTTTACCCCTTTCGCCCAAAACCGGAAAAAAATTCCTTAAAGTCTATAAAATTTGTAGGAAATTAGTATTTTTGATTTCTATAAACAGGTGAAATATGAGTTTAAGATTAGGCGATACGGCTCCCAACTTCAAGGCGAAAACAACCGTGGGAGAAATTGATTTTTACGAATACCTTGGCGACAGCTGGGGCGTACTGTTTTCCCATCCTGCGGATTTCACTCCCGTTTGTACAACAGAACTGGGTAAAACAGCCCTGTTAAACGGCGAATTTGCCAAGCGCAATGTAAAAGTGCTGGCGCTCAGCGTTGACCCGCTGGACAAGCACAAGAACTGGATCAACGATATTAACGAAACCCAGCAGTGCAATGTGGACTTCCCCATCATCGCTGACGAAGATAAAACCGTGGCTAACCTTTACGGCATGATCCACCCCAACGCGTCCGAAACCTTTACGGTACGTTCGCTGTTCGTGATCGGGCCGGACAAGAAGGTGAAGCTCACCATTACCTACCCCGCTTCTACCGGCAGAAACTTCTTTGAAGTACTGCGGGTAATCGATTCTCTCCAGTTAACGGCCAACTACAGCGTGGCTACGCCGGCAGACTGGAAAGACGGCGAGGATGTAATTGTGACGGCTGCAGTTAAAACCGAAGACATTCCGGCCAGGTTCCCCAAAGGGCACAAGATCATCAAGCCCTACCTGAGAACTACGCCGCAACCGAATAAATAATCCCGCAAGGGTAAACATATTACAGAAGGGTACGCCCTTCTCACCGATTTTTTTAATGGTTGGTTTTTGATTTTACGAAACGGGGATTTTTCCCCGTTTTTTTTTATGCCTTTTAGGCATGGCAGAACAGGTTTTTGACTTACCGAATAATTGGGTTACTATAGGGCAGGTATGGACCAGCTATGGACCATCCATAGCCAAGGTCATGGGCAGCCATGGAGAAACCCCGGTAATAGGTTAGTTATCAGCTGGTTGTGTGATACTGTAAAGCATGCCAGTATGGCGGGGGGCGAACAAAAAAGCCGCAACTCAAATGAGTCTGCGGCTTGGTTATTTTAGGGGATTTGAACCTGTTTATTTCAGCACCCGGCGGTCTTCCACCAGGCCGGTGAAGCCTTCCGCCCCGGCTGCCTGCATTTGCAGGTTTTCTACAGGGGCCACGGTGCGGGCGTTAGATAACAGCAACTGGTCACGGCCGGTCACTATGCCCGTGTTAATGTAGGAGAGCGCTTTGGAGAGGGAGGTTTCTTCCGGGTCGCCAAAGTCACGCGTGAAATCGTCAAAGGTGATATAGTCAGGCGCGAAGCCGGCGTAATACTCTCCCTTGTCTTCCGAGTTCACACTGGTGAACTGGCTCATGTACACGGTGTATTTGTCTATGCCGATGCCGAAGAAGCCTACGGGTTTGCCGTAGGTGGTATCTCCCATGATCTTTACGTTCATATGCGGCTTCAGGCTGTTGATGGTCAGCTCGCTGGCAGACGCGGAAGCGCCCGTTACAATGAACACTACGTTGGTAATGGCCCCCAATGATCCTTCTTTCTTGAATTTGAAGGTGTTGCGGGCGGGTGTGAAGTCTACATTGGCGTAGGTAAGCGGGTTGCCGCTGTTATCTTTCTTCTGCTGGCCGTTCTCGTCCAGCAGGGGAATGGCTTTCAGAATAGGCGCGTTGCCTTCCTGCAGCAGTTTGTTGAAGATCTCTTTGTACATCACCTTGTCTGTCAGGCTGGCCGGCGCTATCAGGTTAGCCAGGTACTGGAAGGTTTCCACGTAGCCGCCGCCGTTATAACGGAGGTCTATCACCAGGTTGTTCACGCCTTTGGTGGCAAACTCGCTGAAAGCGTTCTGCAGGCTGGCTTTGGCAACGGTGAGGCGGCTGAAACGGCCCAGGTTGATGTACCCGGTTATTTTGCTGCCGTTGGTGAATACCTTCCAGGTATATACGGGGTCATTGGTATAGGCGGTTTTCGTCAGCGTGGCGGCAACACTGGTGGTGGTGCCGGGTTTGCGGAATTCCAGGCTGAGCGTACTGCTGTTCAGCGCGGCGGTTACAGCTGCGTTGGTGAGCACTACAGGAGCCCCGTTTATTTTGGTGATCTCGCAGCCGCGGGTAATGCCCGCTTTGTCTGCCGGGGAACCTCTTTCTACCAGCCTTACGTATAACCATTTGGCCGGTCCGCCAGACCGCTCGCTCACCAGGAAGGTTCCCAGCCCAAGGTCATTGCCTTTGCCTTCCAGGTCTACTACGCCCTGAATGCCCCTGGCGGCATTGCCCTTTTCCACAAAAGAGTATTTGGGAGCGCTGCCGCCCGTATATTCGTAAGGTTTACCGGTAACGGTGTTGATCTTGTACTGGGAGATCTTGAACAGCTCGCTTTGCAGGCTGGCATATTCGTCACTGCCTTCAAAGGAGCGCGGATTGAAGGTGTTGTAGTCTGGCAGCACATCGTACCAGAGGTAGGTTTCTTTGGCATAGAGGTATAACGAATCCAGGCTTAGCTGGGTGCGGGTACCGTCGGCAGGGGGGCCGGACGGCCCGGGGTCCTGTTTTGAGCTTTTTTTACAGGCAGATGCAGCGGCCACGATCAGTAAGCTGAATATGGCAATCCGTGTTCTTCTCATACAAGGGGACGATTTACTTTGAAATTTACTATAATTCGATCAGATTCTGCGGCCTAAACCGGCCAGTAACATAAATTTCACGGCGAACGGGCTTTTTTGCCGCCTGTCTGATATAAACGGTAAAAGCGCATCATTAGTTGCCCTTCCGGGTAAATAAAAAGAGGCCTGGGGGCCTCTTTCGTTTATGCTTTCTTGTGTTTCCGCAATTGTTGCAGAACAGCCGTCATGTCTTTGGGCAGGGGGGCTTCCAGCACGTAGCGGGTGTCATCCATACCTGTAAAGCTCAGTTGCCAGGCATGCAGGGCCAGCCGGGCCAGCAGGGGCGTTTCCTCTTCGGTGAATTTGCCCAGCTTGAATTTCTTTTTGATGGCAGACAGCTTCACCGGCTCCTTGCTGCCGTACAGCTCGTCAACAGCAATGGGGTGGCCCAGGTGTTTCATGTGCACCCGTATCTGGTGGGTGCGGCCGGTGTGGATGCGGAGCTTTACGAGGCTGAAGATGCCGAATGATTCCACCACTTCATAGTCTGTAAGAGAAGGGCGGCCCTTGGCGTTGGTCACCATTTTGCCGCGCTGGACCGGGTGCTCCATAATAGGGGCGTTGATGCTGCCGGCAGGCGTCGGCAGTTCCCCGTTCACAATGCCGAGGTAATACTTCTCCACGTCCCGCGATTCAAATAACTGGGAGAGGTACTTATGGGCGGTTTCGTGTTTGGCGAAGACCACCATGCCGCTGGTATCCCTGTCCAGCCGGTGTACGGTGAATATTTCGCCGTAATGTTTTTTGAGCCGGGTAGAGAGGGCATCCAGCGTAGTGTCGTGCCGGTCGGGAATGGTCAGCAAACCGGAAGGTTTGTTAACCGCTACAAAATCATCGTTCTCGAATATGATGAGCTGTTCTATGCGCATATGCTGAAAACGGGCCGTACCATTGATACGGTCCGGAAGGGAATTATTTGAAATGTTTGAGCAGGATCACTTCCTTGTCGGTAAGGAAGCGCCATTTGCCACGGTTCAGGTTCTTTTTGGTAAGACCGGCGTACATCACCCTGTCCAGCTTCTCCACGGAATATTGCAGGTGTTCGAAGATGCGGCGTACAATGCGGTTTTTACCGCTGTGGATCTCGATGCCGATCTGTTTTTTGTCTTTATTGTCCACGTACCCCAGCGCATCTACAAAGGCCGGCCCGTCTTCCAGGGTAAGCCCGCCCAGTATCTTTTCGAAGTCCGCTTTGGTGAGCGGCTTGTCAAGCTCTACGTGGTATATTTTTTTGATGTTGTGTTTGGGATGGGCCAGCTTCTGGGCCAGCTCTCCGTCGTTGGTGAGCAGCAGCAGGCCGGAGGTGTTCCGGTCAAGGCGGCCAACGGGGTAGAGCCTTTCTTCCGCGGCTTCTTCCACCAGCTCCATTACGGTCTGGCGGCCCTCGGGGTCATCTGTGGTGGTGATGTAGCCTTTCGGTTTGTTGAGCAGTACGTACACCAGGTTCTTTTGGAGGTGGATGCGTTTATCATCCAGCTTCACGGCGTCTTTGCCGGTTACCTTGAACGCAGGTTCTGTTATTTTTTCACCGTTGACGGTTACCCTGCCTTCCTTGATATAGTCTACCGCTTTGCGCCGGCTGCAGATGCCGCAGTGGGCAATGAACTTGTTCAGCGGCATTTCGGCGGTGTCTGCTTCCGCAGGGGTTTCGATGGCTATGCGTTTGCGTGTGCTTTTCGGTTTGTTGGATTTGGTGCCGTGAACGGCGGCCTTGCGTTCGCTTTTGCGGGGACGGGCATCGCTCTTTGAAAAGGACTTTTTAGGGCGGTCTTCTTTGTTTCCGAAAGTTCTTTTCGGTCTGTCGTCGTCATCTTTTGTGAAGCGCTTTTTGGGGCGGTCTTCTCCGTCACCGAAAGTTCTTTTGGGCCGGTCGTCATCACTTCCGAAACGTTTCTTTGGCCTGTCATCATCACCGCCAAAGCGCTTTTTAGGGCGGTCTTCTCTGTCACTGAAAGTTCTTTTGGGCCTGTCGTCATTATCTTTCGCAAAGCGCTTTTTGGGCCTGTCTTCTCCGTCACCGAAAGTTCTTTTGGGCCGGTCGTCATCACTTCCGAAACGTTTCTTTGGCCTGTCGTCATCACCGCCAAAGCGCTTTTTGGGGCGGTCTTCTCTGTCACTGAAAGTCCTTTTCGGCCTGTCGTCATTATCTTTCGCAAAGCGCTTTTTAGGACGGTCTTCTCCGTCACCAAAAGCCCTTTTAGGCCTATCGTTCCCATCCCCGAAACCGCGTTTCGGGCCACGTTCAAATGCCGGTTTGTTGCTGGATTTATTTTCTTTGAAAGGTGTAAACCCTTTTTTGGCGGGCTTGCTTTTTTTCATGCTGTATGTTTAAAGTTGCTGCATTCCTGCAGTAATATCTTTTATGCTTTGTTGGCCAGCTGCCCGCAGGCGGCGTCTATATCTTTCCCACGGCTGCGGCGTAAACGCGCGTTCACCTTGTGTTTGCCGAGGTACGCCATAAACTCGTCTGCCGCCTCCGGTGAGGGTTTCTGGAACCGCGCGTTGTCAATGGGATTGTACTCGATGATATTCACCAGGTCTACCGGTACCTGCCGGTATATTTTGATCAGCTCGTCTGCATCCTGCACCGTGTCATTAAAATCCTTGAAAAGGATGTATTCGAAAGATATTTCATTCTGCGTAGCCTTGTAAAAATAGTTCAGGGCTTCCACCAGCACCTTCAGGTTATTGGTTTCATTGATGGGCATAATTTCGCTCCGTTTCCTGTCATTGGCCGCATGAAGGCTCAGCGCCAGGTTGAAGCGCACCTCGTCGTCTCCCAGTTGTTTGATCATTTTGGCTACCCCCGCGGTAGATACGGTAATGCGTTTGGGGCTCATGCCCAGGCCTTCCGGGGAGGTGATGCGCTCTATGGACCTGAGCACGTTCTTATAGTTCAGCAGGGGCTCGCCCATGCCCATGTATACGATGTTGGTCAGTTTTTTCCCGGATTGCTCCAGCGCCTGTTTGTTGATGAGGGCCACTTCGTCAAATATCTCGTCAAAATCCAGGTTGCGCTTGCGTTCCATATACCCGGTGGCGCAGAACTTGCAGCTCAGGCTGCAGCCCACCTGGGAGGAAACGCAGGCCGTTTGCCGGGTGGCGGTAGGGATCAGCACCCCTTCCACCAGGTGGCCGTCGTGCAGCCGGAAGCGGCTTTTAATGGTACCGTCAGCACTGTGCTGGGTGGCATCCACTTTAATGGAGGGCAGGGAGAACCGCTCTTCCAGGGCGGCCCTCAGGGGCTTGCTCAGGTTGGTCATGGCCTCAAACTCCGGGGCCTGCTTTGCCCACAGCCATTCGTACACCTGTTTGGCCCGGAACGGCTTTTCGCCCATTTCCGCAAATACGTCCTGTATTTCCGGGAGGCTCAAATGCCGTATGTTCTGCTTCTTCATCATCCCGCAAAGGTACGTCCATATTTCGGATTTGGAATTGCGGGGCCGCGGGTAATGCCGAATACTTGCAATAAATTCGCAACTTTAACAAAATACCCACATGCAAGCAGCTTACATCACAGATGCCGTCAGGAGCCCCATAGGCCGCTACGGCGGCGCTTTAAGAACAGTAAGGCCGGATGACCTGCTGGCCCTCATGCTCCGCTCGCTGTTAAAACGCAGTCCCTCCCTTGACCCCGCCGCCATTGAGGACGTGATTGCGGGGGCCACCAACCAGGCCGGGGAAGACAACCGTGACGTGGCCCGCATGGCCGTACTGCTGGCCGGACTGCCCGTTTCTGTGGGGGGCAACACCGTAAACCGCCTCTGCGCCTCCGGCCTGCAGGCCATTATGGACGCCGCCCGCGCCGTGATGTGCGGGGAGGGAGACGTATACATGGCCGGCGGCGTGGAAAGCATGACCCGCGCGCCCCTCGTGATGCCCAAGGCGGAAGGGGCCTTCAGCCGCAAAACCGAAATTTACGACTCCACCATAGGCTGGCGCTTCACCAATGAAAAGCTGGCCGCCCTGTATTACCCCTTCTCCATGGGCGAAACGGCGGAAAACGTGGCCAGGGAGTGGAAGATCAGCCGGGAAGACCAGGACCGGTTTGCCTTTGACAGCCAGCGCAAATACAAACTGGCGCTGGAGGCCGGTACCTGGAAAGAGGAGATCATACCCGTAGAAATTACGCCCAATAAAGAAGAGCAGGTAGTGTTCTCGAAAGACGAGCACCCGCGGGAAACCAGCCTGGAAAAGCTGGCCGGCCTCAAGCCGGCCTTCGCCAAAAACGGCACCGTAACGGCCGGCAACTCCTCCGGTATTAACGACGGGGCCTCCGCCGTGCTGGTAGTATCAGAAAGCGCGCTCAAACGGTTCAACCTGCAGCCCATAGCCCGCATTTGCTCCATGGCCATAGCCGGGGTAGACCCTGCCATCATGGGCATGGGCCCCGTGCCTTCCACCGCCAAGGCCCTGAAACGGGCCGGCCTCCGGGCGGCAGACCTGGACGTAATTGAGCTGAACGAAGCTTTTGCCTCCCAATCCCTGGCCTGCATCCGCGAGCTGGGCCTTGACCCGCGGAAAGTGAATTGCAACGGCGGCTCTATTGCCATTGGCCACCCGCTGGGCTGCAGCGGCGCCCGCATTACCACTACCCTGATGCATGAAATGAAACGCCGGGCGGGCGCCCGCTACGGGCTGGCCACCATGTGCGTGGGAGTAGGGCAGGGAGCGGCCATGGTGTTTGAAAAGACGTAGGGCAACCCGCATTCGTCATTCCGTTGCGGAAAATTGCCGCCGGATGCCCGATCTTTGCGCCATCGTGCCATGAAAAGATCCAGCTTTGCCCTTGGGTTTACCATGGCCCTGGTTGGGGCCATGATGTTTTCCGCCAAGGCTATTTACGTAAAATTAGTATACCGGTCGGAGCCTGCTATTGATGCCATTTCCATGCTGGCGCTGAGAATGCTGTTTTCCCTCCCATTTTACCTGGTCACCGCCTGGCTGCTGGCGCGCCGGCCAGACAATGTAAAGCTCACGCCCCGCCAGTGGGGCGCCATTGCCATACTGGGCCTGCTGGGCTATTACATGAGCAGCCTGCTGGATTTTATGGGCCTGGCCTACATTTCCGCCGGGCTGGAGCGCCTCATCCTCTTCCTGTACCCTACATTTGCCCTGCTCATTGGCGCCCTGGCCTTCAAAAAGAAGATATCCCGCACCCAGTGGCTGGCCCTGCTGATAGCCTATGTGGGCATGGTGATCGCTTTTATGGGAGATGTGCAGGAGCGGTGGGATGCTACCGTGCTTACCGGCAGCCTGCTGGTGCTGGGCTGTGCGGTTACTTACGCCTTTTACATTGTGGGCGGCGGGGAAGTGATCCCCAAAGTGGGCTCCATGAAATTTACCGCCTACGCCCTGGGGTTCTCCTCCATCGGGGTGTTCACCCAATACCTTGTCAAACACGGGGTACAGCCGCAGCAGTTCTCCGGCCACACCTACTGGCTGTGTTTCCAGATGGCCATCGTTTCTACCGTTATCCCCACCTTCCTGACCAGTGAGGGCATCCGCAAAATAGGCTCCGGCAATACGGCCATCATTACCAGCGTAGGGCCGGTGGCCACCATTGTACAGGCTTATATTTTCCTGGGGGAGCCCATTACCTGGCCGCAGCTGCTGGGTACGGCGCTGGTACTGGCGGGCATTCTGCTGATAGGGAAGAAAGGGAAGGAACAGGCCCCAAAGCCGCTGCAGGAGCGGTAAGCAGGAAACAGGGCCGCCATGGGCGCGGCTTACGGCCGACCCGAACGAAGCTACAACGAAGCTACAACGAACCTACAACGAACAATCAAACTTTGGGTGCTTGTTCGTTCTTCTCGGGGGGAAGCTTCGTTGTAGCTTCGTTCGGAACGGTGAAAAAGGGAGGAAAGCAGGGGTTTTCAGCGGGAAAAGCTGAAAGGCATAAAAAAAACGAGCGGTAGACATTACATCCCACCGCCCGTTCATGGCAAGCAAAAAAGGGTACTCACAAACAAATCTGCTTCTCCGTCATCATCTTCCGGAGATTGATCAGGCCGTAGCGCATACGGCCCAATGCAGTATTGATGCTCACATTTGTGAGGTCGGCAATTTCTTTGAAGCTCAGTTCAGCATAATGGCGGAGAATGATCACCTCCCGCTGCTCTTCAGGCAGCAGGTCCAGCATTTTGCGCACGCTGTTGTGGCTTTGCCGGGTCATCATTTTTTCTTCCGCGCTCGGCTCGCTGAAACCCAGCACATTGAAAATATCTTTATCGTCGCTGGTTTTGATCACCGGCGTACGTTTGATCTTGCGGAAATGGTCTACACAAAGGTTATGTGCTATGCGCATGGCCCAGGGCAGGAACTTTCCCTTCTCGGTATACCGCTCCGCGCGGATCGTATCAATAATCTTGATGAATGTATCCTGGAAGATATCTTCGGCGAGAAAGGCGTCTTTAACGAGCAATACGATGGAAGTATAAAGTTTATCCTTGTGGCGGTAAACCAGCTCCTCCAGGGCAGAAGATTGCCCTTTCTTGAACAGCGTGATCAGTTGTTCATCATTCAGTTTGTACATTACTTGCATATACGACTACCAATAGCGTTTATTAAATAGTACGGACTTCAACAGTCAGTAGGTTGTGTGATAGCGTAAAGTTTTACTTATAATGTACAATTTTTAAGTTCAGAATGCTAACCGCGGTTCCAGGTATAAGATGGCGGTTATTGCAAATATAAAGGAATACTTCAATAAAACAACACCCCGCCGGAAATTTGCCGGAAAGAGACACAGCCCGCCCGTATTCCGGGATTTGGGGAAACTTATACCCCTTCAAAAAGCGCCCAAACCCTTAAATTTGTGTTTCTATGTGCGCAAAAGAAAAAACCAGGAAAGTAACCGTTGAACCTGAACCAGTTAGCTCTCCGGACCATATTTTTATCAAAGGGGCCCGGGTGCATAATCTCAAGAACGTCAGCGTTTCCATACCCAGAAATAAATTAGTGGTGGTAACCGGGGTAAGCGGCTCCGGGAAGAGCAGTCTTACCATGGACACCCTCTACGCCGAAGGCCAGCGCCGCTACGCGGAAAGCCTCAGCGCCTACGCCCGCCAGTTCCTCATGCGGATGAACAAGCCGGATGTAGACTACATCAAGGGCATTTGCCCGGCCATTGCCATCGAGCAGAAAGTGGTGACCCGTACCCCCCGCTCTACCGTGGGGTCTATGACGGAGCTGTACGACTATCTCCGCCTGCTGTTTGCCCGTGCCGGCCAGACCTTTTCCCCCGTTTCCGGCCAGCTGGTCAAAAAACATGAGGTGAGCGATGTGGTAGACGCCATTGCCAACCTGCCCAAAGGCAGCAAGGTGCAGATACTGGTACCCTTCCGCCAGCATGCCAACCGCAAAAGCGGGGAAGAACTGGGCATCCTCATGCAGAAAGGCTTTTCACGCCTGTATGTAAAGGGCGCCCTGGTGCGCATTGAAGAGCTGCTGGAAGAAAAAAGCCCCAAAATACCCGCCGGGGCCTACGTGCTGGTAGACCGTATTGTGGTGAAGGACTTTGAGGAAGATGACAAACACCGTATTGCTGATTCCGTGCAAACCGCCTTTTATGAAAGCGAGGGAGACTGCTTCCTGGAGGTAGACGGCGATATATCAAGGCATTTCTCCAACCGGTTTGAGCTGGACGGCATCCAGTTTGAAGAGCCGGTGCCCAATCTCTTCTCTTTCAACAATCCCTACGGCGCCTGCCCCACCTGCGAAGGTTTTGGCCAGGTGCTGGGCATAGATGCGGACCTGGTGATACCAGACCGCCGCCTCAGCGTCTTTGAAGGCGCCATTGCGCCCTGGCGGGGGGAAAAAATGGGAGAATACAAGGAAGCGCTCATCAAAAGCGCCCGCAAGTTCAACTTCCCGGTACACAAACCCGTGGCAGACCTTACAGACGAGCAGCTGAAGCTGCTGTGGACGGGTAACGAGCACTTCTACGGCCTCAACGAGTTCTTCAAAATGGTAGAGCAGAACCTCTACAAAGTGCAATACCGCGTAATGCAGGCCCGCTACCGCGGCCGCACCACCTGCCCCACCTGCAACGGCGCCCGGCTCCGCAAAGAGGCGCTGTACGTGAAGGTAGGCGGCGCCGGCATTGCAGACCTGGTAGACATGCCGGTGGAAAAACTTAAAACCTGGTTCGATAACCTGCAGCTGAATGAATACCAGCAGCAGGTATCGAAAAGGATCATGATAGAGATCAATCACCGTATAAAAACCTTACTTGACGTAGGTTTGAGCTATATCACCCTCAACCGCGTGGCCAATACCCTCAGCGGCGGCGAAAGCCAGCGTATACAGCTCACCCGCACCCTGGGCAGCAACCTCACCAACTCGCTCTACATTCTTGACGAGCCCAGCATTGGCCTGCACGCGCGTGATACCCACCGCCTCATACGCGTGCTGCACGAGCTGCGGGACCTGGGCAATACCGTGGTGGTAGTAGAGCATGACGAGCAGATGATGGAGCAGGCAGACCACATTATTGACATGGGCCCCCTGGCCAGCCACCTGGGCGGAGAGGTGATCTTTTCCGGCTCTTATCCTGAAATTCTGAAAGACGGGAAAAGCCTCACCGGCAAATACCTCAGCGGCCACATGCGCATTGAGCCGCCTGCCCACCTCCGCAAATGGAAACGCTCCATTGTGCTGGAAGGCTGCCGGCAAAACAACCTGAAGAACATAGACGTGGAGTTCCCCCTGGGCATCCTCACCGTGGTAAGCGGCGTAAGCGGCTCCGGTAAAACCACGCTCATCAAACAGATATTATACCCCGCGCTGATGAAGCTGAAAGGGGAGTTTACAGACAGGGTGGGCCATCACCGCCTGATGCGGGGAGACCTGGATTATGTGACGCAGATAGAGATGATTGACCAGAACCCCATCGGCAAATCTTCCCGCTCCAACCCGGTTACCTACATCAAGGCGTATGACGAGATCCGCGATCTCTTCTCCAAACAGCCCCTCAGCAAAATGCGCGGCTTCCAGCCCAAACATTTTTCATTCAACGTAGACGGCGGCCGTTGCGATACCTGCAAGGGAGAGGGCGAAGTGGTAGTGGAAATGCAGTTCCTTGCAGACGTACATCTTACCTGCGAGACCTGCGGCGGCAAACGCTTCAAGGATGAGGTGCTGGAAGTGACCTTCAAGGGAAAGAACATTTACGAGATACTGGAGATGGGCGTTGATGAAGCCATTGAATTTTTCAAGGACGAGAAGGAAGTAGTGAACAAGATACGCCCGCTGAGTGACGTGGGGCTGGGTTATGTGAAGCTGGGCCAGTCGTCAGACACCCTGAGCGGCGGCGAAGCCCAGCGTGTGAAGCTGGCTTCCTTCCTGGGCAAGGGCAAGGCGCAGGGCCACATCCTTTTCATTTTTGACGAGCCCACCACCGGCCTGCATTTCCATGATATCAAAAAACTGCTCAACTCTTTCAATGCGCTGATAGACCAGGGCCACAGCGTGCTGGTAATAGAGCATAACCTTGACGTGATCCGCTCAGCAGACTGGGCCATAGACCTGGGGCCGGAGGGCGGCGAGGGCGGCGGAAGCCTGCTGTACGCGGGCGCGCCGGAAGGGTTGAAGAAGGTGAAAGAAAGTTATACGGGGAAATTTTTATAAAAAAGAAAAGAGGATGTTCACTTAACCGAACATCCTCTTTTTTTATGCGTTCACATCACGCTTACCGCAACCGGTCAAGCGACTTGATGAGCTTCTCGTCTTTATAAATACCCCGCGCCGCCAGGAACAAACATACTATCATCACGATGGGCAGGAAAGCGGGCAGCAAGTAGGTGGCGGAAATAATGGTGGCCCCTTCGTTCTGCAGTGCATTGGCCTTGTCCTGCACCTTGAAATAAATGAGCGCCAGCACGGCAACGGCCAGCAGTATGTTCAGCACCGTTAAACGGAACTGGAGCTTGCGTTTCTTGTAGAGGAAAATGCAGACAAAGGCCAGTATGGTGCTTACCATTAGTACAATGAATATCAGATAGCTGGAGGTAGCGTTGAAATAGTCTTCAACAGCCACATTCCCTTTGGTCAGCTTTGCTTTCCAGAGGTTAAAGCTGCCCATGGCGCCTCCCGCAATGGCGGCGAGCAATAAAAAGAGGCTTTGTATACGTTGTATCATGATATTTGTAAATGTTTAACGTCGTAAAAGTAAATAATTATTGCGAACCTGCACGAACGTATTAGGCCCCGTTCCTCCTTTACTTCGTATATTGCACGCCCAATAACAATCTTATATGGCCAAGAAACTCAATAAACAGGATGCGCTGGACTATCACGCCAAAGGCAGGCCGGGTAAAATAGAGGTGGTGCCTACCAAAGACACCAAAACCCAATGGGACCTTTCACTGGCCTACTCTCCCGGTGTGGCGGAACCCTGCAAGGAAATAGCCCGTGATGTAGAGAACGTTTACAAGTATACCGCCAAAGGCAACCTGGTGGCGGTGATCAGCAATGGCACGGCTGTGCTGGGCCTGGGAGACATTGGCCCCGAGGCAGGCAAGCCTGTAATGGAAGGGAAAGGCGTACTGTTCAAGATATTTGCGGATATAGACGTGTTTGATATTGAGCTGAATACCAGGAACGTAGATGAGTTTGTACAGGTAGTGAAAGCCATGGAGCCCACCTTCGGCGGCATCAACCTGGAAGATATCAAGAGCCCGGAATGTTTTGCCATTGAAGAACGCCTCCGCAAAGAGCTGAAGATCCCCATCATGCATGATGACCAGCATGGTACCGCCATTATTTCCAGCGCGGCCCTGCTTAATGCCCTGTACCTCGTAAAAAAGAAAATAGACAAGGTGAAGTTTGTGGTGAACGGCGCCGGCGCCGCGGCCATGGCCTGTGTGAGGCTCTATGCGTCGCTGGGCGCAAAGCCCGAGAACTTCATTATGTTTGATAAGGACGGGGTGCTTAACAAACAGCGGACAGACCTGGACGAGATGAAGCTGCAGTTTGCCACTTCTTCCAAAGTGACCACCCTGGCGGAAGCCATTAAAGGAGCAGACGTTTTTGTGGGCCTTTCCGTAGGCAACGTGGTAACGGCGGAGATGGTAAAAAGCATGGCCAAGAACCCCGTGGTGTTCGCCATGGCCAACCCTGACCCTGAAATACCCTGGGATACGGCCGTTGGGGCCCGGAAAGACGTGATCATGGCCACGGGCCGCTCAGACTATCCCAACCAGGTCAACAACGTACTGGGTTTCCCTTACATCTTCCGCGGCGCGCTTGACGTGCGCGCCACGCAGATCAATGAGGCCATGAAGCTGGCGGCCGTACATGCCCTGGCAGACCTGGCCAAATCTCCCGTACCGGATATTGTGAACCTGGCCTATAACGAACGCAACCTCGTATTTGGCCCGAACTATATTATACCCAAACCGCTGGACCCGCGCCTGCTCAGCACCGTGGCGCCCGCAGTGGCCAAAGCGGCCATAGAGAGCGGCGTAGCGCAGGCCCCCATTACAGATTGGGACGCCTACCGCGAAGTGCTGAACAACCGCCTGGGCCTTGACAACCAGCTGTTCCGCGCAATAGGTTCCAAAGCCCGTAAAGACCCGCGCCGCGTAGTGTTTGCGGAAGCAGACAACCTGAAGATACTGAAGGCCGCGCAGGTGGTGGAAGAAGAAGGCATTGCCATCCCCATTCTGCTGGGTAATGAAAAACGCATCCGTGGCCTGATGGCGGAAAACGGCATCGAGATAGACAATGTGCAGATCATAGACCCGAAGAGCGATGAAATGTCTCCTACCCGCCACCGCTTCGGAGAACTGTTTTTCCGCAAACGCCAGCGCAAAGGCTTCAACCTGTACGAAGCCAAAAAGATCATGCGCGAGCGCAACTATTTTGGCTGCATGATGGTAGAAACCGGCGAAGCAGACGCCCTTATTTCCGGCCTCACCCGCAAATACCCTGACACCATCCGCCCCGCGTTGCAGGTGATAGGCATGGAGGAAGGCGCCAAACGCGTGGCCGGCATGTACATTATCAACACCAAACGCGGCCCCCTCTTCCTGGCAGACACTACCGTGAACTTCAACCCCACGGCGGAAGAGCTGGCAGACATCACGATGCTGGTAGCCAAGGAAGTACGCCAGTTCAACATCACGCCGCGCATTGCCATGGTATCTTATTCCAACTTCGGCTCCAGCCAGACGCCGGAAGCGCAGATGGTGAGCCGCGCCCGTGAAATTGTAAAACATATGGACCCCACGCTCATAGTAGACGGGGAAATTCAGGCGGCCATGGCCTTTAACAAAGAGATACTGAAAGACAACTATCCCTTCTCCGAACTGATAGATGAAGATGTGAACACCCTCATCTTCCCTAACCTGGCCGCAGGCAACGTGGCTTACAACCTGCTGCAGGAAGTGGCGGGTTTTGACTCCATAGGCCCCATTCTGCTGGGCATGAAAAAACCGGTACACATCCTCCAGCTGGGCTCTACCGTAAGGCAGATCGTGAACGTGGTGCTCATTGCCGTGGTAGATGCGCAGACCAAATGCTGCCGCGAGGTGGAAACGAAGAACGGAAAGAAGAAATAAGCGAAAGGGCGGCGCTGTGGAGGCGCCGCCTTTTTTTTTAAAGCATCATGATTCCGGTACTGCCCCAGTCTTGTTTCAGGAAATTTGAAAGTTCAACTTTCAAATTTCACGATTTTGATAAACAAGGCAGTTTAATGATTCTTCATTAATTTAGCCTAATCAGAGAAACCACCATGCAGTCCATCTCCCGAAAGAAAATATTTTTCCCGCTCAACCCGGCCTTCAGGAAATACCTGAAGCTCTACGAACGTGAGGTGCAGCTGCCCGTTTCTTACGAGGAACTGAAGTACTATGATTACGGCATCCCGCTGTATGACAAGGCCGGCAAAGACACCCTCTGGGAATCTGTGCTCTACCCCCAGAGCATGACGCCCGCGCTCCACGCCGGCCTCAAACGCATCTACTCCATCATGAAAGCCGGGGGAGACCAGGCAGCGGAAGAGCATCTGCATATTGAGCGCATAGACTATTGCACCTTCGGCAACTCCCATCCTTTCCGGATCAAGATCGTCAACAACTACAATGAGGTATACGACTATTTCTACATCAAAATAGCCGATGCCTCCCGTATCTACGGGCTGGAGCTGGAGCACATCCTGTCTCCCTACTGGATGAACTTCCTGGTAGACGGCAACACCCTCGTAGAAGAACATATTGCCGGCGTGCCGGGAGACCAGTTTGCCAAAGACTACCTGTACCGGCCCGAGTTCAACCCGCGGCGTATCGCAAAAGAGTTCGTGAAGTTCAACGAGCGCTGCTTTGTGCGCCTGCTGGGAGATATGCGTTCCTATAACTTCATTTTCGACATCACCCCTGACTTTGATGACGTGCAGTTCCGCATCAGGGCCATAGACTTTGACCAGCAATTCTACGAAGGCAAAAAAACGCTGTACATGCCGCAGTTCTTCAAGGAGAACCGGGTGTTCGTAGAGCTGGCCATGAAGCACCTCAACGCGGAGGTGGTGAAGCAGTACCAGCAGGAAGAGCGTTCCCTGATTGCCCGGCGCATCAAGGCGCAGCGGCACCGCATCAAAGACCTGCGGGACGTGATCATGACAGACCGTGTATCCTTCCCTGAAAAGATCAGCCAGCTGGGGGAAGAGCTGGCGCAACATTATCATGATCCCGTTTTTGCCCGCTGCCGCACCATGGGAGAGATCATAGAAAGGAGCCTGAAACGCCTCCTGGTCAGCAGCTTGCGATAAATATAAATAACTATCTTTGACAGGTTATGGAGTTCAAATTGTTTTACCATTTCGGCAGGTACCTGATGATGCTGAAAGGGATGTTCTCCCGCCCGGAGAACTTCAGGATGTACTGGAAGGAATTTATGCATCAATGCGTGGAGATCGGCATCGGTTCTCTGGGCATTGTGGTGATCATTTCCCTTTTCCTGGGTGCGGTAACCACCGTACAAACAGCTTACCAGCTGGTAAGCGGCTTCATCCCCAAATCTGTAATAGCGCAGGTAGTGCGTGATACCATTATCATAGAGCTGGCCCCCACCATGGTATGTATCGTACTGGGCGGTGTGGTAGGTTCCAAAATTGCTTCCGAGCTGGGCAATATGCGCATATCCGAACAGATAGACGCGCAGGAGATCATGGGCATCAACACCAAGGCTTACCTCATTCTTCCCAAAATACTGGCCGCCATGGTGACCATTCCCTGCCTGGTGGTGATTGCCGCTTTCCTCGGCATCTTCGGCGGCCTGGAAGCGGGCAAGCTGAGCGGCATCATCTCCCACGAGCAGTTCATGGAGGGCCTGCGTGCTTCCTTTGACGGGTACAACGTATTTTTTGCTCTCAGCAAGGCCTATACGTATTCTTTCATCATATCCAGCATTCCCGCCTACTACGGCTACAACGTAACCGGCGGCGCGCTGGAGATAGGACGGGCCAGCACCACCGCGGTAGTGGTGAGCTGCGTGCTCATCCTTTTTGCAGACTACGTGCTGGCGGCCATTTTGCTCTAACAAATTTTGAAGACGGAGTTATGATAGAACTGAAAAATATCAGGAAAAGCTTTGGAGAAAAGGAGATACTGAAGGACGTGTCTTTAAAGATGGAAGCCGGCAAAACCAATCTCATCATAGGCGCCAGCGGCAGCGGTAAAACGGTGCTGATGAAGTGCATGGTGGGGCTGATGAGTGTTGACAGCGGGCAGGTGATCTACAATAATGAAGATTTCACCGCCATGACAGACAAGGAAAAGAAACCCATCCGGCAGGAAATAGGCATGCTGTTCCAGGGCTCCGCCCTCTTTGACAGTATGACGGTGGAGCAGAACGTGATGTTCCCGCTGGACATGTTTTCCAATAAAAGTTACAAGGAGCGCAAGAAGCGCGTGCAGGAAGTGCTTGACCGCGTGCAGCTGAAAGACGCCAACAACAAGTTTCCCGCGGAGATCAGCGGCGGTATGAAAAAACGGGTAGGCATTGCCCGCGCCATAGTGCTCAACCCCAAGTACCTGTTCGTAGATGAGCCCAACTCCGGCCTTGACCCGCAAACATCCCTCGTAATAGATAAACTGATCAAAGACATTACGGTAGATTTTAACATCACCACCGTGGTGAACACCCATGATATGAACACCGTAATGGAAAGCGGTGACCATATCATCTACATGCACCAGGGCAAAAAGCAGTGGGAAGGCAGTAACGAAGACATCATCTTTTCTGATGACAAGCTGCTGAACGATTTCATTTTTGCCTCGGAGTTCTTCCAGGACATCAAGGAAATGCGCAAAATGGAGGTGTTCCGTGACAAGGCCTGGCGGAAAAAAGGGGGAGAAGCTTCATCAAATAGTTAATATTCTTCAACTATCAGGGCTATCCTTTTCTTTTTAGCCATTATCTGTTATTTTTGCCCCACCTTAACGTAAATTAATTAAATCAAGCGCGATGAGTGTTTTAGTAAATAAGCATAGTAAAGTGATTGTGCAGGGATTTACCGGTACCGAAGGTACTTTCCATGCCACCCAAATGATTGAGTACGGCACCAACGTGGTAGGTGGCGTAACGCCCGGCAAAGGCGGCAGCTCCCACCTGGACCGCCCGGTATTCAATACTGTGGCTGATGCCGTAAAGGCCACCGGTGCGGATGTGTCCATCATTTTTGTGCCCCCGGCATTTGCTGCGGACGCCATTATGGAGGCCGCTGACGCGGGCATCGCGCTGGTAGTTTGTATTACGGAAGGCATTCCTGTACAGGACATGGTGAAAGCCAGGAATTACCTGAAAGCATACAGCACCCGCCTGGTTGGGCCTAACTGTCCCGGTGTGATCACCGCGGAAGAGGCCAAAGTAGGCATCATGCCCGGCTTTATCTTCAAGAAAGGCCGTGTGGGCATCGTTTCCAAATCTGGCACCCTCACTTACGAAGCGGCAGACCAGGTGGTGAAAGCCGGCCTGGGCGTATCTACCGCCATCGGTATTGGTGGAGACCCCATCATCGGCACCCCCACCCGTGACGCAGTGGAACTGCTGATGAACGATCCTGAAACCGATGCCATCATCATGATAGGCGAGATCGGCGGCAGCATGGAAGCTGAAGCAGCCCAGTGGATCAAGGAGAACGGCACCAAACCCGTGGTAGGCTTCATTGCCGGCCAAACAGCGCCTCCGGGCCGCCGTATGGGCCACGCCGGCGCCATCATTGGCGGTGCGGACGATACTGCCGCCGCTAAAATGAAGATCATGCGCGAATGTGGTGTTCACGTGGTAGACAGCCCGGCAGACATCGGCAAGAAAATGGCAGAAGTACTGAAAGGCAAGGCTGTGCCCGCCTGATAACATATTGCTGAAAAAGCGCGTCCCCGCTGCCGGAAGGCGGCGGGGACGTTTTGTTTTGCGCCCGGTATATTACTTTTGAGCCTTCAACCATGCATTCATACGACTATATCATCATAGGACAGGGCATTTCCGGCACGGTGCTCAGCTGGCAGCTGGTGCAGGCAGGGCAGCGGGTGCTGGTGTATGACGATGGGCGGCCGGGTACCGCCTCCCGCACGGCCGCAGGCATCATCAACCCCGTATCTGGCCGCCGTTTTGAGCTGGCCTGGCTGTACGATATTATTTATCCCGAAGCGGAGCGCTGCTACCGGGCCATGGAAAAGGAGCTGGGCATAACCTGCTTTCATGAGCGGGATATCTGGAGCGTGTGGCCGTCTGCACAGATGCAGGAGGCGTTTGAGCGTGAAGTGTCTGCACAGCCGGCCGGCTACATGTTCAGGCCCGCCGCCCCCCGCTACGAAGGTTTGTTGCACCAGCCCCACGGCGCCGGCATCATCAAAGGCGCCAATGTACAGCTCAACCACCTGTTGCCCGCCTGGCGGGCATGGCTGCAGCACAGGGGCCTGTTGCGGGAAGAACGGTTTGACATATCCGTACTGGAGATGAAGGAAGGAAGCGTGCAGTATAAAGACGCAAGCGCCAGGGCCGTAATCTTTTGCGAAGGCGTGGAGAGCCCCGCCAATCCATATTTTACCGGGCTGCGGTTTTTGCCGAACAAGGGCGAAGTGCTGCTGGTGGAGATCCCGGGCTTGAACGCCACAGACATCATCAAAAAAAGCATTACCCTGGTGCCGCAAAACGGCCATACCTGGTGGGCAGGGGCCACCTTTTCCTGGGATTATGCAGACGCCCTGCCCGGCGCGGCGGCACGCGCCTCCCTGGAAAATAGCCTGCAACAGTTGTTACGCATCCCCTACACCGTAAAAGACCATATAGCAGCCGTACGCCCCTCCGGCATGGACCGGCGGCCCTTTGTAGGCATGCACCCCCGCTTCCCGCAACTGGGCATTTTCAACGGCATGGGCTCCAAGGGCTGTTCCCTGGCGCCCTGGGCCGCGGGCCAATTCTGCAGGTACCTGCTGCAGGGGGAGCCGCTAAGGCCTGAAATTGATATTAAACGGTATTTTAATGCTTTGAGGTAGAATTTCAGGCATTCATATCTTATCTTTGACCTCCTTTATTAAAAGAATCAGAACAAATGTACAGATCGCACACATGTGGTGAATTGCGCATGGAACATGCAGGCCAGCCCGTGACGCTGGCGGGTTGGGTGCAAACCGTCCGCAAGTTTGGAAGCATTACGTTTATAGACCTGCGTGACCGCTACGGCATTACGCAACTGCTGCTGGGCGAATCGCTGAACGCGCAGCTTGACCAGCAGCCCCTGGGCCGGGAGTTCGTATTACAGGTGAAAGGGACCGTAACCGAACGTACCAACAAAAACCCCAACATCCCCACCGGCGATGTGGAAATAACCGTTTCGGAATTTACCGTGCTGAACGGCTCCAAAACGCCGCCCTTCACCATCCAGGACGATACGGACGGTGGTGACGAGCTGCGCATGAAATACCGCTATCTCGATCTGCGCCGCAACCTCGTGAAACAGAACCTGACCCTGCGCTACCGGGTAAACCGCTCCGTGCGGAACTTCCTGGACAGCCGCGGGTTTATGGACATAGAAACGCCCTACCTCATCAAATCCACGCCGGAAGGGGCCCGGGACTTTGTGGTGCCGAGCCGCATGAACCCCAACCAGTTCTATGCCCTGCCCCAGTCTCCCCAAACCTTCAAGCAGCTGCTGATGGTGAGCGGGTATGACCGGTACTACCAGATAGTGAAGTGCTTCCGGGATGAAGATCTGCGGGCAGACCGCCAGCCGGAGTTTACACAGATAGACTGTGAAATGAGCTTCGTGGAGCAGGAAGACATCCTCCACACCTTCGAGGAAATGACCAAACACGTGTTCCGGGAAATCAAAGGGATCGAGTTCAATGAGCCCTTCCCCCGCATGACCTGGGACGATGCCATGAAGTACTATGGTAACGACAAGCCGGATATCCGCTTCGAGATGAAGCTGACAGACCTGGGCGAGACCGCCCGTGGCAACGGCTTCAAGATATTTGACGAAGCGGAGCTGGTAGTAGGGATCAATGCCGCAGGTTGCTCTGAATACACCCGCAAACAGCTGGATGAGCTGACGGAGTGGGTGAAGCGCCCGCAGATAGGCATGAGCGGCCTGATTTACGTGAAGTACAACACAGACGGCTCCCTGAAAAGCTCTGTAGACAAGTTCTTCAACGAGCGTGGCCTGAAGCTGTTTGCAGAGCAGTGTAACGCCAACCCCGGAGACCTGATACTGATACTGGCGGGTAAGGAAGAACGCACCCGCAAGGCCATGAGCGAGCTGCGCCTCGAAATGGGAGAACGCCTGGGCCTGCGCAATAAAGACGAGTACAAACCCCTCTGGGTAATAGACTTCCCCCTGTTCGAGTATGCGGAGGAAGAGAACCGCTGGGTAGCCCGCCACCATCCTTTCACCGCACCCAAGCCGGAACAGCTCCACCTGATGGACGACCCCTCCAAATTCGGGCAGATCAAGGCCAATGCGTATGACATTGTGCTGAACGGTACCGAAATAGGCGGCGGCTCCATCCGTATTTTCCAGAAAGACCTCCAGGAGAAAATGTTTTCAGCTTTGGGCATGAGCAAGGAAGAAGCGCAGCATAAGTTCGGCTTCCTGCTGGGCGCTTTTGAGTACGGCGCCCCGCCCCATGGCGGCATTGCCTTCGGCTTTGACCGCTTCTGCTCCCTGCTGGGCGGCAGCGAAACCATCCGTGACTTCATTGCCTTCCCGAAAAACAACTCCGGCCGCGATGTTATGCTGGACGCTCCCAGCGAAATTGACCAGGTGCAGCTGGATGAACTGAAATTGTCCCTGCTGAAATAGGCGGGTCAGAATACTGTAACACCGGCCCGGAGCAGATAGCTTCGGGCCGGTGTTTTTAGTCTTAACCAGGTCTAACCTAGGTGTGATATAGGTCTGATATAGGTCTAACATAGGTCTGATATAGGTCTAACATAGGTCTAACATAGGTGTGATATAGGTCTGATATAGGTAGGAACTAGGTCTGACATAGGTACTGGCTGTGTGAACCTATATCAGGGCAAGACCGTTCAGGCAGGATTAATATCCAGCCTGTAAAGGCAAAGCCGTATTAACCTATTCCGCTGTAAAGTTTTTTCAGGATAAGACAAGGATAAGACACTTGCACGTTGCTAGCACCTTACTCCCACCTTACTCCGTAGTAACCCCCACCATACTCCCAGTATACTCCCAGGATAGTGCATAGGGAGTGCGTGTTTTAGGCATAAACGCAAAAAAGGGAAACAATCAACCAGCACATTATCAATCAATTAGGCCCGTTTTTTCGCAAAATGACCCTTATTTTGACGCACTCCGGTACCGAAAACAGGACTGTAACGGTTATCCACAGCATAACTTTTCCACTTTATGACGACTTCCAACTGAATATCATCGTTTTCATGGTAAAATAGTATCGGATAATTGATGAATTATAACTTATTAACATATCAATTACAATTCATGTTTGCGTTTTGTCTTAATATTGCCCCGTGAATCCCGACCGGTGCAGATAGGTAGATTTAAAAGAACAGCATGTTTTTAGTTAAAAGAAGAAACCTGTTGCTCAGCGGCTTGCTGGTATCCGGCCTGGCCGCTTCGGCACAGAAAACGCCCCAAAAGTACTTGGCACAATTTGAGCCCGTTGCAGTTAACCTCATGAAAGAAACCGGTGTTCCGGCCAGTGTGATACTGGGAGTGGCCATGCTTGAATCAGGCATGGGCACCAGCAAAAACGCCCGCCTGCTGCGTAACCATTTTGGTATAGTAGGCAAAAACAACCTGGCCAAAAGAGGCGGCACCTACCGCTCCGTATACCGCGAGTTTGCGTCAGATACGGCCTCTTACCGGCAGTTCGTGAAGCTGGTCATGAAACGTAGATGGTACGCCGGCATGAAAGGGAACGATGATTACAGCGCCTGGCTGGCCAAACTGATCCAGTCTGGTTACTCCTCAGCCGGGCAGATATGGGTAAACAGGGTATCAGGCATGATCAGGCGGTATAAATTATATGAACTGGATGATGAATTAAAGCTGGCAAAACAATAGATTTGCAGCTTAACTGTTACGGTTATACGTAACACGTTGCAATACGCCTACTTATGCCCTCCGGAAACAAACATCCCTACCCGTTCCTGATTACCCTCGGCACATTGGGCTGCCTGGGGCTGTTGTCGCTTTTTAATAATTCCTTTTCGGTAGCGGGCCATACCCTGCGCCCGCTTGACGTGCTGGCAGACCTGCGGGCCGTAGAGGCGGCTCCGGCAGACAGCGTAGTGGTGGCGGCAGTGCCCGATTCCGCAGCCGGCTCTCTTGAGCGGCCCGTAGACTATACCAGCTACACCGGCATTCTCAATTACGGCTATAACAACGGGCGGCAGGGCGCCGGCCTGAAAAATTTTATAGATGCGCTCCGCGCCCTCCGGGCGGGCCACCGCAAAAAAGTGCGTATTGCTTACTTCGGAGATTCCATGATTGAGGGAGACCTCATTACGCAAGACCTTCGTGACAGCCTGCAGGCCAATTTCGGCGGCAAGGGCGTAGGGTATGTGCCGGCCACCTCCGTGGTATCGGGTTTCCGCACCACCATTGCCCACAGCTTTTCTGAAGACTGGATGGATTATCATTTCAAGAACACCCCTCCGCCCGGCACGGAGCTGGGTATTTCCGGCCATGTGTTTGTGCCCGCCCCGCAAAGCTGGGTACGCTACCAGCCGGTGAGGCGCAAGCGGCTGAACGAGTTTAACGAAGTAAGCCTGCTGTACGGTCGCGGCAGCGGAGATGTAAGCATCAACCGCCGCCCCATCAAACTGCAGGGGCAGAAAGGCATCAACGCGTATACTTTTGTGACAGACAGCACAGAAAGGGCCATCACCCTGCGTTTCAACAGCGAAGGCGCGGCGCCCTTTTACGGGGCCTGCTTTGAGAGCAGCAACGGCGTGTTCCTCGATAACTATTCTTTCCGGGGCATCAGCGGCATAGAGCTGGGCAAGCTGAGCCGCCGCGTCTGGCAAGATATGCAGGCTGTACGCCCGTACGATCTGATAGTATTGCATTACGGCGCCAACGTACTGTTCCTGCCTGAAAACACCCGTTTTGACTGGTACGAGAAACCCATGGTGAAAGTGGTAGATTCCCTGCGGCGCATGTTCCCTGAAACGTCTATCCTCATCGTAGGCACGGCAGATAAGGCTTACAAGAAAAAAGGACGGTACATTACGGCGCCCGGGGTAAAGGCGCTTATGAAAATACAGCACAGCTTTGCCGAATCAAGAGGCATGGCGTACTGGAACCTCTTTTCCGCCATGGGTGGGGAGGGGGCCATGGCGCGCTGGGTAGAGGGAGACACCGCGCTGGCCAACCGTGACTATACGCATTTCAACTTCAGGGGCGCATCAAGAATAGGGGCGCTGTTGTATAAAGCCATTATGGATGAATATGAAGACGGCCAGATGTAAGGCGGCCGTTTTGATACTGCTGCTTGTTGCGCTGCAAGGCAATGCCTCGGCGCAGCGCAAGTTCCTGTATAACGATACGGCGCTGTACCGCTTCTACGCATTGCTGCAGCAGGCAGACAGCCAGGTAGTGCGCATCCTGCACCTGGGAGACTCCCATGTACAGGCCGGTTTTTTACCGGCCGCCGTGGCAGCGCCGCTGAAAGCCAAATTTGGTGATGCCGGCCCCGGCTGGGTGTTTCCCTACAACCTGGCGGGTACCAACGGGCCCAACGGCTACCGCTGGAGCAGCAATGTACGCTGGGAAGCCGAGCGGGCGGTGGAAAAGGGCAACAGTGTAATGGAGAGTCCTTCGGGGATGTTCATCCGCAGCAGCCATAGCGCTCCGGTGCTGACCTTCAGCAGCAACCCCGCCATGCCGCTGCGCAGCGCTGCCTGTTTTTATAAGGGGCCGGAGATGGTTGTAACAGGAGAGCATGCCGCGGCCGGAGGAAAGGCCGGTGAGGCAGGGGCCGGAGAGAGCAAGAGGCCTTACGTGCGGGGCGAACAAGCTTCGGGTGAAAGCACCAGGCCTTCCACGGAGAACGGGGAAGACGCCGGTGAAAGCAGCGCGCCTTCCATGCCGGAAAATATTAACCGCACTCTCATTGAATGGGACACCGCCGTTTCCGCCTTCTCCCTCCGCTGGCCCGGCGCAGTAACGTTTTACGGGGCGGTGCTGGCAAACGGGGAGCCCGGCGTTTTGTATCACGGCATTGGCGTAAACGGGGCGCAGTTTGCGCACTACAATAAACCGGGAGAAGCAGTGGCGGCGCAAATGAAAGCACTGGCCCCGCAGCTGGTTATATTGTCTCTCGGCACCAATGAAGCCTTTGGCGGTGTGAGCGCCGCGCAATTACGGCAGGAAATGGGAACCACTGTGGCCGCCATCCGGCGGCACGCCCCGGAAGCCTGCATCCTGTTCACCACCCCGCCCTCCGGCATGATGAAAAAGCGGCAGGTGCCTTACCGTAAAAAGGGCTCGCGCCGGGTGTACTACCGCACCACCTATGCGCGCAACCCGCAGGTGGCCGTTATCAGGGAGGCCATGGTGCAATACTGTAAAGAAAAGGGCTTTGCCTGGTGGGACCTCTACCAGGCCATGCCGCAAGATAAAAGGTTTGCCCGCGCCTGGAGCGGAGACCGTGTACATTTCAACGCCTATGGATACACCCTGCAGGGCACGCTGCTGTATGAAGCGCTGGAGGCAGGCTATTCCGCTTTTAACCGTTAACAGATGTCTTTTGTAGAAAACCTGGCCAAACAACTGCTGTACGATCCTGAGGAGCCCATCCTCTTCAACAGTGCGTTTTTCCTGTACTTTTTTGCGGCCTTCCTGCTGTGTTACCAGCTGGTGCGCAACCACGAACGCGGCCGCGTGTGGGTGTTCACGCTGTTCTCCCTGTATTTTTTTTACAAGGCCTGCGGAATGTTTGTGGGCCTGGTGATTCTCAGCGCCATTGTAGATTTCTACCTCAGCAACCGCATATACCGGGAAGAGAAGGAACGCACACGCCGCGGCCTGCTCTGGTTCAGTATCGTGATCAACCTGGGCATGCTGTTCTACTTCAAGTACACCAACTTCTTTATAGACATCATCAACGGCATCAGCAGCGGCCATATCAGTCCGGTCAACATCCTGCTGCCCATCGGTATTTCATTCTATACTTTCGAGAACCTCAGCTACACCATAGACGTGTACCGCAGGGAAATAAAACCCGTAGGGCGCTTCCTGGACTATCTTTTTTTCCTGTCTTTTTTCCCGAAGCTGATGATGGGCCCCATTGTGCGGGCGGCAGACTTCATTCCGCAGATATACAAACCCTACGTGCTCACGCGGGAAGATGTGGGCAAAGGGTTGTTCCTGATCATGGGCGGCCTGTTCAAGAAAGTAGTGATCTCCGATTTCATTTACCAGAACTTTGTACAGTATATTTTTGACGACCCTACCCGCTACACCGGTATTGAATGCCTCTTTGGCGTGTACGGCTACGCCCTGGTGATCTATTGCGATTTTTCAGGGTATTCAGATATGGCCATCGGCATTGCCCGCTGGATGGGTTTTGTGATCCCTCCCAATTTCGCCAGGCCCTATCAAAGCAGCTCCATCACGGAGTTCTGGCGCCGCTGGCACATCTCCCTTTCCTCCTGGCTGCGGGATTATGTGTACATTCCCCTGGGCGGTAACCGCAAGGGCAAATGGCGGCAGCATCTCAACCTGATGCTCACCATGCTCATCGGCGGCTTCTGGCACGGGGCCAGCTGGAACTTTATTTTCTGGGGCGGCGTGCACGGCGCGGCGCTGGGGCTTGACAAACAATGGAAAAAGCTGGGCCTGCACAAAAACGCCACCGGCCTCAAAGCCCGGCTCTGGAAAATTGGCGGCGTGCTTTTCACCTTCCACCTGGTGTGCTTCTGCTGGGTGTTCTTTAAATGCGAAACTTTCAGTACCGCCGGTAACCTGCTGCACCAGGTGGCTTTCAACTTCCAGGGCGGCCTGGGCCTGCAATTGCTGCAGGCATACCCAAAGGTGTTTGTGATAATGGGCATCGGATACCTGCTGCATTTTCTGCCTGAAAGGGCGGAGCGCCAGGTGGAAACGGGCCTGGTAAAGCTGCCGCTGTGGGGCAGTGTGGCCGTACTGACCCTCTTCATCTGGTTCCTCAACGAAGTAAAGACCCTGGAGCCCATGCTGCCCATCTACCTGCAATTTTAAAGGTGTTGATATAAATCCAAAGTACATACTAAAATAATTACATGTGTATGCGTTTTACTGATAATAAGTGACTAACTTTGCGACCTAACTTTTGTCATTCAAAGTAAAACTTATGCGTACTGTTACACTGAGGAGAGTAGTGATCACCGGAATGGGAGCAATCACACCGATTGGTAATGATGTAAACACGTTCTGGAATAACATGAAAGCCGGGATGAGTGGTGCGGGCCCTATTACCAAATTCGATACCACTGAATTCAAAACAAAATTTGCCTGTGAACTGAAAGGACTTGATATAGATGCATTCATAGAAAAGAAGGAAGCGCGTAAGATGGACACCTTTACGCAGTATGCCATGGTGGTGGCCCAGGAAGCCATCCAGAGCAGCGGGGTAGACCTGGAGAAGATCGACCGCAGCCGTTTTGGCGTGATCTGGGCATCCGGCAACGGGGGTATGCAAACCTTCGAAGACCAGATAGTGGAATTTACGCAGGCCAACTTTGTGCCCAAATTCAGCCCCTTCTTCATTCCCCGCCTTATTTCAGACATTGCTGCCGGCCAGATCGCTATTAAATATGGCCTGATGGGCATCAACTATTGTACCGTGTCTGCCTGCGCTTCTTCCAACAGCGCGCTGGTAGATGCATTCAACTATATCCGCCTGGGCAAGGCCAACATGATCATGGCCGGCGGTTCAGAAGGCCCCATTACCCGCGCAGGCATTGCCGGGTTTAACGCCCTCAAGGCGCTCTCTACCCGTAATGACGATGCCGTGCATGCTTCCCGCCCGTTTGACAAAGACCGGGACGGTTTTGTGATGGGAGAAGGCGCCGGCGCCATCATACTGGAAGATTATGAGCATGCCATTGCCCGCGGCGCTACCATCTACGGAGAAATGGTAGGCGGCGCCATGAGCTGCGATGCATATCACCTCACGGCTACCCATCCCGAAGGCGCAGGCGCGCAGCTGGGCATGAAAGAAGCCCTTGACGATGCCGGCCTGAAGCTGGAAGATGTGGATTACATCAACGCGCACGCCACTTCCACCCCGCTGGGAGATGTGAGCGAGCTGAAAGCCATCAAGGCCCTCTTTGGGGAACATGCTTCCAAGCTGAACATCAGCGCCACCAAATCCATGACCGGCCACCTGCTGGGCGCTGCCGGCGCTATTGAGGCCATTGCCTGCATCAAAGCCATACAGGACGATGTAGTGCCTCCCACCATCAATACCACCGAGCCGGGAGAAGACATTCCCGCAGGCCTGAACCTGACCATTGGCAAAGCGCAGCAACGTGTGATCAACGTTGCGCTGAGCAACACCTTCGGCTTTGGCGGGCACAACGCTATTGCTGCTTTTGCAAAATTCAAGGGGTAGTTTTTATCCTGACAGATACTGTAAACGGAGGCCTTATGGCCTCCGTTTTTTTTGCTGCCGTCTTTGTGTAATGCGTGTGTTTTCCATACGCTGCCCCAACGGCCTCCGTTCCTTGCATCCCCAGCCTCATACGTATGTCAAAAAATAATATCCGCGTTAGCTCTCACTGCTGCCAACCTGCTGCCATTCTGCTGTTCAAGCTCTTCCGGCCCGTTTTTATTTTTCATTCAACCCACAAAAGCGTAGTTTAGTATCTTGAATTTCGTGTTCGGGAACTATATGGCAAAGCAAAAGCAACAAACAGCAGAAAAACCCGCTCCAGTGGCCGCTCAGGAAGAAATGATAGAGGTGTACGGCGCCCGTGAGCATAATCTTAAAAATCTTGACATCCGCATCCCCAAGAACAGCCTGGTGGTAATTACCGGTATCAGCGGCAGCGGCAAGTCTTCCCTGGCCTTTGATACCATCTACGCCGAAGGGCAGCGCCGGTATATGGAAAGTTTTTCCGCCTATGCGCGCCAGTTCATTGGAGACATGGAACGGCCGGATGTGGACAAGATCATGGGGCTTTCTCCCGTGATCTCCATTGAGCAGAAAACTACCAATAAGAACCCGCGTTCTACCGTAGGCACTATTACAGAGATATATGACTTCCTGCGCCTGCTCTACGCCCGTGTGGGAGAGGCCTTTTCCTATAACACCGGCAAACGCATGACGCGTTTTTCCGAAGAGGAAATACTGGCGCATCTGTATTCGCATTACCCGAAAAAGAAACTGGTGATACTGGCCCCCCTGGTGCGCGGCCGCAAAGGGCATTACCGGGAGCTGTTTGAGCAGGTGAGAAAACAGGGCTACCTCAAGGTAAGGGTAGACGGAGAAGTGCTGGATCTCAAGGAGCGCATGCAGGTAGACCGTTACAAGATACATGACATTGAGCTGGTGATAGACCGCGTACAGGTACAGGAAGACGCCCGCACCCGCATCAGCCAGAGCGTGCAGAAAGCGCTGCAGATGGGCAAGGGGCTGATGTTTGTGATGGACCATGACACGGCAAAGGTATCTCAGTACAGCCGCCAGCTGATGTGTGAGGATACGGGCATTTCTTATGAAGAGCCGTCTCCCAACACCTTTTCTTTCAACTCCCCCTATGGCGCCTGCCCCCGCTGCAAGGGGCTGGGCACCATTTACCAGATCAATATGGACGAGGTGCTGCCTGACCGCAGCAAATCCATCAACGAAGGCGGCCTGGTGCCCCTGGGTGAAGCAAGAGATACTTTTACTTTTAAACAGGTACAGCAGCTCGCCAGGAAATACAAGTTCTCGCTTTCCGCCCCTATCGAAAAAATACCGGAAAAGGCCATGAACGTGCTGCTGTTCGGTGACGAGAACGGCAAGCTGGAAGTAGACATGGGTTTTGACGATAACGGCGGGGAAATGTACGCCACGGAGTACGAAGGGGTGGTGAACATGGTGCGCCGCTACTTTAACGATTCCTCTTCAGATGCCGTACGCAGCTGGGCGGAAGGTTTCATGCAGCTTTCCACCTGCCCTGAATGTAACGGCAGCCGCCTGAAAAAGGAAAGCCTGATGTTCAAGGTAGACGGGAAAAATATTTCGGAGCTGGGAGACATGAACCTCAACGGCCTGGCAGCCTGGTTTGCAGACATAGAGAAACGGCTTGATAACAAGCAGAACGTGATTGCCAAAGACGTGCTGAAAGAAATACGGGAGCGGCTGGGCTTTTTGCTGGACGTGGGTTTGACCTACCTCACCCTCAACCGCCCCACGCGTACGCTGAGCGGCGGAGAATCTCAGCGCATCAGGCTGGCCACGCAGATAGGCTCCCAGCTGATGGGCATCACCTATATTCTTGACGAGCCCAGCATAGGCCTGCACCAGCGGGACAACATGCGGCTGATAGAGGCCCTGCGCAACCTCAAAACCATGGGCAACACCGTGATAGTGGTAGAGCACGATAAAGACATTATGCTCAGTGCAGACCACCTGATAGACATCGGCCCCGGCGCGGGTATACACGGCGGCAGCGTGGTGGCCCAGGGCCGCCCTGCTGATATGCTGAAGCTGGGCACGGCCACGGCCGGCTACCTCAACGGGCGCCGGGAAATACCCGTGCCGGAAAAGCGCCGCAAGGGCAACGGCAAGTTCCTGGAGCTGAAAGGCGCCAGCGGCAACAACCTCAAGAACGTGAACCTGAAGCTGCCGCTGGGCGTGTTTATTTGCGTTACCGGCGTGTCCGGCAGCGGCAAGTCAACCCTCATCAACGAAACATTATACCCTATTCTCTCCCGTCATGCGTATGATTCCAAGCTGGTGCCCATGCCTTACAAAAGCATCAAGGGGCTGGAGGAAATAGACAAGGTGATAGAAATTGACCAGTCGCCCATAGGCCGCACGCCGCGCAGTAACCCGGCCACCTATTGCGGCTTTTTCACGGAAATAAGGCAGCTGTTTGCCGCCGTGCCCGAAGCCAAGATAAGAGGCTATAACGCCGGTCGTTTTTCCTTTAACGTTAAGGGCGGCCGCTGCGATGTATGTGAAGGCGCAGGCGTACGGGTGATAGAAATGAACTTTTTGCCGGATGTGTACGTGCATTGCGAAAAATGCAACGGCCGCCGCTACAACCGGGAAACGCTGGAGATACGTTATAAAGGCAAATCTATTTCAGACGTGCTGGACATGACGGTGGAAGAGGCCGTTGAGTTCTTCCAGCCGGTGCCCTATCTTTACCGCAAAATAAAAACCCTGCAGGATGTAGGGCTGGGGTACATCACCCTGGGGCAAAGCGCGGTGACGCTGTCCGGCGGCGAGGCCCAGCGCGTGAAGGTGGCCACGGAGCTGTCCAAGAAAGACACCGGCAAAACCATCTACATCCTGGATGAGCCCACCACCGGTCTGCACTTCCAGGACATTCAGCTGCTGCTGAACGTGCTGAATAAACTGGTGGAAAGAGGCAATACCGTACTGGTGATCGAACATAACCTGGACGTGGTAAAGGTGGCGGATTACGTGGTAGACCTGGGGCCCGAAGGGGGCGAAGGCGGAGGCCGCATACTCTGCACCGGTACGCCGGAAGAAGTAAGCAATTGCAAGGAAAGCCATACCGCCGTATTTTTGAAAAAAGAACTGAAGAAATAGACCGCTGTGCCAACAATGCGCCATATGAAATATTTTCTGCTGATTGCCGGCCTGCTGCTGGCGGGCCTTACGGCGTGTGACGATGATACCAAGGTTTGTGATACGGACACGCGCACGGAGCTGCGCGTAGCATTTGTATATTTCAGGGATTCCACAGACCTGGAAAGGGATACCATTTTCCCGAAGGTAACCTTCGGCGCGCTGAACAAAGACACCATATACCGCCGGCAGCCCAGCCTCACGGGCCTGCAGTTCCAGCTGGACAGGGTGGCAGACAGCAGCCGGTTTTACCTGCAAACAGATTCTACCGCCGCTATAGATACCATTACTTTCCGCTACAGCCGCCAGCCAAAGTTTGTATCTGCCGGCTGCGGCGTGGTGATGCATTATCACCTGGACACCGTTTTTTCTACCCGGAGGGTGATCAGGCGCATACAGATCAATCAACCGGCCATAACCACCGTCAATGAAAAGAATGTCACGCTCCATTTTTAGTACCCTGCTGCTCTTGCTCACCCTTGGCGCCGCTGCCCAGGAGGCGCAGAAGCCCAAAAAGGATACCGCAAAGCCGGTGACCATGATGGTGCCCGCGGGCCTGCGCATAGGGCTGGATATTTCCAGGATAGCCGTGCATTATTTTCAGCCCTACCGTACAGACGTTACCGTTAACCTGGATGCGCGGTATAACGACCGCCTGTACTTTGCGTCAGACCTCAGTTATAACCGCACGTCTCACGAAGACGAGAATTATACCTACCGCAGCAGCGGCATAGGCCTTACGCTGGGCATCAACTACAACTTCCTGAAAAGGCAGGTGCCGAAAGAGAACTTCATGATCTACGGCGGGGCCCGCTACGGCCTGGCTTTTTACAGCTATGAAGTGCCGGAGTACCATGTTTCCAGCGATTATTGGGGGAACTATACCGGCAGTGTGCCTAAAACCAGCCAGCTGGCCCACTGGTTTGAGCTGACGGTAGGCATCAAGGTAGAAGTGCTCAAAAATTTCTACCTGGGCTGGAGCCTGCATGAAAGGCTGCTCATCAGCCGCAATGTATCCAAACAAGATTTTCCGCCGCTGGTGATTCCCGGCTATGGCAAGGGTTACAAGAATAGCAGCTTTGACATGCAATACTCCGTTGCGTACCTCATACCGCTTTACAAGGTAAAACAGGCCATTAAGTTATAGCATGAAATGCAAACGCCGGGAACTGGTCCCGGCGTTTGCGTAATATGTTCTGTGAGATGTATTATTCCTGGTCAAAGTTTTCGGGGGCTGCGCCGCGGTTGCCGCTGTCTTGTCCGCCGCCGTCATAACCGCCGCGTTCCGGGCCGCGGTCATAACCACTGCCACCACGGTCATATCCGCCACGGCCGCCTTCATATCCGCCGCCGCCACGGTCGTACCCGCCGCGTCCGCCACCACGGTCATAGCCGCCACCGCCTCCGCGGTTGTAGCCTCCGCCGCTGCCGCCACGGTCGTACCCGCCGCCGCCGCCACGGTCATATCCGCCGCCACCGCCGCGGTTATAACCTCCTCCTCCGCCCCCACGGTCATACCCGCCGCGGCCGCCGCCGCCTCCGCGGTTGAAACCACCGCCACCGCCGCGGTTAAAGCCGCCACCGCCACCGCGGTTGAAGCCCCCGCCGCCACGGCCGCCGCCAAAGCCGCCGCGCTGCTGCTTTTTCTCTATGCCCCAGAGGTAGCCCTCCCGGTAACGGATAATGCCGCGCGGGTCAGTACTGAACTTGCCCCAGGCAAAACCGGCGCCTACCGGCTGGTTCCGCAGGTCCCCGATGTAATAGTTGTACGGCAGCTGCTCCGCAAAGGCGCGCAGCTCCTCATCTTCAGAATAACGGGCTTCATCACGGGGAATGAGGCCGTCTTCGCGGTTCCAGATATCGTTCACCACTATTTCGTGCACCATGTCAATGCTCGATTTACGGGTTTCTTTACCGTACTCGTGCAGCTGCTGCAGGAATTCCGTGAGGTTTTCAGATTGTTTCACAATAACGGCAGGGTCTGTACATACATAGAACACACTGCCCCAGTTACCCTGGCTGTCTACGTCCAGCACCCAGTAGTTGCCGTAACCGTCACCGGCAATGCGGATAGAGTTGGGGATGAGGTTATAGATCTCAAAATCGCGGGTGCCGTCAAAGGTGATAGCGTCCAGGCCGTAAAAGAGAAAGCCGCTGCTGAACTGTAATAGTTCCCGTATTTCTTCGGGAATATGTTTGGTGCGCAGGTGTTTCGCTATGGTGTCAATTTCCTGGTCAGATAAACCAGGCATCAATTCTACGGTATATTCTTCCTGTTTGTTGGTTTGATACTTCTCATGCAGCATCGTATTCAACTGTTCGAGTGGCCTCATTGTATATGTAATATATTTTAAAAATTGTCTTTTACGCCGGAGTTCTGATCATTTCTATATGCGGGATGTCATCTTCCAGGTACATTTCACTGCTTTTTACAAAACCCAGGGATTCATAAAATCGTTGCAGGTACAGTTGTGCGCCAATCTTAACCGGTATTTTACCCCAATGCGTCTCAAGCGTTGAAATGGAAAACTGCATCAAGATACGCCCAATTCCTTTATTTCTTGCAAAAGGTGCTGTAACAACCCTCCCGATGGCTGCCATATCGAACTTGACACCCGGCGCAAACAACCTTGTGTAAGCGGCCAGCCGCCCGTCTATCCACCCCATTACGTGTATAGCTGCCTGGTCTGCGTTATCCATATCAAGATACGCACACTTTTGTTCCACTACAAATACTTCGCTCCTCAGCCGCAGCACCTGGTATAGTTCCTCCGCGCTTAATTCGTTGAATTGCTTGATTTTCCAATCAATATGCATGCATTCGTTTTTTGGGGGAAGCCCACACTTTTAATACAATTTTATGCTATTGCCGTTATGATTTATCAAAGAGGTTGCCGAAATTGGGCACGGAAACCACTTTTTTTGAATTCAATCAGCGGCATGCTACCATTTCTGTCCCTGGAGCACGTTACCGTGCGCCATCTTGATAAAACGCTTTTCCACAACCTTTCCTGGCAGATCAATACCGGGGAGCACTGGGCCATTACGGGCAACAGCGGTTCCGGTAAAACCAGCCTTCTGCACACAATTCTTGGCAAAAATAATGTTATCAATGGCAGTATCCGACATTATTTTTACGACCGCTACCGGCAAACGCATGAAATTACGGACCCGTATTTCAATTATCGCCGCCTGATTGCCATGGTAGGGCATCATCACGATTTCCGCAACCTGTCTCATACCACGGATTTTTACTACCAGCAACGTTTTAACAGCATGGATTCCGGAGATGCGCCCACCGTGAACGAGTATCTCGAAGGCCGCGCCGCAGACCCTGAGCTGGCGCCCCTGCAGGTGGCCGGGCTGGCAGACAAGGAGCTTATCAAGCTGTCTAACGGGGAAACCCGGCGGGTGCGCATTGCCGGGGCCCTGCTCAGGAAACCCGCCCTGCTGCTGCTGGACAATCCTTTTATTGGCTTGGACGTGCAGGCCCGCAAGGCCTTTCATGGCATTGTAGACCATGTAGCGCAATCAGGCACCACCGTAGTGCTGGTTACTTCTCCCGCTGAAATCCCTCCCGTTATTACCCATGTGCTGCACCTGGAAGAAGGCCGCATTGCCGGCGCCTATACGCGGGAGGCCTTCCTGGAGCAATACCGGGAAGAAGAGCAGCCCGCCGCAGGCCTGCAAATAGACCCCGCCCTGCTGGCCGGCCTCATTGCAGACGCACCGGCAGCCCGCTATGAGCACATGGTGCGCATGGAGAATATTTTTGTGAAGTATGGGGAGAACGTGATACTGGACGGTATCAACTGGACCATCCGCCCCCACGAGCAGTGGGCCCTGCTGGGGCCTAACGGCTCCGGCAAATCTACCCTGCTGAGCCTCATCAATGCAGACAATCCCCAGGCCTACGCCAACAAGATTGAGCTGTTTGACCGCCGGCGCGGCAGCGGGGAAAGCATCTGGGACATTAAAAAGAAAATAGGCTTCGTCTCTCCCGAACTGCACCAGTATTTTAAATCAGACGCTACCTGCCTGCAGGTGGCGGGCTCCGGTTTTTTTGATACTATCGGCTACCTGCGTACCTGTACGCCGGAGCAGCTGCAGAAAGCGGAAGGCTGGCTGAAGGTGCTGGAAACAGACAGGTTTGCGCACGAAAAATTCCAGCAGGTGCCGGAAAGCGTGCAGCGCCTGGTGCTGCTGGCCCGCGCGCTGGTAAAGAACCCGCCCCTCCTCATTTTTGATGAACCCTGCCAGGGGCTTGACGCGCACCAGAAAAATCATTTCAAGAGCGTGGTGGAAGAATTGTGCCGCCACCTGCCCGTTACCCTCATTTATGTAACCCATTATGAAGAAGAGCTGCCTTCCGGCGTACGGCATTTTTTACGCATACGGAACGGTAAGATGATTTAAAGTGATATCTTTATCCATATTCTTAAAACCTCATATATTATGTACCCTCAAAAGTGGCGCATTGCCCTGACCGCCTTGTTTGTTTGCGGCGCCATGGCAGTAATAATATCTGCCTGCAGCACCAAAGCAAAAGAAATGAACCCCGCGTTTGCGAAGTACATTGAAGCGTTTACTTCCGGCGTGATCTCCAAACAAAGCGCCATCCGCATACAGCTGGCCGGAGAAGTGAATGTGACCCATGCGCAGAACGAGCCGCTGGAAGACGATGTTTTTTCCTTCAGCCCCTCCATTAAAGGCAAGGCCTATTGGGTAGATGCCACCACTATTGAGTTCAGGCCGGAGAAAAACCTGGAGCCGGGCCGGGCTTATACCGCAAAGTTCAGGCTGGGCAAGGTGATGAGCGTGCCCTCGGAACTGAAAACATTTGAATTTGATTTCCAGGTGATCAAGCCCTCCTTTGAAGTGGAGCTGTACGGCCTCAAATCTGCCGGCAACAGCGGGGAGAAAATGGTGCTCACCGGCGCCGTGTACACCGCAGACGCGGAAGAGGTGCAGGTGGTGGAGAAGCTGGTAACCGCGCAGTATGCCGGCAGCAATATTACCTGGCAGCACGATGCGGCCAACAGGCTATACCGGTTCACCGTCAACAATATTGCCCGCAAATCTGCCGAAGCCACGTTGAAAATAGGGTGGAACGGCCAACCCATTGGCGCTGATGACGTTAAAGACGAAAGGGAGATCAAAGTGCCGGCAGTGGGTGATTTTAAGGTGCTGGACATAAAACCCATGTATGATCCGGAAGATTATGTGCTGGTGCAGTTCAGCGACCCTGTGAACCAGGGCCAGAGCCTGGACGGCCTCATAGGCATCAGCGGGGCCAGTGACCTGCGGTATACCGTTGAAGGCAGTGAAGTGAAAGTGTTCACCGCACAGCGCCTGGAAGGCAATTACACCGTAGTGGTGAATGAAGGCATTCTCAACGCCTTCGATAAACGGCTGGAAAAATCTTTCACCGGCAGCGTGAACTTCGAGAACCGCCTGCCCTCCGTGAGCATTCCCGGCAAAGGCGTGATCATGCCGCAGAGCGGCAAGCTGGTGATGCCTTTTGACGCCGTAGGCCTCAAGGCGGTAGACGTGATGGTGATCAAGATATACGAAAACAATATTCCTCAATACCTGCAGCGCAACAACCTTAACGGAGATAACGAAATACGGCGTGTAGGCAGGCCAGTGGCCGTGAAAACCATCCGGCTGGACGCAGACCGGTCTGTTAACCTCCATAAGCGCACCCGCTTCAGCCTTGACCTGGAGCAACTGGTGAAAGCGGAGCCGGGCGCCATTTACAGGGTCACCATCGGTTTCAGAAAGGAATATGCGGTGTATGCCTGCAAGGGAACGGCTGGAGAACAAGGTGAGGACGAAGGAAGCGAAAGTGAAGACGACGGCGAATACTACGGCGAAAAGATAGATGAGGAAGATGCTTTCTGGCAGCGGTATGACAGCTACTACCCTTACGGCTACCGCTGGTCTGACCGGGATAACCCCTGCACCAATTCCTATTATAACAAAGAACGATGGGCCTCCCGCAACATCATATCTTCTAACATAGGCCTGATAGCCAAGCGCGGGAATGATAACAGCATGGTAGTGGCCGTTACAGACATCCGCGATGCCAAACCCCTTTCCGGGGTGGAGCTGGAGTTGCTTGACTACCAGCAGCAGGTGATCTTTTCCACCAAAAGCGACGGAGACGGTTTTGCGAAGTTTGAACTGAAACGCAAGCCTTACCTGCTGGTGGCCAAACGAGACGGTGAGCGCGGCTACCTCAAGCTGGATGATGGCAGCTCCCTGCCCCTCAGCCGTTTTGATGTAAAGGGCGAAGAAGTGCAGGAAGGCATGAAAGGATTTATATACGGAGAACGCGGCGTATGGCGCCCCGGAGATTCCATATACCTGACGTTCATGCTGGAAGACAAAGACAGGAAACTGCCGGCCAACCACCCCGTGATGCTGGAGCTGTATAACCCTAAAGGGCAGTTGTACAAACGTATCAACCAGCACCAGTCGCTCAACGGGTTTTACAACTTCCACACCGTTACAGAGCCGGAGGCGCCTACCGGCAGCTGGCTGGCCAAGGTAAAAGTAGGCGGCGCGGAGTTCAGGAAGAACGTACGTATAGAAACCGTGAAGCCCAACCGCCTGAAAGTAAAGCTGGATTTTGGCAACAAAGATTACCTGGTGAAAGATGAAGGCCCGAAGGGCACCCTCACGGCGGCCTGGTTGTTCGGCGCGCCGGCCCAGAGCCTCAAGGCCAAGGTAGACGTATCGCTCACGGCTGCCGCCACGGCCTTTCCCAAGCTGGACGGCTACCATTTTGACGACCCCACAGAGCGCTTCAGCGCGGAGAACAAAACTATTTTTGACGGCAGCCTCAGCGCAGACGGCAACGCCCCCGTGGCCGCCAATATACCGGTAGGCGAGCGCGCCCCCGGCGTGCTGAAGGCTAACTTTGAAGTGAAAGTATTTGAGCCCGGGGGAGATTTCAGCATAGATCATTTTTCCATGCCCTACCATGTGTTTGACTCTTACGTGGGCGTGGCCGCGCCGGAAGGAGACCGCCTCACCGGCATGCTGGTAACCGGTAAAACGCACCAGGTGAGCATTGTGAACGTAGACCCTTCCGGCAAGGCTATTGCCGGCAGCCGCAATGTAGAGGTGCAGTTGTACAAGGTGCGCTGGCGCTGGTGGTGGGATGAGAGCGAGAATGACTACAGCAATTTTACAGACGATAATTACAACCAGCTGCTGCAAACCAGAACAGTTACGCTGCAGAACGGTAAAGGCACCTGGCCCCTGCGCATAGACCAGCCCGAATGGGGGCGCTACCTCATCCGCGTAAAAGACCTGGAAAGCGGCCACATCACCGGCCAGAGCGTGTACATAGACTGGCCTGACTATGCGGAGCGCCTGCAGAAGGAGAACCCCGCGGAAGCCGCCATGCTGGTATTTACATCAGACAAAACCAAATACAAGGTAGGAGAGGAAGTAACGCTCACCATTCCCAGCAGCGAAGGCGGCCGCGGCCTCATCAGCATCGAGTCCGGCAGCAAGGTGCTGAAAACGGACTGGATAGGCACGCAGAAGGGCCAAACCGTGTACAAGTTCAAGGCAGACAAAAACATGGCGCCTAACATATACGTGAACGTGAGCCTGCTGCAGCCGCATGCGCAAACGGCCAACGACCTGCCCATCCGCATGTACGGCACCATTCCCGTACTGGTAGAAGACCCCTCCACCATTCTTAAACCACAGGTAAGCCTGCCCGCTACCCTGCGGCCCGAAACGGAAGCGGCCATCACCGTGTCGGAGGCGTCCGGCAAAGCTATGACCTATACCATTGCATTGGTAGATGAAGGCCTGCTGGACCTCACCCGCTTCAAAACCCCTGACCCTCACAGCGCCTTCTACGCCCGTGAAGCCCTTGGCGTAAAAACCTGGGACCTCTTTGATTACGTGCTGGGCGCCTGGGGCGGAGACCTGGAGCGGATACTGAGCATTGGCGGTGACGAAGGGCTGAACAAGAACGCCAGCACCGCCAAGGCCAACCGGTTCAAGCCGGTAGTGAAATTCATGGGCCCCTATTACCTGAAGAAAGGAGCTAAAGCCACCCATAAAATGCAGTTGCCGCCCTACATAGGTTCGGTAAAAGCCATGGTAGTTGCCGGGCAAGACGGGGCTTACGGCTTTGCGGACAAGACCGCTGCCGTTAAAAAACCGCTCATGCTGCTGGCCACGGTGCCAAGAGTACTGGGCCCCGGAGAAACCATACAACTGCCCGTTACCGTGTTCGGCCTGGAGCCGCATGTGCGGCAGGCCAGCGTAACGCTCAGCTCCAACCCTTACTTTGAAGTAGTGGGAGAAACCACCAAACAGGTGAGCTTCCCCAAACCCGGAGAGCAAATGGTATACTTTGATGTGAAGATCCGCCAGCAGGTGGGCATCGGTACGTTCAAGGTAGTAGCCACCAGCGGTAAGGAAAGGGCGGAAGAGAATGTGGAGCTGGATGTGCGCAATCCCAACCCCTATCTCACCAACGTAATGGAACAAACGCTGGAGCCCGGCGCATCGTGGAACACCGCGTTTGCGGCCGTGGGGATGACCGGCACCAATACCGGCGTGCTGGAAGTATCTACCATTCCCGCCATGAACCTCGGCAAGCGGCTGGAGTACCTTATTCAATACCCGCACGGTTGCCTGGAGCAAACTACTTCTTCCGTATTCCCGCAGCTGGCCCTTTCTCAGCTGATGGACCTCAGTGAGCGCCAGGCCGCGGAAGTAGACCGCAACATCAAGGCGGGCATTAACCGCCTGAAAGGCTACCAGCTGACGGATGGCGGCATGGGCTACTGGCCCGGCGCATCTGAAGCCAATGAATGGAGCACCAACTACGCCGGTCATTTCATGCTCGAAGCGCAGGCGCGCGGCTACACGCTGCCGCCCGGTTTCCTTGACCTGTGGAAGAAATACCAGCGCAATAAAGCCGTAAGCTGGTCTCCCTCCAGCTATACTTATTACGGCGGAGACCTGGTGCAGGCCTATCGTTTGTACCTGCTGGCCATGGCCAAAACGCCGGAGCTGGGCGCCATGAACAGGCTGAAAGAATTCCAGCATCTATCCGTACCCGCCAGGTGGCGGCTGGCCGCGGCTTACCGCCTGGCCGGGCAGGTGGAAGCAGCCAACACGCTAGCCAAGGGCCTGAGCACCGACGTGCAGCCGTATGCGCAACTCAGCGGTACCTTCGGTTCAGACCTCCGCGACAAGGCCATGATACTGGAAACGCTCACCATACTGGGGCAGCGCAATGCGGCCAACGGGCTGGTGAAACAGATTGCAGCAGAGCTGGGACGGGATTACTGGTACAGCACCCAGTCTACCGCCTACAGCCTGATTGCCATTGCCAAATACTGCGGTGAAAACAAGGCTGCCGGTAAAATGACTTATACTTACCGTCTGAACGGCGCTTCAGGTAATATCAACAGCGCCTCATACATAACGCAGACGCCCGTCAATTTCAATACGCTCAACGGCAATGTGAGCCTGCAGAACAAAGGCCAGAACGTACTGTACGCGCGGCTCATACTGCGCGGCCAACCGGAAGCAGGGCAGAACCCGTATGCAGACAACAACCCGGAAATACTTGACATGCATGTGCAATACACCAGCCGTAACGGCCAGCCGGTAAACCCGGAGCAGCTGCGGCAGGGAACAGACTTTGTGGCCACCGTAACGCTGAAGAACCCCGGCAAACGCGGGTTCTATGAGAACATGGCCCTAACGCAGGTATTCCCGTCAGGCTGGGAGATCATCAACACCCGGCTCATCGGCAATGACAGCACCATGCGCTCATCTCCCTACACTTACCGTGACATCAGGGATGACCGCGTGTATACTTATTTCAACCTGGAAGAAACCAAAATGGTTACTTACCAGGTGCTGCTGAACGCCGCTTACCTGGGCCGGTACTACCTCCCGGCAGCTTCCTGTGAGGCCATGTATGACAACAACATTCATGCGTTTGTGCCGGGCAAGTGGGTGGAGGTAACGAAGTAGCGTGTTTTTTGTGATATTATTTTTTGCGCAGATCAAATGTTGAAGCGGTTCAAACAATGGGCAGTGAGAAGAAAGTGGTGGCTGGCTGCAGCGGCAGTGCTGCTGGTGGCGTACTATTTCATGCTGCCCCGCCAATTGTTTACCGCGCCTACTTCTTATGTGATCGAAGATGTAAAGGGAGAGCTGCTGAACGCCGCTATTGCGGCAGACGGGCAGTGGCGCTTCCCGGCAGACAAAACGGTGCCTGATAAATTTGCGAAGTGTATTGTAGCGTACGAAGATAAACGTTTTTATTACCACTGGGGTATAGACCCGCTGGCCGCCGGCCGCGCGCTGAAGCAGAACATGGGCGGCGGCAAGGTGGTGAGCGGCGCCAGCACCATCACCATGCAGGTGATACGCCTGTACCGCAACAAACCGCGTACCCTCTGGCAGAAGCTGGTGGAAATGGTGCTGGCCACGCGGCTGGAATTCAGGTATTCCAAAAAAGCCATCCTGGGCCTGTACGCAGGCAATGCTCCTTTCGGCGGCAATGTGGTGGGGTTGGAGGCCGCATCGTGGCGGTACTACGGCCGCAAGCCGGATCAACTCTCCTGGGCAGAAATGGCCACCCTGGCCGTATTGCCCAACAGTCCAGCCCTGATACACCCCGGCCGCAACCGCCAAACGTTGTTCGAGAAAAGGAATTTGCTGCTGGAAAAGCTGTGGCGGAACGGTACCATAGACAGCGCTACCTGCGCCCTTTCTTCCGCAGAACCGTTGCCAGACAAGCCGCATGCCCTGCCGCAGGAAGCGCCTCACCTGCTCTACCGTTTCCGGCAGGAAAGAAAAAGCGGCAGCACACGCCTGCGCACATCCCTGGAAGGCGCGCTGCAACGGAATGTGAATGACATCCTGTACCGCCATCATCTTCAGCTCAAGGCCAACGGCATCAACAACGCCGCCGCGCTGGTGCTGGACGTGGAAACCGGCCATGCGCTGGCCTACGTAGGCAACGTGTACAACCCGGATAACCCGGAGCTGGAAAGTTATGTAGACATCATACAGGCGCCCCGGAGCCCCGGCAGTACGCTGAAACCGCTGCTGTATGCCGGTATGCTCAACGACGGCCTCATACTGCCGCATACCCTGCTGCCGGACGTGCCCACGCAAATTGCGGGCTACACCCCCCAGAACTTTGACCGCAATTACGACGGCGGCGTGCCCGCTTCCCGCGCGCTGGCCCGCTCCCTCAACATCCCGTCTGTGCGCATGCTGCAGCAATACCGCGCAGAGCGGTTCCTGGTGTTGCTGAAGCGCCTGGGCATTACTACCATGAACAAACCTGTGGCCCACTACGGCCTGTCAATGATATTGGGCGGCGGTGAAACCACGTTGTGGGAGCTGACCGGCGTATACGCCAGCCTGGCCCGTACCCTGCTGCACCAGGAGCAATACAACGGGAAGTATGATGTGGATGATTACCATGCCCCCGGCTACCGCCCTGATGAAACGCTGCCCTCCCGCCAGGCCCCCGAAAAATTCGGGGTGCTGGACGCTGGCGCCATCTGGTACGCTTTTCAGGCCATGGAAGAGGTCATGCGCCCTGGTGAGGAATTTATCTGGCAACACTTTGCCTCTTCCCGCCCTATAGCCTGGAAAACCGGTACCAGCTTTGGGTTCAGGGATGGCTGGGCCATTGGCGTAACCCCGCAGCATGTGGTGGGCGTATGGGTAGGCAATGCAGACGGCGAAGGCCGCCCCGGCCTCACCGGCGTATCTACCGCCGCACCGGTCATGTTCGATATTTTTCGTTTGCTCCACACCGTTAGTTCATTTTCCGCACCTGCAGACAAGCTGCATAATATAGCCGTATGCCGCCAGAGCGGCTACCGCGCAGGGGAGTATTGCACGGAAAAAGACAGCCTGGCCGTTCCCGCTGCAGGCCTCCGCTCCGCAGTATGCCCCTACCACCAGTTGATACACCTGGATGCCACCGGCCGCTACCGCGTAACGGCAGACTGTGAGCGCCCGGAGCTGATGCAGCACCGCCCATGGTTTGTACTGCCGCCTGCCATGGAATATTTTTACAAAGCCACGCATACCTACGAGCCCCTGCCGCCCTTCAAGCCCGGCTGCATCTCCGCCCCGGAGGCCCGCTCCATGGAGTTGATCTACCCGCGCGCGCATGCACGCATCTATGTGCCCATTGAGCTGGACGGCAGCCTTGGTGAAACCGTGTTCAAAGCCACGCACCGGCAGCAGGGCGCAAAGATCTTCTGGCACCTTGACAATAAGTTTGCGGGCACTACATCTGATTTTCATCAGCTGTCACTAAGGCCGCAGCCGGGGAAGCATACCATTACGCTGGTAGATGAAGAGGGTGAGCAGGTGGTGCAGGAGTTTGAGATTTTGGGGAAGGAGACCAGTAAGTTGCCATAAAGTTATTAAGGGAAATTTCTACCATATTATTTCACCCCTATCACAGATAATTTTCATCTATAATAACGGCAAACATTGAATGTCGTTAAAAAAGAAAATTATGGTCAGACGGAGGGAAATAATTGTAAATAATACCGTTATCTGTATAGTCAACCACAATAATGATGACTATATTTCACTTACAGATATGGTGCGGGATATGTCCTCCAGCAATGTTATTATCGGCAACTGGCTTAGGAAGAAAGATACTATTGAGTATTTAGGCCTATGGGAGCAGCTTTATAATCCAAATTTTAAACTCATCGAATTCGATGAGTTTAAAAATGCTGCTGGAACGAACAGATTTGCATTATCTCCTCAGCTCTGGATAAGCAAAACTAATGCTGTTGGGATTATTTCAAAATCCGGCAGATATAGTGGCGTGCCCAATTTCCGGATGGCATGCATAAGTGTAAAACTATACGTGATTGCGCGGATACACATCAGTTAATAGTTTTATCAAACCTGGAAAGCCTGAATGCCACATTCATACGGAAAGGGATCGAAAAGAAAGAGAGGTATGATTTAATGCGCGAAGCCGCTCTCAATCAACTGGAATCTTTAAAAAAAGCAATAGCTGATCCCAAAACCATTGAAAGTCCAAATAAAAGAACTTCTCAATAGTTATACTTCTCCTTCCACAACGCCTTCAGATACTTCCGCAATTCATCCTCCCGCGCGTTCTTCCCCGGATCATAGAATTTCATGCCGCTGATCTCTTTCGGCAAATATTCCTGCGGGGAAAAGTTGTTCTCATAGCTGTGAGAGTACTCATAGCCTTTGCCATAACCCTGCTGTTTCATCAGCTTGGTAGGCGCATTGCGGATGTGGAGCGGTACGGGCAGGTCCCCGGTTTGGGATACCACGCTTTGCGCGTTGCCTATAGCCATGTAGGAGGCATTGCTTTTGGGGGAGGATGCAAGATAGGTGGCGCATTGCGAGAGAATGATGCGGCCTTCCGGGTGGCCTATCATGTTCACGGCGTGGAAGCAGCTGGTGGCCAGCAGCAGGGCGTTGGGGTTGGCGTTGCCGATATCTTCAGAGGCCAGTATCACCAGGCGGCGGGCAATGAACTTCACGTCTTCTCCGCCCGCCAGCATGCGCGCCAGCCAGTATACGGCGCCGTTGGGATCGCTGCCGCGGATGGATTTGATGAAGGCGGAAATGATATCGTAGTGTTGTTCTCCTGCCTTGTCGTAAATGGCTACCCTTTGCTGGGCAATGTCCATTACTTTTTCATTGGTGATGATCACGGGGTGCTCGTCCTGCAGCGTGTCTACCACCAGTTCAAAGAGGTTGAGCAGCTTGCGTGCGTCTCCGCCGGAAATATTGAAGAGCGCTTCTGTTTCGTTCAGTTCAATGGTTTTGGTGGCCAGCCATTCATCTTTGGCCATGGCCTGCTCCAGGAGCTGTTTAAGCTGCGGCTCGTCCAGCGGTTTCAGTACGTATACCTGGCAGCGGGAGAGCAAGGCCGCGTTCACTTCAAACGAAGGGTTTTCCGTGGTGGCGCCAATGAGGGTGATAATGCCTTTTTCCACCGCGCCCAGCAGCGCATCCTGCTGGGATTTGTTGAAGCGGTGTATCTCGTCTATGAACAAGACGGCATGCCGTGATTTGGCGAGATCAATTACTTCGCGGATGTCTTTTACGCCGGAAGAAATAGCGCTGAGCGTGTAGAAAGGTACCTGCAGGGTGTGCGCAATAATATTGGCAATGGTGGTTTTGCCCACTCCCGGCGGGCCCCAGAGTATCATGGAGGGCACTTTGCCTTGTGCCAGCGATTTCTGCAGGATGCTGCCCTGCCCGGTAAGATGTTCCTGCCCTACAAGATCGTTCAATGTGGCGGGCCTTAGTCTTTCTGCCAATGGTGCTCGCATGGTGCTGGTTATTCTTCAGGAAATGAATCAATATCAGTGTTGTCTGCATACAGCTTTTTCCACCTGTTCAGGAATACGCTGCTCAATACGCAGTTTACCGCAATTGCCAGGCCATGTATGAAAGCCAGCACGGTCACAAACTTGCGGATGGCGTTCACCAGCTCCAGGGGGGCCTGCTGGCCGCTCAGCGCGTTCTGGTCCATCATCTTCATAAACTCGTTATCGGAAATGCTCATGAGGAACATGATATTGCGGAATACCAGCATAGCGTAGATAAAGCTCAACACGCTCATCACCATCAGCAAGGTGGGGAAATTGCGCGGCAGCGGTATGGTGGGCCTTACCAGTGACCTTTGCAGGCGAAGGCAGAGAATATTATGGTACAGTACGGCGCCCAGCACCAGCAGGGAGATCAGTACGGAAGACATAGACGGCGCTACTATCATGGCCATGGCTACAAAAAGCATAAAAAATCCCACCACTACCAGGTTTCCATAGGTCAGAAAGCGGAAAAGTCCGAATGAAAAAGCCATACTTGAATTGTTTTGTCCCTGCAAACCTACGAATTATCCCCCTACGCCGGGTTAAAAATCAGGAGCTTCCGGTGGGGGCCGGGGCCACTTTTTCACCCGTTTATCCATCACTTTTAGCAGTAAGTGCCAAATGTTCAATAAATTTAAGCTGCTAAACCTGATTTATATGTACAACCAACGTTCCGCAGGCCGTGCAGTGGTAGCGGGCATTTTGCTGGTGGCAACGGCCGCAGGCGGTGCCATGGCCCAATCTGCCAAAGTACCTGCATTCGATGTTTCTTCAATAGACCGTAAAATTCAGCCCTGTGCTGACTTTGACGGTTTCGCCAACGAAAACTGGAAGAAGGCCAACCCCATACCCGGTACAGACAGCCGCTGGGGCGCATTCAATATTCTTGACAAGGAAAACAAGGAAGTGCGCCTTAAAGGCATTATAGCAGCCATTGCCCAAAAACAGGGGCTGGCAAAAGGCACGGAAGAGCAGCAGATAGCGGATTACTACGCTTCTTTCCTGGATACCGTTACCATTGAAAAAAGAGGCATCAGTCCCCTGAAGCCTTACCTTGACAAGCTGAACAGCGTGAAAGACCTGGCCGCTTACGCCAAAGTGGCGGGCGAGCTGCAGAACCTGGGCGTGAGCACCTGGGCGGGCTTTGCCGTAGAGGCGGATGCGCGCAACAGCAAAATGAACGTGCTGTACGGCGGGCAGGATGGCCTGAGCCTTGGAGAACGCAGCTATTATGACCGTGAAGATGAAAGCACCAAAAACGTACGGAAAGAATTTGTGGCGCACGTCAATAAAATGTTCGCCATGGCAGGTTTTCCGGAGAAAGACCCCGGACAAACCATTCTGGCCTTTGAAACCGCGCTGGCCAAGCTGCAGCTGACCAACGTGCAGCTGCGTGACCCGGTGAAAACCTACAACAAGATAGGTTTCCGCGAGCTGAACACGCTGGCCCCGGAGTTTGACTGGGCCAGCTTTACCAGCACGCAGGGCATTGCGTCAGATTCTGTGGTGCTGCAAGACAAGCCGTACATTACCAATGCGGCCAAATTGCTGAAAAGCACGCCCGTCGAAACCCTGAAAACCTATTCCAAATTCCAGCTGCTGACCTCTTTTGCCGGTTACCTGCCCAAGAAGTTTGACGATGAGAATTTCCGCTTCTTCGGTACCGTCATGACGGGCCGGAAGGCGCAGCGCGCACGGCCGGAGAGGGCCATCCGTTCTACAGACGCCACGCTGGGCATGCCTTTGGGCAAGCTGTTCGTGAAGCAGTATTTTCCTGAAAGCAGCAAGCAGAAAGTGTCTGCCATGATAGAGAACGTACGTACGGTATATGGGGAAAGAATTGACAAGCTCACCTGGATGAGCCCCGCCACCAAACAAATGGCGCATAAAAAACTGGCCGCCTTCACTTACAAGATAGGTTACCCTGACAAATGGAAAGATTATTCTGCTATCAACATACAAAAAGACAAACTGGTAGAGAATATTATCAGCGCCGCGGCTTACCGTGTAGCGGAGCGCAATAAAAAGATAGGCAAGGAAGTAGACCGCTCTGAATGGTACATGACGCCGCAAACAGTGAACGCCTACTACAACCCGTTCAACAATGAAGTGGTGTTCCCCGCAGGCATCCTGCAGCCGCCTTTCTTCAACCCCGATGCAGACGATGCCATTAACTACGGCGGCATTATAGCCGTGATAGGCCACGAGTTCACGCATGGTTTTGACGACCAGGGCTCCCAGTTTGATGCAGAAGGCAACCTGCGTAACTGGTGGACGGAGGAAGACCGCAAAAACTTTGAAGGCCTGGCCAAAAAGTACATCGATTATTTCAGCGGGCTGGAGCCGCTGCCGGGTTTCAAGATCAACGGAGCCCTCACCATCGGCGAAAACATTGCAGACCTGGGCGGCCTTACCCTGGCCTATTACGCCTTGCAAAAGTCGCTGGAGGATAAGCCCGAGCCTGCGCTGATAGACGGCTTTAACTGGAAGCAACGTTTCTTCCTGGGCTGGGCGCAGGTTTGGCACGCCAATATAACAGACGCCGGCCTTCGCAACCAGATACAGACAGACCCTCACAGCCCGGAGCGCTACCGCGTTAACGGGCCCCTGCCGCATATGTCGGAGTTTTCCAATGCCTGGAGCTGCGGGGAGGGCGGCAAAATGGTATTGCCGGCCGCAGAGCGTGTGGTGATCTGGTAAACAACCGGTTATAAAGATATGGAAGGGCTGAAGGCTACGGCTTTCGGCCCTTTTTGCGTAGTTCTACGATGCCAATTTCCAGTAGTACTACGCTTTCAGGAGTAAGCTGAATAACGGAAATTTGGGGAGGATCAAAAAGGTGGTCCAGCGCCGGTTGTGATGCGCGATTATCCCGGATGAAATAACACTGAATTTGCACAACCGGCCGTGCCGTCCGGCCTGTCCGCCGTTGTAACCCCAATTCCAAGGAGCCGGTGCAGGTCCCGTACAACCTGTACCGGCTACCAACGGTGCCGCTTTTAGCCTTATTTTTGCAGAAGATATGACCCCTACAGAACAACCGATACTCCTGCTGGGCGGCACCGGCCGCCTTGGCCGTGAGATTGCCGCCACGCTTTATGCGCACGGGTATGAAACCCATGCCCTGGTGCGCAATATGGCGCGCGCCGGCTCCATCCGCGGGCTGGCCAAACATATTACCAAAGTACAGGCGCTGCAGCCGGCCCACTTCCGTGGTATGGACACCGTAATATCCGCCCTGGGCAAAAGCATCAGCCCGCTTGACAGAGGGCGTTTTTCCTTTGCACAGGTAGATGAGGCCATAAACCTGGCCGCTATTAAAACTGCCGTGGAAGCCGGTGTGCGCAAGTTCATCTATGTGTCTGTATACAATGCGGAGCGGCTGACCCACCTGGAGTATTGCCGCGTGCATGCCAGCGTAGAAAAGGCGCTGGCCGCCAGCGGGCTGGAATATACCATCGTAAAGCCGGTTGCGCTTTTCAGCGCCTTCCGGGATTTGTATGACATGGCGCTGAAGGGCCGCCTCATGAACATGGGCAAGGGCGCCTGCAGGATCAACCCCATTCATGAAAAAGATGTGGCGCGCCTTTGTGTGCAGGCTATTAACGGCCACCGTAAAAGCATCAGCGCGGGCGGCCCTGTGGTATACACCCGCGCCGAGATCAACGAAATAATTGCGGCCGGCGCCGGCCGGCAAAAGCTGCGCAGCATGCCGGCGTGGCCGGTAAAAGCGGCCCTGCCCCTGATGCGCCTGGCTGATGCCAATCTTTACCATAAAATGAAATTCTTCGTCAAAATGATGGAAGAGGACGTGATAGCCCCGGTAGAAGGGCATTTACGCCTGGAGACCTACATAGACGTTCTGTCAAAGTCTACCCGCCGGTTCTGGGACTTACCCTCCGGTGTCTGATAAATTCGGTTAAATAGTATCAGCAACCGGCAATTATCTGGCAATACAATTTTGCAGCCTTTCTTATTCTTGTGCAAAATTACCACGGTATGAGAATTTCAGATTGTAAAAAAGCGTTGTTCCTAACCTGCGGCCTGCTTGCGGCTGCCTGTACAACAGCCATGGGCCAGCAACCGGACCAGCTTTGGGGTAAGGAAGCGGAAGCCGGTAAAGGAGAAAAAACCAAATGGTTCACAGATGCAAAGTTCGGGCTCTTTTTACATTGGGGCCCATATTCCCATTTTGGCGGCGAGATACGCGGGAAGCGGTATTATGGCATTACAGAATGGATCATGCACCGTGACAAAACGCCCGCTGCGGAGTACGCCAAACTGGCCGCTGGTTTCAACCCGGTTGAATTTGACGCGGAAGAGTGGGTAGACATTGCAAAAGCCTCCGGCGTAAAATACATTGTGCTCACCTCCAAGCATCACGACGGTTTTGCCATGTTTGATTCCAAAGTGACAGACTTTGACATTGTGGACGCTACTCCTTACAAAAAAGACCCCATCAAAGCCCTGGCCGCCGCCTGCAAAAAAGCAGGCATCAAGCTGGGCTTTTATTACTCCCAGTACCAGGACTGGCATGAGCCTAATGGCGGCGGCAACAGCTGGGACTTTGATCCTAAAAAGAAAGATTACAGCGCTTATTACCGCGGCAAGTCATTACCGCAGATCACAGAGCTGCTCAGCAATTACGGAGACCTGGGCATCATCTGGTTTGATACGCCCGGCAATATGAGCAAGGAAGAATCTGCCGCCTTCCTGGAAAAGGTGCACCAGTTGCAGCCCGGCTGCCTGGTGAGCAGCCGCGTAGGCAACGGGCTGGGAGACTTCAAGGATTTCGGGGACGGCGAAGTGCCGCCGGGCGTTGTAAAGGGAGCCTGGGAAGCCATTTTCACGCATAACGACAGCTGGGGTTATTCCGCTTTTGACCAGAACTTTAAAACGCCGAAAGAAATGATACGGCTGCTGGCAGAAGTGGCTTCCAAGGGCGGCAACCTGATGATGAACATAGGGCCCATGGGCAGCGGCAAGTTCCCGGAAATGTCAGAAAGGTATTTCAGGGCTGCCGGCGCCTGGCTGAAACGCAATGGTGAAGGCATTTACGGTACCACTTATGGACCCATTCCCCCGCAGCCATGGGGCGTAACCACCGCCAGGCCCGGCAAGCTGTACCTGCATGTGTTTGAACGGCCACGCAACGGGCAGCTGCTGGTGCCCGGCTTTACCGCCAGGGCCACCCGGGCAGATATACTGAGCCTGCCCACCAGGCGGGGCCTGGCCGTCACCCAGCGGGGGAAAGATGTATTGATACAGTTGCCGCCTGTATTGCCTGATGACCGTAACACCGTGATAGTGCTGGATTACAAGGGCCAGCTGGAAGAGCAGACGGCCCTGCCTGTTACCATAGACCCTAATTTTAAAAAGATCAGCCTGCCCGCGCAGGATGCCAAAACCAATGGCAACGCCAAAACCACCCGCTTCACGCACCGGTATTATTTTGGTGACTGGAAACACGCCATTTGCCTCGTAGGCCAGCAGGCACCTGAAGACGAGATCAGCTACCGCCTGCGTTTTACCGCTCCCGGAGATTATAAGATCAGCCTGCAGTATTCCGCAGACAGTTCTCACGAAGGCCGGGAAGGCTTGCTGGAGCTGGCTCCGCCAGACGGGCCGCAGCAAAGCTACCCCTTCCAGGTGCTGCTGAGCGGCAAATTTGATCATAACAAGCCACTGTTGTTCCTTGACCAGGCCGTAGCCGTGGTAAATGTAAAAACGCCGGGAGAATGGACGCTGAAGGTGCGCCCGCTGCGCAATGCCGGGGAACTGTTCCGCCTGCGGCAGATCAACGTGGAGCCGGTGGAGTGATTTTATTGCCTGCATCATAAAAAAGCAGGCCGCTTTTGGAAAATTGCAAATAATTCCTATTTTTGCAGCCCTGCAAGAGCAGGTGAGGTGCCTGAGAGGCCGAAAGGAGCAGTTTGCTAAACTGTCGTACGGGTAACACTGTACCGCGGGTTCGAATCCCGCCCTCACCGCTGATAAAACAAGAAGAAGGTGCCTCAGATATTGGGGCACCTTCTTTAGTTAGCCCCGGGTAATTTTTTTTCATTGATCCGCTAAAAAGCGTAAGTTAGCGGCCATTCAGAGGGGAATAGCAGTTTTTCACGTGATGGAATAACGGAACATCAGCCAAAGTTCACATTTTTATAATACGGCATTTAAAGCCAGATTTGCGAGGGTTTTTAATTTTGCCTTTCTGCTTGGCAATCAAACGGGTTTCAAAATCTTGCATTTTTCTATGGATGAGCGTTTACTCTTGCGCCAGATCGCATCAGGGAATGAGCGGGCCTTCCGTATCATTTTTGACAGATACCGGGCAACCATCTATACCTACGTTTTGAAAATTATCAAATCAGAACAGAAAGCGGAAGAAATTTTACACGATACATTTCTCAAGCTCTGGCAGCAACAAAATACAACGGAAATAGACAACGTGGAAGCTTACCTGCGGGTGGTAGCCCGGAACGCTACGCTTAAAGCGCTCCGGAAAAGCGCGCTGGACGCAAAAATGGCGCTCGCCGTTCAAACGGACGCCGCCAGCGCTTACAGCGAATCCGAAGAAACCTTCATCGGGAAGGAAGCGGAGCAAATACTGGCCCAGGGCATCAGTTTATTACCGCCCCAGCAAAAGCTGGTATACGAGCTTTGCCGCTTCAATGGCCTGAAATATAACCAGGTAGCCGAAAAATTGTCCATCTCTCCCCTGACCGTAAAAACACATATGCAGCACGCCCTGCGCTTTCTCCGGCAGTATTATCTTGATAAGCAGATCAGCATCATCCTGTTGCTGTACCTGCTGTCGTAGCGTGCGGGAAATTTTTTTCATTCCTGACTACTCCATCTGCATTTCCCGGGGATCTTTATAGTATACGGGGAAGCATACACCCTTAAAATATTCAAACAAAGATGAGCGAGCGGCTGAAACTCCTTTATCAACGATACCTCAATGACGACTGCACACCGGAAGAACTGGATGAGCTGCGGGAAATGCTGGCCCTGCCGGAGCACCAGCAACAGCTGCAAGCGCTCATGGACCATACATGGGAGGAGGTAAAGGGAGGCGTTCAGCAGGATTTGGCGGATGAGAAAGCGCGCGGCATCTTTTCGGACATTGTACGGCACAAAAAACGGCGTCCCGTAGTGCGGCTGTGGCTGCAGGCGGCTGCATCGGTGGCCATTATATTGCTGGCGGGTTATTACGTGCTGCATAGAGCAGGGCAAAATTCCCGGCAGCAAGGCTCTACGGAACTGGCCATGGCGAACGATGTGGCGCCGGGCTCCGACAAAGGAAAGCTGCTCCTGGGAGATGGCGCCGTCATAGACCTGGAAAAGGTGAATGAAGGACAGATATGGAAGAATCCCACCGTGGAGATCATCAAGAAAAAAGGAGAACTGGTATTTGTAGCCAATAAAAACGCCGCCGCAACAGACACCATCTGGAACGTGATCACCACGCCCAACGCCGGGAAATATATGGTAGTGCTGCCGGATCAGACGAGAGTATGGCTGAACGCCAACTCCTCCCTGCGCTTTCCGTCCGCATTCTCCGGCAAGGAAAGAAATGTGACGCTCACCGGCGAATGCTACTTTGAAGTAGCAAAGAACAGGCACGCGCCGTTTAAAGTCCATGTAAGGAACACGGTTGTAGAAGTGCTGGGAACGCATTTCAATGTCATGGCGTACGAAAATGAACCATCCGTCAATACAACACTGCTGGAAGGCTCTGTGAGAGTGAGCAACGGCCGGCAGTCCAAAGTGATCGTGCCCGGCCAGCAGGTAGCTTCCACGGAAGAAAGCCTGCAGCTTTCCACAGCAGACACCGAAGAAGTGATTGCCTGGAAGAACGGCCTCTTCCAGTTTAACAGCGCCGGCCTCGCATCCATCATGCATCAGCTGGAACGGTGGTACGACGTAAAAGTGGTCTACAGGAACAACTTTACCGGTAAACGGTATACAGGGTTGATATCCCGGCAGACCAATCTCTCGCAGGTACTTAAAATGCTGGAACTGGCGGGAGGCATTCATTTTACCATAGAGGGCAAAACAGTTATCGTTTCATCATAAGTAGACCGGTTTCTAAAGACGGCCTGATTTCCAAAAAATAATATTTATACAAAATGAAGCTTTTGATCATGTCATTAGCCGCTATGTGCATGCTGTCACATACCGCAGCGTTTTGCCAGAACATTACGCTCGGAAGGAATAATGCAACGCTTAAAGAAGTATTCAAAGACATTCGCGAACAAAGCGGCTATTTCTTTATCTATGATGATGCGATCCTGAAAAACACGAAGCCGATATCGATCCGTGTTGACAACCGGCCGCTGGATGAAGTGCTGAAGAAGTGCCTGGAAGGACAGCCGCTCACCTACGAGATAGTGGCAAAGACCATTGTAGTGCGGCCCGCCAAAAGCGGCCCGGCCACGCAGCAAAAAGGTGTGCTGAAAGGAAGGGTCACGGACGCTGAGGGGCACCCGCTCGCGCGGGCTACTGTAGCGGTGGCCGGCACTGCCACGGGGGCGCTGACGGATTCCAGCGGGTATTACAGTCTTGCTTTGGAACAAGGCACGTACGATATTATAGTCAGCTATGTGGGGTATGACAAGGTGACCCGTTCCCGTGTGCAGGTCAGCAGCGCGGTACAGGTGCTTGATATCAGCATGAGCAGGAACACCCAGCTGCAGGAGGTGGTGGTGTCTTACGGCAGGCAGCGCAGCCGCGAAGTAACAGGCGCTATTGCGCAGGTGAACGCAGACCAGCTGCAGGATATGCCGGTTACGCAATTCTCGCAGCAGCTGCAGGGCAAAGTGGCCGGCGTGCAGATCAACCAGGTGTCTGGCCAGCCCGGCAGGGGAATGGCCTTCCGCATACGCGGCGCCGCTTCTTTAACCGCCGGTTATCAACCGCTATTTGTGGTGGATGGTATCCCGATCACAGGCGATATCAATAATATCAACCCCGCGGAGATCGAAAGCTACACCGTATTGAAAGACGCCGCCGCGGCGGCGCTGTATGGCTCTCGCGCGGCGAACGGCGTGGTGCTGATCACCACGCGGCATGCCAAACCGGGTACAATGCAGGTGGATTTCAACGCCAATTACGGCATTCAGACCATCCCCATGGGCAAGGTACCGAAGATGATGAACGCGAGGGAATTTGCTGCTTTTTATAATGAGCTGTATGAAGACAAGCGGAAGTATGAAAACTCCAACGCCCAGGTGCCCGAAATTTACACCAACCCCGAACGCTACGGCGAAGGCACCAACTGGTTCGATGTGGTAACGCGGCAGGCGCCCATCCAGAACTACGACATTGCCGTGTCGTCCGCCACCGCCAGGTCGCGCTCCACCGTAATTGCCGGGTACCAGCGGCAGGAGGGGGTGATGGTGAATACCGGCACGCAGCTCTTTTCTTTCCGCATTAACCAGGACTTTCATCTGAATGACGATAAGCTGAAGATCGGGTTCGGCCTTGCACCCAGCTACCGATTCGATCATAATAACCGCATGAGCACAGACGGCCTGGCCGGTTTGTTCCAATGGGCGCTGGAAGCTAGTCCGCTCGCCCCCGCCGTGAACCCTGACGGCAGCTATCCCATTCATGCCAACACCGCCGGCATGGTCACCAACGTCAACCCATACGCACAGCTGATGCTGGTAAAGGACGATTATAAAACCAGCCGCCTGCTGGGGAATGCCTATCTTGATTATGAGTTCCTGAAAGGGCTTTCTTTGAAAACGAACATTGCGGTAGACAAGGGCAATGAAACAAGGAACCGCTTTGCGCCGTCCACTATTTCCACCACTTCCATTGCCACCGGCAACAGCAACTCCTGGGACAATTATTCCTGGACGGCGGAAACCAACCTGCAATACAGGCTGCTGCTGAAAGACCATTCCTTTGAGGCGCTGGCCGGCTATTCGGCGCAGAAGTACGAAGGAGAAAGCAGTGGCATCAGCGCGCAGAACTTTCCGGACGATGAAATAAAATGGATCAGCGTGGCTACCAATATCACCGGCGCTACCAGCAACTACACCGCTTATTCCCTGCTGTCCATGATCTCCAGGCTGAACTACGCTTATAAAGGAAAATACCTGCTCTCCGGCGCCATCCGGCGCGATGGCTCCTCCCGCTTCGGCTCCGCCAGGCGGTACGGTAACTTCCCGTCCATATCCGCCGGCTGGATCATCAGCGATGAAAACTTCATGCGGAAGGCTTCTTTCCTGAACCTGTTAAAGCTGCGCGGCAGCTACGGCATCACGGGAAATAACTACTTCGGTAACTATACGCATATTTCTACCATAGGGCAATATAATTATGTAGTGAACGGCGCTGTTGACTTCGGCGCCACAGTGAACAAGCTGGGCAATTCGGAACTGGCCTGGGAAAGGAACAAGCAGTTCAATATCGGACTGGATGTAGTGGCATTCGACAACCGCGTTTCTTTTACATACGACTACTACCGGAAAACATCGGACGGCATGATCCAGGAGCGGAAGATCCCGCGTTCTTCAGGCTTTACCTCCATCAACTTCAATACCGGCGTATTTGAATTCTGGGGGCATGAGCTGACGCTGAATACCGTTAATATCGACGGCAGGCTGAAATGGACTTCCAACCTGAACCTGGCCTTCGAGCGGAACCGGATAAAATCGCTGGTAAGTCCCGGGTTCATTGCCTCCAGTTCCAGCATTACCGGAGACTATTACCGTCACCAGGTAGGGCGCAGCATTGGCGAGTTCTATGGTTTCGTGAACCTTGGTTTCTATAAAGATGCGGCTGATCTGGGCAGCTCCCCGCAATACCAGACCGGCAATTTCCATTCTGATGTGGGAACGATAAAGATGAAAGATGTTTCCGGCCCTAACGGTGTGCCGGACGGTATTATCGACAATATCAACGACCGCACGTTCATCGGAGATCCCACGCCTGATTTCAGCTTCGGCTTCACCAACAATTTCACTTACGGCAACTGGGACCTTAATATTTCCATGGCGGGCGCTGTGGGCGGCAAGATATTGAACGTTGCCAAGTGGACGCACATGGCTAACCTGGACGGTGCGCGCGGATTGCTGGCGGATATAAAGGACCGCTGGCGCTCCGAGGAAAACCCCGGCGCCGGCATGTACCCGCGCACAAAAGCCAACACCACCGTGCTGGCCCGGTACGCCAATTCCCAATGGGTGGAAGACGGCACTCACCTCGCTATTAAGAACATATCGCTCGGTTACACCTTTGCGCTCGGCAACCAGCTCCTGCTGAAAAACCTGCGCGTATATGCTTCCGTTCAGCAGGCGCTTGTATGGTCCGCCTACTCCGGCATGAACCCGGAGATCAGCCTGAGCGGCCTGGACGCTACACGCGGGCTGGGTGTGGACGTGATGGCCTACCCGGTGCCCCGCACATTTTCTCTTGGTATTAATGCAAGATTCAAATAAAGTATATGAGAAAGCTATATATTCTCTTTATCGCGCTTACACTGACAAACGTAGCTTGTAAAGATGATTTTATTGACCTGGCGCCTGAAGATTCGCCGTCCGGAGCAACATATTTCAAAGACGAAGCTGGATTGCGGCAGGCGCTGCTGGCCACTTATAACGCATTGCGCGGGCTGGCGAACGTTGATTACAATATGGCCGAAATGCGGTCGGACAATACGCACTACGAAGACTATACCGTGAACCGCGGTGATGGCTACGTACATCGCGAGAACATTGCTGACTTCCTGGACAACGCCGGCAACTCCTATTCCGCCAACACTTACTTTGCCTGCTACGAGGGCATTGCGAGAGCCAATATTGTGCTTACAAGGGCCAAAGCCGCATCGATAGACGAAGCTGTAAAAATGGATATCGAAGCACAGGCAAAATTCCTCCGCGCCTATTTCTATTTCAAGCTGGTACGGTATTTCGGCGGCGTGTCGCTGCACCTGAAGGAAGTGGAGAAAGCAGACGATGCTTTCGTGGCCCGGTCATCTGCCGAAGAAGTGTATGCACAGATCATTGCGGATGCTGCCGATGCGGTAGATCAGTTGAAGCCGCCCGCCAGCTTCCCGCAGACCGGGCTGGCTACGAAAGGATCTGCCACCATGCTGCTGGCGGAAGTATATATGACCCTGAAGCGGTACCAGGATGCGGAGCTGCTGTTGAAGACGCTGCCGGGGATGGGATACCAGCTGCTGGGTAATTATGGAGATGTGTTTTCAACATCCAGTAAGAACAGCCGCGAGTCCATCTTTGAAGTGCAATACCTGCAAGGCATCGAACAGGGCCAGCAAAGCAATTTTATCTACCAGTTCCTTCCCCGCTCGATGGATACACAGATCATCACAGGCGTGAAAACCAACAACGTCAACACCGGCGGTTACAATATTCCCACGCAGGACCTGATCAACGCCTATGAACCGGGAGACAAAAGGCTGGAAGCTTCCATCGGCATGGCGGAAGGCAGCTATAATACCAGCCTGATCTTCGCTTTTTCCGCTAAAAAGAGCGTAGTTGATTATACGCCCGCGCCGGGGAAAACAGGAGTGCCCTACATCAAAAAATTCCTCCACGCGCACAGCAGCGCCAACAATACAAATGACAACTGGCCGGTTTACCGGTATGCGGATGCATTGCTGCTGTTGGCCGAAGCATTGAATGAACAGAACAAGGCGCCCGAAGCGTTGCCTTATCTGAACCAGGTGCGGGTGCCGCGGAGCGGGCTGAATGCCATCACGGAAACAAATCCTGCATTGCTCAGGCCCATTATTGCCCATGAACGCCGCGTGGAGCTGGCATTTGAGAACCACCGCTGGCACGACCTGGTGAGGACCGGCACGGCCATGGAAACCATGCAGGCGTTTGGTAATGACCTCAAGCTGCGGCTGCACTATTTACCCGCCAATGCCTTCCAGCTCGAATCATATAAGCTGCTGTTCCCCATTCCGCAATCTGAGCGGGAGCTGAACCCGGCATTGACACAGAACACCGGCTATGAGCAATAAAAAAATTTAAAACCCGTCCCCATGAAAACACACACAAAAATGCGTTGCAACGGCCTGGTGATGATCATTTGCATGATGGTTGCCGTGCAATGTAAAAAAGCGGCCGGCCCGGAAGTGGATGCAAAATCCGCCGCCGGCAGCGAGGAGAACACCGTGAATGACATCACCACCTGGACGCCCTGGATCGCCATCAGCAATACGGCTGACAAGACGATAGAAATCTACCGGTACAACCACACTACCTGGGACGCCGCCACCCGCGAGTGGTCGTTTAAGCCCACCACCGCGCTGGGATATTCTTCAGGCGCTGTTTCCGCCATGGGCGTAGGCGTGGGAGACATGCGGCTGCACTATGTCAGCGGCTTTTCCGGTAAAGCGGAATCCGCGTTCGCCATACAGGGCGGGCGTTACCTGGCTATCGGCGCTTACATCCCATCGGGGAGTTATGTGAAGGGGCAGAAATTGTGGGAATATACTTTCCCCACCAACGAGAACCCGAATAACCACGCCATTGAGCTGTTGCCCAACGGCAACCTCGTAGTGGCGGGCTTTGGAGACGGTACAGCTTCCAGCACATACGGCAACTGGGTGCGCATTTACAACACGGCAGACGCTACCGGCGCCAGCTACGCGCAGGTCAATATCCAGGGGCCGCACGCCTTGCTGCTGGACACCATCTACCACCGGCTGTGGGTGGGCGCGGAGATCAATATCGGCGGCGTACGGCACCAGGGGCTCTTCGCTTATATCATCGGGGGCACCAGAACTAGTCCTACGCTGACAGAAGATGTCAGCCTGCGCGCCGTTTTGCCGTTCGGCCATCCCTCCAGCATCCTGGCCGATGCCAACCGTTTGATGTATCCGCATGATCTTACCGCGGAGTATGACAATGATGATGTGCTCATTTACGGTGATCATACGGGCGTGTACCGGTTCAACAAACAAACGAAGGCTTTCACGCCCACGCCCGGGGCTTCCCATTTGTATACCGGCAGCCAGGTGCGGCTGAAGTCCGCTTCCAAAATGCAGGGAGGGTATTATGTCACCACCCATGCCTATAACCCCACCGTTCACGAATATCACACCAATAAGGTTGATTTCTTTGATGCGTCTACGGGTGCTATCGCTTTTTCGAGATACGTGCCGGGATACACCATTTACCGGGCAAGGGTATGGACACATGTTTACCAATAACAGACTGATTATGTACAAGATCATCATCACCATATGCTGTATCATCTCGTTGCAGCCGGCGCTGGCGCAGCAGTTTGATGCACAGGCCCACAGGGGCGGGCGCGGCATGATGCCGGAGAATACCATCGCGGCCATGAAGTACGCCCTTGACCTGGGCGCCACGCTGGAAATGGACCTGTATTTCAGCAAGGACAATAAGATCATCGTATCGCATGATGCGTACATATCGGGCATATTTGCCCGGCACCCGGATGGCCGCCCGGTGCTGAAATCCGAAGAAGCCGGCCTTAAGCTCAATCAGCTTACCTACAACGATATCCGGCAATTCGATGTAGGGCTGCGGCCGCACCCGGAGTTCCCGCAACAAAAAAAGATGGCGGCTGTTATTCCGCTGCTGGCGGAGCTGATAGATTCCGTGGAGGCGTACGCGGCAAGGAAAGGTATACAACCGTCATACAATATTGAAGCGAAAGTGCCTTCTCCCGCAAGCACCGCCACGGATGAATTCCGCGAGCAATTCATCAAGGCAACGATGGAGATCATCCGGAACAAAAAGATACAAAGCCGCGTAATGGTCCAGTCATTCGATCCGGGCATGCTGGAAATCGTGCACAGGGATTATGCGGGGGAAGTAAAAACCTCGTTCCTGACAGCCCGGAATGATGTGGAAACAAACCTGCGGCGGCTAACGTTCGTTCCGGACCTCTATAGCCCGTATTACAAGCTGGTAACGCCGGAGATGGTGAAGGTATGCCATCAGAAAGGCATGAAAGTGCTCCCGTGGACCGTCAATACCAAAGAAGAAATCAACAAACTGAAATCTCTGGGGGTGGATGGCATCATCTCCGATTACCCCCACTTGTTTTAACCATTACGTTATGAAGCTGAAAGCGCTGTTGGCGGCATCTCTGCTGGCCTGCCTGGCCGCATCCGGGCAGAACGTGCATCAATTCCAAGATCCGTCCGACGACTACCGCCCGTGGATATTCTGGGACTGGATCAATGATATGGTGACGAAAAAAGGTATTACTTCCGACCTTGAGCAGTTCAAAAAATTCGGGTTGAGCGGCACCCTGGTCATGCTGGTGGGCAGTGAAACAAACGACCGGCAGATGTGGAGCGATCATCACATGCCCCACCCCATCATCTCGCAAACACCCGCGTTTTTCGATGCCTGGAAATTTGCCGCGGAGGAGTCCGCGCGTGTGGGCCTCACCATTTCCTCCCAATGCGGGCCGGGATGGTGCCATAGCGGCGGGCCATGGGTGAAGCCGGACCAGGCGGTACAGCATATTGCCTATACGGAAATAAAAATAGCGGGAGGGGACCGCGCGGTTACCTTACGGGTGGATGATCAGCCTGTAGGAAAGGCCAAGGCATTTCATTCGGCATTTACTATTGATGATCTTCCCGTTCAGCTGCGGATAGATCTTGATCAGGCTGTTCCTGTAGATGCGGTCTATCTTCATCCTTTCGATAACAATGATAAAAAGCGGTTTGGCATGCCGGCAGCGTTTAACATTACGGTTGCCGGGAAAGAAGATTTTTCGGACAGCGTTACTTACACGCTGCGTACGGAGGATGCGGTGCCGGCGCTTTTCCTGAAGAAAAATAAAAAGAAGGTACAACACATCCGCATCACTACAGCGGGCAACTATTCCGTTTTGCGCGAAGGTAAAACACAATACCTGCTGGCGCTGGAAGAGATCGTGGTGATGTCTGGCGGCCGGAATGTGGCACGGAACGCAGCGGTGCATACCTCCGGTTCAATTGAAGCTTTCGGTTACAGCGCCGCCGCCATCAACGACGGTTTCGGCATGACCTTGTTCAACCGCGTCAACGATAACACCTACACCCTGCTGCGCCCGGGATTTGATTATTATACCAGTGATATTGCCATCGTTGCTTTTCCTGACAAAACGCAGGTGTCTCCCGCGGAAGTCATTGATCTGACCCGCAAAGTGCGGCAGGGAAAGATCACATGGAAGGCGCCCGCGGGCAACTGGGTGATCAGGCGGTATGCTATGCGCAATGCATTGGCATTTAACCGCCCGCCGCCCGTTGGCGGCAAAGGGCTGGAATGCGACAAGCTGGACAAGCTTGCCGTGAACGCAATGTTTGACAGTATGGTGGGACGGTTCATCCGTGAATCGCCGCAGCTCGCCGGCAACACCATCAGGGCCTTTGAAGCGGACAGCTGGGAAGTGGGCAACCCGGAGTGGACGGCGCACTTCCGTGAAGAATTTATCAAACGGAGAGGATACGACCCCGCTCCCTGGCTGATCACGTACAAGAGCGACCGGGTGCTGGGAAATGAAGACCTCGGCAAGCGCTTCGCGAATGATCTTTACCTCACACAGACCGACCTGTTCGCGGAGAACTTCTTTTCAAACCTTTCCGGCAAGGCGGACTCACTCGGCATGCAGTTCATGACCGAACCTTACACCGCGCCTTTCGATCCTGTGCGCATGGCCGGAAGGGTGCAGGTGCCGATGTGCGAGTTCTGGGTGAGCACGGAAAGGATGCACACGGCCAGATGGGCCGCCAGCGCGGCCAATACTTACGGCCGCAAGGAAGTAGCTGCGGAAGCTTACACAGGCCGCTGGAATGATGGAAACTGGAAGATGGACCCTTATGCTATCAAGCGCGTTGGCGACCTGGCTTTCTGCAACGGCGTCAACAAAATGATATTGCATGGAACGGCGTTGCAACCGTGGGGAATGGACCACAAACCGGGCATGAACATGTTCTTCTGGGGAACGATGTTCGTTCCCGCGCAAACCTGGTTGCAACCGGGCCGGGCATGGACGAATTATCTATCCCGGTGCCAGTACATGCTGCAGCAAGGGCGTAATGTGGCGGATGTGGCGGGGCTGCTGCCTACGCTAGACTGGGAATATACCATGCCGATGGGATTGCATAAAAAATATAATTACGACCTGGTGTCCGAAGAGCTGTTGTTAAATAAAATGGATGTGAAGGACGGCTACTTCACGCTTCCTTCCGGTGCAAAATACCGGGTGCTGCTGCTGCCGGAAACGAAAGGGAAAATGTCGCCGGAGATGCTTCGAAGGATCGGGTATCTTTTGCGGAAAGGAGGGAACATTGTGTGTAGGGACAAGCCATATCACGCCCCGGGATTATTGAACTATCAGCAAAACGACAGCCTGGTGCGGCAACTGACGGATGAATTGTGGGGCCGGATGGATGGCAGCACCATATTTGAAAATAAAGTGGGCGCGGGCAGATTGATATGGATGAAAGAGATATGGAAAGATGAATTTGATGCGGAACGGGATTATTTTTTGCGGACACGCACAAAGGAGAAAGAATTCTGGGAAGAGCCGGCGATGACCACCAGATGGTCTCCTGCTTTCATGGAGCTGCTGGCGTCTGTTACGCCTCCTGATGTGGAGGTGCTGCATGCCTCCGGTAAGGCCATGGGCTGGGGCGGCTTTCCTGAAACCGCCGCCGGCATCCGCCAGGGTGAAGATGCGGTAGCATGGACGCACCGCCTGCTGGGTAACACGGATATATACTTTGTATCCAGCCAGGTGGCCACGGAGCAGCAGGCGGAGCTGATGTTCCGGGTGAAGGATAAAATACCGGTGATATGGGACCCGGAAACCGGAAAACAATACCGCTGCAAGGAGTGGGCGCAGGAAGGTGACCGCATCCGTGTTAAAATTCCGTTTACGCCTTTTGGCGCTGTTTTTATCCTATTCAAGTCTGCCGGGAACCTCCCTGCGGGCTTGTACGGCATGCCCGAAATAAAAAATTCCATGCCGCTGGAACTGGCGTGGGACGTGCTTTTTCCTGAAGGCTATGGCGCGCCGCCGCGAGCCCGTTTGACGGCGGGGTCCTGGTCTGCCAGCAAAGAGTTTGGCATTAAATACTTTTCCGGTACGGCAACGTATCATGCGAATATCAACTGTACGAAAAAGCAACTGCGGTCCGGCGTCATCCTGTCGCTCGGAACTGTTAAAAACCTGGCGGAGGTCATCATCAACGGCTCGGTGGTGGATACGTTGTGGAAGCCTCCTTACCAGTCGGACATCAGTGATTTTCTGCATCCCGGGGAGAACAGCGTCACCCTTAAAGTAACCAATACCTGGTGGAACCGCCTGGTGGGAGATGAGCAGCTGCCGCCTGACCTTGCATGGCGGGAGAATCTCCGCTATGCCGGCAACGACTTCAAAGGGTATGAGTTAAAAGAGTTCCCGGCATGGGTGTGGTCGAATGAAGCGAGACCATCCGGCGGGCGGGTGACCTTTACGCCGTGGCGCTTTGTAGAGAAGGATTCAGAATTGCTGCCCGCAGGGTTGATAGGGCCGGTGAAGCTGCTGTTCTACGAGCGGTAAGCAACGGGCCCGGATCCCGCCCTCACACTGATAAAACTGGAAGCCTGTAAATAGATATTTGCAGGCTTTTTTTGTTGAATTTCCCCGGCAGCTTGTTCTCAGCATGTTTCCGTTTTAACCGGGTTTGATGGTCAGCAAATAAACGATTACTTATATGGCTGCAGCGCTTCCTGCAATTCCCGGTAGTCTTTCCGTGTAAGCCCCGGGCCATCGGTAATTTCCCACAAGGCCGCCTGCACCAATGTATAGATCACCCGCCACTCCGGTGTCTGGTATTCTTCACTGAACATTTCCTGCGGATTGTAATGCCGGGTGAGCCGTAAGCCGGGATAGCCTTTCAGCAATGCCAGCAGCTTCAAGAGGTTGGGGTCAGTTGTAACAACGCCCGGCCTGTACATGTCCTTGCCGATGGGGTAATCCCGTGTATCCCACTCCTGATTTTCTTCCCAGGGGAAAGCCATGGAATAGTTGAGGCAGCCCAGGCCCAGATAAACAGTAGTAGTATCATCGGCCGAACCGTCATCTTTAAATGTGGGTGGGACTTCTATGTTCACGGTGGATGTCAGTATGCCGTTCTGCACCCGGCCTTCCCGCTTGAAGAGGCAGATCAGCCCGGCCGGTATCTCAACCGTGATGACCGTATTTTTCCTGTTGACGAAGCTGAGGTCAGCATAGAATGTATTGATGCTGCCAAACAGCAGCCTCAGGTCAGGGTTGAACGGCTTGCCGGGCCGGTCTGTTATTTCAATGCCTTCCGGCAGCTGCCAGCTGGCGCCGGCTGGTGTACCGGCGGTTGGCCCAATGCCTGGCTGATTTTTTGAAGACGCTATAACAATGTCCCAGTCATTCCCTTCACCCGGCTCTTCCAACTCCCCTCCTTTTTTACTGCATCCTGCAAAAATTAAAAGAAGCCCGGCGAAATAAATTAGTTTGTTCATATGCACTGTAATCTGGTTTAATATTCCCGCCGAAGGTAAAGCGTGTACCTCCGCTTCATTCGTTTATTCTACCAACTGCACGTGGGGAAGACGAAGTGCAGCGGGAAGGGGTTTAGTGGCAGCGGTTCCGCAGGCATATAAAAAAATGCAGCCGGAGGGCTGCATTTTTAATTCAGGGGTTAACTGCCAGTGTTGAAGCGGCGTTCCGGTTAACCGGGTTTACTTATCTCGCTGGCAAGGTTATGTTGTCAGTATATCACGATGTATGCATTAATCATCCTCACTCATGATTTTGGGCGCGAGGCGGAAGGTGATCTCCACTTCACTGTCTATGGCCGGGTTACAATCATTGTGGCCATTCCACAGAGTGGAGGTGATCTTTCCTTCCACATATACCACGCCTTTCAGCTCTTCAACTTTCGTAATGGAGATGCCGCCGGGAGAAGCCCGGTGCTCCCGGACGTCATCATTGCAGAACAGCCACCAGGTTTCCGGCGCGTAGAGCTGGCGGTTCACATCAAGGAAAAGCATATAGCTTTTGTGCAGATCAGTATCATAAGAATCCCCGTTGTGCCATGGAAAGTTGCCCACCCTGGGTGCAGACAGGCCGTAGATAATGCCGGAGAAACCCTGTGTTTCACTATGCCAGCCGGCAATCCAGAAATGACCGTCCCCGTCTTGCCCCGTGATGTAGGTGCATTTGCCGGGAATGCCTTCATGAACGCGGCCGCGGTGTTTCACCAGCCAATAGGTATCGTCAGTGATGGCAATTTCTTCCATCAGGATCAGTTTGGTGGCGGGGCCGCCCCTGTTGTCATACAAGGCGGGGGGAATGAAGTTGTGGATCTCCACGCTGACTACGGCAACCGGGTCTAACGGTTTGCGGCCCGGAGCGGTATACACCGCAACATCTTGCGAGGCAACCACGGTGCCCCTGGTAGCGGACCAATTCCTGATATTTTTACTGTTCCGGAGCATGCGTTCCCTGGCTATGCCAATTTCAGACAGGTCAGGTTTCAAGTCTGCAAAGTCATTGGCGGAGTAGACATCAACGCCTGTAGCTTCGCCTACTTTCAGCACTTTCTTTTCCGCGCGTAACCAGAAGAGCGCATAAGGCGTCCAGTCGGAAAAATGCCGGGTTTCAACGGACAGCTTCCGGGAGGCTTTGTCCAGCCTTGTTTTCGGGATGAATTTCCATATGCCGTTGGCAGACTGGTAAGCCATAAACAGCGCATCTTCCGCCGTGCTGTCCAGGTCTGCTGCTTCATAAGCGAAGGTGAGCGTTACCGGTTTCTGAAATTCTATTCCTTCCGGCAGTAGCCGGTAGGTGGGGCATGGGCTGCCTGGCAGCGTATTGCTTACCTGCTGAACGCTGACCTCGGTGGGTGCGGCCAGTGCACCTGCAGGTACGGTCAGCTGGATGCGGTTATCCTGGGAGGTAAGCGTGCCGCCTTCCTGCCCGATGGTCTTTTTAACGGCCTCACCAACGGGCGTGCCCCTGTCATAAACCGCCGGTTCGCTTTGGCCCGGCTCCTGCTGGTCCTGGGCGCCTTTTTTACAGGCCGCGTTGAACAAAAGGAGGCAAGCGCCCAGAATAAGGGATAGATTTTTTGAGATTGTCATTTGCAATGGTGTTTAAAAACAATTCCGCTTCGGGAATGTGGTTGCAAAAATGCGATGGCACGAGACAAAAAAACAGGCTAATCTATAGCCTGCGTTTTTAGACCGATGAAGTACATATAGTGTCTACAAATGACTTTTAACGGGCGGAAATGGAAGCGGTTGAGGGAATAGAAAATTCGAAACACAGACCCTGACGGGCATTGCGGCTAACAAGCAATTTTTCGCCGTAATGCCGCTCCAGCCGACGCGCCATGTTGGAAAGGCCAATGCCCCCGCTTTGAAAGAGGCGGTCTAGCGGCCCGGTATACGGCATGCCGGTGTTGCTGATCATGATAACAACTTTTCCATGGCCGGCCTTGCAGCTGATATCTATATCGCCGCCGTCTAAAGACGGCTCAATGGCGTGTTTAAGGGCATTCTCCACCAATGGCTGCAGCAGCATGGGAGGGATCATGGTTTGCCTGACACCGGCATCGCTCTCAATGCTGAACCGCAGGCGTTTACCGAAGCGGGCCCTTTCCAGCGAAAGATAGGTTTGCATGAAATCCAGCTCGCTGGCCAGCGGAACAACACTTTCTTTTGTGGAAACCAGCGCATAACGGAAAGTATCCGCCAGGCGGGCTATCAGCACCCTGGTGTTTTCCTGTTCCGGCGGCACGGAAGCGCTGATGCTGCTCAAGGTGTTGAACAGGAAATGCGGCTGTATCTGGGCTTTCAGGGCACTGATCTCGCCGGCGTGGGCCAGCTCCCGCAATTCATTCTCCCTGTTCAACTGCGCTTCGCGCTCGCGGAAAAAATGATAGATGTGCAAAATGCTGAATACCTGGATGTAGAACAGCAGGTTTGGGCCCAGGTTCTGCAGCATTTGCAGGCCGGTCATTTTCGGTTTCCCGTCAAGCGGGTTGTACACCTGGTAAAGCATTACCCAGAACATATAATACACCGCCGCGGTAACCAGGTGGAGGAAGAACCTTTTTTTCAGCGACCAGTGCGCCAGCTTCCGAAAATGCAGCCACCATACCGGCAGGCAGGCAATTGCCATGATGAGGCAATCTACGGCCAGCTCCTTCAGGTAATGAGGCGTTATGCCTGCGCTTACCAGGCCCGGCGTGGCATAGAGCACGCTCATGGTAATGAAGCAGGAAACGAACAGCAGGATTTCCTGCCGGGTTGCACGGGTGCGGTAGATTTGCTGGTGCATACGTAATTATCGGGTAAAAGTTTCCAAGTTTACTATAAATAGTTGAAGAAAGCCATTTCTGCCATGCAAGACGGCAAATGGCCGGGAAATTGGCAGAACACTGTTGCAGCTCGTCGACCCATATGGTTGCTCATCGAAAATTTGATTAATTTGGCATATCCACCATAATTTGGCCCCTTATGTCCCGAAAATCTGTTTTGATAGTTGATGACGAAGAACATGCAAGGCTGCTGATCAGGCAATACCTGGCGGCCCACGCCGGGTTTTTCCTGGCGGGGGAGTGCCACAACGGTATCGAGGCCATCAAGTACATCAACATGCTGGAGCCCGACCTGGTATTCCTTGACATCCAGATGCCCGGAGCAAACGGCTTTGAAGTGGTGCAGCGGGTAGAGCATGTGCCCGGTATTATCTTCACCACCGCTTTTGACAGTTATGCCATACAGGCGTTTGAGATCAACGCAATTGATTACCTGCTGAAGCCATACACAAAAGCCCGGTTTGATGATGCCATGGCCCGGGTGCAGCCTGTGCAGCCCCAGTTGCCCGGCCTGGTGGCCCATGTTGCTGCCGGCAAAGGTACCTACCCTGAATACATCATGGTAGAAAACAAAAAACGGTTCGTAAATATCCGCGTGGCCGACATCATTTATATGAAAGCAGACCGCGACTATACGGAAGTATATACCAGCGCCGGCAGCTACATCAGCTCATTTGGCATTGGCGCCATTGGCCAGCGTTTTGACCCCAGCCTGTTCATACGCGTTCACCGCTCCGTTATTGTGAACATGGCGCATGTGCGCGAGCTGTATAAAGACATTCACAAAACTTTCCTGGTGATGGACAACGGCATGGAAATAAATGTGGGAAGGAATTACCTCCCTGATATCAAAAGCCTGATCATTTAGCCTTGAAGGTAGCGGTCAGCACATGCCGTTTGTTTTTGCCCTCAACGTTCTGCTGCAGCACCAGTTTGCCGCCGGTGGCCTCCACCACTGTGTATACCACCGGGCGCGAGCCCTCACTGTTCCTGGTCAGCTGCCGGGTAGCCGGTGCGTATTGCCATGTACCCGCTTCTTCTGTTTCCTCCTCATCTTCATCACACCGGTTGGCCCCGTGATGCCGCAGCACCTGGTTATCTTTCCGGAACATGATGGCATCATCTTTTTCACAAGGTTCCAGTTTGGCCAGGATGTCTGTTTCCGTAGCGCCGTCAAGGTCCCAGTCTATGCCGGGCGCCGCAGTGAACGCGGTCATTACCCAGTACTTGTCCATAAAAGAAGAATTGACTGATGGGCTCCGGGCCGCGCTGTTCTGGCAGCCGGTAACGGGGCAGGCCAATGCAATGGCCAGACATAGCGGTGCTATTGCCGCAAGGTGTTTTGTTATGCTCTCCATACTTTCCGGTATTAGATATTGTCTGCGCCAAAGGTAAAACGGGTGCTTTCCCTCCGTTCATTTATTCTACCAACTGCATATGGAGCAGACGAAAAGCAGGCTGGCGCTGCGGATACATTTGTCGCGCCGGAAGGTATTTTATCCCTGCTATAACAGCATTGGTAGAAATGATCAAAATGAGGTTGCAGGGGGCAGTATTATTGCACCCCGATAAACGAATCCTGATTATGATGAAAAAAACAGTAAGTATTTTATGCGTGTGCCTGGCTCTTCTTGCGGCCTGTTCGAAAACAGATGGCCCCGGGGCAGACGGGCAGAACGATGACCCTGCGGACGTGGTAAGGGAGCCGGTACCTTTTGACCAGCTGCCGTCAGTATCCCGCACGTTTGACGTGCCGGGAACGGTAACACATGTAAATGTAATGGACAACAAACGCAGCGTGCTGCCCGCCTTTCGCAAACTGAACGTGAAAAGCAACACGCTGCGAGGGTATATGAAAGACGTTTACGGCCGGCCGTTGCCCGGCGCGGAAATTGGCGTGCGTTCCTCACTGGTTGGCGGGGCCTACACCTCCGCCGTTGCTCAATCAGACCAGAGCGGCTATTACGAAGTGGTTTTACCGGTGGGCAGTGCAGACATTTTCAAGGCCGGTTGCACCATTGACTACCAGAACGGGCGGGCACCCATTTCCCTGTTCCCGGCAGATAGCAATCTGACACATTTTGTTTCAACAGCCGGCGCTGTCAAGAATTTTGTGCTGTTGCCCTACGGCCGGCGGCACCCGGACGATGTGAGCGAAAGCCCCTGGTGGAGCAGCAACTACCTCGGAGGCTCCGTTCATATCAGCTATAACATCCGCACGCAATCTCTCCCGCTGCCGGGCAGCATACCGGCAGGGGCTGTTATTGTTGTAAAGCTTACCCCTGAGGCGCTTTTTCACGCGGATGAAAAAGTTACTTTCGTTGTGAGGAAAACAGTGGAGAACAACGGTTTTTATATCAACAATATTCCGCTGGGGCGGTACCATATGGAAGTGGGCCTGGAAAACGGCCCTGCGCTACAGCTGGAAGAAAGCATCAACCTGCGCCCTGAATTCGGGATGAGCCCCAAAAAAGTGACCGGCAGCTGCAGTGTGACCTTCATTCCGGGAGACGGGGATGTGTTGCCCTGGTACGGGAACTGGAAAACCGTTCCTGTCAACGCAAGCATACCTGAATAGAACGGCCGCAGTGGCGCTACGCTACAGTTCCTGAAAATCTGTTGTTTTGTTAATTTTATTTTTATACCTTTGCAGCCGATAAAGTGGAGGGGTTCCCTTTCACCGCCAGCTTTAACTATAAAGTGTTTGATGTTCGGGATGTAGCGTAGCCCGGTTATCGCGCCTGGTTTGGGACCAGGAGGTCGCAAGTTCGAATCTTGCCATCCCGACGGAAATTCTAAAAGCCCGCTCTTTTTAAGAGCGGGCTTTTTAGTGCCCCCTACCGGGGAGTATAGATCAATTGCACCACGCCCGCCTTGAATGCCTTTGCATATCTTCTTCCAATATGCACCAATCCAGCTCTCCATTGGCTCCTTCAATAAAGCCGTCCAGTGTTGCGGCTTTGGAAAAAGGCGACAAATTACAACCCGGAAGGAGGCAGGCCGGTATACCGCTTTATTTCATTTGTTAAATGCGCGTGATCGTAATAACCATGTTCAATGGCAATGTGAGCTGCCGGCAGAGCAATTAACACAATTCTGTCACTGTTTTTTATTATATTTAACATACGATTGGTTATTACGCCCCAAAGAAACATCCCGGTTTAACAGCACAACCTTTATTCAACCCCAAATCCTTTTCGTATGTCAATACCTGTAGTAATATTGATCATGCTGGCTGCCGGCGTATTCGGCGGTATTGTGAGCTTTCTGCTGCCTGCTAATGAAAGCTCGGACACCGGCAAAAAACTGAAACCCTGGTGGCAATGCGTGATATTGGGCATTGGAGCAACCGTGCTGGTGCCCCTGTTCCTCGAATTTGCACAAAGCAAGCTGCTGGACAATGGCTATTTTGCCTGGAGCTGGAAAAACCCCGATGTGCCCGCCGCAACGGTGCTCACCAAAGACTACCTGCTGTATGCCGCATATTGCCTGCTGGCCGCTTCTGCAGGGTTCAAGTTCATCAATATGCTCATTAATAACGTGGTAAAAGAAGAGCAGTTCAATAAACTGAAAACAGAAAAGGAAGAGCTGGAGAAACAAAGCATCAAACGCATCAAAAACAACCAGAGCGAATCTCTGAAGGCAGAAGAGAACATCCTGAAGAAGGTGCCGGTCAGCCGGGGCATTGAATCCGCCTCTGACAATGAAAAGCTGCGCAGCGTCATAGCCGGCCTGCCGCCCATCAAAGACCCTAACGACCCGCAGAAGGGCCGCTTTGGCGGCAAGCCGGAACGGAACGGCCGCCGTCTCTCCGCCAGCGTGAAAGCATCTGCCGTTCCCGGTTTCTATAATGTAACGCTGCAGGTGGAAAGCACTGACCCCCAAAAGCCGCTGGATGCGCCCGTAATATTCTACATTCACGATTCTTTCACGCCTTCCGTATATACCGTCAGGCCGGATGAATTTGAGAACGGTGTGGCGGTAGATGACGAAGTGCTTTCTTATGGCGCATTTACAGTGGGTGTTATTGCAGACAACGGGGATACCCTGCTGGAGCTTGACCTCTCTGAAGACAGCAAATTCCCCAAAGAGTTCAGGATGCGCTAGGCTTTTAGTACATTAGCAGGTGTCACAAACGGACGCCATGCAACAGAATAAATACGACGATCCTGAATTTTTCCTGCGTTACAGCAGCATGCCCCGCTCTGTAGAAGGCCTCAACGCTGCCGGAGAGTGGCAAGTGTTCCGCTCGCTGCTGCCGCCTTTGGCACACAAGCGGGTGCTGGACCTTGGCTGCGGCTTCGGCTGGCATTGCCGCTACGCGGCTGAGCAGCAGGCGGCGCAGGTAACCGGCGTAGATATCTCCGAAAAAATGCTGGCGCAAGCCAGGGCACAAACCAGCAGTCCGCTGGTTGAATACCTGCGGATGCCCATAGAAGACATTCAATTCGCCGCCGGCGCATTTGATGTGGTGATCAGCTCCCTGGCATTGCATTATGTAGAAGACTTCAAAAAGGTCTGCCACCGGCTTTACCAGTGCCTGGCCCCCGGTGGTCACTTTGTACTTTCTGTGGAGCACCCCGTTTTTACGGCGCGCCCGGAGCAGGACTGGTACTATAACAAGGAGGGCGCCCGGCTGCACTGGCCGGTGGATGACTACCAGCAACAGGGCCTTCGCCAAACCCGTTTTCTGGATAGTGATGTTATAAAATATCACCGCACTGCAGAAACCTATATCAATACCCTGCTGGATGCAGGTTTTAAGCTAACCCGCCTCTGCGAACCGCAGCCCGCTCCTGAAGTGCTGCAACGGTACCCCGAAATGAAAGACGAAACAAGGCGGCCTATTTTTTTACTGCTGGCAGCGGTGAAACAATAGCCGTAAAAAATGCACTTCAGCAACAATCTTGTTAACAGGTTGTAAATGTTTGCTGTCCCGGAACATGCTCCGTATGCCTGTAATCCTTTGCTGTATTGTATTCCAGCTAAAAAACGTATAAATACCCGACTTTTATTGAGACTCACCCTTTCAGAATGAAAGTTGCATCTTACTTATATACGGGAGAGGGAATTTGAATATCAGATCAACAAAGAACCAACAAAAACAATTAAGAGATGATGATGAATTTAATCACAATGCCCCCGCATGCATTTCTCTGCCTGCTGCTTTCCTGCGCAGGCCTGCCGGAAAAATGGAGCAACTCCAACCTGTTTGAGGTAACTTTCCGTTTCACATCTTTCAAGGCTGATATACCGCTATGGGCACTGTTTGGTGCTGCAACTATCTTTGCGCTGGCAATGCTGGCCGTGCATATCCTGCACTACCGTTTTCTGTTCAAAAGCAAAGTGCAGCCCGCCTGGTTGTTTGCCCTTTTTTTGCTGATGAAATACTTTTTACCGTGGCTGGCGCTGAAATTGACGCTGGTGAACGGAGCGGGGTGGCATACGCTGGCGCCGGCAAGCACCTATGTGATTTACCTGGTGTTCTGTTGCGCTTTCTTGCTGGACAATGTGATCTATCTTTTTAACTGTGGCGCCCGGGATAACCTGCTGCCTGGCATTTCATTTGGCCAGGCATACAAATGGGTGGCTGTGTTGTTATGGGGCGCCATGGCCTGGGTGCTTGTTCAGGAATACCCTGATAACGGCTAGGGAAGGGCGATGGTGAGGGTGTTGAAATGAAAGTTTTGTTATTGAATTGCAAAACAGCCTCATGGTTTAACCCTTCATCAGCAGAAAAATGATCTAGACATAAAGGGTGTGAGAAAAACTGGTAATGTAAACATATCTCACTGCAATCAACCAATTGAGGGTACATAAAATACTAACTATTCACTATGCACTGGCATAGGAGGCGCTGCTGTATCAATCCAACATTAAAAAATTTAAACCATCCGGTATGAAAAAGAGTATGCTAGACGATCTGAGCATTATGCTGCAAACGGCCAGGGACTTCAAGCAAGAATTTATCCTGTACAGGCAATACGCCGAAAAGTCAGGCAGCGGAAGTTACGCAGAACGGAATTTTATTTCAAATACGCTGATGCGTATGTCTTTCATTAACCTGCACCAGTTGACCAGCTTGTCAGGTTACGACTATTTCAGTCTTTGGAATTTCTGGGCAAGAATTGAAAGGGGAGAATACATGGAGGGGGCTATTTGCCCGCTGACGCTTTCAAGATGGCGGCAGTCACTGCTGGTATGGCGAGAACAGATAGAGATAGTGAAGAACCTGAGATGTAAATACGCCGCGCATCCTATGCCGGACGTAAAAGCAAAAGAGTGCGTAATTGCGTTGAAGGATGTGGATGATATGTTCAGTTTCATTGAAGCGGCCATACTTGAAGCATTCAACTCCCTGGTGAACGGTAATTTCACGCATATCGGCACTTTCATTGATCCTCCCTTTGTTGAAGCCGGCAACAACACTGCGCCGGTGGTTAACCTGACCTTTAACGCGGCGTAACTCCACTGCCACACAGAGGGGAAATGCCACCTTCCGGGAACCCGGCCACACGCCGGGCTCCCGCATTTATTGCCCCTGTGTTTGAATTATCCCGATATTGCTTACATTTATAGAATACCACACAACTACCGATACCAATGAATACTACTCAAGCGGCGCCGGCACCCCAGGGCATGGGGCGGCTCTACTCCCTGGATGCGCTTCGTGGTTTTGATATGTTCTGGATAATGGGGGCGGAAGAAATTTTTCACGGACTGGGAAAAGCCACCGGCTCTCCCTTTTGGCAAACCATTGCACAGCAGTTTGTGCATCCTGCCTGGAACGGCTTCCGTTTCTATGATCTTATTTTCCCCCTCTTTCTCTTCATGGCCGGTGTATCTACGCCATATTCCGTAGGCCGCGAGCTGGAAAAAGGCGTACCCAGGCAAAAACTGCTGCTGCGGGTGATCAGGAGGGCCATGATACTGGTGTTGCTGGGCCTGATAGTGAATAACGGCCTGGAGCTGCGCCCTGTTTCAGAGATCAGGTTCGGCAGCGTGCTGGGCCGGATCGGGCTGGCCTATATGTTTGCCAATATCATTTACCTCTATAGCCGGCAGCGCACACAGATCATTTGTTTCTGGGGTTTTATTATTGGCTACTGGCTGCTGCTGAAGTTCACCGCGGCTCCCGGTTACGCGCCCGGAGATCTCAGCATGGAGGGCAATTTTGCTTCTTATGTAGACAGGCTGATAATGCCCGGCAAACTGTACCTGGGCATTCATGACCCGGAAGGCCTCATGTCTACCATCCCCGCCATCAGCACGGCGCTGTTGGGCATATTAACAGGCAATTTGCTGAAACACAGCCCCCTTACGCCGGAAAAGAAAACCCTGCGCATGCTCAGCTGGGGAGTGATCTTTCTTGCACTGGCGCAATTGTGGAACTATGATTTCCCTATCAATAAAAACCTCTGGACCAGCTCCTTTGTATTGCAGGTAGGCGGCATCAGCCTCTTGTTGCTGGGACTGTTCTATTACGTAATAGATGTAAAAGGCTATCGGGGGTGGACGCTTTTCTTCAGGGTAATAGGCATGAACTCCATTCTCATTTACATGTCAGATCACTTTATTAATTGGGGCTACACCACTAACGCCGTATTTGCCTGGTTGGGCCAGCTGGTGGGCAACCCTTTCAACGTGGTAGTGATGGCCATTTGCATGGTGGGCATCAAGTGGCTGTTCCTGTACTTTATGTACCGGAAGAAAGTATTCCTGCGGGTGTAAAGGCCCGCTTGATTTTATGTAATTTCGGTAAAATGAAATATCTGCTCCTTCTGCTCCTGTTTTCCTGCGCTGCCGGCGGCCCCATAGATAAGGCCGGCTGGCTGACCGGTACATGGCAAAGCAATGCCTCCGGCCGCCAGATGCTGGAGACCTGGGTGAAGCTGGATGATTCCACCTTTGCGGGCAAGGGGCTGCTGATCAGGGAAGGTGATACCCTATTGCTGGAGTCCGTTAGCCTGGAGCAGAGAGGCGGGCAATTGTATTATGTACCTACGGTAACCGGGCAGAACAATGGGTTGCCGGTGCGGTTTGCGCTCACGGCCATAGACAGCCGGCGGATGGTGTTTGAAAACCCTGCGCATGATTTCCCCCAAAAAGTAAGTTACACATTGGTGAACCCCGATTCCCTGCTGGCGGAAATTTCAGGTACCGTGAACGGTATACTGAAAACAAGGCAGTTCCCTATGAGGCGGCTGCGCTAAATAGCGCTGTTCCGAGGCGGGGTCGGGCGCTGTTATATGCGGCCAGCTGCCGTTCTTCCCTGAGGTACTTCCGGCCCCCGCCGCAGCAAAATATCGTTGCTGCACGGGCCCTGCTGCTTCAATTCTTCTCTGGGAAATACCTGGTCTCTCTCCGTATGCCAAACACAGATTATGCTCCCTCCAACCGCTTGTCAAATTTTTACCGGGTACGTACACAATCTGGGAAAAATGAGTAATATTATACCGCCGAAATCGAATTTGCCGATGTTAAAAACTATCCACGTCACTGCTGCCAGCTCAAATTTTGAACGGGAACCGCTGGTACGCCCCTTCGGGTTCAAAGGCAACTACCTGACGGAATTATGGCAGGTGGCCGCACACCTGCAGGCTGCTTCCGGCGCTACCGGAACCGGCCTGGCCACGCAAAGCGTGCTGTACGGAGATGCGGACTTTTTTGCCTCACAACAGGAGGCAGGCGGCAACGCACTGATGTATGCCCTTTGCAACCGCGCGCTGGAGCTGGTGAGGAAAACCCCTTTCACCACCCCCGTAGATCTGCTGCATGATATTTTGCCGCCACTAAGGGCAGCAGCAACGCAGCTTACCGGCTGTAACGTGAATGACAATTTTATATTGAACGCACTGGTGAGCGTGGATAACGCAGCCTGGCTGCTGTACGCGGCGGAAAACGGATTTGCCTCTTTTGACGATATGCTGCCCGAAGCCTTCAGGCCGGCGCTGCAGCACCGCAACCAGCACATAGCCATCCTGTACCAGGTATCTTATAACATGCCGGTGGCAGACATTGTGCGCGCAGCCGGGGAAGGTTTTTTTGTGTTCAAGATAAAAACAGGCCACCCCGGCAGCCAGGAAGAAATGCTGCGCCTGGACATGGAGCGCCTCACCGCCATTCACGCGGCGCTCAAAGACCTGCGCACGCCCCACACGGCCAGCGGCAAGCTGCTGTACACGATGGACGCCAATGCGCGGTACGAAAAAAAAGAAACGCTGCTGCGTTACCTGGAGCATGCCCGCAAAATAGGCGCCTTTGACCAGGTGCTGCTGTATGAGGAACCTTTGAACGAAACCAATACGGAATATGTAGGCGATGCAGGCGTAAGGATAGCGGCGGATGACAGCATTCATAACGAGCAGGACGCGCAGGCCCGGCTGGAGCAGGGGTATGGCGCGCTGGTGCTGAAAGGCATTGCCAAAACGCTCAGCCTTTCATTGCCGGTGGCCCGCCTGGCGCATGAAAGAAATGTGCCCTGCATGTGCTCAGACCTGACAGTGAACCCGCTGCTGGTGAACTGGCACAAAAACCTGGCCGCCCGCCTGGCGCCTTTCCCCGGTATTGGCATGGGGCTGATGGAAACCAATGGAGACGCCAATTATTGCAACTGGCAGCAGATGAAGCAGCATGCTCCCGGCTGGCAAGATCCTTCCGGCGGCATGTTTCAGCTGAATAAAGACTTCTACGAACGCAGCGGCGGTATTTTTGAGCCGGTTGCACATTACGAACAAATGTTCCGCAAGCAATCCCGCATATGAAAAAGTTACTCTGGCTGCTGGCCTGCTGTTATGCCGGCTGCTGCATGGCGCAAGACACGCCGGTTATCATTCACATGAAAGTATTGCAGGGCCTGCAGTACGATGTGGTGCGCTTCCACGTGAAGCCGGGCGCTCGCGTAAAACTGGTGTTCACCAATACGGACGATATGAACCACAACCTGCTGATCGTTCGTCCCGGTACGCGGGAGCAGGTGGTGAATATGGCGCAGGAACTGGGCGCACAGGGGCCTGCCACGGATTATATTCCCGCCGGCGAACAGGTGCTCTGGTCTATTCCGGTTACTGAACCGGAACAGGAAAGAACGCTGGAGTTTACAGCGCCCCGGCAGGAAGGCGTGTACCCGTATGTATGTACCTACCCTGGCCATGGCCTCATCATGTATGGCGCCATGTACGTAAAGCAGCACGCGCAGCTGCCAGACCTTGCGGCGGATGTGAACATTCCCCCTTCGCGGCGGCAGTCTGAAGAAAGCCTGGAGGAAGATGAAACGCATCACACGGCTCATCACGGGCATGCGTCCAAGGCATTGCACCCGTACAAGCCGGTACCGCCTTATCATTACCGCGTGTTTATTGAGGGCGCCAGTCCTGCCGCTATAGCCGTAAACCTCCCGCAAAACCTTTCTTATTGCTGGGACGCAGGCAGCTGCAAATTGCGTTTTGCCTGGCAGGGCGGTTTCCTGGATAACTCGGACCTCTGGAAAGGGAAAGGTGATGCGCTGGCGAAAGTGACAGGCAGCATCTTTTTTACAGAAGCGCCTGCATACCCGCTGGCCTTCCTAGGCGCGCCACAGGCGGCGGTTATCCGCTTCAAAGGCTACAGGCTGGTAAACCGGTATCCTGAATTTCACTATACGGTAAACGGAGCTCATGTGTATGAGCTGATCAAACCGAAAGAAGACGGCAAAGGCATTGTACGTTATTTCAGGATCACCGGCCATGCAAAAGGCCTGGTGTTCCGCACTGCGCCGCAAAAAGGCGTTGCCTACACCGCTTCTGCGGGCAAGTGGGAGCAGAACAACCTGTTGTTAACAGCCCTGCAGGCCAGGGAATTTAATGTCACAATTACCGTTTTATGAAGTACCGGGTGCTTTTGTCAGCATGGCTGTTGAGTGCGGGTAGCATTTTTGCGCAGTCATACAAAGTGGAAACTATTCCCATGCCGGAAGGCCTCACCGCGGAAGTGGGCGCTATTGAATTTCTGCCGGACGGCAGGCTGATAGCAGGGTTTACCCGCGGCGAAATAATGACGTACCAGCCTGCAACAAAACAATGGAAACTGTTTGCTGAAGGCCTGCATGACCCATTGGGCATACTGGTGGTCAGCAGATCGGAAGTGCTGGTGATGCAGCGGCCGGAGCTGACACGGTTGAGAGATACGGACGGAGATGGCGTGGCAGACCTGTATGAAACGGTAACGGACGATTTCGGGATTTCGGGCAACTATCACGAGTTCAACTACGGCCCGGTGAAAGATAAGGCGGGTAACCTGTTCATTGCGCTCAACGCATCTTCACCCGGCGGCTCCATGCGGCCGGAAGTACGGGGCGCCATCAGGCCGGAAGGAAGGGACGGCGCAGACGGGCAAAAACAGATGTTCTCCGCCGTACCATACCGCGGCTGGGTGATGAAGCTCACGCCATCCGGCAAGCTGCTGCCTTATGCCAGCGGTTTCCGCTCGCCCAACGGCATCGGGTTCGACCTGGCAGGCAACCTCTTTGTGACGGACAACCAGGGAGACTGGATAGGCACCAGTCCGCTGCTGCATGTAAAAGAAGGCGGCTTCTACGGCCACCCGGCCAGCCTGGTGTGGAAGAAAGGATGGAGCAAGGGCAGCCCCTTTGCATTACCGGTAGCATTGCTTGACAGCATGCGCACCAAACCCGCTGTGCTGTTCCCGCACGGTATTATGGCCAACTCGCCTTCCCAGCCGCTTTGCGATATAACCCGCGGCAAGTTCGGCCCCTTTGCAGGCCAGTTGTTGATAGGGGAAATGAACCAGGGCCGCATTGTAAGGGTGATGCTGGAAAAAGTGGATGGCGAACTGCAGGGCGCCTGCGTGCCTTTCCTTGACGGGCAGGGCCTCCGGAAAGGCAACAACCGCCTTGCCTTTGCGCCTGACGGCAGTTTGTATGTTGGCCAGAATGCGCACGGCTGGCTGGGAGACCTGGGTATTCAACGTATTGTCTACACCGGCACAACGCCGCTGGACGTTCATTCCATGAAAATAACCCGGCAAGGTTTCGACCTTACGTTTACCCTGCCGGTAGACGCTGCTACGGCGCGTAATGCGGCCAATTACTCCATGCGTCATTATAACTACAACTACCATAAAAAATACGGCTCTCATCAAATGCACCTGGACAGTGTGCCCATTAAACGCGTCATGCTGTCTCCTGACCGCAAGCGTGTATCCATCATCCTCAACAGCCTGCAGGCCGGTTATGTGTACGAGCTGAAGCTGGCCAACATCCGCACCACAAGTGGGAAAGAACTGCAGAATAAACTCGTCTGCTATACGGCAAACAGGTTGCTGCCAGACAATACGCCAGCCGTGAAAACACCGGTGTTCGCCAAAAAAGATATTGAGGAAGGCCGGCTGCTGATCACCAAATCAGACTGCGTTGCCTGTCATAAGCCCAACGAAAAGCTGATTGGGCCATCTTATGCGGATATTGCCAAAAAGTACAAGCCTACTGAAGCAAACGTAAACCTTATTGCCCAGAAGATCATCAAGGGTGGCAGCGGCGTATGGGGGCCGGTGCCTATGTCTCCCCACAGCAATATTTCACTGGCAGATACGCGGAAGATAGCCCGCTACATCCTCTCTTTGTAACGAAGTGCTGAAAAAAGCGTAATTTAAATGAGCATTAAACCTGATACACCATGTTTAAAGTACCCGCTCAACCTACAGCAACTTCCACTGCTCTGTTTGTACTGCGCCTGATAGTGGGCATAGCGTTCATTATGCACGGCTGGGGCAAGATCCAGGCTCCGGCGTCATGGATGCCTTCAGGCGGGCCCGTATCTTTATCACCTTTCTGGCAGGTGATGGCCGCATTGTCTGAATTTGGCGGCGGCATTCTCCTGGTGCTGGGTTTAGTTACACCCATTGCATCTCTGGCTATTGGCATCACCATGGCGGTGGCCGTGTATTTTCACAGCGTTGTTTTTAAAGACCCGTTTGTGAACATGACCGGCGGCAGCTCTTTTGAACTGCCTCTTACTTACTTTGGCGTGGCATTGCTGTGCCTCTTTGCAGGGCCGGGCAAAATTTCGCTGGACTACAAGATTTTCGGAAGGCGGTAAAACGGTTCACAGTGTATAATACGGCGCCAGCAGCTTATCTACTTCAGCGTAGCCGCTGGGATATTTTACACCGTCTGTAACGGCGCCTGCGTTCAGCAGCGCGGTTACGGATTCGGGGCTGCGGCGGTCTGTCCAGTAAGAGTCTGTACAGGCCAGCACAGCGAGGGCCAATGCAGTGCGCCCCTGCCCGTCTTTGGCGTTTACGGCGGCGTGGTGTTTGAGCAAAAGTTTTACCGTGTTGTGTTGCGCCCGCCAGGCCGCTACATGCAAGGCGGTGCTGTTTCTCGCAATGCCGAAATACCCGTTGCCGTGTACATAAGGAGCATCTGCGTGGGCGCCCAGCTGCAGCAGCAGTTGCACGCCTTCTGTATTCCCGTTGCCCGAAAATTCCGCCAGCAGCGTACCTTCTTCTGCCAGCAATGCCGTTAGCAGGGCAGGTTCTCCATCAATTATGGCTTGTGCGCGGGCGGCATCGTTGAGGGCGCAGGCGGCTATCAGCGCATCTACGCCATGCAGCTCAAAAGGTTCGCCCCATTGTTCAAACAGGCGCAGCAGGTCTCCCCGGCCGCGCCGCGCTGCCATGACGAGGGAGGAGCGGCCATCAAATTTATTTTCCAGCAGGGGGGTGGCCCCGTGTTCCATCATCAACACTACAATGCGCAGGTCGTTATCCCGCAGTACGGCCTGCTGTAGCGGGCTGCGGCGCCATTGCGTCATAAAGTCAGGGTCCGCTCCCGCGGCCAGCAGGTAACGGATGCCATTGTAGTCGTGCCAGTCCGCTTTTCGCAGCAGCATGGCGTTGAGGCTTTCAGGGCTGAGCTTGCCCGTTTCCACCAGCGCTTCCATGGCATCGTTATGATAGCTTTCCGGTGTATGGTACACTGTTTCCCCGTCATTAGGGTCTGCGCCGTATTGCAGCAGCAGGCGGGTAAGCGGGCCATGGTGGGCAATGCCGGCGGCGCCGTACAGCACGCTTTCCCATGCCGGTTCAGGCAGGTGGTTCTCGTCTGCCCAGCCGGTGTTGGCATTAGCCCCGTGCTCCAGCAGCATGCGGGCGCAGTGTAGATGCCCATTGCCGCCGCGGCGTGTTGAGGGCATCCAAAGGTATCTTGAAAAACAAAGGTAGGTGAGCGCGTCCCAGTGATGCGGGCCGCCCTTTGCGGTGGCGAGCGCCGGCTGCTGTGCAAGCAGTTCTTTCACCCGGTTTTTATCCCCCAGTATGGCGGCCGTGTAAATGCTGTCGGTTGCTACTTCCGGATGCGCTGCCAGTATGGCTTCTGCCGCTTCCAGCGTGCCTGATACATGCGTGTCCCCAACCGGCACGCAGGCCGCTGCTATAAAGGCCGATGCAGGGTTTTGTACAGTTTGCATACAGGGAGGTTTGTAATAAAATTAGGCAAAAATTCAACGGGCCGCTGTATATCAAACATTAAATGATAGTTTCGTTCAATGATCATCAGACCTTACCTCCCGGCTGACAAAGCGGCTTGCCTGGAGGCATTTGAAAGCAACATGCCCCGTTTTTTTGCGCCGGATGAACTGGCGGATTACGCCGGCTGGCTGGATGAGCTGGCGGTGCGGGAAAACAATGAGATTACAAACGGCGCGGAGCATTATTACGTAATGGAGGAGAACGGAGCAATAACAGGCTGCGGAGGTTTTTCTGTTAACCTGCAAAAGCAGGAAGCCTTCATGGCCTGGGGCTTCATCACCAACGCCCTGCATAAAAAAGGGCTGGGCAAGGCGCTGTTCCTGTACAGGCTCCATAAGATCAGGGAAATTTGTCCCGCCTGCACCATTATCCTCGACACTACGCAGCATTCATATCCGTTCTTCGAGAAGCTGGGTTTCCATACTGTCCGTATTACCAAAGATTCCTACGGGCCAGGACTTGACCGGTACGATATGATGCTGCGCCCCGGCCAGTAATTGTTTATATATATTTGCAACGAATTTTGATATGGAAGAACGTCAGCAATCGATCATCAGAACGGTAGATGTAACACGCTACGTAACCCCGCTGCGGGAAGGCGGCTCGCTGCCGGCCATTGCGGAGGCGGACGACGGCTTTTTGTACGTGCTCAAGTTCCGTGGTGCAGGCCAGGGCGTTAAAGCCCTCATTGCGGAGCTGATAGGCGGCGAAATTGCGCGCGCGCTGGGCCTGAAGGTGCCTGAAATAGTGTTTGCCAGCCTCGACGCCGCTTTTGGCCGTACGGAGCCTGACGAAGAAATTCAAGACCTGCTGAAAGCCAGCGTAGGCCTTAGCCTGGGGCTGCATTACCTTTCCGGCGCCATTACATTTGACCCTACGGTTACGGCCGTAGAACCGGCGCTGGCATCACAGATAGTATGGCTGGACAGCCTGCTGACCAATGTAGACCGCACCGCGCGTAACACCAATATGCTGATGTGGCACCGGGAGCTGTGGCTGATTGACCATGGCGCTGCGCTGTATTTCCACCATGCCGGGCAAAACTGGGAGGAGCCTGCCAAACGGCCTTTTGTGCAGGTGAAAGACCATGTGCTGCTGCCGCAGGCCAGCGAGCTGGAAACTACAGACGGCGCTTCCCGTAAAATACTCACGCCCGCCTTCATCCGCGGCGTGGTATCATTGCTGCCGGATGCCTGGTTCCCGGAAGGGGAAGCAGGCGCATACCGCGATATGTATTATAATTTTCTGACCACACGTATAGCCAACTCCGAAGTTTTTGTAAATGAAGCACAACATGCCAGAAAAGCACTCATTTGAATATGCCGTTGTACGCATTGTGCCGAGGGTGGAACGGGAAGAGTTCCTGAACGTGGGCGTGATCCTTTATTGCAAACGCCCCGTTTTTCTGCAGGCCATGATCACGCTGAACGAAGAGCGGCTCCGGGCATTTTGTGCAACCATAGATGTGGAAGAAATAAAGGCATACCTGCATGCCATAGACAATATCAGCAAAGGCGGGCCGGGCGCAGGGCCCATCGGCGCGCTGGACGCCGGCTCCCGTTTCCGCTGGCTCACCGCCACCCGCAGCACCATTGTACAAACCTCAAAAGTGCACGCGGGCCTGTGCACAGACCCGCAGCAAACCCTTTCACAACTGCATGAAGAACTGGTAATGTAGCAATAGCGCTGCACCGGCAAAATCAGGCAACTGCCGGCCGGGGCTGCTTTCTCCTTAGTATCCAGGCGGAAATAAGGGCAATCAGCGTACCCAAAGGCAGCACCTCCAGGTAGGTGATCACTATCACCAGCAGGGGGTTCTTGTACATCTCCTTGAATTTGGCCATTTCTGCGGCTTTGCTGGTCAGTTCCGCGGCCGTGGCCCCTTTTTCCTGCGCCTGCCGCAATACGTTGGCCGTATACCTGTCCATGAAGTCAGGAATGAACACGTAATAGTCCACCAGCCATACCACTGTATACATCGTGGAAGCTACCAGGGCAATGAGGAAGCCCGTTTTGAAAGCCTTGCCGAAGGTGATCACGCCATTGCTGTACTTGTCACGGTAATTTTTGATGCCTACAAAGATCAGGGAGAAGATGAGGATCATACTCACATACCCCACCGTTTCATTTCCTTCAAAATCCGGGTTGGTGTAACACATAACAGTGGAGAAGATCATCATGGCGGTAAGGAGAAGGCCGGCTATTGACCCGAAAATGAGCACATTCTTTTTCATCAGGTTTTGTTTTAAGGTGATGGCCCAAAAATGGCATATCCGCCGCTTTTTTCATTCATACTTTAGCATGAATTTGGCCCCGGAGGGCATTTTTGTACCAAAGCAGGACGCAGCGTCAGGGTATGATGCGCAATCTTTTCCCCATTTCAACCGCCTGGGTGCGCCGCTTTACGTCCATTTTCTCAAAAAGGCGGGAAGTATGGGTTTTGATGGTGCTGAGAGATACGAACAGCCGGGCGGCTATTTCCTGGTTGCTCAACCCTTCCGCCATAAGCTGCAGCACTTCCAGCTCCCGGTTGCTGATGGCCAGGCGCGCCAGCTCCTTTTCATTGAGCTGAAAACTGTTGCCGTTGGGTTGTACCAGTACCTCCTTTTCTACCACAATGGTCCTTACTTTGGGCCGGCTCAGCCGGAGAGCCAGCCAGATGCCCAGCAGGGTGAACAGCAGGGCAATGGCCCCGATGTACAGTTCAAGGGCATGGTTGATGATCATCAGCCGCAGTTCCAGCCATTTCAGCAGAAACAGCAATATGGCCAGTGAGAGACCATAGAGAATGATGTGTTTGTTCTTTGAAAGAAAACCGGGAACCATATACAGTATGTGATTCCCGTCAAAATTAAACATTTTGGCATGAGTAGGGAAGCGGCGGCGCCCTTATTCCCCCGGCGCCGAATACTGCACAATGTCAATACCCACCCCGTTGGGGTCACAGATGGCAAAGTGTTTATCTCCCCAGGGCTCTTCCCGGATGTCTATCGCTATTTCCACGTTCTTTTTCCGGAGGTCTGCGTACACACTGTCTACATTGTCTACCTCAATGGTGAGATACACGCCCTTGCCTTCGAAAGCGGGCTGGAAGAGCGGCTGCTGGCTGGGGTGGTTGGGCAGCAGAAAGCTGATTTCTCCCGTATGACCGGGCGTATGCAGCAGCAGGTAGAATTCATTTTCAAAAGTAACCCCGAAGTTGAGCACTTTCAGGTAGAAATCTTTGGTTTCGCTGAGTTTGGCGGTAATGATGCCTGCGTTGAGTTTCATGGCCTGTTTGTTTGATGGTTTAATGATAACACAAAATTCGGTACAGGCAGGTTGCCGGTATTGTAAAAAACGGACAAATTACCGGAGGGCAATAGTGGGGGTGAGGCCGTACATGGTTTTGAATTCCTTGATGAAATGGGCCTGGTCATAGTACCCGTCATAAAACAGCTTGTTCTTTTTCAGGCTTTCAACGGAAGGTTTGGCATGCAGGATGTGCTGGAAGCGCACCACTTTACTGAAAGTTTTAGGCGTGTCACCAATATAGAAGCTGAACAGGCGCCGCAGCTGCCGGGGGCTGATGCCGGTATCCAACGCGCTTTCTACGGCAAGGGTGCCTTTGGCGTCCAGGATGATGTTGATGGCGTTGAACAGCCGGCTGTCTGCCTGCAGGGAAGCGTTGCTGAGCACCTGCAGAAAGAAGCTGTTCAGGACGGATGGCATTTCCCGTGCAAATGACTGCTGCATGGCCAGTCTGGCCAGGCCTTGAGCAAGGCGGGGCGCTACCAGGGCCAGGTGCTCAAAACGGTTGGTCAGTTCCGCGGCATTGACATTGAAGAGCAACGGAAAAGCGGCGGGCAGAAAGCGGATGCCTGCATAATGGAAAACCGGCGGCAGCGGAAACTCCGTATAGGCGGTGGAGAAGCCCATCACATAGTTGTGCTCCGGCTGATGCAGGTCAAAGAAAATATCCATACAACCATCCGCCACCACCCGGTAGGAAAACGGGCTGGTGAGCGGCTGCAGGGTTTGCAGCTGCCAGTAGCAATAAATGTAAGGCGCCAGGCGCATGTTAGGCAGCAGTTCTGCATACGTAACCTGCCCTGCGGCATCTTTCACCGTGGGTTGCACGGGCTGGAAGCGTTGCCTGAAATCCGGTATCTGCATAGTGAGGGCGTTGTTTTCAACGCCCGGGTAAAAATAACGTTTACCCTGGTTTCAGCGCCATCGGGCAAAAGAAATATCCGCGCAGGGATGTTTGCCCCTGAATACAAGGGAACAGCCCCATCACTTTTTATGCTTCCTGTTTTTCAGATAGTTTTCCAGGTTTTGCATTTTGGCATGCCAGTATACTTCAAAGTAGCTGATCCATTGCTGCACCTCTTCAAAGCCACTATGGTCAAGCTCGCAAAGCCGCTCCCGCCCCTGCTCGCGGATGGCTATGAAGCCGGCCCGCTCCAGCACCTTGATGTGCTTGCTTACCGCAGGGCGGCTGATGTTGAAGTTCTCCGCAATGGCATTGATGCTTTGCTTTTCTTTGGCCAGCAGCAGCAGTATTTCCCGCCTGTTGGGGTCTGCCAGCGCCTGGAAACAATCCAGTGTATTATGCGCCGGCATGGAAGAATTTTTTTACGGTCCTTGCCAGCTTGCGTGCCACGCCGTTCTTCCAGCCCAGCTCCATAATAAAACTGGTAAATACGGCCCGCATGCCTTTGAAGCCGCTGTGCACCAGTTGCAGCTCAGTGCCGTCATTTTTAGGTACCAGCGTCCAGGTCACAATGGTATCCAGCGTCAGGGTGCCGTCTCCCGGGCCGCCCCTGAAGGAGTAGGAGAGCTTTTGCAATGGGACCACTTCCAATACCTCAAAATACATTTTACCGTCCCACTTCATGCGGGGCTTCGGCGGGCGGCTTTCCATCCACCGGAAGCCAGGCTCCGCCCTGAAATCACCTGTGCTGAGAGACCATTCTTTCAAAATGTCTGGCTCGGTAAGGCATGCCCAGATGGTTTCCGGCGGGTGCGGATAAAACCAGCTGAGCCTGATATCTCTTTCCATAATGCGTAACTTTTAAGTTACACAAAATAACATGTAACTTTTGAGTTACGCAAATTTATTTTGCTAAGGCTGTAGAATTTTTTCCCCGGTTACCAGGCCTTTGCCTTGTGCAGGCGGTACGGCACGGTATATGTTTCCGTATCGGCAAACAGCATTTCATGAAAAAAGCAGCTTATCTATTATTGTTAGTGCTGGCCGTTACGCTCAGCAGTTGCGACCTGGTAGAAGGTATCTTCAAGGCTGGTGTATGGACTGGTCTCCTCATTGTAGCGTTGGTACTGGGCCTCATCATCTGGCTATTGTCTCGGGGAAGGAAGTAGCCTGAAAACCGTTATATTCGGGCCATGAACATCCAGCAGACAGACAACGGGAAAAAAGGCAGCTTCAGGGCCCTGAGCAACAACGTGCAGGCCGGTGAAATGACGTACACCTGGGCCGGTACAGACAAATTTATTATTGACCACACAGATGTAGATGAAGCCTTTGCCGGCCAGGGCGTTGGCAAGCAGCTGGTAATGGCCGCTGTGGGCTTTGCCCGCGAAAAGGGCGTGAAAATAATGCCCTTGTGCCCTTTTGCCAGAAGCGTGTTTGATAAAGATGCTTCGCTGGAGGATGTGTTGTTTTGACCGTTACACTTCCCGCGTTATTTCCCGGAAAGATTTTTCATAATCCTGCCCGTAACTTTCCTTGTATTCCTTTGCGAATTTGAGGTAAGCGTCTTGTGCTATTTTATGCCTGCCGGAAAGAATGAGGCAGCGGCATTTGTACGCCAGCGCTTCTTCATTCAGCTGGTCAAACTGGAAAACGGCGTGGGCAAGCTGCAGCACAAACTCCGTTTCGCGCTGCAGGTCCGCATGCGCCATGTAATCCAGCAGCAGGTCGGTTATCCTGATAGAAACGTCTGACTTGATGTTATCCAGCCATTCGTAAGGCACATTTTTCAGGAAGCTGCCCCTGTCGGCAATTTCCCGCAATACAGGTATAGACGCGGGGCCTGCCGCCTGCTGCATGTACACCTGGTAGTCTATGTACAACGCAGGGTCTGTTACCTCCAGCTTCCACCGGCCGGCATCTTTCAGAATCTGCATGCCGCCTGTTTTTTCCAGGATGGCTTTCAGCTTCACCACGTTTACCGAAAAATTGTTGCGCGCGTCTTTCAGCGGCTTGTCTTCCCACAGCAGCTCATACAGCTTTTCAGGCGTGATGCCTTTCCCGTTCCTGATGGTGTGGATGAGCAGCAGCAGGAACAGCTCTTTCAACAGGGGCGTAAACAGTTTGGTACAGTCGTGGCCCTCCTTGTCTACCACTTCAAATTCCCCGAAGAGATAAATGGCAGGGCTTCTTTCTGCAGGAGCCGCGGTCTCCGGCGTTTTTTCAGCAGGCGGGGCCGGGGCAGTTTCCTGCTTGGGCGTATCTGTCTCGTCCAGGAACTGCCAGCGTTTCCACACAAAAAAGAACAGGGCGCCCGCCGTAAGCACGCAGGCCAGGCCCAGCAGCACACGGCCCCGGTTGAACGGCCGCGGCGCGGCAGGTACGGCGGTTATGGCAGGGTTGGGGGGAAAATCAAGCGTATAGGCGTTGAGTTGGGTCACATTGTTTTTGGCGGTATAAAAAGTAACGGCCACCAGTTTTTTGCTGGCGGGCGCATAATAAAGGTCTGCAAAAGACCGGATGTCATGAAAAGAATACGGGATGGAATCCCCCATCCGCTGGTACTCCGGTTTTTGCAGGGAGCCTTTGATGAGGTGGAGCTGTGAGTTGAACCTGTCTTTCGGGTGCACCAGCGCATAAAAATGATGGCGGGCCGCGTCTATCACCAGGCTGTTGGCAAAGCAGAACTGTTGCTCCGGTTCGGGCAACTGGTACACATGGTGGAATGAATGGTCTTTTACACTGTAGGTCAGCAAGTCATACACATATTTGGGGTTAATGGCCTGGTTGCCGGTGATGCTGCCGTAACCGCCTATAATGAAGGCCGTATCTGCGCCTGGCGTAGTGCCCAGCGCGGCCAGGTAGCGCGGCATAAAGCTGTCTCCACGGGAGCCCACCAGCTCCCAGCGTTTGGTGGGGAAGTGATAGCGCTGCACCTTGTTTTTGTATTGCAGCTGGCCGTAGCCGGCAATGATATATAAAGAAGAATCTGCCGGGGAAAGGAACTTGTTGGCATGCCAGTATTCCCCGAGCTCCGCCGGCATGAAGTTATCGCTCCATTCCTTTTCTGCAGGGCGGTAAGTGCTCACGCGCTGCTGGTCTATATAAAAATCATGCAGCAGGCCGGTGTGAACATCATAAACGCCCTGGTGGCCGGGCAGTAACGTATCCCGGCTGCGGGCCAGCTTTTCACCGCCAAACTGCCCGTCTTTAACGGAAAGGTGGTACAAGGTGTCTTTGGTAATAATATAAAGCACTTCCTGCCGCGCATCAAACGCCAGGGCGGGAGAGCTGCCGGTATACATGCGGTGCGCCAGCTCCCAGTGCTGATGGCGTGGTTTGATCCATACCGGGTTCTTGATGGCGGCGCGCAGGCCTTTTACTTCGTCTGTGCCATTGTCTGCCAGCGGAAAAAAATGCGCCAGCCGCCCGTTTTGGGTGATGCGGATGTCTTTCAGGCGCATGGGCGGCAGGTCAAGCGTCTGGAACCTGTCAAGACTGCTGGCGCCAAAAAGCAGGTGGCAGCAGGCAGAAGGCGGCAATGTTGCGCGGCCTTTGCACATCAGCCGGTTGTTGAAGTAGCAGGCCGCTTCCTGCCGCTGCGGGTTGAGGTGTATCCTGAAACGGTTCCAGCCGCCGTAAAGCTGCAGGGTGTCTGCCACAAAACTGCGGGTAAACGTTTCGCCAATTACAAAGTTGAAGGAGAACAGCCGCTGGTTGTACACCAGGTCTATGTTTTGCCCTTCAGTAGTGATGAGCCGCATCACATACCCGAAGTAGGTTTCCATGCCCGGCCTGAACTGAAGGTCGAAAGAGATGTCCGTCTCCCCGTCAATACATATGGGCTTGCCGGCGGTCAGCTGAAGGCCGGTCCTTTTCTCAGGCACTGCCTCATGGCTGGAAAATTCCAGGCCGTGAGACTGCGCAAACCCGGTGCAGTAACAAATAAACGTACAGATTACACTAAGAATATACTTCCCCATGGGACCACAAGCGGCTTGGTTGAATACTTTGTATAACGCGTTTTTAAGATAAGGATAATTTGCAAGAGCAGAAATCAGTTGCGCTTAATACTGGATTAATAGGTTTGAAAATCAGCTATTTAAGCGATTATTTAAAATTAATTTCCCCGTTAGTGCTCCCGTTAATCCTTTTGTTAGTGCCCTGCCGGTTACTTGCAGGAGGTTATGAAAAAACGAGATAAAGCCTGAGAGACCTATTCCGTAATCTATTCCTTCAGCCAAAGAAATCAAATCGTTATGAAAAAAATCTATTATTTATGGATGCTGCTATGCAGCCTGCCGCTATGTGCCCTTGCGCAAGGGCAGTCCATCGGCGGTAAAGTAACCGATGCAAAAGACGGCGCCCCTTTACCTGGCGTAAGTGTTTACACGGTAGATGCGGCGGGAAAACGAACGGGCGTTACCACCAATGCCCGCGGAGAATACCTGCTGCAGGCGCCGGCTGGCGCGGCCGAGGTGTTTTTTGTGTACCTGGGCATGGCCACCGTCAGGGAGCGCATCAACGGCCGGAGCACCATTGACGTAAAAATGACGGCCACGGACGAAATGCTGAGCGGGGTAGTGGTAGTGGGCTACGGCACCCGGCGTAAAGAAACGTTGACGGGCGCGGTGAGCAACATCACGGCCAGGGAGATACAGACCACTACCAATATCAGCCTGGCGCAAAAGCTGCAGGGCAAGGTGGCAGGCCTGCAGATCAGGCAGCTGGGCGGCGAGCCGGGTACTTTCGACAATATGATCAACCTGCGCGGCTTTGGCACACCGCTCTTTGTAATTGACGGTATTGCGAGAGACGGGGCCTCAGAGTTCCAGCGCCTGAATGCGGACGATATTGAAAGCATCTCTTTCCTGAAAGATGCTTCGGCCGCCATTTACGGCCTCCGCGCGGGCAACGGGGTGGTGATAGTAACCACCAGGAAAGGCGCCCGCGGCAAAACCAGCTTCAACTACAACGGCAGCGCAGGCTGGATCAGCCCAACCGATGTGCCTACCATGGCCAATGCGTCCCAGTGGATGCAGATGCGCAACGATGCGGACATTTTCAGCACCGGCACGCCATATGTAACCAAAGACGAGCTGCAGAAATGGATAGCCGGCGGCCCCGGTTATGAAAGCACAGACTGGTACAGCGTGGCCATGAAAAACGCGGCCATGCAGACACAGCATACCTTGTCTGCTTCCGGCGGCTCTGAAAAAACACAATATTTCGTGAGCCTGGCTTTTGCCAACGAAGACGGCCTGCTGCGCAGTAACGACATGAACTACAAACGGTACAACATCCGCTCCAACCTCACCACGGAGCTGCACAAGAACCTGAAAGCGGAAATACTCATGGCCGGACGGTATGACAACCGCACCGTACCCGGCGAGAACTTCTTCAACATCTTCAAAGGCACCCGCGTAACGCTGCCCACGGAAAAGCCTTACGCCAACAACAACCCGGAGTACCCGGCTTTTGTAACGCCTTCCACACAAAACCCGCTGGTGCTTTCGCAGCGCGGTATTACGGGGTATAACGAGAGCGTGACGCGCAACTTCCAGTCGTCTATGGCCCTCACCTACACCGTGCCTTTTGTGGAAGGCCTGTCCATCCGCGGGCTGGCTGCTTATGACATGACAAGTTATTCCAACAAAGACCTGCAGAAAGGTTACAAGCTCTACACGTACGTAAACGGTGCGTATGTGGCGCAGCCGCAGCGGGTGGGCAATTCCAGCATTGCCAACAACTACGGCAACAACAATCGCCTCACCCTGCAGGCGCAGGCCAACTACAACCGGCAGATTGCAGGCCACCACAATGTGGCCGCCACTTTTGTGGTGGAACAGCAGCAATACTGGAGCCGCGACGCCTACCTGCGCCGCTTCTATGATTTTTATACCAATGACCAGATCAATGCCGCGGGCACGGCCAAAATGGAAACCGCCGGCGGGGAAGATCAGCAGGCCAACCTCTCTTACATTGGCCGCCTCAATTACGACTACAAACAGAAATACCTGTTTGAATTTGCGTTCCGGCAAGACGGGTCTTACCGATATCATCCCAGCCAGCGCTGGGGCTTCTTCCCCGTGGTGTCTGCCGGCTGGCGGATGTCTGAAGAACCCTTCATGAAAGAGGCAGTGCCCGTCATCTCCCACCTCAAACTCAAAGCATCTTACGGCCGCGTGGGGCAGGACGCCGGTAACCCTTTCCAGTATATTGCCGGTTTTTCCACGCAGGGCGGCGGGCGTTATGAGTTCGACAACGGCGCGCTCACCAATGGCGCCGCATCACCAGCTATCGTAAATGAAAAGCTGAGCTGGTTCACTTCTACCATTACAGACTTTGGCATAGAGCTGGGCCTCTGGAAAAACAGGCTGAGCGTTGAATTTGACGTGTACCGGCGAGACAGGGAAGGCCTGCTGGCCTACCGCAATGTATCTCTGCCCAATACCTTCGGCGGCACACTGCCGCAGGAAAACCTGAACAGTGACAGGGTGCAGGGTTTTGATCTCACCATTGCCCATCAAAACACCATCGGCGGGTTCCGCTACGGCGTTTCCGCCAACCTCAACTATTCCCGCGGCATGAACCTGTACGTGGAAAGAGGCGCCTACACCAACAGCTACAACCGCTGGCGCAACGGGGCAGACTACCGGTATAACGACCTGGTGTGGGGCTACACCTACCTGGGCCAGTTCACCTCAGAAGAGGAAATTGCCAAATATCCACTGCAGAATGGAGACCAGGCCAACATCCGCGAGCTGCCCGGAGATTTTAAATATGCAGACGTGAACAATGACGGGCTGGTGAACGGCAATGACATGCTGCCGCTCTGGTATGGCGCTGTGGGCACCAACGATAACCAGAACCCGCCCGGCAAAAACCCGAAGTTCAACTACGGCCTCACGCTCAATGCGGCATACAAAGGCTTTGACATCAACGTGCTGTTCCAGGGAGCGGCTGTGTACACCGTGCGTTTCAGTGAAGTGTATGCAGAAGTGATGGCCTTCCGGGGCAACACGCCGGCTTATTTCTTTGACCGCTGGCACAAGGCAGATCCGTATGACCCCAACAGCGAGTGGGTTCCCGGCAAGTGGCCCGCGTCACGCTTCAATTTCAATGTGGGCGCCATGTACGCTGAAAGCTCGGTTTGGCGGAAAGACGCATCGTACGTCAGGTTAAAAAGCCTGGAGCTGGGCTACACCATCCCCACACAACTTTACAAATCTGCCGGCATCAACAGGATCAGGATATATGCCAACGGCTTCAACCTGTTCACCATTGCAGACCCTTTTGTGAAAGCGTTTGACCCGGAGCGGCTGGAAGGTTTGTTCAATGCAGGCTTCAACTACCCGCTTACCAAGAATTTCAACGTGGGCGTCAACCTTAACTTCTAAAACACTGAAATATGCGCAGATTAATATTACTGGCCGCCGGCCTCATGTTGTTCAGCTGCAACCGCGTGCTGGAGCTGCGGCCTACAGACAAGATCAGGGCGGAAGACCTGTTCGGGGATCCCGCCGGCGTTAAACTTTACATGGCCAACCTGTACTACCAGCTGCCCATAGAAGATTTCACCTACTTCCGCGCCGGCTTCAACCAGAACGGCGGAGACCCCAACAACGGCGGCTTTGCGCCGGCTATGGTAACAGATGAAGCGGTACACAGCGAGTTTGGCGACTTTATTGGTAATAACGATTTTGCCTGGTGGGAGCCGGCTTACAAGCTGATACGTGACGTCAACATCCTCTCGGACGCTATTCCTTCATTGCCCATTACGGAAGACGAAAAGAAGGCCCTCACCGGCGAGAGCGCCTTCATCAAGGCCTTTGCCTACTTTGGGCTGGCCAAACGCTACGGCGGCGTTCCGCTCATCAAGAACACGCAGAAGTACGAAGGAGATGTGGAAGCGCTGAAAGTACCCCGCAGCACTGAAAAAGAAACGTGGGACTATGTGATGGAGCAATGTGACGTAGCCATTGCCAGCCTGGGAGAAGGCACGGGCCGCCGCGCCACCAAATGGACGGCCTGCGCGCTCAAATCAAGGGCCGCCCTGCATGCCGCATCTGTTGCCAAATTTGGCCCGCGCGCTGTTATGAGCGGAGACGCGGTAACGCAGCAGCTGATTGGGCTTGATGCGGCTGCCGCCAGCGGTTATTATGATGCCTGTATCAAAGCCAGCGAAATGCTCATGGCTTCCGGTAAATTCGGGCTGTACGAGCCCAACCCTGCTACGCCAGAAGCGGCGGCGGAGAACTACCGGAAGATGTTCCAGGACCCCAACAGCGCGGCAATAGAAGCTATTTTCATCAAAGGCTTCACGCTTCCCGGCAATAACCAGGGCCACAACTATGACATCTGGTACCAGCCCGCACAGGTAGCCAACGGCTGGCCCCACCCCGGCCGCATGAACCCCACGCTTGACCTGGTAGACCTGTACGAGCGGTACGACAATCCCGGTCAGCCCGCTCCCGTGGTAACCACCGCGGAAGGCAACGTGAATGACTACAACGGCTACAACCCCGCGCTCACCTATCTCCGCTTTGACACGCCCAACGATATTTTTAAAGGCAAAGACGCACGCCTCTGGGGCACGGCCATTTTGCCCGGTACCACCTTCAAGGAAACGCCCATCATTATACAGGCCGGTTTTGTAAAGCCAGACGGTCAGGCCGTGATCCGCACTAACGATCAGGTTACGGTAGACGGTACTACCTATTACACTTACGGGGCGCCCAGCACCACCATGTACTCCGGCTTCGACACCTATGGCGGCAATAACACCCGCTCCGGTTTCTCCTTCAAAAAATTCATGAACCAGTCCAGCCCCATTACCGCCGGCTGGAACCAGAGCACTACAGATTTTATGGAGTTCCGCTTTGCTGAAATTCTGCTCAACTATGCGGAGGCCGTGGTGGAAAGCGGCCAGGGAGATGCCGCCGCCGCTGCCAAAGCGCTGAACGACATCCGCAAACGCGCCGGCCACACCGTTAACATACCGCTCACCTCCGCCAACGTGCAGCGGGAAAGAAGGGTGGAGCTGGCCTTTGAGAACAAACGGTATTGGGACCTCATCCGCAGAAGGGAATACCATACTGAATTCAACAACCGCATGATGCATGCCCTGCTGCCTTTGCTTGACCTGCGTGCGCTGCCGGCCAGAAAGTACATTTTTGTGCGCGTCAACGTACCCAATACCAATTCAAAGACCTTCGAGCCCAAACTGTATTATAAACCCATACCCGGCATAGGCGCCAATGGCCTTGTGCAAAACCCGCAGTACTAACCGGTTAAAACAGACTGTTATGAAAAACATAATAATATATATGGCCGCGCTCATTTTTATGGCCTGTGAAAAAGACAATTACGATGGCCCCAATGCCGCCCTCTCCGGCAGTTTCATAGACGCGGAAACAAAGGCGCTGGTAGAGCAGGATATTATCAGGGGTACTACCATAGAAATTGCCGAACATGGTTATGACCCCGTGGAGAAACAGATACTGATCGTAAAGAACGATGGCACTTACGCCAACTCCCTGCTCTTTGCCAACACCTACACGGTGCAGCCCGTGCGCGGCAACTTTATTGACGTAGCGCCGCAGGACGTGCAGATATCAGGCAATACCAGACTGGACTTCACGGTAGTGCCCTATATTCGTATAAAAGAAGCCAGTATTGTGAAGAACGGCACCAAGGTGGTGGCCACTTTCAAGCTGCAGCAAAACGTTACCACCAATGTGAAAAAGATAGGCCTTTATGCTCATCAGGACTCACGCGTGGGAGAGCCTATGCGCTTTGTGGCCGCAGAAGCGGATATCAACGCGGTGGTAGACCCGGGCCATGTTTACACGCTTAGTATAGACCTGCCCTCCAACAGCTCGCAGCTGAAGCCGGGCAAGGCCTACTATTTCCGCATAGGCGCCGTCATAGACAAGGGAGATGCCAAGTTCAACTATGCTCCTGTGGTACAACTGGATATTTGATCACTAAAAGATTCAACATGCGTTTAACAGCTTGCCTTTTATTCATTTTTTTTGTTTCCGTCAGCTGCGCCAAAAAATCAGGCGGCTCCCCCGTGGGACCGCCCATGGCCAAAGACACGGTGTACGATGAAACCGGTTGCCTGTACACGGCTTATCAAAATCTTGTAATGGCCGGCTACCAGGGCTGGTTTGCCGCTGAAGGCGATGAATCGGGCCGTGGCTGGTACCACCTGCAAAACGGTAGCTGCGGCGGCTTCAAGCCCGGCTGCTCCACCGTAGATTTTTTTCCTGACATGGCGGAGTACACCCGGAAGTACAAAACTGCTTTTAAGTATCCAGACGGCAGTGATGTGTACATGTACAGCCCGTATGATGAAGAGACCATAGACCTGCATTTTAAATGGATGAAAGATTACGGGATAGACGGCGTTTTTATGCAGCGTTTTGTAGTGGAGGTGAAAGACAGCAACCCCAAAGGGAAGCGCCATTTCAACAAGGTGCTGGAGAACGCGCTCAAGGCCGCCCGCAAGTACTCGCGCGCCATTTGCGTGATGTATGACCTGAGCGGCTGTACTCCGGCAGACGTAGCCTGGGTAGAAAAAGACTGGGCGGAACTGCAGCAGTTGTTCCATCTCTTTGACAACAAAACCCATCCTACTTACCTGCGTCACAATAAAAAGCCGCTGGTGGTAATATGGGGAGTGGGCTTCAACGACAACCGGAAATACACCATTGCCGATGCTGACCAGCTGGTTACCCGGCTGAAGGGCAATAACAACCGCGTGTCTGTGATGCTGGGCGTACCTTATTACTGGAGGAGCATGACGAAAGACACTGAAAACTCCCCGCTGCTGCACAGCCTTATCAAACGGGCGGACATTGTGATGCCATGGGCCGTGGGCCGCTACAACAACGATAGTTATAACAACGTGGCCGGTACAGAGCTGGCCGGAGATCTGGCCTGGTGCAATGCCAACAAGGTAACCTATGTGCCGCTCGCATTTCCCGGCTTCAGCTGGGGCAATCTCAAAAACGATCCGTCCCTGTACAACGCCATTCCACGCCTGAAGGGGGATTTTCTGTGGAAGCAGGTGGCCGGCGCCAAACTGGCCGGGGCGCAATCTCTCTACGTAGCCATGTTTGATGAAATAGACGAGGGCACCGCCATTTACAAATGCGCACGGGAGGCGGAAGTGCCGCTGCATGGAGACAGAAAGTTCGTAGGCATAGAAAATGATCTCTCTTCGGATTATTATCTCTGGCTCACGGGCCAGGCGGGGCGCTGGTTCAGGGGAGAAAGCGGCTTCAGCGCCGTTAAGCCGGTGCGTTAAGCGGTTGTTGGAAAATTGTGGCCGGCTGGAAGTTTTCTTTCAGCCGGCTTTTTATGCCGCGACGGTAATGGATGCTGTTCTGTAAAAGAGGGGAATCTGCTATATTGCAGTAAATCTTTCAGCCATGGCCTTAAACGAAAAATTAATGGCCCGCGTAAGGGAATTAATTGCAGCAGAAGAGAACGATGTGGAGGAGAAAAAGATGTTCGGCGGCTGCTGTTTTATGGTGAATGATAAAATGTGCGTATGCGTGCGGGACAGTCACATCATGGTACGGCTAAACCCTGCGGGCGTAGAAGAGGCGCTGGAGCTGCCCGGCGCTTCGCAGATGGTGCTGAACGGGCGTACCATGAAAGGGTATGTGTACGTAGATGAATCTGCCCTGGGTACCAGGAAACAGCTGGCCTGGTGGGTTGGCAAGGCACTGGCCTTCAACCATCTGGCCCGGTCTTCAAAGCAAAAGAAAAAATAAAAGATGTTTACCGGAAAAATGTGGAAGCGCCTTGCCTGGTCTGTGCTCAGCCTGTTTGTGCTGCTCAACGTATTTGCCGCCTTTCACGCGTGGAAATTCACCCATTTCACAGATACCGCCGCTCCCCGTACAGACCCTAATAAGCTCGGTATTGCCGGAAAGCTGAAAACCATCTGCTTTGGGGTAGACAATCCGCGCCCCGTCAACAAACGCAAACCAGACCGCCCGTACAAAACAATACACCTGCAAAGCCGGGAACGCCTGGAGTGCTGGTACATGCAGGCGCCCGCCGCGCGTGGCACAGTGGCGCTGTTTCATGGCTATAGCGGAGAAAAATCGGCCATGCTGCCCCGCGCATACGAATTGCTGGCGCTGGGGTATAATACCATGCTGGTAGACTTTATGGGCTCAGGCGGTTCCGGTGGCAACCAGACCACCATCGGTTATAAGGAGGCCGCAGATGTGGCCACCGCCTACCGTTACCTGGCGGCGCAGGGGGAGCAGAATATTTACCTGCTGGGCACTTCACTGGGCGCTGCCGCTGTATTGAAGGCCCTGCACGATGAGCCGCTGAAGCCCAAAGGCATTATCCTGGAATGCCCCTTTGCCACCTTGTACGATGCCGCCTGCGCGCGTTTTGAAGCGGTAGGCGTGCCGGGCTTCCCGCTGGCGGGTTTCCTGGTGTTCTGGGGCGGGGTGGAAAACGGGTTCTGGGCCTTTTCTCACCGCCCTGTTAGCTATGCCGCGGCCGTTACAACGCCTGCCCTGTTTTTTTATGGTGATAAGGATGAAAGAGTGCGCAGAGAAGAAACAGATGCTGTATACGGCGCGCTGGCCGGCAAAAAAAAGCTGGTCGTTTTCCCGGGGGCGGGCCATACCAATTATCTTCCCCGGTACCGGGAAGAGTGGGTGCAGGCCGCAAAAGAATTTTTACTGGAAAATTAATGGATACGGAGCGCCCCGGTTTGGCCGGGGCCGCCGTATCTGAGTTTTTGTCTCAAGTTGGGAAAGGGAAGGGATTTGCCTAATTAGTTCGGCTGTATTATTAGCTAAATTGGAGAAAAACACTACTAGTTATATTCAAAAGAGGGCGTCTGTCAATCCTGATGAAACAAAGATGACAACATTTCCCCACTACATGGTTGTATTTGCTGCGCAAATAATTGTACGAATTGATTTTCCCTCTTGCAGATTAAGAGCCACGGTATTTAGCGCGGTATTGCGCCGGGGTGAGGCCGTATTCGGCCTTGATCAGTTTGGTGAGGTGCGAGGGGCCTGACAAACCCGTTTCGGCGGCTATGGCGCTCAATTTGTTATCTGTACGGCGCAGGCGGAAACGCGCCTCCGCAAACCGCAGGTCTGTAAGGTATTCCCGCATGTTTTTACCGAAGGTTTCATTGAACTGGCGGTTCAGTTCCCGAGGGTCTGCCTTCAAATGCGCCACTACGTCAGTAGGGGTAACGGGCTGATGGTTTTTATTGAGGGAGGCGTAGTGGGTCTGCATATAGTCTACCGCGCGCAATACATCTTTGGGCAATGCGCCGCGTTCCGTCATCAGGGCAAAGTAGCTGACAATCATGAGCCATATCTGTCCGTACAGGTAAGGCGTCAGCCAGCCCGGGTTCTGATCGTACCCTACCATCTGCCTGATTATTTCCGTGTGTTCGCTGCCAAGCGGCAACAACAGGCCCTGTACGCCTTCTGCTTCCTGCTTCTCCTGTTTGTCTACCATGGCCCCAAACTCCCGGTAGCCTTCATGCCCTTTGGCCTGGGCCGCCTTGATGGCGTCCGAGTATTGCTGGTATTGTTGCAGGGGTACGTCCAGCAAGGGCTGGAACAATGTGTACTTTTCCCGGAAACGGGTAATGAAGGCATGTGAGAACGAAATGTACAATGATGTGTAGTGGTACGGCTCAAATTCAGCCTTGTTAAAGCCGCTGGGCGGTACGTAGTAGAAGCCCAGGCGCTTTTCCGGCAGCATCAGCTTGAGCGGGGAACCCTGCAGGTCACAGGGGATATTACCTTCCAGGCCAATATAAAGGGCCAGCAGCGGGTCTTTTGTGATAGGGAAAAGGTTTACCTTCTTTTTGATGTCAAAATTCAGCCAGCCAATGATCCAGTCCTTATCTACCACTTCCTGTTTGAAAAACGCGCCGAAAGGCCCTTCACGGTAAGTTACGTCGGTGCCTTTAATACTGTAATGCTTATACTTTTCAGGTAAGGTATGGGAGGTAATAGTATTACGCTCCATTTCAGGAGGAACGTTGAAATTCATAACGGCTGGATTATCCAGAGTTGACATGGGTATCAGGATTTGGGACTCGTAATTTACTGAATTTTTTCCTTGCTACAGCAAATACTGCTTGCCTACCGGCTCTACCGGTGATGGCAGCGGCTGGTGGCCCAGCATTTCAAGCAGGTTGATCTCTATGGTGCGGCTGATGCTGTCCAGCGGCAGAGACATGGGGTTTTGTTCAAAGGGGTTCATGAGCGCATTGCCGTTCTGGTGGGTGACATGAAAAACGAAACCTACTGCCCAGCCGAAGATAACTGACCAGAAACCGATTGATTCTGCCAGCATGAAAGTATTGAGTATCACAAAGAACCAGATGAAAACACGGGTAAAAAAAAGATAGCTGGGCGGGTAAATAGTGTTACGGATGCGCTCTGAAGCGCCCATGTGGTTGCAATGAGCTGCCAGCATGGTGTTCAATTCACGGAAACAAAACCCGTCTACCGCTCCCAGCATCCTTAGCTGCTGCAGGTCTGCCGCCTGTATGTCAAGTATGGCGTTGGGAATATTGCGGCTGCCGCTGACATCTTCCGCTTCCTTCTTGCTGAGGTAGCCTTCGTAATACGGGTCGGTGGTTTTGCGGAGAGTTGCCTTCAACGCGTAAAGGAAAGCGATATGCCTGAAAATCATACGGCGCGCAATATGCGGCACTTCTCCCGCTTTGGACGCATCACAGTAGTGGAGCAGGTTGCGGGCCCAGGAGCGGGAATCATTCACCAGCGCTCCCCATATTTTACGGCCTTCCCACCAGCGGTCATACGCCTGGTTGTTATTGAAGCCGATAAAGAAAGCAAGGGCCGTGCCTAGTACACCGGTTATACTGGCGGGGATGGAAATATGCCTTTTCAGCCAGTAGGTGTCTGCCACATATGCAAGGGTGCATACCAGTATGATCATGATATCCAGCTTCCACGTTATCCTGAAAACTTCCACCAGGGAAAGCCTGTCTCGTAGCAGCATACGAAGGGGTTTGATTCAGTATTCGGTTATATGGAATTAAGGTAAGATTTCCTGCTGAAATGAACAAGAAATGCATGACGCCGGGCAGCATTATCAACGCCCGGAACTGCATTGGAGTTTCCTCCTGCATGAGCCCGGAATAATTCGTATCTTTCTGTAAATACTGTCATATGGACCAGCGTATCATCAACCTCTTTGACGAGTATACCCACAAGCCGCTCCGGCGCGAAGAATTCCTGAAACGCCTGGTGCAGCTTACCGGTACCATGGCCGCGGCCATGTCTGTGCTGCCCTTGCTGGAATCCAACTATGCCCGCGCAGCGGCAGCGCCACTCCCCGAAGATCTTACGGAGGAAGAGATCACCTATCCCGGAGAAGGTGTCACCATGAAAGGGCTCCTGGTAAAACCGAAGGCACAGGGTAAATACGGCGGAGTGGTGGTGATACATGAAAACCGCGGTCTCACGCCCCATATCAAAGACGTAACGCGCCGCGTGGCGCAGGCCGGTTATATTGCGCTGGGCGTGGATGCGCTCTCTGTTTTCGGGGGTACGCCGGCTAATGAAGATGATGGCAGGAAGCTGATAGGCGAGCTGGATATGGCGCAGAACCTGCAAAACTACCTGAAGGGGCTTAGCTACCTGAGAAGCCGGCCAGACTGCAATGGAAAAACAGGCTGCATCGGGTTTTGCTGGGGCGGCGCCATGGCCAATCAGCTGGCCGTGCACGACCCTGAGCTGAAAGCCGCTGTGGCCTATTACGGCCGCCAGGCTGACGCAGCGGACGTACCCAAAATAAAAGCCCGCCTCCTGTTGCACTACGGGGAAATGGACGAGCGCGTGAATGCCGGCATACCGGCGTATGAAGCCGCCCTGAAAGCAGCGGGCACAAAATATGAGCTGTACATTTACAAGGGAGCGCAGCATGCGTTCAATAACGATGCTTCACCGGCGCGTTACAACGAGGCGGCAGCCAAACTGGCATGGGAACGTACATTGCAGCTTTTTAAGGAAACTTTGCGGTAAACTTTTCATACCACCACCGCGTGAGCAACACAATAGGAATGCCCACCAGCACCATATGTATCAACCAGCCCGTTATTGCGCCCTGCCAGGTGAATTTCAAGGGCGGGGCCTGTGTAAGCGGCACCATTACCAGGTTCATCATCAGCCATACAAACAGGCCGTAGAGGCAGCCTGTTACCCACTTGTTGCCATGCAGCAAAGGCCAGTAGCGGTACGCTACGAAAAATACAACACTCCACAGCACCGCCACCATAAAGTGCAGCGCAACGCCTGCCACCACCATAGTGCCGTCTCCGGTGTAAGCCGCGTTGCCAAACATGGCGCTTGCAATGTATCTGAAAACTCTTTCCGGCGGGGTACCGGACCTTAGCCAGGCATTGATCAATGCCGCGGCCCCATCCAGCACGCCCACGGCGCAGCCTGTAACCAGTACCGCTACTGCGCCGGGGCGCTTGGTGGAAAATTGCATAAGGCAAGATTTAGATTTAGATTCTGGCTGATGCAGCGGGTATATTACAATTTAACTAATTCAAGCTGAATACGGACAACACCCGAAAAACAAATTTGTAATTATATATTTTCCATATGTGTAGGAGGTAAAATATCAGCTGGTTCTTAGGAAATGTAGCGTTTCCTTGAAAAATTAATTTTTCGGTGTTACCTTCACTGCATGAAAGCACACAATTTCATACAGGATACGCAGGTGGCGGCGGCCATGATGAACCCTCTCCGCATCCGCATACTGGAAGAGCTGCGTGAGCCCAATTCCGCCGCAGGCCTTTCACGCGTGCTGAACATGCCGCGGCAGCAGCTGAACTACCACCTGAAGGAACTGGAGAAGAATGAACTGATAGAGCTGGTGGAAGAAAGAAAAAAAGGCAATTGCACAGAGCGCGTATTGCGCGCCACTTCCCGTTCATATATGGTGGTGCTGAACACGGCCGGCGCAGATGCCTCCGCCGTGCAGGACAAATTTTCTTCCGCCTACCTGGTGGCCGCTGCTTCGCAGCTGATACAGGATGTGGCGGCCCTGCAAACGGGCGCGCAGAGGGCCCGGAAAAAATTGCCCACTTTCACCATGCAAACAGAAGTGCGCTTTTCCAGCCCTGAGCAGTTGCAGGCTTTCACGGAAGAACTGGCCAGGGTTATCAGCAGGCTGGCCGTCAAATATCATACAGACAAGGAGCCAGACGGCAGGGCTTACCAGTTCCACTTGTTTTCTCACCCTGTGTTAAAAAAATAGTATCATGAAAAACAGTAACAGGGCCATTCACATGGCCCGGGAAATTAATGCGCCCATAGAGGCGGTATGGAAAGCGCTCACGGAAGCGGGAGAGCTGGAGCGGTGGTTTCCGCGCAGGGCCCGTGTAAAAGACGGGAAGATAGCGCTCTCCTGGGGCAGCGGGGTAGACTGGGAAATGGAAATAGAAGAGCAGCAGGAAAATAAATACCTGCGCCTGGGTTATAACGAAGACCATTACAAAATGGTATCAAACGTACCAAGGCGGCTGGCGGTGGAGTTTTTCCTGGAAGCAAAAGAAGGGAAAACCCTGTTGCGCATTGTACATGCAGGCTTTGGCGGCGAAAGCAATTGGGACGAGATCTATGATGGCGTGCGCCGCGGCTGGGACACAGAATCTCTCAGCCTTCAACATTACCTGGAGCACCATGCCGGTAAAGACCGCCTGGTGGCGCTGGCGCAGATCAAGACAAAACAGTCCCTGCAGGAGGCGTGGAACTTGCTGACCCGTGAGGGCATTACCGTGCAGGGAGACCGTTACGTGTACACCACCCCGTTAGGCGGCCGCTATGAAGGCACGCTGGTATACCTCAACCCCCCGCAAGACCTGTGCGGCACCCTGCTGCAGCTCAACAACGCCATGTTCCGCCTTACGGCAGAACGTTTCACGCCCGGTGCAGACGTTACCATCTGGGCCTGGATAGGCGCTTACGGCGTACCTGCGGAAGATGTAAAAGCAGAGGAGGGGCGCTGGCAGCAACAGCTGAACGAGTTATTTGGATGATGAGGCCTGGAGGTAATCAGCCAGTCCGTTCACCTGGTCTGTATTGATATAGTCTATCCCCAGCCGCATCATGGCAGCCCAGGCGGTGGTTGTATCTGGCGTGGCCCAGAAACGGAATTTCTTTTGCAGGCCGTGCACCTTGTTCACAACAGCCGCTATTTTGGCTTCATCCTGCGCAGGCAATCCGTTTTGCCCCTTCCATTGTGTATAGCTGCGGAAATTGTCGCTGAAAAGAGGAATACGCTGCAGCTGTTCCGCGGTGTAGCTTACATTGGGCAATCCGTCAAACAGGATGTAGGGCGGATACCCCTGCCAGAGCGCCGCATCCGGCCGGCTGCCGCTAATGACCAGTTGTACCTGCGGGTTGGAGGTAATGAGCGGGAAGTCTTGCAGCTGCTGCAGCAAGGCCTGCATGGTAGGCACACCGGCAGTTTTGAAATCTATCAGCAGCAGCAGGCTGCGCCCTGCGCCGGCAGATTCCGCAAACAATCCCCTTTTTTCCGTGATCATTTGCTGCAGCGGCTGCAGGTAAAGCTTGCGCAACGTGCGTGCCGTATCTATTTCAGCAGCTGTATGCGCCACATACAGCGCTCCGTTGCGCTCAAAAACATCTGCCTCCACAGCGCCGAAGCCCCTGTCAAAAGCCAGGTGGAAAGGCCGGGCCTGCAGATAATCGTTATGGGAGTGGGCGTTGGCCGTGGTGTATTGTGCCGTGGCGGGCAGCAGCGCAATGCAGCAGCAAAGGGCGGTGAAGAGGTGGCGTAGCATGATGACGGATGTAAGTTGTGGCCATAAGGTACCAAAAAAAGCGTGGCCTGTCAAGTGACAGGCCACGCCGAATTACTTTGCATTGGTTGCAGGGGTTACATGGCAGCGAGTTGCACTTTTTGTTGCAATTCAATAACGCTGTCCCGGAAGCTGTTGTCAGTATCCATCAGGTCTTTTACAGTCTGGCAGGAGTGGATCACGGTAGTGTGGTCACGGCCGCCAAAGTGCTCGCCAATGGTTTTAAGAGAATTTTTGGTGAAACTTTTTGCCAGGTACATGGTGATTTGCCTTGCCTGCACAATTTCCCGCTTGCGGGTTTTTTGCAGCAATTTATCGTACGGCACATCAAAATACTCACAGACCATTTTCTGGATGCTGTCTATGGTAATTTCCTTGGAAGATGTTTTGACGAAAGACTTCAGCACGCGTTTGGCCAGCTCCAGGTCAATTTCTTTCCTGTTGAGGGATGACTGTGCCAGCAGGGAAATGAGCGCGCCTTCCAGCTCCCTTACGTTGCTCTGGATGTTGTAGGCTACGTACTTCACTACTTCCTTGGGCATTTCCAGCCCGTCATTCCGCATCTTCATTTCCAGTATCTCCATGCGCGTCTCGAAATCAGGCAGCTGGATGTCTGCGCTCAGGCCCCAGCGGAAACGGCTGAGCAGGCGTTCCTGCACCCCGTCCAGGTCTTTGGGCGGTTTGTCTGATGTCAGTATCAGCTGTTTGCCGCTCTGGTGAAGGTGGTTGAAGATGGCAAAAAACGCGTCCTGCGATTTTTCGGCGCGGGCAAAGAACTGGATATCGTCTACGATCAATACATCTATCAATTGGTAAAAATGTATAAAGTCGTTGATGATGTTGTTCTTGGAATGGTCAATGAACTGGTTGATGAATTTTTCCGCGCTCACGTACAGCACCGCCTTGTTGGGGCTTTGCCTTTTCACTTCATTGCCGATGGCCTGCGCCAGGTGGGTTTTACCGAGGCCTACGCTGCCATAGATCACCAGGGGGTTGAAGGAAGTGCCGCCCGGCTTGTCAGATACGGTTTTACCCGCCCTGCGCGCCACGCGGTTGCAGTCGCCTTCAATAAAGGCCTCAAACGTATAATTATGGTTCAGCTGGGAATCTATCTGCACACGTTTGATGCCCGGTATCACAAAGGGATTCTTGACCGGGTTCTGTATCGTCAACGGGAAATCAACTTCGCTGTCTTTCTGCGGCTTGGTAAACTGCGTAGGCATATTCACCGTTTTGGGATGTTGATGGGGAGTACCATTTTCAACCACTATCCGGTATTCCAGCCTGGCTTCCTTTCCTAATTCGCGTTTGATGGTTTTTCCTAACAGACCTACATAATGCTCTTCCAGATATTCATAAAAAAACTGGCTGGGGACCTGAATGGTTAAAACATTGTTTTCAAGCTTTACGGGTTTTATCGGTTCAAACCATGTTTTGAATGGCTGCCATTCCACAATATCCCTGATTATATTCAGACACCTTTCCCAAACTTGTTCGCAAGTTTTGTTCATTTAGATAAAAAAAATTAATCGTGTTTATAATTTGGGTGTTCTCGAATACAAATTCTTCAATACGGGCGGTTGAAGAATTTTTTTGACAGGACGACGAATATCTGATTAAAATGTTGAAAAAAAAAATAAATCTGCCCTTGTTTTATTTCCAACAATTACAGTGTGTAACGCTCCTGTTTATTCAAGTTTTTTCGGCTAAAACACCCGTTTAGCCAGCAATTCCACCACAATGAAAAGTGTTAAACCGTACAAGCATGATTAACAGGTATTTTGTCAAACTGTTTACTGGTTTACATCAAAAACCCAGCTTAACAGGTAAAATACCATTGCTTATAAATCTGGTTGTAGAGGTATGGTCCAGCGGGTATTTAGTTGGCTGTAGACATCTCACTTTTTTGGATACTGCTTTTCTGTTATTCTCAAATTCCGTGCAAATGTATGGTGTTGTTCGCTAAAAAAGTAGAATAACTTGTGCAAAAGTAATTAAGCAATCCTACACTGAAAAACTTATCTTTGGCGCAATTGAAATTTTAAATTTGTTTTTATGAGTTTTGAAATTACCGGAAAGCTGGTAGTGAAGTATAACACCGTTCAACGCAGTGAGTCTTTTAAAACCCGGGAGTTTGTGATTGAGAAAACAGACGATATCAATGGCCGGGTCATCACCAACTATATCAAGTTCCAGTCCGTACAAGATCGCACTACCATTGTGGACCGTCACAATGAAGGAGAAATGGTTAAAGTTTATTTTAATATAAAAGGCACCCGCTGGGAGAAAGACGGCAAGGTGAATTACATCACCAACCTGGACGCCTGGCGCATGGAAAGTATGATGCAGGCCCAACCGGGCGCTGACCGCATGCCGGATTACAACACTTCCCAGGAAGCCCCTTCTTCAGGCAACAGCGGGGACGATCTGCCGTTCTGATAAATACCCGTCAAAATATGAGGCAAAGGGGATACCGTACAAGCGGTATCCCCTTGCTGCATTTATACTATCTTTGTGGCCAGTTTTAGGATAAATACCTAACCGCGCATGATACACCAGCTCTCTCTCAAGCTGCCTCCCCGTGAGGCTGCCCATCACCAGCATATTACACGGCAGGCCGCCGCCGCCCTGGGTGTGAAGCCCGGCGCCATTACCGGCTACAACCTGCTCAAACGCTCTATAGACGCCCGCTCGCGGCAAGTATATTTTGTACTGACGCTGCAGGTGTTTGTGAACGAGCCTTTCCAGGAAAGAACATCCCCACAGTTCCACTACAAGCGGCTTGCCGCCAACGCGCCACGCGTAATAGTGATAGGCGCCGGCCCTGCGGGCCTCTTTGCCGCGCTGCGCCTGGCAGAGCTGGGTTACAAGCCAGTAGTGCTGGAGAGGGGCAAGGATGTACGGGCCCGCCGGCGAGACCTGGCGGCGCTTAATAAAACCGGAGAGGTCAATCCTGAATCTAATTACTGCTTTGGAGAAGGCGGCGCCGGCACCTATTCAGACGGCAAGCTGTACACGCGCTCCAACAAGCGCGGCAGCATCAACCGTATTCTTCACATCTTCCAGCAGTTTGGCGCTGAAGAGAACATTATTACAGACGCTCATCCCCACATAGGCACCAACAAGCTGCCGCATATCATCACCGCCATGCGCGGGCAGATTGAAGACTGCGGCGGAGAAGTGCATTTCGAACAAAAGGTAACAGCCCTGCTGCTACAGGGCAGCCAGGTAACAGGCGTGAAAACGGCGGATGGCGAAAGCTGGCAGGGCGTAGCTGTCATATTGGCTACCGGCCACTCCGCGAGAGATATCTTCACCATGCTGCACCGCCAGCAGGTGCTGATAGAGGCCAAGCCTTTTGCCCTGGGCGTGCGCGTAGAGCACCCCCAGGCGCTGATAGACAGTGCGCAGTACCACAGCCCTTTCAGAGACGAGCACCTGCCGCCCGCCAGCTACAGCCTGGTAGAGCAGGTGCAGGGCCGCGGCGTGTTCTCTTTCTGTATGTGTCCCGGCGGCATCATAGCCCCGGCCGCCACGGCGCCCGGTGAGCTGGTAGTGAACGGCTGGTCTCCCTCCAAACGCAACAATCCCTACGCCAACTCCGGCATGGTAGTAACAGTAGATGAAACTGACTTTGCGCCCTTTGCAAAAGAAGGCCCGCTGGCGGCCATGTATTACCAGCAGGCGGTAGAGCGTGCGGCGTTTGAGGCAGGGGGCGGAAAATTTGTGGCGCCGGCACAACGCATGACGGATTTTGTGAACGGCAAAGTGTCTGCCTCTTTGCCGGACTGTTCTTACATTCCCGGCGTAAAAAGCACAGACCTGCGGCAGGTGCTGCCCGGCGCTGTACATTCCCGCCTGCGGGACGCCTTCAAGGCTTTCGGCAAAAAAATAAAAGGCTATTATACGGAGAACGCCATACTGGTGGCCACAGAATCCCGCACCTCCTCCCCGGTGCGCATTCCCCGCCACGCAGATACACTGGAGCACCCGCAGCTCAGGGGCCTTTACCCCTGCGGGGAAGGCGCCGGTTATGCAGGCGGCATTGTGTCTGCCGCTATGGACGGAGAGCGGGTGGCTGAAGCCATTGCAGCTAAAACCGGTTTGTACCGCTAATCTGCGCGTTGGTGTATTATTACGAAAATCAATCATAAATTCCTTGGCCGCAATATCTCAAATGGGTAATTTGCCGCCATGAACGTACTGGAACTTCAGCATCTGAAAAAGCACTACGCTACCCATAAAGCGGTAGACGATATCAGCTTCTCCATCCCCAAAGGAAGTATTTTCGGCCTGCTTGGCCCCAACGGCGCAGGAAAAACCACCCTGCTGCGCATGATCACCGGCATCTTTTATCCTGATGCAGGCAACATCATCTTTGACGGCAGAGCTTTTGACCCGCAGAATGACGTACAGTACATTGGCTACATGCCGGAAGAACGCGGGCTGTACAAAAAAATGAGAGTGGGAGAGCAGGCCCTCTACCTGGCGCAGCTCAAAGGCCTCAGCCGGAAAGACGCGGAGGAGAAAATAGATTATTGGTTCAACAAGTTCGAGATATCCTCCTGGGCCGGCAAAAAAGTAGAAGAGCTGAGCAAAGGCATGCAGCAGAAAGTACAGTTCATTTCCACCGTAATGCACCACCCCAAGCTGCTGATACTGGACGAGCCCTTCTCCGGCCTTGACCCCATCAATTCCCAGCTGATCCAGAACGAAATATTCGACATGGCCCGCAACGGCACCACCATTATTTTCTCCACGCACCGCATGGAACAGGTAGAGGAGATATGCGACCACATTGTGCTGGTGAACAAAGGCCGCAAGGTGCTGGACGGGCCGGTGAAACAGATCAAGCAGGATTTCAAGCAGCACCTATTTTATATATCGCTGGAGCAGCAGCCCAACCCCGCGCAGATGGCCACCCACCATTTCACCATCATCCAGCAGCACGAAAAGGCTTACACCGTCAAGCTGAACGAATACAGCCAGACGAACGACATCCTCCGTCACTTTATTCATCATGACATACAGGTGAACGCATTCAGGGAAATACTCCCCACCATTCATGAGGTATTTATTACCCAGGTAGCGCAGGCAGCTGTTTAACATTCCTATTATCTCAACAAATTCTGAACAATGAACAAGATCTGGATCATCATAAAAAGAGAATACCTCACCAGGGTGAGGAAAAAATCCTTTATCATCATCACCCTGCTGTTACCCCTGATGTTTGTGGCCATGATGCTCATTCCCGTTTTTGTGATGATGGGAGGAGACGATGAAAAGGTGGCCGTGGTAGACGAGAGCAAAATATTTGAAGGCAAGCTGGCAGATGATGGTGGCGTGCATTATAAATTTATTGATGCCCGGATAGATACGCTCAAAAATACGTACCAGCAACTGGGCTATACCGGCGTGCTGCACATCCCGGCTATGGACATCAACCGTCCGCCCAGCGTGATCTATTACAGCAAGGGCCAGATGAACGTGATGCTGAAAACCAATATGGAGCGCAGGCTGGAGAGCGTGCTGGAAGACAAGCGCATGGAGCTGGCCGGTATAGACAAGGCCAAACTGGAAGGCATCCGCGCAGATGTAGATATCATGAACCTTACCGGCAAGGAGGAAAAGAAAGGCAGCGCGGGCCTGGCCTATGGCATTGGTTATGGCGCGGCTTTCCTGGTGTACATCATCCTGCTGATATTCGGCACCACGGTGATGCGGGGCGTCATGGAAGAAAAGATGAACCGCGTGGCGGAGGTGATGGTGTCTACCGTGAAACCTTTTCAATTGATGATGGGAAAAATAGTAGGCATAGCCGGCGTAGGACTTACGCAGTTCCTGATATGGCTGGTGCTCATCATTGGCCTCTACTCCCTGATGGGCCTGTTCCTCAGCCCTGAAACCATGAACGCCGCTGCCGGCAACGGCATGGCGGGCGGGCAGAATGAGGCAGCCATGAAAGCCATGCAGCAGGTTACCTTTGTAGTGGAAAGCGCCAACTGGCCGCTGATCATTGCCAGTTTCCTCTTCTATTTCCTGGGCGGGTACCTTTTCTACGCGGCGTTGTTTGCAGCGGTGGGCAGCCTGGTGAATGAAGACCCTAATGATGCGCAATCGCTTACTTTCCCTATCACCCTGCCGGTGATCATTTCCATCTTTATCATGTTTGCCGCCGTGCGCAATCCCAACGGGCAGCTGGCGGTGTGGGGCAGCATTATCCCCTTCTCGTCACCTGTGGTCATGATGGCGCGCATCCCCTACGGGGTACCCGGTACGGTGCCCTACTGGCAGCTGGCGTTGTCGGTGATATGCCTGATAGCCGGTTTTATCGGCACTACCTGGGTGGCTGCCAAAATTTACCGCACGGGCATTTTGCTGTACGGCAAAAAGGTGACGATGAAAGAAGTGGTGAAGTGGCTGGGCAGGAAGAATTGAGAAGAACAGTTAAAACAGATATTCGGGACAACAGGGCTCCGGGCAACCGGGGCCTTTTTGTTTTTCAGGGCCTGTTTCATGCTTACGCGCCGGCTTCCGCCAGCCTTTTGCGTACGGTGTTGAACTCTTCCCAGATATGTTGCAGCACGTCTGCCGCGGGCTGAATGTCACGAATGAGCGCGCTCACCTGGCCTATTTCCAGCTCCCCTTCCTCCAGGTTGCCTTCAAACATGCCGCGTTTGGCCCTGCCGCGGCCCAGCAGCGCGGCCAGGGCTTCTGTGCCTGCGCCGGACAGTTCCGCGCGCCGCACTTCGTCAAAGAACGCATTCCTGAGCAAACGTACCGGCGTCAATTGTTTGAGAGACAGCAGTGTGTCTCCCTCTCCGGCTTTCACTACGGCCTCCTTGAAGTTGATGTGTGACGAGGCTTCAGGCGTAGCCACAAAGCGGCTGCCTACCTGCACGCCCTCTGCGCCCAATGCAAAAGCCGCTGCCATGGCCCTGCCGGAGCCTATGCCGCCGGCTGCTATTACGGGAATGCTGACGGCGTTTGCCACGGCGGGAGTAAGCACCATGGTGGTGGTTTCTTCGCGGCCGTTGTGGCCGCCGGCCTCAAAACCTTCGGCTACCACCGCATCTACGCCGGCCTCCTGGCTCTTGACGGCAAATTTTGAGCTGGACACTACATGCACCACGGTAATGCCGTGCTGCTTGAGCAGCGGCGTCCACGTTTTAGGGTTGCCTGCGGAGGTGAACACAATGCGCACGCCTTCGTCCAGTATCACTTGCATATGCTTGTCTATATCAGGGTAGAGCAGGGGCACGTTTACGCCAAAGGAGCGGGTGGTGGCCTGTTTGCATTTTCGGATATGCTCGCGCAGCACTTCCGGGTACATGCTGCCGGAGCCGATCAGCCCCAGACCGCCGGCATTGCTCACCGCGCTGGCCAGGCGCCAGCCGCTGGCCCATACCATGCCGGCCTGCACAATGGGATAGTCTGTTGAGAAAAGCCTGGTGATGCTGTTGCTGAATGCGGCCATGTGTTGTATGATTGGTTAGCCAAGATCGATCTCCGTATTATCCCCGATGTTGAGGCTCTGGCTCAGCCCGCGGATATTGGCATCGCTGCCTATGAGGGAAGATTTCAGCACCACTTCGTACAGGTTGCTGAAAGAGCCGATAATGGAATCTTTCACGATGGAATAGCTCACCACCGTATTGTCTCCGATGGCCACGTTGGGGCCTATGATGCTGTTTTTGATATTGCAGCCTTCTCCGATGCTGACGGGGGGAATGATGATGGTATTTTCATACGGCAGCACCGGGTTGGTGGCCGCCTTGTATTTTTTAAGCAGGGTGGCGTTGGTTTCCAGCAGGGTATCTTTCCGGCCGCAGTCAAACCAGTTGCTCACCTTGAAGGCGTTGAACTGCACGCCGTGCTCTATCATGCACTCCAGCGCATCTGTAAGCTGAAACTCGTCATGAGAGCGCAGCTGCCGCTCAATGTTGTCTTGCAGGCATTGGTACATCTGCTCCGTTTCCCTGATCTTGTACATGCCCACCAGCGCCAGGTTGGATTTGGGTATCTGGGGTTTTTCCACTACCCGTGTAATGGTGTTGTTCTCATTGATCTCCGCCACGCCGAAGTTGCGCGGGTCATCCACCTTTTTAACACCCAGCAGGGAATGGGGGAAGTTGATCACTTCCTTGAAGTCACATTCTACAATGGTATCGCCCAGCACTATCAGCACTTCATCGTTCTGCACCACCTCCCGCGTGAGCAGAATGGCATGGCCGGTGCCTTCCCGCACGTTTTGCTGTACAAAGTGCATGGTAAGGTCAGGGTACTTCTTTTCTACATAATGCTGGATCTTTTCACCCAGGTAGCCTACTACAAATACAAATTCACGGATGCCGGCTTCCACCAGCTGGTCTACAATGATGCTGAGAATGGTGCGGCCCGCCAGCGGGATCAATGCCTTGGGCTGCGTATATGTATGGGGGCGCAGTTTGGTGCCGGCGCCCGCCACTGGAATAATTGCCTTCATGTACCGGGTTTAGATGTGGTTCACTGCTGCGAATAAACCGTTGTCTCATTACTATTTGCGGGCAAATTACGGAATCAATTATTAATAACCGATTAGGAAATCAGATAAACCTACTTATATTAAGAATTTGACCTATATAGCCGGAGTCCTCTTTTCATCAATTCCTAGTTTATAATTAATAAGAAGATGATTAATTTTGCGTCTTAAATTTTCCTTCACCATGCAAAGAGACCAGCAGATATTTGATATCATTGGCCAGGAACTGGAAAGGCAGCGCCATGGCATTGAGCTGATAGCTTCGGAGAACTTCACCAGCCTTCAGGTTATGCAGGCCATGGGCAATGTAATGACCAATAAATACGCGGAAGGGTACCCCGGCCGCCGCTACTATGGCGGTTGCGAGGTGGTAGACCTGAGCGAGCAACTGGCCATTGACCGCGCCAGGCAGATGTTCGGGGCCGTTTACGCCAACGTACAGCCGCACTCCGGCGCACAGGCCAATGCCGCAGTAATGCTGGCCATTCTTCAGCCGGGTGATAAAATACTGGGCCTTGACCTGAGCATGGGCGGCCACCTTACCCACGGCTCTGCCGTCAACTTCTCCGGCAAGCTGTACCAGCCCTTCTTCTACGGTGTGAACAAAGAGACCGGCCTGGTGGAATACGACAAAATGGAGGAAGTGGCCCTGCAGGAAAAGCCGAAACTGATCGTTTGCGGCGCTTCTGCTTACAGCCGCGACTGGGACTATAAACGCATCCGCGAAATTGCAGATAAAGTAGGCGCTTTTGTGCTGGCAGATATTGCCCACCCCGCGGGCCTCATTGCGAAAGGGCTGCTGAACTCTCCCTTTGCGCACTGCCACTTCGTAACCACCACCACCCACAAAACCCTCCGCGGTCCCCGCGGCGGCATGATCATGATGGGACAGGATTTTGAGAACCCCTTCGGCCTCAAAACCCCCAAAGGTGAAATACGCATGATGAGCTCCCTGCTGGATACCGCCGTTTTCCCCGGCATACAGGGCGGCCCGCTGGAGCACGTAATTGCCGCCAAGGCAGTATCTTTCTTCGAGGTGCTCTCTGATGAATACGACGCTTATGCCCGCCAGATGATCCGCAACGCCCAGGCCATGGCCCGTGCGTTCATGGAGAAAAACTACCAGATCGTTTCAGGCGGTACAGATAACCACCTGCTGCTGATAGACCTGCGCAACAAGAACATCAGCGGTAAAAAAGCGGAACAGGTGCTGGTAACGGCAGACATCACCGCCAACAAGAACATGGTGCCGTTTGACGATAAATCTCCCTTCATCACCTCCGGTATACGCGTGGGCGTGCCCGCCGTTACCACCCGTGGCATGAAAGAAGAGCACATGCCGCAGATAGTGGAGTGGATAGACAAGCTGCTGCTGGATGCCGACAATGAAGGCCTGATCAAAAAAGTACGCGGCGAAGTGAACGAGTTTATGAAACAGTTCCCGCTCTACCCTGAGCTGGGTTAAGAAAATATGATGATGTTGTACAAAGGGCTGATCGTTTGTTCGATCAGCCCTTTGTCATTTACTTGCTCACCTGCAGTTCCTGCTGCTGCTGGTTGCGGAATACAACCACGGAAACAGACTGCTTCCAGGCATGCTCCTGGTACAATGAAACAAAATCTTTGATGTTGTTAACCGGCGTGCCCGCAATCTTTATCACCACGTCTCCCGTTCTCAGGCCGGCTTTGTAAGCCTCGCTGCCTTCCGGCACCTGTACAAAATATGCGCCCTTCTCGTCTGGCAGGCCGGTAGCAGAGCGTTCGCCCAGGCCTTCAACATTTTTTGCCGTAGCGCCTTTCCATTTGATGGAAGCGCCGCTGCCTCCCTGTTGTGAAAACAGCTGCGCCGGCAGCGGCACCGGCGCGGCCAGCGCTTTTAAGCGGGCAATGCGGGTGCCGAAGCGCATGCCGAAGTTTTTGAAACCTACGGCCAGCGCCTTGCTGCGGGGTTTTACACGGTAATCTCCCGTTGCAAAATTTTCAAACTGCGGGTCGCCGGCCAGGGAGTGAGCGTCTGTGCCGTTGGCCTGCGCGGCTTTCAACGCGGCCTCATCAGGGAAGAGGTTGTAATCGGTTTCCTTGCCCCAAACCGGCACGTGTATGGGTTTGTAGGCGGTGGTAACAATATTGTGGCGGAACACGTCCCCGCTGTTTTTGAACCATACATGGGGGTGGAAGGAGTTGTTGATCATGATATTGTTTTCCACCGTCCTGAAAAAACCTTCGCGGAGCTTCAGGCCGCCGTTGAGGCATACGTTGTTGTAAATGCGGTAGTTGCCGGAGCCGTCGTCCAGGTCAATATCCCAGCCATGGTCACAGCGGAAGCGGTTGTTGTAGATCACGGTGGGCTGCACGGCGTCAAGCAGGGCCAGCTCGGGGTTGTTGGCGGTGGCGCTGTCCATCACCCGCCTGTCAGGGTGCCAGAAGCGGTCTCTCCCCCAGGAGTTGAAAGCCCCATGGTCTCCGGTTTCCAGCACGGTGTTGTATACATCGTTATACCCTATCATGTGGCCGCCCCAGGTGCCTTCGCTGATGTTGATGCCCGCCCGCGGCACGTTATGGATGGTGTTGTGCTCTACGGTAATGTGCTGGGCCATGGATATCTGCACGCCGGCAGACTGTTTTTCTACTTCGCCGGTATATTGAATGAGGTTGTCCCTGGCATCACATTCCCGCGGGTATTCTTCTGTTTTGGGCCCTTTCGTATAGTCCATCTGGTGGTAGGGCACGAACTGGTTGTACTCAAAAGCGGGAGAACGCACGGCGGAGGGGCTGCCCACAAACGCAATGCCGCTGGCGCCGGCTTTGTAGATGCGGCAGCTGTCTATGTTCACATTTTTGTTGTAGTTGTTGACGAATATGGCATTGCCGCCTACCTCATTGAAAAAGCAATTGCCTACGTAACAATGTTCCGCGTTGTCTATCAGCAGGGCGCCGCCGCGGTAGATCGTCCAGTCGCTCCGCAGCAGCGGCTCCTTTGTCAGCATAAAGCTGCGGGCGTTTTGTGCAAACTGCAGGTTGTTCAGCATCACCTGCCTCACGGGTTCACCGGGCCGGCCTTTGATCACCACCAGTTCTTTCAGTCCGGCGTAAGCGATGGTTGCGGGCGGCGGTGTGCCGGGCGCAGGTTTATAGTATAACTGGTGCTGCGCGGGATCAAAATACCATTCATGCGGCGCGTCCAGCTCTTCCAGCACATTTTCCACGAAGCGGTATTTCGGGTGCAGGCCCATTTGCCGGTTATTTTGCCAGCCGCCTTCCAGCACGGCTTCTCCCTTGTCATTCACACCTGTAATGCGGTAATGATAGCCGCCCCACTCCGCGCGGTGCAGTGCATGCACAATGGCGCCTTCCGGCTTTTTCCACCGTTTGATGCGGTTGGGTGAAATGGCATCTTCAGCTGTGCCATGGTAAAAGCGGGCAGTGGAGTCGTAATCGGGATAGCGGGCCAGCACCTGCTGCCTGCCGTTCACGAACAGGCGGTCCATGCTTTTTACATGCTCCGGCACCCGCGCCCTGAAAATGCCCTGCTGCCAGTGCTCCCATTTTGGCTGCAGCGGCCTGGCGCCGCTGAGCACGGCCTGCTGGCCAACAGCGCCCATAATGAAAAGCACGCGGTCCATGCTGTTATTATCTTCCGGGGTGAGCACCAGTGTGCTGTCCAGGTAATAAGTGCCGCCTGCCAGTACTACCATCACGTTTGGACTGTTATCAGCCCGCCAGAGCTGCTGCGCGCGGTGCAACCCTGCCACCGGCTGCTGCCGTGTGCCGGGATTGGCGTCATTTCCCTGCGGGGATACGTAGATGCGCCGGGTTTGGGCCATTGCGGGCAGCGTTGCCAGTATACAATAAAGAGAAAGCCATTTCAACATAATTGTGAAAATAAGGGCTTCTTCCGGTACAGGGTGATATTTATTACGCAAAAAATGAGTCTGAATGAATGGATGACAATGATTTAGGCAGGAATCCGCCTTTGACACGCTTCATTATTCGCAAACATGTTTGAGTGGAACCGCTTCCGTTATTTCCCTGAATGCTTCGGTCATCCTTCGGTGATCCTTCGGTCAACCTTCGGTTAAACACCCTCAAACCCGTACTGCTACCGAACACCACCGAAGGATCACCGAAGGATGGCAGCAGGATGTCAGTAGGTTGGCCAAAATGGCTGCTGGTAATCAGGGAGCTACATATAAGACGGGTTTTAGCCTGAACAAGCGGATAACAACCTGTGCCGGTAGCATGAATGCATTGTGTGAAAAAAGCGGCTTTGGCAAGCTTAAAACATGAGAAGCGGGGGCCTTGGTTATCTTGCTTTACCCCAATAAAAAAAATCGCCCGCAATTTGGAAATTCGAAAAATCGATCTACATTTGTAGTGTACTATTTAACTAGTACACTATGTTGATCTAAAAATTGCAACGCATGATATCCCTTCAAGATCTCACATTTTCCTACCGAAAAGGCCACCCGGTGCTGAGCAGCCTGCAGCTCAGCTTTGCGCCGGGACGTATTTACGGCCTGTTGGGAAAAAACGGCGCCGGCAAAAGCAGCCTGCTGTACAACATCTGCGGCCTGCTGTACCCCCAGGCCGGCCACTGCCAGGTAATGGGCTTCAACCCCGCCAAACGGCAGCCCGCCTTTCTGCAGCAGATTTACCTGCTGCCAGAGGCCTTTCACCTGCCGGACGTAGACATAGACCAGTATGTACGCCTGAACGCACCGTTCTACCCCGGCTTTGACCGCGCGGCTTTTGACAGGCACCTGGGCGTGTTTGAAGTGCCCCGCCACCAGCAGCTGCATGCCCTCAGCCACGGGCAGCAGAAAAAAGTGCTCATCAGCTTTGCCCTTGCCACTACTGCCCGCGTGCTGATCATGGACGAGCCTACCAACGGGCTGGACATCCCCTCCAAACGCCAGTTCCGCAAGGTGATTGCCGGCTGCCTGCGGGAAGACCAGTGCATGATCATCAGCACTCACCAGGTAAAAGACCTGGACAGCCTGATAGATGAGGTGCTGATACTTGAAAGCGGCCGCATCATTCTCAAAGAACCGGTTACCCGTATTACTGAAAAGCTCTCCTTCCGCCAGGTCATGAGCCTTGAAGAAACGGAAGCGCCCCTTTACAGCGAAGGCGCCTTGAAAGGATACGCCGTAGTAGCTGTTAACCGCAGAGAGGAGCATTCCCGCCTGGATATGGAAATGTTCTTCAACGCGGTGATGGTTGAAAAAGAAAAGATACTTCCCCTGTTTACCCGGTAAATTTTTTTGTATGCAATTTTCATTTTCCCGTTTCATTAATCTTTTCAAACTGCAGCTGGCGGCCAACCGCAGGTTGTACCTGCTGGGCATGGCCGCGCTGGCTGGTATGTTGCTGGCGTTTATGCTGTTTTTCCTGATCACAGACCGTGAGCTGAATTTCAAAACACAGCAGGCCGTGTACCTGGTTGGTCTGGTGCTTTCTTCCGCAGTGTTTACTACCACCGTTTTTAAACAGTATGCGGAAAGAAGCCAGCGCGCACAAGCGCTTATGCTGCCGGTATCCGCGCTGGAGAAAATGGTGCTGGCAGTGGTGCTCACACTGGTGGTGTACCCGCTGGTGTATACTATTATTTGTATTGCCTGTCTCAAGGTGATTAATTACCTGGACATTTATTGGCTGGGGAATCCAAATGCTCTCTACATGCTCAATGACGAGTACACGCCGGGCCTCCTGGTGATTTATTTCTATCTACAATCTTTCGTATTACTGGGCGCCATCTGGTTCAGGAAACAGACGTTCGTAAAAAGCGCCGTGATGATTTGCCTGATTATTATAGGCATGCAGGCCTTTAGCAGCTTCCTTGGAAGAAAGATCATAGGCAGAACGCAGCCGGCCAACGTAGAGGCAGTGTCTCAAAAGCTGGGGGCCACGAAGATCAGACATTTCATGTATGATGGTGCAACACCATATGTTAACACATTACTCATGGCGAATACGGAAATAGAAGGCAAAGTGGATTGGGAGTACTACAAAGTAGAACTGCCCCAACCCGCATTTTCCATCATGCTCGTTGTGCTTATTGCGGTGCCCTTTTTCCTCTGGTTCATCACCTTGCTCAAATTACGTGAGCAGCAGCTTTAAAACTTGACAAATGGAATTCAATAATACGCAGGCCATTTACCTGCAAATAGCAGATTACGTGTGTGACCAGGTGCAGCTGCGCCGCTGGCTGCCGGATGCCAAGGTGCCTTCCGTACGAGATCTGGCGGTAACACTGGAAGTGAACCCCAACACCGTGATGCGTTCTTATGAGCACCTGCAGCAGCAAGGTGTGATCTATACCCGCCGGGGAATGGGATATTTTGTTTCCGAAGATGCGGTGAAAAAAATTACTGCCCTGCGCCGGGAGCAATTCCTGCAGGAAGAGCTGCCGCAGTTTTTCCGGAAAATGTACCTGTTGGGTATTGAGCTGGACGAGCTGAAAACACGGTACGAAAAATACAAGCAGCAACATGCAAAAATCCACTAACCAAAAAGATGTTTACTTATGAAAGCAAGTAATAAATTGTTGATCGCCTTCTTTGTTTTTATGCCCCTGTTGCTGGTGGTGTTCTTTCTCCTGGCCAAAGACCAGATTGTAAAAGGCAACATCAGCAAACGTATAGTGATCAAAAACGAAAAACCAGTTGTACACGAGCTGAAACCCTTCCGCCATGTAGTGTTTGACGGGCGGGTAATATACAAGATCGGCAACCTTGAGAAACCGATGGGTAGCACGGAGCGTTTGGGAATGATCGTGGGCGGGCCCGGAGGTTTCCGCCTCGAGGTAAATTCTAACCGGGAGAAAATCCTGAAGTATGCATACATAGGAGATACACTTTTTATCCGGTACAGGTTGGAAAACTTTAATGACAGGGATCACTGGTGGCGTGGAGGAGTTACTATTTATGCACCTGAAATAGTGTCTATAACCGGCGCTGCAGGCAGAGTGGTAATGGAGTCTTTCCGGCAGAACACGCCGCTGGAGGTGAATGCCGGCCAGGAGGGGGAGTTTTCCGCTTTTGCCTTCCATGTACCCCTGCTGCAATTAAACATGGAAACCGGTTCCAAGCTGGAGCTGCTAAGTGCGCAAATAGATTCACTGGTATACAACATGCAGTCTGCCAGCGAGCTGGTGATCAAACAACCTTATACCATCCGCGCATTGAAACCAGGGAAGGTAGATAGCCTCAGCAACATTACCCTCTCCGGCAGGGCATCATTGATGCAGCCACTGGTACCATTTGAAATGGAAAGCGGGAAGAAGATATCGATAACACAATAATTCTAGTCTCAAAAGATGTAACAACCGTTCCGATGTCTATCGGAACGGTTTATATTTTTCAGAATTGCGTAGCCAGGTAAGCCATGGTGCCGCTGCCTATTTCCAGGGCGCTTTCGTCTACATCAAAGAGAGGGGTATGCACGCCGTGGGTAATGCCGCGGGCCTTGTTGCCGGTGCCGAGCCTGAAGAAGCAGGCGGGTATCACCTGTGAATAGAAGGCAAAGTCTTCGGCGCCCATGCGCAGCTCCGTGTCTTCCACATTGTCTTTGCCCATATAGTCTTCCGCCAGCGAGCGGGCGGTGGCAGTAACGGCTTCGTTGTTGTATACCATGGGGTAGCCCACCAGTATGTCTATATCTATTTCCGCGCCCATGGCCCGCACCAGTTCCGTGCTCTGCTTGCGGATCAGCTCATGCGCCCTGAAGCGCCAGGTTTCGTCCATAGCCCTGAAAGTGCCCATCAGCTTCACTTCACTGGGTATCACGTTGGTGGTGAAACCGCCGTTGAAAGCGCAAATGCTGAGCACAGACGGGGAGAAGGGGTTGTTGTTGCGGCTGACGATCTGCTGCAGGCTCACCACCAGGTTAGACGCAATGAGTATGGTATCTGCCGTGAGGTGAGGCGCTGCGGCGTGCCCGCCTTTGCTTTTTACGGTGATATAAATTTCATCCGCGCTGGCCATGTACTGGCCGGCCCTGAAGCCCAGCTTGCCGGTTTCCATGGTGGGCAGCACGTGCAGGCCCAGGATGGCATCTGGTTTCGGGTTTTCCAGCGCGCCGTCTTTGATCATCAGGCTGGCGCCGCCGGGGTGTTTTTCTTCTCCCGGCTGGAACAATATTTTGACGGTGCCCTCAAATTCGTTGCGCAGCTCCTGTAAAATACGGGCGGCGCCCAATATTACAGTGGTATGCACATCGTGCCCGCAGGCGTGCATAACGCCGGGAGTTTGTGATTTGTAAGGCACATTGTTGGCTTCCTCTATAGGCAGGGCGTCTATATCCGCCCGCAGGGCAATCACTTTCTTTTCAGGGTTTCTGCCCTTGATAAGGGCTACCACGCCGGTTCCCGCCACACCTGCCGTGTAGGGAATACCGTATTCGCCCAGCTTTGACTGGATGAACTTTGATGTTTCATATTCCTGGAAAGAAAGCTCCGGGTGGGAGTGTAAATGTCTTCTGCAGGCTATCAGGTCAGGTGCATAGGTTTTGGCCAGGGATTTGATCCGCTCCTTCATTCTAATTCTTTTTCCGGTGATACGTTGATGATGGTGGGCACTACAAACACGCCCCCGCTGAACTGGCCAGACAATTTTTCGCGCAGCTCTGTGGCCTCCGGCCTGGTTTTAAAATCGCCTACCCGCACTTTGAAATAAGGCGCTTCCCAGTCCAGGTAAGTACGGTACTCCGGGAACAGCTGCATGGCTTTTGCCTTGGCGTCATTGGCCTCATTGCGTTTGTTGGTGGTGAGTATCTGCACCCTGAAGCCGGGCTGGTTGCGGATGGCCAGGGTGTTGATATAGATCTGTTTTTTGATGAGGATGTCTATCCGGCTGTCTTTCACTACTTTCACGCCTCCTGCGGTGCCGGTGTTGTCCTGTGCCCGCAGCATGCCCGCCGCGGAAAGCAATACGATCAATAAACAGCCTGTTCTTAACATCATATATAAATAGTTAGTTTTCAGTTTTTATGGGCCTGGGCCGCTTCTTTCATCAGGGCCACGCCTGCGCTGGTGCCGATGCGGGTGGCGCCTGCATCGATCAGCTGCTGCGCAAAGGCAAAGGTACGAACTCCGCCGGAAGCCTTGATATGAATACCGGCGGGAAGATGTTGGCGCATTAGCGCTACGGCTTCCACGCTGGCCCCTTTTTCCGCGTAACCGGTGGAAGTTTTGACAAAGTCCACCCCGTACCGGGCATACAGCTCGCAGCACCTGATGATCTCATCCTCCAATAATATGCCACTTTCAATGATCACTTTGACAGACCGCTGTTTATTACGTATCAGGGGCATTATGGTGGCTATTTCTTTTTCGAGGTAAGCCCAGTCTCCGTTGCGGATGGCCAGCAGGTTGGCAACCATATCCAGCTCATCCGCCTCATCAATAATAGCCAGCACTGTTTCGGCCACTTTGGCCTCAATGGCGGAGTACCCGAAGGGGAAGCCGGTTACGGTGGCCACTTTGGTAGTGGTGCTGCCTACAAATGTCCTGGCAATTTTCACGAAGGGAGGGGGCACGCAAACGGCGGCAAAATCATACTCAACGGCCTCCATGCAGAGTTTTTTGATATCCTCCAGGGTGGTAAGGGGTTTGAGTATGGTATGATCAATGTAGCGGTTCAGGTCCATAGCGGAGGTTTATGCTGAAAGCAAAACGGAGTTACGCCGGGCGGGCCGTGTAACTCCGTTTTTTGTATTGTTCAAATATGGTTATTACACGTCTTTACCATGACAGTTTTTGAACTTCTTGCCGCTGCCGCAGGGGCAGGGGTCGTTACGGCCTACTTTGGGGCCTACGCGTACCGGCTCAGGGCGGTGTGGCTCTTCAGCCGGCGCATACTCTTCCCGCTGCTGCGGGCCGGGCCTGCCGCCGCCACCGTTCTCGAACTCCTGGTGGGAGGCGCGCATGCGGCTCATGTCCGTTTTTTCTTCACGGCCTTCGGTAATGGGCGCGGCGCTGCTGTCATCGCTTTGCTGGCTGGGAATGCCTGATTTGCAGAGGAAGGAAACAATTTCCTTGCTGGTATCTGCGCTCATTTGTTTGAACAGCTCAAACGCTTCGAATTTATAGATCAGCAGCGGGTCTTTCTGTTCGTATACGGCGCTTTGTACAGACTGCTTCAGGTCGTCCATGGCCCGGAGGTGCTCCTTCCAGGCCTCATCTATCAGGGCCAGGGTGATGCTGCGCTCCAGGGCGGCCACGGTTTCCTTGCCTTCGGTTTCCACTACTTTTTTCAGCGGGGCCAGTACATTGATGCCTTTGCGCCCGTCTGTAAAGGGAATGGAAATATTTTCGATGTGGTGGCCTTGCTCCTTGTGGATCTGCTTGATCACCGGCAGGGTGCCGCTGATCAGCTCTGCCGTTCTGCGGTGGTAGTTGGCCACGGCCTCCCCATACAGTTTCTCAGCAATTTCATTGGGCTGCCCTTTCTGCAGCTCTTCTTCGGAAATAGCGGTGTCTACCGCAAAGTTCATGATCACGTCCAGCTTGAAGGCTTCATAATCCCCGCTTTCACGGTGGGTGGTCACAATGTTCTCTGCTACTTCGTAGAAGGCATTGTCCGTATCAATGGCCAGGCGCTCGCCGAAGAGGGCGTGGTTGCGTTTGGCATAGATCACGGTACGCTGCTTGTTCATCACGTCATCATATTCCAGCAGGCGTTTACGGATGCCGAAGTTATTCTCTTCCACTTTTTTCTGCGCTCTTTCAATGGAGCGGGTGATCATGCTGTGCTGGATCACTTCTCCTTCCTTATAGCCCATACGGTCCATCAGCGCGGCAATACGGTCTGAACCGAACATGCGCATCAGGTCGTCTTCGAGGGACACAAAGAACTGGGAGCTGCCGGGGTCTCCCTGGCGGCCGGCACGGCCGCGCAGCTGGCGGTCTACACGGCGGCTTTCATGGCGTTCCGTACCGATGATGGCCAGACCGCCGGCTTCTTTCACACCGGGGCCCAGCTTGATGTCCGTACCACGGCCGGCCATGTTGGTGGCAATGGTCACTGCGCCGGGCAGGCCTGCTTCCGCAACGATCTGTGCTTCACGGGCGTGCTGCTTGGCGTTGAGTACGTTGTGGGGTATCTTTTCGAAGGTGAGCATTTTGCCCAGCAGCTCGGATACCTCCACGGAGGTGGTACCTACCAGCACGGGGCGGCCTGCGGCCTTCAGCGTTTTGATCTCTTCAATAACTGCCTTGTATTTATCTCGCTTGGTTTTGTATACCAGGTCTTCCGCGTCTTTACGGGTTACGGGCAGGTTGGTGGGGATGCTCACCACGTCCAGTTTATAGATCTCCCAGAACTCGCCGGCTTCCGTGGTGGCCGTACCGGTCATACCGGCCAGCTTGTGGTACATCCTGAAATAGTTCTGGAGGGTGATGGTGGCAAATGTTTGCGTGGCGGCTTCCACCTTCACGTTCTCCTTGGCTTCAATGGCCTGATGCAAACCGTCTGAATAACGGCGCCCGTCCAGGATACGGCCGGTCTGCTCGTCTACGATCTTCACCTTGCCGTCCATCACTACGTATTCCACGTCTTTGTCAAAGAGGGTATAGGCTTTCAGCAGCTGCTGCACGGAGTGGATGCGTTCTGATTTGATAGCGAAGTCTTGCAGCAGCTGGTCTTTCCGCGCCAGTTTCTCTTCGGCGGTGAGGTCCAGCTTTTCCAGTTCCGCAATTTCGGAGCCTACGTCCGGCATGAGGAAGAAGTTAGGATCTTCGCCGGCGCCGGTGATCAGGGCAATGCCTTTCTCCGTCAGCTCCACGCTGTTGTTCTTTTCTTCAATATGGAAATACAGCCCTTCGTCTACTTTCGGCATTTCGCGCTGCTGGTCGGCTATGTAGTAGTTTTCCGCTTTTTGCTGCAGCACCTTGATGCCGGGCTCACTTAAATATTTAATAGTGGCGCTGTTCTTCGGCAAACCGCGGTGCGCCCGCATCAGGGCCAGGCCGCCGGTTTTGGGATCGTCTTTCCCTTCTGCTATCAGCCTTTTGGCTTCCTGCAGGTAGCCGTTCACCACTTTTCTTTGTTCTTCCACCAGGCGCTGGATGCGCGGTTTCAGCGCATGGAACTCCTGCTCGTCCCCGCGGGGAATGGGGCCGGAAATGATGAGCGGGGTACGCGCATCGTCAATCAGCACGCTATCCACCTCATCCACCATGGCAAAATGGTGTTTGCGCTGCACCATTTCCTCAGGGCTGTGTACCATGTTATCACGCAGGTAGTCAAACCCGAACTCGTTATTGGTACCGTAGGTGATATCTGCCTGGTAGGCGGCGCGGCGCTCCGCGGAGTTGGGCATGTGTTTGTCTATACAGTCTACCGTAAGGCCCAGGAACTCAAACAGGGGGCCGTTCCATTCAGAGTCACGTTTTGCCAGGTAGTCATTCACGGTTACGATGTGCACGCCTTCACCGGCCAGTGCGTTGAGGTAGGCGGGCAGCGTAGATACCAGCGTTTTACCTTCACCCGTGGCCATCTCGGCAATCTTGCCCTGGTGCAGCACGCTACCGCCAATGAGCTGAACGTCATAGTGCACCATGTTCCAGGTTACGGGCGTGCCGTTGGCATCCCAGGAGTTGGCCCAGGTCACTTTGTCACCCTCAATGCGGATGTACTGGCGTGTAACGGCCAGCTGCCGGTCCAGTTCCGTGGCGGTGGCAGTGATACTGCTGTTTTCTTTCAGCCTGCGGGCGGTTTCCTTCACAACGGCAAATGCCTCAGGCAACAGCTCCTGCAGTATTTCTTCAATTTTTTTATCGCGGTCTTTGGTGAGTTTGTCTATTTCGCGGTAGGTGAGGTCTTTGGTGTTTACATCTTCTTCAGTTTCGGCGGCTGCTTTTTTATCGCTCAGCTGCCGGTCAATGTCTGCCAGGTGTGATTGTATACGTGCACGGAAATCCTGCGTTTTACGGCGCAGGTCGTCTATAGGCAGGGAAGACAGTTTTTCATACTCCTCATTAATCTGCTTCACAATGGGGAGAATCAGCTTGATGTCACGATCAGACTTGTTTCCTCCAAAAAGCTTTGTTAAAAAACCTAGCATGTTAAAATTTTCGATTTCGTAAGATAAAAGTAACCTCTGCGGCCGTTCTTCTATATAGTCAAATATTGCGCCCGGCCGGGAGGTTGTGCCAAGGTGTCAGGCCGGGGCCTGTTTCCGAAGGCTCGTAAAATTAGGAATTTTTAGGTGAAAACATTGAAAATAGCGGACTAGGGAGGGTTTTAATGAAAATTTAAGGGAAAGCAGTTACAACCGTTGATCAAAAAAAGTTTAATTTCCCGCTCTTTCCGGAAACGGATTGTTAATTTGTTCAATAATCCGGGGTTATCTGGGATAAAAAGATAACAATGTGTAAATACTTTTTATAAATTTAAACGTTTTAAACTAGCTGTTGAATTTTGTACAAAACACGTCTATGAAGCAGATACGGCCTGGGAGTCTTTTCGTTGCAAGTTGTCTTGCCTTGCTTGTTACATCACTATCATTCGGCATCCGCGCCGGTATTCTCGGGCAGCTGGGAGTAGAGTTCCATCTCAGCGGCCAGGAGCTGGCCATTATAACAGGTACGGCCTTCTGGGGCTTTCCGCTGGCAGTAGTAATAGGAGGGTTCATTGTGGATGTTATTGGTATGAAGCGTTTGCTGGTAGCGGCTTTTGTACTGCATCTGCTGGGTATTGTGCTCACCGTGAGCACGCCTTATTTTTCATCCGGCTTCTGGCCGCTGTTCATCTCCACCCTGTTCATAGGCATGGCCAACGGAACGGTGGAAGCCGCCTGTAACCCGCTGGTGGCCACCATTTTCCCCGACAATAAAACCACCAAACTCAACCACTTCCACCTCTGGTTCCCCGGCGGCATCGTAGTGGGTACTTTGCTGGTGTTCCTCTTTAATGAAATTGGCCTGGGCTGGCAGGTGCAGGTGGCTACCATGATCATTCCCACGCTCATTTACGGGTACCTCTTCCTGAAGCTGGACTTCCCCGTTACGGAACGTGTGGCGGCAGGGGTATCTACCAGCCAGATGTACCGCTCCATCGGCAGCCCGCTTTTTATATTTATGTTCATCTGCATGTTCGGCACGGCTATTACAGAGCTGTTCACCAACCAGTGGGTAGATATATTATTGAAGAACGTGACCAGCTACGGTATTCTCATCCTGGCGCTTACCGCCGGGGTGCAGGTGCTGGGCCGCGCAATGGCCGGGCCTATTGTACACCGCATGTCTCCCGCCGGCGTTCTGCTGGCCTCTGCCATGCTTTCCGCCCTGGGCCTCTACCTGATGGGCAGCGTAAGCGGCAGCATGCTGTTTGTGGCCGCTATCATATTCGGCATGGGCATCACCTATTTCTGGCCTACCATGCTGGGTTTTGTATCGGAGAACATCCCGGAGTCAGGCGCCCTGGGCATGAACCTGATGGGCGGCGCGGGCATGTTTGCCGTATCGCTCTACACCATTTTCATGGGCGGGTTTTATGACAATATTATTGCGAAAAACCTGCCGGCAGGCGCTTCGCTGGATGCATACCGCTCCGCCGCCGCGGGCACTGCGGAGGCCACCGCCTTTTCGCAGGCGCAGGCCGTAGCCGGCCCGGAGATCATTAACGTAACACTGGTGATCCCCATGGTCCTCATTGTTGCGTTCGGCGGCCTCTTTTTCTATATGAAAGGCAAAAGAAAACAAACATTACAAACCGCATAAAATCATACGTGAAACATATGAACAGGAAACTCAGAATGGGAATGATCGGCGGGGGGAAAGACGCTTTCATTGGCGCCATTCACCGCATCGCCGCTAATATGGACGGCCTCATTGAGCTGAAGGCCGGCGCTTTGAGCATCAACCCTGACATTGCGAAAGATTCAGGGCGCTCCCTCTTCCTAGATGAAGACCGCATCTACCTCGACTTCAAGACCATGCTCGAAAAAGAAGCGGCCATGCCGGCAGACAAGCGGCTGGACTTCGTCACCATCGTGACGCCTAACTTCGCTCACTTTGAGCCTGCCATGATGGCGCTGGACAAAGGTTTTCACGTAGTGATCGAAAAGCCCATCACCTTTACGCTTGACGAAGCCAAACAGCTGAAGGCAAAAGTGGAGCAAACCGGCCTCACCCTGCTGCTGACGCATACTTACACCGGCTACCCCATGGTAAAACAGGCCCGCCAGATGGTGAAGAACGGCCTGCTGGGCAAAATACGCAAGGTGTGGGTAGAGTACCCGCAAGGCTGGCTCAGCAAAATGAGCGAGCGCGAAGGCAATGCCCAGGCCGCCTGGCGTACAGACCCCAAGCGTTCCGGTAAGAGCGGCTGCATGGGAGATATTGGTACCCATGCTGCAAACCTGGCAGAATATATTTCAGGACAAAAAATCGATAAATTGTGTGCCGATCTGAACATCATGGTAGAGGGCCGCGCGCTGGACGATGACGGCGCCGTACTGCTCCGCTTTGACGGCGGCGCTGCCGGTGTGCTCATGGCCTCCCAGGTAGCTGCCGGTGAAGAGAACGCACTGAAAATACGCGTGTATGGCGAAAAAGGCGGCTTGGAATGGGCGCAGCATGAGCCCAACACGCTGCTGGTAAAGTGGCTGGAAAAACCCACGGAAATTCTCCGTGCCGGCGCCGGCAACCCGCACCTGGATGCCTTTGCCACGCATAATTGCCGCACCCCCGGCGGTCACCCTGAAGGGTACCTGGAGGCGTTCGGCAACCTGTACCGCAACTTTGCGCTCACCCTGCAGGCGAAAATAGACGGGCAGCAGCCCACCAACGCCATGCTGGACTTTCCGGGCGTAGACGACGGTATCCGCGGTATGGCTTTCATAGACAACGTGGTGAAGTCTTCCGCCAGCGAAGCCAAATGGACAAAGTTCGAAATCTAGGAACTGAGCAAGATCAGGTCCCAACAAGAGACAGATCAGCGGCGCCCTGCGGGAAAGCACTGATCTTGGTTCATCGATCATAAGGAAAGAGCACATATGAAACCGGGCATGATGGAATGCGAGGTTCCATATGGCCCGAAAAAAAATAAAACTAACAGATGAAAACTATCAAAGGACCCGGTATTTTCCTGGCGCAGTTCCTTGACGATAAAGCGCCTTTCAATACCCTGGAAAGCATCTGTAAATGGTCTGCCGGTCTCGGTTTTAAAGGTGTGCAGATACCCACGTGGGACAGCCGCGTGATAGACCTGCAGAAAGCCGCCGAAAGCAAGACCTACGCAGACGAGATCAAAGGGATTGTGGAAAGCGCCGGCATGCAGATCACGGAATTGTCTACCCACCTGCAGGGACAACTGGTGGCCGTACATCCGGCTTACAACGAGCTGTTTGACGGCTTTGCGCCCAAAGCGGTGCACGGCAACGCCAAAGCCCGTACCGAATGGGCCGTGCAGCAATTGAAATACGCCGCTAAAGCCAGCGCCAACCTGGGCCTCAACGCCCTGGCCACCTTCAGCGGCGCGCTGCTCTGGCACACCGTATACCCCTGGCCGCAGCGCCCCGCAGGCCTGGTGGAAACAGGCTTCAAGGAGCTGGCCGCACGCTGGCTGCCTATTCTCAACGAGATGGATGCGCACGGCGTAGACCTCTGCTACGAGATACACCCCGGAGAGGACCTGCACGACGGCATCAGCTACGAGCAGTTCCTGGCTGCCACCGGCAACCATAGCCGCGCCTGCCTCCTGTACGATCCCAGCCATTTTGTGCTGCAGTGCCTCGACTACCTGGCTTACATCGATATCTACCATGAAAAAATAAAAATGTTCCACGTAAAAGACGCGGAATTTAACCCCACCGGCCGCTCCGGCGTGTACGGCGGGTACCAGGGCTGGATAGACAGGCCCGGCAGGTTCCGCTCCCTGGGAGACGGGCAGGTGGATTTTAAGGCCGTTTTCAGTAAATTGACACAGTACGGCTTTGCCGGATGGGCGGTAATGGAATGGGAATGCTGTATGAAGCACCCCGAAGACGGCGCCCGCGAAGGCGCGCCTTTTATTAAGGAACATATCATCCGCGTAACCGAAAAAGCGTTTGACGATTTCGCAAATACAGGAACGGATGAAAACTTAAATAAAAGAGTGTTAGGTTTGTGAAATGTATAATGCTAAAACGATTTTCTCAATTATAACAAACAACCAAATAAAGATGAAGAAAAACATATGGATGCCGGCTTGCCTCAGCCTGGCAATGTTCCTGGCAGCGTGCGGGGGCGGCAGTGAAAAGAAAGCAGAAGAAAAAAAGGCGGAAGAAACCGTAGCGCCTGCGGCTGACAACTCCATGGTGCAAAGCGTGGAAGGTAAAGGCAAGGAGCTGATGGCTGCGCAGGATTGCGCTACCTGTCACAAGGAAACTGAAAAGGTGATAGGCCCTTCCTTCAAGGAAATTGCGGCAAAATATCCCAACACGGATGAAAATATCAACACCCTGGCAGACAAGATCATCAAGGGTGGCTCCGGCAACTGGGGCGAAGTGCCCATGGCGCCGCACTCCGGCATTTCTCATGATGATGCCAAGGAAATGGTGAAATACATCCTCACGGTTAAATAGCGCTAAACATCATTTATGAAAAAGATACTATCCTCCGCGCTGCTGGTAGCCCTGCTTGCAGGTTCAGCAGCCACATACGCCCAGAGCGGCCCCACTCTCAGCAAAAAAGAGAAAAAGGCCGGCTGGAAACTGCTGTTTGACGGCACTTCCACCGCAGGGTGGCGCGGTTACCTGAAAAAAGAAACCCCCGGCGCCTGGAAGGTGCAGGACGGCGCGCTTTTCCTGGATACCGATGCCAAAAAGGCCGGCGCTTCCGGCGGTGATCTCATTACAGACGGCGAGTATGAAAACTATGAGCTGGAGCTGGAATGGAAAATATCCGAAGGCGGCAACAGTGGCATCATCTTCGGCGTGCATGAAGATCCGAAGTTCAAGGCCACCTATGCTACCGGCCCTGAAATGCAGGTGCTGGACGACGATAAACATGCAGACGGAAAGATCCACAAACACAACTCCGGTGACCTGTATGACCTGATAGCCTCACCTGCCCGCTACGCAAAACCGGTAGGCGAGTGGAACAAGGCCAAGATCATCAAAAAAGACGGCAAGCTCACCCTCATCTTCAACGGCCACAAAACCGCTGAAGTGACCATGGGCAGCGCGCAGTGGAAAGAGCTGGTAGGCAAAAGCAAGTTCAAGACCTGGGAAGGTTTCGGCGCGTATGCCAAAGGCCACATTGCCCTGCAAGACCACGGTGACAAAGTATGGTACCGGAATATCAAGATCCGCGAACTCTAAACTATGACAAGGCATAAATACCTCCTGCTGCTGGCAGGGCTGCTGATAGCAGTGGCCGGCTCCGCTTTCAAAAAAGCGAAGCCCCGCCTGCTGGTGTTTTCCAAAACGGCCGGCTTCCGGCATGATTGCATACCCGATGCCAAACTGGCCATGCTCAAGATGGGCGCGGAAAACGGCTTTGAGGTAGATACCACGGAAGATGCCGGCCTGTTCACAGAAAAGAACCTGCAACGCTACAAGGCCGTGATGTTCCTCAACACTACCGGCAATGTGCTGAACGATGCGCAGCAGGCCGCCATGGAATCATATATCCGCAAGGGTGGTGGTTACATAGGCGTGCATGCGGCTACTGATACAGAATATGACTGGCCCTGGTACAACCAGCTGGTAGGCGCGTATTTCCTCAGCCATCCCAAACAGCAAACGGCTACCTTGCATGTGGTAAACCGCCAGCACCCGGCTACGAGGCATCTTGACGATACCTGGGTACGGCGGGATGAATGGTACAATTTCAAAAGCATAGTGCCCGGCCTCAACGTACTGATCAAGATTGATGAGAAAACTTATGAGGGCGGCAAAAACGGGGAAGACCACCCCATGAGCTGGTACCGCGAGTTTGACGGCGGCCGTACATTTTACACGGAGCTGGGCCATACCAAAGAATCCTACAAGGAAGAAGCATTCCTGAAACATGTGCTGGGAGGAATTGAATATGTAACCCGTAAAAAGAAATGATTCAGCCACCCGGCATACCATATTACCGTAGAGACGCATCCATATGCGTCTCTACTCGCTTTAACAACCGCCACGTTTACATTACAATACAATCAAGCATTCTTTCATGAAACAACTATCTCTCGTTCTGTTGCTTGCAGCCTTCGGTTTAGGCATAGCAGCATGCAGCAAATCCCGCCCCGGTAAACCCAAAGTGCTGGTATTCACCAAAACCGCCGGTTTCCGCCATGCTTCTATACCCGCAGGCATCAAAGCTATTCAGCAGCTTGGCCAGGAAAACGGTTTTGATGTAGACACTACGGAAAATGCGGCCCGTTTTACGGAAGACTCCCTGCAACAATATTCCGCCGTGATCTTCCTCAACACCACCGGTGATGTGCTGGATAACCGCCAGGAAGCGGACTTTGAGCGCTATATACAGGCCGGCGGCGGTTTTGTAGGCATACATGCCGCAACAGATACGGAGTATGACTGGCCCTGGTACGGCAAGCTGGCAGGCGCCTACTTCAACGGCCACCCGGAAGGCACGGCCAAAGCAAAACTGGTGGTAACCGATAAAAGCCATGGCTCTACCAAAGACCTGCCGGATACCTGGGAACATACAGACGAGTGGTACAACTTCAAGAACTTCAATAAAGAAACCAAAGTGCTCATCAAGGTGGATGAGAAGACCTATAAAGGCGGCACGATGGGAGACGATCATCCCATCAGCTGGTATCACGAGTATGATGGCGGCCGCGCTTTTTATACCGAACTGGGCCATACAACAGAATCCTACACAGAGGCCAATTTCCTGAAACATGTGCTGGGCGGCATCCAGTACGCTATTGGTAAAAACCTGGTGCTGGACTACGCAAAAGCCACCTCACAACGGGTGCCTGATGAAGACCGCTTCACCAAACAGGTGCTGGCCAGCGGCGAGTTTTTTGAGCCGACGGAAATGACCATACTGCCCAACCTTGACGTACTGGTGGCGCAGCGCCGCGGCGAAATACTGCTTTATAACAACACCACCAAGGCGCTCACGCAGGTAGGCTTCCTGAACGTGTACCACAAAACGGACGTACCCAAAGTGAACGCGGAGGAAGGCCTGATGGGCCTGGCGGCAGATCCTGACTTTGCCAAAAACAATTTCATCTACGTTTTCTATTCCCCCTCAGATACTTCCGTGAACCGCCTGAGCCGCTTTGAGTTCAAAGACAACAAGGTGGTGCCGGAAAGTGAAAAAGTGATCCTGCAATTTTACTCACAACGCCAGATCTGCTGCCACACCGGCGGTTCCATTGCTTTCGGCAGTGACGGGCTGTTGTACCTCTCCACCGGAGACAACACCACGCCTTTTGACGAGCCCGGCCAGCCGTATGTAAGCAAAGGGTACGGCCCGGTAGACGACCGCCCCGGCCACCTGCAGTATGATGGCCGCAGAACGTCTTCCAACACCAACGACCTGCGCGGGAAAATACTCCGCATCCGCGTGAAGGCAGACGGCTCTTACGAAATACCCGAAGGCAACCTCTTTAAAGCGTCTGATAAAACAAAACCGGAAATTTATGCCATGGGTACCCGCAACCCTTACCGTATTTCCGTAGACCCGAAAACGAATTACCTCTATTGGGGAGAAGTAGGCCCAGATGCGGCTAACGACGATTCTACCCGCGGCCCGCGCGGTTATGATGAAGTGAACCAGGCCAAAAAAGCCGGTTATTACGGCTACCCGCTGTTTATTGCAGACAACAAGCCTTACCGCGCTTTCAATTATGAAACCGGAGAATCAGGCCCTTATCACAATCCTGAGAAGCCCATCAACAATTCCCGCAATAACACCGGTTTAACGGAGCTGCCGCCCGCGCAGAAAGCCTTCATCTGGTACCCTTACGCCAAGTCTGAAGAGTTCCCGCTGGTGGGCAGCGGCGGCCGCAACGCAGAAGCCGGCCCCGTATATTACAGTGACCTGTACCCCGCCGCCACGCGCTTCCCTGACTACTACAATGGCAAGCTGTTTATTTATGACTGGATACGCGGCTGGGTGATAGCCGTTACTATGGACAAAGACGGCAACTACCAGAAAATGGAAAAGTTCATGCCTTCTACCAAGTTCAACGCGCCGATAGATATGGAAATGGGGCCCGACGGGCGCATGTACATCCTCGAATACGGCAAGGGCTGGTTCAGCAAAAACCCTGACGCCGCGCTGGTACGCATAGATTATAACGGTGGTAACCGTGCGCCCAAAACAGGTTTGAAGGTAGACAAGCTCACCGGCGGCCTGCCCTTTAAAGTGAAGCTGGAAGCAGAAGGCGCCACAGACCCTGATGGAGATGCCATCACGTTTGTATGGAACTTCGGCAACGGCACCAAAAAAGAAACGAAAGAGCCTTTTGTAGAACAGACCTACACCGTGGCCGGTGAATACCCTGTGTTCGTTGATGTAACAGACAGCCATGGCGCTACTGTGCGCAGCAAGATGATCAACCTCTATGCCGGCAACGAAACGCCGGAAGTGCAGATCAACCTCACCGGCAACAGCATGTTCTACTTCCCCGGCAAACAGGTGCAGTACAGCGTTACTGTGAAAGATAAGGAAGACACTGTGCCTGACCCGGCCAATCTCTACATCAAGGGCATGTACATAGAAGGGAAAGACAAAGCGGCCATGCCGCAGGGCCACCAGATTGTTTCCGGTGCTATTGCGGGCAAGAACATTATAGAATCATCAGACTGCCGCACCTGTCATAAACCCGATGAAAAATCCATCGGCCCCAGCTTTATGGACATTGCAGGCAAGTACAAAGACGATCCCAAATCTCCGGACTACCTGGCTGAGAAGATCATTAAAGGCGGTGGTGGCGTTTGGGGAGAAACGGTAATGTCTGCCCACCCCTCTATCAGCACGGGTGAAGCCAAACAAATTGTTGAGTACATTTTCTCCCTGGCCGGCAAGGCCCGGCAGGAGCCTTCACTGCCGGCATCCGGCAGTGTATCTCCCACCATGGGCGGCGAGCTGAAAGACGGCGGCGTCCTTTACCTGATGGCCAGCTATACAGACAAGGGCGGTGCGGGCATACGCCCCATCACCGGTTTGGCAGACGTGGAACTGAGAAACCCGCGGTTCCAGGCAGAGAACTATAAAACTGCAGACGGCGCTGCCGTGGTGGAGATCAGCGGTATGAAGCTGCTGATACCTACGGCCAATGCTGTAGTAAGGTATAAAGACATGGACTTTGCCACGGTGGACGGCATTGAGCTGACCTATTTCGTACAGGAGCAGCCGCAGTACGGCTACATTGTGTCAGCACACCTTGACAAGCCTGACGGTGAAAAGCTGGGTGAGGTGAACATTGGCGCAGGCGCCAAAAAAGAAGCCCCCAACACTGCGGTGATCAGCTTCCCCGCCCGTACAGACAACAAGCGGCGGGCGCTGTACCTCGTATTCAAGGCAGATGCTGCGGAGAAAGCGCCGGTAGGTATAGACGTGATCAAGCTGCTTTCCAGGTAGTATTTCCTGCAGGCAAAGAGAAAGGCCCGGTGCAATTGCGCCGGGCCTTTTTCTTTATTATCATTTGATTTTCATCATTTTCTTTCGCATCTTTTTAGCCGTTTTCTGCCCGGCATTTACATAATTGATCAATAGTACAAGAATGATGATGAACAAGCCGAAGAACTCGCGGGTATCTTCTATCCAGGGCTTTTCCGCCTTCATGCTGCCGGCAATGTTTTCGGCATGGTGCTCCGTCATCCAGCTCAGCACGCCGTCTTTTGCAAAAAACAAGGTTACCGCATATACCAGGCAGGCCACTATGCCAAACAGGTACCAGCCTTTGTAATACCGCCCGGTGACGGCCAGGGCGCAAAAAATGGCCCCGTAGAGGTAAATGGGCACCCAGATGTACGGGTCAGGGTCATTCCATTGCAGTGCGGCAAACAGCACAAACAGCACACAAAAAACAACATTGAAGATTTTCATGATAAATTGAATGAAAATGAAATAGCTAAATTGTTTAAACTTACGTAAATTCCATCATACAAAGCCATTTCGGTCTTTGTAAAAAATATTTTAGAAAAAATGAGCCAGATGTTTGCGGTTGTTAAATTAATGTTATAATTTACAAACAGATCAAACGGAACTCGAAACTAAACCTTTTGCATTTATAAGAAACATCCACACTTTGACCGGTTATCCAGAAAAATATTTGCCTTTATAAATTCCACTTTGTTCAGCCTGAATTGCTGATCCACACGCAATAAACGGGCAACCGGTCAATTTTTTCTTTTCTTGCAAAATCGTTTTTCCAAAGAGAATGTTAATATTTTGACACGTTGGGGTGAGCGTTGAACGGTTTTTAATCATTATATTGCATTGCAAAACTGCTTAAAATTATAGGGCATAGCCCTTGAAGAATATCCTGGTTACTAATCAGGTTTTAGAATGGCGGAAGGAGAGGCACTAGTTGCCTCTCTTTTATTTTACGGAAACAGCTTCCCTGCGGGCTATGCGGCATACGGTAAAGGCCGGCCGGGCTTGAGGCAGGGCGAAAAAAATAGTACATTAGCTACATGGGATACGTATACGACGAGCAAACAACAGCAGCACTGTTACGCCAGATCATTTCCCGCCACACTACGGAAAGGGGAGCACAATGGCTGGAGGACCGCCTCACCGAATGGCAGCAGCAACAAGCTTTATCCGTTTTCAACATGGCCTTTGCCGCAGCCCCGCGTTTCCTGGGCCGGGAGCCGGTAGCCGCCACTCTGGCGGAACAAGCCGCCCTGCCGGTTCACCTGGAAGGTTATACCGCAGACCGCCTGTTCCGCATCTGGTGGCTGCTGCAACTACCTGTAAATGACAAAAAAAAGTATATCGAAATAATTGAAAACCTGTTTCATGCCGCAGAAATGAACGAACTGGTAGCCCTGTACGGCGCACTGCCGCTGCTGGCGTTCCCTGAAGCCTGGCGGCTGCGCACCGCGGAAGGCATCCGCTCCAACATCGGCAACGTGCTGGAAGCCATTATGCTCCATAATCCCTACCCGGCGTCCAACCTGGACCAGCCGGCCTGGAACCAGCTGGTGCTCAAGGCGTTCTTTACGGAAAAACCGGTACACCTCATTGTAGGGCTGGACAGGCGCGCCAACCCTGAGCTGGCCCGCATCCTGCTGGATTACAGCCATGAGCGCCGCGCCGCCAGCCGGCCTGTGCACCCCATGCTGTGGCGCCTGGTAGGCCCTTTCCTGGAAGAAACGGGTTTTGAGGACATTGAACGGCTCTGGCTCTCGGAGTATAACGTGGAAAGAGAAGCCGCCGCGCTGGCCTGCCATGCTTCCGGCTATGGCCCGGCCCGTGAGCTGCTGGAAAAAAGGCCGGAACTGAAAGCGGAAATAGAGGCCGGCCAGCTTACCTGGGAAACAGTGGCCCACCGCGTGAATATGGCCAATTAATGCTATTCTCCGGTAGCGGTTTTATGATTAATTTAATGACAATTGTAATTTATAATTTATATGTGTTGCAGTGCTCAGTTGACGGAAAAAGACCTGGCGCCCGAAGCGATGAACCCGGCTTACCTGGACGCCATTAAAGGAATGCGCTTTTTTGACCCGCATATTCATATGACCTCCCGTACAACAGATGACTACCAGGCCATGGCGGATGCCGGCGTGGCAGCCATTATAGAGCCCGCCTTCTGGCTGGGCCAGCCCAGAACGGGCGTGGATACCTTCAGGGATTATTACAGCAGCCTGGTGGGCTGGGAACGCTTCCGCTCCTCCCAGTTCGGCATCAAACATTATTGCACCATCGGCCTCAATTCCAAAGAAGCCAATAATGAAAAGCTGAGTGAACAGGTGATGGAAATACTCCCGCTCTTCATTTACAAGGAAGGCGTGGTAGGCATCGGCGAAATTGGTTTTGACGACCAGACGGCGCTGGAAGAAAAATATTACCGCGCCCAGCTGCAACTAGCTAAGGACGCAGGTTTGCCCGTGCAGATACATACGCCCCACCGGGATAAAAAACAAGGCACCCAGCGCAGCATGGACATTGCCGTGGAAATGGGCCTGGACCCCTACATGGTGATCGTAGACCACAACAATGAAGAAACGGTGAAAGAAGTGCTGGACCGTGGCTTCTGGGCAGCTTTCACCATTTATCCCTTCACCAAAATGGGTAATGAACGCATGGTGGAAATAGTGAAGCAGTACGGTACGGAGCGCATTATGGTCAACTCCGCGGCAGACTGGGGCATCAGTGACCCGCTGGCAGTGCCGAAAACCGCCGCCCTCATGCTGGAAAGAGGCATCAGCCGGGCAGACGTGGAGCTGGTTACCTACCGCAACGCCATCACGGCCTTTGCACAAAGCGGGCAGATCAACGAAGCTGATTTTGAACGCGTGCAGGAAATTGATCAGAGCCTGAAATATAACGGCAGCACCATTTTGCGCGGCGGGCAGCAGCCAAGGCCCAACAAACAGTCCACCATTATCAGGTAGCGCCAAACCACAGATCCTTTGTACCCGGAAAACCTAACTGAAAACGTGAACTATATCTTGCATAAACTGGGCGGCTACCTCCGTTTAATGAGGCCCGCCAACATCCTGACCGCTATCACAGATATCATGGCCGGCATTGCCATAGCCGGTTTTCTGACGCATGGCCTGCAAGACCTGCAGGGCGTGTTGCAGGTGATTTGCCTGGCCATTGCGGCCATAGGGCTGTATGGCGGCGGCGTTGTATTTAACGATGTATTTGATGCGGAGCTTGACCGCATAGAGCGGCCGGAAAGGCCCATTCCCAGCGGGGTGGTATCCCGTACGCAGGCTACCGTGCTGGGCATATACTTATTGCTGCTGGGCATACTGGCAGCTTTCTCCGTAGGGGAATGGCCGGGTGGCCTGGCTACGGGCGTGGCCATTTCTGCCCTGGTATATAACAAATGGGGTAAACACAACGCCCTGTTAGGCCCGCTGAACATGGGGCTTTGCCGTGGGCTGAACCTGCTCATGGGCATGAGCATTTTACCGGAAGCGCTTGCCGTTCACGGATGGCTGGCATTTGTGCCCATTCTCTACATTGCCGCTATTACCATGATCAGTCGTGACGAAGTGCACGGCGGCAAAAAACGCACCCTCTACTGGGCTGCTATTGGCTACGGCGCCGTGTGCGCCATCATACTGGCGGAGGCGGTCAAGCAGCATAAGCTGCCGGAAGTGGTGCCTTACATGCTGGTATTCGCCTGGCTCATTATGCGCCCCCTGCTGAGGGCCATCCGCGAGCCCGTTGGGCCTAATATAGGCAAGGCCGTAAAAGGCGGCATTATAGGCCTTATAGCCATGAACGCGGCCTGGGTGGCAGCCTTTGCCATATTCCCCTATCCCCTGATCGTACTGGCTTTTCTGCCCCTGTCTTTCCTGCTGTCACGCGCTTTTGCCGTTACCTGATCCCTTTTGCCGGCAGGGGAGAAAAATGGCCGTATTATCCCCCTTTTTTGTACATTTAAACGTTTTTAAAATTTCAACGGACCTGCGTAGGGCGATTCAGCTATGTCATACATTCAGCAATCTTTCAAAGTTCAGTTTGAATACAAGGTTTTCTTCACAGAAAAAATATTCGATCCCACCAATACCTGTTTTGCCGGCTTCCTGGGTTCGCTTGCGGATGAAGGAACAAGAAGGAAACTTTTGTTCATTGTAGATGACGGCGTTACCAAACACCACGAGCAGCTGCAAAGCCAGATAACGGCCTATTGCAGCGCGCTGGACAATTTTGAGCTGGTGGAAGACATTATTGTGATACCCGGCGGAGAAGCGGCCAAAAACGACCTGCAGCTGTTTTACTGGCTGGTGAACGAAGTAGACCAGCATGCCATAGACCGGCATTCTTTTATAGTAGGCATCGGCGGCGGCTCCGTGCTTGACCTGGTAGGGTATGTGGCCGCAGTAAGCCACCGTGGCGTGAAACACGTTCGTATACCCACTACGGTATTATCGCAAAACGACTCCGGCGTGGGCGTGAAGAACGGCATCAACTACCATGGCAAAAAGAACTTCCTGGGCACCTTTGCACCGCCCGCGGCCGTGTTTAATGACGCGCAGTTCCTGACCACGCTCGATGAGCGGGACTGGCGCTCCGGCATGATAGAAGCAGTGAAAGTAGCGCTCATCAAAGACGCGGCTTTTTTTGAGTGGATGGAAACCTACGCGCACCTGCTTGCAGAAGCGGATGCGCAAAGCATGCAATACCTTATTTACCGTTGTGCGGAGCTGCATATGGCGCACATCGGCGGCGCCGGAGACCCGTTCGAGAGCGGCTCTTCACGCCCGCTTGACTTTGGCCACTGGAGCGCGCACAAGCTGGAACAGCTGACGGATTTTGAGCTGCGGCACGGTGAAGCCGTGTCTATCGGCATTGCGCTTGACAGCGTGTACTCATGGCTGTTGGGCATGCTGGACGAAAAATCGCTGCACCGCATCATTCACCTCCTCAAAACGCTGCGGCTGCCCCTGTACCACCCGCTGCTGGAAATTGAAGACGGCGAGTCCGCCATTGTGGCCGGCCTGGAAGAGTTCCGCGAACATCTGGGCGGAAGGCTTACCATTTCCCTGCTGCGCGCCATCGGCAAAGGAGAGGAAGTGCATACCATGGACCTTGAGCTGCTGTGCAAGGCCGTGAACATGCTGCGCGAAAAATGGTGATATACCTGATCTGTTTATTTGAACAACTATATACGTCATGAACACTCCATTCGGGCACCTTACGTATTGTACCAACATTCACGCGGGGGAAAACTGGGGAGAGCATTTTTCTCAATTGAAGCAGTACATCCCTGCCGTGAAAGCGCAGGTATCGCCCGATGCCCCTTTTGGCATTGGCCTGCGGCTTAGCAACCTGGCCAGTCTTGAACTGGCCAAAGAACCGGCGCAGCAGGAGCTGAAGGAATGGCTCCAGGCAAACGGCTGTTATGTGTTTACCATGAACGGCTTCCCCTACGGCGGCTTTCATGGAGAACGGGTGAAAGACCAGGTGCATATGCCGGATTGGGCTACTGCCGAGCGCGTAGCCTATACCATCCGCCTCTTCCGTATACTGGCCGCATTACTGCCCGCAGGCATGGAAGGCGGTATCTCTACTTCGCCCCTGTCTTACAAACTATGGCACCGCTGCGGGGAAGAGCACAAGGCTATTATGGAAAGCGCCACGCTTAACATGCTGCTGGTGGTAGAGCAGCTCATTGCCATACACCGCAACGGCGGCCCCTTGCTGCACCTGGATGTGGAGCCGGAGCCGGACGGCATGCTCGAAAATTCCAAAGAGTACATAGACTGGTATTTTCAACACCTGCTGCCTGCAGGCGTGCTCATGTTCGGAGATAAATTCGGCATGGGAGAAGAGGAAGCCATTGCCGCCATCAAGCAGCATGTACAGCTGTGTTATGACGTGTGCCACTTTGCCGTGTCTTATGAAGACCCGCTGGTAGTGCTGGAGCGCCTGCATTACTTCGGGCTGAAAGTAGGCAAGGTGCAGATCAGCGCTGCCCTCAAAGCCATGCTGCCGAAAGATGGCGGCCGGCAGCAGATAGTGGCCGCTTTTAAAGACTTTAATGAGTCTACCTACCTGCACCAGGTGATAGCCCGCAGGAACAACGATACAAAAATTCATTATCCTGATTTGCCGGAGGCCCTGGCAGACGCTGAAAACCCTGATGTGGAAGAATGGCGCGCACATTTTCATGTGCCCGTGTTCGTCAAAGACTTTGGTGTGCTCAGCTCTACGAGAGATGATATCAGCCGCGTGCTGGCGCGGCAAACGGCCAAACCCTTCACACAACACCTGGAGGTGGAAACATATACCTGGGAGGTGCTGCCCGCAGGCCTCAAGCAGGAAATGGGCGGCTCCCTGGCCCGTGAGATGAAATGGGTACTGCAACAGTTGGAATTATCCTGAGAGCGCGGTAGCTTTGAAACGGATTAGAAACGGAGAACGATATCTATGAGAAAAACTGTGGTATTAGACGTTGTAGGCCTTTCTGCAACACTGGTTGGAGAACATACGCCATTTCTGGCAGCATATGCAAAGAAGCACCATCAATCCACGATAGCGCCCATGCTGCCGGCGGTGACCACCACTGTGCAATCTACCTACCTCACCGGGCAGTGGCCCGGCGAGCACGGCATTGTGGGCAACGGCTGGTACGACAGAACAGACGCAGAGATCAAATTCTGGAAACAGTCCAACCACCTGGTACAGGCGGAGAAAGTGTGGGAGCGCGCCAGGCGCCTGCATCCCGGCTTTACCTGCTCAAAAATGTTCTGGTGGTACAACATGTACTCCAGCGCAGATTTTTCCGTAACCCCGCGCCCGCAATATTTGTCTGACGGCCGAAAAATGCCGGACTGTTACGCCCATCCGGCGTCTCTGCGAGACGCGCTGCAAAAGGAACTGGGCCAGTTTCCGCTTTTTCAGTTCTGGGGCCCCGGCGCCAACATTGTTTCTTCCAAATGGATCGCAGACGCATCCATCTTAACTGATAAATGGTATAACCCTTCCCTCACGCTTATCTATCTTCCCCACCTGGACTATTGCCTGCAAAAATACGGGCACGATGATACGAAGATTGCGCCTGAGCTGCGGGCCATTGACGAGCTATGCAGGCAGTTGGTGGAACATTATGAAAAGCAGGGCTGCGAGATCATTATTCTGTCTGAATACGGCATCACCAACGTCAGCAAACCTGTTCACCTCAACCGCCTGCTGCGGGAGCATGGCCTGATCGCCGTGCGGGAAGAGCGGGGGCTGGAGCTGCTGGATGCTGGCGCTTCGCGGGCTTTTGCGGTGGCAGATCACCAGGTGGCGCATGTGTATGTGAACGATGGCTCCTGCTTCAGAAAAGTCAGGGAGCTGGTAGAACAGCTGCCCGGCGTAGAGCTGGTACTGGACCGTGAAGGTAAACGCAAACATCACCTGGCGCATGAGCGCAGCGGAGACCTGGTGCTGGTAGCCGATGCAGACAGCTGGTTTACGTATTATTACTGGCTGGATGATGCCAAGGCGCCTGATTTTGCCCGCATTGTAGATATTCACCGCAAGCCCGGCTATGACCCTGTTGAAATGTTCCTCAACCCGGCAGATCCTTTCGTAAAGCTGAAAGTGATCGGGAAAGTGCTGAAAAAGAAACTGGGCTTTCGTTACCTGATGGATGTTATTCCGCTGGATGCCACGCTCATCAAAGGCTCTCACGGCAGAATGGCGGAAGACAGCCGGCATCACCCCGTGCTCATCACCACCCAGCCCGTGAAAGAAAAGGTGGTGGCTACAGATGTGCATGATATTATCCTGCAGCACCTGGGGCTGTAACACGCCTTATGAAGTCATATGTGTTGATTTCACACTTCCACCCATCATTATTTGCGTAAAAACTAATCAAGCTGTTTTATATCTTTATTATAACGGTTACTATTGACCGGCATAATTCCACGTAAAAAAGATATCAGCATGAAACGAAGAGACTTTCTCAAAACCGGTACCATGGCCGGCGTAGGGGCAGGGCTTACTATCCTCAACTTTCCCGTATTCGGGAAGAACGCCCCCAGTAATAAAATAATAGTAGGTGTGATGGGCGTCAACTCCCGCGGTAACTGGCTGGCGCAGGTAACCTCCAAACTGCCGGGCGCGGAAATCGGTTTTATCTGTGATGTGGAAGACGGCGCTGTGCAAAAGGGCCTCAAGGCCGTTAGCGCCCAGTCCCGCAAACCGGAAGTGATCAAAGACATCCGCAAGCTGCTGGCCCGAAAGGATATGGACGGCATTATGATAGCCGCTCCTGACCACTGGCACGCTCCCGCCGCCATCATGGCCTGCGCTGCCGGCAAACAGGTATACGTGGAAAAACCCCTGAGCCACAACCCGCAGGAGGGGGAGTGGCTGATAGAGGCCTCCCGCAAATATAACCGGCTGGTGCAAATGGGCAACCAGCGCCGCTCCTGGCCTAATATGCAGCAAGCAGCAAAAGAAGTGCGCGAGGAAGGGATCATTGGCCGTGTATACTACGCCCGCGGCTGGTATGCGAATGACCGCAAGCCTATTGGCACAGGCAAAAAAATAGCGGTGCCTGCCACCCTGGACTGGAATCTTTGGCAGGGCCCTGCGCCACGTACAGATTACCTGGACAATATTGTGCATTATGACTGGCACTGGCGGTGGGTATGGGGCACAGGCGAAGCCTGTAACAATGGTACACATGAAATAGATTGCATGCGCTGGTTCATGGGCGTGGATTATCCCGTTAAGGTCACTTCTTCAGGCGGCCGCTTTGCTTACTCCGGAGACGATTGGGAAACGCCGGACACACAATCCATCACCTTTGAATTTGAAGGTAACCGCGCTATTACCTGGGAAGGCCGCAGCTGCAACCCTTACAAGCTGGAAGGTACCGGGCGCGGCTTTGCTATTTTCGGAGACAAAGGCGCGCTGTACTGTGATGGTGGGGACAGCTACCGCGTGCTGGACAATAAGGGAAAGGTAGTGAAGGAGGTGAAGCAGAATACAGCAGAGAACCGGGAGTCTACCAATGTGGTAAGCCCTGCCGGCGAGTTCCTGGATGCTGTACATATCAACAACTGGCTGGAGAGTATCCGCGGCAAGGCAAAGCTTAATTCAGCGGTTGCTGAGGGGCACAAGAGCGTACTGCTTTGCCAGTTGGGCAACATATCGCAACGCACAGGAGACATACTGCATACAGACAGTAAAAACGGTCACATCCTGCAGAATGAGGAAGCGGCCGAACTCTGGGGCCGCAGTTATGCGGAAGGGTGGCGGCCGAAAGTATAATACCGGAGAAAGGCGGAACGTTTGTTCCGCCTTTCTTTTGCAACACCCCCAAAAAAAGGACATCCCGAAGAATCGGGATGTCGGTTGAAAAACAGTGAACAATGAAATAGTCGCTGACTATCTCAAAATCTTTATCAGAGTGTTTTTATTTTGATGCTGCGGAAGCTCACGGCATTGCCATGGTCTTGCAACAAAATACGTCCTTTTTGCGCCAGGCCAAAATTATCGAACTTGGCATATTTACTACGGGCCACCAGGGCCTTGTAAATGTTGTCTCCACGCTTGTAGCTCACTACCAGGTGCCCGTTCAGCCAGTGCTCCACCCGGTTGTCCGGGTAAACTACCACCCGGCCGTGGTTCCATTCACCAATTTTTTTGTGGGAATTGTTGAATTTATAGGCCGGTATCAGGTCGTACAGGGAACCTACCTTGCGGTTACCTGCTGCGCCCAGCTTGGCATCAGGGTGCTTGTCATCGTCCAGCACCTGGAACTCCAGGCCAATGGCGGAGCCGCTGTTGCCTTCTTTTTCCGTTACAAAATATTTCACACCGCTGTTGGCGCCTTCCGTGAGTTTAAAATCAAATTCCAGGTCAAAAGCGCTGAATTCTTCTTCCGTCACAATATCCCCGCCGTTGGTAGACTCGCCGCCGTCTGAGGGAGCTACGTTGAGCGTACCGCCTTTAATTTCCCAGCCTTTGGAAGGGAAAGCCGGTTTGTAAGCCCCGCGCCAGCCTTTGGTGGTAGCGCCGTCCCACAGCAGGCGTACGCCGTTGCGTTTTTCCTGCGGAGACAGGTTGTTGGGGATGTTATTCACCACGTAAATGCTGTCATACGGGGAATACTGGGAAGCCGCCGGATTCTCTATGATCCGGATGTTGCGCCAGCGGATCTTTTTGCCTACATCCTCCTGTTTTTTGCCGATGCCGTGCACCTGCAGGGCTATGAAGCCTGAGGGCAGCTCCGGGTCTATCAGGTGCGCTGCCGGTACTCCGTTGATAAATGTACGGATTTCCGGGCCGCGGCACTCAATGCGGTATTTGTTCCAGTTATTGGCCTTGTAGGCGTTCTGTGCCGCCGGGTTCAGGTCCAGCGGGTACAGCCAGCCACGGCGCGCCTCTTCGTAAATGCCACCGCTCCAGCGGCGGGCTGAAGGATCTACCTCCATCTGGTAGCCATACACCCGGCCGTTGTTAAACTCCGGTTTGCTCTGGCTGCGGAACTGGATGCCGGAATTGAAGTCCTGGTCCAGCTTGTACTCCACCTCAAAAATAAAATCGCCGTAATTTTTTTCTGTTGCCAGGAAAGAATTAGGCTCTGCAATTACCGTTGTGCCTATGATCTCGCCGTTCTTTACTTCATAGGTGGCTTTACCGTTCAGTTGTTTCCAGCCTTTGAGATCTTTACCGTTGAACAGGTTCTGCCATTTGCCGTTCTGTGCCTGCGTGGCTGTCATCAGAAGCAATCCACAGCCAAGAAGGAAATACTTTTTCATGGAATTTTGTTTGTATCAGAAAAGCCGCTGTATGCAATACGGGCTTTTTGCACTGCTGCTCTCTTGTTTAGTTGACCATCCGCGCACGCTGCCCGTGGTGGCGCGCCGCCAAGGCCCAATACTCTAGAAAATTGGCCTCCGCGAAGCCAAGATAGAAAATTCCTGCCAATATTTGCAAACGATTGCAAAAAAGATATTCCACATGATTTCCGGTTCCCAAGATAAGCGAAAATCTCGTTTTGGTGGTATGCCCGGGCAGAAATATCTTTATACAGATAAGTTGACCTTAAAAAAATCATACATATGGCAAAGAAAAAGATAGTGTTCCTGACCGGGGACTACGCTGAAGACTATGAAACGATGGTGCCTTTCCAGATGCTGCAGATGATAGGGCACGATGTGCATGCCGTTTGCCCGGACAAGGCCGCCGGGGAAAAGATCGTAACGGCTATTCACGATTTTGAGGGAGATCAGACCTACAGCGAGAAGCGGGGGCACCTGTTTGTGCTCAACGCCTCCTTTTCAGATGTGAACCCGGCAGAATATGACGCCCTGGTGATAGCCGGCGGCCGTGCTCCTGAATATCTCCGGCTCAACAGGAAGGTGATTGACATGGTAAAGCACTTTGCGGCCGCCAATAAGCCCATAGCGGCCGTATGCCATGGTATTCAGATACTTACCGCGGCAGATGTGGTGCGCGGCAAAAAATTGACCGCCTACCCGGCCGTGGAGCCGGAAGTGACCATGGCCGGAGGAACATATGAGGCTGTAAATGTATATGAGGCGGTTACGGACGGCAACCTGGTAACTGCGCCCGCCTGGCCGGCCCATCCGCAGTGGATGGCCGCTTTCCTCAAGGTATTGGGCACTACGGTTACTTTGTAAAAATCCTGACCAGAATCAGGGAAATATATCGGGCGGGGATTTCCGAATTATACCGCCTTTACTTACCTTTGCAGCCAAAATTTCATACATAATATATGTCTGGACAGCTTAAAGAAGTTCGTAACCGCATTAAATCCATCCAATCTACCCAGCAGATCACCAAAGCCATGAAAATGGTAAGTGCTGCCAAGCTGCGCCGTGCCCAGGACGCTATTCTCCAGATGCGCCCCTATGCTGAAAAGCTGCAGGAAATGCTGCAGAACATTGTCAGCAATTCCGAGGGAGACATCAATATGGCACTGGCGGCTAACCGTGCGGTAGAAAAGGTATTGATAGTGGCTATCACGTCAGACCGCGGATTGTGCGGGGCTTATAATGCCAACGTGATCAAGCTGGCCAAACAGACCATCCGCGAAAAATATTCCGCCCAGTTTGCCAAAGGCCACGTAGAAGTGCTGCCCATCGGCAAAAAAGCATATGAGCATTTTTCCAAGAACGGTTACAAGGTGAATGATCACTTCTGGAACCTCTTCGGCCACCTCACCTTCGAAAACGTAAAAGAGGCCGCTGCCGTGGCCCTCAACGGTTTTGTAAAAGGAGAGTATGATGCGGTGGATATTGTGTACAGCGAATTTAAAAACGCTGCTACCCAACGCTTTAAAGTGGAGCAGTTCCTGCCCATAGCCAAGGTGGAGCAGCAGGAAGGCGCCAAACAAACCAAGGCAGATTTTATTTTTGAGCCGGCAAAAGACACCCTCATCACGGAGCTGATGCCGAAGATCCTCAATACCCAGTTTTTCAAGGCCGTACTGGACGCCCACGCCTCCGAGCATGGCGCCCGTATGACCGCTATGGACAAGGCCACGGAAAACGCCGGGGAACTGCTGCGCAGCCTGAAGATAGAGTACAACCGCGCCCGCCAGGCCGCCATTACAACGGAGCTGACGGAGATCGTAAGCGGCGCCGCTGCGCTGATGGGTTGATCTTATTCACAACTAATCAACAACAGGATATTTATATTTCTAAAAGAATGTCAAAGGTCTTATTTTCGGCCTTTGACATTTTTGTTTACGGCCCGCGCACCGGGCAAATTGAAGAACCATGGAAATTTCCCAGCTCATACCGCATGTAGAAGCGCTGATATTTGCCGCAGACCGCCCGCTGCCGGCGGCAGACATACTGGAGCTGCTCAATAATGCCCTGGCTTTCCTGGAAGACCGCGCCACCCCCGAACAGGTAGACGCGGCCATAGAGGCCATCCAGGAAAAATACAACTCGGAATTTTATGCCTTCAGCGTACGCGAAAGCGGCGGCGGGTACCAGTTCCTGACCAAAAAAGACTATTACCAGACGGTGGCCCAGCTCAATGGCGAAAAGTTCCTGAAACGCCTCTCCACAGCCGCCCTGGAAACCCTGGCCATTATTGCCTATAAGCAGCCCATTTCCAAAGGTGAAATAGAGCACATCCGTGGGGTGAGCACAGACTATTCCATTACCAAACTGCTGGAAAAAGAACTGATAGTGATCTCCGGCCGCAGCGAAGACCTGCCCGGAAAACCGTTGCTGTACTCCACTTCCAAGGCCTTCATGGACTATTTCGGCCTCAATTCTCCGGCAGACCTGCCCAAGCTGAAAGAAGTGTTTGAGGAAGATTTTGTAGCGCCCACCCAGTTAACGATAGACAACGTTGAACAGGCTGAAACCGTGGCGGAAGATGAAGATGGCTTCCTGGTGGTATCTGAAAACGGGGAGTTGACCGAAACCACTACCACTATTATGATGGATGATGATACCGTGCCCGAAGAGCCAACAGAAGAGCACGAAGCGGATAGTACAGAAGTGGAGAACGTGGTGATGGAGAGTGATGAGGTGGAAGAGGAGCCGCGGAGAGAGGAGGATGAAGATGAGGAGGACGAGGAAGAAGACGAAGATGATGACGATGAAGACGATGATGAGGAAGATGAAGATGATGATGAGGAGGAAGATGATGATGAGGAGGAGGATGAGGAGGAGGAAAAAGACGATGAAGATGATGAAGAAGCAGGGAATGACGAGGAAGAGGATGATGAGGATGAAGGCGAGGAAGGGGAAGAAGACGAGCCGGAAAATGAAACAGTAGAATTTAAGGACGACACGTATGATGAGAATGATATAGAAAAAGAAGACGATGCAGACGCTGAGATAGAAGATGCTGACGACAGGTTGACTGATGAAGAGTCTGACGAAGAAGAGGACGAAGAACCAAAAAACTGATTCCAGGAGTAAACTGCTTATCCTTGCAAACAAGGCACATGCCTGGTTTGCAAGGATTTTTTTATTATATTTAGTAGCGTATTGTAGAAACCCATATACCCAAACCTAAAACCCGAAAAAATGAAATTATCCCGTACCTGTGGCCTGTTACCCAAGGCCGCTTTGTTATTGACCGCCCTCTTTTTTACAGCATATCACAGCGCCCGGAGCCAGCAGCAGGAGTACTTCCAGGGCATGGTACAAATATTCGGCAATGAGGAGGGGGCAGCGTTTGTCAATTCCCAGCAATGGACGGCGGTTACTAAAACGCTTTATACTTATATGGTTGGTGAAATGTTTCCTACGCAGGTGCCCGGTACTATTAGGGAATACTATTTGGTGATCCGGAAAGCAGACGATGTATACAACTGTGCTGTGGGGCCTTCTTTCAGATTCTGGTTTACCCATATGGGAAAGGCGGGACACGAATTTGTAGCCGGTTTTGACTGGGGGAGTATTGAAGCAGGTACCGTTAGATGGTATAAAATACCTGACAACATTGAACAAGTCAATGCGGTACGGGCTCGGGATGGCATTGTGGGTAACTATCAAGACTTCTATTTCCGCCTGGATGCAAAATTACCTTCCACCTGTCCGGCGGACCGCAGGTTAAGAATTTTCTCAATCTACATAGCGGCAATCGATAAAACAACAGGTGGTAGTACTGCTCCCATTAACCTGAATAACGATCCGGTTGCTACGCAGTACCCAATTTATACGCTGGGTGCACCGGGAGGCGGGCTGCTGGTCACACAGGAGAGCATAACCAATAATACTTTAAAACCCGTCACCAATCTCGATATGAACGGCACACTCACCGCCAGAAAAGTAAAGGTTACCATGAACGGCTGGTCAGATTTTGTATTGAAAGAAAACTACCCCCTCCGCTCCCTCGAAGACCTGGAACAATTTATCAAAACCCATCAGCACCTGCCGGACGTGCCATCTGAAAAGGAAGTGCTGGCGCAGGGAAATGACCTTGGCGAGATGGATAAAAAGTTGCTGCAGAAAATAGAAGAACTGACTCTCTACATGATTGAGCTGAAAAAAGAGAACGCGGCAATCAGGAGGAAGCTGGAGGAGTTGAAGAAATAGCTACAACCCCATCACCACCTCCGCAAAAATCCCGCTCAGCACTTTATCCGCTTTGGCCGCCACTGCAAGAATTTCTGCAAGAGACACAGGTTGCAGGTTGTCAGGGTCGCACTCATCTGTTACTACTGAAACGGCGGCGCAGGGAAGCCCTACCTGGTTGGCAACAATTACTTCCGGCACGGTGCTCATGCCTACTACGTCTGCGCCAATCATCCGCAGAAAGCGGTATTCTGCCCGCGTTTCAAGGTTGGGGCCCATTACGGCGGCGTATACGCCTTTGTGCAGGATGTTGCCGGAGGCGGCTTGCAGCCGCGCGCTGAGGTCTGCATCGTAAGGCCGGCTCATGTCCGGGAAGCGGGGGCCGAAATCCGGGGAATTTAAACCCCTTAAAGGGTTTTCAGGTTGCAGGTTGATATGATCGTCCAGCAGCACCAGGTCACCCTTTTTCAGGGCCTTGTTCATGCCGCCTGCCGCATTGCTCAGCAGCAGCTTTGAAACACCCAGGGCTTTCATGACGCGGATGGGGAAAGTGATCTGCTGCATGGTGTACCCTTCATAGTAATGGAACCGGCCCTGCATGGCAATCACGGCCGTTTTACCGATGTGGCCGAAAATGAGATGCCCTTTGTGAGATTCTACGGTAGACTCAGGGAAGTGGGGAATGTCTCCGTAGGCAATACTTTTTACGATATCTATTTTATGGACCAGTTCGCCAAGGCCGGTGCCAAGCACAATGCCCGCTTTTGCGCCTTCGAACCCTTGCCGGCGCAGGTGCAGAACGGTTTCTGCCAGTTGCTGTTGTAAAGTCATGCTGCAAATTAACGGAATAAAACGTGAGCTTGCACCGGCGTGGCGGTACACAAAAAAGGCGGCCATGCAGCCGCCTCTTCATATCGATCTTCGCAAATTACGATTTCAGTTCCTTGATCCTGATATTTTTCCAGCGTACTTTGATGCCGCCGCCGGAGTGTATCTGCAGGGCGATCTGTCCGCCTTTGGCGCCAATTTTCTCATCATCCAGCGTAATCATTTCCACGCCGTTGAGATAGGTAGTTACGTTGTTGCCTTTCACCACCACTTTCATGGTATTCCATTCGCCCATTTTCAGGTTCTTGTCTTTTTCCGCAGCGGGTTTAATGAGCCAGCCGCGACCGTAAGATTCGTAGATGCCGCCGGTGTTGTGGCCGGGAGGAGCTACTTCCGCCTGCCAGCCGGCTATTTTGGTGCCTTCCAGTGAAGAGTGGAAGAATACGCCGCTGTTGCCGTTGGCTTCCTGTTTGAATTGCACGGTCAGCTCAAAATCCTTGAAGGTCTTTTCCGTGGCCAGGTAGCCGTACTCTTTGTCGGGGCCGCTTTCGCACACCAGTTCACCTTTCTCTACATACCATTTTTCTGTACCGTGTATTTTCCAGCCGTCAAGGTTCTTGCCGTTGAACAGCTTTTGTTGTTTTTGCGCAAACGCAGTGCTGATGGAGAGCAGGCCCAGTACTGCCAGCGTCATGAATCTCTTTTTCATACAACCGTAGTTTTTTTGATGGGGTGAAAGATAGCCATTATTGAAATCAGAAGCAATAAAAAAAGGCGCACCGGTAAAGTGCGCCTTTGAAGTGTAAATATCCTGTATAATTAACGTGCAACGTTTACGGCGCGGCGTTCGCGGATGACGGTCACCTTGATCTGGCCGGGGTATTGCATGTCGTTCTGGATCTTGTTGGCGATTTCGAAGCTGAGGCGGTCTGCATCGTTGTCCGATACTTTTTCGCTTTCCACAATTACGCGCAGCTCGCGGCCTGCCTGGATGGCGTAGGCTTTTTCCACACCGTCATAAGCCATGGCCAGGTTCTCGAGGTCTTTGATCCTTTGCAGGTAGCTCTGCATAATTTCGCGGCGGGCGCCGGGGCGGGCGCCGCTGATAGCGTCACAGGCCTGTACAATGGGGGAGATCACGTAAGCCATTTCCATCTCGTCGTGGTGAGCGCCGATGGCGTTCACAATGGCGGGGTGCTCTCCGTATTTTTCGGCCAGTTTGGCGCCCAGCAGGGCGTGGCTCAGTTCAGATTCTTCATCGGGCACTTTACCGATATCGTGCAGCAGGCCTGCGCGCTTGGCCAGTTTGGGATTCAGGCCCAGCTCTGCGGCCATCACGGCGCAAAGGTTGGCGGTTTCCTTGGAGTGCATGAGCAGGTTCTGGCCGTAAGAGGAACGGAAACGCATTTTACCTACCATGCGCACCAGTTCTTTATGCAGGCCGTGAATGCCCAGCTCTATAACGGTACGCTCGCCTATTTCCATCACCTGCTCTTCCAGCTGGCGTTTTGTTTTCTCTACCACTTCCTCAATACGGGCGGGGTGAATACGGCCGTCCTGCACCAGGCGTTGCAGGCTGAGGCGGGCAATTTCGCGGCGCAGCGGGTCGAAGGAAGACAGTACGATGGCCTCCGGGGTGTCGTCAACGATCAGGTCTACCCCTGTTGCGGCTTCAATGGCGCGGATGTTGCGGCCTTCACGACCAATGATCTGACCTTTGATCTCATCGCTTTCCAGGTTGAACACCGTAATGGCGTTCTCAATGGTCTGCTCCGCAGCGGTGCGCTGAATGGACTGGATGATGATCTTTTTGGCTTCCTTGTTCGCTTTTATTTTGGCGTCTTCTATAATTTCCTGGATGTGGCTGAGCGCCTGGCTGCGGGCTTCTTCTTTCAGGCTTTCTATCAGCTGGTGGCGTGCTTCTTCAGCCGTGAGGGCGGCTACTTTTTCGAGGCGGCGGATGTGCTCTTCCTGGTGTTTCTCCAGCTCTGAGCGTTTGATGTTTACCAGCTCTATCTGGCGGCCGAGGTTTTCTTTAATGGCCTCATTTTCGGCTGCCTGTTTCTGCAGTTGTTCTGTTTTCTGGTTCAGGTTGTGCTCTTTCTGTTTGATGCGGTTTTCGGACTCTGCCAGTTTCTGGTTACGCTGCATCACCTCTTTCTCGTGCTCCGATTTCATCTGCAGGTACTTTTCTTTTGCTTCCAGCAGCTTGTCCTTTTTCAGGGTTTCGGCGGTGAGTTGCCCTTCGGCTACTATCCGCTTTGCCTGTTCTTCCGCTTCCTGGATCTTTATCTGGGTGTTTTTTGAGAAAATCAGTTTTCCTAGCAGTATACCTAACGCCAGCGCAACAACTCCGGCCACTATGATCATTAAAGGATCTGTCATATTTTAATTAGTTTAAGAAAGTATTTATAAATGCCTCCCCGGCCCATTTTTTGTGAACAGGCGGGAACAGACCCGCGAAAATAACAAAAAAATGGCACCAAAGCACAGGAGGTTGTGATAATGAGTGGATTAGGGATTAAAAATGCAGCACGGGCGGTTATTTTAAATGCTCATCCAGCAGATTGTCAAGGTGTTGCAGTTTTTCCAGTAAAAAAGGCGCCACGCCGGCCTGGGCCTTTCCGCCGCTGGTGGCGGGATGGGTGGCGTACATGATGAGGGCCATGGCAATATAATCCTGGATGTCTTTGCCCGCATACGCAGCTTTGAACTCAATGATCTTTTCGTTCACCTCCTTCATGACACGGCGTACATCCTCCTCCTCTTCCGTCCGGATCTTGATCCGGTAAGTGCGGTCTGCCACCACGATATTTACAGGTATGAGTGTTTCCATCAGTATTGTATTGTTGTACTTGTGTGTGATGTTTACAAATGTAAACAAAAGGAACGGGATAGCTGCGGCTGCTGATTTTTTTCTGCACAGTGCCTTCTGCCGTACTGCGCCCATGGCTGCTTTGAATTTTTTCTTTCTTATATGTGAATATCTTCAGAAGAAATAACGCAGCGTTTCAATAATATTGGGCAGTCATGCGCACAAAAATGTGCATGTATTTGTTCAATATTTAAATCGCTGTTCTGAATGAATGCATTGCCTGGCAGGGGCAAATCCGGGAAAGAAGATAGTGGAAAGGGGGCTTTTTTTGCGAAAAAAAACACAGGTGATCTCTTGAGTACATTTGAGTCTATTCTGGGTTTGCAAACAATTCCATTTACAGAAAAGGAAAAAATTGTAAAGCGCGGTATTTCGAAAGACGAACTGGCCACGCTGAAGGAAATTTTTGAGTTTGACTATAACACGCTCAGTGACCTGCTGGCGGTAACAGACCGTACGTTGCACCTGAAAAAAGGGAAAGACACGTTCAGCCTGATCGTGAGTGACCGCATTATGGCCATTGTAGAGCTGTACAGCCATGGTTATACCGTTTTCGGTGACCGTGAGCTGTTCCATACGTGGATGAAAAGCCCCAACCGCGCCCTGGGCGGCCGCACCCCGCTGGAGGCCATAGAAACGCATCCCGGGCTGCTGGAAGTCAGAAGCCTGATCCACAAAGTAAAAAAGGGGGCGTAAGGTATGCGGTTGTTCAAACTCGGGCACTGGGAAGAGGCGTATGACCTGAAAGGGGCGTACCTGGAAAGCGGCCGCTGGAACCTGGCGGCAGACAGCTGCATTTATGTGTTCGATTCCTGGCCGCTCTGCATCCTGGAAAGCAATATTTACGCCGCCACCGGAAAACTGCCGCCCACCATGGTAATATCCGAACTCGACGTGCCTGACGGCAGTTGTGAACTGTTCGATGAAGAAAGCCTGCCGCCTCACTGGCGGGAAGAGCCGCGCCCGCCGGCCGCCCTGGAATTTGGTTCCGCCGTACTGCAGGCGGGCCGCACGCTGGTAGTCGGTTTCCCTTCTATCTACTGGCCGGGACAAAAAAATTACCTCCTTAATCCGAAGCATGAGCTGATGAAGGAGGTAAGTATTGTGAAAGTGGATAAATGCAGCTATTGATCAGGAATTCAACAATGCAATACACCGGTCTATTTCCCTGATATAATCATTGATCTTCCCACGCACTTCTTTCCGGAAGGCTTCTTCTTCTTCAGACAAGCCATTTCCCTGCGTAACCGTGGCTATCCTGGCCAGCTTCAGCTTTTCATCAAGGCCGGCAATAACGGCTTCCTGCCGGCGCAGCTCCTCCTGGTGTTCCAGCAGCTGCGTGCGCAGCATGGCATTATCTGCCTGCGACTGCTGCAGCTTTTTAATGAGCTGCTGCAGTTTGTCCTCAATGCGTTGTATGGTTTGTTCCAGTGCCATTATTTGCGGATCTCCGCCTGTAATTGCGTTTCAAATGCTTTGATGAATTTGCCCATCAGTGCGTCCGTTTCCTGGTCAGTAAGCGTTTTTTCCCTGTTCTGGAAAGTAAAGCTCACGGCGTAAGACTTTTTGCCGGCGCCCAGCTTCTCGCTCTCAAAAACATCGAACAGGTTGATATGTTGCAACAGGTTCGTTTTCACAGAGCGGGCGGCTGTTTCCACGGCGGCAAAGCTTACCTGTTTATCCAGCACCAGCGCAAGGTCTCTTCTTACAGCAGGGAATTTAGGTATTTCTTCGAAGAAAGTATCTTTTACCTGCAATTGCTGCAGTATTACGTCCCAATAAAAATCCGCGTACCAAACGGGTTGTTTGATGTCAAAGGCTTTTAGCTGTTTACCGTCCACGCCGCCTAATACCGCTACGGTACGGCCGTTTACGCTTACTTCAAAAGCAGGCTGAAGGCCGTGTACGGTGGTGGCCGTCATTTGCGGAGCGGGCAGGGCCAGCTGCTGCAATATGTTGGCCACATAACCTTTCAGGTAGTAGAAGTCTACCGCCTGCGGCTTGTGCACCCAGTTCTCCGGCAGCTTCTGCCCGGTAAGGTAGAGGCTGAGGTGGGCGGCTTCCGGGTATTGGCCGGTGGCCTCACGTGTGTAGGTTTTCCCGAACTCGAAGAACAGCAGGTCATCGTTGCGGCGGTTCAGGTTATACGCAATCCGCTCCAGGCCAGATTCCAGCATGGAGGGGCGCATCACGTCCAGCTCAGCGCTCAGGCTGTTCAGCATTTTCACTAGGCTGTCAGGGTCAAGGTGCGTGTAGTACTGGCTGTTGGTGATGGAGTTGGTGAATATCTCGGAAAAGCCGTTGGCGGCCAGGTAGTCGGCAATTTTTTCCTTTACCCGTTCCTTGTCAGGCTGCGCCTGGCGGGAGGGCACCATGTTGACGAATTCTGGGATGGGGATGTTGTCCAGCCCGTCTATCCGCATAATTTCCTCCACAATATCAGCCGGAATGGTAATATCGGGCTTGTACAGGGGAGGGCTTACCCGCAGTTCCTCATCAGATTCGGCATGGATGGTGAAACCCAGGCTGTGCAGGATGTTTTTTACCTGTTCCGGTGCGTACTGGTGGCCGCTGAGGCGGTTAATGTACGCATAGGTAACGGTGATGGAGGGGCTTTCTACGGGTTTGGGATATACGTCCGTAATGCCGGAAGCCGGCAGGCCCTGCGCTATTTCAGCAATAAGGGCTACGGCGCGTTCCAGCGCAAAAGGCGCCAGGCTCACATCCAGCCCTTTTTCGAAGCGCACGGCGGCGTCTGTACGAAGGCCGTGGCGCATGGAGGTTTTACGAATGCCGGTTGCACTGAAGTAAGCGCTTTCCAGGAAGATGTTGACCGTGGTGTCTTTCACGCCGGAGTTCAGTCCACCGAAAACACCTGCAATACAAAGCCCGTTGTTCTCCCCGTCGCAGATCATGAGGTCTCCCTCATCCAGCTTGCGTTCCTTGCCGTCAAGAGACACAAAGGGCGTGCCGGTGGGCAGGTTCTGTATCACCACCTTGCCGCCCTTGATCTGGTCTGCGTCAAAGGCATGCAGCGGCTGGCCGGTTTCGTGGAGCACATAGTTGGTGATGTCAACAATATTATTGATGGGCCGCACCCCGATGGCCTGCAGGCGGTGCTGCATCCAGGCCGGGGAGGGGCCGGTTTTAACGCCGGTAATGGTTTGCCCGCAGTAACGGGGACAGGCTTCGGTGTTTTTCACCTCCACGCCTATCTGCAAGGGTTGTTCCGCAGCGCAGGCCGTATTGAGGCCGGGCCTGCGCACGTGGTAGGCCTGGGTCTTTTCCCGGTTATTAAGGTAGGCGCATACGTCACGGGCCACGCCTATATGGCTCATGGCGTCCATATGGTTGGGGGTGAGGCCAATTTCGTATACCCAGTCCTGTGCGGGCTGGAACAGCTCCCGCGCGGTGAGGCCCGGTTTCAGGGCGGGGTCCAGCACCATAATGCCTTCATGGCTGGCGCCAAGGCCAATTTCGTCTTCCGCGCAGATCATGCCGTAGCTTTCTTCCCCACGGATCTTTGCTTTTTTCATGGTCATGGGCTCGCCTGAAGCGGGGTAGATGGTGGCGCCAACGGGGGCTACCACTACCTTCTGGCCGGCGGCTACGTTGGGCGCGCCGCAGACAATGCTGAGCGGCTCGCCGTTGCCGATGTTCACCCGCGTCAACCGCAGCTTGTCTGCATTGGGGTGGGGCTCCACGCTCAGCACTTCGCCAATTACCAGGCCTTCCAGGCTTCCTTTCACGCTTTCAAACTTTTCCAGGCTCTCTACTTCCAGGCCTATTGCCGTCAGTATCACAGAAAGTTCCTCCGGGCTGGGTTTTACCGGCAAATAGTCACATAACCAGTTATACGAAATTGTCATCTGTTCTTCCTATCAGCACCCAGGGCGCTGTTTTAATTTTGTGAAAATCAATTATTTCCATCACTTTTGCAGCCTTTGCGCTGGCGTGGTGGCGCCGCGTAAAGTTAACAACTTCCGCTGTATGGAACGGGGGAAATTTACGCAAGGAAAATGTGGAAAATCTTTTTACACAAGAAATGTGAATAATCGGAACTTTGCTAGGGATTTTTATTGTTTTTGGTGGATAACTCCCCCTTAAACGGTGGATAACCCGGTATACGTGTTGGCATAACCTGTGCGTTATTGATTGATAAATATAGTTCCGGAGAATGAAGGTTATATTGGAAAAATGCCGTTACCTTAGTTTTCCCGGCTTAAAAAAATTTACAATTTGTTAAAGTTGATGAACGCCATGACATGCCCGAAAAGTTGTAAACCTATAGAGTCACAAGGAGCCTTCGGTAACCATTTTTTTAACCTTCTTTAACTAACTGATATAAATGGATCTTAATCTTAAGAAAGACCGTAATACACGTCGCAAGCCGGGTATCGACATTTCCACAATGGTGTATGGCAAAGTTCCGCCCCAGGCCAAAGAGCTGGAGGAAGCGGTGCTGGGCGCCCTGATGCTGGAAAAAGGCGCATTTGATACGGTCATAGAGATCCTTAAAGCGGAGTGCTTTTACGTAGAGGCGCACCAGAAAGTATTTGCCGCCATGCAGCGGCTGGCGGCCAAATCCATGCCGGTAGACATCCTTACAGTTGTTGAGGAACTGAAGTCTACCGCGGAGCTGGAAGCCGTGGGCGGCCCGTTTTTTATTACCCGCCTCACCAACATGGTGGTTTCTTCTGCCAACATTGAAGCGCACGCCCGTATTGTGCTGCAGAAGTTCATCCAGCGGGAGCTGATCCGTATTTCGGGCGAGATTATCAGCGAGGCGTATGAAGACACGGCGGACGTGTTCGACCTGCTGGACGCAGCAGAATCCAAGCTGTTTGAAGTAACCAATAACCATCTCCGTAAGAATTACGATTCCATTGACCGCATTCTCGTAAATACCATCAAACGTATTGAAGACCTGCGGAACAAGGGAGATGATATTACCGGGGTGCCTTCCGGCTTTCCCACGCTTGACAAGATCACCTACGGGTGGCAGCCTTCTGACCTTATCATCCTGGCGGCGCGCCCCGCGGTGGGTAAAACGGCCTTTGCGCTCAACCTGGTGCGCAACGCCGCCATGCACCCCAAGTTTGCGAAAGGCGCGGCGGTGTTCTCCCTGGAGATGTCCAGCGGACAGATCGTACAACGTATCCTCTCCGCGGAATCAGAGATAAAGCTGGAAAAAATTACCCGCGGCAAGCTGGAAGAGCATGAAATGCGCAAGCTGATGACGCATGGTATTGAAAGGCTGGCCAAAGCGCCCATCTTTATAGACGACACCCCGGGCCTCAACATCTTCGAGCTGCGCGCCAAAGCGCGCAGGCTGGTGCATAACCACGGCGTGGGTCTCATCGTGATTGACTACCTCCAGCTGATGAGCGGCGCCAATGACGGCCGCAATACCAACCGTGAGCAGGAGATCAGTAAAATTTCGAGAGACCTGAAAATGCTGGCCAAGGAGCTGCACATCCCCGTGATAGCACTTTCCCAGCTGAGCCGCGACGTGGAGAAACGTAAAGACGGCAATAAAATGCCGCAATTGAGCGACCTTCGTGAATCAGGCGCCATTGAGCAGGATGCGGACATGGTAATGTTCATTTACCGCCCCGAATACTACGACATCACCACCAATGAAATGGGGGAGTCTAACAAAGGGGAAACGCACGTGCGTATTGCCAAGCACCGTAACGGCCAGCTGGATACCGTAAAGCTCCGCGCCATACTGGAGTTTCAGCGCTTTGAAGACGACGGCTTCGTAGACGGCCCCCCGCAACCCGCCAGCAATCCCTTTGCGGGCATGAAAGGCCATGGCGGCGGCGGGCATGATGAAGCAAAGATCTTCATCCAGAAAGGGTCGAAGATGAACGACATGAATTTTGATGACGACGCATTCGGAGATGCTCCATTCTGATAAAAGGAGCAGGGAAATATACAGAGAGCCGGCGTCAGTATACTGAACGCCGGCTTTTAATTTGAACGGAACCATGAAGCAGCTTTTTAACAAGTACAAGGCACATTACCAGGACAATTTTTACCTCGCCTACCCCGTAGTGATATCGCAGCTGGGCCACACGCTGGTGGCGCTGAGTGACAGTATTATCATAGGCCACACCGGCAAAGTGCCCCTGGCCGCCGTTTCTCTGGGCAACAGCATGTTCACCGTGTTTATGGTAACAGGCATCGGCATGTCTTACGGCCTTACCCCGCTTATTGCACAGGAAAACGGCCGCGGCAACCGCAGCAACTGCGGCAACCTGCTGTCTCACAGCCTGATCATCAATATTATTACCGGTATTGTGCTCTTTGGCGCCATCTGGCTGGTGGGCCAGAACCTGGAAAGAATGGACCAGCCCGCAGATGTGGCGGCGGAAGCCAAGATCTTCCTCCGGTACCTGGCCTTCTCATTTTTGCCGCTGATGATATTTCTCACCTTCAAACAGTTTGCGGAAGGGCTGGGTTTTACGCGGCAGGCCATGAACATCAGCATTATCGGCAACATACTCAACATTCTGCTGGGCATAACACTGGTGTACGGCCTGTTCGGCATTCCCAAAATGGGCATTGCCGGCGTGGGCATTGCAACGTTTACAGACCGGCTGCTGATGGGCGTTACCATGACGTGGTACGTGATGAGATCTCCCCGCTTTAAGGAATACCTGCAAACGTTCAGCCTGCGTAACATCAAAGCCGCCACCCTGCGTAAAATAGCGGGCCTGGGCACGCCCGTGGCGCTGCAGTATATTTTTGAAGTGAGCGCTTTCAGCGGTGCGGCGCTGATGGTGGGTTGGATAGGGGCCACAGAACTGGCGGCACACCAGATAGCCATCAGCCTTGCCGCCATGACGTATATGATGGCCAGCGGTATTTCAGCCGCGGCCGGCATCCGCAGCGGCAACAACCTGGGCCGCGGCAATTTTACAGACCTGCGGCGTTCCGCCATTGCCAGCTATCATATGGTGCTGGTGCTGATGGGCATTACGGCGCTCATTTTTATGTTCGGCAGCCGGCTGCTGCCCGCCATGTATATCAATGACCCGGCGGTGATACACGTAGCGTCCGGCCTGTTGCTCATTGCTGCCTTCTTCCAGCTGTTTGACGGTACGCAGGTAGTAGGCCTGGGCGTGCTGAGGGGCTTGGGAGACGTGAAGGTGCCTACCATCATTACCATGCTGGCCTACTGGGGCCTGGGGCTGCCTGTAGGTTATGTGCTGGGCTTCACTTTCAACTTTGGCGTGCAGGGTATCTGGTGGGGCCTCTTGCTGGGGTTGCTGGGCGCTTCGGTGCTGCTGTTCTTCCGTTTCCAGTCTATTACCCGCGGGCTGGAAAGGCAGGCGGAAACCGGGCATGAAAAATCAGCTATGAACGGATGAAAGCTATAATTTTACAGCATGGAACTACCGGTTTTTTACGCCAGGGATGCGCAGGCGGGTCTTTATACCATGGATGAGCCAACATCCAAATACTGTATACAGGTGTTACGGAAAGAAAAGGGCGATGGGGTGCTGCTGGCCGACGGGCGCGGCACGCGGTACGATGCCGTGATTGTGGACGATCATCGGAAGAAGTGTGTTGTAGAGGTTACTGCGCAAACCCTCATGCCGGCGCCCGCCGTTGCATTGCGTATAGCCATTGCCTTTACCAAAAACGCCGCCCGCATGGAGTGGTTCCTTGAAAAAGCAGTGGAAATAGGCGTGCAGGAAATTGTGCCGCTCCTTACCCTGCGCACGGAAAAGGAAAAGCTAAAAGCCGAAAGGCTGCAGAATATACTGGTATCTGCCATGCTCCAGTCACGGCAATGGTATTTACCGCTGCTGGCGGAGCCTGCGCCGCTGGAAAGCCTGATGGCTGCCACGGAGCAGCGGTTTATTGCGCATTGCCTGCCTGATGAAAAGAAACACCTGCTGGATGCCATGCAGCCGGGGCAGAACAGCCTGCTGCTGATTGGCCCGGAGGGAGACTTTGCGCCCGCAGAAATAGAACTGGCGTTGCAGTACGGCTTTGTGCCGGTTACGCTGGGCAACACCCGGCTGCGCACGGAAACGGCAGGGCTGGTGGCTTGTACGCTGATGGCGGCGGTGAACAGGTGAGGGGTTTTCTTGAAGAGCTTTCTGATATAAAAAACGCGGGCGTTCCATTGAGGAGTGCCCGCGTTCGTTTTTCAAAACGGTATCTTAACCCTTGCCATCGGTGATCTTCGGTTCCCGCAGCTCCACCGGGGGTGCTGTTTTCTTCCGCATCCGCATGTTCAGCAGCTCTACAGAGAAAGAGAAGGCCATGGCAAAGTATACATAGTTCTTGAGGTGGAAATCATGCACTACAGTGGGGTTCCAGCCTTCAATGATGAGAATGCCGCCCACCATGATGAGGAAAGAAAGCGCCAGCATCTTGAGCGTGGGGTGCTTGTGGATGAAGTTGCTGATGCGGGGTGCAAAGGAGAACATGATGAACATGGCAATGATCACTGCCACTATCATGATCTCCACATGTTTGGCGAGGCCTACGGCCGTAATGATGCTGTCAAAGGAAAACACCATGTCTATGAGGATGATCTGCCCCACCACGTTCATGAGCGTGGCCGCGCCTTTGCCGCCTGCCTTGGGTGAGGTTTCTTCCTCTCCCTCCAGTTTGTGGTGTATTTCAAGTGTGGTCTTTACCAGCAGGAAGAGGCCGCCGGCCAGCATAATGAGGTCGCGGAGGCTGATGCCTTTTCCGAAAATGTAGAAGAGCGGGTTCACGGCCTTTACAATATAGCCGATGCAGAGTAGTAATATCACGCGCACGGCTATGCCGGTAAACATCCAGATGCGGCGGGCTTTCAACCGCTGCTGTTCCGGGAGGCGGTTCATGACAATAGATACGAAAATAACATTGTCGATACCCAGCACTACTTCCATGAGCGTAAGCGTAAGCAGGCTGATGAGCGCATCGAGGGTGAGGAGGTCTTGCATATATTATGGATGTTGAGATAATCCCTGGCAAATTTTCTTCACAATGGCGGGCCCTTCATAAATAAAACCGGTGTATACCTGTACGAGGGAGGCCCCTGCGTCCAGTTTTTCCTGTGCATCGGCGGCGGTGAAAATGCCCCCTACGGCAATGATGGGTATTTTGCCGCCTGACTGTTGATGAATATAACGGATCACTTCAGTGGCCCTTTCCTTTACGGGCAGCCCGCTTAGTCCGCCGGCGCCTATCTGCTCCAGGGTTTCTGCCGGTGTTTCCAGGTGCTCCCGGCTAATGGTGGTATTGGTGGCAACAATGCCGGCCAGGCCGGTTTCCGTTACGATCTCGATGATGTCGTTCAACTGCTCGTTCGTAAGGTCAGGCGCTATTTTAAGCAGAATGGGTTTCGATTTGCTTTTTTGCTTATTCAGCGTTTGCAGGTGATGCAGCAGTTGCTTCAGGGGTTCCTTTTCCTGCAGGGCACGCAGGTTGGGCGTGTTGGGAGAGCTGACGTTCACCACAAAATAGTCTACCACGTCAAACAGGGCATGGAAACACTTTTCGTAGTCACTGATAGCCTCCTCGTTAGGCGTGGTTTTGTTTTTGCCGATGTTGCCGCCGATGATGATGTTGGTACGGCGCTTCTGCAGGCGTTTGGCGGCAGCCCTGGCCCCTTCGTTGTTAAAGCCCATGCGGTTGATGAGCGCCTGGTCTGCCGGCAGTCTGAACAGCCGCGGCTGATCATTACCGGGTTGCGGCAGGGGCGTTACAGTGCCTATTTCCACGAAGCCGAAACCCAGCCGGGCCAGCTCATCTATATATTTACCGTCTTTATCGAAGCCGGCAGCCAATCCAACGGGATTGGGGAAACGAAGTCCCCACAAAATTCTTTCAAGCCCGACATTTTTTGGCTGGCAGAAAGCGTCCAGCAGGTTCTTGCCAAAGGGCAGGCCGTTCACTACCTTTAAGCCCCGCATCACGCTGTGGTGAATGCTTTCAGGAGGGAAACCGAAGAGTATTTTTTTGATGAAACCGTACATGTAGGGGCAAAGATATAAAATCGATGCCTATTTGGTTAATCAGCCGTAGCCGCCTAATTTTGCCAGCGTTGTAACATGCTGGACCTCCGCACCTTCGAAAGGATATTCAAAGAGCATCACCCGCACTGTCTCGCCTTCGCCATTCATTACACCGGCGATCCCCACGACGCAGAGGAAGTGGTGCAGCTCGTGTTTTCCCAGTTATGGGAGAAGCGGGAGCATATTGCCATTACCGGCTCGGAACGTTCTTACCTGTTTACCGCCATCCGCAATACGGCCATCAGCCAGTGGCGCAAGCAGACGGTACGGTCTGAGAAGGAACAGTCTTTCGGCCAGATGCAGGAAGTGGAGGTGCATTTGTCACTACAGGCCCGTGAGCTGGAAAACCGGCTGGAGCAGGCGCTGGAAAAGCTGCCGGAACGCTGCCGCGAAGTATTTCTCCTGAGCCGCCGCCAGCAGCTGAAATACGCTGAAATTGCCGCGGTGATGGATATTTCTGTTAAAACTGTTGAAAACCAGATGGGTAAGGCGCTCAAAATACTCCACCAGGAGCTGAGAGAGTACCTGCGCCTGTTTTTATAAAGTGCCGGCATAGGGGGAGCGCGCAGCCGCAAACGTCCTCTAACCGGAAAATCTGTTAACATTACAACTGTACATGAGCAATTTGCAACCTGATGAGGCTTTATATTCCCTGCTTTGCAAGTACCTGCTGAACGAAGCGGATGCTACGGAGCGCCAGTGGGTGGAAGCATGGCGCATGCAACAGCCTGTTAATGAGGAAGTGCTGAACGCCGTTAGCCGTGTGCTGGAGGCTTCCATGCAGGCTGCCGCGCACCCGGCCAGGGATACGGAAGCCAGCTGGCAAAGGTTGCTGAAAGATATTGGCCGCGGGCAGGCGAAAGAAAGGCCGGAATCTCCTGACGGAAGCCGGCCGCAACCGGAGGCTGCAATTATCCCGATGCAGGGCCGTGAACCGGAAGCTTCAGCAGAAGCCGCCGTCATCCCCATGCGCCGCCGCTTCACCTGGCCCGCCGCCGCAGCCATATTAGTAATAGCCCTGGGCCTGGGTTACTGGCTCTGGCCCGGCCCCGCCGCGGAACCGCAGGTATTTGCCGGCGGCCAGCAGGCCGTGCTGGAAGACGGCAGCCGCGTGGCCCTGGAACAAAATGCCGCGCTCAAAGTAGCGGAAAGCTTCGGGAAGAAGGAACGCCGCGTCCAGTTCTCCGGCAAGGCCGTGTTCAACGTTGCTCAAAACCCGGGAAACCCCTTTGTAGTGGAGCTGGGGCAAACAGAGATCAAGGTGCTGGGCACGGAGTTTTCTGTAGATTATGACGGGCATGCGGAACTTACCATACACGTCAGCAGCGGCAAAATACTGGTAACAGACCGGCAGCAGGGAGACAGCGTGGTGCTCACCCAGGGCATGATGCTCCGCCGCGAAGAGCAGAAAGCTCATTTTTCAGTGGCCGAAAATATTCCGGACCTGTCCGGCAAACAATTGGTGTTCCATAATGTACCTTTACACAAAGTGCTGGCCGCCGTTGAAGCCGTGTATAATATACAGGTATCAGTGGCGGACTCCACGCTGTTGCAGAAAGAGGTAACCGCCAATTTTGAGAATGAGTCTGTAGATAACGTGATGGCCACTATCGCCTATATGACCAACTCACAGGCCGAAAAAACCGGTGAGCAGCAGTTTTCCATCAAATAGAGGACCTAACTAAAAAAAACTTGTATAATGTCGTTGGCGAGGAAGCTCCTGCTTGGGCTGGTCATTGCTTGTATTCCTATACAGGTTTTTGCCTGGAACTGGCGCACAAAAATTTCTTTATCGCTCAAAGACCAACCCCTTTCCGTTGCTTGTGAATGGATGGAGAAAGAATACGGTATTCATTTCTCCTACAGCCGCGATGTGGTGACCATGACCCGCCGCGTGAACATCCGGGTGAAAGACGTACCCCTTCGCCGTGTATTGGACCAGTTGTTCACTGAAAACGGCATCCAGTACAAACGCATCGGCGATCAGCTGGTGCTCACCGTGAAACATTCCGCCAGCCGCACCATCAGCGGTTTTGTGGAAGACGCCGTAACGGGAGAAAAGCTGATTGGCGCCACCGTATATGCCCCCGGCCTGCATACCGGCACCACCTCTAACCAGTACGGCTTTTACAGCCTCACTACGGCAAAAGATACCAGCAGCCTGTCCGTCTCCTACATCGGCTATAAACCCGTGAACATCCCGCTGAAAGACGGCGAAAGCCGCCGCGTGAACATCAAACTGTCTCCCGCCAACACCCTGCAGGAAGTAGAGGTAACAGACAATTTCCCCAAGCTGCAGGAGCAAACGCAAATGAGCAAGGTGAACCTGGCCGTGTCACAAACCAAGACCATGCCCCGCATGCTGGGAGAAGCAGACGTATTGCGCACCATACAGGCCATGCCCGGCGTGAGCGGCGGTATGGAAGGCTCCAGCGGCATTCATGTGCGGGGCGGCAGCCCTGACCAGAACCTCATTTTGCTGGATGGCACGCCGGTATACAATTCCACCCATGCCTTCGGTATCTTTTCCGTATTCAACCCGGATATGGTCAAGAACGTGGAGCTGTACAAAGGCGCGTTCCCCGCGCGGTATGGCGGCCGCCTTTCTTCGGTGGTGGATATTTCCATGAAAGACGGTGATATGCATGAGTATCACGGAGAAGTATCGCTGGGCCTGCTGGCTTCCAAAATAATGGTGGAAGGCCCCATTGCCAAAGGCAAAACATCTTTCATTGTTACCGGCCGCCGCACCTATGCAGACCTGCTGGCGCAGGACGTGGCCAAGAACCAGCTGAACCTGGGAAAAGAAGGGGAGTTCTGGCTTTATTTCTTTGATGCCAACGCCAAGATCAATCATATCTTTTCACAGAAAGACCGGCTGTACCTCAGCGCCTACGGCGGCAGAGACCATCTCAGCGTAAAACGTGACCATGAGTTTGATACCATGAACGGAGAAGCCAAGCGGTATCATGAACAAATGCGTTTCCGGCTGGGCTGGGGCAACCAGGCTTATTCCCTGCGCTGGAACCACATTTTCAGCCCGCGCCTTTTTTCCAACACTACGCTCAACTATTCGCAATTCAATTTCAATACAGACTACCAGTACAACTACCTGGCGCTGGATACGCCGCGGGTGCGGGAATCTGACAATATGAACGGCCGGTATTTTTCAAAAGTGCAGAACGCCGGCGGCAAAATAGATTTCGATTATCGCCCTAATCCCAATCATGCCGTGCGTTTCGGCCTGCAGGCCACCTACAATATCTTCCAGCCCGGCATCCTCCGTTTCAACAATATTTCAGACAACCAGCAGCTTACAGACACGTCTTATAACGATGAAACCTCCGGCGGGCTTGAGCTGGCCGTGTACTTTGAAGATGACTGGAGAATAGGGGATTCCGTTCACCTCAATCTGGGCGTGCACGCATCGTCTTTCCTGGTGCCGGGGCGCTCCTACCTGTCTGTGCAGCCCCGGCTGGGCTTTCGTTACCTGCTGCCGCGCAGGTGGGCATTGAAGCTGTCTAATACCATGATGACGCAGTATCTCCACCTGCTGACCAACAGCGCCACCTATATGCCAACAGACCTTTGGGTAGCCGCAACAGACAAGGTGCCGCCCATGTTTGCCAACCAGGTGGCGGCAGGCCTGGCAAAAACCAGCCAGAGCGGTACGTATGAAATATCTGTGGAAGGCTACTACAAAACCATGCTCAACGTAATAGAGTACAACGAGCTGGCAGACAACTTCCAGTCAGCCACCCGCAGCTGGGAAGACAATGTGATTGTTGGCCGGGGCTGGAGCTACGGCGGGGAATTCTTCCTGCAGAAAAAGAAAGGAGATTTCCGGGGATGGGTGGGTTATACCCTTGCCTGGTCTCAGCGCGCATTCCCCAATGTGAACCAGGGCAGGGTATTCCCGTACAAGTATGACCGCCGGCACGATGTAGAGCTGGTGCTTACCCAGCGCCTGGGCAAACGCTGGGAGCTGTCTGCACAATGGCAGTACTCCAGCGGCGCGCCGCTTTCCCTGCCCGTGGGCAGCTATGAAGAAACGGGAGAATCGTCTCCACACATGCCGCCGGGGCTGGAGCCGGGTGGGGAAGTGGATGTTGCAGGCAACCGCAACATGCTGCGCATGCAGGACGTACACCGGCTTGACGTGGGCGCCACGCACGTAAAGGAAAGGAAGAACGTAAGGTATACGCTGAACATCAGCCTGTACAATGTGTACAACCAGCAGAACCCGTTTTTCTATTATTATAAACGGAACAACGAGACCAGGGAGCGGGAGCTGACCATGCTCAGCATATTGCCCATACTGCCCAGCGTTTCCTACTCAATCAGGTTTTAACATGAGAAAGATATTGTTTTATATCATCCTGGCCTTTTCATTGGCTGCCTGTGAAAAAAAGGTAGACATACCCACTCCTTATGACGGAGACAAGATTGTGGTGAACGGGCTGATGCAGCCAGACAGTGTGCTGTACATCCGCATTACCCGCTCCCAGCCGCCGGGCGCCAGCGTATTCCCTGAAATTACGGATGCCGGGGTGGAAGTTAAAGCCGGTGGACATTTGCTGCTCATGCAGCGGCAGCAAATAGGCGGCAAGGGATACTTTGTATCAACAGAGCCGGTAGCGGCCCATCTTTCATACAGCATTACCGTTACCGCGCCGGGCCTCGATACGGTACATGCCGCAGATACCCTGCCCCGCAGTCCCGCTATCAAGGAGCCGTTTGCACAGGCCGGTGGCAACCGGGTGAAGTTTTTATTGAAAGACCTCCCCGGCAAGGATTTTTACCGGTTCAGGCTCTTCAGCGGGGAGAAAAATGCCGCAGGGGCAGTGATGCCGGTGAAAAGATTGCGGTACCGTTTTGACCCTTCGTACAACAACAGCTTTACAGACCTCATTACCAACAATTACCTGGAAAGCACGCTGATACCTGATGAAAGGTTTGACGGCCGGGAAACCACTATTGTGATGCAAACGGAGCAGATGAACAAGGCGGGTGATTACCTGCTGCTGGAAGTAACCGGGCTTACTTATGATACCTGGCATTACATGAAAACGCTGGAAGTGCAGAACGCCAACGAAGGCAACCTGCTGGTGGAGCAAAACCGCGTACACAGCAACGTAAACGGCGGCTATGGCATCTTTGGCGGCCTCAATGCAGCGTATTTGGAGATAGAGATCAAATAAGGGCTAAAATCCTTAAATTTGAATAGTATCAAAAAAAAGGAGTAGATCATGCAGGACGCATATATAGTAGCAGGATTCAGAACGGCGGTAACAAAGTCCAAAAGAGGCGGTTTCCGCTTTTACCGGCCGGATGACCTGGCGGTGGACGTTATTACCGGGTTATTAAAAACCATTCCGCAGCTGGAGCCGAACAGGGTAGATGATCTGATTGTTGGCAACGCCGTGCCGGAGGCAGAGCAGGGCCTGCAGATAGGCCGTATGATCTCCGTACGCGCCCTCGGCATTGAGGTGCCCGGCATGACGGTGAACAGGTATTGCGCTTCCGGCCTGGAAACCATTGCCATTGCCACTGCCAAGATACAGACGGGGCAGGCGCATTGCATCATTGCCGGTGGAACGGAAAGCATGAGCCTGGTACCTGTGGCCGGCTGGAAAACAGTGCCCGCCTACAGTGTGGCTTCCACCACGCCAGACTATTACCTGAGCATGGGCCACACCGCGGAGGCAGTAGCCAAAGAATTTTCGGTAAGCCGCGAAGAGCAGGACGCTTTTGCCCTCCGCTCTCACCAGCGCGCCATCAACGCCATCAAAAACGGGTATTTCAAAAACGGTATTCTTCCCATCAACGTGGAAGAAGTATATGTGAACGAAAAAGGGAAAAAACAAACCCGCAGTTACGTAGTAGATACAGACGAAGGCCCGCGGCCGGACACTTCACCCGAAGCCCTGGCCAAGCTCAAGCCGGTGTTTGCCGCAGGCGGCTCCGTGACGGCCGGTAACTCTTCCCAAACCAGTGACGGCGCTGCGTTTGTGGTAGTGATGAGTGAAAAGATGATGAAAGAGCTGAACCTGCAGCCCATTGGCCGCCTGGTTTCCTGCGTGAGCGCAGGCGTGCATCCGCGCATCATGGGCATAGGCCCCGTGGCCGCAGTGCCCAAAGCCTTGCAGGTAGCCGGCAAAACCCTGCAGAACATAGACCTGGTGGAGCTGAATGAAGCCTTTGCTTCGCAGTCCGTGGCCGTTATCCGCGAGCTGGGCCTTGACCCTGAAAAAGTTAACATTAACGGCGGGGCCATTGCCTTGGGCCACCCCCTGGGCTGTACCGGCGCCAAACTGACCGTACAATTGCTGCATGACATGAAGCGGCTGAACAAAAAGTACGGCATTGTTACGGCCTGCGTGGGCGGCGGACAGGGAATTGCCGGCGTAATCGAGAACCTTGCCTAGAAAAATATGTTCCCCCGTAAAAAGCCTGCCATTAACGGCAGGCTTTTTTATGCCCGGTCACCACATTTCATATAAAATAATATGATTGAATTAAACTTTTTACTAATTTGCTTCCGGAAAACCGCTATTGCCTTGCCTTAAATTAAGGCAACAGCCGCCTAAAACCGTATCCCAGATGGACCGTAGAGACTTCTTAACACTAGCCCCTTCCCGCAAAAAAACGGTGAAAGTGAACGCTGCCAGAACTTATTCCGGCCTTACGCCTTATACAGGCGAATGGGGTACGGCGCAAGTGGTGCATTTGTTGAAAAGGGCCATGTTCGGCGCCAAACCCGCCGATGTAAAGCATTTTGCCGCCATGAGCCTGGATGCGGCGGTAGACGCGCTCCTGCAAACCAATGTGGCAACGCCGGCCCCGCCTGTCAACAACTACAGCCAGGGCGCGCCAGACAGTACGGGCGTTGCGCCGGGGGCCAGCTGGGCTGCGGCCCCGGAGGGAGATGAAGATCTGAATAACGACCGCCGCGGTTCTTACAAAGCCTGGTGGATAGGCCTCATGCTCAACCAGGAACGGAACATCCATGAAAAACTGGTGCTTTTCTGGCACAATCACTGGGCCACAGAAACACAAACCATACAGGATGCACGGTTCATGTACCTGCATAACGTGACCCTGCGCAACCACGCGCTGGGCAACTTCAAGGCCATGGCCAAAGCCATTACTCTTGACCCCGGCATGCTGGTATACCTGAACGGTTACCTCAATGAAAAGACAGCGGCAGACGAAAACTATGCGCGTGAGCTGCTGGAGCTGTTTACCTGCGGCAAAGGCCCTGATTCACTTTACCAGGAAGAAGATGTGCGCGCCGCCGCACACGTGCTCACCGGCTACAAGGTAGACAAGGTGAACATCCGCTCCTACTTCGACCCCAGCAAGCACGACATCACCAACAAGCAGTTCTCCAGCTGGTTTTCCAATAAAGTGATCAGCGGCAAAACGGGAGAAATGGGCGCTACCGAGCTGGATGATATGCTCAATATCATTTTTACGCAGCACGAAGTGGCGAAGTTCATCTGCCGCAAGTTTTACCAGTTCTTTATTTACTACGAAATAGACGAAGCGGCGGAAACCAACGTGATAGAGCCGCTGGCCAAGGTGTTCCGCGATTCCGGGTATGAGATAAAACCCTTGCTGCAGGCGCTGTTCAAAAGCGAGCATTTTTACGACCCGCTGAACATGAGCTGCCTCATCAAAAGCCCGGTAGACTATACCGTGGGCCTTTGCCGCGAATTTGGCGTTGCCTTTGCCCCGGCCGCGGATTATGCCAACGCTTATCCGCAATGGGCCGCCGTACAAAGCGCCGCCGCCCGGCAGCAGCAGAACATTGGCGATCCGCCCGGTGTATCAGGCTGGGAAGCGTATTACCTGGCGCCGCAGTTCCATGAGCTGTGGATCAATACAGACACGCTGCCGCAGCGCAACATGTTCGCAGACCAGATGATAGGCCCCGGCTTTCGCGGGTTGCGCATAGACCCCATAGTGTTTGCAGACCAGATGTCTGAGCCCGGCAATCCCGTAACGCTTGTAAAAGATTCGCTGGACGTTCTTTACAGGATGGGCGTTTCAGACACCACCAAAGCTTTCCTGAAAGACAAGATATTGCTGCTGGGCCAGGAACAGGACTATTACTGGACGGAAGCCTGGAACCTGTACAAATCGGACCCCTCCAATGCTGCCAACAGGAACGTAGTGGTGAAACACCTGACCGACCTGTACAAATACATCATGAACCTGTCTGAATACCATTTAGCCTAGATCACGTTGAAAACCTATTTATGAAACGTAGAGACTTCCTTAAATATACCGCACCCGCAGCCATACTGCCTTCTTTCATCAACGGCTTTGCGGTGAAGGCCTTCGGCGCCTCGCCCTTGCTGGCGGCCTTGCAGGGCGCGGCGGAGGAGAATGATCATGTGCTGGTGATGATACAGCTGAACGGCGGTAATGACGGGTTGAACATGGTGATACCGCTTGACCAGTACGGCAAGTACCAGGCCGCCCGTACAAATATCGCTATTCCGGAAGGAAGCGTGCTGAGGCTGGCGGGGCAAACCAAAACAGGGCTGCACCCGGCCATGACCGGCGTTCGTGACCTGTATAACGACGGGCATGTGGGCATCATTCACAGCGTAGGCTATCCCTCCGCTAACTTCTCGCACTTCCGCGCTACGGATATCTGGCTGACAGGTTCGGATGCCAATGAAGTGCTGCCTACGGGCTGGGGCGGCCGTTTCCTGGAAACGCAATACCCCGGCTTTCCGCAGGGTTATCCCAATGCAGAAATGCCTGATCCGCTGGCCATACAGATCGGTTCTGTAGTGTCTCCCGCCTTCCAGGGTACAGACGTGAACATGGGCATGGCGGTAACCAGCGCTACTGATTTTTACAATCTCATCAACGGCATAGAAGACCCCGTGCCCAACACCAGGGCCGGCAAGGAATTGAAATACATCCGCCTCATCCAGCAGCAAACCAACAAATTTGCAGACTCCATCAAGCTGGCCGCTTCAAAAGTGACCAACCAGGGCGCCTACCCGGCCAACAACCACCTGGCGGAACAGCTGAAGATCGTGGCAAGGCTGGTGGCAGGCGGCCTCAAAACGCGGCTGTACATGGTGAGCATTGGCGGGTTTGACACCCATGCCAGCCAAACCAACAGCGGAGATACCACCACGGGCGTGCACGCCAAACTGCTGGGAGATGTGTCTTCCGCCGTGAAGGCTTTTATGGATGACCTGAAAGGCCTCAAAAAATCGCAGCGCGTAGTAGGCATGACCTTCTCCGAATTTGGCCGCCGCATCCGCTCCAATGGCAGCATGGGCACAGACCATGGCGCCTCCGCCCCCATGATCATTTTTGGTGACTATGTGAACCAGCAGGTGCTGGGCAACAACCCCACCATGCCAGACGCTGCTTCTCCCACAGATAATGTGCCCATGCAATACGACTTCCGTTCCGTATATGCGTCTCTGTTAGAGCAATGGTTCTGCGTGAAAAGCGCAGACCTCAACCACATCATGCTCCGCAACTACCAGAGCCTGCCGCTTGTGAACGGCCTGGCCTGCGGCGTGGTGACCAATGTGCCCGGCATTAATGACGGGCTGGAGTTCATCAGCAACTATCCCAATCCCTTCTCTGCAAAAACCACTATCACCTACAAGTCCAAAGGTGGTCATACCATGATCCAGATCTTTGACACCATGGGCCGGCTGGTAGCTACGCCGGTAGATAAAGTGCATGCCGCGGGAGACTATACCATTCCCTTTGACGGTGAAAGGCTGGCCAACGGCGTATATTATGCCCGCCTGCAAAACGGTGTGATACAGCAGGTGAGAAGCATGCTGAAGGTGAGATAGGGCTGCAACGGCGTTGCATTCTTCTGATTTTATGTATCTTTGCCCTGCAAACCAGGCAGGTGAAGAAGCTTTTACAACAAATAGGGGCCATTATACTGCTGGGCGTGTTTTGTTTATACATTACGCCCCGGGATTATGTGCACCATTTTGTAGGGCATGAAGATACGGTAGACGAGGCCTGCAGCCTGGTATATGCAGATGCGCCGGTACTCTCCGGGCAGCACCAGCACTGTGACTGGCTGCATTGGGAAGTGGAGGCCTACCTGCCTTCCTACCACACCAGCATCCCCGCTGTGCCGCATCAATATGCGGTGGTGAACCAGCCGCTTCCCCTGCATTTCTTCTCTTACCCCGCCTATTATTTTTCGCTCCGCGCGCCCCCATTGGCCTGAGCCCTCATCCTCCCCATCAGGTACCTGATTTTATATGTGGCGGCAGCATGCTGCCAATGATCTTCTGTTCACATGCAAATGATTAGAAAATTCGCATTGACGGGCGTTTTGCTGCAATTGTTGTTTGTAGCGGCGGCCAGTGCGCAGTGTACCATCCGCCTCAGCGGTACGGTAACAGACAGCGAAACAAAGCAGCCGCTGCCGGGCGCTACTATTGTGGTAAAGGAAAACGGCATGGCGGTAAAAAGTGACGATAAAGGTTTTTACCGGCTGGAAGGCCTCTGCCCCGGTTTCTACACGGTTCACATCAGCCATATCGGCTGTCTGCCGGTAGAGGTGGCCTGGCAGGTGAGCGCGGACGAGCGCCGCAATATTTCCCTGCCGCACAGTGTTACGCAGCTGCAGGAAATAGCCGTAACCGGCCACGCCGCCAAGGAAGTAACTACCGCCCCGGTAGAATCGCTCAGCGGCAGGGAGCTGGAAAAAACGCGCGGCCTCACGCTGGGCGAAGCGCTGAAAAAAGTAAATGGCGTTACCTCCATGACCACCGGGCCCAATGTGTCGAAACCCGTCATCAACGGGCTGCATAGCAACCGCGTGCTTATCCTCAACAACGGCATCCGCCAGGAAGGCCAGCAATGGGGCTCGGAACACGCGCCGGAAGTAGACCCGTTCCTTGCCAATAAAATGGTGGTGATCAAAGGCGCAGGGGCGTTGCGTTATGGCGGAGATGCCATTGGCGGCGTGGTGCTGGTAGAGCCCAAAGCCCTGCCGGTGAAACCGGGGCTGGGCGGCGAGCTGAACCTGGCCGGGTTCTCCAATAACAGGCTGGGCGCGGTGTCTGCCATTATTGAGCAGCAGGTGCCGAAGCTGCCTGCCCTCAGCTGGCGGCTGCAGGGTACCCTCCGTAAAGGCGGCAACGTAAAAACGCCGGGCTACTGGCTGGATAATACCGGTGTGGAAGAATACAACTTCTCCGGCGCCGTGGGCTGGAAAAAACCGGCGTATGGCGTGGAGCTGTTCTACAGCCAGTTCAATACCAACCTGGGGGTGTTTGAAGGCTCACACATCGGCAACCGGGAAGACCTGGAGCAGGTTATTCAGCAAGAACGCCCGCTGCCGGAATTTACAGAAGGCTTTACCTACAAAATAAACCGGCCGTACCAGCATGTGGAGCATGAGCTGTTCAAAATAAAAAGTTACCTGAACACCGGCAAGGCCGGCCGCCTCAACCTGGTGCTGGCCCGCCAGTTCAATTATCGTGATGAGCTGGATGCCAAGTCTGCACTGTCTGTGAACCAGATGAACCTCAACCTCACCACTTACAACGGGGAGCTGTTGTGGGACCATTTCAGCTGGAAAGGCCTGCGCGGCACCATTGGCGCTACAGGTACCTATCAGCAGAACAGCTACCGCAGCAGGCTCTTTGTGCCGAATTATGAAAGCCTGCAGTGGGGCGCCTTCTGGACGGAAAAATGGGAGAGCGCCAACCAGAAATGGCTGGTGGAGGGCGGTATCCGTTACGACAACAAACAATACTACAACATTGGTGACAATGCCGGCAGCATCAACTATCCAGAACAGGACTATGCCAGCATTTCCGGCTCGCTGGGCGCGCAGTACCGCGTTACAGACAACTTTCACGTATCTGTGAACGCCGCCCGCGCATGGCGCCCGCCGGGGGTGAACGAATTGTATGCCAGCGGCCTGCACCACGGCGCGGCCGTATATGTAGACGGTGACGCATACCTCAAGGCCGAGAACGCCGCCAAATTCAACACTACCCTGCATTATGATATCAGTGACAAGCTGGAAGCAGATATGAACCTGTATTACAACTACATCCGCAATTTCATTTTCCAGCAGCCTACAGACAGCATAGTGGTCACCGTACGCGGTGCTTTCCCCTATACTTTCTTCCGCCAGGCAGACGTGAGCATGAAAGGGCTAGATGCGCAGCTGCGCTGGCAGTTCCTTCCCAAATGGCAGCTCACTTCCAAGGCGTCCATCTTGCGGGCGTACAACGAAACGGAAAAAGACTGGCTCATCAATATGCCGGCAGACCGGTTCGAGAACGAGCTGAGCTTTTCACCGGGGAACTACAAGGCATTCACCGAGAACTATATATCCGTTTCCGTTAGTAACGTATTGAAACAGACGCGTACGCCGGCTAACCCGGATAATAAAAACGATCCCCGCGGGCAAGACCTGATAGCACCGCCTTCCGGCTATACATTACTGGGCCTGGAAGCAGGCAGCACCGTGCACTTCGGCCGGCAGCCGGTATCCTTCATTGCAGGCGCCGCCAACCTGCTGAACGCACGCTATCGCGATTACCTGAACTTCTTCCGCTACTTCGCGGACGAACCGGGCAGAAATATTTATCTCAAAGTAAAGATGCCGCTCCTGTTCGGGAAAAAAGCATCCTAGTAAAAACATTATAACCGAAAAAACATGAAAAAGAACCTTCGACTGACTTTGTTTGCCGCCGCGGCCGCACTGGTATTTGCAGCCTGCAAAAAGGAAAAGAACGAGAAACCGAATGAGAATGAGAACGAAGAAATTACAACCGTGAAACTGACGTTCACCAACACGGCCAATGAAGCGGAAAAAGTGGTGGCCAACTGGAAAGACCTGACCGGCGGCAACCCCGTGATAGATAAAATTGTGCTCAAAGCCAACACCACCTATCACCTCACTACGGAGCTGTTTGACGAGCGCAAGAACCCGGCAGACACCATTACGCATGAAGTAGAAGAGGAAGGGGACGAGCACCGCCTGTTCCACCTGTTTTTCAGCCAGGCCAACGCCAATGTAGCTGATTCTCTTACTACAGTGGCCACGGTTACCCCGCTTGACAAGGATGCCAACAACCTGCCCATCGGGCTGGAAGTGAACGTAGCCACTAAGGGTGCGTTTACCGGCTTTTTGCGCATGGTGGTGCGCCACCAGCCCGGCAATAAGAACGGCAGCTACGGCCCCGGCAGTACGGATGCGCAAACGGAGTTTCCGCTGGAGATCAAATGATTTTTCCCTGAAAACCCTGTAAATTGATACTATTTTAACATAGGGCTTTGAGCGAACCTCAAGCGAACGAGAAGCGAAGGTGAAGCGAAGGAGAAGCGAAGGAAAACAGGGGGGAGACGAGGTTAAAATAGTATTGTCACAAACAAGTTAGAGGCCGGCCTGAAAGACCGGCCTCCTGCATGCCTGGATGGTTGTTCTAATGCTCATCTACGTCCAGGCCTTCCTGGTCTCCAATAACCAGCACCTTGAACGGTTTGTTGCCCACCGGTATGGAACCGAGCTCTTTCAGGCTGGCAGCCTCAAACATTTTGATAGCGCCGCCCGCCTGGTCTGTTACATAAATGCATTTGCGCGATACGCCGAAGTAAGGCTTTTGTGCGGCCGTTGCCCCTGCGGGGATAGCGGGCGCAATTTTGCCTTCTTTTTTCAGCTGGGCGGCGGCAGCGTCAAATATTTTGATGGTGCCGTCCGTGAGCAGCACATACAGGTTGCGGCCGTTTTCATCCAGCATGTACTGGTGAATGTTGCTGTTTTCGTTTTTCAGCACCAGCGAGATCTTTTGGGTGGCCGGGTCTATCTTGTAAAGGCCCAGGGCCAGGTAGCCGAAGAAGTGAGGCAGCGCCTTGTTGCCCAGCACCGTGCCTATCCAGGCCGTACCGAAATTTGCAGGATAGGGAATGAGGGATTGTTTGCCGCCTGGCTCCACTATCAGCACGCCGTCAGGACTGCCAAAGGCGGCCAGCTTGCCGTTGCCCGCGTCACCATGAATGCCCTGGGTGGCAATGGTGCCCTCATGCAGCACGGCGCCAAAGCGGTCTATGATCCTCACTTTTTCCGGCAGGGTACCGCTTACCGGACCGTCTTTTTGTGTAACGGCAATGGTCTGATCGTCAAAGATCACCATGGCGCCATGGTGCGGGGCCGCTACGGGCAATATTTTGCCGGTGGCGCTTTCCAGCTCGCTGTCTTTAAACAGGCTGAGGCTGCCGGTGCCATCATTAAAAATGGCGTTGAGACCGTTATGTGCAAAAAAGTGTGTAGGGCCTGCTTCTGTGAACTGCTGGGCGGCCATTTCCGCGTCGTGTACGTGCAGGTGGCCGCCGTGTTTCTCAATACCGGAATTAAAGAACTCCACCGTATTGGCCGCCCGGCTGAGAATGGCCGCAAACTGGCCGGTGCTGGTAGCATACAGGGCAGGTTGCGCGGCCTTTACAGGGTAAACGGTGGTCTTCTTTGTTAAAGGCTCCAGTACGGTGATCTGGGCTTTGTCTACATCAGACACTACCAGCCGGAGGTACGCCGCTTCCGGCTGCTGGGGGGCTGCGGGTTTGTCGTTCTTGCGGCAACCGGCTGCCACGAGGGCCAGCAACAAACCGGGGATCAGGATTTTTTTCATATAAGAGGGTGTTTTTAGAAGTGCAACAAAGTTGCAAATTTATATATTTGCAACAAAGATGCAAATAGTCTTTTCAGCTGCAGGGCAAGGCAGGGTGTACCGGTCATAACAAAATCCCGCCGGGCAGGAGAGAGTTTCGTAACCGCTCACATAAACAGGGCCGGAAAAAGTAAAGGAGAAAAATTATATTTGTTAGTTATTGCACCGTTAACCGGGAAACCGGTTTCAACATATTGAAATGCACTAAAGATGATCTGACATACTGCTCAGATTTTGGATGAAAAGCAAAAAGGGCCGTTTTTACGGCCCTTGATAAACAAAATGTCTTTATGTCTTTTTAATGTGAATGCCCTGCCGGATGCGGAGAGGAGTGTTCACCATGCTTATGAACCGTGTCCGGCAGGCGCTCCGTCTCTTCATCGTAATACACGAAGAAATAGAGATAGATGGTGCGCGAAATTCGCATCAACCAGGGTTGCAATACCAGCAGTATAACCCCGTTCACCCCCAGCCAGTAGAAGATGCTGTTGTCTTTCCAGGAAATACCGAACAGCAGCCAGTACCAGATCAGGTTAAAAACAGACAGGGCCACGGCAAGCGCATAGCTGACGTAACCGGTACCGAACCAGAAACCCGTTTCCAGCTCATATTGCTGGTTGCAGACGGGGCAGCGCTCATACATGTCAAAAATCTTCGAAAAACGCCAGTGAAAAGGGTTTTTTGTACGGTACATGTTGCCCCTTCTGCAACGGGGGCATTTCATTTTGAGCATGCTGAGAAAGTAGTTCGGTCTTTTGGCCATGGTACCGCAAATTTACAAATTTCCCCCGGCTATGCGGGTTGTATGCTTTCCTGGGTTTTGCGCTCGCCTATCTGCTGGCGCCACATGGCATAATAAAGGCCTTTCTCTGCCAGCAGGGCATGGTGTGCGCCGGTTTCCACAATGCGGCCTTTTTCCAGCACGTAAATGCGGTCTGCATGCATGATGGTAGACAAGCGGTGGGCAATCATTACCGTAATATGTTCCTTGCTGGAAGTAACGTTCCGCACGGTTTGGGTGATCTCTTCTTCGGTGATGGAATCCAGCGCGGAGGTGGCTTCATCAAACACCAGCAGCCGCGGTTGCCGCAGCAATGCGCGGGCAATGGAGAGGCGTTGTTTTTCCCCGCCTGATATTTTGATACCGCCTTCGCCTATCACCGTATCTATCCCTTTTTCCGCACGCGCCAGCAAGCTGTAGCAGGCGGCCCGCTGCAGGGCGCTCATCAGTTCTTCTTCTGTGGCCCTGGGGTTGACGAACAGCAGGTTTTCCCGGATGGTGCCGGAGAACAGCTGGGTGTCTTGCGTAACAAAGCCTATCTGGTGGCGCAGTTCCTCAATATCAATGTCTGACGCGTTCATGCCGTTGTACAGGATGCGGCCTTCACCGGGCTTGTACAGGCCTACCAGCAATTTTACCAGCGTGGTTTTGCCGCTGCCGGAGGGGCCTACAAAGGCAATGGTCTCGCCTATTTTTACATCAAAATTGATATCGTCCAGCGCCTTGTTGAGCGCCGTGAGGTGCTTAAAGCTTACGCCGTCAAATTGCAGCTCCCGTATACCGGAGAGCTTCGGCGGGTTTTGCGGCGTTTCTTCTACCGGCGTTTGCAGGATGCGCTCAAAATTACCCAGCGATACTTCTGCTTCGCGGTAAGCCAGTATGATGTTGCCCAGCTCCTGCAAGGGGCCGAACAGGAAGAAAGAATACAGCTGGAGGGTGAATATCTGCCCCAGCGTGGCCGTATCCCTGTACACCAGGTACAGCAGCAGGAAGAGGATGCTGGAGCGCAGCAGGTTCACAAACGTGCCCTGCACAAAGGCAATACTGCGTACGCTTCTCACTTTCTTCAGCTCCAGCAGCAATATTTTCATGGTGTTGGTATTCAGGCGGCGTATTTCCTGGTTGGTGAGCCCCAGGCTTTTTACCAGCTCAATATTGCGCAATGACTCGGTAGTGGCGCCGGCCAGCACGGTAGTCTCCTTTACAATGTTTTTCTGGATGAACTTGATCTTTCTGCTCAGCACGTTCATCAGCCAGCCCAGCAGCACGCAGCCGCCAAAGTATACGAACACTAATGACCAGTGCACGCGGTAAGCGAACACCATTACAAACACCACGCCCACCAGGGTAGTGAACAGGATGTTAATGAACTGGGAAATGAACTTCTCGGAATCGAGCCGCACCTTTTGCAGTATGGCCAGCGTTTCACCGGAGCGCTGGTCTTCAAACTCCTGGTAAGGCAGGCGCATGGAATGCCGCAAGCCGTCTGTATACATCTGCGCCCCCAGCTTCTGGGTAATGGCGCTCACAAAATAATCCTGGAAAGCCTTGGCAATGCGGGATACCATGGCCACCCCTATGGAGGCCAGCAACAGCAGCAGCACACCGTACAGGTACTGATTTTCGCTGCGGGGTACTACCGTTTCGCCTATCTTGTTGAATGAGTGGGGATGGGCGGCAAACTGGTCTACTATTTTCCCGAATATCCAGGGGTCCATCAGGGAAAACACCTGGTTCACCGTAGCCAGCAACAAAGCCAGCGCAATCAGCCATTTATAGTTCCGGAGGTATTTCAATAATAATTTCATGCGTATATAAGTGGTCTTTTGGGGGCATGGCATTGTAGTTCCCACCGCAGGAGAAATACAGCGGCCCCGGGTTATGCCGCAAAGGTAGGGGAAAATGGGCCTGTAATGATGTTGGAACATCAATTTTAAGCTGCACTTATCACGGTATTTACCCTAAAAATTGCGTAATTTAATAGTACAAGCCGGGAAATCTAAGCAGCATGTTGTAAGCCTGGAAAACTGATATTTTACCCCCTTGACCGGTCATACGCAATAACCCGGCATTGCTCACCACGTTAAAATGCCTGCCGTATGAAAATGTATGATGAAAAACACTTGAAAAACGTTGTGCTCATTGGCGCTGCCAAGAGCGGCAAAACAACGCTGGCTGAGGACATGCTGTTCGAAGCCGGCATCATCAGTAAACGGGGCACCGTAGAAGAAATGAACACGGTGTCTGACTATCACGAAGTGGAACACGAAAGGGGCAATTCCGTATACGCCACTACCCTGCATACGGAATGGAAAGATTACAAGATCAATATCATAGACACGCCGGGGCTGGAGGACTTTGCGGGGGAGCTAATATCTTCCATCCGCGTTTGTGACACGGCAGTAATGCTGCTGCATGCTTACAACGGGGTGGAAGTAGGTACGGAACTGATCTGGGACTATGTTGACCGTTACAACAAACCGACCATTCTGGCCATTAACCACCTGGACCATGAGAATGCCAATTACGCCCAGGTGCTTGAACAGGCCAAAAAGTTTTTTGGTAACGCCGTTACCGTGATGCAATACCCGGTGAACCAGGGCCCGGGGTTCAATGCCATCATAGACCTGCTGAAAATGACCATGTACCGCTTTCCGCCCGGCGGCGGCAAGCCGGAAAAGCTGCCTATACCCCCGGAAGAAAAGGAGCAGGCGGATGCCCTGCATAATGAGCTGGTAGAAAAAGCAGCTGAAAACGATGATGCCCTGATGGAACTGTTCTTTGAAAAAGGAAGCCTGGATGAAGATGAGCTGCGGCAAGGCCTGAAAATAGGCATGATGAAACACCAGGTGTTCCCCGTTTTCTGCCTCAGCGCGCGCAACAACATGGGTAGCGGCCGCCTGATGGGTTTTATTGACAACGTGGCGCCGTCCGCCGTGGAAATGCCGCCTGAACAGGCGGAAGACGGCAAGGAGATACCCTGTGACCCGGCCGGCCCCACCTGCCTGTTCGTTTTCAAAACCTTGCTGGAACCCCACATTGGCAAGCTCTCCTTTTTCAAGGTAATGAGCGGCGAATTAAAAACAGGGCAGGAACTGTACAACGAAAAAGGCGATACTACCGAACGGCTCAACCAGCTCTTCATTGCAGACGGCAAAAACCGGCAGCCCGTGGAGCGCCTCCGTTCAGGGGACATTGGCTGTACCCTCAAGCTCAAGAACACTTTCACCAATCATACGCTGAATGAAAAAAACTTTACCGCGCAAATAGACCCTATCCACTTTCCGCCGCCCAAGGTCAGAGTGGCCATAGTGGCCAAAAACAAGGGAGACGATGAAAAGCTGGGAGAAGTGCTGGCGGAGATCCATACGGAAGACCCTACCCTGGAAATAGAGTATAACCGCGAGCTGAAACAGGTCATATTGCACGGGCAGGGAGACCTGCACCTGGCGGTTACCAAATGGCGGCTGGAAAATATCTACAACATGCAGGTGGAATACCTGCCCGCCCGCATCCCCTACCGCGAAACCATCCAGAAACCCGCCATGGCCTCTTACCGCCACAAAAAACAATCAGGCGGCGCCGGCCAGTTCGGGGAAGTATACATGAAAATTGAACCTTATTATGACGGCATGCCGGTGAGCAAAGAGTTTCCCGTTCGTGAAACGGAAGAAATAGCCCTGAACTGGGGCGGCAAGCTGGTGTTCAATAACTGCATTGTAGGCGGCGCCATAGACGCCCGTTTTCTGCCTTCCATTCTCAAAGGCGTGATGGAAAAAATGCAGGAAGGCCCGCTTACCGGCTCCTACGTGCGTGATGTACGCGTGAGTGTGTATGATGGCAAGATGCACCCCGTAGACAGCAACGATATTTCTTTCAAAATAGCCGGCATGATGGCCTTCCGCGACGCCTTTCACCAGGCCGCCCCGCAACTGCTGGAGCCGGTGTATGACCTCGAGGCCACTGCTCCTGATGTAATGATGGGAGACATTATGAGCGAGCTGCAAACTCACCGCAGCGTCATCACCGGTATGGACAGCGGCAAGGCCAGCCAGGTGATCAAGGCCAAAACCCCGCAGGCCGAGCTGGACAAACTGTTTGCCGCCCTGCGCAACGTTACCCAGGGCAAAGCCAAGGTGAAGGCTGTATTTGCGGAATACGCCCCCGTTCCGTCTGATGTACAGCGGAAACTCAGCGAAGAGTACAAAAAGGTGGAGCAGCAGAACGGTCAGCATTGAAAGCGGCCCCAGTTCCCCCTGTCCAGCGTTCTGAACTGTATGGCCTCCGCAATATGCTCCGCTGCAATATCCGTGCTGCCCGCCAGGTCTGCAATGGTGCGGCTCACCTTCAGAATGCGGTCATACGCCCGCGCTGAAAGCTGCAGGCGCGTCATGGCATTTTCCAGCAGTGATTGAGCGGCCTGGGGGAGGCGGCAATGCCGCTGAAGCAGGCGGTTGTTCATTTGTGCATTGCGGTGGATCTCTTGCGCATTTTTCATGAAACGTTCCAGCTGAATGGCACGCGCGGCCACTACCCGTTCACGGATCGTCTGGCTTGGCTCCTCCGGCAATGCGGAGGTGCGGGCTATGTCAGAGGGAGCTACCGGAGTGACTTCCACATGCAGGTCAATCCGGTCAAGCAGCGGGCCGGATATTTTGTTCAGGTATTTCTGAACAATACCCGGCGGACATGAACAGTCCTTTTCCGGATGATTAAAATATCCGCAAGGGCAAGGGTTCATAGAAGCTATCAGCATAAATGCAGCGGGAAAGTCAACAGAAAAACGTGCCCTCGAAATCGTGATCCTTCTTTCTTCCATGGGCTGCCTTAGTGCTTCAAGCACTGAGCGTTTAAATTCAGGAAGCTCATCAAGGAATAATATGCCATGATGGGCCAGCGATATTTCTCCCGGAACGGGCATACTGCCTCCTCCTGCCAGCGCAATGTCACTAATGGTATGATGGGGTGAACGGAAGGGAGGGTTGGTAATGATGCTTGTGCCACCGGGCAGCTTTCCGGCCACAGAATGTATTTTTGTGCTTTCCAGGGCCTCATCGAGCGTCAGGGGAGGGAGTATGGTGGGCAACCGTTTGGCCAGCATTGTTTTGCCCGCGCCGGGAGGGCCTATCAGAATAAGGTTGTGGCCTCCGGCGGCAGCAATTTCCATGGCCCTTTTAATAGAACGCTGGCCTTTTACTTCATCAAAATCTATGTCAAACTGCCTGGCACCGGTTGTTTCACAATTGCGCACGCCTGAACATTGCCTTTCCATCGCCTGTGAATGATCCGTGATCGGGCTCTCCTGCCCCTTAGAAAAATCCACCTCAAATCTTTCCTGTATGGCATGGCTGCCGCGCGGCTGCGGCTCAAGCGTTTCCTTACCCTGCAAAAAATCTGTCACCTCGCCGCAGTGCTTCGCGCCATACACTTCCAGGCCCTCTACCATAGCGGCTTCCTGCGCGTTCTGGTATGGCAGTATAATGCCCCTGAACCCTTCTTTTTTTGCCTGCAATGCCATGGAGAGCGCTCCCCTGACGGGGCGCAAAGAACCGTCCAGCGATAGCTCTCCCATGATGATGTATGCCTCCGGAGAGCGGGTGTATACTACCTGTTTTGAGGCGGCCAGTATGCCGGCGGTGATGGGAAGGTCATATGCTGCGCCCGCTTTGCGGATGTCTGCCGGCGCCATGTTGACCACCGTGCGCAGCCGCGGCATTTTGTAGCCGGTGTTCTTGATAACGGTCTCTATGCGGTAGGCGCTTTCTTTTACCGCGTTATCAGGCAGGCCCACCAGGAAGAATTTGGTGCCCTGGCCTACGTTGACCTCAATGGTGATGGTGATGGCTTCCACGCCATGTACGGCGCTTCCGAATACTTTAGTGAGCATGTAACAAACAATGGTTGGTGCCCTCCGAAGATAGTCAATTTCCTTCTTTCATCGCTGCCAGCAGCTCAATAACTTTTTCTTTTTTCAGGATCAGGTAGCCCAGTTTCTCTTTCGCAATGCCGTTCTTCAATTCATAGGTGAAGCGCAGGTTATCATCTACCACTTCTGACTGGAAGTATTTGAAAATGATCTGGTCTTCCTGCTGCAGCTCTTCCGCAATTTCGTACAGGTGGGTGGAGAGGATGTAGAGGCACTGGTGGTTATGCAGCAGCCCGTGAATAACGGCCAGGGAACAGTTTTTGGCGTCTTCCACATTGGTGCCCTTGAACATTTCGTCTATCAGTATCAGCCAGTTTTTTTGGTTGCTGATCTTGATGATGGTGTTCTTGATACGCTGCACCTCGTTATAGAAGTAACTTTCGCCCTTGAAAATATTGTCTTTCACATCAATATTGCTGAGTATGCCGTGGAAGAAGCTGAGCTGCATTTCTTTGGCCGGCACGCCCAGGCCCAGGTGGGCCAGGAATACGGAGATGCCTACAGCCTTGATGAAGGTGGTTTTACCGGCCATGTTGGCGCCCGTCAGGAAAATGAAATGGCGGTGCGGGTCCATGGCCACATCGTACGCTACCGGCTGCGGTAATATGAGGTGATACAGTTGTTTGATGGCAATGTGCGGTTTGTTCTCTTCGGAGAAAACCGGAAAGTTGAGCGAGAAGTGGCGCATGGCCATGGCCATGCTGTGATACGCATCCAGGCGGGTGTAAAGCTCCGTCAGCTCCCACAGCGCTTTTTTGTGACGGCTGCGGATCAGCTTATCGTACCGCAGTATCTGCACGAAGTTAAAATTGTCGTTGGCCTTGAGCTGCACCACGTCCTGGAATTCCTTGTGCTGTATCAGCACCCGCGCTCTTTCCAGTATGGAGCGCAGGGTAACGGGCGCGTGCTCAACATCTACCGTTTGGGTGAGATGGGTGAAGCCGTTGATGAGGTTGATGATCTGGTCAAAGGAAAATTTGATGAACCCGAAGTCAGGCGCATAAATGGTTTTGGTGATCACCGCGTTCAGGTAGAGGGCGGGGCCTTCTGAATTGGAGATAGGCTCTATTTCCGCGTTCAGGTAGTTCTCCACCACTACAATGGTACCATTGGAGATCATGGGCGGCCAGGCATCCGCATGGTCAAGCAGGTATTGCAGCATTTGCTGGCGGTTGTGGATGGAGGCAATGTCCTTCAGCGGGTTGCTGAACAACGTGCGCAGGTACTCGCGGCCGCCGGAGGTAGTGGTGAAATCCAGTTTATGGAACAGGGAGTATTCGTCTTCACGGTTGAAGATAGAAAGATCGAGATAGGTTGTTTTATCCAGCTCCATTCGCAGAAATTTATGTGAATTTACAGTGAATCGTATTACGGAGGTAGATGCAGGATAGTAAAAATTCCATATAAATTTTATACGGCAGGGCAGATTTTTTCCTGCCGTATAAAATTATGCGTTGAACAGGAGGCGCTGTCCTAACTGATTTTCATTGAATTGCCCGTTTTCGTAAGCCAGGTGGCCGTTTACGAAGGTATGCGTAACGGCCGCCGGGAAGGTGTGGCCTTCAAAGGGGCTCCAGCCGCATTTATAGTAGATATTGTTTTTGTTTACCGTTGTGGAGGCGGCCAGGTCTGCTATCACGGCGTCTGCATAGTATCCTTCACGCAGGTAACCCCTTTCTTTAATGCGGAAGCACTCCGCCGGGGCGTGGCTCATTTTCTGCACCATTTTTTCTATGGTAAAGCGGCCTGCCTTTACCTGCTCCAGCATCATCAGCAGGCTGTGCTGTACCAGCGGCACACCGGAGGGCGCCTGCAGGTAGGGCTGCTGTTTTTCGTCCCAGGTATGGGGCGCATGGTCTGTGGCAATGATGTCCAGCCGGTCATCCAGCAAGCCTTTCCAGAGCGCTTCGCGGTGGTGAGGCGCTTTAATGGCGGGATTGCATTTGATGAGGTTGCCGTATTTCGTATAGTCATCTGCGGTAAACCACAGGTGGTGCACGCATACTTCCGCCGTAATCCTTTTTTCCTGCAGGGGCAGCAGGTTGCCGAACAGCTGCAGCTCCTTTTCAGTGGAGATGTGCAGGATGTGCAGGCGGGAGTTGTGCTTTTTGGCAAACTGGATGGCTACCAGGGAAGATTCAAAACAGGCTTCCTCATTGCGGATGAGGGGATGATCTGCCGCGGTGAGGGCATCTCCTTTTGCCTGTTTGAACTGTTCCATATTGGCGCGGATGATCTTCTCATCTTCACAGTGGGTGGCAATGAGCAGTTCCGTTTCCGAGAATATCTTTTCGAGGGTGAGGTAATTGTCTACCAGCATGTTGCCGGTAGACGAGCCCATGAATATTTTTACGCCTGCTACGCGGTCTTTTTTGGCGTTGGTTTTCAGCACTTCCTCCGCATTATCATTAGCCACGCCCATGAAGAAAGAATAGTTGGCGAGGGAGCCGGCGGCCGCAATGCTGTATTTATCTTCCAGCCTTTCCTGGGTAACGGCTTCCGGCTTGGTATTGGGCATTTCCATGAAGCTGGTGGTACCTCCTGCCACGGCGGCGCGGGCTTCTGAGGCTATGGTGGCTTTGTGGGTAAGGCCCGGCTCACGGAAGTGCACCTGGTCATCTATAACCCCGGGGAGCAGATGTTTCCCTTCCCCGTTTATTTCCCTGCCTTGGGCGTTGATCTGCGACGCTATTTTTTCTATGCGGCCATTGCGGATGAGTACGTCCTGCACTTTGGTGCTGCCCTCATTCACTACGGCTATATTGCGGAGGATGATATTTTGCATGGCGCAAAGGTAAGAACTTTACCCTTGCAGATGGATGGAAAACACGATCATGCGGGAATGCAGCTGGTCTATCACGTTGGAGTAGCGCAGGTTGGGGTCTTTCACATGCACGTTGTTAAGGCCGTTGCTGATCTTGAACTCAGGGGTGAAAATGAAAGACGGGAAATAAAATTCGAACCCGGCGCCAAGTTCAAAGCCGTAGGTGGTTTTGTTGATCTTCACCAGGTCTTCCGCCATGCGCGCGCTTTTGTTCGAAGCAAGGTCATGGTCTACCTTCACGCCGGCTATAGTATATACCCGCATGTTGTTGATGCGGTCTGATTTGAACTTGATCTGGAGGGGAAAGCTGACTACAATAGATTCCACTTTCTTTTCCGTATCTCTCTTGGGATAGTTTTCCTTGAAAAAGAGGTTTTTATTGGCAAACAGCAGCTGGGGGTTCACCCGCAGGTCAAAACGGTTGCTGAGGCGCAGGTTGGCCAGCAGGCCCAGGTTAAAGCCCACGGTTTTCAGCGGTTCTGCCACCATGATGGAATCCTGGTGGAGGAAAATATCGGAATGGGTCAGCCGGAGGGAAGACTGGTTGGCCGCCAGGGTGATGCCGAAATAATAAGGTTTGCGGTCATGTTCCTCCATATTGATCTGTGCCCTGGCCGGCAGTGCACTGAGCAGGAGCAACAACGCGCCCGCTAGCGGGTAGCGCAATAAATGGAACATATGCCGAAGGTTAGCGTTTTGCATGTAACAGCCTGAAACCCAACTTTGTGTAAAATATCGCACATTGCCTGGCCCTGGGGGAACGCCTTTACGGAACTTGGCAGGTAGGTGTAGGCTGCTTTATTACGTGCGATCCATTTCCCGATCCAGGGAGTAATATAACGAAAATAAAAATTATATAATTGTTTCACGGGCGTTTTGGTGGGATTGGAAAACTCCAGTATCACCGCCTTTCCGCCGGGTTTGAGCACCCTGCACATTTCAGACAGCCCCTTTTCCAGGTTTTCAAAGTTCCGCACGCCAAAGGCCGCCGTTATGGCATCAAACGTTGCATCGGGAAAATTTATTGTTTCGCTGTCTCCCTGCTGCAGCGTGATCTTGCCGTCAAAACCGGCTTTGCTCACCTTGGCGCGGCCCAGCTCCAGCATGCCTTCGGAAATGTCTATGCCGGTGATATGGTCAGGCTGCAGCATGCGCTGGGCCATGATGGCCACGTCTCCGGTGCCGGTGGCCACGTCCAGCATCTGTTTGGGCTGCAGGCTTTTCAGCATGCGGAGGGCTTTTTTACGCCAGGTAACGTCAATGCCAAGGCTCATAAAGCGGTTCAGGAAATCGTACCGGCCCGCAATGTCGTCAAACATGTGGGCTATCTGCTCCTTCTTGCTTAATTTTGACCCTTCAAACGGGACCACCTTCTGTACATCTTTACTGGCCATAGTGCCGCAAAGGTAGTTGAGGGGCCGCAAATGGAAAAATTATGGTGATCAAATCTGCAGAATACCTGATCAGTAATGTAGACTGGGAAAAATGCCCGGTGGCGGACAAACCGGAATACGCCTTTATCGGCCGTTCCAATGTGGGCAAGTCCAGCCTGATCAATATGCTGGCCAATCAGCAAAAGCTGGCCAAAACGTCCGGCACGCCGGGTAAAACGCAGCTGATCAATCATTTCCTGATCAACAAGGAATGGTACCTGGTAGATTTGCCGGGCTATGGTTTTGCAAAAGTATCTCAAAGCCAGCGCAGAAGCTGGGAGCAGATGATCGAGAACTATCTGCGCAAGCGACCTAACCTGGTGAATGTATTTGTGCTGATAGACAGCCGGTTAACGCCGCAGAAAATAGATATCGAGTTTATCAATCAGTTGGGGGAGTGGCAGATACCTTTCCAGCTGGTGTTCACAAAGGCAGACAAGAACACGCAACTGGAAACCAGTCGGAATGTGAAGGCTTTTTTGAACAAGCTCCGGGAAACCTGGCAGTTCCTGCCCGCCAATTACGTTACGTCAACGGTAAAAAAGACAGGCCGGGACCAGATCCTGGCGTTTATTGAGGAAATGAACGCGCGCTTCCGCGGAATAGCCTAGTTCACTATTTTGTTGGCACAGCTGCTGCTGGCAAAGGCTTCAGGCTTGGCCTTGAAAGCAAAGCCCATACCCAGGATGTAGCCCATGGCCTCACGCAGGGCCAGGTTGCTCTTGAACTGCGGATTGGTGTTGATGTCCGCATGCACTTCCATATCCACGTCATACTCCGTGAACAGGTCGCACAGCTCATAAGCGATCTCGATGCTTTTGGCTACTTCTACCAGCATTCTTTCTTTGATGGAATACACATCGCGGGTCCTTTCATTGTGGATGAACATGAACCCGCCGTGCCCCTCGCGGAGGAACACAATTACGGTGGCAAATTCCGTATCAGGCCCTTTAACCTGGGAGTCTGTGCCGATGCAGACTTTTAAGCGGTTGCCAAGGCCGGTTTCCCGGACAATGGCATGCCGCACTTCCTCCTTAATGGGCAGGTGAATAGGATCGCCATTAAATCTTCTCCATTTCATGAGATGATGTTTGAGAGTGAAATACTAACGGTAACGGATATCCGGTCTGATGGGTCTTTATGCCGAGAGGGTCAACAAGAATGCATGTAAGATTATCCGAATATACAACTTTTTACTGCAGTTACAGCAAAGGGCGGGGAGCAGGGGCCCGGTTTGGGGAAACGATGTGGATTATTATGCGGCCAGCGCCTGGCATATGGCAGTGAGGTCAGTACTGCCCCGTGCTCAGCATCACCAGGGTGCAGGCCTCTTTGGCCTCAATGCCGTTTTCCCCGGCCTTGGCGATCAGTTCGGTGTTTTCCGTGCCGGGGTTGAAAATGATACGTTTCGGGTGCAGGCCCAGGATGTAGTCGTAATACTCCTGCTGCAGCGTGGGGTTAAGATATAACGTAACGGTATCAACGTTTTGAAGGGGCGGATGTTCTTTGGTGATGGGCGTATCGCCTATCTGCCCCGCTCTTTTCCCGATGGCCACCACCGGATGCCCGTTGGCCCGCAGGCGGTTCACGGCCAGAAAGCTGTAGCGCTGCGGGTTTTCTGATGCGCCAATTACCACGGTCAGTTTAGGAGTGCTCATATGGCTACAGCAGCAAAACACATACCAAGGCCAATTACCGACGTACTGTCAGTTGATTCAGAACAGGTGGTAACGCCGGCGCGGCAGGCTGCCGATGATCTGCGCCATGGCCCCTTCCAGCTGCGGGTACCGGAAGCTGAAGCCGGCCTGTGTAATGCGCGTGGGCAACACCCAGCGGCTTTTCAGGAGCAGTTCTGTTTCCGTGCCTATCAGCGCAGCGCCTATTTTCAGCATCCACGCGGGGGCGGGCAAGCCAAAGAGGTGGCCGGCGGCTTTGCGCAGGGTGGCCATGAACTCACGGTTGGTAACCGGGCCTGGCGCGGCGCAGTTATAGGTGCCGCTGCACTCCGGGTGCTCAAACAACCATTCCATCATACGGGCCACGTCTGTGATGTGCACCCAGCTATACATCTGGCGGCCGTTGCCCTGGTAACCGCCCAGGCCGAACTTCACCAGGTTGAGGTAAGGTTCCATCACGCCCTGTTTGCCGAGCGTAATGGCAATGCGCAATACCGCTTTACGTGTATGCGGCAGGGTGAGATCATTGAAGGTTTTTTCCCAGAGCCGGCACACCTGCACGGAAAAATCGTCATGGAACTCGCCCGTAAATTCATCCATGGGCCGGTCTTCCGCATGGCGGTAAATGGTAGCGGAGGCGGCATTGATCCAGAGCGCCGGGGGCTTTTGCAGGCTTTTGACGGCTTCGCCCAGTATGGCGGTACTTTGCCGGCGGCTGTCGAAAATGGCGGCTTTATTGGCTTCATTATACCGGCAGTTCACGCTTTTGCCCGCCAGGTTCACCAGCAGATCTGCTCCCTCCAGCTCCTGCACCCAGGGGCCGGGGCTTTTCCCGTCCCACTGCACGTAGCTTACTGTACCGGAACGGCGGGCTTTGGCCCTGCTGAGCACTACAATGCTGTTCTCCGGGCCGAAGTATTCTATCAGGCCTGCGCCTATGAACCCGCTGCCGCCGGCAATCACGATCTTTTTATTTTTCATGGCAAGGATATTTTAAATCTTTCAGAAAACATTGAAACATTGTGGTATAATGAAAAACAATGGATGGAAGGCTCCGTTGTTAGCGGATCACTTTCAGCAAAGTGCTGTAAAACCAGTTCTCTTCTGACTTGATAAAGGCGTTGAGGGCCGCGTCTGTCTGGTTGGCGAACTTCTGGATGTTCTGTATGGTTTCGCGGAAGGCCTTTACGTGTTTATCTTTTTGGTCCCCTTCTACTTTGTTGAGCTGCAGTAACACTTTGAGCACCGGGTCCAGCTCGCGTTTTTTTCTTTCCCTGGCAATGGCAATGCCTACTTTCCAGATGTCTTTTTCGGCAACGAAGAATTCTTTCCTTTCGCCCGGCACCAGTATTTTTTCCACGATGCCCCAGTTCATGAGCTCGCGCACGTTCATGTTGGCATTACCCCGCGAAATGTCAAGCGCTTCCATGATCTCTTCGGCGCTCAGCGGGTCAGGGGCAATCAGCAGCAGGGCATGTATCTGGGCCATGGTGCGGTTAACGCCCCATTGCGCGCCCAGCAGGCCCCATGCCTGGATGAATTGTGCTTTGGCTTCTGACAATTTCATATACCAAAGCTATAGAATGTTTTTGAACTTTCAAAACTTATTGAAATATAAATGGGGGAATTATTCATCTCCGTACAGGGCTACCCGGTTGCCTTCGCTGTCGAGAATAATGGCGTACCGCCCCGCATCGGGGAACGGGGTTACTTCCCGTTCAATACGCCCGCCCGCAGCCACCACGCGTTCCAGCACGCCGGTTACGCCGTTGCCGCAGTAGAGGTAAACGAGGCATCCGCGCTGGCTGCTCAGGAAATCGGGGCCCTGCACAATGGCGCCGCCTACTCCGCCTTCGGCCGCATCAAACTGCAGCAGCCCCCGGCGGTCTGCGCCCTGGAAGTATTCCTGGATGTCTGCCTGGAGTATGGCGCTGTAGAACTGCTTCGCCCGTTCGAAGTTCATCACAGGAATTTCAAACCAATGTATAGCATTTTTGGCGTGCGGCATTGCGTTACGTTTGGGGGTACGAATATAAATTTAGCAAAATATGGTGGGATTTTTTAGGATTTTTCCAAGAGTGGCAGGGATGGCGATGCAGGCGGAAACAGGATTGCCGGTTACCTGGCTTGGGCGTGAAAAACACACCGGGCCGGGGTAGGGAGCCGGCCGGAAACGGTGTTGCATCCAGCTTGCTATCTGGGCCGGGCATTTTTAGAACATTCCGGCCAGGGTACGTCAAAAAAGAACGCCCCCGGTTGTACCGGAGGCGTTCAGGCATATGCTGCAATGATCTTATACGAACATGGTTACCGGGTTTTCCAGGAAACCTTTCAGGGTTACGAGGAAACGGGCGCCCACAGCTCCGTCTACCGTTCTGTGGTCGCAGCTCATGGTCACTTTCATGATGTTGGTGGCCTTGAACTGGCCGTTTTCCACCACTACGGTCTCTTTAATGCCGCCTACAGCCAGGATGGCGGAGTCTGGCGGGTTGATGATGGCGGTGAACTCTTCAATGCCCATCATGCCCAGGTTGGACACGGTGAAGGTATTGCCGGTAAACTCCTGCGGCTGCAGTTTTTTGTTTTTGGCTTTATCGTTCAGGGCTTTGGTTTCAGCGGCAATCTGTGAGAAGCTCTTCTGGTCGGCAAAGCGGATCACCGGAACAATCAGCCCTTCGTCTACCGCTACGGCGGAGCCGATGTGGATATGCTGGTTGTGGCGGATGAAATCACCCATCCAGCTGCTGTTCACGTCAGGGTGGAGGCGCAGGGCCATAGCGCAGGCCTTGATCACCATGTCGTTGAAAGAAACTTTCACGGGAGATACCTTGTTGATGCCTTCGCGGGCTTCTATGGCCTTGTCCATGTTAATTTCCATGGTAAGGTAGAAGTGCGGCGCGCTGAACTTGCTTTCTCCCAGGCGGCGGGCTATCACCTTCCGCATCTGGGAAACGGGGGTATCTGTATAACCTTCCTGGCCTGCGGGGGCAAACGGCGCCACTTTGGGGGCGGCGGCGGGAGCGCCTGCTGCGGGGGCAGCGGCTGGCGCGGCTTTGGAAGGTACAAAACTGTCAATGTCTTTTTTCACAATGCGGCCGCCATCTCCGGTACCGGTTACCTGGTTGATGTCTATGCCTTTTTCCTCTGCCAGTTTTTTGGCAAGGGGAGAGGCTTTCACCCGGCCTCCGTCTGTACCGCCGGCAGCGGCGGGTGCTGCTTCAGCGGCGGCCTGTGCCGGCGCGGCAGCAGCTGCTTCAGGGGCTGCGGCCTTGGCGGGAGCGGCGCCACCTGCTTTTTCAGCGGCCAGGATGGCTTCTATATTGGCTTCCTTTTTACCTACAATGGCAATAATACCGTTCACCTTGGCGGCTTCGCCTTCGGGAACGCCTATGTACAGCAGGGTACCGTCTGCATATCCTATCACTTCCATGGTAGCCTTGTCGGTTTCCACTTCCGCCAGCACATCATCACTTTTAACGGTATCGCCTACTTTTTTATTCCAGGCCACGATCTTGCCTTCCGTCATGGTATCGCTAAGCAGGGGCATACGGATCACCGTAGCATCTTTCAGCGCTTTTTCCAGGGCGGCGTTATCAACGGCAGGTTTTTCTTCTGCTGCGGGAGCGGCTTCTTTGGCCGGCGCCTCTTTTGCGGCCGGAGCGGCGGCTGTGGCGGCGCTTCCGTTGCCTTCCAGCAGCGGCTTGTAATCTTCTCCCGGTTTACCCACAATGGCAATGATGTCATTTACCTTGGCGGCCTTTCCTTTCTCCACACCTATATATAACAACGTTCCGTCCACGTAGCCGATCACTTCCATGGTGGCCTTGTCGGTTTCCACTTCTGCAATCACATCGTCTGACTTAACGGTATCGCCTACCTTCTTATGCCATTCCGCAATCACCCCTTCCGTCATGGTATCGCTTAAAAGGGGCATTCTGATAACTTCTGCCATAGTGTTTCTTCGAAATTTTGCCCAAACCTACAAGTTTTTGCGCAAAAACGCAAAGCATACGGGTGAAGGGTGTTTAAAAAATAGATATTATCAAAAACGGACTGCCTAAAAGTCCAGTTCCATGTTCAGCCTGTCTTTCAGCTCTTTCACCAGCGGGTATTTTTCAACCATGCGGGCGTACTGCTCCCGGCTTGAAAGCGGTGCGGGGCCGGTATCTGCTACTTCCTGCTGGCTTTCGTCCAGCGAGAGGGTGAGCACCAGGTCTTTGTTCCTGAATTTCTTTTTGAAGAAATCTGATATTTCGAGCTTTTCTTCTTCCATGAACCGGTACTGCACAATGTTACGGCTGATGAGCCCTATTTCTTCAGGCCCCAGCAGCACTACCTGTGCCAGTTGCAGGTTGCCCACCACGGTCATTTTATTGGCCTGGCGGAAGCGGTCTATAAATTCTTCCCAGTAAACTGCCAGTGCGCCGGCGGTAAGGGGTACGCTGGCGGAGGCGGCCGCCGCGGCTGCAGCGTTCTCATGCTGCTGTTTTGCGGCCAGGGCTTCTCTCATGGCGGCCAGGCCGGTGAGCTTGGTGGTGGGTGCCGTGGCGGGATTGCCTGATGCGGGCCGTGACGATGGCGGCGGCATGGCGCCGGATACCGGTGATTGGCCAACGCTTCCCGTACCGGGAGCACCGGCTGTGTGAGCCGCGCCTGAAACGCCTGCAGGCGCAGCTGAACCTGCAGTTCCTGCACCAGCTGGCGTAGCCAAACCTGAGGCGCCCGTTGCCGGGCTCGCAGTGCCTGCCGGCGTAGCCATAGCGGCGGCTGCTACGGCGCCATGAGCGTGCGTTGCAGAACCGGTTGCAGTTTGTACGCCCGGTTGCGGCATATTGCCCGTGCCCGCCTGCCCCTTCTCCACTTCAATGGTCAGCCGGGGGGTATCTGCCGCAATACTCTTGCTGGTAGCGGGTTTGCCATAAATGGGCTGGGCCATCGGAGCCCGCAGCCGTTGCGGCGCCCCTTCAGGGATCAGGTTTTTTTTTACCACTTCGCCGCTCTGGTCGTTGCTGACGAGGGTAACGGCCTGCTGCAGGTAACAGAGCCTGATCAGCGCCATTTCCACATGCAGGCGCTTGTTGCGCGCCATGCGGTAGCCTATTTCATTTTCATTCAGCAGGTGCAGGGCGGTAACCAGGTAGGCGGCGCTCACCCGGCCGCTCATCTGCTTGTAACGGTCTTTCAGGTTGGCGCTTACTTCCATCAGGTGCAGCACCTTCTCGTCTTTACACACCAGCAGGTTGCGCAGAAATTCCGCCCAGCCGCCGAGGAAGTTGTCTCCTTCAAAACCCTTCTGCAGAATTTCGTCATAGATCAGCAGGGCGCCGGCTACATCCTGTGTCAGCACGGCGTCCATTACCTTGAAGAAATAATCGTAGTCCAGTATGTTGAGGTGCTCCAGCGTATTCTGGTAGGTGAGGTGGCCGCCGGTAAAGCTCACGATCTTGTCAAGCGTGCTGAGGGAATCCCGCATGCAGCCGTCGGTTTTCTGGGCTATCAGGTGCAGCGCGTCGCCTTCCGCCGTCATACCTTCCTTGCCCACGATCTCCTGCAGGTGGTCTACCGTATCCTGTATGGTGATGCGCTTGAAGTCGAATATCTGGCAGCGGCTCAGGATGGTGGGCAGAATTTTGTGCTTTTCCGTGGTGGCCAGTATAAAAATGGCATAGGAGGGGGGCTCTTCCAGCGTTTTCAGAAAGGCGTTGAAGGCCGAAGAGCTGAGCATGTGCACCTCATCTATGATATAGATCTTGTACTTGCCGGCCTGGGGAGCAAACCGTACCTGGTCTACCAGGGTGCGGATATCGTCTACGGAGTTATTGGAGGCCGCATCCAGCTCATGAATATTAAAAGAGCTGCCCTCATTGAAGGTGCGGCAGGAATTACACGCGTTACAGGCCTCCCCGTCTGGCTGCAAATTCTCGCAGTTGATGGTTTTGGCCAGTATGCGGGCACAGGTGGTTTTACCTACGCCGCGCGGCCCGCAAAACAGGAAGGCATGCGCCAGCTGGTTGTTGCGGATGGCATTTTTAAGCGTTGTGGTGATATGGGCTTGCCCAACTACCGTTGAGAAGTTCTGCGGACGGTACTTACGGGCGGATACAATAAAATTTTCCATGATGGGACTGACTCCTTTCCAAAGTTCGAAAGTAACGCAAAAAGTAGGAACTAAAAAGTGATTTCGCGGCGGCCCGCCGGCAAGGCTTCACGGCCTACACTATAGGGTGCCGCCTGAACTCCTTCTCCCGGTCAAACAGGTAGCGGTAGGTAACCAGCCGCCGGCTGCGGTAGGTGCCCAGGCTTTCTGCGATATTGATCATTTTGGGGTTAAAATCCCCTATCCACTGCATCTCATAGTCATCATACAACATTTGGCCCTGGATAATGGAAGCCCCCTCCATGATCAGGTAGGCGTCTACCCCCTTGCCCTGGAACTCAGGCACCACGCCAAACACAATGCCCGTGAACTTGCGGCAGGCCCCGGTCATTTTCAGCCACAGGAACTGCAGCTTCTGCAGCAGGCCAAACTTGCCGCCCATGTGTTTGAAGTACTGGTTCAGCTCCGGCAGGTTCAGCCAGCAGGCAATGGGCTCGTTGTTATAGTAGGCAAACCACACTATTTTCTCATCCATCACGGGTTTCATCTTTTTGAACAGCACCAGGGTCTGTTCTTTGGTAATTTCCTTGCCGCCGCCATGGCCTGCCCATGCCTTATTATAAATGGTGGTAAAATCTTGCGCAAAATCTTCCAGCCGGTCCTTTTTGATATGCCGGGCCGAGTAGGCCGGGTCTTTGGCCAGCGCGGCATGCCGGGTGTAGAATTTTTCCTGTACGCGGTCTTTCACGTTCAGGGCAAAGCAGATCTGGTTAAAAAACAGCCTGAAACCGTAATTCTCAAACAATTGCTGGTAATAGGGCGGGTTGTAAGACATGCCGTAGGGCGGGTTTTTATAGCCTTCCACCTGCAGCCCCCACCACCGGTCCCGGTCCCCGAAGTTAATAGGGCCGTCCATAGCGCCCATGCCCCTTTCCTGCAGCCAGGCTTTGGCGGTGTTGAACAGCAGGTTGGCCGCCTCCTGGTCATTGATGCAGTCAAAAAAACCAACGCCGCCAACGGGCACGTCGTCTCCCTTGGAGCGGTATTTTTTGTTCACAAATGCGGCAATGCGCCCGGCAAGGCGCCCCTGCGCGTCCGTCATCACCCAGCGGATGCACTCCCCCGAGCGGAAGGCCTTGTTCCTGGCAGGGTCGAATACTTCTTCTATATCCTTGTCCAGCGGCTGGATCCAGCCATCCTGCTCCCGGTTCAGCTCCACGTGAACATCCAGGAACTGACGGGCGGTTTTTTCATTTTCTACAACAATTAATTGCATCGGGCGCATTTTACAAAAATAAAAGTTAATGTTGTTCCGTTAATTATTTCTGCAGAGATATCCGGTCTTTTCAGCACTTTATCCCAGCGCCCGTGCAGTCTGTCACAATTAACATTTCGTTTAGTCTTCGGCGTCTATATTTATGAAAAGAATCCGCGTAGAGTTGGATGGAAAGAAATCCCTGAATTTTTTATGGAAAAAGTGATCCCGTGCATCCCGGTTAGGAAACCATAGAAGCAGCAGAATGGACGCAGCGCTCAATTGACCCTTTGATAACTTAACTATTCACACACGCATTTTGCCTATGTTCAAGAAAAAATGGTGGCTCATTGCCGCATCCCTCATTGTTTGCCTGGTAGTGTTTTACTACGTATTTGCAAATAAGCCTGCGGGCGTTATCCCGATCATTGAAGTAAAAAAAGGCAATTTCCGCGATGTGGTGGTCAGCCCCGGGGAGCTGATGGCGGAAAACACCGTTTACATCCAGGCCCCCTCCGGCCTCCAATCCAACCAGATCTACGAAGAGATCAAGATACAGGACATGGTGGCTGAAGGCAGCCATGTGAAGGAAGGCGACTACATTGCCTCTCTTGACCCTGCCGTGGTGAACAAAAAGATAGGGGACGTGCAGCTGGAGCTGGACAGGGCCGTTACCACCCTGTCTCAAACCTCCCTGGACACTACCCTGCAGATGCGGGAATCACGAGACAATATGCAGAACCTCAGGTTCCAGATGGAGCAGAAGAAGCTGGCCCTGGAGCTGAGCAAGTTTGAGCCCCCGGCCACCATCCGCCAGGCGGAGCTTGACCTGGAAAAGGCCCAGCGTGACCTTGACCAGCTCGTGGAGAAATACAAGATCCAGCAGCGGCAGGCCGCCGCCAAAATGGACCAGGCCGCACGTGAAGTGAAACGCCGCCAGGAGCAGGTAAGCAGCCTGGAAGAGCTGCGCAGCAAATTCCGCATTACCGCCCCCAAAAAAGGACTGCTGGTATATATAGTAGATTATGCGGCAGGCGGCAAAAAGAAAGCCGGCTCCGCCATCCGCTCCTGGGACCCCCGCCTGGCCATGCTGCCAGACCTTTCCAGCATGATGTCCAAAACCTACATTAATGAGGTAGACATCAGCAAGATCAAAAGAGAACAGAAAGTGACCATGGGCCTTGACGCCTTCCCCGAAGTAAAGCTCAGCGGCATCGTCACCTCCGTGGCCAACATCGGCGAGAACCGCCCTGGTTCCAATGCCAAGGTGTTTGAAGTGATGATCAAGCTGGACAAGGTAGATTCCATTCTCAAACCCGGCATGACCACCTCCAACAACATCCTCATCAACCAGATACCTGACAAAATGATCATCCCGCTGGAATGCGTGTTCAGCGAAAAAACGCACAGCTACGTATACTTGAGCAAAGGCAACGCCATAGAGAAGCGCGAAGTAAAGCTGGGTAAAAGCAACGATGAGGAAGTGGTGGTAGAAAAAGGGCTGGAAAAAGGGGACAGGCTGTACATGGCAGAGCCCCCCGCCGCAAAAGACAACAAGCTCACTCTCCTCAAATAAAAACCAACAGCATGCGAAAAATATGGGGAGCCCGTAACATGAACAATCTCAACATTGCGCTGGATTCGCTCGTGGCCAACCGTCTCAGGTCTTTCCTGACCGCGCTGGGCATTATTTTCGGCGTAGGCGCGGTAATAGCCATGCTGGCCATTGGCCGCGGCGCCAAAGAAGAGATCATGAACCAGATGAAACTGGTGGGCGTTAATAACATTGTGATCAAACCGGTGCTGGAAGACAAGAAAGACGAGGAAGAAAAAGCAGCGCAGGGCAAGAATACGGAAGAAGAAAAGAAAAAGTTCTCCAAAGGCCTCAGCCTGCAGGATGCGCACAGCATCCTGAAAATGGTGCCCACCGTGGAAGCCATCAGCCCTGAAATGATACTGGAGCAGGATGTGATTTACAGCGGCAAAAGCAAACGCCTGAAAATGGTGGGCGTGGAACCGTCTTTTTTTGCGCTCAACAACATCGGCCTTTCCTCCGGCAAAATGTTCAATGAACAGCACCTGGGCGGCGGGGAAGGCGTATGTATCATTGGCGCGGGAGTGAAAAGAAAGTTCTTCATTTCTGAAGACCCCCTGGGCAAAGTGATCAAATGCGGCCAGCAGTGGCTCAAGATCATAGGGGTGACGGATGAAAAGCTGATCAGCAGCGCCACCAAGCAGAACCTTGGCATCCGCGACTATAACATGGACATTTACGTGCCCATCCGCACCACCCTGGTGCGTTACCGCAACCCGGCCATCCGCATCGAGCACCGCAGCTGGTTTGAAGATGACGATAGCCGCAACCAGCCCGTTAACCAGTCTGTTCACCAGCTGGACCAGCTGGTGGTAAAAGTACAGCAGCCGGAGCAGCTCACCGCCTCCGCCGGCATCATCAGCCGCATGCTGAAGCGCCGGCACAGTGATGTGATGGACTTTGAAGTGAGCATACCGGAGCAGCTGCTGCAGCAGCAACAGAAAACGAAAGACGTGTTCAACATAGTGCTCAGCGCCATTGCAGGCATTTCCCTGCTGGTGGGCGGCATCGGCATTATGAACATCATGCTGGCCTCCGTGCTGGAGCGCACCAAGGAAATCGGCATCCGCATGGCCCTGGGCGCGCAGAAAAGGGACATTGTGATGCAGTTTCTCTTCGAGGCCGTGCTCATCAGCCTCTGCGGCGGTTTTATAGGCATTATCCTGGGTGTGCTGGGCGCTTATATTGTAGACAAGGTGGCCGATATCAAAACCATCATTTCCGTTATTTCCATCTTCTTATCTTTTGTACTGGCTTCTTCCGTTGGGCTGATATTCGGAATATCCCCCGCCCGGAAGGCGGCTAACCAGAACCCGATTGAATGTTTACGTCATGCCTAGATTCAAATTCTTTTTATGTTCCCTCTGCGCTATGAGTATTGCAACGGCAGCCGCTGCGCAGCAAAAAATGGTATTGCAGGATGTAGTGGGTATGGCGCAACGCAGTTCGCCCTCCTATTACCGCGCGCAAAGCCGGGCGCTGAACTCGTTGTACGCTTACCGGTATTTTAAAGCGGGGCAAATGCCGCGCCTGGTGCTGAACTTCAACAACGCCAGCAGCCCTATGGGAGAAACCACTACCATAGAGCAGCCGAACGGTGAAATAGAAGTGCGCCGCCGCTCTACTTCCAACTCTACGCTGGGCCTGGGCCTGCAGCAAATAGTACCGTGGACGGGCGGCATCTTTTCAGTGCGCTCGGACCTGGGGCGGGTAGACGTTTTTTCACCGGAAAGCAAAACCAGCTACTGGGCCACTCCCTTTACCCTCAACTATAACCAGCCCACTTTCCTGTACAATCCTTACAACTGGGAGCGTAAAATATCGCCGTTGATGTACGAGGAAAGCAAACGCACCTACGTAGAAGACCTGGAGCGCGTGGCGCTGGATGCTTCCGCCTTTTTCTTTGCCGCCCTGTCCGCGCAGACGCAGGAAAAGATCTACCAGCTGAATGTACAGAATACGGACACGCTGTATAAAATATCCAAAGGCCGCTTTGACCTGGGTAGAATTGCGGAGAACGAGCTGCTGCAGATAGAGCTGAGCCTGCTGAACGCGCGCAACTCCCTGGAGCAGGCCACCCTGCAGAAAGAGATTGCCTACCAGGAGCTGAAACGTTTCCTGAACATGCCGAAAGACGCGGATATAGAGCTGACGCTTCCCAATAACACGCCCACTTTTGACGTGCCGCTGGACAAGGCCGTGGCCGAGGCCGGCAACAACCGGCAGTCCGTGCTGGAATTTCGCCGGCGGCGGCTGGAAGCGGAGCAGGATGTGGCCCAGGCGCGTGGCAACAGCGGCTACGAGCTGAACCTTTCCGCGCAGATGGGGCAAGCCGGCGGCGGGCTGGACCCCAGTACCATAAAAGGCGCGTACAGCGGGGGAGAGGTGCAGCAGCGGTTCAATGTAGGCGTTTCCATTCCCGTAATGGACTGGGGCCGCGCCCGCAACCGCGTGAGGCAGGCCAAGGCCAACCGTGACCTGATAGAGATAGACGTGCAGCAGGCGGAGCGCTCCTTTGAGCAGGAGGTATACCTGCAAACCCAGCAGTTCAATATCCAGAAAAAGCTGCTGGCCAGCGCCACCAAGGCAGATACGATTGCCCAGCTGCGTTACGAGATTACCAAACAGCGCTACCTGATCGGTAAAATATCTATTACAGACCTCAACCTGGCGCAGCAGGAAAAAGACCAGGCCAGCCAGGGATATATTTCCGCCCTGCGCAATTTCTGGAATGCCTACTACACCGTGCGCAGGCTGACCCTGTATGATTTTGAACGGGACGGGAAGATACGCTACGAGTTTAATGAAGAGTAAGGAACTACCACCGCTTCCCGCTCTTGTAACGGGCAAGGAAGCGCTCAAAGATACGTGAGGAACTGGTTGCCATCAACTGCGCAATTTCGCTTCCGGCCGCGCAACCGGTACGGGAAAAGCTCGCTGAAATACGCATATGGCCTCCAGATGCCCGTCAAATGCCGGGTTTTACCAAATCCGGCATTATTTTTTCTGTAACAACCGTATGACGCAAAGATGGATCTTGTTTGCCGTATTGGGCATTTTTATTATAGCGCTGGGGGTCAAATCCTGTGCAGAACAGAAACGCGCGGGCCAATTGCTCCGGGAAAACGAAAGGCTGATCAGGGAAAACCGTGACCTGCGCAACAGCCTTACCCTCAGTAGCCGCAACGCACAGCAGATAGCAGACCGTAAAGACCTGCAGGTGCAAGCCCAGGCCCAGTTCGTAGACAGGCGGGAGTATTACCGCCGCAACTGGAAACAATACATCTCCGTGAATACAGGAGATTATAAAACCGGTTTCCTGGGCGGCATCAAAGACCTCAAGATCACCGTCCGCAACCAGACCGAGTACCCGCTTGATAATGCAGTAGTGGCCGTGCAATACCTCCGTGGCAACGGCAACGTATTCAAAACCGAACAGTATACCGTACACAACATCCCCGAAAAAGGCACCGGCTCCGTACAGGCCTCCAACTCCCGCAAAGGCACCAAAGTGAACATTGTGCTGGTGAGCGTTACCAGCCAGCCTATGAACTTTTGCTGGTCTAAAGACAAGCGCGTGGCGCCGGGAGACCAGGACCCGTTTGCATGCGTGCCGGCTAAATAAGCTGCAAAGCCTGCTCTTTTGCGTGTATAGCTTATCGTTTGCTCTTCAGATCTACCCGCCCCACTTCCGTACCATCATCCTTGATCATCACCAGGTTCAGGTCCTTCTCCGTAGCCTTCACCCGCATGATCGTGCGGAAGCCTTCCTTGGGCCCGCCGCCAATCACGATGGGGTAGGAATGTTGCCCGGCTACCGGCTGGTGAATGCCGTAACGGTGCGTATGGCCGGATATGCTGAGGTCTACCTTGTGTTTTTCGAACAGCGGCGCAAAGAGGCGGCGGCATTCCATGGTGCCGTGCCAGTCCCCGGAATAATAATGCGGGATGTGCATCATCACCACCCTGAAGGCCGCTTTTTTGAAGGCCGGCGTTTGTGCCACCCGGGCAAACCATTGCGCCTGTTTTTCCCGGTACTGGTCAAAGTTGACGATGCCGGCGTATACGGGGTGGGTATCTTCCTTGTCTTCTCCCGTATCTATCACCGTAAAATGTACCGGGCCCCAGGTTTTGGCGAAATAATAGGGGCCGTCAAAGTAATTGCCCAGCTCCCGGCGGTATTTGCCGCGGGTTTCGTGGTTGCCGCGGGTGAAGATGAACGGCTTTTGCGAGGCGAAGGCCTGGCCGGCCGGCAGCAGCAGGTGGTCTATCACCTGTTGTTCATCTACCTGGTAATCAAATATATCGCCGTTGAAAAACACAAAATCGTACGGGTCTTTGTTCAGGCCCACCAGGTGGGGGATGCTTTTGGGCCGGTCGTGAATATCGTTCATCACCAGCCAGCTTACCTCCTTGGGCTTCAGGGCGGGTGTTTTGAAGCTGAATACCTCGCTGGTAATAGTTTCGCCGTAGGTGAGCTTATATGGCTGGAATTCAGCTATTTCCTTTGATTTTACGGCGTAATAATAAGTAGTGTCCGGCTTCAGGTTTTCCAGCCGTACGCGGTGCAGGCGGTTGTACGAGTCTACAATGCCCCCTTCTGCGTGATGGGCAACATTGCCCAGCGCGGAGGTTTCGCCGTGCTCTACCCAGCTGTAAGACGGGCGGTTGCTCATCCACATGATGGTGACGGCGGTAGGCTCCGGGTTTTGCAGGTAGGGCGGGCAGGCAAAGGCGTAAGGCGCCGGCTCCGCGGCCTTGTCTTCTTTCACCGCCGCGGCGGCAACTGCAAGGGGCGAGAGGCTGATGCTGCCGGCAATACCGGCCTTGGCAAAGGCGCCCAGGAAACTGCGGCGGTCTACAACTTGCTTATCTTCCATGGATCGGGTTTTTTAAAGGTTGAGTAGCCATGTAAAAGTAGTGCGCGGAAAGGGAAAATTCTATCTTATAACACAAACTTAATATATTTGCCGCGCGGCCGTAAACCTGACGAAAATCACCCCAAATCAAATTCTCATAATTTTGGGTTTTCAGGCTTCAAATATTACCTTTGCGCAAAATTTTGCTTTAGCATTAATAAACTTCTAAGAAATATGCCTAACACAGGTAAGATCAAACAAATCATCGGTCCCGTTGTGGACGTGCATTTTGAAGGAAAATTGCCCGAAATTTATAACGCCCTCGAACTTACCCGTGAAAACGGCCAGAAAGTGGTGCTGGAAGTACAGCAACACCTGGGAGAGGACAGCGTTCGTACCGTAGCGATGGACTCTACGGACGGCCTGGTTCGCGGAATGGCCGTTGTTGACAAGGGCGCCCCCATCAAAATGCCTACTGGTGATGCCATCAAAGGCCGTTTGTTCAACGTGGTAGGAGAAGCTATTGACGGTCTGGGCCAGCTGGACGCTACCAATGGCGCTCCCATCCACCGTCAGCCCCCCCGTTTCGAAGACCTCGCCACAGATACAGAAGTGCTCTTTACCGGTATCAAGGTAATTGACCTGATCGAGCCTTATGCAAAAGGTGGTAAGATCGGTCTGTTCGGTGGTGCGGGTGTAGGTAAAACCGTATTGATCCAGGAACTGATCAACAATATCGCCAAAGGCCACGCCGGTCTGTCCGTATTTGCCGGTGTAGGTGAACGTACCCGTGAAGGGAATGACCTGATGCGCGAAATGATCGAGGCAGGCATTGTGAAATATGGCGAGAAATTTAAAGAATCCATGGAGCATGGCGGCTGGGACCTGTCTGCAGTAGACAGGGAAGAGCTGAAAGAATCCCAGGCCACCTTCATTTTCGGCCAGATGAACGAGCCCCCCGGCGCCCGTGCGCGTGTAGCCCTCTCCGGTCTTACCATGGCGGAATACTTCCGTGATGGTGACGGTACTGCAGGCGGCGGCCGTGACATCCTCTTCTTCGTAGATAACATCTTCCGTTTCACCCAGGCAGGTTCCGAAGTATCCGCCCTGTTAGGCCGTATGCCTTCCGCGGTAGGTTACCAGCCCACCCTGGCCACTGAAATGGGCCTGATGCAGGAACGTATCACTTCCACCAAAAACGGTTCTATTACCTCCGTACAGGCGGTATATGTACCGGCGGATGACCTGACCGACCCTGCTCCGGCCACTACCTTCTCCCACCTTGACGCTACCACGGTACTGTCCCGCAAGATCTCCGACAAGGGTATTTACCCCGCGGTAGACCCGCTGGACTCTACCAGCCGCATCCTGAGCCCCGCCATCGTAGGTGAGGCCCACTACAACTGCGCACAGCGTGTGAAAATGATCCTCCAGCGCTACAAAGAGCTGCAAGACATCATTGCCATCCTGGGTATGGACGAGCTGAGCGACGAGGACAAACTGACCGTATCCCGCGCCCGCCGTGTGGAACGTTTCCTCAGCCAGCCCTTCCACGTGGCAGAGCAGTTCACCGGCCTCAAAGGCGTACTGGTGCCCATCGAAGAAACCATCCGCGGTTTTAACATGATCATGGACGGCGAGGTGGACGAGTATCCGGAAGCAGCTTTCAACCTGGTTGGTTCTATTGACGATGCCATCGAAAAAGGCAAAAAACTGCTGTCTTCCGCCAAATAAGGCAGCCGGACGATCCATCATTAAACTGATTAACATGTTATTGGAAATATTAACACCTGAAAGAAAGCTGTACACAGGCAATGTGTATGGAATCCAGTTGCCGGGTGTAGACGGCTCCTTTGAAGTGCTGGACCGCCACGCTCCCCTTATTGCGGCGCTGGGCAAAGGCAAAATGAAGGTGCTGAAAGACAAGAACCAGGCGGAGCATTACACCATTGAAGGTGGCTTCGTAGAGGTGCTGAACAACAAGGCTACCGTACTGGTAGAAGGCGCTACTGTTGCTTAAATCACCTTACAGGTAAAGATACCAGAGGGCCGGGCTATATGCCTGGCCTTTTGTTTTTAGTTCAGGGAAGGGTCTATGGGGAAATTGGCCATCATGGCAAAGTTGTTGCCTTTGTCCTGCAGAGACTGTTTCCAGATTTCCTGCTCGTTCTCCGAAAACAGCAGTGGCGGGTTAATGTTGGAAATGATCCAGCTTTTTTCCGTCAGTTCCCCTTCCAGCTGGCCGCTGCTCCAGCCGGAGTAGCCAATGAAAAACTTGATTTTCTGGAGGTCAATTGCGCCGGCATTGATCAGCTCTACTACGGCCGCAAAGTCGCCTCCCCAGTAAATGCCGGGAAATACTTCAAAACCGCCTTCTATCAGCTCGGGCAGCTGGTGTATGAAATGAATGGTGTCCATTTGTACGGGGCCGCCAAAAAAAACGGGGATATTGGGGGTTAAAACGGCCGGTATCAGTTCGTCCAGCTTCTGTTCAAACTGCCGGTTTACTACAAAGCCGAAGCTGCCTTCCTCCTGGTGCTCGCAGAGCAGCACCACCGTTCGGGCAAAATTCGGATCTTTCAGAAAAGGGTCCGCTATCAGCAATATTCCAGGCGCCAGTGTATCCATACCTTTTTTCCTTAAGCTCTGACCAAATTTAGCCAAGAAAAGGGAAAAACCGGGGTTATTTTTCGGGTAATTTGCCGGGGGAGGTTTGTTGACCATGGTTATTTCGGGACAATTTCCAAGTACCCGGGCGCCCCTGCCTGCACCCTGCTTACACCCTGTTTTGACCCTGCTTTGGTACTGTAAACAGGGTCAAGACAGGGTGTAAGCAGGGTCAAAACAGGGTATGGCCCTGATGATATGAAGAATAAATTGAATGAGTGTTAAGGATCTCCGGTAAGGTACCCGCTCCGGGGCAGGGGCAAAAGAAAAAGGGACCTAGAAAGATCCCTTACCATTTTATCAACCAAAATCTAAATCGCTTATGGAACGAATCCACGTCGATGTATGTAGAAAGTTTATTCGCTTGTTTTGTGTGTTATCTGAATACATCAAATTTGGTACCAGATGACAATGCAAAGTTATGGAAACTGGAAATAATTACAGCATAAAATCCGCGTTAAAATTACGTTAAAGTGGTAGTTTATAGCAGAGCGGGCCACGGATAAGCCTTTCCACGGATTAATTTTGTACCATAGTTGCTATAGCAATTAGTTCACCAGGAGGGGATTTTCCCTATATTTATCGTTTTATTACCAGACCGTAACATGCTGCCGTTAAAGAAGATATTTCCTGTCATCATTGCATTGATCACCTTGTCCCTGTTGGGGATCATATACATTCAATACAGCTGGATAGACAGCGTGGCCCGTATCAAAAGGGAAGAGAAGGAACAGAAAACGCAGGAAGCCATTTTTGCCGTAGGAGAGGCCATGGTGAACCGCCAGATACAGGTACTGAACCGCCTGAAAATAGATGCTTATAAACAGACCGGACCGGCCGGCTCCCTCTTCCTGCCGGAAGTAGTGAATCCTAACATTTCTGTGGGCCAGCGTTTTGACCAGCAGGAAGTGTCCGAGATGCTGAAAAGTGCATTTAAAGATCGAAAACTGGACACTGTGTTTGAATTTGGCGTATTGAACAAAGGGTATGCATTGTTCAGTTCTCCTCGTTTTTTAGACAGGTTATTAGGTGCCGCAGAAGACTCGGCGCTATACCTGCAATACATCACCCCCCTCTCTGACATTGGCACTACATCCACAGAAGCGCTGGTGGTATTTGTACCGCAGAGCAGCCTCACGGTATTTAAATCTTTGGGATGGATGATATTCGGCGGTATCCTTTTCACCATCATCATCGTCACCGCTTTTGCCCTCACCATCCGCACCATGCTGGGACAGAAAAAACTGTCGGAGATCAAGAGCGATTTCATCAACAACATGACGCACGAGCTAAAAACGCCGCTGGCCACCATTTCCCTGGCCATAGACGCCATCGGCAACGAGCGCGTGATGGACAACCGTGACAAGATCCGTTACTTCTCCGGCATCATCAAGGAAGAGAACCGGCGCATGAACAAACAGGTGGAATCCATCCTGCAATCTGCGCTGATGGAAAAGGAAGAAATTGCGCTGAACCTCCAGCCCATAGACGTGCACCAGCTGATCAACAGCACGGTAGAAAATCTGCAGCTGCAGCTGGAGGGCAAGAACGGCAGGGTAGACCTGCAGCTCAACGCGGTGCAGCCCATCATCAAGGCGGACGAAGTGCATTTTTCCAATCTCATTTTCAACCTGCTTGACAATGCCATCAAATATTCCAAAGACAACCTGGAAATACGCATCACCACCGGCAATACCCGCAAGAACCTGGTGATCTCCATTGCAGACAATGGTATTGGCATGAGCAGGGACACGGTATCCCGCATTTTCGAGAAATTTTACCGCGCGCATACCGGCAACGTGCACAACGTAAAAGGTTTCGGCCTGGGCCTGAGCTACGTAAAGGCCATTGTAGATGCGCACAAGGGCAAGATCAGGGTGGAGAGCATACTGGGCAAGGGAAGCCGCTTTACCATGGAGTTCCCGCAGGAGTAAAAAGCGCTTTCTCCCTATCTTTGCATTATTGAATCAATAGCTTCGCTCTCATGCTGTCAGAAAAAGAACTGGAACGATATAAACACCCCATTGCAGTGCCGGGTATGGGCATAGGCCTGCAGGAAACGCTGAAAACGTCCCGCATCCTGGTAATAGGGGCCGGCGGTTTGGGCGGCCCTTTGATACAATACCTCAGTGCGGCCGGTACCGGTGTAATCGGTATTGCGGACTATGGCGTGATACTGGAAGAAGACCTGCACCGCCAGCCGCTTTTCAACATGCAGGACCTGCGCAAGCATAAAGCCAAAATGGCTGCCAGCCGCCTCTTTTCCTTCAATCCCTGGAACAAGCATTACCCCCTGCTGGTGCAGGTGAAGCCGGATAATGTGGAGCAGGTGATCAGCGGGTTTGACCTGGTGATAGACTGTTCCCAGCACCGCGCCACCCACCTGGTAGTGAGTGATGCCTGCCTGCTGCATAACAAACCGTTCATGACCGGTGAAGTGCATAACTGGATGGCCTGGTGGGGCGGCTTCAACATGGTGCTCGACACTGGCGCCCGCTCAGGCTCTTACCGCTGCAGCGAGCTGCAGATAGACGAGTTCCGCAACTTCGACGCCGGCGCCATGGGCGCCACCCACGGCGCTACCGCCCTGCTGATGGTGAACGAAGTGATCAAGTACCTGGCCGGCGTGCCGGGGCTGGCAGGCAAGCTGCACACGTTCGATTACCTTCACCAGAAATTTGAAGTGTCTGAACTGGCGGCAGACGCCGCGGGTATAGCGGCCGTGAAAACGCGCGGCCTGCTTACCGCCGAGGAGTACGGGCTGGAAGTGGTGCCCGATGTGGAAGACTAGAAATGTCCCCCACCGTTATATACATTATTGCCGCATACCTGGTGCTGCTGCTCCTGGTCTACTTCGTGCAGGAACGGTTTATTTTCAAACCGGAAAAACTGCGGCCTGATTTTGTGTTCCGGTACGATCAGCCTTTTAAAGAACTGTTTTTTGAACCGGCCGCGGGCGTGCGCATCAACGGGCTGCATTTCACCGTAGCGCAGCCGCGGGGCATACTGCTGTACTTCCATGGCAACACGCGCAGCATCAAAGGCTGGGGAAAATTTGCGCGTGATTTTACCCGTTACGGCTATGAAGTGGTGATGATAGACTACCGCGGGTTTGGCAAAAGCACCGGTAAAAGAAGCGAGTCCCAGCTGATGCACGATGCGCAGTTTGTTTACAGCTCCCTGGTGGCCGTACATCCGGAAAACCACATACTGGTGTACGGGCGCAGCATAGGCAGCGGCTTTGCGGCCAAGCTGGCCAGTGACAATCATCCCCGTTATCTCATACTGGACGCGCCGTATTACAGTTTTGCCAGGGTGGTAAAGCGTTTTTTGCCTATTTTACCGCTGCGCTGGGTGCTGCGGTACCATTTGCGGACAGACCTGTGGATCAGGAAGGTGCAATGCCATACCTACATCCTGCACGGCACCCGTGACCGGCTGATACCCATCCGCCACAGCCAGCGCCTGCAGGCGCTCAACCCGCGCAGGATCACGCTGATACGCATTGAAGGCGGCGGCCACAACAACCTGCCTTCCTTCCCGGAGTATCATGCGTTCATCAGGGATATTTTACAGGAGTAATTGTATGGAAAAGACGAAAGTGCTGAAATACGTAAAGAAAATTGCCATCTGGGCCATCGGGCTGTACTTTGCCGCCGGGGTGATACTTTATTTTGTGCAGAACAAGCTCCTTTTCCACCCGGAGGTGCTGCCGGTGAACTACCAGTACAAGTTTGACATTCCCTTCCAGGAACTGCTGATACCCGTCAATAAAAAGGTAAAGCTCAGCGCCGTATTGTTCAAGGCCAACCGGCCGCGGGGCATGGTGCTGTATTTTCACGGCAATTCCACCAACATCAACCGCTACGCCAAAGCGGCGCCTGATTTTACCAGACATGGTTACGACGTGCTGATGATGGATTACCGGGAGTTTGGCAAAAGCACCGGCCGCCTCACGGAAGCGGCTATGTATGAGGATGCGCTGCTGATGTACAAGGTGGCGCGCAGCCGGTTTGCGCCCTGGCAGATAGTGATCTACGGCAAGTCACTGGGAACGGGCATTGCCGCCCACCTGGCCTCCGTGCGGGATTGCCGGCGCCTGCTGCTGGAAACGCCGTATTACAGCATTGAAGACGTAGCCTCCAGCGCGGCGCCCATTTACCCTTACAGCCTGATGCTGGATTTTAACCTGCCCACCTATGAATACCTGCCGGCCGTAACGGCTCCCGTCACCATTTTTCATGGTACGGAAGACGAAACGGTGCCGTATAAATCCGGTAAAAAGCTGGAAGAATTGTTGAAGAAAGACGATGAATTTGTGACTATTCCCGACGGCGGGCATAACAACCTGCGGGATTACCCGCTGTACCGCCGCAAGCTGGATTCCGTGATGGCGTTGTAGGGTTATTTCATCTCCTCCAGGCTCACGCCTTTGCTGCTCACTTTCAATTCATGCGGAATGCCCAGCTTCAGGGCAAAATTTTGCTCCTGGTGGCCTACAGGAAAGCCGTATGCCACCGGGTAATCATACTCCTGTACCAGGTTGCGGATAATTTCATACTCCGTTTGGCCGAAAGGGGTCTCTGTTTCCCTTTCGTCCGTAAACGAGCCTACCACCAGCCCGGCCAGGTTATCCAGCCAGCCGGCGCGTTTGAGGTTGTACATCATCCGGTCTACATTGTACCGGTACTCCCCGATGTCTTCCAGCACCAGTATTTTTCCTTTGGTATTGATCTGCGAGCGGGAGCCGGAAACATTGGCCAGCAGCGAGAGGTTGCCGCCTACCAGGGCGCCTTTGGCCTTGCCGCCGCGGTCCATGGCATGGGGCTGGCAGGTGTAGCGGCTGCGTTTGCCCAGCAGGGCTTCCCGCAGGCTGTTGACGTATATGTTCTCGTGCGTGGCCATGGTAATGCCGCTGCACATCATGGAGTGGATGCTGGCTATTTTCTGCCGCTGCTGCAGGTGGGCGTGCAGTGCGGTAATGTCGCTGTAGCCGCAGAGCCACTTGGGGTGCTTGCGGAAACGGCTGAAATCTATACGGTCAAGGATGCAGATCATGCCATAGCCCCCACGGCCGAAAATGATGGCCTTGATGTCCGGATGGTCCATCATATCCTGCAATTCCTCCAGCCGCAGCTCGTCAGGAGCGGAAAAATTATGAAAACTGGTGCCCACCGTAATGCCCAGGTGCACCCTGAAGCCCCAGCTTTCTATCACACCGGCCGCATATTCGGCCGCGGCCAGCTCCATTTTGCTGCTGGGGCAGGTGATGCCTATCAGGTCGCCTTTTTTGAGATAGGGCGGAATTTTGATCATTCTATAGCGCTTTAGTTTACCTTTGCTGATTAAAAATCGGGTACTTTTACCCGGCGCACAAAATAAATGATATTGCCACAATTTTAATTTTTAAATAGACGAATCATATTCAGATGCAAAAATTTAACAGATACCTGGTGACCGCAGCACTACCTTATGCAAATGGCCCCGTACACATCGGCCACCTGGCCGGGTGTTACCTGCCGTCGGACATCTATGTGCGGTATCTGAGAGCCAGGAAAACAGATGTCAAATTTGTGGGCGGTACAGACGAGCACGGCGTTCCCATCACCATCAAGGCCATGCAGGAAAACGTAAGCCCGCAAGACATCGTAGACAAATACTACGCTATCATCAAAGACAGCTTCGATGCCATGGGCATCTCTTTCGATATATTCTCCCGCACTTCCCGCCCCATTCATCACCAGACGGCTTCAGACTTCTTCCTGAAAATGTATAACGACGGCGTTTTCGAAGAGAAGGAGTCCGAACAGTATTTTGACGAAGTGAAACAGGTGTTCCTGGCAGACCGCTACATCATCGGCACCTGCCCCAAGTGCGGGAACGAAAAAGCTTATGGTGACCAGTGCGAGCGCTGCGGCAGCGCCCTCAGTCCTGACGAGCTGATCAACCCCCGCTCCGCCCTCAGTGACGCTGTGCCCGTGAAAAGGAAAACCAAACACTGGTACATGCCGCTGCAAAACTATGAGCCCTGGCTGAAACAATACGTCATTGAAGACCATAAGGAATGGAAAAATAACGTGTACGGCCAGTGCAAGAGCTGGCTGGATAACGGGCTGCAGAGCCGCGCCATGACGAGAGACAGTAACTGGGGCATCAAGGTGCCGCTGAAAGACGCCGAAGGCAAGGTGCTGTACGTATGGTTCGATGCGCCTATCGGCTACATTTCCGCCACCAAGGAGCTGACGGAAAACTGGGCGGATTACTGGTGCAGGGAAGATACAAGGCTCATCCACTTCATCGGGAAAGACAACATTGTGTTCCACTGCATTATTTTCCCGGCCATGCTCAAGGCCCACGGCGGTTTTGTGGTGCCAGACAATGTGCCTGCCAACGAGTTCCTGAACATAGAAGGCGAAAAAGTGTCTACCTCCCGCAACTGGGCGGTATGGGTGCATGAGTACATCAAGGATTTTCCCGACCAGCAGGACGTGCTGCGCTACGTGCTTTGCGCCACGGCCCCTGAAACGAAGGATAATGACTTTACCTGGAAAGATTTCCAGGACCGGAATAACAACGAACTGGTAGCTATTTTCGGCAATTTTGTGAACCGTACCATGGTATTGATGCACAAACTTTGCGGCGGAAAAGTGCCCCCCATGCATGCTGCGGCGAAAGACGCGGCAGACGATGCCATTTACGCCATGCTGCAGGAAGCGAAAGTGAGAATATCGGAATCACTGGAAACTTTCCGCTTCCGCGACGCCCTGGCCGAAGTAATGAACGTGGCCCGCGAAGGCAACCGCTACCTGCAGGAAAAGCAGCCCTGGATACTGGCCAAAACGCCTGAACTGCAGGCGCAGAACCAGCAGGTGATAGACAATTGCCTGCATGTATGCCTGCAGCTGACGGCCAACCTCGCCATTTTCGCCAATCCCTTCCTGCCCTTCACCGCGCAGAAGATCTGCCACATGCTGAAAGTGGTAGACCGTATGCTGGAATGGGAAAATGCCGGCAGCATGAAGCTGGTAAGCGTGGGTTATTCCCTGCGCGCGCCGGAGCTGCTGTTCAAAAAAGTGGAAGACGAACAGGTGAAAGCGCAGGTAGACAAGCTGCACGCCGGCCTGCAACAGGCCACTGCCCAGCAAGCTGCGCCCGCCGCCGCTCCCGCGCCGGAAAAACCAACAAAAGCGGAGATACAGTATGACGACTTTGCCAAACTGGACCTGAAAGTAGGTACCATAGTACAGGCAGAGAAAGTGGAAAAGGCGGATAAACTGCTGAAACTGACGGTAGACCTGGGAGATGAGCAACGCACCGTAGTGAGCGGCATTGCCATGCACTACGCACCCGAAGCCATTGTAGGCAAACAGGTAACGCTGGTGGCCAACCTGGCGCCGCGCAAAATGAGGGGTATTGAAAGCCAGGGCATGATACTGATGGCGGAAGATAAAGACGGCCGCCTGGTGTTCGTGAACCCCTCGGAAGCTGTAGCTCCGGGCAGCGGTGTGAGCTGAGAAAAATTGACATATACTTATAAAGTGAAAGCCCTGCGGCCATATAACGCTGCAGGGCTTTTTGTTTGCCGGCCACCGTCTCCCTCCGCGGCTGTTTTGCCGCAGGGTTTTTTCATGCCCTTCGCCGTTCCAAGCGCAAAAAATGCTAAATTCATCATTCAAAAGCTGGAATACTATGCAAAGAAGGATCAACAAAGTTGCCGTGCTGGGCTCAGGCGTAATGGGATCAAGAATAGCCTGTCACTTTGCCGGTGTAGGCGTGAAGGTGCTGTTGCTGGATATTGTGCCCAAAGAGCCCAACGATGCGGAAAAAGCGAAAGGATTAACCACAGACCATCCGGCTGTTAGGAACAGGATCGTGAACGAGGCGCTGCAGGCTGCCATCAAGTCCAATCCCTCTCCACTGTATACAAAATCTGCCGCCAAACATATTACCACCGGCAACTTTGATGACAATATGAAAGATATTGCGGGTTGCGACTGGGTGATTGAAGTAGTGGTGGAAAATCTCGATATCAAGAAAAAAGTATTTGATCAGGTAGAGCAGTTCCGTAAACCCGGCACGCTCATCACTTCCAATACTTCCGGCATTCCCATTCACCTGATGGCGGAAGGCCGCAGTGACGATTTTAAGAAACATTTCTGCGGCACGCACTTCTTCAACCCGCCGCGGTACCTGCGACTGCTGGAAATCATTCCCACCCCGCATACAGACCCTGCCGTAACAGACTTCCTGATGCATTACGGAGACCTGGTGCTGGGCAAAACCACCGTGCTGTGTAAAGACACGCCGGCCTTCATTGCCAACCGCGTTGGTGTGTTCTCCATCATGGCCATTTTCCACATCATGCAGCAGATGAAGCTGGGCATAGATGAGGTAGACGCGCTTACCGGCCCTGTGATCGGCCGGCCCAAATCAGCCACCTTCCGCACGGCAGATGTGGTGGGCATAGACACGCTGGTGAAAGTGGCGAAGGGGGTGGAAGAGAATTGTCCAAATGATGAAGCGCGGGACATCATGAAAATCCCTCCCTTCCTGCAAAAGGTAGTGGAGAACAACTGGCTGGGAGATAAAACGGGGCAGGGGTTCTACAAGAAAACAAAAGGGGAGGGCGGCAGCAAGGAGATACTGACCCTCAACCTGGATACCATGGAGTACGGCCCCAAACAGAAAGCGAAATTTGCCAGCATTGAGGCCGCCAAACCGGTAGAAGACCTGAAGCAGCGCATTAAAATGCTGGCCGGCTCCTCTGACAAGGCGGGGCAGTTCTACCAGCAGTTCCATGCACGGCTGTTTTCCTATGTATCTCACCGCATCCCTGAAATTGCGGACGATCTCTATAAAGTGGACGATGCCATGAAAGCCGGCTTCGGCTGGGAAATAGGCGCGTTCGAAACCTGGGACCTGCTGGGTGTGGAAGCCGGTATCAAAACCATTACAGACAACGGCCTCACGGTGGCAGACTGGGTGAAAGACATGCTGGCCGCCGGTATCAAACAATTCTACAAGGTAGAGAACGGCAAAAAGTTTTACTACGACCTGGCAGCCAAAGGTTACAAGGCGGTACCGGGCGCAGACAGCTTCATCATTCTCGAAAACTACAGCAGCAATATTGTCTGGAAAAACAGCGCCGCCAATGTGTATGACCTGGGAGACGGCATACTGGGGCTGGACTGGAAAACCAAAATGAACTCCATTGGCGGGGAAGTGCTGGAAGGCGTGCACAAGGCCATAGACCTCGCGGAAAAAGACTTCCGCGGGCTGGTGATCGGGAACGACGGCGCCAATTTCTCCGCGGGCGCCAACGTGGCCATGATCTTCATGCTGGCGGCAGAGCAAGAGTATGATGAGCTGGATATGGCCGTTCGCCTCTTCCAGCGCAGCACCATGCGCATCCGCTACTCTTCCATACCTGTAATAGTGGCGCCGCATGCCCTTACCCTGGGCGGCGGTTGTGAAATGAGCCTGCATGCAGACAAGGTGCAGGCCGCGGCGGAAACCTACATAGGCCTGGTAGAGCTGGGCGTAGGCCTCATTCCCGGCGGCGGCGGCACCAAAGAGCTGACGCTGCGGGCCTCGGACGAGTACCAGGAAGGCCGCATCGAGATGCCCATTTTGCAGGAAAAATACCTCACCATTGCGCAGGCCAAGGTAAGCACCTCCGCGCATGAAGCTTTTGAGCTGGGCATTTTGCGCCATGGCGTGGATGATATCAGCTATAACCAGAGCCGCGTCATAGCAGATGCCAAGGAGAAGGCCATAGAGCTGGCCAACGAAGGGTACGTACGCCCTATAGAGCGTACAGACGTGAAGGTGATGGGCCGCTCCGCCCTGGGCGCCATGCTGGCCGGCGTAAACGGCATGCGCTTCGGCAACTACATCTCTGACCACGATGTGAAGATTGCCCAGAAGCTGGCCTACGTCATGTGCGGCGGAGACCTCAGCGAGCCAACGCTGGTCAGCGAACAGTATTTGCTTGACCTGGAAAGGGAGGCTTTCCTCAGCCTCTGCGGAGAGCGCAAAACCCTGGAAAGATTGCAGAGCGTGATCAAAACCGGTAAACCGCTGCGGAATTAGTTATATATTGCATTAATTATAATATAAATTTTCATTGGAACAGCAGCAACAAATCCTATCCCTAAACCAGGTATCCAAACGGTACGGGCGCATTCAGGCGTTGAACACGGTGTCTTTCACCGTACCCGCCGGCAGCGTCTATGGCGTACTGGGCCCCAACGGCAGCGGCAAAACCACACTGCTGGGCATTATCATGGACGTATTGAAGGCAGACGCCGGTACGTACACCTGGTTTGGGCAAACCCCGCATGAAGACCTCCGTAAAAGGATCGGCTCCCTGTTGGAAACCCCTAACTTTTATCACTATTATTCCGCCATCCGCAACCTGCAGATCACCGCCGCCATCAAAGGCCGCGGGGAAGATGACATAGAAAGGGTGCTGAAGCTGACGGAATTGTGGGAGCGGAGAGATTCCCGCTTTTCCACCTTCTCCCTGGGCATGAAGCAACGCCTGGCCATTGCCAATGCCCTCCTGGGGCGGCCGGAGGTGCTGCTGCTGGACGAGCCCACCAATGGCCTTGACCCCGCCGGCATTGCAGAGATCCGCGAGCTGATCCGCAACCTGGGGCAGCAGGGTACTACGGTGATCATGGCCAGCCATCTGCTGGATGAAGTGGAGAAGGTGTGCAGCCACGTGGCCATCCTCAAAAAAGGCGTATTGCTGACCTCCGGCCATGTAGATGAAGTGCTGGCCAATGAAGACATGATAGAAATAGGCGCCGCTGACCTGGGCAGGCTGGAAGGCCTGCTGAAAAGCCTGCCGGAGCTGAAATCCATCCGCCGCCACAACGGCAGCTTCCAGGTGGTGTTTTCAGACAGCCGCTCCGCGGAGCAGGTGAACCGCTACTGTTTTGAGAATGGCATTACCCTCAGCTACCTGGCCGTAAAACGGAAAAGCCTCGAAGCCCGGTTTATAGAACTCACCAACTAACCCTCTTCCAGCATGATACAATTACTGAAAATAGAGTGGATGAAAGTAAAGGCCTACCGCACTTTCTGGATACTCATCGCCATCTTTACCGTGGCAGGCCCGCTGCTTACCTCCGCCTACAAAAGCGTGAACACGCAGGTGTTTTCCAAGCTGCCCATGTTTCAAAACCCCTTCACCTTCCCGGAAGTGTACGAAACAGTAGCCTGGCTCACCAGCTTCATGACGCCCGTTATGGGCATATTGCTGATCATACTGCTCACCAACGAAAATAATTTCCGCACCATCCGCCAGAACATTATAGACGGCTGGAGCCGTGACCAGTACATTGCCGCCAAATTCGGCGTGATGCTGGTGATGGTATTGTTCATTACCCTCATCATCACGCTCACTGCCCTGGTATTTGGCGCGCAGGCCGGGGGAGACCCTTCGGAGAACACCTATATCATTCTCTGGTCTGCCCTGCAAAGCCTCACTTACCTTTCCGTTGCATTTTTCCTGGGTACCTTTATGAAGCGCTCCGGCATTGCCATTGCCATTTACGTGTTCTACGCTTACGTAGGAGAGTTTATGCTGGCCATGACGCTTGACTTCAAGGTGAAGTTCCACTCCGGCGCCTTTCTGCCCATGGAGTGTACAGACCGTTTGCTGCCGGGGCAGGGAAAAATATTCAGGCAGCTGATGCAGAAAGCCACGCCGCCTTCAGATACCACGTACATACTGATAGCCGCCGCTTACATCCTGCTGTTCGGTTATCTCAGCTGGCGTAAAATGAAGAAAGCAGACCTGTAACAACGGTTTATATAAATGTTAATGTGAGGAATTGTAAAACACAGCCTGTAAATTTGTTGATAAAAGTAAAATAGTGAAGAAGCAACCGCTCATATTGGTAACGAACGATGATGGCATTACTTCGCCGGGAATAAGAACGTTGATAGAAGCGGTGAAGCCGCTGGGCAAGGTGGTGGTGGTAGCGCCAGACAGTCCGCAGTCCGGCAAGGGCCACGCCATTACACTGGGTTTTCCGCTGCGCCTGAGCGAAGTGAACATTTTTGACGGCGTGGAAGCCTGGACGTGCTCGGGTACTCCGGTAGACTGTGTGAAGCTGGCGCGTGACAAAATACTCGATCATGTGCCGGACCTTTGCGTGAGCGGTATCAACCATGGCGCCAATCATTCCATCAACATTATTTATTCAGGCACCATGTCTGCCGCCATGGAAGCCGCTATTGAAGGCATCCCGTCCGTAGGCTTCTCTTATCTCAACTATTCTTACGATGCAGACCTGAGCATTTGCAAGCAAGTGGCAGAAGAAGTGACCAGGAAAATGCTGGCCACGCCCCTGCCGCCGCATACTCTGTTCAACGTGAACATACCGGATGTAGAAGCTTCCCAATACAGAGGCATCCGCATTACCCGCCAGGCCAACGCCAAATGGGTAGAGGAGTTTGACGAGCGCAGAGACCCTACCGGCAAAAAATACTACTGGCTCACCGGCGAGTTCAAGAACCTGGATGCCGGCGAAGACACAGACGTGTGGGCACTGGACAACGGCTACACCTCACTGGTGCCCGTACAGTTCGACCTCACGGATTTCCGATTGAAGAAAAAACTGGAAGATGAGTGGAGCTTCCAGGCCTAATCCTATAGCCATGTTGAAACAGGACAAATTATCGCTGGGTATTTTGCTGGGGTTGTTAACCCCCGGCATTGCCTTTTTTATCTATTACCTGGCAGTTTTCCTGCCCCGCGATCTGAGCCTGCCTGATTTTTTTGTGATGCTGAAGAACAACAAACAGCTTATCCCCAAGATCATCAGCATCTGCCTGCTGGCCAACGGCGTGGTGTTTTACCTGTACACCCGCAAGCGGCGGGACCTTACGGCCCGCGGCATTTTCCTCATTACATTATTGTACGCAATCGTTATCTTGCTGCTCAAAATTATCTGAGTTGAAGTATTACCTCATAGCCGGTGAAGCCTCCGGAGACCTGCACGGCAGCAACCTCGTCAAACAGATCAGGCGGCTGGACGCTGCTGCCAACATCCGTTGCTGGGGCGGAGACCTCATGGAGCAGGCAGGCGCAACGGTAGTGAAACATTACCGGGAGCTGGCGTTTATGGGCTTTATTGAGGTGGTGATGAACCTGCGCACCATCCTGAAAAACCTTGACCAGTGCAAGGCGGATATACAATCCTTTCAGCCTGACGTGCTGGTGCTGATAGACTACCCCGGCTTCAACATCCGCATAGCGGAATGGGCGAAGCAGCAGGGATTGAAAGTAGTGTATTACATCAGTCCGCAGGTATGGGCCTGGAAAGAAGGCCGTGTGAAAAAGATCAGGGAGTATGTAGACAAGATGCTGGTTATACTGCCGTTTGAAAAGGAATTTTACCGCAAGTGGGAATATGAGGTGGAGTATGTTGGCCACCCGCTGATAGAAGCTGTAAAGGCCGCCAGGGAAGCCCCGGCCTTACCCCGTTTTTCGGACAAACCCATTATAGCCCTGTTACCCGGCAGCCGCAAGCAGGAAGTGAAAGAAAAACTGCCGGTGATGCTGTCTATGGCCAAATATTACCCGGAGTACCAGTTTGTGATGGCGCAGGCCCCCAGCCTTGACGATAGTTTTATCCGCCCCTTTACCGCCGCTTACCCCAATGTATCCGTAGTAAAAGGGCAAACCTACCAGCTGCTGCTGCAGGCTTCCGCCGCGCTGGTTACCTCCGGCACGGCCACGCTTGAAACGGCGTTGTTCGGCGTACCGGAAGTGGTGTGTTACAAAGGCAGCCCCGTATCTTATTTTTTTGCCAAACGCCTCATCAAGGTAAAATACATTTCGCTCGTTAACCTCATTATGGACAAACCCGTGGTGAAAGAGCTGATCCAGCATGACCTTACGGAAGAGAACCTCCTGAAAGAACTGACGTTGCTGCTGAAAGATGAGGCGCGCCGGGAGCAGATGAAGGCAGACTACGCCATGCTCTGGACGCTGCTGGGAGACGGTACTGCTTCACGCAAGGCTGCGGAAGCCATCGTTGGCATGCTTAATGCCTGATCAGTTTAATAATCAGAATAATAATGGCCACCAGGAAAAGGATGATGGAGATCCTGTTCATGCCGTGCATCAGTTTGATGTTGGTGTTAGTGGGATCATTGGGATCTCTTTTCCGGATATAGAGGTATTGCAGTATTTGCCGCCAGATGCTTTTCATAAAGCAAATATCCGCATTTCGGCGCTCCCGGAGAACAGGAATCCGTATTTTTACGCCGCTATGAGGAATATACTGAAAGGCCTGCTGTTCTCCCTGCTGGCCGTGCCTGTATTTGCACAGGAAAAGATCGAACTGAACAGGAACTGGGAGTTTCGCCGCGCAGACGAAACTGAGTGGAAGAGCGCAACCGTACCCGGTACGGTGCATACAGACCTGCTGCGCCACCAGCTGATACCCGACCCTTTCGCCGGCGCCAATGAGAAAGGCCTGCAATGGATAGACAAAAAAGACTGGGAATACCAATGCACTTTTGACGTTACACCCGCACTGCTGGCGCATGATGCGCTGGCGCTGGACTTCACCGGGCTGGATACCTACGCAGATGTATATGTGAACGATGTACCCGTGCTCAAGGCCAGGAACATGTTTGTGGGCAAGGAAGTGATGGTGAAACCCCACCTGAAGGCCGGCCGCAACCGTCTGCGTATCTACTTTCACAGTCCTGTTGCATATGATATGCCCAAATTCCTGGCAGAGCGGCTGGTATACCCCGCCGGCAATGACGCCAGCGATATTCCCCTGAGCATTTACGCCCGTAAAGCACCCTACCACTACGGCTGGGACTGGGGCCCGCGGTACGTGACCAGCGGCATCTGGCGGCCGGTGTACCTCAAGGCATGGAACAAGGTGCAATTGCAGGATAGCTGGCTGCGCCAGCAATCTCTCGGCAAAGAGGCCGCGGCCATCAACGCGGAGCTGACGCTGAACGTACAGCAGGCCGGTACTTACCGCCTGCTGGTAATGCATGAAAAGGGTATAAAAGAACTCAGCCGTACGCTGCAGCCCGGCACGCAAAAGATCACCATCCCCTTCACCATCCGGAAGCCGGAACTGTGGTGGCCCAACGGGCTGGGGGCGCAACGCCTGTACAATATCAAAGTAGCGGTATTGCAGGAAAAAGACACGCTGCAACAGCAGCAGCGGCGCATTGGCCTGAGAACCATTGCCGTGCGCAATGAGCAGGACGCGCAGGGCACCAGCTTCACCGTGGTGGTCAACGGCCATCCCGTTTTTATGAAAGGAACCAACTACATTCCTTCAGATAATTTCCTGCCGCGCGTTACGGAAGAACGTTACAGGAAAATGTTCGCAGACATGCAAACATCCCATTTCAACATGGTGCGCGTATGGGGCGGGGGCATTTATGAGAAAGACCTGTTTTATGACCTCGCGGATGAAAAGGGCATACTGGTGTGGCAGGATTTTATGTTTGCCTGTACCCTCTACCCATCAGACAGCGGCTTTCTGCAACAGGTGAAGGAAGAAGCGGCCTATAACATCCGGCGGCTGCGCAACCACCCGTCCCTGGCGCTGTGGTGCGGCAACAATGAAGTGGCTGTGGCCATTAAGAACTGGGGCTGGAAAGAAGGTTATGCCTATACAGACGGGCAATGGGCCAGGCTGCTGAAAGGTTATGATACGCTGTTCCGGGACCTGCTGCGGCAGGAGGTGGCCACTCATGACCCCGGCCGTTTTTATTTTCCTTCTTCTCCCATCAGCAACTGGGGCAAGCCGGAAGACTTCCTGCATGGAGATAATCACTACTGGGGCGTATGGCATGGCATGGAATGGTTTGAGGCCTTCACTACGCATGTTCCCCGTTTTATGAGCGAATACGGTTTCCAGTCATTCCCTGACATCCACACCGTACGCCGCTATGCGGATACCAGCCAGTGGAACGTTCACAGTTACGTGATGCAGGCCCACCAGAAGAGTTTCACCCGCGGCAACGCCGCCATTCAAACGTATATGGAGCATTATTACCATGCCCCGAAAGATTTCCCTTCCTTCCTCTACCTCAGCCAGGTATTGCAGGCCGAAGGCATGAAAACAGGTATGGAAGCACACAGGAGAGCCATGGGCTTTTGTATGGGCACGCTCTACTGGCAGTTTAACGACTGCTGGCCAGGCGCCTCCTGGAGTGGTATTGATTATTACGGCCGGTGGAAAGCGCTGCAGTATTACGTGAAAAAAGCCTATGCCCCGCTGCTGGCAAGTACAGTGCAGGAAAATGGGAAAGTGAGCACCTATATAGTGAATGATTACCTCAGCAGCCAAACCCTTACGCTGGATATGCGGCTGACAGACCTGAACGGCCGCCTCATCTGGGAAAAGCAGGTGCCGGTAAAGACAACAGCCAATGCCAGCGCGGTGGCCCACAGCATTGGGCGAAACGAGATGCTGAAGGGGGAAGACAGCACAAGGGTAATATTGTACACCAAACTGTTAAAGGACAATAAGGTAGTGAGCGATAATGTGTTTTACTTTGCTGCACCCCGCCAGATGCCGCTGCCCGATGCAACGGTGCAGGTGCTGGCGGAGGAAAAGAACGGCGTGAAAACGCTGCGGCTGAAAAGCAGCCAGCTGGCCAGAAACGTGTACCTGTTGCTGAACGGGGACAATGAAAGCCATTTTTCCGACAACTACTTTGACCTGCTGCCCGGGCAGGAAACGGCCGTAACGGTACAAACCACGCTGCCGCTGGAAGAAGTGAGGAAACAATTGCAGGTGCAACACCTGGCCAATGCATACCGGTAGAAAAACAGTGACAATATGAAAAAGATCATGCTGGCAGGCTGCCTTCTCATGGCTGGCCTTGCCCTGAAAGCACAGCAGGAGCCTTATGTAAAGGAGAAAGACCCGCAGGTGCTGCAAAAACTGGAAGAGTGGCAGAACTGGAAGTTCGGCCTCATGATGCACTGGGGCACTTACTCCCAGTGGGGCATAGTGGAATCATGGAGCCTTTGCCCGGAAGATGAGGGCTGGACGCAGCGCAAGCCCGCCGGTATTCCTTACTACGAGTACGTGCAGAAGTATGAGGCCCTGGCCAATACCTTCAACCCCGTCAGGTTCGACCCCGCCAAATGGGCCGCCGCCGCAAAAAAGGCCGGTATGAAGTACATGGTGTTCACCACCAAACATCACGACGGGTTCAACATGTTTGACACCAAACAGTCCAATTACAAAATAACCGCGCCCAATGTGCCCTTCAGTAAAGACCCGCGGGCAGATGTTACCAAAGAAACGTTCAACGCCTTCCGCAAGGAGGGTATCCACATCGGCGCTTATTTCTCCAAGCCAGACTGGAACGTAGACAGTTACTGGTGGCGCTATTTTCCGCCAAAGGACCGCAACCCCAGCTACGACCTGGAAAAGTACCCCGAGCGCTGGAAGCAGTTCCAGCAGTTCACCTACAACCAGATAGAGGAGCTGATGACAGGTTACGGCAACATAGACATTCTCTGGCTGGACGGCGGCTGGGTGCGCCCGCTCACCATGCAAACGGAGGAATCCCGCTCCTGGAGCAAAACACCGCCGCAAAACCAGGACATCAACATGCCCGGCATTGCGGCCATGGCCCGCAAACACCAGCCCGGCCTCATTGTGGTAGACAGGAGCGTGCACGGCCCTTACGAGAACTACCGTACGCCGGAGCAGCAAATTCCCGCCCAGCCGCTGGATTTTCCCTGGGAAACCTGCATGACCATGGGCGGCTCCTGGTCTTACGCGCCGGATGATCAATACAAGCCGGTGAACACCATTATTCACAACCTGGTAGATATTGTGGCCAAAGGCGGCAACTACCTGCTCAATATCGGCCCCGGTCCTGACGGTACCTGGCATGATGAGGCTTACCGCAAGCTGGACAGCATCGGCGCCTGGATGCAAAGGAACGGCGAAGCTATTTATGACACCCGTTCCGTAGCGCCCTACAAAAGCGGTAATGTATGTTTCTCTCAAAAGAAAGACGGTACCGTGTACGCCATTTACCTGCTGAAGGAAGGAGAAACGCTGCCTGCGGAGATCCGCTTCAGCGGCTTTACGCCCCGCAAGGGCGCGGCCATGCAGGTAGTAGGGGAGAAAAAGAAATTGAAATGGAAAAAAGAAGGAGAAGAGATAGTGGTGCAGTTACCTGCGGCCTATACCGGCCAGGGATGGAAACATGCCGTGGCAGTGAAGATCAAATGATCAAAGCACATACATAAAAAAAGCAGGCTGCTCCAAGGGCAGCCTGCTTTTTTTATGTATGAGAAACGGTTATTTTCTTCCCGCATCTTTCACCCACTGCCCGAAGTTGAGTGTAACGCCCATGGTAACGGACACCGGCTGGAAATAATCGTTCACGTTGTAGTTGTTGTACGTTTCATCGTTCATTGGAACGGAGAACATCAGCTGCCCGTACCACTTGATGTAACGGTACCCCGCGCGCACCGTAAAGGTGGGCTCAAAGAAAGGCACGGCCTTGTCTCCCAGCCGCATGAAGTTGTCGCGGCGCTGCGTGTCATTTTCAAAGGCTTTGACGCCCAGCGTCTGGTCGTGAAACTTCACGATGGAAAAGCGGGAGGTAAACGCCGCTTCCACCACTTTGTGGGCCAGGCCGAAGCTGGGTTGCACAAAAAATTTATGGAAGCGGGTACGCAGCAGGTAATCATTGGCCACAGAGCCGTCAGGGGCGGAGTTGTACGCCCTGTCCAACGTTTTGAAGGCCCCTGCGCCATAACCGGCGTATACGTCAAATACGGCCCTTTTGCGGGTGTCTACGGCCTTGAAGAAACCTACGCCGCCTTCAATCAGCCCGCCGCGGGTGTTTTTGTCTACAAACAGATCGTCATCGTTGTCATTATCATTATCATCCACATCCAGCCACCCGCGGTGTACGTACTGGCCGTTCACCATCAGGGCAATATTGTCTGTGATGGAATAGGCCGCCTGCCAGTTGGTGAGTGACAGGTTGGCTTTCAATTCATTTTTCTCCTTCAGCAAAGGCACGTTCACCTGGTTGGGCACATAAATGTCACGGCTGCAGGAAAACAGCGCACACACAGGCAGGGCCATCAGAAAAAGGCGGAATTTTTTCATGTTTAAGTGGTTGTAGGGTTTAAGTAATGCCTATCGTTTGGAAGACTCCCTTTGGATAAGCTCTACTTCAAATACGAAATTTTTGGTGACTTTGATTTTTTCGTCCTTGTTGATCAGTTGTACCAGCGTTTCCACGGCCTTTTCGCCCATTTTGTAGCCGGATTGCTCAATGGTGCTGAGAGACGGGCTGATGATGCGGGAAGACAGGTCGTTAGAATAACCCACTACCTTCACCTGTTCCGGCACCTTGACCCCTTTCTTTTTGGCCTCCTGGATAAAGGCCACTGCGGAAGAGTCGTTAGCGGCAAAAAGCCCGTCTGGCAGGGAGCCGGCGGCAAAGATCTGGCGGGCTGCTTCCGCGCCTGCATCTAACGTAAGGTTATGCACGTACACCAGAGACTCGTCAAAAGGGATCTTGTACTTTGCCAGGGCGGCCTTGTAGCCGGCCAGCCTTTGCTGGTAAAGGTTGCAGGTAAGCACGCCGGCATAGTGGGCAATGCGTTTGCAGCCTTGCTGAATCAGGTGTTCCGTGGCAAGGTAGCCGCCTTTGAAATCGTCCCCGGTAATGGTATAGCCCGGAAAGTCGAGCGGCACGCGGTCATAAAAAACAAGGGGAATGTTATTCCTGATAAATGGAGAGAAATGGTCAAAGTTGGTGGTAAACATGGAGGATACCGCCAGCAGGCCGTCTACGCGCAGCGAAAAGAAGGTTTGCACCAGTTCTTTTTCCATGGCCACCGTTTCATCAGACTGCCCTATTACAATGCTGAACCCGTACTTGTGCGCTTCGTGCTGAATACCGCTGATGGCGGTGCTCTGGAAGTACATGCTGGCACGCGGCACTATCAGCCCCAGGATGTTGGAGCGTTTTTTACGCAGGCTCGAAGCTATCCAGTTGGGCACATAATTCATCTCGGCAGCCAGCTCCTGCACCTTGTTGCGGGTTTCCTCATTGATCAGGGGATTGTTCTGCAAGGCCCTTGATACCGTGGAAGCGCTGAGGCCCAGCTTCTGCGCTATGTCGTAAATGGTGATCTTGTTGGTATTATGTCGATCTTTCACTTGGAGATGAATAATGTAGGGCGATATTAAGAAAATTTATTGATAGGTGTATTTTTGCACCCCAAATGAAACAACGAATCAAACGCAGCTACCGGATTGCCCGATACGTGATCTACAGGGAAACGCTGGTAGACAAGGGGGATATAGCCTGGTCTTTCACCGGGGCCTTCCTGGGAGTGGGCCTCATTGGCCTTTTGAACCATTTTTACCTGCCCGCGCGGGACAATCTTTTTATGCTGGGCTCTTTCGGAGCATCGGCCGTGCTGATCTACGGCCACACCCAAAGCCCGCTGGCGCAGCCGCGGAACGTGGTGGGCGGCCACGTGCTGAGCGCGGCGGTAGGCGTTGCTATCTGTGAGCTGATACCCTGGGCAGACTGGGAGTGGCTGGCAGGGGCGCTGGCGGTAGCCTCATCCATTGTGGTGATGCAGGTCACCAAAACGCTGCACCCTCCGGGCGGCGCTACAGCCCTGCTGGCGGTGGCCGGCAGTGAAAAGATCAGGGCATTGGGGTTCTGGTATGTGCTTTCGCCCGTGGCCAGCGGAGTGTTCCTCCTGCTGCTGGTGGCTTTTATTGTGAACAATATTCCCGGTAACAGGAGCTATCCGGCCCGGGGCAAATGGTGGTAGCGCTGCGCAAATAGGCTGCATACCGCCGGCATATCTTTGCCCTGTACTTTTATTAGTATAGGGAAATATTACGGACCGCCTAGTCATAGGCGGTCTTTTTTATGCTTGTCTGCAGGATGAAGAAAGGGCCGTCTCCGGATGAGAGACGGCCCTTTGTGTATGCTGATGGCAGCGTTTATTTCTTCGGTTCCAGCAGGTTGGTGATCCTTTCAGCAAGGTCTTGCAGGTGATAGCGGCTCATGTTGTCAGCAGAGCCTGCGGCGGCGGCGCGTACATCATTACGCAGCGCCACCAGGTGCGCACGGCCTACACTTGATACGTCAGACTTCTGCGGGTTGGGCATCATGCTGGCAAAAGCTGCAGGGAAGCCGGCTGGCATTTGCGGCTCTTTCAGCAGGTTGCCCAGGCTGTTCACATAGGCTTTCTGCAGGTTGCGGCGGTAAATGTCTATTGGCTTGCGGGAATAAAGCTCGCTGAAAATACCTTTTTTCATATCGTTCATATACTCCGTTACCGTGTAGGTATTGCTGTACATGGTTTCTGCGTTCAGCAGCTTGGTAAGCGTGTTTACACCCAGCAGGCGGCCCAGGACAGCCTCCTGGCGGTTCAGCACCAGCGTGGTGGGGTTGCCGTTGATGCGGGCCAGTATATCTTTATCCAGCAGCCAGACGGGCGTGGTGAAGAACTGCGCCTGCAGGAACTGTACGGCTTCTTTCTGGGTGGCTTTGGGCACTACTTCATACACAGCGCCGGCCTGCTCTACCGTTTTGGGCGTTTCGTAAATGCCGCCCACGTTTTTGGCCACGTGGCCCATATAGCGGCTGTACTGTCCCCATACTTCAGTGTACAGCTCGTTGAGCGTAGCGTAACCTTCATTGTCCTGGCGCGTCCAGGCCATCAGGTTGGGCACAATGCGTTTCAGGTTCTTTACGCCGTAAGCGCTGGCCTTCATGGCATCGTCTCCCAGGTCTTCGTTCTGTGAACGAGGATCGTCAGGATTGGTTTCCGTACCGAACCAGAATTTTTTGTCTTGCAGGCGGTTAATGGTCCACTGGTTCAGGATGGGTTTTTCGCTGTCTGCATCTTTGCCCGGAATGATCTTGTAGCCCCATTCAATGGCCCATTTGTCGTAGTAGTTGATGCGGGGGTAGAGGTCAGCCCCGGTAATACCGTCTCCCGGCTGCGCCACGTAGTTGAAGCGGGCGTAGTCCATAATGGAGGCGGCATGGCCGTTCTTTTTCACCCATTCCTTGTCACGCAGCTTTTCAACCGGGTAGGTGGAGCTGGAGCCAAAGTTGTGGCGCAGGCCCAGGGTATGCCCTACTTCGTGAGAAGATACAAAGCGGATCAGTTCACCCATCAGCTCATCGTCAAACTGCATTTTACGGGCGCGCTCATCGTTGGGAGAGGCCTGTATGAAGTACCAGTTGCGCAGCAGGCGCATTACGTTGTGATACCAGTTGATGTGGCTTTCCAGTATTTCACCGGAGCGGGGGTCATGTACGTGCGGGCCGCTGGCATTGGGCACTTCAGAAGGTTTGTACACGATGGCGGAAAAACGGGCATCCTCCAGGCTCCAGGTGGAATCTTCCGCCGGGGTGGGGGCCATTTTGGCGTAGATGGCATTTTTGAAGCCCGCCTGTTCAAAGGCGGATTGCCAGTCGTTCACCCCCTGAATGAGGTATTTGCGCCATTTTGCCGGGGTAGCCGGGTCTATATAAAATACGATGGGTTTTTTCGGTTCTACCAGTTCCCCTTTGCGGAACTTCTCCATGTCTTCCGGTTTGGGCTCCAGGCGCCAGCGGGTGATCATGGTAAGTCTTTTTACGCTTTGAGGGTCAGCGTCAAAGTCGGTAAGGCTGGTGGCAAAGTAGCCCACGCGCGGGTCAAAATAACGGGGCTGCATGGGTACCAGGGGCAGCAGCACCAGGGAGCTGTTAAGCTCAACCGTAGCGTAGCCGCCGCCAACGGGCGGCATGCCCGGCATGGGGGAACTGCCGCTTTTGGTGTAGGTCTTCACTGTTTTGATCTCCAGGTTTTCCGGGTAAGACCTTACGTCCTGGATGTAGGATTTGTCTGCCTGGGGGGCGCCCAGCTTCGCCTGTGATTTGAGGCGGGAGTCAAAGAAGAGCACATCATTGTCGCCATTGATGTAATCCGTCATATCCACCACGGCGCCGTTGTTGTTTTTGGAAAAGGCCTTGATGTCAAAAGAGGCCACAATGGGCTGGATGTTGGAGTTCATGACGGAGATGAACATGGGCTGGGTGGAGTCTTTAGACCTTTCGGCAAACGAAATGTTCTTGAGGAATATGCGGTTGTTGGGGCCTTTTTCGAAGCGGATCACGTTTTCGTTGATCTGGTCTCCCCCGAAGCCGAACATGCCTACGCGCATACCGGCGGCAGCTTTGGACATGCGGCTTACCACCAGGATGTCGCGCCCCAGCAGCTGGTCAGGTATCTCGATGAACACGCGGTCGTCCTGTTTGTAGACGTTGAACATGCCGGAGTCCGCTTTGGCTTTGGGCGTAATAACGTCCGTAAACTTCTTGGGCGCTGCTTTGGGAGGGCCGCCGGGGCCCATGGGCGGGCGGGCGGTAGAGTCTTTGGCCGGAGCGGTGGCAGGTACGGGAGTTTTTCCTTTTTTCTTCCGCTGGGCCAGGGCAGAAGTGGCTGTGAGCAAGCAGGTTGCGCACATCAAACCCGCCAGCGCAGCAGCAAAATTACGCTGTAAATGCATGGGAATAGTGTTGGTTTATTTGATTTGTAAAGACAGTTTAAGACAGATTTAGCAGCAGCAAAAGAAAGCGGAAAGGTTGATAAAAAATCGTTAAAATCCACAAATGTGCAAAAAGATGTTAAGAGCGGAAATAAAAAGCCGTAAATTGCTCAAATGAGGTGGGAGCACAGAAAATGCAGGTTTTAAAAATTTAGTTGGAACATTTGGAAATTTTCTTAAATTGTGCGTCCAACTTTGAAAAAAAATCAATCGATTTCGGTTGCCACGGACTAGAAGTTGGAGGGACAGTAAGAACAATATTATTCTTTTTGTTTATTTAAGTGTTTGCTCAACAAAGATGTGAAGATGGAAATGCCCCACAGGTGGGGCTTTGACGGGTTGGTTAAATTTTTTGGGTGACACTTGTTTTTTTGAGTAAGGCTTATAACTTTGCGAATCACTGATTATGAGCCACTAAGGGCGTGAATTTGAATAAGCAATCGATCTAAATCTTAATTACTAACAAACAAACAGTTTAATTTTTAACACTAAAATTCAATCAACATGGCTGAGACTAAAACAACTGTGACTGCAGCTGCTGCCAAAACCTCTTCACATCAGGCAAAAAAGTCGTCCAACTTGTTTGCTTTACTGGCTGTGCCCATTTGCATCGCCATTGCTTATGTATTTTTCTACCTTGTACTGGGTAATCCTGACAACTTCCAGGGCGGCAATCCTGCAAATCACCCTGTTGAGGAAGGTATCGGCAAATGGTTCGGTACTGTTTATAAAGGAGGTCTCATTGTACCCATCCTGATCTCAGTACTGTTGATCTGTCTGACTTTCGTGATCGAGCGTTTCCTGTACCTGGCCAAAGCAAAAGGTAAATTCAGCGGCGCCGAGCTGGTACGTAAAGTACAGTACCACCTGGCCAACAAGAATGTTGACGCGGCCCTGGCTGAGTGCGACAAACAGAAAGGTTCCGTTGGTAACGTGATCAAAGCCGGTCTCCGGAAATACAAGGAGATGATCTCCAACACCGAGCTGGACACTGACCAGAAGATCCTGTCTATCAAAAATGAAATTGAGGAGACCACTGCGCTGGAACTGCCTATGATGGAGAAAAACCTGGTGTTCCTGTCTACCATTGCTTCCGTGGCTACCCTGCTGGGTCTGTTCGGTACGGTACTGGGTATGATCAAGGCGTTTGCGGCTATGTCTTCCGGTGGTGCGCCCGATTCTGCCCAGCTGGCATTAGGTATCTCTGAGGCCCTGATCAACACGGCGCTGGGTATCGGTACTTCCGCTGTGGCAATCATCATGTATAACTACTTCACTACCAATATCGACAGCATCACTTATGCTATCGACGAGTCTGGTTTTACTTTAACGCAGAGCTTCGCTGCAAATCACAAATAATTTTCGTAAATTATCTGTGGAAATAGCGGAGAATTGAATCTTATAAGTGAACCAAATTAAAAAGGAGTAAAGATGCCAAAAGTAAAAATGCCCAGGAAAAGCACGAACATCGACATGACGGCGATGTGTGACGTGGCGTTCCTGCTGCTGACTTTCTTCATGCTGGCAACCAAGTTCAAACCGGACGAGCCGGTGGCCGTGGTTACTCCGTCTTCTATCAATACCCAGTTACTGCCTGATTCCGATGTTATTCTGCTGACAGTAGCAGCGGATGGCAGGGTGTTCTTTAGCATGGACGGTCAGCCCAAAAGAAAGCAGCTCATAGAAGATCTGAACACCAACTTCAAACTGGGGTTGGAGCAAAAACAGATCAACAGCTTCATAGTTGGTTCAAGCGTAGGTACAGACTTCAAGAACCTGAAACAGGTGCTGAGCATGAGTGCTGACCAGCGTAAGGCCTCCAATATCGAGAAGGGCATTCCTCTTGACTCAGCCAATAACGAGCTGGCCATCTGGATAGAATATGCCCGTGCTGCGCAGGGAGGTATGAACAACAAACTGAAGTATTGCATCCAGGCGGACAATGACGTGCCTTACCCGGTTATCAAAAAGATACTGGACACCTTCAAGGAAAAGAAGATCCAGAAGCTGAACCTGGTAACCAACCTGGAAGCAAAACCGGCAGGCTCTGCCGCCGCTATTTTTGAAGCGGAACAGCAGGCGCTGGAAAAGAAAAAGTAGTAACGGGGGGACCGTTAATACAATTGTTTCAACAAAAAAAAGTATGCTACCATGGCTGAAATGGATACCAGCAGTAGTGGCGGTGGTAAGAAACACCAGGGTACGAAATCAAAAAAGCTTTCTACCCGTGTTGACATGACCCCGATGGTGGATTTGGGTTTTCTCCTGATCACCTTCTTCATGCTCACCACCACTATGTCTAAGCCGAAAACGATGGACCTGGTGATGCCCAAGGATACCGAGAAGGAAGAGGAGCAGAACAAGGTGAAGGAAAGCACCGCGCTTACCATCCTGCTTGGCAAAAAGGACCAGGTTTATTACTATGAGGGATTGGCGCAAGACCCCAATGCCTCTAGCAACCCGGACTTCTTTAAAGCAACTTCTTTTGCCAACACCAACGGCATCCGCGATGTGATCATCAAAAAGCGTGATGAGGTGGCCAGGCTGAGAAACGCTAAAGGCGAGCCCGAGGATGTGGTGGTGATCATCAAGGCAGATGACGGCTCCACATACAAGAACTTTGTAGATTTATTGGATGAAATGGCTATCAACCGTATCCAGCGTTATGCAACGGTGGATATCAGCGACCAGGACAAGCAATGGATCAAGTCTACTGAAGCCAGCAACGGCATACAGTAGTAGTATGGAAAAACTAATTTTTTTGCATCCATCAATAAACATGTAACAATGGATTCAGCTAAAATCCTTAAGGCCGAGTTTCTTGACATCCTGTTTGAAGACAGGAACAAGAGCTACGGTGCTTATGAACTTCGCAAGAAGTACGACAAACGCGTGCGGAATTCCATTCTGGGAACGGCGGGCCTGGCCCTGCTGATTGTTGGCGGCTATTTCATTTATTTAAATGCAAAGGGCGACAACACGGAAATGGTAAAGAAGCCGGTTGTGGAGGATATCAAACTGGAGGACGTAAAGTTGCCGGATGACCCGAAAACACCGCCTCCGCCGCCCCCGCCGCCCGCACCGCCGCCGCCGGTGAAGCCGTCTGTGCAGTTCACGCCGCCGGTGATTAAAAAAGACGAAGAAGTAAAAGAAGAAGAGGAACTGGTGAAGATCGAAGAGATCAAAGATAAAGCCGTAAGTACCAAAACCGTAGAAGGTGACCCGAACGGTATTGACCCCGGGTTGATCAATGACAGTAAAGGTACCGGTGTAATCGACGCCCCTGCGCCTCCCCCGAAAGACGAGATCTTCACGTTCGTGGAGCAACCTCCAACCTTCCCGGGTGGTGAAGAGGCACTGGCCAAGTACCTCAATAACAACATCCGTTACCCGCCAATGGCAACGGAAAACGGCATCTCCGGTACGGTATTCGTGTCATTTGTGGTAGACTCTGAAGGTACCATCAAGGATGTGAAAACCGTAGGTGCGCCCAAAGGTGGTGGTCTTGAAGAAGAAGCCATCCGCGTGGTGAAAAAAATGCCGAAGTGGAAACCGGGTAAGCAAAACGGACGCCAGGTATCTGTGCAGTTCAACCTGCCCATCCGCTTTACCCTGCAAGAATAGTACACAGACACAGTCTCACGCTAGTAGGAATAAATGTTCCCCCGGCCGTCAGCCGGGGGAATTTTTTTATGGGTACTTCCTTTTTCATACCTAACGCAGGATTAGTTAATTTCGGCCTATGATTGGAAAAACCGGAGGTCATGACGATACCATCGTAGCTATTGCAACCGCGCCAGGAGTAGGCGCCATAGCCGTTATCCGCCTGAGCGGCCCTGAAGCCATACAGATCACTGACAAACTGTTCCCCGCCAAACAACTGGCCGAACAGCCCGGCCACACCCTCCACTTTGGCAGCCTGCAGCAATACGGCAGGGTGATAGATGAAGTGGTGGTCAGCCTCTACCGCGCTCCAAAATCCTACACCGGTGAAGAAGTGGTGGAAATATCCTGCCACGGCTCCCCTTACATCCAGCAGCAAATACTTGAAGCCTGCATTACCAGCGGCGCCCGCATGGCCCGGCCGGGAGAATTTACTCAGCGCGCCTTCCTCAACGGTAAGCTTGACCTGACGCAGGCGGAGTCTGTGGCAGACCTCATTGCCAGCAATACTGCTGCTTCCCACCAAACCGCCATGCAGCAAATGCGCGGCGGCTTCTCCCGCGAGCTGTTTGCCCTCCGGGAACAGCTGATCAAATTCTCCGCCCTCATAGAGCTGGAGCTTGATTTCAGCCAGGAAGATGTGGAGTTTGCAGATCGCAGTGCGCTGTATACGCTCGTAAATGAAGCGCTGGCTGAAGTGGAACGGCTGGTGCAGTCTTTCAAGGCTGGTAATGTGATCAAGAACGGTGTTAACACCGCTATTATAGGCCGCCCCAACGCCGGCAAGTCCACCCTGCTTAATACTCTTCTCAACGAGAACCGCGCCATTGTCAGCGATATTGCCGGTACCACGCGGGATACGATTGAAGAAGTGCTCAACATCGGCGGCATCCTCTTCCGCCTCATAGATACCGCCGGCATCCGGGAAAGCACGGATACCATTGAAAGCATCGGGGTGCAGAAATCGCTTGAGAAAATGCGCGAAGCTGGCATTGTGCTATACCTCTTTGACGTGTCTGAGCTGTCCGTAGACGAGCTGCTGGCGCAGGTGCGGGAGTTTGATAAGGAGGGGCTGCAGTTCATGCTGGTCGGGAATAAGGCGGATGTGCTGGGGTTTGAGGAAGCACGTGCCAAGTTTAGCCTGGTACCGGGCGTGATCTTCATTTCTGCGAAGGAGCATGGGCATATTGACGAATTGAAGGAGAAGCTGGTGGCACATGTGATAGGTGGGGCCATCAACACCGAGAATACTATTATTACGAACGTGCGGCATTATGCGGCGTTGCAGGAGGTGTATGCGGCGTTGAGGGATGTGAAGAACGGGATGGATAACAGGTTGCCGGGGGATTTGCTGGCGTTGGATATTAGGAGGAGCTTGCATTTTCTGGCGGATATTGCCGGGGAGGTGACGAATGAGGATAGGTTGGATTATATTTTTTCGAAGTTTTGTATCGGGAAGTAGCTATTTCTCCTTGATTAAAATATTTAAATATGCGGCCTTGGTATAATAAAATAGACCCCGTATTGAAAGACGTTGTCCAATCTATCTTGGTTCTTGATAGTGCCGATCCTCCCGGGTCCGAAGACTTGCCAATATTTACCAACGGTATGCCCGCCCTATTGTGTACATCACAAAACAACCAACACCACCTGTCACTGTATGGAAAAACCGTTCCAACAGAAAGATTGGCCGAATGGAGGAATGGTACCCTGATCGCTTTTTTCTTCAAACCGTTTGCCATGGGGCCTGTTTTTAAATTATCAGCCCAACAGCTCAGGAATGAAGCCGTAGAGCTGAACAGGTGGAATGCACAAAAGGCAATGGCCTTGACCATTCAATTGACCTATGCTCCATCTGCGGCCGAAAAAATGAAGGCGCTACAGCAGTTTATTATTTCCCAGGTTACAGCGAATCAGCGGGAGTGTATGATCATCTGGTATGCTACGGACAAAATATTAGAGAACCCGGAAGTTGATGTGCTGGCTCAAATGTTGCCCGAACTTAACCTCACAGAAAGAACATTTCAACGGATATTTAAAAAATATGTGGGTATAACGCCCAGCGAGTACCGGAGAATTTGCCAGTTTCAGCTGGCTTTTTACCAGTTAAAGTCGGGCCAGTTTGATAAATTGACCGATGTGGCTTATGCCAACGGTTATTTTGATCAGAGCCATTATATCCGTTCTTTTAAAGAATTTACAGCAACCACCCCCCATGATTACCTGCATTTTGGGCTGAAGAAAAAATAATGTCGGTTTTATACAAGGCCATCTTTTGTGGCTGAATCATCTTTACATAAAATTTATAATGTATGAAAGAACTGATCACTCCTTGCCTTTGGTTCGATAACCAGGCAAAAGAAGCAGCTGCTTTGTATAGCAAATTAATTCCGGGTACGAAAGTAGTAGCGCAGTCTCCAGTTGTAACGGAAATAGAGATAGCCGGGCAGCATATTACTTTACTGGATGGCGGTCCAATGTACAGACCCAACCCGTCCATATCGTTGTATTACGTCTGCGAAACAGAAGAAGAGTTGAAGCGTGTTTGGGAAGGATTGTCCGAGGGCGGTTTTATAATGATGCCGCTTGACAAATATCCCTGGAGTGAAAAATACGGCTGGCTGAGCGACCGGTTTGGCATTTCATGGCAGATCACTCTAGGCGCAATAGCAGCCGTTGGGCAAAAGATCACGCCCTTTTTAATGTTTGTTGGAGATCAATATGGCCGGGCGGAAGAGGCCATCCAGCACTATACCTCCATATTTAAGAATTCGGGAACAGATGGTATACTCCGCTACGAACAAAATGAACAACCTGATGTAGCGGGAAAAGTAAAGCATGCAATGATAACCCTCAGCGGCCAGAAGTTTATGCTGATGGAAAGCGCACATGCCCATAAATTTGCTTTTAACGAAGGCGTTTCCCTGACAATCCATTGCAATACGCAGGAAGAAATAGATTACTACTGGGAAAAATTAACGGAAAGCGGCATGGAAAGCAGGTGCGGCTGGTTAAAAGACAAATTCGGCGTTTCCTGGCAGGTAATACCTACTATTCTCGGCAAGTTAATGACAGACCCGGACAAGGCCGGTAAAGCCGCCCAGGCGTTTATGCAAATGCGAAAGTTTGACATCGAAAAGATTGTGCAGGCAACGCTTGAGTAAGCATGTTACCTGTCGTCATACCCGAACTTTCCGTGAAGTTTTAGTGTTTCAAACAAACGTCCTGGCCAGCGCAAGGCCCGTTAGTTCTTTTGCTACCGGGCCTTTTCGCTGGATGAAAACTTTCAGTTTTGTCCCTATGCCATTCAGCAGGCTGTGGATGGCTATCGCTTTTTCGTGACAGCGGGAGCCGGCTTCTGCATTTTCTTCGGATGTTCTCAGGTAATCCATTAGTCCGAGGGCCCGGAGGAAATAACCCTGGCCGGCAATGGATATTTTACCGGCGGGAGCGACAGCCCTGTCTGGTTTGTTCAATACTGGTTTAAGCTGGACGATAATTTCGATTGGGGCAATAGCACTTATGGTGGTGCCAATGCTAATCTTTCCAATGTGAAATACTTCCGTATGTGGACTACAGGCTCGGCTTCTGAAAATTTCGTTATTGCCACCCACGGCTTTTCCGGAGGTAGATCTATCTGGACGAATGAATACATCGACAGCAGCAGCGGCTATTTCTGGAACACCAGCGGGCAAACTACGCACAATGAAATGACCAAAGGCGTGTGGCATAGTCTTGAATTTGAATTTAAAGATTCCGATGTGAATGTACCCAACGGAGAAATACGTGTCTGGTTTGACGGCGTGAAAAAGCTTGATGTGAACAACATGATCACACGTAAAGCTTCTTCAAGCTACAAACGCCCATACCATGTCGGCTTCTATGATTCCTGGAACGATAGCAACACTGATTCTGATTTCTATTATATAGACGACGCATACATTGACAATTCCTGGTCGCGTGTGGCGCTCGGCAATGCTGCTAGCTACGCATCCTGTACTGTACGCGAAATACAGCCTACCCGCAGTTGATCAGGAACGTCCATTACGGTGAAAGCAAACCCTGGAAGCTTTACCTCCGGCCAAACAGCATACCTCTACGTGTTGGATTCCGCCGGTGTTGCCAATGCAAACGGTTTCCCGGTTACAATTCCGTAATCAGGCGGGGCGTTGGTTAGTGTTCCAGAGACGCCCGCCTTTTATTATCTGACTTTTGTTTGTTGATATAATGTGTTTATCAGCAGGGCAGCCCTTCGGGGTTGCCTTTTTTTATCTGACAGGGTTCCCCTCCATATTCCGGCTTTTCAGAAAGTCAGCTACAAAAACATCGTCAATTTGGTCGGGGTACGCCGCTCGTACACGGTCTATTTCAGCTTGCTGGCCCTCCGAAAGTTTTTCGTCAGCCCGGAGGCACCATGTTCCTTTCATCAGGCCCTGCTGGTACAACACCTGGTGGATGCCGGGAATGCAGCCGTGGAAGTGGTTTGCGGGGTCGAAGATGGCCGCGTTCATATCGGTTACTGCCGCGCCCTTTTGCAGGAGAGCGGACGCATTACCTGCGCCATGCCGCTGAAAGGCCTTGATTTCAGCGAACAGCTTTACTGCAGCCTTTGTCCAAACGGCCCAGTGTCCCAGCAGTCCCCCGGAAAAGTGTTTGACAACCGGTTTGCCATTGGCCTGAAGCCGGAACGGCGTTATCAGGTCTGCCACAATGTTATCGTCATTGCCGGTATACAAGGCAATGTCATTGCTTCTTTCCGATCCGGCCACAGCCCTTACCACATCCAGCGTCTGATACCGGGAAAAAGCCGCCACCTTGATGGCATGTACATTTTTAATTTCTGCGAAAGCCCGCCAGAATGAGTAACTGAACACCCGGCCGCCTACCGCAGGTTGCAGGTAGAATCCGAATACAGGAATAACCTGAGCAATGTCTGCAATGTGGCGTAATATTTCTGCTTCCGACATATTCCGCAGCCCACCAGGACTTACCAGTCCGAGGTGATAACCGCAATCCACCGCGAGCCTGGCTTCGTGCAGGGCTTGCGCCGTATTGCCGCAAATGCCGGCTACCTTGATGAAATTGGCAGGCGTTTTAACACGGGCTATTTCTTCTGCTGCAAGCTGTAAAACGGGGCGCAGCAAGTCAGTTTCCGGATTTCTGATCTCAAATTGGGTGGTGTGTACACCCACGGCAATGCCTCCGGACCCGGCCGCCATGTAATATTGGGTAAGCAGGCGCTGTCCCGCCTCATTGAGGCTGCGGTCTTCGTGCAGCGCAAGCGGGTGAGCCGGTATTACGGTGCCTTCTGATAAAAGATATTTGATGTCTTGCGAAAGTTGCATAAAAGATTATTTGATCAGTATTTTCCGTCGCGTTGTTGATAGTGGGTTGGTTTGTTGATTGTTTTTCTGCCTTCCAGCAGCCATTTTGCCTGCACTTCGATCATTTGCAGCAGGCTTACTTTAGGATAGCCGAACAGTTGCAGGCTTTCTGCCGCATTGCTCAAAAGCGCTGAAGGCTGCGGCTCGTTAAGGAATACAGGCTGCTTGTCAAAACAGCGGCCAAATGTCATAGCCGCCCATTGCACGGAAATTGTTTCCGGCCCCGTGACATTGAGCGTTTTTGGTGGCGCTGAGCAATGAAGCAGCGACCGGATAGCCATTTCATTGGCGTCAGATTGCCAGATGGCATTTACATGCCCCATGCTGAGATCAATCGGCTTCCCCTGCAATACAGAACGCCCTATTTCCAGCAGAACACCGTACGTCACATCGTTGGCGTAATTCAAACGGTATATCAGCACAGGCGTTTGGTGAACACTGCTGAAATGTTCGAATACCCGCTCACGCCCAAGACAGGACTGTGCGTATTCTCCTACAGGCCCCGGCGGGTATTTTTCAGTTGCTCCCCCGGAAGCAACCGGCACCAGGGGATATACATTGCCGGTGGAGAACACTACGATCCGTGATTGCCGGTAGTGATTGGCCACCCGCCCGGGCAGGTAGCTGTTCATGGCCCAGGTCAGATGTTCCTTGCCTGCCGTTCCAAACTTTGTACCTGCGAGATAAAGCACATTGGGTGCGTGGGGCAGGGCTTGCAGTTCCTCGTCGTTCAGCAGGTTGGCGTTGATGGTTTTAATGCCTGCCTGTTGCAGTTCTTCCTGCGTCTGTTTGTCTGAAAACCTTGATACGGCAATGATGTTCCGTGGTGTCTCCGCTACATCGCTGGAATGGCGTGCAAGCCTGCAAAGGTCTGGCCCCATTTTGCCGCCGGCTCCGAGAATAAGGATATCTCCTTCGATGCGCCGTAAGTCTTTGATCAAGGCCGCAGACGGCGCTAACAGTTGCTGATAATGGGATAAAGTGTCGGTCATATGAAATATTTTAAAAAGGCTAAAAGAATAATTGGCGTGCGTTCACGATGGCTAGTATGATCAATATTGCCAGGCCTGCGAATCCCAACGCATTTTGAATAAAGCTGTTGGCCGAATTGCTCATCACGGCTTTATCGTTGGCAAGCAGGAGCAAGCCGGCCCCGATAACAGGGACAATAAAAATTGTGAGGCTCTGCGCTATAACAATAGCCTGTAACGGTACCCGGCCGAATACGATGGCGATGGCAGCGCCCGCTATCATGATAAATGCAATGGACCAACGCACCTTTGGGGATTCCAGCCCGGATTCGTTATATAACGCGTCTGCCAGCATTGTGCCGCCTAAAGTGGCATTGCCTACAAGCGACGAAAAGGACGCGCCGAACAGTCCGGCCAGGAACAGGTGTGCGGCATAGGGGCCAAACAGTGGTTCAAGCGCACTGGCCATGTCCATAGCTGAACTGACGGAAACGCCCCGGCTGTATAGTGCTGTGCCGGCGCACAACATTACGATCAATACAAGTAGCCCAAGCAGAAGAATCCCAGGAATGGCGCTCCGGGCGGAGCCTCCGGATAATGGCAGTCCCTGTTTCTTTTGTTCCTGAACGAGGTATGCCTGATAGAATGCCGCCACCAGTGAAAAGCAGCTCGCCGTAAAGGCGATTACAAGCCCGATGGACCCGTCGGGAATGTGTGGGACAAAGCCGCCTAAAATATCTTCCCCGCCAGGCCGGATAACGGTCAGCGTTGCGCAGAATGCCAGCAACATCAAAACGACTAACGCTATCATCAGTTTTTCGAGGATGTGGTAAAATGCTCTGAAAAACAGGAGTGATAAGGCTAATATAGTAAAAACAAGCACCCACCAGTCCGCAGGCGTTTGTGTCATTTCCGCTACGGCTATGCCTGTTCCGATAGCGTTGCCGGCCTGGAAAGAAGTGGTGACAAGAAAAATGCCCACACCGACCGTAATGCTGGCCCAACTGCCCCATTTGCGTCGGATCGTGGCGAGAAGGGATACGTCTGTTGCCTGCGCAATACGGGTGGCCATGCCGGTATATACGATCATAAAAAGGATGGCGGCCGCTACCACCCAAAGAAGATCGTAGCCGTAGCTGGCGCCCATCTTGGATGTAATAGTGATCTTGCTGGGGCCGAATACGATTGCTGCAGTGATAATGCCAGGTATAATTTGCCTGGCCCATTTGGTGATGGCAAAAGGTTGTTTGATGGAACGCATGTTTGAATTGGGGATCAGGATGAGTATTGAGGAAGCCAGTATTGCGTGTTGCCTTGTTCCGCCGCCAGGTTGCCCATATGAATTGCGATGGAGCTGTCTTTGGCAGTCTGGATGTCAGACAGGGGCGAGGCGCCTTCCCGTATGCACCGCAGGAAGTCTTCCAGCGCATACCGGGTAGGTTCCAGTACGGGAGCGCCTTTTTCCATCCACCCGATCTCTTCAGCTTCTCCATGTGTTTTAACACTAATGGTGGCGTCTGTTACACCGTCTACCATTCCGCGCCTGTTAACCCTGCTTTCTGCGTAGATGAAGGCTTTCTCCCGCTGAATCTCCACAGTAGCCTTCTCGCCGAATATTTTGATGTTGTACCCGTTGTAGGCATTTGACAATACGGAGGATACGCTGGATTGTATGCCGCCGGGATATTCATACACCGCGCGGATGTGATCGTATGTATCCCGCCCGTCATTCCAGTAATTGATGCCGCCCATGGCCACTACTTTTGCGGGATTGCTGTCCAGGAGGTACCGGATGATGTCGATCTGGTGGGCGCATAGTTCAGACAGCGGCCCGCCGCAATATTCTTTATACATACGCCAGTTGATGATGCGTTCCTGTGCCGGATTTTTTACAGGGTTGCGCCAATCGGAGTTCCGGTTGTACTGGCTCTCCAGGTGAGTGATTTTCCCCAGCCAGTTTTGTTGTATTATCTCTTTTATCCTTTTATACAGGCCATAATAGCGGTATTGGTATCCGACCTGAAAAACCAGCCGGCTTTTTCTGACGATGCCTGCCAGGTGCAGGGCTTCCTGGATATTATATGACAACGACTTTTCCAGGTATACATGTTTGCCTGCATCGAGTGCGGCGGTAGCCATGGGGCAATGCAGAAACAGCGGCGTGGCTATAATGACGGCATCCACTTCCTTGTCATTCAGCAAAGCCCTGTAATCTTTATAGGCCCGGGCCTTGCTGCCGGCTGCCAGAATGGCCCTGCTCAGGTTTTCGGGAATGATATCGCAACAGGCGATTACTGTAAAGCCGGGAATTTTCTGTAAAAGGGAAATCAACCCGGTACCCCTGCTGCCGGTGCCGATAACGCCTATTCTTACAACGGCGCTTGCGGCCTTTGTTGTCAAGGGCTGACGGAGCACCAGGCCGGCCAGCGTAGCGGCGCCTGTTCTCAGGAAGCGCCGGCGGTGAATGCTGAATTCGCTCATAACTTTTATGATAACGTTAGAAAAGGTCTCAGGAAATAAAAATCAGACCATGTGAAAATTTTAAGTTCGGCAAATGTAGAAGAAAATTTTATTTTTTCTTGTTTTTGGGTCGTTTAATCAAATTTTTCGCCTCTTTTATCTTTTGTTTCTTTGTTTTTAGACATTTTATCCTTCGTTTTTGATGTGGGATGGTGAAAAAATATAAGAAATATAATAGTGAATTCCCACTTAAGTAGGAAAATTTCAAAAATAGGGTAAATTTTAATAAGGAAATGAAAAAATGTTTGTTTCCGAAAGCTTTTTATTTACTTTTATGGAGGTGGGTTTTAAAACATAACGACATGATGAAAGAAAAAATTCAACTAAAATTTCTAATCGCTTTCCTTGCCTTTATTGCTGTTTCCCTATACGCAACAGGGCAAGATGTAACCGTTGCTGGAACCGTAACCAGCGAAAAAGACGGGCAACCACTCCCTGGTGTTACGATTACCGTAGTCAATTCAACCAAAGTTGCCATTACCGATGAACAAGGACAGTACCGGATTTCCCTGCCTTCCTTAACAGGCGCGCTGGAGTTCTCTTACATCGGGTTTGAAAAACGCAGGGAGGAGATTAACGGCCGGCAGGTTGTTAACATTCAACTGGTCCAGGCCGCCGGCGCTCTCCAGGAAGTAGTGGTAACTGCCATCGGTATTGAAAGAAAACGGGCCGCACTCGGTTATTCGGCGCAGGTCATAAAAGGCAGCGAGCTTACCGAAGCCCGTGAAACCAACGTGGCTAATTCACTGAAAGGTAAAGTGGCCGGGGTGTTCGTGAGTGCATCTGCTACGGGCCCGGGCGGTTCCAGTTACGTCAATATCAGGGGCGCCAGCTCGTTCCAGGGCAACAACCAGCCGCTTTATGTAATTGACGGTGTGCCGATAGACAATCAGACCATCGGCGCGCCGGATCTCGGCAACGCGCGCGGTACCTCCCGCGATTACGGGGATGGCATCGGCAATATCCTGCCGGACGACATCGAAACCATTACCGTATTGAAAGGGCCGAACGGTGCATCGCTCTATGGCGCCCGTGGAGCTAACGGCGTTATCCTTATTACCACCAAAAAAGGAAAAGCCGGTAAACGTGCCAAGATCGAATTCAATTCCAACGCCACCTATGAAAAACCGCTGGTTACACCCAAGCGTCAAAACGCCTACGGCCCCGGATATGGTCAGTCTATCGACTCGTGGGACCTTGTCACCATCGACGGCCAGCAGGTAAGAAGGCTGCCCGACTGGATCCCCGATATGTGGGGCGCGAAGTTTGACGGGCAGCCCATTGCCTTGCTGATGTGGCCGGACCTGGGTGTGATACCTTATACCGGCCGGGGTGATGACGAAGCCCGGAAGTTTTATCAGACCGGCAGTACTTACACCAATTCTCTCGCCGTGTCTGGCGGTACAGACAAGGTTAACTACCGCGTGTCTCTCTCCGACCTCCGCAATCAGGGCATTTATCCCACTTCTACGTTAAAACGCCAGACGGTAAATACTACTCTGGGCTTTCAGGCCACTGATAAACTATATGTAGAAACCAGGGTCAACTATATCCGTCAGGCCGGGGAAAACAGGCCCGGCTATGGTACAGATATTAACACAGTAGCCATGGCGCTGAACCGCTTCCCTGCCTTTCTGACCATGGATATGATGAAAAACTACAAAACGCCTGCGGGTATTGCCAATAACTGGACAGATGGACGGCCTTATAATCCTTACTGGGTGGTGAATGAATTTCTCAGTACGGATAGCCGGGACCGTGTGAACGGTTACCTGTTGGCCAGATACCGCTTCACGCCCTGGCTTACGCTTCAGGCCCGCGGTGGTACCGACTTCTTTATGGACGTAAGGGATTCGCGCATTGGCATTAACACGCCTACCAGCTCGGGCAATCTGCGCCGCGGCCAGGTAAATAACGACCGGATCAAGATGCGGGAAGATAACTTCGACGTGCTGCTTACTGCCAATGGTAAGCTCAGCGACCGCTTTACGGGTACGTTTTCTCTCGGCGGCAACCGTCTTGAGCGCAGGCAGCAGGAGATGTCCCTGCAAGGCAATAACCTGATCATTGACGGGCTGTACAATATTATTAATGCAGGTTTGGTAGTGCCGGCTGACCGCATTGTGAGGAAGCGGATGAACTCCGCATATTTCACCGGGCAGCTGGGTTATAACAACTATTTGTTCCTTGATATCTCCGGAAGGAACGACTGGTCGTCTACCCTCGGCATCAATAATTATTCATTTTTCTACCCCGCCGTAAGCGCCAGCTTTGTTTTTACCGATGCTTTCAATATCAGGAGCGATGCGTTTAATTTCGGAAAGCTGCGCCTTTCTTACGCGCAGGCGGGTAAAGATGCCAGCGCTTACCAGACGCAGATAGGTTATAACCTGAGCACCATCAGTTTCAGCGGGCAACGGATGGTAAGTACGCCGTCTACTATTCCGCTGGTGGACCTTAAGAATGAACTGACGACCTCCATAGAAGGTGGCGTGGAGCTTAAATTCCTGAAGGATCGCGTGGGGCTCGATTTTACTTATTACACCGCAAGGGCGAAGAACCAGATACTTGGTGTAGATGTGCCCGCGGCAACCGGTTTTTCCCGTAAGCTGATCAACGCCGGCGAGATCCGTAACAGGGGTATTGAGGTAATGTTGTCTGCTACGCCGGTGAAATCCGGGAATTTCAACTGGAACCTCTTGCTCAATGTTTCACGTAACAGATCGGAAGTAGTGTCGCTGGCGCCTGATATCAATTCGCTCAATCTTTACAGCACAGCCGAGATGAGCATTGAGGCGCGGCCTGGATTGCCTTACGGTAATATTGTAGGTTATGCGTACAAACGGACGCCAACAGGTGAGAAATTGCTGACATCTGCAGGGAAATACCAGCGCGAAACCACTACTTCGGTGCTAGGCAATATTCAGCCGGATTATCTGGCGGGCATTACCAACAACTTCTCGTATAAGGGGGCCAGCCTTTCTTTCCTGATAGACGTGCGGCAGGGAGGCAAGATATTCTCTTATTCCAAGTTCCAGCAATGGTCAGTGGGTACGGGCAAGGGTACGGAAAACGGGGATAATCTCATTTCTGACGGCGTGATCGAAGGCCCGGACGGCAAGTTTACCAAAAGTACTATCGTATTAGGGCGGGAAGCGTATTATACCAGCATGAGTTATGGCAACATCGGGGAGGAATTTGTGCTTGACGCTTCTTATGTGGCGCTGCGTGAAGTGACGGTAGGTTACAATATCGGCAAACATTTCAGGCAAAACTTTTTCCTGAAATCCGCCAAACTTTCCGCTGTATGCCGGAATGTGCTGTACCTCTATCAGAACAAGGAGATAAAAGAAATGGGGGCTAATCCGGAAGGTGGCTTCGGGCCGTTTACAGTGGCGCAGGGCTTTGAGTCCACAGGTGTTCCGGTTACCCGCAATTTTGGCGTCAATCTGTCTTTTTCTCTTTAATTCAAACCTGAAATCAAACTCTATGCGAATCAAAAAAATGATGTACATACTTGCAGCAGGAAGCATGGCTTTTTCAGGGTGTACGAAAGACTTTAAGGAAATAAATACCAATCCCACGCTGATCGGGAAAGATATTGTGCAGCCCCAGCTGTTGTTTACGACGGCCATTCGGGGATTCGTGTTCCAAAGCCAGACGCATTCGCTTATTGCGGATTATGCGGGGTATTACAAGAATCCCGCATCGGGGAATATTTTTTTGAACAGGGATTGGTCCAACCCTTACAATACGCACTACAGGACCTATCTGATCAATTTGTCTGAAATGATGCGGCTCACTGAAAGTGACACGCTCCGCCGGAATCAGCACCATATTGCCAGGATAGCCAGGGCAATGGTATTTCAGCAACTCACAGATTGTTACGGTGATGTGCCTTATTTTGATGCTGTGAAAAATGTGGAAGCGGTTATTGTGCAGCCCAAATACGATACGCAGGAAGCTATTTACCGCGATATGCTGAAAGAATTGAAAGAAGCGTATGATGGCCTGGTGAGCAGCCCCACACAGCTATCGTTGGGGAATGCGGATATTTTGCTGAAAGGGAATGTAGACGGCTGGAAGCGCCTGGCCAATTCGTTGCGCCTCCGTATGGCCATGCGCGTGCGCTACGCCGCGCCTGATCTGGCCAGAGAGCATATTCAGGATGCGTTAACCAGGCAACTGATCACCACAAATACGCAAAACGTCAAACTTGCAACGCTCAACGATGGCAATGCAGACAATGCCAATGTATTCTATACGAGAAACTCAACTTCCCCGAATAACATGCTGGTATCTTTCACGGTAACGGATAACCTGAAACGGTTGAACGATCCGCGTTTGCCGTTGTTTGCCAGGCCGGCCACCGCACCGGCTGCGGGTTACAGGGGCGTGCCGCTGCAGTTTGAAGTGCCCCCTAACGTGCCAAGCCCTTACCAGACAGACTCGGTATCCCGTATGGCTACGTCCTTCCTTCAACCGGTGATCGATATTGTTGTGATGAATGCCGCCGAAGTGTTTTTTCTGCGCGCTGAAGCGGCGCTGGCGGGCATTTCTACTGAAGATGCCGGGGGCATGTACCGGCAGGGCATTCAGCTGGCAATGGCGCAGTATGGTGTTGCCGGTGCGGCTATTACAAGTTATATGGCATCGCCTGCCGCAACGCTATCGGGAACAGACGAGGAAAAGCTGGAGCAGATCATTGTTCAGAAATGGTTGGGCATTTATTATAACATCTACGAAGGATGGGCCGAGTTCAGAAGAACCGGCTATCCGCGGATATGGACCGGTAAAGTGCCGGGCGATACCGAAGGTAATGTGCCGCGGAGGCTCACTTATCCTGTTGCCGAATCGCTGCGGAACGGGCCTAATCTGAATGAGGCGCTGGCCAGGCTCGCCGGCGGAGACAAGCTGATGAGCAAGGTGTGGTGGGATAAAAAAGGAGGTCTGCCGCTGCTGCATCCAAAGCAAGGACAGGATTTTCCCGAATAAACCGGAACTCTTTAGTTATAACATGGAAATTCAAGCGTTTGTTTGCCCTCAAAAGCCCTGATGCAATTGCAATCAGGGCTTTCTTTTGGTTTTGGGAGAAGTTATTTCCCGCCAACTGTGATGCTGAAGGTGCCCCAGGTGACGTTGCGTTTAATGGTTTTCCATTCTTTTACCTCGTAACAGGCAAGAAAGCGGATAACGTGCCCGGGTGGGCAGTCTTTCGATATGCGTATCAGGGAGGAGAGCGCATATCCGTCTCCCCATTTGTCAGGCTGAAGGTCGTCGTGCAGCTTTTCGCTTTCAATGTAAGGATCTTCGAAGTAGAGTTTTGTGCGGTGGCTGTATTGGTAGATCATGACCGTTTCTCCCGGCTCCGCAATGTTGTTCCCGTTCCCGCTGCCAAATATCTCGCTGTCCCCGTCGTCAACACCAATCTCTGTAAATTCCGGAACGTTGAACATTGCGAGGGATTCAAATTCATCTTTCCAGACATGGCCCTCCTGATCAATTATTTCTACCTGGAAGCGGATGTAAGGAGAGCTGCCGTCGCGGGGCGGCTCGTTGGCTGCGGTAACCTGGAATGCGGCCGGGCTCCAGGCAAGCTGACCTGCCGGTATTTCACGGAGCTGCAGGTGCGGATTTTGAATGGATACACCGGGCGTGGTGGTGGAGAGTTTTATAGAAAGCCCCCGCGCAGTTTTACCGCCTCTGTTTAACAGGCGTAAACGGAGGGTGGCCGGTTGTTGATGAGGAAGAAGATGTTTACCGCCCGCTGCCTGGAAATCTGCGAGCACAACTTCAGGTGGTGAGTTTTTGTTGTAGATGCCGAAAACGTGCGGTTGGTAATCTGTGGAAAACCGCAAGGCGCCGCTGGCATCGGTGGTGACTGTTTGGAGGCGGATAGTATCGGCCTGCCGGTTGAAATCCAGCAGCGTGTAATTTGTGTTGGGCCGGTACAGCGGTGAGGTTTTGATGTGTAGTTCCGTGCCCGGAATGCCGCCGCCATCCGGTTGCCATTTCCGGGTCATGGTGGTTAGCCCGCCGGTGGTTACGCCCCGCAATTCGATAAAGCCCGGTGTTTTCAGGTTGCTGGTAACGTGATAACCCCAAATGTCAAACTCCGGATAAATGTCCGCATGATGCCAGCGGTCAGGTTTGGGGAGCGGGTGTTTTAGCGCTTCGGCCGTAAAACGGAATGCGTCGCGGAACTGCTCAAAATTAAGTTCATGCGGACCGCCATAAGCCTCGTAATCGTAATGCAGGAACGGTTCCTGTGATGCCGCTTTATGTACTTCGGTGTTGAGGTGCACCAATTCTTCATCTGGGCCGCCGTTCTGAAAACGAAGATGCAGGCCTTTAAGGTTCCTGAACATATGACGTTGCTGGTAAAGTGTATGCCGGGCGTGCATGCCCACAAAAAACTCCGGCGATCCCTTTGAGTTAACGGCAGCGCTGATCATGTCCGGATATTTGCCGGCCAGGAAAAAAGACATGAAGCCACCCATACTGTGCCCGATCACGGCCCGGTGAATACGGTCAGGCTGCGTGCGGTAGCTGGAATCTATATGGTGTACCAGTTCAGGGAAATAGTCCTTGAACTGGACGGCGTAGTTAATATTGGAGTGATAGCCGATATTGTACGGCCGGTCATCTTCCGGAACCGAGCGGCCATTCCAGCAAACGAGTATCACAGCTGAACTGTCCACGAGGCTGGCAACGCCGTCAAAAGGGAGCCGATGGTCTCCTTTATTGCCATGGAAATAGTAGATCACGGGATATTTTTTTGCGGGTTGGGCTTCGTATTCCGCAGGCAAAAAAATCCGGTATGGTTTCGGGCCGTTGAAAACGGCGCTGTAGTGCAGGGTATCCTTTTGTGCCTGGATCGTGCCCGGCAGCAACGCCAGGCTAATGAGCCACGGTTTGGCGAATAAATTACCAGTCATTTTTATAATCTTATTTTCTAAAACTTGATTTATATAAAAATAAGGTTTTGAAATGAATGAAAGAAGTATTTTATTTGCGTTATCTTGTTTTTTCTATTCTTTATTTTTAAAAAATTGACATTTGTTTATGAAGGGTTTTCTGTTTTTCCTGGTAGCAAGCCTTGTTCTGGAGGCTTCCGCTGTTGCGCATACGGGGAACGCGTCGGCGGATACCGGACGGGTGTTTATCATTAATGCGCCTGTAAAGGACCTGGGGGAATTCAAAATCCTGGTGCGGCAACTGGAGATGCTCAGGCCCTATGGCAAAATCCAGGTAAACGTCAGTACGCTGGCGGATAAAAGTTTTCATGAAATACCTCAAACGGGAAGCGCCTGGCATGAGTACGCTTCAAGTAATCCTACGCCGTTTAAATTTTTTCCGGATGCCCGTCTCGCTCCTTTTATTCCCGCCGAATTTGTCAGGAAAAACAGGGCACTGCTGCTGGAAAAAACAAAGGTGCTGCGAGAAGCCGGTATGGAGGCGGCCTTTATAGGCTACGAACCCAACTTTATGCCGGCGGCGTTCTTTGATGCTTATCCTGCTTTTATGGGCCCCCGCGTGGACCATCCCCGGAGAAGCGCGCAAAAAGAGTTTGCCCCCTGCATCCATATGCCGGAAACACAGGAAATGTTTGCTGGAATGATGGAACAACTGCTTAAACAGGCTCCTGAGATCACGTCCTTTTCATTCAAAACAAATGATGCGGGCGCTGGCATTTGCTGGGCGGATTGGCTGTACACAGGGTCGAATGGCCCGGCCCCCTGCAGGCATCTGAACATGGGCGAAAGAATGGAAGCGCTGCTGCAGGCATATCAGAAAGGTGCGGCGCGCGCAGGCAGGAAACTGTCTATCTATATTGATGAAGCTTCATCCAATTTCTCTGCACAGGAACGTACGGAAATTGAAGCCCGTCTTCCCGAAAACTGTTATTTCCGCGGCAATGAAGTGCGTGCGCTTGCCAGCATTAGCGGTACGCTGGCCAGTTTATACCCGGTTACGGGAATTATTAACCCGGTTTTATTGCAGGCGCAACTGCGCTCCTTGCCGGCCAACCGGAACAAAACGATTTTTATCCATTTGCGCGCGGCATATGACAGAGGATTGGAGCCGCAGGATGTGACCGGCCTGTTCCTGGGGCTGATTACCCGGCAATTCAGCCACCCACGGACGGAGACAGGCCCTGATGCGGAACTGAACTGGCTGAAAGACCTGTGTGAAGCATGGGGAGGAAAACAATCGGGCCCGGTACTGGTAAACGCATTCATGGCCCTGAATGAAGCCATGACATATAAAACTGCTACTTTTTCCCGCGTGCATTCCCTGTATTGGGGTGTAACTGAACGCCTTATCACGCGCCCGCTTGTGATAGCACCGCAACGGCTCGCAGCAAATGAAGAAGCTTACTTTCTGCCATATGTGTTTAATGTCAATACCGAGGAAGCCAGAATGGACTACATGGATATTCATGGCGGCCGGTTTACCGTTCCACCTGGCGTAACTGAAAACTATGCGGCCCGGATCCTGCGCGCTGCCATGCTCTTTAGCGAGCTGGACCCCGCTGCGCCTCAAAAGGCTTTTTTTGACCGCATGGCGCTCTCTCTGAAAATTCATGCAAGCATCATCCGCAGCTGCGGGAATTTTGCCGCCGCACAGGCCATCCGCGACCGCAATAATGACCTCGTGCGCGGCCATCCGCAACGGCCTGATAAAGAACCCAGTTGGACGGGGCATCCGGACTTCATTGCATTCAATAATATCATGCGCAATGAGCTGGACAATACCGTAGAGTTGATCCGGCTGCTGGAAGGCGGCGGGCTTAAACAGGTGGTCGTAGCTTCGCAGTCACTGTATGAAGACAGGTTCCTGCTGGGGCCGGACCTGGTAGGTCAGCTGAAGAAAAAACGGAAGATCATGATGGGCCACTGGCGGGATGTGGAAGATTATCTTGCCTCTCCGCTGAAATAGTTTGCCTCACAAATAATTCTCACTGCATGAAAAAAATAATCATCAGCGTACTTTTTATTGCGGGGCTCATCCTGCTGGTAATCAATATTACAGGTCTGTTCAAGACCATGCGCAATCCCGAGCTGTACACGCTGGAAAACCAGATTAAAAACAGGATTGGCGACGTCAAGATACCTTACCCTGATATCAGGGAGCGCCTGGTCCGGAGGGAAGGTGAGTCGGAGAAGGATTTTATGACCCGTGTCAACAGCCTGGTGCACGACGGGTTTGCGCACTATTGGAAAAAAGAGGGGATTGACAAGTTTTACATGCGGGTACCCATATGGGAGAATTACTTGCTGTATGCGGCGTCTTACATTAACCCGGCGCGCTATGAGCGGTACGAGTTCAGTAGCTACAAAAAAGGGCTTGAAAGAGGGGTCGGTGTATGTTCTGGCCATTCTATAGTAGTGAAGGGTGTGCTGAAGGAAAATGGCATCAATGCGGAATTGCTGGATGTGGGCGGGCGCCACGTAGTTGTGCGTGCCGCATTGGGCGATTCGGCCATTATTCTGGACCCGGATTTCGGCATAGTAGTGCCATTTGATACGGCATCCCTGACGGCCAACCCGGAACTGGCGAGGGCGCCTTATTCGCGGATGGCCGCGCTTTACTACCCGGAAGCCAAAGAGCCGTATACAACTGAACTGATGGTAGAAATTTTCGGCAAACACAAGCATGTGTATGATGTTAACAACTGGTTTGAGTATTTTTCATATTGGGCAATCTGGTTTATTCCCCTGCTGTTGATGCTGCCTTTACTGCTGGCGCTTCTCCGCAGGAGCAATTAAAAATGATTGTCAGAAAATGTAAAATATAAACAATGCGAAGATTCGTTGCCGGTAATTTGATCTTTTTTATGGCATTGCCTGCTCTTGCGCAGTATAAACCAGCTCCGCACCGCGCGCTAATGCCGGGGGAATTACCGGTGAGCGGGCCTGGCAACTACACCGGGCCGGGAAAGACCTTCGTGCTGACAAATGATATTGTGTCTGGTACAAGTGCTATCTTCCTGGGAAAAGATGTAACACTCGATCTGAACGGCTACACTATCAGGTATGCCGATGCTGGTTATGCCCACATTCCTAATCGCGGGTTTGAAGAAGGATTAAAAGGATGGGATGTTTCCAAAGCGCCGGGCGCACGGGTGATGAACACGGCAGACGTGCATGTGTTTGTAGGAGAAAAACTGCTGAGCCTTGAGGCGGGTGATGAAATCACATCATCTTACGTGCACCTGCCGGTGGCGAACCGTTCCTACGTTGCCATGTGCGGCATCACTGGCCGCCACTATCACGATCCGCGCATGAATGCCGATGTGCGCAACGAAATGAAAGTAAGTGTGTTTGTGGAGGACGAGCAAGGCCGCGAAGTACGCTGCAAAACGCAGTACCGTGACTCGGCGATGATCAGCGCACCGGTAGAACGCCGTAGCCCGCGCCTTGGCGGCGGTTTTGTATACGCGCACCTGACGGGCCTTCCGGCTGGGAAGTACCGTATACGGGTGCGTGCGGATACAGATTGCCTGGTGGATGAAATAGACATTCGCCCGGCGTTTGACGTGGGCATCGGCGTAGTGCATGAAACCTGGGCAAGGGGGCATTACGATCATCTCTACCAATCGCTGCCGTCCGCTTTTTTTGACTATACGCAAGATGCGGCACGGGGCGCTCCTTTGCCGGGCATTCCTATTGTGGAAGGGTGTGGCTCCGTGACTATCCGCAATGGGAGCATTGAAAGCGGGGCGGTGGGCGCCATTTCCTGGGGGATCCAGTCTACCGCGCCTGAAGCGAGGATGGTTTTATCCAATTTGTCAATAAAGACTGCCGGCATTAATGCCATTGCCATAGACGTTCCCCAGGCCACTATCACCAGCTGCCGTTTTGATGTGGATAATCCCTTTCTTGTAAATCGGCACGGCAGCAGCTTTTATGGAGTTGACCTGCGCGGGGAGCAGGCTTCGCAAGTAGCTTACTCGGAATTTTACGGTGGGCAGGGCTGTCTTGTTTTTAAAGGGAAACATTCGGATATACATCACAATCGTTTTGTCAACCGGCAAATGGTCACCAACCACTACAGCATCATGGCTATGGGTGACAGCTCGCGGGTATTCGACAATCATATTGAGCCCGAAACCGGTTCCGGCATCGAGATATTTTCCAGGAAGTACATCGATATATTCAATAATACCATCAAAATAAAATCATCTCCGCCTACCTGTGAATATGGCCGTGAAGAATATAGCGCCAATGCGGTGCGGATTGCCGACTACCGTGCGCTGCCGGGAGCGCCCAACGGCGCTTATGGCAACAGGGTGTATAACAACAAGATCTTTATCAGGGCGGTCAATTATCCGGAACCTTCGGAGTATATACCGCTTTCATGGGCTTTTTTCTATAGCGCGAGTGGCGGAGATAATGACATTTTCGGGAACGACATCGTGATAGAACATACTGCGCCGGCAAGCAAGGCCCTTGCGGCGGCATTTTTCATTACAGGAGGTGCCGAAGGTTTTGGCGGCAATTTTTATAATAACCGCATTACGTCCAATGTACCGGCCATATGGATAGCAGGCAAATACGGCGGCGCAAGCCGTACCCGCATAGCAGGGAATACGATCATCAGGTCCGCAGGCGCACCGCCTGATTATACGCCATTCCTGATGGGGTATAAAGGGTGTAAAGATTGTACCGCTAAAAATGTGGTGATCAGTTCCAACAAGATCGTTAACGATACCTTTGCGATCAGGGTTGCCGGCAGCGAACATAGTTATGCGGTGCGCTGGCAGTTGCTGTTGAAAGTTACTGATCGTGAAAATGTACCGCTTGCAGGCAGGGAAGTGCAGATTGTTGACAAGGCCGGCGAAATAGTGCTGCGACGGCAGACCGGCCCCCGAGGCGAGCTGGAATGCGAATTGGAGCAATTTGCCGTTAATGACGACGTAAGAAGCAGCCGCGCCCCTTATACAATTCAAGTAGGGAATACGGTGCGCTCCTTCCATCCTGTATCGGATACCACATTAAGGATAATGGTGAAAAAATAACTGTTCAGAAGGATGACAAAAGCAGTACTTGTACTATGCTGCCTGTGTGCCGTACTGACCCTTTTGCCGGGGTGCCGCCACCAGATGGCCGCATTGCAAACGGCGGAAGGCGTGGAGCTCCGGGAGGGCGACAAAAGGATATTGTTTTACCGGACACGTCCGTTGAAGATGGAAGATAAGTATGAACGGGCCGGATATGTTCATCCACTGTATGACCTCAACGGAAACGTGATGACCGAAGATGGGCCGGCAGATCATCCCTATCACCGGGGCATATTTTGGGCCTGGCACCAGGTGGCAAGCCGGGGTGTATTGGTGGCTGATGGCTGGATGTCTGAAGGCGTGGCGTTTGTGCCTTTGTCTGTCAAGTGCGGGGCAGGCCGCGGGAGCACGTTCTTGTCGGCCGGGATGCTATGGCGCGCTACCGCTGCTCCACATGATCTGTTGCGGGAGCATGTCATCATCCGCGCATACCCGGCTAAAAAGGGCTACCGTATTGTGGATTTCGATATCAGCCTGGTGCCGCTGACGGATAGCCTTGCATTGGGCGGTGCTGACGATGTCAAAGGGTATGGCGGCTTCTGCCTCCGGCTGTTGTTGCCGCCGGATATTTCCTTTTGGTCCTGCGGGCAAGAAGTAGAGGCGCAGGAGGCGGCGGTAGCTGCCGGGCCGTGGATGGATTTTTCAGGATCGCATGAGGGTATGCGCCGAGGGTTGACGGTGTTTTGCCATCCGGGTAGCACCGGAGCTTCTCAGAATTGGATTTTGCGGAAGCGCAAAAGCATGCAAAATGTAGTATTTCCCGGCCGGCATCCCAAAATGCTTCCGCCCCAGGGCTGGAGAATGCGGTATCGGCTGATTGTGCACAATGGTGAAATGACGCAAGTGGAGCTGGAAGAGTTGTACCGCCTATATAACAAAAGGTGAATTCCCGGCGTTTATGAAAACATAGATGAACAGCCGTATGGCCCGAGGGGTTATACGGCTATTTCTTTACCCTACCGTCCGGGATGGCCTGACCGTTTCAAGTTTGGCTTTTACCAGTTCGCTGACAGCGCTTATGGCGAAGGGGAATATTTTGCGTAGGTCTATTTCGGGATTGTTGCTCAGGTGCTGCTGCAGTGTTTTCATGAAAATATTTTTGATCTCCGTTGCCAGGTTGATCTTGCAGATACCGCGCTGAATGGCTTCCTGCAGCATATTGGAGGGGATGCCTGAAGACCCGTGCAAAACCAAGCTGGCGGGAGTATTCTCATGAATGGCAGAGAGCCGTTGCATATCCAGCCTTGGGGCGTCTGTATAAAATCCGTGTGCGGAACCGATGGCGATGGCAAGCGCATGTACGCCGGTGGCTTCTACAAAATGGGTGGCTTGCCAGGGCTCGGTGAAGCCGGTTTTTTTGGTAGATTGGCCGAGTTTGGCAACATAGCCCAGCTCGGCTTCCACGTGGGCATTGTATTTTTCCGCGAGCAGCACTACTTTCCTGGTGAGGGCAATGTTTTCTTCGAACGATTTTTCGCTGGCGTCTATCATTACAGAATCGAAGCCCGCGTCCAGGCATTCATGAATAAGATCGTATGAATCGGAGTGGTCGAGATGAAGCCAGCCAGTGACGTTGTTTTCCAGGAGAGTGGCCCTGGCCATCTGAACGGCGGTTTTCAGGCCGATGTATTCGATAGAGCTGCGTGTAAGCTGGAGGATGACTGGGGAGTGGGCGGCGGCGGCGGAATGGATGATTCCCTTGAGCGTTTCAAAGTTGTAAAAATTGGTGGCGAGCAAGGCGCCTTGTCTGGACTGCATATGCTGCAGTTCTCTATGTAACGCAGGCAACAGGGTATCCGAATTTTTCTTTTGCATATTGATCTAGGCTTTTTAATTCTTGAAAGGCGGCGGTGCCCCCGCACGCGGTGGTAGAAATGGCGCCGGCCATATTTCCATAATCCTGGCAAATGTTGACCGGGGCATTCTTCAGGTACTGGTACAGGAATCCCGCATTAAAGCTGTCACCGGCGCCTATGGCGTCTACCACTTCTGTTACCTGAAAAGCAGGGCGCATGATCCGCCTGCCGCCATGCACAGTGAGTGATCCCTTTTCTCCCAGTTTCAGGGCAAGTATGGGCACAAGATGGCTGATGGCCGTAATAGCTTCTTCCGTATCTTTTTTACGGGTAATCTGCTGTATTTCATTCTCGTTGGGGAAAAAGATGTCTACATGCCGGAGTATGTTGTGATAATCAATTTCCCAACGGTGTTCAGGGTCTGTCTGCATGTCAAAAGAAGTGGAGAGCCCCAGTTTTTTGGCGGTTGAGAACAGGCTCTTCAGGCCGGGTTGCATGCCCGGCTGGAAAAAATATGACGAGAAGTGGAGGTGCCGGGCCAGTTGCAGCGAGTTTAGCGGGATGTCATTGAGAGACAGGTGCTTCATGGCGCCGGCGTATGTTACCATGCCACGGTCACCATTGAACTGAAGGCCAATGCTGGCGCCTGTGTTGAGCAATGCGTCCCGGATGATCATGCCGGTATGTACGCCCGCTCTTTCAAGATGGGCGATGACCACGTCACCGAACAGGTCTGTGCCGATTTTGCCGATCATGGCCACTTTCATTCCGAAACTGCTAAGATTGCTGGCGAGGATGGCAGCGGAACTGCCCAGGGTAAGCGTCATCTGTCCGGCAAAAATTTCACGGCCCGGTACCGGCATTTCCGGCAACTGGTTGAGGATGAGGTCTACATTCAGCTCTCCTACTATTATTACGTCGTATTTTTTTTCAGTGCTCATGTAAATGAATTGTAGGCGTAAATGTATTAATTCATACAAGCTTTACGCCTATGTCCGTCAGGTATCAGCTTTTTTTTCCTGTCCGTTCCCAGGTTCTGGCGGAGTATATATAGTAACGCCCTGCACTACGCGGGTAATGGTGCCGTTAAGGGAGGGTGAGTCTGGGTTCAGCCCCAGCGCAAGCGACCGGAATAAACCGAGCATTTGCGCGGGCAGCACGTAACAAATGGCGAGAAATTCTTCGTCGAGCCGCTCCTGACCGTTATTCAGTATAATTGATGCATCTGTATAGGGCCTGGCCTCGCCGGTGTGTTCGCTGACCATGATGCGGAGTACGCCTTTTTCGCCATGGTGGATGGATTTGATAAGGTCCAGCTCATATTGCGCCACATACGGATCATTGGAGCACAGGTACACGATCAGGGTGGAGGGGGTGATCACTACTTTCGGGCCATGCCGGAAGCTGAGAAATGAATCGTATTTGCAGATTGTTTTGCCGTCTGTCAGTTCCTGGACCTTCAGATGTGATTCCAGCGCGGCGCCATACAGGGGGCCTGAGCCAAGAAAAACCGTGCGGTCAAAATGCAGCTCCGCGATGTTTTGAAGGAGCGGGCCGTATTCTTCCAGGATTTTTTTGCCGTAGCGCCCGAGCAGGTCCAGTTCCTTCTGCAAGGAGGGCAGTTCGTTGAGCCGCGCAATGAGAAGGCCTGCGAGTAGCATGGAAGTGAAACTGCCGGTCATGGCCAGGCCCTGATCGTTGCTTTCCGGCGGCAGCAGCAGTACATAGCCCGGGCGGATGTGCTGGCTCTGCCCAAGTTTGCCGGAGGCGCTGCAGGTAATGATAAGATGATATACTTTTTTGCAATAACGGTTGGCAAGGTGAACAGCGGCTTCGCTTTCGGGACTGTTTCCCGAACGGGCAAACGAAACCAGCAGTATTGTTTTCCCTTTCCCGAAATAGTTCTGTGGATGCGTCAGCAAGTGCGTGGTGGCGTAAGCTGACGATTTCCGGCCAGTATATTTTTGATAGGCCCCTTCCAGGATCACGCCAATAAAAGCGGAGCTGCCTGCGCCTGTCAGTACAATTTCCAGGTCCGGGTGGCTGAATGCAATGTCCAGGAATTGTCGGATGGAGGCTTCCTGTGAGCGCAGAACATCAGCTGTTTTCTTCCAAAGCCAAGGCTGCTGGGCAATTTCGCCGGCGGTGTGCCCCGCCTGAGATTGCTGCCATTCTTCGAGGGATTTCCCGAAAATCAGGGGATTGTTCACATTTTCAACATGGCTATATGCCATAATTTTTATTTTTTCTTGTTAATTGAGTTTCGTTTCGTTGTTTTGCAAATATATAAATTGTATTTCCTTTTATAAAGAATTATTTAGCCTTGTTTTTTCTTTTTTAATATTTTTGTTACGCGGGTGGGAAAAAAATATTTTCGTTTCATTATTTTAATATTATTATTGTTTGCAGTTCATCCGGTTAATTCATATATCATGACAGATGTAAAAAAGACTTCAACAGTTGGTCGCCGCGCCGTTATCCTTGAAAAACTGGAAAAAGACGGCCAGGTAGACGTGCTTTCGCTAGCCTCGGAATTACAGGTAAGCGATGTAACGATCCGTAATGATCTTATCAGGCTCGAACAAAAGAACATGCTGATCAGGGCGCGTGGCGGGGCAATCAAAATTGACCGGGTTGGGATCGATGTGGCCCTGTCAGACAAAAACAAGCAGCATTACGAAGAAAAGAGGAGGATTGGCAAGGCTGCCGCGGGGCTCGTGGAAGATGGGGATACCATCATTCTCGATTCAGGTTCTACCACCATGGAAATTGCCCGTAATCTCAGCAACGTGCATAATCTCACCGTGATCACGAATGCCTTGAACGTGGCGAACCAGATGGCCGACCATCAGCACGCCAACGTCATCATACCTGGTGGTTTCCTTCGGAAAAACTCGCTGAGCCTGGTTGGCGGCGCCGCCGAGGAAAATTTCAAAAATTATTTCTGTGACAAATTATTCCTGGCTGTAGACGGTTTCAGTACCGACCACGGCTTGTCTACCCCCAACGTGGAAGAAGCGCATCTCAACCGCGTCATGATCGAGATATCCAAACAGGTAGTGGTGGTAGCTGATTCCAGCAAATTTCACCGTAGAAGTTTCGCGTTTATTGCCCCCATCACGGAAGTGGATATTGTGGTAACGGATGCCGATATTCCCCTGGACGACAGGAAAAAGCTGGAAAATGCCGGCATCAAAGTGATCATTGTCTAACATGGCAGTACTGCCATTCTTCAACATTACAGCATTGAAAATAAAACCCTGGCAACTCTATACCCTCACTACAACTTTGTTCTGGGGGGTATGGGGGGCTTTTATCGAAATCCCGGAGAAGAACGGGTTCCCCGCCACGTTAGGATACGCCGTATGGGCGTTCACCATGGTACCTTGCGCAATTGTGGCCTTATATATAATACGCTGGAAAGTGGAATGGAACTTAAGCGCCGCAGTTGCCGGCTCTATTGTGGGGTTTTCCGGTGCTGGCGGCCAGCTGATGTTGTTCCAGGCTCTCCGGGACGGCCCTGCGTACATTGTTTTTCCCATCGTTTCGTTGTATCCAGTGGTAACAGTGATATTGTCGGTGCTTTTCCTGAAAGAGACCACTAACCGCCGTCATTGGGCGGGAATTGCCCTCGCACTTGTGGCTATTCTGCTTCTGTCCTACTCCCCGCCCTCACATACCGGCGCCCGCGGATTGCAGTGGTTGCTGCTGGCTATCGGCGTATTTCTGTCCTGGGGTGTGCAGGCATATGTTATGAAAGCGGCCAATGCTACAATGAAGGCGGAAAGCATCTTTTTTTACATGATGCTCACAGGGCTGCTCCTTGTGCCGGTAGCCGTGGCTATGACAGATTTCAGGGTAGCGGTCAACTGGGGTTGGAATGGCCCAGGCCTTGCGGCGGCCATACAGGCCCTCAACGCAATCGGCGCGCTGACGCTGGTGTACGCGCTCCGGTATGGAAAAGCGATCATAGTAGTGCCCATCACAGCGCTGGCACCGGTCATTACCATCGTTTTGTCTCTGGTGATTTATGGCGTTTTTCCCGCACCGGTGATCATTGCCGGGCTTTGCCTGGCTGTACTGGCCATCTATCTGCTGGCGGAGTAGTGTAAGAATTTTGTACCCAAAACGCGACAATAAAACAATAGAAACCCCGTCCTTCCTCATATCGCTACAATTCTTACAGATTTGAATACAATAGTGATAAGTCCGGGAGGAAGCTGCTTTTATCTTAGGCACATCAAATTCTATAAGAGTGCCTGTGACAAAATTTCATGGTTTCTTAGTGCTGGCTGCCGTTTTGTTCAGTCAGACCGTTTGCGGCCAGGTCCGGAAATCTGAAGGCGCGGCCGTCAGAAAACCGAACGTGCTGTTCATCGTGGCCGATGACATGAACCGGTACAGCGTGTTGAAAAACTACCCGGTGCTGCAGACCCCGGCCATTGACAAGCTCGTGAGCCAATCTTACCTGTTTACCAATGCCAGCTGCGCAGCCCCGGTATGCATTCCTTCAAGGACCTCTTTTTTCAGCGGCCGTTATCCGCATAACACCGGCGCATATTTTAACGGCGTGAACCCCTGGGAGAACCCCTTGCTTGCCGCCACCGAAGTAATTCCTGAAACATTTAAAAAGAACGGCTATGAAACATGGGGCCGTGGAAAGAGCTTTCATGTGGAGTTACCTGATGGCCGGGAACAGGCCATGTTTGACAATAAGATATTCAAAGGCGGCTACGGCCCCTTCGGGCTTAAAAAAGATTGGTACGGCCGCAACAGGTGGTCGGTGATCAAACCCTGGGAAGGCCCCGATACCGATTTCCCCGATGTAAAAAATGCGGACGCTGCCATAGCATTCCTTTCACAGGCTCATGACAGACCCTTCTTCATGTACCTGGGCCTCTTCCGGCCGCACACTCCCTATACGGCCCCCAAGCGGTTCTGGGACTTATATAAAGACGTTCAGTTCACCCTGCCGCCGGGCTACCTGGAGAGCGACCTGGATGATGTACCGGGTTTAGGCCGGGAGCTGGTTGATTCCATGAAAAATTATTCAAGGGAAGGAATGACCAGGGAGGAAGTATTGCTGACCATGCTGAGGGCCTATTGTGCCAACACCTCCTTTGCAGACTGGAATCTGGGCCGGGTGCTGGAGGCCTTGAACAAGAGCCCCTTCGCTCAAAATACTATCGTCATTTTTTGTTCTGACAACGGTTTTCATACAGGCGCCAAGAATCACTGGGTTAAAAGCACCTTGTGGGACCAGGCCGATATGGTCCCCATGTTAATAAGGTTGCCTGACGGCAAAGCCTACCGCTGCCCCCAAACCGTAAGCCTCATTGATATTTACCCAACGCTGGTAGACTACTGCGGCTTGAAAGGGCCCGGTCATCCGCTGGATGGCAGGAGCATGGTGCCCATCCTGAAAAACCCTGCGGCAAAATGGGAAAGGAACGGCTATACCGTTTACGGGGCCGGATATTCCGGCGTATGTGATGAACGCTATCGTTACATACGTTATCCTGACGGCTCGGAAGAATTGTATGACCATAAAAGTGATCCTTACGAGCATAAGAACATCGCCAGTCAAAAGGGAATGGAAACCGTGAAAAAGAGATTGGCGGCAACCATTCCGGCAAAATTCGCGAAGTCAATGGGCGGGCGGGGAGAGATCAGGTCTGAAGAGTAAACAACAACAAAGCATAGCACCTTTATTAAATACAAAATCATATTGAATGAGGCATTTCCTTTTAACAGCACTGATAGGCACTGCGCTAACAGCAAACGGTCAAAGTTATCATCCGGCAAAAGTCAGCTTAACAACGAGGTGGGGCAAAGAACTTACGCCGGCCAACGCCTGGAAGGAGTACCCGCGGCCTCAGCTGCAGAGAGAATTATGGATGAACCTGAATGGCTTGTGGAATTACGCCGTTGTTAATAAAGGTCAGCCTGCACCCGCAAAGTTTGATGGTGAAATACTGGTGCCATTTTGTATTGAGTCTTCCCTTTCGGGAGTAGGGAAGCCTTTATTGCCCACGCAGGAATTGTGGTACCACCGCACTTTTATCGTTCCCGCCGAATGGAAGGGAAAAGATATTGTGCTGCATTTTGATGCGGTAGACTGGGAAGCCAAACTTTGGGTGAACGGCAAAAAAGTGGGCGAGCACAAGGGCGGTTCTGATCCGTTCTCGTTTAACATCACCCCTTATCTCAATAAAACCGGTCAGCAGGAAATAAAACTTTCCGTGTGGGACCCTACTGATTCCGGCTTGCAGGCAAGAGGCAAACAGGTGTTGGACCCGAAGGGCATCTGGTATACCGCCGTTTCCGGCATCTGGCAAACAGTGTGGCTGGAGCCTGTGAATAAAACCACGGTGCAGCAGTTTGTTCCTGTAGCGGATATAGACCAGAACACCATCAGCTTCAACACCACAGCCGCCGGCCTTACCGGTAAGGAAAAGCTGCATCTGGTAATCAGGAACGAAGGGAAGCTTGTAAAAGATACCATTGCCGCTTTCAGCAACAAGGTTACGGTGAATATTCCATCCGCCAGGCTCTGGACACCAGAACATCCCAATATTTATACGGTGGATGTGGAATTGTTAAACAATCGCGGCACGGCAGATAAATTCAGCACGTATTTCGCCATGCGCAAAATTTCACTGGGGAAAGACAAAAACGGCTACATGCGGCTGATGTTGAATAACCAGCCTGTATTCCAGTACGGCACCCTTGACCAGGGGTGGTGGCCGGACGGTTTGTTGACGCCTCCTTCTGATGAAGCCATGCTGTTTGATATGGTGAAGCTGAAGGAAACGGGCTTTAATATGCTGCGCAAGCACATCAAAGTAGAGCCGTCACGTTATTATTACCATGCTGATACCATGGGCCTCTTGTTGTGGCAGGATATGCCATCGGGTTTTGAAGGAGGGGGTACACCATCTCACGTAGCGGCAGATGCGGCAACGGACTGGGTGCGCCCGGCTGAATCTGCCAGGCAGTTTGAAACGGAGTGGAAGGCCATTATGGACCATTTGCGGTTTTTTTCCAGCATAGTCATGTGGGTGCCGCTGAATGAAGGCTGGGGACAGTACGATACCAAAAGAATTGCCGAACTCACTAAAAATTATGACCCCACAAGACTGGTGGATGCGCCAAGCGGCTGGACAGACCGCGGCGTAGGTGATGTATATGACGTTCACCAGTACCCTGGGCCGGGCATGGAGCCTCCTGCGGCCAACGAGGGCAGGGCTGTTGTATTAGGTGAATTCGGTGGTCTTGGGCTGGTGGTGAAAGATCATATCTGGGACCCCAACAAACGCAACTGGGGCTACAAAACCTACCTGGAAAGCCAGATACTGATATCGGAATACGCACAGCTGATGTATAACATGGAGTTGATGATACCCAGGGGCCTGGCTGCGGCCATCTACACCCAGACCACTGATGTGGAAGGCGAAGTGAACGGGCTGCTTACATATGACCGGGAGGTGGTGAAGATACCGGAAGACCTGCTGCGCATATTGCACGCGCCGCTGTACAGGCAAACGGACGGCAAGATCAGTTTTATCAATATGGAGAATGAGCTGACCCCCAACAAGTATAAGGTATTGCTGGGCAAAGCGGGTAACGGCTGGCTCCAGAACGCCACCCCTGCAGGTTTTGCGGACAATAATAAAAAGGTGGAACTGAAGAAAGGGGAATCGGTGTATGCCTACCAGGATTTTACCGTGAGCAATATGCCACGGGGGCTGGGCATGAAGCTCTTTGGATTTGGTGACGCAAAAGTGTATCTGAATGGTAAACTGATATGGCAGGAAGACAAGATCAGGACCAAAAGGCATTACGATGACATCAACCTTTCGGACAAGATCAAATTGCTGAAGCCGGGCGCCAACCGCATTGCTATTGAATGTACCAATGCCACCCAGAACACGAAATTTGATTTTTCACTGTACCGCCTGGATTAATATAATGCCTGTTATGCTGACAAGAAGCTGTTTATTCTGCTGTTTGCTGGCGCTGGTAGCGGCACTGCGCGCAGAGGCCCAGCAAAATGACGTCCGCCCCAATATCATCATCATCATGGCGGATGATATGGGTTATTCCGATATTGGTTGTTATGGCGGCGAGATTGCAACGCCTAACATTGATTACCTGGCCAGGAACGGCCTGCGGTTCTCTCAATTTTATAATACATCCCGGTGCTGTCCAACGCGCGCTTCGCTGCTGACCGGTCTGTACAGCCACCAGGCAGGTATCGGTAACATGAGCTTTGACCAGGGCGTGGCAGGCTACCGGGGATATATCATGGAAAACACCATCACCCTGGCTGAGTTGCTAAAAACCGGCGGCTACAACACGGGCATGGTAGGCAAATGGCACGTGGCCAATACTGTACAGCAAAAATCGAAAGAGGAGCACCTCGCCTGGCTGAATCACCAGGCTGACCATGAGTTGTTTGCGCCATTGGAACAATACCCCACCAGTCGTGGTTTTGATAAATATTACGGTACTATCTGGGGCGTTGTCAATTTTTTTGACCCGTTCAGTCTCGTAAATGGTACAGAGCCGGTAAAGAAAATACCCGAAGGTTATTATTATACAGACGCCATTAATGATACGGCGGCAGCTTATGTGAGGCAGTTCAGCAGGCAGAAGGCCCCCTTCTTTTTATATGTGGCGCAAACCGCTCCGCACTGGCCACTGCACGCTCTGCCGGAAGATATAAAAAAGTACAGGGACGTTTATAAAGCGGGCTGGGACGTTATCAGGGAAGCGAGATACAAAAAAATGATCAGTGAAGGTGTATTTTCTGCGGATAAGAATATTTTATCTCCCCGTTTTGACAAGGAACGCAGGTGGGAAGACAATCCTGACAAGGAGTGGGATGCTTATGCCATGGCTGTTCGTGCTGCCATGGTAGACCGGATGGACCAGGGTATTGGCCGGATCATCAATGCGTTGCGGGAAACAGGGGAGCTCGAAAACACGCTGATCTTTTTTTTAAGTGATAATGGCGCCAGTTCCGATGATGCACAGAGATACGGCCCAGGGCTTGACCGGCCGGGCGAAACGAGAAACGGGAAAAAGATCATTTACCCGGTAGATAAAAAAGCCTTGCCGGGTACTGAAACCACCTTTGCTTCTACGGACAACATGTGGAGCAACGTGGCCAATACACCCTTCCGCTACTGGAAATCGGAATCTTACGAAGGCGGCATCTGCACACCGCTGATCGCTTACTGGCCCGCGGGGCTGAAAGCGCAGAAAGGGAGCGTGACAGACCAGCCGGGCCATGTGATGGATTTTATGGGCACGGTGCAGGAGCTGGCTGGCGTACCTTACCCGAAAGAGTTTAAAGGGCATGTCATTACGCCTGCAGACGGGCAAAGCCTTGTGCCGGTACTGAAGGGTAAACAGCGAAAGGGGCATGAGTATTTGTTTTTCGAACATATTGGGGGCAGGGCCGTGCGCTGGGGAGACTGGAAGCTGGTAACGCTGGACGCAAAAAAAGACTGGGAGCTGTACAACATCAAGGATGACCGTACGGAAGTTAACAACCTTGCTGCCCAACATCCCCAGCTGGTAGAGCAGCTCAGGAACAAATGGATGGAATGGGCCAGGGCCAGTCATGTATTGCCAAAGCCCAATGCGCGGTAAAGAGAGTAGAAATGGCGATCATCATTATTGTTATTGATATATGAAGAAGTTTTTTTATTCCTTTTTGTTGCTTGCGGTATTTTTACCTGCCGCCAGGGCACAACAGCCGAAGCCAAACGTTGTCATCATTTTCATTGACGATATGGGCTATGGTGATCTTGGTTGTTATGGCAATACACAGGCGCAAACAAAAAATATTGATGCGCTGGCCCGGCAGGGCACGCGGTTCACGCAGTTCTATGTGAACTCGCCTGTATGCTCGCCATCCCGGGTGGCTATGATGACGGGCCAATATCCCGCCCGCCACCAGTTCTATACTTACCTGGCAGACAGAAAAAAGAACGCGGAAAATGGAATGCCCGATTTTTTGCCGGCTACGGTGCCAACGCTCGCTAAAATGATGCGTGCAAACGGGTATGCCACGGCGCATATCGGTAAATGGCATTTGGGCGGCGGAAGGGATGTAGGTGACGCGCCACTCCCGTCTGAATATGGCTTTGACAAATCGTTTACCAGCTTTGAGGGGTTGGGAGACCGCACCCTGACCATGGCAGATAACCTTAACAGGCAAAGTGCGGCATTGGGCAGAGGACACATCACGGAGGCTCCGCAGCATCAACAAACCGAAATGTATGTAGACAGCGCGCTCGTTTTTGTAAAAGGCATCGGTGACCGGCCGTTCCTGCTGAATTTTTTCCCCAACGATGTGCATGACCCCTATAATCCTGTTGAAGGGGCGGAAAAAGAGTTTGCCGCATTAACAGATAATGTGCACCAGCAAAAATTCCTGGCAACGCTTAAAGAATTGGACAAACAGATCGGCCGCCTGCTGGCTGGCCTTGATAAAATGGGAAAGCTGCAGAATACCCTGATACTCCTGACAAGCGACAATGGCCCTACAGACTGGCCGCACTACTACAAAAACGGAGGCCTGCCGCCCTGCAGCGCCGGAGATCTGCATGGCAGGAAATGGAGCTTGTATGAAGGGGGTATCCGTGTACCCTTCATTGCCGTATGGCCCGGCAATATTCCAGCAGGCAAGGTAAATGACAGGGCCGTAATGAGCGTAGTAGATATTGTGCCCACCGTTGCGGCATTGACGGGCGCGGCAACACCGGCTGGTTACCGTTCAGACGGGGACAATGAAAGCAGAATACTGCTTGGCGGGAAGCAAAAGGCGGGCAGGGACATTTACTGGTATTACACCAACAAGCCGGTACCCGGCAAGGCAGAGAATATTTCTCCCGTATTGGCCATTCGTTCAGGTAAATGGAAATTGCTGATGAACCCGGACGGCTCGGATATGCAATTGTTCAACCTCGAGGAAGATCACAGGGAGACAAAGGATGTTGCTGCTGAAGAAAAGAAAAAAGCAAAAGCGCTGCGTGCCAGGCTGGAGAAGTGGTATGCGGAAGTAGTACAGAAAAGTGCGAAGCAGCCAAGTAAACGAATATAGCTGCTATTCCGTGCGGTCACTATGGTATTTTATTATTCGATATACGTATTGTGCTGAATGATATTTAGACACTTCTAATCAGACAGATTCAACCAATGTAGGCCAATCAAGGCTCCTGATACAAATTTTACATTCAAAGAAACAATTGTGACAGCGTGAACGGGGTGAGCAGCCTTAAATTGCTGTCAGAACAACCGCGCCTTTGAAGATCCCGTTGAAGCCCTTCGTGAGCTTCCTTAAACCATTATTTATCAACTGTTAAATTGCCACGATGACTAAAGCCAATTCCACAACCACTTCCCTTGCACCAAACGATCTGCGGGGCATGTCTTCCGCCACGTTTTTCCTGCTGATGGTTTTACTGGCCATTTTATTTATTCCCTTTTCGGGCCGGGGCCAGGAAAAAGACCACCTGGTTAAAGGTATTGTGACGGATAGTGACGGTAATGCCATTTTTGGCGCCAGTGTTAATATAAAAGGAACGAAAACCGGAACGGTAACGAACGAGAAGGGAGAGTTCCTTTTGGCGGCTACGCCCAGAAGCATATTGGTGTTCACACACCTGAATTACAAAAGGCAGGAAATAGCTCCGGGAAACCGAAGACAGCTGGAGGTTACAATGGAGTCTTCAGTTTCCAATATGAATGAAGTGATGGTGGTGGGTTATGGTAAACTAAAGAAAAGCGATATGTCAGGGGCTATCAGTACCTTAAAGATAGACCGGATAGAAAATAAGGCGGTATCTCTCCCGGAAGCGCTGCAGGGCAGGGTGGCCGGCGTGCAGATCATCACCAATACCGGTGAGCCGGGTTCCGGTATCACCTTCAACATCCGGGGCAAAACGTCCGTAACAGGCAGCAATCAGCCCCTGATCGTTCTTGACGGTCAGCCCATTGAATCAGGCTTGGGTACCACCATGGCCGGCATTGCCGTAGATGGCGGCGCCGAAATTCCGCCTGCAGACCCGCTTGCCGGCATCAATCCGAATGATATTGCCTCCATTGAAATATTAAAAGACGCCTCTTCCACAGCCATCTATGGTTCAAGGGGCGCAAATGGCGTGGTGCTGATCACCACCAAGTCCGGCAAAGCGGGGAGAGACAAGGTTACCTACAGCAACCGCTTTGACGTTGGGCGCCTGCCTAAAAAGATAAAAATGCTCAGCTCCATGGATTATGCCCATTTCAGGAATGAGGCCTACCTCAATGAAGGAGGCGATTCTACAGAACTGGGCACAGCCGCCGGCACCTATTCACTGGCGCAGATAGATTCACTGGGAACAACAAAAAACGTCAACTGGCAGGATGAGATCTACCGCAGCGCCCTTTCCCAGGATCACCAGATTACGATTTCAGGCAGAGATGCCAAAAACAGGTACCTGGTGTCAGGAAATTATTCGGACCAGCAAAGCATTGTCAGAAAGGCAGCCTTTCAGCGCTACGGCCTGAGGGTTAACTACCAGAGGGAAGTGTCCAAAAAACTGACAGTTGGCGTTCACAGCTATCTCTCGCTGGCCAACCGGATTTACGGGCAGCAATCCAACTGGACAGGTATCCTGGGCTCTTCTGCCGTAATGGGTGCGCTTGCTTTCAACCCTTTACGGACGGCCTACGAGCCAGATGGTACGCTGGATGAGGAATTTGCCAACAACCCCTTGCTGGTGACCGAGCTGGTGAAAGACAAAACCCAGATACGTACCATACTGGTCAATCTCTCTGTTGATTACAAGATCACCAAAGACCTTACCTATCAACTCAAGGGCGCCGTCAATGATCTGTACTCCCTGAGAAATTTATACTATCCAACAGGTACTTTTATCGGCAACACAGCCCCCGGCGGTTCCGCCACCAGAGCAGACCAGACCAACTCAAATGCCCTGCTGGACAATATCCTGACCTTTAATAAAGTGTTTGCCAAAAAACATTCCGTCAACTGGGTAGCGGGGTTCTCATACCAGGCCTGGAAAACGGCGCAAACCAGCGTAACAAGCATGGATTTCCCGTCCAATGCGCTGGAATACTACAATTTTGCTGCGGCCTCTGCGCCGGGCAGGTTTTACAACCCGGAAAAAACAAGGGCCCTGGCCTCTGTGATCAGCAGGCTTAATTACACCTACGATAGACGGTATATACTCACCCTCACCGGCCGGTACGATGGCGCCACCCGCCTGGCAGACGGCAATAAATGGCAGCTTTTCCCGTCCGTGGGCGTGGGTTGGAACGTGTCTAACGAGAAATTCTTTGATAATCTTTCCAAATCCGTTTCCCTGTTTAAAATAAGGGCCAGCTATGGCATTGCCGGCAACGAAAATATTGCCATTGGGGCTACGCAGGCCAGTTATGGGATCAACTATGTGGTGATAGGCGGCAGCATCCAGCCGGGATACGTGGTGGGGGATTTTGCCAACGGTACCCTGGGCTGGGAAACCACCAGGCAACTGAATGTAGGCACAGACCTGGGTTTCCTGAAAGACAGGATCACGGTTACAGCCGATGTTTATAAGAAGACGACCACGGATCTGCTCATCAACCTCTCCCTTCCGGGTTCTGCCGGGTATGCAAATTATTACACCAACGTAGGGAAAGTTGAAAACAGGGGCCTTGACCTGGAAGTGAGTGCAGATATTTTAAGGGGAAAACTGAAATGGGACGTGAGCGGCAACTTTTCCATTTTTGATAACAAGGTATTGAACATGGGGGCGTCTGATATAGTTTATGGCCGTACTTACCTTGCAGGCGGTGCGGTGCTGTTGGGCCAGCCTTTACAGGTAGCCAAAGTAGGGTACCCGGTTTCATCTTTCTGGGGTTATAAAACCAATGGCGTGTATCAGAACGAGGACGAAGTAAGCAAGGGGCCTGAAGCGTCTACCGCTAAACCTGGTGATGTGAAATGGGTGGATGTGAGCGGGGACGGGCAGATAACGGATGCTGATAAAACCATTATCGGTAATCCCAATCCGGATTTCACATACGGGTTCAATATGGGCTTTTCTTACAAAGGTTTTTCACTCAATATGTCTGTGTTCGGGAGCCATGGCAATGAGTTGCTGAACATTAACCGCTGGATTGTTGGCGGGGGCAGTACCAACGGCAACTACAACCTCATGCAAGACAGGTGGGACGGCAGATGGCACGGAGAAGGGACCAGCAACCTCTACCCGAAAGTTACCACCAACCCGGTAAGGCTCAACCAGCGTTTCCCTGACTGGATGGTGGAAGATGCTTCCTTCATCAGGCTGCAAAGCCTGACGCTGGCTTATAATTTTACAATGCCCCGCCGCTCTCCGCTCTCTGCTTTAAGGGTGTTTGCAAGCGGCACCAACCTGATCACCATTACAAAATATACCGGCTATGACCCCAACGTAAACTCATTTGGCCATAATTCGCTGAACAGTGGGGTAGATTTTGGTACGCTGCCGCAACCGCGCACGGTTTCAGCAGGCTTAGAAGTTTCGTTTTAATTTTTAAAACTACCAACATGAAATCTTTACAATATATATATCTGCTGTTGCTGGCCACTGGTTTGCTGACCGGCGCCACTTCCTGCCTGAAAGAAACAATAAGAGATACGCCCAACCCTTCCCTTATTAAAAATGAAGCGGATGTGGCCGCTGTTATCAGGGGCGCTTATGCGGAGCTGAATGACGCCGCCACTTTTAAATACCAGGGCATGATGATGCTGTTCCTGGGCGCAGACGATATCTATACCCAGGCAGGCTCCGAGCTGGGGGCATATGGGAGCAAGGTGTTTACAGGCGCCCATACCCAGCCTTTCTGGAACCGCTTGCATGCCACAGTGGCCAATGCCAACGCATTGATGGAAGTATTGGACAAGCTGGAGCTGGAGAGCGAATTTGAAAAAAGAGCTTATGGGGAAGCCTATTTTTTAAGGGCTTTCAGCTATTATTACCTGGTCCGGTTATATGGTGGAGTGCCTATCCGGACGGAGCCCGTTAATGTGGGCAGCAATTTCTACTTGCCCAGGGAGACGGTAGACAAAGTATATGAACAGATCTTTTCAGACCTGAAAACAGCCTCCGGGCTGCTTCCCTTGTCTTCCCAGATACCCGGTACCGAGCTGGGCCGTGCTTCCAAGGGCGCCGCGCAGGGCATTCTGGCACAGGCGTACCTTACTTATGGTAACCAGTTGTCATTAAAAGGCCAGTCGCCTGTAGAACAGTATCAAAATGCCGTATTATATGCTGATTCGGTGATCAACAGCGGCCAGTACAGGCTGTTGAATAATTATGGGGACCTGTTTGACATCACCAAAGAAGCTGGCGCTTACAATGAAGTGCTGTTTGGCGTACGTTTCCAGGTAGACCAGCAGGCAAGGGCCCAGCCGGCCGCGGGTTCGGAGTTCGCATTGCGTTTTGGCGCGCCTAACACCCATTTTATCAGCGGCAACGGGGAAATCGGTAACGGAGACGGGTCTATGCGCATAATGCCCTGGATAGCGGATTACTACCGTACGGGAGATTACGCCGCCGGGACGGGACCTGCCAAAGTGATAGACTACCGTAATGAAAAGGCCTTTTACCAGAAAGGGTTCCACAGTGTTCAGAATAAGTACTACGCCGTGTATCCCAATATTCCGGCAGCAAACGAAGGCGTTATAGAAACGCCGCTTCTGTCCAAATATATAGACCCTAACGGCAAGGATTCCCGCAATAATGGCAATGACCACTTCATCACCCGGTTGGCCGAAGTCTACCTTATAAAGGCAGAAGCCGAAAATGAGCTGAACGGGCCCACGACCAGTGCACTGACCGCTTTCAACGCCGTAAGGGCAAGGGCCAGGAAGGCGGATGGTACTGCAAGGGTTGTGCCTGCAGACCTTCTTCCAGGTCTTACACAAGACCAGTTCAGGATGAAGGTATTTGACGAGCGCGGCCTGGAACTGATAGGAGAAGGCCAGCGGTGGTTTGACCTGGTGCGGATGCGCAGCCCGCAGAGCCCGTCTCAAACAATGTATGAATACCAGTTTAAGGTGGTGTTGCCAACCAAGCCGAAAGCATTGCCCAAATACCAGCCCGCCACCCAGAAATACAGCAATTCAGGCGCAGTATACGCGGGGGCGCTGAATGTAACGGTACCCAAATTCCTGCTGTATCCTGTTCCTTTCAGTGAAATGACGATCAATCCCAATTTTGGCGATCAGAATACGGGATGGTAAAAGAACGGCAAGAGCATTAAATTTATAACATGAGCAGACACCACCTTTTTGTTTTTTTTATACTCCTGAGCCTTCAGGCCTTTTCGCAAAAGAAGCCCAATATTGTACTGATAATGGCGGACGATATGGGGTACTCGGACATCGGCTGCTACGGCGGAGAAGTGCATACCCCCGCTATTGACCAGCTGGCAAAAGAAGGGCTTCGGTACAGGCAGTTTTACAATGCCGCACGTTGCTGCCCAACCAGGGCGTCCCTGATGACGGGACTTTACCCCCACCAGGCCGGCATGGGGTGGATGGCCGCGGCAGACCTAGGTACAAAAGCCTACCAGGATGATCTGAACAAGGAATCCGTTACCATTGCAGAAGTGTTGAAGGGGGCGGGCTACAGCACCTTCATGACCGGCAAGTGGCATTTAACCAATGAAAGGAAAATTGATGGTATGGTGACAGACAGCTGGCCGTATCAACGGGGTTTTGACCGCTATTTTGGGATCATTCCCGGCGGCGCCAATTATTTTACCCCGGTTATTTACAGCAACAACACCCGTTACCAGGCGCCCGACAATTTTTACCTCACCAATGCCATCAGCGATACCAGCGTGAAATTTATTGAAGAGCACCTGGCCGGTAAAAAAGAAAAGCCTTTTTTTATGTATGTGGCCTACACAGCCCCCCACTGGCCCCTTCACGCTTTACAGAACGATATTGAAAAGTATAAGGACGTTTACATGAAAGGCTGGGACGCCATCAGGAAGGAGCGCTTTGAACGGCAGAAAAAAACGGGGCTGATCCCTCAAAATGCTGTTCTCTCTCCAAGAGACACAGTGGTGGCTGCCTGGGATGCGCTTTCTGAAAAAGATAAAAAGGAGTTTGCCATGCGCATGGCCATCTATGCCGCGCAGATAGATGCTATGGACAGGGGCATCGGTAAAATTGTAGCCACCCTGAAAGAGAAAGGCGTGCTGGATAATACGCTGATCTTTTTCCTGAGTGATAACGGGGCTTGCGCTGAATTTATCAGCAGCGGCAAAAGCAAGGAAGTAGACGGCACGGCCGCAACCTTCGAAAGCTACCGGATCAACTGGGCCAATGTGAGCAGCACTCCCTTTAAGGAATATAAGCATTACACATACGAAGGTGGTATTGCCACACCGCTGATTGTTCACTGGCCTGAGGGAATCGCCAAAAACCTGGCCAATTCCTTTGTTACCGGCTACGGGCATTTGACAGATATTATGGCCACCTGCGTGGATGTGGCCGGGGCCACCTATCCGGCGGTGTTTCAGGGCAACAAGATCCACCCCATGCAGGGGAAGAGCCTGACCCCGCATTTTTCCGGCCAGCCGAACAACCGCGGCAAGATCTACTGGGAGCACGAAGCAAATATTGCACTGCGTAACGGCAAATGGAAAATGGTGGCCAAAACCGGCCAGGGAGAAGAATTCAACATGAACACGGTGCATTTGTACGACATGGATGCCGACCCCACCGAGATGAACAACCTGTCTGCAAAATTCCCTGACAGGGTGAGCAGCATGTATGCAGATTGGCTGCAATGGGCTAAGGACGTGGGCGCTTTTCCGCTTGATACACGCGAATATGGTGAAAGGATGCAGGCCTTCAGGCGCAAGGTGAATGGAAGCTTTGATGACAACCTGGGCGGCTGGAATATTAGAAAAACCCCTGATGTTGATGGTGACATAGCTGTAGATGCCACAGCGCAGGTAACGGGGAAGAAATCTGCGCTGGTTACTGTCGGGAAACCTGGTAACCGGCCCAATGACCTGGTGATGAACTGGCCCTTTAAAGCGGAGAAAGGCGAGAAGTTCATTGTAAAACTTTCTGCAAAGGCCAACAGGCAAACTACCTTCCTGGTACGCCTCGAAAAAGCAGGAGAGGGCTCCGGCAAGGTGATTGACAGGGAGCTTGTTGCTTCACCTGCTGTCAAACAATCCGTTTACCGTTCAGATGAGGTGCCGGAAAATGGCATGTACCGGATTGCGCTGTATTTCGGCAAACTGGCAGCAGGTGATAAAGTGTGGATAGATGACATAGAACTGGTGCCCGTAAAATAGATACGTATGAAAAAAATGATCTTGTTTTTAGGAATGCTTTGCAGCGCGCCCGCGCTTACTGCGCAGGTAAAACATGTGATCCTGATCAGCATTGACGGTTTCCGGCCAGATTTTTACAAAGACGCTTCCTGGCCGGCGAAGCACCTGCAACGCTGGAAGGAAGCAGGCGTTTACGCTGACGGCGTCAGGAGTGTTTTCCCTTCTGTAACTTATCCTGCTCACACTTCCATTATAACAGGCGCTTTACCAGCGCGTCATGGCATTTATTATAATGTTCCTTTTGGTGAGAAAAAGGGGCATTGGTATTGGGAAGAAAGCTACATCAAAACCCCTACCCTGTGGGATGCCGTGAAAAAGGCAGGCCTGCGTTCGGGCGCTGTAATGTGGCCCGTGACCGTGGGCGCCCCCATTGACTATAACTTCCCGGTGCGCCGGGCAGATAAAGATGAAAAAGCAGATCAGCTGACCATCACCCTCCCTTATGTAACGCCAGCCGGGCTGATGGACGAAATACAGGCCAAGGCCACCGGAAAGTTATCCGCTAAAAGTTTTGATGACGAGCATCTTGATGTCACCATCGGGCTGATGGGAGCATATATTTTTAAAACATACCACCCCAACCTGCTGGCCCTGCATTTTCTGGGAGCGGACCATATGCAGCATCAGCACGGCAGGGACGCGGCTGAAACAAAACACGCCGTATCGGTTATTGACAGCATGGTCAACGTGGTGATGAAATCTGTTACAGATGCCGGCCTGCAAAACCAGACGGCGGTTATCATTACCGGAGATCACGGCTTTGTGGATTCAAAGTATACGTTCTCGCCCAATATTTTATTGCAGCAGGCGGGCCTGATCCGGGAGAACGGCTGGGCCGCTAAGTTCCACGGTGTGGGCGGCTCCGCTTTCCTGTATGTGAAAAACAAAAATGATAAAGCAACGGTAAATAAAGTGAAAGAACTGTTGAACGGGCTGCCGGAAGAACAGCGGAAGCTGTTCTGCATTATTGACCGGGACGAGCTGGACAAAGCCGGCGCTAACCCGGAAGTAGCCATGGCATTGGCTATGGAAAAGGGCATAGTTGTCAATAATGATGTTTCCGGGGAATTGATCAAACCAAGAAAAAATGGTGGTAATCATGGTTACTTCCCTGATTTTGACGAGATCAACACCGGATTCATCGCCTTTGGCGCCGGCATAACAAAACAACAGCGGATTGGAGAAATGGGTGTGAAAGACATTGCACCGCTGGTTGCAGCGCTTCTTAACCTTCCGTTCACCGCTCCGGACGGCGTTCTGACGCCGGGAATCTTAACCGAAAAAAAATAAAGTATGAGAAATCTGTTTGTGAAATCTTTTTACGGCTGGATGGCCTGCATGCTGTGCTGCTGCCTTGTTTCGGCCAAAGACTCTCTGGTGGTGGAAAAGAAACGGCCGAACATTGTCATCATCATGGCGGACGACCTTGACTCGCGGCAATTGAGCTGTTATGGCGGGAAGAACATCCGGACAAAAAATATCGACCAGCTTGCCGCCCAGGGCATGAGGTTTGACCAGATGATTGCTTCGGAAGCCATGTGCGTGCCCACCAGGGCTTCTCTTTTCACCGGCCTCTACCCGGTACGGCATGGCTCGTTTCAGAACCATAAACCAGTATACGATGGACTGAAAAGTGTTTGCCACTACCTGGGAGACCAGGGCTATACCGTAGCGCTGACGGGCAAGAACCACAGCACAAAACCCGCCTCTGTATTCCCGTTCAAGTTTATTGAAGGCTTTCAGCCTAATTGCGTGGCGCCTACTGATGACTACTCTCTTGATGAAATAAAAAAGTTTATCACCAGCAAAGAGACGGGGCCGTTTTGCCTCTTCGTGATGAGCATCAATCCACATGCCCCCTGGACTATGGGAGACCCTTCCGAGTTTGACGCCGGCAAACTGGTACTTCCGCCGCATTGGGTAGATACCCGTGATGTACGGGAGGCATTCACCAAGTACCTGGCCGAAGTGAGGCGGCTGGATAACCAGGTAGGCGATGTGATGCAATTGTTGAAAGAAACAGGCCAGGAAGATAATACCATCTTCATTTTCCTGGGAGAGCAGGGGCCGCAGTTCCCCGGCGGCAAATGGACGCTTTGGGATAACGGCCAGAGAAGTTCCATGATCGTAAAATGGCCTGGAAAGGTCAAGGCTGGTACGCATACAGACGCCATTGTACAGTATGAAGACATTACGCCCACACTGGTAGCTATTGCTGGCGGCAAACCTGTAAACGGCCTGGACGGTAAAAGCTTTTTACCGGTGTTAGCGGGTGAAAGCAGCCAGCACAGGGAGTATGCCTTCGGCATCCATAATAATGGGCCGGAGGGCCCGTCCTATCCCATCCGCGACATCAGGGACCAACGCTATAAGCTGATACTCAATCTTACCCCGGATAAAAGTTATTACATCAAACACATGATGAACCCGGAAAAGAAAAAAAGCTACTGGAATACCTGGAAGGCACAGGCAGAAGTGTCTGCCGCAGACAGCAAGCTGGTAAAGCGTATAGAAACACGGCCTGCCGTTGAATTTTATGACCTGAAGAATGACCCCTTTGAATTGAATAATCTGGCTGCCGACGCCCGGTACAAGAGCAAGATAGAAGAATATACCAGGCGGTTGAAAGAGTGGATGAAACAACAGGGAGATACAGGCGCCGATATTGATAAGTCATATGCAAAAGAAAAATAAGCTGATTAATATGAGGAAGAACCATATAGGGTTAATATGTGCGCTGCTGCTGACGCAGCTGATGACTTATGCGCAAGACCGGAAGCCTAATATCATTTTTATTATGGCAGATGACCTGGGATGGGGAGAATTAGGCTGTTATGGCAACAACTTCAATGAAACGCCCAACCTGGACAAGTTGTCAATGCAGGGAATGAAGTTCATGCAGGCCTATGCAGCAGCTCCTCTTTGTTCACCCACCAGGGCCAGCATCATGACCGGGCAATACCCCGCCAGGGTGGGCATTACCGATTTTCTGCCGGCAAAAACGGAACGTTTCCTTGACCCGGCAAAGTACGTTACGGTGAATGAAGCCCTGTCTAAAGCGGGGTACCATACCGGCATTATCGGTAAATGGCATCTTGATACGGATTATCAGGACCCGAAAGGCAGTCCGCAGCAACATGGTTTTGACGAGGTGATCGGTTCTGAAACCAAATACATTGCAGACGGGGATTATTTCTTTCCTTATGACAAGATCAGCACATTTGCAACGGGCAGGGACAATGAATACCTGACAGACCGGCAATGTGAGGAGGCCTCACGCTTCATAGAAAAAAACCAAAAAGCCCCTTTCTTTCTTTATCTTTCTTTTTACAGTGTACATACGCGGCTGGATGCGCCGGAGCACCTTGTAGAGAAATACAAAAAGAAATTCGATGCCCGTTACGGCGAAGGCCAGGCGGAAAAGTTTTATGGGGCCGGGAATAAAAGGCATGAAGCGGATCATAAAGATAATCCTTACCTGGCAGCCATGTTGGAAAGCATTGACGCCGGTGTGGGATTGATCATGGAAACGCTGGAAAAACATGAGCTGGACAAAAACACGCTGCTGGTATTTTTTTCCGACAACGGAGGGGCGGGCAAAGTTGCTAACAACGGGCATCTGAGGGCCGGCAAAACCTGGCTGTATGAAGGCGGCATAAGGGAGTGCCTGATCATGAAATGGCCCGGAAAGATAAAGCCAGGTACTACCAGCCAGGAGCCCGTTACCAGTCTTGATTTTTACCCAACCTTCCTTGAAGCGGCCGGCGGTAAAAACGCTCCGGGCTACCTGCTGGACGGCAAAAGCATCCTGCCCTTGCTCACCGGCGGCAAAGCGCCGCAAAGAGACGCTTTTTTCTGGCACTACCCGTCTGAAACAGGGAAGTGGAAACCGCGCATGGCAAGCGCTGTCAGGAAGGGCAATTATAAATTACTGGAGTTTTACCTGGATAAGCGGATAGAATTGTACGACCTGAAAAACGATCCCGGAGAAAAAAATAATCTGGCAGGTAGTGCGCCTGCAAAGGCAAAAGAGCTGAAGGAGCTGCTGGACCGGTGGAAGAAAGAGGTAAATGCTGAAGCGCCAGATTTGTCTGCAGGCAAACCTCAGGCAAAGCACTAGCATCCAGGGTCCGCGTATATTGTCAAACGAAGGAGCGTGTTATGATGATCCACCTTAAAAAATTGATTCCTGTCCTGCTGACGCTGCTTTGTACGCAGGCGTTCGGCCAGCAGATACTTCTCCGGAACTATTCCGCCATAAATGGTCTTTGTTCCAATACAGTATGGAATATCATGCAGGATGACAGAGGCTATATGTGGTTTGGTACTAAAAATGGGCTGAACCGGTTTGACGGCTACCAGTTTAAATCTTACCAGGCAGGTAAGGGGAAACAAACACTGGGTAACAATTTCATTCATGCTATTTGCCGGTTTGACAGTAAAACGTTCTGGCTGGGAACTGCGGGTGGGGTTTACATCCTGGACCTGGAAACTGAAAAGTTTACGTTGCTGGAAGCCATGGGCAGAAAACCCGTTTTTGAGATACTCAAAGGCAGCAACGGCATCATCTGGATGGGAACAAAGGGCGGCGGTTTGTGGAGGTATGATCCGGACGGGAAACAGCTCAGGCAGTTCCGGGCAATACCCAATGACAGCAATACGGTGTCTGTGAACCAGATACGCAAACTGGTTGAGGACAACGAAGGCAATATCTGGATCGGTACTTTTGGCGGTGGCATAGACGTGCTGGACCCCAAAACGCTCTCGTTCAGGCATTACAAAGCAGGAAACAAGGATGGTGATCTGTCCAGCAACCAGATTCTCACCATGTACAAAGACCTGAAAGGCGACATTTGGGCGGGCACGCTGTCCGGCGGGTTGAGCGTATGGTCGAAAAGCACCGGCAAATTCAGAACGTATAAAGCAGGCGGCTCCAATGCCATCAGCGACAATATAGTGCGCGCCATTTTTCAGCCCTCTCCTGACAAGTTGTATATCGGAACAGAAAAAGGGCTGAATATTCTTGACATAGCTACGCAACGGTTCACCGTTTACACTAATAAAAGCAACGATCCGTTCAGTATAAGCGACAATGCCGTGTATGCTATTCACCCTGACAAGGAAGGCGGCATATGGGTGGGTACTTATTTTGGCGGCGTTAACTATTTCCCCGGCAAAGGGTCAAATTTTGAATTGTATTACGCTACCGGCGAAAGTAATTCTTTGTCGGGGAATGCTGTAAGCAGCTTCCTGGAAGACAAGCCAGGCTATTTCTGGATCGGTACGGAAAATGCCGGGCTCAATTATTTTGATGCGCATAACAAAACGTTCAGGCATTTCCCCTTTGTTTCCTCACAGCAAAATCTCTCTTACCATAACATACATGCTTTATTCAAAGACAAAAAAGGCAGGTTGTGGATCGGTACCTTTACGGGCGGCCTGAATATTTATGACCCTCAGACCGGGGCTGTAAAAAAATATACTCATAATCCTCATGATACTACGTCGTTAAGCAATAATAGCATCTATACCATTTATGAAGACAGGCAGGGCGTAATTTGGGTAGGTACCGTGGCAGGCCTGAACATTTACAACCCGGAAAAAGACGCATTCATCAGGGTACACGAAATGAACCTACGGAATAACTGCATATACGCGGTATATGAAGATGATTTTAATAATATCTGGATTGCCACGTATGACAACGGTCTCATCGGCAAAAACAGGAAAACCAACAGCTGGATGCGTTTTTCCGCAAATGGCAGACCTGGCAGCATTAGTTCCAACCGGGTTATCTCCCTGCTGGACGATCATGAAGGAAATTTATGGCTGGGCACCGATGGCGGAGGGCTGAACTGTTTTAATATAAAGAGCAAAACATTCAAGGCGTATAACGGGCAACAGGGAATAAGCACCATTGTGTTCGGCATTTTGCAGGATGGTAACAGCGATCTCTGGTTATCTACCAACGAAGGCATTATTAAATTTTCTCCCGGGTCGCAAAAGAGCAGGCTGTTTACCAATTGGGATAACCTGCAGAGTAAACAATTCAACTACAAGGCTTACCTCAAGGCTTCTGACGGCAAATTTTATTTCGGCGGTGTTCACGGCTTCAATGCTTTTTCACCGGATAGTATTCATGACGCAGTGCTCCCGAGTTATATTGCACTCACCAATTTTCAGCTGTTCAATAAAGATGTAGCCATTGACGGGGAAAAAGGCCCGTTGAGCAAGCTGGTAGGGTTTGAGCAATCAATTACCCTGCAGCACCACCAGTCTGTTTTGAGTTTTGAATATGCCGCATTGAGTTACCTGGCCCCTGAAAAGATACAATATGCTTACAAAATGGAGGGGTTTGACGATAACTGGAATTATGTAGGCACCCAGCGTAAGGCCACCTACACCAACCTGCCGCCCGGAAAGTATGTTTTCCACGTAAAGTCAACCGATAACGCCGGTAACTGGAATGAAAAGACGGCCAATATTGCCGTGATCGTAAAACCTCCCTTTTACCGGTCAACGCTGGCCTATATCTTTTATACCATTCTGCTCATAGCCGCCATTATTGGTTTCAGGAACTTTTCGATCAGGCAGGCCAGGAAGAGAAATGAAGCTAACCTGGAGCGGTTAAAAATTCAGCGGGAAAAAGAATTCTATAACCAAAAGATCGAGTTCTTTACCACCATGGCGCATGAGATCCGTACTCCCTTGTCGCTCATTATTGCGCCGCTGGAAAAGCTGATGGAAATAGAAGAATGGAAACCGGAGGTAAAAGAGCAGTTGGAGATCATGGACGAAAACTCTGACCGCCTGCTGAAGCTGGTGAGCCAGCTGCTTGATTTCAGGAGGATTGAAAGCGATATTTATACCATCCGCACGGAGGAGATAGAGCTGATCTCGTTCATCCACTCCGTCTACTCAAGATTCTCCGCTATTTCTTATCAAAAGGGCATCCGTTTCACCATGGTTACCAATATCAACCGGCTGATGGTGCATGCTGACCCGGAAGCGGTGATAAAGATCCTGAACAACCTGCTGATCAATGCTTTTAAATTTACGCGCAGCAAGGTGGAGATCCGCGTCAATGAGCCTGTTACCAATGAACAGGGTCAGCAGCTGTTTTCCGTAAGCGTTGAAGATGATGGTATAGGCATACCCGCCAGCCAGCTTGATAATATTTTCAAGGCATTTTTCAAGCTGCCGTCTGAACAGCAGCACAATAACATGGGCGGAACGGGCATTGGCCTTGCATTGGCAAAATCACTTACTGAAAAGCACGGCGGAAAGCTGAAAGTGGAAAGCAAGGAAGGTGTGAAAACCGTTTTTACTGTGCTTATCCCCTATGAGGCAAAAGAAACGGGAGCAATTGTGCAGGACATTCCCAGGCAGGAGCCAAAGGAGCAGACGGAAGACCAGCAGGTGATACTTATAGCAGAGGACGATCTTTCCCTGCTTGAATTCCTTTCGAAAAGCCTTAAATCAGAAGGTTATAAATGCCTTTGCGCTACCAACGGTAAAGAGGCCCTGAAGCTGCTGGAGACAAATGCCGTTGAGCTGATCGTTTCAGACGTGATGATGCCTGAAATAGACGGGATCGAATTTTGCAGGGAGGTGAAGGGCAATATCAATTACAGCCATATTCCCCTCATCCTGCTGACGGCAAAGGGTAATACAGACTCAGAGATATCCGGTATTGAAAGCGGCGCAGATGCCTACATCACCAAACCTTTCAAGTGGAAGCACGTGGCTGTGGTTATTAAAAACCTGTTTGAATCGAGAGCCCGGCTGATGCATAAGTTTACCCAACAGCCCTTTGCCGATGTGAACACGCTGACCACCAATACACACGATAAGAAATTTGTAGAGAAACTGATCACTATTATTGAGGAAAGGATTACCGATTCACAATTGTCAGTAGAAGAACTAAGCCGGGAAATGGCCATGAGCCGGTCAAGCCTGCATAAAAAATTAAAGGCTATTTCAGGGCATGTGCCCAACGAGTTTATCCGTTTGATCCGTTTGAAGAATGCGGCCAAATTGTTGCTGAGCGGTGAACACAATATTTCCGAAGTAGGCTATCTCACCGGCTTCAATTCACCGTCTTATTTTTCCAAATGTTTTATGCAGCAGTTCAACCTTACGCCCCGTGAGTTCACAGAAAAGTATGCAGGAAAATCAAATATTACGATAGACGATATTACCGGGTAAAAAAACGTTTTTGTTCTTGTATGAAAATAGGTTTCCTTTTTATGGTGCTTGCCCTTCTGACGGGCAATTTGAAGAATGCCTGCGGCCAATCGGCCCGGCGCCCCAATATCATCATCATACTGGCTGATGACCTGGGTTGGGCCGATGTAGGTTTTCATGGCAGTAAAATAAAAACACCTCACCTTGACCAGTTGGCCAGGGAAGGGGTTATTCTCAGCCGTTATTATACCGCCCCTATTTGCTCGCCTACAAGGGCCGGGCTGATGACGGGCAGGTATCCCAACCGTTTCGGGCTCCGCCAGACGGTGGTGCCGCCATGGAGCAGTTTTGGGGTAGACGTGACGGAAGAATACATTCCGCAAATGTTGCAGCAGGCAGGGTATGCCAACAGGGCCGTTATCGGTAAATGGCACCTGGGCCACGCGTCACGGAAATATCTTCCGTTGCAAAGAGGTTTTACTCATTTTTATGGGCATTACAACGGCGCTATCAATTATTTTACACATGAAAGGGAGGGTGAGCTTGATTGGCACAATGATGAGCAAACTTCTTATGACAAAGGCTACTCTACAGACCTCATTTCCGATGAGGCGGTGAGGTGTATAAAGAAATACGCTGCGGAAGACCCGCCTTTTTTCATGTATGTGGCCTACAACGCGCCGCACGGCCCGCTGCAGGCCAAAAAGGAAGACCTGCTTCTGTATGGTTATGATGAGAGTAAACCCGGCTTCGGGAAGCCCGGTGGCGGCGAAGCGGATGGCGAAGGCGCAGAAGGCAGGGGAAACACCCGCTGGCAAACCTACGCAGCCATGGTTACCTGTATGGACAGGGGCATTGGAAGAATATTGCAAACACTCAAAGACCTGAATATAGATGATAACACCCTGGTGTTGTTTCATAGCGACAACGGGGCGGCGCCGGGAGAAGGCGGCAGCAGCGGCGAGCTGAGAGGATTGAAATTCCAGGAATGGGACGGCGGGGTAAGATCTCCGGCAATCATTAAATGGCCGAATGGTTTTAAGGGGGGAAGAACAGTGAGGCAGGTGATCGGTTACGTAGATGTGGCGCCTACCTTGCGTGCAATTGCAGGTGTAAAAACAGCGCCTGCCAAACCTTATGATGGCGTTGACATGCTTGCTGTTTTAAAAGGTGATAAAAAAGAAATTGACAGGAACTTTTATCTGGGGTACGGGAGCATTATACACAATCAATGGAAACTGGTAAAGGCCAATAGCGGCAACAACAAAATGGTGCATACGGAGGATATGCTTTTTAATATCCTGGCCGATCCTTTCGAAAAGAAGGACGTAAAGGCGCAGCATCCTGATATTTACTGGCAACTGAATGAGCTGGTGGCAACGTATGATGAGATCAAACCGGCTGTAGAAGTGCCTCCTTATGGCCAGGGGCGGAAGGGGTACAAGGCGCCCAGGGAATGGAAGATCACGCAATAACCTCCAGAGAATACAAATGAAAAAAATATGGCTGCCTGATGGCAGCCATATTTTTTTCATTACTACAGCTTTTGGCCGTCTATCTTCACCCCTTCCACCGGTTGCCGGCCAAATTCTATCAACTGCGAGTTGCCGCCATGGCTGACAATGTTCCTGAAGGTTGCGTTCTTCAGGGTGCCCACGATCTTTACGGCAGATTTGGCTCTTGTCCGTACATTGTCTACCACTATGTTGTATGTTTCTCCGAGCACGTTCATCCGGGATGACCAGTAGTGCTCTTCGCCTATCCTGATGCCGGCAGCGGGCCTGATCTCATTTTCAGTAGATGTATCCAGGATATCGGATACAAAGATGTTATAGAGTTTGATCCCGTCCTGGTTCAGCAGGCGTACCAGCGCGTGCCCGCCTATTACCTTGGCTTGTATATTGCGGATGGTGATATTGTAAATATCATCGTTAGCGCGCGGCAGGCGCCCGCCTACCTGCATGCTGGTTTTGGCGGTATCATTAGGAGTGGCCAGGCCGGTGAGCGCAATCACGTCATCGCCGGTTACGCCGGTAATGTTCTCGATTACAATGTCGTGGCAGCCTTTGCGTACATCCACGCCATCCTGGTTAGGAAACTTGTTGGTGTTGGCAAAATTGATATTGGCCACCCTGCCGTAGGCGCAACCGTGTTCCATGGAGATGGCCCAAGCCTGCGTTTCTTCCATCGTGAAGCCTTCTATGGTGAAGTGTTCTGTGTCATACAACAAAATCCCGATGGTGCGGTAGCCGCTCTTGTCTCCCGGTGGGTTGAAGTGAGCCTGCAGGCCTCCGCTGAGCACAGCGTTGCCTTTACCAATGATGCGGATGTTTTTGTTGGATGACAAGGGTGTGGTACGGGCCCCGGTATTGGTGATAATGTTGTCTGCCGTGCCGGGCGAAAGCCTTATAAGGCAATCATTCAATACCAGCGTAAAATCAGACGGCACCAGTATAGCCCTGTCTATCAGCCATTGCGCCGCCTTGCGCTGCTGGTTCCACCGGGGGATCTCGATGGAATTAACACCGGTGCGCAGCGCTTCGCGTATGGCCGCCTCAATCCGGTCGCTATCAGTTCCTTTCTTAAAATCGTTGGGAGTGACCGGGTTGGCCATTGCCGCAGTACAGCATAGCAAACCCAGCAACATTGCAATTAACCTCATATCTGTGCTTGTTTAACTCTTCAATAAATCAATCGTACCCTTCGTTCTGCGACAGCGCAGGGTTCAGGCTCCGTTCCCTGAACGGTATGGGATACAGTACATTCCGGTCCTTAATATCGTAGTTCTCCACGAGATACCCAACACCGGTATACTTTTCCTTGTAATCCCTCATTACCTGCAGCATGCTGCCGGTACGCAGCAAATCAAGCCAGCGGTGGCCTTCAAAACAAAGCTCTACGCGGCGCTCTTTCTGGATAATGTTGCGCAGTGCCGGCTGTCCCTCATCTGCTACATTTCCCAGGCCGGCGCGTTTGCGCACTTCGTTCAGCGGCTTGATAGCTTCGCCGGTGGCCCCGGTTTCGTTGAGCGCTTCCGCGTACATCAGCAGCACGTCTGCATACCGGATTACGGGCCAGTTGTTCCTGCCTTCGTTGGAGGCAATGGGCCGGTCTATGAACTTCCGGGTGTAAAGGGCATTGGTGGAGGGATAGCGCGCAATAGCCACGTTTTTACGAAGGTCTCCCGTCTCAAAGGCATTAAACAGGTCTTCCGTACCCTGGTTGGAGCCCGCAGGGAAACCGCCTGTTGTCACTTCCGTACCAGAGCCGAACGGGGCAAAGGCGATGCAGAAGTTGCTGCCCTCGCCGTTGCCGGCGGCGAGATATTGCACGGAGTAAATGATCTCCCGGTTGTTGCGGTTGGTAGCGCTGAATACCGCCTCATAGCTGTCAAGCAGCCCGAAATTGCCCGCTTCTGTAATGGCTTTCAATACAGGCACAGCTTTTCCGAACTGCCTGGTGGCAATATACATTTTGGCCAGCAATGCCTGCGCGGCAGCTTTGGGAGCACGGCCCAGGGCGGTGCCGGTATGAACAGGCGGCAGCCCTTCCGCAGCAGTCTGCAGGTCTGTTTCCAGCTGCGCATAAATTTTGCTGACTGCTTCACGCTGGTAGCTATAAGCTTCGGCTTCCGTTTTTACTTCCTTCAGAATGAGCGGCACGTCCCCAAAAAACTGGGCCAGCTGAAAATACATTAGCGAGCGCACGAAGAGGGCCTCACCCTTGTACTGGTTCTTCAGGTTATCGTTCATTGTTACCCCGTCTATCTTGTCGAGGATAATATTGGCGCGGCTGATGGTGGAGTAGGAGTTCAGCCAGAGCGACTGCACGTACCCGTTATTGTTCAGCCAGGTTTGCTGGTCCATATCTGCATAACCAAGGTTGGCGCCGTTTGCTTCCGTATTGTCTGATGGTATTTCCGCTACAATGAAGTAGTTGCCATAGTACCCGCGGAGGCTGTTGTACATGCCGTTAACAGCGGCCGTTATATCTGATTCGCGATTGAAATAGTCGTCCCTGTTCACAACCGTGGGCGATTTCAGGTCCACAAAGTCCTTGCAGCTCTGCCCCAGGGCCAACGTCAGCGCGGCTATGCCCATCAGTTTATATGTATGCGATTTCATCTGCTCTTAATTTTTTCGTGATCAATTAAAACCCAATGTTGATACCAACCATAATGCTTTTTGCAAGCGGATAGCCGCCCTGGTCTGTACCCGGCTGGTAAACGGACGCGCCGTACTGGCTGGGTTCAGGGTTGAAGCCGGGGTATTCCGTGAGGGTAAAGAGGTTCTGCGCCGTTACATACAGGCGGGCAGATTGCAGCATCATTCTTTTAGCAATGGCGTCCGGCAGGCTATAACCCAGCGTAACGTTCCTCAGCCGGAGGAATGACCCGCTGTACACGGCATAAGAGCTTAAATGGCTGGCCGTGGCAAAACCTGCGCGGGGGCCTACACGGGCGTACTTTACATCCCTGTCAGGCTCTTCCGGACGGAAGTAATTATTGGCCATATCCTTAACGGCATTGAACTTGCCTATCCACAACTGGGAGTGGCGCGCCGCGCCGTTAATGATGCCATTACCCAGGGTACCCTGGAACAGGATGCTCAGATCGAAGTTCCTGTAAGAGAAATTGTTGGTGATACCGTACACATAATCGGGGAAACCGTTGCCCAGCAGGGTGCGGTCTCCTTCGTTGATCTCGCCGTCACCATTCACGTCACGGATCTTGTAATCACCTACGCCGGAACCAGGCCATTTCGGGCTTTTTTGCAGTTCTTCAGCATTCTTGAACACGCCATCTATAATGAACCCGTAGAAGCTGCCCAGTGGTTTGCCTACCTCTACCCGGTATACGTTGGGCCAGCCGCCGGTACCGGCAAATGTATTGAGTGACGACCTGCCACCCAGGTCCATCACCTCCGAGCGGTTGTAAGCAATGTTGAAATTGGTGTTCCATTTGAAGGCACCCTGCATGTTGCGGGTATTGAGCTCTACTTCAAAACCCCTGTTGCGCAGTTTGCCGATATTGGTCTGGAAAGAAGTAGCATAGCCGATTACGCCGGGCAGTTCTTTGGAGAAGAGCATGCCGTCGGTTTCCTTGTTGTAAAGATCTACCGTCAGGTAAATCCTTTCCTTGAGAAAAGCCGCTTCCAGGCCAATACCCAGCTGCTTGTTCTTTTCCCACGTCAGTTCCTTGTTCATGTACCCGCTTTGGAACACACCGGGTACCCGCTGGTCTCCCAGGCTATAGTTGGCATAACCGATGCCGCTCATCCAGGTAAAGTCACCGATGTTGGCATTGCCGGTTTCGCCATAGCTGGCCCTTATTTTCAGTTCGTCGAAGATCCGCTGGTTTTGCATGAAAGCTTCTTCAGTGATGCGCCAGCCGGCGGAGTAGGACTGGAATACCCCGTACCGGTTGTCAGGGCCGAAGCGGGAAGAAGCGTCTGTACGAATGGAGGCGGAAAGGAGATATTTGTTCTTGTAATCGTAGTTCACGCGCGCGGCATAAGAAAGAAAACTGTTCAGCTCATAACCCAGCGAGCCGATCTGGTCGGTGGCCGCAGCGGGGTTATGTACCTGGTCGTTCACGAATGAACCTGCCCTGCCGCGCGTGGCAGTGCTGGTACCGCTGTATCGCTGCATGGAATACAGCAACATACCGGAAAGGTTATGACCGCCTTTCAGGCTGCGGCTGTAGTTGAGAGTGTTTTCCCACAACCAGCCGGCTATGCGGTTGCTCGATACCTGGCTGGCGAGGCCGGTCAGCAGGGGATTGGAAAGGTTGGCGAAGGGCGCGCTTGCGTACGCGAGCGTAGAAGGTGTGTACTCGCTATACGTGGTGGCGCCGGCGGTTACACCGCCCTGAGATTTGAATTGCAGCCCTTTTATGGGTTCCCATTGCAGGAAAATATTGCTGAGCAGGCCGGAATAATTCTGTTTGTTCTCATACAGTTCCAGTACTGCCAGCGGGTTGTGAATACCCGGCTCGCTGAAGCCGTACTGTGTATACGGCAGCACGTTGTTTTGCCCATAGTCGCCATTGGGCAGGTGTACCGGCACTACCGGTGGCATCAGCATGGCTGCGTATACCGGCACATAAGAAGCAGGGCCGCCCGTACCGGGGCCTGGCTTCAGGTTGCGGGTAGTAAAAGAAGGGGCAAAGCTTGCGCCGATTTTCAGTTTTGAGCTGAGGTCCGCATCTATATTGGCATTCACGGTACCCATCTTGTAGTCGGTACCGATCATCACGCCTTTTTGCGTGGTATAGTTGCCCGAAATAGAGAAGCGCACCTTTTCGTTGCCGCCGCGGGCGCTTACCTGTATGTCTGACATAGGGGCGGAGCGGAAAATCACATCCTGCCAGTCGGTATCCGGCAGCAGCTCAGGCGTGTCAAATATGTCCGGGTAACGGCCGTTCATGGCCCTGGTAGCATCTTTCGCATATTGCAGGTACTCGCTTTTGTTCATCATGTCCATTTTACGGTATACGCTTTGCACACCGGTATAGGCGCTGACGTTAAAGCTTGTTTTACCAGCCTTTCCGCGTTTGGTTGTAACGATCACCACGCCATTGGCGGCACGGGAGCCGTAAATAGCGGCAGAAGCAGCATCTTTCAGCAGTTCAATGGATTCTATATCGGCCACGTTGATACGCTGGAACTGTGCGGCATTGGGCAGAGGGTAGCCATCTACCACGTACAGCGGATCGTTGGCTGCGCCCATGGAGCCGATGCCGCGAATGCGGATAGTAGGCGTTTCACCCGGCATGCTGCCTGAAGCGGACTGCACCTGCACACCAGCGGCCAGGCCGGCCAGTGCGTCTCCGGGATTGGTAACTGGTTGTTTGGCGATATCAGCGCCGGACACTTTGGCGATAGCCGTGGTCAGTCGGCGTTTGGAAGAAGTGCCATACCCTACCACCACCACTTCATCAAGGTCTGACAGGCTGCGTTCCAGCACTACGGCGGGAATTCCCTTGTCCCCAACAATTACGCTGAGCTCTTTGTATCCTACAATACGGAACACGAGCACATCTCCTTTGGCGGCGTCCAGTTCAAAACGGCCATCTTCATTGGTGGCGGTTCCCCGCTGCGTACCCTTTACAAATACGGATACCCCCTCCAGCGGCTGGCCGGCGGCATCCGTTACCCTGCCGGTTACAGGCGGGCGGGCCGCGGTGTGGCTGATGCCGGCAGGCTGTGTGATTCCGGGGGCCGGTGCGGCGTTGGCGGCGCCGGCCATACCCAGAGACATTGCGATCATTAAAACAGCTGATACATTCATAGCGGTATACTTCAAAAAATTCAAAAAAAAGTCACCGAGCCGTTTGCGGAAACGGCTGTGCGTGGTTGATAATGCTTATTTGTTCTGGTTGAAAAAGGCTCCCTCAAGCCTTTTCAAAAATAGTTCGTATTCCATTCCTAAATGGACACGTGGTTATCCAAGTATGACATCATATTTGCATCGTACAAAAGAATTGTTGCCATTTGATGCAAATGGCAAGTGCGGCCTGATTCATCCCTTTGCCGGTAAACCAATGATCTTGTGCCCTATATGCCTGTAGGGCAGCCTTGCAAGATTGCTGGTACACAGACCGGGACTGTCAATATAAAACGATGCGGCGGCCACCGGGTCATACGCCTGCTTGTGAGACACCGCGGCTTTTACAATGATGTAGTGCGCCGCCTCCGGTACAATTCCCTGTGAACGTAACTGCCCCAGGTCCATTGGCGGTGTTTTATGCGTAGTGAGCAATATGGTGGCCTGTTTGTTCGATACCACGGCGCAGGGGCCCATGTTCACATGCGTACCGGTGATGGAAGCCAGGTGGGAGTTTTTATTCTCCAGTTCAAAGCGGCCGTCAGTCAGATTCTGTACTGTTCCTTCAAATTCCACCGGCTCTCCGTGAAAACTGTCTGTTTTTGCGCCTATCCGCAACAATACATTTCGGCCCGTACCTGCATTAAAACATTCCTGCACGGCCGCAGCATCATTCAATACGGCAACTACCCCTTTTTTACCAGCAGCCAGCAGCGGCAAAAGAATACCGGTGCCATCTCCAGGCGTACCACCGCCGATATTATCTGATGCTTCTATCAGCAATACGGGTGTTTGTTGCCCGGTAAGCGCCAGCACCTCGTCAAGTGTGTTCTCTTCGGGATATGCAGCATACAGGTATTTTGTTAATTCCAGTTCCAGCTCCGCGAGCCATGCCTCTGCCTGTTCCGCACTTCCACGGGTGCAGCAGGTAAAGCTGAAACCACAATCTTCGATGTCAGCGTAGGCGAACCCTCCCAATACGTTGATGCAAAGTATTTCCGGGTTAGCCGCCTCTATAGTGGCAGCTTTATGCAGCACCGCTTTCATTGGGTCTGCATCTGTCCCCAGGCCGGTGGGCGGAATAATGTAGGGAGTGGCATGGAACACCTGCTGTACACCCGGCTTCATCATGATCTTTTCCAGCAGCATGGCAGCCCTGATGGCTGCTTCCCTGGCATCCGTATGCGGATTTTTCCGGTACGCATACAGGCAGGTGCTGTTTTCAACCATTAGTGGTGATATATTGGCATGCAGGTCCAGCACAGCCACTACTGGTATATGTTTTCCCCGGCTGGAGAGAAATTGCTGCAGTTCCTGCAGTACCCGGCCTTCTACATCGTGCGTGTTTTCGCAGACCATTGCGCCGTGCAGTACCAGGTACACTGCGTTCAGCGAGGCCCAGCTTTTCTCCAGCGCAGCAAAAAAATGCTCCCTGAAATAGTTCAAAACTTCCTCTTCCACCATGCCGGAAGGCATGGCCGCCATCTGGATGCCTGGTATTACATGCCAGTGCCTTTCCCTGGCAAAGGAGAGAAAGCCGTCCATTGGAGAACCGGAGCCGTTGTTGTTCGCAATGATCTCCTGCCCATGGAACAGCGCCATTTTCCTGAAGCTGTCCAACCCGGTTCTTTCGTTAAGAAAGGTATGCGTTTCATGAAAGAGGCCGGCAACAAAAACAGTTGGTACCATATCTGATGTTTATGACTTGCGCATTGCCGCAAAAGTATGATCAATAGCCTGCCGGGTGGCAGCCAGTTCCACATCCGTATGCGTAATGCCAATATACCACCGTCCGTCTGGCAGCAGGTGAATGCCTTCTTCGAGCATCAGGCCCCTGAATTTTGCAAATAGCGTGGTATCGGCCGCCAGGGTATCTGCATAGTTACGTGGCGCCTCCGTTAAGCCGAAGTGCATGCTGAATACACTGCCCGCGCCGGTGGTCACCAGGTTGAGGCCTGCATTGGCAGCGGCCAGCTGCAGGTGCTCGCGCAGGGCATGGCCGTACGCATGCAGCTGTGCAAAACAATTTTCTCCGGATAGAATATTGAGCGTAGCCAGCGCCGCCGCAAGGTTCACAGAAGCGCCGTTGTAAGTGCCCGCGTGAATGGTTTTACCTTCGCGTATCACCTCAAAGATATCTTTCCGGCCGCCAAGCGCCGCCATGGTAAAACCGCCCGCTATCGCTTTTGCGTAGACTGACAGGTCTGGCCGGAGACCGAAATACTCGCGCGCGCCCCCAAGTGCCAGGCGGAAGCCGGTGATCACTTCATCGAATATAGATACCACACCGTGCTCCTGGCAGCAATCGATGATTCCCTGCAGATACCCGTCATTGGGCATGCAACAGCCTGAATTGGCTAGCACCGGTTCTGTGATCACACAGGCAATTTCGTGGCCGCGTGTGGCCAGCAGTTCTTTTACCGCCTCCAGATTATTCCAGGGCAATACCAGCGTATCCTCGAATTCAGGCGCAGGCTGACCGCCGCAGCTGGCCGAGGGACTGCCCAGCTGGGCGGGCTGCGGTTTATAGCTGACCAATATGTTGTTCAGCCACCCGTGATAGTGGCCCTCAAATTTCACGATCTTGCTGCGGCCCGTATAAGTGCGGGCAATCCGGATGGCGGACTGCACCGCTTCGCTGCCCGTGTTGCTGAAAGCTACCTGCTCCAAACCCGGCAGGATACTGGTGAGTTTTTGGGCCAGCGCTACCTCCAGCGGATGCTGCGCACCCAGCGTATAACTTTTCTGCAATTGCTCGGCCACCGCTTTGTTAATCAATGGATGATTGCTGCCTGCTATCAGCGGGCCCCATGCCAATGTGTAATCTATATACCGGTTGCCGTCCACATCAAAATAATACGGCCCGTCTGCCCGCTCAAAAAAAAGCAGGGGCTTCACATTTTTTCGCATTGAGCTGGATACGCCGCAGGGTATGATCTCACATGCTTCCGCGTACAATTGTTCCGAACGTATATGTTCCATGCTTTCAATTTTTATGGTTGCCACACAGTTGCCCTGTAGGCGGGATTTGTTTCACTGAATAATTCAGGCAGCCAGGCCGCGCCGATTCCCGGCCGCAGCGGGGCCGGTATGCCGCCCTTTTCCACCGTAATGTCTGTATCTATCAGTTTTTTATAGGCTACGCGCAGGTGGGCGCGAACGCTCTCCTGGTATACCACGTTATGATTACTGATGCCTACATGTACGCCGGCAAGCAGGGTAAGCGGGCCGGTACAATCGTGCATGGTAACGGGTATGTTATAGGGAATGGCCATTTCCGTGATGCGGCGTGTTTCGGAAATGCCGCCTACCCAGGTGGGGTCTATCATAATATAGTCTGCCCCTCCGTTTTCCAATACCTGGCGGTAATCATCGCGTACGGTGAGCATCTCGCTTACCGCAATGGGAACGCCGGCCGCGTCCCGGAAGCGTTTCAGTGCGTCCATATTGTCTGTGCGGAGTACGTCTTCCATCCAGAGCGGCTTGATGTCCCGCATTACTTCGGCTATGCGCATGGCGGCGGGCCATTGGAAGAAGCCGTGACCGTCCAGCATGATCTCGATATCGTACCCCACCTTTTCCCTTACCTTGAACAGTGGCGCCAATGCCGCCTTCAGCTCTTTCCAGCCCAGGTGCAGGGTTCCCCCGGCGCGGTGCGCGAGCGGATCAAGCGCCCACATTTTCATGGCGGTGTATCCTTCGCGTATCAGTTCTTCCGCATATTCTGCCGGCCGGTGAATGCTGGCCCAGTTGTCTTCCAGCGGGCCATCAAATCCCGCGCTGCCGTGGCCGGGCCAGAAAAGCGGCTGCCTGCGCTGGTCTGCGCCACCGGAAACGGGAACGCCATAGCTGGTACCGCCGGCGCTGTTGTAGGCAGGCAATATGGCTTGCGTGCAACCGCCAAGCAATTGCCACACGGGCAGGCCGCAGCTTTGCCCCAGAATGTCCCAGAGCGCGAGGTCAAGCGCTGAAATGGCGCGAATTTCCGCTCCCCGGCCGCCGAAGTTCATGAAGCGCTGATAAAAAAAACGCCAGTGTTTTTCTATGTCCAGCGCGTTGGCGCCAAGCAGTTTTTCAGACATCCAGTCGTGCAGCATGGCGGCTACTGCGCCTGGTGCGTAATATGTTTCGCCGCAGCCGGTAATGCCTGCGTCTGTATGCACGCGCAGCATCAGCAGGTGAGAGATGTGTACGGTTTCTATTTTTGTGATCCTGATCATTGACATCGTGCTTTTGTATGATTGACTTATCCCATGTACCATCCGCCGTTCACATGCAGTTCGTGGCCGGTGATGAAGCGGCTTTGTTCCGATATGAGGAAAAATACCGCATCTGCTACGTCTTGCGGTGTGGCGCGAAATTTCAGGGCCTGTTTGTCGAGAATGAATTTGTCCAGCTCCTCACGGCTGTCTGTCCAGAATTTACGTTCCATATTGGTGGGGATGGCGCCGGGGCTGACCGCGTTCACGCGAATGTTGAAAGGTCCCAGCTCCCGTGCCAGTGCACGGGTAAGGCCGAGCAGAGAGCCTTTAGACATGGCATATGGCACGCGCGCGTTCCAGCCGCCACTGAGTATAATGCTCATGATGTTCACGATCTGCCCGCCTCCCTGTTGTTTCATGCCCGGGCTCAGCGCCTGCGAGAGCACAAATGCTGCGCTGGAGTTGATAGTTTGCGTGTCCTGGAATTCATGAAGGGAGACGCCATCCAGTTCCCCAATGGTATCGATGCCGCCGTTGTTGACCAGCACATCAATGTTGCCTTCTTCCTGCAGCAGCAGGTCTGCCTGGCAGCGGAGGGCATCCAGGTCTGCAAGGTTGCCGGAGAGGAATGTAACGCGCGGGGCGCCTGCTGCAGCATTGATCTGCGCTGCCACTTCCGCTCCGGGTGATGTAGGGAGGTCATGCAGGAACACACGGTACCCCGCCATGCAAAGCGTAGTACAAATAGCTGTGCCCAGGCCTCCCGCTCCTCCTGTTACCAGGCACTTCTTTCCCGGCCCGCCATCGTTATTTTCTTTCATTGAATATTGAATTAGAAATGCTGATCGTATAACAACAAAAGTATCCAGGAGGCTGCATTTAATCAGCCACTATAGTTTCATATCGCGACACTATATTCGTATTAATGAGGGAAGGGGTGGTAATGTCTAGAACAACCCGTTGATCAGCCGCAGCGTTTCTTCCACCAGCACAGCCCCGCCGTCTGGCCCAACAGGCGTGGCTATGGCGCTGTAGCCACCACCTTCAATGGCCGTTTGTGTAGGCAGGTAGTCATAGTAATCGTCGCTGAGTTGTACAATGAAAGTTTGTGCCGCTTTGCTGCGGCCTTTGATGCGGGCGCCGTAGTCAACGAACAGTTCAAAAGGGTTGGTTGCCATCACCGCGTTGCCAATGCGGATAGCATGTATGAGCACGGGGTAGAAGGGCTGTTCTTTATGCCTGGCATATTGCGAGAGGATGATCTCTTTTTTACGGAGGATGCCGTAATCTGTATTTTTGTTATCCCAGGGGCCGTATTCACGTAGGGCCTCATTGGCCCTGATCTCTGCGAGGAAGCGGTTGAATGCTGTATGTGGAGAGGCAGGGTCTTCCGGTTCACGGGAACGGATATCTTCCACCATGATTTTTGCTTCTTCAAATTCCTGCTCTGTTACAGTCCTTGCCGGAATCTGCACTTCGGCCACAGCATGTCTGAAAACGGGCTGGTACTGAACGGCCTTTTCCGCTGGCGGATATGCGGCCATCAAGGCGCGGGCCAACCTGCGGCCGGCTTCTTCCATGCCGGGGAGGTCCCACATATTAGGTTCGTCTGGTGTATAGGGGCGCGTGAGGTTACGGGGAGAAATATCTCCCGCGGCGCCGCATTGCGGGAGCAGGTGCACTCCTTCACCAAATTGTTGCCGGAGATGTCTTCTTACTTCACTCCAGAAATCGGCAGATACAAAATACTTTGCTTCCGTTACCTGTGCTGGGCAGGGTACGTTCATCACAACGCCGGTGAGCCGGCCGGCGGCATCCCAGCAAAACAGCATATCCACCGCGCTGTCTGTGGGGCCTTCTATACCTGTGAAATCAGGCCGGTCGATTGCGCCGTACATTTCAGCAGACCCGTCTGCATACCGCACGCGGCGGTTATGGCCTACCACGGCATATTCCAGTGCGCGGCTGATGCCTGCGGGCTTCCTGTTCTGCCATGCCTTTACGGCCAATGCCCCTAGCTTATCCAGCAATTGCCGCCCGTAGTCCGTTTCAATGTCAGGCGCCGGTGCAGAATGGGTATGAGTGGCGTTAACCACCAGGTACCGGCTGTCAAAGCCGGGAAGTTGCGTTTGCAATACCGATTTGAGCGCCTGCAGCAGGGCGGCGGTACACCAGATAAGATCTACCGAGATCAGTATGGCCTGCTCTTTCCCGTTGCCAGACTCCATAGCGCATGCCGTAGCAGTGAGCGCACTTTGCACGTAACGGGAATGCCTGTCATAATACTGCCCGAAAAGCACCACAGGGCCGTGAGGAGTAATGTCCTCTACGGCCCAGCCAATTAACAGTTCATCACTTTTCATCATAAAAACACTGCCTGGTCATTTGATCTCTCAATTATATCCAAATCAAATGTAAAAAGCAATAGGCTTCAGTGGCTTCATGTATGCTCCAGCAAATTATTTTTCACATAGCTGCTTTCCGTGCCTTTCTTTCCCCAGAAACTACCTATTTCTTCAAGGCTGAGGCCTTTGGTTTCAGGCACTTTTTTCCAGGAGAACCATACGCAGGCAGAACATACAGCGGCAAACAGCAGGTATACACCGGCCGCGTTGCCAAAGTTGCGGGTGAAATAATCCGTTATTACGGGGAAGAACTGCGCAATGAGGAAAGATGACAGGTAGAGGAAGAAACAAACCACTGCCAGCGCCTTGCTGCGGATGCGCGTGGGGAATATTTCTGACACAATGATCCAGCTGAGCGGCGCAAAACCAAGCGTGAACGCGCCTGTACCGATCAGCATGGGTATAAGCGTATACATGGGCGGCCAGCCCAGTTGTAAGTTAACGGCCATTACCAGGTGCCCCAACGCCATCAGTGAAACGCTGGCAATCAGCAAGCCGCGGCGGCTGAACTTTTTGATGAGCGGAAAAGCCAGCAGGGTGCACAGGAAGATGACGAAATATACGGGAATGGAGCTGAGAATAGCGCTGGAGCCCATGCTCACGCCAGCCTCCGCCATAATGGTGGGCGCATATAACAGGATCATGTTCACACCGTTGATCTGTGAAAATATCATGAGGATAGTGCCAATGATCACCGCCGTTCTGATACCCGGCTGGAAGAGCTCACCGAACCCTCCTCCCGCTTCCTGCTGCAGGCCGGCTTGGATCTCGCCAAGCTCCTGCTCCGCACGTTTTCTTCCGTTGATCTTCTCCAGTATTTTCAGGGCCTCCCCGCCGCGTTGCCGGGTTACCAGCCAGCGGGGGCTTTCGGGTATCACCAGCAGACCCAGTATGAGAAACACCACAGGCACGCCTTCGGAAAACATCATCCACCGCCAGCCCCAGCCGTCAAAAGAAAAAAAGTAGCCCGCTATTACCGCCAGGTTGATGCCGATAACGTTGGAAAGCTGGTTAACATTCACCAGCACGCCGCGCATCTGCGGGGGCGCCAGTTCCGCAATGTAGATGGGGGATGACATCATGGCCAGCCCGATTCCCAGGCCGCCCACGAACCGCCATAGCCCAAAGTCCCAGATGCCTGCAGCAAGCCCGCTGCCAATGGCCGATATCATAAAGAAGAAAGAAGCAAGCATCATTGTTTTGCGGCGGCCCAGCCTGTCAGCAAACCACAGGCCCACCAGGGGGCCTGATATGGCGCCAAGGATAGCGCTGCTCACGGCAAAACCCTTCAGAGCGGGTGTAAGACCAAAATCCTGCTCCAGGAAGGGTAACGCGCCGGAGATGATCACAAGATCGTACCCGAACAGAAACCCGCCGATAGACGCTACCAGCGATATGATGTAGATGTAGAATTTTCCTGAGCCTTTGTCTGTCATAATCAACAAAACTATCCTTCAACCATGTTGAAAGCAACGCCTATATTTTCTGCTTACGACACTATATTTGCATGTATTTCCTTTATTTCTTATTTTCACAAGCAATATAAATGTGTAATTGATGCAACCGGCCCTTGAAAAGATCTTTTTGAGCGATTCTTCGTCCCTGGCTGTAAAGCGGGAAATTACGGATTACATGGATTATCCATGGCACTATCACCCGGAGTACGAGATCATTTTCGTAGAAAAAAGCTATGGCATCCGGTTCATGGGCAACCATATCGGCAACTTCACGGATGGGGACCTGATGTTCATCGGCTCCAATCTGCCGCATGTATGGCGTAATGACAAGGATTTCTACCAGCAAAATGAAGACCTGAAGGTGGACGTATACGTGATACACTTTAAAGAAGATTCACTGGGCAACGGTTTCTTTGACCTGGTGGAGTTCACGCATATTCAAAAGCTGTTCCAGCGCGGGCAGCAAGGTGTACTGATACAGGGCGGTGACCATGCGGAGATAGCAGAGCTGATCAAAAGCACCTACCGGGCTTCCGGTATTGAGCGGCTGAGCCTCTTTCTGAAAACGCTGGACAAGATTGCGCACACGAAAGATTACACGTTGCTGTCCAGTCCCGGTTACGCCAATTCCGTCAATACCAACGATACGGAGCGCATCAACACGGTGATGAATTTCCTGATGAAAAATTTTAACCGGGATGTAACCATTGAGGAAGTGGCGGCGCTGGTGAACCTGAGCAAGGCGTCTTTCTGCCGGTACTTCAAGTCACGTACCAACAAAACCTGCTTCCAGGTGCTGAACGAGATCAGGGTGCTCAATGCGTGCAAGCTGCTGATCAAAAATGACATGACCATTTCTGAGATATCATTCGAGTCTGGCTACAACAACCTTTCCCATTTCAACCGGCAGTTCAAGCTCATTACGGGGCTTACGGCCAAGGCCTATGCCAAGAAGTATCTGAAAGAGATATAGCAATATCTACCGGTTACGGCCTGTACGAAACACCACCCCGTTAATTTCAGTATCTTGTTATAGCATTCAACAAGATGGCCTTTATGCAAAGAAGGGATTTTCTAAAGAATACACTGGTCACAGCAACGGGCATGCTTATACTACCGGCATTGAGCCATGGTGCCAATGCCGAAGAAGCGCTGAATGAAACCGGTTTCTTGCGGCCGCCCGGCCGGTACCGCCCGCAGGTGCTCTGGATCTGGCTCAATGGCCATATATCTGAAGAAGGCATCCGCAAAGATCTTGAAGCAATGCGGCAAATGGGGCTTGGCGGCGCTTTGCTCTTTAATACGGAAGGCGCAGTGCCGCGCGGGCCTGTAGATATGGGAGGGCCGCAATGGCGCAGCCTGTTGTTATATGCCCTGCAGGAAGCCAGGCGGCTGCAGTTGCAGATCATGTTACACAATTCGGCGGGCTTTTCCGGCACCGGTGGTTCATTTGTAAAGCCGGAGCAAAGCATGCAGCAACTGGTGTGGCGTACCGTGCAGGCTACAGCCGGCGGCAATCAGCACCACATTCCTCAACCCTTCACCAAACTAGGCTACTATCGTGATATTGCCGTTCTGGCCTTTCCTGAACCACCTGCTCCACCGCTGCTGAAATTATGGTTGAACGGGAAAGAAGAAAATCCTGGCGCATGTACTGACCAGCACCCGGAAACAGCCCTGCGGCTGGAGAAAACCGGTGATATGGTATTTGAATTTGCAGAAGAAGGTACTTTTCAGTCCGTTACCATCTGGCGCAGGCCAGAAGTGCCGCCGGATGTGTATGACGGCCCGCCAGACAGCCCGCCCACTTTCCAGCTCGAAAGCTCCGGTGACGGGCAGCATTATTCCACGGTATGTACTATTGTAATGCCACAATTGCGAAAAATGAACGCACCCGGTGCAGCGGTTTTTCCTGCCGTACGGGCAAAATATTTCCGGCTGCGTACTAATATCAGCACCTGGTTGTCCGAGGTGCAGTGGCATGCACATGCTGGCGTGCGTAACTGGCCTGGCAAGGCCCATTTTTACCAGTATGTGGCGGAAGGCGCCACCACTGTTGCGGACGCAGAAGGAGGCATAGAGAAGAGCAAAGTGTTGGACCTTACCCGCCTGCTGCAGCCAGATGGGATGCTGCAATGGGAAGCGCCGGCTGGCCACTGGACAATATTGCGCATCGGGCATACCGCCACGGGCCAGCTTGGCGCATCACAACCGGATGCTGCGGTGGGGCTGGAACTGAACAAGTTCAGTAGTGAGGCGGTAGACGATTGGTTCCGGCATATGGATGAATACCTGTTCAACGCGGTGCAGCCCTATTCCTCTTTCCGCGGCCTCCTGATAGACAGTTGGGAGGTAGGTGTGCAGAACTGGACGCAGCGGATGCCGGAGGCTTTTCTTCAACAGAATAATTATAACATCGTCCAATGGCTGCCTGCGTTAACCGGCCGCATTGTAGAAAGTGCAGCGGCTACCAATGCTTTCCTGTTCGATTTCAGGCATACGCAGGCCACGCTGGTGGCAAAGGAATACTACGGCGGCTTCAGGGCCCATTGTGTTGCCAAAGGCTGGCAGTTGTGGGGAGAACCCTATGGCGACGGCATGTTTGACAGCCTGCAGATATCACAGGCGCTTGACCTGCCCATGGGTGAGTTCTGGACAAGATATGCGCCCGGCACTATGAACAGTATCAGTGTGGCGCTTTCTGCCGGCCACACCGCTGGTAAACGGGTAATTGGCGCAGAGGCATTCACCGGCCTGCCGGAAACATCACGGTGGACGGAGTACCCCTATGCGCTTAAAGTACAGGGAGATCATTTTTATTCCCTTGGCATCAACCAGCTGATGCTTTCTGTAATGGTGCACCAGCCATACCGGTATGGTATGCCCGGCTTCAGTATGGGGCCCTTCGGTTCCCACTTTGACCGTACCAGCACATGGGCGGCCTTTATGCATGGATGGACGGGCTACATGACCCGTGCGCAATACATGCTGCAGCAAGGTCATTATGCAGCAGACTTTGTGTTCTTTAAGGGAGAAGAACCGGCCGCTTCCATTCCGGATATTGACCATGTGATGCCAACCAACCCTACCGGATATGGCGCCGATGTAATAGGGCCGGACGCATTGATGCAGGACATCCAGATCCGTGACAACCAGATCTTTTTCCCGGACGGGATGCAGTATAAAGTGATGGTGATGATACAATTGCGCCAGGTATCGCTGCCTGTGCTGCAAAGACTGAAAACACTGGTCGAAGCCGGTATGTGGCTGGCGGTCAATGAACAGCCGGAAGCCGCGCCGGGCCTTGGCGGGGACGCAGAAGCTTTGCTTGCGCTTGTCAAAGAAATGTGGGGTGATCTGGATGGTGTAACGGTACAGGAGCGCAGGCTGGGAAAAGGAATGATGTTCAGGGGCAAGCTGTTGGCTGATATTGTACAACTGCCGCCTGACTTTACCTATACCGCTGCCCGCCGCGATGCGGCCATCCGTTTTACCCACCGCCGTATGGCGGGCGCGGATATTTATTTTGTGAGCAACCGGCTGCGCCGCCACGAGCGCATTACTGCTGAATTTCGTGTAAAGGGCATGTTGCCGGAACTATGGAATGCGGAAGACGGTAGTATAACAGAAGCAGTCATGTACCAGTCTACTACAAACGGCATCCGCTTGCCGCTGGAGTTTACGCCTGCAGGCTCGTGGTTTGTAGTGTTCCGGAAACCCTTGCCCGGCAAGGGAATTGAAGCGCTTGCAAAGAACGGAGAACTATTGTGTTCTGTGCTGCCTGCTGCCGTGCCGGATGCGGCTTACTGGGGGCAGGTGCAGCAGACGTTTTCAATAGAAGTATGGATCAAGCCGGATACTTATGCTATGCCGGGAAAAGGTTTTGTAGTGTTTCCGGCAGAAGGAGAATCGGTTTATGGCAAGGGGTATGTTTCCGCAGGAATTGCGGCGGGGCAGAATGTGATCCGCATTTGTGAACGTACAAAAGGCCCTGCCTATTTCTCAAAAAATGTAGTAGCCGTAAATCAGCCCGTTTCCGGCTGGACGCACGTGGTGGCAGTATATGACCAGGGAGCGCCTGCATTGTATGTCAACGGACAACTGGCTGGCCATGCCGCTGCGGGTGAAAATAAAGTAGTGCCGGGCCTTGATACCAAGCCTACCGGTGAACTGCATTCCAGCGTTTTTGAAGGTAATGCCACTACGCCAAAGTTGTACCGCGAGGCGCTCAGCCAGCAGAAAATAGCGGCGTTGTATGCCGAAAAACTTCCCCCGCCTGAATTGCCGGATGGTCTTATGCTCCGGCGGCAGGGAAACAATATCAAAGCGCTGGTATGGCAGAACGGCAGTTATCATTTAGGCACACACGAAATCAATGTGGTGGATAAATGTACCATGCAAACTGTAGAGGGCCCCTGGCAACTGTATTTTGAGCCGGGCCGCGGCGCACCGCAGCACATAAGCCTGCCTCAACTGGCGTCCCTGCACCGGCATCCAGACTTTGGCGTGCGTCATTTTGCCGGCGTGGTAACGTATAAAAGGCAAATCACTATTCCGCCGGCAGCACTGCAGAAAGGCAAACGGGTATTTCTTGACCTGGGCAGGGTAGAGGTTATTGCCAGCATAAGCATCAATGGAAAAGAAGCGGGTTTGTGCTGGAAAGAGCCTTACCGCCTTGATATCACCCGTTCCATCAAACCGGGAGTGAACCACCTGAGCATACAAGTAGCCACGCTTTGGCCCAACCGCCAGATCGGGGATGAACATCTGCCTGCCGAGCATTCTTTCACGCCTTCCCACTATATATCTGCCATGCCAGAATGGTTCGTGCAAAACAAACCAAATCCCGGCAGGCGCATCACGCTTGCTACCTGGAACAATTACAAAGCGGGCGACCCCTTGCTGGAAGCAGGTTTGTTGGGACCGGTACGTTTGGTTACGGCCTGGGAGTGGGAGTGCCAATGCCCGCCAACAGCAGAACAGTAGTCAGCAATAAGTGATGTGTCCATGCTGCGCACCAATTCGCCGAGCGCTTTCATTCAGGCATTCCGGGTCATTCTCTCACTTCAAAAGCACCAATAGCCCGTTGCCGCCGGAACTGCCGGCCGGCATGATCTTTCTCCGGTTGCGACAACGGGAGCCCGGCCAGTGCGGCAGGACTGTTGGGTGCAATCGAAAAATCTTCCTTGTTTATATTGTTGAACAGCGGATCTTTGCCGGTCAATGCGTCTTTATCAGGCGCGGGCAATTGCGGGCCGGCCCAGCGGTCGTTACCGGCATGGTACCACAGGTTGTTGGAGAAGGTAAAACTTTCCGGCGCCGTGCCGGGCCCAATGCTGCAGGCGGTGCGCAGCTGGTTGTCTACTGCAACCATATTATTGCGGAAAGTATTGTTGCCGCATTTTCCAAAGCGGGCCGTATCCTTATTTTCCTGCAGGATGCGGATGACCCACCTGCCAGGGTTGCAGATGGTGTTGTTCACCACTTCAGACCTCGTACAGCCTACAAAAGCTACCGATACTTCCGACCCGATAAATACATTGCTGTAAACCTGCAGATCAGCCGCCTCCCAGGCGGCATTGGCTGGCCTGAAGAAAGCCAGGCCCGTGCTGCCGCCAAGATTGATGGCCCTGCTGCCTGCGTTTTTAAATAAACAGGCTTCTACACGGATGTGACTGCTGCCGCCTTTCATTTGCACCGCATTAGCGCCCATGTTTTCAAACCGGCATTGAAGGATGAGGCTGTTGTGACAACCCACCATGTCAATGCCGCTGCCGCCGGGAGAGCCGTTCAGGAAGGTGCATTGCTGAATGGTGACATCATCCGCGCCTGACAGTTTAAGCAGGTCATTGTTGCCGGTGGCGGCCATATCGCGGAAAGTGCATTGCTGAAATATAATATGATGTGCGGGAGAGGCGTAGGTGCCGCCATCATCCATATTGACACCATTGCCTGTTTGCCCGGTAAATACGATCCCCTCAATTTGGATGTATGCCAGATCACTGCCCCGCCAGGCCGCCGCTCCTCCTTTGAACAATACGCTCCCTTTTTTTTCTGCAATGATGTATATCCATTTACCGGGGGCTCCGCGCAGGCCGTCCAGTAACTGATCTCCGGGGTAAGTGCCATTATGCAGCAGGATGGTGTCTCCGGGAATAGCTGCTTTTGCGGCCGTGGCAACAGTGGTGTACCGTTGCCCGTGGCCTGTATGCAGCACTGCAGCATATAGAGGGCATTGGCATGCAATGAGCAGGAGTGTAATGAGAAGGCGCATAGCGGCAGCATTTGCCTAAAAGTAGTAAAAAACTGTTCGTTAAATAGTGGCGCGGCTCCTGATCCTGCTATGCACCGCGCCGCCATAGAGGAGCTTGCATCAGTCAGTCTTCCAGTTGAATATGGGCAATTCCGCCGGTGTTTTTGACTGCCGGGCGAGTGTATAGAGCTCCTTCACCTTTGCCGGGTGCTGCCGGGCGATGTTGTTTGTTTCGCCAATGTCTTTCCCGAGATCATACAGCTCCATTATTTCCGGCTGTCCTTTCGGTTTCAGCCGCACCAGTTTCCAGTTGCCTTGCACCACCGCCTCCTTGTACTGTTTTTCATTGAATTGCCAGTAGAGATGGGAGTGCTGCTGCGGCTGCTTTTTGCCATGCAGCACGCTGCTGAAGCTGATGCCGTCAATGCCTGCGGGAACAGGTGTATTGGAGATGCCGCAAAGGGTAGGCAGCATGTCCCAAAAAGCCCAAACGTCGTCACGGACAATGCCGGCGGGCACTTTCCCCGGCGCTCTCACGAGCAGGGGCACGCGGATGCCACCTTCGTAGAGATCCCGCTTAATGCCCCGCAGCGGGCCATTGCTGTCAAAATATTCGGGGTCTGCGCCGCCTTCCTTATGCGGCCCGTTGTCACTGGTAAAAAAGATGTAGGTATTGTTGTCCAGTCCCAGCTCTTTTACAAGCGCAAGCACGCGGGCCACGTTTTCATCCAGCTTGGTGATCATGCCTGCAAAAGCGGCGTGAGGCTGCTTTTGCGGATGGTACGATTTTACTTCGCTTGTCCCGAAAGGCGTTTCCGGCTGCAGTTTGCTGCTGCCGTCCGCATTCAGCCAGGGTTGCATGTATTGTTGCGGCACATGCAGCTCCGCGTGAGGAATGGTGAGCGGCAGGTAGAGGAAGAAAGGCTTTTCCCTGTTTTGTTTTATGAAGGCCAGGGCTTTCTGCATAATCAGTTCATCTGTGTACTCCGTGGAGTCCAGCGCCACGCGTACCGTTTTGCCGTTCTGTATCTCAAACAGGCGGTTGGTGTAATAATGATGTGCGTGAGTCTGGTTGAGATAGCCGTAGAAAGCGTCAAAACCATGGTTTTCAGGCGCGCCTGTGGTATTCTCTTCTCCCAGCCCCCATTTGCCGAACATGCCGGTCGCATACCCGTTGTTATGCAGGCGGGAGGCCATGGTAGTGTCTTGCAGGCGTAGCGGAGCCCGGCTGTTGCCCCTGATGTAGGCGTGCCCCATGTGTTTGCCGGTCATCAATGCGCAGCGGCTGGGAGCGCAAACAGTGCTTCCGGAGTAGAAACGCGTGAACTTTATGCCTTCTTTTGCCAGCCGGTCTATGTTAGGGGTTGGTACCTTGTGCTGCGGGTTGTAGGCTGTGAGGTTGCCATAGCCCAGGTCATCTGCTATGATGAAAATGATGTTGGGCCGTGCCTGCTTTTGCTGGGCTTGCGCAGCCTGCGCGAACAGGAACAGGCAAAGGCCGGTAACGAGCATTCTGGTGGTCATATAAAAGTGTTGATAGTTATGTGGTTTTACTCCGGATACATTCCGGAAACAATAAACAAAATAGAAAAGTCCTCCGGATTATTTATGCCATGCCGCCGCAGCGAGCTTGTTTCGATCATGAAGCTTTCTATATTTATAGTACATAATAGCAAAATAATCGGAAAGATGAAAGAAGCATCCAATGAAATTTCCGGCCACGCAGGACATTGCTGGGCCAATTGCACGCTGCACGGGCCCAGAATAACAAAATCGCACACTCTCCCCATTCTCAAACCGAATCCCGAATGCCAGGAATGAAAAATGCCGTAATGCTTGTGTTGCTATGCTGTACGCTGCTGGCAAAGGGCCAGGACCCGCCCGGGAAAACAGAATTGTGGAGGGCCAATGAAGAGGGGATTTTTGCTCATTTTGTTTATGGGCTGGTGGTTACCACACAAGGTACTATACTGGCCTTTGCTGAAGCGCGAATCAAAGATGGCAAGGATGACGGAGCGCACCATATTGTAATGAAACGTAGTACGGACGGGGGCAATACTTTTTCCGCATCCCGGGTACTGGTAAACAGCATGCATGGCCAGTCCTGGGCCAACCCCACCATTGTGCAGGATAAAAAGACGGGGGAGCTGTTCCTCTTCTATGCCCTGAATCAAAAAAACGACAGCAGCCAGGTGTTCTATATGACCAGTACAGACGATGGGCTCACCTGGCAAGATGCCAAAGAGGTTACGCACCTTTTTGCCGGGAGCCAGCAGGGATGGACGTTTCATTTGCCCGGCCCGGGACACGGCATTCAGTTAAAGAACAAGCGGCTGATCGTTCCGGTGTGGCACCGGAAATCTGTTTCTTTTGCAGCGGCCGACCGCAAATACGGGGTGAATTGCATCTACAGTGATGATCATGGTAAAACCTGGAAGAGCGGCGGAGATGCTCCGGTAGGAGAATTTAACGAGTCACAGATAGTGGAAAAAGCTAATGGAGACATTTTGCTGCTGGGGCGTACACATTCCCCGGAAAACGGTTCATTCCAGGCAAAGGTGATCAGCAGAAACAGGGGCGCCAGTTGGTCTGCCCCCATCGAGTATGACGAAGGCCTTGCCGGAGCCGTTTGTGACATCGGGCTGACCCGTTATTCACTTAAGCCTAACATTATTCTTGTTTCGCAGCCCGCAGACCCTAAAAAGAGGCGGGACCTTACTATCAGGCTTAGCAGGAACGAAGGCGCCACATGGCCCGTGAGCAAACTGCTCCAGCAAGGTAGCGCCACGTATTCAGACCTGGCGGTGCTTCCTGACGGTACCATTGTATGTTTATACGGCCACGGTGGAAGCAGGCATATGCCGGACGTTGTCAGCCTCGCACGCTTCAGTTTAAAATGGATACTGCGAAACGGGGAATAATCAGACAGCCATATTTAACCCAAACTTTAAAAAAATAGTTTGTAGTTTGGTTGCTTTGCTATTAATTTTACAGCCTGTCTAATAATATCGAAGCCAGATGATACGGCTGCTAATTGGATTTATTTTATCGTTATATGTGTTCTCGCCAGGGGGCCATGCTCATGCTTTTCAGCACTCCATAGATCATGCGCCCAAACGGACGCATGTAGTATATGCTTTTTTTGACGACTTTCAACTTTGCCCGGATGGTTTGCCGGGCGCAAGAAGAGCAAGCGAGAAAATAAAAGCAGTGGAAATACAGGAAGACGATGAGCCTGGCTCTTCCCGGAAACACCCCGAAGTCCACAACCCCTATATTACTTTACGTAGCATGCTGGCCCATCAATGCGCCCCCCGCGACCTGAACCGCCAGTTACCGCTCTTCGCACATTCTTTTTCCTCTTCTTCTCACAAATTTATTGTTCACCGCGTCATCAGGATCTGATCTGACGGTTTACGTCAGGAACAGGCTTCATCTGGTCTTCCTGGCCGTTATCTTATACGCTTCCCGCATGGCACCGGCTATGATGGGTGGCTGTGTTATACCCCGTCTCAAATAAATAACCGAAAAAAGCATTAAGAACATATATTATTTATGAAGCAAATTCTCGTGCTAATGGGCTTGTGCGCCTTGTTGTGTCATACAGGCTGCAAATCCAAAGAAGAAACCAGGGAAGAGTCAGCAAAACTGCTTGTGACCAGTGCCTTGAAAATGGATACCACCATCACCAAAGAATATGTGTGCCAGATACGTTCCATCCGCAATATCGAAATAAGGGCACAGGAGAAAGGGTACCTGCAGAACGTTTTTGTAGATGAAGGGCAGTTTGTAAAAGCAGGGCAGCTGCTGTTCAAGATCATGCCCAAACTGTATGAGGCTGAATTACTGAAGGCGGAAGCAGAAGCGCAGGCCGCTGAAATAGAAGTACAGAACACACGGTCACTGGCAGAAAGGAACGTTGTGTCCAAAAACGAACTGGCACTGGCCAATGCCAAACTTAAAAAAGCCCAGGCGGAACTGGCGCTGGCGCAGGTACACCTGGCCTTCACCGAAATCAGGGCGCCCTTTGACGGTATTATTGACCATCTTCACCTGAAGCTGGGCAGCCTGGTGGAAGAGGGTGACCTGCTTACCAGCCTGTCAGACAACAGCCGCATGTGGGTGTATTTCAACGTATCGGAACCGGAATACCTGGATTATGCCGGGAATATTAAACCTAAAGAAAAACTGAAAGTAAACCTGCTAATGGCCAACAAACAGGAATTCAGTCACCCCGGCGTGGTAGAAACTATTGAAGGCGAGTTTAACCACGAAACAGGCAACATTGCTTTCAGGGCCACTTTCCCTAATCAGGAAGGATTGTTGCGGCATGGGGAAACAGGTTCCATCCTGATCCGCGAGCCGCTCAAAGACGCCATCATCATACCGCAAAAAGCCACCCTGGAGATCCTAGACAAAAAATACGTGTATGTAGTAGGTAAAGACAACGTAGTGCAGCTGCGGCCCATCACCATTGGCGCGGAAGTGCCAGACCTGTATGTGGTGAAGGAAGGGCTGGCTGAAAACGAGAAGATATTGCTGGAGGGGCTGCGAAAAGTGAAGAATAACGACAAGATATCTTTTGACTACGAAGCGCCCAGGCAGATCATTTCCCAGCTGATGCTGCCGTCGGAATAATGTAAGGACTCAAAAAAAAGACAACAACATGTTTAATATATTCATGAAAAGGCCGGTGTTCGCTATTGTGATCTCCCTTTTCATTATTTTCCTGGGGGTACTGGCCATCAATACGCTGCCTACCTCCCAGTTCCCTTCCATTGCGCCACCCAGGGTAATTGTTAGTGTGGCGTACCCCGGCGCCAGCGCAGACGTGCTGGTACAGTCCGTTCTCATTCCCATGGAAAAGGCGGTGAACGGTGTTCCGGGCATGAAGTACATGACGTCTGACGCTACCAGCGCGGGGGAAGCCAACATTCAGGTGGTTTTCGACCTGGGTACAGACCCTAACCAGGCGGTGGTGAACGTAAAGAACCGCATTGAACAGGTAACCAGCAGGCTCCCGCCACTGGTGCAGCGGGAGGGCATTGTGGTAAATATCCTGCAGCCCAACATGCTGATGTACGTGAATGTATACAGTACAGACGCGAAAGCGGATGAAAATTTCCTCTACAACTATGCCAACATCAACATACTGCAGGAGCTGAGGCGGGTGAAAGGAATAGGCAGCGCACAGATCCTGGGCAGCAGGCAATACGCCATGCGCATCTGGCTGAAGCCAGACAGGATGAGGGCCTACAACGTTTCAACAGATGAAGTGATGGAGGCCCTCAGCAACCAGAGCATTATAGGCTCGCCGGGCAGGCTGGGCAGAAGTGACGGCAAACGCTCTGAAGCGCTGGAATACGTATTGACGTACCAGGGCAGGTATAACAAACCGGAACAGTACAAAGACGTGATCATCCGCGCTAATTCAGATGGAGAGATACTTTACCTGAAAGACATAGCAGACGTAGAATTTGGGAGCGAGTTTTACGACATCTATTCCAACCTCAACAACCATCCCTCCGCGGCCATTGTGCTGAAACAAACCTACGGCAGCAATGCCAGCGAAGTGATCAAAAGCATCAAGGCCAAGCTGGAAGAGATCAAAGGCAGCTCTTTTCCACCGGGCATGGATTACGAGATCAGCTATGACGTGTCCAGCTTCCTGAACGCCTCTATTGACAAGGTGCTGCATACATTGGGAGAGGCTTTTGTGTTGGTGGCCATTGTGGTATTCCTCTTCCTGGGAGACTGGCGCTCTACGCTTATCCCAACGCTGGCGGTGCCGGTTTCACTGGTAGGCGCGTTCTTTTTCATGCAGTTGTTCGGCCTTACCATCAATCTCATCACCCTCTTTGCGCTGGTGCTTGCCATCGGTATTGTGGTAGATAACGCCATTGTGGTGATAGAGGCCGTGCATGCCAAAATGGAAGAAGAGCATCTTTCCCCGTACCAGGCTACCTATAAGGTAATACATGAAATAGCCGGCGCTATTGTGGCTATCACCTTTGTGATGGCCGCGGTGTTCATTCCGGTGGCCTTCATGTCTGGCCCAGTGGGCATCTTCTACCGGCAGTTCTCCATTACCATGGCCACTGCCATTATACTGTCCGGCCTTGTAGCGCTTACGCTCACGCCGGTGCTTTGCGCCATGATCCTGAAAAACCCGCATGGGAAGCCGAAAAAGAAATCTCCGGTAGACCGGTTTATGGACGGCTTTAATAACGTATTCGGGAAACTGACCGGCAAATACGAGCGCCTGCTGAGAATGATCGTGAACAGGAGAGTGGTTACGTTTGGCATACTGCTGGCGTTCTGTGCCGGCATTGCGGGCATATTCAAAGACCTGCCTTCCGGTTTTATACCCAATGAAGACCAGGGTATGATCTATGCCATCATCCAGACCCCGCCGGGCTCTACGCTGGAGCGTACCAATGACCTGGCGCGGAAGCTGCAGGAAATTGCGGAACATGTGGAAGGCATCCGGTCTGTTTCGGCGCTGGCGGGTTATGAAGTGTTGACAGAAGGGCGCGGCTCCAACGCCGGTACCTGTCTTATCAACCTGAAAGACTGGTCTGAGCGGAAACATTCTGTCAACGAGATCATCCGGGAGCTGGAAGAAAAAGCGCATGAAATTCCCGGCGCCACCATAGAATTTTTCGGCCCGCCGGCGGTGCCCGGCTATGGCGCGGCGGGTGGTTTTGCCTTACGCCTGCTAGATAAAACCAATAATGACGATTACCGGGAACTGGAAAAAGTGAATGACCAGTTTATGGCAGCGCTGGAAAAACGCAAGGAGCTTACCGGCCTGTTCACCTTCTTCAGTGCCAACTATCCGCAGTACGAGCTGGAGATAGACAACAAGGCAGCTATGCAGAAAGGCGTTTCCATCGGCAAGGCCATGGATAACCTGTCTATCCTGATAGGCAGCACCTACGAGCTGGGCTTTGTACGGTTCGGCACTTCTCTCAAGGTATACGTGCAGGCCTCCCCGGAATACCGGCGGCTGCCGGATGACCTGATGAAACTTTATGTGAAGAATGACCGGGATGAAATGGTGCCCTATTCGGCATTTATGAGCATTAAAAAGTCACACGGCCTGAACGAGATCACCCGTTACAACATGTACACCTCATCAGCCATCAGGGGCGAGCCCGCACCGGGTTACAGCAGCGGAGAGGCCACCAGGGTTATCCAGGAAGTAGCGGCCCAAACCTTGCCCCGTGGCTATGACATAGACTGGGAGGGACTTTCCAAAGACGAGACGGAGCGTGGCAACGAAGCGCTGTACATCTTCCTGGTGGTACTGGCATTTGTGTACCTGATACTCGCTGCGCAATATGAAAGCTTCTGGCTGCCGCTGGCGGTGTTGCTATCCTTGCCGGCGGGCGTGTTCGGATCATTCCTGCTGGTGAAAGTGATGGGGCTGGCCAATGATATTTATGCCCAGGTGGGATTGGTAATGCTGGTTGGTTTGCTGGGTAAGAATGCCGTGTTGATCGTGGAATTTGCCGTGCAGCAGCACCGCGCCGGCAAGTCTTTATTTGAAGCAGCCGTAGAAGGCGCCAGGGTGCGCTTTCGCCCCATACTCATGACGTCCCTGGCCTTTATTGCCGGCCTCGTTCCGCTGGTATTTGCCACCGGACCGGGCGCTATCGGCAACCGTACTATTGGCGCGGCTTCAGCCGGAGGCATGCTGATAGGTACGGTTTGCGGTGTGATAGTGATTCCCGGGCTGTACTACATATTCGGTGGCCTGGCATCCAGGCGGAAGCTGATCAGGGACGAAGATGAGAATCCATTAACAGAAGAAATCGATCATAATGTTTAAAAGCAATTTATACAGGTACATCATCATTGGCTGCATCTGCATGACCTATGCAGCCTGCAAAATACCCACGCTGGTGGGAAGGGCGGAAAACAAAGCGGTGCCGGCGCAGTACGGCAGTTCCGCGGATAGCCTGAACGCGGCGCATGTACGGTGGAAGGAGTTTTTTGCCGACCCCTACCTGGCAGCCATCATAGATACCGCTTTAGAGCACAACCAGGAGCTGAACATTGCCCTGCAGGAAATTGAAATGGCCCGCAACGAGGCCAGGGCCAGCAAAGGAGAATATCTGCCTTTTGTTGGTTTGAAAGGCGGTGCGGGTGTGGAAAAGGTAGGCCGGTATACCAGCCAGGGCGCCAATGACGCCAATACAGACATCAAGCCTGGAAAGGAAATGCCGGAGCCGCTGGCAGACTACATGATCGGGGCCTACGCTACCTGGGAGGTGGATGTGTGGCATAAGTTGCGGAACGCCCGGAAGGCGGCGGTAACCCGATACCTGTCTAGCATTGAGGGCAGGAATTTTTTGATGACCAACCTCATTGCCGAAATCGCCAATTCCTATTATGAATTACTGGCGCTTGACAATCAGCTGAACATTGTAAAACAAAATATAGAGATACAGAACAACGCGCTGGAGATAGTGAAACTGCAGAAAGATGCTACCCGCGTTACAGAATTGGCAGTACGCAAGTTTGAAGCGGAGGTGTTGCATACCAGAAGCCTTCAGTATGATATTTTGCAGAAGATAACGGAAACCGAAAACCGTATTAACTTCCTGGCAGGCCGCTACCCCGCGCCTGTTCCCAGAAAAGGCGGGCAGTTCGGGAGCAACATGCCCGGCGCCATTCATGCCGGTCTTCCTTCCCAGCTGCTGGCTAACCGTCCTGATATAAAGCGGGCGGAGCTGGAGCTGGCTGCGGCCAGGCTGGACGTGCAAGTGGCCAGGGCCCGGTTTTACCCGTCACTGGGTATTTCCGCTTCTATTGGTTACCGTGCGTTTAACCCGGCATACCTCATAAAAACACCTGAATCCCTGTTGTATTCGCTAACCGGAGACCTGGTAGCGCCGCTGATCAACAGGAATGCCATCAAGGCGGCTTACAGCAATGCCAACGCAAAGCAGATGCAGGCGGTTTACAACTATGAGCGCACCGTTCTGAACGCGTATGTGGAAGTGGCCAACCAATTGTCAAAGATCGGCAACCTGGCAAAGCGTTATGACCTGAAAGCGCAACAGGTAGCAGCGCTGACGCAATCCATCACTATTTCGAACGACCTGTTCAGATCAGCCCGTGCAGATTATATGGAGGTGCTGATGACCCAGCGTGATGCGCTGGAATCGAAATTTGAGCTGATTGAAACGCAGAAGGAACAAATGGGCGCCATGGTGCAGATCTACCGGGCGCTGGGAGGAGGATGGAATTAACTCACCGCAGCTGAATGAGCATGCCCGTGAGGCAGCCGGCGGAAGGGAGCTCCTTTCCGCCGGTTTATTTTGCAGATCATATACGCTATGTGACATCTTGATAAGAAGCAGGAAGATGCCTGTATGAAATTACCCAGATTCACTATCTTGGGAGTAAATATCCCTTACCATGAAAAGAGCATTTGCAACCTATGCTGTCACTGCCATTGCGGCATTGAGCCTTTCTTCCTGCGCTACTATTTTTTCCGGCACCAAACACACCTTTGTTCTCAATACCAAACCTGAAGACGCCAAGGTAACCGTAACAGATAAAAAGGGAAAGGAGGTTTTCTCCGGTCAAACGCCTGCGCAGGTACGCCTGAAATCCGGAGCTGGTTATTTCTCGCCTGCGCGTTACGTGATCACGTTCAGCAAACCGGGGTATGCAGACCAAACCGTGCCGGTTGATTTCAAGATCAGCGGCTGGTATTTTGGCAACATCTTTATTGGCGGCGCTTTGGGCATGTTGATAGTAGATCCGCTTACAGGTGGTATGTGGACGGTGGGCAATTCTGCCAAGAACATTTACCGGCCTCTTCGGCCGCAGGGTGTAGCACTGGAGATCATAGACATCCGTGATCTAAACGAAGAACAGCGGCAGCAGTTAGTGAAGGTTAAATAAGACTGGCAAGGGGTTGAATGTACCCTGTTCTCCACAACCTGTAGAAAAATTCCCATTATTCCACCGCCGGCAGCAACAGTAATGGAACAGATGAATTGTAAGCCAGCTTTTTTGAAATGCTCTTGTGGAATAAGGCAGAGAAGCCGCCGTGTTTTTTGGGAACAGCCATGATCAGTGAAGCCTGGCGCTCATCAGAAAATGTGAGTATGCCCTCTACTACATCGTTCCTGCTGATGTAACCGAAGGTGGGCTCGTATTTTTCCAGCAGCCGGTGCAGGTCTGTAATGGCTTCAAAGGTTTCGGGGTCATATTTCTCCTGGGTTTCGGGCATTACGTTCACAACGTATAGGCGGGCGCCGAACGCGTCCAGGAAAGCATATAGGCGGCTGAGAGACACCTGGGTAACTTCTTCCAGGTCTGTTGCAAAAACAACTGTTTTCATCGGCCGCCCTACCAGCGCGTTTTGCGGTACAACCAGCACCGGCATTTCGCTGCTCTTCAGTATTTGCGCCGTCATGCTGCCTACCAGCAGTTTCTCGAGGTTGGATTTACCGGAAACACCCATCACCACAGCTACTATTTCCTCCTGCCGGTATCGTTCGTTGAGCCTCTCTCCCAAAACAGCTTCCTCCGCTACCAGCTCAATTTCCAAGGAGGTGCCTGCCAGGGCCTTCAGCCTGTCATGCAGCAACCCCAGGGATTGCATGCTTTCGATGTAGACTTCCTGGCTGTCTTGCACAACAGGTATTTCCGTACCTCCTACAATGGTCTGGTAAGCATGATAGAGGATGAGCCGCCTTACCTGTAGTGAGGCTGCAATGCCGCAGGCATATTCCGCAGCGCGGAAGGCAGCTTCTGAAAAGTCTGTGAGTATCAGCAGTGATTTCATCAGAAAAGAACGCGGAAAAATTGTGCCAGCCTGTTTGCAGGTCTGGATTTTGAGAGGAAAAGGGCGGATGGAACAACCGTTATCATTACTGCACCGCTACTGGCAGGCGGCCAACTATCTTGCCGCCGCTCAGATCTATCTCAGGGCCAATCCGCTGCTGCGGGAGCCTTTGCGGCCGGAGCATATCAGGCCCCGCCTGATGGGGCATTGGGGGACCTGCCCCGGTCTGAACCTCGTTTATGCGCACCTGAACCGGCTGATCAGCAATACCGGCGCAGATGTGCTGTTTATTGCAGGGCCGGGACACGGTGCGCCGGCGGTTCTGGCTAACGTATACCTGGAAGGTACATACGGTGATATGTATCCGTCGTTTACGGCAGATGAAAAAGGAATGGCCCTGCTGTGCAGGCAGTTTTCCGCACCAGGCGGCATACCCACGCACGTAAACGCCGCAACACCCGGCGCTATTCATGAAGGTGGAGAGCTGGGCTACTGCCTGATGCATGCTGCCGGCGCTGTATTTGACAACCCCCACCTGCTGGCCGTGTGTGTGGTAGGAGATGGAGAGGCGGAGACAGCGCCGCTGGAAGGCAGCTGGAAATATACCCGCTTTCTTAACCCAAAGAAAGATGGTGCGGTATTACCTGTTCTTCACCTCAATGGCTATAAGATATCCAGCGCCACTGTACCTGCGAGGTTGAATAAAAAGGATCTTGCAGCGCTACTCGAAGGTTACGGTTATGCTGTTCATTTTGTGGAAGGTGATGATCCCTTAACTATTCACACGCCGCTGGCGGAAGCTTTTGACGGCGCGTATGCTGCCATCAGGAATATACAGGCGGCCGCCCGCAATGGAGAGGAGTATCTTCATCTGCGCTGGCCGCTGATTGTATTGGATACGCCCAAAGGATGGACGGGGCCGGAAAAATGGAAGGATACACAAATAGAAGGTACGTTTCACGCTCACCAGGTACCCTTGATGCGCGTAAAGGAAGACCCGGAACAGTTGCAGGTTTTGGAGGAATGGCTGCGCAGCTATCAGCCTGAAACATTGTTTGACCGCAATGGTACCCTGCTGCCGGAGTTATATGCACTTGTTCCCGCCCGTAGCAAAAGAATGGGAAACAACCGGCACGCCAACGGAGGGGACTTATGGAAGGAGCTTCGCTTGCCGGGGGCGCACAACTACGCCCTGAGCGTGCCCCAGCCCGGCAGGGAGGTGGCGGAAAATACCCGGCAGCTTGAGAAGTACGTCAGGGACGTGTTCCGGCTGAACAGTGATACGGAAAATTTCAGGATGTTTTGCCCTGACGAAATGGAATCCAACCGGATGGAAGCAGTTTTTGAAGCTACCGGTCGCGCTTACACCGGGCGTATACGGCCGGAGGACGAGCATTTGTCTCACCAAGGAAGAGTAATGGAGGTACTGAGCGAGCACCTCTGCCAGGGCTGGATGGAAGGGTACCTGTTAACCGGCAGGCACGGGCTGTTTGCCTGTTATGAAGCTTTTGTGGTGATCATAGATTCCATGTTCAATCAATACGCGAAATGGCTGAAGAACAGCATGGAAACAGGCTGGCGAAAGCCCCTTGCATCTTTTAACTACCTGCTTACTTCACACACCTGGCGGCAGGACCATAACGGCTACAGCCACCAGGGGCCGGGCTTTATAGACACCGTTGTCAACAAAAAAAGCGAGGTGATCCGCATTTACTTCCCCCCTGATGCCAATTGCCTGCTGAACATAATGGAGCACTGCCTGGCCAGCAGGGACTATATTAACCTGGTGGTGGCCGGCAAACAACCCCAACTGCAGTGGCTTGATATGGAAGAAGCACGGGTACATTGCGACGCCGGCGCCTCTCAATGGCATTGGGCCGGTAATACAGACGGTGAGCCAGACGTAGTACTGGCGGGTTGCGGAGATGTTCCTACGCTGGAAGTAGTGGCCGCTGCCTGGCTGTTGCGGAAACATGTCCCCCAGCTGAAAGTGCGGGTAGTGAATGTGGTGGACCTGATGTCCCTCTCGCCTCCGGAGCAGCACCCTCACGGAATGGAGAATACGCCGTTCAATGACCTGTTCACGTCCGCAGCGCCGGTTATTTTTGCTTTTCATGGTTATGTGCGCATCATTCATGACCTGATACATGGCCGCTCCGAACCTGAACGCTTCCATGTAAGGGGCTTTATGGAAGAAGGCACTACCACTACACCTTTTGACATGGTGGTGCTGAATGAGATCAGCCGCTACCACCTGGCCATGGAAGCCATCCGCAGACGCGGCTACGGCCCGGAACATACCGCCGTGCGTTTGTTTGAGCAGAAATTGCAGGAGCATTATCAATATATCAGGGAGCACATGGAAGATATGCCGGAGGTCAGGGAATGGCGGTGGGAGGCGGTTTGAACTCCGCGTACGGTGGTACTTTCGTGAGCATACCGCATATTGACGCCATCGGCAAAGTACTGGCAGTGGATGCACTATCTATTGCAGCAGCTCATTAAACTTCGCATAAGCAATATTGTTAGCCGCAAAACCGAATGTTCCCTTGTTCCTGATCTCTTCCGCCGCATGCAGGAAACCGCTGTAGGCAGCCCGCACCAGGGACGAGCCAAGGCTTACGCGCTTGACGCCAAGCGCTGCCAGCTCCTCCAGTGTGAAAACACCAGGCCCCAGTCCCATCACCACATTCACCGGTTTGGGCGCTACGGCCTTTACCACAGCTGCTATTTCTTCACGGGTTTTCAGGCCAGGGGCAAATAACACATCAGCGCCCGCTTCTGCATAGGCAGCCAGGCGGCGGATGGTGTCTTGCAGGTCTGGCCGCCCATAGATAAGGTTTTCTGCGCGTGCGGTAAAGGTAAACGGCTGTGGCAGACTGTGGGCAGCAAGCGCAGCGGCGCGTACCCTCTCCACCGCCAGTTCAAAGGGGTAGATAGGATCATCCGGCCGACCGGTGGCATCTTCAATAGAACCACCAGCAAGCCCTGCCATACCCGCTTGTACAATCGTTTCCGCACAGCTCTCCGGCTTGTCTCCATACCCGTTCTCCAGGTCCGCGGAAACCGGCAGGGCGGTGGCGGCAATAATGTCCTGTACGTTTTTCAGCGTTTCTTCCCGTGTAATGGCGCCCTGCCCGTCTGGCTTGCCGAGTGAAAAAGCGAGGCCGGCGCTGGTGGTGGCCAGGGCTTCAAAACCAAGACTTGCTAATATTTTGGCGGAGCCGGCATCCCAGGGGTTGGGAGCTACAAAAATACCGGGCCGCTCATGGAGCGCCCTGAAAGCAACGGCGCGTTGGTATGCAGGTGTTTCCATGACAGAAAGTTACTGAATCAGTACGGGGCAGAAAAAACAAATTGTTTCCGCTGGAAAGAAACACGGCGTATTCCTGCCGAATGTTCAATTGATTGAAATACAAGTCGTTAATATCTGCATATAAAAACCTCTAGCATGCCAGTGATACATTTCACCGGTAATTCAGCACATTTTGACCGGCATTTGCAATAGCGTGGTGCAGTAGTTTTAGGATGATAAAAACTGTTTTTCAACCAAAACCTATTCTATGTTATTGAATGCTACCTTGAAACCTGTATGCAGGGGGCTTTGTGCCATCCTGCTATGGCTGCTCGCCACGTTACCCGCACTGGCCGCCGCGCCTCCCTCCGGTTACTTCAACATGATAGCCCGCAACGTTTGGGAACTGACGCAAATACCCAATATTGCCACGGAGACCGGCCGGATTAAGACCTCGCTGCAAGTGGCCGATTTTGAGCCGGTGGGCCTGAGAGCTACGGCCAATACAGCGCTGACCGTATATGTGGAGCAACTGAGCGGCACCGGCCTGCCCAAACTGATCATGGGTACCTATGACCGGCAGACAGTAGCTACCTATGACCTGGTGGCGGGTGTGAACACCATCACCAATGTAAATGGCGGAGACCTTTACTTGCAGTATTCATCCGCCACGCCCTCCGATAATAATAAGGTAAGGGTCACTTTCCAGGGCGGTTACCAGCAAATGCCGCTCTATATATTAGGCTCCACCACACACCAGCAGTGGCTGGATATGCTGGATGCCGACAGCCTTTCGCCCAATGCTACCCTGGTGTCTGACAGGGTCTTTATTGTAGTGTCCCGCATCAAGGCAGACGCTTTCCGGAACGAGAACCAGGACACCCTGCTCACGCTTATGGACAGGGTGATGCAGGCAGAAGGTGATATCAGCGGGCTGGACAACAGTTCCCCGCTGCATGCGCCCATTGTAAAAAACAAACTGATGCTGCTGGAAAAGGCGAGCGGTAACCCGGATGCCACTTCCCTGGGCAGGGTACGCATCCCTACCGGCAGCATTAACTGGATATTGTCTCCCTCCTATATTCTTGACAGCGGAGGCTGGGGCGTGTTTCACGAAATAGGCCACCATCATCAGCATTGGGCCTGGACTTGGTCTACCTGCATTGAGGTGTGTGTGAACATCTATTCCCTGGCGGCCAAACGGGCCATTCATCCTGGCCAGCAAGGCATGAGCACGGGTGACTGGAACACGGTGATGAACTACCTGGCCCTGCCGCAGGCCTCTAAAAATTTCAATGCCTCCAGCGTGTCGCTGTTTACGCGGCTGGGTATGTTCCACCAGTTGTGGCTGGCTTATGGTGATGCATTTTATCATACCCTGCATAAACGTGTAAGGGAAGAAGCGCCCGCCCCCAGCGGGGATGCAGCTGAAATGCGTTTGTTCATGCTCTACGCCTGCCAGATCAGCGGGGAAAATCTGGGGCAGTTTTTCCGTAATTGGGGCCTCAACGTGAACCAGTCTGTTTACGATGAAATTGATGCGCTGGGCTACCCATCGCCGGCTATTGAACCCTCCACCCTGCGGGAAGACCTGGTAGCCACCATTACCTCTCCCGCTAATGGTGCTGTATTTGCTGCCGGTTCAGACATTCCGCTCACCGCTACCGCGTTTGGCCCCCGCGCTGTAACGAAGGTGGAATTTTTTGAAGGCAGCAACAAACTGGGTGAAGATACCTCCGCCCCTTATACCTTCCAGTGGACGGGCGTACAGCCAGGTGCCTATGCCGTCATGGCCAGGGTTACCGCGCAAAACGGTACCACGGTAACCTCCGCAGCGGTGAACGTTACCATGGAAGCGATCTCTGTTACTGCGCCCGTAGAAAACACCGCATTTGCCGCAGGCACGGCCGTTAATATTACGGCCAGCACCGGCGGAGGCGGAAGCGCTGTCAGCAAGGTGGAGTTTTATGCAGACAGTGTCAAGATAGGTGAAGCGGCCGCTGCGCCTTATTCCTTCTCCTGGCAGAACGCCGCGCCGGGCGTACATACGCTGACCGCCCGCGCCCTTTATCAGAATGGGGATACGGCCAGCTCTACCGGCGTGGGCATAGTAATAGGCGGCGCCTTTCCTGTTGCGGATGCTTATGTGCGGGATGGCGGCAGCGCTGGCACCAATTTTGGCAATGCCACCTCCATAGTGGTGAAAAAAGACGGCAATAACGGCTACAGCAGGATATCTTACCTGAAGTTTGACTTGAGCGGCCTCACCAACCCGGGCATTACCAAACTTCGTTTGTCTATTATCGGTGCAGGGTCCAGCGTAACAGGTACGCAGTGGCAGGTCTGGAAGTGTGATAATGACAGCTGGACGGAAACCGGCATCAACTGGAATAACAAGCCCGCCACCACCACACTGCTGGCCAGTTTGCCCGGCAAACGCAGTGGCGTGGCGGAATGGGACATCAGCGCGCAGGTGGCCGAAGAAGCGGCCGGAGACAAAACGCTTACCCTGGCCATTGTTTCCTCCGTGTCTGGCCAGACCAATGATGCCACTTTCCACTCCAGGGAGGCCGCAGAAGCCATATTGAGGCCGGTGTTGCTGGTAGACAACTATCCGGGCATCACCCTCATCCAACCCGCTAACGGAGATACATTAACAGAGCATCAGCCGCTTTCTGTAAAAGCAGATGCGGGAGATGACCGGCAGGTAGACAGTGTAACGTTCTACATGAACGGCCAGCAAAAAGCTGTGGTGACCACTGCACCATATGAATGGAATTGGGCAGATGCCGCACCCGGTACGTATGGCTTGCGCGCCAGGGTAACAGACAGTGCGCAGCTCAGCACATGGTCAGATTCTGTAACTGTGGTTGTAGTAAAAGATACCATTGCCCCCCTTGTGACCGCTCCACCAGCTATTACCGCCTTTACAGAGGCCGGTGCGCCGGAGATGCCGGTCAGCATTGGCCAGGCCACGGCTACAGACAATGGCAGCGTAGCCACCATTACGCATAATGCCCCCGCGTTGTTCCCCCTGGGCCTTACTACTGTAACCTGGACGGCTACAGACCGCAGCGGTAATACTGCCACCGCTACACAGGCAATAACGGTGCAGCATCCCAAAAGCACTTTTGGCCCGCTCACCATTTTTGCCGGTACAGCAAACGGGAATGATAACACCCGGCGTGTAGACTTTATGGCCAGGTTGTACCTGAACGGCGCATTGGTAAGTACCGGTACTTTGCTGAATCAGCCTATATCTGGCAATGGCCTGGGCAACTGCCAAAAATTCCTTTTGCCGCTGAATGCAGACAGCATCACCTACACGGCCGCTGATGTGCTGCAACTGAAAATACTGGTACGGTGCGCAGGCGGCAATGGTAGTTTCAGTATCAAATGCTGGTATAATGAAGATTCTGTGAACGCGGCATCAAAAGGGTTTAGCCGTTTTGTAAAATATACACCCACACAACCGGCCGGTACCTTCTTCTATCTGGGCCGGCAAATGGAGTTGAGTACATCGTCCGAAACAGGAGAAGCAGAAAGGATTATTTGCCTTGCGGGGGCAGATTTCCGGGAAGTAGGCACCTGGTCTACCGTGCCTGATGCCGGGCCTGCCGGTGCCGCCGTAACTATCAGTCGCATGCCGGGGCACCCGTACACCACAATGCCGGCGGAGTTCAGCATCAAGGCTTATCCCAACCCCAGTGCGCATGAATTTACGCTTACAGTGCAAAGTGAAAGCAGTAAAGTTATTCACGTAAAGGTGATGGACGTGGCCGGCAGACTGGTGAAACAATTATACACCACCTCCGGGCAGTTGCTCCGGTTCGGACAAGACCTCAAGGCCGGAATTTATTTTGTAGAAGTGCAGCAGGCAGAAAAACGGGAAGTAGTGAAGCTGATAAAACAGTAGAGAGAATGTGATATACCAAGGGGGATGGGGCTTTGCTTCATCCCCCTTGCCGTTGAACGTCCGTTTCGGGGAAGCTGCCCGGTTTCGAAAAGTGCATTTCACCGAAAACCGGTTAATACCGGTGCCTGATAGCGGACAACGGGCCTTTAAACCGGCTACAAAGTAGTAAAAGTGACCGGCAACAGCTTCAAAATTGCAGGTTTCTGACAAGCCATAGGAGCCTTGCCTGCTAAAAATTCCGAAGGGCTTCACCAGGAAACTGGTGGGCCTTTTGTAGTATATAGATAATGCAATTAAAATAATACATTGCAGGCTGTTATGATCAGCAAAAAAAATATATCCGGATGGGTTATAACAGGGGCCATGCCGCTGCTGTTTTCTTGCGGTATGTTTAATCAGTCAGCGCCGCTGCGGCAATGTTATGTGAAAGACAGCCTGAAAGTGGTGTTGCGCGGGAAAGATGCAACAGGTGGCGAACTCTATATTTACAGGAATGGGCAACAAATACATGCAGAAGGCTTGCAGCCTTATGCTGCCATCATCGGTCATATTGATAAAGACACAATTCACTTGTATTATTTCCAGGGGAAAGAGGACGTCCTAAAGGAAGGGCGCACCCATGCAGGCGGCAACATATGGCTGAAGTGGGAGCTTCGCCCACGCCGGGAAATGGCTACGGCAAGCACAATAGAGGCCGCGAAGTTCGACTTCGCGAAGAACCGGCTGGAGGTACAGTCAGCCGGGGCAGATGTCAGGCTTTCTTTTCCGCTGAATAATATTCTGCTGGAGCAAAACAGGGTAGTGGCGGTTGCCCACGGGCCGCTTAAGAGCACCGTCCGGGAAATCCGGTTGCCGGAAGATGGATTGAAAATATTTGTAAAGAAGTTTGAAAAATATGGCGATGAAGGGGTAACGAAAGAAAAATAGCGCCCGGCCACTGCACGGTTTTTACTGGGAAATCCTCTTAATTATTTTAATATCAATAAGTTAACCCGTTTCTGCATCTCCCTTCTGACTTTTTTATATGTTATACATAATACAATCAGATTATTTTCCCTACCTTTATTATGTTATACATAATACAACCAAAATTCGTCCCGTATGAAATTCGCTAGATTACAAGGCTTATTATTACTGGTATGCCTGTTGGTATCCGGCTCTGCCTGGTCACAGGCACTAAAGGTCTCAGGCAAGGTAGTGTCTGATGATGACAGCCAGCCGCTTATTGGAGTGAACGTGGTGATAAAAGCCACTAAAAAAGGAGTGCAGACCAATGCCAACGGCCAGTTCTCCATTGATGCCAGCCCGGGAGAAGTGCTGGTGTTTTCCTACATCGGTTTTGAACAGCAGGAAATTACTGTAGGAAGCAGCAACACCGTAAATATCCGCCTGAAAGCGGGTGCGTCCAAAATGGATGAAGTGGTGATTACCGGCTATGGTACAGCCAAACGTTCCAAACTCACATCTTCTATTTCCAAGCTTGACAAAAAGATACTGGAAACGGGGATGCGCGCCAACCCGGCACAGGCCCTGGCCGGTACCATTCCGGGCCTGCGGGTGTCTACCACCTCCGGCCGCCCCGGCGCCCTGCCTAACATCATTCTGCGCGGCGGCACCAACTTTGACGGCAGCGGCAGTCCTTTAATTATGGTAGACGGGCAAATGCGTGGTTCTCTCAGCGACATTAACCCGGAAGACATTGAAAGCATGGAGGTATTGAAAGATGCCTCCGCCACGGCCATTTACGGCGCCCGCGCCAGCAATGGCGTGATCCTCATCACCACCAAACGTGGCAAGGAAGGGAGCTCGTCCATCTCCTTGAAGGCGCAAAGAGGTTTCAGTTACCTGAATGTTCCTTACAAATTTCTCAATGCGGAAGATTATATCACCTGGCAACGCCGGGCCGTAGTAGAGGCCATTAAAAACGGAACACTGGCGCCCAGTGCACTGGCGGCGGTAGGTCCCAGGGGTACCGGCAATCTTTATAAAGATGCGGCGGGCAATGTGCTGGACGGGAATTATGATTCCCGCGCAGTATGGAGCACCATGCGCCTTACAGATGCCAATCGTGAGCTGCTGGACATGAATGATGGCTGGAAGGTGATGAAAGACCCATTGCCCACCAACGCAGCAGGCGTTTACGATCCCAACGGCACACAAGCAGAGCTGATCTATAAGGATTTTAATTACGGAGACTATGCATTCAACTCCCCCGCCAGCTCGCAGGATTATAACATCGGCATGACGGGCGGTAACAACAAGGGACGGTATTATGCCAACATCGGTTACTTTGATGAAAAGGGGCTTCCGCTCAAAACCTTCTACCGCCGCATCAATTTTACCTTGAATGGTGACTACAAAATCAAAGACTGGCTCACCTCTGAAAGCAGCGTGCAATATACGGTAGCCAACTGGCGGGACCAGGCGCTTACCAACGGCGAAGGTAACTACTGGGGCCGCATGCTGTCTGCGCCGCCCACCATGCGCGGCACGAATGCTGCCGGAGAGCTGATACTAGGCAGAGACGCCAGTGATGGTAACCCGGTTATCAATATAGATAAATACATCCGTAAAAATCAGACGGACAAATTTACCTTCTCCCAGGCTTTCCGCTTTGATGCAGGCCATGGCCTCAGCTTCAAGCTGGGCGGCATCCTGTATTACAACGAAGGCTTCAACGAGAGTTTCAACCGCGATTTCCGTACGGGCCTGCTCAGTTACACCAATCCCAATACCGGCTGGAACAGAACAAGGGCCAGCTCTGCTGCATTTGACAGGACCATCAATCAAACCTACAATGCCATAGCCAGTTACAAAAAGCAGTTTGCCGGCCGGCATAACATAGACGCCATGGCGGGGTTTGAATTTTTTGATGCGTACCAGAAAGGTGTTAGTGCCAGCGGCTCTCTGGCGCCCACTGATGATTTTATGGACCTTGGCCTGACACTCAACAATGCTACCACCCAAACGCGCGGCACGGATTCTTATCACTCCCGCGAGCGTATCATGTCAGGCTTCGGGCAATTGCTGTATGATTGGGACGGCAAATACCTGGCTTCTTTTACTATTCGCCACGACGGGTATTCCCGCCTAATTGGAGATAACCAGTACGGTACCTTTCCCGCTGCGTCTATAGGCTGGTTGGCCCATAATGAACGTTTCATGAGCCCGCTTAAAAACTGGCTCTCCTACCTGAAGCTGCGTGGCAGCTGGGGCATCAACGGCAACATCGGCATCGGTACCAACAACGCCATCGGCATTTATGAGCTGCAAGGCGCTTATGGTGCGCAAACGGCGTACAACGGTACCATCGGCTTCCTGCAAACCAGCGTGGCCAACCCTACACTGAAGTGGGAAAAATCTAATACAGTGGAAGTGGGTGCTGACATGGGTTTCTTCAATAACCGGCTCACCGCTTCGGCCGCGTATTACAACCGCCTCACTTCAGACAAGATCACCTTTGTGAACCTGCCTACTTCTGCGGGCGTAGCCAGCATCCGCACTAATAACGGCTCCCTGCGCAACAAGGGTGTGGAGCTGGAAGCGGCTTACAAGGTGGTGCAGAAAAAAGATTTCACCTGGCAGGTAGCGGCCAATGCGGCTTATAACCGTAACACCGTGGTGAAGCTGCCTTACAACGGCAACGAGAATAACCGCCAGGGAGGCCAGCAGGTATATGACCCAGCCAGCGGAAAGGTAATATGGGTAGGCGGTCTGCAGGAAGGCCAGGAGTGGGGCGCTATCTACGGTTTTGTGAGTGATGGCATCATCCGCAATGAGAAAGACCTGGCGGACTACAATAAAATTGACATGGCCGCTGGTGAAGTGCAGTTCGGGGCTTCAGCAGGTAAACGTGTAGCCAGCCAGAAGCTGATTACCGAAAGGGGGCTGACCAATTTTATCAGCACTAAACCGGGAGACATGATGTGGAAAGATATTGACCGTAACGATACTATAGATTACCGTGACATGGTGCAGATAGGCCGTGTACTGCCCCGCTGGACAGGCGGTTTCAATACCACCCTCACCTACAAGGGCCTCCGCCTCTTTGCCCGTTTTGACTTTGCTACCGGCCATAGCCAGCAGGACTTTATGCAAATGTGGGCACTGGGCAGCTTCCAGGGTGAGTTTAATGCTACCGAAATAGTGAAAGATACCTGGACGCCGGAAAACCCTGACGCCAAATACCCGCGCTATACCTGGGCAGACCAGTTGAACACTAAAAACTTTGACCGGCCCAGCAATATGTTCTACGTGAAATCCAACTACCTGGCCATCCGTGAAATATCGCTCAGTTACGGTATTCCGGCCCGCCTGCTGAAACCGCTCAGAATTTCAGCGCTCAACCTGAGCGTGAGCGGCCAGAACCTTGGCTACATCACCAACAGCATGATCAAGCTGCCGGAACGTACAGGCGAGCAAAACAGCGCCTACACCGTGCCCACGCAACTGATTTTTGCAGCAAACCTTACTTTTTGATAACGGCTTCTTAAAAATATTGACATGATAAAGTACAGATATTTATGCTGGATGCTGATAATGGCCATCTCCGCCACATCTTGCCACAAGTCACTGGAGCTGGCGCCGGAAGATTATTTCGGGGACGGCAACTTTTGGCAGAACGAGTCGCAGATCAGCAATTTTATGGTGGGCCTGCACAAGCAGCTGCGTGACAACCAGTTTATGTTTTACCGCCTGGGCGAAATGCGTGGCGGCAGTCTCAGCAATGTTGACGTACAGAATACTTCCCTCAATGAGCTGCCGGTGGTGGAACAGCGGCTGGAGGAAACCTCTGCCGGCGTCAGCAGTTGGGCAGGCCTCTACGGCCCCATTTTGCAGGTAAACCTGTTTATCCAGAAGGTGGAGCCGGTTACCTTCCTGACAGAAGAACGGAAGAACTTCTTGCTGGGCCAGGCCTATGCATTGCGCGCCTTCTATTATTTTCACCTGTTGCGTACCTATGGCGGGGTGCCACTGCGCCTGAGCGCTGAAGTGCTCAACGGGGTTACTGACCCGGTGGCCCTGCGGAAAGCAAGGGCTACAGAAGCGGAGGTGCTTGCGCAGGTGAAAAGCGATGTAGACAAGTCTCTGGCACTCTTTGGCGGCTCTGCCTCTGCAGACAAAAGCATGTTTACGCCCAACGCGGCGCGCATGCTGAAGGGCGAAATATACCTCTGGTCTGCCAAAATATACGGTACGGCGGCAGACCTTTCGGAAGCCAGGTCCGCTTTAACAGCTGTTACCGGCTACTCTTTGCTGCCAAAATTTGCGGATGTGTTTGCCTATGCCCAAAAGCGGAACAGCGAGATCATCCTGTCTTTAAACTTCCGGGTGGGTGAAGCGGAAATGAGCGGCGTATCCATGTTCACCTATTCCACTTTTAACTTCAACGGCCTGCATTACAAAGATTCCACAGTGAGCGCCGGCCCCGGCAACTTCCTCATAGACCCGTTGAAAATTGCTGATGTAAACTCGCAGCAGATCATACAGCGCTACCGTTACAAGTTTGAATTTTTCCAGTCTTTTGATGTGGCAGATACCCGCCGCAATGCTACTTTTTATGATTATTACCAGGTCAATACGTCCGTAACGCCCTACGTTACTACGGTGAGAAACACGGCGCTGGCGAAATTCCTGGGTACCATTGATGCCAATAAACGGTATTTTTCTGATGACTGGCCTTTGTACCGCGAGGCAGACCGTTTGCTGATGCTGGCGGAAATTGCGAATGCACAAGGTGAAGACCCGGCTCAGTACATAAAACAGATCAGGGACAGGGCGTACGGGGGCGCCGGTAAAGACCCCTCACCATTTGTGAACGGGAGCAAGGATGCCAATGAGCTGGCTATTTTTAACGAAAGGAGCAAGGAGTTTGTATTTGAAGGCAAACGCTGGTATGACCTGAGAAGGATGAAATACGGCACTGAGCCGCTCGTATACAAAAGCGCACAGCATCCGTACGGCGTGCTTGATAAAGGAACCAACGGCTACAAAATACTTTGGCCGGTGGAAACGGCCATCTGGACAAATGACCCGCTGGTGAACCAGACGCCGGGGTATATGACGGCCAAGCAGTAACCGGTACCCTGAAAATATCAGCCACACTGATTGGAAGTGCCCCTGGAAGCCTGGCTTCCAGGGGCACTTCGCTTTTTTTTAATATCCCTTTTTCAAGAACCTTCACCCCGCAAACAGCCTTTTTCATCACATTTCTTTCCGGCCGGGAAAGAGAATTGCGAGCTTTATAACGTGCAACCGCTGCGGTGCCTGTGGTAAACATTTTATGCTTTTCTTATGCTGAAATATTATTTCAGAACGGCCTGGAGAAACTTGATGCGAAGCAAGGCATATGCCGCGGTAAACATTACCGGGCTAACGCTGGGCATTGTGGCCTGCCTGGCTATTTTTATGATTACCCGCTTTGAGATGGGGTTTGATACTTTTCACCCTGCCAAAGAGCGCATTTACCGTGTGGTGGGCAGCCAGCAGGTGGCCGGAAATCTTTACCATCACGGTTATGTGCCCGGGCCGATGGTGGCGGGAGCTTACCAACCGCTCACCGGCATTGAAAAGGCCGCCGGTTTTTACAATTATTATGCAAAGGTAACCGTCCCCCGTTCCGACGGTGATGCGCTGCAATTTGACAGTCCTGCCAGGGAAGCCGCTTCCCCGGTTATCATTGCCCAGCCGGGATATTTTGAAATTTTCCAGTATGAATGGCTGGCCGGTAACCCCCGTACCGCCCTGCAGGCGCCTTTCTCAGTAGTGCTCACAGATAAAGAGGCGCGGCGTTACTTTGGTAGTGAAGCTCCCCGGCAGCTAACGGGCCGCCAGCTGATCTATAATGATTCGCTGCGCGTTACGGTAACGGGTATCGTAAAGGCCTGGCAAGGCCATACAGACCTCGCTTTCAGCAATTTTATCTCGTTTGCCACCATTGCCGGCAGTTTTTTGAAAGAGGAAACAGACCTGCATAACTGGCGCAACTGGAACTCTTATGCGCAGCTTTTTGTGAAGCTGGCACCCAACGTGCGTCCGGAACAGGTGGCAAGCCAGTTCCCGGCTTTGGTAAAAGAACATTTTGGGCCGGGAGAAGAGCACAATGTCAACCTGCAGCTGCAGCCGCTGCACAACCTGCATTTTAACAGTGTTTATGAAGATGCTTATATCCGCAAGGCTCACCAGCCTACCTTGCGCATATTGATGGCAGTTGCGCTGTTTATATTGGTGATTGCGGCTATTAATTATGCCAATCTCACCGCCGCGCAAGCGGTTAAAAAAGAAAGAAGCGCCGGTATCCGTAAAATTATGGGAAGTAGTCGCACGGGGCTGGCACTGCAGTTTTTTTGCGAAACAGCACTGGTAGTGCTGGCGGCCATTGTATTGTCTGCTTTGCTCGTTAGCCCGGTGCTGCGCCTGTTCGATGCCTTTTTGCCGGCAGGCATTCACCTGCGCCTTTTTAGTGTATCTACCTGGGCATTTTTTGCGGGAGCATTACTGTTCACGGTACTGCTGGCCGGTGCTTATCCGGCGTATATACTTTCATCTCCCCGGGCCGTGCAGGCGCTGGCCGGTGGCAGGGCACAGCGGCAGCAGTTCCGCGGCATACTGGGCAAATCACTCATTGCCGCGCAGTTCACCATTTCACTGGTGTTTGTAACGGCACTGCTGATAGTGGAAAAACAAGTGCATTATATGATGCATAAAGACCTTGGTTTTAAGGAGGAAGGAATTGTGACAGTGCCGCTGCCTGCCGGCTCAGCCGCTGCGGGTAGGTTGTTTGCAGAAAAAACAAGGCAACTGCCCGGTGTGGAGGCGGTGAGCCTTCACCGCGGCGCCCCGCTTTCTGCCCGGCATGGGAACACCAGCATTAAAAAGGCGGCTGGGGGCGAAGATGTGATGTCCGCATTCGAGTTTTGTGATGAGAACATGCTACCCCTATACGGCATACAGCTGGCTGCCGGCCGGAATCTCTTGCCGGGTGACACTATACGGGAATTTCTGATCAATGAGACCTGCGCCAAACGCCTTGGTTTTGCCATTCCGGCAGATGCAGTGGGCCAGCTGGTGCAAGTAGGCATTGGCGGCAAAACGGGCCCGGTGGCAGGTGTGGTGCGAGACTTCCATACTGCATCACTACATCAGCCCATAGCGCCCTTTTTTATGACCAGCAACGCCAACGCTGCACGTACGGTAGGCATCAGGCTGCACCATTCGGCTCTTTCGGATGTTCAACGGGCGTGGGACCAGGTATTCCCCGGTCAAAAATTCAGCTTTGCTTTTCTTGACGAGACCATTGCCGGCTATTATGATACAGAGCAAAGGACCAAACAACTCATCCGCTTTGCCATGCTCACGGCTATTATTATTTCCTGTATAGGGCTGTTTGGTATGGCTGCCCTCACCGCGGGCCACCGCACTAAAGAGATCGGCATTCGCAAGGTGTTGGGCGCCAGTGTGGGCAGCATTGCTGCCCGGTTCATGCTGGAGTTCCTGAAGCCCGTAATGGCCGCCATTATGCTGGGCTTGCCGCTGGCCTGGCTGGGCGCACGGCAATGGTTGCAGCATTTCCCGTTCAGAGTCAGCCTTGGACCGTCCATATGGCTGGCTGCGGCATTGGCAGGCATTGGCATTGCCATGCTCACGCTCTGTTTTCAAACCATGAGAACGGCAACCGCCAACCCGGTGAAGGCACTGCAAAGCGAAAGCTAGGCTGCCAGGAGCGTTTTATTTCCTTTGAAGCACATACTGACTGGGGCTCATCCCGAACTGCTTGATGAAGTTTTTGCCGAAGTGTGTCTGTGATTTGTAGCCCACCATCATGGCTACCTCGTAGATTTTATACTGCTGCGTGCTCAGCAGTTCAGCCGCTTTTTTCAGCCGGGTAACGTTGATCAGCTCATGGGGGGTAAGGTCTGATATGGCTTTGATTTTACGGTAGAGGCTCACCCGGCTCATGTTCACGGAGCGGGAGAGATGCTCTACGTCCAGTTCCGTATTCTCAATTTCCCGCAGTATGCAATTGTGGATGTTTTCAAGAAAGGCCTCATCTTCCCGCGTGTGTGCCATGGTATTGATATGTACCAGCGGGGTTTGCGCAAAGTACTCCCTTATTTTGTGGCGGTTCATCAGCAGGTTGGCCATCTGCACTTTGAGGTGCGCGGGTGAGAAGGGTTTTTCAATGTAAGCGTCCGCACCGGTTTCAAGCCCCTCTATTTTTGACTGCAGCGTGTTTTTGGCTGTGAGCAGAATAACGGGTATGTGGCTGATCTCAAACGTGGTTTTGATGCGCTTGCAAAGCTCAAAGCCGTCCATCACAGGCATCATGACATCGCTGATCACAAGATCTACGCTTTCTGTATGAAGAATGGAAATGGCCTCCTCCCCGTTTTCCGCGGTCAGAATAGCGTAGTCCGCCAGCAGAATGGAAGTTACAAATTCAACAATTTCCTCATTGTCGTCTACAAGCAAAATAGTAGGTTGCATAGCGTGGTTAAATTTTGGTCAATCAATCAGGATGTTACCGCCAGCACGGGAAACCTGAAGATAAATACGTTCATGTTGTGTTGCTGTGTAACGGAAAGGCTGCCCCGGTGCAGGTCTGCCAGCGAGCGGCTGATGGACAGCCCTATGCCGGTGCCTTTCTGTTTCTCATTCTCTTTCAGCCGTACAAAAGGAACAAATATCTTTTCGCGCATATTTTCCGGTATCAGCAGCCCGTCATTGCTCACTTCCAGCTGAAGCATGCTGCCGTTGTCCGTTTCCTTCAGCTCTGCCAGCACCGTTGCCTCTGCGTACTTCAGCGCGTTGCTGAACAGGTTGCTGAATATTTTGTTGATCCCTTCTTCGTCTGCATAGGCATACAGTTCCTTTTCGGGCATCCGCAGCCGGAAGTGCAGCTTCTTCTGCTGCGCGGGCAGCTTGAAGTTATCATATGTGTCTTGCAGAATAGCGGAAATATTGAGGTGCGAGAAGTGCAGGCGGAAGCCGGTAGACTCTGTTTGCCGGAAGTCAAGCAACTGGTTGGTAAGCTGCACCAGGCGGTTGGTGTTGCGTTCCATAATGAGCAGGTTGTGATGGTTGGCCCGGATGTTTTCCGGGTGCTCTATTACCTGCTCCAGCGGGCCCTTGATCAGGGTCAAAGGAGTGTTGATCTCATGCGCCACGTTGGTGAGAAAATCTATTTTGGCCTGGTACAGTTCCTTTTCCTTTTTATGCTGCAGCTCTTCCAGCTTGCGTTTGTGCTTCAGGTTTTGCCTGTGGTGGTATTGGCTGATGAAATAATAAAGCAGGTTGATGCCCACCAGGAAGTATAGCAAATAAGCCCAGGAGGTGGCCCAGAAAGGAGGTTCTATCACTATTTCCAGGGCGGCATGTTGCGGCGCCAGCCGGCCGTTATTGTCTGTGGTGGTAACCATAAAGGTGTACTGGCCTGGTTTGAGGTCTGTAAAGTAAGCCAGCCGGTTGGTTTTCAGATATGTCCACTCCCGGTCAAGCCCCTCCATTTTGTATGCGTAGGAGATCATATCCGGCGCGGTGAAGCTGAGGGCGGAAAAATCTATACTGAAAGAAGACTGGTAATGCGGAAGGGTTATTTTCCTGGTGAAGAGGATGGCTTTTTTATGGTTGAGGCTGGTTTCCCCGTCTTGCAGATGAAAGCCCGTGATGTAGATGGGGGCAGTGAATGTGTCTTTCATAAAACGGTCCGGGTAAAAGCTGATCATGCCTTTTACGCTGCCGAAGTACATTTTCCCTTTTTTGTCTTTGTAGCCGGAGTTGTAGTTGAACTGGTCGTTGAGCAGGCCGTTGATGCTGGTGTACACCTGCATTTCGCCGGTGGCGGGCGTAAGGCAGGCCAGCCCGCGGGAGGTGGTGATCCACATGCGGTTGCTGTTATCCTGCAGTATTTTGAACACATAGCCGCTGGGCAGGCCGTGTTGCGTGCCGTAGTGGGTGAAGCAATTGCTGCGCCTGTTGAGCATGCTGAGGCCGGCGCCCTCGCTGCCAGCCCAGATGTTTTGCCGGCTGTCTACCATCAGGGTATTGATGGTGTTGCTGATGAGGCTGCAAGGGTCTTTTTCGTCATGCTGGTAATGCCCCTTCAGACCGGTGTGGGTGTTGTAGTAAAATATACCCTGGCCTGCCGTGCCTACCCAGATGGTGCCTTCTCCGTCTTCCACAATGGAGCGGATATTGCTGTACGGCACTTCCTCCACCTTCACAAAGTTGGCGCGGGCCGTATCGTAACGGGCCAGTTCGCGGCCGGTGCCTGCCAGCAATTGCCCCGTACGGGTTTTATGAAAGGTGAGAATAAAATTGTCGCGGAAGGTTTCCGGGCTGGCGGAATAGTGGCGTATTACTTTGCCGGTACGGATGTCCATCTGGTCCATTCCATTGTCCAGCGTGCCTATCCAAAGGTTATTGCCTTCCGCATACAGTCCGTGTATGTTGGTGTGTGAAATGCTCCGGCCTTTCTGGCTGGGGGTGTATTGGGTGATTTTACCGGTGGCCGGGTCCAGCTTGTTGATGCCGTTGTCTTCCGTGCCTATCCACACATTGCCGTACATGTCTTCACATATTTCACGCACGGCGTTGCCGCTGATGGAGTTACTGCTGTTGTCAGGAAAGTGTTTTTCAAAGTAGGTGTACTGCCGGGGGTAATAGTTCACCCCACCGAAATAGGTGCCGGCCCACATGCCGCCTTCCTTGTCTTTTTCCAGGAAATAGATGGCATTGTCTGACAGGGAATAGGGGTTGTTGTATTGCTTTCGGAGGTTGATGTAGCGGCGGGTGGCCAGGTTGTAGATGTATATGCCTGATTCTGTGGCTATCCAGTATTCATCTCCATTATAATGATGAATGTCTCGCACGTACACAGGCAGTTCATCAGGGTTGTAGCAGAGCAGGTCTTCATACTGGCCTGTATTGGTATGCAGCAGCTTCAGGCCCTGGTTAGCCGTGCCTACCAGCAGGCTGCCGCCGGCCGTTTCCATGATCCGGCAGATGTGGCGGCTCAGGGAACGCGGGGAGCGGTTAAACAGGTCAAACTTTTTTTCCGGGTGCTGAAAACAGCTTACCATGCCCTGGTAGTTGGCCAGCCACAGCGTACCGTCTTTGGCCCGGTGCATGTCTGTAATACCATCCAGGCCGCCGGCCTTTTCGTATTGAATGGTGGTGTCGCGCAGGGGATCGTACCGCATCACGCGGCCGCCGAAGATGTACCACACATGCCCTGCAGTATCGCAATGCAGGGCGCCAATGTTACCATGGCCGGAGCTTTCCACGCGTTTAAAACTTTCTGTAACAGCTATATACCGGTACAGGCCGTCTCCGGTGCCCACCCATATCTGCCCGTTGGTATCTTCACAGAGGTTGAATACAAAGTTGTGGCCAATGCTGGTGCTGTCTCCCGGTACGTGACGGAATATTTTGAAGATATTACCGTCAAACCGGTTCAGGCCGTCTTTGGTGCCTATCCATACAAATCCCCGCCGGTCTTGCAGCACAGAAAATACCGTGTTGTGAGACAAGCCGTCTTCCACCTGGTAATGCCGGAAATAATATTGCTGTGCTGTTCCCCCGCGGGCGGAAAGCACGAAGAGCAGTAGCAGGATGTGGAATTTGTATTTCAACAGGAGTTGTTTACGCGCTTTGTCCAAATATAATTATAAAGGCATAATGTTTATAGCAATTCGAAATTGTTACATTTTAACGAAAGAATGAAATGAATTGACCAATGCCTGTAAAAAGATTGTTCTTTCTTTGACCCGCATTCAAAAGTTGATTAACCGGTTAGCACAGCAGATGCCTTAGAGAAACAAAAGAAGATACCCACGTTGATGGAATTGATACCATGAAGACCCGGCGTGTGCGCTGTATTCAATTCCGCTGATTATTTCCAAACAATTGACTGGCGTTTTAAACAGTGAAAACAGCCTGGAGGGAATACCATGTCTTCCTCATCACCAAAATCCATTTCACATTATGAAAGAAATTAAACACTCATTCCACTTTACAACATGCCGTTCCGGCGGAAGCGCCGGTAAATTGTGGCTGTTGTTGCTGCTGGCATGTACATCGTTTCTCAGCCCCGCCTTTTCACAAACAGCCGTAAAAGTGTCCGGTACGGTAAAAGACAGTGCGGGCGCGGTATTACCCAACGTAACCATCTACGAAAAAGGCACGCGCAACGGCACGCTCTCCAGCGCAGACGGTGCCTATACTATTTCCGTAAAACCGAACGGTATACTGGTGTTTACCATGGTAGGCTTCAAAAACCAGGAGGTAGCCGTGGAAGGCCGCAGCAGCCTGAACATAGTGCTGCAATCTTCCGCTACAGACCTTACAGACGTGGTGGTGGTGGGTTATGGATCTACCAAAAAACAATCGCTTACCAATGCTATTTCCGTGGTATCCGCGGAAGACATCGGTAATGTGCGGGGCGGCGCCACTACCAGTACCACGCTGGCGGGCAAGGTGCCCGGCGTGTCTTTCCGCATGCCTGACGGCAGGCCGGGAGCCTCTGCCAATATAGAGATACGCAACATGGGCGCGCCCCTGTACGTGATAGACGGGGTGCAGCAGGATGCAGGACAGTTCAATAATATCGCCGCACAGGACATCGAAAGCATTTCCTTCCTCAAAGATGCGGCCGCGGCTATTTACGGCGTACGCGCCGCCAACGGGGTAGTGGTAGTGCAAACCAAAAGAGGCCGGCTGGGCAGCCGCAGCTCCATCAATCTTGATGTCAGCCTGGGCATGCAAAGCTGGACGCGCTTCATAAACGTGCTGGACAATTCTTACGAATACATGAGCCTGCGCGCGGAAGCGGAAATGAACCGCACCCTTGCAATTGGCGCCAACCCCATCACCACCAACATTACCCCTGAGGAGCTGGCCAAATACAAAGCAGGTACGGAATACGGGTACAAGAGCTTTAACTGGCGGGATTTTATAGTGAAAGAAAATACGCCGCTCAATGTATACAATCTCAACTTTACCGGCGGTACGGATAAGGTAACGTACTACGTTTCTGCCACCCGCACTTTCCAGAACTCTGTACTGGGCCGCGAGTATAAATTTGAACGGACCAACATACAGTCTAATATCACGGCCAGGGTAGCCAATGGCCTGAAAGTGGGCAGCTCTATCAACGGCCGCATTGAAACGAGGGACAACCCGGGCGTGCCGGGCGGAGACGACTACTGGCAGGCGCGTTTTGCCATTCTCCGCAACACGCCTATGGAAAGGCCTTACGCCAATGATAACCCGCAGTACCTTAATGACATCAAGCACAATGAGACCAACTGGGGTTACCTCAATACCCAGTACGCCGGCAAGTTCAAGAGCGAATGGCGGCAGTTGCAGATGAATCTTGATGCGGAGTGGGAAATACCCGGCATTGACGGCCTCAAGCTTTCCGGATTATACTCTTATTACATTGCAGATAATTTACTCAATAACCACGAATACACGTACGACACATATACCTACAATCCCGCCAACGACACCTACACCCGCACCGGCGGCAGTACCAACCCCTGGAGGGAGCGTAACCAGGAGAAGGTGATCAACATCAGCTCTCAGGTAAGCCTCGCCTACAACAAGACCTTTGGCAAGCACACGGTTTCTGCCATGATAGTATCTGAACGTATCAGGAACCAGCGGTTGCGGAACTGGATACATGCCGTGCCCATTTCCAATAACCTGCCGCTCATCTATTTTAATACGGCAGATACTTATACGGATGAAGACTTCCGCCAGGCCAGAACAGGTATTGCGGGCCGCCTGAATTACGTATACGGCAACAAATATTTCCTGGAAGGCATTATGCGCCGCGATGCCTCCTACCTTTTTGCTCCCGGTAAAAGGGTGGGTTATTTCCCCAGCGTGTCAGCCGGCTGGCGTATTACAGAAGAATCTTTCATGAAAAACCTGCTGGGAAACAACAAGGTACTGACAGACCTCAAGCTGCGCGCTTCTTACGGTTTACTGGGAGATGACGGTTTGGCGTTGGGCCTGGGCGAATTTGCCTACCTGGAAGGTTATGGATACAACGTAGGCATGGCTATCCTTGACGGCAAGGTAGTGTTGGGTTCCCGTGACAGGGGGATTCCCATTACCAATATTTCCTGGCTGGAAAGCTCCATTTTTGACGCAGGTTTTGACTTCAGCCTCTTTGGCGGCAAGCTCAACGGCTCCTACGATTATTTCTACCGGAAGAGAACAGGCCTGCGCGGCCGGAAATCTGACGTGCTGATGCCCTCGGAGTTGGGGTATGCCTTGCCGGATGAGAACATCAACAGTGATGCGCGCTACGGGCAGGAATTTTCACTGAACTACCGTGCAGACCTGGGGGATGTAAAACTGACCATCGGCGGTAACGTGTCTTATTCCCGCGGCAAGTTCCTTAAATCTTACAACCCCGTTTTCTTCAACTCGGTAGACCGTTATTTTTCCTCCAATGAAGGCCGTGTGCAAGGTTTTGAATGGGGATGGGAAGCCATAGGCCAGTTCACTTCACAGGAAGAGATCAACAACTACCCGGTTAATATTGATGGTGAAGGCAACAGAACGCTGCTGCCCGGAGACCTCATTTACAAGGATGTAGACGGAGACGGCAGAATTACTGACAATGACCGCCGCCCCATTGGCTGGGCTACCTGGCGTACGCCCAATATGAACTTCGGCTTGCAGATAGGCGCCACCTGGAAGGGTTTTGATTTTACCGCGGATTTTTCAGGAGCCTCCCACTTTACCTGGTTCCAGGAATGGGAAATGAAAGTGCCTTTCGTTAACGATGGTAACCTGAACAAGATATTCACAGACCGCTGGCACAGAACAGACCCGTTTGACCGCAACAGCGCCTGGGTGCCCGGCAAGTACCCGGCCCTGCGCTACAACGACAACGGGCACAGCAACAACCGCTGGTCTACCTTCTGGGGGCATGATGTGAGCTATTTCCGCGCGCGAACCATAGAAATTGGGTACACACTGCCTGCGTCTCTCGTGAGCAGGGCTAAAATGCAGCGCGCCCGTTTTTATGTGAACACGTTCAACCTGTTCTCGCTGGATAATATGCGGCAGTATGATACAGACGCGGAAATAACGGAAACCAACGGACTGCAATACCCGCAGAGCAAGGTGTTCAATGTAGGCGTTAACCTGTCCTTTTAAATTAATCTTACCACTATGCACACAAGGAATATTTTATATACCGCAGTATTGGCCGCTACCATTGCAGGGGCGGGCAGCTGCAAAAAGGAAAGTGACTTCCTGAACGTTCAGCCCACCAATATTTTCACGAACGAGCAGGCATTGTCAGACCCTGCGCAGGCGCTTGCCATCCTGGCCAACCTGTATAGCCGGCAGCTGGATATTTCAACGGTGAAAAGCTGGCAGTCTATGGCTGATTTCAGTGAAAGTTTCCCGTCCCAGAACGGGGGAGACCTTGACATTGTACGGCGTACCGGCTGGGGATATGGCAGCTGGAGCAATTGGGACTATGCTTACATCCGCGAAATGAACCTGTTCCTGGAACGCTGTGAGGCGGCGGAAAAGTTGTCTGCAGACGACAAGAAACGCTTCCTGGCGGAAGGCCGGTTCCTGCGGGCCAACTTCTACTTTGAGCTGACGAAGAGAATGGGAGGAGTGCCGCTGATCCTGGAATCTATGGAGTACGATTACAAGGGAGACCCTACCTACCTGCAGCATCCGCGCGCAAAGGAGTCAGAAATGTATGATTTTGTGATCAGCGAAGCGGAAGCCATCAAGATGGACCTGCCGGCAGATGTTTCCGTAAAATCGCGCGCTTCAAGAGGCGCGGCGCTGGCCATGGCTGCACGCGCCGCCCTGTATGCAGGCTCCATTGCCAAATATGGTGTGAATACCCCGCAGGTGAGCCTGCCCGGTGGCGAAGTGGGTATACCCGCGGCAAAGGCCAATGAATATTACACCAAAGCTCTCACGCTGGCGCGGGAAATAATCAGCGGTTCTGCCGGCGCTTATGCCCTGTATACTTTCAAAACCGATCTGCAGGAGAATTTTGCCGCTATTTTTTACGATAAAGGCAATAATCCTGAGTCTATTTTTATTGAAGACTTCAAGCTGAAAAGCGGCAAGGTACATGGCTTCACGCAGTGGAACCAGCCCCGTTTCGGCGCGGAGGAAGAAGAAGGCGGCCGCATCAACCCCTCACTCAACCTGGTGCAAAGTTTTGAAAAGCTGGACAACACCTTTGCGCCTCTTCCCGTAAAAGACGGCAACGGCAATCCCATCTACTATAACAACCAGCTGGATATTTTTGCCGGCCGTGATGCCCGCCTTGGAGGCACGGTAATGCTGCCCGGCACTTCCTTTAAAGGCCGCCCTGTAGACATATGGGCCGGCTACATATTGGGAGACGGCGGCATTGTAACCGGAGATGACCGGGGCCAGCAAAAGGTATTGCCCGGCACCACCTCTCCCGTGCAGGTAGTAGGCTTTGACGGCCCCATCACCGGCAAGGAACACACCGCCCAATCCGGCTTTTACCTCCGCAAGTACATAGATCCTGCTATAGGCTCCGGCTCACGGGGTACCGGCAGTGAAGTGCCGTTCATCCGCTACCGCTACGCGGAGGTATTGTTGAATGCCGCAGAAGCTGCTTTTGAGCTGGGCCAGGCAGATGTAGCAGCAGGGTATATGAACGAAGTGCGCAAGCGTGCCGGGCTGGTGGTGCCCCTGGCCGCCGGAGACATTACATTTGACCGTATTGTACATGAACGCCGCGCCGAGCTTTCTTTTGAAGGGCACGTGCTGTTTGACAACAAACGCTGGAGAAGGGCTCATACGCTGTGGGACGGCGTGCCCCTGTCGGAATCGGACCTGCTTTCCAACATTGGCTCCGCTGCCAAGCGGAACACCCAGCCCTGGGCGCTGTGGTCTTACAAGGTGCACAACCCCGGTGGCGCCAACCACGGCAAGTGGACGTACAGGGTAGTAAAATCGTCCCTGGTAACGGGTACCAACCGGTTCCTGCTCGGGAACTACTACTCGTTCATCAATGATGACATCCGTTCCAACAATCCCAAAATTGTGAAACAACCCAACCAGGACTAACCGTAAAAATGACATCATGAAAAAACTCGCAATATTAGTAGGCGCTCTTACGCTATTTGCCTGCAAGAAAGACAACTATGACCCGCCCACGTCCAAACTGAGCGGCCGCGTGGTATACCAGGGAGAGCCCATTCATCTGGAGTTTAACCAGGTGCCGTTTCAGCTCTACCAGTTCGGCTTCGGCAAGGTGGGGCCGGTGAGCAACACCACCTTCACACAGGAAGGTACTTTCTCCGTGCTGCTTTTTGACGGGGAGTACAAACTCATCATCCCTGACAACCAGGGGCCTTTCCTCTGGAAGAAAAACGCAGCTGGCGCGCCAGATACCGTAGTGGTGAATATGAGCGGCAACAAGGAGCTTGACCTGGAAGTAACGCCTTTTTATATGATCAGGGACCATCAGTTCAGCGCGGCGGCGGGCAAGGTGACCGGTACTTTCAAAATAGAAAAGATTATTACCGGTACCGGCGCGCGTAACATAGAAAGAGTGAACCTCTACATCAACAAAACCGCCTTTGTGTCCGGCAACGGCGCCAACTACAGCATTGCTTCCGCATCTATCAGCGGCGGCAATATTACGGACCCGAACAATGTATCCATGACGGTAACCGTACCAACGCTGGTGCCCGCGCAATCTTACGTATTTGCGCGCATCGGCCTGAAGGTGGCCGGTGTGGAAGACATGATTTTTTCACCAGTTGTAAAGCTCTCGCTTTAAAGATAATACCGGCCGGTGGTTGCCCGCAGAACGTGGACACGTGGGTAGCCATCCGGTTCCGGTATCTTAATCGGATTCAATGGACATAGCATCAACAGCAGCGGGGCAGCAGATAAAGGTACAGGCAGCGCACCATCAGGAAAACCACCGCATTCTTTTCTGGGGCTGCTTTACCGTACTGGTGGCCTCCGCCTTCGGCTTTGTGTTCCGCTCTTTTCTTATGGATGGCTGGGGCGTTCAGTTCGGGCTCAGCAAAACGCAGCAGGGAGAAATTTTCGGTGTCAGCTTCTGGCCGTTCGGCATCAGCATTGTGCTGTTCAGCCTTATCATAGACAAGGTGGGATATAAAATGGCCATGGTGTTTGCTTTTGCCTGCCATGTGCTGTCTGTGCTGCTCACCATTATGGCCGGTGGTTACTGGATGTTGTATTGGGGCACTTTGCTGTTTGCGCTGGGCAACAGAGCGGCGGAAGCTGTGGTAAACCCCGTAGTAGCCACCATGTACCCCCATGAAAAAACCAAGTGGCTCAACATCCTGCACGCAGGCTGGCCTACAGGGCTGGTGCTGGCCGGGCTTGCCGGTATTGCCATGATGCACGGCGGCCTCCGCTGGGAGTGGATCATTGGTGTAATACTGGTACCCGTGCTGTTGTACGGCGGTATGATCTTCAAACGCAGCTTCCCCGTCAGCGAGCGGGTGCAGGCCGGTGTCAGCTACCTTGATATGGTGAAGGAAGTAGGCATAGGCGGCATGTTCATCATTATCAGCCTGTGCACGTTTCAGCTGGGCAGCTTGCTGGATTGGTCACTTACCGGTAAAATAGTGATCACCCTGGCGGCTACTGCCATCTTGGGCGCGGTGGTGCGTTCCTGGGGGCGGCCGATGTTCATATTGTTGCTATTGGTAATGATATTGCTGGCTACCACAGAGCTGGGTACAGATAGCTGGATCACAGACCTCATGACGCCGGAAATGGCGAAAGCCGGCTTGAGTGGCGGCTGGGTGCTGATCTATACATCACTCATCATGGCGGTGCTGCGTTTTTATTCAGGCCCTTTCGTACACCGCTTTGCGCCGCTGGGCCTGCTGGCATTGAGCGCGCTGATAGCCATTGCCGGTTTGCAGTTCCTTTCTTATGCCGCCGGTTTTATGATCATTGTGGCGGCCACCGTGTACGCCCTGGGCAAAACATTTTTATGGGGCACCATGCTGGGCGTAGTGGCGGAGCAGTTTCCCAGAGGGGGCGTGCTGGCGCTCAACTTTACCGGCGCCGTGGGGCAGGTGGGCGTTGGCGTTATTGGCGCGGTAGTACTTGGTTTTGTGCAGGATAAGCAACTGGATGCCAACCTGGAAAAATATGATGCGCTAAACGGCACCGCATTGCATAGCACCTATGTGACAGAGCAGCGCACCAGCTTCTTTGGTGATTACCTGGTGATAGACCCCGACAAACTCACCACCGCCGCACCGCAAACGCTGGCCACCATCCAGGCCGTAAAGGAAAATGCCAAGAAAGACGCATTGCGCACCGTGTCGCTGTTTCCCGTAGTGATGCTGGCGGCCTATGTTTTTATGATCCTGTATTACCGGTCAAAAGGCGGGTACAGGGCCGTGCTGCTTCCCCGGCTGAAGCAGCCAAAGTGATTATTGTTTTTTCAAATAGAAAGAGAAGATGAAAAGAATTGGATTTTTATTGCTGGTAGTGGTAGCATGTTCTTTTGCATATTCCACAATGGAGAAAAAAGGAAGAGCGGAAATTCTGTTCCTGGGGCAGGCTGGTACCTCGCAACACGCCACCTGGATGGCCACCAAATTATTCAAGAGCGGCATCAACCTCACCTTTACCGCTTCGCTGAATGACCTGACGCCTGCCCGGCTGGCGCATTATGACGCACTGGTGATTCATGGTAACTTTCCCGCGCTGCCGGCCGCCGGTGAAGCGGCACTGAAAGGTTTTGTAGAAGGCGGGAAGGGGCTGATATTGCTCAACTCCGCCTCCGGCAGTTTTTTAAACTCCGCCTGGTATGCGGGCGCTCTTGGCGGCCGCCTGAAGAACAGTAGGGAAGGAGCTGCCGCCATGCAAATAGAAAATCCGTCCCACGCGGTAATGCAGGGGGTGCATACATTTTTCACCAAAGATGCATTGCTCTCGCACCAGCAGCTGGCATCAGATATAACGGTACTTACTAAACGAAGTGCAGAACCTACCACCTGGACGCGTACACAGGGCCGGGGCCGTGTCTTTTACACCGCCTATGGCAGCAGTGACGATACCTGGAAGAACCGTGATTTTCTGAACATGCTCCGCAACGGTATATGCTGGGCAATGGGAGATGAGGTGATGCAACGGGTGGCGGCCCTCAATATTCCTGATGTGGACATTTACCAGTCGGATACTATTTCAGACTACACCCGCCGTTACCTGGTGCCTAAAATGCAGGAGGCGCTTTCCCCCGCGGAGTCCAATAAACTCACCCAAATGCCGGCAGGTTTTGATATAGCGCTGTTTGCAGCGGAGCCTGATATTACCAAACCCATTGCCATGACCTGGGATGAAAGGGGAAGACTGTGGATAGTGGAGTCTGTCGATTACCCCAATGCATTTACTGAAATAGACAGTGTGGCCAACGACCGCATCAAGATATGTGAAGATACGGACGGAGATGGCAAGGCAGACAAGTTCACCGTGTTTGCGGACAGTCTCAACATCCCTACCAGCATCGTATTGACCAATGGCGGTGCCATTGTGTCTATGGCCCCGCATTTTCTTTTTCTGAAAGATACGGATGGGGATGACAAGGCAGACGTCAGGGAAACGCTGATGACCGGCTGGGGCAAGCAAGACACACATGCCGGCCCCTCCAACCTGCAATACGGCTTTGACAACAAGATATGGGGTGTGGTGGGTTACTCCGGTTTTGACGGGAAGATAGGCGGAAAGCCTTTCCGCTTCCCCATGGGCGTATACCGCTTCAAGCCTGACGGGAGCGATTTTGAGTTCCTGGCCAAAAGTTCCAACAATACCTGGGGGCTTGGCTTCACGGAAGATAACCATGTATTTATTTCTACCGCCAACAACACACACAGCGCATACTATTCCATGCCCGCCCGGCATATGCAGCGTGCTGCCGGCAGCCAGGAGGCGCTGGACGCCATCCAGAAGATAGACGGCCACTACGATGTGCATGCCATGACGCCTAACCTCCGGCAGGTAGATGTGGTGGGCGGTTTCACTTCCGCCACCGGCCACCATTTTTACACCGCCCGCAGTTTCCCGAAAGAGTACTGGAACAGGGTGGCCTTTGTGAACGAGCCTACTGTGCGCCTGGTGCATAATGCTATCATAGAGCCGGATGGCGCGGGCTTCCGCGAAGCAGACGGCTGGAACCTGCTGGCCAGCTCAGATGAATGGTTTGGCCCTGTGCAGGCGCAAACCGGCCCTGATGGCGCGGTGTGGGTAGCAGACTGGTACAACTTCATCATCCAGCATAATGTATTCGTAAAAGAGCAGGCCCCGCGGGAAACAGTGCTGCCCTTTACAGAGCAGCCGCACGGCAAGGGCAACGCTTTCGAGAGCAACCTGCGGGATTCGGCGCATGGCCGCATTTACCGCGTTGTGTACAAAGATGCAAAACCGTACCAGCCGCTTCATTTATCTGCTTCGGATGCACCGGCCCTGCTGGCCGCGCTGGAGAACGACAATATGTTCTGGAGAATGACGGCTCAGCGTTTGTTGGTGGAAGGTAAGCGGCTGGAGGTAATACCCGGTCTGTACAAGATCATCAACAATCAGAAGGTAGACGCAGTGGGATTGAATAGTCCCGCCGTACATGCCCTCTGGGCGCTGCACGGTTTAGGTGAGCTGAACGCCGCCTCCATGGCCGTTGTGAGCAGGGCGCTCCACCACCCTGCGGCAGGCGTACGCAAAGCGGCCGTGGAAGTATTACCCAAAAACAAAGCCGGCCTTGACGCCATTGTTAAAAGTAACATCCTGAACGACAAAGATCTGCATGCCCGCGTAGCCGCCTTCCGCGTACTGGCAGATTTCCCGGCTTCCGGTACCGCCGGAGCAATGGTATATAAAGCCGCCGGCCTCAATCAGAATGCGAAAGACCCCTGGCTGGCACGTGCATTGTTTGCCGCTGCCATTGCCCATGAAAAAGGTTTCCTGGCCGCCGCCGCGCTGCAGACCGCAGGCAGCAATGCGTTCAGGACCGCCATTCTTAAAGGCCTCCATCATGCTGCTTACAAGGTAGACAGGGGCGGCACGCCTTTCTCTGCAGACGCGGCAGGAAAAGAGATATCCATCAAAGCCATGGTAAGCAAGCCGAGGGAACGCGCGCTGAATGGTATGATACTGGCGCACGGCAATGGGCAGAACGGCTACGGCCTTTATATTGCCGACGGCGCCGTGCACATGGTTGTGAACCAGAAAGGCATTACCTATAAAGCCAGTACCACCGGGCCCTTGCCAGACAAGTTCGAAGCCGGCGCCACCCTGCTGAAAAACGGCAGCATTCAATTGCTGATAGACGGCAAGGAAGTGGCCCGCGCCAAAGCCCCTGCACTGTTTACCGTTGCGCCGGAGGCGCCGGTGCGGGCCGGGGAAGATGTGCTGGAAGATAGTCACATTGCAGACTACAACGGGCGGTTCCCCTTTGCCGGCGGCCTCCAGAACATTACGCTGGAGCTGAACCGGCCCGTGGCTAAAGCTACGGAAGCTGCCGGGGCAAGCGCGGCGCCGCCGCTGGTGATAGACCTTAAAGTGGTGAAAGACATCATGCAGTATGACAAAAAGAAGATTGCCGTAAAGGCCGGCCAGCAGGTAACCATCCGCCTGGAGAACCCTGACGGTATGCAGCACAACCTGCTCATCATCAAACCCGGCTCCCTGCAAAAGGTAGGCGCCGCCGCAGATGCCATGGTGCGTGATCCTAAGGCATCTCAAATGCAGTACGTGCCCAAAGTACCGGAAGTACTCTGGGCAACCCGCCTGGTGAGCCCGGGAGAAACGGTGACGCTCAGGTTTACCGCCCCAAGGGTACCGGGCGACTATCCCTTTGTATGCACCTTCCCCGGCCACTGGCGTGGTATGAACGGAATTATGCAGGTGACCAGATAACTTAATTACTCCAGATATGAAAATGTTTATCCGATGTATGATTTGCTGTGCTGTGCTGCTCAACGCCGGCCTGTACAGTTTTGCACAATCCATCCGCGTACTGATGGTAGGCGGCGGCGGTTCGCACAACTTTGAACGCTGGTACGGGCAGGAAGACGCGGCCACGCTTGAAAAAGACGGTCTTGCCACTGTAACCTACACGCAAGACCCCTCTACCATCCTGCAGCACCTGCCGCAAACAGACGTGCTCTTCCTTTGTAACAACCAGCCTATCAAAGACTCTGCTACCCGCAATGCCATTTTTGATTTTGTGGAGCAGGGTAAGGGCCTGGTGCTGGCGCATGCGGCCATCTGGTACAACTGGCAAGACTGGCCTATGTACAACTTTAAGCTGGTAAGCGGCGGCAGCCGCGGGCATGAGAAGTACGGCGAGTTCAGCGTAACGGTGAACAACAGGAAACACCCGGTGACCAAAGGCCTGCCGGCAAAATTTACCCTTAAGGATGAGCTGTACTACTACAAGGAAGACGTAAGCGGTCCCGGAATAAAGGTACTGGCCACTACCAGTCCCGATGCTTCCGGGCAAACCTATCCCAGCCTGTTTGTGGTAAATAACCCGAAAGCGCGTATTGTGGGTTTTGCGCTGGGGCACGATGCGGCGGCGCACGAGCTGCCGGAGTACCGTACCATTTTGAGGAACGCTGTAAAGTGGGTGGCGAAAAAATAATTTTATTCATCTTAATAAGCATTTGTAATGAAACAGATCACTGTAGTTATTGTAGGCATGGGCTTTGGCAAGGAATTCATACCTATTTACCAGCAACACCCGGCTATCAAAAAAGTGGGTATCTGTACCCGCAACCGCAAAACGCTGGACGAGCTGAAAGCCCGCTTTAACCTGGACGAAGATCTACTGTTCACCAATTACGACGACGTGCCCAAACGCGCAGATGTAGATGCCATCCATATTGTAACCCCCGTGCCCGAACATGCCCGCATGACGCTGGCCTCCCTCAACGCCGGGAAACATACCGCCTGTACCATTCCGATGGCCATGACGGTAGAAGACTGCAAGGCCATTGTAGAAGCCAAACGCAAAGCCGGCAAAGTGTATATGATGATGGAAACCGCGTTGTACACCCGCGAGTTCCTGTATGGCCTGCAACTGGCAGAAAGCGGGCAGCTGGGCCGCATCCAGTTTGTACGCGGCTCCCATATCCAGGATATGAGCATGGAAGGATGGGATGAATACTGGAAAGGTTTCCCGCCCATGCTCAACGGTACTCATGCCATATCGCCCCTGTTGCGCATCAACAATACCAAGGCGGAAACCGTGGTATGCCATGGTTCCGGCCGGCTCAGTGGAGACCTGGCTAAACGCTATGGTTCTCCCTTTGCCGTGGAAACCGCCACGTTCACGCTCAAAAATTCAGATGTGGTAGCGGAAGCCACCCGCTCCCTGTTTGACGTAGTGCGCCAGTACCGGGAGAGTTACGATGTGTATGGTACCAAGATGTCTTTTGAATGGGAGCAGCTGCAGGATGAAAGCCACGTGGTGTTTGACGGCGGCGAGAACGCTGCCCGCGTGGAGGTGCCAGACACAGACGCTATGCTGATCCCGGAAATTGCGCACTTCACGCGCCGTGAAAAAATTGACGACCCCAATCACGTGTCTTTCCTGCAGGGGGCCGGCCACGGCGGCTCACACCCGCACCTGGTACAGGAGTTCCTGGCGGCCATCGTAGAAGGAAGGGATTCCGCGGTAGACGCCCATATAGCGGCCAACTATACCTGCGCCGGCATCTGCGCGCATGAGTCTGCCATGAAGGGCGGCGTGCGCATCAATATTCCGGATTTTGAAGCATAAGCATATTTTATACGGGGGCTGCCATGCCCCCGCTTCCTGTTAAACACCTTATTCATGACATTCGGCATCAGCACCTTTGTATGGGTATCTCCATTTTCCACCGCACATTTTCACCTGCTACCCAAAATAAAAGAAGCAGGGTACGATATTGTAGAAGTGGCGGTAGAAGACGCATCACTGATCAACTGGCCGGAGCTGTTGCTGCGCACGCGTGACCTTGGGTTGAAAATCACCATCAGCGGCGCTTTCGGGCCAGACAGGGATATTTCCTCCACGGACGCGTCTGTCCGGAAGAACGGCCTGCGGTACATCACAGATTGTGTGGCCATAGCCGCGCAAATGGGCAGCCCTGTGTTTGGCGGCCCGGTATATTCCGCCGTGGGTAAAACAAGGATAGTACCTCCCGAACAAAAAAAGCAGGAGCGTGCCTGGTGTATAGAAAACCTGCGGGAAGCGGCCAAAGTGGCGGCAGACCATGGCGTTACCATTGGGTTAGAACCGCTCAACCGTTTTGAAACGGATATGATCAATACCGTAGACCAGGCGCTGGAGCTGCTGCAGGAAACGGGCAGCCCGCACATCAAGCTGCTGCTGGATACTTTTCATGCCAACATAGAAGAGAAGAACATTCCCGCTGCCATCCGGAAAATTGGCAAAGACCGGTTGTGCCATATACAGGGCAATGAAAGTGACCGGGGTACGCCGGGAACCGGCCATCTTGACTGGCCGGGCATCAGGGCGGCGCTGGCAGACATTGGTTATACCGGCGCTATTGTGCTGGAAACGTTCGGCGCCCCGTCTAAAGAGCTGGCGCGGGCGGCCTGCATCTGGCGGCCGCTGGCGGGTAGCGCGGATGAACTGGCTACTGAAGGGTTACAATTTTACCGGGCTGCTTTTTAAAAGCGGCCTTTTTGCCAATGCCCTGCCACCCGCCATTATCACAGCACCGAGCAGGAGAAAGAGCACCAATATCAGCGCGGCGTTCTGCAGCGCTTTGGGATAGCCCAGCTGCACTACGTCAATAAAAGGATAGGGGTAGAAGCCGGAGAAAGCGCCGCGGATAATGACGTATATCATATAAGCCAGCGGGTATAGCAGCCAGGAGGGGGCCTGCTTCCAGGCCAGCCCTTGTTTGGGCGCAAATACCAGCCAGTACGCCAGGTACAGTAAAGGTATCACCGCGTGCAACAGTTCGTCTACCAGCCGCTGTATGCCCTGCGGCGCCCATAAAAAACGGAGTATTACATTGTATACCAGCCCCACTATCAGGATGTACAGCAACAATGCTGCCTGGGTAGACGCTCTGGCAAAGAAACCGCCCGGTTTCAGCAGCAGAGCCGTACTGCAAACTGCAATCAATATGTTGGTTTGTACCGTAAAAAAGCTGAAGAACCGGATAATGGCTTCTCCCAGGGGAAGCTGGCCGTTGGCAATAAGCAGGTAGAGCTGGGCAATAATGGCAAACCAGCCCAATAAGGCCAGCAGGGTAAGGGTGTAACGTTTCGCTTGTTGCATATGTTTAAATTACGCTTTATCCGGCATTGTTGCAAGCGGTCCGGATTTCCTGAAATCAAAGATTAAGGTTAGTTTTGGGCGCAACAAAAAATGTTTGGACATGAGCGCAAAAATCCTGAAAGACGAAATCTATGAGCAGGTAGAACTGATTTCAGAAGCCGGTAACGATTTTGCCGACGATGAGGAGTATGCTGCCGCCGCGGAAAAATTCAAAGAGGCGCTGCAACTGGTGCCGGAGCCTAAAACAGACTGGGAAGCTTCCACATGGCTGTATTCCAGTATTGGTAATATGTATTTTATGCTGGATGATTTTGAACAGGCCGGCGAATATTTTCAGCAGGCTATCATTTGCCCTGATGGAAAGATCAATTCATTTATACAGATGAGGCTGGGCCAGGTAGCGCTGGAGCAGCAGCAGGAAGACAAGGCGCTGGAGCACCTGCTGAAAGCCTACCGCCTGGGCGGCAAAAGCCTGTTTGCTGAAGAGGATACCAAATACCTTGCTTTCCTGGCCAAGCGGGTGAAATTGTAAACCTGAATAGTATGGTAAAAGCGGACGTATCACCGGTACGTCCGCTTTTTTATTTTAACGAAAAGATTTCTTTCTGCGCCTGCATTTCAACTCTCAAAAGACGCTTTTTCAGGATAACTGCCGGAATATCCGGACGGGCGGTTCGGCTTTGCGGAATTTTGCGCTTATTTTAGGCCATGTGTTTAGATGACCTCACGGGGAATATTTATATCGATTATGAAAAGAAGGAATTTTTTAGGCATGATGGCCATGAGTACCGGCGCAGCATTATCCGCCCCGCTGGCAGGTTTTACTCCTCCGGCAGATACTTCTGCTGAAACCGGCAATACTCCGCCTCCGGCGGGCAACCTGATGCAGGCGGACCTGGTAGTAGCCGGGGCCGGCTTGGGCGGCTGCGCGGCAGCTCTGGCGGCCCTGCGCAATAACCTCACTGTGATCATGACGGAAGAAACAGACTGGATAGGAGGGCAGCTCACCCAGCAAGGCGTTCCCCCAGACGAGCACAGCGCTATTGAAACGCACGGCGCCACGCAATTGTACCGCAATTTCAGAACGGCCATCCGCCAATACTACATTCGCCACTACCCGCTTACGGAAGCGGCTGCCCAACGGCCTCACCTGAACCCGGGAGACGGCGCGGTGTCTCGCCTCTGTCACGAGCCGAGAGCGGCGGTGGCAGTGCTGGAAGCCATGCTGGCGCCTTATATCAGCGCCGGCAAGCTGGTGCTGCTGCCCGAGCATAAAGTAAAAAAAGCTGCTGTATCCGGCAACCGTGTGCAGAGCCTGCAGGTAGTGAACCTGCGCAGCAAGCGGGAGTATACGCTGGCTGCACCATATTTTGCGGATGCCACGGAAACGGGAGAATTGCTGCCGTTGACGGGTACGGAATTTGTGACCGGCGCCGAATCAAAGAAGGACACCGGCGAGCTGCATGCGCAGGAAACGGCTAACCCGCGCAACCAGCAGGCGTTCACCGTTTGTTTTGCGATGGATTATGTACCGGGAGAGAATCACGTAATAGAAAAGCCGCGGGAGTATAACTTCTGGCGCAACCACGTTCCCGCGGTTACGCCCGCCTGGCCGGGCAAGCTGCTGGAGCTGCATTACCCCCGGCCTACCACCCTGAAGCCCACTAAGCTGGGTTTTCATCCGGAGGGTATCAAAACAGGCAGCATGCTCAACCTCTGGAACTACCGGCGCATCATCAGCAAGGAAAATTTTGTGCCCGGCGCCTACAAGGGAGACATCACCATCGTGAACTGGCCGCAGAATGATTACATGCTGGGCAACCTGGTAGGCGTGAGCGATAAGGAGTTTAACCAGCATGTTGAGCGCGCCAAACAGCTGAACTTGTCCCTGCTGTACTGGCTGCAAACGGAAGCGCCACGACCGGATGGTGGCAAAGGCTGGCCCGGGCTGCGCCTGCGGAAAGACATCATGGGCACGGAAGACGGGATGGCCAAATATCCATACATCCGCGAATCCCGCCGCATCAAGGCCGTTTTCACGGTGCTGGAAGAACATGTGGGCAGCCTCAACCGTGCGCAGGTAACCGGCCAGGCCACCGGCAACAAGGCAGCGGAGTTTTTTGACAGCGTAGGTGTGGGGCATTATAGCATAGACCTTCATCCCAGCAGCGCCGGCAATAACTATTTCCACCTTGACTGCCTGCGTTTCCAGATACCGCTGGGCGCGCTGCTGCCCGTGCGCATGGAAAACCTGTTGCCTGCCAATAAAAACATCGGCACTACCCACATCACCAACGGTTGCTACCGCCTCCACCCGGTGGAGTGGGGTATTGGGGAGGCTGCAGGCATGCTGGCCGCCTATGCGCTGGAAAAGAACGTGATTCCCCGCCGGGTGCGTGAAGACAGGGAGCTGCTGACGCAGTTCCAGCAACGGATCCGCTCCCAGGGTATTGAAACGGAATGGCGGCAACAGTAGCTGGAGGAGCGCCGCCGGCAATTATGCCCCTTTCGGGTAGAGAACGGAATGGTTGCCATTATTGCGCTTTGTTGGGCTGGCTGCGGTGCCCGGTCAAAGCCGGCACTGCCCTGCGCGTCAAAGTTGCATCCACCGGAAATCTGTATTATTTTAAAGCCCATGAAAAAAATTCCCGTTATGCTCATTATGCTGCTGCTGGCACAAGCCGCCGCCGCGCAGCAACCCCGTTTTATCAATGAGCCAGATTCAGGCTACCGCGGCATCTGGTACAGCATTGGCCCAACCGGTAACGAATATGCCTATAAATACGGCGGAGGCCTGGGCACGTACCCTTCCAATCACTACCCCTTTTCGGTGTATGCGCCTGCCGTTAATAAAACGTTTTTTTGTTATGGCGGCACAGATTCTTCCGGCAAAACCCTGTTGCATGAAGTGGGTTGTTTCGATCATGCTACCGGCATGGTATCACGCCCAACCGTGGTGATGGACAAAGCTACGGATGATGCGCACGATAACCCGGTGATACAGATAGACAGCAAAGGCTATATCTGGTTATTCTCCACCTCTCACGGCGTTACCCGCCCGTCTTTTGTATACCGCAGCAGCCAACCTTACAACATCAGCAGCTTTGAAAAGGTGCAGGCGTACAAGGGAGACCAGGTGATGGATAACTTCTCTTACCTGCAAATGTACTACCAGCCCGGGGATGGTTTCCTGGGTCTTTTCACCCATTATGAAACGCAGGCGCTGCGGTACGGCAAAAAGAACTGCCGCATTATTGCCTATATGACCAGCAAAGACGGCATACACTGGTCTCCCTGGAAAGACCTGGCCAATATGGAAGAAGGCCATTACCAGACAACCGGTCAGCAGGGCCGCCGGGTGGGCAGCGCGTTCAATCATCATCCCAATGTTCAGAAAGGCGCCGGGCTGGACTACCGTACCAACCTTTATTACCTGCAGACAAATGATTTCGGCCGTACATGGACAACCGCAGATGGCCGCCCCGCGGCCCTGCCGCTGCGCACGGGAGACACTTCCGCGCTGGTGAAAGACTATGCGTCTGAAGGCCTGAACGTATATATCAATGATGTGAACTTTGACGCAGCCGGCAACCCCGTGATCCTCTATGAAACCTCCCGCGGCCCCGCGCCCGGCCCGGTGAATGGCATGCGCCAGTGGTATACCGCCCACTGGAAGAACGGGCAGTGGCAGATATTGCCTTTTGCCGCGTCAGACAATAACTATGATATGGGCTCGCTGATAATAGAAAAAGGCGGCGTATGGCGGGTGATAGCTCCCACAACCGAGGGCCCGCAGGCGTACAACACCGGAGGGGAAATAGTGATGTGGGAAAGCAGGAATGAAGGAAAACGATGGACGTCCAAACAACTTACCCGCAACAGCACCCGCAATCATTCCTATCCCCGCCGCCCCGTGAACGCCCATGAAGGGTTCTATGCCTTTTGGGCAGACGGCCATGGCCGCCAGCCATCCGCATCCAGGCTGTATTTTTCAGACCGCAACGGCAACGTATATATGTTGCCGGAAAAGATGAGCAAGGAATGGGAGCGCCCCCGGCGCCTGAAACCCTGACCTGCAAAATATACCGGGTAAAAAATACCTGAACAACAGATGATTAACAGGGCTGCGGTCCATTCCCGGACATGCAGCCCTGTTTTATTTCTTAACCGTTTCATAATCTTCTCTTTACATTCCGGTTACGCTGCCGCCGTATTATTACGGCGGAATGTTCGTATCCAAATTCGCTGTAACAATATCTCATGCTAAAAGTAAAGCCCGGTATCTACCGGGCTTGCGCTTTATCAGAAATGATCATGATCGTTCTGGTCTGTCAGTATTTTTCTTTCCACCAGCGATTTATGGTACACAGAATGCTTCACATACCTGCGGGTAATGAAATAAGAAATAGCCGTTACGATCATGAGCGGGATGAACAGTTTGTACCCGCCTGAAATTTCCGCCAGCAAAAAAATGGCTGTGAGCGGGGCATGCATAACGCCCGCCAGTACTCCTGCCATGGCCGTAATAATGAAGTTGGGCGTATTGAGGTGATAAATGCCGGAAAGGTTGACGAGATAGGCAAAGAGGAACCCCGTAAGCCCGCCGGTGATCATGGATGGCGCAAAAATGCCTCCGTTGCCGCCCGCACTGATGGTAAGGCAGGAGCATACTACCTTGAATACCAGCAGCAGCACCGTCATTAAGACGATAGCCCAGGAATAGCTGCTGTATTGCTGCAGCAGGGAATGGGCGGTAAGGCTGTTGTAGTCTCCGCGGAGAAGGCTGGTAATAGTGGAGTACCCTTCCCCATAAAGGTTAGGCAAAAGGAAAATAAGCACGCACAAGGGCACGCCGGCAATCAGCCAGGTTTTCCAGTTCATGGTCTTTTTTTCGAAATATCCTTCAATGTAGTCTACAGAACGGGTGATGTATACAGATACCAGGCCGCAAAAAATACCCAGCAGAATGTAAAACGGTATGGCTGGTATGCTCCAGCTTTCGCTGGCCACAAACATAAACTTGCCGGGATAGAGCAATTGCGAAACAACGGTGGCGGTAGCCGTGGAGATCAGGAGGGGAATAAAGAAAGGAATGCTGAAATCCAGCAGGAAGATCTCCAGCACAAAAATGATACCTGCAAAGGGGCTGTTAAATACGGCGGCAATGCCGCTGGCGGTGCCGCAGGCCAGCAGCAGAACAGTGTCCTTTTCGGAGAGGCGGAGATCATGGCCGGTGTTGGAGCCAATGGCCGCGCCGGTGGCCACAATGGGCGCTTCCAGGCCTACGCTGCCGCCAAAGGCCACTGTAATGGCACTGGTAAGAATATGGCCGTAGGTATGCCGCTTCTCAATGCGGCCTTTGTTGGTAATGATGTTATGTATAATGAAACCTACGCCCCGGTTCAGCCTGTGCCTGAAAAAACGGGTGAGCAGGAGCAGGGAAATACCGGTGCCTATGAGCGGGAGCGTGGCAGACAACCAGTTGCTGTTCATCCAGTTGTTCATCACATCTACCCTGTGCTCGAAGAACTGTACGGTTATTTTCAGCAAAACCGCTGCTACGGCGGCTATTACGCCAACAATAAAGCTGAGGATGATGAGAAAATTGCGGTGAGACGTATATTTTGTTCTATACCGCCCTATCTTCACCAATAGCCTGTAGAACCTGTTTCCCGTTACTTCCATGGCCCGAAAATAGGGAATCCGCTATAAAACGGTTTTACAGGGAATAAAAAACCCGGCAGCTGTGCAGCGCCGGGTTCCGGAAAGATTTCTAAATGCATGTTACTGGTAAGTTTTGAACACCACCTTGTCTACCACCACGCCCAGCTTTTTCAGGCCGCTGTTATCTGAGCGGAATTTCTTTTCGCCGGTAAACTGGTCATAGAGCTTGGGGTCTCCGCTGTTAATGGCGCGGAAGAGGATCTGCACGCCTTTTTTATCCATGGCGCCGCCTTCCCAGCTGTCTACAATGCCGCCGTTGGTCCATTCAAAGCCGTTCACCCTGAAGGCCCGGGCATTTACCTTGTTTACCTTATCTATCGGGTCTCCGGGTTTGATGCCGAAGGGCGATTTCCATTTGGAGCGTTCATGCGTGAAGGTGATGGTTTTGGAAGAGTCTGCGTTGAAGATCACCTGCATTTCATTGTCAGTATCAGGGTATACGTACCAGGCCTTGCCGGTGTAGTTGCCGTCCAGGTCAGTGGCATCCCTGAGCTCTACGTTCTCTTTTCCGTACAGGGCCTGCAGGTCATCAGGCCTGGTCATCGCAAATACGCTGCGAACTTCCCAGTTGCGGGTATCTTCTACCGGCGCTGCGGCCGCGGGAACGTTGCCCTGGGCGGCCGGTGCTGACGCGGGCTGGGTAGCGCCGGCAGGCGTTTCTGTGGTGGCGTTAGCCACTACGCCGGGCTGGTTGGCGGGCGGGGCCACCATTACGGAAGTAACGGCCGGAATGGCGCCTATGCGCAGCAGTTCAGCCTTTTCATCCTGCAGTGCTTTGGTTTCCCCCTTATTCTTGTTTACGATATAAGTGGCCAGCGGGAACACGTTGCCGGATTTCACGTCCATATTGCGCAGGTTGGCAATCAGGGTCTGCCGGTTGCAGTCACTGTACTGGTACAGGAACTTCAGCGCAGCATCCAGGGCGGCGGGGTCTTTTCCCAATTCCATCATGGTTTTGTCTACTTCCAGTCCACCGGAGCCAGATCTGCTCATTTGTTCCGTCACAAACACCAGCGCCGGGTCATTGCGGAGCTGGAACTTTGCGGCCATCTTTGCAGAAATGTCTTCCACCGCAGACTCAGACAGCGTTTGGGCGCCGGCAGCCAGCGGCAGGGCAAATAACAGGAATAACAGGAACCGTTTCATGTAAGATCGATTTATAACTGGATGTATATAACGTACATCATTCTCACTAAATTATGCAATATTCCCCATTCTGCTGCAAATAGCAGGCCAGCCGCTGTTTTTCCCAATTGCGTAAATCAAATTTCCGATTGGAGTTGCCGTCCCTGCCGCGGGCCTTTACTTTTACCGCAAAAAAAAAGATGCACTACAGATCGATGATGATGGCGGTGCTGCTGGTCCTGGCCGGCCTCCGCGTATCCGCCCACGCTCTCTGGATTGAGACCAGCCCCACCGGCAAGAAAGGACAGCCGCAGGAAGTAAGGGTTTTCTGGGGCGAATTTGCAGATAAGGACATTTCCCCGCTGGACAAATGGTTCTCCGACACCAAATCTTACAAACTCTCGGTTATTACGCCTGATAAAAAAGTGATACCGCTCACTTCCGCCCCCGGAACAGACCACTATAAAGCGTTCTTTACGCCTGAATCTGACGGTGTGTATACGGTGGTGATGATCCACTCTGTAAAAGACCTTTACCATGGCAGCCGGCTGGATTATCATGCCAGCGCCGCCGTTGTGGTGGGCAATAACGCCGCCGCTGCCGCTTCCGCCAATGCCAACCCGCTGAAAGTGGAAACGCCCGCCCGCCATACCTATAAAGTGAATGAAAGCATCAACCTGGGCGTGCTGGCAGACCAGGCGCCCGCCAAATCAAGTGAAGTAGAGGTGGTTGCACCCAACGGCTGGATCAAAAAGCTGTATACAGACAGCACCGGCACTACTACCTTCACGCCCCTCTGGCCCGGCCGTTATATGGTTGAAGTAGCCAAAACAGAGAAAAAAGCCGGTGATCACAACGGCAAGCCCTATGAGGCTATCTGGCGTTGTGCTACTTACTGCATTGAAGTAGTTGAAAAATAGCTCATACAGGAATTAGAGAGGGCTGACCATTTTTTGGGTCAGCCCTTTTTTGTTATCTCAGGAGGGCCGTGGCGCACCACAGCAGCGGCGCCTGTCCGTGCATATCCCCCGTAAGGCGTTTTCTGTCAAGGTAATACTGGTGATCGTTTTTCATATTGGTGCCTTCGCAAACATCGCTGATGTCTCCGTCTTCATTAATGTAGGTGATCAGCTTCAGCCAGGCTTTCCTGGCGGCAGGGCCGTACACTTTCTTGTCCAGCCAGCCGTTTTTTACGCCGGTGATCATGGCATAGGTGAACATACCGGTACAGGAAGTTTCAGGCCATGACTGCGGGTCGTCTACCAGCTGCCGCCACATGCCGTCTTCCGCCTGGTATTTGAGCAGGCTGGCCATCATGGTCTGGTAAGCTTTCAGAATGCGGGGACGGTTGGGGTTGTCTTCCGGCACAGAGCGCAGCAGCTCGCTCATGCCTGCCGCCATCCAGCCATTGCCGCGTCCCCAGAAGAAAGGAGCGTTGGGGGCATGGTAAAAAAGACCGTTGGGTTTTTGCAGCGAATCAAGGTAGAACACCATTTCGTTGGCCGCCTTATCTATATAAGACCGGTCTCCGGTGGCGCGGGTGGCCTGTGACTGAACTGCCGTGATCATGAACATGTCATCTATCCACAGCCGGGTTTGCCAGGTATAGCCTTTGGCGTAGAAGCGGCGGGAATCGTCTGTTACCCGCTTGCCTTCCGGCGGGCCCCATTGTTTGTCTGCAAACCGTTTCCCGATGGCCAGGTAACGCGCATCTTTGGTTTGCTGGTACAGTTCCAGGGGTACAGCGCCGAACACGGTGTAGTCCACATGGTCCGGTACAGGGACCAGTGTATCCCGGGCGCCGAACAGCGGCTCAAAACGGGCCGCCAGCTGCTGCAACAGGGCTTTGTTGCCGCTCTCTTTTGCAAAGGTCAGAGAGCCGTACCAGGCGCAGGTTTCCGGATACGTGATAACCCTGGGCGGGGTAGGGCGGCCGAAATTAGGGTGCGGGGAGGCCACAAACCGGCTGGCAATGCGCTGCCCTATTTCCTGCGGCGTAGCGCCTTTAGGGAATTTGGTGAGGTCTCCGGACTGGGCGTGGCCATTGCCGGCAGACAGCAGCAAGCAAGCCACTGCCAGCCCCTGAAGGAATGATGTAGTTTTCATATCGTGAAATCATGGAATTTTAAAGAACCAAGTTATGCAAACGTTTGCGTTAATCCAAACCGTATAATGATATACGCCGGTGCGTAGAAATACGCATTGTTGTAAATCAGCGGTTGTACTGGTGTCATTATGAAAACCGGCCACTAATTTTGCGACAGCTAGTCTGAATAATTAAACTGTTTGTTATCCCGCTCCCTTTAGTGAATGCGCATTCCCCGATGCGCATTTTTTTTATTCCCCCGGCTGCCGTATTCCGCGCTATAGTGAGTTTTTCCGGTCCATTTGCTAATTTTAGGGATGCGCTATCTGTTTTTCCTCTGCTGCCTTTTCTGCAGCTTCTCATCCAACGCCCAGTTCTTTAAAAAGGGAGACCGTGTTTGTTTTGTCGGTAATAGCATTACCCATAACGGAGATTACTGGCACAATGTTCAACTGTATTACAGCACCCGTTATCCGCAACTGGGCGTGCAGTTCTTCAACTGCGGCATTTCCGGAGATGTGACAGGGGGCATTCTGCGGCGTATGGACCACGACATCCTGGTACACCGCCCCACCTGGGCTGTGATCATGATAGGCATGAACGACGTGAACCGGCCGCTGTATGATGCCAAACGGAAAAATGAAGCCGGCATACGTGAAAAACAGCAGGCGGCGCTGGCCACCTATCGCAAAAACCTCGACAGTATTATACGCATCTTCCTGGCAAAGAATATCCGCGTGGTGTTGCAAACACCGTCCATTTATGACCAGACCTCAAAAATGGCCGGCAACAACCTCCGCGGCGTAAATGATGCATTGAAAGTATGCGCTGGCTATGCCAGGGAATTTGCCGGGCGGGATAGCCTGCTGGTGGTAGACTACTGGGGCATGCTCACCAAACTGAACGCGGAAGTACAGGCAACAGACAGCACAGCCACCCTCATCGGGAAAGACCGCGTGCATCCGGGTGGGGTAGGGCACCTGCTGATGGCCTGGGAGTTCCTGAAAACCATTAAAGCGCCGGCTACCGTGGCCAATATAGTGGCAGACCGGGATGTGAAGAGCAGCCAGGCCAAAAGCCAGCAATGCACCATTTCGGATTTTTCCCGCAAAGACGGGCAGATACAGTTCACCGCCCTCGAAAAAGCCCTGCCGTTCCCCATCCGGGAAGACCAGTTGAAGGCAACTGAACTGGTACCTTTTGTGGACAATCTCAACCGGGAGATCTTGAAGTTCAATTACCTGGTACCGGGAAATTATGTGCTGGCCATAGATGACGTGGAAATTGGCCGTTTCTTTTCCGGGGAGCTGGAAAGGGGCATCAACCTGGCCACCGTACAGCAGACACCGCAATACCAGCAGGCCCTGAAAGTGCAGGCGCTGCTACAGAAGCGCTGGCAGCTGGAAGCCCAGCTCAGGGCGCTCCGGCTGATAGAGCATCGTTATATCAATACACTGCCGGGTAACGAAAACATTGAAACTGTGCGCCGGTTCTACGATACGGCGCATGCGCAGAAGCCTGATTCGGATTATGTAAAAAAGATGTTCGTCACTTATCTTGACAGCAAGCCCAAAGAGGCGCAGATCAGGCAGCAGTGGGAACGGTCGCTGGACTCTTTGCCGGCGCTAAGCAAGCCCAGACCGCACCGCTACTTGCTGAAAAAGGGTTGAGACCATTCAGTTGCGTATACCGTCACTTCCGGGCATCGTTCACCTCTATCCAATACCCGTCAGGGTCTTGCAGGTAGATCTGTTTCACCCCGTCTACCCGCAGAGTGATCTTTTTCTTTTCCCCTGCCCAGTTCATATATTCCATGCCGGCTTTTTCCAGCCGTTCAATAAACGCTTCCACGGAAGGCACGCTGAAGCAGATGTGGGTATTACGGTCTCCCCGGTGCGGAGCTTTGGCGCCGGCAATCAGGTGCAGGTGGCTAACAGGGCCTACGGCAAACCAGGTATGTTTGCCGTCATGAAAGGGCTCCGGGATAGTGTCCAGTCCCAGCAGGTCACGGTAAAAGCCGGTAGCCTTCCCCAGGTCTTGCACATAGAGGGCCAGGTGGTTCAGCACGGGACGGGCTGATGTTTGCGCCTGCGCGGAAACAGCGGTAGCGCCGCAGCAGAATAAAATGAGCAGGAAAAACGTTTTCATGACATACAAGATACAGCGCCGGTTTTAATTGAACAATCCCGGCAACAAGCTGTTGGTATTGACGTCCTGCTCTCCCCATATCCATTCCGGCACCTTTAAACCACATATCATGAAAAACCTGCTACTTGCCTGCCTTTGCGTTATGGCCGTTTTCAGCGCCTGCAACAGTAATGACGACACGCCGGCCCTGCCCGTTGCCAAACTCCAGATCACCCATGCCTCACCCGGTACCGGCGGGCTGGACCTTGGAATGGACGGTCTGCGCATCAACAACCTGCCTTTCAACTACCTGGCCAACACCGGCTACCTGGATGCCTACACCGGGCAGCGCCAGTTCCAGGCCAACCTGGCCGGCACCAGTACCAGCGTGGTAAACCAGCGTATTCAGCTGCAGGAAGACCACCGTTATACCATGTTTGTGTATGACACAGGCTCCCGCGTGAAAGGGTTGTTTGTGGAAGATGTGTTCCCGGCAGTGGAAGCCGGCAAGGCGCATATCAGGTTTTTCCATTTTACGCCAGACGCCCCTGCAGTTACCATCGGGTATGTAAAAGACGGGGCCTTTACCCCCATTTTCCCCAACCGCTCCTTTGAAACGCCGGAGAGCGGCGTGGCCAACCAGGGTTTTACGGCGGTAGCCGCCAGTACCTATACCATTGAGGTAAGAAGGGCCTCAGATGACTCCCTGGTGTTCACCCGGCCGGGCGTTACCCTCACGGAAGGAAAAATATACACGGTGTACGCCAAAGGTCTGATAGGCTCGCAGGCAACGCCGCTGGGGGCGGAGATGGTCATTAACCGCTAACCGGCTATTTCCTGTTATATAGCGGCATTCTCCGGGGCAGGTGCAGGGGAATGATGAGCAGGATAGACATACAGAATGCCCCGGCTATAAAAAGAATAGCGCTCCGGAGCCCGGCCGAGGGCGTGCCGCCCGCTGCGCGGACATCTACCATTTCATCAAACCAGGCCAGTGAAAAATAAAGGGAAAGGAACAGCATGAGCAGCCCCACCGTCATGCGGGCGTATGTACGCCTGATGAAGAGCAGTGCCAGGAAGAGGACAAGCATGGCTGGCGCTATAATGTTATTATGAAATTCAAAGAATATACATAACGCAAGGAAAATGAAATACAAGCATGGCAGGTAATGCTTAAAAATGGTTCCTGTTTTCATGGGGTCGGGATTAATACTGTAATTTATGCCGCTTATACCACTTTTCCTATAGCATTTTTGTGCCTATTTTTGTTGAATGAGTGCACCTGTACATATGTAGGCATTTCCGGCAATAGCCGATTTCCCAACACAATTGCAAAAATAATAGTGGCTAAATGGCTAATTTCGCCGCACAATTCAGTTAATATACTCTATGGCAAACAGCTTGTATGAATTTGGAATGATCGGCCTGGGCGTAATGGGGCGCAATCTCCTGCTCAATATGGCAGACCATGGTTTTGCCGTGATCGGGTTTGATAAAGACACCGAAAAGGCACAGGCCCTTGAAACTTCGGCATCTGCCGGCACCCGCGTAAAAGGGGTGGTATCGCTGGAAGAAATGATCAGCCAGCTGCAGAAGCCCCGCCGGGTAATGATGCTGGTGCCCGCCGGCAAACCGGTAGATGACGTGCTGGCATCTCTCCGCCCGTTGCTGGAGCCGGGGGATATTGTGATTGACGGGGGCAACTCCCATTTTACGGATACCCTTCGCCGCGTGTCTTCCATGAAAGATGCCGGGTTCCATTTTATGGGCGTGGGCGTTTCCGGCGGCGAACAAGGGGCCCGTACCGGCCCCAGCATTATGCCGGGGGGTGACCAGGAGGCCTATGCGCATGTAAAACCCATGCTGGAAGCCATTTCTGCCAAAGTGAACGGGGAGCCCTGCGTGGCGTACCTTGGCAAAGGTGCTGCCGGCCACTACGTTAAGATGGTGCACAACGGTATAGAGTATGCCATCATGCAGCTGATCAGCGAAAGCTACCGCCTGCTGAAAGCCGTCGGTCTCAACAATGACCAGCTGCACCAGGTATACAAGGAATGGAACGAAGGGGAAATGCAGTCTTTCCTGCTGGAGATCACTGCAGACATCTTCCTCCAGAATGACGATAAATCAGGCCAGCGCCTCATTGATGTCATCTCTGACAAGGCTGGCTCCAAAGGCACGGGTAAATGGACGTCTCAGGAGGCCATGGACCTGGGCGTGCCTGCTACCGTCATTGATACTGCCGTAGCCATGCGTACCATCTCCGCTTTCAAAGAGGAAAGGGTAGAAGCGGCAAAGGTGTACGAAGAGCCTAAAATACCGGTTTCGGCCGAAACGAAGCTGTTCATATCCCAGGTGAAAGATGCCTTGCAATTTGCCACCATTATGTGTTACGCGCAAGGCATGGCCATGCTGTACAACGCTTCCACCGCTCACCAGATGGACATTCCCCTGCCGGAAGCCGTGAAGGTTTGGCGTGGCGGCTGCATCATCCGCTCTGCCCTGCTGGGTACCTTCTACTCCGCGCTCAAACAGGCGCCGGAGCTGCCCAACCTGCTGCTCAACAAGGCGGTGGCAGACATCGTGAAAAGCAAGGAGCATAACACCCGCGCCGTAGTGGTACAGGCGGCACAGGCCGGCCTGCCAGCAGCAGGGTTCATGGCGGCGTTGTCTTATTTCGATGCCTACCGCAACGAAAAACTGCCCACCAACCTGGTACAGGCACAGCGGGACTATTTCGGCGCCCATACATATCAGCGTATAGACATGCCCGGTAGCTTCCATACTTCCTGGCAACACCATTCATAATTTTTGATTTTTTATGCAACATCATAAACGCCCGCCTGCCTCCATTCTCTTTATCTTCGGCGGCAGCGGGGACCTGAACTACCGCAAGCTGACACCGGCGCTGTATAATCTTTTCCTGGACGAGTGGATGCCGGAGCAATTTGCCATAGTAGGCATCGGACGTACAGAGTACAGCGCGGAAAACTACCGCGCCCATTTACAGGAAGGCATTTCCAAGTTCAGCCGCCGCAAGGCGGAGGCCAACGGCCACTACAAGGAGTTTTTCGAACATGTGAACTACCTGCAGCTGGACGCGGGCGATATCGAATCCTACCAGCGCATAGCAGAGTACGTACAAACAAAGGAACAGGAATGGGGCACTCATCCCAACGTGATCTTCTACCTGGCCGTAGCCCCGCAGCTGGTGCCTTCCATTGCGCAGGAGCTGGGTACGCTCAACCTCTGTAAAGACAAGAGCACCACCCGCATTGTGATCGAAAAACCTTTCGGCCACGACCTTGCCAGCGCGCATGAGCTGAACGACCTGCTGGCCGGCCTTTTTGCTGAAGAGCAGATATTCCGCATAGATCACTACCTGGGCAAGGAAACGGTACAGAATATCCTGGCGCTCCGCTTTGCCAACGCTCTTTTTGAGCCGGTATGGAACCGCCATTATATAGATCACATCCAGATCACGGCGGCGGAAAGTGTTGGACTGGAAGGTCGCGGCGGATATTACGAGCACTCCGGCGCCCTGCGTGACATGGTGCAGAACCATATTCTGCAGCTGATGTGTATGGTAGCCATGGAAGCCCCTGTTTCTTTCGACGCTAACGAGATCCGCAATAAAAAGGTGGACGTGCTCAACGCCATCCGCCCCATCAAAAAAGAAGACGTGCATGAGAACGCCGTGCGCGGCCAGTATGGCGCCGGCTGGATGAAAGGCAAGCAGGTAACAGGCTACCGCGAAGAAAAAGGCGTAGACCCGGTTTCCAACACGGAAACATATGCCGCCGTCAAGTTTTATGTAGATAACTGGCGCTGGCAGGGCGTACCGTTTTATGTGCGTACCGGCAAACTGATGCATCAGAAATCCACCCACATCACCATACAGTTCAAAGACGCCCCCACTTTCGCCTTCCCTTCGGAAGCCGCGGAATCCTGGCGCTCCAACCGCCTCACCATCAGCATACAGCCTGAAATGGACATCCGCATCCGCTTCCAGGCCAAACGTCCGGGCCAGACCATGACGCTTGACCCTGTGAATATGACCTTCAACTATGAAGGCTCTGATGATCATACCCCCGAAGCGTATGAAACGCTGCTGCTGGACGTGATGGAAGGTGATGCCACGCTCTTCATGCGGGCAGACCAGGTAGAGGCGGCTTGGAAAGTGATCATGCCCATCCTGGAAACATGGGAGCACCGCAGCCCGCAAGATTTCCCGAACTATGTACCGGACTCATGGGGGCCTGAAGATGCTGATGCGCTCATTGCGCGGGACGGCCATTCATGGATCAACCTGCCGCCGGCGAAATAACATTTTTTCTAACCTGTAATTCAACTCATGGAACTGCATGTAGCAAAAGACCCGCAGCAACTCAGCGAAAACCTGGCCGCTTTTATCAGCCAGCAGATACAGGACGTGCTGCAGCAACAGGACCGGTTCACGTTTGCCCTCTCCGGCGGCAATACCCCCAAGGCATTATACGCCCTGCTGGCAAAGGAACCTTATGTGAATATGATAGACTGGCAGAAAGTGCATTTTTTCTGGGGCGATGAAAGGGCCGTGCCTTTTGAGGACGCCCGTAACAACGCCCGCATGGCTTATGACGTACTGCTGGACAAGGTGGGCGCCCTGCCGGAAAACATCCATGTGATGCGCACAGACATTGAGCCGGAAGCCGCGGCCGCCGAATACGAAAAAACGCTTCACCGTTATTTTGACGGTAAACAATATACGTTTGACCTGGTGTTGCTGGGAATGGGAGATGACGGGCATACCCTCTCGCTGTTTCCCGGCCTGCCTATTGTACATGAGCGCAAAGCCTGGGCAAAAGCCTTCTGGCTGGAAGCACAGAACATGTACCGTATTACCCTCACGGCCCCTGTTACCAACCTGGCCCGTTGCGTGGTGTTCATGGCCACCGGCGCCGGCAAGGCGCTCACGCTCAAAAGCGTGATAGACGGCGCCCCCGACCCCGACCGTTTCCCCTCCCAGCTTATCCGACCGGAAAATGGCGAGCTGCACTGGTTTGTAGATGAAGCGGCGGCGGAGGCGTTGCAGGTGTAAACGAAAAAAGCAACCGCCTGATAATAGACCGAATTTAGAAGAAGTCTTATGGTACATCACCATAAGACTTTTTTTACCCCTGAGCATTTTGCCTCCCCCGGTATGTTGCCTTGCAAGGTCAAACGCATGCAGCGCCCCGCTCCACTTCCCCGGAATTTCTCTAACTTTAGCACAGCAGGCCCCCCTGAGGCCGCCTGCGGGCACTAACCAATTTATAATTCCTAACTCATTGTTATCATTGAAGATCCTCGTTCTTTTCGCCCATCCGGCCTTTGAACGGTCGCGCATACACGCCCGGCTGCTGCGGGCAGCAGCTACTGTGCAGGACGTCACCATCCGTGACCTCTACCAGGTCTACCCTGACTTTGACGTGTCTCCCCAGGCCGAACAACCTATCGTGGAGCAGCATGATGTGATCATTTTCCAGCACCCTTTTTACTGGTACAGCGGCCCTGCGCTCATTAAACAGTGGATGGACCTGGTGCTGGAGCACGGCTGGGCCTATGGTAAAAACGGCACCCGCCTGCAGGGAAAACGGATGATGAACGTACTGTCTATGGCGGGCAATGAGCAGGCGTACAGCACGGAGGGGCATCACGGCCACCCGGTGAACGCTTTCCTGCTGCCTTTTGAACAGACGGCCCGTCTTTGTTACATGCAGTATCTGCCTCCTTTTGTGGTGCATAGTTCCAATACCCTCAATGACCAGCAATTGAATGAACATGCCAACCGCTACATACAACTGCTGGAACAACTGAAAATGAACACAGCCGCTTTGATCGTTAACCCGCAGCCAGATCCATCAGGCCATTCCTAATTCTAATTCGCAATTAACTATGTCTAACGAATCATTCTTCTATCAGGCGCTAGTTTATCTCGCTACCATGGTAGTCTTTGTGCCCCTGGCCAAAAAGCTGAACCTGGGCTCCGTGCTGGGTTACCTTATGGGTGGCATCATTATAGGGCCGGCGCTGCTGGGGCTTATCGGGCATGGCGGGGAAGACCTGATGCATTTTGCGGAGTTCGGGGTGGTGATGATGCTTTTCCTGATTGGCCTTGAGCTGGAACCGTCCCTGCTCTGGAAATTGCGGGCGCCTATTCTGGGTCTTGGAGGTCTGCAGGTAGTGGTTACGGCCGTGGCGGTAGCGGGCCTGGGCATAGCTTTCGGCTTGCCATGGAACCAGGCGCTGGTGCTGGGTATGATCCTTTCCCTTTCTTCTACGGCCATAGTGCTGCAAATATTGAATGAAAAAGGGCAGATGGGCTCTGCCGCGGGACAAAGCGCTTTTTCCGTGCTGCTTTTCCAGGATGTGGCGGTGATACCCATGCTGGCTATTTTCCCGCTCCTGGGCCCGGCGGGAGCCGCGGGTACGGTAGAAGACGGGCAGTCTCTCATAGCGCACCAGCCCGCCTGGGTGAAAACCCTGGTGGTGTTCGGCGCTGTGTCTGCCCTGGTGGTAGGAGGGCGTTATATCGTGAAGCCCATCCTGCATATTGTGGCCCGCACGCGGCTGCGGGAGCTGTTTACGGCATCTGCCCTGCTGCTGGTAGTGGCTATTGCCGTACTGATGACGCTGGTGGGCCTGAGCCCTGCGCTGGGCGCTTTCCTGGGCGGGGTGGTACTGGCCAACAGCGAGTACCGGCATGAGCTGGAGAGTGACATTGAGCCTTTTAAAGGCCTGCTGCTGGGGCTGTTTTTTATTGGTGTGGGCGCTACCATCAACTTCGGGCTCATTGTAGAGCAACCCTGGCTCATTGCCGGCCTGGTGGCCGGCGTTTTAGTGGTGAAGTTCCTGGTGCTGGCGGGATTGGGGAAACTGTTCCGCCTTAGCGGGGAGCAAAACCTGTTGTTCGCCTTTGCATTGCCGCAGGTAGGTGAGTTCGCTTTTGTGCTGTTCTCCTTTTCCGAAGAGTCCAAACTGCTGCCGCCGGCGCTGGTAGACATTATGACGGCCGTGGTGGCCATTACCATGGCGCTTACGCCCTTGCTGATGCTGGTATATGACAAGGTGATTGTGCCGCGCTTCGGCTGCACGGCCAACCGCGAAGAGCGGGAGCCGGATGCCATAGACGAAAAGAACCCCGTCATCATTGCCGGCTTTGACCACTTCGGTACGGTGGTAGGCCGTTTTCTGCGCGCCAGCGGTGTTCATGCTACCGTGCTTGACCTTGATTCTGACCGGGTAGACCTCTTGCGGCAGATGGGGCTGAAAGTGTACTATGGTGATGCGGCGCGCGCAGACATGCTGAAGTCTGCGGGAGCAGAACAGGCGCGCCTGATCGTGATCGCCATGGCTACGCCCGAGAAGAACCTGGAGGTGGTAGATACCGTAAAAAAACATTACCCGCACCTGCAAATGCTGGTAAGGGCCACGCAGAACGCTGATGCCTTTGATCTCATGAACGCGGGCGTGCTGCATATTTACCGGGAAACAGTAGACACTTCCCTGCGCCTGGCGGCTGATGTGCTGGAAATGCTGGGCCGCCGCGCCTACCAGTCACAACGCGCGGCGCGCATGTTCCGGCGCTTTGACGAGAAATCGCTGAAAGGGCTGGCGGCTTACCGTGACGACAAGCAGTACGTCAACATAGCGCGGGAAAGAATGGAGGAGCTGCAAAAGCTCATACAGGCAGATGCATATACCAACATGCTGATCCGCGACGGCGGATGGGACAAGGAGAACGCTGAAGAAAGGAATTGATCAATGCTGCGGTGCGGCGGGCGGCGGGTTCTTCCTGCCCTCTTCCTCCAGCTGCGCCAGCTTCTTTTTACCGTACGCCAGCCGGGTGATCAGCACATACAATACCGGCACGCTGAAAATGGCCAGCAAGGTGGCTGCCAGCATGCCGCCTATTACTGTGAAACCGATGTTGACCCTTGCGGCAGCGCCCGCGCCTTTGGCCAGTGCCAGCGGCAATACCCCCAGGATGAACGCAAAGGAGGTCATCAGGATGGGCCTGAAACGCAGGCTCACCGCCTCCAGGGTGGCCTGGATCAGCGGCATGCCTTTGTCTACGCGTTCTTTACAGAACTCTACGATCAATATGGCGTTTTTGGCAGATAACCCTATCAGCGTGATCAAACCGATCTGCGAATAAACGCTGTTTGCCTGGCCGGTGAGCCACAGGGCAATAATAGACCCGAACAGGGCTACCGGTACGGCCAGCAGTACAGAGAATGGGACAGACCAACTTTCATATAATGCAGTGAGCAACAGGAATACGAACAGGATAGACAAGGCAAAGATCATGGTGCTTTTATTGCCGGCCTCTATTTCCTGCTTGGAAATATTAGACCATTCATACCCGAAGTTAGCGGGCAGCACTTCTTTGGAAACTTCTTCCATGGCCTTGATGGCGTCACCGCTGCTGAAGCCGGGGTTGCTGGTGCCGCTGATCTCCGCGGAGCGGTACAGGTTGAAGTGGTTGATAACCGGTGCGCCTGCGCCCAGCTTGGTTTTAATGAGAGAGCTGAGGGGTACCATTTCACCGTTCTGGTTGCGTACATGGTAAAAGCTCAGATCGTTAACCGTTTGGCGGAAGCTGCTGTCTGCCTGCAATACCACGCGGAAGCTGCGCCCGAAACGGGTAAAGTCGTTCACATACATACCGCCCAGGAAGGTTTGCAGGGCATTGAACACATCGTTTACCGCCACGCCCATCTGTTTGCAGCGCTCGCGGTCTACTTCCACGTTAAACTCCGGTGTAGTAGCGCTGAAGAACGCATAGGCCCTGGCTATTTCCGGGCGCTTGTTGGCGGCCACCAGCAGGTTTTGCAATACCTTGGAAAACTCGGCCACGTCTGTACCGCTGCGCTGCTCCAGCACATAGGTGAAGCCCGTGGAGGTACCCATGCCGCGCAGGGTGGGAGAAGGCAGCGCCAGGGCCGTGGCCTCCGTGATCTGCGCCAGCTTCATCTGTATGCGGCCGGATACGGTGTTGATATCGTCTCCATACGCAAGCCGCTCGTCCCAGGGTTTAAGGTTCACGAAGAACGTGGCGGAGTTGGGCTTGATGGCATTAGCCACGAAATTGATGCCGGATACGCCCATAAAGTGGGCTACGGAAGTGTCTGCCAGCAATATGTTGTTGATGCGCTCTACTACTTCACGTGTGCGTACGGAAGAAGATGCGTCAGGCAGCTCCACTACCAGGAACAGGGCGCCCATATCTTCCTGCGGCACAAAGGTGGTGGGCACCTTCTTGAACAGCGCAAACGCGGCGCCGAACAGGATGCCCAGCAATATCAGTACAAAGGCCGTTTGTTTGATGGCACGGCGTACGCCATGGGTATATCTTTCCGTGAAGCGGGTAAACCACTTGTTGAACTTGTAATGCAGCTTGTTGATACCCCTGGAGTTCTCATCCAGCCGGCTGGGGCGCAGCACCACGGCACAAAGGGCCGGTGTAAGCGAGAGCGCCAGGAATGCGGACAGTATTACAGAGAACGCAATGGTCAACGCAAACTGCTGGTACAACTTGCCGCTCACGCCGGGAATGAACGCCACGGGCACAAACACCGCGGCCAGTATCAGCCCGATGGCAATTACCGGCGCCTGTACCTCCGTCATGGCCTTGTACGTGGCCTCCAGCGGGTTCATGCCGTTCACGTCAATATGGTGCTGCACGGCCTCTACCACCACAATGGCATCGTCTACCACTATCCCGATGGCCAGCACAAAGCCGAACAACGTAAGGGTGTTGATGGAAAAACCCAGCAGCGTAAAGAAGATGAACGTGCCTATCAGCGAAACGGGAATTACCAATACCGGTACCAGCGTAGCCCGCCAGCTTTGGAGGAAGAGGTACACCACCAGTATTACCAGTATCATGGCCTCAACAAAGGTCTGTATTACCTCGTTGATGGATATTTTTACGAAAGAGACGGTTTCAAAAGGCACCAGCCAGTTCACATCTTCCGGGAAGGACCGGGCCAGCTCCTTGAACTTGGTTTCCACCCTTTCCGCCACGTCAAGCGCATTGGCGCCGGGCGCCAGGTAAATGGCCATACCGGTACCGTTTTTCCCGTCTGGCTTCACTTCCACGGCATAGGAGAAAGAGCCGAGCTGCTGCCGGGAAATATCCTGGAGCCGTACCAGCGAACCGGTTTGCGGGTTGGTGGCCACAATGATGTTGCCAAATTCTTCCGCCGTGAGCAGGCGGCCTTTCACTTTTACGGTGTATTCAAATGCTTGCCCCTTTTTGGCCGGCGGCGCGCCGATGATGCCTGCCGGGGCTTGTGTGTTCTGCTCCTGTATGGCGCGGGCCACGTCTGCCGCGGTGATGTTGAGCGCGGCCATCTTGTCCGGGTTCAGCCAGATGCGCATGCTGTAGTCTTGCGAAAAGGCGTTCACGTCGCCTACGCCAGGTACGCGCAATATTTCAGGCCTTACGTAGATATTGAGGTAGTTGTTGAGAAATTCGGAGTTGTGGGTGCCGTTGGGAGAATTAAGGGCCACCACCATCAACATGTCGTTAGACCGTTTTTTGGTGGTTACGCCTACCCTGCGCACATCGTCTGGTACGGAAGGCAGCGCAAAGTTCACACGGTTTTGTACGTCCAGCGCCGAAATATCCGGGTTGGTGCCTATTTCAAAGGTAACGGTGATGCTCATGGAGCCGTCGTTAGCGCTTACGGACTGTATGTACATGGCGCCGGGCGTACCGTTCACCTGGTTCTCAATGGGCGTGGTGACCGTTTCTTCTACCGTTGTGGAGTTGGCGCCGATGTAATTGGCCCTCACGTCAACAACGGGCGGGGCAATATCCGGCAGCTGGGCAATGGGCAGGTTGATCATACAGATCAAACCTACAATCACCAAAATGACCGCAATAACAATAGTAGTATTTTTCCTTTCTATGAACGTTTTTGAGATCATGCTGCCCTGCTGTTAACTGTTATTTGATATTGACCGTGTCTCCCTGGTGCACTTTCTGAATGCCGTCTACCACTACGCGGTCTCCCGCCTGCAGTCCGGAATGCACAATCATCATGCTGTCTACCACCGCGCCGCGTTCAACCGGGCGCATCTGCACCACGTTGTTGCGGTCTACCACGTAGGCCTTCACTTCTCCCAGCAGTTCCACAATAGCCCTTGAGGGAATGGCCACCTGGTTGCTGCCGGCTGCGGAATGTATCTCCACCGCTCCCGTCATGCCGCTTTTCAGCGTGCCTTGCGGGTTGGGGAAGGTGAGCCGCATACGGATGGTACCTGTTCTTGGGTCAACCACGTTGTTGACCAGCAATATTTTCCCTTCATGTGCGTAGCGCTCGCCTGTGCCGGAGAGCAGGTAGAACTGCTGCCCGCCTTTGCTGAAATCTGCATACCTGCTTTGCGGCAGGTCTATGTCTGCATAAATCGGATCTTCATTCACCAGGGTGTTGATCACCGTTTGGCCGGCCGTTACCAGGTCGCCTATACGAATGGTGGCAATGCCTATTTTACCGTTAATGGGCGCGCGCAGCACGGCATGGTTAATATCTGTGCCGCTGCGGGCACGGGCTGCCTTGGCCGCTACCAGGTTGGCTTCCGCGGTGCGGAGGGCGGTTTCTGCCTGGTCTACCGTCTGGCGGGAAATAGCATCCTGTTTCAGCAGGTTGCTGTAGCGCTCAAAATCTTTCTTTTTCAGCGCAAGGTCTGCCTCCGCCAGCCTTACGCTGGCCTCAGACTGCTCGTAGGTGGCCTGGCTGCGGCTTTTGTCCACCTCATACAATACCTGCCCCTTTTTAACGGTGCTGCCGTCTTTGGCACGGATGGCCTCCAGGAAGCCGGTTACATCGGATTTGATATCTACTATCACATTGCCTGTCAGCGTGGCCGGAAATTTTTCTGTTACCTTGAACGTAGCCGGTTTCACTTCATACACAGACACAGAAGGCTTGGGCATAGGGCCGGCCGGGGCCTGCTTTTTGCCGCCGCAGGCACTGAGCAGCGGCAGTAACAGACCTATATAAATGTTCCGGGTGCGGTGCATAAAAAATATTTTATTGTGGTTTGATTTTGCCCATAGCCTGGTCAAGCTTCACTTTGCTCACCAGCGCATTGATCAGGGCCTGTATGTAATCGCTCTGGGCCTGCTTCAGGTCACTGTCTGCCGTGGTAACGTCAAGGCTTGACGATACGCCTTCCTTGAACTTCAGCAATACCCGGTCATACACGCCCTGCGTGAGCGCCATGTTCTTTTCTTCGGTGGCCAGGGAAGCGGTGTTGTTCCGGTAGGTGGTCCACGCTTCTTTTACCTCCAGTTGTATCTGCTGGCCCAGGTAGGCAAGATTGTTCTCAGACTGTTGCAGGGCGATCTGCCGCTGCCGTACCTGGTAGAGTCTTTCCGTGCCGGTAAACAGGGGCATGGAAAGACTTACGCCCAGGGCGGATACGCCGAAGCCCTGTTTGTACAGGTCGGAAAAAGAATCGGAGAACCAGTTCACGCCATAGTTGATGTGGGCGTTGAGGGAGGGCAGTATTTCCAGCTTTTTGCTTTTCAGGTTCAGCCTGTCCAGTTCCACCTGCGTGCGCTGCATGGAGTATTCCGGCCGGTCCTGCACGCTGTAGTTCGTGCTGTCCGGCATTTCCGTGGTAAAACTTTTGAGATCGTCTTCCAGCTCCAGCGTTTCCTGCAGGGGCATGCCCATTTCAAATTTCAGCACGTCCATGGAGAATTGCAGCAAGCGCTCCAGGTTGGCCCGCTGGGTTTCAGATTTATTGTAAGATACCTGCAGCCTGTCAACATCGATCCTTTCAGAAACGCCTTGCTCGTAACGGGCACGGGTGTCTTGCAGGGCTTTGGAGGTTTGCACCAGGTTGGCGTCCGTAAGGCGGATGCTTTCCCGGTTTACCAGCACGTTAAAGAACGCGTTGCTCACGGCCACGCGGGTGGCAATGGCAGTGCGTTCAAAATCCTTCACGGAAAGCTGGTCATACACCCTGGCCGCCCGCAGCCCCAGGAAGTAATTGCTGTTCAGCAAGGTTTGCGTGGCTTCTGCCTGTACCATAGAAGAATACTTGGTGCCGAACTGCACGGGTATCTTGTTATTGGGATCATTGGCGAAGTCAGGAATATAGGAGGTCTGCAGTTTAAGATTGTCCGTAAAGCTGCCGTTCAGGTTTACATGGGGGAACAGTTTGCCCCTGCTTTCCCGGATCTTTTCAAGAGATGCCTGCCGGTTGAGACGGGCATTTACCACATCATTCTGGTGGCGGAGCGCATACTGAATGGATTCTTCCAGTGTAAAGGAATGGGCCCCGGAGGTGTCCTGCTGGGCGGAAAGGGGTTGCAATGTTGCCACTAGAGCGGCCAGCAGCAACCATTTACGGAGCTTTTTATGGATAGTCGAACGCGTCATAGTTCCCGGGTGCAATACTTGAACAATTACAAATATAAAAGGTTCAACGGTTTATAAAAATATTATGGAAAAGAAATATGCCCGCATCTTCCTGTTAAACTAACTGCCATGGAAACAACCAAACTCCTCAAATCAGATTTTCTCGACATTCTTTTTGATGACCGGAACAAGGATTATGGCGCTTATGAGCTGCGGCGCCGGTACAACGGGCGTGTACGCAGCGCCGTGCTGGGCATGTCTGCCATTGTGCTGATAGTGATAGGGGGCTATACGGCAAGCTCGCGGCTGATGGCCTCCAACGAGGTGAACGTTCCCCTGAGGCCGGTCATCACAGAAACAAAACTGACTAACATTGTAGAGGAAAAACCGGTGTTTACGCCGCCGCCCACGGTACGGGAGCCGGCCCCGGCCATTTCCAGGCCCACCGTTAAGCATGCCACTTTTGTTATTAAGCCGGATGAAGATGTACGGCCGGAAGATGAGCCCGGCAAGAACGCTGACCTGGAAAAGGTGGCCATTGGGGTGAAAACAGACCTGAGCGGTGACCCCAACGGCGCGGACAACGGCATTCCTGAAGGCGTTACCGGCGGCAGCAACGTAGTGGAAGCGCCCAAAGTAGAGAAGAAAGACGAGGTGCAGACCTTTGTGGAAATAATGCCTGAGTTTCCGGGCGGGGAAGCGGCGCTGGCCAGATTTTTAACAAATAACCTCCGCTACCCGGGCATGGCGGCAGAAAACGGGGTGCAGGGCGTTGTATTTGTAAAGTTTGTAGTGAGGGCTACCGGGGAGATCAGTGACGTGGAGCTGATAGGTGCCAAAAAAGGGGCAGGCCTGGATGAAGAGGCGCTCCGCGTGGTGAAAAGAATGCCGAAATGGAAGCCCGGCAAGCAGAACGGGCAGCATGTGTCTGTGTATTTCAACCTGCCTATCAACTTCAAGTTGCAGGACCAGTGAAATTATTATAACCCCATTTATGGAATCATGGGAAACCATGCATCCACCCCGTAGCATCTCAGCAGTAGATGACGCTAAAATGTGGAAATGATATAGCCATCCCGGTGTCTACCGGGGTGGTTTTGCTGATGGCAGGGAAATACGCTATATTTATTGTATGCGTTATCTATCCTTGCCAGCTAAAAGCGCCATAGTGGCGTTTTTGTTTGTTTTGACGGGTTCCACGGCCTTTATTCCCGCCCCGCCGAAAGCTCCCCGGCCGGTTGTTATTGCCTATGTAGGCGGCTTCCGCGGGCTGGTGCAAAACCCTTCCTCCATTATGGCGGAGAAGCTCACACATATCAATTATGCATTTGTAGACGTGAAAAACGGGCAGGCCTGGCTCACCAACGAGGCCACGGACTCCATTAATTTCCGGGAACTGAACGCCCTCAAACTCCGTAACCCCGCCCTGAAAGTTCTCATCTCCATTGGCGGATGGGCCTGGAGCGAAAACTTTTCCGATGCAGTGCTCACGGAAGAAGGGCGAAAGCTTTTTGCCTTCACCGCCGTGGATATTGTACGCCGCTACAAGCTGGACGGGGTGGACATTGACTGGGAATACCCCGGCGTACCGGGGGAAGAAGGGAACGTTTTCCGCCCGGAAGACAAACAGAACTATACCCTGATGTTCAAAGCCCTCCGCGAGTCGCTGGACTCCCTGCAGCAGGAGACCGGGCGCGTTTATCAGCTCACCACGGCCGTGGGCGGCGGGCGGTATTTCACAGACCACACGGAAATGGCCAAAGCCCAGCAGTACCTGGACTACGTGAACATCATGAGCTACGATTACAAAACCAACCCCACCGGCATTGCCGGCCATCATACTAACCTGTACGGTTCTACGAAAGATACGGCAGAATCTTCCGCCCACCGCTCTGTGCAGATCTTCATGGAAGCGGGAGTGCCGGCGGAAAAGCTGGTGATGGGCATTGCCTTCTACGGCCGCGCCTGGGCCATGAAAGACGGTACAGCCAGGGGCCTTAACCAGCCGGCCCTCAAAGGCGCCAGGGGCGGCGGCTACACCCGCCTGAAAGACAGTTTGATGCAGCAGGGGTATAGAAGGCACTGGGACAGGCGGGCCCGCGCTCCCTATCTTTTTCACCCCGTTCAAAATATTTTTGTCACCTTCGATGATGAACGCTCCGTGCGTGCCAAGTGCAGATACGTGAAAAAGCACAAGCTGGCCGGGGTCATGTTCTGGGAGTACTCCAGTGATCCGAAAGGGTACCTCCTGAACACCATTCACAACGCATTCAATTAAAAGTAATTGCGCCGGTTAAACCGGGAAAGGGCTTCCTCACAGGCGGCTTTTCTCTTTTTTGGCCCCGCAGTTAAATCCTGATCATATGCAGTTCAGATTCACAAGCATGCTTTTGCTGCTCTCCGGTTTTTCTTTCGCACAAGCTCCCGCCTTTCCGGCGGGCGGCCTGCAGGTAAAGTGGGAGGTGGTGGAAAACGGCTACCAGGGCAAGGCCCAAACGCTCTCCACTTTTACGCTCATTAACAAAACCAAACAGGCGTTCCCCGCTTCCGGCTGGACGTTCTATTACAATTTCATCCGCTACGTGACACCGGGCGAAACCAGTCCGGGTATTGAGGCCGCACACATTAACGGCCCGCTCTTCACCCTGCGGCCGAAGGCCGGCTTTAAAGGCATTGCGCCCGGAGATTCATTGAAGGTCAACATTGTATCTGTGGCCTGGGTAACCGGCATTACAGACGGGCCGGAAGGCCCTTACCTGGTGTGGGACCAGCAGCCGGCCAAAGGTTACGCCCTCACGGACTATGTGGTGGTACCGTCTGTTACAGATAAACAATTGCGCCGCACCACGGCAGACCGCCACCCGCAAACCACCGCGGAGGAAATTTACCGCCGCAATGCGCTGGTGAGCAACGTGCCGCTGGAGCAGCTGCCCAAAATATTTCCCACCCCTGCCAGTTACGAAGAAAAGCCCGGCGCTTTTGTGCTGGATGCGGCCACTACCATCGGCTACGATCCAGACTTCAGGCAGGAAGCCGCCTACCTGGCGGCTGTATTGGGTGAGGCATTGGGCAAAACCGTACGCCTGGCGGAAGGCAGCGGCCAGGGCCGGATCAGGCTTGAGAAAACAGCTGCCGCAGACGCGGTGGCCGGCGCTTACCAGCTGCAAGGTAACCCAGACGGCTATACTATTTCCGCTGCCAACGCTACGGGAATTTTTTATGGTATCCAGTCGCTGCGCAGCATGCTGCCGGCCGGCAAGAGCGCTTCCATCCGCCTGCCGCTGGTAGAAGTGAGAGACGCACCCCGCTTCGGTTTCCGTTCCCTCATGCTGGACGTGGCCCGCAACTTCCATCCCAAACAGCAGGTGATGAAGGTGCTTGACCTGATGGCGCTTTACAAGCTGAACGTGCTGCACCTCCATATGAGTGATGATGAGGGCTGGCGCGTGGAAATACCCGGCTTGCCGGAGCTGACGGCCGTTGGCGGCCGCCGCGGGCATGGAGTGGACGAGCTGTCTGCCCTGCTGCCTTCCTACGGTTCCGGGCCTGATGTCAACAATACTACCGGCAGCGGTTTCTACACCCGCGCAGATTACATCGAGATACTCCGTTACGCCCGCCAGCGGCATATCAAAGTGATACCCGAAGTGGAAATGCCCGGCCACGCCCGCGCCGCTATAAAATCTATGGACGCGCGCCATGCCCGGCTCATGAAGGAAGGCAAAGCCGCCGAAGCGGCGGAATACCGCCTCAGTGACCCTGAAGACAAAAGCGAGTACCGCTCCGTGCAGGAATGGAAAGACAACGTGATGAACGTAGCCCTGCCCTCCACCTACAAATTCCTGGAGAAGGTGGTAGACGAGCTGGTAGCCATGCACCGGGAGGCCGGCGCCCCGCTCGATATTATTCACATGGGCGGAGATGAAACGCCCGCCGGCGTGTGGGAAAGATCTCCCGCCTGCTCCACGCTCATAGCCCGCGAAAAACTGGGCGACGTAAACGATCTCTGGTACTACTTCTATGACAGGGTGGCCAGAATAGTGAACCAGCGCGGCCTGCAGCTGTATGGCTGGGAAGAGGCCGCCATGCGTAAAACCCGGAGAGACGGGCGTACCGTGATGATTGCCAACCCTGATTTCGGGAACCGCAATTTCCAGGTAGACGTGTGGAACAATGTAATGGGCGAGGGCATGGAAGACCTGACCTACCGCCTCGCCAATGCCGGGTATAAAGTTGTGCTGTCAGGCGTCAGCAATTATTATTTCGATATGGCCTATGTGAAAGATTATAACGAGCCCGGCTTTTACTGGGGCGGGTATGTGGATGTGGACAAACCTTTCTATTTCATCCCCTTCGACCTCTACAAGAACGCCAAAGAAGACGATCAGGGCAACGCCCTGCCGGCCAGCACCTTCACAGGAAAAGACCGGCTTACGGAGTACGGCCGGCACAACATAGTAGGTATACAGGCCGCGCTCTGGAGCGAAACGGTAAAAACCGCTGCTCGGCAGGAGTATATGCTGCTGCCTAAATTGCTGGGCATGGCGGAACGGGCCTGGGCGCCAGACCCGGCCTGGGCGCGGGAAAAAGACGAAGCCGCCGCGGCCCGCCTCTATGCGGAGGCCTGGAGCAGCTTTGCCAGCATTGTGGGTAAAAAGGAACTGCCCCGCCTGGCCACCCTCAACGGCGGGTACCAGTACCGGATACCCACGGCCGGCGCCATGGTGGAAAACGGAAAAGTTTTGGCCAACGTACAACTTCCGGGCATGGTGGTCCGTTATACAGTAGACGGTAAGGAACCCACGGCTAAAAGTCCCGTGTATACGGCGCCGGTAGCGGCAAAGGGTACCGTTAAGCTGAAGGTGTTTGACAGTGCGGGAAGGAGCGGCAGGACCGTTGCAGTGCAGCTATAGCACGAATATTACGAAAATGCATACCGCAAAGGGAAGGCGCTGACGTTACGTTCACCTTCCCTTTGTTGTTCCCGACCGTGCTGAAATTGGTTAGAAATTTGTATTGTTGTCACAATTAAACGCAAATTTGGATCGTTGCCTGAAAATAACCATCATTGCGTCCCTAAGCTGTTACCTGATATTGTTTTGCCTTCCGCAACAGTCTTTTGCGCAGGCAGATACCCTTCCTCCGCAGGGAAAGAAGTGGTTCAAAAAACTGAATGAGTATGTAGATTCCCTGAAGAGCCGGCGTTACCGTGATTCGCTGTTGTCCAGCATTTCCCGGCATAATGACCCGCCGCCTTCAACGGATGACAGCAGCATGACCAGGAGCGAACAGGGATTTTTGCCGCATGCCGGTAAAGTGATCCGTCATATCCGGTACCGCCGCGTAAAGGTGTTCGGCCCGCGCAATATCAATGATACCACCTTCACTACCAGCATGAAGTTGATACACCTGGCCAACCGCCTCCACTTTGACTCCGAGGAGTGGGTGATCAGGCAATCCCTCTTTTTCCGGCAGAAAGATACCGTGAATGCCTACCAGCTGGCAGACAACGAGCGTTATCTCCGTAACCGCCCGTTCATCCAGGATGCCCGCATCATTACGGTGGAAACGGGGTATCCTGATTCGGTAGACATTGAAGTAGTGACCAAAGACGTGTTCGAATATGGCCTTGACCTCCGGGAACTGACCCCCACGGTAGCCGCCGCCCGGGTGTACAGCAATAACCTTTTCGGGGCGGGGCAGGGCCTCACAGTGGGCTTCCGCTGGGATAATTCCTATACCCGCCCCTGGGGTACGGAAGCACGGTATACCAAATACAACCTGCTGGGCAGTTTTACAGACATAACACTTGGCTATTCCGCCCTTAATAACCAGATACCGATTGACAGCGGCGTGTATGAAGGCTCTTATTTCATACAGGCCAGCCGCCCGCTGTACCGTACCTCCGCCCGGTATGCAGGCGGCTTCAGCCTGGCGCGCAATTATTCCATTAATATTCATGGCTACCCTGATACCGTTTTCAGGGATTACGCCTATAAAACGCTGGACGTATGGAGCGGCTACAGCTTCCGCAACCGCTATGCGAAAGACGGCAGTTTTGACAACAAGCCCAATATAGCCCTGCTGTTCCGGTACAATAACCTGCGTTTTGACAAAACGCCGGAGCAGGAGAAATATAAAGAAGACCCGCTTTACAACAACCGCCACTACTACCTGGGGCAGGTTCTGCTCTTCAAGCAAGACTTCTTCAAGGCGCATCAGTTCTTCGGCTTCGGGCGTACGGAAGATATTCCCTATGGTTATTCCGCCAGCCTCACCGGGGGCTGGGAAAACTGGATGGACCGGCGGCGGTTCTATACCGGCGCAGAGGTGCAAAAATACTGGCATACCCGGCTCAACGGGCTGCTCAGCCTCAACGCGGGCCTGGGCTCCTTCTGGCAGCGGAATGTTTCTGAAGACATGGTGATACATGCCAACATCAGTTATTACAGCAAGCTGATGCCCATGTGGAAGGGCCACTGGCGCCTGTTCCTCAGCGGAGATTACCTGGGCAATCCCAATAACTATTTTTACAGGCCGCTGAACATCAATATGGAAAACGGCATCTGGGGCTTCCGGAATACCCTGGTCAGCGGATTTCACCGCCTGACGGTCCGCTCTGAATCAGTATACTACAGTCCGTGGAAAGTATATGGCTTCAAGTTCAATTTTTTTGCCTCCGCAGAGGCCGTTCAGCTCTCCCACGAAAAACATTACCTGGTGGAAAACCCCGTGTACTCGGGTTTGGGGCTGGGCGTGCGTATCAGGAACGAAAACCTCTCCCTGAACACCCTGAAGCTGGCCGGCTACTATTACCCCAACGCGCCGCAACCCATGCGTAACCTCTATTTCGAGATCACCACCGTGGTAGACTTCCGCTTTGACATTTACGGCATGAAGGCGCCTTCTTTCCTGCAGTTCAGGTAGCGGCGTTACGGCATTATGATTTTTCAGGGAGGATGAGTAATTTAAGACCCTCAAACTATAAATGCCCATCATGCCACGTTTACTCGTTACCGTATGCCTGTTATTGGCCTCACTGGGGGCTTTTGCCCAGCTTCGCCTGCCTGCATTGATTGCTGACAATATGGTGCTGCAGCAGAATGCCACCGTTAAATTATGGGGATGGGCCAGCCCCGGAGAGAAAATAAAGGTGCGTGTGCCGTGGAGCAACCGCGTGGATTCCGTGGTCACCAGCCGTGACGCCACCTGGGGCCTTTCCGTGCAAACGCCCGCTGCCGGTGGCCCTTACACCATTACCATACAAGGCAACACCAGCATAGAGCTGAAAAATGTGCTGATAGGGGAAGTGTGGGTATGCAGCGGCCAAAGCAACATGGAATGGAGCGGCAACCACGGTTTGAAAGATATCAAAGCTGAGCTGCCTGTTTGTGCAGACAACAACATCCGCTTTTTTCACGTGCCCAAATCTACGTCTCCCTATCCGCAAGACGATGTGAAGGCGAAATGGGCGGCCTGTGATTCCAACGTGCTGAAAAGCTTCAGCGCGGTGGCCTATTTCTTCGGCAAAACACTGAAGAAAAACCTCAATGTGCCCATCGGTCTCATCAACACCAGCTGGGGCGGCACGGCAGCCGAAGTATGGACGCCGGCCGAAGCGGTGGAAAAAGACGCCACGCTCAAAGCCGCTGCCGCCAAGCTCACGCCCAGCAACCACTGGCCGTACCACCCCGGCTACAGCTATAACGCCATGATCTACCCCCTCATACAGTTCCGCATTGCCGGCTCCATCTGGTACCAGGGAGAAAGCAATGTTGGCACAGCTTCAACGTATACACAATTGTTCAATACCATGATAGGTGAGTGGCGCAAGGCGTGGGGGTACGATTTTCCGTTCTATTATGTGCAGATTGCACCTTACCGCTACGGCCCCGGCATTAACGGCGCCCTGCTGCGTGAAGCGCAGACCGCTACGCTGAAATACCCCCGCACGGGCATGGCCGTTATTACAGATCTGGTAGATGATACCACCAACATTCACCCGCAAAACAAGCATGACGTAGGCTTGCGCCTGGCCAACTGGGCGCTGGGAGATACCTACGGCAAAACCGGCCTGGTGTACAAAAGCCCGGTGTATGAAAGGATGGAACAGCAGAAGGGGAAAATAGTGGTGTATTTCACCAATGCTGAAGGCGGCCTCAAAACCAGCGGCGGCAAACCAGCGCTGTTCTTTATTGCCGGGGCGGACAAAAAATTTGTGCCGGCCGATGTAAAGCTGGATGGCAACAAAGCCATTGTGTCTGCCAAAACAGTGAAACAACCGGAGGCGGTGCGGTTCTCGTTCACCAATTCAGGCATCGGGAACGTGTTCAATGCGGCCGGGCTGCCGTTGAACCCCTTCCGTACGGATAGCTGGGCAGAGTAAACTCTTTCGATGCAAACATGTTTGCGAGATATGCGGAGCCGGGTAAATCCCGGCTCCGTTTTTTATGGCCGTTTTGCGATAAACGCCCGGAAAAAGGTGCGGGGAAAGCCCCCTCACTTATCTTCATTCCCTTTACTGTAGCGGGTTTGAAGGTGTTTGCGAAGTTGAAATGCTTGTTCATGGCCGTTTCCAACGAAGAAGTAACGAAGGAGTAACGAAGGAGTAACGAACAAGTAAACTTTGGTTACTCCTTCGTTCGTCTCCGAAGGAAGGTTCGTTACTTCTTCGTTGAAAACCGTTTATTCCCCGGCAAGTAAGGGGAGAATCTGCAGTTAGGCTAAATAAATCTCCCTTTATGCTAAATCTCCCTCAGCAGCAACCCCGAACTTTGGCAGTAAAAAGGATGTCCAAGGCTGTTGCAGCACGTTGAACAACACCCCGCGCATCCGCGTTGGTATTACTGATCAAAGTTGCACTCATGAAAAAGATCGCCTGTTTCATACTGCTGTTTTCTTCCGCCGCCGGCGCCAATGCCCAGCAAAGCACCTTTATCCGCAACCTGCTGCAGCGCATGACGCTGGATGAAAAGATCGGGCAGCTGAACCTGCTCACCAGTGACATGGACGTTACCGGCCCTTTCATGAAGGAAAACTATAAACAGGACATCCTCAGCGGCGCCTGCGGCGCTATTTTCAACGCATATACCCCGCAATACACCCGCAAGCTGCAAGACATGGCCATGCAGACGCGTCTCAAAATTCCCCTGCTTTTCGGGTACGACGTGATTCACGGGCACAAAACCATCTTCCCCATCCCGCTGGGAGAAGCCTGTACCTGGGATATGACGCTCATGGAAAAAAGCGCCCGCATAGCGGCGGAAGAGGCCAGCGCAGATGGCCTGCACTGGACGTTCTCGCCCATGGTAGACATAGCCCGCGATCCGCGCTGGGGCCGCGTGGCGGAAGGCGTGGGGGAAGATACCTGGTACGGCATGCAGGTAGCGAAAGCCAAAGTGAAAGGCTACCAGGGCAGCGATCTTGCCGCGAACAATACCATACTGGCCTGTGTGAAGCACTTCGCCTTATACGGCGCGGCGGAGGCCGGCAGGGACTACAATACGGTGGATATGAGCCGCCGCCAGATGTACCAGTTTTACCTGCCTCCCTATAAAGCGGCCGTAGACGCCGGGGTGGCCACGGTGATGACCTCGTTCAACGAAATAGACGGCATTCCCGCCACCGGCAATTACTGGCTGCTGTCGGAATTGCTGCGGAAGGAGTGGGGTTTTAAGGGATTTGTGGTAACAGACTATACTTCCATCAACGAAATGATTCCCCACGGCATTGTGAAAGACGAATATGAAGCCGGTGCGCTGGCGCTCAAAGCCGGTGTGGACATGGATATGCAGGGCAGCATCTACGCCGGTCAGCTGAAGAAGCTGGTACAGCACAAAAAGATCAGCATGCCGGAAATAGACCGGGCCGTAACCCGCGTGCTGGAAGCCAAATACAAGCTGGGCCTCTTTTCTGACCCCTACCGCTATTGTGACAGCCAGCGGGCTGCCCGCCAGATCATGAGCGCCGCTCACCTGCAGGCGGCTCGTGAAATAGCACAACGCTCTATTGTGCTGCTCAAAAACGGCAACAACCTGCTGCCGCTGAAAAAAGGCGCCAAGGTTGCGCTCATAGGGCCGCTGGCAGATTCGAAAAAAGACATGATCGGCAACTGGTCTGCCGCCGGGGATTACAAGAAAGCCGTTACCCTGCGGGAAGGGCTCCAGGGCCGTGTGAACCTCACTTACGCGCAGGGCGCCAACATTACCGGAGATACCGCACTCCTGAAAAAACTCAACATCACAGACACCGGCAGAACGGAGGAATTGCTGCAGGCCGCCGTAGACGCCGCCCGCAAGGCTGATGTGGCCGTTCTGGCACTGGGAGAATCTCAGGGTATGAGCGGGGAAGCCGCCAGCCGGTCAGACATTGGCCTGCCCGCCAGCCAGCGGCGCCTGCTGGAAGCGGTACTGGCCGCGGGAAAACCGGTGGTGCTGGTATTGATGAACGGCCGGCCCCTCACGCTGGAGTGGGAAGATGCGCATGTGCCGGCCATACTGGAAACCTGGTTCCTGGGAACGCAGGCGGGCCATGCCATAGCAGACGTGCTGCTGGGAGATTACAACCCTTCCGGGAAGATCACCATGACCTTTCCGCGCAACGTAGGCCAGGTGCCCATCTACTACAACCATAAAAACACCGGCCGCCCCCTCGACCCGAATAACAAATACACCTCCAAGTACCTGGATGTGAGCAACGAGCCGCTCTACCCCTTTGGCTACGGCCTGAGCTATACCACCTTTGCCTATGATAACCTGCGGCTGGACAAGAACGCCTTGCGCATGCAGGACAAATTACGTGTGACCGTTACCGTTACCAACAGCGGCGCATATGACGGGGAAGAGGTAGTACAGCTGTACATACAGGATGTGACCGCCAGCGTAACCCGGCCGGTGAAGGAGCTGAAAGGCTTTCAGAAAATTGCGCTCAAAAAAGGGGAAAGCCGGGAAGTGGTGTTCACCATCACGGCGGAAGACCTCAAATTTTACGACAGGAATATGAAGTACACGGCAGAACCGGGCGCGTTTAAAGTATTTGTAGGCACCAACAGCCGGGATGTGGCGGAGGCGGTGTTTGAGCTGCAATAGCGTCTTGCCGGCGCATAGTATGGTTCACGGTAGCAGGAATAGCTGCAAGGCTCCGGCGGCAATCGTACACATGGCGTAATTTTCTCAGTACAGCAGTTTCCTTAGCAAATCAGGCTGCACAATGCGGATGCGCGTGCCCTGCATTTCAATCAGTTTTTCAGACTTGAAATCACTCAGCGTGCGGATCAGGGATTCTGTGGCGGTACCTACAAACCGGGCAATATCATCGCGGGAAAGTTCAATGAGGGCGCCGGGTTGCTGCTCCAGGTGCAGCTTGTCATGAATGGCCAGCAAGCCGTTGGCCACGCGTTTGCGGAGGGAGTCATAGGCCAGTTGCAGCAGGCGGTCTTCTTTCTCCTTCACCTCCGAAGCAATGCGTTTAATGAAAGTACGCGCCACGCCTATGTTGTTCAGCAATTGCTCAAGGAACACTTCTTTGGGTATCTGCACCAGCTCTGTGTGTTCCAGCGCTTCCGCGTTTTCTTCGTAAGGATGGTCTTCCAGCAGCGGTACATAGCCAAAGTAATCACCCTGGCCAAAGAGGTTGGTGATGTATTCCTTGCCATCGTCATTCAAACGGAAGGCTTTCACTTTCCCGCTTTTTACGTAGTAGAGGAACTGCGGGTGTTTGCCTTCCCGGTAAACGGGCTGCTTTTTGCTGAACTGCGCCACGTCATAGGCGTCAAGGTCGAGGTGCAGCAAGCCGGACGCCTGCCAGTCCTGCAGCATTACGCCAATTGACTGTGACTGGGCGGCCGCAAATTTTTCCTGCAGGAACTGCTGCTTCCTCAGCCGGGTTTCCACGGCGGTGAGCAGCTCCACGTCTTCAAAAGGTTTGGTAATATAATCGTCCGCGCCCATTTCCATGCCTTTCCGGAAATCGCTGCGGTCTGTTTTGGCGGTGAGGAAAATGAAGGGAATGTGTTCGGTTTCCGGGTATTTGCGCAGCATATGCAGCACGCCGTAGCCATCCAGCTCCGGCATCATAATATCACATACAATGAGGTCAGGGCGCTGTTCCTTGGCCATTTCCACGGCCTGTTTCCCGTTTTCTGCTTCCAGGGCGTTATACCCCGCAAGCGTGAGGATTTCCGCAACGTTCTCGCGGATACCGGGGTGGTCGTCTACTACCAGGATGGTGGCTGTCATGATGCTTTCAGATTTGGAAAATGAATGAATATGCTCGTGCCTTTGCCCAGGGCGCTTTCAACGCTGATCTCGCCTTCCAGCATGTCTACATACCGCTTTACGATGTGCAGCCCCAGGCCGGTGCCCTGTATATTGGTCACATTGCGGCCGCGGAAGAAGCTGCTGAAAAGGTAAGCTTTATCTTCTTCCGGGATGCCCATGCCACGGTCTGCCACAATAGCGTTGATCTGCCCGTTTTCCTGCCACAGCTTCCACTCAATGGGCGTATCTGCGGGAGAAAACTTGGAGGCATTGGTGAGCAGGTTCACGAATATATGCTTGAGCAATCTTTTGTCTGATGTCACTTCCAGTGACTGGTCCACCTCCGGATGCAGTACCTGCCCGGCTTTCAGGAGGCCCTGCACCTCTTCTACCGTTTCAATGGCAAAGTTGTGGAGAGATATTTTTTCGGGATGCACATGGATCTTGCCCTCTTCTATGCGGCCCAGCGAAAGGAAGTCTTCCAGCAGTTCATTGAGGTGCGTAACTGCTTCACGGATCTTCTGCACGTGTTTTTCCCGCCGGGGCTGGTCTTCCTGCGCAGGGTATTTGCCGATCAGCGCGGCGGAAGAAAGGATGGCGCTCAGCGGTGTTCTGAACTCGTGGCTGGCCATTGATACAAAGCGGGATTTGATCTCGTTCAGCTCTTTTTCCTTCTCCAGCGCGTCTTTCAGCTCCGCCTGCGAAGAGGCCAGGTGGGAAAGCGCCAGCTCCAGGTTGGCGGTACGTTTCTCCACTTCGCGCTCCAGCGCCTGGTTCAGCTCCTGCATGGTACGGTACAGCCGTTTCAGGAACAGCACCAGCAGGGTAGAGCTGATCACCAGTATCAGCGAAAAAAAGTGCTCGATGAATACTTCGGCCAGGTTGGGGTTTTTATGCGGCAAACAGGCTATCACCACCACCAGCAGCGTACAGGCAATGCCCATAAAATAGGTGGCCCCGTCTTTTTTGATAAAGATGGTGAGCAGTATGGCCGTGATGAGGCCGCCGTCAAAAAAGTTGTAGTCCGGCCGCCACACCAGCAAACATGCTGTCAACAGCATGATGAGGATAGAAATAATGAGCGTGGTGCGCTGGCTGAAGTGAAACATGAACGGGCACAATTTATGTGAATGGCAAAGATAGCACTTGCGGCCGTATTGCCAGCGGGTATGACGAATGTCAGGATTCCTGCGTATTCGCCTCCGGCGGCTATTCTACCCGGTATGTTTCCCCTTTGGCCGTGGTAAAGCTCACCTGTTGCCCGTTATCTGCGGCTTGCGCCAATATTTTCCCGCGGCGGTCTTTTACCTTTTTGCCGGCCGGCAACAGCAGGCGGCAGGTTTCGCCTTTGAGGGAGGTGATGGCAGCGGTGGAGATGCGGCCCTGCTGCCAGGCCATATCCACTACAAACGCTCCCCTTGCCCGCAAGCCTTTCACACGGCCGCTTTGCCAGTCTGCATGCGTGGGCAGGGCGGGCAGCATACGTATTACCGCGGTGTCTCCGTGGCTTTGCAGCAGCATTTCTGCAATGCCGGAGGTACCGCCAAAATTGCCGTCTATCTGGAACGGCGGATGCGCGCAAAACAGGTTGGGATAAGAGCCGCCGCCGGCCGGTTTGACGGGGTCTACCGGGCGCAGCAATTGATGCAGCAACAACAGCGCATGGTCTCCGTCTCCCAGGCGCGCCCAGAAGTTGATCTTCCATGCCAGTGACCAGCCGGTACCGTTATCGCCACGCTGGCGCAGTGTTTCGCGGGCGGCTTGGGTGAGCCCGGGCGTACCCCAGGGGGTAATTTCGTCGTAGGGGTGCAGGCCGTAGAGATGGCTCACGTGGCGGTGGTGCGGTTCGGCGTCTTTCCAGTCGTGCAGCCATTCGTTCAGGTCTCCCGCAGCGCCCACCTGGTTAGGGGCCAGCTGTTGCCGCACTGTTTCCATTTCCTGCTTCCAGGTCTGGTCTGTTTGCAGGATATCTGCCGCGGCTATGCAGGCGCCAAACAGCTCCCTGCATATTTGCATGTCCATAGCCGGGCCCATGGCGGTATTGCCCCGCGTACCGTCTGGCATCACGTAGGCATGTTCCGGGGAGTTGGAGGGCGCGGTTACCAGCCAGCCATGTTGCGGTTCTTTGATCAGGATGCTGCGCAGGAACTCGGCAGCGCCTTTCATCACCGGATAATACGTACGGAGAAAAGCAGTATCACGCGTGTAGCGGAAATGCTCCCATACGTGCTCGCAGAGCCAGGCGCCGCCGGTGAGGGTAGAGCCCCATTCCGCGCCTTCTCCCGGAGAGGTGAAACCCCAGGGGTTGCAGATCACGTGTGCCACCCAGCCAGGGGCGTTATAATATGCCTTGGCCGTTTTGGCGCCAGGAGCCTGGAGGTTTTTGATGTAGCGGTGAAGCGGCTCGGCCAGGTCATCCAGCCCGGTGATGGGAGCCAGCCAGTAATTCATTTGCAGGTTGATGTTGATGTGATAGTCGCCGTTCCAGGGTGTTTGATATTCCGGCGCCCAGAGGCCCTGGAGGTTGGCAGGCAGGCTGCCGGGGCGGGAAGAGCCGATGAGCAGGTAACGCCCGTAGTTGTAATATAACACGGGCAATTGCGCGTCTGACCGGCTGGTATAATAGCGGGCCAGCCGCTCCGGCGTGCTCAGTGTATCGGTGGGCAAAGGCGCATCCAGGTAAAAACGGTTGCGGTTGAAAAGTTGGCTGTGGGCCTGTATTTGCGCTTTGTGAAGATCATTGTAAGATTTACCGGCTGCCGCCGCCAGTACTTTCTGTACAACAGGCGCGGGTGCGGGGCCTCTTTGCGTATAGTCGGTATGGTTATAGTCTGTTGCGGCCGTGAACAGCAGCAGGCACTCATCTGCATTTTCAATCCGGATATCCTTTTCTGTTACCACCTGCTTGCCGCCGCTGGTGCTGAGCTGCAGCGCGGAGGCATAACGCAGTCCGGGCAATTGTCCGTTGGGAAGCTGGCCTTCCAGGGTGATCAGGCCTTTTTGCGTGCGGACGGTGGCATGTTCTGCCCGTTGCAGGCTGGCAGCCAGTGATATTTTCCCTTTCCGGGAGGCGGTGAGGCGGATGGCTATTACGTTGGCCGGTATGCTGGCCCAGGCTTCCTGTTTGTAGGTAACGCCGTTGCGTTCCCAGGTGGTGGTAGCCACGGCGTTCTCCAGGTTGAGCGTGCGGCGGTAGTTGCGCCAGGCGCTGATACTGTCTTGCCACTGTAGCTGCAGCGTGCCCAGCACCTGGTAAGCGCCGTAGGGCACATTTGCACCGCTGCCGCGGCCGGAGCCTTCTCCCTTGCAGATAAAATACTGCTGCAGCAATTGCTGCGCCGCCTTGTTCTCTCCACGCAGCAGCTTTTCCTGTATGCGGGGAAGAATGCGGTAAGCGGTATCACTATCGGCGTCCTGCACGCCGCCAGACCACATGGAAATTTCATTGAGCACAATGCGGTCTTTGACCGGGTGCCCGCCAATGAGCGCGCCAATGCGGCCGTTGCCCAGGGGCAGCGCTTCAAGATAGCTGGCGGCGGGTTGTTTGAATTGCAGGCTAACGTCTGGTTGCTGGGCAGACGCAAACAGGGGAAGGGCCAGCAAGCCCAGTAACAGTTTGACGTGGTTCATGAACTAAATATATCCACTGGCCCCGTAATTTGGAAACGGCCGCTAAAATGGTATCAGCATCAGCCAGTAAAATATTAAATTACAGCATGCCCCTCAAACCCCTCATATCCATTCTTGCATTGGCGGCTTTGGGCGCCTGCCGGCAGCTGCCTGCCCCGCCGCAGAAAGCGGGATATCTGTTGCTGGAAGACTACCGTTTTCACCAACCCTGCGGCCAGCCGGTGCTTTCCGGCAATATGCCCGGCGGTTATTATTTTGCTTTTGTGCTGACGGACAGCTTACAGGTAGCAGATTGTGTAGATAGCAGCAACCGGGAGCCCGCAGTGCTGCGGAGCGGCCGGGATTTCCTGCTCATCCTGCAAGGCAGCCGGCCTTGCGCCTTTGATCTGCAAGGCATGGAGCTGGCAGACAGTATCCTGAACATCACCCTGGCGGCAGACACGGTTGCCAGGGGCGCCAACATTTGGAAAATAGACGGGGAGGGCGTAAAGCTGATACGGCTTATGGCAGACCCGCTGCATTATGCTTACGTGCCGGGCCCGCAATGGGATGGGATAGCGCCGGGGCTGGAAAGCCTCTACCGGAAAGAACGGTCGGCAGGTGACTGAAAAGAAACCTGCCTTACCCATTTAAGTCATTTTGAGAATCTAAACCTTTGTTATGAGAAAAGAAGTTTGCCGGGAATGCTGAAAACAAAAAAAGGCACTTCTATTTTGATGCCTGCTGAATGACGGGCATCAAAATAGTACAGTGCCTGAAATGGCGGAGTTAATAGTTCGTTAACCAGCCGCCCTGTTTGTTAATTGAACATGTTTACGCAAACATGTTGGTCTAGTCGTTCACAAGAAACGTCACATCATGGGAGCGGCAGTCATCAAACTTTTGGTGAACTTGATGTTAAAGCCACCTTTTTCTCCATAATAGTAACTTTCCTTGTACCTATCGTATTCTATAGGCGCGCCCAGGTCTTTCATGAGTTTGAGGAACTCATAAAGCGTACGTTCTGAAATGCGCATCCGCTTGGCCAGCTGCGAAGGCTTGCCGGTACCTTTGATGCGAATAAGATAGTCGATGGTCTGTAGTCTTTCGAAATAACGCTTTGGCATGGATCAACAGGGGGTTTAAGCTAAATTGTAAATCGGGTTTCAGTCAAAAATTTTATCAGGCCAATGGTAGCAAATGTCTTTAATGTTATGCATATCCCTTGTTGCAATGGATTTATACGGGTAACTGATACTTCGAAGTTAACATACCTCACTGCAACATTTTTACAGTAATTATTTTATCCTGCCTAAAAAAAAGCAACCAATCATGAACGGGACCGGTTGCCTTTTAATCAATGGTTAACATGGGCTTGATGCATATTGTGATAAATATGTGTTCAAACGCATATCCAATATTACGCTCATCTGTTTGTGGTAAATGTTAATGCCGTGTTAAAGAAATGTCATATTTCGGGGTTTTTGTTAACAGAAGTATGAAACCGGGGGTGTCAAAATAATAAGGCCGCCCTTGTATAAAAGCGGCGGCCTGTGGTCGAAAATCAAATTGGAGCGCTAGCGGGTAGCTATATAAAAAGATGATTTCGCTGCAGCAATGTTACAGTGAAAATATTTTTATCAATGTTAATCGGTTGTTAATCACTGTTAACTGTTGATGACCACACGACGGGTTAAAATTGCGGAAGCATCGGCGTAAATAATACCTTTGGAATATTTGCACTTTGTTTACTTTGTCTAAACATCGAAACGGTTCTTTTTTTTACATGCCGCAACACGTTCTAACAGTAAATTGAAGCATGATAAAGCAATTCCTTCTGCTGCTGGTCTGCAGCATTTCAGGCGCCTTTTGCCTGCATGCGCAGCAGCGCGACTGGCTGATAGACAATTCCGCTTACAAGGCCAGGGTAGAAACCGGCCAGCCTGGTACCATCACCCTCAGCAACGGTCTGCTTTCCCGCAGTTTCAGCCTGCGGCAGAACCTGGTGTGTACTGACTACCGCAACCTTATGAACGGGGAGCAGTTGCTGCGGGCCGTACAGCCGGAAGCGCGCGTTACGCTCAATGGTACCACCTACCGTGTGGGCGGCCTTCATGGCCAGCCGCAGCAAGCTTACCTGGTGCCCGCATGGCTGGATACCATGAAAGCCGGCGACGGGGATTTTGTGTACACACGTTATGCCCTGCCGGCAGTGCAGCCTTACGTGCAATGGCAACCGCGGCGCTGGGCCGGTAACCCGCGGCAACCGGCATGCAAGGCGCTTGACCTGGTGTTCACTTCCGGCCAGCCAGCCATGAAAGGAGTAGAGATCACGGTGCACTATAAAGTATACGATGGCATTCCCCTTCTCTCCAAAAGCATCAGCATCCGCAACAACAGCGGCCGGCCGTTGGAGGTAGACCAGGTGGTGAATGAAATACTGGCCGCGCCTGAAGAAGAAAGCGCCGTGGTAGGAAGCGTACAGCAAATGAAAGTGCCGCACGGCATTTACGTGGAGAGCAACTATTCGTTCAACAACGCCATGAAGGCCAGCCTGAGTGACCAGACCACCCATTGGAAAACAGACAGCTCCTACACTTCTCAGGTAAACTATAATTACCAGACGCCCTGCCTGCTGGAAGTGTATCCTGAACAGGGTATTCACATCACGCTGCAGCCAGGCGGAACGTTCAGCTCCATCACTACGTATGAACTGCTGCTGGACAGCTATGACCGGGAACGCAACGGGCTGGCGCAACGAGCCATGTACCGCACCATAGCGCCATGGACCACGGAGAACCCCATCTTCATGCACCTGGTCACCACAGCGCCAGACAAAGTGAAGGCGGCTATTGACCAGTGCGCGGAAACCGGCTATGAAGGCGTGATACTGAGCTTCGGCAGCCGGCTGAACATGGAAGATACCAGCGCCGTCAACATCAGCCGGTTCAGGGAGCTGGCAGATTACGCGCACCGGAAAAATATACTGCTGGGCGGGTATTCCCTTTTTTCCAGCCGCCGCATCAGTGATGAGGATGACGTGATAGACCCGGCCACCGGCAAGCCGGGCGGCGCCATGTTTGGCGGCCATGCGCCCTGCCTGGGCAGTAAATGGGGCATTGCCTACCTGCAGAAGATCAAATACTTCATTAAAGCAACAGGCTTCGATATTTTCGAGAACGACGGGCCTTACCCCGGAGACCTTTGCGCCTCCACCTCACACCCCGGCCACAAAGGTCTTCACGACTCCCAGTGGACGCAAATGGAGCAGCAGAAAAGATTCTACCGGGAGCTGAACGCCATGGGCGTGTACATCAACGCGCCTGACTGGTATTTCCTGGACGGTACGCATAAAATTGCACTGGGCTACCGCGAAGTGAATTTTTCCCTGCCAAGGGAGCAGCAGGTAATACTCAACCGCCAGAATATTTTTGACGGCACCTGGGAAAAAACGCCCGCCATGGGCTGGGGGTTCGTGCCGCTTACCCAGTACCATGGCGGGGGCGCCGCAGCCACGCTGGAGCCGCTGAAAGACCACTTGCATGCCTATGAGAACCTGATGATGCAATACTACGGCGCCGGCGTGCAGGCCTGTTACCGGGGCCCGCGCCTGTATGATACAGACAGCACGAAAAAGCTGGTGCAGCGGGTAGTTAGCTGGTACAAAAAATACCGCAACATTCTCAATGCAGACATCATTCACCTGCGCCGGGCAGATGGCCGGGACTGGGACGGCTTTATGCATGTAAGCCCCCGCCTGCCGCAAAAAGCGCTGGTAATGCTGTTTAACCCGCTGCCGGTAAGCATTACGCGGGAAGTGGCTTTGCCGCTGTACTACACCGGCCTGGATAAAACGGCCAGCATACGGGTACAGGAAGGCCCTGCCCGCAAGTACACGCTTGCGCGCAACTACGCCGCGGCAGTGAAGGTGAACATACCTGCACAGGGTTATACCTGGCTGGTGGTAGAATAAAAGAGATGGAATAAAATACGCATACCGGCCAATATCCTATGAGTGCAGGCTGTTCCGAAAACCTAACTTGTACGCCTCTTAAATCTATATGAGCATGAAACGCAACGTTCTGCTGCTTGTTTGCGGCCTATTGCTGGCAACAAGCGCCACGTCACAGGAAAAGAAACTGTTTAACGAAACACCGCAGCAAAAAGAAAAACGCCTGGCATGGTGGACGAATGACCGCTTCGGGATGTTTATCCACTGGGGTTTGTACGCCCTGCCCGCCCGGCACGAATGGGTGAAAACACGGGAGCAGATACCTGATTCCGTTTACCAGCAGTACTTTGATTATTTTAACCCCGATCTCTATAACCCGCGTGAATGGGCCAGGAAAGCGAAAGAAGCGGGCATGAAGTACGCGGTGATCACCACCAAGCACCACGATGGTTTCTGCCTCTTCGATTCCAGATTCACAGACTATAAAGCTACCAATACGCCCATCAAAAAAGACCTTATCAAAGAATGGGTGGATGCCTTCCGGGCGGAAGGGCTGAAAATAGGGTTCTATTATTCGCTGATAGACTGGCATCATCCTGACTTTACCATAGACCGCAGCCATCCCCTGCGCCCGAAAAATGAGGCGGATTATGCCGTACTGAACAAAAACCGGGATATGGGCAAATACCGCACTTACCTTTCCAACCAGGTAAAGGAGCTGCTCACCAACTACGGCAAAGTAGACATTCTCTGGCTTGACTTTTCATACCCCGGCAAATTCGGGAAAGACCATAACGACTGGAACTCCGTAGAATTGATCAAAATGGTGCGCAAGCTGCAGCCGGGTGTTATTGTGAACGACCGGCTCGACCTGAAAGAGTATGCGGATGGGGGAGATTTTGTAACGCCTGAGCAGTACAAGGTGACCGCCTGGCCCACAGAGAATGGCCAGCGCGTACCCTGGGAAACCTGCCAGACCTTCTCGGGCTCATGGGGCTACTACCGCGATGAAACTACCTGGAAGAACGTAAAGCAACTGCTGGTGCTGCTGATAGAATCTGTGAGCAAAGGCGGCAATGTGCTGCTCAACGTGGGGCCCACCGCCCGCGGGAAGTTTGACAACCGCGCCAATACCGCCTTAAGCGGCATGGGCGCGTGGATGGAGCTGAACGGCCGCGCTATTTACGGCTGCACCCAGGCGCCAGACCAGTACACCCGGCCAGATAATACCCTGCTTACCTATAATCCCGTTACCAAACGCCTGTACGTGCATTTGCTGGACTATCCCCTGCAAAACTTCACGCTGCCGGGGTACAAGGGCAAGATCAAATATGCGCAGTTCCTGCACGATGGTTCGGAGATCCGTTTCAGCGCCCCTGTGGGTCATGGATATAAAACCGGCGGCCTGGCGGAGAACGATCTGAACCTGAGCCTGCCCGTGCTCAAGCCGGATGTAGAGATACCGGTAATAGAGCTGATGCTGGCAGATTAAAAATTGCCGTAAATTATAAATACTGGGAACACTGCGTTAAATTTAGCGCAGTGTTCCTTTTTTTTAGTAAAAACCCGCTCAATGTATGATAAAGAAAATTTTGGCCAGCCTAATACTCGCCGCCGCTGTGGCCGGTATTTGCAGCTTTGTTCCTCCCAAAGCGACCACGCCTAATGTGGTCATCATTTTTATGGACGATATGGGGTATGGCGATCCTGCCAGCTACGGCGGAGGGCCCTACAAAACGCCGAACCTTGACCGTATGGCCGCCCGCGGTATGCGCTTTACGCATTTTTACGCGGCACAAGCCGTATGTTCCGCTTCCCGTGCAGGGTTGCTCACAGGTTGTTATCCCAACCGCATTGGCATTCATGGCGCATTGTTTCCCACGGCGCCTACCGCGCTCAGTAATGACGAAGAGACCATTGCGGAGCTGCTGAAAGCAAAAGGCTACAGCACCGGCATGGTAGGCAAATGGCATTTAGGCAGCAAGCCTCCCTTTTTGCCCCTGCAAAACGGTTTTGACGAGTACCTGGGGCTTCCTTATTCCAATGATATGTGGCCGGTAGATTACGATGGCAAGCCTATTACGGACACCGCCAACCGGCGTGGCAAGTACCCGCCGCTGCCGCTGATTGAGGGTAACAATACACTGCGCATCATCAAAACGCTGGCTGACCAGGCGGAGCTGACCTCTTTGTACACAGAACGCGCCTGCCGTTTCATCCGCGAGCACAAGAAACAGCCATTTTTCCTGTACATGGCGCACAGCATGCCGCACGTGCCCATTGCCGTGTCTTCCAAATTTAAAGGCAAAAGCGGCGCGGGCCTCTTCGGGGATTTGATGGAGGAGCTGGACGCCTCCGTGGGCGCGGTGCTGAAAACACTGGAAGAGAACGGGCTGGATAAAAATACGCTGGTCATTTTCACCAGTGATAACGGCCCCTGGCTGAACTTCGGCAACCATGCCGGCAACACCGGCGGCCTGCGGGAAGGCAAGGGCACCAGCTTTGAAGGCGGCCAGCGCGTGCCCTGCATCATGCAGTGGCCGGGCCAGATACCGGCCGGCGCCGTTACCAGCGCGGTGGCTTCCACTATTGATATTTTGCCTACCGTGGCCAACATCTGCGGCGCAAAAATGCCCGCCAAAAAAATAGACGGCCTTAACATTCTGTCCCTCCTGAAACAGGAAAAAGGCGCTAATCCGCGAGACCATTTTGTGTACTACTATGGCACCAACAACCTGGAAGCCATCCGCAAAGGGAGGTACAAACTGGTGTTTCCCCACAAAGCCCGCACGTACAAAAACAACCTGCCGGGCTACGATGGTTTCCCCGGCGCGCAGCCCAATATTCCCGTTCCCCTGGCGTTGTATGACCTCCATGCAGACCCTGGAGAAACGCTGGACGTGCAGGCGAAGTTCCCCGAAGTGGTGAAGGAGCTGGAAGCGCTGGCAGACCAGTACCGGCAAACGCTGGGAGACGATCTGAAGAATATGAAAGGAACGGAGCGGAGGGAACCGGGAAGAGTGGCCATGAACTGATAAACTGATCACCTGGTTAAAAGCGGGCTGTATCGTATTGATACGGCCCGCTTTTTTTATGGCAGTTCCAGTTCCTGCTCCACAAGATATTCCAGTTGTTACTGAACATTCACCCCGCTCTGTTGTAGTACATGATGTACCCCCTGAAACCCGGCCTGTCCTTTTTCTCTCTGTACATCTCTGCAAAAACCAAAAACTGCTTGTGTATGAAACCATGCTTACTGCTACTGTATTTACTATTCATTTCAAGGCTGGCGGTTGCGCATTACGTGCCCGTAAAAGGCACGGTGAAAGATGCGGAGGGCAACCCCATTCCCGGCGTTACCATCCAGGTGAAAGGCACCACCCAGGGCACCGTCTCCCAGCCTGACGGCACTTATACGCTCGAAGTGCAGGATGCCAACGCCACGCTGCTGTTCTCCTTCATTGGCTACGAACCGCAGGAAATTCCCCTGGAAGGCCGTACCACGCTAGACGTAACACTGGCCACTTCCGCCAGCCAACTGGAGCAGGTGGTGGTGGTGGGTTACGGCACGCAGCGCAAGCGGGACCTTACCGGCTCCATCGGCAGCGTGAAAGGGGAAGAGATCACCAAACAACCGGTGAACACGGCTACCCAGGGCATACAGGGCAAGCTGGCCGGTGTGCAGATCATCAGCTCCGGTGCGCCCGGTTCACAGCCGCAGGTGCGCGTGCGCGGTACGGGCAGCATGCTGGCCGGCGCAGAGCCGCTGTACGTGGTAGACGGTGTGCTCACCAATGATATCCGCAACATCAATACTGCAGACATAGTGACCATGGACGTATTGAAAGACGCATCCTCCGCCGCCATCTACGGCGTAAGGGCGGCCAACGGCGTGATCATCATCACCACCAAACGCGGGCGCGCCGGTACCATGGAAGTGAGCTACAACGTGAACGTAGGCTGGCGCGAAGTGGCCAACCTTGTGAAAATGGCCAACAGCACGCAGTATACGGAATACCTCAGGGATGTGGCGCCAAACGCCAGCATTCCGCCGTATAACGTATCAACTGACTGGTATGATGCTATCCTGCGCAAAGGCTTCCAGCAAACGCACAACATTTCCCTCTCCGGCGGCAGCGAAAAAGTGCTGTACTACTTTAACGCAGGCTATCTCACGGATGCGGGCGTGGTGAACAAGAATAATTTTGAACGGCTCACCATCCGCTCCAATACGGAATACAGCATCACCAAAGAGCTGAAATTTGTAGCGCAGCTGTCTTACATGCGCAACAGCACTGACTATGTAGACCTGCAGGGTATCTACACCAATACCTATCGCGCAGCGCCTGTAATACCCGTGATGCAGAACGGCAAATACGGCAATACGTCCGCATTCGGCAACGTGGGCAACCCCGTGCTCACGTCAGACAAAACAAGCGATAACCTGAAAGAAAGCCGCCTGCAGGGCACCACCTACCTGGAATACTCGCCCTGGACCTTCCTGAAATTGCGCAGCAGTCTGAGCGTGAACCAGGGCGTATTTAACCGCAAACGGTATAACGATAAATATCTTAATGATGAAAGCACCTTCCTGGTGGCAGGCGGCAACCAGCAGCGGCCGGAAAGCCAGCTTACCATGGTAAAGGAAGAAGGCTTGGAATGGGTGTGGGACAATACGGCCACCTACCAGCAACGTTTCGGAGATCATGATGTTACTGCGCTGGTGGGCTTTACCGCGCAGAAGTACCGGGCAGACTACCTGGAAGCAGCGCGGCGCAATGTGCCCAACAGCGTTAACCTCTGGTACCTCATTGCCGGAGACCCCAATACCGCTACGAATACTTCTGACGGCGATATGTACTCCCGTACTTCCGTGCTGGCGCGTGTCAACTACGGGTATAAAGACAAATACCTGCTCACTGCATCTTTCCGGAACGACGCTTCTTCCCGCTTCCCGTCAGATAACCGGCAGGGTTACTTCCCCGCCGTAGGCCTGGGCTGGGTTATTTCCGAAGAGCCTTTTATGAAAGACAGGGAAAACCAGGTGTTCGATTTCCTGAAGCTCCGCGGCAGCTGGGGGCGTATCGGCAACGACAATATTGCTTCCAATCTCTATATACTTACCGCCAACTCCGGGCTGCTGTACTTTTTCAATGGCACGCCTACCCTGGGCACCAGCCTCTCGGACATCAAGAACCGTAACCTTAAATGGGAAACTACGGAAGAATATGATGTAGGCCTGGAATTTTCTACCCTGGCCAAACGCCTCACCGGTGAGGTGAACTACTATCACAAAAAAACGATAGATGCCCTGGTCAGCGTGCGCATACCCGGTTTGCTGGGAGACCCGGACAATGAATACACCACCAACGCCGGCTCTTTCGTGAACAAAGGCTGGGAATTCACCCTGCAGTGGCGCGATAATATTTCGGAAGATTTTAACTACACCTTTGGCGGCAACCTTACGCTGAACGATAACAACGTAACCGGTCTCAACCAGGGCCAGCCGCTGTTCCGCGGCGGCGTAGGCCAGCAGGGGCCTGTTACGCAAACTGCCAGCGGCCACCCTATTGGCAGTTTTTATGTGTATGATGCCGCAGGTGTATTTGTAGATCAGGCGGCGGTAGACGCATGGGTGAATAAAGACGGGCAGAAGCTGCAGCCCAATGCACAACCCGGAGACCTCCGCTATCGGGACACAGATGGCAATGGTGTGATCAATGATAACGACAAGATATTTGCCGGTTCTTACCAGCCCAAGCTCTACTACGGCATCAACGCCGGCCTGAACTACAAAGGCATAGACCTGAGCATGGATTTTTACGGCAATGCCGGCAACAAGATATACAATGGTAAAAAAGCGTTCCGCTATGAGCTGACAGATAACATAGAAGCGTCTTACGCAGATAAACGCTGGACGCCCACGCGCCCGTCTTCCACAGACCCGCGTGCCTTGCTGGCCAGCACGCTGCCTTCCACCTACTTCGTGGAGTCAGGTAACTTTTTCAGGTTGAACAATCTCACGCTGGGTTATACGCTGCCCAAAAGCTGGCTTGATCAGATCAAAATTGAGCGCATCCGCGTATACCTCACGTCGCAAAACCTGTTCACCGTGAAACGGTTCAGCGGCTTCTCGCCTGAAATGATCTCCACCAATCCCAAGGCAGACGGGTTCATTTCCCTGCAAAACTCTACCAGTCCGCTGGAGGCCGGTATTGAGCTGATGCCGTACCCCACCACCAGAACGTACGCAGCGGGGTTGAACGTCACTTTTTAAACCATGCAGGCCGGTTCACCCGGCCGTTAAAAAATATAGCCATGAAAAAACTGATCATACTTGCTGGTATAATGTTTTTAGCGGGATGCAAGGATTTCCTGGACATCCCTCCGCAGGGCCGCGTTACGGAAGAAGAGATAAGAACGAACCCCACCGCCGCGCAAGACCTCGTGAACGGCGTATACAACGTGATGTGGCTGGGCGGCTTTGGCCCCGATGTACATGGCCTGCAGTTTATCACCATCACATCTATTGTGAGTGATGATGCCGACAAAGGCAGCACGCCCACAGACTATGGGCCCGCGCTGGAAATAGATAATTTCACCTACGGCGCTTCCAACGCCAATGTGCAGAACTTCTGGACGGGCTACTACCAGGCCATAGCCCGCGCCAACCAGGCGTTAGACAAGCTGCCGCTGTCTCCGCTGGAAGAAACGGAGAAAAATAAACTGATAGGGGAAGTGCGTTTTCTCCGCGGTTATTTTTATTTTAATCTGGTACGCACCTTTGGCGGGGTGCCCAAGCTGGATAGAGTGCCTACGCCGGAAGAGGCCAATTCTGACCAGTTCCAGACCAGGGCCAGCGCGGCAGAGATCTATGAGCTGATCATCGGAGACCTGCAGTTTGCCGTAGATAACCTGCCGCTGAAGGGCGCCACCCCGGTGGGCCGCATCACTAAAGGAGCGGCAGAAACGCTGCTGGCCAAAGTGTACCTGTACCAGAAGAACTGGCAGAAAGCCTTTGAGCTGTCCAAAGCCGTTATTGATTCAAGGCTGTACGATACCTTGTCCAATTACGCGGACATCTGGCGGGTAAAAGGCGCCAATTCTATTGAATCGATCTTTGAAGTGCAAACGGGTACCAATGCCGCCTGCAACGCCGCTATTGAGCTATACGCCAACAGTCAGGGCATCCGCGCCCGCAGGGGCTGGACGGATTTCGGTTTCGGGTTCAACAATCCCACGGCAGACCTGGCGGCGGCATATGAGCCGGGAGACAAGCGGAAAGATGCCACCATCATCACCATTCTGCCGGCCGGCACCGTGTTGTGGGATGGTTTCAGGGTACCTTCCCGTGATTCTGTGGAGAATGACCGGTATAATTACAAAGCGTACCACAGCCGCTCTATGGAGCCGTATTGCGGCAGTCCCGACCGTACGCCCAAAAACCTGCGGGTGCTGCGATACGGGGAGTTGCTGCTGATCTATGCAGAGGCGGCCAACGAGCTGGGCAATGTTACAGAAGCGCTTGACAAGCTGAACATTGTGCGCAAAAGGGCCGGTTTGCCGAATGCTGCCGGCGGGCAGGCAGAGCTGCGGCTGAAGATATGGAATGAAAGAAGGGTAGAGCTGGCCATGGAGCATGACCGTTTCTGGGACCTGGTGCGGCAGGGAAGGGCAGGGCAGGTAATGCGCGCGCACGGAAAAAATTTCGTGGACGGGAAACATGAATTGTTCCCTATTCCGCAGGAACAGATACTTTTGAGTAATAACAGGTTGACACAAAATCCAGGCTATAATTAATGAGAACATTCCTGACCGTAGTACTGCTGCTCAGTACGTTTATGCAAGCTGCCGCGCAAAAGAGGCCGCAGCTGGGAGATTCCGCTTTGCTCACACTGGTGCAGCAAAAAACTTTTGATTACTTCTGGTCATTTGCCCACCCTGTGTCTGGCCTGGCGCCGGAGCGCACGGCTACGCCCAATGTGGTGACCATTGGCGGCTCCGGCTTTGGCGTAATGGCCATACTGGTAGGGATAGAGCGTGGCTTCATTACGCGCGAAAAAGGGCTGGAGCGGATGCTGAAGATCGTGAACTTTTTATCAAAAGCAGAGCATTACCACGGCATCTGGGCGCACTGGCTGGACGGTACCACCGGAAAAACCGTGCCTTTCAGCCGGAAAGACGACGGGGGAGACCTGGTGGAGTCTGCCTTTATGTTCCAGGGCCTGCTGGCCGTGCGCCAGTATTTTGACCGTGACGTGCCTAAGGAAAGGGAATTGCGCAACAAGATCAACAACCTCTGGCGGGATGCTGAATGGGACTGGTATACGAGAGACGGACAGGATGTATTGTACTGGCACTGGTCTCCCAACAACGGATGGGCCATGAACCACCAGGTGCGCGGCTGGAACGAATGCCTGATAGCTTATGTGCTGGGTGCTTCATCTCCCACTTATCCCATCTCTCCCCGCGTGTATCACCGCGGCTGGACCGTGAGCAACCATTTCCTGAACGGCCGGGAGTACCTGGGCATCAAGCTGCCGCTGGGCTTTGATTACGGCGGCCCGCTGTTTTTTACGCACTACTCTTTCCTGGGGCTTGACCCGCGCGGGCTCAAAGACCGTTATGCGGATTACTGGGAGCAGAACCGCAATCATACACTCATTAACCGGCAATACTGCATCAACAATCCCAAAAAGTACAAGGGCTACGGCGCAGACTGCTGGGGGCTGACCGCCAGTGACAATCACCAGGGCTACAGCGCCCATTCTCCCACCAATGACCTTGGCGTGATCACGCCTACGGCCGCTCTTTCCGCTTTCCCGTATACGCCTGAGTACTCCATGCAGGCCCTCAAATACTTCTATAATAAGGTGGGCAACAAGCTGTGGGGCAAATACGGGTTTTACGATGCGTTCAATGAAACCGTCAACTGGTACGACCATCAGTACCTGGCTATTGACCAGGGGCCCATTGTAGTGATGATCGAAAACTACCGGAGCGGGCTGCTGTGGCGGCTTTTCATGAGCTGCCCGGAGGTAAGGCAAGGGCTCCGTTCACTGGGTTTTACCAGTCCCGCGGTGCCCGCCGGCTAAAATTTTAGCAGGTACATGTGAATTTATTACTAGTAAAAGATAAAATAAAGGCTAAATAAGTGCAACCGATTGCATAATTTGCATATCATATTCAGGGCGATAAATTTTATCCCCGCAGCCAGAATAATGCAAACGTTTGCAACAAATCTAAACGCACGGTCATTCAACTAAACTTTTTTTAAATATGCCCTCGGAGGGCACCGCGTTATGAAAACTAGGTCATGTTTATTTTTATTCTGACATGCCTTTGCTGCATTCCATGGGAAAGTACAGTATGTAGATGAACTGTACTCCCATGGAGCAGCCGTTTCAGCGCCCTTTTAATTCACGCTACATGAAGAGATTATTTTTTCCTGTTTTCTTATTGGTCACAATGTCTATGCCGGGGTTCAGCCAGGACCCCTTGCTGAAGCTCTGGTACCAGCAGCCGGCAAAGAACTGGAATGAGGCGTTGCCCGTCGGGAATGGCCGCGTTGGCGCTATGGTGTTCGGACAGGTACAGGAAGAAAGATTGCAGCTTAACGAAGGTTTTTTATGGAGCGGCGGCCCGCGGGACGGGAATAATCCCGGCGCCAAAGCCATGCTGCCCAAAGTGCGGGAAGCATTGTGGAAGGGGGAGTACATGCTGGCAGACTCGCTCAGCCGCCAGATGCTGGGCCCTTATTCTGCCCGGTACATTACGCTGGGAGACCTGCTGCTGCGCAACACGGCGCCCGCGGGTAAACCGGAAAAATATGAACGCAGCCTTGATCTGAATACGGCCATAGCCACCGTAAAATATACAGATAAAGGGGTGGAATACACGAGGGAAACCTTCGTCAGCTACCCTGACCAGTTGCTGGTGATCCGCTGGCGGAGCAGCCGCCCCGGCGCCCTGAATTTTCATGCCGGGTTCAACAATCCGATGCCTTCAAAGATCACCAAACGCAGCGATGCGCATGTAGTAATGAGCGGCCAGGCGCCATCTTACGTGCCTCACCGCCCATATGAAAAAAGGCAAATAGAGTATGATGGCAAGACAGGCACCAAATACGAAGTGCATGTACAGGCCAGTCTGAAAGGCGGCAGCAGCAAGGCAGACGCACAAGGGCTGCAGATCAGCAACGCTACGGAAGCGGTGCTGCTGGTGTCTATCGGCACCAGTTACAACGGCCCGTTCAAAAATTCTGCTACGGAAGGCAAAGACGCTGCGGCGGCCGCACTGCAATACCTGTCGCGCTCCAAAACCTATGACGCTTTGTTAAAAAGCCACCTGGATGACTATACGAAGCTCTTCAACCGGGTACGCCTCGATCTGGGGGATGACGGCAGCTCATCCAAAGCCACGGATACCCGCCTGATAGCATATACCAAAGCCGGCGGCAACCGTGATCCACAATTGACCACCCTGCTCTACCAATACGGCCGTTACCTCATGATAGCCGGTTCCCGCAAGGGCGGCCCGGCCATGAACCTGCAAGGGCTCTGGAATGACAAGATGCAGCCGCCATGGGGCTCCAACTATACTACCAACATCAATACTGAAATGAATTACTGGCCGGCAGAAACGGCCAACCTCAGCGAATGCGCGCAGCCCTTGTTCGAGTTCATAGGCCAGCTGGCGCAAAATGGCCGCAAAACGGCCACGGTGAACTATGGCATGAAGGGCTGGGCCGCGCATCATAACGCAGACATCTGGGCGCTCACATCCCCCTCCGGCGGCTTTGACTGGAAAGACCCGAAGGGAGACCCGCGCTGGGCTATCTGGCCCATGGCGGGCGCCTGGTTCTGCCGCCACCTCTGGGAGCATTACACCTACACCGGTAATACCGCTTTCCTGCGTACTACGGCGTATCCGCTGATGAAAGGCGCTTCGGAGTTTATGCTGGACTGGCTGGTGAAAAACCCGGAAGGGCAATGGGTGACCAATCCTTCCACTTCCCCGGAAAATAATTTCCTCATCAATGGCCAGCGCAAAGGCTCCGTGAGCATTGCCTCCACCATGGATATTTCCATTATACATGATCTTTTCACCCGCACCATTGCGGCAGCGGAAGAGATCAAAACAGATGCGGCGTTTGCCGCCCGGCTCAGACAGGTGCTGAAAGAGCTGTATCCGCTCCACACCGGCCGCCTTGGCCAGCTGCAGGAATGGTACCTGGATTGGGATGATCCTAATGACAAACACCGTCATCTTTCTCATCTATATGGTTTGTTTCCCGGCAATATGATCAGTCCCCGCAGGCAGCCGGAACTGGCGGCAGCCGCCAAACGCAGTCTTGAGCTGCGCGGAGACGGCGGGACCGGCTGGTCCAAGGCCTGGAAGATCAACTGGTGGGCACGGCTGGAAGATGGTGACCATGCTTACCTGATGCTTAACAAACAATTGTTCCTGGCGGAGTCAGACTCCATCAGCGTGGCAGACAACAGCGGCGGTTCTTACGCCAATCTGTTTGATGCGCACCCGCCCTTCCAGATAGACGGCAACTTTGGCGTTACTTCCGGCATCACGGAAATGCTGGTGCAAAGTCATGACGGCGCCATTCACCTGCTGCCCGCGCTTCCTTCAGCATGGCCTGACGGCAGCGTGAAAGGGTTGAAAGTAAAAGGCGGCGGAGAAGTAGACATCACCTGGAAAAACGGGAAACTTGCCGCAGCGGAGATCCGCTTTGACGGCTCGTTTGGCGGACAGTTCACCTTGCGCACCTTTGAGCCGGTGAAAGTAGCTGCACCAACTACCGGACAGGCCCCGCAGAAATCTTTCAAAGACTACGGCACGGCGGTGAACAAGGTGGTCAAAGACCGGGGCCAGCTGCCTGCGTTACCACTGAAAAAGGTATACGATACCAATATTACCATCACCAAAGGCACCATGAAGATTACAGTGATATGAACCGCAGGATGAATAGAGGATGGCTGGCAGCAGCACTGCTGGGACTTTCAGTACAGGGTTTTTCCCAGTACAAGGGAGATGATGACGGTATTCTCATGCAGCAAGCTGCCGCGAGAGACAGCGTGGCCATGGCAGACGCCGTGCACGGCTGGTGGAAAGCTTCCATGAAAGGCCACAACAGCCGCATTGCCTGGTGGAGAGAAGCGAAATTCGGATGTTTTATTCACTGGGGCGTGTACTCCGTACCGGGCGGGGAGTGGAAAGGCAAAAAGGTAGGCGGCTATGCGGAACACCTGATGCGAAAGGAAAAGATCTCCAGGGAGGAGTACAGGGAAAAACTCGTCCGCACTTTCAATCCTGTGGAGTTTGACGCGGAAGCATGGGTGAAGCTGATCAAAGAAGCGGGCATGAAGTACCTGGTGATCACCGCCAAACATCACGATGGCATTGCCATGTACCCTTCCGCCATTGGCGATTACACCCTTTCGCAGAGCGCATTCAAACGAGACCCTATGCAGGAACTGTCAGACGCCTGCAAAAAATACGGCATCCGCTTCGGGTTTTATTACTCCCATGCTTTTGACTGGGAACACCCGGATGCGCCGGGCAATGACTGGGACTACAACAATCCCGGTGGGGACAAGAACCTTTTCGGGGGTACCAACTGGTATGACCATCACCCGGAGCTGCTGCCGAAAGCGGTGAAGTATGTAAATGAAAAATCCATTCCGCAGATACAGGAACTGCTGAAAAAATACCATCCGGATATTATCTGGTTCGATACGCCGCATAAGCTGCCCCTGTCTGAAAACATCCGCATACTCCAGGCCATCCGGGAAACAGACCCGAACGTGGTGGTAAACGGGCGCCTGGCGCGTAGTTCCGCAGTGTCTTTCGGGGATTATAAGAACACGGCAGACAGGCCTGCGGAATTTTATCCCGTGGAAGGAGACTGGGAAGCCATTCCCACTACCAACGAATCTTACGGGTATTCCCGCTTTGACAACAGTCACAAGCCGCCGGGTTTCTTCATTCAGCTCATGGCAAAGGCAGCCGCCAAAGGCGGTAACCTGCTGATGAACATTGGCCCAATGGGCAATGGCCTGATTGACCCGCGGGATACAGTGATACTGCACGGCATCGGGCAGTGGATGGGCAAATATGGCGAGAGCATTTACGGCACTACGGCGCTGAACAGGCATGAGCAGTATTGGGGTGTTATAACGCGAAAGAACGCCCGGGCATATCTCCATGTTTTTGAGTGGCCGGCCAACGGCAAGCTGGTGGTGAACGGTATCAGCGAAATAAAGAACGCTGTCCTGCTGGGTAACGGCAAACCGCTGCAGGTAAAGAAAACAGCGCCCGCCCGTTGGGAAATTGCCGTGCCCGCCACAGCGCCAGACCCTTACAACAGTGTGGTGAAAATTACTACTTCCGGCGGCGAAGAACCGGTAGTGCCGCGCCTGCTGGCTACCAGCGGCTCGGCCAACACGTTGCTGGCCTTTGATGCGGAGCTGCAGGGAGAAGGCTGGGCTTATGGAGACGGGAAAGCCGCAAAATATTACGTGCAGCGCTGGAGCAGCAAAACGCAAACCTTGCGTTGGCAGGTGACCACAGACGCACCGGTGCGGTATAAAGTGAAGATCAAATACGCTGTAGATGCAGGAACAGAGGGTGCTTTCCGCTTGCTGGCAGACGGGAAAGGCGCGGAGTATGCGGTGAAGCCGGCGGCAAAGGGAGAAAATATAGTGGAGCAGGAGCTGGCAGATATATTGCTTGCGCCCGGCCATCATATTTTACAGATTGAACCGGTCAACATCAAGGGAAAAGAACTGATGAAATTATTCGGGATCACATTAACGCCGGCAGGCCGGCAATAAAAAAGACAGAACATCATGAAACAACGGCTGCTGATCATCATTGGTATATTGCTGACGCAACTGGCGCAGGCGGCAGATACAGACTGGCTGAAAGAGGCGGTGATAGTACGCCGGGCAGACATTATGGCCAAGGCCGAATGGGCCATGCAGCAACAGCCCGTAACCGTTACCGCATCCCGCTGTGAACGCAGCGCCGGTGGCCTGCACGATTTTTATTCGGAAGGGGATTACTGGTGGCCCAACCCCGTGCATCCAGATAGTCCGTATATCCAGAAAGACGGGCAAACCAACCCGGATAATTTTCTGGCGCACCGCCAGGCCATGGTGCGCTTCAGCCGGGTGGCCGGCGCATTGGCTGCGGCCTATGTAGCCACCGGCGATAAAAAATACCTGGCGCATGCGCTCACGCATATACGCGCATGGTTCGTTACACCCGCTACCCGCATGACCCCGCATTTGCTGTACGCACAGGCCATCAAGGGCAGGGTTACCGGCCGCGGCATCGGCATCATAGATACGGTACATTTTCTGGAAGTAGCGCAGGCGCTGCGTATCATGGAAAAAGCAGGCGCCATTCCTCCCGCAGACCTCTCGGCTGTTAAAGAGTGGTTTGCCGCCTATCTGAAATGGATGACGGAGCATAAATACGGCATTGACGAAATGAATGCCGCCAATAACCACGGCACCTGCTGGGTGATGCAGGTGGCTGCCTTTGCGAAGTTTTTGAACAACACCGAATGGCTCAACTTCTGCACAAAACGGTATAAAGAAGTGCTGCTGCCCCGGCAAATGGCAGACAATGGCAGCTTCCCGCTGGAGCTGCGCCGAACAAAACCTTACGGTTACGCGTTATTTAACCTGGACGCAATGGCTACCGTTTGCCAGATACTCAGCAGCTCCGGCAATGATCTGTGGACGTACACCGAAACAACAGGAAAATCAATATCCAAAGGCATTGCGTACATGTACCCTTATGTAAACAACAAAAACACCTGGCCTTTTGCCAAAGACGTGATGTATTGGGACGAGTGGCCGGTGGCACATCCCTTCCTCCTTTTTGGAGCGGCGGCTTACAATAACAAAGACTATTTCACTCTGTGGCAGCGGCTGGAACATGACCCGCAGGTGGAAGAAGTACTGCGCAACCTGCCGGTTCGCAATCCTGAAATATGGATGGTGAAATTATAAACGTAAAAAGATAATCATAAACGTAGTAAAGATTTTACTGTAGACGTGGAATATGATAACGCCGGTCTCGTCTGAGCCGGCATCTTTTTTCTACAGCTCTTTCAGCAACTGCTGCGCCCGTTCGTAGTTGTCCGCCCCTTCCGGGATTTTCAGCAGCCACTCCCGGCATGCTTTCCGGTTCCTTTGTTTCAGATAGCTCAGCGCTGTATAAAAAGCCCCGTCATATTTAAACGCAGACGAGCCGTTATAGATGATCTCAAGATCAGGCCGGGAAAGCGCCGGCTGGTGGTTTTCAAGATAAGCCAGGCCCCTGTACAGCCGTGCATAAGCATCATCTGGCCGCTGCCCGAGCACCGTATTGAGTGAGCTGATGGCGGCAGGGTAGTGGCGGTGGTTGAATTGCAGGGCGGCCTGCTCCATGGTGCTGTCAGGTTCTTCACCGCGCTCCTCGGGTGTCATCATGGCTTCGGAGGCGTACTGGATAGAAAGGTCACGCTTCCAGGGGCCCAGGAATAACAACAACGCAGCTACGATAGCCAGGGAAGCGATTCCGATTGAAAAGCGCCGAAGCTTCACCACGGCAGAGCGGGCACGCAGCTTTGACACTTCACTTGTCTGCGCAGCCGGTACACGACGCTGCAGTTCTTCCTGCAAGGCCGGTTCCACCCGCAGCCTGTCTTCAAAGGCCTGCCTCGCCGCCTCACTCATATCTCCTGAAATGTAGCGGTCTATCAGCTCATGATCAAGCGTGTTCATGTCAATCCTTTTTTTCTACAGCCGAGGGAAAAATTACCTGCACCAGCCTGTAAAGGACGTCCCGCAATACCTCCGCGTCAGATTCTCCTATGATGCTGGTGTAATATCGCTGCACCTCATGCACCACTTTGTTGGTATCTATCACCAGTTGTTTGCCTTTGTCACTCAGAAAGATCACCGTAGCCCTGTTGTCTGTTTCATGTTTACGGGTATAGATGTACCCGGTAGCCTCCAGGTTTTTTACCACTTTGCTCATGGCCTGCTTGGTAATGCGTGCTTTCTTGGCCAGTTCATTGTTAATAGTGCCTTCCTGCGAAATGTTCACAATGAGCACCATGTCTCCAATTTTAAAGTCTTTGTAACCAGCTTGTTGCAGTTTTTCCGTAAGCCGGGCGTCGAAGTCCTTTTTCACGATGCTAAGCAGCCGTATCAGTAAACGGGGCCGGTTGGCCACTATTTCGGCCAATTGTTGGTCTAAGGTCGCTGTGGTCATATAACAGTTGTTTGAGGCTGAATTGTCATGCAAAGATAATAATTTACCTATATAGTCAACTTAATTGTCTAATATGGTAAGCTTGGTTTACCTTTGCGTCCATCAAATACAATACTACAAAACACATACTACAATGGAAACTGCAAATTCCAATCCAAGCCCGCGTAAGGGTAAATTAGCGGTGCGTCTTATTTTCATCGGCATCCTCATATTGGCCGGTATTTTCGGCGTTCGCCAGTGGTTGTACGCCCGTCATCACGAAACTACGGACAACGCCCAGGTAGAAGGCCATGCGGCCCCGGTAATTGCCCGCGTGTCTGGTTACGTGAAAGACCTCTACGTGCAGGATTACGGCACGGTAAAACAAAAAGATACCCTCCTGGCCATTGATGATGAAGAGTACCGCATTGCGTTGCAGCAGGCCGAGGCGGATTATCGTCAGGCCGTGGCAGACCTGCAAACGGCAAAGGCCAACCTGGGCAATGCACAGGCCGGTATTGACGTAGCCAATGCCAATGCACAGGTGGCGCTGGTACACAAAAACAAGGCGGCGGCAGACCTGAGCCGTGACCAGAACCTGTTTAACGACCAGGCTATTACCAACCGCCAGCTGGATGACACCAAGGCTGCCAGCCTCACCAGTGAAAAACAATACCAGGCTGCGCAGGACAATATCACCCTGGCCCGTTCCGGCGTACAGGTAGCCACGGCCAAAGTGGCCCAGGCGGAAGCGCTGGTTGCCAGCAAACAGGCAGCTGTGGAGCAAATGAAGCTCAAGCTGGGCTATACCAGCATTACCGCCAACATTTCCGGCCGCATCGGCAAAAAGAACGTGGAGCCGGGCCAGTTTGTGCAAGCCGGCCAAAGTCTTTTCACTATTGTGGATGAAAACGGTTTTTACATTGTGGCCAACTTCAAGGAAACACAACTGGCGCATATTCACCAGGGCCAGGAAGCGGAAATTGAAGTGGACGGCTTCAGCGATCTGAAGCTGACGGGCCATGTTACCGCCATCTCCAAAGCTACCGGCGCCAAATTTTCCCTGCTGCCGCCAGATAATGCTACCGGCAACTTTGTGAAAATCGTGCAACGGGTACCTGTTAAAATTTCTATCGATAACGCAGACCAATACCTCGACAAGCTCCGTGCAGGCCTGAGCGTGGAAGTGGCCTTAAAATACTAGCCATATGTCACCCAAACCGAAAGGATTTGCCAAGTGGATCATAGTGGCCACGGTCATTTCGGCTACCATGCTGGAGCTGATAGACACCACTATTGTGAACGTGGCATTGTCGCAGATCAGCGGCAACCTGGGCGCAACCATTGAAGATGCCTCCTGGGTCATTACCGCCTATGCAATTGCGAACGTGATCGTGATCCCCATGACGGGCTTCCTGGCTTCGTACTTCGGGAGGAAAAATTACTACCTCGCGTCCATCCTCATCTTTACCTTTTCTTCCTACATGTGCGGCAACGCGGGCGGGCTCTGGGAGCTGGTAGCCTGGCGCTTTCTGCAGGGCGTAGGCGGCGGGGCGCTGTTATCTACCTCTCAGTCCATTCTCTTTGATACATTCGAAATATCTGAAAGACCTATTGCCTCGGCCATTTTCGGGATGGGCGTGATCATTGGTCCCACCATAGGCCCTACCCTGGGCGGCATCATAGTAGACAACTACCACTGGTCGCTCATCTTTGACATTAACGTGCCGGTGGGCATCATTGCGGCGTTCCTGGTATTCAATTACATTGACAAGCAGCCCAATGAGTACAACATCAACCGCAAGGCCATCAAGATAGATTATGTGGGTATTCTGCTGCTGATCATCTGGGTGGGCAGCCTGCAGTACATACTGGAGAAAGGACAGTCTGAAGACTGGTTTGCGGCCCCTCATATTGTAGTGCTTACAGTTGCGGCGGCGGTGGCCTTCATCCTGTTCATATGGTGGGAGCTGAGAACGGATGCGCCGGCGGTTAACCTGAGCGTACTGAAAAACCGCACCCTGGCCATTACCACGCTGCTTACCTTCATCATGGGCATGGGCATTTATTGTTCCATGTTCGTATACCCGGTATGGATGCAGCGCATCATGGGCTTTACGCCCACACTCACCGGTGAGTCATTATTTCCCGGCGCTATTATGGCGGCGGTGATGATGCCGCTGGTGGGCAAGGCCATACAACGCGGCGTACCGCCTAAATACCTGATCACCGCAGGCTTCCTCACGTTTGCCATTTTCTGTTTCTGGATGTCTGGCGCCAGCCCGGAGGCAGGTGTGCTCTTTTTCTTTACACCACTGCTGCTGCGCGGCGTAGGCTCGGCCATGCTGAGCGTACCGCTCACCAACCAGGCGGTATCTGGCCTGGCGCCGCAGGAAATGCCGCAGGGCATTGCCATCAACAACATGCTGCGGCAACTGGGCGGCTCTTTCGGTATCGCCTTTATGAACACCTATGTGGCGCGGCAATACGCGCTGCACCGCACGCAGCTATTGAACTATGTAACGGCAGACAGTCCGCAGGCCATAGACCGGCTCAACCAGACTGCCGGCGCCCTGACGGGTAAAGGCATCAACCCGCTGCAGGCGCACCAGGTGGGCCTGAATATACTGGACGGGCTGGTAACCAAACAGGCGTATGTACTGACGTACCTGGATGCTTTCCGCATTGTGGGCATCTTCTTCGTGTGCGTGCTGCCTTTAATGTTATTCGTCAAAAAACGTAATCTCAGCGCAACGGCCATGAAAGAAGCGGCAGAGCATGCGCACTAATAAAACACATTACAACAGATGAAAAAGATATTATTCATGATCTGCACCGTTTCCGCCCTGGGGGCTTCCGCCCAGCAGGTACCGGAAAACCTCAAAAGCATGGTGCAGCATACTTTCGATCATTTTGCGAAAATAAAAGCAATGGAAACGCAACAACGCATTGCGGCAGACCAGACGCAGCTGGCCAAAGCCAGTCGCCTGCCGGAAATCAGCGGCGTTGCCTCCTATAACCATGTATACCCGGTGCCCAAGGTGCAATTGCCGGGCAGCGATTTTACCTTTCAGCCGGTACCTTCAGAAAATGTGAACGCCGGCGTGGAAGCACGGCAATTGCTGCTGGATTTCGGCAAGTCAGGCAGCCAGATCAAACAAAGCGAGGCTCAAGCCAGCTTGCTTACCCTGCAAACGGCGGAGCTGCGGGAGCAGCTGGCTTACCAGGTGGCCAACGTGTACCTGGGCATTGCATTCCTGAACAACAACATTGCCGTGCAGAACGCCAACATCCACCTGCTGGAAGAAACGGAGCATATGGTGGAAAACAAGCTGAAGCATGGAGACGCTATTGACCTTGACCTGCTGAACACGCGCGTGAAGCTGGAAACTTACCGCAACCGCAAGGTAGATTACGAGAATTCCCTGCAAAAACAACTGGCCAACCTGGAGTACCTCACCGGCGAGCCGTTGCAAGACTCCATCAGCACATCATTTGAATGGCCCGCACCGGTTGTGCAGGTGGCAGATGACTATAATAGCAATGCTACTGTAAAGTCTTCACTGGAGCAGGAGAAAGTGGCGGAGCTGGGGCTGGATGCGGCCAAATCGCAATATAAACCATCTCTCTTCCTGGATGCCGGTACGGGTTTTAAAAACGCCTACCTGCCTGATATCAACACACCAAAATTCAATTACGCCGCGGGCGTAAGCCTTTCCGTGCCCATTTTTCACGGTAAGAAGCTGCGCACGCAGGAACATATGGCTGCCGCCGAAGTGGAAGTGGCCAAGTGGAACACGAAGAGTATAAAAGATAATATACGGAAAGAGGTGCTGCAGCAGCAGTCAGATATTGCGGCCAACAAACAGCGGCTGCAAACTGCGGAGGTACTGCTGCAGCAGGCGCAACGCGCGCTGGAGCTGGCGCAAAGCCGCTACAGGAACGGGGTGATCACCTATCTCGACCTGCAGAACGCGCAAACCTCCATGCTGGAAGCGCAGCTGTCAAAAATACAATACCAATACCAGTTGTCTGTTTCAAGCCTGGCATTGTTACAACTGAATGGCAATGAGTTCTGGAAATAGAACTTGTTGTTTTTGTAGTGTGTGTTAATAGAAAAGCCCGGCCCATCTGAGCCGGGCTTAATTATTTGGGGGATAGTCAGTTTTTACCTGCTATGCCCATTTCAAGGCCGCGCAGCTCAGCCAGCCCGCGGAGGCGGCCAATGGCGCTGTAGCCGGGGTTGGTCTTTTTGTGAAGGTCATCCAGCATCTGGTGGCCGTGGTCAGGGCGCATGGGGATGGATACGTTCCTTTTTTGCATAACGGCCAGTATGTTCTTCACCACACTGTACATATCTACGTCCCCTTCCAGGTGGTTGGCTTCGTAGAAATTACCCAGCGCATCGCGCTTGGTGGAGCGGAGGTGAATGAAGTGGATGTGGTCTCCCAGGCGCTCTACCATGCCGGGCAGGTCATTGTCTTCCCGCACGCCGTAAGAGCCGGTGCAGAAACAAAGCCCGTTGGCCGGTGAGGGGGCTGTGGCCAGCAGCTCACGCGCATCTTGCTCTGTGCTTACCACGCGGGGCAGGCCCAGAATAGGATACGGGGGATCGTCAGGGTGGATGGCCAGCTTGATGCCCACTTCTTCCGCTACCGGAACGATCTGTTGCAGGAAGTAAAACAGGTGCAGCTTCAGCTTGATGGCGTCCACGTCTTTATACTTGTCAAGCGCGGCCTGGAACTGCTCCAGCGTGAAGCTTTCTTCAGAGCCCGGCAAACCGGCTATGATGTTGCGTTGCAGCAGGGCTTTCTCTTCGTCCGTCATGCTGTCGAACTGTTCTTTGGCGCGGGATATTTCTTCTTCCGGGTAGTCGTTTTCCGCACCCGGCCGCTGCAGCATGAACAGGTCAAAGGCCATGAACTGCGCCTTGTCGAAACGCAGGGCTTTGGAACCATCTTCTACGGTGTAGGAGAGGTCTGTACGCGTCCAGTCAAGCACGGGCATAAAATTATACGTTACCGTATACACGCCGCAGGCAGCCAGGTTACGCAGGCTCTGCTGGTAGTTTTTGATATATTCCTTGAACCGGCCGGTTTGCGTTTTAATGTCCTCATGTACGGGAACACTTTCAACAACAGACCAGGTGAGGCCCGCCGCTTCTATTTCCTGTTTGCGCTGCATGATCTCTTCCTTGCTCCATACAACGCCGTTGGGAACGTGATGCAATGCGGTAACGATGCCCGTGGCGCCCGCCTGGCGGATATCTGAAAGGCTTACAGGGTCTTTGGGACCGAACCAACGCCAGGTCTGTTCCATTCTCAACATACTCTGAATGTTTTTTTAGTTTCCCAAAAATAGAATCAAAAGTGAGATATGCAAATAATCCGGGTGAAATATCCGTGATATGATAAAAAACGGAGGCGTAATGAAGGTGTGTATATAACGCCTGCATGGTGGCTGCTACGGTGGGCCGGCACTATGGGAACTCCGGCGGCTGCTGCAGCAGTATTACCACCATATCCATTACATTGGTGTGCGTATGGCCGGTTTTGAGGAGGGAACCGGTTTTTTCGAAAAAGTGATACGCGTCGTTGTTGTGAAGAAAGGGCAGCGGGTCTGGCGCGCCTTGCAGCAGATGAGCGTTGATGACGGCGCCTGCGGCGTCTGTTGGCCCGTCTATGCCGTCAGTACCGGCGGCCAGGAACGTGATGTGGCGCGCGTCTTTGATGGTCATGCCGGCCGCCAGCGCCAGTTCCTGGTTGCGGCCGCCTTTACCGGTGCCGCTTACCTGTACGGTGCTTTCCCCTCCGGCCAGCAGGCATGCGGGAAAAGGGCCGTTGTAAGCCAGCGCTTGCCGCGCCAGGCGCTGCGCCAGTTCCCGCGCTTCTCCGGTGGCCGTGTTTGTTAATATGGTGGTATGATAACCCAGTTGCTCCGCCTTTTCTTTGGCGGCGGCCAGGGCTATGCTGTTGCTGGCGGCTATGCAATATTGTGCGTGCGGAATGCTGCCGGGCTTGGGCGTTTCCGCTACCGCGCCAGTGAGCCCTTGCTCCAGGTGATGGCGGATGCCGGCGGGCAGCGTATCAATGAGCCGGTATTTTTCCAGCACGGCCCAGGCTTCCGTAAAGGTAGACGGGTCTGCCACTGTGGGGCCGGAACCTATTACGGCAGGGTCGTTGCCGGGCACGTCTGACAGAATGATGGTGTAAATCCTGGCCGGGTGTAGCCGGCGGGCCAGCTGGCCGCCTTTGATGGCGGAGAGGTGCTTGCGCACGGTATTCATTTCGCGGATGTCTGCGCCGCTTTTCAGCAGCGCATTGAACAATTGCTGCAGCTCTTCCATGGTAACGCCATCGGGCACATCGGCCAGCAGGGAGGAGGCGCCGCCGGAAAGCAGGAACAGCACCAGGTCTCCCGGCTGCATGGCGCCGGCCATTTCAAGCATGGCGGTGCCGGCAATGAGGCTGTTCTCGTCTGGCACCGGGTGGCCGGCAATAACGGTTTGTATGCGGGAAAGCGGAGCGGCGGCGGGGTCATTGGTCACTATCAGGCCTTGCATGATTTTGCCGCCCAGGAGGGATTCAGCTTCCCGCGCCATAGCGGTGGCGGCTTTGCCGGCGCCCAGCACAAAAATGCGGGTGGCTTCCTGAACAAATTCCATGGGCAGGCAGCTGCGCATAAACTGCTGCGGCTGCACCGCGGCCACGCCCTGCCGGAATATCTGGTATGCCTGTTGCGCAAAATGCTCCATCAGCGGTTGGCTTTACGGGCCAGCTTCTTGTCTTGTTTGCGGTCCATTTTAGCCTCCAGCTGCTCTTTCTTCTGCAATTGCCAGTCATTCCACTTTTTGTATTGCGCAGGCGTAAGCACTGTTTTAAACCGGTTGCTGCGCTCGGCGTCCAGCTGCTGGCGGAGCTGCATTTTACGGCGGGTGTCGAGCGTGGTGTCTCTGCGGGAGGCGTCGCGGCGGCGGGCAATGTCGTCATTGATAGCATGTATCTGCTGGTTCTGCTCTTTGGTGAGGTTCAGCTCACGGTACAGCTTGTCAGACATCTTGTCTGCCTTGGAAGCAGCGTCCCATCTTTCTTTTTTGACCCTGGCTGGTTCCTGGGCCTGCCCGGCCAGTGCTGCAAGCAGCAGAAGCACCATCATAATGCCTGTATTCTTTTTCATAAACGATCTGTTAACCGGTTTTCCGCAACTTTTATACCGCTTGTAAAATTTCTACTAAAATAGGCGATAAGCGGTCAATCATTTGTTAAATTTAACGCTTGTAGCTGTATTGTGACCTGATGCCGGACATAATTTAATCTAAACCTGTACCGGTGGTATGATTATCAGCCATCAACTAATTTCTAAAAGTAAATCGAACATGAAACCAGATTTGTTACAACAGAGGCCGCAACGCTACCTCTCCCGGCTGGCGCATGCGCGCCGCCGCGCCGTATTGGGGGCCGTTGCCCTGCTGCTGGCGGGCTTCAGCGCCCGGGCGCAGGAAACCTGGCCGGTAAACGGCGTGGCAGACCCGAAAAACGATTGTTACGCCTTTACCCATGCCACCATCGTAAAAGATGCACAAACCACGCTCAACAACGCCACTCTTGTGATACGGGACGGCAAGATTGCCGCAGTGGGGGCATCTGTGTCCATTCCGAAAGATGCCGTGGTGATAGACTGCAAGGGCAAATTCATCTATCCTTCTTTTGTAGACGTGTACAGCGACTATGGTATGCCGGCCGTGCAGCGGCGCAGCGGCGGTTTCGGCAGCAGCACCGGCCCGCAGTTCCTCTCCAATACCAAGGGCGCTTACGGCTGGAACCAGGCCATTAAAAGCGAAGTGAACGCCGTACAATTGTTCAACACAGACGAAGCCAAAGCCAAAAGCCTGCGGGAACAAGGGTTTGGCGCGGTGCTCACCCACCAGAACGACGGCATTGCCCGCGGTACCGGCGCGCTGGTGAGCCTGGCGGCAGAAAGGGAAAACAAAATCGTACTGCTGCCCAGGGTATCCGCACATTACTCATTTGATAAAGGAACTTCTACGCAAGATTATCCTTCTTCCCTCATGGGCACCATTGCCCTGCTCCGCCAGCAGTACCTTGATGCGCAATGGTATAAGTCAGGCCCCGCCAAAGAAGGGCTTAACCTCAGCCTGCAGGCCTGGAATGAAAACCAGCCGCTTCTCCAGGTATTTGAGGCTAACGATAAATGGAACGCACTGCGGGCAGATAAAATAGGTGATGAATTTGGCGTTCAGTATGTGATCAAAGCCGGAGGCAACGAGTACCAGCGCCTGCCGGAAATGGCTGCCACCAAAGCCACCTTCATCCTCCCGCTGAACTATCCCCAGGCTATGGACGTGGAAGACCCTAATGACGCACGTTTTGTAGCACTGGCAGATATGAAACACTGGGAGCTGGCGCCCACCGCCGCGGGGGCTTTTGAAAAAGCCAATATCCCCTTTTGCCTTTCAGCCGCAGATCTGAAAGACGTGAAGACCTTCCTTGGCAACTTGCGTAAAGCGATAGAATATGGTCTTTCAGAGCAAAAAGCACTGGAAGCGCTGACTAAAACCCCGGCCACGCTCATCAAGGCGTATGATAAAATAGGCAGCCTTGAAGCCGGCAAACTGGCCAACTTCCTCATCACCTCCGGCCCTATCTTCGCGGAAAGCACCGCTATTCATCAAAACTGGGTGCAGGGCATTAAATATGCGGTGAAGGAAGACGGCTGGAAAGACCTGCGCGGCTCTTACAACATCACCTTCAATAACACCACCTACCCCATTGAAATTAAGGGAACGCCCGCCTCACTCAGCCTGGTGAACAAAGACAGCATAGCCGGCAAAATTGAGGTAGACGGGCAACTGGTGAAACTGGTCATCAACAGATCAAAAGACGGCAAGCAGCAACTGCGGCTGAGCGGCGCCATAGGCCCGGACAATACCTGGAATGGTTCCGGGCAGGACGAAAAGGGCACTTACGGCAACTGGACGGCTTCCCTCACCAAAGCCTTTACGCCAAAGGCGGATACCGCCAAAAAGAAAACCGCGCCGGAGCTGGGTAAAATATATTACCCGTTTGTAGGGTACGGATATGAAACCCTGCCCAAACAGGAAGACATCCTGATCCGCAACGCCACGGTGTGGACCAACGAGAAGGAAGGAAAGCTGGAAGGCACGGACGTGCTGGTGCGCAATGGTAAAATAGCACAGGTAGGGAAAGGCCTTTCCGCCGGTAATGCCCGCGTGGTAGACGGTACAGGTAAACACCTTACGCCCGGCATCCTGGACGAGCACTCCCACATCGCTATTTCCCGCGGGGTAAATGAAGGCTCACAGTCTGTTACATCCGAAGTGCGCATTGCAGACGTAGTGAACCCTGATGATGTGAACATTTACCGTCAATTGAGCGGCGGTGTTACTTCTTCCCACCTGCTGCACGGCTCCGCCAACACCATCGGCGGCCAAAGCCAGCTGATCAAGCTGCGCTGGGGCGCCAATGCCGAGCAGCTGAAGTTCCAGAACTGGGATGGTTTCATCAAGTTTGCATTGGGCGAGAACGTGAAACAGTCTAACTGGGGAGAACGCCAGCGTAGCCGTTTCCCGCAAACCCGCATGGGCGTGGAGCAGGTGCTGGCCGATGCCTTTACCCGCGCCAAAGACTATGAAAAAGCAGGCGCCAACAAGCGGCGAGACCTGGAGCTGGACGCGCTGGTGGAGATACTCAATAAAAAACGTTTCATCACCTGCCACTCATACGTGCAGAGCGAGATCAACATGCTGATGAAAACCGCGGACCGCTTTGGCTTCAAGGTCAGCACCTTTACGCACATACTGGAAGGGTATAAAGTGGCGGACAAGATGAAGGCCCATGGCGCCGGCGCTTCCACCTTTGCAGACTGGTGGGCTTACAAGATGGAGGTGGTAGACGCCATTCCCCAGAACGCCGCCATCATGCAACGTGTAGGCCTTACCGTGGCCATCAACTCAGACGATGCGGAAATGGCCCGCCGCCTCAACCAGGAGGCTGCCAAAAGCGTAAAATACGGTGGCATGTCTGAAGAAGACGCTCTCAAAATGGTAACCCTCAACCCCGCGCTGCTGCTGCACGTGGCAGACCGCATCGGCAGCATCAAAACCGGGAAAGACGCAGACCTGGTACTCTGGAGCGACCATCCGCTGAGCATTTACGCCAAACCGGAAAAAACCATGGTAGACGGTATTGTATACTTTGACAAGGAAAAAGACCTGGAGCTGCGGGCCCGTATTGCAGCTGAGCGCAGCCGCCTCATCGGCAAAATGCTGGGAGATAAAAAGAAAGGGCTGCCTACACAGCGGCCGGTGCCCAGCAGGGAAGAGATCTACCATTGTGAAGATCTGCAGGCCGGCCACCAGCATCACATCCTTGACGAGCATGGCCTCGAAACGCTTAACCAGTAAACTGTATTTAACATGAACAAATTTCTCAGCTATATACTTGGTTTCACCGCCTGCAGCCTGCAGTTACAGGCGCAGGAAACGGTGTACCCTGCCAAACCGCAGCAGGGCCCCATTTACCTGAAAAATGCCACTATTCACACAGGCAACGGGGAGGTGATCACCGGCGGCACCATTGGCTTCAACGGCGGAAAAATTATTGCCGTGGGCGGCAACGTGCCCATTCCCGCGGACGATGTAAAGGTGTTTGACATGCAGGGGCAACATGTATACCCCGGCCTGATTGCGCCTGAAACCACGCTGGGCCTCACGGAAGTAACCAGCGTACGCGCTACTAACGACTACCAGGAAGTAGGAGAGATCAACCCCTCCGTGCGTTCCATCGTATCTTACAACACAGACTCCAAAGTGATAGGCACACTGCGCACTAACGGCATACTGCTGGCGCATACCGTGCCCCAGGGCGGCCTCATCAGCGGCAGCTCTTCCGTGGTGCAGCTCGACGCCTGGAACTGGGAAGATGCGGCCTACAAAACAGACAACGCCATCCATTTCAACATGCCCCGGCTCATGGCCAGGAGCAATCCTTTTGGCGCAGCGGCCAGCGGCCCCAGCACGGATGCTGTAAAGGCCGCCATGGCCAGAATTGAAGAAGTGAAAGATTTTTTCCGCGCCGCCCAGGGTTACCTGCAGCAGCCCAAACACGGCGCTACCAATCTTAAGTATGAAGCCGTGAAAGGCCTGTTTGACCGCTCACAGAAGCTTTTCATTCACTGTGACCTGGTGAAGGAGCTGATTGTGGCTGCAGACATTGCCAGGGAATTTAAATTTGATGTAGTGATAGTAGGTGGTACAGACGCCTGGCTGATCCCTGATGTGCTGAAGAAAAACAACATTCCTGTGGTGCTGACCCAGCAGCACAGCCTGCCCGTAACGGCAGACGATGATGTAGACCAGCCGTACAAAACGGCGGCACAGCTGCAGAAAGCCGGCATCCTGTTCTGTATCAGCAACGAAGGTTTCTGGCAGCAGCGCAACCTGCCGTTCAATGCCGGCACCGCCGCGGCTTATGGCCTCAGCAAGGAAGAAGCGCTCAGCGCGGTTACCCTCAACGCCGCCAAAATTCTGGGTATTGCAGATAAAACCGGCTCGCTGGAAGCAGGAAAAGATGCCAATATTGTAGTAAGCACCGGAGATATCCTGGACATGAAAAGCAGCGTGATCACCCGCGCTTACATACAGGGGAGAGAAGTAAGCCTGGAAGACAAACACAAACAATTGTACGAAAGGTATAAATACAAATATGGCCTTAACTAGGTGTTTAGATGATATAAAAAGGGCTGACCGGTTTTATGCTGGTCAGCCCTTTTCTTATTTTTTCTTCTTCGCTTCAAAAGTGCCGTTGGGCTGGAGGAAGGTAATCGTTTCCACCTCCTGGCCTTTCAGCCCGAAACGCACCCGGTAGCCGTTCAGTTTTGTTAACGTAAAGGTATGGTTACCCGTGGGGGTGGTTTCATATTCCGGCTGCCCCGGTACAAACACATACAACACATCTCCTTTCATGTAAACGCGTACGCTGGAAGCGCCCAGCATGTATTCTCCCGTATATTTTTCCAGCGTGCTTTTGGGAACGGCTGCCCGTTTGGGTTGGTAGGTAAATTCCAGCGGGTTTTTCAGGGAAGATTCAAGCGGCGCCAGCAACTTTTCTACACGCCCCGTATCATTATAACGGAACGTGAAACGGAGGCCGGTACCGGTGGTATCTATCACTCCTTTATCATCTATCCCCCTTGCCTCAAAAACATCGTAATGAAAATGGGAGAGGTACATGGAATCTTTCTCCGGCGCTATTTTCAGATAGAGGCCATTCTTGTGTTGCACTATTGAGATAGTGCCGTACCCCGGATGATAGAAATCACCTTCGTAAGCTGAAAGCTGGTGAGAGGGCTTTGTGCCTTTAATGCGGTCATGGTCTTTACTCTTGCCGGAATTCTTCCGGTTGGCAATGGCCTTCCGGATGTTGTCTCTTACTTCGGCATTCCAGTCTACCGGCTTCAGCTGCAGCATACGGTCTGCAATGATCTTGCGGGCGTAGTCGGGCACGGCAGAACCGTTCTGGTTGCTGAGCACTACAATACCCAGCTTGTCTGAAGGGTAAAAACCAACGCTGGCGGAGAAGCCATCTATATTACCGCCGTGCTCCACTTCATAGTGGCCCCGGTAGGAATCAATAAACCAGCCCAGCCCGTAAGACAGGAGGTGGATATCACTATGCTTTTTGGGCAATGCCGCGCCTGGGATGACCATTTGCGGTGCCGCGGCTGCTTCAATGTAGGCGGGGGGCAAAATGTCTTTCCCGTTGTATTTTCCTGCGTTGATCCACGTCATCAGCCATGCCGCTATTTCGTTGGCGCTGCTGTTGATACTGCCGGCCGGCCCTATCACCGTCAGGTCATGAAAGTCCATTTTTTCAATAATGCTGTCTTTTTTAACGGTATAGCCATAGGAAAAATCTTTGTCTTGCTGCATCTCTGCCACGGAAAAGTTGGTGCGGGCCATGCCCAGGGGCGTTAGTATCCTTTCCCTGATATTGTCTTCCCATGACTTGCCGGTTATTTTTTCGGCAATCATGCCCTGCGCCAGGTACATCAGGTTGTTGTATTGCCAGTACTCGCGGTTTTCCCTGTTAGGTTCCAGGTATTGCAACCGTTTCATCAGGCTGTCTCTCGACCCGGTTTTGAAGGCGTACCAGCTCCAGTCGTGCCGCGGCAGGCCGGTGCGGTGGCTCATCATATCGCGGATGGTGATGTTGGCGTCCATTTTTTCATTGTAAAAATGATAACCGGGCAGGTAGCTGAGAGCCGGCTTGTCAAGGCTCAGATCGCCTTTATGGGCCAGCTGCCCCATAAGCGCACAGGTAAAGGCTTTGGTGCTGGAGCCGATGGCGAAGAGGGTATTGGGCGTTACCGGCAGTTTTTCTGCATAATTACGGTAGCCGAATCCCCTGGCGTAAACGATCTTGTCTTTCTCCACCACGGCTACGGCAAAGCCGGCGGCCTTGCAATCTGTAAGCAGGGCGGAAAGCAGGCTGTCTACTCCTGCCAGCCTTTTATCGGTCAGGGAATCGCTTTGCTGGGCTTTTGCATGGGTAAAGGCCAGCAAAGCAAGGCCAAAGAGGGGAATCAATTTCATGGCGGGTTGAAAGGTTTAGGATGTGAAAATAAGATTTTTTCCGCCGCTGCCGTTCCTGCTGACATACCCTTGTCACCATCCGGTGCCACATTTGTATAAAAAAGTATGAGAATCACCACTACCAGGCTCTTCGGGCTTGCGGAGATAAGTCCTGAAGATGTAAAACAAAAGCTGGGGCAGCCCGGATTCATTGCCATAGACAATAATACTATTTCCTCCTTCCGCCGCCACCACCTCCCGGGGGCCAGGCACCTGGACCCGGGAGACTATGGCCCTGAAGACCTGGGGCCGGACAAAAAAGCCCTGATCGTGTTCTATTGTTCGGATGCGCTTTGCGGCGCGGGGCCTTATGCCGCCAAGCGGGCGCGTAACATGGGGTATGAGAACGTGTTTGTGATGACGGCGGGCCTTTCCGTATGGCTGCGGAAGGGATACCCGGTAGAGGCTGAAATAAAAAACGGCGCAGTACCGGAGTAGCTGCGCCGCTGTTATCGTAAAATGCTGGTTTACACTACTTTTACGAGAATATAATTTTTCTTCCCTTTCTGGAACAGGATGTTTTTGCCGATGATGAGCGCATCCTGGTTTACCGGCTGGTCAATGGCGGTCACTTTGCTGCCGTTCATGCTCACGCCGCCGTTCTGGATGGTTTTGCGCGCCTCTCCCTTGCTGGGGAAAATACCGGCATCCGCCAGGAAGCTGACCACGTCTTTACCCTCCGCCAGGTCTGCCGCAGGTACTTCAAACTGGGGCACGCCGGCCATCACCTTCAGCAGCTGCTCTTCTGAAAGTGACTTCAGCACCTCTACAGACGCGTTGCCGAACAGTATCTGAGTAGTGGTAATGGCAAATTCATACTCCTGCTCGCCGTGGATGAAGCTGGTTACTTCTTTGGCCAGGCGCCGCTGCAGCACGCGTTTGCCGGGGTCTTGCCGGTGTTCTGTAATGAGCGCGGTAATGGTGGCCTCATCCAGGAAAGTGAATATTTTGATATAGCTCTCCGCGTCTTCGTCTCCCGCGTTCAGCCAGAACTGGTAAAACTCGTACGGGCTGGTTTTTTGAGGGTCCAGCCAGATGTTCCCTTTTTCTGACTTGCCGAATTTGGTGCCGTCTGCCTTTTTAATGAGCGGACAGGTAAACGCGTAGGCCTCCCCGCCACCGATGCGGCGTACCAGCTCAGTGCCGGTCACTATATTGCCCCATTGGTCTGAGCCGCCCATCTGCATCTTGCAGTTTTTGGTATTGTACAGATGGTAAAAATCGTAGCCCTGTATCATCTGGTAGGAAAACTCCGTAAAAGACATCCCGTTATCTCCTTCCAGCCGCTTCTTCACAGAATCTTTAGCCATCATATAGTTTACGGTGATGTGTTTGCCCACGTCACGGATGAAGCTGAGAAAGCTGATGTTCTTGAACCAGTCGTAGTTGTTCACCATTTCCGCTGCATTGGGCTTTGTGGTATCAAAGTCCAGGAAGCGCTCCAGCTGGGCTTTAATGCAGCGCTGGTTGTGCAGCAGCGTGGCCTCATCCAGCATCTTTCTTTCCTCAGCCTTGAAGGAAGGGTCTCCCACCATGCCGGTGGCCCCGCCTACCAGCGCCAGCGGCTTGTGCCCGGCCTTCTGCAGGTGCACCAGCAGCATAATAGGCACCAGGTTACCCACATGCAGGGAGTCTGCCGTAGGGTCAAAGCCCACGTAAGCAGTGGTCATTTCCTTCTGCAATTGTTCCTCCGTGCCCGGCTTGATATCCTGCACCATTCCTCTCCAGCGCAGTTCCTTGATAAGATCCATGAATAAGAAAAATTTTTGCAAAGCTACGCATTCAATTACGAATAACGAAGATTGAAGCGGTAACTGTTTGGTATACAGCGTGTTTGATGTGGCTGGTTACTTCCTGGGCCTCCAGGGGATTTCTTCCACCTGCAGCCGGTGGCCGGCGTAGCGGGCCAGCACAAAAAGATAATCGCTCAGGCGGTTGATATACTGCAACACCAGCGGTTCTATATACATGTCCTGCTCCTGCATGTTCACGCACAGCCTTTCCGCGCGGCGGCATACGCAGCGGGCCACGTGGCAGTGAGATACGGCTTTGTGGCCGCCGGGCAGCACAAAGAACTTCATTTCCGGCAGCACCGTGTTCATGGCGTCTATGTGGTTTTCCAGCAGCTGTACGTCAGCTTCATGCAGGTCTGGCACCTTCATTTTGCTGTCTTTATCAGGGTCTGTGGCCAGGGAGGCACCTACCGTGAAAAGGCGGTCCTGTATTTCCCGGAGCTGTTGTCTGACGGCATCTTCCTCCACATAATCACCTACCAGGCCCAGCCAGGAGTTCAGCTCGTCTACCGTGCCGTAGGTTTCTATGCGGAGGTGGCTTTTGGGCACCTTGGTGCCGCCAATCAGTGAAGTTTTGCCCTTGTCACCCGTTTTGGTGTATATCTTCATTGCCATAACAGCCTTTTTTGCGAAGGTAAAGAAATAAAAAAGGCGGCAGTTGCTGCTGCCGCCTTCCATATAGTTGATGAGTGTCAGTGGCTGTGTGCCGCTGCTACTTCATTCAGTTTATCTGATTCTATCAGGCCGTCTCTCAGCCTGATGATGCGGCGGGCGTGGGCCGCAATGTCTTCCTCATGGGTTACCAGCACCACCGTGTTGCCGGAAGCGTGGATGTTACCGAAAATTTCCATGATCTCCACGGAAGTTTTTGTGTCCAGGTTACCGGTAGGTTCGTCTGCCAGGATGAGGGAAGGGTCGTTCACCAGGGCGCGCGCAATGGCCACACGCTGGCACTGGCCGCCTGAAAGCTCGTTAGGCTTATGTTTGTAACGGTCCCCCAGGCCTACTTTCTCCAGCATAAGCCGGGCTTTGTCTTCCCGCTCCTTTTTGCCGATGCCAGCGTAGATCAGCGGTACGGCCACATTTTCCAGGGCGGAAAGGCGGGGCATCAGGTTGAACTGCTGGAATACGAAGCCGATCTCCTGGTTGCGGATACGGGCCAGCTCATTGTCTTCCATCCTGCTTACATCATGGCCGCTCAGCACATACTTGCCGGAAGTAGGCGTGTCAAGCGCCCCCAGTATGTTCATGAGAGTAGACTTGCCGGAGCCGGAGGGGCCCATCAAGGCTACATACTCGTTTTTGAAAATATCGAGCGAAACGCCTTTCAGTACGGGCAACTCGTTCTTTCCGATAAAATAGCTTTTACGGATTTGTTCAAGATGGATAACAGACTGGGCCATATTTATTTCTTGATTACTTTAGGGACGCTGAAATATTCTTCGGTATGGGCAGGCGCATTTTTAAGGCCTTCTTCGCGGCTGATACCGGGCAGTACTTCATCGTTCCTGAGCACATTGGTATCTGCCGTCATATGCAGCAATGGTTTCACGTTGGCGGTGTCAAGCTCTGCCAGCTTTTCTACAAAGGTGATCATCCGTTGCAGGTCCTGCCGGATCTCTTCACTTTCTGCCGGGTTAATGTCCAGCCTTGCCAGGGTCCCCAGTTGCCGGATCAGGGCATCATTCACTTCCATGAGTTCAAATTAACGATTAAATCTAACAAATAGTATTAATATCTCCGATAAATGTTGACCGGTTCGGCAAAATTAGGGATAAATGGCGGTCAATTTTCTTAAATTGCGCCCCGATATGGGAAAGGAAAAAGAAATCGTTGTGAGCGGCATCCGCTCTACCGGCATTTTACACCTTGGTAACTACTTTGGCGCCATCCGGAATTACATCCGCATGCAGGAGGAATTTAACTGTTATTTCTTCGTGGCAGACTGGCACTCGCTGACCACTCACCCGGACCCCAAGGCCCTTCGCGGCAACGTGTTCAGGGTGCTGGCGGAAAACATCGCTTCCGGGCTTGACCCGGAAAAGGTGACCCTGTATGTACAGAGTGACATCCCGGAAATTGCCGAGCTGTATCTCCTGCTGAACATGATGGCCTATAAAGGGGAGCTGGAAAAGGTGCCTACCTTCAAAGACAAGGTGCGCCAGAACCCGGATAATGTGAATGCCGGCCTGCTGACCTACCCGGTGCTGATGTCTGCAGACATCCTCATTCACCGCGGTCTGAAAGTGCCGGTAGGCAAAGACCAGGAGCAGCACCTGGAAATGAGCCGCAACTTTGCGCAACGTTTCAACAACCGTTACGGTTACCTTTTCCCTGAGCCCGTTCCTTTCAATTTCGGGAGTGACCTGATCCGCATCATGAGCCTTGACGGCAATGGTAAAATGAGCAAGAGCGAAAACCAGAACGCCACCATTTACCTCAATGACACGGACGATGCCATCCGCAACAAGATCAAAAAAGCCAAAACGGACGCCGGCCCGCAAGCGCCCAATTCCGCGAAGCCAGACTATATTGCCAACCTCTTCACCATTATGGGCCTGGTATCTACACCTGATACCGTGCAGCATTTTGAAGATGCGTTTAATAACTGCAGCATCCGCTACGGCGATATGAAAAAGCAGCTGGCTGAGGATACGGCCGCATTCATCAGGCCCATCCGCGAAAAGGCGGAGGCCATTGAGCACGACTCCGCTTACCTGAACCGCATAATGCGCATGGGCGCTGAAAAAGCGCGTGAATCTGCCGCGCTTACCCTGCGGGAGGCCCGGAAGCTGATGGGTATTAACTTTTACTGATTCATACACCCCCTTGCATGGCAAAGAACAAGATCAAGCACATTGCAATAGCCGGCAATATTGGCGCAGGAAAAACCACGCTCACTGAAATGCTGGCCCGGCACTACAAATGGACGCCCCAGTTTGAGGATGTGGAGCATAACCCCTACCTGAGCGACTTTTATGACGACATGCCCCGCTGGTCTTTCAACCTGCAGGTGTATTTCCTGCATAGCAGGCTCAAGCAGCTGGTAGACATACAGCATGGAAAAGAAACCGTGATCCAGGACCGTACCATCTATGAAGACGCCCACATTTTTGCGCCCAACCTGTATGAAATGGGGTTGATGACGAAGCGCGACTTTGACAACTACTTCAATTTCTTTGAAACGTTGAAGTCTATGGTGAAGCCGCCGGACCTGCTCATTTACCTGCAGGCTTCCGTGCCAACACTGGTGGCGCAGATACAAAAAAGGGGGAGAGAGTATGAGGAGAACATTCGTTTGGACTATCTTAAACGGCTAAACGAATTTTATAATTCCTGGATAGAGAAGTATAAAGACGGGCCGCTGCTGATCATAGATGTAGACAAGAACAAGTTTCCCGAAAAAGAGGAAGACCTGGGCGAGATCATCTCCCGTATTGACTCTGAGCTGTACGGGTTGTTTTAAATAACCGCAATCGTTTGTATCTCCGGAACAGGAAAAAGACATCCTGTTTCCGGAGATATTTTTTTTGGTGGGAGTGCTGATGACGATTAATTTGCTGCCGAGAAAAAAAAGTTTGTTAACCAGCAAAAGCGCATATGAAATTCCTTGTTTGTTTATTGGGCATGCAATTCAGCATGTATTTTCCGCAGGTTTATGCCGTCAGAAATTTCCCGGTTGCCTCTTCCCAGAGCGTGCAGCCACCGGTGTTCCCGGCCAGCAGTTTTTCTCCTGTTATGCAGGTGTTCCGCAATCCCGGTGCTCTCGCAGACATGCAGCATTTGGCGGCTGGCTTGTATACTGAGCGGCGTTTCCTCCTGAAAGAACTGAACGTGTATTCGATGGCGTTAGGTATACCGCTGGCCGCCGGTGTTTTGGGTTTCAAGCTATGGCAATTGGGCTACCCGTTATATCGTGAGCAACTGGCAGGTTTGGGTTATGCCTTGCCGCTGGGCAGCCGGCTACGGGCCGCGGTTTTCCTGGATTATGGCACTTATGGTATGGATGCAGAGCTGGGACTGGCATGGCAACTGACAAAGGAAGCCGGTCTAAGCCTGCACCTGTGGGGGCCGGGCAAACGCTATGGCGTGTATACGGCCTGGGTGAGCTACATGCCTTCCGCCGGTTTACGGCTGGAAGGTGAGTGGCGGAAAGAGGCACAATGGCCGGTGTTTATGAGGGTACAGTGCCTCTACAGGCCGGCCGGCGCCATATGGCTGCTGGCCGGTTTTTCCGCCGCTCCCGCCACGCAGTTTGCCGGTGCGGCTTTCAGGGCAGGGCGGCTGCAGATAGGGGTTACAGGCAGCTATCATTCGCTGCTGGGCATTACACCGGGTATTATGTTGGTATGGGAAAAAGAGTAAGCAGGCTGCATGCCATGGCGGTAGCGTTGTTGCTGTGGGGTACATTGAAGGCTGCCGGGCAGGAAATACCGCAGGAAGAGAACCAGCACGAGCCACCCTACGAAGCGGAACTGGAGCAGCTGCCGGAGGAAGAGCAGGCACGGCTGGAGAACGATGAGGCGTTGCAGCAAAGAGAAGCGCTGGCCGGCAGGCGGCTCAACCTGAATACGGCCGACGAAGCGGCACTGTACACGTTGGGGTTGCTTTCCGGTTTGCAGGTACAACAGTTCCTGGCATACCGGCAACTGCTGGGCCCTTTGATCAGCCTGTACGAGTTGCAGGCGGTACCCGGCTTCGACCTTCCGCTCATCCGTTCTTTGCTGCCTTATGTACGTGCAGGTACAGGCCTGGAGCCGGCTTATACCCTGAAAGATTATTGGACGAAGGGAAAACATACAGTGTTGTTGCGCTATCAGCGGCCATTACAGGAAGTGGAAGAGAACAAATATAACGGCAGCGTTGACAAGGTGATGCTGCGGTACCGCTACCAGTTTTCCCCATACATGAGTTGGGGCGTGGTAATGGAAAAAGATGCAGGAGAGCAGTTTTTCAGTGGAGCACAAAAACAGGGATTTGATCACTATGGCGCCCACCTTTTTCTGCGCAGAGGCAACATCAAGGCGTTGGCGCTGGGAGATTATACTGTCAACATGGGGCAAGGGCTTATTCAGTGGCACGGCCTTTCATTCGGTAAAAGCGGGCAGGTAATGCAGGTGAAGCGCGAAGGAGAAGTGCTTCGGCCTTATGCTTCCGCGGGAGAATTTTATTTCTACCGTGGAGCGGGCATTACAGTAAAGGACCGCCGCAGCGAGTGGACGGCATTCCTTTCCCGCCGCGCGCTGGATGCGGCAGACAGCAGCGGCTCACTTACCACCGGTGGCTACCACCGCACGGCTGCCGAAGCAGGCAAGCGCGGGAGCATGCTGCAATACACTGTCGGCGCCGTATACAAAAGATGGCTGCCACATGGGCATGCTGCCTTGAATGTGCTGGCTCACCGGTTTTCTAGGCCTTTTGTGAAAGGGGATGCGCCGTACCGGCTGTATGGCGCTGACGGGCGTAACTTCCTGAACGCAGGGGTTGATTATGCGTGGGGCTGGCGCAACCTGCATTTTTTTGGTGAGGCGGCGGTGGATAAAAACAGGCAGTATGCTGTTTTACAGGGACTGTTGGCTACGCTTTCCCGCGGAGTGGATGCGGCTTTTGTATACCGTCATGAAACGCCCGGTTACCAGGCGTTTTATGCAGATGCGCTTGGGGAGAACGCCGCTGCAGGTAATGAATCCGGATTTTATACAGGGCTGCAGGCACGATGGGGCAGCCGCTGGCTGATAGCGGCCTATGCTGACGTATTCCGCTTCCCCTGGCTGCGGTATCGCATTAATGCGCCGTCTGAAGGGCATGATGCTTTGGTGATGTGTACCTGGCAACCCGACAAGCTCACAACTCTCACCCTGCGGTATTACTATAAACGCAAAGCCTCAACAGATACACTACCCGCCAATGTTGAACAATTGATACGTTGCCAGATGAGCCTGCCGGTGATAACAAAGTGTCTTCAGTGGAAGTGCCGCATGCAGGCCAGTGCTGCTGCGTGGCTGGTACATCAGCAATGGGAAGCCCGCTGGGAGCAGTGGCGTTTCAGTGCAGGATACACCTGGTATGAAACAGCGGAGAAAAAAGCAGTGTTTCTTGCCGGACAGGGATTTCCGGGAGATAATTCACTGGCCCGTTATTCCGGCAGTGGCTGGGGGCTGCAGGTACAGGCCCAGCGGCGTATTGGCCGGGCTGTTACACTATGGTGCCGCTGGCAGCTGACGCCGGGTGTCAGTTCGGTTCAGGTGCAATGGCGTTGTGATTTATAGCGGGCCTCAGCAAAAAAGACTGCGAAACTGCGCAGACAATGTGAAAAAATGCCCTCACTGCGAAATGGGTGAAGTGGGAATAAATATTTTTTAAAATAATGTGATAATCTTATCTAGTTGATATTCATTTGATTATAAAGTTATCTTGTAAGATTTTTTAACAAACTTTTAACCGGCGCATTTTTGAAAATAAAAAATACACTATCTTAGAAATATCATCCAAAATTTGATACTGACTGAAGGGAGAAAAAGAAGTCAAAAACTTTTTAGAGTATTTCAGAAAAACTAAAGCCAAAATTTAAACCGAGAAAAAGATCCAGAGCATCTAAACGTTTCATCAACCGACGGTAAAGACTGCCATTCTATTACCTAGACACTACTTTATTACCATAACCCGGATTTGGATTAGAAAACAGTTTTTAATCACGGGATACCTGTGTACAAACTAACCGTAAAACCTATATGACAAAAACATCGTGTCAATCTCTGTATCAATTTGAGCAACATCTGGATACCTGCATCACCTAGCTTCAGTTTCAATAATAAAAATTGCGTCAACCACTATATCAATTAAACAAAATCTAAATCGCTATGACTTAAATCTGCTCATGTATTTTTTCATTTCCGCCAATTTTTAGAATTAAAAGTTCATCATCCAAAATCTGAATCTTTCTTTTATGAAACAAGCTTTACTGTTCATCACCATGCTTATGGTGAGTGTCAGCCTTGCGTATGCACAGCAGCGCAAGGTGACAGGTAAGGTGGTAGGAGACGACGGCGCTCCAATTCCTTTTGCCACCATACAGATTAAAGGCACAACATCGGGAACCACTGCTGACCAACAAGGCAATTTCAACCTCACCGTTTCCGGAGACAATGTTGTAATCATTATCAGAAGTGTTGGGTTCACCCAACAGGAAATTCCCCTGGGAAGCCAGACGTCTGTCAACGTAACGCTGGCCTCAGATTCCAAAAGCCTGCAGGAAGTAGTAGTAACAGCGCTTGGTATGAACCGCGCAAAAAAATCACTGGGCTACGCCGTGCAGGAAATCAAGGCAGACAAAATCACCCAAACCAAACAGGCAGACCTCAACACCGCTATTGCGGGTAAAGTGGCCGGCGTGCAGCTACGCGGCGGCTCCGGCGCCAAGTTTGGTACTACTACTATCCGCCTTCGCGGGGTAAACAACCTCACCGGCGGTAATCCTATTTATGTGGTAGATGGGGTAATTACTCCTTCCACCGCTATCAACCCTGACGATGTAGCTTCGCTCACCGTACTGAAAGGCCCCGCTGCCACTGCATTGTACGGCCAGCGTGCTTCTGAGGGCGCCGTGGTGATCTCTACCAAAAAATCAAGCGGCTCCGGTATTGGTGTTACGCTGAACCACACCACTACTTTCGAAAGGGTATACGTGCTGCCGGAATACCAGAATGAATACGGTGGCGGTAGCTCACAGAGCTGGCGCACCTTTGTATTCAACCCGGCCTCGCACGATCCGGCTTTGCAAGTGCTGGACGGAGCCAAGTACTACAACTATGAGGTGGATGAAAGCTGGGGCCCCCGCATGGATGGTACTATGCATGCTCCCTGGTACGCGTGGGACAAAACAGTGAGCCCGGAAGACTTCGGCAAACAGAAGCCCTTTGTAGCGCACCCCAATAACGTGCGAGACTTTTTTGAAACGGGCATTGCCAACAACACCACCGCTTCTTTTGCCAAAAGCGGCGAAGGGTACAGCAACCGCTTTTCCTTTACCAATCTTACCCGTACCGGCGTGATCCCCAATTCCAAACAACAAAAGAACTGGCTCACCTACACCGGCTCACTTAACCTGACAGACAGGCTGGTAGTATCTACCGGCATCAACTACGTGTATGAATATCTTTTCAATGTACCGCGGGAAGGGTACAGCACGCAAACAACCGGCTCTTTCAACCAGTGGTTTCACCGTAACCTCGAAACAGACAAGCTCAAACAGTACTACAAACGCCCTGACGGCAGCTTCCGCAGCTGGAACATCACCGGGCCTACCAATCCTGCAGTGAAATATTGGGACAACCCTTACACTGAAGCGTATGAAAATGTGAGCAACAACTGGGAACAGACCATTTTCGGCCATGCAACCCTGGCGTACAGCTTCCTGGACGGGTTCAAGGCCCAGGTGATCACACGCGGAACATTCATCAACGAGAACGCAGATAACCGCGTGGCCTCCTTTACGCTGAACCCCGCGTTCTATGGCACCAACCAGGACAAACGCACGGAAACGGCCTTCCTGGGCAGCCTGGAATATGAAAAGAACGTGAACGACTTTTCTGTCAGGGCAGGTATCTGGGGTGAGATCAACAAACGCAAACGCAATCAGGTTTCCTCTCAAACCGCGGGCGGCTTCATTGTGCCCAACGTATACAATGTCAGCAACTCGCTGAATGAAAAAGTGACCAGCAATTTTGTTCAGAACCGGCAGATCAACAGCTTGTTCGGGTACGCCTCCGTTGGCTACCGCGATATGGTGTTCCTTGACGGGTCTTTGCGGAACGATGTGTCTTCCACCTTGCCCGCAGATAACAACTCTTACGTGTACGGCAGCTTGTCAGGTTCTTTTGTTTTCACGCAATTATTTGAGAACAAAAACTTCCTGAGCTTTGGTAAGGTGCGCGCATCTGTAGCCCGCCTGGGTACAGATACCGATCCTTATGGTTTGTTTGAAACATTCCCGCTTGGCACCAACTACAGCAAACCTATTGTATCTCCTTCCGGGGCTACAAGCACTGTGGTGTATTCCCGGCAGAATGTGCCTGATACAAGGCCAAATGATGAGCTGCGCCCTGCCATGTCTACCAGCTATGAGGTGGGTACGGAGCTGCAATTTGCAAATAACAGGGCCCGCCTGGATGTAAACTACTTTTACCGCAACAACAAAGACCAGATCGTGAACGTAACCGTGCCCAGTTCATCTGGTTACGGCAGCCGCCTGATCAACGCCGGTGAAATGGAAAACAAGGGATGGGAATTCACCATCGGCGCAAGCCCCCTGAAAAGCAAGGACTGGAATTGGGACGTTGATATCAATTTTGCGTTCATGAAGAACAAGATCATTTCCATAGCGCCTGGTGTAGACAACCTGCAGGTAGCGCTGGACGGTTCCGCTCTTTCTTTCGGGTTTGTAGGCTCTCCCCGTGTTTCCCTGAACGCCACCAAGGGTAAATCTTACGGCCAGATATTGGGAGGAGGCTTTGAGCGGGATGAAGCAACCGGTAAAATACTGGTAGATGACGATGGGTATCCCCTGATGAAGAACCAGGTGGAACTGGGTTATGTAACGCCAGACTGGACCGGTGGTCTTGCATCCGGTTTAACGTACAAAAACTTTTACCTGAACTTCTCACTTGACTTCCAGAAGGGCGGCCGCTTTGTATCTATCTCCAAGATGTTCAACGCCGGGTCTGGCCTGGGCATAGAAACCGTAGGGAATAACGATAAAGGCATTCCCAAACGTGACCCTGTGGAAGATGGCGGCGGCATCAAGCTGGATGCTATCAATGCCAACACCGGTAAGCAGAATGAGGCCTACGCTGATACCAAAGATCTCTATGAATCTTATCTGTTCTCTATGTGGGAGAACTGGACGTATGATGCTTCTTATGTTAAACTTCGTGAACTGTCTTTCGGATACTCCCTGCCGGCAAAGATCTTTAACAGAACGCCTATTAAAGGTATTAACGTGGCAGTGATAGGTCAGAACCTCTGGCTCATTTATTCAAAAGCCAAAGGCCTTGACCCCTCAGAACTGGAATCCTCCTGGATTGAGGGCGGCCAGCTGCCCGGTACACGGTCAATCGGCTTTAATGTAAAAGTTAATTTCTAATATCTAAACCGCAGAAGAAATGAAACAGATCAGGTTTAAATATATAACATCGGCGGTGATGCTTGGATTAATGCTTACATCCGCCGTTTCCTGCAAGAAGGATTTTGGGAACATGAACGTGAACCCGAATACTCCCGCGGAGCCCAGCACCAAGTTCCTGTTCGGCAGCTCCGTGTTAGGTCTCGCCGGCGTTACCAATGCCGCGGGCGGCGTATTGTACGTACAGCATCTGGGAGAATTCATCTATAACAATGAATCCCGTTATTTTAACCGGGAATACAGCTATAATGGAATTTACGCCGGCCCGTTAATGGACCTCACCCGTATGATCCAGCTCAATACCGACCCGGCTACGAAAGACACGAAAGCAGTAACGGATAACGGCCCTAACGATAACCAGCTGGGCCATGCCAGGATATTGCGTGCATTCCTTATGATGCATATGACAGACAGATGGGGAGCCATTCCCTATTCTGATGCATTGAAAGGGATAGAACAGTTGCAGCCCGCATTTGATCAGCAAAAAGCCATTTATGCCGATTTGCTGAAAGAATTGAAAGAGGCGCCGGCGCAGATTACACGGGCTATGCCCAATGACCCGCTTTTCGACGGTAATTTTCAGCGCTGGAAAAGATGGGGCAATTCACTGAGGGCCATAGCAGCCATGCGTATTGTTAAAACAGAAGATGCTGAGGCCGGCAAAGCTGCTTTCCAGGAAGCTGTTGCGGCTGGCATCATGACCAGTTCTGATGACGATGCCGCTTACGCCTACCTGGCGCAGCAGGCATTTGAAAGTCCCTGGTATACCAACTACCGTAGCCGCTACGACTATGGCGTAAGTGAAACGTTCATAAACAAGCTGACTGCGCTTTCTGACCCCCGTTTGCCCATCATGGCCCGTGCACCCAAGTTGGCGCCCGGAACATTTAAGGGGGTGCCATATGGGAGAAATGTTCAATATCAAACCGACGAGTACAGCCTTATTGGTACTACGCCGGCAGCCCAGGCTTTTCCCGCGGTATTGACCTCCTACGCCCAGATGTGCTTTACCATGGCTGAAGCGGCATTGCGCGGATGGGTCCCGGGAGGCGATGCTGAAGTGATTGCCTGGTACAATAAAGGCATAGATGCGTCTATCAGGAAATGGAAAAAGCTGGCCGGCGCCGTTGCTACAGACGTTGAGATTGCCACTTACCAGGCCCTGCCGGTGGTGCTTTTGCAGCCTGCGCAAACCTTTGACCAGAAACTGGAACGCATCATGACCCAGAAATGGATCAACTTCTATCTTGGCAACGGCTACGAGGCCTGGGCAGAATGGCGCCGCACCGGCTACCCTGTGCTGTCTCCTGCGCCTGATGCCGTGAATGTGGACAAGCAGATTCCCCGCCGCCAATGCTACATTGGTACAGAGCGGGACCTGAATAAGGCCAATTATGATGCGGCCCTTGCCGCGCAGGGCCCGGACGAACTGTCTACCCGCCTCTGGTGGGATAAACCCTGAACTGTCATCCTTACCGCGACTTTAGCCTGTTGTGGCTTTTTTATAGCATGATTTAGATTTTGAAGTCACCCGGCTACAATGTCAAAGGTCGGCCTCTTCCGGGGCCGGCCTTTTTTTCGTGGCATTCAGCAGGCTTTTTATATTTTTGTACCACATTAATCCACACATAATGGAAAAACAAGAAGAGCAACAGCAGCTCAATATTGAGCTGAGTGAAGAAATTGCAGACGGAACATACGCCAACCTGGCAATTATTACGCATTCTCCTTCTGAGTTTGTGGTTGATTTTATTAATGTGATGCCCGGCCTGCCGAAGGCCAAGGTAAAATCGCGCATTATTCTTACGCCGCAGCATGCCAAACGCCTGATGAAGGCGCTCGTAGATAACATTAAAAAATATGAATCCGCTCACGGCACCATCCAGGACCAGGAGCCGGTTTCCATTCCCATGAACTTCGGAGGCCCTACCGCGCAGGCATAATTGAACAGAATGGAGCAAGTTTTTCCTTACGAGCACCTGCACGCATTTACACAGGATGTTTTTATAAAGATGGGCTGCCCGGCAGACCAGGCCAGCCTGGCTACCACTGTATTATTATCTGCAGACCTCCGGGGCATAGATTCCCACGGCGTGGCGCGGCTTTCAGGGTACGTGCGGCTGTGGGAGGCAGGGCGTATCAATGCCCGGCCCAATATACAGGTGGTGCACGAAACGCCCAGCACGGCCGTTGTTGACGGAGATAGCGGCCTGGGCCTGGTGGTGGCGCCCTTTGCCATGCAAGTGGCCATGGATAAAGCCCGCAACGCCGGCACCGGCTGGGTGAGCGTACGCAATTCCAACCACTTCGGCATAGCCGGCTACCACGCCATGATGCCCCTGGAGCAGGATATGATAGGCATGGCCATGACCAACGCCAGCCCGCTGGTTGCGCCCACCTTTGCTACGGAACGCATGCTGGGCACCAATCCCATTGCCGTGGCCATCCCCGCCGGCAGCCAGCCCGCTTTTGTAGCTGATTTTGCCACTACTACGGCCGCCAACGGCAAGCTGGAAATTCTGCAACGCAAGGAGCAGGAGGCGCCGCTGGGCTGGATCCAGGACAAAAGCGGCACGCCCAGCACTAACCCCAATGAGCTGAAAAGCGGCGGGGCTTTGCTGCCGCTTGGCGGAGACCGTGAGCATGGAAGTCATAAAGGGTATTGCCTGGGTGCAATAGTTGATATATTTTCGGCCGTGTTTTCAGGCGCCAATTACGGCCCCTGGGCGCCGCCGTTCGTAAGTTTTCTGCCGCTGCCGCCAGACCCGGTGGGCAAAGGCCTGGGCCACTTTTTCGGCGCTATGCGCGTAGATGCGTTCCGTCCGGCAGACGAGTTCAAGGAGCATATGGACAAGTGGATAGGCCGCTTCAGAAGCGCCGCCACGGTAAGCGGGCAGGAAAAAGTACTGATACCGGGAGACCCGGAGCGGGAAATGGAAGCGGAAAGGAGAAAAACGGGCATTCCCCTTTTAGGGCCGGTAGTAAAGGACCTGGGAGAAATAGCCATGAAGTTTAAAATCGATTTTTAAGTAATACATATTATACCTTAACTACAAATGAAAGTCTTGAAATTTGGCGGGACCTCAGTGGGTAAACCTGAGCGTATGCATGCCGTAGCGAAGTTGATCACCGCAGATACCGATGCCAAAATAGTGGTATTGTCTGCCTTGTCTGGTACCACTAACGCCCTCGTGGAAATCAGCCAGTCACTGCTTGACGGTAAAAAAGAGCAGGCCAAACAGCAGATAGACAAACTGGAAACCCATTACCGCAGCTTCTGCAATGAGCTGGTGAAGGGAGAGGCCGCCCGCGAAAAAGCCAAAGAGATCGTAGACGAACATTTTGAGTTTCTGAACATTATCCTGAAAATATCTTTCAACGAAGCGCTGAACAAAGACATCCTGGCGCAGGGAGAGCTGCTCTCTACCAAACTGTTCTGCGTCCACCTGGAGGATGCCGGTATAAAGGCCGTGTTGCTGCCGGCGCTGGACTTCATGAGCATAGACGAGTTTGAGGAGCCTGAAATTCCCCGCATGAAGGTGAAGCTGAGCGCACTGATAGACAAACATAAAGGCGAAACCCTCTTCATCACCCAGGGTTACATTTGCCGCAATGCGCGCGGTGAGGTAGACAACCTCAAACGCGGCGGCAGCGATTATTCCGCTTCTCTTATCGGCGCGGCCATCAGGGCGTCCGAAATCCAGATCTGGACAGACATTGACGGCATGCACAACAATGACCCACGGGTGGTGAAAAAAACCTTCCCCATTGAGCAGCTGTCTTTCGACGAAGCGGCAGAGCTGGCCTACTTCGGCGCCAAAATTCTGCACCCTGCCTCTATCTGGCCGGCGCAGCATTTCAACATCCCCGTGAAATTGCTCAATACCATGCAGCCGGAAGCCAAAGGCACCATCATCACGGAATTGCCGAACGGAAACGGTGTAAAGGCCATTGCCGCCAAAGACGGCATCATTGCCATCAAGATCAAGTCCAGCCGCATGCTGCTGGCTTACGGTTTCCTGCGCAAAATATTTGAGGTGTTTGAAAAGTACCGCACGCCAATTGACATGATCACCACGTCTGAAGTGGCGGTATCACTCACTATTGACGATCAGAAGCACCTTGACCAGATACTGAAAGAGCTGCAGCCTTTCGGCACCGTGGAGCTTGACCATCACCAGGCCATTGTATCCATTGTAGGTAACGAAGTGGCGGCTACGCCTTCCATCCTCAAAAAACTGTTTGAGGCCATGAATGAAGTGCCCCTGAGAATGATCTCTTACGGTGGCAGCCGTCATAACATTTCCATTCTGGTAGGCGGGCAGTACAAGGAAAAGACCCTGCAACTGCTCAATAAAGGGTTGTTCGGGCTGGATTGAGCCTGGTAACTGCTTTTCACTCGTATAAAGATATCACGAACGCTCCGCTTCACGCGGGGCGTTCTTCTTTTACAGCGCAGGGTCCAGCGCCTGCATTGCGGCCTTTAACGCCGGCTGGTCTTCAAAATATCCTATCTTCCGCATATAACCCACATCCAGCGTATACACGCCAAACTCTTCCGTTACCCTGCCTTCCAGTATATAAAAACCACCTTTCATAAATGGATATTTGCGGATGCTGTCCGGGAAATGTACCGTGTCCAGGAAGTCACCTTGACTGTCAAGGAAGGTGCCGAAACACATCGGTTCATTTTTACTGGTATACACGTGTTTGAGGCAGACAAAATAGCCCAGCATTTTCACCTGCTGTCCCTGATGGTCTTTCATGGCAGACACGGGCAGGTAACCCCGCTGGTCGTGCTGCAATATGTCAAACGGAGAGCACAGCGGAAAGCCCAGCAATTCTATTTCGTCAAAGGCGTCTTCGTGATGATGATAGGAGAGCGCCGGCAAATCCCAGTTCCGGGATGCTTCCCGGAAAAGGCGCGGTTTGTCATCTTCGTGGCCAGACAATTTCAGCAATGCGGAGCTTTTCCACAGCAGCTGTTTTTTGGTGTGGCCGGTAAACCTGAATGCGCCGATGCGCACCAGTATTTCCAGTTGTTCCGGTTTGGGATGGGTGCGTTCGGTAAAGTTTTCCAGGCTCGCGTATGGGCCATTGGCAGTGCGTTCCCGGAGCACGCGTTCTATAAACGCCTGCTCCAGGCTGTCAACATGAATAAAGCCTGTATACACATCGTTCCCGGTAATACGGGTAGCATATTCGCTGTTGTTCATACATGGCGGGTGCAGGTTGACGCCGGTTTTCTGCAGTTCGCGGAAATAAAGCTCGCGGTTGTAGAAGCCGCCGAAATTATTGATCACTGCCACCATGAACTCGGCGGGGAAATGCGTTTTCAGGTAAAGGCTCTGGTAGCTTTCCACGGCAAAGCTGGCGGAGTGAGCCTTTGAAAAGGAAAAATTGGCGAAGCTGGATATCTGCCGCCATACTTCCTCACTCACCGCAGCGTCGCGGCCCAGGCGGGCGCAGTTGTCAAAGAATTGCTGCCTGATCTTTTCAAAATTGTTGTGGCCGCGGTATTTGCCGGCCATGGCGCGCCGCAGGATGTCTGCGTCCGCCAGGTCGAGATCAGCAAAGTGATGCGCTACCCTGATCACATCTTCCTGGTACACCATCACCCCGAAAGTTTCTTTCATCAGCTCTTCCATCACTGGGTGCAGGTACTTCACTTCCTGGGGGTGATTGTAATTGTATACATACTGCCGCATCATGCCCGCCTGCGCCACACCCGGGCGTATAATGGAGCTGGCGGCCACCAGCGTAAGGTAATCCTCACACCGGAGCTTCTGCAGCAATTGCCGCATGGCGGGAGACTCTATATAAAAGCAACCGATGGTGTTCACCGTTTTCAGGTTGTTTTTTACAGCTTCGTCTTCCATAAAAAACTCCCGGTTATGAAAATCGTTGAGCTCGATAGTGATACCCCGGTTCTCCCTGATATAGTCCAGCGTGTTGCGGATGTGCCCAAGGCCACGCTGGCTGAGGATGTCGAATTTATGAAGCCCGATGGCTTCGGCCATATGCATGTCCAGCTGCGCGGTGGGAAATCCTTTAGGCGGCATATGCGTAGTGCAATGCTGGAAAATGGGGGCTTCGCTGATGAGAATGCCGCCGGCGTGTATGCTCAGCTGGTTGGGGAAGGGTTTGGACTTTCCCTGGCTGTCTTCCACCAGCATTTTACCGAACCGGATGATACGCTGGTGTATGTTGTCTCCGCCCAGCGTTACCTGGTAGGGGTTTTCCAGTATTTTATCTATCTCCCGTTTGGGCAGGCCGTATACTTTGCCCAGCTCTCTCACAATGGAATTGGTCTGGAAAGTAGACACCGTGCCCAGCAGCGCTGTATGGTCTGGCGTGTATTTATCGAAGATGTAACGGGTCACCTCATCCCGGTCACGCCAGGAAAAATCAATATCAAAATCCGGCGGGGAACTGCGGTAGGGGTTAAGGAAGCGTTCAAAATACAGGTTGAGGCTGATGGGGTCTACATCTGTGATACCCAGGCAGTACGCAACAATGGAATTGGCCCCGCTGCCCCGGCCCACGTGGAAGAAGCCACGGTGTTTGGCAAAACGGATAATGTCCCAGGTGATCAGGAAATAGGCGTTGAACTGATGATGATCAATAATGTTCAGCTCTTTTTCCACCCGCTCCCGCGCTTCTTTGTGATGCAGGCCATAACGGTATTCCATGCCTTCAAAAGCGAGATCGCGCAGCAGGTCACGGTCTGCCTGACGGCTATGCGTAAAACATTTTTTATTGAGCTGCCGGCCGGGCGGTAAACAGATCTCGCATTGGTCCATTACCAGCAGCGTGTTCCGTACTATGTGCGGCAGTTCTTTAAAATGTTCGAGCAACTGCCACGGCGGCATAAAACATTCATCGGCGCCGGCCGCTTCCCCCGCCGGTAACTGGCTGATGAGCAGGTTATTGTCTATGGCGCGGAGCACGGTGTGCAGCTCATGTTTTTCCGCGTTCTGAAAGGTGAGCGGTTGCAATATCACCAGTTTGTGCGCATATTTTTGTGTATCGAACCGGAACAGCTTGTTGATTTCCCGCGGCCGGATGCCTGCAAGCTCGTGGGCCTCCAGGCTGTCCGGTGTGCGGGCGCCCCAGCCGTATATCACATAGGTATGCGGCAGGAAGGGGGCTTTATCGGGGAATGGAATATTTTGCTGCAGGTGGCGGGAGAGAAACTGGTTGATATGCAGCCAGCCTTCCATATTGCGGGCCAGCAACACGTACCTGAACGCCGCACCGTTCCGGCATTCCAGACCAAGAATGGGTTTGATGCCCGCTTCCTGGCACTCCAGCACAAAAGTCCAGGCATCTGTAGTGGCGTTGATATTGGTCAGCGCCAGTGACGTGATGCCGTTATCTTTCGCCAGTGCCACCAGCTCCGATGTACGGATGGTACCGTAGCGGAGGCTGAACCATGTTTTGCAGTTGAGATACATGCAGTTTGTTTATACGTTTACATCATTTCCACCGTTCACGCCCTGCTCCCCGGGTACCGCCGTTTAAACACCACGCTCCGCTCCGGCGGTCTTTTATCTTTCATAAATGGCTGCAGGCCCGCCTCAAACCTGGGCGCGCTGCTGCTGCCGCGCATGATGTACTCCCAGCCGAACTGGCTTTTAATGCTGTCTATGGCCTGGTAGAGGGAGATCATTTCATGTGTGTCCTCAAACAGGCTGATCTGGTAATTGCCGGACACCAGGTGGCTGAAACGCACGCCTATCAGGCGCACCAGCAAGCGCCTGTCATACAGCCGCTCAAAGAGCTCCTTCACTTTCTCCAGCAGCACATGGTCACTGGAGGTGTAGGGGATGCTCACCTGTTTGGTAACGGTCTCAAAATCGGAGTACCTTATTTTGACGGTCACACAGCCGGTGAGGCGGTTCTGCTGCCGCAGCTCGAAGCCGATCTTTTCCGTCATCCGCACCAGCTCGCTGTGCAGGAACTGCAGGTCTATGGTATCAGCGGAAAAAGTATTTTCCGTCGAAATGGATTTCTGTTCGTGGTAGGGAATCACCGGCGTCTCGTCAATCCCGTTGGCTTTTTTCCACAGGGAAATACCGTTCTTCCCCAGCCAGGCCTCCAGGAGCCCCACCGGTATCTCGCTCAGCGTTTTCACCGTTTCCACCCCCCGCCGCCGCAACTGCGCGGCCGTTTCTTTCCCCACCATGGGAATTTTTTCAACGGCCATAGGCGCCAGGAAGTTTTTTTCCTGCCCGAATGGAATGGATAGTTGCCCATTGGGCTTGGCCTCATTGGTGGCTACTTTAGACACCATTTTGTTGGAGGCCAGCCCCAGGGAAATAGGCAACCGGGTTTTACGGATAATTTTTTGTCTCAGCTCGCTCGTCCATTTCATGGAACCGAAATATTTGTCCATCCCGGTGAGATCGAGATAAAATTCATCAATGGAAGATTTTTCATACAAAGGCGCCTCTTCCGCAATCATGCCCGTTACCTCTGCCGAAAAACGGCTGTACTCTTCGGCGTCCCCACCGCGCACAATGGCATGGGGACATAAACGCAACGCCATCTTCATGGGCATGGCAGAGTGGATGCCGAACGTGCGCGCCTCATAGCTGCAGGCCGCCACCACGCCCCGGTCTCCCCGCCCGCCTACCAGCAGCGGCTTGCCAACAAGGCTCCGGTCCTTCAGGCACTCCACGGACACGAAAAAACAGTCCATGTCAAAATGAGCAATGGTCCTTTGACCGTCCAGCAACATAAGCCAGTGTATTTATTTTATTTCAAAAATACTAAAAATATTAGTAAAACTAAAGTTGTTAGCATAAAAAATTTTAAACCATTTTGGCACGAAGGGTGTAGTATTATATAGCACTAATCCAATCTGCCCCCCTGCTTTCACGGGCCATTGAAAAACTTTTAAAACATTTTTTTCATGAAACATCCGGATTATGTCAAAGAATTGCTGTTGCTCGCCTTGTTATTAGGTCCCATGGTCTACCTGGGCATTATCTGGGGCAGCCTGCCGGAAACCATCCCCACCAATTTTAACCTGAACGGGGTGCCGGACAGGGTGGGAGACAAAAGCGAGTTCCTGCTGCTGATGATCTTCCTGTTCTTTACCAATTTTTTACTGTACGCGCTGTTCCGCTACATTCCCAAGCCGGAGGAAGACGAAGAGCACCCGGAACATACGCCCGAGCACATCAGGGCCTACTATCGCATCCGTTTCCGCATTCATATCTACCTCGCTGTTTTCACCACCATTATCATTTACCTGGTGAGCGTTGGCCGGGAAATTTTCCTGGAAAAATGGGTGTTTGTGGGGGTGGGACTGATGATCGCTTTCATCGGGGTTTACCTGCGGCACCTCAAACCCAACAATTTTGTAGGCGTGCGTACGCCCTGGACGCTGAAAAGCGACGAGATCTGGGTGGAAACGCATGATATGGCAGGAAAGTTGTGGCTTTACGGTGGACTGGTCATCATCGTGGCAGGCATGTTCCTCCCCGTGGTGAGCGGCGTGTTCCTGTTCATTTTTGCGGCCGGCGCGCTGGCCGCGCTGCCTTACATTTATTCTTACCGTTTATTTTACAAAACACAGGGATAAGGCAAGCATCCCTGCATAAAAAAAGTAAGGGCCATATTACAATATGGCCCTTACTTTTTTTACATCGTATTGAAATAATATCAGAAGGATGGGAACAGCGCCCTGCCTATTACTTCCCGGCCGGGCCAGGGAATGAGTGCAAGCAGGAGCACCAGCGCCAGCCCGAAAAATATGAGAGCGGTCTTGTGCTTTTTGCCGTCATCCGCCAGCTTTTTGATCTTGCTGCGGCCAATATGTACAAGGGCTATGGCAGCAATGGCCAGCACGGTGTGCTCCACACTGAAGAAGCGGAGGCCTTTGTTGCCCATGGCCGCGCCCATATCACTGAAGGCTGTTTGTGCAATGGGGCTTATGAAGAGCAGGATGATGCCCAGCAGGAACTGGATGTCTAGAAAGATCATGAAAAAGAGGCCGGCTTTGGTATCTGCGGCGGTGTAGGCAGATTTGCCGCTAACGCCCATGATTGCACGAATAACGGCCCAGAGCCCGAAGAGCAGTATCAGCCATCTTACGATGGAGTGAATACCCAGTACAGTTTGCATATGAATTGAGTTTGTCCAACAACAAAAATAAGCCTTGCAAAGAGAATAATTTGGTAATTACAAAAAATATTTGCTAATTTTGTTAGCATTGTTGTACTAAATAATTTAGGGATGTCTACTGTTTGCCGTAATCTGAAATACCTGCGCAAGCAAAAAGGTTGGACGCAGCAGGAATTTGCCGACCGTCTCAACATCAAACGTTCTTTACTGGGAGCGTATGAAGAAGAACGTGCGGAACCTCGTACGGAAGTACTGGAACAGGTCAGTGATATGTTCCGCGTATCGATTGACGACCTGTTGCGCCGTGACCTCAGCTCTCAGAAAGAGAGTTTCCTGGAAAGGCGCCGCCAGCAAAAGCTGGGGAATACCTCCCGCCAGAACGTGGTGTTTGTGCCGGTAAAGGCCGCAGCCGGTTACCTGGCCGGGTTCAATGACGATGAGTTCATTGAAGAGCTGAACACCTTTACCCTGCCCATGCTGGGTGCAGGCAGCTACCGCGCTTTCGAGATAGCGGGAGATTCCATGTTGCCCACCCCTTCCGGCTCTGTAGTAGTATGCCATAAAGTAGAAGGCTGGGATGATATCCGGAACAATGAGGCCTACATTGTAGTCACCAACCGGGAAGGCATCGTGTACAAGCGTGTGGTGAAAAGCAACCGCTCCAAAAGCAAGGTCACCCTCGTGTCAGACAACCCCCAGTACGATCCGTACCCCGTAAATATGGATGAAGTGCTGGAAATCTGGCAGGCCGATGCCGTTATCCAGAAAATGGGCCAGCAACACCGCATGAGCGTCAACCACCTGGCAGGCATGGTCAGCCAGCTGCAGGAGCAGGTAAGCATGCTCAAAAAGCAAATGAAAAATTAATGGGAACTTTTTAGACCACGGAAGAATGCGATCCTGAGGTCTTTATATGCAAGGGAACTTCATCTATGATTTGTACCCCGGAAATGTTATGCCTTATATTAAGGCAGACAGTTGTTCAGAGTTGTTTGTTCGCCTCTCCTTCAGCCATTGCTCCCCAAGTTAGCCATTGACAGGTGCCGGAATGTTTTCCGGCACTTTTTTATGCGTATCAAACCCGCAACACCTTCTTCTCCGCAATCACAAACACCTCCGCCGCAGCTTCCCGCTCCAGGGCATAAGTGCCGGTAAAACCGCTGAAAGCAGGCAGTATGGCCACCTCTTCCCCAAAATAAAAACAGGGCAGCCGCAGGCTCTGGCGCCCGTAACCTACCAGCCGCACACCGGGATGGATGTGGCCGGAGAGTACATAGCTGTTGGTGAGCGTGGCGGGTTTGTCTTCCGCGTCATGTATAAAGTAAATGTCCTGTACCTCCAGGAAATCATGCTGCCGTATGTCAAGAGCGGCATATACGGCGGCTTCCATAATGTCATGGTTGCCGGTTACGAGGTCAAATGTAATATGCGGGAACTGTTGCCGCCATATCCTGAAATACTGTACATCATTGTTGGCGGAGCTGTGGAACATATCTCCCACCACAATGATGCGCTGCGGCAGGTATTGTGTGATGAGCTGCTGCAGGCGGTAAAGGTCTTCCTGCACAATATTGGCGGGCACCGCAATGCCTGCTTTCCGGAAGTGCGCGGATTTTCCCACATGCAGGTCTGCCACTATCAGCAGCTGTTCCTGCTCCCAATAAATGGCCCTGCCGGCGGAGAGTTTCCAGCTATGGCCCCTGAAATCAAATGTCACATCCTCCACGTCTTCAATTGCAAATTAATAGTTACGAAAATAGTCAGCCGGCTTTATCCGCGTTTGGAGCGCATGGCTTTTACGTGTTGCAGGCGTTTGTCTTTCGCCAGTTTTTTATATTCGGCAGATTCCACGGCGTACAGGGCTATTCTTCCTTTTTCATCTGCATGCACGCCCCAGCCGTAGCGCTTTGTCAGCGGGGAGGCCCGGAAACAGGGCTGCCCCTTCGAAAAGAACTTTTCCCGCTCGGCGGCCAGCGCGCTGCCATTGATCTTGTTCTTTTGCGCATACACTTTAAACAATACATCATCCGAGGTGAACTGGTAGGGATGGTCTATCAACGTTTCAAACTGGATATTGGCGGCCGTTTTTTCCGTACCGCGGGTACCGGGTACTTCAGCGGCGGTAACGGGACAATCATCCGCTACTTCAATAAACGTGTTGATGTAATTGGTCGTTTTCATATGCGCTTCAAATTTATTGAAATCTCACCATACGATCATTTTTTTGATGCGGTCTTCCAGCTTCTCGCTGGTAAGCTGTTCCCGCAGGCTGTCTACCTTGATGGGGAAGCAGAAAGGCGTAAGCCGCCGGGGGAAGGTGATCACTATCTGCTGCCCGGCAATTCTCTCCAGCGTGTCCCGCAGGCGGGCTTCTTCCATCTGGTAAAAGAAGGCTTCGTTGAATGCCTGGCGCAGCAACAGGTTCTGCGGGTCGTAGTCATGGAAAACGTTGAACAGCAGGGAAGCGGAAGATTGCAGGTGGCGATTGGCCTTGTGTTTGCCGGGGTATCCCTGGAAAATGAGGCCGGCTATCACGGCTATATCCCTGAACTTGCGGCGGGCCATTTCTGTAGAATTTACGCTGCTTTGCAGGTCTGCGGCCAGGTTTTCCGGGGAAAGCAGCTCGTGGGCGTTGGTATCGTCTACCGGGATGGGCTGGTCAGACAGCAGCTCAAAACCATAATCATTCATGGCAATGGAAAACGAAATGGAATGCTGCTGGCTGATGCGCCAGGCCAGCAGGGCGGCCATCACTTCATGCACCAGCCTGCCTTCAAACGGGTATACAAAAAGATGGTAACCGTCTTTTGTTTCGATGTGTTCCATCAGCAGCTCGTTTTCCTGCGGAATATGCGAGAGCATTTGCTGCAGGTCAAACAGCGGCCGCAGGATGGTGATCTCTTCTTCCTGCGCAATGCCGTTCATGGCCTCGTGGAACTTGCGGCGCAGCATCATGCCCAGGTTGGCGGAAAGCGGCATGCGGCCGCCGTTCCAGCTGGGTACAATGCTTTTTTTTGATTTGGACTTGCGCACCAGCACCGTCATATCCTTGATCATCACAAACTCGAGGTTATTGCCGCTGAGGCTGAAGCTGTCGCCGGGAGAGAGGCGGGAAATAAAATATTCTTCAATAAGGCCAATGAAGCCGCCGGTCATGTACCGCACTTTCAGCATGGCGTCGCTCACAATGGTGCCGATGTGCAGGCGGTGGCGCATGGCCAGCTGGCGGCTGGTGCAATAATAGCGGTCGCCTACCAGGTGAAGTTTATGGAACTCGTCATAGCTGTTGAGCGCTTCTCCGCCGGTGGTCATGAAAGCGAGCATCCACTGCCATTCTTCGGGCTCCAGGCTCTGGAAGCAAAAGGTAGATTTTACTTCGGCCCATGTTTCTTCGGCGTTGAAGCCGTCAGATACGGCCAGCGTCATGAGGTACTGGAGCAGCACATCGTAGGCCAATACAACCGGCATGCGGCTTTCAATGAGGTTGGCTTTCATGGCGTCTTTGAGGGCAGCGGCCTCCACCAGCTCCAGGGAGTGGGTGGGCAGGAACCAGATGTGGCTCACCGCGTCCGGCTGGTGGCCGCTGCGGCCGGCCCGCTGCAGGAAACGGGCCACGCCTTTGGGGCTGCCTACCTGTATCACCGTATCTACCGGCCTGAAGTCAACGCCCAGGTCAAGGCTGGAGGTGCATACCACCAGCTTCAGGGTGCCGGTGTGCAGCGCTTCTTCCACCCAGATACGCAGCTCTGCATCAATAGAGCCGTGGTGCAGGGCCATGACGCCGGCCATTTCAGGGTAGGCCTTTAATATCTGCTGGTACCAGATCTCCGACTGGCCGCGGGTGTTGGTGAACAGCAAGGTAGTGCGGCTGTTCTGGATAACGGGCAGCACTTTGTGCAGCAGCCGTATGCCCAGGTGGCCGGCCCAGGGATATTTTTCAATTTCATCCGGCAGTATGCAATGCACCTCTATGGCCTTGTTTACTTCCGCGCGTACAATGGCCCTGTTGGCGGTGGTGGCGCCCATGAGCACGTCCAGCGCTTCATCCAGGTTGCCGATGGTGGCGGAGATGCCCCAGGTCTGCAATTGCGGCCGCAGGCTGCGCAGGCGGCTGAGCCCCAGCTCTACCAGCACGCCGCGCTTGCTGCCCAGCAGCTCGTGCCATTCGTCTATCACTACGGTATGCAGGCCTTCAAAGCGTTTGGCGTATTCTTTTTGCGCCAGCAGTATGTGAATGGATTCCGGGGTGATGATGAGTATTTCCGGCATGCGGCGTTTCTGCTGCTCGCGCTCGCTGGTGGCCGTATCTCCGCTGCGGATGCCCACCTTCCAGGGAATGTGCAGCTCATGCAGCGCTTCTTCCATGGCTCTGCCAATATCTTTGGCCAGCGCGCGCAGCGGGGTAACCCACAGCATTTGCAGGCCCGTGGTTTTTGGGCTTCCTTCGTTCACCCACCGTATCAGCACGGCCAGGAACAACGAAAATGTTTTACCAAAACCGGTAGGGGCGTTCACCAGGCCGGAGCGGCCATGGAGGTAATTTTCCCATGCTTCTTCCTGGAATGCGAACGGCTTCAGTTCCTTTGCCGCCAGCCACTGTTCTATCTTTTGCCAGCCGGGTGTGTTTTTCATGCGGAATGAAATTAGGAAAAAATTACTCAAACGCTACCTTTGTTGCATGCGTGATTTTTTTCGCCTGAAAGAGCATCATTCAAACCTGAAAAAAGAAGTGCTGGCCGGACTGACCACCTTCTCCACCATGGCTTACATTCTGGCCGTCAACCCCATGATCCTTTCCAAAACAGGGATGGACTTTAACGCCCTTATTACCGCCACGGCGCTGGCTGCGGCCATCGGCACGCTGGTAATGGGCCTGTACGCCCGCCTGCCTATTGGTCTGGCGCCGGGCATGGGCCTCAATGCGTTTTTCGCCTACACCATTGTGCTGGGCATGGGCTACAGCTGGCAGTTTGCGTTAACGGCCGTTTTCCTCGAAGGCATTATTTTCATTTTCCTCTCGCTGTTTCATATACGGGAAGCCATCATCAACAGCATCCCCGAAAATCTCAAACACGCCATATCCGTAGGCATCGGTTTGCTGATTGCGCTCATTGGCATGGCCAACGCTGGTATTATTGAAACGGGCATGCGGCATGTGGGAGAGGGGAGGCTGGAAGGGGTGATCCTCAAGATAGGGCATATTACCGGCCCCGGCCCGCTGATAGCGCTAACGGGGCTGGTGGTCAGCGCCGTATTGATGTACCGGAAGGTGAACGCCGCTTTGCTGCTGGGCATCCTGGCGGCCACGCTGGCGGGTATTCCGCTGGGCATCACTGCCTGGCCCGCTTCGGGCTCCCTCATCAGCCTGCCGCCTTCACTGGGACCTATTGCCTTTCAGCTGGAGTTCAGCAAGGTATTTACGATGGATATGGTGGTGATCCTCTTCACCCTGCTCATGGTGAACCTGTTTGATACCGTCGGCACGCTCATAGGCCTTTGCAGCAAGGCTGGTTTGCTGGATGCGCAGGGCCGCATTCCGCGCGCCAAGCAGGCTTTGTTTGCAGACGCGGTAGGCACTACAGCGGGCGCCCTGCTGGGCACCAGCGTGGTAACGGCTTACGTGGAAAGCGCCAGCGGCATTGCTTCCGGAGGCAGAACGGGCCTCACGGCGGTAACGGTGGCCGCCATGTTTTTGCTGGCACTGTTCTTTGCGCCGCTCTTTGCCATGATCCCTCCCGCGGCTACGGCCCCGGCCCTGATCATGGTAGGCATGCTGATGATGGGAGCGGTGGTGAAGATCAATTTTGAAGATACTACAGAAGCCATTCCCGCCTTCCTGGCCATTGTGATGATGCCCTACACCTACAGCATCGCGGAGGGGATCGTATTCGGCATGCTGTCTTACGTGCTGCTGAAAGTATTTACCGGCCAGCACCGGAAAATAAGCCCGGTGATGTATGTTTTGTCCGTACTGTTCGTGTTGAGCTTTTTATTGCAGTGATCAGGCAAAGATCAGCCGGATGCCCACCAGGAACAAGGCGCCTGCCAAAGCCAGTATGATGCCTTTAGGCTTCACCTTGCTGCTGAGGCCCGCGCCCAGCTGCGCACCCGCTATCACGCCAATGCCAATGGCCAGCGCGGTTTGCCAGCCCTCCCAGAAACTTCCCTGGATCATATGGACTACGGTGCCGGAGGCAGACATGATGGCCAGTATCAGGTGGCTGGTGGCGGTGGCTATGTGAATGGGGAAATTGAGCAGGCTGATCAGCGCCGGTACGTGAATAATGCCGCCGCCAATGCCCAGCAGGCTGCTGAGAAAACCCACTACAAAGCTGATGCCGATGCCGTACCAGATGTTGAATGAAAAATGATGGGCTTCCCCGCTTCTTTCCGTAATGTGACGGTCTACAAGCCGCCCTTTACCTGCTGTTCCCGCATAACCGCCCTGCCTTGGTTTCAGCATCAGGAAAATGGCGATCACCATCAGCAGGCCGCCCAGTATCATGTTGAAGGTATGCCGGGAAATTGCGGTGGTGGCCAGCGCGCCCAGGATGGAGCCGGGCAGGGTGGCTACGGAAAATACCAGGGCGGATTTGTAGTCTATCCGTTTTTTACGGGCGTATGCAATGGAGCCGGAGGTGGCGTTGAGGCATACTACGGCCAGGGAAATGCTGGTGAGCACGTCCGGCGGCATGTCAGGGTAGATCAGCAGCAGCAGGGGCATCAGTATGAAGCCGCCTCCCGCGCCAATGAGGGTGCCGAAAGTGCCGATTAAAAATCCTAATCCTACCAGTAATAAAGCAGACAGCAGGTCCATGCCCGTACGTATTTTTCACGTGAATAGTTAACAAAGCATCCGGTGCTGCAAAGGGGAAAAAGAAACAAATATCATAGCAATGGTTGGTGGTCGCCTGCGTATGCGAACAATTGCGTTTTTCTTAATGTTGGTTTGCGTATGATTGGTTCCTTTTCCTTAATGCTCCTTCACATTAAGGATGTTTTGGCGGCCGGTTTTTACCCGGCGCAATAAAGGTAAATCAGTTTTCCGACACTAGTTCTGTAGACTAAAGGGAGATTCCGTTCAGCAGCTGTTTGAGATCGTCCAGCGTATTGATCTCTTCTACCGGTTTGTCTTTCCGCCAGCGGTGTATGCGCGGAAAACGCAGGGCAATGCCGGACTTGTGGCGGTTGGAGGCGGCAATGCCTTCAAAGGCGATCTCGAACACCAGTTCGGGTTTTACCGTGCGCACCGGCCCGAACTTTTCTATGGAGTGGCGTTTCACCCAGTTGTCTACCTCCGCGATCTCCTTGTCTGTAAGGCCGGAGTAAGCCTTGGCAAAGGGCACCAGCTGATCTCCGTTGCGCACGGCAAAGGTGTAGTCTGTATACAGGTTGGAGCGGCGGCCATGCCCTTTCTGGGCGTAGATCATTACGGCATCTACGGTGTAGGGGTCTATTTTCCACTTCCACCAGTCGCCCCGCCGCCGGCCGGTTTGATACGCGGAGCTTTTTCTTTTGAGCATAATGCCTTCACTGCCGTTATTGCGGGAAAGCTCCCGCAGCTGCGCCAATGCTTCCCAGTCTGTGAATTCGATCAGGGGCGATATTTTGAGCGCCGGCTGCGCGGCTTGGGCCACCAGCTCTTCCAGCAGCCGCCTGCGCTCGCTGAGCGGGCGCTCCCGCTGGTCTTGCTGCTGCCACTCCAGCAGGTCATAACTGTAAAAGATCACGGGGGCTTCCTGCAATTGTTTTTTGGTAACATTTTTCCGGCCAATGCGGGTCTGCAAGGCCTGGAAGGGCAGGGGGCGGCCCGCCGCCTCATCAAACGTGAGTATTTCCCCGTCTATAGCCGTACCGTCTGGCAGTGAGCCGAACAAGGCGGTCAATTCGGGGAATTTGTCTGTGATCAGCTCTTCGCCCCTTGACCAGATGAACAACTGGCCGTTGCGGCGTATGAGCTGCCCGCGGATGCCGTCCCATTTCCATTCCGCCTGCCAGTCTGCCGGCGTGCCCAGCTCCTGCGGCGGTGTTTCCAGCGCGTAGGCGAGGAAAAACGGGTAAGGCCGCGAATCATCCGCGTTCCGCAGCTCTTCACTGAGCAGGGCGGCCATGGTGGTCTGCTGCGGGTCCCAGTTGCCGCTGATCATGTGGGAAACGGTGGCAGGCGGGAGCTGGTAGGTTTGCGCCAGGGCATTCACTATCATGCTTTGCGACACGCCGATGCGGAAGCCGCCGGTGATCAGTTTGTTGAACACGAACCGTTCCGGGGGCTGCATCTGGTCCCAGGCGTTCCTGATGAAAGCCGCTTTTTCGGCTTCGGGCGCCTCGCCCAGCCGGATGAGCGCTTCCAGCCAGTAGTGCAGCGGCTGCGTGCCGGTATTGACAGAGGGCGGGGGCAGCAGCAGGGCAATGGTTTCCGCCAGGTCTCCCACCGTATGGTAACACTCTTCAAACAGCCAGGGCTGCAGGCCGGTGGCATCGAGGCACCACTGCCGCAACTGCGTGGAGTTAACGGCCCTTTTGGGCCGGCGGCCGCTGAAAAGGGCCAGTACCCAGGGCTTGTCCCGCTCATCCGCCGTGGCAAAGTAGCGGCGCAGCGCTTCCAGCTTTTCATTGGTTTTGGTGCGCTGCGAGAGGGTGGATATGAGTTGTGAAAAGTGTTGCATATGCTGAAATGTGCGGTTCGTTTATTGCGGGGCCACTGTGAACGCCGTTCCGCGGCGAAGAGGCGTTGCAGCGCTGGTGCCCAGATGAAGGTTGCGGCGCATCCCCGGCTTTGTGGCGGTCCTTCGCTCCTTGTGCCCGATGTTCCCGCTTGCCGGGCTTGCTTCACAGCTTCATGCAGGCGGCGCTTCCTCCCTTGTTTCCACAGCCGTTTCCTCCTCCCCGCCATACGCCGTTCTCACCTCTTCGGCCGGCAACCCGTTTTCCTGCAGGTACCGTGCCAGCACGCTGCTGAACCCGTGGGTAACGTATACTTTTTCCGCTCCCGTTTGCCGAATGGTTTGCAGCAGCCCCTGCCAGTCAGCATGGTCGGAAATGGCAAAACCGGCGTCCGCATTTTGCCGCCGTGCGTTGCCGCGCACCTGCATCCAGCCGCTGCACACGCCCAGCGCGTAGGGGCTGAACTTTCGCATCCACGCGGAATCCGCAGCGGAAGGCGGGGATATGATGAGGCTGCCCGCAAAGTGCTCTTTGGGCGTATTGGGCGTGATCAGCTCCACCGGCGGCAGGGGCCAGCCATGCTGCAGCAACGCTTCGTGCGCGTTGTATATGGCGCCGTGTACCAGGAAGCGCTCCACCACCCCGCGGAGGTTATAGATCAGCCGCTGCGCTTTGCCGAGGCTGTACGCCAGCAGTACGCTGTTTTTTCCCGCCTGGCGGTTTTCGTATATCCATGCCTGTATGTCACTCATCACTTGCTGCTGCGTTTTCCAGTGGTAAATGGGCAGCCCGAAAGTAGATTCGGTAATGAACACATGGCATTTCACGGGCTCAAAGGCGCCGGAAATACCGTCGTTCTCCGTTTTGTAATCTCCGCTGGCTACCCAGGTTTGTCCGTCTACCGCCACTTTCACCTGTGCGGAGCCGATCATGTGCCCGGCGGGGTGGAAAGATACCCGGGCGCTGTTGAACCGCAGTGTTTCTCCATATGAGAGGCCCTGCACGCTGATGTCTTTCCCCAGCCGCAACTGCAGCAGGGGCACACTGTCTTTGGTGCAGAGGTAATGCCGGTTGCCCCAGCGCGCATGGTCTGCGTGGGCATGCGTGATCACCGCACGGGGAACGGGTTTCCAGGGGTCTATGTAAAAATCCCCGGCGGGGCAATAAATGCCGCTGTCTGTAAAAGTGAGTACGGCTTGCATGTGGTAATGAAGTTAACGAGAAAAAAAATGCGGCCCGCCATTATTAAACAGCCATATCGTGCATGCAACAAAAAAAAGCTATAAAAATGCAGGAGCAGCCACTATATTTGTAGCAATAGTTGAATAACTGAAATTTAAATCGGGACCATATTCGCAACAGTGAACAGGACCTATCGTACCATGCAGCTATCATGCCGTTAACCTGGTATTGACCTGCGAAAACCTATTTGTTCCATTTCAAAAATATTGCACCGGCTAAAGACAGCATAGCGCAATGCGCCGGCGTTTTCCGTTGCAACATGAAAAACTAACATTATGACATGCCGATCGAGAGGGCCATGAGCATTGTTATGCGCATGACCATTATTCTTTTACCGCTATCCAACTCTGGCGGGTTTCCGTGATGGAACCATTTCTCAACGAACAAAACCTATTATGATGCATTCAACTATTCCAGGCGCAGGGCGCAGCTACCCACCGGCTGCAGACGCCCGCCGCAACGCGCAAGGTATGGGCCGCGCCCTTTTCCGTTGCCTGCAGGTACTGCTCTTTTTTTGCTGCGTAGCCGCCAGCACCGGCGCTTACGCTTATGATCAACGTATTACGGGTAAAGTAACGGACGATACGGGCTCCCCCTTGCCCGGCGTATCTATTGCCATTAAAGGTACCACGCAGGGCACTGTTACGAATATTAAGGGCGAATATGCCCTTACCGTGCCGGATACCAGCGCCGTACTGGTTTTCCGCTTTGTGGGCTTTGAGCAGCAGGAAGTGCCTGTTGGCGCCCAAACCCAGATAAATGTGACCATGGTCACTGCTGCCAAAGGCCTCAATGAGCTGGTGGTGGTAGGGTACGGCCAGCAGAAAAAAGTGAACCTCACCGGCGCTATTACGGCCGTTAAAGCGGCAGACATCCAGAACATTGCGCCCTCCAACCTCTCCAATGCCCTGGCGGGGCGCGCACCGGGCGTAAACGTTACCAATACTTCCGGCCTTTCCGGCGCCAGCTCTTCGGTGCGCATCCGCGGCAGCTTTGCTGACCCGCTGTATGTGATAGACGGGGTGGTGCGCGAGAAGGCGGACTTTGACGCGCTGGAAGCGGCGGAAGTAGACCAGATGAGCTTTCTGAAAGATGCGGCCACGGCTTCTGTATACGGCTCCCGCGCGGGTAACGGCGTAGTGCTGGTGACCACCAAAAAAGGGGCTAACCAGAAACCGGTGTTCAACTTCCAGACCAACTACACCACCAGCCGCCCTACCATGACGCTGCTCTCTGATAAAACCACCGCTACGGACGAGCTGATCTACCAGAACCGCGTGGCGGAATTCAACGGTACAGCGCTGCCCAACGGGCAGGAGGAGTTCGACTATTTCAGGAACAGGAGCTATAACGTGCACGACTTCATCTGGCAAAATCCCTACAGCCACCGCCACTCCCTGAGCGTAGCCGGCGGTACGGACAGGATCACGTATTATTCACTGCTCAGCTACCGCGGGGAGGAAGGCTCTTACAAAAACCTTTCCCACAACAAGTTCAACCTGCGCAGCAACGTAACCGCCAAAGTGAGTGACGCTATCAAAGTGAGCCTCAATGTGGCCGGTACACAGCAGAACCTGGACAGGTTCTACTGGCCGTTTACGGGAGATGACGACTTTGATGTGTCTGACCTCTACCGCGTTACGTTCAACTGGCCTAAAACCTATCCCTTCTACCTGGAGGCAGATGGTACGCCGGCTGATCACGTAACGGAGTTTCCCGTGCAAACGCCCATGGGCAGCTGGCAGGCGTGGAGCGTGATAGACCAGGTGATAGGCAACCGCTACATCAAAACGCGGGAGCGCCAGATGAGCAGCATCCTGACGCTTGACATCAGCCTGGACAAATACGTGAAAGGCCTTTCCACCAAAGTGATGGGTAACTACGTAGGAGAAGACTTTATGCGCAAGCGTTTTCTCACCTACCAGAAAAACTATGTGTTCAACCAGGCAGACCCTACGGGCAACCGCTTTCTGCCCGCCCCGCCTGACCCTGACAAGACCAATATTTTTACCTTCAGCCAGAACCAGCCGTTCATGAACTACGAGATCTTCACCACCTGGAGTTATCAGTTCAACTGGTTCGTGAACTACAACCGCAACTTCGGCAAGCACGGCATTGACGCGATTGCCGTGTTCGAGCAAGCGGAAATGGGCGGTTATGGCGCCATGGCACGCGCTGAGAACCCCGTTGCGCCTATAGACCAGTTTTTTGCCTACCCTTCAGACAGGCAGTTCAGGAACTCCGGTGGATGGGACTCCATTGGCGCCCGCCAGTCATGGATAGGCCGTATCAACTATAACTATGACAGCCGCTACATCGCGGAATTTTCTTTCCGGTACGATGGGAATGCCCTCTTTCCGCCTGAAAGCCGTTGGGGCTTTTTCCCCTCCGTGTCTGCCGCATGGCGTATTTCTGAAGAGAGCTGGTTCCGTAATCTGACCAAAGCGTTTGATGATCTGAAGCTCCGCGCTTCCTACGGTACAACGGGTAACGACCTGGACGTGTTCGGCCGCAGGATAGGGCCTTTTATGTTCAACGAAGTGTTCATCAACTCCGGCGGTTACATGTTTGGAGACCGGCTGTACCAGGGCATTTCACCCGGGGCTACGCCCAACCCCAACCTCACATGGACTACCTCCCGCTCCTATAATGCAGGCCTGGACTTTGCCACGTTGAGCGGCCGCCTGACCGGTAGTGTGGATGTGTTTGTACGCAAGGAAACAGATATTCTTGGCCTCCGCCAGGAAACCGTGCCGGACAACTACGGGCGGCAGCTGGCGCCGGAAAACTATGCTGCGCGCTCTTACCGCGGCGGCGAACTGTTCCTGGAGTGGAGAGACAAAGCGGCCGGTAACAAGATCAACTATTCCGTTACCGCCAACATGGGTTATGCGCGTGACCGCTGGGATATTTATGACGAGCTTCCCACGTTTGCGCCCGGCGGAGACCGTCATTTCCAGAGCCGCATAGGCCGGCCGGAGAACCGCATCATCGGCCTCAAATCCCTGGGCATTGTGCGCACGCAGGAGCAGCTGGATGAGTTGCTGGCCAAAGGCTTCACCCAATACGGCCGCAAGCCTTACCTGGGCGGGCTTATTTTTGAAGATGTGCGGGGTGATGGCTATAAACCCGGCCCAGACGGTAAAATTGACGGGAATGATATTCAGCTGCTGAGCGAGAACGCCGCTCCCCGCATCAACTTCGGCATAGGGCTGAACATCTCGTGGAAAAACCTGGCGCTGCAATCGCTCTTCCAGGGTGTAAGCGCGTATGACCGTATCATCAGCAACCAGGAGGGCGAAGGCATGCGTCAGCACGGCGGCGCCATCCGCCCCTACTATCCCATCTGGGCAGGTGACGTATGGACGCCGGAGAACCCGAACGCCAAATACCCGCGCCCCATCGGCCAGAACTGGTACGAGTCGGGCACAGGCGCCACTTCTTTCTGGATCCGCAACGGCGCCTACATGCGCCTGAAAATGCTGAACCTGTCTTACACGCTGCCCAGAACATGGATGAGTGCTATCGGCGTAAGCAGCGCGCAGCTCTATTTCAACGGTACCAACCTGTTTGCCTTCTCGGCCATGAAAGAGTTCCATGACCCGGAGCAGAAGAACTATGATTCTTACCCCGTCATGAAAACGTTCACCATAGGCGCAGACATTAAATTCTAGTGGTAAAGCATGATGATTATGAAAAAGATAACCTTAGCAATATTGCTCTTTGCAGGTACGTTCGCTTCCTGCAAACGGGTGCTTGATATAGAAGATCTCAAAAATTACAACCCTGACCAGGTCTGGAATGATGAGAATCTTGCCAATGCCTACATGACGGGCATCTACCCGATGTTCGGGAACTGGAGCCCTGGGCTGGAGCAGAAAAGCGAGCAGCTGGCCGGTATTTACTGGTATGCAGACCGCATTACCATTTCCAACGGCGAATTTAAGATATGGCCTTATGACCGTATCCGCCTTATTAATACCGCTATCCAGGATGTGGCAAAAGGCTCCCTGAAGCAGGAAATTAAAGATGCCATCACCGGCCAGGCGCTGTTTATGCGGGCGTACACGTATTTTGAAATGGTGACCTACTACGGCGGGGTGCCTTACATTACCGTGCCGCAGGATAAGGATGATCCCAACCTGGCCACGCCGCGCAACTCCACCAAAGAATGCTTTGACCTCATCATCAAAGACCTGGATGAGGCCATTGCCAAGCTGCCGAAGCACAACCTGCCCTCTTCTCCCGACTATGGGAAAATAGACGGCAATTTTGCGCTGGCCTTTAAAGCGAAGGTGCTGCTGTACAAGGCATCCCCCCAGTTCAACCCCGCCAACCCATGGGGCAACGCCTACTGGGCGGAAGCATATACGGCCAGCAAACAGGCGTATGACGAGCTGAAGGCCCAGGGTTACAAGCTGGTGGAAGACTACAGCAACATTGCCCTGGTGGAGAAAGGCCCGGAAACGGTGTTTGCCGTAGTGAACCAGTACCCTAACAAAACCACGGAGTGGGACAATGGCGTGCGCCCCGGCTCTGAAAGCCGCGGCCCGGCCAATTCCTGCCCCACCTGGGAGTTTGTGAAAGCCTTCCCCATGAAAGACGGCAAGCTGTACAATGATCCCTCGGGGTTGTACTACAGATCCGACGCGGACTTTCTGCAGCGCTACTGGGAAAACCGAGATCCCCGTTTCAATAAATCCATTGTATGGAACGGCAAGGAGTACCCCGTATCAGGCAAGGCCGGCAAGCGCCAGTACACCGCATTGGGCGTTGCCCATGAGCTGGACGATTTTGGCGTTAACCCGGCAGCGCAGACCAACTCTACCAACCTGAACCGCTACACCGGTTTCTTCATCCTCAAAAACAGCCTGCTGCGCCTGAAACAGGCGGAAGTGCAGCAGTATGACGTAGATTTTGTGCTGATGCGTTTTGCGGAGGTAATGCTGAACTATGCGGAAACGGCCAATGAAACCGGCCACATGGCGGAAGCGCTGGCCATATTGAAAGAGATCCGCCAACGTGCAGGCATTGAGCCCGGTGCGGATGGCAACTACGGCATTGCCGCCGCCACCCGTGAAGAAATGCGCGAAGCTATTCTTGCTGAACGCAATATAGAACTGTGTTTTGAAGGCCAGCGCTTCTGGGACCTCCGCCGTCTGCGTATGCTCAATCGCCTCAACGGTACTACCAAAACCGGTGTGGAAGCCATTGCCGTCCGGCCTGACGGTACAGACATGCCGATCAACGAGGCACGTGACCAGGCCAATGCGTACGCGCTGACGGAAACGAACTTCAAGTACAGCCTGTTGCAGATACCCCGCAGCGGCGTACAGGTAAGCACGCTGCCTGACACGTACTATTTCTTCCCCATCCAGAGCGATATCCTGGACAGGAACCCCAACCTGGAACAGAACGCCAACTGGGGCGGGTCATTCAACCCAACGCTGGAATAATTTTTGTATATTCGTACAGCACAGGCTGGCCAAAAGGTATTACACCTTTTGGCCAGCCTCTTTTTTATGATACTATTTTAACCATTGGCTCGGGACTACCTCAAGCGAACCTCAAGCGAACGAGAAGCGAAGGAGAAGCCTCCGGGTACACAGGTAAAATAGTATCAAAAACAAGGGCGGCCAACCTGGCCGCCCTTGTTTTGTCATTTTTGTCATATCCGGGAGGATTACATTACAAAGCCGAATTCATCTTGAAATCAGCGCTGTCTCCCTTCTGGATGATATAAATATTCTTGTTCTCGAAATAGTCCGGCATCACTTCCGTTGATGACTCACCATCTTTCAGGTACACCGGCTGAAAATTGAAGCTGGTGAACACACGGTTGCCCGGTTTGTTCAGGTCTTTGTTGAAATATACCCCATCCTGCGTGAGCAGTTTTACAAAGTAGTAAGTAAGCTCAAAACCTTTGAAGGCCATGTCTGAGGGGCGGGATTTGTATACCCTCCTGAAATGGTCTGTAATGTAGCGGCTGTACAGGTCTGTTTTGTCGTTGTAATATGGGGAGGAGTAATACATGGTGATGCCTGCAAACTCCGGTTCTTTAAACTTCATCACGTCCCAGGTGGGCATGCCGAACACATGCATGGGGTAAGTGCCCCTGTGGGGAGCCAGCTTGCGCAGTATGGTTTTGGCGCCCGCTTCGTCCAGCGCGGTGATGATGAGCAGGTTGGGCCGGTCTGCCAGCAGGTATTGCGTCAGCTGCTGGTCTGTAGTGGCATCGCTCCAGATCACCTCGCGGACGCGGCTCTTTTTGTCATAGTTCAGCCGGTCATGCGCTGCCTTGATGCTGTTGGCTATGCTGGCCTCAAAGCTGGAAGCGCGCCGTACCACCAGTATGTTCTTGTTGGCAAAACCTTTCTGCGCATAGTCATGAATAGCCTCCACGTGAGAGCGGAGGGTGCTGTTGCTGATGAGCAGAAAGGGGTTATCCGTAATGCCGCCATCGTTAGGGTAGGTGGCAGATACCAGGTTGATCTCTTTTTGTTTGGCAAAATCGCTGAGCGGCTTCAGCTCCGGCGTGCTTACCGCGCCAATGATCAGGTCTGTATTGTCAAGCCGGTGCGTGCGGATGAGGGAGGCCACGTCTGTATTGCGTGACTTGTTGTCAAATACCTGTACGTTCAGCTGCGCGCCTTGTGTTTGCAGGCTGTCCAGGGCCAGTTGCACGCCTTCATAGAACTCGAGGCCGGGCAGTACATACCGGGGCATGGTACGGCCGGGAATTTCGAGGGAGGTGGCAAATACGGAATCCAGGTAGAGCGGTGCAAAAACGGCAATGTTGTAACTGCTGCGCTTCACTTCCCTGGCAAAGGCCGGTACGTTGAACGGAGCAGCTTTCGCCTCCGGCTTTTTCTCTTCAGGTTTTTTCTCCTCTGGTTTCGGCTTGGACAGCTCCGGGGGAGGCCCGTCCGTTTTTGCCGGCGCCGAGCGGAAAATGCTACAGGCTTGCAGTACTACCAGGAAAGATGCGAGAACGGCAAGACTGGTTAAAGTTTTCATTCGGTTCATAAGCTGCCAAAATTGCAAAAATCATTCCGCAATGGTCAATGACGGCCCGGAATTACCGGGCCGCCCCGTTCCGCTATTCCCATTCAATAGTAGCGGGCGGTTTGGAACTGATGTCGTACACCACGCGGTTGATGCCTTTTACTTTATTGATGATGTCGTTAGATACTTTAGCGAGGAACTCGTAAGGGAGGTGTGCCCAGTCTGCCGTCATGCCGTCTGTAGACGTTACGGCGCGCAGCGCCACGGTGAACTCGTACGTTCTTTCATCTCCCATTACGCCAACGCTCTGCACCGGCAGCAGAATGGTACCGGCCTGCCAAACCTGGTTGTACAGCTCGGCTTCGCGGAGGTTCTCTATATAGATGGCATCTGCTTCCTGCAGCATGGCCACTTTTTCAGGCGTGATCTCTCCCAGTATGCGGATGGCCAGGCCAGGGCCGGGGAAGGGGTGGCGGGCCAGGAAGATGTCGCTGATGCCTATTTCCTTGCCTACGCGGCGTACTTCGTCCTTGAACAGGAAGCGCAGGGGCTCCACCAGGCCCATGTTCATTTTTTCGGGCAGGCCCCCTACGTTGTGGTGGCTTTTGATGGTGGCGGAGGGGCCGTTTACGGAAACAGACTCTATCACGTCAGGGTAAATGGTGCCCTGGCCCAGGAAGGCAATGTCTTTCAGGGTAGTGGCCTCCTGCTGGAACACCTCGATAAAGAGGCGGCCAATGATCTTGCGTTTGGTTTCCGGGTCTGTAACGCCTTTCAGCTCGCCATAGAACAGGTCTTTGGCATCTACGCCTTTCACGTTGAGGCCCATGTGCTTGTAAGAGTCCAGTACGGTGCTGAATTCGTCTTTTCTCAGCAGGCCGTTGTCTACAAAAACGCAGTACAGGTTCTGGCCAATGGCCTTGTGGATCAGCTCTGCGGCCACGGTAGAGTCAACCCCGCCGCTGAGGGCCATCACCACTTTTTTATCACCCACTTCCTGCCGGATGCGGGCCACGGTTTCCTGTACAAAAGCTGCGGGCGTCCAGTTCTGCTGCATGCCGCAGATGTGTACCAGGAAGTTGCGGATAATGAGCTTGCCTTCCAGGGAATGTGTTACTTCCGGGTGGAACTGCAGGGCAAAGAGCGGGTGTTTGGCCAGCGTAAAGCTTTTGAAGGCCGCTACCGGTATATTTTCCGTATGGGCAATGGGTGTAAAGGCTTCCGGCAGGCGCACAATAGTGTCTGCATGGCTCATCCACACCTGGCTTTTAGGTGAAATGTCGTATAACAGGGGTTCTTCCTTGTCCGCATGCTCCATGAAGGCGCGGCCGTACTCGCGGTGGCTGCTTTTGGCCACTTCCCCGCCAAATACCTTGGCCATAAGCTGCGCGCCGTAGCAAACACCCAGCACGGGCACCTTGTCTGCCATAGCGGCAATGTCTACCACAGGGGCCTGCGGGTCGTTCACGGAGAACGGGGAACCGGAGAGGATGATGCCTTTAATGCTGCTTTCCCAGGTGACGGGTTTGGTACATGGTTGTATTTCACAATAAATGTTCAGCTCCCGGATGCTGCGTGCAATCAATTGTGTGTATTGGGAACCGAAATCGAGGATCAGGATCTTTTCTGTCATGGTGGTGCAAAGATAGCGTTTGCCTATTAAATACCCTGCGCTTCCGGATTGAAGAATTCTTTGTATTTTTCCCCCGCACCATTTATCTATAAACCTTATTATATGAAAGCAACTTACCTGCCCCTCTTGCTGCTGCCTGTTATGGCGGCCTGCGATTCCGTGAGCGGAAGCCGCCATATGGCCAGGGAAGAACGCCGCCCCGGCGAGTTCTCCCAGGTGGAAGTAAGCGGTTCTATGGATGTTTACATTACCCAGGGCAGCGCTCACCTGCTGTCTATAGAAGCAGAAGACAATATTGTTCCGCTGGTGGAAACAGACATAGACGGCGGGGAGCTGCGTATCCGCTTCCGCCGCAATACCAACATCCGCGCGCATAAGCCGGTAAAGGTATACGTTACCACGCCCGTGCTGGAAGGGATAGACCTCAACGGCTCCGGTGATGTGGAGGTGAAGAGCCATTTCTCTTCTCCCGGCCGCATGCATTTTGGCCTTTCCGGCAGCGGAGACCTCTCCGGCAGCTTCAACGCACCGATAGTGGCGGTAGACCTGGCCGGCTCCGGCAATGTAGAGCTGAAAGGGCAAACGCGGGACCTGCGCATCAACATTGCCGGCAGCGGCAACTGCGAGGCGGATGAGCTGCTGGCGGAAACGGTGGATGTGAACATAGCCGGCAGCGGTAATGCGCAGGTGCATGCCAGCAGGGAGCTGAAGACCAACACCCTCGGCTCCGGAGACGTGCGCTACAAAGGCGAGCCTTCTATCAAGAGCAGCAAGCTGGGCTCCGGCTCCGTCAGAAAGCTATAGCATAACAAATTCGAAATCTTTTGTATGTTTACAGATTTTTTGGAACATCAGACCCGTTTATGAGTCAACTACCGAAGATACTTGTAGTCTATTTCACACAAACCGGCCAGCTGAAAAGGATCATTGACAACGTGCTGGGCCCCCTGCAGGGGAAGGCCACCGTGGTGTATGAAGAAATTGAGCCGGTAAGCCCCTTTCCCTTCCCCTGGTCCAAACAGGCTTTTTTTGACGCCATGCCGGAAACCGTGCTGGCGCGGCCCAGGGCCATTAAACCCCTGAAAGTCAACCCCGATGAACATTTTGACCTCGTGATCATGGCATACCAGCCCTGGTTCCTTTCCCCTTCACAGCCTACCGCCGCCTTCCTGCAAAGCCCGGAAGCCGCCAGGCTGCTGAAAGGCAAACCGGTGGTGACCCTGCTGGGCTGCCGCAATATGTGGATCAATGCGCAGGAGAAGATGAAAAGGTACCTGCATCAGCTGGGCGCCAACCTGGTAGGTAATATTGCCATGGTAGACACGCATCACAACCTGGTATCGCTCATCACCATTCTCCGCTGGTCTACCAAAGGAAAAAAAGACGCGTTCTTTATATTCCCTCCGGCCGGCGTGCAGGAGAAAGACATCGTGGAATCTGCACGTTTTGCCGCTCCCATAGCGGAGGCACTGGAGAAAAAGGAGTTTGGCGGGCTGCATGCGCAGCTGCTGGCGCTCCGGAGCGTGGAAATGAGGCCCGGCCTCATTGTGCTGGAAATGCGCGGGGTAAAGCCGTTCCGCTTTTTTGCCAATTTTATCAGCGCCAAGGGCGGGCCGGGAGATGCCGCGCGCCAGGGCCGCGTTACCCTGTACCGCGTAATATTGCTGCTGGCCATCCCCTTCCTGTCGCCCTTTACCACCGTAGCCTCCTGGTTAAAGCTGTTATTGCGCCGCAAGCAGCTGAATGAGGACGTGACCTACTACAAAGGCGTCTCGCTCCGGGAAGGATGATACTTTCTGCGTAAATTTGCCGTTAGGAAAATGCCGCAGGTGAAGTGTTATTTTCAGGTTACTGCATGCCCGCAGAGTTAATTAATTCATGCAAAATTCTATATTTACGGCCGTTTAAACTGTCACCAGCATTGATCTGGCCTGATAAAGAAGCCAATTAAAAAGACGAATAACTACAAATGAAAGAAGTATATATCACGAGGCTCTCCAAATTTCTGCCGAATGAGCCAGTAGGGAATGATGAAATGGAAAGCATCCTCGGAATGGTGGATGGCAAGCCTTCCCGGGCGCGCAACATGATCCTGGGAAATAACAAGATCAAGACCCGGTATTACGCGCTGGATAAAACAGGGAACTCTACCCACACCAACGCTGAGATGACTGCCGAAGCCGTTAGAACGTTGTTTGACAACAAGTTTCCCATAGAACGTTTACAGCTGCTGGCCTGCGGCACCACGTCTCCTGACCAGTTGCTGCCCAACCATGCCGCCATGGTGCACGGCCTGCTGAAATGCCAGCCCGTGGAGCTGATTGCGGCCACCGGCGCCTGTGCGGCCGGCATGCAGGCGTTCAAGTACGCCTATATGTCTATTAAATGCGGCAACACCAGCAACGCCGTGAGCACCGGTTCGGAGAAGTTCTCCGCCTGGATGCTGTCTCGCAAATTTGAGCCGGAAACCGAAAACCTCAAATCACTGGCGGAAAACCCCATCATCGCCTTTGAAAAAGACTTTTTAAGATGGATGCTCTCTGACGGCGCCAGCGCCGCCCTGTTTGAAGACAAACCCAACCCTGACGGGTTGTCTCTCCGGGTAGACTGGGTAGAGATAGCCTCCTACGCCAATAACCTGGATACCTGCATGTACGCAGGCGCCATCAAGAATGAAGACGGCTCCACCAAGGGCTGGACGGACATGACGCCCGAAGAATGGGCCGCCAACAGCGTGTTCTCCTTCAAGCAAGACACCCGCCTGCTGGGCAAGAACATTGTGCCTTCCGGCGCCCAGATGTGGAAAGAGCTGGTAGAAAAATATAATATCGATATTGACAAGATCACCTACTTCCTGCCCCACCTTTCTTCCGAATATTTCCGCTTCAGGATAGATGAGGAAATTGCCAGGCTGGGCGTGCACATCCCGCAGGAAAAATGGTTCACCAACCTCACCCGCGTGGGCAACGTAGGCACCGCCTCCCCGTACTTCATGCTGGAAGAGCTGCTGAACCAGGGCCTGCTGAAGAAAGGCGATATCATTGTGATGATGGTGCCGGAGAGTGCAAGGTTCTCCTATGCATACGCACACATCACGGTAGTGTAAGTCAATTACCCGTTACGGACCAGGTTGCGTGTTACGGAAGTACACCCTGGTTCGTATTTGTTTTAAAGCTGTATATATGAAGAAAGATGAAGTTCCGCAGGACGGCGACAACCTGCACCATGGTACATTCAAACAGTTATTCTATGCAGTGGATGCTTCCGGAGACTACACCCCGGTGTCGAGCGTGGGTTGGGAGCCGGAAAACGTAGCGTTGGGGCAGGCCTGGGAAGAAGTGGAGCACCGCGTGGAAGCCACCCGCGGCAAGGTGCTGAAAGGAGAGCTGAGCCCCGTGGCGTTCTATATGGAACGTACCCTGCTTGACCTGCCGCTGCTGGCAAGGAAAGTGGGCAAGTTCCAGTGGCAGGTGAAAAGGCATATGAAACCCGCCGTGTTCAAAAACCTGAGCGCCGCCATGCTGGCCAAATATGCCGCGGTGTTCGGCATTGCCGCCGAAACATTGCAAAAGGGAGAGCTGCTGCCTTTTCAGCGCCCCGAATAAAAAAAGACCATGACACAATTCAATCACGTACAGACAGCACATTGCGAGAGCGGCGTAATATCCAATATCTTCCGGCACTATGGCTTGCAGATCAGCGAGCCTATGGCCTTCGGTATCGGGGCCGGTATTTTCTTCGGCCATTTACCCTTTGTGAAAGTGAACGGTGTGCCCGGCACTACGTACCGCATATGGCCCGGCGCCATTTTTTCACGGGTGTGCAAACGCCTGGGCGTTAAAATGGAGTCCCGCAAGTTCAGCAGTCCTGCCAAAGCCAAACAGGCGCTGGATGAGGTGATTGCCAGGGGCATACCGGTAGGCATGCAGTCAAGCGTGTATTACCTCCCGTATTTTCCCGCTTCTTACCGTTTTCACTTCAACGCGCACAACCTGGTGGTGTTCGGTAAAGAGAACGGCCACTACCTGGTCAGCGACCCGATTATGGACACCGTGACGCAGATAGACCCTGAAAGCCTGGAGCAGGCGCGCTTTGCCAAAGGTTTCCCGGAGCCGAAAGGGAAAATGTACTACCCCGTAAGCGTTCCACAACAGGTAGATTTTGCCGGCCCCATCCGGGAAGGCATCAGGCAAGCCTGTCATTATATGCTGAAGATACCCGTGCCGTTCTTCGGCGTAAAGGGCATCCGTTTCCTGGCCCGGCGCGTGAAAGATTATCCCGCCAAAGAGGGAGACCGCAGGGCCGCCCTGTACCTGGGCAACATCATCCGCATGCAGGAAGAGATCGGCACCGGCGGCGCCGGTTTCCGTTTCATGTACGCCGCGTTTCTCCGGGAAGCCGGCGCCTACCTGGGCAGCCAGGAGCTGAAAGACCTGGGCACCGAGCTGACCGCCGTGGGCGATCTCTGGCGCAACTTTGCCTTTGCCGCCGGCCGCGTATGCAAGGCCCGCTCGGCAGATAACGTGTCTTACGCGGAGCTCAGCAATATGTTGCTGCACATAGCTGATGAGGAAGAAAAAGTATTCCGCCGCTTATCCAAAGTGAAATTCTGATGAACAGCATTGTGGTGAAAGAGTTGCACAAAACCTACGCAGGAGCCCTCGTGCCAAGCCTGCAGGGGCTTTCATTTGCTTTTGAAGCGGGCAGGATGGTGGGTTTGCTGGGCCCCAACGGCGCCGGGAAAACCACCACCATTTCCATTCTCTGCGGGCTGGTGAAAGCAGGCAGCGGCCATGTGCAGATCTTTGACCTGCCGCAGGACGCGGCGCACCGCGAAGCCATTAAACGCATCATTGGCGTGGTGCCGCAGCAGATAGCGCTTTTCCCGCAGCTGACTGCGCTGGAGAACCTGCGGTATTTCGGTAACCTGTACGGGTTCAAAGGCAAGCCGCTGTTGCAGAAAATACATCATTACCTGGAACTGTTCGGCCTGGAGAAGGCCGCCAATAAAGAAGTAGGCCGCTTCTCCGGCGGCATGAAGCGCCGCGCCAACATTATTGCCGCCATTCTGCACGAGCCCCAACTGCTGGTGCTGGATGAGCCTACCGCCGGGGTAGACGTACAATCCCGCAGCATGATACTGCAGTTCCTGCGGGATTATAACCGGCAGGGCAACAGCGTGCTCTATACGTCTCACCTGCTGGAAGAAGCACAGCAATTGTGTGAAGATGTGGTGATCATAGACGAAGGAAAAATGGTGGTGCAGGGCAGTCCTGCCGCACTGATACAACAAAACCCCGACAGCCGCAACCTGGAAGATGTGTTCCTGCATTACACCGGGCATGCGGTGAGGGATTAACCGATCACATGTTAAGGCTCATTGCTACCATACGGAAAGAATGGCTGCTGCTGCTGAGAGACAGGGCCGGGCTTGCATTGCTGTTTGCCATGCCCGTGGTGCTCATTACCGTGATGGCCCTGATACAGGATGCGCCTTTTAAAGATTACCAGGAAATAAAGTTCGATATACTGACGGTAGACAATGACCAGGGCCGCCTGGGCCGCTACATCCGGGAAGGGCTGGGCAAGAGCGGGCAGTTCAACGTGATAGACTCCCTGCAGCAGCAACCCGTTACTGAAACACAGGCCCGGCAGCTGGTGGCGGAAGGAGCGTACAAGATCAGCATCACCATACCCAAAGGCGCCACGGGAGAGATTGTCAGCAATGCCAACAAGATCGTGAACGATATTTCCAAAAGGATGGGCATGGCCGCACAGCTGCCGGTAAAAGCCGCCGAGGCAGACTCGCTGGCCGTACAGCTGTATTTTGACCCCGCCGCCAAAAAAGCGTTCAAAAGCGCCATCCAGCAGGCGCTGGACAATTTCCTGACCCAGGTGCAGACAGACCTTTTGCTGGAACGTATACAGCTGCAGCTCCGCAAGCGTGACAGTACCGCTGCTGCAGACACTTTCCCCGCCATCAAACTGAAAGCCGTAGGCCTGCAGGAAACCAGCATCGGTACCGGCAAACAGATAGACGTGATATCCAACTCCGTGCAGCATAACGTGCCCGCCTGGAGCATCTTTGCCATGTTCTTCATCGTGATCCCCATTGCCGGCAACATGATACGGGAGCGGGAAGACGGCAGCCTGGTGCGGATGAAGCTGATACCCGGCAATTATGGCGATATACTCGGCGGCAAATTGCTGTTCTTTGTAGGCGTTTGCGTAGTGCAGTTCTACCTCATGATGCTCATCGGCATTTACGGCATGCCGCTGCTGGGCCTGCCCCGCCTGCAGCTGGGAGTAGACCACCTGGCCGGTTTCATCACCGCTTTCAGCATCGGCATCACCGCCACGGCTTACGGCATACTGGTAGGCACCCTCTTCAAAACCCCCAACCAGGCGCTCAACTTCGGGGCCATTTCCGTAGTGATACTCAGCGCCATTGGCGGCATATGGATACCGCTGGAAGTGATGCCGGAAAAGATACAAAGTGTGGGCCGCCTGTCTCCCTTAAGCTGGGGGCTGGATGCCATTAACGATATTTATTTGCGCAACGGCAATACCCGGTATATTCTGCCGGATATTGCACGGTTATTGAGCTGTGGTTTGATAATGCTGGGAATAGCGGCATGGGTGGAACAGCGCCGGACCGGTTGAGCAACAAACATTTTCAAAACAACCGTAAAACCTTTATTTTTGATCCCTTGGAATGCGCCATGGGCAATACCCTGAAGCGCAGCAACCTACAACATTATGGAAGCGTTAAAATTGAAATTGAAACAGCAGATAATTGAGGCATTGAATTTGCAGGATACCCGCCCCGAAGACATTGATGACAACGCGCCGTTGTTTGGAGAAGGGCTGGGGCTTGACAGCATTGACTCCCTGGAGCTGATGGTGCTGCTGGAAAGGCAATACCAGATCAAGGTGGAAGATCCCCGCGAAGGCCGTAAAATTCTGCAGTCTGTACAAACAATGGCTGAGTTTATCAAAAGTAAACAAGCAGCATAACACCAGGTAAATGGCGGAAAGGGTTTTTATTACCGGCATGGGCATGATATCCGCCATTGGCAACAATGTGGTGGAAAACCTGCGCAGCCTGCGCTTGCAGCAGAGCGGCCTGGGCTATACCCGGTATATTGACACCATCCACAAGAATGTGCTGCCCGTGGCGGAAGTGAAGCTGAGCACGGAAGAGCTGGCTGCCCTGGCCGGTTTTGAAAATGCCGGCGGTTACACCCGCACCACGCTGCTGGGCCTCATGGCCATCAGCGAAGCCCTGGTCTCCGCCGGCATTGCCGATGCCAGGGAGCTGCCCGCCGCCCTCATCAACGCCTCTACCGTAGGCGGCATGTGCGATACGGAAAAAGTATATTTCGATATACTCGATCCCCAAAAAGAAGGCACCTTCCTGCAATACATAGATACGCTTGACTGTGCGGACTGTACCCAGCGGATGGTAGACATTACCGGCATCCGGGAATATGTGACCACCATTTCCACCGCCTGCTCTTCCTCCGCCAACGCCCTCATGTACGGCGCCCGCCTTATTCAGCAGGGCATGGTGCAACGGGCCGTCTGCGGCGGCACGGAAGCGCTCACCCGTTTTACCATCAACGGTTTCAACTCGCTCAAGAACATAGACAAACAATTCTGCCGCCCCTTTGACCAGCAGCGCAATGGCCTGAACCTGGGGGAAGGCGCAGCGTACCTCGTACTGGAAAGCGAATCGCTGGCGAGGCAACGCGGCGCCAGGGTACTGGCGGAATTGACCGGATGGTGCAACACCAACGAAGCATTTCACCCCACCGCCCCCTCTCCCGAAGGAGACGGCGCTTATGAAGCCATGAAGAACGCGCTGGCCATGAGCGGCAGAACGGTAGGTGAAGTGCAGTATGTGAATGTGCACGGCACCGCTACTTTAAATAACGACGTGTCAGAAGGGAAAGCATTGGAAAGGCTGTTTGGCGCCAGCGTGCCGCGTTTCAGCTCTACCAAGCCTTTTACAGGGCATACCCTGGCCGCGGCCGGCGCCATAGAAGCCATCTATGCCGTGCTGTCCATCGGCCAGCAAATGATCTTTCCCAACCTGCATTTCTCTGAAAAAATGGAAGAACTGGCCATTGTGCCCGAAACCCGGTTGCTGGAAGAGTATCCCGTGCAGAACGTGATCTCCAATTCATTCGGTTTCGGCGGCAACAATGCATCGCTGGTGTTCAGCAAATATGAAGGGTAAGGTTTACATACAGGGCTGCGCCGCCATTTCTCCCCAGGAGAGCTTCAGCGGCAGTTTTGTACCGCAGCCGGTGCTGGCGGAAGATAACATCCTGCGCGCAAAAGAGCCGGACTACAAGGCCTTCATTGCGCCCAACAACCTGCGCCGCATGAGCCGCATGCTCAAAATGGGCCTCACGGCCGCGCTGCAATGCCTGCAAAACGCCGGCATCACCGTGCCTGACGCTATCATCACCGGTACCGGCAGGGGAAGCCTGCAGGACACAGAACGTTTCCTGCATGACATCCGCCAGTATGCCGAAGCAGCCCTCAACCCCACGCCTTTCATACAATCCACCTACAATTCCGTAAACGGCCTCATTGCCCTGCAGCAGCAATGCACCCGCTACAACAATACCTTCGTGCACCGCGGTTTCTCTTTTGAACACGCTGTGCTGGACAGTCTCATGCTGCTCCAGGAAGGCAACGCCGCCAACGTGCTCACCGGCGGTTTTGACGAGATCACCAAAGAACACTTTTATATCAAAAGCCGCATCGGCTACTGGAAAACAGATCAGACCCAGCCTGCAGACCTCTTCAGCAGCAACACGCCCGGCGCCCTGGCTGGTGAAGGCGCCGTATTTTTTGTGCTCGGCACCACACCGGCAAACATCAGCCTGGAAGGCATAAAAATGATGTACAAACCCACGCAGGAAAGCCTGGGCCGCTCGCTGGAAACCTTCCTGTCCCAACACCAGCTTACGCCTGCAGACATCCACCTGCTGGTAACCGGGCAGAGTGGAGACAGTAATCACGACCATTGGTATCAATACCTTCAACAAACATATTTTCCTTCCACCGCCTCCACGCCATTTAAACACTTATGCGGCGAGTACGATACCGCCGGCGCATTCGCCATGTGGATGGCAGTGCAGCAAATGCAGCAGCCGCAGCTGAAACATGTGCTGATCTACAACCAGTTTTTCGGGGAACAGCATACGTTTATTTTGCTGGGGAGATGATGTGTGGTCTTTTTAAAACTTGCCCCATGCGCTACTTTTTATGGATCATCTTCGGCGCCTGCCTCGGAAGTTGCAGGACCTATCCGGCCAATGTAACCGGTCATCTTTATGTACAGAAAGAAGGACGTGCTGACAAGAAATGGACGCTGGTATGGGAAGATAACTTCAACAGCCCGGAACTGGACACCTCCAAATGGACGAAAATACCGCCCAACAAAGCAGACTGGGGAAGGCACATGAGCAGCCACCCGGATTGTTTTGCATTAAAAGACGGTAAAATATTCCTGCGCGGCATCAATAATCCTGACACGCTCTCAGACCCGCGCCCCTTTCTCACTGGCGGTATCTATACCAAAGGCAAATTCGCTTTCCAGTACGGCAGAATTGAGATACACGCTAAACTGGAAGGCGCACAGGGCGCATGGCCGGCCATGTGGATGCTGGCGGAAACAGACAGGTACGGCAAATACCCGAAGAACGGCGAGATAGACATCATGGAACACCTCAACCACGACAGCCTCATCTATCAAACCACCCACTCCTGGTATACGCTGGAACTGAAACAAACCAAAAATCCCCCGCACGGCGGCACTGCCCGCATGGACCCCGGCATATTCAATACATTCGGGTTAGAGTGGTACCCTGACAAGCTGGTGTTTACGCTGAACGGGAAAGAAACCTTCCGCTATCCGCGGGTGCAGGGTGTTGACCCGTCTCAATGGCCGTATGATCAGCCTTTTTATGTGCTGATAGATCAGCAGCTGGGCGGTAACTGGGTGGGCAAGGTGGATACGAAGCAGCTGCCTGTGCAGATGGTGGTGGATTGGGTGAGGGTGTATCAATAAATTGGGATAATTGGTATATTGAGGTATAAACCCGGTATCTATGAAAAAAAAAGTACTCTCCATTGTGTTGCTATTATCCAGCATTTCCGTTTCTTACGCGCAGATCTCGTCCAACACACATTTTATAACAGGAGATAACCGTCCAGCCGGCGATCCGCCAGGTGGAACATTAGGCCTGGAGTTTAGACAAGCTGTCGGCTATATATTTGCGCATAACTATGCCACCGGCTATTATCTTCCCGTATCTACCAGCCACTCCCGGTTACTTGTATGTAACGCTGCAGACGATGGTTCTTCTGCACTTCAGGTAAACGGGGTATCCACTTTCCGCAGTGGAATGCAGCAGATAGCTTTGCTGACTGGAACTAACACTTCCGGCTACGCACTGGGCATTGGAGTCAACGACGATGGGATCAACTTCACCAATGACAGCCAGGTGCGCGGTTTCAACTTCAGCAATGAGCGGGGCCGTATAATGACCATGGCCTATAATGGATGGGTGGGCATTGGTACTTCCAATCCTCAGTCTCTGCTGGCCGTTGCCGGAACGGTTACTGCACAAAAGGTAAAGGTGACCAGCAACGGCTGGGCGGATTTTGTGTTTGGAGATGGGTATCGTCTGCCCACATTGTACGAATTGGAAAAATTTGTCAGACACAACAAACACCTGCCTGATGTACCCTCTGCCGCAGAAGTGGCCGAACATGGAGTTGATTTGGGCGAGATGGACAAAAAGCTGTTACAGAAAATAGAAGAGCTCACGTTGTACATCATTGAGCTGCAAAAGCAAGTGGACAGGCAGCGGAACGAGATGGATCAATTTACAAAAAAGCTAAGCGACAGGTAGCACTTTTATATGAAGCAAGCGCAAGCTTTACTTCACTTTAGGCTTATTGAGGAACACCCTTTCCATTTCAGCAATGATCTCAGCCAGATCGCTTTGTTCGATGAGTTCCGCTCCAATAGCATCCTCATTGCTCCAAACACGTTTTTCATAGTCTGCAATCAGATCTCGCAGTTTCTTGCGGAGATTTTTAAAGTGGCTGCTTGTTTTTGCGAGCAGACGTAATTTTCTATCGGCAATCATAGCCCTCTGGTAATCCAGCTCATTATTAATGATGCCGGATTTAATTAGCTTTTCAATATCCATTTGCGTTTTCATTGTTCTATGTACCCGTTTTTTCTAAGCCACTTTTCGATGGGGGGCTCATTGTCTCCGCAGTGCGGAGAAATTCTGGATAGAGATACTTTTGCCAATAATTGGAGATAGACGAAGGTAAGTTTTCATTTTGTTACGGGTAAACAATTTCAGTATAGCTCAGAAATTCCCGCTCATTCCTTTTGCTTCCTTCTGCCCAACTTCCACAACCACCCTCCAATCACCGCCGCAGTTATACGCGCCGGCCAGTTGTCAAGGCCCAATGAAAGCATCAGGATAAAAGCTGTGCAAAGAAAAATCTGCAGCAACGTGGGCTCTTCCGCAGAGGCCGGTTTGCTGCTCCGGCGCAATGCAGCAGCCAGCAGAAAGAGATGCAGCAATACTACTGCCGAGGTCAGGGTTGTCATAGGTACAGTTTTCAGGATGCAATTTATTTCACTACGCGGAAGACGGGGTACCGCATAAAGCCCGGCTCATTCCAGGGCGAGAGGCGATACACAAAATTGAGCTGTGCCTGGGCGCTGTTCGCAAAGGCCGTGTCTGTGGCGCGTTTTTCTTCCAGCGCTTTTTTTATTTCAGGGTGGGATTGCAGGAATTCCGCCGCCGTGTCTTCAAACACATAGGTAGAATAACCTTCCTTCTGCCCCAGGATGGCGTCAAAGAAATTCCATGCAAAAAAAGAATCTCCGGCTTGCGGTTCCAGTGTTTCTACCAGGTAGCGGTTGGCTTCCTGGTTCATCGGGATATAATAATCCCCTTTCAGGAATTTGATGGTTTGTTTGCTGGTGCTTACCGTGGTGCCGGAGTGCAGGTAGTGTTTTTCGTATGGGCGCTGAGGCGTGTTGTAGTTCTCAATTTTGTAAGCCTCTACCGTAATGGTGGTGTCTTGCGTGAAGCGCCGCATTTTGACGCCGTTGAGCTGCAGCAATTCCGTTACGGCCCACCAGCCCTGGGGAACGATGTACGCTTCCGGTTTGGTCACAAAATCTCCCGGCAGAAAGGTGTTGTATATCTTGATCTGTTTTTCGTAGGGCTGAGCACGGTCATAGTAGAGACGGGGCAGGCCGGAAACGGCGCTGGTTTTCATGCCGGCCTTATATCCCTTGAAAGTATAAAGATCGTATTGCGTTTTGTCAGGCGCCCAGCTCAGGGGGAATTTTTCCTGCGTTTTCACGGCGTTTTTGGTTTGCTGGCGCAGCTTGTTGATCTGTTCGCTATACCGGGAGGTAAACTCGATAAAACATTCCATGAGCGCGTAGGTGGCGGCTACCCGTTGGGGGTAGGGCTTCAGCATGTGAGTTTCCGGTACAAAGCCGAACGTATGAAAAAGGGTGGTATAGCCGCTGGAGTAGCGGGGGCCGTCTGCGTAGGCCGTCCAGCCGCTGTCTGGTGTGCTGCCGAAATGATTGACGTACGGTAGCAGATCGTATCCCTTGGTTTTCATCATTTTATATAGCTCGGGCTCAAAGGTTTGATGCAGGAACTCGCCCATGGGCCCGCCCATTTTGCCGTGCTGGGTGGTAAGCAGGGTCATGACGTGTTGATAATCAGCGCCGTTGCTCACATGGTTGTCAATGAAAACGTCCGGGTCGGTGAGGTGGTATATTTTGTGGAAAGCGCGCGCATTGCGGGAATCGGCCTTGATAAAATCCCGGTTCAGGTCAAGGTTCTGGCCATTGCCACGGGAGCCGAACTCGGCGGGGCCGTTCTGGTCTACCCGGTAAAAGGCGCTGCGGTTGAGCGCTCCGCCAATATTGTAGAGGGGTATTACCGCCAGCACCACGTTGGCGGGCAGTTTCTTTTTGCCTTGCAGAATATCGCGTAGCAGCATCATGCTGGCGTCTACACCGTCCGGTTCACCGGGGTGAATGCCGTTATTGACCAGTATGACCCGTTTATTCTTCTTTTTAAGGCTGGGGAAGGAGAAATCCCTGTCTTGGGACAGAACGGCCAGGTGAAGGGGATATCCGCTGTCTGTTTGCCCAATTTCCAGCAGCTTCAGCTGGGGGAAGCGGGCGGCCAGGGTTTTGTAATAGGCAATGCACTCAAAGTAAGTGGCCGTTTCTTTGCCTTTGCTCCGCTCGTAACGGGTAATGAGGTCTTGCGCGGAGAGGGAAAGGGTAGCGGCCGTCAATGCCAGGGTAACCAGGAGATTCCTCATAAAATATTGAAAGTCAGAATGTTTAGATTTGTTGATGGATGTTGACGGGGTAAATGTACGATGTGAGGAGGAAAAATGGAAGTGCGTTGGTTTTTTCCGGGTATTGTTGGGTAAGAGCCTTTGCCTGCAGCGGGTTTGAGGGTGCTGGCAGGCATCAAACGCTTACCTGGTAAGGAGTTGAACGAAGAAGTAACGAACAAGTAACGAAGGAGTAACGAACAAGTAGATTTTGTCTGCTTGTTCGTTCGTCTCCGGGGGAAGGTTCGTTATTCCTTCGTTGAAAACGGTAAAAAGTGGCGATGGAGACGGATTGGCGGGGAAAAAAGGCGCAGAAGCCGCCCGGGCCGCCGGACTGGAATGGGAGTAGCGGTGCCCAGCTTCGTATGGGATTGAAAATAAACCAGTTAGGGGGTATGGGCAATAAAAAAAGCCCTTCCCGTTTGCAGGGAAGAGCCTGAATATGTTAAAACTGCGGTAGCAATTAAGCCAGTGTATTCACTTTTTTGGCGAGCTTGCTCTTCAGGTTGGCAGCTTTGTTCTTGTGAATAACATTGCGTTTCGCCAGTTTGTCAATCATGGAAATTACATCGGGTAAATTCTCGGAAGCGGCAGCCTTGTCGGTCAGCTTCTTCAGGTCCCGTATGGCATTACGGGTAGTTTTACCGTAGTAACGGTTACGCTCATTACGCTTTCTGCTCTGACGTACGTCTTTTTTCGTTGCTTTATGGTTTGCCATTGTATAAATTTCAAGTTTCGGACGGCAAAGGTAAGTTTTATCTTTTTATAAACAAAAATAAAAAGCAGGTATTTCCAGACGCCGCCCGGATTAATAGCCCGTAAAAATAATAAATTATATACATATCATGCTGTTTTAAATCATAAAACAGCTATGGGAAATACCTTAAAATCCCAAATCTTTAGCGATATTTGCAATCCCGTTTGCCGGTTTTTTGTGTTAATAAACAGGTAAAGGAGAAAGAGAATAAAAGACCAAGCTTAAATTTCGTTGTAAATGAAGGACTTTTCGTTTGTCACCAACTCGCACCCGGCGTATATTGAATCGTTGTACCAGGAGTACCGCAGAGATCCGGCCGCTGTAGACCCGGAATGGATCAAATTTTTTGAAGGCTTCGACTTTGCGGTGAGCAATACCAACGGGAAAGCGGCCACAGCCACGGGTGCCGCTTCTTTGCCGGTGAGCAGCGAACAGCTTGTGAAAGAACTGGGAGTATACCGCCTCATACAGGCGTACCGTAAAAAAGGGCACCTGGTTGCCAAAACCAACCCCATCCGCGAGCGGAAAGACCGTCAGGCCAATCTTGACCTCAACTTCTTCGGCCTTTCCGATGCCGATCTGAAAACCGAATTTTTTGCCGGCCAGGTAATAGGGCTGGGCAAAACCTCCCTCGAAAAAATTGTACAGCACCTCAAAGAGGTATACGCCGCTTCCGTAGGCATTGAATTCACCTATATCAACGACGCCGCTAAAATTGAGTGGCTGCAGAAGGAGGTAGAAGCCGCCGTCCGCAAATCGCTGGCGCCGGAGCAGAAAAAACGCATCCTGATGAAGCTGAACCAGGGTGTGATGTTCGAAAAATTCCTGCATACAAAATATATCGGCCAGAAACGTTTTTCGCTGGAAGGCGGTGAGACCACCATTCCCGCGCTGGACGCCATGATCAACACCGCCGCGGAATACGGCGTGCAGGAAGCGGTGATAGGCATGGCCCACCGTGGCCGCCTCAACGTGCTGGCCAACATACTTGGCAAAACTTACGAACAGATATTCTCGGAATTTGAAGGCACCGCCACGCCGGATACTACCATGGGCAGCGGTGACGTGAAATACCACCTGGGTTTCCGCGCCAGCATTCAGACGCCGGCAGGCAAAGAGGTGAACGTGCAGCTCACGCCCAACCCTTCCCACCTGGAAGTGGTAGACCCCGTAGTGGTGGGCTTTGCTCGCAGCAAGGCAGATGTGATCTATGACAGTGACTATGACAAGATACTGCCCATCCTCATTCACGGAGATGCGGCCATTGCGGGCCAGGGCGTCGTGTATGAAGTGGCCCAGATGAGCAAGCTGAGAGGTTATTACACGGGTGGTACCATGCACTTCGTGATCAACAACCAGATCGGCTTCACCACAGATTTTGAAGACGCCCGCTCGTCTGACTACTGCACCAGCGTTGCTTCAATAGTGCAGGCGCCGGTGTTCCATGTGAACGGAGACGATGTGGAAGCCGTCATAAAAATAGCGGAAATTGCCACCCGCTACCGCCAGGAATTCAATTCAGACATTTACATAGACATGGTGTGCTACCGCAAGCACGGCCACAACGAGGGCGATGATCCGAAGTTCACCCAGCCCAAGCTGTACGCCGCTATTGACAAGCACCCCAATCCCCGCGAAGTATATTCCCAGCAGCTGATTGCCAAGGGAGATGTAGACGCGGCCATTGCCCAGGAAATGGAAAAGGCCTTCTGGGCAGACCTGCAGGAGCGGCTGGATGAAGTAAAACAACACCCGCTGCCCTATACGTACCAGAAACCTGAAAAATGGTGGCAGGAGCTGCGCAAGTCTACCCCGGAAGATTTTATCAAATCTCCGGACACCGCCATTACCAAAGCGCAGCTGGACAGCCTGTTCAAAGCCATCATGACCATTCCGGAAGGTTTCAAGCCTTTGCGTAAAGTGGAAAAGCTGCTGCAGGACAAACAGAAGCTGTTTGATGAACAGCATTTGCTGGACTGGGCTTCCGGCGAACTGCTGGCTTATGGCAGCATACTGGCCGAAGGCCGTGACGTACGCCTGAGCGGGCAGGATGTGAAGAGGGGCACCTTCTCACACCGCCACGCCGTGTTAAGAAGCGAAGAAACAGACCAGGAATACAGCCGCCTCAGCCAGGTAGCCGAGAAGCAGGGCAAGTTCCGCATTTATAACTCCCTGCTCAGCGAGTTTGCCGTGCTGGGTTTTGAGTATGGCTACTCCATTGCCAACCCTTACGCGCTCACCATCTGGGAAGCGCAGTTTGGCGATTTCATGAACGGCGGACAAACATTGATAGACCAGTTCATTACCTCTGCGGAAACCAAGTGGCAAAAACAGAGCGGCCTGGTAATGCTGCTGCCTCACGGTTACGAAGGCCAGGGCCCGGAGCACTCCAGCGCCCGCCTGGAACGTTTCCTGCAGCAGTGCGCGGAATACAATATCATTGTAACCAATTGCACCACGGCAGCCAGCTTCTTCCATGCGCTGCGCCGCCAGCTGGCCATGCCGTTCCGCAAGCCCATGATCAATTTCTCACCCAAGGCCAACCTGCGCCACGTGCGCAGCTACAGCCCGGTAACCGAATTTACGCAGGGCGGTTTCAAAGAGGTGCTGGACGATCCGTTCATCACCGATGCATCACGCGTGAAGAAGGTGTTGCTTTGCAGCGGCAAGATGTACTTTGACCTGAGCGAAAAACAAATGAAAGAAGACCGGAAAGATGTGGCCATTGTGCGGCTGGAACAATTGTACCCGCTGCCCGTTGCCCAGCTGGAAGGTATTCAGCAGAAATACAAAGGCGCCACCTGGTTCTGGGTGCAGGAAGAGCCGCTGAACATGGGCGCCGCCAGCTTCCTGCAAATGAACCTGAAGCAGTTCAACTACGGCGTGATCAGCCGTAACCCCAGCGCAGCAACGGCCACAGGCTATGCAAAAGTGCATGCGCAGGAGCAGCAGGAGATCATAGACACGGCTTTTAACATCTAATTATTTACTTATCTGGAGGGTATAACACATGATCATCGAAATTAAAGTTCCTACGGTAGGAGAATCAATCAGCGAAGTGACCATTGCAAAATGGCTGAAGAAAGACGGCGATTTTGTTCAGCAAGACGAAGTATTGTGCGAAATGGAATCAGAGAAGGCCACGTTTGAACTGAATGCGGAAAAGCCCGGCGTTTTGAAAATAATGGCGGAAGAAGGCGCCACGTTGAAGATAGGGGATGTAGCCTGCACCATTGATACGGATGCCCAGGGCGCCGCCCCGGCCCCCGCAGCCGCTCCCGCCGCCCAAGCCGCGGAAGCAGCGCCCGAAAAAACGGAAGCCGCCCCCGCAGCCGCCGCGCCTGCCGTGAACAAAGGCACTATAGATATTAAAGTGCCTACCATCGGTGAATCCATCAGTGAAGTAACCCTCATCAAATGGACGAAACAGACCGGTGATTATGTAGAGCGGGATGAAGTGCTCTGCGAGCTGGAGTCTGAAAAGGCCACCTTTGAGCTGAACGCGGAAGAAGCGGGCGTGCTCAAAACCATTGCCAAAGAAGGTGATACCCTCAACATAGGCGACGTAGCCTGCCAGATAGATACCTCCGCCGCCCGCCCTGCCGGTAAAGCGCAACCCGCGCCGCAACCACAGGCCGCTGCGCCCCAAGCCCAGCAACAGGCCCAGCAGGCGCCCGTTACCAGCATCCCCAACGATATTAAAGCAACCCCCGTAGCCGCCGCCGTTATTGCGGACAAAAAAGTAGACCCGGCTACCATCAAAGGTTCCGGCGCACAGGGCAAGATCATGAAAGATGACGTGTTTGCCGCCCTGCAAAACCCCGGCGTAGCCATCGGCCACGAGCTGTTCTCCCGGAACGACCGCCGCGAGAAAATGAGCAACCTCCGCAAAGTGGTATCCCGCAGGCTGGTGGAAGCCAAAAACACTACGGCCATGCTCACTACTTTCAACGAAGTAGACATGACCAACGTGATGGCCATCCGCAGCAAATACAAAGAAACGTTCAAAACACAGCACGGTGTAAACCTTGGTTTCATGAGCTTCTTCACCAAAGCATGCTGCTTTGCCCTGCAGGAGTTCCCGGCTGTAAACGCTTATATTGACGGGGAAGAGATCGTGTACCACGATTATTGCGATGTATCCATTGCCGTATCAGCACCGAAAGGCCTGGTAGTACCGGTGATCCGCAACGCGGAAAGCCTGGGCATGGCGGATATTGAGAAAAAGGTGCTGGAACTGGCTACCAAGGCCAGAGACAATAAATTGTCCATGGAAGAAATGACCGGCGGTACTTTCACCATTACCAACGGCGGCGTATTCGGTTCTCTCATGAGCACGCCCATCATCAACATTCCGCAGTCTGCTATTCTCGGCATGCACAAAATACAGGAGCGCCCCATGGCCGTGAACGGCCAGGTAGTGATCCGCCCCATGATGTACGTGGCCCTCAGCTACGACCACCGCATTATTGACGGCCGCGAGTCTGTGAGCTTCCTGGTACGTGTGAAAGAAATGCTGGAAAACCCTGAGCAGCTGCTCTTTGGTAAAGACCCGCTGAAAGCGTTGTTGAAATTGTAATTATTTGTAACTGATATCGTCATAAACCGTTCCGCTATGCCGGGGCGGTTTTTTTTATTTATGGTGTGCCCTGCTTTGCCTGTTTCGGGAACCGCATTTCCTGTCCCATTTGCCTGGCCACCAGGTCAAAGCCGGAGCTGGTTTTATCGAACCGCAAATACATCGGCATCTCCGTTAGTACAAAATTGCCTGGAGCAGTGAAATGCGCTTGCATGGGTGTGCTGCCGTTCAATGCAAGATAGAGCCGGCCGCCGTTGAGCGTCACGTCTATTTTTTGACCCCGGCCGGCGTACTGCCCCGTATATTGCTGCAAAGTATCAGCCGGTATTTGCACGCTTTTCTCCACAACAGGGTCATAAAAGTCATTCCAGCCATAAGTGATGGCAATGCTGCGCATTACTTCGCTCACAATGCCGAAATCATCTGAATTGGTCATCACCACAAAACCGTACCCGCCGTCAAGACTGCCGTAGTAGGTGCATTTAAACCCTTCGTTGCCGCCGTTATGACTGAAGTATTTATTGCCATTGGTGAGAAATACGCCCAGCGCCGCTTCGTTCATAAAAGGTGTGAGCCGTGTTTTGGTGGTGGTCGGTGTCAGCACTTTGGAGGATTTACCGGCGTAGGAAAGTTGTGTTTCAATTATGTAGCGGGCCAGGTCTGTAGGGGTGGTCCACAGCCCGGCAGCGGCCATTTCTGGGTATACATGGTATTTGCCTTCTACCGGTTTGCCATTCTGCCGGTAGGCCGTGGCCAGCAGATTTTTTTTGGCGGCAGGTGCGGGCTGGGTAAAGAAGCTGCTTGTCATACCCATAGGGTCTAACACCTCGCGCTGCAGGAACTGGTCATACGGCATGCCCGTTACGGTAGTGAGTATCAACTGCGTAACAGTGGTGCCGCCGCCGGAATACTGCACTTTTTTACCCGGCGCAAATGCAGGTTTTACTTCTTTGGTATTGGCAGGCGGTACGCCTCGCAATATCTGCTCCACCGCTGGCAGTGTATCTGTTATGGCATACCCCGGGAAGCCATGTATGGTAAGCCCTGCTGTATGGCTTAGCAGGTGGGCCAGCGTTATTTTCCCTGAATCTTCGGAAGGATGCCAGGTTTTGAGATACCGGTTGATGTCTTCGTCGAGGCGCAGCTTGCCTTGTTGCACCAGCTTCAAAATGGCCACCCCGTTCAGTGATTTGCTGATGGAAGCCGCCTGGAAGAGTGTTTGCGAAGTAACTGGCCTTTTTCCCTCTATATCGGCAAAGCCATACCCGCGGGCCCAATGTACCTTGTAGTCTTTTATGACCGCTATGCTCACACCGGGCAGCTTGTTGGCCTGCAATCTTTCCTGCAGGTTCCAGCGGGTGGGTGGTTCGTTTTCAAAAGTGACCCAGCTGGCCAGGTTGTTTTCCACCTGGCGGATGGTGTCTTCAACAGTCTGGCCTTTTACCAACAGGGGCAGGCATAGCAAAAGAAGGATCTTGAACGGGGATATCATACAGCAAGGTTATAACATATAAGTTACGCAGAAATCCTGGCCCGGAGAAGGGCCCGGCGGCTAGGATTTTCTGGAAAATATCACTACTATTGTCTGAAGGGCAGATGTCATACGGAGATGTCTATAATGAACGAGGCGTTATTTACCGCAACATACGAGCAATACTGGTCCAGATTATACAGTATATGTTATTTTACGATAGGATCGAGAGAGGCCGCGGAAGACACGGTGACGGAAATATTTCTTTCACTGTGGAAGAACCGCGACCATGCTGTTATTGATAATATGGAACACTACCTGGTGCGGGCAGCAAAAAATCTCTCCCTTAAATACCTGGTCAGGCAACGAAAAATGGATGCGGCCTTGCTGCGGATGGTAGATACCTTGCAGGGCCAGGATCTTTATGATGCTTCAGACCACCCGCTGAAAGTGAAGGAAATTACCGCCGCTGCCCGGGAAGCGCTGGCCCTGCTGCCGGAAAAGACCCGCCAGATATTTCTGCTTAACCGGGAAGAAGGGCTCACCTATCAACAGATCGCAAAACATACCGGCCTTTCCGTGAAGGCTGTGGAATACCATATCTCCAAAGCGCTCCGGGCGCTTAGCCGCAGCATGCTGATCACGCTGCTGGAATTCATCCGCCAAACTTCCTGAAAAAAAATCTACATCTCTTTTAGGGTACCTGGTCCGAAAAGGAACTTGTTAGTAGGACCCGTCCGGAAATTACCATGAACAGAATAAAAACGCTGATCGACAAGTTTAGCCGTGGAGAGTGTACACCCATGGAGCTGGAAGAGGTGGCCCGATGGCTGCAGGATGGGCAGGCGGAAGATGTTCCGCCCGCAGCAGGCAACCGCGAAGCGATCTGGCAAAAAATTGAGCGCCGCCGCCGGCCGCCGCTGCTTATGCGGCTGGCGCGCTGGGCGCCCGCCGCTGCGGTATTGCTGGGCCTTATTGTCCTTTACTGGCTTTGGAAGCCGGCCGTACAGGAAAGAACGGTGCGTGCCGCCGCGGCGCAAAGCATAAAGGTGGTGCTGCCAGACAGCTCTGTAGCTTTCCTGCGGGGCCCGGCAGTACTCCGTTACCCGGCGGAATTCGAGCATGGCAAGCGGGTGGTATGCCTGGAAGGGGCGGCAACGTTTGAAGTTAAAAGCAGTCCCGGCCACCTGTTCACCGTTGTCAGCGGGAAAGTAAGCACCACAGCGATGGGTACTTCGTTTGAAGTAATAGCCCCGGCGGGCAGCGACTCGGTGAATGTGATGCTGCGCTACGGTAAAGTGGTGGTGGCGCGGGATCGGGACAGCGTTTACCTGCGGCCCGGGGAGGGCTTGCATTACACCGGCGCGCACAGAACAGTGCGGCGGCTTGAGCCGGGCAGCTCCCGGAACGGGGTGCTGTATTTCCAGGAAGCCGGCCTGAAAGAAGTGATGGGCAAACTTGCGGCCCACTACGGTCTCCACGTAACGGCGGATACCGCACTCTATAACCGCCCATGGCGCATAAACGGCGAGTTTACCGGGAAAGATGCGGCATTCGTTACACGGTCTATCGCCTTCATCGCAGACGTGTCTTACCGGCTGGAAGGGGATTCGCTCCGGTTTGTACCAGTTGCGCAGCAACCATGATACACAATATAGCATACATGTCATGACATCGTAAAGCCATCATCTTGCCTTTTGTTAACCTGCGGCGGTACGGATGTGCCGCGGGGAATCGTATTGCCCATATTAAAGTATACGTCCAAAGTCAACTATGTAGAAACATGCAACATGTTCCACCACGTAACACAAGAAAAACGGCATCCCGGCTGTTGCGGCTATTGCTGCTGCTAGCCATGTTGCCCCTGTCTGTTCTGGCGCATTCCCAGGAACTGGATACACGTAAGGTGTACCTGACACTATCTTATGAGCAACTCACCCTGAGCCGCGTGTTTGCCGAAATAGAAAAACAGGCGCAGGTCCGCTTCTTGTATGATGCGGCCATGTGTAATGCTGAGCAGACAGTTAAGCTACATGTGAAAAATGAGTCGCTGTTTAGCCTGCTGAACTACCTAAGGGAAGCCACCGGCCTGGAGTTCCGGCAAGCCGACCGGTATTTTTCGGTGCGGCCGGTAAAAAAGAAGCCGCTAAATACCGCTCCGGTTGCATCCGCGGCCGCTGTTGTAGCGGACAATGTTATCAGCGGCAAGGTGACAGACGCGGCTGACATTCCGCTCATAGGCGTAAGCGTGCAATTAAAAGGCACCACTACAGGCGTTGTTACGGACAATGAAGGGAAATACCGCATTACGGCGCCTGCAAATGCCGTGCTGGTCTTTTCTTATGTGGGTTATGAAAAACAGGAGATCGAACTTTCCGGCGAAACAACGGTGAACATTATGATGAAAACCAACGCTGGCGGGTTGGACGAAGTAGTGGTAGTGGGCTACAGCAAGCAGAAGAAGATATCCATTGTAGGATCGCTGGTGACGGTAACGGGCGATGAGCTGAAACAAAGCCCGGCCTCTAATTTATCTAACGCCCTGGCCGGTCGCCTTCCAGGCCTGATAGCCATGCAGAACAGCGGTGCGCCGGGGGCGGATCATTCCCGCATCCTGATCCGTGGATATTCCACCTCGGGAGATAATACACCGCTCATCCTGATAGACGGGGTGGAGCGGAGCATGAACAATATTGATGTGCAGGAAATCGAATCCATTACGGTGTTGAAAGATGCTTCCGCAACAGCTCAGTACGGTATACGCGGTGCCAACGGCGTGGTAGTGGTAACCACCCGCCGCGGCAAGGCCGGGCCGCCGAAAGTAGACTTCAATGCCAACTACGCCGTTAACCAGGCTACGCAGCTCCCCAGGTTCCTGGGCAGCTATGACCACGCATTGTTATATAACGAAGCGCTGGCCAACGACGGGAAGGCGCCGCAGTATAACGAAGAGGTATTGCAAAAGTTCAGGGACGGATCAGACCCCATAAAATATCCCAATACGGATTGGGTAGGCCTGCTCTTCCGGGAAACCTCCCCCACACAGCGTTATAACCTGAATGTGAATGGAGGGAATGACAAGGTGAAATACTTTGTATCTGCCGCTTATCTCAACCAGCAGGGCATTTTGCGGAAGTACAGCAATCCGGATTACGATACGAGGGACGTGTTCCGGCGCTGGAACTTCCGGTCTAACATCGACATTGCGTTGTCGAAGGACTTTAACATCGCCGTAGACCTTGCGGGCATGATCACCAGCAAACATGCGCCAACGGCAGGAGTGGAGGCAGACATGCTCCGCCAGGTGTACTGGTACCAGCCTTCCTACCTCGCCCTCCTGCCAGACGGCAAAATTGCGCAGCCCGGCGCACATACGCAAAACCCCATCGGAGATCTCAGTCGCACAGGGTATACGGAAACATTTGACGGCACCGCGCAAGGTACCGTGCGGGCGGTCCGGAAGCTGGATTTCATTACTCAAGGGCTCAGCACCGGCCTCAACTATTCTTTTGACCGGGCCTTCACCTATCAAATGAACCGTACGCAGGGGTACGGCATGTACGTATGGGACGAAGCCACGCAGTCTTCAAGACTGTCTATCGGGAACGACACCAACCTGGAGCCCATCACCGAATATTCCAGCTCGCCCAACTATGCGCTGAACTTCGAATATTTTTTTAACTACCAGCGCCAGTTCCGCAAGCACAATGTATCAGGTATGGTGCTCTATAACCAGCGGAAAAGGGTGATACAAGGTTCCCAATACGGCAAACCGTTCATGGTGCAAGGCGTGATGGGCCGGTTTACCTACAACTATCACAACAAATATTTTCTTGACCTCAACGGCCGGTACGACGGGTCTGAGAATTTCCCCGAAGGTTCCCGTTTCGGATTTTTTCCGTCTGTAGCTGCGGGCTGGGTATTGACCAGCGAGCCGTTTATGCAGCAGGTTACCTTCATGAACTACCTCAAGCTGCGCGCTTCTTACGGCGTGGTGGGCAACGACCAGATCGGCGGACGGCGTTTTCTCTGGCAGAGCATTTACCAGCAAGGCACCGGGTATAACTTCGGGCAAAACGGAGAAGTAGTGCAAACAGGCCTTACCGAAGGTTCTGTAGGCACACCTGACGTAACCTGGGAAAAACACAAGATATTCAACGGCGGCCTGGAAGCCCGGTTCTTCCGGGATAAGCTGGCCGTTAACCTCGACGTTTTTGCCAAAAATGTAACAGACATCCTGATTACGCCCGGCACTATTGTGGGTATCTACGGCGGCCCGCTGCCCGCTATCAACATGGGAGAGACCCAAAGCCACGGCTTTGAGCTGGAGGTGATGCACAACAACGAGGTGAACAAGAACTGGGGATACTATCTCAAAGGAAATATCAACTTCACCAAAAGCCAGATCGTTTTCGCAGACGAGCCGCCGCGGCTTTACCCCTGGCTGAGGCGCACCGGCCATCCCATCAACCAGTATTTTGGTTATAAAGCGCTGGGCTTTTTCAACGACCAGCGCGATATTGACAACAGCGCCAGGCAATTTGGCCAGGTGATACCCGGAGATATCAAGTATGCAGATCTGAATGAAGACGGTGTGATAGACCCGAACGACCAAGCGTCCATAGCCGGCACGGATATTCCCACCCATACGCTGGGCGCATCTTTTGGTGTGCATTACAGGCAGTTCGACTTCAGTGTCCTCTTTCAGGGCGCATTAGGGGCCTTTACGCTGATGGAAGGATTTGCCGCGTACGAATTTTTCAGCAACGGCAAAGTAACAGAAAAACATCTTGGCCGGTGGACGCCGCAAACCGCAGCAACCGCCACCTACCCTGCGCTGCACGCTACTCTGAACACGAACAATACGGTGGTGTCTGATTTCTGGTTGAAACGTACAGACTACGTGCGCCTCAAGAACTTCGAGATAGGGTACAACATGCCGAAGTACCTTGTTAACCGCCTGAAGCTGCAAGGTGTGCGTTTCTACGTTAACGGGCAAAACCTGTGGACGCATATGAAGGGGATGAAAGATTTCCAGTTTGACCCGGAAGCCCCTTCCGGCAACGGTACTTTTTACCCACAGCAAAAGATCTACAACTTCGGTGCAACAGTGAGCTTTTAATGTCTGATCTCAAAGAAAACATCATGAACAAAATAAACGCGTATCTTCTCCTGCTGGCCTGTCTTACAGGGGCGCTGTCCTGCAAAAAGGTGCTGGACCAGGCCCCCCAGCTGGATTATGACGAAACCAAGGTTTTCGGGGACATCGATCTTACCAACCGGTTCCTGACGGATGTATATGCCTTTACATTCACTAAACCTGGCAACTTTATGGATATCGGCAACTCCACTACCGGTGCGGCCACGGATGAGCTTGACCAGTCTTTTGGCGGTACGCCGGTAGAAAAATACCAGAACGGGTCCTGGAGCCCAAGTGATAACCCGGACGATGTCTGGAACTATACTTACCAGACCATCCGTAAATGTAATCTGCTGCTGCAGAAGATAGACCAGGTGCCGAACAAGCATGAGGGGCTTACTACGCAAACAGATCTGACCCCTAAACGGATCAAGGGCGAAGCTTTTTTTCTCCGGGCCTGGAACTATTTTGAGCTGTTTAAGCGATACGGAAGGGTACCCCTCATCAGCCTGCCGCTGGGCGCGGATTCTGAAGAGCTGCGCAGTGCGCCCCGCGCCTCAGTGGATGAAGTAGTGCAGTTCATCCTGAAAGACCTGGACAGCTGTTATGCCAATCCTGAGATACCACTGGTATGGTTCGGCGCCGATCCCAACAACCCTTCCCGGGAAATGAACCGAGGTAATATAGGCCGCGCTACCAAGTCGCTCGTAAAGGCGTTGAAATCCCGGCTGCTGCTGTATTATGCAAGCCCGCTCCATAACCCGGCCAACGATGCGTCACGCTGGAAAGATGCGGCGGATATCTCGAAGTCCCTTATTGACGACGGCAAGTACAAACTGTTTTCGTCCTATCAGAATATATTTCTGTTCACCGACAACCAGGAGGTGATCCTTTCCAGCAACAGGCCGGCTTTTTCCGAAGCCATTGCAGACCCGGCCGGTATGGGCTGGGGTGGTACCAATCCTGCCCAGAATATGGTGGACAAGTACAATATGATCAACGGCAAGGAAATTCATGAAGCCGGGAGCGGGTACAACCCGCAGGAGCCATATAAAGACCGGGACCCGCGTTTTTACGCTTCTATCAACTACCATGGCGCCGTGCACAAGAACGTTACGCTGAACATGCTCCCGGGTGGCAACCAGGATCCCGCTATTGGCGGAGACTGGAGTAAAACCGGGTACTATATGCGTAAATTCCAGAACGCGAACAACCAGAGCGGCGTATTGCGCTTCTTCCCCATCATCCGCCTGGCGGAGATCTACCTGAACTACGCAGAGGCGCTGAACGAATTTCAGGGGCCTGTACCGGATGTTCACGCCATGATGAACGCCATCAGGCGGAGGGCCGGTATTACGCAAGACCTGCCCGCAGGCCTCAGCAGAGATCAGATGAGGGAGCGCATCCATAACGAGCGCGCCGTGGAGCTGGCGTTCGAGAAACATCGTTTCTGGGATGCCCGCCGCTGGAAGAAGGGCCCGGAAATACTGGGCTCGGACATCTTCGGCGTACGCGTTACAAAAAATGCGGCAGGTACGCTGGTATTCAGCTATATCAAGATAGAATCCCGCGCGTTCAGTGACAAGATGTACCTCTTTCCCGTACCGCAGTCCGAAATAGACAAGAACCCAGGTGTGCTTAAACAAAACGAAGAGTGGCAACCATGATACAATATCTGATAATGATGGCCGGCCTTTTGCAGCAGTCCCCAGGCCCAGGCCCGGCGCAGCCTGAAATGCCCAAATACATGTGGTTTGACGCCGAAGCAAATTTTTCTCGTTTCTCCAGCAAAGATTCCATAGCGTATTACCTTGATAAAACAAAGGCTGCCGGCTTTAACCAGGTGGTAGTAGATGTACGCCCCATTTATGGGGACGTGCTGTATAAAAAGACCCGCAGCATGCAGCAACTGAGGCAGATCGGGAAGATAAGGCGCACTGGTAAGTGGGACTATTTGCAGGTATTTATCCGTGAGGCGCGAAAACGGAACCTGAAAGTAAGTGTTTCTACCGCCATTTTTCCCGCAGGCCGCCCGGAAACCAGCGAAGGGCCTGCCTTTCGTGACAAACGCTTTGCCGGCAAAACAACCGTGGAGCACACTCCCGGCGGTATGAAAGACATCCGGGAAGATACCCGCAAAGTAGCCGCATTTCTGAACCCGCTGATGCCGGAAGTGCAGGAGTACGCGCTGAACTTTATCAGGGAGATCGTAAGCGGGTATGACATAGACGGGTATGTGCTGGATTATTGCCGATTTGCGGATGTGGAGAATGATTTCTCACCTTACACCCGGCAGCGGTTTGAACAGCACATCGGCAAAAAAATAGAGCGTTTCCCGGAAGATATTTTCTCTTGGGAAACACATAACGGGAAAGCCGTACGGAAAGACGGACCGTATGCCAAAGCCTGGTTTGCGTTCAGGGCCGGTATTATCCATGATTTTATTGCGCGCGCTAAAAAAGAGATCAAGGCCATTCAACCAGACGTGCAGCTGGAATATTGGGCCGCATCCTGGTACGGCCATCTATACAGCAATGGCCAAAACTGGGCCAGCAACACGTATGACGCTACGGCAGAATACTCCTGGGCTTCTCCCGCTTATAATAAAGCCGGTTTTGCAGGGGAGCTGGATGTGTTCATGAACGGTACCTATCTGGAAAAGACGTATGGCATGGATGACCCTGAATCTATAGAGTTCGGGCTGGCAAGAGGGAAACGCCTGATCAACGGTGCATGTAAAATGTACGGCAGCCTGTATGCCCTGAACCATAAAGACATTGAAGACCAGATATACGTTTGTATGACCCAGAGCGAAGGCCTCGTGATGTTCGATATTGTGCAGGTAATCGAATTTAACCTGTGGGGCCGCTTAAAGGCCGGTATAGACCGTGCGGAGAAGGAACTATCTGGAAAGCAGGATAGGCACGAACTGTAAGACAAGGGATGCCAGGCGAAAGATTGGAACTGGAGGGCTCCAATTCTTTCCGACGGCATCCCTATCTTTGCGCACATGACACGCTGGGAAAATTACATGAATGCAGCTGAAAAGGTGATAACAGGGTACGATGGCTCGCTGCCGCTGCATCACTACCTGAAAACCTTTTTCAAGGCCCATCCCCACATGGGCAGCAGAGACAGGAAATGGGTGCAGCAACTGGTATATCAGTATTATCGCCTGGGGTGCTGGCAAAAAGAGCGGCCGGTGCAGGAGCGTATTCTGCTAGGCGCCTTTCTCAGCTCGCAAGGGCCGGATGAACTGCTGGCTTTTTTCAACCAGGAGTGGAACCAGCAAGCCGCCGCTACGCTAGAACAAAAGCTGGCATTGACAGGTATAGCGTGGGACGCGAAAGCCGCATTCCCTTTTCTGGACCACCTTTCCGCGGGTATAGACGGTGAAGCTTTCACCCGTTCCCACCTGCAGCAGCCGCATCTGTTCATTCGCGCAAGGCCCGGTAAAAAGGCCGCCATATTGCGTTTGCTGGACGCGGCAGGTGTCCCGGCACAACAAATAGCGGAACATACACTGGCGTTGCCTAACGGCACCAAAACAGACAGCATTATCGCAGACAAAAGCTGGTACGAAGTGCAGGACCTTTCTTCGCAGGAAACAGGCCTGCGTTTCCAACCAAAGGCCGGAGAGCATTGGTGGGACTGCTGCGCAGCCAGCGGCGGCAAGTCTATCCTGCTTTTCGATAAAGAACCCAACATTCATCTCTTTGCCAGCGACGTTCGCGCCAGCATTCTGGAAAACCTGAAAAAACGGTTTGCGGAAGCCGGCCTGAAGAATTATTCCTCCAAAGTGCTAGACCTCACTTCCCACGCGTTACGCGCGCAGATGCCGCGTACCCGTTTTGCCGGCATCATCCTGGATGCGCCTTGCAGCGGCTCCGGCACCTGGGGCAGAACGCCGGAGAATATCTGTTATTTCAAAGAAGCGCAGATAGCTGAGTACGCCATGCTGCAAAAAAACATTGCCGCCAATGTAACGCCATTCCTGCAACCCGGTGGCACGCTTGTGTATATTACCTGCTCGGTGTTCCGGGAAGAGAATGAAGAGGCGGTGGAATTTCTTCGGGGCCATTGCGGGCTGGAGATAGCGGAGAGCGGGGTGATCAGCGGGTATGAACGCGGGGCGGATACGATGTTTGTGGCGGTGGGGAGGAAAATAAAAACGATTGAGGCATGACATGTACACCGTTAAACCGTAATTTAATGATATGAACATTGATAAATCTGTAAAAAAGGCCATAGATAGCGACTGGCTGAATGAATTCCCACAATGGTCGTCATATGGCGTAAACAGATACTACAAGATCATTGGTCCGGTTTTGGCGGGAGTTGAGTTGATAAGATTACGAGGCGGGGATGAGTACAGGCCACATTTTACAATTTATCCCTTGTGGAAAAAGGATATAAATGATTGTTTTAACTATCCCATTGTGATGTACGAATTCCACAATGAAAGGAATCTTCAATTCTCAATAAAATATCTAAGACACGCTGTTTATTTTGAGGAGATGGTAAAAAACGTAAAGGCACAGATACCCGGAATACTAGAGGGCAATATTCAACTAAATGCGGTACTTAACTTTTTTGATGAGTATGCAAGAACGCCGCCACTAAGCGCGGCATTGAATTCATTTTTGCAGGCAGAACTTAAGGCAGATAAACTTGCCATTGCATTATATATAAGTCAGGAAGAAGCTCGCAAGGTTTTTTTTGACATAACACAACAGGACTGGGATCTTCAGCATTTTAAAGCCTGTGGCATTGATATCAACAAATGGCTGCATGAGCTTCAAGACCGAATCAATAATCGTGAGGCATTTCTCCGGCAAATCATCACAAACACCAATCACAAGAAGCTGGTAAAACTGAAACGGTCGGAACTAATACTATAGTACCACTCACTTTTTTTCTTTCATCAACGCGTCAATCAACACCTGCTGTTTCTCCAACTTTTTGTTCAATTCAATGATATACAGCGTCAGCTCCTCAATCTTCTTCATCTGTTGCCGCTGCATCTCCCCAACGTCAACACCTTTTTCCGCCACTTCCCCTGCGGATGGAATTTCCGGCAGCCGTTTATTGGCCCTGATGTACCGTTCCACATCCGCCAGGGCAGGCAATTGATAGGTGGAATCGAATACGTAATCCGGCCAGTTGTTGTAATTCTTTACAATTGCTTTCGTAAAAATTGCGGAGCCATTCACGGCCAGTTGGTGGCCTTTGGTGTCCGTAGTACCAATACCAACATTACCATTACTGTTCCAAATGCCATTTGCCGGCATGAATACATTACCGGAAAAGCGGTTTTCATAAGGCACCTGGACAACGGCCGTAGCGCCCGCGGTCAGTGCTTCATCCACAACCGTCCAGCCGGAGAAGTTGGCCGGCGTTTCGCCGGTGCCGTTTCCTGAGAACACCCTGATGGAAAACCGTTGAAAATACCCACGGTCATCCAGCATAATCACCACCTTCCCGCCTTCATTAGCCAGGTAAATAGGAGGGGCATAAGCCCCAAAAGAGGAGGCTTTGTAGGCATAAAATCCGTCAAACCAGGTATGGTAAGTCAATAATATGCCTATGGGAGATGCGGAAGTGTAGTTAAACCCCTCTATGATGATTGTAGGTTGCTGGTTACCGTTCTCTACCGGCAAATTCGTTTTGATCTTGACGGCGTTTGTTGGTGTTACCTGACTGTAGTGGTTGTATACTTCATTGAAAAACTGTTGAGCATTCACTTCAAAAAAACATAGCATGAGCGGGATCAGGATGATTTTTTTCATGGTAAGGGTGGGTTTTACGAATGGAATATATAAAAAAAAAAGGCCAATCATTACAATTGGCCTTCATCTATCAAAAAAAGATATCATCTCCTGATAATCCCCCCTGCAATCACATCATCCCCCTCATAGAAAACAGCACTCTGCCCAGGGGCAATCCCTTTCACCTGCTCATAAAAATGCACTTTTACCTGTCCGTCCGCACTGTTGTACACATTGGCGAGGGCGCCTTTGTCTTTATACCGGATCTTCACGGTAGATTCAAAGCCTTCCGGCATATGGTCATATTTCACATAGTTGAGGCCGCCCACGTTCATTTCGCTGCGGTTCAGCTCATGTTCGTCTCCCAGCACCACGGTATTGGTTTCGGGGATGATCTCGGTCACGAAGATGGGCCTGCCAAGGGCAATTTCAAGGCCTTTGCGTTGGCCGATGGTATAGAAGGGGTAACCTTTGTGCTTGCCTACAATAGTGCCGTCTGCCAGCACAAAATTGCCGCCGTTCACTCTTTCTTCCAGGCCGTCTACCTTGCGTTTCAGGAAACCGCGGTAGTCGTTGTCAGGCACAAAGCAGATCTCGTAGCTTTCCGCCTTTTTGGCCAGTTCGGGGTAGCCGAAGTCAAGCGCCATCTGGCGGATCTCCGTTTTCCGGTAGGTGCCCAGGGGCAGCAGGGTGCGTTTCACCACGTCCTGGTCAAGCCCCCAGAGCACGTAGCTCTGGTCTTTGGTCTCATCAAGGCCCTTGCTGATCACCCCACGGCCGTTTTCCATGCGCAGGCGCGCATAGTGGCCGGTGGCAATGAACTCGCAGTCCATGGCGTCTGCCCGCTTCATCAGCGCGCGCCATTTGATGTGCGTATTGCACAGCACGCAAGGGTTGGGCGTGCGGCCGGCTATATATTCGTCTACAAAATTGTTGATCACAAAATCGCCGAATTCCTCCCGTATATCCAGTATGAAATGCGGAAAACCATGATGCACGGCGGCCGCGCGGGCATCGTTGAAAGAGTCCAGGTTACAGCAGCCGGTCTCCTTTTTGGAAGGGCCCGCACTCGCGTAATCCCAGGTCTTCATGGTGATGCCCACCACTTCATACCCCTGCTCATGCAGCATGAGGGCAGTAACCGTACTGTCAATGCCCCCGCTCATGGCTACCAACACTTTTCCATGCTTGCTCATCAGTTCATTGAATTAAGGATGCAAAATTACTGAAATCCCCGTAAATCGGGGTATTGACCCCATAGATACTCGTAATAGGGTCATAGATACACTTGTTTCTAAAATGATTTACATCGATTGATTCCCACAAATCTTTAGTAAATTGTCAAAAATTTCCAAGGCTAGTTATATATTTATCTGGAATTGGCTATGTTATTTAATAAATTATCCATGCATGCTACCAAGACTGAATAAGCAACACGTTATGAACAACCCCTCCTGGGGCATTACACCTGACTATTTTCAATTTCCCGAGAAGATCCTCCAATTCGGCACCGGCGTGCTGCTGCGCGGCCTGGTAGACTACCTCGTAGACAAGGCCAACAAGGCAGGCGTTTTTGAAGGCAGGATAGTGGTGGTAAAATCTACAGATGGCGATGCGGGCGCTTTCGGCACGCAAGACGGCCTTTACACTACACACATCAAGGGCGTTGCCCAGGGGCAACCTGTTGATCAGCGTCTGGTGAACGCTTCTATTAGCCGCGTTTTGCAATCGAATGCAGAATGGGAGGCTATATTAGCGGCCGCCACACAGCCTTCACTGAACATTATTATTTCCAACACCACAGAAGTAGGCATCCAGTATGTGGAGGAAAATATTGCCGCAGGCGTGCCGGCTTCCTATCCTGGCAAACTGCTGGCTATCTTGTACGAGCGCTTCCGCAAGGGCATGGGCGGTTTGGTGATCATCCCCACGGAACTGGTGGTAGACAACGGCAAACTGCTGAAAGAGACCGTGCTGCAGCTAGCCGCATTCAACAAGCTGCCGGAAGATTTTATGCAGTGGATCTCCGCTGCCAACCGCTTCTGCAGCTCGCTGGTAGACCGAATTGTGCCGGGCAAGCCTAAAAACCTGCGGGAATGCTGGGAACAGGCGGGTTATGAAGATGAATTATGGATAGATGCCGAGCCTTTCCTGCTCTGGGCTATTGAGGGAGATGCGGCAGTGGCACAGCAGCTGGCTTTCCATCAAACGGACGACCGGATGCTGATTGCCCCCAGCATCACTCCTTACCGCGAGCAGAAATTGCGCATCCTCAACGGCAGCCATACGGCGGCGGTATGCGTAGGGTATTTGTCGGGCCTCAACACCGTATATGAGTGCATGCAAGACGCATACATGCGCCGTTTCTTTGAAACCGTGGTAACAGAAGAAATTCTGCCTACCCTCAGCGCTCTGGGGCCGCAAACGGCCGTTTTTGCGCGGGATGTGCTGGACCGTTTCGCCAACCCGTACATAGAACATAAACTAATCAGCATCACCTTCCAGCAAAGCTCTAAAATGAACGCCCGCAATGTGCAAACGCTGCTGCGTTACCGGGAGGCCAAAGGCGTTCTGCCGGAAATGATGCTGCTGGGGTTTGCGGCCACCCTGCTGTTCCTCAGGCCGGCCCGTGAAGTAAATGGTAAATACCAGGGCCAGCGCGGCAAAGATGCTTTCTATGATATTACGGACGATAATGCGGCCGTATTTGCAAGCCACTGGCAATCCGTGGAAAAGACCGGCTACCCGGAAGTATCGGCCATGGTGCGTGCTGTCTGCAAAGACAGCCGCCTCTGGGAAACAGACCTGAACAATATTCCCGGGTTTGCCGACACTGTAACAGACCACCTGGTGGGCATGGTGCAGAATGGCGTTCAATCATACATCACTCATCACTCTAAGGTATTATAAGCAGCATAATGAAAACTTTTTTGTCAGAAGATTTTCTGCTCCAGACGGAGACAGCTAAACGGCTTTATTTCGATTTTGCGAAAGACATGCCGGTGATAGATTACCATAATCACCTGCCGCCGGACGAAATTGCCGATAACAAACAGTTCCAGAACATTACGGAAGCCTGGCTGAAAGGTGACCACTATAAATGGCGCGCTATGCGGGCCAACGGGGTGAACGAAGACCAGATTACCGGCAGCGCGGATGATTTCACCAAGTTCAAAGTGTGGGCGGAAACCGTGCCCTATACCATGCGCAACCCGCTCTATCACTGGACGCACATGGAACTGCTCAATCCCTTCGGCGTGAAGGAAGTGCTGAACGGCGGCAATGCGGCCAAAGTATACGAAACCTGCAACGCGCAGCTGCCGCGGTTTACCACCAAAGCCCTGCTGCAGCATTTCAAGGTAGATGCGTTGTGTACTACTGACGATCCTTCGGATTCACTGGAGCACCACATCTCCATCCGCCAGCAAGGTTTTGCAGTAAAAGTGCTGCCCACCTTCCGGCCTGATAAAGCCATTGCGGTAGAAGATCCCGCAGCTTTCCAGGCATACATGAAGAAGCTGGGTGCAGCGGCCAATACAGACATCAACAGCTATAGTGCACTGCTGGACGCTTTGAAGAAACGCCATGATTATTTTCATGCGCAGGGCGGGCGGCTGTCTGACCATGGCCTGAACTTCTTTATTTATGCAGACTTCACGGAAGCGGCGCTGGAAAAATCCTTTGCCGCACTGATGGCCGGCAAGCCGCTGTCAGCCGCGGATGCGGATATGTTCAAATCCGCCACCCTTCACTTTATCTGCACCTGGAACCACGAGAAAGGCTGGACGCAGCAGTTCCATGCAGGCGCTATCCGCAACAATAATTCCCGGCTGCTGAAAAGGCTGGGGGCTGATGCTGGTGTAGATTCTATTGGCGACTGGCCGATGGCGGAAGCCATGAGCCGCTTTTTTGACCGGCTTGACAAGAATGACCAGCTGGCCAAAACCATCGTGTACAATCTCAATCCTTCCCATAACGAAGTGTATGCCACCATGGTAGGCAATTTCCAGGATGGTACCGTAGCCGGTAAAATGCAGTTCGGTTCCGGCTGGTGGTTCCTTGACCAGAAAGACGGTATGGAAAAACAGATGAACACGCTCAGCAACATGGGCCTGCTTAGCAGGTTTGTGGGCATGCTCACAGATTCCCGCAGCTTTCTTTCTTACTCCCGCCATGAGTATTTCAGGAGAATATTGTGTAATTTGATCGGTAATGATGTGGAGAACGGTGAACTGCCGGCTGATATTCCCTGGTTGGGGAAAATGGTACAGGATATTTGCTACAACAACGCCAAAGCCTATTTTAATTTCTGATGCAACCGGTTTCTGTAATTACGTTTGGAGAATTATTATTGAGATTAAGCCCGGATTGGGCGGCGCAACGTGCATCACTTTTTGTCGGTGGCGCGGAAGCGAATGTGGCTGCGGCTTTGGCCACATGGGGCAACCCGGTGGCATATATCAGCAAAGCGCCTGATAACGGGCTTTCCCGGCAGGTGCTGGCGCAGCTGGAAGCTGTTGGCATTCATACAGACAGGATGTTGTGGGGCGGAGACCGCATCGGCGCTTATTACCTGGCGCAGGGGGCAGATCTGAAACATGCGGAAGTAGTGTATGACCGCAAGTATTCCAGCTTTTCTGAAATAAAGCCTGGAACGGTGGATTGGGACGCCCTGCTGGGTGATGCCTCCTGGTTTCACTGGAGCGCCATTTCTCCGGCGCTGAACAAAGATGCGGCGGTAATTTGCAGGGAAGTGCTGGAAGCGGCCACCCGTAAGGGAATGACCATTTCCACAGACCTCAACTACCGCAGCAAGCTCTGGCAATACGGACAATCACCGCTGGAGGTAATGCCGGCGCTGACCCAATACTGCCATGTGATCATGGGTAACATCTGGGCCGCCAATATGATGCTGGGCACGCCGCTTAACCAGGAAGCGGTAAAGGAAGATACCAGAGATGCCTACCTCCGCGCCGCGCGGGAATCTGCACAGGCCATAGTGCAGCAGTTCCCGAAATGTGACCGCGTGGCCTTCACTTTCCGTTTTTCTTCAGCGCCCACGCATAACCTGTATTATGCGGTGTACTGGAAAGACGGGGAACTGTACGTATCCCGGCAGTACGAGACCAATGAGGTGGTAGACAGGGTAGGCAGCGGAGACAGCTTTATGGCAGGGCTTATACATGCTAACCTGAACGGGCACACGAACCAGGAAACAATTTCATTTGCCGCCGCGGCAGCCTATTCCAAGCTGTTCCGCACCGGCGATTTTAACCTTACCGCAAAGGAATCCATTGCGCAACTGATGTAGCATATGACACCACAACCAGATATAGTTCTACAAGCATTTGAGGCCACAAAAGTGGTCCCGGTGTTTTATCACGATGATCCCGCAGTGTGCGCGGAGGTAATGAAGGCCTGTTACGAAGGCGGCATCCGTGTATTTGAGTTTACCAACCGGGGAGAGTATGCCCGGCAAAACTTTGCACAGCTCCGCGATCTGAAAACCAAGTCTATGCCGGATATGCACCTGGGCATTGGCACCATTAAGAACGCGGGTGATGCCAGAACATTTACGGAAATGGGGGCAGACTTCATTGTAAGCCCGATCATAGACGAGGCTACCGCTACTTATTGCAAATCTGCCGGTATTCTGTGGGTGCCCGGCTGCATGACGCCTTCGGAAATTGCGATGGCGGAAAAAAGCGGCGCGGCGTTGGTGAAACTCTTCCCCGGCAGCACGCTGGGCCCTGGTTTTGTAAAAGCTATCAAACCGCTGTTCCCCGGCTTGCGCTTTATGCCTACCGGCGGGGTGGAGCCGGAGCAGGCCAACCTGCAGGCGTGGTTTGAAGCGGGCGTAGTGTGTGTAGGCCTGGGTTCTAACCTTTTACCCAAGTCTGTGATTGATAAACAGGACTGGAAAGGGCTGACCGGAAAAGTAACGCAAACGTTTGCATATATAAAGGCATTGAAGTAATTTGTTGCCAACATGTATTTATCCTAAACAATCAACGAAATGAATTCCACTGTAATTGGCCGGTACCGCTGGCGCATTGTAGCTTTATTGTTTTTTGCCACAACCATTAACTATATTGACCGGCAGGTGATCGGGATTCTGAAACCGCTGTTGGAAAAGGAATTTCACTGGTCAGAAACAGAGTATGGTGAAATTGTGATGGTGTTCTCCGCCTGCTATGCACTTGGCTTGCTGGTATTTGGCCGGTTTGTGGACAAAGTAGGCACCAAAATGGGATATACGGTTTCCATTGTAGTATGGAGCGTTGCGGCCATGGCGCATGCACTGGCTAAATCTACTTTCGGCTTTGGCGCTGCCCGTGCTTTGCTGGGGCTTGGTGAAGCCGGCAACTTTCCGGTAGCGGTAAAGTCCGTAGCGGAGTGGTTTCCGAAGAAGGAAAGGGCTTTTGCCACCGGTCTGTTCAACTCCGGCGCCAACATTGGCGCAGTAGCGGCCCCGGCTGTAGTGCCCTGGCTGGCTTCTGCGTACGGATGGCAGGAGGCCTTCATCTGGACCGGTGTGATCGGTTTTATATGGCTTATTTTCTGGCTGGTGATGTATGAGCTGCCTACCCGTCATAAAAAAGTAGGCGCGGCCGAACTGGCGCATATCCAGAGTGATGGGGAAGAAGAAGTAACGGTGGAAAAGAAAGTATCCTGGGGCAAATTATTCGCTATTCGTCAAACATGGGCTTTTGTGTTCGGCAAGCTGCTGACAGACCCTATCTGGTGGTTCTTCCTGTTCTGGCTGCCATCTTATTTCTCTACCACGTTCAACCTCGATATTAAAAACCTGGGCCTGCCCCTGATCATTGTGTACACGGCTACTACCGTGGGCAGCATTGGCGGCGGCTACCTGCCGGGCTGGTTGATCAGCAAGGGATGGCCGGTGTTCAAAGCCCGCAAAATGTCTATGCTGTTTTTCGCTATCTGCGTAATTCCCATCATGACGGCGCGTTATGCGGAAAACATGTGGGTGGCTGTGGCGCTGATCAGTTTAGCTGCCGCGGCGCATCAGGCCTGGTCTGCCAACATTTTCACCACCGCGTCAGACATGTTCCCGAAATATACGCTCAGCTCTGTAGTGGGCATTGGCGGTATGGCCGGTTCCCTGGGCGGCATGTTGTTCCCGCTGGTGGTGGGCGCGCTGCTTGACCACTATAAGGCACTGGGCAATATCAATGCAGGGTACAACATCCTCTTCCTGATCTGCGGCTCCATGTACCTGCTGGCATGGATCACGATGCACTTCTTTGCACCGCGTATGGAAAAGGTGGAAGTAAACGCATAACAACTTCGTTGTAACATAAAAAAAGGCTTCCTGCAGAGGAGGCCTTTTTTATGCTGAGCTGGCAGCAATAAAAAACGGTGCGGGATTCAATGCCGCACCGTTTTCATATATCTTGTATTGCTTTACAAACTTACGCCGCGTTTCCAGGGAATAAAATCATCCTGGTGCAGCAGCTCGGCTTTGGTGAAAACTTCCCCGCTGGCTACTTTCACAACATAGTCAAGAATGTCTTCTCCCATTTGGGCAATCGTTTTCTGACCGCTGATAATGCTGCCGGTATCGATGTCTATGATATCCGGCATGCGCTGGGCAAGGCGGGTGTTGGTAGATAATTTGATTACCGGGGCAATAGGGTTGCCGGTAGGCGTACCCAAGCCGGTGGTAAACAGTACCACAGAAGCACCGGAGCCAACTTCGGCGGAGGTGGATTCTACGTCATTGCCAGGCGTGCAAAGCAGGTTGAGGCCTGGTTTGGTGGCGTATTCCGTATAGTCCAGCACATCTTTCACCGGAGAGGTGCCGCCTTTCTTGGCCGCACCGGCAGATTTGATGGCATCCGTAATGAGGCCGTCCTTGATGTTGCCGGGAGACGGGTTCATGTAAAACCCTGAGCCTACAGATTGGGCCTGGGTTTCATATGCCCGCATAATGGAGATGAACTTGTCTGCCGTGGCATTGTTTTCGCAACGGTTGATCAGCTCCTGCTCCACACCGCAAAGCTCCGGGAACTCAGATAAAATGGTGGTGCCGCCAAGGGCTACCAGCAGGTCTGAAGTATGGCCGATGGCCGGGTTGGCGGAAATGCCTGAAAAGCCATCTGAGCCGCCGCATTCCAGGCCTATCACTATTTTGGACAGGGGAGCGGGTTTGCGTTCCTGTTTATTGGCTTCGACCAGTGCCAGGAAAGTTTCCCGGATGGCGGTAGATAACATATTGAATTCGGAGCCGCTGGTCTGCTGTTCATACACCAGCACCGGCTTGTTGAAGTTCGGGTTCAGCCTTTTGAGGGCATCCTGCAGAATAGACACCTGCGCATGCTGGCAACCCAGGCTCAGCACGGTAGCGCCCGCTACGTTGGGATGGTGTATGTAACCTGCCAGCAGGGCGCAGAGCGCGTCAGAATCCTGCCGGGTGCCGCCGCAGCCGCCTTCATGTATAAGAAACTTGATGCCGTCTATGTTGGGGAACACCGCGTTTTTGCGAGATTCAGCGGAGGCTTCTTTTGGCTTGTAGTCACGGATGGCATCCAGCCGGCCGCTTTTATAGAGGCCCACCAGGTCGTTCACCTGCTCATTGTATACCTCCGGCGGCGCAAAACCAAGGCCTTTTTCAAAGGCTGTTTTAATAACGCCCACATTCCTGTTCTCACAAAATACCATGGGTATTACCAGCCAGTAATTACGGGTGCCCACCTGCCCGTCTTCCCGGTGAAAACCCTGGAAAGTCTGGTTGGCCCAGCGGCTCACGTCGGGCGCCTGCCACTGGAAGCTGGCGTCTTTTTCATGGAAAGCATTGGCGTCATGCTGCAAATTCCTGACCGTAATAGTTTCCCCTTCCTGGATGGGCGCCACCGCCTTGCCTACCAATACACCGTACATCAATACGGGATCTCCCGGCTGCAGAGGTTTTAATGGGAATTTATGTTTAGCGGGAACGTTCTGCTTCAATTGTATTGTTGAACCATTGAACTCTATTTGCTTTCCAGCCGGCAGGTCCTGTAAAGCCACCAGCACATTGTCTTTCGGGTGAATCTGAAGATACGTGTTCATGATTTGCTAAAATAGCGTATTTGGGAACTTGCCGTTAATACTAAAATCTGATTTCTTGATTGGATATTAACCAACTGCAAAGTTAACGAAACACTATAGTATTTTGCGGCTGAAGCCCCCGTGTCACCGTTATTTGACGCTTTTATAGCAATTTAATGCAAACGTTTGCATTTCTCGGTATTTCATATTACCTTTCCATGAATATTGTTAATTTTTGGTTATACCTTATCGAAAACGGAATCTCTTAAAATTTTATGATGAGCACGTCTATAGAAACCAGATATGCCAGCAGTCCCGCAGAAGCCAAAGCATGGGACACTGCGCAGGCCAGGGAAGCATTATTGATCACCCCGCTGTTTGAGGCCGGCAAGGTACGGCTGGTATACAGCCATTACGACCGTTTTATTACCGGCGGCGTAATGCCGGCAGACAAGCCGGTGAAGCTGGAAACAGTAGACCCGCTGAAAGCGGAATACTTCCTGGAACGCCGGGAGCTGGGCATTATCAATACGGGCGGAGATGGTACTGTTACGGTTGATGGAGAGGTGTTTGAAGTGGCCTTCAAGGAAGCGCTGTATATTGGCAAAGGAAAGCGGGAGGTGGTGTTTGCCAGCAAAAGCGCGGCAAGTCCCGCCCGGTTCTATCTCAATTCCACGCCTGCGCACATGAACTACCCTACCCGCCGCATCACGCGCGCGGAAGCAGACGTGGTAACGCTGGGTGCACAGGAAACCTCCAACCACCGTACCATCAACAAGCTGCTCGTTAACTCCGTACTGCCTACCTGCCAGCTGCAAATGGGCATGACGGAGCTGAAACCAGGCAATACCTGGAACACTATGCCGGCACATACGCACGACCGCCGCATGGAGGTATATTTTTATTTTGAGGTGCCGGAAGGCCAGTCTGTTTGCCACTTCTGGGGGCAGCCGCAGGAAACCCGCCACATCTGGATGCAGAACAACGAAGCGGTGATCTCCCCGCCCTGGTCCATCCACTCCGGTGCGGGCACCAGCAACTATACCTTCATCTGGGGCATGGCCGGTGAAAACCTGGACTACGGGGATATGGACCATTGCGCCATTACTGAATTACGGTAACGACTATACGTATAATAGAAAATCATGAAGAAATTCATCATCAACTGTTTATGCGCGGGTATACTGTCCGGCACGGCACTGGCTGCCGCCGCCCAGGCCCCGCTTTCTGTAGCGCTCCACAACCCGGCCGGGGTAACTGGCGGGCTGGTGGAAGTAGACTATGCAATGGTAGCCGCCCAATGGTCGCCCCTGGGCAAAGGCGCCTTCAAGGTATTGAACGCCGCTACGGGCAAGGAAGTACCTTACCAGGTGCTTACCGAAGGCACCGGCCGTCCCGTAAAAATATTGCTGGATATTCCGCTGAAAGCGGGCGCCAGCGCTACCATCAGGTTTGTGGAAGGCAAGCCGGCCCCGGTAGCGGCCAAAACCTACGGCCGTTACGTGCCGGAGCGGAAAGATGATTTTGCCTGGGAAAATGACCGGGTGGCTTTCCGTATGTATGGCAAGGCCCTGGAAGCTACACCCAAAGAAATGGCCTATGGCGTGGATTTCTGGAATAAACGCACGGAAAACCTGGTGATCAACAAATGGTACAAACGCGCCAACTACCATAAAGACGAAGGTGAGGGGCTGGATTATTATCATGTAGGCCTTACCCTGGGTGCTGGCGGCATTGCGCCTTACCTGGAAGACAGCATCTGGTTCTCCAGGAACTACACCGGCCACCGTACGCTTGATAGCGGGCCCCTCCGTACTACCTTTGAGCTGAGCTACGATGCCTGGCAGGTAGGCGGCAAGCCTGTAACCGTTACCAAAACCGTGTCTCTGGACGCGCACGCGCAACTGAGCAAAATGCAGGTGCGTTACAGTCAAAGCCTGCCCGTGGCCATTGGCATCATCAAAAGGAAAGAGCCCGGCGCTATTTTGCTGCAGGAAGCCAGCGGCGTAATGGGCTACTGGGAGCCGCAGCATGGCGCAGACGGTACCACAGGCATAGGCTGCATTGTACTGGCGCCGGTGAAGGAAATGAAGGTGGAGAAAGGACACGTGCTGTCGGTTTCAGCTACAGACGGGAGCGGGGCTATCACGTATTACACCGGCGGCGCCTGGGATAAAGCCGGTCTTATTAAAAACGCAGACCAATGGTTCCGCTACCTGCAGGAGCAGGCGGAAACACTGCGGCAGCCGGTTACAGCTAAAATTATCCAGAAAAAATAATTTGACATCATGAGTGTTTTAAACCTGTTCAGCCTGAAAGGGAAAACGGCCATTGTTACCGGGTGCAAAAGAGGCATCGGAAAGGCCATGGCCGTGGCATTGGCAGAGGCCGGCGCGGATATTATAGGGGTGTCTGCCTCCCTGGAGTTATCAGGCAGCGATGTGGAAAAGGAGGTGCTGGCCACCGGACGCCGGTTCAAAGCCTATCAATGTGATTTTGGGAAGCGCCAAGCATTGTATAATTTTATCGGAACGGTACAAAAGGATTTTCCGGTAATCGATATCCTCGTGAACAATGCTGGCACCATTATGCGCAAACCGGCTGCAGAACATCCGGACGAATATTGGGACGAAGTAATTGCCATTAACCAGAGCGCACAGTTCATCCTCACCCGCGAAATCGGGAAGCAGATGATAGCGCGGGGCAGCGGCAAGGTGATATTCACCGCTTCGTTGCTCACCTTCCAGGGCGGCATCAATGTTCCGGGCTATGCGGCCAGCAAAGGCGCGGTAGGGCAGCTCACCAAGGCTTTTGCCAATGAATGGGCGGCCCGCGGCGTAAATGTGAACGCCATTGCGCCGGGTTATATTTCCACGGATAACACGGCCGCCTTGCGCGCAGACGAAAAACGCAGCCAAAGCATCCTGGAACGTATACCTGCCTCCCGCTGGGGAGAGCCGGAAGATTTTATGGGACCGGTAGTATTCCTGGCATCTGCCGCGTCTGACTACATGCATGGTACCGTTATGACGGTAGATGGCGGTTGGATGGGCAGGTAAAATCCCCTAAAAAGCAATCATATGTCGTCCCTTCGTTCTGAAAAAACAATTGTAGACATTGCCGAAGAACTGGAACTTTCAGTGTCTACCGTATCCCGGGCATTGAATGACCATCCCAACATCAGCGCCAAAACCAAAGAGCGCGTTAAAAAGATGGCGCGTAAAATGGGTTATCGCCCTAACGCCATGGCCGCGGGCCTGCGCAACAACAAGAGCAAGACCATAGGCCTCATTGTTCCGCGCATTTCCATGTTCTTCCCCGCCGCCATCAGCACCATCATCCAGAACAAACTGCAGGAGTTCGGGTACAACCTGATCATTTGCCAGAGCAATGACTCCCTGCAGCAGGAAATAGAACTGGCCAATACGCTGTATTCTGCCAGGGTAGACGGGCTGGCGGTGTCTGCCACGCTCTATACCACGGATTTTTCCCACTTCGACATATTCAAGCAGCAAAACACGCCCATCGTGTTTTTTGACCGTACGCCCAAAGATTACAATGTAAAAGTGATCAAGGGAGATGATTTTCTGGGCGGCTTCAAAGCCACGGAGCACCTGGTGGAAAAGGGCTGCAAGGATATTGTGCACATCTCGGGGCCGCTTACCTGCAACCTGTACACAGAACGGCTGGCAGGCTACAAGGAAGCTCTGCAGAAAAACCGGCTGCCCTACAAAAAGAACCGCGTGTTCTTTCATGAACTGACAAGGGAGAACGCCTGGCAAACCGCAGAAAAAATATTCTCGCAAAAACCTTATCCTGACGGCATTTTTGCCACTAATGACACTACTGCCATCACCATACTGGAGTATTGCCGCAAGCACGGCATCAGGGTGCCTGAAGACTGCAAGATAGCAGGGTATTCCAATGACCCGCGTACGGAAATTGTGACGCCTTCCATCACTTCGGTAGACCAGTATCCTACCACCATGGGTGAACGGATAGTGGCCGCGCTGATGGACCTGATCCAGGCCCGGCATCCCGCAGCTTACCGCCACTCGCAGGAGATAGTGCCCATTCAGCTGATAGAAAGGGAATCTACCGGGGGAATGCCCAGGGAAATTGTGGCGCCTGCAGGCATCAAAGTGCCCGCCGCCAACGGAGCGGCCGTAAAAGCCGTCAAAAAGAAAAAATAACACGCCCGGTGCGCAGCCACCGGGGCATAAAAGTAAAATTCACACGGAATGAAAAGCAAGATCGTTTTTTTGTTACTGATGGCCTGGGGCGCCGGCGCCCACGCGCAAACGAAATTATCAACCAAACAGATGAAAGCGCTGGTAGACGAAAGTCTCCGCTTTTCTGCAAAGCAGTACAAACACATGATGCAGGCGCTGCCTGACTCATTGTTCCCCCGCTCCACCAATAAAGACGGCAGCCTGATGACGGCCAAATACAACTGGTGGACGGCAGGTTTTTACCCCGGCTCCTGCTGGTACCTGTACGAATACACGAAAGACCCGGCTTTTAAACAGGAAGCGGAAAAGCGCCAGCAATACCTGCTGCCGGACCAGTACCGCACCAATACGCATGACCTCGGCTTCCTCATGTACTGCAGCTTTGGCAACGGCCTGCGCCTTGTTGGCACACCGGCTTACAAGGATGTGCTGATGACCAGCTCCCGTTCCCTCATCACCCGCTACAAACCCACCATAAAAGCCATCCGCTCCTGGGACCACCGCGGCTGGAAGTGCCCGGTGATCATAGACAATATGATGAACCTGGAAATGCTGGCATGGGCCACCCGTAACAGCGGAGATTCCACTTTCATCAAAATAGCCATTGACCACGCCAATACCACTATCAAGAACCATTTCCGGGATGATTACAGCTCTTACCATGTAATAGATTATGATACCACCACCGGCCAGGTGCTGGCCAAAAAGACCCATCAGGGCCACTCGGATGCTTCTGCCTGGAGCCGCGGGCAGGCCTGGGGCCTGTATGGTTACACCATGATGTACCGGGAAACGAAAGACAAAAAGTACCTTGACCAGGCGCGCCATATTGCGGACTACATGCTCAACCATCCCCGCATGCCGAAAGACCTGGTGCCGTACTATGACTATGATGCGCCTGAGATACCGAACGCCATCCGCGACGCTTCCGCCGCTGCTGTTATGGCCTCGGCACTCCTGGAGCTGAGCAAGTACACAAATAAAGCGGAAAAGAAACGCTACTGGAACGCCGGTGCAGATGCGCTGGCCAGCCTGGCCTCGCCCGCCTACCGCGCAAAGGAAGGGCAGAACAATAACTTTATTCTCATGCATAGCACCGGTTCCATGCCCGGCAATTCTGAAATTGATGTGCCGCTTTCCTATGCGGACTATTATTTTATAGAAGCGCTGCTCCGGTATAAAAACTGGGCCGGTAAATGATATTTTAATGTTATTTTAATGCAGAATTGACAAGGAATGTGTGCTTTTGGCCGCATTCCTTGTATTTTATTACCCCTCCCTCCCGCATTTTTTTATTATTTTGCCAACATCATATATAAAAGAAAACAGACGGGCGGATGATCCATTTACCAAACCTTATTATAGACCTTGCCCTTCTGCTGGGCTCGGCGGCCATAACAACCCTGATCTTCAAAAAATTAAAGCAGCCCCTGGTACTCGGTTATCTGATAGCCGGCTTCCTGGTGGGGCCGTATTTTGACTTGTTCCCCACAGTCAGGGAAGAAGGCAACATCCGCGTATGGTCAGAAATAGGGGTGATCTTTTTATTATTCAGCCTGGGCCTTGAGTTCAGCTTCAAAAAGCTGATGAAGGTAGGCGGCGCCTCTTCCATTACGGCGCTGGTGGAGGTGGCTTTTATGCTGGGGCTGGGTTATGCCACCGGGCAGCTGCTGGGCTGGTCTATGATGGACAGTATTTTCCTGGGTGGCGTGCTGTCGGTATCTTCCACCACTATTATTATACGGGCGTTTGAAGAGCTGGGCGTGAAAGGGCAAAAGTTTGCAGGGCTGGTGTTCGGCATATTGGTGGTAGAGGACCTGATTGCTATTGTGCTGTTGGTATTATTATCTACTCTGGCCGTCAGCCAGCAGTTTGCCGGCACCGAAATGCTCATATCTGTAGTGAAGCTCGTGTTCTTCCTTATACTCTGGTTTGTGGGCGGTATCTTCTTCATCCCTACCTTGTTGAAGAAAACCAAATCGCTCATGAGTGAAGAAACCATGCTGGTAACGGCCATTGCCCTTTGCCTGGGCATGGTGGTGCTGGCTACGCAGGTAGGTTTTTCCCCGGCGCTGGGCGCTTTCATCATGGGGTCCATTCTGGCAGAAACCACGCAGGCGGAGAAGATCGAGCACCTGGTAAAGTCTGTGAAAGACCTGTTTGGCGCCATTTTCTTTGTATCGGTAGGCATGCTGATAGATCCTGCCATGCTGCAGAAGTACCTGGGGCCGGTGGTGTTGCTTACGCTCATCACCCTGGTGGGCAAAACGGTGAGCACCACGCTGGGTGCGGTTATTTCCGGGCAGCCGTTAAAAACTTCTGTGCAGGCCGGCATGAGCCTGGCGCAGATCGGGGAGTTCTCTTTCATTATTGCCACCCTGGGCCTCACGCTGAAGGTAACCAGTGATTTCCTGTATCCCATTGCGGTGGCGGTTTCTGCCGTTACCACCTTTACCACGCCGTACCTTATTAAAGTAGCAGAGCCGTTTTACGGGTGGCTTGACAAGCGGATACCCGCCGGTTGGAAGGCGGCGCTGGCCCGCTATAGCACCGGTGCGCAAACCATTTCCCAGGCCAGTGACTGGCAGGTGGTGTTGAAAGGATATGTGATCAACATGATAGTGTGTACCGTTATTATACTGGCTATAGGACTGCTTTCTTCCCTGTATGTGCTGCCGGAAATGGAAGAGCTGGCCGGGCTGAAATGGGGAAGGGCCATCACTGCCATTGGCACCTTCCTGGTAATGATGCCCTTTTTGTGGGCGCTGGCCGTAAGGCGTGTGGAAACCACGGCATTCTCCAACCTCTATGCGCAAAACAGGTACAAAGGCCCGCTCTGGCTGCTTCGTATAGCCAGGATAGTGCTGGCCGTATTTCTCATAGGTTTGATGCTGGACAGGTTCTATTCATTTGCGGTGGCCTTTTCCGTTACGGCCGTATTCCTCATAGTACTGGTTATTTTTTCCCGGCGTATACAGGTGTTTTACGACCGGCTGGAAGCCCGGTTCTTTACCAACTTCAATGCCCGCGAAGCGGCGCAGGCAGCGGCGGAAAAAGAACGCACACCCGTGCTGGCGCCCTGGGATGCGCACCTGGCCTCATTTAACGTGCGGGCTGACTGGGAGGGGGTGGGCAAAACGCTGGAGGAGCTTGGGCTGCGGGAGAAGTACGGAGTTAATATAGCCGTAATTGAAAGGGGCGAGCGCCTGCTGCCCATTCCGCCCAAATCAGAGCGTTTGTACCCTGGAGACCGGCTGCAGGTAATAGGCACTGACGAACAGATCAGCTTGTTCAGGGAATATATAGATCAGCACCTGCCTGAGATCAAGCCGGTGAAAACGGAAATAGAGCTGCGCCGTTACGAGGTGCTGCCGGGCTCGCATGTGTTCGGGAAAACCATCCGCCAGTCGGGCATCCGCGAGCAGGCCCGCGGCCTCGTTGTAGGCATTGAGCGCGATACGAACCGTATATTGAACCCCGTTTCAGATATGATGTTGGAAAACGGGGATGTGGTGTGGGTAGTGGGTAACCCCAAACGTACAGCCGCTTTGTTCAGGGTAAAGGGAGAATCGCAGAAACCGGTAGCATAGTTTTTTCAGCCGTAGAGGAGGCGGCAAGATCTTTGTACCTTTGTATGGTAAACAGAAAAGGTATGAAAGTGATCTATCGCAAACTTGGACGTGAAAAAGCGTACGGTATGTCTGATTACGGTTGTAATACCATAGTGATAGACAGCCGGTTGCAAGGCCGTAAACATCTCGAAGTAAGTCTGCACGAAGCATTGCACATCTACTTCCCCGAAAAGAGCGAAACTTTTGTGAAGAACACAGCACGCAAACTTGCGAATGTGTTATGGAAGATGAGTTACCGCAGAGTGGATAATTCGCTTGGGATCTAGTGTATATATGCCCGTTGAGGCTTACCGGCCATGCCGGTACAGCTTTTTCATGAGCCTTCGTCTGCAAAAATCAGCCCTTATCCCGATTTTTCATTGTAAATTCCCTACCTGTATACCAATTGTCAACCTCGCGCCGCATACAGGCCATTAAAAAATTAAAAGAAGTACAGCAAAATCATGAAAGAGAAGAAAGGCCAGGGCATGAAGCGTTTATCTCTCAAAGATGTAGCACAGATGGCAGGCGTAGCCCCATCCACCGTATCTTTTGTATTGAATGGGAAAGCGCGCCAGATGCGCATTAGCGACGAGCTTGCTGAAAAAGTGCAGGCCGTGGTGAAAAAAACGGGCTACCAGCCGCATTCCGTTGCCGTGAACCTGCGCACGGGCCAGTCCAAAACCCTGGGCCTGATGGTAGAGAGCATTTCCGGCAGCTTCTTTGCCGCCCTGGCTAGGGTCATAGAATCGGAAGCAGACCGCTACGGGTACAATATTGTATACTGCAGTACGGAAAATAACGCGCAAAAAGGCGCGGAACTGATCCGCATGCTGAACCGGCAGCAGGTAGACGGCTTCCTGATCACCCCTGCGGCCGGTATGGAGAAGGATATAGAACAGCTGCTTGCGCATAAACGGCCGGTAGTGTTAATGGACAGCTATTTCCCCGAAGTGGCTGTTCCGTATGTATTGATAGACAACTACGGCGGGGTGCGGCAGGGCATGAAACACCTGCTGGAAAAAGGGTACAGGAAGATCGGTTTTATTACGGTAGATATGGAGCTGGTGCAGATACAACAGCGTTTCCAGGGATATAAAGATGCATTGAAGGATGAAGGCATAGCCTTCAGAAGCAAACAGGTGCTGAAAATTTCTTACAACAGTCCGCGTGAAGAAGCGGTAAAGGCCATACAGGACTTTATTGCCGCAAACAAGGGAATGGACGCCCTGTTCTTTTCCACCAACTACCTGGGCATATTGGGACTGGAAAGTCTTGCAGGCCTTGATATGCGGATGCCTGATGACATTGCCATGATCTGCTTTGATGACCATGATATTTTCCGCTTGTACCCACCGGGTATTACTGTTGTTCAACAACCTGTGGAAGAAATTGCAAAGACTGCCATCAGTTTGCTGATGCATCAGCTGGATAAAGGAGTGCGTGTAACGAAAAAGAGCCAGGTGCAGGTGCCTGGGAAGTTTATCAAACGGGGGTCTGCCTGAGAAATATAAGCGGCTGCAGTGTTTACCTGTTGTTATTAGACAGCCTGCATTACTTTCGTTCTCATCATCACATGTGTTAAGCGTATCTACTACATCATTCTTGCTGCTCTTTCGGGTTTTGCTTCCATGACTTCCGCCCCCAAGAACCTTTGCTGCACTGTATTTGCAGTAAACTAAAAGCACCGTTCAAATAATTTTTGAGAAAAATATTTTGAATGCCATAAATTAATTCTACATTTATGGTGCGTATTACTTCCTTTGGTGACGCTGGTACAGGTCCTTCCGGATCTTTTTTTAAGAGACAATGCTAAATCGATTTTGCATTTAGTGCAAAAACAAGGAGGGTAACGCGGAGAAATTCCAGGTTATTATAGCCTAACTATATACTGTAAACTCAGCGGAAATACCCCGGCCGGCCCAATGCCTTTTAGAAGCAGTGAACTGTGAAAACCGCGGCCGTTAGGGGGTTCAGGGTGTCAACAGCGAACAGGAATAGTAAACAGTGAAACTAGAATTAAAACAGGAGTGGTGCTTTCCGCCAACGCATCATCATTATATGCGCTAACTAAACTTAGATATCAGGAAATCCATTGGAAACGTTATGACGATTCCTCAACTAGCAATCATTTAATTATCATCAAAAAATTTACGCAACAATGAAAGGATAGCAACCGGCACCATATTGCCGAAAATTCCAGCTTAAAGTCCTTTAGCTAAATCGATTTTGCAGGCATGACAGCACTCATGCATGCGGGGAGTTGTTTGGCTTTCCCCAAGGTTTCTTTCCGTGAAGCCCTGGAGATCCTTTGCCCGGCGCCCGGCATGTGCAGCTATCAGGCATGCATAAAAGGAGTGGTATGCCCTGTTCGTAACGGTGTCAAAATGCATTTCGAATAGGTTTTCGCCATCCGGTATGCAGCCCATGATGTTAGCATGCAGCAGGAGCATCTGCCTCACGGCTCCCCGCAAGGGCGCCGAATGGAATTGCTATTGCTAAAAGACTTCACCAGAACTGTTTCCAGATTATTAACCAAATCAATTTCAATTGCAATGAAAAAGACATCTACGTTTTTCATGCGTGTGAGTTGGCTGGGTGCCCTGATGCTCCTCACAGCCTCCCTGGCCTATTCCCAATCACGGACCATCCGGGGCACTGTGAAAGACGCAAAAGACCAGTCGCCCCTGCCCGGTGTAACCGTCAGGGTAGTGGGTACCAGTACCGGTACGCAAACGGGCGGTGACGGTACTTACAGCCTCAACATCACCAACGGCTCCCAACTGGAGTTTTCCTACATCGGCTACGAAACGCTGACGGTAGCGATTGGCAGCGGCAACACTGTGAACGCATCGCTCTCCCTTTCTTCCAAAACACTGGAAGATGTAGTAGTGGTGGGTTACGGCACCTTGAAGAAAAAAGAAGTGACCTCCGCGGTTACTTCTATCAAAGCTGAAAACTTCAACCCGGGTGTGGCCCGCTCTCCCATGGACCTGGTGCAGGGTAAAGTGCCCGGCCTCAGCATTACCCGCGTAAGCGGCAACAATCCTAACGCGGGCGCTTCCGTGCAGATGCGCGGCATCACCAGCCTTAGCGGCACCATTGGCCCGCTGATAGTGATAGACGGCGTGCCGGGCGGCAACCTGGACCTGCTGCAGCAGGAAGACATTGCTTCTATTGACGTGCTGAGAGACGGCTCGGCCGCTGCTATTTACGGCACCCGCGCCAACGGCGGCGTAATATTGGTAACCACCAAAAAAGGCCGCTCAGGGGAGCCGCAGTTCAATTTCTCCAGCTACCTGCAGCGGGACGCCATTGCCAAAAAGCCGCGCTTCCTCAATGCGGAAGAATTTAAGGCCAATGCCCCGGCCGGCAATGACCTGGGCAGCAGTACAGACATTTACGATCTGCTGATCAACAAAAAGAACCTTTCGCAGTATTATACCCTTTCTGCTACCGGCGGCACCGACAAGTCCAATTATCGCGTAGCGGGTTATTACAACGAAGGTGAAGGCATTGCCAAACGCAATAGCCGCAAGCAGTATGGCGGACGCCTGAACGTGAACCAGACCGGTTTGCAAGGCAAAATGACCCTGCAGGCCAACCTGGCGGCAAACTTCAACAAGGCAGACCTGCTCGGCGGCTCCAACGGAGACTTTGAGCAGGCGGTTCAAAGAAACCCCACCGCGCCGGTTAAAAAACCGGACGGTACTTATCTCGAAACCACGGGCTTCAATAACTTCAACCCTATAGCCCGCCTGGAGCAGGAACTGTCTGAACGGGACCAGCAAACCATACAGGGAGACGGCAAGGTATCAATAGAGGTATACAAAGGTCTCCGTGTATCTGCCTTTGGCGCCGTGGTACGCAATACCTGGAATGACCGCCAGTACAGGCTGCGGGCATCCCGTTCGTCCCAGCAGGATTACCAGGGCGGCGGCTATGCCTACAAGGGCAACCGGGTGGAGCTGGATAAGACCTTCGAATCAGTGATCGATTACAACAACAACTTTGGTGAGCATGGTATTACGGCGCTGGCGGGCTACAGCTACCAGTACAGCACCATTGAGACCTATAGCGCCAACAACGCAGGTTTTCTCACAGATGCTTTCCAGGACTGGAACCTGGGCAACGGCCTTTACCGCACCCTGGGACGTGCAGGCATGGCCAGCAATAAGGTGGATAATACGCTGGTGGCCTTCTTTGGCCGCGTGAACTACACGTTCCGCCAGAAGTACTTTGCCCAGGCCATTCTCCGGCACGAAGGCTCATCCCGCTTCGGCGCCAATCACAAATGGGCCAACTTCCCGGCTTTCTCCGCGGGCTGGACCATCAGTGAAGAAGATTTCCTGAAAGGCAACCGCGTCATCAACCAGCTGAAATTGCGCGCAGGTTACGGCGTTACCGGCAACCAGGGCTTTGCCAACTACCAGTCGCTCATCCTCCTGAGCACCGGTGGCGCATACCTGCAAAACGGCTCCTGGTTTGAAACATACGGGCCTTCCCGCAACCCCAACCCTGATCTTCGCTGGGAAAAGAAAAAGGAATGGAACATTGGCGTAGACTTCAGCCTCTGGAGCAACCGCCTGGGTGGTTCTTTCGATGTGTACCAGCGTAAAACGGAAGACCTGCTGGCCAACTATGACACGCAGCTGCCGCCGTTTGTGACCAGCCAGATCTTTACCAACGTGGGCACTATTTCCAACAAAGGTTTCGAGATCGTATTGAACGCGGTGCCGGTACAAACCAAGAATTTCACGTACAACATCGACCTTACCTTTAACCGCCAGCAGAACGAAATGACCAGCATCACCAATGACCAGTACCGCCTGGAGAAGCTGGAATTTGGCGGTCTGCCGTCTCCCGGCGCGCTGGGCAACGCCATCAGGGTAGTAGAAGGCGGCGCCCTGGGTAACTTCTTCGGAAAACGTTTTGCCGGTTTTGATGATAACGGCAAATGGCTGTTCTATAAAAAAGATGGCTCCAAAGTGCCCGCTGGCCAGATCACGCAAGATGATCTGACCGTAATAGGCAACGGCGTACCCAAAATGATGTTTTCCTGGAACAACGTATTCCGTTACAAAAACTGGGACCTGAGCCTGTTTTTCCGCGGCAAGCTGGGATATGACATCCTGAACCTGCAGGAGCTGTATTTCGGCAACAGGGCCTGGTTCCCCAACAACGTGCTGCAAAGCGCTGTCACCAAACACAAGGCCCTGAACGATGTGCCGCAGTACTCTGATTACTACCTGGAAAAAGGCGGCTTCATGAAGCTGGACAATATAGCGCTGGGCTACAACTTCAAGCTGAGGTCCAGCTACGTGCGCAGCTTGCGTATTTACGCGGCCGGCCGCAACGTGCTGACCTTTACCAAATACAGCGGGCTTGATCCGGAACTGGAAGACAATGGCCTTACCACAGGTATAGACGGCCGGGGTTTTTATCCCAGGACCCAGTCTTACACGATTGGTCTTAATCTTGGATTTTAAAAATTCCTAAAAATGAAGAACATGCAAAAGAAATATATCGTAGCAGGCCTCGCTTCCCTGATGATAGGCATGAGCGCCTGCACCAACCTGGAAGAAACAGTGTACAGTGAAATACCGGCGCAGAACTTTTACAAGAACCGGACGGAGGTGATGGCGGCGGTGCTCCGCCCCTTCACCCACGCCAACGCCTGGGCAGCTCCCACCGGCCAGGTAGGCCACTGGCGGGTGAGCGAGCTCTCTGCGGACCAGCTTGCCTGGCCGCAGAAAGGCCGCCACGGCTTTGATGGTGGCGACTGGATACGCCTGCACAACCATGCCTGGATAGCCAATGACAACAACGCCTGGAACCCATGGCGGCTGATGTTCTGGGGCATGGGGTTCTGTAACAACACCATTAAAGACCTCTCCGCCATTGACTTCAAGACCATTGGCATGACGGACGAGGACAAGGCGGCCATTATTGCCGAAACCAAGGTGCTGCGCGCCTGGCACTACCTGAAGCTGATGGACCTGTATGGGAACATTCCCATTGTAACGGAAGTAGGCGTGCCCGTTAGTCCGGCAAACGCCCCGCGGGCAGAGGTGTGGGCCTTTATTGAGAAAGAGCTGAAAGAGAACGTAGACCTGCTGCCCCCCCTGGCGCCCGCGCTGGTGGGCCGTGTTACCCGGGCTGCCGGTTATGCCATGCTGGCGGAGCTGTACCTGAATGCGGAAAAGTGGGCTGGTGCGCCCAAATGGGACGAGTGCATTGCCGCCTGCAATAAAATACTGGACGGCTCCTGCGGTTCCTTGTCTGGCGCGGCTCCCAGGCTGGAAACAGACCTGCTCAAACCTTTTGACAACCTGAACCACACGTCTCCTGAAAACCTGTTCCAGATCACTTATGACTATACGGTGGGCAACTTCCGTTTTGGCTGGAATGGAGATCTGTGGCATTATGAGCAAAAAAAGCTGTATAATGCGAACTTTAACGGCAATAACGGTATTGTGGTGATACCCACAGCTTTTGATGCATTTTCAGATAAAGACCTGCGGAAAAAGACCTGGCTGCTGATAGATACGGCTAAAATAGACGTGGCTTTCCGGACTAACTTTAACGATAGTATTGTAAAAGGCACTGAAGAATATGCCGGCAGACCGCTGGTATTTGTGAAGGAAATACGCCGTAACTCGGAAGGAGAGGCCGGAGAAGGCGGTATGACGAGGGGAGAGGAAAACAGCGGAGCGCGCTTTAACAAGTACCGGCCCGGCCCGCAAACCTCCAGTGTATACTGGAACAATGACTTTGTGCTGTACCGCCTGGCGGAGATCTATTTTAACAAGGCCGAAGCACTTATGAGGAAGAACGGCGGCACCGCCACCCAGGAAGCAGTAGACCTGGTGAACGAAGTGCGTAAGCGGGCGTTCTCTGCAACAGATTGGCCCACAGAGGCTTATACAGTTGCAAAATTAACTTTGGACGAATTCTTGGCAGAACGGGGCCGTGAGTTTATTTTTGAGGGGAAAAGAAGAACAGATATGATCAGGTTCGGTAAATTCACTACCGCTTCCTGGTGGGACCACCCGGCGTCAGGACAAGATAAATGGGAGCTTTTCCCGATCCCTTATAATCAGATGATCCTGAACAAAAACCTTAAACAGAATCCGGGGTACGAATAACTGTTATTAACAAGTGCTTATCATACAAACAATAAAGAGTAGCATCTAACGGCTGGCCCAATCCTGGGCCGGCCCCTTCTTTTTGAAAAATCGATTTTGCAATCAAAACATCACGTCAAGGCGATATGAAAAAAATTGGATGGATTTTTTTGCTGGCTTCCTATGCTGCGCCGGCCGTACAGGCTCAAACGGTATCCCGCATTACAGACCCGGTAGAATGGGTGAACCCGCTGATGGGAACAGACTCCAAGGGAAGTTTGTCTAACGGCAACACTTACCCGGCTATTGCCACGCCCTGGGGAATGAACTTCTGGATGCCGCAAACCAACACCATCGGCAATGGCTGGGCTTACCAGTATAGTGCAGACAAACTCCGCGGCTTCAAGCAGACGCATCAACCCTCCCCATGGATCAATGACTACGGGCAATTTGCCATTATGCCGGTTACCGGCTCGCTGAAGTTCACGCAAGATGACCGTGCCAGCTGGTATTCCCACAAAGCGGAAACTGCCAAACCTTATTATTACAGCGTGTACCTGGCAGATGCAGACGTCACCACGGAAATTACGCCCACAGAAAGGGCCGCCCAGTTCCGCTTCACCTTTCCGCGTACAGACAGCGCTTTTGTTGTGGTAGACGCCTTTGACCGCGGGTCATACATCAAGGTCATTCCCAAAGAGAACAAAATAATAGGCTACACCACCCGCAACAGCGGGGGCGTGCCGGAAAATTTCAAGAACTATTTTGTGCTGGAATTCAGCAAACCCTTCAGCATAGCCCATACCTGGAATGGCAACCGCCTGGCGGGAGATACGCTGGAACTGCAGGCCGGCCACGTAGGGGCCGTGGTGGGCTTCAAAACCGGCAAAGGTGAAAAGGTACACGTGAAAGTGGCTTCCTCCTTCATCAGCTTTGAGCAGGCTGCCCTCAACCTGCAAAGGGAAGTTGGGAAAGACAGCTTTGAGGCCACGCAACAGAAGGCCAAAGCCGCCTGGAACAAGGAGCTGGGCCGTATACTGGTAGAAGGCGGTACGGTAGACCAGGTGCGCACTTTTTACTCCTGCCTGTACCGCGTGCTGCTGTTCCCCCGCAAATTTTACGAATATGACGCGCAGAACCATATTGTGCATTACAGCCCCTACAACGGCAAAGTACTGCCCGGCTACATGTTTACGGACAATGGTTTCTGGGATACCTTCCGCGCCGTATTCCCCTTCTTCACCCTCATGTACCCGGAGCTGAACAGCCACATTATGGAAGGTTTGGCAAATACGTATAAAGAAAGCGGATGGCTGCCGGAATGGGCCAGCCCCGGCCACCGGGACTGCATGATAGGTTCCAACTCTGCATCTATTATTGCAGACGCCTACCTGAAAGGCATCCGCGGTTTTGACATCAATACGCTCTACGAAGCCATCCTGAAAAATTCAGAGAATGAAGGCCCGCTATCTTCCGTGGGCCGCAAAGGTGTTAAATTTTATAACGAGCTGGGGTATGTGCCGTACGATGTGAATGTGAACGAAAACGCCGCCCGCACGCTGGAATATGCGTATGACGATTTCACTATTTACAAGCTGGCCACCGCCCTGGGCCGCCCGCAGGCGGAAATAGACCGCTTTGCCAAGCGCAGCCAGAACTTCCGCAACCTGTTTGACCCGGAAACCAAACTGATGCGCGGTAAAAACAAAGACGGCCGCTTCCAGGCGCCTTTCAATCCTTTTAAATGGGGAGATGCTTTTACCGAAGGCAACAGCTGGCATTACACCTGGTCTGTGTTTCACGATGTACAAGGCCTGGCAGACCTGATGGGCGGCCGGGAAATGTTTGCCCGCATGCTTGACTCCGTGTTCGTGATGCCGCCGGTATACGACGAAAGCTACTACCGCAGCGTTATTCACGAGATCCGCGAAATGCAGATCAGCAATATGGGCCAGTATGCACATGGCAACCAGCCCATTCAGCATATGATCTACCTCTACAACTACGCCGGCCAGCCCTGGAAAGCCCAATACTGGCTGCGGCAGGTAATGGATAGATTGTACCATGCCGGGCCAGACGGGTATTGCGGAGATGAAGACAACGGGCAAACCTCTGCCTGGTACGTATTTACCGCCATGGGTTTTTATCCCGTTTGTCCGGGTACGGACCAGTATGTGCTGGGCGCGCCCCTGTTCCCTAAAATGACCGTTACGCTGGAGAATGGGAAACGTTTTGTAGTGGAAGCACCGGGCAATAGCGCCACCAACCTGTATACGCAAAGCGTGCTGCTGAACGGAAAGCCGCACTCCAAAAACTGGATCAGCCACCAGGCCATTCAGCAGGGTGGCGTAATGCGTGTCAACATGGGGCCGCAGCCTCAAAAAACAAGAGGCACCCAGCCGGATGCCTTCCCGTATTCTTATTCAAACGCTAAAAAATAATCAAGATCCTGGAGTAGCAGCAACTTGCTATTTCATTGTTCACTGTATACATATTACATCCCGATTCTTCGGGATGTTTTTTTATGTCTACTTCACCGGTTTGCGGCTCATGTAAAATACCAGCTTTCCGCCGGCCATTACATCACTATGATTGATGAAGGGCTGCCGCAGCGGTTTGCCGTTCAGTTCCACTTTCCTGACATATACGTTTTGCGGGCTTTGGTCAACAGCTTCAACCGTAAAGGTTTTGCCGTTCTCCAGCTGCAGGCTGGCCGAGCGAATGGCCGGGCTGCCCAGCGCATACTCCGCAGAGCTGGGGCATACGGGGTAGAATCCCAGCGTGCTGAAAAGATACCAGGCACTCATCTGCCCGCAGTCATCATTTCCTCCCAAACCGTCTGAGGCTGGTTTGTACATTTTTTCCAGTATCATACGCACTCTTTCCTGTGTTTTCCAGGGAGCGCCCGTCCAGTTGTAGAGATAGGCGGCGTGGTGGGCGGGCTCGTTGCCGTGTACGTAATTGCCGATGATGCCGTCCCGGGTAATGTCTTCCGTTTCGGCGAAAAAGGCGTCCGGCAGGTGCATGGTAAAGAGCGAATCAAGATGCTGTGTGAACTGTTTTTTGCCGCCCATCATCTCAATCATTTCAGCCGGGTAATGTGGTACGTAGAGGCTGTAGTTCCAGGCATTGCCTTCAATGAAACCCTGGCCGTGGGTGCTGAGCACGTCAAACTCTTTCCGGAAAGTACCATTGCCGAGCCGGGGCCGCATAAAGCCGGTAGAGGCGTCGTACACATTACGGTAGTTTTGGGAACGTTTGATGAACTCGTTGTACAGGTCTGTTCGGCCCAGTTTTTTTGCCACCTGCGCAATACACCAGTCGTCATACGCATATTCCAGCGTTTTGGAAACGGAGGAGCTGTTTTTATCTTCGGGCACATAACCCAGTTCCATATAGTATTCAAGGCCGTCATACTTTTTGTAGCGGGCCGTATTGGCACAGGCTTCCAGTGCCTGCATGGCATCATATCCCCTGATGTTGCCTTTCATAATAGCATCTGCAATTACAGAAACGCTGTGGTAGCCTATCATACACCAGTTTTCATTGGCATGATGGCTCCACACGGGCAGCATTTTGTGTACGCTCTGGTTGTAGTGTTCCAGCATGGAGCGTACCATGTCCGCATTGCGTGCGGGTTGCAGGATGTTGAAAAGCGGATGCAGCGCGCGGTAGGTATCCCAGAGGGAGAACGTGGTGTAGTTGGTGAAACCTTGGGCCTGGTGGTTCAACTGGTCAAGCCCGCGGTAGGCGCCGTCTACGTCCATATACGTGGTAGGACTGAGATAGGTGTGATAAAGCGCGGTGTAAAAGTTGATGAGGTCATTTTCGGAGAGCGCTTTTACGGTTACTTTAGACAATTCCCGGTTCCAGTCTTCCCGGCTTTTTCTTTTCGCCGCTTCAAAGTCCCAGCCCGGCGCTTCAGCCGCCAGATTGCGAAGTGCGCCGGCAGTGCTCACGGGTGAAAGCGCGAATTTTATCTGTAGCTGTTCATCCGCTTTGGCATCAAAATCGAACCAGGCCGTTATGCGGCGGCCGGCCATTTCGGGGAAGTTGGTTGTTTGGTCAAATTTGCGGTAAAAGCCTTTATACACGCTGCTGTCGGTATTTTGATGCCCGTACCGTTTAATGGGTTTTGAAAACACCATGGCAAAGTACAGGGTGCGGGTGCGCGCCCAGCCGCTGGTTTGGCGGTAGCCGGTAACGAGCGTATCGTTTTCCACCCTTACAAAAGTCCAGACGTTCTTTTTATCGTAATTATAGATCCCTGATACCAGGTCAAGAATAATGTGCGCCTGGTCTGCCTGCGGAAAGGTGTACCGGTGAAGCCCAACGCGATTGGTGGCGGTCAGCTCCGCAAGAATGTTGTGATCATCCAGCTTCACCTTGTAATACCCCGCCTCTGCCGTTTCGTTCTCATGAGAGAAACGGGAGCGGTAGCCGCTTTCCGGCCTGTTTGCCGTACCAGGGTTGAGCTGGAGCGGCCCGGTGGTGGGCATAATAAGAAAATCTCCCAGGTCTGAGTGGCCCGTGCCGCTGAAATGTGTATGGCTGAAACCTACAATCGTTTTGTCTGTATACTGGTACCCCGCGCAATATTTATACACGTCAGGGTTGTACTTCCCGTTCATTTCGTAGGGAATGGTATCCGTATCCGGACTGAGCTGCACCATGCCGAACGGCACGGTGGCGCCGGGGTAGGTGTGCCCCATTTTCTGGGTGCCGATGATGGGCTTTACATATTGTGCCGGATCTTGCGCGGGCAGCACATAAGGCAGCAGCAGCATGGGCAGGAAAAGAGATTTTCTCATTGCTTCGGGTGATTGATTTTGCAAGCTAAAGATAAAGGGTTTTAAGGTTCGGAGGTAATGATTATGGGTAGCAAAATCGATTGAGCAAAGGGAAAACAAGATAACCTGGGTATGGTATTTATCCCGGAGGGGTGAACAGCAGTGCAGTACAAAGGCAATTGCGGTGTTGTTTGGAGCAAAGGATATGGTGGTTCACGCAGCTGCCGCAGCCTTCCCAGAAAAGCGGGTCTGCCGGCAGCGCAGCGTAGGTAACCGGTACAAAGCCCAGACGGGAGTTGAGTTTCATAACGGCGGCGCTGGTGGTAATGCTGAAGAGGCGCGCGGCAGGGTAGAGCAGGCGCGAGAGCTGGAAGATCTTTACTTTAAGGAGCGCCGCCAGGCCCCTCTCGCGGAATGCCGGGGCTACAATGAGGCCGCTGTTGGATACAAATATTTCCTGCTGCCAGGTTTGCAGGTAAGAAAAGCCCGCCCAGATGCCGTTTCTACAGAGCGCAATGACGGCTTTGCCCTGGAGTATTTTTTCCCGGATGAGAGATGGAGGACGTTTAGAAATGCCGGTGCCGCGGGCCAGGGCGGAAGCTTCCATTTCGGCGGAGATCGTTTCCGCATATATAACGTCGCTGGCCTTCGCCACACGAACAATAATGTCTCCCATGGTTTCCGGGGCAACGTCTTCCTCTGTTTTTGCTGCTGTTTCCATTATTGATGATTGATGTTCAGGTGCAGTTGCATGAACTGGTTATAAAGACTGGCGGGTATCAGTGAGTACAGTTTGATCTGGCTCATGTTATCCGGCAGTATCTCACGGGAGAGGCCGGGCAGGATAATGTCTGCCACCGCTTGCCGTACCTGCGGGTTGCCCCGGTCATATAGCCTGCCGGTCAGCCTGAGGCTTTTTTCAAGGAGATCATAGTTCCTGTTGCGAAGCTGCTGTAGCAGGAAATTATGCAGGCACTGTACAGTTTCGTATATGTGAAATATGGCCGGGAACTGGTGCAATGCCTTGCCGAGCTGCGGAAGTGCGTCTTCGATCAGTGCGGGCACTTCAAACCGATTGATCATGTTAGTATTTTTATAAGTACCTGTACAATGATGGCCAGTGCTACCGCGGAGGTAAGCACGTAATACATTGTGTGTTTTTCAGGTGCCGGTTTCATGTGAATTGTTTTACCCGGGTATGCCAAAAGGCATTCCATTCGGGCATAAAAAACCGGAAGGGGGATGGGATGCAGTACGGTAAAGGATTTGAGGAGAAGACGGGAATAACGGCGGCAGCGGACACCCTTCCGTTTCTGCATGGTGAGTGCAAAAACGGAAAAATCCTTAACTTCCGGTACACCCTACCGGGTTTGAAAATCCGTCTTAAATATAGACCCCCGATAAAAATATGGAAGCAGATCTCGAATACATCAGGCAATTGTACCTGCAAAAACTGACAGGTACGCTCTCCGAAGAGGAGGAGAAAGAGCTGGAGGCTGCTATGATGGAGCCCCGTGTACGTAAGATGTGTAAGGAGCTGGACGAGCTGTACCGCTCGCCGGATATGCTGGAACTGCTGAGAGTACGCCCCACCAGCAAGCGTTGGAACGAACTGGCCGAGAAGGTAATGGAAAACACCGGAGAGCCGGTGCGGTACCTGCGTATATTCAGATGGCTTGCGGCAGCTTGTGTGCTGGCGCTCGTCGGTTTTGCCGGTTATGTGTTCCTGGCGCCGCCACGGCTGGGGGAAGGGCAGCTGGCCGCCAACTCAAGGGAGGAGCCGGAAATGTATGATATAAGGCTGCGCTTGTCAAACGGGGAGCGCATGGCGCTGAAACCTGACCATTCCATGCTGCTGGGGGATGTACAGCTTCAAACCGAGGGCAATACCCTGCGGTTTCACCAGCGGCATGACGGTGTGAGCCAGTGGAGCACCCTGGAAATACCCGTAAAAAAAGATTACAAGGTAATACTGGCAGATGGCACGGAAGTATGGCTGAATGCCGCATCTACCCTGAGGTTCCCGTTCTCGTTCAAGGGAAATGTCCGGGAAGTGGAAATTGAGGGAGAGGCCTACTTTAATGTGGCCCGGAACGCGGAGAAGCCGTTTATTGTGCATACCCCTGACGGAGACATCAGGGTACTGGGCACTGCGTTCAACGTAAATACTTACCGGGCTGGCAAAGTTACGGCTTCACTGGTGCGGGGCAGCATTCAGGCCGTTTCCGGGGCCACTGCGGTAGTGTTGCAGCCGGGGCAGGTGGCGGCCTGGAGTAAGGGCGCGGAGGCCATTGACGTAACCCGTTTTGAACAGGGAGAAGTGCTGGGCTGGATGCAGGGGGTGTATTATTTCAAGGGGGCCGGCCTGGTGGAGCTGTCTGAGGCCATCCACCGTTTGTACGATATGAAGGTGCAGATCGATAACCCTTTGTTAACAAATTTCCGCTTTGCTGGTAAGCTGGACAAGAACAGGCCTATTGAAGATTTTCTGGAGGTGTTGAACATTACCAGGGGCGTGAAGCACCGGATAATGGGCAATACCCTGCATTTATTCTAAAATTGGTTGAACTACTAATAATAATGTATTATGAACAACGTTAATCTCACAAACCGCCTGCAGTATATTTTCCTGGCAGACAATCTGACCTGGGAAGAATTTGCGTACCGGGCCGGTGAAAACGGCAACAACCTGCGGGATGAGTTGCTGGAGTTACTGGATGGGGCCAGTGAGCTGTTAACCCATATTGGTTACCATATCGAAATTGTAAAGAATACGGAAAGAATCCGTTAAAAATCGTATATTCATCACAGGTTTTGCCTCGTCAGGGGGGTGTTGTCCCCCTTGCCAACGGGCGGGGCTGTTAACTGAAGATTAACAACTTCGGTCTCTCCCGACTGTCCTTTTTTCACTATCTTGAGTGAAAAGTTCCTTGCCATTTGCAGGTTTTTTTTCAAGGTACGCATCCGAAAAACGGACGTGCGGGTTGGACTTTATCCATTTAATGTTCACCATATTACAATAGCCATGAGTGAAGAATGCATATCACCGAACAACCCGCGGCATTTGCCTGAAGTGTTCAAGCACCTGTTTTTCAAATACAGGGAGCCGCTGATACTGGAAGCAGTGTCTATCCTGCACGATGTAACGGAAGCTGAAGATGTAGTGCAGGAAACTTTTATTGTGCTTTGGGAGAAGAACCATCTGGCCAATGTGATGCCGGCCAATTACCGCAGCTATTTGTTTTCCGCCGTAAGGAACAACTGTTTAAGCCAGCAGCGCAAGCTGCAGACGGCAGAACGGAAAAAGGCATTTTTCCTGGAATCTGCGCCTATGTTTGATTTGACAAACCAGGGAGATGCCTGGGAAGTACGCCACCGTATCAATCAGGCCGTACAGGAATTACCCGAACAAAGACGCTGGGCGTTCATCAAAGCCCACCTGGACCGGAAATCCTATCGCGAAGTAAGCCAGGAAATGGGATTAAAAATGGAAACAGTGCGCAGTCATGTGAAAATTGCCCTACGAAACCTCCGGATGATGCTGGCCAATCTGAAGTAGCATCCGGGTACTTATGGAGCTTTAGACATGATGCTAAATCCTATCAGGCATAGGATTTTATTCATTTTAGCAAGTCAGTTCCCCCAATGTGAAAACCGTTTGAGACAACCGAAATTTACCATGCCCGACAACGAGAAGAGATTTTCTATCCCGAAAAATATACCCGGATGGGTTACATTGCTGACTTAAAGATGATACGGCACCATTTTCTCCCAAGGCTCCACAGGCTTCTGGTGCTGACCGTATTGTTTTTCCTCAGCATACAAATTCACGGCCATGCCCAGCAACCCCCGGAAGGGCGTACTTTAATACTCTCCGGCACCTATACTATAGAAGATATTTTCAGCGCCATACAGACACAAATGGGTTTAACCGTTACCTATGAATATTCTGTGGTAAACCGGCTGCAAAAGTTGCGTGTCAGTTTCAAAAATGCTACACTGAAGGAAGTAATGGAACGGGTGCTGCGCGGCCAGAAAGTGGGCTGGGCACTGGTGAGAGGAGAAGTGCTGTTGTTCGGCAACAAAGAACCCGCTGTGGTTAAAAAAGAAGAAGAACCCGAACAGGTCACCGTTGCCGGCGTCATAACAGATCCGGAAGGGAATCCCATCCCCGGCGTAACCGTAATGGTAAAAGGTGGTTTCAAAGGCACCAAAACAAACGCACAGGGCCGCTTCCGCCTGGAAGGCGCCCCGCGCAACGGCATACTGGAAATTTCTTCCATGGGCTACCTGGCCCGCCAGTTCAGGCTGGAAGGGGAAGAGCATCTCAAATTTGTACTCACGCCCGCCGTTACCCAAATAGCGCCCATCGTTGTAGTGTCTACCGGTTACCAGGACCTGCCCAGGGAACGCTCCACCGGCTCTTTTGTGTTCATAGACAGCGCCTTGCTGCACAGGCGGGTAGGTATGAATATCCTTGACCGGCTGGAGGGCGTCACCAGCGGCTTGTTGAATTATAAGACGGCTACCATGAACAGCGTCTCAAAAATGCCAACCGGTGTACCGCTGGGAATTTCCCTCAGGGGTTTGAGCACTTTATCGCCAAACCGGGTTAACACCAACCCGCTGGTAATATTGGACAACTTTCCCTATGAAGGGGATATCCGGAATATAAACCCCAATGATATTGAGTCTGCCACGGTTTTGAAAGACGCGGCGTCTGCCGGTATCTGGGGCGCCCGAAGCGGTAATGGCGTAATTGTGCTGACTACCAAGAGGGGAAGGTATGGACAGAAAATGACGGTGGACTTCAATACCAACCTTACCATTGTCAGCAAGCCCAATTTGTATAAGGACCGGAACTACATGAGCGCGGAAGATTACATAGATGTAGAAACCACCTTGTTCAATAACGGATATTTTGATGCTGATATTAATAACAGGATCACCCGGCCCCCTGTTTCCCCTTTAGTAGAAATACTGGCCCAGCAAAGAGAAGGATCTATTACGGGCGCAGAAGCGCAGAACCAGATCAATGCGCTTACATCCAATGATTTAAGAAGGGATATGCTGAAGTATGTGTATCAACGTGGGGTACGCCAGCAGTACCAGGTGAATTTGAGGGGCGGCATAGATAAACTGGCTTATTTTTTCTCGCTGGGTTATGATCACGAGAAAGACAATTTAGTGAGGAATGGCGCCCGCAGGGCTACAATGACATCCGCAATCAAGTACCGGCCCGTTAAAAGGCTTGAGATAGAGGGTTATGTGAACTATAGCCACAATACAATTTTGCAGCATAACGAACTGGGATATGGAGATATACTGGTCGGGGGCTCAAAGTACAGGTTATTATACCCTTATGCCAGCCTGGCGGATGGTAATGGACATCCGCTTCCCACTGTTAAGGACTACAGGGCGAACTATGTGGACAGCACGGGAGGATTGGGCTTCCTTGACTGGAGATACCGGCCGCTGGATGAGATCCGTAATGCAAAAAGGTATATGAATTTAAGCGATCTTGTATTAAGGGGCAGCTTGAAGTACCGGATAGCCTCCTTTTTATATGCGGATGTGCAGTTTCAGAACGAAACGCAGACCATTTTCTCAAAGAACTACAGAAGTGAGAACAGCTATTTTACGCGCAACCTGATAAACAGGTTTACAGTATATGATGATGCCAATAATCAGTTATCATATAATTTTCCCCGGGGAGGTATACTTGAGGCTGAAAATTATGATTGGCGGAGCTATAGCGTCAGGGCCAGCTTAAATTACAAACAGCAAATAGGGGACCATTCGGTGACAGGTATTATTGGCAGTGAGATGAGGGAGCTTTCTGCTACGGGAACAGAGCTAAGTACCGTGGGGCATGCTGATGAACACAGTGCAGCCGCATCGGGGCTTGATTTAACAACCCTGTTCCCGGTAAATCCTGCCGGCCAGTCAACGCTTAATTCTGCGTTATCAATGAGGGGAAGCGTCTTCGGATTGCTAAACCGGTTTATATCGTACTATACTGTTGCGGGTTATTCATACAAAAAGAGGTACGATATAACTGCCAGCGCCCGCAGAGATGGCGCAAATCTATTTGGAGCCCGTACTAACCAAAAACTGGTACCGCTGTGGTCTGTTGGTGGAGGATGGAGCATAAGTAAGGAACCCTTTTATAAATCGGATTGGCTGCCAAATTTGAGGCTACGGATGTCATATGGGTTTAACGGGAATGTATATAATGGAGCCGCGTATCTGACAGGTACCCGTATAACCGATCCTTTGACGGGCTTGCCCTCAATTGTCAATCTTGTCCCTCCAAATGAAGAGCTACGCTGGGAGAAAGTTAAAATAATCAATACCGGATTGGACTTTTCACTTTGGAACTCCCGGATTTCAGGAACGATTGAATATTATCGCAAAGAAGGTCTTGATCTGGTAGAACAGATTTCCAATCCGTTACAGACGGGGCTAGGCGCTGTCAACAGGAATTCAGGCAGCATTCTGACGAAAGGGTTTGATATAAACCTTAATGCCAGGATTATGGATAAGAAACTTATCTGGGATGCGACATTTATTGTCAGTCATCTCAAAGACGAGATTACGCAGTATTCCAAAAAGCCAACGGCTGCATCTGTTGTGTTTCAAGACCCCTTGAACCTTTTATATGTTGTAGGAAAGCCCTTACGTGGGGTACTAAGCTACAGATGGGCTGGCCTGGATCCTAAAAACGGAGATCCTCACGGCTATCTGAATGGCCAGGTGAGTAAAGATTATGCAGGTATAAGGCAGAACTTTAACCCGGACAGTTTGGTTTATCATGGATCAGTAACTCCTACTTTTTTTGGCGCGTTAAGGAATGACCTCGCATTTAAAGGAATTCGGCTTTCCTTTAATATTACCTATAAATTTGGGTACTATTTTCGCAGGCCTAACCTCAATTTGAACTATCAGAATGTTTTAAACGAAGGCATGAATGCTGACTATCCCAGACGATGGAAGGCTCCGGGAGACGAGAAATATACTGATGTTCCTTCCCTTTCCTATCCATCGAATTTAGACAGGAACTTATTTTACCGGTTTTCTGAGATAATGGTAGAAAAGGGGGATCACATAAGGCTTCAGGATGTTAGGTTGGGATACAATATTCCATTGCGGGAAAATGCTTCATTAAAGAAGATAGAGGCATATTGTTACCTAAACAATGTTGGGGTTATCTGGCGGGCTAATAAACTTAATCTTGATCCGGACGTGTATTCTACTCAGTTTGCAAATAATGTTCCAATTCCTTTTTCGGTCTCAATTGGTTTGCAGGCAAATTTTTAATCAATGAAGTATGAAAGATTTTCTTGTCATAGTGGTTGCTTTTTTCTTTTTCGGCTGTACGAAGCAGAACGAATGGCTGGACGCAAAAAGGCAGGAATCAGATGTTGTTCCAACAACACTGGAAGACTTTCAGGCTATTTTGAACAATACGATACTAATGAATTCAAGTTATCCTTCTATTGGCCTTTTGGGGTGTGATAACTATTATTATGCCGACGAAACCATCAATTCATTGAATTCAATAAGCAAAAATTCATACTTCTGGAATAAAGAGATCTTCGAAGGTCAGAATTCTAGCGATTATTCGAATAGTTACAATATCATAGCCGCTGCTAATATAATACTGGAGCGATTGGAGCCAGAGCGTTTCCCCAATAACCAGGTTGAAGTGAACAATATAAAAGGGCAGGCACTTTTTTTTAGGGCAATGATTTTTTCCGAACTGGCAAGTGCTTTCTGTAAGCCGTATATCCGATCAACTGCGACCACAGATCTCGGTATTTGCATGAGATTAAAATCTGATATCTATCATATTGAGCCAAGGTCAACTGTTCAAAAAACTTACGAGCAAATAACAGAAGATTTGAAAAAAGCAGCCGACTTATTGTCAGTGGCTTCTCTTTACAAAAATCGCCCCATCAAACCGGCAGCTTTTGCTTTACTTGCACGCATATATTTGTTGATGGACGATTATGCACTTGCGAAAAATTATGCGGACTCATCGCTACACTATTCGAATAAATTGCTTGATTTCAATAGTGGAGAAGTAACGCTTGCGCGACCATACAGATTCCCTGCTTTTACAGAAACAAACAGTGAAATTTTATTTTATGCTACAGGTGTGGGGCATGTGGCAATTGTTCCTGATGAAGCATTTAATCTCTCGCAGGTAGATAGTCTCCTTTATAAGAGCTATGATGATAACGATCTAAGAAGAACTTACTATTATAATCGAGACGCTTCTAATAGAATAAAGTTCAGGGGAACATACGCTGGTGCAGGAAAAATATTTTCAGGACTGGCAACAAACGAAGTTTATTTTATCAGAGCCGAGTGCAATGCGAGAATCGGAAATCTTGAATTGGCCTTAAAAGATTTGAATAAGGTATTAATGAACCGCTATAAGCAAGGTTCGTACGTTGATTTTTTCACTAACGATGAAGAGGCTCTGCTGAAAAAGATACTGGAGGAGAGAAGAAAGGAGTTTCCCTTTACAGGGCAGATCCGCTGGCAGGATTTAAGGAGATTAAACAGAGATGCACGTTTTGCTACAACACTATATAGAAAAAGCTTTGGGATGACTTATGAGCTTTTGCCTAACGACCGAAAGTACATCTATCCATTGCCACAACGTGAAATAGACGAGTCCGGCGTGCAGCAGAACGAGCGATAAAGGGGGGATTTTTGCCTTTTATAGAGATGGAAAGATGATTTTTATTCATATACGGTCAGAATCATGGCATCCTGTGACGGAATTGCATAAGTTGGAGGAAGATTTTCTTCGGCCAAAACAGTGCAAACCCAGCCTGATTCTCCGGCTATGCAATCAGGAGAAGGCGGATTAGGAGAAACAATGAAATAATCTGCAGCAACAGAGGTTGTTGGCGCAATGTAATACACGTCCATCATCTTCTTATACTTCCCATAAGCCCCAATTCCCCCGCATAACAATGCCAGTGCCAGTACGGCCAATTTGATCTTTTTCATAGTAAAATGGTTTTAAAAAAGGTGAGAGCAATAGACTGTTTACCGGAAACAGCCGTGTTCCAATTAAAAGGTGTGTAGATTTATTGACGACTTTCTACGACAGTTTAAGCTGCGGCTGCTGTGGTGCAGATGGCGGCAGCTTGTAAAGCACTATTCCCGCAATATTGATCCCAATAAAGAACAGGTTGAAAAATAGATGCTGTGTCCAGCTGAGGCGCTCTATTACCCCGCCGCAGGAGCACGGGATGGAGCCAAAATAATTTAGTTTTATCAAAATGATATACGCCGTGAAAGCTATGAGCATGCTGAGTGATGCCCACAAACCGGCTTTTATCGTTCTCTTGAATATCAGGCATGCGGCAATGGCAAATTCCATCAGCAACAGCCCTACTGCCAGCGGGAGGGTATACTGGTTATCGAACGGCTGGGCGTCCATCTGGAAAAGGAACAGTTTATAGTTTGCAAGTTTGCTGCCGGCGGCATAGGTAAACAGGATAAAGAGCAGCATGGTAATTGATTCCAAGGTCCACTTACGTGTCATGGCTAGCGCTTTTATATGGTTATTAACTTAGGAGCTGTACTGTGGCTGCACTGCCACGAAAGGATGACCGGATGTGCTTCGACGCGTTTTTTACGGTACTCATGTCATCTTCTCAGTGCTGACCCGTTTATGAAGGTGATATAAAATTCGTTTCTCTGTTTAATAATGCGATAGCCGATTTGATCGAAAAGCTATCAAAATTATCAAACAATTTTAATAATGGTTTTGCGGAAGTCGCTTGGAGATTGCTGGAAATGCATTGTAAATACCCTGGTGAAGCTGGTAGACGATTCGTACCCTACCTCCCAGGCTATTTCATGCACGCTGAGCGTGGTGTTTTGCAGCAGGTTGCGGGCATGGGCCAGGCGCACTTCGCGGATATAGTCGCACAGGTGCCGGTGAAACACCTTCTTGTAGCCCCTTCGCAGAAAGCTGGGCTCAATGGAGAAGCGGGTGGCAAGTGTCTGTACGGAGAGTTTCTTGTGGATGTTGCGTTGCACGTAGTCTTTTACCTGTTTCAGCGTATCGTAATCGCGGTGATAGGTGGACGCTTGTTGTTTCTTGTAGCTCACGCCTATTTCGTCCAGCGTTTTGAAGAGCAGGTCAAGTATGATCACCTGCCTTTTGAGCTGCCATATTTCGCCGGAGTAATGGTGCTGATGAAGGCTGCGCAACAGTTTCCGGCATTCTTCCGTGATCTGGCCGGGCTGGTGGTCTTGCAGTGGAATGTTGATATGGCTTTCGTCCAGCAGGGAGCGGAGCGGGGCTGTGAGCTGCAGGAAGAGCACCCGGCAATGGCCCGTGGCGTCCAGCGTATGTTGTTGTGGTTGCAGGGAAAAGAAGCTATAGCTGTTCTCAAAAAGGCGCGTGGTGTGAAACGGCCTTGTTTTCAACGTTACTTCACCCTGCAGTACATATACCATCATGGCGGCGGTTTGCGGCAGGGCAACGTGCAGCGTGGTTTCCTGCTGCAGTTGCATATCATACAGCCAGGCGCGGGCATAATGGTCGTAGAAGTGCTGGGCCAGTATGTTGCCGGTTTCATTGCTTGCGCGGGCTGCCGTGGTTTCATTGAGCAGTTGCGGATAACGGGCTTCAGGCGGCAGGGGCAGAAATTGAAAGTTCTTTCCCTGTAGAATACTCCAGGTGTTCTTCATGTGCTTTGGCATTGGTTTTCAGGTAACGAAAAATTGTGGCATAAGCTAGTCGGCAGAAAAAATGGCCGTGCATTACGGCAGTAGAATGTTGAAACATTCATGTATCATACTGAAACAATACCGCAGTGAAAATGTTCTAAGCGGCTGTAGCGTTAGTTATGCGGGAGATCGTGTTTTATCCCTGTGAACTACACAACTTCTTTTTTTAGCTGGCTGCGGATCTTTTCGCGGTGCATGGTACCCCATTCCCGAAGGGCGTCTACCACGTTGCCAAGGGTGTTGCTGTAATCCGTCAGCTCATATTCCACCGCAATGGGCGTGGTATTGTGCACGCGGCGTATCACAAAACCGTTCAGCTCCATTTCTTTTAATTCGTGCGAAAGTACTTTTGCAGCAATGCCTTTCACCGTTTTCTGCAACTCGTTAAAACGTTTGTTGCCGGAGCTGAGCGCAACAATAATAGGCAGTTTCCACTTGCCGTTCAAAACATACAGGGCGTCCTGCACGGCACTTAATGCTGTACAGGCTTCCCATTCTGCCGAAATTGTCTGTAACTTTACCATGATCCCGGATTTTAACTTACCTGAAAGTAAGTGCTTACCTTTAGGTAACTGCTAACCAATTGTTAGCGAATATACATAAGTTTGCATTCCGTAAAAAAACAAACACATATTTATGAAAAAGATCACCTGCTTAGCATTGCTGTTGGCTGTTGCTCTCAGCTCCTTTGCGCAATCTTCCTGGAAATCGGACAAGGCACACTCCCAGTTGAAGTTTGATATTCAACACCTTGGCGTATCTACCGTTTCCGGCGCTTTTACCGACTTTGACGCTACCGTTACTGCTTCCAAGCCGGATTTCAGCGATGCCACCTTTGAGCTTACCGCGCAGGCTACTTCTATCAATACCGGTATTGAACAACGGGACAACCACCTGAAAAGCGCTGACTTCTTTGACGTGGCCAACATCCCCACCCTTACTTTCAAAAGCACTTCCCTGAAGAAAGTAAGCGAAGGCAAGTACCAGGTAACCGGCAACCTGACCCTCCATGGCGTAACCAAGCCCGTAACGCTGGACCTCTGGTACCGCGGCACCATTGAAAACCCGATGAGCAAAAAGCCCACAGCAGGTTTCCGTGTAACCGGCAACATCAAACGCTCTGACTTCGGTGTAGGCGCCAAATTCCCTGCTCCCATGCTGAGCGAAGAAGTGGCTATTGTGGCCGATGGCGAGTTTGTGAAACAATAATTCTCCCCCAGCAAAATTTTAGAGGGCTGACCGGATTCGGTTAGCCCTTTTTTATTCCCGTAAATCAGCCACCATGGCTGAAAGCTGTTTTATTTCATATAAAGTCTACAGATTTAGTAGGATAATAGAAATATTCCCCTTATCTTTACATCGCAATACCCGTTTTAAAGATCAAAACCATCATTAAAAGTATAGTATGCGCACCACCAACCCTTATGCAGATTTTCTGCCACTGTACCCCGACATCAGGAGCACCAAACCCCTGAACGACAGAACACGCATCAAACCTGCCGTAGCCGGCAGCACCTTGCCGCTGTTCCAGCTACATAAAGATGCTTTCATCACTCCTTTCCCCTTCCTGAACCGGGAAAACAATTACATGGTAGGCAGTGAGCTGCTGAACCAGCCGCTGGTACTGGCTTTCTTTTCCATTCACTGGAACGGGTATGGAGACCGCTACCTGCAGCAGTTGCAAGACCTTTATGCGGATATACAGGTAATGGGCGGCCAGTTGCTGGTAATATCTGCAGACAGCCGTAAGGAGCTGGAATACCTGGTTAAACAACATCAGCTGACTTTCCCGCTGGCTATTGATAATGACCACCAGATAGCGAGGGCAGCAGGCCTTTACCGGGAGTCTGACCCGCTGTGGGACAGGGTGAGCGGCATTGAAGAAAACGCCCCCCTGCCGGCAGTATATGTTATCGGGCAGTCTCAGCGCATCAGCTATCACTTCCTTGACCACTACCTGCAGCAATCAATCAATACCCGTGACCTGCTCAGCCAGGTGTACAGCACCGGGCAGGCCCAGGCTTTGAGCCGCGCCATAGCCTAGAGGTATTGTTTCATTTCGTCCTCAATATTCTTGCGGAGGTCCATCAGCCGGTGGGCGTACTGCTCCATATTGCGCTCATCTTCCGTTTCCGGCACCCATTTGGGAACGGGCACTGTTTGCCCTTTTTCGTCTATAGCCGCAAAAACCATAATACAGTGGGTGGTTTTGATCTTTTCCTGCTGGCGCGGGCTGCCGGCATACACATGTATGGAAATATGCATGCTGGTAGTGCCGGTATAAATGATAGACGCAGATATCTCCACCAGGTCACCAATGGCAATGGGCTTGTAGAAGCGGATGCCCCCCACGTAAACGGTTACACAATACTGGCCGCTCCAGTTGGCGGCACAGGTAAAACCGGCCTGGTCTATCCATTTCATCACGGAACCCCCGTGTACCTTTCCTCCGAAATTAACATCCGAAGGCTCTGCCAGGAAACGTAACGTAACGGTGTGTTGCGGTCTGCTCATATAATAAATGATTGTGAGGATGATTTAACGGGCAGGGGCGTAGTGAGTGCCTTTTTTCTTGCGCCAGTTCCAGGGCGCCACCGGCGACGCATCTGCCCAAAGGCCCAGTTTTTCCTGCCGTGCCTTTTTCTCCGCCAGTGCCAGCGATTCGTTTTTGCTGAACTTTTTATAATGCCAGGCGTAGCCCGCTTTTACCAGCGTTGCATTCAGTGAACGCTGGTCTGGCAGATACACTTCCGCCACTACCCGGCCATAAGGGTCTCTGCTTTGCTGTACGGCTTTCACCTGTTTGCCAAAACAAAGGCCGGCCGTATACTGCCGGGCTTTTTCGCCAAAGGGCTGGCCCTTCTCCGGGCAATCCACTCCAAACAGCCGCACACGGATGGTTTTGCCGGCCACCAGCATTTCTATGGTATCGCCGTCTTTTACGGCGGTCACTTTGCCGGTATAGGTTTGGGCGTGCAGGCAGGAGGAAAATAAAAAAAGTAGTACCGGGAGTATGTATCGCATGCACAAGTATAAAAATAATACTTGTGAAATTCGATGCATTTGTTATTTTTATGCAAACGTTTGCACAGTATTATCACGTTTACGGTCATTAAAATTATTCCACAACATGACATCCACTTTAGGAAAACTGACGAAAGCGGCCGCCCTGGCCATGTTACTGCCACTGGCCACGCAGGCGCAGAAAGCCTCCAAAGCACAAATGCGGCAGCTCATTGACGAGAACATGAAATTTGCGGTGAAACAGTACGCCGTACTGAGAGACAGCACGCCCGCCGACAAGATGCCCCGTACTTTCCAGAACGGCCGCTCTGTCAACGCCAAAACAGACTGGTGGTGCAGCGGCTTTTATCCCGGTACGCTCTGGTACATTTATGAGTACACGAAAGACGCCGGTATCAAGGCGGAAGCGGAAAAACGCCTGGCCATCCTGGAAAAGGAGAAACGTTATACCGGTAATCATGACATCGGCTTTATGATCTTCTGCTCTTTCGGCAATGCCTACCGTATCACCGGCAACAAACAATATAAAGACGTGGTAGACACGGCAGCGGTGTACCAGATTACCCGCTACCGGCCTTCTATTCATTCCATCCAAAGCTGGAACAAGAGTGATAAATTCAACTGCCCCGTGATCATAGACAATATGATGAACCTGGAGCAGTTACTGTGGGCCAGCCAGCAAGGCGGCAGCCCCCGCTTCCGTGAAATAGCGGTAACGCATGCCAATACCACCATGAAAAACCACTACCGGCCGGACTTCAGCTCTTACCATGTGGTAGATTACGACCTGGGTAACGGCCAGATACTGGGCAGAAGAACGCACCAGGGCGCGCACGATACCTCGGCCTGGAGCAGGGGGCAGGCCTGGGGGCTGTATGGATTTACCATGATGTACCGCTTTACAAAAGACAAGGCCTACCTGCAGCATGCGCAGAAAATAGCCGACTTCGTTCTCAGCCATCCCAACCTGCCGGAAGACAAAATTCCTTACTGGGACTTTAACGCCCCGGAAATGCCCACCAAACGCGATGCCTCCGCCGGCGCCATTATTGCCTCCGCACTGCTGGAGCTGGGCCAATACACGGCCAAAGCAGACCGGGCCCGGTATGTAGATGCGGCCACCGTTATGCTGAAAGCCCTTTCCTCAGACGCTTACCGCGCCAAACTGGGCAGCAATGGTGGTTTCCTGCTGGAACACAATGTAGGCCACTACCGTGCCAACAGTGAAGTAGACGTGCCGCTTACCTACGCGGACTATTACTTCCTGGAGGGATTGCTGCGGTATAAGAAATGGTACCTGTAGTTTTTGATGATAAAAAGGAAAGGGGAAACAATTTGTTTCCCCTTCTTTTATAATGTAATGGCCTCCGCTTGTTGTGGTTGTGGCTGTATCCGCCTGAATGCCGGCGTTTTCTTCTTTTTCTGTTTCTTCTTTTTACCCCACCAGATGTAGAAGCCGGTGATGGGGAGGCTGGCACAGATGAGGCTCACAAGGAACATGAGCACCTTGCCGGGCAACCCCGCAATGGCGCCTACGTGAATATCATAGTTCATCCGGTAGAGTTTTTCCCCGCGGGAGGTAGCCTCGTATGGCGTGGCGAACGAACCGCCGCCAGGCACGCGCTGCAGCGTGTACCGGTCATAAAACCAGAACTCCCTTTTGTAATAAGTGCCTTCTTCCGGGTTGTAGGTAACGCTGATGGGGTCTGCGGGCTTTTGGGCAAACTGTATTTGAATGTTCCCTTGCAGGTGGTTCACTTTAGCCCATATCTTGTCTTCCGCGTATTGGAGATCGTTGATGCCTGTAGTGTCTGACTTTCCTCTCTCCCAGGCTACAAAAGATTTGCCGCCGGTTAACGTCCAGTAATAAGACTTGGAGAACCACTGAAAACCCCACACCAGTCCGGTGATACCCAGTACCAGCGCAATGGTGAGCGCATAAAAGCCGAGCACATTGTGCAGGTCATAATTCACCCGTTTGGCGCCGGCGGTGGTTTTGATCTTGAAACTCTTGTTACGGTTGGCTTTGTTCCATTTTTTAGGCCACCACATAATGAGACCGCTGATGAGCAGCACAATAAAGATGAGGGTAGCCGTGGCCACAATGGGCTGCCCTATGGGGCGGGGAAGCCAAAGGTTGAAGTGCCCTTCCAGGATGATCCTGAAAAAGTCGTTTTTTAATATTTTTTCCTTGAGGATGGCGCCGGTATAGGGGTTCATGTAGATCATGGTATACCCGTTCTCCTTGTCCATATAGGCTGCAATGGCCGCTTTACCTGTGTGCCCGTAGTTAACGCCCAGCACCGGGTTTTCGCCCGCCCGGGCGGCGGCTGCTTTTTGGAGTACAGACGGAGGGAGGAAAGGCCGGTTTTCAACTTCTACGAAGCGGTAAGGCTGTGTGAGATCGGAAATCTCTTCCTGGAAGGCATAAATACAGCCGGTAATGCTGACAATCACGATGATAATGCCCGATACAAGGCCCAGCCACAGGTGCAACCAGTCATTAATACGGCGGAAAAGAGATTTGCGTTTGGCCATCCGGATAAAAACTTTGGGCAAAAATCGGGCAGGCTGGCCAAAAGGACCTTCGCAATCGGGAAAAAGATTTACGCAAAAGGGAAACTTATTGCTTTTCCATATAATAAAAATCTCTCAGGTAACTGCAGCGGTCGAATGTTTCCTTGTAAAAGGCGGTATTGCCGCAATCCCTGATCAGCTGCCGGAAATGCGGGTTTTTTCCTGAGGCCAGGAGGTACCAGTCCGTGTCGGGAGCGTACAGGTGCTTTTGGGCGCAGCGGGCGGCCATATAGAGGCTACGGGCCTTAAACTCAGGGTCTTGCGCGGCATCGGCGGCCTTTTTATAGTACTCTTCGGCACGGTAGCAGCCAAAATACTGCTTCAGGCCTGGGTGCTCGTCGTACCCCGGCTGGTACCAGCAGGTGCTGGGCCGATAGGAGGCCGAAAAGTGATAGGAATGGCCGTAATAAGAAATACTGAAGAGGCCGGTGGCATATTTATAGTAGTCCTGGGCGGTAGCCTTGCCGTTTTTCATCTTTTTCTCCAGTTCCACCATGGTGGCGGCGTACTCCAGCTGGGAAATGCCGGTTTCCGCGGTGTCAAGCCCATAGTCTTGCAGCTGCTCCGTGAAAACCATGCCCGCGGAAAGGCTGCTGCGGGATTTCTTGAACCAGCTGACGGCATCGGCAAAATTGTGCTGGCGCACGTAGTTGATGGCAATGGCTTCGCCCACTTCATCTTCCGTCATCTGAAATTCATCGCAGAGGTATTGCTCAAAAGGCGTTTTCCTTTTTTGCTGCAACAGGCTGTAGAGGTTTTCAAGCTGAGGCGCCTGCATGCTGTCTTTTATAAAATCCGTGGCGGATGCGTAGTCAAAATTGAAACTGTAGGACAATACCTTGTCCCGCTTGGAGAGCACCAGCGCCATGCGGTTAATGTCTCCCTGCTCCTGGTAGCGGGTGGCTACCACATAGTCCAGCAGGTTGCGGTACATGACCGTATAAAAATTGCGGTTGATGGCCTGGTTATCAGGACTGGAGTAATAATGGTCTTTCCGGGCGGAGGTATCCAGCCGGCTGTCCAGCCAGTTGAAAGAGGCCAGCAGCTCCGCCTCAAACTTCCTGTCTATCCGCGGTTGTTCGCTGATTGCCACCAGCAGGCGTACTATTTCCCATTGATCTTGCAGTTGGGGGCGGCCTGTGCCCGCTTTGGCGGCAGCCAGTTTCTGACGGGCGCCCGCATAATCTTTCAGCATATAGGAAAGGTAGGCAGATGAAACCTGCCAGAGGGCGGGCTCATTCACCCGGCCGCCGGCGGCCAGGCTGTCTGCCAGGTGCTGCAGCTCCGTGACCTGGGTGGCGGGAATTTCTGAGTAGTGGTAGCCCGCACTGCCATAGCGCTCCAGGTTCAGGCGGTTGTGTAGATAACCGTCTTCCAGCTTGCTGATCTCCCGCGCCAGCAGCACGTCCAGCATGGGAGATTGGGGATGGAGACCATATATTTTGCGGATGCCCTGAGGATACGGCTCATATTGCCGGAAAGCGAACATAGCTGCTACAGTGGCTTTTTCTTCATTGTTCCTGCACAGTTCCATCACCTGCTGCTCCGTAGCGCCGGCCCATCTCACGTTGAGGAAGGCCATCTGGCGCTGGGAGGGGGCTTTTTCGAATACCTGTGAAAAAATATAGGCGCTCTGGGCCCCGGCGCCGGTCCGCATCAGGGCGCCCGCTTTGAGGGCCAGCGTTTTGTAGTGCATCAGGGAAGTGGAGCGGATGGGGGCGGCCAGCGAATCATAATATTGGAGGGCCTGGGCGTAATTGCGGCCATAGTGGGCCAGGCGGGTGGCCTGGAAGGCGTACCGCTCGCGGATGCGTTCATCTTTACAGGCCTTGTATAGCTGAACGCCGTTGCGGGAGAGCTTGAGCATGGTGGAAGAGTCCCGGACGGGCGTTTCCCAGCTGTCTTTCCCGCCGGTGTGGGCTTCGCATTGTTTGGCATACATCAGGTAACCCAGCGTTTCCCGGTCTTTACTGCCGATGAAATACTGTGTGAGCGTGTTTTTCCTGACGCTGTCAGGCGCTTCCAGCGTACTGCCTTTTTCAATATGGTTGTAGAGCGTCGCCATCTGCGGGCGGGTGTAAGTATAGATAAACTCCCGGATGTCTTTTTCAGTGGCCTTGCCGGAAAAGAAGGCATGCCAGTCGCGCAGGTTGAGGTCTTCTTCCGATGCTTCACTGCCGTAATATTCCGCCAGCCCGGTGTAATAAAACGGTTCAAAGCCGTTAGCGGCAGGGAGGGCCGGGTTGTAGAAGCTGGTGTAATAGTCATAGGGATCCGGCTCCGGGCCACAGGAGAGTACATACACGGCCCCTGTCAGAAAAATGGCCAGGAAACTAGCGCAAAATATCGTAAATCTCTTCCAGTTCATGCACTTGATGCTTGGTAAGGGTTAGTGAATCCAGGTGATATAAAATGATGACGGGCGAATACGTCTGCTGCTGCCGGGCCAGGTACTTTGCCGCCTTTTGCAGCACCGCCGGGTCGGAAGTTTCGTGACGCAGCACTTCCCCCGCCCGCAGGGGATAGCCATTCAGCACGGTATCTTTCAGCACCGTGTACAGGAAACTGCCTTCGGGCCGGAAAACCTTGCGGTCTTCCAGCTGCCGCCGCTCCAGGTTGCGCAGCAGCCCGGCATATTGCCGGTTGCGGAAAAGCACCGTCCATTCAAACAGCGGCAAAGCCAGGTCCAAAGGTAAGGGATAACTGCTGATACGGTTGTTACCGGTGTAGGCTTTCAGGGATTCCATGTTCAGGATGGAATTATGGTCTCCCCATTTGCGCAGGTCTCCCATGTTATAACACATCAGCAGGCCCTTTTCCACCGGGGGGATTCCGCTGCTTTGCAGGTATTTGACCTGGTGCATGCGGATGGTGGCGGATAGTTGTTTGCCAGCAAAGAACGGCTGGCTGCGCAGGTGCCGGAGAAAGGCAAAGTAGGCTGCCTGGCTGTTGCGCGTCCAGTCGCAGTCCAGCTGAATTTCCCAGATGGGCCTTTTGGGGGTAGCCTGCTGCAGGAGCCCGGCTACCTTTTGCGCCATGGCGGCGGGCCAGGCGGTGTCTCCGTGTTGCCACACGTCGTTCACCAAAAACACTACCGGCACCAGTTCCACACTGTCCGGCAGCGCTTCCCGGAAATCTGCAATGGCCACGGGGTAGGCTACACGCCTGGGGGCATCCCAGTTCACATCGAACATTTTCACATACAGCTTTCGGGCGCCGGTAGCCTGCAGGACCTGCTTTTCCGTGCCGTTCAATTGCACCCGCTGCTTCCAGAAATAGAAAGCAGGCGTGATCTTCCGCTCCGGCCGGGTGCAGGCAGCCAGCAACAAGGCCATGAAGAAATGGTACCGGTACTTTTTCATCCGGGTGCAAATATCGGGTGCCGTGCCGTAACAGCAATGGGGGACGGTTTACTTGTTGATGGCAATGATCCGGTAACCTTCCGGGAAGGAGCTGAACCATATTTCCCCATTGCCCAGCATGGCACCCTGGTAGTTCCGGAAAATGCGGTCCAGCCGCTGGGTGTCTACCACCGCTTTCAGGGAGGCGTCAAAAATCTTGTTGTACTGCTGGCGGAAGGCGTCTGCCGTTTTATATTTTTTGAGCGGGAAGCGGATGTGGGCGGTGATGCTGTCTACCTGGTCTGCCTTTACCCAGTTTTTGAAAGATACCAGGAACTGTTTGAATTCCGCCGGCTGGTCGAAGCCGGCATCGGCCCAGCTGGTGGGTTTGCTGCCGTCATCAAACAGGGTGTCCTGCGCGGCAATTTCCGCCTCGTAGGGGTTGGCGGGGGGAGGCGGGGGCGCTACGGGCACCAGGGTTTGGGCGCCGTCTACAATGGTGCTGTCTTCAGATTTCTTTTCCGGGGCGGTATTGCAGGCGGCGGCCAGCAAGAGGGCGGGTATCAGTAAGCGGTAGGTCATAGCAGCGCGTTTTATTATATAGTGAAATTAAGGAAGATTTATATGTGGCTGTGCAGTATGAAAAAACTGTAAAAAGATTTGCAGGAATGATTTTTTTGTACTTATCTTTGCAGTCCCAAAACGGAAGAGCTGAAAGGCGCTGAAGTTTTTGCGGAGGATCGGTAGTTCAGTCGGTTAGAATGCCGCCCTGTCACGGCGGAGGTCGCGGGTTCGAGTCCCGTCCGGTCCGCAAGAGTTTTCAGAAACCCGCGCATTAGCGCGGGTTTTCTGTTTTTAGTCGAGTATTAGCTGACCCCCTTTTTGGGATCAAGATGAAATCTTGGGGAGTGAAGGGTACTGGATTTTACAAAATGATTTTTTTGGTAAATTTGGGTGTATTCCAATACAAACTATTAGCTTAACGTTATGAATCATTTCCATACATCGATAATACAAGACCCAAAGGGGCTTGCTGTTTATGCCAGGATCAACTGGTAGCTTTTACACGATCCAAATTGCGGTTATCTGTTCACCAAAATAAATTTCAATTAAGTAGTTGGAAAAAGATAGAGTAATTATGAATGATAGCATTCTTGTTATTGACGACAATGAGGATGTCCTGGATTTCTTATCTATTATTTTAGGTGAGAACTACAAGATCCTGCTGGCCTCGAATGGAGAAATTGCAAAGGGCATACTGGACACAGAGGTGGTAAACCTTATTATATCAGACATTATGATGCCGGGTATTGACGGCTTTGAACTATGCAGGCTGGTTAAGTCTAATGTTGAATACTGCCATATCCCCATCATTTTATTAACTTCCAAAAATACTTATCAGGCCCACATTGAGGGATTGGAAGTAGGTGCGGATGCGTATATCCAGAAACCTTTCTCACAAGAACTATTACTGATGCAGATTTCCAATCTGCTTAAAAACCGGTTGAAAATAAAAGAGCATTTTGCCAGTTCTCCTTTTGAAGATGTAAGGGTAATGGCGCATTCAAAAACAGACGAAGCATTTCTTAAAAAGCTGGATGAATATATTCGTGACAATATCAAAGATCCCAATATTGATATTGATAAACTGGCTGAGCATATGTTTATGAGCCGCACTACCTTCTACCGGAAAATAAAATCTCTTTCTTCATTATCGCCCAAAGAACTAATTGACATTACACGCCTGAAAAAAGCCGCCGGTTTGGTTGCTGAGAATGAATTTTCTTTATATGAAATTTCAAAAATGGTGGGGTATAGTTCACAAAGCCTTTTTACCCGGAATTTTCAAAAGTATTTTAAGGTTAACCCTTTGGAATATGCTAAATCTCTCCAGAAAGAACGATAGACCAAGTTATTTAGTTTATACGCTTTATTCTATCTTTTTCCAACTACTTAATTGAAATTCAATTTTTTGGTGTACGGGCAATTGCAGTTCAAAAATAATTAGGTCCTGCTTGCCGGAAACCAGTTCCAGCGATCCGTTGTGCAGCTCAGTGAGCGCTTTTGCAAGCGATAGTCCGATGCCGGTTCCCGGCTTGCTGTTACCCCTCAACCTGACAAAGGGCTCGAATATCTGCTGTCTGAACTCTTCAGGGATGCCTTTACCATCATTCATAAAAAGAATAGTAAAGTGTTTGTCGGAGTCTTTTACGGGATTGATAGTTACTGTTGCCTTCTCAGCTGCATACTTAACAGCGTTCGAGATCATATTAGTGCATATTTTAATAAGGGCTTCTCTATCAACATATGCCATAATGCGGCTTTCCGGTAATTCCAGGTTTAAATCAACATTCTTACTGTCAGCCTGTTGTTTGAATACAGTGACAAGATCAGCAACCAGCGTATTGATATCTGTTTTTACAAAGTTTAGGCTGAACTGGTTGGCCTCGGTTTTCCTGAAATCAAGCAACTGGCTGGATAATGCTACCAGTCTTTTGATATTCTTTTCGGCTATTGTAAGGCTTTTCTTAACGTCCGGCTCTTTACCAAATTTTTTGATCAGCCACTCGATGGGGCCCGCAATGAGTGTAAGCGGAGTTTGAATTTCGTGAGTGATATTGGTAAAGAACTCGATCTTTGCCTTGTAAATTTCTTTTTCTTTTTCGTGCTCAAAAAGTTGCAGTTTTCGAAGATTTTTTCTTTCGAGATGCCGGTGATAAAACCGCACCAGGAAATATAAGCAGGTAACAAGGGCTATTGTATATAATATATACGCTGCATTACTCTTCCAAAAAGGTGGCAGTATCCTGATGGTCAAATGACGTTCTTTGCTTACCCAGCTTCCGGTATTGCTTTCGGCTTGTACTATAAACTCATATTTCCCTGGCGCCAAATCTGTAAAATAAGCGTTGCGATTGGTGCTGAGATAGGTCCAGGATTCGTCAAGGCCTTTCATCCGGAATTTATATCTTGTTACTTCGGGAGCAGAAAAATTTAATGCTGCAAATTCAATGCTGAAATTATTTTGGTTGTATTGAAGTACGATGGTATCGGTATATAAAATTGATTTGGAAAACGGGCTGTTTGTTGCATCAGGTATAACTTCTTTATTATTGATCTGGAATCCTGTAATAAAGATAGGAGGGCTTGGTTCTTTTTGGTCAAATGAAGACGGGTGGAAAGCGATCATCCCTTTAACTGAACCGAAGTACATTTTCCCGTCGGTGTGTTTATACGCAGAGTTATAGTTGAATTGGTCAGTTGTCAATCCATTGGCCTGAGTATAAACATTTACTTCTTCTGTTTCGATATTTAAACGGATGATGCCCTTGAGAGAGCTGATCCATAAATGTTTCGAATCATCTTCCAGGATAGCATATAATACATTCGTGGGCAGCCCGTTTTTTGTAGTGTACTTTTTGATGATTTTCCTGTCCGGGCTTAATTTTATTAATCCGCCGCCGGTTGTAGCAAACCATAAAGAATGATCGCTGTCTTCAAAAATATTATATACTGCAAATTCATTTATAATTTTGTTATTCAAAGTGTCACCGAATCTTACGTTGCCATGCAGGCCTGTTTTAGGGTTGTAATAAAATGCCCCGCATGCTACGCTGCCTGTCCAGATATTACCCTGGCTGTCTTCTGTTATGGCGAATGTATAAACGTTGTGTGGAATTTGTGGAACATTGCTGAATGTCTTGTGCAGAGGATCATAGACAAACAAACTCGGCCCACGATAGGCTGTGCCAATAAGTAAAGTGCTGTCCTTTGTGAGGTAAATACAGCTTACAAAATCACTGGTTTCATCGCCGTTGTTTTTTATGAGTTTGAACCGGTCTGTAATCTTGCCGCTACGCGTATCCATTATGTCAAGGCCATTATAAAACATCCCGATGAAAAGCTGATTGCCTAAAGCCAGTAATCCATGTACGTTATAGTATGAGATGCTTTCTTTTTTTTCATGTGTAGTGTAATTAATGAACTTTTCTGTATTCAGATCAAGCTTATTAATTCCCGCATCTTCGGTGCCGATCCATAGGTTGTTATGTTCATCAGGAACAATTTTTCTTACGGCGTGCCCTGATATGGAGTTAATCCCGGGAAGAGGATAGTACTTTTTAAATTTTGCATTTTCTTTTGAATAATAATTAATGCCGCCAAAATAGGTGCCCACCCACATGCTGCCCTCGCGGTCTTTGAAAAGGGTATACACTGCATTATCTGATATCGAATATGGGTCTCCGGTTATTTTTTTCAGGTGCTGCACAACATTAGTGGCGAGGTTGTAAATATATATGCCAGACTCTGTTGCTATCCAGTATTGCTGCTCATCTCCCTTTATAATATCCCGCACGTATATTGATGCCCGGTTGTTGCTTTCCAACGTTAAAGACCTGCAGACCTTGGTTTTATGATTGTAAATTTTAAGCCCCTGAGTGAAATACCCTACCAGCAGTTCATCTTCATTAATGGGGTATATCCTGCTGATAGATCTTAAGTTCAAAGGAATGTTTTGGTCAATTATACTGATATTCTCAATAGACCGTGTCTCAAAATCATATCTGCCAATTGTGCCGTCTTCTCTTCCTATCCAAAGCTCTTTGCTCCCATCAACCGCAATGCACGACCCGGTAATTTCCAGGTTTTCCACCATTTGGGTGTTGTTGTTATACCTGTATAAACGGTTGCCGGTTAAAAACAAAAGATTATTGTGGTTATCCATTGCCAGGTGGCTGATATAAGTTGCAGGTACAGCTTCTATTTTTGTAGAAACTTCTTTGTATTGGTCATATTTAAATAAACCTTTTCCTGTCCCTACCCATAAAGCTTTATCAGGGTCTTCCAGGAGGACCGTTATTACATTATTGCCGATATTGTTGATGGGGTGTTTTTGGTTTTCATAGGATTTAAATGTATAGCCATCAAAGCTGTTTAAGCCTCCCCTTGTTCCTATCCAGATCAAACCGTTCCTGTCCTGTATTATTGAAGAAACTGCATTATGAGCCAATCCATTTTCTACCTGGTAATGTCTGAAGTAATATTGGCCATGGCATGGGAAAATGGTAATGGACAGTATTAGGTTCAGCAAGGCAATATAACAGCGGAATTTCATCATGATTAAATTCAAATATAAAAAATGATCGTAGAATATGTAAACTATTGTATAAGGTACCTGCTATTTGACACAATTCGTCAAAATATTGAACAGCGCATTTCGTACAGGTTTATTTATTTTGACAAGTTGACTTACCCAGGGTTATCTGGCAGAACTGATGAGTAATAGCTATTGGCTTTACTAATTGGGAAGAATTGCTATCTGAGGATTGTAGCTATTACTAAAATTGATATTATGCGTTTGTTTTTATCGTTGCTGTTGTGCGCTCTTTTTACTATAACTAAAGCACAGCAGTTGGTGTTGCCGGGAGATCATCCTGACCCTTCAGTAGTAAAAATTGGTGATGAATACTGGGCCGCAGGCACCACTTCTAACTGGTTCCCGATTTTTCCACTGTATCGTTCTAAAGATCTTGTAAACTGGAAAGCGGCAGGGCATGTGTTTACAGAGAAGCCGGTATGGGCTGATTATTATATGTGGGCCCCCGAAATCACTTATGATAACGGGAAAGTATACATGTATTATACGGCTCATAAAAAAGATGGAAGTTTATGTATAGCGGTTGCAGTGGCAGACAATCCTGAAGGTCAGTATAAAGATCTGGGCCCGCTTGTATGTCAGGAGTATGGATCAATAGACGCTTTTCCAATGAGGGATGAGAACGGTAAATTGTATATGATATGGAAGGAAGATGGGAATAGTGCAGGTAAACCTACGCCTATATGGGCCGCGGAAATGCGGGAGGACAGAACAGCGCTGGCAGGGGAGAAGAAAGAGCTTTTTCGTGCAGATGCGCCCTGGGAAAAAGGTTTGGTGGAAGGCGTTTCTGTAATAAAGCACAACAATTACTTCTATGCACTGTATGCAGCAGCGGCTTGCTGCGGCAAGAAGTGCAATTATGGAACGGGTGTTGCCAGGGCAAAAAAGCTGCTGGGGCCCTGGGAGAAATTTCCGGGGAATCCAGTATTGTCGGATAGTGACGATTGGAAGTGTCCCGGCCATGGAACACCTGTTGAAAAGGATGGCAGGTTTTATTTTCTTTATCATGCGTACAGCACAAGTAGCGGGGCTTATGGCGGACGGCAGGGTTTGCTGAACGAATTCGAGTTTACGCCCGATGGATGGATCCGGTTTTTAAACAATAATAATTATGCGGATCTGACAACAACCCAAAAATTTGTGGATGATTTTTCCGCCGTCAAGCTTGCTGATAGCTGGTATTGGAGCATATTTCAGGACGTGCGGTATGCCATTTCACAAAATACTTTAAAGCTAAAGGCTCTTCCTGCCATTTGCGGCGCATATCTTGGCCGCTCCGTTTTGTCCGGGAATTATAGTGCGGAAGTTACCATACTGAAAAAATCCACATCGCAGGCTGGGCTTGCCCTGATAGGGGATGACATGAATATGGTATATGCAAACATTTACAACGGTCATATTTGCCTGGTAGAACTAAAGAAGGGTAAACCAGCTATAATTGCCCAAAAGGCAATCAAAATGCCTTCACAGCTGGTGCTGAAAGTAAAGGTTGAGAACAACACACAGGCCTCATTCATGTACAGTACCGATGGCGTTCAGTTCAAAACATTGAATGCCAAAGCGGCTGATATTTCTTTCCTGCCGCCGTGGGACAGGGCGGTGCGTGTAGGATTGGTTTCGAAAGGGCCGCTGGGATCGGAGGCGCTCTTCCGGAAGTTTGCCCTTGTCAGCGAGTAGCACCATAAATACGGAACTGCGAGCGTGATTTGATACGATTCGACAAAATGTTGAACAGAATTTATGATCGGGATATATTTCCTTTGTACAGTGTTACATCCACAATGCATTGGATGACTGCGTCTGACCGGTGACCGGGATTTTAGGCCCATACTTATGCCCATACTATGATAGACCGGGTAATAATAAATATAAAGGAAGCGGTATGAAAATATCTGTTTTGATTGCCGGAGTATTTTTCACTTCGGTTTTGCTGGCAGGTTGCAGCAAAGGAAGTGGTGGCCCCAAGGCAGACCCCGGCCCGGATGTAAAAGATGACTCCGCGGCGTATGACCTGAAAAACTTTCCGGAAGGGGCGCAGCCTGAAAAAATAGGCGTAAAACTAACAGAACGTTTTCTGCAGACAAAGTACTCCTATTGGGGCAATGTAAATTCCCAGTATACAGCCGATCATATTACCTATCCAGATGTATGTGCCTGGCTGGGAGCATTCTGGTTTGCAAAGGCCGTCAAAAATGAGGAGCTGCAAAATGCGCTGGTCGGCAAGTTTGAGCCATTATTTACGACGGAAAAGCACTTGCAGCCAAACTTGAATACCACCGCTGGCAATAAGGTGGATTATTATGTTTTTGGTGCCGTCCCGCTTGAGATATATAACGGGAAAAGAGAAAGCAGGTATAAGGAACTCGGAATGAAATACGCCGACGGGCAATGGACCTTGCCTTCCAATGCAACGCAACCGCAAAAAGACTGGTACGCAGATGGTTATTCCTGGCAGACCCGCCTGTGGATTGATGACATGTTTATGATAACGGCATTGCAGGCCCAGGCATACCTGGCTACAGGAGATGAAAAGTACATTGAGCGTACTGCAAGGGAAATGGTGCTGTACCTTGACCGGCTGCAACGCGGCAACGGCTTGTTCTTTCACGCTCCTGACGCTCCGTTTTTCTGGGGGCGCGGCAATGGCTGGATGGCTGTCGGGATGGCAGAAGTACTGCGCATCCTGCCTAAAGAGCCCCGTTATAATGTTTACCGGGAAAGAATTATGAAGGGCTATCAGGCAATGATGGCCACTTTACTGAAATACCAGATGAGTGACGGCATGTGGGGACAGTTGATTGATAATATGTCGGCATGGAAAGAAACATCCGGGAGTGCCATGTTCACATACGCGCTGATCACGGGTGTCAGGAACGGTTGGCTCGAGAAGGAAAAATATGGCGTTGCTGCCCGCAAAGGGTGGCTGGCGCTTCTGACATACCTGGATGCAAACTACGATATCAGGAATGTGTGCGAAGGTACCGGGGCCAAGAACGATTATCAATACTATCTGGACAGAAGGCGGTGGACAGGAGACCTGCATGGCCAGGCAGCCCTTTTGTGGTGCGCTTATGCTTTGTCTGGTCCGGATCAGCCTGACTGATACAAAGAAACCAAGGAAAAAAATAACGAGAATATCAAATCCACGATTATGAGAAGACTTCTAAAGAAAGTAAAAGGCCCGCAGTGTGCTTCAGCACTGCGCAGGATACCGCGTCTTGGAGCGCTCGCCATGCTCTTCCAATTGCTAGGGACAGGTATCGCCTATTCACAAAATGATCCTGTTGTGCCAAAGGAGACGCAACAGAACAAAAAGCGTATTACGGGCCGGATAACGGCTCCTAATGGAGAGCCGCTGCCAGGGGCTTCCGTGAGGATCCGGAACACAAGTATCGGCACTGCCGCGAATAATGACGGGCTCTATGTTATTGACGCGCTTGCTACGGATGTGCTTTCGTTCAGCTATACGGGCTTCCTGGCAAAAGACACTACCTCGAATGGCAGCAACGTTTTGAATGTTATACTTCAACCGGATGTTCTGTTGAACGAGGAGGTGGTAGTAGTAGGTTATGGCAAGCAGAAGAGGGCGGCTATGGTTAGCTCGATAAGCACAGTCAGCTCGCAGGAATTGAGGTCTCCTTCCGGTAATCTTACAGGTAATCTTGCCGGTCAGCTTTCGGGTCTTATAAGCATACAGCGTACTGCGGAGCCTGGCAGGGACGATGCGGAGTTCTGGATCCGGGGCATCAGCACCTTTAAGGGAGGCTCCAAACCTTTGATCCTGGTGGATGGCATACCACGTGAGATAAATGATATTGAACCAGACGAAATCGAGACATTTTCCGTGTTGAAGGACGCGGCGGCCACGGCGGTTTACGGTGCTGAAGGCGCAAACGGCGTTATTCTTGTAACCACCAAGCGGGGCATTGTATCCAAGCCCAGGATATCTTTCCGTGCCGAACACTCAATGGCCAGTCCTCAAAGGCTGCCCAAGTTTGTAGATTCATGGGAATACCTTGAACTGGCCAATGAAGCCTTGTTTAACGATGGCTTTGACCCCTATATGACCAAGGAGCAGATAGAAAAGTACCGCAGCCGGGAGGATAATGATTTGTATCCAAACACCAACTGGATGAATGAACTGCTGTCGAAAAACGTGCAGAACCAGCGCTACACTTTAAATTTCAGGGGCGGAGCGGAAAATGCCCGGTACTTCGTATCGATGGCTTATTTCAACCAGGAAGGGGTGTTTAAGAAAAACCCGTTGGGCAAGTATGACAGCGACTTTGACTTTCAGCGGTATAACCTCCGCAGCAATATAGATCTGAAAGTAAGCAAGACCACTCAACTGAATATCGACCTTGGCGGCCAATATGTCAACAGGCTTACCGCCAACCGGTCGCCCGATGACATTTTCGGCTTTATGCTCAATACGCCGCCACACCTGTTCCCCGCTATTTACAGTGACGGGACCCTGGCTACCTACCAGATACAAAGTGATGCCAACAACCGCAGCCCGTACAATATGCTGTACAACCAGGGGTACCGGAAGGAGTTTAGCACACAGATACAATCCAACGTAGGTCTTACACAGGATTTGAAGGTGATCACCGCCGGCCTGAGCGCCAATGCCAAGGTCAGCCTGGACTATGAGGGTAATGCGTCTACGCTGCGTAACTACTGGCCCAGCCTTTATCACGCCACCGGGCGCGATGCAGAGGGTAATCTTGTTTATATTACTTCTGTTTCCGGCAGCCCCCAGCTGACAGATCCTGAATTTACAGGTACCAGTTCCTATCGCAATTTATATGTGGAAGGCTCGCTCAACTATCTGCGTTCTTTCGGACGGCATAATGTGGGAGGCATGTTGCTCTATATGCAGAAGGAGAACCAGCGGAGCGATGCAGTGCTTCCCTACAGGAAACAGGGCATTGTGGGACGTGCAACCTATTCTTTCGATAATCGTTATTTTATCGAAGGGAATTTCGGATATACCGGTAGCGAAACATTTGCGAAAGGAAACCGGTTTGGATTTTTTCCCGCCGTGGGCGTAAGCTATTTTGTTTCCAACGAGCCTTTTTATCCCGAAGCACTGAAGAATGTGCTGAACAGCGCCAAGATCAGGCTGTCCTACGGCCGTACCGGTAATGACAATACAGGCGGCTCCCGTTTCCTTTACCGGGCCACCTTCAAAACAGACGGTTATACATTCAACCAGGGCATAGGTTCTACAGGCGGTACCAATGGCATGGGAGCGGGCATCAACGACCTGCTGTTCGTCAATAATACCATTGCCTGGGAAATTGAGAACAAACGTAACGTGGGCCTTGATCTGGGATTTTTCAACAACAGGATCGAGCTGACAGCAGACTACTTCAACAACCGCCGTTCGGGCATCCTGGTACAGCGTAATACCATCTCTGCTGTAGCGGGATTCCATGCCAACCCGTGGGAAAATTACGGTATTGTGGATAATCATGGTGTGGACGCAAGCCTGAAAAGCAGCCATAATATCGGCCAGGTCAGGATAACTACCAGGGGGACTTTCACTTTTGCCCGCAACAAAATTGTAGAATACGATGAGCTGCCGCAAAACCATCCCTGGATGGCAGTTACCGGTACGCGGGTGGGAGATCGTTCTGTCTATATTGCAGAGAGACTCTATACAGATGCCGATTTCGTCAAAACACAAAATGCCAACGGCACTTACTCCTACCAGTTAAAGCCGGGGTTGCCTGTGGTATCCATGCAGGGAACACTGGGGCCGGGCGATATTAAATTTGCTGACCTGAACCATGACAATATTATTGACAACAATGACAGGAAAAGAGGAGTAGGCCATCCCGAAAACCCCGAGATCAATTATGGTTTTGGTATAAATGCAGAGTATAAAGGAGCCTATATAAGCGTCTTCTTCCAGGGGACCGGCAATTCCGCTACTTTGCTGGGCGAGGGTAACAGTACTTTCTGGCCTTTCAACTGGGGTGTGGAGAAAGCGAATTACCGGACGGCCTTTCTGGACCGCTGGACGGCAGACAATCCCCGGCAAGACGTTGTTATGCCGAGAATACACAGTCATTATTCCTATAACGTGAACAAAGAGCCTAATACCTGGTGGTTACGGAACAGCAGCTTTCTTCGTTTGAAGAATGTTGAGATAGGCTATACCCTGCCAAAAGCGCTGGTCCAAAAACTCAGGCTGGGCGGGGCCAGGGTGTACCTGATGGGGTACAATATTTATGTTTGGGATGATGTAAAATATTGGGACCCGGAAATGGGCAATCGTAACAAGGGCATGAGCTACCCCATGTCCCGCTCTTTTACGTTCGGTCTTGAGCTGAACCTGTAGCATTCGGAAGGAAAATTACCATTTAGGCAGTGCAGGCTATCAGGCCTTAAAATTTACGAATGAAACCGGGCATGATACATTTTATCACACAGGGCTATGTTAATGCCAGGTTCCATCCGGCCCCTGAAAAATTAAATATTAACAGATGAAAACAAAAATTATAAATACGCTTTTGATAACACTTTCCCTGGGATATTTTACTTCCTGTAGTAAGTACCTGGATGTGTCCGATGAGCTGGCGGGCGGCATCAGCGATATCTCCCAGGTATTCGATAACGTGGACCGTACAAGGAAGTGGTATTCCCAGGTTTTTAACAGCCTACCCGATTATTCTATGGTATGGGTAGAAACAGACGGTATGGGCAACCCGTGGACTGCTTACGCCGATGAGATATATACAAGGCTGGCCAATAACTCCGGAAAATACAACGAGTGGAACTCCTCAAACTCCGCCGCGCAAAGATGGGGAAGGCTTTATGAAAGTATCCGGCAGGCCAATATATTTCTGGAACAGGTAAAGCCTATTGTTGAAGAAGGCGGCCCCGGCGCTGCAGTGCTTACCGAGCCGGAAGTAGCGAGGTACAAAGCCAACGTGCGGTTTATGAGGGCGTTGTATCACTATTATCTGATGGAGCTTTATGGGCCCATACCGATTGTTGACCATTCTATGACTTTGACAGATGAGCTGGACCTGCCCCGGAATTCGCTCGATGAAGTGATAAACTTTATCGATGCGGAACTGCTCGCAGCTATGCAGGGCATGGAGCAGGAGCCTTACCACAACAATGAATCTTATCGTGCCGTTCCCACTAAGGGAGCCGCACTGGCCGTCCGGGCAAAGTTGTGGGCCTACGCCGCCAGCCCGCTCTTCAACGGAGGGTTTGCCGAGGGGAAACAATTGACGAACAAGGACGGCAAACGCCTGTTCCCCGACCGCGACGAAAGCAAACTGCAGAAAGCTTTGCAGACGTGTAAAGATCTTATCGAATATGCCGGGCAAGGCGGCCGGTATCAGCTTTACAAAAATGCCGGCACGTTCGATCCCGCTAAATCTGTATACGAACTGTTCCAGCAATACAATACAGAAATCATCTGGGCCAACTCGGCCACATCCTGGAAGGCCTACAATGGCGGTGGTTTTGATCAGTACGCCACTCCAAGAAGCGAGCCTTCTGGTCTGGGAGGCTTTCACGTATTGCAGGAGCTCGTTGATGATTTTTATATGACGGACGGTTATCCTGCCAAAAGCACTTCTTTCCTTCCCGCATCTCCTTCATACAGCGAGAGCGGCTTTGGCATGCTGGATGGCGTGGAAGTTTCCAGAATGTATATCGGACGTGAACCCCGTTTTTATAACACAGTCACTTTTTCAGGCAAAAAATGGCATGTCAGCAATAATGAAGTGCAGTTTTATAAAGGTGGTAATTCGGATAACTCGGTAGGAGATGGCGCCCCTTTTACGGGATATCTTTTATACAAGCGGATGAACCGTACGGTGTATGGCCGCTCTCCTGGCGTAACCTCCATGTACAGGCCTTCCATCATTTTCCGCCTGGCAGAGTTTTACCTGTTGTATGCCGAAATGCTCAACGAAGTGTCGCCTTCAGATCCGGATGTGCTGAAATACGTTAACCTTATACGGGACCGTGCCGGTTTGCCGAAGCTGGAAGATCTGAACCCTGCCATAACAGGCAACCAGGAGTTACAGCGCGGGGCCATACGCCACGAAAGGCGTATAGAGCTGGCTACCGAAGGCCAGCGTTATTTCGATGTACGCCGGTGGATGATAGCCGAAAATGCACCCGGCCAGGGTGGCCAGGGCGGTGACTTTACAGGTATGACGCCGGATGGGAACAAGGCGGCATATCATGTACGCAGAAAGGTACAGACCCGGAGCTTCAAACGTAAGAACTATCTGTTCCCTATACCACTGGCCGAAATGCAAAGAAGTGAAAATCTTGTACAGAACCCTGGCTGGTAACATAAAAAACCTATGTACTTTAAATTGAATTGTATGTTGAACAATAATAAAGTATTCGCATTTGCGGCTACGTTCCTGCTGTTTGGCCTGTTGCTCGCAGGCTGCGGCAAAAATATCCCGGAGGTAAGAGAAGTAGGCGTGGAAAGCATTACGTTAAGCGAAGAGCTCACCAATGGCGTTACGCTGCTGAAAGGCACTACGCTCAATGTTGGCTGGAAAGTGACCGTACTGCCAGAAAATGCAACGGACAGGGCGGAGAACTTTTCTTCCGCTAACCCGGATGTGGCCTCAGTAAACGGTAATGGCCTGGTAACAGCCAATACCGAAGGTACTGCTGCCATTACCATATCAGTAGGTGGAAAGAATGTTGAATTTACGGTAACAGTGGTAAACAAAATTATTGTACCGGCTACAGGCATCCAATTCATGTCATCCGAACTGAAGCTAAAAAAGGGAGAAACGCTCAGCTTGCCTGGCCAGATTACGCTTACGCCGGCTGATGCAAATGACGGGTTGAATTATACCTCTTCTGATCCGGGCGTGGTTTCAGTAAACGCGGAAGGCCTGCTGGAAGGCATTTCGTTGGGAACGGCAACCATCACTGCAGCATCCATAAAAAATCCATCTGTTAAGGCTACGCTGACGGTGCAGGTAATGCCCTTCAGCGGCGATTACCCAAGGGCCGGCTGGACGATGACGGCCTCTCATGAGCTGATGATAGCCACCAACAATCCGGAAGGAAATTCATTGCTGGCTGCCATTGACGGTGATCTCGCCACCAATTTCTGCCTCGTAAGGCCGGGTAAAACATCCGGCACTACTACTAAAGTAACGGTGCCGTCAGGAGCGGCTATTTATTTTGTTGTAGACATGAAGACCGCACAGGATGTGAATTACTTTAGAATACGTCACAGGGACATTACGCAAGCCTTTATAAGATGGTACGCATTCGATGAAATATCAGGCAGCAACGATGGTACAAATTTCGAGGTGATTGCAACAGATGTGGCTATTCCCAATGCCGCAACAGCATCCGTGCAGGAGACTGTGAATATAGCCCTGCCAAAATCCAGCTACCGTTACCTGAAGTTCTATGCGCAGAAAGCACAATGCTTTAACCAGTCATCGTACACATCACAGGGCAATACGGTACAAATACAGGAGTTATACCTGGGTGTAGCACCCTAAGCCCTGTAAGAGAACATAAAAGGTGGTTAATTGAATATATAAATGCATTATATGAAACGATTCATAGTTGCGGTATGCATGCTCGCCGGTGTATTAATGGGCAATGCCTGCCATAAATCATCGGATACTCCCGGTGCGCCGCCGCCGGAAAACCCGCCTCCTTCATCCGGAGGAGATGATTTGTCCGCATTTACCATAGACAGTACGTTTACCAACCCGCTCATGCCCGGCGGTGCTGATCCCTGGGTGATCGAAAAAAACGGGACATACTACTATACTTATACCCAGGGCAGCAAACTGGTTATCCTGGAAACCCGAAATATGTCATCGCTTGCATCGGCCCGCAGGCATGAAGTTTGGACACCCCCCTCCGGTCAGCCTTATTCAAAAAACCTGTGGGCGCCCGAGCTTCATGAGATCGACGGGAAATGGTACTTTTATTTTGCTGCTGATGACGGCACGAATGCCAACCATCGCATGTATGTGCTGGAGAACTCTTCGCCCACTCCTGTAGAAGGGAACTGGTTGATAAAGGGGAAAGTATCGGACGCGTCCAATCAATGGGCAATCGATGGTACCGTATTGCGGCATAACGGCCAGATGTATATGATCTGGTCAGGAGGTAATGCCGGGGCGCCGCCGCAGCACATTTATATTGCAAAGATGAGCAATCCCTGGACCATCTCAAGCGAAAAAGTGATCATAGCTTCGCCTGCCTATGATTGGGAAAAGAAGGGTAACCCTATCAATGAAGGACCGCAGGTGCTGATCAATCCACAGGGCCGGGTATTTGTGGTGTATTCAGGCAGCGGTTACTGGGTAGATGGCTACTGCCTGGGGTTACTCACGCTTAAAGAAAACGGGGACCCTATGGACCCTGCTGACTGGACGAAGAAAGACCAGCCGGTTTTTTCCATGAGAGCTGAAAGCAGCGCCTATGGCCCGGGACACAATGGCTTTTTTAAATCGCCCGACGGCAAAGAGGACTGGCTTATTTACCATGCACGTACACGCCCGGGCGGGGGGGATGATAATGGCCGCAACCCGCGGATCCAGCGTTTTACCTGGAACGCTGATGGTTCTCCCAACTTTGGTGCCCCGGTGAATATTGCCATACCGCAAAACCGCCCTTCCGGTGAGAAATGGCGATACATATACCCCAAGGCTAAATGGACTATTGCAGCATTTAGCTCGGAGGAAACTGTTAACGGCCGTTTGGCATCCCGCCTGATAGATAACAATACGGCTACTTTCTGGATTGCACGGTATTCTTCCGATCCAACGGATTATCCCGGACATTGGGTTACAATAGATATGGGAGAAGTATCCGGTGTTGATGGCGTTATCATCAACCAGAAAGAAGGTGACCGCAAAATAAAGGAACTGCAGTTGCTGATCAGTAATGATAATAATTCCTGGGAAAGCCTGGGGGTATTTACCCTCAATAATATCGATCTGTTGAAACAATACATAGATCTGCCCCAACGCAAGCAGTTCCGGTATTTCAGGCTGGCTCCCAGGTCCGGCTACGATACGCAGCGTCAACCCGGTCTGGCAGAAGTATCCGTATTCAGGTTTAAAGATCAATAGTGGAGAACAGAAAGACGTTTGATAAAAAAATAAGTATAATGTACAAGCACATCCTTACGTTATTATTGTTATTGCCTTTTCAGCTTTTATTTGCTCAAAAAAGCAGTCTGAATAAATTTCCCGAAGGTTATACGCCTGAAGAGGTGGGTAAGCTAATAGCATACCGTTTTATAGATGCGAAACATGCATTACATGCGGGCAAATGGATTAGCTATCCTGAAACATTCTATTGGAATGGGGCGCTTAAATTTGCATCGTTAACCAATGATGCGGTGCTGCTTGATCTTTTAGAAAAAAAATTCCAACCGCTTTTTACAACAGAAAAAGCGCTTTTGCCGGTTAAAAATCATGTTGATCTGAATATGTTTGGCAGCCTGCCGCTGGAACTTTATCAAATAACAAAAAACACGAAGTATTTGGAGCTGGGTTTGCCTTATGCCGATACTCAGTGGGAAGTTCCTGCAACCGCCAGTACTAAAGAAAGATCATGGGCGGAAGATGGGTTCTCCTGGCAAACACGCCTCTGGATCGATGATATGTATATGATCACTATAGTACAGTCACAGGCATATAAAGTAACCAAAGATGTGAATTATATTGATCGTGCTGCCAAGGAAATGGTGCTTTATTTAGAAAAGCTGCAACGGCCGAATGGCCTGTTCTATCATGCCCCGGATGTTCCGTTTTACTGGGGGCGTGGTAATGGATGGATGGCTGCGGGCATGGCAGAGTTGCTACGTTTTTTACCCCCGGATAATAGATACCGCCCGCGTATTATGCAGGGCTACCAGGCAATGATGGAGAGTTTAAAAGCGCATCAGACACCTGGCGGTTTATGGAATCAGTTAATTGATGAAAAGGATAGTTGGGCGGAAACATCAGGGTCAGCGATGTTTACTTATGCATTAATTACAGGCGTGAAGCAAAAATGGCTGAATGCTAAAAGGTATGCTCCTGTGGCCCGGAAAGCCTGGATGGCTTTAGTGCCTTATGTTGATAAAAAAGGAGCGGTTGCTGAAGTTTGTGTGGGGACCAATAAAAAGAACGATAAACAGTATTATTATGACCGTCCGCGCAGAACGGGTGATTATCACGGGCAGGCGCCATACCTTTGGTGTGTTGCGGCGCTGCTTGAGAAATAAACGTCACAGCGCGGTGAAGTGCCTGCGGGAGCAAAAAAACGCCTGGTCCAACCCAGGCGTTTTTTTTGCTTACCGTGCTGCTTTTACCGCAGCCAGGTTCTCCTTTTTCCGGAACTCAATGATCTTCCTGATCAGCTTCTCTGGTAAAGGCCGGTTGTGGGGGATCTGGATGGCCGATTTGCTTGTTTTGTACCCTTCCAGGTCTGCCTTGAAGTGTTCCCAGAATGCCGCACTATATGGGTGTGAGATGGTGAGGTGTTTGGGAAATGCACAGTAGTAGATCAAATAGCCATGGTACTTGAAACACGGTATTTGATAACTGATCGTCTCTTCTGCATCAGGCGCCACATTGTGAATGATTTCCCTTATGGTTTTCATTCTGTCCAGTACGTCTCCCGAAAAATTCTCGTGGTACTGATCAATTGTTTTGTAGTCCGTCTTTGCCATTTTAGTCAGGTTTGATGTATGCAATTTGGTTAATTACTCAGGCAATGCTCCCCTGCAGTACCCTGGCATCCTGCTTTTGTTTGCTATAAGCCATTTGCATTTTTCCGCTGCTGAAATAAGACAGCGCCAGAATGATCATCACCACTACAGGCGTGAGTATAAACGCTATGTTCCCATCTACGACAATGTGGCTGATAACGGCGAACAGCAGGTTGAACGTAAGGCCAGCGTAGGCCCATTCTTTTAACCGGGCGGGTATTGCGGGCAGCAATATGGCTAATGCGCCTGAAAACTTCATAATGATCAGTGAGATGGCAAAGTAGTCAGGGTAGCCGAGCGGCCTGGTGCCCACATAGGCATATGCTGGTGTGAACAACAAAGTACTGAGAGGCATGATGCCTTCAAATAGAAAAATAAAAACCGTAGATACCCAAAAGATGATTTTAGTCTTTTTCATTTTTGCATAATTTATTAATTAACACTCAGGATCCAGTTGATACGGTACATGTCAATGATATTAACTAACGGGCTGTTATTTTCCATGGAACAGCAGTTTCTGCCTATGAGCTTGCCAATCAGTCTCGTCCGCTCGGTAAAAGAGGCGCATGCTATCAGGATACTTACATTGTTGCCTGAGACAATATTGCCGTCATCGGTCAGGTCTGTTCCCACCAGCTTGAAATACTGGTTTTCCAAAGTAGCCCATACAACCGCCTTGCACATTTCCTGGCTCATTCCGCTGCAATGTGGCATGTCCGCCAGTGTTTGCACCGTCAGTTCTCCTCCAAAACATGTTTTGTAATAGTTGAAAGCCTGTCTGCAATTCCCGTTAAAGGACAGATGTATTGCGAATGCGAATTGATCTTTCAACACTCAGTTGTTTTTTTATTAACCGGGAAGCTTGCTCATATCCATGTATAATACTTCCCAGTGGTTGCCATCCAGGTCAGTAAAGCTTCTTTGCTGCATGAACCCGTAATCTTTCGGGGAATTGGGCTCGCTGCCGCCGGCGTTTAAAGCAGCATCAGCCATGGTATTGACTTCCTCCAGGCTGTCAACCGAAACAGAGTTGATCACGCCAATGCCCGTTTTGGCATCAATGATCTTTTTGTTTGTGAAGTCAGAGAACTTGTTGTGCGTCAGCAGCATAACGTAAATCTCTTCGCTCAATACCATGCAGGCCGCCGTATCGTCCGTAAAGGCCGGGTTGTTGGTGAAGCCGATCCTGGTGTAGAATTCCATTGACTTTTTAAGATCAGTTACCGGTAAGTTGATGAATATTTTCTTTGCCATGTGTGTGAATTTTAGTGGTTATTTTGATAAGGCAAAGATGGGGCAAATACAGGAAACCGGTGTTGTATGAATGCGTCAAAATAGGGGGGTGAAAACGGCAACCATGCATTATCTTTACTAATAAGTATTCAGCATCTATGCAAGTAACAGTTTTTGCACCTGAAAAAGGCGTTATTGAAGCCGTAACGCCACCGTACCGGGCTTTTAAGGCAGCCAATGATTTTTTGACGGCCCTGGGCAAAGAGCCGATATTCCAGGTGGAGTATGCCGGCCTTACCCAATTTGTATCTGCCAACGACGGCGAGTATACCATAAAGACCGACCGTTTGCTGCAGGATGTGAATGAAACCGATTTGCTGATTATTCCCCCCGTATATGGGAGTATTGAGGATGGAATAAAAATAAACAGCGATGCGATCCCTTACATCCGGAAGTTGTACAAACAGGGCTGTAGCGTTGCCAGCCTGTGCCTGGGCGCTTTCCTGCTGGCCGAAACGGGTTTGCTGACCGGCAAAAAATGTTCCACGCATTGGGCCTACCTTGACGAGTTCAGAGCGCGGTACCCGGACATAGACGTGGTAGACGGCGCTATTATCACTGAAGTAGGCAATATATACAGCAGCGGGGGCGCCAGCAGCCTTTGGAACCTGGTCTTATACCTGATTGAGAAATTTTCAGACAGGGAAACGGCTGTATTGATCTCAAAAAACTTCGCCCTGGATATTGGCCGCAACAGCCAGGCTGTATTTACGGTGTTTAAAGGCCAGAAGAAGCATGCAGATGAGGAGATTATGAAGGTCCAGGAGTACATAGAGAAGAATTACAACGAAAAAATGACGATAGACGAGTTGGCCGCCATCGTTAATTCCGCACGCAGGACCTTTGAACGGAGGTTCAGACTGGCAACCAACAACACGCCTCTGGAATATATACAAAGAGTGCGCATAGAAGCCGCCAAGCGCTTCTTTGAAGCTTCCAGGAAAAATGTGGGCGAGGTAATGTTTGATGTGGGATATACCGATACCCGCGCTTTCCGGGATACGTTTAAAAAAGTGACCGGGCTAACACCTGTGGAATACCGGAACAAATATGCCAAGGTTGCTGCGGAAGTGTAGCCGCCGCCTCTTTAAACCCCGGTATGCCTTTACAGGCTTTAAGAAAACCCCATTGCCCGTCTTTCGTCATTTGCCCAAAAACGAAAAAGCTGCATAGATCTACAGACCTATACAGCTTTTCCGGAATCCCGCATACAAGTCACCGAAGCTTTGTATTCCTTACTTCCGGCAGGTAAACAGGCGGCACATACCGCCCATGTTCATCCAGCGGCGGTTTATCTGCAATGGCTGGAATAAAGAACTTTGCGGCGGCAGAGTCTTTTTTGAACCGCGCCGTCATTTCCGTTTGCAGCCGCGCTGCCCGTGGGTTGTTGTAAAGGTTCTTTTTTTCGCCGGGGTCATTTTTCAGATCGTATAGCTCAGACCAGTCTGGCTGGCCGGGGTAATAGATCAGCTTGGCGTGTTGCGTGCGCTCCGCGATGATGGTGGGAATGGCATACGGCGTTTCGTAAAAGTATTCGTAAAAGAACGAAGTGCGCCATTTGACGGGTTTGCCTTTGGCTAGTGCCAGCCAGCTATTGCCCTGAAAACTTTCGGGCGTTGGCGCACCGGCCAGTTCGGTAAAGGTGGGCGCAAGGTCCAGGTTGAGCACCAGTTTGTCAACCACCTTGCCGGCGGGCAGCTGGGCGGGGTAACGCACCAGCAAAGGCACCCGCAGCGATTCTTCGTATGCGGCCCGCTTGTCAGACAGGTTGCGTTCTCCAAGAAAGTACCCGTTGTCCGATGAATAGACCACCACGGTGTTTTCCGCGAGGTGGAGAGAGTCCAGCAGGTCCAGCACGCGGCCTACGTTTTCATCTATTGCGGCCAGCACGGTAAAGTATTTCCTGATAATGGTATCGTTGGTTTCCGCCCACGATGCGGGAGCAGCCGGTGGGCGGGGTATTGCCCTCCCATCCCCGATCTTGCCGCGGTATGCAACATTCGCCGCTTCATTGGCCGGTTTTTTCAGGGGTACATGGTCAAACCGGTGTGCAAGCCTTTCCGGCGGCGTCCAGTTGTAGTGGGAAGATTTAAAGGCGAGCGACAGCTGGAAAGTGGTGTCTTTACAGCGGCGGATGAAGGCCAGTGCACTGTCTGTCGATACATCATCTACCCAGCCCTTTGTTTCCACCACCCGTTCACCGTTCAGCTCAAAGGGGCAATCAATGTAACGGCCCTGCCCCACAAAGCTGAATGAGTGTGTAAATCCCGGCCGTTTGCCCTGCTGCCGGGCCATGTGCCACTTGCCGAAAAAAGCGGTCACATATCCCGCAGCCGTCAGTGCGGTGGCATAAGTGTCTGTTGTATCCGCCAGTTCCGTATGATTGTTGGTAACGCCGTTCAGATGATTGTAGCGGCCGGTGAGCATCGTGGCGCGACTGGGGGAACAGAGCGAGCTCACCACAAAAGCATTGCTGAAGCGAACCCCTTCTCTGGCAATTCTGTCCATATTCGGCGTTTTAAACCAGGGAAACCGGGCTTTGATGCCCTGCGCCTGTTGCACTACGCTCATGGCATCGTACCGCTGATCGTCCGTATAAATGTAGATGATATTGGGCCGGGTAGGCATCTTCGCTTTCCCGTTTTGGGCAACGGCGGCGGGTGGCAGCCATGCCGCGCATAACAGGAAGAGGAAATAATATGGTTTCATATGTAGTTGTTTAGTCGAAAAATTCGCTGGGCGCGGTGTCTATGGTATGGGTGCTGTCTTTCGCGGCTTCATGCATTTTTTTGTTCTGCCTGCCTTCCCATCCGCTTTTGCCGTTGTTCATATATACTTCTTCCAGCGTCCGTGACACACGTTGGTCTACTTCTTCCACCAGTTGCAGGCGCAACGGGTGCTGGAGGCGTTTTTGCCATGCCTGCACGGGGGCATAGGGTGTGCTGCCTTCGTTGGTGCGGTACACGAGATAGGCCCATTTTTCAGAGAACATACTGCCCTTCATGGCGGGTACTACCTGTTGCATGTTGGAAGAAAGGTAAGTGTGCGAAAGCCCGCGTGCCCAGTAGATCCATGGGCCGGCGGTGATATAGAAGAAGGGGTTCAGCAAGCGGGGACCGGATTCAAGGCCCGCGTTGGCGTATTCGAGCTGTATGCCAGCAAAGCCGATACCAGTGGTCTCATTGTAAAAAGCGATCCACGGAACGTCGGCTTCCATCCGCAGATCGGTCAGGTCGGGCATGTGCTGCACGTCGCAGGTAATTACGGTATCCCTGATCACATCATACCAGGCAGCATGGGTGATCAGCTCACGCTTGAACACCATTTCGGCGTTGCGCAGGGCAAGGCAGTTCACGGTTTCGTTGATGCGCATGGATGTACTGGCAATGAAATAAGGCACGCCGGGGAAAAATTCATACCGTACGGATGCATCTACTTCCGGCACCTGGGGCATGGGGCCCCATATTTCGCTTTGGGTGATGACCGGGCCGGTTACCGAATGCATGTGGGCCGGCGGAGACCAGTCTGAGGTATGCGTCCATGGCCGTGGGGGAATATACACGTCCGGGTTCCAGTGTATGGCGCCGTTGGTTTCCAGGTGGTGGAACAGCGGCGCCTGCGGCAGGCTGTTCAGCTTCACTTCATCGAGGTGGCCGGATTTGGGGTGGAGCGTGAGGGAGAACGTGTTATTGCGTACCTGCAGCCCGGGCATTTTACCGGTTGTTTGCAGATCGCTGCCATACCGCGGCGCCGGCGCGTCCGCATTGTTATAGTAGATGAGGTATACGCGGCTTTGACGGGCGGGCACGGTGGCGGAGAAAGCAACCTGCGCTGTGACGGTGGGCAGCCATAGCGGAACGGCGCGCGTGGGTTTGCCGTTTTTGTCCGGCGCGCGGTCGTCTTCCTGCAGGTGCTGTTGTACGTCAAACACCTGTGAGCTCACCTCCGTGGCCGCATGTGTTTCCGGGTCTATGGCTACTACCCGTACTTCTTTCACCAGCCCGTGCTGCTCGTCCGGGTAAAACGCCAGCAGCGCTTTTACGGGCTCGTTGGTCCTGCTGATGCCGGCCGTTTCGCTCACCACCACGGCTTTGTAGTTTTTCCATTTGGTGCTGAACACGGCAGGGCCGGCGGGCGCCCGCAATGTTTTGACGGCAGAGAGTATTACATCATCTTTCGATGCATGGGCGGTTTTCTTTAACCGCACGGTAAGGCGCACCGTATAGGTTTTGCCGGGTTCCCACCGCGCCCAGCCTATCACCTGCGGTTGCTCGTACACAGACCCGTCTTGCGCCATGCTATAGCCGGAGGGAGACCGTGACGCTATGGGCGGGCGTGCCGGCGTTTCCAGGCCATCTGTTTTCCGCAGGTCCGTGGCCCGCAGTGGTTTGCCGTCAATGGCGGCCTCCACTTCTATGATGGAAGGGTGGGGCAATTGCAGCACAGCTTTGAAATGATAGTAAGGAATATTAGGGCTGGGGTAGTCCAGCCTGATATCCGTAATGTTGAGCTGCCCGGTTTTTGCCGGCTGTTGCGCGCTGGCCGGTAAGGCCAGGATAACAGCGGCGAAAAGGAGGCGGCATATGCCTGTTGTATAAGTTTTTATTGTCGGGTAATGCATGGTGGATCATTTAAAAGGTCAATGGTGGCTGAGGGTTACCAGGTTCCTGCCCCGCAATGCTGCCACTCCGCGCTGCCAGGGCCCGGCGGAAGCCCACAGGTAATACGAGAAATACATGGTGCTTTTCTGGTAGATGCGTACCCAGGGCTGCATTTCCGAATAGAAATAGTGGGAGCCGGGGTTTGAGGGGTGGTTCATCCACAGGTGCAGAAAAATCGGCTGATCTACCGGGAAGGCCCCTACAAAGGTGATGTCTTCGTTACGGTCATATGCGGCGTTCCATCCTTCACGGGGAAAGAACACCCTGCCGTAATATTTCGTTGGGTCCATCGTGAACTCGCGCAGCCCGCCGCGGTCGGGGAAAATATGTACGTCTTCCGGCCCATGCGCTTTACCAAGCGCCAGCATGGGCTGAGGCCCCAGCATCTTGAGCTCCGGATTCTTAAACGTAAGGGCAAAACGTGCCTCCACTAAAGGGGAGCTGCCGTACAGCGTGTATATTTTTTCAAGTTTGTTGCCGTAGTAGTCTGCCGTCATTTTCACCTGAACATAGTCGCCTTCTTTTTTCAGGACGGTGACATCGTAGTTTTTACCCGTTTCAATACTGGGCTGGCCAAGAAAATCTTCAAAACCTCCATAGGGGTAGAACTCCTGCTTCCTGAAAGGGCGCCGGTCATCTACCGGTTTGTCCGGCCATAGTTTGAACAGCACATTGTCTTTCTTCTCTTTGACGATGTATTCGATGATACGTGCGCCGGTGGACAGCAGCGTAACTTTTACGCTGTCGTTCTCCAGCATGTATTCATTAATGCCGTCGTTGTTGAGGTCCGCCTCCGTCAGTTTTGCCGTGCCTGCGGCGGCGCCCACGCCCAGCTGGCTGGTGGTTTCCGTGCCCAGGGCGGTCACTTTTACTGTATAGTTTCCTGGAGGGACTTTCAGATCGAATTGCAGGTTGCTGAATTGTGATGTGGCGGTGGTGCAGTTTTGGCGCGCTTCAAATACGGGGCGGGCGGGTTGTGCGCTGTCTATTACTGTAACAGTAACGGGAAACGCCGTGTCTTTACTGAAGTTGTGGACGGCAACGGGGTACGTGACTACCGGCGTGTGCCCATACAGCAGGCGGTGTACGGAAATGGTGGGCGGCAGGTCCAGCATGGCGAGCGTGCTTTTTTTTGTGTTGCCCCATTTGTAATGTACGGCAATGGGGTGTGCGGCGCCCATGGCGGCGGCTTCTGGCTGCAGGCGGAAGGAGAGCTGTTTTGTGCCGGCGGCGGGTATCTGTACCGGTATTACGGCATCACCGGCTATTTTCAGCCCGCCCGGCAGCCTCAGGTCTAGGGCGCCCGAAATTTCCTGCGGACAAGTGCTCCGGAGTGTTATCTGCAGGTTATATCCGTCTACCGCAGCTTCAATGTTTACCTGGTCTCCGAAGTACTTTTCGAGGAATGCCCGGTCAAGCAGCAGCATGTTGAGCGCATGCCGGTAAGTGGCCGGGCCCATCATTTTGCCTTCCGCCAATACAGCTACGCCCCGCCGGTCCAGTATCGCTTTCCACAGCGCGGCGGCAGACAAAGGTTCGCCTTTGGGATGAAACAGCACCATGCTGGGTACTGCGCCTGATTCCAGCAGGCCGGTGGTATACACGAAGGGAATGCTGTCCCGGTCTATCCATTCCTTGTCTCCCTCCGTGGCAAAGTACCCGTCATACGGCAGGTGGGCGGCATCAGCAAGCGTATCATACACTTTCCGGAAGGCATACCCTTTTTTGCTGTGCGCGTAAGCTACCCACCACTCAGGCCCGTTCATGGCCTGCACCTGCAGGCTGTCATAGTTCTCGCAGGCGAAGATGGCCGGAAAGGGGCCGGCCACGCCAACGTCTGTCACCACCGGCAGCGTCACTTTTTCCATCCAGTCCCGCAGTTCATTTTTAGACAGGAACTCCATGTAGCCGTCAAACACGAACCAGCTGTTGCCTTCGTTCATGCCCTTGCCGATCACCTCCAGCGGGTGGCCGGGTGAGCAGGTAACGCTGTTGTAGAGCGTTTGTGCACCAAACCAGCCGCGGTGCAGGTCATACTTTTTCAGCAAGGCTATGGTGCTGGTAGAAAGTTGCTGCACCTGGCGGGCAACGCCCGGGTTGGGAGATGATATCACAAACAGCCGGCGGCTGCCATTCTTCAGCACATAGGCATTTACCCGTTCGCTGCTGCCGGAATGGCTGGTAATGAACCGCAATGCTTCGCTGTTATCTGTGAATTTTTTATCCAGCGCCTGCCCCGTTTCGGAAGCGGGCGTAGTGATGACCAGTACATTGTTTTGCTGCAGCGAATCTTCCAGCTGTTGCAGGCCGGGTTGGTCCAGTACGGTATATGGCGCGGCCTGCAGCTCATCCAGAAAACCCTCCTGCATAAAGAGGCCCGGTATGCCGAGGTCGTCTGCTACGTCCAGCTTGCTGCGCAGCACCGCTTTTTCCGGCGCGGCGGAAAGGGTCTTGAACAGATTGCCATACCTGCTCCATTGCTGGTGCGTGCCGTGCCAGTGGTCAGTAAAACCGTCAAAGTCAAAATCGTTACGTACAATGTGCTCGCGCGGATGAAAGGTTTCCGTGTAGGTAAACCCTTCAACGCCCCGGCGGGTGCTGCAGCTGCTGACAATCAGGGCAATGAGCGCCGGTAGCAGTATCAGTTTATGATGTGTGTGCATGAAATGGTATTTGCGTTATCTCACTTCTATTTCGTCTATGTAGGTGCTGACGGGCATGCCGGCCTTTCTGCCGGAGAATGCCAGGTCATGCCGGGTTATTTTCAGCTGAATGTATCTTGCTTCCGTATCGGTTTTGAAAGAATATACATATCGCCAGTCTGCCTCTCCTTTTTTCTCCTGCCCGTTCTGCCACGTTTGTGTGCCGATGGGTGAAAAATCTTTGTCCGCAAAGCGGGATACGGAACACTGGACGGATGCGGGCGGTATGGTAGGCCCGTCCCGCCAGAGCGTACCCATGTCTATCGAAGAGATCTTTTTCACAGCGCCAAGGTCTACCGTGAGGGTAAATTCCTTGTCAGGCCAAATGAGCCAGAACAGGTTGCGGGTAGCATCGTCCCCGCGGGCGCCATCGGTCAGCATGCCGAGGTCAGCGCTGTAAAACCGGTGCTGTTTTTCGCGTGGCATTATGTCAGCGCTCACTTTCTGGCGGAAGGCGAGGTTGCCGGTAGCGGCTTTGTTGGACGTGCTGAAGAGGGTATGTTTTTTATAGTCTTCGAGGCGGTAGTGGTTCTCGTTGATGTCGGTGATGCCCTCCCGTTGAAGGGTGTTGTAGAAATCGTTGAGCAGCCCGTCCAGCCGCTTGTTTCTGACCGTACCGGCCTTGTTCCACCAGCCTGCGGGGCCGTACATGTTGTGCTTGGCTATTTCCATTTCAGCGAAGTTCAGGGGCATGCGGGCCAGGTGCACATGGCGGGCAAAAACGCTGTTGCCTTTCACGGCGGCTTCAGCTGCGTCAAACGCGAGGTTGTAGGCTTTGAGGTTTTCGGGGCTCAGATAGGTGTCCTGGTAATAGGAAGGGGGCGTGTTGATGATCAGCGGTTTGACGGCTTTGGTTTTTTCATAAGCCGTGCTGATGAGGTCTATGTATTGGCGGATGTGTGGCGCGGCGGGCCCGTAGTAACCTTTCAGAAATTCGTTGATAGTGGCCGATACGTCAACGTTGGGGTTCCAGGCAATGCGCGAATAGAGGTAAAGGCGCAGCTCGGCGAACTCCATGCCGTAATCTATGTTCCCCTGGATGAAAAATTCATTGGCGCCTTTGCTCACCTGGTCCTGCACCTGCGGCTGGGCCAGGAAAAGGCTGGGATAGGGGCTCTGGTAGTGGAAATAGTTGACCACATAATCCCATACGTAAATATGTTTGGCTATTTTACCCCAGGCGGCAAGGTCTCCGCCGCAGTACATGATCTGCACATTGTCAAGCGGTTTGGTGACAGCGGGCGGTACCAGCGAATAATAATAGGCGAGGGTGGAAATGATCTTGTCAGGAAACTCCGCGGCCACCTGGTTCACAAACCGGATAATGGGGCCTGCCACGCTTTTTTCTTCTTCAATGGCTTTTTTGCAAAGGGCGCACTGGCAGTACAACGGCCCGTCTGCCTGGCTGACCGACCAATACAGCCTGTCCGGCTGCAGGGGAATGTCTTTTTTCAGCTGTTTGATCACTTCCTGCACTACATCGGGGTTCGACATGCAAAGCTGATCGCGGATGCGCTGGCCGCCTATTTCGGCAAAATATTCCGGGTGGCTGGCATAAAAAACGTCGGGCGGCACCAGCCTGTGTGTAAAGGTGTGGCAGTAATAGTCATCGGCGAAAGGAGGAAAGCGGTTGGTGGTGCGGTGCCAGTCAAGCAGGTCTTCGTCTTTGCTGAATTCGTTCATCGTAAATACGATGCGGAGGTTGTTGACAGACGAATCTGCTTCGTGAACATCCGGCAGGCGCAGGGTTTTACTGGCGGGTATCACCTTGTACCGCGGGCTGTACAAGCGGCAGCCGAAGTACTTGTCGAGCAGCTGCACCGCGCCGTAAATGCACCCGCGGCTTTTGCCGCCTTCAATGTGCAGCGAGCCGTCCGGCCGGGTGTTGATCCTGTACCCGTCGTACAGGAGGCCGCCTGTTTCCCTGATGAAAACGCCTTTCTGGCCGGGCGCAAGCGCTGTAACTACCGGCAGCCTGCAGCCTGACATTTTTTCGATATACCGCTGAAGTAGCGTAGCGGCCCGCTGTTCCTGCGCAGCGGGTGTGGCGGGTATCACTACGGCGTAATTGCTTTTGCCGTTGTTGACGAGCGTTACGGCTGGCTGGTCATTTACAGGCTGCGCTGTAGCGGGCAAGCGCTTTGCAAACGCCGGTATGATGGCTGCAATTACCGCTATCAGTATGCCGATGCGTACGTATTGATGCGTTCTGGTCATCTTGAATCAGTTTTAATGTTGCGTTGGGCGGGCTGCCCATGAATATTACTGACCGGCATAGTCGCGGCCTTTTTTATTAGCGGTTTCCCATTTTCTGCCGGTGGCAAACACTTTTACCTGGAAGGGGCGCAGCCGCGTAACGAACTGTCCGTTTTTTACCTGTACTTCGTCCGTGCCGTACAGCTCTACCAGCTGCTGGCCGTTCAATAAGTGAAGGTCCTGCACAACGGCGGCAAGCTGGGACGTGTCTGCGCTGTTGACGATCACCACCATCCAGTCCCGGCCATACTGCCGTGCTGTGGCCGCCACGCGGTTGTCTCCGCTTAGTTCCGGCTGCCAGGCGGTGACGGTAACGGCTTTCGGCTCGGTTGACAGCAGGGGCTGCAAGGCTTTGAATTCCCTGGCCAGGCCGTACAGCGACTGGCGGAACGGGTCAGACGTGAGGTACCGCATATCCCAATACAGGATACCCGCTGCGCCGTTGGCAATGGCGTCATACGCCATAAAGCGGGACTCTTCGAAGGAGGGATAGGCTACCGGCCTGCCCACTGCGTTCTCCGGCTCAACGGCCAGCAGCTCGTTCCATGAAAAGCCCTGCAGCACCATCCACACCGGTTTCTGCTGGCTGATGGCGGTCCATTTGCGGGTGGCTTTGCCGATGATCTGTATTTCCTTGCGCGGAGCGGTGCTGCCGGCGGGGAGCCTGGTCTTGATCGGGTAAATATCGCAGCCGGCAATATCTATCGCGTTCATATAGTCGCCCACATACGCCATGTCGCTGGCTTCGGCTTCATTCATCCATATCTGCAGGTTGCCGCGGTCTGCGCTTCTCACATAGGCGGCTGCTTCCTGCAATTTGGGCAGCAATGAGGCTGCCTGTTGCCTGCCGTAGGCGAGCGCTTCCGGCGTGAGCTTTTTCCAGGCGCCCGGCACGCTGTGAATGCCTTCTTTCCGGTACAGCTTGCTATGAGCGGTAAAGTTCCATACCAGTTCATCCGGCCCGCTCCATAAGGCCAGCGCCGGGTGGCCGGCGTTTTCGGTAACGGTTTTTTTCAGTTCAGGCGTTATGCCTTTGTGCAGGTGCACCCACATCCAGCCCTGCACGCCGCGTTTTTGCAGCCGGTCAAGCTCCTGCTTGTTCCTGCAGGAGAACAGGTTGAAGCCCGCATCTGTCATTTCTTTCAGCGTGTCGTCAGCGGCGGGCAGGTAATAGCTGCCGAACACAAATGTGCGTTGCCCGTTCTTGTATATAAAGCCGTCTCCCTGCGCAAGCGTGCGGCCGTGCCGGCAACACAGCAGGAGCGCGATAAAAACCGTCAGTTTCGTGTATACATGCATGTGATAATGGTTTTTGCAATGGCATGCCCTGCCTGTGCGCCTTTACAGGCGCCAGGCAATGGCGGTGATATTTGTAAATGGATGTTAAAGCTGCACGTACCCGGTATTTTGCGTCAAGGCACCGGGGGCGGTGAGCATGGCGTTTTGCGGAATGGGCAGCGCATAGTCGCGGTCGTTCCAGCTAACGTTCGTGTTCTCGTCTGCGGCGAGGGCGGGCGGCATTACCTGCGGTGCGCGTTGCGTCCTGACAAGGTCGTACCAGCGTTTGTTCTCAAGGGCAAACTCCACTCTTGATTCGTTCTCGATGGCGAGGAGGAACGCAGCGTCAGACGCAAAGTCTGCCAGCACATAATCCTTGAGCGTAACAGCCGGGTTGCCGGTGTTCCAATCCGGGAACTGTGTTTCTATTACGCCGATGGTGACGTCTTCGGTTTTGCTGGTAGTGCGGGCGCGTTCCCTTATTTTGTTGAGGTACAGCAGGGCGGTGTTTTTGTCCCCTCCGGAGCGTATCAGTGCTTCTGCATACAAGAGGTATACTTCCGCAAGGCGCATTTCTTTCCAGTTGCAGTTCCAGTTGAGATAGCTGTCTACGCTCGACTTTTCTTCGCCCAGCTTCTGCCAGTATTTATGCCCGTATGCTTCCCTGCGGTAAACGCCGCCGGCATCTTTATACCCCGGGCGAAAAGCCACTGATTTACGCGGGTCGCCCGCTGCGTAAGCACTCAGCAGGGAGGAGGCGGGTTTGTTGTCTCCGCTGCCCGCATCACCCGCCGGTACCAGCGCCGCGGCGGCGGCATTTGATAACATTTGTGACTGGAAGGCGTTGCCGGTCTTGTTGGTAAGGTCAGACTGGTATTGTATTTCTATGATAGATTCTTTCGAGTTCTTGTTGGCCGCATTAAAAAGCTGCACATAGCTGGGAACGAGGCTGAGCGCCGAGTTTTCGGCCACTGCCTTCAGTTCCGCCGCCGCTTTGGTGTAATATTCAGTGCCCTTGTTGAGCGGGTAGCCTGCCATGAACATGTACACCTTGCCCAGGAGCGCGCGGGCAGACACGCCGGTGAAACGGCCGCCGTTGTCTCCGGGGGCCGTGGCGGGCAGGTTTTGAACGGCATCGGCCAGGTCATTGGTGATCAGTTTATAAGTATCTTCCAAAGAGGCCCTGGGCATTTCCCTCGCGGCCTGTGCGCCTACCTGCCGGGTAACCAGCGGCACGCCCAGCAGTTTGCCGTCCAGCGCATATCCGCCGTAGGTGCGGGCCAGGTAAAAATAGGCGAGCGCCCTGATCACTTCCGCCTCACCAATGTGCTGTTTCTTCACGTTCTCGTCTGTATAAACAGCGCCGTCTGCTTTCTCCAATATGGCGTTGGCGGCTATAATGGCCATGTACAGGCTGTTCCAGAAATTTTCTACTTCAGCGTAGTTCTCCCGTACCGGTATCAGCAGGTTTACGCTGTTCTTATCGATGGAGGGATTGTAAAAACCGGTATTGTCAGACCGTATTTCGCCCCAGAAATAAAAGTGCCCGTTGTATACGTCCCGAAGTTTGCCGTAGGCGCCAATAACGGCGGCGTCCATATCGGCTTGTGTTTTATAGAACAACTGCGGTGTGAAATTGCCGGGGTCGTTCAGGTTCAACATATCTTTCCCGCAGGCGCATAACCCGGCGGTGATGATGAGGAAATATAATGTTCGTTTCATGATATACCAGTTAAGCAGATCAAAAGGTCAGGTTCAAGCCAATGCTGTATGTGCGGGAAGACGGGTAGGCCAGGTAATCCGCCCCGCTGACGGACGAGCCGCCGGTACCGTCTGGCGAATCGTAGAAATACGAAGTGTTCGCTTCCGGATCGTACCCGAGATATTTGGTAAAGGTGTACAGGTTGTACGCGGAAGCGTATACCCGCAGCCTCGTGATGTTCATCCGTTTGGGCAGCATGGGGGAGAAATCGTAGCTGAGGCTTACGTTGCGGATGCGCAGGTAAGAATTGTCCTGCACCCAATAAGACGAGCCGTTGCCTTCAAACCCTCTGCCAACACTTGTTACCGCCGGCACTTTGCCGTTGCCGGGCTGCTCCGGAGAGCGCCACCGGTCATTCAGGAACTTCGGCATGCCGCGGGCGCCATCGGTGCCCTTTACCAGTTCCTTGAACAGGAGGTTGTATGTTTGGCCGCCATAGCTGCCGTTCAGCTGAATGTCAAGCGCAAAGTGCCCGTACGTGAAATGATTGGTGATACCGGCGGTAAAGTCCGGGTAGTTGTCACCAATGGTGGTACGGTCGTTTACGTCTATAATACCGTCGGGTTTACCGGCGGGACCGCTGACATCCCGGTAATACAGCTGCCCGGGCCGGTCTTTGCCGGGGCTCACCTGCGGGTGTTTGGCAAGGTCTGCTTCATCGCGGAACACGCCGTCTGCCTGGTAGCCCCAGAAGGTAGCCAGCGGGTAACCCACGGCCGTTCTGAACCAGGGCCCGCCCGCAATGAACGAGCGCGGAAAAATGGGCGCATCACCCGGGCCGAGGGCCAGCACTTCGTTTTGGTTGTGAGATATGTTAAAGTCAGTGCTCCAGGAAAAGCGCGGCTTCGCAATGTTTTGTGTAGACACGGTGAGCTCTACGCCCCGGTTGCGCATTTTGCCATTGTTGACCAGGAAAGTTGTTTGACCGGTGAGAATGGGCACCGGCACGCTCAGCAACAGGTCGTAAGACGTTCTGTTGTAATAGTCCCCATGCAGCGTAACGCGGTTGCGGAACAGGCCGAGGTCGAACCCGATGTTATATTCCCGCGTTTTTTCCCAGGTCAGCGCATCGTTTTGTGCCTTGCTGCCGGGCGGTACGCCCAGCGTGCCTTTTGCGGGATTGCCGAGCGGGTACCAGTTGGTACCCATGTTGCCCTGCCACTCAAAATTGCCGATGTTGTTGTTGCCGGAAATACCCCACCCGCCGCGGAGCTTCAGGTCGCTGACAGTACCTGCATTTTCCATGAATGCTTCCTGTGAAATATTCCATGCGGCAGATACAGAGGGGAAAAAGCCCCATTTGTGCCCTTCGCTGAAACGGGAGGAGCCGTCCCACCGCACGGTGGCCGTGAGCATATAACGCTGGTCGTAATTATACATCACCCGGCCGAGGGCAGACAGCAGCGAATATTCAGAAGCGCCCGTAGCGGCGGCAATCGGCGTGCCGGTTACCAGCTGCACATAGTTGGTGGCTGCGTTGTTGGCAGATGCGTTGATGTTGCCGAACGTTGCATTTTCTACCGTAAAGCCGCCCAGCAAGGCGATGTTGTTTTTGCCGCCAAGGGTGAGGTTGTAGTTCACCAGGTTCTCTACCAGGTAGGTGCTGCTGCGGTTTTGCATGTTGGTGGAGGTGGTGCCGGTAGTGGAAATGCCGTAGTCATTTACGCCTTTCGGCTCGAAGAAGCTGTTTTCGTTGTTGGCATACTGGCCGTTCAGCGTGAACTTGTATTTGAGCCGCGGCACTATTTCCCATTCCACAAAGCTGAAGGCAGACCAGCCGGAGCTTTTTTGATAATGATAACGGTTGTTGGCCAGTTCTACCGGGTTAAAACCGGGTTGCCCGGCGCCAAGAATATCAGGGTTCCTTTGCATGTCTGCATAAGAACCATCGGGATTGGTAACGGGGAATACCGGCGCAATGGACAGGGAGGCGAGGTTTACGCCCCAGCCGCCGCCAAAACGTTCGTTGCGCCCCTGCGCCTGCAGGCGGCCGTTGCCGGAATAGCCCATCAGCTGCAAGCCGATGGTAAGGTTCTTGCGCAGCTTTGTTTCAATGCGCGCCCTTGTATTGAAACGCTGGAAAGTAGAGTTGATAACGATGCCGTCTTGTTTTTCGTAGTTGCCTGAAATAAAATAACGGGTATTGTCCGTGCCGCCGGAAACAGACAGCTCATTCTGGGTTACCAGCGCGTTGCGGTATATCTCGTCCTGCCAGTCGGTATCCGGCATCCTGGCTACATCGGCGGGGTCAAGGATATTGTATTTGAAGGTGCCCCAGGAGTTGTTGCCGCCGTCCGGGATGATGTACTTGATGCTGCCGCCGTTGCGCGCTTTGCGGGTGGCGTTATCGTCCGTTGGTTTGTTCAGCGCAGGGTTCAGGTCTACCCACGAGTTGTTTTTGGCTTCAATGAGGGCCTGCAGGTATTCATCACGCCCCATCATCGGTATTTTGCGCGCTATCTGCTGCATGCCCACGGAGGTGTTGAGCGATACCACGGGAGCGCCGCTTTTCGCCCTTTTCGTAGTAATGAGCACCACGCCGCTGGAGCCGCGAGAACCGTAAATGGCGGTGGCGGACACGTCTTTCAGCACGGTAATGTTCTCAATGTCGTTAACACTCACTGCGGCTAGCGCATTGGGCATGGGCACGCCGTCTACCACGTACAGGGGGTCGGAGCTGCCGCTGATGGAATTGGTGCCCCGTACCCTTATTTTGGTGTTGGCGCCACCGGGCTGGCCGCCGCCCTGCTGAATGTCTACCCCGGCCATTTGCCCGGCCATGGCTTCAAGCGCGCCCATTACCGGGCGGTTTTCCAGTTGTTTGGAGGTAACCGTGGCAACGGCCGTGGTTACATCTGTTTTTTTGATGGTACCGTACCCCACTACCACCACCTCATCCAGCCCCTTGGTTTTAGGCTGCAGGACCACGTTCACCGCGCCGTCTGCAGCTACGTTCAGCTCCGTTTCCGCATAGCCGATGAAAGAGAAAAGCAGTGTTACGGGATACTTGTCTACCGTCAGCAGGAACATGCCGTTGGCATCTGTGGCCGTGCCATTGGCGGTTCCTTTCACTTTTATGGTAACGCCGGGGAGAGGGACACCTTCCGGCGTTGTCACTTTCCCTTTCACCTGCCTGGCTACGACGGCCGCGGTAACGGGAGAAGGACGGGCGCGCCGGATGAAGATGGTGTTGGCCTCTATCGAGTACTCGAAAGGCTGACCGGTTAATGCCCGCCTGATGAAGCGTTCAACCGGCTCGTTGCGGGCGGAGATGGTAACAGGCCTGGCAAGGCGAAGCAGTTGTTCATTGTAGGCAACCAGGTAGCCGGTTTGCTGTTTTACAATGTTCAGGACCTTCACCAGCGAAACGTTTTCTCCTGAATAGGTAACGGTTTGCGACGCGGTGCGTGCACTTACGTGCAAGCCGGCTACCAGCAGGAGCAAGGTAGTGAGTCTCATGACGCGCATAATTTTGGTTGAGTGCCTGTTTTTCAGGCGCAACATGGCGTTACAAAGAGCATTTTTCATTACTTTTGTAAAGTTTTGGGTTTGGAATAAAGCTGTTTCTGGCAATCAAGAACAGGCAGACCCGAAACGTCCGCCGGGCGTGGTCTCAACACTCCCGGTTTTCTTTTTTTTCAGGAAACCTGTTAATAATATCGATGTTGTTTTTGAAGACGTCAGGGCAGCACCACCAGTCTGTTACCCGGCTCAAGCCGGCAATTCACTTCCAGGTCGGCCAACCCTTTTATTACCTGCTGCAAGCTCAGGTTCATGCCCATTTCCCCCCTTAGTTTGATATCCGGAATATCCTTTTCGTATACAATGGTCAGGTCGTACCACCTGGCCAGTTCGCGCAATACCTGCTTTAATGTTTTCCCGTCGAAAGAGAACACTTTGTTTTTCCAAGACATCACCTGGTTTACATCAACCGTTCCGTTCATCTGCGCGCCGGAAGATTGCTGGCCGGGGCGGAGAATGAGCGAGGTGCTGCCTTCCGTTACTTTTACCTTGCCTTCAAGCAGCGTAGTGGTAACGGCTTGCTCGTCGTTGTATGCATTGATGTTGAAATGTGTGCCCAGCACTTCTACTTTGTTTTGCCGGCCGATGCTGATGGTGAACGGCCGGTCTTTGTCAGGCGCCACTTCGAAGTAGGCTTCCCCGGTGATGGACACGTTGCGCTGGCCGCCGGTAAACCGCGCGGGGAAGGTGATAGACGATGCGGCGTTGAGCCAGACCGCCGTACCATCAGCCAGTGTCAATTGGTATTGCCCTCCCCTGGGTGTTTTGACCACATTTTCCAGTTCGGTTTCCCCCGCGCCGCTTTCCTCCGCGCCAGCAGGCACGTACCGGATATTGCCGTCTGCTCCTTTTATGACCTTCATGCCTCCCTGCACCACCGATGCGCCGTTGCCCAGACTGTCAAGCGAAACCACCGATTTGTCACCCAGTATCAGCACCGCTTTATTGCCGCCCGGCGGCACATCCCTGAGGGGCGTTGCCGGTGCTTCCGCAACAATGCCGGGCGGTTTGGGCTGCAACAGCTGGTAAACGCCTATTGCCAACACCAGCATGGCCGCTGCGGCGCCCGCAAGCCACCATACTTTTGCCGGGGAGCGTTTAATGGCCGGTGTATCCGTGTTGCCCACGGGGATGTTGCCGGCCCGGACAATATTGCCGTACAACCGTTCGCGCTGCTGTTTGCCCAGCCAGCCGGTCCATTCCGCTTCCAGGAAATCCATGTCTATGCGGTCTGCGTACCGTGCACGGAACGCTTCATCCTCCAGAAAGGAGAAGAACAGCGGAATTTCTTCAGCGGTTAGTCGCTCGCTGATGAAGCGCTCTATGAGCTCATCGTAAGAATTGGATGCCGGCATATAATAGTAAGTCGCGCGAAGTTGTCAGAAGTATTAGTGCGTCAGCATATTTTTTTAAAAAAAAGCGGTTCAGCCGTTTTTCCGCTGGTCTATCAGGAAAAAGATGGCCGCCAGCAGGGAGGCATTGCCGCGGTGAGCCAGCATAAAGCGGCGGAGAGACTCCATGGCTTTGAACAAGTGGACCCTCACCGTATTGGGGGAAATGCCCATCCGCTGCCCTATCTGCGCATAGCTCAATCCTTCTTCGTGCTGCAGCAGCAGGGCTTTCTGCTGCTGGGCGCTGAGCTGCCCGATGGCCTCCCGCATGAGGTGCTGCCGCTCTTTGCGCAGCAGCCCGGCCTCCGGTTGCTCCCCGGCCAGTTCCATGCGCTGTTTCAGGAAATTGAGGTAACTGGCCTGCGTACCCTGTTTGCGCAGGGTGGAAATGATGGTGTTGCGGGTGAGTGTATGCAGCCAGCCTGCAAAGGCCTGTACATTCGCCAGTTGCTGGCGGCTTTCCCAGATGGTAAGAAAAACGGACTGTACAAGGTCTTCAGCGAGGTCTATCCGTTTGAGATGTAGTATGGCCATGGAATATACGCTATCGGCATAGTGGTGGTACAGTTGCCTGAAGGCATATTCTTCTCCCGCGGCTAGTTTCCGGAGAATGATCTGCTCGTTGTCTAATGGTTCAAATTTCACAGATGGTGGAACTACAAGACTAATATAGAAATTATTTGCGACAAAACGGGAAAAGGGAATTTTTGGGGAGTTGCGGCCTATCATAAGTTTATACACTGGAATGCTGCATTCACAATATCCCGCTTCTCTTCCTAAATCGTATCTTTAGACAAACCGTAAACCCGGAACGCATGTGGTACCAATTCCTGAACATCTTCTTCTTTGTATTTCACACGGTTTTTACCCTGTTCAATATCACAGGCTGGATGTTCCCCGCAATCCGGAAGTGGAACCTCATCACCCTCCTGTTAACTGCCTTCTCATGGTTCGTATTAGGGATCTGGTATGGATGGGGGTATTGTTTTTGTACAGACTGGCATTGGGATGTACGGGGACGGCTAGGTTACCACGATGCACAGAATTCATATATACATTTCCTGCTAGTGAAGCTTACAGGCCTTGATATGAATGCGCAAACGGTTGAACTGCTTACGCTCATTGTGTTCCTAGCAAGTTTGGTGTTCAGTGTGTGGCTGAACGTCAGGGATTATAATGGAAACAAAAAAGGAGATTATAGGCACTACTAAGCAAGCTTAATATATTATGCCTGCGCAATTCTTCTTTGCCATGCATTTACTTCATTAGAAATAGATGATTTCCACTGCGGAGCCCGAACATTGCGAAGTACCAGGCATTTTTCAATTAGATTTCTAAAATCCACATTAGTATAGCGTCTAATGGTCAAACTTTCAACCACTTTAATGAAATCGGAGAGATTCATTGGAACAATATTGACAAATTCCTCTCTATCCTGCTTGTACCAAACTCCTATTCTAAATGTTTCCGCTACGTTGTTATCTACGTTTGGTGCAATAAATAAGCAATACACATCTTTGTCAGGGAACTGTTCTTTGTATTGTACTGTGTGTCTCCTCACAGGCTCGCTTTCAACTGCCATTTGCCGATTGGAATTAGTTAAAGTAACTTCAACAACGAGCACATATGTTTCAAATTCGAATAACAGATCTGCTCCACCCCCGGGAGCTGTGCTGCGAGGTTGAAAGTCTTGATCAACAAGGAATCTCCTAGTTTTATATACAGGGGAAACAATTTCATTTATTGCAAGGAAGCTTCTCCAGACGGCCCATTCCAAATAAGCCGGCCTGTCGTCAATTTCTGGCCCGTCTGGTACAGCCTCACCATTTAAAACTTTCAGGTACCTAAGAATGTCTGCTATAGCCCCAGGTGATTGTTGCTCAGCCGCAAAGTCTGTTTCACGCTCTCGGTTATTATATTCAGTTAACAAAAATCTTACTGTTTGAACTTCTTGTATATCAGTGTCTTCATTCAAAACATTTGCTTCTGCCCACAAGGGACTTGATCTGTCTCTGATTTCGTTCTTTAGGATGTTAATTTCTTCAAGTGCAAAAATAGTATTGTCAGTAGGTAAAGGGAATGTGCCCTTGTAAAAATATTCTAAATATCTAGTTGGATTAGTGGAATATAGAAAAGCTGGCTGTGATTCAAGCAAAGAATTTACAAAGGCCATCTTATTATGTCTGATAGTTATACGTTGACCTATAAGAGTGAATAACCCTGATAGGGAAAAATACCGGAACGTGGTATCTGCATAGTCACCTACTACCGAATTCGGGTTGATGCCTACTTCCCGTCCCAACGCTTCCTTGTGCCTGTTTCTAAGTTCCCTGGCTTCGGCTGACGATGTACATTCAGCTAATTGCCTTCTGAAGTCTAAAACTTCATGAGCAATTTGCTGTGGCAATTGCGGAGTATGATTCCTGAATCTTTGTAAAAATAAACCGGTTTCAAATTTATTGAGACCTTCGTGTCCTTCGTTTTGAAGCAATTTTAAAACCTGAAGAAATAATATAAAAGGCTTCATTGATGCACGAGCGAAATTGCTTTCCAAAGCATTCGGTAACTCATAACAAGCAAATTGGCGAGTATATATTTCTTCCATTTCAGGAACCAGTCTGGCATTTATCAGCTTGGTACCCGCAGGTGTAAGTTGATAGCTGGAATGAATGTCAGGTACTCCGATAGTAGTAAAAAAACCTTCAACTGAAAATCTGGTGCCGCCTATATTGTACCGCTCGTAACTGATGAAGCCAAGCTGATAAAATGCAGCCCGCCATTTTCGGCCGTTCCAATCAGACGGGTTTCCTTCAAATTCAAGCACTCCTTTTTCTTTTAGCTTTGCGTGCAGGCGTGCTTCAGCCTCCGACCCTTTTGCATTTCCCGAAAAACCTTCCTCAACAAATATTTTTAGGGCGGTTTCAATTCGTTTAGGATTTCTAACAGTTGTATTTCCTATGTTCCAGACGTTAGGCATATAAGTTAATTGAATATGTTAGCGTTGTAAATTAAGGAAGGGCAACTCGGCTGATGCTCTTTCGCTTCCATGCAGTGTATTATCTCCGTTCCATATGAGGTGAATGCCTCTGTCCTGTTCAAGATATTCCAGTCTCCACCCTTCAGTTATTGATAATTGGTTTTCGATTACAAGTATAAGCTGTGCCTGGGGCTTGTTTTGCAAGTATCGATATTCATATAGTTGGCTTATGCCTGCTCGTATTTGGGACCTTTCATTATTTGCAGTTGTTGATTTCATTTCAAAAATATAATCGACATTGTTGAGATGAGCCGCTAAGTCAATAAACTGGTTGTATTTCGGTATTGATCCCGCATTCCTGATCTTTTCCGAAGTCAGGTTTACCAAATGCCGGTGGGCATTGTCAGCTCTTTCAATCTGTGCTGCATTGCTATAACTAATTAATGATTGATTAGCAGCTCTAGCTCTTTGTCGAACGGTAGTGTACTCATTTAACCTATTCGTACCAGGTAGCAGAGGCTCATCAGAATTCTTAAACTCAATCATATCAACCCGCTGATTGATGGCTGGGGTAGAAAGTATATACCTGTCATTAACAAGTTGCACTATCTTCAGATCAATTAACCAGCTTGTAATCGTGCTCATTCTCCTATGGGCCACTGTTTGGGTGCCCAAATCAGCTATGTTGACAACAAACATCTCCAGTTCATCCTTTGAAACTCCAACATTACTTCTTGATTCAAGAAAAGGAATTATTCTTTGAAAAATTCTTGAATTCAAGATGCCATGTAATAGGAGCGGGTTTGTCAGGAGAGGATTTGATCGAATAAACTGCTCTCCCAATGCAGTTAGGGCTGCGTAATTTGGCCTGGGAGTGCTAATCATTCCAATGATTTCGGCGGCTTTTCTGTAATACCTGCCTTGTCGCTCACCTTTGTCAACAGACGCTGCAATTTGTTGAAATGTATGCGCCCCATGAGAGACGGCCAGCACGGTTTTGATAACATCAGTCAGATTGTCTGCCTGGGGAATATCTTCACTTGGTACTTTCATATTAAAACCCAACAAATAGGTATTCCTTAACTCTATTGGCAGTGTTGCCAATCTTGTGGTTTTGATTTCCAAAGGAATACACGTGATCAATTTCATGAACAACCACATTTTCCTTGGCTTCTGCCAGCATTTTTAATAATTCATTCTTACCTGGTTGAGAATTCGAACTATAAGAAATAGCGATAACAGAATTTTTAAATTTTTCAATAAGCTTTTCAAATGCATTATATGCTCCACTTCTTTTTGAAAAAGGTGAATAATAGCTTTTGAATTTTTTAGTTTTTGTATGTTCTTGAATATCTATGCCTTGCCAATTTTTTACCAAACCTTCAACAAAGTGGTAACGCCGAACGTAGTCATTATCTGAATTTGGTGTAAAATACGGCGGATCTAAATAGACTAGGTCTGCTTTGACGTTTAGATTTTCAGTTTGAACATTGTGGGATCGACAACTTTTTTGATTATCAAAAACGGCTCTATTGAAAAGATCGACATTTAGTATAAAATGCTCTTCCAATGTCAGTAACATATCCTGTCGCCCATCGTCATACCGGTGCCCAGTGAAAGTGAATATGCCCCTGGGCCTTTTCTTCATGCATGAACGGGTCAGGGCGGACAATGCAAGTGCTTGCTTATATTCTGATGTAAGGCATGGGATATTGTTCCTTACTTTATCAAGGAACTGATTATCTCGGTCCTCAAAATAAAGTCCCTGAAACTTTTCGGCAATGAATGTTTGATTTGAAGGATTGTTCAATAGGAGGTCGATATCAGCACTTGATAAGGTTTCTTTATGGTTTTCAATAATTGCCTTTGAAAGTGTGTAACTTAGAGCCATAAAGTCATTTGTGATCACCTCTTTGCCAAGCGACTTGAAAAAGTAACCTACCACATTGCTCCCTGCAAATGCGTCATAAATAGAGTCAAATTTATATTGAAGAAGTATTTCTCCTATTTCTTGGATGATCTTGTTCTTGCTCCCCATGTACCTTGTCCCGGGGAAAAGCCTGAATTGATCATTGAGCAAATCAGTTTCAATTTCTTTATTAGTCATTACTTCCAATTACAATTATGTCTTTTCCTGTTCTTGTTTTGGCATTACTGCTAATCATTCTTTTGGTATTTATGGTTTTTATCTCATAATTTGCATAAAGGTCAAGTATGATTTGGTGGTCTGAATTAGTGAGCAAAACATGACACCCCATGTTAACCAGTCGGTCAAACTCTTTTTTCAGATTGATTTGATCTTCCAAGTGAAAAAATTCTTTGGTGTACCTTTTAAAGTCTGAATATTTGCTTATAGGATAGTACGGGGGATCTAAGAAGATAAAATCGCCGGGATTAGCATTTTCCCTCAGAATATTCAAATAGTCTCCATGTTGAATAACAGCATTTTGAAGGAATCCATTGGCATTTCGCAAAACCTCTTCATGTAGAAACTTAGTGGTCTTTTTGCCGAAAGGTACATTGAAATGTCCTTTTTTGTTTACACGATAAAGACCATTAAAGCAGGTTTTATTCAGGTAGATCAGTCGAGCTGCTCTGAAATCAGGCGTTAGCTGGGATGGATCCATTTGTCGGATCTCATAGTAATATTCCTCATTGTTATGAAATGTTCTTAAATGGTTTATTACTTCTTCTACATTAGATTGGACTTGTTGGTAGGCAATGATTAGTTCTTCGTTTGAGTCGGCTATGATTGATTGCTCTGCATTGAGGCTAAAATACATTGCACCACCACCGATAAATGGCTCTATGTACTTGTTAAAAGTCTTTGGAGCATAGTGGTGTAGATGTCGTAAAAGTTGAGTTTTCCCACCTGCCCATTTTAAAAATGGTCTTATTCCTGTTTCATTGAATAATAGTTCGAGCGGTTCTTCTATCGTCATTTCGGTATTTGAAATTTCCTTATGCATGCATCGTAGGTTTACAACGTTTCGAAAGATTATTTACAATTTGAAACCTCGTTAGTTTTATGATCTTTAAAATGCTGTGACGCTATATTGGGCAAGCTAAGTTGTCAATTGTTCAATTGATATGTTTTCAACGCTTTAGTTAGTTGCATTGCCTGCCATTTGTTCCGGTCGATTTTACCAAATGAGCGCCTCAATTTTAGAGTGCCGCTAACCAAGTTATAGGAATTCTTTGCTTCCAAGAGTGCGTTGATATGCTTGCCAAAACGTAGTGCCTTTCACATATAACTTATCAAATTTTTGCTAATTTAAGAAAAGAAATAGTAACAGTCGTACGGAACATCCTAGCTTACTTCTTCCGCGCCACCAGCAAATCCTTCGCCTCCACATCCAACGCCTCCGCAATCCGGAAAAGCATCTCAACAGTAGGCTGCATACTATTCGTACACCATTTGGACACGCTCACCCTGTTAACGCCCAATTGATCAGCGAGCCAATTATTAGTTTTCCCCCTTTCGGCCAGTACTGCCTTAATCCTGTTAAATACTTTATCACTCATAAACGAAACCAAATAAAGACAATTTCCTTCAATTAACGTAGTAAGCGGATAAGTAATGTTAATAACTTTATTTGTAGCTTTTAAAGCTAATTTTGTAAATTAGTGTATTACTCACAAACACCATTGTTCATGCACCTCCTTCAACATACCCACCTCTCCGAAACAGAACAACAAAACCCGCAACTGGCCCTTTCCCGCTTCTGCAACCGGAACGATCTGCCTCATCTACGCCATCAATTATGGGCCTGGCTTCGGGAATCGCTCTCCGCAGATAATTCCTCCTACGACTCCGCCCCCGCCCGTGACGAGCTCCTGCACACCTTCGAAGAACTTAACCGCCTCCTGGATGCCGTTTTCCTCCTGCACAATATGGAGACCACCCAATTATTGAACACAGCCTGAAAGACGAACCTACAACGAACCCAGAACGAACCTACAACGAACCTACGTAAAAAACCGTAGGTTCGTTATTCCCCCTATGAAGCTTCGTTGTAGGTTCGTCTTTCACGGCCAGAATCTACACAAAAGCTAAATCTTTCTGCACTTATGCTAAATCCGCGCCAGCCGCATGAAATAATTTCGTGGAAAAAAAGATGGCAAAGAGCATTGACAACGTTATGACCTACGGCGCCAGCGGCCTGCTGGGCAATGTGGTATTCCGCCGGGTGGGCAACAAGGTATTCATCTGCAAGCGCCCCACGCCTTCAGACAAACCGCCCACTGCGGAGCAGCTGGAATGCCGAGAACATTTCAGAAAGGCGCAGCGCTACGCCGCTGACGCTATCAGAACGCCTCACCTGAAGGCCTATTACGAGACGGGTAAAGGTTCCGCCTACCACGCTGCGCTCCGAGACGCGCGCAAGGCGCCGGAAATCAAAGACATCCGGCCAGGCCCCGTGATCCGCATCAAGGCGCGGGACAACTTCCGGGTACAAGCTGTTTGGGTGGTGATCCTCCAGCCGTCTGGCGCATTATGGGAAGAAGGGCATGCCGTAAATACAAACATGTTTGAATGGGAGTATACGGTGAAGAAAACACCGCCAACGGATATGATACTGCACGTGAGTGCTACAGACCTTCCGGGAAACGTTACCCGGCAGGAAGTGACGCTCCCGGTGGCCCTGTTTGCAAGCCCTCAAGAGGATTCACATAATATACCGCCGCGTCCATGGGAACATTCCCTCAAGCTGGGAACATTCCCACTGAAAATATTATTCCTGTTTTGTTGGGCCCACATGGCTTTTTACGTTACTTGGTTGCTTACAAGTAATTCCACATGAAAAAAATTGTCCACGTTCTCACCTATGTATTATTCGTGTCCAATTGTTTTGCCCAGTCATTTACTCCTGGAAATTTTGTGGTGGTCAGGATCGGTTCGGGGGCAGATTCCCTGGCGGCCGGTGTAGCCCAGCCTGTGTTCCTGGATGAGTACAATCCCTGCGGCAACCTGGTACGAAGCATCCCGATGCCCGTGTCCGTGTCGGGCAGCAACAAAAGGCTTACACTGCCTGTTTCAACAAGCGATTATACCGAAGGGTATATCAGCCTGTCTGAAGACGGGGGCAAGCTGGCATTAGCCGGTTATGATGCTGATCCTGGTACGGCCGGCGTGTCTTCGTTATCCGCCAATACGGCCAAAAGGGTGGTTGCGGTGGTCAATAACGATGGTACCGTCAATACCGCCACCGCGTTAAGCGCGTTCAGCGGCCAGGTGGTGCGGGCAGCGGTGATTGACGGTTCAGGTATTTGGGTGAGCGGCGGCTCCGGCGGTGTTATGTATACCACGCTGGGCGGCACTGCCCATGTACAGCTGACCAATGCCACCGCGCGCTGCCTGGTGGTATCAAACGGGCAGCTGTACGCCACTTCCACCTCCGGCTCGTTGCGGCTGGCTGCTGTGGGCACGGGCCTTCCGGTAACCGCGGGGCAAACCATGGTGAACCTTCCCGGCCTTCCCGCCACCGGCAGCCCCTACCAGTTCCTGATCGTCAACGCCGGCAGCGGGTCTGACGTGTTGTACGTGGCGGATGATAACCTGCTGCGGAAATATTCGTTATCAGGCGGCGCATGGCTGAGCAACGGCACTATCGGCGTAGCGTCTGACAAATACCGCGCAGTTACGGGGCAACGCAATACCGATGGAACGGTGAAATTGTACGCCATCCGCAGAAACGATAATGCCACCGGCAAAGGCGGGGAAATAGTTACGTTGACAGACAGCACCGGCTACAACAGCAACTTCTCCGCTATTGTGCCTACCCTCATCGTCAAAGCTAACGACAACAACGTTTTCAGGTCTGTAGTAATGGCGCCTGATCAAACAGCGGCCAATGTGCTGGCCCGGAAGCATGAGCCGGCAGATTCCCTCGGCCTGCAGCTGACCCCGAATGCGGCGAGGGAAAAGGTGGTGGTCACCTTCCAGGCAAAGCAACTTTCCAGTCCCCTTATTATCATCACCAATACCACCGGGCAGATAGTACGGCAGGTAGCGCCTGCGTCCATACAGGCGGGAAAGGTTACAATAGACGTACAGGGCCTGCCCAAAGGCGTATACTATGTAACGTTAAGCGACGGGAAGAAAAAAGAAACGAAGACGCTGCTGGTGTTGTAACCTGCGCAGTATCGAACCATAAAAACAAGCAGAAAAATGAAACTTACTTACAGGCTCTTGCATCTTTGTGTTTGGCTGGCGGCCGCCATCGTTTCCAAAGCCCAGGAACTGCCGGATCTGAAAACCCTCCTGGATGCGCAGCAAGGCAACCCGGTTATTGAGATACCGGCAGGCAAATACCGGCTGAACAATATGACATATGGCGCGTACCAGTTCACCAACCTGAGCAATGTAGAGATCAGGGGGAATGGCGCTTCCATCATTTGCAACTCCCAGGAGCTGGCGTTCCGGTTCTATAATTGTACGAACATTAAAATATCCGGGTTCTCTATTGACTATGACCCGCTCTGTTTTACGCAGGGCGCTATTGTGGCCAAAGACAATGTGAGTAACCTGTGGTTTGAGGTAGAAATTGACCCTGGCTATCCCGTAGACAACGTAAAGAACCACCGGGTGCAATTCTATGACGCGGCTACCCGGCAGTTAAAGAGGAACAGCATCACCACCGGTGAAGGCCACTATTCATCCTTTCAGCGAATTCCAAACACCAGGCGCTTCAAGCTGACTAAAAGCAATGCATGGGTGGCGAATGAAAAGGTAGGTGACCTGGTGGTGCTGGATGTAGTATCTACCAAAGCCAATGCCGCCGCACACGCCTTCCAGCTGGAAAAATGCACGAACGCCACGGTGGAGGATGTGACCATCTACGGTTCCAACAGCTTCTCCTTCTTTGAAAGGGATTGCAGCGGCACGCATTACAACCGCTGCAAGGTAGACCGCGGCCCTGTGGCGCCGGGCATGCCGGCCCGCCTGCGCTCCAGCAATGCAGACGGTATTCACAGCAGCCTGGCCAGTGTTGGCCCGCTGGTGGAGAACTGTGATATTAAACATAACGGGGACGATTGCATCATTGTATGCGGCCGTTCCTTCCCCGTATGCAGAATTGACAGCGCTGCCAAATCCATCTACCTGCTAGCGCGCGAAGCCAACCTGGTGTTCTATGTGGGAGACACCCTGCAGCATGTGCTGTATGCCGGTACAAAAAGCGGCAAGGTAAAGGTGCAGGCGGTTGAACCGTACACGCCCACCACAGCAGAGCGCGAGGCCATCGTTGCGCTGTACCCTGACTTGCTGTTCAAACCTAACTACACGCGCGGCGTGCGTATTACGCTGGATGCGCTGCCGGCCATGGGGATCGGCGATATCATCTACAATGAAAGCCATACCGGGAAAGGTTTTGTTATCCGCAATAATAAAGTGGGATATAACCGCTCCCGTGGTATTCTCATCAAAAGCAGCAACGGTGTTGTGTACAACAACGAAATTACCGGTACGGCCATGAACGGCATACTGGTGGCGCCGGAAATTCACTGGATGGGCGGCGGTTTTGCAGACCATGTGGAGATCAGCTACAACCGTTTTTTTGAATGCATGTTTGAGAAAACCAACCAGGGCATGCCGCCGGGCGTATTGTCTGTATTTTATGCCAATGGAGCAGCCAAGGTACCGGCGGCCGGTGCGTTTGGGCAGATCAACGTGCATCATAACACCATCCAGAAATCACCGTATCCCGGATTTGTGTTTACTTCCGTGATCGGGTTGCAGCATTCGGCCAATACGGCGGAGCCGTATCCATGTACCAGCAGGGAGCATGGGAAGAAGTTTGAGGTGACGTTTGATGCGCCGGTGTGGGAGAAGAATAATACGCCGTAGGTGAAGTATTGGAATGAAGAGATTTTATAAGACCGCGCCCTTTTCCTGGTGCGGGTCTTTGTTTATGAAAGGTCGCCAACAAAAAAAGGGGCCGCCTCCCGGCAGCCCCCGTCCTCTCGATTCAAACAGGTTGTTCACTACTCTTCAACCGTTATGGTTTCTTATCCCACCATACTCTTGAAACGTAAGAGTCTCCCTGCGCCAACCGGCTCACAGCAGCCTGGTAGTTATCACCGTTCAGCAGCACCTCCAGCGATGAATACACCGCCCTGCGCGGAATGGTGCCATTGGTGGAGCCCTGGTTGCCGCCGGGTGTCAGTACCGGGTAGCCGGTGCGGCGCCATTCGGTGAAGGCTTCATAATCCCGGCCAAAGAGCAGTATCCATTTCTGGGTCATGATCTTTTCAAGCTGCTGTTCAGTAGTGAGGCCGGCGAAGCTGAGCTCTGCGGCTTCATAAGCGGGCGGTATGGTGGTAATGTTATATGGTTGCAACGCCATGGCTGCCTTTACGCCGTCTTTGAAGAACGTTTCAGCATTGGCGGCGGTGGCGCCCCAGCCCAGCAGGGCGGCTTCGGCCTTGAAGAAACAAACGTCTGCATACGTGAACACATAACAGGGGATGGGCGTGCTGAGCGTTCTGTTAAAATAGGTGGTGGTAGATGCGGTTGAATAATCGTCTTTGATGATGGCCAGCAGCTGCGCATCGGTGAGCGCTACGCCCATGCCGCGGTAATCCGGCGTGCCGGCTTTCACGGAGTTGACGGTGGGGGCGGCTATCAGGGGCAGGCGCGGGTCGTTTTTGGTTTTCAGCGTGCGTACCAATGCATCGGCCAGGTAACGCAGGTCAGGACTGCCGCCTATGAATTGCTGCAGCACCGGGTGTGCGTTGGTGGTTTGTGCGTTGTTGTAAGTGGGGATGGCGGCATTGTCTGCGTTGCCGGTAAGCAACGGCTGCGCCATGGCCTCACGCACGGTTTTTTCCGCCAGTTGCGGCGCCGCGTAGCGGATGCGCATGCCCAGGCGCAGTTTCAGGGAGTTGGCAAAACGTTTCCACTTGGCCACATCTCCTTTGAAATAGAAATCTGCGTTGCCGTAAGAGGCGTCGGCCGGGTTGAGCTGTGCCATGGCATTGTCCAGGTCTGCAATGAGGCGGGTGTAAATGGCTTCCTGTGTATCATACACCGGTTTGGTGTTAACGTGAGAAGCGTCTTCGCTGGTTTCGGAAGAGGGTACGTCGCCAAACAGGTCTGTCAGCCTTTGCCACACGGTCACTTCCATAATTTTGGCGATGGCCAGTTTGCTTCTGCCGGCGGGATTGCTTTCCATGCCTTTGAGGCTCTGGGTGCGTATCTGCATCAGGTTGCGCAGCAGCGCGTAGTGGGAGGCCCACACGCCGTCTGTAGGCTGCTGAATGTAGCGGCTCACCGGCGCCACCTGGCCCCCGGCCCAGTGTTGTATCCATGAGCCGAACTCGATGTTGGCCCTTTCGTTGCCTTCCACCATGGCCGCGTCTTTCTGCACTTTGGACAGCAGCAGGCCGGCGTCTACGTCTGTTACGGAAGTAGGCGGCGTGTTCAGTTTTTCAAAATCTTTGGTGCAACCGGTCGTGAGCAGCATGGTACTTACCAGGCCGCCCGTGATGTATGTCAGAAATTTCCTGTTTTTCATGTTCTTGTTTTTTACAGCTTAAAACTCCAGGTTCAGGTTAATGCCAAAATTCCGCATCATGGGCAGGGAGGTAGACTCCAGGCCCAGGGAGGAATTGTTCACGTTAAAGGACGATGCTTCAGGGGAGATGCCGTCTGTTTTACGCTGGAAGTAAAAGAGGTTCCTGCCGTACAGGCCTATGCCCGCGCGTTTGATGAACTTGCCGTTCAGCATCTTTGACGGGAGCTGATAGCTCAGGCTTATTTCCCGCATGGCAATGTAGCTGGCGTCGTTGAGCATTTCTTCAGACACTACGCTTTCCTTATCGCTGGCCACTACATTCCAGTAGTCTTGCGCAAATACGGGTTTGGTATTGGCCTGGCCGGTGCCTTCCCAGCTGCCGTCTGCCTTCTGCTGTGCTACCACGCCGGAGGCTACGTAGCTGCCGTCACGCCCGGGGAGCGTTTTTTTGGTGGTGCCGTAGATCAGCTCTTCGCGGTTGCTTTGGGAGTATACCATGCCGCCCTGGCGGATGTCTATCAAACCGGTGAGCTGGAAACCCTTGTAACGGAAGCTGTTGAAGAAGCCGCCTGTCCAGTCGGGCATGGCGTTGCCCAGTTCTTCCTGCACGCGGCCGCTGGTGCGCAGGGGCAGGCCGGTGTTGGGATCGATGAGCCTTCTGCCCTGATCGTCTTTCAGCCATGCAAAGCCATTGCTCACTATTACGCCAAAGGGTTTGCCGGGCTCCGCCTTTACAATTACGCCGCGGTCTGAGCCCAGTACAAAGGCATCTACGCCGTCTGCCAGGGATACTACCATGTTGCGGTTACGTGCAAAGTTAAAAGAGCTTTCCCAGGTGAAGCCGTTTGCCAGTTTGAGCGGTGTGCCGTTCAAAGACAATTCGATGCCCCGGTTACGGATCTCGCCGGCATTCACGCGGCGGTATTCGAACAGGCTGGAAAGCGGCAGGGGCACGTCCAGTATCTGGTTTTTGGTGGATGCGTTGTACCAGGTGAAGCTGGCGCCCAGCCTGTTGTTCAGCACACGCACATCCGCCCCGAACTCTGTGGAGGTGGTCAGCTCGTTCTTCAGGTTAGGGTCAGGGATGATGGAAGAGAAAGAAGCCATGGGCTGGCCGCCGTGCGTAAACTGGTCAAGGCTGTAGGTGCCGGTGAGCTGGTAAGGGTTACCGCTGCTGCCGGCCTGCGCCCATGAAGCGCGCACTTTGAGGAAGCTGAGGGTGTTGCTCTGTATTTTTAACGCGTCTGTGAGTATCACGCTGGTGCTGACAGACGGGTAGAAGAACGAGTTGTTTTCCGGTGAAAGGGTGGAAGACCAGTCGTTCCGTGCGGAGAAATCTACAAACCAGAACTCGCGGAAGCTGAACTGGCCGGAAGCATAGGCGGAGTTGATCTGCGACTCCTGCAGGTCAAACAGGTAGCTGTTGGTGAGCGTGTTGTTGATCACATACAGTTTGGGAACGATGAACTCCTGCCCGGTGTTGCCCGTGAGGCGCATGAACCGTTTCTGGTGGCTGCCGCCCAGGTTGAGGCCGAGGCCGATGTCTTCGGAGAGCTTCAGGTTGCTGCTCAGTAACAGGTCGTAGTTATCTTCCCGCACGCGGGTTACCTGCTCTTCAATATCCCCGTTCCTGTTCCGGCTCTGGTAGGTGCCTATCTGGCGGTAGCGCTGGCGCTGGTCTGTATAGAAATCAGTACCGCCGCGGGCCGTCAGTTTGAGCCAGTTGGTGAAATCGTAAGAAAGGCGCAGCATGCCTATCACACGGTCACGGTTGTCTTCGTTATGCGTGTTGTAGATGGTCCAGTATGGATTGGCGGTAGAGCTGTTGGTGGCGTATGTTTTTTCCAGGCCGGGGAATACGCCGCTGTAGCCGAACTGTTTGGCCACGTCTTCCGCCGTCCAGGTATAGTCGGCCAGGGTGTGCATGGGCATGCTCCGGGGCTGGCTGATGAAGAGGTAGGCCGGGTTGTCTGATGCATCGGAAAGGGTGGGACGGTTTTTCCCTTTCTGCGCAATGTAGTTGATCTTGGCGTCCAGCTGCAGCTTGGGCGTAATGCTGGCCTGCGTGCGCAGGTTGAAAGTATTACGGTCAAGTGTATTGGTGGGCACGTAGCCATTCACATGGGTGTTGGAGTAGGAGAAACGATAGTTGATCTTCTCATTGCCGCCGTCTACGCTGATGTTGTTGATAAACTGTTTCTCGGTATTGAAAAACTCCTTGTAGGTGTTGGGTTGCGGCGTCATCCTCAATACGTTGCCCCATTGGTCTTCATACTCCTGCCCTTCCATTTTGGCGCCCCAGCTGCTGCGCATGATCCTGTCACGCCCGGCGCTCATTTTGGGCATGCCCTGCAGGCCCAGTGTTTTGGCTTCCGCCATGGTGTATACTTTACCATCGGTGGCGCGGAAGTGGGTGAAGTCGCCATTGAGGCCCTGGCCGTATTCGTTCTGGAAATCCGGTGTTACCAGGGCGTTGCCGATGGAATAGTCTGAGCTGAAGCGTACGCCCAGGCCTTTGCCGGCCGAGCCGGTTTTGGTGGTGATGAGCACCACGCCGTTGCTGCCCCGCTGGCCGTAGAGGGCTGCGGCGTTGGGGCCTTTCAGCAGGGAGATGCTTTCAATATCTTCCGGGTTGATGTTGGAAATACCGTCGCCGTAATCTATACCGCCGGTGGCGCTGGCGGGCTTCAGGTTCTGGTTGTCCAGCGGAATGCCGTCTACCACGTACAGGGGCTGGCTGTTGCCCTGCAGGGAGTTATTGCCGCGAATCACTATTTTGGAAGACCCGCCGGCGCCGGATGCGGCACGGCTCACCTGTACGCCGGCCACTTTACCGGAAAGGGCGTTGGCCACGTTGGCCTCCTTGCCCTGGGACAGCTCTGCGCCTTTCAGTTCGGCCACAGTATAGCCGAGCGCTTTTTTATCCCGTTTAATGCCAAGTGCCGTTACTACCACTTCGGAGAGGGCCTTGGTACTTTCCGCCAGCTTTATCTGCAGGTTGGTGGCGCCGGTCAGTTCCACCCGCTGTTGCGTAAACCCCATGAAGGAAAACACCAGCGCGCGGGCCCCGGAGGGCAGGCGCAGGGAGAAGCTGCCGTCAGCATTGGTGATGGCGCCTTGGGATGAGCCTTCTACCGCAATGGTAACGCCCGGCAAGGGGTTATTCTTTTCGTCAGTCACCTTGCCGGTGATCACCGTGTCTGCCGCAGGCTTATTAACGGGAGCCGGCTCCGGCGCTTTTTCCTGGATGGTGATGGTCTGGTCAATGATCTTGTACGTCAGCTGCCGGCCGGCCAGGCATATTTTCAATACCTTGTCTATGGCGGCGTCTTTTACATCAATGTTCACCTTTCCTGCTTTTTTCACAACATCGTTGCTGTACAGGAAGTAATAACCTGTTTGCTGCCTGATGGCGCTGAACACCTGTTCAAGCGTAGCATTGCGCATAGATAAGGAGATCTGCTGCTGTGCCGCCGCGGAAACCCGCAGGCAGATGACCAGCAGCAGGCAGGAGCCGATCATTACGGCCCGCTTTGCGAATGTCAGTTTGTTCATCATCGGTTTTTTAGATTAAAAGCGATTGAATAGTATGGTTGATCGTTAAAATTGAATAGTGACGGTACGGCCTTCTACAGCACTTTTGGCGCCGCTCACGTAACCCAGCATGTCAAGCACCTGCGCCAGGGAGGCCTGCCGGCGGATGTTGCCCGAAAACAGGCGGGTGGGCATGGGGCCTTTTACGCTAACCTCCACATCGTACCACCTTGCCAGTTGCGCAATGATGTCTGCCATGGCATCATCTTTAAAATAAAAGAGCCCGTTTTTCCAGGCCAGCGCCTTGTCAATATCTGCCGGCATTATTGTTACGTCATTGCCTGTGGCTACTAGGGCTTGCTGGCCCGGCTTCAGGTTCCAGCTGCGGTCACCGGCGAGCTGTATTTTCACGGCGCCTTCGGTGAGGGTGGTCCTGGTAATCCCGTTGTATCCCATCACGTTGAAGCGGGTGCCCAATACCACTACTTTCATTCCGTTTATGGACACGTAAAACGGCTTATGGTCTTTGGCCACTTCAAAATATCCTTCGCCGGTCAGTTCCACGGTGCGGTCTTTGGCCGTAAAACGGGTAGGGAAGCGGATGGAGGAGGAGGCATTGAGCCATACCTGCGTGCCGTCTGCCAGCGTGAGCCTGAACTGGCCGCCCCTGGGCGTAGTGAGGGTATTGTAGGTAACGGCTTCACTGGCCGCAGCCTCATCGTACACCAGTTGTCCGCTTTGTCCGCTGATGCGGGAACCGCCTTCGCTGAGCACGGTATCTCCCGCCAGCTGGCCGAGGCTTACGGTTTGGCCGTTGGAAAGCTGCAGCATGGCTTTATTGCCACCGGGCTGAGGGCTGGCAGCGGGAGCAGCGGAGGCCAGTTGGGCGGGGGCAGTGGCCGGCCGGTTGGGCCAGAGCAGGAAGGTGCCTGCGGCCAGGAGGATGCTGGCAGCGGCAGACCAGTACAGCAGGCGGCGGCGTGGACGGGCGCTGCGGCTGGTATCATACCCGGCGCGCACGGCCACGGCTTCCCAGTCGGCCGCCATATCAAGCCGGTCAAAAAACGCCATCTCCTTTTCGAGGATGGCCGGGTTGCTGAAAGACTCAAACAGGGCGCGGTTCTTTGCATCGGCTGCCAGCCAGGTATTTAGCCGGGCCTGTTCATCCGGGTGCAAACCTTCCCTGAAGTGTTTGAATATCAGTTCCGCAATGTTGTACGGTAATTGCTGCTGTTCCATATCGGGTATTAAGAAACGCAGCGGGGTGAAAAGGGTGACAAACGAATAAAAAAAATTTCGGGACCCGGCAGTCAGCTCATCAGTACATATGCCACCAGCATATATGTTTCCGGCGGCAGCCGCAGCCGGAGCAGTTGCAGGCCGCGCCGCTTCTGGGTTTTGACGGTGTTTACGCTGATATTGAGCATCCTGGCTATCTCCTGGTTTTTCAGGCCGTCAATATACCCCATGCGAACAATGCGGCCGCATTCTTCCGGCAGGCTTTCCAGCGCCTGGTGTATGGCGGCCAGCACCTCCGTGCGGATGATGGCGTTAATAGCGGCGGTTTCTGTTTCAGGCGCCCCGGCGGCCTGCTCCTGCACAAACTTTTCTATCACCTTGTTGTGGCGGAGGGTATTGAGGCAGGCGTTGCGTACAGAGCTGTACAGGAAGTTACGGACAGCGGAGGGGTGAGTGGAAACCTCCGCCTGCCGGGCCAGGTAGCTTACAAAAGATTCCTGCGCAATGTCCCGCGCCAGCTCCGCATCTGCCGTGAACTGGAAGGCGTAGTGGCACAAACGGGCATAATACTCCCTGAACAGCGTTTCTGCTGCCGTCACGTTCAATTTCACCGTTGCTTTACGTGGCGCCCCCATGCGTATTCATTTTTTAAGCCCCTTGTTTGACCTGGTACAGCGGGATTTAAATATACACAAAATACAGGAAGGCCTTTCTTCCCGTGTATCATAGCGGAGTAATAACTAACAGGGATGTTATCTTGTACTGATCATCTGGTAGGCCTTTGGTGTGATGCCTTCCATCTTTTTAAAGATCCTGATAAAATAATTGGCATCGGTAAAGCCGCATTCCGCGCTGACCTTGTTAACACTGTTGCCGGGTATGGCCAGCAGTTTTTTGGCCATGTTCACCCGCTCGCGGTTGATGTAGTCCAGCGGGGTGATGCCAAACTGGTCGCGGAACCATTTGAAGAACATGTTGCGGCTCAGGTAGGCCTTCCGGCTCAGGGCGTCTACTGCTATCTTTTCCGTCAGGTGCTCATGAATGTATTGCAGTACAAAATGGTGACGGCTCCGGTTGCTGCCGGAAAGGGCGGCTTCCTGCGCTACCTGTTGCAGCTGTTGGCTTTGCAGGAGGCGGATGAGCAGCTCCTTCAGGTTCAGGTCCGCAAAAATATTCTTGTCCCCATTGCCGCTGCTGCAAATGCGGATCAGCTTGTTGATGAGCGCGCTCACCTCCGTATCGTTCTCAAAATGATATTGGTTGAACTGCAGCTTCCATTGGTGCCGCTCGTCTGCGGCATTGTAATAATTGTTGAGATAATCTACCGTTTCGTGAATATACCCCGCGTCTACCGCCAGCGCCACGCACTGGGTGGGCGCTTGCAGCGCCGCCTCCGGGAAGTCTATGATCATGGTTTCATTGGCCGGTACTATCACCGTTTCTCCGGGCAGGTAGTCAAAAGACGGTTTGTCGAACAGGTGCATCACCTTTTTGCCCCGCACCATGCTGGTGATCACCAGGTCATTAAAAGTAAGGGGGATGTGGTAAGCCTGCTGGTAGCTTTCATATACGTTCAGCTCGCAATTGTCAAGACTGAACACACGGCGGTTCTCCACCAGCGTCTGCAGCTGCTTCGGGTGGGTAAGGTCTATTTTATCCAGCTCGTTCCTCCGTTTCATGACGGTAACAATTTAAGGCTATTTTGCCACTCCGGACAGGAGCGGGTACAATTGTGCTATAAAAAGATACAAAAATACCCTGTATTTGGTTTTTAGTGACGGAACTTGCCGGCACGGTTTCATAGTAGAATTTTACGTTATGAGTCTGCCCTCCCGGCTGAACCGGCCAACAAAATCGTGCTCATATCCTATCATATACAACAGACCGGCTCTTTTTAACACAGGATGGATTTGTTTGAATTATCAATATAGCATGGGCGGCCCGCTGTCGGGGTTGCCCGTGCTTTTCCTGGGCTGGCACCGCTTTTAGGTTAAACGGATACCAGAGAGGCTGACCGGAAAGTGGTTTGGGAACGGAAGTACGCTCAACAGGCGCTCCATCCCAATCCCTTTTGGGTCAGCCTTTTCTGTGCCCTTCCGGGTAAAAAATTCCGTTTTGCGTAAATGAAACTCCGCTTTTGACACACCCTGCCCCGCCCGGTTCCGGAACTTTGCAGCCTGAATCGACCAAAATAGCCTCCTCATGCGAATATTTACGATAGTCTTATTGCTGCTTTTGGCAACCGGCTCCTATGGCCAATCTGTTAAAGGCACGGTGAGAGACCAGGAAAACAACCTCGTACCCGGCGTGAGCATCATGCTGGGAAAAGGGAAAAATACCGTAACAGACGCCGAAGGCCGCTTTTCCTTCAGCAACGTGGAGCCCGGTAAATATACCCTTCGCTTCACCTTTGTAGGGTACGAGCCCACGGCCCGCAGCATAGACCTGAAGGCGGGGGAGACCCGGGTGGTGGATGTGGTGCTCAGCTCTTCTGCGGAGCAATTGCAATCTGTAGAGATCACCGGCCGCAAGGAATCCGGTTACAAGAACACCAATTCTTTTGTAGGCACCAAAACGGCCACCGCCTTGAAAGACGTGCCCCAGTCTATCAGCTATGTTACCAAAGAGCTGATGTATGACCAGCAGGCCATGCGCGTGGGAGATGTAGTGAAGTACATGAGCGGGGTGAACCAGTACACGGCGTATGATGACTTTACCATCCGCGGGTTCCGCACGCAAAACAACTCCTCCGTTCAGCTGCTCAACGGCCTGCGCACCATCACCGGTTTCTGGAAACAACCGCTTACCAATTACCTGGAGCGGGTGGAGGTGATCAAAGGCCCGGCAGCGGCGCTCTTCGGCAACAGCTCTCCCGGCGGCATCATCAACCGCGTTACCAAAAAGCCGTTGCGGGAAAAACGCCAGAGCATCAGCTTCACCACCGGCAGCTTCAACACCTTCCGCACCCAGGCAGATTTTACCGGCCCGCTGAATGAGTCCAGAACGCTGCTGTACCGCCTCAACCTGGGCTACGAGAATGCCCAGAGTTTCCGTGACCTGCAATTCGACAAGAATTTCATTGTGGCCCCCTCCATTTCTTTCATCCCTACAGATAAAACCCAGGTAAACTTTGACGTGGTGTACAACCGGAGCATGAGCCGCCTTGACAGGGGACAAGCTGTGTTCGGCAATAACGATATCTATTCTACTCCCGTCTCCAAAAGCCTCAACGCGGTTAACGACCGGCTGAATGAGGACAATCTCATGATCACGGCCTCCCTCATCCATAAGTTTTCGGAGCGGATACATTTCAATATTGCTTACCTGCGCACCGCCTGGGATGAAGACCTGCTGGAGCACCGCAGCTCCAACACCTACGCGAAAGACAGCGCAGGCAATAACATCCCCACGCTGGTGGAAATGCAGGTGTTTGACCGCAGGCGCCGCATGTTCTCGGACAATATTTCCACCTACTTTACTTTTGACGTGAACACCGGCCCGCTGAACCACAAGCTGCTGGCAGGGTATGATTTTGCGCAGTCCAAAACGCCCTGGGGCGCTTCACAGCTTACGGCCAGCGGTTACCGCAATAATGCCAATACGGCCGCGGGCAGTTACAATGCCGCACAACCGGGCCGCTTCCTGTACGAGACGGTCAACGGCATCAAACGCCCCGTACCCAATGTTCCGCACTTTGACCTCACCGCCGCCAGCCCGTACCAGTTGTATGATATGAGCAAGTACTTTTTTGTTAAAGCCGCTTATGACCCTACGCTGTACAACGCGCACGGCATTTACGTGCAGGACCAGATCAAAATAGGCCGCTTCCAGGCCCTGCTGGGCCTGCGGTATGACGCCTACCGCGACTGGAAAGATTACCAGAAGCCCACACAGGAAGTGGTGAAGCAAGACGCTATTATTCCCAGGCTGGGCCTCGTATACGCCGTTACGAAAGACATCAACCTGTACGCCACCTATTCCAAAGGGTACAACCCGCAAACCTCCGTAAGCCTCACCAACCCGAACGCCGGCGGCCCGTTTGACCCCGTGAAGAGCAACCTGGTAGAAGTGGGCGCCAAGGGAGATTTTTTCCAGAACCGGTTGTCCGCCACCTTGGCCGTGTACCGCATTTACCAGAAAAACATGCTGATCAACGCCCAGGCACAGGGGCAGCCGGATTTGCTGCGCGCAATAGATGTGGAATCCAAAGGTGTGGAGCTGGACGTGAAAGGCCAGCTTACGCCAGACTGGTTCGTGACCCTGGCATACGCCTATAACGATATGCCCATCAAAGCCAGCACCAAACCCAAAGAGATAGGCCGGCAGAGCCCCGGCGCACCGCAGCACCAGGGTTCCTTCTGGACGAAGTACACTATATCCGCCGGCGTGCTGCGCGGCATCGGCTTCGGCGCCGGCGGCAATTTTGTAACACAGCGGTTTATGGACTCCAATGTAGACCAGACGCTGCCTGCGTACGAAATATTAAATGCCGCCGTATATTACAGGGTAGACAAGTTCCAGATACAGTTCAACCTGAACAACGTGCTGAACAAAACGTACTGGGTGGGCGGGTATGATTACCTGCGCCTCTTCCCCGGCGCGCCGCGTAACTGGCTGACGTCTGTAGCATACACATTCTGATGACCGCAAAAAAGATCATACGGCAATTGCATCTGTGGCTGGGGCTTGTCTCCGGCCTTGTTGTGCTGGTGGTTACCCTTTCCGGCGCCGTACTGGTATTTGAAAAAGAAATTGACCACCTGGCCAGCGCTGGCCTGTACTTCGTTGAACCGGGCGCGCAACGCCTGCCGGTAGACAGTTTAAAGAAACAAGCGGAGCGCTATAACCCGGCCATGAAGCTGGTGCGTGTGGAAATGGAGCCGCATGCCGCCAACCGCACCGCGCTGTTTTTCGGCAAGGAGGGCAGCGTTACCTGGATGCTGGCCATCAACCCTTACACTGGCGCCGTTATTAAAGCGGTGGATTATGAAAAGCGTTTTTTCCGCATCATGCTCAACCTGCACCGCTACCTGCTGGCCAATGAGGTGGGCAAGGCCGTTACCGGCGTATCCTGCCTTATTTTCCTGGCGCTGATCGTCTCCGGTATTGTGCTTTGGTGGCCCCGCCGCTGGAAATACTTCCGTCAGCGTACCACCATCAAATGGAGCGGCAGCTTCAAGCGGGTGGTGTGGGACATGCATGCGGCAGGCGGCTTTTACGTGCACCTCCTCATTTTTGTGATTGCGCTCACCGGCCTCACCTGGAGTTATAAATGGTTCAACAACGCCATCTTCCTGTTCTTTGACGGCAAGCCTATGGTAGCTTACAAAGCGCCCGCCAACAAGGTGCAGCAGCCTCCGGCCGCCGGCTTCTACGAGCAGGTGTACCAGCAGGCCAACCGGGAGCTGGCTTACAAAGGGCTGATGGTGATCCAGTTCCCGCCGTCAGACAGTGTGTCTGTTACCGTTACCAAGGAAAATTACGAGGCCCGTATCACCAATGTGGTAGATTTCATCTATTACGAGCAGGGTACGGGCAACCTGCTGCAGAAGCGGTTGTATAAAGACCAGAGTACGGGCATGAAGGTGCGGCGGGCCGTATACCCCATACACACCGGGGAGATCTTTGGCTGGCCTACCAAGCTGCTGGCTTTGCTGGCCTGCCTGGTGGCGGCTTCCCTGCCGGTAACGGGCCTGCTCATTTGGCTGAAAGGGGCCAGGGGAGGGGAGCCGAAGAAAAAAGTGAAAAGAAAAAGGATTGTGCTGCATACATTGGCGGAGGTGGAGGCAGCACGCATAAATAAGGGCTGACCGTTTTTGCCGGCCAGCCCTTTCAGGTATGAGGGATCAATACCTAGTTGATCTTTATATTGGCCACTACCGGCCTGTGATCTGATGAATATACCTTCTTCTCTGCATGATACCCCGTAATGGCATTGTAGAACGTTACCGTAAACTTCCCCGTGGGCGCCGTCATGATGTAGTCAATGGTGCGGTTGGGATTGTCTGAAGGAAACGTAAGCGGGCACTGCTGCAGGCAGCCCAGGTTCATGAAACTTTTCAGGATGCCGATGGTCTGCGATTCCGGCACGGCGTTGAAATCACCACCCATGATCACCGGCAGGTCAAGCGCCGTGACTATTTTCTTCAGCTCCTGCGCCTGCAGTATCCGGCTGTCTTCCTGCTGCAGATGGTCAAGATGGGTGGAGGCGAAATAAAAATCCTTTCCTTCCTTGTTTACCCTGATCATGGCCACAGACCTGAACTCTCCGCTAACGTTCGGCGCAACGGGCAGCGCATAGCGCTTGCTCTCTTTAATAGGCAGCTTTGACAGCACAGCGTCCCCATATTCCCCGCCGCCCTGGTCTATGGCTTTGGTGAAGAACCATTCCATGCCGGTAAGCGCGGCCAGGTCTTTTGCCTGGTGAACGTTCTTACCGGTGCGCTGGGTGTATACGTCTACCTCCTGCAAGGCCACCAGGTCAGGCTTTTCATCGTTGATGATCCTGGCCAGCACTTCCAGGTCTGCCGGCGTACCGGAGGAAGCGCGCGCGCCATAGATGTTGAACGTCATCACTTTCACCTGCGGCGCCGGCGGAGGTGGTTCCGGGTTGTCAGGAGCGGGGGCGGATTTTTTGCCGCAGGCCATGGCCAGCAGCAGGGCGGCGCCCAGGAGCAACTTTTTCATGTGCGGGTCAGAAAGCATTTATTTCAGCAATATTGGTGAGGTATACATCTCCCTGGCTGGTGTTGATGGTGATCCTGAAATACCGGGCCTGCTGTGAATAGGCCAGGTAGAAGGTGCTGAGCTTGATGTTTTCCAGGGTGAAATTCTCTGCGTAATTCCAGGTAGTGCCGTCCAGGCTGGTTTCCACAATGATGTCTTTCGGGTTGCCGGTGGCCTTTACGTTGCCGGTGCTCTTGTCTGTACGGCCCGTGAGGGTAAAGCCATGTATTTTGGTGGCAGCCTGCATATCCACTACAATGTGATGCGGCGGCCCGGGTTTGGCGGCTTTCCATTCGGTTGTCCAGAAAGTATCATCGTTACCGTCCAGCGCATGAATGGTACGGCCATTGGCGGTACCTTCCCCGGTTTTTTCTTCAGAAGAGAAGCCGGTCACTTTCCAGGCCGTTCTGTCTATGGCCGGGAAGGGATTGGTGTTGTACAGCGCTTTTACCAGGAAGAAGGTGGTGCGCAGCTTTTCATTCACCTTTGAATTGGCCTGTACGGTTACGGGCAGCAGGTAGCCGCCCACGCCGTCCAGCTTGTCGAGGTGCAGCGTGATGCTGAGAGGCGCGGTGTTCACTTTGCCAGCAGGGATAACGGCACTGGTCTGTTCCAGTTCATAGCTGCCTGCGGGCATCAGCGGGTAGCTGGTAAAGTGCTCGTTGTTGAAATGGCCCGCCAGGGCAGGGTCTGTGGAGAACTGTACCTGTATCTCACCTTTGGGCATATGCGGCCCGCCATAGCAGGCGCCATAGGTGAGCTGAACGGTGGCTTCGCTGCGGTCAAAAGTGAACGCTGCTGGCAGCCTGGCGGCTTGCGGCATGTACACCACGGCGGTGCTGTCTGATATATGGCTTATCAGGTCCCGGTTGCGGCCGCAGCTGCTGAGCAGCACTACGGCGCAGAGAGGAGCGAGAATATATTGTTTCATGGTTTGTAAGGTTTACAGTTTGCAATAATTACCAACCGGGGTTTTGTACCAGGTTAGGGTCCCGGTCTATTTCAGACTGGGGAATGGGCTGCAGGTAATAGTTCTTCAAGAACACCCTTCTTTCAAATACGGTACGCTGGTAAAACACCAGGTCTGTCAGTTTGGTGCCTGCGTCTACATTCATGCCATAGAAGGGGCCGCCGTCTGTTTGCTCCGCAATTTTCCAGCGGCGGGTGTCAAAATAACGGAGGTTCTCCAGGCAGAGCTCCACCCTTCTTTCATGGCGGATCTTTGCGCGCATGTCATCCTGCCCCAGGCCCGGCGCCACATCCGGCAAACCGGCGCGGTTGCGGATCTCGTTGAGGTATTTGGCGATGTCTGCATTGCCGGGCTCGTATTCGTTGAGCGCTTCAATGTAATTGAGCAGGAACTCCGCATAACGCATCATCACAAACGGCCGTGCCACGTACTGGCTGATGCGCGGGTTGCTGTTGGGGTGCAGGTTCTTGCGGGCTATGTAACCGGTGCGGGGATGGTCCCACGAGCCTTTCTTTCCCGTGTTGCCGGTAAAGAAGGTTTCGATCACCTTGGTGCCTTCGCTCGTATTGATCCAGGGGCTGCCATTGTAGCTTACGTTCACGTAGAAACGCGGCTCACGGCCTACGTACATATTGTAAGTGCCTTTGAGCGCGTATTTGGTAGCTGCCGTAGAAAAACCGGTTTCCACGTAGCCGGAGCCTGCTTCTTTGATCCCTTTCCCGTTTTCCATTTCAAACTCGTCTACCAGCTGCTGGGTAACGGCAACTGCTGCATAACCATTGCACAGGCGGGGAGAGATGGAACGCTCCCATCCGCTAAGGCCATTGGTAGTGCGGGCAAAGATCACTTCGGTGTTCCATGGGTCGAGGAACACATCGCGGGTGGAAAGATAAGGGTCGAAATTGCCGGACGCGTCATTTTTACGGTACAGCGCCAGGCCGAAACCGGTCATCAGTTCTTTGGCCGCGTCTGCCGCACGTTTCCACTTATTAGCATCGTACTGCTGGCTGATGAGCTGTTTGCCGTCTTTATTCCTGAAGCCGGCGTAGTCTGTATTGCCGTTGAATTGCGGGCTGGCTGCCAGCAAAGTTACCTGGCTTTTTACGGCCTTGCAGAAGGCCTGTGTAACGCGGCCGTATTCTGTTTCGCTTTGCGCGGTAAAATGTTTGGGAAGGTTTTGAGCGGCCATGTCCAGCTCGGATACTATGTAGTCCACACATTCATCGTAGCTGTTGCGCGGCAGCTGCATCTCTTCCGCGGAAGGGGCCAGGTCTCCGGCAATGGGCGTATCTCCCAGCAGAATAACGGGGCCGTACTGGCGCAGCAGGCAGTAGTAGTAATAGGCGCGCAGGGCGCGGGCTTCCGCTTTGTATTGTTCAATGAGGTCGCCGCCATTGGGAAGCGCCAGTATTTCTACGTTTTCGCCAATGCGTTGCATGAAATAGGTAGCGGAGCGGATGCCCTGGTAGTACTTGGCCCAGTAGTTGAAATAGTTGGACGCGGCGCTCCAGTTGCCCAGGTTGGCCGGGTAAGTATCGTAGCCGGAACCGGGCCTGTCATAGGTAATGTCCGCATCGTCAGACATGCCTTCCCAGGGAGAAGTGTTGCGGTACGCATCGTTGGGCAATGTATTGTAGATATTGGCCAGGTATTCTTCAGAGTATTTGCGCCGGGCAAACACCTGGTCTATGGTAATGCGGTCATCCGGCACCTGGTTCAGGAAGTCCTTGTTGCAGGCCGGTAATATAAATACAGCGGCAATAAGCAGCAGGCTAAAATGTGTTATTTTCATCAGTAGCTGATTAAAAGATCATAATGGATTTAGAAATTCACGGCAATACCAGCGGTGTAAGAGCGGGTGCTGGAATAAGCCGCGCCGCGCCCGTTACCTACTTCCACATCCCATAGTTTAAAGGGAGAAATGGTGAACAGGTTCACGCCCTGTACAAACAGGCTGGTGGATTTTAGCCGCATCCGCCGCATCCAGGAAGACGGGAGGTTGTAGCTGAGCTGCAGTGTTTTCAGGCGCACGTAGTTGGAGTTTTTCACCCACCAGGTGCTGGCAGCGTAGTTGTCGTTCAGTGACCCGGCCATTAACCGCGGATAAAATGCGTTCGGGTCCGGATTATCTTCCGTCCACCGGTCAGTAATATTGCTGAACAGGTTGCCGCGGGCAAGGCCCTGCTGGAACGGCATAGTGCCTTCTCCGCTGAGCAGTACATCTACATTGGCCGCGCCCTGGAAAAGGGCGGAAACCGCAAAAGCTTTGTAACCAATGGTGAAGCCGGCCCCGTACATGATTTCCGGAACGTCTCCAAAACCGATAGGCACCTGGTCATAGGAATCTATCACGCCATCGCCGTTGATGTCTTTATACTTGATATCGCCGGCACGTACATCGCCCGTCTGGCGGGGAGAGTTTTCCACTTCTTTATCGCTTTCAAATAGCCCCAGTGCCACGTAACCAAAGCGCTGGTTCACTTTCTGCCCTTTGCGGTTCAGCCAGGGATATTTCCAGGCCGGGTCATCGTTCTCTACCGCTTTGTTGCGGTTAAAGCTGAAGTTGCCCATCAGCTGCAGCGAGACGTCTCCGATCATATCATTGTAAGTCAGGGAAACGTCTATGCCTTTGTTTTCTATGATGCCCACGTTGCCGAACGGCGCATTGATCATGCCTATGTAAGCAGGCAGTGAGCGGCGGCGGAGGAAGATGCCGCTGCGGTATTCCTTGAACAGGTCTACCTGTACGGACAAGGCTTCTTTCAGCACGCGGATGTCGAAGCCCAGGTTGGTTTTGCGGGAAGTTTCCCATTGAACGTCTACTGAATATTCGCCTATTTCCTTGCCGGTAAAGGACGTGTTGGGTGTTTTGCCGAATGTGTAAGTACCCGTATTAGCCACCGTGGCCAGGTACGCAAATCGTCTTCCGTCTATCTGGCTATTGCCCACAATACCGTGTGAGAAGCGGGCCTTGAAAAAAGGAATAATGCTCTTAATGGGACGGTAAAAGTTTTCTTCGGATATCACCCAGCCAATACCACCTGAAGGGAAGAAGCCATACCTTCTGTCCGGATAAAAGTTTTCGGAACCATTATATCCGAAGTTGGCTTCCAGGAAGTACCGGTTGTTATAAGCATAAGTAGCACGCCCCGCCAGGCCCTGGAAACGGTAGGGCATAGACTCTTCAAGGTTGCCCGCATAGGTATTGATCTTGTCATTCTTGTTGTAAAGCAGCATGCCGCTTACATCGTGCTTGCCAAAACTGCGGTTGTAGTTGAGGGCCAGTTCGGAATAGATGATACGTTCGCCCTGGTTAGACTTGGTATAAGCGAGGAATTCCGTACCAATGGCGGTTTGCTCAAACATCAGCTCTCCGTTTGCATCTCTGCCAATGGCCAGCCATGTATCCGGTGTTTTAGTATAGCGGTTGCTGGTATAATTGTAAGCATCGAAAGCGAACATGCCGGTAACGGAAAGGCCTTTGGTGATGAAGGGCAGTTCCTGCGTAAGGCGCAGGTTGGAGTTGATCTGGCTTCTCCACTGGTTAGCATAGCCTACTTGTGTAAGACTGGCCCAGGGATTGGAAAGGCTGCCGCTGCGTACGTCTGCTACTTTGCCATCAGGATAGCGGAGCGGGATCTGTACCGGGGTCATAAAGTAGGCATCCGCAAAAATATCATTCACACCGGTGGTAGGCAGGTTGATATTGTCAAGATAGCCGTTGATGCCCAGCTTCACTGTAGTTGTAGAAGATGGCTGCAGGGTGAGGTTAGACGTAACGTTATATCTTTTTTTGAAGATGGAAGAATTGTACTTGGCAAGTTCGTCAATATTATACAATCCCATTTCGTCATAAAAGCCCAGTCCCACGTAATATACGGCTCTTTCAGAACCACCGCTGATGTTGGCGTTGGCATTGCGAATACGGCCGTGTTTGTTGAACAGCTCTTTGAACCAGTCTACGTTGGGGTAGAGGTAGGGATCGCTGCCGTCACGTGTTTTTTGGATGGCTTCTTCGGAGTATTGCGTGGCATTGCCGCGGGTGGTAAGCGCTTCATTAGACATTTCCATGTAAGTGGCGCCGTCTGCAAAAGAGGGCAGCTTGGCGAAGTTTGTAACACCTTCCGTATAACGAATGTTGTAGCTGGGCTTACCCGCCTTGCCGGCCTTGGTGGTAACAAGTATCACCCCATTGGCGCCCCGTACGCCGTACACGGCGGTAGCGGCAGCATCTTTCAGCACGGAAAAACTCTCAATATCTTCCGGATCGAGGTTGGCAATATTGCGCGGCACGCCGTCTACCAGCATCAGCGGAGCGCTGAGGCTGCTGGTGAAGGTGGAAATACCGCGGATGTAGATATTGGCATCGTTATAACCCAGCTCGCTGCTGCGCTGCACGCTCACCATCCCCGCAATGCGGCCGCCCAGCGAATTGGTAAGGTTGGAAACCGGCTGTTTCAGGTCTTTGGGCGAAACAGTGGTTTGCGCGCCTACCAGGCTCACTTTTCTCTGCTGCCCAAAGCCCACTACCACTACTTCTTCCAGGGCAGAAGAAGCTTCGTGCATCACCACGTCCAGCTTGCTGCGGCCGGCCACCGGAATTTCCTGCTTGCGGTAGCTGATCATGCTGAACACCAGCACGGCATCATCCTCCACGGAAAGAATATAACGCCCGTTAATGTCTGTACCGGTGCCGTTGCGGGTATCTTTTATCATAATGGTAACGCCTACCATGGGTTGGCCCGTGGAGTCCCGCACAATGCCGGTGATCTCCCTTTTGCCGTTGCCGACGGGGGCGGTGGCGGCAGGTTGCTGGCCGCGGGTGGTTACCGAAATATTGTTGCCGGTGGTTTTGAACTGCAGCCCGGCCTGTTTGCCAATTTCAGACAGCAGCTTTTCTACGGTAATGGTCTTGTAGTTCAGCGTGAGGTTGCGGGGAGCAGCCTCCAGGGATTTGTCATACAGGAACCGGAACGTAGTTTGTTTTTCAATACTGCGGAATACTTCCGTTACCCCGGCATTTTTCACTGAAATGCTAACGGTTTGTGCTTCTGTGCCTTGCGCCAGGGAGGGCATGGCAAGTGCCAGCAGCGGAATAGCGAAGAGCAGCAGCCTGAGATGCCGCAGCTTTCTTTGTAGAACTGGATTCATACACTCTGTTTTGAACGTGTTAGGTGGTTATTTTTTGCGGATAAGAACGGTATTGCCATCCTGCGTATACTGCAGTTGGAAAATGAAACAAATAGATTCCAGGGTGCTGTTCAGGGAAGTGTTGGCCTGCGTGCCGGACAGGATATAGTCTCCTATGCCGGGCGTTTCCAGCACCACCTTGATGCTGTACCATCTTTCCAGTACGGCGCTTACCTCCTGCAGCGTCAGGTTGTTCATATTGATGATACCCTGCTGCCAGTTGCTCATCAGCGCCGGGTCTGCCGTGGCGCTGATGAAATGGTCATTGTCCGTGTTATAGGAGGCCTGCTCTCCCTGGGCCAGCACAATGCTTTTGCCCTGCGGGTCAGCCACTTTTACCTTACCCGTAAGCACTGCTATGCGGGGCGTTTCCCGCGGGTAAGACCTTACATCGAATGAAGTGCCGAGCACCTGCGTGCTTAGTTCTCCACTGTGTACCACAAAGGGGCGGTGCTGGTCCTGCCGCACGTCAAAGTATGCCTGGCCTTGCAGGTATACCGTGCGGGCGCCGGTAGAGGAGAAACTGTAGCGGATGCTGGAGCGGGCGTTGAGCGTTACTACGGAGCTGTCTGGCAGGCGGAGCGTTCTGATCTCTCCATCTGCGGTGCTGGCGGTCATCCAGTCTGTGGCAGGCTGCGGCGTGGAGGCTGGCCATAATAGCCGGATGGCTACCAGCAATACCGCGGCTGCGGCAGCGTAGGGCAGCAGGCGGCGGAGCAGCGGCTGTTTGGGCGCAGCCTTGCGGAGGATGCGCTGTTCCAGGCGGGCAGGCAGCTGCTGAGGGGATGCCTGTTCCCACTCCTGGTAAGGCAATGTTTCCTGCTGGTCTTCCTTTTCCGTCAGTTCAAGAAAAAGGCGCAGTTCCTCCGGTGTGGCGGTGTTTTGCTGTATCTTTTCAAATAGTTCCCTGATACGCGTGGAATGGCGTTGGCTCATATGGTAAGAAGCTTCTTTCCCATATATACACGGAAACCGTCCTCACTACTTAGCCGGGAGTTAAATTTTTTTAGCGGAGGAAAAGGAGCACCAGTAGTATATAGCTGTCTTTCAGCTCTGCCCTGATCACTTTGAGGCTGCTGTGAATGTGGGCTTCCACAGTGCGGATGGAGATGCCGAGCCGGTCTGCAATTTCGCGGTGGGAGAGGCCTTCCTCCCTGCTCATTTTGAATACTGTGCGCTGTTTGTCACCCAGCTTGCCCAATATATTATTGTACTGGCGGTACAGTTCATTGTAATCCAGCTTGCGGAGAATGCCGTCTTCCTGGTGCAGGGCGGCATCTGCCGGGCTGGCAGCGGCCAGCTGGCGCACGGCCTTGTTGCGCATGAAATTGATGATATGGTTGCGGGCTATGGTAAATATGAGTATTTCCGGGTTGGCCTCAGGGTCCAGCTTGTCCCGGAAATGCCAGAGCTTGAGGAAGATGTCCAGCACCAGCTCTTCTGCATCTTCATCGTTCCCTGTTTTCTTTTTACAATATCCCAGTACTTTTGGGCCAAGGATGCCGAGTAATTCCCGGAGCGCGTTCTCCTCGCCCTTTTTGAACCGGAGCATCAGGCCCGGCGGCATGTGGTTCACACTAGTCTCCATGATGAACGCAAAATTAAAAAGCGAATGTTATCGTAAGGTTATGCTTCGTCTGTAGAAGTGCCTGTCTTTCATTTGACCTGAAATGTGGAATTAGCTACGGCCAATATTAGTAAAATAAAAATTAAGTTTTCACCGGTAAATTCGCCTTCCCCTGATTATGGGTGGTGCTGGCCGGTAATTTTGTATTGATATGGGGCAAATATTTATGCGTAGAAATTTGGCTATTTGAAATAAATATTTCTATATTTGCAGCCCCGAAAGGGAACAACAGATAGGCTGAAAGGCTTGTCTGTGGTGAGGATCGGTAGTTCAGTCGGTTAGAATGCCGCCCTGTCACGGCGGAGGTCGCGGGTTCGAGTCCCGTCCGGTCCGCACGATTTAGAAGAGACCCGCGCCAGGCGCGGGTTTTTTGTTTTTGGGTCGGGTTCAAACGAACTTTGAATGCTCGTTCTCCGCCGGTATGCCTTCGCATTCCCTTTCTTTTACCTGCTGGGCTGCAATCTCCAGGTGCATATTTGAGTAGTACGGGAAGGCCCCTTTACGCCTGTATTTTTATTTTTGTTAAATTTGTTTAATATAATACTGGGTTTACCAGGGAAGGGCGGCTGATTTGTTGTACCCGTTACGCTTGCCCAAATTTTGGCTATATATGTCAAAGTCATTAGCTTTATAAAAACTTACTCACCATTAATGCCTAAAAGTCAAAACATTGAAGATCATCGGCAATGGCGGCTATTACAAACGGGGAATATGAGTGCGTTAACCTATTTCTACGAGAAATATGTACATCTCATATTTAACTATGGGCAGAGATTCACCAGGGAAGACGATCTGATCGATGATGCTATACAGGACCTTTTTATTCGCATCTGGCAAAAACGGGAGAATCTGACTACGCCTGATTTTGTTGAATATTACCTGCTTAAATCCTTCAGAAATATTCTTTTCAGGAAATTGTCCCAGAGAGTTAAACGTGCCCATAGCGAGTTGGAAGAAGAACATGTAGTTGATGCCGAACCATCCTTTGAAGCACAATTGATCGTGGCGGAGCATGCAATTGAAACGGGCGAAAAATTAAAAAGGGCCTGGCAGCAATTACCTGCCAGGCAAAAGGAGGCTTTGTACCTGCGTTTTTATACGGATGCTTCTTATGACGACATAGCCGGGATCATGGGCATTTCGGTAAAAGCTACCTATAAAACGGTTTTCAGGGGCCTCGAGAAGCTGCGGGAAATGGTGATCATCACACTGGTATTGCTCCTGTGCGCGGGCGGCATACTTTCTTTTGAAAGATTGCCGCTATCAGAGGGTAAAATAGCTTCGGCCAGGTGTCTTTTTCTTAAATTATATAAAATAATACCTTCGAATGACGGTAGTTGGAGAGATTTATGAAAAATGATCATTCCATAGGGACCTATGCCGGATACGGGCTGAATGACTTTCTTGCGGATGAGGATTTCCAGGAGTGGGTGAAGAAAGATCTTCCACAGGACAGCGAATTCTGGCAAAAGTTTATACAGACCTATCCCCACAAAGAGAAAGAGGTGAGGGAAGCGCATCAGTTGCTTAGCAAATTGAAGTTTGTTGAAACACCTCCTGATCATACCCGCTATCAGCGTATTTGGGAAAATATCCAGGCTGGTGCGGAAGCTGCTGGAACAGTAACCCCGGAAACAGTGGTACGCCGTATGTCTCCGGTAAAAATGTGGATATCTGTTGCTGCGTCTGTAATCATACTGTTTTCCCTGGGTATGTGGTGGCTGAACAGCAGGACCCTCACCCTCCAAACCGGTAGCGCTGAAGTACAGGAGTTTGTACTGGCAGACCAGTCGACCGTTACGCTGAATGCAAATAGCAGCCTTGATTATCGCAAAAGCTTCAATCGTACCGCCAAACGGGAGGTATGGCTGGAAGGGGAAGCATATTTTAACGTTAGGCATTTTGCAGAAGGTGCTGCCGAAGCTCCGCGCCGTTTCATTGTACATACGCGGGAGCTTGACCTGGAGGTACTGGGTACCACCTTTAATGTCAAGACGCGCCGCTCGGCTACCAGTGTTATGTTAGCGCACGGAAGCGTGCTTGTCCGCTTCAGGAATAAATCTCATGATACCGTGCTGCTTAAACCCGGGGAAATGCTGGAGTTCACGCCAGGCCAGCCACCCGTATTGCATAAAGCTGTAGATTCTCTTCATATCAGCGCATGGAAACAGAAGCGGTTCGTTTTCTCCAATACCCCCCTTGACCAGGCCATACAACAGGTGGAGGATTTTTACAATTGCACGATAACGGTGAAAGACCCCTCGCTGCTTCATTACAGGATTACCGCTGCGGTAACGGCGCCGCCGGCGCAGGAGCTGGAAACAGCGCTTTCTGAAATATTGAATGTGAAAGTAAGCAGGAAGGGAGATGTATTTGAGATCGTCAGTGTACAGCAGTAGCGCCCGAGCGTTCTTATACAACAGCCTTATTTAGGGATATGATCAAAAAATGGTTATGTTGGTCATTGTACATTACCCTTACCTTGTTCTTTTCCCGGCAAGCGGCCGCCCAGGGCCGGTTATCGCTGGGTTTTGACGGGGCCGGCCTTGAAGAGGTTTTTCTAAAGGTCGGGGAGAAGTACAATGTTACTTTTTTGTACCCCCCTGCCGTAATGGCGACCGGAATAAAGGTTGCCTTGCCCGCCAAAAGGCGAACCCTGGCTGAAATGCTGGACGTTCTCGGAAAGGAGACGCGTCTGCGGTTTGACCTCGCAGGAAGGACGGTAACCGTACATCGGCCCTTTCCTTCACCGGCACCAACTGTGCCGGCTGAGACAAGCCTGTTGCTTCGCGGCAGGGTCCTGGACAATATGGGAACACCCCTGGCAGGCGTTACCATACGCAATCATAACAATGGTACCGGCAGCCTTACCGGTGAAAAGGGGGAGTATAGCATTCACACCTTCCCAGGCCATCAACTCAGCTTCAGCCTTATTGGTTACAAAACCCGGCAGGTAATGGCCGGACAGGAAACATCATCAACTATTCTTTTGGAGGAAAATATTTTAAACCTTGAAACTACCATAGTAACAGGATATACTGTTAAACGTGTTGAAGAACTTACCGGTGCGCTGTCAAAATTGAAGGGGGAAGAGATCAGGCGCGGTGTAACCAGCGCTGACGCAACGTCTATGGTCAAGGGAAGAGTAGCAGGCCTATATATCACTGAACAGCTGTCTGCAAACCCCGCCGGCGGAGGTGGAAAAATGCTGATGAGAGGCCAGAGTACGCTGCTGGGAACACAGGCCGTTCAGTTAACGACCAGCAATGGTGCTCCTTATCCGATAGTTCCCAACACCGTATTCGGGCCTTTGATAGTAATTGACGGCATTATCTCGCCCTACGGGGAGCTGAAAGACGCCGTTAACCCGGGGGATATAGAAGAGCTGGTAGTGCTGAAAGATGCGGCAGCTACGGCCATCTATGGATCAAGGGCGGCGGCAGGCGTTATAGACATTACAACCCGGCGGGGCAAGCCGGGAAAGATAAAAATTGACCTGGAAACAAAGCTGGGGCTTAATTCTCCCAACCGGGGCAAATTCAGGTGGATGAATGCCCGCGAGTTATACGATGCAAGAACAGCGCTTTTTACACAGGGGTGGGCTGATAACGGGGACTACTGGAGGTATTTGTTCAATGTTAATTCTCTCCAGGAACTGTTGAATAAGGCATTACCTACTGATGAGATGATGTCGCAGGCATTTGACTGGAGTAAATATTACTATGTACGTTCCCGTTTACAGGAAATCAATATATCCGCCAGTGGCGGCAATGACAGGAGCCGTTACTACTTTGCGGCAGGTCATTATGACGAACAGGGGACCATGAAGGATAATGGCCTCAAACGCATATCTCTTCGCCTGAACCTTGATCATGACTTTAACAGGATGTTTTCGCTCAAGGTGGGGCTGAATGGTATATTTGATCATGAAACGCAGCCGGTAGTTCCCCCGGGTTTACATAAGATGCCATCCTGGTTGTCTCCTTATGACGCAAACGGTGAACTGAAGCCCTGGCTAGGCACAATAGGCATCCCGGATGAGCGGCAGCCAAATTTCTTATTCGAGCGGCAGTTCAATAGCAAGGGTTACCGGGAGCATAATCTCTGGGGGAACGTAAAGCTGACGTTACGGCCCACCAGCTGGCTCACTATCTCATCCGGTAATGCAGGCAACCTTGTGCAGGGCGCCGGCAGGTTTAATGCGGACGCACGTTCATTTATGGGTAGCGAGTACGGTCTGGATAATAACGGCTTTCTGATAAGCAGCGATAATAACAGCGATTATTTCATTACGTCGAACACGCTGATCCTTGAACGGAAATCTGAAAAACACTGGTTCCGTTTTTTGGCAGGCCAGGAATATCAACAGGTTTCCAGCGAAACGAAGGGTTGGAATTTGCAAGGGGTGAATCCGGCAGCCGGATATAACTTTTATTTAATGCTGCCCAACATTGGAACACGGGAGCTGCCACTGCTCCCTTATTATAATGCCACTCTGGTCTGGGAAGATCTCCATGGCGGAAGAAGGAAGTCCCGGATGTTGTCTTTATTTGGCGGGCTTACTTATAGCTACCGGAGCAGATATTTCGTCAGCACCTCTTTGCGGAACGACGCCTCATCGGAATTTAGCCCCCACCACCGCAATGCCGCCTTTTGGTCGGCCGGGGCCTCCTGGTTAATGAATAAGGAGCCTTTTATGCAGGCCTGGAAGGCTGTTAACTTGTTGAAGCTAAAGGTGAATGTGGGCACGAGCGGTTCACAGCTGGGAAACCTGCCCCTTACAAAAACCATATATGGACTGAACAGCATACTGGGCTTTTATTCTGGAGACAGGTACAATGGAGCGCCCGGCGTTTACCCGTTCTATACAGGTAACCCGGGATTGGCCTGGGAAACCACGCGTACATTGAATGTTGGGCTGGATGTGGGATTGTTGGACCGTATAGCGCTCAGTTTGGACTATTACCGGAGACGTTCCTTTGATTTGATCCAGGAGGTGCCTCAATCGGCAGCTACCGGCAATCTGTCCCGGCAATTCCGTAATGCCGGCGTAATTGGCAACTATGGACTGGAGCTGAACCTGAATACCCGGAATATATCCGGGAATAAATTCAGCTGGTCCAGCCATCTGAATATCGCCTTTAATACAAACCGGCTTATAAGCGTATATGGCGGAGCACTGGAGGCAGGTTACGGAACACAGATAAGAAGTGGAAATAATCCGGTGGCTACATATTACATATATCCGGGAGAAGACGTCAACACATTAAAAGGGGTTATCTATGCGGGCGTGGACCCGGCAAACGGCCAGCCCTTGTTTGAGAAACCGGTGAGAGACGGGAACGGGAAAATTGTCAGCATAGAAAAGGTGGGTAGTATACAAGAGGCTTTGGGGCCGGATGGGAAGGATTTCCGTACGCTGGGCACTAAAACCCCGAAGTTTAACGGGGGCGTTTCCAATACGATGAGATATGGAAACTTTACATTAAGCATGCTGGCCGAATTTGTGTATGGTACGCGCTCGCTGAATTTTGAGCGGATGGAGTTCCAGGCGGCTGATGGCGGCATTGACTTTAGCACAGCTAACAGGGTGGCATATGCTTCGTTCCAGCACCCCTGGCGATATCCCGGAGACAGGGAAGCGAATATGCCCTCCATATCAGCGCAACGGGGCCCATTTTCTGATATCAGGAACTCCTATTTCTATGAAAACAACAGCTTTTTAAGAATACGTAATGTCCGGCTGGATTACCAGTTCCCGGAAGATTGGCTGAACCGTTATATGGAAAGAGCGGGAATTTATCTAAGCATAGATAACCTTCATACTTTTACCAGCAAGTATTTTACGCAGGTTGACCCCGAAGGCGCATATGTGGGCGGCAACCAGTTCAGCTCTCTTAGCGGCGTGGGCGGCGGTCTCGGTCTACCCAGGCGTTACCTGGTGGGCCTGCTCTTCAGTTTTAAATAAAAGGCGATGAAAAAAGTATTTTACTGTTATGTCTTCTTCGCGCTATTGGTACTTTCTGCTTGTCGCAGACAACTGGACCTTGTTCCCGCCAACGACAACTGGACGGAAGGTGAGGAACAGTTGTCTTCCTTCGAAGGTATCATGGAAGCAGTGAACGGTAACTACGTACAGCTGAGAAACAACAATGGCAGGTTATATGTGTTGAGCGAACTAAGGGGTACCACATTTCTGATACCATTGCCCAGCCATTTGACGGAATACTTCGATATCTACAGTTATCGGCAGGATCCCCGCCTTTTGTCAACAGATAACTACTGGAAAACCGCTTATGCACTGATCATTGCCTGCAACAGGGTATTGGAAGGCCTGGGGCGCTTTGAAAAAAGCAGGCTGTTTACCGATCTTTCGCTCGCCCGGAGAGCTTTATTACTGCATGCAAAAGGAGAGACCCTTTTCCTCCGCGGATATACTTATTTCAACCTGGTAAGGTTGTTCGGGCGTCCTTACTACCAGCGCCCGCAGCTGAACCCCGGAGTGATGGTTAAAAACAATACAGATATAAACTTTATTCCCGGCCGCAGTACAGTGAGCGAAGTATATATGCAGATCATTGAAGACCTGAAGTTGGCAGACAGCCTAATGACAACGGATGCCGGGCGTACCAGCGCATTTGCCAGCAGACCGGCGGCATGGGCCTTGCTTTCTCGGGTTTACCTTTATATGGGAGGTACATTCGATACCCCTGATAAAACGCTCAATCAGCAGGCTTTGCTGTATGCCAACAAAGTAATTGATACGGGCAAATTTCAGTTGTTAAAGGGGAATGCATATGATACCCTGTTATATGATAGCAATTACAATAATCCCGAAACCATTTTCGCCTCTACTTATATAGATATTTACAATAACCTGTGGGAAGATACAAGAGCGGGAGGTCTGGTGGCCGCACCCTCTCTTCTGGGGGCTTTTTCGCAGAACGACTACCGTCGTGATTTTTTTGAGGTCGAACAGCAAGGCCAGACCGTGTTTACTGCAAAATATCGAAGTTCATCTCCCTTTATACACCTGCGCCTCGCGGAAGTCTATCTGAACAAGGCAGAAGCCCTTTTTAAACTGGACAGCACTTCACAGGCCCTGGATGCCCTCAACGTGATACATACCCGGGCCGGCCTGCCGGCCCTGTCTTACTCAGACTGGGCGCAACTCCAAAAAGACATTATCCGGGAGCGGCGCCTGGAGCTTTGTTTCGAAGGGCATAGCGGGTTCGATGATTATCGCAATGGCTTGCCCATGATGCGCCCTGCAATTGATGCAGGCACTGCCACCGAAGTGCTCCCGGCAGACAAGAGAATAGTACTGCTCATACCCCAAAGCGAAATGGATGCCAACCCCAGGATGGTACAAAATGAACAATGATATCTAATAGCCTGTAAGTCAATATCAAAGCGTTAACCAAATTTTTGGCGGGTTCTCCGGCCCGAGCCTGTGTTTTCCCTTTAAAAGCTGGTAAATGGGTTGCTAAAAAATCATCATGTAAAAATATTTCTACCAGTCGCGGGTAAATTTTAATGGAACGGGTCTCTATAGTACATAACATCAAATTACTATGAGTACGCTGCAGGAACATATACTTGGATTCGTGCCATCTTGTGACAGGAAGCTGATAGATCATATCACCCCGCTGATCAGGACGAAGACAATCAGGAAAAATGATTTTCTCCTGTCAGCTGGCACAACATGCAGAAAACTGAGCTTCATTACCCGGGGAATATGTTATAAGTATCTGGCAGAACGGACAAGGGAATGCGTTACCCAGTTTTACGATAAGGGAGACCTTGCGGGTGATTATGGCAGTTTTGCCAACCAGGTACCCAGCAGGTGCTGTATTAAAACATTGGAGAATGTAGAGGTACAGGAATTGCACTATAGCGACATTATCCTTTTATACAACACTGATCCTGCTTTTGAGCGTATATCACGGAAGATGACGGACCATTACTTCTGCCGCAAAACGGACCGTCTGCATTCTTTTCAGCATGAGTGCCCTGAAACGCGTTATCTAAGATTTCTGAGAGAACGGCCGGCGCTTATGCAACAGGTGCCTCAATATCTGATCGCTTCTTATTTAGGCATTACGCCTGTAGGGCTGAGCAAGATACGGTCCAGGCTATCCAATAGCAGGCCGTCTGTATTTGCGCATGGAAGGGAGTTGACCGTAATGTCTTACTTAAGCTGAAAAATAAAATATTTCAGGAGGGTAAAATGATTGTGTAGGTGTCTCTTCTGAATAGTAACAGGTCTCATTAATGGTTGAAGGTACGGGTGCTACTCTCGTACCGAAATACAGTGCTAGGTAAATTAAGGGGCTGGTGTTCACCCCAGCCCCCAATTCTTCACAACATTAATGAGTTATCCGGTTTACCAATTATATCTCCCTGATGATGGAATAAATGTGCTGTTCAGGGAAACTTATTAAACAACTTTAATGACATGGGTTTTTCGTTCCGATAATTTTGCGCCTTGAAACCAACGTATGCTGTATCTCCCCGTCAGTCCTGAGAAAGGGCTGACGCTTCGGGAATGCACTACCGGGCCATTCCGAGGAATTTTATGGACAAAAAACAGTGGCAGGCCCCTGATAGCATCAGGGGAGTGGATCTTCGTGCGCATGCTGCATGCGCTATTAATAACTATTGCGAAAACGGAAGTAATATTTTGAAAATAACATAGTAAGTACTAATAGCCAAGTCTCATGGAAACACATTTACACGTGTCGAACTCGCAGATGTTCATCCGTCAATCATTCCGGACGGGTTTAGAGTCCTGCATTGCAAAGCCAGGCTCCCTTTTAGGTAAGGCGGGTCTCTGTTTGCTTTTGTTGATTTTGATGTTCACAAATTTTGCTGCGTATGCGCAGCAGGATTGCGGCAGGCCAACGAAGGCATCCGGTACCCAGGGGGGGATCAAGCTGATGGGCAGTACGTCCGTCAATAACCCGCAGTTTGCTATTGACAATGATATGAAAACGGCGGCTACATTAAACAATGGGCCGGTCAGCCTTTTGGATGCCGGCTCCGAGTTGAATATTGAATTTGGTACGCCGCTCAGGATACGCGATGGCGTTCCAGATACCGTTACCATTAAGTGGCAGTTACCTGCAGCCTTCAGGCTGGACGTGGCCGGTGCCGTTGTGGTAACAATGTATAAAAATGGCAACCAGCAGGTAGGGTCCTATGATATGAAAGGCAGGAGCTTGCTGACGCTTAATGAGTGGCAGAACGGCTCACAGCCATATAGCATATTCAAACAAGCGGTTCCAGATGATGTAGATCGTGTTAGCATCACACTGAAATCCGGGCTTCTTGCGCTGGATGTAAGCCAGTTGTTCGCCCCCCTTGGTGTGGTAAATGAAAACACCGCCCTTAAAGTGTATGAAGTATATGGAGCGCTGGGCGTACCCAGGATGGACAGTATTCTCAGAAAAAACGAGATTATTATCAGGAATGGGGAAACGGCTACCTTCTCGGTAAGAGAAGACAAGCGGAACCTCGGTTACAGGTTTAAGTGGTTTAAAGGATATCGTGATCAGGCACCTGTATACACCGGGTTCGATTTTAAGCCGGAAGTGCTGCCGTCTGTTACAGAACAGCGGTATACTTACTATGTAACCATTGAGAAAGACGGGTGTTTGCTGCAAAGCAAATTACCTGTTTATTTGATTGTAAACCCCCAGGCCCAGCTCCTGGGCAGCATAGCGCCCTCACGGACGAAGGTGAGCAGCGCAACACCAGGTGAGACGGGACGCCTGGATTATTCTATTCTGTTGGTAAATAAAGGAGCGGCCCAACTCCAGCCTTCCGCAAGAATATTCATAAAAGATATACCAATGCCGGTTGACCGGTACCAGATACAACGCATCACGCTTCCGCAGGGCAACATTGGAAGGTATGATGCTACAACCGGCTCGCTGACCGGCGTCACGCTTGATCCCGGAGATACCATTCGCCTGGAAGTACGGGGCGTTGTGGACACTACCTATAAAGGAATACTGAGAAATAGCGCCAACGGCATTGATGAACTGGGCCTTCCGATACCCATCACGGAATCCCCCTTCGTTTTTGTCAATGTAAGTGACAGCACATCAGGTAATAACGGTACTGCAAATACATGCCCGACTGTGGAGAGAACCTGTAACAGGCCTGATCGTATTACGTATGAGACTGCAATGGACCCCGAATGGGGAAAAAGTATACAAGACGATATAGCATCAGTTCTCAAATCGCCCGTAAACGCGCTCCTTACATTGGGCAATGGAGTGAAGAATGTTCTTCAGGGAATACTCACATTAAACCCTGTTGCAGTTGCAGAAAAAGCTTGGAATGCTGTTACTGGTTTCTTTTCAAGCCTTTTGGGTGGAGGTCTCCAGCAGCCGTCAAACCTTCAATATGCGGGAGACGGGAACGAGGGAACAGCTGTTGCTTTTGAGCCTGATATTCTTCAATTGGGGCAATGGCAGGCTGTAAGCGCACATTTTGATTCAAGCCCCCTGATGGCCGGAGACTCTGCTGTTATCCTGTACAGCGAAGACGCCACCTTCCGTGTACAGATAGGAACTGTACGTGTATACATGTATTATAAAGATAAGCAGGTGGGTGAGTATGTAGACCTGAAAGAGGCGTTTGCCCTACAGAATATAGTTCCCTGGGTGAGCGGTGGTATGGCGTTCAAGCGGGTTGCCATCCCTATATCACAGCAAGTTGACCGGGTGCAGGTAAGCGTTACCGGGGTTGGTGCCGACCTTGGCTTAAAAAGTACGCGTATTTATGAAATTTCACGCAAGCCTCAACAACCCAGGATCGAAACCTTTATAGACAAACTTTCCGTTCAGGTGGAGCAGGGTGAAGAAGTGCGCCTGAAAGTGAAGGAGGAGAAGCGTGGCGAATGCATGATCTATAAATGGTACACTGAGGAAGACCTGGGCAAAGCCCCCTTCGCTACGGGCCCTGAAGCCGTGGCGAAGATCCCCGCCGGATTTACCGGAACAAAATATTATTACCTCCAGGCATTGGCTAATGCCTGTAGCGATAACCCCACCGCTCCGCTGGAGGTGAAAGTGGACATATTACCTTCTCCCATGCTCGAAGGTGTAGTTACCACAGAAGATGCAAATCCCAAAGTGGAGAGAGGTGGCAGAATAAGATATATACTGACTATTAACAACAACGGCTTACGAACGCTGTCTGATACGGCCCGTCTGAAAATAAAGGCCATCTCTGAAAATGACAAGAATTTCAAGATAGACAGCATCACTGTTTTGGGCCGCGGACGTTTTGACATGACCACCGGAGAATTCACCGGTGATTCCATCCCGCCGAACGGAAAAATAACACTGGTGATCAGTGGAGGCATTCCGCCAACATATGCCGGTCAGCCAATCAATATTAATGTATCTGGCTGGCACATGAACGGCAAGCAGATACCCATTAGGCAGGCGCCGCCGGTAATGCCCAACTACCACCTGAAGGTAAAAAAGGTGCCTGATCAGCTAAAAGTAGGCAGGGAACAGAAACTGGACTATACCATTACTATCACCAATACGGGAACAGAGAGCTTCCCGTCAGCTTCAAAGCTGTATATCAAAGATGTACCGAGAGAAAAAGGGTATAGAATTGACAGGATGTACGTTCCCGAAGGTAGCTCCACAGGTGGTTACTATGTGATGGAAGACTCTACGCTCCGGGGTGCTGAAATTCCGGTGGGCGGAACTGTTGAAATACGTGTGGAAGGCTTCCTGACCAAGGAATACCAGGGCGGGCCCATCAATAATGATGTGATCGCAACGGATGAAAACGGGAATCCGCTCGAAGTGGAACCTACGCCTACCGTGAACGCCGAAACAGACAAGTATGCGCTGTACGGGAACAAGTATGCAATTGGGCGCGAAGGCGATGTGAAGGCAGGAGACCAGCTGGACTTTGTGATCATTCTGTACAATAAAGGTCCGGAAACCATGCCTGAGAGCGCCAAAACCTATATCCGAGACATGGCGCCCAAAGATTATATTATACAGGAAATTTCCGTAGCAGACGGTAAAGGCCAGTATAATGAACCGGTATTGACCGGCGTAAAACTGGCCCCCGGAGATTCCGTAAGGTTGAACGTAAGAGGTTACCTCTCCAATAACTACAGGGGAGATACCCTTGTCAACAGGGTTGTTGGCAGAACGGAAAACGGTACCCCGATTGATATCACGCCTTCGCCCGTGATCAATCCCGGATTCAAACTCAGCGGGGACAAACAGCCCGACAAGCTGAGGGCCAATGCGGGTGAGGCATTGAATTATACCATCACACTTTTCAATAGCGGAAAGATAGCAATGCCGGCAGGACAGAAGGTTTACATAAAAGATGTACCGCAATCGGAATTCTATGTTATTGACAACATCAGCGTAATAGGCAATACCGGTGTGTATGACATGAAGACGTTAACGCTTAAAACCTCCGCTCCTTTGGAGCCGAACGGGAAAATCAGCTTGCTGGTGAAAGGGCATATCAGGGAAGACTATAAGACCGGTGAGATCGGTAACAGGGTAGAAGTCCGCACGGATAGTACCAAACATGACATACCGCCCGCCCCGATAGTAAACGAGGTGAAATACAGGATGCAGCTTGCCAAGGTTGCAAATAGCCAGGAACCTGTAGGGCCCGGTTTCCCGGTAGAATTTACCATCACGCTCCGTCATAAGGGGGTTGTGGATATCAAACCCACAGACAAGGTAATGGTTGTAGATACGCTGCCGGCCGGATTTGAGCTGATCGGATTTGAACCGTCAGCAGGTACTTACGACCCTGCAACACACTACTGGACCGGCTTGGCCCTGATTTCCGGTCAAAGTGAAAGACTGCTGGTAAAAGGCCGGGTAAGCCCTGACTTCAGGGGAGATTCACTGGTCAACAAAGTAAGCGGCAAAGCGCCGGATGGAACTGCTATAGACATTGATAGCACCGCTAAACAAGCCGTTGTGAAAATTGATACCACTAAACGGATGAGCAAGCTGGAGCTGCGCAAGGTGGCAGACAAGAAGGAGGTTACTTCCGGAGATTTGCTTGGTTTTACAATTATCCTGAAGAACCTTGGTGATACAGTGTTTGCAGCGGACAGGATCACTGTACAGGATATGATTCCGGAAGGTTATGTAATTGGCAAGAAAGAGGAAGTAGTAGTAAGCGCTGGTGAATATGATGCCGCAACCGGTTACTGGACAAATCTCAAAATTCCGGCCGGGGATAGTGCAACTATCCGGCTGAATGGCCAGGTACTGGGTACCTATTGGGGTGAAATGACCAATAGGGCCCTGGGCTTTGACCAGCATAACATACCGATCCCGGTTGCCGGAAGTACGGATAATATTGCCCGGGCAACTGTACGGGTAAATCCCCCTGCGTCTGAGTACAACCTGCTGCTTAAAAAGAAAGCAGACAAATCCAGCGTGAAATCAGGTGATCCGCTTAACTATACGATCACTTTACTCAACAACGGTAAGCTGAACCTCACGGATACTATCATAACGGTGAATGATACCCTGGCCGGAGGTTATATCGTAACAAACAGCTACCGGGCTAATGCCGTAACGGTGAAGGACTCCCTGCCCGCAGGTTATATCGTAGACAGTTACCAGGTTGACAATGGCAGCTACGATCCTCAAACTGGCCGCTGGACCAACCTGACGCTTCCTGCAGGCCAAAGCGTTACCCTGGTACTGAAGGGCCGGGTAAGCAGCACCTTTAGCGGCAAGCTTGTAAATACAGTAGGCGGCCTTGACCCCAAGGGAATTCCCATCAAAAATACACCTGAAAGCAGGTCGGAAGTAAATGTAGACCCAGTTAAACCGGTTTACAAACTTGCCCTTGGCAAGGTCTTGAAATCAAACCAGCGCCCGATCAGGCCTGGAGATCCGCTCAACTTCGAGATCACATTATATAATAATGGTGGAGAGGCAATAACGCCGAAAGATACCGTAACTGTTGTAGATCAGATACCCGCCGGCTATGATGTACAAAGCTTTGAGGCCAGCCGTGGCAGCTACAACAGCACTACCGGGAAATGGACAGGGTTTGACCTGAAATCGGGCGATAGTGTTGCCATCCAGGTAAAAGGCGTGTTGAGCAAGGATTTTGCCGGCAGTTCCCTGACCAACAAGGTAATTGGTAAAGATCCTAATACAGACCCGATCCCTGCGGTGCCTGGCAGAGAAGAGGCGCGGGTAGATGTTGATACTGCAAAACACAATCTGCTGCTGAGCAAACAGGCCAACAGCGCTACGGCTAAACCAGGTGGTGATCTTGACTTTACGATCACGTTGAAGAACCAGGGCCCGAAAGCGATCCAGCGGGGTGACGTGGTAACGGTTACAGACCTGTTGCCGGCAGGTTACGATGTGAAGAGCTTTGAACCGTCATCAGGCACTTATGATGCAGTCAGCGGTTACTGGACAAGCCTGAATGTGGCAGCCGGGCAGAGTGCGACCTTGTTAGTAAAAGGTACGGTGCGTGCGGACTACTCCGGCAGCAACCTGACCAACAAGGTAATCGGCCGTACACCGAACGGAGATGATATACCGGTTGAAAACGGTGGTGGCGCCACAGTAGTAATAGACGGTGGGGACAGTACCTATCACCTGTTGCTGAGCAAACAGGCCAACAGCGCCACGGCTAAACCAGGTGGTGATCTTGACTTTACGATCACGTTGAAGAACCAGGGCCCGAAAGCGATCCAGCGGGGTGACGTGGTAACGGTTACAGACCTGTTGCCGGCAGGTTACGATGTGAAGAGCTTTGAACCGTCATCAGGCACTTATGATGCAGTCAGCGGTTACTGGACAAGCCTGAATGTGGCAACCGGGCAGAGTGTGACCTTGTTAGTAAAAGGTACGGTGCGTGCGGACTACTCCGGCAGCAACCTGACCAACAAGGTAACCGGCCGTACACCGAACGGAGATGATATACCGGTTGAAAACGGTGGTGGCGCCACAGTAGTAATAGACGGTGGGGACAGTACCTATCACCTGTTGCTGAGCAAACAAGCCAACAGCGCTACGGCTACGGCAGGCGGCCCGCTTGACTTTACGATCACGTTGAAGAACCAGGGCCCGAAAGCGATCCGGCCGGGTGACGTGGTAACGGTTACAGACCAGTTGCCGGCAGGTTACGATGTGAAGATCTTTGAGCCGTCATCAGGCACTTATAACATGAACAACGGTCAGTGGACCGGCCTGAATATGACGGCCGGGCAAAGTGTGACCATGTTAGTGAAAGGTACAGTGCGTGCTGACTACTCCGGCAGCAACCTGACCAACAAGGTAACCGGCCGTACACCGAACGGAGATGATATACCGGTTGAAAACGGCGGTGGCGCCACGGTAGTGATCAATGGCGGAAACGATGCCTACCACCTGCTGCTGAGCAAAAAAGCGAACAGCGCCACAGCTACAGCAGGCGGCCCGCTTGACTTTACGATCACGTTGAAAAACCAGGGCCCGAAAGCGATCCGGCCGGGTGACGTGGTAACGGTTACAGACCAGTTGCCGGCAGGTTATACAGTAATCAGCTTTATGCCATCATCAGGCACTTATGACGCAGCCAGCGGTCAGTGGACAGGTCTGAGTATGGCAGCAGGTCAGAGCGAAACCTTATCAGTGAAGGGTACCGTACGCCCGGACTACTCAAGTATCCGCCTGATCAATACAGTAACTGGCCGTACGCCGAACGGAGATAACATACCGGTTGAAAATGACGGTACCGCAACAGTGGAAATAGACCAGGACCTGGTGGTGCCGAATGTGATCACACCTAATGGAGATGGAGTAAATGATGTACTGCGGATAAGAGGATTGGAAAGGTATAAAAATCCTGAGCTGATAATCATTAACCGCTGGAACAACCTGGTATATAAGAACAATAATTACGACAACACCTGGAACGGGTCAGGCTTGTTAGAAGGGACTTATTTCTATGTATTGACCATTAAGGATAATGCTGGAAAACCGATAGTAAAGCGTGGATATATTATGGTTTTACGTTAAAGCACTTGTTATGTCAAAATTTAAATTTATAAATAGTTTGATAATCGGAGGGATGTCTTTGTGGTCCCTCACTGTACAGGCCCAACAGGCCCCTCAGATAAGTCAGTATATGTTTCATGGACTGTTCATCAACCCTGCCTACGCAGGGTACCGTGAACAGCTGAATATAACCGGTGTTTACCGGAATCAGTGGACAGGCGTGGAAGGAGCGCCAAGAACTGGTTCTGTGGCAGTAGATGGAACTGTGAATGAAGACAAGGTAGGGCTGGGTTTTAATGTTGTTGCCGATAAACTGGGTGCGGCCACCAATCTGAGTGCTTACCTCAATTATGCGTACCGCATCAAATTTGACAGTTATGAGGGGATACCCAGAACTCTGGCAATAGGGATTTCCGGTGGCGTAGCCCAGCAGTCGCTGGATGGCACCAAGCTGAAACCGGACGAGACGAATGACCTCCGGCTGCTGAATGAGCGGAGAACGATAACAATGCCGGATGCACGCGTTGGTATCTTGTATCATACCGATAGATTTTATGCAGGGCTTTCCGCTGACAATATTGGTGTGCACTTTCTAAAACCCAAAAAAGACCCAGACCGTTTACTGCCGGAAACAAAAATAAATCTGTATCTGCTTGCAGGATATCTCCTTCCGGTATCGGAAGGGCTGGCGGTGCGGCCGTCTATGCTGCTGAAGAATGACCTGGCGGGCCCCAGCAGCCTGGATTTGAATGCCTATTTGCTGATTCAGCAAATGGTGTGGGTAGGAGCTACTTACAGGACCGGTATCAACCTGTTCAAAAAGAACGTTGACCCCAGGCTGGAAAAACCGTCTGCCGTTGTGTTTGGCGCGCAGTTCTATCTGGGAGAACGGTTCCGGCTTGGGTATTCATATGACCGTTCCCTGAAAAGCACAGCAACATTGGGGGCCAGCAGTCATGAGGTATCCATCGGGATCCTTTTCCCAAGAAGGGATGAACAGATGCTGACTCCCAGGTTCTTCTGACAACAGATATCACTAACGATAGAAACTAATCGGATGCATATTTTTAATATACTCAGATTCGGCATTGCATTACTGTGCGGCAGTTTGTGTACGATTGATGTAATGGCACAGTACAGCCTGAAAGAAGCAGATCGTGAATTTGAAAAGTTCAACTTTTCCATTGCGGCAAAAAGATATGAAAAAGCGTATGTAAGCAAACCCTCCACCCCGGCGGTAGAGGGCATGGCGAAGTCCTATCTTCAAATGAGGAATTTCCAGCTTGCGGAGTCGTGGTACAGCAAACTGGTGGCAATGAAGGATGCTCCTGCAGACAGCTACATCAGCTACGCAGAGGTGCTGAAAAATAACGGCAAGTATGCAGAGGCCAGAAAGCAGTACCAATATCTCCGGGATAATCATTTTCCTGGAGTGGATGTTGCAGATATGAACAGAATGATCCGTTCCTGCGATTCTGCCGTTTTCTGGATGAATAATCCCTCAGATATCCAGGTACGGAACCTGTCCGCTATCAACTCTGAATATGCTGACTGGGGAGGTGTTTCATTCAGCGGAGGGTTGCTGTTCCTGTCTGACCGTTTGGAGCGTGGGTTCGACAATAAAAAATATGGATGGACCGGTAACGGGTATACCCGCTTATATTTTGCGGATGCAGGCAACGCCATCAAACCGCTGGATACCGATAACATTAATGGCGCTTTCCACACCGGGCTGGTTGCCCTGAACGCTGATGCATCAGAAATGGTGCTCAGCAAAACAGATAATTCTGTGCTAAGGGAATACAAGTTCGGAGACAGGCAAATAAATACAGTGGGGTTCAGCCTGTACGACAGCCGCTTTGTTAACGGGAAATGGTCCAGGATCACCCCGCTGTCATTTGGAGCGGCCACGAAAGGTTATTCTGTTGGAGACCCTTTTCTGACAAGTGACGGCAAGTTCCTCTACTTTTCTTCCGATATGCCCGGCGGTTATGGCGGAACAGATATTTACCAGGTGGAACGCTTGTCTGATGGCAGTTGGAGCACGCCGAGGAACTTAGGCCCTAAAATCAATACGAAAGGCCAGGAAAGATGTCCCGCATTTGATGAAAAGGGAAACTTCTATTTCGCTTCAGATAACCTGATCGGTATGGGGGGGCTGGATATATATGTTGTGCCGGGAGGGAACTTCTGGAAAGACGCTCCCGTCAATATGGGGTACCCTGTTAATAGTCCCGAAGATGACTTTGCTTTCCGGTTTAAAGATGCTACAACCGGGTTCCTGTCTTCCAACCGCCAGGGTGGAAAAGGGAACGATGATGTCTACAGCTTTCAGATGAACGCATCTGCCATGACGCCATCCTTTATAAAATTGAATGGTAAAGTGGTTAACAAAACAACATTGGCGCCGATTGCCAACGCTGTTGTGACCATCACTGACAGCAGCAGGAATGAACGGAGACAAATATCTACCGACAATGACGGCCTTTTCAGCTTCCGGCTGGATACGATCTCTACCTACCGGGTAAAAGCAGAGAAGACCGGGTACCTGCGCGATTATGGAACATCTGTCGACATCAGCACACTGGAGAGCAGAGATAGCGTGTTTGTATTGGTGAAGCTGGATAGCATTCTTCTTAACCAGCCGCAACGGCTGTTCGGACAGATTGAAAATATTTATTTCGACTACGATAAATGGGATTTGAAACCGGAGATGAAGCTTGAAGTGGATAAGCTGGTAAATATCCTGCGGGAAGAGCCTACGCTGAAAGTGGAAATCAGTGCATATACTGATTCAAGGGGGAAAGCTTCCTATAATATGAAACTTTCGCAGAAAAGAGCGCAAAGCGTGGTAAACTACCTGATAGAAAAAGGGATCACTGAAGATAGACTGGAGGCCAAAGGTTATGGAGAAACAAACCTGGTGAACGGTTGCAAGGATGGTGTACCCTGTACGGAGGTTGAACATTTGAGGAACAGAAGAGTTGAATTTACGTTGTTTAAAAGATAATGCATGAGACTGAAAATGAGGTGCAATATGCTTTTACTGATCCTGGTAATGATGGGGCTGCTGCTCTCCTGCAGAGCAGGGTATTATGCAGGCGGGCATATGAGCAGGAAGCGGAGCGGAATTATACCCTGCCCAACGGTCGGAGAGCATAAAGAGCGAAGAATATTCAGCCGGTCTTTCTACCAGTAAGACATAGTAGTTAACCAACCAACCGGTGCCCAGGCACCACCCCGTGAAAAGCGGCATTATAACAATGCCAACATGGCTATATCAATACCAGTGCAGATATTCTGGCAGGAGAACTGCTACTGTGAGATATAGCCTTTTTTTGAGTAGACGGAGAAGTTTTTTTCATCGGGACTTATAGGTTAATGGCACAAACGGCCGGGTGACTCTTCACCTGGCCTATTTTATACTTCGTAATTGTTAATTATAAGTTAACGTTTGGTGCATGCCGGGTAAAAATACGACAATGATGTATCCCATATATGAGCATCGCATATAGAATTCCTATCCTGGTTAGACCGATCATAGGTGACTGCATTAGTTATCTTGATCCGGAGGACGGGGAAAATTCTTCGTCCTCCATATTTGTTTTTCGTCAAAGTAGGATCAATAACGATTTGATTGTTGTTATAGGGTAGTTGACGGTCGATAAGGTCCACTTTAGTGTTTAGCGATAAAGCGCTGATGATCTCATCAGCGCTTTATTATTACCAGGATGTACCATGGTCTAACGGCGGGTTATGCCAACGGCCTGGTTTTTGATGCGCTGCTACAATGGTGAACGGTCATCGTGCACAGTAAATTCAAAAAGCTAATACTATGAGTAAAACAATAGGTATTATAGCAGGCAGCCTGCGGAAGGAGTCTTTTTCAAAAAAAGTGGCCAATGTCATACAGGCAATGGCGCCTCCCGGTTTTGAGTTTAAAATGGTCTCCATTGACAATTTGCCCCTCTATAACCAGGACTTTGACGATAATAACGAGGTGCCGGAGTCCTGCACGGCTTTCCGGAAAACGATCAAGGAGCTGGATGGTGTAATATTTGTAACGCCGGAATATAACCGCTCCATTCCCGGGGCATTAAAAAATGCCATAGATGTAGCATCAAGGCCGTTTGGCAAAAACAATTGGGATGGAAAGCCGGGCGCTATTTTCAGCAATTCTCCCGGGCAGATTTCCGGCTTTGGCGCCAACCATCATCTTCGCCAATGTATGGTGTTTTTAAATGTGGCAGTAATGCAACAGCCTGAAGTATATATTGCCGGCGTAAATAAGTTGTTTGATGAAAGCGGCAACCTGAAAGATGAAAAAACAAAAGCGTTCTTGCAAAAAGCGGTAGATGCGTATATTGTTTGGTTTAATAAGATAGCAGGCTGATAGCGATCCAATTAGTCGCAAACGGCCCCTACATTGCCGCGAATGCCCCTGATGCAGTTCCTCCTTCCGTTATACCTTTGATAAGGTATTAACCTAACTGCAACAAGCATGAACAATATCAACAACACCATTGCGGCGCTTGAGCTGGCCCAGATAGGCTGGGTGGTGCCGGATATTCACGCCGCCGTGCAATTCCTTTCAAACGCCCTGGGTATCAACTTCCCCCAGCCGGAACACGTCCGCGCGCAAGACGTGGGGCTGAGCTATTACGGCCAGTCCCTGGCCGGAGAATGGCTGACCACCCAGGCCTATAACGGGGGCACCTTCATAGAGCTCGTTCAGCCGGTTTCCGGCCAAAGCATGTTCCACGATTACCTTGCCCGGTATCCTGCAGGCGGTACGCAGCACATAGCCTTCCGCCTGCCGGTCAGTGATTTTGAGCGCATTACCGGAGATCTGCGCAAGCAGGGTTATGCGGTTATAGGTGAAGTAGACCACCCGATTGCACGGATGGCTTTCTTTGATACCTACCAGACGCTTGGCGTTGTTACTGAAATTATGGGCATTACGCCGGAAGGGTGGGAGGCGGTGGAACAGATGAAGAAGGCCCGGTGAGGATAATCACCCTCCTTACAGTATTATTTTCCTGTCTGGTTTTGAAGTGAATGGTGACCACCATTCCCCGCAAGCTATTGCAATTCTCCCCGGAAATTTGCAAATTAGCGTCCTTCCGGGTTTTTCCACAACTTCAAAAACGGACATGCGCAATTATTTTACACTTCTTTGGCACATTGCCATCCTCCCCTGCCTCTTTTTTTCTATTAATGTATTTGGCCAGGCCCAAAAGAAAATTTACCGCTTCAACGCGGCCGAAGCAACCATCAACAAGGCAACTGCTGAAGTGGTGGCAGATGAGCGGCTGGGCAATAAAAAGGGCACGGCCCTGAAAGCCGGTGTTGCCGCCACCGTTGAGGGCAGCAGCCCGGAGGCAGACCTTGTCTTCCACGTGAAGCTTCCCACGGCGGGCCGATATATGATGCATAGCTACGCCGTTACGGATGCGGAAGGCGCAGCGCTCATGAAAAAGGCGAAAACGAAGTTCGAGTCTTTATTTATGAAGCTCCAGATCGGCAACAGCCGCGCAACAAAGCGGGTGGTATATGTTCCGTGGGACAGACCGCGGCAGGAAACCGGTAAATTCGAGTTCGGCGGCGGAGAGGAAGTAGTGAAGATCTGGTTGCCCAGAGGCGTACGGCTGGAATACATTGAGCTGGTCCCCTATACGCCGCCCGCAGTACCGCCCCAGGCGCAAAACTATCAGCCCGCGGTAGTACCGCCGGCCTCACACCCCCGGCTTTGGGTAAACCAACAATCTTTGCCGCAGATAAAAAGCCGCCTGACCGCCCCTGAAAACCAGGCTGCCTGGGAAAAGGTAAAAAAAGCGGCGCTTGCACCCTTTGTTTTCGAATTTGACCCGGCCAAAGAAGTGGCTTACAATGCCGAGCTGGAAATTGCGGCGGAAAATAAAGCATTCTATTACCTGATGACGGGCAACAGGAAAGCAGGCCGCGAAGCCATCACCCTGATGTCTGATTATTTATCTCATGTAGAGTTTGGCAACATCCTGGACATTACGCGGGAAATAGGAAGGGCCATCTATTACGGGTCTGAGGTATACGACTGGTGTTATGATCTCCTGAGCGAAGAGGAAAAAAAGCAGCTCTGCCATCACCTGCTCCGCCTGGCAGATGATATGGAGATTGGCTGGCCGCCCTTCCTGCAGAAAATTGTCAACGGGCATGGCAACGAGGCGCAGGTAAACCGCGATCTGCTGTCCATGAGCATTGCTATCTATAATGAAAACCCCTTGCCTTACCAGTACTGTTCTTATGCCGTGCTGGAAGACCTGGTGCCCATGCGCAGGTTCGAATACCAATCCCCACGGCATAACCAGGGGGTGAATTATGGCGCCTACCGCATGGGTTGGGAAATGCATGCAGCCTGGCTGCTGTACAGGATGACGGGGCAGGAAGTGTTTGACGCCAACATCAAAAACGTTCGCAGGTTCTGGCAATACATGCGCATGCCTAACGGGCAAATGCTGCGGGATGGTGATGGCTTCGGGGCCGGGAAGCCGGGAGAAGCGTATTACTGGAAGTCTCCGCTCACCATGTTGCTCTTTTACGCTTATGCGGCAGACCCCGTGCTGAAAGGCGAGTTTGTGCGGCAGGGCGGTTTGCCGGGAAACCCGGTATTATTCCTGCTGCTCAATGATCCTGCTTTGAAAGCCGAGCCCAGCCTGCAGTCTCTGCCATTGACAATGGACTTTGGGCCAGTGTTGGGATCTATGGTAGCCCGTACCGGCTGGAACATGGGAGAGAACAGCAATGACGTGGTGGTGGAGATCAAGGGTGGCGGTTATCACTTCGGCAACCACCAGCATAGCGACGCCGGCGCTATGCAGTTGTACTACCGCGGCATGCAGTTCGGTGACCTTGGTGTGTACAAATTCTATGGTACCCCGTATGACTTCAATTTCAACAAACGCTCCATAGCGCATAGCATGATGCTGGCCGTAGACACCGCTGAAAAATTCCTGCGTGCGGAGGCTAATGACGGCGGAACAAAATTCAACCAACGTGCGCCCCTTAGCCCGCAAGAGGTGCAGACAGACCCCTGGTTCAATAACGGCAAAGTGTTGTCTGCGGATTTTGGCCCTTCAAAGAATAGCCCCCTCTATAGTTATTTTGCGGTAGACCTCACCGGCGCCTATACGTCCAAGATCAGCGGCTACAACCGCGGTTTCTGCTTCCTCAACCTGGGCCGTGAAGATGTGCCTGCTGCTATTATCCTGACGGATGATATGGCCACCTCTTCGCCAGACATCAGAAAGTACTGGCAGATAAACGCGCTCAACGCCCCGCAAACAACGGCAGAAGGTGTGGTGCTGACCAGCCGGCAGGGAAGCCTGACGGGTAAAACCCATATCAGCATGCTGATACCTGCGGCAGCCAACCGCCAGATGGAAGTGGTCAGCGGGAAAGATGCCAACAACGTTTTCCAGTACAAATATGAAGTGCCCAACGTTGGCCAGCCCGAAGAACAGGGACATCGTATCATGATCTCCCCGAAAGCGCCGGCCCAAAGAGACCGTTTTCTGACGGTTTTCCAGCTGACGGATGGAGACAAGGCCCCTTTGGCGGTCAAATATTATGAAACCCCGGTAAGTTATGTTGTAATGCTGGCAGACCGCGTGGTGAGCATGAGCAATAGCAGGGAGCTGATCAGCAAAGGATTTTCCATAAAAGTTCCCGGTGGTGCAGAATACCAGGTAGTGCTTACCGGCATGGCGCCCGGTAAATGGAATATTAAAGGAACGAAAGGGAAAATGAATTTGAATGCAACGGTAGACGCCGGCAGGAATACGATCTTTTTCAAGGCAAAAGATGGAGAGTATACCATCAGCCCACAGTAGAAGAAATATACGGCCTGCAGGGGATTTCGCTCTGCAGGCCCCGTACCTGGCTTTCCCGGCTGCGCGGCATGTTTTTGTTAATGATTTGAAATTATCTGCCTGATTTGCTACATTCGGTTGCAAATCGATATAAAACTTTGAGCCCCGTTATCTATGAGCATTTGTAACATTAGCCCCGGTAGTCAATAAATCTGCAATTCCTTTTTATTATTTTTCCCCGATTAATGCCTGACATTTAGAAGAGCCTTATATGAAGTTAAAGTCGTACCTGCTTTTGGTAGCAGTGCTTGCCTGTGCCGGTAGCGTTGCCCGCGCGCAGTCGAATAATAGTGCCTATCCCTTCTCCCAGGATGCTATCAAGATAGACCCGGTTTCCCTCAAACCGGAAAAACAAATCCCGTTTGACAAGCCCTTTTCCCTGTTGCTGAGTATGGACGATGTGGAAAGTGTGGTTGCTGTACACGCATATGAAGTGAAATACCGGAAATGGGAGAAGGGAGATGCTGCATTCAATTATCTTAAAAGAGGAGGGAGGATCAGGGACATTGCACTGAAAAATGGAGTTGCTGACCCCATCCCTGGAGTTGGGATGCGGAAAGATGTGAAACAAAAATTGCTCATTATCGATTTCCCGCCCATGCCGCCAAATTTCCACTTCGACTTTGCAGTGATAAAACAGCTTTCCGGAGCCGCGCTGGAAAAACTGCGCGGATATACCAGCGCCATTGCAGACAGCCTGATCTGGAAGAATAAGATAGGCCTGAAGAAACTGGAGATTTCTTTGTATGATTTCTGGAACAAGATAGACAAACGTGTCTATCCCGGGCAAGGCCGAAAGTTCATGGTGTCAACTATCAATTTTGATCTAAGCGTCCAGGGAAACAAGAATACCTCAAATCTGTATTACTGCTATGACACAGAGCAGCTGGACAGCGCTTACCTGGCATTATACAACTTCAGTTTTGCTGCCGCTTTCCCAGACGCAGATGATGCTAAAGCCATTTACCAGTTGCTGGCGGCACAAAAGACAGACAACGTTGGCTATGCTCACCTGTTGACGGCTATTGCAGGAGGTTACCGCACATTTTATGAAAATGGCCGCCTGGCGCTGGGGCAGCTGGCGGAAGATTCCACGGGTTTCTTTGACCTAGACCAGCGGGTGAGTAACCTAGACACCAGCATGGCTCATCTGAAAAAAATGAGAGCCGCCCTGGAAAAGCTGGTGGGTGTTCCCCAACAGTCTTTGGTAACTGCGTTCAAAATAAAGATGGACACCCTGTTCAACAACGTCAGCAAAAACAGGGAAAAGCTCTCAAAAATAACTTCGTACATCAATAAAAAAATACTGGGCAACCCGGATATGCATTATACGCAATGGTATGTCAGTACCAACGTGGTGCAAGACCTGCAAACAAAATCCAGTTTTATTTTTACCCCGCAGGTAGGCCTTTCGGCTTTATATGTGAGGAACAATGCCAATGAAATTAAAGTAGTTCCCAAGCTGAACTGGGGTGTCAACATCAATTTCCGGTCTATAGACAAGCTGGTGGGCAGAAAGTACCTGCCCAACCGTACGCCCTGGCACTACCTGTCACTTCACCTGGGGCTTACCATAGGCGGTTTCCGTGACAAGGAGTATGAGAATTTGTATAACAGCACCTCCCTGTTGATAGGCCCCAGCTACCGCATCAATAAAGCCCTGTATTTTTCAACCGGGTTAAGCCTTTTCAGGCAAAAAGACAGGAACCCGCTTATCAACGAATATAACGTGGCCGGCGGCTTGTACAGCACGCTGCTGCTGGACCTGGATATCACCAATGCCATATCGACCATCAGAGGTTTACTTTTTAAATGACAGAACATGCACACAATAAAGAAGCAAATAATCATGCTTTCCCTTTTACTACTGGGGGCAGGGTGTAAAAAGGACGAAGTAACCCTGTCAGATATTTTCAGATCACTGGAGCTGAGCAAAACAACGGCCAGCGGAGACGGGGCGGAAACCGTGGGCATTGTTTGCGAGATCAACCCGGATGTTTCTCCTGACAAGCAGGAGTTTGTGCTGAAAACCAGCATGGGGAGTTTTGTAGAAGGCGGAGAGGCCAGGCTTGTAAAAAAGCCGGAGTTTGTGGAAGGCAGGCTGGTTATTATTACAACGGCTAAGGTGCCGCTTGGAGCGGGTAATATGGTAATTTCGGTGGAGCCCAACCAGCCTTTGGAAAAAACCGATTACATTATTAAAGATTCGCTTACCGTTGTCAAATCCATAGCCGCCGCTCTTAAACTTGAAACGTCCGTATTGGGCATAGGAAGCAATTACCTTACAGAAGCGGTGCTTACCGGCACGCTCACCAATGACAAAGGCGGCAAGGTGGCAACGGGCTATAAAGTCATTTTCGAGGACTACCTGCCGGGCGGTACGCCGGCGAACGGGCGGTTCAGAGACATGAAGGCATCTTCTGGTGCAGATTCCAAAGTAAGCGCGGTGTATGGCGCAGGCAGCTTTCCTGTAGGCACCGATATTTACCTGAAAGCCACATTGCTGGATGAAAATGGCCTGCCGGGAACCATTAAAGATTCCCTGTTGGTCCGTATTAACCTTTAAAATTTTTTGTATGGCAAGGTTCAATAAAAAAACACGCGAAAAGGTACAGCCCAAAATAGAGGACCTTTTCGAAAAGTTCAATGAAATTCTCAGTCAGTCAGGCATGGGAGAGTTCTCCGTAAAAGAATTTAAAGTTGTTGCGAATGATGGGCCGAAGGCACTGAATTGTCCCTGCGGAATAGAAAGGGTAATGTTGCCATCCGGAAGAATTGTGGAGCAATGCCGGCCATGCCCGCCTTCCGATGAATGAGGCCCGCTGATCATCGTTTGAAGAAATGCGTAATGCAATACGGTTTTTTTCTATTTTCGCCGTTCAATTTATTACAAAGACATGAGTTCATTAGGCTGGAAACTAGTCAGGAATTTTGAGCAGAATTTTATAGTGGAAGGGCAGGAAGTAACCGTGAAGTTTGTTACCATGAGCTGCGTACATAAACAATTGTACCAGGTTTATGTGCCCTACAACGGGAAAACGGTACGTTTCCATATACAAAAAAATGAAGCCGGTGAGTTCAAAATCGTAGGAAGCGGCGTGTGCCCGCCGCCCTATTTACCGCTGGAGGCAGATTTTGCGGCCGCCATTGAGGCCTCGCCGGTGGGATAAAATCCCTGCAATAACCATCAAACTAACATCATTTTAACCCTTCTTAATGTTATTTTATCCTCTTGCTTTCTACTTCTTAAAAAAAATAAAAAGTTTCTTGTTCATTTTAAAAATGTCAGTATCTTGTAGTCGTTATTTCACTCCATGAAAAAGGATGAACAATATAAACGCCTGATTCTTCGTGAGTTTTATTATTCGAACATTCTATCGGCAACGGAACTGAGTGAACGCATAGGAAAGAGCTTGCCATTAATTATACGGACGGTCAATAACCTGGTGAAGGAGAAAATTTTGCAGGAGTCCGGTTATGCACCTTCCAGCGGCGGCCGCCGCCCCATCATCTACACCATCAACAAAAAAGCGCTGTACATCCTCTCCGTTTCCATGGACCAACTGGTAACGCGCATATCGTTGATGGACCTGGAGAACCGCCACGTAAAGGGTATAGAGAAATTTGAACTGCCGCTGAAGAACAACCCTGACGTGCTGAAAAAACTGGCTAAGAAACTACTGGGGGTTATAAAAGAATCAGGGATCAGCAAATCAAAGATCATTGGCATAGGCATAGGCATGCCGGGATTTATAGATGTGAAAAAGGGCGTGAATTATTCATTCCCGCAGATGAGCAACGGTGCAGGTACCATCGTAGAGTACCTTTCAGCTGCCACCAGGCTGCCGGTATACATCGATAATGATTCCAGCGTGATTGCCCTGGCAGAGTACCGCTTCGGCAATGCCCAGCAGAAGCTCAACAGCATGGTGATCAACATCGGCTGGGGCGTAGGGCTGGGCATGATACTCAACGGCCGCCTCTTCCGTGGCAACAACGGGTTTGCGGGGGAGTTCAGCCACATACCGCTTTTTAACAACAACAAACTGTGCAGTTGCGGAAAGAGCGGCTGCCTGGAAACTGAAACATCGCTGCTGGTGCTGCTGGAAAAAGCAGCGGAGGGGTTAAAGGCCGGCAAAATATCATCGTTGCCGAAACATTTCCCCACCGGCGATATTGAGAAAGATTGTGAAAGCATTGTAGAGGCCGCTACGCGGGGAGACAAGTTCTGCGTGGAGCTGCTGGCGCAAATTGCCTATAACATCGGCCGGGGCATGGCCATCCTCATCCACATCCTCAACCCCCAGTCTGTAGTGCTGAGCGGAAGAGGGTCACTGGCCGGCAAATTATGGATGGCCCCGGTACAGCAGGCATTGAATGAGCATTGTATACCCCGGCTGGCAGACCATACGGAGGTAGAAGTGTCAAAGCTGGGGTATGAAGCGGAACTGATAGGATCGGCCGCGCTGGTGATGGAGAACTATGTACATCAGAATTAGGTTATTATAGTATTGACAGATAAAACGTAAAATGATTATCCCGGAAAAAGGGAGCAGGTTATGAATGAAAAACAGGGCAATGAATAGTCGCTGACTATCAAATTTATTCGTATACAGTGAACAATTTTTTTTCTCGACAGTGAACGTCGTAACAGTGAACATTTAATATTTCCAGCTTTCATTGCCACTTGAGACAGGTGTTGAGCATTAGCACGCTTCCCAAAATCTAATTTTTAAATCGAAACAGATGAACAGATGTAGACTGCCCCTGCGGGGTGCAATTTCCATGCAGTAGCGGCGTGGGAATAACAGACAGATCAACCAAATACCAGAATCTACGACTCTAAAATTCCATTCTCATGAACAGATGTAAACTGCTCTTGTGGGCAATATCCCTATTGCTCATAAGTAACGCCCCGTTATTTGCCCAGGTGAAACGTACCATCACCGGTGTTGTAAGGGGTACAGACGGTAATCCCATTCCTTATGCCACGGTACAGATCAAAGGTGCCAAACAGGGGACGGCGGCAGATGAAACGGGCATGTACGCCATTATCATAGACAACCCCAATACCGTACTGGTATTCAGTTCTGTAGGCTTCTCCTCCAAAGAAGCGGCCATTGGGCCAGACAATGTGCTGAATATTACGTTAGACCCTCCGGTGGCCATGAATGAAATTGTGGTAACGGCCATGGGTATTAAGCGGGAAGCCAAATCTATCGGCTATTCCGCCCAGAAAGTAAGCAGCGTGGAAATCACCAAAGCGGCCGCGCCTGATATTGCTTCCGGTCTCATGGGCAAGTCTGCCGGCCTTAACATCACCCCTAATAACGGTGTGCAGGGCGGTTCCAGCCGCATTGTGATCCGCGGGAATAACAGCATCCTCGGTAACAACCAGCCCCTTATTGTAATGGACGGCATCCAGGTACAGAACGACCCCGTAGGCGGCTCCGCGCAAACGGCGTCTACCAGCCTGGAGAATCCAAAAGACTGGGGCTCTTTCATGAACTTTATCAACCCTGATGAGGTAGAAGACATTACCGTGCTGAAAGGCGCCACCGCCGCTGCGTTGTACGGCGCCAGGGGCGCCAACGGCGTTATTCTCATCACCAGCAAAAAAGGGGCGAAAAGACAGGGCATCGGCGTGGATTATAACTACTCCAGCCTCTACACCAAAGCTTACCGGTTCCAGGACATGCAGAACGAATACGGCTATGGCGGCTCCAACGCCATGTGGTCTGCCGTACCGGAATTTCCCACTACAGCTTCCGGGGAGCTGCGCTACCCCGGCAACTATCCCTGGGACGGGCAGCCGGCGGGAGACAAATACCAGGCCGCGGGCGCCATACCGGGCGGCTATTCCACCTGGGACATCTTTAGCTGGTACGGACCCGCCGCTTCCTGGGGCCACCGGCTGGACGGTACGGAAATAGTGTGGTGGGACGGTGTAAAACGTTCCTGGTCTCCCCAGCCAGACAACCGAAAGGCGTTTTTCCGCACCGGCAATACACAAACGCATAACCTGTCTTTCAGCGGCGGGGGAGATTTTGGTACCATCCGCGTAGGCCTCACGCACATCGACAATAAGTCTGTGCAGCTCAACAGCCACTATGACCAGAACAATGTGAACCTCGGTTCCAATCTGAATATCTCCAAAAAGCTGAAGGCAGAGATCAATGCCAGCTACACCAACTACAACCGCCTCAACACGCCGGACGTAGGCTCTGAAAACGGCATCAGCAAGTTCCTGATCCACGGCATGTCCAGAGACTACCGTCCGCTGGAGATGGACATCTATAAAAATGCGGACGGCAGCAAGAATATTTTTGACCAGACCTCTCCGCTGCGTTTTTATCCATACAACAACAACGCTTTCAAAGACCTGTTCTGGAACCTGTTTGAGCACAACCAGCGCCTCAGCCGCAACCAACTGCTGGGCTCTGTACGGCTCTCCGCGGATGTTACGTCCTGGCTCAACTTTTCCGGCCGTGCGTCTCTCAACTACGCCAACACTTCCGTAGAAAGCAAGTACACGCCCATAGATGCCCTTGGTGTACGCGGCCAGTACGGCATGGAAAACATCCGCAACCAGGATGTGAACTTTGAGCTGTTCACCACGCTGCATAAAGAAAACCTTTTCACCAAAGGCTTCAACGCCAGCCTGCTGGTGGGCAACAGTGCCCTGAAAAGCCGCATGTACGGCAACAGCGCCTGGAACAACGGGGAGAAAACGGCTTTCTCCGTACCGCATAAATATTTCCTGGCCAATACCACCGGTACGCTTGACCTGCCGAAGGAAACGTTTGCCAATTATAACCTAAACTCGCTGTTCGGCGTGCTGGACCTGTCTTATAACGATTATCTCTTCCTGCAGCTCACCGGCCGTAATGACTGGTCTTCCACGCTGCCGGTAGAAACTTCCTCCTACTTTTTCCCTTCGGCCAGCCTGAGCTTTGTGTTTACAGAGGCGATCAAAAAAATGCAGAACATCAGCTGGCTCACTTATGGCAAGCTGAAGGTATCTGCCGCCCAGAGCGCCAATGGGGCCAATCCGTATCAAACCACGTACACGTATAATTCAAGGGTGATCTCCAATTACCTGAACGTGGCGGCGGAAAGCGCACCCACTACTTTTGGCGGCCTCACCGTGAGAAGGCTGCAACCCAACCTGCCGCCGGCAGACCTGCTGGTGCCGCAGCGCAATACTTCCTATGAGCTGGGCCTCGAAATGGGTTTCCTGAACAACCGGCTGAATGCGGAAATCACTTACTACCAGGCAAAAGCCACCAGCCAGATCATGAGCGGCTCCCTGGCCTGGTCTGCAGGCGCCAATGCCATTACGTTCAACAGCGGCGAGCTATCTAATAAAGGCGTTGAGTTCATTATCAGGGCCACGCCCGTTTCAGGCCGTAACTTCCGCTGGAACCTGGCGCTGAACGGCGCCCACAATACCAACAAGGTGGTAGCGCTGGCGGAAGGTATTGACAAATACCTGCTGCAAGACCTCTGGGGTAACAATGGCGTGCAGATGTATGTGAAAGTAGGGGAGAACTACGGCACTATTTACGGGTACGATTATACGTATCTGGACGGCCGGAAAGTAGTGCAGAAAGTGCTGGACAAGAACGATCCCGCCAAAGTAGTGGGCACGCAATACGTCACCACTGCAGACCCTGTGCCCATCGGTAACGCCACGCCCAAGCTCACAGGCGGTTTGAGCAATACCTTCAGCTACAAGAACTTCAGCCTGTACGTGCTCACAGATTTCAAGCTGGGTGGAGATATTTACTCTGCAGATTACGCCGGGGCAGTGGGCATGGGCCTTTCTCCCTCCACGCTGAAGGAACGCAACGGCGGCGGCCTGGCTTACACGTATCCAGACGGTACCACGGCCAACCACGGCGTGATACTGGACGGCGTGTTTGCAGACGGCAAACCCAATACGGACGTGGTGCATTACATGTATAAATACGCCGGCATATCACAAGGCTGGTCTAATGTAAAAATGCCGCGCAGTGAAGGCATTTTTGAGAACTCCTGGGCAAAATTGCGCGAGCTGACCATCACTTACAGCCTGCCTTCCCGCATTGTGAAGCGCACGCGCATTTTCCAGGGCCTGGATGTTTCCCTCATAGGGCGTAACCTGTTTTACCTGTATTCTTCCCTGCCAGACAACCTGAACCCCGAGGCCATCAACGGCATCGGCAACGGGCAGGGCATACAGTGGGCGCAATATCCGGCTATGCGTGATTTCGGTTTCTCCATTAAAACACGGCTCTAACCCAAAAAATGAACATCATGAACTATATCAAATATATCAGGAACATTTGCCTCTTTGCCGGCTTGCTGGCAGCGGCATCCTGTAAAAAGAACTTCGAGACCATCAACACGCCGCCGTTAGATGCTACTGATGCCTCCACCCCGGAGGTGTTCAACGCGGTGATCAGCTCCCTGCCGCTGGATGCGGGAGAGCAGTCTGTGCTGCATGCATGGATCTATCCCATCACCCAGCAGGCCATTATCACATCCGGTTCTTACCCGTATGAAAATGCCATCAACGGGCTCTGGGCCAACTATTACGGTGCGCTGGCCAACTACCGCATTATAGAAGACAGGATCAGCAAGGAAAACAATCCCGCCAGCATGAACAATGTGTATGCCATGCTGAAAACGGTGATGGCCTACAAGACCATCAAAATGACCAATTATTTCGGCAGCATGCCCTATTCACAGGCGGGATATGCAGCTATCAAAAAAGCAGCGGCCTACAAAGTGCCGTATGACAAGCAGCAGGATATCTACGCCGCGGTGCTGACAGACCTTAAATGGGCGGTAGACAACCTGGCCGCGGGCTCGGAGCAGTACTCCGTAGGCAATCATGAAACCCTGCTTAAAAATAATATTCCCCTGTGGGTAAAGTTTGCCAACAGTTTGCGTTTGCAGGTGGCCCTTACCATGTATGACAAAAACCAGGCGCTGGCCACCACGCATATTACGGAAGCGCTCGGCAAACCGCTGCTGGAGGCAGGGGAAAACATCGGCCTGTGGCCGGCACAGATACCGGGCCTAAAGCTGGAATGGCGGCAATGGTCTTTCTCCGCCAACTGCTACCTGCGTTTAGGCTCAACCATGTGGAATCTGATGTCTTCCAGCAACAACCCTGACGGCAGCGGCATTTTTGATGTGCGTGCAAAGGTTTTCTTTGAAGGCAATAATGCCAACCAGTGGGCAGCTTACCCGCAGAACCCGCTCACCACCACCCCCTCGGAAGGCGGTGCGCCCTATGATTTCAACAAGCGCAACGCTGCCTGGGCAGACAAGGGAGCAGGCTGCATCTATTCGCCGTTCAACTTTTATTTCGAGAAAGACATTACCACCATTCCCGAACTGATGCTGACGGCCGCGCAAGTATACTTTCTGAAGGCAGAAGCCTACAACAGGGGGATTGGCGTAGCCGCCAGCCCCGCCCTGGCAAAGGCTGAGTACGATAAAGGCATTGTCGCCTCCGTGAACATGTGGAAAGGAATTGCTTTCAACTCGCCGGAGTGGACGGAAAACAAACCTGCTTCAGCCACTGCCACGCCGGCGGAACTGACGGCCATTACCACCAATCCCGTTACGGCTTACAACCTGGCCAACGCGGCTGCCGCCCTGCGCCAGATCTACGCGCAATACTGGATAGATGCTTTCCGCCAGCCCTGGGACGCCTGGACGCTGCTGCGCAGAACGGGCGGCAAAACGCCCATGTCTCCTGACAACACAGAGTACTATGCCAAAAACTTCGGCAGCTACACCCGGTTTGTATACCCGCAGGAAGAGTTCAATTTCAACTTTGAGAACTGGCGGGCAGAAACCAATTCTACAGACGTATCATCTGCCAGGCTCTGGATCATGCCATAATTCGTTTTCGTTTATCAGAGGAGTATGGTTGCCAGCGGCCCTGTGTGGCCGCTGGTTTTTTATTCCCCGAACGGGGCATGGCATCTTTGCTGTTTTATTGACATCTTTGTAAAATTTACCGAAGAGATGGGGGAGCAAAAAAAGAAACTAGGCTGGCGTGACCTCTTATTGGGCCCCGGCATACTCGTTACCTTGCTGCTGGCCAACTCTGTTGTTGGCGCACGCCTGATGCAGGGGCAGGGGCTGAACGTGGTGAACCTGGCAGGCTCCCAGGTAGTGATCTCCTTCTGGTGCTTTTGCGTGTGGATAGTTTCGGTGCTCATTGTGCATTCCCCCATCCGCAACCGGCTGCTGCAAATACTGGCCGTGTTGCTGGCAGCTGCGGTCTGCTCGGTTGCCGGCTATTACTTTTCCGCGTTTGAAGATTATCCGCTGGACCCGCTGCATAACCATGGCTTGCCAAGGGCGCTGCTGCGCCTTACGTACCGGGGCGCGCTGGTGGGGCTGATCATGTATCCCATCGTATACCACCTCACCGGTTCCCGGAAAATAAAAGCCGAACGGGAAGCCATGGAAAAACAGCGGCAGGTCCTGCTGGAAGAAAAGGCACGGCAGCTGGAAGAGGAAGTGGCGGAGCGTACAAAAGAACTGGAAAACGTTATTGTTCAGCTGGAACGGTCGGAGTGGGAGCTGGCGGAAAGCAACAAAACAAAAGATAAAGTGATCACCATGGTGCTGCACGATCTGCGCACGCCCCTGGGTTTCCTGCAAACCGTCAGCAAAAAGCTTGTGAACGAGCACCGCCAGATGGACGAAGCGTCTTTGGGAGAGCAGGTACAGCAACTGAACAACAGCATTTTGCTGCTGAATGAATTTACGCAGCAATTCTTTACCTGGGCAGTTGCCCAGCATGCCGGTTTCAAGGTGAACATCCGGAAAGTAGCGGTACAGGAGCTGTTTGAGAATATCAGGGAACTGTACAGCGATATTGTGAAGGTGAATAACAACTCCATTGCAGTAATGCCTGTGGATATTACCTGTGAAACGGACTATGATATTTTATCTACCATTCTCCGCAACCTGGTAGATAATGCGAACAAACATATGAAGAACGGGCGCATTACGCTCAGCGCTTCCATGGTGGAAGGGAAGCTGCATATTACCGTGACGGATACCGGTTCCGGCCTGACGGCTTCCCAGCAACGGGCATTTGTGACCAATAGTGATTTTAATACGGCAGGCGGCAATGGCAGCAGCCTGGTAGGCAACCTGCTGCAAAAGATAGGAGGACAACTGAAAATAGGAAAGGGAGGGGAGGAAGGCGCTGCGTTTACGGTAGTGCTCCAGCCTGGTCAGCCGGCTCTGTAAAGCTCTACTTTCTGCAACAGTTCCACCAGGTTCTGCACTTCCAGCTTGGTATAGATCCTCGTTTTGTAAGTGCTCACCGTGCTTACATGCAGGCTTAGCATTTCCGCTATTTTGGCTACCGGGTGGCCTTGCAGCAGGAAGTTCAGCACATCGGTTTCCCTGGCGGAAAGCGCTGCAAGCGGGTTTTCAGGAGGCTGGCCGCCGTGACGGTACAGCCACTGCTGCCGCGTGGCCGGGCTCATATATTTTTCGTTGCGCAGAATGGTGCTGATAGCGTTTTTGATCTCCACGTTAGACGTTGATTTTTCAAGATACCCGTCTGCCCCTGCCTGCAGGTATTTAACGGCATACACCTTTTCATCGAACCCGGAAAAGACCAGTATTTTCAGTGCGGGCTGGCGCAGCCGAATGGTCTCAAGCATGCCCAGGTGAGTGCCTCCCGGCAGGTTGATGTCCAGCACCAGCAGGTCAAAGGGGTTCCGCTCCACCAGCTCTACCACTTCGTCAAAGCTGGAAGCTTCTTTCACGGTAGAAGGAATGAAGGAGGTAGAAATGATCTGTTTGAGGCCGAAACGGATAATACTGTGGTCGTCCGCAATTAAAAACTTGGTCATGGTGATGAAAAGAGCATGGTATACAAAGCGCTAAATTAACCAATTTATCCGCAAACGGAGCAGGGCCCTTGCTCTATGGCCTTTGGGCTAATAATGTTATATTTAGGAACAGTACCAAAATCAGGAGGCCCTATGTTACAGAAGCTATTGTTTTACGCCGTCCTCATATTGCCTTGCATTGTTTCCTGCAGCAGCAGGGAAACGGCCGCCAGCAAGGGAAAGCTGTTGCTTAAAGATCTTACGCTGATAGACGGCACAGGCCGTGCGCCGCAGCCGCATATGGACGTGCTGATAGTGGGAGATACCATTGCCGCCATAGGCCAGGGCCTGCAGGCAGAGGGCGCCACTGTGATACCCTGCAGCGGCAAAACCGTCATGCCCGCGCTCATCAGCGCACACGTGCATGTAGGCACGCTGAAAGGCACCACGGCGGCCGCCGGGAACTATACACGGGAAAACGTATTGCGGCAACTGGCCATGTACCAGCGGTATGGTGTGCTGCAGGTGCTGGTAATGGGTACAGACCGCCCGCTGCTGTTCGCAAACAAGCTGTATGATTCACTGCTGAACGGCGCCTTGCCCGGCGCGCGCCTTCACTCCGCCGGTTACGGCTTTGCCGCGCCGGGAGGCACGCCGCCGCCGGTAAACGGTATGGACCGTGTGAACCGCCCGGCCAGTGCCCTGCAGGCGCAGCAGCAGGTAGACAGCCTGGCCGCGCTGGGCATACAAACCATCAAAATGTGGGTAGACAATTATAGCGGCGGCCCTGGAATGGATGCGGCCATCAGCCGCGCCCTCATCCAGGCGGCACACCGCCATGGCATGAAAGCCGCGGCCCACCTGTTTTACAAGGCGGATGCAGAGCAACTGGTGAGTGACAGTTTAGACATCATTGCCCACAGCATTCGTGACAAAGAGGTAGATGACACGTTGCTGGCCCGGCTCCGGGAGCAGCGCATCATTTATATTCCCACCCTTTCGCTGGACAAATTTGCTTACGCCTACGGTGAAACGCCTCCGTGGACCAACGATGAATTTTTTAAACGTTCCCTGGAACCCGGTACCTTCCAGATGATCACAGATACGGCCTACCGGCGTAAAATGCGGGAGTCTGCCGGTTACCGGCGCAGCAAGGCCGCTTTTGAAACCGCCCTGAAGAACGTGTACAAAATTCACAAAGCCGGCATTCCGGTGGCGCTGGGCACAGACTCGGGGGCCAGTGCCGTAAGGGCGCAAGGGTTCTCTGAGCACCTGGAGCTGGAATTGCTGGTGCAGGCGGGCTTCACGCCGCTGGAAGCTATTACCGCAGGCACGCTCAATGCGGCCAGGGCATTACGGGCAGATGACCGGTACGGTACGCTGGAGGCTGGCAAGGTGGCTGATCTGCTGATACTGGAGGCAGACCCCTCCACCAACATCTCCAATACCCGTCGCATTGCTGCGGTGTACAAAGCCGGTGAAGAAGTAAGCAAAGGGCCCTTGCAGGGAGAATAGGCGTGCAAAAGATATTTGCACGCCCTGTGCGCTTTGGCGCGTGGATACGGAAACCTGTAAGAAATGAGGTGTTTGCTAACAGGCAGACAGTTACTTCCCCCTGATAGCCGTAATGTCTTCCAGTGAATAAGCGGGCCACCCGCCCGTTCTGGAAGCAACCAGCGCGCCCAGCGCCGCCGCAAAATCAAGCGTTTCGGCCACGGGCGTTTGCCGGATGGTGCCGGAAAGGAAGGCGGCCAGGAATGCATCTCCGCTGCCTACCGTATCCGCTACTTCCACTTTATAACCCGCGTGGCGGTGGAGCTGACCTGCTACGTCTACCGCCGCCCCGTCTGCGCCCATCGTTACTATGATGGTGGGAATACGAAAACGGTCCCGCAGCAGGTCTGTTTTTTCCGCAAGGGTAGCGGCGTTGCCATACCAGCTGCTGATCAGCTCCAGTTCGGAAAGGTTCATTTTCAGCACGTCTGCCTTGTGCAGCAGGGTTTCAAGGGTTGGGGGGCTGAAGTGGGGCGGGCGCAGGTTGATGTCAAGCACCTTGATGGCCGGGGTGTCAAGCAGGCGCAGCAGGGTATTGGCAGACACCGGCTGCCGCGCCGCCAGGCTGCCAAACACAAAATAGGCGGCCTTTGCGATCTCTCCGGCCAGCGCTTCATTATAGGCAATATTGTCCCACGCGGCCGGCGCCACAATATCATAATGCATTTCGTGGTTCTCCCCCGGTTGGGCCAGCACTATGCCTGTGGGCGTATCCGGGTCTACCTGGATGCCTGCTGCGCTGATGCCCTTCTCTTTCACAATGCCCAGCAGCCCCCGGCCTCTTTCATCTGCGCCTACACGCGTAACCAGTGAGGCGGGAAGGCCCAGCCGGTGCAGGTGATAGGCTACGTTCATAGGTGCGCCGCCAGGCAGGGCGCCGGTGGGCAGAATGTCCCAGAGCAGTTCCCCGAAACAGACAATGTGTGGAGTTTGCATATGTGGATGGCTTTTTTTGTTGATCATATGTTCGCCTGTGCCGGCGGTGGCTACGCTGCATTTCCGCTTTCCTTACTTTCCTTTCCTTGCCGCCAGTTGCGCCTCATACAGTGATGCGGGCGTTACCCCGGGTTTGTTCTGCCCTTCCCACTCTGCATCAGGCCTGCCTTTCAGGCGGCCGTCATATTTTTCTCCCGTTAAACCGATGCAGTAGTTTTTGCCGGATGCCCAGGGGCTTTGTATGGCGGCCCGTTTCACCGTACAGTTCCACAGCACCTGTGTAACGCCGGCCCAGCCGTGCCCGCTGCCCCAGTTGCCGCGGTCCTGCACATTGATCTCCCCGTCCGTTACTATATTGTCATACAGCGTTCCGCTGGCCCAGCGGTGATGCGGGCCAATGTCTGCATGCGTGCGTTTTGCCGTGCAATGTACAAATACGTTGGGGCCGCAGGTAATGGCGCCGGTCACATAATCATGCCGCCCGTCTGTAGCGTGGCAGTTCATAAACAGGTTCAGCTGGCCGGAGTTGTTGAAGGAATAACGGCGGCTGCCGGTGATGATGGACTTGTGTTCAAAGCAGTTGCTGTTGAGCACGGAAATGTTGCGGGCATCCCGTTTCAGGTTCACACAGCTATAGCCGAAGTAGCGGGCGGTTACGCCCTTCACCCAGCAATGCTCCGCCTTGCCGAAGGCCACTGCGTCCCAGGCGTGGTTTTCCGCGGTGTCCGAATCAAAGGCAGACTCACACAGCAGGTCTTCCACGCCTACATGACGGATGCGGCCGTCAAAGGTGTATTTGTACAGCTCCCCGCCGCCGTACCTGGTTTCCAGTGGCATTACCACGGGATTGTCAAGCGTAACTTTGTTGCCTTCTATTTTGGTGATGGTGCGCTCATAGCGCAGATCGTATTCTCTGGGTTGCCACTGTTTTGTACCCTGCCGCGCTTCTATCTGGTCCATTTTGAGGTCTGTGATCCATTGCTGTGTGCCGGGGCGGAACAGCACCACAGGGTCTCCAGGCCTGAAGCCTGCGGCGCTGGCTACGTGAAAGCTGGTAGCGCCGGTGGGCACATATGCGTCCGTGATCTTCACGCGGCTGCCGGGCACCTCCCGCAATTGCCCGTTGCCGCTTACGTCTATGAGTGATACCTGTGTTTTAGCTGTGGCCACCAGGCGGGCGCCGGCCTCGCCGCGCAGCACAATGCCGCTGGTATTGATGCGGATGCGGTCGGGTATGTGGTAGGTGCCTTTTTTTAACAGCAATGCCCCCCGGAAGCCATTGGCGTCAGGCGTTCTTTTGGCCACTTCATCAATGGCGGCCTGTATATGCTGCTGGTCGTTATCCGTACCGGTGGGGCTGATGGTTTTCACCACGGCTATACCGGGCAGCGGCTTGTCACCGTAATAGTAGCCTACCCGGCTGAAGTCGGGGATGGTATTGCCCTGTGCATCAGGCACATACTCCAGCGCGCCCGTTCCGGACACTTTGACGAATTTACTTTCCCAGTGCGGCGCCGGCAGCACAAAGAAGAGAAAACACCCAATGGCCGGCAGCAGCAGGGGAAAAAGGATCTTTTTAGACAATTTCATAACGTGAATGGTTTGACGCCGGTAATTTTACATAATATTCAGAATATTTTCTCATTTTCTGCTCCTCCACCGGGTGCTAATCCGCCAATCCGGAGGGTTGGATGCGACATCATTTTACCCTACTTTCGGGGTATGAAACACATCACCGTTATTGTACCCGAAGGCGGTTCCATGGCCAGTATAGAATGCCCCCGCTTTGTATTCACGGAAGTGAACAGATACCTGGCGCGGAAAGGCCAACCCGCGCTGTTCGATGTGCATATGGCAGGCCTCTCCTCCTCCGTGACCCTTAACGGCGGCATGTATACCGTACAAACGGAGCCCATCGGGTCTGTCAGCAAAACGGACCTGGTGGTGATACCTGCGCTGGAGGAAGATTTCGAGAAATACCTGGCAGCCAACCAGCCTTTCCAGCAATGGATCGTTGACCAGTATGCCGGCGGCGCGGAAGTAGCCAGCCTTTGCGTAGGCGCGTTCCTGCTGGCCTCCACGGGCCTGCTCATTGGCAGAAAATGCGCTACCCACTGGATGGGCGCCAACGATTTCAGGAAGATGTTTCCCGATGTGAACCTGGTGGAAGACAAGATCATTACCGATGAATTTGGCATCTACTCCAGCGGCGGCGGCTTTTCCTTCATGAACCTCATCCTTTACATTGTAGAGAAATATGCCGGCCGGGAAGTAGCGCTTTACTGCGCCAAGTTTTTCCAGATAGACTTTGACCGCAGCAGCCAGTCTCCCTTTATCATTTTCGAAGGCCAGAAATGGCATGAAGATGAAGGGGTGAAAAAAGCGCAGGAGTTTATTGAGCTGAATTTCAAGGATAAAATAACCGTAGAGCACCTCTCCACCCTGCTGGCCCTCAGCCGCCGCAGCCTGGAAAGGCGGTTCAAGAAGGCTACCAGCAATACCGTATCTGAATACATACAGCGCGTCAAGATAGAAGCGGCCAAAAAACAGCTGGAAGCCAGCGGCAAGAACATTTCGGAAGTGATGTACGAAGTGGGGTATACAGACCAGAAAGCGTTCAGGGCATGCTTTAAAACCATCACTGGTTTATCTCCCGCAGAATACAGGAACAAGTATAACAAGGGCATGATCACGGCGTAAACACATCACTCACGGCTGGCCGTTCAAATGCGCCAGCTCGCTCTTCAGGGATTTTAAAGCCCTGTTCATCTGCACTTCTATGGTGCCCGTGGCTATTTTCATTTGTGCGGATATCTGTTTGTAACTCAGCGCATGCTCTTTATGCAGCCTGAATATCAGCTGCTGCTGCGGGGGTAGTTTGTTGATGGCCGCCTGCAGCTGCGCGTGCAGCTCCCGGTTGCGCACATAGTCTTCGGGGGAGTCCGTTTTTTCTTCCGGTACATGATGCTGCATGCCCTGCTGCTTCCGCGCCGCCTTCCGTACTTCATCCAGGAAAATATTGCGGGCGTAGGTACGCAGCAGCGCCAGCACTGCCTCATCGTCTCTCACCTGCTCCAGGTTGTTCCATAACCTGATATAGGCCTCCTGCATAATATCTTCACACATCGCCCTGTCTTTACACAAAGGGTAAAGAGACGCGTACAACCGGTCTACCGTCTGCTCCACGATCTTTTTAAACCGTTGTTGCGATATGTTTCGTATCAGCGTCATTTCAGCAAATCTAAACGTCTAAAGTTAATAAATCGTTAACGAAAAGAAACTTGTATAGGCAAGTTTCCAAAAAAACGTGTTTATCTGCAAGGATTGACTTAAAAAAACTTTCGGAGATCAAAGAACAACCAAAATGGACCATCAGTTATTAGAAAAATATTTAAAGGGAGAAGCATCTCCGGAGGAATGCAAAGAAGTGGAAGCATGGCTGGAAAATGCGCCGGAAGATTGGGTAGACGCCTTTATGGAAGCCCATGAACAAGGCGGAGAACCGTTGCCGGCCCCGGAAAAGGAGGCGTTCACCGCCAGGGTGATGCAGCGGGTAAAACCCCGTAGAAACCGCTGGATGCAGGTGGCGGCCGTTATGGCGGGCCTGCTGGCCGCCGGCTGGTACCTGGTGAAGCCGGGCAAGGTGAAGGTGCCTGCGCTGGAAATGGTAGACATCTCCATTCCCGCCAATAAAACCGGTAAAATAACGCTGCCAGACGGCTCAAAGGTGGTCATGAACGCCGGCAGTACGCTGCGGTACATCAAAAATTTTGAGGGCAGCACGCGTGCCGTTACCCTTACGGGAGAGGCTTTTTTTGACGTAAGCCCCGATACGGAGAAGCCTTTCATTATACAAGCCGGCGCGCTCAGCACCCGCGTACTGGGCACGTCTCTCAATATTTCCGCGTACCCCGGCGCCCGGCGCCAGACGGTGACGGTGTTGTCAGGCAAGGTATCTGTAACAGATACGCTCAGCAGCCGCGCCGTTACGCTGCTGCCTAAGCAGCAAGCCGTTTTCCTGCCGGCGTCCGCATCGCTGGCTGCGGAAACTGTAGCGCACCCGGAAAACGAAATAGCCTGGCAGCAGGGCCGCATGGTGTTTGACGAAACGCCGCTGTCTGAAGTGGCGGAAAAGCTGTCCCGGCGGTATGATGTGCACATTGTGCTCACCAACGGCCGGCTCGCCAATTGCCGCTTCAACGGCCAGTTTGAAAAAGAGCCGCTGGACGTGATCTTGAAAATGATCACCACCCTTACCAGCACACGCGCCAAACGCGAGGGAGATACGGTGTACCTCTCCGGCAAAGGCTGTGCGCCCGCCAACTGATTTTTTCACCCTTAAAACATATGTCCTTATGCAGCTATGATCAGACATCTACATCCTTCCTGAACATTTTAATTAAGAATGCACAACAATCAAAATTATGTGGAACAAACTACTCCCGTTGAAATGGATAGCTGTGCCCGTTATGTTACTGCTGCTGGTTATTTCCACAGGAGCCATGGGCCAGGCAAACTTGTCCAAAAAGATCAATGTCAACTTTAGGAGCACGCCCCTCAAGGAGGCGCTCAAAACCATTACACAACAGGCTGGTACGGTATTCGTTTACACGTCTAACGACGCGGCCTTTCAATCTCCCGTTACCTACTCGGCCAATGCAGAAAGCGTAGAAAACGTCATTAAAAAAATACTCGCGCCGCAGCAGCTGCAATACAGGGTAATGGAAGGCAAAGTGCTGATAGAGAAGGCCAGGCCCGCGCCCCCGCAGGAGAAACCGCTCAGCATCACCGGCAAGGTGGTGGATGCGGAGAACGGCCAGCCTATGCCCGGCGTATCTGTGAGCGTTAAAGGCACTAACCTGGGCGCGTCTACAGACGCGGAAGGCATTTACCACCTCAAAGGCGTACCGCCCAATGCCACACTGGCTTTTTCCCTGCTGGGCTATGCCCGCCAGGAGCAGCCGCTGAACGGCCGCGGCGTGCTCAACGTGAACATGAAGATCTCTGCCAGCGAACTGAGCGAAACCGTAGTGATAGGCTACGGTACCCAAAAACGGTCAGACCTCACCGGCGCCGTGGGCAGCGTGAACATGAACGATATGAACAAAGCCCCTGTAGCTTCTTTTGATGAAGCGCTGGCCGGCCGCGTGGCAGGTGTAATGGTGTCTTCTACGGAAGGCCAGCCGGGCGCAGGCATTAACATCTCCATCCGCGGCAACAACTCCCTCACGCAAGACAATTCCCCCTTGTATGTAATTGACGGTTTCCCCATTGAAGGGCCGGACAATAACATGATCAATCCGGACGATATAGAGTCTATCGATGTACTGAAAGACGCCTCTGCCACCGCCATTTACGGCGCCCGCGGCGCTAACGGCGTTATCATCATCACCACCAAAAGAGGCAAAACCGGCGCTCCTTCCATCTCTTACAATGGCCGCTATGGCTGGATGGAAAACATTCAGCGCATCCCCGTTATGAACGCTTACGAGTTCGTAAAACTGCAGCAGGAGATCAACGTGGGAGACCTGGACGAGACCTACCTGGCCAACGGTGTTACGGTAGACGACTACAAAAATGTGGAAAGCATAGACTGGCAGGGCAAGCTCTACCGCGTGGCCCCGCAGCAGAACCACAGCATTTCCCTGAGGGGCGGCTCCGAAAGAACAAAGTATGCTGTATCAGGCCAGGCATTGGACCAGCAGGGCACCATCATCAATTCCGCGTTTAAACGTTATCAGGCCAAAATGAGCCTTGACCAGCAGATCAATGATCAGCTGAAGGTAGGCGGCAACGTGACTTACACCAACACCAAAACCACCGGTACCACTCCTTCCGCGCCCAGCCTGTCTTCCATGAACAACCTGCTATACAGCGCCTGGGGCTACCGCCCAACGGGGCCCATCAACTCTTCAAAGCCCATCAATGAAAACTTTGAGGACGAGCTGATAGATGACATGGTGAACTCCGGCACAGATTACCGCATCAATCCCTTCCTCAGCGCGGAAAATGAATACCGGCTGAGGAACATGGACAACCTCATTGCGAACGCCTTCGGGGAATATACGATCATACCCGGCCTGCGCCTGCGCGTAACCGGGGGGCTCAACAAAACCACCCAGCGGAACGATGCGTTCAACAACTCCAAAACCAGGAGCGGTAACCCCTACACCGTGTACAAGGTGAACGGGTCTATCATGTACTACGAAACCACCAACTGGCTGAACGAGAATACGCTCACGTATGACAAAAAGTTCAACAAGTACCACCGCATCAACGCCGTAGCCGGCTTTACGGCACAGGGCAACCACGTTGGCGTGCACGGCATGTCTGCCAACCAGCTGCCCAACGAAAGCCTGGGCCTCAACGGCCTCAGCCAGGGCGTGCCGCAGCCCATTACCAGTCGCGAGGCTGAATGGGCGCTGGCTTCCATGCTGGCCAGGGTGAACTACGTGTACCGGGATAAATATTTCCTCACCGCCTCCTTCCGCAGTGACGGTTCTTCCAAGTTCAGGGCCAACAACCAGTGGAGCTACTTCCCCTCCGGCGCCATAGCCTGGGAAATAACCAAGGAAAAGTTCATGAAGGAGATCAAATTCATCAACAGCGCCAAGCTCCGTGCCAGCTGGGGTATTACGGGCAACAACCGTGTAAGTGAGTATGCCACCTACGCGCTGCTTGACTTTGGTGTGCGCAACTCCTACTACTCCTTTAACAACGAACTGCAGCAAAGCGCCATCCCCACCTCCATGGCCAGCACTGACCTGAAATGGGAAAATACTTCGCAGACAGACGTAGGGCTGGACGTTGCTTTCCTGAAATCACGCATTTCACTGGGAGTAGATTATTACAAGAAAGTAACTTCAGACCTGTTGCTGTACGCACGCCTGCCGCCCACCGTTGGGTATGGCAACGCTTACAAGAACGTGGGTAAGACCAGCAACGAAGGCCTTGAAATATCGCTGAACACCCGTAACGTGGAAACGAAAGATTTCACCTGGAGCAGCAGCTTCAACATCTCTTTCAACCGCAGCAAGGTGCTGGCGCTTACGCAAAACCAGGAATCACTCACGTCTACCATGGGCTGGGACTCCTGGTACAGCAGCGTGGCCCTTTACATTGCCAAGATAGGCCAGCCCGTAGGCCAGTTCTACGGCTACATCTGGGACGGTGTATATGGGTATGACGATTTTGATGCGCTGCCCAACGGCGGCTACCTGCTGAAAGAAGGCATTCCCACCAACGGCAATACCCGTGCGGCCATCAAGCCGGGAGATATCAAGTACCGTGACCTGAATGGAGACGGCGTGGTGAACGTGTCTGACCAGACGGTGATAGGCAGGGGCTTCCCCGTGCACGTGGGCGGCTTCTCCAACAACTTCACCTACCGCGGTTTTGACCTTAACGTGTTCTTCCAGTGGTCTTACGGCAACGAGGTGATGAACGCTAACCGCATCAACTTCGAGAATGGCAACAAAACCTACCTGAACCAGTACAAGAGCTTTGAAAACAGGTGGACGCCGGACAACCCCACCAGCACTATTCCCCGTGCAGGCGGCCAGTACGGTTACGTGTATTCTACCAGAACGCTGGAAGACGCTTCTTTCCTGCGCCTGAAAACCGTATCGCTGGGTTACAACATACCCGCGTCCCTGTTGAGAAGGGCCCGCATCAAGAGCCTGCGGGTGTTTGCCGCCGCCCAGAACCTCATTACCTGGACGAAGTACACCGGTTCCGATCCGGAGGTGGCCATTGGTTACAGCGCCCTCACGCCCGGGTTTGACTATTCTTCTTACCCGCGTGCAAGGACCGCTACCATTGGTGTAAACCTTGGCCTGTAATTCTCAAATTTTAAAAAGAAAGATTATGAAGAAGCTAATTTCCATCTCCTGCATAGCGCTGCTTACAATAGCATCAGGCTGCAGCAAGTTCCTGGACAAGAAGCCCATCTCCACGGTATCTCCCAATAATTATTATAATAATGAATCGGAGGTGAACTCCGCCCTGGCAGGTGTGTATGCCATTTGCGGCATGGAGTTCATGTGGGGCGGCAGAATACCCATCCGCCACAACGCCAGCACAGACGAGAGCTTTTATTCCGTTACCAACCAGCTGGTAGGCGTATGGTGGTTTAACTATGACGCCTCAGACCCGGTTGTGACCGAAATGTGGACCTACCTCTACACCGGTATTGAAAGGGCCAACATGCTGCTGGCCAATATTGAGAAAACAGAGATGGACGCCGCCAGGAAAACCGCCGTTATCGGCGAGGCCAAATTCCTGCGCGCCTGGTATTACTTTACACTGGTGCAGTATTGGGGCGGCGTGCCGCTGAAAACGGAACCTTCTAGTTCCGTAAACAATGTAGACATTGCCCGTACCCCTGCGGCTGATATTTATGCCTTTGTTGAAAAGGAAATGAAAGAAGCGGAAGGCATGGTGAGGGAAGTGACAGACATCAACACCACGGAGCGTATTTCCAAATCTACCGTGCGCAGCGCCCTGGCCCGCGTGTACCTGCAATGGGCCGGCGAGCCGCTGAAGAACACGGCCAAGTACCAGGATGCGCGCGATATGGCGCTGAAAGTGGTACAATCCGGTGTACACGTGCTGAACCCTGACTACAAGCAGATCTACATCAATGAATGCCAGGATATCAATGACTGGAAAGAATGCATATGGGAAACCGGCAACTGGGGCAATAACAGCGATGCCAACCGTATTGGCGGCCGCCACGGCAACGAGAACGGCGTGCGCTGCACGTCTAACAACGACCAGGTAATAGGTTACGCGTACGGTTTCAACAGCACCACTTACAAGCTGTACCATCTCTACGGCGCGGGAGACCAGCGCAGGGACTGGGCTATCAGCACCTACACCCTCAACTCTTCCGGCGTAAAGACCAACATTGGCGCCACCAGCATTTACAACCGCAACTGCGCCAAATGGCGCCGGGAGTACGAACTGCTGCGCCCGCTCAATAAAAACTATACGCCCACCAACTTCCCCATCATCCGGTATGCAGACGTGCTGCTGATGCTGGCAGAGGCGGAGAACGAAGTAAACGGCCCGGCCGCAGCCTATGAGTACATCAACATGGTAAGAAGAAGGGGATACGGCAAACCCGCTACTGTGCCCGACGCTACTGCAGACCTTACAGGCCTTGACCAGGTCAGCTTCCGGGAGGCCATCCAGGATGAAAGGGCGCGGGAGCTGTGTTTTGAAGGCCTCCGAAAAATGGACCTCATCCGCTGGGGCATTTACCTCACGGCCATGAGAGACCAGGCCCTGGAAATCAAGGCAAGGGCCTCTGCAACTTACCAGTATGCGGCGCTGGCGGCAGACAGGGTGGCGGAAAGGCACCTGCTGTATCCCATCCCGGCCATTGAAATGTCTCTCAACAAACTGATCCAGCAAAACCCAGGTTGGTAAAAGATAAACAAAGCATTTATGAAGAAACTCCTGTATATACTCATGGGCGGCGTGCTGGCAACAAGCTGCAGCACCAAGGACTCCCCTTCGCCCGACTTTAACGTGACGGTCAGAAGCGACTCCTATCAACTGGGAGACACATCGTTCTTCTACCTCACGGGCAACCCGTACACGCTTACTTTCTGGGCGGGAGACAGCACGCACCAGTACAAATACCGCAACCGCACCACCGCAACCGGTAAACCGGAAATGCAGTTCACCTCCTACCGCCAGGGCGGCAACCAGGACAATTCACTGCAGCTGCTGGTGTCTACAGACTTTCCCGGTGTGTATGACTCCGCCAGCGTGTACAGTCCCAATACGCACTGGACGGACATCACTGCCAAGGCAAAATTGTCTACCGGCACCACGGGCACCGCATCTGGCGTGATAGACCTGTCTGAGTTCCTGAGCGGGGACAGGCCCATCTACATTGCCTACCGCTACACGGGGCAGAAGAGCAACGTGGCCCAGCGTACCTGGACCATCCAGAGCTTTTCCGTTACCAACGTAACGGACGAAGACAAGGCCCGCATGCCCGTAGCGGCAGATGTAGCTGCCGGCGCCTGGGCCATTGTGAAAATGAAGAACCCGGCCGTGCAATGGGTGCTTTCCGCCGCTTCCTTTAAAGTGACCGGGGGCGCAGCCAACAGTGATGAAGCGGAAAGCTGGATCATTTCCAAACCGCTGCAGCTCAACAAGGCCATTCCTGACGTGGGCGTGCCCATCAAAAAAATGTCAGACAACCGGCTGGAAACCTATTTCTCCATTTACAAAACTGCCGGCCAGTTTACCGCCACGTTTGAAGCGGCCACCACTACGGTGTACGACAGTAAAACAGCGGTGAGGTCTGTAGACGTGAACATTCTCCCCTAGTAATACACTTAAAATCGGGGCCGGTACCTTTTCAGGGCCGGCCTTTTTGTTTGCCCCGAATCCTCGTTTACGTACCCGAATGTTTACGTACCCGCTTTGATTATCCGCTTCCTTTGCTTATTTTTCATACGTCCCGCGGGCACAGGAAAACCAGGCATATGGAAAACGAGCTGTTCATACAAATCACGCAGGGGAGCGAAGCGGCTTTTGAAACGGTGTTCCGCACACATTTCAAAAGCATGTGCTTTTATGCCGGGCTGCTGGGCCTGCGGCCGGAGGAGGCCGCGGAGGTTACCCAGCTTACCTTTATGCGTTTCTGGGAACGGCGGCTGGAGCTGCGGGCCGAAGGCAGGCTGGACGCCTACCTGTACACCGCCCTCCGCAACAACTGCCTTGACCAGCTGCGCCGCCAGAAGAAGCGGGGCGTTATGGAAGCAGTACCGGAAGACGCCCTCTCCGCCAATCCCGACTGGCTGGCCTACAAGGAGCTGGAGCAGCGCTTCCGCGAGGTGCTGGACAGCCTTCCCCATCAAATGAAACAGGTATTCACCCTCAGCCGCCTGGAAGGCATGAAATACAAAGAGATATCCGCCGCATTGAACATCTCCGTTAAAACGGTGGAAACGCAGATGACGCGCGCACTGAAGCGCCTGCGTACAGACCTGAAGGACTACATGCCCTTCCTGCTCTTCCTGTTCCTGCAAGAATAATTTTTTTTACAGCGTGTAAGGGTAAGCCCCTTTTCTAACATTATTATAGTATGGATGAGCTGCTGGAAGACATACCATTGATGCGCCACATGATGGGAGAGGAAAATGAAAGCATTGACCTGGCCCTTCGCTGCAACGAAAAGTTCCGGCAGCATTACGAGACGTTGCGCGCCAGGTGGGAGGCTTCCGGCCTGCTGGGCGCTGTAGCGGCCATAGATGTTGACCGGCAGTGGGAGCAGTTCAAACGCCGGCGTGAAAAACGGGTGTGGCCGCTGGTAATCAAGGTAGCGGCTGCTGTGGCCGGCGTGGCGGTATTGGCCGCCCTGCTCTGGCGGCAGCCCGTAAAACAACCGCTCATTCATCTTGTTACGCCGCCGGGCCAAAAGAAGACCATTACCCTGCCCGACAGTACCAAAGTATGGCTGAACGCCGGTTCCGAACTGGTGTACGACCCTGGCGAAAGAGCGGCAATACTGAAAGGAGAGGCCTACTTTGAAGTGCAGGCAGACCCGGAGCATCCTTTTTTTGTAGAGGCCGGCCATGTAAAAGTAGAGGTGCTGGGCACGCGCTTTAACCTGATGGCTTATGAAGGAGACTCGCTGGTGAGTACTTCTCTGCTGCAGGGAAGGGTGCGCCTGCACAGCGGTGAAGATACGCTCACGGTGAAGCCGGGAGAAAGGGCGGTATGGCACGGGAATGAAGCGGTGTTCAGAACGGAAGGTACGGGAACGGAAACGGATACACGCTGGAAGGAGGGCGAGCTGGTGTTCCGCAAGGAACCGGTTGAAAGGGCCTTTGCCACTATTGAAAGGTGGTTCGGCGCCAAAGTGGTGTACACCCGCGGCAGCCTGGCCGGCCATGTAATTACGGCGCGGCTGGAAAAAGGAGAGACCCTGGAGCGCACCTTTATGCTGCTGCGGGAAATTCTGCCCATGCAATACGAGATCAGTAACAACGTCGTATACGTACGGCATCAATAACCATATATTATACTCAGCCAGATTTTAATCATCGCTTAATTCAGACATGTTATGGCCTTTCACGCAACCCGCTGTGCGCTCCTGCGCCGCAGCCTGAGAATGTTATGCCTGGTGCTGGTCATGCAGTGCCCGCTGCACGGCTTCGCCACCACGGCGCCGCAACCTTTGCTGCTCACCTTCTCTCTTAAAGAACAGCCCATTACCGTACTGCTGGAAACCATAGAAAAGGTCAGCCGCTTCAAGGTGGTGTATGACCACCACCATGCAGACCTGCAGAAGAAGATCACCCTGGCGGTTAAAGACCAGCCGCTGGACGATGTGCTGAAAGCCGCCTTCCGCAACACCCGGTTGAAGTACAAGATCATTGACAACTACCTGGTGGTTACCGCTGAAGCCCCGGTGACAGCACCACCGGCGGAGGGGCCTGCGCCCGCGCCGCCGCCTCCGCAGCAAGACAAGGCGGTGACCGGCACCGTAAAAGGCAAGGGCGGCGAGCCGCTTCCCGGCGTCAGCGTATCGGTTAAAGGCAGCAGCACCGGCACCCAGACAGACGGTGAGGGTAAGTTCCGCCTCTCCGTTCCTGACAAAGACGCGGTACTGCATTTCACCTTTATGGGGTTTCTCCCGCAAGACCTGCCTGCCACACCCGGCGCGGTGTTGAACATTGTGCTGGAGGAAGACGTAAAAGCGCTGGAAGAAGTGATAGTAGTGGGCTATGGTACGCAGCGCAGGAAGGAGCTGACCGGCGCCGTAGCGTCCATCAAGTCAGCTGACCTCGGCAAGTTGCCCACCACCAGCGTAACCGCCGGGCTGCAGGGCAAAGTGCCGGGCGTATATGTTTCCCAGGTATCCGGCGCGCCCGGCGCCCAGGCCTCGGTGCGCATCCGGGGCATTGGCACTACCGGCGGCAACCAGCCGTTGTACGTGGTAGATGGTTTCCCTATCAATACCGGCGCGCTGAACATCGGCGGCAGCAGCGACAGAATAGACGGCCTGTCCATTGTGAATCCCAGTGACATTGAATCGGTGGAGGTGCTCAAAGATGCTGCCGCTGCGGCTATTTACGGCGCGCGCGCCGCCAATGGGGTTATCCTGATCACCACCAAACGCGGCAAGGAAGGTATTACCCGCGTAAACCTCGGCATCTCCACCGGCGTGCAGCAGCTGTGGAAAAAGCCGGAATACCTCAACGCGCAGGAGTTTGCCACCCTCGCCAATGAAATACACACCAATTCAGGCATCACACCTAACCCGGAATGGGCGGAGCCTGAAAAGCTGGGCAAGGGAACAGACTGGATAGACCTCATTTTCCGCAATGCGCTCATACAGGAATACAACATTGGCGTAACCGGCGGCAACAGCAAGCTGCAAAGCGCCCTTTCCGCCGGTTACCTGAAACAGGAAGGTACCATGACCGGTACCTGGTACGAGCGCTACACCGCGCGGGCCAATGTAGATTATAAAGCTACTGACAGGCTGCGCTTCGGAGGCACCTTCTCTTTTTCTTTCTCTCAGGCTAAAGCCAATACCAACAACGAATTCAGGCTGGGCATTTTCAACCTCGCCAAAATGATGTACCCCACGCTGGGGCCTGATGATGTGATCCAGGGCAAGCCGGAATATTACACCACGCAGGGAGATAACCCGCTGCTCCGCGCGCAGTCTATGGACCAGCGCATGAAAGATTTCCGCACCCTTCTTTCCGTATACGGGGAATGGGAGATACTAAATGGCCTGAAATGGAAAACCAGCGTAGGGGCAGATGTGGGCAACAACCGCAACCGCTCCTGGCTGGACAAATTCGAAAGAGGTTTTGCCCGTAACCTGTCTGCCACGCTCAATGAAACCTACACGCAGAATTATACCTGGCTGATAGAGAATACGCTCAGCTACGCCCGTTCGTTTGCCGGGCACCAGCTCAACGTGGTGCTGGGGCAGTCTGCCCAGAAGAATAACACTTCCTGGATATCCGCCACCGGTATAGATTACCTGAATGACCAGTTGCAGGTGATCAACGGCAGCAAGGAAGACCTGCGCCGGGCCGGCGGCACGGAGGGGCAATATGCGCTGGCCTCTTACTTTGGCCGTGTGAACTATGACTATAAAGGCAAATACCTGCTGTCTGCCAGCTTGCGGCGGGACGGCTCTTCCAACTTCGGCCCGCGCAACAAATGGGGCATGTTCCCCTCCGTGTCCGCCGGCTGGAACGTGGTGGAAGAACCTTTCCTGCAGAACGTGAAAGCGATAGACATGCTGAAGCTCCGCGTATCCTGGGGGCAGCTGGGTAATGATGCCATTGGCGCATACAACTATATGAGCACTTTCAGGCTGGGTAATGCGGCAGACAACTATGTGCTCGGCACCGGGCAAGACCTGGTGGTGGGCGCCTCCATGCTCCGCCCCGGCAACCCCGATCTGAAATGGGAAGCCAGCGAGCAGGTGAACATAGGCCTGGATGCGGCATTCTTCAAAGGCAATGTTTACCTCACGGCAGACTATTATATCAAGAACACCCGCAACATGCTGGTGAGCCCGCCCGTGTCTATAGAAGCAGGTTTCCAGAACGCGCCGTTCATCAATGCCGGTTTGATCACCAACCGCGGCCTCGAATTGCTGCTGGGCTACCGGAACAAGGCAGGGAATTTCACGTATGACGTGAGCGGCAATATTGCCACGTTGAAAAATAAAGTGGTCAGCCTGGGCGTAGGTCAACCCATTGTCGGCGCCTCACTTTCCAGCTACTTTGACCTGCGCGGTACGTACACCGAAGTGGGCATGCCCATCGGGTATTACAGGGGCTACCAGGTAGGCGGCATTTACCAGACCAAAGAAGAAGTGAACAAAACATTGCAGCCCAACGCCACCGCCGGAGACTTCCGTTTCATAGACCAGAACGGGGATAACAAACTCTCAGACCTTGATAAGGTCTACCTTGGCAAACCCTGGCCGGACCTTACTTACGGCCTCAACGTGAACCTGGGCTGGAAAGGTTTTGACCTCAACCTTTTCCTGCAGGGCATGGCCGGCCTGCAGATCTACAACATCAGCAAGATGACCGGCTACGCCATTAAATACTTCGGCGGTTCAGGCCTCATGAACGGCACCCGCGGCGCGCTGGACCGCTGGACGCCCGGCAGCGGCCGCAACAGCGTACCCCGCCTCACTTATACAGATGTGAACGGCAACTACTTCAACAGCTCCGACTTTTATGTGGAAGACGGAGATTTCATGCGCGTGCGCAACCTGCAGATAGGGTACAACCTCCCGCAGCAACTGCTGCAGCGTGTGAAACCCCTGCACACCGTGCGCGTGTACCTCGCCGCGCAAAACCTGTTCACATTCACGAAATACAGCGGCTTTGATCCGGAAATAGGTGACACCTCACCGCTGGCCAGCGGTATAGACGACGGGGTGTACCCTCAGCCCAGAACGTTCAGGGCCGGTCTCAATGTTGGTTTCTAACTATTAAAATGTTTGCATTATGATACGCATTTCCAAGATAACGGTCCGCATGCTGTGCATCACCCTGCTGCTGACCGGTTGCACGAAAGACTTCCTGACGTTGCAGCCGCGGGATACGCTCACGTCTGACAATTTTTTCAAAACAGAGAATGATGCCCAGGCCGCGCTCATTGGCATATACAATATCCTGGAGCGGGAAACCGGCTTTGCCAATGTGCGTGATGCGGCAGATATTGAATGGTCTATCAGCGGAGATATGGAAGAGGAAGACGGCAGCGCCAACAGGGTAGAGCTGCAAACGCTCAACTTCCCCGCCAGCAACACCATTCTGCGGGATGTATACGAAACCGCCTACCTCGGCATTGGCCGCGCCAACATCGTGATAGGCCGGGTAGCGCAGATGAGCTTGCCGGAGAATGTGAAGAACGTGATAGTGGCACAGGCAAAATTCCTGCGCGGCATATTTTATTACCGGCTGGTGAACTACTGGGGCGGCGTGCCGCTGGTGCTGGAAGAGCTGGATGCCAGCTCCAACCTGGAAATACCGCGCTCTGCTGCTGAAGAGGTATGGACACAGGTAGAGAAAGACCTGCTGGAAGCCGCGCCCCATCTGCCGCTGGAATGGGATGCCAAAAACAAGGGGCGCATTACCCGCGCCGCCGCCTGGGGCTTCCTCGTGAAAGCGGCGCTCTGGCGTTCCAAATGGGACGCGGCCATACAGTACAGCGACAGTATTATCAAAATGCCGCAGCATCACCTGCTGCCGGTGTTCCGCGATGTGTTCAGGGAAAAGAACGAGAACAATGCGGAGGTGATTTTCAGCACGCAGTTCCGGCCAGACCGTACCTCTCAAGGCAACAACCTCGTGAAAAGGACCGCTCCCCGCGGAGCGCCGTCTCAGTACGTGGGAGACGGCTCCTGGAGCAATTTTGTGCCGCAGCAGCACTGGGTGAACGCCTATGAAAAAGACGGCACCGGGAAGATCAAAGACCGGCGTTACTGGCAAACCATCATTGGGCCAGGAGAGCAGCACCAGGTCAATGGTTTCGTGATGCCCGTGCCCGTACCCGCAGGTTACTCCAGCACCGGTTATATTATGACCAAATACTGGGAATTTCCGCCGAAAGACAACCTGCCCAACGCAGGCATCAATCCGCCTGGCCTGCGCTATGCGGAAGTACTGTTGAATTACGCCGAGGCGCTTAACGAAAAGGCGCGTACCGCTGAAGCCCTGGAGCAGGTGAACAAGATCAGGGAGCGCGCCGGGCTTGACGCGCTGCCGCTTACATTGGGTAAAGACGCTACGCTTGATGCCATTTTCTATGAAAGGCGCATGGAGTTTATCTGGGAGCCCACCGGCGCATTTTCCGACCTCAACCGCCGCGGCCGCTTCATAGATTTCATTAAAAAGAACAGGAAAGATATTGCCACGCTGGAGATAGAAAAGAAACCCTGGCTTACCGCCAATCCCATCCTGCTGCCCATTCCCCGTGCGGCCTGGGAGCGGAATAAAAAACTGGAACAGAACCCGCATTACACCTTCTGAAAAAACGGGACCATCACACAGAACGGCCGCACCGGAAAACGGTGCGGCCGTTTCACTTGCGATCAGCCATGGAAGCCAGCCGCCGAAAAATATTTGATAATATACCCTGAAGTACTACATTTGCAGGCGCAACCCGGGAGAGCCCGGGTTTGTCGTTTATGCGAAATCCCTCTACCACAGCAGGCTTTTTGGTCTGATGGAAGGGTTTACTATCTTTATGATGTACTTTAACCTTTTTAAACCTGAGTATGCAATTTCTGGATTTTGAAAAACCAATTGCGGATCTGTACGAACAACTGACGAAGCTGAAAGAGAACGGTGAAAAGTCCGGTGTGGATGTTTCCGCTACCGTAAAGGAGTACGAACAAAAAATCATCGACACAAAACAACAGATCTATAACAACCTTACCAGCTGGCAAAAAGTGCAACTGAGCCGCCATCCGGAGCGCCCGTATACAATGGAATACATAGAGCGCATGACCACAGATTTCGTAGAGCTGCACGGAGACCGGAATGTGAAAGACGATAAGGCCATGGTAGGCGGTTTTGCCAATCTTGACGGGGAAACTGTAATGTTCATAGGCCAGCAGAAGGGTGTGAACACCAAAATGCGCCAGATCCGCAACTTCGGTATGGCCAACCCGGAAGGGTACCGCAAGGCGCTGCGCCTCATGAAGCTGGCGGAAAGGTTCAACAAGCCCATTATCACCCTCATAGATACGCCCGGTGCTTACCCCGGCCTGGAAGCCGAAGAGCGCGGGCAGGGAGAGGCCATTGCGCGCAACCTGTTTGAAATGGTGAAACTGCGCGTGCCCGTGATTTGTGTAATTATTGGCGAAGGCGCCTCCGGCGGGGCTTTGGGCATAGGCATCGGAGACCGCATCTTTATGCTGGAAAACAGCTGGTATACTGTTATTTCCCCGGAGAACTGCTCCACCATTTTGTGGAGAAGCTGGAACTTCAAGGAAAAAGCGGCTGAAGAGCTGAAGCTCACCAGCGGTTATATGAGCCAGTTCGGACTGGTAGACGGGGTGATCCAGGAGCCGGTAGGCGGCGCCCATTCCAACCACGAAGAAATGGCCGCCATTCTCAAGGCCAAGCTGAAAACCACCCTGGCTGAACTGAAACAGATCAACCCGGAAACGCGTATTACACAACGCATTGAGAAGTTTTCGAATATGGGCTTTTTTGAAGAGCGATAAAGGATAGCTATTGCGGGAACCGATCCAAATTTCCATATTTGCACTTTTTTAGGGGCCCGCAAGGCAATTTTGACAAGTTTTGATATGCTACAGCAACAACTGAGGGGTACCGGCGTAGCGCTGGTAACGCCCTTTACTACACAAGGAGCAATAGATTGGACAGGCCTGGAAAGGCTGATCGATCACGTGATCGGGGGAGGGGTGAATTACGTGGTAACATTAGGTACCACCGGTGAGACCCCCACTTTATCTTCCGACGAAAAGCTTGACCTGATAAAGTTCACCTTCGAAAAGGTGAATAAACGGGTGCCCGTGGTAGTAGGGGTGGGTGACTACAACACCCGGGATGTTGTGAAGCGCCTGGAAACCTGCCCGCTGGATGAGGCGGCCGCTGTGCTCAGCGTAGCGCCCTATTACAGCAAACCAACGCAGGAAGGTATTTTCCAGCATTATAAAGCCATTGCAGCCGCTTCTCCCAAGCCGGTGATCCTCTACAACGTACCCGCCCGCACCGGCCGCAACATGACGGCAGAAACCACCATCCGCCTGGCCAATGAAGTAGACAATATCATTGCCATGAAAGAAGCCTCCGGGGATATGGTGCAGTGCATGCAGATCATCCGTGACAAACCCGAAGGTTTCCTCGTGATCAGCGGAGACGATGCTATTGCCATGCCACAGATAGCCTGCGGCATGGACGGGGTGATCTCCGTAGCCGCCAACTACTTTGCCAAAGACATGTCTGCCATGGTGAAAGCCTCCCTGGAAGGCAATTACGAAGAAGCCCGCCGCTTCCACTACAAAATGCTGCAAGCCTTTGACCTGATGTTTGCCGAAAACAACCCGGCCGGCATCAAGGCCTTCCTGCACGCCGCCGGGCTCATGGAAAACGAGTTCCGCCTGCCGGTAGTACCGGTTACAGACGGTCTGTACGGCAAAATCAAGTCCTTCCTGGGCAGTTACTAGATTTTTTCTTTATGTGCTAAGTATACGGGGCCGCATCAGGGATGCGGCCTTTTTTTGTGGCTGCTTGGGGCCAATAGGCACCTTACGATATAAAGGTCTTCTTTACGCGTCATCTTTCTGACAGTATTTAGCCTCCATTCAGCCAGGAATGAGTTACCCGTATATATGGTGGCTCATAGATGGCTCATAGGTGGCTCATAGGTAGCTCATAGGTAGCTCATATAGTAGAAAAACAGAAGAATGCAATAGGGAAAACGGGCAATTTGCCGGGAGTTGCCGGGGCGGCGGGCATTAACTGCCTGAAAATCAGGCAAAGAAAAGGCCGTACTGCACAGTACGGCCTTTTGCTGCATATATCTGCCGGTCTAAAAAGCGAACCCAATGGTCAGCCCCAGGCCGCGTACGCCCAGGAACGGCAGTTTCACGTCTGCGTACATCCCGTCATTCCGCACTTCTGCCGTAATGTTCTTTTTACCGCCAATGTCTATCAGGGATTCCACTTCCTCCTTCAGGTCTGCCCGTTCCTGCTCGTCCAGCATGCTCAGGTCTGTAGGCGCGTCTACCTTGCCGCTCATGCTGCCGTAATGGCCGCCTATGATGAAGAGGTCTATAATCACGCGTTTGTGGATGTTGAACTGTCCGCCCAGTATCACGCCGCCGCCGATGCCGCTGCTTTTGCCTTTCATGGGCACCAGCACCATGCTCTCGTCCGGCCGCTCAAAGTCATACGGGTAATCATATTTGAAAGACGAGTAACGGCCGTATACGCCTGCATAAAAGCCTTTGGCGCCTGGGCGGCGGCCGGTGTAAAAGCGTATTTCGGCGGTAATGGCGTTGCCGCTCATTTTCAGCTTGTCCAACTGTTCTGACATATCTCCGTCTTCTTCCCTGAAGTAGTCCATCACTTTTTCCGTGAGCGGCGTTTGGGTGAGGCCGGTTTTGGGCATGAAACGGTAGCCCAGGGAGGCGGATATCTTCCGGGCAATCAGGCGCTCGTACGTAAGGCCGTAGTTGCCGAGGGCAATGGTAGAAAGGTTGGTTTTGATGATGTTGGAGAAGTAAGGCTGGTTGCGGAGCCTGTCCTTGCGGCTGGGGGCTTCTTCAGCCGTTTGCACCGGTGTGGTTTGAGCCGTGGCGTGCAGGCACACGGAGAGCAGTAACAGAACAGGTAATGCTGTTTGTTTCATAGTTATAGGAATTATTATTTTAATGTGTAAAGATAATTGCAGCTAATACATTACGCAATACCAATTAGTAGGTATTTATTAAATTTTAAATAAGGTAGGTGGCGCCTTCCAGGGCCAGTTCGGTTTGGGGGAAGATGGGCAGGCTTTCGTCCAGGAAGGGCTGGAGCTCCGTGTATTTGGAAGAAAAATGGCCAATGAGCAGGCGTTTGGCGCCGGCCATGCGGGCCAGGGTGGCGGCTTGTACGGCCGTGCTGTGAAAACGGTCCTGCGCGCGTTGCACCAGCTCGTGGAGGTAGGTGGTTTCATGATATACCAGGTCTGCGTTCTGCAGGTGGGGCACCAGCTCTTCGTCATAAATGCTGTCTGCACAGAACACGTACCGTTTGCCGGGGGCAGGGGGCAGGGTGACCCAGTCGTTTTTCACCACTTTCCCGTTTTTCTGCTCATAGTCCGCCCCTTCCTGCAGGTGGGAGTAATAGGCGGCCGGGATATCGTACGCCCGTGCCTGTTCAGGTATTACGCGGCGTTTGCGGCGCTGCAGGTTAAAGGAGAAGCCGTAGCAGGGAATGCGGTGTTTGGTGGGGAAGTAGCTTACTTCCATGTCTTTTTCACGGAACAGCAGGCCTGTACGGTCTGGCAGCAGGGCGTGGAAAGAGAGGTTGAAGCGGAGGGTGGTGGCGGCGCACTGCAACTGCAGCCGCAGTATCTCCTCCAGCTCCGGCGGGGCGTAGAGGGAGAGGGGCTCCGTGCGGCCCAGCAGGCTCATGCTGTTGATAAGGCCTATCAGCCCGAAGTAATGGTCACCATGCAGGTGGCTGATGAAGATATGCCGTATTTTGCCGCGGCGCACCTTGTACTTTGTGAGCTGCATCTGTGTGCCTTCGCCGCAATCTACCAGCATCAGCTGATCATTCCAGGTGATCACCTGTGCGGTGGGGTGGCGGTCTGGCGTGGGAATGGCCGAGTTATTACCTAATATCGTTACAGCAAACATAGCATTTCAGAATGTTGGTTATTCCTCACCCAGGTTCAGTTCCCGCTCCAGGTCTTCCATCATCACCATATCAATGGCTTCAGAAAGCGTGGGTACTATATTGAGCATATCAGGGTGGGCGGCAGAGAGCCGGGCTGTTAAATCTGTGTTAAGATGGGCAACGGCGGCGGAGAGGCCCCGCTCATACTGGCGGTTGTACACTGTAAAAATGGCTTCTACGCCCTCAGCGCCCGCTGAACGCACAGAACCCAGGTCCAGTATAAGGTTCTTTTCTTCCAGCGCCGGTATATTGCCGGCCTCTTCTACCAGCGCTGCTGCCATTTTAGCATCCAGCTCATGCTCTTCCAGCCGTAAAATCACTATTTTTTCTTTGGTATCAATTTTGAATTGCATATTGCCGGATGTTATTATTTTAACATTTTAAAAAAAGGACAAGCAAAAAGGAAACCTGTCCGATAATTATCCTTGCCGGAAGCAAATACCCGATCACAACATCCATTCTTCTCGTAAGTATATTTACCAAACACGGCCCTTCAGCGCAAAAGTAAATCTTAACTTTTTATGTACAAGGATAAAAACTAAATCCAAATTTATTTGGTAATATTGTATAAGCAAGCCCCCGTAAGGGTTTAACAAAATCAACTACAATGGATCAGAATTTTTCACCGCAAGTAAAGGAGATCATTTCGTTTAGCAGGGAGGAGGCTTTACGCTTGGGAAATGATTTCATCGGTACGGAACACCTGCTATTAGGTATTATTCGTGAAGGTGAAGGAACGGCTGTTAAAATTCTACAAGCTTTGAACGTAGATCTGTATGAGCTGCGCAAAGAAGTGGAACTGGCTATAAAGGACAAGACGGGAAAGAACATAGCGAATATCAATAGCCTGCCGCTGACACGCCAGGCAGAGAAAGTGATCCGTGTAACCGTACTGGAAGCCAAGGCGCTCAAGAGCCCCACCGTGGAAACAGAGCACCTGATGCTGTCCATCCTCAAGAATAAAGAAAACGTATGTACTCAAATCCTTCAACAGTTTGACGTGGACTACGATACTTTTAAAAACGAATTGGGCTTCGTAAAATCTACCGATCCGAAGGCAGAATTTGACGACCCCGGAGAAGAGGAGTTTGAAGACGAACGCAAAAGTTATGCTTCCAAAGCAAAACAGGCGAACACCAAGTCTAAAACACCTGTACTCGACAACTTTGGCCGTGACATCACGAAGCTGGCCGAAAGCGGCAGCCTGGACCCCATTGTGGGCCGTGAGCAGGAGATAGAACGCGTTTCGCAGATACTCTCCCGCCGCAAGAAGAACAATCCCATCCTCATAGGGGAACCGGGTGTTGGTAAAACCGCCATTGTGGAAGGCCTGGCCCTCCGCATTGTTCAGCGCAAGGTTTCCCGCGTGCTGTTCGATAAAAGGGTGGTGAGCCTCGACCTGGCCGCCCTGGTGGCCGGTACCAAATACCGCGGCCAGTTTGAGGAAAGGATGAAGGCCATCATGAACGAGCTGGAAAAGAACCGTGACGTGATCCTGTTCATAGACGAGATCCACACCATTGTGGGCGCCGGCGGCGCCTCCGGCTCGCTGGACGCTTCCAACATTTTCAAACCCGCCCTGGCGCGTGGCGAGCTCCAGTGCATCGGCGCATCCACCCTGGATGAATACCGCATGTACATCGAGAAAGACGGCGCGCTGGACAGAAGATTCCAGAAAGTGATGGTAGACCCGCCCACCGTAGATGAAACCATCCAGATACTCAATAACATCAAGCCGCGCTACGAAGAATACCACAACGTAAGCTATACGGACGATGCCATTGACGCCTGCGTGAAGCTGAGCGACCGGTACATGACCGACCGCCTGCTGCCTGACAAGGCCATTGACGTACTGGATGAAGTGGGCGCTCGCGTTCACCTCAAAAACATCAATGTGCCGCAGAACATCCTCGACCTGGAAAAACAGATCGAAGACATCAAGCAGGAAAAAAACAAGGTAGTGAAGAGCCAGCGCTTTGAAGAAGCCGCGGCCCTGCGGGATACGGAAAAGAAACTCGGTGAAGACCTTGAAAAGGCCAAAGCCGTGTGGGAAGAGGAAGTGAAGCACAAACGCTACCCCATTGATGAAGAGGCCATTGCCGAAGTAGTGAGCATGATGACCGGCATCCCCGTAAAACGGATGGTGCAGGCGGAGAACGAAAAGCTGCGCCGCATGGGCGAAGACCTGAAAGGCGCCGTAGTAGGGCAAGATGAGGCTATCAGCAAGGTAACCAAAGCCATTCAGCGTAACCGCGTAGGCTTGAAAGACCCGAAAAAGCCCATCGGTACCTTCATCTTCCTGGGACCTACCGGGGTGGGTAAAACCGAGCTGGCCAAAGCGCTCGCCAAATACATGTTTGACTCTGAAGATGCGCTCATCCGCATAGATATGAGCGAATACATGGAGAAATTCTCCGTAAGCCGCCTCATTGGTGCGCCTCCGGGATATGTAGGCTATGAGGAAGGCGGTCAGCTCACTGAAAAAGTGCGCCGCAAACCTTACTCCGTGATCCTGCTGGACGAGATCGAAAAAGCGCATCCGGACATCTACAACATCCTGCTGCAGGTGCTGGACGATGGTATACTCACCGATGGCCTGGGCCGGAAAGTGGACTTCAAGAACACCCTCATCATCATGACGTCTAACATTGGCGTACGCCAGCTGAAAGACTTCGGTGCAGGGGTAGGCTTCACCACCACCGCCAGGGCCGTTACGGAAGAAGAGAACACCAAAGCCGTGATAGAAAAAGCGCTGAAACGCACCTTCTCTCCGGAGTTCCTCAACCGTATAGATGATGTGATCATCTTCAACTCACTGAGCAAGGAGCACATCTACACCATTATAGACATCACTATGAAAGGTGTACTGGCCCGCCTGCAGAACCTGGGCTTCAGCCTGGAACTGACAGACGAAGCCAAAGGCTTCCTGGCAGAGAAAGGGTACGACCAGCAGTTTGGCGCACGCCCGCTGCACAGGGCCATCCAGAAATACCTGGAAGACCCGCTGGCCGAAGAGATCCTCAATATGAACATCCATAACGGAGACATATTGATTGCCGACCTGGACAAGGAAAACCAGAAGCTGGTGTTCTCCCTGAAGAACCCTTCCAGGAGCAAATCGGAAAAATCAGAAGCATAATTTTTAAGGACTGTTAAATAGAGAAAAGACTGCCGGACTGGTTCCGGCAGTCTTTTTTTCTGGCTGTTCCATTTGAGAATCAATCTTTATAATCATACAATGGATTAAATGAATAAAAAACATGATGAAAATAACGTATTAATCAAAATATATATGTAATATTGTACATGCGTTGTTACCCTGAGATTGGAGAACGAAAACATTGAGCATTGAAGGCATGGCCGCTCCTATCTTGAAGGGTTGCTGCACTAAAAAAGGCATGATCGGAAAAATCATACATCGTAACATTTAAGGACTTATTTTTTTAACCTATTACCTATGAAAACATCGTTACGCATAACCAGTATGCTACTGGCAGCGCTATTGTTCCATTCCATCAACAACAGTTTGAAAGCACAGGTCAAGATTGGCGGCAACCCTGCCATAGTTGACAAAAATGCCATTCTTGAGCTGGAGAGCGTCCGCAAGGGCCTTTTGCTGCCCAGGCTGACAGACGCCGGTTTCCAGACATTAAATACCAACACGCCCATTGCGGACGGGTTGCTGATCTACCTCACCGCCACTTCCATGGGATTTACGCCCGGCTTTTATGTAAGGGAAAATAATTCATGGAAACGGATTGATGCAGACGGTGCCGCCGCTACCCCCTGGCGCACCAATGGTAACGACGGGGCCGCAGGCCAATGGCTGGGCACCAAAAACCTCTTTCCACTGAATTTCAGGACCAACAACACGCCGCGCATGGTGATTGACGGAGACGGTAATTTCAACTTTACCGGCGCCAGCTATGTGTTCAACAACCTCACCAATGCCGCGCCCACGGAGAATGACGTGCTGGTGATCAACGCCAGCGGGCAGATCTTCAAGAAGACGCTTAATAACGTATCGGTTACTTCGCTGCAAGACCTCTCCGGAGATCTTGACCTGGCCATCAGCTCCAGCAACGCGCACACCCAAACCGGCATTACCACCGCGGGCCAGGTGATCTCGCTCAACCTGCCGGTAATGGCAGACGCCACCACCCAGCAGTACGGTTTTATTACCGCCGCGGATTTTGACAAGCTGCAGAAGCTCACCTCCGCCGGCGGCCTCACCTTTGCCGATGTCGTAACAGACAATACATTGGGAGATGCGGGCGGCAAGTTTGAGTGGGACGCTGCCAACAAAAGATGGACGCTCACCCTCAATGCAGCCGGAGAAACCCACGCCGGTGTGGTAACCACCACAGACCAGACATTTGCCGGTAACAAAACTTTCCTGGGCAATGTAATACTGGGAGACGCCGCGGGTACCGGTGAAGCAACCGTAAACAGCGTGCTGGCGCTCAACAAGGCAGACTTTGTTGATCCCGCCGGGCCTGAAACAGAATATAACCTGCTGTTGAAGAACGCCACCAACCAGGTGCAGGCGGTAACCGTACCCAAGTGGAAAATGAATGCCGAAGGCATTTCCGCCATCACTATTGAAGGCACTACACCGGTAGACGTAACCGGCAGTACGGCAGACGGCAAGCTGAGCTTTGAACAGGTATCTACCGGTACAGACTTCACTATCAAAAATGCCGGCGCCAACAAGATCGTATTTGAAATGCCCAGCGCTTCAGAAACCAACCGCGGTTTGGTAACTACCGGCGCGCAGGACATTGCGGGCGTTAAAACCTTCAAAGCCGAAGTAGTAGCGGGCTCTAGCACTGGCAATGCATTGAACATACAAGGCGGCGTTACCGTGAAGCAGCGCGCGTTCACCGGTGGCAGCGTGGGCGTGGGAGATTATATCCTGCTGGTGAAAGGCAGCGGCTCTTCCGTAGTGAGCGCAGACCTTCCGCCTTCCACCGCCAATGCCGGCAAGGTGTACATTTTCTCCAGGCTGCCGCAAGACGCGGTAGACCCCGCAGATGAGGCCAACTCCACCGTGCGCATCACAGATAACGGCGGCGCCACCGTAGCAGAAATAGACGAGCCTTATACTTCCCTGACCGTATTGAGCGATGGTACCAAATGGATCGTAATGAGCAGGAACATGGCTGGTTTGTAAACTTTATCCGATTGAAGGGAATGGCCGGTAAAATGGCCGGCCGTTCCCTTATAATCCAAATAAAAGTCTATGCATCAATTGTACAAAAAGAGCCTGGCAATTTTTTACTGCCTGCTGATGGGTGCCGCATTGCCGGCCGCAGCGCAGATGAAGTTCGGGGGAGACGGTTCCCTGCGCAAAGATGCCATTCTTGAACTGGGCTCTACCCGGAAAGGGTTGTTATTACCACGTGTGAACAATGCAGCTTTAGGCTCCAATCCCCTGGATACCGCCGCTGCCGGTATGATGGTGTTTAATACCAATGACCAGAGCCTCTATATCAAAAAACTGGACGGCCTCACACCCTGGACGCGGGTGAACGATGGCGGCAACCTCAGCCTGGCCAGCCTCAGTGATGCGCAGCTGGCTGCTCCGGCCAATGGCCAGCTGCTGAAATTCGAGTCAGGCAAATGGACCAACTGGATACCCAACTATGTTACACCAACCCACCCGCTGACCTTTTCCGGTGGCGACATAACAGGCAACGGAGCGCTTTCCGGCAACATTTTACTGAGCCTCGGCAATATTCACAGCGGCGGCACTTTCCCTAAAGTGACCTACAACGCGAAAGGCCTTGTAACAGGCGGTTCCGCACTGGCGGCTGCAGACATTCCGGCCGGCTCCACCTACTACATCCAGAACCAGACCGCTTCCCCGCAGGCATCGGCAGGGTTTAACATAGATGGTACCGGGGCTATGAAAGACCTCACCGTGAGAGATATGAACGTGAACGGCGGCATTCTGTTTACCAGCGGTACCGGCGGCGCCGTGGCGCAGGATGCAGGGCAGCTGGTGTGGGATGCGGGCGCTAATGAACTGGGCATAGGCACCGGCAACCCGGCCGCGAAACTGGATGTGAACGGCAGATTTAAATTGGGGGCGTCTGGTACCGTGCTGGCCAATGTTCAAAAAACAACGGTCACTTTCGGAGACAATACGCAGTTCGGCTATAATGCGGTGAGAAAGTTCACCGTAACGCTGCCTGCTGGCATAGTGCTGACCGATAACGACAACATCATCATCAACCCGCGGTCTGACCTGCCCACAAGGATCGGTATAGGCTGGTGCAGGGTAACGGACGCAGGCGCCCGCCAGATCACGGTCTGCTTTACGAATACAGGAGACAATATTGCAGTAGGCAGCCGTCAATACGATATCACCATCATTCAAGATTAACATCCATTATCCCGTGCGTACCATCATCACCATATTGCTCCTCCTGGCCGCCCTGCCGCTGATAGCGCAGCAAGACCTTTACATTGCGCCCGGTACGCGCCTGCAGGTGGGCAATACAGAGGCCGTGAGCATTTACGGCAGCGTGGTGAATGATGGCGCGTTGGGTACGGCAGACGATGCGCTCGTCCACTTCTTCGGCAAGGCATGGAGAAACGGTATGGGCGCAGCATTGCCGGATAACAGCCAGAACGGCTTCAGCGCAAAGGGAGGCCTTTTCCGCTTCTCCGGAGATAACCCTTTGTACGGCAACGTAGGCGCGCAGCAGGTATTTGGCGGTTACAGCATTGTTTCCCGGCTGGGGGCTACCTTTCCCAACCTGGAAGTGAACAACCGCCTGGGCGTGTTGCTGGCAGACCTCAGTGACCTGAAAGTGCGCAACAACCTCCATTTTTCAAGCGGCCACCTCTTCCTGAACGGCTGGAACCTGGTGGTGGGAGACGGCCGGCCCGGTACCATCACCGGCTACAGCGAACAATCTTTTGTGATAACGGGTACCGGTATTGCCGGCGGCTTCCTGTACCGGGAGCAGGTAGATGCTTCCGCGGGCAAAGTGGTATTTCCCATCGGCACTTCTATTTCCACTTACGCGCCTGCCGTGATAGAGTATGCAGGCGCCGCTGATGATGTGCGTGCGCGCGTGTTTGACAGCGTATACCAGTATGCCATTTCAGGCCTTACCAACAAGCTGGACTTTGCCAACAAAACCTGGAACATTGCCAAAACAAAGCCTGACGCCGCGGAAACAAAGCTCACGCTGCAGCACATGGATGCAGATGAAGGGCGAGACTATGCTGCTTTCCGCGCTGCCAGCTATGTAACGCGGTTCATGAACAATGAATGGGATTACCAGGAAAACCCCGTCAGCCTGCCGGTAGCCGGCAACATTACCACCACCGGCACCTTGCAGCACGCCACCATGCATTACCGTATTCTGAAAGACGGCATTTCTACCAACGAATATTTTACAAAGGCCTCCGTATTGTATGGGCCATACGCACCGGCCGTGTTCATACAGCTTAACGCGTACCGTCTCAACGAAAACTTTGTGCAGCTGGAATGGGCGGTTAGCAGCGAGCTGAATAATGATCATTTTGACATAGAAAGACGGTACGACAATGAGCCTGATTTCACCAAAGCCGGTGAAGCACCTTCCATAGCGCCCAACGGCAACACCAGCATCCGCATGGATTACCGGCATGCAGACCCTAACGGCTACGATGGCTGGACGTATTACCGCATCAAAGCCGTATCGAAAAACGGGCGCGTAAGTTATTCCGAAATAAAGGCCGTGCCGCCCTTCCTGCGGGTAGATGTCTGGCCCAACCCCAACATGGGGCAGTTTGAAGTACGCGTACGCGGGCAGCAAACGGAGCTGCTGATGCAGATCGTGAACAGCATGGGCCAGCTGGTGGAACAGTACGAAATAGCGGGAGAGCGTACCATCAGGGTGCAGCACCTCGCCAAAGGCACGTACCTGCTGGTGTTTTACGACAAGGCCACCCAGCGCCTGGTGCGCACCTTCAAAGTGATTGTCATAGACCGGCGCTGACAGAAAAGTCTTTGATTATTCCCGGATTTGCGGCAAATTTGCAGAAGCAATTGTTACCGCTTGTACCGCTAAAAAATCCGGGCGTGAAAAAGATCATCATTACCATAGACGGTTATTCTTCCTGCGGGAAGAGCACGCTGGCCAGGCAGCTGGCAGAGCAGCTGGACTACCTGTATATTGACAGCGGCGCCATGTACCGGGCTATCACCCTGTATTTTATGCAGCAGCGGGTAGACTGGGCAGATCACGTACAGGTGATGAACGCCCTGGAAAATATTCATCTGCAATTTGTGTACAACCAGATTTCCGGTCGCAATGAAATGTACCTCAATGAGGAAAATGTAGAGCAGCTCATCCGTGAAATGCTGGTAGCGGAGAAAGTAAGCGAAGTGGCCGCCATCCGCGAGGTGCGCGAGTTTGCGGTGGCACAGCAGCAAAAGATGGGCTTGCAGAAAGGGATCGTGATGGACGGGCGTGACATCGGCACCGTGGTATTCCCGCAAGCGGAGCTGAAAATATTTATGACCGCAGATCCCGCTGTACGCGTGGAGCGCCGGTTTAAAGAGCTATACGAAAAGAACAAGAACATCACCCTGCACGAAGTAAAAGAAAACCTGGAGCTGCGTGACTATATAGACGCCAACCGCGAAGTAAGTCCCCTGCGCAAGGCAGATGATGCCATTATATTGGATAACAGCCAGTTATCAATAGAAGAACAGCTGGAACTGGTGAAGCAATGGGTGGAAGACGCCGTAATGGAACATTCTTCTTGAATTTTTTTTGTATATATCAAAAACGTTATTACCTTTGGAATAACGACGGGAGCAATCCCTGTTGATATATTTTTACCTCATCCTCCGAAATTCCTCAATTTTACTGGTCTTGGCCCTGAAATTCCGTATAGAGCGGAAAGTGAAAGATATATGCCGCAGATACTTTTGGACCGGAAGTGACTCATAACCTGGAAAAGAACCTGAAATTTTGTTGCACATCAGAAATGATCTGAGCTACCGGATGGCGCTTGGCGGGTCCCGTAACTTTTGTCAGCAGCAAACTGGTTCAACGTGATGATTGTCCAAAAAAAGGCTTTTTGCCATATCCCGGACTTATATCCAGAAAAAGACCACACTATTAACCGTATATAAACGAACTACAATATATATCAGGTATGCAGGCCATGGCCGTGCTGCCTTAAAATTAATGTGAGATTCGGCCGTACAGCGGCCCTGTTTCATATTTTCAGTAGGTGTATTCGGTTAATAGGAAAGGGGCGAATTCTTTCGCCCCTTCATTTTTTTGTAAATGATTATCTTTAATTGCACTGTTTCACCCTTTTACCATGTTCCGTAAAGCGCTGATCTTTATTGCAAGCCTGTATCTGTTCCTGTGGGCGCCTGCCTCCGCGCAGGATTCAGCGCAGGTTTTCCGCAGTCTTGACTCCATCCGCAAAATGCCGGACGATACGGTAAAGGTGAACCTCCTGATGGCCCGGGCCCGCAGCCTGTACCGCTTTTTTGACGGGCGCCGGCAGGAAAACGCCTTTTTGCAGGAAGCCATCAGCACCTCCCAGAAAATGCGCTACGCCAAAGGCCTGGCCGAAGCATACAACGAGCTGGGCACCTCCAAACGCAACAAATCCCAGTACCTGCTGGCCACGGAATACCACGAAAGGGCGCTGAAAAGCGCGCAGGACGCCAAAGATACCCGCCTGATCACCATCTCGCTCAACAATGTAGGGGTAGACTACCGCCGGCGGGACATGCTGGAAAAGGCGTTCGACTTTCACTTCAGGGCCCTCAAGTCTGCCGAAAAAGATAAAGATGACCGCAACCTGGCCATTGCCACCAACTCCATCGGCAATATCAAACTCTCTGACGCCAAGTATGATGAAGCCATAGAGGTGTTTAACCGCAGCCTCCGCATTGAGCAGGAAAGAGATAACGAGCTGGGCATTGCCATCAACCTTGGCAACCTGGGTTACGCCTATGAAGGCCTCGGCAAGCTGGACCTCGCCATTGACTACTACAAACGCTCCCTGGCCGTGAACGAGCGCATTAACAGCATCACCGGCATGTCTATCTGCTACACCTGCCTGGGCACGGCTTACCAGAAAAAGAAAAACTACCCCTTGGCCATGGAGTACCTGCAAAAGGCCCTGGCGTTGAATGACAAGGTGGAAGACAAGATACACTCCGCGGACAGCTACATCAGCATTGGCCGCCTGCTCAACGAAGAAGGCAAGTATGAGGAAGCGCGCAAATACCTGCAGCAGGCTATTGACCTGGGCCTGAAATGGGGCTTCAAGTCAACGCTCATGGAAGCCTACAAATCTATGAGCGATAACTACAAACGTGCCGGAGACCTTAACCAGGCTATGGACTTCAACAACTACTCCATCCTGTACAAAGACAGCCTGCTGCGGGAAAAGTCAAGCACGGAGTTTGCGCAGATGCAAACCCTGCATGACGTGCACCAGAAAGACAACCAGATCAAACAGCTGCAGCAGGAGCAAGACCTGAGCCAGCTTCGCATACGCCGCAACCTGGCGCTGGCCATTGCCCTGGCGGGTTTCCTGTTCATGCTGATAGTGGGCGGCTTCTTTTACATCCGCCACCGCAACCTGCAGGCCAACCGCCAAACACTACAGCTGGAGCTGCGCTCGCTCCGTGCGCAAATGAACCCTCACTTCATTTTCAACTCCCTCAGCTCCATTCACCGCTACATCTGGAGCAATAACCAGGAAGAGGCGTCAGATTACCTCACCAAGTTTTCCAAGCTGATGCGCATGATACTGGATAACAGCCAGCACACTTTCATTCCGCTCAACAGAGAGCTGGAATCCCTAAAGCTGTACCTTGACCTGGAGGCGTTGCGCTGCAATAACATGTTTGATTACAGCATCGCCGTGGGGGAAAATATTAATGAAGAAGAAGTGCTGATACCGCCCATGATCATCCAGCCTTACGTGGAGAACGCCATCTGGCACGGGCTGGTACACCGCAAGGAGAAAGGCATGCTGGAAATAGCGGTGCTGCTGCGGGGCAAGGTGCTGGAGGTAACGGTAACGGATAATGGAATTGGCCGTAAAATGGCCATGGAAATAAAAGAAAAGAAAGACCGCATGCACAATTCCATGGGCATGAAAGTAACAGAAGGCCGTATAGCCCTCATCCGCAAGATCAATAATACCAAAGATGCGAATGTAGAGATCCACGACTTGCAGGATAACGGTCAGGCAACCGGCACTAAAGTGAGAATAGTGCTGCCGGCAGAATTTTTATTTTAAGCAGGGAAAATTTTAAAAATCACCACATGAGCGAAATCAAAGCTATCATTGTTGATGACGAGCAGCATTGTATTGATGCGTTACAGGCAATGCTGCAGAAAAAATGCCCGGAAGTGACCGTACTGGCAGGAGTGAACAGCGTGGAAGAAGCGCGGCGGGTAATTGACGAGCTGGCGCCTGACCTGGTATTTCTCGACGTGGAAATGCCGCATCAAAACGGGTTTGAGCTGCTGAAGCAATATGACCGCATACAGTTTGACGTAATTTTTACCACTGCTTATGAACAGTATGCCCTCAAAGCCATCAAGTTCAATGCGCTGGATTACCTGCTGAAGCCCTTCAGCGTGCAAGACCTGCAGGAAGCGCTGCGCAAGTTCCAGGAGCGGCGGGCGGAGAAGGGTACAGACCCTGCCATTGCCCCGCTGGAGGTATTTTTGCAGAACATGAAAACTATGCAGCAGTCTAACCGGAAAATAGCGCTGCCTACTATTAACGGCCTGGTATTCATGCCCGTGCAGAATATTGTACGCTGCGAGTCTACCGGTAACTATACCAAGCTGTTCTTCACAGACCGCAAGCAGCTGCTGGTATCCAAACCTTTGAAAGAATTTGAGGAGCTGCTGACGGATGTTGACTTTTTCCGCGTGCACAATTCCCACCTCATCAACCTGCAGCAAATGGAGTCTTACATCCAGGGAGAAGGCGGTTTTGCCCTTATGAGTGACGGTACGCAGGTGGAGGTTTCCCGCCGGCGCAAGGCGGATTTCCTGAAAAAGGCCATGCAGTTCTGAGTAGAAGGGAGGGGGGAACCGGCTTTTAAACCCTGGCCCGGCCGCCGTTGTGTCACTCCCTTCAGCTGCCGGAAGGCTGTGAGCCATGTCCTGGGCTCAACCGGATTTACAGCCATTCATACCACTTATCGGTCTGGGGATACCGGATATTAAATCGCGGTTGCGGTGGCTTTTTTGAGATTGTATTTTTGTTTCACAATCAGAAAATCAATTGTTTGTTAGATACAAAAAAGAATTTTCTCTGCATTACTAGCGTTTGATTAGCCCCAAAGGAAAAAGGCACCTTCTGGTGTCTTTTTTGTTTATGGCCGGGGGTGGCAGGATTATTCCGGTTGCGGGTTGCCGGAGGCGTCTATGCCTCAGTTGAAAGCAGCCGCTTTTTCTTCCACTTTCTCTTCCAGCCCGTAAAATGAGAGCAGTTTGCGGATAACGCCTTCCACAACCGCGTCAGGGCAGGAGGCGCCGCTGGTCAGCAGCAGGGTTACCACTTCCTTTTCTGGTAAAAAGCCGCTGGTGTGCAGCTCCTGGTGGTGGTGAAAGTCCCAGTGAAGTATTTCGTTGCGGGAAAGGAGCTTTTCTTCCGAGCTTACAAAATAGGTGGGCAGTTTTTCTTCGCAAAGCTCTACCAGGTGGGAGGTGTTGGAGCTGTTGTAGCCGCCCACCACTATGGCCAGGTCCGCTTCCACGTCCAGCATGCCGGTAACGGCCGTCTGGTTGTCGTTGGTGGCGTAGCAAAGCGTATCCCGGGTGTCTGCAAAACGGGCGGCCACCTCCTGGTCTGCCAGCTGGTATTTTTCCCGGATGGCCTGTTTGACATAATCTGCAATGGCCTGTGTTTCAGAGGCCAGCATGGTGGTCTGGTTCACTACGCCCACTTTCTCCAGGTGGCGCGTTACGTCAAAGCCTTCGGAATACTGGCCTTTGAACTCCTCATAAAACTGCTCCGCGGGTTTGCGGCCATGGATGTAGTCTGCCAGCCGGTGGGTTTCCTCCATATCTTTCACCACCACGGTGGGCGTATGGAAGCGGCTGTGGGAGAAGGTAGCGCGGGTTTCCTCATGTTTGGGTTTGCCGTGTACTATTACGGTGTAGCCCCGGGCCGCAATCTGTTCCGCCTTGTTCCATACCCTTTCCACAAAGGGGCAGGTGGTATTGTATTGCAGCGGCGTAATGCCGATGGCCTGCAGGCGGGACTCTATTTCCAGGGTGGTGCCGAAAGCGGGTATGATCACAATGTCATCGGCGTTCAGCTCTTCCCAGGGTATCAGCTGCCGGCCGCCGGTATCCATCAGGAAACGTACCCCGCGGGAAAGCAGGTCGCTGTTCACCTGGGGGTTGTGTATCATTTCACTGAGCAGGAAAATGCGTTTGCCTTCATTTTCTTCAATGGTTTTGAAAGCGATCTCTATGGCGTTTTCCACCCCGTAACAAAAACCGAAGTGGCGGGCCAGCAAGATGCGCACCGGGCCAAAATCAAGCAGGGTAGGGCTGAAATCCTTTTTCATGCGGTCCTGCTGCTTGCGGTATTGTTTGATGGCGGAGATCAGCGGACTGCGGTATATGATGGGAACGTTGAATGTTTTCATGTGATCTGCCTCAATTTGGCAAAGATAATCATAATCGGCCGAATGCCCCCGGCGGCAAAAACTGGTAAATGTCAACTTTTCTAGTTAACTTCCGGTTACTATTAAAACCTGTACGTTGAAAGCATCCAAAATCGCACTATGTCTGGGCATAGCTTTATGCCTGCAGGTCTTTTCCGCGTATGCGCAAAGCCCCCGTGATTTCAGGGATTCTCTCATAGCTGACGCCGTGAAGGCCCTGCTGGTGAAAAAACAGTTCATCTTTTTTGTGCAATCGGTGGTGCCGCCCGGCGGGCAGAGCATGCCCATTGCCGGGGAGAACTATACGCTGCGGCTGTTCGGGGATTCCCTGCAAATGAACCTGCCTTACGTGGGGCGCTCCCATCAGGCCATTACAGACTATTCCCAGGTGGGTTTCAATTTCAGGACGGGCGGGCTGGATTATGTGATCAAAGACCGCAAGCGGGGCGGCTGGAATGTGGAGATCAGGCCCCGTAACTCCACCAATGTGAGCCAGCTGATGCTGAACGTGCTGAAGAACGGCAGTGCCACGCTGCACCTGACGCCCAGGAACAAGCAGCCTATTTCGTACCAGGGAAATATAGCGGAAAGAGAGTGATGCAAGCGGATGACGCCCGGCTGACAAATTTTGCAGGGGGCGGGCAGGTATTTATCCGCAGGCGGTCTTTTGTGAGGCGTTGAGCATACGCTTTGTTTTGAGCCGGCCTTATCTTACCTGCTGCAATACCAGCATTTTACGTTTACTGATATAGATAAATGCAGTAGCCCCGGGTCTCCGGGGCTTTTTATTTTAATGCGGCTTCAGGAGGGTTATTTCTCGTCGCTGTACTTTTTCAGCCACTGCTTTTCATCCGAGGTAAGGCTGTTATAGCCTTTTTCGTTGATCTTGTCCAGCAGCTGGTCAAGTTTGGTGGCATGGGAGGGTTCCGGGTTGCGTACCACGCGCAGGGGCGATTTTTTGGGTTTGAACTTGCGCGGGCGGGGCTGCCGGGAAAAGAGGCCGGAAATTTTTTCGAACAGGGAAATGAGGGGGGCGCAGAGATCTGTGCCGTTGTTCTGCAGGATGCGCACATAGGCGTAGCCGAAGGCCGCGCCGCCCAGGTGGGCCAGGATGCCGCCTACGTTGCCGCCGGGGATGGCAATGATGTCAATGATGATGACGCCTATGGCCACCCATTTGAGGCGGATGTGGCCCAGGAACAGCAGGCTTATTTCGACGTTGGGCATCAGGGTGGCGCTGGCCACCAGGAAGCACATCACTGCGGCGGAAGCGCCTATCATGGGGCCGCCCAGCATATTGGTGGGTGGCAGGGCGTAGTAGAAAAGGATGTATACCAGCGCGCCGATGATGCCGGCCAGCAGGTATAGCGGCAGTACGCGTTTGTTGCCCAGGGTGCTGCGGAACATATTGCCGAACCAGTAGAGGTTGAGCATGTTGAAGAAAATGTGGAAAATGCCCGTGTGAACGAACATGTAGGTCAGGAGGCCCCAGGGCTTATATAGTAAAGTGTCATTATATATATTTAATTGAAGATTTTCCAGCAGGAAGGCGTGGGTGACAACTGCGAAGTGAATGTGAAACGTGTTGGGAGCCGCCAGAACAAACAATAGTCCCAGCACAATAAAGATCACAATATTCACAAACATGAGGTGGTTCACTGTGTTCTCCTGTTTGAGCCAATATCTGATGTCCGATTGAAAAGAAGTGCCGTTCATACCGGAAAATTAAAGAAAATAGTTGAGCTAAACGCGCAGGGGCCTGCCTGCCGGGCGAAAGCGGCTGCTGCGGGGTAGCGATTAATAATATATATAAACAATTGGGTTACAGGGTTTGTTTGGCCTAAATAAAATTGCGCGAAAGGGAATATCTCCGTATCTTTGCCTCCCTTAAAATACTTTACTTTAAAAGGAGGAAACAAATTTTGACAGAAAACAACATTACTAACGAACAAAACGCTGAACAACAGGCCCCGGCAGCAGCCGCTCCGGCAGAAACAGCGACAACAAATGCTCCTGTTGCCACCGCTCATGACGATTTTGACTGGAGCGTGGACAAACGCAACGTATCTTCTTACAGCAAAGAAGAGAAAGAAAAGTATGACCAGACTTATGACAGCACTTTCAAAGTGATCGAAGAGAACGGTCTGCTTTCCGGCACCATTGTAGGTATTACCAAAACCGACGTGGTGATCAACATCGGGTTCAAATCCGACGGCCTTATCTCCCTCAACGAGTTCCGCGATCTGCCGGGCCTGAAAGTAGGTGACGAGGTTGAAGTACTGGTAGTTGAAAAAGAAGACCGCGACGGCAACCTGCACCTGAGCCGCAAACAGGCTCGCATGCAACGTGCATGGGAACGCATCGTGGAAGTTTACAAAACCGGCGAAGTGGTTACTGGTACCGTTACCAGCAAAACCAAAGGCGGCCTGATCGTGGACGTTTACGGCATGGAAACCTTCCTGCCCGGTTCTCAGATCGACGTTAAACCGGTTACCGACTACGATCAGTTTGTTGGCAAGACCATGGAGTTCAAGGTAGTGAAAGTGAACGAAGCTATCCGCAACGCCGTGGTATCTCACAAAGCCCTGATCGAAAGCGACATCGAACAACAACGTGTAGACATCATCTCCAAACTGGAGAAAGGCCAGGTACTGGAAGGTACTATCAAGAACATCACCGACTTCGGTGCGTTCATTGACCTGGGTGGCCTTGACGGTCTGCTCTATATCACCGACATCAGCTGGGGCCGTATTTCTCACCCGAGCGAAGTACTGCAGATGGATCAGAAGATCAACGTGGTGGTACTGGACTTCGACGACGAGAAAAAACGCATCAGCCTGGGTTACAAACAACTGACCCCCCATCCGTGGGATACCTTGCCCGCTACCATCACCGAAGGTGCAAAAGTAAAAGGCAAAGTGGTGAACATCGAAGATTACGGCGCATTCCTGGAAATCCTTCCCGGTGTGGAAGGCCTGGTGCACGTATCAGAGATCTCATGGGCTTCTACCCCCATCAACGCCAAAGAGTTCTTCAAACTGGGCGAAGAATACGAAGCAGTGGTAGTTACCCTGAGCAAAGACGAGCGCAAAATGAGCCTGTCTATCAAACAACTCACCGAAGATCCCTGGTCTACCATCGAAACCAAATTCCCGCTTGACAGCCGCCATAAAGGCATCGTGAAAAATATCACTCCCTACGGCGTATTTGTTGAACTGGAAACCGGCATCGGCGGTATGATCCACATCTCCGACCTGAGCTGGATCAAACGCTTCAACCATCCGAGCGAGTACACGAAAGTGGGCAACGAAATTGAAGTAGTGATCCTGGGTATTGATAAGGACAACCGCAAACTGAGCCTCGGTCACAAACAGATCGAAGAAGATCCCTGGAACACTTTCGAAACTATATTCCCCATCGGTTCTATCCATGAAGGAACTGTAGTGAAGAAAGATGACAAAGGCGCTACTGTACAGCTGCAATACGGCCTGGAAGCATACGCTCCCGCCCGTCACCTGCGCACCGAAGATGAAAAACCGATTGCCGTTGAAGATGTGAAAGAATTCATGATCATTGAATTTGACCGCAACGAAAAACGCATCCTGGTTTCTCACACCAAGGTTTGGGAACAAGCTAAAGCCGATGAGAAAGACGCTGTGATCAAAGAAAAACGCGCTGAAGCTGAAAAGACCCGCAAAACGGTGAAAAACATCCAGTCCAAAGTAGAAAAAGCCACCCTGGGAGACCTGGGCGCGCTGGCCGAACTGAGAGAAAAACTGAAACAGTCTGAAGGTGGTGAAGAAAAGAAAGGTGAATAAGTAACCTGATTGTTTTAAAGATAAAAATCCTCCGGTGTTATGCCGGAGGATTTTTTTTGTTCAGGAAAATGTTTGTAGATTTGTATTGCCTGTTGCAATTGAAAGTCGTTCTAAGAACGTGGCAGTATACAAAGGCTGCTTAGGTTGTGGATGGGCTTTTTTTATGCCCTGTTGGCAACATATCTTCCTGCCCCATTCTCCTGATGCCGCCGGGCATGCCGCTGTGGTAAAGATGTATGATCATACTGAACTTATCCATGACGTAGTGATAAAATCTTTTTTCACCCTTTTCTTACACACGTTGCAGGCTCCAGCACAGATAATCCGCTATGTTTAACAGCGGTTCATTAACCTGGTCTTGCACATTAAACACCACATCCGGTGTGATACTGGTTCCGGGAGAGTCTTCCTGAAAGAGCAATACGGCTTTTTGCAAGCCGGATGCAAGGTTATCATGCCGCGTACTGGCTGCACGCTTTGCAATATTGAGCACGAGCCGGTGTTCCGATGGAATGTGCCGGTGTAACAAGTGTGACAGCAAGGCGGCGTAAAACTCGTTGGAGCCATTGCCGCCGGCCAGGCAATAAACATCTGGTATTTTCGCTGCTACCACCGCCTCAATGAACATTCGAGCGTTTTAATGAAGTCAAAGAACAACTTGCGTATTTCCGGTATATCATCCGTTGCATGGAAGAAGTAACCAGATTGCGCCTTCTTCTTTTCTATACTGGCAATACCTTCAAAATAGGGAGAGGTCAACACTTCCCGCTGTAAGGCCATTATGCGCGCCCTGATGACGTTCAGGTCTTCCCCAAAACGCACCATCCCCAATATAAAATGCGAAGAAACACCCTGCTCGCCTATAATGACCCTTCGCCCTTTTCCATAAAACACCGGATCTCCCGCCTCGTCTAAAAAATAATGTTGCTTTTGCATATTTCTGTTTTACAAATGCGAAATACGCCCAGCGGGTGCTACAACATGAGATGAATCAACAATGATCTGATAAATATAAGCTTTTCAATTATTCCACCAATCGTATTCACTATTCGTAATGCCCCATAAATAATATTTATTAGGTTAGTTTTAACACTTCGCATACCTTCGCACTCTATAAAGTCTATATAATTAATAGGGTAATCATCATGAGACATTTGTACAAGCTTACCCTGCTTTTGCTGCTGACTAACCTGACTATTTATGCGCAAAACAGGAAAATTACCGGCAGGGTCACTGCCGGCAGTGGACAACCATTACCAGGCGTATCTGTATTTATCAAAGGCACCGGTACCGGTACCGCCACTACGCCAGACGGCAATTATGCCCTCAACGTGCCAGACACGGCCACCCAACTCACTTTCGCTTTTATTGGCATGGAAACACAGTCTGTGGCCATCAACGGGCAAACGTCCATTAACGTGGTGCTGCAGCCGGCTGATAAACAGTTACAGGAAGTGGTGGTAACCGCATTGGGTATTTCCCGCAGCAAAAAAGCCCTGGGGTATGCTGTGCAGGAAGTAAAAAGCACGGAACTGCAAACCCGCCCTACCAACGCACTGAGCGCCCTTTCCGGTAAAGTGGCCGGCTTGCAGGTGATCTCCTCCGGCGGTAACATGGGCGGCTCCAGCAGGGTGCTGCTCCGCGGCATCAACTCCATCTCCGGCAACAACCAGCCGCTCTTTGTGATTGACGGAATTACGATAGATAACGCAGACCTCAATACTAAAAGCACCGTGAACGGCTCCGCAGGTAAAGATGTGGGCAACATGGTGCAAGACCTCAACCCGGACGATATTGAAAGCGTGAACGTGCTGAAAGGTCCCGCTGCGGCAGCGCTGTACGGCACCCGTGCCGCCAACGGCGTTATTGTGATCACCACCAAAAAAGGCCGGGCCGGCAAGGGGCTTGACGTAACCGTGAACTCCGGTATTGAGCTGGAACGCGTAGTACGCCTGCCGGAACGCCAGAAACTCTATGGCGGCGGCAAGAGCAACACTTTCCAGGAAGCCGTTATCAACGGGCAAACTTACAAGATAGTAGACTACGGCATGGACGAAAGCTGGGGCCCAAAACTGGATGGTACCCCGGTGCTGCACTGGTACAACCTTGACCCGGAGTATGCAGACACCTACCTGAAACCGGAACCCTGGGCCTATCCGGAGCATGACGTGAAGTCTTTCTTCCGCACTGGCGTTGCGGCCACCAACAACGTATCTGTAAGTGGCGGTGGAGAGAACCAGACCTTCCGGCTTTCTTACACCAACCGCACGGTACGTGGTACTGTACCCAATTCCAGCCTGCACCGCAATACGGTGAACTTCTCCGGCTCATCCCGCTTTTCCCGCTTCCTGGCCACGGCCAACTTCAACTATGTGAAGAACCAGAGCACCGGCCGGCCGTGGACGGGCGCATCCAACCGTAACATCATGCTGGAAGCTTTCCAGTGGGGCCAAACGCAGGTTGACTATGAAAAACTGCGTGAATACAAACGGCCGGATGGTACCCCCCGCGCCTGGAACCGCAACAGCTGGGAAAACACCGCCGCTGGCCGCGCCACCAAATACATAGACAACCCTTACTGGTCTGCTTACGAAAGTTACCTGGAAGAAAACCGCGACCGTTTTTATGGTAACGTCGGTCTTGCCTATGACGTGAACAACTGGCTGCAGCTCAGTTCCAAAGTGAATGCAGACCTGTACAACTACCAGCAGCAAGACAGGATTGCCGTGTACTCCCGCAGCCAGAGCAACTATTCTGAGTATGCCAACAACTTCAGCGAATTCAACTATGAGTTCCTGGCCAACGTGAACAAACGCTGGAACACCATTTCGCTGACTGCCTATGCAGGTGGTAATATCATGAACCAGAAGCGCCGGGTAAACAGCGCCATCACGCAAGGCGGGCTCATCATTCCCAACTATTACAACCTGAAGAACGCCAGCAGTGTGCTCAACGAGTCCAACTTCTACCATAAAAGCATTTACTCCCTCTTCGGGAGCGTATCTCTCGGGTACAAAAATTTCTGGTTCATAGACGGTACGCTGCGTAACGACTGGAGCAGCACCCTGCCGCTGGACCGGAATTCCTTTGCGTACCCCTCCGTATCTTCCAGCCTCATTCTTTCCGAGCTGGCGCCCTTTAAGGAAAGCAACTGGCTGAACCTGCTGAAGCTGCGCCTCAGCTGGGCGCAGGTGGGTAACGATACCGATCCTTACCAGCTGCAGCAGGCCTATGAAGCCACACAGGCCTTTAATGGCAACCCCGGCTACAAGCTGCCCAGCGTGCTGGCCAATAAAGATCTCAAACCGGAAATCACCAGCTCCACAGAAGCTGGCGTGAGCATGCGCGCATTCTCCAACCGCCTGGGCCTGGATGTAACGGTGTATAACAACAACAGCCGCAACCAGATCATCAACATACCGGTGTCTACCGCATTCGGTTATGAATCCAAATACATCAACGCGGGCAAGATCAATAACCGCGGCATTGAAGTGACGCTCACCGGCGTACCGGTGCAAACGGCCCATTTCACCTGGGATGCCGCCCTCAACTGGTCTGCCAACCGCAACAAGGTAGTGCAGCTCAGTGAAGGGGTGACCACCTTCCCGCTCACAGACCCTTCCGGCTCGCTGGCTACACTGGTAGCGCGGGAGGGCGAGCCTTACGGCCAGCTGCTGGGGTATGATTTTGTATATGCTCCTGACGGCAGCAAGGTGATCGATGACAGGGGGCAATACCTGCGCACACAACAGCTGGTACCCATCGGCAGCGTGTTGCCTGACTGGCAGTTCGGCATCCAGCAGCATTTTTCTTACAAAAGGTTTGACGCCGGCTTCCTGGTAGACGGGCGCGTGGGAGGCAAATTCTTCTCGCAGACCTATAAAGTAGGCACGCAGACCGGTGCGCTGAAACACACGGCAGACAATGGCATCCGCGAAAACGGGCTTATACTGGACGGCGTGAACGGCACGGTGGTCTTTAACGCGGACGGTTCGTACACCGTGTCTAATACCAAACCCAACACTACCCGCGTATCTGCGTACGATTGGGCATACGGTTACAGCACCGGCCCCACCACACAGAGCATTCTTGACGCTACCTTCGTGAAGCTGCGTGAAGTAACTGCCGGGTATACCATTCCTTTCGGTAAAACGGCTGCCGTGCGCCAGGTACGTGTGGCGGCCTATGGCAGAAACCTCTGGAATATTTATACGGCGAGCAAATACATTGACCCCGAGCTGACCAACAGCGGCGGCAACATACAGGGCGTGGAAGGCGGCAACCTGCCTGTGCCCGCCACCTTTGGCCTGAACGTACAGGTTAAATTCTGATAAAAAGAACCGACATGAAAAAACAATTCATCTTAGTATATACATTAACGTTAGCAGTGGTGCTGGGCCTGGCAGCGTGCAGCGATAAAAAGTTTGAAGAGATCAATACAGATCCCAACCGCCCGGCAGACGTGCCTACCACCACTATTCTTTCCGTAGCCCAGAAGCTGGTGATAGACAATGCCCGCGGCTCTGCCGGCAACTTCAGGAGCGCCATGCTTTTTGCGCAGTATTTTTCACAGAACCAGTACGTGAACGAATCCCGGTATGACCTGCCGCGCAGCGCCTCAGACACTTATTGGGATAACGCCTACAAAGCGCTCAACAACCTGGAGCAGATCATCCGCCTCAATACAGACCCGGCCACCAAAGTAAAGGTAACCGCCAACGTGGGGCCTAACGACAACCAGATCGCTATTGCACGCATCCTGAAAGTGTACACTTTTCTCTCGCTGACAGACGCTTTCGGGAACATACCTTACAGCTCATATGGCAATAATGATGCGGATTTCCAGGCGCTGAAAATCAACCCGGAAATAGTATCGCCCAAATATGCGCCGCAGGAGAAGATCTACCCTGATCTGCTCAACGAGCTGAAAGAAGCCGCCGCGCAGATAGACGTGACCGCCAATACCTTTGGCAACTACGATGGCATTTACAAAGGCAAGCCGGACCTGTGGAAAAAGTTTGCCAATTCCCTGCGCCTGCGCATTGCCACCCGCGTGCGCACCAAACTGCCGCAGGTGGCAGAAACCCATATACAGGAAGCTATTGCAAGCGGTCTCATTTCCGGCAACGCTGAAAACGCGGTGCTGAAGTATGAAACCAAAGCGCCCAATGAAGCGCCGTTGTACCGCAGTACGGTTACGGAAAACCGGAGAGATTTTTCCGTGTCCCACATCCTGATCAATGTGCTGAAAGGCACGGCCGGGCCCTTCACGGCCCCTGATCCCCGCTTGCCCATCTACGCCCGTCCCAACAACAGGGGAGAGTACATCGGCCAGCCGTACGGACTGGACGCGCGCGTGGCGTCTATCCTGAAAGCGGAAGACATCAGCCTGCCCGGTACCCTGGTCAATGCTGCAGATTATGGCGAAGTGCTGATGGAATATGCTGAGGTATGTTTCCTGCTGTCCGAGTACCGGAACTGGGACGCCGCTGAATACGTCAAAGGCGTACGTGCCTCCCTGCAGAAGTGGGGTGTGGCCACCAACGCGGAAAATGCTTACGTGAATGCGCTGCCCGCTGCCTCCCGGGAAACGGTGCTTTCCCAGAAATACCTGGCGTTATACATGCAGGGTAACGAAGCCTGGGCGGAAATACGCCGTACCGGTTTCCCGAAATTCCTGGTGAAACCCGGTGATGTGGTATGGCCCAACGCGCCTTTCCCCGAAACGGAATACACGAAGTTCAACCCTGTAGTAGGAAGCGGTATCCCTTCCAGGATATACTACCCGCAGAAGGAACAAACCGTGAACCTCTCCAATTATGAGGCGGCGGTGGCGGCACAAGGCAATGATGTGTTGGACACAAAGCTCTGGTGGAATAAATAAAACCAACCGGTATATATGAGAAAACGGCGCAAATGAGCATTTGTGCCGTTTTTTTATTAGTTTGACTGTATAAAACCCTTATCTATGAGATCTATTGTATTTGTACCCGTATTGTTATTTGGTCTGAACGCCGAAAAACTGTTAGCCCAAACACCAGTGTCTTCCATAAAAATATTTGACAATACCGCTCCCGCAACGCTTCACATTGGAAGAGATGCAGACTATTTTTTTCTGCAGCGGTACTCGCCAGACAGCGCGTATTTGCAGGAATCTTTCAGGGATGCCGGGGGCTTCCATGTGGTAGCGCAGAAGTTCAAATCGCACATGAATATTTCACGAGTGGGGATCAACAATCCGACTCCAGTGGGCAGGCTCGATGTCAACGGCAACATGAGGGCCAACTCTGCTTTGGTGATGCTGGGCCCAGGCAGTTATGAGAACAACAATTTCGACGACGGTGCTAATATGAAAAGAGGGCTGTATATCGACAATAGCGTTAGCACCAGTTGGGAGTTCCTGTCACTCAGAAACGTGAACGGCGAGCATTTCCGCATCAATGGCAACGGCTATACCGGCCTGGGCATAAACCCCGGTTACCGCCTGCATTTGATGCAAAAAGACGGAAGCTTTGCCGAAGGCATTGGTCTCACGAACGGGAGTATAACCTGGAACATTCTGTCAGACGGATATGGTGCCCGCCTGCTGGTTTGCCAGAATGGAGACCCGTCTAAAGGTATGTCTCTGCTTAATGGGAACATGGGCGTTGGCATGGATGCGCCGGCTGGCTACCGGTTGGCGGTTAATGGTACGGCAGTTGCCAAAAAAGTAAAAGTGACCGAAACGCCCTGGGCTGATTTTGTGTTTGAGCCGGATTATGATCTGAGGCCTTTGCCCGAACTGGAGCAGTACGTGCAGAAGAACAGGCATTTGCCTGGCATACCCACAGTGCATGAAGTGGAAAGAGAAGGCATAGACCTTGGAGAGATCAATGCAAAACTCCTTCAGAAAATTGAAGAGTTGACGCTCTACCTCATTGAGCAGAACAAGGAAATGAAACAGATGAAACAGGAATTGGCCGAATTGAAAGCTGCCGCAAAATAAAACGCTCTATACTACCTGCACAACTCCTCCAGCCTGGCATCGTCAAACTCCAGCAGGGAGTTCAGCTGAAGGTCTGCCAGCCCGAAGCGCGGGTCTGAGCGTTTGTGCGGCTCCGGCACCACTATCGTTTTAACGCGAGCGGCCTTGGCCGCTATCATGCCGGTTACAGAATCTTCAAAGGCCAGGCAGTGCAGCGGGTGGCTGTTCAGCTCCTGGGCGCAAGACAGGTACACGGCGGGGTGGGGTTTGCCGTGCGGCTCAAATTCTGCGGAAATAACGGCGTGGAACCTGTCGCGGATGGCCAGATGGTCCAATACGGATTGTATCAGGCGCATGGGAGAGGAGGAGGCCAGCCCCACCTTGAAGCTGCGGCTATGGAAAAAATCCAGGATGTAGGCCAGTCCTTCCATGGCGCGGCCTTCGCGCAGTATTTTATGCGTTACGTTGTCAATGATCTCCACGGTTACTTCTTCGGCGCTTTTGTTGTTCCATTGAAAATGATCATGCCAGTAGCTGACCACTTCCTTTGTACGCAGCCCTGTGGTGCGGCTGGTCAGTTCAGGAGAAAGGGTTACCCCCACCGTTGAAAACACTTCCCGCATGGCCTGCCCCCAAAGCGGTTCAGAATCAATCAGAAGGCCGTCCATGTCAAAAATCACCGTGTTGATCATATCGTTCGTATTTGCGCCGCAAAGGTACGGCAAAATGAGGGGAATTGCAGCTGCCAGCGGGGTGGATGTGATATAATTAACTGGTAATCTGTGTTTTGTAAAGGAAGAGAGAACCAGCTGAGGTGCCAGGCCCGGCCGCCGTTGTGTCACTCCCTTCAGCGGCAGTGCAGTGCCGGGCCGGGCGGTACTGCCTCATAACTATTTGTTATAGCCCATAACCCCGTTGCAGTTCTCCCATATGCCCCCTTATTCTCACCTTCCGGCTGTAACGGCTTCTGGTGGCTGGTTCCGGGGAGGCAGTCAGCTAGTATCCAAGTGCGCTGTTCTACCCGTTCCACCCCGGCCATTAGATATTTTCTAATTTACCCCCCTCTTTTTTTACGAAAAAAGTTTTGCGTTTACAGGCCCAGGCTATACCTTTGTATTACTCTACAAAATCTATAGGATTATGGGTTATAAAATTCCGGTGATGATGAATATGTGCGTGTGCTGTTGGGAAATCTCAACAGACTAGGAGGGTTTCAACATATGAGTGAAATAAAGTTTTCAAGATCATACAACGAAGGCCTCCGATATGCAACGGGGGCCTTGTTTTTCAGGGCTATATACCGGGAAAACGAACTGGCACCACGATGAATACCAATTTTATCACGAGCAACTAAATTATTATGCAAAGCTTCAGAACCGAACTGGAAAATCCCATCGTAGAAAAAGACATTATCGAACTGGAACAAAAGATCAGACTGTTTCGCGAGGGAAAAATAGCGGATGAGAAATTCCGCAGCCTCCGCCTGGCCCGCGGTGTTTACGGCCAGCGCCAACAAGGGGTACAGATGGTCCGCATCAAACTGCCCTATGGCAGAATGACTTTGCAGCAGTGGAAACGTATCTCCGATATTTCTGACGAATATGCTACCGGCAACCTGCACCTTACTACCCGGCAAGACATCCAGATCCACTTCGTGTCGCTGGACAGAACGCCGGAGCTGTGGCATAAACTGGAGCAGGATGATATCACCATCCGGGAAGCCTGCGGCAACACCGTCCGCAACATCACCGGTTCAGACCGCGCCGGTATAGACCCGGAAGAACCGTTTGATGTTACTCCTTACGCTGATGCGGCTTTCCGCTATTTCCTCCGCAATCCCATTTGCCAGGAAATGGGCCGCAAGTTCAAAATATCTTTTTCCTCCAGTGAAAAAGACACGGCCATGGGTTATATGCACGATATAGGGGTGATCCCCAAGGTCCGCATTGTAGACGGCAAAGAAGTGCGCGGCTTCAAGGTAATGGTGGGCGGCGGCCTGGGGGCGCAGCCTTACCTGGCCAAAACGGCCTTCGAGTTCCTGGAAACCGAGCAGCTCATCCCCTACATTGAAAGCGTACTGCGCGTGTTTGACCGCTACGGCGAAAGAAGCAGCCGCCACAAAGCCCGCCTGAAGTTCCTCATCCAGAAAATAGGTTTTGAAGAATTTGAACGCCTGGTAAAAGAAGAATTTAAAGCGGTAAAGAGCAAAACTTACCCGGTAGACCATGCGGCCTGGCCTGAAACAGCGGCGCCTGCAGCGGGTGTGGAGCTGCCTGCTTTTACCATCAAAAACGAAAAGCAGTTCGAAGCCTGGAAAAAGACCAATACGTTTGAACAGAAACAGAAAGGTTTTTACGGCGCGTACATCCGCGTACCGCTGGGAGACATCAGCTCTTCTACTTCCCGTACGCTGATAGAAAAACTGCGCCCCGTGGTGGCAGATGATGTACGTGTAACGGCCAACCAGGGCCTGCTGCTGCGCTTTGTTCGTCCTGAGTACCTGCCGTACGTGTTCAGCCTGCTGGAAGAAGCGGGTTTCTCCGCCGCAGGTTTTGACAGCATTGCAGACATCACGGCCTGCCCCGGTACAGATACCTGTAACCTGGCCATTTCCAGCAGCACAGGCATTGCCGCGGCACTGGAAAACGTGATACACGACGAGTTCCCGGACCTTATTTACAACAACGACATCAAGATAAAGATCAGCGGCTGTATGAACTCCTGCGGCCAGCACGGCCTCGCCCACATCGGCTTCCACGGTTCTTCCCTGAAAGCCGGCGGCAAGGTGCTGCCTGCCCTGCAGGTATTGCTGGGCGGTGGTACCCTGGGAGACGGGCATGGCCGCGTGGCAGACAAAGTGCTGAAAGTGCCCAGCCGCCGCGGTCCTGACGTATTGCGCACCCTGCTGTACGACTATGAGACCAATGCCAAAAACGGTGAGCTGTTTCACGATTACTATGACCGCAACGGTGAAAAATATTTCTACGAGCTGCTGAAACCGCTGGCAGACCTCACCGCTGTAAAAGACGATGATTTTATAGACTGGGGCAAGGAAGATACGTTTGCTACTGCCATTGGGGTAGGAGAGTGCGCCGGCGTAATGATAGACCTGATTGCCACCCTGCTGTTTGAAGCAGAAGAGAAAATGGAATGGGCCGCACAGTCTTTCGCCAACAACGCCTGGGCAGACGGTATTTACCACGCCTACGCCTGTATGATACAAACGGCCAAGTCCATCCTGCTTGACGAGAACGTGAACTGCAACACGCAGCATGGCATCATGAACGATTTCGACAAACACTTTGTAGAAACCGGCCGCTTCAAGCTGGACGGCTCTTTCCGTAACATGGTGCTGCAGATCAACCAGCACGAGCCAACAGAAAGCTTTGCCAAACAGTATTATCAGCAGGCCAAAGCATTTTACGATAGCGCGCAGCAATACCGCACTGAAAAACAGGCGGCCAACGTAAGCGCCTGAACCAATCAACCTTAAAAAAAGTACGATCATGCAAACAACACAACCGAAAGTGACGCTGGTAGGGGCAGGGCCCGGAGATCCGGACCTGATTACCGTGAAGGGGCTGAAGGCCATTCAGAACGCCCGGGTGATACTGTACGATGCGCTGAGCAACAATGAGCTGCTTGACCACGCACCGCAGAACTGTCTGAAAAGGTTTGTAGGCAAACGCGCGGGCATGCATGTATACACACAGGCGGAGATCAACCGCATGATCGTCAAATACGCGCTTACCTACGGCAGCGTGGTACGGCTCAAGGGAGGAGACTCCTTTGTGTTTGGCCGCGGCCAGGAAGAGCTGGCGGCCGCGCAGCAGTACGGCATTGAAACGGAAGTTGTGCCGGGGGTGAGCAGCGCCATTTCCGTACCGGGGGTAAATAAGATTCCCGTTACGGCCCGCAACGTAAGCGAAGGGTTTTGGGTGATCACCGGCACCACGCAGAACGGCAAGCTCTCCCGTGACCTGGAGTACGCCATACAGGCAGATACCACCGTAGTGATACTCATGGGCATGAGCAAGCTGGAGGAGATTGCCGCCATCTATAGCCAAATGGGCAAAGGCCAGGTACCGGCCGCTATTATCCAGAACGGTACCCTGCCAGACCAGAAAGTAGGCGTAGGCGTGGCGGCAGACCTGGCGGTGTTTGCCGCGGAACAAGGCCTTCGCAACCCCGCCATTATCGTAATTGGCGAGGTGGTGCGTTTTCATGAAGCATTCCAGGAATTACAGAGTAAATTAGCGGAGAATTACAAACTGGCCGTTTAATAAAATCTGCTGTATGGAAGCCAATCATTTATTTCCTGTTTTCTTCAAGCTGGAGCAGCTGCAGGTGCTGGTAGTAGGAGGGGGCAACGTAGGCTGTGAAAAGGTGAACGCCATTTTACAGAATTGTCCTGCCGCCCGTGTTACCGTTGTAGCCACCTGGTTTCTGCCGGAAATGGAGACCATTACCGCCGGCTACCCCAATGTAACCCTGGTGCAAAAGGAATTTTCCTGCGGGGACATTTTCGGGAAAGACCTGGTAATAGCCGCTACGGCAGACAAGGAGCTGAACAGCTGCATCTGGGAAAAGGCCAAGGCTTCCAAAGTGCTCATCAACGTGGCAGACACGCCCGCGCTCTGCGACTTTTACCTGGGCTCCGTGGTGCAGAAAGGCAACCTGAAAATAGCCATTTCCACCAACGGCAAATCTCCCACCATCGCCAAACGGCTCAGGGAAGTGCTGGCAGACGCCATTCCTGACTCCCTGGAAAACGTGCTGCAACACCTCAACGCCATCCGTGACCGGCTTAAAGGAGATTTTGCGGACAAGGTGAAAAAGCTGAACGAGCTGACGAGCGTGCTGGTGGAGCGGAAATAACCATAAAACAATGATATGGGACTATAAAAAGAACGAGGTTGTACCGTAAGGAACAACCTCGTTGCTGTTTGGAGGGGGCCGTTTACTGCTCGTAAAACAGGGCCTTCAGCTCTCCCGCGTCCGCAGGCTTCATCTTCCCGCCCAGTATCAGGCGCAGCTGCCGGCGGCGGAGGGCGCCTTCATATAATTTTTTTTCTTCTTCAGATTCTGCTATGACAGGGGGCACCGGGCGTGATTTGCCGTGAGGGTCCAGCGCCACAAAGGTCATAAATGCCTCGTTGGACTTGTAGCGGTACTGCAGTACCGGGTCTTCTCCCCAAACCCGCATGTGCACTTCCATAGAGGTGGTAAAGGCGCGGGTGATAATGGCCTCAATATGCACCACGTTCCCCAGCTTGATAGGTGTTTCAAAGGAAATATTGTCTACGGAGGCGGTCACCACCGGGGCGGCGCAGTGTTTCATGCAGGCCAGGGCGGCGGCAATGTCCATCCAGTACATCAAACGGCCGCCCATGAGGTTGCCGAAGGTATTGGTATCGTTGGGCAGTACCAGCTCCGTCATCTGTACCAGGGATTCCTGTGCCTTTTTTGGCGTTAAGGTCATAGCGAGTGTATTTCGTCAGCCCGCAAATTTACGGGAATGGCGGCAGAATTCCCCGGCGCCGGGGAAAAGTGCAACCGGCCGCACTTTGGAAATTTTTTGAAATGCAATGTAGTGGCGGGTTTGAGGGGCCTCCGGAGCGGCGCATGCAAAAATAGACTTGGGCGCGCAGCAAATTTGTGTAACTTTGCATGACCTTACGGAAGTAAATTACTTGACAGGATACACCAATACAGTCCGGCATCACTTCCTCTACAGGTCAAGTAAAATTTCGGGAACTTAGTTTTTATGGCAAAATATATCTTCGTTACGGGAGGTGTTACTTCCTCATTGGGTAAAGGAATTATCGCAGCGTCCCTCGCTAAACTATTGCAGGCACGTGGCTTTAAGGTGACAATTCAGAAATTTGATCCATATATCAACGTGGATCCCGGTACATTAAACCCCTATGAGCACGGGGAATGCTATGTAACCGAAGATGGCGCCGAAACAGACCTTGACCTGGGGCACTATGAGCGTTTCCTCAACACGCCCACCTCACAGGCCAACAACGTAACCACCGGCCGTATTTACCAGACGGTGATCAACAAGGAGCGCGAAGGCGCTTACCTGGGTAAAACGGTACAGGTGATCCCCCATATCACAGACGAGATCAAACGCCGCATACTGCTGCTGGGCAAAGACGGCAAGTACGATATTGTAATTACCGAGCTGGGCGGTACCGTGGGTGACATTGAGTCTCTCCCCTATATTGAGGCGGTACGCCAGCTGCAGTGGGAGCTGGGCGAAGAAGATTGCCTGGTGGTGCACCTCACCCTCATTCCTTACCTGCGGGCGGCTAAAGAGCTGAAAACCAAGCCTACACAGCACTCTGTAAGGCTGCTGAGCGAAAACGGGGTACATCCTGACATCATTGTATGCCGCACGGAAGAGCCCATGTACCGTGAGCTGAAGAAGAAAATAGCCCTGTTCTGCAACGTGCAGGTAGACGCGGTGATAGAAGCCAATGACGTAGGCACCATCTATGAGGTGCCGCTGGAAATGATGCGCGAAAAGCTGGACGTGATCTGCCTCAAAAAAATGAACCTGCCGGTAGAAAAAGAGCCGGAGCTGGTAAAATGGCGGGAATTCCTGGACAAGCTGAAATACCCCAAGTCCAAGGTGACCATCGGGCTCATTGGCAAGTACGTAGAGCTGCAGGACGCTTACAAGTCCATCCTGGAGTCTTTCATACACGCCGGTGCTGTGAACGAGTGCAAGGTGATTGTCCAAAATATTCATTCCGAACATATTACGCCTGAAAATGTATGTGAGAAGCTGAAGAACCTGGATGGGCTGCTGGTAGCCCCCGGTTTCGGCCACCGTGGCATAGAGGGCAAGATCACCGCTATCCAGTACGCCCGTGAAAACAGCCTGCCTTTCTTCGGCATCTGCCTGGGCATGCAAATGGCGGTAGTGGAATATGCCCGCAATGTGCTGGGCCTGCGTGAGGCGCACTCTACGGAAATGAACCCGGAAACGCCTTACCCCGTGATCAACCTCATGGAAGAACAGAAAAAGATCACCAAAATGGGCGGCACCATGCGCCTGGGCGCTTACGCCTGTGATCTGAAGCCCGGCTCCCAGGCTTCCGCCATTTACGGCGGGGCTACGGCCATCAGCGAGCGCCACCGCCACCGTTACGAGTTCAACAATGACTTCCTGAGCCAGATGGAACAGGCAGGCCTCGTAGCCTCCGGCAAAAACCCGGAAACAGGCCTGGTGGAAATGATAGAACTGCCATCCCACCCCTTCTTTGTAGGCGGCCAGTTTCACCCGGAGCTGAAAAGCACCGTGGAAAGCCCGGCCCCTCTCTTCGTAAGTTTCATCAACGCCGCCAAAAGCTTCGCTGAAAACAAAAACGGCAAGGCTAAAGCGGCCGAAGAGAAAGTTATACACGATTAATATTTTTACTATATGATGTACGCGCACCGGCAGATGGATTTTAACAATATCATCTGCCGGAAAGCGTACATCATTGTCCCTTATATATTACCTTTGCTCCTTAAATTTTAATTTTCGACATGGATAGAAATTCGGTCATTGGTTTTGTTCTGTTAGGAGCGTTACTGATCGGTTATATTTTCTGGAACCAGAAATCAACGGAAACGGCAAGACTGGAAAAGGCTCGTCAGGATTCTATTGCCAATCTGAATAAACCCAAGGAAGAACAGGTACGGGTAGATACGGCCCTGGTGGCGCTGGGAGACTCCAACCGCCCTGCGGCCGCCTTCGGGCAGGATGCCCTGGCCGGCGAAACGGAAACCGTGCTGGAAAACGAACTGGTGAAGATCACCTTTTCCAATAAAGGGGGCATTCCCAAAACCGTGCTGCTGAAAGCCCTGCAAACCTCTGAAAAGGAAGGCAACAACAAGCTGAAAGAGTTCAAAACCTCAGACGGCCAGCCCCTCTACCTCCAGAAAGGCTCCTTTAACCGGATGGGCCTGAAAATACCCTCTTCCACAGGGGAGCTGAATACGGCAGACCTTTATTTCTCCCCCGCTACAGTAGAAAAAACAACAGACGGCGGTCAGCGCATTGCTTTCCGGCTCAATAAGAACAGCGGCGCCAACCAGTACATCGAGTATGTGTACACACTGAAGCCAGACAGCTACCTGGTAGATTTTACCATCAACGCCGTGGGCCTGCAGGCAGACCTGCCCAAAGGCAGCATCCCTTTCCAGTGGAACAGCCAGGCAGACCGGCAGGAGCATGACATGCACCAGGAGCGGCTGAACAACCAGGTACACTGGCGGCTGGCAGACAAGGAGCATGATTATTTCACCCTGCAGAACCGCGCCGAAGAAAAGCTGGGCCCCCTGCAGTGGCTGAGCTTCAAGCAACAGTTCTTCAACATTACGCTGCTGGCCAAAAAAGACAACTTCGCTTCCGCGGAGATCCATAGCAAAGTACCGGAAAGCGGCAACATCGTAGGCCAGGAAATGACTACCCTGGGTATCCCTTACAACGGCGCCTCCACCTTCAGCTTCCCCATGGAAATTTATTATGGCCCCAACCACTATAAAACGCTGAAGTCTATGGACGTTGACCTGGAGAAGATCATTCCGCTGGGCACCGGCATCTTTGCGTTCGTGAAGTATGTGAACAAGTGGATCATCATCCCCGTGTTCAACTTCCTGGGCGGCCTCACCACTCATTACGGCCTCATCATTCTGCTGCTGACCATCTTCATCCGTATCATTATTGCGCCTTTCACGTACCAGAGCTATGTGTCTGCCGCAAAAATGAAAGTGCTGAAACCGGAGCTGGACGAGCTGCGCGCCAAGCATAAAGATGACCAGCAGGCGTTTGGCATGGAGCAGATGAAGCTCTTCCGCAGCGCCGGCGTAAACCCGCTGGGAGGCTGTTTACCCGCCCTGCTGCAGCTGCCTATACTGGTGGCCATGTACTCTTTCTTCCCGTCTTCCATTGAGCTGCGGCAGGAAAGTTTCCTGTGGGCCAAAGACCTGTCTACCTACGATTCCATCTATAACTTCGGCTTCACCATACCGCTCTACGGAGATCACATCAGCCTGTTCACCATCCTGATGACCATTTCCAGCCTCATCCTGGCGTTCTACAACAGGGGCATGACGGACCAGAGCAACCCGGTAATGAAATACATGCCGTACGTGTTCCCGGTAATGCTGCTGGGCATTTTCAACAGCATGGCCGCGGCGCTGACCTACTACTACTTCCTCAGTAACGTGATCAGCATCTTGCTGCAGTGGGTGATACAAACTTTCATTATTGACCACGACAAGATCCACGCAAAAATCCAGGCCAACAAGCTGAAGCCCGCAGGCAAAAGCAAGTGGGCGGAAAGGCTGGAAGAAATGCAGAAGCGCCAGCAGGAAATGCAGAAAACGAAAAAGAAATAACCATCATACCGAAGGCTCCGAAAACGGGGCCTTCGTTCTTTAAACAGTGAACATGCGATCTATTCTAGTAACAGGATTATTGCTGACAGGCTTATGCAGCATGGCGCAGGAATACGCTCCTTCGCCTGACAGGATTACAAAAATGGTACATTACCTGGCCTCCGGAAAGCTGAAGGGCCGCGGCACCAATGAAAAAGGCGGCCTCAAAGCCAGCAGCTACGTAGCCAGGCAATTCAGGAAGCTGGGCCTGGAACCGGGCAACAACGGGCAGTATTACCAGCCTTTCACCTTCACCCGCGGCAAACATGTAAACATCCCCAGCCGCAACGTGATCGGCTACCTGGATAACAGCGCCGCCTACACTATCGTCATCGGCGCGCATTATGACCACCTGGGCACCGCCGCGCTGTTTGACGGGCGTTACCCCATCGGGCAGGTCCATAACGGCGCAGACGACAATGCTTCCGGCGTGGCAGGACTGTTGGAGCTGGCCAGGTATTACACGCAAAACGGGGAGAAAGAACCTTTCAACTTTATGTTCATTGCCTTCGGCGGTGAAGAGCTGGGCCTGCAGGGCTCCAAATATTATACGCAACACCCGGTAGACTCGCTTGACAATATCCACTTCATGCTCAATATGGACATGATAGGCCGCTACAACCCGTCCCGCGGCGTGGGCATTGGCGGTTATGGCTCCGCTGTGGAATGGCCGGAGATATTCAAAGGCGTACAGGCAGACAGCATTAAATTCTTTACGGATGCAGCGGGCAAGGGCGGTTCAGACCATCACAGCTTTTATGTGGCCGGCGTACCGGTGCTCTTTTTCCATACCGGCGGGCATGATGACTACCACAAACCTACAGATGATGCGCACAAAGTGGATGCGGCGGCGGAAGCCGGTATTCTCAAGATCGGCATCCAGCTGATCAATAATGCCATGAAAGTGGACAAACTGGAATATGTGGGAGAAGCGCAGGCGGCTAAATAAACCGGTGACAATTAATTGAAAAGGGCTGACCATCATTTTTGGTCAGCCCTTTGTTTATGTCTTTACTGGTTATTACTCTTCGGTTTCGGCGGCATCACGGCCTTGGGTGTAGCGCCGGGAGGCGTGGCCTCATCTTTCTTTTTGTCTTTCGGAGCGTCTTTTTTGTCCTTTTCCTTCGGCGTTTCCTTTGCAGGGGGGGCTACCGTTTCTACCGGCTCGCCGTAATCTCTCAGGTCTATGGTCTCATAGTCACTGGCGGCGCCATTGCCCACATCTTCAGCTTCCGCGCCCGGCTGCACGTTGTTCTCATAGTTGAAGTAGAGATCGTTGCGCATATTGGCCGGTACCGGGAAGGTGGATTTGGGGTCTATGCCCAGGGTTTTATCTGCATACACTTTCTGCATGAACAGCGCCCAGATGGGCAGGCCGGTGTTGGCGCCCTGGCCCAGGGCCGTGCTGTTGAAGCGGAGGTAGTTATTGTCGCAACCCACCCACGCGCCGGCCAGCAATTGCGGTGTATAGCCAATGAACCAGCCGTCCGTATTATCGTTGGTGGTACCGGTTTTACCGGCTATTTCACCCGGCAGGTTGTAGCGGAAGCGCAGGCGTGCGCCGGTACCGCCGGTGGTGGTAACGCCTTCCATCATTTTTACCATGGTGTAGGCGTCAGTTTCGCTGATCACTTCGCGTTTTTCAGGTACGTTCGTTTCGAGGATGTTGCCGTTGCGGTCTTCAATGCGGGTAATGTACACCGGTTTGGTGATCACCCCGCGCGCCGGGAACATGGTGTAGGCGCGCATCATATCAAAGAGAGACAGTTCGGAAACACCCAGGGAAATAGAAGGGTAGGGATCTATCTTGTTAGACTCGAAGCCTATTTTTGAATTGGCGAAGTTGGCAAAGGCCTGCGCGCCGAATTGTTTGATGAGGTATACGCTCACCAGGTTCAGTGATTTGGCCAGCGCGCCTGCCATGGTGATGGAGCCGCCCACGCTGCCTTCGGAGTTGCGGCTGATGGTCCAGTTGCCGATGGTAACCGGTTCATTGGGCAGCATGGTATTGGGGCTGAACCCGTTCATCAGCGCAAAGCAGTACAGGAAGGGCTTGAAGGTAGAACCTACCTGCCGGCGAGACTTGAACACGTGATCGTTCTTGAAATACCGGAAATCGGGGCCGCCCACCCATGCTTTCACTTCACCGCTTTCAGGGTCCATGGCCATAAAACCGGTCTGCAGTATGGCGCGGGAATATTTGATGGAGTCAAGCGGCGTCATCACGGTATCAATTTCGTTCTGAGACGCGTCCGTGAAGCTGCGCCATGCAAACACCTTCATTTTGGTAGGTGTTTTGAAGGCTTTTACGATCTCTTCTTCCGGCACCTCATCTTCCAGCATTTGTTTGTAGCGGTCAGATTCTTTCATGAAGCGCACCAGGTCTTTTTTGGCGTCTTCCCTTTTTGTCCACACATTGCCGCTTTTGATATTGGCCTGCTGGAAGAAAGATTTCTGCAGGTCTTTCAGGTGTTTGGCCACCGCTTCTTCCGCATACAGCTGCATGCGGGGATTGATGGTGGTGTATATCTTCAGCCCGTCGCGGTACAGGTTGTATTCCGTGCCGTCCGCTTTTTTGTGTTCCTTGCACCAGTTCTTCATTTCGCCCCTCAGCACTTCACGGAAGTAAGGAGCCAGGCCGCTGTTGTGGTCTATCTTGTTGTAGCGCAGTACAATGGGGCGGCTTTTGGCGGCGTCTCCTTCGGCTTTGGTAATGTAGCCGGTTTCCACCATGTTCTCTATCACCGTATTACGCCTGTCAAGCGCCATTTTAGGATTGCGGCGCGGGTTGTACATGGTGGAGCCTTTCAGCAGGCCTACCAGCAGGGCGGCCTCTTCTACGGAAAGGCGGCCAGGGTCTTTGCTGAAAAATGTACGGGCGCCGTTCTCTATACCGTACACATTGTCACCGAAAGTAACGGTGTTGAGGTACAGCGTAATGATTTCCTTCTTGGTAAAATTCCTTTCCAGCTTGATGGCAATCACCCATTCCGTCAGCTTCTGGAAAGAGCGGATGAGCAGGTTGCGGGAGCGTGATTTACCCTCCACGTCTGCCTGCAGGTTGAGGGCCAGCTGTTGAGTGATGGTGCTGGAGCCGCGCTTTTTACCTACCAGCAGGTAAAAGGGAATGGCTGCCGTGCCCTTCGGGTCTATGCCGGAGTGGTCGTAAAAATTACGGTCTTCCGTGGCCAGCAGGGCGTTGATCACGTTCTGCGAAATATCCTTGTAATCAACATTGGAGCGGTCTACAGACAGGAACTTGCCCATAATGGTGCCATCTTCCGCAATCACTTCGGAAGCCAGCGCCGTTCTGGGGTTTTCCAACTCCTCCAGGCTGGGCATATGCCCTATCAGGCGGAGATTGATGAGCAGTAACAGCAGCAGGAAAAAAGCCACGCCGGCGCCGAATACGACCCATAATATCTTGATGGATTTTCTCATATGTTAAATTGTGTGAAACAGTCTACAGTGCAAAATTACCAATTTCCCCCGGTATTCATAGGCCAGGGCGATACGTACAGTATTGCAAATATTATTCCGTTATATAGTTGTCGCCAAAGAATTTACGGTACCCGTTCAGGTCTTTGGTGTTGTTCAGCAGGATGAAGTTTTCCCTGGAAATGATAAAGAATTTATACTCAGTGGGTTTGATTCTCGGGATGATGACGGTGGAGGCGGAGCGCACGGCCTCGTCAAAGTAATTGAGCGCCTTTTCTTCGTTGGGGAAAAGCCTGACAATCACCATTATTTCCGTGGGCGTAAGCACAAAGCTGCTGGTTTCCAGCTTTTCTTCCGCATGTTTTTCCGCATTATAACGGGAAAACTGGGCTACAGCCTCATCTACCAGCACTTTAGACACCCGGTTGAAATACATCACCACAAAATGCGGGACGGCGGCTTTTTCGTCTCCCAGCTTATACGGCGTTACCGGCGGCGGGGGAGGAGGCGGCGGCACATTGGCCAGGGAGTCTGCCCGCGCCTGCGCTATTTTGGCAGAATCTACGGCAAACTGCGGCTGCGGCGTTTGCCAGGGGTAGCGGATGGATACGTTCTCGTCCATCATGGCTGTTTCAGAACTGTCTCTCCGCAATTGCAGACGGCTCAGGTAATCTGTTACCTCTCCCTTGCGGTTGAGCGCGTCCATAATGTCATTGGCCTGGTTAAGAATGCCGGGCTCTCCGGGATATTTGCTGATGATGGCGGCAATAGCGGCCTTGCCGGCGCTGTCTGACTGCGTTTTGATAATGGCCATGGCTTCCAGCAGGTCCCATTTGGGCTGCAGGGAAGAATAGCCGTAGCTGGAATCTGCCAGCTTTTTAAGCTGGAAAACAGTATCGTACCGGCCGGTGAGGTAAGCCATATACGCCGTGTCATAAATGGCGCTTACGGCATTTGTTTTTTCCTTGTTTTCGTCTTTGGGCAGGCCGAATTGCAGGATGTTGGCGTAGTTGGTGCCGGCAAACTGCGTCATCACCATCTGTTTGTAGTGATTGGCCTGCTGTGTATTGTTCAGCTTGTTATGCCAAACGTAGAGCGAGTAGAGTATTTCCGCTTTTCGGGGGTGCTCGGGGAAGCGCTCCAGCAGGGAATCATAAGAGGAGATGGCTTCACGCGGGTCTTCCAGTTTGTCGTGGTACAGTTTGCCCAGCTCATACCAGGCATCCATTTGTTTGCCGCGGGATTCGGCGAGCTTTTCCGGCGTAAGGGGCAGGTTGGCCGCCAGTACGCTGGTATTGATACTGTCTGCAGGCAACTGGTTGATATTGGCCGCCACATCGTCTGCCGGCATTTCAGCTCCCGGTGCGGGCGTATTATTGAATACGGCTGCGGCGCCCTGGCTACGGCGCCAGTTGTCTGCCAGCGGGCGGTTGCCCCAGCGGCGTTTAAATTCCGAATAGCCGGAAGATTTGCTGCCCACGTTGTAGAAGTACCAGTCACCACTGCCTTCTTCCGGTTTGGGCGCAAAAGAGTTGTTATTGGGGAAATTATTGGGAAAGGCCGGGTTGTTGAGGGCGTTGCCGCCGCGTTCTCCCTTGCCTTTTTCTTTCTCCGGCGTGGCGCGCGCGGTGCGGATGGCCGCTACCTGCTGGGCCAGCAGCGAATCACGCAGGGCGGGGGGCATGGCGGCAATCTGCTGCAGGCTGTCTTCCTGCCTGATGAGGCGGGTGCGCTGCACCACGTCTCCCAGCGCCTCCTTGCGGGTGTTGACCAGCGCGGCTTCCTCAAAATCAGGCCCCATTACAGCGGCCGTGCTGTCATAGAACCGCTGGGCGGAGGCATAGTCTTTCCGGAAATAGTATATATCTGCAATGCCTTTGAACGTAAGGGTCCTTTGCAGGGAGTTGGCGCTTTCTATTTTGAGGGATTTGCTCAGGTAATCCAGCGCCCTTTCCGGCTGCTCGTTGGCGCAGAGCACGGCCATGTTGTAGTAAATAGCGTCACGGAAGGGGATGAACCTTTCCTTGCGCAGCATGCTTTGCAGCGCGGCAATGCTTTCTTCCATGCTGCCGCCGTTGGCTTTGGTATTGCAGCGGGCAATCTGCACGCGGGCATTGAAGTCAATGGTAGCGTCAGGCTTGTAGGCAATCACGTCCCGGAAGGCGTTCATGGCGGAATCCAGCGTGCCCTGGGAGGCGTACAGCTGGCCCAGTATGAAGCTCATGCGGGCCTTCTGGTCCCGGCCGGAGTTCCCTTTTTTGATGGCAATGATCAGCGGGTCAATGGTTTCCGCGTACCGGCCCTGTTTGTAGAAGCGGTAGGCTTGCAGCTCCGCCAGCTGGCCTTCCAGCCGTTTGGGAAAATAGGGGTCTCCCTCCAGTATGTTCAGCAGGCTTTGCGCCTCGTCATATTGTTGCTGCTCCAGGTGCACCCTTGCCTGCCAGAGGAAAGCCTCGTTACGGGCTGATTTGTGCCTGAAACGGTCAAACAGCCCCTTCTCTTTTTCCCTGGTGGAAATAGACATGCGGGAGTCTTCGCTTCGCCCTACTACGGTATTGTACTCAGATTTCTTTTTAGGGGCAAAGGTGGTGTTGATGAATTTGAAGGTGTTGGCGGCATTTTCCCAGTCGCCCTTATAATAATAGGCTTTGCCCACCAGCAGGTAACAATCGTCTATCCAGCGCCCGCGGGGGTCATGTATCTGCACCGCTACGGAGGCCTTCTGTATCACGGAGTCCAGGTCGTTGGTGTTGAGGTTCAGCTTTTCTACCGTAAAAGGGTAAAAGGGGAGAAATACGTTGTAATTGTCTTGCCGCTGCCGGTTAATGCCTTTTAACACGGCTTCCAGCTTCAGCTTGGCGTGATAGTAATAGTTATACCGCGTAACGGTGTTCTGCACCACTTTACGCTTGAAAGTGAAAGGCTTTTCGGCCATTTTTTCAGAAGGCGGGCGGCGGTCTTCCTGTTTTTGAGGCTTTTCCGGCGCCTGGTTTTGCCCAAATACGGTAAGCACTCCGGAACACATCATCAATCCCACCAACCAGGCACGCATATATAAGGATCTAGAACAATTCATGAAAAATACCAGGGTCGATATTATATAACATTAAAATGGCGAAAATATTTTAAAGATAGCGAAAATCAATCACGATTTACGAATTAGGAATAACAGGCCGCTCCGGCAAGCGGGTTGAAAATCAGGGCTTCAGGTGAAGCGGGCCGTAAATGGCGGCCGGGTGCCGGATTATTTTATGAAGAAATTTAGCCCAATCTTGCTATTTTACGGCTTTATTCTGAATCTATAATCATAATTTCACATTCGTAATCCGTAATTGAGAAGCATGGCTTTGGACGATAAACATAAGGGGCGGAGCCTTGACCGGTTGAACCACAAGTACAGGCTGGTGATCATGAATGATGACACCTACGAGGAAGTGACGGCCTTCCGCCTTTCCCGCATGAGCGTGTACGTGGCGCTCAGCACCTTGTTTGTGCTGCTGGTAGCCATTACGGTAGCCACGGTGGTGTTTACCCCCCTGCGGTACTATATTCCCGGCTATGGAGACCTGAAGCAGCGCAAGGAAGTGCTGCAGCTGCGCATGCGCACAGACTCGCTGGAGCGCGCCATTACTAGCCGGGACCAGTACCTGGAAAACCTGAAGAACGTTATTGGCGGCAATATAAAGCTGGATACCAATATGCTGAAAGTACCGAAAGTGGACAACAGTACTTATTAAATATTTTTTAACTATCTTGTAACTGTCTTTATAAACAGAAAAACCTTGAGAACCTATGTTTAACCAAAGCAAGAAAGGTGAGAGCAAAGGCCTGATGCCCACCTCCAACATCAACCTTATTGGCAGCGGCACTTCTATCCATGGAGATATTGAGTGCGAAGGAGATATCCGTATAGACGGCCGCGTGAACGGCATTGTGTCTACCAAGGCCAAAATAGTGGTAGGCCCGGAGGGGGAGATCACCGGTGATATGGTATGCCAGAGTGCGGACATACTGGGCAAAGTGACCGGTATCATCAAAGTGGAAGACCTCCTGTTCCTGAAGGGGAATGCCATTATCAAAGGGGATATTTACACTGCTCATTTTGAAATGGAGCCTACGGTGAAGTTCAACGGGCGTTGCTATATGGACCCCGCGGAGGCGCCTGCTCCGTCTCATACATCATCAGAAAACCATTCGGATTCCAAATATGGAAGACCCGTCCTCGAGGAAGAAGCCGTATAACCTGCTCTGGCGCTATGCCGGACTGGCTTTTCAAATGATGGCAGCCATTGGTATTGCCTTGTGGGTGGGCTATAAGCTGGATCAATGGATAGGGATGCGTTTCCCGCTCTTTATGATCATTTTTTCTTTACTTGCTTTAGCCCTACTTTTGTGGCGAATTGTAAAAGATACCGGCAAGCATGACCGATAAGTTTATTCAATGGCTGGCAGTCGTTTTCATCCTGATCTCGGCGGCATTGTTCCTTTTAAAAGCCTGGCTTCAGCAAACGCTGGGCGTGCATTTTGGTGTATTGATGGGTGGCAACCTGGCCCTGGCCCTGATAACGCTGATCAGTTATTCACTGGGCAGCAAGGGGCTGGCGGCGGAAAATCCCAATGCCATGGTGCGCGCCGTGTATGCTTCCACGCTGGCCAAACTGATGCTTTGTGTGGCCTGCATTGCCGTGTATATATTCATGAGCCGGCAAAATGTGAGCAAGGCCACTATTTTCCTGTTCATGTTCTTTTACCTGGTGTACACGGTGTTTGAGACCATTCACCTGTACCGCAAAAGTATACGGCAAAAGAAATCCTGACGGCGTTGAAGCAAGAAGCACCTTTACATGCACTGGCGGCCTATTTACCGGACGGCACTTTTGAACAGGTGATCGCGTACATTACGGAGCACAGGGTGCACCTCACCATTACGCGTGAAAGGCAAAGTGTGCTGGGAGACTACCGCCATCCTTACGAAAACAAGGGGCACCGCATCAGTATCAATGGCGGGCTCAATAAATATGCTTTTCTCCTGACCCTGCTGCATGAAATTGCGCACCTCATCACGTTCAACCTGTACGGCAACCGCGTGAACGCCCATGGCCGGGAGTGGAAGCAGGAATACAGCAAAATACTCCGGGAGTTTGTTGGAAAGAATTATTTACCGGCCGACGTAGAAGCAGCCGTGCGTGACAGCCTGCACAATCCCGCGGCCAGTTCCTGCGCGGATGAAGACCTGATGCGGGTGCTGAAGCGGTACGACCGGAAAAAGGATAATCATTACCTGGTGGAGCAGCTGCCGCCGGGCCAGTTATTCAAAACAAAAGACGGGCGCGTGTTCCGCCGAGGCGAGCGCATCCGCAAGCGGTTCCGCTGTGAAGAAGTGCAAACCAGGCGGGTGTACCTGTTCAGCCCGGTGTATGAGGTGGAATTGGTGAGCGAGTGATGGTGCGGCCTTCGTGCAGCCTGAGGCTTTTAGATGTTCCGCAGGATGGCGTACGGTACTTATACCGGTTGCAAGAGCTGGCGTTCTGGCAGGCAATGCCCTTACCTGCTGTATCAGATACAGCTTGCCTGCAGATTGCATAGCCAACGCCCCGGCTCATTCCCCGCTACTTTGTAACCTCACGTAAAACCTCCACCCCATTCAGTTTCACCGCTGTGCCCACCCGCAGGGTATGGGGTATCTCCGCCACCTGGTCTGTATGTTTGATCAGGTCTTCCGTTTCCTGACGCGATGCGTTTGACTGCACCCTGATATCGTACCGGATGTTCCTTGCCTGCGCCGGTTCCCCGCTCCAGTCACCGTTAATGATGATCTCCACCCGGTATAGCTCAATACCCCGGTTGGCCGCTTCCCTGTACAGATCGTTACAGATGCTGGCGCCGATAGACATCATGAACAGTTCTTCCCCGCTGAAACCTATGCCCAGCCCGCCTGCACGCGGCGTACGGTCTATCACCAGGCTTCTGGGCCCCGCCCAGCCGGCGGCGGCGCTGCTTTCGTGGATCGTTTTGAGGTGTACTTGCATAATATGTTTAATCTACGCAAAGTTGAGGTCAAAAACAAAAGTTGCAGGGGTAAAAACAGAAGGCCGCCTCGTAGTTGCGAGACAGCCTCCTCTTATCCCGGCAATGCCCGGTATCTTCATCTTGTTTTAACATGGCTTCCGGTGCAATGCAACCTGGCAGGTATCAATTCAGGTTCACCACCTTGTCTTTCGGGAACTTCACCGCATAACGCAGCTGCATTTTCTTCTCTTCACGGGAAGGAATGCTGAGGTCCCAGGTCACCTGGCGGGAGTCTTCGTCCAGCCGGGCGCCCGCGTAGTCCATTTTACTGATCTCGATCTCCTTCTGCGTGGAAATGGGCAGCTGGTCTTCCACCAGTATACGTACAGGTTCCCGCTTGTTGTTCTTCACGCTGATCTCCCAGTTATGCGTCACCGTATGCGCATTGCTGAACAGTTGCTTTTGCGAATAGTCTTTCTGCAGCTTCCGGTTCACCACAATGTTCTTGTCTTTGCCCAGGGAAATGAACAAGGTATCTGCAGCCGTTTGCAGGTTCAGCAGGGTTTTGCCAAGGTAGGCGCCTTCGTAATAAATGCTGGCCTCGCCTTCCATCAGGTTCAGCGCTTCCCAGCCCGTGAGGCCCGCCAGCAGGTACGCGGAGGGATCTATTTTGGGCGCTGTGTGGTACTCATAAATAGCAGGCACTTCCATTTCCCGGATAGACACCGCGTAGGCCTTGCCGTCTGAAGGAATGGAGTAGGGCGTGGCAATGTCAAAGCTGACGGTGGTGGTGTTGTATACTTCCGACACTTCCAGGGGGATGCTGGCAGGGGGCGGCGCCGGTGCCGCCGTGGCCAGGCCGCGCACCATTACTGAAGAGCCGGTAACTGCTTTTTTATGCTGCGTACCGTACCCTACCACCACCACTTCTTCCAGGTTTTGCTGATTTTCTATCATGGTCACCCTGAGCGGGCGGCCCGTTACAGAGATCTGCTGTTTGGCGAAACCCACATAAGACACTTCCAGTGAACGGGTATTAGGCGGCAGCTGCAGGCTGAACTGGCCGTTTTCATTGGTAACGGTGCCAATACTGCGTTCCGGCACAAAAACAGATACACCTGCCAGCGGCTGGCCATTACGGTCTGTAACGGTGCCTTGTGCCTCGGAGCTGCCCGTGCGGGCCAGTACAGAACGGGTGGCCAGCATTTCCTGCCGGGAGCTGAAAGTGCGCAAATGCCAGGGCTGCAGCTCCGGCTTTTGGCCATTTTCAGAAGGGTTACCGCTGGAAAGGCGCAGCTTCACGTTTTTCCAGTCTTCTCCGCATTGCTGGAACACATTGGCCTTGTATTCCATGTTCAGCGGGCGGCTGATGCTTTCCACCCGCAGGGCGTAGTTAGGGTACCAGCCCGCGTTCTTCACCAGGTAGTTGAGGCTGAACTTGCCGCTGATGGCTTCTTTGGCAGATACAGTGATCAGCAGGTCACTGGTGGAAGTGTCTTTCGGCTCCATGAGCGCGCGCTGCTGCGCCTGCAGCCGGCCGATGTTATCGGACAGCGTTTTGATGCTCCGGCGTATGGTCAGCTGCTGCTCCAGCACCTCCGCCAGCCTGGCCCGCTGAAAGTCCATGGCTTCCCGGAGGTCTTGTGTTTTGATGCCGGTGTTGGCGCCGCGTATCTCCTGGTTTTTGGAGAGCATCTCTTCTTCCTGCGTGTATACTTTCAACCGGTTATTTTCCCGCTGCAGCTTTTCCTGCAGGCCTTCTTCCTGCTGCTGCAGCTGGCGGATGCCTTCCTGCTGCGTTTGTGACCGGAGGTAATTGCGGTCCCGCGTTACAGACAAAATGGTAAAAGCCCCCTGCCCCTGTACCTGGATGCTCTTTTCTTCCAGCTCAGGGGATATGTCGGGGAACACGAGCACGGTAGTGCCGGCAGGGATGCTGGCCGTGGCGGAGCGCTGTACCTGCGCTCCCTGCGTAAATACGGTTACCTGGTCAATGGAGGAATGAACGGTGATCTTTTTCGTTTGCGCGTAAACGTTATAAGCTGATGCTACTGTCAACAGCAGGAAAAAAAATGATTTCATATGCGGGCATTTTGGAGAAGGATGCGCGGGAGTGGGGAAATTCCATAAATGCCCGTAAAAAATACTGCCTTCTGCACCCCGCGCCGCTATGAGGTAAAGGTGTTATATCACCACCTGTCCCACATGCTGCCCACTACGCCCCGTCCTTTTCGCAATGCGCTCCTCCGTTTCCGCGCTGAGGATGGCTTTCTTTTCCTTTTTGTGCATAATGAAAGCGTATTCGTGCTGCTCCAGCAGATCATCGTAGGGGCCGCGGGGAGAAATCAGCTTGACGAATACCGGGGCGGTTTCTATGGCAATGAACAGCAGCATGATGAACCAGTTGGCCCAGCGGATGGGGGCGCTGGTTTTGGTGAGGGTGCCCAGGGCGTCCAGCCGGGAGGCCAGCCCGTCAAGGCTGCCGCGTTTGAGCTGGGTTACGGCGGCGGCAGTGGCAGAATCCTGTGTGGCCAGCTCCTGCTGCAGGCCGGCATACTGGTGTTGCAGGCGGGTAAGGGCGGCGGTGGCGCTGTCTGCATCGGCTTTTTTGGCCTTATAGATGGGCCCCAGGTTTTTCACGCGGGAGCCGCCGGTGCCGTCTGCTTCCTGCTGGGCCAGCAGCAGCAGGGTATCACGCCGGGCCGTCTGCACGTCTATCTGTTGCTGAAGGGCCTGCAGGCGGCCGGCTAGTTCCTGTGTGCGGCCCTGGTAGCGCTCTTTCACCTTGTCTTCCTGGGCCTTGAACTTGGCCTGTTCCATCAACACCAGCTCCGCCTGTATTTCCCGGTCAAATATCTGCAGCTCCAGCGGTTTGGAGATCACTACGGCAATGAGCACGGCCAGGATGATACGGGGTGTGGCCATCCACAGCTCCTGGCCAAAACGTTCCCGCTTTTTCATGCTGGACACAATGTACCGGTCAAGGTTGAAGATCATCAGCCCCCATATTCCGCCAAAGAGCACGGCGGCCCATGGCTCCCGGAATACCGTCCACAGCGCATACCCGCCTGACAGGGCGGCCAGCAGGCCGGTGAAGAAAATAGTGCCGCCAATACCGGCGTATTTGTTGGTTTCAACAGGCGCGCGGCGAAGCATGGGCAAATGAGCGCCCGAACAAATGAGAAAAAACTGTCTGATGCGTAACATGAAATATGCGTGTTAATGGTATACCAGTAACCGGATCATGTGAAGGCAGTAAAAGGATGGATAATAAAGGTAATAGTTTTTTACCATCTTTTGGCCGAAATGACACCAAAATGCCTTTCCGTGTGACGGGCCTTCAATGCAGGGTTGTTGCCGGAAAACAGGACTGAAACCGAAGGTGGAAGCAAGGATAACTGAAGGGTAGGTGGACTTGGTACGGAAATGCCCCGGATTTGGTGTAGAAATGAGGTGGGGTTGATGTGCTTACATATAGCAAAAAAAGATGCTTCACACGGGTGAAGCATCTTTCCATATCAACATATTTTCTCTTGCCGGATCAGGCGCTTACTGCCTTGTTCACCAGTTCGGCCGCTTCGCTCAGGAGGATGGCAGACTGTACTTTCAGGCCGCTTTTCTCGATCAGCTCTTTTGCTTCCGGGGCATTGGTGCCTTGCAGGCGCACAATGATGGGTACGTTGATGGTGCCGATGGAGTTGTAGGCGTCAATTACGCCCTGTGCAACCCTGTCGCAACGAACAATACCGCCGAAGATATTGATGAGGATGGCTTTTACCTTGGGATCTTTCAGAATGATGCGGAAACCGGCTTCAACGGTCTGGGCATTGGCGGTCCCGCCTACGTCCAGGAAGTTGGCAGGTTCGCCGCCGCTGAGCTTGATCATGTCCATGGTGGCCATGGCCAGGCCGGCGCCGTTTACCATACAGCCCACGTTACCGTCCAGCTTCACGAAGTTCAGGTTGTGTTTGCCTGCTTCCACTTCTGTGGGGTCTTCTTCCGTCACGTCACGGAGGGCAACCAGGTCGGGGTGGCGCAGCAGGGCGTTATCGTCCAGGTTCAGCTTGCAGTCAACCGCAATGATCTTCTCGTCGCTGGTTTTGAAGAGGGGGTTGATCTCCAGCATGGCGGCGTCCAGGCCTACGTACGCATTGTAGAGGTTGGTCACGAATTTCACCATGTTTTTGAATGCTTCCCCGCTCAAACCGAAGTTAAAAGCTATTTTACGGGCCTGGAACGGCTGGAGGCCGCCACCGGGGTGTACCCATTCCTTGAATATCTTTTCAGGCGTGTTATGGGCCACTTCTTCAATGTCCATACCGCCTTCGGTAGAGTACATGATCACGTTCTGGCCTTTCGCCCTGTCCAGCAGGATGGAGAGGTACAGTTCCTTGATAGGATTGGGGCCGGGATAGTATACGTCCTGTGCCACCAGTACTTTATTCACCACTTTACCGGCTTCGCCTGTCTGTATAGTTACCAGGGTGCCGCCAAGAATATTGCCGGCAATGGTTTTAACGTCTTCTGAATTTTTACCCACTGCCACGCCGCGCTGTTCCGTACCTCTAATTTTACCCTTACCACGGCCACCGGCGTGGATCTGGGCTTTAACTACGGCAAACTCGTTGCCAAACTGCACTTTCAGTTGCTTGTAAGCTTCTGCCGCCGCTTCGGGAGTATCTACCGGGATACCTTCCTGTACCGGTACGTTATATTTTTTCAACAGTTCTTTAGCCTGGTACTCGTGTAAATTCATCGGTAATTAAATTTGGCCGCTAATTTAGGCAATTTATGTTTTAGTAGGGTGATTTCTTTGGGACAGGCTGATGGTATGGTTTATAGAATTAACTTTGCCGGGCATAAATATTGGCGCATGCTGGCACAAATAAAGGAAGCAACCGCTTACATACAACAGTTCGGCAAGGAAACTCCGGAGGTGGGCATTATCCTGGGCAGCGGCCTGGGCAACCTGGCCGCGGATATCACCGGCAAGGTGGAAATATCCTACAGCGATATTCCCCATTTTCCGCCGGCCACGGTAGAAGGGCATTCCGGCAAGCTCATACTGGGCCGCCTGGGCGGGCGCCCCGTGGTGGCCATGGCGGGCCGTTTTCACTATTATGAAGGGCTGAGCATGCAGCAGGTCACCTTCCCGGTACGGGTCATGAAAGCGCTGGGCATCCATACGCTGCTTATTTCCAATGCGGCGGGCGGTATGAACAAAAACTTCCGGGTGGGAGACCTGATGGTGATCACAGACCACATCAACCTGCAGCCGGAGCACCCGCTGCGGGGCCGGAACATAGACGAGCTGGGCCCCCGCTTCCCTGATATGAGCGAGCCTTATGCAAAGCCGCTGATTGCCAAAGCCAGGGCCATTGCCGCGGCCAAAGGCATATCTTTACACAGCGGCGTCTATGTAGGTGTACAAGGGCCTACCTTTGAAACCCGCGCGGAATACAGGTACATGCATGCCATTGGAGGAGATGCCGTAGGCATGAGCACGGTGCCGGAAGTGATCGTAGCCATCCACAGCGGCCTGAAGGTGTTTGCCATGAGCGTGATCACAGACATCGGCATACGGGAAGAAGACAACGTGATCACCCATGACGAGGTACTGGCGGCCGCCAAAGCAGCAGAACCACATTTAACATATATTTTCAGCGAACTGGTCCAACAATTGTAGAGAATTGCGGGCCCTACACGAATCATCAGGATGAGGCATTTCACGATAGTATTTCTTTTGCTGGTTTGCACCGGCGGCGCCCTGCGGGCGCAATTCAACACCAACCGCCTGCCGGGGGGCGGTGGGGGAGGCAATGCCAGCATGCAGCGGGATACTTCTTCCCATGACCATGAGCCCGATACGCTGACCATCCGCTACCGCTACCTGGGAGAGCCTACAGACTTTATGATGGACTCCACCATTGCAGACTTTACACTGAACTATCTCGGCGTGCCCGCCACCTATACCAACCTGGGCAACAACGGCAGCGCCTCCCGCAACCTGCTGTTCTCACCCCGCATGATACCCGGCTTCGACCCCGGTTTCCATTCTTTCGACATATACGGGTTCAACCACCAGAACGCGCAGTTCTTCAACACCAACCGCCCGTATTCCGAGCTGGGCTACCTCATAGGGGGCAAGCAGGAGCAGATGATCAACGTGATGCACACACAGAACCGCGGAGAGAAATTCAATTTCCATTTCGCCTACCGCAAGATCAACTCGCCCGGCTATTTCCGGAACCAGTCTACCAACCACGACAATTATAAAGTAACTGCCAACTACAACAGCCAGAACAAAAGGTACCACCTGATGATGAGCTATTACCTCAACAAGCTCAACGGCGGTGAAAATGGCGGTATTATAGATTCGCTGGAGCTGCTGAACAACCCGGAGTACAACCAGCGCCGCCTGATACCCACCAAGCTGGGAGGCGCCAGCGCACAGTCCAATTCCTTTTTCAATACCAACATACCCCTCAAGAACGATTTCCAGGAATCAAGCATACTGCTGCGCCAGCAATTTGACTGGGGCCGTGGAGACACCATACATGTGAACGACACTACGGATTATTACAAGTTCGACCCCCGTTTCCGGGTAGAGCATACCTTCACCTATACGCAGAACACATACGAGTTCATAGACCAGAGCCCTGATTCCGCCTATTACGCCCGCAATTACAATTTCAGCCTCTGGCCGCGGGAATTCGGGTCAGACACCGTGTTCACCCAGCACCAGTGGCGCATTCTCAGCAACGATCTTTCCGTGATATCTTTTCCCGTATTGGGTAACCAGGCGCACTTCATCAGGCTGGGGGGCGGCTTTGACTACATCACCGGCAACTTCCTGACGGCCAGCACCAAGTTTTCCAACCTGCGCCTGCACGGCGAGTACCGTAATAAAACCCGTAACCAGAAATGGGACCTTTCGGCCAAAGGCGAATTTTACGCCCTGGGAGAAAACATTGGAGACTATGCGCTGAGCGGCACGCTCAGCCGCTACCTGAATGAGACTTTCGGCAACGTGAGCCTGCGGGTGAGCAACGTAAACCGGGAGCCGTCTTACGTATACAAATTTTTCGGCACCAACCACTTCAGGGAATACGTGAATGATGACATGGGCAAGGAAAACGTTACCCAGCTGCAGTTCAAGGCAGACAACCGCAAGCTGAAATACAACATAGAGGCAAATTATTACCTCTTCAATAAATACAGCTACTTCAAAAGCTATTACGAAAGCGAGCAGTTCACCGGCCTCTTTAACCTGCTGCAAATTGTGGCTTACAAGCGGTTTGACGTGCGCAGCTTCACCTTTGACGCCAACTTCGCTTTCCAGCAGCTGGCAGGCAACGCCCCCCTGCAGCTGCCTACCGTATGGGCGCGGCTGCGTGTGGCCTACAACGCCCGCCTGTTCAAGAACCTGAACCTGTACACGGGGCTGGAAGGGAAGTATAATTCACCGTACTATGCGGATGATTATTCGCCCATGCTGAGCCAGTTCGTATATCAGAACCAGTATAATATTTCCAACTACCCTGATGTGGCCGCATTCGCCCACTTCCGCATCAAATCTTTTACAGCGTATGTGCGCGGGGAAAACCTGAACACCTTCCTGTGGACGAATAACTTCACCGCGCCGTTTTACCCTTCTAACAATTTTGCGTTGCGGGTAGGGTTGAGATGGTGGTTTGTGAACTAGGGATTCAATTTCTTTTCCAGTACTTTATTGGCTTCCTGCAGGGCGCTTACTTTCTTGTCCATTTCAATCAGGTACAGGGTGAGCTCTTCTATTTTGCGGAGCAGCGTTTTGTTCATTTCTTCCATATCGATGCCGTCTTTCTTTACGTCGGCTGCGGATGGAACGTTGGGGAGGTGGCCGTTTTGCGCAATAAACCTGTCCAGCTCCTGTAAGGAAGGCAAAGAGTATTCTTTGCTGAATACATAGTCAGGCCAGGCGCCCTGCAGTTTCACTTTAATTTTTTCGGCAATCATGTTGCCGGCAACGGCCAGTTTGTAGCCTGCGGGGGGATAGCTGGTGCCGATGCCAACGGTATTGTCTGCACGAACAAACAGCGCCGGAGTGGTGGGGTATTGCAGCATTTCGTAGGAGGTAGTGGAAGGAGCCCCAACGATGTAAAGCCCCTGACCATAGGAGTCAACATTAGCACCGATCCGTATGGCATATGAGTTTTCCATGCTGGTGTGATTCACAAATTCAAGGAAAGCACCCCCGTTCCCGGCCTGGCCCAGCGTGGTTTTCTCGAAGTTATAAACACCAGGAAAGGTAAGCTTGCTTTGATTGTTGCCATAGTATTCACCGATCTGGAAAGCAGATTGAGGGTTACTTGTACCAACACCCGCATTGCCGCTGGAAGGGAACGAATTCTGGGCATTCGCATTAACACTAAAAAGGGTAACGGCCAGCGGAATAAACAGGAGTTTTTGCAGTTTGCTCATGGCAAAGGGTTTTAGAAGAGTGATTGGGTTATATTCAGGTAAATGTATGCATTGCCGCAAGCCTCTTGCTCACACCTTTGTGTAACATCCACATAAAAAAAGGCCGCACCTGAAAGATGCGGCCCCTATATCGATTAAAAATTACAAAAACTTCAACACCTCCTCGCCAATCGCTTCCGTCCCCAGCACCTTCTCCGCCGGAGTTTGTGCATCTGCAATGTCTCTTGTACGGAAGCCGGCTTTCAGCACTTTGTCTACCGCGCTGATCACGGCTTCAGACTCGGCTTTCAGGCCAAAGGAAATATCCAGCAGCAGGGCGGCGGAAAGGATGGAGGCCAGCGGGTTGGCTACGCCTTTGCCGGTAATGTCATGCGCGGAGCCATGGATGGGTTCATATACGCCGGTGCCGTCACCTACGGAGGCGGAGGCCAGCATGCCCATGGAGCCTGCTATCTGGGAGGCCTCATCTGTCAGAATATCTCCAAAGAGGTTGGCGGTCACCACCACGTCAAAGCGGCGCGGGTCTTTGATCAGCAGCATGGCGGTAGCGTCTACGAACTGGTGCTCTACCTCCACGTCAGGATATTCAGGCGCTATTTTCTGTATCACTTCCCTCCACAGGCGGGAGGTCTCAATTACATTGGCCTTGTCTACGGAGCAGAGCTTTTTGCGGCGCGTGCGGGCGGCTTCAAAGGCTTTGCGGGCAATGCGCTCTACTTCATAACGACTGTATTCTGCAATATCGTAAGCCGTATCGCCATCGTTTTTACGGCCTTTTTCACCAAAGTAAATATCGCCGGTCAGCTCGCGGAAAAACAGGATGTCTGCGCCTTTCAGTATTTCCGGTTTGATGCTGGAAGCGCCCAGCAGCTCGTCAAACAGCTTGATGGGGCGCAGGTTGGCGTACAGGCCCAGTTCCTTGCGCATTTTCAGCAGGCCCTGTTCGGGGCGTACTTTGGCGGTAGGATCATTATCGTATTTCGGGTGGCCTACAGCGCCGAACAGTACGGCGTCTGACCGGCGCATCTTTTCCAGCGTCTCGTCGGGGAGGGGATTGCCGGTGGCTTCAATGGCTACGTGGCCTATGAGGGCTTCGTCATACGTAAAAGTATGGCCGAATTTTGCGGCTATCTTTTCCAGTACTTTTTTACCAACTGCGGTTACTTCCTGTCCTATTCCATCTCCTGGAACTACTAAAATATGTTTGGTTGCCATGCTGTATGTTATGAAAGTTTCAAATCAGGTTGAGCATTTTTTGCGTGGCTTTGATGGCAGACACGGTCTGGTCGCTGTCAAGCCCGCGGGTTTTGAACTCCCGGTTGTTCCACCGCCAGGTAATGATGGTTTCGCAAAGGGCGTCGCTTTTGCCGCCGGGGGGGATGCGTACGGCATAGTCTGAAAGGGCGGGCAGCTCCTGTTTCTGTTTCTTGTACACCTTTTTAAGGGCGTTCATAAAAGCATCGTACTGCCCGTCTCCCTGGGAGTGCTCTTCAAACACTTCGCCTTTGATAGACAGGCGCAGGGTTACAGACGGTTTGAGGTTTTTGGAGTGGGTGAGCACATAGTTCTCGATACGCACTTTTTCCTCAATGGTGTTACTGTCGAGTATATCCGAAATAATGTACGGCAGGTCTGCCTGGGTCACTACTTCCTTTTTGTCTCCCAGCTCAATGATGCGCTGTGTCACCTTTTTGAGGTCGGGGTCGGAGAGCTGTATGCCCAGCTGCTGCAGGTTGTTTTCGATGTTGGCTTTGCCGCTGGTTTTGCCCAGGGCGTATTTGCGCTGGCGGCCGAAGCGTTCGGGCATCAGGTCACTGAAATAAAGCTTGTTCTTCTTGTCACCGTCTGCGTGGATGCCGGCGGTTTGGGTGAACACGTTTTCGCCTACCACGGGTTTGTTGGCGGGAATACGGAAGCCGGAGAATGTTTCCACCAGCTTGCTCACGCTGTACAGGGACGCTTCCGCCACGCTGGTTTTCACCGTGGGCATAAAATCGTTCAGTACGGCAATGGCGCTGGCCAGGGGGGCGTTGCCCGCTCTTTCTCCCATACCGTTAATAGTAAGGTGAAGGCCGTGCGCGCCGGCTTTTACGCCTTCCAGCACGTTGGCGGTGCCCAGGTCATAGTCATTATGCGCATGAAAGTCGAAGTGGGCCTTCGGGTAACGTTGTACTATCTGCGTAATGTAGTCATGCACTTCCGCGGGTGTGAGCACGCCCAGCGTATCCGGCAGCATGACCCTTTTTATGGGCTGCTGCTGCAGGAAATCAAGGTACTGGAACACGTAGTCACGGGAGTGGCGCATGCCGTTGCTCCAGTCTTCCAGGTATACATTACACTCCAGCCCTTTTTTGCGGGCCAGGGCAATTACGGCGGCTACCTCGGCAAAGTGCTGCTCCGGTTTTTTCTTCAGCTGGTGCGTTAAATGGTTGAGGGAACCTTTGGTGAGCAGGTTCATCACTTTGGCGCCGGCTTTCTGCATCCATTGTACAGATACGTCTCCGTCAACAAAGGTGAGCACTTCCACCCGGTTCAGGAAACCGTTGGCTTTTGCCCATTTGGTAATGGCCTTTACCGCGGCCAGCTCTCCGTCAGATACGCGGGCAGACGCAATTTCAATGCGGTCTACCTTCACTTCCGTGAGCAGCAGCTGGGCAATGGTCAGTTTTTCAGAAGGGGAAAAAGACACTCCGCTGGTTTGTTCGCCATCGCGGAGTGTGGTATCCATTATTTCTATATAACGCTTTTCAACGGGCATTTTTTAGTACATGCTTTTTGAAGCAAATTCCTGTATCTCGCCCTTCATGGCCTGCAGATAGTCTATATCGTCAAAACCGTTGGTGAGGTTATGCTTCTTGTAAGAATTGATGTCAAAAGATTCCTGTTCGCCGGTGGCAGCAATGGTGATGGTTTGCGCAGGCAGGTCTACTACCAGTTCCGCTTTGGGATCTGCTTCAATGGCAGTGAAGATCTTGTCCAGGAAGGCAGGGCTCACCGTTACGGGCAGAATGCCTACGTTGAGGGCATTGCCTTTGAAGATGTCTGCAAAGAAGCTGCTTACCACGCAGCGGAAACCATAGTCGTAAATAGCCCAGGCGGCGTGCTCGCGACTGCTGCCGCTGCCGAAGTTCTTGCCGGCTACCAGTATTTTGCCGGAGTACACGGGGTTGTTCAGCACAAAGTCTTTTTTCGGCGTATCGTCGTTATTGTACCGCCAGTCGCGGAACAGGTTGTCTCCAAAGCCTTTGCGTTCAGTGGCTTTGAGGAAGCGGGCAGGAATGATCTGGTCTGTGTCCACGTTCTCAATGGGCATGGGCACGGCTGAGCTCTTAAGTATGGTGAATTTATCGTAAGCCATTTGTTGTGTTTTTTGTTGCGGGTAAAAATCAGGCAATCAGTTCTCGCGGGTCGGTTACAACACCGGTTACCGCTGCGGCAGCGGCTACCAGCGGGCTGGCCAGCAAGGTGCGCGCACCGGGGCCCTGGCGGCCTTCAAAGTTGCGGTTGCTGGTGCTTACCGCGTATTTGCCGGCGGGTATCTTGTCGTCGTTCATGGCCAGGCAAGCGGAGCAGCCGGGTTGGCGGAGCTGGAAGCCTGCGGCGGTGAGAATGTCGAGTATGCCTTCTTCTTTGATCTGCTGCTCTACAATGTGGGAGCCGGGCACTATCCATGCTGTAACATGGTCTGCCTTTTTGCGGCCTTTCACAATGGAGGCAAAAGCGCGGAAGTCTTCAATACGGCCGTTGGTACAGCTGCCAATGAACACATAGTCTACCTTCTTGCCCAGCATGGCGTCGTTTTCATGGAAGCCCATATAGTCCAGCGATTTTTCGTAGCTGGCTTTGCTGCCACCGGCTGCCTGCGCGGCGGGAATGTGCTGGGTGATGCCCATGCCCATGCCCGGGTTGGTGCCGTAGGTGATCATGGGCTCAATATCGGCCGCCTGGTAAGTATATTCTACGTCGAAGGTGGCGCCTTCGTCTGTTTTCAGTGTTTTCCAGTAAGCCAGGGCTTTGTCCCATGCATCGCCTTTAGGTGCTTTTTCACGGCCCTTGATGTAGGCGAAAGTGGTTTCGTCAGGAGCGATCATGCCGCCGCGGGCGCCCATTTCAATGCTCATGTTGCACACGGTCATACGCCCTTCCATGCTCATATTGCGGAACACTTCGCCCGCATATTCCACAAAGTAACCGGTAGCGCCTGCTGCGGTGAGCCGGGAAATGATGTAGAGGATCACGTCTTTGGGCGTGATGCCTTTGCCCAGCTGGCCGTTTACGTTGATGCGCATTTTTTTAGGTTTGGGCTGCATGATGCACTGGGAAGAGAGCACCATTTCCACTTCAGAGGTGCCGATGCCGAAGGCAATGGCTCCGAAAGCGCCGTGGGTAGAGGTGTGAGAGTCCCCGCATACAATGGTCATGCCCGGCAGGGTAATGCCGTTTTCAGGGCCTACCACGTGCACAATGCCGTTCTTCGGGTTGCCCAGGCCCCAGTGGGAAATGCCGTATTTGGCGGAGTTGGTTTCCAGCGCCTTCAGCTGGTTGGCGGAAAGCGGGTCCTGCACGGGCAGGTGCTGGTTGATGGTAGGTGTATTATGGTCTGCCGTAGCAAATGTTCTTTCGGAAAACATCACTTTCAGGCCGCGGTTTTCCAGCCCCAGAAAGGCAACCGGGCTGGTTACTTCATGAATAAAGTGCCGGTCAATAAAAAACACGTCAGGCCCATCTTCTATCTTCCTGACTACGTGTGAATCCCATACTTTGTCAAATAATGTAGCGGGTACTTTGCTCATTTTTTATATTTTATAAACGTAACTGCAAAATTGTTAAAATATATCCACAAAATTTGCTTTTTCGTGACATTTTCTCTAAGAAAATACATCAAAATGTAAAAAATTGGCCAGATGATGGTCAGAGCCTATAGTGGTATATTGATTATCAATAAGTTGTAAATCTTTCCTCCCTTTTTGTCCATTTCCGCGGGCGCCATTCGTATTAACGTCAAAAGCCATTATTTTAACAATTAAATCAATTTCTCATGAACGAATTTATGATGATCTTCAGGCATCCCGTACCCGGAGAGACAACGCTTTCCCCGGAACAGCTGCAGGCCGGCATTGAGCTGTGGCAAAACTGGATAGGCGGCATTGCCGCCCAGGGTAAATTTGTCAGCACCAACCAGCTGGGTTTCCAGGGTAAAACGCTCAGGCCGGGGCGTGTTGTTACAGACGGGCCTTATGCGGAAGTGAAGGAAATGGTGGGCGGGTACGTGATAGTGAAGGCCGCATCGCTTCAGGAGGCCGCAGATCTGGCGGAAGGATGCCCTATCTTGGCCATGGGCGGGCATGTAGAGGTGAGAGACATTATGAAAATAGATTAAACCGATACCAATGGAATTACCGAACATTTTCACACAACCTGTGGCCGGCGCCGTTATCAGCCGTATTGAGCAGCTGCAGCCCGGCAGCCGGCCCGGCTGGGGCAAGATGAACGTGGGGCAGATGCTGGCCCACTGCAATGTGCAGTATGAAATGGTGTATGACAGCCACAAGTTTCCCCGGCCTAACTTTTTCATGCGGTTCATTTTAAAGTCGTTCATAAAAAAAGTAGTGACCAGCGCTGCGCCTTACAAACGTAACGCACAAACGGCGCCGGCTTTCCTGGTCAGGGGAGACCGTGACTTTGACCATGAAAAGGCGCGGCTGATCGGTTACATCCAGCAAACGGCCAACCTGGGAGAGGCCGGGTTTGACGGCAAGGCATCCCATTCTTTTGGCGTGCTGAGCAAAAATGAATGGAACAACCTCTTCTACAAACATCTCGACCATCATCTGCAACAATTCGGCGTGTAAGGAGGCATGCAGGAAAGAGAACTGATACCGCGCCTGTTCAAAACCGAGTACAGCAAAATTATTGCGGTGCTTTGCAAGCTGTTTGGCATCAGGCACCTGGCCGAGGCGGAAGACATTGTGAACGACACTTTCCTGCTGGCTACAGAAACCTGGGGCCTCAAGGGCATCCCGGCAGACCCGGCGGCATGGCTCTACAGGGTGGCCAAAAACAAGACCATAGATTACCTGCGGCACAACAAGGTGTTTTCCGAAAAGGTATCTGCCGCCCTGGGCGCAGCCTCATGGCATACGGAGGCGCCGGAGCTGGACCTTTCCCCGCCCAATGTGCAGGACAGCCAGTTACGGATGCTGTTTGTGGTATGCCATCCGGCCATACCGCAGGAAGCGCAGGTAGGGCTGGCCCTGCGCATTTTGTGCGGTTTCGGGATAGATGAAATTGCCGAGGCCTTCCTTACCGGCAAAGAAACCATTAGCAAAAGACTGTTGCGCGCCCGGCAGAAGCTGCGGGAAACCGGTGTCACCACTGCGCTGCCGGGAGAAAAGGAAATGGAAGCGCGGCTGGAAGCCGTGCTCACCACCATTTACCTGTTGTTCAACGAAGGGTATTATTCTTCCACGAAGAACAGCGTATTGCGGAAAGAGCTTTGTATGGAAGCCATGCGCTTGTGTTACCTGCTGCTGCAGCAACGGCATACGGATACGCCGGCAGTCAGCGCCCTGCTGTCACTGATGTGTTTTCACGCATCACGGTTTGATGCCAGGGTAGACGCGGCAGGTGAGCAGATACTTTACGAAGCGCAGAACAGGGAGCTGTGGAACGATGCGCTGATCGAAAAGGGCAATTATTACCTGATACGCAGCGCCCAGGGCGCCGCGGGCAAATACCACCTGGAGGCGGCCATTGCTTACCACCACTGCGAAAAAACAGATTCCCCTGAAAAGTGGCGGCACATCCTGGAGCTGTATAACCGCCTGCTGCAGCTGGAATATTCACCGGTAGCCGCCCTGAACAGAACGTACGCGCTTTCCAAAGTACAGGGAAATGCCGCGGCTATCACGGAAGCCAGCCGGTTGCAGCTGTCCGGCTCGCATCTCTACCATTCCCTGATGGGCTACCTGTATGCCGGTACAGATCGGCAGAAGGCCGCCGCTCACTATGAAGAAGCGCTGCAGCTGGCCAAAACAGCGCATGACAGGGCCCTGATTTCCCGGCGCCTGAAACAACTGTAACAGATCCGGATCATTTTCCTATTTTGTAACCCGAACAAAATTCCACGTACTCAACCAGTAAACAAAAATGAAACAACTCTTTGTGTATACGGCAGGCGCCATATGCCTGCTTTCCTCCATCAACAGCCGGGCACAGGTGAAAGATCAGCTGCACCCCGCCACTACTATCAAGGTAGGCGGCGTAGTAGGCCAGCGTTTAGACAGCTCATATGAAAACAGGGTACTGGCGCAGGATGTAGACCGCCTGGTAAACGCCTTCCGCCAGCGCAATGAAACCAGCCGCTGGCAGTCGGAATTCTGGGGCAAATGGTTTACTTCCGCCGTACTGGCTTATCGTTACAATCCGCAGCCGAAGCTGAAAAAAGTGCTGGAGCATGCCGTGGCGGGGCTGCTCGCTACCCAGTCTGCAGACGGGTACATCGGCAACTATGCAGACAGCGCGCGGCTGCGGGGATGGGACATATGGGGCAGAAAATACTGCATGCTGGGCCTTCTGGATTATTACGACCTGACGGGCGATAAAAAAAGCCTGCAGGCCGCGGCCCGCGTGGCAGATAACCTGATGAACGAGCTGGCCGCCCGCGGCAGCAGCATTGTACAATGCGGCAGCTACCGGGGTATGGCGGCCTCTTCCGTACTGGAACCGGTGGTGTTGCTGTACACGCGCACGCGGCAAAAAAAATACCTTGACTTTGCGGAGGCCATTGTACGCGATTGGGAAACGCCCGCAGGGCCGCAATTGCTCAGCAAGGCCTCGGTAAACGTGGCGCAGCGTTTCCCCGGTGTAACGGCAAAGGAATGGTACGGCCCGCGGCAAGGGCAGAAGGCGTACGAAATGATGTCTTGCTACGAAGGGCTGCTGGAGCTGTACCGGGTTACCGGCAATGAAAAGTATAAGGATGCAGTAGTACAAACCTGGCAGAACATTTACGATACGGAGATCAATATAGCCGGTTCTGGTGCGTCTGCGGAGATGTGGTTTGGCGGCAAGGGCCTGCAAGCCATGCCCGTGTATCACTTCCAGGAAACCTGTGTAACGGTTACCTGGCTGAAACTGAGCGAGCAGCTGTTGCGCCTCACCGGTGAAGCCAAGTACGCCGATGCGGTAGAGAACAGTTTCTACAACGCCTTGCTGGGCTCTATGAGCGCAGACGGTGCTCACTGGGCTAAATACACACCCCTTACCGGAGAACGGCTGCCGGGCAGCGAGCAGTGCGGCATGGGGCTGAATTGCTGTGAGGCCAGCGGGCCGCGCGGTTTGTTCAACGTGCCGCTGTTTATTGCCACCGGCACGCAGCAGGGCGCTCAGGTCAATTATTTTGTGGAAGGCGCTGCCGCAGTAAGATCGCCACGCGGGCAGACGGTTACATTGGCGCAGCATACAGACTACCCGGTTTCCGGAAATGTGCAAATGGCAATAAGCCTGCCCGGGCCGGAAGAGATGAGCATCGGCATCCGCATCCCGTCCTGGAGCAAAACCACGGTGCTCAAAGTGAACGGGGAAGCGATAAGCGGCGTGCAGCCCGGCGCTTATACACAAATCAGGCGCACCTGGAAAAACGGTGACAAGGTAACGCTGGAGCTGGACATGCGGGGCCGTGTGGTTACCATGGGCCAAACGCCGCGCTACGCCGCCATTATGCGCGGCCCCGTGCTGCTGGCGCGTGATGCCAGGCTGCCGGGCGTAAAGACCGGTATTATTGTACACCCTATTGCTGACAAAGACGGTTATATAAACCTCAAACCGGTCGCCCCCGCGGGCCAAACAACGTGGATGCAGTACAAAGCCTCATTCTACCCTGAATCCTACATGGAGAAAGCGCCTGAACCGGTAGAAGTATACCTGTGCGATTATGCGTCTGCCGGCAACGGAAAGGAAAAATCGTTCTTTCAAAGCTGGATGCCCTACCTGGTAGACCCTAAAACGTTGCAGCAGCAATAACGGAAGATATCTGTAAGTTTGTCTAACTGTTGAATCATACAAACTTTTTATGACCATGCAACTACGACTTTCTGTGATGGCCCTGCTGCTGGCCGCAATACCGGTTTTCAGCACCACCGCTACGGATGCGCCCGTTAAAAAAGGCATCATCACCGGTGCAGACCAGGTAAACTTGTACCTGCCGTACCTCAAAGGGAAACGGGTGGGCATGGTAGTGAACCAGACTTCCATTATCGGCAATAAACTGAGCGTAGACAGTCTGCGAACGCTGGGTGTCAACATCAAAACCATATTTGGCCCGGAGCACGGGTTCAGGGGCAATGCCAGCAACGGCGCTGAAGTGGATGATGAGGTAGATCCGGCAACCGGCATTCCTATCATTTCCCTGTATGGCCAGAAAAGAAAACCTTCCCGGGAAGACCTGCAGAAAATAGACATCATGGTGTTTGATATTGCAGACGTGGGCTGCCGCTTCTACACCAATATCAATACGCTGCGGGACATCATGGAATCCTGCGCGGAGTCCGGGAAAGAGCTGGTGATCCTTGACAGGCCCAATCCCAACGGGTATGTAGACGGGCCCATTCTCGATATGAAATACAGGTCAGGCATCGGCCAGTTCCCCATTCCCATCACGCATGGCATGACCATTGGCGAGTTTGCGCAAATGCTGAACGGCGAAGGATGGCTGAAGAATAAAGTGAAGTGCAAGATAAAAGTGATACCGGTGGCCAATTACCGGCACGATATGGATTACACCCTGCCGGTAGCGCCATCTCCCAATCTGAACACCCAGCAGTCCATCTTGCTGTACCCTTCGCTTTGTTTGTTTGAAGGCACCATAGTCAGCCAGGGCCGCGGTACCTACATGCCGTTTACCGTACTGGGCGCACCGGCGCTCAAGGGTATTTTTGATTTTACATTTAAACCGGTAAGCATACCCGGCATGTCGGAAACGCCGCTGCATAAGAATGAAACCTGCTACGGCCTTGACCTGAGAAAATATGACGTAACGCCTCACCGCAAGGCAGGCAAGGTCAACATCAAATGGATCATGGACATGTACAAGGCCTACCCTGATAAATCAAAATTCTTTGACCGGTCTTACAGCGCGCAGATAGGAAATATTGACGGACTGGCCGGTACAGCGCTGTTCAAACAACAGATCATTGCCGGTAAAAGCGAAGAAGAGATCCGTAAAAGCTGGGAGCCGGGGCTGAGCGCGTACAAGCAAATGAGGAAAAAATATTTGCTGTATCAATAATTGATGCGTACATCAGCAATGCCGGTAAAAGAATGACAGTATTCATTTACCGGCATTTTTATTTTGCCCGTGCCTGATATCTTTTAACGTTTGCCCGTGGTACTGCAGGTTGTCTGTTTTGGCGCCTGCCAACCGCTGGCTCTGGTAAATGCCGGAATGCCCGCTGAAGTAATAGGCGGTAAAGCAGGCCACCGCGTAATAAAGGGTATATTCTCCTCCAAACAGCTCTACGCCCATAATGGTGCAGGCAATGGGCGTATTGGTAGCGCCTGCAAATACCGCAATAAAACCTAGGCCGGCCAACAGGTCTACCGGCGCGCCGGTGAGGCTGGCAAAGGTATTGCCCAGCGCGGCGCCAATAAAGAACAGCGGTGTTACTTCCCCGCCTTTGAAACCCATGCCCAGTGTAATGGCGGTGAACAGCAGCTTCCAGAACCAGCTGAAGTAACCTGCTCCGCCTTCTGTGAAAGAAGATACAATAGATACGCTGTTGGGGTCAGGGTTGGTAACGCCCAGGCCCAGGTAGTCCGTTGTGCCCAGCAGCATGGTGAGCGCTATAACAATGAGGCCGCCGGTGAGGGGTACCAGCCAGGGCCGTGTAATGAACCTGGTGCTATATTTTTTGATATTGTGGGAAAGGGTGGAGAAGCCGTAACCCGCCAGGCCGAAGCAGATGCCGGCCAATATTACTTTGAGCAGCAATACAAAATCGAAGTGAATAAAACTTACCGTGCTGTTTACCGCTTCATGAATGGCAATATGGTAATGCGTATGATGTATCTGCCAGGCGGAGCAGGTAATATCAGCCAGTACGCTGGCCATGAGGCAGGGCAGCAGCGCCTTGTGGCTGATGCGGCCAATGGTGAGCACCTCCAGCGCAAATATGGCGCCGGTAAGCGGTGTGCCGAACACGGCGCCGAAACCGGCTGCAATACCCGTGGTGAGCATGATCTTCACATCTTCCTTGTTTAACCTGAACCATTTGCCCAGCTGGCCGGCCAGGCTGCCGCCTATCTGCACGGCCGTACCTTCCCGCCCGGCGGAGCCGCCGAAAAGATGGGTGATGATGGTGGTGGCCAGTACCAGCGGCGCCATGCGGAGCGGTACGCCGCCGCCCGGCTCATGAATTTCGTCCATGATCAGGTTGTTACCGGCTTCCGCGTTTTTGCCCAGGTACTTGTACAGCGCCCAGATGAGCACGCCTGCCAGGGGCAAGAGGTACAGCAGCCAGCCGTGCTGATGGCGGATGCGCGTTACTTCATCCAGCAACCATAAAAACAAAGCAACAAGGGAACCTGCCGTGAGGGCAACGGGAATGGTCAATGCCGTCCATTTCAGGAGGTGCGAAGTGATCAGCACCTGTTCAAACGATGATCTTGTTTTTTTCATACCTACAAATTAAGATGAAGGCCTTGCGCGCAAAGCCCCGTTTGTAGGCGCCATCAGTCGTTTCTATGGAGAAAGACGGTTGTGGGAAGGAAGACACCATTTCCTTTTTACCCTGTAAATATAGGGAGAAATGGCAGGAATGCAATAGGGGAGCCCGAAAGCTCCCCTGTTTTCAATGCTGTTGGCAGTGCAGGCATCACCTGCCCCAAATAAAAAGTGCTGCGCTGCCGGGTGTTATAATGGCACGGCGGCCTTTATCTTCATCATCTCCCAGTTGTCTTGTTTCCCGTACCAGCACAAACGTAATATCTGATGTGGGATGTTTTCTCACCAGCTCCGTAACGTCCAGCCAATGGTCTGCCGCTGTACCGGTAAGCGCCAGCTCTCCTGCTACAAAGGCTTTGCGGCCCACTTCTTTTATCAGTGCTTCTTTTCCATCCAGCAGCGGCGCATTTTGCCAGTTCAGTGAGGCGGCGTTCCAGCGGGTATCGGGAATGCCGTACACATGGAACCGGAAGGGCCGGCCGCCGTCACTGCTGCGGCCGTTAACGCGCAGCAGCACACGGCCTGCGCGGGGTATGTTTTGCCCCGCCAGGTTGAAACGCAGGTAGGTTGCACGGTTCTTGGCGGGCGTGGCGGCGTTCAGCTCCACCTGCAATTGTCCGGATGTATTGGCGCTCATGCTGATCCCGGCTGCAGCTGCGGCTTTCAGCTGGCGGGCGGCCTGCGCCTGTTTCGGGATGGTGAGCAGCATCACTGTTTGCGGGGGCAATACCACGTCTATTTTTTTGTTGGCGGCAAGGGGGCCCAGCAGGCTGGCCTCTCCGTACTTTTCCGCGTTCACCGCTTCTGCCGTCACTGGTACGGCCGCGGCTATGTTGAGCGCCGAAACGTCCAGCTGCAGGCGGTATTCAAAAGGCCCGCGCTGCACCAGCCAGATGTAGTAGTTGCCCGTTTTTTCATCGTAGGCGGTACAGGCGTCCAGCCCGCTGTCGTTCACAGATGCTGTGGTCTCGTATAAGGGCCTGCTGCCGCGGAAGCCTTTGGCAAAGAGACGCACTACTTCGCCCGTACGCTGAATGCCGGACACGTTGTAGTTGGGCTGCGCAGCAGGGCCGTCTCCGGCGGCAAACAGTTTTATTTCACGTACGGTGAGGCTGCCTTTATCTGTGCTGACAAAACGTACCTTGCTGGTAGTAACCGGCTGTTTGAAGGTGCTGTATACCTGTGCATATTTGTTGTTCTCTTCCGCTGCGCCTGCAATATCTTTCCAGCCGTCTGCCGCGGCATACTGCAATTTGAAATTGCGGATGCGGTCAGGGGCGGTGTACACGCCACCGTCACTGCCGGTGTAGATCACGGCGCTGCCTATGGCTTGCGGGGCGCCCAGGTCTATTTCCACCCATTTTTCAGCAGTGATGGTATCTGATGTCCACGCAGACAGGTTGGATTTGTTGCCGTCCGTTACTGCGGCTGCGTTGCCGCCTGAGCTGCGCACGGGCTTGTTGAGCGCCAGGTTGCGGTAAGCGTCTTCCACAATGCGCCTGCCTTGCCAGATAAAGTGATGGCCTGATTTGATGCCTCTGGGATAAGTGCCGCTGGCAGTATTGGCAAATTTGAAGGCCCACATGCCATAGCCGCCGTTTTTCATATTGTTGGTGTAGATGCCCGCCCATTCAGTGAAAAGAGAAGGCGAGTCCATCGTCTCTTCCTTGTCTATGAGGTAGGCGTTCATCCAGCGGCCTATTTCGGTATAGACAATGGGCAGCGCCTTGCCGGCAGGGTGGTTTTCCTGCAGGATGCTGCGGATGTTGTTGATACGCGATGCGTAACCTACTGCCGGAGAGTTGTAAGAATGGGTGGAAAAAATGTCCAGCAGGTCTTTATCTACCTTCTTTCCGTGATAATCTGTACGGATGGCGCGGGCTATACCGGCCCACCAGTCTGTGTTCTGGCCTGCTGTTACAGGGCCTACGAATTTGGGCGCCAGGCGGGTGCCGTATTTTTTGTTCACGTCTTCCACGGCCGCATGAATAGCGTCAGACACTACCTGCATGCCCATGATCCACTGGTCCAGCTGCATGGGGCCTGAATGGCGGTGGTTAGGCTCGTTCTGCATGGCAAACATGGCCACGTTGCCTTTGCGGGCGGCGTGGTAGGCCAGGGCGTAATAACGCTGCCATTGTTTCCATTTGTTCTCCCAGTTGTCTTTGAAGTCTGTGCTCCCCATTTGCAATACCACCTCAATGCCCAGCCGCTTGAGTTCCGTGAGGGCATAGTTGAATACCATGGCGTTGGTGGAGGAAGTGTCAGGCAGGTCATACAGCGGCAGCAATTGCTCCCATTTGATGAAGCGGTTGCGTTCCGGGCTGGCGCGCAGTTCTGCTTTCCGTTTATCAAATTCAGCTGCGGAGCTGAGCGTTTTATCTACCTGCACGCTGGCTTCGGGCACAAAAGCATTCATGGATGCCCACACCCTTAAACTGTTTACCTGGGAGTATTCCAGCCAGCCAGATACATTGCTGCCGGGCAGGTAGTACCCCTGGTTGTAGCCCACGTATTGCATGGTGGTGCCGCTTACCTTGTTGGCAACGGTAATAGATGCCTCCCGTGGAGCGGTAGATACTTCCTGCAGCTGCAGGGAAGAGGTGGCTGCGGGCGGTTCCGGCATGTTGGGCGCGGGAGTGCCGAAGGCCTCTATTTCCATCACGTTCACCGGTTCTCCATCGTCACATACCAGCCGTATTTTGTAGGTGCCAACGGTTGGGCTATACTTGAAAACTACCGTGGTCAGCCGGTTTTCATGCACTTCGCTTTTAGGAAAGTCACTCCAGTTGGCATCGTCCCAGTACTGCATCTTAAAATTCTTCATAGACCAGAAGCCCGCGGCCTGCGTGGTCTCATCCGGCTGCTTCTCCGCATCTGCAATGCCGGTATGGATGCGCAGTTCGTTGATGTTGTAGTATTTTTTCAGGTCTATTTCGATAATGTGCGGCGCTTTGCCGTTGGCAGCCTCCCAGCGGGCGTGGCGGGATATTTTCCCGTCTGTAATATTGGCGGCGGGGCCGGCGGCGGTTTGTGAAGTAACAGCCACCGGCTTGTGCAGGGCAACATTCTGTTGCTGTGCGGCGGCTTGCAAACCGGCCAGGAGGCTGTATGAGAAAAAAAGAAGTTTTGCGTTCATGTCAAGCTATCTGAAAATTGTTTCCAATAATACCAGTCTTCTGTCTCCACGGTATTGCATCTTTATGGTACTGCCGTTCAGCGGGCAATCTACCCAGGTGCGGGCGCCTGCTGCAATTTCCTTGCGTACCGGCGGCTGTCCGTTTACCTGTACGGTGACGGGCAGCGGTTCATCCGCCTGGTTCCAAACCAGGGTGGCGGCGGTGGTGCGGCCTTCCGGCACGCGGCACCAGAAGAAGCCTTCGCCGGTATTGCCGGCAGTGTCCAGCGGTTCGGGTACATTCCCAAAGCCGCGGAGATAATAGGGCCCGTACATGCGGCGGCCGTTGGCTACATACTGTACGCCGGGCCTGGTGTTGAAGCCGCCTGCAGCACCCTGGAAGCGGCTGCCTTCACGGGTGAGGCGCACGCTGCTTTTGATGTTGGCAGGTGCACGGGGAACGGCGTGTACCATCAGCCCGCTGTTAACACCGGTCAACACACCCTTTTCAGTGGCATAGTCTCCCCATACAATGGGCGCGGTAATAAGCGGGTAACGGTGATGCCCTTGCACAGTGGCCATATAGTTCACCAGGTTGCCCAGCATTCGGTCAGCCACAGGGTCTATACCTGCGCGGCCGGCCAGGTCAAGGCCGCAGAGCAGCAGGCTGCCCTTGCCGTCAAAAAATTCCGCGAGGGCCATGCCTTCGAGTGCTACGCCGTAGTTGCCCAGCACGGCAATATGTTCCAGGTCTTTTTTATGAACGGGCACAAAACCGTCTGTAACCGGGTAAACTGCCGGGAAGCCGGGCTGTGATTCATTCCAGCCGGTGTAGTCAGACCATACGCGCAGCTGCTCCCGCGTGATGCCGTCAAACACAGGGTGCTCCGGCCTTTCAGGGTTCAGGTATAACCCGTTGCGGGAAGGCCGCGGCGGCGGGGGATAGGCTGGCACGTCCAGCGGAACGGTAATATTCTTTATAGGTGCAGGCAGTATGTTGTTCAGGGCAGGCATGTGCGCACTGTCTTGCCGGAGGCACAACACCCGGCCGCCGACCCGCACAAAAGCCCGCAGGCTGCCCATTTGCGTACGCATGCTGTTTTCGCCCATTACCAGCGTAGCGCCGGCAGGCAGCTGCTGCAGGGATGAAAGCGCTCTGAACGGAATGCTGTTGCGGGTAAATGCGGCAGCCGTTTTGCCGGAAGGGTCGTAGAGATATACTGATGATGCCACCGGCGGCGTGTTTTTTACACCGATGTAAAGGGCATCATAATTTTCTGCTATTACTTTACCATCCCGTAATATTTTCCCTGCCAGCTCGTAGTTGCCGCCTTGCAGTGTGGCCGGCAGCGCTATGGAAAGCTTTTTTTGCCATGTGCTGTAATAGGCTATGGCCGGCAGCTCCAGCGTATCGCTGAGGATGGTGAGGTGCCCGTTGTTGCGGAGCTGGTATACCAGCCGGGCGTTGCGCAGGTCTTCAAACCGGTCATCGTCATTCACCACATGCAGTACCGGGTGAATGGTGGCGCCGGCATATACCTGTGTGGCCCAGTTTTCCCAGCTTACCAATAGCGGCTGGTAAGAAAGGCGGGCCTGGCGGGTAACGGGCTTGGGCCCCATGTCTACAAACTGCTGCACGTTGTTCCAGTGATAGAACAGGATGGTGAACGGGAATACGCCGCTCAGCTCCGGATTGATCACCCGCATGCGCCTGAACAGCTCTGTGGCCTTTTTGAAGGTGAAAGACTGGTGCTCGTCTGCCAGCCGGGCCTGTTCGCTCCACGGCGCATGGCCCGTCCAGTTCAGCTGGGAACCGGGATTTTTATGGTCCGGCGTGAGGTTGTACTTACCATCAGGGCCGGTGTAGTTGCCCACACATTCCGTGAAGGTAACGGGCTGCACTTTTTTCGGGAAAGGTACAATGGCCGTATTGTTGCGGATGTTGATGAAGTTGAAGGGAGAACAGTAATACCAGCCCCAGTAGCGGTGCAGGTCACAGATGTCACCAGACTTGCCGTAGCCGTAACCGGGGTTGCCGATGTAGAGGCGGGTACTGTCCCAGCGGCGGAGGGCGGTATGCGCATAGGTCAGGAACTTGTCCCAGCGTTCGCCCAATTCGCCTTCATAGGCTACCTCATTGGTCATGGCGTATATCATCAGGCTGGGATGGCCGGCAATGTTGGCATACGCTTCGTTCTTGTACCAGCTTACCGCTTTATCATAGGCGGCAGGCGGTTTTTCTCCCATTACGGTGCTGCTGTAGTTGCCGCCAAACACCATCATGCCCAGCTCGTCACACACATCATACCAGGTCTCATTGTTAGGAATGCGGATGATGTTGACATGCAGGCTTTTCATGTACCGCACGTACTCTTCCGCAAACCGGCGGCTTTTTTCAATGGTATCAGGAATGCCGCGGGCAGGGGGATTGATGGCAATGCCGCGAAGGAAGACGGGCTTGCCATTAAGCCAGAGCTGCCCGTTGCGGGACTCGAAGAAGCGGAAGCCGATGCGCCGCTGCAGCGTTTGCTCCTGCCCGCCCGCGCCGCTAACGGTGAAACGCAGGTGATAAAGGTATGGAGCGGCAGGCGTCCATGCCTGCGCGTTAACAGGGCCGGTATGGAAGATGAGCTTTTTTTCTTCCGCCAGTACGGCGGAAGGTGCCAGCGTCTTGTCAAAGATGGTTTTGCCGGTGAGGCTGTCTGTTATCCTGACCCTGTACTGCGCGCCTGCCGCGGGCAACCCGTCAAAGACAGCTTCCAGCTTTACCGTGCTCAGCGTAGTAAAAGCGGTGATGCGTTGCGGCACGCCGGTGGCGTACAGGTGGCATGAGAATAGCAGGGCCATGTACAACAAGGCCAGTTTCCTGAATACGTTCATCAATTTTTACATTTTATGACTTGCGCTTTTGCAAGGCTTTCATTTTTGCCGCAAAGCGTTTGCCGTATGCAGCGGCAGACGCAGCGTCAAAATGTGTATTGTCTCCTTTATGGGTCAGTCCTTCGGAAGTGGCTACGGCCGTGTAAGGTACCAGTTGCGGCAGCTTGTGCAGCTCAACATTGAACTGGCGGTAGTTGTCCCTGAATTGGCCCAGTTCCCCGGCCACAAAGGGCAGCTGGGGGTTGCCGGCTACCGTGCGGATGCGTTCTATCAGCGCCTGCAATTTGGACAGGTAGGTCTTGACCTTTTCCGGGCTGGAATCAGACTCTCCCTGCAGCCAGATCACGCCGCGCAGGGTGCCGCTTTTCATGGCTTCCTGCAGCCGCACCAGCATATCGTCATACGGGTGAGTGCCGGTAGGTTTGTCAAAACCGCCGGGCACCCATGATTCAATGGAGCTGCCGCCTACGGAGCAGGGTATCAGTGCAATGGTTTTCCGTTTCCGCTTTTTGGCCATGATCTCCGCAAAAGAAATGCCCGGGCCTACGCCCGCCACTTTCGGCTTGTCGAAGTGCAGCGGGTGTCTGGCCTGTACCCATTGCAGGTCTTTGGTGAGCATCACCACGTGGCGCGGCGCTTCCATAGCGTAAGCGCCGCTTATTTCGCCACGGCCGGCCATGTTAGACTGGCCAATTACCAGGTAAAGGTCATAATCCGATTGCTGCTGTGCCTTAACGCCGTTTACCATCAGCAGCGCCGTACAGCAGGCAGCTGCCAGTTTCAGAAGGTGTTGTATCATCATTGGTCGTACCCCGGGTTTTGTTCCATGGGTTTGGTAAGGTTTGCGTCTATGACACTCTGCGGTATGGGCAGCAGCGTGTCTCTCGGTACTATTTTAGCGCCGGTGAACCGGTTGTATTGTTTGGTGCGGTTGAACCAGGTGCCGGTGCGCAGCAACGTATACCGCCGGTGCTCTTCAGAAAACAGCTCACGGGAGCGCTCATCCAGGATGAATTCCATGGTTACGTCTCCGGCCGTAATAGGTGTGGCGTGGGCACGGTTGCGGATGGCGTTGATGGTAATAGCTGCGGCGGGCGCATCACCCAGTTTGAACTGGGCTTCTGCCAGCAGCAGGTACGTTTCCGCCAGGCGCAGGTACACCTGGTCGTTATAATTGGATGAGTTCTCTACATCCGGCGGCGGCGGCGCCCAGTCCCATTTGCGCGTGCTGGGCCAGTTCTGTGCCGTGGTGGCGCTGGGGTTGGGCTCGTTGCAATTGATGCTGAGCTTTACCGTATCTCCCAATTTTGAACCCGTCCAGCCCGGTGAAGCGCAGGTGGCGTTGGGTTGTGAGCCGGAAGGCAGGGAAGAAGGGTAGTTCATGATGTAAAAAAAGCGCCATGCATGGTAAGAACCACGGTCGTCATTAGCCCCGTAAACGGAAAACGCGTATTTGGTAGCGGCAAACCGGCCAATGCCACGGCCACCGTTCTCTACCGAGAAAGTAATGGGCGTTTTATTGTTCACTTTGATGGTATTATAACGGTTCACCCACCATCTTCTCATGATGTTCACATCGCCGCCTACCGTCAGGTACTCGTTCTGGAAGGTCCACAGCACTTCGCGGTTGCCTTCGCTGCGGTTGGAATTTTTGTCCAGGAACATATCGGTAAAGGCCGTGCCGGGCTGGTTGGCGTTTACGCCGTAACGGGCGGTCATGAGGTTGTAGTTGGTATTAGACACTACAGCCTGCGCCTTTTCCCTGGCCTTTTCATTGTTGCCGATGGTGAGGTACAGTTCCGCCAGGTAGTGCTGTGCTACCGCTTTGCTGGCCCTGCCGTCCATTACGGGTACATCAGGCAGGTGGGCTTCGGCAAACAGCCAGTCTTGCTCCATGGCCGCGCGCACTTCCGCTACCGGCGTTCTATCCCAGTCCGTGCGGATGTTGTTGCCGTCAGATTCATGCAGGTTCAGCGGTACGTTGCCCCAGAGGTAGGTGAGGTGGCGGTAGGCCCAGGCCCTGATGAGGCGCGCTTCCGCAACTACCTGGTTCTTTTCGTCTTCCGTCCATTCCACATCAGGGTTTTCAGCCCGGTCTACAATGGTGTTGGCGGCGTTGATAGTCTGGTAGAGATATTCCCAGAGGTTGCGGATATAACCGGCTGTGGGGTTCATACGTACGCCAAAATCGTTGAACACGGATTCCGCGGCGCCGCCGGCGGGGTAGAGGCTGTAAGCATTGTCTACGCCAATAACGGCGGCGGTGCTGGTAAGGTCGTTGCTGGCGCCGTTGATGCCCTTGCGTTCAGACCGTACCCTGTTGTACAGGCCGTAGAGGCCTGCGTCAAAACCGGCCTTGTTTACGTACAGGTTGTCAGGCGCAATGATGGCCTTGGGCTCTTCATCGAGAAAACCCTTGTGGCATTGCAGGCCGCTGAGTACTAATATGGTGGAAAGCGATAGCTTGATGACTTTGTTCATAACATTTGTTTTCTGATAAAAACCGATTATAACCCAATGGTAAGGCCCACTACAATTTCCCGCTGCAGCGGAATGCCGTTCTGGTCTGTCAGCTCGGGATCAAGCCCTTTGTATTTGGTAACGGTGGCCAGGTTGCGCGCGGTCACGTAGCATTTGGCCGCATTCAGCTGCAGTCTCTTTTTGAGGGAGGCAGGCAGCTCGTAAGCCAGTGATACGTCTTTCAGGCGCATGAAGCTGCCGTTCTCGTATTGCTGCACGCTCAGCTTGTTGGCATTGGCATCGTTGGAGAAATGGGTGCCGTTGGGGTTCTTGGGAGACCACCAGTCTTTTTTCACGGTATTGCGGCGGGTGTCTGCAAACACGTTGTCGCTTTGCAGCGGGTTGTTTTTGGTGACACCCTGTACGCCGTGCAGAAACACCATCAGGCTGAACTCCTTGTAGCGGAAGGTGTTGGTGAGGCCCCAGGTGAACTTCGGGTCCTGCTGGCCAATAAAGGTGCGGTCAGATGCGGTGTTGATGGTGCCGCTGCCGTCTACGTCCTTCACCCTTACCCAGCCGGGCTGAGCGTCTTTCTGGGCAGAGGCGGCCACTTCTTCTTCAGACCTGAAAATGCCGTCATATTGCAGGGCGTAGATCATACGGATGGGTTTGTTGATGAACCAGCCGTTCAGCACATCGTCTTTCCCGTCTCCATACAGGTCCAGTATCCTGTTGCGGTTGCTGGAAAAGTTGGCGTTGGTGTTCCAGGTAAAGTTCCGGGATTTGATATTGGTGGAGGTAATGCCTATCTCTATGCCCTTGTTAGACGTTTTGCCGATGTTCTGCAATACTTCGGTGATACCCTGTACGGAAGATATGCTCCGCAGCAGCAACAGGTCTTCCGTGCGTGCTGAATACAGGTCTATTGTACCCTGGATGCGGTTGGCGAGCAAGCCGAAATCCAGGCCCAGGGAGAAAGAGCGGGTAGATTCCCAGCCAAGGTTCTCGTTAGATAACTTGTTGGGAATATAGCCGGGGTACAGCGTGGTACCGCTGATATAGGGCGCGCTGGTCATGGTAGCCAGCGAGCTGTAGCTGCTCACGGCCTGGTTGCCGTTGAGACCGTAAGAGGCGCGCAGCTTCAGGTTGCTGAGTACTTCAACCGGCTTCATGAAGTTTTCTTCCGTAATATTCCAGGCTACTGCAGCGGAGGGGAATATACCGTACTTTTTATCCTTGCCGAAGGCGGAGTAGCCGTCTCTCCGGGCCGTGAGCGTCAGCAGGTACCGCCCGTCATAGCCGTAGTTGATGCGGGCCATTTGAGAGAGCAGGTTCTGCTTGAAGTTGGTGGAAGACGGCGTGAGCAGCGAGGCCTGGTTCATCTGGTAGTTGGTGAGCACATCGTTGGGAAAGTCTACACCTTCCAACTGGTCACGGTCAAAATCTTCGCTCTGGCTGCTGTACAACGCCGTGATGTTGAGGCTGTGCACGCCAAACTCGCGGGAATAGTTCAGGATGTTCTCGATGGTGAAGTTGCGGCCCAGGGAGTTGTAGTTGATGGCGTTGCCGTTCTTTTCCAGCCCAACGGCCACGTTCCTGCCGTAGTAGGTTTTGCGTGACACGTTCTCGTATTCAACACCTGTGTTCAGCTTGTAGCTGAGGCCTTTTACAAAAGGAATTTCTACTTTCAGGCTGTTGGTGCTGAAGATGCGGTAGGAATTATCCTGGTTCTTTACGAGTATGTTGCCCAGCGGGTTACGGGCCTGCTTGTTGTCAAGGTAAGCGTATACTGCAATGCTGCCGTCTTCGTTAAACGGTGCGGTGAGCGGGTTGAAGAAGTTGGCGCCGCCGCCCGCGTTCCGGCTGTCGTCAAATTCCACCGGCAGGCCTGAACGGTCCTGGAAAGATATCTGTGTGCTCGTAGCCATGGAAAGCCACGGAGTTATTTTTATGTCTAATGATGGCCGGATGGAATAACGTTTAAAACGGTCATTGCGGGCTATGCCTTTTACATCAAGATAAGTTCCGCCTACGTAGTAGGATACTTTGTCTGTACCGCCGCGCACGGAGAGAGAATGCTGCATTTTGCTGCCCTGCTGGGTGGCCAGGTCATACCAGTCTACCCATTTGCCGGCGTCATACACTTCCTGCTCCTGCGGGCTGAGCACGTTGGTGTTGGCGTTGAGGCGGGTGGTTTTGAATTCGTAGAACTCCGGCCCCGTGAGCAGCCGCGGTTTGTTAATGAGGGTCTGGGTGGAATAGAACCCGTCGTAGGTAATATCCGCCTTTCCCTTTTTGCCCTGTTTGCTGGTAATGAGAATAACGCCGTTAGAGCCTCTTGACCCGTAGATGGCGGCTGCGGAAGCGTCTTTCAGCACTTCTATAGATTCCACATCGTTGGGGTTGATCTCAGAAATGCCGCCGGTATAGGGAATACCGTCCCAGATAATAAGGGGGCTGTTGCTGGCGCTGATGGAGTTACGGCCCCTCACCAGAATGGAAAGATCGTTACCTTCGGCGCCTCCGCCGTTGGTATTGATCTGCAGGCCGGGCACGGAGCCCTGCAATGCCTCTGCCACATTGGTGTTGGGCAGCTGCTGCAATCTTTCTTTCGGGATGGAGGCCACGGCCCCGGTTACGTCCCTTTTACGCTGTGTGCCGTAACCTACCACCACTACGGCGTTGAGGGACTGTTCAGATTTTTCGAGCAGCACGTTGTAAAATGTGTTGCTGCCCACCGTTACTTCCTTTTCGGCAAAGCCAAGTGAGGAAATAACGAGTACAAGGCCGTCCGTTCTGGAGACCTGCAGGGAAAATGTGCCGTCTGGCAGTGTGCTGGTGCCGGACGAAGTGCCTTTAACAGCCACAGCGGCGCCGGGAATGGGATTTCCATCCGCATCTGCTACCCGCCCTTTGATGAGCGTGGTCTGCGCAAAAGCCAGCCGTGGAATAATCAGCAATACCATAATGGTAAGTCGTAACGTGGCGGAGATCGACATAGGCAATCGTTTATTAATGAAAAATGGTAAGATTGGTCCGGTCAGTAATTTTTTGGTTGCATTCCGATAGCCTAATTTATGTACAATCTCCGTCTAAAACCAGCAGGAAAGGGCTAAACGGCTACTACAACGATTGAAATAGAATGTGAAAGCGGTACTTCCGTGTTTCAATTAAGATATTTTTGTATGAATAACCGGCAAAATAAATTCCCGATGAAAAGAGGCGTTACATTGAAAGACATTGCGCAGAAGCTGAACATGTCTGTTTCCACGGTATCCAAATCACTGAGCAACGATCCCTCCATCAGCCCGCCTACCAAGGCACGTGTGAAAAAGCTGGCGGATGAATGGAACTATATTCCCAATGAGGCGGCGCGGCATTTTAAATTGAGCAGAACGTATACCATCGGCCTCATCATTCCCAACCTGATGGACCAGTACTATGCGCTGGCCATTAACGGCGCGGAGAAAGTGGCCGGCCAGCACCAGTACAATGTGATCATTTCACAATCTCACGAAGACCCTGCGCGGGAAGATAAAATTGTGGACCTGATGTTGCGCAACCGCGTAGACGGGCTGCTGGTGGCCATTTCAAAGAACAGGGAAGACATGTCTGTTTTCAAGAAGACCGCCTACACCGGTATCCCCGTCATATTTTTTGCCCGCCCGCCCATGGAAGACGGTTTTGATGCCGTTATTTCAGACAATGAGCACGGCGCTTTCAAGGCCACTGAATTCCTGATCAAAAAAGGGCACAAACAGATAGGGCACATCATGGGCCCGGAGTCTATGTCTGTAAGTTATACACGGCTGGAGGGGTACCGCCGTGCGCTGGAGAAATACAAGCTGCCGTATAACAGCGCGCTGGTAAAATCTTCAGATTTTACGCAGGAAGCTACTTTTGCCGCCATGCGGCGTTTCATGAAAATGGCCACGCCGCCTACGGCTTTCTTTGCGTTCAAGAACTACATTGCGCTTGACGCCATCGAATATCTTAAAAGAAAACACCCGGCCACACTGCATAAAATTGATTTTGCCGGCTTCGGCAACCTGCCGCTGCTGCAGTACCTTGACCACAAGCCTGTAGCTTCCATAGAAGAAAGCTCTTATGAAATGGGAGAAGAGGCCGCGCGGCTGCTGCTGCGCACTATTCACGAAGAGGCGCCGGAGGAGGGGCGCCCGGTGCAGCATATACAGATCAGCTGCAGGCTGCTGGCGCATAAATAAGCAAAACATTGTTTATTTTCCATTATGAAAACGCTGGTGCCACGTTCTTTTCTTCCTTTCGTTTTTCTTCTGACGGCCCTGCCCGCTGCCACACGGGCGCAGCACGTCATGGACAGCAACGGCCTTTCCCGCCAAACGCTGGAGTACTACCTCAGCCGCGCCGTTACCATGGCGGAGTTTCTGGCGGCAGACCCTTTTGGTAATGACGGCCCTTACCCTTACAAGGCAGACGATGTTCGGCTCATTCAAAACATTGGCGCCAAATTCATTGGCCGCGCCATTTACCGCTGGGGCAACGAGCGGGTGTTGAACAACCCCGCTTTCCTGGAGCAGGCGCGCCGCCTCATGCAGCAGGTGCACGCCCGTGACCCGGAAGTAATTTTCCAGGCTGCTGTTTTTGAGGCAGTATCTGAAAAAGTAAATGAAGTGCCCATTCCCGCCTGGGCATTTGAAGCATTAGAGCTGCCGGTGGAAAGGCGCAATTTCCGGTATGCAGACATGCTGAACCTGAACGGAAAATTTGTGGACCATTGGGGCCGCTGGGGCAGCGTGCCTGATATTACGCGCCAGGAGGCGCAGCTATGGCTGATGTACCTCTGCGGCACCTACATGAACCTGGGCTGTGAAGCGCTGCATATGGGCCAGATAGCGCTGATGGGCATGGAAGACAAAGGCCTCCGCAAGTGGGCAGAGTTTATGGCGCATGTGCGCGCTTACGCCAAAAAACATACCCGCCGCCACTGGGTGCTGCTGGATGCGCACACGCCGGCGGGCGGTATGGTGGTAGACGGCAAGAGCCTGCTTGATTTCAATTCTTTCCCCTTGCGCATCAAGCCGGTAACAGGCAAACCCATGGAAGGGATGCTGCAGGTAGGGCATGTAGATGCCATTTATGGCAGAAGCAAAGCCTGCGTTACGCCCAGCGGCTGGCAGTGTGATGCGCTGCCTTACCTGGTAGAGTTCGATAACTTCGGCATCAGCAAAACGCCCGGCGTGGCGGATACTGCTTCGCATTTCATATGGGGATATGACGAGATCACCTGGCTTTACCTGCAGCCGGAAGCCTACCGCGGCAAGTGGCTGAAATACGCTTACAACTGGCTGGCCGCACATGATGCCAGCGCTTTCCTGCAAATGCCCGTAAGCCGTATTATTTCACGGGGAAGAGGTTTTCATGGCGAACGTTTCCGTGGTAACATCAATTCTGCGGCGTGCCCGCAGGGGAACAACATGGAGCTGGTGATCAAAGAGATTTGGAAGGAGTAACGTCTCTTTAAATAAATTCATAGAGCTACGTGTTTTGCCCATGTTCCGCCGGTGTTTTACCGGTGTTCTCCCGGTGTTTAGCCGTTCGCACTTCGGTCTCACTTTGGTGTTTGCTGGTTATAAGCCGTGTATAAGCCGTCTATATCTTGTGTTTCAGTTGTGTATATATTGTCCCTATATAGGGACGGCTCATTCACGGCTGAAAAACCGTTTCCCTATAATTTCCCCGCAACGGAAAACGATGGTTAACGGCTTGTAACACCGGAGAAACGGGGGCGGAGGGCATTGTGATACTAGGCAAAACACCCTCATGGTCCGGCTCTTTTTTATGTTCATGAGCGATAAACCGGGTTTCATGCGCTGAAAACCGCATTTCGCCGCACTTGTGCGGAACGTGTTTGTTCCCGTTCTACATTTGGTGCATGAAACGCAATAACAGGATATTTTATGCTTACGTTGCCCGGGAATGCTGCTACAGTTCCGGCAGGGATAAAAATGCCTGTAAAAAGCGATTTACATGGGGATTTTTGCTTAAATTAAAGAACGCAGTTAAGTATTGTTTGCACGTAACCCGATTTTTTCACGTTAATGAAAACCAAGTAAACATGAATCATCTGAAATCCATGAGCGCTGGTATGCTATTGTTATGCCTCATAGCTACTGCATGCAGCAAGCCCGCCACCTCGGAAAGCACGCCCCTTCTTGCAAATGAAAACAACCTGGCCGCTACGGATGTGTCTATTGCCGCCATCAACAGTTCTATTTCCGAAAACTGGAACAGTTACACCCACGGTACGCAATACACGCAGGCCCAGGCGGAAGCAGACTTTGGCAACATCAGCGGCTGGAACAGCTCCCGGTCTATGATCTCCAACGGCAACCTCCGCATCACCCTGCTGAAAGATGCGCTGAGCGGCGCAGGCGGCGTAATAGCCAGAACGGATATTTCTGACGGCTCGGAGTATGAACTGTCTTACACCGTGCGCTTTCACAGCGCATTTGACTGGAGCCGCGGCGGCAAGCTGGGCTTCGGCTTCCTGGTGGGAGACGGCAATACGGGCGGAGACCCTGGCTGGGACGGTAATGGCGGCAGCATGCGGCTGATGTGGTACAACAACGGCAGCCGCGTATACTTCCATCCCTACATCTATTACCGTGACCAGCCGGGGCAGTATGGTGACAACTTCGGCAAGTCTTACCCTTCCTCCGGCAGCCTCAACCTGGGCCAGACCTACACGGTACAGATGTACATAAAAAGCAACACAGGCACCAGCACCAACGGCCGGGCCAGGATAGTGATAGACGGCACTACCGTGCTGGATACGCCCATCCGCTGGACTACCAATGACAGCAAGCGATTGATCAGGAACCTGTCTTTCCATACCTTCCGCGGCGGCAGCCAGACTTACTGGCAGTCTTCCACAGACGGTTATATTTACTATGATAACCTGGTGGTGAACAAGATACAGTAAACCACCCGTCAATATTTAACTGCCGGAGGCCGGCCGCAGGTAAAGCGGCCGGCTTTCTTATTGCAGCGCAGGCACAAAAAAACGGCCGCTCCCCTTACAGAGAACGGCCGCTCCACAGTGTTGTTTCGACTATAATTCTTTCAGCATAATATCCTTGTACTCCACCTTCATGGGCGGGCCTACATGTACCTGCATACCGAGAAAGCCTTTGCGGCTGCCGTTTACGGTATCATTGTCGGTTACATCACTCATGAGCACGCCGTTGATATAGTGTTGCAGGCGGTTGCCTTTTGCCACTATGCGGCAGGTGTTCCAGTCTTCGCTTTTGATCTTGGCCTTCAGCTCGTCACTGGTGCCAAGGGAGCCGGTGACCTGCATGGGCGTCCATGCGTTTTTCTGGCTGCCTTCCTTGAGGGTCAGGTTGGTGGGAGGGATGGTTACCTGCTGGCCGCGGTAAGCCAGGGTGGTACGTTTCCGCTCTTCGTAGTTCTGCCCGGTGTAGCGGTTGGCTCCGTCAATATCCGCCTGGTAGCCCCTGAGCGCATGCGGAATGTCTGTCAGCTTTTCACTGCGGTAATTGATGCCGCTGTTGCCTTTTTCGCTGATCCTGAACCGGAGGGTCAGCTCAAAGTCTCCGGGCTGGCCGCCCTGCCATACAATGAAGCTGTTTGTTTTCAGCGGCTTGTCCGGTTTGATCTCGCCCACCAGGCAGCCGTTTTCCACGCGCCAGTAGTTGGCGTCACCTTCCCAGCCGTTGAGGGTTTTGCCGTCGAATATTTTTTTGGTCTTTTGTGCGCAGGCCAGTTGCGGCAGCAGCACGGCCAATAATAAAGTGTGCCTGAATAATTTCAGCATATAACTGTTTTATTTTGATGCAAGGTTTACGATTTCCCATGCGCCTGCGGCAGCAGAGTTGAGCACAGCTTCGCATACGGCCTGCGTTTCATATGCTTCCCGGAAAGTGGGAGAGCAGGGTTTGCCGTTTTCCAGGCTTTGCAGGAAGTCTGCCACCTGGTGTACAAACGAATGTTCGTACCCGATGCCCAGGCCCGGCACCCACCATTTATCCATATAGGGCTGCTCGCCGTCGGTAACATGTATGGAGCGCCAGCCGCGCAGTTTGGAATCATCCGAGTTCTCGAAATATTCGAGGCGGTTGAGGTCATGCAGGTCCCAGCGGATGGAGGCGTGCTCGCCATTGATCTCGAAGGTGTACAAAGCCTTGTGGCCGCGTGCGTAGCGGGTAGACTCAAACAGGCCCAGGGAGCCGTTCTCGAAGCGGCAGAGGAAAGCGCAGGCATCGTCTATCTTCACTTTTTCCACCTTGCCGGTAAGCTGGTGCATTCTTTCTTTCACGAAAGTTTCCGTCATGGCGGTTACGTTCTTGATGCTGCCGTTCAGCCAGATGGCAGTGTCTATGCAGTGAGACAGCAGGTCTCCGGTAACGCCTGAGCCGGCCACGTCTGCGTCCATACGCCAGAGGGCGGCGCCGCCCTGCGGCAGGTTGGCGTTAATGGTCCAGTCTTGCAGGAAGTTGGCGCGGTAATGAAAAATGCGCCCCAGCTTGCCGGAGTCAATGATCTGTTTGGCCAGTGTAACGGCGGGCAGGCGGCGGTAGTTGTACCATACGGTGTTGGCCACGCCGGCTTTTTCGATGGCGTCTACCATTGTTTTGGATTCTGCCAAAGTACGGGCCAGCGGTTTTTCGCAAAGCACCATTTTGCCTTTTTCCGCGGCGGCAATGGCAATTTCCGCATGCATATCGTTCGGCGTGCAGATGTCTACCGCATCTATGCTTTCATCAGCTATTACTTTCTTCCAGTCTGTTTCCGCTTTTTCATATCCCCACTGTTTGGCAAAGGCGTTCGCTTTTTCTGCGTTGCGGGAGCATACTGTTTTTAACACTGGCTGGTATTGCAGGTCAGGAAAGAAGTTGGGGATGCGGTTGTAGCCGTTGGAGTGCGTTCTTCCCATAAATCCGGTGCCTATCAGCGCTATGTTGAGTTGTTTTTTCTGGCTCATGTTGTTGGTTTAAGATGAATCGTATAAATATTACCGGGCCTCATACCAGCCGTGTTGCTCCCGTACCTTGATCATGGCGGCAAGAATGTTGTTCCAGGTGTCCGGCAGCATCATTTTCTGGTTGGGGAACATACAGCCGTCCCAGCAGATGTGTTTGAATGCCTTGGTAAGCTGGCCTTTCTCGTCGCGCAGCCAATAACCTGCATCATGGGCAATGTTCAGCTTGCCGTTAGGGTCATTGGCCAGGCAGTGGCGGCCGGTTTTGTCATGAGAGCCGGTGCCGTGCACGGTGCCGTCGTTTTGTGCCACATGGAAGTCTATTGTCCAGGGGCGGAGAGCAGCGGTGAGGGTTTTGAGGCCTTCTTCCAGCGCGGCGCGGTTGCTCCAGTCAAAATTTTCGGGCAGTATACGGTCTTCCGGTTTGTTGTACCCCATCAGGTACAGCAGGGTATGCGCCATATCTGCCTGGAAGCCCATATTGGGGCGGCCCACGGCTTCCAGCGTTTCTATCATGGTTTTCCAGCTATGCATGCCGCCCCAGCATATTTCGCCTTCAGCGGCCAGCTTTTCACCATAGTCTGCGGCTACGTCGCAGGCTTCGCGGAAGGTTTCGGCAATGAGCTTTGTATTGCCGGCGGGATCTTTAGACCAGGCTTCCGGTGTGCTGGCGGAGTCTATACGTACCACGCCGTGGGGGCGGATGCCGATTTCCCGCAGGGTTTTGGCTACGTGGCAGGATTTACGTACCTGCTCCACAAAACGTTTCCGCTCTTCCTTGCTGCCCATGGCGGGGCCACCGTCCGGCGGCCAGATGGGGGCTACCAGGCTGCCTATTTCCAGGCCATGTGCGGCCACCTTGTCTGCCAGTTTTTTAATGCCGTCATCACCACCGTTTACGTCAAAGTGGGGGTTGAAAAGGCCGATGTCTACGCCGTCAAACTTTACGCCGTTCACTTCTGCGGCGGCGGTCATTTCCAGCATTTTGTCAAAAGCGATCACCGGCTCGGAGCCGTCTCCCTTGCCTACAATGCCGGGCCAGGTGGCATTGTGCAGTTTCGGATAATTATTTTGCTGCATGTGCATGTAGATTGAAAAGTTAAAAAATTACAACACCAGGTCAGGGTTACCGGGACCGAAGTGTTTCAGCATCACGATGGGGTCTGTGGCGGAGGCGTTGGTGATGGTCACGCCTTCCCTTGCGGCGCTTTCGCTCACAAAATATTCATCGTGCGTAAGCTGGCCGTAGCGGATCAGCGCGGGTGTTTCAATATCCCACACGCCCATTTTGCCATGGCCCTGCATCATGATAAGACCGTAGGCGGCTGCGTCTTTGATCACCACGGTGGCGCCGGGCTCAATGGTCAGTTCTTTGGCGCTGAACGCGTCTGACTTGTAGCATACCCAGTTTTCCGTATAGCCTTTGGCGCCGCCGGCTACAGGTTTGGGCGCCATGAAGCGGTTCTGGTGAAGGTTGGGATCGAGGTTGAGGTCCCAGTCAATTACATCCAGCAGGGCTTCATAATCCCCGATGCTTTCTTTGGGCGTGCCGTTCCACAGCAGCTCTTCCGGTATTACGGCTTTGTTTACGAGAGACTGGTACATGGCAAACACATCGGAAGCTTTCTGCGGCTCGTAGGTGCAGAGGCTGCCCGGTGCGTGCAGCAGGCCTGGAGGCACGTCCCAGCCGGTGCCGGGCCTGAGCAGGAAGGCCTGTGAAAGATCGGTGATCTTGTTATCCCCTTTCGTGAAATTGCGCAGGCATTCGCCTATCTGCTCGCGGGTAGTGCCGGGGGCAATGCCCATGAAGGTGTAGGGGAAGTCTCCGCCGTGGTTGTTCAGCTGCGGCGGGAAGTAATATGCTTCCGGTTTTCCCAGCTGCCCTATCAGCGCGGCCTTTTCGTCGTTATGATGTATGTGGTGGGGCAGGGGGCCCTGGTTGTCGAAAAACTTGGAATACATGGGCCAGCTTTTGTATGCGTTCCAAAGCCGGTCTCCTATCAGCTCGCCTTTCAGCTCGTCTACCGCGTCTTTCAGCAGCAGGAGCACTTCCTTGCCGCCGTCGTTGAACACTATTTTGCTCAGGCCTTCATGTTCGCCGGTAAGCGGGCCGTTTTTGGCGGGAGTAGTGGAAGACAGCCAGCGTTCATCAATACCGCCGCGCACGCCGCCCAGTACATAATAATCATCGGGATGCAGCTTGATCCTGCGGCCGGGCACACAAAAGGAACGGGGGACCCAGGTGGGAGCGAGGCGGAGAATACCTTTGCCCTGTTCCAGCGCTTTGGCCGCTAAACTTGTTTTTTCCATTGGCATTGCGTTGAGAGTGTTAGTGGATTGTTTCATCGTGGAAATATTTTATGGATGTTATTTTTTTCAGTCAGTACACTTAGCTCCAGCTCGTAAGAGCGGCTTTCTCCCGGCTGCAGCAGAATGAGGGTGCCCTGTTTCCTGGCGGCGGCCTGCCCAATGGGCGGGTGGGTGCCTGGCTCCAGGCCTGTTACGTACTCTCCGGGGCCCCAGTGCTGCCAGTTGGTGAGCCATGGCAGCTGCTCTTTTTTGAACCGCAGCACGGCGGCCAGGCCTATCTGCGGGTTGTGCAGGCCGCAGGTGCTCCAGCCGTCTTCTCCGGCCGCTACGTCAATAAACGCGGCGGCTTCTCCTGTGCCTGCGTGGTTTGCCAAGGGCGGTGCGCATCTCCTGAAATTATAATTTTTATTGAAGATTTGCACACTTAATTCGTCTCTTGGCTGTAAAGGCCCGTCCCAGTAGAGTTCGGCGCCTTCGTCTGCCAGCGGCCAGCCGAAGTTGAAGTGGTAGAGCAGCATGTGCGGCGCGGTGGTATTGCCGCGGTTGGTCACCTGGTCGTGTATGCGGAGCGTGGCTTCACCGATGCGCGCGGAAATGGTGCGGCGCAGCTCCAGGCAGGTGCCGAGCGCGGTGGCCTCTTTGATGATGCCGGTAATGCTCATGTCCAGGTTGCCGGTGACGGGGTCTGGCTGTACCACGGAAATGATTTCCGCGGGCGTGTTGCTCATGCGGCCATGCAGCCCTCTTTCGCCATGCTCGTCCTGTTCCGGGCCGCCGGCGTGGGTGAGGCCGCAGGTGGTGCAAAGGCCGCCGCCAAAGGTCTTTAACCAGGCAATGCCCCTGTCCGATGAAGGATCAGGGGCAGTCTGGCCGGCGTAGCTCAGCCACACCAGGCTGTGCTGGTTAAAAAAAGCTTCCGCAATATCCATACACCTGTCTATCACCACTTTGAACCGAAGGCCCGTGCCGGTGTTGACCCAGGCAATGCGGTTGCCCCTGCCGGGGCCGTTGTCAAGCACAGATGTTTCTATGCCACCCAGTTGTGCATGGTGCGATATTTTGTTATGCCATTGAGGCTGTTGCGGTACCATATGTTGCGGTTTTAAAGTGGTAGTATCAGCGTTTGCCAATCTTCACAGGATTAACAAACATACTATCTTCTTTATTACCGCCTGATTTCAAATATGCCATCAGGTCACGCAGCTCATCCGGGTTCAGCCGGTTAATGAGGCCGGGCAGCATCACAGACACCTGTGAGGCCTTGGTGCCGCTTACCTCTTTTTTCGGCAGCTCCCTGTGCATCTGCGGGGAGAAGGGATTCTGGGAAATAACGTACTTCCCGTCATCTTCATTTACCAGCCTGCCGGTGATGGTGCTGCCGTCTTTCATGGTGAACACGGTGGCGCCGTACTGGTCAGAGATGGTTTTGCTGGGCTCTATGATGGCTTCCAGGATGTCTTTACTGGAAAAGCGGGTGCCCAGCTGCGTCAGGTCAGGGCCGGCGGTGCCGCCTTCGCCTTTCATGATGTGGCAGGAAGCACAGAGCGTGGCGTTGAACATGGCCTTGCCCTGCTCAAAATCCCTGTTGGCCAGGCCGCTGTCTATTACCAGCAGCGCTTCTTCCAGCTGCCACCTTCTGCCGGGGCCCTTGGGCTGGGCGCCGCCCTGCGCCAGGCGACCGTTGCTGTTGAGCAGCGAATCTCCTGAAATGGTGTTGAAATGTGCATACTGGTCTTTCGACACATTTTTCAGCGCGTTCTTGCGGGCCGTGTTGATGAAGCCCAGGAAGCTGTGGCCGCCCTTGAACCCGAAGGCATTGTAGAACCATTTAAAATATTGCTCGTGCAGCTCCGGCGTCCACCCGGCTTTGGCCTCACTTAGCACGGTGGCGTAAAAGGTTTGCTGCAGCGGCGGCATTTTGGAGAGCATACCTGCAATATCCAGCCCGTACTGCGGGTTACGCATGATGAGGTCTGCGGAAGACATGGCGGTTTTCATGGCCGTGGTATCATCTTTCGCTACGGCCAGCAAACCTACGGTCTTTTTAACGGCGTCGGGCGCCTGCAGGTGTACCAGCAGCTTGCTCAACGGGCTGTTCAGCTCGTTGGCAGCGGCAGGGTAGTGCTCGTCCAGGTAAGCAATGGTAGATGTTTTAGCGGCCGCGCCCGGTTCTCCCATGCGCACCAGCACCAGTTCAAAGGCGCGGAGCAGGTCTATTTGCTGTGCGGGGGAAAGCCGGGTGTAGCCGATGGTTTGCAACTGCAGCAGCAGGCTGTCCCTGATGGCTTTATCACCTCTTCTCGCCAGCGCAATAGTGGTCTCAATAACGGTGGCCGGGTCTTTTTCCGCCAGGGCTTTTTGCTGCCAGTTGGCTACAGGCTGGTTTTCCAGCACTGTTCTGGCGGCATAGCGGACAAAGCGGTCTTCATGTTTCAGGTAAGGCCAGGCGGCTTCTATGGCACCGGGTTTTTCGCCGCCATGGTAGCTTTCCAGCTGCCGGCGGATCTTATGAGCTTCTGTAAGCTGGGGCGCTTCGGTTTCCTTGCTGTCTATCTTCTTCCCGTCATCATAATACACACGGTACAGGTCAGACTCCAGCCTGCGGCCGCCGGTGAGGAAGTACATGGCGCCATCAGGGCCAACTACGCCGTCAGTAAGCGGCAGGGGAGCGCCCGACAAAAATTCTTCCGCTTCTGCTTTATAGGAAGCGCCGTCAGGCTGCAGGTGAATGGCGTAAATGATGCCGAAGCTCCAGTCAAATGCAAAAAGCGCCTTGCGGTATTTTTCCGGGAAGTTGGCATTGGCGCAAGACATGAAGTTGGTAGGAGAGCCCTGGCCGATGTTCAGCACAGCGGGCAGGTTATCAGGCCAGGAGGGAGACCATTTATCCGTACCGGGTCGCCAGCCGAACTCGCTGCCGCTGCTTACAAAACAGATGCGCGTGGGGCGGTACCAGGGTGTTCCAAAGTCCCACTCCATATCTGAATCGTAGGTGAACATATCTCCCGCTTCGTTAAACGCAAGGTCAAACGGGTTGCGGTAGCCGGAGCTGATCAGTTCCCAGTTGGAGCCGGTGGAGTCTATATGAGCAATCCATCCGCCATGAGTGTTCACCACATTGTCATGCCCGTTAGGGTCGCGGATGAGCGGCAGGAGGTTGTCTATTTCCCAGGAAGGCGGCATCCTGTAGCTGTTCATTTCCGGTATTTTGGTGAAGTTACCGGCAATCACATACAGCGATTTTTTATCCGGCGCCATCACAATGCTGTGCGGCCCGTGCTCGCCTTCGCCCTCCAGCTCCTTGATCAGCGTGATCTTGTCAAACTGGTCGTCTCCGTCCGTATCCTGCAAGCGGTACAGGCCGCTGCCCTTGTCAAACTTTTTGTCTTTGTTGTGGTTCACCATCACATAAAGACTGTTGAAGGCATAGAGCAGGCCCTGCGCATAGCCCATGGATACTTTGGGCACGGAGTCTGTAGAATCTGCGGGGCCGATGTTCAGCTGCTCAATTTTAAAAGCAGAAGAATCCTGCCCGATGGCAGGCAGCTGCAGGCGGTACAGGAAACCGAACTGGTCGGATACAATAAGCCTGCCTTTGTCATCAAAGGTCATGGATACCCAGGAGCCCTGCTTGTTGTCTCCGGGACTGTACAGGTGCTCCACGTTGAACCTGTCGGGCAATTTGAGTTTGTCGATCTTGGGGTTGCCGGTCAGTTTTCTTTCCTGCGGTTGCTGGCAAGCCACTGCTGTTGCCAGTACCGCCCATAGGCCCCATAATAGTTTTTGTTTCACTCCCATATTTGTTTTTATTTCTCTAAAGGTGGATAATGCAAATGCCTACCAGCCTGTATTCTGCTCAAACCCGTTGAGCCGTACCTCACGGTCCGGGACGGGGAAGAGCAGTTTGTAGGGCGCCAGCGTATAGGTGGCGCTGCTCAGGCGCGTGAGCCGTGCTTTTTCTTCTATGCCGTGCTGTGTCATTACTTCAATTGTTTTGCCGGTGCGCAGCAACTGGTACCAGCGGTGGTCCTCAAACGCCAGCTCTACCCGCTGCTCATGCTGCACGGCATCCCGGAAGGCAGCCTGTCCTAACCCGGCCAGCGGTTGCAGGCCGGCCCGTTCACGAACGGGATTGATGTACTGGTAGGGATCGCCGTTGCCGGTCTCATTCACCGCTTCGGCGAGCATGAGCAATACGTGCGCATAGCGGTACACGGGCCAGTTCTCGTTGGCGCGCCCATCCCGCGCGTAAGGCGGGTGGTAGAACTTTTTCACCAGCGGCAGCTTGCCGCCAAAGGCCTTTGACTCTTCGTAAGCACTATTGGAGGGACTGTCATACAGGAAAATGGACGCGTCCCTCCGCTTGTCATTGGCTTCATATGCATTGTAGATGCTGGGTGTGGGAATGTTATTGCCGCCCAGGTTGCCGTTATAACCGGTCAGGTCTTTTTTGCCGTTGATAGGGCCGAACACAAAAATGTAATTGCTGCTTTCGGTTTCCAGGCCGGCATTAAACTGTACGGAGAACACAGACTCTACGTTGTTCTTTTTGGCGGGGTCAAAATTGTCCGCATACTCCGGCGTGAGGCCGTAATTGAGCGTGAGCACCTGCGCCAGGGTAGTTTGAGCATTGGCGTAATCTTTCAGCGTGAGGTATACTTCCCCCAGCAGGGTGAGCGCGGCGCCTTTGGTGGCGCGGCCCACGTCTGCACCGGTGTAGGAGGGCGGCAGGCCTTCTGCTGCATCTTTGGCGTCTGCTATAATTTGTGCGTACACTTCATCAACAGCTGCGCGGGTAGGCGTAAAGGCATTGGCCGGACTTTCCGCCTCTTTGGTGATGAGGGGCACGGCGCCGAAGAGACGCACCAGGTGGAAGTAGTGCAAGGCCCGCAGGAACTTGGCTTCGCCGGCGTACTGCACCTTGGTGGCTTCCTTGCTGAACTTCACGCCGTCTATACGGCTGATGATCACGTTACACTGGTTGATGTTGCGGTACAGCTGCGTCCATACGGTGTTGATGTAGTTGTTACTGGAAGTGATCAGGAACTCGTCTATCTCTTCCCGTTGCTGCGCACCGCGGTCGCTGGCGTTGTACTGGTAATTGGTATTGTCTGCAGACATTTCGGCCAGCGCCCAGTAGTCGCTGGTGTAGAGGTTTTGCAGCACCCCGTAGGCGCCGTTTACAGCACGCAGCACCTGCTGCTCTGTTTGATAGTAGGTTTCTCCGCTGGAGAAAGATGCCGGCTTTACGTCCAGCAAATGGTTACAAGCAGTGGAAGAGAAGGCCAGCAGGCAAAAGCAAAATATTTTCGTTTTCATGATAGCGTGTTTTGAAGCATACGGTTAAAAAGTAAGGTTCGTGCCCAGTGAAAAAATGCGCGGTACCGGGTAATTGGAATAGTCAATGCCCGGGACCAGCGCACCGCTGCCGCCTTTGCCAAGGTAATTGCTCACTTCAGGGTTGCCGCTGTATTTGGTGAACAGGAAGGCGTTCTGAATGCTGGCGTAAATGCGGGCGCTGGAAAGGAACCCTTTTTTAGGAATGGTGTAGCCCAGGGTGATGTTCTTGATCCAGGCGTAGTCATTCTTTTCTACCGTGAGAGAGCTTACATCGCGGTACATCACGCGTCCGCGGCCGGTGCCGTTGGTGGTGGGAATGCGGCCGTTGCCCGGCTGCGATTCGGAACGCCAGCGGTCTTTTATTTCTTTCCTCACGTTAAACACACCGTCTATGTTGCCGTTATAATCATTGGTGGCATGCAGCCTGTCTGCTCCCATAGAGCCTACCACCAGCACGCGCAGGTCAAAGGCGCCGTAGGTGAGCGTATTGGTCATGCCCCAGGTAAAATCAGGGTACGGGTTGCCGATGATGTCAAAATCCTGCCGCGGCGTAATCTGCCCGTCTCCGTTAATGTCCTTGTAGCGGATGTTGCCGGGGATGGCGCCGGGGAAGGCGGGGCCTCTTTCCACTTCTGCCTGGTTCTGGTAAATGCCGTCAAACACATAGCCGTACAGCATGGCCAGCGGGCGGCCTATGACCGTAATGTTGGTCGGGTTGCCTTCGCTGCTGTTGCCGGAATATATCGGGTCGTTGGTGCGGCCCAGGGCCAGTACCTTGTTGCGGTTGAAGGCAATGTTGAAGCTGGTGTTCCAGGTGAGGCGGCTGTTCTCGATGTTGCGGGAACTGATGCCGATCTCAACGCCCTTGTTTTCCAGGTCTCCACGGTTTTCCGTTACGTTCACAAAACCGGAGGAGGCGGGAATTTCGGTTTGCAGCAGGAGGTCTTCCGTATTCCGTTTGTAGAAGTCTGCGGTAATGTACAGGCGGTCTTTCCACAGGCCTATGTCAAGGCCTATGTTCAGCTCTCTCATTTTTTCCCATCCCAGGTTGGGGTTGCCGAAAGCGTTCATTACACGGCCGCCGGCCAGCCCGCCGCCCAGCACGTAGTCTGCCGTGCCGATGTTGCTCATGTAGGAGTAGTTGCCGATGTTGAAGTTGCCGGTGAAACCATAGGAAGCCCTTATTTTCAGGTCGCTGAACAGGTGGGAGTTCAGCATGAACTGCTCCTGCGAAATGCGCCAGCCCACTGCCAGTGAGGGAAAGGTACCCCAGCGGTTGTTGGCGCCGAAGCGGGAAGAACCGTCGCTACGGATGGTAGCCGTAACCAGGTACCTGTCTTTATAGGCGTAGTTCACCCTGGCCAGGTAAGAGAGCAGCGCCCACTCCAGCTTGTCTGTACCGCCGGTGAGTGTGGCTGCGGCGTTAAGGGTCTTGATATCGTCATCCGGGAAATTGGTGCCGGTGAAATTGGCGTATGTTTCCTTCTGCTGCTGCACAGTATACCCCAGCAGCGCGGTCACGTTGTGGCCGCTGGTGGCAGACCAGTTGTAGGTGAGCGTGTTTTCGTTCAGCCAGTTCATGATGTTGGCGTTCCCCACGCTGCCGGAGGGAATGCTGGGCGGAGCGGTGTTTACGCCGCCGAGCGTGGAAGGGCGGAAGTATTCCGCCTTGGCGCTTTGCCAGTCAACATTGAAGGTGGTCTTGAATTTCAGGCCTTTGATGATCTCATATTCACCAAAGCCGTTTATGATCAGGCGGTTGTTTTGCGCGTTGTTGACGGTTTCGTTCAGCAGCATCACAGGGTTAGGTAGCCCGAAGGTGCCGGGGCTCTGGATGAAGGCGTTGTACGATCCGTCTGGCAGGTACGCCGGCTCAATGGGGCTGGCTATGCCAAACACCTCATCCCTGCCTTCTCCGCGGATGGAACCTTTTTTGGTGGCAAAAGAGGGCGCTACGTTTACACCTACTTTTATTTTATCGCTCAGCATGGTTTCTACGTTAGCCCTTACGGAGTAACGTTTGTAGCCGGTGTTGATCATTACCCCGTCCTGGTTGAGGTAACCGGCAGATACGTAGGTGCGGGTTTTTTCGCCGCCGCCGCTTACGCTTACGTTCACTTCGTGCATGGGCGCTACGCGGGTCACTTCTTCAAACCAGTCTGTTCCCTTGCCGATGGCGGCGGGGTTGCGGTAAATTTCGGGGATGTCTGCGTCTGTGGGCTCGCGGTGCTCTTCGAAGCGTATCTTGTCTTCCGTCAGCTCTTTCCAGAACTGGGCAAACTCCTGCCCGTTCATCAGATCTGGCCGGCCTTTCTGCGGCACTACCTGCCAGCCCGTGCTGGCGCTGATCTGCACGGTAGGTTTGCCGCTGCTGCCTCTTTTGGTGGTGATGAGCACTACGCCGTTGGCCCCGCGGGAGCCGTAGATGGCGGTGGCGGAGGCGTCTTTGAGCACGGCCATGGACTCAATGTCTGCCGGGTTGATGGCATTCATGGGGTTAGACACTTCTACAGAGGTGGTAGAAAGCGGGAACCCGTCTACCACATACAGCGGCTGGCTGCCCGCGCCTACCGCGCCAATGCCCCTTACCTGTACCTGCGGCCCGCCGCCGGGTATGCCGTTAGAGGTATTGACCTGTATGCCCGCAATCTGGCCGGAGAGCGCCTGGTCTATACCGGCTACGGGCAGGTCTTTAATGTTTTTCATGGGCACAATGCCCACAGAACCGGTTACATCTTTTTTCTGCTGGGTACCGTAACCTACCACCACTACCTGGTTCAGCACTTTGTTGCTGTTTTCCAGCTGAATGTTGATCTTGTCGCGGTTGCCCACCAGCACGGTTTGGGTAACAAAGCCTATCATGCTGAACACCAGCGAGTCTGTGGCGGCGGCCTGCAGGCTGTAGCGGCCGCCGGCATCCGTAAAGGTGCCTTTATTGCTTCCCTTCACCCCCACGGTAACGCTGGGAAGGGAGGCGCCGGTAGCGGCGTCTGTAAGCTGGCCTGTAATAGTTTTTTGTGCGTAAGAGATGGAAGAGATGCAGAGTAATACCATCAGCATCTTTCCTGCCCGGGTTAGACGTGGGTTAAGGGCTCGATTTAGGAAAGTGGTTTTCATCATAACTGCTGGAAATTATAAGGTGGAATATGAATGTGCATGGGTACCGCATCTAATTTATGGGAAGCATCCTATATTCCTGTCCTGTTGCGTCCTGTGCCGTCCTGTACTGTCCTGCTTTTGTGGGGGAGGGAAATGTTTGGGGGAGGGCGGGCAGGTTGTTCCGGAAATGCACAGGGGCAGGCCATTTTTTCATGGCCTGCCCCTGCGGGTATTACGCGCCTGTAACAGGCGGTGTTGTTTTATTCCTTTGTAAAAATGATGCCTTCGGCGCGGGTACTGCTGGCGGTAAAGCCGGGTTTGCGCTGGTCAAACAGGTACAATACCTGGTCTGCGGAAGTGAAGCCTGTAATACTTCCCTGCCGGAATGCGGGCTTCAGTACGCTTTTGTTGGAGGGGTGGCGGATGATGAGCAGGCGGCCGTTCTTCAGGGTAATCTCTTGGCTGGCATCACATTCCTCACTGAAGAACGTACCGGTGTACCCTGCCAGCTCCTGCGGGGACGGCCGGTAGGGCTGTACTCGTGTATACGTTACCGTGTCATCTGCCGTGATCAGCTGCAGGCGTTGTTTATCTGCGGCCAGTAGGAATTTCCTTGAACCGGGCGCCAGCAGAAGGCTGGGTGAAGAAGCCTGCAGCCTGATGCTGTCAGCCATGTAGAGGTTTTTGCCGCTTGCCGTGATGCGCAGCAGCTCATGCCCCTGGTCATTCCTGTAAATGCCGGCGGCGGCAGCTGCCTGCACAGCGGTGAGGCTTACAGTATCCTGCGGTTTTTCGGCAGGGCTGCCCAGCAGCAGGGCAGTCACTTTTTTACTGAGCACCACGGGGCTGGTAGCCGCATCGTTGCTCAGGCATACTACGCTTAGCGCAGGTTCAGGGTACCAGGCCATCCAGGCCCGGTAACCGGCAGTAGCGCCGCTGTGGCTGATTTCTGTATAACCATTATACTGGTTCACAAATACGCCTCCGGCGTAAGTGATCTTTTTACCATTGTTCAACACCCCCTGGGTTGTTCTCATATTACCCACAGCGCCGCCGAACGCCTGTTTTGCCCAGCTCTGGTTCCAGGTGCTGAGATCTTCCGTGGTGGTAAGCAGGGCCGCGTGGCCGTAGGTATTCTCGAAAGGCATGGTTTGTTCGTAACCTTGCCTGTTCTTGCTGTAGGCCACTGTGCGGCCGGGTATGATCTGGCGGAAGTTGTTGCGCCATTGCGTGTGTGTCATACCCAGGGGTTTGAAAATACGGCTGGCGGTAAACTCCGGCAGCTTTTGCCCGCTGACGCGTTCTGCAATATAACAGAGCAGGGTGTAGTTGGAGTTGCTGTAGATATAACGTTCACCGGGGGCATGGTTAAGCCCCTTTTGGCGGGTAATATAGTCGAGCGCGTTAGCCTGTGTATATACGCGGGTGGTACGTTCCCAGCCCGCTATGCCGGCCACCACGCCCCAATCCCGCAGGCCGCTGGTGTGGTTCAGCAAGTGGCGGATGGTGATGGTTTTACCGTAATCAGGCAGTTCGGGGATGTACTTGCGCACATCATCGTCCAGTGACAGCTTTTTGTCATTGGCCAATAACAATACCGCGGTGGCGGTAAATTGTTTGGATACGGAGCCTGCTTCAAAAAGGGAGGCGGTGGTAACCGGTACCTGCAGTTCCAGGTCTGCCATACCGAAGGCTTTCTGATAATACAATTGTCCGTTGCGGAAAATAGTCAGCACGCCGCCGGGCGTCTGTTCGTTCCACTTGTCCATTATTTTGTCTATCATGGCCAGTGTGTCTGCCTGCGGGGCCTGGGCTGCCGCCATAAAGGGCGCCAGACAGCAAAAGAGAAAAAGTCGTTTCATACAGTCATTTTATGGAGTGACGGCCTGCATCAGCAAGCCGCATAAATAAGCCGCATAGGTACCGATGGCATAGCCGCATACGGCCAGCAGCACGGCTACCGGCACCAGCGACGTATGGAAGGCGGCAGCCGCCACCGAAGCGGAGGCCGGGCCGCCAATATTGCTCATACTGCCCACCGCAACAAAAAAGAAGGGGGCTTTTATCAGCTTTCCCACCAGCAACAGCAGCAGGCCATGTATAGCGATCCAGACGAGGCCCACCACTAACAGGCCAGGTCTGTTAAAGATAGCATATATGTCCATTTGCATGCCTATGGTAGCGATGAGGAAATACAGGAATACGTTGCCGATCCTGGATGCCCCGGCCCCCTCCAATGTACGGGCTTTTGTAAAAGACAGCAGTAAACCGAGTATGCTGGCTATCAGTATCAGCCAGAAGAAGCCAGATGTCAGGCTGAACTTCTCCAGGTAGGGCGCGTTGGTGGTTATCCACGGTGTGATGATATCCGCCAGCCAGTGCGCAAGCCCTGTGGCGCCGGCTCCCACGCCCAGTATCAGCATGGTGTCCGTCAGCTCCGGTATGCGCCGCATGCCTTCTTCCCTGGCTTCCATGCGCGTGGTGAGGTCTTTAACTATCTGCGGGTCTGCTTTGAACAGCGCATCTATTTTTTCTTTTTTCCCCGCCGCGAATAACATAAGCGTCATCCAGCCGTATGCAATAATAACGTCAAGCGCCACTACTGCGGAAAACAGGGAGGCGGAGGGTTGAAACACCTTGTACATGGCAGCCTGGTTGGGCCCTCCGCCTATCCAGGTGCCTGCCAGCGTGGCCAGGCCGCGCCAGGCGGCGTCTGGCCCTTCGCCGCCTACAATGCCGGGGTTGACGGCCCCTACTATCATCACCGCCAGCGGCCCTCCAATGAGCACGCTGATGCTGGCCGTGAGAAACATGATGCCCGCCTTGTGCCGCAGTTTCCATACGGCGCCCAGGTCAAGCCCAAGCGTGAACAACACCAGGCAGGCGGGCAGCAGATAGCCAGACGCTACGGAATACAAGGCAGACCGGCTGCCAGATATAACGCCGAAGGTATTCAGCAGGCCGGGAATAAAATAGCAGAGCAATATGGGCGGTATGATGTTGTAGAGGCGCCGGAAGAAAGGGTTGTTCAGCCGGGATGTACCGAATATCACAGCCAGGATGCTCATCAGCAGGCCAAATACTACCGCGTCGTTCGTGATCAGGGGATGTTGTTCCATTCACTAGTTGATTGAACAGGGAACAATAGCGTCCCAGTTGGTGTTTTCAAGTCCCAGGCCGGGTTTGCCGGTTGTATGCAGCTGGCCGCTGGTTACAAAAGCTCCCTTGTAAGGATCGTTCTGCGCGTCCAGGTTGCCGTCAAGGTCTACCCAGTCTGCCAGCGCGCCCAGCTGGGCGGCGGCGGAAATAGCGCAGGACGTTTCAGACATGCAGCCCAGCATTACTTTAAGACCCAGCGCTTTGGCGGTAATGGCCATTTTGAAACCTTCCCGCAGGCCGGTAGATTTCATGAGCTTGATATTGATGCCATGATACAGGTCTGGCGCTTCGCGCAGGTCTGTGAGCCGCTGAATACCCTCATCTCCAATGATGGGCAGCGGGCTGTGGAGGCGCAGCCAGGCCAGGTCTTTTTTATTTTCTTTCAGCATGGGCTGCTCAATGAACACGGCGCCTTTTTCCTTCAGCCAGCCAATCATGTCAAGCGCTTCTTCCCGGTCTTTCCAGCCCTGGTTGGCGTCAATAAAAAGCGGTGCGTCTGATACGGAACGGATGGCGTTGATCATATCCCGGTCATTGGTCGTGCCCAGTTTTATTTTAAGGTACTGGAAACTGGCGTGTTCCTGTGCCCGCTGCGCCATTTCCGCCGGACTGTCTATGCCGATGGTCATGGAGGTATCCATCACCTGCGCGGGCAGGCCGAAATACTGGTGCAGCGGCACGTTCAGGAGCTTGCCCACCAGGTCATGCAGCGCAATGTCTATAGAAGCTTTTACGGCCTGGTTGCCGGGTGCAATATTATTGACGTATTGAAGAATGGTGTCTGTTTCGAAAGGGGAAGAAAATTGAGAAAGGTCTACCTGGGAAAGAAAAGCGGCGGCAGATTCAAAAGATTCTCCGTACAACGCGGGCATGGAAGCTTCCCCAAAGCCTTCCTGGCCGCCGAATGTGAGGCGGGTAAGAATGAGCGGCGCGCTGCTGCGGGAGCCGCGCGCTATGGTGAATACTCTTTTTAACTGCAGCAGGTATGGCTTGTAACTTAATTGAAGCATATTTCCGGTTTAAAAAAGGTCTACGTTAGGCCATGCAATGGTGGAGCTGAGCAGCATGCGTTGTACCAGCTGTAGCAAGTCGTTTGAAAAGGCGCTGCTGGTAGAGCGGGAATTGACGAGCGCAATGCCGCTCATGCCATCGTTACGGCGCATCCAGAAGCTGCTGGAGCCGGGAAAGCTGCCGGCATGGTACCAGCTGCCCTGGGCGCTGATGTTCCACCCGCAGGCGTAAGCCTGGTTGGCGAAGAAGGGCGTGATCATGGTGTCTTTAATGGCCGGAGTCAGAATATCAGGCACGGAGCTAAGGCCGTCTACATGCACCATTAACCGCATCATATCTGTAGGAGAAGCAATCCAGCCGCCGTTGGCATCTCGCCGCGTGAAATTCTCGCCGTAAGGGTTTTGACCGCCCTGCCCGTAATAAACAACTTCATTCGTTTTGCGGTCTGCCAGCGTACTGCCGCCAATGTCCATAGCGGTAATGCCGGAAGGCTGCAGCACATTTGTTTTTACGTAGTTCTCATAGGTTTGGCCAGTCAGTTTTTCTATCACGCGGCCAAGTATCATGTACCCCACGTTGGAATACAGGTAGGTGGTGCCCGGCGCGGAAGAAAGCGGCCTGTTATCCAGTATCCAGCTGATGAGCTGCTCTGCGTTCATGGCATCATTGGTGAGCGTAGGGTCATTGCTGGCATTGCTCCATCCGCCGTTATAATGTTGCAGCAGATGCCGTACGCGCAGATCTGTAATGTAGGTGCCGTAAGGCAGTGTGCCATACTGGGTGCCCAGTATGCTGCCGGGGCCGAATATTTTGTCATCCAGTGAAAGAGTGCCGGCGGCCAGCAGTTTCATAATAGCCACCGAAGTAACGCATTTGGAAATGCTTGAAATCCGGAACCGGCTGCTGTCTGTAACGGGCGTGGCGGCAGACTGGTCTGCATATCCATATCCTTTCGCATACACCAGTTTCCCGTTTTTTACAATGGCAATGGAAACGCCGGGGATGCTGTGTTTCTGCATAAAAGAACGAACGGAGTCGTCTACGGCCGCAATAGCGGTATCGCTGTCTGTAACGGTCTTTTTACCAACTATTTCTACTGTGTTCTTTTCCGTGCAGGCAAACAGCTGGAGGGTTGCCAGCAACGACATGTACAGTATGTTCCTTTTGATGATCATGATGATGGGTTTTATTATTCAGGGAAAAATTCCGCGGCGCTGATAGGATGGTTGCCCGGCGCTCCGGAGAAAAATGAATTGCTGTTGCCGGCCTGCGTCAGTGTCAGCGTTTCGCTGCCGGCGGCTTTTGTGATGCGGAACGCCTGCGTGTTGAAGTAGTCATCTATCAGCGGGCCAACACCGGGCCTGATGGCGTTGCCGTTGGCGGTTTGGGTAAGGAAGGCCAGCTTCACCACGCCGTCATGGTCTATACGCGCCTGGTAATCGTACCGGGCCAGTACTTTGCCGTTGGTGGAGGTGAAATAATAGATGAGCACTTTGGCGCCGTTAAAATCCGCGTCGAAAGACACCAGCATTTTATGGATGCGGCGGCCGCCAATTAGCAGTACAGCGGCTTTTGACGTTTCCCAGCGGGTCTTGAAATCTTCAGATTGTACGGCTTCTGCCGGGTCTACAAGAATGGAGCTGTACCGCGGGGCGCCCTGCCTGCCGAACAACTGATCAATAGCGGGGGAGGAAGGCAAAGGCCAGCTGTCTGCATTGACGGTTTCTATGGAAGATATAGGGCCGAACAGGAAAGAAGCAGGTTCATCAGCTTTGAAAACGCCGCCTATGTGCCCTTTCTGCGGCGCAGGTATAACGCCGGGGTCTACCCAATCTACACGGAACTCATATTTTTCCAGGTAGTCTTCCAGCAGCGGCTGCATCCTGGGGCGGAGGTTGGTGGCGTTGGTATTGCCGGAAACAAATACAAAGCGGCCCTTGCCGGAGGCATCTGCTTCAAATTTATAAGTCCACACGGCCTGCGCTTTGCCGGAACCGGAGTAGTACCAGGCAACGGCTTCTACCTCCTGGCTGGTGGTAAAACGAAGGGAAAATGATTGCAGTATGCGGCCGCCATAATCCAGCACCTGTTGAGCGGCATTGCTCCAGCGGGTCTGCAGGTCTTGTGGGAGGCCGGGGTACAGCGGGTCAAGCGTAATGGTGTTGTAGTAGTTGTCTCCGCCCAGTTGTTCCAAAAGCGGGAGGCCGGGGTACAATTCTCCCGGTACAACAATGCCTCTGCGGTTAATGGGGATGCCAATGCGTTTGTAGTTTTCACTGGCCTTCACCGTTTCATTGCCCGTCAGTTCCAGCACCAGCATCAGCTCTCCGGAGGCGGGCGGGAAGTCAAGTATTTCCACGCCAATGCTGTCTATGCTGGCAGCAGCCTGCAGGGGCATGTTGCCGCTTTGCAGCAGCCGGAAATGAACGCCTTCCTGCGCGGTGGTTTCTTCCGGTACAATGCGGTACCCGATGTTTTGCGCGGCCGGCAGCTGGCCGCCTATGAGGTTTACCTTGTAGTGATAAACGCCGCTGCCGCGGTTCACCACCGGCATCAGGGGGTATGTTTTGCCCGGCGCCTTGTTTTGCCAGGTAGCGGCGTCAAATTCCACCTGCAGCCCCCGGAAGAAAAAATCTTCTTCGTATTTCTTGAAACAACCGGAGAAAAGCAGCAGCGCCGCTGCCAGGCAGCAGGTCATGATGCTTCCTGTTAGATACGGCTGGTATGTTGTTTTCATGTTCATGCGCGTTTAGAATTAATAACCATCATTTTGCACCAGGTTGGGATTGGCCTGCACCTCACGGATAGGGATGCGTGCCAGTATGCGGTGCTCACTGAAGAGCACGGTGCCTGATTCTTTTTTAATATCCATACCCAGCCGTTTCATGTCAAAGAAACGGTGGCCCTCAAAGGCCAGCTCCAGCCTTCTCTGCAGTAATATTTCGTTGATGAGGGCTACGCCGGAAAGTGTTTCCTCTACAGCGGGCAGGCCGGCACGGGTGCGTATCCTGTTAAGATCGGCCCTGGCCTCATCCGGGAAGCCCAGCCGCGCATAGGCTTCAGCGCGGTTCAGGTAAACTTCCGAAATCCTGATTACCGGCACATTGTCCAGGTTGGCGGTGCCGTTCTTGCTGATGAACTTGTACATTTCATTCAGCGCGCTGTTGCGGCCCAGGCCTTTCATGATCAGCTGGCGGCGCACGTCTTCCGGCTTGTAGAGCTCATACAGCTCGTTGCTGAGCACTACATGGCCGCGGTTGGTGAAAGTGGTGCCGGTGAGCGTAAGGCGGGAGGTGAAGGTGGCGCGGAGAGATTCGTTTACGCCGATATTGTCCGGAGGCAGGTATACCAGCTCAAACATGCTCTCCGGGTGTACCGGGCTGCGCCAGGCGGAAATGTAGGCGCCGTTAGACTGGAACACGCCTACGCCTGATGCAAGGGCATTATCTGCTTCCACCAGCACTTTTTCATAGTCTCCGTTATACAGTGCAACCCTGGTGTACAGCGCGGCGGCGGCGCCGGCGGTGGCGTAATGGGGCGCCCTGTTGGTGGAGTAGTCCTGCAGCAGCAGCAACGCGGAATCAAGGTTGTGATAAATATGCTCATATACGGTGTGAATAGGCTCGCGCGCGGCCAGGGAGATCTGCTCTGCTGCACGTACCGCATGCCGCATCACGGGCACGCCGCCCTTGTTAACGTCTTCTCGGATGGCCGTAGGGTCATAGGCATAGATGCGCATCAAGTTATGATAGTACAGCGCCCGCAGGAAATAGAGCTGCCCGGCAATGCGGTCTTTGAACTCCTGGGAAGCATTCAATGCCTGCAGCGCATCAAACAGGTTATTGATCTCGTTGATGGCAAAGTAACTGGACTGCCAGTTGTTGATGTGGGCGCCGGGCTGGTTCAGCGCTTCCGCCACCAGCGCGCCGGAGTTGCCGGTGTTGATGGCGTTGTCTGCCAGCAGTTCCGGAATAGCTACCAGGTCTCTTCCATACTGGCTGGCCTGGCGCAGGTAGGCGTATACGGAGTTCAACGCAGCCTCCACGGCAGCCTCGTTGCTCAGGGCGTCACGGGAGTCTATGGACTGGCGCGGCTTAACATCCAGTATCTGGTCGCATCCCGTCAGCAATGCCGTGCAGCTCAATATGCAGATGATGATCTTCTTTTTCATGCTAACTGTTTTTATAGTCCTACTTGAATACCAGCGGTAAAGCTGCGGGTTTGCGGAATGATGCCGGTATTGTTTTCCACGGTGCCGGTCAGGGCAATTTCAGGGTCGTACCCTGTCCATTCCGTCCATGTATGAAGGTTTACGGCGGTGAAATAGATCCTGGCGGAGGAGAGGCGTATGCGTTTGAGCAGTGCGTTCTGGAAACGGTATGCCAGCGTTACTTCCCGCAAGCGGATGAAGGAGGCGTCTTCCAGGAAACGGGTGGAGGCAGTTTGCTGGGAGGCGCTGTTGGTTTCGGCGCCGCCGTGTATCAGCCGGGGAATGGAGGTAATCTGCCCGGGCGTTGTCCACCTGTTTTCATATAGCCGCAGCAGCGTGTTGGAACCAACAGTGTTGCCATGGTGGTTGTACCACACGGCATTCATCTGGTTCACCAGGTACCTGCCCATATCAAAATGGAACATGGTATTCAGCTCAAACCCTTTGTAGCGGAAAGTGTTGGTAAGGCCGCCGAAGTAGTCTGACAGCGCGCCTTTTTTGGTAGATACGTTGTCTGCGGCAACGGGAAGGTAGGTGATGTTGCCATTGATGTCATACCACATGGGCCTGCCGTTGGCGGAGTTAACGCCGGCGTAACGGGGCCTGAAATATGTTTTCAGCGGATGTCCTACCCTGATGGTGTTGCTGATGGATTGCAGCCCATCATACAGCTCCGTTACTTCGTTATGCAGGAAGGAGATGTTGAAGCCGGTGTTCCAGCTGAAGTGCTGTGTTTTAACATTGACGGTGTTCAGTTCTATTTCAAGGCCCTTGTTCACTACTTCGCCCACATTATCATCTATATTGTCAAAGCCGCTGAGCCAGGGCACAGGGCGGTTCAGCAGCAGGTCTTTGCTGGCTCTCCTGTATACTTCCACCGCGCCGGCAATGCGGCCTTTCAGCAGGGAGAAGTCTGTGCCCAGGTTGAGGGTTACGTTCCTTTCCCAGCCCAGTCTTGTATTGGCCATGGTCATCAGGCGGAGGCCTGCTTTGCCGTTGTAAACGCCGCCGCCCTGGTAGAAGCCCCGGGAAGAAACGTTGTTGATCTGATCGTTGCCGGTTTCTCCGTAGCCCACGCGCAGCTTCAGCTGGTCTACCCAGTTATGGTCTTCCATGAAAGGTTCACGGGCAATGTCCCAGCCGGCTGAAATGGCGGGGAAGAGCCCCATCTGGTTGTCTGCGCCAAACCTGGAAGAGCCGTCGTAACGAAGGGTGGCGCTCAGCATATATTTTTTGCGGAAATCATAGTTGGCCTGTGTGAAAAAGCCCAGGCGGCGAAAACCGGTCCAGCTGCCGGTAGTGCTGGCGGCTACGGCGGCAGACTGCATGGTGCGGAGCTGATAGGTGGCGAACCCTTCGCCGCGGGCAGAGGCGTATTCGCTAACGTCGCTGCGGTACTCTGCGCCCAGCAGCACAGACAGGTTGTGAACGTTGTTGAACTGACGCTGGTAATTGAGCGTTTGGGTGGTGGTGAAATTGATGTTCTCGATGTCTTCTATGATCAGGTAACCGTTCCAGACGGCGCCGTTGGGCGTGCGGTGGTCCCGGTAATAGTCGGTTTTGATATAGCGGTAGTCTAACCCGTAAAAGGAGCGGAAGGAGAGATTGTCCAGTATTTTATAGGTGGCGCTGAAATTGCCTACCAGCGCGCGGTGGCGAATGCGGTTGTCATCCACTACCGCGGCCTGTACCGGGTTGAAGCCGGTGCCGGGCATGCCGGGGTAGCTGTTGAAGCTGCCGTCTGCCTTGTAAACAGGTACCGTGGGGGGCATGAACACGGCGCTGTACTGCGGAGAGGCGTACCCGGTGGTGTTGCCCTGGGAGCCGGTGTTGCCGTTTTGCGTAATGAGGCTCATGTTGATGCCCAGGTCAAAAGAGAGGCGTTTGCTGGCCTGGTGGCCGATGCGTACCTTGGCGGTGCCTTTCTTGAAATCGATGCCGATCACATTCCCGTCATGATTATTAAATGCGCCGGAAACGTAGAAAGTGGTTTTCTCATTACCGCCGGATGCGCTCAGCTCAATATTCTGCACCTGCCCTACCCGGAAAGTGGCATTCTGCCAGTCATAAGTAGGCAGCGCAGCAATATCCTCATCAGAAAGCCCTGCTTCCAGCCCGTATTCCTGCAGTACGTCCGCGCGGATGCTGGCGTCTGAACGGTCTGGGTAGCGGTTTTTCAGCGCTTCCTGGCGCATGGCCAGCACCTGCTGCGTGTTGAGCACGTCTACTTTTGCCATGGGCAGTGAAACGCCCTGGTAGTAGTTGACGTTTACGTTCGTTTTGCCGCTCTTGCCCGTTTTGGTAGTGATCAGCACCACGCCGTTGGCGGCCTGGGCGCCGTATACGGAGGCTGCTGCCGCGTCTTTCAGTATTTCTATAGATTCAATATCGTTTGGGTTGATGTAGGCCAGGGGATTGTTGGAAGTACGTGAGGTGAGGGAAGACGAGTTGAACTGCACGCCGTCTACAATGTATAGCGGTTCCGTACCGGCGGTAATTGAACCTTCGCCCCTGATGCTGATCTTTACCGCCCCGCCCGGAACGCCGGTGGCCGTTTGCACCAGCACGCCGGCGGCCTTGCCCTGGATGGCCTTGTCAAAAGATTGCAGCGGAATGTTCTCAATATCTTCTCCCTTTACTTTGGCAATAGACCCTGTTACGGCGCGTTTGGCCTGTACCTGGTAACCGGTTACCACTATGGCATCCAGCTCGCTTACATCTTCTTCCAGCACTACCTCCGTCAGCGGCGCCTGGCCGGCAACAATTTTACGCGGTTTAAAACCGATCATGGAAAATTGCAGGGTGGCGCCGCTTTTTATACGAATGGCAAAATTTCCCTGTTCGTCTGTAAGCGTACCGGTAGAGGCGCCTTCTTCAGAAACGCTTACTCCCGGCGCTGGTTGCAGTACGCCTTTAATGCGCACCTTTACCGTTCCCCGTATCAGGGAGTCTGCCTGAAGCGCGTTACCGGCCTGTACCAGGTCTTGCGCGCTCCGCGAAAGCACAATGGTGTTGCGGATAATTTTGTAGCCGATGCCCTGGTTTTTCAGGCATAGCTGCAATACCTGCTCAAGACTGGCGTCTTTTACGGAGAGGCTGACCTTCCGCGCGGGTTTCAGCAGCTTTTCATCGTACCAGAAAAGAAAACCGCTTTGCTGCTCAATAGACAGGAAAACCTTCTCCAGTGGTACGTCCTTCACATTGATGGTGATCTTTTGCGACAGCGCTCTTCCGCTGGCATGCATAGCCAGGGTAAGCAGCAGAAAGAATGAAACTTTCATGATCCATGCAGGTTTACAGCGCCAGGAAAAAAATTGGTGAACTTTACCGGGCCGGCGTAGCGCCTCCCGGCTGATCTTTTGACGTACGGTGAAGACCATAGTGAAAATTTGGTTGATAAAGAATAGTGCCGGCAAATATCCCCCATGCCGGAGAAGCGGGCTTCCCGGCAGATCAAAGCGTATTCAGGCAATGTTACTGTATGTTGATTTTTTCTCTCTTGTCTATGGCAAAACGGTCAGTTTTTTCCCATTGAGCCGGAAGTGCACGTCACTGGCCTGCAGCACGGACAATACTTCCTGCAGCGTATAGCTCCTTGATATTTTACCGGCAAATTCACGGGCCGTTGGCACTCCTTCGTATACCACGTCCACATCGTACCAGCGGCTTATTTCGCGCATGACGGTTTGTATATCTGCTGTTTTGAAAACGAACAACCCGTTTTTCCATGCCATCACGTCACCGGTGTTTACCCGCGTTACGGAAAGCACGCCGTCAGCGTCTACCTGTGCTTGTTCTCCCGGCTTCAGCGTACTGCTGCCTTTCCGGCCGGTTACTTTTACGGCTCCCTGCAGCAGCGTGGTGTTGATGGTCTGCTCGTCCGCATAGGCCTTGATGTTAAAATATGTGCCCAGCACCAGTATTTTTATGCCGCCTGCGGTTACATGAAACGGGCTGGCGGCGTTTTTAGCCACTTCAAAATAGGCCTCCCCGCTCAGCTCCACGGCCCGCTCAGCACCGGCAAAGGCTGCGGGATATTTGAGAGACGAACCGGCATTCATCCATACCGTGGTGCCGTCTGACAGCTGCAGCCTGAAGTGTCCGCCCCTGGGAGTTTTCAGCTCATTGTACGCAAGGCTGCCCTCCGGCTTGTTCTGCGCGGTGTATTGCAGCTGCCCGTTGGCCTGCGTAACGGCCGCGCTGCCCTGTTGCAGGGTGCGGTTGCCCGTACTGTCCAGCGTAACAGTGTCGCCGTCTGCCAGCACCAGCACTGCCTGGCTTTTGCCGGGCGGAACATCCGCTGCATAGGCCGGGGCCGCATCCGGACGGTCATTTTGTTTCACCAGCAGGTAAGTACCCAGGGCCACCATGCCGGTAATAACGGCCGCGGCCACCCACCTGGTAACAAGTGGGATTCGCCTGGTTTTGGCAGGGGCGTTTATTTCCCCGGCCTGGAAAATGGCTTCCAGAATATGTCCTGCATGCTCCGGCGGCATGGCGTGGCCTGCGTCTTCCGTTGCCATCACCTGGCCGATCCACTCTTCCACCACCTGCTGATGGGCCGGTTCTGCCAGCAGGGCCACCAGTTCTTCTTCTTCCCCTGGTGTGATGGTGCCGCGCTGGTACTGCGCCAGCAGATATTCTATACGTGATGAAGACATATTGCGGAATTATTAAGGCGGCCATTAACCGGGCCTGTGTTATAAAGAGTATTTGAAAAAGGCGGTTGGGTCAGTGCCCCGGAAAAAAAATTTCATTGGCCGGCCGCAGCAGCACCAGGGCAATGATCAGATCGGGATGGGAGAGGAGGTATGCCCTGATGTTGCGCATGGCCTGGGCAATATGCCGTTTGACGGTTTCCGGCTTTATATTGAGGCGTTCCGCCACTTCGTCCCTTTTCAGCGCCTGTTCTTTCATTAAATGATACACCTGTTGCTGCATGAAAGGTAAACGGCTCACCGCCGTTTTCAGCAGCGCGGCGTATTCTTTTTCCAGTAATTGCTGTTGTACGTTGTTATGCGCAATTGTTACCTCTTCTTCTTCCAGCTCCCGCAGCCTGGCCCGGCGGGTGGAGAGGTTGCGCAGCGTGCGGTAGGCTTCATTACGGGTAACAATGAACAGGTATGCGTTGAAATCGCGGACCTTCAGCAGGTCTTCCCGCTTCAGCCAGATCATGGTAAAAATATCCTGCACCATTTCCTCCGCTATAATGGTTGAATGCGTAAGCCGGATGGCAATATCGTATATGCGGCGCTGGTAGCGGTGAAACAATGCTGTAAATGCAGACTTGTCCCCCCGGGCCACCTTTTCCAGTAATTCCTCCTCTAAAGGCATCTCGTCCATACCTGGTAAATTTTATCCGGGGATTGCCGGTTGATAAATATGCATGGTGCGTAACGCCTGTAAATCTAAAAAAAACGAAATGAAGATCAAATATGGAAAGCCCCTGGGCCTGTTTTTCCGGCAATACCGTTTTATTCCCTAGGTTTGTAGTATGGCCTTAAAACTTAATGAAAAGTGAAAGTATTCCAGGCATTCTTCCAGCTGCCTCCTAAAAAAAGAGGCTTCCACCTCATCACGTCAGAAGTGATGCAGGCGCTGCCGCAGCTGCGGGAAATAAAGGCAGGTATTTGCCAGGTGTTCATTCAGCACACATCCGCCTCGCTCACTATTAACGAGAACGCAGACCCTACGGTGCGGAAAGACTTTGAAACATACTTCAACAAGGCGGTGCCTGAAAACGACCCGCAGTATGTGCATAACGATGAGGGGCCTGATGACATGCCCGCCCATCTGAAGGCCGCCCTGCTGGGCAGCTCCGTTACCTTTCCCATCCGCAGCGGCCGGCCCGCGCTGGGCACCTGGCAGGGCATTTACCTCTGCGAACATCGCAACTATGGCGGCTCCCGCAGCCTGGTGGTGACGGCCTGGGGAGAAACCGCATAGATGGGAGAAAAACCGTAACTTTGGGCCTGTACAGCACATGAAGAAGCTAATAATCATATGTATTGCAATGCTTTACACGCTGATAACCAGCGGGTTCAGTGTTAATTTGCATTATTGTATGGGGGAGCTGGCTTCTGTAGACCTGCACAATACCCATAACGAGGGCTGCGGCAAATGCGGCATGCCGGTAAAAGGGGATTGCTGTAAGGACGAGGCCAAATTCCTGAAGCTGGACAATACTCACCAGGCCGCGAAGACTTTTGCCGGCCTCACCACCACCGTCATTGCACTTCCCGTCAGCACGCAGCCGCTGTGGTTGCAGGCCGTACATGCCGCCCCTGTGCTGCATGCCTGGGCGCCGCTGCACGCTCCACCGCTGATAACGGATAAACCGCTCTACCTGCATCATTGCATTTTACTTGTCTGATACGCGTATCCCCTTTTCCCCCATCAATCCGGGAAAAGGCGTAATCCGTTTATTTATCATCAGGCAAAGCCATTAAAAATCAATGATCATGAAAACTATTCTCTTGGCAATAGCGCTCCTGGGCGCACAATTCACGGCTTCGGCGCAGTATAAGAAAGCTTCGCTGCAGGCAGCAGGCCTGACCTGCGCCATGTGCTCCAACGCCACTTTCAAGGCGCTGAAAACACTGCCGTTCGTAGACAAGATAGACACCGACCTCAACAATACTACCTTCATCCTGCATTTCAAACCTAACGCCGCGGTTAATCTTGACCAGATCCGTGACAAGGTGGAAAACGCAGGTTTTTCCGTGGCCAAACTTACCGTTACGGCCAATTTTGACAAGGTGAAGGTGGAGAATGACACTCATATTTCTTTTGCAGGGCAAACATTACACTTCCTGAACATTACACCGCAGGTACTGCAAGGTGAAAAAGACATCACGATTGTAGACAAGAACTTCGTATCTGCGAAGACCTTCAAAAAATACAGCGCCCAAACCAAAATGGCCTGCTACGCCACCGGCACCATGGCAGATTGCTGTAAAGGCGGCGCTGCGGGCAAACGCGTGTATCACGGTACCATTTAAAAAACCGGCAGCATGAAGAAATTTTTTATACTGCTGGCACTGGCTTGCACGGGCGTTGCTGCACGGGCGCAGGAGCTGTACGTGAATACGGAGCCGGCCAGTAACATGCCGGCCAATTCCCTGGGCCTGCGGCTTTCCAACAAACTCTTCCCGATGGACCATGCGGACTATATCGGTTACCGCCTGGCGCCGGAGGTAATGGTGGGTTTTTCCAAAAAGCTGATGGTGCATGCCACCGGTTATTTTTCCAACATGATGCAGCGGCAGTTCCAGTTTGAAGGGGGCAGCCTGTACGCCAAGTACCGTTTTTTGTCTAAAGACGAGGTGCATTCCCATTTCAGGATGGCGGCATTCGTAAAAGGGGCGCTCATCAACAACCCCTATTACCCGGAAACGGGAGCGGGGCATGATCATAACGCCAGGCAGTATTACAATGAGGAGCTGGACCTTGATGGCACCACCTCCGGTGTAAGCGGCGGCCTCATTGCCACGCAGCTGCTGCACAAACTGGCCGTTTCCGGCACGCTGGGGTACGACCGGTATTTCAAGAACGTGAAGGATGAAATGCCTTTGTTCTTTTCCCGGAACGCGCTCAACTACAGCCTGTCTGCCGGGTACCTGCTGCTGCCCCGCACGTATACCAGCTATAAACAGACCAACCTGAACCTCTACGTGGAGCTGCTGGGCAAATCCAACCTTGACCAATACCGCCGCAATTACTACGTAGACGTGGCGCCCGCCGTACAGTTCATTTTCAACAGCACCACGCGGGTAGACCTGAGTTACCGTACGCAGCTGTTCGGGGACATGGCACGGAATATGACCACCGTGTACATGGTGAAGCTGGAGCATAATATTTTCAACATCAGAAAAAAATAGGAATGGAGAATACCACATTGTATATCAAAAACATGGTGTGCCCCCGCTGCATTAAAATGGTGCGGCAGGTGCTGGAACAGCAAGGGCTTGACGTGGCGGATGTAGGATTGGGAAAGGCCATGCTGAATGCCAGCCCCGGTGAGGAACAAACAGCTGCTATTGCCAAAGCGCTGGAGGCGGAGGGTTTTTTGCTGCTGGACGACAAGCGTCACCAGCTGGTGGAAGGCATCAAGAATTTTGTAGTGGAAACAGTGCATTATGGGGACCTGGAAGAGCTGAACGAAAACTTCTCCTCCCTGCTGGCGCAACGGCTGCAAAAGGATTATCACCAGTTGAGCAAACTTTTCTCGGAAGTGGAAAACACCACCATAGAGCAATATATCATTCATCAGAAAATTGAACGGGTGAAAGAGCTGCTCATGTACGGTGAGCTGACGCTCAGCGAAATTTCATACAAGCTGGGTTATAGCAGCGTGGCGCATCTTTCCGGCCAGTTCAAAAAAGTGACGGGCCTTACGCCCAGCCAGTTCAGGCAGCTGAAGGAAAGCGTACGCAAGCCGCTTGACAAGATCTGATTCAGATGGCGCCGCTGAACACCCGCGTGTTCGGTGAATTTTTCCACAGGTAAGCATCAAAGGCCATACATATGTTACGTATGTATGGCTTTCCTTTTTCTGTAACGGCCACGCGGCCGGGTTGAACCGCTACCAGCCCGTCACGCAGCGGCTCCTGCAAGTGCTCCATTACTGTGAGGGAAGGTGTGCAGGCGGTTTCAAAATTGCACATCAGCTCCCGGATGTGGCGGCCAAGGTACAGGTCTTCCTGGCTTTGTACATGGGAGCGCACCACCGGCAGCCTGCCTTCTTCCAGCGCCTGCTGGTATGCGGCCAGGCTTTTTTCGTTCTGCGTGTATGCCGTACCGTGATCGCTGATGGCAGACATGCCAAGCCCCAGCAAGCGGTTGCCCCGGTGAATGGTATAGCCCATGAAGTTGCGGTGAAGCGTACCGCTCTGTTGCGCCTTGTATAGCTCATCGTCCGGCAGGGCAAAGTGGTCCATGCCTATTTCCTCATAATAATGTTCCGTCAGCATGGAGCGGCCCAGTTCATACAGGCCCCGTTTTACGGCGGGGGCCGGAAGGTCTCGCTCCGTGAAGAGGCGCTGCCCGTTGCCTTTCACCCAGGGTACATGGGCGTAGCTGTAAAATGAAATACGGTCAGGGTAGAGATGCATCACTTTTTCGATGGTAGCGCTGATGCTTTGCGGCGTTTGGAGGGGCAGGCCGTAAATGAGGTCGAAGTTGATGGAGGTGTATCCCAGCTCACGCGCTTCCCGCACTACTTTTTCTACATTCTCATACGGCTGGATGCGGTTGATGATGGTTTGCACGGCCAGGTCAAAATCCTGTATGCCCAGGCTCACCCTTTTGAAACCCAGCTCGTACAGCGTTTGCAGGTGCTCATAGGTGGTGTTGTTGGGGTGGCCTTCAAAGGCAAAGGCGGCGCCGGGCAGCACATCGCAGCTTTGAAGGATGGTTTCCAGCAGGTAGCGCAGGTTACGGGGACTGAAAAAGGTGGGCGTGCCGCCGCCCAGGTGCAGCTCCTGCAGCTGCGGGCGCGTGGTGGACCGCTGCAGGTATAATGCCCACTCTTTCAGCACGGCCGCTATGTACGGCGCCTCATGATCATGATTAACGGTGATGTATTTGTTGCAACTGCAATAAGTGCACAGCCTTTCGCAAAACGGCAGGTGGATGTAGAGGCTCAGGGGTTCCGTGCTGCTTTGCGCCAGGGCTGCTTCCCAGCCGGGCTCGTTGTTCCAGAAAGGAACGGTGGGGTAACTGGTGTATCTCGGAGCAGGTATGTTGTATTTCTGTATGAGGTCCATGTTATGACGGTTTATGACAACAATTGACGGCGGCGGGTTGCATGGCAGGGCTGATATACGGGATGCCCAGGTTCATGCCGCGCAGAATAAGCAGTACGGCCATTACCCCCACTGCAAAAGGGATCAGCCGGCGGATGTGGCGGCGCACCGGCAGGCTCACCAGCTGGCTGAACCAGGTAACGGCAGCCATGGCGGGCAGGGTGCCTGCGCCAAAGGCCCCCATGAAGAGCATGCCTTCCAGCACGTCTCCGCTGGCCAGCGCCCCGGCTATGCCCAGGTAAACCAGGCCGCAGGGCAGCAGGCCGTTCAGGAACCCTATAGCATAGAGCGTACTGAAGCGCTGCTGTACCAGCAGGCCTCCCAGCGTTTTTTTGATGATGTGCAGTTTGGGCACGGGCATGAACCGGTAAAAGAACATGCCGGCCAGCAGCAGTATGCCCAGGGAAACAGACAGCCACTGCTGCAGGCCGCCCAGGTAAAACTGCCTGCCCAGCCAGCCGAACAAAAGGCCCAGCAGCATGTAGGTGGTAACCCGGCCGGCATTGTAGAGCAGGATGCCTCCCATTTTTTTTGCGCCCCGGAGATGCTGCACCGGCAAGGTGAGCGCTATGGGGCCGCACATGCCGATGCAGTGAAAGCTCCCCAGGAATCCCAGTAATAATGCGGCTATCATTGGATGTAATATTGTGTTTCCTGGTAATAAGGTTTGCCTGCCGCTTCCCATTGCAGCTTGATGCTGTAGTTGCCTTTATGCAGCTGGCTGCGGCTTACAAAAATGCGCCCGTCCGCATCCGGGGTGAGCGGCAACCTGACATCCTGCCGGGCGTCTGAAGGCCGGTAAAAGTGCACCTCGCCGGTCATCTGTTCCGCATGCATTTCAGCGGGAAAAACAATTTCCAGCACATCTCCCTGCTGCCTGATGCGTACAGGAGCGGTGAGCGCATGGGCATTGGCCTGTGCATCCATGTTTTGCTGATGCTTCAGCTCCGCGGCATAATAGTCTGTTGTGGCCATGTCTATGCGCGTGCGCATGCTTTTGATCACCAATGTGAGAATGCCGGCGGCAAACAGTACAAATACGATAATGATCTTATGTCCCCAGTTCATACCTGATATGTTTTAATGTTAATGGCTCACAGGGCCCAGAAAAGTGGTCTGCTTTTCATCTAGCCGCTTTGTTCCTTCATATAAACCGATGGTAAGCGTTGTTTTTCTTTCTGTGATCTCTTTACGGGGCAGCACAATAAAAAAGGTGCCTTCTCCCTGGCCTTCCGCCTTGATGTGGATGGGAGTATGGCCTATTACTTCCAGCTGCCCGTTACGCCGCTCCAGCCGCAATGTGAGCGGCACGTCTGCCGTAGTTTTGTTCACCAGCTTGATGCGGTAGAGGTTGCTGACGCTGTCTGCTCCCCGTTCCTGGAAAAGCATGCCTGCCGTGCGGATAATGGTGCCGCTCACCGGCTTGCGGCTGATGAGCAGAAACGTAATGGCGCCGGTAATGAGCAGCAGCACCATGGTGTATGCTTTCATTCTGCCGGTGAAGCGCAAGGGTTTTTTCTCCGCAATGCCGTTCTCGGAGGCATAGCGGACCAGGCCCTTGGCGCGGCCTGTTTTTTCCATCATAAAATCACAGGCATCCATGCAGGCGGTGCAGTTAATGCATTCCAGCTGGGTGCCGTTGCGGATGTCTATACCTGTTGGACAAACATGCACACACTGGAAACAGTCTATACAGTCGCCAAGGGTCGTTTCTTCCTTGTCTGCGCGCTGCGGGCTTTTTTTCCTGAACTTGCCCCTGGGCTCGCCCCGCACATAGTCATAGGCCACCACTACGGAGTTTTTGTCAAGCAACACGCTTTGCAGGCGGCCGTATGGGCATACTACGGTGCATACCTGTTCACGGAAGAAGGCGAACACGCTGTAGAACACGGCGGAGAAAACGATCATGGCCGCAAAGCCGCCGGGGTGTTCAGATACCGGCGCCGTTACAATGGCCTGCAGTTCTTTAATACCAATAATATACGCCAGGAAAGTATTGGCTATCAATACAGACAGGGAGAAGAACAAAGCATGTTTGATCACCTTCTTCCTGATCTTTTCCCCGTTCCAGGGGCCTGCGTTCAGCAGCCGTTGCGCGGGTGCGTCTCCCTCAACCCAGTATTCTATTTTCCGGAAGATCATTTCCATGAATACTGTTTGCGGGCACACCCAGCCGCAAAAAAGCCGGCCAAAGGCCATGGTGAAAAGCACGATGAAGAGGATGAAAGCCAGCATGGCCAGGCCGAAAATGAAAAAATCCTGCGGCCAGAAAATAGCGCCGAACAGGATGAAACGCCCCTGCGTTACATCAAACAGGAACAGGGGCCTGCCGTCTATTTGCACAAACGGCAGGCTGAAAAACGCTATGAAGAAACACCAGCTTACTATGCTCCTGATGTTATAGAGCCTGCCTTTTGGTCTTTTAGCATAGATCCAGTGACGTTTGCCCTGTTCATTTACGGTGGCCAGCTTGTCTCTGAAAATTTCTTCTGCTTCCATCATCCTGCTTTACTCTCCGTTATATAAAGTACCTTCTTTTGCTTTGGGGTTGGGCGGGTTGGTGCCGTGAATGGATTTGATAAAGGCGGTAAGCTGCGCCAGCTGTTTGGGAGAAAAATCTTCCTTCCAGGATTTCATTCCTTTCTCCGGTACGCCGTATTTGATGGTAGAGAAGATATCCTTCACCTCTCCACCGTGCAGCCAGTACTCATCCGTAAGGTTAGGCCCTACCATGCCCTGGCCTTCCTGCCCGTGGCAGGCGGCGCAGTTGGCGGCAAAGAGCGTTTTACCGCCGGCAATATCTGCCGCGTCTGTGAGCAGCGTTACATTGTTCTCGTCAATATTGTTGGCCGCATTTTGCAGGTAGGCGGCTTTGGCTTCTTCTGCCTTGGCCTGTGCAATGGCCAGCTCTTCCAGCTGCAGCGGGGCGGCGTGAGACACATGGTAACGCCAGAGGTACACTACGGCAAACAGCATGCTGAAGTAAAAGCTCCAGCGCCACCACGGCGGGGTGGGATTGTTCAGCTCCCGGATGCCGTCATAATCGTGCCCCATATCTATATCTGCTTCCGTAACGGCATCTACGCTTTGGGTCTTGTTCAGCTTTTCCAGCCAGTTCACCCGTGTTTTGGCGGTAACGGCCCGTGGCTTGCGTTTGTTCTGAATGCCGGTCAGTACGCGTAAGGCATACAGCAGCATCAGGATCACCAGCAGCTCCAGCGCAATCACGGATGTGAGCACGTAGAAGCTGCTGTTGGCCAGCCCGCTTACAATGTTCTTTTTCACTTCCTGCGCCTGCGCATTTTGCGCCAGCAGGGTGCCTGCGGCCATGAGTACAAGGATGACCGGGGTCTTTTTGATCTTTTCGCGGTAAATGTCCATAGCGCCCAGCACCGTATAAGCCAGCGCGCCGATGGCAATCAGCAGGCCGAAGGCTACGCAGACCAGCATGAGGGCCACGGGGTGGTTGAGGCCTGCAAAGGGGCTGGGCGGAGTTTGTGATAATATGAGGAGACTAAACATTGCGTTCTTGATTTTCAGGTTTGTCGTTATCCAGGGGAATGTGGCTGATGCTGTCCATCATTTTTTTATCCGCTTTTAAAGCCCAGAAGGCGGCCAGCAAAAAGAATGCGGTGAATATCAGCAGGGAGGCCATCGGGTAGATGCTGACGCCTGCTATGCTTTCAAGGTATTTGATGAATTTCATGACGATCTAGTTTTTTGCTTCACTCACTTTAATGTCTGTGCCCAGCCGCTGCAGGTACGCAATGAGCGCTACTATCTCCCGGTCTGCCGGTATCTCCAGCTTGTCTCTTTTCAGGTTGTCTGCTATCTGGCCCGCCTGCTTGTCAAAGTCTGCTTTTGCCTGCTGCTCATATCCTTCGGGGTAAGGCACGCCCAGTTTGCGCATCACGTTGATCATGGCGGGCGTTTTGCCTTTATCAACCCGGTTGTCAAACAGCCAGGGGTAGGGGGGCATAATAGAGCCGGGAGACATAGACACGGGGTCCAGCATGTGATTGTAGTGCCAGGAGTCAGGGTACTTGCCGCCCAGCCGCGCCAGGTCTGGCCCGGTACGTTTGGAGCCCCATTGGAAGGGGTGATCGTACACAAACTCGCCGGCTTTGGAATAGTCGCCATAACGCGCCACTTCATCACGGAAGGGACGTATCATTTGTGAGTGGCAGGTGTAGCAGCCTTCGCGGATGTAGATATCGCGGCCGTGCAATTCAAGCGGCGTGTATGGTTTTACGCTGCTGATGGTGGGAATGTTGCTGCGTACCAGGAAGGTGGGCACCATTTCCAGTATACCGCCAATACCTACTACTACCAGGCTGAAAATGACCATTTGTACAGGGCGGCGCTCTATCCAGTTATGCCAGTGCGCTTTGCCGTAGGTAGCGGTTACTTTAGCTAATGGCGGCGCTTCGGCGGCTTCGTCAGCCACAAAGGTACCGCGACGGATGGTTTTGGCCAGGTTCACGATCATCAGCACCAGCCCGCTGATGTACAGCAGCCCGCCTACGGAGCGCAGGGCGTACATGGGCACAATGGTGGTAACGGTTTCCAGGAACTGGAATTTGAGCGTGCCTTCTTCGGTGAACTGCTTCCACATCATGCTTTGTGTAAAGGCGGCCCAATACAGGGGAATCACGTAGAAGATGATGCCCAGGGTACCTATCCAGAAGTGGGTGTTGGCCCATTTGCGGGAGTAAAGCTGTGTGGAGAAGATGCGCGGTATCATCCAGTACAGGATGCCGAAGGTGAGGAAGCCGTTCCAGCCCAGCGCGCCTACGTGAACGTGCGCAATGGTCCAGTCTGTATAGTGGCTGATGGCGTTCACGTTTTTAAGAGACAGCATAGGCCCTTCAAAAGTGGCCATGCCGTAACAGGTGAGCGCCACCACAAAAAATTTCAGGATGGCATCTTCCCGCACGCGGTCCCAGGCGCCGCGCAGGGTGAGCAAGCCGTTGAGCATACCGCCCCAGGAGGGAGCTATGAGCATGATGGAAAATACCGTACCCAGTGATTGCGCCCATTCCGGCAATGCGGTGTAGAGCAGGTGGTGAGGCCCGGCCCAGATGTAAATAAAGATGAGCGCCCAGAAGTGGATGATTGACCAGCGGTAGGAATAAACAGGGCGGTTGGCTGCTTTGGGAATAAAGTAGTACATCAGCCCCAGGTAAGGAGTGGTGAGGAAAAACGCTACAGCGTTGTGACCGTACCACCATTGCACCAGGGCATCCTGCACGCCGGCATACCAGGAGTAGCTTTTGAAAAGCGAAAGCGGCATTTCAAAAGAGTTGATGATATGCAGCATGGCAATGGCCACCCAAGTACCGATGTAGAACCAGATGGCAACGTACAGGTGAGATACGCGGCGGCGGAGAATGGTTCCCAGCATGTTGGCGCCAAACACCAGCCAGATGAGGGTGATGGCGATATCGAACGGCCACTCCAGCTCGGCGTATTCCTTGCCGGTAGTGTAACCCATCAGCAGGGTGAGGGCCCCGCCCGCAATAATGGCCTGCCAGCCCCAGAAGTGGATTTTGCTCAGCACGTCACTGAACATGCGGGCTTTACACAGGCGTTGCAGGGAATAATATACGCCCATGAAAATGCCGTTGCCCACAAACGCAAAAATAACGGCGTTGGTGTGAACAGGTCTCAGGCGGCCAAAAGTAGTGGGCGCGTAGCCCAGGTTCAGGTCGGGATAAACAAGGGCAGTGGCCGCCCACAAACCTGCCAGCATGCCTACAAGGCCCCAGAACATGGTGGCGTAGGCAAACCATTTTACGGTGCGGTTGTCGTACGAGAATTTTTCGAGAGACATAGTGTTGATTTATTCGTTGTCGGTTTTATCGTCAAATAACATGCGGTGCGCGGGAGAAAAATCATCTTCATATTGCCCGTCTTTAACAGACCAGATAAAAGCGAAGAGAAAGAACAGCGCAACTATGAGGCTTGCGCCCAGGAGAAGTATGATCACGCTCATGGCTGACAGTTTAGGCAAAAGTAGCGGTATGCGGCAGGAGGGTTTATGATGGCCATCACGGGCGGTGATGACTGTCATCACCCAGCAACCTGTTGCCGGCCCACTCGCTCAGCGCCCAGGTGAGCAGCACAATGCTGATGGAGCTGGCGGGCATCAGTATGGCGGCGGTGAGAGGTGAGAGTTTGCCCTGCACGGCAAAGAACAGGCCGGTGATATTGTACAGTACGGATATTGCAAAACTGATCAGGATCACCCGCTTGCCGGATTGGCAGAACCGGATGAAGGCTGGTAACCGCCGCAGTTGGGAGGCTTCCATAATACCGTCGCTGGCGGGGATGAAGTTGTTGCTGTTCTCCGTCAGGGATATACCGGTGTTGCTTTGTTTGAGCGCGCCGGCATCGTTCAGCCCATCCCCGATCATCAGCACCTGCTTGCCCTGCTGCTGCAAGGCGATAATATGGTCCAGCTTCTGATGGGGCTGCTGCCGGAAACGCAGGTCTGCCTGCTGCCCCATCATATTGCGGAGCAAGGGCGCATCTCCGTCATGGTCTCCGGAGAGCAGCGTCAGCGGGTAGGGCAGGGCGTGCAGCATTTCGTTAATGCCTTCGCGGTAGGTGTGGGACAGCAGGAAGTAACCGGCGTAGTCTCCGTTGATATTTACGTGCACCTGGCTGCCAATACCTTCTTTAGCGCCGGTATAGGCAGCGCTGCCCAATTGTATATGCATTTGACGCGCCCAGCCTTGGAGGCCCTGGCCGGTATCTTCCGTGAAGCGCAGCACTTCCGCGTTTGCCGGTTTGCTGCATACGGCCATCACCGCCCGGCTGGCGGGGTGCTGAGACTGGCCGCTTACCGCGCCAATGGCCAGCTGCTCTTCTACGGTAAGCGCACGGCCGTGCCAGGTGGTGGCAGACTGCGCCTTGCCGGTAAGCGTGCCGGTTTTATCGAATACTATATGTGTTGTAGCGGCCAGCGTTTCAATAGCCTGCGCGTTGCGCAGGTACAGGCGGTGCCTGCTGAGTATGCGCAGCGTATGCCCGTTGGTGAAAGAGGCCGCCAGCAGCAAGGCACAGGGGCAGGCTACTATCAGGATGGAAGTAACGGCAGGCCATATTTTTGACGTATCATAGATGCCCCAGTAAATGGTGGTAACCGCGGCAATGAACAATACAATCCACGTAAAATTCCTGCCCAGCAGATGGATGAAGGAGGCTTGCTGTTCCTTGTGCTGCATTTCATCGCGGTTCCACAGGCTGGTAAGGTAGCTCTGTGCTACCTCCTTGATGGTGAGTATCTCCATATTCCCTTCCAGCTGCCGCCCGCCGGCATAAATGATCTCGCCCATCTGCCTGGTAACAGGGGCGGATTCACCGGTTACAAAACTGTAATCTATGAGGGCCTTGCCTTTTACAAGGATGCCGTCTGCCGGTACCAGCTCCTGGTGATGTATGAGGAGCGTATCCCCGGTTTTGACATCGGGCAGCTGTACGGGAACCTCCTGCTGCTCTTTTATAACAGTAACGGCTATGGGGAAATAGGAGGTATAGTCCCGGTCAAAAGAAAGGCCTTTATACGTTTTGTCTTGCAGCACGCGGCCGGTGAGCATAAAGAGCACAATGCCCGTCATGGAATCAAAGTAGCCGGCGCCGGCGCCCGTCAGTACGTCTGTAACGCTGCGCACAAATGTGACCACAATGGCCAGTACAATGGGCACGTCTATGTTAAGGAAACCATGTTTCAGGCCTTTCCATGCGGAAGCGTAAAAAGGTTGTGCGCTGAAGAAGAACACCGGCAGTGAAAGCGCCAGGTTCAGGTAGCGGAATACGAGGCCCATGGTACCGTCCATATGGTTTTCACCGGAGAAGTATTCCGGGAAGCTGAGCAGCATGATGTTGGCAAAACAAAAGCCTGCTACGCCCAGCTGGTAGAGGATGCGCCGGTTCACGGGCGGCTTTTTCTTTTGCAGGTCCTGCAGGCTGATATAGGGTTCGTACCCTATGCCGGCCAGCGTTTCCACCACTTTCCGGAGGGTGGTTTGCTGCGGCATGAAAATTACCCGGGCTTCTTTTTTGCTGAAGTTCACGTTGACCTGCTGCACGCCGGGGTTCACCTTGTGCAGGTTTTCCAGCAGCCAGAGACAGGAGCTGCAATGAATGTTGGGAATATAAAAGGTAACATGCGCCTGTTGCTCATCTTCATACTGGATGAGCTGGCGGTGAATGGGCGCTTCATCAAGAAACGCAAATTTGTGCTGCCGTACAGGCACCCGTTGCGCAGTGCCGGGGCGGGCATTGAGGGTATAATAAGCGCAAAGCCCATGCTCGTTCAGCAGCTCGTACACCATCTTGCAACCATGGCAGCAGAATTGTTCTCCTTTGGCGCAGGGCTCGCCGCAATGGGCGCATTGGGAAACGGCAGTGGCTGTTTGCATGCCCCAAAAGTAAGCCCGCGGCCATTGGTGGCCGATGAGGCGCGTCACGGGAAAAAATGATGCTCATCAGCCGTAAACGGAGGGAATCCTGTAACACATTCCCATAATTATATAAGGTGCACGCCTGGAAAGAGGGCTACCTTTGTAAAAACCTGGTACCATGGGAAAAATGATGTTAAACGTACTCCGGTTCATCCGGTCGTTATTTGTAAAGAAAAATTGCTGTAAATAAAACAAGCAGTATGAAAAGGTTAACAGGATTATTAGCAGTACTAACTATATGGGCAGGCGTTGCGCAGGCGCAGCATGAGCATCACATGCCTGCAAAGAAAGATACAACGCCTGCAAAAAGACATGAGCACCATATGCCGGAGCAAAAAGACACGGCGGCGGATCACAGCGCTCACCAGATGCATGGAGACCATAGCATGCACAACATGACCAGCGCTTACTCGCTGAACCTCCCCATGAACCGCAACGGCTCCGGCACCAGCTGGCTGACGGATAATACGCCGATGTACATGTACATGGCGCAAAGGGGCAATACATCGTTCATGCTTCACGGCAATATCTTCCTTCGTTATACATCTACAGACTTCACTGCCAAAGGCTCCCGCGGCGATACCAAGTTTGACGCGCCCAACTGGCTGATGGGCATGATGAACCACCGGGTAGGGAAGAGAGGTTTGCTGAACGCTACGGTAATGCTCAGCTTTGACCGGGCGGTAATGGGCGGCGCGGGCTACCCGCTGCTTTTCCAGTCTGGCGAAACATGGCAGGGCCAGCCGCTGGTAGACCGGCAGCACCCGCATGATATGTTTGCCGCCCTGAGCGTGGGGTATACTCATGCCATCAATAAAGACATGGACGTGTACGCCTACATCGGCTACCCCGGTGAGCCGGCTATCAGCGCACCCGCCTTCATGCACCGCGTATCCGCCATGAACAATCCTGATGCGCCGCTGGGCCACCACTGGCAGGATGCTACGCATATCACCTTTGGCGTGGGTACGCTGGGCTTCCGGTACAAACAGGTGAAAGCGGAATTTTCCAGCTTTACCGGCCGGGAGCCGGATGAAGACCGCTACAATTTTGACAAGCCGCTGTTTGACAGCTACGCCTACCGTGTGAGCTACAATCCTTCCCGCCAGTGGGCTTTGCAATTCTCACAGGCCTTTGTGCACAGTCCTGAAGCGCTGGAGCCGGAAGAGAACGTAACCCGCACCACGGCTTCCGCTATCCATACCGCCCAGTTCAGGCAGCCCGGCAACTTCATTGCTTCCGCGGCGGTGTGGGGCCTCAACAGCAAAAGTGACAACCACCGGGAGCATTCCTTCCTGCTGGAAAGCAACCTGCAGCTGCAAAAGAACGCGGTATACGGCCGGTATGAGTTTGTGGAAAAGTCAACACATGAGCTTCACCTGGAAGACCAGTTGCCGCATGCCAAATTCAATGTACACGCCTTTACGGTAGGGTATGCCCGCACGCTGGCCACTATCTGGAAAACCAACCTTTCCATAGGCGCGCAGGGTACCATCAACGTAGAAGACCAGGCACTGTACAGCATTTACGGCAAAAATCCGCTGAGCGCCCAGGTATATTTGCGCATCAACCCGGCGCTGCACCGCTAGCCCCCATGTGAATATCCCGTTAATTCCTGCACGGTATTTGTAATTTATTCTACATTAGATGCGTAAATCATAGAATGTAACCCGGATGAATTACTTGAGAGCAGGCTGGACCATATTGATTATCATAGGCATATCAGCCTGTGGCCGTAAAAAGGGGCAGCCCAGGCAACAGGAAATTGTACAGGACCCGCGCCAACTGAATGAGGTAGTGGCGGCCCAGGTGGCTGAACGGCTGGAATATGTGAGCGGTAATGAGGGCATGATGGAAGACAGTGTGCCCGCCTTCCGCCTGAGCGCCCTGCAGCATGCCTACCGCCAGCACCAGGGCGCGGCTTTCTGGTCAGACAATGGCCGCACGCATAAAGCCGTGTACAGCCTGATGGACTGGATCACCAATGCAGACAATTACGGTCTGCCGCCCGCGCGTTACCACCTGGCCGCGCTGCAGGGCGCCCGGCAGCAACTGGAGCGGTCACGGAAAGATGCGGCCCTCTGGGCAAAAGTGGATGTACTGCTCACAGACGCTTTTATGAAAATGGCCAGTGACCTGCATTTTGGCATTGCGCCGAAAGACAGCATCACCCTCCGCAAAGATTCTCTTTTTTCAGATACCGTGCTCACCGCTTTTTTGCAGCAGGCGCTGCAGGCGGGAGATGTAAGCGCGCTGCTGCAGCAACAGGAGCCGGTACATGAAGGGTACCTCAGCCTGAAAGAAGGCATCCGGCTGTACAAGGCCCAATACGGCGGCAAGCAGTGGGATACCCTGCCCCAGACGTATGCAGACACACCGCAGTTCCGCCGGCAGCTTGCCATCCGCCTCATGGCGGGCGGGCATTACGATACCACCGGCATTCCGGAAACAGACACCGTGCCGCTTAAAAATGCCGTGAAGGCTTTTCAGCGGGAGTTTAACATATACCCTGACGGTATTGCCGGCAAACGCACCATCCAGACGCTGAACAAGCAGCCGGCAGACTGGCTGCTGCAGGCGGCCCTGAACCTTGACCGCTGGCGCAAATTCCCTGATTCCCTGCCAGACCGTTACCTGCTCGTGAACATACCCGCTTTCCGGATGCACGTAATGGAAAATGATACCATGATGCTGGAATCTCGCGTGATAGTGGGCGCCCCGCGTACACGCACACCCCTGCTCAACTCCGTGATGACCAATTTTGTGCTCTACCCTTACTGGCGTGTGCCCTACAGCATTGTGTTCAAAGAAATGCTGCCGCAGATCAAAAAGAACGTATACTACCTTGCTGAAAAGAACCTGGAAGTGGTAGACCATAAAGGCAACGTGGTAAACCCGGACACTATTCACTGGGAGCGGCTGAGCAAAAAATATTTTCCTTATGTATTGCGGCAGATGGACGGGCTGGACAATTCCCTGGGCGTTATGAAATTTAATTTCATGAACAAGTACAGCGTGTATCTGCACGATACCAATAACCGCAGCCTCTTCAGTAATTCCAACCGCGCGCTCAGCCATGGCTGCGTAAGGGTGCAGCAGTGGGACAGCCTGGCCATGTACATGGTGCGCAATGACCCCCGTCCCGGCATTCGGGACAGCGTCCGTACCTGGCTTGATACCGAGCAGCAGAAGCAGTATACCATGCATAAAAGGCTGCCTATTTACATCCGGTACTTCACCGCTGAGTTGAGAAACGGCAAAATGCAGTTTTATGAAGATGTGTACGGGGAAGACCAGGTGATGATGCGGTACTTCAAATAAAAAAAGCCGCCTCCTTTCGGAAGCGGCTTATTCTTTTGTTTTATAGCATGATCTCAGATTATTTGATCAATTCCGCCAGCTTCTTCTGAAGGGCTTCTCCCCTCAGGTTTTTGGCAACAATAACGCCGTTCGGGTCCAGGAGGAAGTTCTGGGGAATGGAGCTGACAGCGTAGAGCTGCGCTGCTTCATTTTTCCAGTAAGCAAGGTCTGAAACCTGCGTCCAGGCCAGGTTATCGTCCTGGATAGCCTGCAGCCACTTGTCTTTATCATCAGGCCTGTCAAGCGATACGCCCAGGATAGTGAAGTTCTTGTCTTTGAACTCGTTGTATGCTTTCACCACATGCGGGTTTTCGGCACGGCAGGGGCCGCACCAGCTGGCCCAGAAATCTATCAGTACGTATTTTCCCCTGAAAGATGCGAGAGATACAGGTTTACCGTCCGGGTCATTTTGCGTGAACGCGGGCGCTACCTGGCCAATGCCTACTGCTTTTACTTTCTCGAGGCGTTCTGCATAACTAACGCCGCTTTTGCTGTTGCGCACTTCAGGCGCCAGTTTGGCGAAGAGCGGCTGTATTTCGCTATAGTCAGGCGTGGAGCCGGCAAACTCTTTCAGCGCGTCAAGGCCTACTATAGTGCCGGTATGCGTTTCGTAGAATTTTTTGAGAATGGTTTTACGTTCTTCGTAGTACTGTTTGCTCCTGTTTTGCAGGCTGGCAATAAAGTCCTTGTCTTTCCGTTCTTCTTCCGGTTTGGACATATACTCGTCCATCAGTGCCTTGTTTTGATCATTGTTGGTTTTGAGCGCGGCTTCCAGGGCAGCATTGTCTGTATTCACGGCCCCGCCCTTTATTTTGGCAACTTTCAGGGAGTCTGCACTTTCAACGTAGATGAGGCCTTTTTCCAGGTAAAGCCGCGCATTCTCCATAACAGGGCGCGGCGTGCCGGGGGCGTAGTTAAGAAATAACTGGGCCTTAACAGGTTCTGCTATAGTACCAGTGAACTCGAAGACGCCGTTGCTCAGTACGGCAGAGTCTGTAACGGGTTTGCCATCTTGTGCGTAACGGAGGTAGGCCTTAACGGGGGCGCTATTGTTCCCAACCTTGCCTTTAATGGTGAATGTGTCTTGCGCGCCGGCCAGGGCAGGCAATAGCAGCAGCGCGGGGAAAATGTGGCTCTTTTTCATAAATGGTGTTGGTTTTGACGCATTAAATGTAAGGAAAAGTAGCGGTACGGGCAGGATACTTTCTGATGAGCGGGATTTTAAGGCCCATAAAAAAACGTCCCGCGTGGTGCGGGACGTTTTCATTATCAGCTATATAGACAAAATTTTATTTCTTCAGTTTGGCTTTCAGCGCAGTGTCAAGCGCTTCCAGGAACTCTTCGGTGTACAGGTAATGTTTACCGTGCTCCACCTTGTTGCCATGGATACAAACGGCCAGGTCTTTGGTCATTTTACCGCTTTCTACGGTTTCAATACAAACCTGCTCCAGCGCCTGGCAGAAGTTGATCAGCTCCTGGTTGCCGTCCAGCTTGCCGCGGAACTCCAGGCCACGCGTCCATGCAAAGATGGAAGCAATGGGGTTGGTGGAAGTGGGCTTGCCGGCCTGGTGGTCCCGGTAGTGGCGGGTAACGGTACCATGTGCCGCTTCTGCTTCCATGGTTTTACCGTCAGGCGTAACCAGGGTAGAGGTCATGAGGCCCAGGGAGCCGAAGCCTTGCGCAACGGTGTCTGACTGTACGTCGCCATCGTAGTTCTTACAGGCCCATACAAAGTTGCCGTTCCATTTCAAGGCGCTGGCCACCATGTCATCAATGAGGCGGTGCTCATAGGTGAGGCCTGCCTTGTCAAATTCGGCTTTGAACTCGTTCTGGTAGGTTTCTTCAAAAATATCCTTGAAACGGCCATCGTATTTTTTCAGGATGGTGTTTTTGGTGCTGAGGTACAGCGGCCATTTTTTGAGCAGGGCCTGGTTGAAGCAGGCGCGTGCAAAACCGCGGATAGACTCGTCTGTGTTGTACATGGCCAGCGCTACGCCGTCTCCCTTGAACTGGTATACTTCGTGTTCGATCACTTCGCCGTTCTCGCCTTCAAATTTGATGGTCAGTTTGCCTTTTCCTTTTACTATGAAATCGGTTGCACGGTACTGGTCACCAAAAGCGTGACGGCCTATACAGATAGGGGCGGTCCAGTTGGGAACCAGGCGGGGCACGTTCTTCATCACAATAGGCTCGCGGAAAACGGTGCCGTCAAGGATGTTACGGATGGTGCCGTTGGGAGACTTCCACATCTGTTTCAGCTTGAACTCCTGTACACGCTGCTCGTCAGGCGTAATGGTAGCGCATTTGATGCCTACGTTGTATTGTTTGATAGCGTTGGCGGCGTCTATGGTCACCTGGTCATTGGTGGCATCCCTGTGCTCCATGCCCAGATCGAAATATTTGATATCTAAATCGAGATATGGAATGATCAGTTTGTCCTTGATAAACTTCCAGATGATCCGCGTCATTTCGTCGCCATCCAGTTCAACCACAGGGTTTGCAACTTTAATTTTTTGTGACATCGATGTAATGTTTTTTTAATATGTGCTGATAGTAAACACGAAATATACAAAAGTCAATTTCGAATTTCAAATAACGGGTCACGAATTATGGATTTTATCCATGTTTCGTAACCCGTTGTATGCATTATAACTGTTTGATGATCTCGTCTGCGAACTCGCTGCATTTCACGAGCGTGGCGTCATCCATCAGTTTGTAGAAGTCGATGGTGACCCTTTTGCGCATAATGGCGGTGCTGAGGCCGTCAACAATGATGTCTGCCGCTTCTTTCCAGCCCATGTATTCCAGCATCATTACGCCGGAGAGTATTACGGAGGAGGGGTTCATGGTGTCGGTATTGGCAAAGCGGGGCGCGGTGCCGTGCGTGGCTTCAAATACGGCGTGGCCGGTAGCGTAGTTGATGTTGCCGCCGGGCGCAATGCCGATGCCGCCTACAGCCGCTGCCAGGGCGTCGGAAATATAGTCGCCGTTCAGGTTGAGGGTGGCAATTACGGAATAGTCTTGCGGCGCCAGCAGTATCTGCTGCAGGAAGTTGTCGGCAATCACATCGTTGATGATGATCTTGTTATGCGCCTGCGCTACTTTCATTTCGCGGTTGGCTTCATCTTCGCCTTTTTCCTTTTTGGTTTTTTCCCACTGTTCCCAGGTATATACCTGGTCTCCGAACTCGCGGGCGGCCAGCTCGTAGCCCCAGTTCTTGAAGCCGCCTTCGGTGAACTTCATGATGTTGCCCTTGTGCACCAGGCTCACGGTAGGCCGTTTGTGCTCAATGGCGTATTTGATGGCCGCGCGCACCAGGCGTTCGGTACCTTCTTTGCTCACGGGTTTAATACCCAGGGAAGAGGTTTCAGGGAAGCGGATCTGTTTTACGCCCAGCTCTTCCTGCAAGAATTTCAGAAGCTTGTCGGCGCCTTCCGTTCCGTACATGTATTCAATGCCGGCGTAAATATCTTCCGTGTTTTCCCGGAAAATCACCATATCTACCTTGTCCGGGCGTTTCACCGGAGACGGCACTTTGTTGAACCAGCGTACCGGGCGCACGCAGGCGTAAAGGTCCAGCTCCTGCCGCATGGCCACGTTGAGGGAACGGATGCCGCCGCCCACCGGGGTGGTGAGGGGGCCTTTGATAGATACCAGGTATTCCTTCAATGCATCCAGCGTGGTTTTGGGAAGCCATTCCCCCGTTTCCTGGAAAGCTTTTTCACCCGCCAGTACTTCCTTCCATTCAATTTTCCGCGTGCCGCCGTAGGCTTTTTCCACGGCCGCATCAAACACCCGCACACTGGCACGCCAGATGTCCGGCCCAATACCATCTCCAATAATAAACGGAATAACAGGGTGGGCAGGGACCTTTATCTGCCCGTCAATCATCTGAATTTTTTCTGCCGGCATATTGCTGATTTGTTGTTTTAATTATTGACCGCAAAGGTAACACATTTGAAGGTGGGATGAAGGCCGTAAGTGTGATAATTAACTTAAATTAGAAGAAGAATAAACTGAGGCACCATGGAAGAACATATAGTATCAATTTTAGATGTAACCCCCGTTACCCATAACGTGAAGCGTTTTACCGTTGAAAAGCCCGCAGGTTACCGTTTTATACCCGGCCAGGCCACAGAGGTGGCCGTTAACAGGCCCGGCTGGGAAAAAGAGCGGCGCCCTTTCACCTTTACGGCACTCAACAGCTGGGACCACCTGGAGTTCACCATCAAGATATACCCGGAAAGGCAGGGCGTTACCAACCAGCTGGGCATGCTGCAGGCGGGAGACAGCCTTCTTATACACGATGTGTGGGGCGCCATCCAGTACCGCGGAGAGGGTACCTTTATTGCCGGCGGGGCCGGCGTGACCCCCTTTATTGCCATTTTCAGGCAGCTCCAGGCAGACGGGCAGGTGGGCGGCAACAAGCTCATTTTTTCCAACAAAGCCAAAGCGGATATTATACTGGAAGACGAGTTCAGGGAAATACTGGGCCCCAATTTCATTAATACGCTTACAGAAGAGGCCCGTGCCGGGTATGATAACCATCGGATAGACGAAGTGTACCTCCGCGCCCGTATCAAGGATTTTCAGCAGCCCTTTTACATTTGCGGGCCAGACGCCATGGTGGCCGATCTGAAAGGTACGCTGGAGAAGCTGGGCGGCGAAACCATTGTGGTAGAGCTGTAACCCCGTTTTCACCGGCATTTTCCCCATACAGGCTGATGCAGCCCGCTGCCCCGTCATTTTCACCGGCAATTTCCCCCCTTTTACCGGTAAAAGCCCTCTGCCCGCCTAAGCTGTGTTGTTGCCCCGGCGCGGTGGTGGTAGATTTGTGTCATAAACTTAAAAAACGATACAATTTATGGGCAGATATGATCGTCTTCCAGATAATAGCAATAATAGCCTTTGGGGCGGGGTGATAGTGCTGGTGATCGGTGTGGTGTTCCTCCTCCGAAAAATGGACCTCCATTTGCCCGGCTGGGTGTTTTCCTGGCCCATGCTCCTGATCCTGATCGGGTTTGTGATGGGCGCCAAAAACAGGTTCCAGGGCGCGGGATGGTTCATTCTCACCTTTGTAGGCGTGGTGTTCCTTATTAACGACATGTTGCCGTTTGAGTGGCACCTGCAGCGCTTCTTCTGGCCAATTATCCTCATTGTGATAGGGCTGTACATGATCAGCCGGGCCAGTAGCCGGAGCAAGCGGTATGAGGAAATTATTGCGGACAGCAGCAACATGGCCAGCAAGGAAGACTTTTTGCAAAGCACCACTATTTTCAGTGGCACCAACAAGGTCATTTTGTCCAAAAACTTCCGGGGCGGTAACATTACTGCCATGTTTGGCGGCACGGAGCTGAACTTCATGCAGGCAGACATCAACGGAGAAGCGGTGATAGACATCACCATCATGTTCGGCGCTGTGGAGCTGGTAGTGCCTTCTCACTGGGACGTGAAGCTGGATGTGAACACCGTGTTCGGCGGCATTGAAGACAAACGTACCATAGTGCCCGCCTCTACCAATAAAGTACTGGTGTTGAAAGGCTCCTGTACATTCGGTGGAATTGACCTGAAAAGTTATTGATCCTTTCCTTTCGCCATTCACTTTTATCCATTGTTTTGCCGCCCTCCATTCCATTCTTATATCACCTGAAAATCGTTTAACATGTATTGGTTTGTTGCGAAGATAGTTTACCAGATCATCTGCGGAAAAGGGGAGCACCTCCCCCAATTCGATGAACAGCTGCGCCTCATCAGTGCGGTGACCAAACAGGAAGCCTGGAAAAAAGCCCAGCAGATAGGGGAGCAGGAGCAATACGCCTTCCGCAACCAGAAAGAAGAGCTGGTAGAATGGCGTTTCATCAACGTGCCTGAGCTGATTGCGCTTGACGAGCTGAAAGACGGCATGGAACTGTATTCCCGCGTGGAAGAACCTGATAATGCCGGCAGCTATGTAGCCTTGCTGCAGATGAAAGCGGCCCAGCTGCAATCTCAGAAATTGTTTGAGCTGAACGTCTAACCTAAAAACACCCGTTTTGGCCACCCACCTGCTCAAAGAGAAGCCCTACCGGTGGACTTTCATCGTAGGCTTTGTACTGTTCCTGAACCTGCACCGCATTATTGTGCATCACTGGCTGGGCCAGCCGTTTATGATGGCTGTTGTAGACAGTCTTATACACAACACGCTCCTGTTCCTGGCGCTGACCGCTATTGTGCAGATGCATGCCAACTACCGGCCGGTAAAGGGCAAGTACTCTTATGTAGCTATTCTTACGCTGGTGATGAGCGCACTGTGGGTCACGCTTACCATCTGCCTGCTCAAGCTCATTTACAACAACGGTCAAAATCCGCTCTACATACAATGGCTGTCAGACACGCTGCCCATCCGCTTTGCGCTGGGCTGGACGCTCATTACCGGTACCGGCTTCATCAGCTTTTTCATGTATGAGGTAGAGGAGCAGCGTGAGGCGCTGGCCCGCAAGGAGGCCACGGAAAAGCTGGCCAAAGAGGCGGAGCTGTATAAGCTGCGCCAGCAGCTGCAGCCGCACTTTCTCTTCAACAGCCTCAACTCCATCAACGCGCTGGTAACCATCCGGCCCGAAGAGGCCCGGCAGATGATACAGAAGCTGAGTGACTTTCTGCGGGGTACCCTGAAGAAAGAAGACCAGCTCTGGATCCCCCTGCGGGAAGAGCTGCAATACCTGCAGCTGTACCTGGATATCGAAAAAGTCCGCTTCCGGCACCGGTTAACCACCACCGTTATACAGCATGAAGAAACGGCTCCCCTGCAAATACCGCCCATGCTGCTGCAGCCCGTGGTGGAGAACGCCATCAAGTTCGGGCTGTATGACACTACGGAGGCCATCAACATCACCATTGACGCGCGGACGGAAAACGGCCTGCTGCTGGTTACGGTATCCAACCCTTTTGACCCCGCCATGCACCAGCAGGTGCAGCAGGGTACCGGCTTCGGGCTCAACTCCATCCGCCGCAGGCTGTTCCTGCTCTTTGGCCGGCAAGATCTTTTGGAAACAAAGGCTGATCTGAATATATTCACTACCACTATTAAAGTACCACAGCTCCATGATAAAAACAGTGTTGATAGATGATGAACCGCTGGCCCGTGAACTGGTACGGGAATACCTGCAGGCCTACCCGCAAATAGAGGTGGTGGCGGAGTGTAACGACGGGTTTGAAGGCCTCAAGGCCATACAGCAATACCAGCCGGACCTGCTTTTCCTGGACATCCAGATGCCGAAGATCAACGGGTTTGAGATGCTGGAACTGGTAGACAAGCTGCCCTGCGTAATATTTACCACCGCGTTTGAAGAATACGCCATCAGGGCTTTTGAAGTGAATGCGATAGACTACCTGCTGAAACCCTTCTCCCGCGAGCGGTTCGATAAGGCCCTTCAGAAAATGCTGGAGCGGAAAACAGAAGTATCCCCGGAACTGCTGGACGCCGCGGGCCGGGAGCTGCCCACGCAGCATAACCGCGTGGTGGTGAAGATCAACGGCCGCATCAAGATCATTCCCGTGCAGGACATTCACTACATGGAAGCGGCTGATGACTATGTAAAGATCGTTACGCAGGAAGGCGCTTTCCTGAAAAACAAAACCATGGCCTTTTTCGAGAAAACGCTGGATGCGCAGCAATTCATCCGCGTACACCGTTCCTACATCCTGAACGTAAGCCAGATCACCCGCCTGGACCCTTATGAAAAAGAGACCTACCTGGCCGTGCTCAAAAGCGGCAGCAAAATACTGGTGAGCAAAACCGGCTATCCCCGCCTGAAAGAAGTGCTGGGGCTTTGATGCCGGCTACACCTTGATGAATATCTTCTTCCGGTACATCCAGTACAAGATCAGCCATTCTATGGCCAGCACCGGTACCCCCCTTACCAGTGGCGCATAGGCGCTGCCCAGCAACTGGTCAAAGTTGCGGCCCAGGTGTATGTACAGGGAATCACTGATGAAACTGCCGAAACCGTCTGCAATTACATATGCTGCAATGGAGTTCATGCCTATTACCACCAGCGGCAGTATATACTTCCTGTGCCCGGCCACATCCGTCAGCCAGTAAAAGAAAGTGAGGAAAAAGAAGCAGAGCCCGCCGCTGAAAAGCGTCCACGCGGGCGTCCAGATGCGTTTAACAATGGGGCAGATGCCGGTGAAGTGCAGCAACGCGGAGGCGGCTACCAGGCAGGCGCCGGTGACCAGGAAAAACCGGATGCGCTCACGCGGGGAGTCTGTACCCTTCAGGGCGTGGCCGGCAAAGAGGCCCAGCACCATGGTACCAAGGGTAGGAATAAAACTCAGCGTGGCATAGCCGCCGCCGTTATAAACAAATGGTTTTTCACGCGGGAAGAGATTGAGGAACCACTGGTCAAAGGCGGTGGCCAGGTTGGTGTTCTTGTTCCAGTGCGCGGCCAGGCCCTCCATGTTGTGCGGCCAGTTTGCCGGAACGCCTGCTACGGTAGTGTCAAAGCCCGGAGCTGGGAGCGGGTAGAGGGCAAAAGCCAGCCAGTAACCGGCCAGTATGAGCGTGAGCGTTATTACCTGCGTTCTTTTGGTGGCAAAGCCCAGCAGGAACAGGAAGGGGTAGCCCAGGCCTATCTGTGTGAGCGTATCTTCAAATGTAAAATTGGTTTGGCTGGAGTGCATGGAGCGGAGAAAAATGCCCAGCAATACCAGTATGAGAGAACGCACCAGCGTATGTTTCAGGAGCGAGCCGAAAGTAGCGCCCCTGGCGGTGCGGCTGGCAATGGAAAAGGGCAGGGCAACGCCCACCAGGAAGGAAAAGGAGGGCTGTATCATGTCATGCAGCGAGCCGCCCGTCCACGGCACATGGCTTTGGTTCCAGCCAAGGAACTGCCAGAAGGCATTGCCGGGCAGCGCGCCGGCCACACGTGAAAGACGCAGTACTTCCGCCATCATCAGCAGCATCACAAACCCGCGGTATACATCTATGGAAACAATTCTGGCGGGCATAGGGGCAGGGCCGGTCACAGGGGGTGGAATTTTCATGTACCTAAGATAGTTTTTTTACGGGAGTGGAGGGAGCGGGTTTATTTTTCCTGCAAAAAGAGCTGCGTCAGCCTGCTCTTTTTCAGCACTTTCTGCTCCTGTTCTCCGCGTGCTACCAGGCGGCTGCCTGCGTGGGCCTCAAAGCGGCAGAGCAGGGTGTGCGCTTCGGCTTTCACTACTGTGGCGGTGAAAGTAACGGCAGTGCCTGCCGTGGCGGGAGACAGGTGTTCCACATGTACCATGGTGCCAATGCCTTCTTCATCTTCCTCCTTCATATCCAGCACAAACAACCTGCAGCACCATTCCGCATCCCGGGCCAGCGCAAAGGTGGCATACACGGGGTGTACACGGCCGCTGTCAAACGCGGCACAATCTTCCGCCCGCACCGTGCGGGTAAAGGTCTTGATATCTCCGGGCCTGAATATCTGTTGCATACGCGTTATTGTATCACTAGTACGGGTATATGCACATAATGCCGCACGTAGTTCACCGTTTCACCGTACAGCCAGTCTTTAAGGCCGGTATGGCCGTGGCCGCCCAGCACCAGCAGGTCTGCCTGCTCCTGTTTCACAATGCGCACAATGGATTTGGCGCGGTGCTTGTACCCCAGCACGCCCCTTGCCTTGATGCCTTTGCTGGCCAGCAGGGCGAGATAAGTGTCTATCTGCTCCTGGTCTTTCTGCGTTTCAAAATCATTGGCCTCCTTGCCGAAATAGCGGGCGGAGGCGCTTTCCACCACGTGTATCAGGATGTACTCTGTATCTGGCTGCCCCTGCGCCAGGGCGTTGGCAATGATCTTCTCGTCGTTCTGGGAAAAGTCCAGGGCCATGGCTATTTTTTTGTACACGGGCGCTTCCAGGCTGCCCAGGGTTACTTTGGTAGCATGCATACGGGCGGAACCTTTTTGCCGGTAACGGCTGATGAACGGATATAATACGGTGATGACCAGCAAAGCGAGGAAAGAGAAGCCGGAAACGTATATCAGCACATCTACCCACCACACCTGGTTTTCACTGATGAAGGAGCCGGCTTCCGCCCAAACCATGCGCACATTTAGATATACCAGTACAGAAGAAATGAGCCAGGCGGCCACTTTCACCAACGGCTTGATGGCAAAGCCGCCCATGGTATGTTTGTCACTCACAAAGTGAATGAGCGGAATAATGGCAAAGCCCAGCTGCAGGCTGAGCAGCACCTGGCTGAACACCAGCAGCTCACCAATTTTTTCTTCCCCCGCCATCCATATTACGAGGAGGGCGGGAATGATGGCCACCAGCCTTGTGAGCAGGCGGCGCAGCCAGGGGTTGATACGCAGGCGCAGGTAGCCTTCCATCACTATTTGCCCTGCCAGTGTGCCCGTTACCGTAGAGCTTTGCCCTGCGGCTATCAGGGCCACCGCAAAGAGAATGGGGGCCAGCTTGCTGCCCAGCAGCGGTTCCAGCATGCGGTGCGCCTCATGCAGGTCCGCAATTTCAGTATGCCCGGCGGTAAAGAATACGGAAGCGGCCAGTATCAGGATGGCGGCATTCACGAAGAAGGCCAGGTTAAGGGCTATGGCCGTGTCCCAGAAGTTGATCTTCAACGCCTGTTTAATGCCGGCATCGGTTTTCTGGATCTTGCGGGTCTGCACCAGTGCGGAATGAAGATAGAGGTTGTGGGGCATCACCGTGGCGCCTATAATGCCGATGGCAATATATAATGCTGTATCATCAGGCAGGGAAGGCACAAAACCTTTGGCCACCTCCGGCAGGTCTGGTTTGGCCAGCAATAGCTGAATGAGGAAGGATGTGCCAACAATGGCCACCAGCGCTATAATGAAGGCTTCCATTTTACGGATGCCGTAACGTTGCAGCAGCAACAATAAAAAAGTGTCCAGCACGGTGAGAGACACACCCCACATCAGCGGCAGGCCGGTGAGCAGCTGTATACCGATGGCCATGCCCAGCACTTCCGCCAGGTCTGTGGCCGCAATGGCCACTTCCGCCAGTATATACAGTAAAAAGTTGACCGGGGCGGGATAGGTTTCCCGGTTGGCCTGCGCCAGGTCACGGCCGCGCACAATGCCCAGCCGCGCGCTGAGGCTCTGCAGCAGCAGGGCCATCAGGTTGCTCATGAGCAATACCCAGATGAGCGTATAGCCGTATTTGCTGCCGCCCGCCAGGTCTGTAGCCCAGTTGCCGGGGTCCATATACCCTACGCTCACAAGATAGGCCGGCCCGAAAAAGGCCAGTATTTTGCGAAAGCCCGATTTGTGCCTGCCTGTTGTATCTACGCTCTGATGTACTTCACTGAGTGAAGCGGCGTGGTCTTGTATCTTCATCTGAAGTGATTCGACTTTTTTTACAATGGTTTCACCATAATGGTTTTAGACACCTGCTCGCTGATAGTGAAAGCGGGCTGGTTCTTTATTTTGATCTCCACGGAATTGTCAAATTCATACCGCTCTATCACATCTATCTGCGTGCCCAGTTTGATGCCTTTGGCGTGGAGGAACTCCAGCAGGGCTGAAGACTGGTCGCTCACCCCCGAAACCTCCAGGCGGCGGGTGGTAGCCTTGTCCAGCGAAACCAGCTGTTTGCTTTTGCTGATCTTTCCCTGCGCATCGGGGATGGGGTCTCCGTGAGGGTCTGTGGTTGGGTTGCCCAGGAAGTCACTCAGGCGGTTCACCAGCTTTTCACTGCCAACATGCTCCAGCTCCTCTGCAATTTCATGTACTTCATCCCAGCTGAAAGACAGCTTCTCCACCAGGAAACACTCCCACAGCCGGTGCCGCCGCACTATCTGCAGGGCCATTTTGCGGCCTTCGGCCGTAAGGGTGATGCCCTGGTATTTTTCGTAGTCTATCAGTTTTTTTTCCTTGAGCTTTTTGGCCATGTCCGTTACCGAAGCAGGCTTGGTATCCAGCTCGTACGCAATGGCATTGGTATTTACCGCCGTACTGCCGTCCTGCAGCTTGTAAATGGACTTGATGTAGTTCTCTTCTGCTACCGTCAACTTCATGATATCTAAAATATAATTTAGACAAATCTAAATAATAATTTCCAAATACAATAATTTATGCGGATATATGGAATATTATTTACCTTTTCGCTCCAGAAAACATACTATGCGCAGAATCCTACTCCTGACACTATTGACCGGCCTGCTGGCGGCTTGCAACAACAAACCGAAACAGGTGAACGATGAAGACCGTGTGCTCACTTTTGAAGATTTCAGGAATTTTTTCCCGGCCGGCGGTAAAAGTTACCGTCTCAACGCAGACTCCCTGCGGCGTTCCCAGCCAGACAGCCTGGCGCTGAAGGCGCGGGTGGTGAAGCAGTTTTTGCCGGATACCCTGGCCAAAGGCGTCTTTACCGCGGCGGAGAAACCCCGCTTTTTTCCCAGGGTGCTGATTGAACGGGAAGACATGCTGTATTTTGTGGTGGAAGGCCGGGCAAAGAAAGGCAGCGCGGCCTGGCTGAGCCTGTACGACAAGAACGGCGCCTTTCTGCAGCGCCACCTCGTAGCGCAGAACATCAGCGGCAAACCGCGCACGGGTTTTCTGCTGGACGACAAATTTAACATCCGCGTCACCACAGAATTACAGCGCGGCACGCGTGATGATGTGTATGCCGCCAACCCTGACGGCAGCCTGGTATTGATACTCACCAATTCCAGCGAGCCCGTGAACGCAGGCCTGTACAACCCCATAGACACCCTGCCCCGCAAACACAAGTATTCAGCCAACTATGGTACCGGAGAGCATAGCCTTGTAGCTATACGGGACGGGGAAACGTCTAAAGAGTTCCAGTTCTTTATCCATTTCTCGAAAGACAACGGGGCCTGCACCGGTGAGCTGGACGGCGTGGGCCGCTTCACTTCCGCCAATACCGGCCAGTTCCGTGACAAGCGTACTTCCTGCATTCTGGAATTCAAGTTCAGCAGCAGCAGGGTTACCATTTCTGAAACCGGCTGCGGCGCTTACCGCGGTATTAAATGTTTTTTTGAGGGGTCTTATACGAAGAAGAGAGAAAAGAAGAAGTAGGCGGCTGACCGGGCGTTTCGGGCGCGTGCTGGCTGGCCCGCTACCGGTGGGGGGTATGCTGGGCCTCACCCCGCATACCGCTGCACCATATCTACAAAGCTCACCCGGCTGATGAACCTTGCGCCCAGTGAGGCCAGGTGGTGCGTGTGCACCTGGCAGTCAATTATTTCCAGCTCGGTACGGTATTGCTCCACAAAAGTGATGAAGGCGGCTTTGGAAGCATTGCTTACGCTGGAAAACATGCTTTCCCCGAAAAAGCAGCGGCCCAGCCTGACGCCGTAAAGCCCGCCCACCAGCTCTCCTTCTTGCCTGCACTCCACGGAGAGCGCGTAACCGGCCTTGTGCAGCCGGAGGTAGGCCTCCAGCATATCTCGCGTAATCCAGGTGCCATCCTGCCCGCTGCGGGGAATAGTGCGGCACTGGCTGATAACGCCTTCAAAGTCTGTGTTCACGCTGATCTGGAAATGCCCTTTCCGCAGCACCTGCCGCATGCTGTGGGACACTCTCAGCTCTTTCGGGAAAAGTACAAAGCGTGGGTCTGGCGCCCACCAGAGAATGGGTTTGCGGCTGTACCAGGGGAAAATACCGGAGCGGTAAGCGAGCAGCAGCCGCTCTGTACTGAGGTCGCCGCCAATGGCCAGCAGTCCGTCAGGCTCAGCGCCTGACAGCGGCGGAAAAATCAGTTCATCTTCAGGTATATAAAACAGGGGCATTAAGTAGATACCGTTTCAACAATGGTTGCGCTGATACCGCGGTCCAGCAGGGCTTCGCACATCGGCTTCAGTTCCCTGTACTCGCCTTCCTTTACGGCGTACTTGCCGTTGTAGTGAATAATAAGGGCACATTGCTCCGCCTGCTCTTCTGTATGGCCGCATACTTCCATCAGGGAGGTGATCACCCATTCGAAAGTATTCACATCATCGTTCCACACTACTAAACTGAAGGGGAACTGCTCAGCTGTTTCCACCAGCGTTTCTTCCTGTTCTTTCACGGATACGCCTGTTCCCGTATAACTCATGGTCAGTCAACTGTTTTCACAAAGTTACATTTTTTTGGCAATGCCGTGGTTTGAAAGAATGGTTGTAAATTAACAGCCATGTAACCAGGCAGATATGCCGGTTGTGCTGACTATTGAAAAGATAAACATTTGTTGATGAAAGGATTGGTTTTATTAATGAGTTTCAGTTTGCCGCTAAAAGACCCGGTGCCCATTTTCTCGCTGGTATTGTTCATCATCCTGCTTGCGCCCATCATCCTCCGCAAGTTCCGCATTCCCAGCATCATCGGCCTCATACTGGCCGGCATGGCCATCGGAGATCATGGTTTCAAAATCATAGAGAAAGGAAGCATAGACCTGTTCGGTAATGCGGGCCTGCTGTACATCATGTTCCTGGCGGGCCTTGAGCTGGACATGACGGAGTTCCGCAAAAACCGCCACCGCAGCATGGTGTTTGGCGCATTCACCTTTTTTATACCGCTGGTGCTGGGCTACCTGCTCTGTGCGTATGTGCTGAACCTTTCGCTGATGGCTTCCCTGCTCATATCCAGCATGTTTGCCACCCATACGCTGGTAGCCTATCCGCTGGCCAGCCGCCTGGGCATCACAAAGAACGAAGCCGTTACCGTGGCCGTGGGCGGCACCATCATTACAGATACCGCTGTGCTCCTCATCCTGGCCATTATCACCGGTGCGGAGCAGGGCAACCTCAATACGGCCTTCTGGCTGAAGCTGGGCATATCGCTGGCTATTTTTACCGTTATTGTAATATGGGGGTTCCCGGCAGTGGGCCGGTGGTTCTTCAAAAAAATAAAGGACGATAAAACCTCCCACTTCATTTTTGTATTAGCCCTGGTGTTCCTGGCTGCCTTCCTGGCGGAGCTGGCCGGCGTGGAAGCCATCATCGGCGCCTTCCTGGCCGGCCTGGCGCTCAACCAGCTGATACCGCATACTTCCCCGTTGATGAACCGCATAGAGTTTGTAGGCAACGCGCTGTTCATTCCTTTTTTCCTGATCTCGGTGGGCATGATAGTAGACCTGCGCGTGCTGCTCCGCGGCCCGGAGGCACTCATCGTAGCGGGCGCGCTCACCGCCATGGCCTTGCTCAGCAAGTGGCTGGCCGCCTTTTTCACGCAGCTCTCTTTCGGTTATACGGCCACCCAGCGCAACGTCATATTCGGCCTCAGCAGCTCCCATGCGGCGGCTACCATTGCCGTGGTATTGATAGGGTTCAACATGGGCATCATTAACGAAAATGTGCTCAACGGCACCATTGTGCTGATACTGGTTACCTGCATGGTGGGCTCTTTTGTGACGGAGAACGCCGGCCGCAAACTGGCCATCAGGGAGGCGGAGAAGAAACCGGAAATAGCCGGCGGGCCGGAGCATTTCCTCATTCCCATTGCCAACCCGGAAAGAATGGAATCATTGCTCGATTTTGCCCTGATGGTGAAAAATCCCGCCAATGCCGCACCGGTATACCCGCTGGTTGTGGTGCAGGACGATGAGGAGGCCAAGGAAAAGATATTCATCAGCAATAAAATGATGGAAAAGGCCGTGATACACGCCGCCGCGTCAGAAAGCAATGTGCAGGTGGTTACCCGCGTAGACCTGAACGTGACAGACGGTATTTCCAGGGCTGTGAAAGAGCTGCTGATATCTGACGTGGTGCTGGGCTGGAGTGACAAGAACAGCGCTACAGACCGCCTGTTCGGCAACATTTTCGGCACCACTACAGACAACGTGTTGCAAAGCGTCTGGGAAACGGTGTACGTGTGCCAGTTCCATCACCCCATCAACACCACCAAAAAACTGGTGCTGGTGCTGCCGCAAAATACGGAGTACGAGCTGGGCTTTACGCACTACATCCAGAAGATCATACTGCTGGCCAAACAAGCCGGGGCAAGGATGGTGGTGTACAGCGATGTGCGCACCCAGGCGGCCGTTCAACGTTTTGTGACGGAGGTAAAAGCCAGCGTGGAGCTGACGTTCAAGAAGCTGGACAACCTCGAAGACTTCCTGGTACTGGCCCGCAATGTATCCCGTGATGATCTGCTGGTAGTGGTATCTGCCCGCAAAGGCACGCTTTCTTACCAGCCCTACCTGGAAGGCATACCCGGAAGGATTTCCCGGCATTTCAAAGACAACAATGTGATACTGGTATACCCTGAGCAACGTACCACGGAAAACAACGAGCCTGGTATGCAGGAAGGGGATATTACCCTGCGGCCCATACAGGAGCAGCTGATGAACATCAACAGGATCGGCAAGGCCGTGAAGCGGATATTCAAGGGAGGGGAGAAGAAGAACCCGCTGGAAGAAGACGATACGCAATAAGAAAACAGGCATAGCCTGCAAAAAAAATCGGGCTGACCCTGCAATAAGGGGTCAGCCCTTTGTATTCCCGCACATTTTCATCCCTTTCTTTATTATTTTGGGGTGGTCAACAGATGATCTTCTGGGGTGGCTAACGGATGACGGTACAAAGAAACGGCGCCCTGCCTGCTTTTGCATGGCACATTTAACGGAAAGGGAATTTGGATTAATGTATACGCGGTTGTATTATTTTTATATTAACTTGCCGTTATCCGCACAGGGATTCAACCAATATTTAGAATATTTGCCGGCCGTATCATAAATCAACAAGCTAAGAGGCATGTCTTCCAAAGAGTCCGCAGAAATAGCATTAGTAGCAGCATTGCAGGAGGATAGTGTAGCGGCATTCGATGCCCTTTACCACATGTATTTTCCTGCAGTGTACGCCAATATTCTCCACCTGGTGAAAGAGGAAGCTGCTGCACAGGATATTGTGCAGGAAGTGTTCATCCGCCTCTGGGAGAAGCGAAAACTGCTGCATGCCGGCCAGCCTGCGGGCAACTGGCTTTTTGTGGTGAGTTATAACCGCTCCCTTAACTACCTGCGCTCCAGCCTGCGGCAGCGGCTGAAAGCGGCGGAGCTGGCGCCTGATGTGGCGGAGCCGGAGCAAGACGAGTGGCAGGTTGCCTCCATTCAGCTGGACATGCTGGAACGGGCCATTGACCAGCTGCCCCCGCAGCGCAAAAAAGTATTCCTGCTATGCAAGATGCAGGGCAAAACTTACGCGGAGGCTGCCCGAGAATTGCAGATATCCCACTACACCGTAAAGGAGCACATCACGAAAGCCAGCCGCTTCATCCGTGAGTACGTACGCCTGCAGCCTGAATGGCAGGCGCTGGTGGCGGTTTTTCCGCTGTTTGCGAAGGTGTTTGAACAGTGAGATGGCCGCTCCCGGAAAACTCTTCCCTGATTTTTTAGAAAAACTTTCCCGCCCAACCCCCCTTTTTGGTACCCCCGGTGTATTTACCGTAAAGCTGATCTTTTGAATCAACCTGAAACATATTTACGTGAGCTGCTGGCCAAAGCGCGCTGGACGGATGAAGAATGCCGCTGGTTGCTGCATTACCTGGAGCATACGCCCGGCACGGAGCTGAAGGCCTACATGCTGGAGCGTTTCAGGCAGCAAGGGTTTGAAATGCCTGCGCCGGAACTGTCTGAAACGCTGCTGGCCCGGATTCATGACCGCATGCAGCTGCCTGCGCCACAAGCTGCGCCCGCCACACAAACGCCGGTGGTGCCCATGTTCCGCCGCTGGCGGGGCATAGCCGCCGCAGCCGTTGTAGCGGGCCTGGCTGCCGCCGCAGCTATCTTCCTGCTGCGCCCCGGCCAGCCGCAACCAGTTGCGGAACTTCCTCAGGCCACACCGCTGCACGATGTGGCGCCCGGCGGCAACAAAGCCCGCCTGGTACTGGGTAACGGCCAATCAGTTTTGTTGGACCAGGCTGCAGACGGCCCCATTACCGCCGGTAACGGGGAGCGGGTACACAAGCAGGACGCGGAGCTGGTATACGGCCCCGGCGGCAACGGCAGCAACACGCTGATCACTCCCAATGGCGGGCAGTACCGCGTGCAGCTGGCAGACGGCACCAGGGTGTGGCTGAACGCAGCCAGCTCCCTGCAATACCCCGCTGCCTTCAACAGCAGCGAACGCACGGTAACCCTCACCGGTGAGGCCTATTTTGAAGTGGCGCAAGATGCCGCGCGCCCGTTTTTTGTAAAGGTGAACGGCATGACGGTGCAGGTGCTGGGCACCAGCTTTAACATCAATGCCTACACAGAAGAACGCCATTTCACCACCACGCTGCTGCAGGGTGCTGTGCGCGTAGTAGCCGGCAACCAGCGCGTGACGCTTGTACCGGGTGAGCAAACCACGCTGGAGCAGCGCTCCGGCCTGCTGCAACGCTCCGCCGGTGATGTGGAGAACGCAGTAGCCTGGAAGAACGGCATCTTCACCTTTAAAAATGATGAGCTGGCGGCCGTGATGCGTGACATCAGCCGCTGGTACGATGTGGAAGTGGCATACAGTGAGGGACTGGACGGGAAAATTCATGTATCCGGCGCCATGCGCAGGCAAGAGTCCCTGCTGCAGGCCCTGAAAATACTGGAACTAACAGCAGACCTGCATTTTGAGGTGCAGGGAAGAAAAGTAACTGTCAGCAAAAAATAAACATCATCACACGCACAACATCAGCTAACCCGGCAGGCGCCTGCCGGAGCCGCTATGCCCATGCGTAAAAAGCTTAACTGAATTATAAAACCGGCTCAATCTATGAAACGATCATTATGCAACAAACGCAGCATCCGCCCGCTTGCAGGGAGGTCTTTTAAAACGCTGCTGCTGTTGATGCTGGTGGCAGGCCTGCAACTTTCCGCCGCCGCCAAAGGTCAAAGCAAACGCCTGAACGTGGAGGTCAGCAACGCCAGCCTGGAAACGGTGTTCCGCATTGTACGCCAGCAAAGCAACTACCTCTTTATTTTCAAAGATGAGAACCTGGCCGCCGCCGCTGCCAAAATCACCCTGCGCCTCAAAGATGCTACTATTGAGCAGGTGATGGACCGCTGCCTGGAAGGCTCGCCGCTCACGTACAAGATCGTGGATAACACGGTTATTCTTGTGCGGCGCGGAGAAACGCCCCAGGCCACGCAGCAGCAGGCTGTCAGGCTCACCGGTTCCGTAAGGGACGCGGAGAACGGAGATCCGCTGCCGGGCGTAACCGTCAGCGTGAAAGGAACTTCCCTGGGCACCACTACAGACGGCAACGGCCAGTTTGTGCTGAACAACGTAACGCCGCCCGCCACCCTGGTGTTCTCCTACATCGGGTTTTCTACACAAACCGTTGAAACAGGAGAGCGCAGGGAGTTTAACATACAATTGAAACGCGAAAGCCAGGATATGCAGCAGGTGGTGGTGATAGGCTACGGCACGCAGAAAAAAACGGAGCTGACGGGCGCCATCGCCACCTTTCGCCCGGATGACCTGAATGCCCGCCCCGTGCTCGGGCCTGACCAGCTGCTGCAAGGCCGTGTGGCAGGCGTAAACGTATCTTCCGCCTCCGGTATGCCCGGCGGCGCCATGCGCGTGAGCGTGCGCGGCATAGGTTCTCTCAGCGCCAGCAACGAGCCGCTGTACGTGATAGATGGCGTGCCCATCATCCCGCATGATGCGGCCATGACCAACTTCGGTACCAAAATGAACCCGCTCTCTCAGCTCAACCCCGGAGACATTGCGTCTGTGGAAGTGCTGAAAGATGCCGCCTCCGCCGCTATCTATGGCTCACGCGCCACCAACGGCGTAATTCTCATCACCACCAAAAGCGGCCGCAAAGGCAGCGGCCAGTTGACCGTCAACGCCTTTACCGGCGTGTCTGAAGTGCCCAACCTCCACAAGGTGGAAATGGCAGATTCAAAGCTGTACCTGGAAGTGGTGAACGAAGCCATAGACAACTATAACAAACAGTACGGTTATATGCCCGGCAACAGCAAGTTCATTCCCGGCGTAGACCACCCGTACCCCGGCCTTCCGGATACAGACTGGATGGACCAGGTGCTGCGCAAAGGCTGGACGCAGAATATAGACCTTTCCGTATCCGGCGGCAACGACAAAACAACGTACTATATCTCCGGCGGCTTCCTGAACCAGCAAGGCACCGTGATTTATAACGACCTGAAGAAGTATACCGGCCGCATCAACCTCAGCAGCGAACCTTTGAGCTGGCTGCGTACCGGCGTCAATCTCAGCTTCAGCTATTCAGACAACAACCGCGTGCCCGGCTCCAACCTGGGTTCTACAGTAATGGGCAGAAGCCTGCCGCAACGCCCGTTCGACAGGCCCTACAAGCCTAATGGCGACTATTATGTAGGCGGCACGGCAGACCTGGTGTACCACAACCCCATCCAGATACTGAAGGAGGAAGTGGCCAACCTGAAGAATTACCGCATGCTGGGCAATGCATTTGCAGAAGTGAAGTTCACCAAAGACCTCACCTTCAAAACTTCCTTCGGTTCAGACATCGGTTATACGCATGACTATATCTATTATAACCAGAAACATCCCTATGGCACGGGCAACGGCCGCATTGTAGACGAGCGCAGGCTGCTCACCAACCTGCTGCTGGAAAACACGCTCACGTACTCCCGCACCTTCGGGGAGCTGAAGCTCGACCTGCTGGGCGGCCACTCTTTCCAGCGCATGACGGTGTCTGACAACGGCATTGACGGCAACGGTTTCCCCGCGCCTTCCTTTGACGTATTGGCCGCCGCTTCCGTGATCAACAACGCCTCCACCAACCTGTACGGCAACGCCATGGAGTCTTACTTCGGCCGTGCCAACCTGGCATGGAAAAACAAATACCTGCTGGGCATGTCTATCCGTACAGACGGCTCTTCCCGCTTTTCGCCAGACAACCGGTACGGTTATTTCCCCTCCGTGTCTGCAGGCTGGCAGGTATCCCGCGAGTCTTTCTGGAATATGCCTGCTACAGACCTGAAGCTGCGCGCCAGCTACGGCTCTACCGGCAACCAGGAAGGGGTGAGCAACTATGCCTACCAGTCCCTCACCGGCGGCGGTTACAACTATGACGGCAAGAGCGGTATTGCCATCACCGGTTTCGGCAACAACCTGCTTACCTGGGAAAAAGCCAACCAGCTGGATGCAGGAGTGGAACTGGGCCTGCTTCGCGGCGCCCTCAACATCACGCTGGATTATTTCCGCAAAAACACCACCAACCTGCTGTATAACATGCCTATTCACGGCACCTCCGGCTTCACCAGCATTACCAGCAACATTGGCTCCATGCTGAACCACGGCCTGGAAGCTTCCGTGAATACCGACTTTAATTTTGGCGAGCTGAACTGGAAATCAGACTTCAACATTTCCTTCATCAAAAACCGCGTTACCTCACTCATCGGCAACAATGACGTACTGTCTATCGGAGACAACCGCGCCCTGCAGGTAGGTTACGACATCGGCAGCATTTGGGTGTATAAAATGACAGGCATTTTCCAGGATGACAAGGAAGTACCCGAACCGCTGCAAAAGATAGGCGTGCGTGCGGGAGACGTGCGGTATGAAGATGTGAACGGCGACGGCAATATTGATATCAACGACCGCCAGATAGTAGGCAGCTCCAATCCCAGTTTTTACGGCGGATGGAATAACACCTTCCGCTACAAGAACTTCGACCTGTCTGTTTTCCTGAACTACACCTACGGCCAGGAAGTGTACGCCACTTCCCGCATCACTATTGAAAGGCTGGGCCAGAACGCGGTGAACGTGGTGAAAAGAGTAGCCGAAAACAGGTGGACGGGGCCTGGCACCAGCAATACCATCCCGCGTGCCATTTACAACCATGCCTATAACCTGTACAATTCCAGCCGCTGGATGGAAGATGGTTCTTTCCTGCGGTTGCGCACCGTTTCCCTGGGTTATGAATTGCCGGCTTCCTGGTTGTCAAGAGCCAGGATCAGGCGCCTGAGGGTGTACCTGCAGGCAGACAACCTGGCGTTGCTCACCAACTACTCCGGCCTGGATCCGGAAGTAAGCTCAGACATGGACCCCCGCTATATGGGGCAGGATAACCTGGTGCTGCCGCAGCCGCGCTCCTTCAACCTGGGCATTAACCTGAATTTCTAAACCGATGCAAAATATTCTCATGAAACGAATCGTATTACCGGCGTTGTTCACAGGCCTGTGCCTGTTTACCTCCTGCAGTAAAATGCTCGATGTAAAATCACATTCCGCCGTGGCCACCAATACTTTGTCTGCCGCTGACGTGGAAGCCTTCCTGGTGGGTATTTACAATCGTGTGCAAAATGCGCCCGGCGCAGAGTCTTATATTTCTTTTGATGTGGTAGGCGGCAACCTCATTAACGCCGGCGCCACCAGTGACGGCGGGCTGAACACTTTCATCAGCAACGTGCTGCGCCCCGAGAACGGGCTGATGTCTGGCGCATGGAACGGTTACTATTCCGCGCTGTACCAGGTGAACAACCTGCTGCAGGCCGTGGAAGGCCTGCCGGTGACCCAGCGCAACACGGAAATATCCGGCATTGCCCATTTCTTCCGCGGGTACCTCTACTACAACCTGGTAGCCCGTTGGGGCGGCGTGCCGGTGCTGGAAAAAAACACGCAGGAAAAAGTGAAGCGCAATACGGAACAGGAAGTATGGGCCTTTATTGAAAAGGAGCTGCAGCTGGCCATAGACGGGGCGCCGGCCTATGCGGCAGGGCAGTACTACCAGGTGTCTTCCGTGGCCGCCAAAGCATTGATGGCACGGGTAAAGCTGGCACAGAACAAAAAGGCAGAAGCCGCTGCGCTGGCAGAAGAAGTGATTGGCAGCGGATTGTTCAAGCTGGATGCTTTTGAGAAGATTTTCAGGGCCACTGCCAATACCGAAGAGATCTTTTCTTTCAAGAACCTCACCATTGAATCTTCCGTACGTGTGAGCACGCTGTTCTATACCTATGCGCACGCCGTGAAGGGCAGTTATGTTTACCGCCCCACACAAGAGGTGATGGACATGTTCTCCGCCACGGACAAGCGCACCGCTATTTCTGTAGATACCTACCAGGGCCTTCGCGTGATCAACAAATACCCCAGCGGCCAGTCTGGCACCGACCCGCAGGTGATCATCCGCCTGGCGGAAATGTACCTGATCAGCGCGGAAGCGCAGGGCCTGGCCGGCCTGCCCCGCCTCAACGAGCTGCGGGCGGAAAGAGGCCTGGCAGCTATCTCGCCTGCTGATGAAAATGCCTACCTGGATGCTGTGCTGCTGGAAAGGAGAAAAGAATTTTTAGGAGAAGGGTACAGGTGGTTTGACCTGGTGCGCACCGGTAAAACGGCAGAACTGGGCCTGGCCGCCAGGGAATCCAGGTATCCCATTCCCATGAACGAGCTGGCGTTGAATAACCTGCTTGAACAAAACAAAGACTACTAACACCATCAATCAGAAAAGATATGAACAAGCTGAAACTTGTACCTGCACTGATGCTGCTGTGTTTTGCAGCCGCCAGCTGCAAAAAAGACTCACAGGCGCAGGTGCCGCATACAGTGATACAAAGCCCGCTCACACAGCGGATAGCAGATAGCACAGACCTGGTGGCGCAGGTGTTTTCAGACACGGTTTTCCAGGTGGCGGAAGGCATCCGGGAAACGGACGTGCACTACCTCAGTAAAACCGGCTATGCCATGCACATGTTTATACTGGAAGTAGACCTCACCCATCCAAAGCTCAAGGTGGAAGCTGCCACGCCTTATAATGTAGACGCCTACGCCATGCAAACCGTGCCGGATATGGCCAAATACCTGCAGGCAGCCGAAGGCCGCGTATTGGCCGGCGTGAACGCGGACTTCTTCAATACCACCACCGGGGAGCCGCGCGGCATCCTCATCCGCAATGGCAAGGTGCTCAAAACCACCTGGGCCAATGCCCGCAGCGCCACTTTCATGGGCGTGCGGAAAAACGGAGAACTGTTCATTGGGGACCGGGAAGATTTTGCCGCCATGAAAGATGATTTTGAAGATGCGCTGGGTGGCGGCCCCATGCTGGTGAAAGACAATGTGATTCTGACCCAGACGGATCTTTCCATAGAGCCGCGCACCGGCGTGGGCATGAGTAACGACGGCAAGCTGTATTTCATGGTGGTAGACGGCCGCAGTTTTTATTATTCCAACGGCGTTACCATTACAGAACTGGGACAAATGCTGAAAGCATGCGGCGCCTCCAAAGCTATCAACGTAGATGGCGGCGGTTCCTCCACTTTCATGATCAAACATCCGCTGGCGGAAGTATGGCAGGTGCGCAACCGCCCGTCTGACGGCAGCAACAGGCCCGTAGGCAATGCCTGGATGATTGTTTCCAAACCTTAAAACTCCCTATCGCTATGCAAAAGATCATACAATGCTGCCTGGCCCTGCTGCTAACGGCCATGCTGGCATGTAATAAAGATAATGAGCCCACCGCCGCGTTCACCCCGGTGATCAACACCGTATGGCCGCTGGAAGGCACGCCGTCTACCATTGTGACCATACGCGGCAAACACTTCAGCGGCGTGCGCACGGAAAACATTGTGAAGTTTAATGGCCTGGAGGCTATTGTGATTGAGGCCAACGAAGGCCAGCTGCAGGTGGTGAGCCCTGAAGGTGGCGCTACCGGCACTATTACCGTAGCCGTGCGCAACGTGGAAATAACCGGCCCTGTATTTACCTACATAGCGCCGCCGGAAGAGTATACGGTAAAAGTGTTTGTGGGTGATGTGAATGCCGGTTCCGTAGATGGCCCTGTGGCCGTTGCGCGGCTGAAAAGCCCGGAAGGAGTGGTGGTAGACGCTGCCGGCAACCTCATTATTACAGACCGTGGCAATAACCGCATCCGCAAAGTGTCTGCCGCAGGTGTAATGAGCACCGTAGCCGGTGCAGACGCTGCCGGTTTTGTAAACGGTACCGCCACTGCCGCAAGGTTCAGGCTGCCCTGGAAATCGGCAGTAGACGCTGCGGGTAATATTTTTGTGGCAGACCGTGATAATCACTGCATCCGTAAAATAACGCCAGACGGCACGGTGAGCACCTTTGCCGGCAAAGGCACGGCAGGTTTTGCAGATGGCGATAAAAACACCGCCATGTTTAACCAGCCGCTGGATGTAGCGGTAGACGCGGCAGGGAATGTATACGTAGCAGACAACCTGAACCACCGCATCCGCAAAATAACGCCAGACGGCAGTGTGAGCACCCTGGCCGGAGATGGTACTGCAGCTTATGCAGACGGCGCCGGTACCGCCGCCAAACTGAAAAACCCCAGCGGCCTTTCCCTCGATGCCGCAGGCAACCTGGTGGTGGCAGACCGGCTCAATCACCGCATCCGCAAAGTGACCATGGCCGGAGAAGTAACTACCCTGGCCGGAGACGGTACTTCCGGTTACAAAGACGGGGAGGCTGCTGCTGCACGGTTTGCAGACCCTTACGGCATTACGGTAGACGGTAACGGCAATATACTGGTGGCTGACCTCAACAATAACAAGGTGCGCAAGCTGGCGGGCACTATTGTAAGCACAATAGCCGGTACGGGCAAAGGTTTCCTGGACGGGCCGGGCACGTCTGCGCAGCTTAACCAGCCTACGGACATCTGTACAGACGCTGCAGGGAATATTTTTGTGGCAGACCTGGGTAATAATTGCATCCGGAAAATATCGCTGCTGAAATAAGCAATTTTTGAGCAGAGGAAGGGTGCGCCGGGAACGGCGCACCTTTTTTGTTACCGGAGGCACGGCCGGTATCTGCTCGGCATCACCGCCGGAGGGGGCGGTTTGCCGCAAAAAGCAGTCAATTTTTTGCGAATGCGTAAAACATTGGTGAATACGTAACGGCATGTTGATCCTTTTCTGCAAAGGTGGCCGGTCTGCACGGGAAGCATTTGACATTAGTGCAGAATTATTTAGCCCAAGTGCAGATTCCGGTACCTGTACCGCAAAAAGGCCGTTTTCAACGAAGGAATAACGAACCTTCCCCCGGAGATGAACGAACAAGCAACCAAAGTTTGTTTGTTCGTTACTTGTTCGTTACTCCTTCGTTACTCCTTCGTTGCTCACCCGCTCAAACCCGTGCCAGATATGGGCTAAACCCGCTTTGGAGGCCTGGAACACAACACTGGCATGCGTTTTTACACTGACTTGCCCCGGCAAAAACAATGATTCAGGCGGAAAGAAACCCGGCTGGTCTGGCATGAAATAAAATAAAAAGGTATCTGTAACCGTGTGGACCAAAAGGGAAGATGACAACAACGGTCTTCGGGGCATAAAAAAAGGCCTTGCAATACTGCAAGGCCTTTCGTGGGAGTTGACGGGGTCGAACCGCCGACCCTCTGCTTGTAAGGCAGATGCTCTGAACCAACTGAGCTAAACTCCCGGTAATTTCAAGTTTTTTTGAGCTTTCCGACCACAGTTTCCGGGCTGTGTGGAAAGAGATGTGGGAGTTGACGGGGTCGAACCGCCGACCCTCTGCTTGTAAGGCAGATGCTCTGAACCAACTGAGCTAAACTCCCGGATATTCGTTTTTTTGATACTGTCTAACGCTTTTCGTTTGACGGGATTGCAAAGGTAAAAACTTATTTCATTCTGCCAAATAATTTTTAAAAATTTTGGTCAGAAAGCCCTGTAGCGGGGCGTCTTTAGCGCAACGCCCAATCTACGATGCTGTTCTCCCATTCTTTCCGGAAAGGGGTTGATATCCTGATATAATTATCCGTATATCCTTCCATCATCCCGTCTTTCTGCATGCCTTCAAACAGCACCTTCCTGGTTTGGCCGGTATGCTGCTCCGTGAAATACTGCATTTTTTTATGGCTGAGATTGCGCAGCGCCTTGTTCCGCTCGTGGCGGATGTTCACCGGCACTACGGGCTGTATGTCAAGGGCATGGGTGTTGGCCCTTTCGGAATAGGTGAAAACGTGCAGGTAGGAAATATCCAGGCCGTGCAGGAAATTGTAGGTTTCCATGAAATGCCCGTCAGACTCCGAAGGGAAGCCTACAATCACGTCTACGCCAATACAGCAGTGCGGCATGAACTGTTTGATGAGGCCTACTTTTTCAGCGTACAGCTCCCGGCGGTACCGGCGCCGCATCAGGCCCAGTATCTCGTTGCTGCCGCTTTGCAGCGGAATGTGGAAGTGCGGCATGAATTTTTTGCTGCCCGCCACAAATTCAATGATCTCGTTGCTGAGCAGGTTCGGCTCTATGGAGGAAATACGGTAGCGCTCAATGCCTTCCACCTCGTCCAGCGCCTGTACCAGCTCGTAAAAAGACTCTTCGCGCTTTTTGCCGCCTTCGAAACCCTTGCCGAAGTCTCCCAGGTTCACCCCCGTCAGCACTATCTCCTTCACTCCGCCCGCAGCCAGCGCCCGGGCATGGGTTATTACGTTGGCCACACTATCGCTGCGGCTGATGCCGCGGGCCATCGGGATGGTACAGAAAGAACAGTTGTAATCACAGCCGTCCTGCACTTTCAGGAAGGTGCGGGTACGGTCGTTCACAGACCAGGAAGCATGGAAGGTGTTCACCTCCTCAATGTCGCAGGAGCAGATCCTGGCGCTGTCTCCCTTGGCCAGCTCGCGGATGTGGTCTGCAATGTTGAACTTCTCCGCTGCCCCCAATACCAGGTCTACCCCCGGTATGTCCGCAATTTCTTTGGGTTTCAGCTGGGCATAGCACCCCGTGATCACCACCAGGCTTTCCGGGGAGCGGCGCTGTATGCGGCGCACCAGCTGCCGGCACTCCTTGTCCGCATTGTCTGTCACGGAACAGGTGTTGATCACATAAACGTCTGCCTGGTCGTCAAAATCCTTTTTGACAAACCCGTCCTTCTCCAGTAACCTGCTGATGGTGGAGGTTTCTGAAAAGTTCAGCTTACAGCCGAGCGTGTGGAATGCTACTGATTTTTCCCGTGTCATAAGAGGGGCAAAGGTACGATATTGCACTATAATTCTGTATCTTTCGGCTTTTTATGCACGTGCTACTGAAATGTTGCCAGGCGCTGTACAGCGTGTACGCCCTGATAGTATGGCTGGCCATCATGTTCCTGATCCTGCCTCCCATTGTACTGGTGTCTTTCCTGGGAAAGGTGAGGGGAGGGAACATTGTATTCTATTTCCTCCGCTTCTGGGCGCATGTGTGGTTCCCCGCCGTGGGCATTTTTGTGAAAAAGACCTGGAAAACACCCAAAAACAACGATCCCTGCATTTACCTGGCTAATCACTCCTCTTACCTGGACGCGGCCCTGGCCGTAAAAGTGATGCCGCTGCCCTTCCGCCCCCTGGGTAAAAGCGAACTGTCCCGCATACCCCTCTTCGGCCTTATTTACAGCCGTTCCGTTGTACCGGTAGACCGTACTACGGCAAAAGGCCGGGCGCAAAGCATGCGGGATATGTTATATATGATAAGGAAAAATGTATCTCTGCTGATATTCCCCGAAGGCACCACCAATGAAACGGAGCAGCCCCTGTTGCCCTTTCACAGCGGCGCCTTCAGGATTGCCATAGAAACGCAAACCCCCATCAGGCCGGTGCTGTACGTAGACAACCATGCCCGGCTGGCCAAGATCAAGTTCCTTTCCCTCAACCCCGGCCCCTGCCGCGTGGTGTTTCTGCCGGTGGTACCGGTAGCGGGACTGACCATGGACGATGTGCCGCAGCTGAAAAAGCAGGTGCGCCACATGATGGAAGAAGAACTACGCAAATACCGCAACTACCCCGCTTTACAGGCCATATGAAGTATGCCGATGTCATATTACCGCTGGCACTGCCCAGGAATTATACGTATGCCGTACCCCCTGAAATGGAAGCCTCCATTCAGCCGGGCAGCCGCGTAGCCGTACCCCTGGGCCGCCAGAAGAAATATACCGGTATTGTAAAGGCGGTGCATGAGCAGGCGCCCGCCGCTTACAAAACGAAACCCATCATGGACCTGATGGACAAGGAACCTGTTGTATACCCCACGCAGCTGGTTTTTTGGGAGTGGATAGCGCAGTATTACATGTGTAACGAAGGAGACGTGCTCAACGCCGCCCTGCCGGCACACCTCAAGCTTTCCAGTGAAACGGTGCTGCTGTACAACGATGCCTTTGGGGATGATTTTACCATGCTGGACGAGCATGAGTACCTGATAGCGGAGGCGCTGCACATACGGAAGGAGCTGCGGATAGGGGAGGTGCAGCTCATCCTTGACCGGTCTGACGTTTATTCCGTTATCAAAAAACTGATAGAAAAAAAGGTATGCCTGGTATATGAAGAGCTGAAAGAAGTATACAAGGAGAAAACGGAAAATTTCATCCTGCTCAATCCCGCATACGACAGTGACGAAGCCTTTGCCCCGCTGTTTGACGAGCTGGCCCGTGCACCCAAACAACTGGAGCTGCTGCTGGCTTACCTGCACCTCATCAAAACGCAGGGAGAAGTGGCGCAAAGCGAACTGCTGAAAAAATCAGGCGCTTCTTCCGCCCAGCTGAAAGCATTAGTAGACAAGAACATTCTGCAAATAGACAAACGCATTGTAGGCCGTGTGCGGATGGGCAAGGTGGAGGTGCAATTGAACTTCGACCTGAGCCCTGTACAGGAAAACGCGCTGGCCGCCATCCGCACCTGCTTTACGGAAAAACAGGTTACGCTCCTGCACGGCGTTACCTCCAGCGGCAAAACGGAGGTCTATGTAAAGCTGATAGAGGAATACCTGGCCACCGGTAAACAGGTGCTGTATCTGCTGCCGGAAATAGCCCTCACCGCGCAGATCATCCGCCGCCTGCAAAAGCACTTCGGCGGCCAGATAGGCATTTATCACTCCCGTTTTTCCAATAACGAAAGGGTGGAGATATGGAACAAGGTGAAAAGCGGGGAGATCAGGATATTGCTGGGCGCCCGCTCCAGCCTGCTGCTGCCTTTCCGGGACCTGGGCCTCATTATCCTGGACGAAGAGCATGACGCGTCTTTCAAGCAGCAAGACCCCGCCCCCCGCTACCATGCGCGGGATGCGGCCATCTACTACGCCGGCCTGTTCAAGGCCAAAGTGCTGCTGGGATCGGCTACACCGTCACTCGAATCTTACTATAACGCACTGCAGGGCAAATATGCGCTGGTAGAACTGCAGGAGCGCTACGGCGGCATTGCCATGCCGGCCATTGAAATTGTAGACCTGAAAAAGGAAATGGCGCTGAAAGAAATGGTGCACAACTTTTCTTCCGTGCTGCGGCAAAACATCCGTCAGTCGCTAGACGCCGGAAAGCAGGTGATCCTGTTCCAGAACCGCCGCGGTTATGCGCCCTTCCTGCTATGCACTACCTGCGGCTGGATACCCAACTGCAAACAATGTGACGTATCCCTCACCTACCACAAGCACCAGGACAAGCTGCATTGCCACTACTGCGGCACCCGCTACCCGTACATCTACACCTGCGCCGCCTGCGGCAGCCAGACGCTGGTGCCCAAAAATTTCGGTACGGAAAAAATTGAGGAAGACCTGCAGGAGCTGTTCCCCGAAGCGCGCATTGCCCGCATGGACATGGACGCCATCCGCAGCAAGGACAGTCACAACAAAATGATACAGCTCCTGGAAGACGGGGAAATAGATATACTGGTGGGCACGCAAATGGTGGTAAAGGGGCTGGATTTCCAGAACGTGAACCTGGTAGGCATCCTGAGCGCAGACAGCCTGTTGAGCTATCCTGATTTCCGGGTGAACGAGCGCGCCTTTCAGCTGATGGAACAGGTCAGCGGCCGTTCCGGCAGGAGAGACGGGCAGGGGAAAGTGATCATCCAGGCCAGCAACACCCGCCACCATGTGCTGGACTTTGTTACGCAGCACAATTACAAAGCCATGTATGAAGCGGAAATAGCGGAGCGCGAACAGTTTGCCTATCCGCCGTTTTCCCGCATCATCAAAATAACCATCCGCCATAAAAAACAGCCCACGGTCAATGAAGCCGCCCTGGTGTTGAGCAACTGGCTGCGGCCTCACCTGGGTGCGCAACTGGTAGGCCCGGCAGCGCCGCTGGTAAGCAAGGTAAGAGATTTCTACCTGCAGGAGATGCTGATCAAGCTGCCGCGTGATAGCCGGCGTATTGCCCAGGTAAAAACGATGCTGAGAGAATTTTTTGGTCAGCTGACCATTGAAAAACAATTCCGTTCCGTAGTGATCACGCCTGATGTAGACGGGGTATGATCAATCTGCAAAGCCTTCTACCACCGTTACCCCCTTCTCCCCGCTTTTAGCTTTTGTTATCATGGCAGCTGCCACAGTTTCCGCCTTTACCGGCCTGTATTTGCGCCACCGCCCTTTCATGAATAAGTTGAAGGCCGGCATCAGCAGCTGCGCCACCTGCTCACCGAAGCGCACTTCTTTGCGGTTGCCCAGCAGCAGGGAGGGGCGGTAAATGAACAGGGAAGGGAAGCCCAATTGTATGAGCGCCTCTTCCGTTTGCCCTTTTGTACGGAGGTAGAAGTTGGAAGAACGGGCGTTGGCGCCTACGGCGGAAACCAGGTGGTATTGCCGCACGCCGTTGCGCAGCGCTATCTGGCCGGTGTTGACGGGGATGGCATAGTCTACCGCGGTAAAAGCCGCCTGGCTGCCCGCGGTTTTGATGGTGGTGCCAATGCAGCAAAACAGCACATCGCCCTGCAAAGCCTTTTCCAGCGCGTCCGCATCGTTGAAAGACACTACGGCGTTCTCCAGCCGGGGATGTTCGAGCAGCAGCGGTTTGCGTACCACGGCCCGCACGCGGTCGAAGCTATCGTCCTGCAAAAGCGCCTGCACCAGCAGGTTGCCGATAAGACCGGAGGCGCCTGTAACAATTGCTGTTTTTGGCATTTTATAGTTAACTATATTTGTTCCGGTAATAAAGATAGGATATTTGAATACTACGCTATGAGGGTAACCGAAAATGTTTCACTAAGGCCTTACAATACTTTCAGCCTGGACGCTACGGCCCGTTATTTCACTACTTTCCACTCTATGGAGTCGCTGCAGGAAATACTGCGGGAGCCCCGCTGGCAGCAGGTGCCGAAAATGGTGCTGGGCGGCGGCAGCAACGTATTGTTCACACAGAACTTTGACGGGCTGGTGCTGAAGAACGAGATCAAAGGCATTGACAAAGTGGGGGAAGACGAAGATTACGTGTATGTAAAAGCCGGCGCCGGGGAAAACTGGCATCAGTTTGTGATGCACTGCATTGAGCAGGACCTGGGCGGCCTGGAAAACCTCTCCCTGATACCCGGCAACGTAGGCGCCAGTCCCATGCAAAACATCGGCGCTTACGGCGTGGAAATAAAAGATACCTTTTACGAGCTGGAAGCCCTGGAAACCGCCAGCCAGCAGTCCATGCACTTCAACAATGCAGCCTGCGAGTTCGGCTACCGCGAAAGCGTATTCAAGCGGCAATACAAAAACCAGTTCGTGATACTCAGCGTTACTTACCGCCTGCTCAAAAAACCGGCCATCAACACCAGCTACGGCGCTATAGAGCAGGAGCTGGAGAGAATGGGCATCACCCGGCCCACCATCCGTGACGTGAGCCAGGCGGTGATCAACATCCGGTCTTCGAAACTGCCCAATCCCGCTGAAATAGGCAATGCCGGCAGCTTCTTCAAAAACCCTGAGATCAGCGCTGAAAAATATGAACAGCTAAAAGCCGCCTTCCCCGATATAGTGGCCTACCCCTTGCCCAATAACCATTACAAGCTGGCAGCCGGCTGGCTGATAGAGCAATGCGGCTGGAAAGGCTTCCGCGAGGGAGATGCCGGCGTGCACGCCCGGCAGGCGCTGGTGCTGGTGAATTACGGCCATGCAAAGGGCGCTGATATCTACGCCTTGTCTACCAGGGTGCTGGAAAGTGTGGAAGCGAAGTTTGGGGTGGTGCTGGAGCGGGAGGTGAATGTGATGTAAGACCTGTTATTTTTTCAGTCTCTCTGATAATACCTCTCAATAGTCAGCAAGTTTTTCAGGATTCACAAATAATTGTTTTTTAGGTGTAGTGAATGGAATAATTTCATGCTGCACTCAAAAAATAATTAACAATGGCATATGCTATCTTCGTTTACATGGTTGCGGTAGTATTCTTTTCGGTGGTATACTATCCATTCGTACTGCTGGTTATTGTCCGCATCTGGACGCCCAATACAGTAAAGCTGGTCAGCAAAACCGGGGAAGTGGTAAAGATCAATTTCAAGAAAGAAAGAGACCCGGAGGTGATCATTAAAGCAGCAGAAATATTAACAGGCCGCAGATAAGACACTCAACATTGAATAACGTTAACCCACAGCCGGCTTCCAGGCCGCAGCAGAACAATATTGAGGATATAGCAGGAGGAGGTGGCGGTATGATACTGGTGAGCCTGGCACAAAACATTTCTGACGATAACATTCTCAAGTCCTGGCTGCTCATACTTACCCCGGCTTTTACGCTGTTTCTCAGGTACATCTGGCGGCATGCTTCTGCCGAAGCGGTCTTTTTGATAAAAGAGGTTTGTGCCTATTTTAACAGGAGGAAGCTGATCAGGGGAATAGACTCCCTGCTGCGGGATGACACTATCAGCGAACCACAAAAGCATAAATTCCGGATAGAGCGGGAACGGATAAAGTTATCTGCTATTGAAGCTCTTCTAAAGCACTATGAAAAGAATAACAGCAGTTAGGAAGTTTTGCTGATATGCCCCACTATCCTGTCCGCATGCTCCCTTGAATTTTCTATAAACCACACATGCGTATTCATACCGCCGCATACCACACCAGCCAGGTAAATGCCGGGCAGGTTGGTTTCCATGGTTTCCGGGTTGTAGGAAGGGGCTCTTACCGCATCTTGTGAAAGGGTAATGCCCGTTTTTTCCAGGAAGTTGAAATCAGGCTGGTAGCCCGTGGCGGCAATCACAAAGTTGTTGGGAATAGTAATGAGGCCTTCCGGGGTACTGATGTCTACCTCCGTGTCACGTATGGCAGTGAGGTGTGAATGAAAGTACGCTTTGATGCTGCCTTCCTTGATGCGGTTCTCTATATCCGGTTTTACCCAGTATTTCACGCGCCGGCCAATTTCACCCTCGCGTATCACCATGGTTACATCCGCGCCCTTGCGGTAGGTTTCGAGCGCGGCATCTACGGAGGAGTTATTGGCGCCTACCACCAGCACCTTTTGCGTGGCGTAATAATGCGGGTCTTTGTAATAGTGGGTCACCTTGGCCAGGTCTTCCCCGGGGATGTTGAGCAGGTTGGGAATGTCGTAAAAGCCGGTGGCGATAATGATGTAGCGGGTATGATAAATTTCTTTGCCGGTGATGACGGTATAGCCGTTATCATTGGGCCGGATGTTTTCCACTTTTTCAAACAGGCTGATGCGGATGTTTTGAGAAGATGCCACCCGGCGGTAATATTCCAGCGCTTCCGGCCGCGTAGGTTTGGCGTTGTTGGAAACAAACGGTACACCGCCTATTTCTAGCCGCTCGCTGGTAGAGAAAAAGGTCATATTGATGGGGTAGCGGTAAAGGGAGTTGACAAGACAGCCTTTTTCCACCACCAGGTAATCTATGCCTGCCTTTTGTGCCGCCAGCGCGCACGCCAGTCCTATAGGGCCTCCGCCTACAATGAGTAATTCCACTTGCTTTGCCATGCCCTAAATTAAACCAATTTTTCCAACCGGTTGAGCAGGGCCTGCATCCACACGTTATTGTCTGCTGCAAAGCGGGCGCCGGCACGGATATCATCAGCTGTTTGCACATAGGCGGCGGGTTGCAGCTCGTGCCCAAGGTGCTGCAGCATGCTTTCCATGGCGGCAGGCGTTACCTCAAAATGAAATTGCAGGCCATACACCTTGTCACCGATGCGGTAAGCCTGGTTTTTGCAGGCGGGCGTTTCTGCCAGGTGTACCGCGCCTTCCGGCAGGTCAAATGTATCTCCGTGCCAGTGGAACACGGTAGCGCTGGAAGGGGCCAGGTCTTCATGGAATTGTACAGGAAACCAGCCGATCTCCTTTTCACGGTTGGGATACACTTTGGCGCCCAGGGCTGCCGCAATCAGTTGTGCTCCCAGGCAGATGCCCAGTACGGGCTTGCCGGCCGCAATAGCGCCGCGTATCAGCTCTTTTTCAGGCGCCAGCCAGGCGTATTGGTCTTCTTCGTAAACGCCCATCGGGCCTCCCATTACGATCAGCATGTCTGCCTCTACCGCGGCGGGCGGAGCAGGGTTGTTGTACCAGCGGGTGGCGCTGAGGGTATGACCGCGCGCGGCGGCCCAGTCTTCAATGCAGGCCAGGCCTTCAAATGGGGCGTGCTGGAAATAGTGGATATGCATTAGTTAGTTGATGTTGATACGTTCAGCCCACTGCAAAGGCACGGGCAATTCGCGGTTACAGAATTCGATGTGCAGTACCTTACGGTTCCTGCCATTGGTGGTCCGGCCTGACGCATGCAGCAACAATGGTTTCATCACCATCACGCCACCTTGCGATACACAACAGGTTTCTTCGGTTTCCCGCTGCCAGTCAATATCTGCGGCACGGTAAATTTCCTTGCGGTGAGAGCCGGGTATTACACGCAGCGCGCCGTTGTTTTCATCCGTTTCGTCCAGGTGAATACGGAGGGTGAACATGTTTTGCAGAATGTGCAGGGGAGGCTGTACGGCATATTGTTGCTCCTTCACCGTCCATGGCCCAAAACCGGCAATATCTGTTTTAGTATTGACGGATATGGTAAGGTCCTGATGGTAGGATACAAACCAGTTGGATGCTCCGGGCTTGTCGAAATAAATGGATTTTACCATGAAGTAGCTGGGCCCAAACAGTTCATGCACCCACCGGAGCAATGCAGGCGTGAAAACTGCCGATTGGAGCGCGGGTATTTCCTGCAATACGCGCCGTATCGCAAAAAGGTCTGCTGTTCTGCGGAAGTTGGCATTTCCTGTTCCCGCCCGCTCGATGGTCTTGATTATGTGCCGGATGGCTGCACTGTCATAAACGGGCGGTAGTATGGTGAATCCTTTTTGTGCCAGTGCATGCTGATGGTCCATCTATTGTTGTTTTCGTTTTATATGCCTTCCTGCCCGTCGCGCCCCTTCACCTCTTTATCCGGAAAGAGAATATCCATCTCCGCCGTCACATCCGCCGGCAGGGTTTTATTTGTTTTGGCATCCAGGTGGCGGATGTTCTCAAACCGCCCGATGATGGTATCTCCTTTACGTTTCCCGTCCTTCAGCTTGTTCATGGCCTCATCGTAAGCGCGTCCCGCCTGCCTGAGCTGGTGCCCCAGGGTTTGCATCTCTTCCAGGAAGAGGGCAAACTTGTCATACAGCAAGCCGCATTGCCGGAATATCTCTTCCACGTTCCTGGCGCGGTTTTCATGTTGCCAGAGCAGCCGCACTATTTTGAAAGTGGCTACCATGGTAGAAGGCGTGATCAGCACGATCTTTTTCTGCAGGGCACGGTTGAAGATGTCCGGATTTTCGTTCAGTGCCAGCGTGAGGGCTGATTCAAAGTGCATGAACAGGAACACGAAGTCTGGCGTGTGGAGGCCGCTGAGGGAATGGTAATTGCGCGCGGCCAGCCCGTCAATGTGGTCATTGATGTTTTTGACCAGCTGGCGGAGGTGGGCCTTTTTTTCTTCCGGGTTGGCCGCGTTGAAATAAGCTACGTAAGCGTTCAGGGACACCTTGCTGTCTATCACCAGGTGTTTGCCGTCAGGCAGCTTCAGGATGAAGTCGGGACGGCGTTTGCCGTCTGTTTCCGCGTCGCGGTACACTTCTTCACGGGTATAGTCTATGTACGGCTGCAGGCCTTCGGCTTCGAGTATCAGGCGGAGGCGGTCTTCTCCCCAGTTGCCCTGTACCTTTACGTCTGACTTCAGGGCGCCGGCCAGGTGGCGGGCGTCTTCGCTCAACTGCTGGTTGAGCCGCTGCAGGGACTCTATTTCCTTTTTCAGGGAAGTAATGTCCTGTATATCTTCCTTGCGGGTGTCTTCAATGGTTTTTTTGAACTGGCCGATGTCTGACTTCAATGGCGCCAGTATATGGTCCATAGCGGTTTTATTGGTATCAACAAAGTCACGGCTCTTTTCTTTCAGAATGTCTGCGGCCATATTCCGGAACTCTTCCCGGTTGGCCTCATGTATCTTTTTCAGCTCCTGGCGCAGCAGGCCGCTTTCTGCGCCGGCGGCGGAAAGGCGGCCGCTGAGGCTGATGATCTCGCGGGTTTGGGCAGCTATTTCTTTCTCTCTTTCTCCCAGGGTGTACAGCATGTTATCGTACATATCGCGCAGCACGTAGTCATCCTGCACCTGTTGCCGGGTTAAACGCTGTGCCAGTTCGGCTTCCAGGGCCTGCGCTTTTTGCAGGGCCTGCTGCAGGGGGGGGGTGAAGTATTGACGGAGGAAGAGATAGCCGGCCAGGCCGCCGGTGAGCAGCCCGATGATCAATGCGGATAAGAGGCTCCAGGTCATATCTTTCAAAGTTAAATAAAAAACGGTCCGGGCGTACACCCGGACCGCGTTACAAACATATCTCCAAAGTTGAACTTACATGAAGTGGTAGCGAACGAAAGCCTCCATGGCGGCGTATTTCTGCAGGCCAAGCTTGTCGTACAGGTCTGCCGTGTTGGCGTTCCTTTCCTCCGCGCGTTGCCAGAACTCGCGCGCGTCTGTTCCCTGGAAGGGAACCACGTCTTTCTGGCTCTGGTGGATGAAGATGCCGAGGCGTTTCTGCATGATCTGGTCGGGGCTCATGGGCACGGCCATTTCAATTTCATGGATGTCCCATTCCTGCCATGCGCCTTTGTACAGCCATACCCAGCAATCTTTGGCCCAGTCGTCGTTTTTCACGATGTCGAGGGCGGCAAAGATAATATCGAGACATACCTTGTGGGTGCCGTGGGGGTCTGCCAGGTCTCCGGCGCAGAAGATCTGTTGCGGTTTCAGCTGGCGCAGCAGGTCTACGGTGAGCTGCACGTCTTCCGGGCCCATGGGTTTTTTCTCTACCAGCCCTGTTTCGTAGAAGGGCAGGTTCTGGAAGTGGGCATGATCGTCACCTACACCTACGTAGCGGCAGGTAGCCTTGGCTTCGCAACGGCGGATGAGGCCTTTGATGGCGCGGATCTCCGGCGTGTCTTTCTGGCTGGGCTTTTTAGCGGCTATGAAAGCTTTGGCGTCTTCCAGTATCTGGGAGCTTTTGCTGCGGTCTATGTCAAACATGCCTTCAAAACCCACGGCAAAGTCGATGAAACGGAGCACAAACTCATCTGTAACGGCAATGTTGCCGGAAGTTTGGTAGGCCACGTGCACATCGTGCCCCTGCTCGTGCAGGCGGATGAAGGTACCACCCATGGAAATGATGTCGTCATCGGGGTGGGGGGAGAAAATGAGGGCGCGTTTCCTTTCGGGTGTGGAACGCTCCGGGTGGTTGGGCAGGTCTGCACCGGGCTTGCCGCCGGGCCAGCCGGTAATGGTATCGCGGATGCCGTTGAACTCCTTGATGTTCAGCTCATAGGCGGAGCCGTACTGCACTATCAGGTCGTTCAGGCCGTTGTTATTGTAGTCTTTGTCCGTCAGCATCAGGATGGGCTTGTTCAGCTTCAGGGCCAGGCCGGTTACGGCCTTGCGGATCAGCTTGGGCGTCCATTCACAGTCTCCGGTGAGCCAGGGCTCTTTATTGCGGGTCAGTTCCAGCGCGGCCTGCTCGTCTACCACAAACTTGCAGTTGCGGTGCTGCTGCAGCAGGGAGGCGGGTACCTGGTCTGTGCTGTTGCCTTCTACGGAGCGGCGTACAATTTTGGCTTTGTGCTGGCCCCAGGCCAGGAGCACCACTTTCTTAGCCTTCATGATGGTGTTGATGCCCATGGTCACAGCCAGGCGGGGCACCGCACTCATGTTGGAAAATTCATATGCGTTAGCCAGGCGGGTGGAATTGTCCAGCGTTACCAGGCGGGTATGGGAGTTGATGTTGGAGCCCGGCTCGTTGAAGCCGATGTGGCCGTTGTTGCCGATGCCCAGTATCTGGATGTCTATGCCGCCTGCCTCTTCTATTTTACGCTCATAGGCCTCGGCGTGGGCTTTGATCTGCTCTTTGGGCACAGTACCGTCAGGAATGTGGTAATTGCCTTCGGGGATGTCGATATGATTGAACAAATGTTCTTTCATGAAGCGGTTGTAGCTCTGTAAAGCATCCGGTTCAATGGGGTAATACTCGTCAAGATTGAAAGTAACCACGTTTTTAAAGCTCAGGCCTTCTTCTTTGTGAAGGCGCACCAGTTCTGCGTACAGGTATTTGGGAGTAGACCCTGTGGCCAGGCCCAGTACGGCCGGTTCTTTAGCTGCCTGTTTTTCACGAATGAGTGCGGCAATCTCCTGCGCAACTGCTTTTGAGCCATCCTTGGCTGTAGGGTGGATTTCCACGGAAATCTGCTCGAAACTGTCTATCAGTTCAATTTCCTGGTGATTGATGGTCATTGTTCAAGTTTTTTAATGCGTTTTTAAAAACGAGCCCGAAAATTAAATAAAATACAGGGATTCTTGCGGAAAATTTATCATTTACAATCTGAAAGGGCCTATAGTAAGGGAAAACCTAATATCATCTCCTGCTAAAATCCAAAAACATTTTATCAACGTAACTATATCCACAAGCCTGCAGGCAATTACCCAAAAAAGAGAGTCATCATGAAAAAGTCATTCTTGCCGTTATTGGGCACTGTACTATTGATGCTGGCGGGCCTGGCGGTTACTCCAACCGCGGTGGCAGGGATTTACAAACAGGTATGGAACCAGGACTGGGAAAAGTCCAAAACGGGCACATGGGTCGGGAAGAAAGACGGGAAGACCTACTGGTACAAGCTGGACAGGAACGCCCAGCTGTGGTGGAGCGCAGACGGCAAAAAATGGGCGGCGGTAGAAGGGGGTATGTGGGCAGACAAGGATAACCGCTGGATAAAAATAGGGGATGGCAAACTGTGGTGGACAATAGACGCCGGCAAGAACTTCAGTGAAGTGCCGGAGTGGAAATGGGAAGCCCCTGACGGTAAATGGTACAAATTTGATGCAAAGTGGACTTTGTGGGTAAACAGGTAAAGATGCTCACAGTGTATGAATGAGTCACGAATAGTATACAAGATGTATGGGGCCGGTACTTAGCGTACCGGTCAAAACAACAAAAGGCCGCCCCGGCAAAACCGGGGCGGCCTTTTTATTTTGTGCGCTAACAGTTACTTCACATAGATCTCGTCTACAAACAGCCAGGCGGGATTGCCTTCTCCCGGCGCTCCCTTGGGAATGGCGCCGGCGTTGCGGGCAAATATCTTCACGTACCGCCCTTTCGCTTTCTCGGGGCGGGCAGTGAATTTTCTAAGGCCTTTCTGCTTCACATCAATTTCGCGCAGCTTGTACACGTTCTTGAAGTTCTTCCCGTCTTCAGATACAAAAAAGTCCAGCTCTTTGGGAACGTATATCCATTGATCAGGGTTGCCCAGCGTGCCGATGGCAATCTCTGTGATGTCAACCGAATCTACGCCCAGGTCTACCACCGCTTCAAAGTTGCCGCCGTTGAAGCCGGACCACTGGTTGTCATTAAACTCCTTCACACCTGCAATACCGTTCACCAGCGCAAAGGGGCTGCCCGGGTTGTAATTGTTGTGCGGCGGTTTGGTGAGCTTCACTTCCCTGCCCGTTGCCTTGTTCAAGGTAAACGCCTGCTGAAATTCATTGCCATACTGTTTGTCTCCCTGGAATACGGCGGCCCTTATCATGCCCGTCTTTTCTACCCGTACGGGGCCGGTGTAGCGGGTGCTTTGGGCGGTAGGCGCGGTGCTGTCTGTGGTGTAGGTGATGATGCCACCGTCCAGCTTGCTGACCAGGTTTACCTGTACGCCGCCTTTATGATCGCTTTCCACCTTGCCGGTAATTTCGAATACGTGTTTGGCATAGTTCACGCCTTTCATTTCAAGGCGGGGGAGGTGGGTTTTCAGCCTGTCAATGAAGTTGTCGTAATTCTTCTTTTCCGCGGGTGACCACAGTACTTCCGCCAGCGCAATGGCGCGGGGGTATACCATATATTCCACGTGTTCCGAATTTTTGATGTACTCCGTCCATACGTTAGCCTGGGCGCCCTTGATGTAGCGGCTTTCCTCCTTGCTCAGTTCCTGCGGCACCGGCTCATAGGCATATACCTTGCTTACGGGCGTAAAACCGCCAATAGCCAGCGGCTCATTTTTGCCCTGGCTCTGGTAGTGGTCAAAGTATACGTGGCTGCCGGGCGTCATGATCACCTCGTGATGCTGTTTGGCCGCGGCTATGCCGCCTTCGGTACCCCGCCAACTCATTACGGTGGCGTTGGGCGCCAGGCCGCCTTCCAGTATTTCATCCCAGCCAATGATCTGCCGGTCTTTACTGTTGAGGTATTTTTCAATACGCTGTATGAAATAGCTCTGCAGGGCATGCTCGTCTTTCAGGCCCAGCTGTTTCATGCGCTGCTGGCATTTCGGGCATTTTTCCCACCGTACCTTGGGGCTTTCATCTCCGCCAATGTGAATGTATCTGGAAGGGAACAGCATCATCACTTCATCCAGCACATCCTGTAAGAACGTGAATACGGTATCGTTGCCTGCGCAGTATACATCGTCATACACGCCCCAGCGGGTACCTACTTCATATGGGCCGCCGGTGCAGCCCAGGTGCGGGTAGGCGGCGAGCGCGGCCAGGGAGTGGCCGGGCAGCTCTATTTCGGGTATCACGGTTACATGGCGGCCGGCGGCGTATTGTACCACATCCTTGATCTGTTCCTGTGTATAAAAACCGCCGTATGGTTTGCCGTCATATTTCTGGTCGTTGTAATGGCCCTGCATGGTTTCCTTGCGGCGGGAGGCCACTTCCTGCAGCTTCGGGTATTTTTTGATCTCTATGCGCCAGCCCTGGTCTTCCGTGAGGTGCCAGTGAAAGGTGTTGAACTTGTGCATAGCCATGAGGTCTATGTACTTCTTGATGAAGTCTACGGAGAACATGTGGCGGCCTACGTCCAGGTGAAGGCCCCTGTAGGCAAAACGCGGCTGATCAAAAATGTCTACTCCCGCAATCCAGAAGGCTTCCGCTTTTTGAACGGGCAGCAGCTGGATCAGCGTTTGCATGCCATAAAAAGTGCCGGCCGCATCGTCTCCGTTAATGCTCACCTGGTCTGCGCTCACTTTCAGGTGGTATGTTTCCGGCAGGCCTTGTTGCGTGGCTGGCATGCTGCTGAAGATGATGGCGTTCTGCGTGCCGCTGTCCTGCATTTTCAGCTCATAGCCGCTCAGGCTTTTGAAATATTCGTTGAACAGGGCGGCGGCCTCTTTGTCAGCTTCGGAGGTGGCTACCAGTACGGTCTGCTTGTCTACCAAAAAAGAATCTTTCAGTTCCGTCAGCCGCGCCGGCATGGGTATGATGTTAACGGCCGCTTTTGGCGCCGTGGCGGCCGGCCCGCGTTGGCTGCAGGCGGCAAAGCCTGTAGCGGCGGCACAAAGCGCCAGGTGGAATAAGCTTTTTATAGTCATGGAATGATGATTAGCTTCCGGAAAATACTACTCAATAATGATTTCGTCCGCAAAAATATGACAAGGCTCTCCCTTGCCGGGGTGCCAGTCAGGGATGGCGCCGTGGGTAGTGGCCACCACTTTCACATAGCGTGCTTTCAGGTTTACGGGCTGGCTCAGCACCTGGGTGAAACTGCCGTACTCCCGGTCAGAGAAAGTATTTTTCACGACGCCCGCGGAGGTAAAATCTTTCCCGTTGTCAGACACCAGGAATTCTACCTGCGTGGGGTACCATATCCACACGCCCAGGTCTTGCAGTACGCTGAGGCCCAGCTTTTTCAACTGGCGCGGGGCCTTGAGGTCTACAATGGCCTCCAGGTTGCCGGGGTAGTGGCTCTGCCAGGCGCCCAGCCTGAAATCGTTCTGGCCGCGGATGCCGTCTATCAAACCATCCGGCCCGCCGGCGTCAAACTGCGGATGGACCTTTGACAGCACCTGTATAGACTTGTCTGTAGGAATGCGGTAAAACGGCGTTTGCATCACCTGGCTGTACTGGCCGTTGCGGAAAGCCACGGCTTTCAGCGTGGTGGTGTTGGTGAGCGTGATGGGTTTGGTATAGCGGGTGGAGCGGTTGGTAGGCGTGCTGCCGTTCAGCGTATAATAGATCACGGTGTTGGGCTCCACTTCTTTCAGCGTTACCTGCACGCTGCCTGTAAAGCGGTCTGAGGGCGCTTCGGCATAAGGCACGGCCACTACCGGGTTGTCTGTAATAGCGCTGTGCGGCTGGTTGGCTTCCGCAGCTGCCCAGGTTTTGTTGGGTATGGCGCCCATGGTAAATTCCATGCTGCCGCCCTGCATGATGGTGCTGTGCGCTATCCAGGAGTGCGGCAATTGTTTGCCGTTCACGGTAACACCCTGCACGTAGAAGTTTTTATTGGAAAGGTTGCCGGCCTTGATGGTGAAAGATTTACCGTTTTCGAAGTGCAGCTTTACCTCATCAAAGGTGGGCGTACCCAGTGCATAGATGCCAGAGCCGGGCGTAACAGGATAAATGCCCATGGCGCTCATCACGTACCAGGCGCTCATCTGGCCGCAATCTTCATTGCCGCTCAACCCGTCAGGCGCGTTGTGGTACAGGGTGCTCATCACCTGGTGTACCAGTTCCTGCGTGCGCCAGGGCTGGCCTGCGTAGTTGAAGAGGTAAGCAATGTGATGGCTGGGCTCGTTGCCGTGGGCGTACTGGCCAATAAGACCTGTGATGTCTGACTGATGGCGGCCGGATAGTTTGTCTTCCGTAGTGAACAGCTGGTTCAGCTTTTTGGTGAATTGTTCCTTGCCGCCGTTGAGCCTGATGAGCCCGCTTACATCCTGCGGTACGGCAAAGCTGTATTGCCAGGAGTTGGCTTCGGTGAAGAAGTTGTTCACTTCCGTGGGGTCAAAGGGGCTCATCCAGCGGCCGCCTATTTTACCGCGCATAAAGCCGGTAGAAGCGTCATACACGTTTTTATAGCTTTGTGCGCGTTTCATGTAGCGGTTGTACACTTCCGTGTTGCCGAGCATTTTGCCCATCTGTGCAATGCACCAGTCGTCATACGCATATTCCAGTGTGCGGGATACTGATTCCGGCTGTGTGTCCATGCTGAGGTAGCCCTGTCGGATGTAGTGCTGCATGCCAAAACGTTCTCCTTCCGCATAGCTGCGCATAGCTTCCAGCGCGTATTTGGCATCGTAACCGCGGATGCCTTTCTGGTAAGCGTCTACAATTACCGGCACGGAGTGGTAACCTATCATGCAAAAAGTTTCGTTGCCGCTCAGCTCCCACACCGGCAGCATGCCGCCGTGCTTGTACTGGGCCAGGAAGGTGTTGATCCAGTCGTTTGTTTTTTGCTGGTTGATGAGCGTCATGAGGGGGTGGAGGGCGCGGTGGGTATCCCACAGGGAGAATACGCTGTAGTTATCGAAACTTTCGGCTTTATGCACCTGCAGGTCTGTGCCTCGGTATTGCCCGTCTACGTCCATGTAGAGGTTGGGATTGAGGCAGGCGTGGTACAGGGCGCTGTAGAAGATGGTTTGCTGATCTTCCGTACCGCCTTTCACTTCAATTTTTCCCAGCTCTTTATTCCATGCGGCTTTGGCGGAGGCCAGCGTCTGGTCAAAATCAAAGCCGGGCATTTCAGCGTTCAGGTTTTTCAATGCACCTTCTTCGCTCACGCCGGAAAGGGACACTTTTACATACAACGGCTGTGTGGTGTTGCCGAAGGTGAAGTATGCCTTGATGTTGCGGCCTTCCGCCTGTTGCAGGGCGCCTTTGGCGGTATCTCCAAGCGCTACGTTGTGGGAGCGGAAGGGCTGTGAAAACTTCATGGCAAAGAACAATATCTGGTCTTTCGCCCAGGAAGTGGAGCGGCGCATGCCGATGACGGTGCTGTCATTCACCACTTTGAGACTGGAATTGATCACGATATCACGATGGTAGAGGTCCAGCAGCACATGCCCTTCTTTGGCGCCGGCGGGAAACTCGTATTTGTGCAGGCCCACACGTTTGGTGGCGGTGAGTGATGCCTGGATGTTGTATTTGTCCAGCTTCACGCTGTAAAAGCCGGCGTAGGCCTTTTCGTTTTTGTGGGAGAAGGGAGAGGCGTATTCTTCATTGTTCCATGAAGGCTGGCCGGTAACTGGCATCAGCAATACGTCACAATAATCTTCAATACCGGTGCCGCTGAGGTGGGTGTGTGAAAAGCCGTACATCACGGAGTCTGTGTAGTGATAACCGGAGCAGCCGTCCCAGCCTTTGAGGCGGGTGTCAGGGCTCAGCTGCACCATGCCGAAGGGCAGGCTGGGCCCGGGGTAGGTGTGGCCGTGGCCGCCGGTGCCAATGAACGGGTTTACTTTCTCTGCGTAATTTTTTTGCTGGGCTTGTGCAGCACATGCCAGCCCCAGGGCCAGCGCAACCAACCATTTTTTCATTCACTGTTTTTTTAGTTCAAGCCCGGCATGGGTGCCGGAAGGGCTAAAATAAGAAAAGAATCGCTAAAACGTTTTAGTGATTTGATGGGCGGTGAAGTTTTTAATTGAGGGAGGCTGCGCGGTACGGGCCGGCAGAAAGGCAAATAAAAACTGTGCCTTGGCTCAGGGAATTCTGCGGCTGGCGTATAAAAAAGCGAAGCTGTACCGGCGAGATACAGCTTCGTTAGATGAATAATGAGCATTTTATTTCAGCAGCAGCTCGCAGATCACCGGCCGGTGATCAGACGCTACCGTTTCTTCTATCACAGTGGCGCTCATCACATGCCATTGGGAAGTATTGTTGACCAGAACATAGTCCAGCTTCTGCGTGGGTTTGTCTGAAGGCCAGGTAGGGCCCAGCTTTTCTGTGGCGTCTGTGAACAGGCTTTTGAGCGTGGTGATCTCTTTGGAAGCGGGTGTTGCGTTCATATCTCCCGCCAGTATCACGGGCCGGGTGTGCTCCCCGAAATGTTTGAGCAATATGCCGCATTGCGCCAGCCGGTCTGCCGGATTTTCCCGGTGGTCAAGATGCGCGCTGGCAAAGTTGAGCAGCAGGCTGTCTCCCGGCAGCTTTACGGTTACTACCGCCGCGGTGCGGGGTTCGCTGCCGGCGCCGGCTGCCGGCAGCTCTACACTGTAACTTTCCTGGATAGGGTAGCGGGAGAGAATGCCGTTGCCATAACCGCCGCCTTGCAGGGCCATGGCCTTGCCAAAGTAGATGTACATGCCCGTGGCCTCTGCCAGTTGCTGCAACTGGTTGGCTTTTTTTACGCGGGCGGTGGCGCTGTCAACCTCCTGCAAGGCCACCAGGTCTGGATTGGTGGCCAGTATCACGTTGGCAATACCCTGTATGTCAAGTTCACCTTTGTTGTTGACACCGTGGTGAATGTTGTAGCTGAGCACTTTGATCACCTGCCCCTGCACCTGTGCCGGCAGCGGTGAAGCGCCGGCCATGCAGAGCATGAATACTAATACGGATCGCTGCATATGTATCGGATTATATAGATAAAATGTCTGCTTCATCAGTGACGGTACAAGTTTCGTGCCTTGCCCGTCATAATCCGGCATGCCTGCTATTTCGCAAATGCTTCTTTCACAGGTCTGCCCGTCCACACGCGGGGTGTTTTCAAGCCGAAAATATAGGCAATGGTGGCGGCGGTATCGTACGTAACAATGCTTTCTTTCACTTCGTTGCCTTTTTTGATGCCTTTGCCGCGGATGATCCAGGGAATCTGCATCTCCGCCATTGTTTTGCCGCCATGGCCCTTGTTGATGCCGCCGTGGTCGGAAGAAAGGATAATGATACTGTTATCCCACATGCCCGCATCTTTTATGGCCTGCAGGATGTTGCCTAAAAGAATATCGTTTTTCCTGACTTGTTCATAGTATTCTGGAATATCATGCCCTATGCCATGTCCAACGCCGTCTGGCTGGTCAAAATGAATGAACAGGAAGGCCGGCTTTTTGTCTTTGATATAGCTCACCGCCGCTTCCGTGGTGAGCGTGTCATTGGCGCAGGGCTGGTCTTTGTTCACCGCCTGTTTAGGAAACAGGTAACCAATGCCGCCCCAGCTATAAATGACGCCTATTTCAGCGGAAGGTTTCTGCTCACGCAGCAGGGTGAAAATGGAAGGGAAGAGGCCGTACTGGTCAAGCTCCCGCGATTCCAGCTCCGGTTTTTTGCTGCCCCACTCCGTGAACCCGTGCAGCTCCGGCCCTGCGCCCATGGTCATAGACGCCCAGTTCACCGCACTGGAAGACGGCAGCACGCTGCGGGCCTCCAGCGTCCAGGAACCATCTGCCATGAGCTGTTTCATGTTCGGGTTGTCCGCTTTCTGAATGGCGTACGCTCCCAGGCCATCCATGCCTATGAGGATCACGTGTTTCACTCCCTTTACCTGCGCGTGCAGGGCCATGTAGCTGAATAAGAAGAATGCAAGAAATCCCGCCTTTTTCATGTCTGGTGTAATTTATAAAATTATTTAATGTGTTGCCGGGAAATGGTGGCCCATTTATCCAGTGTGGATAAATGTAGTGAATGCGTACTATACCTTGTTTAGCTACAGTAAATATTGAAAGGGTTTTAATATCGGGACGCCTAGTTGTTCAACCCTTTCTCCGCTTCTTCGCGGATCAGCTTCACCTGTGTTGCCTGAGTAACGGCAATGCCGTATTCCGGCACGCCGGGAATGCCGCCCATGCTCACGTTGGGGTTGCGGAACTGCATGCGGCTGTCTATATAATCTTTTGCGGTAGTATGATATTCCTGTGCTTTGGTAGCGGCGGCCAGCGCGGCCACATTGCCCGCGCGCACGCCGGAGCCGGCCATGATGGCAATTCTGCCGGCGGCTTTCTCCACCAGCTGTTGAATAAGTTCAGCGCCTTCCGGGGCGGTATTGCGCTGCCCGGAGGTGAGTATGCGCTCGCAGCCTGTTTCAATGATATCTTCCAATGCCTGGAACGCATCGTCCGTCATATCAAAAGCGCGGTGAAAGGTAACGCCCATGGGCCAGGCCAGCTCCACCAGCACGCGGGTGCGCACTTTATCCACTTTCCCGTCCGCGGTCAGCAGGCCAATCACTACACCGTCACACCCCAGGTCTTTGCACAGCGCAATATCTTTTTGCATGATGGCAAATTCCATATCGTCATACAAAAAGTCACCGCCGCGCGGGCGGATGATGGGGTAGAGGGCTATCTTCACCTTTTCACGCGCCAGGGCAATAGTGGCGTAGCTGGGCGTGGTGCCGCCTTCCAGCAGGTTATCGCACAGCTCAATGCGGTCTGCGCCGCCTTCTTCAGCGGCTATGCAGGAGGCCAGTGAGGCGGCGCATATTTCAAGCGTGATCTTTTCCATTAAAAATGATGTTTTCCCTGAATAAGCTGTTCCTGCCCGGCGGCGGTTACGGCATAGCTAAAACCTTTCTGCAGGCAGAATGCGCCATGCTGGCCTTTTTTGTTCAGGGCCAGGAAGCCGATCTGTATCTCTTTTGCCTTGGCGGACTTTTTCTTCACAATGCGCATCACAGCCTCCTTGCAGGCGGCTTCGGGAGAATAGCCCTGGCGCATCAGCTCCACTACCAGGAAGCTGCCTACCACGCGTATCACTTCTTCTCCCACGCCGGTGGCGGTAGCGGCGCCTACTTCGTTATCTACGTACAGGCCGGCGCCAATAATGGGAGAGTCTCCCACGCGCCCGCGCATTTTGAAGGCCATGCCGCTGGTGGTACAGGCGCCGGAGAGGTTACCGGCCGCATCCAGGGCTACCATGCCAATAGTATCGTGGTTGTATACGTTGCCGGGGAGCTGCAGCGGGTTGAAGGCGGTGGCGCCTTTGCCGTCTCCCTGGTAAGATTTGTTCTCTATATTGATCACCGGCTTGTATTCGGCTTTTTTCAGCCACTCCTTCCAGGCTTTTTCAGATTCGGGCGTAAGCAGGTTTTCCTTTTTGAAACCGTTTTCCAGCGCAAACTGCAGGGCGCCTTCTCCCACCAGCATCACGTGGGGCGTTTTTTCCATCACCTTGCGGGCTACGGAAATGGGGTGCATAATGTGCTCCAGCGCAGCCACGGAGCCGCAGTTGCCCAGTTCGTCCATAATGCAGGCATCCAGCGTAACGCGGCCATCACGGTCCGGGAAACCGCTGTAACCAACGGTATGGTTGTTGGGGTCTGCTTCGGGCACTTTTACGCCGGCCTCCACCGCGTCAAGCGCGCGGCCGCCGTTCTTGAGCACATCAAAGGCGGCCTTGTTGGCAGCAATGCCAAAGTCCCAGGTGCTCACCACAACGGGTTTGCGTACCTTGCCTTTGCTGTTCTGCGCAGTTGCAGGAAGCCCGTCAAGGGAAAGAGCCGCCGCCCCCAAAGCGGCTGTTTTGAGAAAATTGCGTCTGCTGTTCATTGTTCACGTTTGCTTTGGTCCAAAAAAAGGAATGTCAATTGCAAATGAACGAACATTTCATCATTTACAATTGACATTTCCCGGTAGTTTTTTAGTCTTTCATTTCCCAGGCCAGTGCGCTGGCGCCCAGAATGGCCGCGTCGCTCTCCTTAAGTTCGGAGAACACCAGCTTCACCTTGTTCTGGAAAATGGGCAACAGGTTCTTTTCCATGTGGTGGCGGACCGGGCGCATGATCAGATCTCCCGCCTGGGTGAGCCCGCCAAACAGCACAATGGCCTCCGGACTGGAGAACATCACAAAGTTGGCCAGCGCTTCTCCCAGCACTTTGCCGGTGTACTCATATATTTCCATGGCCAGCTTGTCTCCCTTGATAGCGGCCTCATAGATCATTTTTGAATCTATTTCCTCCCGCGTGTGGTTGCGGAGCAGGCTTTCTTCATCCGGCCGGGCTTCCAGCAGCTCCAGCGCGGTATTGGTAACGCCGGTGGCGGAAGCGTAGGCTTCAAGCGAGCCGTGCGCGCCGGTACCGGGGTGCAGGCGGCCGCCGGGTATCACGATGACGTGGCCCAGTTCCCCTGCAAAACCATCGTGCCCGTAAATGAGCTGGCCGTTGGCCACAATACCGCTGCCAACGCCGGTGCCCAGGGTGATGGTGATAAAATCTTTCATGCCACGGGCAGAGCCATAGGTCATTTCACCGATGGCGGCCGCATTTGCGTCGTTGGTCAATACGGTAGGGAGATTAAACAGGTCCTGCAGCATGTTGGCTAAAGGTACAATACCTTTCCAGCGCAGGTTAGGGGCATATTCAATATTACCGGTGTAATAGTTGCCATTAGGAGCGCCTACGCCTATTCCCTTAATGTTTTCGATTCCTCCAACCTGTTCTATCAGCTTAGACAAGCGCTGATGGAGTTCGGCCAGAAACATAGTAACTTCTTCGTGAGCTTTGGTTGACATCCTGTCCTGGCATAAAATATTACCACGACGATCTACAATTCCAAATTTTGTGTTGGTTCCCCCAATATCAATGCCCACCGCTAATTGCTGACTCATAGTCGATTCCCTGAGATTTTAAGATTGATTTAACGCGAATTGCAAAAAATGCTAAGTATGCAAAACAAATTACCGGTACAATATACGAATGATGAATGCCAATTGCAGGGATATCTGCAAAACCACCCTGCAGCGGCGGTATCAGCGAGCCGCCGAGGATCATCATTACGAGGAAAGAAGCGCCCTGGCCGGTGTATTTGCCCAGCCCGGCAATGGAGAGTGAAAAGATGCAGGGCCACATCACAGAGCAGAAAAGCCCGCCGCTGATGAAGGCGAAAGTAGCTACCTGCCCTTCTGTAAACAGGCCAATGATCATGGCGGCCACGCCCATAATGCCGAAGGTCATCAGCGTTTTGGCCGGTTTCTCCTGGCCGTAGAAGAAGCCCAGTATCTGTATCACAATGCAGATAGCAAAGGGATACAGTTCTTCAATATCATTTCCTTTCAGGTGGTTTACAACCAGTATCACGCCGTAGGCCACAAAGGGCACTACCACGGAAAGCAGCTGCCGCATGCCTTTGCTGAGGTTGAACACGCTGATGGCGCCCGTCCACCGGCCAATCATCAGGCCGCCCCAGAACACGGCAATGTAGGGGCTGAGCTGTGATTCGTTCAGCCCTTCCAGCGTGAGGAAGCCGGGTTTTTTCAGCAGCTCGCCAAGGTTGCTGCTCACACTTACTTCCACGCCCACGTATACAAAAATGGCTATCATGCCCATTACCAGCTGCGGGTACTTCATGGCGCCCCAGCCGTTGCCGTCATTACGCGAAGCGGCCTGCGCGTAAAAGAGAATGGAGAGGATGCCGATGATGCCTGCAATAAAAAAGGGCAGTGGATTTTCAAGAATGATGCCCAGCAATATGAGCACGAACATCACCGTGATGCCTACCAGCGTATAGGTGGCTTTGGTAGATGATTCGAAATGATCGTCTTCCGTGCCCTTCGGCATTTTGGTAGCGGCAAATATGCCGGCTGCCAGCAGGAAGAGGCCTACCAGTGTGATATATAATATGTTGATCTTGCTGATGTCTGTATCTCCGATGGGCCCTGCGTCTGCAGCGGTGCCAAAGAGCAGGATGCTCACCACCAGCGGGCCTATGGTGGTACCGAAAGAGTTGACGCCGCCGGCCAGGTTGAGGCGGTGAGAGCCGCCGGCCGGGTCACCCAGCAGTACGGCAAAGGGGTTGGCAGCTGTTTGCTGCAGGGAAAAACCGAGCGCTACAATGAAGTAGGCGCCCAATATCAGGTAAAAGGCGCTGGTCTTGTCTTCCATGCCCAGCCCCAGGTTCACCGCGCCAATGGTGGCGGCAGCGCCTACGCCTGAAATGAGCAGACCGTATATAATACCTTTCTTGAAGCCGATGCGGTTGAGGATGTCTACCCCCTTAAAAGCAGAGAGGAGATATAATATAAGAGAGCCTACAAAGTAAGCGCCATAAAAGGCAAAGTCTACCAGCTGCGACTGGATCTGTGTGAGGTCAAAATGGGCTTTGCAAAAGGGAATGAGGATACTGTTGGATGCGGCCACGAACCCCCAGAAGAAGAACACAAGAATCAATACAAAAAACGAGGGATGCGTACCTTGTTTACTTTGCGTGGACATATATACCTTTTATGGTTTTTGGTAAAATAGGCTTTAAATGTAGAATAATTTTTTTGAACAAACGGGCAAAAACACGGGGAAAAGCCCTAATTTTTTTAATTGCTCAAACGTTTTAGCTAATATATTTATGAAAATTGAGAATTGTTAATTAAGTTCGTGGCATTCTTGAACAATCAACCTAGGCAGCTCATGACTGACAAAACCGCTACAGTGGCCGCTCCTCGTGGTAACACCACGCAGGCAATGGCGATTATTGCCACGCTATTCTTTATTTTCGGCTTCGTAACCTGGCTGAATTCCGTATTGATTCCCTTTTTGAAACAGGCATGTGAATTGACCGACTTCGCGGCCTACCTGGTAGCTTTCGCTTTTTACATTTCCTATTTTGTGATGGCCATCCCGTCTTCATTGATATTGAAGAAAATTGGCTTCCCCAAGGGCATGTCCCTGGGCCTGCTCACCATTGCCGTTGGCTCGGTGATCTTCATTCCTGCTGCACAAATGCGCTCTTACCCTGTGTTCCTGTTCGGCCTGTTTGTACAGGGTACCGGCCTGGCATTGCTGCAAACGGCTTCCAACCCTTATGTAACCATTCTTGGCCCCATTGAAAGCGCGGCCAAGCGTATCAGCATCATGGGGATCTGTAACAAGGTGGCCGGTATGATCGGCATCTTTGTGCTGGTAAAACTGTTGTTCAGTGATACCCAGCATATATCAGACAAGATCAACTCCCTCACCGGCGCCGCCCGTGAAGCAGAGCTTGACCTGCTGGCTTCCCGTCTCATTGCGCCCTACGCTGTAATGGCGGTAGTGCTGTTGCTGCTGGCGTTCTTTGTACGTAAAGCCCACCTGCCTGAAATCAACCAGGAAGACGAAGTAGCAACGGAAGAGGGCGCTGCGGACCAGTACGGCAGAACATCCGTGTTCCAGATACCTTACCTGATGCTGGGCGTGCTCTGCATCTTCCTGTACGTAGGGGTGGAAGTGCTGGCCATTGACTCCCTGGCGCTGTATGGCGAATACACCGGCCTGGCAAAGGACGTGGCCAGCAACCTGAGCATCTGGTGCCTGATCGCATTTACCGTTGGTTATCTCATTGGCGTAGTAGCCATTCCGAAATACCTGCCGCAGAAAAACGCGCTCATCATCTGCGCCATATTGGGTGTTGTGTTTACCATTGGTGCATTGACCACCAGCGGCAACATCTCCATCCTCTTCATCATCCTCCTCAGCTTTGCCCACTCCCTGATGTGGCCCGGCATCTGGCCGCTGGCTATCAACAAGCTGGGCAAGTTCACCAAAACAGGCTCCGCGCTGCTTATCATGGGCATTGCCGGGGGCGCCATCCTGCCGCTTGTGTACGGCGCTATTGTTGACAGTGTAGGTGGTAACCGCCAGTTGCCCTACCTGCTGATGATACCCTGTTACCTGTATATCCTCTATTTTGCCGCTTCCGGGCATAAAAAAGGATTGCCTGCCTGATAAATTTAGACCGCATTATAAATAATGGTGCTTCTGCCTTTATGCAGAAGCACCATTATTTTGGGGCGTACCTGCCCGATTCTACGGGTAACAAAAGCCCCGGGAGACCAATTTGCCCGGTATTTATGGTGCCTTTTACAGAAATTCCCGCCATGGGTTTTTGAATAGTGATCTAATTTTATACTTTTAGGTGTAAAATGTACGCTTTAAATGATTGCAGCAGTAAAGGATAAATTCCACCAGCTTTTTGGAAAAGAACCGATAATGGTAAGCTCACCCGGCCGGATCAACCTCATTGGAGAGCACACGGACTATAACGAAGGTTTTGTGTTGCCGGCCGCCATCGATAAAAAGATCATCTACGCCATTGCCCTCAACGGCACAGACACTTGTAACGCCTACGCGCTGTTCAGCAATGAAATGGCCTCTTTTTCCCTGGAAAATATACAACCCGGCGGCGGCTGGGTCAATTACCTGAAAGGAGTAGTGTACCAGTTGCAGCAGCTGGGCCGGGAAGTGAAGGGTTTTGACTGTGTGGTACACGGAGATATTCCCATCGGCGCGGGCATGAGCAGCTCCGCCGCCGTGGAAGGGGGACTGTCTGTAGGGCTGGACCACCTGCTGGGCTTCGGCCTTGACCGTATGCAGATGGCGCGGGTAGGCCAATTGGCAGAGCACACCTTCCCGGGTGTGAAATGCGGCATTATGGACCAGTTTGCCAACCTTCATGGTAAAAAGGACCGGGTAATGCTGCTGGACTGCCGCAGCCTGGAGTACCAGTATTTCCCCTTCGAGTTCTCGAAAACTTACAAGATAGTGCTGGTGAACTCGATGGTTCACCACTCCCTGGCGTCTTCCGAATACAACGTGCGCCGGGCGCAGTGTGAGGAGGGCGTGGAAATACTCAGGCAATTTGTGCCCGGCATCAGCAGCCTGCGCGGCGTAACGGCGGCACAGGTAGAGCAATACAAAAGTTCGCTGCCGCCCAAGGTATATGACCGCTGCCGTTTTGTAACGCAGGAAAATGAACGGGTACAGCAGGCCTGCACGCGCCTGCAGAACAATGAACTGGCAGAGGCGGGCCGCCTCATGTACGCGTCTCATGACGGCCTTAGCCGCCTCTATGAAGTAAGCTGCCCTGAGCTTGATTTCCTGGCCGGCCTGGCCAAGAAACGCCCGGAAGTAGCGGGCGCCCGCATGATGGGCGGCGGGTTTGGCGGCTGCACTATCAATCTCGTGAAAATAGACCAGGTAGATGCTTTCGGTTCGTTTATGCAGGCCCGTTATAAAGACCAGTATGGTGTAGTGCCTGATGTGTACGTTACGTCTATTGAAGATGGCGCCAGGGTGGTAACGGCGTAGTGCATACGTAAAGATAAAATTAGAACGGCGGTACCATACCTGGTACCGCCGTTCTTTTATCATGATTTGCCGGGATCAATACTCGCCGTCTAGCGCAAAGTTGGGTTTGCGGCTCATCCAGCGGCCGCGCGTAAAATCAGGGATGTACTGTACGGAGCCGCCTTCCAGTATAGACTGTTCGCTGAGCGGCGTAATGGCGTACCAGGTAGCCAGGTCGTACACGTCCATCTGATAATCCGTACCGCGTTTGATGCTTTCAATAAAGGAATTGATCACGAACCAGTCCATGCCGCCATGGCCTGCGCCGGAAGCATCGTTCGCGTACTTTTTCCAGAGCGGGTGATCGTACTTGCCCATATAGCTGTCTGCATCGTTGGGCTCGCCGGCTTTTTCCCAGGTATGCGGTTTGCTTTTGCCTTCAATGTGAATGGAATCAAAATCGTCCATCCACAGCCCGTTGGTGCCCTGCACCCTGAAGTTGAGGGAATAGGGGCGGGGCAGGTTGGTATCATGAGAAAGCAGGATGGTTTCTCCGTTGTTGGTCTTGATGAGCGTGCTTACAATATCTCCCAGCTTGAATTCCACTTTGGCGTTGGGGTGGTTGGGGCCGCCCTGCGGCTGGTCAAGGATATACTTGTGCAGCCCGCGCGATTTGGTGGCCACACTGGTAAGAGACAGCAGCCGGTTGCCGCGGTTAACATTGATCATGTTGTTTACCGGGCCCAGGCCGTGTGTGGGGTAGAGGTCTCCGTTGCGGTGAACGGAGTGATTGGTGCGCCACTTCGCTTCAGACACACCTTTCTCGCCAAACTCCACGCCGCCGCCATAAAGCTGTTTGCCGTTGTTGAACTTCACGGCGCGGAGGTCGTGCTGGTAACCACCCTGCAGGTGTACCAGCTCTCCGAACAGGCCTTGCCTTACCATGTTGAGCACGGCCAGCACATCCCGGCGGTAGTTCACGTTTTCCATACCGAACAGGGGCACGCCGGTAGCTTCTGATGTGTTCACCAGCTCCCAGCATTCCTGGATGTCAGCCGCGCCGCATACTTCCACGGCCGGTGTTTTGCCGGCTTTCATGGCAGCCACGGCCTGCACGGTATGCCATTCCCAGGGAGTGGCAATGATCACCGCGTCTATATCTGTACGTTTAAGCAGGTTCTCGTAATCATGCGGGCCTTTGGTATATTCCGCTACCTTGCGCTTGGCGCCGTAGTGTTTTTGTATCATTTCGCGGGCCTGCGGCAGGGTGAAGGTTACATCAGGGTCTGCAATGGCTACCACGTCTACATCACTGCGGCGGAGGCAGAGGTCCAGGTGGTTGAGGCCACGTGCGCCCACACCAATGAGGCCCACTCTTACTTTGTCTTTTTTCTGCGCGGCAAACACCCGTGCCGGCGTGTTCATGAGAGAAAGGCCTACGCCTGCGGCCATGCTGTTCCTGATAAACTTCCTGCGATGCATGTTCATATAAATAAAGAGTATTGTGTGATTAAATGGCTTTAAATGTATGGCTTTCATGGCTTCTTCCGCAACGGGCTTACATAAATTGTGACATTTTTGTGATAGATGGCAGGCGCCTGTTCCTGCAACCGTTTGCGGGCCGTACTATTTTAGCTTTCTCTATTGTGATATTACCAATGTTCGGGAAATGAACGGCAGTATATTATTTTTAACAGCACACGTCTGCAATACAGCACTATGAAAAAAGTATTCTTATTATTCTTCGTTCTGTGCGCTACCCGCGCCTGGGCACAGCCGGAGATCAAACCTTACGGCGCCCTGCCCTCACCCGCGCAGGTGAAATGGCAGCAACTGGAGTATTACATGTTTATCCACTTCGGGCCCAACACCTTTACAGACAAGGAGTGGGGGCATGGGGACGAAGATCCGAAAGTGTTCAACCCGACGGAGCTTGACGCCCGCCAGTGGGCACGTACCGCCAAGCTGGCCGGTATGAAGGCCATCATCATTACCGCCAAGCACCACGATGGTTTTTGCCTCTGGCCCAGCGCCTACAGCAAACACACCGTGCGCGAAAGCGCGTGGAAGAACGGCAAGGGAGATGTGCTGGCCGAACTTTCCGCGGCCTGTAAAGAGTACGGGCTGCTGTTTGGCGTGTATCTCTCTCCCTGGGACCGCAACCACCCTGCTTACGGCACGCCTGAGTATAACCAGGTGTTTGCCAAACAGCTGGAAGAAGTGCATACCAAATACGGTTATGTATTCGAGCAGTGGTTTGACGGCGCCAACGGCGAAGGGCCCAACGGCAAAAAGCAGGAGTACGACTGGGACCTGTTTCACAACACGGTAAGAAAATACCATCCCAACGTGATCTTTTTCAGCGATAACGGCCCCGGCTGCCGCTGGATAGGCAATGAAAACGGCTTTGCCGGCACTACCAACTGGAGCACCCTCAACGCCAGCCAGTTCCGGCCCGGCATGCCCGGCATCAACAAGCCGCTGAACGAAGGCCAGGAAGACGGTACAGACTGGGTGCCCGGTGAGGCAGACGTGTCTATCCGCCCCGGATGGTTCTACAGCCCTTCTACGGACGACAAGGTGAAGACCCTTCCCTGGCTGCTGGACATCTACTACGGCTCCGTAGGCCGCAACGCCAACCTGCTGCTGAACGTACCGGTAGACCGCCGCGGCCGCATCCATAAAAACGACTCGCTGCGCCTGATGGAGCTGAAAAGAACGCTGGACGCCGATTTCAAGACCAACCTGGCCGTACGCGCCAGAACCTCTGCTGTCAACACCCGCAAAAACAGCACGCTCACCAGCGCCATCTACCTGACAGACAACAACTACAATACCTATTGGGCTACCGGCGAAGGGCAGCTCACCGGTACCATCAACCTCAGCTTTGAAAAGCCTGTTACTTTTAACCGCCTTGCCATACAGGAGTTCATTCCTCTGGGCCAGCGGGTGAAGGGCTTCACCGTAAGCGTGCTGGAAGGCAGGGTGTACAGGGAAATAGCCCGTGAAACCACCATCGGCTACAAGCGCATCCTGCGCCTGCCCAATACCACCACCAAAAGCGTGCGCATAGAGATACTGGATGCCAAAGCCAGCCCGGTGATCAGTGAAGTGAAGCTGTTCAAGGCCCCTGAGGTGCTGGCAGACCCGGTGATCAAACGCAGTAAAGACGGCATGGTAACCATCTCCGCCCTCTCCGCAGACCCGGCCATTCACTACACCATAGACGGCAGCGAGCCCACCACCGCCAGCCCCCGCTACACCGGCACCGCGTTCTCCTTCCCGAAAAGCGGTACCATCAAGGCCAAAAGCTTCATTGAGAACGGCAAAAAAAGCGGCGCCACCGTGGCTGTTACCTTTGACCTGGCGCCCGCCGGCTGGAAGGTGATGAACGCAGCAGATGCAGACCGGGCCATAGACGGAGACCCCGCCACTGCCTGGCAGGGCAGGGCCGGCAGCTTTCCCCAGGAGATACAGGTAGACATGGGGACGGCCGCCCCCATCAACGGCTTTACCTACACGCCGAGGCCCCGCGGAGGCATTATTTACAACTATGCCTTCTATGTGAGCCAGGATGGCCAGAACTGGGGCCAGCCTGTGGCCCAGGGCAGCTTTGCCAACATCCTCAATAACCCCGTGAAACAGACCGTAAAGCTCTCAAAATCAACACAGGCGCGCTACTTCAAGCTGGTAGCGCTGGCCCCCGCAGACGCCAAAGAAACGCGGGCGGGAGCCGCTGAAATAGGCGTGTTCTGATTTTCAGCCAATTCAGGCCCCGGAAAGGGAGGAAACGCAGGCCCGGCCGCGTTCCTCCCTTTCTTTTTGCGGCAAAAAAAATACCCACAGTATTTAAATATGTTATAACTTTGCGGATACTTTATTAACTAAAGACGTTTTTATAACAATTTAATGTCGAACTGAAGTTGAAATACATCGCAACCCATAACAACATTTTTGCTTATCACCCTTCTTTTGAAGAAGGTGTTTGCGCTATTGGGTTTCCTGTCTTTAGATATCTCTCCCGACGACCTCGTATTTGATAGCGCCGTCCTGCCCGGGGCACGCTGTCGCACCATGAACCCCTCATGGGTATTTCCGGAAACGGAACCTGTTTCATCATCATTATTGCATTACAATTTTCAATTTTAACAAGTTGGAAAATAAGGATATAATCGTAAGGGCAGCCACTGCCGACGATAAGCATTATGCAAAGACCATTACGGACGAAATGGAGGCTTCTGCAAAGGCCCGGGGAACCGGTATAGCCAAGCGCTCTCCTGAGTACGTACAGCTCAAAATGGAAGAAGGCAAGGCGGTGATCGCCCTTACCACCTCCGGCGAGTGGGTAGGTTTTTGTTATATCGAAGCCTGGGGGCACGAGAAGTTCGTGGCCAACTCCGGCCTCATTGTTAACCCGGCCTTTCGTGGCCACGGCGTTGCCAAAGCCATCAAGGAAAAAATATTCGAACTGTCCAGGAAAAAATATCCTGACGCTAAAATATTCGGTCTTACCACCGGCCTGGCCGTGATGAAGATCAACTCGGATTTGGGCTACGAACCCGTCACCTACTCCGAGCTGACAGACGATGAAGAATTCTGGAAAGGCTGCCGCAGCTGTGTGAACTTTGACGTGCTCACGGCCAAGAACCGGAAGAACTGCCTCTGCACCGCCATGCTGTATGACCCTGTGGAGAAAGAAAAAGAGGCCCGTGAAAAAGCCGCTGCCGCCGCTGCTACAGCCATAGCCGTTAACGGTACTGCCGCCGCTGTGGCAGTAAGTCCCGCTACGGACGAAGGGAAGAAGAAGCGGAAGTTCAAGGGCAATTTTTCCCTGTTCGAAAGGTGGATGCGGTATAAAAAATACGTGCTGCTCAAAGCCTCCCGCAAAATGGGCGGCGGCGGAGCACCCGGCGTCAGCAAAAAAAGGTTTTTCTTTTTCAGCTGGCTGTAAACTGTAACTTGAATTTTCAATCAGAATATAATTTACCATGAAGAAAGTAGTACTGGGATTCAGCGGAGGACTTGATACATCGTACTGTGTAAAATACCTGTCCGAAGAAAAAGGGTATGAAGTGCATTCCGTGATCGTAAATACGGGTGGTTTTACTGCGGAAGAGCTGCAGGAGATCGAGAAACGCGCCTACAGTCTGGGTGTGAAAAGTCACAAGACAGTAGATGCGGTTCGCTCCTATTACGACAAAGTGATCCGGTATCTTATTTTCGGGAACGTGCTGAAGAACAACACCTACCCCCTGAGCGTGAGCGCCGAGCGCATGAGCCAGGCGCTGGCCATTGCCGAATACGTGAAGGAAGTGGGCGCAGACGCCGTAGCACATGGCAGCACCGGCGCGGGAAATGACCAGGTGCGGTTTGACATGATCTTCCACATCATGATACCCGGCGTGGAGATCATCACCCCCATCCGTGACCTGAAGCTGAGCCGCGAAGAGGAGATCAGCTACCTCAAATCCAAAGGCGTGCAGATGAACTTCGACAAGGCCATGTACTCCATCAACAAAGGCATCTGGGGTACGTCAGTAGGCGGTAAGGAAACCCTTACCTCTCACGGCATGCTGCCGGAAGAAGCCTGGCCCACCCAGCTTACCAAACAACAGCCTGAGCAGGTAACCCTCACTTTTGAAAAGGGCGAGCTGCTGGGTGTGAACGATAAAAAATTCAGCCACCCCACAGAAGCCATCATCTACCTGCAGGGCATTGCCGGCGCCTTTGCCATAGGCCGTGATATTCACGTGGGAGATACCATCATCGGCATCAAGGGCCGGGTGGGCTTTGAAGCCGCCGCGCCCATGGTGATCCTGAAAGCGCACCACGCGCTGGAAAAACACGTGCTCACCAAATGGCAGCTGAGCTGGAAAGACCAGCTGGCGCAGTTCTACGGCAACTGGATGCACGAAGGCCAGATACTGGACCCCGTGATGCGCGATATTGAGGCCTTCCTCCAGCACAGCCAGCAGCAGGTAAGCGGCAAGGTATTTGTGACCCTGATGCCCTACCGCTTCCAGGTAACCGGCATTGAATCTGCCTATGACCTTATGAGCAGCAAATTCGGCAAGTACGGTGAAATGAACTCCGGCTGGAGCGGCGAAGATGTGAGAGGCTTCAGCAAAATATTCGGTAACCAGACCATGATCTGGCATCAGGTAAACGAAGACAACAACAAATAATGGGAACGACTACAAAAAAACGGGCAGGTATTATAGGCGGCGCAGGTTACACCGGTGGTGAAACCATCCGGCTGCTGCTGAACCATCCGGACGTGGAGCTGGCATTCGTGCACAGCCGCAGCAACGCCGGCAACCCGCTGTATGCCGTTCATGCAGACCTGCTGGGAGAAACAGACCTGACCTTTGCAGCAGATATAGCGGAAGATGTAGACGTACTGTTCCTTTGCCTGGGGCACGGGGAATCCCGCAAGTTCCTGGAAAGCACGCCCATTCCCGCCCATATACATGTGATAGACCTCAGCCAGGACTTTCGTTTAGGCGAAAGCGTGAACGGCCGGGAGTTTGTATACGGCCTGCCGGAATATGACCGGGAAGCCATCAAAAAAGCCGCCAACATTGCCAACCCCGGCTGCTTTGCTACCGGCATCCAGCTGGGCCTGCTGCCCCTGGCCAAAGCAGGGCTGCTGGGCGAAGTGCATACCACCGGCATCACCGGCTCTACCGGCGCCGGGCAGAAGCTGCAGGGCACTTCCCATTTCACCTGGAGAGCAAATAACATTTCTACTTATAAAGTACTGCAACACCAGCACCTGAAGGAGATACGACGAACGCTGCAGGCACTCCAGCCTGCTTATTCAGGAGCGCTCAACTTTGTGCCGGTGCGGGGAGACTATCCGCGCGGCATCTGGATCACTTCATACCTGGAAAGCAACCTGACCTTGGAAGAGGCCTATCAACTCTTTGAAGAGTTCTACAAAGGCCATCCCTTCACGCATGTCAGCAGAACGCAGATAGATCTCAAACAAGTGGTGAACACCAACAAATGCCTGGTGCAGATCGAAAAAGTGGAAGGCAAACTGGTGATCCATTCTATTGAAGACAACCTGCTGAAAGGTGCGTCAGGGCAAGCAGTACAGAACATGAACCTGTTACTGGGGCTGGATGAAACAGCCGGGTTGAAGCTCAAATCCATCGTATTCTAGTTCTATCACCAGCAACAACAGATTGTTATGAAATTATTTGACGTATACCCGGTTAACGATATTACCATTGTAAAAGCCAAGGGCTCCGCCGTTTGGGATGATAAAGGCCAGGAGTACCTGGACCTCTATGGCGGCCACGCCGTTATTTCTATTGGTCACACCCATCCGCACTACGTACAGCGGATCACAGACCAGCTGAACAAAGTAGGTTTTTACTCCAATTCCATACACATACCGCTGCAGCAGGAGCTGGCGCAGAAGCTGGGTAAAGTTTCCGGCAAGGAAGACTACCAGTTGTTTCTCGTCAACTCCGGTGCGGAAGCCAATGAGAATGCTCTCAAGCTGGCCTCTTTCCACAACGGTAAAAAGAAGATCATCGCTTTCAAAAAGGCCTTCCACGGCCGGACCTCACTGGCGGTAGCCGCTACGGACAACCCGAAGATAGTGGCCCCGGTGAATGAGACAGATAATGTGATCTTTCTGCCCTGGGAAGACCAGGAGGCGCTGGAAATAGCCTTCCAGCAAAACGCGGTTTCTTCCGTGATCATTGAAGGCATACAGGGCGTAGGCGGCATCAACGTAGCCTCCGCGGGTTTCCTGCAAAAGATCAGGAGCCTGTGTGACGAGCACAACGCCGTGTTCATTGCAGATTCCGTACAGTGCGGCTACGGCCGGAGCGGCCAGTTCTTCTCTCATGACCATGCCGGCGTGAACGCAGATATCTACACCATGGCCAAAGGCATGGGCAACGGTTTCCCCATTGGCGGCATTATTATCTCCCCCAAGTTCAAAGCCTCTTACGGCCTGCTGGGCACCACTTTTGGCGGTAACCACCTGGCCTGTGCCGCCGCGCTGGCAGTGCTGGAAGTGATTGAGCAGGAAAACCTGATTGCCAACGCCGAACAGGTGGGCAATTACCTGATGGAAGAGCTGAAGAACCTGCCGAAGATTAAAGAAGTAAGAGGGAAGGGGCTGATGATCGGTATAGACTTGCCGGAAGAACTGGGGCATGTTAAAAAAGAGCTGCTTTTTAAGCACAAGATATTCACCGGGGAAGCAAAGCCGAACGTAATACGGCTGCTGCCCTCCCTGGCGCTCACCAAAGCACAGGCAGACCAATTTTTAAACGCTATTAAACAAGAGCTAAATTAACCGATGAAGCAGTTTATTTCCGTAGAAGACGTCCCCAGCGTGCCACAATTGGTGGCAACAGCATTGGACTATAAAAAGAGCCCTTTTAAAGACAAAGGGCTGGGAGAGAACAAAACATTGGGAATGATTTTCCTGAACCCCAGTTTGCGTACGCGCCTGAGCACACAAGTGGCGGCCCGTAACCTGGGTATGGAAGTAGTGGTGTTTAATATCGATAAAGAAGGCTGGGCGCTGGAAATGAATGACGGGGTGGTGATGAGCGGCAATACCACGGAGCATGTGAAAGAAGCAGCGGCGGTAATGGGCCAGTATTTTGACATCATGGCCATCCGCACTTTCCCTGGTCTGAAAAACAAGGAGGAAGACTATACGGAGAAATACATCAACCAGTTCGTAAAATACGCCGGCCGGCCTATTGTAAGCCTGGAAAGCGCTACGCTACACCCGCTGCAGAGCCTCACGGACGTGATTACCATCAAGGAACGTTGGCAGCAGCCGCGCAAGCCCAAGGTGGTATTGACCTGGGCGCCGCACGTGAAAGCGCTGCCCCAGGCCGTGCCTAACTCTTTTGCGGAGTGGATGAACAACTGGGATGAGGTGGATTTTGTGATCACCCACCCCCAGGGCTATGAGCTGGACCCGAAGTTTGCCGGCCAGGCGCCGGTGATCTACAACCAGGAAGAAGCCCTGGAAGGCGCTGATTTTGTGTACGTGAAAAACTGGTCTTCTTACAAAGATTACGGCAAGATCACCTGCACGGACGAGCGCTGGATGATCACCAATGAACGCCTGAAAAACACCAACAACGCCTCCGTAATGCACTGCCTGCCCGTAAGGCGCAACGTGGTGATAGCAGACGAGGTGCTGGACGGGTCGCAGTCCATCGTAATCCCCCAGGCGGGCAACCGCGTGTGGGCGGCACAGGCTGTGTTAAGCGAAATTTTAAAGCATCAATAAGCAAGGTATATGGTATACGTGATCAAGGTAGGAGGGAACGTAATAGATAATGCGGCGCTGCTGGACCAGTTTTTGGCAGACTTTGCCGCCGTGCCCGGCAAGAAGGTGCTCATTCACGGCGGCGGCAAAATTGCTACCCGCGTGGGAGACAAGCTGGGCATTGAATCAAAGTACGTGAACGGCCGCCGCATCACGGATGCAGATACCATTGACGTGGTAACCATGGTGTACGGCGGGCTGGTGAACAAGCAGATAGTAGCAAAGCTGCAGGCCAAAGGCTGCAACGCCATCGGTCTCACCGGTGCAGACGCCAACATCATACCCGCGGTGAAACGCCCGGTGAAGGAGATAGACTACGGTTTTGTAGGAGACATACCCGCCGGTAATGTGCAGGCCGCACCCATCCAGTTATTGCTGGACGCGGGCCTCACACCCGTGTTCTCTCCCCTTACCCATAACGGGGAAGGGCAGATACTTAACACAAATGCAGATACCATTGCCTCATCGCTCGCCGTAGCGCTGGGCGCGCATTACCCCGTACGCCTGATCTATTGCTTCGAGAAGAAAGGCGTACTGCGGAATGTGGAAGACGATGATTCGGTGATCAACCTGATCAACCGTAACAATTATCAAACCCTGCTGGCCGAAGGCGCTCTTGCAGACGGCATTCTGCCGAAGCTGGAGAACGCCTTCGCCGCCATTGACAACGGTGTGAAGGAAGTGCTGATCGGCCATGCGGACGATGTGCGCCGGAACACCACAGACACGGTGGCGGGCACCCTAATATGCTAACTATATGTGGACAGAAGAACGCTATGAAGACGCCGTAAAGCTTTTAAAAGAACTCATTGCCACCCCTTCCTTCAGCAAAGAAGAGCAGGGCACGGCAGCCATACTGGCCAGGTTTCTTGAGCAGCGCGGCGTAGCGTACCATCAGCATCTGAACAACGTGTGGGCGGTCAACAAACACTTCGATCCCGCCAAACCCGGCATTCTGCTCAACTCCCATCACGATACCGTAAAACCTAACCCGCAATATACCCGCAACCCGTTTTCCCCTGATGTGGCAGACGGGAAACTGTACGGCCTTGGCAGCAACGATGCCGGTGGTTGCCTGGTGAGCCTGCTGGCCGCTTTTATGCATTTTTATGAACAGGAAGGCCTGCCGTATAATATCATCATAGCTGCTACGGCAGAAGAAGAGATCAGCGGGGTGAACGGCATCGAAAGTATTCTTGCCCAGCTGCCGCCATTTGAGTTCGCTATTGTTGGAGAGCCTACCAAAACAGATCTTGCCATTGCAGAGAAAGGCTTGATGGTGCTGGATTGTGTGGCGCACGGCAAAGCCGGCCACGCTGCCCGCGACGAAGGGGAGAACGCCCTCTACAAGGCTATGGACGCCATCAACTGGTTTCGCACTTACCGTTTCCCGAAAGAAAGTCCCACGCTGGGCCCTGTGAAAATGAGCGTAACGGTGGTGCAAACTTCCAACAAAGCGCATAACGTAGTGCCGGCCGAATGTTCATTTGTGGTAGACGTAAGGGCAACAGATCAATATACATTGGAACAAATGCTGGAAGTGATCCGCGCCAACGTGCAGTGTGACGTAACGCCCCGCTCCATGCGCATGCGCCCTTCCTTTATTCCGCAAGACCATGCGCTGGTGAAAGCAGGCATTAGCCTGGGCAAACAATTGTACGGCTCGCCCACTACTTCAGACCAGGCGCTGATACCCGCTATTTCCGTGAAAGTGGGGCCCGGAGATTCCGCCCGCTCCCACACGGCAGACGAATTTATTTACCTGGACGAAATACGCCAGGGTATAGACACGTATATAAAATTGCTTTCCATTGTGAATGGCATAAATTTGTAGATATGAAACTCTGGCAGAAAGATAAAGCAGCGCTGGCCGCGGTAGAACAGTTCACGGTAGGAAGAGACCGCGAAATGGACGCCTACCTGGCCGCGTTTGACGTGCAGGGCTCCCTGGCGCATATTGCCATGCTGGAATCTGTAGGCTTGCTGCCTAAAGAAGACCTGGCGGTACTACAAAAAGAACTGAAGCAGATCTACCTGGAAATACAGGAAGGGAAATTTGTGCTGGAAGATGGGGTGGAAGACATTCACTCCCAGGTAGAACTGCTGCTGACCCGCCGCCTTGGCGAAGCCGGCAAAAAGATACACAGCGGCCGGTCCCGTAACGACCAGGTACTGGTAGACCTCAAGCTCTTTCTGCGCAGCGAGCTGGAGAACATTGTACACGAAACCAAACAACTCTTTGACCTGCTGCAAACGCAGAGCGAAGCTTATAAAAATCACCTGCTGCCCGGCTATACCCATCTACAGATAGCTATGCCGTCTTCTTTCGGCCTCTGGTTTGGCGCATACGCGGAAAGCCTGGTAGATGACCTCATCATGCTGCAGGGCGCTTACAAGGTGGTGAACAAAAACCCGCTGGGTTCCGCCGCCGGCTATGGCTCCTCTTTCCCCCTCAACCGGGAAATGACCACGCGCCTGCTGGGTTTTGAAAGCCTGAACTACAATGTTGTGTATGCGCAAATGGGTCGCGGTAAAACGGAGAAACTGGTAGCCTTTGCCCTTTCCGGCATTGCCGCCACACTTTCCAAAATGGCTATGGACGCCTGTTTGTTCATGAACCAGAACTTCGGCTTCATCAGCTTCCCCGATGAACTGACCACCGGTTCTTCCATCATGCCGCATAAAAAGAACCCTGACGTTTGGGAGCTGATCCGTTCCCACTGCAACAAACTGCAGGCGCTGCCGAATGAAATAGCCATGATGACGGTGAACCTGCCTTCAGGCTACCACCGTGATCTGCAGCTGCTCAAGGAGAACCTGTTCCCGGCATTTGGTGTTCTTCGCAATTGCCTGCAAATGAGCCGGCTGATGCTGGAGAACATTCGCATCGGGGAAGATATTCTCAAAGACGATAAATATCAGTACCTCTTTAGCGTGGAAGTGGTGAACCGGCTGGTGCTGGAAGGAACGCCTTTCCGTGAAGCGTATAAGCAGGTGGGGCTGGATATTGAACAGGGGCGTTTCAAACCTGATACGTCGATTCATCATACGCATGAGGGGAGTATTGGCAATTTGCAGAATGATGCGGTGAAGGCGCAGATGGAAGCGGTGCTGGCGGGGTTTCCGTTTCAGCGGGTGAAGGAGGCGGTGGAGAAGCTGGTGAAATGAGTTGGAGAAAAATGATTAATAGCCCCGGTACGATGAGTGCCGGGGTTTTTTAATGCCTTGTATGATTTACTCAAACCAATCGAAGTTCTCGTAGTAAAACGAGATCTCATCGAGGATCCCGTAAAGCTGTGCGTCCAGCAGCATTGAGAATTTCTGTTGTTCAGTAAGCGTGATATTAGGCAACGGAGGACACGCTTGCCCGCCTGCTATACTGATCATTTCTGCGCTGGTCAATGCTTTGATGTTTTGCATCTGGGAAGTATTTATTGGTGATAAAGATTTGGTTTGTATAAAAATACGTTATTTATGAAGAAAAATGGCGTGACAGTAGAGCTTATTCGCTGAACAATGTTGCTCCATTATGAAGCCCCATCAGAAAGCCTGAAAAAGGAATTGCCCACTACTATGTAGTCTGCCTGGACGTCAGAAATGAAAGGAGTAGCTATGACTTTGTAGCGATTATTGTCTTCACACATTAGAGCTATAAGTTCACCTCCGCCGTTACTTCCTATTCCGATGGCATATTTCAGCCAGGACGAGAGTTCATACAATCTGTTTAGCTCAACGAGCTCGTATGCTCCCCACAGCTGTAGGTATTGTTTGCCGATATCGCCATCAAACGCAGAAAACCTATGAAGATAATTTAGATAGTCTCCCGGTAGTGGAAAACCAGCGAAGGCTTCCACTTCTTCAAACAAACTGGATGGCGGCGTTACCTGTGGAGAAAAGTATTTTAACTGTAGTTGCTCGTACGGGCTCATAATGACCTGTAATTACAATCAATATAAGAATATTCTTAGACGATTACCAGTTTATCTCTTTCCGCCAAACCGCGTGCGCTTACTTAATTGACTTATACACTTCTCCAATGAAATCTCCCAGTTGCTCATAAAAGAATAATTTTCGCGCCCGGTCGCTGCTATCCCACATATCAGCGTGATGACTTCCCATTGCAGCAATCAATAATTCCCATAGCTCTTTTTGTACGGCTTCTTTGGAGGGATATTCTTCCAGGAAATCTTGAATGATTTGCCGCTTGTCAAGTTCTGTTATTGAGTTTAAAGTAGTACTCATGGCTTAAGAAGTTTGTCTTGCGAATGTGTCTGCATCATTATCCCGAACCTACACGAAGATAGGACTTATTTTCTAAACTTATAGAATTCTATAATTTTTATACAGCGAATTTCTCCCATTTTTCCTCTGTGGAAGATTCCAAGGAAATATTAAAACAACTAGGGGCAAATATTAAAGCAATACGTGAAAAGAAAAACCTCACGCAGCTTGATATTGAAGTGAAGGCGGGCGTCTATGCTTCTGATTTGAGTAAAATTGAGAACGGAAATACAAATCCCTCCTTTACAAAGCTGGTCAGACTGGCCAAAGTGCTGGGTGTGCAGCTTAACGAATTATATACCCTTAAGACGACGGAATAATCAACCTCTGCGTTTCCAATACTTCCCCTTCACCATTCCTCACCACCACATCATATTCACCATTAGCAAGCATCAACCGCGCCTCATTCCCCTGCTCCAGCAGCAATTGGTCTGCAGGAAGCCTGCCCGGGTCTTTTTCGGTGGAAATATAGGCCTGCACTAATACGTGGCGGTATGCTTTTTTAAGCCGGAGAGTAATAGGTTTTCGAGCAGCATCCAGCCGGTAATAATCCGGCCTGCCCTGTACGGTGCCATACGGCGGGTGAAACACCAGCACATCACAACTCCTGTCCGCAGGCGCAAAGTTCCAAAGGCTATCAGCTTTCACAAATACAGAAGGCTCCAGCAACTTGAAAAGTTTCATGGCCGCGTTATAGGCCGGATGTTGAAGAGCCGGGTTGAAGGTTTCGCGCATGAACTCCTGGTTGATGGTAAGCGGGTCTATACCCGATAGTTTCCTAAACCGCGCTGCCATCCATTCAATCCCGTTCAGCGGCGCTTCCCGCAAATGAGAGTACCCCACATGCACCAGCATCTTTGCGGCGGGGTCTTTTTGCAGTACCTGGTGCAACTGCTCCGCCTGATGCTGTTCGCGTTTCATGATGCAGTCTTCCCGGCCGGTACATGTCCCGCTGAATTCATAATAAACCAGCCGGTACCCTATTTGTAACGCCGTTCTGACCATATCCGCATACAAGGGCTCAAGGGAGTAATAACCGTCTTGGGCCACAGGATATTTCCGGTTGTTGATTTCATCGTCAAAAGGGCCTAATGTTTCCAGCGCGAAGTAACGGTAGCCTGCATTGTACAACTCCTGCAGCAGCGATTTGGTGAATAGCCGGTAATAGGGCACGTGGTGGGCTTCGTTGATAATGGTTACCTGCCTTGAAGCTGCCATGCGGATGATGCTTTGCCGGGCGCTGGCAGGCCGGTATCCGGAAAAAGCGGCTGGGCCAGAAGGAGATGCCGGCACCTGTTCACGGAAACCGGCAGAATCGTAATAGCGCAGGGCATCGTGGTAGTTGCCAATGAATGAACTGTAGGTAGCCAATTCGTTGAAGAAGTGAGGGCGCATGCCGGCATCTTTAGCTATAGCGGCTTGGAGCGATAGCAGTGTATCCAGCGGTTTCAGGTAATTGGCAGGATGGCTGAGGAACCGCATGGTAACGGTGGAAAACAGATCGCCGTTTTGGGCGGTGGCAGAGCCGGCAAGGCAGGCCAGGAGGAGGAAGGGAATAAATCGTTTCATAGCGGTGATTCCTGAAAGTACAAAAAAAACGGAAGGGGGCAGGTATCTGATTCCGCCTGGTTAATCGTATATTCAGGCATCTTTTTTAGAAAGTGGCCGAAGGCCCTCAACGGATAACCATAAAACACCCTGAATGAGCTTCCTTAAAAAACTTTTCGGCAGTAAGTCTGACCCGCAAAGCTGGCGGGAGATTACCAAAAGCCTGGCCCACGCAATTTCAACAAGCCTGAATACCGCAACGGAAATAGAATGGGGATCGGAACCCGCGCAAACCCGTATTACCTGTAAAAGTCCCGGAGGCTCCACTATGACCACGTTTGCGGGTAACCTGGTTGTTCGCTGCCAGGCGCAGCCTGAAAACATGCAGGAGATATTTGAAGCGCATATTGAAACCCTTGCGGAAGATATGCGGATGATAGACAGCGGCCAGACCGTAACATTGACGGATGTGCTGCCAATGATCAAATCGCTGGAGTGGCTGGATGTGGCGCGCAAACAAATGCAGGCAACCGGGTTGACGGGGGAACAGCTGGAGAAACGGTTCATACACCGGCCTTTGCAAGGCGAGCTGATCGTGGTGTATGTTGCGGATTCGGAACATGGTATGGCCTATCTGAGCCATTCCCAGGTTGCTGAAATAGGCCTGGCCGATGGGGAGGAACTGCACCAAACAGCGCTCAACAACCTGCGTAGAAAACTTGGTGACATCACTTACGAAGGCGGCGGCGGGCGTTACGCCGTCCGGCTTGACAATAACTACGATGCTTCACTGGCGCTGCTGATAGAAGACATACTACCCAACATTGAGATCAACGGCAGGCCGGTAATGGCTATTCCGTCAAGGGACGAATTGCTGATATGCGGGGACCAGGATGCGGAAAGCGTACAAAGCCTCCGGGATGTGGCCGGGAAGATATTTGCCGTGAATCCTTACACCATCTCGAAGCAATTGTATGCCTGGCGGGATGGCGCTATTGTATTATTGAAGTAACAGATAACCATATGGCTAAACGACAGGCGCCAGGAGCAACTATTCAACCATCCTCTTTTGACTTCCTGCGCACGCTCAAACAGAACAATAACAGGGAGTGGTTTAACGAGCATAAACCAATATACCAGCAAGAGCTGCAGGCGGTGGCCGTTTTTGCGGAAGCGCTGCTGCAACTGCTTTCAGAAACTGATCTGATAGAAACGCCATCCGGCGAAAAGAGCCTTCACCGCATTTACCGGGATACCCGTTTCTCCAAAGACAAAACGCCCTACAAAGCCAACTGGAGCGGTCATTTCAGACGGGCCACGCGGCAGCGCAGGGGTGGGTATTATTTTCATCTTGAGCCAGGCAACAGTTTTGTAGCAGGCGGCTTTTGGGGGCCTGTTGCAGAGGACCTGAAGCTGATCAGGGACGATATTGCATTTGACCCCGCGCCGCTTCGCAAAATACTCAACGCAAGGTCTTTTAAAACTACCTTCGGTACGCTGCAGGGAGAGCAGTTAAAAACCACGCCAAAGGGATATGACGCAACGCATGAAGCAATAGACCTGTTGCGTTACAAACAGTTTCTGCTGATACGGAAGTTTACGGATGCGGAGGTTTTAAACGAATCTTTTCTGAACGAGGCGGCAGACACTTTCCGGAAAATGCGGCCTTTTTTTGATTACATGAGCGAAGTGCTGACGGCGGATGGCAACGGAGTATAATGCCAATCGTCCACTTCTGAACGCCGCTTGTTCGATAGCGAACAAGTTAGCAGTATGCATAATGAATAAACATTTGAGTAATAGCTGCCTGTAAATTGGAACAAGAATCTCTGTAGAACAGAAACCTCCTGTTTCCACATGATAATCTTTTCCCTATGAGTCTTCAGACCAGAACTGTATTCCGCCAGCTGTGGCGCCAGCGTTTATTTACGCTGCTAAATGTACTTGGCCTGGCTATCAGCATCAGCGCATGCTGGGTTATTTACCGTATTGTGAGCTATGAGTATAGTTTTGATGACCAGCTGCCGCAAAAAGCACACATCTACCGCATCGTAACCGGTCTTATTTTCGATGAAAAAGAAACTTATAACGGTGGTGTTTCAGCACCGCTTTACCAGGGCATCAGGGAGCAGGTGACGGGCGTTGACCGGGTGGTGCCGGTTTTCGGCCAATGGGTCAACTCCGTGGAAATTCCGGGGCCGAAGCCGGTAGTTATCGAAGAGTTCAAAGGCGTTGTTGCCACAGATGCCACGTACTTCGCCATGGTACCTTATACCTGGCTGGCGGGCAATGCAGCCACGGCGTTCAGCGCACCGGAAAACGTAGTGCTGACGGAGAGCCGCGCAAAAAGCTATTTCGGCTCCCTCAAGCCGGAGGCGCTCATTGGCAAGGTGCTGCTATATAACGGGAAAGATCAGAGAACAGTTGCCGGTGTGGTAAAAGACCTGGATTACCCTACGGAATTCACTGCCAGGGAATTTTTTGTGCTTTCGCCCAAAACCTACAAGCTGGCTGAGTGGACCAACACCAACGGTTCAGACAAGGTATATCTCCACATAGCCAACCCGGCGGATACGGCGCGCGTGCTGGCGCAGATCAGCAGCCTTGCCAAACAGAAATGGGATGAGAATACACGCCAAACTAACCTGCCTTCCATAGTAAAACGATGGTTCAAATTGCTGCCGCTGGAAGATTCCCACTTCTCCACCTATGTAGGGGAGCGGGAAGTGCGTAAGGCCAGTAAACCCGTTATGAAAGGCCTCATTGGTCTGGGCGCTTTACTGATCATACTGGCCTGTATCAACTACATCAACCTGAGCACCGCCCTCGTACCGCAACGGAGCAGGAGCATCGGCGTCCGGAAAATTCTTGGCAGCAACAGCGGCAGCCTTATCAGGCAAATACTGACAGAGACTTTCGTGATTGTGCTGCTGGCGGTTGGCTGTTCTTTCCTGCTTACCAAACTGGCTTATTCGTTCCTTGGCGATATTATCCCTGACGGCATGCATGAACATGCCGGCGGTTGGGGCATATTGTACTTCCTGGCGGCGTTGCTGGCGGGTATAACGCTACTGTCTGGCGGCTACCCGGCCTGGCTAATGTCTAAAATAAAACCCATTGGCCTCGTGCAGGGGCAGAGCGCTTTGCAGTTTAGCGGCGGCAGCCGGATAGGGCTTCGTAAGGTATTGATCGTATTCCAGTTTGTGATCGCTCAGGTGTTCATTGTGGGCGCGTTGATCATGGGCAGCCAGTTGAATTATACTTTAAAGAAGGACATGGGGTTTGATAAGGAGGCGGTGGTACTGGTGAACGTTCCCTGGAAATTGCAGCGGGATTCGCTGTACCGTAACAGGCATTTTGTACTGGCGGAGGAATTGAGAAAGGAAGCGGGAATACAAGGTGTTTCTGTAGGCTGGGAACCGATGTCTAGCCGCTATGCTTCCAGTATGTTCGAGTACAGGGGAGCAGAGGTAGAAGAACCCACCAGGCGGCAATTGTTTAAGAAATATGTAGATACGGCCTACATCCGCCTTTATAACATGCAATTAGTTGCGGGCAGGAACCTTCGCCCAGCGGATACTACCAATGAATATGTGATCAATGAAGCGGCCGTGCGCGCGCTGGGCTTTTCTTCACCACGGGAAGCGCTGGGCAAACTGATAGGGCAGCTGTCAGGCCAGCGGTTCCCGGTTGTAGGGGTGGTGAAAGATTTTCATCAGCAGGATTTTCATACGTCTATTGACCCGGTAGCTTTAATGGCGGAAAAGAGTGACGCTATAACCCTCAATATTAAATTGAATGGCACAGAGCCGGCTAAATGGCAGCAAATACTGAAAAAAGCAGAACAGAAGTGGTATGGCATTTATCCTCCCGGCAGTTTTACGTACAAGTTCTATGACGAAACGCTGAACACCATGTACAAACAGGAAAGGAACCAGTCCAAGCTGGTGAATCTTGCCATGATCATTGCTATTGTGATCAGCTGCCTTGGTTTGTTCGGGCTGGCGGTGCTGATCGCGTTTCAGCGTACCAGGGAGATCGGCATCCGGAAAGTATTGGGGGCAACAGTTGCGGGCATAGCGCAAATGCTGATGTCTGACTTCCTCAAACTGATCTTCATTGCGTTGATCATTGCATCACCCATTGCCTGGTGGGCTATGGACCACTGGCTGGAAGATTTTGTGTACAGGATCAGGATTGAGTGGTGGATGTTTGTATTGTCTGGCATGGTTGCCATGATAGTAGCCATGCTGACCGTAAGTTTCCAGGCAATCAGGGCGGCGCTGGCAAACCCGGTGAAATCGCTGAGGTCTGTGTGACAGACCTCTTTTACTTTGAGACATCGCAAAACAAAAGAGCTGATCCTGAAACAGGATCAGCTCTTTTGTTGGAAGAGGTATGGGCGGGATTTATTCCCAGCCGATGAAAAATATCAACATTAAAACCCGATTTTCACCCCTGCCATCACGTTAAACCCGGCCATGGGGAAATAGGCGTTGGATTGTCTTACTTCGCCGCCTTCCAGGTAGCCGTACGTATAACCGTTCGGCTCGTACATCTCGTTAAAAATATTGTTCAGCATCAGCTGCAGCCCCAGCTCGCGGAAGAACTGCTGCGGCACGGTGTAGTTGAACCGCAGGTCGTTTACCAGGAATGCGTCCAGTGAGCGCAGTTTGCTGCCTGTATTGTCGAGGTATTGGCGGCTTACGTACTTGCCCACCCAGTCTACCTGCAGGCCGGCCACGGGGCGGTAGGTAATAGTGTAACCGGCAATGAGGTTGGGGGAGAAAGAGATGTCTGTGTTTTTGTGCACTGCAGCTTTCTGCCCGCCGTTGTCCCAGTCGTCCAGATATTCTGTGAATTCCTGGATGCGGTTTTGGCTGAGGGCAACATTGCCCGCAAGGGTGAGCTGGGGAACTATGTGGTAGTGCCCTTCCAGCTCAAGGCCCATGCGGTAGCTTTTCGGGATATTTATTCTGGCATATGCGCCTACATCGTTGATGCGGCCCGTCAGTACCAGCTGGTTATGGTAGTTCATGTAGTACACGTTGGCGGAAACGCCGGCTTTGCTGCTGCGCCACACATAACCGGCCTCCAGGTTGCGGAGGGTTTCGTGTTTGGGCGCTTCGGCTATGCCGGCCTCAAAATCGTCCCGGTTGGGTTCCTTGTTGCCAATAGCGTAAGACGCGTATATATGCTGCTGGTCATTCAACTGGAAGGTGGCGCCGGCTTTCGGATTGAAGAAGTTGTACTGGTTGTCCTGCCGGATGTCCGGATTGTTGCGGAAGCCGTTCAGCTCATAGTCTACCCGGCGGTATTGCAGGTCTGCAAAGAGTTTCAGCCTTTCTGTAACGGCCAGTTCGCCTTTCCAGTAAATGTTCATGTCTGTTTTGAAAGCGGTAAGATCGTACCAGCGGTAGTCTTTGTCGAATCCGCCTTTTTCTGCCCAGATCACTTTGCCGTAGTGTTTGCCGTCATATTTATTCCAGGCGCCGCCTAGGCTCCAGTTAAGTTTGCCGGCCTGGTGGCTGAGGGAGAATATGCCGCCGTAGAAGTGATTGTCAAGCCATAACTGGCGGATGAGGTCTGTGGTCTCCACTCCGGGCGCCGGACCGCTGATGCCGTAGTCTGCATAGGCGTTGGCGTCACGGTAGTTCTCGTAGTAGCCGCGGCCGCGCGTGTAGTGCGCCGCTACATTGAACTGCAGGTTGGAGCGGAGGGCATGGTTGAAAAACAGCTGGTAATGATCTTGCTGGTAGTTGTCGGTTTCATTATCGTACGGTTCGCCGGGTTTGTTGGTGCCGCTGGGATTATAGGTACGGTCGGTCTTCAGCGTTTCTTCATCAATGCCATTCCAGGCCTGGTAGGTTTTTTCCTGGCCGGAGAACACATTCAGCCGCAGGGATGATTTTTTGCTGATGTAGGCGGCCGAAGTGTAGAAGGAGCGCAGGTTGGAAGAAGCACGGTCTACATACCCGTCAGACGTGATGCGGGAAAGGCGGGCATCTATGGTGAAGTGACCGTTGAGCAGGCCGGAGCCGGCTCTCACCGTGTTTTTCCAGGTGTTGAAAGAACCGAAGCTGTTATCTGTTTCGGCGTATGCTTTCTCATTGAACTGGTTGGTGGAGAGGTTGAGAGATGCGCCGAAGGCGCCGGCGCCGTTAGTGGAAGTGCCTACGCCGCGCTGCAGCTGAATGCTGCTGACAGATGACGCGAAGTCTGGCATGTTCACAAAAAAGGTGCCTTGAGATTCTGCATCGTTCACCGGGATGCCGTTCACGGTTACATTGATACGGGTAATATCGCTGCCGCGCACGCGCAGGCCAGTGTAGCCTACGCCCGCGCCCGCGTCCGAGCTGGTTACTACGGAGGGGAGCTGGTTCAGCAGCAGGGGCAGGTCTTGCCCCAGGTTCTGTCTGGCAATGTCTTCCCTGTTGAGCTCCGACTTGGTAAAGGGCGCATTCCTTCCTGCGCGGATGCTGGCAATTTCAACGGGTTTTACAAAGAGGGCCGTTTCCTGCAGGCGGAAGTTGAGCTCGGCAGCGCCGTTAACCTCAATAGTCTCACGCATGGCGGTATAGCCAATAAAACTGGCCTGCAGGGTGTAGCTGCCGGAGCGGTGCAACGGCAGGCGGTATCTGCCCTGGGTATTGGTAATGGTGCTGGGCCCGTTGGGAACAGATACGGTAGCGCCTTCCAGCGGGCGGCCGGTACCTTCGTCCGTTACTGTGCCGGTGACCACTGTTTGAGCCTGCAGCAATACAGGCAGGCATAGGAGCGCAAAAAGCATGAACTTTTTCATCATATTTCCTGTTTATTCAATTCGCTGTAAACGAACAGTTGGCAGCATGCGGCCATGCAGCAGCCTTGCTGTTCACTATCAAAAAATAACAGGTAAGGAGAATCGTCGCTTACCTTTCCTAACCAGCATTACCTGGTCCAGGTTCAACGGGTTTGATCTCAGCCTGATAGTAAGGCACCCCGAGGTGAAATTGGGAATAGTCCCGGTTTCTGCCGCAAAGGTAGACACATGGGAGGAATTTTGCGCAAATTATTTTTTTACCTACCTTCCATGCTGTTAACCAGGTAATACTACGCTTATATAGGCAAGGTCATTTTTAGAAATCTTATTGTTAACTCAAACAGCGTAAAAATGATCAAGCTGCAATTAGTTGGCCGTCTTGGCCAGAATGCCACAGAAGCATTTGCGAACGGGAAAAAAGTCATCAACTTCAGTGTGGCTCACAACGAGCGTTACAAGAACAAGCAGGGCGTGCCGCAGGAGCGTACCGTATGGGTCAACTGTGCCATGTGGGAACCGGGCGCCGTTATGTCTTACCTGGTGCAGGGCAAGGCGGTATACCTGGAAGGGGTACCCTGGGTAAACCAGTATCAAAGCCTTGCCGGAGAAACGAAGGCTGAATTGAGACTAAAGGTTACCTACCTGCAACTGCTGCCGGGGCCTAAACAGGAAGGAGGCGGCAGTGTGCATGAAATGCCGGAGGCAATAGTGCAGCCGGCAGATGATCTGCCGTTTTAACAGGAGCAGGAGAGGTTATTGCTGTTATCTGCAAAGCGGTATAAAAAAATATGTCTGACGAAATCCTTTGCTGGCAATGGTTTTCAGCATCATGCGATTTAATTTTTTTCTCAAGGAGCAAAAAAATATTTGGCCGGGTTGAAAATTCCCTTACCTTTGCACCCACATTGCGAGGTAGAGCAGAGGTAGCTCGTCGGGCTCATAACCCGAAGGTCAGAGGTTCGAATCCTCTCCTCGCTACAAAGAACTAAACTTAAAAAGCCGAAGCTAATTCGGCTTTTTTTATTTGTACTAAATTGCAACTATGCACCGTGCAGGATTTGTAAACATCTTTGGTAAACCGAATGCGGGAAAAAGCACCTTGCTCAACGCCCTGCTGGGTGAAAAGCTGGCTATTGTTTCCCCGAAGGTGCAAACCACCCGCCACCGCATTACCGGTATTCTGACGGAACCCGGCTACCAGGTGGTGTTTTCAGATACGCCCGGTATCATAGATCCCAAGTACAAATTGCATGAAAAAATGATGGGCGCCGTGAAGTCCGCGCTGGAAGACGCAGACGTGGCCCTGCTCATTATGGACGTGCGTGATAATACCGAAGAATGCCTTGCCCTGTTTGACTCCCTCAAACTGAAAGCGCAATGCGTACTGGTGCTGAATAAAATGGATAACCTGGAGAAGGCGGAGCTGGACGCGCTCATCGCCCGCTGCAAGGCCTGGGGCAAGGCAAAAGCCGTAGTGCCCATTTCCGCCCTGCAGAAAAAGAACCTGGACGGGCTGATGCAGGCCATTCTGCAGTTGCTGCCCGAAGGCGAGCCGTTTTATCCGGAAGATACGCTCACAGACCGTTCCACGCGTTTCTTTGTGGCAGAGCTGATCCGCGAAAAGATATTCATGCTCTTCGAAGAAGAGATACCGTACCATACCGCCGTGGTGGTTACACAATTCCAGGAGAAACACACGCTCACCAAAATATCCGCGGAGATCATTGTGACCCGTGAAACGCAGAAAGGCATCATCCTGGGAGAAAAAGGGAAGTCTATCCGCGAAATAGGCTCTCGCGCCAGGGTGGACATAGAAAAGTTCCTTGACAGGAAAGTGTTCCTGGAGCTGCATGTAAAGGTGCGTGACAAGTGGCGGGATAATGATAACTACCTGCGGGAGTACGGACTGATTTAAAAAACGAAAGACAACAAAAACAATATAACATGCCTGGTTTTACTGTAGCAATTGTAGGGCGCCCCAACGTAGGCAAATCCACCCTGTTCAACCGCCTGCTGGAGCAGCGGAAGGCCATTGTGGACGATGTGAGCGGCGTTACCCGCGACCGGCAGTATGGCATTGCCGACTGGAATGGCAAAACTTTCAACGTAATTGATACCGGCGGCTTTGTGGCCGGCAGTGATGACGTGTTTGAGCGCGAGATCCGCAAACAGGTGAAAATAGCCATGCAGGAAGCCAATGTGGTGATCTTCATGTGTGATGTAACCACCGGTATTACTGACCTGGACGCCGAGGTGGCAGACCTGCTGCGCCGCTCCAGCAAACCCGTGTACCTGGCCGTGAACAAGGTAGACAACCACGAGCGCCAGCTGGAAGCCACGGAGTTTTACAGCCTCGGATTCGATAACATTTTTTTCCTTTCCTCCATGTCTGGCAGCGGCACAGGTGAGCTGCTGGACGAAATTGCAGCCCTCATCCCGGAAGATGAACAGGCCACGCCCGGAGACGAAGGCATTCCCAAAATTGCCATCATCGGCCAGCCCAACGTAGGCAAATCATCCCTGCTGAACGCGCTGGTGGGGGAGGAAAGGAACATTGTGTCAGACATTGCCGGCACCACGAGAGACACTATTCATACCCGTTATAACCTCTTTCAGAAAGACTTTATACTGATAGACACCGCCGGTATCCGCCGCAAGAACAAGGTGCATGAAGACCTGGAATTCTACTCCGTGATCCGCGCCATCAAGGCGCTGGACGAAGCAGACATCTGCCTGCTGCTGCTGGATGCGGAGAAAGGGATTGCTGCGCAAGACCTCAGCATTTTCAGCCTCGCCGCCCGCAAAGGCAAGGGCGTGGTGATTATGGTGAACAAGTGGGACCTGATCGAAAAACAGACCAACACCGCCCGGGACTATGAAAAGCAGCTGAAAGAACGCCTGGCGCCGTTTACGGACGTGCCGATCATTTTCGGCTCCGTTACCGAAAAGCAACGCATTTTCAAAACCGTGGAAACAGCCCTGGAGGTGTATGAGAACCGCCAGCGAAAAATACCCACCTCACGACTTAACGAAGTGATGCTGAAGGCCATAGAGGCATTCCGTCCTCCTGTAGTAAGAGGTACGGCCATCAAGATCAAGTATGTAACGCAGCTGCCCACGCAAACACCCGCTTTTGCGTTCTTTGCCAACCTGCCTGATGATATTAAAACGCCCTACAGGAACTACCTGGAGAACAAACTCCGGGAAAACTTCAACTTCAAGGGGGTGCCGGTGCGGATCTTCTTTAGAAAGAAGTAAAAGACGGCTTTTTATATAAAAATATTTTTTGTATAAAATGATTTTTGCATACCTTTGCGGCGATTTAAAACACAAATCAACATGAAAAAATTATTTGTATTAGCTATCGCTACCGGTCTGTTCGTAGCTTGCAACAACAGTTCTTCTACTACTTCAGACTCTACTACCGTTTCTGCTGATTCTACTTCCCTGAACGCTGCTCCTGCAGTTGATTCTGCCGCTGCTGTAGTTGACTCTGCTGCTGTTGCAGTTGATTCTGCTGCTGCTGCCGTTGCTGACAGCGCTCACAAACACTAAGATAGTTTGTAATAGCAAAAAGTATATGGGACCTCCCGGCGCGCCGGGAGGCTCTTTTTTACCCCAAATCCCGTCAATTTAGCGGTTCGGCCGTTTCTGGCACAGCAATTGTAACCCCCTTAGGCGAACCGTGAATTTTTCAGCTGCCATGAGAAGATTATTCCTGACATTCCTGCTCCTGGGCGGTTTAGCAAGTGTTAGTAACGCCCAAACCATTCAAAGCAATGCCCTCCGTCTCCCCGGTGCAGATGTGCGCGCCGTGGCCCAGTTACCCCAGGCTCAGCGAGACAGCATTTTATTGAGCATCAATTATTTAGATCAGAATAACATAGAAGTACCTGCCAATGGGATGTCTGCAGAACACCAGCAGCAATTGAAAGAGATCATTGGAGATATGCTGCAGCTGGTGAAACAGGTGCTGAAAGAGCCTGCCACGGTAGATGAGGTGGAAAGGAAAATGACGGTACAGAACAAACGGCTGAGCTCTCTCCGGGAAGATATAGCCTATGAAGAGAACCTCCGCATCCTGAAGGCTGGTTATGAGGAAGATATGCGCCGCCGTACTAAAGAATATGAGGCCAAGAACTATAATACCGAAAAAGAGAAGCGTATTGCCAAACGGGAGCTGGAGCAGGAGCTGAGAGACATCCGCCGGGATTTTGAGGAAGAAAGGGCGCGGTTGAAAAGAGGGTGATCACCCGTTGGTGTCATATTTAGAAAATATAAAATACATACTTTTACAGGGCTGCTGCGGCAGCCCTTTTGTATATCCCTATGTTCTAAACCGACGCCTATGTTTACTTCCGGTACCCCTGCTTTTGCCGTGCGGGTATGGGGCAACAGCCTGGCCCTTTCACCTCTCCTGAGCATCTTTTTCATGCTGCTGGCAGACCTGACCAATCTCACCTTTTGCTGGTTCCTTTTCCTGGTAATGTTTTGCTGGGGCACAGTAGTGTCTATTCCGGGCTTTATATTATTTAACCTGGCGGTGCGGTGGGTTAACCGGCGCACAGTGGGGGAACGGGAAAGAAAATACTGGTACCTGGCCGCGGGTAACCTGCTGTGGGTCAGCACCTATGCGGTGGTGATTGCTTGGGGCGGGCTGGAGTATGCAGACCGGCTGGTAACCATTACGCTGGGAAGCTACCTGCTCACCCTGTCTGGCAGCATTCTGTATTGCAAGCTGGGGCCGGAAGAGGAGAAGCGGGCCGGTGTACAATGAAGTGGGGATACCGGAAAAAGAAAAGCCGGCCCTGAAGACCGGCTCTTATATAATTCATTTCCGCAGTTGCCAACGGCGGTGATCTTTATTTCATTTTCTTCAATTCCTCAATAGCCCGCAGCAGCACCGGGTCATTGGTATTCGTCACCATATAGAACCCTTCGCTCCGCCAGAGCTGCCGGGCCAGGAGGGCTTTCAACCGCAGCTTCACTTCCGCCTCGTCCTTGGCGCTCATGGCGTTCATATTGATCCTTTCGCCGCTGGCGTGGTTTTTAAAGGCGTTCATCAGGTCACTGCCAACGGTAAACTCCTGGTTAAAGGCAACGGCATCTTTATATTTTTTAAAGGCATCCGCATTGGCCGTGTAGTAGGCGTAAATGAAATCACCGAATATGTTGCGGGTGTACAACTGGGTGAGCAGCTGGGAGTAGCGGGTGGTGTCAAACGGTACAAACACGTCTGGCATAATGCCGCCGCCGCCGTACACGGTTTTGCCGCCGGCCGTTTCAAACTTCGCGGTGTCTATGGGGCGGATGCTGTCCCGGTTCAGGAACTCGCCGTGGCTGTAACGGTTGGCAATGTCTTCCTCATATGCTTCGCGGCCGTTCTGGTAGCTTTTCTGGATGCTTCTGCCGGAGGGCAGGTAGTAGCGGGCTACGGTGAGGCGCAGTGTGGCGCCGTTGCTGAGATCAAACGGTTCCTGCACCAGGCCTTTGCCAAAGCTGCGGCGGCCAATGATCTCGCCGCGGTCCCAGTCTTGCACGGCGCCGGCCAGCACTTCACTGGCGGAGGCGGAGCCTTCGTCAATCAGCACGGTGAGCGCACCTTTTTCGAATACGCCGGGGCGGGTACATTTATAATCTTGCCGGGGCGAGCTTTTGCCCTGTGTGTAAACGATCAGCTTGTTACCGTCCAGCAGCTCATCTGCCAGGCGGGTGGCGGCGTCCAGCAGCCCGCCGCCGTTCTGCCGGAGGTCTATCACCAGTTTTTCCATGCCCAGCTTCTGCAGCTTGCGGGCTGCTTCCATAAACTCGGTGTACGTGGTGGCGGCAAACTTGCTGATCTTGATATAGCCGGTGCCGGGGGCGGCCATGTAAGCGGCATCCACGCTGTACAGGGGAATAACACCGCGTTTAATGATCACGTCCAGTTTTTTGCTGCCCCGCAGCATGGTGGTTTTTACAGTAGAATTGCGGGGGCCGCGCAGCAGCTTCCTGATCTTTTCCGCCGTAATGCCTTTGCCCGCCACGTTCACGGAATCGTTCACTGTCAGTATCTTATCTCCTGTCAGTACGCCGGCCGCATCGGAAGGGCCGCCGGCAATGACGTTGAGGATATTTACCGTATCGCGGATGATGTTGAACTCCACGCCGATGCCTTCAAAATTGCCGTCCAGGTCTTCATTCACTTCCTGTACATTGGCCGGCGGGATATATACGGAATGCGGATCGAGATGGCTGAGAAGCCCTTCTATGGCCTCTTCCTGCGCCTCCCCAAGATCCAGCGTATCCACATATTTATATTTCAGCAGGTCCATCACTTCCTGTAAAGAGCCCCGTCTGTTGGTAAAAAAGATGGCGGAATCACTATTGCGCGCAGCCGGCATCTTATGCCCCAGAAACATGCCCAGCGCCAGCACCAGGGCAAATAGGAGGGGCAAGAATACTTTTAACTTCCTGTTGTCAGACATATAGATATTTAAAACGTTGACGGGTAAAACCCTTTTTGCTTAACTTGTGACAAAAATAACATATTCATAAGCAAAACATCTACATCCAATCTTTAATTTCATAAACGACCGGATATGCCTTCGAAAGTTAAGCTGGTAGCGGATAGCGGATCTACAAAAGCAGAATGGTGCCTGATGAACGGTAAGGAAAAGAGATCTTTTTTCACACAGGGCATCAGCCCTTATTTTCTTTCCGGCCCCCAGATAACGGAGCTGGTGAGGGCTGAGCTGTTACCCCAGCTGAACGGCACTATGCCGGAAGAGGTGTTTTACTACGGCACGGGTTGCGCCGCGCCGCAAAACGCGCAGCTGGTACAAGCCAGCCTGCAGGCAGTATGGCCCGGCGCCGGCGTAGCGGTAAACCATGACCTGATGGCCGCCGCCCGCAGCCTCTGCGGGCACGAAGCAGGCATTGCCAGCATACTGGGCACGGGCTCCAACTCCTGTTATTACGACGGCAAAAACATTGTCAAGAACAACCCCGGCCTGGGCTACGTGTTGGGAGACGAAGGCAGCGGCGCTTTCCTGGGGAAAAAAATATTGCAATATTATCTCTACCAGACCTTTGATGACGAAATGCGCTTCCGCTTCGAGCAGAAATACAACGTTACCAAAGAAGGCATACTGGAAAACGTATACCGTAAACCTTTGCCCAACCGCTACCTGGCCTCTTTCACGCCCTTCCTCTCCGAGAACCGGGGGCATTACATGATCGAGAACATCCTGGAAGACGGGCTGAACGAATTCTTTTTCAACCACATTTACAAGTATTCGGAAAGCTGGACGGTGCCGCTGCATTTCACCGGCAGCATTGCCTGGCATTTCCGCGACATACTGGAGGAGCTTTGCCATCTGTATGAACTGCAGCTGGGCAAGATCATCAAAAACCCGATGGAAGGGTTAGCTGTTTATCACGAAGACGAAAAATAGGATATGTCATTCATTAAAGTAACTGAGCAAACCAGCCACTACCGTCATCTTGAAACGATGACCATACAGGAAGTACTGACCAATATCAACAAGGAAGATAAAACCGTACCGGAGGCCGTAGAAAAGGCCATTCCCCAGATCACCCGGCTCACCGCCGCTATTGCAGACAAGATGCTGGCCGGTGGCCGCCTCTTTTACATGGGCGCCGGCACCAGCGGCCGCCTTGGCATATTGGACGCTTCAGAATGCCCGCCCACTTACGGCGTGCCCCAGGGCCTGGTGGTGGGCCTCATTGCCGGCGGAGATTCCGCCATACGCCGCGCGGTAGAAAACGCGGAAGATGACAGGGAACAGGGCTGGCGTGACCTGCAGCAGCACAACATCAGCGAGAAAGACGTGGTGGTGGGCATTGCCGCCAGCGGTACCACGCCTTATGTAATAGGCGCCCTCAAAGCCTGCAGGGAGCACGGTATCATTACCGGCAGCATTAGCTGTAACCCGGGGGCTCCCGTGTCTGAGCAGGCAGACTTCCCGGTAGAAGTGGTGGTAGGCCCGGAGTTTGTGACGGGCAGCACCCGCATGAAAAGCGGCACGGCGCAAAAGCTGGTGCTCAACATGATCTCTACCGCTGTGATGATACAGCTGGGCAGGGTGGAAGACAACAAGATGGTGAACATGCAGCTCAGCAATGAAAAGCTGGTAGACCGGGGCGTGAAAATGGTGATGGACCAGCTGCAGATCGCAGACTATGAAACAGCCAAAGAACTGCTGTTGGAGTTCGGCAGCGTGAAGCGCGCGGTAGAAAGCAGGCAATAGAAAAAAATCATAAATTGCCGCCATGCACACTATAGAACCATTTTACAACTGGCGGCACCTGTATACAGCTGAAGAAGACGAGCAGTCGCCGTTCTATGGGCGGGAGTATAGTGAATTTGAATTCATCAATACAATTTACAACTACTACATCCATCCGCAGTGGGACGAATTTGGCGCCCCCAATCTCTACATGAAGATCCTGTTTGCGGACTACCAGTTTAATTACGCCATTATTGAGCTGATAGGCGAGTGGAACGACGCCGTGGAAAACAACATCATGACCCTCAAGCGGGACGTGGTAGACCTCCTCATTTCCCGCGGCATACAGAAATTCATACTCATAGCCGAAAATGTGCTCAATTTCTACTCCTCAGACGATTGTTATTACGAAGAATGGTGGGACGATATCCGGGACGAAGGCGGCTGGGTGGTGGTGCTGAACATGCCGGAACAGACCCGGCAGGAGTTCGAAAAAGCCCGGCTGGACCACTATGTGCACCTGCTGGACGAGCCGAAATGGCGAACTTTTCTCCCCCAGCACTTGTTTAGCCTGGTAGATAACTGGATGATGCGCCGCCTGGAATAGGGCCTATTTCGTGATAATTATCATTTGATTTTAATTTTTCATGTTATACATTTGCCCGACATTTCACTTATTTATTCATACTAAAGGAAGCTTAGAACGTATCTTATGAAGTGGTCGCAATTCTTTAATACCTCTATTGGTAAAAAATTGCTGGTAGGCGCTACCGGATTCTTTTTGTGCTCGTTCGTGATCGTGCACCTGGCCGGTAACATCTCCCTGCTGAAGGAAGACAATGGAGAAGCCTTCAACACTTATGCGGCTTTCATGGGTCATAACGGTTTGATCCAGTTCATTGCCTGGGGCCTCAAAATTGTGATTTTGCTGCATGCCATTATTGCCATCCAGCTCACCATCAGGAACCGCGGCGCCCGCCCGGTGAAGTACGCCGTAAAGCCGGGGAACAAAACCTCCTCCTGGTTCAGCCGCCAGATGGCCATTATGGGCAGTATCCTCTTTATCTTCATCGTCATCCACCTCTCCCAGTTCTGGTGGGCCATGCACTATGGGGACATTGGCAAGGTAAGTTATGGTACCGTTACCGAAGTAGGCAACCTGTATGAAGTGGTATGGTTCGGGTTCAGCCAGTTGTGGATAGTGATATTCTACGTGATAGGTATGATAGCCCTCTCTTTCCACCTCATCCACGGCTTTAAAAGCGCCTGCCAGACCTTTGGCCTCAATCACAAAAAGTACAACGGCATTCTGCACTTCATCGGGGTATGGATATTCGGTATCCTCATTCCCGTTGGTTTTGCCGCGATCCCCGTTGTTATTTACTTAAAACAAATCTGATAAAGCAAGGATATATGTTGAACGCAAAAATTCCTGCAGGTCCGCTGGAAACCAAATGGAGCAAATATAAAAGCACCGTGAAGCTGGTGAACCCGGCCAATAAACGGAAGCTGGAAGTAATTGTAATTGGTACCGGTCTTGCCGGCGCCTCTGCAGCTGCTTCTCTGGCTGAATTGGGTTACAAGGTGAAAGCTTTCTGCTTCCAGGACAGCGCCCGCCGCGCGCACAGTATTGCTGCGCAGGGGGGGATCAATGCCGCCAAGAACTACCAGAACGACGGGGACTCTGTTTTCCGCCTGTTTTATGATACCGTAAAAGGGGGCGACTACCGCGCCCGTGAAGGCAACGTATACCGCCTGGCGGAAGTAAGCGCCGCCATTATTGACCAGTGCGTGGCCCAGGGTGTGCCCTTTGCCCGCGAGTACGGCGGCCTCCTCAGCAACCGCTCCTTTGGCGGTACCCAGGTACAGCGTACTTTCTACGCCGCCGGCCAAACCGGGCAGCAGCTGCTGCTGGGCGCCTATTCCGCCTTACAGCGCCAGGTAGCCCTCGGTAACGTGAAAATGTACAGCCGCCATGAAATGCTGGACGTAGTGAAAATAGACGGCAAGGCCCGCGGCATCATTGCGCGCGACCTGGTAACCGGCAAGCTGGAAAGGCACTTCGGCCATGCCGTGCTGATCTGCAGCGGCGGTTACGGTAACGTGTTCTTCCTGTCTACCAACGCCATGGGCTCTAACGTAACAGCCGCCTGGAAAGCCCACAAAGCCGGCGCTTTCTTCGGCAACCCCTGTTTCACCCAGATACACCCCACCTGCATCCCCGTTTCCGGAGACCACCAGAGCAAGCTCACGCTCATGTCTGAATCTCTCCGTAACGACGGCCGCATCTGGGTGCCCAAAAAACAGAACGACAACCGCAAACCCACAGATATACCTGAAGAAGAAAGGGACTATTACCTGGAAAGGAGATACCCCGCCTTCGGTAACCTGGTACCCAGGGACGTGGCTTCCCGCGCCGCCAAAGAAAGATGCGATGCAGGCTACGGCGTAGGTGCCTCCAAAATGGCCGTTTACCTGGACTATGCTGACGCTATTGTGCGCTACGGCACTATTGAGGCCAGCAAAAGAGGGCAGGAAAACGCTTCCAAAGACGAGATCATAGCCATGGGCAAAGGCGTGGTAGCGGAAAAATATGGCAACCTGTTTGACATGTATGCCAAGATCACCGGTGAGAACCCGTATGAAACCCCCATGCGCATTTACCCCGCGGTACACTATACCATGGGCGGCCTGTGGGTAGATTATGAGCTGATGACCACCGTGCCCGGCCTCTATGCCCTGGGTGAAGCCAACTTCTCAGACCACGGCGCCAACCGCCTGGGCGCCTCCGCACTGATGCAGGGGCTGGCAGACGGTTACTTCGTGATCCCCTACACCATTGGCAACTACCTCGCAGACGAGATCCATACCAAACCCATCCTGCTTGACCACCCTGCTTTTGTTGAAGCCGAAATAGCCGTGCAGAAACAGCTCGATACCCTCATGGGCATCCAGGGTAAACATTCCGTAGACCACTTCCACAAAGCCCTGGGCAAAATTATGTGGGACAAGTGCGGCATGGCCAGGAACGAGCAGGGCCTGAAAGAAGCCATCAACGAAATACGCGCGCTGAAAGAAGAATTCTGGAAAGACGTACGCATACCCGGCACCCAGTTCGAGCTCAACCCTGAGCTGGAAAAAGCAGGCCGCGTGGCAGACTTCCTGGAGCTGGGAGAACTGATGTGTATGGACGCGCTGATGAGGAGAGAATCCTGCGGCGGTCACTTCCGTGAAGAGTCTCAGACAGATGAAGGAGAGGCAAAACGTGACGATGAAAACTTTTCATTCGTAGCTGCCTGGGAATACAAAGGCCCCGGCAACTTCGACCTGCACAAGGAGGAGCTGAACTTTGAAATAGTTCACCCCACCCAACGCAGCTACAAATAAGGAACCGCTTTACCATTCACGATTAAGAATTATAATTATGAAGCTCACATTAAAAATTTGGCGCCAGCAGAACAACCAAGAAAAAGGCCGCTTTGAAACCTATCAGGTTTCAGATGTGTCTCAAGACATGTCTTTCCTGGAGATGTTCGACGTGCTGAATGAGCGTTTGATCAACGAAGGCAAAGAACCTATCGCATTTGACCATGACTGCCGCGAAGGCATCTGTGGCGCATGCTCCATGTATATCAACGGCCGCGCGCATGGCCCGTGGAACGAAACCACCACCTGCCAGCTCCACATGCGCGCCTATAACGATGGTGATACCATTGTGGTAGAACCCTGGCGTGCGGCGGCTTTCCCGGTGATCAAAGACCTGACGGTAGACCGCTCTGCGTTTGACCGCATCATTCAGGCCGGCGGCTATATTTCCGTAAACACGGGCAACGCGGTAGACGCCAACGCCATTCCCATAGACAAAACAGACGCAGACCATGCTTTCGCGGCGGCGGCCTGTATTGGTTGCGGCGCTTGCGTGGCGGCTTGTAAAAACTCTTCCGCCATGCTGTTCACCTCCGCAAAAGTATCCCAGCTGGCACTGCTGCCGCAGGGAGACCCTGAGCGGAAACAACGCGCCATGAACATGGTAGCGCAAATGGACAAAGAAGGCTTTGGCAGCTGCACCAACACCGGCGCCTGCGAGGCGGAATGCCCCAAAGGCATTTCCCTCACCAATATTGCCCGCCTCAACCGCGAGTTTATTGGAGCTGGGTTTTCTTCTGAAGCATAATACCAATCCCTCACGGGACGCAAATAACCGAAAGGCTGCCGGCAACGGCGGCCTTTTTTGTATGACGTCATATAAAGTGTACCGCATACACGCCACTGCATTGCTTTTGCGGGTATTTCCGCTGCTCCCGGTTTTGCGCCGCCCGCCCTGTTTTTCCCTTTTCCCCGGGCTCATTTTTTCTTATCTTGGTAAGCACATAAATTTTTGATACATCATGTCAGACAATTCCCGTCGTAAATTCCTCAAGCAGTTAAGCGGCACTGCTGCGTTCCTGGGCGCCGGCTCCCTGGGCGCATTTGCGGAAAACCCTGTTAAACAGCACTTGTTGCAACCCTCCAAACCCGTCAGCGCCAATGATAAAATTCGTATAGCCGGCATAGGCATGGGCATTATGGGCTTTGGCGATGTGAGCACCGCCCTGAAGGTGCCTGGTGTGGAACTGGTAGCCGTGGCAGACCTGTATGACGGCCACCTGGAGAAAGCGAAAACCGTGTACGGCAACCACCTCTTCACCACGCGTGATTACCGGGAAATACTGGAAAGAAAAGACATAGACGCCGTTATCATAGCCACGCCAGACCATTGGCATGACACACAGTCTATTGCCGCCATGGAAAAAGGCAAGGCCGTGTATTGTGAAAAGCCCATGGTACAGCAGATAGAAGAAGGGCATAAAGTAATTGCCACCCAGCAGCGCACTAAAGCCGTGCTGCAGGTAGGCAGCCAGCGCGTTAGCAGCGTGGCGCTGGCAGAAGCGCGGAAACGCTACCTGGCCGGAGACATTGGCCAGCTGAACCTGGTAGAAGCGAAAATAGACCGCCACAGTGCGCTGGGCGCCTGGCAATACTCCATACCACCGGATGCCAGCCCTAAAACCATAGACTGGGATACCTTCCTGAAAGATACCGCCAAAATGCCCTTTGACCCTGTGCGCTTCTTCCGCTGGAGAAACTACCGGGCCTATGGCACCGGCGTGCCCGGAGACCTGTTCGTTCACCTCATCACCGGCCTGCATTTCATTGTGGGTTCCAAAGGCCCGGCCAACATCTACGCCAGCGGCAACCTGGTGCAATGGAAAGACGGGCGGGACGTGCCGGATGTAATGGTGGCCATTTTTGACTATCCCGCTACCAAAGAGCATCCCGCTTTCCAGATGCAGCTGCGGGTAAACTTTGCAGACGGCGGCGGAGGTGGTGAATACACCCGCCTCATTGGCACTGAAGGCGTGATGGAAATGGGCTGGAACGATTTCAAGGTGAAGCAGCATAAACTGCCCGTAGCCCCCGGTTATGGCGGCTGGGATACCTACAACACCTTCACCAAGCAGCAACAGGAAGAATTCGTAAAAGAATACAAGGCCAAATACTCCGAAGCAGACCGCGCCACGGCCAAAATGGAAGAATCCGCCTACCGCGCGCCTGCCGGGTATGACGACCGTTTTGACCACTTCGTGAACTTCTTTGAGGCCATGCGCGGCAAAAAAGCCGTGGTGGAAGACGCCACCTTCGGGCTGCGCGCCGCAGGCCCCGCCCTGGCAGCCAACGAGAGCTATTTCTCCAAAAAGGTGATACACTGGGATAGTGAACGGATGAAAATAAAGTAGACATCAGGCCATATATCAGCGTCCCCTGCGGGTTCCCCTCACCGGTAACCGCAGGGGACGTTTTTTTTCCTTACATTTATTTATTGATCCTAAACCTGTATTATGAAAGCAACTATCATCCCCCTCATGGCCGCCATCACCCTGGCAGCCTGTAACACCGCAGCAAAAAAACAGGAGAAAATGAACGTGACACCACCCGTAGCCGAAAAGATCAGGCATGAATTTCCCGCCATCCATGGAGATGTGAGGGTAGACGAATATTACTGGCTCAAGGATAGAGACAATCCCAAAGTGATTGCCTACCTCCAGGCCGAGAACAAGTACACAGACACCATGCTTTCACCCGTGAAGGAATTCCGGGAAAAGCTGTACGAAGAGCTGAAAGGCCGCATCAAGGAAAAAGACGAATCCGTGCCCTACTTTCTCAACGGTTACGTGTATTACACCCGTTATGAAGAAGGGAAGGAGTACCCGCTGTACTGCCGCAAAAAAGGCAACGAGTCCGCGCCGGAAGAGGTGATGCTGAACGTGAACGATATGGCCAAAGGGTACGCCTATTACAACGTAGTGGGCCTGAACGTTAGTCCGGACAACAAAATGGTGGCCTACGGGGTAGATACCGTGAGCCGGCGTAAGTATACCATTCATATAAAGAACCTCGAAACAGGGGAGCTGCTCCCCGATGCCATTGCCAATACCACCGGCGGCAGCACCTGGGCCAATGACAACAAAACGCTGTTCTACACCCGCAAGAACGATTCTACGCTCCGCTCTGAAAGCATCTCCAAACACCTGCTGGGCGCAGACCCGAAGACAGATAAGATCGTTTTCTTTGAAAAGGACGATACCTACAGCACCTGGGTATACAAGTCCAAGTCACGCAAATACATCATCATAGGCAGCGGCAGCACGCTTTCTTCAGAATACCGCTACCTGGATGCAGACCAGCCTGACGGGGCGTTCAAAATATTCCATCCCCGCGAGAAAGACCTGCTGTATGATATTGACCACCGGGGAGACAAGTTTTATGTAGTGACCAACTACAACGCCAAGAATTTCCGCCTCATGGAAACCCCGCTTGACAAAACCGGCAAAGATAACTGGAAAGAAGTAGTGCCTCACCGTGCAGACGTGCTGCTGGAAGGTATTGAGCTCTTTGACAACTACATGGTGCTGAGCGAACGGAAAAACGGCCTTTCGCAGCTACGTATCATCAACAGCCTCAGCGGGCAGGAGCATTATCTCGATTTCGGGGAGCCGGCCTATGTAGCTTATGTATCCACCAACCCTGAAATGGACAGCAAGCAGCTCCGTTATGGTTATACCTCGCTCACCACGCCCAATTCCACCTTTGATTACAATATGGACACAAAGGAAAAGGAGCTGAAAAAACAGCAGGAGGTGCTGGGTGGGTATGACCCGAAGAACTACGTGACGGAGCGGTTGTTTGCTACCGCAAAGGACGGCACCAAGGTGCCCATCTCGCTCGTATACAAAAAAGGCTTTGAAAAGAACGGCAAACAACCCTTGCTGCTGTACGGCTACGGCTCTTACGGCAACTCCATAGAGCCCTTTTTCAGCTCCAACCGCGTGAGCCTGCTGGACAGGGGTTTTGCCTATGCTATTGCCCACATCCGCGGCGGGCAGGAGATGGGCCGGCAATGGTATGAAGACGGCAAGATGTTCAAAAAGAAAAACACCTTTACGGACTTTATTGATTGCGGGGAGTATCTTATTCAGCAAAAATATACCAGCAGGGAACACCTGTATGCCATGGGCGGCAGCGCCGGCGGCCTGCTGATGGGCGCCGTGATAAATATGCGGCCAGACCTCTGGAAAGGAGTGATTGCCGCTGTACCGTTCGTAGACGTGGTCACCACCATGCTGGACGAGTCCATTCCCCTCACCACCGGGGAGTACGACGAATGGGGCAACCCCAATAACAAAGACTCTTACGAGTACATGAAATCATACTCGCCCTATGACAATGTAGAGAAAAAGGCCTATCCCAACATGCTGGTCACCACCGGCCTGCATGACTCGCAGGTGCAGTACTTTGAACCGGCCAAGTGGGTGGCCAAACTGCGGGAGATGAAGACAGACAGCAACCTGCTGCTGCTGGAAACCAATATGGACGCCGGCCACGGCGGCGCTTCGGGCAGGTTCAAGGCCCTGAAAGACGTGGCGCTCCAGTATGCATTTCTTTTTTACCTGGAAGGGATCAGCAAATAACAGCCATAAAGAAGGGCGCCACATGCCGGGGCGCCCTTCGTTTTTATAATCCGCAACCTTCAGACGTGCTGGTGTTTGGCCAGTTTCTTCAGCCGTATGCCCACAGAAATGAGAAAAATGCCGAAAAACAGGGCATAAAACCCTATCCACCAGGAAATGACCACCACTCCGGTGATAGGCTGCATAAACAGCAGTATGCTGAAAAGGATAGACAGTACCCCGGCCAGTATCAGCATCCATTCATTGGTGATCTCTTTGCGCAGCCGGAAGGCCAGGATGATCTCCAAAATACCTGTTACCAAGCTCCAGACGGCTATCAGCACCACCAGGAACAGGGCTGTAACACCGGGGCTGAACAGCGCTATGAGGCCCGCCACAATGCTCACCAGCCCCTCCAGCAGCAGTACCCACCAGCGGGGCTCCGTTTTCATGACCCGGAAGCTGTGCACCAGCGTAAAAATGCCGTCCACAAAAAAGTAGGCGCCCAGGAAGATGACCAGTATGGACAGGGTGATGGCCGGCCACAGGAAAGCCAGCACCGCAAAAAGGATGGCCAGAACGCCCCTCAGCACGAACAGCCACCAGTATTTGGCAAATTCTTGGATCATAACATCGCTTTTAGTTGTAATTGTTAACACTATATATCGGAAAATTGTTCAATAGGGAAGGCCTGCGGGCTTTGGGGAGGAGGCGGAGATATCCCGTATATTTCGTAACTTTGCGGCTTCAAATTTCAGCCAGCAATGATTAGTGTAAAAAATGTAACGCTCTCTTTCGGTAAACGGGTATTGTTCGATGAAGTGAATATCAACTTTACGAAAGGCAACTGCTATGGAGTAATCGGCGCCAACGGCGCGGGCAAGTCTACCTTCCTCAAGATCCTGTCAGGGGAAATTGAGCCCAACAAGGGCACGGTAGAAATTACCCCCGGCGAGCGTATGTCCGTACTCAAACAGAACCACTACGAGTTTGACGAAGTGACCGTGCTCAACACGGTGCTGATGGGCAACAAAAAACTCTGGGAAATTGCCGCGGAAAGAGACGCCATTTACGCCAAGGAAGACTTTTCTGAAGAAGACGGCATGCGTGCCGGCGAGCTGGAGGCCGAATACGGCGAAATGGGCGGTTATACCGCCGAGAGCGACGCCGGGGTGCTGCTGGGAGACCTGGGCGTGAAAGAAGAGCTGCACAGTGTACTGATGAAAGACCTGAGCGGTGCGCTGAAAGTGCGTGTGCTGCTGGCGCAGGCCCTCTTCGGCAACCCTGACATCCTGCTGCTGGACGAGCCCACCAACCACCTTGACGTGGAAACCATCGGCTGGCTCGAAAACTTCCTGGCTGATTATGAGAATATTGTAATTGTAGTGAGCCACGACCGTCACTTCCTGGATGCCGTGTGCACCCACGTAGCAGACGTAGACCGTGCCAAGATCAAGATATTCACCGGTAACTATTCCTTCTGGTATGAATCCAGCCAGCTGATGGCCCGCCAGATCAATGACAAGAACAAGAAAATGGAGGAGAAGCGGAAAGACCTGCTGGACTTTATTGCCCGCTTTAGCGCCAACGCTTCCAAATCCAAACAGGCCACTTCCCGTAAAAAAGCCCTGGAAAAGCTGGTTATTGAGGATATTGAGCCTTCCAGCCGCAAATACCCCGGTATTATTTTCAAACAGCTCCGCGAAGTAGGCAACCAGATACTGAACGTAGAGAAGCTGGAGAAAAGCGTGGATGGCCGCAAACTGTTCAGCGACGTTACTTTTTCCGTAAACAAGGGAGACAAGATAGCTTTCCTGTCTAAAGACCACCTGGCCCTCAGCACCTTCTTCGACATTATCAACGGAGATCAGCAGGCAGACAGCGGCAAGCTGGAATGGGGCACCACTGTTACCAAGGCCTACCTGCCTGACGATAACGCCGAGTTCTTCAAGAGTGACCTGAACCTGATGGACTGGCTGCGCCAGTTTGTTCCGCCGCATGTAACTGATGTGGATGAGCCCTTCCTGCGCGGTTTCCTGGGCAGGATGCTTTTCAGCGGAGACGAGATCATGAAAAAAACGACCGTACTGAGCGGTGGGGAAAAAGTGCGCTGCATGGTGTCCCGCATGATGCTGCAAGACCCTAACGTGGTGATACTGGACGAGCCTACCAACCACCTTGACCTGGAGTCTATCCAGTCTTTCAACGAAAGCATGAAAGATTTCAAAGGCATTGTGCTCTTCACCACGCATGACCATACCTTCATGCAGTCTGTAGCCAACCGTATCATTGAAATTACGCCCTCCGGCATCATAGACCGCCTCAGCACGTTTGACGAGTACCTCGCAGACGAGCGGGTAAAAAACCTCCGTGCCGAAATGTATGGAGAGCCTGTTACAGCATAAAAAATGAAACCGGGCATGTGAATGCGAGGTTCCATTTGACCTATTTAGAAGACGTGTATTAACAGATGAATAATAAATAAAGTAAAAAGAGCGGAAACTGGTTCCGCTCTTTTTTTATGGGTTACTTTTTTGGGTATTAGCTCTCTTTTCAGAGATATTCTTCAATTACTTTCATTTTAGATTTGTCAAGCGGCTTGGTGATGTAAGCCATCAGCTCCGGCGTTTTTTTGACCTTTTCCATGTCTTGTATGTTCATGGAAGAAGAGCACATGATGATGGGCACATGCTGGCGCAACCTGTTTTTTAATCCCCGGAAGGCCTCAATAAAATCCCAACCGTTCATCCGCTGCATGTTCATGTCAAGAATGATCAGGCAAGGCAGGTTCTGCTCCGCAAAAGCGCTGAGGTCTTCAATGGCGTCTTCTGCAGACAGAAAGGAGTTTACAACCACGTTCCAACCCTGCAACCCGAACATCTTCTTTACAATAAAGTGGAAAATCTCGTCATCGTCAATTACATACACTACTTTATTTGTGTTTGCCATGTCATAAATATTATCGTATAGCTCCATAATTCAGTCTAACGAATCTTCGTCACAAGCACCGGGTTTGTGCAAAATACAGGTAAATACCGTTCCGGGAGGGCATTTTCCTGATTGCTCCGCAAAGAAAGTTAATTTTATTTTATTTTTATATATATTTTAAATTCAATAACCAATCTTTAACAATCCTGACAGGAATAAATAAAAGGTGCGGCCGTCAAGGCCGCACCTGTGCTTATGAATGTTGGATTGTCTATGTTATGGTCTTTTCTAGTTAAAAAGACCGCCTTTTTTAAGATTTACTTTACCGGAGCCTATCCTGAAGCCGTCCTGGTAGATTTCCACGGTGTAGTCACCGGGTTTGAAATCGGAGTTTTGTTTCCAGTCCATGCTTACCGGGGTGGTGCCGCCGGCCACGTAAGAAACGGTTTTCTTAACGGTGTACAGCTTTTCGGTACCGTCTTCCAGGGTGAACCGGCCGCTGCCCAGGGCTTCTACCGCCAGGGGAGAACCGTCAGGAGCGGTGATGGCCACGTACAATTCCTTGTCTCCGGTGGTGGCAATGCGGTTGTCTACGTCAAAGCTTACGCGCATCATGTCGGCCCTTTTGGCTTTGGAAGTCACTTCTTCCTTACCGTTACGGCGTACGTTGATGGGGCTCAGCTTGATGTTGGAGGCATGCAGTACGGACCCTACCTCTACGCGTTTGCCCAGGCTGTCTTTTACCACGGTCACGGAATCGCGCTCCTTGCGGGCCACGTCACGCTCGCCCGTGATCACGATCTTCTCGCCTTCCAGCCTTTCAATGGTCTGTACGTAAGACTCCGTGGTGGATTTCAGCTGCTCTATCAGCCTTCTGGCTTCAGCCAGTTCCGCAGCGGTAGCATTTTTGTTGCTCAGAATGCTGCTGATGCGGCCTTTCATGTCGGCAATTTCTTTATCCTTGCTTTTTACGAGGCTGTCCATGCGGCTGTTCTGGGAGATCAGGTCATCCAGGCGCGCCTGTGCAGCGTCATATTCAGATTGCAGTTCATTGCGGGAGTTGGTCAGTGTGTCCAGTTGGTTTTCCTTTACCACCAGCTCCTTGCTGGTTTGGCTCTTGTCATAAAACATGTACCCCCACGTACCCACCAGCGCGGCAATGAGAACCCCGTAAATAATCCCGTTTTTGTTGTTTCTTGGTTTTTCAGGTCCGGAAGTACCGGGCGTACCGGTATTAAAAGTGTTTTCCGCCATAGTGATGTTTGTTTTATTTTTTGATTGTTATATGGGTAAAATTTTTTCTGAAACCCTTAAACGCTAAATTTATTTTAATTTACACGTTTTAAACTTTTTGGCTGTGCTCAATACCGTTGCCCTCGATCAATTATTACTCCTTGACATAGAAACTGTTCCTCTTACAGCTACCTTTGATCATCTGCCTGACGAGCTGCAACGCCTCTGGCTGGAAAAAAATACAAAAACTGCGCCAGATTCTGTAAACGGGGAAGAGGCCTATGTGGAAAAGGCGGGGTTGCAGGCGGAGTTTGGCCGCATTGTATGTATTTCCGCAGGTTTCTTTTATACGGAAGCCGGTCATTATCAACTGCGTATAAAATCTTTTGCCAGCCAGAACGAAAAAGAAGTGCTGGAAGGTTTCCTTGACCTGGTGCAAAAATTTTTTTTAAAGTACCCGCGCTTCCAGTTTGCCGGGCACAATATCCGCGAATTTGATATTCCCTATATTTGCCGCCGTGCATTGATCAATGGCCTGGCTCTGCCGGCCCCTCTGCAGGCGCATAACTTCAAACCCTGGGAATCTCCCGTGCTGGACACGCTGCAGATATGGCGCTTCGGAGAGTTCAGGAACTACACCTCCCTCAAGCTGCTGGCCGCCGTGCTGGGTATACCCACCCCCAAGGACGATATAGACGGCAGCATGGTGGGCAAAGTGTTCTGGGAAGAAAGGAACCTGCCCCGCATCATGGAGTATTGCCAGAAAGATGTGCTCACCGTAGGCCAGTTGCTGCTGCGCTTCAAGGGAATGCCCCTGCTGGAAAAAGAACAGGTGCAGTTTGTGTAAAAAAGGCAAAACAGGAAACAGAACATGGAATACCAGGATATCATCAAAGATTGGAAAAGCAACAAGTTCAAGCCGTTGTACTGGCTGGAAGGGGAAGAAGACTTTTTTATAGACCAGGTGGTGGATTACGCGGAGCACAAGCTGCTCAGCGAGGCAGACCAGGGCTTTAACCTTACCGTGTTTTACGGCAAGGATACGGACTGGGCTACCGTGATCAACGCCTGCCGCCGCTACCCCATGTTCGCAGACCGCCAGGTGGTGATCCTGAAAGAGGCCCAGGCCATGAGAGACCTGCTCAAGCTGGAGGCTTATATTGCCCAGCCCCTGGAGTCTACCGTGTTTGTGGTGGCCCATAAGCAGGGCAAACTGGATGGGCGCAGCAAAATGTCCAAGCTCATCAAGGAAAAGGGCGTAGTGCTGTCCACCAAAAAACTGTATGACAACCAGCTGCCCTCCTGGGCGGAAGCCTATGTGCGCAGCCAGGGCCTGGCCATCTCCGAAAAGGCCTGCATACTGCTGGCAGACCATATCGGGAACGACCTCTCCCGCATTGCCAACGAAATAGACAAGCTGCTGGTAAACCTGCCCGAAGGCAAAAAGATAGACGAAAGCGACATTGAAAAATACGTAGGCATCAGCAAGGAATACAACGTGTTTGAGCTGCAGAACGCCCTGGGCCAGCAGGATATTGGCAAGGTGATGCGCATTGCCCGCTATTTTTCAGCCAACCCCAAAGCCGCCCCCATCCAGATGGTGATACCAGCCCTGTATAATTATTTTGCCAAGATCAACCTGCTGTTCGGCGTAAAAGGCGGGGAGAAGGAAATGGCTGCCGCCCTGGGCGTACATCCTTTTTTCCTGAAAGACTATACCGCCGCCGCCCGCAACTATGGCCCGGAAGGGGCGGAGCGCGCCATTCTGTTGCTGCACAAATACAACCTGCGCAGCATCGGCATCGGAGATAGCGGTAATGAAGATGGGGAACTGATGAAGGAACTGCTGTTCCGGCTGATGCGGCCCTGACCTTAACCGGCAATTACCCGCGCCCTGGCCACATCATCTTTCATCTGCAGCACCAGGGCCTCTACGGAATCAAACTTTTTATCTGAACGGATGTAGTCCAGGAAATTTACCCGGATGGGCCGGCCGTAAATCTCTTCGTCAAAATCGAGGATGAACACTTCAATTCTCAGCTCCCGGCCATTGAAGGTAGGCCGCGTGCCGATGTTGAGCGCGCCCTTGTGCGTATGCCCGCCTGTGGTGACGGTAACGGCATATACGCCTTCTGCGGGAATGAGCTTGCGGGCATCGTTCAGAGAAATGTTGGCGGTAGGGAAACCCAGCTGGCGGCCCATTTTATCTCCATGCACCACCGTGCCGTTAATGAAGTAAGGGTAACCCAGCAGCTCATTGGCCAGCTGAATGGCGCCTTCCTGGAGGCTTTTGCGGATCTTGGTGGAGCTGACGGTAAGGTTGTGCACTACCTGCTGCGGAATTTCCAGCAGCCGGAACCCGAATTTTTGCTGCTCCGCCTCCAGCAGCTCCAGCCCGCCTTCCCGGTTGTGGCCAAAACGGTGATCGTAGCCAATGATGATGGTATGCGGCTGAAAAGTGCTGATCAGGAAATCTTCCAGGTAAGCCTTGGCAGACAGTTCGGAAAAAGCTTTGGTGAACGGCACCACCACCAGGTGGTGGATGCCCTGCTTTTCCAGCAGCATGATCTTTTCTTCCAGCGTGGTGAGCAGGTGCACAGGCTGGTTGTGGGGCGCCAGCACTTCCCGCGGGTGCGGGTCAAACGTGATGATCACCGTTTCGCCGTTGCAGGCGGCGGCAGCCTCCTGCAGTTGCTGCAGGATGTACTGGTGGCCGGTATGTACGCCGTCAAAAGTGCCGATGGTGATCACAGCATTTCTGAAAACGGGCAATTGTTGTAAGTCTCTGTGAACCTGCATGGTGAAAAGGTCATATTTTCAAAAACGCCGTGCAAATCTAAATGTTTTGACCGGATTCCCATGCAGCCGTTGCCGGGTATGGGCAGAATCTTTTACTTTTGCACTTTCTAAACTTAACACTGTGGACCAAAACCTCTACGCCCAGCGGGGTGTTTCAGCCGGAAAGGAAGATGTGCACAACGCCATCCGCAATATTGATAAAGGACTTTTTCCCCGTGCCTTTTGCAAGATCATTCCAGACATCCTGGGCGGTGATGCAGAATGGTGCAACATCATGCATGCAGACGGCGCCGGCACCAAATCTTCACTGGCGTATGCCTACTGGAAAGAAACCGGAGACCTGGGCGTATGGCGCGGCATTGCGCAGGATGCCATCATCATGAATACGGACGATCTGCTGTGCGTAGGCGCCACAGACAACATACTGCTTTCCTCCACCATTGGCCGCAACAAGAACCGGGTACCGGGAGAAGTGATAGCCGCCATCATCAACGGCACGGAAGAAATACTGGAAGAGCTGCGCAGCTACGGCATGGGCATTTATTCTACCGGCGGCGAGACCGCGGATGTGGGGGACCTGGTGCGCACCATCATTGTAGATTCTACCGTTACCTGCCGCATGAAACGTGCAGACGTGATCTCCAATGACCGTATTACCGCCGGAGACGTAGTGGTAGGCCTGGCATCTTTCGGGCAGGCCAGCTATGAGCGGGAATACAACGGCGGCATGGGCAGCAATGGCCTTACCTCCGCCCGTCACGATGTGTTCAATAAAACCCTGGCGGAAAAATATCCGGAAAGCTACGATCCCGCTATTCCGAAAGAGCTGGTGTTCAGCGGTAAAAAAGGCCTGAAAGACCCGGTGGATATACCCGGTTACGGCAATGTGACCGCGGGCAAGCTGGTATTGTCACCTACCCGTACCTATGCACCGGTGATCAAACAGGTGCTGGAAAACTTCCGCCCGCAGGTGCACGGCATGGTGCATTGCAGCGGCGGCGCGCAAACCAAGGTGCTGCATTTTATAGACAAGCTGCATGTGATCAAGGATAACCTCTTCCCCATACCCCCGCTGTTTGCCCTCATCCAGGAGCAGTCAGGCACCAGCTGGAAAGAAATGTACCAGGTGTTCAATATGGGTCACCGCATGGAACTGTACGTACCTGAAAATATTGCGGAAGATATTATCCGCATCAGCCAGACCTATAATATTGATGCAAGGATAGTGGGCCGCGTTACAGACAGCCCTGCCAAAAAAGTGACCGTAAAAAGCGCACAGGGAGAGTTTGAATATGCCTAGGGCCGCGGAAGCGGCGCCCTGAAACGGATGGGCAGGTTAAAATGCACTTTTACCTTTTTGTTATGTTGAATGCCCGGCACCCAGCCGGGCATTTTGCTGACCACCCGTATGCCTTCTTCCTCCAGCCCGTATCCCAACTGGCGGCCGGGTACCGATATATTGACGGGCGTGCCGTCTGTATCCACGTCAAACGAAACTTTCACAATGCCGCTCACGCCGTTCCTGATGGCATCCCGCGGGTACCTTATGTTGGCGCTGAGATAATCCGCCAGCGCTTCCAATCCGCCCGGAAAACGGGGCGGCTGCTCCAGCTCGAAAGTCCGTACCGGCGCAACAGAGTCTGCGGCCTTTTTAACGAAAAACCTGCCCTTGAGGGAATATTCCACGTCTGATTTTTTACCGTGTATAACGCCTGGTGTGAAATCAGGCAAACCTTCCACCACTTCAACCAGTGCATCCAGGAAAGGGCTGGCCGTTGTGCCGCGCGGTGTTCTTACCTGGGTTATTTTGCCTTTGTCTGTAACGGTGAACTCTACGGTTACAAACGTGCCTTTTTCAGTAAGCGGCGCTTCATCCGGCACTTTTACGCGGCTCTGCACGTATTGTATCATGGAATCCAGTCCACCGGGGAAAATAGCGTCGCGGTAAACTTGTGCGGTGGTGGGGAGGATAAATAGCAGGAGGAAGGGGAGGATGATAAAATACCGGGTCATAAGTGGCGGAAAATTTTTGCTGGTGAAGATAGGGGGAAATTATGCACGAAAGCATTGGCCTCAAAAAAATAACAATGGGTTGATGCCTGCCCGCTTTGAGCTGGAAGGCAGGCTGCTGCCAGGCAGGCTGCAGGATCTCCCGGGGTTTATTTAAGGTGCTGCCAGGGATAAGGCATGGATAACTTACCCCTATATAGCGGTGAGATATGGATGGGATATCCTTATGATATGGGTGGGATATGGGTAAGATATCCTACCTGAAACCCGCTGCCAGCAATGCTTTCAGTCCGGCGCCACTATACGGGGAACTGGCGTCCGGGTACCGTGGAAGCACTGATAACTCGATGATAATCAATAAGGAAGAGGTGCCGGGATGGCTGGTTAAAAAGAACTGCCCCAAAAGTAACCATGTACTTTTGGGGCAGCCGGGGAATGATTGTTTTTTGTATGCGTTATTGCAGCCTGAAGGCAATAGGCACCTGCACTTCTGCAGGAACAGCCTTGCCCTTGTCCATGGCAGGTTGCCATTTAGGCATTTTCTGGATGACGCGCATGGCCTCTTCTTCCAGGCCGCCGCCCAGCTGTTTGCTGATCACCGTTACCCGGTCTATGGAACCGTCTTCTTTCACTACAAAAGAGGCCAGTACGTTCCCTTGTATTTTACCGTTGCGGGCTGCAGCAGGGTACCGCAGGCTGGAAGACAGGTATCTGGCCAGCGCCGCTTCACCTCCTGCAAAGGATGGCATCTGGTCTGCGGTGCGGTAAATGCCGCTGCTGGTCTTTGTGATCGGCGGGGCGTCTTTTTTCGCTTCTGTCAGCGCAAAGCGGATGGGCAGGTTGAATTGCACGGCCACTTGCCGCCCGTTCTGTTTGCCTGGCCGCCAGTTGGGCATTTCCTTCACTACACGCAGGGCTTCTTCTTCCAGTCCGCCGCCCTTTGGCGTGCCTACTGTTCTTGCATTTTTGATCTCGCCTTTCGAATTCACTATAAAGCTCACAAACACGGTACCTGAAATGCCTTTTTCTGTGGCCTCTTTCGGGTAGCGGATGTTTTTGTTCAGGTATTTGGCCAGCTCTTGCTCACCGCCAATGAAGGTAGGCGGTTGCTCTACAAAGGTGAAGACCTCATCGCCGGTGGTGTCTTGCCGGGCTTGCCCATCCGAAGGGGCGGGCCGTGGAGGAGGGGGAGGTGCAGGCCGCTGATAGCCTACTACCACTGTCTGTTTCACCGTGTAGCCGACAGTATCCCGGCCATTTCGGCTAACACGTGCTGCCGCTGCGGCATCAGCCTGGCGGAAGACTTCAACAATAGCAGGCCCTTTTCCTGATGCAGGGTTGAAATCAAGCCCCTCTTCATTGACCACAAAGGCCAGCGAGCAGAAAATGAGCACGGCCAAAGGCAGTATGAGCAGGCGGCGCAGGTAGCTGAACCGGAGGTTGCGGGATTGGGTGAGCATCAGTATTCTCCGTTTGATGGGCTGATGGGAAAAACTGTTGGCCATGGAAAAGGAATGGCGGGATTGCAGGGCCATTTGCAGAATGCTCTGCGCGTATTCCGTCACATCCCCGTTTACCACCGCTTTCCTGTCGGCAATAAACTCATGGATCATAGACAGTTCCCGTTTAATGAGGTGGAAGAAAGGATTGATCCAGCAAACGGCCGTTACCAGCTCCATAAAAAATTTGTCTGCACTGTGCCGCTCCTGCAAATGCACCATTTCATGCCGCAGTATCTGCCGGCCTTCCGTGGTTTCGGCGCTGAAGTGGCTGTTCCAGAAAATATAGCGGAAGAAGGAGAAGGGCGCGGTTATTTTTTCAGACAGCACCAGCCAGTAAGGTTTGAGGAACTCCACACGGCTGCCGCGTACCAGCCTGAATATTTTCCAGTAACCGGCGGCAATGCGCAGCAGCAAGGCCAGCAAAACAGCGGCGTACAGCCAGGTGCTCCAGTTGATGCTGGCCATCACGGATGTGCTGGAAGGCGTCAGTACCTGCTCCCGCAGGGTTACTACCTGGGTCGTATATACGTAAATTGTGTCGCTGCCGCCCGTACCGGTAAAGGGGAGGGGAATGCGCAGCAGCGGTACCACCAGGCTGAGCACGGTACACAGCAGCAGGTAATAACGGTTCCACTGGTGAAAACGGTTATTACGCAGGGCAAGGTGATAGTACCCGTACAGGATGCCTGAACAGATCACTACCTTGGCCAGGTAAACGAGTAAGGGCGTCATTTTTTTGCGTTTTTGATCTGTTGCAATAATTTTTCAAGGTCGGCCACGCTCATGTCTTTTTCTTTTACAAAGAAAGAGACCATGTTGCTGAAAGAACCTTCAAAATAGCCAGACACCAGGTTCTTCACCGTTTTGTGGCTGTATTCTTCCTTGCTGACAATGGCAAAGTACTGATGGCTTTTGCCGTATGCCTTGTAGTTCACAAAGCCCTTGTCTACCAGTATTTTCACCAGGGTGGAAACAGTATTGTAATGCGGGCGGGGCTCGGGCATGGCGTCTATCATGTCTTTCACAAAGGAAGGCCCCAGCTTCCATAACACCTGCATGATCTGTTCTTCTGCTTTAGTGAGCGTTTTCATTGTTGCTACTTTTTTATACGTTTGTAATGTGCGGGATTCCGGTCTCCATCCAAATGTAAAACTATTATTTTAGTTTTCAAACTATTTTTTTAGTTATTAACGGAATGCGAGCCACTTGCAACTAATTGGTTATTTTTGATTTTCAAAAAGGAAATAAATGGTGGATCAACCCATAGTTAAACTGACGAATGTTAATGTTTACCAGGGAAACTCTTTGATTTTGGCTGACGTGAATATTACCATTAACAGGGGAGAGTTTGTATACCTCATTGGCAAAACGGGCACGGGCAAATCAAGTTTGTTGAAAACCTTGTACGGGGACTTGCCGTTGAAGGAGGGCAGCGGCCAGGTGGTGGGCTTTGATCTGACCAAAATGGACTGGAAGAAGGTACCTTACCTGCGCCGGAACCTGGGCGTGGTGTTCCAGGACTTTCAGCTGCTGACCGACCGCAACGTGCATGATAACCTGAAATTTGCCCTGAAGGCCACCGGCTGGCAGGAGCCCAAGCAGATAGAAGACAAGATCAACGATGTGCTGGAAAAGGTGGGGCTGGCCACCAAGGGCTTCAAAATGCCTTATGAGCTGTCTGGCGGGGAGCAGCAGCGGGTAGACATTGCCCGGGCCCTGCTGAACTCACCCAAGCTGATACTGGCGGACGAGCCTACCGGCAACCTGGACCCGGAGACCTCGGACGGCATTATGCAGCTGTTGTTCCGCATCTGCCGGGAAGACGGAACGGCCCTGGTAATGGCTACGCACGACTATATTGTGCTTCAGAAGTTCCCCTCCAGGGTGCTGAGAACCGAGAACGGGCAGGTAACAGACAATGCAGCGATTAATTTTGTATAGATAACATGCTGGGTATCAGAGTATAACTTGAAAAATAGCAGTAGAATTTCAATTTGGAACTTGAAATATTACTTCTTACCTTTGCACCGGAAAAATAGCGAGTAAAAAATTTATTTATTATCAAGATGTCTTACTTAACTGTAGAAAAGAAAGCCAATATTTTCAAAGAATTCGGCGGTAGTGAAAAGAATACCGGTTCTGTGGAAGCACAAATTGCGTTGGTAACCGAAAGGATCAACAGCATTTCCGCTCACCTGAAAGAGAACAAAAAGGACTTTTCCACTCACCGTGGCCTGATGAAAATGGTAGGGCAAAGAAAGCGTTTGCTGTCTTACCTGGCTAAAACCAACCTCTCCGGCTACCGCGCACTCATTGAGAAGTTAGGTATCAGAAAATAATCTGAAATTTATTATAGCGCTATTCCCAACTGCATAGTTGGGAATAGTTTTTTTGTATGTGTACCTTAATAATCCTCACACAAGTATGAATCTCACACCTACTTCGGTTAAATTTGATATAGGCGGAGGCCGCGAGGTGACCATAGAAACCGGCAAACTGGCCCGTCAGGCTGATGGTTCGGTTACTGTGCGCCTGGGCAACTGCATCCTGCTGGCTACCGTGGTGGCCAGCCAAAAGCCCAAGGAAGGGCAATCCTTTTTCCCCCTCACGGTGGATTACCAGGAGAAATTTGCATCCGCCGGCCGCATACCCGGTTCTTTTTTCAAGCGTGAAGGCAAGCTCAGCGACTATGAAGTGCTGATTTCCCGCCTGATAGACCGCGCCCTGCGCCCCCTGTTCCCCGACGATTATTTTTGTGATGTACAGGTGCTGGTAACCCTCGTATCTTCCGATGCGGAGGTAATGCCTGACGCCCTGGCCGCCCTGGCCGCATCTGCGGCATTAGCCGTATCTGACGTGCCCATCCAGGAAATCATTTCCGAAGTGCGCATTGCCCGTATAAACGGCGAGTTTGTGATCAACCCCACCCGTACCCAGCTGGCAACGGCAGATATGGACTTCATTGTAGCCGCTACCGCCAAAAACATCATGATGGTGGAAGGCGAAAGCAAGGAATGCCAGGAAGAAGACCTGGTGAAAGCCATTGAACTGGCCCACGAAGCCATCAAGGTACAGGTGAAGGCACAGGAAGAATTACGCGCCCTGGTAGGCAACCCTGCCAAACGCGAATACGATAAGCCGCACCAGAACGAAGAGCTGAAGGCCAAAATAGTGGCCTTTGCGCAAAGCCGCATCCTGGAAGTGGCCAAATCTGCCCTGGGCAAGCACCAGCGCAGTGAAGCCTTCTCCAAAATTGAAGAAGAGCTGGTTGAATCACTGGGAGAGCTGCCCGAAGAAGATGCAGCCCTTGTTGGTGACTACTTCCACGACCTGGAGAAGGAAACGGTGCGCAACATGATCCTTGACCAGAGCATCCGCCTGGACGGCCGCGTGCTGGACCAGGTGCGCCCCCTGAGCATGGAAGCGGACTTCCTGCCCTCTCCGCATGGTTCCGCCCTGTTCACCCGCGGCGAAACACAGTCTCTTACCACCGTTACCCTGGGTACGCCTGATGATGAGCTGCTGATCGAGAGCGCCGCTACCTCCAACTACACAAAATTCATTCTGCACTATAATTTCCCTCCTTTCTCCACCGGCGAGGTGAAGATGATGCGCGGCCCCGGCCGCCGCGAGGTGGGCCACGGTAACCTGGCGCTCCGCTCCCTGAAGCAGATGATGCCCGGTAACGATTACGCCTATACCGTGCGCGTAGTGTCAGACATCCTGGAATCTAACGGCTCCTCTTCCATGGCTACCGTGTGCGCAGGCTCACTGGCCCTGATGGACGCAGGCGTTCCCATTCCCAAACACGTATCCGGCATTGCCATGGGCCTCATCTCCCGCGCCAGTGACGGTAAATGGGCCGTACTGAGCGACATTCTCGGAGATGAAGACCACCTGGGCGATATGGACTTTAAAGTAACCGGTACCCGCGATGGTATTTGCGGAGTACAGATGGACATTAAAGTAGACGGCCTCAGCATGGACGTAATGCGCGCCGCGCTGGCACAAGCCCGCAAAGGCCGCCTGCACATCCTGGACGCTATGTACAATTGCATCGGGGCCGCCCGTCCGGAACCGAAACCGCATGCTCCGCGCATGGAGAAAATGATCATTGACCGCGAATACATTGGCGCTGTGATAGGCCCCGGCGGTAAAGTGATACAGGAGATCCAGCGCGAGACCGGCACCACCATCAACATTGAAGAAGTGGGCCAGACCGGCGAAGTGAGCATCTTTGCTACGCAGAAAGAAAATCTCGATAAAGCCATTACCTGGATCAAAGGCATCGTAGCCGTTCCTGAAGTGGGCGAAGTATACGAATCTACCGTGAAGAGCGTAATGCCGTACGGTGCGTTCGTTGAGTTCCTGCCCGGCAAACAGGGGCTGCTGCACATTTCCGAAGTATCCTGGAAACGCCTGGAAAATATGGACGGCGTGCTGAGCGAAGGCGAAAAAGTGAAAGTGAAACTGGTAGGCACAGATCCTAAAACCGGCAAGTTCAAACTGAGCCGCAAGGTGCTGATGCCCAAACCGGAAGGTTATGTGGAAAGGCCTGAGCGCGAAGAACGTGGTGACAGGGGAGACCGCGGCGAACGCCGTGGAGACCGTGGAGATCGCGGAGACCGCAGGGGTGGTGACCGTGGAGACCGCAGAGGCGGCTTTGACCGTGGTGGCGACCGCGGAGAACGTGGTGACCGTGGCGGTCAGAACAGGCCCTCTCAGCCGGAATCCCAGGAACCCCTGGGTCCCATTGAAGGACCGGTGTTCGACGAACAATAAACTCACGAACGTGTAATATGAAGAGCGGTTGCCTGGTAAGGGCAACCGCTCTTTTTTTGTATGCGCAGGACGAAGTTATAGCCCCACAACGGACAGCTGTTCCACAAATACTTCGCTCTCCCGCCAGATGGTTTTGCCTTTTACAAACCGGAATATCTTGTACGTTTTCATGCCCACATCCTCATAATCAACCTGGAACTGCTGCACGCGTTTGCCCGTAGCCCGGTCTACCACCTGTACGCGCCCGCCCTCCATCAGCTCAGGCAATATCTCGTCTATGTAAGGCAGCAGCACCGTTTCGTTATCGTTCCAGAAAAGCGTGAGCTTGTCCGTACTGTAACGCAGCTCGCTGCCTTTGGAAGCAGCCCAGAATTTAGACGCCATGCCGTAATGCCGCTGTACTTCATCAGGCCGCAGGTGCGCAAACTGGATGTTGCGGAACACGTCTTTGGCATATTTGCGCTGGGGCAGAATGGTATCCAGCCCCTTGAAATAATCCTCCACATCCTGCTTGTCAATGATCAGCACGGCGGTCTGCAGCTGGTAAAAAATGGAATCTTTGTATGGATTGTCATACACCTTCACGATGTTCTGCGCCAGGCAGCAGAACGAGCCGGCCAGAACGGCCGCCAAAAGAATGAGCTTTTTCATAGGATAAGGTTATATTATTATAATTCAAATATAAATAAGGCAATGCTTCCCGCAAAGGAATTTTTGAAAAGAGCAATTGCGTATTGGCACTGAGGAATTTGTAATTATCTTGCGCTCATATGTCACACATTGCAGTCACCATTTCCGCGCCCGCGGAGCTGAAAGATATTTTGATAGCCCAACTGGCCGATACCGGCTATGAAGGTTTTGAAGAAACCGCAGACACGCTGGTAGCCTACATTCCTGAAGAGGCGTTTGACGAGCAGGTGGTCCTCGGCATAACAGGCTCTCACGGTTTGGACTATACGAAAGAACGGATTGAACAGGCCAACTGGAACGCCGTGTGGGAAAGCAATTTCCAGCCCGTGCTGGTAGACCGTTTTTGCGGCATCCGCGCGGCTTTTCATGAGCCGCTGGGGGCGCAGGTGGAGCATGAGATCGTGATCACGCCGAAAATGTCTTTCGGCACCGGGCATCACGCCACCACTTATTCCGTGATAAAGCTGATGGAGCACATTGACTTCCAGGGAAAAAAGGTATTCGATTTCGGTACCGGCACCGGTATACTGGCTATACTGGCAGACAGACTGGGAGCAACGGAAACAGACGCAATAGACAATGATGACTGGGCCGTTGAAAATGCGCTGGAGAACGCCGCAGGCAATCACGCCCGCGCGCTGCGCATCTGGCAGGCAGACCGGCTGGACGAAGTAAAAAGCGGGGAATACGATGTGGTGCTGGCCAATATTAACCGTAACATATTGCTGGCCAACATGGCTCACATGAAAAGAATCCTGAAAAATCATGGATTATTGATTTTGAGTGGTATATTGCAGGAAGACGAGACTACAATTGTTCAGGCGGCTGCAGCGGAAGGGCTGCACATGGAAAGAAAGGCAGAAAGAGAGCACTGGCTGGCACTTTCCTTCTCCAATAGCTAATGTGGAAAAATTTACATATCTTAATTGCTGATTTTGGAGTAATTGTCTTAATATTGCTGTTAAGTTTGTATTCTTTTTAACATATAATTTACTATCTTAGCACTCTAACTTGTTGTGATGACAGAATTATTGCTACTTATCGGCGCCTACATGATAGGCTCTTTTGCCACTGCTGTATGGGTTAGTAAAGGAGTTTTCGGTATAGATATACGCGAACATGGTTCCGGTAATGCCGGGGCTACCAATACTTTCCGGGTGCTGGGCCCCAAGGCCGGTACCTTTGTGATGCTGGTGGACATGCTGAAAGGCATACTGGCAGTAAGGCTGTCTTACCTCATTCCCCCCTACGATACACCGGAGCAGCTGATCAACCTGCAGGTAGGCCTGGGCCTGGCTGCGGTGGTAGGTCATATTTTCCCGATATGGGCCGGTTTCCGGGGCGGCAAGGGCATTGCTACCCTTTTCGGCATGGTGCTGGCCATTCAGCCGCTGGTAGCGCTTTGCTGTGTAGGCGTGTTTCTTATGATATTGTTTTTGACACGTTATGTATCCTTAAGTTCCATTATTGCCAGCATTGCTTTCCCTGTGCTCATCCTCTTCATTTTCAGGGAGCAGGAGGTGTTTTACCGCATTTTTGCCATTGCCGTGGCCCTCATGGTGGTATTGACGCACCAGAAGAACATCATGCGCCTGCTCACCGGTAACGAATCCAAAGTGCCGTTGTTCAAGAACCGCAAGAACAAGGACGACGAGTAATTTCCCTCTTTTTTAATTTCCCTGCGCGAACAAAACAGCAGCATGGTCTGTTTCCGTGATACGTACAGATGTATTTCGGCATAGCGATTGCTTTATATGAAACAGTTGATTGCGAATGCAGTCAAAATTGTAAATTCGCCGCAGGCATCCGGTGGCTGGATGTGAGTTAGTGATGTGAATGTACCCCTCCGGTTTGCTGCGGACCATCTATCTTCAAAACATTGACCGATGAAAAAAATTGCGTTGTTACTTGTAGCCGGTACAGGGTTTATGTACGCCTGTACGCGGGTGCCCATCACCGGTAGAAGCCAGTTAAACCTCATTCCAGAAGCTACAATGCAATCAATGGCGCTACAGGAGTACCAGAGCTTTCTTTCCCAGAACAAAACCGTTTCTCCCACCGCCAGCAAAGACGCCGAAATGGTTCGCCGTGTAGGCAACCGTATTGCGGGCGCGGTAACGGCTTATATGAACCAGAACAATATGGGCAACCAGATTGCCGGGTACAAATGGGAATTTAACCTGGTAGATGACAAGCAGGTGAATGCCTGGTGCATGCCCGGCGGAAAGGTGGTGGTATACACCGGTCTGCTGCCTGTTACACAGAATGAAAGCGCTCTTGCCTGCGTAATGGGGCACGAGGTGGCGCATGCCATTGCACGCCATGGTAACGAGAGAATGAGCCAGGGCCTGGTAGCGCAGGGGATACAGATTGCCGGCGCTGTGGCCCTTAATAAAAACCCGCAGGCGCAAAACATTTTTATGCAGGCAGTGGGCGTGGGCGGCCCCCTCGGGTTAATGGCCTACGGCCGTCAGAACGAGCTGGAGGCAGACCATCTGGGCCTTATTTTCATGGCCATGGCAGGGTATAACCCTAATGAGGCCGTGCCTTTCTGGACGCGCATGGCCAACGCCGGCGGCGGGCAGAAACCGCCTGAGCTGCTGAGCACTCACCCTAGTGATGACAGGCGTATAGCGCAGTTGCAGAAACTGATGCCGGAAGCTATGAAATATTACAAGCCGCAAGGCAGATAAGCAGATATAGAAAATTTTGTTCCGGGTTTACATCAGGCACGCTGCCTGTTGTGAGCCCGGAATTTTTATGTTTGGAAACCTTCCGGAGCTTCGGCATATATTGGCTGAATGCTTATGAAACCTTATAAAATGTAGGATGCGTTCTTCTCTAAAAATAATGTTTTGGAAATTATTTTGTTTTTAATTTGTTTTTGTTATTTTTATAACCTTATTAGATGTGCTAATAAAATAACGCAGTAAAAGATTCAGCCAAAATTAATAGACCAAAGACAGGTACTGCGTATTCCAGCGTTTTGATCGTAGAAGACCTTGTTTCGGAAGCGGAAGGGTCCCGTACGGGTAGTCAGCCCCTTAAAAGGATATGAACCCGCGCAATATTGTGGAGAAATGGCCAGCTGACTACAGATTACAACTTTAAATGAGGATGTCCCTTCCCGGCGGGAGGGATATGGAATGGGTGGCCGGATGCAACCGTCTCGTTGTACCGGGCGGGAGTGTTATGCCACCAGTTGAAGCTTGTCTCCGCGGCAGGTTGGGTCGTTGTGTGCCTACACCATCAATTATTAAATAAAACTACATGCAAAAAATGCCTACCGCTTTTGCAGCAGGGTTCGTATTGCCCGTGCCTGCCCGTGGAAGTCCTTGTAACCATTCTTCACAACGGGATTTCAATAGGTATACGCGGAACTTTCCCTTCGCATCTGTACAAAACCAATATTTTAAACCACTTTAACTATGAACAGTACATTTAAACTTTTCCTTGTTGTTTCCTCCCTGACTGTTGCCAGCTGTGACAAGGCCCAGATATTCCATCCCGGCGGCCCCGGTAAAGGTCCCGGTAAAGACCCGGCAACCTCTACTACAACGCCGGCGCACGGAGATCTCAAATCGATCACAGTAACAGGTTCCGGCAGTAAAACAGACTACAACGCCGGTAACTACAGCTTTGCCGGTCACAGGCACATGCATCTCCGTTCAACGGATTTCGACTCTGTTACCACTGCCACACCCTCCACCAATACAAAGGCTGCATGGCAAGCTCATCTGGATGGCATTTACCCCATCCTGACCTCCAACGACTTTAATAACCAGGCTACGGCTTCCGGCGCCACGCTTGAGCTGACCGGCGGCCCGACGCATTCCGGCAAATGGTTGAAACGTCAGGCCAGTGAGGCCATCAGGGCATTGTTTCCCTCCAACTGGCGGCTGCGCAACTGGAACCTGCTGGATAACACTGGTTACAAGCCTTGCCTCTATGTTTCATTCTACCTGCAAACATTTGACAATGATGAAACCGGCAAATGGTTCCGCATGTACTGGAAACGGGACCTGCCCACTACGGATGCAAAATATTCCAGCAGCTTCTGGGGCGCCAAAATGCTAAATGGACCATACACCTGGCGCGTAGAATGGTCTGGCAACGGTGAGCTGGGCGGATATGCAGACCAGGCCTTCTCCAGCACCGGAAAATGGAACCGTATTGAATTGCTGTTTGATTTTGACAATGACACCTATCAGACCATCATTAATGGTGTTGTTCTCACAGATTCCTCCAGGAATTATTTCGGCCCAGTATCGGGTCAGTTAGGCCTGAACAGTGTTATCAACTATGCGTTGCTGGGTAATACACTGGAGCCCATGGCGGAAGACGGACATCATGTAGGCTGGGCGCTGCCTTATGCGGATTACAGCTCCAAGCGTATTGAACTGGCAGATAATGCTTCCTGGGCTTCCCGTACAAAATCTGTGGTACAGCCTGTTAAATCCTGGACTTCCGGCAATGTGGAATTCATTGTTAACCAGGGCGACTTTGCTGACCTGAACAACAAGCATATTTTTTACCTCGACGGTACAACGGCCACCTATATCGGTCCGCTGTAAGTCATATACCTTAACAAGAATGGACCGCTTCTAAATGCCGATGCCCACAGTCATTGTGGGCATCGGCATTTATTATTTTCTGTGTTGTTAATCCAGTATCTGCGAAAGGTTCTGCAGCTCGTCAGACTTGTACTGCTCCTTGTCGTTCCGGAAACATTTGGCCATTTCTTCCAGCAGGAACTGGATGATGCGCTGGTTGCTCTGCGGTTTGTAATAGGCCGGCAGGGCGGGCACGTTCACCCGTTTGAAATAGGTTTCTACATCCTGTTGGGTGTAGATCTGCCCCTGGATGGGGTCAATGAAGAAAAGTATGCGGTAGTCACCGGGGTCTGCCGGTTCCGTAAAATCATAAAACGTATCGAAGTAGGCGAGGATGAACTGGCGGGGAATGTTTACGGCATACACCGGCAGGTCTAACATGGCGCAGAGCGCCTGGTAAATGATGCCGTTGGTGATGGGATTGCCTTTTTTGGTCTCTATCACCTGGTTAATGAAAAACTGGTTCTTGCGCTGGTAAGATACTTCTTCACCCTTCAGCCCAAAATAGTTATAGATCATGCTGTTCAGCACATTGATCTGCTCCAGCGGGGTGAGGTAGTTATTCAGCTCCAGCCATATGTTGCGTTTGATGCGCTCTATTTCCGTGTTGATCTGTGTGGCCTGGAGGTCCGGATACTGGTACCGGGCGGCCAGTATGGCGCCCTGCAGCAGCTCCTGCGCACCGGCGTTGCCCCAGAGGCGCACGGCCTCCTGCAGGTCCTGGTAATGCACCCGGTGTATGAGCAGCTCTATCCTTTCCTGGATGGATTCGTCGTAAGTGGTTTCCCAGAGATGTTCCAGGTTCGGGATAATATCTTTCCCGAACAGGAGGATCTTGTTGGCCACGGTGTCAAATACCTCCTGGTCAGGATCATCCAGCAGATGGAACAATGCGTTTATTTCCCTGGTTTCGTTCACTGGTTATCTAATTGTTTTCCCTGATGAATTTACGAATAACCCCTTGTAAATGAAAGTTTGAAAATCCAGGATTATTTCGTTATATTAATTATACTCACCCTGAGCCCTATACGATCTATTCCGCTTTTTTCTTGCGGGGCGGCGCTTTCTTTTTGGGCGGGTTGGCCTTCGCTTCTTCAATAATAGCCTTCGCTTCTTCTACGGTAAGATCTGCCGCCGTATCTATCTTCTCCTTAGGTATCTTGAAGTTTTTCAGCCCTACTTTCAGGTAAGGGCCATAGGGGCCTCTCAGCACCTGTATCTTTTCCTTTTCAAATACCTTGATAGTACGTTCATTTTTGGCCTGGCGTTTCTCCACTATCAGCGGCGCCACTTCTTCCAGCTCTACCGTATAGGGGTCCATTTCCTTTTTGAGGGAATAGAATTTTTTGTCGTGCTGCGCATACGGCCCAAAGCGGCCGATGTTCACCGTAACGTCCGTTCCTTCAAAGAGGCCCAGGTTACGGGGCAGGCGGAACAGGTCCATGGCCTCTTCCATGGAAATGGTCTCAATGCTCTGCGTTTGTTTCAGCTTGGCAAAGCGCGGTTTTTCCTCATCTTCCACGGAGCCTATCTGCACCATGGGGCCAAACCGGCCCATGCGGGCCACCACGGGTTTGCCGGTTTCGGCATCTGTACCCAGCAGGCGTTCGCCCTTCACACGTTCCGCTTTTTCCAGCGTTTCTTCCACGTTTTCGTGGAAGGGGTCATAGAAGTCGCGGAGCATTTTGTTCCACTTCTTTTTGCCGTTGGCTATTTCGTCAAACTCTTCTTCGATCTGGGCGGTAAAACCGTAATCCATCACGCGGTCAAAGTACTGTTTCAGGAAGTCTGTCACCAGCATGCCCAGGTCTGTAGGGAACAGCTTGGCCTTTTCGGCGCCGGTGTTCTCCTGCTCAGTGAGCTGGCTGATCTTGTCGTTTTTCAGGCTGAGGATGCGGAAATCTCTTTTCACGCCTTCTTTATCCCGTTTTTCCACGTACCCGCGTTTCTGAACGGTGGTAATGGTGGGGGCGTAAGTAGAGGGGCGGCCAATGCCCAGCTCTTCCAGCTTTTTCACGAGGCTGGCCTCCGTGTAGCGGGGCGCAGGGCGGCTAAAGCGTTCTGTTGCCTTCATTTCCCTCAGCTCCAGCACCTGTTTTACGGTCAGGGGCGGCAGTACGCCCTCCTGGTCTTCTTCTCCTTCATCCTCATCGTCACGGCCCTCCATATATACTTTCAGGAAGCCGTCAAACTTGAGCACTTCACCGCTGGCCGTCAGCTCTTCATTATTAGTGGAGATGCCTATTTTGGCGATGGTCTTTTCCAGTTCCGCATCTGCCATCTGGCTGGCAATGGTACGTTTCCAGATCAGTTCGTACAGCCGTTTCTGATCAGAATCATCAACGGTAGGGTTCTCCATGTAAGTAGGGCGGATGGCCTCATGCGCTTCCTGGGCGCTTTCGTTCTTGTTCTTATACTTGCGGCTCTGGAAGTACCGCTCGCCGTAATTGGTATGAATAGCTTTGCTGATATCTGCCATGGCGGTTTCAGACAGGTTCACGGAGTCTGTACGCATGTAGGTGATCTTACCGCTTTCATACAGCTTTTGCGCCAGCAGCATGGTTTTGGAAACGCTGTAACCCAGCTTGCGGCTGGCTTCCTGCTGCAGGGTGGAGGTGGTGAACGGCGCGGCGGGCGATTTTTTGCCCGGCTTCACCTGTATGTCTTTCACCGTATAGGCGGCGCCGATACACTGCTGCAGGAATTTCTCCGCGTCTTCCACCGTTTTGAAGCGGGTAGGGCCTTCCGCCTTGAAGGTGATGGTTTTCCCCTGGATGTCCTTAGCCAGGAAAAAGGCTTCTACCTTGAAGGTGCTGGTAACGGCAAAACTGTTGATCTCGCGCTCGCGCTCTACAATGAGGCGAACAGCTACGGATTGTACCCTGCCGGCAGAGAGGGAATTGCGCATGCTCATTTTGCGCCAGAGCACCGGGGAGAGCTCAAAGCCCACTATCCTGTCAAGGATGCGGCGGGCTTGTTGCGCGTTCACCAGGTTCATGTCCAGCAGGCGGGGGGCTTGTACGGCTTTTTCAATGGCGGGCTTCGTAATCTCGTGAAAAACAATGCGTTTGGTGCTTTCCGGGTCAAGGCCCAGCACCTCGCAAAGATGCCAGGATATGGCTTCCCCTTCCCGGTCCTCATCCGTTGCCAGCCAAACCTCGTCAGAGTCTTTCGCCATTTTTTTCAGCTCTTTTACAACCTTTTCCTTGTCATCCGGTATTATATACTTGGGCTTGAAGTTGTTCTTGATGTCAATACCCATGTCGTCCTTTTCCAGGTCGCGGATATGACCGAAACAAGATTTCACCTCAAAGTCTTTACCTAGAATTTTTTCAATAGTCTTTGCCTTTGCCGGGGACTCAACAATCACGAGATTTTTTGCCATGAACGCCTGCTTTATTTTCTTGATTACGCAAAAATTTGCACAAAAGTTACAAATCCGATTTGTGCAAGTATATAAAAGTAGGTTGATATAAAAAATAGTATCTGGTAAATAGTTGATTTAGAGAGAACAATGGAAAAGGCGATACTTGCATATATTTATTTGCCTTCCTTTTAGCCGAAAGACAGTAATATTACATTAGGAAATAAAACCATGCGTGCTGTTGTGGCACAGATTTGGGGCAATCAATAAAAATTCACTGATGGACATAGTTATAATAGGAGCGGGGAATGTGGCACATTGTTTCGGTCATTTCATGAAGCTGCACGGCCACCAGGTAAAACAGGTGATCAGCCGGCGGCAGGAGCACGCAAAGGAGCTGGCTGAATTATTGGGGGCCGGTTACACAACAGATTTGCTGGATATAGATATGGAGGCAGACGTGTACCTGCTGGCGGTAGGAGACACGGTGCTGGAGGAGCTGAATGACCAGTTGCGCCTGGGCCGCCGTATAGTGGTGCACACCGCCGGGGCTGTGCCCATAGATGCCATTGCCCGCATATCTGTCAACACCGGGGTGATGTACCCCCTGCAAAGCATCCGTAAGGAAACCAAGAGTTACCCCGCTATTCCCCTGCTGCTGGAAGCGGGTAACGACGAAGTGCAGCGGCGGCTATTCCCCCTGGCCCAGAGCATCAGCTCCACCATTTCATGGATGAGCTCCGCCGAAAGGCTGCAAATGCACCTGGCGGCTGTTTTCTGCAACAACTTCACCAACCACCTGCTGGCGCTCGCCAAGTTCTATTGTGAGCAGGAGGGCCGGGATTTTTCATTGCTCAACCCCATTATCAGGGAAACCTTCCAGCGGCTGGACAAATACCCCCCGGAAACCGTTCAGACCGGGCCAGCCGTACGGCACGATGAAAAGACCATGGCCCTGCACGAGTCTATTCTCCGGAATTACCCCTCCATGCAGCAGATTTACCCGCTGCTGTCTGAAAGTATTTACCAGTTTCACCGGAATGAGGGGTAAATGATTATTTTTGCGCACTGACCACAGCCAGCATATAATAATGATAAACGTTCTGGAGAAATTCACACATATCCGCACTTTTGTATTCGATGTAGACGGCGTTCTGACAGACGGCACGGTGCAACTGCTGCCCAATGGCGAACAGAGCCGGAGAATGAGCATAAAAGACGGGTATGCCCTTCAATTGGCCGTTAAACAGGGATACCGGGTGGCCGTTATTTCCGGCGGCCGTTCTGAAAGCGTGGTGGCCCGCCTCAACGGGCTGGGCATTACCGATGTGTTCACCGGAGTGCTCAACAAGGCTGAAAAGCTGGAAGACTATGCCCTTGAACATGACTTGCTTTGGGACCAGGTGCTGTTCATGGGAGACGATATACCTGATTACCGGGCCATGCAGCTGTGCGGGCTGGCTACCTGCCCGGCAGACGCCGCCCCGGAGATCAGGAGCATTTCCATGTACGTGTCTCCCGTTACCGGTGGCCAGGGCTGTGTGAGAGATGTGATCGAAAAAGTGCTGAAGCTGAACGGCCATTGGGTGCTGGACGAGACGGTTGCGTCCAAATGAGCGCCCGCACACACAATTTATCATTCGTAATTCCTAACTGACTCATGACTTTACTGGCGGCTTTTTTCAGAATGGTGCGGTACCCGAACCTCATCTACATAGCGTTGACCCAGTTTCTGCTGCAGTATTGCGTGGTGGCGCCCGTATTACAGAACAGCGGGGCGGAGCCTTCCCTGTCTTTCCCCCATTTCCTGATGCTCTGTTTTTCTACCGTACTGGTGGCAGCTGGCGGGTATATAATAAATGATTATTTCGATATTAATATAGACCTGGTGAACAAGCCGGAGAAAATGGTGGTGGAAAAGATCATCAACCGGCGCTGGGCCATGGCGTGGCACACCATATTAAATATGGCCGGCGTTTCCCTCGGCTTTGTGGTAGCCTTCCAGATAGGGCAGTTTTACCTGGGTTTTGTACAGGTATTCTGCACCCTGCTGCTCTGGTTTTATTCTACGTCCTTCAAGCGGCAGGTGCTGATAGGGAACGTGGCAATATCTCTGCTCACAGCGTTGAGCGTGGTAGTGGTGGGTTTTTATGAAAGGCAGATATATGAAAGTTTTGAGGCCATTATGAGCCTCACCGGCCGCAAGCTCATCAAGATCATTGGCATATACGCCCTGTTTGCTTTTGTGCTTTCCATGATACGTGAAATAGTGAAGGACATGGAAGATATGATCGGAGACAGTAAAGACGGCTGCCGCACCATTCCTATTGTATGGGGGTTAAAGAAGGCCAAAGCCTTTACCATGCTGCTGATGGTGATATTGCAGGTGTTGCTGGTGATTATTATGGTAGTAACGGCGCTCAAAGCCTGGTACGCGGCCGCCGGCTACATATTGCTGTTCGTACTGCTGCCCTTCACGCTGTTTGTTCAAAAGCCGTTCCTGCAGGCGTACCAGCCTGCTCATTTCCATAAGATCAGTACCTGGATAAAAATTGTGATGCTCACCGGCATTCTTTCCATGGTCTTCTTTAAAATCATGCTGTAAAAAATATGTACACCGGAAAACCAGTGGTACTGGCGTCACAGTCGCCCCGCCGCCGGCAGCTGCTTGAGCAGGCCGGCATTCCCTTTGAGGTCAAGGTTAGTGATGCGGAAGAAACCTTCCCGCCGGAGATGCCCATTCCGGACGTGCCCGTGCATATTGCCCGGCAAAAAGCAAAGGCGGTAGCCGCGCTATATAGTAATGGGGAGGTGATTGTGGCGGCAGACACCATTGTGGTGCTGAACGGTACTATCATCGGCAAACCGGCCAACCGGGCAGACGCCATCCGCATACTCACCGCGCTTAGTGGCCAGGTACATGAGGTGATTACCGGGGTGGTGATATTGCATAATGGCCGGGAAGATGCTTTCTCACAAACCACCGAAGTGCATTTCAAACCCCTTTTGGAGGAGCAGATCATCTATTATATAGATCATTATCAACCGTATGACAAGGCAGGCGCCTATGCCATACAGGAATGGATAGGGGCTGTGGGTATAGACCGCATCAACGGCTGCTTTTATAATGTAATGGGCCTGCCCATCAGCCAGGTGGCAGAACGCCTGGAGAGAATATAATTTATTATACATTATAAAAAATATTCCTATATTTGTCCCCGTCATATAATTTGTTAACGGAGGAGACCTTATACCATGAAAAACATCATTCCCTGCCTGCCGCTGGCATTGTGCCTGCTGGCCGCCTGTTCCAAAAAGAAAGACGTAACGCCTGACGAGCAGCAGGAAAAAAAGGTGATCAGCCGCCTGATGAATGATACGGACACCGTTGCTTTTACTTACCGGGCAGACGGTACGCTCCAGCAGTTCAAACAATACGGGCAGCTGCCGCCTTTCTCGCCAGATTCTACCCAGGTGATCTATACGGGCAGCCATATCTCCGCTTTCAAGATATGGGTGATGGGAGACCAGCAACCCCGTAATGACCGCAGTTTTCAGTACAATGCCGCACAGCAGCTGGTCAGGGTCAGCTATTATAACATGGTCAGTGAAACGGAGCTGGTCATTACAGACTATGATTCCCTGGTGTACGCGCAGGGCAAGCTGGCCGCGCTGCATGTGGTGAACGGCGCCCAGCGGAATGAAGTGTACCGCCTCAGCTGGGATAAAGACAATGTCAGCAAGGTAGAGCTGTTCCAGCTCATCAACGGGGAAGAAGTGCCCTACAAAACAACCACGCTTACCTATACAGACAAAACGGCCCTTGGCCGCAGTTTCCCGGCGCAGTTCCTCTTCCTCCATACTTCTGCCAGGGATTTTACCGCGCTCAGCGCCAACGCGCCGCTCAAGGCGGAAACCGTGGAGCAGCCCGGCGCCGTGAATGCGGAACTGGTTACCTATGAATATGTTTATAACACGGAGGGCCTGCCTGAAAAAATCATGTCGAGAACAGGTACGGCAGGTGCGGTAGTGGCTACCGGCGTAGAGTATATCAGCCTGCCATAACTCGTAAACTAATTCTAATAGAAAAAGAAAGGCCGCAACACAAGTTGCGGCCTTTCTTTTTATTGCTCCAGTACGAGCAGGTTCACATCTTTATTTTTTAGCCAGCTGGCGTCTTTGAGTTTTTGCAGGTTGATGGTGCCTACCACGTACCGGTACTCCGGCGATTCATATTTTTCCACAATGTTATAGAACTCTGCCAGGTCTACCTGGTCAGGCGTGCGGTAACGAACGTATACTTTCAGCTGCACGTCGTTGGTGAAGGCCGGCTGGTTGTTCTGTTTGATCTTCTTGTACTCATACCGGTAGTTGTAGAGGAGGGCAGAAATATCGCTCAGTACGGCGCTGCCGGTGGCGGTGCCGCCCGCGCCCTTGCCTACAAAGAACTGTTTGTCTGTGAAGGCGCTTTCCAGCAATACGCCGTTGTATTCGTTGTACACATCGTACAGCAGGTTGTGCTCGCGGATGAGGTGGGGCAGCACGTAAGCGTTCACGCTGCCGTTTTGCCTGCGGCAATTGCCAATGAGCTTGATGGTGCAGTTGCGCTGGCGGGCAAACTGTATGTCAAAATCATTGAGGTGGTTGATGCCGAAGTTGAACACTTCCTCCGGTTTCACAAAGGTGCCGAAGGCGTGCAGCAGCAATATCACAATTTTGAACTTGGGGTCGTAGCCCTCCACGTCGAGCGTAGGGTCTGTTTCCGCAAAGCCCAGCTCCTGCGCCTGTTTGAGGGCGGTTTCGAAGCTGAGGTTCTCTTCGAATATCTTGGTAAGAATGTAATTGGTAGAGCCGTTGCAGATACCTTCTACTGCATTCAGCAGGTCATTGTCATAATACTCTTCCAGGTTGCGGATAATGGGAATGCTGGCGCAGCTGGATGCTTCGTAGAGGAAGGGTACCTTGTTCTCCACCTGCAGCTGGTACAGGGCGGGCAGGTTTTCGGCAATCATCCTTTTGCTGGCGCTTACTACGGCCTTGCCGTTGCGCAGCGCGGTGCTTACTATATGATAGGCCGCGTCCGTATCGTTGATAAGCTCCACCACCACGTCTATGGTAGGATCGTCCAGTATCTCTTTCGGATCTGTGGTGAAATAGCTCATGTCTATCGGGCGGCTCTTGTTCGGGTCTTTAATGCAGATCTTCTTGATGCGGGCGTTGATGCCTTTAGTGCGGTTCAGTACTTCATAAAGGCCCTGGCCAACACAGCCAAAGCCGAAAATGCCAAGATTGATGTTCTTTTCCATAGATTATTGCAGTACGGTAATTTGTTTGCCTATCGGCTGGTTTAATTTATCCAAAGCTTGTTTCAGGTCATTAATAAGGTCTTCCGCATCTTCAATGCCCACGGAAAGACGGATGCATGATTCCTGCAGCCCCGCTTTGCGGCGGAACTCTTCCGGAATGGTGCGGTGCGTCATGGTGAAGGGGTGGTTGAGCATGCTTTTCACGCCGCCGAAGCTCTCCGCCAGCTTGAACAGCTTGGTGGAGTTCACAATGCGGATGGCATTCTTGATCTGGTCTTCCTTCAGGGAAAAGCTCACCATGCCGCCGTAAGCCTTTTGCTGTTTGCGGGCAATATGATGGTTTTTGTGCGTAGCCAGGCCGGGGTAAAATACCTTGTCTACCGCCGGGTGCGCTGCCAGCCAGGTGGCAATGGCCATGGCGTTGGCGCATTGTTTCTCCAGGCGCAGGCTGAGCGTTTCAATGCCGCGGATGGTGAGCCAGGCTTCAAACGGGCTGAGAATGCTGCCGGATATGTTCTGGTTGAACTTCATCTGGTCTGCCAGCGTTTTGGAGTTGACCACTACCAGCCCTGCAATTACGTCCGTATGCCCGGCCAGGTATTTGGAAGCGCTTTCTATCACAATGTCTGCCCCCAGGGGAATAGGCTTTTGCAGCAGGGGCGTGCAAAAGGTATTGTCTACCACCAGCAGTATGTTGTGCTGCCGGGCTATTTTGCTGACAGACTTAATGTCTGATATTTTCAGCATAGGGTTGGTGGGAGACTCCAGCCAGATGATGCGGGTTTTCTCCGTGATCTTTTCGAGCACTTTGTCAATGTCACTGGTATCTACAAAATTCACCTTTACCCCGAAGCGCTCAAACATATGGTGGAATATCTGGAAGATGCCGCCATACGTGTCTTCTACCGCCATGATCTCGTCACCGCTCTTCAGCAGCTTCAGCACGGAGTCAATAGCGGCCATGCCACTGGCAAAGGCAAAACCGGCATAACCTTCTTCCAGGCTGCAGATCAGGTCTTCCAGCACTTTCCGCGTGGGATTGTTGGCCCGCGAAAATTCAAATCCCTTGTTGATCCCCGGGCTTTCCTGCACAAACGTAGACGTTTGATAGATGGGCACGGAAATAGCCCCGGTCAGCTCATCTACCGGGATGCTATGGATCAGTTGTGTAGATGGTTTCATCTCCAAATGTTTTTTCAAGGGTCATATGCAGCCGCGCAACACACCCGGCTTCATGGTTGATCAATGTTTTACGAAACGAACTGTGAACGAGTCATTAAATGTCAGCTTACGAGAGGAGGAGGAATAAAAAAAGCCCTTCCGGGTTGGAAGAGCCTTTCGCAATATGATGGTGCTAGTGAAATATCTCTGCCAACTTATCTTTCCCCGTTTTACGGGGCCGGAATTAGCACCTTTTTCCCGCCAGCCGGCGGAATTGGTTGCTAAGGCTTCGCAGGGCCAGTACCCTCTGCCTTTCTGGATAAGTGATGTTTAAGAACTGTGCGCAAAGATAATGGTAGAACAGCCATTTTTCCAAATGTGGGGCGTGAATTTCGCGCCGGGGCTGTTATTGTTCCGCTGCAAACCGCTGCGGAAGGCGGTTTAAATTGTTGATAATTAATTATATAAGATGTTTTAAGGCTTGGTTCATCTGGCTATACCTGCCCGTTGCGGGTTGAAAAAATCCCATTCCGCCCGCACCGGTGGCCGGTGCTCTTGCTGTACAATGGCATTGAACTGCCGGACAAGCGTGGGTTGCTGCGCCGCAAGGTCCTTCGTTTCGGCCGGGTCTGCGGAGAGGTCATAAACTTGCCAGGGAGCGCCGGGGTCTTTTGCGAGGCCTGTTCTGACCCCTTTCCAGTTACCCATCCGTACCGCAACCTGCCCGCCCCGCGCGTGATATTCCCAGTAGAGATAAGGATGCTGCGGTGCGTTTTTTTCACCTGTCAATACCGGCAGCAGGTTGATGCCGTCATGCTCAGGCGCTTCTACGCCCAGCAGGGCGGCAAATGTAGCCATCAGGTCATACGTTGCCGCAATGTGGCCTGTTACCCCGCCGGCTTTGATTTTCCCCGGCCAGCGTACAATAAACGGCTCACGGATGCCGCCCTCATACAGGTCTTGCTTAAATCCCCTCAATCCCCCGGTGCTGTTAAAGAAAGACGCGTTGGTGCTTTTACCGGCAGCAGTACCATTGTCGCTGGTGAAAATGATGATGGTATTGTCATCCAGCCCCAGCTCTTTCACCAGCTTCCATATGATGCCGGTCTGCTCGTCGAGGTAAGACACCATTGCTGCATAAGTTGATTTGGGGTATTCCACAGGTACATAACCATCCTGTGTATATTGCGGGGTTTCGCCAAATGCCGCAATATAGTCCTTTACGCCGCGCTCCGGTACCTGCAGGGCAGCATGGGGCAACGTAAACGGAAGATAGAGGAAAAAGGGGGCATGCTGGTGCCGGCGGATGAAGGCGGAGGCTTTGGCGGTCATCTTGTCTATGGCGTAGTCTGCGCCCTTGTACAATTCAGGGCTGAGGGGAGCGCCCGGGCCGGGATGCACGTCAATGACCGGGTTCTGAAGGCTATCCTGCCGGCCATTCTCCCAGAGGTGGGTAGGGTAGTAGTTATGGGCATGCCGCTGGTCGTAATAGCCATAAAAATAATCGAACCCGTTCTTCAGCGGATCGCCGCTGTTATCGTAATTGCCCAAGCCCCACTTGCCGACAGCGCCGGTTGCATACCCTGCCTGTTTGAACAGGGATGCAATAGTGACGGTGTTTTCCGGCAGCGGGAACGAGCCGTTCTCCACTTCGTTTTCCTTGTAGCCGGGTAAGCCGTAGTTGCCGCGGATGTAGGCACGCCCGGCGTGCCTGCCTGTCATAAGGTTGCACCGTGAGGGCGCACATACCGGCGTGCCGGTGTAAAACTGCGTGAAGCGGATGCCTTCGGCAGCCAATTTATCCAACGTTGGTGTTTTGATTTTCTGCTGCCCGTAAGGGCCGGTTTCCCCATACCCCAGGTCATCTGCAAAAACGAGTATCACGTTGGGCCGTTGCTGGGAAAATGCTATCTGGCACGGCAACAGCAGCAAGATCGCTATGATCATTCTCATATGTACCAGTTTAAAGATTTACAATAAGCGGTTCCGCCGTTTGCCGGATGGTAAGGCCTTTCAGTACCTTTTCCTTACCCTCGTCAGGGCCGCTGATAATAACGGTGTAACTGCCTTCTTCAAAAACATGTGGCCGGAACTGCTGGCCGCGGATGCGCAGCGTATATTCAACCTGTCTCGTTCCTTCATGCACTAGCTGTATGACCGGATTTGAAAGGCCGTTAACATGCAGGGCCGGCAAGTGGCCCAATGCCTTCCGGCTGTAATTGTCCAGCTGACGAATGGTCCTGGGCCAGCCGGTATATTGCCCTTTGGGCTGCAGATGCGGATCTGCCTGGCGTGGCCAGCATTCAACAGTGATCTCCCTGCTTTTTTTGTGGAAGGTTGCCACGCCGTACCCGGTTGCCCGGTCATATACAACCGCTGGTTCAAGACCGGTTTTCACCGGGTTTGCAACTGCATGTACCGTGATCCTGTTCCCGAACCCGTCTTCAAAGTTCCCCGTGTACGCAGGCTGGCCGGGCAGATGCTGATGATCTTTGTCTACCGGCGGCCACCAGCGGCGTGGAAATACATTTCCCAAAGCAGGCGTAGTGAATACATACCCGCTATCTTCATGCGCAGCTGTACCGTATTGCACCAGCGAGGCAATATGCTGATCGCCCGCCAGGTGAAAGGCAAAACCTTTGCGCAGCAGGGCCACCACCTCATCCCGGCGGTGGTGCGGCCAGCCGTCTGTATCCATATCACGTGTGGGTTTATCTCCGGCTACATAGATGCCCGGTTCCGGTATTGTGAGGCTGCCGGTCACCTGGTCATTCAGCGATCCTTCCGGCAATGTTTGCAGGCACATGAAGGGCGTGGCTGACAGCAGCACTTTGAACTGTGTATGGTTAGACCAGTCTTGTGTCCATTCATCCAGGAATGCCATTTGCCGCTCTCCCAGCAGGCTGATGGTGGCGGGCTCCGTCCATTTTGTAATGTCGAATGCCGTGTTCTGGGCATACCCGTTAAAAACTTCCGCCTCGTCTGGCAACACATTCCTGGGCGCAGACTTGAATTTCCGGTCTTCAATAATACCGAAGCTGATGCCGGCATACTGCCAGTGGGTGTAATACACGGAAATTCCCTGCAACACCGGCGAAGGATCGTACGGATCGGGCATATGGCTGGTCTGGCAAAGCTGTATAAGGTTGACCCATTCCGGCGGCATCAGGTAGCCGCCGGTGTCCTGGCTTCGTGACTTGTTGCCGGTGATGTCTGCTGCTTTCCCGGAGGAGCCCCATAAGTTGCCGTGAAAAACGTCATGATCGTCAGGCAGGCAAACAGAAGGGATATGCCTGAACAATTCGCGGTAAGACCAGCCGAACTGTACCCACTTCCGCAATACGTCCAGGGCTGCCTTGTTCAGCGGCGCGGTTTGGGTGCGGAAATCACCATTCCTTTCGTAGAACTGGTCGCCGAGAAAAAGAATGAGGTCTGCTTTGTGTGCCGCCGCATGTTTAACGACATCATTGTCAGGGAAACCGAAATCTCCGTTACATGAAAAGACGAGTGCCTTCACATCGTCCCGGTTAAGCGGTTCTGCGGCAATGCTGCCTTCGTAGGAATACGCTTCATATTTCACCCGGTAGGGAACAGTTGTATTTTCCTTCCAGTTTTCCACGCGGAAAGCCGCCACCCGTGCCAGGGGGTGGATGGCAGCCTGCGCAACGGCCTGCCATTGCCCGTTCCGTTTTACTTCCAATATTGCTTTATTGTTCAGGGAGAGATTTACCGGTGCAAGCTGGGCGCTAAGCTTCAGTACGTTCCGGTGAAGTGTATACTGGGCAAAATAAATAGGGCCGAATGTGTGAGAAGCATCATAATCCAGCTTGTCACCGCTTGCTTTCCATTCCCGGAACCCGGTTACCCAGCCTTCATCTTCTGCATCTTCACCATCAAAATGGCTGATCAGTGCAATATTGCCGCTCAGGCTGTCTGCCGGTATATGTTCCGCTTTCAGCGTGGTCAGGGGGCTGCCCGTGCCGGCTGAATGCGCGGTAAGGGTGATGCTGTAATCACGCCCCGCCGGTACGGCGTTCAGCGCAAGGCGCACGCCACTGTGCAGCTCCTGCTGGGGAATTGCCTGCGCTACGGATTGCCCGAAGAAAATGCTCCCGTCTGTATGAATGCCGCAATGCAGGCCTTTACCGGTGATCACCGCTGAGCGGTAGTCTTTGATAATACCTTTTACGCCGATCTTGAAGCCGGCAAAGTGCCCTTTTTTCTGCACCAGGCCGGGTTTGAAGCGGATGATGGCGCTTGTCTGGAAGGGCAGGTGCCTGCCGGAGAGCTGGTGCGTTAGCAGATGTACAGTGCGGTTAGGGGCGCGGAGGTTGCACACCAGTGACCCGTCAAGGATATTCCAGTCCTGCAGGCGTTGCGCCCACAATTCCGCGCCCGTCCAGCTCATGTCTGGCAATTGCTCCCAGCCGGATGCATAATCTTTTGTAGTGTAAGCCGTTGCGCCTGCCGCCTGCCCCGCAAGGAGCAGGGAAGGCGCAAAAGGGCTGATGGATAGTGCTTTCAGCAAATTTCTTCTGTGCATGTTAACTATTTTGCAAGGTTCGGGTTCACGTTGATCTCGCTTTGAGGAATGGGCCAGGTGTAGTCAGCGGGCCTGAAAGCTTTTGAGGTAACATACCAGCGTTTGTACGGGTCTGTAATGTTGCCTTTTTTACGGGTCTTGACGGCGTTGGGAAATGGTGCTCCGTAAAAGTCGCCATTCAGCGTTGTGGTTGCTTCCTTCCAGCGGATGAGGTCCCAGTAGCGGATACCTTCAAATGCCAGCTCACTGCGCCTTTCCCGGCGGAGAACGGTGCGTAGCGCAGCGGGCGCTGTTTCCGTTACTTTGGGCAGGTTCACTGATGCGCGCCCTCTCACCTGGTTGATGGTGGCGTCCAGCAAAGCCTGGTCAATAGCCTGGCCGCTTTCCAGCTTTGCTTCCAGGTAAGAAAGCAGCACTTCCGCGTAGCGGATCACGGGGGTATTGCCTCCATAGTTCAGGAGGTTGGTGGATGCACTTTCGTCACATATCTTTTTCAGCCCGTAGCCGGTTTGTGTGGTTTGTTTGCCCGCGCCCAGCTGGTCAGGAGAATTGCTGGAATCGGGATGGGTGATATAGCGGAGGTTCTTGAAAGTATCTCCGTTGTAGATCACGCTGTAGCGCAGCCTGGGGTCCCGGCCCTTGCCAACGTCTTGCGGGTCATAGCGTGGATCGTTGTATGAAAACGGCGTTCCGTCACTGAACTCATAATTCTCCACAATGCTGCCAAGCGGGCAGAAGATATGCCAGCCGCCGGCTACCGCAGGGAAAAAATGCTGGTTCATGGCCACCGCCGCAAGGTTGTCGATATACTGCACGCTAAAGATGATCTCGTTGCTGTTTTCGTTAGAGGTCTGGAAAAGACCGGCATAGTCAGGGTCAATAATGTTGTCCCCGAAATCGATGATCGTTTTATAGGCATCAGCGGCTTCCCGGTATTTCCCTTCTGCCAGGTGAAGGCGCCCAAGGAAGGCCAGCACGGTCTGTTTGCTTACCCTGCCTCTCTCCGCAGGCGGAACATCACGGTGGCGCGGAAGGTCAGGAACAGCAGCATTGAATTCATCCGCCACAAATTGCACGATCTCCGCTTTGGGGGCCTTCAGTACGTTGTTGGCCTCATCCGGCGTGAGCGTTCTTTTTACCAGGGGCACGGAGCCCCAGAACTGTGCCATGTAAAAATACTGCACCGCGCGGAGAAAGCGCACTTCTGCAATGAACCGCTTTTTCGTTGCTTCGTTTATTTGTACTTTTTCCACGTTCTCCAGGAAATAGTTTGCACGGGCAATTTTGGCATAGCTGACAGACCAGTAGCTTTTCAGAATGTCGATGTTAGCCGTCAATGTGCCATTAGACAATTTGTTATAGGAAGAATTTTCCCCTCTGCGGTCATACGCATTGTCTGTGGAGAACTCCATAAAAAGTAAACCGGCATAAGACCACCAGTCACTGGGCACCACTTCCGTTCCGTTAAATTTGAGGTTGCCGCGGTAAACGCCTGTGAGCGCCAGCAAGGTGTTCGATTCACTTGTCCAGAAGTTGGCGCCATCGAATTTGTCCGTTGGCGATTTTTCCAGTTCTTTCGCGCATCCTGCCAGCAATGTTGAAAGCAAAGCTGCGCTTATTATTACATATTTCAGTTTCATGTTGCTGCAATTAAAAGGTAATGTTTAAACCAACCGTATAAGTGGCCAGGATGGGGTAGTAGCCGCCGCTTGAGTTGATCTCCGGGTCCCATCCCTGCCGGTACTTGTTCCAGGTAAGAAAGTTTTCCGCGTTGGCATAGATGCGCGCTTTTGCAATACCGGCCCTTGAAGAAACGTTTGCCGGCAGAGAGTAACCTATCTGCACATTCTTCAGGCGTACGTAGGAGGCGTCAAGCGTCCAGAAAGAAGACGTAAGGGTGTTGGGGGTACCGGAGTTGGAGATGATCTCCAGGCGCGGGTACTCAGCATCTCTCCTGGGGTTATCTGCCGTCCACCTTCCTTCCGCCTGCCAGCGCTGTATGGTGCCAAAGTTGTTGAACGCATATCCCGCATACGCGCTCAGCATACCTTTTACACCCGCCACGCCCTGTACCAGCACGTTCAGGTCAAACCCTTTGTACGCGCCGCCAAGGTTGAGGCCGAAGGTGTACTTTGGTATCTGGCTGCCCAGTATCACACGGTCATATGTAGCATCTACTTTTCCGTCGGGTACGCCATCAGGCCCGCTGATATCCCGGTAACGGACGTCTCCGGGCTGTGCGCCGGGGTTGATAGCCGTCATCGAAGGCCAGTTCTTTACATCTTCCGCATCTACAAACAGGCCGTCTGCCACGTAGCCGTAATACAGGTTCATAGGGTAACCGATGAAAAGGCTGCTGCCGTTCCCAACCAGGCCGTTCGGCTGTATCACGTTCCCTACGCCCAGGTCTTTTACCTTGTTGGTAGTGATGGTCAGGTTTGCACTGATATTGTAGCTGAAATTGCCCACGTTGTTCTGGTGGTCTGCGGTGAACTCCCATCCCCTGTTGGTCAGGCTGCCCGTGTTCTGCTGGGAAAGGTCAAAGCCCAGCACGGCGGAGACGCTGGCGGCAGGACTGTACAGGATGTCATATGTGTACCGGTCAAAGTAGGTTACGCCAATACCCAGTTTGCCATTGAAAAAGACGGCATCCAGGCCGGCATCGGCGGTACGGGTAGATTCCCAGTGCAGGTTGGGGTCTGTGAGCTGGGTGAGCGCAACGCCTGAAGTAATAATGCCGCCGAATGGGTAGTTGACCCCCGGGTTCAATGTGCTTTGATACGGGTAATAGTTCTGCACACCGTTGAGCTGCGTGTTCTGGTTGCCCAGAATGCCGTATGAAGCGCGGAGCTTAACGTCGTTCAGCCAGGGTACCCTGTTTTTCAGGAACTGCTCTTCCGTAATACGCCAGCCGGCGGCAACGGAAGGGAACAAGGCGTACTTCCTGCTGGAGGGGAAACGGGAGGAACCATCGTACCGCAGTGTTGCTTCCAGCAGGTATGTATGCTCATAAGCGTATTTGAAGCGGCCAAAGAGCGACTGGATAGCCCATTCTGTTGAGGTGCCGCTGTTTTTCTGATTGTCAAGCGCGCCTACGCCGATCTCTGTCAGGTCATTGCCCGGCAGCTTGTCACGCGAAGCGCCGAGCGCTTCGTTCAGGTTGTCTTCATAAGAAGCGCCTGCCAGCAAACCTATTTTGTGTTTATGGAAGGTTTTGTTGTAGTCTGCAAGCAGCTGGAGTGTTTTATAATAGTTGGTTTCCGTAGAGATGCTTAATGAATTAGGGCCCAGAGTCAGCGTAGGGTTCAGTGTTTGTGAGGCGCTGAAATCTTTTTGCCGGGCGTTCAGCTGACTGTAGCCGCCCAGTACAGACAAGCTGAGGTCTTTGATCACCTGCCAGTCTAGCCGCAGATTGGCATTGAGGTTCTGGCTTTTGTTCTTTGTGAACGATTCGGTTTCGAGAAAGGAAACGGGCGTGCCTTTTTGCACAACGCCAAGGCCGTAAGAACCGTCTGACAGTTTACCGGCATGAATGGCGGGATAACGTACTGCGGAACTGATAATGCCTGTCACGCCGTTCGCATCCAGTGTTGCCGGGGTGCCGGGCTCACGGGAATCTGCCAGGCTGGCTGCAATGCGTGTGGTGAGCTTCAGTTTGTCATTCAGTTCGTTGGTCAGGTTCAACCGGAAGTTGTAGCGGTTGTAGTTGTTTTTCACCACCAGCCCGTCCTGGAATAAATACCCGCCGGAGATATTAAACTGGTTCTTTTCATTACCGCCGCTGACAGCAATATTGTGGCCGGTCTGAACGCCATGCTTTGAAAACACGGCGCCAATAAAATCTGTGTTGGGATAGTTATCCGGGTCACTGCCATCTCTGAACTTCTGAATATCTGCTTCGGTATAGGATTGTGAGCTGGAAGCTTCATTGTACAGCGCTGCGTATTCCCATGAGTTCACCATATCCGGATAAGCTGTTGCGCGTTGAAAACCGGTATAGCCGTTGTAGTTGATCCGTACTTTCCCCGCTTTGCCGGATTTGGTGGTGACCAGCAATACACCGTTTGCTGCCCTTGCGCCATAAATAGCGGCTGAAGATGCGTCTTTGAGCACGGAAATGGATTCAATGTCGTTCGGGTCAATCTCGTTAAAAGAAGTGGTCTGAATACCGTCTACGATGATGAGAGGGGCGGTGCCTGCACCGAAAGAACCAACACCCCGAATGCTGATATTGCCGGAGCTGGCGCCGGGTTGGCCGGACCGTTGAATGACGGTAACCCCCGGCAGCTGTCCCGTGAGGGCGTTGGATACCTGCGGTGCCTGCCGGTTGTTCAGCCTTGAAGAAGACAGCTGCGAAACAGACCCGATAAGGTCTTGCCGCTTCTGCGTGCCGTAACCCACCACAATCACTTCGTTCAATTGCTGGTTGCTGCCCTGGAGCTGTACCAGCAATGTCCGTTGTTTGCCGGGCGCAACCTCCTGCTGTCTGAAGCCTACATAATTAAATACAAGAATACTGTTCTCATCTGGTACGCTGATCTCAAAGCGGCCATCTTCTCCGGTTGTTGTGCCGAGGCCGGTGCCTTTCACACGCACAACCACACCGGGAAGCACTTCCCCTTTTTCGTCCGTTACTTTTCCGGTAACCGTGAAATCGCGGTAGTTCCGGAAGTCTGCATACGCAGCTTTGCCGGGTATTATAACCGCCAGCAACAGCAAGAGGGCTGCTGCAAGGAATCCGGTACTGCTGAAATTTTGTTTCATAAATGTCTAATGTTTAAAAGAGAATAACTGGTGAGTATAGGCATAACAAGCCCCCGCGCTTGTAAGGCGCATCATAATAACAGGCAATACTTACCCGGCCCGGCGTTTCAGGTAATTATGCAGATCAATAAATAAAAGTTGTTAGCTACAGCACAGCATTGTTACAGCAGCATGCGTTCCTGTATCATTCGTTGGCTGGCCACAATTCACTCGGTTCATGGTTGTGCTTTTTAATTTGTTGGTTCGTACTTCCAAAGAAGGAGCTCCTGGAATTTCAAAATTAGAAATAAAATCCTAAAAGTCTACAATTTTAGTAGGGAATTAGAAAATTATTTTATCATTCTTTTGAAACAGGCCATAGTATTGTGTTTTAGTGCGAAGGGAAAATATTCACCATGATGTGAAAGACTACTTTGGGATGTATTGGCATCAGCTCTCATGTATGTTTATACATGTCGGTTCCTGAAAAAAGCGTATCTTAATTATACTTTAGTAATACTATTTTATGAATACTGTTAACCCGCTCTTCTCAGAGGAATTGCTGCAACATATCTGGCAATTCCGTCTTTTCAACCAGCATAACCTGGCTACCGTGAATGGCGAGCCTCTGTACGTGATTGATCCCGGGGAGCTGAACCGCCATGCAGGGCCAGACTTTACCGGCGCCCGCCTGCGTATAGGCGGCATGGAATGGGCCGGCAATGTGGAGCTGCATTACCGCACGTCAGACTGGCGGCGGCATGGCCACCACCGCAACCCGCGGTATGACAATGTGGTGCTGCATGTAGTGTTTGAGCATGATGTGCCTTTCCATACCGCGCCCTGCCTGGAGCTGCAGCCCCGTATTCCCAAGCTGATGCTGAAGCGCTACAAGGCACTGAAAGAAAGCGCTGCTTTTGTACCCTGCGCCCCGTTGCTGCACCGCGTGAGTGAAGATACCTGGCACCTTTGGAAGGCCCGGCTCCTGCACGCAAGGCTCCAACGCAAGGCGGATGTGCTGCGCGGCTGGTTGGAGCAAAGCCGCTGCAACTGGGAAGAAGTTTGTTTCCGGGCCATGGCGCAGGGGTTTGGCATGCCGGTCAATACAGCAGCCTTTCTGCAGCTTTCTTTTTCTATGCCTTTCATGGTACTGGCCCGGCAGCGTACCCACCTGCACCGGCTGGAAGCCTTGCTCTTTGGCCAGGCGGGCATGCTGGGCGGCGCCTTTACAGATGCTTACCCGCAGGAGCTGCAGCAGGAGTACAGGTTTCTGCAACATAAATACCGGCTGGAGGCTATTCCGGCTCACAGCTGGCAATGGCTGCGCATGCGGCCATCGTCCTTTCCCACCATCCGTCTTGCCTGCTTTGCGGCCCTGCTGCACAACAGTCCCCACCTGTTTTCACGCCTGCTGGAAACAGATAGCCTGGCGGAAGCAGAAAGCGTGTTTTTCGTAGAACCGTCTGCGTACTGGCGGCACCATTACCGCTTCGATATCCCGGCCGTGCGTACCAGCGGGCTGGGAAAAGGTACCGTACAGCACCTTTTTATCAATACCGTGGCGCCATTGCTGCATTTGTACGGGGACTATATGGGCCTGCCCCAGTACAAACAGCGCGCGCTGCGGTTTTTACAGGAGCTGCCGGCGGAAAATAACCGCGTGCTGCGGGGCTGGGCGGAAGAGCATGTAACGGCGGTCAACGCGGCAGACTCCCAGGCGTTGCTGCAGCTCAAACAGTATTACTGTGACACAAAAAACTGCCTGAACTGCGCCGTTGGCGAGCGTTTGCTGAGAGGAGAAGAAGTGTGGGCCTGCCGGGAAGGGGAGGAGGATGAGTGGATGTGAAAAGAAGAGGGGCTGACCAAAAAGGGTGGCGACGGCGCTGAGAATTGCGTAAACGAGCTTTTGCCTCCATCACCTACCCGAAAGAGGGGCATCCTTTTTAGTCAGCCCCTCCTGAACGTTGCTGATAACTACCAGTTAAAAGTTACGTTCTGTTTAATATCCGGGTGTACGCTTTCCGCTACGGGGCAGGTGTGGGCCACGTTTTCCAGTATTTTACGCTCTTTTTCCTCCAGCCCGTGGCCTGCGGGGAAATCAAATACGATGTTCACCCCGGTGATGCGGCGGGGTTCCGTGCCCATGATCTTTTCCACGCTCACTTTGGTGCCGTCTATATTCCAGCCCTTGTCACGCGCTTTGATGCCCATAATGGTCAGCATGCAGGAGCCCAGGGCGGTGGCTACCAGGTCACTGGGGGAAAAGCGTTCTCCTTTCCCGTTATTGTCTACCGGGGCGTCTGTTTCTATGACGGTGCCAGACCTCAGGTGGGTGGCGGTGGTCCTTAATTCTCCATTGTAGAGTATTGCTGATGTTTGCATGGCTGGTGTATTTTCTGTGCAAAATAAGCGTATTTACATCGAATGGGTAATCATAGATCATTTATTTGATATTCAGTTATTTCTAAGTGCTTATTCTTTTTAATTTGATTGTATTTTTATTTAAATGTTTGACTTTTTGTTTGACGCTTTAATTTGATGGAGGAGTATTATCACCCCTATCTCGCGTATGTAACGGACATGGGGTTTAAGCTATCAACAAATGATATTATTATATCAAATGCTTCTCTCGTCACGTATATTTTTGAGCTGTATTTTAAATCTTGGTAGGCTTGCTCAGTTTTCACATTACCAATTTGCAGTCCAATGGCACTAATGTATTCAGAGGAAAGCACCATAACGCTATCTTCCACTACGAGACGTAATTTGTAGTTAATCTGCTTTAAGGGCTTAGGTTCAGTAGTTATAAGCAGTAAATCTCGCTCTCTCTTGTCTATTGTATATCCAGCAGTTGTTAGTTTCTTGCTTATGAAATCAAAAAGTTCTTCGTTCGACTTGTCGAAGGTGGCCACTATTTTCGCGGCGCCTTTAAATGGTCTAATTGGCTTTTCGGTCGTTTTTTCTCGTTTATTTTTTGATAGCTTATCCAGTAGTCCTGGAGCATCATCATCAGGTGATGAGGACTGAGAGAAGGCAAAAAAAGGCACGAGTAAAATATACAGAATCAATGGTGCTTTCTTCATGTTTTACGTTTAAAAGGTCATTGCAATTGCGTTTCCGGTAATCTTAAACCTTGATTTAGATGTAGGTCGCCAGGCTGGTGCAGCCCTTGTTGCTGCATTTCCAAGCATAATAGCACCAACAAGCGTAAGAACGCCTCCGCTTGCGGTGACTATTTGGCCAATTGTGCGGCCACTATCGTCTTTTGTATTGGTTAATATAATTGTACCCCCGGCAAGCATTATGCCTCCCCCGCCAATCACGCTGGCCCCTGAGGCCATCTTTATGAAAGGGTTATTCCTTCTCTCTCTTAAAATTTCCATAGCCTTATTTTCATATTCTGTTGATTGCTTGCTCCGCTTTTGCGAAAAGCTAAGTAAGGGAAACAGGGCCAGTAGTGGGATTAAAAGTTTTTTCATAGTAGGAAATTGATAAAATTATTGTTAACAATATATTTGATACTGCAGTTTATCTGCGTAATGAACTTTATTTATCCACAGTGGGTAAAATGTTAACTACGCAGATACCCGGCGTAATGCAGGGATAAGTTTGTTTTTCCATTATACCTCAATTTTAAAGTGCAGATGATGAAAAGATTTACCGACAAACCAAAGCAACCTACAGCCCCAAAGATGATTGAATGTCTTTTATCCTATCTTCAACGCCCTGTTCGTATTGCTTCACCTCTTGGCTCACCTCGGCGCCCTTCTTCTTTGGGTCAATCAGTAAACGTACCTCAGCCAGACGGTACAACGTCTCAGATTGAAACGCCTCACTTCTTATCAACTGGGCTGTGACAAACTGCCTGAAATTCTTGATTATCTCCTTTTGAGCTTCCACCAGGTCTCGCAAGGCCTCTTTTTCAGGGTCTGCTGACAAATTCCTATTTACATTTTGTTTGTCAAATAGCTCGTTAGGGGAACTATCTAAAAGCGCTGCTGTTTTCTCCCGTACTTCCTCACCTATTCTGTCTTTTTTAAATAGGTAATTGAGGTTCTGCCGTGTCATTCCTAGCTTTTCGGCAAATTCCTGCACTTGCAAACCGCTCCCTTTTACAAGTTTTCTAAGCGTCTCCCCTTCGTTTTTTGACATTTTTCAAATAATTAGGTAAATATTTAGACAAATATTCTTTGTCAAATGACAAATATCATTTTACTTTGTACGTGTAATTGACAACAAAATTACGTCACGTGTACGAAAGTTGTACGCGTGAAAATACGCAAAATCCATAATACGTATGCTCACGGAAGATAAAAAGACTGAAATCAGGGCCCTGCTCTCCCAGGTCAACCTCTCCAAGATTTGCCGAGACAAAGGCCTGCGCCGGGCTACCGTGCTGGAGGCGCTTGCAGGGAAGAGCAAGAACGTGGAAGCGCTCAAGACGGCAGTGGATGAGGCCCGAAGGGTGGTAGAAGAGCGTAACGCTATCATTGAATCCCTTTAACCGCCTCAACATGACACCTAATCAAAAAATATCAATGGTATTGGCACTTCGGAAAATTGCCGATGAGATAGAGGCTGAGGCCCAGGCTGATATGAAAGGCCGGCCTCGCTCTTCTCGCAAGAGGAACAAGGTAGACCCGGTTGCCGACCTCAAAGCCCGCATCCTGGTTGGGGCATTGAAGCCTAAACAGATACGAAAAACAAAAATCGCATGAAACCAGATTTAACACCGATTGAACGCGAACTACTGCACGCCCTACTGCTCATGAAGGATGCCACAGAGTCATTGAAAGGCAAGCCGGAAGATTACATGCGGCTCGGCCGCGCGCAGCATGCGGCCCAGATTGCCGTGGACAAGGTACTCAAACCTGAAAACAAACAGCCATGATCGAGATCATTGACTACTCCCGCGAGGCCAACCCAGGCAGTGTATATGTGATATGGGACATGAACGGCGAGCCGCAGGAGGACTACGCACCCAGCGCAGCTGAACTACTGGAAACGCTGTACCTGCTGGGATACATCCACGACTATACTAGGCCAGATGGCGGCACCATAGACGTAGCCCTTATGATAGACGGCCGCAAACACTGGATAGAATGGGAGCGATGGCTGGCAGATGAGATAAGCGACACCCTCTGCAAAGATGTAATTAATCACCTATTAATACAGAAACACAATGCTTAATTGGCTCACTCTCTCCGACACCGCCTTACTCCGTGCGGCGGACTACATAGACCGCGCCGAGACTGCCCTGCAGGCTAATGACACCCTCGGTTACGAACGCCACAAGCTCAGCGCCATGCGCTACCAGCACCTCAGCAGGTATTGCATGCTCAGGATGCGGCGGATGTTCGGGATGTAAACACTCTCAGTATAAACCTTCAAATACCACTACTTACATGAAAAAGAAACTAGAAAAATTAACACCAGAGCAGGAAGCCAAGATGATTGAAGTCCGCGATTTCTGGCTCAACTACATTTTCTCCTGCTCTAACACCACCAACCGTGCCGCAGCCGCCAGGGCTATCTGCTGGTTGTACGAGTTCAGCAAGATGAAAGCACCGCAGCGCATTGTATTCGTGGACTCCCCTATGGGGGTGCAGTATGCAGTATCCCTATTCAAGGAGATGGCCAAGCTGAAGAAAGGCGAGCGTAGCGAGCCGGGGGCCAACGTGGGGGCCAACGTGGGGGCCAACGTGGGGGACAACGTGCGGGCCAACGTGGGGGCCAACGTGGGGGCCAACGTGCGGGCCAACGTGCGGGCCAACGTGGGGGACAACGTGTGGGACAACGTGGGGGCCAACGTGTGGGCCAACGTGCGGGACAACGTGCGGGACAACGTGCGGGACAACGTGCGGGACAACGTGGGGGCCAACGTGTGGGACAACGTGGGGGCCAACGTGGGGGACAACGTGCGGGCCAACGTGGGGGCCAACGTGGGGGACAACGTGCGGGCCAACGTGCGGGCCAACGTGCGGGACAACGTGCGGGACAACGTGGGGGCCAACGTGTGGGACAACGTGGGGGCCAACGT
>NZ_JBCNJR010000002.1:0-811492 GCF_039596455.1 Chitinophaga sp.
TCTTTGTCTTGCTTTTCGTCCAGCTTCAGATCTGCCACCTGCTTACTTTTCAGCTTCGTTTTAGCGTCCTGGGCATAACCCATGGTGGTTACGCCGGCCAGGAACATGAATAATAAGATCTTCTTCATATTAATGACGATTTTATAGATAGACCGGTAAAAAAGTAAAAGGTTTAACGGGCAGGCACAAAAAGAAACCCCCGGTGAATACCGGGGGCCATCATACACCAAAACAATCTTACGGTTTTTTATCGCAAGAAAAGCAGCTCTCTGTATTTGGGGAGACCCCAGATCTTGTCATCAACCAGGAACTCCAGTTTATCCGAGTGGTAGCGGATAACGTCAAAGTATTGTTCCTTGATCTTTTCACAGTAATCGATAGCTTTCTGACGGCTGTCTTCCAGCTTGTTAGCCACTTTGCGGGCTTCGATCATAGCCTGTACGTTTTCGCTGATGACGTTGATGTGTTCAGATATCTTCGTTGCAATTTGTTTCTGTGCCTTGTAGGAATCTTCGCTAAAGCCGGCTTCCTTCAGGCCTTTGATATTGGCCAGCAGCTCATTCAGGTATTTGATGGCAGCGGGCAATATGTTGTTGGTGGCCAGGTCGCCAATTACGCGGGCTTCGATCTGCACTTTCTTCACGTAGTCTTCCAGGAGAATTTCGTGACGGGCATGCAGTTCTTTTTCGTTGTAAACACCGGTTTCGGTATACAGCTTGGTAGCTTTCGGCGTTACCATGGCATCCAGCGCTTTGGGCGTGGTTTTGATGTTGGGCAGGCCGCGTTTTTCGGCTTCTTTGGCCCATTCTTCGCTATAACCGTCGCCTTCAAAGAGGATCTTCTCAGATTCAACGATGTATTTGCGCAGTGTTTGCATGATGGCGATCTCTTTCTTCTCGCCTTTTTCGATGAGGCCGTCTACTTCTTTCTTGAAGTCTATCAGGGTTTTGGCCATGATAGAGTTCAGCACGGTCATAGCGGAAGCGCAGTTAGCGGAAGAACCCACGGCGCGGAACTCGAACTTGTTGCCGGTGAAGGCGAACGGAGAAGTACGGTTACGGTCGGTGTTGTCCAGCAGCAGTTCCGGAATGTGGCGGTGCAGGTCCAGTTTCAGGATGGCCTCATCCTGCTCGTCAAATTTATTATTTACGCGGCTTTTTACTTCCTGCAGTACTTCAAATAGGTATTTACCGGTGAATACGGAAATGATGGCCGGGGGAGCTTCATTGGCGCCCAGACGGAAGTCGTTGCTGGGAGAGGCAATAGAAGCGCGCAGCAGGTCTGCGTAGTCATGCACGGCCTTGATGGTGTTCACAAAGAAGGTGAGGAACATCAGGTTGGTCTTCGGCGTTTTGCCGGGAGCCAGCAGGTTTACGCCGGTGTCTGTAGCCAGTGACCAGTTGTTGTGTTTGCCTGAACCGTTGATGCCGGCAAAGGGCTTTTCGTGCAGCAGCACTTTCAGCCTGTGGCGTTTGGCCACTTTGCTCATCACGTCCATCAGCAGTGAGTTATGGTCTACCGCAATGTTCACTTCTTCGAAGATAGGCGCGCACTCAAACTGTGCGGGAGCCACCTCGTTGTGACGGGTGCGCAGGGGAATGCCCAGTTTGTAAGACTCTTCTTCAAAATCGCGCATGAAAGCGTATACACGCTCAGGGATGGCGCCGAAGTAGTGATCTTCCAGCTGCTGGCCTTTAGCGGGCGCATGGCCTACTACGGTGCGGCCGGCCAGCACCAGGTCAGGACGGGCATTGGCCAGACCTTCATCGATCATGAAATATTCCTGCTCCCAACCAAGGGTGGCAGTTACTTTGGTTACGTTCTTGTCGAAATAGTTGCACACGTCTACAGCGGCCTTGTCAAGCGTAGAGAGCGCTTTCAGCAGCGGGGCCTTGTAGTCAAGGGATTCGCCGGTGTAGGCCACAAATATTGTGGGAATGCAAAGGGTTTTACCCGTACCTTGCTCAATGATGAAAGCAGGAGAGGAGGGGTCCCATGCAGTGTAGCCGCGGGCTTCAAAAGTAGCGCGGATGCCGCCGTTGGGGAAGCTGGAAGCATCGGGCTCCTGTTGTACCAGGGCGTCTCCGTCAAAAGTTTCAATGCTGGAGCCGTCACCTTTAATAGTAAAGAAGGAGTCGTGCTTTTCTGCGGTAGTGCCGGTAAGAGGCTGGAACCAGTGGGTATAGTGGGTTACGCCCTTCTTCATGGCCCAGGCTTTCAGGCCGGAGGCAATTTGATCAGCCATTTTACGCTCGATCTTGTTGCCACCTTTAATAGAGTTCATCAGGCTTTTATAAGCCTCATCACTCAGGTGTTCCCGTACTGCTTTGCCGGTAAACACATTGCTGCCGAACACGTCTGTGATTTTGCCATTCAGTTCGGGCTTTACTTTAAAATCAACGCCGGTGAGATTTTCCAGCGCCTGAAAGCGTAACGATTGCATGATGTGAAATATTTTTTACAAAAGAACGCTAGTTTGGCTTAATATGCAAGATGTTTCCGCTTTTTTAACCAAAAAATTGCATTTGTCCCGAAAAAACCTTATATTTTTAATTTTTGAGTAAATATTGGAGGGTCTGAGGTCTTAAAACTGATATATTTAAAATATTATAATACATATAGCCGCCTTCCTACTGTTTCTTGTCAATTGAATTAAAACTATGTAGTTTTGCATCTTCCTTTTTAAATCTTCATCAATACATGCAAACCACAGTAGAAACCGCAGAACAGTTAGGACTTACCGCAGACGAATTTGAACGTATTCAATCCATCCTGGGCCGCGTTCCCAATTTTACGGAACTCAGCATGTACTCTGTGATGTGGAGCGAGCATTGCAGCTACAAAAACTCCATAGTATGGCTCAAGAGTCTGCCCCGCGAAGGCGGCCGCCTGCTGGTTAAAGCCGGTGAAGAAAATGCCGGCCTGGTAGATATAGGTGACGGCTGGGCTTGCGTGTTCAAAATAGAGTCTCACAACCACCCCTCCGCGCTGGAACCCTTCCAGGGCGCCGCTACAGGCGTGGGCGGTATCCATAGGGATATATTTACCATGGGCGCCCGCCCCATTGCCGCCCTCAACTCCCTGCGCTTCGGCAATATCAATGATCCTAAAACGCAGCACCTGCTGAAAGGCGTGGTAGACGGCATTGGCCACTATGGCAACTGCTTTGGCGTACCCACCGTTGGCGGTGAAGTATATTTTGAAGATTGTTACGGCACCAACCCGCTCGTGAACGCCATGAGCGTTGGTGTGCTGAAAGTGGGCACCATGGTGTCTGCCACCTCTCACGGAGAAGGCAACCCTGTATTCATAGTAGGCTCCGCCACCGGCAAAGACGGCATTGGCGGCGCATCTTTCGCTTCTGCAGACATTACGGAAGAAAGCGCCAAAGACCTTCCCGCTGTACAGGTGGGTGACCCCTTCCAGGAAAAGAAATTGCTGGAAGCCTGCCTGGAAGTAGTGAAAACCAACGCCCTTGTAGGTATGCAAGACATGGGCGCCGCAGGCATCACCTGCTCTACCGCTGAAATGAGCGCCAAAGGCGAGCATGGCATGATCATCCACCTGGACAAAGTGCCCACCCGCCAGAAAAACATGAAAGGCTGGGAAATGCTGCTTTCTGAAAGCCAGGAGCGTATGCTCATAGTAGTAGAGAAAGGCCGTGAAAAAGAAGTGCTGGACATTTTCGACAAATGGGACCTCCACTGCGTACAGATCGGTGAGGTAACCAAAGACCCCGTTCTCCGTTTCTATATGAACGGTGTGTTGGAAGCGGAAGTGCCCGCTGAAAGCCTGGTGCTGGGCGGGGGCGCTCCCCAGTATCACCGCGCCTACGTGGAGCCCAAATACTTTGAAAAAGTAAAAGCCTTTGATATCCAGAACATCCCCGATATTACCAAACCCCAAGCAGTAGCGGAAAAAATAGCGCAACTGCCCAATATAGCCTCCAAACGCTGGGTGTACACGCAGTACGACAGTATGGTGGGCACCGCCAACGCCAGCACCAACGCGCCCAGCGATGCGGCCATTGTACTGGTAAAAGGCACTAAAAAAGCGCTGGCCGTTACCACAGACTGCAACAGCCGTTATGTGCATGCAGACCCGCATGCCGGCGGACAAATAGCCGTAGCCGAAGCAGCCCGCAATATTGTGTGCAGCGGCGGCGAGCCGGTAGCCATCACCAACTGCCTCAACTTCGGCAATCCGTACGATCCGGAAGTATATTACCAGTTCGTACACGCCATCAAAGGCATGGGCGAGGCCTGCCGGAAGTTCAATACACCTGTTACCGGCGGCAACGTAAGCTTCTACAACCAGTCTCCAGACGGCCCTGTGTACCCTACGCCTACTATTGGCATGCTGGGCGTGCTGGACAGTATGGACCAGCGCATGACGCTTGGTTTCAAACAGTCTGGAGACCTGATCTATATTGTAGGCCGCAGCTATAACGACATCAGCAGTTCCGAATACCTGCACAAGCTGATAGGCGTGGAATTCAGCCCCGCTCCCCATTTTAACCTGGAAGAAGAGCACAAGCTGCAGCAGGCCATCACCAAACTGATCCGTGGCGGCCTCATCCAGTCCGCACATGACGTGAGCGAAGGCGGCCTCTTCATCACCCTGCTGGAAAGCGCCATGGCCGGTAAACTGGGCTTCGAGGTGCATACCAACAAAGATTTCCGGAAAGACGCCTATCTCTTCGGAGAAGCGCAGAGCCGCGTAGTGGTGAGCGTAAGCCCTGAAAACAGGGAGAAATTCGAAGCCCTGCTGCATGGCCTTGTAGATACCTCAGACCACTCTGTGCGGTACGAAAAAATAGGTGTGGTAAAAGGAGAGAGCATGGTGATAGACGGTGAAGCCTGGGGCCTGGTAGAAGAATGGAAAGGAAAATACGATACAGCGCTGGAAAACCACCTGTAATTGGCATAAATAAAATCAGTAGAAGGCGGCCCGTTGGAGGCCGCCTTTTTTGATGGCTCCCTCAATTGTTAATGCCCGCGGCGTCCGCCCTCCGGAATTGTTAAGAGACCCGCCCGTGTTATTCCTCTGCCACGCGCTGCAGCAATGTGTATTTTTTACAAATTACCTTGCCGATCCCCTCAAGCCCTTTGCCATGGCGGGAATTATTATGTTATGCCGCATACTCCTTTTACAACTGTTTTAACATCGCGTTAACAAAATACCACATTCGTGTTATGGTTATACCGGAGAACTGCGTTATTTTTGGTTAACGTTGTAAAGCAACGATCATTGTTCGAGCAGCGCCCTGAGCCAGCGCTTATATGTTAGACAGAAATCCCCTAAAGACATTAACTAAAAGTATTGATCATAAATCATTCTATGGTTTACCCGGCGGTAAATCATATTCTATGATGACCTTAACTTTTTTTTATTACCATGTCCTCATGAACGATCGATTCTTAAGATCATGTATTACACCTAGTGAAAGAACGATTTGTTTCAGGGCTGACTAACCATCAGCCCTCTTTTTTTGCCCTTACTTTACGGAGTCTGAAATGTTGGGAACCGGCAGCCGGCCCCCTATGAGGCCGCCGTTGTGTCACTCCCTTCAACGGCTGTAGGGTGTGCCCGGCGGGAATAAAAAAGGAGCGCTCCGCAGAACGCCCCTTTCGTGTATGTAACGTACTTACTTTACCGGTTATACCACAGGAATTTCCGCAACGGCGTACACCTTCTGGTCAAGTTTGGCCTTGGTTTCGGTGAAGGCTTTCAGCGTCAGCTCAATGTCTTCGTCTGAATGCGCCGCCGTGGGTATCAGGCGGTAAATGATCTGCCCTTTCGGGATCACGGGGTATACCACTATGGAGCAGAAAATATTGTAGTTCTCGCGGAGGTCAAGGCACATGGCAGTGGCTTCCGGAATGTCTCCCTGCAGGTAAATGGGCGTAACGGGAGAGTTGGTGCGGCCAATGTTGAAACCCCGGTCTTTCAGGCCCTGCTGCAGTTTGTTCACATTGCTCCACAGCTTCTCTTTCAGTTCCGGTTTCTGCCTCATCAGCTGCACGCGTTTCAGGTGGCCTATCACGATGGGCAGGGGAATAGATTTGGCAAAGATCTGGGAACGCATGTTGTAGCGCAGGTAGCTGATAATGTCTTTGTCTCCGCTCATGAAAGCGCCGATAGATGCGCCGGATTTGGCGAAGGTGTTGAACAGCAGGTCAATCTTGCCCTGCACGCCCTGCTCTTCCCCGGTGCCTGCGCCGGTTTTGCCCATGGTGCCGAAGCCGTGCGCATCATCTACCATAAAGCGGAACTCATATTTATCTTTCAAAGCTGCAATTTCTTTCAGCTTGCCCTGGTCTCCCGCCATGCCAAACACGCCTTCGGTCACCACCAGGATGCCGCCGCCGGTTGTTTTGCACAGCTCCACCGCGCGTTTCAGCTGTTTTTCGCAGTCTTCAATATCATTGTGCTTGAATACGTAACGGTGCCCCTGGTGCAGGCGCAAACCGTCTATGATGGAAGCATGGCACTCCGCATCGTATACGATCACGTCACGTCTGTTACAGATAGCATCGATAGCGCTCATAATGCCCTGGTAGCCGTAGTTGAGCAGGGTGGTATCCTCCTTGCCCATGTACTCGCTCAGCTCCTTTTCAAGCTGCTCATGGTAATTGGTGTTACCGCTCATCATACGCGCTCCCATGGGAGAAGCAAGGCCAAAATCAGCGGCCGCCTGGGCGTCTGTAGCACGTACTTCCGGGTGGTTGGCCAGGCCCAGGTAGTTGTTGAGGCTCCAGACTATTTTTTCCTTCCCCCGGAACTTCATCCGGGGCCCTATTTCACCTTCCAGCTTGGGAAAGGCGAAGTAACCATGGGCTCTCTCGGAATGCTCACCGATAGGGCCTTTATGCTTCAGCAGTTTCTCGAATATATCCATATGATTATTAAAATGAAATTAAAATTCGCTCACAAAGGTATTAAAATATTATTTTTTGTAAACTTAGGTTACTTTTACGCCTTTATTTTTTCCACGTATATCAGTCACGGAGCAAGTTAGGAATAAATCAATGTTTTATATGAGCCGTATTAAATTATTGACCGTCATTTGCATGCTGACGGCGCCGGTTGCCTTTGGACAGAAAGCTACATCTCCCACCACGGGCTTCCCTCCCAACTATGGAAAAAAGGTGCAGAAAGAAGTGCCCCGGCCAAAACTGGTAGTGGGCATGGTGGTAGACCAGATGCGCTGGGACTATCTTTACCGTTATTACGACCGTTATACTGAAAGCGGCTTCAAACGCCTGCTCAACGAAGGGTTCTCCTGTGAGAACACCATGATCCCCTATACGCCCACCATTACCGCCTGCGGCCATACTTGTGTGTACACAGGCTCTGTGCCGGCTATTCACGGCATCATCGGCAACGCCTGGTATAACAGGGCGCTGAAACGCAGCGTGTATTGTACAGAAGATACCACCGTAACCGCCGTTGGCGGCAGTGAGGGCGCCGGCGAAATGAGCCCCCGCAACATGCTCACCACCACCATTACAGACGAGCTGCGTATGGCCACCAACTTCCGCAGCAAAGTGGTAGGCGTAGCTATTAAAGACCGTGGTTCCATTCTTCCCGCAGGCCACAGCGCTACCGCCGCTTACTGGTATGATGGCGTAACCGGCAATTTTATGACCAGCAGCTTTTACATGAAAAGCCTGCCCACCTGGGTAGAAACCTTCAATAACCAGAAGCTGCCTGCAAAATACCTCTCACAGCCCTGGAACACGCTGTACCCCATTGAAACCTACGTGCAGAGCACGGCAGATGACAAGCCGTACGAAGGCCGCTTCAAAGGCGCAAAAAACTCCGCCTTCCCGCATGAGCTGGCCGGTATGATGGGCAACAGCTTCGGTATCCTTTCTTCCACGCCTTTCGGCAACACCTTTACCCTGGAGTTTGCCAAAAAGGCCGTAGAAGGCCACCAGATGGGCAAAGGTCCCGTAACAGACTTCCTGGCCGTGAGCCTTTCTTCTACAGACTATGTGGGCCACCAGCACGGCCCCAACTCCATAGAAATTGAGGATACTTACCTGCGTTTAGACAAAGACCTGGGAGAGTTCTTCAAATATCTTGACAAAACCGTGGGCAAAGGCCAGTGGCTGTTCTTCATTACAGCAGACCATGCCGTGGCGCATGTACCGGGTTTCCTGAAAGAGAACCGCATCCCCGGCGGCAGCTGGGATGACGGCGCTATGGTGAAATCTCTCAACGCCGCTGCAGAGAAGGAATTTGGCCTGAAAAAAGTGATCCTCTCCGCTTATAACTACCAGCTGAGCCTTGACAATGAGGCGCTGGAAAAAGCCGGCAAGCAGGAAGAAGTAAAACAGTTCCTCATCCGTGAAACGCTGAAATGGCCGGGCATTGCCAATGCTTTTGACCTGCACAAAATGGGCGCCACCGCCCTGCCTGAGCCGCAGAAATCCATGATGACCAACGGCTATAACGTTCAGCGCAGCGGAGACATCATGGTGGTACTGCAGCCCGGCTGGCTGGATGGTGGTAATACCGGCACCACCCACGGCCTCTGGAACCCCTACGATGCCCATATTCCCCTGGTATGGATGGGCTGGGGCGTACGCCACGGCAAAACCAACCGTACCACGCATATGACAGATATTGCGCCCACCGTGGCCGCCATGCTGCGCATCCAGATGCCTAACGGCAGCGTAGGGCATGTCATTGAAGAAGTGACGAAATAGAATCCCCATATACAACGAACAACTAAACGCCTTTGCCGGAATTTCCGGCAAAGGCGTTTAGTTTACAGGCAGTTATGTATACTGTTTAATCGATAAAAATAAATCACTTACATTTGGCTGATGTCCGGATTAACCTATCATATCGCAGACCGGGTGGCCACCATTACCCTTAACCGGCCGGAGAAGCGCAATGCGCTCAATGGCGTGCTGGTAAAGGAATTGCGGCAGGCCTTTGCCCGTGCTGAGCAAGATGGCGATGTGAAAGTGATTGTGCTGGCCGCCAATGGCAAAGCCTTTTGCGCGGGGGCAGATCTTGACTATCTGCAGCAGCTGCAGCAAAATAATTATGAAGAGAACCTGGCAGACTCCCGGGAACTGATGCTGCTGATGCAGGAAATTTATTCCCATCAGAAGGTGGTCATAGCGCAGATAGAGGGCGATGCCCTTGCCGGTGGCTGCGGCCTGGCCTCTGTGGCAGATCTCAGCTTTGCCGTGCCGGAAGCCCGCTTCGGGTACACTGAAGTGCGTATCGGGTTTGTACCGGCGCTGGTGAGTGTTTTCCTGGTCAGGAAAACGGGGGAGGGCAGGGCCCGGGAACTGCTGCTCACGGGGGAGCTGATTACGGCTGAACAGGCTGCGGCATACGGCATTATCAATAAGGTGGTGCCGGCTGAGAACATCAGGGCGCATGTGGCCGAACTGGCGCGGCGCCTTTGTAACGAAACCTCTGCTAACTCATTGAAGATCACCAAAACACTGGTACGCACGGCGCTGGACCATCCGTTGCCGGAAGCGCTGGAAAACGCTGCCCGCCTCAACGCGGAAACCCGGCAGCATCCGGACTGCAAGAAGGGGATAGGCGCCTTTTTGAATAAGGAAAAACCAGTGTGGTAGCGGGTTTGAAGCATTTGGCACAGATTTTTCACACATACCTATGTACTAAAGGACCAATTATGCGAAAATTGTTACAGATAGGGGGATTGCTGGCGGGCCTGGTGGCCGGCATGGCAACGCCGCTCCTGGCGCAACGCACCATATCAGACGCCAGGATCACCTATAAAGTAGAAGTGCCGCAGGAACAGTTGCAGATGGAAGCCATGTTTGCCAACAGCTCCATGATGCAATACATCCGCGGCAACCAGAGCCGCATAGACATGAATTTTAACGTGGTGAACTACACCTACCTCATCAACGCCCAGGAAGAAACCGTGGTAACGCTGATGGACAATCATGGGGATAAATACCTGATCCGTACGGACAAAAAGGGCTATGAGCAAGACACCAGGAAATACCTGAACACCCAGTTCACGGACCAGGCCGAGACACGGGAAATAGCCGGTTACAAATGCCGGAAGGCCATCGGGAAAATGGAGGATGGCAGCACCTTTGACGTGTATTATACGCTGGAGATCATCCCGGAGAACAAATACTACAACCGCCGTTTCATGAACCTGAAAGGCATTCCCCTGGAGTTTGAAATTGTGACCAAATCAGGCTCCAAAATGAAGGTGACCGCTACCAAGGTAGACCTCAGCCCCGTGCCCGCCTCAGTGTTTGACGTGCCGCGCGGCTATAGGGAAATTACCGCCGAAGAGCTGAAGAAGATCAGGGGCTAGGGGAGGTATAAGAGGAATAAAACACTTTATAGCAAGGCCGTTCCTGGGAACGGCCTTGCCTTTTATAGGTGTAAGCGTCCGTTCTTCATCATTATTTCGCCGAAGCCCCAGGGTGACCCGCTCACCATGGCTGCTATAAAGGCGCTTTTCAAGCGATGCTTCAAGCTGCATTGCCTGCCCCGTGGCAGCGTTCCGATACCTTGTCAAACGCTTAACTCGCTGCCGCCCCGTGGTGTCTTCCCCAATACCCCAAAACGCAAAAAAGGCCGCTCTTCCGAACAGCCTTTCTGCAAAATCTCTTTCAAAAAAATAGGTTCCTTAATTCTTCCTGAATGGAAGGTTAAACTGTACCTGGTGGTACCGCATACCGTTTACAGGCAGCGCCTGTACGGTATAGGGAACAATGTAGGTCACATTCCCCTTTTTATAAGTCACCACAGACTTAACATTGACAGTACTGTTGTCAGAACTGAGATTGAAATTCGTTTTCAGTATGCCACTGGCCTTAAAGCCCGCGTCAAGGCTCAGATTCGTTTTAGGCATGGCGGTGAGGTTGTAGCGGGTCTCTGTCTTTTTTACAACCTTGTCCTTTTCGCTATCCAAATTACCGCCCAGATCATTGGCTTGTACACTGAGTGCAACCATGAACAAAGCACTTACCATGAGGCAAGACAATGAAAATCTTTGGATTATGTTAGTTTTCGGCTTCATTGTGATGCAAATATACTAAAAAATCATCTATCATAACGGAATCTTAAGGCAATTTACCTAATTATCTTAAGAAAATGTTAAAAAATACATAAGCGGTAAGCACTAACTTGTTTGGTGACAGCAGCAAAATCACATATATTTACATCAATGAATCACGATTTCCCATCATTTAATGAGTTTAACGAGGATTTTGAAGATTTGAGGGACTTGCTTCAGCAATTTGAGAATCTAAAGGAGGGCAGATCTCACGCCTTCCTGGATGAGGATTCTTTCGAACAGATCATCGACTATTATGATGAACATGACGAGCTTAACAACGCCCTCCAGGCCGTTGAGATCGCCATTGAACAATTCCCCTTCTCCTCCACGCTCCTGCTTAAAAAATCAGCCCTTCTCATAGAAACCAAAAAATACCGTGAAGCCCTGGCGTTGCTGGAAAAAGCCGCCCTGCTGGACAGTAACGATATTAACCTCTATATTCTCAAAACAGACGTGTACCTGGCCATGAACCAGCACGAGAAAGCCGCCGCCCTGCTGGAAGAGCAGATCTCCCAGTTTGACGGGGAAGACCGTACTGACCTGCTGCTGGAGCTGGCAGACGTGTATGACGACTGGGAAGAATTCGAGAAGGTGTTTGACTGCCTCAAAATGTTGCTGGAGTACGATCCCAACAATGAGGAAGCGCTGCACAAGATCTGCTTCTGGACGGAGTTTACCGGCCGTAATGAAGAAAGCATCCGCCTGCACACCAATATCATCAACGAGCATCCCTACAACCAGCTGGCCTGGTTCAACCTGGGCACGGCCTACCAGGGCCTGAAGCTCTACGAAAAGGCCATAGACGCCTACCAGTATGCCGTGGTGATAGACGAGCGGTTTGACTACGCCTATCGCAACATGGGAGACGCGTTTATCCATCTCCGTAAGTTCAACGAGGCCATTGAAGTGCTGCAGAAACACCTGGAAGTGGCCAAGCCGGAAGACGTGATCTACGAGGCCATCGGCCATTGTTACGAAAAGATGCGCAAGTTCACGCAGGCCCGTTATTACTACCGCAAGGCTTCACACCTGAGCCCGAATGACGACAAGCTTTATCTCAAAATAGCCAAGGCGTACATGACGGAAGAGAACTGGGAAAACGCCATCAAGTCACTCCAGTCTGCCCTCCGCATCAACAAACACAGCGCTGAGTACAACATCACCCTCGGCCAGTGCTACCTGCAGCTGGGCAGTGACAAGGAGGCCCTGGTGCACTTCCTCAACGCCGTACGCATACGGCCCAACAGCGCCCAGGCATGGAAGGAGTTTGTACGCGGTCTTTATGCCTCCGGGCATGTAGAGGAAGCCCTTACCCAGCTGGATGCCGCAGAAGGCCGCCTGGGCCGCAAGCCCGTATTCCTCTTTTACCGGGCTGCCATGCTCATTGCCACCGGCAAAACCAAGGAAGGCCTGCTGCAGCTGGAAACGGCGCTGCAGCTGCATCCACGCCAGGTTAAAAAGATGGTGGAGCTGGACCCCTCCATTCTCCAGCATACCGCCGTGGTAGACCTGGTTGCCCGCTACAGGCGTAAACGTTAAGTCATTTTTTGCCTCTTCTATTTCAGAACTTCTTATTTTTGCCGCGGTTTTCTAAATTGTATACCATTTGAAAAGCCAACAAAACCAATCCAATTACAAGGTAGGCATAGCTAAGTATGACAGTTTGGTGGGAAAAGACCATTAAGAAGAATAAAATCGTGCAAAATGAATTTTAATCTGACGCAAATTCCTGAAAGAACGGGCAAGCCCCGGAGCTATGGACTAACCATGGTGATGGACAAAGGCCTGAGCGTTGAAGAAGCAAAAAACTTTTTATCCGCGGCTTCCCCGCACGTGGATATTGTTAAGCTGGGATTTGGCACCTCTTTCGTAACACCCAACCTCCGTGAAAAAATTGCCCTTTACCAGAATGCGAACATCCCTGTCTATTTTGGCGGCACCCTGTTTGAAGCGTTCCTCATCCGCAACCAGTTTGATGAGTACGTGAACGTGGTGAAGGACTATGGGATCTCTTACATGGAAGTGTCTGACGGTTCCATCACCATTCCGCACGCTGAAAAATGCGGCTATATTGAAAAGCTTACCAAACACGGCCTGGTGCTGAGTGAGGTGGGCTCCAAAGATGCGGAGCACATCATTCCCCCCTACAAATGGATTGAGCTGATGCGGGCCGAGCTGTCAGCCGGCGCCTCCTATGTAATTGCGGAGGCGCGGGAAGGCGGCAACGTAGGCATTTACCGCGGCAGCGGCGAAGTGCGTGAAGGCCTGGTACAGGAAATACTCACCCAGATACCCGCAGAAAAGATCATCTGGGAAGCGCCGCAGAAAGACCAGCAGCTGTACTTCCTGGAGCTGGTAGGCTGCAACGCCAACCTGGGCAACCTGGCCCCCCACGAGGTAATTCCCCTGGAGGCCATGCGTGTAGGCCTCCGTGGCGATACTTTCCATCTTTTCCTGGACAAAGAATAACAGACTGTTGCAGGCCATGTGCCCCCGTACATGGCCTGTAACTTCCAATTGAATACAATGCGCTTGTTCGGCCTCATCGGTTTCCCGCTTTCACACTCTTTTTCCAAAGGATTCTTCACGGAGAAATTCCAGCGGGAAGGCATTACAGACTGCCGCTACGAAAACTTTCCCATCCCCGCCATCTCTCATTTCCCCGAACTCTGGGAGCAGCATCCTGAGCTGGAAGGCATGAACGTGACCATCCCCTACAAACAGGAGGTGATCCCCTTCCTGCATCACTTCAGCGCCGCAGCCAAAGCCATTGGCGCCGTTAACTGCATCCGCCGCAAAAATGGGGAGCTGACCGGGCATAATACAGACGTTATCGGTTTTAGCCGCTCCCTGCAGCCGCTGCTGCAACCGCATCATACCAAAGCCCTGATATTGGGGGCAGGCGGGGCGGCCAAAGCAGTAAAGTACGCCCTGCAGGAGATGGGGATTGCCTATACCGAAGTAAGCCGCAAATATTTTGACGGCACTATCGCTTACGAAGCAATAACGCCCGCGGTAATGGAAGAGCACACGGTGATCGTGAATACTACGCCGCTGGGTATGTACCCTAATGTAGATGATGCGCCGCCCATTCCTTATGAAGAAATCACCTCCCGTCATCTGCTATATGACCTCATCTACAACCCGGCCGAAACGCTGTTTATGAAGAAGGGCGCGGAGCGCGGCGCCGCTGTGAAGAACGGGCATGAAATGCTGATCCTGCAGGCGGAAGCTTCCTGGGAAATATGGAATGCGTAAACGGGTAACAACCTGGCTGCCGGCACTTTACACGCGCAACGCATACAGCACGCGGAACGTTTTATGCTCCCTGGCTCACCGGTTTGATCATGTAATACATACAGGTGGTGAAAAAGTTCCTGACGAAGGGAATGCCTTTCAGCCAGCCAAATTGCTCACGGGGTGTGAGGTTGAACTTGTATTTGTAAATAGGGTTGATGAGGTAATATTTTCTTTGGGTGATGGCATAACCCGTAGCCGCCACAATTTTCTCGAACCGTTCTATGGAAATGCCCGTGTCTACCAGCTCCATCAGCTCCTTCACCGTACCCTCAGATTCTCCGAAAGTCTTCAGCAGCCCGCGGTAAAGCGGCCTGGGAAGCAGGTGAACATAAGGCAGAAAGCTCAATATCTTGCTGTGGCAGATCTGCTGGTGCCCGCCATGCGGCATGTACCAGGGCGGAAAGCCGAAATACACCTGGCCGCGCACGCTCAGCAGGTTCTTCAGATAGTCTACCAGCTTGTGCTGGTCGGGGATGTGCTCAATGGCATCTTTTAGAATGATGATATCGAACGCATGCTTGAACTCCCCGAAAAAATCAACGTCGTAAATATTTTTCGCGATCAGCTGCAACTGCCCGCTGTCTGCGTACGGGCCCAGGAACCCCTTGGCCAGCTCGATCCTTTCCGGGAAAAGGTCTACCCCCACACACCGGCAGCCCGCTTCCAGGAAGGGTGTGAGCACCCCGCCTTCGCCGCAGCCTATCTCCATTACCCGCAACCCCTTCAGGTCAGGGAACTCCTGCTGTATGAAGGGCATCACATAGCTCCGCGAGTTATCTACCTGCTGCTGGTACCGTAATGTGGCGTCTGAGTGTTGTGGTAATGACATGCTTTTAAAAATTGCGTGAAAATAGGACTAATTTTGGAATGGTTTTAGCAAATAAACGCATGTTGAGAACGTTACTTTTGATATTATTCGCCCTCCCCGCCGTTGCCCAGCAAAAGGAGGTGACCGGCATTAGGGCCGTGTATGATTCCAACGCCGTGGCCGAACTGTACAGCACCACGCCCATTGGCCTGGTTGTTACCTATGCAGACGGCAGCGAGCGCAAAACGGCCGGACTGCTGAAGGGAGACCTGCGCTGGAGCCAGGTGATAGTAGAAACGCCCTTTGGTGAATGCAGCAACGGTGTATTACGCTTCAACCGCAACCAGGTCCGCCCAGATAATTACCGCATGCGGCTGCTCGTCAAATTCAGGGAGCAGCCTTCCAAACAGCACGAAGTAATGCTGCAGCTGCCGTACCTCACCGGCATCCGCTTTCACCATTATGCAGACAGCCTGAAGCGCGGCATCCATTTTTACCTGAACGTGGAAGGCATCTACAACAGCGGCAAGATATACCCGCTGGATACCACCCGCATCCGCTTCAGCGCCAACGCCGGCAAGCTGATAGGGCAAGACCTGCTGCTGCCCGTTACCGACAGCTCTACCCGCAGCATTTCCGTGAATGCTGTTTACCGGGGAGACCGCCAGATGACGGCCGTTACCGAAATACCCGTCAAACAGGCGCCGGAAGACGAGTCTATGATCATCAAAAACGAAAAAGACCTCTTCAGCAAACCGAAAAAAAAGCGCAATTAACCTGGATGGGATGTGGTATGAAATGCAGGCTCCATGGGCTTTTGGACAGAACCTGCGCGAATTGGCCGCTAAATATTTGCATTATATGCAGCTTTGACGTACCTTTGCAGCGGCAAGTCTTATACGACCAGCTCCTGCTGAACTCCCCCAGGACAGGAATGTAGCAAGGGTAGGCGGTTGAAGCGGTGCGATATAAGTAACTTGCCATTTTTTTTTCCACATGGCCAGTTCTCTCCTTACAATTCCGGAAAAATATTGCTGCTTTGATTAAATTGCCCCGGATTGGCGGAACGGGAACAGACGCCCGCATTTATTCAAACATAAACGATCTCCCAATATGAAATTCTTTATTGATACAGCAAACCTTTCGCAGATCCAGGAAGCGCATGACCTGGGCATCCTGGACGGCGTAACCACCAACCCTTCGCTCATGGCCAAGGAAGGCATCAAAGGGGAAGCTGCCATCATGAAACACTATGAAACCATCTGCGAAATGGTGGAAGGCGATGTAAGCGCCGAAGTACTCTCTACAGACTTTGCTTCCATTGTGGAAGAAGGCAAGAAACTGGCCGCCATTCACCCCAATATTGTGGTGAAGGTGCCCATGATCAAAGACGGTGTGAAAGCCATCAAATGGTTCACTGAAAACGGCATCCGCACCAACTGTACGCTGGTGTTCTCCGCCGGCCAGGCCATTCTGGCCGCCAAGGCAGGCGCCGCCTATGTATCCCCCTTCATTGGCCGTATTGATGACAGCAACTGGGACGGTATTGAGCTGATAGCCCAGATTGCCCAGATCTACAGCATCCAGGGCTTCAAAACGGAAGTGCTGGCCGCTTCCATCCGCACCCCCCTGCACATTGTAAAATGCGCCGAAAACGGGGCCGACGTATGCACCTGCCCGCTGGATTCCATCCTGGGCCTGCTGAAGCACCCCCTCACGGATATTGGCCTGGCCAAATTCCTGGAAGATGCCAAAAAGATGTAATAACAGGTATCATAAACGTATAGAAGGGAGCAACCGCCAGGTTGCTCCCTTTTTTTTGTGCCTGATAGCGCCGTAAAGTGACCCAGGCGAGGCCTACCGGTTTTGCCGCTCAGCCCAAAGAGGCGCTGGGCATGTTCCCTTCTTTACGCCCCCGCCCGCTTCCTGCGCCGCAACAACCAGCGCCCCACCTTATCCAGACCTTTATCCCAAGCTGTACCTGTTCTGTTTCTAACCCAGTTCTGTCCCGTACCTGTTCCGCCTCTTAAATAGACGCGGAACAGGTACGGGACAGATACGTGACGGATACGGAACAGATACGGCACGGGTATATAGTTGTACCAGGATATGCACAAGTATCAACCAAAATAATCCCGGAGTAACACCAGAAAATAGCCCTCGCTATCACCCAGCCATTCTCAAACTTTCATTTCCCCCGCGAATTTTTTTTTACTTTTAATTTATTACAACTATCTTACTACCTCGTAAAACTATGTACCACGTTAAACAATACTAATTCACTTTAAAAAATAGCCAGAACACACGCATGGAAGCAAAATTCATCATGGCCCTCGACCAGGGAACCACCAGCTCTCGCGCTATCATTTTTGACAAATCAGGGAACATTGTAGCAGTGGCCCAGAAAGAATTTAAACAGATCTACCCGCAACCGGGCTGGGTGGAGCATGACCCGAACGAGATCTGGTCTACCCAGGCCGGCGTGGCCGCAGAGGTTATTGTGAAGGCAGGCACTACGGGAGACAACATTGCGGCCATGGGCATCACCAACCAGCGTGAAACCACCATTGTATGGGACCGTAAAACCGGTAAACCGCTGTATAATGCCATTGTGTGGCAAGACAGGCGTACGGCCGCCTATTGTGATGAGCTGCGCAGCAAGGGGCTGGCGGAAGACATCCGCAGCAAAACCGGCCTCATTGTAGACGCCTATTTCTCCGGCACCAAGGTAAAGTGGATACTGGACAACGTAGCAGGCGCCCGCGCCAAAGCGGAGGCCGGAGAGCTGGCTTTCGGCACGGTAGATACCTGGCTGATCTGGAACTTCACCAAAGGCAAGCTGCATGTAACAGATGTAAGCAACGCCTCGCGCACCATGCTGTTCAACATCCATACCCAGCAGTGGGACGAAAGCCTGCTGAAGCTGATGAACATCCCCGCCTCCATGCTGCCTGAAGTACGGGCCTCCAGTGAGGTGTACGGCCATACCGAGGCTACGCTCACACCCTTCGAGATCCCTATTGCCGGCATTGCGGGAGACCAGCAGGCCGCGCTCTTCGGCCAGATGTGCACAGAGCCCGGCATGGTGAAGAATACCTACGGCACCGGCTGTTTCATGATGCTGAACACGGGCAGCAAAGCCATTACCTCCGGCAACAACCTGCTCACCACCATTGCCTGGCGCATTGGAGATAAAACGCAATATGCGCTGGAAGGCAGCATTTTCATTGGCGGCGCCGTGGTGCAGTGGCTGCGTGACGGCCTGGGCATCATCCGCCATTCTGCGGATGTGGAAGCGCTGGCATTGTCTGTTAAAGATACAGACGGCGTATACCTGGTACCCGCCTTTGCCGGCCTGGGGGCGCCCCACTGGAACCAGTACGCACGCGGTACCATTGTAGGCATGACGCGGGGCACCAAAGATGCCCACATTGCCCGCGCGGCGCTTGACAGCATTGCTTACCAGACCATGGACGTGCTGAAGGCCATGGAAGCAGACGCCGGCATGAACATAGCGGAGCTCCGCGTAGATGGCGGCGCAACGGCCAACAACCTGCTGATGCAGTTCCAGGCGGATATTATGGGTACCAACGTGGTGCGCCCGAAGGTGACGGAAACTACCGCGCTTGGTGCGGCCTATCTGGCCGGCCTGGCTACCGGCTTTTGGGACAGCATTGATACCATCCGCAGCCAGTGGAAGGAAGATGCACGTTTTACGCCCAAAATGGAAGACGCGCAGCGGGAGGAGATGACAAAAGGCTGGGACCGCGCTGTGCGCGCCGCAAAAGTATGGGCTGAACAATAATTACCACCTCTAAAAAAACTGATATACAATGTCCACATTCCTGGCAGAACTGATCGGTACCGCACTGCTCATCCTCCTGGGGGATGGAGTAGTGGCAAACTGTGTACTCAACAAAAGTAAAGGGCAGAACGGCGGATGGATCGTTATTACAATGGGCTGGGCCATGGCCGTATTTGTAGGCGTATTTGCAGTGGGCGCATACAGCGGCGCGCACCTCAATTCGGCCGTAACGCTGGCGCTGGCCGTAACCGGTGGTATTGAATGGGCGCAGGTGCCCGGGTATCTCGTTGCCCAGCTGCTGGGTGCCATCCTGGGCGCATGCCTGGTATGGGTAGCCTACAAGCAGCAATTTGACGCAACAGATGATGCAGACGGCAAGCTGGCCGTTTTTTGTACCGCCCCTGCCGTTCGCGGTACGGCTAACAACCTGCTCACGGAGATCATCGGCACCTTTGTGCTCATCTTCGGCGTATTCTACATTGCAAAAGGGGAGGTAAATCTTGCCAAGCTGGAGGGCCTGCCTTCGTCCCTGGGTACCCTGCCATCCATACCGGTGGGCCTGGGTGCGGTAGATGCCCTGCCGGTAGCGCTGCTGGTGCTGGCCATCGGCCTTTCTCTTGGCGGGCCTACGGGGTATGCCATCAACCCCGCCCGTGACCTGGGGCCGCGCATTGCGCATTTCATCCTTCCCATCAAAGGGAAGCGGGATAGTGACTGGGGTTACGCGTGGGTACCCATAGTGGGGCCCATCATAGGTGCATTGCTGGCAGCGGCTTTACACCTGGCATTGAAATAAGTATTTTCGTCTGATAAGCGAACAGGCAGTTTCTTAACATAGAGACTGCCTTTTTTTTGTGTTTTTTATTTTTATCTTCATGCCGTCCCTTCCACCGGATGACATGACGGCTTATTCCACATATACTGATACTGTACTGCTGGACCTGCTGAAGGCCGGAGACCACCGTGCCTTTGATGAGCTGTACAACCGCCACTGGAAAGCTCTTTACCAGACCGCCTACGCCGTGCTCCGGGATGAAAGCGCCTGCATGGACATTTTGCAGGATATTTTTGTGTGGTTGTGGGAACACCGCAGCCACCTGGTGCTCACCACCGTGCGCGGTTATCTCACCATGGCCGTCAAATACAAGGCCTCCAACTACATCCGCCGCCTGCACCAGCAGCGGCTCTTTTCCGGGCAGGTTGTTGTGCCTGAGCCGGCGCCGGCAGACGGGGAATTGTCTGTTGAGCTGAAGGAGCTGAAAGCCATCGTTCTCCATTTTACGGAACACCTGCCTGACCGCTGCAGGGAAGTTTTCCTGCTGAGCAGGAACGAGTATCTCTCCAACCGGGAAATTGCACAAAGGCTGGGCATTTCCGAAAAAACGGTGGAAAACCAGATCACCACCGCCCTGAAGCGCCTGCGGGTGAAGCTGGGCAATCTTTCTTCTCTCCTGATACTTTTCTGATTTTTTTTTGACAGCGTATAGGGGGTACGGCTTTTCTGCGTGCCTTATATACACATACCCGGTACATGAACGAAGCGGAATTTATCAAGCTGGCTGGCAAGATCAGTGAAGGCACGGCCTCCGATGAGGAAATAGCGCAGTATAACGCCTGGTTTGACGCTATGGCGGCCAAAGCGGAAGAAGTGGAGGTGGAAGACCGCACCGGTCAGCAAATCAAACGCAATATAGATCAGCAGCTTTCCCGCCGGAGAGGCGGCAAACCGCCCCTGGCTGCATGGCTGGCGGCGGCCGCATTGCTGGCCGGTATTGTGCTGGCCTGGATGCTGTTCAACCAGGATGAAAAAAAAACCGGCTCGCCGCAGATGGCCATTGTGGTGGAAAACAAGGCGCCGGGCGGCAACAGGGCCGTATTGACGCTTGCCAATGGCCGCAAGATTGCGCTGGACGATGCGGCTGCCGGAAACCTTGCCACGCAGGCGGGCGCCCGCATCACCAAATCTGCCGGGGATGAAGTGATCTACGAATCTGAAGGCGGAAAGAATGCCACGGAGATGGCTTACAACGTTATCAGCACGCCACGTGGCGGCCAATTCCAGGTACGGCTGCCGGATGGCACCAGGGTTTGGCTCAATGCCGCTTCTTCACTGCGGTTCCCTACCTCTTTTGAAGGCCGCGTCAGGAAAGTGGAGCTTTCCGGCGAAGGGTATTTTGAGGTGGCGAAAGACGCGGGGCATCCTTTCATTGTAACATCTTCCGGCCAAAGCATACAGGTATTGGGAACGCACTTCAACGTAAATGCCTATGGAGACGGCGGCCTGGTACGCACTACTTTGATGGAGGGCAGCGTACGCGTGAACGGCGAGCATGAAAGTAATATGCTGGTACCCGGAGAACAATCGCAGCTCAATATCCGGTCTGGCTCCATGCGGAAAGTGAAAGCGGACGTTGAGCAGGTGATGGCCTGGAAGAACGGGAATTTTCTATTCAATGATACCTATTTGCCAGACATCATGCTGCAGCTGTCACGCTGGTATGATGTGGAGGTGGCGCAGGATTTTCCGCGCATCCGCTACAACGGCGGCATTCCCCGCTCCATGCAGCTTTCAGACGTGCTGAAGATGCTGGAAGAAACGGGGAACATAAAATTCCAGCTGGTAAACAATACGATTACTATGAAACACTGAGCACCGGCAAACACATTCAACCAAATAGTGAACAACAGGATTATGAAAAAACATTAAGAGACAAACACATTCAACCAAAAAAAGTAACCGGCTACGGGGCAACGTAACCGGTTGTATCAGGTCAATTTACGGTTATCAAAACAGGCCGTTCGGATAACTTATTTCTTAAACCTAATCGTGCAAATGTATGAATTTCGGTATTCTATGCAAGGGAATCCCGTACCCCTACCAGAATCTAACTAAAATCATCAGGGTTATGAAGCTGACAGCCATGCTACTCACGGCTTTTCTCGTTCAGATATCGAGCGCAGCCTATCCCCAGCAGGTCAGTCTTGAGCTGGAAAATGCCTCTCTCCGAACGGTGTTTTCGGAGATCAGGAAGCAGACCGGTTACCAGGTGCTGTACAGCACTGAAATACTGGAAGGCGCTTCGCCGGTAACGCTCCGCGTGCAGAACGTCAGCGTAGAACAGGCGCTGAAAGCGGCGCTGCAAGGCCAGCCGCTGAGTTACCGCCTGGAGAACAGGATCATTCTCATCACGGCCAGGCGGCAGCCGCCAGCTCCTGCGCCGGCACAGGAGCCCCCGCCGCAGAGAACAATCAACGGCCGGGTTACCAACGCCCAGGGTGAAACGCTGCCGGGCGTAACGGTGCGGGTGAAAGGTACCTCGCTGGGCACCACTACGGATGAGCACGGGAAATTCACGATCAATGTACCTGACAACGCAGATACGCTACTCTTCAATTATATCGGTTACTCCCCACAGGAACTGCGGCTGGGCGGGCGCTCCACACTCAACGTCGTTTTGCAGGAGCAAAGCTCCGGCCTGGATGAAGTGGTGGTGGTGGGCTATGGCACCCAGAAAAAATCGGTGGTAACAGCTGCCATCAGTACGGTTGACCAGAAGACCATCCGGGAAACGCCCGGCGCCAGCCTGCAGAACCTGCTTACGGGAAAGGTGAGCGGCTATTTTTCCCAGCAGCGTAGCGGCCAGCCCGGCAGCGATGCCGCTGAAATGACCATCCGCGGTGTAGCCACTTACAATGGCGGCGTATCTCCGTTGATACTGGTAGATGATGTGGAATACAACCTGGGGCAGTTCCAGTTCATCAACGTAGATGAGGTAGCATCTATCTCTATCCTGAAAGATGCAGAAGCCACCGCCATCTACGGCGTAAAGGGCGCCAACGGCGTAATACTGGTTACCACCAAACGCGGTAAAACCGGCAAGCCTTCCATAGAGATACGCTCTGAGGCAGGGGTACAAGTACCGGTGAGAACGTTGCGCACGCTCGGTGCGTATGATGCGGCGGTGCTCACCAATGAGGCGCTGGTGAACGATGGCCTTGCGCCTTTGTTCAACGATGAAGACCTGGAGCTGTACCGCAACGGCACAGACCCGTACGGCCACCCGGATGTAGACTGGTACAAGACCATTTACCGCAACCTGGCGCCCATGACGCAGACCAACCTGAACTTTTCCGGTGGCGCCAAACGCGTACGCTACTTTCTTTCTATGGGCTACCTGAACCAGGGCGGTCTGCTGAAAGACATTCCCTACAAAGGCAAAGAGCCGGAGCCCAATACCAGCAAGGTCAATAACAACTATTACCTGCACCGTTACAAGTTCCGCTCCAACCTGGATATTGATGTGACCAACTCATTGAAGGTAAAGCTTGACCTTACAGGCACGCTGGCGGAAACCAACCAGCCTACGCCCAATGTAGCCTTCCAGATATTCCAGTATGACTACACGCGGCCTTACGGCTACCCGGTGTACAACCCTGACGGGAGCTTCGGCTATCCCGATGCAGGTTTGTACCAGCCCAGGGACAAGTTTAACAACATTGCGGCCCTGATGTCTCTGGGCGGCTACTCCCGCAGCTATAACAATTTCATGAACGCGGGCTTTACGGCAGACCAGCAGCTGGACGCCCTGCTCAAAGGCCTCTCTGTAAAAGGGATGGCCACTTATTCCTACGCCAACACGGCCACCCGCTCGCAGACGCGTAGCGGCATTCCCGCTTATTACTACAACCCGGAAGACGGCTCCTACACGCCGCGGGACGTGAATATTTACCGCGTTGCGCCTTACACGCTGGGGTATGGCGGCGGTACGCCCAACCACCGACTCAACCTGCAGGCCAGCCTGAATTACAACGGGAATTTTGCCGGCGGGCACAATGTAAACATGCTGCTGCTGTATAACCAGACCAGCTACTATGAAGGAGCGGCGCTGCCCTTCAACTTCCGCGGCTACACCTACCGCTTCGGCTACAACTACAAGGAGCGTTATGTGTTCAGCGCGTCGGGCGCCTACAACGGTTCAGACCGTTTCATTACCCAGAAACGTTTCAACCTTTTCCCGGCATTTGCACTGGCCTGGAACGTACATAACGAGAACTTTTTCCGTGACAGGCTGCCGTTTGTGCAGCAGCTGAAGCTGAGGGGCTCTGTGGGCGTAGTAGGCAACGATAATATCGGGGATGTGAACCAGTACTTCTTTGAAGAGAAATACGTAAGGAGCGGCGGTTATGCCTTTGGTGAAACGCCCAACCCCGTATCAGCCATTATCGAAAGTGACCAGGGTAATAACGATGTAAGCTGGGAAACGGAAAGGAAGTGGAACTTCGGTATAGACCTGGCGCTGTTCAATAACAAGGTTAGCGTTACCGCAGATTACTTCCACAATTACCGGTACGACATTCTGACCCGCCGGCAAACCATTCCCCGTTCTTTCGGTGTGCAAACGGCTACACTTCCTTATGTGAACCTGGGTGAAGTGGAGAACGCCGGTTACGAGCTGAACATCCGGCATAACGGCACCATGGGCAAGGTAGGTTACAACATTGGCGGCATGATGACCTTTGCGAAGAACAAGGTATTGTTCCGGGACGATCCGCCTGCGCTCTACCCCTGGCAAGACCGTACCGGCATGCCCATTGGCACCAACCGCCAGTACATCTGGGAAGGCACGTTCTACACGGCAGAAGACCTCACCAAGCCAGACGTGCCCAAACCTGCCGGCACCGTGCGTGAAGGATTCCTGCGGTATAGAGACCTGAACGGAGATGGCATCATCAATGTAGATGACATGGCCTACACCGGCCGTCCCAACCTGCCCAGCACCGTGCTGGGAATTACGCTGGGCATCAACTACAAGGGTTTCAATATCTCCGCGTTGTTCCAGTCTAACCTGGGCGCAGACTCACATACCAGCTTCGATATGGCAGTGCCTTTCAAAGCAGCCCTGCAGCCGCTGCACATGAAACGGTGGACGCCTGAAACCGCTGCCACGGCAGAGTTTCCGGCCCTCACCTCCAACTTCGTAGGCACCTATATGAACCCGAACGGCAACCTGTCTACTTTCTGGACGCAAAGCACAGATTACATCCGCCTGCGTTCCGTGGAAATGGGCTACACCTTTCCGCAGCAGTTCTCACGGCGCTTGAAGCTTTCTTCGCTCCGGCTGTTCGCCAACGGGTACAACCTCTTCACCTGGTCAAAGTTCTTCGACAAATACCAGTATGATCCTGAAGTGGCGGCCAACATCGGCACTTACGTATATCCCGTTACCAGGATATTCAACGCAGGCCTCAACATCAGCCTTTGATACCAGTCATCTACCTTAATTATCAATCAGCTATGTACAAGCATACCACCATATTATACATCCTGTCTGCCATCACGCTCACCTGCCTGTTCAGCTGCAGGGATGCCAAAGATTTCCTGGACCCGAAGTCTACGAATGAGCTGAATGAGGCCGCGGTGTTTGCAGACAGCGCCCGCACCATGGACTTCCTGGCTGGTATTTACAGTCGCCTGGAATTCGGCAACAACGCAGGCAAGGAAGTGAATACCGTAGGCGCGGGTTTCAGTGAATGTACGGACGAAGCGGAAACCCGCTGGCCCGGTGCGCACAACGTGCCCAACCAGATATTCGGCGGCACCTTCGGGCCTAATTTTTATGCCAAAACAGATAATTCCTGGAGCTATCTCTACACCGGCATCAGGCATGTGAACATCTATCTCAAGAACCTGCCCAACATGCCGCTTTCACAGCAGCTCAAAGACAGAACGGCGCTGGAAGCGCGTTTTCTGCGGGCGTATTTTTATCATAACCTTACCAAATACTGGGGCGGTGTAATATTGGTGGGAGACGAAGTGTTCAGCCTCAACGCGCCCAATGAAGCAGGCAGGAATACGTACGCGGAATGTGTAGACTACATTGTTGCTGAAATGAATGCCATTGCGCCGGCCTTGCCCTTGAGCTACAGCGGCATTAACTACGGGCGTATTACCCGCGGCGCGGCGCTGGCGCTCAAGGCCAGGGTATTGCTGTATGCCGCCAGTCCGTTATTCAACGGCGGCAGCTTTGCCACCGAGGCGGATGTAGTGCCGTTAACGGCCTATCCTTCCGCAGATGCAAGCCGCTGGAACAAGGCGCTGCAGGCAGCGCAGGAAGTAATAGATATGAACCGCTATGCGCTTCATACAGACAATACTACCCGCCCCGGCAACGGCTTTTACCAGCTCTTCCTGGAAAGGGTGAATAACGAATACATCCTGGCGGAAATGGTGGCTGCCAACAAAATTGTTGAGGCCGCTACCAATCCCCCTTCGCGCAACGGCTCCTTCCTGCGCTACCCCTCACAGCAACTGGTAGATGCCTTTCCGATGAAAAACGGGAAAGCCATCGCGGAGGCAGGCTCAGGCTACAATGAGAACAACATGTACGCCAACCGCGACCCGCGTTTCTATTTCACCATCATTTACAACGGTGCGCCCTTTTTCGACCACCGCACTAACTCTTTTACGCCGGTGTACACATATGAAGGCGCTAACCTGGACGGCCTCAAACCAGCTTCCAACAACACCGGCACCAGTACCGGCTACTACACCAGGAAAGCCGCAGACGAGACCATCAGCGCGGCCAGTTCCGCCAATACCCTGCGCTGCCCGCCCATTATCAGGTACGCCGAAGTACTGCTCAACCTGGCCGAAGCCGCCAATGAAACCGGTGACTGGCCCAGGGCAAGAACGCAACTGGTAGAGCTGCGCAAACGTGCCGGCATAGATCCGGGGCCGGATCATCTCTACGGCCTTCCGGCAAGCCCCAACCAGGAAGAAGCCCGTGAGCTGATCCGTAAGGAGCGCTTCATTGAGCTGGCTTTTGAAGAGCACCGGTACTGGGACGTTCGCCGCTGGCGCATCGGGGAGCGGTATGATCAGAAATCCATAGAAGGCATCCGCATCAGGCGTAATACAGACGGTACTTTCACCCAGGCCAGGTTCAATGTGAGAAGTCCGCGCTACTTCAAGGTGAACAGCTACCTGTTCCCGATCCCGCAAACGGAGATTGCGGTAAACCGTAACATCAAGCAAAATCCCGGATGGTAATCCTTTAAGGAGTAAAAACAGAGAAGCATGAACAACTATATAAAGATCATATTCAGCCTGTTCTTCCTGGCGCCCGTAGCTGCGTATGCCACAGGCCCGTTTTTCCAGGATACTGCCAGGCTGCCGCTGCAGCAAGACAGCATTTATCCATTGTTCTTCGCACAAAAGCAAAAAGACCGGCTGGTATCTGCCGTGGGCTTTGCAGATGGCGAAGCGCTGCGCGCCGTGCCGCTGACCGGTATCGGGAATGCACTGACCGGCAGAATAGCCGGCCTGGCCACCACACAGGAAAACGGCGAGCCGGGTAATGATCAGCCTGTTTTTTCCCTGCGTGGAAGAACGCCGCTGGTACTGGTAGATGGCATTCCCCGGAACATCTACACCATTTTGCCGGAGCAGGTGGCATCTGTTACCGTGCTGAAAGACGCCCTGTCTACCGCCGCGCTGGGGCTGAGAGGCGCAGACGGGGTGATCATGATCACCACGCGCAAGGAGGCGGCGCAATTGGGGCATAACATGGATTTTTCCGTGAACACCGGCATTGCGCAGCCGCTGCAACAGCGTGAGCTGCTGTCTTCCGCCGCCTATGCCGAGCTGTACAATGAAGCGCTGCAGAATGACGGAAGACCTGCATTGTATACTGCGGATGATATTGCCAAATACCGCAATGGCAGCGCTCCCTATACGCATCCCGACAACAACTGGAACGCGCGCATCATGGAAAAGCAGGCGCCTTACCAGCGGTACGTGCTCAGCGCAGACGGTAAAACAGAGGCCCTGGGCTATTTTCTTTCCATTGACTACCTGAAGCAGGAGGGCCTGCTGAACCAGAACAGCCTCAACAGCTACAGCACCAACGTAGATTACCGGCGCTTCGGCTTCCGCGGTAATGTGAGCATAGACCTTTCGCCGCGCACCAAATTATCCCTGAACATACACGGCTCCAGCCGCCGGCGCAACGCGCCCGGAGGCGCTGCCGCGCTCAGCTTTGCGCCCAACACGGGCAGGCTGGATATTTCAACGGGCAGCGTATCTGGGCTGTTCAACAGCATACTCAATACACCCGCCAATGCGTACCCCGTATATAACCCCAACGGTTCCTTCGGCGGCAACCAGCTGTTCTCCAACAACATCTGGGGGCAGTCTACCGGCGCCGGCTACTCGCAGATCAATATGAATGACGGGCTGGCAGACCTGCTGCTGGAGCGGGATATGAGTGATGTCTGGAAAGGATGGTGGATAAAGGCTACTGCTTCCTACACCATGGAGATCATTCACAACATCATCCGCAACAAAAACTTCGCTACCTATGAAATGAAAATAACCGGCGCCAATGATACGCTCTACCGGCAGTTTGGCAGCATCAGCGAGCAGAACAATTCTTCCGGCGTAAGCGTGCGCAACGGTTCGCTGTTCATGGACTTTTCAACCGGTGTTTCCCGGAGCTGGAAAGAGCATCACCTGGACGTAGCCCTGCACTACCAGCGCAGCACCGCCCGTTACGGCAGCCAGTTGCCGTTTGTGATCAAGAACGGCATTTTCCGTGCGGAATACCGCATGGGCAACCGGTATATTGTTGACCTGGCGGCTTCCTACAGCGGCAATAACTGGTACAAGCCCGGCCATCAATACAATTTGTATCCCGCGGCAGGCATTGGCTGGAATGTGCACAACGAAAATTTCTTCCCGGAAAACGGGTTGGTTGACCACCTCAAGCTGCGCACTACCTATGGCCTTACGGGCCGCATAGACGCCAACTACTTCAGCTACCTGTACACCTATTCCAATTACGGGTCTGCCTATTACATTGGCACCGGCGCCGGGGGCGTGCAGGGAACCGAAGAGAGCCAGTTGCCTTACGTACGCACTACAGAAAAGGCCCTGAAATGGAACATCGGAACAGACATCGGCATGCTGAACAACCGCGCCACACTCTCCGTAGACTATTACCGGAACCAGTTCTTTGACCTGCTGCAGCAGAGAGGCCGTAACACAGCGCTGCTGGGCGCTCCCTACCCGGCGGAGAACATCGGTAAAAGCCTGTACACCGGGCTGGAAGCCACCGCGCGCTGGGCAGACAAAGTGAATGCCCTTGACTATTATATTGCCGCCAATATGGCCATACAGCGGGGCCGCGTTACCTACAACGATCAGGCCGCACAGGCATACCCCTGGATGGAAACAACGGGAGACCGCATCGGGCAGCAATACGGATATATTGCAGACGGCTTTGTGACCAGCGCCGGCGAAGGCCCGGTGGTGGAGGGATACCGCTCCGTGCCCGGAGACCTGAAGTACCGGGACCTGAATGGTGACGGCGTGATCAATTTCTATGATGTAACGAAGATAGGCCCTGACAAGCCGGAGATATACTACGGCATCAGTGCGGGCATTACGCTGAAAGGCTTTGACCTGTCCCTGCAGATAGCAGGCCTGGCCAACCGCATGATGAGCCTTACCGGCCTGGGAGAATGGGAGTTCCAGAACGAAGGGAGAGGCCCCGCCTTTCCGCATCACTACGGCCGCTGGACGCCTGAAACCGCCGCCACCGCCACTTATCCGCGCCTGACCGCGGGTTTCAATCCCAACAATCATGTAAACTCTTCGTTCTGGCTGGCCTCCGCAGACTTTCTGCGGCTGAAGACCGTAGCGCTGGGATATACTTTCCGCGGCGGAGTATTGGACCGCCTGAAGATCAAGGGCTGCCGCGTATTTGCAAGCGGCTACAACCTGCTCACCTTCAGCGGGCAAGACCGGTTTGACCCGGAAAACGGCAGCCTGGGATACCCGCTGCAACGTATTCTCAACGGAGGCATATCGATCAAATTTTAATTGAAAGCTCATGAACATCAAAATATCCATACTGGCGGCAGCAACTTTTGTTTTTGCGTTCTCCTGCAAGAAGTACGAAGACTATCCTGTTGAGCGGATCACCAACAACATCGTGTACGATTCGCTTGACAAGAACGCTACCTATGCGGAATGGGTGGTGAACGGCATTTACGCCTTTCTGCCGAACGGGTATAACCGTATAGACAATGTGGTGCTGGACGCCGCAACAGACGATGCCGTTGCGTCCAGCTTCGGCAGCAATATTGAAGTGCTTGGAAAGTCTAGGCTCTCCGCCGTGAACAATCCAGACGATAAATGGGCGCCCGCGTATGAGGCCATCCGCAGGGCCAACCTGTTCCTTGCCAACATTGATGTAGTACCGCGTGATGCCGTTACCAAAGCCTACTGGAAAGCTGAGGTACGGTTTATCAGGGCCATGAGCTACTTTGAATTGCTGCGCCGCTACGGCGGCGTACCGCTACTGGGAGACAAGGCCTATTCACTGGAAGAGAACATCCTGGTGAAAAGGAGCACATTTGATGAAGTGGTGGCCTACATTGTGCAGGAATGTGATGCCATTTTCCCGTCTCTGCGCACAGACCCGATAGACAATACCAACCTTGGCCGCATCACCCAGGCCGCTGCGCTGGCGCTGAAAAGCAGAACGCTGCTGCTGGCCGCCAGCCCGCTGAACAACCCCGCGGATGACCCCGCCAGGTGGGCCGCCGCCGCCGCGGCAGCCAATAGCGTGATCAGCCTGGGTAAATATTCGCTGGCAGGTAATTTCAGGGATGTGTTCACCGTTCGCAAGAGCCCGGAAGTGATATTGGCCTACCAGGCCGCGCAGCATTCCAACCTGGAGCGGCAGAACGCGCCCGTGGGGTATGTGGAACCTAATGTGAGCCAGGGATATGTTAGTCCAACACAGCAGCTGGTAGATGCCTTCCCCATGCTGAACGGCCTTGCCATTACTGACGCCGCTTCCGGCTACAATCCTGCCAATCCATACGCCGGCCGTGATCCGCGCCTGGCCGCCACGGTTTTTTATAACGGTATGATGTGGCTGGGGCGCTCTGTTGAAACGTTTGAAGGCGGGTTGGATAACCCGTCCGCCGAAGTGCGCGTGGCGCGCCGCACACGCACAGGGTATTATATGCGCAAGTTCCTGGGAGATTTTGCCGCCGCCAGTGATTATTCTAACCAGAACCACAATTTCCCTATCTTTCGCTATGCGGAAATATTGCTGAACTATGCTGAAGCCGCCAACGAAACAGACAACCGGGGGGCGGCATACACGCAGCTGAAAGACATCCGCAAAAGAGCAGGGCTGCAGGCGGGAGCAGATGGCCTGTATGGCCTGAAAGCCAATATGAGCAAAGCGGAAATGCGGGAGGCCATACGGCTGGAACGGCGGCTGGAGCTGGCTTTCGAGGAGCACCGGTACTGGGATCTCCGGCGTTGGAAGGTGGCGGAGCAAACGCTGAACAAACAGGTATCCGGCGTGAAGATCACCCGCAACGCCAACGGAACGTTCGCGTACAGCTATCAGCCGGTAGACTATGTTTCCTTTGCCGCCAAACAATATTTATATCCTGTACCTTATAAGGAAGTTACCGCCAGCGGCGGCAACATTACGCAAAACAAAGACTGGTAATAATAGACACATGAAACAACTGCTTATTCTTTCCTTTTGCTGCGCCGCGTTAACCACGGTGGTGCATGCACAGCAAAAACCGAACATCGTGTTCATTCTTGCGGATGACCTGGGGTATGGGGATATTGGGCCGTACGGGCAGCAAAAGATCAAAACACCGAACCTTGACCGCCTTGCCAAACAGGGCATGTGTTTTACTTCCTTTTATTCCGGCACGTCTGTTTGCGCGCCTTCCCGCGCATCGTTGCTGACCGGCTTGCATACCGGGCATACCTACATTCGTGGCAACAAGGAAATACAGCCGGAAGGGCAGGAGCCGCTGGCAGACTCCGTGCAAAGCTATGCCAGAATGTTGCAGCAGGCAGGTTACACTACCGGGGCTTTCGGCAAGTGGGGCCTGGGTATGGTAGGCACCAGCGGGGCGCCTGATAAAAAAGGTTTCGATACCTTCTTCGGCTACAACTGCCAGCGGCAGTCGCACCGCTATTACCCCACCCATTTGTGGGATAATGACAGGAAAGTAATACTCGAAGGCAATAACCTGCAGCAGAAAAAGGTGTACGCACCGGAGCTGATACAGGAAAAAACGCTGGCTTTCATTGAAGCCAACAAGAGCCGGCCGTTCTTCCTGTTCATTCCTACCGTGCTGCCGCATGCGGAACTGCAGGGGCCGGAAGATGCATACTACCGCCAGTACGAGCACAGCTTCAGCGAAACGCCGCATAAGGGTAACGACTACGGCCCGCAGGCCTCTGTGGGCGGCTACGCGTCTGTTGCAAAACCGCGCGCCACCTTTGCCGCTATGGTAACGCGCCTGGATGCATACGTGGGGCAGGTGCTGGACAAGCTGGAAGAACTGGGGCTGTCCCGCAACACCATTGTCATATTCAGCAGTGACAACGGCCCTCATACAGAAGGCGGCGCAGACCCGGCATTTTTTAACAGCAGTGGCGGTTTCCGCGGCGTAAAGCGAGACCTGTATGAAGGCGGCATCCGCGTGCCCTTTATTGTGAAATGGCCGGGCAAGGTAAAGGCCGGCAGCCGTACCGCGCAGCCTGCCGCCTTCTGGGACCTGATGCCTACATTCCTTGACATAGCGGGCGCCCCGCCGGCAAAGGCAACAGACGGCATATCCATATTGCCCACCTGGCTGGGCAAAGGCAGGCAAAAGGAACATCCCTATTTTTATTGGGAATTCCATGAAGGCGGTGGCCGCCAGGCCGTACGCGCCGGCAAGTGGAAGGCCGTTCGCCTGCAGGTGAAAAAAGACCCTGCCGGCCCCCTGGAGCTGTATGACCTGCAGCAAGACCCTGGTGAAAAGCATAACGTGGCGGCACAACACCCAGATATTATAAAGAAAATGGATGGATATATGCGTGCAGCGCACGTGGAAAGCCCCCTTTTCCCCCTGATCGTGCAACAATAACCCGGTACGGAAATGTGTTGAACAGGCGGTGGTTTCCCGGAAAAAAGGGAGCTGCCGCCTGTTCTTTTTTACAGTATCTTTCATTTTATACTGAAAGTTTTGTACTTTTGATAAAAATTAACAATGGTATGGCATTTGTGGCCAATTTGCTGTAGCATTTAAATCACAAATCATGATACAACCGAACATACCGGATACAGACCGGCCCAGGGTAGTGATCGTTGGAGGAGGATTTGCAGGCATTAACCTGGCTAAGGCTTTAAAGCGCGCCCCCGTACAGGTAGTATTGCTGGACAGGAACAATTACCATCTTTTTCAGCCCCTTTTATACCAGGTAGCCACTGCCGGCCTGGAACCAGACAGCATAGCCTTTCCGTTGCGCGGCATTTTCAAGCACCAGAAGAATTTCCATTTCAGGATGGCGGAGGTGAAAAACGTGAATGCGGCAGAGAACATACTGGTCACCAATATTGGTGATATCAAATACAATTACCTTGTTGTTGCCACCGGCAGCAACACCAACTTTTTCGGCAACAAGCTGATAGAGGAGCATGCCATTGGCATGAAATCGCTGATAGAAGCGGTGCAGATCCGCAACTATGTGCTGAAACAGTTTGAAGAGTGCCTGCTGTTGCAGAACGAAGCGGAAGTAAGGCCCAAGCTCAACTTTGTGATGGTGGGCGGCGGGCCTACCGGTGTGGAACTGGCAGGCGCTTTTGCGGAGCTGCGTAAATACATTCTTCCGAAAGACTACCCGGAGCTGCCCCTGCACCTGATGAACATCTACCTGATAGAAGCAGGCCCGCGCGTGCTGGCGGGAATGACAGAGGCCAGCAGCCGGAAAACCTTTGAAAGCCTGGAGCATATCGGCGTAAAGGTGATGACCAATGTGGCGGTAAAAGATTATGACGGTCTCAACCTGTTGCTCAGCAACGGGGAAACCATACAAACGCAGTCATTGCTGTGGTCTGCCGGCGTTAAAGGCGTGCCCATTGCCGGTTTGCCGGAAGGAGAGGTGCTGCCCAACGGGCGGGTGAACGTGAATGAGTTTAACCTGGTAAAAGGCACCAACAATATTTACGCAATAGGAGATATTGCCCTGATGGTGAATGATGACAGGTTCCCGAAAGGGTACCCCATGGTGGCGCAGGTGGCCATGCAGCAGGGTAAGCAGCTGGGCAGGAATATCCAGGCGGCTTTGAAGGGGTATGGCCAGCAACCATTCAAATACAAAGACCTTGGCAGCATGGCTACCATTGGCCGCAACCGGGCTGTGGCAGAGTTTGCGGGCATCCGGCTCAGCGGTTACCTGGCCTGGATAGCCTGGATGGTGGTTCACCTGCTGAACCTGTTGGGCTTCCGTAACAAGCTGGTGGTGTTCATCAACTGGTTTTACCGGTATTTTACGTACGACCGTGGTACCCGCATCATCATCAAACGCGGGGCAGCCAATATTGTGAAGTTGCGGCAATCTGTATACCAGACAGACCCCGTTACGCCGGTTACCGGTTAACGGCTGCGGTTCAGCAGCGAGTTGAGGCGCAGCTGGCCTACCAGCTCATCATACCGCCCGCCCAGGGAACGGAAGTATACCAGCACGGTGTAGGAGTTTTCCGTTTCCCACCAGTTGCCCTCCGTAAATTCCGTACTGAACTGGTTGTTGGTTTTGTCCAGCAGCCCGTACACGTAGTTGTAATAGCCCTGCTTGAGGTACAAGGCCCCTTCATAGGCCTGCCGCGGGCCATTGTAGGTCATTTTGTTGAGGGTGTTAAGCTCGTAATTGGTCAGTTCCCCGAAAATATACATATCATACCCGGCATAGGGTTCTTTAGCCGGGAAGGTGAAGTTTACCCGCGCATAGTCTCCCTCAAAGCTGGGGTCATAGTCTTCTATGATGCCGGGGTAGAACATGCCGTTGATATCTTTCAGGTATTGGTATACCACATTGTCACGCGGGAAGTCAGGCAGCACCGTTACTTCCGTGCTGGATTTGCGGTAGTCCGTTTTCTGCACCCGTTCCGTTTGCAGGCGGAAGCTGCGGAGGTCTACCCAGCGCCACTCTTTCATGGCGGGAAAAATACAGTCCTGCTCCGCATTGTACTCTATCACATCCCCTTTAATGAACATCGGTTTCAGGTTGGTGATGGCATTGTCCCAGCGGTTATTCTGCTGTATCACCAGCTTCACCTGGTCAAAGGGGTTCTGTACGTTCAGGCCTTTGGTATTAACGGCCACGTTGATCTTTTGCGAAGTGCGGAACAGCTTGGGGTTAGTGGGCTGGGAAATGAAGCCCGTTACGCCTGCCCGGTTATTGTATACCATCAGCCTGCGGGTGAAGGCCAGCTTGGACGTGTCACTGTCAAGATACACTTTCAGCAGGTAATTGCCCGCTTTGGTGGGCATGCAGTTGGAGTTGGGTATCTGCAGGCTGTAATGCACATATTTTTGCAGGGCAATGCTGGAGAAGCGGAAATTCCTGATCTGGTTTTCTGTAAAGCCCCGGAGGTACTCAATGGGGTTGAGCCTTGCCGGCTTCCAGTCTGCATCACAAAGTACCAGCGTGTAATAATACGTGCGCATTTCATTAAGCAGGTCGTCAAAGCTCAGCTCCAGCGTTTCATTGGAGTTCAGGGCCACCACGGGCATGCCCAGGGGCTCTCCCGGCGGGTTCAGCTTAACTGTGGCAATGTTGCGGTGATAAATGTGGTCTGGCGTAATGGCATTCTCCTGTGCCCGCAGGGTCAAAAAACCGAATAATGCCACAACGGTAAAGCATGCTTGTGCTACTTTCCTCATAGCTGTAATTTACAATGAATTTCTAAATTGTATAAATTGCGGCATGCGCGTTTCCCTGTTTATTGCCGGAAGGATAGCCTTCAACCGCTTTTCTTCCTTTTCCAAGTTCATTATCAACATAGCCATGATTGCCACGGCTTTCAGTGTGGCGGTGATGATAATGGCCACTGCGCTGATCAACGGCTTTCAGCAGGTTATCTCGGACAAGATCTTCAGCTTCTGGGGCCACATGCACATCACCCAATACCAGGTGAACGCAGGCCCGCTGGCGGAACAGGTGCCCTTTATGGCAGACAGCGCCCTGGAGGCCGGAATCCGCGCGCTGCCAGGTGTGAAGGAGGTAGACGCGTTTGCCACCAAAAGCGTGATCGTCAAAAAAGACAAGGAAACAGAGGGCATGATATTCAAGGGCATTGCCCCCGGCAATGAGCCCGCTTTCCTGGAAGAAGGCCGTCCCATCCGGTTTACAGACAGCGGTTATTCTTCCGAGATCATTGTGTCTGCCAACACTGCGGCGCTGCTGCAGATAAAGCTCAACGACGCCGTCGTGGTATATTTTGTACGGGGAGACGGGCTGCCGCCCCGCGCGCGCAAGCTCACCGTTTGCGGCATTTATAAAACCGGCATCGAGGAGTATGATAAAACTTACCTGATAGGTGATATGGGGCTTGTTCGCCGCCTGAACGACTGGGAGCCGGGTGAAATAGGCGGCTACGAAGTGTTTCTTGACAACTACCGGCTGATAGACAGCGCCCGCAGCAGCATCGGGAACCTGCTGCCGGATGAGCTGGCGCTGCGCAGCATGCAGGAAGTATACCCCAATATTTTTGACTGGCTGGGCCTGCAGAATAAAAACGAGACTATCATCCTGGTGATCATGACCATTGTAGCGGTGATCAACATGATCACGGCCATTCTTATTCTCATACTGGAAAGAACGAACATGGTGGGCATTCTGAAGGCGCTCGGCATGCGCAATGGCGCTATACAGGGCATTTTTATTTACCAGGCGGGTTACATCACGCTGGCCGGCATCCTGATAGGCAATGTGCTGGGCATTGGCCTGGCGCTGCTGCAGCAATACACCGGTTTTTTCAAGCTGCCCGAAGAATCCTATTACATGACGATGGCGCCCATTGCCATCCAGTGGTGGAAAGTGATACTTATCAATGTGGGTACGCTGCTCATCTGTGTGCTCATCCTGCTCATACCATCCTTGCTGGTACGCCGCATTGTACCGGTAAGGGCTATCCAGTTCAAATAAGCAACCGGCCGCAGATAATGCCGGTGGCCACGGCTGCGTTGAGAGATTCCGCTTCTCCCAGCCGCGGTATGGTAATGCGGCGGCTGCAGTGCTCCAGCACGGCGGCGCTCAGCCCGCGAGATTCGTTGCCGATGAGAATGATGCCTTCTTTCAGCGGCGGAACGTTCACAATGTTATCCCCGTGAAGCGTGGCGGCATAGGAGGGAATATGGGGGTGGGCCTGCAATAGTTCAACCAGGGGCTGTACGTATACCGGTACACGCAGCAGGCTGCCCATGGTAGCCTGTATGGTTTTGGCGTTGTAGGCGTCAGCACTGTCTGGGGAGCAGATCACCTGGCGGATGCCAAACCAGTCGGCTATACGAATAATGGTGCCCAGGTTACCGGGGTCTTGCAGGGTATCCAGCGCAAGGGATACTGCCCCCTCCAGCCGCAGCGGCGGCAGGGAAGGCATGTCTGCCAGGGCCAGCGCCTGGTTGGGCGTGGAAAGCGAAGAGAGCTGCTTTAATACCTCCGGCGTTACCATTTCTACCGCAATGCCCGCCGGCACCCGGCGGCCTTCCAGCCACTGCGCAGTGGCATATACAGCTTTCACGGCGGCGGCGCTGCCGGTGATCAGTTCCTGCACTATCTTGTCACCCTCCGCTACAAACTGGCCGGATTTTTGCCTGTTTTTTTTGTGTTGTAATGATTGAATATATTTAATTTGCGCCTTTGATAACATGGGGTCAAACCTACAGGAAATCCGGCATTCAGCCAACAGCCCCTCTCGAACAGGGATGTGTAAGTACCCAAATGCAAACTACCAGTGAAGAAAAAGACATATGCACCATCTATCCATCTGCCGGTACCGGCGCTGCTGATGCTGCTATGCCTTTTGCTGAACGCCTGCTCCAACACAAGATACCTGCAGCAAAACCAGAGCCTGCTTACAGGCAGCAGCGTAAGTATTGAGGGCAAACTCCCTTCCGCGGAAAAGAACAACCTGAAGAATGACCTGAACTCTTCCTCCCTGATGCTGCAGAAGCCTAACCAGAAGGTGCTGGGCACCCGGCTCAAGGTGTGGCTCTACAACAAAAAAACGTACGATAAAAAAAGCAACTGGTTCTGGAACCTGGTGCTGGCAGAAAGAAACCTGCAGGCGCCGGTGATATTCGATTCTTCCAAAGCGGCGGAGTCTGCCGCCCGCATGGTGTCCTATCTCAACAACCAGGGCTATTTCTACGCCACTGCTACTTACAAGGCAGACATCAAGGCCCAGAAAGCGGATGTGACCTACCAGGTGAACACCGGCAAGAACTTCGTGATCAGGAAAATCCTGTACGATATACCTGATACGGCCATTGCCAAAATTGTGAAAGAAGGCGAGAACCTCTCCCTGCTGAAAGTGAACGATGCCTACAAGGCCGGCAACCTGCGCGATGAGCGGGAGCGCCTCACCCGCATGATCAGGGACGCAGGTTATTACAAGTTCAACCGTGACCTGGTGTCTTTCACCGTAGACACGTTGAACAAATCCCTGTTCCTTGACCCGCTGAACCCTTTTGAAAGCATGCCCACCGTGCTGAGCGCAGACCAGAAGCCTACGATGGACATAGAGGTGAGCATCCGCCAGCCGGAAGATTCCGCCAGTGATCTGACCAAAATATTTTACCTGAACAAGATCTACGCTTTCCCGGACTTCAAGCTGCAAGACAATGTGAATGACACCACTTTCCATACCACAGAAAGCCGCCACCTCCTTGTAAAATATCATGAGAACCTCATACGCCCGCGGGTGCTCACGCGCGCGGTGCAGCTGAGGAGCAACGACAAATATTCCACCACTAACTACAACAACACTGTAAACCGCCTGTATGACCTGAACCTCTGGCAGTTTGTGACCGTGCAGTTCCGGGAGAGCAAAGACACCGTGCAGAAGCTGGACGCATTCATCCAGCTCACCCCGCGCAAGAAGCAGGAGCTGAGCGCCAACATAGACCTCACCACCAGTAGCGACTATTTCATAGGCAGCGGCGTATCACTGGGGTACCGGCACTTCAACGTGAACCGGGCCGCCAATGAGCTGCACGTTACGCTGAAGGGCGGGGTGGAAGTGGTGCGCAACGCCAGCCGGTTCGATATGCAGGCCACGGAATACGGTATTAACGCAGACTTCATCCTGCCGCGTTTCATTACACCTTTTCGTGTGCGGCAGAGCAACCGCTCAACCGCCAAAACGAGAATATCCGCTGGTTTCAACAACCTGCGCAGGATAGACAAGTTCAACATCCGCAACGTTACCGGGGCTTTCGGGTATGAATGGAACGAGTCCATTTACAAGCGGTGGACGGTGAAGCCGTTCACCCTCAACTACGTGGGCGTGGTGCTCACCCCCGGCTTCAAGGATACGGTGGTAGACCCCAACCCCTACCTGCGGCGCAGCTTTGAGCCTGCGTTCATCGGCGGGGAGGCCATCTCCTACACCTTTGCCAACAACGATATTTTCCATAAAAGGCAAAACTCCTACTTCCGCGCCACTTTTGAAGAATCAGGCATGTGGCTGAAAGGCGTGAACGGGCTGATACATGTGATCAGCAGCCGCAGTGAGAACCTGGAAACGCTGGCCAGGGTGAATATTTCGCAATTTGTGCGGGGCGAAGTGGATTACCGTCATTACTGGAACTACAACAAGTCTTCCGTGGCTACCAGGGCCTATGCCGGTTTGGGCATTCCCTACGGGCAAAGCGACGTATTGCCTTACATCCGCCAGTTCACCGCCGGCGGCCCCAACAGCATCCGCGCCTGGCGCCTGCGTACGCTGGGCCCCGGTTCGTATACAGACACGTCTTCCATAGCCGCTATCTTCCCTGACCAAACCGGCGATCTCAAGCTGGAAGGTAACGTGGAATACCGTTTTGACGTGCTGCGCCTGTTTGGCGGCACTATCAACCTGAAAGGCGCTACCTTCCTTGATTTCGGTAATATCTGGATGTTGAAGAAAGATACGCTGCGCCCAGGGGCGGAATTCCAGGTCAAGAACCTGTACAAACAGCTCGCCATCGGCACAGGCCTGGGCGCACGGCTGGATTTCAGCTATTTCGTGATCCGGTTCGACTGGGGTATTCCCCTTAAAAAACCTTATCCCACCCGGAACAACAGCGGGTGGTACATTGGGGAATGGGCGCTGGGAGACAGCCGCTGGCGCCGGGATAATGTGATCTGGAACATTGCTATCGGCTATCCGTTCTGATGCGCCTGTTTATACTGCTCAATAAAATCCGTTACTTCTACCGCATCTTCCAGCCTGAACGCGCCTATGCGGGTGCGGCACAAGCTGCTCAGGTACGCGCCGCATCCAAGGGCCGCCCCAAAGTCATTTGCCAGTGAGCGGATGTAGGTACCCGTGCTGCACACTACCCTGAAATGCACTATGGGCAGCTCAACCGCGGTAATTTCAAAAGCATGTATCACAATGGCCCGTGGTTCCACCTTCACGTCCACGCCTTTGCGGGCCAGGTGGTAAATGGGCTTCCCGTTCTGCTTGATGGCGGAATGAATGGGTGGCATTTGCTGCTGCGGGCCGGTGAAGCGGTCTGCATACCCCTGCAGCTCTTCCCGGCTAAGGGCCGGTACGGGCTGGTGGCCCTCCGGCTGGGATTCCAGGTCAAAGGTAGGGGTGGTGGCGCCTAGGGTAAAAGTGCCGGTGTACTCTTTTTCCTGCGCCTGGTATTCATTGATCTTTTTGGTCATTTTACCCGTGCAGCAAATGAGCAGCCCGGTAGCCAGCGGGTCAAGCGTGCCGGCATGGCCTATTTTGGCTTTAGTGGTATTGCGGATTTTGCGTACAACGTCAAAAGAGGTCCAGGTTAACGGCTTGTTGATCAGCAGCACGGCACCTTCCTGGTAGTTTTGTGTTTCAGACATCTTGCAAAGATAAATTTAATTTGGGCGCCTATACAAACGCTTTCAGGCTCTGCCGGTACTCCTGCATGAGGCGGCTCACAATTTCGTCTACCCCTGTAATGTCATCTACCATTTCAACGCTTTGGCCGGCGCTCCACAACTGGTTGTAATAGTTGGGTTTGATGGCCTTCTGCAGTTTTTTCATGCCCTTCATCTGCACCATCATTTTGAAGTACTTGCGGGTGCGCGGGTTGCGGGAAAGCCATTTTTCCCAGGATGTTTGTTTGTAGCCCAGCTTTTGCGCGGCAGGGGTGTTGATGATGTTGCAGGGCGTGCCGGAAAGGCGCTCCGTGAGCACAATATCTTCCATGCCGTGGCTGATAATGGCCTGCTTGTATTCATCGCTCACGCCGGCTTCCGTGCTGGCAATAAAGCGTGTGCCGATAGACACCGCGTCTGCCCCCAATACCATGGCGCTGGCCATTTGCTGCCCTGTGGCAATGCCGCCTGCCGCTATCACCGGCACTTCCGGGAAGGCCTTTTTCAGCGCCGGTACCAGCACGTGCATAGGGTAGGGGCCCGCATGGCCGCCTGCGCCCGCGCAAACGGCAATAAGCCCGTCTGCCCCGTTCTGTACCGCTTTGGCCGCATGCTCCAGGTTGGTTACATCACAGAGTACTTTGGCGCCGTAGCTGTGGGCGCCGTCTATCACCTCCCGCGGGTTGCCCAGGGAAGTGATGTAAAAGGGTACCTTGGCCGCCACGCAGGCATCCAGGTGTTTTTTATAGAGCGGGTTCGTTTTCTGAACGATCAGGTTTACGCCGTAGGTGCCTTGCTGCACGCCGGCTTTGGTTTCATTGAGCCTTTCCAGCAGCGCTGCCAGCTCACCTTCGTTCCGGTAATTGAGAGAAGGGAAAGTGCCGGCAATGCCGCTGCGGATGGCCGCTTTTACCATGGCCTCATTGCTCACCAGGAACATGGGGGCCATAATAAGCGGGTATTGTAAACCCAGTGTCTGAGAGAGTGAATGGTTCAATTGTTGTCGTTTTTAGAAGTGCGCGCCAGTTGACGGGCCACGTATTTGCCCAGGATGTCAAACTCCAGGTTCACTACGTCTCCCGGCTGCAGGTATTGGATGTTGGTATGCTGGTGGGTATAGGGAATGATGGCCACCGTAAAGGCGTTGTCCGTAATATCAAACACCGTAAGGCTGATGCCGTTGAGGCAAACAGACCCTTTTTCTACTATGAGGGGGGCAAAACCTGCATCAAAACGGATGCGGTACAGCCAGCTGCCGTCTACTTCCTGAACAGACTCGCAGGTGCCGGTGCCGTCTACATGCCCCTGCACAATGTGCCCGTCTATACGGCTGTTGAAGATCATGGCCCGCTCCAGGTTAACGGCGTGGCCCGGCCGTATGGCGCCCAGGTTGCTTTTCTGCAGGGTTTCCGCTACCGCCACGGTTTTATACCGGTCTGCCTCCACTGCCGTAACCGTGAGGCATACGCCGTTGTGAGACACGCTCTGGTCTACCTTCAGCTCCGGTGCTATGGATGATTGTATGGTGATCTCGAGATTTCCGCCTTCCTGCACTGCGGAGGCCACAGTGCCCATTGTTTCAATAATGCCGGTAAACATAATAATCGTAATATTGGACCCCGAAATTAGGCAATTAAAATTGCGTGTGAATAACTTTGAAAGTTGAAAAATACTCCGTATCTTTGCCGTCCATAAAAATTTATAAAGGAGATTTATGTTAATTATCGATTCCAAAGATTGCGAAAACATAGACAAAGCGCTTAAAAAGTATAAAAAGAAATTTGAGAAGGCCAAGATCCTGCTGCAACTCAGAGAGCGCCAGTCATTTACAAAACCTTCCATCCGCCGCCGTACGCAGGTGCTGAAAGCTGTTTACAAACAACAGCTCTCTACCGGAAAGTTTGACGCATAAGAAACGACCCAACTTATTAGTAATACATAGATTGATGATTGTAAGGTTTTCTATAACTTTACAGTCATCAATTTTTTTGTATTCGTTATGACCGGACTACCCGCACTGGCTGAACAGTTCCTCTCTTATCTTGCGCTGCAGAAACGTTATTCGCAGCATACTACCGCCAGCTACCGGCTTGACCTTCAACAGTTTTTTGAGTACATGCAGGCCGTATACGGGCCTACCCCGCTGGGAGAGATAGATGCTTTCCAGGTGCAGTCATGGCTGGCCACAGGGTTGCATGGCAGGGGAGAGCAGGAAGACGCTTCCGCCGTTACCATCCGGCGGAAAATATCCACTTTAAAATCATTTTTCAAGTTTGCCGTACGGGAGGGCGCCATTGCCCAAAGCCCCATGTTCAGGGTGGTGAGCCCCAAAATGCGCAAGCGCCTGCCCTTGTTTGTGGAAGAAAAGGGCATGCAGCAGGTGGAGCGGAACCAGGCATGCGGGCAACCCCTGTTTGCAGATGATTTTGACGGCGCCACCCGGCAGCTGGTGCTGGATATCCTGTACCAGACCGGCATCCGCCGCGCGGAGCTGATAGGGCTGCGGCACGATGGCATCAGCCTTCCCAACAGCCACATCAAGGTATTGGGCAAAGGCGGCAAGGAGCGCATCATTCCCATCAGCAACCACCTGGTGGCTGCTATCAGGGCATATATGGAGCGCAAGCGGAGCGAGCTGGAAAACCCTGACCTGCAGTACCTGCTGGTGAAGAAAGACGGCCGGCGGGTGAATGAAGGGTATGTGTACCGTACTGTAAAGGCCGCGCTGGGGCAGGTGACCACTCTCTCCAAAAAAAGCCCGCATATACTCCGCCACACCTTTGCTACGCACCTGGTCAACAACGGGGCGGACATTAACGCCGTAAAAGAGCTGTTAGGCCATGCCTCGCTGGCCAGCACGCAGGTGTACACCCACAATACCATAGAGAAGCTGAAGAACGTATACAAACAAGCCCACCCCAAGGCCTGAGCGGCCGACCCTTGCATATCAATATAAAGGTTGACAAGGTACTTCACGCATACAGAACAGCACAACGATTGACCGCTGTCAGTTGTTATATAGCTGACAGGGGTTAACATTGCATAAAAGTCATTTTAACAAAATTTTTCAGGAAGAAAATGGAATAAGATAGAAAGTTCAGTAAATTAGTAACAAGTTCTTTACCATAAACAAAATCGCCTATGAAAAGATGATTACGTGCTTGAAATCAGATTGTTAAATGTAAAATTTAAGTGTTATGAATGTTCAAATTCAGACCGTGCGTTTTGATGCGGACGCCAAATTAATTGATCATGTGAATAAACGGATCCAGAAACTTTCCACTTTTTACGACCGAATAGTATCTGTTGAAGTTTTTTTGAAGTTAGACCAGTTAGCCCACCAGATCAAGGATAAGATAGCTGAAATAAAAGTGCACATACCCCGTCACGATTTTTTTGTAAAACATGAGTCCAAATCTTTCGAGGAATCCTTCGACCTTGCCTTTGATTCGCTTGTAACCCAGATCAAGCGCCAGAAGGAGAAGAATTTACATTAATTTTCTAAAAATATTTTGGAATTAAATATCTCTTTACTACCTTTGCCATCCCGATTCAAAAAGGGGTCGGCGAAGGTAGTAAAGTTCTTTACTGTAGGGCATTTAAGCCAACTTAAACCGGTGTTGTGAGCTACTTTAAACGGGTAGTTTTTTGCGGCAGCGGGAAAAGTTTTGTACAGAAAAATGTGCCTTGCGGGAGTGAAAAAAAAGATTTGGTTCTTAATAAGATTCACATTTATTTTGCGCTTCCTTTAAACGGGGTGTTAAGTTTTTTCTTGACAAAAAAATTGCCAGCATAGCTCAGTTGGCCAGAGCTACTGATTTGTAATCAGTGGGTCGGGGGTTCGAATCCCTCTGCTGGCTCGTAAGAGTTACGGGCTGTAAAGTACCGGGCAAAGAAAAATAAGTTGGGCAGGTTCCAGAGCGGCCAAATGGGGCGGACTGTAAATCCGCTGTCTTTCGACTTCACAGGTTCGAATCCTGTCCTGCCCACGAATCAGTTACGAATTGGCGTTACGGATTACGAATTGAAAAAGTGTCGTAATTCGTAATTGTGCAGATAGGAGTGAGGTTTTTTTCGTGATGCGCAATTCATAATTGCGGGAGTAGCTCAGTTGGTAGAGCGACAGCCTTCCAAGCTGTAGGTCGCGGGTTCGAACCTCGTCTCCCGCTCATCATCACAACTGCTGTTGTAGCTCAGGGGTAGAGCACTTCCTTGGTAAGGAAGAGGTCGTGAGTTCAATTCTCATCAACAGCTCAACGTTTCGGATACAGGAAACTGGCAAACGGTTGACGGTGTCCGAAATTTGAAGTTTAACTAAGCCGGTAAGCTCAATGGATGAGCGGCCCTGACCGTAATTGGGGGAGGTGCAGGTTCAATTCCTGCGATTGGCTCCAGTTTGTAAAACGTTTTTAAACAACTATAATACAATCTTTACAAACCATCTTAAAAAAAAATACAATGGCAAAAGAAACCTTTAAGCGGGATAAACCCCACGTTAACATTGGTACCATCGGTCACGTGGACCACGGTAAAACTACCTTGACTGCTGCCATTACTACAATTCTGGCAAACAAGGGCTTGGCTGAGAAAAGAGGATATGACGAGATCGACGCGGCTCCTGAAGAAAAAGAAAGAGGTATTACCATCAATACAGCACACGTTGAGTATCAGACAGCCAACCGTCACTATGCTCACGTAGACTGTCCGGGCCACGCCGACTATGTGAAGAACATGATCACTGGTGCAGCTCAGATGGACGGTGCTATCCTGGTGGTTGCCGCTACAGATGGTCCGATGCCGCAAACGAAGGAGCACATCCTCCTGGCCCGCCAGGTAGGTGTACCCCGTATTGTTGTATTCATGAACAAAGTTGACCTGGTAGACGATCCGGAACTGCTGGAACTGGTAGAGATCGAGATCCGCGACCTGCTGTCTTCTTATGGCTTTGATGGCGACAATGTGCCCATCATCCAGGGTTCTGCTACCGGTGCTCTCGCCGGCGACGAAAAATGGGTGGCTAAAATCGACGAGCTGATGGAAGCTGTGGATACTTATATCCCGCTGCCTCCCCGTCCGGTTGACCAGCCGTTCCTGATGTCTGTAGAAGACGTGTTCTCCATCACCGGTCGTGGTACTGTTGCTACCGGTCGTATCGAGCGCGGTCGTATCAAAGTTGGTGACAACGTTGAGATCGTAGGTCTGCAGTCTGAATCACTGAAATCTACCTGTACTGGTGTGGAAATGTTCAAAAAACTGCTGGACGAAGGTGAAGCTGGTGACAACGCCGGTCTGCTGCTGCGTGGTATTGAGAAAACTCAGATCCGCCGTGGTATGGTTATCTGCGCTCCCGGTTCTATCACTCCGCACACTGACTTCAAATGCGAAGTATACGTACTGAGCAAAGAAGAAGGTGGCCGTCACACGCCGTTCTTCCAGAAATACCGTCCCCAGTTCTACTTCCGTACTACTGACGTTACCGGTGAAGTTGAACTGCCTGCAGGTGTGGAAATGGTAATGCCTGGTGATAACATCGGCCTGACCGTTAAACTGATCCAGCCCATCGCTATGGAAAAAGGTCTGAAATTCGCTATCCGCGAAGGTGGCCGTACCGTAGGTGCTGGTCAGGTAACTGAGATCCTGAAATAATCAGTAGCAATACTGTAAATAAAAAGCCATTAGCCTTAGCGGTTTAATCAATAGGGATTATATTTGCCAGAGGTCAAAGCGCAATAGCTAATGGCTTTTACATACACGGGTATGGTGCAACGGTAGCATACGGGTCTCCAAAACCTTTGATCTGGGTTCGAATCCTAGTACCCGTGCCAAGAATTAAATTGCCGGACAGTAAAATTCAAGGATTTTACTCCACGGCAATTTTTATCGTTCATATCAGGATAACTTATTACCATGAACAAAATCACCAATTATTTCAGAGAATCGTATCACGAACTGGTTCATAAAGTATCCTGGCCCACCTGGCGGGAACTGCAGTCCTCTACCATGATCGTTCTGATCGCCACCATCATCATCACGCTGCTGGTGTGGGGTATGGACTCTGCCTCTCACCTGGTTTTATCGCAATACTATAAACTGTTTCAATAATGGATGAAGCCCAAATCCCCACTCAGGAAACCAAATGGTACGTGCTGCGCGTGGTGAGTGGCAAAGAGAAGAAAGTAAAAGAGTACCTGGACATTGAAGTTCGCCGCAGTGACTGGGGCAACGTGATCACCCAGGTGTTCCTTCCCGTGGAAAAAGTTTATAAGGTGCAGGCCGGTAAAAAAGTGATGCGCGAAAAGAACTTCTACCCCGGTTATGTGATGATAGAAGCCATCGACGGTAAAATGAACGACGAAGTGATCCAGGCCATCCGCAACGTTTCCGGCGTGATCCACTTCCTCGGTAAAGAAAAACCGATTGCACTCCGCAAGTCCGAAGTAAACAAAATGCTGGGTAAAGTAGACGAGATCTCCGACCAGGGCCTCACCATGAGCGAGCCTTATATTGTTGGAGAAACCATCAAGATCATTGACGGGCCGTTCAACGACTTTAACGGTGTGATAGAAGAAGTGCTGGAAGACAAGAAGAAGCTGAAAGTGACCGTAAAGATCTTTGGCCGTGCTACTCCGGTAGAGCTGAACTTCATGCAGGTAGAAAAGATCAGCTAAGGCTGATTGTTGTAAATATTCAAAAAGGTTGCCGCTTCAAACGGCAACCTTTTTTTATGCCGTTACTGGCGGGTCAGTTTGATTTCCATGTTCTTGAATTCAGTGCCGTCCTGCATCATGTACATTTCCATGGTCTGGGTATTGTCATCCACCCATTTTACCACCTCCCGTATGTTGAGGTCTTTCCCGGAGGTGGGGTCTGTAGACTTGCCGGTGAAAGTGATGCTGCGCGTGGCATCGTCCCACTTGCCTTCCAGGTACATGACACCGGTGCTCATGTTATCTACCCAGGTGGAGAAGAACATCTTTTTGGCGTTGTCATAACCCATTACGCCGATGCCTTCGAAGGGCTGACCTCCCATGTCTCCCGTATGGCGGCTTTCCTGGTAGCGGCCGCCCAGGATCATTTTGTTGGTGCAGGCGCCCATCTGCTTTGAGGGCGGGGCGCCGGGAGCCATCCAGAACGTGATATCCGTTTTCCAGTTGCCGTCAGCCATGGCCATCATTTTGTGCATGGGCCCGGGAGTGGCATATTCCATCCAGGCTTTTTCCATGGCGGCGGTGTCTTGTGCATGTGTGAGCAGCTGCGTTGCGCAGACGAGTGCGAGCGTTAAACAAATGCGTTTCATATTCGGGGTATTTTGTACCTGTGAAGGTACGCAATACTTGTATCAGCAACGTTTTATGCGGTGCCACATGCAATTGGGGCTGTTATTCCAGCGTGAGCATTTTCAGGCAAACCGGGTTGGGTACCTGTATTTCCTGGCCGGTGGGGCTCAGGAGGCCGGTAGCCGCATCCCGCTTGAATATTACAATGTTATTGCCGTTCTGGTTGGCCGCCAGCAGGAAGTTGCCGGAAGGGTCTATCATGAAGTTGCGCGGGTGCTGACCGCCAGAGGCCTGGTGACCCAGCAGTTGCAACATGCCCGTTTCCGGGTGAATGGAAAAGATGGAGATATTGTTCAGGTCTCCCCGGTTGGACATATAGAGATGTTTCCCGTCCGGAGACACATGGATGTCTGCACTGCTGAAATTGCTGCCGGTATAATCTGCCGGCGCTGCCGAAATGGTTTGCAGCGGGCGGAGGGTACCATTTTCATAGCGGAAGGCCGTTACCTTGCCGGAAATCTCGTGCACCACGTAGGCGAATTGGCCGTTGGGGCTGAAGGTGAGGTGCCTGGGCCCGCCGCCGGGCTCAACGTTGACAGACGGGGTGGCCGCGGCGCGGAGAGGCGCTATGGCATGGGCCGTATTGAAGTCGTACACCATGATCTTGTCTATGCCCAGGTCTGGTACAAACACCTGTTTACCATCAGGCGAGAAGTTGATAGAATGAACATGGGGCGCCTTCTGCCGCGAGGCCACAATGCTGGAGCCGTTGTGGACGAGGGTTTGGGAGGCTGTACTCACTGTACCGTCTGTCCGCACCGGCATTACGGAAATGCTGCCGCCTGCATAGTTACCGGTAATGGCAAATTTGCCTGCTTTGTCCATATTGATATGGCAGGGGCCGTTACCCACGCCGTCTTGCTGGTTGAGGAGGGTCAGGCGGCCGGAGGCGGCATCGAAAGAGAAGGCGTATACGCTGCCGGTGCGGTTTTTACCCGATTCGCTGACGGCGTAAACGTGTTTTTGGTCGGGAGCAACTACCAGGAAGGAGGGGTTGCTGAGCCCTTCTGCGGTGCTGACGTGGTGGAACTGGCCGGTGGCAGGGTCTTTTTTGTATACATAAATGCCTTTGCTTTCACCGGAAGTGTAGGTGCCTACGAAGAGAAATTGTGTTTTTTGCATGGGTGGGTGAATGTTTGCAAAAAGAGGTATCAAAAGAAAGAGAAATTTCATACAGTGGAAAGGAGGTTTGGAGGATAATAATACAAAAAATTCCGGGTGTTAACACCCTCTTGTAAATGAATAAAATGAACGGAGGGGATTTGGGGGAGAGGGGGTAGATTTGGGGAGCACAGCATTCCTTAAACCGTTAAATTTGTTGAAAATGCTCGTATATATGAAGAAAGATGATGCAATAAGGAAAAAATTGCATGAATTTATAGACGCTGCGGACAGCCGGGCGCTAAGGGCATTGGAGAGCATTGTGGGCGGCGGACAGGATTCTCCGTGGTGGAATAATGAGGAATTTGTGGCGGAGATGAAACGGCGGTGGAAAGATTATGAAGAGGGAAGAGAGAAGGCTTTTAGCCATGAAGAAGCAATGGAGATGGTAGAAAGAGGGCTGAAAAAAGTGAAGCACGGGTAGGGGAGTATGTTTCAACTCATTTATCTTTCCGGGGCTGTCACCGACCTGCAGGAGGCTGCCAACTGGTATAAACAGCAGCAGGCAGGCAGGGGGCATAAATTCCTGCAATGCATCAGGGAAAAACTGGCTTACCTGCAGCGGTATGCGGCAAGTTATCCCCTAAGGAAGGACTGGTTCCGCGAATTTTTTATCAGGAATATCCTTATGTGGTGGTGTACCGCCTGAACAAGCGTAAAAAGCGCCTGGTTATTTGCGCAATTTTCCACACCTGCAGAAATCCGGTGGAAAAGTTCAGAAGATGACGTATCTTTGACTATGAGACAGTATGCGGTATGTTGCTGACTAACAGCTACTTAACCATTAAAGTTAAACCCAATTCCCGGATAATAGCAAAAAAAATGCCGAACTCCAAACAATTTTTGCTAATAATTTAATTAATACCTACCTTTGCATCCCCCTTAAAATGTCTTTTTAAGACTTTTGAGCTTTGGGAGTTTTCTACGGTTTACCGTGGGGGACGTTTAACCAAATTAAAAACAGAATAATGGCAAAAGAAATCGCAACGTACGTGAAACTGCAGGTGAAGGGCGGCCAAGCCAACCCTGCACCTCCGATTGGTCCCGCTTTGGGTTCCAAGGGTGTGAACATCATGGAGTTCTGCAAACAGTTCAATGCCCGTACCCAGGATAAAATGGGTAAGGTATTGCCGGTTTTGCTGACGGTGTACACCGACAAATCATTTGACTTTGTAATCAAAACGCCTCCGGCCCCCGTGCAGCTGATGGAGGCTGCCAAAATACAAGGTGGTTCTAAAGAGCCTAACCGTAACAAGGTGGGTAAAGTATCCTGGACGCAGGTAGAGGCTATTGCAAAAGACAAGATGCCCGACCTGAACTGCTTCACCCTGGAAAGCGCCATGAAAATGGTAGCCGGTACAGCGCGCAGCATGGGTATTACCGTGGATGGTAAAGCGCCCTGGGAAAACTAAATTGTTCACCCTGTGCAAGCAGGTTAACTTTAAATCATTTTAAGAAATGGCAACCAAGAAAAGAAAAGTGGCTGACACTAAGGTGGACAAAAATAAGGCATATAGCCTGAAAGAGGCCTCCACCCTTGTTAAAGACATTAACTGTACTAAATTCGACTCTTCTGTCGATTTACATATCCGCTTAGGCGTTGATCCTAAGAAGGCTGACCAGGCTATCCGTGGTTCCGTAACGCTTCCCCACGGTACTGGTAAGACCAAAAAAGTTCTTGTACTGTGCACTCCGGACAAAGAGGCTGCTGCCAAAGAAGCCGGTGCTGATTTTGTGGGCCTGGACGAGTTTATTACCAAAATTGAAGGCGGCTGGACCGAGATCGATGTGATCATCGCTACTCCTGCTGTAATGCCTAAAATTGGTAAGCTTGGCAAGATCCTGGGTCCCCGTAACCTGATGCCCAACCCGAAAACCGGTACTGTTACCAACGATGTAGCAGCTGCTGTGAACGAGGTGAAAGGCGGTAAAATTACCTTCAAAGTAGATAAAGCGGGTATCATACACGCTTCTATCGGCCGTGTGTCTTTCGCATCTGAAAAGATCGAGCAGAACTCTCAGGAGCTGATCAACGCGATCATCAAGCTGAAACCGGCTACTGCAAAAGGTACTTACCTGAAAGGTTTATCTATGGCCAGCACTATGAGCCCGGGTATTGTAATTGACACTAAATCTGTTCAAAACTAATTGATAACCAGGTAAAAAGTACTTGTTGTCAATGCCAAACACAAAGCAATGAACAAAGATCAAAAAAACGAGGTTATTGAGCTGCTGAAAGGCAAGTTCTCTCAATACAGCAACTTTTATATCACCAATACGGAGTCTCTGACGGTAGCGCAGGTGAACCACCTGAGAAAGGTTTGTTTCGACAAGAACGTGGAAATGAAGGTGGCCAAGAACACACTGATCAAAAAGGCCCTTGAAAGCCTGAACGATGAGAAATACGCTGGTGTATATGAGGCACTGCATGGCGTAACCGCCCTGCTGTTCTCTGACAGCCCGAAAGAACCGGCGCTGATCATCTCCGATTTCCGCAAGGAAAACGCCAAACTGGAAAAACCCGTACTGAAAGCCGCTTTTGTGGGCGAAGAAGTATACCTGGGCGATAACCAGCTGGCTACCCTGGTGAAAATCAAGACCAAGAACGAGCTTATCGGCGAAGTTATCGGTCTGTTGCAATCTCCCGCAAAACGCGTTATTGCTGCTTTGCTGGAAAAAGCAAACAAAGAAGGCGGCGAAGTGGCAGAAGCTCCTGCGGCAGAGTAACCTTCACCCCCGGGCCTGGCCCGGCATCAATCATGGCTTCCAAGTCAAAATATAAACAAACATCTGTTTAACAACATTTTAAAAAACATTACAAAACATTATACAATGGCAGACGTAAAAGCATTAGCTGAACAATTAGTAGGTCTTACTGTGAAGGAAGTACAAGAACTGGCAGACGTTCTGAAGAACGAATACGGTATCGAACCTGCTGCTGCTGCAGTTGTTGTAGCTGCTGACGGTGGCGGCGGAGCTGCTGCTGCTGAAGAAAAAACTGCATTCAACGTAATCCTGAAATCTGCTGGCGCCAGCAAACTGAACGTGGTGAAAGTGGTGAAAGACCTGACCGGTCTGGGCCTGAAAGAAGCCAAAGAACTGGTTGACGGTGCTCCGAAAGCAGTAAAAGAAAACGTGAGCAAGGCTGAAGCAGAAGACCTGAAAGCGAAGCTGACTGAAGCTGGCGCTGAAGTTGAGATTCAGTAATTCTTTGCATCATTATACATCTTTTTGAGGTCAAAAAGTGCTCCGGCACTTTTTGGCCTTATTCCCTTTGGGAACGTGTGTTTCGGGATGGGCTGCAATTGGGGAAATCACTGCGAAGTGTGCAGGTCATCGGGGTTGAAACACAATTATTTGGGTGTATTTGCCAAAGAATCATTAATTTCCCTTATTTAGTACAAGTCATATTAACTGCTAACTTCGAATATGTCTCTAAAAAAAGCCCAAACTAACGAAAGAGTAAATTTTGGAAAGATCAAACAAGTTGCTGAGACACCGGATCTGTTGGCTATCCAAATCCAATCTTTCAAGGATTTCTTCCAATTAGAAACCACACCAGACAAGCGAAACAACGAAGGCCTTTTTAAAGTATTCAAGGAGAACTTCCCTATTACGGACACCCGTAATATCTTCAACCTGGAGTTCCTGGACTACTTCGTGGACCCTCCGCGTTATACCATCGAAGAATGTATTGAGCGTGGGCTGACGTACTCCGTGCCGCTCAAGGCAAAACTACGGTTGAGCTGTAACGATGAGGAACACGTAGACTTCCAGACCATTGTGCAGGACGTGTTCCTGGGCAATATTCCGTACATGACCCCCAGAGGCACTTTCGTGATCAACGGCGCTGAACGTGTAGTTGTTTCCCAACTGCACCGGTCCCCGGGTGTTTTCTTTGGTCAATCCGTGCATCCTAACGGCACCAAGATCTACTCTGCAAGGGTGATCCCCTTCAAAGGCGCCTGGATGGAGTTTGCGACGGACATCAACAACGTGATGTACGCCTACATCGACCGTAAGAAGAAGTTCCCGGTTACCACCCTGTTGCGTGCCATCGGCTACGAAACAGACAAGGACATCCTGGAGCTGTTTGGCATGGCTGACGAAGTAAAAGCAGACCGCAAAAACCTGGAAAAATACGCCGGCAAAAAGCTGGCTGCCCGCGTTTTACGCAGCTGGGTAGAAGATTTCGTAGACGAAGATACCGGTGAGGTGGTGAGCATCGAAAGGAACGAGATCGTGCTGGAGCGCGATAGCATCCTGGATGAGGCCAACATCGAAATGATCACCGATATGGGCGTGAAATCCGTATTTGTGCAGAAAGAAGAGGTGAGCGGCGACTTCGCCATCATCTACAACACCCTCAACAAAGATACTTCCAACTCCGAACTGGAAGCCGTTCAGCACATCTACCGCCAGCTGCGTGGTGCCGATGCGCCGGATGACGAAACAGCAAGGGGCATCATTGATAAATTATTCTTCTCCGACAAGCGTTATGATCTTGGCGACGTAGGCCGCTACAAGATCAACCGCAAGCTGGGCCTTTCCACCCCGCTTGACATGAAGGTGCTGACCAAGGCAGACATCATCTCCATCATCAAATACCTGGTGCAGCTCACCAACGGTAAGGCGGAGATAGATGATATTGACCACCTTAGCAACCGCCGTGTACGTACCGTGGGAGAACAGCTGTACGCCCAGTTCGGCGTGGGCCTGGCCCGTATGGCCCGTACCATCCGCGAGCGTATGAACGTAAGGGACAACGAGGTATTCACGCCGGTAGACCTGATCAATGCGAGAACCCTTTCTTCCGTGATCAACTCCTTCTTCGGTACCTCCCAGCTTTCCCAGTTCCTGGACCAGACCAACCCCCTGTCAGAGATCACGCACAAACGCCGTATCTCCGCACTGGGCCCCGGCGGTCTGAGCCGCGAGCGTGCAGGCTTTGAGGTTCGTGACGTACACTATTCCCACTACGGCCGCCTCTGCACTATTGAAACGCCTGAAGGTCCGAACATCGGTCTTATCTCCACCCTGTGCGTACACGCCATGGTGAACGAGATGGGCTTCATTGAAACGCCTTACCGCAAGGTAAAAGACGGTAAAGTGGACATGAACAAGGTGGAATACCTGAGCGCCGAAGAAGAAGATTCTGTAAAAATCGCACAGGCAAACGCTCCCCTGGATGACAAGGGCGTGTTTGTGAACGATAAAGTGAAATCCCGCGAAACCGGCGATTTCCCGATCCTGGAACCAGGAGAAGTGGAATACATGGACGTGGCCCCCAACCAGATCGTTGGTTTGAGCGCTTCCCTGATCCCCTTCCTGGAGCACGATGACGCCAACCGTGCGCTGATGGGATCAAACATGCAACGCCAGGCCGTGCCCCTGATCAACCCGCAGGTACCTATTGTTGGTACCGGGCTGGAAGGTAAGGCCGCACGTGACTCCCGCCTGCAGATCACCGCTAATGGCAAAGGTGTGGTTGAGTTTGTAGACGCAAACGAGATCCATGTACGCTATGAACGTGATGAAATGCAGAAGCTGGTGAGCTTTGAAGATGACCTGGTGATCTATCAGCTGACCAAGTTCGTTAAAACCAACCAGAGCACCTGTATCAACCTTCGCCCTGCAGTGAAGAAAGGACAGCGTGTGGTGGAGGGAGACTTCCTCACGGAAGGCTACGCTACCCGCGCCGGTGAGCTGGCCCTGGGCCGTAACCTGAAAGTGGCGTTCATGCCATGGAAAGGGTACAACTTCGAGGATGCCATCGTGATCTCTGAACGTGTGGCCAAAGAAGACTGGTTCACGTCCATTCACATTGACGAATACGAGCTGGAAGTACGTGATACCAAGCTGGGTGAAGAAGAGCTGACCCCCGATATCCCCAACGTGAGCGAAGAGGCTACCAAAGACCTCGACCAGAACGGTATCATCCGTGTGGGCGCCCACATCAAGGAAGGTGATATCCTGATCGGCAAGATCACTCCCCGCGGTGAATCTGATCCTTCTCCCGAAGAAAAACTGCTGAGAGCCATCTTCGGTGACAAGGCTTCCGACGCGAAAGACGCTTCCCTGAAAGCACCCCCGTCTACAGAAGGGGTGGTGATAGACAAGAAGCTGTTCTCCCGCGCCAAAAAAGACAAGAACTCCAAAACCCGTGAAAAAACGGCGCTGGAGAAACTGGAGAAAATACACCAGAAGAATGAGGAAGACCTGATGGAAGTGCTGATGGGCAAGCTGTTGACACTGCTGAAAGACAAAACGTCTGCCGGCATCACCAACACTTACGGTGAAGTGCTGATCTCCAAAGGTTCCAAATTCTCCAATAAAAACCTGGCCAACGTTGATTTCCAGAATGTGAACCCGCTTGGCTGGACCACAGACCAGGATACCAACGACCAGATCAATACCCTGCTCCACAACTATAACATCAAGTATAATGAGGAGCTGGGCCGCTACAAACGCGAGAAGTTCAACATCTCTATTGGTGACGAGCTGCCCGCGGGCGTGCTGAAACTGGCCAAAGTTTACCTGGCCAGCAAACGTAAGCTGAAAGTGGGTGATAAGATGGCGGGCCGCCACGGTAACAAGGGTATTGTGGCCAAGATCGTGCGTGACGAAGACATGCCTTTCCTGGCAGACGGTACTCCGGTAGACATCGTACTGAACCCGCTGGGCGTACCTTCCCGTATGAACCTGGGTCAGATCTACGAAACCGTACTGGGCTGGGCCGGACAGAAACTGGGTGTGAGGTTTGCTACTCCGATCTTTGACGGTGCCAGCACCGAAGAGATTGCTCAATACATCAGCGAGGCAGACCTGCCGAGCTTCGGTCACACTTACCTGCACGACGGTGAAACCGGCGAGCGCTTCCACCAGAAAGCAACAGTAGGTATCATCTACATGCTTAAACTGAGCCACATGGTGGACGACAAAATGCACGCCCGTTCCATTGGACCGTACTCTCTCATTACGCAACAGCCGCTGGGTGGTAAAGCCCAGTTCGGTGGCCAGCGTTTTGGTGAGATGGAGGTGTGGGCACTGGAAGCATATGGCGCCGCCAACATCCTGCAGGAGCTGCTCACCATCAAGTCTGATGACATTGTGGGCCGTGCCAAAGCATATGAATCCATCGTGAAGGGAGACAACATACCGAAAGCCGGTGTGCCTGAGTCCTTCAACGTATTGATCCATGAGCTGCGCGGTCTGGGTCTGGACCTGAAGTTCGATTAAGATAATTTATAACGGCTCCCGGCAACCACTGCCGGGATGCCGTATAATATCATGTGAAGACACAGGCCATGGCAAGACCATGCATCATTTCCAATGAATTTTCTTTAAATAACATACAATGGCCATCAAAAAAGAAAATCGTCCTAAATCAAATTTTAGCAGCATTACCATCAGTCTTGCTTCACCGGATACCATCCTGGAGCGTTCTTATGGCGAAGTGCTGAAACCCGAAACCATCAACTACCGTACTTACAAACCGGAACGTGATGGTTTGTTCTGCGAAAGGATATTCGGTCCCGTAAAGGATTACGAATGTTATTGCGGAAAATACAAACGTATCCGTTATAAAGGCATTGTGTGCGACCGCTGTGGGGTAGAGGTTACAGAGAAAAAGGTGCGTCGTGAAAGAATGGGCCACATCCGCCTGGTTGTGCCCGTTGTACATATCTGGTATTTCAAATCATTACCCAATAAAATCGGTTACCTCCTGGGCATGTCGTCCAAAAAACTGGAAACCATTGTGTACTATGAAAGGTATGTGGTGATCCAGAGCGGCATCAAGCAGGAAAAGGGACTGAACTATGGCGATCTGCTGACGGAAGAAGAGTACCTGGACATCCTGGATACCCTTCCGAAAGACAACCAGCTGCTGCCTGACGAAGACCCGAACAAGTTCATCGCCAAAATGGGCGCTGAAGCGGTAGAAATGATGCTGGCCCGGATAGATCTGGACGGCCTTTCTTACCAGCTCCGCAACCAGGCCGCCACTGAAACTTCCCAGCAACGTAAGGCGGAAGCGCTGAAGCGTTTGAGCGTAGTGGAAGCGTTCCGTGACGCCAATGGCCGTGTAGACAACCGTCCGGAATGGATGGTGATGCAATACATCCCCGTTGTTCCGCCGGAGCTGCGCCCGCTGGTTCCCCTGGACGGCGGCCGTTTTGCGTCTTCCGACCTGAATGACCTGTACCGCCGGGTAATTATCCGTAACAACCGTCTGAAACGCCTGATCGAGATCAAGGCGCCGGAGGTGATCTTGCGTAACGAAAAACGTATGCTGCAGGAAGCTGTGGATTCCCTGTTCGACAACTCTAGGAAATCCAACGCCGTGAAAGCAGAAGGCGGCCGTGCGCTGAAATCGCTCTCTGACGTGCTGAAAGGTAAACAAGGCCGTTTCCGTCAGAACCTGCTCGGTAAACGTGTGGACTACTCCGGCCGTTCCGTAATTGTGGTAGGTCCTGAGCTGAAACTGCACGAGTGCGGTCTGCCGAAAGACATGGCGGCAGAGCTGTTCAAACCGTTCATTATCCGTAAACTCATAGAAAGAGGCATCGTTAAAACGGTGAAATCAGCTAAAAAGCTGGTAGACCGGAAAGAAGCCGTGGTATGGGACATCCTGGAAAACGTACTGAAAGGTCACCCCGTACTGCTCAACCGTGCTCCTACGCTTCACCGTCTCTCCATCCAGGCGTTCCAGCCCAAACTGGTGGAAGGTAAAGCCATTCAGCTGCACCCGCTGGTGTGCTCCGCGTTCAACGCCGACTTTGACGGTGACCAGATGGCGGTACACGTACCGCTGAGCAACGCGGCCATACTGGAAGCACAGCTGCTGATGCTGTCTTCTCACAACATTCTCAACCCGCAGAACGGTACGCCCATCACCCTGCCTTCACAAGACATGGTACTGGGCCTTTACTACATTTCCAAGGGTAAAAAATCTACGGACACTGAAATCGTAAAAGGCGAAGGCAAAGCCTTCTACTCTGCGGAAGAAGTGATCATTGCGCATAACGAAGGCCGTGTAGACCTGCATGCCAACATCCGCGTAAAAGCCGATGTACGCCTGGCCAACGGTACCCTTGAGCGCAAGCTGATAGAAACTACGGTAGGCCGTGTGATCTTCAACCAGTACGTTCCGAAAGAAGCAGGTTTCGTAAATGCCCTGCTGACCAAGAAATCACTGCGTGAGATCATCGGAGACATCATTAAAGCAACAGACATTCCGAAAACTGCGAAGTTCCTGGACGATATCAAACAACTTGGTTTCCGTACAGCCTTCCGCGGTGGTCTGTCTTTCAATATCAATGACCTGATCATCCCCGACGCCAAGCAGCTCATGATTGACGGGGCTTCTAACGAGGTGGATGAAGTGTGGGACAACTACAACATGGGTCTGATCACCAACAACGAGCGTTACAACCAGATCATTGACATCTGGAGCCGTGTGGACACGAAAGTGACCGAAACCCTGATCCGCGAGTTGGCAACAGACAAGCAGGGCTTCAACTCCGTGTACATGATGCTGGATTCCGGCGCCCGTGGTTCCAAACAGCAGATCAAGCAGCTGGCCGGTCTGAGAGGTCTGATGGCCAAGCCGCGTAAGAGCGGCTCTACCGGTTCAGAGATCATTGAGAACCCGATCCTTTCCAACTTTAAAGACGGCCTGAACGTATTGGAGTACTTCATCTCTACGCACGGTGCCCGTAAAGGTCTGGCGGATACGGCGCTGAAAACGGCTGACGCCGGTTACCTGACCCGCCGTCTGGTAGACGTTGCGCAAGACGTGGTGATCACCGAAGAAGATTGCGGCACCCTCCGTGGTATTGCAACATCAGCGCTGAAAGACAATGAGGAAGTGGTAGAACCGCTGTACGACCGTATCCTGGGCCGTACTTCGCTGCATGACGTATTTGACCCGATCTCTGAAGAACTGCTGGTTGCAGCAGGTGAACAGATCACGGAAGAAATAGCGAAAAGCATTGAAGACAGCAGCATAGATTCCGTAGAGATCCGCTCCGTGCTCACCTGCGAAAGCCGCAGGGGCGTGTGCGTGAAATGCTATGGTAAAAACCTGGCCACAGGCTATACCGCACAACGCGGTGATGCCGTAGGCATCATAGCCGCCCAGTCTATCGGTGAGCCTGGTACCCAGCTTACACTGCGTACGTTCCACGTAGGTGGTGTGGCCGGTTCCGCTTCCGTAGAATCTACCCTCACCGCCAAGTTTGACGGTACCGTACAGTTTGACGGCCTGCGTACCACTACCTTCGAAAATGCCGAAGGCGAGAAAGTACAGGTAGTAATTGGCCGTACCGGTGAGCTGAGGATCATGGACGTGAAGAACGACCGCCTGCTGATCACCAACAACGTACCTTACGGTTCTACCCTGAGCGTAAAAGACGGTCAGAAAGTAACCAAAGGCGACGTGATCTGCACATGGGACCCTTTCAACGCCGTTATCGTATCCGAAATTTCCGGTACTACCCGCTTCGACAGCATTGTGGAAGGCATCACCTACCGCGAAGAAGCTGACGAGCAGACCGGCCACCGCGAGAAAGTGGTGATCGAGACCAAAGACAAGAACAAGATCCCGTCCATCATTGTAGATGGCAACAAGGAAGCTAAATCATACAACCTGCCTGTAGGCTCTCACATCGTGATTGAAGAAGGAGACGCCGTAAGGGCCGGCCAGGTAATAGTGAAGATCCCCCGCGTGATCGGCAAGCTGAGAGACATTACCGGTGGTCTGCCGCGTGTAACGGAGCTGTTTGAGGCCCGTAACCCCAGCAACCCCGCTATTGTATCTGAAATTGACGGTGTAGTAGCCTTCGGTAACATCAAACGCGGTAACCGCGAGATCATCATCGAAAGCCGCGAAAGCCAGATCAAGAAGTACCTGGTGCCGCTGACCCGCCACATCCTGGTACAGGACGGCGACTTCGTGAAGGCAGGTACTGCGCTGTCTGACGGCTCCATCACCCCGGCAGATATTCTCTCCATCAAAGGTCCGTTTGCCGTACAGGAGTACCTGGTGAACGAGATCCAGGAAGTATACCGCCTGCAGGGTGTAAAGATCAACGACAAGCACATTGAAGTGATCGTTCGCCAGATGATGCGGAAAGTAACTATCGAAGATCCGGGAGATACCCGCTTCCTGGAAGGCGATACTACAGACAAGTTCGAGTTCTTTGAAGAGAACGACCAGATATTTGACAAGAAAGTGGTAACGGACGCCGGTGAATCAACCAACATGAAAGCCGGTCAGATCGTAACCCTCCGCCAGGTGCGCGAAGAAAACTCCATCCTGCGCCGTGCAGACAAAAAGCTCGTGGAATACCGCGACGCAGAGTCCGCCACGTCCAGCCCGCTGTTGCTGGGTATCACCAAAGCATCACTGGGTACGCATAGCTGGATCTCCGCTGCATCCTTCCAGGAAACCACCAAAGTACTGTCTTCCGCTGCCATCAACGGCAAGTCTGACGACATGCTGGGCCTGAAAGAGAACGTGATCACCGGCCACCTGATACCGGCCGGTACCGGTCTGAGAGAGTTCGAGAACATGATCGTAGGCTCCAAGGAGGAGTACGACATCCTGGCCTCTTCCAAAGAAGTGTTCCAGTTCGACGAAGAAGAATAAGTATTATCCTGACCAGATGAATAAAAAAAGGGGAGCGTACAGCTCCCCTTTTTGTTTTACGGAAGGAACCCGTTTGCCGCTCCTCACTTTTTAATGAGAAATTAATCCCCGGAACCCTGTTTTGATTTTGATTTTCTGGAGGAAGGCCGTATTTTGTAAGCTTATGTAAGCTGATATGAAAGTTTATGAAAATAAACCGTAACATCTTCCCGAAAAAAAATATTAGAAAACATAATACCATGCGTCTACGTTATCGACTTACAAAAAGTCTTTTTATGATGCCCGCCATGCTGGTTGCTGTTGCAGCACATGCCCAGGTACAGCTGAACAACCATAACGTGCCTACAGGTAAAGCGGGCGCCCTCGTGGGGCAGCTTTTTGAGGCCGGCAAGCCCTCCAGGTCTGCCAAACTGGTGGAAGACACCTCCGGGCTGTTTACCATCAGCAAAAAGGGCGAAATACGGCTCAAAAAGAAAGCTTCTTTACGGAAAGAAGACCCTGCTTTTAAATATGCCATTACCGTGTCTACTGCGGCAGGGCAGGAAGGCTTTATACTGGTAAAGGACAATTTCAGCCGTAACAAGGTGGTGGCCCACCGCGGGGCCTGGAAGCACCACGCCGGCAGCCAGAACTCCCTCACTTCTTTCCGTGATGCGGTGCGCCTGGGCTGTGAAGGTTCCGAATTTGACGTATGGCTTTCCTCAGACGGGGTGCCTGTGCTTTCTCATGACCCGCACATTGGCGGTAAAGTGGTGGAAGAGACCACTTTGGCCGAACTGAAAAAAGTGGAGCTGAAAAACGGAGAAGTGGTGCCTACATTTGAAGAGTACATCCAGGAAGGTATGAAGCAGAATACCACCAGGCTGGTGCTGGAGCTGAAACCTTCCAGGATAAGCAAGGAGCGTGGCCAGCAGCTGGCGCAAGCCTGCATGGACCTGATCCGCAAGTACAAATGCGAAGGCTGGATGCTGTACATCAGCTTTGACTATGACATCTGCAAGAAGGTAGTAGCGATAGATCCGTTTGCCAAGGTAGCTTACCTCAACGGCGAAAAATCTCCCGCGGAGCTGGCGGCAGACAAGATCTGGGGCTTTGACTACAACTGGAAAGTGATAGACAAAGACATGAACATCTTCAAGGAGGCCCGCAAGCACAATGTTACCGTCAATATCTGGACGGTAAATGATGCCAAGCAGATGGAGACCTATCTGGCTGCAGGGGCAGACTTCCTGACCACAGACGAACCTGAGATAGCGATTGAAAAAGTGAAATAATTACCGGAGAGCGGGTGCCTGACCTTCCAACACCCGCTCTCATCCTTGTTTTCCCCTTCCCGCCAACATTTTACCCCCATTTCCATTTTAACGTTTTTTTATATCCCAAAAACCTTATTTTAGCCGCCACAACTATTCATTTCTAATCATTAGAGTTAAAAAATCTACCGATCAACATGTACACTCGTCAATTTTTTGTGAAAAACGGACTCATCCTGGCGGCGGTAGCCGGAATATTTGCTGCCTGCCAACAGGGTAATAAACCTGCCGCTGCAAAGGGCGCTGACTCTTCAGCGCAATCAGGCAACGGCATTGAACAGCGGCTGGCATACGTAGATATTGACTCACTTGAAGCACACTACGATTATTTTAAAGAAAAGAAAGCGGAACTGGAGAAGAAGAAAGAGGCCGCCCAAAACGAGATCAGCGGTCGCGAGCGCCAGTTGCAGAACGAGCTGTACGCATTGCAGCAAAAAGCCCCCACCATGACGCAGGCCGAAGGCCAGGCTGCAGAGGCCAGTCTTCAGAAAAAAGCCCAGCAGCATGAGCTGGACCGTCAGAATAAATATGCGCAATTGCAGACGCAGGAAGCACAATTCAATGAAGACCTGCAGAAGCGGCTGGATGAAACTATCAAGAAATACAACGCAGACAAGCGTTATTCTTTCATTTTCTCTTACCGCGCCGGCGCCAGCAACATCCTGTATAAAGATGAGGCGTATGATATCACTAAAGACGTGATCAAGGAATTGAACGCTGCCGCTCCCGCTAAAAAATAATGCAGGAATGCTGAAATATATTAAATTTAATCCCGGCCATAACAGCCGGGATTTTTTTATCAACCTACGTATTCACAACAATATCAACCGCTACCATGTCAACTAACCAAGAAAACGCCTTTAAACCAAGCCTCAGCCTGGTGGATGCCACCATGATCGTTGCCGGGTCCATGATTGGGTCCGGTATTTTTATTGTTTCTGCGGAAGTAGCGCGTTCCATGGGCTCTGCCGGGTGGATGATGGCTATGTGGGTGTTGGCCGGCGTGGTAACGCTGATTGCCGCCCTCAGTTATGGCGAGTTGTCTGGCATGTTTCCCAAGGCCGGCGGGCAGTACGTGTACCTGCGCGAGGCCTATAACCCGTTTATTGCTTTCCTTTTCGGCTGGACGCAGTTTGGCGTGATCCAGACAGGTACCATTGCGGCCGTGGCCATGGCCTTTGCCAAGTACGTAGGCTACCTGGCCCCGGAACTGGGGGAAGGCAACGTGCTGTTCTCCATTGGTGTGTTCAAACTGTCTGTAGCGCAACTGGTGGCCATAGCCTCCATCATTGTGCTTACCTATATCAATACAAAAGGGGTGAAAAACGGGAAGATCATCCAGACCGTGTTCACCTTCACCAAATTGTTTTCTCTCTTCGGGCTGATCATTTTCGGGTTGCTGGTAGGTGCGAAGGCGGAGATATGGAATGCGAACTGGGCAAATGCCTGGAATAGCGCCAGCCTCCAGATGTCAGATAACGGTGAGGTAATGGCCACCGCCCTCACCAGCCTTGCATTTTTCGGTGCCATAGCCGTCTCCATGAAAGGTACCCTGTTTTCCAGCGACGCCTGGAATAACGTAACCTTTATTGCCGGAGAGATCAGGAACCCGCAGAAAAATATAGGTCGTGCCCTGTTCCTGGGCACTTTCATTGTGACCATTATTTACGTAGCCGCCAACCTGATGTACCTGGCGGTGCTGCCTTTCAATGAAATTGCCTTTGCCGCGCAGGACAGGGTGGGCGTGGCTGCCGCGGAACGTATATTTGGCGTCGGCATTGGCGCGGTAACCATAGCGGTGATGATCATTATTTCCACTTTTGGCTGCAATAACGGCCTCATCCTTTCCGGTGCGCGCATTTATTATACCATGGCAAAAGACGGCCTGTTCTTCAAAAAAGCCGGTGACCTGAACCAGTTCAACGTGCCCGGCTACGGCCTGTGGGTGCAATGCATCTGGGCCAGCCTGCTTTGCCTGAGCGGGCGTTATAATGACCTGCTGGCCATGGTGATTTTCGGTGTGCTGGTATTTTACGTGATCACCATACTGGGCATTTTTGTGCTGCGCAGAACGCGGCCGGAAATACCCCGCAGCTACAAGGCCTTCGGTTACCCTGTGCTGCCCGCGCTTTACGTGCTGATAGCCTCCGCGCTGGCGCTGTTGCTGCTGAAATATGAATGGCAGTACGCCATACCGGGCCTGGGTATTATCTTGTTAGGCATCCCGCTGTATTTCATAGCGTTAAGAAGAAAATAACAATACAAGGCCCCGGCAACGGGGCTTTTTTTATTCGTATGCCCGGTGGCGTTAGCTTGCTGAGAACCTTTAAACACCGGGTTTACAACGGTTTGCAAAACCGGTTTTGAAATTTTTGAAAAAATGCCCCACTGCAAAACGGTGGCAGCAGTGCGTGCTAACTTTATACAAGCCTCCGGGAAGAAAGGAGGGAATGCCAATTTAGTCCTGACTAATGCATAACAGTGTAACTGCGGCGTATAACCCGAAAAGACAATACCTGTAGAGAAGATATAACCAGACGAGACACGGAAAATCCGCACCACCGGTTTTCCAGAAATTATGTTGATCATGCTTTGTTATTGGCTTGTTGCTGTCGTCACCAACAAGCTGATAACAGGCATGTTCAAAAAATCAATTCAAGTTGCTAATGATTATTTAAGAGCCCACTTTCAGAGAACCATTAAGAGCCTACACAATTGCATTCTCGAACATTCACATGATTTATGCCCGGCACATTGTATCTACGATGTGCTTTTTTTTTGCCCTTCAGCCGTTTCTGGATTTAAATGCCAAAAAAGGCATATTGCCTGAAAGTTAAGTTGATTACATTTGTTGCATGTTTACCGCACTTTGCATCCGCATTTTTGACCAGAGCATTGCTGACTATCACCGCTATGATGATATTCACAGGGCTATTGAGAATCCGTACGAAAAAACCGCCATTGAACACCTGTTATATGCCAAAAACTGGATAGACACCGTGCAATGGCACCTGGAAGACGTGATCCGCAACCCGCAAATAGACCCGGCAGAAGCGCTGGGCCTCAAGCGCTGGATAGACCGTTCCAACCAGGAGCGGACAGATATGGTGGAATACATAGACAGCTACTTCCTTGACAAGTACAAGGACGTAACGCCCAAGCCCGGCGCCGCCATCAATACAGAAAGCCCCGCCTGGGCCATAGACCGCCTTTCCATTCTGAGCCTGAAGATCTACCACATGCGGGAGGAAGCCACCCGCGCGGATGCTACCGAAGAGCACCGCCGAGCCTGCCAGGCCAAGCTGGACGTGTTGCTGGAGCAGCAGCGAGACCTCTCTACCGCTATTGAAGAGCTGCTGGAAGATATTCTCCAGGGCCGCAAATACATGAAAGTGTACAAGCAGATGAAGATGTACAACGACCCTTCGCTTAACCCCGTACTGTATGGCCAAAAGCCGTAGTTCACATACCATTCTCGCTATTCGCTTTTCGGCCATGGGAGATGTGGCCATGACCATTCCTGTAATGCGGGAAGTGCTGGCCGCCAACCCGGAGCTGACCATCGTTTTTGTGACCAACAAGAACTGGGGCGCTTTGTGTGAAGGCATTCCCCGGCTGGTTTTTTATCCGGCAGACCTGAAAGGGGTGCATAAAGGCGTGCCAGGCCTCTACAGGCTGTTTGCCGCCCTGCGTAGAGACCACCCCGGCATCAGCGCGGTGGCAGACCTGCACCATGTACTGCGCTCCCGCATTGTTCGCTCGTTTTACCGCTTTTTAGGCATTCCCGTGGCGGTGATAGACAAGGGACGTGCAGGAAAGAAGGCGCTAACCCGGAAAGAAAACAAGGTGCTGGAACCGCTGGAAACCACTATTTCCCGGTACCGCAGAGTATTTGCTGCCCTGGGCCTGCAAACGGCCGCTGTGGCGCCTGTTCACCGTCAATTACCTGCCCGGAAGCAGGTAGGGATAGCGCCTTTTGCAACATATAAAGAGAAAACATATCCATTGGCCAAAATGGAGGAAGTGATACGGCAATTGCTGGAGCGGGAAGAGGCAGATATCCTCCTGTTCGGAGGCGGCCATCATGAAGTGGAACAGCTGCAGCAGCTTGCGGAAAAATACCCGGCGCTTACCGTTGTGGCCGGCCGCCACAGCCTGCAGCAGGAGCTGAACATCATCAGCCAGCTGCATGTAATGGTAAGCATGGACTCTGCCAATATGCACCTGGCCTCATTGTTTGGTGTGCCGGTGGTATCTGTATGGGGCGCCACGCATCCCTACGCCGGTTTTATGGGCTTTGGCCAGCCGGAAAAAAACGCCGTACAGATAGACCTTTATTGCCGGCCCTGCTCCGTGTTCGGTAACAAACCCTGCTTCCGCGGAGACCATGCCTGCATGGAGCAGCTGGCCCCGGAACGTGTAGTGGAGCGGGTGCGTGAAATACTGGCGGGGTAAGGGATTGGGGCGATTTGGTCAAAAAAAGAGCAAGATTTTTTTGCAGAAATGAAAAAAAGTATACTTTTGCAATCCCAACGAACGATTGCCTCATAGTATAATGGTAGTACGACAGATTTTGGTTCTGTTTGTCTTGGTTCGAATCCAGGTGAGGCAACAACAATAGAGCAGTTCGAATACTATCGGAAAATGACGCTCAACAATCTTTAAACCCGCTGCGAACGCAATTGCAGCGGGTTTTTTTGTTAGCATAGCTTACTTTATTGTCTCACTGTGCCAGCCGGTTCCCACCTGGCCTGTCTCTCACCTGCTTTATACGCCTGTATAGCAAGTCAATGCCAAGAGTGCCTTCCATGCCATAGTCTCGGTAGCCATGTCATATACATTTTCCAGTTTATAATTGTCTGCCAGTACATAAAAGGTTACAGCGCGCAGAAGTTGTACTTCACTGTTCCATGTTTTTTTTGTGAGAAAACAGAAAAGGTAATGCTCAGGGCGAATAAGAGAAGCGCAAGTCTCATAAATGGGATACGGGTTTACATCTTTTAAATGCAGGAAAAATTGTCCGGAACGCTCCGGAACTGCCGCCGCACAATTTTTCCCCGGATATGTTATATTATTGTAGCACAAATGGTGCTATGAATAAAAAAGATGCCAATGAACTGTCTGGCGTAAAGGAAATTGCGAGAAGGGCCGGGGTATCTGCCGCTACGGTAGACCGGGTGATCCATAAACGGAAGGGCGTTTCAGACAAAACGCGTGACAGGATCAACGCCATTATTGCGGAGCTGAACTACCAGCCCAACCTGCATGCGCAGCGGCTGGCCTCCCGCAAGGTAGTGCATATTGCCACCCTCATCCCGGAAAGCTCTGATGAAACCAGCTTCTGGGTGGGGCCGTTGAAAGGTATTGAGGAAGCGGAAGCGGAAGTGATGCAGTACAGCGTGAAGGTGCACAAATACTTTTATAACCAGAACAATAAGAAGTCTTTTGTAAAACAGGCCAAGGCCATCCTGAAAGCCAGACCAGACGGGGTTTTGCTGGCGCCTTCCTTTATGGAGGAATCCGTACATTTTGTAACGGACTGTGAAGCGCAGGGCATTCCTTATGTGCTGATGGACTCAGACATTCCAGGCCGCAGCAATATGAGCTACATTGGGCCTGACCTTTACCAGAGCGGCCTGCTGGCGGCTCACCTTAGCAGTTACCTGCTGCAGGAGAATGACAAGGTGCTGATCGTCAATATTTCAAAGGAGATAGACAGTGATCACCACCTGCTGCGCAAGGAAGAAGGATTCAGGGCATATTATAAGGAGCATGGGCGGGAGGGCATCATCATCAAGCGTGATATTCACCAGCTGGACCATGCTTCCATAGAGGCCGGCATCTCTAAAGAGCTGCAACGGCACAAGAATATCCGCGTTATTTTTGTGACAAATTCCCGCGTGTCTGCCGTGGCGGCTTACGTACAGCGGCTGCCGCAGAAGGTGATACTGATCGGGTACGATTTTCTGAAGGAAAACATTGATTACCTGCATGACCGTACCATAGATTTCCTGATCTGCCAGAAACCCCAGCAGCAGGCATACAAGGGCGTGATGGCCCTGTACCAGCATATTGCATTTTCCGCTCCTTTAGGTAAGGTACACTACATGCCTATTGATATCATTACCAAGGAAAACTTCTCGTCTTATGAAAAATAAGCGGCCGGCAGAGCGGGGTGAAATTTTTTTTCTTCCCCCGTTCAGTAACCAAAACCGGCCATGGTATTGTATTCCCATCCAAAAAACGGCGCAAAAAACAGCTATAAATTCATCCTGAAATCAAGAAAATTGAAAATTTTTTAAAATTTACGGGCACGTGCCCGTAAATTTGTGTAAATTAGATTCCGGAAAGAATGATCAACCAGGATTGATATCCGCCGGCCCTGGCGGAAGTGACAGCGGCATGTTCTATGCATCATTAGAGGCGGGTGAAAAAAGCTACAGTAAAAAATCAAAGAGGCGTCCGGCCAGGTGAATTCGCAACTCAATTCCTATCAATACTTAAACCCGGCATACATGGAAAATAATATTTCGCAAAACGACGCCCCCAACCCGCGGCGCTCTTTCCTGAAATCTTCAGGGGCGCTTACGGCAGGCCTTTTGCTGGGCGGCTCCCTCAAAGCCGCAGATACCTTTCACATCAACGGAAGCGCTGCCACCCCGGCCATATTGGGCGGTGAACCGGTGCGCCGCGCCACCTGGACAAAATGGCCTATCTGGAAACCGGAAACGGATGAGCAGCGGGTGGTAGACGTGATCAGGAGCGGCATTTGGTCAAGGGCCAGCGTAGTGACGGAATTTGAAAAAGAATGGGCCGCCGCGCTGGGCGTGAAAAGGAGCCTGGCCGTAGTAAACGGCACCAACGCCCTGGTAGTAGCGCTCAACCAGCTTAATATCAGGACCGGCGATGAAATTCTGGTACCGCCGTACACGTTCATTGCCACCATCACTGCAGTGCTCTCCAACGGCGCCATGCCGGTATTTGTAGATATAGACCCGGATACTTACCAGATAGACCCTGCCAAGCTGGAGGCGAAGATCACGCCGCGCACTAAAGCCATCATGCCGGTACACATCCTGGGACTGCCGGCAGATATGGACCGCATCATGGCCATTGCCAGGAAACATAACCTGGTGGTAGTGGAAGATGCCTGCCAGGCGCACCTTGCGGAATATAACCATAAAAAAGTAGGCACCATCGGCAACGCCGGCTGCTTCAGTTTCCAGAACTCCAAGAACCTGGCCATTGGGGAAGGCGGCGCTGTAGTGAGTGATGATGAGGCTTTTATGGACCGTTGTTTTTCTTATCAAAACTACGGCTATCCCTATGGTACCATGGCGGGTGTAGTAGGAGCGGGCAGCACCATGCAGGGAACCAAGGTGCGCCTCACGGAATACCAGGCGGCTATAGGTCTCTCGCTGCTGAAAAGGCTGGACGGGGAAACCACTACCCGCAACAACAACGCGGCCTACCTGAAATCACAGATCAGCGGTATTCCCGGTGTGCGCCCCTATAAGCTGTATGATAAAGTGACGAGAGGTGCGTTCCATCTGTTCCCCTTCCGGTACAATGAGGCCGCGTTCAAAGGCCTGCCGCGAGAAGCGTTCCTGAAGGCCATGCGCGCGGAGGGCATCCCCTGTTCCGGCGGGTACACCGTGCTCAACAACCAGCTTTTCCTCAAAGATGCATTTGAGTCTAAAGCTTACCAGAACTCCTACCCAAAAGAACAACTCAATTTCGAAAGATACGTGGCGGACAACCGCTGCCCGGAAAATGAAAAGCTTTGCAAAGAGGCAGTATGGTTCACGCAAAACATGCTGCTGGGGCCTAAAACGGATATGGACGACATTGCCGCGGCCATTGCACGCATTCAGAAAAACGCAGACAAAATAAAACTGGCCGCAAAAACATAAACATCAGCCCAATATGAGTACGCATCACACATTTCAATTGAAAAAATTGAAAGCGGGTTTCTTTTGCCTGTTCCTCCTTATCTATCTCAACTGTCCGGCCCTGGCGCAAAGAGGGTGGAAGGCAGGCACGGCCCGCGTAAACATTACCCCGTCCACAAACATGTGGATGGCGGGTTTTGCTTCCCGTACCAAACCGGCGGAAGGCAAGATGCATGACCTTTGGGCCAAGGCGCTGGCCATGGAAGATGCACAGGGGAAAAGGGTGCTGTTGATCACTTCAGACCTGTTGGGTTTTCCCAAATCTGTTTCAGACCGCATCCGTAACGCTATTCAAACAAAATACAAGCTGCAGCGCAGCCAGGTAATGCTCAACAGCTCACACACCCACTCCGGCCCTGTGATCGGAAATGCGCTGTCAGACATCTACCTCTTTGGCGCAGACCAGGCCAAACTGGTTGAACAATATTCTTCAGAGCTGGAAGCTAAAGTGACAGACCTGGCGGGTAAAGCGCTGGCAGACCTGGAACCGGCTGAACTGTTTGTACAGAACGGCGTAACACGCTTCCAGGTGAACCGCCGCAACAACAACGCAGGTTTACTGCCCTGGGTGTCTGATCTCAACGGCCCTAATGACTATGCAGTGCCGGTCATCAAAGTGCAAACGCCTAAAGGAAAGCTGAAGGCGGTGGCTTTCGGTTATGCCTGCCATCCAACCGTATTGAGCGGCAATCTGTATTCTGCAGACTACCCCGGTTTTGCCATGCTGGAGCTGGAAAAAACTTATCCCGGCGCCACTGCCCTCTTTTTCCAGGGAGCCGGCGCTGACCAGAACCCGCTCCCCCGCGGTACGGAAGCACTGGCCAAACAATATGGCAAAGAGCTGGCTGCCGCCGTAGAAAGGGTATTGGAGGAAGACATGAAAAAGCTGGCGCCCACCATCACTACGGCTTATGCAGAAGTGCGCCTGCCGTTCACCAACCTGCCTGATGAGGCCAAGCTCACCCAACTGGCCACCAATGGAGTGGAAGGTTATCCCAGGCGTTGGGCCGCCCGCATGTTGGCAAAAGTGAAAAACAACGAGCCGCGTGACAAAGACTACCCCTACCCGGTAGAAGTATGGAAGCTGGGAGATCAGCCGGTGATAGGGCTCGGCGGTGAGCTGGTGGTAGATTACAGCATCAGGCTGAAAGAGATCTTCGGGCTGGATGCTTTTGTGATGGGCTATTGTAACGATGTCATGTCTTACATCCCTTCCTCCCGGATATTACGGGAGGGCGGCTACGAGGGCAACATGGCCTGCATGGTATACGGACTGCCTACCGCGTGGAGCCCTGAAACGGAAACCATCATTCTGCAGGAAGTGATCAAACTGGCCAAAGAAGCGCAGATACCGCTGCGGCCGGTGGTTCTTTAAAAAAAAATAATTCTGATCATCCATATGAGTACAATGCCATTATCACGCAGGGAATTTATTGCAGGGGCAGGCATACTGCTGGCCGGTACGGCCCTGAAACTGCGCGGCGCGGGTTTACCTGAGCCGGAAGCGGAACAGTTGATAGACATTCACCAGCACATCAGCTATATGGGCCGCTCTGATGCAGACCTGATGCATCACCAGCGGGCGCTGGGCGTAACCCGTACCATCATGCTGCCGTCAGGCACGCCGGTCAAAAGGCCTTCCACGCACGATGGCAAGTCTAACGGCCTGCAGGCTAAAGCCGGCGGCAATGAGGCCTGCTACCAGCTGGTGCAGCAGTACCCCAAAGAGCTGCTGTTCGGCGCTAATGAAGTACCTGACCTGCCTGGCGCCACAGCGGAAATTGAAAAGTACCTCAAGCTGGGCGCAGTGGTAATAGGCGAACTGAAATTCGGGGTGGACTGTGATTCCCGGGAGATGCAACGCATCTACGAGCTGGCGCAGGCCTACAATGTACCGGTATTGATGCACTGGCAGTTTAACATGTACAACTACGGTTTTGACCGCTTTCATAAAATGCTGGAAAAATACCCGAAGGTCAATTTCATCGGCCACGCCCAAACCTGGTGGGCCAATGTGGACAAAAGTTATACAGACAAGCAAGGGCTTTATCCAAAAGGGAAAATAACGCCGGGCGGCCTTACAGACCGCTTGCTGAGTGATTATCCAAATGTGTACGCAGACCTTTCCGCAGGCTCAGGCCTCAACTCCATTACGCGTGATGAAGAACATGCAAAAGCATTCCTGAAAAAGCACCAGGATAAGCTGATGTATGGCAGTGATTGCCTGGACGCCACGGCAGAGCTGAAGGATTGCTCTGGTGCGGGCACATTGGCGGAAGTCAGGAAACTGGCGCCTGATAAAAAAGCGCTGAATAAAATACTGTACAAGAATGCGAAACGAATATTCCGGTTATAGAAAAATCAAGCAATGATACCAGTAGACACAGTTACAGATAAAGCACTGACAGCCAAGCCATATTTTTCAGGGTTCGAATTGGCCCATGACACTTATAACGCGATTACAGCCGCCAGCAACGGAAAGATTTACTACGTGCTCTCATCAGAGTCTTATGACATTGGAGGGCAGATTTATGTATATGATCCCGCTACAGACCGTTCTGAATTTCTGGCAGATCTTACGGAAATATGCGGGGAAAAAAATGCGTCCACTATTCCGCAAGGCAAAAGCCACGTGCGTTTTCACGAAAGCGGGGGCAAGCTGTATTTTGCTTCGCATGTAGGCGTATATGAAATGATAGACGGTATGGAACGCCTGCATGTGCATGCACCGGCGGGCTACAAGCTTTACCCCGGCGGGCACTTTCTTTCATATGATCTGAATACCGGCCGGTTTGAAGACCTGGCCATTGCCCCGGAAGGTGAAGGCATTATTACCATGACCATGGACAAGGAAAGGAAACAGTTATACGCGCTTACCTGGCCATTGGGTTATTTGATCCATTATAACATACATACAGGAGAACTGAAGAACCTTGGTTTAACCTGTGCCCGCAGTGAGGCCGGAACGGTGGGGGATGATTACCGCACCATCTGCCGCTCCATGTTCGTAGACCAGGATAAGGGGAATGTGTACTTTTCTACCGCGGAAGGTTCCATCTTCACCTATCATCCTTCAGGTAACGCCCTGGAGAAGCTGGAAGACGTAGATCTGAAGATAGACTACTTTGGTACTTACGATGCCACGCGCCCCGGCAGCATGGGGTATAACTGGCGCAAAATATTCTGGTACGCGCCTGAAAAGGTAGCGTACGGTGTACATGGCAACTCCGGCTACCTGTTCCGTTTTGACCCGGCTGAAAAGAAAGTGGAGATCGTAGACCGTATTGCCTCCTCATTGTCTCAGAAAAGCGGCATGTATGACCAGTTCAGCTACGGCTATCTTGGTTTCATACTGGGCCCAGACGGAGAAACCATTTATTACCTCACCGGCGGCCCGGTGTACGAGAACGGAAAAAGGGTAACCGGGGCCAGCCAGATAGCAAAGGGTGCGGCAAAAGGCATAGAAAACCTGCACGTGGTTACCTATCACCTGCCTACCGGCACGTATAAAGACCATGGCGCGGTGTTCTATCCTGACGGAAGCCGTCCTACGTACGTCAATTCCATTGCCATTGGCGCAGACGGCAATATCTACACCCTGGCGCGGTTTAACTGGCAGGGCAACGAGATACAGGACCTGGTGAAGATCCCGAACCCTTTCCGTTTAAAAATTTCCTGAATCCACTATGAAAAAATTAATAACAGACAGCAACATGAAGAACAGGCGTATTTTTTTAGCTATCGGTGTGGCGCTACTGGCCGCATGTAACGAGCCGCGGTACAAGGGCCCGCTTTCACCGGAAGAATCCATAAAAACGTTTGACGTGGCAGAAGGCTTCAAGGTAGAAGTATTTGCAGCGGAGCCATATGTGAAAGATCCTGTAGAGATGGTGTTTGATGAAGAAGGGAACTGTTTTGTGATGGAAATGGGAGATTATCCCTACAAGCCGGAGAAAGGGCGGGGTACGGGCAAAATACGCCAGTTGAAAGATATGGACGGGGACGGAAGGATAGATTCTGCCATTGTATTTGCTGAAGGCCTGCCCAGCGGTACCAGCATGTTGCCGTGGCAGCAGGGCTTGCTGGTAACGGCGGCGCCCGATATATTATTCATGAAAGATACAGATGGAGACGGGCGGGCAGACAGCACGGAAGTACTGTTCACCGGTTTTTTTGAAGATAACTCGGAGGCCCAGATCACCAGCCTGCGTTACGGCGTAGATAACTGGATCTATGCCAACAACAACGGGCAGAAGGGCCTGGTAAAATTCCTGCGCAAGCCGGATGCGCCGCCGGTGGCCGTAGGCGGCGGAGACTTCCGTTTCCGGCTGGATAAAGGGCTGTTTGAAGTAGAATCCGGCGTTGGGCAGTTTGGCCTGGCCATGGATGACTACGGGCATCGTTTCTTCACGCAGAACACATTGCATATACAAACGGCGCCTATTCCCTGGCGGTACCTGCACCGGCATGATTACCTGCCGTCCTACAGGGGCGTAGCCAATATTTACAAGGATACACCGGTGGTGTACCAGGTGAGCAAAACGCCTTACTGGCGGCAGGAGCGTACAGACCGGCGGCAGAAGGCATACGATGAGCAAGGCCTTGGCAGAAAAGAATATGCAAGAGAGCATTTCACCGGCGCTTCCGGCGGCACAGATTATAACGGCGCCGGTTTCCCGCAGGAATATTACGGTTCCGTGTTTACCGCGGAAGTGGCTTGCAACCTGGTACACCGTGACCAGATAGACACCTTGCACAACGGGCCTTTCTTTGCGGCGAGGCGGCCGGCAAAAGAATTGAAAAGAGAGTTCATTGCGGCGTCAGACCCCTGGTTCCGCCCTGTGAACCTGGCCAATGCGCCGGATGGTTGGCTTTACCTGATAGACATGTACCGTCAGCATATAGAAACACCGGTATCTATTCCGGAAGACCTGAAAACGGATATGGACTTTATGCTGGGCAACCAGTACGGCCGCATCTACCGGATTGTACCCACGGGCGCCACAGTGCAGCACAATGTAAAACCCGGCCTCCGCGGCAAAACAACAGAAGAGCTGGTAGCGCTGTTGGGCAACGCCAGCCGCTGGTGGCGCGTGAACGCTCAACGGTTGCTGGTGGAAAGGAAAGACGCCGCTGCTATTCCCATGTTGAACGCGTTGTACATGTCTGCCAACGCCAGTGAAAAGGCACGGCTGCATGCCTTGTATACGCTGGAGGGGCTGGATGCGCTCAACAGCGGATTGGTAAGGCAAGCCATGAATGACCCGGCGCCCGGTATTCGTGAACACGCTGCTATATTGGCGGAGCGCTATCCGGATTGTTTGCCTGCACTGCTGAAGCTGAGCGAAGACACGGTGCCCCTGGTGGCCTTCCAGGCTACGCTGAGCCTTGGCCAGTTCCCGATAGATAAAACTTCAGGAGCCTTGGCCACTGTACTGGAGAAATACGCTAAAGACAAATGGTTCCAGTCTGCCATACTCAGTTCACCAGCCGGTATTTCCATGCAGTTCCTTACGTATTTGCAGACCACCGGTGCGCTTGACAAGGAAGGCCGCTCAGACAAAGGCGGGTACCTTGCCACCTTTGCCCATGCTGTTGCCGCGCGCAACGCAGCAGGGGAGGTGAGCCACCTACTGACCCTCGCGCCGCAGCTGAACGAAAAATACCAGACGGCTATTTTGGGTGGTGTTACCACCGGCCTGAAAGCCGCCAAGAATAAAACCGCTCCCGATGCTGCCTTCGGGCCTGCCCTGGCGGCATTGGAAAAAAGTGCAGACGGAAAGGTGAAGGCGGCCGCGGAAAAATTGTCCGCATCATTGAAGGAAACAGAAAAAACAGGCGGCAAATAGATCTGCCGCAAAACATATTCGCACAAAAAAGAGAAAGTGTAAAAACACTGCATGATGGAAAAACAGCATTATTCGCGCCGTTCGTTTCTGAGAAATACTTTTTCATCTGGCATGCTGCTGCTCACAGGCGGCCTGCTGGCTGCAGGCTGTGGTGACGGCAAAAAAGAAAACAAAGCGGAGGAAAAGCTGACTTCCTGCCAGGACTATAGCCACCTTACGGAAGAAGACCTGGCGGCGAGGAAGAAACTGGGATATACAGACGCTTCTCCCGATCCCGAAAAGCATTGCAGGCTGTGCAACCTCTACAAGCCCCCGAAAGAAGGGGCTAAATGCGGAGGCTGCCTGCTGTTTAAAGGGCCGGTAGAAGCGGAGGGCACCTGTACGTACTGGGCGCCCCAAACCTGACAAATGTACCAATAAATCATACCGTCATGATGAAACGCTTGTCAACACTTGTGGTACTGGCTTTGCTGTGCCAGTACCCCCTCTTTGCCGGTAACAGTCCGGGTAACGGCCGCGGGCAGCCGCAACAGCTAAAAGGCACCTACAGCGGCCTGCCGCGCCTTGCTAATGACCGGGCAGATCTGCCGCGCCTGCTGGCCGAACTAAAAGACATTCATGCCAATACGTACAACTGGCTGATCTGGACACGCGCAACAGACTGGGACGATCTGCAGGCTTTTCTGCCCATGGCGCGCAAGGCAGGCATTAAAGTGTGGGTAACACTGGTGCCGCATTCCGAATCTCCCCCGCATGCCAAATATTTTTCCGAACCCTTCCGGCTCGATTTTGAACGCTGGGCCAGGGAACTGGCCACACTCAGCCTGAAAGAGCCCGCCCTTACCGCCTGGAGCATAGATGATTTTGTGCACAACCTGAAGGTATTCACGCCGGAATATGTTGGCAGGTTCACCGCCGCGGCAAAGGCCATTAACCCCAGGTTTGCCTTTATTCCCTGCTGTTATTACCGGCAGATCAATGCCGCCTTTTCATCCACCTATGCACCTTATCTCGACGGAGTGCTGTTTCCCTACCGCGCTGAATCTGTAAAGGCCAACCTCACAGACGCCACGCAGGTGAAGGCGGAAATAGATACCATCAAACAATTGTTCGGGGCTTCTTTCCCCGTAATACTTGACATCTACGCCACCGCCCACAGCCGCCTGGGGCCGTCTACGCCGGAGTATGTGAAAGACGTGCTGAAGGCAGGCCTGCAAAATGCGGACGGGGTGTTTATCTACTGTCATCAAGACCCTGCGGCCCAGCCGGAGAAGTATGCCGTAATCAGGCGGGGATTTGCGACAGCGAAAAAAGGCATACCATAAAGACGATAGAAGCATACAGCCGAAAGGCCTGAGAACAACAGAAATCGGGAAAACAACAAACGCTCGCCTCAGTCAAAAGACATTCAGCACAGGATTTATTATTCGAAAAACCGTTTAAATATTCGCTTACACGGGTACGTACCCGAAACTCAACCAAAAGTATTACATATGATTACGCAAAAACCTTCGTGGTGCATCCCATTACGGATGGGAGGTGTCATGCTCATGCTATTCCTTTTCGTAGCGCCCGGGCAGTTACGGGCGCAGCAACAAAAAACGGTCACCGGCACCGTGCGTGAGCAGCCGGCAGGCACGCCCATGCCCGGCGTGCGGGTAATGGTGAAAGGCACCTCTAAAGGCGCCAGCACCAACGAGCAGGGCAAATATACCCTCACCGTGCCTGAACAGGCCATACTGGAATTTTCCTTTATAGGCTACCGCAAAGAAGAACGCCCCGTGGCCGGTAAAACCACGATAGACGTGAGCCTGGAAAGGGAAGATGTAACATTGAACAACGTGGTGGTGATAGGTTATGGTGCAGTAAAAAAACAAGACCTCACCGGTTCCGTGAGCCAGGTAAAAATGAAAGAGCTGACCAAAGCGCCGGTAGCTTCATTTGCAGACGCGCTGGCGGGCCGGGTGGCCGGTGTGCAGGTGTCTTCTAATGACGGCCAGCCCGGTGGCGCGCCCAACATTGTGATACGCGGCGCCAACTCCCTCACGCAAAGCAACGCACCGCTGTACGTGATAGACGGCTTCCCGGTAGAGAACCCTGAAAACGCGGCCATTAACCCGGAAGAGATAGAGTCCATGAACATTCTCAAAGACGCTTCCGCCACTGCCATCTACGGTTCCAGGGCGGCCAACGGTGTGGTAGTGATCGAAACCAAACGGGGTAAAGCAGGTAAGCCGGCCATTACGTTCAACACCTCTTACGGCTTCCAGGAAGTGCCCAAAACCATAGAAATGATGAGCCCTTACGAGTTCATCAAATACCAGTATGAACGGCGGCCTGACATTACCGCGGAAAAATATTTCACAGACGGCAAAACGCTGGAGTCTTACCGCAACACGCCGGCCATAGACTGGCAGAACGAAGTGCTGCGTAAAGGCCCTATGAGCATCAGCAATATTGCCGTTCGTGGTGGTAACGACGTAACTAAATATGCCATCAGCGGATCGTTGTATGACCAGAAGGGCGTAGTGATCAATACGGACTTCAAACGCTACCAGGCCCGCTTTACGCTGGACCAGGACATTGGCAAGAAACTGAAGGTAGGCGTAACCGCCAACTACAGCCGCCTCAAAACGTTCGGGCAGCCGGTGGCCTCCAATCCCGGTTCCAGCTCTATTTCCACTTACCTCTGGTTCAGGGTGTGGGCATACCGCCCGCTTTCGGGAGATGAGGTGAGCCTTACGGATGAAATAGCTGACCCAGAGAATATCACGCCGTCTGACATCCGCATGAACCCGTTGATTACTGTGCAGAACGATTTCACGAGAGACCTCTCTACCGTCTTTTCCGGCAACGCTTACCTCAGCTACAGCATCACAGATGACCTGGTGCTGCGCCTCAGCGGTATTGCCAACGGGGAGATCAGGAAATCAGAGCGGTTCTACAACAGCAAGACCCCGCAAGGCAGCCCGTTGAACCCTAACAACCTGCGCGGCGTTAACGGCAGCGTGGGCAATACGGAGATCAATATCTGGAGCAGCGAGAATACGCTCACCTATAACAAAACTTTTAATCAGCATCATAACCTCACTGCGGTAGGCGGTTTCTCCGCGCAGGAAACAAGAGTGGCCACCAACGGCTACGCCGCGCAAAACCTGCCTAATGAAAATCTCGGTGTAAGCGGTATGGATGAAGGTGTACCCTATTCCGGCACGGCTACTTCTGAAGGCAATACGCTCATGTCTTTTTTTGGCCGCATCAATTATAACTATCGTTCCAAATACCTGCTCACTGCCACCTTCCGCGGAGACGGCTCCTCCAAGTTTGCACCGGAGCGCCGCTGGGGATATTTTCCTTCCGCCGCCATTGCCTGGAACATGCAGGAAGAAAACTTCCTGCAACCGGTGAAAGCGGTGTCAAACGCCAAGCTCCGCCTCAGCTATGGTATTACAGGTAACAACAGGGTAGGGAATTTTGAATGGTTTGACCGCCTCACACAAAGTATACAGGGTTACTCCTTCAACAATGGCACGCCTTCTTCTACCATCAACCCGGCTAATATTGCCAATAAAGACCTGCGCTGGGAACGCACCGCGCAATTGAACCTGGGCTATGACCTGGGCCTGTTCCGGAACCGCATTGAATTTACGGTAGACCTCTACCGCAAAATTACCAACGATCTGCTGCTGCGTGCAGACCTGCCGCCCAGCACCGGTTTTGGCACAGCTTTCAAGAATATAGGCCGGTTGAAGAATGAAGGTATTGAATTGAGCCTGAACACGGTCAATATTGCGAAAGGTGATTTTACCTGGCAAAGCAACTTCAACATCAGCTTCAATAAAAACACCATTCTTGAACTGACGGAAGGGCAGCAGTTCCTCCAGAACGCTGTTTCTTTTGAGTCACAGTTTTCTTCACCGCTCTATCTCTCTGCCATAGGCCAGCCCGCGGGCATGTTTTTCGGGTATTTGTTTGACGGTGTGTACCAGTATGCAGACTTTGACAGCCCGGCGCCGGGCGTATATGTGCTGAAAAAGGAGCAGCCGGCTAATGGCACAGGCAGAACGGCCATTCAGCCGGGAGATATCAAGTACAAAGACATCAACGGAGACGGCCTGGTGAACAGCCTGGACATGGTGGTGATGGGCCGTGGCCAGCCTATTCATACGGGTGGTTTCATGAACAATTTTTCTTACAAGGGTATTACGCTGAGCGCATTTTTGCAATGGTCTTACGGCAACCAGATCTACAACGCCAACCGCCTCACGTTTGAAGGCAACAGCAACGGCCGGCATGAAATGAACCAGTTTGCCAGCTACGTGAACCGCTGGTCTCCGGAGAACCAGACCAATGCCAATTACCGCACCAACGGTCATGGGCCCATTGGTTATCACTCTTCCCGCGTGCTGGAAGATGGCTCGTACCTGCGGCTGAAAACGGTATCACTTTCCTATAGCCTGCCCGCACGCTACATCCGCAGGCTGAGCATGAGCAACCTGACATTCAGCATCACCGCCCAGAATTTGCTCACATGGACGAAGTATTCCGGCATGGACCCTGAAGTATCTGCCCGCAACTCCGTGCTCACGCCGGGCTTTGACTTCTCCGCCTATCCGCAGGCACGCACCCTGATGTTTGGGCTGAATGCCAATTTCTAAACCATTAAACTGATCCGGCATGAAAAAGTTATGTAGTTTGCTGGCCATAATAGCCGTAACGGCCGGCGCCTGTAAAAATTTCCTGGACGTAAAGCCGTCTGACTTCCTTTCTTCTTCCAATTATTACACCACTCCTGCTGAGCTGGAAACAGCGCTCACCGGGGTGTACAACATACTGTCCCATTCTGCTTTATACCGCGGCGGCATTGTATACCTCAACGGCTTTGAGGCAGATGAGGCTTACATCAACCGTTCTACGCTCATCAACTATCCTTTCACGTTTGACTATACGGCCACCAATCCTACCATAGAAGGTTTCTGGTTTGCCTGCTACACCGGCATCAACCGCGCTAATACATTGTTACAAAACGTAGACAAGAATACTGCGCTTGACCAGGCCCTTCGGGATAAGGTACGTGGCCAGGCGCTCTTTTTAAGAGGCTACTACCTGTTCCTGCTGGCGCAGAACTTTGGCGGTGTGCCCGTTTTCCTGGAACCGGTGGCTTCAGTAGAAGGTACGGATGCCAAACGGGCCACGCTCAAGGAAACTTATGACCAGGTGCTGGCAGATATGGAAAAGGCGGAACCGCTCGTTGAAGAGATCAGCGTAGCCAAAAGCAGCAGGGTGAACAAGTCTGCCGTAAGAGGCATTTTGGCGCGGGTATGCCTGAATATGGCCGGGCAGCCGCTGAATGACCAGAGCAAGTATGAAGCCGCAAGGAAGTGGGCTAAAATGGTGATAGACGATGGTTCCCATGCGCTGAACCCTTCCTACGCAGACATATTCATAAAAATTGCGCGGGATGAATACGATATCAAGGAAAGCATCTGGGAAGCAGAGTTCTGGGGTAACGGCATGGACGCGTATGCCATGGCGGGTAACAATGCTCGCATCAACGGCCCGGCTTCCTCCAATCCCAATACTGGTATGTGCCCGGCATACGTTAACATCACCGGCAAGTTTTACAACGCTTTTGAGACGGGAGACCTGCGCAAGCCCTGGAGCATACCCAACTTCAAGTACCTGGCCACCGGCCCCCGCGGCGCCAAAACATATGAGGCCCCGCCTACGCCTACCAACGTTTACCTGGTGAACACCGGCAAATACCGGCGGGAATATGAAACGCTCACACCGCAGAACATCAACAGCAGCCCGCAAAACTGGCCGGTGCTCCGTTTCGCTGATGTGTTGCTGATGTATGCCGAAGCGGTGAACGCCATCAGCGGCCCCACTGCGGAAGCGGTAGGTGCCGTGAACCTGGTGCGGCGCAGGGCCTGGTCTAAAGGCATTAAAGAAGTGACTATTACAAATGGCGGTGCAGGCTACACCAGCGCCCCCACCGTGAGCTTTAGTGCCGGCAGCAATGCGCAGGCCACTGCGGTAATAGCAGACGGCAAGGTGACCGGCGTCACCTTTGCGCCGGATGCCGTGGTGGGCGCTTTAACAGGCAGCTATACTTCCGCGCCCGCCGTTACTTTCAGTGGCGGAGGGGGCAGCGGCGCAACGGCCACCGCCACCATCTACACCGCGGCGGATGCAGACGTGCCTGCTACTGCTACCGCCACCAAAGAAAGCTTCCTGCAGTTCATTCAGCAGGAGCGTTTTCGGGAGCTGAATACGGAAGGATTGCGAAAGTTTGACCTCATCCGCTGGGGCATATTCGTGTCTTCCATGCACCAGGTGGCTGACATGATACAGCAAGACGTAGGCGCGCCCTCTTACCTGCAACGCTTCCGGAGCGTAACGGAAAGGCATAACCTCTGGCCCATCCCCGCGAAGGAAATGACACTGAACAGGCAAATGGTGCAAAATCCGGGATGGGAATAAACCAGTGGCTCACACAAAAAAAGATCATGTATGAAATTCAGTCATCTTATTATTTTTAGCAGCCTGCTGCTGCATATGGCCTGCACAAAAGACATTGAGCTTAACGGCGGCACGCCTGATTTTGAGGTAGTTTCCACTACCGGTACTTTCAAGCGCGGCGAACCTGTGCTATTCAAATTTGCCGGTGACGCCGATAACATATCCTTTTATTCCGGCGAGCCGCAGAAAGATTATGCTTTCCGCAACGGCAGAACAGAAGCTGCCACCGGCGGGCTGCTGGCCTTCACTTCAGCCGTTACAGGCGGTGCGCAGGCAGGCCAGTTTTCCGTGCTGGTCTCTTCAGACTTCAACGGCAACTATACAGACATTGCAGCGGTAAAAGCCGCCACGTGGACGGATATTACCGCCCGTTTTACGCTGGGTTCAACCGCTACCTTTGCTGCTTCCGGCACTAAAGACGTAACAGACCTGCTGGTGAAAGGCAAGCCGCTGTATGTGGCTTTCCGGTACATCACCAAACCGCAGCAGCAAAACGGCGCCGCCCGTACCTGGATGGTGCAGGGTTACACCTTCCAGGGCATCACGGCACTGGGCAATCTGACCGGCGCGGATATGTTTACCGGCGCTTTCAGGCTGGTAACTTCCAACCCGGCCACCGCGCCGGCCCGTTCAGCTGTGAGCACCAGCCGCCTCACCCTGCTGGCCAACGAGTTTACGACAGACAATGACCCGCTAACGGAAAACTGGGCCATTGGCGCACCGGTAGCCTGGGAGCAGCTCAACCTGGGGCCGGACAGGCCTGTGGGCATCAAGGGGGGAACGGGCGCGCGGCTGGAAAGCTATGCGCACACGTATACCCAACCCGGTACTTATAAAGCCAGCTTTGTGGCGGCTAATGTGAATATAGACGAGCGCAGTGAAGTGGTAAGGGAAGTAACGGTTACGATCCAGTAACGCAGGGTGATTGATCCGCCACTCCTGTTTAACCTGGTTATATTTCAGCTGAAAAGGGCTGGCCAAATGGCCAGCCCTTTTTACAGCAACAGGTAAGGTGTTATAATGTTTCGTAAATGAAGTTGTAATAAGGGAACATTCCTCCTGTAACCCCATCCTGGTAAATGGAGGTGATCTGGAACTTTACAATAGTGGAACCGCTTTTCAGCAGCAGCGTTCTGCCGCTCACCGGCTCTACGGTATGGCCAACCCAGTGATAGATATACCAGCCTTTGCTGTTGGCGTAGGCTGCCACGGGCGCAGGGGCAGGGCCGGTTACCTGGTCCATGCCTATAATATTGGGAGCGCCGCTGGGGTGAGCGCCGGGGTTCGTGGCCGCTGCCCAGTCTGCCGCGGTCACTGCGGCAAAACTTTTGTTGATGAACTTCAGGGAGTCAGCAGAAGTAATGTCTCCTGTGGCAACACCGGTCATTTTTATTTCGTAAGTGCTGGGCGTACCGGCATTGTTTTCCGAAAAGCGCCAGTAGAAATTACCGTCTGCCGGTTGTCCGCTGCCGGGGCTATAAGCCTGTTTGAAATTCTTTACGGTATATACGTTGCCGTTGCGATATACTTTGCCGCCGGCTACAACGCCCGGCCCGGTAATGTCTGAGCTGTCACCATCGGGGATAATAACGGACAAACGGGAACTGTTGTCTCTCAACAGGGGGCTTTCAGGGGATGCAACATCATGTTGCTTGGAGCAGGCTGCCAGCAGCAAGGTGGCCAGCGTAAATGCGGATAGTGTTTTTGTGATATGTTTCATAAAAAACGGGTTAAATAAATGAAGGGTTTATATACCTGTTGCGGTAATATTTTTGAGGGATTATTCTGTAATGGTAATTTTAGCCGACCCGCTTACCGGCACGTATACTTTTTGCGGTTTTGTCCATGACCAGAACCCGATAAAGTCGGTAGTACGCAGGTCAATGAACATGCCGTCTGCCTCATAACCTTCCAACTGGTACACACCAACGGGGAAGCTGGATGGTACGCGGTAGGTGGCTGTGGTAGCGGTAAAGCTCACCAGCTCAAAGGCGCCTATTTCCCGTTCTGCCCATTCCGGGGTATACCCATATACCCGCGCTTCTTTCATTTCAAGGAAACCGGTGCCGCTAAACGTAATGGTATTGCCGCGCTTTACGGTAAAGGGCGTGTTCAGCGGGTCTGCTTTCGGCTTTTTATCGCTGGGGTACAGTACCGCAAAGCGGTACTCTTCGGAAACATAACTTTGCATGCCGCTGGTTATTTTAATGCGGTAGGCGCCTTGTTTTATATCGTCCGTGTCCGGCACCTTGATCTCCATGATATTCCCTTTATACTGGTTGGAGCTAAAGCTGAGGGGGCAATTTTTTTCCCTGCCGCTGCTGTCAATGATGTAAAATTTGGTGAGCGCCGGATCTCGTGCCAGGTAGAGAATGCCGTTGTCAGTAGATACCTCTATAACGCCGCCTTTCGTTGTTGTCAGGTTCAGGTCCCGCACAACAATGGGTGGCTGGTTCACCTGTACTTTCAGGAAGTAGGTTTTGGTAGAGCCGTTCTGCGCCTTTACGGTGAAGCTGGTACCGGTTTTGAGATCTACCGCTGTACCCGGTGCAGGGATTACTTCCGCTTTTTCCGAAACGGTAATGGCCGGTGTAACGGTAGCAGGCATAGGGATGTAGGACGGCCAGTACACAATGATACTATCTCCGCTGATGGCTCCGTTAATTGTTTCCGCTGCGGGTGTTTCAATGCTGAAACTTTGAATGCTTTTGTAAGGGAAGGCGGCCGTTTCCGTTTCTTTTTTACAGGCAACGGTCAGCGCCAGCAGGCATAGAACGATGAATATTTTATGGTTGAGCATGTTATCTTGAATTACTGGAGTTTGGTAATACGGATGGGATACTGCATAGTGGCGGATTTCCCGTAAACATATACCCGCACTTTATACAGACCGGTAGCGGGCAGCGCGGTAACTATCGGAGGGTAAGGCTCATTGAATTTTGCGATGGAAATATTCAGCCTGGTAAGGTCATTGTTAGTAGAAAGACCAACGGCGAGCGGAGGATATTCCTTGCCCGATTCATCTACCAGCAGCACCTCCAGCAGATCATGATTTTCATGAAACCCCGTGCCTTTGACCGTAAAGCTGATGCTGGAAAAACCCGGCTTCATGTCGAGCGTATATTCATTTACATCTGTTGCGCTGGCACTCAGCTCTTCCAGGGTTACAGGCGGTTGCTGCGCTTCAATTTTCAGCGTGTAGGTACGGGTTCTACCATTGGCCGCCGTAACAATGTATTTTATGGGTCCCTTTTTCCTGAATATGCTCAGGAGGCCTTCAATGAAGGTGCCACTGGCAGGCTGTATGGTAGCGCCTGCGGTTACTTTTATTTCAGGCTCCAGCGTTACCAGCTGCCGGTAAATGGGCAGGTATACGGCTATGGTGCTGTCTTTTTCATTGATAGCGCCCTGTATGGGCTCACCCTGTACGTTCACGATCTTGTATTCCAGTATTTGCGCCGGATACTCTTCCGGCGGGGCTACAATTTCCGTTTTGGTACAGGCGGGAAAGAGGAGGGCCGATGTACAGCAGGCTATGGCTGTAAGGCGTAGATATTGTTTCATTGTTTATTGTCTGACTTATTTGATATCAAGGTTTTTGCTGCCATCCATCTGTATGGCGTAAGTGAAGGTGACAAAGCCAGGTTTATCATCACGAGTGGGATTGGCCGGCCCGTTTTTGTACAGGCTCTCTATCATCACCTTGGCATAATGCCCTTTATGTGTCTTAACGATCATAACTCTTGGCATGGAGTACACAATGTGCGCTTTCTTGGGATTGCCGGGGAAGAGGCTGCCGTAGAAATCATAATGCCCCCAGCCGTCAAATTCGCTCTGGAAATGGTCCAGCGCAATATCCCGCGTGAGGAACCGGTTGTCTTCTGCCGGTACTGTTTTCACAGCATCAAACGCAGATTGCCAGAGAGATGAGGGAATAGGCAGGGTATGCGGTTTGAAGTTGAGCGTATCATAATATTGCGCATCAAACTTCCTGTCTACCACCAGGTACAGCAAGGCTTTGCCGGGGCCGCCAAAGGCAGGGGAGCCGGTGGCGGTGCCATTGTTGGGGTATACGCTGCTGTTGTAGATGCCGTAGAATACAATGTCCCAGTTGCCGGTTTGCCGCTGCGAAGCAGGAATTACGCGGTTTTCTTCGAGGCTGTAATAAAGGGAAACCGCATCTCCGGAAGAAGTGGCATTGGTATCTGCTACCAGGTTTACGATACGGTACACACCCGTCTTAACGCTATTGCCGTTGCCGGGTGGTCCCGGCTCAGGGGCGGGACCGTTGTCTTTTGAACAGGCCGCCAGCAGCACTGCTCCGCAGAGCAGCAGCCCGGCCCGGCGCCATTCTTTTTGCATGAACGTCATGGTTAATTGGTTTTTAGATCGCGGCTGCCGTTTTCCTGCACAAAATATTTGAAGGTGAGGTAGGGGGCAGGCCAGAAAAGATCGGTAACTACAGGCGGGTTGCCTTTGTAAATATTCAGCAACGCCAGTTTGGCAAAGCGGCCGTCAGCCGTTTTTACAATAAATGTTCTGTTTTTAATGGGCACGGCAATGTGGTTGTTCAGGGAGTAGAAGTACCACCCGTAGCCGCTGCCGCTGTCCCAGCCTACACCGGCCACCCCGTTGCGCTCAAATTCTTCGTCAGCGGGCGCGGCATGCACCTGGTCATAAGGCGCTTCAATAATCACCATCCTGCCTACGCCAGGGCCGCCGTAACCAGGCGTGCCGGCTACAGTGCCGTTGTTGGCCACTACGTAGGAATTGTATTCTTTGGTGAAGGCAATGTCCCAGTCCGCGTTCTTCAAATATTGCGCGGAGTCTGCCGCTGTTTTGATAATGCGGGTTTGCCGCGTGCTGAAGCTGAAAGTAACACCGTAAAACGGCCGCTTCTCCTTGCCGTCAACGCCAGTGCCCATGGAGGCCAGCGTATCTCCGGGCATATCGGAAATAATGGTACTTTTGATATCCTGCGGAGCGGGCGGCGCATCGTCCTTACTGCAGGCGGCAAAAATACAGGCAGCGGAAAGGTATATGAGTGCACGTTTTATCATGATGCAAAGTTGCGCACATGCGTCAACCACTTAGGGAAAAGAAGCTACCCGTCAGGGAATTTCCAAACACGATTTTTCCGTTTGGGTAAGCATAATTCCGGAAAGGGCAAATGACATTTGTGTGACAGTGGTAATTTTGATCTGCAATTAAAACAGATCACTTATGAACAAACATTTTGTAGCCATTAACTACATTCAATGCAATGCAGATTACCAGGAAAGGTTTGAGCAATTGTTTGCCACCCGTGCCGGCGCTATAGATACCATGCCCGGTTTTGTGAACATGCACGTGCTGCGCCCGGCAAAGCAGGAAGACGCTTACCTGATTGTCAGTTACTGGGAAAATGAACAGTCCTTTAAAGACTGGACCCGTTCTGAAGCCTTTATGGCAGGCCACAAACGCGGGTTTGAAGATATAGCGAAGGCCAAGGCAGAGGGTAAACCTGCACCCATGAGCAGCGATTTCAAAATATACCAGATAATCAGCGAATAATGGAAACAACTACCAGGCAAAAAGTGGTCAAATGGCTCAAAAAGCTGGGCTTTTGGGGGTTCATATTCTTCCTGGTGAAAGGGCTGTTGTGGCTGGCCGCCATTTACTGGCTGGCAAAGTAATAACCGGAACGGTAAGGCGGTATTCGCTTTACCGTTTCATAATGCCCGGTGCAAAGCCGAAGTGTTTTTTGAATGCCCTGGTGAAATGGGCAGTGTGTTTGTAACCCGAAAGATATGCTACTTCAGACACGTTTTTTCCCTGTGCCAGCAGTTCCCGCGCATGCGTCATTTTTATTCCCTGCAGATATCCGTACACGGTAGTGCCGAATACCAGCTTGAAATGACTTTTCAGGTACGCATCATTGGTACCTACCTGGTGGGCCAGGTCTATGAGCGTACAGGGACTGTTCATGTTGCTGATGATAATATCACGCGCCAGGTACATGCGTTCCACGTCTTCTTTCTTTAATGTACGCGTATTGGCATCCTGCCGTATGCCGAGTATCTGTTCATACTGTTTTAGCTGAATGGCCAGCAGCTCCATGGTTTTGGCCTTGAGGTAGAGCTGTTTGTAGCGCCCGTCCAGCGGACAGTTCAGCATGTCATATAAAATAGTGCTGATGCCGGCCTGCAAGGGCAGGTGCTCTTTACTGAGAGAGGCCGGCGCGTTGTGTGCCATGCTCTGGTGGAACATGGTATACAGCGGATGTTCTTCCGGCAGGAAGTTGAGCGTCAGCTCAGGACTGATACCCAGCTCAAAAGTTTCCAACGGCTCATTGGCGTGCCAGTTCAGGTGTATTTCCTGCTGCGGGAAAAACAGGTAGTTATATTGCTGCTTTTCGAAAGACACGAGCATTTTATGCCCGGCATCTATGTGGTAACTCTTGCTGCCGCTGATGGTATAGCTTAATTGCAGGAAAGGCTGCTGGTTGGCAATCACTACTTTGCCGGCCTGGCTGGAGCGTACATTGTAATAACCAAGATGTATACCTTCCGGACTGGATAACTCGTACAAATATCCCTGGTGCACCTGTGAGGCAAGCGTCTTTTTCTTTTCCCTGAGACTGTCCCTCCCGTGAATATCAAATGCACAGGATTCGTACAGCCGGGTTTGATCTGGATGGAGTGCAGACAAGGGTAATGAAGTTTTAGCGGTTAATGCAACAATATTAAATGATTTAGCTTGTTAACGGTACCGCAGGAAGGATTGTAAAAATACTGTCATGGTGCAAACCCTTTGTCATGCTGTGTTTGACAACGCTTTTTTTCCGTATATGGTAAATAATTTTCCCTCATTGATTATCGAAAGGGCATGCGGCGAAGCGATTTTTTTCTCCATTTCTGGTAACTGATTTTCCCCGGCTGCATATTTTATTGCGGCAACTTTGTACCCGCATGAAAATAGTGATACGTATTGCGCTATACCTGCTTTGTTTTCTTACGGCGCATGCTGCATGGGCGCAGCATGCGTTGAAAGGCGTGGTACAGAGCAGGGGGGCTGGCGTGCCGGCTGCCACTGTAATGGCGTACAACGGGCAGTACCGCCATATGGTGCAGGCGGACTCAACCGGTCATTTTGTGATGCGCCTGCCCGCCGGCCGCTTTTCAGTAACAGCCAGTTGCATCGGCTTTACCACCGCCACCAGCAGCGTATACATTGGCCGTACGCCGCTGCCCCTGCTTTATATAGAAATACAGGCGTCGGAACAGGGCCTTGACGCAATAACGGTAACGGGCACACGTTATGCAAAAGAAGATGACCTGATAGACATCAAAAAAGTAGCCAGTCCGGTGGCGGTCATAGATAAAAAACAGATCACCGCCATGGGCAGCCGGCGGCTGGATGAGGTGCTGCGCGAGCAAACGGGCATGGCCGTTGTAAATGATCTGGGGGCTGGCAACCGGAGCATTGGCCTGCAGATGCAGGGCTTTGGATCAGAACACATACTGGTGCTGCTTAACGGCCAGCCCATGACGGGGCGGTTTAACGGCAACTTTGACCTTTCGCGCATCAGCGTGTCTGATATTGAAAGGGTAGAGATCATTAAAGGCGCCAGCAGCAGCCTGTATGGCAGTGAGGCGCTGGGCGGGGTAGTGAACATCATTACCCGGCAGCATTTTACGGCCACCCGCGGTGCGGCCAGCCTGTTGTACGGTACCTACAATACGCTTGACGCAGGCGTTGAAGGAGAAACGGGCTTCCGGCAAGAGAAAGGCGGCGCCTATGTGGCGGCCAACGTTTATCGTACAGACGGTTTTAATGCCAATACCACCTACCTCAAAAACGGGCAAACATCGCCCCCGTACCACAGTTACAACCTGCAGGGCCGTTTGAAGCATGCGCTCGGCAAAAAGAGCATGCTGCATGCGGGCCTGCGCTTCGGCAGCCGTCATTCCGTAATGACCAGGTCTTACGGTACGCAGCCTTTCCGTGACAAGCTGCATGAAACAGACCTGAACGGCTCCCTGGTGCTGAACAGCCAGTTCAGCAATGAGTGGAAGCTGCTGCTGCGCTACTACCTCACGCACTACGCTACAGACCAGGCAGTACATGTAATAGAGACCGGCCATACGCTTCAGCACAACGAGTTTTCCCAGTTCATTCACCGCCTGGAGGCGCAAACCGAAAAAAAATATTTCAATGACCGTCTTACGCTAACCGGTGGCGGCGGTGGTGACTACCAGCAGATGAACAACACCCTTGCCGAAGGCCGCAACAGCATGACCAATTATTTTGTTTACGCGCAAGCCAACTATACACCGGTACAGCAATTGACTCTCATTGCCGGCGGCCGGTATGACGGGAATACCGTGTATGGCGGCCGCTTCAACCCCAGTGTGGGGCTGCGGTATAACGCATTGCCGTGGCTAGCCGTCAACGCTTCAATGGGGCAGGGCTACAAGGCGCCCACCTATGCGCAGCTCTACCAGGCGTTTACCAATATAACGCAAGGCTATACGGTAATTGGGGCCAACAACTTCGCGGAAAAGGCGGCAGCTATGCAGCAGGCCGGCCTGATCCAGCAAATATGGCCCAACGCCGGGCTGCCGGGCAACCTGCGGCCGGAGGTGTCCACTTCCTATAATGCGGGTATGCAAATTACTGCTGCCGGCCGTGTTACGGTAGGCATCAATGGTTTTTACAACAATATTTCCGATCTCATTAATACAGAACAGGTAGGCATTATGAAGAACGGCCAGCAGCTTTTTTCCTATTTCAATATCGCCCGTACTTACACCCGTGGTATGGAAGCCAGCCTGAAATATAACATTGTGAAGGGGCTTCACCTCACCGCCGGTTACCAGTACCTGCAGGCCAAAAGCCGTGATGTGGAAGATTCCATTAAAAGCGGTACCGGCGCTTATGCACAAGTACGTACAGAAAGCGGCATCCGCCCCGCCCGCCCCGCAGACTATTTCGGGCTGCCTAACCGCAGCCGGCATATGGCTAACCTGCAATTGTTATATGAATATGCGCCATGGGGGCTTACGGTATCTGCCCGCGGCAGCTACCGCGGCAAATACGGTTTTCTTGATATGGACAACAACGGGTATATTGATACCTATGATGTATTTGTGAAAGGCTACACGCTGGTGAACATTGCCATGCAGAAAGAGCTGCTGGCAAAGAAGCTGTTGTTGCGGCTTTCGGTAGACAACATCGGGAACTATACAGATTACCTCATGCCCTCCCAGCCGGGCCGCGTGCTTATGGGCGGAGTTACCTGGCGGTTTGTCCAAAAGGAAAAATTAAAACAATAGATTGTTTTTCACCGGATTTAACCTAACTTTGCGCTCTCAAAAGATTTGGAAAATTCAGAAAAACGCTGGATTTTTGTAGAGAGAAAAGTTTATAACTGGTTAATAATCAGTAATTATTGCCTGATAGTATAACGGTAGTACGACAGACTCTGACTCTGTTTGTCTTGGTTCGAATCCAGGTCAGGCAACTCCGGTAAAACGCTGCAATTCGCTATTGCAGCGTTTTTTTATTCAACCCCGCAAAGCAGCTCCGGAAGTTCCATTTCCCAAATCTTTTGTACTTTTCTCGGCATGGTCCCTGTAAAAAGAGCCCTTTTGGCACTCTGTTTTGTCGTTTCCGGCCAACTGGCACAAGCGGCGGATGGCCCGCTGTGGCTGCGTTATCCTTCTATCTCGCCAGACGGTAAGAGCATAGCCTTTACCTACCGGGGCAACCTCTATAAGGTGCCCTCCACCGGCGGTACAGCCTGGCCGCTCACTATGAATGGCGCCAATAACACCATGCCCGTTTGGAGTGACGACGGACAGTTTATTGCATTTGCGGGCAACCAGGCCGGTAATTTTGATGTATATGTAATGCCCGCCGCAGGAGGGGAGGCCAAACGGCTTACCTGGCATTCTGCAGATGAGTTCCCTTATGATTTCTCTCCCGGCGGCAGGAACGTGGTATTTGGCGCGGTCCGGATGGATGACCCTGCCAACCGCCAGTTCCCCTCCGATGCGTTACAGGAATTATACGAAGTGCCCGCAGCGGGCGGCCGGGTGAGTCAGCTGCTCACTACACCCGCAGAAGACGCCAAAATCAGTACAGATGGACGTTTTATTGTGTATCACGACCGGAAGGGACGGGAGAATAGCTGGCGCAAGCACCAGGTATCCGCTATAGCCCGTGACATATGGGTCTATGACAGCCATAACAAAACGCATCTCAAGGTCAGCACCTTCGGTGGTGAAGACAGAAACCCAGTCTGGGCCGGTTCAGGTCATATCTTTTACCTCAGTGAGCAGGCCGGCAGCTTCAATGTATTCCGCACTTCCACCCGGGAAAACAGCACGCCGGAGCAGATCACTTTCATGAAAGATCACCCCGTCCGTTTCCTCAGCATTGCCGGTAACGGTACGCTTTGTTTCGGGTACAACGGGGAAATCTATGTGAAGCCGCAGCAAGGGGAAGCCGTCAAGGTAGCGGTAAACATTGCCACAGCAACAAAACAGGAGGAGGAAAAACGTTTCCCTTTTCCGGACGTTACTGAACTGGCGCTTTCTCCCTCCGGTAAAGAGATTGCCTTTGTCATGCGTGGAGAAGTATTTGCCGGCAGTGTGGAAGGGGACATGATCAAAAGGATTACGAAAACACCGGGTGCGGAAGCGGGGCTGAGCTTTTCGCCAGACGGGCAGGCCTTGCTGTACGCCGGTGAACGCAATGGCCGGTGGAACATATACCGCTGCGCGCTCGCAGACCGTGAAGAGCGTTTTTTCTTCAATGCTACCTCCCTGGAAGAAACGCCGCTGATCGCCAATGAACATGAAAATTACCAGCCCCGGTTTTCTCCTGACGGCAAAGAGATCGCTTTTGTGGAGAACCGGGCAACCCTGAAAATATTCAACATGGCCAGCCGTCAAACCCGTACCGTTATGGGGCCGGATCAGCTATATAGCCGCAATGATCATGACCAGTATTTTGAATGGAGCCCGGACGGCCGCTGGCTGCTGGTGAAATACAATGAACAGGGCAGCGGTAACGATGAAGTAGGCATCATTGCCGCAACCGGGAAGGAGAAACTGGTAAACCTCACCCGCAGCGGTTACAGTGATGTTAATCCGCGCTGGATGATGAATGGCAGAATGATGATCTGGCAAACCGACCGGAACGGGCTGCACAGCTATGCCAACAGCAGTACACGGCAGAACGATGTGTATGCCTTGTTCTTTGACCGCGCGCTCTGGCAATATTTTAACCTGGATAAAGATGAGGCGGCCCTGCAAAAAGAGCTGAGGAAAAATGATCAGGATGAACAAAGCGGCATAGACTGGGATGGCCTGGAGCTGCGCAAGGCAAGGCTTACCACGCATCCCGCGCTCCTGGGCAGCGCGCTCATCAGCAAAGACGGGGAAACGCTCTATTACCTTGCCCGTTTTGAAAAGAAATACGACCTCTGGGCCTGCCATCTGCGCACCAGGGAAACGAAGCTCCTGTTGCCGCTTAACATAGATGATGCTTTTATGCAGTGGGACAAAGAGCAGAAGTACATGTATGCGCTGGCAGACGGCAAGGTGCTCCGTATAGACCCTGCCGGTGGAAAAAAAGAATACCTGGCCTTCAGCGGAGAGATCACCATCAATACCGCCCTGGAAAGGAAAGAAATGTTTGAGCACGTATGGCGCAGAACAAGGGAAACTTTCTACACCGCCGGTATGCACGGCGCCAAATGGGACGTGCTGAAAACGAATTACGAAAGATTTCTGCCGGATATCAACAACAACTATGATTTTGCCGAAATGCTGAACGAGCTGCTGGGAGAGCTGAACGTAAGCCACACAGGGGCCAGCTTTAGCGATGACCGCAAGGATGGAGATGTTACCGCATCTCTGGGAGCTTTCTATGATCTTACTTTCGAAGGCCCGGGCATGGCGGTTAAAGAAGTGATGCAGGGCGGCCCGCTGGATGACCCTGCTTTTGGTATCCGCCCCGGCACCAGCATTGAAGCGGTTGACGGGGAGCCCGTAACACCGGATAAAGATTTTGCTTTTTACCTGAACAGGAAGGCCGGTAAAAAGATCGCCCTGGTACTCCGGACCGGTAAAGAAACGCGGCAGGTGCAGGTGAGGCCTGTAACGCCTGAGAAGGAATTTGACCTGCTATATGAGCGCTGGGTAAAACGGAACGAAGCAGAAACGGAAAAGCTGAGCAAGGGAGAATTGGGCTACGTTCACCTGTACCGAATGAACGACGCGGCCTACCGCCATACCTACGAAGAAGCGCTGGGCAAGTTTCCCGGCCGCAAAGGGTTGGTGGTAGATACACGGTTCAACCGGGGAGGAGACCTGGCTTCGGAGCTGATCATGTTCCTGAGCGGCACCAGGGTGCGCAATAATACAACAGACCGGTTCCTGGTATACAGCGAACCGGCTTTCCGCTGGACGAAGCCTTCCATTGTGCTGGCCTGCGAGGCCAATTACAGTGATGGCCATTGTTTTGCACATGACTACCAGGTGCTCAAAATGGGCAAGCTGGTGGGCATGCCCGTACCGGGCAGCTGTACGTGGATGACCGGCCAGTCCCTGCAAGACAACACCCTGCGCTTCAGCGTGCCTACCCTGGGTGTGAAAGACCTGGCAGGCCGCTACCTTGAAAATTCGGAAACCCGGCCTGATGTACAGGTAATGAATGCCTTTGATAAAGTGGCCGCCGGCCAGGACCAGCAACTGGAAGCGGCCATACAGACATTGATGAAAGATCTGCAACGTTGACAGGGGAGGAAAACAATATCACCTATTGGGAAGGGATGCGGAAAGGGAACAAACAGGCCCTTTTTGATCTCTACAACAGCACCTATTTCCATCTGGTGCGTTTTGGCCTGAAGCTCACCGCCAATGACGAACTGGTGAAAGACTCCGTTACCCAGCTATTTCTCCAGTTATGGGAAAAACGTCAGCGTCTCCAACCCGTTACCCAGGTAAGGGCCTACCTTTTTACTTCCCTCCGGAGAATGCTGGCAGACCAACTGGAATATCACGCCAAAATAGAAAACGCCATTGAGCGGATGGGCCGGCAGGAAACGGCCAGCGAGCTGCCATATGAGGAGATTATCGTCCGGGTGCAGCAAGATGAGGAGATGAAACGCAAACTGTACCATGCCATGCAGCAGCTTACCCCGCGGCAAAAAGAGCTGATAGACCTGATGTTCTTTGAAGGATATACCTACCAGCAAATTGCAACCCACACCTCCCAGACCGTAAAAACCGTGTACAACACCATGTACAATGCCATCAAGCTGCTGCGGGAGCTGCTGAAATAGCTTTTTCTAAAAAAAAGTGGATTTTTTTTGGGTAAAAACGCTTTTCCCGCCGTCAGTTATGGAAAGGTGTATGTAGTATGAGCAACCGTTACCGCAGCGCGGAAGATTTTGTTTGTGACGAATCCTTCCAGCGATACTGTCTTGGGACCGACCCGTCTGCCGTTGATTTCTGGGAAAACTGGATCAAGGAGCATCCGCATGCTTCCGGTGAAATAGCCGAAGCAAGGAAGCTGTTTTCCTTGCTGAATGCCAACCAGGGCAACCTGCAGGAGCAGGCGCGTGAGTTGAAAGACGGTATGGAGCGGTCTATGCTGCTGAAGGAAGAGTTCGGCCAGCGTGAGGCTACTACGGCCAGGAGGTCACGGAAGGCGCTGTACATAGGCATTGCGGCATCCATTCTGCTGGCTGCGGGCGTTTTTTATACCTGGGAACAGCAGCGCAACACGGTTGAGTTGCCGGTGGCTTCCACGGTACATTCCGGCGCGGAACCGCGTAAAACCGTCATGCTGGCTGACGGGTCTGTGATTACCATGCGCAACAACAGCGCTATTTCCCTTTCTGAAGGCTTCAGCAAAACCAACCGCGTGCTTACCCTCTCCGGGGAGGCTTTTTTTGATGTGAAGCACGATCCGCAGCATCCCTTCATCGTACACACCAAAGATGCCAGCATAGAAGTGCTGGGCACCGTTTTCAATGTGAGCGCATACCCGGAAAATTCCTATACCGAAACGGCCCTGTTCCGCGGGAAGGTGCAGGTAACCTCAAAAGAGGACCCTGCCCGTAAAACGGTGCTGATGCCCAGCCAGAAGCTGGTGATACAGTCCGGCGGCAAACGGGATACTTCGTTTTCTGTCCGCTCCCTGGCGGTAGACCCGGTAGATCACAAGGCAAAAGAGATAGCATGGGTGAGGAGCCGGCTGAAGATACAGGATGAAACCCTGGAGCAGATTGCCGGACGGCTGCAGCAGTGGTATGGTATCCCCATCGTCATTACCGATGAAGAAGTAAAAAAATACAGCTATTCCGGAACGTTCGAGAGCGAAACGGTTATCAAGGCGCTGGAAGCCCTGCAATTATCTTATCCCTTCAGCTTTGAGGTAAAGCAAGGCAGAGTGGTGATCAGTAAATAAAAAAGGAAACGTTGGCGCGTTTTCCTGTCAACCAAAATAAATAATATGAAGTAAAAATGGGAAGCGTTGGCGCGCTTCCCGGAGTTTAGAAAATGTATAAGGCTATTCACTCACTAAACCATAACAAAGTTATGAAACTCCCGCTATTGTTAGCTATGAAACTATTTACGCTATTGCTTCTCCTGGGTTTCCAGGTGTATGCCGCTACCGGCGCAGGGCAGGACAGGATCAGCCTGGACCTGCACAAAAGCAGTATACGCAAAGTGCTCAACGAAGTAGAGAAACAGACCAGCTACCGCTTTGTTTATCACAGCGGTACGCTTCCCGAAAGCCAGCGTGTAAGCATTTCCGTGCAGAATGCAGAGCTGGCGCTGGTGCTATCCCGTGCATTTGCGGGGCTGCCGCTGGAATACGTAGTAAAGGAAGATAACCTTGTAGTGATCGTTTCCGCCACGCAGCCGGCCGCCTTGCAGGAAAAAGTGATCAAAGGCCGGGTAACGGCAGCCTCCGGGGAAGCATTGCCCGGCGTGGCCGTGCGCATCACCGGTACCAATACCGGCGCAGCCACGGACGGAGACGGGCGCTTTGCCATTACGGCAGGCGAAGGCGCAAAAACCCTGGAGTTCAGCCTGCTGGGCTTCACGCCGCAGCAGGTGACTATTGGCGCCCAAACGGAGATCAACGTAGTGATGCAGCCCTCTACCACCAGCCTGGGAGAAGTGGTGGTAACGGGTTATACCGGGTATAACAGGAGCAAATCGGTTTCGGCGGCTACAACGGTGGGAGGTGACCTGATCAGTGAAGTGCCCGCCGCCACCTTCGAGCAAGCCCTCCAGGGGCGTGTGCCGGGCCTGAGCGTGAATGCCATTTCCGGCCAGCCGGGTACCAGCGCGCAGGTAACGCTGCGGGGCGTGGGCACCATAGCAGGTAATACGAACGTACTGTACGTGATGGACGGCGTGCCTATTGAAGCCAATGCCTTCCAGGCCATCAACCCCGGAGATATTGAATCGGTGACCGTATTTAAAGATGCCTCTGCAAAGGCTTTGTACGGCTCCCGCGGCTCCAACGGCGTCATCGTGATCACTACCAAAAAAGGTAAATCAGGAAAAGTAGCGGTAGAATACCGCTCTCAATACGGCCTTTCCACACTCACCTCACCGAAGTTCAATATGATGAACTCCGCGCAAAGGAAAGAGTTTGAAGAAGGCATAGGGCTGGAAACCGGCGCGGAGGCCGGCCCGTTCTGGACGTATTCCCGGCAAAACCCGGATTACGCCGATAAAACCGCCGCGGAAAAAGCGGAAGCAGACCGCATCGTAGACAGCCTGCTGCAGATGAATACAGACTGGCGCGACCTCTTTATGCGTAACGGCCGCTACATGGAACAGCAGATCAGTGCCAGCGGCGGCAACGAAAATATCAGGTTCTATTCGTCCCTTAATTATTTTGATCAGCAGGGCCTGGTGAGGGTATCTGGTCTCAAACGTTACACCGTCAGGAACAACCTGGACTTCACGGCAGGAAAATTCACCGCCAACCTGAACGCTAACCTGGGGTATTCCAAAAGCAGCCTGATACAGAGCGAAGGCAGCACTGCGGCCAACAACCCGCTGTCTGCCGTATACTACGCATTGCCTTATGAATATCCCTTTGCACCTGACGGCAAGCTGGTAACTACCGGAGACGGGGCTGACTATCCCGTGCTTGACCTGCGCGAAGGCAGCGACTCGTACGAAAGGATGCTGAATACCTCCAGGCTGCAGAACCAGTTGAAAATGATCATCAGCACTTCCCTCAACTACGAGATCGTGAAAGGGCTGGTTGCCAAAACAAGATTGGGTGTGGATTACAGGGACCAGACCAATGAAGAATGGATCAATCCGGATTCCTACGCCGGGCGCAGGGTATCCAACGGCCGGCAGGGCAGCTACGCGGAGGGTGTAAGCCGCCGGTCTTCCATCATTTCCACCTCCGGCCTCACGTACAGCAATGTTTTCAACAGCAGGCATGACCTGGAAGTGTCTGGCTATTTCGAATATCTTGAAAACTCTGTCCGCTCTTTCGGCTATACAGGCTACGGCCTTGACCCGCGCCTGCCGCGGACGCCGGCCGGCGTTGGAGACCCCGGTACCTTTGTGCCGCTGCTGAACGGCGGCAAGTCAAAGAACGCCACGGCCTCTTATATTGGCCTGTTGCGTTATACTTACAACAACAAATACACTTTCAACGGCAGCTACCGCTACGATGGTTCCTCCATGGTGCCTGAAAGCAACCGCTGGCACGGTTTCTACTCCCTGGGCGTTAGCTGGGAGGCCAAACGTGAAGCATTTCTGCAGGATATAGACTTTGTTCCCATGCTGCGTGTAAGGGCCAGCTATGGCACTACGGCCAGCCAGTTCATCAATGATTTTGCTTACCTGGCAACCTTCACCAGGGGCAGCTACGGAGGCAACCCGGCCATTGTGCCCAGCCAGCCCGGCAATGCGGACTATGACTGGGAGTACGCCAAAGAGATGAATATCGGCTTCGACCTGGGCCTCACCCCCTCCAACCGCATTCGCCTCACCGCAGAATACTACAACCGTGTAACGAGCAACCTGTTCATAGACCAGCGGCTGTCTTTCACAGCCGGCGTGCCTGACGAAACGCTGCCCATCAGCTCCGGCAAAATGCGCAACCGCGGCGTTGAGCTGGACCTGCAGGGAGACATCATCCGCAGAAAAGACTTTACCTGGACGCTGGGCGCAAACATGGCTTATAACAAAAACAAGGTGCTGGACCTTGGCGGCGCCGATGAATTTGAATACGGCTATACCGGCATCATCCGCGTAGGGCTGCCTTTCGGCTCCCACTACGCGCCCAAATGGGCCGGTGTAAACCCCGCTAACGGAGACCCGCAGTATTACGACACAGAAGGCAAGATCACTACAGAATATGACGCTGCCACCATGAGCGTGGCGGAGTTCGGTACCTACATCCCCGAGATCACCGGTGGTATCAATACCGGCATCACCTGGAAGAATTTCTATTTCAATGCGCTCCTCAGCTTCAATACACGCGTCATGCGGTACAACAACGAAGATTATTTCAACGAAAACCCCAGCTTCATCACCAGCAACCAAAGCATCCGGCTGCTGTATGACCGCTGGAAGAAACCGGGAGACCAGGCTCTGTTGCCACGTATCAGCGCAGACCGCAACTTTACTTCAAGGGATATACAAGACGCGTCTTTCCTGCGCCTGCGTAATGCCAACATCGGTTACAACCTGCCGAAGCATGTACTCGGCGGCCTGCGTTTCATCAACGGCGTGCAGATCTACCTGCAAGGCCAGAACCTGCTGACCTGGACAAAGTGGAGAGGTTTTGACCCTGAAAACGGTAATGAATACGCCCGCTTCAGCTACCCAACTCCAAGAACTTACGTGGCAGGTCTAAACGTTAACTTTTAATCTTCTCCCGGCATGAAAAAGTATTTTCTCTTCATCATCACCATCACCTTCGCTGCTGCCGCGTGCAACAAGCAGCTGGACCTTCGCCCATCGGATTATATAGACCCTGAAGGCGCTTACCGGAACGTAGATGATATTGGCCAGGGTTTATTAGGTGCGTATTCCATACTGAATTATTATTCCAGCATCCGTTACACCTCGCTGATAACGGACGAGAACATGCTGCCTTCCGAAAACAGCACCGGCTCAGGCGTAGCCACCCACCGCTGGCAGTATGACGGCAGTTTCCTGCATGATGCCTGGAAAGACAATTACATTGCCATAGACCGCGTTAACCGTGCCCTCAGCGCGTCTCGCGGCGTACCCGTAAAACCGTCCGAGCAGGAAACACTGGCGCAGTACCAGGGAGAGCTGCTGGCGCTGCGGGCTTACTGCCACCTGGAGCTGGTGCGTAACTTTGCCGAAAAATATGAGGCTTCGGCCATGGGCGTACCGTATATGGACAGCTCCTACATCGGCAAACCGGCCAGGCTGTCATTTGCTGCCACCATGCAGAAGATCAATGAAGACCTTGTGGCCGCAAAGGCATTGATCCCCGGAGGTTTTGATGACCGTACAAGGCTCACCAAAGCCGCTGTGTCTGCCCTGCAGGCACGCGTGGCCCTGTATGAGAAAAACTGGGCCAACGCCATCACCTACGCCACCGAAGCTATCAATGCGCTGCCGTTAGCTACCCGCGCCCAGTTCCCGCAGATATGGAAAGACAACAGTACTGCCGAAGTGTTCTGGAAACTCAAAAGGGTAGCGGGAGACGAAGAGGTTGGCGGATTTTATACGCAGGCCGGTTTCCTTGACAACCCCGCCGGCAGCAGGCTTTACTACGCCGCATCTTTCAAGCTCACTAACCTGTTCGACAAAAACAACGACATCCGTTTTTCCTCTTACATCAAAATAGACCCGGGCCGTGAAACAGCCGGCCAGGTACCGAACGCTGTGGTAAAATACATCAGCGCCAATCCTTCCATGGCCAACCTGGTAGACCTCAAGCTGCTGCGTACCGGCGAAATGTACCTGATACGCGCAGAAGCCTATGCGGAAGAAGATGAGCCCGGGCTTGCCGCGGCAGACATCAATGCCCTGCGCGCCGCGCGCATTGCAGGCTACACGCCGGTTACCTTTGCAGACAAGAACGCCCTGATCAGCGCGGTTATCACAGAACGGTTTAAGGAGCTGGCATTTGAAGGCCACCGGCATTTTGACCTGCGGAGAAGGAACCTCAATATTTCCCGCAATCCGGAAGATGCCGTGAACGCCCTGGGCGCCGTACTGCTCACCCCTGATGATCCGGAATACGTATTTCCTATTCCCAACAGCGAGCTGCGCGCCAACCCGAACGTTAAACAAAACCCTGGCTACGTGAACAAATAAAGCATGAAACAGTTACTGACAGTTATTTTTACAACGGCTTGCCTGTACGCGCAGGCACAAACCATCAGGGAGGCAAAACAGATCAGCGGCAGAATAGCGTCTCTGGGCGTTACCGGAGACACGGCAGACGTAGTGACCCGAACCCGCGGCGGTGTAGCCCTTGTAGGCGGAGGCGGAGACGTACCGGGCGCATTCCGGTGGATGATTGACCGGAGCGGGGGAGGGAACGTAGTAGTGATACGCGCGTCAAGCAACTATCTCTATAACCGTACTATTGACAGCCTGGGCAAAGTTGCGTCAGTGGAAACCCTTCTGATAGATTCCAGGGAGGTGGCGGACAACCCGGCCGTAGCGCGTGTAATACGCAACGCGGAGATGCTTTTTATTTCAGGCGGAGACCAGTCCAATTACATGAATTTCTGGCGGGGCACCAGAACAGCGGAGGCCATCAACTACCTGCTGAACGAGAAGAAAGTGCCCGTAGGCGGGACCAGCGCGGGCTGCGCTGTGCTCACTGGCATGTACTACAGCGGGGAGAACGGCAGCGCCACGGCGGAGGCCCTGCAAAACCCGTACACAGATCTTGTAACGCTGTACAACAACGATTTTCTGCGCCCGCCTTTCCTGCACAACGTGATCAGTGACCAGCATTACGTGGCCCGCAAGCGCCAGGGAAGGCACATGGCGTTTCTTGCACGCATCATTACTGACTGGAAAGTATTTCCCAGGGGCATTGCACCTGATGAAAGAACGGCGGTATGTATAGATGAAAAAGGCGCCGCGCAGGTATTTGGGGAGGGGAAGGCTTATTTCCTCATCACCGACCCGCGGCATGCGCCGGAACAATGCGCCCCCGGCAAACCTGTGCAATGGTCAGGCAACAGGATGGCGGTGAGCGTATACGAACTGCAGGGCGCCGACGGCGGGAATGGTCAATTTTCCGTAGCTGATTTTAATCCCGTAAAGGCGAAAGGAGGAAAATGGTATTACTGGTGGGTAGAAAATGGTAACTTAAAGGAAAGAGCAAAATAATATGTATAAACATCTTTTAATGCTGCTGGCCGCAGCCGTCACCACAATGTTCAGCGGTTGCATGCACAAGGCGCCTGAAACAAAGGCCGGCAACTATGTACTGGTGGTGCATGGCGGCGCCGGCACTATTCTCAGAAAGAGCATGACGCCTGAAAAGGAAGCGCAATACCGCGCAGGGCTTGAAGCTGCGTTGAAAAAGGGTTACGAGGTGCTGGAAGCCGGCGGCTCCAGTGTGGACGCCGTGGAAAGCGCTATCAGGATACTGGAAGACAACCCCCTGTTTAACGCCGGTAAAGGCGCTGTATTTACGCACGACGGGCGTAATGAGCTGGACGCTTCCATTATGAACGGGAACGGCCTGGCTGCCGGTGCTGTTGCGGGTGTACGTACCATCAGGAACCCGATTTCACTGGCAAGGGCCGTGATGGAAAAGTCCGGCCACGTGATGATGGCGGGCCGCGGTGCGGAACAATTTGCAGCGCAGGCAGGCATCGAGATCGTAGATACGTCTTATTTCCGGACAGATGCGCGCTGGCAGGGCTTGCAAAAGGCGCTGGAAGAAGATTCCATCAAAGCGAAGCTTGACCACAGTTATGTGCCGCAGCAAGATCCCGGCATCCGTCATAACGACAACAAGTTCGGAACGGTAGGTTGCGTGGCCCTGGATAAAAAAGGGAACCTTGCTGCCGGTACTTCCACCGGGGGCATGACCAATAAAAAATTCGGCCGCATTGGTGATTCTCCCGTCATAGGTGCGGGCACTTATGCCAACAACCGCACCGTGGCCGTGTCCTGCACAGGCTGGGGCGAATTTTATATCCGCAACGTGGTGGCTCATGACCTTTCCGCCATGATGGAATACAAAGGGCTGCCCGTGGAGGAAGCAGGTAAAGCCGTCATTAAAAAAGTGGGCGACCTGGGAGGAGACGGGGGACTGATTGCGCTGGACAAAGACGGGAACATGGCCATGCCTTTCAATACCGAAGGCATGTACCGTGGTACGGTGACGAAGGATGGGAAAATTGAGATACTGATCTATAAAGATTAAACCTGCAAGTGGATATCACGAAGCCGCTTTCCGTATGGAGAGCGGCTTTTGTATTGCCTCTCCGGATGAGTACTGCGGCCGTGTAGCGGCCCGTTCAAAAAAATGGTTGAAGAAGTCAATATTGTTCCGTACTTTTTAGAGCATGTACAGAAGAGATTTTATCAGGGCTGCGGGCATCATGGCTATGCCTGCACCTCACGTAGCGTCCGCCGTTGACCCGCGCCGCATCCGCGTTGTGAAAGCCGCCGCCCGGTTTGAGCGGGAACCGCTGTTGAGGCCCTTCGGCTTTAAAGGCAACTATCTTACGGAATTATGGCAGGTGGCCACACGCCTCACCGCCGCATCTGGCAAGAGCGGCATTGGGCTGGCCACGCAAAGCGTGCTGTATGGGGATGCAGAGCTGTTTGCCGCACACACCGAGCTGAAGGGCAACGCCATGATGTTTGCGCTGGTACAAAAAACGCTGGATATTGTGAGGGAAACTCCTTTCACCACGCCGCTTGACTTGCAGGAGAAAATATTGCCCCGCGTAATTGCCGCAGGCAAGGAAATTACCGGGCGTCAGCAGTTGCATTACAACTTTGTGCTCAACGCGCTGGTAGCCATAGATAACGCGGCCTGGCTGTTGTACGCAGCGGAAAATAACTGCCGCAGCTTTGACGAGATGATACCCGCTCCTTACCGTGCTGCATTAGGCTACCGCAACAAGCAGATCGCTGTAATGTTCCAGGTATCTTACAACATGCCGGTGGCGGATATTGTACAAGCTGTAAAGAACGGGTATTTCATCATCAAGATAAAAACCGGCTACCCCGGCAGCCAGGAAGAGATGCTGGCCTTTGACATGGCCCGGCTCACAGAGATACACAATGCGCTGAAAGACCTGTCCCAGCCCCACACCCGGCACGGCAACGTGTGGTACACCATGGATGCCAACGGGCGGTACGCGGAAAAAGATACCCTTCGCCGTTATCTTGACCATGCACGGAGCATTGGCGCATTTGACCGCATACTGGTGTACGAAGAGCCTTTCCGGGAAGACATGCGGGAACCCGTGGGCGATCTCGGCGTTCGTATGGGCGCGGATGAAAGTGTACATTCCGAACGGGACGCCCTGCAGCGGCTGCAGCAGGGATATAATGTGCTGGTGCTGAAAGGCATTGCCAAAACCCTGAGCCTGAGCATGCGCATAGCTAAACTGGCGGAGGAAAAGAAAGTGCCCTGCCTCTGCGCTGACCTCACCGTAAACCCCGTGCTGGTTGACTGGCACAAGAACCTGGCCGCCCGCCTGGCGCCTTTCCCAGGTGTAGGCATGGGCCTTATGGAAACCAACGGGGATATGAACTATCAGCACTGGGCAGACATGAAAGGATACCTCCCCGCCGCCGGCGCATCGTGGACAGAGGCGCAACAGGGCGTATTTAACCTGGGCGCAGATTTTTATGCGGAAAGCGGGGGAATTTTCAAGCCATCGCAGCACTACCAGGAGCTGTTCAAATAAACTTACCTGTACTCCACCTGGCAATTCTCGCAAAAGAACGTTCTCCGCTGGGTGGTGCCCATATACTCTTTCACAGCCGGTATGCCGCACCGCGGGCATATTTTTTTGGTATGAATGAGCCAGTGTTTCTTCAGCACAAAAGCCTTTTTCCACTCCAGGAAATCAAAGCTGTATTGTACAGCCTCTTTTACCAGCAGTTTGCGTTGCTGCAATGGCAGTTTGCCGGTCAGGCTGCGCGGGTGCACCCTGATGCGGAAGAGCACTTCGTTTTTGATGATGTTGCCCACGCCGGCAAAAATATCCTGGTTGAGGAGCACGTCACACACCAGTGTATCAGTTTGTTTACGGAGTTTGGCCATGGCCTTTGACCTGTCAAAGGCGGGGCTCAGTACATCGGCAGACCAGTCGTACACCTCATCCAGCGGTTCTTCTATAAAGCGCAGGGAGCTGGTGTAAAAATTCACCTCCCCGTTGCGGAACTGCAATTGCAGGCGGGGCGGCATATCTTTCCTTTCGTTGATGCGGTAGGTGCCGAACAGCAAAAAATGCACGCGCAAAGCAAAGCCCGGGAAACAGATAAGCAGCTGCTTGCCCCAGCTCTTGATGTCCAGTATTTTTTTGCCTTTCATGCGGGCAATGTCAAGGCTGGAATTGCCGCTCACCTCCAGCACTTTCTTGCCGCAAAAGGGAGCAAGCGCTTCCCTGAGAATTACTATGGAAGGGCCTTCTGGCATGCTGCTGATAAAACAACATCCGCGCCATTCTTACAGCAGTATTACACGCAGCACATATACCACGGCCATGGTGATGAGGCCCATGAGCACGGTGGCGCCGGAATATACTTTAAGCATGGGTTTCATTTCAAGTCCGGAGAATTTGCTGATCACCCAGAAGTAGGCGTCGTTGGCATGGGAGATCATCATGGAGCCGCCGCCCAGCGCCAGCATGCAAAGCAGCCTGCCCATGCTGCTGTCAAGTCCCAATACCGGCAGCAGCGGCTGAATAATGGAAGCGGCGGTGATGATGGCTACGGTAGAGGAGCCTTGCGCTGTTTTCAGCAGAAAGGCCAGCAGAAAGGGGAAAATAATCCCCAGGTTCCCCAGTTGCAGTGAGCTGTTAAGATGGTCCCCTATTTTGGTGGTAGCCAGCACTGCGCCAAACGCTCCGCCTGCGCCGATGATCACCAGTATGCTGCCCGCTTTTTCAGCAGCTTCCTGCATGAGATGGCTCACCTCATTGCGCTTCCAGCTGCTGCCCGTGAAAAAGGCCAGTATAACGCCAATGAAGAGGGCAATTACAGGGTCTCCCAATATATGAAGCAGGCTGCCGCCTTTCTGAAGATCGCTGAAAGCGCCTGCTGCAATGAGCAGGATGGGAACAAGGATGGGCAGAAAGGCTTTCCAGGCGGGAAGGTCAGGCAGCGTTTCTTCAGCAGTAGCGGCTTCCTGCTGCGCTTGCGGAATTTTTTTGCCCATCCAGGCGGCCCACCAACAGCCGGCCACGGCTGCCGGGATGGCTACCAGCGCGCCTATCAATATCAGTTTGCCGATGTCTGCACCAATAATGCCGGCCGCTGCAGTAGCGCCTGGGTGAGGCGGCACCAGGCAATGCACGGCATACAGCCCGGAGGCCAGGGAGACGGACATTACCAGTATGGACACACCGCTGCGCCGCGCTACAGACTGGTTGAGCCCGCTCAGTACAATGTAGCCGGAGTCACAGAAAATAGGCAAGCCAACAATGAAGCCGGTAATGCCCATGGCCGCCGCCGCATTTTTTTCTCCCACCATTTTCAGGATGGCCGCCGCCATTACCCGCGTGCTGCCCGTATGTTCCAGCACTACGCCCAGCATGGTGCCCAGCATGATCACAAAGCCCAGGTTTTTTAAGATGTGCCCGAAGCCCTCCTTCATAGCCGTAATGATATCCGCTACAGGCAACTGCACGCCCAGGCCCACTACAAAGCAGGCCAGGAACAGCGCAAAAAAAGCATGTACCCTGAATTTTACCGTCAGCAATACAATAAGGCCGATGCCGGCTGCCAGAGACAGCAGTACTTGAAGGAAAGCCGTAGACATAACGTGCATTTGTTGTATGCACAATATAACAAATGATTTTTTTAGATCAGGTCAAAGGCGAGGGCAAAACGGGTAATATCATAATTGGACTGTACGTTCAGCTTGTGTTTGATGTTGCGGCGGTGGGTAGACACCGTTTTCCCTGAAATGTTCAGGATGCCGGCCATTTCAGCGGAGTTGTGGCCCAGCGCCGTCAGCCGCAGTATTTCTTTTTCCCGGCCCGTGAGGCCTGCAAAAATGTGTTTGTTGCGGTGCAGGAAATTATTTTCTTCCAGCAGCCGGTTTACTTTGGTGGTAATGTGGTGATGAGGGTCTATGGGCAATGCAAAGGTGATCACGTGGGTGGGCCGGCCTTCTTCATTGCGCAGGTAAACGGTGGTGGCGCTGAGGTACCAGCTCCAGTCTTCAGCAGCCGAAGCGCGCACCTGCTGAAAGAAAGAAACGAACCCGTTTTGCTGGTCGTTTTGCAGCATGCCCAGTATTTTCGGAACATATTCTGCAGATTCCTGCGGGTTGAAGAAACGTGTGAAATACTCCGGCCCCATGGCCTTCAACTCTTCCAGCGTGATGTTCAGCCGCTTTTGTCCGGCGGGAGACATGTACTCTACAGACTGCGTCTGGAGATTGTGGATGATCACTACGGCGGGCAGATCGTCTCCAATACGCCGCATGGCCTCCAGTTTTCGGGATAATTGCTCATGACTGCTCATAGATATTGTAGGATTCCTTACAATATACGGAGCAAAAACGTTTAAAGGTGCAAAATTCCTTCCATCACTATCACTGATGAGCCGCTTACCCAAATGCCGTCCTGCGTGGCCCTGAACCGCAAAATGGACGGCTGCCCCATTTTAACGCCCTGCAGCAGGGAATAATCTTTGTTTTGATGAATGTACCCTTTCTGGAAAAGAAAACCTCCCAAAGGCCCGGCAGCGCTGCCTGTGGCCGCCTCTTCGGCGCCGGCTGCAGGGTTGAAAAAGCGGGCCTGCACCGTTTGCGGCGTGTCTTTATCAGTAAGGGTAAAACAATAGCAACCCTGGAAGCCATACCCCGTGGCCAGGTTGCGGAGAGCGGCAGACCGGGGCTCCGCGCGGTTGAGGGCTTCCACGTTTTTGAGGGGCACCATCAGGTGGGCTACTTCCGTTTGCATCACGGTGGGCTGCCAGTCATGCAGCAACAGGTCTTCCGGCTGCAGCCCCAGCGCAGCGGCCATGTCATCTGCCGGCACGGTGTTGCCCGCCGTGGCCGGCTTTTGCAGCATGCCAATGAATGGTACGTCTTGCCCGGTGTTTTCTAAGGAAAGCGCAATACGCCGGTCTTTCATGATCACAAAGGGGCCGTTTTCCTGAATGCGGAAAACGTTCATGTCTTTTAACACGGCCAGGCACACCGCGCCCAGCAGGTTATGGCCGGCCCCGTCCGTTTCTTTGCCGGAAGGGGTGAAGGAGCGCACCCGCAGTGATTTTTCGCTTTTGGAATAATGCATAAAAGAAGTACCGGAGTAGCCGAACTCCCGGGCAATCTGCTGGTACAGGGTTGTCTCAAGCTCTTTGCTGGTTACCACCACAGGTAATGGATTGCCCTTGAACCTTTCGCTGGTAAATACGTCCAGCACGTAATATTGCATGGTTTTCATAGATAGCGGACTCTGTCTTAACTGGGATTAAAAATACAGGTCAGGGTGCTATCCACCAAAAAAAGCGGCGGTAAATATTACATGCCTGTACTGCCATCATGCCAGCGAAAGCAGCTTGTTGCGCACCAGCAGGCAGGCGCCGATGATGCCCGCTTTTTCGCCCAGGCGGGAAAGGATCAGCTGCGTGTCGTTATTCACCAGGCTGAGGGAATATTTGTTGATAGCGCTTTTGATAGGAAGGCGGATGTACTCTCCCGTAGTGGAGAGGCTGCCGCCAAGGATCACCAGTTCAGGGTTGTACAGGTTGATCAGCACTGCAATACCCTTGCCCAGCTTTTCCCCGATTTCCGCTACCAGTTCAATGGCCAGCACATCATCGTTATTGGCGGCATGAATGATGTCAGACAGGGTTATCTGCTCCGGCTGTTTGTGTTTGCGCATCACCACGGTAGAAAAGCCCGCTTTGAGCTTTTCCTGGAACTTGCGTACAAGCGCCTGCCCGGAAGCTTCCGTTTCAAGGCATCCCTTTTTTCCACAGTGGCAGATCAGTTCATTATTAAAGAAGGGAATATGGCCAAACTCGCCTGCAAACCCTGATTTGCCGTAGTAGAGCTGCCCGTTGATGAGTATGCCCAGACCAATACCGTGGTCCAGGTTCACGAACAGCACGTTCTTCTCATTGTTAACGGTACCGCTGCTGAACTCGCCATAGGCCATGGCGCGGGAATCGTTTTCCAGGAAAGTGCGGATGCCGATGCGGGATTCCAGTACCTTGCTCAGCGGCTCCTCATCAAAATGGAAAAAGCTGTAGCTGTAGCCGGTAGCGTAGTTGATGCGCCCGGTGAGGTTAACGCCCACGCCCAGCACCTTTTCCCTGCCCACGGGCAGTTCATCTATGAAACGTTGTATGATCTTGCACAGCTCATTGAGTGAGGCGGCGGTATTCTGCAGGTCGTACGGTATTTTTTCCGTGAACTTCACCAGGTTCTTCTTGAAATCCAGCATGCCCAGGTTCACATGGTGGCGCTTCACTTCCACGCCCACAAAAAAGCCCGCGTCCGGCGCCATGCCGTATACATTGGGCCGGCGGCCTCCGGTACTGTCTACCTTGCCATAGTCATGTACCAGCCCTTCCTGCAGCAGCTCGTTGAGCAGGTGGGTTACTTTGGGCGTACTGGCGTTCAGCTCTTTGGCAAGGTCAGCAATAGTGGCATTGTTGATGTTGGCAAAATAAGCGATGATCTTCTTCTTCAGGTTCAGGTTCTTGTACGCTACACCGCCCAGGTTTTCATTATTCAATTCTTCAAAAAAAGTGGGATGCTCCATATTATTGTTGGGGGAAATAATTCCATTAAAAAGTTTTCACTCCGGTTGCACCTGCCTCATTTTACATCTTCCGGTAAAGATAATCTTTTTAAAAAAAATTAAAAACAATTAGGGAAAAAGATGCTGGATTCTTTATAAAACCCTGTGTATACGCACTCTTGTACTATTTTAAGCCCATTTGCTACTTCTTTTAACGAACAGGTTAATTACGATATAGTTAATAAAATTTGTTAAAAAGTATTTGTCTTTTAGTAAAATATATTCTTATTTAGAGCATTCATTTTAATAGTTAGGGTTCAATACCTATGTACCGGCTATAAAATGCTGGTGAAACACGCCAACGGATACGACAATGACGACCAGGCCTTACGGAGGCAGGCCTGATGTACATAGACACGGAGAAGACATTTTCAGGAACACGTTAAGACAGTAAGCATGCGCAATTGCAGGAGACTATTATTATTGTTATTCGGATTTATCTACACAGCGGCCAGCGCCCAGCAACAAACAGACCTGCTGGTAATTGGCGGTGGCGCCAGCGGCACCATGGCCGGCATACAGGCTGCCCGCATGGGCGTCAATACCATGATCATTGAAGAAAGCGCCTGGCTGGGCGGTATGCTCACCTCCGCCGGCGTGTCTGCCATAGACGGCAATCACCGCCTCCCTTCCGGCCTCTGGGGCGAGTTCAGGTCACATCTCTATAAATATTACGGCGGCCCGGATTCCGTATTTACCGGCTGGGTGAGCAATTGCCTGTTTGAGCCGCATGTTGGCAATAACATCCTGAAACAGATGGCCGGTGCGGAAAAACAATTACAGGTGCTGTATAATACCCGCTGGCAAGCCGTTCGCAAGGAAAACGGCGGGTGGCTGGTTACGGTGCGGCAAGGCAAAAAGACGTTCGGGATAACGGCAAAGCTGGTGATTGATGCCACTGAGCTGGGTGATGTGATGGCTGCTGCGGGTGCAAAATATGATATCGGGATGGACAGCCGGAGTGAAACGGGAGAGGAGCAGGCGCCTGAGAAAGCCAATGATATTATCCAGGACCTTACCTATGTGGTGGTGCTGAAAGATTACGGCAAAGGCAAAAACAAAACCATTAAAAAGCCGGAAGGTTATGACCCGGCCATGTTTGCAGGCAGCTGCGACGTATCTGACCCCGCTACGTTCGATTCTCCCAACAACAACTGCCACCAGATGATGCAGTACGGCCGCCTGCCCAACAACAAATACATGATCAACTGGCCGAAATCCGGCAATGACTATTACCTCAACATTATTGAAAAAACGCCCGCGGAGCGGGAAGAGGCACTGAAAGCAGCCAAGCTGCACAGCCTTCGTTTCATTTATTACCTGCAAACCGCGTTGGGTTATAAACACCTGGGCATTGCGGACGATGAGTTCCCTACGGCAGACAGGCTGCCCATGATACCCTACCACCGCGAGTCTCGCCGTGTAAAAGCCGAAGCCTTGCTTACGGTGAACCATGTGGCACGGCCTTATGACCAGCTGCAGCCGCTTTACCGCACGGGCATTGCCGTGGGAGACTATACCATTGACCATCACCACGAGAAAAATACGGACGCGCCGAAAATAGACTTCGTAAAAATAAGAGTACCCTCTTACAACGTGCCCATCGGCAGCCTGGTACCTAAAGATGTAGACGGGCTGATAGTAGCGGAAAAAAGCATTGGCGTTACCAACATTGTAAACGGCGCTACCCGCCTGCAACCTGTGGTATTGGGCATTGGCCAGGCCTCCGGTGCGCTGGCCGCCGTGGCCCTGCGGGAAAAAGTACAGCCGCGCCAGGTTAGCATCCGCGCTGTGCAGCAAGCCCTGCTGGATGCCAAGGCCTACATTATGCCTTTTATAGACGTGCCGGCTGAACATCCGCATTTTGCAGCCATTCAGCGTATAGGTGCTACCGGTATATTGAAAGGAGAGGGCCTGCCTTATAAATGGGCTAACCAGACCTGGTTCTACCCGCAGCGGGAAATTTCCTGCTACACGCTCACAGAAGGCCTGCGGCCGTATTATGAACCGCTCCGTACCTATTGGGACGCCTCCGGAGAACCGCTTACGGTAGAATTCCTGCTGGAGCTGTTCAAAAAAGCCGGCAGGGAAATAACCCTGCAGGAGCTGGCTGCCGGTTGGGGCGCCCTGCAGCTGCCCGGCACGCCGGAACTAAAAACGCAATTGAACAGAGGCGCCGCCGCGGTGCTTGTTGACAAATATTTACAACCATTCCAACGCAGCGTGGATTTTCAAGGACAATTCAAAACGATTAATCAATAAACCTAATCAAGACTTATGGAAGTGTTATCAGCCAAAAAAAGTACGTTGAGGTGGATGCTATGCCTGGCCATGCTCATGGTCCCCACCATATTCACGTACGCACAAACAGGTACCGTGAGCGGTACGGTAACGGACGATAAGGGAGGCCCGCTGCCGGGTGTAACCGTGCAGATCAAAGGCACGTCCCAGGGCACACGCGCCGATGTAGAAGGAAAATTTTCCATTGCCCTTAAAACGCCTTCAGCTGTGCTGATTTTCAGCTACCTGGGCTTCGAAACGAAAGAAGTTACCACCGGCCCGGCCGCCAACCTGGTCGTTAAGCTGGCGGAGGCTACCAAAGGGTTGAATGAAGTGATCGTAATAGGCTATGGCCAGCAGAAGCGCCAGAATGTGGTGGGCTCTGTAGTGCAGATCAATGCAGATCAGTTGAAACAGGCACCGGCCATGAACATCACGAATGCATTGGCTGGCCGCCTTCCTGGCCTGACCACCCTGCAGCAATCCGGCCGCCCCGGTGCGGACGATGCTTCGCTGCGTATCCGTGGTGTAGGTACCACAGGCCCCAACCAGGGCCCGCTGATCGTAATTGACGGGGTTCCCCGCAGTCATATGTCCAGCCTTGACCCCAGCGAAATTGAGACTATCACATTGCTGAAAGACGCCGTATCTACTGCGGTGTACGGTTTGCAGGGCGCTAATGGTATCATCCTGATCACCACCAAACGTGGTAAGAACCAGAAGCCGGTAGTGACCTATGACGGTAGCGTGCAGTTAACGCAAAACACCCGTTTCCCCAAGTTCCTCAATGGCCCTGACTACATGGAGTGGTACAACAGGGGAACGGATATGGACAATGATTACAACGAGCAGGTGGGCGCCAACCTGGTTCCGCACATCTACTCGCAGAAACAGATAGACGACCTGCGCAACGGTACCAATACCAACCCGCTGCTGGGTAATACAGACTGGGTGGGCAAACTGGCAGGGCGTAACGCCTTTGCGCAGAGCCATAACGTTTCTGTAAGAGGTGGTACTGACAAAGTGAAGTATTTCACAAGCGCCGGTCTTTTTGATCAGGACGGCGTTATCGAGAATACCGGTTTCAAGCGCTACAATGTTCGCAGCAACCTGGATGCGCAGTTGAACGATATATTCTCTGTTTCCGTAGACCTGGCTTTGCGTCAGACCAACACCCGCACACCGGGCATCTCTCCGGACAATACAGCTTACCTGAACCCCTGGTACCAGGCTGTGAGAATGTTGCCTAACCTGCCTGAATATGCGCCTAACGGCCTGCCAGTTGCATACAACAGTAATGCCGGCTGGGTAAACCCGATAGCTTCCGTTCAGCAATCCGGTTATCAGAACTCCCAATCCAACATCTTCCAGGGTAACATTGCTATGAAGGCGAGGATTCCCTGGGTGAAGGGACTGGAAGTGAAGCTGATGGCAGCTTATGATAAAACCGGCACCGAAAATAAAAGCTGGCTCACGCCGTATCCCTTGATGGGCCGTGCAAGAGACCAGATCACCGGAGACTTTGTGCCGCTGACCACCGTGCCTGGCATTACCAGAACAACGCTCCGCCAGTCATACAGCCAGGCATGGCGTAAAACGTTCCAGCCCAGCATCAGCTACAATGCTACATTCGGCGACCACGAGGTTACTGCGCTGGCACTGTACGAGTTCAGCCAGGGAAACAACAACGTATTTTCTACCGGCGCCAGCAACTTCCCGCTGATAGACATTCACGAGATCGATTTTGGCGGCCAGGACGCACTGGATGTTATCAAGCCTACAGGGAACAGCTCAAACGATTCCAGGGCAGGTTACGTAGGCCGTATCAACTACGCCTACAAAGGCAAATATCTCGTGGAGGTGTCTAGCCGGTACGACGCATCTATTTACTTCCACCCTGATTACCGCTGGCAGAACTTCCCGGCAGTTGGTTTGGGCTGGGTAGTAAGTAAAGAATCATTCTTCGAAAACATGAGAGGCACTGTAGACTTCCTGAAGCTGAAAGGCTCTATGGGTAAGATGGGGAATGACAGGATAGCCGGCGGTCTCTATCAATACTATCAGACTTACAAGCTGACAGAAAGCCCGGTAATGGTAATAGGCGGTAAACCTGTTTCCGCTATCTATACCAGTGCTCCGCCTTTCCCCACTATTACATGGGAAACATCTACGATGACCAGTGTAGGGTTTGAGTCAATGTTGCTCAACGGTAAACTGGGAGTAGACTTTGACTGGTTCTATAAAGTAACGGAAGATATTCTGCAGGGCCAGGGCGGTTTGTACCCGGCTACCATAGGCGGCTACTATCCTGCCAACGTAAATTCCGGTATAGTAGACAACCGTGGCTTTGACCTCCAGATCCGTCACAATAACACTATCGGCAAACTGGAATACAGCCTTACCGGTAACTTCAACTGGGCGAGGAACAAGATCATCAGGCTGGATGAAGTAGGATCAACGCCGGAATGGATGCGCCGTGTGGGCAAACCGATGGGCACCAAATTCGGCTTTATAGCAGACGGTTTCTACCAGGATTGGGATGAAGCCGCCAATGCTCCCTCGCCCAGCGCAGGTGTAGTAGCCCCCGGTTTCTTCAAATACAGGGACATTAATGGAGATGGCCGCATTACCCGCGCCGAAGACTTCGCTGTGATTGGCCGCAGCAACCTTCCCGAGATCATGTATGGCCTTAACATCTACCTGAAATACGGCAGCTTCGATTTCTCTACGCTCCTGCAGGGTGCTGCATTGAGCAGCGTATCGCTGGCTGGTACGTATGAAGGTTCCAGCGGCACCTCCGGTGTGGATGATAATACACCCTTTACCCGCACCTTCTACGGATACGGTAACTCTCCGTACTTCCTGGTTGAAAACGCCTGGAGGCCCGATAATCCGAATGCAGAGTTTCCCCGTCTTTCAGCATACAAAGCCCAGTTAACGGCTCATAACGCTCACATCAACTCCGGGTGGATCAGGAACAATGGCTATCTGCGTGTAAAGGCGATACAGCTGGGTTATACCGTGCCCAAAAAAGTACTGGACCGCGCCAAGATCCAGCAACTGAGAATATATGTTTCCGGCTCCAACCTCTTCACTTTTGACAAGCTGAAGTACCTGGACCCCGAAATGCCGAACGTGAATAACGGATTTTATCCCCAGCAACGTATGATGGCCGCTGGTGTAAACCTTTCATTCTAAAAAGTACAACGATGAGTAAAGCAACTTCAATTATAAAAAGATCAATCGTGCTCGCCGGCATCGTGGTGGCTGCACATGGTTGTAAGATAGATGTTACGCCAACAGACAAGTATACGGAAGAGGCCATTTTCAGGAACCCGGCAAACATGGAACTTTATGTGGCCGGCCTGTACGCAGAGTTCCAGACCTTTCAATTCGGGCAGTTTCCTATTGGCTACAGCAACGCCACTGATGCGCTGACCGATATTGAAAAATATACGTCCAGCGCCTCCGGCAACGGTACGGTAAACGTGCTGGCGGTAGACGCCGGCCGCGTAAATGCTGCCGGCCCCCAGCTGAACTACTGGAATACAGGGTATGCCCGCATCCGCCGGATCAACGAATTCCTCTTCGGTTTATACAAATATGCCAAGCTGTCTGATACAGAGAAGGAAATGTATGAAGCGGAAGCCCGTTTTGTACGCGGCTATACCTACTTCTGGTTGGTAAAACTCCATGGCAGCGTGGTACTGATGCCCGGTATTGAAGAATATAACAATAACAGCCGCCAGCGTTCCAGCGAAGAAGATTGCTGGAAATACATAGCCGCAGATTTTGAGTACGCTGCTGAAAGACTGCCTGTTACGCAAACCGCTTCCCGTACCGGCCGTGCTACCAAAGGCGCCGCCTACGGCATGCTGGCCCGCACCTGGCTGTACGCTGCATCAATTGCGGAATACGACAGGAAACAGTTTAACCAGGACGCGCTCACCGGTGTGAATGCTGCCAACGCAACGGCTTATTATGAAAAAGCCGCCGCCGCCGCCACAGAGGTGATCAAGCTGGGAGAAGAAGGACATTATGGGCTGGAAGCAAAATTTGCTGATGTTTTCCTGAAAAAAGACAGTAAGGAAGCCATTTTCAAACTGGATTACATAGCTCCCCAGTTCACGCACCAGTACGATTTCGGTTTTACCCCTCCGGGAGACATTCCCGGTCAGGGCATGGTATATGGTGTACCCACCGCCGAACTGGTGAACGAGTTCCAGATGGCAGACGGTTCCAAATTCAGCTGGAGCAACGCAACGCATGCTGCTAATCCATACAAAGACCGCGAGCCGCGTTTCTATGCCTCCATCCTGTACAACGGCGCATCCTGGAAAGGCCGTACCATTGACTCCAAGGAAGGCAACGGTATAGAGAACTTCACAGAATACGGCATTTCTACAGAACCCAAGCGGACCGTTACCGGCTATTATATCAAAAAAATGCTGGACTCCACCAACATCAACTTTATGCAGAACAAGAGCGTACAAAGCTGGCTGGAGTTAAGGTATGCTGAAATACTGCTGATAGCGGCTGAAGCGCGCGCCAAATCCAACAACATTCCCGGTGCGCAGGATGCCCTCAACACACTGCGCAAGGCCCGTTATATGCCGGAAGACGCTCCGGCAGACGTGCCCGGCCTGATGAAAGCCATTGAGCACGAACGCATCGTAGAGCTGGCGTTTGAAGGCCACCGCTACTGGGACCTCCGCCGCTGGCGCAAGGCGCACACCGTGCTGAACGGCGTACGTTTCACCGGCCACAAGATCACACCTGACGGCACCGGCTGGAAATACACCGTAGTATCTGCAGATAACGCAGACCGTCAGTTTACACCGGCACTGTACTACATACCCATCCCGCAAGACGAGATCATGAGGAACAGCGCCATCACCCAGATCCAGGGCTGGTAAACCTGTATTCACCAAAATCAGCAACAAAAACATTAACGGATGAAACGTAACTCATTTATCATATTATCCCTGGCAGCCGGCGCCTTCCTGGCCTCCTGCCGTAAAGCGGACGTGATCCAGCGTAACACGGCCAACCTCCTGAGCGACATCTTTGCCACCAACGATGGCAACGGGGGCAAGCGCCTGTTCGAACCCAGGTACAGCAACGATACCATCTATTTTGACATACCGTATTTCTACCCGGAAGACTCTGATGACGAAACAGACCTGTCCCGCATCATTCTCCGCGGTACCATTCCGGCAGATGCCAAGCTGACGCCTGCCATCGGCGGCTTCACAGACCTCAACCAACCCTTCCACTTTTCCGTGGTATCAGGTACAGGTGAGAAAAAGGACTATGTGGTAATGGGCAAGAAGGTAGGTAATGTGACCATCGAGAAGATCGCTATCAGCTTTAAGGACGCAGACAATACGGAACAACTGGTAGAAGGCGTGGTACAACCTTCCGGTGAAGTGCTCTTCTACATAATGCCCGGCACCGTCATGAACGGAACAACGCTCACCTACGAGATCAACAAACACACCACCGCTTCCCTTGGCCAGAACGCTGCCATAGATCTGGCGCAGCCGCAACCTTTCACCCTTACCGGTAAAGACGGGGTAGCCAAAACCTACACCCTCAAAACCGCGGAGCCCGTGAAGCTGGACTACGGTTTCGGCATCAACCGCAAACTCTGGAGCAAAACCGACGCGGAAATGGGCTTCACCGCCAACAATGAAGTGAGCCTTGCCGTAAGTGGAGACCACCTGGTGCTCACCCGCAGAACATCACCTTCCAAATACAGCGTTTACAACCGTTTCACGGGTACGTTCGTACGCGAGATGGTGAACCCTACCAACGGGGTGTCTTTCCAGATGGTGAACGATAATCAGGGCAACCTGCTCAGCGCCTCCTGGGCGCCGAAGAATGCCAAGTTCATCCTCTATAAATTCAAAAATGCACTGGACGATGCGCCGGTGAAGCTCATCGACTGGACAAACAACAACCCCACCGGCAGCACTGCTGACGCAGGCGTGGGCAGAAGGGTGAACGTGTATGGGGACCTGAATGGAGACGCCGTGATCATGGCGCCCGCGGGTTTCACCAACGTGATTTACCGCTGGTATATCAGGGGCGGTGTGGCTACCAGCCAAACGCCGGAAGTGATCAGCTATCCTTCCCTGGCCAACGGCGCCACGCACCTCGGGTATTATGCGGAAGTGCAGCCTGTTTCTGCAGAAACCAATGCCAACTACTGGATCAACTACCAGCAGGACATTGCCCTGGTAAACGGCTCCTCTCACCAGCGTATAGCAGCGTTTACCAGCGATGCGCGTATCTACGGCATCTTCCACATGCCTACTTCTTACGTGACGTTTAATAACGCTACCTACCTGGCCATCCTCAAATATGTGAATACGTACAACCTGAACCAGGTGCATATGTCCATATTTGACGTAACCAGCAGCTCAAAGATCAGTTTGCCTTTCACCGATCCGGCCTACGGTACTTTCAATGTGTTCAACTCCGAACAGATGACGGCGCCTAACAATGGCAACGGCACCGGCGACGTGGCAGTCGGGTTCTCTGACAACAATGAGAGAATGCAGGTATACTATCTTCTCACCAACGGCGGCGTAAGGGCACACGAGTTCACCACTTACGCTCCGTAACAAATCCTGAACACACATGAAACGCAATATTCTTTCCATATGTGCCATACTGGCGGCTATCATAACAGCCACCGTGGCCTGTAAAAAAGACAGTGCATCACCTCCGCCGGTTAACCCCGGTGGTGGTGATACCACGCCCACACCAAAACGGGACGTGATTGCCTGGGTAGATGCCCGCTCCAACGTGTTCGGCACCTACGGCCGCCTGAGCGATACCAATGAACTGAAAAAAGTGCTGGACACGCTGAAACTGGTGGGCGTGAACGGATTGGTGGTAGACGTGAAAGGCAGCAGCGGGTTCACCATGTACCCCAGCAGCATTGCCAAACAGATCACCTCGCTTGACGGGAAGTCGCTGCCCGCCAATGTAGACTATGCGGACTACATGCTCAAACAGGCCCGTGCCCGCGGCTTCAAGGTATATGCTTCTATTGTTACCATGGTAGAAGGAGATGGCGGCCGCAGAATAGGCACCATTTTCGAAGACCCGAACATGGCGCAGTACGAGTCTATTGTATGTGACATCAACGGTAACCGCAAGAAGGTAACGGAAACCGGCCGCAACGCCTTTGTGAACCCCGCGCAGCCTGCCGTGCAGGAGCGCGCGCTCAACATCATCAAGGAAATTGCCACCAAATATGATTTTGACGGGCTGATACTGGACTATTGCCGGTATACCGACATTGATGCGGACTTTTCCGATTTTTCCAAAAACGAGTTTATCAAATACCTGGAAACGAACTTCAATGATGACAAGGCGAAAGCCATGAAGTTCCCGCAGGACATTGTAGCCACCTGGAGGAGCAATGCCGGGCAAACGCTGCCCGCTACCACCGGCAAGTATTACAATAAATGGCTCATGTACCGCTGCTCCGTTATCCAGCAGTTTTTCATCAAAGCCAGGGAAACGGTGAAAGCCGCGCGCCCCGGCATGAAGTTCGGTACATACGTGGGCGCCTGGTACACCACCTATTACCAGGTGGGCGTAAACTGGGCCAGCAACGAGTATGATCCCTTCAACGACCAGGAGGTACGCTTTGACTGGGCCTATCCCAACTACGGCAAAACCGGTTATGGCGAGCAGCTTGACCTGCTGATGACCGGCAACTATTTTACCCAGATACGCCTGGCAGACAACCCTGCTACCGCACACCTCAAATACCACTGGTGGAGTGTGGAAGGTTCGCTGAACGGCGGTATGTACATCACCCGCAACAAAATGCCGCTGTACGGCAGTATAGATATGGGCAACGTAGACTGGGCAAATACCGGGGAGATCACCAAAGCCATTCAATACATATTGGGCAAAGCCAGCGGCGGCATTATGCTGTTTGACGTGGTGCATGTTTACGCACCGCAGTACAACCGCCTCAAACAACCGCTGTGGGACGCTGTGAAGAATGGGTTGAAGAATTAAGCATGCATACAGTGAAAATGATAACGGGGCCGGCAACAGCCGGCCCCTTGTTGAAAAAAAGCACATGAACCGTAGTAACAGTCTGGACGCGCTTCGCGGCTTCGCCATATTGGCAATGGTGCTTTCAAGCAGCATTGCTTTCGGCATTTTGCCTGACTGGATGTACCACGCGCAAACGCCTCCGCCATACCACAAATACAACCCGCAGCTGCCCGGCATTACCTGGGTAGACCTGGTGTTCCCTTTCTTCCTTTTCAGCATGGGGGCTGCCATTCCCCTGGCGCTGCAAAGGAAAATACGGGAAAACGCACCGGCTCTTCAGTTGTTTTGGCAGGTGGCGCAACGTTTTGCGCTGCTCATCTTTTTCGCCATATTCACCCTGCACGCCAGGGCCTGGGTACAGGCAAAACCTGCCGGAGCGCAGGAGCACCTGATTTCCATGGGCTGTTTTGCCTTGCTGTGCTTCATGTTTATCAGGATGAAGCCGCTCTGGCCTAAAATAGCGGCCTTTGCACTGGGCATCGGTTTCCTCTTTTACCAGCGGGTAGATATATACCAGAGTGATGTGATCATCATCGTATTGGCCAATATGGCCTTTTTCGGCACCATCATCTGGTACCTGACCCGCCGGCAGCCGCTGTGGCGTATAGGCGTGCTGCCTTTTGTGGCAGCGGTGTTTATTGCCGGGCAAACGCCGGGCGCCTGGGCGGAAGCAGTATACAACTGGTCTCCCGTACCCTGGATGTACAAGTTCTATTATCTCAAATACCTGTTTATCATCATTCCCGGTACCTTTGCCGGTGAATGGCTGCAGCAACCGGTTGCCGCCCCTTCTGCAACAGACAGGCGCAACTGGTTGCTCATTGCAGCGGGTACTTTGGCGCTGGTATTGATCAACGTTATTTTTCTCTTCAGCCGGCAGGTGGAGCTGAACCTGGTGCTGTCGGCCGGGGTAGGCGCCGCCATGCTGGTGTTGTGCAATAGAATGAAAGTGGCCGTGCTGCCCTGGAAAAATTATCTGCGGGCCGGTTTGTACCTGCTCTGGCTGGGCCTTTTCTTTGATTGTACGGAGGGCGGTATCAAAAAAGACCCTTCCAACTATAGTTATTATTTTGTAACAGGGGGCCTTGCATTCCTGGTGATACTGGGCTTTTGCGTGCTGGAGTATTACGGCTACGCTTCCCGCATCATCGGGTACCTGGCCAAAAACGGGAGAAACCCCATGGTGGCATATGTGGCAGGCAACCTGTTGCTGCTGCCGGTATTGCACCTCACCGGCGCCATCAGGCTATTTAGCGCCATGGAAAATAATGTGTGGCTGGGCATAGGGAGAGGATTGTTGTTCACAGGCATCGTATCTCTCGTTACCATATTTTTTGTGAACAGGAAATGGTTTTGGAAAACATAAAAAAGTATAAATGTCATTAAGCGTTCTCGACATCGGGATAATCATCGGGTATATTATCGCCATTTTGTTCCTTGGTTTTTATATTGCCAGAAAGGCCTCCAAAGACCTGCAAAGCTACTTCCTGGGCGGCAATAAAATGAAGTGGTATATGCTGGGGCTGAGCAATGCATCGGGCATGTTTGACATTTCAGGCACCATGTGGACGGTGAGCATCCTCTTCATTTACGGCCTCAAAAGCGCTTTCATTCCATGGCTGTGGCCCGTATGGAACCAGGTGTTCGTATTTGTGTACCTGGCCATCTGGATGCGGCGCTCCAACGTAATGACCGGCGCGCAGTGGATCACCTTCCGTTTCGGGGATGGCAAGGGCGCCCGCCTTTCGCACATCATCATCGTGATCTTTGCCGTAGTGAGCGTGATAGGTTTTATTGCCTACTTCTTTGAAGGCATCGGCAAGTTCTGTACCTCCATTCTGCCGTGGGACCTGGCCGTGAACATCGGCAGCTTTCATCTCTCTTCCGAAAGAAGCTACGCCCTTATTCTCTGCATTGCCACTACCCTTTATACCATCAAAGGCGGCATGTACAGCGTGGTGGCCACGGAGGTGATGCAGTTCCTCATCATGACCATTTCCTGCTTCGTGATCGGCTACATTGCCTATACTTCCGTAACGGCAGAGCAGGTGCAGGCCGCCATCCCTTCCGGTTGGGGAGATCTTTCCTTCGGCTGGGACCTGGGGCTTGACTGGACAAATACGCCCTTTCCCGCCGTAAACGAAAAAATAGCGGCAGACGGTTTCGGCCTGTTCGGCATCCTCATCATGATGATGCTGTTCAAAGGCATCTTTGCTTCCATAGCGGGCCCCGTGCCCAGCTATGACATGCAGCGCGTGCTCTCTACCCGCACGCCTGGAGACGCCGCCAAAATGAGCTTCACCACCATCTGGGTAATGTACATTCCCCGTTATCTCATGGTGGCTGCCTTTGCCGTGCTGGCGCTGGTGTACATGCAAACGGAGCTGGGCGCCCAGGGCAGCAGCATAGATTTTGAAAAGATTGCCCCGCTGGCCATCGCCAAATTTGTGCCTGCGGGCTTTAAAGGATTGCTGCTGGCGGGCCTGCTGGCCTCTTTCATGGGCACATTTTCCGCCTTTGTGAACTCCGCACCAGCTTACATCGTGAACGACATCTACAAAAAATACATCAACCCCAACGGTACCAACGAAAAATACATCCGCATGAGCATCATTTCCTCCTGTGTGCTGGTATTTGTGGGCATCCTGTTCGGGTTCATGGGCGCTTCGCTGAACAAGCTCACCCTCTGGATCACCTCCGCCCTGTACGGTGGCTACGCCGCTGCCAACTTCCTGAAATGGATCTGGTGGCGCTTCACCGGCTACGGCTATTTCTACGGTATGCTGTTCGGGCTCATTGCGTCTACCATCAAACTCTTCGTATTCCCTGATATTGTAGACATCTATGTATTCCCGCTCATTCTTGTTTTCTCCTTCATTGGCTGCATTGTGGGCACGTACATGTCGCCGCTGGTGAACAGGGAAGCGGTGAAAGCGTTTTATAAACAAACCAATCCCTGGGGCTTCTGGGGCCCTATCCGTAAGGAGGTGCTGGCAGAAGACCCCGGTTTCAAACCGAACAAGGATTTCAAACGGGATATGTTCAACATTGTGATAGGCATCATCTGGCAAATGGCCCAGGTAGTGATACCCATCTACTTCATGATCCGTGAAAACTACCAGATGCTGGGCTGGGTGATCATCTTCATTGCCACCACATGGCTGCTGAAGAAAACCTGGTGGAACCGGCTCGGGCAGGCAGATGAGAACTTTCAAAAACAAAATGCATGATAAAAAAGGCAACCATGGCTGCGCTATTGCTCGCTACCGGCTTTACGGCCGGCGCGCAGGCGGTAGACAGCACGTATGATAACAATCACTACAAGGAGCGGCTGGCGCTGTTTGCCAAAATGCCGAAGCAGAAAAAAGCCATCGTGTTCCTGGGAAACAGCATTACGGAAGCGGGGAAGTGGAATGAAATACTGCCCGGCCAGCCGGTACAGAACCGCGGCATCAGCGGAGATAATTCCTTTGGTGTAATAGCCCGCCTGCCGGAAATAGTTGCGCAGAAGCCTTCGAAAATATTTTTAATGATAGGAGTGAACGACCTGAAGCGTGAAGTGCCCGTACCGGTTATCATCAACAACTACCGGCGTATAGCCGGCATCATCAAACAAGGCTCACCCAAAACAAAAGTGGTGCTGCAGAGCGTGCTGCCGGTAAATGATACGATCCTGATAGAGGCGTTCAAAAAAGTGACCAATGCCAACGTGACCCTGTTAAATAATGCGCTGGAACAAATTGCAAGGGAAAACGGTTACACTTACGTAAACCTGCACGAAGCGTTTGCGGATGAAAAAGGGCAGCTGAAAAGAAGGGAAACGCCTGACGGGCTGCACCTCAAGGTAAGCTCCTATCCGCAATGGGTTGAATTTCTCCGCAGCAAAAAATTGTTATAATGAAAAGGATGATATTACTGGCCGCCTGCGCTATACCGGCTTTCGCCTTTGCACAAACGGTCCCGAAAATAGACAGCAGCTACGCCAACTGGTACTATGAAGGGCGTATGGAGCTGTATAACCAGCTGAACAACAAACCGGCAGACATTCTTTTCCTGGGCAACAGCATTACGGAAAGAGGGGAGTGGCATGAACTGCTGCCAGGTAAGAAGATTGCCAACCGCGGCATTGGCGGAGACAACACCTTCGGCGTGCTGGCCCGGCTGAACGGCGTGATACAACAAAAACCGAAGAAACTCTTCCTGCTCATCGGCATCAATGACATCGGGCGCGGCCTGCCCACAGAGGTGATCCTGAACAACTACAGGCGCATCCTCACTCAACTCACGCAAGGCCTGCCCAAAACGAAGATCATTGTGCAGAGCGTGCTGCCCATGAATGAGGCCAAACTGCCGTACGCCTACCTGAAGAACAAGGCGGATAAGATAAAGGCGCTGAATGAAGGCATTGTACCGCTCGCGAAAGAGTTCAATCTCACCTATCTCAACCTGCACGAGCTGTTTGCAGATGAAAAAGGAGAGCTGAAAGCAGATTATACAAAAGATGGCATTCACCTGGAGCCCGTGGCGTATGTAGATTGGGTGAACTGGCTGAAACAACATAAACAGTTATAGTATGAAGATCACAGGCACTTTCCTTGACGAGATCAGTCACGATATACCCCACCAGAACTGGGGCCGCGAAGAATGGGACCGTGACTTCGCTTACATGAAAGCCGTGGGCATAGACACGGTGATACTCATCCGCAGCGGTTACCGCCGCTTCATCACCTACCCGTCTGCCTACCTGCAAAAGCAGTTTGGTTGCTACGAGCCGCCGGTAGACCTGGTAAAGATGTACCTGGAGCTGGCGGACAAACACGGCATGCAGTTCTACTTCGGGCTGTATGACAGCGGGCATTACTGGGATACGGGCAATATGCAATCTGAAATAGATGCCAACCGCTACGTGATAGATGAGGTATGGCAGCAATATGGCCATTACAAGAGCTTCAAGGGCTGGTACCTGAGCATGGAGATCAGCCGCCGCACCAAGGGCGCGGTGGAAGCCTTTTCCACCCTGGGCAACCAGTGCAAGAGCATGAGCAACGGCCTGCCTACTTTCATTTCTCCCTGGATAGACGGGAAAAAGGCGGTGATGGCCGCTTCTGCCAGTCTTACGAAAGAAGACGCCGTGTCTATACAGGAGCATGAAAGAGAATGGAGCGAGATATTTGACGGCGTAAGAGGAGCCGTAGATGCCATTGCTTTCCAGGACGGTCATATAGACTATCACGAGCTGCCGGAATTTTTTGCAGTGAACAAAAAGATGGCAGACAAGTTCGGCATGCAATGCTGGACCAATGCGGAATCTTTTGACCGGGACATGCCCATCAAATTCCTGCCCATCAAGTTCGAGAAGCTGCGCCTCAAGCTGGAAGCCGCCCGGCTGGCCGGTTACGACAAAGCCCTGACGTTCGAGTTTTCTCATTTCATGAGCCCGCAATCTGCCTACCTGCAGGCCGGGCATTTATATAACCGTTATAAAGAATACATCGGAGCACTGAAATAACTCCTGCCAATTTTTAAAGAACAAACCTGATGAAACATTTAGCTGCTTTATACAAGCAAGAACTGCTGGAAAACGTGTTGCCTTTCTGGATCCAAAATTCTAAAGACGAGAAAAACGGAGGTTTTTTTACCTGCCTGGACCGCGAGGGGAAAGTATTTGATACAGACAAGTTTATGTGGCTGCAGGGCCGGGAGGTGTGGATGTTTTCCATGCTGTACCACAAAGTAGCACCTAACGAACAATGGAAAGAAATGGCCCTGCATGGCGCCGCATTTATGCAGAAGTATGGCCGGGATGCGCAGGGCAACTGGTATTTTTCCCTGACGGAAGATGGCAGGCCCCTGGTGCAGCCATACAATATATTTTCAGACTGCTTTGCCGCCATGGGCTTTGGCGCCTTGTACAAAATAGACCCTAAACAGGAGTACTATGATATTGCCAAAAACACTTTTGAAAATATCCTGCGCCGCCGCAACAATCCCAAAGGCCAGTATACCAAACAGATACCCGGCGCCCGCAACCTGAAGAATTTTGCCCTGCCCATGATACTCTGCAACCTTTCCCTGGAGCTGGAGCACATTCTGGGCAGCGAAAAGGTGAACGAGTTCATCCCGGAAGTGCTGGAAGAGGTGATGGAAGTATTTTACCAGCAGGAACAAAACCTGATCCTGGAGAACGTGCTGGAAGACGGCAGCTTTTCAGACTCCTTTGAAGGCCGCCTCATCAACCCCGGCCACGCCATAGAGGCCATGTGGTTCATTATGGACCTGGCCGTGCGCCTCAACGATCCCGCGCTGGCGCAAAAAGCCACAGACATAGGCCTGCGTATGCTGGAATATGGCTGGGACAAAAAGTACGGCGGTATCTTCTATTTTATGGATATCTACAACCACCCGCCCCAGCAGCTGGAGTGGGACCAGAAGCTCTGGTGGGTACACCTGGAAACGCTGGTGTTCCTGGCCAAAGGCTGGCAGCTCACGGGTAGCGAGGCCTGCAAGGCCTGGTTTGACAAGGTGCATGAATACACCTGGAAACATTTCAAGGATGCGGAATATCCCGAATGGTTTGGCTATCTTAACCGCCAGGGAGAGCCGCTGCTGCAACTGAAGGGCGGTAAATGGAAAGGTTGTTTCCACGTGCCGCGCGCCTTGTTCCAGGTATGGCAAACGCTTGAAAAGGCGCCCGCCTTCAGCGGTACGCCCAGTATTGTTTAAAATGGAACGTATGAAGAGATTATTAGTATTATGCTGCCTTTTATGCTGCGGCCTGGCGCAGGCCCAAACCCGGTTCTATTACAAGGATTCCCTGTATGCTGACCATTACGCCCCACAGGGCAAGCCTAACGGCATATCTGTTATGTTCATCCACGGCGGTGGTTTCTCCGGCGGAGACCCTGCCAACCAGCGGCCCTTTGCCGAAGGCATGAGCAAACGCGGATATAATGTATTTGTGATCTCTTACCGCCTTTATATGAAAGGCCGTACCTACAATTGCAGTACGGTAACGCACGAAAAGCTGAAGGCTTTTGAAGTGGCTGCCGAAGATGGTACTGACGCCGCAAGGTTCATACTCGACCGGGCAGATTCACTGCAGGTAGACCCGCAGAAATTCTTCCTGGCCGGCAGCAGCGCCGGTGCGGAAGCCGCCCTGCAAATGCTGTACAATCCCTTTTCCGCTGCAGGCAAAGGCCGTTACGCCTACTTCAGCGAACGCCCCCGTTTTGCCGGCGTGCTCCTGTTTGCAGGCGCCCTGGTAGATATCAACGCCATGCGGCCTGATAACTGGGTGCCCACCTTCCTCATGCACGGCACTAAAGATGCCACAGTGCCTTATGGCACTTCCGCGCACCACTCCTGCAAGGCAGATGCGCCGGGCTGGCTGATACTCTTCGGTTCCAAAACCCTGTACGAAAAAGGGAAGGAGTGGAATAAACCGGTAGTGCTCTACAGTTATAAAGACCGGCAGCACGAGGTTTCCAATTACATGTTCCGCGAGTTTGACAAGATGGACAAGTTTATGCGGGATGTGGCGGCTAAGAAGAAGATAGGGGCGAAGGAGGAAGTGATAATTTATTAACTATCAGTTATTTAAGTAGTAGTAAAAAGGCAATGTGCATTTTTTGCACATTGCCTTTTATATATTATTCTTTATTTTGATAATGATAAATGGACGTTTTACTATAGTTGTTATTCTAGTTAAACGCATTAATCAGGTTTACCACTACTTTGGTCATTACATCCTTTTCTTCCGGCTTGCTTTCTGCTATCATTAATGTAAGTGCCACCAGAGCGTTATCTGCAATACGTTTGCTACCGTCTTGCCGGTACAACAGGTGGTTTTTTTCGAGAAACCATACAAACAGGAATGCGGCAATGCGTTTGTTGCCATCGGAAAAGGAATGGTTTTTTATGGTGAAGTACAGAAGATGAGCTGCTTTCTCCTCCACGCTGGGATATAATTCTTTCCCATCAAACGTCTGGTAAATGACAGACAGAGAGCTTTTGAACGAATCATCCTTTTCATTGCCGAATAGAATACTGCCGCCGAATTTTTGCTTCAGTCCATGTGAGTTTTTTGCACATGCTTCTTTGTTAAATATAAAATGGGCATATCACCCTTTCTTCACCTCCACCTTCAACTCGCCCTTTACCTCATTCCCCAATCCTTTCAGCGCAATCCTGTTCAGTCCGCCGGGCCAGCTTCTTTCCAGCCGCGGGTCATTGTTATCGATATGCTCCACGCCGGCTTCCAGTTTCTTTGCATCGTAATGCAGCGTGAGCGTGAACCCGTCACCTTCCAGCTTGATCTGGCCGGGGCGGGTTACGGTAGCTTTGCAGGCGGTGAGCAGATGTAATACCGGCGGTGTCTGGAGTGCCTCAAGGGTATAATTGTCCGTAATCACAAAGCTGCCGCCGCGGTTCATGCGGTAGCCTCTTTTCCATGATTTCACCTTGGCGGCTTCGGGGTATGCCGAGGCAATGTCTGCGCTGAAGGTGACGGCTTTAGGTGTGGCGGAGAAAGCTGCCGCCGTGGCCTTGTAATTGCGGCCGGCGTGTTGGGCGGTGCCGTTGATCTCCGGCAGGTTGTGGTAGGAAGACTGCATGGTCCAGATCTTGTAACGGTCAGGGCTGAACGTCTGGCGGGTATAGGTGCCTACGCCGGCGTCTACCAGGCAGGGTTTGCCGTCATAATAAAGAATGAAGGTGCCTACGTCGTTATGATTGTGAGACTCCGCATTGTGGCCGCCTTTTGCCGCAAAATAGAAGCCGCGCTGGCTGCCGGGGTATTCCCGCGCAATGGCCACTTCTGTTTGCGGGTACCAGTGTGAGTTGATCAGCGGCTCGCGGGGCGTGTAGGCCATGATCTCTTTCAGGTTCATGAGGTCTGCGATCACGGCCTCTATGGTACCGGAAGGGGGATGCGTGTCCATACTGTCCTGGTGAGCGTACCAGGAGCCGAAGCCCATCATCACATCATCCCCGATGGCTTTGCCGTAGCGGTATACCATGCCTTCATTCACGCCGCCTTTGGCGCTGGCGTCGGCAAAGTTTACGTAGTAGGGTGCGTTGATGTATACATTGCTGATGTAGTTGCCCATGTTCTTGATCAGCGGGTGGCTGAATACGTTGAGCTTACCGCCTGTGGCGTGCTGCAGCAGCTCCAGGCACTCAAAGTATTTGCCGCCGGCATGGCTCCAGTAGGAGGGGCCTTCGTCACAGGCGCCGTCAGCATGGTAGGAATTGGTGAATTTGTCGATAGAGGTGATGGCCTTGTAGATGTATTTGCTGCGCCGGGCGGCGTCATCTTCCAGCAGCAGGATGCACTGCATCACGTTGTAGTTCACCCAGGGGTTCCAGTTGTTCATGGGCCTGTCGCTGAAGCCCATCCACCAGAAATCGTTGCGCGTGTAGTAGGGCTCCAGTATTTTTTCCCGCACTTCGTGCCGGATGCGGGCAGAAACCAGCGGGTTCACCTTGTCCAGCAGCGGCCTGAAATAATAATGCACCCAGGAAAGGAGGGCGCCGGCATCTGCGGAGCCCAGGTCTATCACCGGGCGGGTGATGTCTGGCAGCAGGTCTGCATTTTTGGTAACGGGCAGGTGAGCGGAGAGCGCCCAGCTGCTTTGTTCGCTGATGGCCCATATGCCGTTGATCAGCTGGTCTGTGAATCGGCCCTTGCCTTCCGCCAGTTCTGCCAGCGCCAGGTTTTGCAGCGCTTTTTTCCGGGCGCCGTTAGGGTTCTGCATCACATCCCGGTTGCCGGTGCGGGTAAAGGCCATGAAGTCAGTGGCTTTTACTACGTCCCAGTTGAATTTCAAAGCTTCTTCGCCTCGCTGGATGAGTTCCGTGCGGATGGCGGGCGGCAAGTTGTTCCAGAAATTGCGGTCACTGTAGGCGGGGAGGCTTACCCAGGACTGGTCTTTAATCAACATGGCGTCTACCTGCTGCGGCGTATAGCGGCTGGTGAGCAGGTTTTTGTGATCTTGCGCCAAAACGTGGAATGATAGCTGCACCAGCAAGGTGAGCGTAATGAAAATAGTTTTCACGGTATAAATGTTTTCCTTAAAAATAACATCTATTCCGTTGGGATCAAACCGGTTTTATTTCTGCTTCAGCTTGTTGAGATTGATCTTGAAGGTCTGGCCTACGGGCAGGCTTTCATCCAGTATCACCACGTGGCGCGGGCCCCATTCCTCCACCTTGTCTGCCGCAATGATGTAGGATTTATGGATGCGCACAAAGCAGCTGGCGGGCAGCAGCTTTTCCATTTCGGCGGTGGTGGCGTTCACGATGAGGCATTTGTTTTCCAGGTATACCTTCACGTAGTTGCCCATGCTTTGTACGTAGTAGATATCTGCCGGGTCTACCGCGGTTTGCGTGCTGCCGGTTTTGAGCAGCAGCGGCTCTTCCGGTGGGGCGCTTACCGGGGCTTCCTGCTGCAGTATCTTGTTGACGGCTTTCAGGAAACGGGGAAAGCTGATGGGTTTCAGGATGTAGTCTACCACGTCATACTCATAACTTTCCAGTGCAAACTCGCTATATGCGCTGCAAAGAATGATGCGGGGGTGGTTGTTGTTGAGGGTTTTCAACAGGTCAAGGCCGCTCAGCTCCGGCATGTTGATGTCCAGGAACACCACGTCTACCTTCTCCCGGTGCAGGAAGTTGGCGGTTTCCATGGCATTATAGCAATGCCCTACTATCTGTAAAGCCTGTACCTTTTCAATATGGGCTTCCAGCACATAATGCGCCCCGGGTTCATCATCTACGATCAGGCAGCGGAGTACTTGCATGTCGGTCTAAGGTTAAGATCAGTTCTGTATAATAAATATTGTTCTCTTCATTGGTGATGAGGGTATGCCGCTTGGCATACGCCAGCGCCAGGCGTTGCTTCACGTTATTCAGGCCAACGCCCGTCGAAGATACGGATTGTTTATTGTCCGGCACCGTATTGCGGATCTTCATATGCAGCACTTCACCCTTTATTTCCAGCTCTACCTTGATGTAGGAGGCGGACATGGAGGAGGGGGCGTATTTGAAGGCATTTTCCACGAAGGCGATCAGTATCAGCGGGGTGATCATCAGGTCTTTTTCATGCCCTTTTTTCTTGAAGTTCACCTGGCAGCGCTGCCGTACCCTGGCCCTTTCCAGGTGTACGTAATTGCGGATGAACTGCAGCTCGTCTTCCAGCGGCACCAGCTGCTTGCGGGAGCTTTCCAGCTGGTAGCGCATCAGCTCTGAAATGCTCAATATCAGCTCCGGCGTTTTATTGGGATAGCGGAGGCTCACCCCGTACAGGTTGTTGAGGGTATTGAAAAAGAAGTGGGGGTTCAGCTGGCTTTGCAGGTATTGCAGCTCCTTTTCCCGCAGCAGCAGCGAGTTGCGCAGCTCATGCGTTTGGAAGGTGGCGCCCCGGTACAGGAACCAGAGGCCGATGCCTATCAGCAGGGCGGCGGCGGCAAACACCAGGTCTCCTACCCATATCACGTTGCGGTCAGACTGGAATACATTCGTCCGCAGCAAGTAGGTCACAACAGTGTTAAGTGTCAGCCAGCCCGCCAGCAGTGAAAAATAGCGCCAGTACCGGCCGTGCATCAGTATCTGGAGCATAAATTTGTTATGCAGCGCGCACATCACGTATATAAAGGCCAGGGATACACTCTGGCAGAGGTACAGGCGGGTGTTGGTGATAGGTTCATATTGCAGGTTGATCAATACGTTCACGGTGATCAGCACTATCAGTAACAGGATGTTCACCACCCAACTGTTATTGAATATGTTCTTCAGGCTCATACGCCCGGCAATTTAAGACGATCCGCGCGGAAAGGGCCCGTTTTTGTGATATCCCGCATTCGTCAGGGGATAAAGCGGGCTCAATTAGAAAATTTCAAAAAACAGGCCCCTTTTGCGGTTTTTTTGCAATAAAATGGGGTTTGGCCAAAAATTAGTTTGATTATCCGGATTAGTTCCTAAATTTGCACTCGAAAATTATGAACATTCACGTACATACACATCATCACCATACTTGCCAGCGCGGTAAGCAGGGAATGCTGTAGTATGCATGCAACAGATATTCACCATAGAAGGCTTACCGCATCCCGGTAGGCCTTTTTTGTTTCAAACCGCTGAAAAAAAAGAACAAATGAAACTGCGAATCGCCATTCAAAAGTCAGGCCGCCTGCACGAAGATTCTATCAAGCTGCTGAAAGAATGCGGCATAGACATCAACAACGGCGTGAACAAGCTCAAGACAGAAGCCTCCAACTTCCCGCTGGAAGTGTTTTTCCTCCGCGATGACGATATTCCGCAGTACGTGGAAGACGGCGTGGCAGACATTGGCATTGTTGGTGAAAACGTAGTGCTGGAAAAGAACCGCCCCCTGCGCACCGTAGAAAAGCTGGGCTTCGGCAAATGCCGCCTGGCCATGGCCGTGCCCAAAGGCATGGAATACACCTCCATCCGCGATCTGAACGGGCAGCGCATTGCCACCAGCTATCCTGTTATTCTGCAAGACTTTCTCAAAAAGATGGATATCACCGCCGAAATACACGAGATCAGCGGTTCCGTTGAAATAGCGCCCGGCATCGGGCTGGCTGATGCCATCTGCGACCTGGTGAGCAGTGGCTCCACCCTGTTCATGAACGGCCTGAAAGAAGTGGAAACCATTCTGCGCTCCGAGGCCGTGCTGGTGAGTCACGACCGGCTTACTCCCGGCCAGCAGCAGTTGCTGGACAAGCTCCTGTTCCGTATACAGGCGGTGAAAAAGGCCAAGAACAATAAATACGTGCTGCTCAACGCGCCCAATAACAAGCTGCCGGAGATCATAGGCCTGCTGCCGGGCATGAAAAGCCCCACCGTGCTGCCCCTGGCGGAAGCCGGCTGGAGCTCCGTGCATTCCGTGCTCAATGAAAATGATTTCTGGGACATCATCGAAAGCCTGAAAGCCGCCGGTGCGCAGGGCATACTGGTAGTGCCCATTGAAAAAATGGTGGTGTAACTCAAAAACGTTCGTTATGCAAGTGATCCGATACCCGGAAAAAAATACCTGGAACACGCTGCTGCGGCGCCCTGTGCTGGACACGCGGCAGCTGGAGGCCACCGTGTCCGCCATTCTTGACGATGTAAAAACCAATGGCGATGCGGCCGTACTGAAATACACCGCCCAATTTGATAAAGTGGAGCTGGCGGACCTGCGGGTAGACGCCGAAGAGTTTGCCGCGGCAGACGCTGCGCTGGACGAGCCGCTGAAAAACGCCATCCGCCAGGCGGCGGCCAATATTGAGGCCTTTCACCGGGCGCAGGTGGAAGAAGTGACGATGATCGAGACCATGCCCGGTGTGCAATGCTGGCGCAAACCGGTAGGCATAGAAAAAGTAGGCCTCTACATCCCCGGCGGTACCGCCCCGCTGTTCTCCACCATCCTGATGCTGGCTATCCCCGCGCGCCTGGCCGGTTGCAGCGAAATAGTGCTGTGTACCCCTCCCGGCCGCAACGGCCGCGTTCACCCCGCCGTGCTCTGGGCCGCGCACTACACCGGCATCACCCGGGTGTTCAAAACCGGCGGCGTTCAGGCCATTGGCGCTATGGCCTTCGGTACAGAAAGCGTTCCCAAAGTATACAAGATATTCGGCCCCGGTAACCAATATGTTACCTGCGCCAAACAGCTGGTGAACAGCGCCGGCACGGCTATAGACATGCCCGCCGGCCCCTCTGAAGTGGCCGTGTTCGCTGATGAGGCCTGCGTGCCTGCCTTTGTGGCGGCAGACCTGCTCTCGCAGGCGGAGCACGGGCCAGACAGCCAGGTGCTGCTGGTGAGCACCTCGGAAACCGTCATTGCCGCCGTGCAGGCGGAGGTAGAAACCCAGCTGGAGCAGCTGCCCCGCAAAGACATGGCCACCCAGGCCCTGGGCAACAGCCGCCTGGTGCTGGTCAAAGACCGGGATGAGGCTATGGACCTGCTGAACGAGTATGCGCCTGAACACCTCATCATGGCCTGCGAGAACGATGAAGCGCTGGCCACCCGCGTGGTGAACGCCGGCTCCGTGTTCCTGGGCAATTACTCCCCTGAAAGCGCGGGAGACTATGCCTCCGGCACCAATCACACCCTGCCTACCAACGGCTATGCCACCGCCTACAGCGGCGTCAGCGTAGACAGTTTCGTGAAAAAGATCACCTTCCAGCGCCTCACCCGGGAAGGCCTGCAAGCCCTGGCCCCCGCCATTGAGGCCATGGCTGCGGCAGAAGGGCTGGAAGCGCACAAAAACGCAGTAACCATCAGAATAAACCCGTAATTGACCGTCATGTTCGACCTGAATAATATCTTAAGAGACAACATCAAACGCCTGGTACCTTACTCCTCCGCCCGCGACGAGTTTAAAGGCGAAGCCTCCGTATTCCTGGACGCCAACGAAAACAGCTTCGGCTCCCCCTTGCCGGTGGCCTATCATCGTTACCCGGACCCTATGCAATGGAAGGTGAAGTACCGCATAGCGGATATCAAAGGCGTACCGCCGCAGAACATTTTTCTCGGTAACGGCAGTGACGAAGCCATAGACGTGCTGTTCAGGGCTTTCTGCCGCCCCGGCGTGGATAACGTGGTACTATGCCCGCCCACCTACGGCATGTATGAAGTGAGCGCCAACATCAATGATGTAACCATCCGCAAAGCCACGCTCACGGAAGACTTTCAGCTAGACCTGGAAGCCATGGAAGCGGCCATAGACGGGAACACCAAGCTCATTTTCATCTGTTCCCCCAACAACCCCACCGCCAACGCCATCCGCAAGGAAGACATTGAAATGGTGCTGAACAACTTTGACGGCATTGTGGTGGTAGATGAAGCCTACATCAACTTCTCCAAACAGAAAACCCTCATACAGGAGCTGATGGAGTACCCTAACCTGGTGATACTGCAAACGCTGTCCAAAGCCTGGGGCCTGGCCGCTTTGCGCGTGGGCATGGCCTTTGCCAGCGAAGACATCATCAACGTGTTCAACAAGGTAAAGCCGCCCTATAACATCAACCAGGCCTCACAGGAGCTGGCGCTGGAAGCCCTGAACAATATAGACCAGGTGAACGCCTGGATCAGGGAAACGGTAGAAGAGCGGGGCAAGCTGGAAGAAGCGCTGCCGCTGCTGCCCATCGTGGAAAAGGTATACCCCAGCGATGCCAACTTCCTGCTGGTGAAAACCACGGATGCCAACGGCATTTACAACCAGCTGGTAGAACAGGGCATTATTGTGCGCAACCGCTCCAAGGTAGAGCTTTGCGCCGGCTGCCTTCGTATTACCGTAGGCACGCCGCAGGAAAATATTGAATTGCTCAACGCTTTAAAATCCATTGCCGCAAAATGAAACGCGTATTATTCATAGACAGGGACGGTACCATGATCAGGGAAGTGCCGCCCACGTACCAGATAGACAGCCTGGAGAAAGTGGAATTCTACCCCAAGGTATTCACTTACCTGGGCAAAATAGCGCGGGAGCTGGATTATGAGCTGGTGATGGTCACCAACCAGGACGGGCTGGGCACGGACTCTTTCCCCGAAGCCACCTTTGTAGCGCCCCACCAGCACATTATGACCTCCTTTGCCAATGAAGGCGTTCATTTTTCCGCGGTGCACATAGATAAAAGTTTCCCTGACGAGAACAAACCCACCCGCAAACCCGGCACGGGCATGCTCACGCAGTACTTCTCGAAAGATTATGACCTGGCCAACTCCTTCGTGATAGGAGACCGCATCACAGACGTGAAGCTGGCGCAGAACCTGGGCGCAAAGGCCATCTGGCTGAATGAAGGCACCTCCCTGGGCGCGGCCGAAGTAACGGACGAAGGCGGCCTGAAAGACGTGGTAGCCCTGGAAACCACAGACTGGGCAAAGATCTACGAGTTCCTGAAAATAGGCCTGCGCACGGTCAGCCATACCCGCACCACCAAGGAAACAGACATCCGTATCGACCTCAACCTGGATGGTACCGGCAAGGCCAGCATCCACACCGGCCTGGCCTTTTTTGACCATATGCTTGACCAGATTGCCCGCCACGGCAGTATAGATCTCAGTATTGAAGCCAAGGGAGACCTGCATATAGACGAGCACCACACTATAGAAGATACCGGCATTGCCCTGGGAGAAGCCTTTGCCATGGCCCTGGCGGATAAAAAAGGCACGGAGCGGTACGGCTTCTGCCTGCCTATGGATGATTGCCTGGCGCAGGTAGCCATTGACTTCGGCGGCCGCAACTGGATTGTGTGGGATGCGGAGTTCAAGCGGGAAAAGATAGGGGAGATGCCCACGGAAATGTTCTTCCACTTTTTCAAATCCTTCTCTGACGCCGCCAGGTGCAACCTGAACGTGAAGGCGGAAGGGCAGAACGAGCACCACAAGATAGAGGCCATCTTCAAGGCCTTTGCCAAAGCGGTGAAAATGGCCGTAAAACGCAATCCGGACAATATGCAGCTGCCCAGCACCAAAGGGGTGCTGTAAACATTTCAGTAATATGATCAAAATAAAATTTGCATTTTCCGGGAATTCGCCTCATATTTGCGATCACAATGCAAATGATCAATACATACAAACTTTGGTGGCACGCAGAAGGTCTTTCCGCTGTGTAGCAGTGCCGCGTTTGTATTTGAAATACTTGAAGAAGGCTCGCTGTACACAGCGGGCCTTCTTCTTTTTATGCTTTTAACTGATTTTATACTTAAAGATGAAACGCATCCAGGTAAAAACAAGATCGAAACATATGCTGGCAGACGTGTTCACCCCCGTGAGCATCTACCTCCGCATTCGCGACAAGTTTCCCGGCTCCATACTGCTGGAAAGCACAGACTCCCATGCCAGCGAGAACAGTTTTTCCTTCATCGGCATCAAGCCGGTGGCCGGCATAGAAGTGACCTCTACAGACGTGTTTGAGTTCAAATACCCCGGCCAGCCCGTAGAGCGGAAGCAGCTCAAGAGCCGCCAGGAGGTGCTGCGCGAAATGGATGCCTTCCTGAAAAGTTTCTCCTTTAGTGAAAAATCTCCCCTGCCTTTTGCAGAAGGCCTGTTCGGGTACAGCACCTATGATTCCGTTCAGTTCTTTGAAAAGATCGCTTTTCAGAAAAGGGGCGCCGCCGGCAACACCATCCCGCTGATGCGTTACCGTTTTTACCAGTACGTGATCGCCATCAACCACTTCAAGGACGAGATGTACCTCATAGAGAACCAGGTAGACGGGCTGGAGAGCGAGTTTGACTACGTGGAATCGCTCATCCGCAATAAAGACTTCCCCAGCTATCCCTTCCAGGCCAAAGGCCAGGAAGAAAGCAACCTGACAGACCAGCAGTATATGGATATGGTAGAGAAAGGCCGCCAGCACTGCTTCCGGGGAGATGTGTTCCAGATAGTGCTGTCACGCGCGTTCAACCGCGGTTTTTCCGGGGATGAGTTCAACGTGTACCGCGCCCTCCGTTCCATCAATCCTTCCCCTTATCTTTTTTATTTTGATTATGGAGATTATAAGCTGATGGGCTCTTCTCCCGAAGCGCAGCTCATCATCAAAGACCGCAAGGCGGTGATCCACCCCATAGCCGGTACTTTCAGGCGTACAGGTAACGATGAGCAGGATAAAGAGCTGGCCGCCCGCCTGCTGGAAGACCCCAAGGAAAACGCGGAGCACGTTATGCTGGTAGACCTGGCCCGTAACGATCTCAGCCGCCATGCCACCAACGTGGAGGTGGAAACCTACCGGGAAATCAAATACTACTCCCACGTTATTCACCTGGTGAGCGAAGTGACCGGCCAGCTGGAGCCCGGCAGCAGCCCCTTTGACATACTGGCGGCCACTTTCCCCGCAGGCACCCTTTCCGGCGCGCCCAAATACAAGGCCATGGAGCTGATAGACGCCTATGAGCCTACGGCCCGCGGCTTCTACGGCGGCTGTGTGGGTTTTGTAGGGTTCAACGGCAACTTCAACCACGCCATCATGATCCGCTCCATCCTGAGCAAGAACAATACGCTGTACTACCAGGCCGGCGCCGGCGTTGTGGCCCAGTCTGTGGCCAGCTCCGAGCTGCAGGAGGTGAACAATAAACTCAATGCATTAAAACAGGCCATAGAACTGGCCCAAAATATATGATATGAAGATTCTGGTGTTTGATAATTACGACTCCTTTACCTATAACCTGGTACACCTGGTGGAAAAGATCATCGGGGAGAAAGTGACCGTGGTGCGTAACGACGAGATCAGCCTGGATGAGGTAGACGCCTATGACAAGATCATTCTTTCACCCGGCCCCGGCATTCCTGAAGAAGCAGGCTTGCTGCTGCCGCTCATCAAACGGTATGCGCCCTCCAAATCCATCTTCGGCGTGTGCCTGGGCCAGCAGGCCATAGGCGAGGCGCTGGGCGCAAAGCTCACCAACCTTTCCGAAGTATACCATGGCGTAGCTACGCCGGTAAGCATTGTATCCCGCAGCGGCCGCCTGTTCAGCAACCTGCCTGATACCCTGGAAGTAGGCCGCTACCACTCCTGGGTGGTAGATGAAAAAACGCTGCCCGCGGAGCTGGAAGTGACCGCCCGTGATGAGCACGGCTACATCATGGCGCTGCAGCATAAACAATACGATGTAAGCGGCGTGCAGTTTCACCCGGAAAGCGTGCTCACGCCGGAGGGAGAACGGATATTGCGCAACTGGTTAGGCCTCTGAAAGCAACCGGTCCCTGTCTTTAAAAAATAACGAGATGAAAAAGATATTAAACTACCTTTTTGAACATAAAAGTTTCAGCCGCCAGGCTGCCAGGGAAATACTCACCAGCATTTCCAAAGGCGCGTACAACGAAAGCGAGCTGGCCGCCTTCATGACGGTGTTCCTGATGCGCAGCATTACCATTGAAGAGCTGCTGGGCTTCCGCGATGCGCTGCTGGAGCTGTGCGTGCCGGTAGACCTGAACGGTCATAATGTGCTGGACATTGTAGGCACCGGCGGAGATGGCAAGAACACCTTCAACGTCTCCACGCTCTCCTGCTTCATTGTGGCCGGCGCGGGCGGCAAGGTAGCCAAACACGGCAACTATGGCGTATCTTCGATCAGCGGCGCTTCTAACGTGATGGAATCTGTAGGGTACAAGTTCAAGAACGATAACGCCAAGCTGAAACAGGAAATTGAAGAAGCGGGCATCTGCTTCCTGCATGCGCCGCTCTTTCACCCGGCCCTGAAAAACGTGGCCGGCGTGCGCAGGCAGTTAGGAGTGCGAACTTTCTTTAACATGCTGGGCCCCCTGGTGAACCCCGCTTTTGCGCAACACCAGCTCATTGGGGTGTACAGCCTTGAAATGGCCCGCATTTACAACTACCTGTTCCAGCAAACAGACAAACGTTTTGCCATTGTGCACGGGCTGGACGGTTACGATGAAATTTCCCTCACGGGAGATACCCGCATCATCACCAATGAAGGTGAGCAGGACTGGACGCCCGAAGCCCTCGGCAAACGGCAGGTGCACGCGCAGGATATTTATGGCGGCAATACGCCTGATGAAGCGGCGAAGATATTTATGAAAGTGCTGAAAGGAGAAGGCAGCTGGGCGCAGCATTCCGTGGTAATGGCCAATGCCGCCATGGGGCTGTACTGCCTGGAGAAGTATCCCACTTACGATGAGTGTTTCCAGGCCGCTGTAGAATCCCTGGAATCAGGCGCCGCGTACAAGGTGTACGAAAAACTGATAGCCCTGCAATAGCACTGTTTTTAAAAGAGGAAAATAAGACCATGAAGGACATACTGGCTGAAATAACAGCCCATAAAGTAAAGGAAGTAGCGGAAAGAAAAAAGGTACGCAGCGTGGAAGAGCTGCAGCGCAGCGCCGCATTCAGCCGAGATGCGCTTTCTCTCCGCAGCTTTCTCAAACAGCCGCACCGTACCGGCATCATTGCCGAATTTAAAAGGAAGTCGCCCTCCAAAGGCATCATTAACGACACCGCCGCCGTACAGGAGGTAACCGCCGCTTACGCCCGCAACGGCGCCTCCGGCCTCAGCGTGCTCACAGACCAGCAGTTCTTCGGCGGGTCTATGGATGACCTGCAGCAGGCGCGCGCCGTGAACAACATCCCCATTCTGCGGAAAGACTTTGTGATAGATGAATACCAGGTGGTAGAAGCCAAAGCCATTGGCGCAGATGTAGTGCTGCTCATTGCGGAATGCCTTACGGCGGAGGAGGTGAAGCACCTGGCCGCCTTTGCCCATAACCTGGGGCTGGAAGTGCTGCTGGAAGTGCACAGCGGAGACCAGTTGGAGAAGATCACCCCGCATACGCATCTCATCGGCATCAACAACCGCAACCTGAAAACCTTCCAGGTAGACATTCACCGCTCCATGGAGCTGCTGAAGCAGATACCCGCGGAATACAGCAAGGTGGCGGAAAGCGGCATGGACGATCCCGCTACCATCGTAACACTGAAACAGGCCGGCTTTGACGGTTTCCTGATCGGTGAGCACTTTATGAAAGCGGAAGATCCCGGCAATGCGTTCGAGCAATTTTCCCGTTCCCTGAAAGAAAAACTGGCGCAGCTATGAACCTGAAAGTATGCGGTATTACCCGGCAGGCAGACCTGGATGCACTGGTGCAGCTGGGGGTGAACTATGCGGGTTTTATCTTCTACAATAAATCCCCGCGTTTTGCCGGCAACAAGCTGCCCGGCCGCAGCGTGCGGGAAACGAAGAACATTGCCAAGGTAGGCGTGTTTGTGAATGCAGACCCTGCGCAGGTGGTGCAAACGGTGAAAGATTATGGTCTTGACCTGGTGCAGCTGCATGGAGAAGAATCGGTAGCCGTGTGTGAGCAGCTGCGTTTAACAGTGCCGGTCATCAAGGTATTTCACGTGGGCGATACCGAAGCCCATCTGCAGGCAGCACCCTACATGGCCGTGAGCGACTATTTCCTGTTCGATACCGCATCAAAGGAATACGGCGGCACCGGCCGCCAGTTCAACTGGGAGCTGCTGAACAGCTACGCGCTGGAGCAGCCCTTCTTTCTCAGCGGCGGCATTGGCCCGGCAGACGTGGACGCGCTGGCCCGGTGGCAGCACCGCTCCCTGTTTGCGCTGGACGTGAACAGCCGTTTTGAACTTTCTCCCGGCGTCAAAGACATGGACAAGGTAGCCGGTTTTCTACAATCAATAAAAAAATGAACAGATCATGGATATAGCGGTGAATACTTCGCAATCTAGGTATCATGTAAACAACAAAGGATATTTCGGCAACTTCGGGGGCGCATACATTCCTGAAATGCTGTACCCCAACGTGGAAGAGCTGCGGGAGCAATACCTGCAGATCATGGCAGACCCTGCTTTCCAGCAGGAGTTTGAACAGCTGCTGAGAGATTATGTAGGCAGGCCTTCCCCCCTGTATTTTGCCAGCCGCCTGTCCCAGAAGTACGGCGCGCAGATCTACCTGAAGCGGGAAGACCTGAACCATACCGGCGCGCACAAGATCAACAACACCATTGGCCAGATATTGCTGGCCAAACGCCTGGGCAAAAAACGCATCATTGCCGAAACCGGCGCCGGCCAGCACGGCGTGGCCACCGCTACCGTTTGCGCCCTGATGGGGCTGGAGTGCGTGGTGTACATGGGCAGCGTAGACATCCAGCGTCAGGCGCCCAACGTGGCCCGCATGCAGATGCTGGGCGCTACCGTAGTGCCCGCCACCAGCGGCAGCAAAACGCTGAAAGACGCTACCAATGAAGCCATCCGTGACTGGATCAACAACCCCGTAGATACGCATTACATCATCGGCTCCGTAGTGGGCCCGCATCCGTACCCTGATATGGTGGCCCGCTTCCAGTCTGTGATCAGCGAAGAGATCCGCAAGCAGCTGCTGGAAAAAACCGGTAAAGAAACGCCCACCTACGTGATAGCCTGCGTAGGCGGCGGCAGCAATGCGGCCGGCGCCTTTTTCCATTTTACGGACGAGGACGAAGTGGAGCTGATAGCCGTGGAAGCCGCCGGTAAAGGCGTGCATAGCGGGTTTTCAGCCGCCACCTCCCAGCTGGGCCGCCCCGGCGTGATACACGCCAGCAAAACCCTGCTGATGCAAACGGAAGACGGGCAGATCGTAGAGCCGCATTCCATTTCAGCCGGGCTGGACTATCCGGGCGTAGGCCCCTTCCATGCGCATCTGTACGAAAGCGGCCGCGCCGTGTTCCTCAGCTCCACAGACAATGAGGCCCTGGCCGCAGGTTACGAGCTGAGCCTGCTGGAAGGCATCATTCCCGCGCTGGAATCCGCCCATGCGCTGGCCAAGCTGGCAGACCTGCCCCTGAAGAAAGATGAAGTAGTGGTAGTGTGCCTCAGCGGCCGCGGAGACAAAGACCTTGAAACCTATATCAAACACTTAAAGTAAGGAGACCATGAACCGCATAGACCAATTATTCAGTACCAAGGGTCAGAACATCCTCAACATATATTGCACCGCCGGTTTCCCCGCCCTGAATGATACCGTAGCCGTTGTAGAAGCGCTGCAGCAGAGCGGGGCAGATATGGTGGAGCTGGGCATGCCTTTCTCGGACCCGCTGGCAGACGGGCCGGTGATACAAGACAGCAGCACCCGCGCCATTGCCAACGGCATGCGCCTCAGCGTGCTGTTTGAACAGCTGAAAGATTTCCGCAGCAAGGTGACCATCCCCGTTATCCTGATGGGCTACCTCAACCCCGTACTGCAGTTCGGCGTGGAGAACTTCTGCAAGGCCTGCGCCGCCGTAGGCATAGACGGCCTCATTCTACCTGATTTGCCGATGGACGAGTACGAGAACGAATACCGCCCGCTGTTCGAAAAATACGGCCTGCACCTCATTTTCCTCGTAACGCCCGAAACAACAGAAGCCCGCATCCGCAAAATAGACAGCCTGAGCAAAGGTTTTGTGTACGCCGTGTCTTCCTCCTCCACCACCGGCAAAAACAAAGACATGGCCGGGCAGGAAGCGTATTTTGCGCGGCTGAAGGCCATGGGGCTGAAAAACCCCGTGCTGGTAGGCTTCGGCATACGTGATAAAAGCACCTTCCAGGCCGCCTGCGCCAGCAGCAACGGCGCAATTATAGGCAGCGCTTTTGTGAAAGCCATCGAAAACAGTACTAACTTGCAGGCTGATATTGCAGGGTTTGTAAAAGGTATTCTTGCATAAGCGGCAAAAGAACGAAACAACATGAAAACAGCCATTCTCAAATACAACGCCGGCAACATCCGTTCCGTGCTCTTTGCCCTGGAAAGACTGGGAGTGGAAGCTACCGTGACGGACAACCCGGAGGAGCTGCGCAGCGCTGACAAGGTGATATTTCCCGGGGTGGGGGAGGCCAGCACGGCCATGAGCTACCTCAAAGAGCGCCGGCTGGACGAATTGATCAAAGACCTGAAGCAGCCTGTGCTGGGCATTTGCCTGGGCATGCAGCTCATGTGCAAACATTCCGAAGAAAATGACACGGCCTGCATGGGCATCTTTGACCTGCCCGTGAAAAAGTTCGAATCTCCCGTCAAAAACCTGCTCAAGATACCGCAGATAGGCTGGAACAACGTGGCCGGCCTGCACAGCGTCATCTTCGAGCATGTGCCTGAAAACGCCTACATGTATTTTGTGCACAGCTACTATGTGGCCCTGGGCCCTGAAACCACGGCCATTGCCAATTATATCATCAATTACAGCGCTGCATTGCAGAAAGACAATTTTTATGCGGTGCAGTTTCACCCTGAAAAATCGGCGGATGCCGGCCAGCAACTCATTGAGAGCTTTTTGAAATTGTAAGCGTGGAAATAAAACAGATCACTACAGACGAAACCCTGCGCCTGCGCAGGGATGTAATGTACCCGCACTGGAGCCTTGACCAGGTAAAGATGCCGCATGACGCGGAAGGGCTCCACTACGGCCTGTTCATGGACGGTGAGATGGTGTCCGTAGTATCCCTTTTCATCAGCGGCAGCTCCGCGCAGTTCCGCAAACTGGCTACCGCCGCGCATCACCAGGGAAAAGGCTTCGGCAAGGCGCTCATGCAGCACCTTACAGACGTATGCCGCCAGCACGGCGTGGCCACCCTCTGGTGCAACGCCCGCGCCAGCGCGGAAACCTTCTACCTGCGCCTGGGCTTCAAACGCATCAGCGAATTATTTTACAAAGACAATATTCCCTTCTATAAAATGGACATCAGCCTGGATGCGCCGCCCGCGCAGCGCTTCACCATCATTCCCGCCATAGACATCATTGGCGGCAAATGCGTACGCCTCACCCAGGGAGACTATGCGCAAAAAACCGTGTACAACGAGCAGCCGCTGGAAGTAGCCAAGGAATTTGAAGACGCCGGCGTAAAACGCCTGCACCTGGTAGACCTTGACGGGGCAAAGGCCGGTGCGGTAGTGAACTGGAAAGTGCTGGAGGCCATAGCCGGTAAAACCTCCCTGGTGGTGGATTTTGGCGGAGGTATCAAAAAAGACGCAGACCTGCGCATCGTGTTCGAATCAGGCGCCGCCCTGGCCACCATTGGCAGCGTGGCGGTAAAACAACCCGACCTGTTTTTCCGCTGGCTGGCTGCTTACGGGGCAGACAGGATATTCCTGGGCGCCGATGTGAAGGGAGAGCAGCTGGCCGTTGGCGGCTGGCTGGAAACCACGGATACCAGCATTTATGACTTCCTGCGCACCAACCTTGACAAAGGCGTGAAGGAAGTGTTCTGCACAGATATTGCCAAAGACGGACTGTTGCAAGGCCCGTCTACCGAATTGTATAAAAAGATCATTGCCGCCGTGCCCGGCATTCACCTCACCGCCAGCGGCGGCGTCAGCAATATGGCAGACGTAGAGGAGCTGCAGCAGGCAGGCCTGGCCGGCGTTATCATAGGCAAGGCCATCTATGAAGGAAAGATCACCATGGCCGAACTGAAAAAATTGTTATAACGCATGCTCACAAAACGCATCATACCCTGTCTTGACATCAAAGACGAACGCACCGTAAAAGGCGTGAACTTCGAGAACATCCGCGACGCCGGAGACCCCATTGAGCTGGGCGCCCTCTATGCCGCGCAAGGGGCGGACGAGCTGGTGTTCCTTGACATCACCGCCACTAACGAACGGCGCAAGACCCTCTCCGAACTGGTAACCCGTATTGCCCGGCACGTGAACATCCCCTTCACCGTAGGCGGGGGCATTGCTTCCGTAGAAGACGTTAGCGTATTGCTCAACGCCGGGGCAGACAAGGTATCCGTTAACACCGCCGCGTTCCGCAACCCGCCCCTGCTCAACGAGCTGGCCCGCGAGTTCGGCAGCCAGTGCATCGTACTGGCCATAGATACGCGTTTTGAGGAAGGAGACTGGTTCGTGTACCTCAACGGCGGCCGCGTGAAAACGGATGCCAGAACGGAAGACTGGGCCAGGGAGGCCGTAGACCGCGGCGCAGGGGAAATATTGCTCACCTCCATGAACAATGACGGTACCAAGCAGGGCTTTGCGCTGGACATTACCGGCCGCCTTTCCCAAAACCTCAACGTGCCCGTGATCGCTTCAGGCGGGGCAGGCACCATGGAGCATTTTGCGGACGTGTTCGAAAAAGCGCAGGCAGACGCCGCCCTGGCCGCCAGCATTTTCCATTACAAGGAAATGGAAATCCCCGCGCTGAAAAATTATCTTTACCAGAAAGGGATACAGATCCGTTTCTGATTATTATATATTTATTATATTTAAAGTGTTTTTGCCGATGCAGGTCAATTTTTCCAAGTCACCAGACGGGTTAGTGCCCGCCATCATACAGGATGCCATTACGTCTAAAGTGCTGATGCTGGGCTATATGGACCAGGAAGCGCTGGAGAAGACGCTGGCGGAGAAGAAGGTGACGTTTTACAGCCGTTCCAAACAGCGGCTGTGGACGAAGGGGGAGGAAAGCGGCAATTTCCTCCACCTCGTAAGCGCGGCGCTGGATTGCGACCAGGATACCCTGCTGCTGAAAGTGCACCCCGCAGGCCCTGTTTGCCACACCGGCGCAGACACCTGCTGGAACGAAGAGAACAAGGAACAGCAGGCCTTTCTGACCCGGCTGGAGCAGGTGATCCGTGACAGGAAAGCCCATCCCACGGAAAAATCCTACACCGCGTCTCTCTTTGCCAAAGGCATCAACAAAATTGCCCAGAAAGTAGGGGAAGAGGCCGTGGAAGTAGTGATTGAAGCGAAAGACAACAACAGCGAGCTGTTCCTCAACGAGTCTGCAGACCTGTTGTTCCATTACCTGATCTTGCTCCAGGCAAAAGATTTTACCCTGGAAGACGTTATAAACGTATTGAAAGAACGGCATAAATAGCAATATCCAATGAGAACTTTTGTGTGCATAGCGCTTTGTATGGCAGCCGCTTCGGCGGCACAGGCCCAGTTGAAGGTGAGCGGGAAAATTACATCGGCCGCGGAAGGGCAGAAGGTGTACTTTATGAGTGAAGATGGTAATACCAGGGATTCTGTGGCGCTGCCCGGCAGCGGTCAGTTCTCATTTGCTACCAAACACAAACCCGCCGCGGAAGATATGTTTGCCCTCTTCCTGGAAAACAAGCCATACCCCCTGCTGCTGGTGGCAGACAAGCCGGAAATTGAGGTGCAGGCCGGGGCGAAAGATTTTCCCGTGGCCAGCGCCGTAAAAGGCGGCCAGCAAACCCTGTGGATGCAGGCCTACCATAAAGCTTTCCAGCCCGTGCTCAGGCGCGTAAACGAGCTGAATGCCGAAGCAAAGAGCATTAACCCTGACGATGAGAACGCCAAACAGGCTTTCCGGGAAAAGGCGCTTGAGTTTGATGAAATGGTGGTGACCACCGGCGCCGGTTTTGTAAAACAACACCCCGCCGCCCAGGCCAGCCTCTTCATATTGAGCGGAGACCTGCGGGAACGCCTCAGCGTGGAGGAATTAGACCAGCTGTACCAGGGCCTGCAGCCGGCGCTCAAAAATACCCGTGCCGGCAAAACCATTGGCAGCAACATTGCCGAAGCCAAAAAGGAAAAAGCGGAAGCCGGCGTGGCAAAAGACTTTGAACAGAAAGACCCCTCCGGCAAGCTGGTAAAGCTCTCCTCTTTCAGGGGCAAATACGTGCTCATAGATTTCTGGGCCAGCTGGTGCGGCCCCTGCCGGGCGGAGAACCCCAATGTAGTACGGGCTTATAACAAATTCAGGAACAAGAACTTCACTATACTGGGTGTATCGCTTGACAAGAGCCGCGCAGACTGGCTGGAGGCCATCAAGCAGGACAATCTCACCTGGACGCAGGTATCTGACCTGAAAGGCTGGGCCAACGAAGCGGCGCAGCTCTACCGCGTGCAGGGCATCCCCCAGAACTTCCTCGTAGACCCCCAGGGCAAAATTGTAGCCGCCAACCTGCGCGGCAGGGCGCTGGAGCAAAAGCTGGCCGAAATATTGCAGTAGCCAACCGCCTATCAAAATGGGCTTGCTTTTCCCGGTGGGAATAGGCAAATTTGCCAGAGACTAGAAAAACAGTAATCAAGCATGAAGAAATTGTTGATGGCAGCGGTGCTTTTTAGCCCCGGTGCACTGTTTGCGCAGGGCAAGGTGAAGGAAGTTCCCTACCAGGTGGTAGGAAGCATCGCGCAACAGGAGAAACCGACCAAATTGTATTTCAGGGTGAGGAAAGACGGGAAGTGGGCTACAGACAGCGTGACCACCCCAGACGGCAGGTTCCTCTTTGCCGGTACCGTTCCGGAGCCTATGACCGCCCAGCTTTTTGCTTCCATCCCCTCTACGCCAGACAACCCCCTGGGCAGAAAAGAACTGGCCGTGCTCTTCCTGGGCCCCGGGGAAACAACCGTAAAGCTGGATAATATTGCAGACAAGCCGGAAGCCGGCGGCACCAAATACCAGGAAGCCTTTAACCAGTTAAACAGTCTTACAGATAACGTAGTGCGCCAGAGCATTGCGCTCAGCAAGGAGTACAGGGTGCTGTACAAGGCCAAGGACGAGGCCGGCATGAAGAAGCTGGAAACCCGCTTTGACGAGCTGGAGGCCAGCCGCAAGGCCATTATGCGCAAATACCTGGCAGACAATCCCAAATCACCCATAGGCATGTACGTGCTCACGCAGGTGGCAGGTTATGAGCTGGATGCTGACGAAGTGGAGCCCATCTTCAAGTCGCTGGCAAAAGACGCCCGCAACACACCCTCCGGCAAGCAGTTTGCCTACCGGCTGGAGCTGGCCAAGAAGCTGGCCCCCGGCCAGCCGGCTATTGACTTCAGCCAGAACAACCCTGAAGGCAAGCCTGTTACGCTGGCTTCTTTCCGCGGTAAATACGTGCTGCTGGATTTCTGGGCCAGCTGGTGCGGCCCCTGCCGTGCAGAGAACCCCAACGTGGTAAACGCTTTCAACAAGTATAAAGACAAAGGCTTCACCGTACTGGGCGTTTCTTTTGACGAAAGCAAGGAAAAATGGGAAGAAGCCATTGCCAAAGACCAGCTGAACTGGCCGCAGGTATCTGACCTGAAAGGCTGGGCCAATGAAGTGGGCAAGCTCTATGGCATCCGCGCCATTCCCCAGAACCTGCTGCTGGACCCGCAGGGCAAGATAGTAGCCAAAAACCTCCGCGGTGAGGCGCTGGAAAATAAACTCGCGGAACTCTTTCATTAATACCGTTGCATTTTAAAAATAGGGGGCCGGACGTATAGCGTCCGGCTTTTTTATTGATTTACAGGCTTTTACATGCCTTAGTGCGTCAAATTAAGGGTCATTTCTTCAAAATTGGCGTATAAGTAATTGAATATGTGTTGCTTGTAAAATCGCTAAAACGGCGTTTATGCCTAAAACACGCACTCCCTATGCACTATCCTGGGAGTATCCTGGGAGTAAGGTGGGAGTAACTACGGAGTAAGGTGGGAGTAACTACGGAGTAACGCTGGGGCAGCCATATGGCTGCCTCCTGGTATCCTGTGGGCGGCCTTATTTTCATAGTACGTTCTCCGCAGGTGTGCAGTACGTATGTAGTACCTATGTAGTACCCCTATATAAGAGGTACTACAAACGTACTGGAAAGGTACTGCAAACGTACTGCAAACGTACTGCAAATACCTTGGCGCCACCTTAGGGGATACCGCCTGCCTACAGGCTGCCTGCCGGCTGGCGCCTTTTGCCGGAAAGTCCTGGTAAAACTTTACAGGGGCAGGGAGCTCGTCCTGGAACAGGTTGACACCTTTGTCAGAAAGTCCTGGAAAAACTTTACAGGATATGGGGGCTTATCCTGGAACAGGTTGACACCTTTTGTCAGAAAAATTTATTTCCCTAAATATTTTGCATTTCTACGAAACATTCGTAGATTTACGACAGACTCGTAATTATGAGATGGTTTACAGGATGTTTGGTGTGGCTGCTGGTGACTTATACCGCAACGGCACAATACAGGATCACAGGCTCGGTAAAAGACGAAAAAGGCAAACCCTTGCCCTTTGCCAGCGCCTTCCTGAACCAGACCACCCTGGGAGACCGCACGGCGGAAAACGGGCAGTTCAGCATCAGCAATGTGCCGCCGGGTAAATACGAGCTGATCGTGTCTTATTTGGGCTATGAGCCGCAATTATTGCCGGTGGAAGTGAAGGCAGACATTACAGGCGTTGCCATTACGCTGAAGCCCAAGGCAGATGTGCTGAAAGAGTTTGTGGTTCGGCGGAATGTGGAGCGGGAACGCTGGCTGAAGGTGTTCGCAAACTTGTTTGTGGGTGAAAGCAGTTTTGCCCGGCAGTGCAAATTGTTGAACAGCGAGGTGATAGACCTGCAGTATGATGATTCGAAGCGTTTGCTCACCGCCAGTTCTGATGATTTTGTGGTGTTGGAGAACAGGGCGTTGGGGTACCGGGTGAAGTTTTTGCTGATCAGCTTCCAGTACAACATGAAATCAGGTTATTCGCTATACTACGGTAATCCGTTGTTTGAACCCATGAAAGCAAAGAACGCCCGGCAGCAGAAGCAATGGGAGAAAAACAGGGAAGCCGCCTACCTTGGCTCTACCATGCATTTTTACCGGAGCATGGCCGGCCGGCAGCTGGCGCAAGACGGGTTCAGCGTGCAGAAAATGGTGAGGAAACCGCGGGTAAAGGATTTTGTGCCGCCATCCCTGCCAGACAGCGCTGGTGTAAAAGTGCAGCCACCGCGCTTTTTTGACCGGGAGGTCAGCTATCTTTATACGGCGCAGCTGCCGTATGACAGCCTGATCAAACCCAGCGGCAACGGTCATTCTCTCATATTCAGGGATTACCTGTATGTGGTGTACACAAAAGAGAAGGAAGACCGGTTGTACGTGGAAAAGCACAAGCCCGGCCAGAAAACGCGGCCAAAAGAGCAGGTGTCCGTCATGCACATGCTGGCGCCGGAAGTGCCGCTGGATGAGAACGGCAACATTGGTTCACCGGTAGATATAGTAGTGGAGCAATATTGGGGCTGGGAAAAAATGGCGGAGATGCTGCCGCTGGATTATAAACACTGAATAATTTTTAATGTAAACATATGGAAAAGCTGACCAAACAAGAGGAAGCTGCTATGCAGGCTATCTGGAAAACGGGCAACGGGTTTGTGAAAGATTTCCTGGAAGCGCATGCGGCGCCCAAGCCTCCTTATACCACATTGGCGTCTACCATCAAGAACCTTGAAAAAAAGGGTTACCTGGAAGCCCGTAAAATAGGCAATGTGTATGAATACACGGCGTCCATTCAGGAGGGTGAGTACAAGAAAAAATTCATGAACGGTTTTGTGAAAGACTACTTCGAAAACTCCTACAAGGAGCTGGTCACCTTCTTTGCGAGGGATAAAAAGATCAGTCCGGATGAGCTGAAAGAGATCATCAGGATGATAGAGAAAAAGTAACAACGCCTGTTTATTCACGTTCATAATGCTTGCAGCATGCCTGAATTAATCATTTATCTCATCAAAGCCAATATAGCGCTCTGTCTTTTTTACCTGGCCTACCGGCTGGGGCTGCGCCGGCTTACGTTCTATACGCTCAACCGTTTTTTCCTCCTATCCGGTATCGTTTTCTCGTCTCTCTTTCCGTTGGTAGACGTGAATGATTTCTTTTCCCGGAATGAAGCGCTGGCCCAGCAGGTGATCACCTATGTGCCTGACCTCAATACCTGGCAGGCCACGCCAGACCCTTTCTCTCCCTGGGCCCTGCTGGAATGGGTTTTCTGGGCCGGGGTGGGCGTGATGTTCCTGCGGCTGATGATGCAACTGGCCTCCCTGTTGCTCCTGCACCGCAACACCGCGCCGGGAACAATGTTGCGCCACAACGTTCGCCTCATGGGAAAACCTATGAACCCCTTCTCATTTTTCCGGAACATATATATCAACCCGTCCCTGCATACAGAAAAAGAGCTGAAAGCCATCCTCGATCATGAGGCCGTTCACGTAAAAGAATGGCATTCTGCAGATGTGATGCTGGGAGAGCTGAACAATGTGTTCTACTGGTTCAACCCCGGCGCGTGGCTCATGAAAACTGCCATCAGGGAGAACCTGGAGTTTTTGACAGACCGCTCCATCCTGCGTTCCGGCATGGACCCCAAGGCGTACCAGTATAGCCTCATACAGGTCAATACTTCGCAATACGCCGCAGGCATTGCCAATAACTTCAACTTTTCGCACCTGAAAAACCGTATCAGGATGATGAATAAAAGAAGATCGTCCCGCCTGCACATTTACCGTTATGCCCTGCTGGCCTGCCTGGTGTGCGGGGTGCTGCTCTCGCTGAATTTCACCAAACCGGGCGCCGTGGTGGTGAACAACGTGGTGACAGACGTGAGAACGGCTATCACCGGCTCCGGCGCGGCAGTGAACGAAATGGTAACGGGCGTGGTAAGCGAAGTGAGAACGGCCATCAGCGGCCCGCAAAAAGATACTACCCCGCGCGGGAAGGAAGTATTGGAAGTGAGGGTAGTGAAAGATACGGTGAAGAAGGTGATGAATACCACTATTGTTGAACGCCGTACAGACGGAAAAATAGATACTGTGCAGTTGAGCTCTTCCGCAGCGGACCTGGACCTGAAAGAACACGATATTGTAGTTATCGGCAGAGATACGGGCGTGAGTATATTCAGCGGCAAAACCGCGAAGCTTGCAGGTAAGACGGCAGCCGTTGTGGTTACCGGGCGACCCCGCAATTTGTCCGGCGTGACGGCAAGTGACCAGCCTGCAAAAGCCCATGCAACAGCCGGCAGCTTGCAGGAAGTAACAGTAACAGGCTACGGTACCAGAACGTTGGCCGCAAAGCCTGCAACGGGCCATAGCGCCAGCGGAGGCAAGGTAACGGGTCTTTCCTTCAGGGGTGTTGCATCAGAAAACAAACCACTGGTAGTGCTGGACGGGGAAATTTATGAAGAAGAGCTCAACAACGTCAAGCCGGAAAATATTGAATCTATCAGCGTACTGAAAGGCTCTTCCGCCACCGCCCTCTACGGCAATGCGGCTGAGAACGGGGCAATCCTCATCACCACCAAAACCGGCAGAAAACGCAGCCCGCAGGAAGTTACCGCGCTTACCCTAACGCCCGCAGACCCGAATGCGCCGGTGGTAGTAGAAGGAAGGCGCAGGAACGGCATGCGTGTGCTGACCTTGAACACTACTACCGTTACAGCGGATTCTGTAAGAACAGTAACAGGCAAGCCCTCCCTGGAAGCAAAAGGCGCAGAAACTGTATCAGCCGTTTACCCTAACCCTACCAGCGGACTCGTAAATGTATCGTTCTATGTACCGAAAGAAGGGAACGGTTTTATGGAAGTGCGTGACATGGAAGGGAAGCAGGTATATTACAAATCCCTGCAGGGTTTTTCCGGTACCTACCGGGGCAGCATAGACCTGAAAAGGCGGCCTGCGGGTACTTATGTGCTGAATGTTTCATTGCCCGGCAACACCCGCATGACCTCCAAGATCGTGAAGCAATAAATTTCCGGAAACGGATTATTACGGCCGCCAGGTAATACATCCCGATCTATATTAATAAAGGGCTGCCCCGGCAAAGGGCAGCCTTTTTTGCTGCCGGCCTTTGCAAAAGTTACCTGTGCGCCCTGAACACACTGCGCGCGCAGCGGAAGCCCAGGTTAGACAGCCCCGAGGTGGGGCTGGTTTTCATTCTTGCGGAAACGCGGTAACCCCTGCAATATTCGTCGCTGCACATGAATGAGCCGCCGCGGATCACGCGTTTGGGCTCCGGGTCAAGCGGGTCGTGCGGCGCGTTGGCGCCCTGCGGGTTGAGGCGGCCCGGTGTTTCCTGTGCGTAATAATCACTGTTGTACCAGTCTGCCGTCCATTCCCACACGTTGCCGGCCATGTCATACAGCTGGTAGCCGTTAGGCGCAAACGATTTGACGGGGGCGGTGCCTTCAAAGCCGTCTTTCTTCGTGTTTTCGTAAGGGAAATGCCCGCTCCAGATGTTGGCTTTGGATTTACCCTCCTGCGGGATTTCGCTGCCCCAGGGGAAAGGCTGCCCTTTGAGCGCGCCTCTGGCCGCAAACTCCCATTCCGCTTCCGTGGGCAGGCGTTTGCCGGCCCAGGAGGCATAGGCCTGCGCATCGTTCCAGGAAACATGTACTACGGGGTAATTGTCTTTTCCTTCAATACTGCTGTTGGGGCCGTTGGGATGCCGCCAGTCTGCGCCGCGTACAAAGCTCCACCACTGGCTTACATCATTCAGGTCTACCGCCTCCTGCGTGGGAACGAACACCAGGGAGCCGGGCAGCAGCATGGCGCTGTCTGGCTCGGGGGAGCCGGGAGGCAGGGTTTGCATCAGCTCTGCTTTGGAAATAGGCTGTTCCGCGGTGGTAACGTAGCCGGTGGCGGCCACAAAGGCGCTGAACTCGGCGTTGGTCACTTCATGCCCGTCTATCCAGAAAGAATCCAGCTTTACCAGGTGGCGGGGGTACTCGTCCGGCATGCCGGTATCATCATCCGCCCCCATTTCAAATGCGCCCCCCGGTATCAGCACCATGGGGTTCAGCTTTTCCACTACGGGCGGTATGTCTTTTTCGTCTGTTGGGTGGCTGCCCGGCTGGCAGGCAGAAAAAATAATGGCCAGGGATATGGTAAAAAGAGTAGAAACCTGTTTCATACGGCGCAAAGGTACAACGCTGATTGTTAAATTGTTAAATTCCTGCCGGAAGTTCGGTGATGTCGGCTACATGTTACATATTACAGGAAGAAAACAACAAAAGGGCATCCGTATTGGACAAATTCAGCCGTAGCGATTTTGGGCCCGCGTTTAAATGGGGCGTGGCCATTTCGGCCTTTCAGAATGAAGGGGCGCATGATGCGCAGGGGAAAGGCATGTCTATCTGGGACGCTTTTACCGCCCGCAAAGGCAAGATCAAAGACGGCACTCACGCCCGCCATGCCTGCAATTTCTTTGAGCTGTACGCGGAAGATATTGCGCTGGCCAAACAGATGGGTTTTAACGTATTCCGTTTTTCCCTTTCCTGGTGCCGCATTATGCCCAACGGAACAGGGGCGGTTAACCAGGCCGGCATTGACTTCTACCACCGGGTAATAGACGCCTGCCTGGCCGCGGGCCTGGAGCCTTATGTAACCCTTTACCACTGGGACCTTCCCCAGGCGCTGGAGCAGAAGGGCGGCTGGTGTCACCGGGGCACGGTGTTCGCGTTTGAGGCTTTTGCCGCGCTTTGCGCGCGTACCTACGGGCACAAGGTGAAGAACTGGCTGGTGCTGAACGAGCCTTTTGGTTTCACCTCCCTGGGTTATATGCTGGGCGTGCATGCGCCGGGCAAATTCGGCCTTTCCTACTTTTTGCCGGCGGTACATCATGTGGCGCTGGCGCAGGCGGAGGGCGGCCGCGCCGTACGCGCGGAGACGCCGCAGGCCAGGGTGGGCACTACCTATTCCTGCTCACAGATCATTCCCTACACTACCAATAATAACGACCTGCAGGCGGCCCGCCGCGCAGACGCACTGTTTAACCGCCTGTTCATAGAGCCCGCACTGGGCATGGGGTACCCGGCAGACGCCTTCCCGCTGCTGAAACGCATAGAACGCCGCTACGCCCTCTGGCGGGATTGGGAGAAGCTGCCTTTCAGCTTTGATTTTATTGGCCTGCAGAATTATTTCCCGCTGGTGGTACGGTACAATGCGTTCATGCCGTATGTGCAGGCCTCCGAAGTGAAAGCCCGCTACCGCCAGGTGCCGCTCACCGGGCTGGGCTGGGAAATCAGCGGGCAGGGCATGTACAGCATCTTGCAGCAGTTTGCCGCCTACAAAGGCGTGAAGGAAATAATGGTAACGGAAAGCGGCGCCGCCTTTGATGATGTATTGCAGAACGGGGAAGTGAATGACAGGGCGCGGGTGGCATATTTTAAAGAATACCTCTCCGCTGTGCTGCTGGCAAAACGTAGCGGCGTACCCGTTACCGGTTATTTTGCCTGGACGCTCACAGATAATTTTGAGTGGGCGGAAGGGTACAAGGCCCGCTTCGGCCTGGTGCATGTAGATTTTGAAACACAGCGCAGAACTATGAAAGACTCCGGCAAGTGGTTCCGGGAGCTGCTGGCGCAGCCTGTGCAGCAGGGCGCAAAAGAGGTGCAGCGGTGAGTGGCGCCATCTGCAAAAATAAACCGGCGGGTAAAGGAAAACCGTTTTTTGGGGGAGAATGTATAAAGGTTTTGCAGAGCTCCGGTTCCCCGTTTACCCGCCGGCCTGTTATAGTTCCCTGCGTTTGAAGAACCAGTTGTCACGCAGGGAAAGGTGCAGCACCACGTTCAGGTAATTCTCTTTCACCAGTCCTTTCACGGCGCGCCCGCGCTGCCCGCCTTCCAGACCAATGTAATACCGCAAATGCCCTGTTCTGCTGGGCAGCGAGGCGCCGGCCGTAACGCCGAAATCTGTCAGCGGTTCGCCTTTCACGCGCAGGTAGCCGGTGGAGTAATTCACGCCGGCCTGCAGTATCAGCCCTTCCATGCGCGTGTTGAAATAATCCCGGTAAAAGGTGTATTCCATACCGCCGGCATATCTTTTGGCGGTGATGTATTTGTAATCTGATTTGTTCTCGTTCAGCCCCTGCCAGTTTTGCTGCCGGTAGTCCGCGAGCCAGGCCAGCTGCCCGTTGGAAATATGAATGCCCGCGCCTATCTGCTCCGGCAGCCGGTAGTCAACCGCCTTCCGCGTTTCTGTGTAAAGCACGTTCTGATCTGCGTCTTTCAGCGAGAAGTCCTGCGAGTTGACCAGCTGGCTTTGTAGGCGGTAGGTAAGGCCTGCGCCCAGCTGCCATTCACCCACCTGGCCGCTGTACTGCAGGCCGGTGTTGAGCTCAAAGCTGCGGTAAGCATTGTTTACTTCGGAATATACATCTTCCGTAGTGCCGCCGCCGCCCAGGCTGTCTGTGGTAGACACAGGGCCAAACAGCATGGCGGCAGACGCGCCGATGGAAAAGTTTTTGGTGAGCTGCACGGCGTTGGAAAAATACAGGCGGTTAATGCCGCCGCTGCCCTCCACCGCGTTGCGGATGGAAGAGCCGGTGCCTTCTATGGTGCGGGTGTTCAGCAGCTTGTAGTCTACGCGGCTGTAAGGCATCAGGCCCAGGCTCATGCCCCAGCGTTTGTGCGCTTTAAAACCCAGGGCAAATCTTTTGAACCCGATGTCTCCCGCGGTTTGATAGGAGGTGCTGGTATTGTACTGCACCGTTTTGCCGGCTACGGAGGCCTCAAAGAAAAACGTTTCCATGGGCAGGCGGCTATAGGAGGCCGGGTTCAGCTCGTTCAGGAAATTGTTGGAGCCGCGGCCAATACCGGCGCTGCCTACGCCAAAGCTGCGGCTGTAATCTTTTTCTTCCAGGTCGCCAATGCCGAAGGCGGAGTAAAGAGAGTTCACGCCTTTCTGCGCCTGTGCGTACAGGGTCAGCAAAAGAAGGCATCCGGTGGTAAAAAGTCGCATGGCTATTGGTATAAAAGGTAATAGATCTTTAGTTGGGCGCGGTGCTGGCTGTTTTTTCCATTGCCCAGCACCAGGCGGTTGAACTGCGTAACATATTCCCCGGCGGGGGGAGAAAGCAGCAGCCCGCGGTAGGTATAGCTGTCTGCGTTCATCATGGATTTGCAGTAGGTGGTTACATCGTACACGTAGCTGGTATTTTCAGGGTTCAGCTTGTCTGTTACCAGGCTGCCGTATTGAGACATGCCCAGCGCGGTGAGCAGGGTATCTCCCGAGGCCACCCGGTTTTTGCTGTCTGCCAGGCAAAGCGCCAGCCGCGGCGGCAGGGCTTCCCGCACATAAGTGCCGCTCACGGGCCGCAGCACCAGCTCCGCCCGCTGTATGCGGCCGTACCGCCCCAGCTCCTGCAGCGCGGAAAGAGAGGGGAAGTCCATCCGGACGAGGGCGCCGCTCAGCGCCTGCAGGTAAGCGCGGTTGCCTGTAGCTTCACTCGCCAGGCCGGCGCCCGGTTGCAGGCCTTCCAGCGGCGTGCCGCCGCGCTCCCGCTGTATGGCGTTGTATTGCAGCTCGGGCGTGGTCATTAAAAAATCCAGGTACTTTTCTTCTTTCTCATGCGTTACCACATGGTAGTGCAGGCGCAGGTAAAGGCTGCTGTCTGCCGCGGTGAAGCCGAACACCGCCGTGTTATTGCTGCCCCTGATGTGCAGGCCTTTAAAATATTCGCGGAAAAAATCTTCGGAAGATACTTCGGTGGCCTTGTTCTTCAACAGTGTAAACAGCTCCGCGCCTTTGGCATCGTTGAGCCGCAGGTGCAGCAGGTTACCCGCTGTGGGCGTTATCAGCACGGGCTGCGAGAACAGCGGCGTGCTGCTGTAAGAGAATTGCTGGTGGCTGAACAGCATGGTGTAATTCTCCGGCAATACCAGCGGCTGCTGCAGCTGGTATACCTGCAGGGTCTGCAGGGGCAATGTATCCCCATAGGCGTACCCGTTGGGTTTCATCACCAGCTCTATGGAATCATACACGGCGTTGTCTGCCAGCGTGCGCTCTGTGGGCAATGCTACGCGGAAGTAGCTGCCTGCGCTGATCTTTCCGAAGTATTCATCCGTATACACGCCGGCCAGCGCTATGCCGGTGCCGGAGGTGGCAATGGAATCAGGCTGCACGGTACGCATCTGTATCTCCAGCGTGTCCAGCAGCGTATACTGCACATGGCCGCCGTCCGTCACGTTATCATAGGTAAACCCCGCTTTGTCACACGCCGCGAAGCTGCACGCGGCCGCTACTCCCAGTAATATTTTTTGTACTTGCATAACGGCGCAATGATAATCAGCCTGCATGGGCTGCATACGGGTATTATGCCAGTGTGGGATATTTATCGATGAGTGCAGGCATATGGCCGGTGGTTGCCATTTTAAGGCCGTTTACAGGCCTTTTGCGGTAAAAGGATAAAACCCCGGTGTTGGCAGATGAAAAGGCCGTATTCATCCCCGTATGCCTCCTTTCCGTCTATTTTATCATACCTGTAACAGTTACCCCGATAATTTTGAAACCGTTAAAAAAAACAATTGTATGCACATTGCAAGAAACTATGGATGGATACTGGTGGGCCTGCTGGCAGCTTGTTCCAAAAGCGATTCTACGGACGATGAGACGGGTAACTGGGTGGAGGTATCGGAAATGAGCGGCAAGCCGCGTTCCGAAGCGGTGGCCTTTACCATTGGGGATACGGCTTACATCGGCACCGGGTACGACGGGGAAAAATATCTCCGAGATTTCTGGAAGTACACACCTTCCCGCGGCTGGAGCCAGATCAACGATCTGCCTGAACAGGCGCCTGTGCGCAGCAGCGCTACCGCCTTTGTGATCAACAATGTGGCTTATGTGGGCACGGGCTTTGACGGCCTGAACCGCCTGAACGATCTCTGGGCGTATTCTCCGGCTACGGGCAACTGGGCGCCCAAAGCGCCGCTGGCAGGGCCCAACCCCGCCATCAGCCTGGCGCGCCGGGATGCCGTGGGTTTTGCCCTGAAAGGCATGGGCTACATTGCCACGGGGAATGACGGCGGCGCGCTGAAAGACGTATGGCAGTATGACCCCGTGAAAGACGAGTGGAACGAGCGCCAGTCTTTCGGCGGTTCCAAACGCACGGAAGCCGTGGCCTTTGTAATTGCGGACAAGGCTTATATAGTGACCGGCACCAACAACGCCGAATACAAAACAGACTTTTACGTATACGATGCGGATGAAGACAACTGGACGCCTAAAAGACAGATCGCCAACCTGAGCGATGAAGATTATGACAACGACTATGATATTGTGCGCAGCAATGCCGTGGCCTTTGTCATGAACAACAAGGGTTATGTGGCCACCGGTTCCAAAGGCGGCCTTTCTGCCCACACCTGGGAGTATGACCCTGTTGCAGACCTGTGGACCAAGCGGCGTGATTTTGAAGGCGTGGCCCGTACCGGCGCCTGCGCCTTTACGCTGGGCGGCAAAGGGTATGTATTGGCAGGCCGCACTTCCAGCCTGCCGCTGGATGATATTTACAGGTTTGAACCGGACCAGGAGTACAATGAAAATGATTAAACGATTCCATCGCCTGGTGATGTTCACCGTGCCACCGGCCGCACTGTTTTTTTCCTGCCAGGGAAAGAAAGAAGGGCTCCGGCTGGCACCGGTGCACACCGGCAGCAGCTGGGGCTACCGCATCCTGCACAACGGCCGCCCCGTTATCTACCAGGCAGAAATTCCGGCAGTGGCCGGGCATCATCCATTCAGCAGTAAAGAAGAAGCCATGCGTGTAGGCAGCCTGGTATTGCATAAACTGCGGCACGGCCAGTCTCCCGCCGTAAGCCTGCGTGAGCTGGACAGTCTTCACATCCGGCCCCGTTAACTTTAACACTTAGTTAAGACTCGCACAGGGTGTTTTAACACTTGCTTAAGAGTATTGTGATGTATGTTTATCGCCGATTAGCGCCTATGGTCAGCATCAGGAACATATTCAGGAACAGGCTGGTAATTATCTCTATGCACATTGCTGCATGGACATGCATTTTCCTCTTTCCTTTCTTTGCTTACCGCATACAGGTGGCAGACCGGTCTTTCTTCATCAAGGAAGCCATCAACACCTTGTTCCTCGTTGGACTGTTCTACCTCAACGTGTACGTGCTGATACCGAAGTTCTTTACGCTCAAGCGCATCGGTATTTACATTGCGTGCGTGCTGGGGCTCATTATTTTTATTGCGATACAACAGGCGGTGGTAGAATACCGGTTCATGACCGCCATCATGGACCGGCCGCCTTTTTTTATAGCGGAAGGCGATTCTTCTTTTGTGCCCGCCCCGCCGCTGGAGATACCGCTGCCGGAAGGGGAAGACAGCGCGGTGTTGCAAACGGTGGCCTTTGGCGGCCCCGGCCCGGCGGTTGTTTCTAATGTTATATACCATGCAGATGACGAGCGTGGGCCCGGGCCTGCAATGGCCATCCGTACCGCGCGTGGAGACATTGTGGTAGCAGGCGGTGCGCATGTGATGGCGTTCCGTGACAGCATGCTGAGAAGAAACCCCATGCACTGGCGCAAGCGCCTCTACCGCAGCTGGCGCAGCCATGGAGCGGTCATAGACAGCGGTGTGGCCATCAGGGCCGTGCCGGCAGCTTTTACGGAAGCCATGCCCGCAAGGCCCTTCCGTGACGGGGTGTTCATGATGCATTTTTTCTTCCCTGAAATGCTCCGGAGGTCTGGCACCTTTGCCTTGCTCATGCTGTTCATGAGCGGCTTTATAAAGATTGCCATGGAGTGGTTCAAAAGCGAAAAGCAGCGCGAAGCGCTGAAGGTGGCTAACCTCAACGCAGAGCTGAAGTTCCTGAAGTCCCAGATCAACCCGCATTTCCTGTTCAACAGTCTCAATACCATCTATTCCCTGGCGCACCGCCGCTCCCCTGAAACCGAGCATGCACTCGTAAAGCTCTCCACCATTATGCGTTACATGATCTACCAGAGCAACGAAGACAAAGTGCCCCTGCAAACGGAGCTGCGGTATTTGCAGGATTATATAGACATACAGCGCCTGCGCATGGCGCGCAGCATACCCGTTGAAGTAACGGTGGAAGGAGAAGACGGCGCAAACCTTGAAATTGCGCCCATGCTGCTGATCCCCTTCGTGGAAAATGCTTTTAAACACGGCATCAGCTATACGGAGCCGTCTTACATACACATCCGCATGCACATCGGGCAAGACGGCGTATTCCAGCTGGTGGTACGCAACCGCCTTTTCAGGCAGCGCATGGCCGAAAAGGGCGGGGTAGGCCTCAACAACGTGTTGAAGCGCCTGAGCCTGCTGTACACAGATGCACATACTATAACTGTCAGAGAGCATGGAGAAGAATTTATTGCTGACCTTAAAATTGCGCTGAAACATGATGAAGTGTTTAGCTCTTGATGATGAGCCGCTGGCGTTGGAGATCATCGAGGACTTTGTTGCAAAGGCACCTTTTCCCATGCAGGTGAAAACATTCGAGAACGCCGCCCTGGCCCTCCGCTATTTGCAGGAAGAGCCGGTAGACCTGTTGTTCCTGGACATTAAAATGCCGGACATCACAGGCATCCAGTTCCTTAAATCGCTGAAGCACCCGCCTATGGTTATTTTCACCACGGCGTACGAAGAGTATGCCATGGACGGTTTTAACCTTGACGTGGTAGACTACCTGCTCAAGCCCATCCCCTTTGAGCGCTTCCTGAAAGCGGTTACCAAGGCGCAGGAGTACCAGCAGGTATCCCAGCCCAAAAGCATGGAGTACGATTATATTTTTGTAAAAACAGAGTACAAGATCATCAAGATCAACCTGGAAGACATCCTGTACATAGAAGCATTGAAAGATTATATCAAGATCTACACCAACAACCAGCCCGTGCTCACCCTCAAGAGCCTGAAGGCTTTTGAAAGCCGCCTGCCGAAAGACAAGTTCATGCGCGTGCACCGCTCTTACCTGGTGGCCATGAACAAGATCAATTCCGTAGAGCGCAACACGGTGATGATAGCCAACCAGAGCATTCCCATCAGCGAAGGCTACCGGGACAAGTTCTATGACGTGATCACCAAGTATTCATAAACAGCAATAGCAAAATTTATATACCTGATACCGGCATTTTTGTACTTTTATGTACCGGGCAATGGCCCGTTGTTATAAAAGTCAACCAAAAACTTGCCGAAAGAAGTACCACATAATGAAAGGGAGCTGTTGCAACGGGTAGCGGCCGGAGATGAAGGCGCTTTCCGCAGTCTGTTTGACGCCTACCGCAACAAGATATACTTTTATATTCTCCGCATGACCGAATGCCGCCAAACCGCGGAAGACGGGCTGCAGGACGTATTTATAAAGGTATGGCTGGAGCGCGCCGCCCTGGCGGAGGTGAAGAACTTCAACGCCTGGGTGTACCGCCTGGCGTTGAACCACACTATCAACGGCCTGAAGCGCCTGGCGCGGGAAACCGTTGTGCTCACAGAACTCGGCAGGCAGGAGCCCGCGGTGCAGGCGGCAGATGAGCAGTTTGCCCACCGGGAGCTGAAGCAGCTGCTGGACAGCGCGGTAGAAAAACTGCCGTCCCAACAGAAGCTGGTATACCACCTTAGCCGGGTAGAAGGCCTCAAACACAAGGAAATTGCCAGCCGCCTCAATATATCCCCCTTCACGGTAAAAAAGCACATGCAGCAGGCCCTGCACTTCATCCGGGAGCAGTTTGGCCATCACCCCGTTTCCCCCGTTGTTATCTGTATTGTCTTCAACTTGCTGGGAAAATAAAAAAATAGTTCCCGCTACTACTCCCAGGGTCATTTTCATTTGTCATACACTATAAGGGCCGCTGTACGCCGGCCGCTAAAGTATGTTGTATGCCTGTATCAAAACTGAAATATTTACTGGAAAAGCATTTCAATAAAAGCAGCACACCCGCTGAGAAGGAAGAGCTGGCGGCACTGCTGTTGCAGGCAGAGCAGGATGAGGAGCTGAAGGCCGCCCTGGAAGAAGCCTGGCAAAGCTATGCGCCGGCGGAGGAGTTGCCTGAAACAACGGCAGACCGTTTGTATGCCGGCGTGCTTGAACAGGCCGGCGGGCAACCGGTTATCCGCCGTTTGCCGCTGCTCCGGCGGCGTTGGCTGCGCTATGCCGCCGCGGTTGTTATGCTGCTGGGGGTGGGCGCCTTTTTCTGGCTGCGGCCGCAAAAAACAATGCAGCTGGCTACCCGCCACTCCGCCCCGGCCCGTACAGATGTGGCGCCCGGCAGGCCGGGCGCGGTGCTCACCCTGGCAGATGGTACCGAAGTGGTGCTGGACAGCCTGGGCAATGGCCTCATTGCCACCCAGAGCAGCAGCAGCGTGGTGCTGCAGAACGGGGTGCTGGCCTACAATACGGCCAATGCCGCAGATGGCCCCGCTGTATATAATACCATGACCACCCCGCGCGGGCGGCAGTTCCGTTTGTTGCTGCCAGACGGTTCCCTGGTGTGGCTCAATGCAGACAGCAAAATAAAATATCCCGCTGTTTTCGCGGGCAATGAACGGAAAGTGGAGATCACGGGCGAAGCCTATTTTGAAGTGGCCAAAAACGCCGCCATGCCTTTCAGGGTGCAGATCAACGAGCGTACGGAAGTGGAAGTGCTGGGCACGCATTTCAATATCAACAGCTATGAGGGAGAAGCCGGCATCAACACCACCTTGCTGGAAGGTTCCGTGAGAGTAACGGCAGGAGGGGAGCAGGCGGTGCTGCAGGCAGGAGAGCAGGCGCAGGTAAACAGCCGGCAACTGCGGGTGGTGAAGCATGTAGACGTAAACAGGGTCATGGCCTGGAAGAACGGCTACTTCCAGTTCGGCGGCATGGACCTGCCGGCCGTGATGCGCGAAATTTCCCGCTGGTACGATGTGGAGATCACCTACAAAGGCAAGGTGCCGCAGAAAGAATTTGCGGGTGAGATACCCCGCTCCATTTCATTGAAAAATCTGCTGCGGCTGATCGAGTTTGGCGATGTGCGGCTGGAAGTATCAGGCAACCAGGTAACCATTATAGGGCAATAGAACAGCACATAAAAAAACCGGGCTTCGATTGGCGTCTTGACCCGGTTACAATGTTCTGGCTACATGTAGACAATGCTACCCGTTTTCAGACTGGCATCCGGAACGGGATAGCAGATTTATTAACCAAAACCGTACAGCTAAACTATGAAATTTAATCTGTTCTTGCGGCCGGAAGCCATTTTTATGCCTTCTGACGGACGTGCCATGCCCCCATGGGCGGCTAAAATGTTCTTAGTTATGAAATTGACCTTCATCTTCTTGACTGTTGCATTTCTCCAGGTATCCGCCAGCGGGGTGGCCCAAACGGTTACCTTGTCTGAACGGAACGCTACCCTGGAAAAACTCTTTTCCCAGGTCAGGAAACAAACGAGGTTCAGCTTTTTTATTACAGACAACAACGCGCTGAAAGCCGCAAAGCCCGTCACCATCCACGTAAAGGGCGTACCGCTGCGGCAGGCGCTTGACATGATGCTGGCCGGGCAGCCGCTCACGTACCAGATATTTGACAGCGTGATTGCCATCAAGCGGCGGCCGCTGCCGCCGGAGCCTGCCGCCCCGCAGCCGGAAGCCATCCGGCAAAAGAAGCCGGTAAAAGGCCACGTAACCGGGGAAGACGGCAGCCCCATACCGGGCGTGTCCGTTCAGGTGAAAGGCACCTCCAGGGGCGCGGCCACAGATGCTGCAGGCAACTTTACGCTGGAGGTAGACAATGACGCCGTGCTGATCGTTTCGTTCATCGGCTACCAGACGCAGGAAATACCCGTGGCCGGTAAAAGCGATCTTAATATTCAGCTCAAAACGGCCACCTCCGGCCTCACGGAAGTAGTGGTGGTTGCCTACGGCAGCCAGAAAAAGGTAGACCTCACCGGCTCGGTGGCCAGCGTGAGCGGCAGCGAATTGAAACATACGCCTGCCGTGAGCGTTTCCAATGCCATCACGGGCCTGCTGCCCGGGCTGGTCACAAAAAACGTTACAGGAGAGCCGGGCCGGGATGACGCCACTATTCTCATCCGCGGCAGGAACACCACGGGGAACAACAACCCCCTGGTGGTGGTAGACGGTATACAGAACGCTTCCGGCTGGCAGCGCATCAACCCGAACGACATTGAGTCCATCTCCGTGCTGAAAGACGCTTCCGCAGCCATTTACGGGGCGCAGGCCGCCAACGGCGTTATTCTCATCACCACCAAAAGAGGCAACACCGGCAAGCCGACCATCAGCTACACCTACAACCAGGGCTTCACCCAGCCCACGCAAATACCTGAAATGGGCAACTCCGCCACGCTGGCGGGCTACTTCAACGAAATGCTGATCAAACAAGGCCAGCAGCCGCAATTCACGGAAGAAGAGATCAGGAAATTCGCAGACGGCTCAGACCCGGTGAACTATCCCAACGTAAACTGGTTTGATGAAGTGCTGCGGAAATTCAGCCCGCAAAGCCAGCATCACCTCAATGTAAGAGGCGGCAACAAAGACATCCGCTACCTGCTGTCCGGCTCGTACTCCAACCAGAACAGCATCTTCAAAAAAGGCAGCCACAACTTCAAGGTGTATTCCCTCCGCTCCAACCTGGATGCGCAGATCAACAAATACATCAAGGTAAGCCTTGATCTCAACGGCAATATAGATGAAGGCAATTATCCCGCCTTCAATACCACCGCTGCCGCCGCTACCCGGCAAATTTTCCAGGCGCTGAACAACAACCTGCCTTTCATGCCGGTGTATTACGCCAACGGCCTGCCGTCTGCCGGCGTGGAGCGCGGAGAGAACCCGGCCATCATGGCCTCGGATGCTACCGGCAACAGCAATAGCCGCATACAGCGCTTCTTTGCCAAAGCCGGTTTTGATATCAGCATCCCCTGGGTGGAAGGCCTGGGAGCGGACGGTTATTTCAACTACCGCAACGTAACCAGTATCGGGAAAAACTGGCAAACGCCGTGGACGGTGTATAACTACGATAAAGCCAATAATACCTACCTGCCCGTAACAGGCGGCGGCATTGTATTACCGCAGCTGACGCAGACCGTGGGCGTAGACAGGAACACGCTCATCAACCTGCGCCTGAAATATGAAAGGCGGTTCAATGAGCACTTCGTGAACACCTTTGTGGCCGTAGAACAATCAAAGGGGCGGAGTGACGATCTTTCCGCTTTCCGCCGCAACTTTATTTCCACCGAAATAGACGAGCTGTTTGCCGGCAGCCTCATTAACCAGGAAGCAGACGGTACGGCGCTTGAAACCGGCCGGCAGAACGTTTTTGGCCGCCTGCATTACGACTTCAGGGAGAAGTACCTGCTTGATTTTAATTTCCGGTACGACGGGTCTTCCAACTTCCCGGAAGGCAGACGGTTCGGCTTCTTCCCCGGCGTTGCGGTGGCCTGGCGCATTTCAGGAGAGAACTTTGTGAAAGAACGGTTCAGTTTTATAGACAACCTCAAGCTGCGCGCATCCATTGGCCAGATGGGGAATGACCTGATTGATCCCTTCCAGTTCCTCACTTTGTACACGCTGGGCAACAAGGGGTATAATTTCGGCCTGCCCGCCAGCCAGTCACTCGGCCTTACCGCCGGCGTTACGCCCAACCCCTTCGTAACCTGGGAAGTAGCCACCCTCAGCAACCTGGGCCTGGACGGTATTTTCTGGAACGGTTTGCTGGGCTTCACGTTCGATGTGTTCAAACAACGGCGCTCCAACATCCTGGCCACCCGCAACCTGGCCGTGCCTTCCTTTACGGGGCTTTCACTGCCCAACGAGAACATTGGCGTGGTGGAGAACAAAGGTTTTGAGCTGGAGCTGTCTCATGCCGTGAACAAAAAAACGTTGTCTTACCGTGTAAGCGGCAACCTGGCATATGCCGCCAACAAAGTGATAGAGATCAGCGAAGCCAGCAACGTGCCGGTATGGCAGAAGCAGGAAGGGCATGCCATTGACGCCGGCCGGTATTACATCAGCAAAGGCATCATCCGCACCAAGGAAGCGCTGGACAATATACCCGTAGTGCCCGGCACCAAAGTAGGAGACCTGCAATACGAAGACGTGAACGGAGACGGTACCATTACCGCCGCAGACCAGGTACGGCTAGACAGAACGAGCACGCCGCAGATCACCTACGGCGTGAACTTTTCAGTAGAATACAAAGCGTTTTCCCTCTTCGCCAATTTTGCCGGCGCCGCCAAATCGTGGCAGCCCCTGCGTTTCCAGGCGCTGCTGGGTTACAACGCCTTGCAGGAACTGCTGGAGAACCGTTATACGGAAGGCAGCATGAGCTCAAAGTATCCTACCCTGCCTTTACAGTCAGGCGTTAACTCGCTGGCCTCCACCTTCTGGCTCTACAACACATCATTCATGCGCCTCAAAACGCTGGAGATCGGCTACTCGCTGCCCGCGGGCCTGCTCAGCAGCCTGAAGATAGCCACCGCAAGGGTGTACGCCAACGGCAGCAACCTGTTCACGCTCTCCCGCATGAAGCTGGTAGACCCGGAAGGCACCAACGGAGACGGGTTCTTTTACCCGCAAAGCCGCATCTATAACCTGGGCATCAACGTTACGTTCTAAAAGCAATGATCATGAAATACATACAGCGATATATTCCAAAAGCCGCCATCCTGTTGCTGGCCCTGCACCTGCTGGCCGCCTGCAACAACAACCTGCTGGATACCCGGCCGCTGAACAAGTTTTCAGACAAGGTAGTATGGCAGGATGCGGCCCTCATAGAAACCTTCATCAACAACACGTACCGCGTGATGCCGCATGGTTTCCAGTTCAACTCCCGCCGTCTCTTCTGCCTGTCAGATGAAAGCAAGCCCCGCGGCAGCGCTTCCTACAGCGTGATCAACGCGGGCAATATTTCCCCGTCTGCCCTGGGCCCACTTGATTATTGGGTGGGCACTTCCGCAGATCCCGGCTACTATAAATGCATCACGCAATGCAACCTGTTCCTGGCCAATACCGCCAGCTCACCGATAGACAGCGCGGTGAAAAAACGCATGACGGGCGAGGTCAAAGCGTTGCGCGCCTATGCCTACTTCGGGCTCATCAGCTTCTTTGGCGGCGTGCCGCTCATTACCACGCCCTTTTCACTGGACGATGATTTCAACCTGCCCCGCAACAGCTATGATGAATGCCTGAATTTTGTATTGACGGAGCTGGATGAGGCCATTAGCATGCTGCCCCTGGAGTACGATGCCAAAAACCAGGGCCGCCTCACCAAAGGCGCGGCCATGGCTATCAAGGCAAGGGCTTTGCTGTATGCCGCCAGCCCGCTCAACAACCCGGAGAACAACCGGGAGAAATGGCAGAAAGCCGCGGATGCCGCCAAAGCGGTGATTGACCTGCGCGAGTACCAGCTGTACCCGAACTATAAAGACATGTTCACGGCCGCGCATGCCTACAACAGTGAAATGATATGGGTACGGCCCTTTAACCATGCGGTAGACCAGGAGAACGTGGGCATTGAGCTGCGCTTCTATCCCAACGGCTTTAACGGCTTTGGCCAGATAGACCCGCTGCAGAACCTGGTAGATCAATATGAAACGCTGAACGGCAAGCTGCCCGCGGAAGATCCGGCTTACAACCCGCAGCAGCCTTATATTAACCGGGACCCGCGTTTTTATGCCACCATCCTGTATGATGGCGCGCCATTCAAAGGCCGGGAAATAGAAACTTTTCTGCCCGGCGGCAAAGATTCAAAAGAAGGCCCGCTCTCTCCCTGGAATGCCAGTGAAACCGGCTATTACCCCAGGAAGTATATTGACGAGTCTGTCACCGATCCTAATTACAACAACGCCAGCGATCCGCCGTGGCCGTTTTTCCGCTACGCGGAAGTGTTGCTCAACTATGCGGAGGCCAGTTTCTTCCTGGGCCGGGAAGATGTTTGCCGGGAGTACATCAACCAGGTGCGGAGCCGGCCGGGCGTAAACATGCCGCCGGTTACCGAAAGCGGAGACGCGCTGCTGAAGCGCCTGCAGAACGAACGGTTCATTGAGCTGGCGTTTGAGGCACACCGGTACTTTGACGTACGCCGCTGGAAAATTGCGCCGCAGGTGCTGAACGTGCCGGCCAAAGGCATATCCATCCGGAAAGATGCCGGGGGTAATAAAACCTACAGCGTGTTTACCGTAGAGGAACGGCATTTTTATGACAAGAATTACCTGGTGCCCATACCGCAGGCCGAAATAGAAAAAGACCCGGCGCTGGTGCAGAACCCGGGGTATCAATAAAAAAAACCGGTGCAGTAAGTGCACCGGTTTTTTTTATGCAGAAGATGTTGTATCAGATCAGTTCTTTCAGCTTCGCTACTACTTTATCTACTTCCGCTTTGGTGTTGTGGCGGGAGAAGGAGAAACGCACCGCTACCTTGTTGGGATCGTTGTTGATGGCGCGGATCACGTGAGAGCCTGCATCCGCACCGGAGGTACACGCGCTGCCGCCGCTGGCGCAGATGCCGTTGATATCCAGGTTGAAGAGCAGCATTTCGCTCTTTTCTGATTTCGGGAAAGAGGCGTTCAGCACCGTGTAGAGGCTGCGGCCAAAAAGGTCTCCGTTGAAGGTGACGGAAGGGATTTGCTCCTGCAGCTGCGCCGCCATGTACATGCGCAGGTCATTGATGTAGCGGCTGTGCTCTTCGTGGTGTTCAGTAGCCAGCTCCAGCGCTTTGGCAAAGCCTACAATGCCGTACAGGTTTTCCGTGCCGGCGCGCATGTTGCGCTCTTGGGAGCCGCCGTGCACGTATGGCGTGATCTTCACGTTCTCGTTGATGTACAGGATGCCTACGCCTTTGGGGCCATGGAATTTGTGGCCGGCGCCGTTGATGAAATGCACGGGCGTGTTGCGGAGGTCAAAAGGATAGTGACCTACGGTCTGCACCGTGTCTGAATGGAAAATAGCATCGTATTCCTTGCAGAGGTTGCCCACCGCAAAGAGGTCCAGCAGGTTGCCTATTTCGTTGTTGGCGTGCATGAGGGATACCAGGCATCTTTCTTTGGAGCCGGCCAGCAGGGCGCGCAGGTCATCCATGTCTACATGCCCGTTGGGCAGCAGCTTCACCCAGGAGAGTTTGATCTCTTCCTTGCAATGCATATGCTCTACGGTGTGCAGGGTGGCATGGTGCTCAATAGGGGAGCTGATGATGTGGCGGCAGCCCAGGTCGCGGATGGCGGCTTGTATGGCCGTGTTGCTGCTTTCCGTTCCGCCGGAGGTGAAGAAGATCTCGCCGGGGTGGGCGTTCAGGATCTTTGCCACGCTTTTGCGTGCGCTTTCTATGCCCAAACGGGATTCGCGGCCGTATGAGTAAATAGAGGAAGGGTTACCGAACTTGTCGGTCATGTAAGGCAGCATGGCGTCCAGCACTGCTTTATCAAGCGCGGTAGTGGCCGCATTGTCAAAATAGATACGTTCCAAGATCGTGGTGGTTTGGTTTTTGATATAAAAGCGGCACAAATTTACGGAAAAGCGGTAAAAAAACAGGAACCGGTGAGGACGGGAGAAATGCCGTTTGTAATATTATTTTAACACTTCTCATTTTTGCTTCTCCTTCGCTTCTCCTTCGCTTCACGTTCGCTTGAGGTACCTTCAGGACAACTGTTAATATAGTATCATAAAAAAAGGCCCGGCCCGAAAGTAACGTACTTCCGGGCCGGGCCTTTATAAGCTGCAGTAAAGTTAAATAAATTCCTTGATATCCTGCATGATCTTCCGGGCTATGTTGTCTGCCGTGGTTTCGTTGTGGCTTTCAGCATAGATGCGGATGATGGGCTCCGTATTGGAGGTGCGCAGGTGCACCCAGTCTTTGTCGAACTCGATCTTGAGGCCGTCTTCCGTGTTCTGCGGCTGCTTTTTGTACTTGCCCTTGATCTTCTCGAAAATGGTCTTTACGTCAATGCCTTTGTCCAGCTCAATTTTATTCTTGGAAATAAAATAGTCGGGGTAGGAATTGCGCAGCGCTTTCATCTTCTTTTTGCTCTGGGCCAGGTGGCTGAGGAAGAGGCCGATGCCGATGAGGGCATCACGGCCGTAGTGCAGGTCAGGCACAATAATGCCGCCGTTGCCTTCGCCGCCTATAACGGCGTTTACGGCTTTCATCCTGTTCACCACGTTCACTTCGCCAACGGCGGAGGGGTGGTACTCGCCCCCGTTCCTGAGGGTAATATCTTTCAGCGCCTGGGTGGAGCTGAGGTTGGAAACGGTATTGCCCTTGCGGTGTTTGAGCACATAGTCTGCCACGGCCACCAGGGTATATTCTTCCCCGAACATGCTGCCGTCTTCACATACAAAGCAGAGGCGGTCTACGTCAGGGTCTACGGCAATGCCGAAGTCTGCTTCAGACTTGTTCACTTCATTGGAGAGCGCGGTGAGGTTTTCCGGGAGGGGTTCCGGGTTGTGGGAGAACTTGCCGTTCACTTCCCCGAAGAGCACTTCCACTTCCTTTACGCCCAGGGCTTTCAGCAGCGCGGGCACGTAAATGGCGCCGGTAGAGTTTACGGCGTCTACCACTACCTTGAAATTGCAGGCCTTGATGGCTTTCACGTCTACCAGCGGGTAGTTCACCACCAGGTCTATATGTTTCTGCAGGTAAGAATCGTCACGGCGGTAAGCGCCCAGCTTGTTCACGTCTGCAAATACAAAGTCTTCATTGGCGGCCAGCTCCAGCACTTCCGCGCCGTCTGTGCCGGAAATGAACTCGCCTTCCGCGTTCAGCAGCTTCAGCGCGTTCCATTCCCTGGGGTTGTGGCTGGCGGTGAGAATGATGCCGCCGGCGGCCTGCTCCATTTTCACGGCTATTTCCACAGTAGGCGTGGTGCTGAGGTCCAGGTCTACCACGTCTATGCCGAGGCCGTTGAGCGTAGATACCACCAGGTTCTTCACCATTTCTCCGGATATGCGCCCGTCACGCCCTATTACTACCTTTTTGTTGTCAGCGTTCTGCCGCAACAGCCATGTACCATACGCGGCGGTGAACTTTACCACGTCCAGCGGAGACAAACCTTCTCCCGGCCTGCCGCCGATTGTTCCACGAATACCAGAAATTGATTTGATCAGTGCCACAATTGTTGGATTTTTTTAGGAAGGCAAAGATAATCGATTCAATCTTTAATCAATCTGTTAATTTACATGTTCATGCTTCAAACCGCTTGTTGCGGCAATTAGACTATATTTGCAGCTACGTATAAAATTTTAAGAGAATATAATGGGTCATATTTGGTCTCGCATTCCCAGGTACATACGGTATATATTCATGCAAACCTTATACCTGTTTTGTTTCCTGGTGCTTTTCAGGCTGATCTTCTTCCTCTTCTTCTTTTCCAGCACCATTAAAGAACCGGGCGTAATAGCCAGGGCCTGGTACCTGGGCCTGAAGTTCGATATGCGGCTGGCGCTCATTATCATGATACCCGTGGGCCTGCTGGCCGTTATTGCGCGAGACAGGCTGTTTGGCACCGGCGCGTTGCGGCGGCTCAACTTCTGGTATTTTTTCACAGTATACCTGGTGCTGACCCTCTTTTATGTGGTAGACCTGGGGCATTACAGCTACCTGGGCCTGCGGCTGGAGCCGTCGGTGACCCGTTTCCTGGCCGCAGGGGAAAGAGCTACCAATGCGCGCATGATGTGGGAAAGTTACCCCGTGGTGTGGGGAGGGCTGGGCATTATTTTGCTCATGGCCTTTGTGCGTTTCTCTTACCGGAGCATTTACCGGCGTTATGCCGGCAAGGAAGGCACGCCCGTGCGCCCCTGGGGCTACGCCGGCTGGGTGATGGTGCTGGTACTGCTGTTTGGCGCCGGCATTTACGGCAACTTTGCCTGGTTCCCCCTGCGCTGGAGCCAGGCCATGTTCACGCGGGATAACGCGGTGACCAGCCTGGCCCTCAACCCTGTGCTGCACTTCGTTTCCAACATGAACCTGCAGGCAGACACCTTTGACGAAACCGCCACCCGCAAATATTACCCTTACATGGCCGGGTACCTGGGGGTAGACCAGCCGGATGCGCAAGCCCTCCACTTTGCGCGCAGCTTTCCGGGAGACAGCTCCAGACCGCGGCAGAACGTGATCATAGTGATGCTGGAAAGCGTGGGGGCCTCCATGACCAGCATGTTCGGCAACCCTATGCAGGCTACGCCCAACCTGCAGCGGCTGGCAGACAGCGGGGCGCTGTACCGCAATTTTTACGTGCCCGCCATGAGCACCGCCCGCACCGTATTTGGCGTTACCACCGGCCTGCCTGACGTGGTGAAGGTCAAAACCGCCTCCCGCCACCCGGCCATTATAGACCAGCGGGTGATCATGGACCAGTTCAGGGGCTATGAAAAATATTACCTCCTGGGCGGCAATACCAACTGGGCCAACATCCGCGCTGTGTTCACCAACAACGTGGAAGGCCTGCAGATCTTTGAAGAAGGCTACTTCAAGGCCCCCAAGGCTGACGTGTGGGGCGTGGCGGACTATGACCTGATCACTGAAGCAGACGAGATATTCAAAAAGGCGCATGACAGTAAAAAGCCGTTCATCGCCTTCCTGCAAACAGCAGATAACCACGAGCCCTATACCACTACCAGCGGGGCGGGAGACTTCAAACGCCTCACCGCCAAAGACGTAGACATGAAGCAGCTGAAGGCTTCCGGCTTTGTGAACATAGACCAGTTCAACGCCCTCCGTTACCTGGACTATAACGTGGGCCACCTCATGCAGCTGGCAAAAAGATCAGGTTACCTGGACAATACCATTTTTGTGTTTTTCGGAGACCACAGCGCCCGGCTGGACGCATATAACTTCATGCCCTACCCGGAGTTCGAGATGGCCACCTACGTCACGCACGTGCCCTGCATCATCTATAACCCCAAAACCATGGCGCCCCGGCAGGTGGAAACCGCGGGCAGCCTGCTGGACGTGTACCCCACCGTGGCTGAAATGACCGGCGTGCCCTACACCAACTACACCCTGGGCAAAAGCCTGCTGGATACCACCGGGGCCGCGCAGCGCTTTGCGTTCATCCAGTACGTGCGGGGCCTTAACGGCTATATAGCCGCCGTTAACGGGCAGTATCTTTACGAAATAGATTCCAAAACCGGTGCAGCGGGGCTGTATGACCTGGGGGCAGACGCCCAGAAGAACGTACAGCATCAAAACCCCGAACTGTCACGCCAAATGGATAACTTAACGCGCGGGTTTTATGAAAGCGCCCGATATTTGATGTTCAATAACAAGAAGCAATAGCGAGATGGAAGTTGCGAAACAATGGTTCAAAGACTGGTTCAATTCTCCTTATTATCACCTGCTGTACAGCAACAGGGACGAGAAGGAGGCGGCATCATTTATTGACAAGCTGGTGGATTACCTGCACCCCGCCCCCGGCGCTGCCATGCTGGATGTAGCCTGCGGCAGGGGCCGCCATGCCAGGTACCTGGCAGACAAAGGTTTTAACGTAACCGGCATAGACCTCTCCGAAGAGAGCATTGCCGCGGCCCGCAAGCTGGAGAACGATCACCTCAGCTTTTTCCAGCATGATATGCGGCTGCCTTTCCGCATCAACTATTTTGATGTGGTGTTCAACTTCTTCACCAGCTTCGGTTACTTCGAAACACGGCATGAGAACGAGAACGCGCTGCGTACCCTGGCCAACGCGCTGAAGCCCGGCGGCCGGCTGGTGCTGGACTACCTCAACAGCGTATACGTAGCCGCCCACCTGGTGGTGGACGAAGTGAAGGAAAAAGATAACGTGGTGTTCGACATCAGGAGGGAAATGGACAAAGGCAAATTTCTCAAACAGATCAATATACTCGACAAAAAGCAGCTGCTGCGCAGCGAATACACGGAGAGCGTGAGCGCCTTTACGCGGGAAGATTTTGAAGAGATGTTCGCCAAACAGGGGCTGCAGATCACCGATGTTTTCGGGGACTATCATTTTAACGCGTTTGACCGGCAGCATTCTCCGAGGCTGGTGCTCATTGCGCAAAAACCGAAAGGCTAATGGAAAACCTGCTGACCTGGGACCTCAAGCTGTTCTTTTATATCAACGGCAAATGGAACAACGGCTTCCTCGATTTTCTGCTGCCCTGGCTGCGGGAGCCCTATCTCTGGGCGCCGCTGTACCTGTTCCTCGCCATTTTTGTGATCTACAACTTCGGCTGGCGCGGCTTTTTCTGGATCGTGCTCTTTATTGTCACCTTTGCCATTACAGACCAGGCCAGCATGTTCTTTAAAGACGCCGTGGCGCGCCTGCGGCCCTGCCGCGATCCTCTCATTGCCCCATACGTAAGGGTGCTGGTGAACTACTGCCCGCAAAGCGGCAGCTTTACCTCCTCCCATGCCGCCAACCATTTTGGCCTTGCAATGTTTTCTTTCATAACTTTAAGGCCACGGATAGGGAAGTGGGCCTGGCTGTTTTTCCTTTGGGCAGCCGTGATCTGCTACTCCCAGGTGTACGTGGGCGTGCACTACCCGCTTGACGTGGTGGGCGGCGCATTGCTGGGTATGCTGGCCGGGTTGCTGAGCGGCGGATTTTTTCAAAGAAGGATCAGACTGGAACTGGACAAAACAACATGAACTTTACATACCTGATACTCATACTGGCCGCAACCATCGGCGGGGGCATGATTCCCATGCTGGTCAAACGGGTACATCCCAACCTGCCTATTTACCTGCTGGCATTCACCGGCGCTTTCCTTTTCGGCATCACTATCATGCACCTGCTGCCGGAAGTGTACCACGAGCTGGGGCACTCCGCCGGTATTTACATAGTGCTGGGCTTCTTTTTGCAGGTGTTCCTGCAGCAGCTCAGCCACGGCATGGAGCACGGGCATACCCACCTGCCCGGCGGCAACCATCATCACGTAGCCGTAATGCCGCTGCTCATCGGCCTTTCCATTCATGCTTTTATGGAGGGCATACCGCTGGGTTTTCATTATGAAGACAAATCCGCCCTGCCTTCCCTCATGCTGGGGGTGATGGCCCACAAGGTGCCCGAAGCGCTCACGCTCATCACCGTGATGATGCATGCCCATCAAAGCAAGGCGCAGCTGTGGCGCATCCTCCTGATCTTTTCCATTATCACTCCCTTATCAGCCATATTGGCCGCTACGCTGGGCCAGCAATTCCACGTGGTGACGGATTCACTCGTGTACCTGGTGGCGCTGGTAATAGGGGCCTTCCTGCACATTTCCACCACCATTTTCTATGAAAGCGGCACCAAACACCACGAGCTGAGCCGCAGGAAAATAACCGCCATTGCCGCAGGCATCGCTTTGGCATTTGTTACGCTGATATTTGAATAATTTTTTATTTTTAGGCTTATAATTATGGAAGTCGTCATTATCCTCGTCCTTATTTTGCTCAACGGTATCTTCTCAATGGCGGAGATAGCCTTGGTGTCCGCCCGCAAAGTGCGGTTGGAAAACGCAGCCAGGCAAGGGGACGAAAAAGCCAAAGCAGCACTGAAACTGTCTAACAACCCGGATACGTTCCTCTCTACGGTGCAGATCGGCATTACGCTCATCGGTATCTTAACGGGTTTGTACTCCGGAGAACAATTGAAGGAAGACGTAAGGGGGTATATCAGCACCATTCCTTTACTGGCGCCCTACAGCAACGGCATTGCTACCGCCCTGCTGGTAATTGTGATCACCTACCTCACCCTGGTACTGGGTGAGCTGTTCCCGAAACGCATCGGCCTGGCCAATCCCGAAAAGATAGCCAAAGCGCTGGCCCAGCCCATGCACCTCCTTTCCCGCATCACCTTTCCCTTTGTATGGCTGTTAAGCCGTTCTACCAACGTGCTGGTACGTATTTCCGGGCTGAAACGCACTTCGGAAAGCAATGTAACGGAAGAAGAGATCAAGGCCATCATCAGTGAAGGCACCTCTTCCGGCGCCATAGAAGAAACCGAGCAGGAGATCATTGAACGCGTTTTCCACCTGGGAGACCGCAACATCACTTCCCTCATGACCCACCGTACAGATATTGTATGGCTGGACGTTACGGAAGAAGGAGAGAGCTACAAACGCAAGATCAAGGCTTCCCCCCACTCCGTATACCCGGTATGCGAGGGGCAGATAGACCACATCAAGGGCATTCTCACCATCAAAGACCTGTACGCGGCCGGCAACCTGGCCGTGCTGAAAGACGTGATGAAGAAACCCCTTTTCATCCCGGACAACAATACCGCCTACCAGGTACTGGAAAAGTTCAAGGAAACCCAGATACACGCCGCGTTCATTGTAGACGAGTACGGCACCTTCCTGGGCATGATCACCCTGAATGACATCCTGGAGGCCATTGTGGGAGACATGCCGGAAACCGGGCAGGATGACTACAACATGGTGAAACGGGAAGACGGCAGCTACCTTATAGACGCGCAGATACCGTTTTATGATTTCCTCAGCGAATTTGACATGGAAGACCTGATGGCGGAATTTGAGCAGGAATTTGACACCCTGGCCGGCTTCATCCTCCATCACTTGGAACATATTCCCCAAACAGGTGAAAAGCTGGAATGGCGCAATTTTACCTTCGAGATCGTAGACATGGACGCTCACCGCATAGATAAAATATTGGTTACGCCCCCTGAAAATATAGCCGAAGAGTAATACTTTTACACCGGAGAACGCTGCCTGTATGCCAACGGGTGGCGTTTTAAGGTTTTTATACTAACTTTGGGCACTTTTTTATATAAACAAATAATTTAATCTAACATAATGGTCGTACTAGGAAGTAAGATGCTTTCCCTGGAAGAAGTGCATCGGGTGCTGTTTGAAGGCGAGGAGCTGGTGCTGGACGAAGCTGCTGTAGAGCAGGTGAACGAGAACTTCAGGTTTCTGAAACAATTTTCCGCAAAAAAGCTTATTTACGGCATTAACACCGGTTTTGGCCCGATGGCGCAATACCGCATTTCCGAAGAAGACACTTTTCAACTTCAGTATAACCTCATCCGCAGCCACAGCAGCGGGGCCGGCAAGTGCCTGGCGCCGGTGCTCACCAAAAGCCTCATGATTGCCCGCCTCAGCAGCTTCATGCAGGCCCACTCCGGCGTGCATAAAGACGTGGTGTACCTGCTGCGTGACCTGATCAACCATAACATTTACCCCTGCATATACGAGCACGGCGGCGTAGGCGCCAGCGGAGACCTGGTGCAGCTGGCCCACCTGGCCCATGCCCTCATTGGCGAAGGCCACGTGCTGTACGAAGAAGAGATACGCCCCGCCGCGGAAGTGTACAAACAGCTGGGCCTCAAGCCCATGCAGGTACACGTGCGGGAAGGGCTGGCCGTTATCAACGGCACTTCCGCCATGACGGGCATTGCCCTGGTGAACATCATTGAGGCCCGCAAGCTGCTGATGTGGAGCTGCGCCCTTTCCGCCATGATCAACGAAGTGGTGGAAGCGTTTGATGACCACCTCAGCTATGAGCTGAACATCGTGAAAAAACACGCCGGCCAGAACGCCATTGCGGAGCTGATGCGCGCCATGCTCAAAGGCAGCAAGATGATCCGCCACCGGCCAGACCACCTGTACAAAGAGCTGGAAGAAGAGATATTCAAAGACAAGGTGCAGGAATATTACTCCCTGCGCTGCGTACCGCAGATACTGGGGCCTATTTATGATACCCTGGCCCATGCGGAAACCATTGTGGTGGGAGAGCTGAACTCCGTGAGCGATAACCCGGTGGTAGACCACCATCACAAAAACGTGTACCATGGCGGCAACTTCCACGGGGACTATATTTCCCTGGAAATGGACAAGGTGAAAATTGCCATGACCAAGCTGTCCATGCTCAGCGAGCGCCAGCTCAACTACCTGCTGAACGACAAGCTGAACCACAAGTTCCCGCCCTTCATGAACCTGGGCAAGCTGGGCTTCAACTTCGGCATGCAGGGCGTGCAGTTCACCGCCACCTCTACCGTGGCGGAGAACCAGACGCTGAGCTTCCCCATGTACATCCACAGCATTCCCAACAATAACGATAACCAGGACATTGTGAGCATGGGCTGCAACGCCGCGCAAATGACCTACAAGGTAATAGAGAACACGTTTGAAGTGCTCACGGTACAGATCATGACCCTGCTGCAGGCGGTAGATTACCTCAACTGCCAGGACAGGCTCTCCGGCTTCTCCCGCAGGATCTACCAGGATGTGCGGGCTATTTTCCCTAAATTTATAGATGACGCTCCCCGGTATGCAGACGTACAGCAGATAAAGGCTTACCTGATGCGCCATGAACCCTCTGTGGTAACGGAGCCCAAAACCGGCAAACGGCAGAAAAGTTCCGTGCAGTAAATTGGCGGGCAAACGAAAAGAACAAATAACGAAAGATGATACGATGTGCATTGATAACAGGCGGTTCCCGCGGCATCGGCAGGGCGGTATGCGTTAAACTGGCGGAGCAGGGGTACCACATCCTGATCAATTACAAAGGCAATACGGCCGCGGCGGAAGAAACGCTGGCCGCCGTAAGGGCGAAAGGGGCAGACGGCGTCCTGCTGCAGTTCAATGTAGGCAGGGAAGAAGAAGTGCAGCAGGTGCTGGGCGCCTGGCTGGAAGCCAATAAAGACAAACAGATCGAGGTGCTGGTGAACAATGCCGGCATCAGGGAAGATATGATGATGTTCCAGATGAGCGCCGAAAAATGGAAAGGCGTGCTGGAATCCAGTCTTGACGGATTTTTCTACGTTACCAAGCAGGTGCTCACCGGCATGTTGCTGAAGCGCTACGGCCGCATCATCAACATGGTGTCTCTCTCCGGCCTGAAAGGCACGCCGGGGCAGGTGAACTACAGTGCCGCCAAGGCGGGCCTGATAGGCGCTACCAAGGCGCTGGCGCAGGAAGTGGCCAAGCGGAACGTAACCGTGAACGCCATTGCGCCCGGTTTTATCAGAACAGACATGACGGAGGGGCTGCCGGAAAAAGAGCTGTCTGCCATGGTGCCCATGCAGCGCTTCGGCACGGCGGAAGAAGTGGCGGAAGCGGTGGCCTTTTTTGCGTCAAAAGGCGCTTCCTACATCACCGGCGAGGTGCTGAACATCAATGGCGGCCTTTATTCCTGATGTATAAAATAGGGGTCATTCCCCGAAACAACGTTACAATTATTGTTTGGCCCGCATCCAAATTAGCGGTAAACAAGTTTATAAGCACATGAACAGAGTAGTGATTACAGGCATAGGTATTTACTCCTGCATTGGCAAAGACCTGGAAGAGGTACGGGAATCCCTGTTCCGCGGCCGTTCCGGTATTGTGCTGGATGAGGAGCGCAAACAGTTCGGCTACCGCTCCGGGCTTACGGGCGCATTGCCCCGGCCCGAGCTGAAGGGCCTGCTGGACCGCCGCGCCCGGCTCATGATGCCGGAGCAGGCGGAATATGCCTATATGTCTACCCGCGAAGCGCTGGCCAACGCCCGCATGGACCAGGATTACCTGGACAGCCGGGAGGTAGGGCTGCTCTTCGGGAACGACAGTTCCGCCCGGCCCACCATAGAAGCAACAGACATCATCCGCGAAAAGGGAGATACCATGCTGGTAGGCTCCGGCTCCGTGTTCCAGACCATGAACTCTACCGTGAACATGAACCTGGCCACCATTTTCAAGCTGAAGGGCGTAAACTTCAGCGTGAGCGCGGCCTGCGCCAGCGGCAGCCATGCCATTGGCCTGGGGTACATGTTCATCCGCAACGGCCTGCAAGACGCCGTGATCTGCGGCGGCGCGCAGGAAGTGAATAAATACGCCATGGGCAACTTTGACGCTATTGCCGCTTTTTCCGTGCGGGAAAACGAGCCCGCCAAAGCTTCCCGCCCCTTTGACCGTGACCGTGACGGGCTGGTGCCCAGCGGCGGCGCGGCCACGGTGATACTGGAAAGCCTTGAATCAGCACAGCGCCGCGGCGCGCCCATTTTGGGAGAAGTGTTGGGCTACGGTTTCTCCAGCAACGGCGCCCACATCAGTAACCCCAGCGTGGAGGGCCCCCGCCGCTCCCTGGAAATGGCCCTGAAAGAGGCCGGCCTGCAGGCTGCCGAAATAGGCTACATCAACGCCCACGCCACCTCCACCCCGGCGGGAGACGCCAGCGAGGCCAGGGCCATTCATGAAGTGTTCGGTGAGGCCCAAACCCCCGTCAGCTCCACCAAAAGCATGACGGGCCACGAGTGCTGGATGGCCGGCGCCAGCGAGATCGTTTACTCCATGCTGATGATGCAGCACGATTTTATTGCCCCCAATATTAATTTTGAGAACCCCGATGAGGATTCCGCCAAATTAAATATCATCAGCAGTACAATTAATAAAAACTTTAATATATTTTTGTCTAATTCCTTTGGCTTTGGGGGTACAAATTCCTCATTGATTGTAAGGAAATGGCAGTAAATCCTTATATGAGCATCCTGTAAAGGATTTTGTATAATTTTGCCGGAGCAAGCCCCATCAGAGGAAAACGGAGCGTGCTGTATTTGCTAATCAACCTATATCTGGAACACACTATTTATGGACATTAACGAGATTATCAAAAAAACGAATGCTTTTTTAGCGGAGGAATTTGAGGTTGCTCCGGAAAGCATAACCCCCGGGGGAGACCTGAAGTCTACCCTGGAGCTGGATAGCCTGGACTATATAGACCTGGTGGTGGCCATTGAAAGTAACTTCGGTTTTAAAGTGAAGCCGGAAGACTTCCAGGGTATCATTACCTTCCAGGATTTCTATGATTACGTAATTGCCCGTGTTAAACAAAAAGAGTTGGTATAATGCCTTCCTGGCAGGGTAAGTCCAAAGGAAATAAGCTGGGGTACAGGATCTTTATTGGTGTATTGCGGTATGGAGGAGTGCGGCCCGCTTATTTTCTCCTGGGTTTTGTTGTGTGCTACTACTGCCTGTTCTCCTGGCGCTCTACCCGGTCCATATTTCAGTATTTTCGCTATAAGATTGGCCAGCCCCGCATGCAAGCGCTGTTTAGCGTTTACCGTAACTATTACGTGTTCGGGCAAACGCTGATAGACAAAATTGTGGTGATGGGAAATATACCGAACCGTTTCACCTTCGAGTTTGACGGGGAGGAAAACCTGCATGGCCTGGTATCAGGGCAGCATGGTGGTATTATGCTGAGCGCGCACCTGGGCAACTGGGAAGTGGCCGGCCACCTGTTCACCCGCCTGAACACACGCATCAACATCGTGATGTTTGACGGGGAGCATGAGCGCATCAAAAGTTACCTGGCCGGCGTAACGGGTGGGCGGAATGTAAATGTCATTGTTTTAAAGGACGATTTGTCGCATATTTACGCCATCCACGACGCTTTGAGCAAGCGTGAGCTGGTGTGCATGCATGCGGACCGTTTCCTGGAAGGGAACAAAACCATGGAAATGCCTTTCCTGGGAGAAGCGGCCCGCTTTCCCATGGGGCCTTTTCTGCTGGCCGCCACGTTCAGGGTGCCGGTTTCATTTGTATTCGCATTCAAGGAAACCGCCACCCATTATCATTTGTACGCCACGCCGCCAAAGGTGTACCCCGGCGCCAAACAGGGCGGCCTGGAGCAGTCAATGGCGGATTTTGTGCAGGTGATGGAAAAAAAAGTGAAGCAGTATCCCCTGCAGTGGTTCAATTATTACGATTTCTGGTCTAAGGACTGATATGCATAACAACATGATCAATACAGAACATATTACGGAGTACATTCCGCAACGCCCTCCCATAGTGATGATCAGCCGCCTGCTGGAGGCAGGGGAGAAGAATATCCGCACCGGTTTTGATATTGCTGCGGATAACGTGTTTGTGGAAGACGGCCTGCTGCAGGCTCCCGGCCTGGTGGAGAACATTGCCCAAACCGCCGCCGCGCGTATCGGCTACCTGGCCAAAAAGAACAACACGCCGGTGCCCCTGGGTTTCATTGGCGCTATCCAGAACCTGGAAGTACTGGAGCTGCCCGCAGCCGGCAGCAGCCTGGAAACGGAGATAGTGATAGAACACGAAGTGTTCAACGCCACCGTGGTACATGGGGCCGTAAGGCAGGAGGGGAGAATAATGGCGCAGTGCGATATGAAAATTTTTGTTTCCCAATCAAAATAAACAATACAATGAAGAAAATCGTAATGCCCCTGCTGGCACTGGTAGTAAGTGTTTCAGCCGCCAGCGCACAAACCGCCAAAGACGTGTTCGACAGGTCAGTGAAGCTTACCTACCTGGGCCTCGACTTTACCAAAGCCCGTATTGTAGGTGACGCAGCCGCCAAAGTGGACGAGATCATTGACAACCACTACCCCAATATCAATCAGAAAGTGGTGAACGAAGCCAAGAAATTTGACATTGCCGGCGCGTTCAGAAGGGAAGAAGTGTCTACAGACATAGGCCCCGTGAACAAACGCAACGCTAAAATAGACCCTGACAATGTAAAGTCAGACAACTCTGATGATTACCAGGCCATGAAGCCTGAAGACGTGGCCGCTCTCGTGAAAGGTTTTGACTTTGCCGGCAAAAGCGGCATCGGCATCCTGATCGTAATGGACGGTATGAACAAAACCAAGAAGGAAATATCCGGTTACGTAACCCTGGTAGATATGAAAGCCAAAAAGGTGCTCTTCACAGAACGCGTGGAAGGCGGCCTGGGCATGGGCTTCGGTTATACCAACGTGTACCTCACCGGTATCAAGAAAATGATAGATGCCATTGAGAAGAAGAAATACACCGAGTGGAAATCTACCTACGGCGGGTAATTTGATCAAACTTTAAAATAATACATGCAACCTGTATTGAGCGACAGTGCGGAGGTAGTCATCCGGTTCAACGAAGCAGATCCCCTGGGTATAGTATGGCACGGCCACTATATCCGGTATTTTGAAGACGGGCGTGAGTCTTTCGGCGCTAAATACAGGTTGCGTTACCTGGATATTTTTGACCACGGGTTTACCGTGCCGGTAGTGAACGTGGAGTGCAATTACAAAAAGCCCCTGCGCTACGGGGATACGGTGGTGATAGAAACCAGGTACGTGAATACGGAAGCCGCCAAGATCCGCTTTGAGTACACCCTGTACAACAAGGCCACGCAGGAAGTAGTATGTACCGGCGCATCAGTGCAGGTGTTCCTGGACAAGGAGGCTTCTATGTTACAACTGACCATACCCGCCTTTTTTGCGGCATGGAAAAAACAGTGGGGAGTGGAATGATGGACGTATTTGCAGCTGCCGATAACATTATTTCGCCGCTGGGCGTTACCACCCGTTCAAACGTTGAGCAGGTGCTGAAAGGCGCCAGCGGTATCAGCCGCCAGCCCGGCGGCTGGTTTGGGGCGGTAATGCCCCCCGGTACCGTGGAGCCCCTGGCAGATGCCGCGCAGCTCCATGCCTATACCCGGTTTGAACAGCTGCTGATACTGAGTGTGAAAGACGCCCTTTCCCGCACGCACATCAGCCTGCAAAACGAGCGCACGGCGTTCATTGTATCTACCACCAAGGGCAACATTGCCCTGCTGGAAGAAGGAGATGTGCCCACCCTCCGCCTGCACAACACGGCGGAAAAAGTGGCCGCTTACTTTGGTGCAAAAAGCAAACCCCTGGTGGTCAGCAACGCCTGTATATCCGGGCTGCTGGCCATTCTCATAGGCCAGCGCCTCATCCGCTCCGGCAAGTTCGACCACGCGGTGGTATGCGGCGCAGACCTGTTCACCCCATTTGTGCTCTCCGGCTTCCAGTCTTTCCAGGCCGTAAGCGACGAGCCTTGCCGCCCTTTTGACGCCGCCCGTAAAGGCGTTACACTGGGAGAAGGGGCCGGCACAGTGGTGCTGACCAGTCAGACAACATCACTCGCAGGCACGGTGGCCCGCCTTGGCGAAGGCGCCTCCTGCAACGATGCCAATCATATTTCAGGCCCCTCCCGTACCGGTGAGGAGCTGGCGGGCGCCATCCGCAGAGCGGTGGCCGGCAGCGGCCTGCAGCCGGAGAACATCGGCTTTGTATCCGCCCACGGCACGGCTACGCTGTATAATGACGAGATGGAGGCCAAGGCCTTTCACCTGGCCGGCTTGCAGCAAACGCCGGTGAACAGCCTCAAAGGTTATTACGGCCACACCCTGGGTGCGGCCGGCCTCATTGAAGCCATTGTGGGCATGCACTGCATGTTTGAGGGCATAGTGCCGGCCACGGCCGGTTTTCAGCAGCCGGGCACCAGCCTTCCGCTGGCGGTGAGCGGCCAGCCGCAGCAGCGCCCCATGGAGCACTACCTCAAAACCACTTCCGGTTTTGGCGGGTGCAACGCCGCCATGGTGTTCAGCAAGATCAATTTGTAAATCATTTTTAAAAACGCATACCGCAAATGAATTTTTTTACCAAGGAAACAAAAACCGCGCTGCAGGCCAAGGAACAGGCCCTCTGGCTGGCATTTGCCCCTATTGCCTTCCAGGCCTCCAAAGCCCTGCGTGACCTGGGCATTCTGAAAGTAGTGGCAGACAGCGGTACCCAGGGTGTTACCATAGAAGAAATTCTGGACAAGGTACAGCTCTCCCGCTATTCCGCCCGCGTGCTGCTGGAAGCAGGCCTGGGCCTCGAAATGCTGATTGTCAACAATAAAAGATATACGCTCACCAAAACTGGGTTCTTTATCCTGAACGACCGGCTGACCCGCATCAACATGGACTTTTCCGCAGATGTTTGCTACAAGGCCATGTACCACCTGCAAGACAGCCTGGTGGAAGGCAAGCCCCGCGGCCTCCAGGAGCTGGGTACCTGGGAAACCATTTACCCCGGCCTTTCCCTGCTGCCGGAGCCGGCCCGCACCAGCTGGTTCAACTTTGACCACTATTATTCAGACCTCGCTTTCCCGGCCGTATTGCCCATTGTATTTGAGCAGAAACCGAAAAAGCTGCTGGACATTGGCGGCAACACCGGCAAATGGTCTATGGCCTGCGCCAATTATGACCCTGACGTGCAGGTAACTATTGTAGACCTGCCCGCGCAGGTGAACGTGGCCAAAAAGAATATTGAAGAAGCCGGCCTGCAGCACCGCATAGATTTTTACATCACCAACATACTGGACGAAAGCCAGCCTTTTGCGCAGGGGTATGACGTGATATGGATGAGCCAGTTCCTGGACTGCTTCTCCGAAGCGGAGATCATCAGCATTCTGCGGCGCTGCCGCGAAGCGCTGAATGACGGCGGCAGCATTTTTATACTGGAGCCTTTCTGGGACCGGCAGCAGTTCAAGTCTGCCGCCTTCTGCCTGCAGCAAACTTCGCTGTACTTCACGGCCATTGCCAACGGCAACAGCCAGATGTACCATACCGATGATTTCTTCAGCTGCATCCGCGCCGCCGGCCTGGAAGTAGTGCTGGAAAACAATGACGTGGGGCTGAGCTATACCTTGCTGAGATGTGTAAAAGCATAATAAATCATTCAAAATCCCAAAACATATGCAAACTGAAAAGGTGGATGTACTCGTAATAGGCGCCGGCCCCTCCGGAACGGTTGCCGCGTCCATAATCAACAAAGCCGGCTATAAGGTAAAGGTTGTGGAGAAACAGAAATTTCCCCGCTTTGTGATAGGGGAAAGCCTGCTGCCCCGTTGCATGGACGCACTCACGGAAGCCGGCTTCATTGAGGCCGTGGCCGCCCGTGGTTTCCAGAAAAAAACCGGTGCCAAGTTTGTCAAGAACGGCAAAATTTGCGACTTCACCTTTGAAGACCAGCACACCCCCGGCTGGACCTGGACGTGGCAGGTGCCCCGTGCAGACTTCGACAAAACCCTGGCAGACACCGTAGAGAAAATGGGCGTGCCGGTGGAATATGAAACAACCGTAACAGACATCAAATTCTTTGGCTCCGATTCTGTAACCACCGTGGAAGACATTCACGGCAATAAAAAGCAGATAGAAGCCCGTTTTATAGTAGACGGCAGCGGTTACGGGCGCGTTATTCCCAAGCTCTTCGGGCTGGATAAACCCTCCGTGCTGCAGCCGCGCAAGGCGCTCTTTGCGCATACCAACGATGTACGCCGCGCGATGGCAGACGAGCCTAACCGCATCACCGCCGTGGTGCACCAGAAAGGCGTGTGGATATGGATCATTCCCTTTTCCACCGGCGTTACCTCCGTGGGTTTTGTGGGAGACCACACCTTCCACGGCCAGTTTTCCGGTTCCAACGAAGAGCAGTTCCGCGCCATGCTGGAAGCGGAACCCCATACCCGTGAGCGTTTCAGGGACGTGGAGCTGGTGTTTGAGCCGAGAGTGCTGGAAGCCTGGTCTGCCACCACAGACCGGTTTTACGGAGACGGTTTTGTGCTCACCGGCAACGTAACAGAATTTTTAGACCCTATTTTCTCATCCGGCGTAACTTTGGCCACTGTATCCGCCCAGAAGGCGGCCAACCTGGTGGTGAAGAAGCTGCAGGGCGGGGAAGTGAACTGGGAGAAAGATTATATGGAGCCCACCATGCAGGGCGTGAACGTATTCCGTTCCTACGTGCTGGCCTGGTACGAAGGTACGCTGGACACTATTTTCTTCAGCAAAAACCCGGACCCGGTCATCAAACGGCAGATATGTTCCGTTTTGGCAGGGTATGTGTGGGACCAGAGCAACCCGTACGTGCAAAATCACGAAGAGGGGCTGAAACGCCTGGCCAGGCTCATTGAAGTAACAGATAAACTAAATTCACCGGCTTGAGTAACGTCAGCGCCTATATCAACGCATCCTGCATCGTCCGCGGCAATACCGTGGTGAAAAACGGCGTGCGTGCATATGAAGCGCCGCCGGGAGAAACGCTGCCGGAGTTTTTGCGCAGCCTGTATGACCGTTACAGCGGGCAGTATCCCAAATTCCATAAAATGGACCTGCTCAGCAAGCTGGGCTGGGCCGCTACGGAAATACTATTGCAGGAAGTGCCCATGGAGCAATACGCGCCGGAAGACACCGGCGTGATACTGGCCAACACCAGCAGCAGCCTGGATACGGACGAGCGGTACGCGGAAACGATGAAGGAGATAGCCAGTCCGGCGTTGTTCGTATACACCCTGCCCAACATTGTGATAGGGGAGATCAGCATACGCCACAAATTCAAAGGAGAGAACGCCTTTTTTGTGGCAGATGCTTTTGACATTCCTTTCATGACGGGCTACGTGCAGCAGCTGCTGAACGAGGGTACGCTGCAGGCGGCCGTTTGCGGCTGGGTGGAACAGTACCACAGCGGGCACGATGCGGCGCTGTTCCTGGTAGAAAAGCAGCCGCGCAACGGTTCGCTGCCGTTTACGGCCAACGAAGTAGAAAAATTGTACAGATAATTATATGGAAAAGTTGATGGCAGATCTGAAAGTACAGATCATTCAGCAGTTGAATTTGCAGGAAGTAAAACCGGAAGACATCGGAAATGACCAGCCCTTGTTCAAAGAAGGCCTGGGGCTTGATTCCATTGACGCGCTGGAGCTGATAGTACTGCTGCAGCAGCATCACAACATACGCATTGCCAACCCGGAAGACGGCCCGGAAATTTTTTATTCCGTACGCACCATGGCGGAATATATCACCGCAGAAAAAAGTAAACAGGGATGAGTGAGCAGGTGTGGATAGCAGGCGGCGAAGTAATTTGCGGCATAGGCCTCAACCTGGCGCATTGCCTGGACGCATTTGAAAAAATGCAGCCGGGCATGGGCGCCATGCAGCACCTGCGCTCTGCACACGCCAGCACTTTTCCCGTAGCCGAAGTAAAGGCAGGCAATGAAGAGCTGGCCGCCATGGCCGGCATGCCCGCCCACTGGAGCAGGACCGCCCTGCTCAGCATGATAGCCGCAAAGGCCGCCTGGAACAGCACCGGCCTGGGGCCCATTGCCCATTACAGGGTAGGCCTGGTATCTGCCAACACCGTAGGCGGCATGGACAAAACGGAGCATTTTATGGAGGCCTTCCTCCAGGACAATACCACCGGCCGCCTCCGCGAAGTGGTGCACCACGAGTGCGGCAGCATTACGGAACTGGTAGCTGACGCGCTGGGCGTCCGCCGCCACGTAAGCACCATCAGCACCGCCTGCTCTTCCGGCGCCAACGCGCTGATGTACGGCGCCCGCATGATACGCGCCGGTATGCTGGACGCGGTGATAGCCGGCGGCACAGACGCCCTCACCCGTTTTACACTGAACGGCTTCAACACGCTCATGATACTGGACCAGCAGAAATGCCGGCCCTTTGACGATACGCGCACCGGCCTCAACCTGGGAGAAGGCGCGGGGTACGTGGTGCTGGTGTCTGAGCGCCTGGCGGAGCAAACCGCCACCTGGTGCAGGCTCAGCGGTTTTGCCAATGCTAATGACGCCTACCATCAAACCGCCTCCTCACCGGAAGGCACCGGTAATTTTATAGCCATGCAGGGCGCGCTGAACATGGCCGGGCTGCAGCCTGCAGACATCGGCTACATCAACCTGCACGGCACGGGCACGCAAAACAATGACAGTTCGGAAGGCCTGGCCATTGTACGTTTGTTTGACGGGCAATACCCGCCGGTAAGCTCCACCAAAAGTTTTACCGGGCATACGCTGGGCGCCAGCGGCGGCATTGAGGCAGTATTTTCCGCCTATGCCCTGCAGCAAGGCATCATTTACCCGAACGCGCAGTTCACCACACGCATGAAAGAGCTGCCCTTTGCGCCGGTAATCACCTTTTCACGGGGTAACGCGCTGCGGCATGTGATGTCCAACTCATTCGGGTTTGGGGGAAATTGTTCAAGCCTGGTGTTTTCGAAGTAGGGAGGAACATAAAAAAAGTAGTCAAGCAAAAGGGAGGAACGCAAGTTTTTCTCTTTTACATTTTAATATGAAAGCATTCATACAAGGCACAGGCAGTATATCCGCACAGGATAGCACCGTATTTCCCGCCACCATACGGGAATACGAAGGCAACCGCCTGCCCGTTGCCGACCCTGATTACAAGCAGTGGATAGACATAAAGCAGATCCGCCGCATGGGCCGGGTCATCAAAATGGGCGTGGGCGCTTCTCACATCAGCCTGCAGGATGCCGGGCTGGCCATGCCTGACGCCATCATTACCGGCACGGCCTACGGCTGCCTGGCAGATACCGGCGTGTTCCTGAACAAGCTGGTTACCCAGCAGGAAGACATGCTCACCCCCACCGCTTTTATTCAAAGCACACACAACACCGTGGCCGGGCAGATAGCGCTGATGCTGGGCTGCCATGGCTACAACAATACATTTGTACACGGCGCTTTTTCCCTGGAAAACGCCTTGCAGGACAGCCTGCTTTTCCTGCAGGAAAACCCCGCGCGCAACATACTGGCCGGCGCGCTGGATGAGATCACGGAATATTCCCACACCATCCTTTCCCGCTTCGGGCTGTATAAAAATGCGCATACGCAGCAGCTGCTGCGCTCCGGTACGCCCGGCACCGTGGCCGGAGAAGGCGCCGCGTTTTTTGTGCTGGGCGCTGAAAAGAACGCACAGTCCAAAGCGGAGCTGACGGGCGTTGAAATGATCTACCGCCCCGCGTCTGTGGAAGAAACCGCCGCGCATATCAGCCAGTTCCTGCAGCGCCACGGCCTGCAGCCGGCAGATGTAGACCTGCTGCTCACCGGCAGAAACGGTGATGCGCATGGAGACGCTTATTACGAAAATATAGAAGGCACCCTGTTTGCCCGGCAGCCCGTGGCCGCCTTCAAACACCTCTGCGGGGAATACCCGACGGCCGCGGCCTTCGGGATGTGGATGGCCGTACAGGCCTTGCATACCGGGCAGGTACCGGCGGCAGCCATGTTCAAAGGCAATGCCCCTGCCGCGCTGAAACGGGTGCTGATCTGGAACCACCAGCATACCACCCATCATTCACTCATATTATTAACGGCATGCTGAGGTACTGGGTGGTCATATACATCAGTATTGCCGTAGCAGGCATGTTGCTTTTGCTGGGCTTCAGCCTCTGGGAAGCGCTGGTGCCCGTGCTGCTGCTCAAACTGGGTGCAGACGCCTGGGGCGCTATACGCGTAGATTCCAATTATTACATGAAGGTGCTGTGCAAAGCCCCCGCCACAGAAAAGGCCGTGGCCTTGTCTTTTGACGACGGGCCGGTTGACAGCTTCACCCCGCAGATACTGGACATTCTGAAGGAGCACCAGGTGCCCGCCGCTTTTTTCTGCATTGGGCGGCGCGTGGAGGAAGCGCCCGGTTTGGTGAGGCGGGCGCAGGAAGAAGGGCACCTCATCGGCAACCACAGCTACTCCCACCACACCCTGTTTGACCTTTACCCTGTATCTAAAATGAAGGATGACCTGCAAAAGGCCAACCGCGCCATAACAAGCGCCGCCGGCGTTCAGCCCATGTTGTTCCGCCCGCCGTACGGGGTTACCAACCCCATGCTGGCCCGCGCGGTAAAGGCTGCCGGTTACACGCCGGTGGGCTGGAGCATCCGCTCGCTGGATACGGTGATCAAGGAAGAAGACAAGCTGTTTGAAAAAGTGACCCGCAAGATAGCTGCGGGAGATATTTTCCTTTTTCACGATACGGCTGCGGCCACGGTGAAAATTCTGCCCGCCCTCATCAAACAGCTGAAGCGGGAAGGGTTTGCCATCAAAAGAATAGATGAACTGTTAAACATACCGGCTTATGCGTAGATGGATATTTTTAGGATGTTGTTTAATACTGGCGCTGCAAGCCGCGGCGCAAAAGGGTTTTACGCCCGTGGCCAATATGGAGCTGTTCAAACAGCAGTTCACAAAGGCCGCGCAGCAGACCCAAACCATCAAAAGTGATTTTGTGCAGGAGAAGAACCTGAGCATGCTGTCTGAAAAAGTGGTGAGCAAAGGGAAGTTCTGGTTCAAGAAAGAGAACAGGGTGAGAATGGAATATGCATCGCCCACCTATTACCTGATGGTGATCAACGGAAAGAACTTCCGCATCAAGGATGCACGGACGGACAAAAACATTTCCGCCAGCGGTAACAAACTGTTTGAGCAGATCAGCAAAATAACAGCAGACTGCGTGCAGGGCAATGTGCTGGGCAACAAGGATTTCACCGCCAAAGTGCTGGAAAACCCGCAGCACTACCTGTTGCAGATGACCCCGGTAGCCAAGGGCATGAAAGACTTTTTTTCCGGCATTGAGCTGCTGGTCAACAAAAAAGACCTGGCCGTGATCAGGATCACCATGCAGGAGCGCTCTGGAGACAATACCGTGATCAGCTTTTTACAGAGAGAAGTGAACGTAGCCATACCAGATGAACTGTTTGCGCTTAAATAGCCTGTTGCCTGCCTTGCTGTGCCTGCTGGCCTCCTGCGGCTCCGCCTACCGCCATTTGCAGCGTGCGGAGGGCAGCGCGGACTGCCTGGCGCCGTTCCGCCCGCGGTTTGATACCACCGTGCTGTACAATACGCAGGTAGACGTGCTGCAACATCATTTCTCCGGGCTGCTCTTGTTCAAGCCGATGGACAACGGCAGCATGCGGGTGGTGTTCCTGACGGAAACAGGCCTGAAGTTTTTTGATTTCGAGTTCGGGGAGAACGGCAGTTTCACCAAACACTACGTGCTTCCGAAGATGGATAAAAAAGCCGTGGTGAAAACGCTGCGGAAAGATTTTGAGATGATACTCATGCGCCAGCCGCCGGCCGGCGCCACCGTGTTAACAGACGGGCAGCACCGCTACACCGCTTTCCCGCTGCAGAAAGGGCAGATCTACTATATTACTGATATGAGCTGCAAAGAGCTGGTACGGGTGGAGAACGGAGGGCGGCAGCCGGTAGTGGAGGTGTTCATGAAAGAGTATAAGAACGGCTTGCCAGACAGTATACTGGTGCAGCATAAAAAAGTAACATTCAATATTTCATCACAACGCGTGTATCAATAATGTTAGCAGGAAAATTTTATACCATTGTTGCGCAGCAGCAGCCGGCAGAACAGGCGGTGCATACCACCATTGCCTGGAACGCAGACCATGATATTTTCAAGGGCCACTTCCCTGACCAGCCGGTGGTGCCGGGCGTATGCATGATGCAAACCATACAGGAACTGTTAAGCGGCGCCTCCGGTAAAAAGCTGGTGGTGAAAAAGGCCGCCAACATGAAGTTCCTGAACATGATAGACCCGCGGCAAACACCGCAGGTAACTGTTGAAATTACTTACACGGAAACGGAGGAAGGCTATAAGGCCAATGCCGTGATCAGGCACGATGCCACTGTTTTCCTGAAATTCCAGGGGCTTTTCCGGCAGTCATGACACAAGCGCCGCCATATGACCAGCAGTGCAGCATACAGAAGATCTGTGTGCTTATACCCACGTACAACAATGCCGGTACGCTGGGCGGCGTATTGCGTGACGTGCTGCAGTATACCAGCCATGTGATAGTGGTGAACGATGGCGCTACAGACCATACGGCCAGTGTGCTGGCGGAGTTCCCGGAGGTGAGGGTGGTGGCTTACGCGCCCAACCGCGGCAAGGGTATTGCCCTCCGCAGGGGCTTCCGGTATGCGCAGGAGAACGGGTATGATTATGTGATTACCATAGATGCGGACGGCCAGCACTTTGCCAGTGACCTGCCGGCGTTTTTCGATGCCGTGCGGCAAAAGCCCCGCGCCATCCTCGTAGGCGCGCGCAACCTGGAGCAGGAGAACATGCCCGGCAAAAACACCTTTGCCAACAAGTTCTCCAACTTCTGGTTTTACGTGGAAACGGGGCTGCGGGGGCCTGATACACAATCTGGCTACCGCCTGTACCCGCTCCATGCCATGAAGAAGATGTGGTTCATCTGCACCAAATACGAATTTGAGATTGAAGTGCTGGTGAAGAGCGCCTGGCGCGGCATCAAAATAGAATGGGTACCCGTGCAGGTGTATTACCCGCCCGCGGAGGAGAGGGTGTCACACTTCCGGCCGTTCCGCGATTTTTCACGCATCAGCGTGCTGAATACGGTACTGGTCACTATTGCATTTTTATACATCCACCCCCGCAACTTCATCCGTTTCCTGTTTTCCAAAGGCGGTTTGAAACAATTGCTGCGGGAGCAGCTGCTGATACCGGAAGAAAGCAATGCCACCAAGGCGCTGTCTATCGGCTTCGGGGTATTTATGGGCATAGTGCCCATCTGGGGTTTCCAGATGCTGACGGCGCTGGTGCTGGCGGCGCTGATGCGGCTCAACAAGGCGCTGGTGATCATTGCGGCCAATATCAGCATTCCGCCCATGATACCCATTATTGTGTACCTCAGCTTTTTGACCGGCCGCATGTATGTGCAGGAAGACGCTACCTGGGTGCTGTTCAGTAAAAACCTGAGCATAGCCGCCATGAAGCAGAACCTGTTCCAGTACGTGACCGGCAGTATTACGCTGGCGGCAATAGCTGGCGTGCTGGCCTGGGCGTTGGCTTACGTGCTGCTGGCGGTATTCAGGAAAAAACGTATTTCATAATTGAGACCATGGGAGTTTTTTTTATATCCATCTACAATTTCTTCAACGCACGCAAATGGCTGCTGTGGCTGTTCACGCTGAGCTGCTTTGTGCTGTGCGGCTGGCTGGCCTCCCGCATCCGGCTGGAAGAGGATATAACCCGCATTCTCCCCCGCGATAAAAAAATAGACCACCTCCAGCAGTTCATGCAGAACTCGAAGTTTGCAGACAAGCTGGTGGTAATGCTGGCCCAGCAGGACACAACCGCCCCCGCGGAGCCGGACAGTCTGGCCGCATTGGCGCAAGCCTTCACCGAAGGCCTGCAGCAGGCGCCCTTGCAGCCTTACATCAAAACCGTGCAGGGCCAGGCAGATGATGCATTGATGATGGAACTGGTACAGGCGGTGCAAAACCACCTGCCCCTGTTCCTGGAAGAAAAAGATTATACCGCTATAGACTCGCTCATTACCCCGCAGGCGCTGCAGCAGAAAATGGCGGACAACTACAACACGCTGCTTTCTCCCGCCGGGCTGGTGCTGAAACGGATGATCCAGGCAGACCCCACCGGTATTTCCTGGCTGGGCGTAAAGAAACTGGAACAGCTGCAGGCGGGCGGCCAGTTCGAACTGTACAACGGCTACGTGATCTCCAAAGACCACCGCAACATACTGCTCTTCATTACCCCGCAATACCCGCCCAATGAAACGGGAAAGAACAAACAGTTCCTCACCGGGCTGGACGCGCTGATAGATTCCCTGCACGCACAATACCCGCGGCAGCAGCTCAGTTACTTCGGCGCCACGGCCGTTTCTGTGGGCAATGCGGAACAGCTCCGGCAAGATACCTATTTCACGCAGGGCATTACCGTACTGCTGCTGATAGTATTGATAGCCCTGTTTTTCCGGAAAAAACGCGCGCCCCTGTTGGTGATGCTGCCGGTGGTGTTCGGCGCCCTGTTCTCCCTGGCCATGGTATACCTGCTGAAAGGGCAGGTGTCTGTCATAGCGCTGGGCGCAGGCTGCGTAGTGCTGGGCATTGCCGTGAACTATTCCCTGCATGTGTTCAACCACTACCGCCATTTGCCAGACATCAGGCAGGTGATCAAAGACCTGGCCATGCCCATGACGGTGGGCAGCTTCACCACCGTAGGCGGTTTCCTCTGCCTGCAGTTCGTGAAATCTCCCATGCTGCAGGATATTGGCCTGTTTGCCGCTTTCAGCCTTGTGGGGGCTTCACTGTTTTCCCTTATCATATTACCGCATTTGATTGCCGCCGGTAAAGCCGCGCCGGTGCGGGCAAAACATAATGTCATAGACCGGCTTTCCAGCTGGCGGCCGGAGCGCAACAAATACCTCGTATACGGCATACTGGCCCTGACGGTGCTGTTCTTTTTCACCGCCCGCCACGTAACGTTCGAGAGTGACATGATGCGCATGAACTTTATGCCGGAGCGCCTGCAAAAGGCAGAAGCACAGCTGAACCGCCTGAACGCCTTTGCCGCGCAGTCTGTTTACATGATATCTGAAGGCGGCACGCTGGGCGAGGCCTTGCAGCACCGCGAAGCCGCCGCATCAGCCATCAGCGCGCTGGAGCAAAAGGGCATTGTAAAACAGGTGAGCGGTACCGGCGGCCTGGTGTTGTCTGAACAGGCGCAGGCAGAAAAGATCGCGCGCTGGAAGGCTTACTGGACGCCGGAGAAACAAACCCGCCTGCTGCAGCTGCTGCGCGCGGAAGGAGCGCAATACCGCTTCCGGCCGGAGGCCTTTGACAACTTTGCCGCACTGCTCTCAAAAGATTACGCCCCCATGCCGCCAGAACAGTCCGAGCTGCTGCAGGTAAGCGGCATCAGTGATTATGTAACGCTGAAGCCCGGCGCCGCCTCCGTGATCAGCCTGCTGAAGGTAGACCCGGCGCAAAAAGCCGCCGTGTATGCCGCGCTGGAGCAACAGCCCGGCACCGTAGTGTTTGATAAACAATACACCGCCAACCGGCTGGCCGAAATTATCCGTGACGAGTTCAACACCATTGCCTGGATGACCTCACTGCTGGTGTTCTTTGCCCTGCTGCTCTCTTACGGCAGAATAGAACTGGCGCTCATCACCTTCATTCCCATGCTCATCAGCTGGGTGTGGATACTGGGCATTATGGGGCTCTTCGGCATCCCCTTCAACATTGTCAACATCATTCTCTCCACCTTCATATTCGGCCTGGGAGATGATTACAGCATATTCACCATGGACGGGCTGCAGCAGGAGTACAAGAACGGCAGCAAACACCTGCCTTCCTTCAGATCGTCTATCATCTTTTCCGCCATTACCACCATCCTGGGGCTGGGCGTGCTTATTTTCGCGAAGCACCCTTCCCTGCGCTCCATTGCGCTGATTGCGGTAATTGGCATCATGAGCGTAGTGCTCACATCCCAGGTGCTGATACCGCTGTTCTTTAACTGGCTCATCACCAACCGCGTGAAAAACGGCCGGCCGCCATGGAAGCTCTGGAGCTGGAGCAAATCCATGTTCGCGTTCACTTACTACGCCATGGGCGCGGTGTTGCTGACTATACTGGGCGTGTTGCTCACGCGCATCAATCCTTTCAATATTGAAAAAGGGAAGAAGATCTACCACCGCATTCTCAGCTCGTTTACCTGGAGCCTGCTGCATATCATGGGCAACATCCGCAAACGCACGATCAACACCACCGGTGAAGACTTCAAAAAACCGGCGGTGGTGATCAGCAACCACCAGAGCTTCTTGGACATACTGATGTCTACCGCCATGCATCCCAACGTAGTACTGCTCACCAACCAATGGGTATACAACTCGCCGCTGTTCGGTTATGTGGTGAAAATGGCGGATTATTATCCCGTGGCGGAAGGGGTGGAAGGCAGCATAGATAAGCTGCGCAACCGCGTGGAGAACGGCTATTCAATTGTGATCTACCCGGAAGGCACCCGCTCAACCGATACCAGCATTAAACGTTTTCATAAAGGCGCTTTTTACCTGGCGGAGCAACTGCAGCTGGACATTCTGCCCGCTGTGATACATGGTACGGCCTACACCATGTCCAAAAACGATTTTCTGCTGAAAGACGGTATTGTTACCATGAAGTACCTGCCCCGCATCAAGCCTGACGACAAGCGGTGGGGGGATAACTACAGCACCCGCACCCGCCTCATCAGCCGCTATTTCAAGCAGGAGTACGAGCAGCTGCGCCGGGAGATAGAAACGCCTGCCTACTACCGGGAGCAGCTGATTTACCAGTACCTTTACAAAGGCCCGGTGCTGGAATGGTACATGCGCATAAAAACGAAGCTGGAAAACAATTACGACCTCTTCCACGAGCTGCTGCCCAAAAGCGGCAAGATCATGGATATTGGTTGCGGCTACGGTTTCATGAGCTATATGCTGCACTTCCTGTGCCCGGAGCGGCAAATATTGGGAGTGGACTATGACGAGGAAAAAATTGCCGTGGCGCAGCACTGTTACCTGCGCGGCACGCAGCTGCGCTTTGAAGCGGCAGATATTACGCAGTACCCGCTGGAGCACCAGGACGCGTTTGTGATGCTGGACGTGCTGCATTACCTGCAGCCCAACGCGCAGGAGAAGCTGCTGCAGCAGTGCATCAGCAGGCTCAACCCGGGCGGCGTGATCATTGTAAGGGACGGGGATGCAGACCTGGCGGAACGCCATAAAGGCACCCGCCTGACAGAATTGTTCAGCACGCGCCTGCTGGGCTTCAACAAAACGGGCAACCGGCCGCTGTCTTTCTTCTCTTCCACTGCCCTGCGCAGTATTGTAGAGCGCAATGGCGCTACCATGGAGCGGATAGACAACACGCGGTACACATCTAACGTGATTTTTATTATCAAACATTCACTCAGCGAGCAGTATGCATAATTACGATGTAGTCATAATCGGCAGCGGCCTGGGCGGTTTAACCTGCGGAGCCATTCTGAGCAAGAACGGCTACAAAGTATGCGTGCTGGAAAAAAATAAACAGATAGGCGGCTGTTTGCAGACCTTCAGTCGTGACAAGACCGTGTTTGACTCCGGCGTGCATTACGTGGGCGGGCTGGAGCCGGGGCAGAACCTCCACCAGGTGTTCAAATACCTGGGCATTATGGACAAGCTGAACCTGAAACGCCTGGACATGGACTGTTTTGACCGCATTGCTTTCCACGATGACCCGAAGGAATACAAGATGGCCCAGGGTTACGAACACTTCATCCAGGGCCTGCTGCAAGACTTTCCGGGAGAAGAGAAGGCGCTGCGCGAATATTGCCGCATGCTGCGCCATATCTGCGACAAGTTTCCGCTCTATAACCTGCGCATGGGCGGTTTTGAAGAAAAGGAGTCGGTACTGGGCATAGACGCCGCCGAGTTTATCAACAGCCTCAGCAGCAACCGCCGCCTCACCGAAGTGCTGGCCGCCAACAATGCCCTGTACGCCGGGGTGGAAGGCAAAACGCCCATGTACGTGCATGCGCTGGTGCTCAACAGTTACATAGAAAGCTCCTGGAAGTGTATAAACGGCGGCTCGCAGATAGGGAAATGGCTGGCCAGGGGCATCCTGGAGAACGGCGGCACTATCCTGAAACACCAGCAGGTGAAAAGGATAGTGGCAGACGGGCCGGCGGTACAGTATGTTGAAACCGCCGCCGGCAAACGTTTCACCGCATCACACTTTATTTCCAACGTACATCCGGCCGCTACGCTGGACATGCTGGAGAGCGACGCCATCAGGCAAGCCTACCGCACCCGCATCAAATCTCTCGAAAACTCCAACTCCGCATTGATGGTGAACGCCGTGCTGAAACCCGGCATGTTCCCGCATATGAACTATAACTATTACTACCATAGCGCAGACAGTGTATGGGGCAGCCATGACTATACGCCAGACACCTGGCCCGGCAGCTATGCCATGTTCATCTCCCCGGAGCCGAAAGACCACCGCTTTGCCAATGCCCTTTCCATTATGTCTTATATGCACATCAGCGAAGTAGAGCAGTGGAAAGACACGTTCAATACCGTGTCTAGCGAAGCCAGCAGGGGAGCGGATTATGAGGCGTTCAAGAAAGAGAAGGCCGAGAGGGTGCTGGATATGGTGGAACAGCGCTTCCCCGTGCTGCGGCAATGCATACAGAGCTATTATGTGGCCACACCACTCTCTTTCCGGGACTACATCGGTACGGAAGACGGCTCCATGTACGGCATTATGAAAGACAGCACAGACCCGCTCCGTACTTTCATATCGCCGCGCACCAAACTGTCCAACCTGTACCTTACAGGCCAGAACCTGAACATGCACGGCATATTGGGCGTGAGCATGAGCGCGTTGGTAACCAGCGCTGAACTGCTCGATTTTGAGAAATTGTTGCACGAGATCAAGACAGCATAATATGGCGAACGGGAAAAAAACAGGGAAACGGATATTCAAAGGCTTTTTATACTTCACAGGCTTCCTGGCCTTGCTGCTGGCAGGCCTTTTCATTTATTTGTATATAGTGGCCCGCATGCCGCCGCCTGAAATTGCGGACAAGGGCGCCCTGGCCTGGCAGCGCCATGCGTTGGACAGTACGGCCTTTACGCTGGGCAACAGCTGGTTCCGCAAAAGCCGCAGCGGCCTGTATGAAATGTACGTGGAAGGCAAACCCTTTGAACGGGGCGTGGTGTATGGCAAGCTAGCGCAGGAGCTGGTACAGCGGCAGGAGGATCATTTTACGGAACAGATCGGCAAAATGGTCCCTTCAAAAAGTTACCAGCATTTCCTGAAATACCTCATTGGCTGGTTTAACCGGCATATGGACGAGAACGTGCCGGAAGAATATAAAGAAGAGATCTACGGTGTATCCTTTGCCGCGTCTGACGAGTATGACTACATCGGTTCCAACTACCAGCGCATCATGAACTACCATGCTGCGCACGATATCGGGCATGCCCTGCAAAACCTGGCGCTGGTGGGTTGCACCTCCTTCGGCACCTGGAACGGAAGGTCTGCAGACAGCAGCCTCATCATAGGCCGCAACTTCGATTTTTACGTGGGAGACAAATTTGCGGAAGACAAGATAGTGGCTTTCTACCGTCCCGAGAAAGGCCATCCGTTCATGATGATCACCTGGGGCGGCTTTACCGGCGTAGTGAGCGGCATGAACGCGCAGGGCCTCACCGTTACCATCAACGCCGCCAAGTCAGATATTCCCTCCGGCTCCGCCACGCCTGTATCACTGGTGGCGCGGGAAATACTGCAATACGCAAAAAATATTGAAGAGGCTTATGCCATAGCGCAGCGGCGAAAAATGTTTGTGTCGGAATCTTTCCTGATAGGCTCCGCTAATGACAACCGCGCCGCCATCATAGAAAAAACGCCTACGGAGCTGGCGCTGTATGACCCGAAGGGAGATGAAATATCCTGCGCCAACCACTTCCAGAGCAACAGCCTGGGCGCTTCCGCTTCCAACCAGGCGCAGCTGGCGGAAAGCGCATCCCCCTACCGCTATAAACGCCTGCAGCAGCTGCTGGAACGAAATGGCAAAAACACTGTAGCCAAAACAGTGGCCATTCTCCGTGACCAGAAAGGGCTGAATGATGCAGACATCGGCATGGGTAACGAAAAAGCGCTCAACCAGCTGATTGCCCACCATGCCGTGGTATTTGCGCCGCAGGAGCTGAAGGTATGGGTGTCTACCGCGCCCTGGCAGCTGGGTGAGTTTGTGGCCTATGACCTGCATAAAGTGTTTGCCATGAAAGGCCTGCCGGCCGATGTGGAGATATGTGACAGCACGGCCATCATTCCCGCAGATACTTTTTTGCAAACGGACAATTACCGGAAATTCGTAGATTTCAGGCGCTGGAAGGCCGCCTTTATGGATAAACAGCCGGTAGATGTGGAGCAGATGGTGGCCGATAACCCGCAGTATTACCATGCGTACGTGATGGCGGGAGATTACCTGTACCGGCAAAAACAATACGCGCAGGCTAAAACATATTACCAGCAGGCGCTCACAAAGGAAATTGCCACCAAAGCCGAAAAAGACCATGTGCTGGAGCGTTTGGCGGCATGTGATAAAAAACAATGACGGGCATAGGAACAGATATTGTGGAAGTAGACCGGATAGCCTCTAAAATACAGAAGGGGCAAGGCTTCCGGGAGCTGGTGTTTTCACCGGACGAGATTGCCTATTGTGAAAAACAGGCAGATGCCTACCAGAGTTATGCCGCCCGCTTTGCCGCCAAAGAGGCTTTCCTGAAAGCCCTGGGCACCGGCTGGGGCGGAAGCGGCATGCAGTTTAACGAAATAGAGATCAGGAACAATGAGGCCGGCAAGCCGGAAATTCACCTCAGGGGCAACGCCGCCGGCCGGCTGGACGGGCGGCAGGTATTTGTATCCCTTTCCCACGTGAAAGCCGTGGCCATGGCCACCGTTGTGATCCTGTAAGCCATACAATATGTACATACCAGATATAGAACTGCAGCCGGCCGCGGCTATCAGGCAGTTCCAGGCAAAAGAACTGCAGCACCTGCTGGGCTACCTCCGGCAGTTTTCCCCCTTTTACAAGGAATGGTTTGCCCGCCACGGGGTAAATACAGACCAGGTGCGCAGCATTGAAGACCTGCGCAACATTCCTACCGTGGGCAAGGAAGAGCTGCAGGAGCGGAACTGGGATTTTCTCTGTGTAGACAAAAGCAAAATAGCCGAGTACACCACCACCTCCGGCACCCTGGGCCGCCCCGTCATTATCCCCCTCACGGAAAAAGACCTGCAGCGCCTTACGTACAACGAGTTTATTTCTTTCAGCTGTGCCGGTGGTACAGATGAAGACATTTACCAGCTGATGCTCACGCTTGACAGGCAGTTCATGGCCGGCATGGCCTATTACTCCGGCATCCGCCGGCTGGGCGCGGGCGTGCTGCGCGTAGGGCCGGGCGTGCCTTCCCTGCAATGGGAAAACATCCGGCGCATACAGCCCACCACCATTGTGGCGGTGCCTTCTTTCATTCTCAAGCTCATTGCCTTTGCGGAAGAGCATGGCATAGACATCAATGCATCATCAGTTAAAAAAGCCGTGTGCATTGGCGAGAACATCAGGAATACAGATTTTTCCTATAACGTGCTGGGCAAAAAGATCACAGACAAGTGGAACATCCAGCTTTTCTCCACCTATGCCTCCACGGAAATGCAGACCGCGTTCACGGAGTGCAAGGCGGGGAAGGGCGGTCATCACCACCCGGAGCTGCTCATCGTGGAGCTGCTGGACGAGCGGGACCAGCCCGTGCCGCCCGGCGCGGCGGGAGAGGTGACCATCACCACCCTGGGCGTGGAAGCCATGCCCCTGCTGCGTTACAAAACAGGAGATATTTGCCAGTACATTGAAGAGCCGTGCAGCTGCGGGCGGCAGACCATCCGCCTTTCTCCCGTAATTGGCCGGCGTAAGCAAATGATCAAATACAAAGGCACCACGCTATACCCGCCCGCCTTATATGATCTGCTGAGTGAAATGGAAGAAGTGAAAGAGTTTATTGTGGAAGTGTTTTCCAATGAAATAGGTACGGACGAAATACTGCTGCACCTCAGCCCGGCGGAAGAATCAGAAGAAACAGACCGTAAAATAAAATCATACCTGCAGGCCAAGCTCCGCGTAATACCGCAGGTGAAATACTGCAGCATGCAGGAGATACTGAAAATGCAATTCCCGGAAGGGAGCCGCAAGCCGGTGAAGTTTATGGATAACAGGGGGAGTTAGAAGCTGAAGCCCGCCGCCGCATTCGGGTTGTCTATTTTGGTGCTCTGGCGCTTGTTGTTCACAATGGCATGTATCATATGGCTCTGCGTGGCATGCTCTTTATAAAGAATATCGTTCCGCAGGTCCAGCTTTTTAATGTCAGGCACACCGGTAATTTCCAGGAAGCACCAGGTGGCGTCTTCCTCAATACGGTAGCCCAGGTACCGCAGGGAAAGCGGCTTGCCGTCTGCCCTGATCTGCAAATGCCGGCCTATGTACTGCGCAATCATGGAATCTACGGCAGGCCTGTTTTGTGGCTTGATGATGTCAAAACTGGTGTTGTAGTGCTTTTTCAGCGCATTCTCCAGGTCGTCAGAGAAGATGCGGCAGCTGATTTCCAGCGTTTTACGCGGGGCGTTGTGGCGGATTTCCGTTACGCTCAAATAAAAAGGGTGTACTGCACTGATCCATAGCGGTAAAAACCATTTGCATAATAATAAACCCATTTGCCCCAAAAATTTTTATTATTAACTTTCCTTGATTATCATTACGAAGTTACAAAAATCTAGGCCATGCAGGAGTTCAGCTTGTATTTTCAGGAAGGCTGGCAACATATTCTTGATCTGAACGGGTACGATCATATACTTTTTGTGATGGCCCTTTGCGCCATCTACCTGGTCAACGACTGGAAGAAGGTGCTCATACTGGTCACCGCATTTACCATCGGGCATTCCATCACCCTGGCGCTGAGCGTGCTCAATATCATCCGTGTACCGTCGGCGCTCATTGAGTTCCTCATACCGGTTACCATTGTGATCACGGCGTTCAGCAACGTGCTGCGGAAGAGCCAGCCTGCGGGCAATATGCAGCTGAACTATTTCTTTGCCCTGTTTTTCGGCCTTATTCACGGTATGGGCTTTTCCAACTACCTGAAAAGCATGCTGGGCTCGCAAACCAATATTGTACAGCCTTTGCTGGCCTTTAACCTGGGGCTTGAAGTGGGGCAGATCATCATTGTGATCATTGTTCTGCTGCTGGCCCAGCTGCTGGTGAGCTTCACCACGGTGAAGCGGAGAGACTGGGCGATGTTTATCTCCGCCGCCATTTTCGGCATTGCCTTTATGATGAGTATTGAAAGAATGAAAAATTTAATAGATTGAGTATGCAACCAAAGATCCTGCTCTGCTGCCTGTTGTTGGCAGCGCCCATGCTGCTGCAGGCGCAGAACCCCGGTTCCAACCATGGCAACCGTTTTGAACAGCTGGGGTACCTGCTGGCAGACCCTAACATGTACCGCTCCGCCTCCGGCGTGCCGGGGCCAAAATACTGGCAGCAGCGCGCGGATTATGACATCAGCGCAGAGCTGGACGATGAAAAGCAGCGCCTCACCGGCTCGGAAACCATCACGTATTATAACAATTCCCCTGACCCGCTGACCTACCTCTGGCTGCAGCTGGATGAAAACGAGCACAACCCGAAAAGCGATAATAACAGTTTTGACGGCAGCAGCATGTCTGACAAGATGAGCGGCCGCCAGGTAAACAGTATACTGGGCCTGGAGCCCGGCAAAGGCGTGAACATCACCAAGGTGACAGACGCCGCTGGCAAGGCGCTCCCTTACACCATCAACCAGACCATGATGCGCATAGACCTGCCCAAAACGCTGATGCCGGGTGAGAAGATGAAATTCAATGTAGACTGGTGGTATAACATTGCAGACCGTATGACCTATGGCGGCCGCGGCGGTTTTGAGTACTTCCCGGAAGATAAGAACTACCTCTACACCATCACCCAGTGGTACCCGCGCATGGCCGTGTATTCAGACTTCCAGGGCTGGCAGAACAAACAGTTCACCGGCCGGGGAGAGTTTGCCCTTACCTTCGGCAATTTCAAAGTGCGCATGACGGTGCCGGCAGACCATATTGTGGGCGCCACCGGGGAATGCCGCAACTACAAAGAAGTGCTCACACCCGCGCAGTTCCAGCGCTGGCAGCAGGCGCAAAACGCCAGCGAGCCGGTTGAAGTGGTGCCCCTGGCGGAAGCGCAGCAGGCCATGAAAAGCAAGGCCAGCGCCAAAAAAACATGGGTGTACGAAGCGGAGAACGTGCGTGATTTTGCCTGGACATCCAGCCGCCGCCTTGTTTGGGACGCCATGGCCACCAACATTGAAGGCAAAAAGGTGATGGCCATGAGCTATTACGGCCAGGAGGCTTACCCCCTTTACCGCCGCTACTCCACCAAAGCGGTGGCCCACACCCTCCGCGTATATTCCAAACACACCATTCCTTATCCCTACCCGGTAGCCATCTCGGTAGAAGCAGCCAACGGTATGGAATACCCCATGATCTGCTTCAACTACGGCCGCGCGGAAAAAGACGGCACCTATTCCGAAGCCACGAAGTACGGCGCCATCAGCGTGATCATTCATGAAGTGGGGCATAACTTCTTCCCCATGATCGTGAACTCTGACGAGCGCCAGTGGACCTGGATGGACGAAGGCCTGAACACTTTCTGCCAGTTCCTGGCTGAGCAGGAGTGGGACAACAATTATCCTTCCCGCCGCGGTCCCGCCCACAAAATAGTGGAGTACATGAGCCTGCCGAAAGACCAGCTGGAGCCTGTGATGAGCAATTCAGAGAACATCACGCATTTTGGTCCCAACGCTTACGCCAAACCCGCCACTGCGCTCAACATCCTGCGTGAAACAGTGATGGGCCGCGAGCTGTTTGACTATGCGTTCAAGGAATATTCCCGCCGCTGGGCCTTCAAGCACCCTACGCCTACAGACCTCTTCCGCACCATGGAAGACGCCTCCGCCGTAGACCTGGACTGGTTCTGGCGCGGCTGGTTCTTTGGTACGGAACCGGTAGACATTTCGCTGGACAGTGTGAAGTGGTACCGCATGGACACTAAAAATCCAGCTGTAGAGAACAAGCTGTCAAAATCCGCTGAAGAGAAAGACGCCAAACACATTGCGCAAACCCGCAACCGTGAAAAAGGCGTGAAGTTTGCCATAGAGCAGGATACCAGCCTGCAGGACTTCTACAACAAATGGGACCGCTATGCCGTAACACCTGACCAGCAGGAGGCTTATCAGAAAATGCAGGCCTCCCTCAGCCCGGAAGAGAAGCGCCTGTATGAGAGCAGGAAGAACTTTTACGAGCTGCATTTCAGGAACGTGGGCGGTAACGTGATGCCGCTCATCATTGAGTGGACATTTGCAGACGGTACAAAGGAGATAGACCGCATTTCCGCCTACATCTGGCGGCATGATGAAAACAAGGTAACCAAGGTGTTCGCGAAAGACAAAGAGGTAACCGCCATCCGGCTGGACCCTTACCGCGAAACAGCGGACATAGACGAAGGCAACAACGCCTGGCCGCGGGAATCCACGCCTTCCAAGTTTGAATTGTTCCAGCGGGAGGTGCGCGCACGCGGCACATCTACCGGCGGCAACCCGATGCAGAAGGCACAGCAGCAATAAGATCATGCATTGCATAAAAAAACCGGCGCAGGAGCAACTGCGCCGGTTTTTTTATGCCGGTAGTTTGAGAATGGCCTCAAGGTTTTTTATCCTTCCCTTTTTTATCCCTGCCAGCCTCACGCAACGCCTTGGCAATGATCCATTCCATTTGCCCGTTCACGCTGCGGAACTCGTCTGCCGCCCAGCGCTCCAGCGCATCATAGGTGGCCTGGTCTATTCTCAGTACAAAACTTTTTTTCTCCTTGCCGCTCATGTTTTATTGATATAAAGACCCGGTGTTCAATACAGGCGTAGCTGCTTTCTCACCGCACAATACCACCATGAGGTTGCTCACCATGGCGGCTTTTCGTTCCTCGTCAAGCGTTACGATCTGTTTGCGTGACAGGTGCTCCAGCGCCATTTCTACCATGCCCACAGCGCCTTCCACTATTTTGGAGCGGGCGGCAACAATGGCGGTGGCCTGCTGGCGTTGCAGCATGGCGCCCGCAATTTCAGGGGCATAAGCCAGGTGGCTGATGCGCGCCTCCCGCACGGTGATGCCGGCGGCGGCCAGGCGCTCATTCAGTTCCTGCTCCAGCAGCTCATTCACCTTTTCTCCGCCGTCTCGCAGCGTAATTTCAGCCGTCTCGTCTTCCAGGCGCTCATAAGGGCAGCTGGTAGCGAGGTGGCGCACAGCAGCTTCGCTTTGCACCTGCACATATTGCTGGTAGCCTTCCACCTCAAAGGCGGCCCTGTAGGTATCACTCACCTGCCATACTATCACGGCGGCAATTTCTATGGGGTTGCCCATTTTGTCATTCACCTTCAGGGTTTGCCCGTTCAGGTTGTTGGCGCGCAGCGAAATTTTCTGTGAGCCGAACAAGGGGTTCACCCATAAAAGACCGTTCTGTTTGATACTGCCCACATATTTCCCGAAGAAGGTCAGCACCAGTGAATGGTTAGGGTTCACGATCTTGATGCCTTTAGCAGTAAATACAAAAGCAATGAACAGGAGACCGGTTATTATTGACCAGCCGCCGCTCAGCTGCACGGCATTATAAAAAGCCAGTATGCCGAAGAGGCCGATGAGAATGCAGAGCACAAAGGCCAGGTAGCCGCTCATAGGTTTATTGATCTTTTCCATCTGATATCAATTTGATATCAAATATAATCTTCTTCCGGGAATAAAAAAATAGCTTAGTGTAAGAGTTACGCTAATTAATATTTTGGATTTGCCGGGTAAAAAAGTTTTAATTTTAGGTGGATTTGTTATTTTCATCCCCGCTTAACCGGCTGGAGAACACGTTAGAAGAATACAGGAATTACAGCGAAATCCCAGGTCACCGGCCATTTTATCAACCGAAACTTTGTATGTTCAACAGTTTTTCTGACGAGCAACTGCTATCCCTCCTGAAAGATAGCAACATCACGGCGTTCAACACCATTTACGACCGTTACAGCCGCCCTTTATACCTTTACATTCTCAGCAAAACAGACCGCGGGGAAACCAGCAAAGACCTGCTGCAGGACCTCTTTACCACCCTTTGGGAAAAGCGCTGCCAGCTCGATGTACAGCAATCCCTCCGTTCCTATCTTTACCAGAGCGTACGCCACAAGATCATAGACCTGTACCGCAAAGATGTTACCTACCGCAAGTACCTGCAGCAGCTGATAGAGCATTTTGACGCGCAGCCGCACAGCATTTCGGAAACCTATGACTACAAGGCCAAAGCCACGGAGGTGTTTGAGGCCATCAACCGCCTGCCCGCGAAAATGAAGGAGATCTTCATGCTGAGCCGCTTTGAGAACCTCAGCATAGAACAGATTGCCAACCGGCTTGACCTTTCCCAGCAAACGGTGAAGAACCAGATATCCAAAGCCCTGAAAATACTCCGCAGCCACTATACCCAAACAGACCTGCTGGCCCTGGCCGTAGTGCTTTCCATTGTTTAGCCGATAGCCCTTATCTATCAACGCTTTCCCGCAATTTTCTAACCCCGATGGTACTTTTTTGCCGCTGAAACGACTCCCTTATATCAGCAACCAAAAAATTACCGCAGTGGATATTGAACAGATCAAAAAAGTACTGGAACGGTACACCCAGGGCAAGTGTACGGAAGAGGAGGTACAGATCATTGAGCAATGGTTTGCCAGTGTGAACCAGCACCGTTCCGCCATGATCGATGACGAATTTTTGCAGGCGCAGCTGGAAGAAGTGCGCTCTCACATTCACGAACAGATAACGGTACCTGTAGTGGACATGCCCGCCCGGCGAAGGCCCTGGCGCAAATGGCTGTACACCGGCGCAGCCGCCATGCTGGCCGGCCTCATCATATTTTCCCTGGTACACAAACAGGGGCCTGCTGCTCCTGCCGGCAGCCCCGGCCACCTGGCGGTACAATCTGCTGTGGTAAAAACCAACAAGGTGGTGAGGAACGGTTATGTAGAAATTTCCACCACCAAAGGCGCTACGGAAAAGATCGTACTGGCCGACGGGTCTACCATCAGCCTCAACGCCTCATCCCGCCTGCGTTACCCTGAAAAGTTCGGCCCCTCGCAGCGCAATATTTACCTGGATGAAGGGGAGGCTTTTTTCAAGGTAGCTGCTGACCCTGCACGGCCGTTTATTGTGCACTCCGGAGATGTGGCCACAACCGCGCTGGGCACCTCCTTCAACATCCGCGCCTACTCACGGGAAAAGAAAATTACCGTAGCCCTCATTACGGGCAAGGTGAAGGTAGACCACGCCCAGAAACCCAAACCGGTAATACTGCTGCCCAGCGAGCGGGTAAGCATAGACCGCGAGTCTGCATTGATGGCAAAAACAACATTTGAGCGGGAAGATGATGTGGTAGGGTGGAAGCAGGGCTTTATGGTGTTCAAAGACGCATCTTACAACGAAGTGGTAGCGGAAATAGAGAACCGCTACAATGTAACGGTGATCAACGAAAGCGGCAAGAACGAGTGGCGTTATACAGGCTTCTTCAAAGACGAGAATCTCCAGGATATTATCGAAACCATTTGTTTAACCAAAAACATCCACTACACCATCTCGAACGACACAATTTTCCTAAAAAGCAAAAACTAGATGTATGAAAAAATGCCTACGCCTGATTTCCCTGGTATTACTTGCATCTGGCATTGCGCTGGCGGCTCCTTACACCGCCAGTGCCAATGCCGGGTCGCAGGACACTAAAAATGTCAGTATCACCATCCAGGTCAAGAACAAGAACATGGAGGACGTGTTTACTGAAATTTCCTCGAAAACGGGTTTCAGTTTCCATTACGACAAATCCGATCTGAACCTCCGCAAGAAGGTAACCCTGAACTGTGTGAAGCTGCCTGTAGACGAGGTGCTTCAGCAGCTGTCAGAACAAACCGGACTGAAATTTACAAGAAAAAACAATAAAATCATAGTGAACCAGGAAACACATACCGGCGGCTCCTTAACGTCTGTAAACCTGGTAAACGCCGCCTCCCTGGCAGACAAGGAGGTGAGAGGCACCGTGCGTGACGGCAGGGGCGTTGCCCTTCCCGGCGTAACCGTGATGGTCAAAAACACCAACCGCGGTACGCAAACTGGCGCCAACGGCGCGTACCTGCTGAGCGCCAACCCCGGAGATGTGCTGGTGTTCCGTTTTTTGGGGTTTACCACCAGGGAGATAGCGGTGGGCACAGCAGATGTGTATGACGTGGTGCTGGAAGAAAGCGCCCAGTCCCTCAGCGAGTTTGTAGTAACGGCGCTGGGTATCGAAAAAAAATCAAGGGAGCTGACCTATTCCACGCAGCAGCTGACCAATAGCGATCTTAGCCGCGTGAAAGACGCCAACGTGATCAACAGCCTGGCCGGTAAAGCCGCCGGCGTTACCATCAGCAGAAGCGCCTCCGGCCTGGGCGGCACGGCCCGCGTAATTATGCGCGGCAACAAGTCTACGCGGGAAAACCAGCCGCTCTACGTGATAGACGGGGTGCCCATGGCCAACTTCTCCCCCTCGCAGCCGGCCAACGTATACGGGCAGTCTTCAGACATACAATCCGGCGCCGGCCGTGACGGTGGTGACGGTATCTCCAACATCAACCCTGACGATATTGAGACCATCAACATCCTCAAAGGCGCTTCTGCCGCGGCCTTGTACGGCAGCCAGGCGGCCAACGGCGTGATCATCATCACTACCAAAAAAGGCCGCGCCGGCAGAACGCGCATCGATTTTTCTTCTGATGCCACCTGGGAGTCTGTGCTCAAAAAACCTGACATGCAGTACCGCTATGCACAATCTCCCTCCACGTCAGAGCCCGGCAGCAACCAGAGCTGGGGGCCAAAAACAAATGTGAAAGATCATACCAAAGACTTCTTCAACACCGGCGCCACCTACACCAACAGCCTGGCGCTCAGCGGCGGTAATGAAATAGCGCAGTCTTATTTCTCGTACTCCAATACCAGCAGCAAAGGTATTATACCCACCGCCAAATTCAACCGCCATACGTTCAACTTCCGCGAAACGCTGAAGCTGCTGAACGACCGGCTGACGGCAGACGCCAACATCACCTTCGTTACCCAGAAAGCGCATAACAGGCCCGGCAGCGGCTTTTATTTCAACCCGCTCACCGGCCTCTACCTGTTGCCCCGCGGCATTGATTTTAACACGTACAAACACAACTACACTTATTTTTCCACCACCCGCAATACTGACCTGCAAAACTGGTGGAACATCAATCATGACAAAAACTGGCAGGGAGACCCTGAGCAGCAGAACCCTTACTGGATACTCCACCGCAACACCCGTGATGAAAAAAGAGACCGCGCCATGGCCTCCCTTTCCCTGCGCTACCAGCTGCTGAGCTGGCTGAGCATACAGGCGCGCGGCAGCTTTGACAAGAGTTATGACGAATATGAACTGAAGGCTCACGCCAGCACCCAGTCTTCCCTGGCGCCCTCCAACGGCCGCTACACACTGGAGCGCGAGTTCAATACGCAGCTATACGGAGACCTGATACTCACCGCCAATAAACAGCTCAGCGAACAACTGAGCCTCACGGCCAACCTGGGTACCAGCATCACCGATCTCAGAACGAGAGACAGGAACCTGACGGATGTGAACTTCAACTCCGAGCCCGGCCTCATTTACCCGAACAAGTTCCAGCTCACCAACATTGACCCCCGCTCGCTCACACAACTGCAGGGTGTAGACAGGCGGCAGCTGCAGGCGCTGTTCGGCAATGCGCAGCTGGGGTTTAAAGACTTTCTGTTCCTTGACCTCACGGGCCGTAACGACTGGTCAAGCACCATGGCCTTTACACCCGTAGCCAGCAAAGGGTTCTTTTACTACTCCGCGGGCATTACCGGCGTGATCAGCGAAATGGCGAAGCTGCCTGAAGTGATCAGCTTTGCCAAAGTGCGCTTCTCCTACGCCAAAGTGGGGAACGACATTGCGCCCTACAGCTCCAACCAGCCTGACTTTACCGTGCGTATAGTGGGCGGCGCGCCGCAGTTGCTGGTGAACACCCGCGGCCCCTTCCCCGGCACTTACCTGAAGCCGGAAGACAACCGCTCCCTGGAAGCCGGCCTGGACGTTCGTTTCTTTAAAGACCGCCTGTCTCTCGACCTCACTTTCTACAAAAACAACAACTACCGCCAGTATTTTGAAATACCGGTGTCTGGCGGCGCGGACGATAATATCAAGACCAACTTCGTGAACCTGGGCAACATCCAGAACAAGGGAATTGAAGGCATGCTCACCGTAGTGCCCGTAAAAACCAGCGCCCTCACCTGGACGTCTAACATCAACTTTGCCGCTAACCAGAACCGGGTGGTGAAACTGTCTGACGACAAGATTGACGGCGCGGATGCTACCAACCGTTTCACCCTGACGGAGTTCGGCTCCAACATGTACGGCTCCTTCATACAGGAAGGAGGGCAGTGGGGCGATATTTATACCAACCGCTACCTGCGCTACACAAGAGACGGCGCGCTGATAGTAGACGCAGACGGCAAACCTCTTGACAGCACCAGCGGCTTTTACAACATCGGCAATCCCAACCCCAGGTTCAACCTTGGCTGGAACAACACGATAGACTTCAGGAATTTCTCCCTGAGCTTTTTGATAGACGGGCGCTTTGGCGGCAAGGTGATGAGCATGACGCAGGCCGTGCTGGACCAGTATGGCGTGAGTGAAGCCACTGCACAGGCGCGTGATGCCGGCGGTGTGAACGTAAGAGCGGTGTATGAAGACGGCAAGCCGGCCGGCCGGCTGGATGCCCAGACGTACTACCAGGCCGTGAGCGGCCGTGCCGGTGCAGGCGCCCTGTACATGTATGACGCTACCAACATCCGCCTGCGCGAGCTGGCCATCAGCTACAAAATACCCGTAAAGTCGAAGGTGGTGCGCAACCTGCAGGTAGGCCTGATTGGGCGCAACCTGCTGTTCTTCAAGAACGATGCGCCCTTTGACCCGGAGGTAAGCGCCGGTGGAGACAACCGCCTGCAGGGTATAGACGTGTTTGGCCAGCCAGCTACCCACAGCGTAGGGGCCAGTTTGAAAGTAGGCTTCTAAACCATGACCAAAAAAACTTACAATGATGAGAACCATTAAACTTGAACATATAAGGAACCTGGCGGCAGCTGGTCTTGGCGCGTTGATGCTGGCCGCCTGCACAAAGGGTTTTGAAAGCATCAACACAGACCCTTACGGGCTGAGCGAAGAAGACCTGAAAGCAGACTTCCGCCTGATAGGGGAGCCCTTCAGGCAGATACAGACCAATATTTACGCCGTGTCTCCCGGCTGGGTGATGCAGGTGCAGCAAAACCTGCAGGGCGATATTTGGAGCGGTTACATGGGCGTGCCCGGCCCCTTCGGCAACGGCGGCAACAACAACTCCACCTATAACCTGATAGACGGCTGGAACGAAGTGATGTGGGGCTGCGCATACGGCTCCTATGCCCCTGCGCCCAACGTGGCCGTAATGCCCGTGGCCAGCACCATTAACCGGCTGGCAGGCGAAGAGTTCAAGGACTTCAAGGCCTGGATGCTGATACTCAAAGTGCTGGTGATGCACCGCGTAAGTGATGTATACGGCCCTATTGTATACACCAAGTACGGCAAGCCTAACCCTGACAAGAGCGTGGATTATGACTCTCAGAAAGATGCCTATTATGCATTCTTTGAAGACCTGAACACCGCCATCGGCACGCTGACGCCGCTGGCCAACTCCCCGCTGAAACCTTTCGAGCGTTTTGACCTGGTGTATGACGGTACCTATAAGTCCTGGTTGCGCTTTGCCAACAGCCTGCGGCTGCGCCTGGCCATCCGTATTGCCAAGGCAGACCCCGCCAAAGCGAAAACAGAGGGAGAGGCCGCGCTGGCCCATCCCGCAGGGCTGCTGGAGCTGCCGGCAGACGATGCGGCGGTGGATATTTCCCCCACGCCCAACCCGTACAACACGTACACCAACAGTTACAACGACATCCGGATGGGCGCGCCCATGGAATCCCTGCTCACCGGCTACAACGATCCGCGCATCAGCAAATACTTTGTGCCGGCCACCGCGGTACCGGGCGGCGTGTATAAAGGTGTGCGCACCGGCATAGCGCTGCCTGACAAGATCTATGCAGACTATTCCAAGCTGGCAGACATGCCCGGCCGGATGCAGCTGATGACGGCGGCGGAAGTGTGGTTCCTCAAAGCCGAAGCCGCCCTGCGCGGTTGGGCGGGCGCCGGCAACGCCAAAGACAATTACGAAAAAGGGGTGCAAACCTCCTTTGCGCAGCGCGGCGCAGGAGATGCCACGGCCTACCTGGCCAACGGCACCAGCAATGCTGCGCCTTATACAGATACCAAAAATGCAGACAACAACGTGCCGGCAGGCAACCCTTACCTCAGCACCATTACCATCCGCTGGGAAGAGGGAGACGCTTTCGAGAGAAAACTGGAACGGATCATCACACAGAAATGGATTGCGATGTTCCCGGACGGGCAGGAGGCCTGGAGCGAGTTCAGGAGAACAGGTTACCCGAAACTGTTCCCGGTGGTGGTGAACAACAGCGGCGGGAAAATACCCACCGCTACCTTCATCCGCCGCGTCAATTTCTCGCAGACGGAATATGCCACCAACCCGAAAGGAGTGGAAAAAGCAGTGACTTTACTAGGTGGCCCGGACACCGGAGGTACCCGCCTCTGGTGGGACAAGCCATAAACCCATCATAGACATAGCTCATCTATAACAATGAACGGCCGGCCCTTTTGGGCCGGCTTTTATGCATTGCCGGCATTGCGGCGGCCATAAAAAAAGGCCGCGCAACGGCAGCCTTTCGCAAATAATATATTCAGCTTCAAGCCTCTTTCAGCCGCAGCTCGTTCTTGTATTCTTTCGGTGTTTTCCCCACTATCTCCTTAAAGAAGCGGTTGAAGTTGGAGAGGTTTTTGAACCCGCAGGAGTAGGCTATTTCCGCAATAGACCAGTCTTCTTCCGTAAGGCGCTTGCAGGCATGGCCAATGCGTACCTCATTAAGGAACTGCACGAAAGACTTTTTAGTGCGGTTCTTGAAAAACCGGCAGAAAGACTGCGGGGAAAGGTTGGTGATGCTGGCTACGTCCTGCAGGGAAATTTCCTTGGAGAAGTTGTTCATCACGTATTTGAACACCTCGTCTATCTTGTGGTTATCCTTCACATTGTAGGCATGGGAATAGCCCGTGCTGGCCAGGTAATAGCAGTCTTTGGTCTCAGACAACGTTTTCAGTATCTGCAGCAGGGATATGATCCTTTCCAGGCCTTCTTTTTTTGGAAGGGCAAGTATTTCATCTTTCAACGCTTCCTGGGTAGCGCCTATGATCTTCATGCCGCGCTGCGCCCGGTGAAAGAGGTCTGTCAATGCCTTGGTTTCCGGCAGGCCGTAGAACTTGTCCCCGAAAATATCTTTCGGGAAGTAGATCACAACGGAACGGGCTTTTAATGACTCATCGTTGCGGTGGTACGCTTCATCATTGTACCATACATGCGGTATGTTAGGCCCCAGAAATACCATATCGCCCACATCAAAGCTCTCGATGCTGTCACCTACAATTCGTTTGCCCTGGCTTTCAGTAACGTACACCAGCTCACATTCAGGGTGAAAATGAAAAGGTGTATTGAAGTACGGATCGCAACGCTCAATGATGGTGATCTGGTTGTCGGCAAAGGCTCCCACTTTTATAAGAATGGGTTTCATACTTGCTTCCTTGGTTTGTTTAGTCCTATGAAAAGCTGGCAATAAAACATCTGCCATTTTAAATTCTATTTTGGCAAATTATTAAATTTAAGTTAAAAAAATACTAGTTTCTCCGAAAATCACGGAATATTTGTCTAGTGCCGGAATTCTTTCCCGGCACCTGCCCGAAGGGGGCCGTGCGGTAGCGGTTTTGGCCGGAAAGCCTGTAGAAACAGGGGCTTAGGCCAGGAAATTCTTTTTTGTTTCATATTATTTTCCGTACCTTGTCAATGCTAAATCGATTAAGCACGCACCACCTATCACAAAGTATGAAGGGCATATCAATCAAAGACATCGCAAAACAGGCGGGGGTATCACCAACTACAGTTTCTTTTGTGCTCAACGGCAAAGGCCGGGAAAAACGGATCAGCGAGCAGGTCAGCAAGAAAATACTGAAGCTGGCGGCCAAGCTGAAGTATAAACCCAACCAGCTGGCAAGAGGGCTGCGCACGGGCAAGACCAAAACCATCGGGCTGATCGTGGAAGACATTGCCAACAACTTCTTTGCCAACGTAGCCAAAATAGTGGAAGAAGAAGCAGACAAGTTCGGGTACAAGGTGTTGTACGGCAGCACGGAAGACAACCTGGTAAAGGCCCGCGGCCTCCTGGAGGTGCTGGAGTACCGGCAGGTAGACGGGTATATCATTACCCCCACGCCCAATCTCGACAAGGAGATCGAGATGCTGAAAAACGCGCGCAAGCCCATGGTGCTGATGGACCGTTACCTTCCGCAGATACCTACCAACTACGTAATGGTGAATAATTTCCAGGGCGCTTACGATGCGGGGGAGTACCTGCTGAAGCTGGGCCATTCCAAAATTGCCCTCATTACCACCACCTCCGAACAGATACAGATGAAGGAACGCCTCAACGGCTTTACCGCCGCCATGAAGGCCCACCGCGCCTCTTTTCCGCGCAAGTTCCTGAAAAAGATACCTTTTGCCGCTTCAAAAGACGAGGCCGTGAGCCAGATCAAGACGTTCCTCGAAAGCAACCCTGACCTGGACGCCATCTTCTTTTCCACCAACTACCTGGGCGTATACGGCATAGAATGTTTTAAAGACCTGGGCATCAAAATAGGGGATGATATTGCCATGGTCAGTTTTGATGACCACGATCTCTTCCGCCTGCACACGCCGGGTATTACCTGCGTGGCGCAACCTATTCACGACATTGCCCGCAACCTGATACAGGTGCTGATGAACGAGCTGAACCACAACAACCAGCAGATCAACCAGGTGGTGCTGCCGGCTACGCTGGTGAAGCGGGAAAGCTGCAAAAAAAGGAAAAAGCTCACTGTTTAACGATACCCGCTGCGCCGCAGGCCGCAGCAGATATAAAAAGGTGATGCGCCGCAACCGGCGCATCACCTTTTTTTGTTGGCGCAGGCAGGGTTACCGCCCCGTCCACCACACCGGCGTGGTATAATTATTCTGCTGTTTTACCGCCTGGAATTTTTCCCCGTTGTTCAGCTCTTCGCTGGTGGGGTACACGGTTCTCTCCATCATTCTCACGTTACTGGGGCTTTTGCGTACACGGGCGCCCAGCTCTTTCATCAACCTGCGGGTATCGGCCCACAGCTCGTACGGTTTGAGCATGTTAAAATGCACGTACTTCTGATCATACATCAGCCCCATTTTTTCTGCTGCCGCTGCTGCGTTGAACTCGTTCACCATAGCGTCCAGGAAGGCGTTGATGGTGGCCTGCGCCGGTTTGGTGGCCTTGGCGGCGCTGATGAAGCCGTTATAGCTGCTGTCTTTGGCAATGCCGTTGATCTCGTAATAGATATCTATAGATTCTTGCATGGCGGCCCTGTACTCGTCTGCCGCGTTGATGCCCAGGTCTGGCCAGCGGAGGGCGGCTTCCACCTTCAGCAAGTGTACTTCAGAGGAGGTAATGATCTGGTATGGCATGCCGAAGTTCCGTTCAAAGGTGAAGCGGTTGTAAAAGGAGGGGAAGGTTTTGGCCATGTTGGAGGTGGTGATCTGCGGTGAAATGGCCGTTACGTCTGCCCCTTCAGCCGGCATGGGCGTATAGTTGCCGTCTTTGTCAGGCTGGAACAACACCTTGATGCGCGGATCTTCGGGGAAGCCGGCCTTCCGCATCACCTTCATCATATTTTGCGGCGCCCACAGCATTTGCGGCAGCCTTTCGGAAATGGAGCGGAAAATCAACAGCTCCATGGCTTTTTCAGGTTGCCGGTCTACCAGCGTAATGGAGGTAGCCCGGTCTTTTGCGTATACGCCATCTGCCAATACCTCCTGGATGGTGCTTTTGCTGAGAGCCGGCTCCACATTGGTCAAACGCATGGCCAGCCGCATGCGCAGGCTGTTGATGAATACCCGCCAGGTGTTGATGTTGCCGGCAAACCAGATATCGTTGCGCGGGAACTGCTGCTGGATGAAGCTGGTATTGAGGGCGTAGCCCTTCAGCTTGCCGGATACATCCTTGAGATCGTTCAGTATGGCGTGGTAGATGTCCTGCTGTTTGTCAAAAGACGGGAAGAAGTTCAGGTCCTGCGCCTGCATGGCCTCAGTGAAAGGTACGTCGTTGCAGGCATCTGTAAGATGATAAAAGATGTAATCGCGGATCACGGAAGCCGTCCACATGAATATTTCGTAGTTCTTTTTATCCTCTTCAGGCAGTTTGTTGAACATGTCCTGCATGGCGCGCAGGGAGCGCAGCTTGCTGTAGGAGTCGCTGTACGGGTTGTGCACCCAGGAGAAATTGGAGGGGGAGCCGTCATTGGCATACCCGCCGGAGCCCAGCATGGGGCCGAAGGTATTGAAGTTGTGGAACATTTCCCCGTAAGAGTACCTGAAAATACCGAGCTGCTGCTGTGCGTTGGCATAAAAGCCTTCTATGGTGGGTGAAGTGAAGCCGTTCGGGTCAAGGTAGTCCTCTTCCAGCTTTTTCTGGCAGGCCGCCGCCAGCAGCAGGGTGGTACCCAGTATGATATTGAATATTTTCCTTTTCATGATATGCCGTTTTAAAATGAAGCCCTGATACCTAAGCCATAGCTCCGGGTGGAGGGGAAGGCGTTGTTCTCGAAGAATACGTTGGTGCCGTTAAGCGCCTCCGCATCTACGTTGGGCATGGTTTTATGAATGTACCAGAGGTTATTGGCAAATGCGGAAATAGCCAGTCTGTCGAAATGCATTTTATCCGTCAGCCGTTTGGGGAAGTTGTACGTGAGCACAATGTTCCGCAGCTTGATGTAATCGTTCTTGTAAACGATGTCCGGCTGAATGTCCATGAACGTTTGCCAGTAATAGGAGTGTTTGTCTGCGGCGGTAATAATGGTTTCATTGGGCTTGCCGTCTGCTTCCACGCCGGGCAGTATCACCCCGTCATGCATAATGAACGGGTACTTGGAATCTGCCGGCACGGGAGCGGTGTGGCTGGGCAGCTTCACAAATGCGCCGGCATTGTTGATGTAATAGGGCAGGCCGCCATGCGCCTCATCCCGGTAGGCTACGGTCTGTTTGGCGGAGCCGTTGCCTACCATGTACATATTGGTTTGGGATACCAGGGTGGAACCGAACTGGAAGTCTATGTTGAAATTCAGCTCCAGCCCCTTGTAACGGAGGGTATTATTGAAACCGCCCAGGATGTCTGGCAGCACCTTGCCCACAATTTCTTCCTTGGTGGGGTCTGTAGAGTAATAACCGCCTTCCGTGATGCGCACGCCCTGTTCGTTGGTACGGTAAGGCCTTACAATGATCTGCCCCCAGGGCTGCCCTTCTTTGGCTACCACAGAAGCGCCAGACATGCCCCAAAGGCCCTGGGAGGTAATGCCCTGCGCCAGTTTTTTCACCATGGGCTTGTCGTTATGGAAGTTGAGCACCGTTTCCCAGCTAAAGTTTTTGGTTTGTACCGGCGTACCGGTGAGCATCACTTCCAGGCCGCTATGACCGATCTGGCCGGCATTGATGCGGGTGGTGCCCACGCCGCTGGCCTGCGCCACGCTGAGGCCCATGATCTGGTCATACGTATTGCCGTTATAATAGTTCACTTCCAGCCCGAAGCGGTTGTTGAACATTTTGCTTTCAATGCCCAGCTCCAGCTCACGCTTGCGTTCCGGCTTCAGGTCGGCCGGAGGCAGGTCTCCCCGCGGCGAGTAGGTGATCACCCCGCCATAGCTGCCGATGTCATACACCGTGTTGGCAAAGTATTCAGGCCCTGGGCGCCCTACGTCTGCCCATGATACCCTGAACTTGCCGAAGTTGAGCCAGGCCGGTTTGGGCAGGGCTTCGCTGAATATCCAGGACACGCTGGCGCCGGGGTAGAAGTAGGAGTTGTTTTCCGGGGGAAGAATGGAAGACCAGTCGTTACGCCCCTGCAGGTCCAGGTAAAGCCAGCCTTTCCAGCCAAACTGCACGGAGCCGAAGAGACCGTACAGGCGGCTGTAGCGGCGGGTATCGTCACTCAGCACCGGCGTTGTTTTGGCATTGCGGAAGGAGAACCAGTCACGGGTGATGAACCCGTCACCAGGCGTGGTCCTGTTGGTAGACTCGCTGGTGCGGCGCTGAATTACACCGCCTACAAAAGCGTTGATATCAAAGTTGGGGTTCACCTGCTTTTCGTAGCTGAGCACTGCCTGGCCGTTGTAGAAGACGTCTGTGCTGTTAGACAGGTAATAGCGGCCGCCGTTGACCACGGAAAGCGGGCGTCGCACCTTCTCTTTCTGCTCGTTCTTGTTGGTGATCCAGTCAAAACCGCCCAGCAGCTCCAGCCGGAAGCCGTGGCCGATGTCTACGCCCACCGTGGCGGAATTGATGAAGTGGTTGCGGGTGTTATCATAGTCGTTCTGCGTCTGGTTCCAGAGGTAGTTGCCTGCCAGCCCGTCACGCACAATACCGCCCACAGGGTAGCGGGTGTTGCGGTCGTTCATGTACCACCAGAAATAATTATCGTTCTCTTTGTCTACGATCTGCGTTCGCAGCAGGTCTACGTCCAGCTGCCGGGGAACGCCGTAGGTCACGAACACGTCCTGGTTGGTGGGCGGGGCGTTGTGGTTGAAGGTGGTGGCGTAAGTGCTCACCAGCTTGAAGTTCACGCGGTTGGTGATCTTGATATTGCCGTTGAAGTTGAAGTTGTCGTCATGCAGCTTGAACCCTTCAAATATGCCTTTATAGTCCCGCCGGGTGTAGGAGATGCGGAACCCGCCTATTTCGCTGCCGCCCTGGAGGGCCACGTTGGCGGAGTTGGTGAAGCCGTTGCGGTAAAAGCTTTTGATGTTATTGGGCTGTGCCACGTAAGGCCGCATCACACTGTCGTACCAGAGTATCTGCCGCCCGTCCATTTTAGGCCCGAAGTTATAGTTGGTAGGGTAGTAGGCCTGTTTGCCGAAACGTTGATAGAAACCTTCCGCATCTACGGTGCCAGGGGTTACCCAGGCAGCGGGGAAGCCGGAGCCGAACTCGTTCTGGAACTCCTGCATGATCCACACATTATCCCGGGAGTGGCTGAGGTTCACGTCTACCCCGAAACCTCTTTTTTTGCTGCCGCTTTTGGTGGTGATGAGTATCACGCCGTTGGCGCCCTGTGAGCCGTAGAGCACGGCGGCTTTGGCGCCTTTCAGCACTTCGAAGGAAGCAATATCGTCCATGTTCAGGTCATTGAGACCGTTGCCCGTGCTGCGGTTGATGTCTGTCTGCCAGTCCAGCATGGGAATGCCGTCTATCACAAACAGCGGGCGGTTGGTGGAGCCTTCGTAGAGCGATACGGCGTTGCGGATGTTGATAGACATGCCGCCGGCCGGGCCCAGGGCGGTGGAGGTGATCTTCAGGCCGGCCACCTGCCCGTACAGGGCGCCGAAGGCGTTGATGGGGCTGCCGATGTTCTCCAGCCTCTCCGTGTTGATGGTGCCCTGGGAGTAGCCCAGTGATTTTTTGGCGCGGTTGATGTTCAGCGCGGTTACCACCACTTCATTGAGGCCTGTAACATCTTCACTGAGCGTGATGTTGTAGACAGACTGGGCGGAAACCGGTACTTCCCGGCGGGTGTAGCCGATGAAGTTGAATACCAGGGTGGCGTTGGGCGCGGTGCTGAGGCGGAAGGAGCCGTCTGCCCCGGTAATGGTGCCGTTGCTGGTGCCTTTCTCTGAAATGGTGACACCAGGAAGCGGGGCGCCGGTGGCGCTTTGGACGGTGCCGGTGATGGCCTTCTTTTCCTGCGCGCGGGAGGCTTGTGCGCACAGGGTCAGCAAGACCACCATGAGGAGTAGCGTTCTTTTCATTGTTCAACTGTTTTAGATAAAAAATGGCCTGTAGGAGTGAAGGCACTCCTGATTGTACTTGTTGGATAAAAAATAGTGTCTGAAGAAAGATACTGCAGGGCACACGTTAGTGCAGGGTACCCCCAGGTTGATGTTCACTGTTCGTTTTAAGTTTTAAATAACGTTTGTTCTCTTTTGGTTGAATGTGGCCGTGCTGGTGATAAACGATGCTGTTTTTCGGGACATTGGTGCCTTCCGGTAGTGTATATTAGCCGTTCTGGTATCAGGCAAGTTTAGCAGGGAAGAGTAAAACGTTTTAGCGATGCCGGTTAAAAAAAAGAAACGGCCGCTTGCAGATCCCTCTCTTCCCCCGTTTTTCTTCTGGTTGTACATATCAAACTTAGCGAGTTTTTTGTTAAAAACAATGCCATTTATCAATTAATTGGGCGATCTGTCCTTACAAGAGAAGTTGATTGTTCCGCGGGAAAACGTGCAGCCTTGCCCGCGAGATGGCGAAAGGGCGGCAAAGGAGAGTGGGAGCGGGTTTCCTCCTGATGCGCGTTGTAACGTATATCATATTCGCGCAGAGTGATAGTATTTTCAGGAATGTGAAGGCTATGTGAACCCTTCATCAAAAAAAAGTTAAATTTTGCTTTGTGTGTTAACCAACTTTGACTAAGTTGCAGACGTTCGTTTTTCGGAACACAAAACTTGTGCGTGAAGCAGAAATTTGAGAGCGCTGGGTAATTCACAGGTTTTTTTTATTGCATATTGCTAAATCGTTTTATGCATTAAAAAATATCTGCGGGCCGGCGCCGGGTGCGGATCACACAGGTTTTTAAAAGGGAGGATCGCTAAAACGATTTATTCCCTTTTTGTATGTTCCGGAACAACGGAGTATAGTGAACAACGCTGACAGAGATACGCCACGCATTTAGGGTAGCAGGAAATCATCTCTCCGTTTTTATCAGCCGTTTCTATGTAGCCGGAACTGCCGGGGCAGGCCGGGCGTGCTGCGTATTGCAGTGAACGCCGCCGCCGGAATGCCGCAGCCGGAAATTGCCGCCCCGCGGGCGGACAGGAATTGTATTGTTTTATAGTTGATGCCTTGAGATCAACTATCAACCAATAAAGGGATAACTATTTACAGGATCAGTTCAAATTAAAATCTAAGGAAGCTATGCGAAGAATTCTGCTGCTCGCCACGTTGCTGTCTTTCTGCTTTGCCCCCCTCTCATGGGCGCAGGAAAAGAAAGCAGTTACCGGCACTGTAAGGGATGCCAACGGCACCCTGCTGCCCGGTGTTACGGTAAAAGAAAAAGGTACGTCTAACGGGGCTATGACCACCGCTGACGGCTCGTTCAAGATCAGTGTGCAACCCTCCGCAACACTGGTTTTTTCATTTATGGGCTACCTTACCCAGGAAACACCTGTTGGTACGGAAGCGCTCAACATTGTGCTGAAAGAAGACGCCAAAAACCTGAATGAAGTGGTGGTAACCGCGCTGGGTATCAAACGTGAAGCACGCAAGCTGGGCTACGCCATGACGGAGCTGAAGGGTTCCGAAATCGCCAAAACCAATGCCATCAACCCGGTGGCTGCCCTGCAGGGTAAAGTAGCGGGTGTAGACATCTCCGGCGCGGCCGGCGGCCCGCAGGCTGCCAACCGCATCGTGCTCCGCGGCGCAAAATCGCTGGACGGTAAAGACCAGCCCATCTTCGTAATAGACGGGGTGATCTTCGAAAACGACATCTCTGACAACGCGGTAAACTTCGGTAACGTGCTGAAGAACTTCAACCCTGACGAGTTTGAGTCTGTATCAGTACTGAAAGGTGCAGCGGCCACTGCGTTGTACGGTTCCCGCGCTATCAACGGCGCCATCCTCATCACCACCAAAAAAGGCCTCACCCGTAAAGGCCTGGGCGTGGAAGTGAGCCAGACGGTACAGTTCGAAAAGGCTTACCGTACGCCCATTGCGCTGCAGAACGTATATGGTGCGGGCACCAAAAATTCATTTAACAAAGACACCCAGGGCAACAACGTGGTGGAAGCCGGCGGCAACAGCTTCGGCCCCCGCATGGAAGGGCAGATGGCCAAACTGGTGAACGGAGACATTGTTCCTTACGCCGCCATGCCTAACAACGCCCTGGATGGCTACCAAACGGGTAAATATTATAATACCAACGTAGCGGTAGAAGGCGGCACGGAGAAATCAAACTTCCGCTTTTCCTACTCCCGCCTGCAGAACAACAGCGTAATGCCTAATAACGACTTTAACAGGAACTCCCTCTCCCTCAAAACCTCTACGGTATTGAACAAGTTCCTGTCTGCTGAAGGCGGCGTTACCTACGCGTTCTCCAATGCTCTGAACCCTACGCGCCAGGGTGGTGACTATACCAATCACAACATTGGCCGTAAATGGATCTACATCTTCCCCCGTAACTACGATCCGGCTTACTGGAGCGCCCGATACCTGGGCCCCAACCCCGGTTTGAGCAACATGGATGATTACCTGGGCCAATACCCCGGTGCAGACTACTGGTTCAGCCTGAAGCACGACCGCTGGGAAAGGAAAGAGAACCTGTTCATGGGTAACCTCTCCCTCACGGCTACCGCTACAGACTGGCTGAAACTGTTACTGCGCGGTACTTTCAGTAACGAACAAAATAAAGATGACCGCCGTGAGCTGGGCTGGGGCCCGAACTTTGGCGGCGCCCGCGGTCTTTACGCCATCAGCGGCGTGAACAGAACACAGTATACCTTCACCGGTATGGCTATGTTCTCTCCCAAAATGAAGGATGACTTCACGCTTAACTTTAACCTGGGCGCAGAAACCTGGCGCTCCGGCCTGGGTAATGAATACAGCGCCCGCACTACCAACGGTTTGCTGATACCCGGTCAATTCACCATCAGCAACAGCATAGGTACGGTAGATGCCCGCGGCAATAAAAAACTGGCGGAAAAACAGATCAATTCCATCTTTGCATCTGCCAGCCTTTCCTACAAGAACGCTTTCTTCCTGGATGTGACCGGGCGTAACGACTGGTCTTCCGCACTGGCTTACCCCCAGGGTGGTGGTAACTACTCCTACTTTTACCCCTCTGTGAGCGGCGCCTGGGAGTTTACCGAAACCTACAAGAACGCGCTGCCTTCCTGGATCACCTATGGTAAAGTGAGGGCCTCTTACGCTATAGTGGGTGGCGATACCGGCCCCTGGCAGCTTAACTCCGGTTATACCATGGAAGAGCTGTGGCAGGGCGGCATTAACCCCGGCTACCTCTATTATCCGTTCAACAAGGAAACCTATCCTAACGATAACCTGAAACCTTCCATGTCTCACTCCTATGAAGTAGGTGCGGACGTAAGGTTCTTCAACAGCCGCCTGGGCTTTGACGTAGCACTCTACCAGTCAGACATCAAGAACCAGATACTCCGGCTGGAAGTGCCCATTGAATCCGGTGTGAAAAACAAGATCATCAACGCCGGCCACTTCCGCAACAAAGGTATTGAGCTGGCCATCAACGGCCGCCCCATCCAGGGTAAAAACTTCCAGTGGGACGTGCAGCTGAACGGCACGCGCAACACCAACAAGATCATTGCGCTGACCCCGGGCATTGACATCTATGAGATGGGAAACGACCAGGATGTGAGGGTAGTAGCGCAGGTAGGCCGCCCGTATGGCGTGCTGGTAACCAACTACGGCTATACGCCATACGTGTCTGACGATCCGTCCAAGAACGGCAAGCCCGTTATCGAAAAATCATCCAGCTTCCCGGTACAGTTCAAACGCAGCTATGCCGAAGTAGGCAACATTACGCCAGATTTCAACCTGGGCCTGAACAACAACTTCTCTTACAAGAACTGGTCTCTGAACGTGCTGCTGGACGCGCGCATGGGCGGTGACATTTTCTCCGCTTCCCACCAGTACGGTACCGGCCGTGGTACTATTGAAAGCACACTGCCCGGCCGCGATGCGGCTTCCGGCGGCATTGCCTGGACAGACAAAGACGGCGTGCAGCATGATGACGGCATGATCCCTGACGGTGTGTTCGGCGCCGGCATGAAAGGTACCACCGCTACCGGCCTCAGCCAGGACATCAGCGGCATGACCTACCGCGAGGCGTATGAAAAAGGGTACGTAACACCGCTTTCTCCCTATCAGTATTACAGCATGGTGGGAGAATGGGGTATCGGCATCCGCCAGGCTTCCGTGTTTGACGCATCTTATGTGGCCCTGCGCGAGGTTTCTCTCGGCTATTCCTTCCCCACTAAAATGGTGGAACGCTGGAAGCTCACCAAAGCCAGGGTATTGCTGACGGGCCGCAACCTGGGTTACCTGTTCAACAACCTGCCAGACCACATCAACCCGGAAAGCCTGCGCAACAACAGCACATTTGCCTTCTCCGAGTATGGCGGTGCGCCCTTTGTGCGTAACATGGCCTTCACTATCCAATTAGGTTTCTAATTATTAAAAAGGACGATGATGAATATCAAACATAAATTAGGCATCGGCGCCCTGGCAGTGGCAACGCTGGCCAGCGCCTGTACCAAAGACTTCTCGGAAAAGAACTCCAACCCGGAAGTGTCTCCCGCCATTCAGCCGGAAACCATGATCACCAGCTCCCAGAAAGCTATGGTGGACCGGGATTTTGACTGGTATTACGATAACTACGGCTTCCTGATGCGCTGGATGCAATTCAGCGTGGCTGCGCCGGAAGGCAACCAGCCGGGTATGTTCGGCGGACAGAATACCAATAATTTTTACAGCGCTTTTTATACCAACATCGGGCGTAACCTGGTAGAAATGGAGAAGCTGATCGCCAACATGCCTGAATCAAACAAGCTGCTGTACCGCAACATTGGCGCCATTACAAAGATCCACAAGGTGTACGCCGCCTTCCGTGTATCTGACGCCAATGGTTCCATTCCTTACTCCGAGGCCCTGCAGGCGCGTGAAACGGCTAACTTCACACCGGTGTATGACAGCCAGGAAAAATTGTTCGATATCTTCAATGAAGAGCTGAAGGCAGCGGTGGATTCCCTGCTGAAGCCTTCCACCGGTCAGATAGGACTGGCGAAGTACGATATGTTTTACACCAACGCTGCTACTGCCACGGCCAACTACGCTAAAACAGCCAACGTGCTGCGCCTCAAGCTGGCGGTGCGCCTGCTGAAGCGTAATGCTGCCAAGGCTAAACAGATCATTGATGAGGTAATGGCGAGCCCCGCTGGCCTCTATGCCAGCAACGATGAGGAGTGGAAGTTCATTTCCAGCACCCAGTTTGCACGCGGCGGTAACTGGAACCCCCAGGGTAACAATGCCAGCGCTGTCAGCATCAATATGCTTGACTTCCTGAAGTCTAACGCAGACCCGCGCCTGGCGTTGTTCTATAAAAAGAACGCCATGACGGAGGCGGAGTTCAATTACATCAAGGCCGGCGGAGGCTTCCCTGCGTCTGCCGTGTACAACCCGGAACGTTATGTGGGCTTGCCGGTAAGTCCTGACAGCAGAAACCTGCCGCAATACGCCAGCCTGTTCGGCACCAAAACCTACTCCCTGGTGGTGAACGGCAAGGCGGAACAACGCACGGTAGACACGCTCAGCCGTTTCCAGAACCGCCTGTTTGACCTCAGCCAGGATGGCGGCGCCAACGGCCAGTACACCCAGCCGCTGGTGAGTTATGCAGAACAATGCCTTATGCTGGCGGAGCTGGCGGTACGCGGACTCATCAGCGAAGATGCGGCAACGTGGTACAACAAGGGCGTAACCGCTTCCATACAGGCGTATGAGGCTATGGGCAAAATTGCCGGTATTGTTGATTTTGCGCCGGTAAGCGCTGAAGCCATCACCACCTACCTGCAGAAACCGGAGATAGCCTTCACCGGCGGCACGGAAGAGAAGCTGGAGAAAATAGGCGTGCAACTGCTGCTGCATCACTTCAAATCTCCCTGGGAAGCATGGGCCAGCTGGAAAAGGCTTGGGTATCCCAAAGCTGGCGGCATCCTGTCTCTGGAGCCGGTAATGATCGGCGGCACCGTGGCTGCAATTCCGCGCCGCTGGCAGTTGCCCATTCCCAACTCCGCCAATATGACCAATTATAACAATGCTATTGCAGACATGCAGGCAACAGGAGAATATGGCAGTCCCAACGAGCTTACGGGCAGAGTATGGTGGGACAAGCAGTAGCGTTTTTTGAATTTGTGCTGATGTGAGAAAGCGGCTCAGGGCGAAAGCTCTGGGCCGCTTTTGTTTTTTGGGAAACAAAGGGATGAACTATTGATTCTCATTGAGCTAAAGGCAATTACGGTATTCCCCGTGCAGGTCCCCGCGTGTTTGCTCCTGGCCAAAAGTATTGCTGGTATTGGGTTTCAGGTAGGATATCTTACCCATATCATACTCATATTCTAAGGATATCCCATCCATATCTCACCTCTATATAAGGGTAAGATATCTCTGTCTTATTCTTAAGTATACCTTGAAAGAACCTTGTCATAACCTGTGGCCCCCATACCGGCAGCATGCTTCCCTGCATGAAGCAGGAAGGGCTGAGCCAAAAGCAGATCACTGCTTTCGGTTCAGCCCTTTTGATGTAAAGTATGATCCGGTTACTGCAACAAATCCTTGATCTCACCCAGCTTCAGCAGCGCTTCTACCGGCGTTAGCCGGTTGATGTCTACAGAAGAAAGCTTTTCCCGGATGGCCTGGAAGGTGTCACTGTGCGCGTCAAAAATGCTGAGCTGCACTTTGTGCGTGGGCGCGGCAATTTGCTGCATGGGCGCTTCAATGTGCTGGCTTTCCAGCTGGCTGAGTATTTCGTTGGCGCGGTTAATGAGCTGCGGGGGCATGCCGGCAATTTTCGCTACGTGAATGCCGAAGCTGTGGCGGCTGCCGCCCTGCGCCAGCTTGCGGAGAAATATGATCTTGTTGCCCACTTCCTTGTTGGTGATGTGGAAGTTCTTCACCCGGCTGTGGGTGTTTTCCAGCTCGTTCAGCTCGTGGTAGTGGGTGGCAAAGAGGGTTTTGGGCCGGTGGGGCGTCATGCTGTGCAGGTACTCCACAATGCTCCAGGCAATGGAAATGCCGTCGTACGTGCTGGTGCCGCGGCCTATCTCGTCAAGGATGATGAGGCTGCGGGGCGTAATGTTGTTGATGATGCTGGCGGTTTCGTTCATCTCCACCATAAAGGTACTTTCGCCGCCGCTCAGGTTGTCTGAGGCGCCCACTCGTGTGAAGATCTTGTCTGTAAGGCCGATCTCCGCTGCGCTGGCGGGAACAAAGCTGCCCATGTGGGCCATGAGCGTAATGAGGGCGGTTTGCCGCAGCAGGGCGGATTTACCGCTCATGTTGGGGCCGGTGAGGATGATCACCTGCTGCTCGTCCTGGTGCAGCAGTATGTCATTGGCCACATAATTTTCTCCCGGCGGCAACCCCTGTTCTATCACGGGGTGGCGGCCGTCTTTGATGTCTATATGATGTGCTTCCGTTACCTGCGGGCGGCGGTATTTGAACTGCACGGCGTTGTGGGCAAAGCAGAGCAGGCAATCCAGCCGCGCCAGCGCCTGCGCGTTGCGTTGCACGGGTTGAATGAAATCTTGCAGGGTGAGCAGCAGCGCATCATACAGCTGCATTTCCAGCGCCAGTATTTTTTCTTCCGCGCCGGTGATCTTTTCTTCGTATTCTTTCAGCTCCGGGGTGATGTAGCGCTCTGCGTTGGCCAGGGTCTGCTTCCGTATCCAGCTGGCGGGCACCTTGTTCTTGTGCGTGTTGGTCACCTCCAGGTAGTAGCCGAACACGTTGTTGAACGCCACTTTCAGGGAAGGGATGCCGGTGGCTTCAGATTCCTGCTGCTGTATACGCAGCAGGTATTCTTTGCCTGAGCTGGCAATGGCCCGCAGATCGTCCAGGTCTTTGTTCACCCCTTCGCGCACCACGCCGCCTTTGTTGGCCAGCACGGGCGGGTTGTCTGCCACCTCGGCCAGGATGCGCTGCAGGATGCTGTCGCACGGGTCCAGCTGCTCCTGGAGCTGGCGCAGCAGCGGGTTGGTGGTATTCTCCAGCAGTTTTTGTATTTCGCACACCTGCTGCAGGGCTTTGGCCAGCTGCATCACTTCGCGCGGGTTGATCTTTTTCAGGGGAATTTTGGATACCACTCTTTCCAGGTCTCCCACGGCTTTGAGATGCTGCCCCAGGGTAATGCTGCGGTCAGCTTCGCGGATGAGGTCTTCTACCGCGTCCAGCCGCTCGTTGATCTGGCGGATGTCTCTGAGCGGGAACACGATCCAGCGTTTCAGCAGGCGCGCGCCCATGGGGGTAAGCGTATGGTCAAGCGTGCCCAGCAGGGTTTTGCCCTGCTCCACGGTGCTTTGCAGCAGCTCCAGGTTGCGGATGGTAAAGCGGTCCATCCACAGGAAATCTTCCTGGTCTATGCGCTGCATGCTGGTAATATGCTGCAGGTTGGGATGCTCGGTGTCTTTCAGGTAGTGCATGGTGGCGCCGGCGGCAATCACCGCCTCCGTCATGTCTTCCGTTCCGAACCCTTTCAGGGAATGGGTCTCGAAATGTTTATGCAGTATTTCACGGGCATAGGTGTTGGTGAAGATCCATTCTTCCAGCGTATAGGTGTAAAAGCGGCTGCCAAAGTTTTGCCGGAAGTTTTTCTGCTGCTGCCGGGCAAATATCACTTCCGCCGGGCGGAAGCTTTGCAGCAGCTTGTCTATGTACTCCAGGCTGCCCTGCGCCACCAGCAGCTCTCCCGTGCTGATGTCCAGGAAGGCCACGCCGGTCAGCTCCGCGCCAAAATGTACGGCGGCCAGGAAATTATTATGGCTGTTCTCCAGCAGCTTGTCGTTCACGGCCACGCCCGGCGTCACCATTTCCGTGACCCCGCGTTTTACAATGCCTTTTACGGTTTTGGGATCTTCCAGCTGATCGCAGATGGCTACGCGATGGCCGGCTTTTACCAGTTTGTGCAGATAGGTGTCAAGCGAATGGTGGGGGAAACCCGCCAGGTCAATAAATGCGGCGCTGCCGTTGGCCCGTTTGGTGAGCACAATGCCCAGCACCCGGGAAGCTATCACCGCGTCTTCGTTGAATGTTTCATAAAAGTCGCCCACCCTGAAGAGCAGCACCGCATCGGGATATTTGGCCTTGATGGCTTTGTGCTGCTGCATTAAGGGCGTTTCTTCGGATTTACTTTTAGCCATGCGGCAAATATAAGAAGCCGGCGGCTCCGTTCGGTAATAAAAAAATTATCTTTGCAGGCATGCGGAAGTTAAATATGCATGAGCTGGGCCGGAAAACGGTGGCCGAGTTCAAGGCGGCCAACAAAACGCCGCTGGTATTGGTGCTGGATAATGTGCGGAGCATGCATAACGTGGGTTCCGTGTTCAGAACGGCAGACGCTTTCCTGCTGCAGGGCATTGTTTTATGCGGCTACACGCCCGTGCCGCCGCACCGGGACATTCAGAAAACCGCCCTGGGCGCCACGGAAACGGTAGATTGGCAGTATGCTCCCACTACCATGGAGGCAGTGCTGGCGCTCAAAGAGGAAGGGTACACGGTAATGGCCATTGAACAGGCGGCGCAGAGCGTGATGCTGCATGATTTTCAACCCGCGGGCACGCCCCTGGCCCTGGTGTTCGGCAACGAAGTATCAGGCGTAGACGCGGAGGTGATGAAAGTGGCAGACGGTTGCATTGAAATACCGCAGCTGGGCATGAAGCATTCGCTGAACATTTCCGTAAGCACCGGCATTGTAATATGGGACCTGTTCTGTAAACTAAAAAAGTAAATGTATACCATGTCCACCACCACAATCAGGAACTATCTTTCACTTGTGAAGTTCAGTCACACTATTTTTGCCATGCCCTTTGCCATGATCGGTTTTTTCATGGCAGTATCCCTGGCGGGGCATGCGTTTGACTGGACAAAGCTGCTGCTGGTAGTACTTTGTATGGTTTTTGCCCGCAGTGCGGCCATGGCCTTCAACCGCTGGCTGGATGCGGATTTTGATAAAAAGAACCCGCGTACCGCGCAGCGGGAGATACCGGCGGGCATCATTTCTTCCGGCAACGCGCTCTATTTTGTGATCGGCAACGCGCTGCTGTTCATGGCCACCACCTGGTTCATCAATCCTCTTTGTTTTTTCCTTTCGCCCGTGGCGCTGCTGGTAGTGCTGGGCTACAGCTATACCAAACGTTTTACCGCCCTGTGCCACCTGGTGCTGGGCGTGGGCCTTTCCCTGGCGCCCGTGGGCGCTTACCTCGCGGTAACCGGGCAGTTTGCCCTGCTGCCGGTGCTGCTGAGCGTAATGGTGTTGTGCTGGGTATCAGGCTTCGACATTATTTATGCCTTGCAGGATGAGGAGTTTGACAAGTCTCAGCAGCTGCACTCCATCCCCGCATGGCTGGGCAAAGCGGGAGGCCTGCGTTTTTCTGAAGGGCTGCACCTGGCCGCCGCCGTGCTGGCCGTTACCATTGGCCTGCTGGGCGCGTTCCACTGGCTGTACTGGATAGGAGCGGGGGTGTTCATACTGATGCTGTTCATGCAGCACCGGCTGGTGAAACCTACAGACCTCTCCCGCGTAAACCTGGCGTTCATGACCACCAACGGCGTTGCCAGCGTGGTGTATGCCCTATTTGCCATTGCAGACATGCTGTTTTAAATTAATAGAATGGGCAGGATATTAGCCATCGATTACGGGAAAAAACGCACCGGCCTGGCCGTTACAGACCCGCTGAAGATCATTGCCAGCGGGCTGGGCGCCATTCCCTCGCACGAGCTGGTGCCCTATCTCAAAAAATACCTGGCCGCTGAGGCGGTGGAGCTCATATTGATAGGCCTGCCCCGCAACCTGGACGGCAGCGCTACAGACGCCACCGCATTGGTGGAGGAGTGTGTGCGCATCCTGCATAAACATTTCCCGCAGGTACCCATCAAAAAAGTAGATGAACGCTTCACCTCCAAAATGGCCTTCCAGAGCATGCTTGACAGCGGCCTGAAAAAAAAGGACCGGCAGCAGAAAGGCCTGGTAGACGAGATCAGCGCCACCATTCTGCTGCAGGAGTACCTGCAATATCACGCCGGGTAAAGGCTAAAATTCCTATTTTTGCATTTTCCTGTTACGAAATTATAACATGATATTACCAATAGTAGCCTATGGCGCCCCGGTTTTAAGAGAGGTAAGCCAGGACATTACGCCGGATTACCCCGGTTTGCAGCAACTGATAGACAATATGTGGGAAACCATGTATGCCTCCAGCGGGGTAGGCCTCGCCGCTCCGCAGGTAAACAGGCCCATCCGCCTGTTTGTGGTAGACAGCGAGCAGATCATCAATAACCTGGAAGAAGACGAAACAAACGCTTATCCCGGAGACCATGGCATCAAGCAGGTATTCATCAATGCCCGCATTATTGATACGGATGGCGATGAATGGCCCTACCAGGAAGGCTGCCTCAGCATTCCCAAGATCCGTGAGGACGTGAGCCGCCCCGAAAAGGTGAAGATCCGGTATATGGACGAGCAGTTCAAGCAGCACGAACGCACTTTTCACGGCATTACCGCCCGTGTTATTTTCCATGAATATGACCACATAGAAGGCAAGCTGTTCATAGATTATTTAAAACCGCTCAAAAAACGCCTGCTGAAAGGCAAGCTGGACGATATTTCAAAAGGAAAGGTGAAAGTGGATTACAAAATGAGCTTTCCCAAATAATGCAGAAGGGGCCTTGAAAAAGGCCTCTTTTTTTTGCCTTTCTTTAACAATTATAAAAAATAATTATGCCTAATAATTTCATATTGTAACATTTTTCATTATTTTAGTGCCGTTATTTTCTGACGTCTATCTTTTGAGCACCGCTAATACATACACTGAACAGGAACTGGTACAGGGACTCCAAAACCATGACCAGCAGATTTTCGGTTATTTGTATGACCACTATTCTCCCGCCTTATATGGTGTTGTCCTTAAAGTCCTTAACGATGAAACTGCGGCCAGTGATGTTTTGCAGGAAGTGTTCCTGAAGATCTGGCGTGGAATAGGTAAATATGACACAGAGAAAGGGCGTCTGTTCACCTGGATGCTCAATATTGCCCGTAACACTGCAATAGATGCGCTTCGTTCCAAGACTCACAAGCTGGACCAAAAAATCCAGGAGCTGAGCAATGACGTATATGCACATACAAGTCAGTTAACGGTTCACCCTTCAGTAGACCACCTTGGACTCACCAAGGTGATAGAAAAGCTCAACAAAGAACAGCGGACTATTATTGACCTAGCTTACTATAAAGGCTGCACCCAGGAAGAAATTGCCAGGGTATTGGATATTCCTTTGGGCACTGTGAAAACCAGAATGCGTAATGCCATCATTCAACTGAGGAACGTTCTTAAACAGATCTAGTAAAAAAAAGTGGACGTACAACGTTACATATCATCCGGAATAATTGAAAGCTACGTGGTTGGCTTGGCTACGGACCAGGAGGTCCGCGAGCTGGAAGCTGCGATGGCCCAGAGCCCGGAAGTGAAAACCGCAGTAGATGCGGCCCAGCTTGATATGGAGCGGTATGTGCAATTCTTTTCCGTAGCGCCGCCGGAATCTGTAAAGGAAAGCCTTTTTCAGCGCTTGGCCACGGAAGGTGCTGAATCGATTGTGCCCGCAGGAAGCTCTGCAGATGAAGGTTACAGCTACCCCGAAGAAGAAGTGGTGAAAGAAAAGAGGATGGTGAGCGCCGCCTGGCAATACATTGCCGCTGCCGCCATTCTGGGGCTTGCTGCAAGCATTGCCTTCATTTTCAATTACCGGAAGAGCGTAGACGAGTGGAAAAATAAATACCAGGCGCTGCTGTTTGACCAGGAGAAAATGGTGGCGCAGCAAGGCGTATTCCAGACTAAAATGCAGCAGGCAGAGCAGATGCTGGAGCATTTGCGCCAGTCCGATATGAAGATGGTACGCATGTACACAGCCTCCAAAGCGCGCGCCGGCCTGCTGGCCACTGTTTATATGATGCCCAAATCGGAAGATGCCTACCTCACTATCAGCAACCTGCCGGAGCCGCCTGCAGACCAGCAGTACCAGCTCTGGGGCATTGTGAACAACAAACCTGTAGATGCCGGCGTGTTTGACATGGGAGATGCCGCCAAGGGCTTCCAGAAAGTGAAATACGTGCCCGGCGCACAACTCTATGCCGTTACCCTTGAAAAGAAAGGCGGCAGCCCCACACCCACCCTCACTGAAATGTACGTAGCCGGCAAAGTAGGCGGCTAATTTCCTTACATTTGCCAGATGCGAAGAACCCTGCTACTGTTATTCCTGTTTTCCGGCTTTTCCGGTTTAGCGCAGGACACGGCTATTTATAAAGGCATGACCATTAACCTGGATGAGGTGGTGATCAATGCCAAACGTATAGGCTTTGACGTGAACGGCTTTATCAAGCGGGTAGAAGACGATACTACTTTTTACCGCGCGTTCAAGAACCTCCGCATTGTTGGTTTTACGGGAGATAATGATATCCGTATTACAGACAGGGCCGGCGGCAAAACGATTGCTTCCCTCAAATCCCGCACCCGGCAGGTGATGACCGGCAACTGCCGTAAAATGGACGTGCTGGAGGAAAAGACCACCGGCGACTTCTATACCCGCAAAGGAGATTACAACTATTACACCGCTGAATTATACGCCAACCTCTTTTTTACCAAAGGCACAGTATGCAATGAGGAAAGCGGGGAAGCGCGGGGCAGCCTGGCCCGGCACAAATCCCAGCTGAAGCAGCTCATCTTCAACCCCGGCAAACCCATTACCGGCGTGCCTGTAGTGGGCAGCAAGGTGGCCGTGTTTGACCCCAACCTGATGCGGTATTACGATTTTTCCATCACCGCCGCCAACTTCGCCGGCGCGGAGTGTTATGTGTTCAGCGCCGTAATGCGCAAAAACCTCGGCGCTATGGACAGGGCGGAAATTGTGTATGACGAGCTGATCACCTACTTCAACAAGGAGACCATGGAAATTGTAGGGCGCAGGTATTCCCTGTCTTATAAAACCCTCATTTTTGACTTCAATGTGAAAATGAACGTGCAGATGACGAAGATGGGAGATCTGCTGCTGCCCGCGCTCATTACTTATAACGGCACCTGGAACGTGCCTTTCAAAAAGCGGGAAACCGCTGTGTTCACGGCCAGGTTTTCAGACTTCTCGCGGTAATGTCTTCTTTCCTGTTGCCCGGCATTTACCGTATCAGCGTGATAGTGCCGGTTTTATGATACTTTTTCAGGTTCAGCTCATCAACGTATTCCAGCGTCCACACATAGGTGGCCATGGCGGCGGGAGAGCCGTTGTAATGCCCGTTCCAGCCCACCCTGGGGTCTGTGGTGTGGAAAATGAACTCTCCCCAGCGGTTGTAGATGCTCAGTTTGTATTGCCCTATCTGGCAGCGGTACACGGGCCTGAAATAATCGTTGCGCCCGTCTCCGTTCGGGGAAAAGGCCGTGGGGAGGAACACGGTGCAGTCACAGTTCTGGTAATAGATATTCACTGAATCCGTAGCCCGGTTGCACACATTTTGCGCTACAATGGCATAAATGCCCGGCTGCGTTACAAGGAAGGTGGCAGTAGCCGTACTGTCTTGCCACTTGAAATTATTGCCGGCCCCCCGAGGCACCAGTTGCAGCGTTTCGCCAATACAGAGTGTGGAGTCTTCTCCGAGTGATACGCGCAGGCTGTCCTGGAAGTCAACCCGTATGGTGTCAGACTCCATACACCGGCCTATCTGTACCTGCACGTAATAATACCCGGAACTGTCTACATGGTAAGTGGCCTGGTCAGACCCATCCTGCCAGAGATAGTTGCCGGTGCCATGGTCTGCGCTGAGCACCAGGAAGTCACCGTAACAAAGCGTGGTGTCATTACCCAGGCTGAAAGGCCCCAGGCGGCTGTAGTTCACCTCCATGGTATCTACTACGTCACAGTCTCCGTTGATGGTCACAAATACAGCGTAGGCGCCGCCGCGGTTTACCGTGATCTGCGGGTTGCGCGAGCCGCCGTTCCACTGGTAGGCCGTGGCTTCCGGCCGGTAGGCGTCAATGATCACGGTTTCCCCGGGGCACAGGAGCGTATCCCGCCCGAGGCTGAAGGGGTAGGGCGTGCCGCGGAAGGTAATGGTGACGTCGTCCGTATACACACCGCAACCGGCCACATCTACAGATACGCTGTAAGTTTGCGTGGCGCCGGAGGCTACTATGGTAGGGGAGGTTTCTCCCGTGCTCCAGAGGTAAGTGGCGTTCTGGGCCGTGGCATCCAGCGTGAGCAGTTCATCTGTACACAAAATGCGGTCAGGCCCCAGGTCTATGTCAGGGATGGGGGAGTGGAAAATATTGATGGAATCCAGCTCTTTACAGCCGTTGTAGGCCACGTAGTAAGTGCCCGGTTCCGTAACGGTATGGGTGTTGGTGCCGGTTACCGTGTCTTCCGCAAAATACCAGGTGTAGGTAGCCGCCGCATCGTAGGGCACGGTAAGGGTGTGGGTGGCATTTTCGCAAATGGTCAGGTTAACAGGTCCCAGGTCTACGCCCCGGCGGTCTACAATGGCAATAGGAACGGTGGTGATGTCTTCCACCCCGTTCCTGTAAACTTTCAGCGTAACAGTGTAGGTGCCGGGTGCGGCGTAGGTGTGGATGGCCCCGGTAATAAGGTCAGAGGAGTCTTCCGGCAGCGCCGGGGGGCTCACAAAATACCATTTTACGGAGTCAATGTCGTTGATGGGGTCTGTAATGGTAAATTCTACTTCTTCGCCGGTACAGGTAGTATTGTAGGTAAAATTGGTCAGCAGGGGGCGGGTGCCTGCACGGGCGGCAAGGGTGGCCACCAGCAGCATGCCCAGCAGAATAGTAAGGAGGTTTTTCTTCGGAACCATGGCGCCTCTAAATTAGCAGAAATATTGATATGTAGAATGTTTTTAATAAAATAATTAACCCGGATTTAAGGTACAGTGGCGCCGGGCGGGGTTTCGCCGGCATGGGGTGTTACCCTTCAATGTTCAGAAACGGCAGAGGGATAGAATTTATTACAGTTGCCGGCTGATTTTAAATTGTGCCGGAGCAGCTGGAGGCAAGTCTTGAGGCGCCCGCACCCGGTTCCTCATTCATCATCTTTCCGCCGGTACCTTCTCCATTTTTCCAGCACCCCGCTGAAATCTGCCGGCAATTCGCTTTCAAACAGCATCGGTTTGCGCGTACGGGGGTGGATGAAGCCCAGCGTTTGGGCATGCAGGGCATGCCGGGGCATTATTTCGAAGCAGTTTTCCACAAACTGCTTGTATTTGGCGAAAATGGTTCCTTTTACAATGCGGTTGCCGCCATAGGTATCGTCATTGAACAGCGGGTGGCCTATATGCTGCATGTGCACACGGATCTGGTGGGTGCGCCCGGTTTCGAGCCGGCAGGCAATGAGGCTCACGTAGTTGAAGCGTTCCAGCACCTCATAATGAGTAATGGCCTCCTTGCCGTATTCCCCGTCAGGGTAGGCGTCCATGATCTTGCGGAAGCGCTGGTGACGGCCAACGTGGGCTACTACCGTGCCTTTCTCTTCTTCAAAATCTCCCCAGACCAGCGCCATGTAGCGGCGTTGCACGGTATGGTCAAAAAACTGCTTGGCCAGGTCTGTCATGGCTTTTTCAGACTTGGCCACTACCAGCAGGCCGCTGGTGTTCTTATCTATGCGGTGTACCAGGCCAAAGCGGGGAATGGCCGGTTCTGCGGGGTTTACCTTGTCGTCCCCCAGGTAGTAAGCGAGGGCGTTCACCAGGGTGCCGGTGTAGTTGCCGCAACCGGGGTGTACCACCATGCCGGGCGGTTTGTTGATGATGAGGATGTCTTCGTCTTCAAAAACAATATTGAGGGGGATGTTTTCCGGCTTTACTTCCGTGCTTTCCGGGTTTTTGGTGGAGTACACCACCAGCCGGTCGAGCGGGCGCACCTTGTAATTGGATTTTACCGGCTTGTCGTTCACCAGTACCATGCCGGCCTCTATGGCCTGCTGCACTTTATTGCGGGTAGCGCCTTCAATACGGTTCTGGATAAACTTGTCAATGCGCAGGGGCTCCTGGCCCTTGTCTACCACAAGGTTCACCCTTTCGTATATTTCCTCACTGCCTTCCCCGTTCTCCAGCTCGTCTTCCAGCAGCTCCTGCATTTGATCGCTCATCGGTAAAAATTTTTGCAAAGATAGCTTATAGTTATCTTTGCAGGGCGAAATGAAGAACGAATAGTATGCGGGTAAAACAACAAATAAGCGTGAAAGACCTGGGGCAGATGCCCTATCAGGCCGCCTGGGACTACCAGGAGCGGCTATTGCAGGAAAACGTGCAGGCAAAGGCGGCGCAACGCAACGGCGTTGCCCCTATGGCCGTTACGCAGCATTATTTGTTGTTCTGCGAGCATCCGCCCGTGTACACGCTTGGCAAAAGCGGGCATATGGAAAACCTGCTGGTCAGCAACAGCCAGTTGCAGGAGCGGGGAATAGACTTTGTGCAAACCAACCGCGGGGGAGACATCACTTTTCACGGCGAAGGCCAGGTGGTAGGCTACCCCATCATAGACCTGGAGCGGTTTTTTACAGACATCGGCAAATACCTCCGTTTCCTGGAGGAAGTGATCATCCGTACCCTGGCGGACTATGGCCTGCAGGCCGGCCGCTCCAAAGGCGAAACGGGCGTATGGCTGGATGCGGAAATACCCGGGCGGGCCCGGAAAATATGCGCCATGGGCGTGCGTTGCAGCCGGTGGGTTACCATGCATGGTTTTGCCATCAATGTCAATACAGATCTCAGTTACTTCAATCATATCATTGCCTGCGGCATTGCAGACAAGCAGGTAACCTCCCTGGAGCGGGAAATTGGCCGCAAAGTGCCCATGGAAGAGGTGAAAGCAAAGATCACCCGTTACTTTTCAGCAGTATTTGATGCTGAAATGCTGAAGGAAGGCCTCAGTTCCTGTAGTTCAGCGGTATGAACAGGCTCCATTTTTCCAGCAGTTTCCCTTCTTCGTAGATCTCGAAGTTGAACCAGCCTGCGTGCATGAAGGTGGCCTTTTCCAGTATCAGGAAGGGCTCCAGCACCTGCTCCACTTCAAACAGGAAAGTACCGGCAGGCTCAAAGAACTTAATGCTGTATTTTTTCTGTGGCGCTTGCGGCAGGCGGATGTTCACGTTGCCGTCTGCCGTGGTATAGATATAGGTGGAGGGCCTCCAGGGAACGGTAGATTGCGTGCCGGTAGCGCCTTGCGTGGCGCCGGTCACGTCTCCCGCGCCCAGCAGGGCATTGGCCGCAATGGTAGAATCCGGGACGGCCAGCACCGTTTTACTGTACATGTAACGGTTATCGTTAAAGAGAATAAAAAGGCGGTAGTAGTTTTTACCCGGCAGCGGTTTGTTGTCAAGATACGCGTTGCGGCTTTCTTTGGGGTAGCTGGCGTAGCCGATGGTGGTGAAGTTCAGCACGCTGTCAAGCGAGCGCTGTATACCTATCTGTGCTGCATTGGGGAAACCGGAAATCCAGTCCAGCTGGATCTTTCCGGGCTTGATCAAAGCCTGGAAATCCGGCAGTACGGGAACAGTGGGAACTTGTTGTGCTTTGGCAGTGGTGATGGTACCTATAAAAATCACTACGGCAATGATACGTCTAACAGTCTGCTTCATACAGTACATCCAATATGCTTAAGTTGGCAAAAATACGTTCTGTTGTTCAAATATACGGCGCTGCTTTTTATTTAATAACATAGAACGCCGGGCGGCAGGGATTCATTGCCCTGCAGGCCGCCGGAGTGCAGCAGCAGCAGGTTGCTGCCCGGCGGGAAATACCCTTGCTGCAGTAACTGCTGTACGGCCAGCGCCATTTTGCCGGTGTACACCTGGTCTAGCGGAATGGCGGTTTGACGGTAGAAGTCGTTCATAAAACTGATCAGCCGTTCGCTGCGTTTGCCATAGCCGCCTTCGTGAAACTGGTGCAGTATTTCCCACGGTGTATGAAGGCCGGGTTTCAGCAGGCTCTCCGTGGCGGTTTGCAGGGAAAGGGCGCCTTTCAGTACGGAGATGCCGGTAAGCTGTTGGGTGGTGGCGGAGTTGATGAGGCCTGCCAGTGTGGTGCCGGTGCCCACGGCGCAAATGATGTGTGTGCAGGCAGCGGTGTCTGCCAGGGAGAGGATTTCTTCGCAACCCTTTGCCCCCAGCGGATTATGGCCGCCTTCGGGGATGAGGTAAGGGGCTTCGCCGTGCAGCTGTTCCAACACCGGTCTTACGGCTGCTTCATTACCCTCCTGCGTTATTTGCCGGTATTCTTCCCGGCTCACAAATACCAGCTCCATGCCCAGTTCCGCCGCATGCTGCAACGTAGGGCTCAGCCCGGCCGGCCGCTCTCCCCTGATGATGCCGGTGCAGGCAATGCCTTTCATATGGCAGGCCGCGGCGGTGGCTATGATGTGATTGGAGTAAGCGCCCCCAAAGGTGACCACCGGGCGCCCGCCCGCCGCTTCCAGGTTGTATTTCAGCTTGAACCACTTGTTGCCTGACACCAGCGGGTGCAACCTGTCCAGACGCAACATGGCTGCCCGTATATTTGCGGGCAGCCATGTGGTATGAAAAGGTTGCAGTATGTGATCAGTAGAAAAGTGCATTCCGCAAGTTAACGCTTTGTTTGCCTTTCAGCCCAAAGCTTACCTGCAGCAGCTGGTCTCCGCCCGCATCGAAATATTGCAGGCGTATTTTGTGGAAACCCCTGCGCAGCGGTATCAGCCCGGCCTTTTCAACTGCTCCGTGCTCGCCGTCGTTATCGGTCACCAGCTCATCATCTATATAAACCACGGAGCCATCGTCTGAAGTGGTCCTGAATTCGTAGATGCCGTCTTCCTCCACTTTCACATATCCTTCGTACACTACGCCGAACGTCACTTTGGCAATAAAGGGCCTGATATCGGGCAGGGGCAGCACGCCGGTGGTATCTGCCTTGCCGTGTACCTGTTTGGCCTGCGTAAATGTTTTGTAGTATGCGCTGAAGCGGATGCCTTTTTGAGACGGGTTGACAGGCTGGGCGCTTTTGTAGTTTTTACGGATGTACGTTCTGGTATACAGGGCGCTGCTGCGGCCGTCTGGCAACACCACTACGTATTTTAGCGTGAGCGGCTGGGTGATGTTAATCGGTTTGCTGTACGGCGTGCTGCTGGCGGAAGGCTCTTTGCCATCCAGCGTGTAGTACACTTTTGCGCCGGCCACCATGGGGCTGAGATCTGCCAGGGCCGTGCCGTTGGTGGTCAGCACCATGGTCTCGTCTCCCCGGGATTCCGGTATACGGAAATTGACGCCGCGCTCCTGCAGGGCCGCCAGGCGCCGCGGCAGGGCTCCGGTGAAGCGGTCATAATTCTTTTTGTGCGCGGGGCTCCAGGCAATTTCCGCCAGCGCCAGCGCGCGGGGATAAGCAAAGTAGTCTGCCGTTTTGCCGTCGGGGATGTACTCTGTCCATACATTGCCCTGCACGCCTTTGATGTATCGTTTCTCGGTGGCTGTCAAAGAGGAAGGGTAGGGCTCGTAGCTGTACACTTTCTCCAACGGCAGGTAACCGCCAATGCCCAGCGGCTCGGTGGCGGGAGCGCCTTGCAGGTAATCAAGGTACAGGTAGGTGTTGGGAGACATGATGACGTCATGTTTCTGTTTGGCGGCGGCTATGCCGCCGGTTTCGCCGCGCCAGCTCATCACGGTGGCGTCAGGCGCCAGGCCGCCTTCCAGTATCTCGTCCCAGCCAATGATCCGCTTGCCTTTGCTGTTCAGGAACTTTTCCATGCGCTGTATAAAATAGCTCTGCAGCTCATGCTCGTCTTTCAGGCCCAGCGCCTTGATGCGCGCCTGGCATTTGGGGCAGGCCTTCCAGCGGTCTTTGGGGCACTCGTCTCCGCCAATGTGTACGTATTTGCCGGGGAAGAGCGGCAGCACTTCGCTGAGCACATCTTCCAGGAAGGTAAACACCTTGTCGTTGCCGGCGCAGTACACTTCTTTATGCACGCCCCATTTGGTAGACACTTCATACGGCCCTCCCGTGCAGCCCAGCTCCGGGTAAGCGGCCAGCGCGGCCTGTGCGTGGCCGGGCATCTCAATTTCTGGCACTACGGTGATGTGACGGTCTGCGGCGTATTGCACAATGTCTTTCACTTCCTCCTGCGTGTAATAGCCGCCGTGAGGTTTCCCGTCAAACTTCCCTTCGCGCAGGTGGCCCTTGCTGGTCTCTCTCCGTTGGGAAGCCACCGTTTGCAGCCGGGGATATTTTTTGATCTCTATGCGCCAGCCCTGGTCTTCCGTGAGGTGCCAGTGAAAGCGGTTCAGCTTGTAATGGGCCATTACGTCTATGAACTGTTTCACATAGGGCGCAGGCAGGTAATAGCGGCCCACGTCCAGCATCATGCCGCGGTAGGCAAAGCGGGGCGTGTCTTTGATGATGAGGGCAGGCACGGCTATGCGGTTCTTTACGGCCGGCGGCAGTATTTGCTGCAATGTTTGCACGCCATAAAAAAGGCCGGCGGCGCGGCCCTGCAGCACTATCTTGTTGCGGGCTACGGTCAGCTGGTAACCTTCATCTCCCAGCGCGGGGTCTTGCGAGAAAATGAAGGTGCTGTTCTGCATGGTGCCTTTTGCCAGTGCAAAACCGTAGTTGGCCTTCAGGAAAATGTTGAACAGGTCTGCGGCCTTTTCAGCGCCGGGACTGTTGGTGAAGTACTTCATCTGCGGGGTGATGTACACCTGGCCTTGCAGCATTTCCACAGATTGCGGTTCAGGTATCAGGGATAGTAGCGGTTGCTTTTGCTGCGCCGGCGCAATAAAAAAAGCCAGCGCGGCAAAAGCGGAGAGAAGTGTTTTTTTCATATCTGGTGTTGTGCTTGTTGTCTTATCCGTTCAGGCCGCCCTTGCCCCGGTAGAGCTTCACCGGCTTGTCCAGCTTCAGCTCCAGCACTGTCATATATTCATCCTGCACGTTGGCGGGTACGGGAATGTATACCAGTCCGGGTACGGGGCTCCAGGATATTTTGCCTACTATTTTGTGGCTGAGCCTGGCGCCGTTCCCTACTACGGTAATGTCCTGTATTTTATTGTCCAGTCCTTTGATCATGATGTTTCCGCTCACCTTGCCCGGTAAAAAGAGGAAGAGTGATGTGGAGTCTTTGGAAAGGGTGGTAGGCCCGTAGAAGTGGCCTTGCGGCAGGCCGCCCACGGTGCTGAAGATAGCCTTTTCGTGCTTTTTATTCCATTTTCCCAGCTCTTTCAGCACATGCACCTGCTGTTCGGGTATGGTGCCGTCTTCTTTGGGCCCTATGTCAAGCAACATGTTGCCGCCGTTGCTGATGGCGTCCGCAAAAATGGTGATCACCTCATAGGGTGTTTTCCAGTTGGTATCTTGCGGCTGGTAGCCCCAGTTATTATTGATGGTCATGCAAAGCTCCCACCAGTGGAACTGGGGGCGCTGTACCGGGAAGTTCTGCTCCGGCGTGTCATAATCCCCGTAGCCGGTGAGGCGGCCGTTGATGATGGTATTGGGGTTATGGTCCGTAAGCATTTTGCGCACTTTTACGGCCTGCCATTCTTCCGCAGTATGTTCCCAGTCCCCGTCAAACCACCACAGGTCAGGGTTGTAGCGGTTCATCACTTCAGCCATCTGGCCCTGGTAAAATTGCTGGAATTTGGCCCAGCGTTGCGGTTGCTCGCTGATCTTGTAGCGGCTGCTGTCTTTCAGGAAAGCCGGGTAGTAAGGGTGGCTCCAGTCAAGCAGGGAGAAGTAGGCGCCCGCCTTGACGTTTTCCTTGCGCAGGGCGTCAAAGAAGGGCGTAAGCACGTCCCGTTTGGCCGGCGTGGCGCGGGCGGTGCTGAGTTTATTGAACCTGGTGTCCCACAGGGCCACGCCGTCATGATGTTTGGTGGTGATCACAGCGTAGCGTGCGCCAGATTCCTTTACCAGTGCGGCCCAGGCCTGAGGGTCATATTTGGAGGCGGTGAAGCCTTTCAATTGGGCCATGTAATCAGGATAGGAAATTTTTTTGTTGTGAAAGCTCCAGCTTTCGTCAACCCCTTTCACGGCGTAAATGCCCCAGTGGATGAAAATGCCCAGCTTGGCGTCTGCAAACCATTGCATTTTGTTTTTGATAGTTTCGGGGTCTGTTTTCTGCTGCGCTTGTACAGGCATGGCCAAATGCAATGCCATGGCTCCCGCCACTGCAATTCTCTTGATCATCGTTATTTAGTTTATTATAAAAAAGCGGCAAAAAAATAAAGTACTGAAAGAAGTATTTTTTATGCCGGCCAAAACCGGCAACTTTACCGCTTCAGGCACCTGGTTTTTGCCTTTGTTCACTGTCTGTATTGAATGGTCAGCCGCAACAATAACGAAAAAATAAAAACTACGGGAAAAATTTAATCATTAAATTTAGCCCCCGATATTAATTCGAGTGAAAATTATAAACTAATATCAAGAAATGCAACCAACATTACTGATCCTTGCGGCTGGAATGGCCAGCCGGTACGGAAGTCTGAAACAGATCCAGCAGTTTGGCCCCAGCGGAGAAACGATTATCGATTATTCTATCTATGATGCTATCCGTGCGGGTTTCGGAAAAATTGTGTTTATCATAAGAGACAATTTCGCGGAAGAGTTCAAAGAGATATTTGAGCCCAAGCTCAAAGGCAAGGTAGAAACCGCCTATGTGTTCCAGAACATGGACGCGTTCGTGAACGGCCATGCCGTACCGGCAGACCGCACCAAACCCTGGGGTACCGCTCACGCCGTGCTCTGCGCAAAAGATGCTATCAACGAGCCTTTTGCCGTGATCAACGCGGACGATTTTTATGGCCGTGACGCATTTGAGAAAATGGCCGCTTTCCTGAAAGGCGAGTGTAAAGAAGACAAGTACAGCGTGGTAGGCTACGAGCTGGGCAAAACCATCAGCGAGCACGGTTCCGTCAGCCGCGGCGTATGTGAAGTGAACGGCAACGGCAACCTGGCCGGCATCACCGAAAGAACAAAGATCTATCTGGATAACGGCAAAATAGTGTACGAAGAAGGAGAGAAGAAAGTGGAGCTGGGCCCGAAAACCCCGGTATCTATGAACTTCTGGGGCTTTGCGCCCTCCGTGTTCCCGATCAGTGAGAAGATGTTCGACAAATTCCTCACAGACAATATCTCCAACCCGAAGTCGGAATTTTTCATCCCGATAGTGGTAGACCAGTTTATTGCAGGCGGTATGGGAGAAGTGAAGGTGATACCCACCAGCTCACAATGGTTCGGCGTAACCTACAAGGAAGATGCGCCGGGCGTACAGGCCAGCCTTTCCGCCCTGGTAAAGAACGGCGAATACCCTGATAATCTCTGGAAGTAATGGTGAACGAAAGCATTGTCCGCGCTTTTGGATTGGAACCCGGTGCTTTTGAGGTGAAGAAGTTTGGCAGCGGCCACATCAACAATACCTTTCTGCTGAGCGGGGAAAAAGGGCAATACATCCTGCAGAAGATCAATACCTATGTGTTCAGGGAACCTGAGGTGATAGCCCGCAACCAGCGGCTGGCGGCAGATTACCTGGCCACCCGCCACCCGGGGTACCTCTTCATCAACCCCATTCCAACGGTGAACGGGGAAGAGCTGTACGTACACGAAGGTGAATACTGGCGGATGATCCCTTTCATACCTGACTCCACTTCGGTAGACCAGGCAGATACGCCGAAGCAGGCCTATGAGGCGGCGCGGCAATTTGGTAAAATGGCACGCCTGCTGCATGGCATTGACCTGCATGGGTTCAGGGCCACCATTCCCAACTTTCATAATCTCACCCTGCGTTACTCCGCCTTCCAGGAAGCCATCAGGCAAGCCAAGGAAGACCGGAAGCAGTTTGCCGAAGAGCTGATAGAACGGTTCCTGCGGCATTCAGACATCGCCGTTACCTTCGAAACGCTGAAAACCAACCCTGCCTTCAGTGACCGCCTGATGCATCACGATACCAAGATCAATAACGTGCTGCTGAACAAGCACACCTTTGAAGGTATTTGCGTGTGTGACCTGGATACGCTGATGCCGGGGAAGATCATTTCCGACCTGGGAGACATGGTGCGCACCTACGTGAGCCCTGTATCTGAAGAGGAGCGTGATTTCAGCCGCATTGAAGTACGTGACGAGTATTTTGAGGCGCTGATGAAAGGTTATCTTTCCGAAGTAGGCAGCACCCTTTCCGATGCAGAGCGGGCGCATCTCTTCTACGCCGGCAAGTTCATGATCTACATGCAGGGCATCCGGTTTTTGACGGATTATCTGAACGGGGATGTTTATTACCCCATCAAATACCCGGAACACAACTACAACCGCGCCATGAACCAGCTCACGCTGCTGGAACGGCTGATAGAGAAGGAAGATAAGCTGCAGCAGGTGATAGACGCCTGTTTGAAGAACTGATTTGCACAAGTTCAAGATACATGTACAAAAAGGGGGGTGCCGGCCGGCATCCCCCTTTTTGCGTGCCGGGAATGCCGGGTTCCCCCGGCCTTTACCCTGTTCTGACCCTGCTTACACCCTGTTTACAGCGCATAAACAGGGTGTAAGCAGGGTCAGAACAGGGTGAGAACAGGGTCAGAACAGGGTGTAAGCAGGGTGTGCCCAGGGCAGGGACCTTTCGCCCCCGCCATCGACCCTGTTAGACAGTATCCCCGGCAACTACTGTTTTTATGGATTTCATTTAAAGAATGTCATTCTTTTTTCGATATTTTCAAAAATTTTGCGCTGCTTTAATTTTTCTCAAAATATTACCGCCTGTATTGTTTTTTATTTTAATCACCAATACATTTGTAGTGATAAACAAATCAACTGTACCTCCATGTGGGTAAACAAAGACAATAACAAGATCAGTCACATCGTGCCGCAGCTCAACTGGGCTATTACGCTCGTCGTGATCGTCGTTGTCATTATTACCCGCCAGCCGATTGGAGGATAGAAAAGCGCGTGTATAGTAACAACTGAAAATAAAACGCCTTCCTCCACAGGGAAGGCTTTTTTTATGTGCAAATTCCAAATATATGTATAGCTATTACAACGAAAACACGATTCTTTACTTTGACGGGGCTTATCAGAAAGCCACGGAAGCCAAAATTGACCTCTACGGTCAGTCGCTCCACTATGGTTACGCAGTTTTTGAAGGGATCCGCGCCTATAAAACGGCCAGCGGTGAAGTGAAGATCTTCAAGCCGAAAGAGCATTTTGACCGTTTCAAGCGCTCCTGCGAATTAATACACATACCTTATAAATATAACAACGACGAGCTGATTGCCGCCTGCTACAAGGTACTGGAACTGAACAACATGGAAGAGGCTTACATCCGCCCGCTGATCTTTTGCCCTCCCAACATGACCCTCAAGGCCGCCCATGATACCCACGTCCTGATCTGCGCCTGGGAATGGGGTGCTTACCTCGGTGAAAAGCTGCTGCGTGTAATGGTATCTTCTTACCAGCGCCCGAACCCGAAAGCCTTCAAGATCGAGTCCAAAACGGCCGGCCTGTACGTGAACTCCATCCTCGCTTCCCAGGAAGCCAAGGAAAAAGGGTATGACGAAGCCCTGCTGCTGGATATCAACGGTTTTGTAGCAGAAGGCCCCGGTTCCAACCTCTTTTACGAAAAAGACGGCAAGATCTATACGCCGGCCCCCGGTAACATTCTGCCCGGTATTACCCGCGCTACGGTAATTGAGATCTGCGGAGAGCTGGGCATCCCCCTGATCGAAAAACAAATTACCGTGGAAGAGCTGAAACAGGCAGAATGCGTGTTCTACTGCGGTACCGCCGCTGAAATAGTCGGATGGGACTCGCTGGACGGTCAGGGCTTCTCCAAACCCTGGGCATCGTCTCTCGGCAAGGTCATTCAGCAGGCCTACAAAGCGAAAGTGCTGGAAAAAGAATTCAAACGCGAAGCCATTCCGGCCTAGTGTAAGCAAATAGCTGGGTGGCGGGCCGGGCTATCAGCGGGGCCGCCACCCTTTTTTTTACCTTTGAATGGCGTAACCGCTTTCCCCCCTAATCCCCACTCATAGCGGATTTTGGCTGCAAAGCCCACCTTTTGAAGACCGGGAACCGGCAGATTATAGGTTTGAATATGAAAACACCCGGCAATAACTTGTACAATAATTGGAAATTAAGCTAATCAGCACCCGGAACTAACTGATTGAATTATATGGAATTAAACAAATACAGCAAAACGATCACGCAAGATCCCACGCAGCCCGCCGCCCAGGCCCAGCTGTACGGGATAGGGTTAACGGAAGAAGATCTGAAAAAGGCACAGGTAGGCATTGTGAGCATGGGGTATGACGGTAATACCTGTAACATGCATCTCAATGATCTTGCAAAGGAAGTTAAAACAGGCGTATGGGCCAACGATCTGGTAGGCCTCATGTTCCATACCATTGGCGTGAGCGATGGTATCAGCAACGGTACGGAAGGCATGCGGTATTCTCTCGTGAGCCGCGATCTGATTGCCGATTCCATTGAGACCGTTTGCGGCGCACAGTATTACGATGCGCTCATCACCGTTCCGGGTTGCGACAAGAACATGCCCGGCTCCCTGATGGCCATGGGCCGGCTGAACCGCCCCTCCATCATGGTATATGGCGGCAGCATTGCGCCGGGCAAATACAAAGGACAAGACCTCAATATTATTTCCGCTTTTGAAGCGCTGGGCCAGAAAATAGCCGGCAACCTCAGTGAGGCAGACTTCAAGGGCATTGTGCAGAACTCCTGCCCCGGCGCCGGCGCCTGCGGCGGTATGTATACCGCCAACACCATGAGCTCCGGCATAGAGGCCCTGGGTATGAGCCTGCCATACAGCTCTTCCAACCCTGCGCTGAGCAAGGAGAAAAAGGAAGAGTGCCTGGCTGCGGGCAAAGCCATCCGCCTGCTGCTGGAAAAAGACATCAAGCCGAAAGACATCATGACCTTCAAGGCGTTTGAGAACGCCATTACCGTTGTGATGGCCCTGGGCGGCAGCACCAACGCCGTACTGCACTTCACGGCCATTGCCAAAGCAGTGGGCGTGCCGTTCACCATGGCAGACTTCCAGCGCATCAGCGATAAAACGCCGCTGATTGCAGACCTGAAGCCAAGCGGCAAATACCTGATGGAAGACCTCCACCATATTGGCGGCGTTCCCCTGGTGATGAAATACCTGCTGAAAAAGGGTATGCTGCATGGAGATTGCCTCACCGTAACCGGCAAAACCCTGGCAGAAAACCTCGCCAACGTACCTGACATCGACTTTACCACTCAAAACATCATATTCCCCCTGGAGCAGCCGCTCAAAGCCACCGGCCATATACAAATACTGTACGGCAACCTGGCAGAGCAGGGTTCCGTGGCCAAGATCACGGGCAAGGAAGGAGAGAAGTTCACCGGCCCCGCCCGCGTGTTTGACGGCGAATTTGAACTGATTGCCGGCATACAGTCCGGCCGCGTGAAAGCAGGAGACGTGGTGGTGATCCGCTACGTAGGCCCCAAAGGCGGCCCCGGCATGCCCGAAATGCTGAAACCCACCTCCGCTATCATGGGCGTAGGGCTGGGCAAAAGCGTAGCGCTCATTACAGACGGGCGTTTTTCCGGCGGCACCCACGGTTTTGTGGTGGGCCACATTACGCCGGAAGCCTATGAAGGCGGCACTATTGCGCTGGTGAAAGACAATGACGAGATCGAGATAGATGCCGTGAACAACATCATCAGGGTGAATGTAAGCGAGGATGAACTGAAAGCCCGCAAAGCTGCCTGGAAGCAGCCGGCTTTGAAGGCTGAGAAAGGAATATTATTCAAATACGCAAAACAAGTAAAAAATGCAACAGAAGGATGTGTTACCGATGAGGACTGAGTCTGACAAGCGGGCCACAGCACCCGCTACGGAGATCATTACCGGCGCGGAAGCCGTGATCCGGTCACTGATTGCAGAAGGCGTGGATACCATTTTCGGTTATCCCGGCGGCGCCATTATGCCCATTTATGATGCCCTGTACGATTTTCAGGATAAAGTCCATCATATATTGGTCCGTCACGAGCAGGGTGCCACGCACGCTGCTCAGGGCTACGCACGTGCAAACGGGCGGGTAGGCGTAGTGTTTGCCACCTCGGGCCCCGGCGCCACCAACCTGGTGACCGGCCTCGCCGATGCGCATATGGACTCTACTCCGATGGTCTGCATCACAGGCCAGGTAGCAGCATCCCTGCTGGGCACCGATGCCTTCCAGGAAACGGACGTGATAGGCATCACCATGCCCATCACCAAATGGAACATACAGGTAACCCGGCCGGAAGATATCCCCGGCGCCATTGCCAAAGCGTTTTATATTGCCCGCAGCGGCCGCCCCGGCCCTGTACTGGTAGATATTACCAAAAACGCGCAGGTGACCAAGCTGGACTTCCAGTATAAGGCCTGCGAATACATCCGCAGCTACCACCCGCACCCGGCGCTCAATGCCGATGCCGTGAAAGCCGCGGCGGAACTGATCAACAACGCCAAAAAACCGTACATCCTCTGCGGCCACGGCGTATTGCTGGCCGGCGCGGAAAAAGAGCTGATCGCCCTGGCGGAAAAGGCAGACATTGCCATTGCCTCCACGCTGCTGGGCCTCTCCGCAGTGCCGGTAGATCATCCTAACTACGTGGGCTATACCGGCATGCATGGTAACTACGGCCCCAACATCAACACCAATGAATGCGATGTGCTCATTGCCGTGGGTATGCGCTTTGACGACCGTATTACCGGAGACGTAAGCGTGTTTGCCCGCCAGGCGAAAGTGATCCACATCGAGATAGATAAAGCGGAGATCAACAAGATCATCCCGGCAGACGTGGCTGTTCATGCCGATGCAAAAGAGGCCCTGACCGCGCTGCTGCCCCTGGTGAACAAAGCCAGCCATCCCGAATGGCTGCAGCAGTTCAAGGACGCAGACCGCAAGGAAGATGAAAAGGTGAGGAACCGGGAGCTGTACCCCACTGAAGGCCAGCTGAAAATGGCCGAAGTGGTCCGTGTGATCTCCGAGCAGACCGGCGGCAAAGCCATCCTGGTAACAGACGTAGGCCAGCACCAGATGATCGCTTCCCGCTACTATCGCTTCCAGGACCCTAACACCAACATTACCAGCGGTGGCATGGGTACCATGGGCTTCTCCCTGCCGGCAGCCATGGGCGCCAAGGTGGGAGCACCTGAAAAAGAAGTGGTAGCCATCATTGGGGACGGTTGCTTCCAGATGACCCTGCAGGAGCTGGGCACCATCTACCAGTCTGAAATAGGCGTGAAGATCGTGATCCTCAACAACAACTTCCTGGGCATGGTACGCCAGTGGCAGCAATTGTTCTTTGACAAGCGCTATTCTTCCACGGAAATGATCAACCCTGACTTTGTTCAGATAGCCAAAGGGTTTTTCATACCCGGCCGCAAGATCACGGAACGTGCCGAACTGGAAGGCGCCGTAAGGGAAATGCTGGACACCAAGGGGGCCTACCTGCTGGAATGCGTGGTAGAGCAGGAAGACAACGTATTCCCCATGGTACCGGCCGGTGCGCCCATTTCAAGCATCCGCCTCGAGTAGCAGTTCTTTATCATTAATCGAATTAACGTCATGCAAAAAGAATATACCGTAACGGTGTACACGGAAGACAGGATCGGGATCACCAACCGCATTTCCGTGATCTTCACCCGCCGGGGCATCAATATCACCAGCTTAACCACTGCTGAAACCGAGATACCCGGTGTATACAAGTTCATCATCACCGTATTGTCCGAAAGGGAGCGGCTGGAGAAAGTGGTGGGCCAGATAGAAAAGCTCATCGAAATTCACCGCGCGTTCGTACATGATGAGGACGAAGTGGTGTACCAGGAACTGGCGCTGTACAAGATCTCTACCAAGAGCCTGCACACTGGTGACATTGAGAAGATCATCCGGGACAATAACGCCCGCATCCTCACCATTACGCCAGATTATTTTGTGATCGAAAAAACGGGCCACCAGCAGGAGCTGATTGCCATGCTCCAGAAGCTGGAACCGTATGGCCTTATAGAATATTCCAAAAGCGGTCGCGTAGCGATTGTGAAATGGAGCCGCCGCTTCCACGAACATCTGAAAGACCTTTCGCTCATTGAAGCGGATAATCTGAAAGACTGATCCGGCGCATACATTTAAAACCTAGACTTTTAACAACTTTTAAACAAACACTATCAAAACATGGCAACCATCAATTTTGGCGGAGTACTGGAAGAAGTAGTAACCAGAGAAGAATTCCCCATGGAAAAAGCAAGAGAAGTTCTGAAGAACGAAACTATTGCTATCATTGGTTATGGCGTTCAAGGTCCCGGCCAGGCGCTGAATCTGAAGGATAACGGCTTTAACGTGATCATCGGTCAGCGGAAAAATTCCAAAACCTGGGATAAAGCTGTAGCAGACGGCTGGGTTCCCGGTGAAACACTGTTCGAGATCGAAGAAGCGGCACAGAAAGGCACCATCATCCAGTACCTGCTCTCCGATGCTGGCCAGATTGCCCTGTGGCCCACGCTGAAGCCTTACCTGACCAAAGGCAAGGCCCTGTATTTCTCTCATGGTTTTGGTATCACTTATAAAGAACAGACCAATATTATACCGCCCGCAGACGTAGACGTGATCCTCGTAGCTCCCAAAGGCTCCGGCACTTCCCTCCGCAGGCTGTTCCTGGCGGGCCAGGGGCTGAACTCCAGCTACGCCATCTTCCAGGACGCCACCGGCCGTGCAAAAGAAAGAGTAGTAGCGCTGGGTATCGGCGTTGGCTCCGGTTACCTGTTCGAAACAGACTTCAAAAAAGAAGTGTTCTCTGACCTCACCGGCGAACGTGGTTCCCTGATGGGCGCCATCCAGGGCATCTTTGCCGCCCAGTACCAAACCCTGCGCAACAACGGCCACTCACCCTCCGAAGCTTTCAACGAAACTGTTGAAGAGCTGACCCAATCCCTGATGCCGCTGGTAGCAGAGAACGGTATGGACTGGATGTATGCCAACTGCTCTACCACTGCACAACGTGGTGCGCTTGACTGGTGGAAAAAATTCAAAGACGCTACCCAGCCTGTATTTGACGAGCTGTATGCCAGCGTTGCCGCCGGTAAGGAAGCTGCCCGTTCTATCAACCTGAACAGCCAGGCAGACTACCGCGAAAAACTGAACGCTGAGCTGGAAGAGCTGCGTAACAGCGAAATGTGGCAGGCAGGCGCCGCCGTTAGAAAGCTGCGCCCCGGTAAATAACCAGTTTTTAAAGTAATAAAAAGAGGGAAATGATGAACAGGAACAGATTGAACGGTGTTGGATGCGGGGGAATGTGTTACATTCCATGAGGGTTCCTGATAGTCATTTCCCTTTTTATTTTACTTTTTAACCGGTTACAACAATGTCTGAAGTTTTGAATACAATAGATACCCGGCGGATACGCGAAGCGGCTGAAAAGCTACAGCCCGTGGTGGTACGCACCCCGCTGATGTACAATGCCAACCTCTCCCGCCGCTATAACTGCGATGTTTACCTGAAAAGAGAAGATATGCAGGTGGTGCGCTCCTACAAACTGCGCGGCGCCTACAATATGATGAGCAGCCTGGACGCCGGGCAGCTTTCCAGAGGGCTTACCTGCGCCAGTGCGGGTAACCATGCCCAGGGCTTTGCCTACTCCTGCAAAAAGCTCAATGCAAAAGGCGTGGTGTTCATGCCTATTATCACTCCCAAACAAAAGGTGAACCAGGTAAAAATGTTCGGCGGGGACGCTATAGAGATCAGGCTGGTGGGCGATACGTTTGACGATTGCTCCGCCGAAGCCCAGGCTTATACCCGGGAACATAACATGACCTTCATTCCACCCTTTGATGATGCGCGCATTATTGAAGGGCAGGGCACGGTAGGCGTGGAAATACTGGAAGAGCTGACGGAAGTGGATTACCTGTTTATGCCAGTGGGCGGCGGCGGCCTGGCCTCAGGGGTGGGCGCTTACTTCCGCACTTACAGCCCTGGTACTGTTATAGTAGGCATTGAGCCGGAAGGTGCGCCCTCCATGCAGCAGGCGCTGGCCAAGGGCGGCCCGGTTACCCTGCAGGAAATTGACCGTTTTGTAGACGGGGCGGCGGTGAAGCGGGTAGGAGACCTGACCTACGCTATCTGCAAGGATGTGTTGGATAAAATGAGCCTGGTGCCGGAAGGCCGGATATGCTCCACCATCCTGAAGTTGTATAATGAAGACGCCATTGTGGTGGAACCCGCCGGCGCATTGTCTATTGCGGCTTTGGAAGACTATAAGGAACAGATCAAAGGCAAGCGGGTGGTGTGCGTAGTAAGCGGCAGCAATAACGATATTGACCGTATGCAGGAGATCAAGGAACGTTCCCTGCTGTACGAAGGCCTGAAACATTATTTTATTGTGCGTTTTGCTCAACGGCCGGGCGCCCTTCGTGACTTTGTGAACCACGTGCTGGGCCCGGGTGATGATATTACCCGCTTCGAGTTCATCCAGAAGCACAACAAGGAAACAGGCCCTGCCCTGGTGGGTATTGAGCTGAAAAACAGGGAAGATTATGATGTGCTGATTGCCAACATGGGCAAATTCAACGTGCACTACACGGAGCTGAATAAGGATGACAACCTGTTTGGATACCTGGTGTAGTATTGGTCCAACCTATAGTAATGTTCAAAGCCGCTGTCGTAAAGACGGGGCTTTTTTGTTTTTGGGGGATATTTTGCCTGGTGGGCTTTACTGGCATGCTGCACCAGTTGGGCTGGTACAGGTGGCATGAACAATTCTCTGCGCCAGCCGCCTTATACTATACTTCCACCAGCCGCCGCTCCGCCCGGGCTGCCTGCGCTTTCCTGGGCTTCGGCGGCTGCCAGCGTTTCAGCTTCAGCTTGTCAATTTTAGGTTTGGCTTCCTGCAGGTCATAGGCGGTCTGCAGGCGCTGCCAGATTTCTGCGGTACCACCGAATACGGCTGCAATGCGCAGGCTCATTTCTACTGAAACGGCAGCCTTGCCGTTAAGAACATTGGACAGTGCAGGCCGGGTTACCTTGAGCAGCCTGGCGGCTTCGGTAACGGTGAGGCCAAGCGAGGTAATGACTTCGTCCTTCAACATAAGGCCGGGGTGCAAAAAACGCATTTTACGTTCCATAGTAATTGTTTTATTATTACTCTTTATCATCTTCCTACATTTATCTGATAAGATAAACGTCAAAGAAGTTTCGGGTGAAGACCTGAAAAATTATCGGATCCGTATAGTGTAAAGTTACACATTACACCTAAACCTCCCAAATTTTTCCTAAATTGCCTTCATGCTCAGCTACTGGGAAAAACAAAGTTTGCTCCATTATGACTGCATCCTGCTGGGAAGCGGGATAGTGGGCCTTTCTGCCGCCATCAGCATCAAAGAGCGGTTTCCCCGCAAGCGCATCCTGGTGCTGGAACGCGGCCTGCTGCCGGCAGGCGCTTCCACCCGTAACGCAGGTTTCGCCTGCATCGGCAGTCTTACCGAAATCCTGGACGACCTCCGGCATATGTCGCAGCAGGATGTGGTGAACCTGGTGCAGATGCGCAAAAAAGGCCTCCAGCTGCTGCGCTCCCGCATCGGTGACGACCGTATGCAGTACCGGGAAAATGGCAGCTACGAGCTGATCAGTGAGGCGGAAATATCCGCCCTGCAGCAGATGGACGCCGTGAACGCCCTGCTGTTCGACATACTGCCCGGCCCCGCCTTCTCCATGGCGGATGACAAGATAGCCGCATTCGGCTTCTCACCTTCCCGTGTACGCCACCTGGTCAAAAATAATTTCGAAGGAGAGCTGCATACCGGCATGATGATGCGTACCCTCATAGACCTGGCTTTTGAGCGGGGTATAGAGATCAAGACCGGCTGCGAAGTGACCTCCTTTGAGGAAGACGCCACGCAGGTGCATGTAACCGTCAACAATTCACTGGTTTTCAGCGCAGGGCAGCTGGCCATCTGTACCAATGCCTTCACCACAGATTTCTTGCCGGAGATCGACATTGCCCCCGGCCGCGGGCAGGTGCTGGTAACGGCGCCCATCAAAGGGCTGCCCTTCAAAGGTATTTTTCATTTCGACGAAGGATATTACTATTTTAGGGAACTGAACGGCCGCGTGCTCTTCGGCGGCGGCCGCAACCTGGATTTCAGCGGAGAGGCCACCACAGACATGAGCACCAGCACGCGTATTCAGCAGCACCTGGAAGAAAAGCTCCGCACCATCATCCTACCCCATCATCCGTTTGTTATTGAAGACCGCTGGGCGGGCATTATGGCCTTCGGCCACAACAAGCAGCCCATTGTGCAGGCTTATTCAAAACGCATCTACCTGGCCGTACGCATGGGCGGAATGGGCATTGCCATCGGATCTGAAGCAGGGCGCCTGCTGGCTGCGCTGATGCATGAATAAAGAATAATAGCATTTGCTGGTATGGAATTAACAGCTGCTTGTATCCCAGGCAGCCAATGTTTATATTTAGTTCATCATCGTCTTACAGTTATGAAAAAGATCCTTATCCTGTTTCTGCTGCTTGGCAATGTAGTGCACGGCCAGCAGCCCCTTTGTCTCTGGTATAAACAGCCCGCCCTCAGATGGGAAGAGGCGCTGCCCGTTGGAAATGGCCGCCTGGGCGCTATGGTCTTCGGAAAGGCGGATAAAGAAATATTACAGATCAATGAGGAAAGCGTATGGGCAGGCAATAAATTCAATGACGCCAATCCCAATGCCTTCAAAGTGCTGGATACCATCCGCCAGCTGCTTTTTGCCAACAAGAATGATGAGGCGCTGGCTATTGCGCAACCTAACTTTGTAGCAGTAGACGGAGAAAACTCCACGCAGATTGCCCGCAACTTCCGCTCCAACCAGACCCTTATGAACGTGAACATCGATTATGGGTTGCAAGGATATACTGACTACCGGCGGGAGCTGAATATAGAAAACGGTATTGCCACCACCACATTCACTGTAAACGGCATTGAATACAAGCAGGAAGTGCTGGCCTCCGCACCGAACAACGTGATCGTGGTAAGAATTACGGCCACAAAACCCGGCGCTCTCAACGCCTTTATTACGCTTGACAGGCCTGACCCGAAAGATACCGCCTCCCGGTTCACAGACTGCAAGGTAACCGCCAGCGGCAGCAGGCTGCTGGTGCTCAGCGGCCAGATCAATGATAAGGAAGGGAAGGAGAGGAGGGGCCCTGCCGGCTTGCACATGCGTTTTGCAGGCATGTTGCAGGCAGCGCCCACAGGCGGTACCATAAGTGCTTACCAGAACGGCCTGCAGGTAAAAAATGCCAATGCCGTTACCCTGTACATCCAGGGGGCCACCAATTACAATGCGGTAAAGCAGGATGTTGACCCGGGCGCCACCGTAGCCCTCAACAAATGCCGCAAGCTGCTGCAGCAGGCCACCCTGCGGAGCTACGCACAGATTCACGCAGCGCATCTGAAAGATTTTGAACCGGTAATGAAAAAGGTGCAGCTGCAGATCAATGAAGCGGTGGCAGATGAAATACCAACAGATGAAAGGCTGCAGCAGGTGAGGCAGGGAAAGGAAGATCTGCACCTGGTGGCGCTGTATTTCCAGTACGGGCGCTATCTGCTGCTCTCCAGCTCCCGCCGTCCCGGTGTGTTGCCCGCCAACCTGCAGGGTATCTGGAACCGCCATCTGGAGGCGCCATGGAATGCTGATTTTCATACCAACATCAATCTGCAAATGAACTACTGGCCGGCGGAGGTATGCAACCTCTCGCAAACCACCGCGCCGCTGTTTGATTTTATGGACTACCTCCGCCCGCAGGGCCGTATCACCGCCAAAAAAATGTACAACGCCCGCGGCTGGGTGGTACATCACTGTACAGATGCCTTTGGCAAAACGGGTGTGCAGGCCAACGCGGCCTGGGGCACTTTTCCCATGGCCGCCAGCTGGATGTGTCTGCATTTCTGGGAACATTATGCCTTCACGCTGGATTATGCTTTCCTCAAAAACAAGGCATATCCCATCATGAAAGAGCACGCTTTGTTTGTAGAAGACTTCCTGGTGAAAAGCCCGGAAGGGTACCTGGTGTCTTCTCCCGGCAGCTCGCCTGAAAACCGTTTCATCCACCCCGTTACCGGCAAGCCTACCGGTCTTACTTACGGGCCTACGATGGACAGCCAGATACTCCGCGAGTTTCTCTCCAAATGCATTGCTGCCGCCAACCTGCTGAGAACAGACTCTGTGGATGCCGTCCGCTGGCAGGGCATCATAGCCCAGCTGCCGCCCACCAGAACAGGGAAAGATGGCCGTATACTGGAGTGGATACAAGAATATGAGGAAGCGGAGCCCGGTCACCGGCATATTTCACATTTATTTGGCCTGCATCCCGGCACGCAGATCACGGAGCAGTCTCCCTCATTGTTTGACGGGGCGCTTAAAACGCTCACCGGCCGCCTCAGCAAAGGCGGCGGCCATACCGGGTGGAGCCGCGCATGGATCATTAATTTCTATGCCCGCCTGAAACAGGCAGACAGCGTACGCAGCCACCTGCAGGCATTACTGGCCAAATCCACCCTGCCCAATCTCTTTGACAACCATCCGCCTTTCCAGATAGATGGTAACTTCGGCGGCACGGCCGGCATAGCGGAAGCCCTGCTGCAAAGCCATGGGGATTACGTGGAGGTATTGCCCGCCCTGCCCGCAGCCTGGGCCAACGGCTCTGTTACCGGGCTTTGCGCACGCGGCGGTTTTGAGCTGGACATCTCCTGGAAAGACGGGGTGCTCTCCGGGCTGGTGCTGCGTTCTACCACCGGCCGCAACATTGTATTGAAATTCCGCCAGCACCTGCTGCCGCTGTCCATAGAGAGGGGAAAAGAAGTGGTAGTACCGGTGCAGCAGCTTTTATAGGAAGCCAACGAAGAGGATAAGATTGAAACTGAAGCATTTGAAGGAGCCCGCGCCAGGGCTCCTTTTTTTATGCCAATTTTTTTAACTGTTAATTTTACAATTAAAAATTGTTTGCTATCTTGACATGTTATAAGATTCTCACGTTATACTGATCAATATGAACAACACGAGCTTACTGCCACTGGACTACCTGGTTTTCGCGTTTTACTTTGTTATTGTAGCCGGTTACGGTTATTACATCTATCAAAGAAAGAAGAAAGCCTCAACGGATACGAAAGACTTTTTCCTGGCGGAAGGCTCCCTTACATGGTGGGCCATTGGCGCTTCGCTGATTGCGTCTAACATTTCTGCGGAGCAGTTCATCGGCATGTCTGGCTCCGGTTTCAAGATGGGCCTTGCCATTTCCACATATGAATGGATGGCCGCCGCCACCCTGCTGGTGGTAGCTATATTTTTCCTGCCTATTTACCTGAAGAACAAGATATACACCATGCCGCAATTCCTGCTGCAGCGGTATGACGGGCGGGTGAGCACGGCCATGGCGGTGTTCTGGCTGTTGTTGTACGTGTTTGTGAACCTCACGTCTATCCTGTACCTGGGCGCGCTGGCCATTCAGACCATTTCAGGCATTCCTTTCTGGACCTGCGTAATGGCGCTGTCTGTTTTTGCAATATTTATTACGCTGGGTGGTATGAAGGTGATCGGCTATACGGACGTGATACAGGTGTTTTTCCTGATACTGGGCGGCCTGGCCACTACTTACCTGGCCCTCAACCTGGTGTCTGACCACTTTGGCGGCGGCGGTATGTGGGACGGGCTGGGATTGCTGCGCCAGAAAGCGCCCGAACACTTCCACATGATATTTGAGCCTTCCAGTGAACACTATAAAGAGCTGCCGGGCCTGGCGGTGCTGATAGGCGGTATGTGGATCGTGAACCTGAACTACTGGGGCTGTAACCAGTATATCACGCAACGCGCGCTGGGCGCAGATCTCAAAACAGCCCGCAACGGCTTGCTGTTTGCCGGCTTCCTCAAACTGCTGATGCCTGTGATAGTGGTATTGCCGGGTATTGCGGCCTATGTGCTGTACAAGAACGGTATGTTCCAGCAGGAAATGATGGACGCCGCCGGTACCGTAAAGCCAGACCACGCTTACCCCGTACTGCTCAACCTGCTGCCCGCCGGCTTGAAAGGTTTGTCTTTTGCGGCGCTCACCGCGGCCATTGTCGCTTCGCTGGCCGGTAAAGCCAACAGTATTGCCACCATTTTCACGCTGGATATTTACAAACACTTCTTCAAGAAAGACGCTACTGAACAAGACCAGGTGAAGGTAGGGCGTTACACCATCATCGTTGCCATCATCATTGGCGCGCTGGTGGCGCCTGCGCTCAAGAGCCTTGATCAGGGTTTCCAGTTCATACAGGAATATACCGGCTTTATTTCTCCCGGTGTGTTTGCCATATTCATCATGGGTTTCTTCTGGAAGCGCACTACCGCCAACGCAGCGCTGGTGGGCGCCATATTGGCCATTCCGCTGTCTGTGGCGCTGAAGTTCGGCATGCCTGAGCTGCCCTTTATTAACCGCATGGGCTGGGTATTTATTATTATTGTAGTGATAATGGGCATCATCAGCCTGCTGGACCCGAAGAGCAAGAACAACCCGAAAGGCCTGGAGATAGATGCTTCCATGTTCAAACTCAATCCCGCGTTTACCGTAGGCGCTATCATCATCTGCGGTATACTGGCGGCTTTATATACAGTATTCTGGTAACAGTGAATAATTATTTTTTCCATGTCTGCATACCTGATCGGCTACGATATTGGTTCTTCGTCTATTAAAGCCACCCTGCTGGATGCCGCTACCGGCCGCTGCCTGGCCGCCGCTACCGGTTCTGCCGCAGAGCTGGCCATAAAGGTACCACGTGCGGGCTGGGCGGAGCAAGACCCTGAAATGTGGTGGCAGGAAGTGGTGAAAGCCACGCATGCCCTGCAGCAACAACACCCTTTTGATGCGGCTGCCGTAAATGCTATCGGCATTGCCTACCAGATGCATGGTTTGGTATGCGTGGATGAGCAGCAGCAGGTATTGCGGCCTTCCATTATCTGGTGTGACAGCCGGGCCGTCAGCATTGGAGATGCCGCAGCCGCTGCATTGGGCCAGGGCTACACCCTGCCGCACCTGCTCAACTCCCCCGGCAATTTCACCGCCTCAAAACTGCGCTGGGTACAGCAGCATGAACCGGACGTATACGCAAAGATCAGGCACATCATGCTGCCGGGAGATTTTATAGCCATGCGCCTCACCGGTGAAGCCTGCACCACTTTGTCCGGCCTGTCTGAAGGCATCTTCTGGGACTTTGCTGAACAGAAGGTATCTGCCCCTTTACTGGAACAATACAACATAGACCCCGCCCTGTTATCCCGCGTGGTGCCTACTTTCGGTGAGCAGGGCCGCCTCACGGCCAAAGCCGCGGAGCTGCTGAAGCTGCGCGCAGGCATCCCTGTTACTTACCGCGCGGGAGACCAGCCCAACAACGCTTTTTCGCTCAATGTGCTGGAGCCGGGAGAAGCCGCCACTACCGCCGGTACCTCCGGCGTAGTGTACGCTGTGCACAACCAGGTAGCCTACGATGAGCAAAGCAGGGTCAACACCTTCATCCATGTCAACCACCGGCCGGAAGCCATCCGCAACGGGGTGCTGATGTGCCTCAACGGCACCGGCATTCTCAACAGCTGGCTGCGTTCCATTGCCGGCGGCATGGACTATAACAGCATGAACGAACTGGCCGCCATGGCGCCCATTGGAGCAGAAGGCCTGCAGGTATTCCCCTTCGGCAACGGTGCGGAAAGGATACTGGCCAACCGCCTGCCCGGCGCCAGCATAGAAGGCCTGGCCTTCGGCGTGCACCAGCAGGCGCACCTGCTGAGGGCAGGGCAGGAGGGCATTGTGAACGCGCTTACTTACGGTGTGAACATTATGCGGGATATGGGCCTGCAGATCAACCGCGTGAGGGCGGGCAAAGCCAACATGTTCCTCAGTCCCCTTTTCCGGGAAGCCTTTGCCAACACCGCAGGCGTTACCATTGAGCTGTATAATACAGACGGTGCCCTGGGCGCCGCGCGCGCCGCAGGTGTAGGCAGTGGCTATTATGCTTCTATGAAAGACGCGTTCATCGGCATGGAATGCCTGGCCACCATTGCCCCGGAAAAAGAAAAACAGCAGGCCTATACAGCAGCCTACACGAAATGGGACGCCCGTCTGCAGCAGATTTTGTCAACAATGTAAAAACCTGTTATTATGAATATCATCACCGGTAACAAAACTTATTTTCCTTCTGTCGGAAAGATCCAGTATGAAGGTCCCAAGTCAGACAACCCGCTTGCCTACAAGTGGTATGACGAAACCAAGCAGATCAACGGAAAATCTCTCCGCGAGCTGTTCAAGTTTGCCGTAAGCTACTGGCATACCTTCTGCGGCACCGGCGGAGATCCCTTCGGCCCGGGTACCAAAGCCTTTCCCTGGCTTACTGCGGCAGACCCCGTACAGCAGGCCAAAGACAAGATGGACGCCGCTTTTGAATTTATCACCAAACTGGGCGTACCGTACTATTGTTTTCATGATATAGACCTGGTAGACGAAGGCAGCAGCCTCACCCAGTACGAAAGCCACATGCAGCAGATAGTGGAATATGCGAAGCAGAAGCAGCAGGCCAGCGGCGTAAAGCTGCTCTGGGGCACCGCCAACGTGTTCAGCAACCCGCGTTACATGAACGGGGCGTCTACCAATCCTGATTTTGCCGTGGTAGCCTATGCCGGCACACAGGTGAAAAATGCGCTGGACGCTACCATTGCCCTGGGCGGTGAGAACTACGTGTTCTGGGGCGGCCGTGAAGGTTACATGACGCTGCTCAACACCAACATGAAAAGGGAGCTGGACCACCTGGGCCGTTTCCTGGGCATGGCGCGTGACTATGCGCGCAAACAAGGCTTCAAGGGCACTTTCTTTATTGAGCCCAAACCCTGCGAGCCTACCAAACACCAGTATGACTATGACAGCGCCACGGTGATAGGTTTTCTCCGGGAATATGGGCTGGACAAGGATTTCAAGCTGAATATCGAAGTGAACCACGCAACCCTGGCCGGCCACACCTTCCAGCATGAGCTGCAGGTAGCCGCCGATGCCGGCATGCTGGGCAGCATAGACGCCAACCGCGGAGATTACCAGAACGGATGGGATACAGACCAGTTCCCTATGAACCTGAACGAGCTGACGGAAACAATGCTGGTGATACTTGAAGCCGGCGGTTTTGCCGGGGGAGGCGTTAACTTCGATGCCAAAACCCGCCGCAACTCTACAGACCTGGAAGACATCTTCCACGCCCACATTGGCGGCATGGACGCATTTGCCCGCGCTGCTTTCATTGCAGACCGCATACTGCGCGAATCTCCCTATAAAAAGTTCCGGGAGGAACGTTATGCTTCTTTTGACAGCGGCAAAGGCAAGGAATTTGAATCAGGAAAACTGACGCTGGAAGACCTGCGCAGCTTTGCAATGGCCAACGGCGAACCGAAGCAGACCAGCGGCAGGCAGGAGTGGCTGGAGAACCTGGTGAACCAGTATATTTGATGCAACACAACTATCAACTGATACAACAAGGGCAGGCTGTACATAGCCTGTCCTTTTTAATTTGCTGAACGTAGCGCTTATTTTACTTCCCCTCCTCCGTGCCTTTTTGTATTTTGCGCGGAAAAAAGATGGCATTCTCCATACAACACCTTTCCGAAAACGGTTTTGATATTATTGAGCTGGCTGATGACGATGGCGCCCGCGTACAGGTAATACCTTCACTGGGAGCGCTTTTGCATGGTTTTATCATTCCGCGCGGCAAGGGCCCTCTCAATGTGATAGACAGCTACGGCAGCATGGATGAGTATAACAACCGTATACAAGACAGCTTCAAAAGTGTAAAGCTCAGCCCTTTTGCCTGCCGCATCAAAGACGCCACCTACCAGTGGAACGGCGTGGAAAGGAAAATACAGAAATCGCCCATACACGGCCTGCTGTATGACCAGGCTTTCACCCTTATACTGGAAGAGGCCGGCAGCCAGGATGCCGTGATAGATCTTGAGTACCACTACAAAGGCTGGGATCCCGGCTATCCCTTCCCGTACACCTGCAACGTGCGCTACCGGCTGCAGGCGGACAATACGCTGGAGATTTCCACCTCCATTCTCAACCACCACGGAGAAACCATCCCGGTGATGGACGGCTGGCATCCGTATTTCACCACCGGCGGCACGGTAGACGAGCTGGAGCTGCAGTTCTGGTCAACAGAAATAGTGGAATTTGACGAAAAACTGATACCCACCGGCAAACTGCTGCCCTATACATCGTTTACGAAAGCTAAAAAGCTGGAAGGGGTGGAGCTGGATAATTCTTTCCTGCTGGACTTCAAGCAGTCCTCCCCGTTATGCACCCTGCATGACCCGCGGGAGCAGGTGACCATAGAATTTTATCCTTCTACCGGCTACCCCGTATTGCAGGTGTACACGCCTCCCCACCGCAGGAGCATTGCCATAGAGAACCTCACCGGCGCGCCCAATGCCTTCAATAATGGCCTGGGACTGGTAAAGCTGGCCCCCGGAGAAAGCCTGCAATTCAGTACCACACTGCGTGTGAGGGGATAACAGCCGTTTTGGCACAAACTTTGAATTTCATACCGCAGACCCCTTATTATTCACAATTAAATCTGATGGTATGGACATCCTGATGATCAAGGACCGGTGGAACGAGATCAAAGAAAAGCTGAAAAGCATGTTTGCGGATTTGTCGGATTCCGATCTACGCTACGAACATGGGAAAGACGACAGGCTGATAGGCCAGATCCAGATAAAGCTGGGCAAAAGCAGGGATGAAGTGATATCACTCATCCGGTCTTTGTAAAAAAAAAGCAAAAAGAACAGCACTATGGCCGTTTCCGGTGGTACCTCGCATGGTGCGCCGGAAACGCTATTTTAGGATACATTTAACAGGCTGCTGTAGTACAGAACAGACTTGCTTAACTATTTTGGTGCATATTTGTTAATAATCATATGCAATCCACCAGACTGTTCCTCTTCTTCGCACTAGCCTGCCTGCTGGCAGGAGGCATTACCAACACGGCCCATGCTCAATTTGAATCGCCAGTGCTTGTGCGCGGCCAGATCACTGACGAGTCAGGGAAATTGGTGCTGTACCCCGCCACCATCCGCAACAAGACCACCGGCGCCCGTACGTTTTCAGACAACGGCGGGTATTACCGCATTAACGCCAATATGGGAGACGAAATACTGATCTCCTTCATCGGTTATGTGCCAGACAGTTTTAAAGTACGCAATACGGCGGGTACGGAGGTACATGACGTCCGGCTCAAGCTCCGGGAAAGTTTCCTGCAGGAGGTGGAGGTGTCCGGTAAATGGAACCCTTACCAGCTGGACTCCATTGCCCGGTACGAAGAGTTCAAGCCCTGGCTGGAAACGCGCAACCGCACGCTGGTAGACACTTCCAAGAGAAGCACGGGCGGCTTTGGCCTGGTGTTCAGTCCTTTTACCCGCGGTTCCCGCAAGGAAAAAGACCTGCGCAAGTTCAAGAAGCTCTTTGATGAGCATGAGAAGCAGGCATATGTGGATTACCGGTATTCCAAATCATTTGTGAGCCGGGTAACCGGGCTTGGCGGAGATTCCCTCCTCCGGTTTACGCAAAAGTATACGCCTACATATGAAATGCTGCGGGGTATGAACAATGAGACCCTTATTTTCTGGATATCGGTAAGGGCCAAACAGTGGAGAAAAGACCCGAACGTTACATTGAAACCTGACGTATTACAATAAAAAACGGAAAGGGGGAATACGATGCAATTTTCGTATTCCCCCTCTCTTTTGTCCATGCTTCCCGTAAAGGCATAAAACGGAAAAGCCGGATCATCTCCGGCTATTTCCTTTATTTTTCATTTCTAATTTCGCTGTGTGGCTGCTTAGTTATACACCTTCACCATATATACGAAATCTTCCAGCTTTTTTAATTGATCTACACGGCTAAGGCCTATGAGCTGGCTTTTGCGTTTCAGGTCATTTTTTGAATACTTGTCTTTCGGCAATTCGTCCAGCAGGCGTTTCAGGTGGCCTGATTTCACCGCAAACGCAATACCGTCTGAAGAAGACTGTTTGCCGGTGATGATGCCTATTACTTCACCATTTGCATCTAGCAGGGGGGCGCCGCTATTGCCGGGGTTGACGGGTATGGATACCTGGTAGGCCAGGGTATCTCCGTTGAAACCGGTTTGGGCGCTGATATAGCCTTTGCCGTATACAATTTCATCTCTCGGGAAGCCCATGCTGAACACTTCTTCACCCGGACGGATGGCTTGCTGTTTCAGGGCATAGGGCAGGGGCGCGGAGCGGAAGGTGGAGTCTGCAATGCGCAGCACCGCCAGGTCGCTGGAAACGTCTTCGAAAATGCTGACGGCCTTGAAGGCTTCGCCTTTGTTGTTCTGGATATAAATGGAGTCAGCCCCTGCAATTACATGATAATTGGTAACCATATAACCGTTCCGGGAAATGGCGAAGCAGGTGCCGCCATAGGTGCCGGGGTTGAGGGGAGCCTTGTTATTGCTTTTGATATCTCGGATAAGGGCGTTCTGGGAGCGCTGCATGTTGTTGAGCACCCTTCTCACGTCTTCATACTGGGCAGAAGAGGAATTTTTGACTGCGCGCTGCATCACGGCCATGGTAGCCAGGGAGGTTACCAGGGCAATGCAGGCGGCTGCGGCCAGGTTCAGCCAGGTACGCCGGCTGCGCATATTGATAACCGGAGCGGATGGTTTGGTTACCACCGGCATCTCCGCTTTGGCATGGATGGCGTCCATGCGGCGGAGCAGGTCTTTCCGCGCGGCATTGGCGCGCATTTGCTGCAGCAGCAAACGGTGCTCGGCCACCTGCTGGTCAATGGCAGGATTGTTGCGGCAGAGGGCCTCAAAGGCCTCCCGTTCCGGAACGCTCATTTCGCCATCGAGGTAGCGCTCTATTTCCTGTATTAAATGTATATCGTTCATTTCAGCCTCCTCCGGGACTTATTTATGTTGAGCAAAGAATAATTTTTTCAGCCGCATCAGGCACTTGTACTTCTGGTTCTTGGCGTTTTCCGCATTCGTATAACCGAACCGTTCCGCAATCTCCTGCATAGACCTGCCTTGTACGTAATAATCTTCCAGAATGGTTTTGCAGGGCTCTCCCATTTTGCCCAGCGCCTCCTCCATGAGAGTAAACTGCTGGTCTTTTTCCACCTGGGCCTCCAGGGCCTCTTCAGCTGCGGCCGTTTCCTCCAGTTCCTCGTAAATAGGCCCCTGGATGGCCGATTGTTGCAGCTTTTTCAGCCAGATGCGCCGGCAAACCGCGTAAAGAAAGGTTTTTAGCCGGCTGGAAAGAATAAAATTGCCCTCCTGCACCTTCTCATACAACACTATCATACTCTCCTGGAAAACGTCCCTTGCATCATCTTCTGACCCGTTATTCTGTAAAACCATTCTGGCAATCACCGGAAAATTCTCTAAGTAGATGGTTTCCAGTGATTTGTCGTCATTGGCTGCCAATCCCAGCAACAGCTCCTTGTCCCGTTCTATTTGCAAAAGATTATTCACTTATTAATACGATTAACGTCTTTTAGTAACCCAAAGTAACCAAAAAAATTTTTTTCAAAACGGCGGGTTACCTTTTTGCCGGGCCGGGTATAAAGTATAAATCTCATTTCAAAAACCTTAAAAACGATTAAAATGAAAAAAGTAGGTTTCCTGGCTCTCGCCCTCGGTCTTTTCGTAGCAGCTTGTAACAGTTCTTCTACCAGCAACAATAGTGATTCTGCTTCTATCGACAGCGCTGTAAACACTGCCGCTCCTGTTGATTCTGCTGCTGTTGTAGATACTGCTGCTGCCGCAGTTGATTCTGCTGTTGTAGCTCCTGCTGACTCTGCTAAATAATTATAGGCAAGCAATCAAGGATATTTATCCGGTCCCGGCCCCTTCGGCCGGGACTTTTTTTGGTATATAAATATTTGCTATAGCATACAATCAGCCCTTCCGATATTCATATTCGCGCAGAAGGGGATGGTTGTTGAATAAATTCTATTGAAAACTATATTTTGTTTGATGAAATATATTTTTTCATACTCCTGTTTGAATAATTGAAACCCTGCCTTACTTTTGTACCATCAAACAATAAAGCAAACAAGCAATGCAACAACGCACCTTTGGTTACTTTTACGGCTTTTACTTTTTCTGGTTCCAGGAATAGGAGGTTCGTTGTTGTTTAAATAGCTGAAAATATAACGGGCCTCCTGAAAAAGGGGGCCTTTCTTATTACAATGAATTACAATAAACTGAATATATGTCACAAAAGAGCTTTAGCCTTTATTTCTTTTATTTTTTCTTTTACCAGGAAGAAAGCGGGACTCTCTTGTAACAACAGTTTATCATAAACGTACACATTGAAGGGTCCCGGCTCGCGGGGCCCTTTTTTTATACAAATACGAACCAGTTTTTATGCACATAGCAATTCAGGGATTTGAAGGAAGTTTCCACCAGATAGCCGTACAAAAGTACTTCGGCAAGCAGCATACCATTGAAGCCTGCGCTTCCTTTCCGGAGCTGGTGCGAAAGGTAAAGAACGGTGAGGCCGGTGTGGAAGCCGGTATGATGGCCATTGAAAACTCCATTGCCGGCAGCATCCTCCCCAATTACAGCCTGCTGAAGAACTCCGGGCTGCACATCATCGGGGAGCTGTACCTGCAAATTAACCAGCAGCTCATGGTGCTGCCGGGGCAAACCATTGAAGACATCCGCGAGGTGCATTCCCACCCCATGGCCCTGTTGCAGTGTATGGACTTCCTGGCCCAATACCCGCAGATCAAGCTGGTGGAAACGGAAGACACGGCCCTCAGCGCCAAGCATGTGCGCCAGAAGAAGCTGAAGTCCACCGCGGCCATTGCGGGCCAGCTGGCGGCAGAGATCTTTGAGCTGGACATCATCGCCCCCAACATTCACACGGCCAAAAATAATTATACCCGCTTTTTGGCCATTTCCCGGAACGGGGTAGAGGCGCCGGCAGATGCCAACAAATCTTCCGTATATTTCCAGACTTCCAATGAAAGGGGAAGCCTGGCCAAAGTGCTCACCAAAATAGCCGCAGAAGGCATCAACCTGAGCAAGATCCAGAGTTTTCCCATACCGGCAAGGGAGTGGCATTATTATTTTCACGCAGATATGGAATTCGACACCCTCGCTCATTTCCAGCAGGCGCTGAAAAAAATTACACCGCTCACAGAACACCTGACGGTGCTGGGCATTTACAAAAAAGGCAAAACGCACAATTAATCATACACTCATGCAACCAACTGTAGCCAAAAGATTACAACACACCGAAGAGTACTACTTTTCACGCAAGCTGCGGGAAATAGACGAGATGAACAAAGCGGGTGCAAATGTGATCAACCTGGGCATCGGGAGCCCCGATCTACCGCCGCATCCCTCCGTGGTAGCGGCACTGAATGAGCATGCCGCCAAACCCGGCACCCATGCTTACCAGGGCTACAAAGGCATACCCGCCCTCCGGCAGGCCATGGCCGCCTGGTACGGCCGCTTCTACGGCGTAACGCTGGATGCGGAGCGTGAAGTGCTGCCCCTCATCGGCTCCAAGGAAGGGATTATGCATATCTGCATGACCTTTTTGCAGGAAGGTGATGAGGCGCTGATCCCGGACCCCGGCTACCCTACCTACCGCTCTGCCGTGCAGCTGAGCGGCGCCACGCCGGTAACGTACTCCCTGAGCGCGGCCAACGCGTGGCAGCCAGACCTGGAGGTGCTGGAAAGAACAGACCTGAGCCGGGTGAAGCTCATGTGGGTGAACTACCCGCATATGCCTACCGGCGCGCAGCCCCTGGCCGGCACTTTTGAGAAACTGGTGGCCTTCGCCAAAAAACATCATATACTGCTTTGTCATGATAACCCGTACAGCTTCATCCTGAATGACCAACCGGCTAGCCTGCTGGCTACGCCGGGGGCCATGGAAGTGGCGCTGGAGCTGAACTCCCTCAGCAAAAGCGGCAATATGGCCGGCTGGCGCGTGGGCATGCTGGCGGGCCGCGCGGAATTGCTGAACGATGTATTGCGCTTCAAAAGCAATATGGACTCCGGCATGTTTCAGCCCGTACAAATGGCCGCGGTAGCGGCGCTTGAGCTGGGGCCCGAGTGGTATGCGGAGCTGAACGGTATTTATGCCGGCCGCCGCAAAAAAGTATTTGAACTGCTCAACCTGCTGGGTTGCCGTTACGATACCGCGCAAACCGGCATGTTCGTTTGGGCGGAAATTCCGGCCGGGTATAAAGACGGTTTTGCGGTGAGCGATGAGGTGCTGCAGAAGGCTCATGTGTTCATTACGCCTGGCGGCATCTTTGGCGCCAATGGCAACGGTTACATCCGCGTAAGCCTCTGCCGCAGCGAGCAGGTGTTTGAAGAGGCCATCAGCCGGGTGCAACAATCCATCCCTGTATCCCAAACTGTGAAAATATGATAGCAACCGTAGTAGGAGTAGGATTAATAGGCGGCTCGCTGGCCATCAGCCTCAAGGAAAAGGGGGTGGCCAACTGGGTGATCGGTGTAGACTTTAACGAAGAGAACCTGAAAAGGGCGCAGGAGCTGAACATCATTGATGAAGGCTCCAGCCTGGAAGATGCCATGAGCCGCAGCCAGCTGATCATACTGGCCATACCGGTAGATGCCCTGCTCCAGACCCTTACCTCTATTCTTGACAAGGTGGGCCCGCAGCATGTGATCATGGACGTAGGCTCCACCAAACAGAAACTATTGCAGCTCGTTGCCGGTCATCCCAAACGGGGGCGCTTCGTAGCCGCCCACCCCATGGCCGGCACGGAGTATTCCGGGCCGGAAGCTGCCGTACGCAACCTGTTTGCGCAAAAAACAATGGTGCTCTGTGATGTGAAGAACAGCGATGAAGATGCGCTGGAGCTGGTAGAGGCCATGGTAGACAAGCTGAGCATGCGCACTGTGTACATGAACGCGGAAGAGCATGACCTGCACACGGCCTACGTGTCTCACATCTCCCACATCACCTCCTTTGCCCTGGCGCTGACCGTGCTGAAAAAGGAAAAGGAGCAGGGCCGCATTTTTGAGCTGGCCAGCGGTGGTTTTGAATCTACCGTGCGCCTCGCCAAAAGCTCGCCTGATATGTGGGTGCCCATTTTCAAGCACAACCGCAACAACGTGCTGGACGTGCTGGAAGAACATATTCACCAGCTGGAGCAAATGAAAAAGCTGCTGCAGGAAGAAGACTACGATACTTTTTACAAGCTGATACAGAAAAGCAACAAGATCAGGAAGATCCTGAAATAAACAAGATTCAGTAATTTATTAACACGTCATATTACAATGGAACAGATCTTAGCAAAAACAAAATTCGCCGATCCGGCTTCAGACAAAAAGCCGCTGATCATTTCCGGGCCTTGCTCCGCAGAAACAGAAGAGCAGGTGCTGGCCACAGCGCTGGCGCTGTCTAAAACAGGTAAAGTGGATGTGCTGCGTGCAGGCATCTGGAAACCCCGCACACGCCCCGGTTCTTTTGAAGGCATTGGCCCCAAAGGCCTGCCCTGGCTGCAGAAAGCCAAAGAACTGACCGGTATGCCGGTTGCCGTGGAAGTAGCTACCGCCAAGCAGGTGGAAGACGCGCTGCACTTCGGCGTAGACATTCTCTGGATAGGTGCCCGCACCACAGTAAACCCCTTCTCCGTGCAGGATGTGGCCGATGCGCTGAAAGGCGTGAAAGTGCCCGTGCTCATCAAGAACCCCATCAACCCTGACCTGGAGCTGTGGATCGGTGCGGTAGAACGCATCCAGAAAGCCGGCATTGAAAAGCTGGGCCTCATTCACCGCGGCTTCTCCAGCTACGGCAATACTGAATACAGGAACGCTCCCATGTGGCACCTGGCCATTGAGCTGAAACGCCGCCACCCTGAGCTGCCCATGATCTGCGACCCCAGCCACATCAGCGGCCGCCGCGATATTCTGCAGGCTGTTGCCCAGGAAGCAATTGACCTGGATTACGATGGCCTGATGCTGGAAACGCACGTAGACCCTGACAACGCATGGAGCGATGCCAAACAGCAGATCACCCCGGAAAAATTCGGTGAGCTGCTGGACAACATCACCTGGAGGCACGAGCGTACAGACCAGAAAGAGTTCAACACCGCCCTGGAAAAACTGCGCAACCAGATCAACGGTATTGACGATGAAATTATGCTGCTGCTGGGCAACCGCATGAAAATCGCTGAAAAGATCGGCCTGTACAAAAAAGAGAACAACATCACCATTCTGCAGACCAACCGCTGGAACGAGATACTGGACCGTGGCATCCGTGCCGGTGAAAAGCTGGGCCTCACCAAAGATTTCGTACTGAAATACTTTGATGCGGTACACCTGGAATCAATCAACCGCCAGAACAAAGTGATGAACGACTAAGCCTATTTTTTCAGTATAACATATGATAACGCAATCGCACCGCTTTCAACATTCCACCACGAAGTATTACCTGGGCGAAAGCCTGGCCAACCTGGCGGAATATGTCAATAAAGACCGTACCATTCTGCTGCTGGACGAGAACGTAGACCATCACTATGCTGAAGTGCTGCCCGGCTGGAAAAAGCTGGTAGTGCCTGACGGCGAAGAAAACAAGACGATGGACGTGGTGGAACAGATCATCAACGGCCTCATTGAGCTGGAAGCAGACCGGAAAACCATGCTGGTAGGCATTGGCGGCGGTATGCTGACAGACCTTACGGGCTTTGCGGCCAGCATTTACATGCGGGGCATTCCCTTCGGGTTTGTGCCCACCACACTGCTGGCCCAGGTAGATGCTTCCATTGGCGGCAAGAACGGGGTCAGCCACGGCATGCATAAAAACATGCTGGGCACCATCAACCAGCCCGCCTTCATCCTGTTCGACTACAGCCTGCCGGCCACCATGCCGGAAACGGAATGGTGCAACGGCTTTGCAGAGATCATCAAGTATGCCTGCATATATGATGCGGAATTGTTTACCTACCTGGAAAACAATAAAGACAAGGCCATGGAGCAGGACGTCAGCATACTGCAATACCTGGTGGAAAGATCGGTGGCGATCAAAACCAAATTTGTACTGGAAGATGAGTTCGAAAGCGGTGTACGCCGCTGGCTGAATTTTGGTCATACCCTGGGGCACGCGGTTGAAAAGCTGGAAAACATTGCACACGGCCAGGCGGTGGCCATCGGGATGGTAGCGGCTGCTAAGATCTCCGAAAAAATAACCAAGCTGCCATCCGAACAAACCAACCGGCTCATCCGTTTGATCAATGACTACCGCCTGCCGGTAACCATGCAGTCAGACAAGGATGAGGTGTTCAATATTTTCAGGCTGGACAAAAAGCGAGAGAAAGACCATATTCACTTTGTACTGCTGGAAGAGATCGGGAAGGCTACCACCCACCCGATCCCTCTTGAAGAGCTGAAACAAATATTAAAAGAACTGTAACAGTCAATTATGAGAGTTTCCATTTCACCTTCCGCCATCAACGGCTCCGTTACTGCCAACCCCTCCAAGAGCGCTATGCAGCGTGCGGTGGCAGCGGCGCTGCTGGCGAAAGGGAAAACCATCATACACAACCCCGGGCTGAGCAATGACTGCCTGGCCGCGCTGGAAGTGGCGGAACACCTGGGCGCTATGGTGAAGCGGGTAGATGAGTCTATCCACATCACCGGCAAAGGCGTACAGCCTTTCTATGACGAGATCAACTGCGGAGAGTCCGGCCTGGGCATCCGCATGTTTACCCCCATTGCCGCGCTGGCAGACATGGCCATCACCATCAACGGCCACGGCAGCCTGGTAACCAGGCCTATGCATTTCTTTGAAGAAGTGCTGCCGCAGCTGGGCGTACAGATCAAAAGCAGGGAAGGCAAGCTGCCGCTGGAAATCAAAGGCCCCCTGCAGGCCAACAACATTACCATAGACGGTTCTCTTTCCTCCCAGTTCCTGACCGGCCTGCTGATGGCCTTCGGAGCCGTGGCAGACAAGGCGGCCATTACGGTGAAAGACCTGAAAAGCAAACCTTACATTGCCTTAACGCTGCAGATCATGGAGCATTTCGGGGTGAAGGTGCGCGAAGAGAACTTTGAAGTGTTCCACTTTGACGGCAAACAGGAATACCGCCCGGTAGAATACACCGTGGAAGGAGACTGGAGCGGCGCCGCGTTTCTGCTGGTAGCCGCCGCCGTAGCCGGTAAAGCGGAAGTACATCACCTCAATACGCAAAGCGCGCAGTCAGACAAGGCCATTATGGAAGCGCTCGAAAAAGCCGGTGCGGAAATACTGCCGGGCATGTTCACCATGATCATTGCCAAAAAGGAGCTGAAGCCGTTTGAAATAGACGCTACAGATTGTCCGGACCTGTTCCCCCCGCTGGTAGCGCTGGCGGCCAACTGCAACGGTGTTACGCGCATCAAGGGCGTAAGCCGCCTGGCGCACAAGGAAAGTGACCGCGGCCTCACCCTGCAGCAGGAGTTCGGGAAAATGGGCATCCGCATAGACCTGGAGGGAGACATCATGCTGGTACACGGCGGCACCGGCATCAAGGGCGCCTCCGTACATTCGCATAACGACCACCGTATTGCCATGGCCTGCGCCGTGGCGGCCCTCACGGCCAGCGGCCCGGTAACGATAGACAATGCGGAGGCCATCAATAAATCCTACCCGGAATTTTATGACCATATTGCCGCGCTGGGCGCTGCAGTTACCAAAGAAGAAAAAGTACAATCATGAACAGCTTCGGAAGAATTTTCAGGGTAAATGTTTTTGGCGAGTCTCACGGAGAAAGTGTGGGCGTCAACATAGACGGGGTGCCGGCGGGTATTCCTTTAAAACAGGAAGATTTTCTGCCGGACCTGGAGCGGCGTAAAGCCGGCGCCAAAGGCACCACCCCCCGCAAGGAGGATGACCTGCCTTTCCTGAAATCCGGCGTGTTCAACGATCATACTACGGGCGCACCCGTTACCATCCTGTTCGAGAACAACAACACCCGCAGTGCCGACTACGCCAAGCTGCGCGAGTTTCCCCGCCCGGGCCATGCAGATTTTGTGGCTACACAGAAATACGGCGGTTTTGAAGACTATCGCGGCGGCGGCCATTTCAGCGGGCGCCTCACTCTCAACCTGGTGGCAGCCGGTGTTATTGCCAAAAAGATTCTGGGCAGCAACATCCAGGTAAAGGCCGTGCTGAAAGAAGTAGGCGGCTACCCGGATGCAGAGCAAGGCCTGGAAGCGGCCATTGCCGCCAAAGATTCTGTAGGCGGTATTGTAGAATGTACGGTAGACGGGTTGCCTATTGGTCTGGGAGAGCCTTTCTTTGATTCTGTAGAGTCCAACCTGGCGCATGCCGTATTTGCTATCCCTGCTATCAAAGGCATTGAATTCGGCGCCGGTTTTGCCGCCGCCAAAATGAAAGGCCTGGAACATAACGACGCCATTATTGACAAGAGCGGCAAAACCGCTACCAACAACGCTGGCGGCGTGGTAGGCGGCATCACCAACGGCAACCCGCTGGTATTCCGCGTGGCGGTGAAGCCCACCTCCAGCACGCCCAAAGTGCAGGAAACGCTCAATATCGTAAGCGGCCAGGTGGAAGAATTTTCCGTAAAAGGCCGCCATGACCTTTGCATTGCCCTGCGCGTGCCGGTAGTGCTGGAAGCCGTAACGGCTATGGTGCTGGCGGATTTTATGCTGCTGGAGATGCGCGCGCCAAGGGTGTGGAAGTAGATGGGAATAGTTGGATAAAACTATAAAGGGCTGACCTGGTTTACATACCGGTCAGCCCTTTTCGCTTTAAATATGTTTCTTCGCTTTACTCCTTCACAGGCGGCGGTGCAGGTTGCGCCGCAGGCGCCTGCGCCGGAACGGCCGCTTCAATGTTCAGCAGCTCCACGTCAAAAACCAGCGCGCTGTTGGGTTTGATCTTGGGCCCGGCAGACCTTTCGCCGTATGCCAGCTGGGCAGGGATGAAGAGCTTCCACTTGCTGCCCACAGGCATCAGCAGCAGCGCTTCCGTCCAGCCGGGAATAACGCTGGTTACCGGTATGGTCAGCGGCTCGCCGCGGTCTATGGAACTGTCAAACGTTGTGCCGTCTATCAGCATGCCGTGGTAATGTACCTTCACCTTGTCTCCCGTGGTGGGTTTGGGGCCTGTGCCGGTTTTAAGCACCTGGTACTGCAGGCCGCTGGGCAGCGTTACCACGCCGGCTTTCTTTTTGTTGGCCGCCAGGAATTTTTCACCCTCCGCCTTGTTTTTGTTCAGGATGTAGTCCCTCACCAGGGTAGTGCCCTGCTCTGCGGAAAGGATGGGCGCTTTGCCCTTGTAATGGTCTTCAATGGCTTTGAATAACAGTTTCAGGTTCAGGCTGTCAAGCCCCTGGCCTTTGAGCATCTGCCCCAGGTCGTTACCAATGGTGTAACTAACGGAGTCCAGCGTGCTCACCAACAAGGGTTTGGTGGCCGCTGCAGGTTTGGCGGCCGGTTTCTTCTGGCTGTAGGCCCCTTGAGCCGCCAGCATGCTGAGTGCGATAAACAGGGATTTTCTGATCATACCGGGTCTGTAAAATTTGAAGCGCAATATAGGGCACATTATTCAATCCTGCTCCATATTTCGCTGATTGGGTCACCCTTGGAGCTTTTGCCGCTATGGTGCCACTGTTTGCCGTCTACCTTGCCGTTGAAGCCCAGGCTCATGCCTACGCGGCTGTTATCGCGGCTGAAGAAGGTGATGGTTTCCGTGTATTTGCCGTTCTCAAAAGTATAGGTGCCGCCCCCCGTGCCGAAAAACTCTTTGGTTTCCGGGTTGATGGCCGCCCACTGGAAGCGGGTGCCGGAAAGTATTTTCAGGGTTTTGCGGGGGCCGGGGCGCATGGGGTCCATTTTCCCGTTATTTTCACGGGCGGTGATGCGCCAGGTGCCTGCCAGCGGGGCTTTGCCTTCATCTATGCGCTGCCAGGTGGAGGTTTTGCCGGCGCAGTTAACGGTGAGCTGGTTGCCTTCCAGTTTGTAAGTGCAGGTGTTGGTGGCGCCAATATTCTCCTTGTCAGCCGTGTTGAACTCTATCACTTCCGTAAGGTTGCCGCCGGAGGCGGTAAGGCGGCCGCCCAGGGTGCTTACGAATTTTTTGCCGGCCTGGTCAAACAGGGTTTGCATAAAATACCCGTCTTCAATAATGCGTACGGTTTGCGGTTCGCTGCCGGTAGGCGTTAGCTGCCAGGCGCCCGTCAGCTCGCCCTGGGCAAAAGAAAGATGCGTAAGCAGCAGCAGTGCTGCTGAAAATAAGTGTTTCATATTGCGTACTTTTTAACGTGGTTAAAATCAATGCAGCACAGGCAGAACGATTTTTGAAGGCCTGTTTGCATCGTGAAATATCCTGATGTTCGATTTGATAAAGTCTTTGTCTTCCGCCTTGTAAATATCGGTGAACTGCTGCGGATTACGGTCTACCAGCGGGAACCAGCTGCTCTGTATCTGCACCATCAGCCGGTGGCCTTTTTTGAACGTATGCGCTATGTCCGGCAGCGTAAACTTCACCTGCGCGGGTTTGCCGGGTACAAAGGGCTCTGGCTTTTCAAAGCTGTTGCGGAACTTGCCGCGCATAGGCTCGCCCCGCACCAGCATCTGGTAGCCGCCCATGGGGTAGTAGCCTGCCGGCGTGTAACGCGGGTGGGAGGGGGGAACGGGCGGGGCTCCATAGCTGAAATCGTCAGGGAACACATCTATGAGCTTCACTACAAAGTCAGCGTCTGTTGTGCTGATGCTGACCTGCAGGTCTGCCACCAGCGGGCCGCCCAGCGTAAGGTCTTCTTCCAGCGGAGCGGTCTGGAACACCAGCACGTCCGGCCGCCGCGCTGCAAAACGCTGATCGTCCGTCATGTAGCTGATGGTACGTACAAAATGAACGTCTTCTGTATAAGGCACCGGTTTGGCCGGATCGCTGAGGTATTCCGTGTAGGCATTGGCGGTAGCGGGTTTGCTGAAATCCAGCTTGCCGGCAGGTTGCAGGTAAATAGCCTTTTCCTGCATGCCGGGGGCCGGCCAGGAAGGGAATTGTTTCCACTGGTTCTCCCCGGTGAAAAATATGGCGGCCTCCTGCATGTTAGGGCCTTTGCCTTTCCCTTTCAGGTAAAAATCAAAGAAGGGGATCTCTATATTCTCCTGGTACCATTGCGAGGTGTTGCTGCCAAAACGTACGTTGCCCATGAAAGTACCGTCTGCCGCGGCCCACTGCCCGTGGTACCAGGGGCCCATTACCAGCCGGTTATTGGTTTGGGGACTTTGTTTTTCAATGGCCTTGTAAGTGGCCCAGGCGCCAAAGCAGTCTTCCGCGTCAAACGTACCGCCTACAACCAACGATGCTGGCTGTATGTCCTTTATAAAATTGCGTACGTTCCGGGCTTTCCACCAGTTATCGTACGTAGGGTGGGCGTACAGGTCTTTCCAGAACTGGATGCTGTCTCCTATCATGGCGGCCACGTTTTTGAGGGAACCGGCTTCGAGGTAGAACTTGTAATTGTCCTCCACCTCGAAATCGTACCCCGTGGGCGGCACGGTGGTTGGTTGCGGACGCGGCTTGCCAAAGGCGTTATAGAAAGCGAAGGCATCATTGAGGAAAAAAGCGCCGTTGTGATGAAAGTCGTCTCCGATGAACCAGTCAGACACCGGTGCCTGCGGGCTCACTGCCTTCAGGGCCGGATGCCCGCTGAGGGCGGCCATGGTGGAGTAGAAGCCGGGGTAAGAAATACCGAATACGCCCACGTTGCCGTTGTTATTGGCCAGGTTCTTCACCAGCCAGTCAATGGTATCATACGTGTCACTGGCTTCATCTATGTCCGTTTTACTTTTCTTGTTGGGGTTGAAGGGCCGCACGTTCACAAATTCCCCTTCGCTCATCCACCTTCCCCTTACATCCTGCAGCACTATAATATACCCTTCCCGGAAATAATGCATGTAGTAGGGAGATTTGCGGAGGAAGGGCCTGTATTCCTTTTCACCATAGGGTGCGCAGGAATAGGGCGTTCTGGTCAGCAGCACGGGGTGTTTCTCCGCATTGTTCCGGGGGGTGTAAATGGACGTGAACAGCTTCACGCCGTCACGCATGGGTATCAGCACTTCTTTTTTGGTGTAATTTTCCAGGAACCAGGTGGAGTCTGCCGCGTTTTGCGCAAAGAGGGTTACCCGGGCGCAAATGCATAGCAGCAGAACAAGGCTTGTCTTCATATTTCGGCAATTGGTCAGTTATGTTAAATATAACCGATCTGCCGTAACTTAGGGTTAAAATTTTGATATATGGCAAGACCCCTGGCTTCGGAATATGGTGAATTTTACCACGGTTATATCAGCAAGGTAAAGGAAGATGATCTGCTGACGGCTTTCCGCAATCAAACGGCCGTTTCTTTACAGTTCTGGCGCGAGATTCCGGAAAACAAGCTGAACCATGCCTATGCTACCGGCAAATGGACTATCAAACAGGTGCTGCAGCACATCATTGATGCGGAGCGCATCTTTGCCTACCGGGCGCTGCGTTTTGCAAGAAGAGACACAACGCCGCTGGCCTCCTTTGATGAGAACAGCTACGCGGAAGAGGCGCGGGTAGATGACCGCAGCTGGACAGACATGCTGGAGGAATTCCAGGTGGTGCGCATTGCCTCTGAACACCTGTTCCGTTCTTTGGACGGAGAGGAAATGGAGCGCAGCGGCATAGCCAGCAACAAACCCATGAGCGTGCGCAGCCTGGGGTATGTGATTGTAGGCCACGCTATGCATCACCAGGATGTTATAAAGGAACGGTATCTATAAAACTCCCTGAAACCAAAAGGCTGTACCGCGGGTACAGCCTTTTATATTCATGCTGGTGACTGGTTGTTACCAGATAATAAACCCGCCTCCCTGGCCGCGGCGGTTGCTGCCTTTGGCCTTGGCGCCGAACACGCTGATGTTGTAGCTGAAGGTGAGCATAAAATATTGCTCCACGATCATGGTCTGCGAATCATCAATGGCGTACTCTGTTACGTTGCGCCGAACGGAATTGCTTTGGCGCAGCAGGTCATATGCATAGAGCTTCACCTGCGCCTTTTTGTTTTTCAGGAAGTCATACGCCAGGCCCATGTTCCATATGGCCACGCCCTTCTGGAAGCCGGGGGTAATACGGCCATTATAGTTGTAGACAATATCGTTCTCCCAGGAGAAATTGCCCGGCCAGTACAGGGTGCTGCCGAAAGATATGCGGTGCATAACGTAGTTGCCCTGGGTGGTGATACCGGCAGGGTATTTTGTAAGGCTGATGGTGGGGCGGTAATTGAGCGTGATGTCAAACAGCTCTTTGTAAGAGTAAGAGCCGTAGGCTCCGGTATAAATCCACCAGTTAAAGGTCTCATTCTGGCGAATGGTGGTATCTCCCTTGGGGTTGTTGATGTTGGAAAAGTTCACGTTCTTGCTGCCGTTACCGCCCAGGTTCACCATTACGCGCCACTGGTAGTCTTTCGCTTTTTTGTTTTTGCTGAGGGTCATGTTGCCACCCATGTTGTAAGTGCCGTCTACGTTCACGAACTGCGTTTGCTGGCTGCCATCTGGCCGCGCCTTTACCATGGTGGTGATCCTGTTCATCACGGGGCTGAAGTTGAGGTTGGAGAAAATACCGATGCCGGTGGGCGAAAAGCGGTTATACCCGAAGTTCACCCGGTGGGAGAACGAAGGTTTCAGGTTGGGGTTACCAATGCGCTCGCTCAATGTATTGGTATTGTCTTTAATGGGCTGCAATTGCTCCAGTGTAGGCTGCTGCATGTAGCCGCTGTAGCCCAGGTTCCAGTTGGCGTTCTTTTTTGTTCTGTAGCTGATGCGCGAGTTGGGCGCAAAGTTGGTCTGGTGCTGGCGGAAGGTAGTGCTGGTGGTGTAGGAATAATTGTCCAGTACGTTGAAATAGGCCATGCCGCCAATGGTGGCAGACCATTGTTTGTTATTGTAGTTGAAAGACAACTGCGGGTTCTGGGAAGTGAAAACGGTTTTGAACTTGTTGGTATAGTTGCTGTCCAGGTCGGTATAGCCTTTCTCCAGTTCGTCAAAGTTGTAGGTTTGCCGGTTAGAGCGGCTCTGGCTGTACTGAAAGCCGTAACCCACCGTCATCTTCCATGTTTTGGACAAAGGCTCGGTGTATCTCAGTGTGGCCTCATAATTCTCAACGGTGTTAGACATGGTGCTACGCTGGTCTGTGAGCGCGGTGGAATCTATCACATCATGCAGAAAGAAGTTGCGTTCTGAATAGTTGAACGCATAACCGTCCTGGTTGCTGTTATTATTGGAGAAATTAAACCCTATGCTGCGGCCTTTCTTTTTCAGCTGGCGGGTAATGTCCAGCCGGCTGGAGAAGTTAACGCGGCTGCTGGAGTTGCGGTTGCGGGTGGTGTTGTTATTCAGCAATGCGCCGTCTGCCCATGTGGTATCCAGGCTGCCGGCGTTGGTGCTGATGTCTGTATAGTCGAAAGAAGGAGCAAAGGTCAGCTGCGTCATGCTGTCCAGCTCGGTTTCCAGTGTAAAGTTGAAGCGGTGGTTGGCATTGCGGCCGTTGCCGCTGCGGTTGCTGCGTATCAAACGCCCGTCGTTATACTGTGTGTTCCTTTGCGTTATGAAACGGGAGTCTGTGTTATTGTAGAAATAGTTGTTATTGACACTGAGTTTTTTCGTCCACTGGTCGTTATAGTTATAGCCGGCCATGGTAGCCGTGCGGATACCGTCTCCGCCGCTGCCGAAGGAGATACCGTTCATGTTGAAGGCGCCGTTGTCTGAAAAAGAAACAGACATGCCGCCGCCTTTTCTTTCCGAGGCGGAAGACATTTCACTTTGCGTGAAGCCGATCTTGTTGAGGTTGTTGGAAGAAGCCAATACGCTCAGCTGGCGAGGCCCGTCAAAACCGCTTACAATGCCGGTCAGCTCAAAACGCTCGTCAGTGCCGCCACCGGCCGCCAGGCGGCCGAACACGCCTTTTTTCTTGTCTGCCTTCAGCGTTACGTTGATGGTTTTATCTTCTCCGTCTTTCTCCACGCCCATGCGCGCTTCCTGTTTTGTTTTGGTATCTACCACCTGTACTTTGTCTACGATAGCGGAAGGGAGGTTCTTGGTGGCCAGCTTGGGGTCGTTACCAAAAAATTCGCGGCCGTCTACCAGTACGCGGGTTACTTTTTTGCCGTTCACGGTGATGTTTCCCTCATCGTCTACATCTACGCCCGGCAGTTTTTTGAGGAGGTCTTCTATTACCGCGTTGGTGCGGGTTTTAAATGCGGAGGCATTGAACTCGATGGTATCTTTCCGGATGGCGATGGGCGGCCTGTCCCCTTCAATCACCACCGTATTCAGTTCCCGGGGCGCCGGCGCCAGCATAATGCGGCCCAGGTCTGCCGCGTGGCCCGGCTGCAGCACCCTGATATAGGAACGGTAACCGGTGTATGAAATGAGCAGGCGGATGGCCTTGTTGGCCGGCAGGCCGGTGAGCTTGAAGGCGCCGGCCTTGTCTGTAAGGGTATAGGTGATAAGGCTGCTGTCTTTAGCGTCTTGCGCCGCTACGGTGGCCATTTCCAGCTGGTCTTTACTGCTGGAGTCAGCCACGCTGCCGGTGAGGGTTTTTTGCGCGGTGGCGGCAAAAGAGATCATACATAAAAGGGACATGCATATAATTCGGATCATGGAAACCTGGGTTTGAATCATCAATATACGAATAGTTCGTAGAAAAACGAATAAAATAGTTAAATCTGTTATGAAAGGTGGAAAATGTGATGTGAATGGTGGCTGGCGCGGGATAGGGTGGGTGTTACAAGGTGAGTTTTCAGGGGCCGTGCCAGCTGCCGGTAGTGCAAAAAAGAAGCTGCACCGTAAAGGATGCAGCTTCTTCATGTATAATTCTTTATTCGGAAAATCAGGCTTCAGCGTATGCGCTGGCCGGCTCGCAGGTGCAGATCAGGTTCCTGTCTCCGTAGGTATTATTGATACGGCTTACAGAGGGCCAGAATTTGTTCTGCTTCACGTACTCCAGCGGGAAAGCGGCCTGCTGGCGGGTGTAGGGGCGGTCCCACTCATCAGCGGTTACCACGGCCTGGGTATGTGGCGCATGTTTCAGCACGTTATTGGTTTTGTCTGCACGGCCTTCTTCAACAGCGCGGATCTCTTCACGGATAGCCAGCAGGGCGTCGCAGAAGCGGTCCAGCTCGGCTTTGTCCTCACTTTCAGTAGGCTCTATCATAATGGTGCCGGGCACGGGGAAGCTCATGGTAGGAGCGTGAAAGCCGTAGTCCATCAAACGTTTGGCCACGTCTTCCGCTTCTACGCCGGCGGTGTTCTTGAACGGCCGCAGGTCTACAATGAACTCATGTGCACAGGTACCGCTTACGCCGGTATACAGTATTTCAAATGCATTCTCCAGGCGCGCCTTCATGTAGTTGGCGTTGAGGATGGCATATTCCGTAGCCTGGCGAACGCCGTGGCGGCCCAGCATGCGGATGTATGCGTAGGAAATGAGCAGGATGCTGGCGCTGCCATAAGGCGCGGCAGACACAGCGTGGGCCTGTTTGGTGCCGTTGCCGGAAGCCTGCAGGAACACGTGAGAGGGCAGGAAGGGCGCCAGGTGTTTGGCCGCACAAATGGGGCCCATGCCGGGGCCGCCGCCGCCATGCGGAATGGCAAAGGTTTTGTGCAGGTTCAGGTGGCAAACGTCTGCGCCGATGAGGCCGGGAGCGGTGAGGCCCACCTGTGCGTTCATGTTGGCGCCGTCCATATATACCTGTCCGCCGTTTTCGTGAATAATGCTGCAGATGTCTTTTACACCTTCTTCATATACACCATAGGTGGAAGGGTAGGTGATCATCACACCGGCCAGGTTATCTTTATATTGCTCCGCTTTTGCTTTCAGGTCGGCAATATCTATATACCCGTTTTCCAGCGCTTTTACGATCACCACTTTATACCCAACCATTACCGCGCTGGCAGGGTTGGTGCCGTGTGCGGAAATAGGAATGAGCATGATGTTGCGGTGCGCTTCCCCGCGGCTCTCGTGGTAACCGCGTATGGTGAGCAGGCCGGCGTACTCGCCCTGGGCGCCGGAGTTGGGCTGCAGGCTGCAGGCGTCGAAAGCAGTGATCTTGCAGAGGTATTCACCCAGCTCTTTCACGATCTGCTCGTAGCCGCCCACCTGTGCCAGCGGCGCAAAGGGATGTATCTTGCTCCAGTGGTTCCAGCTCAGCGGTATCATCTCGGAAGCCGCGTTCAGCTTCATGGTGCAGGAGCCGAGGGATATCATCGAGGTGTTAAGGGAAAGGTCTTTGTTTTCCAGCATCTTCAGGTAACGCATCATCTCCGTTTCGCTGTGGTGGGTGTTGAACACGGGGTGCAGCAGGTAGGAGGAGGTACGTTGCAGCGCGGCGGGAATGCCGTTGGCCGCCTTTTCTACATCTGCTTCGGTGATGCTGCCCGCGCCGAACACGGCCAGGATGGCGTTCACGTCTTCCACACCGGTCGTTTCATCCAGCGAAATACCCAGCAGCTGGGCGCTGATGCGGCGGAAGTTGATGCCGGCCGCTTCTGCTTTGGCGTGAATGGCGCTGGCGTCCGCGGTTTCCAGTGTAATTGTATCAAAGTGGCTGCCGTTACGCAGCTGAATGCCGGCGGCTTTCAGCTTGGCGGCCAGCGAGGCTGTTAACAGCGTGGTTTTGAGGGCAATGTTTTTGAGGCCCTGCGGACCATGGTACACGGCGTACATGGCGGCCATGTTGGCCAGCAATGCCTGCGCCGTGCAGATATTGGAAGTAGCTTTTTCGCGTTTGATGTGCTGCTCGCGGGTCTGCAGCGCCATGCGCAGCGCGCGCTGGTTTTGTGCGTCTATGCTCACCCCTATGATACGGCCGGGAATGGCGCGTTTGAATTCGTCTTTAGTAGCAAAGAACGCGGCGTGCGGCCCGCCGAAGCCCAGGGGTACGCCAAAGCGCTGTGCGCTGCCCACGGCGGCGTCTGCGCCCAGCTCTCCCGGAGGGGTCAGCAGGGTGAGCGCCAGCAGGTCTGTAGCCATGGCCACGTAAGCGCCGGCGGCATGTGTTTTTTCTATGAATGCGCGGTAGTCTGCTACGGAACCTTCGGCATCGGGGTATTGCACCAGCGCGCCGAAGTAGTCCGCTGTGATGTCTGCCTCGGCAAAATTGCCGAACACCACCTCAATATGCAGCGGGGTGGCGCGGGTCAGCACCACGTCTTTGGTTTGGGGGAATACACGCTCGTCTACAAAGAACTTGCCGCGGGTAATATGATCGTGGTCTTTGTTGAGGGCATTGAAGAACATGGTCATGGCCTCTGCCGCAGCGGTAGCCTCATCCAGCAGGGAGGCGTTGGCAATAGGCAGGTCTGTAAGGTCGCTCACCATGGTCTGGAAGTTGAGCAGGCTTTCCAGGCGGCCTTGTGAAATTTCAGCCTGGTAGGGGGTATACTGGGTATACCATCCCGGGTTCTCAAATACGTTCCGCAATATCACGCTGGGCGTAATGGTATCGTAATACCCTTGCCCGATGTAGTTTTTGAATACTTTGTTTTTCAGGGAAACATCTTTCAGCTGGCCCAGGTAGGTGTGCTCGCTCACCGCCTCGGGAATGTCCAGCTCATTTTTCATGCGGATGGCCGCAGGTACCGTTTTGTCGATCAATTCCGCGAGTGACCCGATGCCGATCTTGCCCAGCATCTCACGGCTCTCCGCTTCATTGGGCCCGATGTGCCGGCCAATGAACTCATTCTTGAAAGTATTCAAAAGATTCATGATATAAGCAGGTATTTAAGAAAAGAATGCGCAAAGCTATGATGTTTTTAAGCAATAGCCAAACTGCTGCTGCAGGGGGGATACGGGGCTGATATTCCGGCCGTTTCGGGCCATTGTTTTGTCATGGCACCATCATGCTTGTGGCCGGCTGTTTTTGTCAAGGCCCTCGTGGGTAATGCAGGCCGGCCCTTTGTCCGCCGCCATCTTTCCACTACTTTTGCACAAATTTACCGCCGCATGTCAGACTTACTCTCCGACTGGGAGAAAAAGGCCAGGGAGCAACAGAAATCAAACAAGCAGTTCCTGCAGAAAATGCAGACCAAGAAAGGGAAAGGGGCGGAGCGCCACCTGCCGGAGCTGCATGAGGAGGCCTTTTCGAAAATAGACTGCCTGCAGTGCGCCGGTTGTTGCAAAACCATCAGCCCGCGTTTCAAAACCCCCGATATCAAAAAGGTATCCCGCTTCCTGGGCCTGCGGGAGTCCGTTTTTATTGATACGTACCTGCGGCTGGATGAAGATGGCGACTATGTAGTGAAACGCAGCCCATGCCCCTTCCTCGGGGCGGACAACTATTGCAGCATTTATGAGGTGCGGCCGGGAGACTGCCGCAACTACCCCTATACAGACAGCGGCGAGTTCTTCAAACGGCCCAATACCACCCTGCTGAACGCCACTATTTGCCCGGCTGTTTATTATGTGCTGGAGCGGTTAAAGACGGTTATCGGGGGGTAAGCCTGCTGAATATCCCTGTTTGCCGGTGCCCGGTACCACCTGCCGGACGGCGGAAATCCGCTGCAGTTGCGGGAATCGGCCGCTGTCAGTCCTGTTTTCGGTACCGGAGTGCGTCAAAATAAGGGTCATTTTGCGAAAAAACGGGCGTAATTGATTGATAATGTGCTGGTTGATTGTTTCCCTTTTTTGTGTTTATGCCTAAAACACGCACTCCCTATGCACTATCCTGGGAGTATACTGGGAGTATGGTGGGGGTTACTACGGAGTAAGGTGGGAGTAACCACGAAGTAACTACGGAGTAACCATGGAGTAACCGGGCAGCCATCACGCCTTCAGCTCCAGTTTCCGCATAGCCGGGGAAATAATGTAAGTGGTGATCACCACCCCAAGCGTCATACAGCCGCCGAACACCACGGAGGCCACCGGCCCCATGATCTTGGCCGCCACCCCGCTTTCAAAAGAGCCCAGCTCGTTGGAGGAACCCACAAATATGGAGCTGACGGAAGATACACGCCCGCGCATGTCGTCCGGGGTTTTCAGCTGCAGGATGGTTTGGCGGATAATAACGCTCACGCCGTCAAAAATACCGCTGAAGAACAGGGCGGCCAGCGAAAGCACGAAGTTTTTGGAAATGCCGAAAATGATGATGCACAGCCCGAAACTGAAAACGGCCGCCAGCAGCTTTATGCCGGGTTTGGTCACAATGGGCCGGTATGCCAGCAGGAAGAGGGTGATGAAAGAGCCCACGGCGGGCGCGGCGCGCATCATGCCAAAACCCACGGGGCCCACGTGCAGGATGTCATTGGCATAAATGGTCATCATGGCCACGGAGCCGCCGAACAGCACGGCAAACATATCCAGCGCCATGGCGTTGAGCAGCACCTTGGTGTTCCATACAAACTGCAAGCCTTTCAGCAGCCGTTGCCGCACGGTTTCGCCTATTTCCTTGTAGTGAACGGGTTTGGGCGCTATCTGCAGAATGCAGAACAGGGCTACCAGCACAAAGAACAATACCAGCAGCATAGACCAGTGTACGCCCAGCCAGTGCATAGACAGCCCGCCCAGCGCAGGGCCGGCAATGGCGCCAATTTGCCAGGCGGAAGTGCTCCAGGTAGTGGCGTTGGCGTATAGCCGCCGGGGTACCAGCAGCCCCAGCAGGGAGAAGTTGGACGGACTGGTGAACGCGCGGATAATACCGCCGCAGAACACCAGCAGGTAGATCATCAGCAGTACGCCGGTTTTGGGAACATGGGCCATCAGCGCGTCCCAGGTGAGGAGAAACAGCCCCGTTCCGGTGAATATGTAACCGGCAATGCATTTCATCACCATGCCCCTCTTTTCCTTTTTATCCACAATATTGCCGGCAAACAGCGCCAGGCCAATAGCGGGCACAAATTCCGCCAGGCCTATCAGGCCCAGGTTCAGCGGGTTTTTGGTCAACATGTACACCTTCCATTCCACTATGGAGAATTGCATGGCCAATGCAAAGATGAGGGCAAAGCGTATTACCAGGAAATACTTGAACTCTCTGTACCGGAGTGATGCATATGGATCATTGGCGGGTAAAACAGTTTCTTCCAATCTGGTAGTTTTTTATGCAGGTCAAAAATAAAATATATTGTATTGCCCAGATCATTATTTTTAAGCCTTTAAAATTCCAACACACGTATGAAGCTAGTTTATCTTGCATTGGCCGGCTCCCTGTTCGCATACAGCGGAAGCACGGCGCAGGCCCCGAAAGTAAAGCTGCAGCTGGTCACTGACCAGGTGCAGTCACCCGTATGCATGGCCGTACCGGGAGACGGTTCCAACCGTCAGTTCATTGTTCAGAAAGAAGGAAGGGTATGGGTGGTGCAGAACGGGAAACTGCTGCCGGAGCCGTTTATTGACGTAAGCAGCGAAATGGTGAAAGTAAACCCCGCGTATGATGAACGCGGCCTGCTGGGCATGGCCTTTCACCCGCAGTTCAAAACCAATGGCAAGTTCTACCTGTATTACAGCGCCCCGGTGCCCAAACCCGCAAAAGGCCTCAACCACAAGAGCGTACTGGCGGAGTTCAGGGTGAACAAGGCGTCTGACAACCAGGCGGCGCTCAGCTCGCAAAAAGTGCTGCTGCAGTTTGACCAGCCGGAGTCTAACCACAATGGGGGAGACATTGTTTTCGGGCCTGACGGCTACCTCTACATTGCCTCCGGAGACGGCGGCGGCGGGGGAGACAAGCACGGCGCCACCGGTAACGGCCAGGACCTTGGCACCCTGCTGGGCAAAATTTTACGTATAGACGTGAACGCGAGCCCCTACCGCATCCCGAAAGACAACCCCTTTGTGAATACGGCCGGCGCCCGCGGTGAAATATGGGCCTACGGGCTGCGCAACCCCTGGCGCATCTCCTTTGACAAAGGCACCCGCAAGCTGTTTGCCGGTGATGTTGGGCAGAACAAGTATGAGGAGGTAGACATCATCACCAAAGGCGGCAACTACGGCTGGCGCATCATGGAAGGCTACCATGAGTTCAACGTGCCTTCCGGCGCAGACAAAAGCAAGCTGATAGCGCCCATTCATGAGTATGACCATGATGACGGCATCAGCATTACCGGTGGTTACGTATACAGGGGAAAAGCCATTCCCGGCCTGCAGGGCCAGTACGTGTTCGGGGATTATAACGGCAAAACGTGGACGCTGCAGCAAAAAGGCGGTAAATGGCAGCGGAACGACCTTGCTTTCGAAAACAAACCCCAGGGCAACGTACAGTTGTTGAGCTGGGGGCAGGATGAAGCGGGCGAAATTTACATGCTGGTGACCATTCCCCAGGGCGGTGGCGCTGTGAAAGGGCTGGTGTACAAGCTGGTGAAATAAAAAAAAGGGGAAATCCGGTGACGAATGGTGAATGTGCAGGGCTAACGGTAGTTGTATATTTGCAGCACGGTATTTGCCAGTAATATTTTGTTAAAACGCCCGTTGGGCCTTAGTAGCTCTGCCTGAATAGGCTTATATTTGAGAAACGGATGCGCGGCCTGAGATCCGCAGTTCGTACTTGTTAGCGCGCTGGATGAATTTCAACAATGAAGAGCTCATGAAGGTGGCGCATTTGGTAATTCGTAATTGATTGTTATGCGGATGAAACTGAAAGTGATAATACCGGTAATGCTGATCAGCATTTCTGCCGGTATATTTGCATTTGCAAAAATAGGCGGTAAAGAAGACCCCCCCGGCAGATATGAGGCCATTATCACCCTGGTAGGGCAGATCCTGAAAGAAGGGCACTACCAGCCAAAGCCGATAGATGACAAATTCTCCAAAGAAGTATTTGCCAAATACCTGAAAAACCTTGACGGTGAGAAGAAATTTTTCCTGAAAAGCGATATTGAGGCCCTGCGGGCGTATGAAACGCACGTAGATGATGAACTGAACGGCGCCCCGCTTGACCTGTTCAATAAAACCAATGAACTGATCCGCAAGCGGGTGGTGGAAGTGGCCGCTATTTACCCGGTCATCCTGCAAAAGCCGTTTGATTTCAACCAGAAGGAAACAGTGGTGATCGATCCGGAGTCTATGGACTGGCCGGTTGATAACGCTGGCCGTACGGAAGCCTGGCGCAAGTCTCTCAAGTTCCGCACCCTGGAAAAGTACGCGGAGCTGATAGAGCAGCGTGACAAGGAGAAGAACGGCAAAACAGACGCCGTGCTGGAAGCGGAAGCCCGCCAGAAAGTGAAAAAGATCTACGACAAGTATTTTGACCGCCTGAAAACGCGCATGAAAGACGATGACCGTTTTTCCATGTACGTGAATGCCATCACCACCACAATGGACCCCCATACGGACTATATGCCCCCCATCGAAAAACGCTCTTTCCAGGAGCAGATGAGCGGGCGCTTCTACGGCATCGGGGCGCAATTGCGGGAAGATGAAGGGCGTATCAAGATCGTCAGCATCGTAACCGGCAGCCCCAGCTGGAAAAACGGCAAGCTGAAAGCAGACGACGTGATCCTTAAAGTAGACACCACAGACATTGGCGGCTACGCGGTAGATGAAGCCGTAACCCTCATCCGCGGCCAGAAAGGCACGCCGGTGAGCCTGACCGTGAAAAGCGTAGACGGCACCACTAAAACGGTATCCCTCATCCGTGACGAGATCAAGCTGGACGATACCTTTGCCAAATCTGCCATTATCAGCGGAGAGCACCGCATCGGCTACATTTACCTGCCTGAGTTCTATGCAGACTTCAATGACCGCCAGGGCGCGTTCTCTTATGACGACGTGGCGGAAGAAATAAAGAAACTGAAAGCGGAAAAAGTGGAAGGCATTATTCTTGACCTCCGCTTCAACGGCGGCGGCTCACTGCCTGACGTGATCAAGATGGCCGGGCTGTTTGTGCCCGAAGGCACCATGGTGCAGGTACGCTCCCGCGGGGGAGAAACCCAGCAGCAGAAAGACCGGGACAAAGCGGTGCAGTACGATGGGCCGCTGGCCATTATGGTGAACGAGTTCAGCGCCTCCGCTTCTGAAATTATGGCCGCCGCCATGCAGGATTACAAGCGTGCGGTAATAATAGGCAGCCCCTCCACTTTCGGGAAAGGTACCGTACAACGCCTGCTTGACCTGGACAATTTTGTACGGGGAGACCTGGGCGGCAGCCTGGGCGCCATCAAGCTCACCGTGCAGAAGTTCTACCGCGCCAGCGGCGGCTCCACGCAGCTGAAAGGCGTAGAATCTGACGTAGTGCTGCCTTCTCCGTATTACGAAGTAGGGGAGAAGAAAGACAAAGACGCCCTCAAATGGGACGTGATCCCGAAAGCGGACTTCACGCCCTGGGCAGACCCGGTAGACGTGGCTTCTCTCAAACAGAAAAGCGCAGCCCGCGTGGCTAACAACGAAGCGTTCAAGATCATCAACGAAAACATAGCTACCCTCAAAAAGCTGGACGAGCAGAAGAATTACCCGCTTGACCTGGCGTCTTACAAGGCAGACCAGAAGAAGAACGCCGCCGCCCTCAAACGGTACGATGCGGTGAATGAAAAAGTAAAAGACATCAACATTGCCAGCCTGAAGGTAGACCTGTCCAAAATGGCGGGAGATACAGTGAAGCTGGCGCGTAATAAAGACTGGCTCAAGGCCCGTGTGAAAGACGCCTACCTGAGTGAAGCGGTGAACGTGATGAATGATTTGATTATGCAGTCTTTCCCGAAGCTGAAGAATAATTATACCGAAGCTAACAGGCCTAAAGAACCGCGCTGATCAACTGATCACTCATTATAAAAAAGGAACAGGGGAAACGGTTATGTTTCCCCTGTTCCTTTTATTTCTTTTCCAGCAGAATATCTACCACCTTCCTGGTTTTCTTCGCTTTCATTTTTTCCGGTACGCTGGCCAGTATTTCTTTCTTGAACGCCTCAATCACGCCCTGTTTGATAAAATGGCGGTGTGTAACCAGGCTGATTTCCCGCACGGGCTCAGGCGTTTTGAAGAAACGCACCATGTTCATCTGTTTGGCGGAAAGGTCTTGCAGGGAAAGCTCCGGCAAAATGGTGTAGCCCTCATTCAGCTCCACCATGCGTTTAAGCGTTTCCACGCTGCCGGTGTTGTATTCCAGGTTCTTGAACTCGCCGCCAAGGCCGAATTTGTCCTGGCAGATGTTGAGCACCTGGTTGCGCATGCAATGCCCTTCGTTCAGCAGCCAGATATCTTTGCTGTCAAGGTCTTCCGGCAAGATCACTTTTTTGTCTGCCAGTTTATGGCTTTTGGCCGCAAAGATCACGAAGGTCTCATAAAAGAGTGGGTGTTCCTCCAGGTGGGGGTTATGCAGCGGAGTGGCCAGCAGCCCGCAATCCAGCTGCTCCTGCCGCAGCAGCTGGATGATCTGCTCTGTGGAGTATTCCCATACTTCCAGCTTCACCTTGGGGTATTTTTTCATGAAGGCCGTGAGCACGCGGGGCAGCAGGTAGGGCGCCAGCGTGGGTATTATGCCCACTTTAAGGGTGCCCTGTATCTCCTTCTTCTGGTCTGCAATGATCTCCCTGATGCGCGCGTTCTCTTTCAGGATGATGCGCGCCTGGGCAATTACGGCAACGCCAATTTCAGTAGGCACTACGGGCAGTTTGCTGCGGTCAAATATCTTTACGCCCAGCTCGTCTTCCAGCTTCTGGATCTGCATGCTCAGCGTGGGCTGTGTTACGAAACATTTATCTGCGGCGGTAACGAAGCTGCGGTAGGTGTCTACCGCCACTACGTATTCGAGTTGTACGGTGGTCATTATTCCGGATTACGAATTAAAGGAAGTACGAAATTAGGGTAAAAGGGGGGAATAAACGTTAAACGGGAGCAGATGCCCTTCCGGGTGTCAGAACTTCAGGGTGAAGTGCTGCTTTACCTTGAAATCAGGGCTGATGAACACCAGGCCTATAAAAAAGAGGTCTATGGTAAGGGTAACCGCCGGGTGCGCCTGGATAGCGGCCCAGGCGTTCTCCATGCCTTCCGTCCAGTGAATGTCATCAAAGATCAGCACGGAGGAGGGTTTCATTGCTGGCAGGCAATCCAGGAAATACTGAACAGTGGGCCCTTCCCGGTGGTTGCCGTCAATATATACAATATCCGGGGAAGGGATGGCCGCCAGCACTTTCGTTAACTCCGTATCAAAATTACCGATGTACTGATGTATGTTTTGCAGCCCCAGGCTGTCAAAATTGGCTTTGGCCCGTGCGGCAATATTGGGGCAGCCTTCAATGGTGTGTACCGTAGCGCCTGCCGTGGCCATATAGGCGGTAGAAAGGCCCATGGAGGTGCCCAGTTCCAGCACGGTGGCCGCGTTCAGGTGCTTGACCAGGCGGTAAAAGAGCTGCCCGAATTTGGCCGGTTTGGCGGCATGGCGCACAATGTCACGTATCTTGCGGGTATTGGTGGCGCCCATGAGAGAGCCGGCGCCCAGGTCTGTTACCTCAATGACGTCTGTACTGGCCAGCAGTCGGGTACGGAGGGCCTCTAAGGCCTCATAGGCAGGCTGGTGGCCGCGGTTGTTCAGCACCTCTTCCAGCAGGGTATATACAAAGGGAGAATGCACATCGTGCCGGTTGCCCGCTTTGAAATAATACCGGATGTATTTTTTTGCCAATGCCGCCTGGTGCCGTAAACTCACTGTTAATAGATTTTTGCCTTGATCAATCCCCATTTATGCAGCCGGTGCTGTACAGACACGCGCAGTACGCCCAGCCCGTATATGCTGCTCCGTTTGAAGTTGATGCTGGAGGCTTCTTCAAAATACTTGGTGGGGCAGGTCACTTCCGCAATTTCAAAACCTTTCATGAATACCTGCGAAACCATTTCATTATCGAAAATAAAATCGTCGCTATTAGCCATGAAATTGATGTTCCGCAGCACCTCCGCCGAAAATGCCCGGTAACCCGTATGGTATTCGCTCAGTTTCTGGCCTATGAGAATATTCTGGGTGAGGGTCAGAAAACGGTTGAAAATATATTTATATAAAGGCATGCCGCCCTTCAGCGCGCCTTTGCCCAGGATGCGGGAACCGAAAACGGCCGGGTACACTTCGTTGGCAATGATGCTGCTCATGGCCACGATCAGCTTGGGGGTATATTGGTAATCCGGGTGTACCATTATCACAATGTCTGCCCCCAGCTCCAGCGCCTTGTTGTAGCAGGATTTCTGGTTGCCGCCGTAACCCTTGTTGGCATCGTGCCGTATAATGTGCTGAATGCCAAGCTTCCTGGCCACGCCAATGGTGTCATCCTTGCTGGCGTCGTCTACCAGCACCACTTCATCCACCACGTCCATCGGTATTTCAAGGAAGGTCTTTTCCAGTGTTAAAGCAGCGTTGTAGGCAGGCAGCACCACCACTACCTTTTTGTTATTCAGCATGAAAGAAGGGCAATTTAGGGTGCAAAGGTATAAAAAAGTATAATGCGTGAGTACCCTTTTACAATTCTTATGATTATGCAGTAGAATTAATCATTATCTTTGTTCCTTGGGAAATTTTTGGCATTATATTTTCTTAAGGTTTTCTTAACATAAAAAAAAGGACATTCAAGCATGCTCAAGCTAATCAGATGGATGATGCCATTGTGGATGACAGGTATTGTGACGTTGACTGCCTATGCGCAGGACCCAGAGACCAAGCCGCCTCAGCCGCAGCCTCAGCCTCAGCAGGATATGAAGCCCGGGCAGGTGCGTACGGCAGACACCACCATCAAGAAGATCATGGACGAACTGCAGAAGGTGGCAGACAGTGACCGGCAGAACGCAAAGAACATTGAAGAGCTTTCCCGCGGCCGGGACCTGGACAATAGCGCTAAGTACGATCTTATTAAGAACAACCTGATCTACGCATCAGAAACCTACTATCTGCTGAACAAAAAGATCATTGACCTTAAATCAAGGACCACCACCAGTAACCTGGACGTGTTCATCACCTCGCTCAACAACCCGGAAAGCAAGGAACTGGGTTTCTCGCTGAGTGACAGGGTGGTGGAGCTGGTAGAAAAGATCATCCTCAAAGGCAAATCAGACAAAAACGAAAGGAATACCAAGCTGGTGGAATCTACCAAGTCCATCATCAACAGCCCTATTTTCAAAAGCTTTACCTCTCTCACGCCGCCCCTGGCCATTGCCAGCTCTGTGATGAACTTCCTGCACAGCGTAAGCCAGAGCAACAAGGCCATTAACCACAAGCTGCTGCAGGAGTTTGAGAAAGAGCTGAACAAATATGTGATCTATTACACCGCCCTGAACGATGCCAACCAGAAGTTCGAGTTCGGGCTGAACTTTAATAAAGACCAGCTTTCCCTGCTGCAGGACAATATGTACGATCACCTGGCCTTTACCGCCAATGTGCTGAAAATGCCGCTGCCCGCGCGGGGCAATAAAACCATTGCAGAATCGCTGAACGAATACTTTTTTGACTTCAGGAAAGAAAAGGTGATAGACTTTTTCAATAAGATGGAGGAGAAGTACACCGTCGGCAAAAAGATAGACTACGAAAAGCTGCTGAGGGAAAACCCGAACCTGAAAGAGGCCAACAACCAGCTGGAAGACCTCATTCTTCAAACCAAACGTTTCGAGAACCTGTATAATGAGTACTTCAGCCTGCTGGATTCCTACTACACCAAGGTGAACCACTCCCTGCGGCTGGCACAGGATAATGCCCTGGCTGAAAAAGGCATCGTAGAGGCCAAACAGGCGGAGTTCCGCCAGCTGAAAGATGAGGCCGTAAAAGAGATACAGGCTTCCATCAACATGCGGGAGCTGACCATGAACGTAGAAAAAGTGAAATACCGGTACAGGATATTTTGATCCGTTAAATAAACTGGAAATGACGGGTTACGGGAGACCGTAGCCCGTTTTTCGTTTTTATGCCCCTTCCTCTTCCTTCTGATCTTCACTGCCCAGGCTGTGGGTTTCCTTGTTATACTGCCCCTTCAGCTCGTCCAGCACAGAGCCTTTCCATAATTTAGTGCCGGTAAAGTAAGACGCCCTGCCGATCATGTGCCCTGCCACCGGCGCCGTGAGGAACAGGAAGAAGATGATGGCCAGCACTTTGGTGCTGATGGAAATATCTGCAAAGAATACCGCCGCGGCGGCCAGCAGCAGTCCTATGCCCAGGGTGGCGGCCTTGATGGTGACGGAGAGGCGCAGGTAAAAGTCAGGCATGCGCACAATGCCAACGGCCGCAATCAGTACCGTAATGCAGCCCAGCGTGCTGAGTATCATGATCAGTATATCGCTCATTTTTCTTCTTTTTTTTCCAGGTAATAAGAAAAGGCCACTGTGCCCAAAAAGGCTATCAGCGCCAATATCATGGCATCGTCCAGGAAGGTGGACTGTTTGGTCATAATGCTGTATATGGTGATGATGCCGATGCCGATGGTGATCAGCAGGTCTAGCGCTATCACCCGGTCTACAATACTGGGGCCCTTGAAGAAACGGTAGGCCACCAGTACAACGGCCAGGCACAGCATGGGCAAAATCACGTAAAACAGGTAGTTGTTCAGGCTCATCGTAAAATATCTAGCAAACGTTTTTCCAATCCGCCCTTGATCTGCTTGATAAAGGCGTCTTTATCCGTGAGGTACATCACGTGGATGTACACTACTTTTTTATCGTCGCTCACGTCCAGTATCAGGGTACCGGGCGTAAGGGAGATCAGGTTGGTGAGAAAGGTGATCTCCAGGTCTGTCTTCGCGTCCATCGGGTATTGCACAATGCCCGGCTTCATGAAGAACTTCGGGGTGATCACATCGTACGCTACCTGGAAGTTGGCGCGCAGCATTTCGTAAAAGAAAAAGAAAACGAAGCTGATCACGGCCGGTACCCGGCTGAAGTAACGTTTCTGCTCATTGTCTGCCGTTACCAGCCACAGTGTCATGTAACTGAGCAGGAAGCCGAACACAAAGTTGAGGAATACCAGCTCCCCGGTAAGCATCACCCAGATGAAGGTGAGCATGATGTTCAGTAATAGTTGTTTGATCATGATCTTCGCTATTACGGTTTAACAATTTCGCGGCCCAGCACTGCTTTGATGTAGGGGGCCGTGTCTTTCAGGTCTGCCGCAATTCTTTGAGACAGGGTGGCTATATGTTCCGCACAGAAACCGACGTAGAGGGAAATAATGGCCAGCATGATCACGGGTACCACCAGCAAGGCACGGTGGTAACGCTTCATGGGCGCAAAATCATCTTCCACATTGGCCTCTTCCGCCGGCTTGTCTTTCCAGAACACGTCTGCCCACATTTTGGCGATCACGTACAGCGTTACAAAGCTGGCAATGATCATGGCTACCACCAGGTACCAGGCATGCGGCGTGGCCAGGCCTTCCCGGAAGAGATATATTTTGGGCCAGAAGCCTGACAGGGGCGGAATGCCCACCAGTGAAAAGAACACAATGGCCATCAGAAAAGACAGTTTCGGGTAGTCTGCATACAGGCCGCCCAGCTTGTCCATATTCATGGTGCCGCGTATTTTATAAATGATGCCACTCACCAGGAAGAGGTTTGTTTTCACGATGATGTCGTGTATCAGGTAAAATATCACCCCGGCCAGCGCCAGCGGCGTGTACATGCCCAGCCCGCCTATGAGGTAGCCGATGTGGCAAACTATCAGGTAAGAGAACATCATGCGCATGTTGCGTTTGATGACCGCCCCGAAAGCGCCGGTGAGCAGGGTGAGCGTGGCCACCGCCATCAATACGGTGCTGGTAAATTCATCCGGTATAAAAATGAGGGTGAACACCCGCAGCAAGGCATACACGCCTACTTTGGTGAGCAGGCCGCCGAATATGGCGGCTATGGCCGATGGCGGCGTATGGTAGGAGGAGGGCAGCCAGAAATAAAGCGGGAACACGGCAGACTTGATGCCGAAGCCCAGGAAGAACAGCAGGCCGGTTACATTTACCAGGCCGCGGTTATCGATCTCCGCCATTTTCAGGGAAAGGTCTGCCATGTTGAGGCTGCCTGTAAGCCCGTACAGGATGGCCACGGCGGTGAGGAACATCACCGAGGCCAGCAGGTTGAGGGTTACGTATTTGATACCCCCTTCTATCTGCGGTTTTTTACCACCCAGCGTCATCAGCACAAAGGAGGAAATGATGATCACCTCGAACCATACATAGAGGTTGAAAATATCTCCCGTCAGGAAAGCGCCGTTGAGACCCAGCAGCAGAAAATGGAAGATGGGAAAATAACCGTACTGTATGCGGTGGCGGCTGATGCCAACGGTAGAGAAGATACATACGGCCAGCCCCGCAATGCCGGCCAGCAATACCATGGTGCTGCTGAACACGTCAGATACGAAGGTGATGCCGAAGGGCGCCTGCCAGTTGCCCGCCTGCATGGTGAGGTAGCCGGCATGCCATGTTTTGATGAACAGCCCGATGCTGAGGCCCAGCACCAGCAAACTTCCCAATACGCTGATATACCGCTGTATCTGCACCTTTCTCCAGAAAAATATCAGCAGCACGGCAATGGCCAGGTGGGCAATGATCGGTAAAATGATGTAGTTATCTGTCATATGTCGGTATCGGGTGTATTAAGATCATTCAGGTCATCCGTTTGTATCAGCACGTATACTCTTTTCAACAGCACAATGGCAAAAGACTGTAGGCCGAAGCTGATCACAATGGCCGTCAGTATCAGAGACTGTGGTATAGGGTCTGCGTACAAACCGCTGAGTATTTTCTCGCCTTCGCCGATGATGGGCGGTTTGCCTTTGGTGATGCCGCCCAGCAGGAAGATGAGCATGTTGGCGCCGTTGCCCAGCAGAATAAGCCCTATCAGCAACTTCACCATACTGCGGCGCAGCATCATGTAAATGCCGGTGGCGTACAGGATGCCTATGAGTATAATTAGTAATAGCTCCATACTTATAAAATGTTTTCGGAAATGTTGAACAGGATGGTGAGCGTAATGCCGATCACTACCAGGTACACCCCTATGTCAAAGAACAGCGGCGTGCCTACCAGGCCAATAATGGGCATGGGAGCTGAAAACCACAGGGCCGTCATGAACGGGAGGCCGGCAAATACCGGCGCCAGCCCGCTGAGCAGGGAAACGGCCAGGCCCACCGGAATAAGCGCGCCGGGCGGGTAACGCAGCAGCTTGCGGGTATTTTCCAGCCGGTTGGCAAACGCATGCAGCACAAAGGCAATAGAGGCAATCAGTCCCCCTACAAACCCTCCGCCGGGGTTATAGTGCCCCCGCAGCAGGATGAAAACGGAAAATAATAACAGCAACGGCAGCAGGTAATTGGATGCCGTTCTCAGGATAACACTTTTCATACCTATTCTTTTTCGGATGAACTGATTCTTAGTTTAAGCAGGCTGTACACGCCCAGCGCGGCAATTACCAGTACGGTAATTTCTACCATGGTGTCAAACCCGCGGAAGTCTACCAGCATGACGTTGACCACATTTTTGCCTTTGGCCAGCAGGTATGCGTTTTCTGCATAGAAGCGGCTGGTTTCCTTGTTGGTAGGCTCATTCATTACCTCCAGCGCTATGATGGCTATCAGGATGCCGAACAGGCCGGAAATGATGGAATCCCTGACAATCACCTTCCGGTCGTTGATCCGCAAAAAGCGGGGCAGCCGGAACAGCACCAGTACAAACAGCACTACGGTGAGCGTGTCTATGGTAAACTGCGTCATGGCCAGGTCTGGTGCGGAGTAGATCACAAACAGGATGCAGATGCAATACCCCACTACGCTCATGCTGGCCACCGCGGTGATGCGGGAGGAAGTGGACACCGTTTTCCATATGGCCACCAGTATGATGCCGAACACGGTAACGTCATATATGGTAATGGGCGCTACGTTGGTGCGGATGTCGAAGTACAGGTGCACGCCCGTAATGAGTTTATAGGCCAGCAGTACGGTAATGAAAATGATAATGATGTGGATGTAGGAGCGGAGGTTGCCGTTGTGCAGCCGGTTGGTATACCAGGTGGAAAACCGGGAGAAACCCCTGGCGCTTTGCACCACCAGCGTTTCCGGGCTGAGATGGGCAAAGCGGTCTACCGCCAGCTGGTGCCTGGCGGACGGGTTGCGCATAAAATACAGGGCGAAGCCTGCGGCCAGCGTAACCCCGCTCAGCAGCAGCACCAGGTTGAACCCGTGCCATATTTTGAGCGGTGCGGGTGCGGCCGCGCCCAGCGCCTGTACAACGGGCTGCACCAGTGACGCATCTGCAAGAGCGGGTACAATGCCGTATAGCAAACCCAGCGCCGCCAGTATCAATGGCGGCACCCACAGGCGCAGATCAGGCAGGTGTACGGAGCGGAAACCTTCCGGCAGCGGCCCCGCAAACGGTCGGATGCCCGCCTGGAAGCCGGCGTATAACACCAGTATATTGGTGAGCACGGCAATGCCTGTGAGTAGGTAGCCATAGGCCTGCGCGTGCAGGGTAGCTTCATATATCAGGTCTTTTCCTATGAAACCGAAAGTAAGCGGCAGGCCCGCGCTGGAGAGGGCGGCCAGCATGCCGGCCACCGCCACCGGCATCATCACTTTCCGCAGGCCACGCAGTATGGTCACATCCCGTGTACCGGTTTCATGGTCCAGTATGCCCGCAATCAGGAAGAGAGCCGCTTTGTACAACGCGTGCACCAGTATGAACACGGCTACTGCCACCATGGCTTCCGCCGTGCCCACGCCCAATAGAAATACCAGCGTGCCCAGTGCGGCAATGGTGGAATAGGCCAGTATGCCTTTCAGGTCTGTACGCTGAATGGCGTGCCAGGCGCTGTACAGCATGGTGATAGCGCCGGCGATCAGTAAGGTGGTGTTCCAGAATGGATGCCCGCCCAATACCGGCGTAAACCTGGCCAGCAGGTACACGCCCGCCTTTACCATAGTGGCGGAGTGCAGGTACGCAGATACCGGCGTGGGCGCTTTCATGGCGCCGGGCAGCCAGAAGTGGAATGGAAACTGGGCTGATTTGGTGAAGGCGCCGCCAAACAGGAAAAAAAGTACCCAGCCGTACCAGGCATGGCCTTTTAACATGTCTGCACTGGAAAGCATGGCGGAGATGGAATACCCGCCGGTGAGCGAGCCCAGCAGCACAAAACCCGTCATCAAAAGAAAACCGCCCCCGCCCGTAATGGCCAGGGCCATCAGCGAGTTGCGCCGCGAAGCGGCGTCGTCATTATTAAAACCGATCAGGAAAAAAGAAGTAATGCTGGTCAGCTCCCAGAACACAAAGAGGAGCATAACATTGTCAGACAGCACCAAACCCAGCATAGACGCCATGAAAAGGCTGAGGTAACAATAGAAGCGGTCAAGATAGCGGTGCCCCTTCAGGTAGTAGGAGGCGTAAGCAAATACCAGTGTACCAATGCCGGTGATGAGCAGGCTGAAGAGCAGGGAAAGGCCGTCAAGCTTGAAGTTGAGGTCTATGCCCATAGAGGGTATCCAGCGGTAGCTGAAGAGCAATGGCTGCGTTTGCACTGCAGGCAGCATGCCCAGAAAATAGACAAAAAGACTTAAAGGTAACAGGGTGGTGAGCACCGCAGGCTTTCCCTTCACATACTTGCCAAAAAGCAGTACAAGCATCGCAAACAAAAACCCGGAAAGCACAGCAGATATCATTAACAACGGTTTTGGTGATGGTGCTAAATATAGCAAAAGAGCGGCAGAACGTGGCAGGAATGGAGGAAAAAATGTGTGATTTTTTTTGAGTGGCGCTGAGAAAATATGGGCGGGGCTTTAAAAAAAGATGGATGTGTATTAATATTATGTATTCTTTGCAACAAGGAAATTTTACCCCAAATCAATTTTATTTATTACTTTTTCGCCACTACTACTTATGTATGAGTGCCACCCTTTCACAACACGTTGATAACTGGTATGCATTGTTCCATGTTCACCTGGTACGCCTGGCCTTGCGTTGGGGCTATGGTGACGAAGAAAGCAGGGACCTGGTGCAGCAGTTCTTTCTTGACCTGTTGCAGAAAAACCTGGAGCCGGCCACTATCCAGAACCCCAAGGCCTTTCTCACCAGCGCTTTCAGCCGCCGCCTCATAGACCACTACCGTACCGCCCGCCACCGCAAAAAGCAGGAAGAACTGGCGCCCAGCGCAGGTTATGAGCCTTCCGTGCTGGAAAGCCTGGTACAGGTGCAGGCCAATGAGGAGCTGATGGCAGCTATCAGGGCCGCCTACAGCCGTCTGCCCGCCCGCTGCCGCAAGGTGATACAGCTCAAGTATTATGAAGGCCTCACCACGGAACAGATAGCCGCGCGCACCGGGCTGCATGCCAGAACGGTGTACAACAATCTCTACGAAGCCATTAAAGCCCTGCGGCAGGAACTGCATAAAACTCATCCGCGCCTGAAATTTGCGGCGGTTTTCTCCATCTTGCCGCTGCTGTAGACAAATGCCTTTCGCCCCCATTGCGCCTTAAAGAGGCCCTGTCTGCCGCCATTTCCCGCCGCCTCATTAAAGGGCAGGCCCCTTTCCCTTTCCCATAAAAAAAAGTTCAAGAAAAGTTGGTAAACCGGCGCAGGCTGTCCGTCTATATTGTAAAACAGCTGCGTATGCCGGATCGTTTTGAGCTTGAACAACTGGTTATAGATGATTCTTTCATCAGCTATTGTTTCCGGAGAAACGAAGCAGACATCCTTTTCTGGGAGAACTACCTCCGCCAATACCCTGAAGAAGCCGCTACCATGGCCGAGGCGCGGGAGCTGGTAATGGGCATTTCCCTGATGCTGCATCAGGAGCAGGCAGAAGAAGCGCCCGCAACGCCCGTGGTGCCGTTGCGCACCGGCGGCCTGAAAAAAGCGCTCGCCATAGCGGCCACCGTTCTGCTCATGGGCGCCGCCGCCTTTTTCCTGCTAAGACCCGGCAAAGCACCGGCCCCCGGCATTACACAGGCAGCGGAAGAGCCGGTGGTCTACATTACGGCCATGGCGGAAAAGAAGACCGTGCGCCTGCCAGACAGCTCTACCGTTATTCTCAATGCCGGTTCCAGATTAACGGTCAGCGAGGCCTTTGGTAGTGACAACCGCAAAGTTTGCCTGAAGGGGGAAGCCCTCTTCAACGTAGAGCCCAATGCAGGCCTGCCTTTTATTGTGAAGGTGGAGGGCTATGATGTAAAGGTGCTGGGTACGGTGTTCAACGTAAAAGCCTACCCCGGGGAGAAAAAAAGCGAAACGTCGCTCATCAGCGGGAAGGTGGAAATTTACCTCCGCCACGGCGTTACGGCGTATAAAGTGCTGAAGCCCAGGGAAAAGTTCGTTATTCATAAAGACATTCAACCTGTAAACGCTACCGGCGAGCCGAGGTCAGGCAGAGCTCCGCAGGTGGCGGATGTAATGCCCCTGTCTTACAACCGCAAGAACGTGAACGTAGAAACGGCCTGGTCACAAAACCGGCTGGTGTTTGAAGATGAGGCCTTCGGGGAAATGCGGGAAAAGCTGGAGCGCTGGTTTGATGTCAAGATCGTATTTGAAGACCAAATGATTGAACAATATCGCTTTACGGCCACATTTGAAAAAGAAAACATCGTACAGGTTATGAAAGCGCTGCAGGCGTCCTATCCGTTTACCTGCCGCATAGAAGGAAAAATCGTTAAAATAAGTCATCAGCATTCACGTCGTTAGCAACGTTCCGACATAAAAAAGGGAAAGAACAACTGGTACTTGTTCTCTCCCGGTTAAAAACAGGAGCATGTTGTGCATGGGATCACCATGCCCGGTAGCTCCGTATTCCTAACATTAAAACGTACTCTAAGGTATGAAAAACACCCGTATTAAACTGCCCTCCAAAAGGACGTTTAAAAAGATTCTACTTATGAAACTGACAATTGTATTGTTGCTCTTCACTACATTGCAGGTTACGGCGTATGAGGGAAATTCGCAAGACAGGGTCAGCGTGGATTTCCGGAATACGAAACTTACCCGGGCGTTGAAAGAAGTGGAGCGGAAAACGCAGTACCGCTTTGTGTTCAGCAACCAGGTGCTGGACGAGCACGTGAAAATAACGGTAGATGCTACCGATGTGCCCGTGATGGACCTGCTGAAGAAGATGCTGACCGGTACCGGGCTGGTATTTAACCAGATGGAGAACAACCTGGTGGTGATCAAGCGGGAAGAAGCGCCTGCAGGCACCATTGTGGTAAAAGGCCGTGTAACGGACCCGCAGGGAGACCCCCTGCCCGGCGTAAGCATCATGAGCGGCCCCCGCAGCGGAACTGTTACCAACGAGAACGGGGAGTACCAGCTGCGGGTAGACGAAAAAGCCACGCTCACTTTCAGTTACATAGGTTATGCCCCGCAAACTATTGCCGTGAACGGGCAAGCCACCATCAACGTTACGTTGGCGCTCAGTAAAGACACAGACCTGGGAGAGATAGTGGTAGTAGGTTACGGCACCGTTGCAAAAAGAGACCTCACCAGCGCCGTGAGCAAGCTGGGTCAGAAAGACCTGATTGCCGGCGCCGTATCACCGCTGCTGGCCATCCAGGGCAAGGTACCCGGCCTGTCTGTTGTTTCCAGCAATGGTACAGACCCCAATGCCGGCGTTTCCCTGCAATTGCGAGGGGTTAACTCCATCAACGCCACCCAGGGCCCGCTGGTGGTGATAGACGGCATCCCCGGCGGCAGCATCAACTCCGTGGTGAAAGAAGACATTGAGTCTATCAACGTGCTCAGAGATGCCTCCGCGGCCGCTATTTACGGTACCCGCGCCTCCGGCGGCGTTATTCTCATCACTACCAAAAAGGCCAAGGCCGGACAGGTGAGCGTAGGCTTCACCAGTGAGCTTTTCCTGGAAACCATCCGCAGGCGCCCGGAGTCACTGAACGCAGACGAGTTCCTGGCCAATAAAATGGGGACCGACTTTGGGCATAAAACAGACTGGTACAAAGAAGTGACCAACAAGTCCCCCATCAGCCAGCGCTACGTGCTCAACCTCAACGGCGGCACGGAAAATGCGCAGATATATTCTTCTTTTATGGTGAGAGACGCCATCGGTATGGCCGTAGAATCAAAGAGAAAAGAGGTGGCCGGCCGCATCAACTCCAATTTCCGCTTCCTGAACGGGCTGGCCGAGCTGAGCACCAACATCAGCTATATGCAGGCCAACGCCAGCTTCAGCAACAACGATATTTTCAACATGGCCCTGGTGATGAACCCCACAGAGTCTCCCTACAACGCCAATGATGTTACGGGTTACAACGTGCTCACCGGCGGCTATGACTATTTCAACCCGCTGGCGGAAGTGAAGCTGCGGAAAGATGAAGGGCAGTACAAATACCTGCTGGCCAGCACCACGCTGAAGCTCAACATCACCAAAGATCTGTATGCCTCCGGTATGGTGGCCCTCAAGAACAATACGGAGCACAAGAACTTTTACCGCTCTTCGCAGCACCGCATTTCCCGTAACGACAAGGTAGACGGCAACGCCAGTCAGGAATACAAACGCTGGGACGACCGTACGCTGGAGCTGACGCTGAACTATAACAAGGATTTCGCCCGCCACCGCATCAACGCCGTAGGCGGTTATACCTACCAGGATTTCAACGGACAGGGCTTCAATGCCGGCAACTCCAACTTCCCGGTAGACGGGGTGGAAGACAACGCCATGGGCACCGGCACCTGGCTGGCAGACGGGCGCGCCTCCATGGGCTCCTGGAGAGACCCCTCCGTGAAGCTCATTGCCTTCTTCGGCCGGGTAAACTATTCCTTTAAAGACCGCTATATGCTCACCGCCTCCCTCAGGCACGAAGGTTCCTCCAAATTCGCCAAAGGCAACCAGTGGGGCACCTTTCCCGGCCTTTCCGCCGCCTGGCGCATTTCGGAAGAGTCTTTCCTGAAAAACTCCGGCTTTGTGAACGACCTCAAATTACGCGGCGGCTACGGCGCCACAGGCAATGAAGGTTTCAACGCAAACGTAGCCACCCGCATGTACGGGGCAGATACATGGTGGCTCGTAAACGGCGTGTGGATGCGCACTTACGGCGTACTGCACAACCAGAACCCCAACATCCGCTGGGAAGTGAAAAAAGAATACAACCTTGGACTCGACTTCGCATTGTTTGATAACCGCCTCTCCGGCCGCTTCGATGTGTACAAACGCAAGGTAGAAGACATGATCTATGACGTGAGCGTGTCACAGCCGCCGGCCATTCACGATAAAACATCGGTGAACGTAGGTAACATGGAAAACAAAGGCTATGAGTTTGAGCTGAACTGGAACGCCGTGCGCAACGAGACCTGGAACTACACCACCGGCATTGTGGCTTCCAGCAACCGCAGCACGCTCACCACGCTCAACGGCGGGCAGACCTTTGCAGACCGCAAGTCTTTCCCCGCGCCCGGCAGCCCCGGTACGGCCGTGCGCCTGTACCCCGGTGAAGACATCGGCCAGTTTTTCATCTGGCGTTTTGCAGGGTTCACAGAAGAAGGCAACTGGATGCTGTATGATAAAACCGGCAAACCGTTCGATGTGACCAAACAGGCCAAGAAGATAGATGACAAGGCATTTGTGGGCAACGCCATCCCCAAGATCATCCTTTCCTGGAACCATTCCCTCAGCTGGAAAAATTTTGACGCCTCCGTGTACCTCCGCAGCTGGGTGGGGCACGATGTATTCAACATGATCAACATGTACTACAGCATGCCCAAAATAAACGGGCAAAACGTGCTGCGCGATGCGTTCACCAAACACAAAGACGTAAAGGGAGAGAAGGAACTGTCTGACTACTGGCTGGAAAAAGGCACCTTCGTAAAAATGGATGCGCTCAGCATCGGCTATTCTTTCAACCAGCAACGGATCAAACCGTTGAAGGGCCTGCGCCTTTACGCCACTGTGAGAGACCTGTTCGTGATCACCAAATACAGCGGTCTTGACCCGGAAGTGAACATCAACGGGCTGGAGCCCGGTTTTGAAGAACGGAACGTATATCCTGAAACCCGCACCTTCATGTTTGGCCTGCAGGCAAACTTCTAAAAACACGTAACTATGAAAAAGATAATAGGCATCAACATACTCACAGCCGCGCTGATATTGGGCGCAGGCTGCACCAAACTGGACCAGACCTTTTATGACAAGGTAACGCCGGAAACTTTCTTCAAGAGCGAAAAAGACATCAAGGCGGCGCTTTACCGCCCCTTTACCCACGCCCGCTGGTACATGGGCGCAGACCGCTGGAACCTGCAGGAGTATACGGCAGATCATTTTGCCATTACCACCAAAGGCCGGCACTGGTACAACGGAGGGGAAAACGAACGCTTCCACTACCACCGCTGGACGCCGGACGATAACTGGGTATGGGGTACCTGGCGCGGCACGCTCATGGGCGTGGCCCTGGCGCTTGATGCCAAGAGTGACCTTGAGAAACTGGATTACACAAAGTTTGCGCTCACCCAGGCAGACAAGGATGATCATGTGAACCAGCTCAATACCCTCATTGCTTACTTCTACCTGCGCGGCCTGGATTATTTTGGCGGCCTGCCGGTGTTTGAAACGCTGGAAGGGGAATCCCTGCCCCGCAATACAGACAAGGAAACATTTGACCATATTGAAAAGCTGCTCAAAACAGCGCTGGAAAAACTGCCGAAGAAGAAGGCGGGAGATGCGGAAGAAGGCGCCCTGCGCCAGGCCGCGGCCGCAGCTTTGCTGGCACAGCTGTATTTTAACGCGGAGGCATACATCAACAAGCCCATGTTCGCAGAATGCAAAAAACTCTGTGAAGACATACTGGCCAAACAATACGGTGAATACAGCCTTGATCCCACGTGGTACGGGCCGCATTCATTCACTAACGACAAATCGCCGGAAATTATCTGGTCTATTCCTTCGGAGTTCAACAAGCTGCAGTACGACTGGTTTTACGCTACCTACTATCATTATAACACCAACAAGTATTTTGATATGGACGGCGGCGCCAACAATGGCGCGCACTTGCAGCCTTCACAAAAGCCGACAGGGGAATCTTATACAGCAGATTTCAGGCTGGGCGCCCCTTACGGCAGGCTGAATGACCAGGACCTCCGCAAAAAGCCTTACAAATACCTGGGCAGCGGCCGGTACGAAGGGATGTTCATTGTGGGCCCGCACCTTACCCCGGCCGGCGCGGCCATCACCGGCGGTGAAGAGTACAAGGGCCTGCCGCTGGTGTTTGTAGACCAGGTGGGGCGTTTTTCTGAAGTAGGGCCAGACAAACGTTTCAAGTCCGTTGCGGAGCTTCCCTCCAAAATGTCTGAAGGCGAAGAAAATACCGGCGTGCGCCTAGTGAAAGTGCCCATGCCCAACAATGCAGACAAAAGCCTGCGCTGGGGCGCAGACAATCCCGCTATTCGTTTAACGGAAATACAATATATGCTGGCGGAATGCCTGCTGCGCGAAGGAGATAAAGGCACCGCGGCCACGCTCATCAACGCGGTAAGGAAACGCAACTTTACCAATGGCGCAGACCCTGACCCCGCAACGGTAGGCAACCTGGATGAGTACCGCATGCTGGACGAGTGGGGCATTGAGTTCCTGGGCGAAGGCCGCCGCCGTACAGACCTCATCCGCTGGAAGAAATTCACAACCGGCACCTGGTGGGACCACGCGCCTTCCGCGCCGCATTACAACCGCTTCCCCGTGCCTACGCAGGCTATATCAGGCAACAATAATTTGAAGCAGAATGAAGGATATTGAGAAACCCCTCGTATTTCAATCATAAAAGAATGACAACCGGTAATTTTTACCGGTTGTCATCAACAAAAGCTATTCATCTCAATTGAGCGTAAATGTCGGGTCATCAGTCATCGTTGATGGATCTACATCCGGTTGGGGCAGATTGAGTCTGGCGATCTCGGTATACACCGCTTCATCTTTAAATCCCCATTTACGGAAAAAGCCGGTAAGGTCCTTTCCGGATATATTGCATGCCTTGAGCATAAAATAGCGATACTTGCTTGCAGCGGTTGGTAAACTGGGCCTTTCTGATCTTGTCCGTTTGTGCAGTTCATGGTAAAAAGTATCTCCAAAAGCCAGTTTAAGCTGAATGAGCATAGCCGATCCCCTGAACCTGTGCCCGGAAGCAATACGGTTGCCATCCCAAATTTTGCTATAATCTCTGTCAGCATCAGGCAAGTTGAAATACTCATTCACCGCTTTCCATACATTCAGCCAACCACCATCACGCGTAATCTTCTTCCCCGGCAACTTCCAATCCATCCCGGTAGCAGTAGCATAAAAATCCGCCAGAATTTCCGCATGCCAATGCCAAGCCTGTTGATGGTGATGCCCTGCTTCGTGGCGTTGGTACCATGCATCATTTGCATAAGCAGCAGCAAATGACGACAGGTAACTATAAGTAGTAGCATAGGGCCATGCAGCACCCCCTGCATAATTTCTGTTTACCATTAAATGAGGGGTGCCTAATGGTTTGTGAACAGGCTGGGAGCCATCTAAACCACTCAGTTTATCTTCGGTATCCCAGATGTTATCGCAGGCATTCAGAATGGAGTTGTTATCCTGGGTTTTCAATGCGGTAAAACTGGTTGGTAAAACGATGCATACCCGCTGCCCGATTAGTAATACGTCATGAACGGCCGTGTCTGCCTGTTCAAATTGACGCAACCATTGATCTGCTGTAGTTGTATTCTTGACAAAAGTAGGAACGGCCTTATGACCACTAATGAAGGTCAATTTTGCCTTGCTGACAGGCTCAAGGTCATCATGATACCGGACCCACAGAATGCCTCCATTTTTATTGGCCACAATTTCATTTAGCCCGGGCTTCAACTGGACCACCTGAGGGTTTACATTTTCATACCGCTGATAAGTTCCGATTAACAATTGGGGCAGCGATGTTCCACTAACAGCTTCTGCTTCGATCTTTAATGTGCTGAAAGGCGCTAACCAAAAGCCTGTTGGATAAAAATCAGACGGAATGAAAGAATTCATGAGCCTGGATTTTTCCGATTCAGCACTGGGAGATTCAGTAACGAATTGAACGCTCCGCCCAAGGGAATCAACCTCATAATACGCGTTTGTTATTGCGGAACGATTGGGGCTTTGCGTACGGGGACCTGGTTTTTGATAACCTTGTAAGCTTTCCGGTTCAGGTTTGCTGCACGAATAAATTAGGCTGGTGACCACTAAAACAATGGATAAAGCAAGATAGTTGCTGTTGTTTTTCATAACGATAGATATTTATGGTTTAGTACATGCATTTGGTTGCTTAAAATAAGCTCCGAAGCCACCCATTGGCTTTCTATCACAGGCTTTATATCTACCATGATACCTTAGGCCGGGTTTTTTACCCTTCATACCGCATAAAAAATTGAAAATTTATTTGTTTAAAAAGGAAGGCCGGCTAAAAAGCTCCTTTTTGCTTTTTAACCGGCCTTGTATGCCTTGGCAGTGTACTCTTCTAAAACACCGGCGCCGCCTGCGCTTCCAGGCTGGGCTGTGCGTTTTTGATCTCCGGCCAGCCATCTACCCACTCAATCTTGTCCAGCAGCATTACGCGTCCCCGCTTGTCATCTTCCCGCCTGAAGGCATGGTAAAGCATCCATGTCTGTCCGGCCTTGTCCGTAATAATATCCCCATTGTGGCCGGGGCCGGTAAAGCGCGCATCACCCTTATTGCCCTGCAGCAACAGGGTGCCGCCGTTTTCCAGCAGCGGCTTGCCAGCTTTGTCTACATAAGGCCCTTTCAATGAAGTGGAGCGGCCCACCAGTACGCGGTAGGTGCTTTTGGCACCTTCGCAGCAGGTGCCTGCGGAGCCGAAGTAATAATAGTACCCGTCTTTTTTATAAATATAGCTGGCTTCATAAGCCGTACCGGCAATACGGAAAGTATCACCTTTTAATTGCAGCCCGTCTTTAGACAGCTCTATGCCATAAATGCCGTGAAAGCTGCCCCAGAACAGGTAAGGCTTATTCTTGTCTTCATAAAAGAATGCGTCTATGGAATTTTTAACGCCCACTTCTTTGCTGAGAAAAAGTTTGCCTTTGTCCTCAAAAGGGCCCTGTGGTTTGGAGCTTACCGCTACGCCAATGCCAGGATTGGGGTCTCCCCAGGTTGATATGGAGTAATAGAGATAATACTTGCCGCGGTACCGCACTGCATCAGGCGCCCAGATGCCGCCTTCTTTTTTCCAGGTGGGGCGCCGGGAAAGTGCCGCTCCCTGCGGCTCCCAGTTTACAAGGTCTTTGCTGCGCAGAATGGGAATAATATAAGGGCCGCCCGCATTGTAACGCTTCCAGTTGGCTTGCGTGGAATACGCGTAATAATAGCCGTCCTTTCCTTTCACCAGGTTGGGATCGGGAAAATCATAGTTGAATACCGGGTTGGTATACGTAGCCTGGGCAAGTGATTGCTGGGCAGCGCTCAGGCAAAGGAGGGCGGCCAGTAAGGGTAAAAATTTCTTCATGTGGAATATTGCCGTGTTTGGGACTAAAATAATAAAAAATATATGGGGAAGCGTTAAAAATACACTTGTGGCAAAACGGGCGGGGGAGCGGCTTGGCGGCACCAATGGGAAACAAAGGGCATAAAAAAGACTCCGGCCTTCTAAAAGGTCGGAGCCTATCATTCCACTTCTTCTCTTTTCCTACGCCGGCATTACCCGGATCAGGTTCTAAGGTGTAATCTCAGGCTCCGAAAAGCCACCCTTGAAGAAAAGAGGAAATAATTATTTTTTCAGCTTGTCCTGTTCTTTTTTCGCCATGTCCAGATGCTCTCTTAACTCCGGCAAGGCTTTCGTGAATAAAGCCTTAATGTCCGGGTCTGTTGCATCGTTCGCTACTGTTTCAAACAATTTGATCGCTTTCTCGTGTTTGTCTACCAATTCGTCTACATAAGCTTTATCAAAATCGGTGCCTGATTTATCTGTGATCTGCTGAATATCTTTCACTTTGTTATCTTCCAAAGCTGTTGGAATGGTAATGCCTTTTTTAGCGGTAAGGTCTGCCAGTTCCTTATTCAGTTTTTCGTGTGCCTTCAGCATGTGGCCAGACATCTTTTTGATGTCCGCGTTCGTAGTCTTGGCCTGTCCGTCCTGCAACAATTTTACTTCGTAAAGCCCGTCCTCTGCGGCTTTCGAGATGTTATCCGCCGCGGAGCGAACGGAATCGCCTTCCATGTTTTCCTTGTTGATATCCTGTGCCATGTCCTGCGTCATACCGGTATCCTCTCCTGATAAAGTGTCCTGCGCATTACGGCTGGCATTGTTGTTACAAGCAACGGTGGCAACGCATGCAATAGCAAATGGCAATAATATCTTTTTCATATAAACGAGTTTTCAGTTCAGGTATTAGTAACGAAAAGATTATGCCACAGTGATGCCAGTGCTGTTGCTGCCGCAAATGTGGAATTGAATGCCCGCATTGTTTATTGAATTAAATAAAAACGTTATATTTATGAGGAATTATGACCCTGTTCCTATGAAACTCAAATGCCTGCTGCCTGTATTGCTGTTGATACAAACGGCCTACGCGCAAAAAAGTACTGCATTCCTTTCTGAAACATTTAACCGTCAGCTGGAAACCGCCCGCTGGATGGTGGAGTACGATTCCACGGCATGGCGCCTTTCAGAGCTGGTTACCACGGTTAGCTGGGAAGAGCTGGGCCGCATGGGCCGGGAGTGGTTTTGTTACAAGAGTGAAGACAGCCTGTGGAACGGTGTGTACGGCAAATATAAAAACGGTGTGTACGATGTGGTGCTGCATTACAAGATATGGCCCGGAGACAGTATAGACGTGGTGTGTGACCCGCTGGACACGGCCATGCTGGGGGGTATTTCCCGCGCTGTCAATGCCGCCTACCGCGAAGCAGGTTTTGTATTGGGCAGGTCTTATGTGAAGTTCAACAAGTTTGTTCGTTACCATGCGGACAAAACGGTGTCAGTGTGGCTGCTGCCGGCCCTGCAGCCTAATGAAATAGCCATGTACGGCGGTGAGTTCTATTACCTGTTTGATGAAACAGGCACACGCATATTGGGCCGGGAGGAGTATTACCAGGGCAGCTTCAAGGGGTTCAGGCTGGGCAAGGCAAGGGAAGTGCAGCTGCATTATAACGATGCGGACGCTCCCACGCAGGGCGCCGTATTCTTTGCCCTGAAATACGGCCGCCATTTTTCCGGTATATACATCAACACACGCCGCAGTACCAGCCTCATGGCTTTCAGCCGGGAAAAGGGCTATTATTGGCAACATGCTGACAAAGCGAAAACAAATCCCTAAGATAGTGGCAGCGGGAACGGGTAATTTGAAGCCGAATGCGTAAATTGACGTAAGAATTGACCCTTATGCGTAAAATCCTTTTCCTTCTGCTGATGGCATCCCCTGTTTTAACATACGGCCAGGACTTTGAGGCCCGTACTTTCCAGCGCAATGCAGATACGCTGCCCTACCGCATTTTGCTGCCTGAAAACTATAACCCCGGCCAGAAATACCCGCTTATCGTCTTCATGCACGGGGCAGGGGAGCGGGGGAACGATAACCGGAAGCAACTCACGCATGGGAGCAAGCTTTTTCTCAGCGACACGGTGCGGAAGAACTTTCCCGCCATTGTAGTGTTCCCGCAGTGCGCTTCAGGCGCCACCTGGGCCGTAATGGAATTTGCCCGGGATAGCTCCGGGAAGATCACCGCAGTGAAGTTCCCGGCAGACGTGCCGCCTACCAAACCCTCCGCCCTGCTGTACCAGTTGCTGGACAGCCTCATTGCCTCCGGCACGGTAGACAGCCGGAAGGTATATGTAGGCGGCCTTTCCCTGGGCGGTATGGGTACTTTTGATATACTGGCCCGCTTTCCCAACCGCTTTGCCGCCGCCTTCCCCATTTGCGGGGCCGGTAATGAAGCGCTGAGCAGCCGTTATGCCAAAAACACCGCCGTATGGATCTTCCATGGCAGCGCAGACCCTGTAGTGCCGCCTCAATCTTCCCGGCTGTTTTACAGCCTGTTGCAGAAAGAAGGGGCGGATGTAAAATATACGGAATACCCCGGCGTAGGGCACAACAGCTGGGACAATGCCTTTGCCGAGCCCGGCCTGCTGCCATGGCTCTTTTCACATACCCTGAAACAATAAAAGGCCCATTCATCACTTTTTGAGGCTTACTGCTGTTAGATTAACGTTAAATTCGCAGCAAATCTAAACCACCGTTACATGCAACGTTTCTACACCATGTTGCTGCTGCTGGCTACGGGTATCACCGCCAGCGCGCAACAGAAAAAAGACCTGTCTCCTGACGACTATGCCAAATGGCAATCCCTGGCCGGCACCGCCCTGTCTTACAACGGCAGCTGGGTGGGCTATCAGATTGCTGTGCAGGAAGACAATGATACCCTTTACCTTGTGAACCACAACAATGGCAAACGGTATGCGCTGGAGTTTGGCAGCGCGCCGGAGTTTTCTAAAGATAACCAGTGGGTGGCTTACAAAATAGGCGTATCCTACCAGGAAGGAGAGAAGCTGCGGGAACAGAAAATGCCCGTCAAAACCAATATGGGCCTGCTGAACCTCAACACCGGCAAAAAGGAAGTGATAACGGATGTCAGCAATTTCGGGTTTTCGAAGAACGGGAAATTCCTGGCCGTGCAGCTGAACCCTCCCAAAGAGAATAAAGACAAGGGTTCTGTAGTGCTGCTGCGCAACCTGGCAGACAGTAGTACCCGTACCATAGGCAACGTTACCGAGTTTGAGTTCAACAAAAAGAGTGATCATCTGGCCTATGTAGTAGCGTCTGCCAACCAGGCGGGCAATTCTGTGGAGCTGTTCAACCTCGCCAGTTATTCCCTGAAAGTACTGGCCAGCGATACTTGCCGTTTTTCTAAACTGGCCTGGGCTAAAGAAGGAGACGGGCTGGCGTTCTATAAAACGGTGAAGAACGATAAGTACGAAGAAGAGAATGCACAGGTATATGTGTATGCCCCGTTGTACAAGAACCCTTCCCTCAAAATATTTGACCCGCAGCAACACGCCGGCTTCCCTGACAGCATGCGCATCAACCCCGGCTCCACGCTGCGCCTGGGTGACGACCTGGCATTAGCTTATTTCAGCATCAAAGGCTGGACGAAGAAAAAGGAAGCGCCTAAAAAGGACACAACCAAAGCTGCTGCCAAGGCAGATACCACCAAAGCACAGGTAGCCAAAGCTGACACCACCAAAAAAGCCCCCGCCGCCGCGCCCAAAAAAGAAGACAAGCTGGCCGCAGTGGATGTATGGCACTGGAAAGATAAAGAGATACAGCCCCGCCAGAAAATCACTTACGCGCAAGACAAGGAGCGCAGCTTCCAGGCAGTGTGGAACCCCTCTACCGGCAAATACTATCAACTGGCCAATGACAGCACGCCCGGCGCCCTGATGGGAGCCAACCAGCACCATGCGCTGCTGCCTACTGATAAAAAGTACAAACCCGCCTTCAAGGAGGATTATGCTGACTATTACATCATGAACGTGCGCACCGGGGAAAAGAAGCTGTTTGGAGAAAAAATAGTGCAGGCTTTCGGCCATGCTCCGCAGCTTTCTCCGGAAGGCCGCTTTGTGTTTTATTATAAAGACAAGCACTGGTTTACTTACAATACCGCCACCGGCGCCACTGTCAACCTCACGCAAAACGTTGCCGAAACCTTCGAGAATTATAAAGATGACCACCCTGCGGTGAAACCGCCATTTGGTTATGGCGGCTGGATGAAGGGAGACAAGGAAGTGCTGCTGTACGATGAGTTTGACATTTACGCCGCCAAACCGGATGGTAAAGGCATCCGCAAGCTGACAGACGGCCGTAAAGATGAAATTGTGCACCGCATCACCCGCGTTGAAACAGAAGACCCTTACCACGACGATGCCAAACCGCTGTTTGTGACCCTGTATGGGGATAAAAGCAAGTTTTCAGGTTTCGGCAAAATTGAGAAAGGGAAGTTCAGCAGGCTGGTGTACGAAGACGTTACCCTGTACGGCCTCAACAAGGCAAAAGATGCAGACGTGTTCTCTTACGTAAAAATGAACTACGACCGTTCTCCTGAGCTGTACATTACCAAAGGCTTCCAGGGAGAAGAGAAAATAGCGTCTACCAACCCGCAGCAGAAAGATTACAAGTGGGGCAAGAGCGAACTGGTATCTTTCACCAACAAGAAAGGCAAGAAAATGCAGGGCGCGCTGTTTTACCCGGCAGACTACCAGCCTGGTAAAAAGTATCCCATGGTGGTATACATTTACGAAACCCTGTCTAACACGGTACACTATTACACGCCGCCTTCCCGCAGGAGCGCGTACAACACCACCAACTTCACCACCGGCGGCTATTTTATTTTCAGACCTGACATTGTGTATGACATCAATGACCCCGGCATGAGCGCGGTAGACTGTGTGGTACCGGCCGTGGAAGAAGTGTTGAAAACAGGCATGATAGACAAAGACAAGGTAGGCCTCATGGGCCATAGCTGGGGCGCTTACCAGACCAGCTTCATCATCACGCAAACAGACCTTTTCAAAGCAGCCTGCGCCGGTGCGCCGCTTACCAACCTGATCAGCATGTCTCTGGCCATTTACTGGAACAGCGGCTTCCCCGACCAGAAGATATTCGAGACCAGCCAGGGCCGCTTTGATGGCCCCTGGTACGAGCGCATGCAGGAACATATGCGCAACTCGCCCATTTACCAGGCGGCTAACATCAAGGCGCCACTGCTGGTAGCCTTTGGAGATAAAGACGGCGCGGTAGACTGGCACCAGGGTATTGAAATGTACGGCACCATGCGCCGAATGGAAAAACCGCATGTAATGCTGGTATATGCAGACGAGAATCACGGCCTCGCCAAAAAAGAGAACCAGATAGATTACCAGCAGCGCCAGCGCGAGTGGTTTGACCACTACCTGCTGGGCAAGCCGGCTCCCAAATGGATTACCGAGGGAGTAACCTACCTGGAGAAGATGCAGGCGCAGGAGAAGGAACAGAAAAAATAAACCTGCGCTTCAAAATAAAAAAGCTGCCTGGAAAGGCAGCTTTTTTACTGTTACAACTCTAGCAATCATTCGAAGCCGTTGGGCTTCAGCAAGGGATTAGCGTTCAAAGCGCGGGCGGGAATGGGAAATACAGACCGGTCTTTTGAGTCTACTCCTTTATCCCACCAGGCTTCACCGAACCTGTTCCAGCGCACCAGGTCTGTTCTGCGGTGGCGCTCGCCCAGGAACTCGCGGCCCAGTTCGGCTACAAATTCATCATCAGTAAGGGTGCCCAGATTTTGCACAAAGCTCACCGCTGGCCATGCGGCATCCGGGAAGTTCCTTTTGCGCACGGCGTCCAGCAGTGCTGCCGCTCCGGCTTTATCTCCCGCGCGGTATTTGCATTCCGCCAGGGAATAGTAGATTTCCGCAAGGCGGATCTCAGGGGCGGAATTGAACTGGAAGAAACCTTGTGACATGGGCAGCCACGGGAATTTCAGCAGCCGCACCCCGGAGTTTTCTTCACCGGTGATCACATGAGAGCCTTCAGCCCAGCGCCCACCGGGCTTTTCAGAGAAGCGGGCCACCTGGTCTACAAAAATCAGCGGCTTGCCGTTGTACTCTTCCGTGCCGTTTACCGGCTTGGTGCTGTCAAAGCCGAAGCCCGCCGTTTTGTTCCAGGTGTACTGTTGCCCTATGAGGAAGAAACCTTCGTAGTCTGCATCTTTAGATGTAGTGCGGAAGGGTTGTTTGCGTTTGTCGGTTGCATGGAAGCGCTCGTAAGGCATGCCCAGTTTGTAGGTGTACAGGTTGCCGTTCTCGTCCCGCGAAGGGGTGAGGTGTACGCCGTTCCAGGAACCCCAGTCGTTGTCAAGCGAGAACTTGGCCTGGTAGTGCATGCCGGAATTGTATATCCAGCTGAACTCGTAGAAGTTTTTGGCGTGGGGGAACTCAAAAATGTTCTCCGGAGAGCGGTAACCCTTGATGCCGGAACGGAAGGGGCCGCGGTAGTCTGTGTCAATGGAGTAGGTGCCGTAAGTACCGTTGATGATATCCTGGGCAATGGTGGCACACTCCGTGTATTTGGCCGTGCCTATCCATTTTTCTGCATTGAGGTAGAGGCGCACCAGCAGCGCTGCCGCGCCGGCCTGGCCCCAACGGCCTACTTTCGGGTCTTTCGGCAGCCCCGGCAGGGCTTCCTTGATCTCTTTTTCGATGTAGTCAAACACTTCCTGCGGGGTAGATTGTGCTTCCAGCTTTTGTACTTCCGTGTAGATAGGCACATTCCTGAAATAGTCTATGAGGAAGAGGTAGAACCAGGCGCGCAGCGTTCTGAGCTCTGCAACGTGCTGTTGCTGCTCCGGTTCGGTGAGGCCCAGGTCAGGATAGTTCAGCGTGGAAATGTCTTTGATGATGGCGTTGCATTGGCCAATGCCCTGGTAGGGGCCTACCCATCCGCCGTTCACATGGCCGTCGTCAGGCGTCCAGGTATGGCCGTGCAGGCGCACCCAGTCACCACCGTCGTAGCCGTGCTTGCCTTTTTGCGTCCATACAAAATTGTCTGCGGTCAATTCAGACAGCAACCACCGGTCTCCGTCCCAGCCGCACCAGTGCGCATGTTCATAAGGGCGCAGCACGGCTGCTATCACGGAGCTTTTATTCTGGTAATAACCTTCGGCAGGCGCTACGTCAAACGGCTCTTCATCCAGCTTGGTGCAGGATGTGGCGGTGACTACAGATAGCAGCAATATGCCGGTCAGTTTCTTCATATTCATGTTGAACAAGTTTAATGGTGATGATTAAAGTGTAAGCTGGGCGCCCAGGGTGAATGTTCTGGTTACCGGGTAAACGCTCAGGCTGCCATAACCGGGCGTAAGGCCAGTGATGCCCACCGTGGTGGGGTCAAGCCCGGAGAAACCGGTGAGCGTAAACACATTGCGTACACTGCCGTAAAGGCGCAGGTTCTTTATAAAATTGGTGTTGAATTTGGGAGACCAGCCCAGCGTGATATTGTCCAGCTTGAAATAATCCCCTTTCTCCAGGAAGTAATCTGTGATCACCTTGCCTGATTTGATGTGGCCGTTGCGGGCGTAGGCGTCTTTCAGCAGGTTGATGCCGCTTTCTGCCTGCAGGCCGTAGTACATCTGGTAGAGGTTCAGAATGTCGTAATCAAACCGGCCGCGGAAGAACAGCGTGAGGTCAAAGTTTTTATAGGCCAGGCTGTTGCCCCATGCCAGCTCATACCGCGGGGCGCCATGGCCAATGTAGGTTCTGTCTTTTTCACTGCCCTGGCTGGAGGCTACGATCTGTTCCTTGCCCACAATCCCGTCTTTCCAGATCAGTATTTCACCGTTGTCGTTCACGCCGGCATATTTGTAACCGAAGAAACTGCCCAGTTCGGTGCCCGGTTCAAGGCGGTACGCTTTACCAGGGTTGCCGGGGGAGGGGAGGTCTTGCAGATCGCGGTAGTTGCCCTGGAACTCGTTGTTAGACCAGGTTACCAGCTTGGCCTTGATGTAGGAGCCGGTGATATTGGTGTTGTAGGTAAAGTCTTTCCCGTTCACCACTTTCCAGTTGGCGGTCAGCTCTATGCCTTTGGAGCTGGTGGTACCCACGTTCACGAACATTTCCGTATGCAGGTAGGCGCCCACGGGTACTTCATAATTGGCCAGCATGTCTTTGCTGCGGCGGTCAAACACGTCCAGGCTGCCGCTCAGCTTGTTGTCAAGCAGGGAGAAGTCAAGCCCTATGTTGTAAGCCACGGCCCGTTCCCATTGCAGGTTGGGGTTGAAGTTGTTGCCGGGGCCGTATACCCTGATCCATTCGTTATTATCATCCAGGTACATGCCGTATGGCGCATACTTGGCCAGCGAAGTATAGCGGTCAAAACCGGAGCGGCCCGTTACGCCGTAAGAGGCGCGCAGCTTCAGATCATTGATCACCCTGCTGTTGCTCAGGGCCGGCAGGTTGGAGATACGCCATGCTGCGGATACGGCGGGGAACATGCCCCACTTGTTGTTTTTCCCGAATTTGGTATTGCCTTCGTAACGGAAAGAAGCCGTCAGGAAATAAGTGTTGTCGAAATTATAGTTTACGCGGCCCAGGAAGGCAATGAGCTTTTCCTTGCTCTTCCAGGAGTCCATGCCCAGGCGGCCGTCTTCCTTGTTCCAGGCGCCGGCGTCCAGGTTGTTGTACCAGAAAGCATCGGAAAGGAAATCCATGTTCTCGGCCCAGTTGCCCTGCGTGTTGAACTCCTGGTAGGAGTAGCCGCCCATCACGGCAATGTCGTGCTTGTTGATGCGCGTGTTGTAATTGTTGATCCACTCCAGGGTATAATCCTGCCACTTTTCATTCTGCAGCCGGGCGCGGCCGGTGCGGTTGTTCTGGATGGATTCTGCGGATTTGGAGGTGTAGTATTCCCTTCTGAGCATTTCATGCCCCTGGCGCGCCAGTTTCAATTCAGATGAAAGGTTGGGCAGAATGTTCAGCTTGGTAGTGATGTCTATGATAGAATAGTTCTGGTCTGCGCCGTTTTCACGGGCCAGCAGGTCCTGCACAGGGTTCCAGGTATCATAGCCCTGCAGGGTATTGTATTCCCTGGGATTGTTGGGGTTCATCACCGGCAGGGTAGGGTTGAGCTTGATGGCCTGTTTGAACGCATCATAGTTGGTATATTCTTCTTTGGCAATGCGCTGAGACAGGTTGCCGGTGAATTCCAGCAGCCCGTTGAGCGCTCTTTGCTGGAAGTTGGCCCGGTAGCCGTATTCCTTGCGTTCAGTGGCAATATCGATAGCTGTTTTGGAGCGGTAGTTGCCGGAAAGGCGGAAAATGGTGTTTTCGTTACCGCCGGATACGGTGAGGTACTGGTTCTGGCCGAAGTTGTTTTTCCGGATCAGCTCATCATACCAGTTGGTGCGCGCGCCCTGGTCTGCATCCCGCTGGTGGGCCAGGAATTCGTCTGCAGAAAGTATTTCGGGTTTTGCGGCTACCACGTCATGCTCAACGTAGCTGTCATACGTTACGGCTACGGCGCCTTTTTTCCCTGACTTTGTTTGTACCAGCACCACGCCGTTTGCGCCGCGCGAGCCGTAGATGGCGGCCGCGGCGGCGTCTTTCAGCACGGAGATAGACTCAATGTCTTGCTGCGCAATATTGCGGAGATCGCCGCCGGGCATGCCGTCAATCACTATCAGCGGGCCGTTGCCTGCATCCAGGGAGCTGGCGCCGCGTATCTGCACGTCTGTTCCCCGGTTGGGATCTGCGCTGGCGGGGTTGGAAATAGTGACGCCTGCTACCTTGCCTTCTATTTGCTGCAGCGGACTGTTGAAGCCGCCCTGCAGAAAGTCTTTGTTGTTCACTGTGGTCACCGCATTGGTGAGGTTCTTTTTCTGTACGGTGCCGTACCCCACTACCACCACGTCTGTTAGCTGGCTGACAGATTGCTGCAGCACAATTTTCAGGTCAGCCGCGTCGCCTACCGTTACTTCCTTGTCGTGATAACCCACGTAGGTTACCACCAGCACGGCGTCGTTACCTGGTACGTTGAGCTTGAACTTGCCGTCTGTTCCTGTGAAAGTACCGCTGGTGGTGCCTTTGATGCGAAGGCTTACATTGGGCAGTGCTGCCCCGGTGCTGTCCGTAATGCTACCTGTTACGGGCCTTCCCTGTCCGAAAGCAAGTGTGCAGATAAACATGGAAAGTGTGGCAAGGGCGGCCACTTTCTTCCCGAAGTGCTTACTAAATCGATTTAGCAAACAAAGCTGTTTTTGCACCTGATTGTAGATCAGATTTTTCATGATTATGAGTTTTGATTGATGAGAGAAGTGCTGTTTAAATGATTGCCCGTCTCGAAAGCTGAACTTATGATTGCTTTAAACGTTTAAGCCGGCTGAAACAGGCATGGGCGGATTAGCTCGTTCAGCACGGATGATTGCCGGAAATAACGTGTACATTTTCATCGTTAGCGGGTCCACACGTGGATTTAATAAGTGGAACAATTTGTTTGGTCTCGATTCAGTTTTTCAGTTGGGCTACGCTGGCGGGCGCGTAGTTGCCGGTTTTCGTTGTTTTTTTGTAGGGACTGCGCTCGTTTGCACAGCCGCCGGGTTCTTCACTGTTTTTAATAAGGAGGCGATGCTGGCGTGGATACATCGCATCCAGGTTTTCACTGTTTAACGGAACTATGCTGGCGTTGACATAGCGTCCAGGTTTTTCAGATCCGGGTACAAGATAAAAATTTAATTCGATTTACAAATAAACTTTTCTTGACCGTTAAAGAATTCGGGCAAGGGAAACAGCTGTAAACGGCTGAAAGGAATACTATAAATAGATATGTTTAATTAACAATTGAATGTTAAACACATCTTGATATCTATAAATACAAAAAGCTGCCCGGAGGCAGCTTTTTTCACTCACACATAAAACTGGATTGATCGTTAACGTCTTTATTTGATAGCCTGCATGGATGCTTTGGCGGCTTCTATGGTAAATTCAATGTCTTCCTGGCCCAGTGCATGGCAAATAAACCAGCTTTCAAATGCGGAAGGCGGCAGGTATACGCCTCTTTCGAGCATGGCATGGAAGAAGCGGCGGAACAGCTCATTGTTGGCGCCTGAAGCGGCGGTGAAATCTACAATGGGGTATTCGGCAAAGTGTACGCTCATCATGGAACCGATGTGGTTGATCTGGTGCACCACGCCCGCGGCGCCCAGTGCGCCACGGAGGCCGGCTACCAGTTGGCCGGTTTTTTCTTCCAGCTGGGTGTAAATGGAAGGATGCTCATTCAGCGTTTTCAGCAGGGTGTAACCGGCAATCATGGCAATGGGGTTGCCGCTAAGGGTACCGGCCTGGTATACTTTACCGGCGGGAGCTACATGCTCCATTATTTCTCGCCGGCCGGCAAATGCACCTACGGGCATGCCGCCGCCAATGATCTTGCCAAAGGTTACCAGGTCTGCCTTGATGTTGAACAGCTCCTGCGCGCCGCCTTTGGCCAGGCGGAAGCCGGTCATCACTTCGTCCATAATGAACACAATGCCATGCTGGTCACACAATGAACGCAGGCCTTCCAGGAAACCGGGCTGGGGAAGAATGCAGCCCATATTGCCTGCTACCGGCTCAACAATAATGGCGGCAACCTGTTCAGGGTGTTCCGCAATCAGCTGCTCAACAGCAGGCAGGTTGTTGTAAGGCGCGGTGAGCGTATCTTCTGCCACCGTAGTGGTTACGCCGGGCACAGCCTGTATGCCAAGGGTGGCCACGCCGCTGCCGGCGCTTACCAGGAAAGAGTCTGCATGGCCGTGGTAGTTACCTTCAAATTTGATCACCTTGTTTCTGCCAGTGAAGCCGCGGGCCAGCCGCAGTGCGCTCATACAAGCTTCCGTGCCGGAGTTCACCATGCGCACCATGTCTATGTTCGGCACCATGCTAACGATCAGTTCGGCCACCTCCACTTCCAGCCGGGTGGGCGCGCCGAAAGAGGTAGAGTAGGTGGCATATTCCTGGATGGCCTTTACCACGGGCTCATAGGCATGGCCGAGTATCATGGGGCCCCAGGAGTTGATATAGTCAATGTAGCGGTTGCCGTCTACATCGTACATATAAGCGCCCTTGGCATGCTGCATGAAAACAGGCGTGCCGCCTACGCTTTTGAATGCACGTACGGGAGAGTTCACACCACCGGGTATTACGTTGCCGGCTTGTTCAAACAGGGCTTTGCTTTTTGTAAACATGCAGATGAAATTTTTTATTTGTTCAGTAAATGGACAGCGTCTTTGGCAAAATAGGTGGCAATCAGGTCTGCACCGGCGCGTTTGATGCTGGTGAGACTTTCCAGCACGGCCTTTTCTTCATTGAGCCATCCCATTTTGGCCGCTGCCTTGATCATGGCGTATTCTCCGCTTACATGATATGCGCTGACAGGAACGGTAACACTGTCTTTAACCAGCCTGATAATATCGAGGTAGGCCATGGCAGGTTTCACCATCACAATGTCTGCTCCTTCTTCCACGTCCATCAGGGTTTCTTTCAGCGCCTCGCGGGCATTGGCGTAATCCATCTGGTAGGTTTTCTTGTCCCCGAAACCGGGCGCAGAGTCCAGCGCATCACGGAAGGGGCCATAAAAGCAGCTGGCATATTTGGCACTGTAGGCCATAATGCCGGTTTTGGTGAAATGGTTGTCTTCCAGCGCTTCACGGATGGCCAGTATGCGGCCGTCCATCATATCACTGGGCGCTACTATGTCTGCACCGGCCTGCGCGTGGCTCACGCTCATTTCCGCCAGTACGTTCACCGTGGCGTCGTTCACGATCTCTTCTCCTTCCACGATACCGTCGTGGCCAAAAGAAGAATAAGGGTCCAGCGCCACGTCTGTCATCACCACCATGCCGGGCACGGCGTCTTTCACGGTTTTGATGGCACGTTGCATCAGCCCGTCAGGGTTGAGGGCTTCGGTGCCTTTATTATCTTTCAGCTCATCCGCACATTTAATGAACAGCAATACGCTTTTGATGCCCAGGGCCCAGAGCTCTTTCACTTCTTTGGCCGTGAGGTCAAGCGAGTGGCGGTAGTAGCCGGGCATGGAGGTAATTTCTTCCTTCACGCCTTTGCCTTCCGTTACAAACAGCGGCGCAATAAAATTGGCCGGCGTCAGTATGGTTTCCGCTACCATGGCTCTAATGGCGGGTGTGTTGCGTAAAATCCTGTTTCTTCTGATCATCTTCTTCTGATTTTATGTTCAACAAATTTTATGATTCGTTTACCCAGTTCCGCGGCTTCAGGTATTCCAGCAACTCCGCTTCCGGGCTGCCGGGGGCGGGGTGGTAATCATACTCCCAGCGGGCCTTTGCAGGCAGGCTCATGAGTATGGACTCTATGCGGCCGTTCGTTTTGAGGCCGAAGAGGGTGCCCCTGTCATGAATGAGATTGAACTCCACGTAACGGCCGCGGCGGTATTCCTGCCAGTGTACCTGCGCTTCGGAGTAAGGAAGGTCTTTCCGTTTCTCCACCAGCGGAAGGTACGAAGGAATGAACGCATTTCCGTTGGATACCTGGAACTGCAGCAGGTCTTCCGCCGTGCGGCCGGGCTGGGGGCGGAGGTAGTCGTAAAAGATACCGCCTATGCCGCGCGCCTCATTGTTCCGGTGCTTATTCACAAAATACTCGTCGCAATGTTTCTTGTATTGCGGGTACAGCTCTTTCCCGAAGGGATCACAGGCTTCCTTGAAGGTGCGGTGAAAATGCGCGCCGTCTTCCTCAAATATATAATAGGGCGTAAGATCAGCGCCGCCGCCAAACCAGCAGTCTGCTATGGCGCCGTTTTCCCCGTACAGTTCAAAATACCGGAAGTTGGCGTGTACCGTGGGCACGTAAGGGTTTTGCGGATGTATCACCAGCGAGATGCCGGCCGCCAGAAAACGGCTGTTGTCAGCTACTTTGAACTGCTGGGCCATTACCGGCGGCAGCTGGCCATGTACTACGGAGGTGTTGACGCCGCCTTTCTGGAACACGTTGCCGTCTGCAATGACACGGGTAATACCGCCACCGCCGCCTTCGCGCTCCCATTTGTCTTCCCTGAATTTTGCTTTCCCGTCAACGCCTTCCAGTGCAGCGCAGATCTTGTTCTGCAGCTGGTGTATGTAGGGAATGAATTGATCTTTAATGCTCATGCGTACACTGGTTTATGCAAAACTCTTTACGGCTTCCACAAAGGCTTTGGCATGGTCTACCGGTATGTTGGGCAAAATGCCGTGGCCCAGGTTGGCAATGTAGCGCTGCGGGCCAAAGGCGGTGATCATTTCCTTCACGGCCTTCTGGATGTCAGGGATGGGTTTCATCAGCTGCGCAGGGTCAAAGTTGCCTTGCAGGGTAACGGCAGGGCCGGCAAACTGGCGGGCCAGCTGCGGTTTGATGCACCAGTCAAGCCCAAGGCCCTGCGCGCCGGTGGCGGCCATTTCTTCCAGGGCAAACCAGGCGCCTTTGGCAAACACGATCACGGGGCAAACGCCCTGCAATGCGGCCACTATGCGGCGGATGTATTGTAAAGAGAATTCTTCAAAGTCCTGCGGACTGAGCAGCCCGCCCCATGAGTCGAAGATCTGCACTACATCTGCCCCGGCGGCCACCTGTGCTTTCAGGTACAGGATGGTGGTTTCCGTGAGGCGGTGGAGCAGCTCGTGGGCTACGGCAGGCTGGGTATAGCAGAAGGCCTTGGCCTCATCAAAGGTTTTGGAGCCTTTGCCTTGTACCATGTAACAGAGCAGCGTCCATGGCGCGCCGACAAAACCTATGAGGGGCACGCGGCCGGCCAGGGTCTGTTTGGTGAGGCGCAGGGCGTCCATCACATAATGGAGGCGGTCTTCCACGTCAGGGATCACGATGCGCTCCAGGTCTGCGGCAGATTTTACCGGTTGCGGCAGCAGGGGGCCTACTTTTTCCACCAGTTGCACTTCCATGCCCATGGCCTGCGGCACCACCAGTATATCTGAGAAAATAATGGCGGCGTCTACGCCTACCTGGTCTACCGGCATGACGGTGATTTCAGTGGCCAGCTCAGGTGTTTGGCAGCGCTCAAAGAAAGAGTATTTATCGCGCAGTTTGATATAGTCAGGCAGAAAGCGCCCGGCCTGGCGCATCATCCATACCGGCGGGCGGGGTACGGGTGAGCCCGCCAGCGCTTTTAACAACAAGTCATTCTGTAATCCGCTCATTCGTAGCAATTGATATTGTCAAAGTAATAAATAGCTGTTCCTAGCAGGGCGTCTGCAGATGGTTCAATGCTGGTGATCACCCTGTTGTCCGTCACGTCCCGGAGGGCGGCGGCGGTAGTTTCTCCAATGGCGAAACAAACCGTGTGCCTGGGCGGGGTATTCACGGAGAAAAAGCTCCGTACTCCGCTGGGGCTTGTAAAGAGGATGCCGTCATACTCTTTTTCCACTACCGCAGGTGTTTCCGTGGTGTTGTACACCACTATTTCCTGCACGTCAATATGGTGTGCCCGCAGTATGTCCGGCAGTTCTCCCCGGCGCATGTTGCCGCAGAAGAAGGTTACGGCCGGCACCTGGTCTTCAATGATCCTTTGCGCCAGCGCTGTTGCATTGGCGGCCGTGCCGGCTATCAGTACACCCGGTATGTTCTCTTCCACGGCCTGGCGGGTTGCGCCTTGCAGGCAGTATACCTGCACATCTTGCAATGGAGAGCCAGGGAACAGCAACCGGTGCTCACCAACGAAGGATCGCAGCACATTGCTTACCGCGCCTACCGCATGCCGGCTGGTGAATACCACTACGTTGCATTTCCAAATGGATGACATTATCCGGTGCTCTATCTCCTCTGTGATCGCGGTAGTAACGTCAATAAAAGCCCGGTCTTCCACCGCAATACCATGTCCCGCCGCTTCTTCCACAAGGTCTGGCGGCAATGCTTTGGTGCTGAGTATGGTATATTTAGCGTTGGGCATTCCTGATGGCTTCGATCACTGCGCGGCCGCCGTTTGCCAGCACCTCTTCCGCCGCATCCTTGCCCATGCCTTGTGTGGCGCCGGTGGCGCCCTGGCGGGTTACGGTAATGGAAGCGTCTCCGTTGAGGCTGCAAAGGTTACCTTCAAAGTGCAGCTGCCCTTCCCTGATCTCCGCATAGGCGCTGATGGGAGTAGTGCAGCCACCCAGCAAGGTGCGCAGGAACTCGCGTTCCACGCCGGTGCAAAGGGCAGTGTCTGCATGGTGCAGGGGGGCCAGCGCCTCCCTGATGTAATCGTCATTTTCACGGCAGGCGGCCACTATAGCACCTTGTGCGGGTGCGGGCAGCATCCAGTCCAATATCACGGATTGTTCGGGGCGCACATTAATGCGTTCTACACCGGCCGCTGCAAAAATAGCGGCATCCCAGTTTTCGGCCGCCAGCTTCTCCAGCCTTTTGATCACGTTGCCGCGCAGGTTGTGCAGCTGGTGGCGCGGGTAGCGCCGCAGCCACTGCGCCTTGCGGCGTATGCTGCTGGTGCCGATGTGGGCGGTATATGCAGTATCGTCTAAAAAGTCAGTATTGTGTTTGTAAACCAGCAGGTCTTTCACCGGGCCGCGTTTCAGCACGGCCGCGTTGATGATGCCCTGCGGCAGCTGGGTAGGCACGTCTTTAAAGGAGTGAACGGCCACGTCTATCCTGCTGTTCAGCAGGGCAAGGTCAAGGCTTTTGGTGAAGATGCCCTGCACGCCTATCTCGTAAAGGGGGGTGACCAGGTCTATATCGCCTTCGCTTTTGATCGGTACCAGTTCTACCGTATGCCCGTTGCCGGTTAAAAGATCCCTTACCAGGGTGGCCTGCCACATGGCGAGCTGGCTGTCCCGGGTGCCTATCCTGATAATTTTTTCCATCGTTTATTCCTGATTAACGCCGGCTTCGAAAATGTCGCTGATCATGGCAATGTAATCATCGCCTTTATCTGTTTCCCTGCGCACCTTGCCGGCCATCAAATTGATCATTTTCTGGATGATGCGGGAAGAAACTTCCTCCAGGTCTTCCAGGTTATAATGTGCGCCGTTCTTTTGTTCCTTTATTTCGCGGGCGTGGATCTCCGTGAGCTTTTCCTTCACCGCTTTCAGCACCACGGCATGTTTGCGCATCTTGAACCAGTAAAGGAACTCTTCCATATGCTCATCTATAATAGCCATGGCTTTGGGCACTTCACTGAGGCGCATCTGCAGCGTTTCATCCTGTACCTTGCTCAGGTCGTCTACGTTGATCACTTCCACATGCTCCAGTTCCCGTACTTCAGGGGCTACGTTGAAGGGGATGGAAAGGTCTATGATGAGTTTGCGGCTGGCGCCTTCCATGTGCGAGGGCAAAATAGTAGGTTGCGGGGCATTGGTGGCCACCAGTATCACGTCTGCCTGCTGCAGCGTGCTGTCCATCTGCTCATACGGCGTGTATTGCAGGCCGTGCTGGCCGGCAAACTCTTCGGCTACGGCGGTGGTGCGGTTGATGAGCGTAATATTGCGTACGCCCAGGTATTCCATCATGTTCTTGCAGGTGTTGCGGCCTATTTTGCCTACACCCAGCAGCACAATGTGCTTGTTATGGCAAATGTCCGGCACTTTCTTTTCCAGCATGCGCACGGCGGCAAAAGCCACTGATACGGTGCCGGAGCTGAGGCCGGTTTCGTTCTTGATGAGTTTGGAAACCTGCAGCACGCTGTTTACCAGCCGCTCCAGGAAAGTGCCTATGGAGCCATGCGCTTTGGCAAACTTGGCGGCGTTCTTGATCTGGCCTATGATCTCGTAGTCTCCCAGTATCTGGGAATCCAGCCCGGTGCCTACATGGTACAGGTGGCGCACGGCCTCTTCTCCTGATTTCTGGTAGGCCAGTTCCGCAAATACCTCCGGATCACCGCCGGCGGCGCTGCACAACAGCTCTCTCAGCACGGCGGCATCTGCGGCAAAACCATAAATTTCAGTGCGGTTACAGGTGGAGAGCACAAACAGGTCTGTGAGGCCGGCCCCGCGGGCGGTCTCTAACAGTTGCTGGTATTGGTCCTGGTTAATTGCGTATAGTCCCCGGATCGCAGCGTCAGTTTTCTTATAGTTGATTCCAACAATATGAAAGTTTGATATGTCTTTGGGCTGATTGACCTGCATGTTTTTCTTAAAAGCTTCCGGGTGCAAAAATACTGGCATACGCTTCAAAACCGCGCCCTTAGCTGTCACTAGTGTGTCATTTCTACCCCTGTTCACAGGGGTTTCCAAAAAATGATTTTCATCATGTTTCATCATATGCGGCATGTGCATGCGTTTACAGGGATGTACACCCGCAAGTTACTGATAAAATAGCGGATGATGAGTGACCGGAATCATGCACCGGGCAACGCCTCCGGCCCTTTTATTCTAACAATTTAATGACAGAACATGCCTGATATAGCATGAAAAGCGCTTACTTTTGCAACAATTTTACAGGATTATGGTCGCAAAATCTGATACAGCCATCGTATTGATGAACCTGGGCTCACCGGATTCCACGGAAGTGCCCGATGTGAAAAAGTATTTGCTTGAATTTCTGATGGACAAACGGGTGATAGACTACCCCTGGCTGATGCGCAAGCTGCTGGTGGGCGGTGTTATTGTGCCGCGCCGGGCGGAAAAGAGCGCCGAAGCGTACAAAAGCATCTGGTGGCCGGAAGGCTCACCCCTCATTGTGCTCACCAAACAATTGCAGAAGGCGCTGCAGCACGACCTTGAGATGCCGGTAGAGATCACCATGCGGTACGGCAACCCTTCTCCCGCCGCTACGTTCGACAAACTGGTGAAAGAACACCCCGGCCTGAAGGAAGTGGTGCTCGTGCCGCTCTACCCGCACTACGCCATGAGCAGCTACGAAACGGCGGCAGAATACGCCAAAACCGTTTACCAGCGTAAACAATACCCTTTTGAACTGAAAATAGTGCAGCCCTGGTACCGCCGCGAAGAATACATCCACGCGCTGGCGGAAAGCATGCGCCCTTATGTGGAGCAGGATTTTGACTACCTATTGTTCAGCTACCACGGGGTACCGGTAAGGCATATACGAAAAGGTGACATCACCGGCTCTCATTGCCTGAAAGTGAACGATTGCTGCCATGTAGATTCCAAAGCCCACACCCAGTGTTACCGCCACCAGGTGATCATCACCTCGGAGCTGGTGGCTGCCAGGCTGGGCATTCCCAAACACAAGTGGGGCGTGGCTTTCCAGTCAAGGCTGGGCCGTGAGGAATGGATCAAGCCCTATACGGCGGAGCGTTTTGAAAGCCTGCCGAAAGAAGGTGTGAAGAAGTTGCTGGTGGCCTGCCCGGCTTTTGTGTCTGATTGCCTGGAAACGCTGGAAGAGATTGCAGTGGAGGGAAAACATACGTTTATCAACGCCGGGGGAGACAGTTTTACCATGATCCCCTGCCTGAATACGCACCCCTTGTGGGTACAGGCCGTCAGCACGCTGTGCCGTGAAGTGATGGAGCCGGTATCCGCATAGCGGAGCGGGAATATTTCTGAAAGGCGCAACCGCAGAGCGTTGCGCCTTTTTTATGTACTGCCGCCCGTTTTTTCCGCTTTTTTTCGGTAAATTCATTCAGCAAAATTCCATCGCTGATGATCTTGGCCGTTCTTAAAGAAAAAGCAGGAGAAAACAGGGTATCGCTCGTTCCGGAAGTCGTTAAACAGATTGTGCAGCAACAGGTAACAGTGTGGGTGGAAGCAGGCGCCGGCGCACAGGCATTTTACCCGGATGAAGCATACCGGGAGGCCGGTGCGGATATCAAAACCCGCGCAGAGCTGCTGCAGCAGGCGGATATGTTGCTGAGCATCCGCCCGCCCGCCCCGGAAGAATGGAAAAACACGCCGCCCGGCAAAATATGGCTGGGCATCTATCAACCCCTCTACAACCCAGCCCTGATGCAGCAATGGGCGGAAAAACAGTTCACCGTATTCAGTCTTGACACCATTCCCCGCACCACCCGCGCGCAAAGCATGGACGTGCTCAGCTCGCAGGCCAATATTGCCGGCTACAAGGCCGTGCTGCTGGCTGCGTATACCTATTCCCGGTATTTTCCCATGTTCATGACGGCCGCCGGCAGCATTCCGCCGGCCAAGGTGCTGATACTGGGCGCCGGGGTGGCCGGTTTGCAGGCCATTGCTACCGCCCGCAGGCTGGGCGCCGTAGTGGAAGTATTTGATACCCGCCCCGCCGTGAAAGAGGAAGTGATGAGCCTGGGTGCAAAGTTCGTAGAGGTAGAAGGTGCGGCAGACGCTTCGAAGGCCGGCGGTTACGCCGTAGAACAGTCTGCAGAGTATAAGCTGAAGCAGGAACAGAAAATAGCAGAAAGCGCCGCCAAAGCGGATATTGTGATCACCACCGCGCAGATTCCCGGAAAACCTGCCCCCATCCTGATCACAAAAGAAACGGTGGGCCAAATGAAAAACGGCTCCGTGATCATTGACCTGGCCGCCGCCACCGGGGGCAACACGGAAGTGACAAGAAATGCGGAAACTATTGTGCACGGCGGCGTAACGGTGATAGGCAACTCAGACCTGGCGGGCACTGCGCCGGCAGATGCCAGCAAGCTGTATGCCCGCAACGTGCTGAACTTCCTGAAGCTCATCATCAGCAAAGAAGGCCAGGTGAACCTCAATTTTGAGGACGATCTGGTGAAAGGCACCTGCATCACCCACCAGGGAGAAATTGTGAATGACCGCGTGAAGCAGCTGCAGGCCGCTGCCGTATAATATTCCAACAAAATCATAACTCTTTGCATATGAGCGCAGTACTGGACTTTTTACAACTGCATATCGAGATGGTGTACATCGTGATACTGTCTGTTTTCCTGGGTATCGAAGTGATCTCCCGCGTACCTTCCGTGTTGCATACACCCCTGATGAGCGGCGCCAACGCCATTCACGGCGTGGTGATCATAGGCGCCATCATTGTGATGGGCAAGGCGGAGGCAGACAATTACCTGGCGCTGGTGCTGGGCTTTTTAGCGGTGATATTGGGTACGCTCAACGTGGTAGGCGGTTTTGTGGTGACAGACAGAATGCTGGAAATGTTTAAAAAGAAGAAATAATGGAAGCAAGTCTCTTATCCATCGCTTACCTGGTTGGCTCTGTTACATTTATTGTTGGATTGAAAATGCTCAGCAATCCCGCCACTGCCCGCAGAGGCAACCTGGTGGCAGCGGTGGGCATGTTTGTGGCCATTGTGGGCACTATTTTCCTGTACGAAGAAGGCGGGCGGAAACTGCATAATTACGGATGGATATTCGGCGGGCTGCTGATCGGAACGGTAATTGGCGTGGTGGCGGCACGGAGGGTGAAGATGACGGCCATGCCTGAAATGGTGAGCATGTTCAACGGCATGGGTGGGGCTTGCGCCATGCTGATATCTATTGTGGAGTTTAATCATTTGTCTCATTCTCTGCCGCTGGGTGGTGATGGTGGCTGGACAAGCTTCCCGCCCGGTTTTGATTTTGGTAAGTACCTGTTGGGGAATGTACAGGCAGCCGGCAAGCTGCTGATCATATTGCTGGGCCTCATCATAGGCACTGTATCTTTTGCAGGCAGCATCATAGCCTGGGGTAAGCTCAATGGCAAAATAAAGGACTTCGCGTTCAAGGGCCAGCATATTGCCAACCTCACTGTGCTGGCCGTTATAGTAATATTGGCAACCTATCTGGTTGTTGTCATCAATGATAGTTACATAGTGCGTATAGACAACGGCAGGGATATAGGAAGCATTATTGCCAACGGCACCTTGTTTACCGTCAAACCCGCCATCACCATTGCCTTTTACATCATCCTCGCACTATCCGTAGCTTACGGCATTCTATTCGTAATGCCCATCGGCGGGGCAGACATGCCCGTGGTGATCTCCCTGCTCAACTCCTTTACCGGCGTAGCCGCAGCCTGCGGCGGTTTCCTGTACAACAACCCCGTGATGCTCACCGGTGGCATACTGGTAGGCTCAGCAGGCACTATCCTCACTATTCTGATGTGCAAGGCCATGAACCGTTCTCTCAAAAACGTGCTGATCGGCTCCTTTGGCGGCACGCAGTCGGGCGGGGCCGCCAGGGAATATGGCAGTTACAAGGAGATCAGCTTGTCTGATGCGGCGGTGGTGCTCCGTTATGCCAACCGGGTAATGATAGTGCCCGGCTATGGCCTGGCCGTAGCGCAGGCACAGCACGTATGTCATGAACTGGAGAAGCTGCTGGAAGAAAAAGGAGTGGAGGTGAACTATGCTATTCATCCCGTGGCCGGCCGCATGCCTGGCCACATGAACGTGCTGCTGGCCGAAGCGGACGTGCCGTATGAAAAGCTGCAGGAAATGGAGCAGGCCAACAGTGAAATGAATACAACTGATGCGGTGCTGGTGCTCGGCGCCAACGATGTGGTCAACCCCGCGGCCAAGAATGATCCCGCCAGCCCCATTTACGGCATGCCCATACTGGAAGTGGAGAACGCCAAAATGGTGATCGTGAACAAACGCAGCATGAAACCCGGCTATGCCGGCATTGAGAACGAATTATTCTTCCAGCCCAAAACTTCCATGCTGTTCGGTGATGCAAAATCTGTGCTGCAGCAGCTGGTAGCAGAAGTGAAAATGTTGTAGCTGGCGCTCCGCCCACAATTCACTAAATTTGCGGAAAAAGTACAATTTGCCTTCTTTACCGCCAGCTTTTACAGATACGTTGCAGGGCCTGCCGGGCTACCGCCCGGGGCCATTCATGGAAGTACATGCGTCCGGTGAGCGCATTACTTCGGTGAGGCTGCAGCCACTGAAAGCAGCCAATGCAGCGGTGCTTTTTCCCAGGCTCACCGTAACGCCCGTGCCCTGGAGCCATAATGGTTACTACCTTTCCAGCCGTCCTTCCTTTACGCTCGATCCGCAATTTCATGCCGGTGCATATTACGTGCAGGAAGCCTCGTCCATGTTCCTGGAAGAAGCCTTGCGGCAAACGGCCAGCCTGCAGCAGCCGCTCAAGGCGCTAGACCTCTGCGCCGCGCCCGGCGGCAAAAGCACGCTGATGCAAGCCATACTGCACCCGCAGAGCCTGCTGGTGGCCAATGAAGTGATCAAGCCGCGCGCCGCGTTGCTGGCGGATAACATAGCCCGCTGGGGCGCGGAGAATGTGGTGGTCACCAATAATGACCCGCGTGATTTTGCACGTCTTGAAGAATATTTCGATGTAATAGTGGCAGACGCTCCCTGCTCCGGCTCCGGACTCTTTCGCCGCGATCCGGAGGCCATCAACGAATGGTCGCAGGAAAATGTGATGCTCTGTTGCCAACGCCAGCAAAGGATTCTGGCAGATGTGCTGCCCGCGCTTAAACCGGGTGGTGTACTCATTTATTCTACCTGCTCCTACGCGCGTGAAGAAGATGAAGAGGTGATGGACTGGCTGCTGGAGAATTTTGAGCTGGAAAACTGTCCGCTGCAACTGCAGCCGGATTGGCATATTGTGGCAACCGTTTCCCCGCAGCACCGCTCGCATGGTTACCGTTTTTACCCGGACCAGGTGAAAGGCGAAGGCTTTTTTATTGCCTGCTTCAGAAAAAAGGGCAGCGCCGTGCCGCCAAAGAAAAACCGTGCGCACCTTAGCCTGCTGCCTTCGCGTGAGGCTGCCCGCATTACGCCCTGGTTGAAAAAAGATGGAGAATATATGATGATGCCGCACAATGGTGAAGTCATCGTTCTCACGCCCGCCATGGCGGAAGAGCTGCCGCTGCTGCAGAAGAACCTGTACATCCGGAAAGCCGGTGTGAAAGCCGGGCAACTGACCGCGAAAGAGCTGGTGCCAGACCATCAGCTGGCACTGAGCACCTGCATAGCAGCTGATTTGCCTGCTATTGAACTGGGGCTGGAAGATGCGCTGCGTTATCTGCGCAAGGAAGACCTGCAGCTGGGTGAAACAATAAAAGGCTGGGCCCTGATGAGATATAGCGGGATGAATATAGGCTGGGCCAAGATTTTGCCGAACAGGATCAATAATTATTATCCGAAAGAAATGCGCATTCTGAAGGCCGGAACACCGGAACCTTGAGCCGGTAACGGTTGCGGCGTAACAACAAATTTGATTTTTTGTCGTTTCGATATAAATGAAAATTCGTTTTTAACACATATATTCGTTCCCTTAAAGTATTAGAAATTATGTTAAAGTCAGTTTTGTTAGGTGTAATGATGGCCAGTGCAATGAGTGTAGCCGCGCAGGACACGCTCCTTGTACAGGGCAATGCTCCTGATCTTTATTTGACGCATACGGTGAAGAAAGGGGAAACATGGTACAGCCTTGGCCGTGCGTATGGTTTGAGCCCGAAAGATATTGCGGCGAAGAACAGAATGCAGATGGATCAGGGACTCAGCTTAGGCAAGCAGATCACGATCCCTTTAAATAAGAACAATTTTATTCAGTCCAAAGACGCGCAGAGCGGCGCGGGCGTTCGTCCGGTATACCACAAGGTGGCCGAAAAGGAAACGCTGTACCGCATTCATGTGCGCTACGCCAAAGTGCCGCTGGACAATGTGCGTCAATGGAACCATATTACCGGTGACGGGGTACAGAAAGATGCCTACCTGGTTGTAGGCTTTGTGAAAGGCAACGGGCAGTCTGCTGTGCTGGCATCTGCCGCGCCCAGGACCGAAGCCGTTTCCCGCCCGGCCGCTACAGAGCCGGTAGCCAGCCAGCAGCAGCCTTCGGCACCGGTAGCTACCAGGTCACAACCCGCGGAACCTGAAACCCGCCCTGCGCCCCCGTCTCAGCCTGCTCAACCGGAATCCAAACCGGTGGCGTCTACACAGCCAATAGAGCCTGAAACCCGCCCCGCACCCAGGTCACAAGCCGCGGAGCCCGAAGCCCGCCGTGAAACCAGCCTGGGCCGCACACCTTCCATTCCGGAAGGAGGTTTTGAGCAGATCTATATGCAGCAAACCAACAACGGCAGAAACACCGTTACGGAAAAAGGGCCCGGCACCTGGTTCAGAAGCAACGCGGTAGTAGGCTCCGGCAAGTATTACGCGCTGCACAACAGCGCTCCGCGCGGTACTATCGTGAAAGTGACCAACCCCTTAACCGGCCGTTCCATCTATGCAAAGGTGCTGGACGCCATCCCGCAGCTGAAGGCCAATGCCAACCTGATCATCAAGCTGAGCGATGCAGCGCAGGATGCGCTGGGGATTACGGAAGGAAGATTTTATTGTGAATTGAATTATGATGAAAAATAAAGAGAAAGGCGCCGGTTGAGGCGCCTTTTTTATGTTGTTTCAAACCTGAACCCCCTCAAAAACTCCACTACCCCCATCTTCTTCTTCCCCTCCAGCTGCAGTTCCTCTACCCTGATATAACCCCCGTCTGCCGCAAATTTCAGGTAAGTTTTATGATCTGAGTGCACGCTGCCCGGTGCGTGATCGTGTTGAGCCAACTCTTTCCCCGCCTTGAAGATCTTCAGCGTTTTGCCTTGCAGGCTGGTGAAAGCAGTAGGGTAGGGGCTGAGGCCGCGGATGAGATTATAGATACGGTCAACAGGCTGCTCCCAGTTGATCCGGCAGTCTTCCTTGAATATTTTGGGTGCATGTTTCAGCTCTTCAGCAGGAACGTTGTTTTGTATGGTGCCTTCAATACCGCCGCTGGAAAGGGCTTCCACGGTTTTTATCAATACCTCTGCCCCGGCTTTCATCAGCTCGTCATGCAGCTCTCCGGCCGTTTCATCTTCGCGGATGGCTACTTTGGAAGCAAAGAGAATATTGCCGGTATCAATTTCGTGCTGCAGTCTGAAGGTGGTAACGCCTGATTCTTTTTCACCGTTGATGATGGCCCAGTTAATGGGCGCTGCGCCGCGGTATTGCGGCAGCAGTGAGGCATGCACGTTGATGGTGCCCAGCGGCGGCATGTTCCACACCAGTTCCGGCAACATGCGGAAGGCTACTACCACCTGCAGGTCTGCCCGGTAAGAGCGCAGCTCTTCCAGGAAAGCCGGGTTTTTCAGTTTTTCGGGTTGCAGCACCGGTATCTGTTTGCTCACGGCATATTGTTTTACCGCGCTTTGCTGCAGTTGCAGGCCCCTGCCGGCGGGTTTGTCTGGCGCGGTGATAACGGCCACCACGTTGTAACCATGCTGTACCAGCGCATCAAGGGAAGCCACGGCAAAGTCTGGCGTGCCCATAAAAATGATTCTCATGCTGCAAATGTATCGAATTAGAAATCCTTATATAACAGGTACTTCTTCCTGATCTCCCTGAACGCTTTCAGCCCGGGTTCCCAGCTTTGGCGGATGGCGGCGGCAGATTGTCCGGCTTTTATCTGGGCCTGCAGCGTGCTGTTGCCGGCCAGCTTGTTGAAGAAGGCGTTAAAAAATTTGTTCTTGTCAGGGAACAGCCTGTATGCGTTGATCACATACTCCAGGTTGATCTGGCGCACGGTTTCTTTGGAGGGCGCGCTCAGGTCATAGCCATAGCAGGTCTGGTTCATCAACACGGGATTTTTGGCGCCGGGCATGCTGCGCGGCGTGAAGGAGAACAGGTGTTTGGGCAGCGAAGGGTGCCCGTATACCTGGAAGGGTTTATCCGTGCCGCGCCCCAGGCTGAACGCCGTGCCCTCAAACAGGCAGGTGGAGGCGTAGAGGTAAATGGAGCGCATATTGGGCAGGTTGGGAGATGGTTTTACGGGCAGGCTGTACAGCGTGTTGTGATCATAGTTTTCACAGGTGATGACCGTAAGCCGGCACTGCACGCCTCCTTTGAGCCAGCCTTCGCCATTGAGCATCTTGGCGTATTCGCCCACCGTCATGCCGTGTACCGTGGGGATGGGCTGCATGCCTACAAAGGAGCGGAAGGCAGTGTCAAGCACCGGCCCGTCTATGTAGTGGCCGTTGGGATTGGGGCGGTCCAGCACAATCAGCGGTTTGTTGAATTCAGCGGCAGATTCCATCAGCTCCTGCAGGGAAGAGATGTAGGTGTAGAACCGCGTGCCCACGTCTTGCAGGTCAAACACAAGCAGGTCTACATCTGCCAGGTCTGCACTGTCTGCCTTGCGGTGTTTGCCGTAGAGGGATACAATGGGCAGGCCGGTAGCAGGGTCTGTGCTGTTGCCCAGTTTCTCGCCGGCATCTGCCTGCCCGCGGAAGCCGTGTTCCGGACTGAATATCTTCACAATATGCACGCCGCTTTTCAGCAGGGAATCTACCAGGTGAGAAGGTCCCAGTATGGAGGTCTGGTTTACCAGCATGCCTACCCGTTTGCCCTTCAGCAGCGGCAGGTATGTGGCGGTACGTTCTGCACCGGTGATAACGGTTTGCTGTGAAAAAGCAGGAAAACAGCAGCATAGCAGCAGCAGTATGCATACAAGTTGTTTCATATACCATTGAGTTGAACGCAACAAATTAACGAGCCATGGCCAGAAATCAAAAACAAAATCTGTACCTTCACCTTCTATTATCTCATTTTAAATTATTTATATGCAACAGGTAAAGACCGGAGATACCGTACGGGTACACTACCACGGCCGCTTGAACAACGGTAACACCTTTGATTCCTCAGAAGGCAGAGACCCGCTGGAGTTCACCGTAGGCGCCGGTATGGTGATAAAGGGCTTTGACAATGGCGTGCTGGACATGAAGCCTGGAGACAAAAAGACCCTGAACATTCCTATAGAGGAAGCTTACGGTCCCAAGAACGATGAGCTGATCATGGAGTTCCCGAAAGCCAATATCCCGGCAGATCTGAACCCCAGCGTAGGCATGGAGCTGCAGATGAGCAACCCGCAGGGCCAGGTGTTCCCTGTGAAAGTAGCGGCTATTGGCACGGAGTTCATCACCCTGGATGCCAACCATCCCCTTGCCGGTGAACCGCTGATCTTTGATATTGAACTGGTTGAGATCGTTTCAGCCTAAAAAATAGAAATATTAGTCAAGTGAAAAAGTAAAAATCGGGGCATCCTGCTTTTTACTTTTTCTTTTTTACGCAAGCCCATGGAATATACTGTTAAAGAACGCTTTCTGCGTTATGTGCAGATAGATACCCAGTCAGACCCGCAGAGCAATACTTTCCCTTCCACCGAAAAGCAAAAAGACCTGGCCCGCCTGCTGGTGCAGGAGTTGCAGGAAGCCGGCATCACAGATGCGGAAATGGATGAGCATGGGTATGTATATGCCACCATACCCGCCACTACCTCCAAACAGGTGCCCGTGATCTGCCTTTGCGCACATATGGACACGGCGCCTGATTGCAGCGGCACCGGTGTAAAACCCATTGTACATGAAAATTTTGACGGGAAAGACATTGTACTGCCGGATGACCCTTCACAGGTGATCAGCGTGCAAAATCACCCTTACCTGGCCGGCAAAACCGGGCATGACATTATCACGGCCAGCGGAACCACTTTGCTGGGCGCAGACAATAAAGCCGGCGTGGCGGAGATCATGGACGCGGCCAGGTACCTGGTGCAGCACCCGGAAATAAAGCACGGCACCATCCGCCTGCTTTTCACGCCAGATGAAGAAGTGGGCCGCGGGGTGGAGCACGTGAACATGGAGCGCCTGGGCGCGCAATTCGGATATACCATGGACGGCGGGGAGCTGGGCTCACTGGAAGACGAGACCTTTTCCGCAGACGGGGTGCAGATTTCCATCCAGGGGGTAAGTGTACACCCCGGCGCCGCAAAAGGCAAGCTGGTAAGCGCCATTAAGGTAGCGGCAGCCATTATAGATGAATTGCCGAAAGACATCCTTTCCCCCGAAACCACGGAAGACCGCCAGGGTTTTATTCACCCGGTGCGCATACAGGGTTCCGTAGAAAGCGCTACTATAGACTTTATAATACGTGACTTCACAGTGCCGGAGCTGCAGGGCCACGAGTTCTACCTCCGCAAGATCATGGAAACCGTGGTCAGCCAACACCACGGCGCCACCGCTTCCTTCAGGGTAACGGAGCAATACCGTAACATGAAAGAAGTGCTCGATAAACACCCGCATGTAGTGGCATATGCAGAAGAGGCCATCCGCCGCGCAGGCGTGGAGCCGCTGAAAATGAGCATCAGGGGCGGTACGGATGGTTCCAGGCTTTCATTCATGGGCCTGCCCTGCCCCAATATCTTTACGGGAGAAATGGCGCTGCACAGCAAGCAGGAGTATATCAGCGTGCAGGACATGGAAAAGGCGGTAGACACTATTATTCACCTCGTGCAGGTATGGGAGGAAAAGAGTTGATAATAATTTATACAGCATTGCGTTTTTATTATTACTTTAACCCCTTATATTTCATGAAAAAGGTTAAAATTTAATTCATGTTAGGACTCGTTACGTTTATGCAGGACTCGCTTTTACTGCCCAAGGCCGACACTGTGGCCGCCGGCGCGGGTGCTGCTACTGCCGCGGCGCAGGAGATCAGGTTGTGGGACATGATCCTGAAAGGGGGCCCGCTGATGATACCGCTGGGCATTCTCTCCGTTATTGCCGTGTATGTTTTCGTGGAAAGATATATTACTATTTCAAGGGCGGGCAAGCTGGAAAGCAATTTTATGCCCATGATACGGGACCATATTACCTCCGGTAATATCAATGCCGCCCGTTCGCTCTCCAAAAATACCAACAGTCCTATTGCGCGCATGATAGACAAAGGCATTCAGCGCATTGGCAAACCCATAGAGAACATTGAAAAATCTATGGAGAATGTGGGCAAGCTGGAGATCTACAAAATGGAAAAGAACCTGGCCATACTGTCTATCATAGCCGGTATAGCCCCCATGTTCGGCTTCCTGGGCACCATTGCCGGTATGATCCAGACCTTCTTCAACATTTCCCAAACGTCAGACATTACCCTCAGCACCATTGCCGGCGGTATTTACGTGAAAATGGTGACGTCTGCAGCCGGCCTTATCATAGGCCTGGTAGCCTACATCGGCTACAGCTTCCTGCAGGCGCAGATAGATAAGGTGATCAACAAAATGGAAGGCTCCTCTGCAGAGTTCATAGACGTGCTGCAGGAACCCACCAAATGAAATTCCTAATTCGTAATAGTTTATTGTATGAATTTGAGGAGGCGAAAAAAAGGACATGCGGAAATGCATAACGGCGCGTTGAACGACATCCTGTTCATCCTGCTGTTATTCTTCCTGATCGTGTCTTCCCTGGCCAATCCCAACGTCATCAAACTGATGTTGCCGAAGGCCAAGAGCAATACCAAGGCAAAACAGACCGTGGTGGTGAGCATAGATGCCGGCCAGCAGTTTTATGTAGGCACGCAGAAGGTGAACTTTGAACAGCTGCGTGAAGCGCTGGTACCCAAAATTCCGGTGGGAGAAGTAGACCCCACCATTGTGATCAATGCGGAGGAAACCGTACCCATCAGCGCGGTGGTAAGCGTGATGCAGATAGCGCGGGAGCTGGGTGCCAAAACGGTGCTGGGCACTGCCAACCCGCAAAGCGCGGCGGCTAACAAGAAGTAACACATCGTTACATACATTGAAAAGGGCTGTATCAGTAAAATGATACAGCCCTTTTTTATCTTGTTGCCAGTCCGTTATTTCTTCGTGGCCCTCACCATCCTGTCTTTCCCGAACATGTCCTGCTTCAGCTTCACGTCCGCAAACCCTTTCTGTTTCAGCATGTCTACCACATCCGTGCCGTAAGACTCATGTATCTCAAAATACAGCCTGCCGCCCGGTTCCAGCTTTTCAAGCGCCAGCAGGGCAATGGCCCGGTAAAAGCGCAGCGGGTCATTGTCCGGAACAAACAGGGCAATGGAAGGTTCAAAAGCTTCCACCTGTGTTTGCATGCCGGCCCTTTCCTGTTCGGGAATATAGGGGGGATTGCTGACGATGATGTTCAGGGAAGGCAGCACCTTGAAGGCATCGGGGGAAAGCACGTCCTGGTGCAGAAAGCGGATGGGCGTATGTTGCAGGCTGGCGTTGCGGGTGGCAATGGAAATAGCGCAGGCGCTGATGTCCATGGCCCAGACGTCTGCCACGGGCCATTGTTTTTTCAGGGCAATGGGAATACTGCCGCTGCCGGTGCCCACGTCAAGCAGGCGGAGCGCCGGTTTGGAAGGATGATCAAGCAATATCCATTCTACCAGCTCTTCTGTTTCAGGGCGGGGTATCAGCACCTGGTCACTCACTATCAGTTCCAGCCCGTAGAACCAGCTTTTACCGGTGATGTGTTGTACGGGGCGGTGTTCCAGCAGTTGGGCCATAGCCTGCTGATATTGGGTTTCCTGTGCGGGAGAGAGGTCGGCGTCTTTATGCACAATACGGTCCAGCTTACCCAACCCGGTAATATGTTCCATTACCAGGTGCGCAACGTTTGCGGCTTCACGGGCATCGTAAATGGGTCTGAGGGCTGTTACGAGGCCGGCAAATGCGGATTGAATGGTCATGTTCTTCAGATCATCAGCGGAAAATAGCCGCCGAAACAATATTTTTGCAAACATAGCTATTTCAGACGCATTCATGGAACACCCGCCGCACGAATTTTTTATGCAACGCTGTTTGCAGCTGGCCCGCCTGGGAAACGGCCATGTGGCCCCTAACCCCATGGTGGGGGCCGTGCTGGTGCATGAAGGCCAGATCATAGGGGAGGGGTACCACCGTGTGTACGGCCAGGCGCATGCGGAAGTGAACTGCGTGAACAGCGTGCCGGAGGGTTTGCGGGAACTGATCCCGAAAGCTACCATGTACGTTACGCTGGAGCCTTGCGCGCACCACGGCAAAACACCGCCCTGCGCAGACCTGCTGGTAGCACAGAAAATACCTCGCGTAGTAATTGGTTGTGTAGATACTTTTTCTGCTGTTGCCGGCCGTGGTATTGCCAAACTGGAGGCGGCAGGGGTGGAGGTGACTACCGGTGTGCTGGAAGCCGCGTGCCGCCGCATCAACCGCCGTTTTTTTACATACCATGAGAAAAAGCGGCCCTATGTGGTGTTGAAATGGGCACAGTCTGCAGACGGGTATATAGCTCCGGAAAACGGTTTGCCGGTACGTATCTCAAACAAGTTTGCCAACCGGCTGGTACACCGCTGGCGCAGCAGTGAAATGGGCATTATGATAGGCACGCAAACGGCACTGACAGACAATCCCCAGCTTACCACACGCCTCTGGCCGGGTAAAAGCCCTGTGCGCCTGGTAATAGACCGGGAGCTGAAAGTGCCGCCGCATTACCACCTCTGGAATAATGAAGCCCCCACTTTTTTCATTACCGCAGTAGCCGGCCGCCCGCAAACCATCACGTTGGACTTTGAGAGCGGTAACCTGCTGCCGGCGCTGCTGGCGGAATTGCACAATGCCGGCATCCAGAGCGTAATGGTAGAAGGCGGGGCAAAACTGCTGCAAAGCTTCATCAACGGCGGCCTGTGGGACGAAATGCGGGTGATCACCGGCTCCACACTGCTGGGTGGCGGCCTGAAAGCGCCCGTTCCGGGACATGTACAATTACTGGAAGAAGAGAATGTAATGGGCGATCATATCGCCATTTATATTCCCCGTTCTTCATCAACCTAGACAATGGAAGTTTATTACACGATAGAAAGAAAGGCAGTAGCGGAGTTTAAGGACAGAGGCAGTAAATTCCTCGCATATGCATACCCCGTAAAAACCACAGATGAGGTGAAAGAATGTCTGCAGGAAGTGAAAAAAGAGCATCCTAAAGCCACTCACCACTGTTATGCTTACCGGCTGGGCACAGACGGGCTGCAGTTCCGTGCGGTAGATGACGGGGAGCCTTCGGGGTCTGCCGGTAAACCCATACTGGGACAGATAGACAGCAAGCAGCTTACAGACGTGCTGGTAGTGGTGGTGCGTTATTTCGGCGGCACCCTGCTGGGTGTGCCAGGGCTCATTAATGCATATAAAATGTCCTGCGCACTGGTATTGCAGCTCATCCCCGCTGTGCAAAAGAACGTGGAAGCCCGGTATAAACTGTCTTTTGACTATACTATCCTGAACGAAGTGATGATGGTGGTCAAGCAGAATAACTGCACCGTGTTGCAGCAAGACCTCCAGTTATTCTGCAGCATGGAGATCGGCATCCCCAAAGCCAGTCTTGACCTGTGTTTGCTGCGCCTCAAAGACATTTATAACCTGGATGTCAGCCCTGCTTCATAATTTCCGCCAGCGTAACGCCAAACAGTTTTTTCACCACCGGCCCCAGGCGTTTTTCTTCTCCCTGCAGGTGAATGGTGCGGTGGTAGTGCTCCAGTGAAGCGCCGGGTTTGAGGCTGGCAGCGGGAGAGGAGCTTTCCAGTTCAAAAAAGCGGCCTAATTGTGGCTGTCCTTCTGCGGGAGGCCCATCGTTGTAGGCATTCAATACGTCGCCGCCAAAAGGCGCGGCTGAAGGGTCCCACGCGGCATTGACATACCGTTGCGGGTTGCGGGGCAGGGTGAATTGCACAATGGTGAGCACTTTGTGCTCCGCGTCATAACTGCCCAGGTAATTGTAGCAGTCTGTTTGCCGCACGCCTATTTTGCTGCGGTAGCTGGCGTCAGCCCTGAAATACGCAATCTTGTTCCTGTCATCTATCACCAGCCGGTTGCCTGGTACTTTCCCGAAATATGCATCGTTTACCGTACGGCCGTTACGCAGCGGCACCATTACCGTGTTTTGGGCCCCGGCGGGGAACATGCCCAGTATCCAGATGGAGGGCATGCCATACGCCGTATCCCACTTGTGCTTACCGTTGTTGATGATGGTATTGGCGGAGTGGAAGGCCACGGCGTGAATGCTTTTGTGCAGGTCAAGGCCAAGATAGTTGCGGATGTCCCGGCGGGCAATCAGCGTAACTGTGCGGCGGGTTTTGATGTCAAACACATTGCCTTTATAGTTGGTGAGCTGCATGTTCTTTTCAAAAGATACCGATGCCCGGCTTTGCTGCACCACGTTGAAAGGTTCCGTATCAATGGGGGCGGGTACCTGCCAGCGGCTCAGGTCAAATGTATCTCCGGGAGCAAAATAAAAGCTGTTACGGCTGCCCTCAGGGCCCAGCCAGAAGCGGTCTTCCCCGCCGTAGGCGTTGATGCGCGGCTGTACCTTGCCGTCTGCTATCAGGCTATGGTTGAGCCAGCCCAGGCTCCGGCCTTCATCTCCCGCCGCTGTGCTGGTCATTACCCGGCCCTGCCATGCCGGTACAATAGCAATGGCGGCCTGGCTGGTACTGTCTTTCAGCACAATAGTGTTCACATGGCCCTGTAAAAAGGCCACATCCGCGCCAAAATTTTCCGGTCTTGAAATGGATTGCTGCTGGTTGGCCTGCTGTTGTTGTTGCTGCCGCTGCTGCTGGCCGGTGCCACAAGCTGCCAACAGCAGAACGCTGCAGATCAGGTAATTTTTCATGATATGGCGGAATAGTTCCATGCTTGAATAATTTACAAGTATAAAACATTAATTCCTTTAACAAGCGGATAATTACGGCCGCCAGAGCGGTTCTGCACGGTTGTTCCGGATTTTTTGCAATGGATGAAAAAATTATTTGCTGATTTCAATCTGTTTCCTATTTTTGCAATCCCAAAACGGCAAACGCGGAAGTAGCTCATTTGGTAGAGCACGACCTTGCCAAGGTCGGGGTGGCCGGTTCGAGCCCGGTCTTCCGCTCAGAACACAAAAAGCCTGGTTGTATCAACCGGGCTTTTTTTATGCGGCACATTTTGAGGTCTCCTTCATCGTACCCCTTTTCACCCGGGTACTGTTCACTTACTTTATTGTTTTATTTCATGCAAAACCGGAAAATTGATTTTTTTCAGCCTGAATAATTGTTGATGAAGGTGGTAAAACGCTTGCCTGTAGCGGATTTGGGCGCCCTAAAACGAGTAAGGTCCCTATCTGGCAAGGGTTTGGGCCGGTGAGCAACGAAGGAGTAACGAAGGAGTAACGAACAAGTAACGAACGAGCAACTTTTCGTTACTTGTTCGTTCATCTCCGGGGGAAGCTTCGTTATTCCTTCGTTCAAAGTGGTCTTTTTACCGGCTGGCGGCCCTACATTCTGCAGAAAAGCTAAATAATTCTCCGGTAGTGCTAAATTTTGCCCGGAGGGGTATGCTAACTTCGTCTGGCAGGCGGGGAGGTCCGGAATTCCCGGCGGCATACTGGCAAAACAATCTTTGCTCACAACCGGCAGGGCGGCGGTAGTAAATTGTTGATTTTCAGTTGTGATTGAGCAACGCGGGTTGGCATAAAAAAAGCCGCACCCAAGGCGCGGCTTCTATAAGAAGGTAGTGATCGCTTATTTGTATTTCGGCTCATACAGGCTGCTTTCCGGAACGCTCACTTTCGGCTTTTTGTAGCGGTGTTCGAAAAGTTTATAACAGCCACCCAGGAAAAACGCCAGAACGCAAGCCAGCTTTAAATAGAAAAGGAAACGGGAGGAAGAGACCCAGTCGCGGGTAAAATCGTTCTTATTTTCAACTGTATGATCCATATTGATTTTTTTCGCTCCGCAAACTTACAAAGGAAATTTACAAAGTCCAAATATGAGGTTTATTTCTTCTTTGGCCGCCACAGCTCGCGGAACGTTTTTTTATGCAGGAAATAATAGCGCCAGATCATGATGCCGTGAAACACGCCCTGCAGGTCGTAAAGCCGTTTGCGGGGGAGGGCGTCCTGCAGTTTCTTTTCTTCTGTACGCCGCCACCGGTAATAGTCGCGGTACGCCCTGAAAATGGCCATCATGTCTTTCGGTTTGCCTGAAACCAGGCTTTTAAAGGCGGCCAGCAGGTCCAGCACGAAGCGTTGGGATAAAATGATCCATTGCTCCTGGAAGTGCAGGTTTTTGCGGAGCATGATGAGGTTATTGCGGAAGTTGAGGTACAGCTTGCGGGGGTTGCCCTGCGGCAGGCTGCCGCCGCCCACGTGGTACACCACGGAGCCAGGGCAGTAGCAAATGCGGTAACCGGCGCGCTGCAGCCTCCAGCAGAGGTCTACTTCTTCCATATGCGCAAAAAAGAAGGGATCAAAGCCGCCTGCTTCAAAAAAGCAACGGGAGCGGATGAAGAGGGCGGCTCCGGTGGCCCAGAAAATGTCCTGCGCATTGTCATACTGGCCCCGGTCTGTTTCCGTGGTGTACAGTATGCGGCCGCGGCAGAAGGTATAACCCAGGATATCCATCCAACCGCCTGCCGCCCCGGCATATTCAAAACGCTCCCTGTCGTGGTACGCCCGAAGCTTCGGCTGGCAGGCGGCTATAGACGGGTCCCGCTCCATTTGCTCAATAACCGGGGTGATCCAGCCGGGTTCTACCTCTACATCCTGGTTGAGCAGTACGAATATGTCTGCCTGCACATGCCGCAGGGCCTCATTGTACCCGCCGGCAAAACCGCTGTTGTTGGCATTGCGGATGATGTGCACCTGCGGAAAGGCCGCAGCTACGTAGGCCAGGCTGTCATCAGTAGAAGCATTATCTGCCACGTAAATGCCGAGGTTGTCATAACGGGAAGCGCATACGGAGGGGAGGAAGCGCTCCAGAAAAGCTTTTCCGTTCCAGTTCAGAATAACTACCGCTACCGAAGGCAATACCGTCAAAAGACATTCGTTTAATCCGTGACAAAATATTTTTTAGCGTTGCAAATATGCAACAAAGCCTCCGAATATTATTAATTTAGTTGATAGTTAACGGCCGGGCGCCCGGCGGTGGCATTATAAAACAGCAGATGTTTAAACAGTATATTGGCTGGAGGTTTACACTGGTAGCAGTGGCCGTGGTGATCATTGTGGCCACCATCTGGTTCGTGAACAACCTGTCTGAGAAAATTCAGCACGAAGAAACCAAGAATGTGGCCACCTGGGTGGAAGCCAACCGGGAGCTCCTGCAGGCCCCGGAAGATGCCAACCTGAACCTGGCCGTATCCATCATTACCACCAATACTACCATTCCCCTGATATTGACGGACGATCATGGCAAGATCATTGACCACCGCAACCTGGACTCCGTAGAGGTAGCTAATAACCCTCATTATCTCGAAAAACAGCTGGCCAATTTCAAAAAGCAGCACCCGCCTTTTATCATGGCCATAGACGCCAAAACCAACAACTATATTTATTACGGAGATTCCCTCATCCTGAAGCAGGTGCGGTATTACCCTTACATCCAGCTGCTGGTGGTGGCTTTGTTCATTGGGGTGGTGCTGTTTGCCCTTTCCTCTACCAACCGGGCTACCCAGAACCAGGTGTGGGTAGGGCTGGCCAAGGAAACGGCCCACCAGCTGGGCACGCCGCTTTCTTCTATGGAGGCCTGGCTGGAAATATTGCGGGAGAATAATGAGAACCTTCCGCTGGTAACGGAGCTGGCCAAAGACGTAGACAGGCTGAAGCTCATTACAGACCGGTTCTCGAAGATAGGCAGCGTGCCCCACCTGGAGGAGCGCAACCTGGTGGCCCAGGTGGAAAACATGATGGCCTACATCCGCAAACGGGCGCCGCAGAAAGTAACTTTTTCCCTGCACAACACCGAGCCTGAAGTAATGGCCATGATCTCCCCGCCGCTGTTTGACTGGGTGCTGGAAAACCTGCTGAAAAATGCCCTGGACGCTATGGAAGGCACCGGCGAGATCTCCGTGGTAATTGAAAATCATACCGCCCATATTGTGATTGATGTGACAGATACCGGAAAGGGCGTTCCCAAGGGGCTGCACGACAAGATATTTACCCCCGGTTTCAGCACCAAAAAGAGGGGCTGGGGCTTGGGGTTATCCCTGGCCAAGCGTATCATCCAGGACTATCACAAGGGCCGGCTAACGGTGAAATGGTCAGAGCCGAACAAGGGCACTACCTTCCGGATCTGGCTCCGGAAATAAAATATATTTGCTTGTTTGCAAAAAGGCTTTATTTTTGCACACCTTAATACCCGCGGAGGTGGCGAAATTGGTAGACGCGCTACTTTGAGGTGGTAGTGCCTGAAAGGGCTTGGGAGTTCGAATCTCCTCCTCCGCACTAAAAAGGGGAAATTGCAAAATTTCCCCTTTTTTATTGTCCGGAAGATTGGCGCCATGCGCCGCCCGGCTATCTCTTCTCCCACTAAACTTTCTTACGATATTTATGTCCCTTCCCGGCCCGGGAAGCTGGCCGCCTGCTGGTATCCAGTATGGTTTCACCCAATGCCAGCTCTATTTTGGCAATGGTTTCCAGGGTGAAATTATGGGTGCCTTTCATCCATCGGCTTATTTCTGATTCTTTTTTTGACAGTTTCTCTGCCAGGTCTTTTTGTGTCCATCCCCGCCTGTCAAGGGCATTCAGGATTCTCTCCGAGATGTCGAAAGACTTTGACACCATCAGTTTGGTGTGTTCCGGTACTCTCTCGTAAATGACATCAAGTTTGGTGGCCATGGTTTAAAATTTAGGTGTTCCCAATTCAAAATGCAGATCTCCTGTCAAATCAAGGTAGTCAACTTCCCCATCTGAACGCACCTGCCAGCAAATGCTTTTTTCCTGCATCCTGCTCCTCAGCTCCTTGTCCAGCTCCACCATCAGCTCCCATGCGTTTCTACATTCGGGAGCATCTTGCAATCGCCTTTCATTTTTGAAACATCCGTTGCCTACGACCAATGCATTCCTGGAACACGGAATTACGTATAACCGCAAGCTGTCGGGGCCGGCCAGCAATGCATCTACGGGGCCTTCGCCTTTAGGTCTGAACCTTCTTCTGTCAACTCCCCGTTGTGCAAATTCCCGGAGGACTGCGGCAATGCTGTTGATATTCTCTGCATGTGCCGCCGTGTCATACCTTGACAGGAAATCATCAAACTCACATTCCGCTTTACCGGTCTCGTGAAAACTGTATAATGTAAATCTTCTGATACGCTGATACAAGAACAATCTGCCTGTAACTGAATTCACTTTTAAGTTAATTTCAAAGTTATACAATTTCTCCTGACAAACATCAAAAAACGCCAACTTTTTGCTCCGCCTGGTTACTTTAAACAAGAGACCCGCCAAAACTGGCGGGTCCGTATTTAAAAGTCATGTGTAGCTGCCCATAAAATGGGCGTATAATTAACCCCAAATACCAACGGTATGAAGCACCGCTGGAGAAGAAAACAATCCGCCAGGAATAACGGACCTTTTTAGATAACCATTCGATATACTTGAAGTAAATTTCTTGCCGTTTGTCACCTTTATTCCTCTCTTCAAAATTATTGCAGGCATCTTCCAGAACCTGAAAATAAACGCTATAATATTTCGTGAAAATCCTAGAATATTTCAGCTTTTCCGAATTTTTGAGCGGGGAATCAAAATCAACTAACTTTGTAGCACGCAAATACACTGCGCGGCAGTGCCTGTATTTTGGTTTTTGCGTATAATTCATGTTGAAACTATGGGAACTTCAATTACCTGTCCGAACTGCAAGCACCTTTTTGTAATGGAAGATGCCATTGCAGCGGACATCGAGAAAGAAATGCGGGCAAAGATGGCGGTAGAATGGCGTAAACAGCAGGATGGCCTCCAGGCTCAGAAGCAGGAGGTAGAACAGTTGCGCCAGCAAATAGCGTTAGAGAAGCAAAAAGTGCAGGAAGACCGCCGCACGCAGGAGGAAGAGCTGAACAAACGCCTTCAGGCGGAGAAAATAAAACTGCAGGAATCGCTGTCTGACAACATCCGCAAAAACCTGTCCGCAGAGTATGAAAACCAGCTTCGCGTAATGCGTGAAGCGCAGCACGAGAACGAAGAAAAGCTGAAAGAGGCCAGGCTGGCCCAATTGGAGTTCATGCGTAAAACGCAGGAACTGCAGAACAAGGAAGAAGAGCTGGAAATCAAGCTGCAGAAACAGATGATGGAAGAACGCGCCAGGCTGATGGAACAGATACGCCGTGAAGAGTCTGAGCGCAGCAGCCTGAAAGACACGGAATACCAGATGAAGCTGAAGGAAATGGAAAAGCAGCTGGAAGACCAGCGCCGCCTCGCGGAAGAAATGCGCCGCAAGGCGGAGCAAGGCTCCATGCAGTTGCAGGGCGAAGTGCAGGAGCTGGCGCTGGAAGAAATGCTGCGCAGTACTTTTCCCTTTGATGCCGTATCTGAAGTAGGCAAAGGCGTGCGGGGGGCAGATTGCATCCAGACGGTGCGCAACCAGTTTGGCCAAGAGTGCGGGAAGATCATCTATGAAAGCAAACGCACCAAGGGCTTTGAAAGGGAATGGATTGAAAAGCTGAAGTCAGACATGCGCAGCCAGGGCGCTGACGTGGCCGTGCTGGTAACGCAAACCATGCCAAAGGAAATGGACCGCTTCGGAGAAAAAGACGGGGTATGGGTTTGCTCCTTCCATGAAGTGAAGAGCCTTACCTACGTACTGCGGGACGCCATCCTGAAAGTGTACAACGTAGCCAAGTCGCAAGACAATAAAGGCGATAAAATGCAGCTGCTCTACCACTATCTCACCAGTGGTGAGTTTGCAGAGCAGTGGAGCGCTATCAGGGAAGGGTTCCGCTCCATGAAACTGTCTATCCAGAAAGAGCGGGAAGCCATGGAAAAACTCTGGAAAGCGCGGGAAAAACAATTGGAGAAGGTGTTACTGAACGCCGCTCATATCAAAGGCTCTATTGAAGGCATTGCCGGCAGTGATTCTGTAGACCTCCAGTTGCTGGACGATGCGGCTGAAGCGCTGCTTGGCGGCCCGGAAGATTAACATTTTATAAAATATTTCTATATAAATGCTTGGATACTACCTTGCGGCACCCTACATTTATGTTTATGAAGAACCACGCTTATCAATCCGTAATATTCGACCTGGGCGCCGTGCTGGTAGACTGGAATCCGCGTTATCTCTATAAAAAGATATTTGCTACACCTGAAGAGACCGAGCACTTCCTGGAACACATCTGCACGGCAGACTGGAACGAAGAGCAGGACGCCGGCCGCAGCCTGCAGGACGGAACGGAGATGCTGGTTGCCCGCCACCCGGAGTTTGAAGCGCAGATACGCGCCTATTACGGACGTTGGCGTGAAATGCTGGCGGGCCCTATTGCAGGTACCGTGGAAATATTGCGGCGGCTGAAAGACAGCGGGCACTTCAAACTCTACGCGCTCACCAACTGGTCTAACGAAACATTTCCTATTGCCCTCATGGAATATGAATGGCTCCAGTGGTTTGACGGTATTCTGGTATCAGGCAAAGAAAAACTCCGTAAGCCGCATGCTGATTTTTATCAGCTTTTGCTGGACCGTTACAGCGTGAATAAAAACGCCACCGTTTTTATAGATGATAACATCCGCAACGTAAAAGCAGCCGAAAAATTTGGCATAGAAAGCATTCTTTTTGAATCACCGGCGCAATTGCTGGCCGCCCTGGAGCAACGCGGCATCCTCAATAACCAGCAGCAACTTTCTGCGTAGCAGGAAATAATATTGTACTCTCTCCTTATATATTTAAAATGCCCCATGTATCGTACCCGGTGCGGTTTTTGATTTAACATTTCGTTAAGTTGATTTTAACTTTTCTGCTGTAAACGAGCAGTAACATTCTCCTGTCTATAGCGTTCAATAAAAGGAAGGTCGGAAGTGAGATGGAATGATGTGAAAGCGGTAATGTGTTGAAGTGCGGTTTTCGTGAAACAGTGAAGAGAGAAAATGTGCAATTGAACAAGTGAGGAACGGGGGAGCATGTTGATGCAGGTCCGTTGTAAACGGACCGCATCTTCCGGCCAAAGATCAATCACGGGTAAAAAATTAACACATATGAAAAGAACAGGAATGATTTTAAGTGCAATTGCCGTTGGCGCCCTGTTGTTCAGCAGTTGCAGAAAAGAACCGCTCAATGACATGACCGAAGAGGAATCACGGATCTATGTTACCAACTACGATGAGCAGGCCGATTTCACCACTTACAAAACTTTCAGCATAGTGGATTCAGTTGCCGTTATCAGCAACAGGGATTCTAAAAAAGAACTGACGGATTATGATGTCAAATTGCTGGGCAACCTCAAAAGTTCCCTGCAGGCAAGGGGCTACACCCTGGTAGACAAAAACGCCAAGCCTGATCTGGCGGTGAACGTAACACGTATAGACAATGCCCAGAGCGCCATCGGGTACAACCCCGGGTGGTGGACCGGCTGGCCTGGTTACTGGGATACCGGCTACTGGGGCTACCCCGGCTGGAACTACTGGTTCCCGGGTTACTACACGGTGTTCCGTTACAACGAACGGTCTGTGGCTATAGACATGGTAGACCTGAAAAACGCGCCGAAAGAGAACAACCAGCTGTCTGCCATATGGAACGCCATGTTCCGCGGTACCGGCGTATGGAACAGCGGCAACCTGGATTCCATGACAGCGGCAATATTTGACCAGAGCCCTTATCTGAAGGCCTCCGGTAACTGATTGGTCAAGCTAAACGAATAAAAACTACAACAATGAAAAGTATTAAAACCATCATATTGATCCTGATCGGCTCGCTGGGCGTGAGCAGCGCGTTTGCGCAAAGCAGTAGCAGCCGTCCGCCTTTTTCCTTCAACCTGAACTATTCCATTGCGCAGCCGTTTGGCTCCCTGAGTGATTACGCCAGCAAAACCAGCTTCCGCGGGTGGCAGGCAGGTTTCCAGTATGCGCTGAATGACAAGCTGAGCCTGGGCGCCAAGGTAGGGTTCGCTGATTTTTATGAAAGATTTCCCCGCGCGGTGTACCCTGGCAAAGGAGAAGATGTGTCTGCCGTACAAACGCATACGTTGCAGACCATTCCCATCCTGGCCACTGTACAGTATAATTTTGCCGGCCCTGAAGCAAGGGTGATCCCTTACGGCGGCCTTGGCATTGGTACGGCCAATATGAACTACGAAAAATTCTGGGGCGAGTTTGTGGAGAGAGAGAACAAATGGGCCTTCCAGGTAAGTCCTGAGCTGGGCATCAACGTTCCTTTCGGCAAATATTCACCCGTCATGCTGAATGCCAATGTGCAGTACAACTATGCACCGTTCAAAGTGCAGGAGATCAGCAATTTTAACTCGATACAGGCAAATATTGGATTGAAGTTCCATATCCAGTAGACCAAACATTAACAACGGAACATGTGAGAAAGGAAGGGGCTGCCCGCAGGGGCGGCCCTTGTTTATTGGTCTCGACCGTTAGTTAAAACTATGCACTTTAGTGCAAGGGCTTTAGTAATGCGAGAAAATCTATTGAGCAGCAAAAAACGGTCTAAGATTTACCTGGGTGCAGGACTTTCAGTCCGGCCCCAAACCTCTGCACTTTCAGTGCAGAGTATTTTATTCTGTGGCAAAGAAGCCGGGAGAGTATTTTTCCCTGATCTTGCCATCTTCGTCTTTGTACACATAATATGCGCCCAGCTGCAGTTTGGGATGGCGGGCAATAAAGGTCAGCCCTTCGTCAACACCCAGTAATATCAGCGCATTATCATAAGCGTCTGCCGTAATAGCGTCAGGCGCGGTAACGGTAACGGTGATGATGTTGTTATGTACGGCCTGGCCGGTACGCGGGTGAATAGTGTGGGCAAAGCGGGTACCGCCTTCGTCAAAGAAACGCCGGTAATTGCCGCTGGTGGCCACCGCCCGGTTTTTCAGCCGGAGTATGGCCTGTTCCGGGCCCTGCAGGCTGTCTGTTTCGGAAGGCCGTTCTATGCCCACGCTCCAGGGCTGGCCCTGTGCATTTAAGCCGGAAGCTACCAGCTCTCCACCCACATCTACCAGGAAGTTGCGGATACCTCTTGACAGCAGGAAGCGCCCCACCACGTCAGATGTAAAACCCTGTGCAATACCGTTGCAGTCTATTTCCACGCCGGACTTTTTTTTGATCAGGTAGCGGGAGCGTACCGTTAACAGGCGGTAGTCTACCACCTGCAGCGTTCGGCGGATGTCTGCAGCCGACGGCTGGCCCTTGCTGTGGCGCACCACGCCGAAGCCCCAGAGGTCTACCAGCGGTTTTACGGTAATATCAAACAGGCCGTTGGTAAGGCGGCTCACCTCTTGCGCCTTTTTCACCACGGTACGCATATGATCGTCCATCACCACCTGCTGGCCCTTGTTAAAACGGTTGATCAGCGAGCCGGGGAGATAGAGTGACAGGGAGCGGTCTATCTCCCGGAAAATACTTTCCACATCAGGCTGGAGCGATATGGAATCTTCTCCCAGGTATTTAACAATGTAGTAGGTGCCCTGTGCCTTTCCCTGGAAAGTGACGAGGCGCTGCGCCCCGGCACTAACTGTAAGGCATACACTGCATATCAGGAGCAAGGCTGTTGCTTTCATGCGCACAAAATAATAAAAGCTTCAGGAAAATGCGTTGAAACCGGTGATGTCCATGCCGGTGATCAGCAAATGCACTTCATGGGTGCCTTCATAGGTGATCACGCTCTCGAGGTTCATCATGTGGCGCATAATGGGGTATGCTCCTGAAATGCCCATGGCGCCCAGTATCTGGCGCGCTTCACGCGCTATGTGCACCGCTGTTTCGCAGGCGTTGCGTTTGGCCATGGAGATCTGCTCCGGTGTGGCCTTGCCTTCGTTCCGGAGCACGCCCAGCCGCCAGTTCATGAGCTGTGCCTTGGTGATGTCTGTGATCATTTCCGCCAGTTTTTTCTGGATGAGCTGAAAACCGCCAATGGGCCGGTCAAACTGCACCCGCTCCCTGGCGTAGCGCAGGGCTGTGTCATAACAGTCCATAGCCGCGCCAATAGCGCCCCAGGCAATGCCGTAGCGGGCGGAGGAAAGGCAGGAGAGGGGCGCCTTCAGCCCGCGAGCATCCGGCAGTATATTGGTTTTGGGCACGCGCACGTTGTCAAGCACCAGCTCTCCCGTAGCGCTGGCCCGCAGGCTCCATTTGCCTTTTGTTTCAGGGGTGGAAAACCCTTCCATGCCGCGTTCTACTATCAGTCCGCGTATCTTGCCCTCAGGGTCTTTGGCCCATACCAGGGCAATGTCTGCAAAGGGGGCGTTGGAGATCCACATTTTGGCGCCGTTCAGGCGTACATGGTCTCCGTCATCATCAAAATAGGTGAGCATACCGGCGGGGTTGGAGCCAAAGTCTGGCTCCGTGAGGCCGAAGCAGCCCATCAATTCCCCGGTGGCCAGGCGGGGCAGCCAGCGTTTCTTCTGCTCTTCGCTGCCAAAGCTGTGAATGGGGTGCATCACCAGGGAGCCTTGTACGGAGGCAGTGGAGCGCACGCCGCTGTCTCCCCGCTCCAGCTCCTGCATCATCAGGCCGTATGCAATATAATCCAGCCCGCCGCCACCGTAGGCCGCAGGAATGGTGGGGCCAAAGCAGCCCAGCCGGCCCAGGCCCGGAATGATCTGCGAAGGAAATTCCGCGCGCTGGCAATAGCCGTCGATAACGGGGGAGATTTCCTGCTTCACCCATTGCCGCACAGCTTCACGCACCAGTTTGTGCTCTTCGGTCAATAATTCGTCAATGAGAAAATAGTCGGGCGATTGAAACATGTCCTGCTGCATGGCTGATATTTTTAGAGGATGTTCCCAATTTACGGAATTACGGAGATTTACTACCTTAGGGCGAGCAAATCTGAGTGTATGGCCAAACTGTTACCTGTGTTTTTATTGGCAGTATTCCTGATCATTTTTATAGCCAGCTATTTACCTGAAAGGACCGGCCGCTCTGCCGCCGCTATTATCGATAAACAAGATTCCGTGCAGCATATGCAGGTGAAAAAATACTGGATGGTATTCCTGAAAAGGGGCGCCGTCAAACAGCAGGACGCCGTAACCGAAGCGCTGGTGCAGGAAAAGCACATGAGCCACATCCGCCGCCTGGCAGACGCAGGCAAGCTGCTGGTGGCCGGTCCTTTTGGAGATACCGGCACCTTGCGCGGCATATATATCATGGATTGTAAAGACAGTCTGGAAGTGGTATCCCTGATTGAGCCAGATACGGCTATTGTAACGGGGCGGCTAAAGTATGAGATCAAACCCTGGTGGACGGTAGAGAACTGCCTGTTTAAATAAAAAAGGGAGCGCTTCCCGGCTCCCTTTCGTTAAAATATTTTACATCGTTATCCGATGTGCCATTTTCGCGTCATCACTTAATATATTGCGCCATCTCCTGCTGGTAAGCCAGCGCCGCGGCCCTGGCATCTTCAGCAAATTGCTCGCCGTTACCGGCGTATATCACAGCGCGGCTGGCGTTCACCAGCAGCCCTATATCGTTATTCATCCCTTTTTCGGAAATCTCTTTCAGGCTGCCGCCTTGTGCGCCCACGCCCGGTACCAGGAAAAAGTGGTCTGGTACCAGCTTCCGGATGTCCGCTACTGCAGCGGCCTGCGTGGCGCCTACTACAAACATCATGTTGTCTGCGCTGCCCCAGGCGGCGGTGGTGGTCATTACTGTCTCGTATAACCGGGCATTGCCGGTGGTGAGCTGCTGAAAGTCAGCACTGCCGGCATTGGAGGTGAGACCCAGTACAATAGCCCATTTGCCGGGGAAAGCAAGGAAAGGCTCCACGCTGTCACGCCCCATGTACGGCGCTACCGTTACGGAATCAAAGCCGTAGGTCTCGAAAAACGTTTTGGCGTAGTAGGTAGAGGTGTTGCCAATGTCTCCGCGCTTGGCGTCGGCAATGGTAAAAATATTTTCCGGGATGTATTCCACCGTGCGTTGCAGGCTTTCCCAGCCGCGGATGCCCTGGCATTCGTAAAATGCCGTGTTGATCTTGTAGGCCACACAAAGGTCTTTGGTAGCGTCAATAATGGCCTTGTTGAAGGCAAAGATGGGGTCTGCGTGGGATAACAGGTGTTTGGGAATCTTTTGAATGTCCGTATCCAGTCCAATACAAAGGTAAGATTTCCGCTCCCTGATAAGTTGCACCAAGTCCTGTCTGTTCATAGTATAAATTGCAATTAGCCGCGAATTTCATGCATTTTTACCAAAACCCGATTTTGATTTTCCAATTTTAGTTCTTAATTTTTCCTCATCCACAGTTATCGAAAAAGCAACAATTCCATGAAACGGCTCTTATTTCTTACCCTTTTTCTCTTTTCCTCCGCACTTTTTTTGCAATCGAATGCACTACAGGCGCAGCTGCCCCGTATAGGCGTAGCCACTTCCATGGAAAATGACAGCCTGCTGAAAGCAGCGGGATTTGATTACATAGAGGAAGGGGCGCGCAAGCTGTTTGGCCCCGCCGTGCCAGACACTACGTGGGAGCGCACACTGGCGCGCATGGAAAAAATGCAGCTCAGGGTGCCCAGCTGCAACCTGTTCTTACCCGGTACGGTGCGCCTGATAGGCCCAACGGCCAACGAGCAGGTAATACTGGGGTATGTGGATACGCTGATGCAGCGCGCCCGCCAGGCAGGGGTACGCATTATTGTGTTTGGCAGCGCCGGGGCCCGGCAGCTGGAAGACGGCCAGGACCCTGAAGAAGCAAAGCGCCAGCTGATAGCTATTTCCCGCAAAATGGCCGTGGTAGCGGCCAAGTATGACCGTATCATTGCCATCGAGAACCTGAACAGAACGGAAGATAATTTCGTTAATACCCTGGCCATGGTTACAGACATTGTGAAGGCGGTGAACCATCCCAATTTCAGGATCACGGCAGACATTTATCATATGAAGAAGGAGAATGAAGCGCCGGCAGCCATTGCGGCGGCCGCGCCCTACCTGGTGCACTGCCATATTGCGGAAAAAGAAGACCGCCGGGCGCCGGGCACGCAGCCGGACGACTTTGTGCCGTACCTGGCCGAGTTGAAAAAAGCGGGCTACAAAGGGAATATCACTATTGAGTGCCGCTGGAAAGACATGAAAGAGGAATGCCGCTCTGCGCTGGCCTACCTGCGCGGCCAGCTGCAGCAGGCTTACCGGTAAACAATCAACATCACGTATAAAAACAGTTAAGAAAATGACAGAAACCAATAAGAGCCGCCGCGAATTTTTGAAGCTCTCCATGATGGGAGGGGCAGGTGTGGCCCTGAGCGCCATGGGCATGCCCGCCAGCAGTTACGCCCGCATATTGGGCGCCAACGACCGTGTAAATGTAGGCGTGGTGGGTTTTTCAGACCGTTTCCTCCAGGCTTTGATGCCCAGCTTCCTGAAAAATTATAAGGAACTGAACTTTGACATAGTGGCCGTTTCAGACATCTGGAACCGCCGCCGCGAAGAAGGCAAGAGCATACTTTCAGAAAAAATGGGCCATTCCGTACAGGCCTGTGTGAACAATGATGAGCTGTACCGTATAAAAGACCTCGATGCTGTGATGATTGCCACGGCAGACTTTCAGCACGCTTTCCATACCATTGAGGCGGTACGGAACAAAAAAGACGTGTATTGCGAAAAACCCTTTGCCGAAACCATGGAAGACGCGCGCAATGCGCTGAAGGCCGTGAAAGAAAGCAAAAAAGTGTTCCAGGTGGGTACGCAGCGCCGCAGCGGCCCGTCTTACCATGCCGCCGCCAAATTCATACAAGACGGCAAGTTTGGCCCCATCACCATGGTGGAAATGACCTGGAACGTAAACCAGCCGGGCCGCTGGCGCAGGCCGGAGCTGACGAAGATCATTAAAGAATCTGATGTGGACTGGAACCGTTTTCTCTGCAGCCGCCCCAAAGACAGCTGGGATCCGCGCAAATACCTGGAGTACCGCCTCTTCTGGCCTTATTCTTCCGGCATTTTCGGGCAGTGGATGACGCACCAGATAGACACCGTACACTGGTTCAGCGGCCTGAAACACCCGCGCAGCGCGGTGGCCAACGGTGGTATCTACCAGTGGAAAGACGGGCGTACCAATGCAGACACACTCACCGCGGTGTTTGACTACGGCCCGCAAAATGACCCCGCTAACGGCTTTCAGGTAGTGTACAGCTCCCGCTTCCACAACTCCGCGGGCGGCACCAAAGAACTGTATTACTCTAATGGCGGCATGATAGACATGAGCACCAATAAAATAAGCCCCACCGGCGGCTTGCGCGAAAAAGAAGCGAAAGAGATGGGTATGAAGGCCAACCTGCTGCCCAGCATGGACCTTTCTGCCACTGCCGCAGCCGTAGAAACCAGCGCCAACACCGGCGGTGACGATACCACCCTGGCCCACGTGCGCAACTGGATGGAGTGCGTGCGCAAGCAGGATGTGAATACCAACGCGCCCATTGAAGCGGCCTATTCCCATTCCATTGCGCTCATTATGGGTACAGCAGCGTACCGTACTGGTATGAAAGCTACTTTTGACGAAGCGAAGCAAGATGTGATGGTGGGAGGGAAAGTGTTTACGCTGTAACGAACATATTCAGATAAAAAAAAGCGGCATGAGTGTTTTTCATGCCGCTTTTTTTATGGATGGATTTAGGTGTTCCGTTCCCTCCGCTTCTCCATTTCCTCCGCAATACGCCGGGAGTGGTCATCTCCCGCCGCCCTGAGATGGTCTGTTACGCTGAAATAATCCTGGTCATTGCGGTTCTGGCTCAGCTTGAAACGGGTATCTACCCGGTCTATGCTCAGCTCAAAGCCGGTAATGGCCTTCAGGTTATTGCGCAGTTCTTTCTCCCCGATGTCAGTCATTTTAACGGGCTGTGCTGAAGCCGCCTCATAGCGGTCCATCAGGCGGGTGAGAGATTGCAGCAGTTCCCCCTCTTCCAGTATGCGGAGCTGGCCGTATACGTGCACGGCAATATAGTTCCAGGTGGGGATCTTCTCTTTGGCGTACCAGGAGGAAGAAATATAGCTGTGCGGGTCCATAAACACGGCCATAAAGGTTTGGCCGGAGGTGAAAGTATGTGATTGCGGGTTGGCATTGGCAATGTGACCGCGCAGTACAAAGTCTCCCTGGCCCGGAGTTTTCTCCTCCAGCTCAATAGGCAGGTGCGTCCCTTCCGGCAGTCCGTTCTGCACGCTTACCAGCAGGGCAAAGCTGTTTTGGCGAATGAAATCTGCAACGGTGTTCCAGTCTTTTTCCTGGTTATATTTTGGGGAGTACATAATGTTGGCGTATAAATGCCCGGCGCCGCATGCAGGCGCCGGGCCATGAATGATCTATACTGTGATTTCCACTACCTGGGTGGGCTCTATGTTGGCGTTGCGCATGGCTATGCTGCGGGCGGCAGTGCCGGCAAAATCCGCAAAAGCCTGCTGGGTAACGGCATCGCCGCCGGCAACGGCCGGTACGCCTTCGTCTCCGCCTTCGCGAATGCTTTGTACCAGCGGTATCTGGCCCAGGAAGGGGATTTCCAGCTCTTCGGCCAGGCGTTTGCCGCCTTCCTTGCCAAAAATGTAATATTTGTTGTTGGGCAGTTCCGCGGGCGTGAAATAGGCCATGTTTTCTACAAGACCAATAATAGGCACGCGTATTTGCGGGCTGCTGAACATGCTGATGCCTTTTTTGGCGTCTGCCAGGGCCACGTCCTGCGGTGTGGTCACAATGATAGCGCCGGTTACAGGCACGGTTTGCACCAGGGTCAGATGAATGTCTCCGGTGCCGGGGGGCATGTCTATGATGAGGTAATCCAGGTCATCCCAGTACACGTCTGTCACAAACTGCTTCAGCGCGCTGCTGGCCATGGGCCCGCGCCATACAATAGCCTGTTTTTCGTCTACCAGCAAGCCGATAGACATGAATTTGATGCCGAACTTTTCCATAGGAGCTATCATGCCCTTGCCTTCAATATTCACCATCATGGGCCTTTCCCCGCGTACGCCGAACATAATGGGAACGGAAGGGCCGTAAATGTCCGCATCCATCAGTCCCACTTTGGCGCCGTCTTTGGCCAGCGCCAGCGCCAGGTTGGCAGCCACGGTAGATTTTCCTACACCTCCTTTGCCGGAGGCTACCATAATGATATTTTTAACGTTGGGCAGCAACGCTTTCCCGTCTTTGCGGTTAGAGCTTACGTTGGCTGTCATTTTTACATCCACCTCCGCATCTTTGCTCACCAGGTGAACTATAGCGTTCACACAGGCGTTTTTGATCATTTCTTTCAACGGACAGGCGGGCGTGGTCAGCACCACCGTAAATTTAACTTTATTGCCATCGATCTCAATGTCCTTCACCATGTTGAGCGTCACCAGATCCTTGCCCAGATCGGGTTCCTCCACATTTGACAGGGCCTCAAGTACCTTCTCTTTTGTGATCATAAATTGTTGTTAAAATTGTTTCCGATCAGCAAAGTTAACCTAAAATGAGGTTTAATTTGTCGGTTTTATATTCGGGTTTCCGGGTGGAACTCTATATCTTAGTAGCTGCATGCACAAAAGACTGATCATACTTTTTTCCCTGCTGTTTCTGCCGTTTTTGTTAAAAGCGCAGCTCAAGGCGTTCAAAGACAGCATTATACAACTTTCCGGTATTACCATGACGGCAGACAGCCTGCGGGCCATTCCGGCCGTGAGCATACTGGTGAAAGGGCAAAACCGCGGTACTATTTCCAACAGCCAGGGCGTATTTTCCATTGTAGCTTTTAAGGGAGATACCCTTACCTTCAGCGCCATCGGTTTCAGGAAAAAAGATTACAAGATCCCCACAGACCTTATCGGCAACAGTTTTTCCATGATACAGCTGATGACGGAAGACACCGTGTACCTGGCAGAGACCATCATCAAGCCATATCCCTCCCGGAGGGAATTTGAGAAACTGTTTGTGAGCATGGACATCCCGAACGATATGTATGAAATAGCCCGCAAAAACAACGAGTCCGCCAAACTCAGGGCACTGGCCAAGTCTATGCCTATAGACGCGGGCGGCGCATACAACGTGTTCATGCAGAAACAGCAGCAGTCTCTCTACTACGCCGGGCAAACGCCACCGCAAAACATCTTCAACCCCCTGGCCTGGGCGCAGTTCATAGAATCCTGGAAGCGGGGAGACTTCAAGCGGAAAGATTAGCGGCGCGCCTTGTGAATGGTTTTTCCTTAAATTGCCGCTTTATTCAACCATTCACCAAAATAATTCCTTATGCAGAAAATAGCTGTGATTGGCGCCGGTACCATGGGCAACGGTATTGCACACGTATTTGCCCAGCATGGTTTTTCCGTTCACCTGGTTGATGTTGCGCAACCCGCGCTTGACAAGGCGCTGGCTACCATCGGGAAAAACCTTGACAGGCAGATTGCCAAAGAAGTGATTACCGCGGAAAAGAAACAGCAAACCCTTTCCAACCTGCAAACCTTTACCAGCCTCTCTTCCGGCGTGCAAGACGTGCAGCTGGTAGTGGAAGCTGCTACGGAGAACACAGATCTCAAACTGAAAATATTCCGTGAGCTGGATGAGCATACCGGCCCCGCCACCGTGCTGGCCACCAACACCTCCTCCATCTCCATCACCAAAATAGCGGCTGTTACCAGCAAACCCGGCAAGGTAATAGGCATGCACTTTATGAACCCCGTGCCGGTCATGAAACTGGTTGAGATCATTAACGGGTATGCCACGGAAAAGGCCGTTACGCAGCAGATCACAGATCTTTCCGTGCAATTGGGCAAGGTGCCCTGCGTGGTGAACGACTATCCTGGTTTTATTGCCAACCGCATCCTGATGCCCATGATCAATGAGGCTATTTATTCGTTGTACGAAGGCGTGGCGGGTGTTACGGAAATAGATACGGTGATGAAGCTGGGCATGGCGCACCCCATGGGCCCACTGCAGTTGGCTGATTTCATTGGGCTGGACGTATGCCTTTCCATTCTGAACGTGCTATATACCGGCTTCGGCAACCAGAAGTATGCCCCCTGCCCGCTATTGGTAAACATGGTAACGGCCGGGCACCTAGGCGTGAAAAGCGGCGCCGGGTTTTACACCTACACTACCGGCAGCAAGGAACTGACCGTGAGCGAGCGTTTTTCCTGATCAACCTGCGTATTTGGCCCGGTACTCTTTGGGGGAAAGGCCTACTATTTTGCGGAATACCTGCCGGAACGCTTTGGCGTCTTCATACCCGGCATGCATCATTACACCGGTAATATTTTCCTGCTTCTGCTCCAGCAGCTTTTTGGCCGCTTCAATACGTATGCGCTGCAGGTATTCAATGGGCGTAATGCCGGTAGCTATTTTGAAGCGGCGGATGAAGTTGCGGCGGCTCACCGGCAGGTCACGTATCACTTCTTCTACCGTTACCCGGTCGCGGAAGCGATTTTCCATACGCATTTGCGCTTCAGACACCAGCTCATCCTGGTGCCGGTGGGAGGGAGACCATACCGCAAAATAAGATTGCTGCTCGCGGTCCATGTCAATAGCAAACAGTTTGGCTACATAAATGGCCACCTTGCGGCCGCAGTATTTTTCAAGGATATGCAGCAGCAGGTGAAAGGTAGAGGTGGCGCCGCCGCTGGTGTAAACGCCGCCATCGTCTGTTACTATGGCCTTGGGCTGCACTTTGATTTCCGGGAATTTGCGCGCCAGCTCTCCGGCGGCGGTTACGTGGGTTGTAGCGCTTTTATTCTGCAGCAGACCGCTGGCCGCCAGCATGAATACGCCCGTACAAAAGCTGGCCACTTCTGCGCCGCCCTTAAATTGCTGCTGCAGCCAGGGCAGAAATTGCGCATTTTCCTGTAAATGGGTCACCATGTCTCCGGGCTGAAAGGCGGGCACCAGCACCAGGTCTGCCTGCGGGGCTTTGTGCAGGGGTACGGGCTGGTACATATCATACAGCAGCCGGGAATCCGGCTCTGCCTCCGGGCTCACGAGCGTAAGATCGAAGAAAGCCTCTCCGGTATTGTCATTGTAAAAGGCGTTGACGGTCTGGAATACGTCAAGAATAGCCGCAATACTGATGTGGCGGTACTTCCGGCTTAATAAAACAGATACTTTTTTCATAATCTTTGGGGAATAGCTGACCCTAAGGTAAGGTATTTTATTGGCACAAATGCCCCCTTTTATTGACTTTATTGCCATCTGTCCGGGTGTTCCGTTCCCCTTAATTTTGTATAAAAGGCTGACTTTCGCCGTTCGATTAATTGACAACAAAAAAAGGTATCTGCTGGGCGCGGATACCTTTTATTGTATGGGGCAATAGGAAATACTGCCTTCCTCATGGCCGGCATGTGGCCAGTTGTCTGTCAGGTGTTGTTGCCGGAATTCTCAAATTCGTACCCGCAATAGGCACAGTGGGTGAGGCCCGCCTGTTTGGCGCTGTGCGCCCCGCAGGCCGGACAGTCTTTTCCTTTCATGTGTTGCAATTTTTCCTCCTCTGCAGGTGGGTTTAACTTCAGGTTGTCAATGATGTTCAGCGGCTTGTTTGTTTCTTCGTTCATAGCTCTGATGTTTCCTTGTTCTATGTGGTCCCGTCGCTGAGCTAAATATAATAAAATAATTTAAATTAAAAAGTATTTATACACCACCGGGAATGGGATTCAGGAGGTTTTTTTCAGGCTGCGGGCGGTAGATGCCGGCGGCAATCTCTTCCACGAAAGATTTCGGGAAAAATTTCGGCAACAGTGCGTTGAGCCGGTTGGTAAAACCGGGTATAATTTCGGCTTTACCGGCAAAGAGGCCTTCCACAGCGGTTTTTCCTACGCTTTCCGCCGTCATGTTGAAACGTCGTGCAATTTTGAGCGTACTCGCGCCCATGCCTGCACGATTTACAAACGCTGTATCTGTGCTGCCGGGTATGAGGCAGCTGACGGAAACAGGAGATTGTTTCAGCTCATGGCGGAGGCCGCGGGTGAAAGAGAGCACAAAAGCCTTGGTAGCGGCGTATACGTTGAGGTAGGGTACAGACTGGAAGGCTGTAGTGCTGCCCACGTTCAGCAGGTAGGAGCGTGGAAAGCCCCTCAGCACGGGAATGAATGCGTGAGAAACGGCTACCTGCGTGCGGATGTTCAGGTCTATGATATTGAGCTGCGCTTCCAGCGGCAGTTCTTCAAAGCGGCCGTTGAGGCCGTACCCGGCATTGTTCACCACCACGTTCAGCAGGTGGTGGTAGCCGCCCGTCCACAGCTTCAACTGGTCTGCCGCGCCGGGCTGCGAAAGGTCTATCTGCAGGTACTGAACGTCTACCCGGTACTGCGCCGTCAGGTCTGCCGCAGTGCGTTGCAGCGCAGGGCCGTCTATATCTGCCAGTAACAGGCGGTATTTCTTTTCCGCCAGAGAGGCTGCAATGGCCCTGCCAATTCCTTTGGCCGCGCCGGTAATGAGAGCATATGACATGTTGTTGTTTTAACAGGTGATGGAGGATCAGGCGCGTACATTCAGCTCCGGCACCGGCGCTGTGTTTGCCGCCGGCGCAGGGCGCAGCCTGATCTGTGCCAGCCGGTGGTAAAAAGGAGTGGGGCTGCCGGCGTGTTTGGGCTGGTACGCCCCGGTAATCACCGGGATGTACATCACCCTGCGCCGGCTTTTTTCTCCTGTGAACGGCGACTGCTGTACACGGTGCCATAACCGCCCGTCGTGGATCGTGAGGTCGCCCGCCTCAATGTCGAAGCCCACTTCCTTTTTATCTGGTTGATGATCAATAAAATATTTTTTCCTGAACAGCAGGCGGAATAAGCCTTGCCGGTGCGTACCGGGCAACACCCGCAGACCGCCATGTGCATGCGGGCAATCGTCAAGATGAAGGCCCACGTTCAGCATGGGCATAATACGGCTGCCCAGGAACAGGTCTCGCGGACTGTCTGTATGCCAGCCCAGTTGTTTGAACTGGCTGTTTTCCGTGTTGAGATAGTGGTTCACCACCAGCCCGTCTTTCTCGTTCTCGCTGATGCGCCCGTTGTAAGGCTGCAGCAGCACTTTCAGTGCATCCAGCCGTTTGTCTTTGAGGAAATTACTGAGCACGCTGCTATATTGCGAAGCAAATGCAATGCGCTGGATGAAAGGCCGGCCTTCATCATCCTGACCGAACTTCAGGGGAATGCCATTCACTTTCCGGATGTCATAACGCAGCAGCTGCTCCTGCACCTGCTCTGTTTCCCGGATGAAACGTGCTACTGTGGCCTTGTCTACAAAATTTCTGAACTGGATGATGCCGTGTTTACGGAAGTGTTGCAGTTGGGACGGGGTAATGGCGCCCTCAAAATGGAACACAGGTTGGTTTGCTTTTTTCATAATAAAAAAAGTTTGGCTGGTTTTTGAAATACGATGAACGGGCCTGCCGCGGTGCAGGAAAAAATGAATGGTTGGTGCAAATGTTTTGAAAAGCAGTGGTTAGCGGCAACAACAACATGCACCGGGGCGCATGACGGTTATTGCCTGCAGGTAGCTTGCGGAGGGCGATGTGTGGTGTGCTGTCATGGTTGGAATTTTATTAGTCTACCAATCTTGTAGACAAATGTAAAAGGGAAAAACAACACCACAAAATTTTTTTTTTACCCGCGGGCATTTTTGCTGAAAAGTTTTACCTAACGGCGCAATGGTGTTACATTTGAAAATACAATGCATGCACTATGAACTACCAGGTATTAGGCCGTTCCGATTTGAAGATCAGCGAAGTGTCTTTCGGCTGCATGTCACTTGGCATGAACGATGCGGAGAACGAGAAGCTGCTTCACCACGCCATTGCGCGCGGCATTAATTATTTTGATACGGCAGACCTTTATGATAAGGGTTTCAATGAAAGCTCCGTAGGCAAAGCGTTGCGGGGCAAGCGTAAAGATGTGATAATAGCCACCAAGGCAGGTAACCAGTGGCGGGCAGACGGCAGCGGCTGGGACTGGAACCCGCGTAAAGACTATATCCTCTCCTGTGTGGAAGGCAGCTTGAAAAGGCTCGGCACAGATTATATTGATCTCTACCAGTTACATGGCGGCACTATAGATGATCCGATTGATGAGACCATTTCGGCTTTTGAGGAGCTGAAAGCACAAGGGAAGATCCGCTATTACGGCATCTCCTCCATACGCCCCAATGTGATACGGGAATACGCCCGGCGCTCCAATATTGTCAGTGTGATGATGCAGTACAGTTTGCTGGACAGGCGGCCGGAAGTAAGCTGCCTGCCACTGCTGCAGCACCATGGTATCAGCGTGCTGGCGCGGGGCAGCGTAGCAAAAGGCTTGTTGATCAACAAGCCCGCGGAGCCTTACCTGTCTTACAGCGAAGCGGAGGTGCAGCAAGCCAAAGACGCGGTGGAGGCCCTTTCAGGTCCGCAGCGTTCTCTGGCGCAAACGGCGCTGAAATATGTGCTGATGCACCCCGTGGTAGCCTCTGCCGTAGTGGGCATCCGCACCATGGAGCAACTGGAAGAGGCCACCGCCAATGCGCCGCGGCTGAACGAAGCGGAGTATGAGCAGCTCACCGCGTCTATCCCCATCAAGGATTATGACCAGCATAAATAACCACCTTTTACTTCAGCAGACCTTGTGTGGTAAGCTCATGTACAATGGCTTTGGTGTAGCTCCTTGAAAAATCGTCCACGCCGGCTGGATTGAACGTGGCAGACTGTACGGAAAAGAGCAGCGCTTCAGTCTCAGCATCATACAGGTTGGTTTCCATGTAGTACGTTTTGTCTGTAGTATAATAACCAGGGTTATACATCATGGGAGACCAGTAATTGTAATATCCCCAGAAACTGCCGTACCAGCCAAAGCGCGGATAAGGCGCATAGGGGCCGGAACCCGGCACATAACGGCTTTCACTTTCTTTTTTTACCAGCGTAACGGTGTAAATGGCATCGCAGCCCAGTTCCCGTAACTTTTGCAGCATGGCTTCCCGGCTGGGCGCTTTTTCACGCGTGAAATTAGGCGGGAAAATATCCCCGCTTTTAATGGCTTTTAGCCCTTTGGCTTCGGCCGCGGCGGCTACATTGTTCTCAATGGACGCCTTTGCGTTCACGCTGTTCACCAGCGCAGCCACAAAAACAGTGTGGTAAGTTTTATTAACAGGCTCATTGGTTTTCCAGAAATTGGTAACCTGTGTGGGAGTGCTGCAGGCACACAGTAACATGAGCAACAGCAGCCTTGTGATGTTTTTCATGAGCGGTAGGTTTTACTTACAACATCCGTACTGCCAGGATTGTTGCTGAATGTCCATTTCCGGACAACTGCTGTTCCGAAAGCGGACAAGCTCAATACTTGGAAAGATGGGATGTCTTGATTATCAATAAGTTCATACATGGTATCCCGTTTGTTGCATCCGGTTAACCACACTCAAAAACCGTACTATGTTCCGCAACTACCTCAAAACTGCCTGGCGCAACCTGTGGAAGAACAAGACCTATTCCACTATCAACATCCTGGGGTTGGCCATCGGTATGGCTGCCTGCATCGTGATCCTGCTGTTCGTGATCTATGAAAAGGGCTTTGACGGCATGCACAGCAAAAACATTTACCGGCTTTGTGAGGTACAGAAGTTTGAAGGCATGGTGGCGCCGCAAAATGTGGCCCTCAGTATGTACCCGATGGGCAACACACTGAAGGAAGAGTTCCCTGAGGTAAAAGACTTTGTGAGGGTAAGCGGCAACGGGAATGTTGACCTGAACTACAATAACAAACGCATCTTTGCGGAAAGCCTTTTTATTGTAGATTCTACCTTCCTGAAGATATTTGATTTTAAAGTAACGGCCGGCCAGCGGGAAAGTGCGCTGATGAAGCCGAACAGCATTGTGCTCACGGAGAAAACAGCCAGGAACCTGTTCGGGAATGAAGACCCGGTTGGCAAAACCGTGATGCGTTATATTGGTGACACTACGGCGCTGATGGTAACAGGTGTGGTGAGCGTACCGGAAAACTCGCACTTGCAGTTTGATGCGCTGGTTTCTTTCAGCACCATCTACAATCCCCGCATGTCTCAGAACTGGGGCGGCAACTGGCTCACCACATACCTGGTGCTGGAGAAAAACACGAACGTGGCAGCCCTGGAGCGCAAATTCCCCGCTTATCTGAAAAGGCATATGCAGGAAGGAGACCGGTGGAAAAACTATGAGCTGTTCCTCCAACCATTATCTGCCGTACACGCCGGCTCTACCAACATTACGCATGACTACCTGAATGCAAAGAAGTTTGACCAGCGGTACACCTATATCTTTTCTATTATCGCCGTTATCATACTGGTCATTGCCTGTATCAATTTCATGAACCTCTCTACGGCGCGGTCTTCAGAGCGGGCCAGGGAAGTAGGCGTACGCAAGGCCATTGGGGCACGGCGCGGCCAGTTAAGCTGGCAGTTTATGGGAGAATCCATCCTGCTGTCTTTACTGGCGCTGGTAGCGGCCCTGCTCGTAGTTTGGCTGGTACTGCCCTGGGTGTCTGATTTCAGCAACCGGAATATTGAATTACCGCTTTTCAGCAATCCTTTTGCACTGCCGGGTATTATTGCGGCAACCGTGCTGGTAGGTATGCTGGCGGGTTTATACCCTGCCGGCTACCTGGCTTCCTTTGAACCGGTAAAGGTATTGAAAGGCTCTCCACAAACCGGCCGCAACCGCGGTACACTGCGTAACATACTGGTGGTGGGGCAGTTCACCGCCGCCGTATTCCTCATTATAGCCACCATTTTTGCGCTCAAACAATTGCGTTTTATGCAAACGAGAGACCGTGGCTTTAACGGGGAACAGGTGATGCTGATCGGCCTTGACCGTGAAACGAATCGCAAGTACGACGTGATCAAACAGGAGCTGCTGGGCAGCAGCCTCGTGAGCGGCGTTACGGCATCACAACAGCGGCTGGGCGGCAATATTCACCAGGCCGGGGTAGTATACCACAGCGGCAACGGGCCCCGGCGGGAGCTGACTTCTTCAGGCGTAGTGGTAGATAAAGATTATCTGCGTGTCTACAAAATACCCATTATTGCCGGCAGGGATTTCTCAACAGACGTGGGCAACAACGGGAGAGAGTACGTGATCAATGAAACGCTGGCCCGCGAGCTGCTGAAGGAAGACAAGAAAGGCGCTACCATGGAGTCACTCATCGGCAAAATGTTCGGTTATATGGGCATTGACTCCAGCGGCCGGATAGTGGGCGTGGCAAAGGATTTCAATTTCAACTCGCTGCATCACAAGATTGAGACCCTCATGATGTTCAACCAGAAAGATTTCGGCTACAGCGAAATATGCGTGCGTATTGACGGCGGCCGCGCCAAAGAAGCGGTAAGTTTTGTGGAAAGCGTGTGGAACCGGCAGGCGCCCGGCCACCCCTTCAAATACAGTTTTCTTGACCAGCAGTTTGAACAGATCTATAAGGCAGATCAGCAGGTAAGCACCGTAGTAGGCGTACTGGCCGGCCTGGCCATTATCATTTCCTGCCTTGGCCTGTTTGGCCTGGCTTCCTTTGCGGCGGAGCGCCGCGTCAAGGAAATCGGCATCCGCAAGGTGATGGGCGCCAGCGTGCAGAACATTGTAACCATGCTGAGCCGGGATTTTGTGAAGCTGGTCATCATTGCCAACCTGATTGCCTGGCCCGCGGCCTGGCTGGGGGTGAACACCTGGCTGAAAGATTTTGCCTACCGTATTGACGTGAGCGCCTGGGTATTCATTATAGCAGGCGTCATAGCAGTGGCTATTGCCCTGTTCACCGTCAGTTTCCAGGCCATCAAGGCGGGCAGGATGAACCCGGTGCAGAGCCTTAAGTCAGACTGAAAATGTGGGCATGATTTTGTATCATTGTTTTCATGTTGATCGAACTCTGCCTGCTCTTTTTTGCCATTGCTTTAGTGTATTCATCCGCCGGCTTCGGCGGCGGCTCCAGCTACCTTGCACTGATGGCGCTGTGGGGCGTGGGGTTCCTGCTCATGAAATCTACGGCGTTGTTCTGCAATATTGCCGTGGTTACCGGCGGGGTCTATCACTTTGCCCGTAATGGCCACCTGCCCATGAAGAAAGCGCTGCAACTCAGTATTATCAGTGTGCCGGCGGCATTCCTGGGCAGTTATTTCCCACTTCGTCAACAAACGTTTTTTCTCCTGCTGGGCATTGCGCTCACCACTGCCGCCTTGCTGATGGGTTACCGCATGTTCTTCGAAAAACAAACCCACATCAAAACCAAGGGTGGATTTGCCTATAGCCTGGTAGGCGGCGGCATTGGCCTGCTGTCTGGCATGACGGGCATAGGCGGCGGTATTTACCTGGCGCCGGTGCTGCGCCTGGGCAGGTATGATACGCCCAAGAACATTGCGGGCCTGAGCAGTTTTTTTATTCTCGTCAATTCCATAGCTGGCCTGGCCGGACAGGCGGCAAAAGGAGCCATGATCTTCCAGTGGAACTTTACCTTGCCTTTGCTGGCTGCAGTGATAGTGGGCGGACAGGTAGGGTCGCGGGTGAGTGCTGCCTGGTTGAAGCCCCGGTGGGTAGAGGGCTTTACGGCATTGCTGATTTTATATGCAGGAGTGAGGTTGCTGATCACGAAGGTGTAAGGCCATCATCCTCCTATCACAGACATGCTTTCATGTTGGGAACGCTGGCTGGCGGCGGCCGCTTCAAACCCGTCTTTCTTTTTATGCCATACCGCAGTTTGTAACGCTTCCAGCAATGCTGCATCAGAAGCGCCGCTACGCAGGCTGTCACGGATATTCATCACATCATCACCGTACAGGCAGGTTTTAACCCCTCCGGTAGGCGTAATGCGCAGGCGGTTGCAGGTGCCGCAGAACGTTCTGCTGTAGGCGGGTATAACGCCTACAGTGCCAAGGTGGCCGGGAATGATGTAATTGAGGGAAGTGCTCCCTGCTTCGTCCTGTATTTTTTTCAGCGTATACTGTTCCCCCAGCGTATCCAGTATTTTCCGGTAATGCCAGTTGATGCCGGAAAAGCCCTTGCCCTGGCCATTGAAGGGCATCTCTTCTATAAACCTTACGGAGAGCCGGTTTTCCCTGGTGAGAGCGGCAAAGGCATGCAGCTCATCCGTATTCATACCGTCCATCACCACCATGTTCACCTTTACGTCCATCTGGTGGGCCAGCAGGTTTTCCAGCGTGGCCATCACCTGGGTGAAGCGGTTGCGCCGCGTGATGCGGAGAAACCGGTCTGCCTGCAGGGTGTCAAGGCTGAGGTTTATTTTCCGGATGCCCAGCTCTTTGAGCGCCGGTATGAAGGGTGTTGTGAGCACACCGTTGGTGGTAATGGAGATGTCAGTAAGCGGCGCCAGTTTTCCCAGCAGGTGCAGGAGGTTTTTACGGAGAAAAGGTTCGCCGCCGGTGATGCGCAGTTTGGTAACGCCGGCCGATGCAAGTACCCGCATGGTGCGTTCAATTTCTTCGTAAGAAAGCAGCGCGTCCCGTTCCAGGAACTGCATGTGCTCCGGCATGCAATAGGTGCAGCGCAGGTTGCACCGGTCCGTTACGGAGAGGCGTACGTATTGAATGCTGCGGTGGTGTGCGTCTTTTAGCATGTATGGCTGCTCAGCGGGTTCTCAAATGCCAGGCTTTCATCTTCGCCCCGCTCTGTGAGACATTTAAAATCTTTTTCTACCAGTATTTTCAGCTCCGAACCGTCAGGGTTGGAGATAACGGCGTCAAAGCCGGTGAGGTTGCTGCCCGTCCAGGCCTGTATCTGCGCTGCGGGCACCGCCAGATGCACTGCCGGGCCTTCCAGCTGAATGGATGGCTGCTGAATGCCTTCTTTGGAGCGCACGCAGAAGTGAAGGGAATGAGCACCTATGCGGGTATGCTCTTCCACTTTCCCTTTCGCTTCCAGTACGGCTATGTCTGCCTTGTCCAGCCGGTACCTGATGCTATTGCCCCTGATCCTTATTTTCATGTGATTTTATTTAAATGAGCCACACTAAAGTTAAGAAATTATGTAGCTTTATTGCATGAGAGTTTTGTTGTTCGGCATCATGAAGGAAATTGCGGCAGCGAACACGCTGGATATTGCGGAGCCGCTGCCGGATGTGGGGCAGCTGCGGGCCTGGCTGCTGCAGCAGTACCCAGCCATGAAAAACCTGCGGGCCGTAATGGTGGCCGTGAACAGGACCTATGCGCCGGATGGGCAGCCCCTGGCCCCCGGAGACGAAATTGCCATTATTCCCCCTCTCAGCGGCGGTTAATTTTTACATATGGAACACTGGACGAGGATAGACCACAGCATTACGGTGCAGGAGGCGGTTGATTTTGTACAATCTCCCGCCAGCGGCGGTATTGTTACGTTTACCGGCACCGTTCGTAACCAGACGCAGCAGCGGCCTGTGCTGAAGCTTTTCTTTGAATGTTACGAGCCCATGGCCCTGCTGGAAATGGACAAAATTGTGCAGGCGGCCAAAGAAAAATGGCCGGTGCAGCGCATGGCCATCCTGCACGTGAAAGGGGAGAAGCTGCCCGGCGAGGTGGTAGTTGTTATTGCAGTAGCGGCGGCCCACAGGGCGGCGGCGTTTGAGGCCTGCCAGTTTGCTATAGACACCCTCAAGGAAACGGTACCTATCTGGAAAAAGGAGTTTTTTGAAGACGGTGAGGTGTGGGTGGCGGCACATCCGTGATCAGCGCAATTGCTTCAGCGCTGCATGCATTTCTTCCGGCGTATTTGCATTAAACTGTTCATCCGCAAAAGGATTGTGGAGAATGGCCGTATCGGCATAGTTCAGCGTTTTACGGGGACAGGTTTTCCCTTCCCCGAAATCTTTCTCCAGTTGCGCAAGCCCCGCCGGCTCCCAGATGGCTATCAGCGGCTCCGGCATATTGTTAAACGGGCTGAGGAAAGCCGTGGCGGCCTTTTGCGGCTGGCGGTGCTGCAAGAGGTAATCTACACTGCGGGGACTGATAAGCGGGAGGTCACAGGCCAGCACCAGCCACGACGCGCCTGGTGCAAAGGCGTGAGCGCTCAACAGCCCGGCTGAGGGGCCGGCGCCTTCTACACTGTCTGTGATCACCTTGTCCCAGCCGGGGTACAGCTGTTCTGCGCGGCAGGAGAGGTATACCTCCGGCAGAAAGCCCTGCAGCAGTTCCGACAGGTATTGCCACTGTGGCTTGCCATGATAGGTGATGGCGCTTTTGTCCTGCTGCATGCGCGTGCTGCGGCCGCCGCACAATACCAGGCCTTTCAGGTTATTGGTGGATGTCATGTTTGCCTCCGGTTTTGCTGATCAGTTTCGTTTCGCGTATCACCATTTCCTGGGAGAGCGCCTTGCACATATCGTAAATAGTAAGCGCGGCTACGCTGGCGCCGGTGAGCGCTTCCATTTCCACGCCGGTTTTACCGGTGGTTTTCACCGTGCAGCGTATCACGGCCTCACTATCCTGTACCGTAATCTGCACATCACATTTGTCAAGCAGCAATGTATGGCAGAGCGGAATCAGCTCCGGCGTTTTTTTGGCGGCCATAATGCCCGCTATCACCGCAGTCTGGAACACGGCGCCCTTTTTGGTCACCAGCTCCTGCCCGTTGAGTTGTTGCAGTACGGGCGGAGGCAACAGCACCCGGCTTTCCGCCACAGCGGTGCGCACGGTGGGGTTTTTATCACCTACATCCACCATCTGCGGTTTTCCTGCTTCGTTCAGGTGCGTGAAGCTTGATGCATTGGCCATAATTGAATAAATTTATCCAGGCAAAAATAGTTAAAATGATGATGCGTGTTTCAGAAGCTTTTGCTGCTGTAATGGCAGCGGTACGTGACTTCGGCACGGAAACCGTTGCTTTTGATGCGGCCTGCGGCCGGGTGCTCCGGGAAAACGTTGCGGCAGACCGCCCTTTCCCGCCATTTGACCGGGTGATGATGGACGGCATTGCCATTCATTTTGACAGTTATGAGCGCGGCCAGCGCATTTTCGGGCTGGAAGACGTGGCCGCCGCCGGCATGCCGCAATTGCAGCTGGCCAATTTTGCGGACTGCATGGAAGTGATGACGGGCGCTGTATTGCCTGAAAATACAGACACCGTTATCCCTTATGAGCACCTTGAAATTACTGAACATGAAGGCTTTCGCCGCTTCACCATTCTGAAGGATGCCATCAAGGGCCAGCACATCCACCGCCGGGCCTCAGATGTGGCCGAAGGACATGTGCTGCTGCAGCCCGGCGCCCTTGTTGGCCCGGCGGAAGCGGGTGTGCTGGCCACGGTGGGCAAAACGGAGGTAACAGTGAGCCGCCTGCCCCATATTGTACTGGTAGCCACCGGCAACGAGCTGGTGCCGGTAGCGCAAACACCGGGACCTCATCAGCTACGCATGTCAAACATTTACAGCCTGCGTGCCGCCTTGCAGCAGGCCGGCCTCCCGGCTGAATATGTTCACCTGATGGATGATGTAGCGCACCTGCAGGAGGCGTTGGGAACTATCGTAAAAAAAGCCGATGTGCTCATTTGCACCGGCGCCGTATCTGCCGGCCGTTTTGACCATTTGCCGGAAGTGCTGCGCAGCCTGGGCGCTCAGCAGGTGTTCCACAAAGTGCAGCAGCGGCCGGGCAAACCTTTTCTTTTCTGTACTTTCCCGAACGGCCCCGTGGTGTTTGGCCTGCCGGGCAACCCGGTGTCTGGCTTCATGTGTTTTTACCGTTATGTGCTGCCCTGGCTGAGAGCCTGCCTGCAGTACCCTGAGGTTGTACAGGAGTACGCCGTGCTGGAGGAAGAAGTGCTGTTTGACAAACCGCTGGAGTATTATTTGCCGGTTCAACTGTCTGCCCGCAACAGCGGCCAGCTAACCGCAAAGCCTGTTCCCTATCACGGCTCCGGAGATTTGGCCAGCCTGCTGCATGCGGATGCTTTTATGGCCTTGCCGGCCGAGCAGCAGGTGTTCCCGCAGGGACATAGCTTTCCCGTGTGGCGCTTCAGGTAGCCGGGTGCCGCAGCGATGCGGCCGCAATGCTTATAAATTCTTCTTTCCCGGCCCCGCAGATGTAACAATCATACGTGTCCGGCAACGCTTCAAAGGGTGTGCCTTCCTCAACTTGCCGCAAGGGGTCTCCGGCGGCCTCGTCATATACCGTAAAACAATGCGGGCACTGGTGTACCGGTTTTTCCGCCGCCGCAGCGGGCGGCAGTTGCTGCTGCGCGTACTGTTGCAATACAGGCTGCTCGCTGCCTTTTTCGTAATAGTGTTTGCAGAGCGAAACAATGTAAGGGCCCAGGTGCTCTTTCAGCACATTGCTCCTGTACACCGTCAGCTCCGTGGCATTGGGATTAAAATCCGCCTTGTACAATATCTCGAACCGCTGCATGTATTTCAGCCTTGTATTGTATTTATCTTCCTGCTTGCGCACCAGTATGGAACCGAAGTGGCCGCCCGCCGCATGCAGGCGTATGCTGAAACAAAGCCCGTAGGTACGCACATCTGCCGTGTCGAAGTGGCGGATGATGTGCCTTTTCAGGATGAGGCTGTCTTCACAATTATCTGCCACCTGCCAGTTCAGCTCGTTGGCGGCATGCCTTACGTTGATGTTGTATTTGCCCAGCACATAGTCCCACAGCTTGCGGTGCGCGGGCTCAATGTTTTTGATGATCACAGATTTCCAGGGGGTGGCATACAGCTGGCCAATGCCTGTTTCCAGGCATATTGCACAGAGATCTTCCAGGAAATGAAGCGGGAAAAATTCGTTGCGCCGGTAAATGCCCAGCCAGTAATTATTGCCTTGCCGGTTGAAACCTTCGTAGTAAGGCAGGTGAAAGGCCGGCAGCTCCAGCGCTTTGTCAAGCGGGCGGGAGATGCTTTCCGGCGGCCGCTGGGCAATGCTTTCCGGTGTTTCGGCGGCCAGCCGTGTTTCCAGCTCGCGGCTGAGGGAGGCTATGCTATTGGTATACACCAGCGCAGGCCAGCAGAAGGTGTGTTCTTCTCCGGGCCGGCGGATGTAGAGATACCAGTAATTGAGGTAGGGGGAAGATATCCAGTTGAGATGGCCGGTGAAAAACGGGCTGAACGTCTGCTGACTGTCGCAGATGTTGATCTTGAGCGAAGGCTGGTAATTGAAAAGGTCGAAAATATCCTTATAGATGCCTTCGGTTACCCAGCCGTCTCCGTTGAAAATACCGGCGCCGGGGTAGGAGCTGGTGATGTTGGGATGCTGATGGGAAGCGGCATGCCAGGTGATGTTGGCGGCCTCGCAAGCAGCGGTGAATGATTGGATCTGCGCTTGCGCCACTTCCAGGAACAGTTCCTGCCGCAGCCCGAAGCGCAGCTCTTTTACTTTTGCTTCGCCTGCTATGCGCAGCAGTTGCTGCAGGTAACCAGGGGAAATAATGCCGCCCCTGAAGTTAATGCGGATGAGTTGTGATTGCCGGGCCATGAGTACGCATTTGTGTTTTGATTTTCGGTTTGCAGGCGCTCAGAAGGTTTTGCACTTCCGGGCGGCAGCTGCCGCAGCCAAGGCCGGCGCCGGAAGCGCGGCAAAGCCCTTCCAGTGTGGTATGCCCTTCCCTGATCTTTTCCTGTATGTTGCCTTCTCCTACATTACCGCAGGAGCATACCAGCTTGCCCAGTACGGCCGCTCCCTTTCCGCCGGAGCGCAGCAGCTGCAGCCGCTTTTCAGACAGCTCCGTTTTCTGGCGGATGAGGTCGCTGAATTCCATGAACTCGGATTTGTCTCCGATGAGGATGGCGCCCACCAGCCTGTCCTGATGAATGATACATTTTTTATAGTACCGGTGCGTTTTGTCAATGAATATCACTTCTTCATACGCCGGGTCTGGCGGGGTTTCCACCATGCCCATGGAACAAAGCTCCATGCCCTGCATTTTGAGGATGTTCATCAGCAGGGAGCCTTCGTAATAACCGGAAATATCGCCGCCCAGGTGCCGGGCCACCACGCCTGCCTGCTGCTCTGCGGCGGCGGTGATGCCGTACAGCATGTTGTTGCAGGAGGCAATTTCGCCGATGGCGTAAATGGAAGGGTCGCTGGTTTGCAGGTATTCGTTCACCACTACGCCGCGGTTGCACTCCAGTTGCGCGGCCCGCGCCAGCTCAATGTTAGGCACCGTGCCGATAGACATTACAACGGCCTGGCAGGCAATACTGCGGCCGCTTTTCAGGCGTATGCCTTCTACCTTCCGGGCGCCGGCAAACTGCTCTATTTCATCGTTAAAAAAAATATCGATGCCCCTGTCTTTCAATTCCTCATGCAGCAGCTGCGCGCCCAGCGCGTCCAGCTGCCTGTCCATCAGGCGGGAGGTGCGCTGTATCACCGCTACTTCCATATCCATTTCGCGGAGGGAGGCGGCCAGTTCAATGCCCAACAGTCCTCCGCCGGCTATCACTATTTTTCCGCCGCCGGGGTGGATGTGCCGGAGAAAGGCGTCGGCATCCATCCTGCTGCGCATGGTGAAAATGCCCTGCAGGGGCGGCGTGTCCCGCAGCGTGGCAGCGCGGCTGCCGGTGGCCAGTATCAGTACGTCGTAGTGATGGGTGTTACCTTTGCTGTCCGTCAACCGGCGCTGGGTACGGTCTATTTTTTCAATGCTGAGGCCGCGGTGGAGGGTGATGTTGAAATCTGTTTCTTCTGCGGCAGACATCTTTACCAGGTGCGCCCATTGTTTGGCGCCGCTGATGTAGTCTGGCAGCATCACGCGGTTGTAGAACGGCAGGTCTTCCTTGCTGAATACGGTAATTTCGTCCCGCTGGTTGAGGGCGCGGTATGCCTTTACAAAGCCGTAAGCACCTGCGCCCGCACCTATGATCGCTATTTTTTGTACCGGTTTTTCGTAACGTGCAACTTCTACGGCAGTATATTTCAGGTCTGGTTGTTTGGATATTGCGTCTACAAGATTATTGGTGAGGTTGTTGGCCCTGTTCAGATCATTGTTGAGTATTTTGCCCCAGTGCATGGGCAGAAATACCACGCCGGGTTTGATGGTATTGCTCAGCCGCGCTTTTACACGTACCATGCCGTTGCCGCTCTCTACTTCCACCATATCATTCTCCTGTATGTTGCGGGGCCGCGCGTCTGCCGGGTGTATTTCCAGGAAGGCGCTGTCTATATGCTGTTTGAGCTTGCTTACCTTGCCGGTTTTGCTCATGGTGTGCCACTGGTCACGGATGCGGCCGGTGGTGAGAATGAGGGGGAAGCGTTGGTCAGGCGGTGTGGACTGGTTTTCGTCTCCAAAGCTGTGGATCACGGCTTTGCGGTGAGGCGTGTAGAAATGATGATCTGTAAACAGGCGCGGCGTACCGTGGCCATCTGCCCCTTGCGGGTAGGGCCATTGCACGCTGCGCTGCCGGCGGAGCACGTCGTAGTCAAGGCCGGTAATGTCTATATTGGTACCGGCAGTTAACCGGCTGTGCTCCGCATATATTTCGGATACATGTTTGTAATCAAATCCATGATACCCCATCTTTTGTGCAAAGCGGCAAATGATCTCCGCGTCTGGCAGCGCTTCTCCAGGAGCGTCGGTGATTTTGGCAAGATAGCTGATGCGGCGCTCCGCGTTGGTCATCGTGCCTTCCTTTTCCGCCCACGCGGCGGCAGGCAGCACTACGTCTGCAAAGCGGAGTGTTTCCGGCTTGCCGGATATTTCCTGCACTACCACAAAGGCCGCCTTTTGCAGCGCTGCTTCCATAAAGCGTGCATCCGGCAGGCTCACCAACGGGTTGGAGCACATGATCCAGATGGCTTTAAGCTGGCCGCTGTGCAGCGCTTCAAACATTTGTGTGGCGGTGAGGCCGGGTTTGGGAGAGAGTGTTGTACCGCCCCAGAACTCCTGTACTTCCTTGCGGTGCTGCGGATTATCCAGCACGCGGTGGGCTGGCAGCAGGTTAGCTAGCCCGCCAACTTCGCGGCCGCCCATCGCATTGGGTTGGCCGGTAAGGGAAAAAGGCCCGCTGCCGGGTTTGCCGATGTGGCCGGTGATGAGGTGGAGGTTGATGAGGCTGAGATTTTTGTGCACGCCCACCACGCTCTGGTTCAGGCCCATCGTCCACATGGTCATAAACCCGTTCGCATCCGCAATGTAACCTGCCGTGCGGTGCAGGTCTTCTTCTGATATGCCGCAGATGGCCGCCGCTTCTTCAACGCTCCGCTGCATCACAGCCTCACGGTAGGCGTTAAAACCTTCGGTATGTTGCGAAATGAAAGCGGTGTCTGTGTTGCCTTTCTCTATCAGGATGCGGCCAATGGCGTGGTGGAGCACAATGTCCATACCCGGATTGAGCTGGAGGTGTACGTCTGCTATGGCGCAGCTCTGGGTGATGCGCGGGTCGCTCACAATGATCTTCAGGCGGGGATTGGCCGTGCGCGCGGCTTCTATTCTCCGCCATAAAATAGGGTGGCACCAGGCAGGGTTGGCGCCGGCCACCCAGATGCAGTCTGCCTGCTCAATGTCTTCATAGCTGCCGGGCACCGCATCTTCTCCCAAAGCCATTTTGTAGGCCGCCACGGCGCTGCTCATGCAGAGGCGCGAGTTGGTGTCTATATTGTTGCTGCCAATAAAGCCTTTTATCAGTTTGTTGACCACGTAATATTCTTCTGTGAGGCACTGGCCGGAGGCGTAGAAGGCCACAGCATCCGGCCCGTGGCGGCGGATGATCTGCGTGAACACCGCCGCCGTTCTTTCCAGCGCCTGCTCCCAGGAAACGCGTTGCCGCGGCATAGCGCGGTTGTAGCGCATCTCCGGGTGCAGCAGCCTGTCAGACGTGTCCATCACGGTGTAGTGCAGGTTCATGCCCTTGGAGCATAACATGCCTTTGTTCACCGGGTGGTCTTTGTCCCCTTCTACCGTCAGTTTTCCCAACCTGTCTTTCCGCACTATAATGCCGCAGCCTACACCGCAGTAGCAACAGGTTGTTTTGAATGAATCCGGCATGTTGTGTTATTTGTTTTGAATGGACATCTATTTCTTCTCCCTTACAAAAACAGGCTGCGGCCGGGCTGCCGGCGCCGCGCCGGGTTGCTTGCCGAAGCGCGTGAGCAATACCAGTATGCCGGTACCTATAACGGCGTAGCCGATGTAGGTAAAAGCCTGCTCGTAGCTGATGTTCTCCGATTTGAACAGGAAGCCGAAGAGCATGCCGCCCAGGTTGCCGCCTGCGCCAACAATGCCGCTAACGAGGCCAACGTTTTTTTCATTTACAAAAGGCACTATGCCGTAAGTGGCGCCGTTGGCCATTTTGAGGAACAGCGCAAAGCCCAGCATGGCAATGATGGCCAGGGTGAGCGAAGCGGCTTCGGCAAAAAGCAGCAGCCCGCCGCCTTCCGCCAGCAGCACAAAAGCCAGCAGGGTACCTTTTCCCTTCATGCCCTGTTTTTCACCGATCCGGTCTGAAACAAAGCCGCCCAGCGCGCGGGCAAAAATGTTCATCAGCCCGAAAATGCCTGCCCAGAAACCGGCGCTGGCCTGTGATAGTCCGAAGGTGTCTACAAAATGAAGAGAAGCTACGTTGTCAAAAGTGATCTCCATGCCGAAGCACATGGCGTAAGCCAGCGTGAGCGCCCAGATGCGCCAGTCTGCCAGCACCGTCCAGTCTGTTTTCGTTTTCGCGGCATGGCGGTTGATATCAGTGTAGTTGCCGTCTGGTGTGTCTTTGGTGTACCGCGCGTAAAGAAAGGCTGCGCCCAGCATCATCAGGCCGGGTACTACCATGGCCAGCCGCCAGGCTTCCTGGCTGGTATAGCCGAAGCCTACAATGGCGGCAAATATCAGCGGCATCACCATATTCGTTACGCCGCCGCCCAAATTGCCCCAGCCGCCGGCAATAGCGTTGGCCGTGCCTTTAATGCGCGGCGCAAACATGATGGAGGTATGGAACTGGGTGATCACAAAGGAGGCGCCTATTACACTGATGGCTAAACGAAACAGCAGAAAGGTAACATAGTCATGTGCCAGTCCCACCAGGAATACGGGTATGGAGCCGAACAGCAGCAGCCGCACCGCGGTTTTGCGCGGGCCCCAGGTATCGCAGAGGCGGCCAATAATGAGGCGGGCAATGATGGTACCGGATACGGATACGATAATGATGTTGCCCACCTGCGATTTGGTGAGCCCCAGGTCTTCCCGGATAGTAGGCATCAGCGGCGCCAGGCCGAACCAGCCGAAGAAACACACAAAGAACATCAGCCAGGTAATGTGGAACGTGCGCATTTGCACGGTTTTCAGGCTGAAGAGGGCAATTTTTTCGAGCGGCTTATTATGGAAGGTCATGTTGCAATGTTTTTATTTGGAGAAAAGTTCCGGTTTGATGTTGAGGGAGAGCCAGGCCCAGTGGTTGCTGCTTTGGGCATCCGCCACGTTTTTGGCGGCAGCCAGGTGACCGCTGCTCCAGAAGTGGCTGTAACCGCCTTCTACCGCTACAAACTTTGACAATTGACAGGAAGCGGAGAGGTCTGCTTCCGTGCCGAAGTTGTAGGAAGCGGCGCTGAAGAACTGATGTACGTCTGCACCCATGGCCCATTTGGAAGCGGGTTTGTATTTGGCGCGGAGGTAATAGTCTTGCAGGCCTTTGTTGCCGAAGCCGCTGGCTACGTAGAAATAATCCATGGCGCCCCAGAACTTGTGCGGCGTGCCATACAGCGGGTCAAAGGCGTTGCGGGTATTGCCGCCGGTGGTGTAGTCGATGCCGGCTTCCGCACTGAAACGGGTGCTGAAAGGATGCTGGTAGGCGGCAGACAGCAGGGCGGCGCTGAGGCTTTCCCCCAGGGGCGTATGGCCAAACTGGTAATACGCGGCCAGCGTCAGCCGTTTTTTCCAGGAGTAGAAAAGCCCGGTGGTCATGCGGTTGTAGGCGGAAGATTGCCATTGTTTTGCGCCGGTGCTGTCTGTGCTATATTTCGAGAATTGGTCTGCAAGGAAAAGGAAAGAAACGCCCATCTTCTGTATGTACAGGAACTCCATGCTCTTGTACTGCTGCCCGCCATTGGTATTGGCGGGGTAGTTGCCGGGCGGCAGCGGATTGTACACCGTGCCGGCAGCGTTCTCCTTATTCTGGTTGAAAGCGCCGCCCAGGTGCATTACCCAGCCGCTATGCCTGAACTTAAGCAGAGCCGCATCGTGCCGCCGGCCCTGCTGCAGCCAGTCAAGGTTGCCCAGCAGGCGGCTGTCGTCATACACCAGCTCCTGCCGGCCTACCTTCAGCTGCAGGCTGTCCGCAAGATCTACTTCGGCCCAGGCTTCATGCAGCATGAAGCCGTTGTTGTCTGCGGTGGTGGTGCGGTGAATGGTAGATGCATCCTGCCCCCATACCCGCACGTCCTGTACGGTGAGGCCCAGCTTCAGGCCGGGTATGGCGTACGCAGCGGAAAGGCGGGTGCGCTGGGAGGTGAATATTGCAGGTTTTGCGCCGGCGGGGAGCGGGCCGCCCTGGCCGTGGCGCAGCTCTGTACGGGTGCGGAGCTGCGCGGAGAGGGAGAACTGGGCTTTAACGTTCTGCCAGCAAAGGGCGCTGAAGAAAATGGAAGATGCCCCGGAAAGGAACCATTTTTTCATGTAAATTTGGTAAATTTTAAATGAGCCAATCATATTAAAATCCAGAAGCCCGGCCAGTCTGCCAACTGCCGGGTTTCGTCTTAATATGCATTACTAACGCCAATGTACACACGGTCATCTTCCAGCCTTACCGGGTAGGTGGTCAGCGAGCATTCATGCTCGTCATTCAGGCAGCGCCCGTCTTCCAGCGAAAAGGTCTTTTTATGAAAGGGGCAGGCCACTTTGGGCTCTCCCTGCTGCGTGCCGGTGAGGCCTCGGCTCAGGGCCATCTGCCGGCGGTGGGGACAAAGGTTCTGCGTGGCGTACCAGCTGTTGGTGCGGCTAAAGTAGAACAGCGCTATCTGCTCGTCTTTGTACTTCACGCAAACGCCCCCGTTGGCCGGAACGTCTGTTGTTTTACAGGCAAAAAACCAGGTGATGTCTGTTGTGGTGATGGCTGACATAATTAACAAAAGTTTGGTAAGCAATATTTATTTCCATTCTGCGGCCCTTTTCTGGGTGCGCATGGCCTCGAATTTTACGGTTGGGTCTTTTTCTTCAGGCGCGTTCACAAAGTGGGAGAAGCGTTTGCGCAGCTCCGGGTTCTCTACCACTTCGCGCCATTCGCATTTGTAGGCATCTACCAGCTGCTGCATTTCTTTTTCCAGCTCTTCGGCAATGCCCAGGCTGTCATTCACTATCACGTTGCGCAGGTAGTCCATGCCGCCTTCCAGCTTGTTGAGCCAGGTAGCGGTACGGGTGAGCGGGTCTGCGGTTTTAATGTAGAACATCAGGAAGCGGTCTATGTACCGGATGCAGGTCTCGCTGTCAAGGTCTGCCGCCAGCAGTTTGGCATGCTGCGGTTTGGAGCCGCCGTTGCCGCCTACGTAGAGGTTCCACCCTTTTTCTGTGGCTATGATGCCGAAGTCTTTAGACTGGGCTTCGGCACACTCGCGGATGCAGCCTGATACGGCAGATTTTATTTTATGCGGCGCGCGCAGCCCGCGGTAACGTTCTTCTATCTGTATGGCAAAGCTCACGCTGTCATGCAGGCCAAAACGGCACCAGGTAGAGCCTACGCAGCTTTTTACCGTGCGCAGGGCTTTGCCGTAAGCGTGGCCGCTTTCAAAGCCGGCTTTGATGAGGGCTTCCCAAATATCAGGGAGGTCGCTGAGGTGCGCGCCGAAGAGGTCTATGCGCTGGCCGCCGGTTATTTTGGTGTAGAGGTTGTACTGTGCGGCAATCTGGCCTATCACGATCAGCTTCTCAGGCGTGATCTCTCCGCCCGGAATGCGGGGCACCACGGAGTAGGTGCCGCCTTTCTGGATGTTGGCCAGGTACCGGTCGTTAGAGTCTTGCGCGGTATCATTGCCTTTGGCCAGTATCATATCGTTCCAGAGACTGGCCAGTATGGAGCTTACCACCGGTTTGCAGATCTCGCAGCCGTCTCCGTGGCCATAGTGGTCCAGCACCTCATCAAAAGAACGGAGGCTTTTTACTTTCACGAGGTCCAGCAGCTCCTGGCGGGAATAGTTAAAATGCTCGCACACCACGTTGCGGATGTATTTGCCCTGGGCTTTCATGGTGGCGGCAATGATGTCTTTCACCATGGGCGCGCAGCCGCCGCAGCAGGTGGCCGCTTTGGTGCATTTTTTTACCGCATCGAGCGTTTCATGGCCGCCTTCCACTGCCTTGCAGATGGCCGCCTTGCTGATGTTCTCGCAAGAGCAGATCACCGCATCATCCGGCAGCTCCATGTTGGCAGGCTGCGCGCTGCGGCCGCCCAGCAGCAGATCTGCCGGTTCCGCGGGCAGGGCCAGTTTGTTTTTACAGGTTTGGAGCAGCAGGTTGTAGGCGGAGGCGTCACCTATTAAAATGCCGCCCAGCAGCAATTGCCCGTCCTTAGACACGTTGATGCGTTTGTAGATGCCTTTGGTAGCGTCTTCCAGCACAATACTGTCTCCCTCATCAGGGGTAATGAAAGGGTTGCCGAAGCTGGCCACGTCTACCCCTATCAGTTTCAGCTTGGTGCTCATGTCAAAACCGGTAAAGGTTTTGGATACATCTGCCGCTTCAGCGGCCATATGGCACAGCCGGGAGGCTACCACTTCAGCCATTTCATAGCCGGGCGCCACCAGGCCGTAGATCATACCATTATACAAGGCGCACTCGCCAATGGCAAAAATGTCGGGGTCAGTGGTTTGCAGGTGGCTGTTAACCACAATGCCGCCGCGGGGACCGGTTTGCAGGCCGCATTGTTTGGCCAGCTCGTCCCGCGGGGCAATGCCGGCGGAAATCACCAGCATGTCTGCCGGCAGGGTGCTGCCGTCTGCAAAGCTGAGGCCGGTAATGGCGTCGTTGCCCAGGATGGACTGCGTGCTTTTGGAGGTATGCACCTGCAGGCCCATGCGTTGCAGGCGGGTTTTTAATATATCGGAGCCCTTATCGTCTATCTGCCGCGGCATAAGCCGGGGCGCAAACTCGATCACATGTGTTTCCGGTATGCCCAGGTCCATCAGCGCCTTGGCGGCTTCCAGGCCCAGGAGTCCCCCGCCTATTACGGCGCCGCAGGTGGCCCGGGGGGCGTAGGCGGTCATCAGGGCCAGGTCTTCCAGGGTACGGTAGAGGAATACGCCTTTTTTATCTGTGCCGGGTATGGGAGGCACAAAGGCGGCGGAGCCGGTGGCAAATATGAGGTAATCGTAAGATTCGGTGAGGCCGCGGTGGGAGTGTACGGTTTTCTGCTGGCGGTCAATATGTTGTACGGGGTCTCCCAGGTGAAGGGTGATGTTGTGCCGGCGGTACCAGTCCAGCGGGGCCAGGCTCAGCTCTTCTCCGGTTTTGCCTGAAAAATACTCGCTAAGGTGCACCCTGTCATAGGCTTGCACCGGTTCTTCACCAAAAACAACCAGCTGGATAGCGGAACTTCCGGATTTATCAATTATTTTCTCGCAAAATTTATGGCCCACCATGCCATTCCCGATAACTACGATTTTCATGTGCGAACTGTTTTAATTAAATTATGATAATTTATATATTATCATTACAAGCGAAAACAAACTGAAAATCGTATGAGGTGTATGATATATATCATAAAAATAAGCCAATTTGTTTTAATTTTATGCTTGTTGATGATATAAATCATTACATAAATAAATTAATAATGTGTTTATAGTATGCCGGAACCATATTTATCTTTAGTGGGCGCAGGGCCGGGAGACCCGGAAATGATCACACTGAAAGCCATCCGAACCCTTCAGCGGGCTGATGCCGTATTATATGATGCACTGGTAAACCCCGCCCTGCTGGAATATGTGCCCAAAACGGCTTTTGTGCAATTTGTAGGTAAACGGTATGGCTGCCATGCCCTTTCCCAGCAGGAAATCAACCGGTTAATGGTGAGCTGCGCGCACAAATATGGCCATGTGGTACGCCTGAAGGGGGGAGATCCCTTTGTATTCGGCCGCGCCGTGGAAGAAATAGCCGCCGCCAGGGAAGCGGGCATTCCGGTAGGCGTGGTGCCCGGCATATCCAGCGCGCTGGCAGTGGCAGCCTCCCAAATGATACCGCTGACCGCACGGGGTACTACGGAAAGCTTCTGGGTCACTACCGGCACTACCCGCAGTGGTGACATTTCCGGGGATGTATACCTGGCCGCCCGGTCTACCGCTACAGTGGTGATACTCATGGCCATGAGCCGGCTGGAAGCTATTATGGACATTTTCAGCAACAGCGGCCGGGGGGATGTACCGGTGGCCATTATCCAGAACGGCACCACCCCGCAGGAAAAAATGCTGACAGCCACGGTGGCCGACATTGCGGCCCGGGCGCAGGCGGCAGGCATGGGCAACCCGGCCATTATTATAGTAGGAGAAGTGGTTGGCCTCAAAGCCGCCATGGAAAACATCGTTCATACCGCCGTAGCATATGAAGAAAAACAAACAGGGATGTGACCGGCAAACGTGCCTGGTATGCAGGCTGTGCCTGAAAGAATGGCTGCCGGCCGTGCAAACCCAGAAAAAACACTTTGACTGTAAAAAAGGAGATGTGCTGTTCAGGGAAGGAGACCCGGTAACGGGCATCTATTTCCTCTACAAGGGAAAGGTAAAAGTGCATAAGCACTGGGATGACGGCAAGGAGCTGATAGTGCGTTTTGCCAGGGAAGGAGATATTGTTGGCCACCGCGGCATAGGAACGGATATGGTATACCCGGTAACCGCTACCGCCCTGGAGCCGGCTACGGTCTGTTATTTTGAGCTGGATTTTTTTAACGCTTCCCTCAAAGTGAACCATGAGCTGTTGTATGAACTGATGCTCTTCTACGCCCGTGAGCTGCAGGAGTTTGAAAAACGCATGCGCAACCTGGCGCATATGCCCGTAAAAGGGCGGCTGGCCAATGCGCTCCTTACGCTGAAAGAAAAGTTCGGTTACGATAAAGACGGGTTTATCGCCTTCCCGCTCAGCCGGCAAGACCTGGCTTCCTACATCGGCGCCACTTACGAAACCACCTTCCGCATGCTCAACGCCATGATAGAAGAAAACCTGGTGGCCGTTTCCGGCCGGTACATCACCCTCACCAACGAAGAAAAGCTGCACCTGTTGCGGAAGGAACCTTTTTGAAATCCCTTCTTCGATTTACATCGTTGTAATCCCTGCCCGTCCGCACAACTATCAAATTTTTTTACATCTTAGCATTATGTATCTAATGCAACAAACAATGCGCTGGTTCGGGCCGAATGACCCCGTCAGTCTCGAACATATCCGCCAGGCCGGTTGTAGCGGGGTGGTAACCGCCCTGCATCATATTCCCGTAGGGGAGGTATGGAGCGTGGAAGAAATTCAGCAACGTATAGCCACCATTGCTGAAGCCGGCATGCAATGGGCGGTAGTGGAGAGCCTGCCTGTACATGAAGACATCAAGCAACAGCGGGCCGGCTTTGAAAAGTACATAGAGAATTACCGGCAAAGCCTGCGTAACCTGGCGCAGTGCGGCATCAAGGTGATTACCTACAATTTTATGCCGGTGCTGGACTGGATGCGCACAGACATTTCCTACGCCATGCCGGACGGCAGCAAGGCGCTTTATTTTGAGCGGGCGGCTTTTGTGGCTTTTGACCTCTACCTGCTGCAACGCCCCGGCGCGGAAAAAGACTATACGGAAGCAGAAATAGCCACTGCAAAAAAACGCCTGCAATCCATGACGGCGGAGCAGCAGGCCACCTTATACCACAACGCGCTGCTGGGCCTGCCGGGTAGCGACGAGCGGTTCACCAAAGAAGTGATACTGGCCGCCCTGCAGCAGTACGCGCATATAGACGCCAACAAGCTCAAGCAGCATCTTTTTCATTTCCTGCGGCAGGTGGTGCCCGTAGCGGAAGAGCTGGGCCTGCAGCTGGCCATTCACCCTGATGACCCGCCTTATCCCTTGCTGGGCCTGCCCCGTATTGTAAGTACGGAACAAGACCTGGCAGACATTCTGCAAGCCGCGCCCTCTCCGGCCAACGGCCTTTGTTTCTGCACAGGCTCTCTCAGCGTACACCGCAGTAACGATCTGCCGGGCATTGTGCAGCGGTACGGGAATAACATCCACTTCGTACACCTGCGCAACACCAAACAGGATGCGGCAGGCAATTTCTACGAGGCAGACCACCTGGACGGAGACGTGAACATGTTTGCCGTGGTGAAGGAGCTGGTGAAGCTGATGGAAAAAAGAAAAGCGGCTATTCCCATGCGGCCTGACCATGGCCACCAGATGCTGGATGATCTGCACAAGACCACCTACCCCGGCTATAGCGCCATCGGGCGGCTACGGGGGCTGGCGGAACTGCGCGGGCTGGAAATGGGCATAGTTTTGTCTCCACATCAATAGCTGTTACCCAGCGCTCATTGGCAGCGGATTGCTTACATTTATGAAAATGTTTCCTTATGAGCGTTCCCTTGCATGTAATCATTACCGGCGCCACCGGCATGGTGGGAGAAGGTGTGCTGCTGGAGTGCCTGAACAGCGCCAGTGTAGCCAGCGTGCTCATTATAAACCGCAAACCGGCGGGTATCAGCCACCCCAAGCTGAAAGAGATCGTTCATGCAGATTTTTTTGACATCAGCGCCCTGCGTGAGCAGCTAAAAGGGTACAATGCCTGTTTCTTTTGCCTGGGCGTATCTTCTGTTGGCATGAATGAAGAAGCATACCACCATGTTACCTACACATTGACGCTTTCATTTGCCCGTACGCTGGCGGAGCTGAACCCTGATATGGTGTTCTGTTATGTTTCCGGCGCCGGTACGGACAGTTCTGAAAAAGGCAAGGTGATGTGGGCAAGGGTAAAAGGAAAAACCGAAAACGATCTGATGAAGCTGCCTTTCCGCAAGGCATACGCCTTCCGTCCCGGCCTTATGAAACCCGTGGCAGGGCAGCAAAACATCAAATCTCTTTACCGGCTGCTGGGATGGATGTACCCGGCGGTGCGGGCGCTGTTTCCCGGCTTTGCCAGTACGTTGGGCGAAGTGGGGCAAGCCATGATACAGGTGGCCACAGCGGGCTACAGCAAGCCGGTACTGGAAGTAAAAGACATTGTACGCCTTGCCGGGGAAACGAGGTGAGGGCGCCAGGGGGGCGCACTCCTGCCGTTGTGTTTAACCCTCATTCTTTTTCAAATTCCTCTTTCGCCAACAGGTTGTTACACATAGCTCCGGCCAGGTGCCCGCCGGCCGCTGCTGCAGATACCTGCTGCGGCGTGCCGCCAGCTACATCTCCCGCCGCCAGTACACCCTGTACAGAAGTTTCGCATTGCGCGTTCACCTTGATGCCGCCCTGCTCTGTTAACTCACAACCCAGTTGTACGGCCAGTTCCGTGTGGTAAACAATGTTCGTTTTTATGTATGCTGCGCTTTTGTGCAACACTGTTCCGTTGCTGAAAGTGATCAGGATGCCGCCGGGCGCGTCTTCCACCTTTTCCACCGTTTCTTCCAGTACGGTAACGTTGCGGCGGGCCAGGCTTTTCCGTTGCTCTTCCGTGAAAGTGGCCGGGCCGTTGGTGCAGATCACCAGGTCTTTATTAAGATGATAAAGCAGGCGCGTAAATTCATAGGCCATTTCACCGTTACCAAAAAGCGCTACCGGCAGGTCTTTCACCTCCCAGCCGTGGCAATATGGGCAATGGAACAACTTATTGCCCCAAAGCTCCGCCACACCGGGAATAGCGGGCAATTCATCCTTCACGCCGGTGGCTATGATGACCCGCTGTGCGTGATAAGTGTGCCCGTTGTCTGCCTGCAGCGTAAAGCGGCCGTGCTCTGCCCTGGCGCTGGTGATGGCCGCCTGTTCTATTTGCACGGTAGGGTAGAGCACCAGCTGCTCCCGCGCTATGCGCAGCAGCTCTGCGGGCGGCGTACCGTCTCTTGTAAAAAGATTATGCGCATGGGCGGCCGGTTTGTTGCGCGGGCTGCCGGTGTCAAATACAATAGCGTTCCTCATGCTGCGGCCCAGGGTGAGGGCCGCGGCCAGTCCTGCTGTAGCGCCGCCTATTACGGCTACTTCCGTTTCAATAGTTTTCTGCATATGGCAAATGTAGGAATAAATTATGCAACTTAGTTGCAATTATTAAGGGTGTTCCTGTACAAATCGCCGGCAGCGTTTGCCGGAATTATCGCAAACAGCGGCAGATGGCCGGTTTTTTGCCTTACTTTCGCTGCGGCATTGGCTGTACAGATCAACTCATCTATTCATGACAACAGGCAAAAGGGAGCATTTAAAGCGCTGGCAGGTTTTTTTCTTGTCTTTTAAAGACGCATTCAAAGAGCTGAATGCAAACGACCCGCTGCGCATGGCGGGCGCCACGGCTTTTTTTACCACTTTTGCGCTGCCCGCCATATTGGTGATCATTATCCAGACCCTGCGGCTCATTTTTGAACCGCGTAATATCAGCCGCCAGCTTTTTGCCCAGCTGGGCGAGATCATAGGTCCTGAAGCCACGGCGGAAGTGATCAAAACGCTGCGTGCCTTCCGCGGCATTGCGGAAAACTGGCTGGTTGCCATCGGGGGTTTTATTTTCCTTTTGTTTGTGGCCACCACCTTGTTCAAAGTGATCAAAGGCTCCATGAACCAGCTATGGAGCATCCGCATCAACAAACGGCAAACTTTCGGGCAGGTGATGCGCTCCCGCCTGCGCGGTGTGCTGGTCATATTGCTCACGGCGGTGCTGTTCATAGCGGGCATACTGGCAGATTCCGTGCAGGCCTTCCTGGGGCAGTACATTGACAGGTATATCCCTGCCGTTTTCACCTACTACGATAGTGGTTTGCGTTACATCATTTCCATTCTCACGGTTACCCTGTGGTTTGCACTGGTGTTCTATCTTTTGCCAGACGGCCGCCCGCGCTGGAAGATCATTTTCACCAGCGCTTTTGTGACCAGCATATTGTTCAATATAGGTAAACTGGTGCTGCGGTGGATGCTTTCCTACAGCAACATCAACAGCATTTACGGCGCCTCGGCGGCCACGGTGCTGCTATTGCTTTTTGTGTTTTACGTGTCCCTGATATTCTACTATGGCGCTTCCTTCGCCAATGTTTGGGCCAACGCCAACAACAAGCCTATTCAGCCGCTTCATCATGCCATTAAATACCAGCTGAAGAATGTGGAGGAAGAGGATGAATGAGGCCTGACTCATCCTATTCCCTGAGCAGCCCCCTCACCAAACTTTTCCATTGCACTTTAGACAGGCCCAGCAAGGCGCCCAGCCATACCACCACATTGCGGAGGGCGCCCAGGAAGGAGCGGGGTGTTGTATTGGGCTGCTCGTTGCGGCCGTATACACCGGCGCTCACTATTTTGCCCCGTTTTTCAACAATGAAAGAACTGGTAGCGGTGTTTTTGAAGAAATGGGAAACTTCTGCCGGCATTTTCTCCGGCGCTTTCACGGGCCTCACGCGCATGCCGGTATAGGCGGATGAATTGCGGTGGGTGGTGGTTTCGAAAATGCGCTCCACTTTTACCCAGTCGTATTCCTGGCCGTCTGCCGCATCCGGGCCGGGAATGCTGATGCGGATCAGGTCTCCTTCACGGGCCAGGCGCCTTACAAAATGACCATGACTGTCGTTCAGCGTAAACACGGCACTCTGCCGCCCGCTGATGTCTTTCCAGTGGTTCACGTCCAGCAACCGTGTTTTGGCGGACTGGTATAGCGCCCTTGCTTCTTTCTGACTCTCTGTTTTAACCGTATGCGTGGTATTGGATTGGCCGCCCTGCTGCTGGGTGGGCACCAGTTCATGCGAGGATAATACAGGGTTCATTACGCGCTTTTTTAGAAACAGCGCCAATTTCTATGCCATGGCCCTGTAGCTGAAAAGAACGGCCAATTGCGCAAGTTTCTCCACAAAATGAGCAGGTTTGCGGCCCGCGCCATCGGCTGTTGCACGTGGCATGGTATTTACACCTCTTCCTTTAAAAAGCAGAACATGGAAAAGAAACCGGATCGCATCAACCTGCCGGATGCAGAAGACATCCCCGGCCAGGAAAACATCAAGCCGGCTCCCCTTGGCGAGCTGGCAGACACTACCGCCTCTTCCGCGGATGAGGAAGGTGAAGGTACGCTGGATGAAGAGCCTTTGGTAACGGGAGACAGCAACGTAACGGCTGAAGAGCAGGAATTGCTGGATGAAGCAGCGGAGTCAGACCCGGCTTACCGGGATGAGCGTAACCTGCGTGATTCGGAACTGGACAACCGGGACGATGACGGGGAATTGCTGAATGAAGCAGGAGACCTGGACGTACCCGGCGCCGAGCTGGATGACGAAGGGGAAGACATTGGCGCGGAAGACGAAGAGAACAATCCCTACAGTTTGGGAGACAATGATTGACAACACTAAAAATATAAGATCATGGCAGCAAATTACAATCCTGAACACCAGGAAGGACAAGTGGCGGAAGCCATTGAGGAACAAACGGCCAAACTGCCGTCAGACTGGTACCTGTGGGCTTCCGTGGGCGCTATGAGCGTTTCGCTGGCCTTGCAATGCATGGGCCGTAAACATCTCAGCCTGTTCATCGGGCAGTGGGCGGCGCCGTTCCTGCTTTTCGGCATCTACAACAAATTGGTGAAGCAGCAGGGGCACGACTGATGTGAGCCAGGTGCGCTTTCTACTTCACCTCCGCCAGGTACTTATGTACAAAGCTGATAGCCATTGAGCCTTCCCCCACGGCAGCGGCTACACGGTTCATGGCGTGGGCGCGCACGTCTCCGGCGGCAAATACGCCCGGGCAGCTGGTTTCAAGCAGGTAGGGATCTCGCGGCTGTTTCCATACCTTGCCGAAAGCCGGGTAGTTTTTCAGTTCGCCGCCGGTTTCTATGAAGCCCTTTTCGTCTTTGATAATGTTCAGGGCAATCCAGTCCGTAAAGGGTTTGGCGCCAATGAAAATGTACAGCGCATCTGCCTCTTCCGTGGTTTTTTCGCCGGTGGCGATGTTGTGTATCACCAGTTGCTGAAGGCGCTCGTTGCCGCGGGCCTCTTCTATTTCGGTGAATGGGCGCACGGTGATGTTGGAAGCGCTTCCGATCTGGTCTATGAGGTAGGCAGACATGGTGCTGGTGAGGTCTTCCTTGCGGATGAGGATATATACGTTGCGCGCAAACTTGGAGAGGTACATGGCGGCCTGGCCGGCAGAGTTGCCGCCGCCTACCACAAACACCTGCTTATCCCGGCAGGCGGTAGCCTCCGTCATGGCTGCGCCGTAGTAAATGCCCGCACCGGTGAAGTCGGCAATGCCTTTTTTGTCCAATGTACGATAGTCTACACCGGTGGTGATGATCACGCTGCGGGTGTTGATCTCCGTATCATCTTCCAGGATGATCTTGTTGTACCCGTCTTTCTGCCGGATGTCTTTTACAGACTGCGGGGCCAGAAATTCCGTGCCCAGGCGCGTGGCCTGTGTAATGGCGCGGCGGGTAAGCTCCGCGCCTGTGAGCCCGCTGGGGAAACCCAGGTAGTTCTCAATGCGGGAGCTGGTGCCGGCCTGGCCGCCCGGGGCGCGCCTTTCTATCAGCAGGGTTTTCAGGCCTTCTGAAGCGCCGTACACGCCCGCGGCCAAACCGGCAGGGCCGGCGCCTATGATCACCACATCGTATACGTCATGTTTGATCTGCGGGGTGAGGCCGGCCTTGCGGGCAATGTCAGCAATAGCGGGTTTGATGAGGTAGCTGCCATCTTCAAAAAATACCACCGGCAGGTCTTGCGTGCCGAGGTTGTTCAATTGCAGCAGGCTTTTCCCTTCTTCAGACGTTTGTATGTCCAGCCAATGATAAGGAATAAGGTTGCCGGCCAGAAAATCTTTGATGGCGTGTGACTGCTGGGAAAACTGGTACCCCGTTACCTTGATGCCCCTGAACTCCGGGCGGTGCTCATGATGCCAGTCGTCCAGCAGCTCGTCAATAACCGGGAAGAGCTTTTCTTCCGGCGGGTCCCAGGGTTTCACGAGATAATAATCCAGCTGTACCTTGTTAATGGCTTTGATGGCCGCGTCTGTATCTGAATAGGCGGTGAGCAGCACGCGTTTGGCATTGGGGTAGAACTGCATGGCCTTTTCCAGGAAGGCTACGCCGTCAAGCTGCGGCATGCGCTGGTCTGATACGAACATGGCAATGGTCTCGCCTTTATTTTTCAGCTCGCGCAGGCTCTCCAGCGCTTCCGTTACGGCGGTGGTGGCCAGCACGCGGTACTCGCCGCGGTATTTGTTCTTCAGGTCGCGGGTAATGGCGCGCAGCACCTGTTCATCGTCATCAATACAAAATATGATCGGTAGTTCCATTGTCCGGATAATTTTTAAGCTTTAACGGGGAGGGATACACTGAATTGCGTGTTGCCTGGTACAGACTGCACTTTTATGTTGCCCTTGTGCTGCCTTACGATCTGTGATACAATATCCAGGCCAAGCCCTGTGCCTTTTCCAACCTCCTTGGTGGTAAAGAACGGGTCAAAGATGCGGGGCAGCACATCTGCCGGTATGCCGGGGCCGTTGTCTGTGATAGATACCTTGATGCAGTCTCCATCCTTTTCTGTTTTAATGCTGAGGATGCCCTGCCCGTTGGCGGCCATGGCGTCCAGCGCATTGTCTATCACGTTCGTCCACACCTGGTTCAGCTCACCAATGTAGGCTTTGATGGGCGGCAGGCCGGTGTTGAACTGTTGCTCTATGCTGATGTTCCCTTTCCTGATCTTGTGCTGCAGCATGGTGAGGGTGTTGATGATGCCTTCATGAATATCGGCCGTCTGCTGGTCGTGCCCCTGGTCCATGTGCGTGAACACCTTTACGGAGTTGATGAGCGTGGCAATTCTCCGGGAGGCCTCATCTATGTCAGTGACCATTTTTTCTGTTACCAGGTTGTTGTTGATCCAGTTGATGACGGGGGAGAAGTGGGCTGCAGGGATATGCTGGCGAAAGGCCTCCAGGTCTTCCGCCGTGCCGCCGAAATCTGTAAAGTTCTCCGCTATTTCCGCCGCGTTCTCCACGTTGTACTGCTCCAGCAGGTCTGTCAGCTCGTCTTCCCTGTCCGTGCGCTGCATCAGGCTGAGGGTTGCATTGCGCGGGCGGCGGAGCAGGTTGAACATCATGTCTGTTACGATGTCTACTTTCTCCGCGGGCATTTGTATGGTGCTGATCTTTTTAAAATACTCCGGTATGAGGTGAAGGTGCTCCCGCAGTGAAGTGGCGCCACGCACCACGGCAGCGGCGGGGTTGTTCAGCTCATGGGCCAGGCCGGCAGACAATTTTCCAAGCGCCACCATTTTCTCGTTCTGCAACTGGTTGGAGGTAAACTCCCTCACCCGGTTGGTCATCTGGTGGACCAGCGCCTGCGTCAGCTCAAAATGGTTACGGATAAGCTCGCCGGCTTTTTCCCTGGGAAACCGGAGCACTTCCGTGTCTTCCAGCGCCTGCCCTGTAGCTATGGCCAGGTTGCCCCTTGAATAAGGCAGGTGCCCCGTGATATTTTTCGGTTCAAACACCGCTATCTCGCGGGCTTCCTGGTTTTGAAGAATAAAAGCCCTTACCCTGCCTGAAATAATGAATATGGTGCTGGTAATGGGGTCATTTACCTTGAACAGGTATTCCCCGGCGGGGACGGTTTCCTGTACGCTGTTGTCTGCCAGCCACTGCAGCTGGTCAACAGGTACGTCTTTCAATGCGTCAATGGATTGCAGCCAGCCGGCGGATACTTTGTTCATGGGTTCTCGGTTCTTGATTGAAGTTAACGGATTTTGCGGTGGGGCAAAAATCTTTGCCCGGGTTGGAACACCCGGGCCGGCCAGCTGGCTGCGCCGGGCTGTAAATGGAGGTTTGTTGTTGATTATTAGTTTGTTACGCTTTTATTATAAATAATTTTCAACACAATACCTCCGGCCCCTCTTCACAATATGTCCACATCCCGTCCGTATCAAGTCCGTACCAAGTCCACCTACCCTTCGCTTCTCGTTCGCTGATCCTTGTGTTATTCTTTACTTTTCCTTTTCTTCAAAAGTGCAATGCCGGCATCCATGCATGTCCCCGGCTATGATCGGGAGCAAAAGCCCCGGCAGTAAAGGATTTGGGCAAACAGTCCCAAAAGTGCACAAACTATTGTTTTTTGTTTATAAAACGCCTGTGTGCGGGGCGCCGCGCCGGCCTGTAAAAAAACAGCGCGAAGGATGATTCCTCCGCGCTATTGTTTTAAACCATTGTTTCTATTGCTTGTCTATTCGTCTGCTATTTTATCTTCTTTCTGAACCGCTCTACATCTTCAAAAGATATTTCATACGTCTTGTTGCCCCAGCTGTTCCGGATGTAGTTGGTGATGGAGGTTACATCTGCGTCACTGAGGAAGCTGAAGGCAGGCATCTGTTCGCCTGATTTGAGCGTACCGCTTTTCCCTTTCAGGATAACGGCCACCAGGGCCTGCGGTTTGCCGTTCACGATCTTGTTCCCGTCAAGCGCAGGGAAAGAGCCTTCCACGCCTTTACCGTCAGATTTGTGGCAGGATTCACAGTAACTTTTATAAAGGGCCTGCCCTTTGGAAAGGCTGACGGTCAGCGTGTCCGGCCCCAGCGGCCGCACCGGGTTGGCGGTTTTGGCAATGGGGGAGAGGCGCAGAATACGGTCATCTTCCTGGATGGGAAAACCTTTACCGGGGTTCCAGTCACGGTTGCTGGTGGCAATATATACATCCCCGGCCGGAGACACGCATATGGCGCGCAGGCGGCCATACACGCCGGTGAGGAAGGTTGTTTCACCTGTAATGGAATCTTGTTCGGCATTGAGCTGCAGCACGCGCAGGCTGGATGTTTTGAGCGTAACCATCAGCAGGCTGTTTTGCCATTCCGGTATGGCGGAGGAGTGATAGTGCGTAATGCCGGCGGGCGCAATGGTAGGCGTCCAGGCTTTGGCGGGGTTGATGAAAGGGAAGGTGTCTGCGTAGGCCTTTTCGTCATCACGGTCTGCATACCCTTCAATGCCCGGCCAGCCGTAGCAACCGCCCTTTTGTATGTAGTTCACTTCATCGTCCATAGCATCCCCGTGTTCGGAAGCAAAAAGGCGCCCTTTGTCTGTATAGGCAAGGCCTTGTATGTTGCGGTGCCCGCGAGACCACATGGGGTTGCCGGGGTAAGGGTTGTCTGCCGGAATGGAGCCGTCAATATTAAAGCGCAGCACCTTGCCGTTGGGAGATGCCGTGTCAGGCGCGTTGGCGCCGCGCGTTGCATCGCCGGTAGACCATATCACTTTCCCGTCTGGCGAAATAGCCACCCTGGAACCGTTGTGGCCCGTGGCGCCCGGCACTTCATACAGCAGCAGCGGGTCTTTCAGCGTATCTGCCGTGTAGGTGTAACGTGCCAGCCGTGATACTACGGAAGAGTCAGGCTTGCGTGTGGTGTAATCAATGAACAAAAAGGGCTCTTTCGGATGAATGGCCATGCCCAGGATACCCAGCGTGCGTTTGAGATATACTTCCGGTATGATGAGCAGCTGCTTCTTTTTACCAGTAACCGGGTCTATTTTATTGATGGTACCGCGTTGTTCCGTGAACCATATCTGGTTGTCAGGCCCCCAGCATATTTCCCAGGGTACGTGCAGGCCGGTGGCAACAGTGGTAACGCCCAACGCGCTGGATTCCAGCATTACCGTAGCTTCTACCGGAAGCTGGCGGCCCTTCGGCCGCAAAAAATAAAAAATAGCGGCTATGGCCACGCATAATACGAGGAGCAGCGGTACAGCGATTCGTTTCATTTTTTCCAGATATTGGCTGTTTTCGTGGATTCATCCGGTATAACCTGCACAGGTACTGATTTTGACGGATACAGTTACATGTTTTCCGGGTACGTTACCGAAGATATAAATATTCTTCTGGAAATGCAGATATTTGAGCCATAAATTTTTTTACGGATGGACGGGAAATTATGGTATGAAGCCGGCTGCAAGCTGGGAGAAAGTCCCATGTGGCACGCCGGAAGGAAAAGTTTTTTCTGGGTAGACATAGAAGGAAAGGCTTTGTACGAAAGGGATATGCAGGGCACGGTACGCCGGCATACGTTTGAACAAAGGGTATCCATGGTGGCGCCAGGCAGGGGAGAGGAGGTGATATTGGGGCTGCAGGGAGGCGTAGCGCGTTTCCATCTTGCAACAGGCGTGCTGGAATGGGTCACCACGTTCAACATGGCGTGGGATACCATCCGTTGTAACGACGGGCGGGCAGACCAGGAAGGGCGCCTCTGGATAGGCACCATGCCCATGCAGGGCCATGAAGGCGCAGGCAATTTGTATTGTGTGGAAGCCGGCGGGCAATACTGCGTGCAGCAAACCGGCGTAGCTATATCCAACGGTATGGCGTGGACGGCAGACAATCGTTACTTCTATTATACAGACAGCGCCACGCGTGAAATATGGCGCTATGCCAGTCACAACGGCCGCATCAGCGGGCGGCAAACGGTGATCACCATACCGCCGCACCTGGGCTTGCCGGACGGTATGGCCATTGATGCCGCGGGCATGTTGTGGATTGCGCTGTACGGCGGCTCCGGCGTTGGCTGCTGGGACCCGCACAGCGGAAAAATGATCGACTTCATTTCCCTGCCGGTGCCTAACGTTACCGCCTGCGCCTTTGCCGGTGACAGCCTTGATCAGTTGGTGATCACCACCGCCGCTGGAGAAGGCGGCGGCCATCTGTACATGGCTGTGCCCGGCGTAAAAGGTGTGTTGCCGCATGTGTGCTTGCTGTAATTAAGCAGGCTCCCCTCGCTTTTTTTCGATAAATTTGATGTTCAACTCATATGATATGGCAGGAACATTCTCAAAAATCAAAGGCGCAATTCAGCTGCTGAAAACAATAGATTTTGACAAGCTGGGCAAACTGTCCGAAAAGGTAGACCTTCAGAAAGTGATGGACGGGTTTTCCAAACTGGATGACAACCAGTTGAAAGGCCTGATGAAAATGCTGAACAGCGGCGGCGGGAAAAAGAAGGAGCTGCCGCAGATCAACGGAGATTTCTATGAGCTGCATCTGCGCCTGAGTGAAGAAGAACGTGCTATACAATTGAAGGTGCGCGAGTTTATGGAGCGGGAAGTGCAGCCCATTGTGAACCATTACTGGCTGCGCGATGAATTTCCTTTTGAGCTGATACCCAAGTTTGCGGAACTGGGCCTTTGCGGCGTAACATATAAGGGCTACGGCTGCCCCGGCCTGCCGTTTCTGATGGAAGGCATTATTGCCATGGAAATAGCGCGGGTAGACAGCTCCATTGCTACTTTCTTCGGCGTGCAGAGCGGCCTGGCCATGGGCTCCATCTATATGTGCGGGTCCGAAGCGCAAAAGCAGGAGTGGCTGCCGCAAATGCACGAGTTCAGGAAGATCGGCGCCTTTGGCCTGACAGAACCGGAGGTAGGCTCCGGCGCCGCCGGCGGCCTTACCACTACGGCTAAACGAACAGAAAGCGGCTGGGTGCTCAACGGCCAGAAAAAATGGATCGGCAATGCGCCCTTTGCAGACGTTACCATCATATGGGCCAGAGACCTGGATGACGGGGAGGTGAAAGGCTTCCTGGTACGGAAAGACACGCCGGGCTTTGAGGTGGAAAAAATAAAAGGCAAGATGGCGCTGCGTATTGTACAGAACGGCCTCATTACCATGAAAGACTGCGTAGTGCCGGAAAGCGACCGGCTGGAGCATGCCAACTCTTTTAAAGATACCGCGAAGGTACTGCAAATGACCCGCGCCGGCGTGGCCTGGATGGCGGTAGGCTGCGCCCGCGGTGCGTATGAGAACGCGCTGGACTATACCCGTAAACGCAAACAGTTCGGCAAGCCTATAGCGGCCTTTCAGCTGATACAGAACCACCTGGTGGAAATGCTCTCCAACCTCACCGCCATGCAGTCTATGGTATACCGCTTGTCCGAGCTGCAAGACCAGGGCCTGCTGAAAGACGAGCACGCCTCCCTGGCAAAAGTGTTCTGCAGCCTGCGTACGCGTGATATTGTCAGCAAATCCCGTGAGGTGATGGGCGGCAACGGTATCCTGCTTGACCATAATGTGGCGCGTTTTGTAGCAGACGCGGAAGCTATTTATTCTTACGAAGGCACCAAGGAGATCAACTCCCTCATTGTAGGAAGGGCCATTACAGGATTCAGCGCATTTGTGTAAACAATAAAAATAAAAAAAGGCGCTTCCGGGTAAAACGGAAGCGCCTTTTTTATTGATAACCGGCTATGTTACTGTTTCACCATCACCGTCCAGCAAATGGCGAGGCCGGGGTTATGGTTATCATTGGTGGCATGGCTCTGGGATATTTTGTCATATTGCCCGGTGGCAGGGTTTTCCACTACTGCAACGGTAGCGCCTCCACCGTTCATGTACACCGCCCCGGCGGCGCCTACTCCCTTCATGATCTCTGCGATCTCAACCGGTGAAAACCCGTTGGAAAGAGACAGTTTTCTGCCGTCCCCTACAAAAAGATAAACCTTGTTGCGGTCAGAGTAGCCAATGGCCGTACGGGGTTCACGGGCTGCGGTTACCACCACCACTTCTCCGTCTTTCAGGATCACCCTTCCGCCCAGCGCTTCCTGGAGGTTGTTTTTGCTGGCGTCAAACTCGGCTTTACGGCCCAGCACAAATCCCGCGTTATTTTTCAGGATGCCAAAAAACTCATCAGCAGGAGCATAAAAGTCGTCTTTCAGCACGGCGCCGTTCCTTACAAAAGGCCCGTTGGGGATGTAAGTTACCGGCGCAGGCGTGGTAACGTAGAAGTCTCCCGTGGTGGCGGCCAGCACCCGCCAGCCTGTTCCTTCATAAGCCGCATTTTTGGCGGCGGCCATATTGGCAAGGGTATGAATGGCCGTGATGGGAGGCGGGGCGTTGTTGGGGGTGCCGCCTTCCAGTTTTACGCCAGGATTGTTGAGATCAATCTCGAACATGTTGAAAGACGTAACAAGCCCGGCGCTATTGATATACTGTGCGGCAGCGCGCTTCACGCCGGGCGCTATTTCCGTTTCGCTGCTGGCAATAACAGACCTTACCAGGGTGGTATTCAGCACAATGCGGTCCATCATGGGCGGCTCTACGTAGGCTTCCTGTATGTCATCCTGCATTCTTATGCTCAGGCATGCTGCGTCGTTCCTCCAGGTGAGTACGCCGGTCAGCACATCGGCTTTTGCGGGCATGGTGATGTCAACGTTGCCCGGCACAAATACCAGCGTGGCGCCGGTATTGTCAGCAGCCTCATAAAGTTTGCCGTCCGCTTCGTCACTAACATGCCGGAGGCTCACATTGGAAACGCTCACCAGTGATGAAGCGTATTTCCCCCAGTCTGGCAGCAGCGCAGATACGGGGAGGGAAATGGAAGGCGCGGAGGCAGGCTCCATCTGCTCAACGCCGCTCACGTCAGCAATAAAAAATGCTTCACGCTGTTTTGACAGCGTGCTTCCGCCTATTACTACCTTTGTACGCTGCCCGATGGCCAGCTGTGCGCCCTGTGCATACAATACCCTGACGCCGAGGCCTGTTTTTTCCTGCAGGTAAAAGGCATTGTTTTCAGTGCCTACAACAATACCTTCGGTATAGAAGGCCGGGGAAAGCTTGGTGGGCGCCTCTTTGTAAATGCTCATCAGTTCCTCCAGCGTTACCTTTTTGGTAAAAGGAGCAGGGTTTTGCTCCCGCTGCTCGAAGCCATGCTTGCTGCATCCCGCCGTCAGAACGGCCAGTGCGCAAAGCAGTTGCTTTATATAAGAGATCTTCATTGTTATCCGGTTTATGTCTTTAAAGTGGTTTGCTTTTTTTTCTGCCATGGGCTCATCAGGTAGGTTACCAGCGTATTGTCTGCTGTCAGCTCAACCACCCTGAACTGCCGGTCAAACAGGCCCCAGCTTCCGCCTACGCGGCCATCGAACATAAAAGGGACATTACCCGTTGTTTTGATGCCTTCATCGTTATGGTCATGGCCATTGAACACGGCCCTCACGTTGGGGTACCGGGCCAGCAGTTCCTTAAATTCATTACAGCCTACGTGGTCATAATACGGGTAGATGTGGAGGAAGATGAAAATGTTCTGCGCGTTTTTGTAATGCTCGAGCTTTTGTTCAAACCATGCCAGGTCAGGACATAACTGGGCGCCGGTAATGTTGGACGTGGTGCCCATGAGTATGGCTTGGTCTTTTATCACCACATCGTGGTTGAAGGAGATGCCCCAGGTATCACGCCAAACCTGCTCCGTTACCCGGTCGTGATTGCCTTGTGTTACGTACAGGCGCGGGTGTATTGTTTTCAGCAAGCTGGCCGCGGGGGCAAGAAAAGCAGGATCGTTGTGGATGATATCCCCGTTCATGACGAAAAATTCGCTGGGGGTATTGGCATTAAATTCCCGGAAACCTTCCAGGAGGTTATTGAAGTGTTTGATGTAATCTGTGTTGGGCTCGCCATAATGCCAGTCTGATGCAACAGAAAAGCGGAATTTCACAGGTGAGGGAACAACATCAGGCGCTGAATTGCCTTTTTTGCCGCAGGCGCTCAGGATGATGACGGAGCCAAGTTGTTTGATAAATAATCTTCTTTGCATGATGACCGGTTTATCAGTTATAGTCTGGGTTCTGAACAAGGGCCGCATTGCGGTTAATTTCCGTTTGCATGATGGGAAAGAGGTCGTAATGGCGGCGGTACACCCTCCTTTCCAGGAAGAAGCGCTCAAATTGATAGCCGCCGGAGGTGCTGCGGGTCACCATCATGCCGTAAGCGTCAGGCATTACCTCCAGGCCAATGCGCCAGCGCTTGATGTCAAAGAAACGGTGGCCTTCAAAGGCCAGCTCTATCTTCCTTTCATGCCTGATCCGCTCGCGCATCTGCTCTTTAGACAAACCGGCGGGCAGCGGCGGCATGTTCACGCCTGGCCGTGACCTGATGGCGTTCACGGCGTTGTACACATCCTGGCTGGGCTGCTCCAGGCTTTCATTCAGGGCTTCCGCATAGTTGAGCAGTACTTCCGCGTACCTGAAATAGATCCAGTAGTTGTTGCCGTTTCTTACACTGGGCGTGCGGTTGGCGGTTTCATCTACCGTTTTGGCAAGGTAATAGCCGGTAGGCGTATTGTTGAACCCGCCGTTGATGCCATCACTGGGTGCGCCAAAATAGGTATACACAGTGGTGCCGTGCCAGCTGGCGCCGTTGTAAAGGATAGACATGTAAAAACGCGGGTCGCGGTTTACGTAGGGATTGGCCGGGTTGTAGCCTGATGCGGGATTGATAGCGGGAGCCAGGCCTGTTTGCCCTTTCAGGAAAGGTTGCTGGCCGTTGCTCATTTCATATTCATCTACCATGTTTTGCAGCGGGGCTACGCCCACCTGTCCGCCCAGAGATGGAATGAAGGTTTGCAGCGTATAGTCTGTATAGTTGACCGTGTGCTGGAAAATGATCTCTTTGGATACCCTTGTGTGGAACAGCAGCTTGTAATTGTTATGCAGCTCATAAAACTGCATGGCCATGATGTCTTTGGCGGCGGCTGCGGCCCGTTCCCACTTTGCCGCGGCGCCGGAAGGGTTGTGAAGCGGGCTGGCGGCATACAGCAGCACGCGGGCTTTCAGGGCCATGGCCGCCCCCTTGGTGGCGCGGCCGAGGTGATTGCTGGTGTATTCCGTGCCCAGCAGCTCCGTAGCGGCATCACATTCTTTCACAATAAATTCTACTACTTCTTCCGCCGTGTTGCGGGGTATCTGCATGTTCTCCGTAACGTCAAGCGGCTGCTCAATGATGGGAACTCCGCCCCAGCGCCTGAACAGGTCTGCATAAAAAAAGGCGCGCAGGAAATGCGCTTCACCGGTCATCCGCGGCTTGTCTTTCTCCTGTTCTGCATTCAGCACGGGAATTTTATGGGCGTTGGCCAGGAAGATGTTGACGGAGCGGATGGCCTGGTAAGTGGCCGTCCAGTTATTATAGGGATTGCCGGCAGGGGAGAACACGCCGTTGTTGATCTGGTTCTCGGCAGAAGTGCCATGCGGGCTCTTGGCTTCGTCTGATGCATTGCAATATTTGGTGGCGTATTCTGAAGGCAGGCGAGAGTATACGTTGGCCAGGAAGCGTTCAGACTGCACGAAGCTGCCAAATACCTGTTCCAGTGTTTGCCCGCCTGACTCAGCCTTGTCAAGATAATCATCTACCTTTTTACAGGAGGTGACGGCAAGACAGGTTGCTATGAAATATATGCACTGAAGTAAATGTATCCTTTTCATGTCTTTTGATTAAAAGTTGGCAGAGACGCCTAAATTGAAAACTTTTACCTGCGGGTAGCTCCAGTAGCGGCCGCCGGACGCTTCGGGGTCAAAGTCACCTTCTGTGGCATCTATGGTGAAGAGGTTCAGGCCGCTTCCGTAAATGCGTACGGACGAGAAGCCGGTTTTCTTTGATATTTTCAGCTGGCGGAAGGTATAGCCCAGCTCCAGGTTCTTCAGCCGCAGGTAGTCTGCCTTGCGCAGGAAGAAGGTAGACTTCCGGTGGTTGTTGTCGTTGAAGCCCGTGTGCAGCACCGGGTAGGTAGCCGTGGCAGCCGTTGCCGGCGTCCAGCGGCCCAGGTGTATGTCCATCACCTTCCCGCCGTTGTAAAACTCGTAAGCCGTTTCCAGCTCCCGCACATAAGAGAAGCCGGCGCCGCCCTGCAGCAGGAAGCTGAAATCCCAGTTCCGGAAGTTCAGGCCGCCGGAGAAGCCGTACATCAGCTCAGGGATAGTGCTTTTCCCGATGGGCGCCTGGTCATTATTGTCAATAATGCCGTCGCCATTCACGTCATAGTATTTGAGGTCTCCCGGTATTACCTTGCCGAACGTTTGTTCCCGGCTGTTGATCACATCTTCCTTGTCTTTAAAGAAACCGATGGCTATCAGGCCAAACTCCTGGCCTATAGGGCGGCCTGTTCTGAAAAGGTTAGGGTAGGCCTGCGTTTCTTCGTCCATTTCCAGGATCTTGTTGCGGGCAAAAGACGTATTGGCGGTAAGGAAGTAGGAAATGCCCCTGACGCGGTTGCGGTGCGTTACTTCTATTTCAAACCCTTTATTTTCCGTGGTGCCGAAGTTGGCGGGCGGCAGGTCTGCGGAAGGGATACCGCTCATGTAGGGAATGCTTTGCGGCAATACCAGCATGTCTTTCCGCTTTTCATAGAATACGTCTGCGGTGATGCCCAGCAGGCTGTTGCGGAACAGTTTCAGCTCAATGCCCGCATTGGAGCGTTGCGCTGTTTCCCAGGTAACGAGCGGGTTGGCCAGCGCGCCTTCTTTAACACCGGGAATATTGGCCAGCTGCTCGCCAAAGCTGTAGCCGGTGCCCGTTTGGTATTCTTCAATGAACAGCCAGCGGCGGTTAGATACCGTCAGCTGGTCATTGCCCGTAAGGCCGAAAGAGCCGCGGAGCTTCAGCAAGTCTATCACGGGTTTGCCTGCAACGGCCACCCAGCCTGCAGATACGGCGGGGAAGAAACCGTACCGGTTGCTTCTCGCAAAGTTGTCCGTTCCGTTGTAGCCCGCGTTAAATTCTGCAAAATAGCGGTTGTTGTAGTTATACGCTACTCTTGCCACCAAACCCTGGGAAACATAGGGTATTTCACCGCCTCTTACCTGCTGCTGGCGGTTGGCAAGCAGCATGCCTATGAAGGAGTGCCTGCCGAAAGAACGCTGGTAGTTAAGGCTGAGGTCTATCCAGGTATCCCGGTTCTGGTTAAAGGTAGAATTAGGAGCGCTCAGCGGAAGGTCCTGGTCACGGTAGGTATAGTTGGTGGGGTCATTATAATCACCGGTACCATTGTATACGGCCTTGCGTACGTCCATAGTGCGGGAAAAATTGTTCTTGAAATACCCGTCAAAAGAGAAATTGGCTTTGATGGACAGCCCTTCGGTAATGAAATCGAGCTTCCGTATGGCAGAGGCCATGCCTGACAAAGACGAGTTGAACTCCTGCGTAAAACCGGAGTTGTTGATCCTGGCCAGCGGGTTGCCGTAACCTGTTGCGTGTATGCCCCAGAAACCGGTAGGGTACCTTACCGGGAAGGCGTTGGGCGGTATGCGAGACAGCAGGCTGCCAAACATATTGCCTGCTGAAACGTTGGGGTAGTTGCGGTCTTCAATAGAGCCGTAGAGGTTGAGGGCCACGGAGAAGTCCTTGTCAAAGTCAATATCTACATTGCTGCGGAAGTTGTAGCGCTTCAATTCGAAATTGGGGTTGTACAGGTCGTTCTTTTGTGTTTTATACAAGCCGTCCTGGTACATGTATCCCATATTTACAAAGTACCGTACCATTTTTCCGCCGCCGCTCAGGTTGAGGTTTGTCTGGGAGGAAAGCGAGTTCTTCACTACCTCGTCTATCCAGTCAACGTCAGGGTATTTCAGCGGGTCTGAGCCGGTACGGTATGCTTCCAGCGCTTCTTCAGAGTAGGGCATTTGTGTACCGCCGGGGTTATCATTCAGGTAGGCTTCATTGTACAACCGGGCAAAATCATATGAGCCGAGGAAGCGGGGCATGCGGGTAGGGACCTGCATGGCAGACTGTGTGCGGAAGGTCATCACCGGCTTGCCTTCTTTTCCACGGCGCGTGGTCACGATCACCACGCCGTTGGCGCCTTTTACGCCATATAACGCGGTGGCCGAAGCGTCTTTGAGAATGGTGATGTTCTCAATCTCGTTAGGGTCAAGCGTGGTGATGGCGGAGTAGTCTTTCTGAACGCCGTCTATGGTCACCAACGGGGCGGTACTGTTCAGGGTGGCCCTGCCACGGATGAAGAGATCGGATTTGTCACGGCCCGGCTCGCCGGAGCGCTGTACAGTGAAAAGCCCCGGCAGGCGGCCTGCCAGTGCGTTGGTGATGTTTGACACCGGGCTTTGCATCAGCTCTTTATTGGAAATGGATGAAATGGCGCCTGTTTGGGCGATTTTTTTCTGGGTTTGCCCAAACCCCAGTACTACCACTTCGCCCATCAGCCTGGAATCTTCCTGCAGCTTGATCTCCATGGCAGCGCCGGCATCTTTCACGGCAATTTCCCGCGAGAGGAAGCCCATGAATGTAATCACAAGTATATCATCCGGGGAGGCGTCAATGGAAAAACGGCCGTTCTCGTCTGTAATGGCGGAACGGGAGGTGCCCTTTACGGAAATGGAAGCTCCCGGCAGCGGGCTTCCCGAAGCATCCGTTACCCGGCCTTTCAGGGGCGGCAATATTACCGGCTGCTGCGGGGCGGTACGGTTTTTTTTCGCTTTGATGACCACGGCAACATCGCTGATCTCGTAGTCTACCGGCTGATCTTTCATGACCAGGGCCAGAAACTGGTTCAACGGCATGTTTTTCACTGCCACGCTCACCGGCCTGGTATCTTTCAGCAGCTCGATATTGTAAAAGAATACCACGCCGGCCTGTGCTTCCATGGCGGCAAAGACTTTCTTCAAAGGCAGGTCTTTTCCTGACAAGGTGATGGATTGTGCTTTGCTGCTTGCATAAACCTGCATAAAAGCAGCCGTCAGAAGGAGCATCATGAATTTCATCAACAGCAATTTTTTTAGCATGCGCCCGTGAAAGCCCTTCGGTCGGGGCTTGGGAATGGCATGCGGCGGCTCGCCGGGGAATGCCGTCCCCCGGGCACAAAGACGTTTTTTTGACATAACTTTGTACTGGTTTGGTTAATAATGTTTGTTTCTACAGGAATAATAACGGCAATGACCAGACATGTCCGCCGCGGTGTAGGAGCCGTGGCGGTTTCTTTTATTGACACTACGTTATTGCAGGAATTGATCAGGGCAGTACCACCAGCCGCCTCCCTTCTTCGAGGCGGAAGCGTACGCCGGAAACTTCCAGTACTCTCAGTACTTCAGACAGTTTTGCCCCCATTTTCATTTTACCGCCGAAGCGGACAGGCCGCACTCCGTTTTCATACACCACATCTATATCATACCACCTGGAGAGCTGCCGCATAACCGTTTCAAGGTCTGCCTGCTCGAAGTTGAACAGGTTCTTCCGCCAGGCAACGGCCTGCAGCGTATCTACGGTATTTATTTTTGTACCGCCGTCTGTTTTTGACAGGGAAGATTGCTGCCCCGGCCTTAGAATATTGACCGCGGCTTTGCTCCGCACTTTTACACTGCCTTCAAGCAGGGTGGTGCGGATGAATTTTTCGTCAGTATAGGCGTTGACGTTGAAGTGTGTACCCAGCACTTCTATTTCAGACATTCCGTCTGCTATTACTTTAAAGGGATGTTGCCTGTCATGCGCCACTTCAAAATAAACTTCCCCGCTGACCTCCACCATTCTTTCTCCGGCCCCGCGGAAGGAAACGGGAAAACGGATGGTGCTGGCCGCATTCAGCCAGGCACGCGTGCCATCGGGCAGCGTGATGGAGAAGCGCCGGCCGCGCGGTGTTGTAACCGTATTGTAGGTTTTGCCGGCTGGCTGGCCCGCGTCATGTTCCGCATAGGCCAGGCTTCCACCCTGGAGCAGCACCCGTACGCCCTGCTGCTGCGCCAGCATCTGGTCTCCCAGGCTGTCCAGCGCTACTTTACGCCCGTCTCCCAAGGTGAGCACCGCCCCTTCATGGCCTGGCGGAATATCTGCCGGGGAAAGCACCTGGCCGGCAACAGGCCTGGCTGCATCCCTGCCGGTATTTTGCCAGAGGTATGCTCCCGCCAGCAGCAACACTGCAACGGAAGCGGCTGCCACCCAGCGGTAAGGGGGCTTCCGGCGGGGGAGCGGGTGAACGGCAGCCTCCCTGTTTTCCTGCAGCATGGCGTTGAGCTGCGCCCATACCCTGCGGCTCCTGTCTGTGGCGGCAAGGTCATCCGCCGTATGGTGATGCAGGTCTGCCAGCAGCTCCTGCCCCAGCAGCGGCTCAAACTCCGGCAGGCGGGCATGCTCAAGGAATTGCTGCAATTCCTCTGCCGTGAGGCGCTGTTGTTTATAGCCTTCCAGCAGGCGTTTGAACTCTTTTTCGGTCATGTGGTAAACAGGTTCTACGGCAATAAGACGTACAAGTTTGGGATCAGGAGGACAGGGGCAGAAAAAAAAGTCAGCAGGGGGCAAGGCAGCGGAACAGGGTGCCGGCCAGCAGGAACATTACATCGGCATGCTCCGCCAGGTAGGAGCGGATAGAGCGGAGGGCCCTGGAGATATGCTCCTTTACCGTAGTGCGCGCAATGCCCATTTTAAGCGCAATTTCATCATAGGTTAAACCGGCTTCGCGGTTGAGCAGGAAGGATTCCCGTTGTTGCGGGGAAAGCCGCATCATGGCTTTTTTCCATAGCTCTTCCTTTTGGCGCAGCAGCAGCAGATGTTCCGGGGTATTCCGTTCTTCATCAAAGATATCTTTCAGGTACTGCTGGTACCCCGCTTCTGCAGAGCGTTTCCGGAAACGGTCAAGAAATTCGTTGCGGGCCGCCATAAACATCCAGCCCAGGGGCTTTTCAATGGCTGGCATCATGCTCCGTTTTTCCCAGAGTTTTACAAATACGGACTGTACAATGTCTTCCGCATCGTCAGGCACTTTTGTATAACGGAGCATGGCGGCATAAAGCGTGTTGAAGTAACGGTGAAACAGCCTGCTGAACGCTGCTTCGTTGCCCTCAGCAATAAGATGGAATAGCTCTTTGTCTGTATGTACTTCACCAGTTGACAACACCAAGTAATTTCGAGAATGCAAAAAAAAGAAAATAATCCTACCCGGCTGATTAATTAATTATGAAATAAACATCAGGCTGGTTAATTTACTGGAAATTGGTTGACAGATACACTGCTGTGTTCGGGCAAAATACAAAAAAAGCAATAAAGTGCTTTCAGGGAGGTGCGTTAGATGGCAGGCTTTTGTTTTCCACAGGGAAATTTTACATTTACAAAATATTCATTCACCACATCAGCCATCCACGCATGAAAGCTCCACGTTTCATTTTCATTGCCATCCTTCTGCTCTGTTCTGTTACCGCGTTCCCGCAACACCAGCTGCCAGACTGGGCCCTGGGCGGTTTTGTGCGCCCGTCCGGCCTCAACCCCGTGCTCTTGCCGGATACCGCCAGCTATTTCTATTGCCCGATGCAAAAAGCCAACGTAGCATGGGAATCCAACGATACTTTCAATCCCGCCGCGGCGGTCAAAAAAAATAAAGTAGTGGTGCTGTACCGCGCGGAAGACAAGTCAGGCGTTGGCATTGGCAAGCGCACTTCCCGCATAGGGTATGCAGAAAGCGCGGACGGGCTGCATTTCACCCGGAACAAAAAGCCGGTGCTATACCCCGGTAACGACGGTCAGCAGGCCTATGAATACCCCGGTGGTTGTGAAGACCCGCGGGTGGCCGTTACCCCAGACGGTACCTACGTGATGTTCTACACCCAGTGGAACCGGGATGTGGCGCGTATTGGCGTAGCCACTTCCAAAGACCTGCTGCACTGGCAGAAACACGGGCCGGTGTTCGCAAAGGCATATGGCGGCAAATTCCTCAACAAGTGGAGCAAATCCGCCTCTATTGTAACTAAAATAGAGAATGGCCGGCAGGTGATCACCAAAGTGAACGGCCGGTATTTTATGTATTGGGGAGAAGAAAGCGTGTTCGGCGCCGTGTCTGACGACCTCCGCAACTGGCAGCCCGTGCTGAATGATACCGGCGGCCTGAAACCTTTTATCAGCCCGCGTCGGGGATTTTTTGACAGCGATCTTACAGAGTGCGGTCCGCCCGCAGTGGTGACAGACAAGGGCATCCTGCTGCTCTACAACGGTAAAAACAAGCGCGGAGATGGCGGAGACCGCCGCTTCAACGGCAACGCCTACTGCGCCGGCCAGGTGCTGTTTGACAAGAAAGACCCTACCAGGCCCATTGCCCGGCTGGATGAACCTTTCCTGCGGCCTATGGAGCCGTTTGAAAAGAGCGGGCAATATGTAGACGGTACGGTGTTCATAGAAGGCCTGGTATACTTTAAAAAGAAATGGTTCCTCTACTATGGCTGCGCAGACTCCAGGGTGGCCGTAGCCGTATATGACCCCGCTGTGAAAACGCCGGCAGACCCCGTTCCGCCGCGGCCGGAGCGGAAAGAAAAAGAAGAGTTTAATTACGATGAATCCAAAGTTGGCCGCTACCAGCTGCCGGAAATACTGCAACAGGCCAATGGCAGAAAGGTAACCAGCAAGGCCGCATGGGAGAGCGGCCGGCGGCAGGAAGTGCTGCAGCTTTTCCGGGAACACGTATATGGCGCCTTCCCGGGCGCCCCGGCCGGCATGCATTACAGTACCTTGACTGTAGATTCCGCCGCTTTGGGCGGCCGCGCCATTGCCCGGCAGATCAGGATCTTTTTTGGCCCCGGAAACCAGGCGCCGTTTATGGATATGCTCCTGTACGTTCCCCGCAACGCCACCGGGCCGGTACCTGTTTTTACAGGGCTGAACTTTAAAGCCAACCACAGTGTGAATGCAGATACAACCATTGCCATTACCCGTAGCTGGATGTCAAAACCCTCCAGCCGTGCTGAACAGGCCAGCCGCTGGGAGGCAGAAAAAATAATAGAGAAGGGGTACGCCCTGGCCACCGCCTATTACGGAGACCTCGAGCCGGACCATGCGGAAGGCTGGAAAACCGGCATCCGCACTACGCTGCAGGAAAGCCTGCAAACCCCGGCAAGCAGTTGGGGCGCCATAGGGGCCTGGGCCTGGGGGCTTTGCAGAATGGCAGATTACCTGCAAGCAGACCCTGCCATCAAACGCAACGGCATCATAGTTACCGGCCACTCCCGCCTGGGCAAGGCCGCCCTTTGGGCCGCAGCTAATGATCAGCGTTTCGCCATGGTTGTTTCCAACAACTCCGGAGAAGGTGGCGCCGCCCTTAGCCGCCGCTGGTTTGGAGAAACGGTGGAAAGGATCAACACCAGCTTCCCGCATTGGTTCGTTGCGAAATATAAAACCTACAATGGCCGGCCGGATGGCATGCCTACAGACCAGCATATGCTGCTGGCACTGATGGCGCCGCGGCCGCTATATGTGGCCAGCGCTACGGAAGACCTCTGGGCAGACCCCAAAGGTGAATTCCTGTCCGCCCAGTACGCCAGCTCTGTCTATGGCCTCTATGGCTTCAAGGGACTGACATCTGTTACCATGCCCGGGCCAGACAGCCCGGTAGGAGAAATTGTACACTACCACCTCCGCACCGGCAAACATGATATTACCTGGTACGACTGGGAGCAGTACATTCAGCTGGCAGACCGCTACGTAAAATAATTTGCCGCCTTTTTGCTTCGCCCACCTTCATCTTTTCTTGTAACCGGCTAAATCGATTTTTAACCGGGCAGCCCTTTGCCTTCAAAATTAATACAGCGCCCTGCAACCTTTTTTTTTACCGGCCGTCTTTATTGAATAGGGGCGAACGAAAGGAATAACCTAGCTTTAATATGCCGGTGGTTTATTGCCCCGAAAACCGGTATACATTCAAGCCTTGCTATATGAATAAACTTGTCTTATTGAGTGTATTGTTGTTTGCATCCCTCAAATTGTTAGCCCAGGAAGCGCAAACAGGCAGGATAGCCATCAGGATAACAGATGCGTCCGGCAAGCCCCTCCCTTATGCCAGCGTAGCCGTACGTGCCGCGGCAGATTCAGCTTTGATAAAAGGCCAGATGAGTGATGAGGACGGCAAATGCCTGTTCGAAAAAATGAAAACCGGCAAGTATTATATAGAGGCCTCCCAAATGGGATATACTAGCGTGCGCAGCGCCGCCTTCCAGCTAACGGAAGCCGGCAAAACGGTAACCGTTCCCGCCCTGGCCCTGCCCACCGCGCCGAAGAACCTGAAAGGGGTGGAAGTGACCGCACAAAAACCTTATGTGGAAAGGGCCGAAGGCAAAACCATCCTGAACGTGGAAAGCAGCGTAACAGCAGCCGGCAACACCGTGCTCGACCTGCTGCGCCGGGCGCCGGGAGTAACGGTAGACAAGGATGATAACCTGATACTGAAAGGTAAACAAGGTGTTACGGTCATGATAGACGGTAAGCTCACCTACCTTTCCAATGAAGCGCTGGCAGAACTGCTCAAGAGCATGACGGCAGAATCTGTAGCGCAGATAGAGATCATTACCAGTCCGGGCGCCAAGTATGATGCAGCCGGCACATCCGGTATCATCAACATCAAAACAAAAAAAGGCCAGCTTACCGGTTTCAACGGCAGCATCAATACCAGCATAGGCGCAGGCAAATATGTGTTCGGCAATGGCGGCGCCAACCTCAACTGGCGCACCAAAAAGTTCAACTGGTTTGCCAACCTGAACGCCGGCGAATGGAACGGCTTCAATACCCGCCTGCTCATCAGGAGAACGGGCGGCGCCATCCCACTGAATTTCCAGCAGGATGTGTACCAGACCAGCCGTTTCCTGAACAGGTCTATGAAAACCGGGTTTGATTATTTCATCACTCCCAAACATACGGTGGGCATTATGGTTACCGGCTATACCAACGCCTTCTGGCGCAATGCGCCCAGTGCCACGCAGGTGGCCAACCAGGGCGGGGTTACAGACTCCATCCTCCATACGGGGCTGCAGGGTAATAACCGCTTCCGCAACATTTCCTATAATCTCAACTACAAGTGGAAGATAGACACCAGCGGCTCCGAACTGACAATGGACGCAGATTATGCCAAATTCTACAACCGCATGAACACCTACCTGGCAGACAGTATGGTGAACGCGCACAGCGGCGCCACTATGAAACGCAGCGGCATCCGCACGCTTCCCTATACCAATATTTCTATCAAAAGCTTCAAGGCAGACCTGGTGCGTGTGCTGGACAAAACCTCCAAAATAGAGGCCGGCGCCAAAACCAGCTTTGTAAGTACAGAAAACAACATGCGCTTTGACTCGCTGGAAAACGGTTCGTTTGTACCGGTCTTGTCGCAATATGACCAGTTTGTATACAAGGAAAATGTACTGGCTGCCTATCTCACCTACAGGAAACAGATCAATAAAACAGACTTCGTGCTAGGCCTGCGCCTGGAGCAGACCACTTCAGACGGTAATTCCATTTCCCTGAAAAGCCGCATCAAAAGAACATACCTCGATTATTTTCCGAACGTTTCCGTAGATCACAAGTTTTCAGACAATCATAAACTTGGTTTGGCTTTCAGCCGCCGCATCAACCGCCCCGGTTACGGGCAGCTGAATCCCTTTATGTTTTTCCTCGACAAGTTCACGTACTTTAGGGGTAACTCTTTCCTCACGCCTGCCTATACTCAGAACACTGAGCTGACCTATATGTTCAAGCAGAAATATATTGCGGTGCTGGGCTACAGCAGAAGTACAGACGTGATCAACGAATTCCTGATGGTGAATAACGAAACCAAAGTAACCATCAGCACCAATAAAAACATTGGGGAACAAATCATGTATTCCCTTAACCTCACCCTGCCGTTTGACCCGGTAAAGTGGTGGAATTCCAATAACAACGCGTCATTGTACTTCAACCAGTACCGCATCAGGGATTCCGCGCTGGCGTTCAACAACGAGCAGTTTTCGAGTAACTTTAACTCCACCAACACTTTCATGCTGCCCAAAGACTATAAGCTGGAGCTAAGCGGCTGGTTTGAGTCTCCCAACGTATACGGCATTTTCCGTGGCCGGTGGATGTGGGGCGTAAGCGCCGGCGCGCAAAAGCAGATACTGAAAAAGAAGGGCACCATCAAAGTGAACGTGAATGATATATTCGCCTCCAACCGCTTCAGGGGGCAGGCAGAGTATGGGGATGTGTTCCTGTACGTCAATAACCGCTGGCAGAACCGCACTGTGAACGTTTCATTCAGCTACCGCTTTGGTAATAACAAGATAGAAGGGGCCAGGGAGCGGCAAACCGGGTCTGCTGATGAGTCCCGCCGGGCAGGGAATTGATGCAAAGGGCGGTAGATATTATCAAAAACGGGCGTTAAACCGCCCGTTATCCTCAAGAAAAAAGTCGCTCGGCCTACCGCTTGTTGATCGTATCGTAATACACGCCCAGGTGCTTGTGCATGGCTTTCCGGAATTCTTCCGGCGTGCCTTTTTTCAGTATCATAAAGAGGTCAAAGTGCGAAACGGGATCTTTGATCTTTTGTTTGTCTTTTTCACCCACCTGGTAATACGACTTGAATACATGGTCGAACACCGGCAGCAACAGGCTCTGGAAGCGGGTGAAAGTTTCGTTCCCCGTCATTTCATACAGTTTGCCATGGAAGGCCACTTCGTCTTCCTTTGTAAGCGTGGTAAGGCCCTTTTGTTTGTTCACGATCTCTTCCAGCGCGTCAAGGTCTTTTTTGTTCTTGCGGGCAAAAAGAAATTCGGCAATGCCCATCTCGAGAATAAGGCGCATTTCAAATATATCTTTCAGGTTATCCTGGCTGAGGATAAAAGGGTTCATTACTTTTTCAATGCCCGCCAGCAGGTCTGGCTGCGCCATGGTCATACCCCTTCTTGGCCTTGCTTCAACCATTCCCAGCATGCGCAGGCGGCTCAGGGCTTCCCGAACCACGTTGCGGCTTACATTCAGTTTCTGTGAAATCTCGATCTCGTTCGGAAGCTGGTCGCCAGGTTTGAAACCATTATCTGCAAAGTATTCTCTCAGTATATTTTCCACTCTGTCCGTCATGGACAAACTCTCCAGGGGCTCAAGCTCATTGGGTCTTGACAACGACATGTTATTTTTTTGAGGGCAAAGATAGACAATAACGGTATAAATAATTTATTTCTACAATTATTTTGATATTAAAAAAGGATGATTATATTTGTCCTACAAATGTAACTATAGATTCCACTCCGCTTCAAAGCTGATACTTCATGCCAAAATCGTAACTAAATGAACACAGTAAGAAGGTTATGTTTCGCAATGCTGGCCCTGTTATACCTCCCGGGGCTATCTTTTACCGCAGGCGCGCAGGAGCGGCTGGTCAAAGGCCGTGTAACCTCCGGCCAAGACAACGCCCCGCTGTCTTTTGTAACTGTGCAGGTAAAAGGCACGCAGCAGGGCGCCAGCACAGATGAGCAGGGCCGCTACCAGCTCAGGGCCTCTACAGGCCAAACACTCATTTTCAGCTTCATGGGCTTCGATTCAAAAGAAATAGTGCTGGCAGAACAGGTGGAGGTGAACGTTTCCCTGGAGCCCAAGGTCAATAACCTGAATGATGTAGTGGTGGTAGGGTACGGCTCCCAATCAAGAGCAACGCTCACCACTTCCATCTCCAAGCTGGATACGGCCGTGCTCAAAAACAAACCCTATGCAAACGTGGCCACGGCCTTGCAGGGCGCCGTGTCAGGCGTAAGGGTGCAAACCACCACCGGCCAGCCCGGCGCCGCACCGCGGGTAATTGTACGCGGTGGTACTTCCATCAATAACCCCAACGGCGCTTCACCGTTGTACATCGTTGACGGCGTGATCCGTGCAGATCTCAACGATATCAGCGCAGACAATATTGCCAGCATGCAGGTGCTGAAAGATGCTGCCGCTACCTCTATTTACGGCGCCAGAGGGGCTAACGGCGTAGTGATCCTTACCACCAAAACAGGCGCTATGGGCAAGGCAGACATCAGCTACCGCTATAACATCGGTTTTTCCGATTTTAACCGGCGTTTCGATTTTGCTTCCGCGCAAGACTTCATTTATTTCAACCGCCTCGGCATAGCCGCTACCGGACAGGTGAACCCTACCCAGCTTTCCCGTCTCACCATGGCCACAGGCTCAGGTACGGGTAACAACCTCACCAACCGTACCGGCTTCACGGTGATGTACCTTACACCGGACAACGAACATAAGCTCCAGCAGGGCTGGAAAAGCATGCCTGACCCGCTTGACCCTTCCAAAACCATTATTTACCAGGAAACAGACTGGCAAGACGTGTTGTTCCGCACCGGCATCACCCAGCAGCATTATCTTTCCTACGCGGCCGGAACGGAAAAAGTGCGCCTCTTTGGGGGTGTTGGGTACCTGACAGATCAGGGTGTGGCCATCGGTACAGGGTACAAGCGTTTCAATGCAGACCTGAATGCTGACGCCAATATCCGGGATAACGTAAAAGTGTTTTCCCGTGTAAACTTCAGCAACTCGCAAGACAATGAGGTGTACAACATCAACAACATTTTTGAAAGGTCTATAGGCCTGCCTTCAACCGCTAAAATGTATTATGAAGACGGTACGCTGGCCCCGGGGCAGAACCGGAGCCTGGGCAATCCGCTGTATCACCTGGACAAGTACAAGACCGGCAATAACCTGAACCGCCTCTCGCTTTCCGTAGGCGGTGAATGGGCCATCATCCCGGAACTGAAATTCGAGCCCTCCGCTTCATTGTACATGGTGCAGGGCATTACCAACGCCTTTCAGCTGGCATACTACAACACGCCCACACAGTTTGTTGACACGCGGGATGCCAGCGCCGGCCATACCCTTTACCTGCAGAAACAGTTTGACGGCGTGTTGACCTACAGCAAATCTTTCTCCGCGCATAACTTCCAGGCAAAAGGCGGTATCTCCTATTTCAACAGGGTTAACTATGGCCTGTCAGCCAGCGGCCGGGGAGCTTCTACAGACCTGATCCCCACGCTGAACGCTGCGGCTGAGCCCGTGTCTGTATCCAGCAATACCTCCAGGCAGATCATTGCCGGGTATTTCGGCAGGCTCACCTATGACTACAGCGGCAAATATCTGCTGGAGGTGAATGCCAGGTACGATGGGGCTTCCAACCTGGGCAACAACTACAAATGGGGCCTGTTCCCCGGCATATCTGCCGGTTGGAACGTGCATAAGGAACAATTCTGGACAGCAGGCCGCACTTTAAGCACCCTGAAACTGCGCGCCAGCTACGGTGTGAACGGGAACATCAGCGGTTTGTCTGATTTCCATGCGCAGGGTCAGTACAGCGTGGGCGCCCGGTACAACGGCCTGGCTGCCATCCAGAACCAGCGCCTCGCCAACCAGGACCTTCAATGGGAGCGCTCTGCCACCTTTGATGTGGGGCTTGACGCAGGTTTGTTCAACAACCGCATTTCCATTGTGGCAGACTATTACAGGAGGGTTACCGATAACCTGCTCACCAATCTCGACCTGCCGCATTACACCGGCTTTGCCAGCATCCTGACCAACCTGGGCTCTCTGGAGAACAAAGGTTTTGAAATAGAAGTGAATGCAGACCTGCTGCGGCCTGAAAGTGAAGTGAAGGTGAACGTGGGCCTCGTATCCAGCTTCGTGAAGAACAAGATACTGAAGCTGCCCCCTAACGGGAACGAGTTTAACCGGGTAGGCGGCATCTACATCTATGACCCCAAACGCAACAGCTACGTATGGGCCGGCGGTTTACAGGAAGGCCAGCCTATTGGAGACGTGTTCGCCTACAAGCAGCTTTCCATATATGCTACAGACGCGGAAGCAAAAGCCGGTCCGGTAGATATGGTAGTGCCGCTCGCCAACAAGACCAAATATGGCGGAGATGTGAACTGGATGGACATAGACCGGAACGATACCATAGACACGCGGGACAGGGCCTATGTTGGCAACATCTATCCCAAATGGACAGGCGGTTTCAATACCACCGTTACCTACAGGAATTTCACGCTCACCGCCAGAACGGACTTTGCTATTGGCCATACCATCTATAACTACACCAGGGCGCAGTTCATTGGCCAGTTCCAGGGAGACATCAACATCCTGAGCGATGTGAAGAATTCCTGGCAAAAACAAGGGGACGTAACAGATATTCCCCGCTACTACTGGGCAGACCAGACGGTGCGCAGCAATATTTTCAGAGGCAATTCCAGGTATTACGAAAAAGGAGACTACCTGGCCCTGCGGGAAGTAACGCTTTCTTACAAATTACCTGCTTCGCTGATAAGCAGGGTAGGCATGACCAACGCCCGTGTTTACGCCACCGGCAGCAACCTGCATTATTTCACCGCCTACAAGGGCCTGCTGCCGGAAGAAGGCGGGGAGGAAAGAGGCCGTTACCCGGTACCGCGCTCATTTATTTTAGGTGTTAACGTAAACTTCTAAGCATGAAAAAGTTACTCTATACAATATTGCTGATGACAGGGGTTGTAGCGGTTTCCTGTACATCCAGCCTTGATCTGAAGCCCGTCAGCGAAATATCCGTGAACTCTTTCTGGAAAACGGAAGAAGATGCAAAAGGCGGCCTTAACGGCATGTATGTACGGCTAAGGTCGCAGGCGCAGGCCAACCTTTTTCTCTGGGGGGAATCACGGAGCGAAGTGTTTGACTTTGGTATTGAAGGCGCGGCCAACATGCAGCGTTATTTCCAGAATACGCTTGACCCGGTGTTTTCAGGGCCAACCTGGGTGGGGCTGTACACCATTGTGCATGATGCCAACCTCATTCTGAAGTATGTGCCGCAGATAACTTTTACGGCAGAGGCGGAAAAGAAAAAGATACTGGCGCAGGCGCATGCTATGAGGGCTTTCGTATATTTTGTAATGGCGCGTACCTGGGGCGGTGTGCCGCTGGTAACGGAACCCACGGAAGGGTATGACCCCACCGCTACCCGTAAAGCAAGGAGCACGGTTGAAGAAATTTTCAAACTGATCAAGGAAGATATCGAAAAAGCGCTGGAGCTGTTTCCTGACAATGCTTTCATAGGAGCGCGCAGCTTCTGGGCCAAACCGGCCGTGAATGCGCTGAAGGGTGACGTGTATCTCTGGACGGCGAAGAAGCTGAACGGGGGAGAAGGCGATTACAATATTGCACTGGCTGCTTTGGAAGATATCAAAACTGCAGACGTGCAGTTACTGCCCAATTTTGCGGACGTTTTTGCCAACAATAACAAAGGCAACAAGGAAATACTGATGTCTGTCCGTTTCCAGGATATTGAGGCTGCCAATAACAATTACAGCACCATGTACATCCGGGACGACCAGATTCCCGCTACTACAGATGCCGCCACCAAAGCGCTTATCCAGACAGGCGGCGGTTCCAACAACTGGGCGCCTTCTGCCGTATTCAGGGCACAGTTTACGGCAGATGATCTGCGGAAAAACACGTCGTTTGTTGAAATATATACTTATAACGGGAATGTTGCCACTTATTACGGCACTGTTACGCTCAAATTCAAAGGCTTTGTGCAAGCCGGCATCCGCAAGTTCTTGGACGACGTGATCTTGTACCGCTATGCTGATGTGCTGCTGATGAAAGCGGAAGCGAAGAGCGGGCTGGGGCAAGACCCTTCAACTGAAATGAACGATATAAGGCGGCGTGCCTACGGCGCTGCTTATAATAACCATGTATTTGTAAACGGCACAAAAGCGGAAAACGATGAGGCTATTTTAAAGGAGCGGCTCTTCGAGCTGGTGTTTGAAGGAAAACGTTGGTGGGACCTGGTGCGCTTCAACAAGGCATTCGAAAAAGTGCCTTCCCTTTCGGGCCGCAGCAACAAGCCGGGGCTCATGCTGTTCCCGATTTCAGAAAGCACTATCAGCCTCAATTCCGCCATTATTCAGAATCAGGATTATTAACCGGTCAATCGACAACACTATGCGTAAGACGATCAAATTACTCTGTTGTTTACTGCTGCCTTTTCTGGCAGCAAATCAGGCTACGGCCCAGCAACAACTGGCATTGCAACTGAACCCGGGAGAAGATAACCCGCGTAACAGCGAAGGGGACTTCATTACCTTGAAGAACGGCCGCATCCTCTTCGTATACAGCCGTTATACTGGTACCTCTACCAGTGATCATGCGCCTGCCTACCTGGCTGGCCGCTATTCTTCAGACGGTGGAAAGACCTGGACAAAAACGGACGAAGTGATTGTGGAGAAAGAAGGAGATATGAACGTTATGTCTGTTTCCCTGCTGCGACTGCAAAACGGGAAGATAGCATTGTTCTACCTGAAGAAAAACTCGGAAACCGACTGTATTCCCATGCTGCGCCTGTCTGATGACGAAGCAAAGACCTGGAGCGCGCCCGTGCCCTGCATCACGGATAAAAAAGGATATTTTGTGCTCAATAACAACCGCGTTATCCAGTTGAAGAGCGGCCGCCTGCTGATGGCCGTGGCAAAGCATACCACCGTTGACGGCAAATGGCAGGGGAAAGCCAACCTGTACAGTTACTTCTCTGATGACAACGGCGCCACCTGGAAACCGGGGGCAGAGGTGCCGAACACCACAGACATCGTTACCCAGGAACCCGGGGTGATTGAGCTGAAAGACGGGCGCATTATGATGTTCATCCGTGCCAGCGGCGGGTATCAGCAACTGTCTTATTCAAATGACAAGGGAGAGACCTGGAGCCATATTGAAAAGAGCAACATCCAGTCTCCTCTGTCTCCCGCGTCTATAGCCCGCATTCCTTCCACCGGTGACCTGTTGCTGGTTTGGAACAATACGCCCGGGAAAGACCGTACGCCGCTCACTATTGCCGTCTCAAAAGATGAAGGCAAAACCTGGCAGCATGTCCGCAACATTGAGTCAGACCCGCAGGGGTGGTATTGTTACATTGCCATCCATTTTACGAAGAAAAAGGATGTATTGCTGGGTTATTGCGCCGGCAACCGCCCCAGGCGCACGCACCTCTCTGTTACGAATATTACCCGCCTTTCACAAAAATCATTATACAAGTAATGGCATATACCAGAAGGGATTTTATAAGAACTGTAGGCCTGGGTGTTGCGGCAGCGCCGCTGACAGCTGCTTTTACGCCGGTTTTAACGGGAGACCGGGAAACTGTAAAAGAGCTGCTGCAACGTAAAACGCCCAACACCTGGCTTTTTACGGGAGACAGTATTACGCATGGCGCCAAGCACACCCATGGCTGCCGTTCTTATCCTGAAGTATTTGCCGAGCGCATCCGCTGGGAGCTGGCGCGTGTGAGGGACGTAGTGATCAATACCGGCATCAGCGGCAACACCACGCAGCACATATTGAACGATTTTGAATGGCGGGTAGCGCGGTACAGCCCGTCTGCCGTATCGCTCATGATCGGTACCAATGATTGTGCAAAGCCTGAGCTGCCGCCGGCAGTTTTCCGGAAGAACCTGGAGCAGTTGGTGAAGAAAATCCGGGAAACCGGCGCCGTGCCGCTGCTGCACACGCCTAACATCATCATTGTCACCGGCGCGCCGGAAAGGAGACGCCTGCCGGAGTACATCCCGGTTATCCGCGAAGTGGCTGCGGCGGAGGGTGTTTTGCTGATAGACCATTACAAGTATTGGGAAAGCCGGCCGCAGGAAACCGTTTTTAAAAACTGGCTGAACGATCCGCTGCATCCGAATGCGGAAGGCCACCGTGAAATGGCGCGGCTGCTGTTCAGGGAACTGGAAATTTTTGACGCCTCTGCCCCTACATGCGGCGCACCATACTATGAAGGAGCTCACTAAAATAATAACCGCTTCGCGCAAAGGGCCGAAGGTACTGGTAATGGCCGGTGTGCACGGAGATGAGTATGAACCTGTGGTGGCGGCGCTTGAACTGGCGGATGCCCTGCCTTCGTTATTGACCGCCGGGTCTGTGCAACTGCTGACATTGGCCAGTGCGGGCGCTTATGAAGCGGTCAGCCGCTTTGGTGCGGATGGCCTTGATATGGCGCGCAGATGTCCCGGTGCTGCAGACGGCAGCAGTACAGACCAGGCAGCGTATGCCGCCAGCGCCCTTATAAGAGCGGCTGATTATTTGATTGACATGCATACGGGCGGCCTGACCTACGATATTTTTCCGCTGGCGGGCTATATGCTGCATCCCGTGCAGGAAATATTGCAGCAGCAACAGCAGATGGCGTTGGCCGCCAATTTACCACTGGTTTGGGGCACAGATTTCAGGCCGGACGGCAGAACCTTGTCTGTGGCACGAGATCACGGCATTCCCGCTATTTACCTGGAGTATGGCGGTGGCACAGGCTTCAGGCGTGAGGTGGCGGAAGCCTACCGGCAAGGCGTGACCAACATTCTGCGCCACCTGGGCATGATAAGCGGCCATGCAGTAGTGCAACCGGCGGCAGAGCGCTACTGGGTAGAAGATCACCGTACAGATAGCGGTTTTCTGCAGGGCAAAATGCCTGCACCGGCGGAGGGTATTTTTATAGCAGATGTGAAAACCGGTAATATAGTGGCCGCCGGCAGCCGCTGGGGCGTCATCATTGATCCTTACACAGGCAGCAGCACTCCTGTCTATACAGATGCCGGTGGGCTGGTGTTTTTGCTGAGAACAATGGTGAAAGTAAAAAAGGGAGATGCCCTGGGCGGCGTGTTACCTATTTCGCAACCGGGAAAAATCGTGATATGAAAACAGTCATCATTACAGGGGCAGCAGGCGGCATTGGCAGTGCTACGGCCTGTTTGTTCGCGGAGCATGGCTACCGGCTGGTGTTGTCAGATGTTGATGCGCAGGGCCTGGAGGAAGTAGCGCGCAAAGTATACGGCCGCTACCAGGTAGCATGCATTTGCTGCCGGGGCAACCTGGAGAACGCGGAGCACTGGGAAGAGCTGGTGCAGCGGGCCATGCAGGAGTTTGGGCGTATAGATGTGCTGGTGAACAATGCCGCCTGGCGTACCATTGAAACCTTGCGGAGCATGGAATTGGACACCTGGGAAAAAACGCTTCGTGTATGCCTCACTGCACCGGTTTTTCTGTCAAAGCTGGCCGCGGAAAAAATGCGGCCCGGCAGCGTAATAGTGAATGTAGGCAGCATGATGGCAGAACGGCCTGCCGGCACATCTCCTGCATATATTGCCGCAAAGGGCGCGCTTGACGCGCTTACCCGCGAGTTGGCCATTACCTATGGCCGCAACGGCATCAGGGTGGCGGGCGTAAGCCCGGGATTTATTGATACAGACCTCAGCCGGGATTATAGCAATGCCCCGGCGCTGATAACGGAGATTATTGATTTTATACCGCTGCACCGCGGCGGCACGCCTGAAGATGTAGCGGCCGCCATTTACTGGCTAGGTTCTGAACAGGCGGCTTATGTAACCGGTACCACATTGGTGGTAGACGGCGGCTTTAAATCCAATTTCAGCCGGTATTCTATTAAAAAAACACAATTCCCTGACACGTATTGAAAACGATCTGGTCATATCAGGAGCATTTGCCCGCAGTAGCGGAACAGCACCGCGTGCTGCTGGGAGAAGGGCATACACCGCTGGTGCGGTCTGTAGCCATTGGCCCGCGGCTGGGTATTCCTCACCTCTATTTCAAGCTGGAAAATCTGAACCCTACCGGCTCTTACAAAGACCGGTTTGCCGCCGTACTGGTATCTGAGCTGAAGGCGGCAGGGCAGAAGGTATGCATTGCCACTTCCAGCGGTAACACGGGCGCCGCTTTGGCGGCTTACTGCGCCGCGGCCGGTATCCGTTGTTTCCTGGTGGTGGTTGACGGGGCGCCCGCGCCCAAAATAAAGCAGATGCAGCTGTATGGCGCGGAAATCTGCATGGTGAAAGGCTTTGGCAAAGATCCGGCGGTAACAACCGGGGTTTTTAACATGCTGGAGCATCTCTGCAGGGCGCAACGCCTGCCGCTCCCCATCAGCGCTTACCGCTACTGCCCTTCCGGCATGCAGGGCGTGCAAACCATAGCGTATGAGCTGCTGGAAGCCATGGAACGGAACGTTCAGCACATTTTTGTACCGGCAGGAGGGGGCGGTCTCACGCTCGCAGTAGCAAAAGGGCTTGCGCAATATGGCGCCGCCGTGCGGGTAAACTGCGTGCAGCCGGAAGGGAATGATACCATTGCAACGCCCTTGCGCAACGGCGCAGGAGCGGCGCGTGCGGCGGCCTCATCTGCCACCGGTATCAGCGGCCTGCAGGTGCCCAGCGTAATTGACGGTAACGAAGTCATTTTATCCTGCCGCGCTAGTAACGGTAATGGTTATACAGTGAATGACCGGCGGGTATTTGCATGGCAGCAGGCACTGGCGCAAACAGAAGGCATTTTTGCCGAGCCGGCGGGCGCGGTAGCGCTTGCCGGGCTGGAGGATGCCGTGCAGCGCAATGAAGTGGGGCCGCATGAAAAGGTAGTATGCCTGGTTACCGGCAGCGGATTTAAAGACATGCTTTCAGTAGACACTTATTTTGACCTGCCGCCGGTAACACCGGTGGAGAGCGCACAGCTCGAAAGCAGGATACAATATTTTTTCTAATACGATAATGATAAACGGTTATGAGCAACAAAAATGATATGTTCCAAGGCCTCTGGCCGGCCCTGTTTACGCCTGTTAACCCGGACGGAAGTTTTAACAGCAGCGAAATGGAAAAGCTCGTAGAGCTATTGATTGAGCAGAACGTAGACGGCCTATACCTGCTCGGGTCTACGGGGCAGGGCTTTTTGTTCAGTGAACGGGAAAGAAAAGAGATCACGCAGGCTACACTGGAAATTGCCAATAAAAGAATACCGGTAATGGTGCAGGTAGGCGCGTTGAATACAGAAGAGTCTGTAAGGCTGGCCAAACATGCGGCCCGCCTGGGAGCGGATGGTATTTCTTCTGTAGGCCCCATTTATTACGGCGCCACGGCAGATATGGCTTTTGAGCACTACCGCCGCATAGCCGAATCAACCGATGTACCGTTTTTCCCTTACCAGATAGGGAATGCGGCCAGCCAGGAGGTGATAGACAGGTTGCTGGCCCTGCCACAGGTGCATGGCCTGAAGCTGACCACGGTGAAATTGCTGGAGATCAGCAATATCCATAACCAGGCGCAGCACTGGAAGCTGTTCAGCGGGGCGGATGAACTGATGTGCCAGGCTGCCATGTGTGGTACAGTGGGCGCCATCGGTACCAGCTACAACCTGTTCGGGCCCACCTGCAAATATATCAGGGAGTCTTTCCTGGAAGGTAATACGCGCCATGCCATGGAATATATGTTAACGTTCCAGCGTTTTATAGATAGTATATTGCCGGTGATCTGGTCTTTCTTCAACCGGGCCATGCAGCTGAAGTACAATATCACCATTGGAGACCCGAAGCCGCCGTTGCTGGGCAGGCCGCTGCCATGGTCTGATGAAGAGGTGATGGGCATGGTAGAGGAAATAGAAAGTTTTTACACACCGGCAACCTAAACGGAGCATATGAAGAAAATGACCGGGTATTATCCCTGGATGGTAGTGGCGCTGCTTTGCGTAGTGGGATGCCTCAACTACCTTGACCGGATGATGATCACTACCATGCGCAGTTCCATACTGGAAGCCATACCCATGACGGATGCGCAGTTCGGGTTATTGACTTCAGTCTTTTTGTGGATATATGGCTTGCTGAGCCCGCTGGCGGGTTTCCTGGCAGACCGTTTCAGCCGCAGCAAGGTGATCATTGTCAGCCTGTTTGTATGGTCTGCCGTTACCTGGCTCACCTCACATGCTACCACCTTTGAAGAGCTGCTGCTCACCCGCGCGTTGATGGGCATCAGCGAAGCCTGTTACATTCCCGCAGCGCTGGCGCTGATCGTAGACTATCATAAGGGCAATACGCGTTCCCTGGCTACGGGTATTCACATGGGCGGTATTATGCTGGGCCAGAGCCTTGGGTTTATCGGCGGCTGGATGGCGGAAGAGCATTCCTGGAATTTTGCTTTCAGCATATTCGGTATAATCGGCATCTGCTACTCCGTGGTGCTGCTCTTCACCCTGCGTGATGCAAAGCCTGCAGCAGAGGGGCATGGGGCAGCAGCACAACCTGCAGCAAGTTTCTCTGCCGCCATGGCCAACCTCTTCCGCAGCCGCGCCTATTTTATGGCCCTGCTTTTCTGGAGCCTGCTGGGCGTTGCGGGCTGGATGGTGGTAGCCTGGCTGCCTACCTATTACAAAGAGCATTTTTCCATATCGCAAAGTATGGCAGGCGTATATGCCACCGGCTATTTTCATACGGCGTCACTGGCAGGCGTATTGCTGGGCGGTTTCCTGGCAGACTACTGGAGCCGTACCAATCCCCGCGGGCGCATCCTGGTACCCATGCTGGGATTGCTCATAGCGGCGCCGGCCATCTTCATGGCCTCCGGCACCGGCTCATTGTATGTGGCCGTAGTATGTTTTATGATCTATGCGCTGACACGGAGTTTCAGTGATGCCAATATGATGCCCATTCTCTGCCTCATTACAGATGCGCGGTACCGCGCCACGGGGTACGGTGTGCTCAACATGTTCAGCGCCATTGTAGGCGGCATCGGCATTTATGCGGGCGGTGCGTTGAGGGATGTGCAGATCAACCTCGGCAGCGTGTTCCGCGTAGCGGCCCTCATCCTGCTGGTGTGCGCCGTTGTATTGTTCATTATCAGAAATATTAAAACCACAGAAAAATGAATTTTGAAGATCTGACCGCCCGCTTGTACGTGGCCGTATTGTCTGACGTACTGGACCAGTTGGGATACAAACAGCAGGCTACCCGGTTGCCTTTTCATGCATACACAGGCATTCCCAAACTGCTGGGCCGTTGCAAAACAACGCTGTGGGCAGATATGTACCATGAAGATAAAAATCCCTATGAGCTGGAGCTGCAGGCAGTAGATTCCTGCCAGCCGGGAGATGTGCTGATATGCGCCGCGGGAGGCTCCACCCGCTCCGGCATCTGGGGCGAGCTGCTGTCTACCGCCGCCCGCAACAGCGGCTGCACCGGCGTAATTGTTCACGGCGCGGTAAGAGATATTGATAAAATGAAGACAATGGGATTCCCGGTGTTTGCCACGTCCAGGAACCCTTATGACAGCCAGCACCGCCAGCGGGTAGTGGATGTGGACGTTGCCGTGGAAATAGACGGGGTGCGGTTTAACCCGGGAGACCTGGTAATGGCAGATGAAGACGGGATTGTAGTGGTGCCGCGCCACCTGGAAGAGCAAGCCCTGAAGGCCGCGCTGGAAAAAGTAAATGCGGAAAATATTACAAGAGATGCCATTCGCAATGGTATGAAGGCATCTGAAGCATATAAAAAATACGGAGTGTTATGAGTCAAAAGAAAGTGATCAGCGGCAGCAATATCCCGCAAAGCCATTTACCCTTTTCACCGGGCATTATTGCCGGAGATTACCTGTTTGTATCGGGTCAGGCATCTGTAGATGACCAGGGGAATATCGTGAAAGATACGTTTGCAGGGGAATGCCGCCGGTCTTTCGATAATCTGAAAAGAATTGTGGAAGCAGCTGGTGCTTCGCTGGCAGATGCCGTGCAGGTGCGGAATTACGTAGGCCGGCAGGAAGACCTGGCGGAGTTTAATGCCATCTACCGCGAATATTTCAGTGCGCCTTACCCGGCCAGAACAACCCTGATAGGCTGCCTGGGAGACCTGCTGAAATTTGAAGTGGACATTGTGGTTTATACCGGAAAAAAATGAAGAAACGCATTGCCCTGCTGGGCATCTACCATGAAACCAATACGTTCATAGCAACGCCCACTACACTCGGCGATTTCAGGAGCGGTTACTGGCTGGCGGGAGAAGGTATCCTGCAGGAGTATGCCGGCGCGCATCACGAGATCAGTGGCATTATTGAGGCCATTGGTACCTGCGGCGATATGGAGCTGGTGCCGGTGCTATACACCATGGCCACGCCCGGTGGCATTATCGTAAAAGAGGCGTATGAAACAATGGTGTATGAAATGATGCGCATGCTGGATGAAGTACTGCCGGTAGACGGGTGTATTGTTGTGCCGCATGGGGCCGGCGTGGCGGAAGGTTATCCGGATATGGACGGGCATTGGCTGGGCTTGCTGCGGGAAAAACTGGGCGCACATATTCCGGTTACCGGTACGCTTGACCCTCATGCCAATGTTAGCCCGGCTATGGCTGCGGCTACTGATGCACTGGTAGCGTATGCTACCAACCCGCATACAGACCAGCGGGCAACCGGCCGCAAAGCCGCCCTGCTGATGATAGACACCCTCAGGGGAAAAATAAGACCTGTGCAGCAGTTGGTACAGCTGCCGCTGGCCATCAGTATTGAGCAGCAATATACAGACCGCTCTCCCTGCAAGGAATTGTACGCCTTCGCAGAACAGGTGAAAACGGAGAACAGCTTGCTGTCACTGAGCGTGCTTCTGGGCTTCCCTTATGCGGACGTGCCGGAAATGGGCACTGCCTTTCTACTGGTGGCAGACGGTGCGCATACCAATGCTGCTGAGGCATTACGCTCATACATACGGGAAAGAAAAACAGATTTCAACGGACAAAAACAAAATATCGAAACGGTCATCCCTTTATTGAAAGACATGCCTGCACCGGTGCTGCTGCTGGACATGGGAGATAATGTGGGAGGCGGGGCGCCCGGTAACAGCACCCTGCTGCTGGAAGCCATGGAAAAAGCGGGCCTGGGCCCCGGGTTTATTTGCATTCATGACCCGGCGGCAGTGGAAGTATGCCGCCGGTTTTCGACAGGAAGCCGCTTTGCCCTCACCACCGGCCATTATAACACAGAGGCAACGCTGCTGCAGCTGGCAGACGGGCGGTTTGTTGAAACTACACCCAAACACGGGGGCTTTGTGAATTACGATATGGGGCCGGTTGCCGTTATCAAAACACACGCCGGCAACACGGTGATGTTCACCACGCGCCGCACGCCGCCGTACAGCCTCCGCCAGATGACCGCTTTTAACCTTGGTCCCGCAGACTTTGCATGGGTTGCGGCAAAGGGCGTAAATGCGCCCATAGCCGCGTACGCAGGCGTATGTCCTTCAATTGTACAGGTAGACACGCCGGGTGTTACCGGCGCTGACATGACGCTTTTTAATTACCGGTGTAGAAGGCGGCCAATGTTCCCCTTCGAAGAAAACATATAACATGGCATCATACACCATTTCACGGCTGCTGGATTTGCCCTTCTACACGGAAGGCCCTGCCGTGGATGCAGACGGCAATCTGTATTTTACGACGCTCACCGGCGGGACCATAGGCAGGTTGGGAACAGATGGCCAATATCGGCCATGGGGCCAGGCAGGCTGTCCCAACGGACAGTCAATATTGCCGGGCGGGGAGCATTGGGTGTGTGATACGGGAAAAGCCGCTATTAGCCGCTTCAGTCCGCAGGGGGAGTGGCTGGGGCACATTATACAGGCATCCTGCGCAGGTGTTGCTTTTGATACACCGAATGACCTGGTGGTGGATGCGGCACAACATCTTTACTTTTCCGATTCCGTAAGAGAGAACGGCAAGGTCTGCTTTGTTGGCGCCGGCGGAGAACAACGCATTGTAGCCGCAGGTCTTGACTACGCCAACGGGCTTGTATTGTCTGCTGACGGGAGCCGGCTGTTTGTGGCGGAAAGTTACCGCAACCGTATTCTGCATATTGCACTAAGCGGCCCGGGGGTAGCCGCAGGGCCGCCGGAAGTATTTGCGGAGTTGCCCTTCAATCATAACGGATATAACCTGCCGGACGGTTTAGCGGTAGACAGGCAGGGCCGCCTCTGGGTGGCGCATTACGGCATGCAGGCCGTGCATGTATTAAGCGAAACGGGCGAGTTGCTGTTTACCATAGATACAGGTATGCCCCTGGTGAGCAATCTTTGTATAACCGCCGACAATGAAGAGGGGCAAACCATTCTTGTAACCGGCGGCTATGGCGAACCAGGCCCCGGGGCATTGCTGGAGATCAAAATAAAAGGGTGATGAAATTTTTATGCTGGATATGTATGCTGACAATTACAAAACTTGCCGCGCAAGATACATTGCAATGGGCCGCCCTGCCGGAGTTGCCGGGCGGCAAGGGCTGGGCCGGTATGTATGCCGGCGTGAGCGGCGGTGCGCTGATCTGTATGGGCGGCGCCAACTTCCCCGGGCAAATGCCCTGGCAAGGAGGAAAGAAAGTGTGGTATGATGACATCTATGTACTGGAGCCAGGCAAAAGCTGGGCAAAGGCAGAACAGAAATTGCCCCATCCCGCTGCATATGGTGTATCTGTTACCTGCGGGAACAAGATCATACTGGCCGGCGGCAGCAATGAAAAAGAGCATTTGAATACGGTGACGGCGTATGAATGGAACGGGAAAAAGCTGGAACAGACAAGTTACCCTTCTCTTCCGCAACCGCTTGCCAACATGGCGGGCGCCGTTCTGGATGATGCCATGGTGGTGGCAGGAGGCAGCAACAGCGCTGCAGGCGGCGCTATTAAAAAATGTTATGTGCTTGACCTGCGCAGGCCGCAGCAAGGCTGGGCCGAAATCACACCCTGGCCGGGCCCTGAACGGATATTCCCGGTTTGCGCAGTGTATAAAGACGCCATGTATATGTTCAGTGGTGAAACCACGCGTTTAAACAGCAAGGGCGAAAAATTCAGGCATATTCTGCAGGACGGGTATACGCTCCGCCTTCACAGAACAGCCAATGGATGGGCGCCGGAATGGAAAAAAATACCGGTGCCCATGCCCCGTGGCGCATCTGCCGCAGGCGGCACCGTGCCCGTATTACAAGACGGCCGTTTTTTATTTTGGGGCGGTGTAGACGCCGTTACGGCGCGGTATAAAGACCCGGCTACGCATCCCGGTATTGTGCGGAACATCCTGTATTACGCGCCGGAAACAGAAACATGGGAGCTGGCCGGCTATGAGGCGGCATTCCCTTCCCGCGTAACCCTGCCCGTTGTATACTGGCAAGGCCGGTGGATTTACATCAGCGGCGAGATCAAACCAGGTGTCCGTACGCCGGCGGTTATTGGTGTGAAATAAAAAGAAATGGAAACAACTGAACATAAGGGCTACCGGTTTTCCAGGCTGTGCCTCGGCACGGTGCAGCTGGGCATGCCTTACGGTATATCTAACCATACAGGCGTTCCTTCGCTGCAGGAAAGCATCAGCATGTTGCAGCACGCGGCTGCCGCCGGTATCAATACTTTTGATACGGCCCGTCAATATGGCCATGCGGAAGCAGTGCTGGCTGATTACATGGCTGCCTGCGCATCAAAGCCGCACATCGTCTCAAAGTTCAAGATCAGTGCCGCAAATATTACCAACCTGGAAGCGGCCTGGCTGGAAGCGGCAAGCAGTGTAAAAGAATCGTTGCGGGTGCTGAACATTCCGCAGTTGCCTGTTTGCCTGCTGCATAAAAGCACGGAGCCTGCCGGTGAGCTGATGAAGATAGTTCCGGAAATTCTCCGCCGGTTGAAGGCGGAAGGGTTGATCAACATTGGCGGTATTTCCGCATTTTATCCTGAAGATGTGGAATACGTGCTTGGCGAAGAAAGCATTGAAGCTACCCAGATACCGGTAAACATGCTGGATCAGCGGCTGATTCGTAACGGCAACCTCACCCGCCTGCAGCAGCAGAACAAACTGGTGTTTGCGCGCAGCATATTTTTGCAGGGGCTCTTTTTTATGGACGAAGCAGCACTGAGAGGCAATCTCACGGCCGCCGCACCACATCTGCGCCAACTCCGGCAGCTGGCGGCGGAGGCAGGCATGAGCGTGGCCCAGCTGGCATTTTCATTTGTGCGGGATTTGGCGGGCATAAGCAGTCTTGTAATTGGCGCGGCAAACACGGAGCAGATAGCGGAGAATGTAGCGCTGATGAACGGCCCGGCTATACCGGCTGCCGTGTACGCAAAACTGGCCGATGTTTTCAGCAACGTGGAAGAGGTGGTACTGACCCCTGGAATGTGGAACAAATAGAACTTCAAAACAAAAAGCATATGCAGCATTTATTCAGCCTGGAAGGGAAAGTGGCCATTGTAACCGGTGGAGCAGGTTTTTTTGGTGTGCCCATTTCTACCGCCCTGGCAGAAGCCGGCGCCCTGGTTATTATTGCTTCACGGGATGTTGAGAAATGCCAACAACTGGCGGAAAGCATTCGGGCAAAGGGCTGGCAGGCAGAAGGCATGGCGCTCAACCTGGAAAACGAAAGCTCCATTGCCACATTTGTAAAGGAGGTAAAGCAGCGTTTCGGACGCATTGACGTGCTGGTGAACAACGCCGTTTCACGGGAAGGGTTTGCCAACCTGGAAGACATTGATGTAGAAAGCTGGGAGAGGGCCCAACGCATTAATGCTACCGGCCTTATGTTGATGACCCGCGCAGTAGTACCGGTCATGAAAGCGCAGGGAGGCGGCAACATCATCAATATCGGGTCTATACAAGGCGCCGTAGGCCCCAACTTCCCGGTGTACGGCAATACCGGCATGACCAGTCCTGTTAATTATACGTATGACAAATGGGGCATGGTAGGCTTTACCAAGTGGCTGGCCAATTTTTACGGCAGGTACAATATACGGGCAAACTGCATCAGCCCGGGCGGCTATGGCCCCGGTGTAATGCAAACTGCCGGCAGGGACGAGTTTGTGGAAAACTATAAACGCCTTACGCCGCTGGGGAGGTTTGCGGAAGATGATGATATCAAGGGGCCGGTGGTATTTATGGCCTCGGACGCCGCGGCTTTCATTACCGGGCATCACCTGCTGGTAGACGGCGGGTGGACCAGCTGGTGAAGTCATACCACCACTCATCACTTGCCGCCAAAAAGTACCGGATATTTTTTTAGCTTTAAGTATGCTGAAACCGTATATCCTCATATGCCCGCTGCTACTCTCCGCAGCTTCCATGAAAGCCCAGGTGATGGACTTTGAAAAGTATGACCCCGTGTCTACTCTCGTAGTGCCGGAACACCCGCTGAAAAAAGCAAAATTCCCTTTTATTGATGTGCACAACCACCAGCGCGGCCTGGGCAATGGTAATCTGAGCGGCCTGCTCAAAGACATGGACGCCCTCAATATGAAGGTAATGGTGAACCTGAGCGGCGGCAACGGGCAGGGCCTGAAGAACATGACGGACAACATCAAGGCCCATGCGCCCAAACGCTTCATCGTATTCGCCAACGTTGATTTTAACGGCATCGGGGAACCGGGCTGGACGGAAAAGGCCGTGCAGCGGCTGGCGGAAGACGTGAAGAACGGGGCTAACGGCCTGAAGGTGTTCAAAAACCTGGGCCTCAGCGTGAAAGACAATACCGGCAAACGGGTGCCTATTGATGATCCCCGGCTGGATGCCATCTGGGCCAAATGCGGGGAGCTGAAAATACCGGTGCTCATCCACGCGGCAGACCCGCAGCCTTTCTGGGGCCCGGAAGATAATACCAACGAGCGGTGGCTGGAGCTGAAAACACACCCAGGCCGCAAGCGCAGTGATGCCAATCCCGCCCCCTGGCAGCAGATCATAGACGAAGAGCACCGCATGTTCAAAAAGCACCCCCGCACCACGTTCATCAACGCCCACTTTGGCTGGTATGCCAACAACCTGGCCCACCTCGGCAAGCTGATGGACCAGATGCCCAATATGTACGTGGAGTTTGGGGCCGTTATTGCAGAACTGGGGCGGCAGCCTAAAATGGCCCGGCAGTTTTTTGAAAAGTACCAGGACAGGATACTGTTCGGTAAAGACTCCTGGCAGCCTGACGAGTACGGCACCTACTTTCGCGTGCTGGAAACAGCAGACGAATATTTCCCCTACCATAAAAAGTACCACGCCTTCTGGCGCATGTACGGCATGGACCTGCCTGACGATATCCTGAAGAAGATCTATTATAAGAACGCACTGAAAATCATCCCCCGTATAGACAAAAGCCTCTTCGAATAGCGCGGCAGGGAAAAAGGAATTTGGATTTCAAAGTAATTTGCTAATTTTAAGTGGTCTACGTTATGTATTGAAATTCCACTATTCCTGTTCTTCCATGGAGTCTGCTAACAATGAAAAAGAACTGCTGCGTTGTTCCGCCGAAGGAAATGAAGCTGCATTCGCCTCCCTGTTCAGGATGTACAGCCACAAGCTGTACGGCTTTCTGCTCCGCGCCACCGGCTCTCCGGAAACTACGGAAGACGTGATCCAGGACGTGTTCCTGAAACTCTGGAAAGACCGGAAAAACCTTCTCCATATTGAACAGTTTGGCGGCTACGTATACCGCATGGCCCAGAACCGGGTGATCAATTCCCTGAAAAGAATGGCAAAGGAAACGCTCATACTCGAAGAGCTGGGAAAAGTGCAGCCCCTGGTTGCAGCAGATACGGAAGAACAGTTGTCTCAAAAAGAAGTGCAGCACAACCTGCATTCCGCCCTCAACACCCTGACGCCCAAGCAGAAGCTGGTGTTCACCCTCAGCCGGGAGCAGGGTCTGAAGCACGATGAAATTGCCGCTTTCCTCAAAATATCCCCCTCTACCGTCAATAACCATATGATCGAAGCCCTCCGCCAGCTGCGCCGCCAAATGAGCGCATCCCCGGAAACCTGCAGCCTGCTGCTGATAGTGCTGTTTTTCCTGCCTTGAAAATTTTTTTCTGAAAAACTAGGTATCTCTTTTTTCCCGCTTGTCTATTTAACAGGAAGATAAATCACTCACCATGTTGAGAGAACGCTTACAATACCTGGTAAACAGGTATTTCAACGGTACCTGTACGGAAGATGAGCAAAAGGAACTGGCACGTTGGATTGATTCCGCCCGCAACGATGATACGCTGAAAGAGCTGCTGGAAGAGGCCTGGAGCGGGTACAAACCGGATGTGGCCATGCCTGGGGAGATGTCTGAACGGATATTGTCTGCTGTTTTTGAAGAGGAAAGGCCCAAGACCCGGCCTCTTCACCGCCTGCAACGCTGGTGGCCCGCCGCTGCGGCCGCCGTGGTGTTGCTGCTGGCCGGCGCCGCCTACCTGTTCAGGGGAGCAGGCGAAGGCAACCCTGTGGCGGAGCAGCCCCGCTACCGTAATGAGGTGCCGGCCGGGGGCAACAAGGCCGTGCTCACACTGGGAGACGGTACGGTCATTACGCTGGACAGTGCGGCCAATGGCATACTGGCGCAGCAGGGCAATGTGCAGGTGGTGAAAACCGCCAAGGGTCAGTTGAGCTACCAGGGCAACGGCGCCTTCGGGAACGCCAACGCACTGAACACCATGCGCACGCCCAGGGGAGGAGAATATCGCCTCACCCTGCCGGACGGTACCAGGGTATGGCTCAACGCCGCATCTTCCATCACCTTTCCGGTGGCTTTTGCAGACCATGAACGGGCGGTGAAAATAAGCGGTGAAGTATATTTTGAAGTGGCGCCCAACAAGGCGCGGCCTTTCCGCGTTACTACGGGCAACACAACGGTAGAGGTGCTGGGCACGCATTTTAATATCAATGCGTATGAAGGGGAAGCAGCTATCAAAACCACCCTGCTGGAAGGCGCGGTGAAAGTGAATACCGCTTATGAGCGCACGGTGCTGGAGCCCGGCCAGCAGGCCCGCGTAACCGGTAGCGGCAAAATGAGCGTGGCTGATGACGTTGACCTGGATGAGGTAATGGCATGGAAGAATGGGTACTTCCAGTTTAACGATGCAGACATGCCCAGCGTGATGCGGCAGCTGGAAAACTGGTACGATATTACCGTTACTTATGAAGGCGGCTGGGTGCCGGACAGGAGCTTCGGCGGCGGCATGCAGCGCTCCCTGCCCTTGTCTAAAGTGCTGAAAATACTGGAAGAGAACAACGTGAAATTTAAAATAGAAGGAAGGAATATTACGGTGTTAAAATAGAAAAACTGAACAATAACCGCCCTGTCAAAAAAAAGCCAGAAATGCTGCGAACATCTCTGGCGGACATTTGGCGGGGAACGAACAAAACAATCGGCTAGAACTGCCTATTCATTCAACCAAACAATGCAAATGTATGCAATTTAAATTTATCGCTCTTTGCAAGCGGATAGCTGCGGCTATTCCGTTACCTGTATCATCCGCGGGTTCTGTTCACCACAAATTCCATCTGCTATCCTCAACCAAAATGTTGTTAGCGATGAAGTTAACATTCGTGCTAATTATGGCGGCCATGCTAAATGCCAGCGCCTCCGTGTACTCTCAGACAGTGAACTTTAGCGGCAGGAACGTCAAGTTGAAATCTGTTTTTACTGCCATCAGGAAACAAACCGGGTACGTGGTGTTTTATGATAACCAGCTGATAAAGGCGGCCCGGCCGGTAACGGTGTCTATGCAGCACGCGTCTGTAGATGCGCTGCTTTCCGCTGCGCTGGAAGGCCAGGGGCTTACCTATTCCATTACGGACAAGACCATTTCCATCCGCAAACAAACGATTAATGCCCGGAAAATACCTGACCTGGTGTTTTTCCCGCCGCCACCGGTGGTGATCTCCGGTAAAGTGACCGATGATGCGGGAGAGCCGCTGCCTGGTGTTACCATCATGGTACAGGGCACCACCAAAGGTACCACCACGGATGACAAGGGTGAGTTCAGGCTCAGCAATGTAGATGATAACGCCACGCTGGTATTCACTTATATCGGTTTCGAAAAATACAGTGTCACCCTCAGCGGGCAGAAAAACCTGCAGGTGAAACTGACCAAAGCGCTGGATACCGCGCTGGAGGGCGTAGTGGTAGTAGGATACGGCTCCATGAAAAAAGCAGACCTGACCGGTGCGGTATCTGCCGTGCAGGGTGAGGCCATTACCGAACGTAAAACGGCACAGATCTCCACCGCCCTGCAGGGTACCATGCCGGGCGTGATGGTAACCCGCAGCAGCAGTGCGCCGGGCGCCACGGCCAATATCCGCATCAGGGGTATTACCACCATCGGCGGCGAAGGCATAAATCCGCTCATTATCCTGGATGGAGTGCCCATAGATGACATCAATACCATCAACCCGAATGATGTGGAAAGCATCTCCGTATTGAAAGATGCAGCGTCCGCTTCCATCTATGGCTCCAGGGCTGCGGCCGGAGTTATAGTAGTGACCTCCAAACGTGCCAAGGGCAACCAGTTGAGCATGGACTATGCGTACGAGTACGGGATAGAAAAGGCCACCAAGCTGCCTGATTACGTGGATGTAGTGCGCTACATGCAGCTCACCAACGAACTGCGCTGGAACGATAACGGCAACAACGCCAATGAATACCCCACTTACCCGAAAGCCACGGTAGATAATTATCTTCAGCTCCACGCCGAAAATCCTGATGAATACCCGAATACAGACTGGCGTGGGTTGATGCTGAATAGTTACGCGCCGCGGCAAAGCCATATACTGGGCATCAACGCGGCAGGCAAGAACGTTCGCTCCAAGGTATCCCTGGGTTATGACGACCTGGGGGCGCTCTACGATGGCCGCACTTACAAGCGCCTCACTGCCCGCTTGAATAACGATATTGTTATCAATAAATACCTTACCGCTACGGCAGACATCAACTTCAGGCGAACTAACATTGACCAGCCGGTAGTGGTGCCGTTTTACAAAATGAGCATTATGCCGGCGCTGTATGCGGCAGAATGGTCAGACGGGCGCATCGGCGCTGGCAAGGATGGCGCCAATATCTACGCCCAGATGAAACATGGTGGTTTCAGCAAAGAATGGTACAACCAGTTAGGCGGCAAGCTGGGCGTTGATTTTACGCCCATTGATGGGCTGAAGCTGTCCGGCGTGGTGTCTCCCTTCCTGAATTTCGATAAAACAAAAAACTTCAGGCGCAAGATAGAATACACCAGCTGGAGCAATCCCAATTCTCCCGCCGGCTATATCCAGGATGCGCCGGAAACCAGGCTGAATGAGGAGCGGAACGACAGTTACCGCTATACCGTCCAGTTCCTGGCTAACTACGCCAAACAGCTGGGCGGCCACAATATCAACCTGCTGGGTGGTTACGAATATTTCAAGGCGTTCAACGAAAATCTGGGTGCTTCCCGCGGGCAGTATGTGCTCACCTCTTACCCTTACCTCAACCTGGGCCCGCTGGAGTTCAGGGACAATAGTGGTTCAGCATGGGAAAATGCTTACCGCTCCTGGTTTGGCCGGGTAATGTACAACTACAGGGATAAATACCTGCTGCAGGCCAACATCCGGTACGATGCCTCTTCCCGCTTTGCGCCGGGCTACCGTTGGGGTGCTTTCCCCTCTGTATCCGCGGGCTGGGTGGTATCTCAGGAATCATTTATGAAAAGGGCGGCACCCTGGCTTTCTTTCTTCAAGGTGCGCGCCTCCTGGGGCACGCTGGGCAACGAGCGCATCGGCAACTACCCTTACCAGTCCATTCTTTCTTTTGAGAACAATTCGCTGTTTTACCAGGGTAATACAGTGGTGTCTGCCCAGTCTGCCGCACAATGGCAATATGTTATCCGTGACATCTCCTGGGAAACAACGGCCTCCACAGACATCGGTATAGACGTGAACGTGCTGGATAACCGCCTGCGTTTTACCGGTGACTATTTCAAAAAGACCACCAGTGATATGCTGCTGGAGCTGGAAATACCGGATTTCATCGGCTTTGACAACCCGGACCAGAACACCGGTAAAATGTATACCACCGGCTGGGAGATGATGGTCAGCTGGAATGATAAGGTAGGCGACTTCAACTATAGCGTGTCTGCCAACCTCTCCGACTTCCGCTCCCGCATGGGAGACCTGGGCGGCACAGAGTTCCTGGGTGACCAGATCAAAAAGCAGGGCAGTGAATTCAATGAATGGTACGGCTACATTTCAGACGGGCTTTTCCAAACGCAGGAAGACGTTGACAAATTCCCCAAAACCAATGCAAACGTAAGGCCGGGTGATGTACGTTACCGCGACATCAGTGGCCCCAACGGCGTGCCTGACGGTAAAATTTCCCCGGAATATGACCGTGTACTGCTGGGTGGCTCACTACCCCGTTACATGTATGGCGCCACTTTGCAGGCCGGTTACAAAAACTGGAACCTGGGCGTGGTGCTGCAAGGGGTAGGTAAACAGAATGCCCGCCTGTCTGCAGACATTGTGCGGCCGCTGATGGAAAATTATGGTGGCTTCCCCGTGATCATAGACGGCAACAGCTGGAGCAAATACAACACGCCTGAGCAGAACCTTCGGGCAAAATACCCCCGGTACAGCAATACATCTGTCGGCAACAACTACGTATTGTCTGACTACTGGCTGATCAACGGCGGCTATTTCCGCCTCAAGAACATCAACCTGGCCTACAACCTGCCCAAAAACCTGGTACAGAAAGCCAGGGTACAGGGTATACGTTTATACGCTACCGTTACAGACCTGCTCTCTGTTCATAACTTCCCGAAAGGCTGGGACCCTGAGCAGAACTCACTGGGTTATCCCATTACGGTCACTTACCTGGTGGGCGCATCTGTTAAATTCTAAAACCGCAACATCATGAAACAAAGAATATCCATCGCTTTTATCAGCTTTCTGTTTTTTATGTCGTCATGCGGTAGCCTTGACCTGAACCCGCTTTCAGACGGCTCCGGTGAAACCTGGAACTCTACGCCGGAAGAAATTGTGATGTCGCTGAACGGCCTGTACAAAGATGCGTTCTGGATGGTAGACAGTGACGAGTGGACGGATGATTTCCTGTACCGGGACGCTACCACGCCTGTTACCGGCGCCACCATTAACGGCGAAACGGATTTTGTCAGGACCTGGTGGGTCAACACCTACAAGGCCATTGCCCGTGCAAACGCCATTGTGCTGAGTGTAGACAGGGCATCCGATGTACTGTCTCAGGCGCAGATCAGCCGCTATTCAGCAGAGGCCCGCTTTGTACGCGCCTGCCAGTATTCCCGCCTGTTGTCTCACTACGGCAATATCATTTATACGGAAGAGGAGCTGGATATTGAGCAGGCCCTGCAGCTCAGGCAGGTAGACAAGGCGGAGGTGCTGAAGAAAATATACACTGATTTTGATTCCGCTATCGCCAACCTGCCCAAAACCTATGCAGGCACAGAACTGAAGCGCGCATCCGCCGGTGCGGCCATGGCCATGAAAGCACGCATTGCTCTGCAAATGGGAGACTACGCTACGGCCAGGGATGCCGCGAAAGCTTGCATAGATCTCAAGCAGTACAAGCTGCATACAGACTTCGGCAATCTTTTCCTCTCCAAAACCAAGAACTCCGTTGAAACCATTTTCGGCCTGCCCCGTTCTATAGCCCTGAAAGTAACGCTGGGAGACTGCCAGAACTACGTGAGCAGGAACGCGGGCGGATGGGGCGCCAAAAACCCGTCGTGGGACCTGTTCTGCGCTTTTCTTTGCACCGATGGGCTGCCTATAGATGAATCGCCCAGGTTCAATCCCCGTCAGCCCTTCCTTAACCGCGATCCCCGTTGCGCCGCTACCATCACGGAGTTCCAGACCACTCACCTTGGCTATACATACCAGCCGCACCCTGATTCCCTGAAGGTGTTCAAGGTGGCAGACGGCAAGTATGTGGAAAATAAAGACACCCGCTCGGTAGCCATCTTTGCATCGTACAACGGCCTGGTACGCAAAAAGGGCGTTGACGCAGACTGGACGCAAAATTCCTGGTCAGTAGAGCCAGACAAGATCATTGTACGGTATGCAGACGTGCTGCTGATGTACGCCGAAGCAAAAATTGAGCTGAATGAAATAGACCAGTCCGTGCTGGACGCTATCAACATGGTGCGTGCCCGCGCATACGGCGTAAGCCACACCGCCACCGGTTCTTACCCGGCCGTAACTGTTACAGGGCAAGCCGCGCTTCGCAAAATACTGCGCGTGGAAAGAAGGATGGAATTTGCCCTGGAAGGTATCCGGTATATGGACATCATCCGCTGGAAGCTGGCCGGCAAGGTATTGAACAAACAGAATTTCGGTTTGCTGGACCCTGAAGACCTGCGCAACAAGGTAACCAAACCGGGCCTCTGGTTCTTCCCTGAAACACCGGAGATAGATGAAGACGGCATTGCTGATTTTTCAAACATGTACAACGCAGGGTTGATCAAGCAGATTGCGCTGCGTAAATTTGATGAAACACGCCAGTACCTCTGGCCCATCCCTTCAACAGAAGTATTGATCAGCAACCTGACCCAAAACCCGAACTACTAGGTATGACTTTCAAGAAAAACGTTAGCATTCACTCTTTATTATTGATGATGTTGCCGCTGCTGGGTAAAGCCCAGCAGCCTTCTTACAGCGGAGTATACCCGCACCTGGCCATGTATAACAACGAAGGGGAATGCGGTACCGGCGCGGTGGTGCCCTGGGCAGGCAAACTTTGGGTGATCACCTACGGGCCGCATTTGCCTTTGGGCTCTTCAGACAAGCTGTATGAAATATCGCCTTCCCTGCAGCAAACCGTGCGCAGCGAAAGCATTGGCGGCACGCCGGCCAACCGCATGATACACCGGGAAAGCAACCAGCTGTTTATTGGCCCTTACGCCATAGACGGCAGCGGCAAAGTACGCGCCATTCCCTACAGCGCCATGCCCGGCCGCCACACCGGCAATGCGCGCCATCTCTCAGACCCTGCTGGAAAGATCTATTACGGCACCATGGAAGAAGGTTTTTATGAAGTAGACGTAAAAACGCTGCAACCGGTGATGCTGTATGAAGACGGCAACATGAAAAAGAAAAAGGGAGACGATGCCACGGCCAACCAGGCTACAGACCTGTTGCCCGGCGCCCATGGCAAAGGCCTTTACTCCGGCCAGGGCGTAATGGTATATTCCAATAACGGTGAGCCGGGCCCGCAGGCGCTTAAACAGTTTGATATAGAGGCCGGTTCTCTCAGCGAATGGGACGGTAAAAAGTGGACGGTGGTACGCCGCAACCAGTTTGTGGAAATCACCGGTCCGGGCGGTATCTATGGCAACGCGAGCCCCGCAAATGATCCCATCTGGGCTACCGGCTGGGATCACAAATCCGTACTGCTGGGCGTGCGTGACGGCGGCCGCTGGCACTTTTACCGTCTGCCCAAAGCCAGCCACAGTTACGACGGGGCGCATGGCTGGAACACGGAGTGGCCGCGCATCAGGGACGTAGGCACACCTGGAAAGCCTGATTACCTGATGACGATGCACGGCCTGTTCTGGCGCTTCCCCGGCAGTTTCTCCGCCTCGCAAACGGCAGGCATCCGGCCGCGCACCGCCTACCTGAAAGTAATAGGAGACTATACCCGCTGGAATGACCAGCTGGTGTTTGGCTGTGATGATTCCGCGCAGCGGGAATTCCTGAACAAACGCAAGGCAAAAGGCGGCATTGAAGGGCCGGGGCAATCCAATTCCAACCTCTGGTTCACCTCTTTCCAGCTGCCTGACCAGCTGGGGCCCAACACCGCGGAAGGCGCCGTATGGCTGAATGAGAACGTAGAGGCCGGTGAAACGTCAGAGCCTTTCCTTTTTGCAGGTTGGCCTCACCGCACCGCCTGGGTGCAAAACAACGGCGCTGCCCCGGCCACTTTCACTTTTGAAACAGATAAGACCGGCAATGGCAGCTGGGCTGTGCTTGAAACATTGTCTCTCGCCGCCGGTGAAGCAAAGCCGCTGGTGTTTGCATCAGGTGCACCGGGAGAGTGGGTGAGGGTGAAAACGAACGCCGCCGGCAATGCCACAGTATATTTCTCCTACACGGGTAAAGAGGTGCGCAGCAACCAGCCAGCCGCTGTTTTTACAGGCCTTGCGAAGGTGGGAACGGTTGCAAATACCAGTGGTGGATTAATCTACGGCCTTGGCAATAATAGACGTACTTTAGGTATCAACGCCATGCAGTTCAAAGGAACTGCAGCAACGGAGCTGGGGTATTATGAGCTGAACGAAAGAATGCAGCTGGTGAAAAAGGATGATACCGGCACGGCCCGCTTCATCCGTGAAAAATTTGCCATTCCGGAAAAGGTGGTGACCATAGATGATGCTTCCGTTCTGGTAGTGGATGATAAAGGCCGCCGCTGGCGCCTGCCCCTGGGAGCGGATGCATTTACCGGCCTTACAGACAAAGCGGCGCTGCGTATTTGCAGGGAAGTGGCCACGGAGAGAGACCTGTTCAACTGCCACGGCACCTTCTACGAGCTGCCCGCAGAGAACGCAGACGGCTACGCCAAAATACGGCCGGTAGCCTCGCATCCCTACCGCATACACGATTATGCTTCTTATCGTGGTTTGCTGGTGATGACGGGCATTGAGCCCGGCGCCGCCAACAAGGCGCACATCATCCGCTCCGCAGACGGCAAGGCGGCTGTTTGGGCCGGGGTAATAGACGATCTCTGGAAGCTGGGCAAGCCCACCGGCCGCGGTGGCCCCTGGAAAAACAGTGCGGTAAAAGCCGGTGAGCCTTCAGACCCCTACCTGATAGGTTTCTATGACAAGCGCAGCCTGCAGCTGCGGCATTCCGCCCAAACGCCGGTCACCTTCACCATAGAAGCAGACCCCGCCGGCAACGGCGTGTGGATGAAATACAGGGAGGTAACCGTTGCGCCCGGCCAGGTATTTACGTATACCTTCCCTGCTGCCATACAGGCGCGCTGGGTAAGGTTTACCGCCAACAAAGATTGTAAAGCCACAGCGTGGCTGGAATATAAATAAAGGAAACCCATGCGGTTGATATGGCTGATGATATGGATGCTGCCTGTCATGGCGGCGGCTGCGGTACCGGGGGAGCAAATTCGCACGTTTGAAATAAAAGACAGCAGCGGCTCCACCTACACCCTGAAACTGGCGCTGGACAACAGCGGGCGGCCGCAGTACTTTTTCAGGAACATTTTCACCCCCGTTTGTAATACCGGGGAGTGCAAGCCCGTGTACATCAACTTCTACTGGGACCTGCTGGGCAACTACACCCGCTTTGACATGCCGGCCGGTGAAGTGCTCACCAAAACAGACCACCGGGAGTTCAAGGAAGAAGAATACCGCAAGCTGCAGGAAATCATCTCCCGTGAAACCTCCATCTTTTCCGAACTGAAAATGGAAGACCTGGTAGTGAAAGGCACGGAAAAGATATCAGACTCTGCAGACGTAAAAACCGGCGCCACGCTGAAAACCATCAAGAACGAAGTGATAGAAGGCGCCGTGTACACCTGCTACACACTCTGGCACCTGGCCCACGGCAGCGTGGTGGAAGAAATGCGGAAGATCACGGAAACCTACACCAGTACGGCATTGCTCCACCAGTTCCTGCAAAGCAACAACCACCATTACCAGTACTGGGCCATGGAAAAAGTGATGAACGCGGAAGGGCGGGTGCAGAAGGGGTTTGAGAACGATATTGCCGGCATCATCAGCGGCAGCAACATATTTACCGCGCGTTTCGCCTTGCAGAAGGCGGCGCCGGAGTATTTCACGCCGGCACGGCAGAGCTGGTTGTGGGAGGTATATACCAATGCTGCTTACCCGCTGCAGATGGCTATTCTTAAAAAGATGGCGGGGCTGCGGCTGGGGGAAGCGGTAATGCTGAAAATAGCAGCTGTGGTAACGGAAGGCAACCGGCAGCAGTTCAATGCAAAAATGGCCCTGCTCGCTGACGCGGGCCCCAAAGTGCAGCAACGGCTGGCCGCGCAGCTGGTGGAGGCAGAGCCTTCCCTGGCAGCGGACATGTATACCGCCCTGCAAAAAATGAACAGTACAGACAAAACCGTACGGCAAAAAATGATGCAGTACGAACAAAAAACTAAACAAACCGACAACTGATATGAAAGCAAGATGGAACCGCCTGGTAACGGGCCTGCTTTTGATGATTTTTTCCACGGCCCCGGCATATGCGCAACGGCATGTGTATGTAGAAGCGGAATCTTTTGAGAACAAGGGCGGCTGGGTAACAGACCAGCAGTCTTTTGTAGTAATAGGCTCTTCTTACCTGATGGCCCATGGCATGGGCCGCCCCGTGAAAGATGCTTCCACCACGGTGCAATTTCCCGGCACGGGCAAATACCGTGTATGGGTGCGTACCAAAGACTGGGCGCCTTTTCCCAAGGGCCCGGGCAAATTCACCCTGCACCTGGGCGGGCAGCAGCTGGGCAACGTGTTTGGAGAAAGCGGCTCTGACGAATGGAAATGGTACGATGCCGGTGTGATAGACGTGAAGGAAACTTCCGCCAAACTGGTCATGAAAGACCTCACAGGTTTCAACGGCCGTTGTGATGCTATTCTTTTTACGGATGCGCTCAAATTCACACCGCCCAACACGCTGGCCACCCTGAACGCTTTCCGTAACAAGGTATTGCATACGTCTTCCACACCGGCAGACGGTGGCCACTTTGACCTGGTGGTGGTAGGAGGCGGTATTGCCGGCACCTGCGCGGCCATCAACGCCTCCCGCCTGGGCCTGAAAACCGCCCTCATACAAGACCGGCCTGTGCTGGGAGGTAACAATAGCTCTGAAGTAAGGGTACACCTGAGGGGAGACATTGACAAAAACCATTATCCCAAATTGGGCCGCATTGTGCGCGAAATGGACAACGGAGACCCCGGCAACGGCCATCCTGATGCCAGCGAGTACGGAGATGCGCGTAAGATAGCTATCGTAAAGGCTGAAAAGAACCTCACGGTTTTCCTCAATACCCATGTGCACAAAGTGGAAAAGGAAAAAGACCGCATCACGGCTGTAATTGGCCGCAACATCAATACAAACCAGGAAACGCGTTTCACCGGCACCTATTTTTCAGATTGTACGGGAGATGGCACGGTAGGTTACCTGGCTGGCGCAGACTTCCGCATGGGCCGTGAAAGCAAGGCGGAAACAGGAGAATCCCTGGCCGCTGAGAAGGCAGACAGTTTTACGCTGGGCACCTCCAACCTCTGGGCCTCCCTTGAAAAAGACACCGTGTCTTCTTTCCCGGAAACGCCTTGGGCGCTGCAGTTTTCAGACGAGTATCATATTGACCAGGACAGGTCAGACTGGGAGTGGGAAACAGGTTTCGGTAACTTCAACACCATTACAGACGCGGAAAAGATCCGCGACCATAACCTGCGCGCCATTTACGGCAACTGGTCTTACCTGAAAAAGGGCAAACCGGAAAAATACGCTAAACGGGAACTGGCATGGGTAGCGTATATAGGTGGCAAGCGCGAATCACGCCGCATTATGGGAGACCATGTGCTCACACAAATGGACATCCAGGAAGGCAAGCGCTATCCGGACGGGGCGGTAACCGCCACCTGGACCATTGACCTGCACTTCCCCAACGAAAAGAACAGCAAATATTTTGAAGGGCAGGAGTTCTTTGCCAGCACCAAACACATCAGGGTGGCGCCTTACACCATTCCCTACCGCTGCCTGTACTCCCGTAACATTTCCAACCTGTTCATGGCGGGCCGTAACATTAGCACCACGCACGTGGCCTTTGGCAGCACGCGGGTAATGCGTACCTGCGGCATGATGGGAGAGGTGGTAGGTTACGCCGCTTACCTGGGCAAAAAATACAAAACAACGCCCCGCGGCGTATACCAGCAACACCTGGATGAGCTGATGGGCATTCTGAATGACGATGTGCCGCAGCAGCAGGGGGTAGATAACAAAGCGGGCCGCCAGTAAAATGATCACCGCGCTGGCCATATGGTGCATGTCTCTTGTGTACGCGGGGCCTGATGCTCCGCCCGAGATCAGCATGGAAGGAACAGCGCAGGGCACCACCTGGCATATTATATATACAGACGCGGCCGGAAGGCATTTTAAAAAGCAGGTAGACTCCATGCTGCTTGCCATTGATCTGTGTTTGTCAACCTACCGGACTGATTCCGAAGTCTCCGCCTTTAACCAGTTTGACGACTTCCGGTATCAGTCCGGGCATTTTTACCCCGTACTGCAACGCTCTCTTGAAATATACCGCGCCACCAACGGCGCGTTCGACCCTACCGTGATGCCCATCACCGAGGCTTACCGCAAGGGCAAAAGCACCGGCCGGCCATGGCTGCAGCAGGTAGATTCATTGCTGCAATACGTAGGTTTCCAGTACATCGTTTTTGACCGGGAAACGGTGCATAAAACAAAAGAGCACGTGCGGCTTGACTTTGACGCCATTGCCCAGGGCTACACGGTAGATGTGATAGCCGGCTGGCTGGAAACACAGGGCATTACAAATTACATGGTAGAGGTAGGCGGAGAACTGCGCTGCAAGGGCCTCCGGCAAGGCGCCCAACCCTGGACGGTAGGCATTGAAAACCCGTTGAATCCCGCAGAAGAGCTGCTGCGCCTCAACATAGGCAACCGCGCCATTGCCACGGCCGGCAATTACCGCAACTTCTACGTCCGCAACGGGCAAACCTACCGCCACATCATTCACCCCAAAACAGGTCTTGCCAAACAAGACCCGCTTCTGAGCGCCACCGTGGTAGCGGCAGACGCTATCACCGCAGATGGCTTTGACACCGCGCTGCTGGCCATGGGCCTCGAAGAAAGCAAACAGCTGCTGCAGCGGGAAAAAGACCTTGACGCCTGCCTCATCTATCAGCGGCCGGACGGCAGCGTGGCCGTATTCCTCACAGAACGCCTGAAAGGCATGCAGGTGTTTGGTGTAATGGGTAAAAGGGAATAAATTGCCGGTATAATGTTCATGATATGCATGCAGATTACGAATCCCTCCAACTCGTCAACAACACCGCAAAGCACCGTTTTGAACTGGCCATAGGGGGCTATACCGCTTTCATCCTTTACCGGCACGTACAGGGTAAAACCACGCTCATACATACCGAAGTGCCGCCAGAGCTGGAAGGCAAAGGCGCAGGCAACGCCATCGTGGAAAAAACATTGCAGTATATTGAAGCGCAGGGAGACAAGCTGGTGCCGCTGTGCCCGTTTGTAAGGGCCTTCATCAAACGGCACCCTGAATGGAAACGGATTGTCAGCGAAGACGTGAACATCTAAATCGGACCGTATGAAATACAAGCTGGAAAAACCCGTACACGGTACCATCGGTACGGAAAAATACAAGATTACTATTGAATGGCGCAACGGCGTTTTTATTGCAGACGAGCCGGTAACCACAGGTGGTAAAGACCTGGGGCCGGACCCGTACACGCAGCTGATGTCTTCCCTGGCCTCCTGCACCCTGGCCACCCTGCGGATGTACATAGACCGCAAGGGCTGGGACATTCCGCAGATTGCCGTCAACGTGAACTTTTACCAGGAAAAGGAGAACGATAAAACCGTTACCATCGTAGACCGCGATATCTCCTTCATCAGCCATGTGGAGGAAGAAAAACGGGCCCGCCTGCTGGAAATAGCCAAAGCCTGCCCCATATCCCGCATACTGGAAGGAGAGCTGAAGCTGCGTACCTTTTTGCTGCGGGATGAAGACGTGGAGAAAAAAATGCATTACACTAACGGAGAGGTCACCGTGGTCTGGAAACCGGAGTTCTGCAAGCACGCCGCCCGTTGTGTGGGCCAGCTGCCCGAAGTGTTCAACGTCAACGCCAAACCCTGGATCAATATGCAGGGCGCTACTTCCGAGCGTATTGTGGAGCAGGTGAAAAGATGCCCCTCCGGCGCGCTGTCCTATTTTTATAACGAAGACAAAGAGAAGAAAGAACCCCGCGGTATTACCGGCGGCTGATAAAACGCCCCAAAAGTCAGCCAGGTTGTCAAAAAGGCTCCCCGACCCAGGGAGCCGTATTATCGAATTGTTAACCAGTGAGGGGTTTGCTCCCGGCAAACGAATATTATAAAAAGCACGGTTTTATTCCTTAAATTACTATTCATAATCGTTATGAAGTTCGCGATCCCCCTTATCGCTTTCAGCGTATTATCGGTTTTTTGTTGCATTGGCTGCAAAAAAGACAAGGACACCAAAAAAGCAGGGTCCGGTAAATATGAAATGGTAGCCGGAAGCTGGAGCCAGAAAGACCTGGTGCTGGCCGTGCCGGTGAAGCTGGGCGGGCAAAACATCCCCGCGGGCACCAGCATCATCACCCTGGCGCCTATGCTGGGGCCCGCAGGGCAATATTTTACCTGTACCAAAAACAACGTGTATAATTTCAACAAAGACAGTACCATGCAGGTGGAAGGATGTACAGACCTGATTCTGCCTGTTACCGGAAAAGAAGGTACCTGGCGGCTGGATATCTACGATGCGGTGCTGCTGCTGAAATCCAAAGCCGGAGAGGCAGACCCCCACTGGATCAATGAGGTGACGAACAATACCATGAAGATCTCTGTAACCGCCGCTATTCCCAATGTTGCCTCCGTGCCACTGACGCTGATACTCGAGAAAAAATAACCTGCGGCACTTTTATGATGATGGTCTATGCAATGCAATGTACAGGATATTAAAAATGGAAATGTAGCTGCCTTCAAGATGGTATATCACCAGTACCATAACAAGCTCTATTTCTATATACTCAAGCATACCCAGTCAGTGTACCTGGCGGAAGAAGCTGTGCAGCTCACCTTCATCAGGCTGTGGGAGAAGAAAGAAACCCTTTCTTTCGATTATGAGCTGTCTTTCCAGGTGTTCCGCATTGCCAAAAGCATTATGATAGACCTGCTGCGCAAACAAAGCGTGCAGCACCGCCATATGGGCCAGTTCACGGAAGAAGCTACCGTGCTGCATATGGAGTTCGATTTTTCCAAGAAAGAAGAGCTGCAGCGCGTGTACCATTGCATTGAGCAGCTTTCTCCCGTACGCCGCCATGTATTTAAAATGAGCCGCTTCGAAGGGCTCTCCCATAAAAAGATTGCGGAACAATTGTCCATTTCGCCCAGAACGGTAGAGAACCATATTCTACGTGCCGTGCACCAGCTGAGGAAAGCATTGCTGATGCTGAGTTGTGTTGTGGCAGTGAGGGATTTGCTGTTCTAAAACGAATATCTAGTATGCATGTTTCAGAAGAGATCATCAACAGGTTCCTGAGCGGCTACGCCAGTGAAGCAGAGAAAGCGGCCGTTCGTGCATACTTCCTGGCGCACCCGCAGGAGCTGGAGAAGTATCTTACGGAAGAGAGCTGGAGCGCTTTTCAGGCAACGGAACGCCTGGCTGCGGCAGATTCGGAAAAGATGTTGCAGGCCATCGGAGACCTGACGTATCGCCGCCGTAGAGGCGGGGCCGTACTTTTTTTTCGTGTGGCGGCGGCGGTGGTGATATTGCTGGCAGCGGGCGCCGGCATCTTCTGGCTCAACCGTCAACCCGCTCAAGATGTGGCCATGGCCGCTGAAATTCCCGCCTCTGAAGAGGAGCGGGTGAACAATACGCCCAACGTGATGCAGGCCATTTTACCGGATGGTTCTCTGGCTGACATATATCCCGGCAGCAGCATCCGCTACCGGCAGCCTTTCGGTGAGCAGGACAGGGAAGTACACCTGCAGGGCCAGGCACGCTTCTCCGTAAAAAGCAATGCCGGCAAACCGTTTACCGTGTTTGCAGGCAACCTGGGTACCACCGCATTGGGCACTGTTTTCCGTATTGATGCGCGCCATGGCAAAGTGCTGGTGCAGCTGGAAAGCGGCAAGGTGATGGTAAGCCCGTCCTCACAAAACGCCGGCCAAACAATGGCGCCGGTGTACCTGAAGCCCGGCGAAAAGTTGTATTATGATGAAGAGCATCATACCGTGTCTGTTGAGCCTGTGCCTGCAAAGCCGGTGAAACCTGCACCCGTAGCCGCCACACCGGCAGAGAAGGAAATACCGGCCGTGGTGATGCTGCAGTTTGAGAACGAGCCGCTCAGCGCTCTTTTTAATACCATTGAAACAGAATATGGCATGCAGGTGAAGTATAAGCCTGGCACGCTGGACAATATGTATTTCACCGGCGTGTTTAACAGTGAGAAGGAGTCCCTGCCGGATTTTTTAAACACCATTGCATTACTGAACAACGTCACCATCCGTATCAGCAAGAATATTATTTACATAACACCATAACAAGCCGGTACCTGATTCTATACCTGTACCCTGAAAAGGGCGCCGGGATTGGTATGCCCAAAAAAAAGTAAAAATGCACTCAGTATTTCGAGAATCCAACAACCGGCACGCGCCCTGGGCCGTATGGCTGCTGCTGTTGCTGCCGTTTATGCCGGGCCGGGCCCATGCCCAGGCCATTGCGCCTTCTGCTGCGGGCATTGTAAGGAACGAAGCCATGGAGGCGCTGGAAGGCGTGGCCGTTGAGCTGTTCAATGAATCCGGGAAGCTGATGGCCAGCGCCATTACCAATAACAAAGGGGTGTTCACACTGTCAAGGATACCCTCCGGCGGCCCTTACTTTTTTGTGTTCTCCCATGTGGGTTATACGAAAGACACGCTCAGCAATTACATGGTGAATGAAACCACGCGCCTTTCCTTGTCTGTAGTGCTGAAAGACAAAACGCGGGAACTGGGCCCCGTTACCATCACGGCGCTGGGCATCAGGCGCGCCACCAAATCCCTGGGGTATTCTGTAGAAGAGCTGGGGGCGAAGGAATTTAACCGGGTGCCGCAGGAAAACTTCCTGAACGCCATGTCCGGCAAGCTGGCCGGCGTTACCATCAACTCTACCGGCGCGCCCGGCTCTTCGGTGAGCATGATCATACGCGGGGCCACATCGCTGAGCAGCGATAACCAGCCCCTGTTTGTGATAGACGGTGTGCCGCTGGCCAATACGCTCAACAATATCAGCGAAATAGGCAGCAACAACAAGGTAGACTACGGCAATGCCATTTCCGATATCAATATGGATAACATAGAGAGCGTAACCGTGCTGAAAGGCCCGAGCGCCGCCGCGCTTTACGGCTCCCGCGCGGGCAACGGGGTAGTGCTCATCACCACCAAAACCGGCAAGAAGGTAGACCGCCTCACGGTCAACGCATCGCAGAACGTGGTGTTCGACATTCCGTACAAATTCCTGCAATGGCAAACCAAATTCGGGCCGGGACAGTTCTCCGCCATCCCGGTGTCAAGAAGCGGCAACCTGCTCACCAATCCCTTCGGCTCCATCATACAGGAAAATATTGATGCCACCTACGGCGCCGAGCTGGACATGGGTTATGAGGAAGTACAGTGGAACAGCCCGCTGGACGCTAACGGCAAGCCCATCCCCATGCCGCTGGTATCTCACAAAAACAACGCAAAAAACTTCGTCAATACTGGCATTACTTCTACTACAGCTGTTTCACTGGCCAATAATAACAACCTGCTGGCCTACAGGATGTCTTACGCCAACATGACACACAAGGGCATATTGCCCAATACAGACCTCTACCGGAATGCGCTCAACCTTAACTCTACGCTGAAGGTCACCTCCCGCATCAGCCTCAGCGCCAACGTAGATTTCAGCCGCAGCAATTCCAACAACCGCGCTGCGGGAGACAGGGGCACCAACCCCCTGCAATGGGTGTACAGCGTTTCTCCGCATATTGACATCCGTGATCTCCGCAATTACTGGATGCCGGGGCAGGAGGGGCTGCAGCAGCGCACGCAGTACAACGGCGTGTTCAATAACCCCTATTTCCTGGCTAATGAAGTGAACAACGGTTTTGTGAGAGACCGTGTTTTCGGCAACATCCGCGCAGACTGGAACATTACGTCCAAGCTGAACCTGATGGTGCGTTATGCCATTGATAATTACAAGGAAGACAGGGAAACCAAAATTGCCAACAGCTATCTCGATTCGCGGAACGGCGCCTATGGTATCATCAATATCAGCAACTTTGAGCGCAACACGGATGCGCTGCTGACGTATAAAGACCGGCTAGGGGATTTCGATTTCTCCCTCTCCGCCGGCGGCAACCTGCGTTACCAGACGGGCAAGAACGTGACCAATGCCAGCAAACCCGGTACGGGCCTGGTGGTACCGGGCGTGTACACCTTGCAGAACATTCTGCCTGAAAACCTCAACTTCAACAGCAACAGCTTCAAAAAAGGCGTGCACAGCGTGTACGGCATGATCAACCTGGGCTATAAAAGCATGGTGTTCCTGGATGTAACGGGCCGTACAGACTGGTCCAGCACGCTGCCCAACGCAGACCCCTATTTCTATCCTTCTGCCTCACTGAGCCTGCTGGTGAATGAAATAGCCGGTGTTACGAACAGGAATATCAACATGATCAAACTGCGTGGCGGCGTGGCTAAAGTAGGTAACGATGCCAATCCTTATCAGCTGGCCGCTGTACTGGGTAACGCCGGCGCCTGGGGCGGCATTCCGCGTCTGTCTACCTCCGGTACCCTGCTCAATCCCTTCCTGAAGCCGGAAACCGCTACCTCTTACGAAGGCGGCATAGACGTTACCCTGTTTAATGACAGGCTGCGTTTCAGCGGCACCTATTACGTAGTGGAAAACGAGAACCAGATCTTCAACACCAAAATACCGCCCTCTTCCGGCTACTCTTCCAAGAACATCAACGCCGGGCTGCTGCGGAGCAGGGGCATAGAGCTTACGCTGGGCGGCACGCCGGTACAAACCCCTAACTGGCGCTGGGAAGTGAATGCCAACCTCACGCGCAACCGCACTAAAATTGTCAGCCTCACTAATGATATGCCGTACTACACCCTCTGGGAAGAAGCCCGCGGCGGGGCATGGACGTACGTGGGAGAAGATATCGGGGATATTTACGATGCGGAGCTGGTAACCGTTAAAGACGAAAAATCCAAATACTACGGTTACCCCCTGCTGGACGCTACCGGCAAATGGCAGGCCATAGACGCGCAGAACACCCGCAACAAAATAGGCAACTTCAATCCTGACTTTATCCTGGGCGCGCAAACCTCGCTCAGCTACAAAAGTTTCACCCTGAGCATGACGTTTGACTGGCGCAATGGCGGTGACTTTGTTTCGCAGACCTACCGCTACGGAGAAGAGCATGGCAACTCGCAGCGTTTCCTGGACAAGCTGATCAACCCCGGCAACCTGCGCGGGCAGGAGCTGGCAGACTACCTGCAGCAGCATGCCAATACCATGATCCATGTCAACGGTAATTCTTTCCCACTGGTAGGCGGGCCCACTCCTGAATACAATGGTTATCCCTTTACTTATGGCCCCTACACACTGCCTTACGGCGGCGTGTTCATTCCCGGCGTGCGGGCCACAGGCTACGATGCGCAGGGCAACCCCACAGGATACATTGAGAACCTGGGCGGCCCCGGTACGCTCACGCTGCCCTATGCCGGCAGCACCGCCTGGTCTTTTACACGCGCTTTCCTCTTTCCTGCCTCTTACCTGAAACTGCGGGAAGTATCGCTGGCGTATGAGCTGCCCGGCAACATTGCCCGGTTGGTGCATGCGCGCAACGCCAGCTTCTCGGTATACAGCCGCAACATTATACTGTGGACGGCGGCCAAAATAGGCATAGACCCTGAAAACGCCTACCAGCCTGCCGCCGCGGTGCAAGGCTCCGGCATACAGTTCAAACAGGGCATAGAAAGATACAATGTAACGCCATGGAGCATACCCCTCGGCATGAAATTGAACCTGACCTTTTAAATGAAGGAATGATGCAACGCAAAACTACATATCAATACACCGTGCTGGCCTGTTTTCTGGCGGCAGCGGTCTTTGCGATATCTTGTAAAAAACACCTGGTATCGCTCAACGAAAATCCCAACGGGGCCAATCCTTCCACCACCAACCCTTCCTTTGTATTGTCTACCGTGCTCACTGAAACCGGCCGCGCTTATGTAGACCTGGGTTTTAATGACATTGCGGGCGTAATGCAGCATACACAGAAAGATGGCTGGGTGGGCACGCACAACGAGTACGACTGGGGCGGCTCCAACAGCTGGTCTGGCTACTACGACATTTTGCGCAACAACCAGCTGGTATATGAAAAGGCGGTGGAGTCAGGCTTAGAGCTGCACCAGGGCGTATCATTGGTGATGAAAAGCATGCTCTTCGGCCTCATCACAGACCTTTGGGGAGATGCGCCCTACACGCATGCCCTGAAAGGGGACAAGGAGGGCGATGACAATGCCCGCCCGCCGCTTGACCCGCAGGAAACCATTTACATGGGCATCCTGGCAGACCTTGAAAAGGCCAACGACCTGCTGTCCAAACCGAAGAACCAATATACCGGTCCCATAGATGCCGTAGATGTATATTACCAGGGCGAGCCGTCCAAATGGCGGAAAATGGCCAATTCCCTGGCCCTGCGCTACTACATGCGCCTGGCGGAAAAGCTGCCGGCTGTGGCAAAGGCGGGCATAGAAAAAATTGCAGCCAGTCCTGATAAATACCCCATCATCACCAGCGCCTCGGAAGATGCCGCCATGCCTTTTGTGGGCACCAGTGACGCAGATTCATGGCCCACCAACAGCACGTACGACAGAGATAACGGCAGCCGCTACCGCCGCATCAAAATGTGCAATACGCTCGTCAAATCCCTGCAGGCGCTGAATGACCCGCGGCTGGGCGTGTGGGCCAGGAAGGTGGAATGTTTCCTGCTGGTAGACCCTTCCAAACCCACCGGCACCGGTACCATCTACAAGGCCGTAGATACCATCGTGGCCGGAGAGCCGCGGAAGGTGCGGTATATTTCCCCGGACGTGCTGGCCGCAAAAGGTTTAACTTTGGCAGACATCAACCAGGACGTGAATTATGTAGGCATTCCTCCCGCGCTGGTAGGCCCTGCTGTATACAACCTGAGCAACGATGCGGCGCAGGCTTCTACCAACACGCATGTATCCTGGCTCAGCGGCATATACGCGGAGCCGAAGGGGCCCTTGCTGAAAGCGCGCCTTATTTCCGCCGCCGAGGTACATTTTATACTGGCGGAAGCGGCAGGCGTGAAAGGATGGGCCGCCGGCAATGCGGAAGCGCACTACAAAGCAGGCATACAGGCCAGCTTTACCGCGTGGGGCGTTGCAGACAAATACAACGCTTATGTGAACAGCCCCGCAGTAGCTTTCAAGAATACGCAGCAGCAGATCATTGAGCAGAAGTGGATCGCGGCCTGGAGCGCTGCAACAGAGGCCTGGTTCGACTATAAAAGAACAGGTTTCCCGGTGCTGACGGCGGGCCCCAATGCCAAAGCCCCTGCCGTGCCTGTAAGGTTCTATTACATGCTGGATGAGCGGAACCTGAACAAAGCGAATATAGACGCAGCGGCAGCAAAGCTGGAAACCACCGGGTTCTCCTCCTTTGGCGCCAACGGCCCGCAAAACAGTCCCTGGTCAAAACCATGGGTGCTGCAGGGCACCGGTAAACCCTGGTAAATTTGAATTGTACATCATAATAGCTTAGCAATGAGAAAACCATTTGTAAAAAAGAGCGTACTGTTTCTTGTTCCCGTTTTTTTTGTGCTGCAGGCACTTGCCCAGCAGCCCGTTACACCCGCCAATGCCCTGCAAAGCTACCTGCATAATGGCGATAAAACGTTCAGCTGGGTAGTGAAAGACTCCTTTGCCGTAAACAATGTAAAGGCCTACAGCCTGCTGCTCACCTCGCAGCAATGGCGGGAGCATACCTGGAAGCACCAGCTCACCGTTTTTATTCCCGCTGACATTCAGCACGATGGCGCTTTGCTGTTCATCACCGGCGGCGCGCTGAAAGACGGGGAGCCCAAGTGGAACGGGGAAAAAGACAAACTGTTCCAGGGTGTGGGGAAAATAGCGGGAGACCGGAAGGCCGTTACCGCCGTGCTGCGCCAAACCCCCAACCAGCCGTTATATGATAACCTGACGGAAGATGCGCTCATTTCTTTCACCCTGCATAATTTCAAGAAGGACAATGACTACACCTGGCCGCTGCTGTTCCCCATGGTGAAAAGCGCCGTGCGCGCCATGGATGCCGTGCAGGCGTTCACCGCGTCAAAAGCCACCCCGCCTGTGAACAAATTCGTAGTGGCCGGCGCTTCCAAACGCGGCTGGACTACCTGGCTCACCGGCGCTAATGACAACCGCGTGGCAGGCATTGCGCCCATGGTGATAGATATCCTCAACATGCCCGTGAGCCTCGATTACCAGATACAAACCTGGAAAGAGTACAGCATCCAGATAGAAGACTACGTAAAGCTGGGCATTCCGCAGGCCGCCCATACGCCCAGCGGGGAGGCCATCAATACCATGGTAGACCCTTATTCTTACCGGAAGAGCCTCACCATGCCCAAGATGCTGTTTATGGGCACCAATGATGAGTATTGGGTGGTAGACAATGTGAAGAATTACATCAATGACATCCCTGGTAAATATCTCCTGAACTATGTGCCCAATGAAGGCCACAGCATGGGAGACGGCCAGCAGGTGTTCAACGGCCTCAGTTCCTTCTTCGGGATGACCATCAACGGCGGCAACTACCCGCAGTGCAGCTATACCACCAAAACCGGTAAAAAAGGCGTGAACGTTACGGCCAGGGCGTCTGCAGACCGCCTGCAGGATGTGATCGTATGGACGGCCACTTCTTCAGACCTGGATTTCCGGAATGACAAATGGTCTTCCAAAAGCCTGGGCATTGCGCAAAAGTCAAAGGTGAAAGTAACGCAGCCTTTCCCCGCCAGCGGGTACGGCGCTTTTTATGTAGACTTCAAATACCGGGATGAGAACGGGGGCAGCTACACGGTGAGCACCCGCGTATTTCTGACAGATACTAAAAAGGTTTTGTAAAAACGGACAGTGGCCGGCTTTAGAAACCGGCCACTGCTTTTTTATGCATACTGTTTGGCAAACTTCATGAACAATTGCGCCAGCTTGTCTTGCTGGCCCTGCGGGTACACAAACTGGTATTTCCGCAGCAGCCTGAAATCTTTCACCGGTATGATCCTGAAATCTCCTGACTCCAGCTCGTGCTGCACGGCCTGCAGGGAAATGAAAGCCGCGCAGGGCGCATGGTGCAGGTAAGATTTGATGCTTTCCGTGCTGCCCATGTACATAAGCACGTTCAGGTCAGACAGTTTCAGTTTTATTTTCTTCAGCTCGTCCGTGATCACTTCCAGCGTACCGGAGCCATGCTCCCGCACCAGCAGGGGGATCTTTTTCAGCTCTTCCGGGGAGATGCCCTGTTTGTATTGTTTAAAAGCCGCGTTGCTGATCAGCGCAATTTCATCTTTCGCAAATTCCACGTACTTCAGCATGGGGTCTTTGGAGTGGCCCTCCGTAATGCCCAGCTGTATGCTTTTGTTCAGCAGCGCCTGCTGTATCTGCTCGGTATTGCCATAGGTGAGTGAGGTGCGGATGTCTGTGTACTGCTGGTTGAAGCGGGCCAGCAGGGGAGGAATGAAGTATTGCGCCACCGTGGTGCTGGCGCCAATATTGAGCACGCCGCCCTGCTCATGTTTCAGCTGGTTGATGTCAAATTCCAGGTTGCGGTAGCTGGCAAAGATGTTGCCGGTATGGTGCAGCAGTATTTTGCCCGCCTGCGTAACCTGTATCTTGTTGCCGATGCGTTCAAATAGCGCAATGCCCAATTGCTGCTCCAGCTCATGGATGTGTTTGGTAACCGCGGGTTGCGAAATGAAGAGCTCTTCTGCCGCCCGCGTAAAGCTGAGGCGCTTTGCAACCGTATAAAAAACTTTCAGCCTGAAATCGAACATGCGCTAAAGGTACAATTTAAAGAGAATAAGGCCGGCATTTGTGTGCCGGCCTTATCTTATCCTCAACTGCCTATAGCAGGGTCACTCATGCCTTCCCGCCCGTTCTCCGCGCGGCCGGCGTAGCGTTGCTCAAAGCCGGCGTCGCCTTGTACGGTCACGCTGAAGTCGTACCAGTGGTGGCTTTTCTGCAAGGGTAAATGCACTGTTTCCGTGCCGCCCTTTGCCAGCTGGCGGGTGATCTCTTTGTTGCCATACGCATTGTCCCGTATCACTACCGTAATGGGTGCTGCCTGTGTGTTTTCCAGCTTCAGCTCCAGGGAGCCGGAAGGTTTTTTGCTCCTGGCGTCCAGCTGGTCATGGCAGCTTACCTGTAATGCGGGCTGTTTGCCTTTGAACTCCCGGAAGAAACCGTTAGGGCCATGCAGGCGCAGGTGGTACTGCCCGTTGCTGAAGGCGTCGGCCGGCCAGCTATAGCTGAGCCTGTCCCCGCGCTTCACGGCAAAATGCCAGTTACGGCAAACCTCTTCGCCGGTTTTGTCTTTATAGGCCACCGGTGCGTATACGGTGAACGGTGAGCCGGCGCCTTCTTCTCCCAGGTGCAGGGCGGCGCTCATTTCAATGTCAAAGCTTTTGGTGGCCGCGTTCCATTTCCCGTCTGCCGCCAGCTCGTAAGGCAGCGCGGTGGACGGCCGCTGGCCCGGCTCCTGGTGGGTGACCGGTTTCAGCGTGAGCCTGGCCGCTTCTTCGCGGGAGAGTTTTTTATAGCCGGAAGGCGCTTGTTTGAATTTGGCGTTGTAGATGTCTTTCACCATCTGGTCACGGTCAAGGAAGGGAATAGGCGGCGGTTTGGTGCCGTCAAACGGCGTGAAGGCCGCCGTAAGGTCTCCGCAGATGGTGCGGCGCCATTCGCTGATGTTGGCGGAGCGGATGTTCTTGTTGAATTTCCGGTTCACGAACGTTTCCAGGAACTGCAGGGTAGAGGTGTGGTCAAATACCTGGGAGCATACCTTGCCGCCGCGGCTCCAGGGAGAGGCTATCAGCAGCGGCACCCTGAAGCCAAGGCCTACCGCGCCTTCGCGCGCGGCCTTTTTAGGCACGCCCTGTTTCAGCTCGTTCTCCAGCCGCACATGTTCTATCTCCGTGTCTATACCCGCAGACACCTTTCCGGTACCGGGTTTGGACAGGTCAGGGATGGAGAAGGGAGGCACGTGGTCAAAGTAACCGTCGTTCTCATCGTACGTAACAATAAAGATGGTCTTTTTCCATACCTCCGGGTTTTTGGTGAGAATGTCCAGCACTTCAGACACGTACCAGGCGCCATACCAGGGAGCGCTGGGGTGGTCTGAAAAGTTTTGCGGGCTGGCCAGCCAGGATACAGTGGGCAATTTGCCTTCGTTCACGTCTTTCCTGAACTGGTAAAACAGATCGCCGGCGGGTACGGTCACTTCACGGGCTGCCTGGCCGTCTTCATATTTCAGCTGGGTAACGGTGCGGAAATCCGGATCACCTGAATTCACTACAAAAGCGCGCTCGTGCAGGCTCTTTTCTTTCCCGCTCAGTTTTTCAAAGTTCGCCTTGTTCCATTTGGCCAGCTCGGCACGCGCATTGTCAAGCGCTTCCTGTTTTTTGCTGATGTCTGTTTTGATCTTTTTAGCCGCCGCTTCATCAGAAGGCGTGGCTTCCTCCAGCTTGTTGATCTCGCCGGGCAGCGTGTCCACCAGTATTTGCAGGTTCTTCACATAGCGGTCTGTAAACTTCACCTGGTAAGGCTCGAAGAATTCCAGCAGGTTGCAGCCGAAGTTGGCCAGCCAGGATCTTTCTTCGCCTTTGAACCCGCCGCCGCAGCTTACGTCGTTCTGGTAAAACTTCCAGGCCACGCCGCTTTCTTCCAGCAGTTCCGGGAAAGAGCCCCAGTTCAGCTTGCCGTAGCTGTAATCGTTATTACGGATGTGCGCTTTGGGCAGGCCGTTCTCATCATGCATGATCTTGCCCGTCCAGAAAAAGGAGCGGTTGGGCGTGGTGCTGGTCATGGCGGAGCAGAAGTTCTGGTCGCACACCGTGAAAGCGTCTGCCATGGCGTAGTTGAAAGGCAGGTCTTCCCGCGTGTAATACCCCATGGTCAGCGGCATGTCTGCATATTGTTTGTTGCCCGGTTTTTTGGCGGGCAGCCATTTATCATACTTGCCCAGGTTGTTGGCGTCTACCTGGCTGGCGCGGGAGTGGGGCAGGTCTCCCATCCAGGTTACCTTGGTGTCTTTAATATCCAGCCGGAAAGGCCCGTAGGTTTCTCCTTTCTCATTGGTCTGCAGGTACACGGAATTTTTGTTGGGCAAGGTGATAGCCCGTGGGTCGTTCCAGCCGCGCACGCCGCGCAGCGTGCCGAAGCAGTGGTCAAAAGAGCGGTTCTCCTGCATGAGGATCACTATATGCTCCGCGTCCAGGAAGGTGCTGCCGGGCTGCGGGTCAATGGCCAGCGCGCGCTGAATGGAGGCTGGCAGCATGGTTGAAACGCCGGCGGCGCCGGAGAGCAGGATCGATTTCCTGAGAAATTCCCGTCTGGTATCCATATATTTTAAATGGTTTTAAATGTTATGAAACATTTTGAAGGCCAGACAAAATAATAAAATAACCAAGTGTAAGTAAAAAAAAGTGATTAACGGTATGTTACGTTTTGTCACCCCATTCCGGCACGCGCGTGTCTTAGCTGCAGGTTAATGTTCAGACCATTAGCCGGAATGCCTATGGTAACAAATATACTATGCAGGGCAGCTGCAGTACTGCTCATCCTGTCATTTGCAACATCCCGCTCCTTTTCCCAGGAGCTGCTGTTCATGCATAACAAAACCCTGGACGCTGAAGCGCTGGTTTACGCTACGAACGCCTATGGCTACTACCCGGGCATTCAAAGCTTCAGCCAGAGCCACGTTATCACCAGCAACAACTATCAGTATGCGGTGTATTACAACAAAGACCGCCGTGTTTGCCTGGGCAGGCGGGCGTTGCCTTCCGGGGCCTGGGAAAGCCTGGTGTTCACGGATTACCTTTTCACCACGGTAGATTGCCATAATGTGCCGGTACTGGGAATATCGGCGGATGGAAAGATACATCTGTCGTTCGATCATCACGTATCACCGCTCAAGTACCGGGTTTCTATTGCGGGTGTGGCCAACAGCCCGTCCAGCTACACCTGGGATGAATCCCTGTTTGGCGCCATCACTGATACGCTGCCGGGTACCGGCGTTCCCCAGAGCGCTGTTACCTATCCTGCTTTTATGGCCACGCCGTCCGGGAATCTTCAACTCGTGCTAAGATTGGGAAATAGTGGCAATGGCAAGGAGAGGCTGTTTGAATATGATACGGCCACCGGCAACTGGACTGACCTGGGGTTCTTTACCTCATCGGCCGGCACTTACACGGGGCCGGTTACGGATGGTGCGCACCGCAATGCTTACCGGGACGGTATGGGGTATTTTGGCGGCAGCAGGCTTCACTTCCTGTTCACTTGGCGGGAAACGGGAGACGTACAATCTGAGCACGATATTATGTATGCCTATAGCGACGATGAGGGCAGGACCTGGAAGAATAATGCGGGTACTGCTTTTGCCAGTACAGGTACTGATCTGATAGGGCTGGCGGACACCGCGGCCGTCATCTATCCGCTGGGCCAGCAGCACGGGCTCCTGAACCAGGAGTATATGGATGTAGACCGGCAGGGCAGGGTGCACGCGTTCAAAAAACATATGCTTGCCTCCGAGGCCAATGCCGCCAGCTGGACGGATGCCAGCAGCAAATCGAAGACCTATCATCATATGCGGAATACAAGCGGCGTATGGTCTACCCAACTGCTGCCTTTCAACTCCTATCGTGTCAACATGGTGGCAGACAGCAGCGGAACATTGTACGCGGTAACGGGTAATAACCTGGATGTATGGACAGCAACGGCCGCCAGCGGGTATACCGATTGGGCATTGGCGTATCGTCATAACCAGTCCGGGATATATGCGGGAGAAACCATTGCGATAGACCGGGAACGGATGAGAACATCCAATGTACTCTCTGTGCAGGTACAGGAGAAATATACGGCCAGCGGCCAGCCTTCCGCCATCCGCACCATAGAGTTCGGCCTCTCGCCGGAACCTGCCATTACACTGGACAATACCACTGCGGAAATAACAGGCGCCTGGAACGCTTCCGCAGCGGTGCCGGACTATTACGGCGCCAACTATCATGTGAGGGCTTCCGGCGGTTCCGGGGCCAACTATGTGAAGTGGCGGGCCACCATACCGGTGGCCGGCAACTATTCGGTGTACGTCTGGTTGCCGGACGGTCTTCCCAGCCGGGCCACCAACGCAAAATATGTGGTGTATCACAGCGGCCTGAATACAACTTATTATGTAGACCAGACGCAGCCCGGCGGCGGCTGGATATTGCTCGGAACGCATGCCATGACAACCCTTTCAACCGGTAACGGGGTGGTGATGCTGACAGATGAAGGAGACAGCCAATACGTTATTGCAGATGCCGTCCGCTTTGTAAGGCAGCCGGATTCCGCCGGTTTCCGCCAGGCCCAGGCGCCGCCTGCTCCGCTGTTATTGTCCGGCAAAAGACAATTGCAGGGGATCCGGCTGCTGTGGCAGGCGCCACCGGCAGCAGGCAATTCCACTTACCAGCTGTTACGCTCCGGGGATGGAAAGAATTTTGAAGTGATCGGCCACATCCAGGGCACGCCTTCCTCCCTGCCGCAAAATTATACTTACGTGGACGAAAGGCCGTTGCCCGCTGTTAACCACTATCGGCTGCGGCAGACAAACGGAGGGGTGATCATGAAGGAATCCTCCGTGTTATCCCTGGACGGCGCCGGCATTATCCGGTCACTGCAATTGTGGGCAACCAGGAATGGCGAAGTGCATGCCATGTTTGAGGCCCCGGCAGCATCCCAGGCGCATATGAGGATTGTTGACCTGCTGGGCCGGGTGCTGGTAAACAGGGTATTTACGGTCCAGAAAGGCTATAATACTTACGTGCTGCCTTCGGCAGGGCTGCCTGAAGGAGTGCTGGTAGCGGAGCTGCGTATAGGAGCTGAAAGCAGAACGCTCAAGTTCGTCAAATTCCAGTAGCCGGAAAAAAATGCGCGCTTGTCACCCGCTTTTTGCGCTGAGGTGTCTTACGATAAGTTATTCAATATGGAAAATTTAAACCCTTTTGAGAGAGCAGATATGATTTTCAGGTATCTGCAGGATGAGCTGAACGATGAAGAACGTGCCATGGTAGAAGAATGGATGGCGCTGGATGAAGATAACCGGGAGCTGGTGGAGGGGTTCCGGAACAGCGAAGCGGTGGAAGAGGAGCTTGCCTTGCTTTCTTCCGCTGAAAAGGGCAGGGCCTGGGAGCGGATCGCTGATCTGACCGGGAATGAATCCAGGGTGGTCCGTTTGCGGAGAAGGAGGCGCCTTTCATTATCCGTTGCAGCGCTGGCGTTGGTCTGCCTGGCTGGTGGAACATTGTTCTGGCTGGCATCCGGGAACAAGGCTGGAAAAGAGACGGTGCAGGCAGAAAAGAGGGACAGCATATCCCCGGCAGGCACGGGGAAAACAACGCTTACCCTGTCTGACGGCTCCGTTATTGCGCTGAATGAAGTGAGCGACGGTGCGTTGTTTGAAGACAGCACGGCCAGGCTGGTGAAATCAGGCGGGCAGCTGGTGTACCAGGACAAGGCCGCCAACAGCGGTCAGCTTGCCGCTTATAACACCATCAGCACTGCTGTAGGGGGCATGTACCGGGTGGTGCTGCCTGATAAAAGCAAGGTATGGCTGAATGCCGCTTCCTCCCTGCGTTACCCTACCGCTTTTCATGACTCCATCCGGCTGGTGGAGCTGAACGGCGAAGCCTATTTCGAGGTAGCGAAGAACAGCAGCATGCCGTTTGTGGTCAGCGCCGGCGGAACAAAAGTGGAAGTAGTAGGCACACATTTCAATGTCATGGCTTACCGGGATGAAAAAGAAACCAGGACAACCTTGCTGGAAGGTGCAGTGATAGTGAGCGACCATACCGGTAAAAAGCTGATGAAACCCGGTCAGCAGGCCATTGCAAACAATGGTGTCCGGCTTGTGGAAACGGACACAGAGGCGGTTGTAGCATGGAGACAGGGTTTGTTCCATTTCGAGAATGCGGGCATAGAACTGGTGATGCGGCAACTGGCGCGCTGGTACGATATAGAAGTAGTATATGAGAAGGAAGGAACGCCGGAGATCCATTTTACCGGTATTATTTCAAGGCATACATCTTTACCGGAAGCCATCGAAATGGTCAATGTGTCGGGAGATTTGCAACTGGAAATACAAGGAAGAAAAGTCATTGTAAAGGCGGCAAACAAAAAATAACAGCGCCATTTCGCGTTTTTAATATTCCATGTTATGAAATCAATGCTATTATTCTGGAAGGATAGCACTATCAACCAATTATCATTTAAATTATCGCTGCCGATGAAGATGGTGTTTGTACTGCTCACAGTGGTTTGCCTGCTGGCAAGCGGAAAAGTGTCTGCGCAGGATGTAACCATTTCAGGGCAGCAGCTGCCATTGAAAACTGTCTTTAAGGAGATCAACCGGCAGAACGGCTACCTGTTCATATTCAGTGAGGAAATGCTGAAGGGTGCAAAACCCGTGAACATACATGTTGTAAAAGGTTCACTGGAGGAGGTGCTGCGGATCTGCTTTGACGGCCAGCCGCTCACTTACCAGCTGATCGGCAAAACCATCGTTGTAAAACGGGCGGCTGTTGCGCAGGCAGCTCCGCCGGCCGTTGTGAAAGGGAAGATCTTGAATGAAAAAGGCGAGCCTTTGCCGGGCGTCAGCGTCAGGCTCAAGGGCGCCGGTGCCGGAAGTGTCAGTGATGCGGGCGGGAACTACGAAATAAGCCTTCCTGCCGGTCAGGCTACATTGATCTTTGCCAGCCTGGGGTACAAAAGCAGGGAGGTTGTTGTCAGGGCGCCCGGTACCCACCACATCACCCTGGAAGCGGACATAAAGCAGCTGGAAGGAGCCATCGTGATCGGCTATGGGACCGTGCAAAAGAAAGACCTCACCGGCTCCGTCAGCCGCGTGAACGTGGCCGATTTGCAGAAAGCCCCTGTTATTTCATTTACGGAAGCGCTGGCGGGCAGAGTGGCGGGCGTGGTGGTCTCTTCTAACGACGGTCAGCCGGGCAACAGCCAGCAGATCGTGATCCGCGGGGCGGGTTCTTTAACGCAGAGCACAGCTCCCTTGTATGTGATAGATGGATTTCCCGTAGAAGATTTTGACGCGCGTTCATTGAACAACGATGACATTGCAACCATCAACGTGCTCAAAGACGCTTCCGCTACGGCCATTTACGGAGCCAGGGCCGCCAACGGCGTAGTGATCATCGAAACAAAAAAGGGGAAGACGGGCAAACCGGTGATCACATTCAACGGCCTCTACGGGTTCAATGAAACAAGAAAGCAGATGGAGCTGATGAACCCATACGAGTTTGTGCAGCTGCAATATGAAAGAAGCCCGCTCGGCACGGCAGCGCGGTATTTCACAGATGGCAGGACGCTGGAATCTTACCGGGACGTGCAGGGAATTGACTGGGCGGATGAGGTGTTTGGTCCCAGTCCGTACAGCATGTATAACTTTGCGGTCAGGGGCGGATCGGAACAAACAAAGTACTCCATTTCAGGCGCTCTCAACAAAAGCCAGGGCATTATTTCCAATACCGGCACGCGGCGCTACCAGGGGCGTATTGTTGTAGACCAGACCATCAACGCCAAATTGAAGGCCGGCGTGAATGCGAACTACAGCGATAATTCCAATTCGGGCATTGTGGCTGCTTCTTACGCAGGGAGCAATACCACATCCTACCTGTTCTCCAACATCTGGGGATATCGCCCCGTTAACAGCGATCCCAATAAAGACCTGCTGGAAGCGGACTACGACGATCTTGTGGTGAATGCGGACAACGCCCGTTTCAACCCCGTGGTGGTGGTGCAGAACACCAATCGTGAAAGCATCGCCAAGGAGCTGTTGGTCAACGGTTATTTGCACTATGCCATCAACAGGAATTTCGATCTGCGCATCACCGGTACGGTCAATAACCGTTCTTCAGAAAATAAGAATTTCTACAACTCCAAAACCATCCAGGGCTCTCCTTTCAACCCCTTGAACGTGAGAGGCGTGAACGGCAATGTAATGTATGCCGAAACCAACAGCTGGTCTAACGAGAACACCCTCAGCTACCAGAAGACCATTCACGGGAAACACCGCTTCAACGCAGTAGCGGGTTTTTCATTGCAAAGCAGCACCAGCAAACTGCACGGCGTATTTGTTCAGAACATCCCCAACGAAGAGCTGGGCTATTCCGGGTTTGACGAAGGGATCGCTTATTCCAGTCCCGCTACCAGCAGCAAGTTCACGCTGGCTTCCCTGTACGCCCGGCTGAACTACAACTACCGGTCTAAATACCTTTTCACCCTTACCATGCGGGGAGACGGCTCTTCGAAATTTGCCCGCGGCAACAAATGGGGGTATTTCCCTTCCGCCGCAGTGGCATGGAATATGGCGCAGGAACCTTTTTTCAAAAAGCTGCCTTTTGTATCGGAATCAAAGCTCAGGACCAGCTTCGGTTATACCGGCAATAACCGCGTCACTGATTTCGCCTACTTCGCCAGCCTGGGCATGCCGAATACCGCCGCCTACTCCTGGAACAACGCCACGCCGCTAAAAGGGATCGTGCCGCTGGACCTCGGCAATCCCGGCCTGAAGTGGGAGGTGGCGGAGCAGCTGGATATAGGGTATGACCTCGGTTTGTTCAACGGCAGGGTGGAGCTGACCGCCGAAGTGTACCGGAAAACAACGAATGATCTTTTGCTGAATGCGCAACTGCCCGGCACCACCGGGTTTCAGACCGTATTTAAGAATGTCGGCAAGCTCAGGAATGAAGGGCTGGAATTGAGCCTTAGTACCGTGAACATCGATCATGAACATCTGAAATGGAGCAGCAGCTTTAATATCAGCTTTAACCGCAATAAAGTGCTGGCCCTAACAAAAGGGCAGGACAAGCTTTTTTCATTCGTCGGTTTTGAATCCCAGTACAATACCACGCCTTTGTACATTGCGCAGACGGGCCTCCCCGCCGCAATGTTCTATGGCTATATTTTCGATGGCATTTACCAGTACGAAGATTTTGATAATCCCCAACCCGGGGTGTACAAGCTGAAAAGCGGCATACCAACAAACGGCAACGCCAGGGATGTGATTCAGCCCGGTGATATCCGGTACCGCGATCTCAATAACGACGGTACTATTGACAGCTATGACCAGACCGTTATCGGCACCGTGTTCCCGGTGCATACCGGAGGGTTTGGCAATAACGTCAGCTATAAAGGATTTGACCTGCATGTGTTCCTGCAATGGTCTTACGGCAATAACGTCTACAACGCCAACCGGATCTTGTTTGAAGGCAATGCCACCGTGCGGCCGGAGATGAACCAGTTTGCCAGCTATAACAAACGGTGGACGCCCGATAACCCCAGCAACACCCTTTTCAGGGTAGGCGGGCAGGGGCCGCTGGGCCGTTATTCAGACCGGGTGCTGGAAGATGCTTCCTATCTGCGTTTAAAAACAGTTTCGTTAGGGTACAACATTCCGGCTGCTATCCTGCAGAGATGGCGTATGAAAGGGTTGAGATTGACCGCGTCCGCGCAGAACCTGCTTACATGGACGAGCTATTCAGGCATGGACCCGGAAGTATCGTCCCGCCAGTCAACGCTCACCCCCGGATTTGATTTTTCCGCATATCCACATGCGCGTACACTGGTTTTCGGTTTAAATGCCACATTCTAAAACATAATAAACAAGGTGATCAGATATGAAGCGGATTTCTTTGATGTTGCTTGTTCCAATGCTCCTGGCAGGAGGGTCCTGCACCCGTTTCCTGGATACGGTACCTACCGATCAGCTGTCTCCCTCCACGTATTATAAAACCAAAGATCAGCTGACCTCCTCCCTGATAGGTGTGTATGACATGCTGGGCGCCAGGAACCTGTATGCCCGCCATTATACCTGCCGGTTGGGCATGGAGGCCGATGAAGGGTTCTACAATACGGACGCGGTAGTGACCGGCCCGCAGGTCTACAATTTTTCTCCCTCCGATTCTTATGTAGGCGGGTTATGGAACGACCTGTACATCGGCATCAACCGGGCCAATAACCTGCTGGCCAACGTGAACAATAACCCCCAGATAGACGCCTCGTTCAGGGAGCAGGTAAGGGGAGAAGCGCTGTTCCTGCGCGCGTATTTTTATTTTCTCCTGGTGCAGCATTTCGGAGGCGTACCATTGATCCTGACGCCAACAACCGGGAGCGGGGAAATAGAAGTACCCAGGGCATCTGCAAAGGAAGTCTATGAAAAGATCATCCAGGACATGGAGGAGGCGGAAACGCTCGTGGCGCCGCTTCATACACTGGGTTTCGGAGGGAGGGTCAGCAAGTCTGCCGCAAGGGGCATATTGGCGCGTGTATGCCTCTACATGGCCGGGTATCCGCTGAAAGACGCTTCCAAATATGAAAAGGCTGTTTACTGGGCTAAGAAGGTGATAGACGATGCGGAGGAAGGGCATATGCTGAACGCGGACTATGCACAGGTTTTCATCAACTACGCGCAAGACAAGTATGATATCAAGGAGAGCATCTGGGAAGTGGAGTTCTGGGGAAATGTTTCCGGCTCCTATGATGAAACAGGGCAGATCGGTGCGTGGATAGGCATTGCATCTACCAATACCAACCTTATCGGTTATGCTTACGGGTTCATCAATGCAACGGCTAATCTGTACAAGTCTTACGAACCGCAGGACGTGAGGAGAGACCTCGCCATTGCCCCCTATAAATACACCGCCGCCGGGGGGAAAACAAACTACACGTCAACAAAAGACGCTGACCTGTATACCCGCTATGTAGGGAAGTACCGGCGGGAATGGGAGCTGGTGAAACCCGGCTCCGCCAATTCAACGCCCACCAATTTTCCGCTGCTGCGTTTTTCTGATGTGCTTTTGATGTACGCCGAAGCTGAAAATGAGCTTCATGGAGGCCCTACGCCAGATGCGCTGCAGGCGCTGAACCTTGTCAGGGGAAGGGCAAAAGCCTCTTTGTACACCGGCGCCAATACGATCACCGACAAGAATGAGTTTTTTGACAGGATCGTGGATGAACGGTCAAGGGAATTATGTTTCGAAGCATTGAGAAAGCCAGACCTGTTACGTTGGGGTATTTTCATTCCCGTCATGAAAGGCGTGGCCACCGCCATGTCACAGCACGGGGCAACCGGGTTTTATTCCCTGGCATACCGGAACGTGAACGAAAGGCATTTGCTTTTCCCCATCCCTTCTAAAGACCTGAGCCTGAATGCGGCGCTGGAGCAGAATCCTAACTGGTGATTAAAAACGATATGATGAAGCATCTGTATATAATAGCCGCCGGTCTTTTTTTGTTTGCCGGCTGCATGAAGAAACTGGAAGTAAATGAGCCGGTTTTCGATGTGAAGGTGGAAAAGCCCACCTGGCGGGCCGGGGAGGAAGTGAAGTTCCGCCTGGCGGGCAACCCTGACCTTATTTCATTTTATTCCGGAGAACCGCTGCATGACTATGCTTTTGCCGCCGGCAGGATCGTTGAAACGGCGGGCCTCGATCTGTCTTTTAATACCAGTGTGGAGTTTGGAAAACAGGCAGACCAGCTAAGTGTGATGGCTTCTGTAGATTTTAACGGGGGCACGCGGTTTGAAGATATTACAGCCGCTACCTGGACGGATATTACAAGCCGCTTCAAGCTGGCAGGCAGCGCCACGTATACACCTTCCGGGAAGGCAGATATAACGGATCTGAAAACGGCGGGAAAACCGCTTTATCTTGCCTTCCGGTACAGGGTGAAAAATCCGTCCGTGTACGGTACAGGCAATGTATGGAGGGTCCAGAACTTCCTGCTCACCGCTCAAACTTCCATAGGGGCCATTCAACTTGGAAGCATGCTGAATGGCGGGTTCAGGATTTTTGATCAGATGCCGGACATTGCGCCATCCCGGTCTACCATTTCCGCCACCACCCTTCAGCTGATAGCCCCGGCACTGGCAGATTCTACCAGAACGGTAGACACCGAATGCTGGATTGTCACCAAAGGTATGGAAACAGGCGACCTGGATTACGGCCCGGACAGGCCGGCATCTGTTAAAGGGTACGCTGACCCGGCAGTGACGGAGACCGTTTATGTATATCCACGGCCGGGCAAGTACAGGGCCGTGTTCACCGCCTTCAACGCAAATATTGCCGGCAGTAAGGAAATGGTGCGGGAAGTGGAAATTGAGATCGTTCCCTGATGGCACGGGAGGTTGTGAAGAAGTTGATTATATTTATATACGCCATATACGGGCATTGAGCATACAAACATGAATTCCAGTTATAAAAACGTTTGACATGCAGAGAGTTCCATTAGAAGCAATTTTTAATGAATATTACGACCGGCTTGTCTATTTTTCTTTCAAAATAGTGAATGATAAACAAGACGCCGAAGATGCGGTGCAGGAAGCATTTGTCAAATACTGGAACAATAAGGAACGTATCTCCGGCGAGCAGGGCATGATCAAAAGTTACCTCTATACCTCTGTCAGAAATATCAGCCTGAACATTGTACGCCACCGCCGCGTAGTAAAAGACTTTGAACAGCAGCCCGTTTCCCCCACGGAAAAAGAAGAAGAAGGTGTGATCAACAAGATCATCCAGACGGAAGTATTAACAAAGATATGCGCAGTGATGGCTTCTATGCCCGACGGGTGCCGCAAGATATCCTGGATGGGATATATTGACGGAATGAAGAACAGGGAAATTGCCGACGAGCTTGGTGTTTCCATGAATACAGTTAAAACGCAGAAACAACGGGGCGCTAAAATATTGAGGACAAAGCTCATTCCGGAATAAAGCTTTTTTGACATCCGGTGGAAGCATGCCTGATAGGTGCCCTCAATAGGGACAGTCCCGATTTTTGAAAACTTACACAGTTACTGAGATAGTCCCTAATTTACCGGAAAAATGCCGGTCGTACATCGGTCGCCTTTCGGTGTTTCATCGTATATAAGCTGTGTATATACCGTCTATATCTTGTGTTCCAGTTGTGTATATCTTGTCCCTATATAGACACGGCTCATTCATGGCTGAAGAACCATTTTCGTGTAATTCTCCTGCAACAGGAATAGGTTGTTCATTGCTGTTTGGGGGCATGAATGATAAATATGCTCCCACAACTCACAACATGCATCCCGTATTTTAATGTTCAGGAACGATAAACAGGGATTCATGCGCCGAAAAGCACGTTTCACCGCACTTGTGCGGAACGCGTTAGTTCCTGTTCTACATTTGTTGCATGCCAGGCTGGATGCACATATCAATCTTCATTTTGCTCCTCATACTGCAAACAAAAAGCCCGCTCCTCTACAGCAGCGGGCCCTTCTATAAACCTTGCATTAAAACACTAAAACTTATACCCCACACTCACCCGCAAATTCCTCCCCGGTTCCGCCTGCCAGTAATAAAACGTGGCATAAGCCGCGCCGCTGTACAGGTAAGCATCCAGCAGATTGAGCACGTTGGCGTTGATGCTCAGCCGCTCCCGCTCCCAGAAAAGGCCGCCGTCCAGCCGGAAGTAATCCGGGAGGTCTTTCTGGTTTACGGCGCCCCAGGTCCAGGTGCTTCTGTCTCCCATGAAGGAGAAGCCGGCGGAAATGCCGATGCCTTTCAGCGCGCCTTGTTGCAGCCGGTAGTTGAGCCAGGCGTTGGCGGTATGTTTGGCAAAGCCCGGTACGGCGGCGCCTTTTGCCATGCCTTTGGTGGCTTTGGTGATTTTGGAATCGGTAAAAGCGTAGTTGGCAATCACTCCAAGGCCGGGCACTATCTGTCCGCGCAAGTCAAATTCAACGCCTTCCGTTTTGGTTTGGCCCAGCTGCAGGGAAAAGTTTTCGCCGGCCTGGTTGTCGGGGTCGTTGGAGAGCTGGTTGTTTTTCAGGATGCGGTATACGGAGGCGGTGGTGTTCCAGCGGCCACCCAGCCAGTCACGTTTTACGCCTAACTCAATGTTGTTGCCGGTGATGGGCTTCACTTTTTCCCCGCTTCTCAGCAGGCCCGTCTGCGGCACAAAACTCTGGTCATACAAAGCATATACGGACGTGTTGGGGTCAATGGAAGCGCTGATGCCGGCGCGGGGCGTGAATTTCTTTTCAGACACTTTGGTACCGTAAGAAGATTCTTCCACATAGGTGAAGCGGCCGGCCAGGGTGAGGCGGATCCTGTTCTGCCAGACGCCCAGCTCGTCCTGCAGGTATACGCCGGTGTAAGACTGGTTGATGATGTTGCTGCCGGCGCGCTCGCGCAGGCTTTTGCTGCGGTCAAAAGCGGGCAGGCCGTTGGCGGGTTTGCCATACACCGGTTGGTAGATGTTGAAATATGCGCCCGCAGAATCCAGGTTGTGGCCCTGGTTCCAGTCTGCCATATACTCTTTATTGCCCAGGTCAAGCCCGCCCAGTATGCGGTGGCGGATGGCGCCGGTGGTTACGTCTCCGTTTACGAACAGCTGGCCGTATTTGGCTTCGTTGGAGGCGTCCCAGATGCTGACGCGGCGTATCATGGTGCCATCGGCATTCACGGCGCCCGGCCACATGGAGCTGCCGGTTTGCTGGTAGTTGAAATAGGCGGCCTGTGCGGTCAGTTTCCATTGGTCTGAAAAGTTATGCTGCATGTTGACCATCACGCTGTGGTCATTTATCACCGTGGGGTCCAGGTTGGGCTCTGCGGTGGTGAAATCACGGGGGCGTACGGCATAGTCATTGGCGGCAAATACGTAGTAGGTGCCTACGTTAGACATTTTGGCGTGCTGCAGCGCATACTCCAGCGTGAGCGTGGTTTTATCATCTACCTTATAGCTCAGTACGGGCGCAATGCTGTAGCGGTTGGTGTACTCATAGTCACGGAAGGAGTTTTTGGTTTGTCCCATGAGGTTAAAACGGTAGAGTAGGCGGCCGGTTCTTTCCAGCTTGCTGTCCAGGTCAAGCGTGGCGCGGTAGAAATCGTAGCTGCCAAGGGTAATGCCCGCTTCGCCGTGGGTAACGCCGGTGGGCTTTTTGGTCACCACGTTATAGATGCCGCTGGGCTCGCCGTTAGACATCATGAAGCCTGCCGGGCCTTTTACAAATTCTACGCGCTCTACAAAGCTCATGTCTTCCGTCAGCGGCCCCCAGGAAGAGGTAACGTTCATGCCGTTGCGGAAGGCGGAGGCGCGGGAGCCGCGCATGTTCACGCGGGCGTACATATCTCCCCAGTGCTCCAGCCTGGTGGCGCCGCTCACGTTGCGGATGAGGCCGTCGCTCATGCTGGTTACCTGCTGGTCTGCCAGCACTTTGCTGGTCACCACCTGTATGTTTTGCGGCGTTTCTATCAGGGGCGCGGCCAGGCGCAGGGTGGGGGAGTTCAGCAGGTCTTTGTAGGAGCCGCGGTGTTTGGTAATGGTAAACTCCTGCAGGGTGACGCTGGAAATATTCAGTACCAGGTTTACCCGCACCGTTTTATTGGCTGCTACGGTAACGGGTTGTGCGGCGTTTTCCTGCCCCAGGTAAGACACGGCAATTTCATAGTTGCCGGGCTTGATCTCACGGAGCAGGAAACTGCCGTCTTCCTGAGTAACGGCCATTTTGGACGTTCCTTTCAGTATGATGGAAACGGCGGGGGCGGCGTGCCCGTCTGCCGTGGTCACTTTGCCCCGTATATGGCCGTTGCCTTTTTCTTCAGTGGCGTAAAGCGGGTGGCAAAGCACCATGGCTGCCAGCAGGCAGTATAAATAGTGTAGCGATGTGCGGAACATGTTATAGAGGGTTTATTCGCAGCGCAAATTACATGCGCAGGAAGCCCTGCTATTTATCCATTCCGTAAATTGATTTACGAGATCGGGAAAAAGTTCCGGGAATCACTATGTGTCCAGCACATGTTTGACCAATGACTCAAAATCGGAAAGTGCGGAAGCGAAATCAGGCATGTCTTCTAATCCGGCATATGACATGCTTTCAACGAATCTTGTATATTCCTTTGCATACTCCGGGTCTATTTTGAGTGCATTAATTGCATGGGAAAATTTTTGTCGCGGCGTCATGCCCGTCAATTTTTCAGTGCGTCCATCGTCTTGCTGAAGGGTAGTGAGTACTATTTCGCTAAACTTCGGATGAGCCTTTGCAAGGGGGGAAAGCGGGCTTAGATCATGCAAGTGCCGCACAATGGAGGGATCATCGTTTTCGCTACCTCGTACCCTGTCCATCGTTCGCCATACGAAAGCACTAACCTTATCGGCTGCATTTTCAACAGGGTTTACGCAGGTGATGGCCGCTACTTCGGGAGGAGCGCCTGCCACTTCGGAAATCAAGGAGGAAACCGGCAGAACGATGCCTGGCATCATCAGGCTGGCCAAAGTAAATTCAACGAGCAGATGGGGCCTTAATGCATCCGCGTGCCCAAAACGTGTGGGATATTCAAGACTTACTGCAAAAAAACGATTGCCGTTTCGTGCTGTTATGTTTTTTTCCTGCAGATCAGGGAACGCGGTCCTGAGGTGGGCAAATACAGCTCTTTTCAGTTCTGACAACTTTGTTCTTTGCTTATTGGCGTTTAGCTGCTCTAAGCTGGGGCAGATAACCCTAAAATCGATATCTTCGGAAAAACGTTTAAGAATATGATGTGCCTTTGAAAGAGATGTTCCCCCGGTGAATATCATTTGAAAATCTTCAAATGCGAGTTCTGTGATGAGTTTTATAACCTGAGTAACATACCAATCTTTTTCAACAAACGCCGGAACAATTTCAAGTTCGGAGGCAGTATCCTCCATCACTGCTTTAGAAGGTAGTCCGTTCATAATAAATGCGTGCATCGTTGTAGCCGATCTTTCGCGTTATTCGATTTTTTACGCCGATCATCCGTCCTGTAGGTACTTGCGTAGACCGTCCATTTGCGTAGTCTCTTTCGGCTTTGGTTGGGACTGTCTTGATGCCAAGGCGTGTCAATGCCCTTTTTGCCAAAATGGGTAAAGGCTCGGCAGGTAGTATTTTGCCATTGACCTTGGACACCTTGGTCTTTGCATACAAACCATATCCAATCCGCACCAACTTTCCCTTGCAGACCAAATTCATCAGTGCACGCCCTACCTGGTCATATCCGCCAAGGTCGGCAAAGTCCTTGCGCATTACAACCGGCGCTTTCTTTTTAGCGATCCGGGCTGCCATCCGGCCTTCTATGGTTTTACTGTATGTCATCAATAGTCAAATAACACGCTGCTAATTGGAGATTAATATATAATGCAAAAATACGACATTTTGAGTGAAAAATCAGGTGCTGTTGAATAACAGTGATTTCGGTCTAAAATATTGATAATAAAATTTGAATGAATTGTAAATATACACAATATATACAATATAAAAAGTGCCGCTATGCACTTAACTGTTTTAGACCGGCCTGAGCGCAATCAGCTGCATCTCCTTCTCCTTGCCCCGCAGCCTGATAACGCCCAGCGCTTCCGTGCTGTAGCTGCTGTTGAGGCGTAGGCTGGCGGCCAGGTCTGCAGACATGATCACCTCTTCGTTAAATTCCTTGCAAAGGCTTTGTATGCGGGAGGTGGTGTTCAGCACGTCTCCGGAATAGGTAATGTCACGCTTGATCACGCCAATTTCCCCGGCAATAACATGGCCGCAGTGAATGCCCGCCTTGAAGGAGGGCAGCACGCCGTATTGCTGCAGGTATTTTTCTTCTTTCTTTTTCAGGTAGTGTTTGATGTCGAAAAAGCACTGCACGCACTGGCTGTTCTCTATGCCGTTCTCATACCGCCAGGCTATCACCACTTCATCCCCCACGTATTGATAGATCTCGCCTTTACTGTCCAGCACCGGGTTGGTGATGTCCATAAAAAAGTCTTTCAGCAGCGCGTGGTATTTTTTATCGCCCAGCCGTTCGGCAATGGAGGTAGAGGAGTTGATGTCAAGGAACATGAAGATGCGGCGCTCCTGCCGGGGCGTATTGTATTTGCCGCTGATGATGTTCCAGAACGTGCCGGGGCCGAATTTGCTGTTGATCTGCAACAGCAGTTGCGTGGTAGCTACCACCACTGCCCATACCAGCCCGTTCTTGGCCATGCGCATGCTGTCTGGCAGGGAAATAGCACGCAGTATGAGGTTGATGGTGATAATGATGAGGATGAAAGAAACGGTCACTACCAGGATGGTTTGGCCGTAGGGTTTATCGTGATACTTTACGTTGACGAAAAAGATGAGCGTGCCGCCGCCTACCAGCGCGCCGAACAAGCCAATAGCCATGTTAAGCACAATGGATGCGGCCAGCGTATATTGCGGAGCAGGGCCGGCGGAGTTATGGGTATGCAATACAAAATGATCATAAATGGCTATCAGCAGGCCAATGATCAGCCAGGTGACGGTTACTACACCAAGCTGCCGGAGTTTGAACTGTGTTGTACCGTTCATGGGGTGCAATTTTAAGGCTCCAATTACCCTCCGAAAGTAACCAGATAAATCCATTTGCCCAATGAAGGCGCTGATCTTTTTTCACTTTGAAGAAGCTGGCTGCAACAAGTATTGCTACAGTTTGAAAAAAGTGCCGAACACCCTGTCCCACAAAGAAGTGCTCACGCCAAAGCCCTTTTCATCACTTTTGTAGTGATGCAGGTGATGGTTGCGCCACAGCGGCTTCATGAATTTGAACGGCGGGTTCCAGGCATGGATGGCGTAATGCAGGCTGCCGTAAATGAGGTAGCCCAGCAAAAAGCCGGGGAAGAAAATAAAGGCCGCCTCCCCTAGCAGCAGGTACATGGCGCCAAAGAGGAGGGAGGCAATGAGCAGGCTGGGAACGGGCGGCATAAACAGGCGCTGCCTGTCTCGCGGGTACTCGTGATGATTGCCGTGCAGCATATAGGTGAGCCTTCGCAGCCGCGGGTTTTCTGATACCATGTGAAATACGAAACGGTGCATGATGTATTCGAAGAAAGACCAGAACAGCAGCGCACCGGTGAAAATAAGCGTGATGGCCCCGTAAGAGAACTGCAGGGCGGTATGGCTGTGGTACAGCATGCAGCCGATCACCGGCAGGTACATGCCCCATATCACCAGGGGATGGGTTTTGGTCAGCATTTCCAGGTAGCGGTTCTCGAACAGCCGGGCCTGGCCTTTGTTCCTGATCTTTTCAAATTGCATAAGGCAAAAATGCACCTGCGGCCGCTCCGGGCAAACGTTTTTACCATGAGCCGGGGAATTTTACCCTTGAACCGTGGTATGGCCTGGTTGTGCTGTTACCAGATACTTGTATAAAATTGTATTTTGTAAGCACACGTAAACAGCACATCACATGCAAGAATCACTCAGAAGCCGGCAGTGGTTTGGAAGAAAGGGGAAAGACGGGTTTATTTACCGCGCCTGGATGAAGAACCAGGGCATTCCGCCAGACGAGTTCACCAACAAGCCGGTGATCGGCATCTGCAACACCTGGTCTGAGCTGACGCCCTGCAATGCGCATTTCAGGGAGCTGGCGGAGTCCGTAAAGCGGGGCATACTGGAGGCCGGCGGTTTCCCGGTAGAGTTCCCGGTCATGTCTCTCGGAGAAACCTTAATGAAACCAACGGCCATGCTGTACCGCAACCTGGCGAGCATGGACGTGGAAGAGTCCGTGCGCGCCAACCCGGTAGACGGGGTGGTATTGCTCTGCGGGTGCGACAAAACCACGCCATCCCTGGTGATGGGCGCCTGCAGCGTAAACCTGCCGGCCATTGTAGTATCTGGCGGCGCCATGCTCACCGGCAAGTATAACGGGCGGGATATTGGCACCAGCGACATCTGGCGGTTCACGGACGATGTGCGTTCCGGCATCATGTCTGAAGAAGCGCTGAACCTGGCGGAAGCCGGCATGTGCCGCAGCCGCGGCCACTGCGCTGTAATGGGCACGGCTTCTTCCATGGCATGCATGGTGGAAGCCCTGGGCCTGTCCCTGCCGGGCAATGCGGCCATACCCGCTGCGGATGCCAGCCGCAAGGTACTGGCGCAGCTTTCCGGCCGCCGCATTGTAGATATGGTGCGCAGTAACATGAAGCTGTCTGACATACTCACGCGCGAAGCGTTTGAAAATGCCATCCGGGTCAATGCGGCCATCGGCGGCTCCACCAATTTTGTGATCCACCTGCTGGCCATAGCCGGCAGAATCGGGGTGGAGCTGAATATGGACGATTTTGACCGCCTTTCCGCCAACATCCCGCTCATTGTAAACCTGCAGCCTTCCGGCAAATATTTTATGGAAGACCTCTATTACGCCGGCGGGCTGCCTGCTGTAATGAAGGAGCTGCTGCCCTGGCTGCATGCGGATACGGTAACGGCCAACGGCAAAACGGTGCGGCAAAATGTGGAGAAGGCCGTTTCCCTCAACCCGGATGTAATAGCCCCTGTTGACGCGCCTTTCAACCCGCTCTCCGGTGTGGTGGTATTGCGCGGCAACCTTTGCGAAGCAGGCGCGGTATTAAAACCTTCCGCCGCCAGCCCGCAGCTGCTGCAGCATACAGGCAAGGCGGTGGTGTTCGAGAACATTGAAGATTATAAAGCCCGTATAGATGACCCTGACCTGGCGGTAGACGAAAACAGCATCCTGGTGCTCAAGAACGTAGGCCCAAAAGGTTATCCCGGCATGCCGGAGGTAGGCAACATGAGTTTGCCCAAAAAGCTGCTGGCAAAAGGGATTACGGACATGGTGCGTATTTCAGACGGCAGGATGAGCGGCACCGGCTTTGGTACCGTTGTGCTGCATGTATCTCCTGAAGCCGCTGCCGGCGGCACCCTGGCCCTGGTGGAGAACGGTGACCTCATTGCGCTGGACGTGGCCGGCCGCTCCCTCAACCTGCTGGTGGCGGAAGATATACTGGCCCAAAGGAGGACGGCCTGGCAGGCGGCGGAAAGCCCGTTCCGCCGGGGTTACGTGCAATTGTACGTGCAGCACGTGGAGCAGGCGCACCTGGGCGCAGATTTTGATTTTCTAAAAGGAAGCTCCGGCAGCGAAGTGCTGCGGGATTCGCATTAAACCATCAGCACTAAAATGGATACACCATCTTTCAAAGGAAAAGTAGCAATAGTAACGGGAGCAGGGCAGGGCATAGGTTTTGAAATAGCACGGCAATTGGCCGCTGAAGGCGCTGCCGTTATACTGAACGATATTGATGCCGCGCTGGCGGAAAAAGCCGCGCAGCGGATCACCAACGCGGGCGGCGCCTGCATGCCGGTGCCGGGCAATACGGCGGAGCTGCCGGTGATACGCAACATGGTAGCCACCGCGGTCAGCAGCTTTGGCCGGCTGGATATTGCAGTGGCCAATGCGGGCATCACCCTCTTCGGCAACTTCCTCACTTACCCGCCGGAATCCCTGCAGCAGGTGCTGCAGGTGAACCTGGGTGGTACGTTCTTCCTGGCGCAGGAAGCGGCCAAACAGATGATCAGCCAGGGCGGGGGCGGCTCGCTGCTGTTCATGTCTTCCGTTACGGGGCACCAGGCGCATAAAGATCTGGCCGCTTACGGCATGACGAAGGCGGCCCTTGAAATGCTGGCCAAAAACCTGGTGATAGAGCTGTCCGGCCACGGCATCACGGTCAACACCGTGGCCCCCGGCGCCACGCTCACGGAAAGGACGCTGAATGATCCCGGCTATGAAAAGGTGTGGTCTGATATTACGCCCATGGGCCGCCCCGCCACCACTACGGATATTGCCAACGCGGTACTGTTCCTCGTGTCTGGCAAGGCGCGGCATATTACGGGGCAATGTGTGGTGATAGACGGGGGCTGGACCTCCGTGAGCCCGTCTCCCTTCTGATAATGTGGTGCCGTGAGATGATAATTTAGTGCTAAAAACCCGCTGATTTTTTATGATCTTTGGTGCTTGCCGGCAGCGCCCCCTCTAACGGGCTTACAGGCACAAAATGCAATACATATGAATCCAGGGGAAGGGTTAAAACAGATATTACCGGAAGCACGCATTAAAACAAGATTGATAGACAGGGTGGCATACGCGGCAGACGCGGGTTTTTACCACCTTGTGCCGCAGGCCATTGTACAGCCGGTGAGTGAAGAGGAAATAGCCGCATTGTTCCGCTTTTCGCATACGCATGCCATACCCATGGTGTTCCGCACGGGCGGCACCAGTCTTTCAGGCCAGTCTATCACCAACGGTATCCTCGTAGACCTCAGCCAGTACTGGAACCGCATGAACATTGCGGAAGAAGGCCGCCTGGTACGCGTGCAGCCGGGCATTACCGGCGCCATGGTGAATGCTTACCTGAAAAAATACAAACGTAAAATAGGCCCTGATCCCTCCAGCATCAGCGCCGCCATGATGGGAGGCATTCTCTCCAACAACGCCAGCGGCATGTGTTGCGGCGTGCAATACAACTCTTATCACACCACGCGGTATATCCGTTTTATGCTGGCAGACGGGCAGGTGTTTTCTACGGAAGCGCCGGCAGACTATGACCGCTTTCTGCAGGCTTGTCCCGCGCTGGCAGAGGAACTGACCGCTCTGCGCCGGGACGTGTTGCAGAATGATGTGCTGCACCACACCATCCGCCGCAAGTATGAAACCAAAAACACCGTAGGCTATTCCCTCAACGCGCTGATAGACTACGAGCATCCGCTCGATATTTTTGCGCACCTGCTGATTGGCGCGGAAGGCACGTTGGCCTTCATTGCGGAAGCGGTGATGGAAACCATTCCTGACGAGCCTTGCAAAAGCACGGCCCTGCTGTACTTCCCGGATATTTACGCCGCCTGCCAGGCCATTCAGCCGCTCAAAGATGCGGGCGCGCTGATGGTAGAGCTGATGGACAGGGCTTCCCTGCGCGCGGTAGAGCATCTGCCCGGCATGGACCCCTTCGTGAAAACCTTGCCCCCGGCCGCCGCCGCGCTGCTGATAGAGTTCCAGGAATCTACGGTGGAAGAGCTGGAGCTGCGCGTAAACGGCTTCCTGGCGCAAGTGGGCAGCCTTTCCCTGCTCAACGCCCCCGTGTTTACCATAGACCCTGACGAAAGGGAGTTTCTCTGGAAAGTGCGCAAAGGCCTCTTTCCCGCCGTAGGCGCGGTAAGGGCCAGCGGCACCACGGTGATCCTGGAAGACGTGGCTTTCCCGCTTCATACCATGGGAGACGCCATCCTGGAGCTGCAGGACCTCTTTAAAAGATACAGCTACGACAATGCCATCATCTTCGGCCACGCCCGTGACGGCAACATACATTTTGTGGTAACGCAGTCTTTCAACAATGCCACCGAAATAGACCGCTACGACCGTTTTCTGCGCGAAGTGGTGGAGCTGGTGGTAAAGAAATATGACGGCACTCTCAAGGCGGAGCACGGCACCGGCCGCAATATGGCGCCTTTTGTAGAAACGGAATGGGGCGGGGATGCCTACCGCATCATGCAGCGCATCAAAGCCGCGGCAGACAGCCGCAACCTGCTGAACCCCGGCGTTATCATCAACGAAGACAAGGAGGTGCATATCAAAGACCTGAAGCAGCTGCCGGCTGTGGAAGCGGAAGTAGACCGCTGCATAGAATGCGGTTACTGCGAGCCGGTATGTCCCAGCCGCAACCTCACCACCACGCCGCGCCGCCGTATTGTAGTGCGTCGTACGCTGGAAGCCATGAGGCTGGCGCATGCGGAAGCAGACCGCCAGGTGCTGCTGGACCAATACCAGTATGACGTGCTGGACACCTGCGCGGTAGACGGCCTTTGCGCCGGCGCATGCCCGGTAGATATCAATACGGGCGATTTGGTGAAGCGCCTCCGCCGTGAAAATCATTCCCCCTCCGCCAATAAAACGGCGCTGTGGGTAGCCAGGCATTTCAAGGCTACGGAAATAGCCGCCCGCATTGGCCTGAAAGTGGCCACAGGCTTTAGTGCCGTGCTGGGGCATAAAACCATCACCGGCATCACCAAACTGCTGCGCAAAGCCATACCCGCCGTACCGCTGTGGTCAGACCAGTTTGTCAGCCCGCCTTCCCTCAAAGCGCTGAAAGCGGCGCCCACGGAAGGGCCCAACGGTACGGTGGTATACTTCCCGGCTTGTATCTCAAGGCTGCTGGGCGCTTCTCACGGCGGCAAAAAGAATATTATGGAAACCTTCCTCGAAGTGTCTGCCAAGGCGGGCATTGGTGTGAAGGTGATGGAAAATGCGGCAGGCAGCTGCTGCGGGCAGATCTTCCACTCCAAAGGTTTTGGCGATGCTTACCGCCATACGGCCAACCACATCATTGAACAATTGTGGGAAAGCTCGGCCCATGGCCGTTACCCGGTGGTGATAGACGTCAGCTCCTGTGCGTACACGCTGCATGGCCATCGTCCCCATCTTACCCCGGAAAACCAGGCCCGGTTTGACCAGCTGCGTATCATAGACAGCGTGGATTATTTGCATGACATGGTGATAGACGCCTGCCAGCCCGCTGTGAAAAAAGATAATGTAGTGCTGCATCCCGTTTGCTCCCTGAAAAAGATGGGCACGGAAAACAAGTTCCGGAAAATAGCAGAACGTTTTGCGGAGCGTGTAACCATACCTGTACAGGCGGGCTGCTGCGGCATGGCGGGAGACCGCGGTTTTCTCTTCCCGGAGCTGACCGCTTCCGCCACATTCCATGAAGCAAACGAAGTAAAAGCCGGTGAATACAGTGGTTACTACTCCTCCACCAAAACCTGTGAAATGGCCATGACAGAGGCTGTGAACAAAAATTATGAGTCCATTTTGTACATGGTGAACGAATGCACGGTTGGCAGGTAAAAAAAATACTGTTATCTTCAATTACTCCAACGTTATGCACAGGCTCAACCAATATACGGACAATGAGCTGCTTGACCTGCTGGCAAAAGGCAGTGACGCGGCTTTTACCGAAATATACAACCGGTATTGGAAGAAGCTGTTTGCCGTGGCCGCCGCAAAGGTCCAGGACATGGAAGAGGCGGAAGAGATCGTGCAGGAAATATTTGTTTCCCTCTGGAAAAGGCGTGAAAGCCTGCAGATAACCACTGCGCTGGACAGGTACCTGGTGGTTTCCGTCAAATATCGCGTTATCAAAGTATTGGCCCGCCGGCATCACAGCCGCCGGTACCTCGGCAGCCTGCAGGCGCCCGGCCTGGAAGATGACTCCACCCAACAATGGCTGGCCTTTGAAGAGCTGCAGGAGCGCCTGGAAGCCCTGGTAAGCGGCCTCCCCGAAAAATGCCAGCTGGTATACCGGCTGAGCCGCGAAAAAGGGTATTCCCAGCAGCAGATAGCCGAAGCCCTGCAGATATCCGAAAAAACGGTGGAAGCCCACCTGGGTAAGGCACTCAAAACCCTGCGCCACGGGCTCAACCAGTTTTTACTGTCCATTCTCCTGTAAATTTTTTTTGACCCCGCTAAGGGATTCCCTCCGCTCAGGGCACTTGTTAGTAAAGGCCCTGCAAAATGCAATCCTCCCATCAGGAACAACGCTATGAAGAGCTGGCGGCCAAATGGCTGAACGGTACCATTACGCCCGAAGAAGAAAAAGAGTTTGCCGGCTGGTTTAATGCCGGCAACAGCGGTCCCATGCTGGTACCGGAGGAGTTGGGGGCCAGCGAGGAGGAGCACCGGCGGCGTTTGCTGGGCAAGGTGAGGCAGGCTGCGGGCCTGCAGCGCGGCAAAACCGTACGCCTCCGCCGTTGGGCGGTAGCGGCCTCTCTGGCGCTGGTAGCAGGCGCGGCGGCATTCTACCTGAGGAAACCTGCCGCCATTGCTCCGCAGCAGATGGCCGTACAACAGCCCGCCGCTGTGGAAGACGCGGCGCCCGGCGGCAACAAGGCCGTGCTCACGCTGGCCAACGGCTCACAGATAGTGCTGGACAGCGCGGGACAAGGTGTTCTGGCCACACAGGGCGGCACGGCCGTCATCAAATCGCAGCAGGGCCAGCTGGTATACAAGGAAGAAGAACATGCGGAAAATACGGCCGCAGTGGCCATGAACACGCTGCGCACGCCAAGGGGCGGACAATATTCCATTGTGCTGCCGGACGGCACCAGGGTATGGCTCAACTCACAATCGTCCCTGCAGTTCCCCGCCGTGTTCAACGGGAAAGAACGGGTAGTGCAGCTTACGGGAGAAGCCTATTTTGAAGTGGCGCATAACAAACAGAAACCGTTCCGCGTAGAATCTGCCGGGGCGCATATAGAAGTGCTGGGCACTCACTTTAACGTAATGGCCTACGCCAACGAGCCGCAGATGGAAACCACGCTGCTGGAGGGCGCTGTAAGAGTGAGCAAAGGCAACCGCAGCGAAGTGATCAAACCGGGCCGGCAGGTGCGGCTGGCCGGCAGCGAAATGACGGTGCGGAGCGTGGATACTGAAGATGCCATTGCATGGAAAACGGGCCTCTTCCGTTTCAACAACCATTCGCTGAAAAGCATTATGCGGCAGATAGAACGTTGGTACGATGTGCAGATAGACTATGCTTCCATGCCTGACAAGGAGTACAGCGGCATGATGCGCAGAACGTCCAATCTTTCGGAAGTATTAAAAATGCTGGAGGTAGCAGGCCGGGTGAAATTTACCATAGAAGGCCGCACAGTAAAGGCAATTCAATAAAACCAATTATAACGGGCATGAGATGATCACGCGGGCCGCTGGCCGGTGCGGGGAAGCTATGCCTTATTCAACCAAAACTTTAACTTGACATCAGCTATGAATGTTACGGCTATCTGTAAATGGCTCCTCACGCAACGCCATAAGGTAAGGGAGCATTGTACTGTTCACCAAAAACTGTTCCGTGCCATGAAAATGATCACTGTTCTAATGACTGTTATCTGCCTGCAGGTAAGCGCCTCCGCGTTTTCGCAGCAGTACACGCTCACAGAAAAAAACGCTTCCCTGGAAGCTGTGCTGAAAAAGATCAGTGCGCAGAGCGGCTATCTTTTTTTGTTTGATTCCAGGGAAATGAGAATGAGCAAGCCGGTAACGGTGAGCGTGAAAAATGCTTCGCTGGAAACGGCATTGCAGCAATGCCTGGAAGGTCAGCCCTTTACTTACGAGCTGATGAACAAAACCATTGTGATCAAGCTGAAGCCTGCGCCCGCACCCAAACCGGCGCCGGCAGCAGTGGCAGATACCATACGCGGCCTGGTGACCAGCACGGCCGGAGAGCCGCTGCCTGGCGCTTCCGTGGGCATAAAGGGTACCACAAAGGGCACGGTAACGGACGTGCAGGGCCGTTATACGCTGCATGATGTTCCGCCGGGCGCCGTACTGGTGTTCCGCATGATAGGCTTTCAGCCGCTGGAGGTGCCCGCTGTTGCCGGTAAACCGATGAACATTACTTTGCAGGTAGAGCAGTCAAAGCTGGATGAAGTGGTGGTAATAGGTTACGGCACGCAGAAACGCAGTGACCTCACCGGCGCCATTTCTTCCGTTAAAGGCGAGCAGCTGGGCTCACAGGCCATCCGCAACCCTATACAGGCGCTCACGGGCCTGGCGCCGGGCATTCAGGTGCTGCAAAACTCCGGTGAGCCGGGCAGCGCGCTGAGCGTGCGCGTGCGCGGGGGCAACTCGTTGATTGGCGGGAACGAGCCTATGTACGTGATAGATGGTTTCCCGGTAACCGGCTCGCTGGATAATCTCAACCCCAGTGACATTGTGAGCATTGAACTGCTGAAAGATGCCTCCGCCACCGCCGTCTACGGCTCAAGAGGCGCCAACGGCGTAGTGCTGGTAACTACCAAAAAGGGGAAGGCGGGCCGCACGCAGGTGAATTACGACGGCTACTACGGCTTTCAGCAGGTCACCAAAAAAATAGATATGCTGAACGCACAGGAATTTGCCACGCTTGCCAACACCCGCGCCAAAAACGATAATGAAACGCCTTTCTTTACGGATGCGCAGATAGCCGCCTTCGGCAAAGGAACGGACTGGCAGGACGAGATCTTCCAGACGGCGCCCATCCAGAACCATGCCCTGTCTGTTTCCGGCGGGAGTGATAAAACACGCTTCAATCTCTCTGCCAGCTATTTCGACCAGGATGGCGTGATCATCAACTCCTACTACAACCGCGCACAGCTGCGGGCCAACCTGGAACACAATATCAGCGATAACTGGAAGGTATCTTTCAACAACATTCTCAGCAGAACAAAAAACAACTTTCTTTTCAGCAACAATACGGAACGTGGTGCGGGCGTGCTGAGCGGTGCGCTCATAGTGCCGCCCACCTTGCCCGTGTACAATGCAGACGGCAGCTACAGCAATGTGAGGCCGTACGCCTTCAGTCCTGATATTGCAGAAAACCCCGTTGCCATGGCTTTGGAGCGCAAGAACATTACCGCCCGCAACGAGCTGCTGTCTAACCTCTTCCTGGAAGGCACGCTGCTGCCGGGCCTGGTGTTCCGCACTTCCGTTGGCGTGCAATATGCCAACGCCCGTACGGATTTTTATTCTCCCACCATTTTCCAGCCTTCCGCCACCGGCAGTGCCTCCATTACCTACGCGGAGTCTATGAATATTGTGAACGAGAATACGCTGACCTATCACAAAACCTTCAACAAAGATCACGAGCTGACGGTGCTGGGCGGTTTAATGGCGGAGAAGAACAAAAGCCAGAACCTTGCGGCCAGCGCTACCGGGTTTTTGACGAATACGCTGGAAAACAACAGCCTGCAGTCTGGTTCCACGCCAGGCATACCCAACTCAAGCAGCAACGAGTATGCGATACTCTCCGGCCTGGGCCGTGTAAACTATGGTTATAAAGGCAAGTACCTCGTTACGGCCAGCCTCAGGGCAGACGGCTCTTCGCGCTTCGGCAAGGCCAATCGCTGGGGTTATTTCCCTTCCGCGGCACTGGCATGGCGCGTAAGCGAAGAACCTTTCTGGCAGGGTGTGAAAAACGTGGTGAATGATCTGAAGCTGCGCGGCAGCTGGGGTTTGACCGGCAACACGGCCGTATCTCCCTACCAGTCTCTCGCTATTCTGTCAAGCGTGCAAACCGTGCTGAATGAAAGCCTTTACATCGGCTTTGCGCCTGGTACCATCAAACCCAATCCCGAGCTGAAGTGGGAAACCACCCGCCAGGTAGATGCCGGTTTTGATGCAAGCTTCTTCGCCAGCCGCCTGCAGCTCAGTGTAGACCTGTACGCCAAACGTACCAATGACTTGTTGAGCTCTGTACCCGTACATGCTTCCAGCGGCTATTCTACCACCATCCGCAACCTGGGCACGGTGCAGAACAAGGGCATAGACATTTCCCTGCAGTCTGCCATATTCAGCGGCGGGCCTTTCTTCTGGGACCTTGGCCTCAACTTTTCCATGAACCGCAACAAGGTGATCACCCTCAGCGGGGGAACGGACATTTTCGGGGAAACGCTTGGCAATACCTTGCCTGCTATGAGCCTGGTAAGGGAAGGCTACCCCATCGGCGTATTTTACGGCTACCTGGAGAACGGGCTGAATGATAACGGCCAGATCGTTTACCAGGACCTTGACAAAAACGGTTCCATCAACAGTCTTGACCGCACCATCATCGGAGACCCTAATCCCGGTTACATCATAGGCCTCAACTCCCGCATGCGCTACAAACAGTTTGACCTGAACATACTGGTTACGAGTGTGCAGGACGTAGACATCCTGAACTATAATTTGTCTAACGTGGCAGACGGTTTCAGCTTCGGCATCAACCAGATGCGGGACGTGCTGGGGAATTACTGGACGGCGGAAAATCCCGATCCCAATGCCAAATACCCGAAGATCAGCAAAAGCACGCGCTACCTGGGCTCCAACCGGCACATTGAAGACGGGTCTTATGTACGGGTGAAAAACATCCAGCTGTCTTACACGCTGGCTGATGACCACAAGTTCATCCGTTCCGGCTCGCAGGTGTACCTGGCGGTGCAGAACCCTTTCACCTTCACCCGCTATACGTTTTACACACCGGAGATCAACACCCGTGGCGCGGGCATTTCAAAGGGTATAGACCAGTTCGGTTACCCTGATGCACGCTCCCTGATGCTGGGCTTGAAAATCAGGTTATAGTTCACCGCTTCAAATTGTACACATCATGATGAAACCAAACATTCTTTTTATACTGAGCTTTTGTTTCCTTTTTACCGCCTGCAGCAAGTTCCTGGACGAAGTGCCGGAAGACAGGCTGGCCGAAGAGAACTTTTATAAAAATGCGGAAGACGCGCGCTCTGCCGTTAACGCCATATACAATCCGCTGCGGTCAGGCGTTTTCAGGGGGCCATATTTCCTGCAAACGGAGATCATGGCTGATTATGCGGAGGGCAGGGGCTCCACTTCCATCATTGGCGAATACCACGGGCTGGACGTAGTGAATATTACGCGTGTGGCTACGCTCTGGGACGGGCTGTACCGCACCGTCCGTAATGCCAATATTGCGATAGAGAAAATTCCCGGCGTACCCACGATGAGTGACGGGGATAAAAATGCCCTGATAGCCGAAGCCCGTTTCCTGCGCGCCTTCAGCTACTACCACCTGGTAAGGTATTGGGGAAATGTGCCGCTGTACCTCAGCACAGAAACCGCCAGCTCTCCCCGTACACCGGCGGAAGAAGTATATGCCGCTATTGTGGCAGACCTACAGTTTGCGGAAACCAGCCTGCCGCCCAAAGGCGCGCAATACGGCCGCCCCGGCGCCGGCGCTGCCAAAGCGCTGCTGGCGGAGGTATACCTCACCACCGGCAAGTACGAGCAGGCGAGAGACAAGGCGGATGAAGTGATTGGTTCCGGCAGCTTTTCACTCGTGAACATCAGCAAGGCTGAAGATTGGGACAATGTGTTCGGCGCTACGGTAAACGGATCGCCGGAGGAAGTCTTCTATCTCAAGTTCAGCCACCAGGACGGCTGGGAGTGGCCGCACAACCTGCTTTACAGCGAAACCAGCTTTTCCCCTTTCGGCAATTACGTGATCTATTCCACGCTTGACAACAAGTTCCTCAACGCCTGGGACGCGCAGGACACGCGCAAACAATGGGGCGTATTTACCGAATATATCAACCGCAAAAACGGTCAGCTGGAAAAGCTGCCCGTATCTACACCCGTACAGTTCAGCAAATGGAGAGACCCGGCGGCGCCCACTACCACCGGGCATGGTAACGATTATCCCTTCCTCCGTTATGCAGACGTATTGCTCATTTACGCCGAAGCCGCCAATATGGCGGAAGGCGCTCCTTCCGCCAAAGCCCTGGAGCAGCTGAACAAGATACACAGAAGAGCTTACGGGTACCCGTACAATGCGCCTTCTCCCGTAGATTTCCCCGCTGCCGGCTGGACGCAGGAAAGTTTCCGCGATGCGGTATTGCAGGAGCGGGCGTATGAATTGTTCATGGAAGGGAAACGATGGCTTGACCTGAAACGCACCGGCAAGATAAAGGCCGTGATCAAGGCAAACAAGGGCAGGGACGTGCAGGATGTTCACCTGAACTGGCCCATTCCCCAGCAGGAAATTGATACCAATCCAGATATTACCCAGGCAGATCAGAATACCGGGTACTAATGAAGGGCGCTATGATGAAACAGGTAATATTGTTAGCGGTGGTGGTTTTGCAGGGAGGATTTGCTGCTTTGAAGGCGCAATCTTCGGCAGGCGGGAGAACTACCGCGCAGCAGACGGAAATTTCGGGCAAGGCTGCTGATGCATTGCGGCCACAACCCGCCCGCGCGGAAGTGAAAATGCATGCCGGCGTGCCCGCGCTGTATGTGAACGGCCGGCTAACGCCACCGTTCGCGTACATGTCTTACTTCGGGAAACCGCGTTATTACCGGGAGGCGGCAGGCGCAGGTATTCACCTGTACAATGTTCCCGCTTACCTTGGAGACCAGGGCATCAATTCCGCCTCCGGCATCAAACCCTTCAGGGAAGCCATCTGGCAGGGCCCCGGCAAGTTCGGCCTCACGGCGCTGGAAAAAGAAATGGCGGAGCTGCTGGAGGCAGACCCTGCCGCCAAAATCATCATCCGTATTTACCTGGACCCGCCGGTGTGGTGGGAGCGGCAACATCCGGACGGGGTGGCCCTGCAGCCAGACGGTACCAGCTTCCGGCTGAGCTTTTCTTCCGCAAAATGGCGGCAGGATGCGGGAGATGCCCTGCGCACGCTGGTGCAAAAACTGCTGCAGTCGCCCTACGGCCACAGCCTCATTGGCATACACGTAGCAGGCGGTTCTACGGAAGAATGGTTTTATCATTTCAAGTCTTTCTTTCATGATGAAAGTGAGGTACGCAAAGCCGCTTTCCGGCAATGGCTGCGCCAGCGTTACCATCACAACGCGGATGCGCTGAGAAAGGCATGGGGCAATACCACGGCAGATTTTGACAATGCCCTGCCCGCAGACATCAGCGGCGCGGACAAAGGAAAGGAATGGAGCAACGATACGCGGTTCATCAACACGATGGAGTTTCATGGAGAAACCATCACAGACCTGATCGGGTATTTCTGCTGCATCGTAAAAGAGGCCAGCAACGGAACGCTGCTCACCGGCGCGTTTTACGGCTACCATCTTTTTGTGAACGACCCGCGCCGCGGCCACAGCGCCCTGCCGAAGCTGCTGCAATGCAAGGAGCTGGACTACCTTTCCAGTCCCAATGACTACAAACGCGTGGCGGGAGAAGACTGGATGCCCATGGCGGCCATCAAATCACTGCAGCTGCACGGCAAGCTATGGCTGGCGGAAAACGATACCCGTACTTTCAAAACCACCTTGCTGCGCGAGCGCAGGCCCGATGTGGAGCCGCCGGGAGGGGACTGGTATGCCAAAGGCGTTTGGATAGGCCCGGAAAGTCCTGAACTGTCTGCTTCCCTGCTGAAGAAGAACCTGGCGCGCATGCTCGCTTACGGGTATGGCGGCTGGTGGTTCGATATGTGGGGCGGCTGGTTCAGTGATGCGCGGCTGCTGGCCGTGCTGCGGCAGGGGCAAACCTGGTTTACAAAATACCCCGCGGCAGAAAGCCCGCAGATGCGGCCGCAGGTAGCTGTAGTAGCTGATGCGGCCCTGCAGAACAGGGATGCCTCGTTTGGCGCCCTCACCGGGGAAATTACCGGCAACCGCTATGCGCTGGGCAAAGCAGGCGCGCCGTTTGACATTTATCTCCGTAATGACATGGACAGCATTGCTTCCCCTTACAAGCTGGTATGGCTCATGGGCATCATGGATGTAAGTGAGCACGAAAACGGGCTTGTAAAAGCATGGCTGGCCAAAGGTATTGCCGTATTGCATACAGACGGGCGCAACAGTACCTTCTATTTGCCCGGCGGCGGTACGCCGGCGGCTTACCCCGGCAAGGTGAAATGGGACGCCGCGGAACTGGCCGCCTTGTACAACAAGGCAGGCGTACATTGTTACCTGCCGCCCGGAGACGTAGTATATGCCGGCCGCGGATGGCTGGCCGTGCATAGCGGCAGCGGCGGAAAGAAAACAGTGCGGCTGCCGGCCCCGGCCACGGTAACAGATCCTGAAACGAAGCAAGTGCTGGCCCGCAACACCCGTACGTTCACCATCAGCCAGCCGCCCGGCGGCACCGGTTTATTCAGAATAGATTTTATCCGTTAAAACATTAAAGCATAAAAGCATGAGGGCATTCATTTGCGCAGCCGCGTTCATATTGCTGGCCGTTCCGGCATGGTGCGGCAATATCAGGCTGGAAAATAAAAAAGTACGTTTCATATTTGAATCGCGCCATGGCGGCCTTGTCAGCATGGAAGACCTGGGGCAGCGGCGCACCATCAGCAGCGCCGGCGGCGCGCCGGTTTGGGAGATCACCATCGGCGGGCGGAAAGTGACCGGCAACGCCTTCAGCAGCTTCACCCACCGGCAAACTGCGCCGGGCAGGCTGGTGATGACCTGGAAAGGATGGCCTGAAGCAAAGAACAAAGATATTACCGTTACGGTGACCGTGCGCCTGCGGGAGCAGGAGGCCCTGTCTGACTGGCACCTGGCGGTAGAAGGTACAAACGGCGACCAGGTGCCTGGTATTGTATTCCCGCAAATAGGAGGGCTGCAGCATACAACCGGCACCAACCTCGCCGTACCCAACTGGATGGGAGAGCTGCTGGCCAACCCTGGTGAGCAGCTTAAAAAGCCCGGTGCAAAGTTCGAGTGGTTTTACCCCGGCCACTTGTCTATGCAGCTGGTGGCATTGTATGACCAGCGCGGCGGCCTGTATGCCGCAGCAGATGATACCGCCGCCTACCGTAAAAACCTGGGCGTGCAATTGGGGGCAGATAAAAAGCTGGTATACTACATGGTGAACTACCCTGATCAAACGCCTGGCCGGCAAGGGTACAGCATGCCCTACAATGCGGTGGTGGGCGCTTTTACCGGTGACTGGATCAGCGCCGCGGAACTCTACCGCCAATGGGGAGAAAAACAAAGCTGGTGCCGTCAAAGCCGCCTGCACGGCAACAAGGTGGCCGGCTGGCTGAAAAGCACCGCGCTCTGGGTATGGAACAGGGGCACTTCCGCTGAAGTGCTGGAGCCTGCCACAGACCTGCAGCAGCGCCTGGGCCTGCCGGTAAATGTGCTGTGGCACTGGTGGCACGGCTGCTCTTATGACGACGGGTTTCCTGAGTATGTGCCCCCGCGCGAAGGCCGGGAGCCGTTCATGGCGGCAGTGAAAAAAGCGCAGGCGCAGGGCGTGCGTTCTCTCGTGTACATGAACCAGATACAATGGGGCAACTCTACCGCCAGCTGGAAAACACAACACGCGGAGCGCTACAGCGTGAAGAATGCAGACGGCCAGCCCGCCTCGCATGTGTACAATATTTTTACGGGCAAGGCGCTCACCAATATGTGCATCGTCACAGACTTCTGGAAAAATACCTACGCCGGCCTCAGTGATACGGTGCTCAACACCTATGGCGTAGACGGTGTGTATATGGACCAGACCTGTCTTACCCGCATGTGTTACGATCCTTCACATGGCCACCCGCTTGGCGGCGGCAATTACTGGGTGCCCAACTCCGGCCGGTTGTCTGACCAGATACGCGCCAGGGTGCGCAACGGCAAAGAGATCACATTGTCAGGAGAAGGCGTGGGCGAGGCCTGGATGCCCTATGTAGACGCTTTCCTGGCCTTGCAGGTGAGCCGGGAGAGGTATGCCGGCGTACACGGCTGGCAGGCCATTCCGTTCTTCCAGGTGGTGTACCACCCGTATGCGCTGGCTTACGGCAACTATTCTTCCTTGCTGACACCGCCCTATGATGCATTATGGCCCGCGGAGCACCGCCCGGCCAATATGCTGCAGCCGCTGGATACCGCATTCAACCGCCAGTTCCTGCTGGAGCAGGCGCGTTCTTTTGCCTGGGGCATGCAGCCTATGATAGCCAATTACAAACCCCTGCTGGCCACGGAAAGAAAAGAAGAAATAGACTACCTGCTGCAGCTGGCCCGCGTCAGGAACAACAGCCTCAAATACCTGCTCTACGGCACGTACCGCCGGGCCCCGCGCATGGCGGTGCCGGAAGAACGTTTCCCCATGTCGCGCCTCTCCATTTACGCAGGGCAGAAAGACAAGGTGACCGCCTTTGAGCAAACATATCCAACCATCTACCATTCCGCCTGGTCTGCGGCAGACGGTACGCTGGGCATAGCGCTGGCCAGTGTGCAGCAGCGGCCTTATGCGGTTGATATGCAGCTGAAGGCGGCAGATTATGGTTTAGGCAACAGCGGGAAAATTTACCTGGTACATGCTGCCGGGCGGCGGGAGCTGGGCAGCTATGCCGGCGGCACGGTGAAAGTGCGGTTTGAGCTGGCGCCCAGGGAAGTATGCCTGGTAGAAGTTACGCCGGAATAAAAGCAGCGGGCGCCCGGTTGAGGGCGCCCGCTGTAATTTGAAATAAACAACGATCTGCTTCGTTTAGCTGGTAGGGTTAGACACCTCCATTACAATGTAATACTTCTTTCCGTTCCGCTCCTGCAGGCGCACTTCTTCTCCTTTCTGCAAACCCAGTATGGCCATGCCGATGGGCGCTACTACAGACTGGTTGCTGCCCGGCAACGCCATGTGGTAAGTGAAGTTCATACGGGCCATCTTGTCTCTTACCACTACCCTTGAATGCAGGCGCACCACGTCCCGCGGGAACTCGTCTTGCGGTACGATTTTAGCCTGCTCCAGCTTGGTTTTCAGCGGGTCGGTAGCTTCTGTGCCGAGATAAGTGAGAATAATAGCATGATCGTCTTGATGTATGATAGGTTGTGATTTTTGTGTGATGTTCATTACTGAAAATTTTTACGGTGAAAACATGGCAAGGCCTGCCCGGCGCAACGCCTTCAGGAGACGGCGGCGGGAAAAAACGCGCGTGCGGTAAGCGGTACCGCGGCTACAGGCTGCTGCCTGTTAGATCAGTCTTGATGAATAGTATTTCCCCCGGCTGCTGCAGGTACTAACAGGCGGGGGCTAAGCGATAGAAGTCTTTGAAGTTGGAATAGAAGTACGCTTTGCCAGGCAGTAGAAAAACACTGGCAAAGGTCCCCGGGTAATTGGCAAACGAGGCTGCTGTTTGTATGTAGTGAATGTCCAGCATCAAATGCAAATATACGCCTTTTAAAGTTAGGGCTGAAATGCCGGCGCAGCGCTTCCCTGCTAAAATATTATGCTGAATCAAAGAAATTGCCTAATTTTCGGTAACGTACCCGGAAAATACAAAAACATGGAAAAACACACCGCTTTTTCCCGCCGGAAATTTATTGCATCCGGCGGTATACTCTTGACTGGCGCGGCTTTGGGGCTTCCTTCCCTGGCCCGTGCCGCCGCTCCTTCCGCTAAAATAAAACTGGGCCTTATCGGCGCCGGTTCAAGGGGCACCGGGCTGGCAGCTTTACTGAAGGAAATACCTGAAGTGGAGCTGGCCGCCTGTTGCGACCCCATCCCTTCCCACCTGGCCCAGGGCATGAAGCTGGCTGCGCCCGGCGCAAAGTCTTATAACAACTACAAGGCGTTACTGGACAATAAGGAAGTAGACGCGGTGATCATTGCCACGCCTTTGTACACGCATTATGAAATTGCCGTTGCTGCGCTGGATGCCGGCAAGCATGTATACCTGGAGAAGTCCATGACGTACGACATCAGGCAGTCCCTCGCATTGGTGAAAAAGGTAAAGGCCAGCGGAAAGGTGTTCCAGGTGGGTTTCCAGTACCGCTACTACGACCTGTATAAACGTGTAAAACAGGCCATAGATGAGCAATGGCTGGGCACCATCACAGGTTTTGAATGCCAGTACCATCAAAACTCCAACTGGCGCCGGCCCAACAATGACCCTGCGCTGGAAAGGGCCATTAACTGGAGAATGTACCGGGAGTATTGCGGCGGCCCGCTTTCCGAACTTTGCGCGCACCAGATAGACATGGTGCATTACATACTGGGCACGCACCCTGTGAGTGTGGTGGGCGCCGGCAGCATCAATTTCTGGAAAGACGGTCGGGACACCTATGACACCATCCGCACGGTGTACGAATATCCCGGCGGCATCCAGAGCAGCGTGTCTTCCACGTTGTCCAATGCCTACCGGGACTATAACATCCGCATCCTGGGCACCCGCGCCACCATAGATATTTCCCGCAACAAGGCCTTGCTGTACCCCGAGCCGCGGGCCATCAAAAGAGCTATGGTAGACGGTGTAACCAATGCCACGGTGAAAGCGCCGGTAGCGGGAGAGGAGCTGACCTACAGGGCGCCCGGTGAGCCGAATCCCGAGCCTACCATTTATGCGCTGAAAGATTTTGCGGCCTGCATACGTGACGGTAAAAAGCCCGCCTCTAATGAAGAAACGGCCCACATGGCCTCTGTAGCTATTATTATGGGCAATGCGGCAGCAGACGAGCATGTGCAGCAGGTATGGAAAAAAGAATATGACATTGTCTGACAATAGCAAATCAGTTTGCAAAAGCCGGCCCTCCTCAGGCCGGTTTTTTTATGTCCTGCTTCCTGCAGCCCTGCCGCAGGCCCGGGTTTTATATGGAAAAAATGCTATTTCTTTAATGAAACCTTTGAAAGGCCGCTACAGTAAAGGCATTTGAACGGCAGTTTTCCCGAAACTCCTTACCACATTGAATTATAACTGCGTATAGCCGTTTGTATACGGGCCGGATGGAATAGTTTCGGTATATTTCAGTTAGGTTACGATTGTTTACCTTTAATTAAATTTTGTTAAATTTCTTTTTTTCTCTACTTTAGCATTGTTCCATAGGATGATGAGAAACAGATGATACGTTCCACGGTACCCCGGCGCAGGCCAGGTATATCAACCAGCGAGGATTTTCAGGAATAGGGCTATCGGTGTGAGTGCCGGACATCCTTCAATTTTTCAGCCTAAAATAAACAGACCGCCTGGCCAGTGAGGCCGGCCCTCCGTTGCATGCTGCTACGCAACGGGAAGGGCACTGCTTTTTCAAAAAAAACCAAAATCAATAGCTGTTAGCAATAATTAATAACAAAAAGCAACAGAATTTTTCCACGCTTAACATTGAGTTTATATAGCGCGTATACCTTGCGGCCGTTAAAAATCGTCAAGTACAATATTGATGCGCGCCGTAGAACCAGGATCATTATCGTCGCTGAGATTTGTTTTACTAAATGTTACTGAGGTTGCCGTTACCTTAAAAATTGTTGAATGACACCGAGCCTGATACATTTTATCGCACAAGGCCATAACAGTGCGATGTACCATCTGGCCTGTAAAAAATCAAATATTAACAGATGAAACATTTTTTCCTACTTATCACCGGCCTGCATCTGTGTATTGTCGGCATTGCATCCGGCAAGCCTGCAGAAAGGCATCCGCTCATTTCACAACCTGGGAACACCGGCATTGAAGAAGCCGCCCGCTTTGATTCTTCCGTGGTAGTGCGCGGAAAGATAACAGACGAAAAAGGAGAACCGTTGATCGGGGTTACCATCAGGCTAAAGGGTGGTAACCGCGGTACCGCCAGTGACAAAAACGGCAGCTTCCTTATTACGCTGCCCGCGCCGGGCTCTGTGCTTACATTTTCTTTCCTCGGCTATGTAACCCAGGAATTTACCATTCAGAACACACAGATGCTGAACGTAAAGCTGCTGCCAGACCCGAGGATGCTGAATGAGGTGCAGATCACCACTGCGCTGGGCATCAAGCGGGATGAGAAGGCCCTGGGTTATTCCGCTCCCGTAGTGAACGGCGAGCAGTTAACGGAGGCGCTTCCCTCTAACTGGACAGACGCGCTCTCCGGCAAGGTGGCGGGCGTAAACCTGGTGCGCTCCGGCAGCGGCCCTACTGCTTCCAACAAGATCATTCTCCGCGGAGAAAACAACCTCACAGACGATAATGAAGCACTCATAGTGGTAGACGGCGTGGTGATCAACCAGGGCAGCGGCCGCCGTACCGCCGTTGAAGGAGAAACGGCTTACGGCACAGGCAGTGATAACATGCCGGCAGACTATGGCAGTGGCCTGAACGATATCAACCCGGAAGACATTGAAAGCCTCACTATCCTGAAAGGGCCGGGCGCAGCCGCACTATACGGTCAGCGCGGCGCCAACGGGGCCATCATCATCACCACCAAATCAGGCAGCAGCAAAAAGAAGGGCCTGGGCGTCTCCATCAATTCCAACGCTTCTATGGAGCACGTGAACCGCTGGCCGGACCTCCAGTTTGAATATGGCCAGGGGCTTGACGGCGCTGACTATTATTCCTACGGCGCCTCTGTAGACGGCGGCAGCACCAGCGGCACCAGCTCTGCCTACGGCCCGCGTTTTGAAGGCCAGCAGTTTTTCCAATACGACCCCGTTACCCAGAAACAAGGCGCGGAAAGAACGCCCTGGGTGCCTTATAAAAACAAGGTGAATGATTTTTTTGGCAATGGGGAAACCTATACCAACACCATCAGCGTAGATGGCGGTACAGACAAAACCACCGCCCGCTTTTCACTCACCAATGTGAACAACAGCTGGATCATCCCCAACACCGGCTACCAGCGGAATACGGTGTCTATGGCTGTCAACTCTAAGGTGAACGACAAGCTGAGCATTTCATCAAAGATCAACTATACCAACAAAAAGAGTGACAACCTGCCCGGCGCGGGTTACGGCAACCAGTCTATCATGTACTGGTACATCTTCTGGCAGCCCAGTGCCGACCTCGACTGGTTGCGTAATTACTGGGTCAACGGCCAGGAAGACCTGAAAATATCTTTCCCCTACAGCACCTTCCCTGAAAACCCTTATGCCGTGGCTTATGAGTTCATTAACCGTACCAACCGCCACGGGGTAACAGGTAACGTACAAGCCACCTATAATTTTACCAAAGAGCTGAGCCTGCAGGTACGTACTTCTGTAGACTTCGGGTATGAGCAACGCGGGCAGGAGCGGCCCTACGATGCAGGCGCCAAGTTCCAGAAAGGCAGCTACCGTACGCAGAACATCTTTTCACAGGAAGCCAGCTCAGACTTTTTGCTGCGCTATAACAAAAAAGTGAACAACGACTTTGACTTCTCCGTTACCGCGGGCGGCAGCATGTTGCGCAATACCTATAACCGTGACGAAGTGCGGGCAGACTCCCTCACTTACCCCGGCATCTACTCCATGTCTAATGCCGCCGGCCCGCTGGTAACCATGCCCTGGCGCAGCAAATACGCTATTAACAGCTTCTACGGGCTGATTTCAGGCGCATATAAAGGTTACCTGTATATGGACCTCACCGCGCGGCAAGACTGGAACAGCGTGCTGGCCACGCCGGAACGTACTGCCAACTCCGGTTTCTTTTATCCTTCAGTGAGCATGAGCTTTATTCCTTCAGACGCTTTCAGGCTGCCGCAATCCATCAACTTTGCCAAGCTGCGGTTTTCTGTGGCCGGCGTAGGCAGCGGCGGTACGGTACCCTACCGCACCGCTTATAACTATGCTACTGCGGGCAGCTTGTACAGCGGCGGCCTGAGGTTGCCTTCTTCACTGGCTAATCCAGACCTGCGGCCGCTGCGTACCATCACCTACGAGCTGGGCGGCGCTATCAAGATGTTCAAGAACCGCGTGGGAGCGGACATAACCGTATACACGGCCAACACCAAAGACCAGATACTCCAGCGTATCGTAGACCGTGCATCCGGCTATACCAGGGCCTTCATCAACGCAGGCATGGTAAATAACAAAGGCATCGAGATCACCCTGAACGGCTCTCCGCTGAAGAACAAGGAAGGCTTTACCTGGAATACCAACATCGTGTTCTCTGCCAACAAAAACACTATCAAAGAGCTGGCAGACAGCTTTGTAGTGCTGCAAACAGGCCCCGTGGGCGGCGGCCAGATAGTAGCTACGGTAGGCGGCAGCATGGGAGACCTCTACGGAAGGGGCTATGTACGCTCTCCTGACGGCCAGGTGGTGTATGACGAAAGAACAGGCTGGGCCAAAATTTCCGAGGACGTAAAATACCTGGGTAATACTATTCCCAAATGGCGGCTGGGTTTCAGCAACGAGTTCATCTACAAACAATGGCGCCTGAACGTGCTGTTTGACGGCCAGTACGGCGCGGTAGGCCACTCGCTTACCCACTATAAACTGGCTGAACAGGGCAAAACCAAAAACACGCTGCCGGGCCGCTATAACGGCATCATTGGTAACGGTGTAATCATGGACGCAGACGGCAAATACAGGAAGAATGATGTAGTAGCCAGGGATATTGACGAGTACTACCGTTCCCATTTCGGTATAGACAATGCTGAAGGCAGCACCTTCCGTACAGACTTCATCAAGTTCAGGGAAGCGCGGCTGGACTATACGCTGAACCCGAAAGTTGCCGGCCGTTTGGGCATGCAACGCCTCACGGTAGGTGTGTACGGCCGTAACCTGTTCATCTGGTCAGACTGGCCGGCGTTTGATCCCGAATTTGGCACGCTCAGCGGTACTGACATTGTACAGGGTTTCGAGATCGGGCAGTTCCCTTCCACCCGTACATTGGGCGTTAACTTAGTTGTAGGCTTTTAATCCGAATAATCATGAAGAAGATCATATATACCGTCACAAGTGCTGTACTGATGCTGGGCATCGGGCTGTCATCGTGTACAAAGAACTTTACAGACATCAATACAGATCCCAACAATGCGGCAAAGGCCACGCCTGCGCAATTGATGGCGCCGGCGCTGGTAAACACCCTCTCCGCCAACTTGCTGCGCAACCGTAACTTCAACAACGAGCTGATGCAGGTAACCGTAGACGCAACGGATGCGGAAGGCAAGGTGTTCCGGTACGATTTCCGCGCCAACTGGGCGGATAACCTCTACAATAACTGGTACTCGGAGCTGACCAACTTCAAGGAAATGTACAAGATTGCCAGCGAAGAGCTGACCATCAATAACTCGTACAAGGCCATTTCGCTCATCTGCCAGTCATGGATCTATTCCATGCTCACGGATACATACGGAGACGTGCCGTATTTCTATTCCAATATGGCCAAAGACAGCCTGCTGTTTGAGCCGCCCTTTGACGCGCAGAAGGACATTTACCTGGATATTTTCAGCAAGCTGGAACAGGCTAACACCTGGCTGGCCAGCTCACCCGCCATTGTGGCCAACGGTGACCCGGTGTTCTCCGGAGACCTTGCCAAATGGCGCCGCTTCGGCAACTCCCTTTACCTGCGGCTGCTGATGAGAGTATCTGGAAAGGCGGAGGTATCGCAACAGTGCATAGACAAGATCAAACAGATTGTCACTTCTGCTTCCACCTATCCCATTTTTACCAAGAATGAGGAGTCTGCCGTATTGCGGTGGACGGGCAACGGGCCTTATGTATCCCCCCTGCTGGCCGTACGCGAGCAAGACTATCGTGCGCCGGGCATTGCCAGCTTCTTTATAGACAACCTCACCTCCTGGAACGATCCGCGCATAGACATTCCCACGCACGGCTTTGACGGTTTTAACAGGTGGCGCATAGCGCCTTCTTCCGGCGCCTACGTGGGCATTCCCAGCGGGTATGCACCGGGCGCAAACCCTGTGAAACGTTCCTACTTCTATTCTACCAGCTCCAAATACACCATGATGTCTGACCCCATGACAGGCATCCTGATGAACTACGCGGAAGTGCAGTTCATACTGGCGGAAGCAACGGTAAAGGGATGGATCAACACCTTACCTGCGGATACGCTTTATAGCCGTGGTGTTGACGCCAGCATCCGTTACTGGCTGCCAGACTGGAAAGGTAATGTGAAAGATTACCTGGCCGCCGCGGATATGGAATGGGACGAAGCGGCCACGCTGGAGCAGAAGATGCAGCGCATTCATTTGCAGAAGTACTACGCCTTGTTGTTCGTAGACCTGCAGCAGTGGTTCGAGTACCGCCGTACCGGCTATCCCGTGCTGCCCAAAGGGGAAGGCCTGCGGAACAACGGCGTAATGCCCGCCCGCATGACCTACCCGGTATACGTACAGTCTACCAACCCCACCAACTACAAAAAGGCGGTGGCGGCGCAGGGGCCTGACGTGATCTCTACACAGGTTTGGTGGCAGAAGCCGTAACCAATGGTTATACCTATAAAAAAAGAACGATGAAAAATAAAATTATATACCTGCTTTTTTTGCCCGCGGCGCTGTTGCTCTGGGGCTGTGAAAAGACGAATTACCCCGGTGGCGTGATCAGTCCCTACTTCTCCATTTTCGATATCCACAACCTGCATAACCTTGCCAAAGGAGGAGAGGTGACGCTGAACACCACCAATATGTTCGGTTCCAGCCAGATTGCCGGCGTGGTAGTGTCTGACCATACAGAAGGCAACATGCTTCCCGGCATCCTGGTCATACAGGATGCCCGCCGCCTGGGCAAGCTGCGCGGCATTGCCATCCCCCTGGGAGACGCTGCAGCCAATTACGTAGCAGGAGATTCGCTGCATATCAAAGTGGAAGGCAAAGTGGTGAAGAGGGTGAACGGGCAGCTGCAGCTCACCGGCGTTACCACGGAAGACATCACCAAAGTGGCTTCCAACGTTCCCATTCCGCTTAACCGCGTTGCGGCCAACCTGATACTCACTAAGCCGGAAATTTATGAGAATACGCTGGTGGCCATTGTAAAGGGTGGCTTTGACCCGCTGCCCAAGCCGGGAGATGTAATGTCCGGCAACTGGCTGGTGGGAGACGGCTTCGGGGATATGCCCATGTTCACAGAGCCTTCCGCCGCATTTGCGCAGAAACCGCTTACCGTACTGGCCAACTATTTCGGCATCGTAAACGTGTCCAGCGGCCCTGAAGGGCAGCTGATGCCGCAGCTCCGCCTCCGCAAAGCGGAAGATGTGCAGGAGCTCAGCGCTGTGGTGGAGATCACGCCTATTATCATCACCGGTTTTATGAGTGACGTAAAGGGAGGTGATGGCAACTATGAATACATCCAGCTGATGGCTACTCGGGACATTGATTTTGCCCAGACGCCTTTTTCTGTTGTCGTAACCAATAATGCCAACGCGTCTACGCCCACCGGTTACCCCACCAATGGCTGGGGTACCGGTGACATGCGCACCTACAAGTTCAACCTCACTTCCGGTAAAGCCAGTAAAGGCACCTTCTTTTATGTGGGCGGTACCGGTAAAAGGATCAATGGCGCCAACTCAACCAGCATATCAACGTCCAACTGGATCAGGTCTTTCAATTATACCACAACTAACGGGGATGGCTTCGGCACCAAAACCGGCGGCCTCTTTGCCAACAGCGGCAATGCTTCCGGCCTGGCCGTGTTTGAAGGCACTACGGTGAACGCCAATACCAAACCCATAGACGTGATCTTTGTAGCCACCGGCGGCAGTCTCTACACAGCAGGCCCGCCCGCGCTGGGTTACCGCATTACCAATACAGACTGGTACGATGTGAAAAATCCCATTACCGTTGAAGATCAGCCTTTCTACCGCGCCGGCTCCAATACCATGAGCATGGTGTACAACACGGCCGACCTTGGCTACTGGCTCATGCTGGGTGGAGAGTACAACCCCGCCATTGGCCGGTGGACGAAAGCCAGGGTGCAGAACAATGTGCTGCTCACCAAAGAATCCCTGCTGGAAGAAATTGAAGGCGAAGGGTCTACCAAACTCAAGCAACCATAAAACGATCACACTGTTAAAGAACGCCGGGCCGCACCGAAAGGAGTGGCCCGGTTTGTTTTTACAGCATGTGCTGCTCAAAAATATCCTTCACCCGCCCGATCTCTTTTTCGTACATCGTTTTTTTCCTGGTGCCGAAGTACAGCGTGTTCTCCAGCACATGATTGCCCTCCCATGCCAGCAGCAGCCTGCCGGACGCTATTTCTTCCCGGCAAAGAAAGTCAGGCACTACAGAAAAACCTTGGCTGCCGCTGAGGCAGCGTACAATGGAGCTGATGTTGGGCACTATGTAATTCGGCTTGAAATCTATATGGTGCCGGAAGTTGACCTGCCAGAACTTGCGCAGGTGCTCCATGTCTGCAGCGGTGCTGTACCACAGCTGCTGCTTCAGCCAGCTGGCCGCTTCTTCCGTTTTTCCGTTCTTCAGCAGGGTTTTCAACGGTTTGATATTGCTTTTGGAACCGCATACCAGCACAATGCGCTCCTGTGAAAAGGCCTTGTACTCCAGGTTCTTGTCATCGCTGCGCTGCGGTGTAATGATGAGGTCAAGCAAACCTTTATCGAGGTCATGTATCATTTGCGGGTATTCCCCGAATTTGATGATGGCGTTGAAAGGCAGGCTGGAAATATGTTTCTCCAGCGTGAACTGGAACGTTTCAAAACACATCCCTATGCTGATAGTGGCCCTGTCTGCCACCGTGCTGCGGTGAAACAGCTGCTCGGCAGATTCCAGCTTGCTGATGGGTTCCAGCACAAAATTATACAGCACCTTCCCCCTTTCCGTAGGCACCATCTTTTTGGCGGAACGGTCAAAGAGCTTGTAGCCCGTAAAGGCTTCCAGCGAGTTGAGATGCAGGCTCACGCCGGGTTGCGATATATACAGGGCCTGCGCCGCGCCGGTGAGGGTACCATGCTCATAAATGGCTTTGAAGGTGCGGAGCCACTCCAGGTTCAGTAACATGACTATTAGTTTTATGATGCAAATGTAAAACTTAAGTTATTATTATAATAAGGCGCTTTTAGTGAATTTTGTACCTGTTATCAAAAAACAGATCAACTTTTAAAGCGGATACCATGCTTTTCACACCTTACAAAATGGGCATCCATACCTTGCAGAACAGGATAGTAATGCCCCCAATGACCCGCTCAAGGGCCGCGGCCGGAGATGTGGCCACAGACCTGATGGCGGAATATTACGGCCAGCGCGCCGGCGCCGGCCTCATTATCAGCGAAGGCACGCAGATCAGCCGGCAAGGCCAGGGTTACGCCTGCACGCCCGGCATATACACGCCGGAGCAGGTGAAGGCCTGGCAAAAAGTGACGGATGCGGTACATGCCAGGGGCGGAAAAATATTCGCGCAGCTGTGGCACGTAGGCCGCGTGTCCCACACCAGCCTGCAGCCGGACGGTGAAGCGCCCGTAGCCCCTTCCGCCATACAGGCAGAAGGCGTGAAGGTATTTGTGAACGGGCAAATGGTACAGCATTCCATGCCGCGGGAGCTGACCATTCCTGAAATACACCAGATCACCCGAGATTATGCCAAAGCTGCACAAAACGCCATAGCAGCAGGTTTTGACGGAGTGGAGCTGCACGGCGCCAACGGCTACCTCATAGAGCAGTTCATAGACTCACAAACCAACCTCCGCACAGATGAGTATGGCGGCACCCTGCAAAAGCGCCTCCGCTTCCTGGATGAAACAGTGCGCGCCGTGGCTGATGCTATTGGCCCGGAAAGGGTAGGTGTGCGCCAGGCGCCGCTCACCACGCTGATGGGTGCGGTAGACGACCATCCTGAAGAAACGTACATTGCCGCGGCCCGCGTGCTCAACAACATCGGCATTGCCTACATTCATATTGCAGAGGCAGACTGGGACCATGCGCCCGTAATGTCTCCGGCGTTCAAAGAGGCATACCGGCAAGCCTTTTCCGGCTCGCTCATCTACGCCGGCAAATACACCAAAGAAAGGGCGGCCGAAGCGCTGGAGAAAGGATGGGCAGACCTGGTAGGCTTTGGCAGGCCGTTCATAGCCAACCCGGACCTGCCGCACCGGCTGCAGCATAACCTGGCGCTGAACGAGCCTGACAGGAGCAGTTTTTTCGGCGGCCATAGCGCGGGGTATACAGACTACCCGTTTTACAACACGGCCGCTATAGCGGGCTGAAAGACGTGCTGATACGTACACCATCTGAAGGGGCCAGTGAAGCCCCTTTTTCCGTTTTGATCTACCGCTTGTGGAAATCGATTGCAATTCTGGATATAATTTATGTATTTTGGCTGTCCATGTTTTAAATCATTGTACTGTTATGAATAACGAATACTCCAGGAGATCGTTCCTGAAACAAGCTATGCTGGCCTCTGCCGCTGCTGCCACACCAGGCATTCTGATGGCGAAGGGCATGCCGCTGCCCCGCAGGATAGGGGCTAACGAAAAAGTGAACCTGGCCTGCATAGGCATTGGCAACCGCGGAGGGGAAATTACGGCCGAGCTGTATAAAACCGGCCTCGCCAACATTGTAGCGCTGTGTGATGTAGACATGGGCGCGCCGCATACCCAGAAAATACTGAAGATGTTCCCGAACGTGCCGCGCTTCCAGGATTTCCGGCAGATGTTCGACAAGATGGGCAACCAGATAGACGCCGTGTCTGTAGGCGTGCCTGACTTCTCCCACTTCCCCATTACCATGATGGCCATGGGCCTTGGCAAGCACGTATATGTGGAAAAACCGATGGCCCGTACCTTCAATGAAGTGGAGCTGATGATGAAGGCGGCGAAGAAATACCCGAAAGTGGTGACCCAGATGGGCAACCAGGGGCACTCTGAAGCCAACTATTTCCAGTTCAAGGCCTGGGTGGAAGCGGGCATTATTAAAGATGTGACCTCCATTACCGCGCATATGAACTCTCCCCGCCGCTGGCACGGCTGGGATACGCATATCAAGTCTTTCCCGCCGGCAGAAACGGCGCCGTCTACGCTTGACTGGAACGTATGGCAGATGGCTACACAGGGCCACAGCTATAACAAGGATTTTGTGAACGGCCAGTGGCGCTGCTGGTTTGACTTTGGTATGGGCGCGCTGGGAGATTGGGGAGCGCACATTCTTGACACGGCTCACCAGTTCCTCGACATGGGCCTGCCGTCCGAAGTGAGCGCCGTGAAGCTCTCCGGCCATAATAATTTCTTCTATCCCATGTCTTCCACGCTCTCTTTCAAATTCCCGAAGCGCGGCAGCATGCCCCCGGTAGAGGTGATGTGGTACGACGGGGTAGACAACCTGCCGCCTATCCCGAAAGGGTACGGCGTGTCTGGCCTGGACCCGAACATTCCGCCGCCCAGCACCGGCGCCATCAAGCCCGCCAAGCTCAACCCGGGCAAGATCATTTACAGCAAAGACCTCACGTTCAAGGGCGGCTCTCACGGCAGCACCCTGTCTATCATTCCTGAAGAAAAAGCGAAGGAAATGGCTTCCAGGCTGCCTGAAGTGCCCAAGAGCCCGTCCAACCACTACGCCAACTTCCTGAAAGCCTGCAAGGGCGAAGAAGAGACCCGCTCTCCCTTTGCCATTGCCGGGCCGTTGAGCCAGGTGTTCTGCCTGGGGGTACTGGCACAGTGGCTGGATACCAAGCTGGAATTTGACCGTGATAAGAAAGTGATCACCAATAATAAAAAGGCCAATGAGCTGCTGGTGGGCCCGCCGCCGCGCAAAGGCTGGGAACAATATTACAAGGTGTAAGTCTGGTATTCCGGATGCAAGTGAAGAGGCTGCCACAGAGGCGGCCTCTTTTTTATGGTTTGTTCCCGCACTTCTTTATATATTGTACCCAATTGCTGCAGGCGCATCAACCCGCCGTTTTTCTGATTTTTTATTTGTTGCATCTTGTCTGCCATAGGGATAAATAATGAAAGGGAATTGCTGAAGCAGGTAGCGGGGGGCAGTGAAAAGGCTTTCCGGGAGCTGATGGCTGTTTACCAACCTCTGTTGCTTACTTTCGTATTCAGGCTGACGCGTTCAGCCGGTACTGCGGAAGAAATTGTGCAGGACGTATTCCTCAAAATATGGATGGGACGTGAGGCGCTGGCAGATGTACAGCGTTTCAAAAGCTATTTGTTCACCGTATGCCGCAACTATGCGCTGGACCAGCTGCGCAAGCTGATCAGGGAACAGCGGCAGAACGCGGAGTGGGAACAATCGCAAGCCGCAGTGCCCGTAGCAGAAACGCCAGCAGAGGCAGATGCGGCAGCTTATTTCTTTACGCTGCTGGATGAAGCGGTGGCCCACCTGCCGCCGCAGCAGCAGAAAGTGTACATCCTCAGCCGCCGCAACGGCCTCACCCACGCCCAGATCTCGAAACAGACCAGCCTGTCTGTGCTCACCGTAAAAAAATATATGAAGCTGGCCATTGCGGCCGTTACGGCCTTTATCCGCGCCAGGCTGGGCAATGCGCCCCTTGCGCTGGTATGGCTGGCCGTCTCCGCCGGAAATTTTTTCTAAAAAAGTTTGCCACCCATGGCCCCCTGCCGGGTACCTGCTGCGTCTTATATGCAGGGGCACCTGATACGCCCGGCCATTATGCATGAGAATACCATACAGGAACTATTCCACCGTTATCTGCAAGGCACTGCCACGCCGGAAGAAGAGCAGTTGCTCATAAACATGCTCCGTGAGAACCGGGATGATGAGCAGCTTACCGCCCTGTTAAAAGAGGAGTGGGAACAGCTCAGTGAAGCAAACCCGCGTTTTGCCAATTATGACGTAGCGGCATCGTGGCGTGCAATTGTTGACCCGGAAAGCCGTAAACCCGCCAGAATACGCACATTGCGCCGCTGGGGCTGGGCCGCCGCCGCCGCAGTGCTGCTGGCGCTGGCCGGCAGCGCTTATCTTCTCCGGCAATCACCTGACCAGCCGCCTCCCGTCATCACCGCTCACAAGAACGATGTGCCGCCCGGCAGCAGCAAAGCCACGCTGGTGCTGGGAGATGGCTCTGTAGTAAGCCTTGACAGCGCGGGCAACCGCCTCATCAGCCAGGGCCATACCGCCATCCGCCAAACGGGCGGCCAGCTGCAGTACGAGGGGGAGGGCAATGCGGCTGAAGTAACTTATAATACACTGACTACGCCCAACGGCGGACAATTTAAAGTGACGTTGCCGGATGGTACGCAGGTGTGGCTGAACGCCGCCTCATCCATCCGGTACCCCACTGTATTTACCGGGGAAAAACGTGTAGTGGAAATTACCGGTGAGGTATACATGGAGGTAGCCCGGCGCCTGCAAAAAGGAGGGCGCAGCGCCGGGCCCTTTGTTGTAAAGGTGCGCACTGCTTCCGGCAACAGCAGCGAAATAGAAGTGCTCGGCACCCATTTCAACATCAACGCCTATAACGATGAGCCGGCCGTGAACACCACGCTGCTGGAAGGCAGCGTGAAGGTTACTTCCGGCAGCGGCCGCACGTCGGTGCTGAAGCCCGGCCAGCAGTCGCAGGTAAACAGCGGCGGCGCCATTCACATCGTAGAGCAGGTGAATACCGGTGCGGTGATAGCCTGGAAGCAGGGTTATTTCTCTTTTGCGCAAACAGACCTGCGCACGGTAATGCGGCAAATAGGCCGCTGGTACGATGTAGAGATATTGTATGAAGGCAACGTGCCGCAAAAGAAATTCGGAGGGGCCATACCACGTGATAATAATGCATCTGAAGTATTGAAAATACTGGAACTGAGCGGGGTGCATTTCAGGATAGAAGGGAAGAGGATCATTGTAACACCTTAACAGCCATCTTTTTTTAATAGCTGGATAACCAAAATGAAACCGCTCCGGTGTGAGAGTCGGAGCGGCCCCGCTTGCAGCGGCATTCCGGGTTATTCAACAATCTTGTCTGGTACTGTTTTTTCACCCAAAACGTCATCAAAAGTATGCAAATTTTTTATTGCAGGCCCCGGTATTTTATCCGCAGGGCATCAACCAAAATGCTGTTGTGTATGAAGTTAACAGCCCTTTTTTCATTTGTTTTATGCCTCCAGGTCAACGCCTCGGTAAAGGCGCAGAAGGTCACTATTTCGGAGAAAGACGTGTCTATGCAAAAGGTCTTCTCCCTGATCACTGAACAAACGGGCTTTTCTTTTTTCTTTGACGAAACCTGGCTGCAACAGGCCCGTAAAGTGACCGTAGACGTGAGGAACGCGCCGCTGGAAAAGGCGCTGGACATCTGTTTCCTCAACCAGCCGTTCACCTATTCCATCATCCGCCGAACGGTGGTGATCAGGCCCCGCAAAACACTTCCACTGCCGGAAACGGCGCCTGTACAGCAAAGCCGGGAAGTGACGGGCATTGTGGCGGATGAAAAGAACGTGCCGCTCTCCGGCGTGAGCGTAACGGTGAAAGGCACTACGCTGGGCACCGCCACCGGCACGGACGGCCGCTTTACGCTGAAGCTGCCGGGGGAGACGGCTACGCTGGTGTTCTCGTCGGTGGGCTTTGAGCCGCGTGAAGTGCCCACGGGCAAAAGCAGCAACCTGGGCGTGATCATGCTGCTGCGCGCCAACGTTTCATTGAATGACGTGGTGGTAACCGGCTACGCCACGCAAAAGAAAGCGAACCTCACCGGCGCGGTGGAAAGCATCAGCAGCAAAGTAATAGAGTCCCGCCCGCAGGGTAACGTAGGACAGCTGCTGCAAGGCGTTTCTCCGGGCCTCAATATCACCACCAATAATACAGGCGGTGAGCCGGACGCCAGCATGAACTTCAATATCCGCGGCATGGGCTCGCCCTTCTTGCTGGTAGACGGTATGCCCATGAACATCAACCAGCTCAACCCTGGTGACATCGAATCTATCTCCGTGCTGAAAGACGCTTCTTCCGCCGCCATCTACGGCGCCTACGCGCCTTATGGTGTAATACTCGTCACCACTAAAAAAGGCGGCTCCGGAGACGGCAAGCCGCGCCTTACATATAACACCAGCCTGCAATGGGCAACGCCCATCCGCCTGCCCAAACCGGCCAACGGCCTGGAGTTGGCCAACTCCTGGAACGATGCCACCAAAAACTCCGGCATTGCGCCTTTCTTCTCCAACGATGTGATAGAAAAGATCAAACAATATATGAATGACCCTGTTAACACGCCCGGTACCGCGCCAGACCCGCTGGACCCGGGCAAATGGGGGAAACATGAATACGCCAACGCCAGCACCAACTGGTATGATGAGCTGGTGGAAAAATGGAGCTTCCGGCAAAGGCATAACCTCACGGTAGATGGTGGAAAGGAAGGGCTCACCTATTACCTTTCCACCGGCCTGTATGACCATGGCGGGCAAATGCGGTACGGCAACGAAAGTTACAAGCGTTATAACATAGACGCCAAGCTGAATACGAAGATCACGAAATGGGCGCAGGTGAACTTCCTCACCAAATACGCCCGCGCAGTGTCTGACTACCCGAATGACGGTTACGGCCTGGTACGGAGCGTGATGTGGCACGATCTTACGCGCCGCTACGCTACAGACCCGGTGAAGTATCCCAACGGGGAGTACAGCGAAATGTCAAGGATCAATGTGTATGAGAACGGCGGGCGGGACATTTACGTGAACAACGAATTGTGGCTCCGGCTGGAAGGCGCGCTGGAGCCGGTAAAGAACTGGTTCATCAAGGGAGACTATTCCTGGAAGAACGCCAGCATGACTAACACGGCCCATCACTCCCTGGTATATGCTACCGGCCCTACGGGAGACAAGTACGTTGCCTTCGATACCAGAACGCCCAATGACTATGCGCAAACCAGTGATGCGGACAACTACTGGACGTACAACCTCTCCACGTCTTATGAAAGAAAGCTGGGCCATCATAACATGAAAGCGCTGCTGGGCTTCCAGCGGGAATACCAGTATTTCAACAGCCTGTACGGCCTGCGCAACCGCCTCATTACAGACAACGTTCCTTCTATCACCACCGCCACCGGAGATATGAACGTGCGTGACAATATTTACCACTGGGCCACGCAGGGCACTTTCTTCCGCATCAACTATGATTACAAGGAAAAATACCTGCTGGAGCTGAACGCGCGCCGCAATGGTACGTCACGGTTTGAGGAAGGCAAACGCTCCGGCTTTTTTCCTTCCGTTTCCGCCGGTTACCGTATTTCCAGCGAGCCCTTCTGGTCATCGCTCTCGTCTTTCGTAGACTACCTGAAGCTGCGCGGCTCTTACGGTTCACTGGGCAACCAGAACGTAGCCAACTACCTCTACCTGCCCATTATGCCGGTTACGCAGCAGGCCAACTGGGTAATAGGGGAAACACGGCCCATTGGCATAGGCGCACCGGGGCTGGTAAGCGCCGGCCTAACCTGGGAAACGGTGCGCACCATGGACGTGGGCTTTGACGCCAACCTGCTGAAAAGCCGGCTGGAGGTGAACTTCGACTACTTCAGAAGAAGGGTGTACAACATGCTGGGCACTTCTTATCCGCTGCCGGGCGTATTGGGCACCACTGTTCCATTGGAAAACAACGCCGAAAGGCTGAACACCGGCTGGGAAACCTCCCTGGCCTGGAATGACCGGATAGGCGCCGTGAAATACAACCTGCGCGTAACGCTGTCTGACTACCGGGTGAAGATCACGAAGTGGAACAACCCGAATAAAACACTCTCCAGCAACTACGAAGGGCAGTACGAAGGCGATATCTGGGGCCTCCAGTCCAACGGGCTTTTCCAGTCGCAGGACGAAGTGGACAAACACGCCAAACAATCCCTGTTCTACGCCAACTGGCACCCCGGTGATGTGAAGTATGAAGACCTGAACGGAGACGGGGTGATCAATTACGGCAACCGTACCCTGAGTGACCATGGAGACCTCAAGATCATCGGCAACTCCACGCCGCGGTATTCTTACGCCGTATTCATGGGCGCCACCTGGAAAGACCTGGACGTGTCGTTGTTCTGGATGGGCGTAGGCAAGAGGGATGTATGGTTCAACGGCAATGTGTTCTGGGGGCAGCTGGGAGACGTATGGCAGAACAGCACTTTTAAAGAGCACCTGGATTACTGGAGCGAGAGCAACCGCAACGGGTATTATCCGCGCCCGTATTTCAGCGCGGAAGGCGCCAAGAACAGGGAAGTGTCTTCACTCTACCTGCAGAACGCCGCGTACTTAAGGCTGAAATCAGTGCAGGTGGGATACAACCTGCCGGAACACTGGCTGCGCGCCGTTGCCATGAAACGTGCGCGGGTATATTTCACGGGAGAGAACCTGCTGACCTTCTCGAAGATCAAAGGCATGTTTGACCCGGAAGGTATTTTCGGCACCTATGGCCAGGGCAAGATCTATCCGCTGTCCGCCATCCTCTCCTTCGGCCTAACCGTTCAACTTTAAAACTATTATCATGAAGCTGTTTTATCATATTGGTGTAATCATGATGCTGCTGGTTTGTTCCTGTAACGATAATTTCCTGGACAAACGCCCGCTGAACCAGATCTCCCAGCCGGAGTTCTGGAAAACCACGGGAGACCTGGAGGTGTACCTCAACAACCTGTACGGCTCGCTGCCGCAATGGGGCAGTCATGACGCCGGCCCATACTGGGCAGACAATAATAGTGACAACATGGTGCCCGGCCTGTACAATCTGCGCCTGGCGGGTTTATCCGTACTGCCTGTAACAGGCGGCGGCTGGAACTGGGGCAACATCCGCGCGGTGAACCTCTTCCTGGAGCAGGCGCCCGCAGTGCCCGGCGGGGCAGATAAAGACCACTTCCTGGGCGAGGGGTATTTTTTCCGCGCCTGGTTCTATTTTGAATTGCTGCAGCAGTTTGGGGACCTGCCGTGGATAGACAAGCCGCTGGCCACCAATTCACCGGAGCTGTACAACGAACGGCAACCGCGGAACATCATTGCAGATAATATTCTCAAAGACCTTGACCAGGCCATTGCCCTGCTGAAAGACAAGGAGACCGCGCCGCTCTTCCGCGTAAACCGCTCTGTGGTGCTGGCCTTCAAATCGCGCGTGGCCTTGTATGAAGGCACCTGGGAAAAATATCACCAGGGCACGCCTTACGGCGCGCAGGGCGCCAACCCCGCCAAATACCTGGAGCAGGCCGCCGCCGCCGCCAAAACCATGATAGATGAAAAGAAGTTTGCCGTATACAACCAGGGGCATCCTGAAAAAGACTATTCGTTGCTGTTCAACCAGTCAGACCTTTCCGGCAACAGCGAAGTGATTTTCTGGAGAAAGTACAAACTGGGCGTCACCTCTCACAACGGGCAGCGCTACCTTTCCATCCTGGCCGGCAACACCGGTATTTCCGCTTCACTGGTGCAGAGCTATCTCTGTACAGATGGAAAACCCATCAGCCTGAGCCAGCAATACCAGGGAGACAACGGCCTGGCCAACGTAGTGAAAAACCGCGATCCCCGCCTGCATCAGCTGATCTTTGTACCCGGAGACCCCATCACCATCGACTATAGCGGCGGTGGGGACACGCTTTCAAAATTCCAGCGTGCAGCCGTTAACCTCGGTGGAGATTCAAGAGACGTTACCGGCTACCAGATCAAAAAAGGCGCATACCCGGATAAAACGCTGCAGCAGGGAGACTTTATGTCTACCACCGCGCCCATTATTTTCCGGCTGGGAGAAGTGCTGCTCAACTATGCCGAAGCCAAAGCGGAGCTGGGCACGCTCACGCAGGCAGACGTTGATGCAAGCATCAACCAGCTGAGAAGCAGGGCCGGCATGCCGCCGCTGGTGATAGCAGCCATAGAGGCAGACCCCGCCTGGGATTTTCCCGGCCTCAGCGGCATCATCAACGAAGTGAGGCGGGAGAGAAGGGTGGAGCTGGCCTGCGAAGGTTTCCGGCTGCAAGACCTCCTGCGCTGGCGCGCGCATGAATTGCTGGTGAACAAACGCCCTAAAGGTGCTAAATTCATCAGCGCCGACTATCCGCCCGGTACAGACGTACCGCTGGATGCCGCGGGTTACATAGATCCGTACAAGCTGTCTCTCGTTAACGGCTACCAGTTCAAACCAGAGCGGGATTACCTGCTGCCGCTGCCGGCCTACGAATTGTCACTAAACGAAAAGCTGGCCCAGAACCCGGGCTGGCCGAGAAAATAAACATATGGTCAACTGGTTGATTTTACACTGCTGCCTGTGGCTGATGCCCGGCAAAACGGACACCCTGCCGCAATACACCGTCAATTCCCTGCAAGGCAGGCAGATAGATTTTAAACGTCCCGGCCACAAAGCGTGGGACTACTGCCGCGAAATAAAACCGCTGCACGCCCCCTGGGAGCAGCGGAAGGAAGGGGATACCCGTTTCCGCGCAGGGTATGACAGCCAGTATTTTTATTTCAGGTTCCTGGTGAAAGACAAGCTGCTGGTAACGGTAGACAACAGCACCGAAATAGCCGTGGCGAAGGGAGACCGGGTGGAAATGTTCTTTGCCGCAGACACCACCCTGCGGGAATACTTCTGCCTGGAACTGTCTCCCTACGGCAAGGTGCTGGATTACAAGGCCGCTTTTTACCGGAAGTTTGACGACACCTGGGACCTGGAGGGGCTGGAAGTGGCCGCCGCGCCGCACGCCAAAGGATATTATGTGTCCGGCCGCATTCCCCTGCGTTTCTTTAAAACACTGGCCGGCAGGGAAGGGGATATGAAAGGCGCCAGTGTATATGCCGGTGTGTTCAGGGCAGAGAAAAACAGCGAGCAGGCAACGGCCGGGTTCACGTGGTTCTCATGGGTAATGCCCAAGGCGGCCGACCCTGATTTCCACATTCCTTCCGCGTTCGGCATCTTCCGGTTCTGACGCGCATTTTTTAACATCAAACAACATCAACATGGAGTTATATAACAACAAAAAGATCAACAGAAGAACGTTCCTCAACCGTACCGCTCCCGCCATGGGCGCCCTGCTGCTGCCCTCGCTGATCAGCAGGGCCATGGCCGGGCCTGCCGCGTACGAAGGCCTGAAAACAAGAGGCGTGGTATTGGCCACGGAAGACCTGGAAACCCTGAACTGGCCTTTGCTGGCGCGAGATGCCGGCCTTACCACCATTGGCACCCACATCACCCCCTCACAGGTATCCGCCTTTATTCAATCTCCCAAAGGGCAGCAATTCCTGGCAGATTGCAAAAAATACAATATTGAAGTAGAGCATGAACTGCATTCCATGCATGACCTGCTGCCGCGTGACCTGTTCGCTAAAAACCCGGAGATGTTCCGCATGAACGAGCAGGGTACAAGGGTGCCTGACTACAATTGCTGCGTAAGCTCCACCCCCGCGCTGAACGTTATTGCAGAGAACGCCGTGAAATACGCCGCCGTGCTCACGCCTACCACGGGCCGTTATTTTTACTGGATAGATGATGCGGTGCCCATGTGCAAATGCCCGCAGTGCAAAGGCTACTCCGATACAGACCAGGCCCTCATTATTGAGAACGCCATGCTCAGGGCCTTGCGGAAAAAAGACCCGCGGGCTACGCTGGCGCACCTGGCGTATGTCAACACCATGCCGCCGCCGAAGAACGTGAAGCCGGAAGAAGGCATCTTCCTGGAGTTTGCGCCCATTTACCGGCAATGGAACAGGCCGCTGTCTGACGCCGCCGCCGGTGTGGATGCGCCCAAACAGGGCCATGGCGGCCGCCTTACGCATGGGGAAACTATGCAGCTGCTCCATGACAACCTCGCTGTTTTCCCCGTGGCCACCGCACAGGTGCTGGAGTATTGGCTGGACGTATCGCTGCAGAGCAAATGGAAAAAACCGGCCAGGCAGGTAGACTGGCACCCTGCGGTTTGCAGTGCAGACGTGAAGACGTATGCAGATGCCGGCATCCGTCATATCACCACTTTTGCGGTGTACATAGACGGTCAATACAAGGAAACGTACAAAGACCTGGCGTTTGTAAAGGAGTATGGGAAGATATTGAAAGAGTATGGTGTGAGGCAATAGGAGTAAAAGCCAGAAAATGCCGTTTTGCCGGTATGGATTTTACACGTATCTTTACAATAAGAAAAGCACGTGTATTATGACGACAAAACTCACTTTAACTATAGAGGATGAAGTAATCCATCTGGCTAAAAGTTATGCAAATGCTCATAACCAGAGCTTATCCAGTATAGTGGAGAGTTATTTACGGGCGCTTACTGCTTCAGCACAAAGAGGGCCCAAAAAACATGCTCCCCAGGTTGCCAGGTTGAAAGGGGCTGTTCAATTGCCGGAAGATTTCAACGATAAAAAGGCTATGGCAGAGGCGTTGGCAAAAAAATACGGCAAGTGAAACATATTTTTCTGGACACTAACGTTGTTATTGATTTCCTGGCCGGCAGGGAACCTTTTGCTACAGATGCAGCCTACCTGTTTGATGCCGCAGTTGCCGGTACCTGCAAAGTATATATTTGCGCCTTGTCTTTCAACAATATATGGTATGTGTTGAGCCAAACACTGAAAGATACGCGTACTATCGGATTGCTGAAGGAGTTGGAGAAAATGACCTTCATTGCTCCTGTAACGCAAGAAATAATCCGGCAGGCGTTGGAGGGAAAGTTTAAAGATTTTGAGGACGCGATTCAGTACTTCTGCGCATTGGAGTTGGGTATCATTGATGCCCTGGTAACACGTAATGCCAAGGATTTCAAAAGCAGCGAGTTGCCGGTTATGTCCCCTGCCGAGGCTGTGGCCTTTTTGCAGACATGAAAATCAGGCTTGATTAAAGCACGGTTGATATCGTTTGGCGGCCAGTATGACTTTAATTTTTCCAGTAATAAGCCCCTGTGTGTTTCACTACACGCAGGGGCTTCGTCATTCCGCCTGTTCCCGCCGCTGCCGGCTGCTCAGTATAATGCCCGCCAGCACCAGCACCCCGCCCGCCAGCTGCAGCGCGGTCAGTTTATCTTTCAGGAAAATAAAAGCGATCAGCGCTCCTATCACCGGGTTCAGGTTCAGGAAATTGCCCACTTGCGCAGCGGGCAGGCTTTCCAGTGCCTTGTTGTATAAAAAGTAGGCGAGGGCGGAGGCAAATACGCCCAGGTATACAATGCCCGCCCAGGCCTTCGGCGGTATGGGCGGCATGCCGTGCTGGTATACTTCATAAAGCGGAACTGGCAGCGAGAGTGCGGTGCCAATGAAGGTGCTGACCGTGGTGATGAGCACAGTGTCTGTATCTTTCAGGCTGCGTGCCAGCAGCGTGTACACGCTCCACAGGCAAACGGCGCCTATGATCAGGAAACTGCCCAGCAGGGCGTTGGAAGATTTTTCCGGGTTGCCTACAAAACCCACCAGTATAACGCCCGCAACAGACAGCAGAATACCTGCAATGGTGGTTTTGGCCAGGTGCTCTTTGAGTATCAGTGCGGCAGGCACGGCAATGGCTACCGGTACCAGCCCTTCTATCAGTGCGCCGGTAGAGGCGGCCACGTATTTCATGCCCGTGTTGAAGCAGAAGTAATAAAAGGTAGTGCCGGCCAGTCCCATCCACACCAGCTGTTTATACGGAAGAGGCTGTTTCACCTTCCGCCGCCGCGCCAGGTAAAAGGGCAGCAACGCCAGGCAGGCTACCACGTTGCGGATGCCGGCAGACAGTATGGGCGGCACTTCCGTCACCACTATTTTGGTAACGGTAAAGGAGCTGCCCCAGATGAGCATCACGAAAATAATGCTGAGAAGGCCGCCGATGCGGCCGGCGCGGGAGTGTTTTTCCATATGGTAATATGTAATATAACAAATCCCCGCTGCATGCAAATAATCCGATTCATTAACTTTAAAGAAAAAATACAGCCATGATAAAAGCATTTTTGGGTACGGGCCTGCTGGGCGCAAACTTTGTAAAGGCTATGCTGGACAGGGGAGAGCAGGTACAGGTATGGAACCGTAGCGCGGCAAAGGCCGCGGCGCTGGAGGCCTTGGGGGCGCGTGTGTTCAGCGCTGCGGCAGACGCGGTGAAGGGAGCGGACTATGTGCATCTCACCCTGCGGGACGATGACAGTGTGAATGAAGTGCTGGCGGCCGCAGCGCCTGGCCTGCAGCCGGGCGCGGTGATCATTGACCATACCACCACTTCCGCCGCGGGCGCCATACAACGCACCAGAGACTGGAAAGAACGCGGCTTCACCTACCTGCATGCGCCTGTATTCATGGGCCCGGCCAACGCCAGGGAAGGCAGCGGTTTTATGCTGGTATCCGGCAACCAGGAGGTGATCACAGCAGTACAGCCGTTGCTGGACAAAATGACCGGCAAGGTGCTCAACTTCGGCCCGGAAGAAGGTAAGGCGGCGGGCATGAAGCTCATCGGCAACTGCTTCCTCGTGGCCTTCACCGCCGGCCTCTCGGATACTCTTAGCCTGGGCAAGGCGCTCCACATTCCCGTGCAGGACATCAACGCCCTCTTTGAAGCATGGAATCCCGCCAACATGATAGCCGCCCGCCTGCAGCGCATGACCAGCGGAGACTACAGCAAACCCTCCTGGGAGCTGGCCATGGCCCGGAAAGACACACAGCTGTTTATGAACACCGTGCAGGGCAACGGCGCACTCACGGTGATACCGGCCATTGCCGCTGAAATGGACCGCTGGATAGAGAAAGGGTTTGGCAACAGTGACTGGACGGTGATTGCGAAAGATGCAGCAGACAGGTAAAACGGTTTGCGGGGAAGCGCCCCGGGAATTGTAAAGCTTACTATGCGGTTGTTCCGCGGAAGGCTTTGCAGGTAATTGAGGGATGATGGCCTGTGCAATGGCGGCGCCGCCGGCCGCATTTTCCTGATGTTGTTGGTACAATTCGTGCGATACAGCTGGCATGAGATACCGTGTATTAGCCACCGATTATGACGGCACCATCGCCCATCACGGCCTTGTGCCCGATGAAGTGGTGGCCTCCCTGGAAGCGCTCAAGGCCAGCGGCCGTGTGCTGCTGCTGGTTACCGGCCGCGAGCTGGACGAGCTGAAAGCCCTTTTTCCCCAACATATCCTTTTTGACCTGGTGGTTGCGGAGAATGGGGCTTTGTTATATGCCCCCGACACGCTCGAAGAAACCAGGCTGGGAGACCCGCCGCCGCCGGAATTTGTAGAAGAGCTGGCCAGGCGCGGTGTAACCCCGCTCTCCGCCGGGCGGGTGATAGTGGCCACCTGGGAGCCGCACCAGGCAACGGTGCTGGAAGTGATCAGGGAATCAGGCATGGAGCGGCAGATCATTTTTAACAAAGGCGCGGTGATGATATTGCCGCCGGGCATCAATAAATCCAAAGGGCTGGCAACGGCCCTGGACGCGCTGGGCTATTCCGCCCACAACGTGGTGGCGGTGGGAGACGCAGAAAACGATACCGCCCTGCTGCAATCTGCGGAATGCGCGGTCAGTGTGGCCAACGCGCTGCCGGCCTTGCAGGCGATCAGCGACTGGGTGACGCCCGCAGACCATGGCGCGGGCGTTATACAGCTGATAGAGCGCATCCGGGAAGACGATCTGCTGTCGTTAGACGAGCAGCTGCGTCGCCATCATCTCAACCTGGGAGACCGCTTTGACGGTGAGCCCTTTGAGCTGAGCCCTTACGGCAACGGCATTGTGCTGGCAGGCAGCAGCGGGGGCGGAAAAACCACACTTACCGCCGCTTTTATGGAAGTTTTGCTACAACATGGCTACCAGTTCTGCATGGTAGACCCCGAAGGAGATTACCTGGAGCTGGAAGGCGCCGTGGTGATCGGTGATACGCAGCAGCCGCCGGCTATTGAAGCCGTCATGCAATTGCTGGAACAGCCCAGGCAAAGTGTGATAGCCTGTACGCTGGCTTTGTCCATGGCGGAGAAACCAAAGTTCCTGCAGCAACTGTTGGTGAACATCCACGCATTGCAGCAGCGCAAAAGCCGGCCGCACTGGCTGCTGCTGGACGAAGCGCATCATCTGGCGCCGGAAACGGCCAACCCGAATACCTTTGCCACGCTCACCGCGCTCTGCAACTTTGTGGCCATTACCACCCAGCCCAAGCTGCTCCACAAATCGCTGCTTGAACAGACCAGCACCGTTATTGCCGTGGGAGAAGACCCGAAAGAGACGCTGAACAGCTTTGCGGCCATTACCGGTGATGCGCAGCCGTTGATCCCGGACGCAGGCCTGCAGAAAGGAGAAGTGATGGTATGGCCGCGTTCTTTGGGAGAAGCGCCTTTCCTCGTAAGAACACCCGTTCCCAAACAGGTATTGCAGCGGCATAAAAGAAAATACGCCACCGGGGATATGGGGCCGGACAGCTTTATTTTTACCGGCCCGGAAAAAAAGCTGCGGCTGAAGGCGGCCAACCTGCAAAGTTTTATGGAGCTGGCGGAAGGGGTGGACGATGATACCTGGACGTACCACCTGCAAAGAAAGGATTATTCCCGCTGGATGAGGGAGAGCGTAAACGATGAAGCGCTGGCCGAAAGGATAGAGAAGGTGGAAACATCCGAGCAGGACCCCTTGCGGTCACGCTCCGAAATAACCCGGCTGATACAGTTATATTATACCGGGCCCGCGTGATTATTTTTTTTAGTACTTTTAACCTGACAGCGTCACCAAAATCGAAAAAATTCCGTTCTACAGGTATGCAAAAAGTTCCACATAGCGAAAGCGAACTGCTGCGTATGATTGCTTCCGGAGACGAGCAGGCATACCAGGCAGTATTTGAACGCTATTGGGACGCTGTTTATTCCACCGCCCTGCTGCTGACCAAATCACCCACCCTGGCGGAAGACGTAGCGCAAGACGTGTTTACCGTGCTGTGGGAAAAAAAGGCATCGCTGCCTACCGTAGAAAAGCTGGAAGGTTTCCTCTTCATCACCGCCCGTAATATGATCTACACCCGTTTCCGCAAACTGGCCTCCGGCGATGCCTACAAACGGTACATACTGGACTGCTTCAGGGAAGAGGGCGGCCGCCGGGCAGATGAAATAACGGAGGTGAGGGAGCTGGAACAAACTATTCTCCGCGCCATACAGCAATTGCCGCCCCAGCAGCAGAAAGCTTTCAGGCTCAGCCGCTTCGAAGGCATGCGCCATGAAGAAATTGCCGTTACCATGGGCCTTTCCCGCGTTACCATCAAGAGCTACATTGTACAGGCCATTGCCACCCTCCGCAAAACGCTGGCCAATAACCCTTCAGGCGCCCTCATCACTCTCTGGGGCCTGCTTTTGCTGCAATAAAAAATTTTTTTCCAGGCAGCACCTCCTGTTGCCGCGGTTGTACGTCTTTATACTGTTACCGGCATCCCGGCCATTATAAGCACGTTATGGACCAGAAAACATTCTCCGCATTACTGGAAAAATATCTCAGTGAAGATCTGAGCCGGGAAGAGGCTGCCCGCCTGCTGGACTCCCTGGAAAACGAAGGAATGCGGCAGCAATGGGAAGAGGCCGTAGCCTCCCTGCTGGCCAACAGGTCTTTACACGGGCTGTCAGACCCCGCCCGCATGCAGGCCATCCGCCGTTCCATCACCACCTCCAGGGTTTCACGCATCAGGAAAATATTGTCTTACGCCGCCGCTGCCGCAGTGGCCGCACTGGCTATTGCAGGGCTGGCCCACCTGTTCAGGCCCGCCCGCATGAACGCGCCGGTGGCGAAATATACCGTTCCCATACAGGTAGCGCCCGGCGGCAATAAAGCCGTGCTCACACTGGCAGACGGCAGCCAGATAACGCTGGACAGTGCGGGAAACGGCGCTATTGCCAGCCAGGGGAATGTACAGGTACTAAAAACGGGCAGTGGGCAGCTGGCTTACAGCGCCGGCAGCGGCAACGCCGGCGGCGAAGTGAGCTACAATGTGCTCTCCACGCCCAGGGGCGGCCAGTACAAGGTTATTCTGCCGGACGGCACGGAGGTATGGCTGAACGCGGCTTCCACCCTGCGTTTCCCTACGGCATTCACCGGAAAGGAAAGGGTGGTGGAGCTGAACGGCGAAGCCTATTTTGAAGTGGCTAAAAACCGCCAGCTGCCTTTCAGCGTGAAAGTGAAAGACATGGCCGTGCAGGTACTCGGCACCCATTTCAACGTAATGGCCTACCAGGATGAGCGCAGCATTCAGACCACGCTGCTGGAAGGCGCGGTGAACATACAGCACGGCGGGGAGCAGGTGCGGCTGACACCGGGCCAGCAGGCGCAATTGGGCACAGGTGGGAAGGTAACGGTGAGTGACGATGTGGACGTGGAAGAAGTGGTGGCCTGGAAAAACGGGTACTTCCATTTTAACCGGGAATCCCTGGAGGGCGTCATGCGCCAGGTAAGCCGCTGGTACGATGCAGAGGTGACCTATGAGGGCCACGGCCCCCCGCGCGAGTTCGGCGGCAAGATCAGCAGGAGCAGCAGCATTACAGAAGTATTGAAAGTACTGGAATACAGCAAGGTACACTACAGGATAGAAGGCAAAAAAATTATTATCACACAATAGCACTCCGTTATGAAACAAAACAAGCGATTATGAAAAAAACACCTTGCCCTTAAATAGGACCGGACCCGAATAGCAGTCGGGCCCGGCAAATTGGTAAGGGCATTCCATGATGAATTTCGATACACGGTACTCCACGTTCCTGGCCGAAGGCCAGGTGGGATTTTATTACCCTAACAAACCAAATTTATGCTTTTTCGTTCTATTTGTACGCGGTATTTAAAACGGCGATTACTTGCCAAAACGCTGCTGGTTATGAAGCTCTCCGCAATTATCCTACTGGTTACCTGCCTGCAGGTCAGCGCCAGAAGTTACGCACAGAGCGTAACCCTTTCTGAAAAGAACATCTCCCTGGAACAACTGTTCCGATTTATTGAAAAACAGACCGGGTATGTTTTTTTCTTTGATCATAAACTGATAGACAAAGCGCCGAAAGTGTCGGTGAACTTTAGAAAAATGCCGCTGGAGAAGGCGCTTGACGAAAGCCTGAAAAACCAGTCCCTTACCTATTCCCTGGTGGGCAAAAACATTGTCATTAAACAGAAGGAAGTATACCAGCCCATGTCTTTCCTGAGGGGCCTGGTGCAGGATACCATGCTGAACGTCAACGGCCGGGTAACGGATGCCGCGGGCGCGGGGCTGCCCGGCGCTACGGTGGTGATCAAAGGCACTTCCACCGGCGCAGCTACGGACGCCAACGGTTATTTCAAGCTGCGCGCACCCAGGGGCGCCACGCTGGTGGTAACCTACATCGGTTTCAAAAGCGAGGAAGCCGTGGCGCAGAACGAGCAACCACTGAACTTTTCACTGGAAGAGCAGGTGAGCAGCACGGAAGAAATAGTGGTGATCGGCTATGGTTCTATTAAAAAGAGTGACCTCACCGGCTCGCTGAGCCAGGTGAAATCCAAAGATATTACCTCATACCCCTCTACCAACATCATGCAGGCGCTCAACGGCCGCGCGGCCGGCGTACGCGTGATCCAGAATAACGGATCGCCCGGCGGCGGCATCAGCGTGCGCATCAGGGGCACCAACTCCATCAAGGGCGGTAACGAACCGCTGTACGTGATCGATGGGTTCCCTTACAACGGTAATCCTACTTTCCTGCAGAACTCAGACATTGCTTCTATCGAAATATTGAAAGACGCGTCTTCTACCGCCATATACGGCTCCCGCGGCGGTAGCGGCGTGGTGATGATCACTACCAAAAGCGGCCGCAAGCAAAGCTATACTACGGTAGATGTGGATGCCGGTTACACCACGCAAATGGTGTCTAAAAAAATGCCGCTCATGAATGCGCAGCAATACGCGCTCCTGTATAATGAGCAGGCCAAGAATGACGGGCTGGCGCCGTATTTCACCCAGCAGCAGATAGACAGCCTGGGCCAGAACGCCGGTACGGACTGGCAAGACCTGGTGCTGCGCAATGCGCCTATTTACAATATCAGCGCTACGGTGAACGGCGGTTCGGAAAAAACAAAGTTCTCGCTCTCAGGCTCGGCCTTCCTGCAAGACGGTATTGTAAAGGCCAGCGATTATAAACGTTACAATATCCGGGGCAATATTGAGCATGATATCAGCAAGGTGTTCACCGTATCTGTCAACACCATCCTCACCCGCCTCAACAGCGCGCGGCAAAACTCCAGCCTTGGCAACCGTGGCAGTGACCTGATTTCCGCCATGCTGATGGCCCCGCCCTCCCTCACGCCCTACCTGCCGGATGGTACATACAGGAGGTTGAATACCGCCTATCCCTTTATCTCCAACGTAATTATCAACCCGCTGGTGCCTATCAACAACCAGACAGACCTCATCAAGGGAGACCGTGTGCTGACCAATGCAGCTGTTACCATCAAACCGCTGGATGGGCTCAGCATTAAAATATCAGGAGGTATAGATAACCTGAACGACAGGGTAGACAGGTATACTAAAAGGGAGCCCACTACCAACTCCGTGGGCAGCGCAGGTATAGAGACCACACAACAAACCGGCTTGCTGAGCGAGAATGTGATCACCTATATGAAAGAGGTCAACAAACATTCTTTCACGTTGATGGGCGGGTTTACTTACCAGGATAATGTGACCACCACCCTCAACGGTTCCGGCACCGGTTTTCTCTCCGATGTTACCGGCACCGGCGATCTGAACAGTGCCAATACGCCCGGCATTCCCGGCAGCGGGTACTCAAAATGGGTACTGCTCTCTTATCTGGGCAGGCTGAATTATTCTTTTGACGATAAGTACCTCTTTACCGCCAGCATCCGCAGAGACGGGTCATCTCGCTATTCAAAGAAAAATCAGTGGGAGAATTTCCCTTCCGCCGCCTTTGCCTGGAAAGCGTCTAACGAAAACTTCCTGAAGCAGTCCCGCGTAATTTCCGACCTGAAGCTGCGCACCAGCTACGGTCTTTCAGGCAACACCTCTATTGCGCCATTCCAAACGCTGAACCAGCTGGGCTCTTTCAATACTATATTTGGAGATCAGTTGTACGTGGCGTTTGCTCCCGGTACTACGCTGCCTGGTGACCTGAAATGGGAAGTTACCCGCCAGCTGGACGTTGGAGCAGATATCGGTTTCCTGCGGAACGGGCTGCGCCTTACATTGGACTACTACCGGAAAAAGACTGTTAACCTGCTGAATGACGTGCCGTTGCCTGCCTCCCAGGGTTATAACATTACCGTGCAGAACGTGGGAGAAGTAGAAAATAGAGGCTTTGAAATAGGGCTGGATGCAGATATACTGAAACGTGAAGTGAACTGGACGGTGAATGCCAACATTGCCTTCAACCGCAACAAGGTGCTGAAGCTGTACAACGGGCAGGATATAGTGGGTACCGCATTTTACACCGGCTCACTGAACGACTATGTGAACCTGCTGCGCGAAGGCCAGCCGATGGGCATCTTTTACGGGTATAAAGAGACAGGCTATACTGCCACGGGTACCCTGCAGTATGAAGACGTGAATAAGGACGGCATGATCAACGCGGCAGACAAAACTTTCATCGGCAATCCCAATCCTGATTTTATCTATGGCCTCAACTCTGTAGCCAGCTGGAAAGGGCTGGAGCTGACGGTGTTCATACAGGGTTCTCAAGGCAATGACATCTTCAACCTGAACAATGCGGCCGCGCTTGACCTTGGCATGGGCCTCAACCTGCCGCGCGCAGTGTATGAAAGCCACTGGACGCCGGAGAACCCTAACGCCAGGTACCCGAAAATAACACGTACGCTGAACGGCAACATGTCTACCCGCTTTGTGGAAGACGGCTCTTACCTCCGTTTCAAGAACATACAGCTGGCCTATAACCTGCCGGTGCAGCGGTTGAACTGGAAGTGGATCAAATCCGCCCAGGTATATGGTAGCGCCCAGAACATGATCACGTTCACCAAATACTCCTGGTACGATCCGGAAGTGAACGCATATGGCGGTGCCAATTCCATCAACCAGGGCATAGACTATGCCATCTATCCCACCAGCAAATCCGTAACGTTCGGTATCAGGTGCGGTTTCTGATCAAATTTTATTACACTAAGACATTACATATGAAACAGTCTTTTTTGCTCATATTCACTATACTGCTCTTGGCGTCCTGCTCGGATATGCTGGAGGAAAAACCAAAGTCCATTGCAGCAGAAGTTTTTTACAATACGCCCACGGAGGTGGAAGCCGGCCTCAACGCCATTTACGGCCCCATCCGGGAGGGCGGCTTCCTGGGCGCGCTATATCCCTGCCAGCAGGAAATTTATGCAGAATACCTGATCGGCCGTGGCAGCCACGCGCCGCTGAATGACTACAACGGCCTGGACAACACCAACATTACCCGCATTGACGGGATGTGGACGCTGCTCTACCGTTCCATCCGCAATGCCAACATCGTGATAGAGAAAGCGCCGCAAGGTTCTTCCCTGACGCCTGACCAGCTGGACCGTTACCTGGCCGAAGCCCGGTTTATGCGCGGCCTCTGCTATTTTTTCCTGGTACGCAACTGGGCCGGCGTTCCGTTGCGTACGGAAAACAACGCTGATTCTTCCAATGTACGCCGTGCCTCAAAGGATGAGACGTATAACTTCCTGCTGGCAGACCTGGAGTGGGCAGAGCAACACCTCCCGGATGCAGCCCGCCTTAGCGGAGCGCCTTCCAAACTGGCCGCCAAGGCTGTGCTGGTAGATGTGTACATGAACCTGCACCAGTATGACAAGGCACGTGACAAGGCGCTGGAAGTGATCAACTCCGGCAAATTTTCACTGGTGAACGTAACGGTGGCGGAAGATTTTGAAAAGCTGTTCGGGGCGGATATCACCAGCTCACCGGAAGAGATCTTCTACCTGAAATATGCCCGTACGCCCAGCGGGCAAGGGTTTTCATATCCCCACTACTGCCACTATCCCAACTCCGGCTACTACCCGCCGGGCGGCTATTACACGTTCTACAGCGATACCGAGCAGAACAGTTTTGTCAAGAACTGGGATAAGAACGACCTGCGCTATACTTTCAACTGGTACGGGCAAACCTTCGGCCTGGGGCCCAATACCGTTCTCATTAAAAAGTTCAAAGACAGGGCAGCGGTAACGGCAGGCGGTAATGATTACCCCATGTACCGTTATGCAGACATCCTGCTGTTCTACGCGGAAGCGGTAGCACAGGCCGGCGGCGCGCCCACGGCAGATGCTATGGAGAAGCTGAACATGGTACACCGCCGCGCCTATGGCAAAAACCCGCTCACGGCCGACGCTTCGGTAGATTTTTCGCTGGCGGCTTATGGCAGCAAACAGGCTTTCATAGACCTGGTGGTGAAGGAGCGCGGTTATGAAAACTGCGCGGAGGGGAAACGCTGGCTTGACCTGAAGCGCCTGGGCATTGCGGAACAGACCATACTGGCCGTAAAAGGCAAAGCCATGACGCAGCGCCACCTGCTCTGGCCTATTCCCACTATTGAATACAATTACAACACTGCTATAGACCCGGCAAAAGACCAGAATCCCGGCTATTAAAACAACAGCGTAATGATGAGACCTATGTTACTGGTTTGCCTGCTGCTGCTGTCTGCCGCCACCATGGCGCAGACAGTGCGGCAGGTAGACATCTGCGTATATGGCGGGTCTTCCGCGGGCGTAATAGCCGCGTACACCGCCAAAAAAATGAACAAGTCCGTGCTGGTGATAGAGCCCGGCAAAAGACTGGGCGGCCTTACTTCCGGCGGCCTGGGTTATACGGACATTGGTAATAAATATGCCATCAGCGGCCTCTCGCGGGATTTTTACCGCCGCGTGGGCAAACACTACGGCAAATTTGAACAGTGGATATTTGAGCCCGGCGTGGCGGAACGCACCTTTCACCAATACATCCGCGAAGGCGGGGTAGAGGTGTTGTACCAGCACCGCATTACCGCTGCCACAAAAGAGAACGGCCGCGTAACGGAAATACAGCTGGAGCACTCCGCCGGCGGCAGCGCCAAACACACCGCCGTACGCGCCAAAATGTTCATTGACTGTTCTTATGAAGGAGACCTGATGGCCCGTGCCGGTATTTCGTATACGGTAGGCCGTGAGGCCAACGCCCAATACGGGGAAACCTACAACGGCGTGCAGCTGCGTGATAAACACCAGTTCCCTGACGGTATAGACCCGTACAAAATACCCGGCAAGCCGGAGAGCGGGCTGGTATGGGGCATCAGCCCCGCGCCGCTGGAGCCGCAGGGCACGGGAGACAAGAAAGTGCAGGCCTACAATTTCAGGATATGCCTCAGCAACCAGCCCGGCAATATAGTACCCATCACCAAACCGGAAGGTTATGACCCTGCCCGCTATGAATTGCTGGCACGCGTGGTGGAAAAACTGAAGCCGGACAATTTCAAAGGTATCCTGAAGTTTGACAGGATGCCTAACAATAAAACAGACATCAACAACAACGGCCCTATTTCAACAGACATGATCGGGATGAACTATGATTACCCGGAGGCAGACTACGCCACCCGCGAGAAAATAACCCGTGAGCATGAGCTGTACAACAAGGGCCTGCTGTATTTCATTGGTCATGACCCGCGCATGCCGGAAAGCCTGCGCACGGAAATGCTGAAATGGGGATACGCTAAAGATGAATACCCGGAATCAGGCCACTGGTCGCCGCAGATGTACGTACGCGAAGCCCGCAGAATGGTGGGCGCCTACGTAATGACGCAGGCCCACTGCGAAGGCAGGGAAGTAGTGCAGGACGGCGTAGGCATGGCCGCCTATAACATGGACTCTCATAACTGCCAGCGTATAGTGGTAAACGGCATGGTGAAAAATGAGGGGGATGTGCAGATAGGCGGCATCAGCCCGTACCCGATTGCTTACCGCTCCATTATCCCGAAGGCGGAAGACTGCCAGAACGTGCTGGTGCCCGTTTGTTTGTCTGCCACCCATATCGCGTACGGCTCCATCCGCATGGAGCCCGTGTTTATGGTGCTGGGCCAGTCTGCCGCTACCGCCGCCGCCATGGCTATTGACAACAACCAGTCTGTGCAGGAGGTGAACGTGGCCGCGCTGCAGCAGCTGCTGCGCCAGAAACCGCTGGCCACCAACGCCACGGCGGAAATATTGGTAGATAATGATGATGCAGCGCAGGTGACCGTAAAAGGCAGCTGGAAAAAAGAGGCCCGCGGCGCGTACGGCCCTTCGGCATATTTGTCTGACAATGGCGGCAGCGTACGGTTCACGCCGGCCGTGGTGAAAACAGGCAGCTACAGGGTATATACCTATGTGCCCAAACATGCCGGCCTTTCCGCTACTACCCGCATACGGCTCTCCGAAAACGGGCAGTCCGTGAAGGAAACAAGCTATACCGCCGCCTCCGTGCGTGTGGAAGGGCAAACTTCCGGTGAATGGGTAGACCTGGGCGTGATGAAGCTCACCAAAGGAGGCAAAGCCTTTGTGGAAATAACGGCAGAAGGGGCAGACGGCCTGGTGGTGGCGGATGCCGTGCTGTTCATGCCGCAATAAGGCAGATTTTTCCTCCCGGTTTGCCTGTTCAATAAAGAAAATACGTAACTTCAGTATATGCCGGCCCAAAAGTAAGTTTTACGCTTGGGCCGGCATTGTTGTAATAATACTATATTAACAGTTGCCTCAACCGACCCTCAAGCGAACGTGAAGCGAAGGAGAAGCGAAGGAGAAGCCTCGGAAGGAGGTGTTAAAATAGTATCGATTTTGGTCAAAAATGGCCCGTTTTACGCATGTGCGAGCATGAACAGAAATATTGCCCCCGCTGCAGGAATGCATTTGAATGCAAGGTAGGCTCCATCCTGCTTTGCCAGTGCAGCACCGTAGCCCTCAGCCAGGAGCAGCGGGATTATGTGGCGGCGCGTTATGCGGATTGCCTGTGTGCCGCCTGTCTCATCGAAATGAAAGCGGAGCATCACCGGCAATTGTTCAAAGAGAAACTGAACAGCATTTCCACCCTGCATTTCCGGAAGCCGGAGTAAACCGGATAAATCACTTATATTTACCCGCAGAATAACGTTCCGCCTATGTTGTGGCCCAGATGCCTGCAAAAAAACTATATCCTGTTCTTCCTTTTCCTCTGCGCCGGCAAGGCCGCTTGCGCCCAGTCAGATACCGGCAAAATATACAGCGTCAACTGGAAGTATGAGCTGCCCATACCCGTGGCCGCGCTCACGGCATCTTACTTCGGCTTTCAGGCGTTAGACCGTACGTCCGCCTACAAGCCGGAAGACCTCAACGGCCTCAACCCTGACAGGATCAACCGCTTTGACAGGCCCGTGGCCTTCAACAACCCCGCGCTGTTCAAAAGCGCGCAAAAAAGCTCAGACCTGTTCCTCAATATCTCCATTCTCAGTCCCGTGGCGCTGATGCTGGACCGGCGCATCCGGAAAGACTGGCTTGACCTGCTGTCTATGTACCTCGTGTCTCACGCGGTAGACAATGCCATCTATTTTGGCGCTGCTTTCCCCATACGCCGCACCCGCCCGTACGTATACAACCCGCAGGTAGCGGAAGAAGAGAAAGTAGGCATCGCCAAAAGCAATTCCTTTTTCAGCGGCCATGTATCTTTTGCCGCTACGTCTACCTTCTTCCTCGCCAAAGTATACACAGACTATCACCAGATCAAAGGCCTCAAAAGAGTGGCCATCTATTCTGCCGCTGCCGTGCCCCCCGCGCTGGTGGGCTTTTACCGCGTGCGTGCCGGCAAACATTTTAGAACAGACGTGATACTGGGTTTCCTCATCGGCGCCAGCACAGGCATTGTCGTGCCGGAGCTGCACAGGCGCATCAGGAAAAATGAACGTCTTAGCATTTCACCATTTTACGGGCAGGAAGGAAGCGGCCTTTCATTGCATGTGAAAATATAACAAGGTTCAGTTAATTTTCTACATACAGGATGCAACAGGATAGTATTTCGCAAATTTAGCCCTACATTGGTTTGCGAGCTGATGAAGAGCATGGGACGGACATGCTCCCGGTTTGTATGATATCTACCACGTTATATAATGAAACCATTGATGAAACTTATCCACCTGAAATTAAGAAGACGCCTGCTTTGGGGCCTTTGCGCGCCCGTTATGGCCATGTTTGCAGCCTGTTCTCCCTCCGGGAAGTTCGACTTCAAGAAAGGAGACAGAATTGCGCTCATCGGTAACGGCCTGGCAGAGCGCATGCAGTACCACGGTTTCCTGGAAACCTATCTGCAGGCGGCGCAGCCCGGCAAGGAGCTGGTGTTCCGCAACCTGGGTTTTACCGGAGACAAGGTGATGCACCGCCCGCGGGCGCATAAAGCCTATGGTGATGCCAACACGCATCTCACCCGCGTGCAGGCCAACGTGATATTCGCTTTCTTCGGCTACAACGAGTCTTATGACAACAAGCCGGAAAAGTTCGGAGAAGAGCTGACCGCATGGATCGATTCTACCCGGCTGCAAAAGTATGACGGCAAGAACGCACCCCGCATTGTGCTCTTTTCTCCTATTGCCCATGAAAACCTGGAAAGCCCCAACCTGCCGGATGGCAAAGACAATAACAAACGGCTGGAAGCATACACGCGCGCCATGGAAGAAGTGGCCAAGGCGAAAGATGTAGTGTTCGTAGACCTCTTTGCCGCCACGCAAAAAATGTATGCAGCAGAAAAAGAGCCGCTCACCATCAACGGCATACATCTCAATGAAGAAGGCAACCGGCTGGTGGCCCGCTTCATTACCGAGCAGCTGGTTGGCGCCATGCCGCGCACCGGTGAGGAGGAGCTGACCAGGCTGCGGCAGGCCGTGCTCAACAAGAACGGCAACTGGTTCAACCGCTACCGCGCCACTGACGGCAACGATGTATGGGGCGGCAGAAGCGAGCTGCACGGCAACTATGAAACGCTGCAGCGCGAGCTGCAAATGCTGGATACCATCACGGCTAATTGCGACAAACGCATCTGGGCCATTGCCGGCGGCGACAAGAACATTCAACCTGTTACAGATAAAGAAGAACCTTTCTGGGGCGCCTGGGAAGCCTGGTCTGTAGACACAGGCATGGATAACAGCAACGTGCCCGCACCGGTGAAAGTGGAATCGAACTTTAAGCAGGAGGTGGTATATCTCGGCGGGGAAGAAGCCATCAGCAAAATGCATGTGGCTACTGGCCTGGAAGTGAAGCTGTTCGCCTCTGAAGAGAAGTTCCCTGAAATAGCCAACCCCGTTACGGTCAAGAGAGATACCAAAGGCCGGTTGTGGGTGGCCGCCTGGGAAAGCTATCCCAAACGCGAGCCGCTGAAAGAAATGAAAGACCAGCTGGTGATATTGTCAGATACGGATAAGGACGGCGTGGCAGACAAGTCCGTCACCTTTGCAAGAGTGCACAATCCCACCGGCTTCGAGTTCTGGAACAACGGCGTGATCGTGATCTCCGCGCCCAACATCCTGTACCTGAAAGATACTGACGGAGATGACAAGGCAGACGTGCGCATGGTGCTGCTGGGCGGCATAGACGCTGCGGATACGCACCACGCCGCCAATAACCTCTTTTTCGGGCCGGATGGTTATATCTATTACCAGCGCGGCGTGTTTATGCTCTGCAACGTGGAAACGCCCTGGGGCCCTAACCAGGAAAACAAACAGCCCGGCCTCTTCCGCTTCAACCCGCGCACGTACCAGTTCGATTTTGTAGTGGAGAACAGTCCCAACGCCCACGGCATCAGCTTTGACAAATGGGGTAACCAGTTTGTAACAGACGGTACCACCGGCCGCGCTTACCAGGTGTACCTGGACAATGACGGCACCCGCGCGCCCGAGGCCACAGACTTCAAAACCCGCCGCCTGCTGAAACAAACCGTTCGCCCGGTGCCTGCGCACCAGGTGCTCTCCAGCCAGCACTTCCCGCCGGAATATGAAAACAACTTCCTGATCTATAACGTAATCGGTTTCCAGGGCATCAAACGCTACAAGCTGGCGTATGACAGCGGCAAGGTTTGGGGCGAAGAAATAGGGGACATGCTCTATTCAGACGATCCCAATTTCAGGCCCACCTCCGGTGTGGTGGGCGAAGACGGCGCGCTGTACATCAGCGACTGGCAGAACCCGCTCATCGGCCATATGCAGCACAACATCCGCGATCCCAAGCGTGACCATGTTCACGGAAGGGTATACCGCGTGACCGCCAAAGGCCGCCCGCTGTCAGAGCCCGTGGCCATTGCCGGCCAGCCGGTGGAAAAACTGCTGGACCTGCTGAAGCACCCGGTGAACGAAGTGCGCCACCAGGTGCAGATAGAGCTGAGCGGCCGCGAAACAAAAGAAGTAATTGCCAAAGCCAAAGAATGGGCCGCCAAGTATAACGCAGATACAGAAGACGGCGCGCATGCCCTGCTGGAAATACTCTGGCTGCACCAGCGCCACAACGTGGCCAACAAGGAGCTGCTGCAGCAGCTGCAAGGCTCTCCCGTAGAGCATGCGGTGCGCGCGGCAAACCGCGTGGCCTGGTTCTGGAAATACCAGGGTAAAGACATAGGCGGGCCTGCTGCGGGGCATGCCGGGCATGGGCATGGAGCAGACTCCGGCTCCGCTGCCGTAGCCGCCGTGCATAACCCCGGGCCTTCCGGCAAGCGGGTAGACCTCAGCAGCAAAAGTGAAGCGGCGGTAGTGATAGGCACCATCCCCGAAAGGATGCTGTTCGATACCAAAGAGATCATTGTGAAAGCCGGCCAGCCGGTGAAGATGACCTTGAAGAACGTAGACTTCATGCCGCATAACCTGGTAGTGGTAATGCCCGGCACGGCAGATGCCGTGGCCCAGGCTGCCATTGACCTCGGCGCAGAAGGTTTCAAAAAGAAATTTCTGCCAGACAGTAAAAGCATCCTCCATGCCACCGGCCTGCTCAACAATAATGAAACACAGACGCTGGCATTCAAGGCGCCCGCGCAGCCGGGAGACTATCCCTTTTTATGTACCTTCCCCGGCCATGGCCAGCTGATGCGGGGAACATTGAAAGTAGTGAAGTGATTGAATAACCGCGCCCGGCGAGACGGGGCGTTAATACCGGTTGAGAAACGATGTAATACAGGCGGCGCCATGCAACGCGCCAGCCGCAAATGATAAACGATACAAAGCATGAAGAAAAATATCACAAGACTGCTGCTGCTCTGTACACTGGTGCTTACCCAGGTGGCATGCGGCCAGCCCAATGATCCATACGCCGACTACCGCATTGTGTATAAAGGAGACAGCGGGCCGGGTAAAGGTAAGAACATTGTGTTCATTGCCTCAGACCATGAGTACCGCTCGGAAGAAACCCTGCCCGCGCTGGCCCGCATACTGGCCAAACGGTACGGGTTTAACTGCACCGTGGTGTTCGGGCTGGATTCCCAGAAGAACATCCTCCCCGGCAGCTCAGACCTCCGCGGCCTCGACGCGCTGAACAACGCAGACCTCATGGTGATCTTCACCCGCTTTGCAGATTTCCCGGATGAGGAAATGCAGCATATCAATGATTATCTCGAAAAAGGCAAACCCGTGGTGGGCCTGAGAACGGCTACGCATGCGTTCAATAACGCCAAAAACCCGAAATGGGGCCATTACAGCTACCAGTACAACGGCCCCAACACTACCTGGCGAGACGGCTTTGGCGAAACCATCCTGGGAGAGACCTGGGTGGGCCACTACGGCAAAAATCACGCGCAGGCTTCCCGGCTGCTGCTGGAGAAAGGGCAGGAGGGCCACCCCGTGCTGGCCGGCGTGAAAGACGTGTTTGTACAATGCGGCGGCTATAATGCAGAACCGGAACACACTGGTTCTACCGTGCTGGCCCGCGGCCAGGTGCTGAACGGCATGACGCCCGATTCACCCGCAGACACATCCAAAAAAGAGCTGCCCGTAGCCTGGGTACGTAATTACAAGCTGGATAACGGCGCCAGCGGCCGCGTGTTCACCACTACGCACGGCGCTTCCGAAGACCTGCTGAACGAAGGTTTCCGCCGCATGCTGGTGAACGCCTGCTTCTGGACAATGGGCATGGAAAAAGACATCAACCCGCAGGGCAACGTGGAGTTTGTAGGGCCCTATCAACCCACCACGTTCAACTTCGACGGCTACAAGGCCAATGTTAAACCGGCAGACCTGGCCGGCTTTGAGTCACTCATCATGCCGGGGGAAATAGTGAAACCGAAAAAGAAATAAGATGAACAAAATAGGATTTAATGTACTGGCCTGGTCGGCCATTGTGTCTGACCAGCTGAGGCCGGTAATTGAACGGCTGGGCAAAACAGGGTACGATGGCGTGGAATTCCTGATAGGCGCGCCGGATGACAAGGCGTACAAACAGGTAGGGGACTACACCGCTTCCCTGGGCCTGGCAACCACCGCGGTGTTTGTATTGGGGCCTGATGAAAACCCGGTAGACCCGTCTGCCGCTGTAAGGAACAAGGCCCTGGAAAAAATAAAATGGACAATAGACCGTGCGCATGACCTGCGGGCCACCGTGCTCTGCGGCCCCTTCCATTCCGCGTTCACCACTTTCACCAAACGCGCCCCCACGGCAGATGAATACGCCTGGAGCGCGGAGGTGCTGCACCAGGCCGGAGACCACGCCGCGCAGGCAGGCATCCTGCTCACGCCGGAAGCGGTGAACCGTTTTGAATGTTACCTCTGCAATACCATGGAGCAGCTGGCCCGCCTGGTACAGCAAACCGCGCATCCCAATGTGAAGGCCATGTTTGACACGCATCACGCCAACATTGAAGAGAAAAAGCTGGGAGACGCCATTACACAGATAGCGTCTTTGCTGGGCCACGTGCACATCAGTGAAAACGACCGCGGTACGCCCGGCAGCGGCCATGTACCCTGGGATGAAGTGTTTTCCACGCTGGCCCGCGTGAACTACAAAGGCTGGCTGACAATAGAAGGTTTTACCCGTAATGATCCTGACTTTGCCAACTCCATCGGCGTGTGGCGGGAGTTCTCAGAACCCTGGAACATGGCGGAGAACGGGTTGAAGCTGATCAAAGACATGTGCGTGAAGCACGGGCTGGTGTAACCCGGTGGCTTTGCCGCGCGGAAGACAGGCCGTGTGGCAGGCATCATCCGTTACTATAAAAAAAAGTGAGGGAGTATCTGCATGGATACTCCCTCACTTTTTTATGTCAAGCCGGTGCGCTGTTTAATGCGCGGCCGCCACCTGGCCTTGCGCGGCCGGTGTTCTTTTTTGCCAGAAGAAGAAAATGATGAACAGCACAATGAGGATGGCGGGGAACGAAGCCATTTTGGCCAGCGTATCCTGCCCTGCCGCCAGTTCCAGCTGCGCGCCGCTGAGGCCGCTCTGTGCGCTTTCCGCGCGGGCGGAATCTATCCAGCGGCCAATGATGGGCTGGAAGATGGAGCTGGAGAACATCCCTACACCACCGATGATAGACATGCCCAACGCGCCGCTAAGCGGTACCCGCTGTGCTACGGCGCCCACCATGGTAGGCCAGAAGTAACAAACGCCGATGGCGAAGCATACGGCGGCTACGTAAGCCATGGGGCCGGTTACCACGCTGAACAGGTAAATACCGATGGCCGCAAAAATAGCGGAGATCAGCAATACGCCCGTTTGGCCCAGCGCCTGTATAACGGGGCCGGCAAAGAACCTGCCCACGGCCATCAGGCCTGTTACCAGCGCCAGTATCAGCATGGGGCTTGCGCCGCTGCTGCTCATTACCAGGCCTACCCACTGCTGCGGGCCAAATTCACTGATGGCGGTAAGGGCCATGCAGATGAACAGGAAGATATAAGTGGGAGATACCATGGCCTTGAGGTTTTCCGCCAGCGAAGTAGCGCCCTCTACCTTGGGCTCCGGGAATTTTTTGCCGTAGAACAGCACCGCATAAATGATGGTGGGGATCATGATCACCCACATCTGCAGCTGCCAGCTCAGGCCGGCGTCTGTCATGAATTTGGAAATGAGGCTGCCTATTACGATGCCGCCGGGGAACCACATGTGGAAGCGGTTGAGCATCTTGTTCATTTTCACCCCGGAGTAGCTGTCTGCGATCATGGGGTTGCAGGCCGCTTCCGTACACCCGTTGCCGAAGCCGATGAAGAGGGTGGAGATCAGCAGCAGCGTATAGCCGCCGGCGTAAATGGTGAGTATGATACCCAGCGCGTGGGCCACAAAAGCCACCCGCATAATGTTCCGCGGGCCGAAGCTGTGGTACACCAGCCCGCCGATGATCATGGAAATGGGAAAGCCCAGGAACCACATGGAATTGATGAACCCAAGCTGCTCGGCGGTCAGGTTGAACTGTGCGCCCAGCTGGGTCAGGATACCGGCCCTGATGGCAAAGGTGAAAGCGGTGGTAATGAGAGCGAAACAACTACCGTTAAATAATGCGGTCTTGTTAACGTCGGCAGTCATAGACGTGAAATTTTAGAAATTATTGCAATAGTGCTGTCAAGGATAAGGTTTTGAAAACTCATCTGTACAATATAGAAAATATATCTAAAGGATTCACTTCCCGGGCAATTTTTTTTACAAAAAAACAGCCTTGCGGGAGGCATCATTTTTGTGCCATCCACCCCGGAACAAATACGGAATGCCATGTCTTTATCAAAACCCGCCTGCCTGCTGGCAGTGCTGTTTGCAGCCGCCGTAGCCTGCAACAAGAACGACCCCCCGCCGCCCAACGGCGGTTACCGCTTTTTTCAAGTGGCCAAAAAGGTACCGCCGGAAGACTGGCGTGACAGTGCTTTTGTAGTGGCCACCAGGGATTCCGCATTGCTGCGGCAAATAGATACACAGCTGACACTGCCGGTAGCGCAGCGTAAAATTGTGAACGGCGCGCTGGTGGAAGGCGGCGCTACCTACAACAAAAATGCTTCGCATACGTTCAAGTGGCACTTCAAGGAAGATGACTGGGCGCTGGCCGATGTGAGCGCGGAGATATTTGACGGCCGGCCGTATACGGACGTAGACGTAAACCTCCGGTACTGGATAGATACGGTGAAGCGGTTTGCGCCCTGGGGTTTTTACATCCGGCAGGAAGTGAAATAAAAGAACGGGAGGCAGCTTATTGCTCCTCCCGTTGTTCTTTCCGGAAATAATAATGTTTGATGATCAGGTAGAGGGGAATGCTCAGCCCTATCCAGGAAAAAATATCCCAGATGCCGTCTCCCGCCAGCGCCACAATGAGGCCGGCGAGGGAGAGCACGGCCAGCATCAGCGGCATGCCCCAGAGTTTCATGAACGGATTATGCTTCATCGTATTCCTCAATTTTTTCGTTTAACCGGCTCCACTGCATTTTGGCCGCCTTTCTGCGGGCTACCCACAGGTAAAGGCCTGTGATCAGCACTGCAATGGTGGCCAGGTCAAACAGCGCCCATATTATTTTTAACGGCCAGCCGCCATAGTCCCCAAAGTGGAGGGGCTGGGAAACGAACAGCGTGATCACGTACCAGGGCATTCTGCGCGCGTCTGTCAGCGTGCCGTTCTGCGCATCTACCAGTACGGGCATCAGCAGGCGGGAGGTCAGCTCCGTTTTGCCTTTCATAAAAATGCCGTAGTGGTGTTTGCTGGTAAACATGGTGCCGGGGTAGGTGATGATGCTGGCTTTCATGTCTGGCGCGGCTCTTTCCGCTACCAGCAGCGCACTGTCAAGCGAGGCGTATTGGCCTTCAATAGGCGGCTTGCTGGCATACGGCGCCACCATTTCCTTGAGCTGCCCCTGCTGCCAGGCAAACAGCATCACATCATGCAATGCGTTGATGATGCCGGTAATGCCTACTACGGTGGCCCAGGCCAGGGTTACAATGCCAATGAGGTTATGCGTGTCCAGCCAGTGCAGGCGGCGGGATTTGTATTTGCGTACCATCCCGAAATCGAACTTCTTCATGATACGCCCGTACAGCACAACGCCGGTGATGATGGCAATCACGAACACAATGCCCATCAGCCCCAGGAACAGCATGCCCCCGATGCCGAGGAACATGTCACGGTGAAGCCGCAGGATGAAGTTCATCACGCCGTCTGTGGCGGGCTTGTCCAGCACGGCAGCGGTGTAGTCGTTCAGCACCACGTACTTGCTGCTGTCATACGGCGCTTCCGGGCGGGGCGCCACGTCAAACAGCGTTTTGTTAGGCTCTTCTTCGTCCCAGTACACGAACCGCACGCGCTCGCCGGGGTAGAGGGCCTCAGCGGCCGCAGCCAATTCATCAAGGCTCTTTTTTCGCGCGCCCTCAGGCACTTCGGCTATTTTTTCTTCTTCCAGCACGTGCTCCAGCTCGTGATGAAAAATTAATGGCAGCCCCGTGATGCAGAGCATCAATAGAAAAATGGTGCAGATGAGGCTGGTCCACTTATGCCATAAAAACCAGCGTTTGGCCGTTTCAATTTTCATGATATCAGAGATTCAGTTTGATGAAACCGGACACACATTTCTCTTTGATCAAACTTTCTGCAAAGTAGGAGGCTTTCTATACCGCGGGTTTTCAAATCAGGAATATTGTTTACGCAATCGGGAAAAAATTGTCTAAATTAAACAGTGTCCCTTGCAGGGGAGCCCTAAAAAGCAGCTTATGCAACTGTTTATCATTGTTCTATCCGCCATTCTCCTTTCCATCACCGCCACCGCCCAACCCGGCCGCCTCAGGGTAAGCCCGGACGGTCATTACCTGCTGCAGCCCAATGGCCAGGTCTTTTTCTGGCTGGGAGACACGGGCTGGGAGCTGTTTCACCGCCTGAAAGGAGAGGAGGTCCGCTACTACCTGGATAACCGCGCCGCCAAAGGTTTTTCCGTAATACAGGCCGTATTGCTGGCAGAGTTTGACGGCTTGCGGAAGCCTAACCGCTACGGGCATACGCCGTTGCATAACAATAACCCCGCTACGCCTAATGAGGCTTATTTCCAGCTGGTAGACAGCACAGTAGCCTGGGCCGGGCAGCGAGGCCTTTACATGGCGCTGCTGCCTGCCTGGGGAGACAAGGTGGCCGCCTTGTGGGGTGTTGGGCCGGTGGTGTTTGACAGCACCAACGCCTACACGTATGGCAAATGGCTGGGCCGGCGTTACCGCGCTAATAGCAACATTGTATGGATACTCGGGGGAGACCGCCCGGCCGCAAAAGACAGTCTTGACTGGCGCCCCGTCTGGCGGCAAATGGCCCGCGGTATCAGGGAAGGTACGGAAGGGAAAGCGCTGATAGCTTATCATCCCTCCGGCGGCAGTTCCAGCACGCAGTGGCTGCACCGGGAGCCCTGGCTGGATATGAATATGTTCCAGAGCGGCCATGGCAACGGCCACGATGCGCCCAACTGGGAAATGGTAACGCGTGACTGGGCACTGCAACCCGCCAAACCCGTGCTGGACGCGGAACCGAATTATGAAGACCACCCCGTGGACCCCTGGCCCAAATGGGACCCTGACAAGGGTTACTACCGTGCCTATGATGTACGCAAACAATTGTACCGTTCCGTATTTGCCGGCGCATGCGGCGTTACTTACGGCCATCATGCCGTATGGCAGTTCATGAGCGAAAGGGAGGAAGCCATCAATTACCCTGACCGCGGCTGGGTGAACGCGCTTGACAGGCCCGGCGCTTTTCAGGCAGGCCTGCTGGCAGGGCTGATGCAAAAGCAAGGCGCATTCATCAGGATACCTGACAATAGCCTCATTGCCAATAACGGCACTACAAAAGCCACGCATATGGAAGCATGCCGCAACGAAGCGGGCAACACGGCATTGATCTACATGCCGGTGGGAGGAGAGCTGATAGTGAATGCGGCATCATTAAAAGGCAATACTTTTCAATGCCAGTGGTTTGATCCGAAGAACGGGAAATATATTCCTGCGCAGATAGTAAAAACAGCGGAAGGTTTTAAAGCAACGCCGCCTTCAACAGGGGTGGGGAATGATTGGGTGCTGGTAGTAAAAACCGGTGATGAAAAATCAGCTGATCGCAGGCGGTAGATATTTATTTATATTTGAAAAGTCCGGGCGAAACATGTAAAAACAAAAAACCCGGAAGTTTGACGAAAGTCAGGGACAACCGGGAACTATAACACAAATATAAGCATTTCCCGGATTTCATCAAAATTGTTCATGTTAACCAAAACCTGCATGAGGTATTCTGATTTCGAGACCGTTATGTCGCCTCACAGAATGGCGAGATATTTAAACGCAACAGGGGGCGATACAAAAAAAGCAATGACACTTTACAGGCTGAACCTGCGTGCTTCCCAGGAATTATTTACCATTATTTCGTGTTTTGAAGTTGCATTGAGAAATGCAATAGACAGCCATTATCTTCCGATCTGGGGAAACAATTGGCTAAGAGATGCTGCCCGAACGGGCGGAGTGCTGACTAATCCTAAATGCGGCAAAACGCCTGATATCGTCAATAACGCAGTGGAGAAATTAAAACGGAACTACAGCCATCCCGCATTGATTGCCGAAATGGATTTCGGTTTCTGGCGTTATATGTTCGCGCGGCATCAATTCAGTGCATTCCGGAAAACGTTGCTGGCTATTTTTCCCGCTAAGCCAGTAAGCTCACCGGCTGTCAGTTATGACAGCAACTTTGTGTTTACAGGGCTGGAGAAAATTAACGGGATACGCAACAGGATAGCCCACCATGAACCGATATGCTTCCAGAACGGAGCTGCAGCATGCAACACTGCATATGCCCGGCAGCACTATCAATTAATTCTTAACCTGTTTACCTGGCTGGGGATTGATGAATGTGCTTTGTTATATGGCCTGGATCATATCACTGATATACTTGAAAGGATCGATCACATCTGATCCCGCTACCAGCATGTACAAGCATTTTTGGGGTAACAGAAGTTACCCCAATTTTTTCATGAACTTAGTATCAGTTATATAGTTCTTCCAGCAAATTACAACATCGTTCCCATCTAACTGTCCTGTACCTCCCTGCCCGCTACTGGCGGGTATTTGACCGAAAAAATAATCCGGTAATATCATATCAATATTTGATAAAAAGCAGGTAACAGCGGAGCGTTTGCATGTGTATCTTTATCGTCATTGAAATAGTGTATTGCAACCCGTGCATCTGACGTTAATCCGGTAAATCGAGATTCCAGTAAATATTCTTTGTTATGAAAAAACCTAACGATCCACATGACCCGATTCTCGCAACTACATCAGCAAAGGCCAGGTTTTATCTGATACAGTGACAGGCATGAAATAGTTGTTGCATCCATCCGCAGGCGGTACATGCGCAGTGCTGCCCGTTTATGGCTTCTTATTGTTGAAACTTTCCGTTCCTCCGCAAATCTGCATGCCGGGGGTGACCGGCTATGCTATTTCTTAACTCAGGCGGCCTGGCCGCCAACAAATCAGTCATATGCGAACAAAAAAGCTGCATGGGATCATACATGGTGTTGTGTATGCCGTCCTGCTGGTGCTCCCCCTGCTGGTGCGGGCCCAGTCCGTAACTATCAAAGGCACCGTTACCGATGAGCAGGGCGCTCCTGCCATTGGCGCCACCGTAGCCGTAAAAGGAAGTACAACAGGTGCTGTGGCGGACGCGGAAGGCAAATTTACGCTCAAGGTAAACCGGGGCGCCGTGCTGGTGTTTTCAGGCCTGAACTTTGAAAGCCAGGAAGTGACGGTAGATGGCCGCACGGATTACAAGATCATGTTAAAAGCCAAAGCGTCCAGCCTGAATGAAACGGTGATAGTAGGTTACGGCACCCGTAAAAAATCAGACCTCACCGGCGCTGTAGGCACGGTGAGAAGCGAAGCGCTGGCGGAACGCCCGGCTTCTTCCCTCAACCAGGAGCTGTCTGGCAGGGTAACGGGCGTAAACGTATCTTCCAACTCAGGGCGCCCCGGCGGCAGGGCCAACATCCGCATCCGCGGCTTCAGCTCCATCAACATCCAGAACGATCCGCTGTACGTGATAGACGGCGTGATCCTGAACGTGGCGGGGCTGCAGAACGGCAGCTCGCCCATTGACTACCTGAACCCGAATGATATTGCCTCCATAGAAGTGCTGAAAGACGCTTCCTCTACCGCCATTTACGGCGCGCGCGGCGCCAACGGCGTAATACTGGTCACCACCAAACGCGGCACCTCCGGCGGCGGCAGGGTTACTTACGATACGGATTTCAGCGTGGGCGTGCTGCCGAAAAAACTGGGCGTGCTCAATTCAAAAGAGTTCCTGGAGGTGGAGGAAATTGCTTACCAGAACGCGCAGAAGTATGACCCTGTTGGCTGGGCCGGCGGCAAGTATGTAGACCCGAAAACGAAACGCACAGACCCGCGCCTGTTTGACGCGCAGGGCAACCCGCTGTACGATACGGACTGGCAGGATGAGTCTACGCAGAAAGCGCTCACGCAAAACCACCAGCTGGCCTTCACCAATGGTAATGACAAAGGCAGCTACGGCGCGTTCCTCAATTACCGTAACGAGAACGGCATTATCAAAGGCTCCTGGCAGAAAAGGTACGCCGCCCGTTTTGTGTTTGACAGCCAGATCAAAGACTGGCTGAAGGTAGGCGGCACGCTGGGCTATACAGACCAGAACGAGAAGCAGATAGACCAGCTGGGCGGCGGCGGTATTGTTACCATGCGCCAGGTGTTGGAAGCGCTGCCCATCATCCCGGTCAAATTCCCTGACGGTACCTGGGCGGGCAATGATGACTACCCTGGCATGGAGGGCGGCGGCAACCCCGTGCAGGTGCTGGAAGAGCGCCTGTATTACCTGCGTACCCAAACCCTGCTGGGCAACATCTTCGCCAACATCCAGCTGGCCAAAGGCCTGGAGCTGCGCACCACTGTGGGCAGCAACATCATCAACCAGCGGCTGGACTATTACGCCGGCCGTGACCTGAACTATATTTCCCGCTCGCAGAAAGGCGTGGCGCAGGTGACCAACAACCGCTACAACTCCTGGCAGTTCGAGAACTATCTCACCTACAACAAGGAGTTCAACAACATACATTCGCTCAACGCCCTGCTGGGCCTTTCCTGGCAGCATATAGACCAGTTCAGCGCCAACGCGTCTACCCAGGGTTTCAGTGATGACTATTTCAAGTTCTACAACCTGGGCGCCGGCGCCAACCCGCAGGCCCCCAGCTCCAGCGGCACAGCCTACGGCCTCAACTCTTATTTTACGCGGCTGAACTATGGCCTGATGGATAAATACCTGCTCACCTTCACCGGCCGTATGGACGGCTCTTCCAAATTCGGCAGCAACAACCGGTTTGCTTTCTTCCCCTCTGCCGCCGTGGCATGGAGGGTTTCGCAGGAAGACTTTATGAAGGCCGTGCCCGCCATCTCCAACCTGAAGCTGCGCGCCAGCTACGGCGCCACGGGCAACTCGGAGATATCCGCCTACCAGGCCATGGCTGGCATGGGCAACTATGATGTAGTGTTTGACGGCGTGCGCAATCCCGGTACGGGCATCAGCCGCATGGCCAATGACGACCTCAGATGGGAGAAGACCCTGCAAATGGATGCCGGTATTGAACTGGGATTGCTGGACAACCGCATTTCCATGGAATTTGACGTGTACCGCCGTAAAACGGTAGACATGCTGCTGGCCGCCCCGCTGCCCACCACCAGCGGCTACTCCAGCATTACCCGCAACATTGGCAGTATGGAAAATAAGGGGATAGAGTTTTCCGTCAACACCACCAACTTTCAGCGGGAAAACTTTACCTGGACCACGCAGTTCAATATTTCCGTGAACAGGAACAAGGTGCTGGCGCTCACCGGCGGCAGCGACATTTACTCCGGGGCTACCGTGATACGCGTGGGAGAGCCTGTGGGCGTTTTCTTCGGCAGGGTGAACCTGGGCACCTGGAGCACGGCGGAGAAAGATCAGGCTGCCGTATACAACGCGCTGCCGGGAGACATCAAATATCTTGACCTGAACAACGACAAGCAGATCAATGATAAAGACCGCACCATCATCGGCAAGGGCATCCCCGATGGTTTCGGCACCCTGCTGAACACGTTCCGGTACAAAAACTGGTCGCTCACCGTAGACCTGCAGTACATGTACGGCAATGATGTACATGACAGGAGCATCCACTCGCTGGAAGACCGCCAGGGCATCGCCAACAGCTACAAAACCGTGCTCAACGCCTGGACAGAGACCAACCAGCACACGCCCATTGCGCAGCTGCGCCCTGTGCCCGCCGGTTATGATACCAATAACGACAGCCACAAGGTAACAGACGCCTCCTTCATCCGCGGCCGCAACCTGCTGCTGGCGTACGTATTCCCCGCCTCCGCCACTTCCGCCATGAAGCTGAGCCGCCTGCGGGTGTACGCGGCTGTGCAGAACTTTTTTGTAGCCACCAAATACAGCGGTTATGATCCGGAAGTATCCAACTCCGGTTCTCCATTTGACCAGGGGTACGCGTTGTACGACTATCCCCGGCCGCGCACGTTCATGCTGGGCCTGAACGTGGCCCTGTAATTATTATAAACCTTAAACCGGAAGTATCATGAGATCATACATATTAAAATATCAGCTGCTGCTATGGATGGCCGGCGCCGTTATGCTGGCCGGCTGCTCCAAGTTCCTGGATGAAACAGACCCCAGCAACTTCACCGTAGACCAGTATTATAAAACCGCGGAGCATGCGCGCAGCGGCGTGAACAGTATTTACGCCTCCATGCGGGAGCCCATCTCCAGCGGCTTCGGCGGCGGCGCCTGGATGATGACGGAGTTTGCCACCGGCCTGGCCGCTACAGACCTGGGGCAGGCGGTGAACAGCTACTTTGTGAAAGACCTCATCAACACGCCAGACAACGGCTATGGCCGCACCTACTGGGTGAGCTATTACAGGGGCATTGCCAACGCCAACCTGGCCATACAAAAGATACCAGACATCAATATGGACGAAGCGGAGAAGAAGAAGCTGCTGGGCGAAGCGCGTTTTCTGCGGGCATGGTATTACTTCAGCCTGGTGCGCATGTTCGGCAACGTGCCCCTCATCCTGGAACCGGTTACCCTCACTTCTCCTGAGCTGAAGCCCATGCAGGCGCCTGTGGAAGAGGTGTACGCCGCCATTGAGGCAGACCTGAAAGAGGCGGAAGCCGCCGGCCTGGCCTGGACGGACCCCTCCGGCAAAGTGAACATGGGCGCCGTAAAAGCGCTCATGGCGCAGGTGTACATCACCATGGCCGGTTACCCGCTGCAGAAAGGCGCGGCGTACTATGAGCTGGCCGCCAGGAAGGCGGAAGAAGTGATCGACTCCAAACAATATGCGCTGTTTCCCACGTACGCAGACCTGCACAACCCCGGCAAAAAGAACACGGGAGAAAACATTTTCATGATGCAGTTCCGCACGCAGATCATTCCCTCCAGCTGGCAGGTGGCCATTCTGCCGTACAACAAGAATATTTCCGCGTATTCTGATGAAACGGGCGGCATTTATGCCAACGTTGATTTCATCAAGGCGTTTGACGCGGCAGACCTGCGCATCAGGGAGAAGCAGTTCTTCTACACCAAATTCACCTCGGAGTCAGACCGCAGCAAAACGGTAGACCTGGGCGGGTATTACATCTACAAATATTTTGATGAAACCGCCCACGTCTCCACCGCCAACGGTGACCTCAACTGGCCGGTGATCAGGTATGCAGACGTGTTGCTCACTTATGCCGAAGCGGCCAATGAAACAGGCGGCCCCGCCGTCAAAGCTTACAGCGCCGTGAACGAGATCAGGAAACGCGCCGAGCTGCCGGAGCTGGCCGGTCTCAGCCAGGCGCAGTTCAGGGAGGCCGTATGGCGGGAGCGCTGGTTTGAGCTGTGTTACGAGAATACCACCTGGTTTGACATGGTGAGGCTGCGCAAGGCCATGAACTTAACTACCCGGCAGTTTGAGGAATACGTAGGCCACAAGTTCTCCTACGGGCCGGTGGTGTCTGAAAAGGAGTTGCTCTTTCCCATTCCTTCACAGGAAATATTGGACAATTCCAACCTGAAACAGAATAAAGGTTATTGAGAGCAATGGTTGATTTGTTGAGAAGGAGGGTTGCCCTTTGGAGGGCAGCCCTATCTTTTTAATACATTGTCCCGGAACTCCTTCGGCGTTTGTTTGACGATCTGTTTGAAGAAGTTGAAGAAATGCACCGGGTTGTTGTAGCCGCATTCATACCCGATGTCTTTGATGCGGTAGTTCTCGTTCTGCAACAACTTTTTGGCATGCCCCACGCGCAGCTCGTTCAGGAAGTAGGTGAAGGTTTTCTGCGTTTTCTGCTTGAAGAAGCGGCAGAAAGAGCTGGAGGTCATGTTGCAGATGCCGGCTACTTCTTCCAGCATAATATCCCGGTGAAAGTTCTTCAGCAAAAACTGGTACACTTCATTGAACCGCTCAATGTCATTGATATTTAAAGATCTTTTATAACCCACGCTGGCCAGCACCTCATATTCTTCAGACCTGGAGAGGATGTCTATGATCTGCAGGAAAATGCCCAGCTGCTGCAGGCCGTTGGTAGCCACCACCTCTTTCAGTTTGCCGGTTACCACGGCTTTTGTTTTGCCGTAGAACCGCAGGCCTCTTTCCGCTTTCTGCATCAGGTTGTTGTAACGGTGAACGCCCGTGGCATCGTCAGATACCATGCCTGCCAGTTCTGCGGGGAAGTACATGCCATAGGCTTTGGTGAAAAAATTCTTTTTATGCTCGTAGTAGATGGCGTCACACTTCCAGAGGTGCGGCAGTTCAGGGCCGGCCAGGATGATCTCCCCGTCTGCAAAGCCGCCCACATAATCTCCCAGTATCAGCTGGCCGTGGCCTTTGAGTACCCAGGTAAGCTCACATAGTTTATGAAAATGGAAAGGGTGATCGAAATGCGGTTTGTAAACTTTTTTCACCCAAATCTTTTTTTCGCCCAGTATAGGGGCGTCTATGATCAATTCTGGCTTCATGACCCGTGGTATTTTCAATGGCGTGGAATACAGGAATGTCTAATGATGATAACGTGTTGCTGAAGGTACTAAAATTTTAGCTATTTATCTGCCGCATCCGCTCATGTCAGCCTGGTATGCCGGCTTATGGCAAAATACTTTATAAACTCAGCAAAATCCACAACTCCCTCCGGCAGCGCTTTGGTTAAGTTTGTTCAACGGTTTTTTACACGTATCTGATCACCTTAAAATAAATGATATGCTTGCAACCAAAGCGCATCGCAGCAGAAGGGGGCCGCTATGGCTATCTTCTGCAGGAACACTATCCCGCCCCGCCGTATGTATGTTTTTACTCTTTATTGCAACTCTTTTTTCACAGCATGTTTTAGCAAAAGGGGCTTTCTCTGTTAGCCAGGCAAAACGCATTTCCGGTACCGTGCATGATCAGGAAGGACAACCGGTTTTCGGGGCCACTGTAAGGGTGGCCGGCAAAACGGGCGGCACGCAGACCAATGAGGCCGGCCACTTCTCCATCAACGCAGCGGAGAATGACGTGATAGAGATCAGCGCCATCGGTTATGTGACCGGCAAAATAACGGTAGGCGCGCCAACGGAGTACCGGTTGGTGCTGGAGAAAGACATTGCCGAAATGAAACAGGTAGTAGTAGTGGGTTACGGCACCCAGAAAAAAGTGAACCTCACCGGTTCCGTGGCCCACATCGGCGGCGCGGAGCTGATCAAACGGCCCGCCACCAATGTGCAGAACCTGCTGCAGGGCAAGGTGCCCGGCCTGCAGGTAACGCAAGGCTCCGGCAAGCCGGGGGCAGACAATGCAGAGATCCGCATCCGCGGCGTAGGCACTTTCAGCGGCGCCGGCAGTGACCCGCTGGTGCTGATAGACGGCGTACGCGGAGACATGACCAGCCTCAACCCGGATGACATCGAGTCTGTTTCCGTGCTGAAAGACGCGGCCTCCGCCGCTATTTACGGCGCCCGGGCCGCCAATGGCGTTATACTCGTTACCACCAAAAGAGGGAAGGCCAAAGAGCTGACCATCCAGTACCATGGCAACGTGCAGGCCCAGAAGGCCACGCGCCTGCCCAAGCTGCTCACCAATTCGGCAGACTACATGATGTACTGGAACCAGGCCAACCAGCGCAGCGGCATCACGCCCTACTTCAGCCAGGAAACCATAGACGCGTTCAGGAATGGCAACGACCCTATCAAGTACCCCAACTTTGACTGGGTAGACCACATTTTCCGTACCGGCTTTGCGCACAATCACCACCTGAGCGTGAGCGGCGGCAACGAAAAGACCAGCTTCAACCTGGGCCTGGGCTACCTTGACCAGGACGGCATCATGAGCATTTACGGGTTTAAAAAATACAACCTGCTGATGGCGGTAGACACCCGCGTGCGCGACTGGATCACCATTGGCGGCAACATCCAGCTCAGCAAGCGGGACGTTGTGCAGGAAAACTTCGGGGACAATGATTTTGTGATGAGCGCTTATTCAGGCCCCAACTTCCGGCCCACCATGACCTTGCCTGACGGCACCACCGGCTACGTGGCCCGTTACAGCAACAGCATCGGGGAGTGGACGGTGAGAAACCCTGACGCCATTACCGCCAGCGGCTCCCGCAAGATCAACATGTACAGCGTAAGGCCGCAGCTGTATGCAGACGTAAGCCTTGCCAAAGACCTCAAGTGGTACACCAAAGGCGCCATTGGCTTCAACAGCGATTTCAACAAGCGCCACGAAAGCCCCGTGAACAACTACTATTATGACAACGGGGAATTTGCGCACAACAACGCCGTGTGGCAACAGGGCGTGCGTGACCTGATGACGCAGGTGCTCGAAACCACGTTCTACTCCACGCTCAACTATAAAAAGAAACTGGGCGGGCATGAGCTGGACGTACTGGCCGGCTACAACCAGGAGTCTAACTACTACCGGGAACTGAGCGGCTCCCGGCTCACCTTTCCTACCGCCACTATTTCCGAACTGAACGCCGGCGCGGCGCTGGGGCAATCTACCGGCGGCACCGCCAACGAGTGGGCCATCCGTTCCTTCTTCGGGCGTTTGATGTACAACTACAAAGACAAGTATTTGCTGGAGGCCAATGCCCGGTACGATGGTACCTCCCGCATTGCGCCGGAAACACGCTGGGGCTTTTTCCCCTCTGTATCTGCCGCCTGGCGCGTTTCCCAGGAAAGTTTCCTGCAATCCGTTACCTGGATGGACAACCTGAAAGTGAGGGCCTCCTGGGGGCGGCTGGGTAACCAGAACATTGGCCTGTACCCTTACCAGGACATGTTGTCTACCACCTCATATCCTTTTGATGAGCTGAAGCCCGGCGTGTTGCTGACGGCGTTGAGAGACCGCTCCCTCCGCTGGGAAACCACCACCGTTACAGACTTCGGCATAGACTTCAGCATGAAGAACGGTTTGCTGTCCCTCACGGCAGACTGGTTTGACAAGGTGACGGACGATATCCTTTACCAGATACCCGTGCCCGCCAGCGTAGGGCTCTCCGCGCCCACCGTGAACTACGGCAAAATGCGCAACCGCGGCTGGGAGCTGGAGGTAGGGCATCAGAACAAGATAGGGGAGGTCAGCTACAGCGTGAACCTCAACTTCTCCACGTTCAAAAACAAGGTGCTGAACGTAGTGAGTCCCACTTACGGAGACCGCATCATCAAGGAAGGCCTGCCTTTCAACTCCTACTACCTCATACCCTGGGACGGCATTTTCCAGAGCCAGGATGAGATTGACAAATCTGCCGAGCACCAGTACAACCCGCAGCCGGGAGACCTGAAGTACAAAGACGTGAACGGTGACGGGGTGATCAATTCTGATGACCGCGTGGTGGTAGACGGGGCATATGCCAAATTCTACTACGGCGGCAGCCTCAACCTGGCCTGGAAAGGTTTTGACCTCACCGCCTTTTTCCAGGGCGTGGAAGGCACCAAACACTACATAGGCGGCCCGCATATGGGCTGGGGCTATACGCCGTACACACAGGGCTCTCCTCCCACGCTTGACTTTATCAAAAACATGTGGACGCCCACCAACCCTTCCAACACCACGCCGGCCATCTACCACTCGCAGTACCGGCCCAATACCGGCACGGCCTCTACCTACTGGCTGCTGGACGCGTCTTACCTGCGTTTGAAGAACCTGGCCATCGGGTACACGTTTAACGGCCGCGCCGTGCGCGCCATTGGCCTCAGCGGCCTGCGGCTGTACCTGTCAGGAGACAACCTGTTCACCATCACGGACTACCCCGGCGCCGACCCCGAGAGGTCATGCGCGGGCTGCCGCTTCAGTGTATACCCGCAGGTAACTACGTATGCCGTGGGCGTGAAAGCAACACTTTGATCAAGAAACAGCACACAATATGAAAAAGTATATAAAAGTTTTTGTAACCAGCATGCTGCTCACAGGCGCAGCATCCTGCTCCGGCTTTCTTGATAAGGAGCCGCTTGACCAACTGGCCAGCTCCACCTTCTGGAAAAACCAGGCGGAGGTAGACATGGCGCTGGCGGGCGTGTACGCGCGCGTGCTCTCCTCTACTTTCAATCATAATACCATGTTCTGGGACGTCATGGGCGGAGACCTCTGCACCAACCAGGGCAATGCCGTTATTCCGCTGGCGCAGGGCATGGTGGAGCCGAACTCCGGCAGCCTGGTCAGCTCCATCTACAGCGAGTGCTACCAGGGCATCAGCGCCTGCAATTTTTTTCTGGACAATGTAGACCGCTCTCCCATAACAGATGATGTCAAGAACAAATACAAGGGCGAGGTGCTTTTCCTGCGCGCCATGTTCTACTTTACCCTCACGGAATTTTACGGCGCCGTGCCGATGTATACCAAACTGGTATCCATCAATGAGGCCAAGGTGGCCAAAACGGCAAAGGCGGACGTAGTGGCGCAGATACTGACAGACCTGGAAACCGCCATTGCCCAGCTGCCCAACGTGCCCTACAACGGGCATGCCGTAAAAGGCTCCGCGCTGGCGCTGAAGGCCAAGGTGCTGCTGCACAACGAGCGCTGGGAAGAAGCCGCCGCGGCCGCCAACCAGGTGATCACGGACGGTGTGTTCAGCATCTTTAACAACTACAGAACAATGTTCCTCGCTACCGGCCAGAACAACAACCCGGAGATCATGATGTCTGCCCGCTACCTCAACCCTGACAGGTCTTCACAGGGCCCGGACATACAGTTTGCCTGGCATGGCACCATCAACCCGCGCGCGGAGCTGGTAGATGATTATGAATGTACGGACGGGCTGCCCATCAGCACCTCTCCCCGCTACAACCCCGCCAACTGGCGGGAGAACAGGGACCCGCGCCTGCTGTTGACCATCAAAGGCTTTGAAGACAAGGTGCGCAACTCCGCCGGTGTGGAAATGGGCTTCAACTACAATGCCCCCTCCGGTACCGGCTACATGCCGGTGAAAGGCCTCAACTGGGACGCGCTGCCCGTAGACTACAATACCCGCAGCGAGCAGGACTGGGTATTGCTGCGCTACGCGGAAGTGCTGCTCATCTACGCAGAAGCAAAGAATGAGCACACCGGCCCCGATGCGTCCGTATACAGCGCCATCAACACAGTACGTTCCCGGCCGGGCGTAAGCATGCCAGACATTCCAGCGGGTTTGTCTAAAGAGCAGATGCGGCAGCGCATCCGGCATGAGAGAAGGGTGGAGTTTGCATTGGAAGGCAAGCGCTACCTGGACATCAAGCGCTGGAAAACAGCGGAGACCTATATTCCCACGCTGGTAGACCCGGGCGGCGTACGCAGGCAGTTCAACGCGGCCAAACATTACGTTTTCCCTTTCCCGCAAAGCGAAATAGATACGAATGATAAACTGGAGCAGAACCCTAATTATTAGGCAGGCTATTGTTCACCTTAAAAATCTGAAATGAGGAAATTTGTTTTACTGATCATATTGGGAGTATATGGAACGGCATGTAACACCAGCCGGGATAAGGTAACGTTCTCTTCTTTTGAGCAGGCCAAAAAACACGCGCTGCGGTATGACAAACCGGCCGTAGATTTTTTTGAAGGCGCCCTGCTGGGCAACGGCGGGCTGGGAGCGGTAGTCACCACCAGGCCTGACGGCATTATGATCTACTTCGGGCATAACAACGTGTGGGACATCCGCATTGCGGAGAAGAACCGCAAGGAGATCGGTACGTTCAACTATGTTTATAACAAGGTCAGCCAGATACCGGATACGCTTAAAATGCTTACAGACAACGCCTGGTACAAACAATACAGTACCATGGCGGCGGAGAATTACCGGCAGCCCTACCCCCGCCCGTTTCCCTGCGGCTCCGTGCTGCTGGGGTTTGACAGGAGGGAGGCGGAGCTGCTGGGCCACTCCCTCGATATTTCCAACGGGCTTTGCGAGGTATACCTGCTGAACAGCAAAAAAGAAAAGCTGACGCTGCAGGTGTTTACAGACATGCAGGAAGACAAGCTGTGGATGCGCCTGGTAGATGAGGCCGGCAACGAAGTGCCCAACATTTTCAACCGCATGCGGGTAATGCCGGACCCGTCCACGCCGGCGGAGTTCCCGAAGTACACCAGCTCGGAGCTGCTGCAGCAGGGCACGCTGTCTTTCAGGCAGGTGCTGCCTTACCAGGAGCCCGATGTGTATGACACTGCCAAAGGCCATCCTAAAGACAAGGCGCTGCGGCTCACGGCCACCGCCAATATTCCCATGAAAAAAAGCAGCCGCATCAACTGGGACGGCAACCCCGAAGAGATGCAGGCGCTGGAAGCGGCGTTTGAGCCAGGGAAAGGTTTTGTGGCCAGCGTATCCCTGGAAGAAGGCATGAATACCGCCGTGAGCGCTCAGCCAATAAACGCGCAGCCCGCGCCCGGCGGTTTTTCGGAGGCAAGGGCGGCGTCTGACAGCGTGTGGAAGGCCTACTGGGAAAAATCAGGCGTGAGCCTGAGCGATACCTTCCTGGAAGAGACCTGGTACCGCAACCTCTACTTCTTCAACTGCGCGGCCAAAGACGGCGCTACCACGCCGGGGCTCTTTGCCAACTGGAGCTATAACAAGATAGGCACCGCCTGGCATGGAGACTACCACATGAACTACAACACCCAGCAGCCGTTCTGGATGACCTTCTCCAGCAATCACCTGGAAAAGAACCTGCCCTACGTGAACCTGATAGAGTTCCTGATGGATGTGAGCAGGCGCTGGGCCAAAGAATATTACAACCTGCCGGGCGCTTATTTCCCGCACTCCGCCTACCCGGTAGATATGACCATGAACCCGTACCCCGTACCGCACTGGGGCTGGGAGATCTGCGAAACCCCATGGTCTGTGCAGGGCCTCTGGTGGCACTACCTTTATTCCGCAGATACCACGTACCTGCAAAACCGCGCCTACATGCCCATCAAGGAGGCCGTGCAGTTTTTGGTAGCTTACATGAAACGCCCCGAAGCACGCGGCGGGCCAAGGTGGCAGGACGACAAGTATCACATCTTCCCCACCATTCCGCCGGAGCTGTATGCGCTGCGGCCTGGGTTCAAATACAACTATGATTGTAATGTAGATCTTACCCTCACCAAATTTGTGTTCAAGGCGTTTGAAGAAATGGTGGGCATACTGAAAACGGAAGCAACAGATGGTGCGCTGCTGGCAGATGTGAAAGACATCCTGGCCCATTTCCCGGAATACCCAACGGCTGCATCGGAGAAATACGGCAAGGTGCTGGTATCTGTACCCGGGGAGCATGACCAGGTGGTGTACAACGTGCCTTCCCCGCTGATGAACGTATTTCCCGGAGAAGACGATGGCCTGCATTCCGACAGCGCCACGCGCAGGCTGCTGGACAATACCTACTACAACCAGCAGAACGAAGGCGGTAACGACCTGGTGTTCATCAACCTGCAGGCCGCCCGCATAGGCCGGCTGGACATAGACCGGTTCAAACGCCATGTGCAGTATTCCCTGCTGCCCAATGGCACCGCCATGGATAAAGTAATGCAGGTGCACGGCCGCTACCATGACCGTATGCAGTATGATTACATGGGAGCCATGGGCATCTGGTTCGAGAACTTTGCCCTGCCCGTGGTGATCAATGAGTGTCTGATGCAAAGCTACAACGGCATCATCAGGCTGTTCCCCAACTGGGATTTGCAGCAGGATGCGGCGTTCCACAACCTGCGGGCCGTGGGCGCTTTCCTGGTCAGCGCCTCCGTCAAGAATGGCGCCATGCAGGCGTCTATCTACAGCGAGAAGGGCGGCAAGCTGCGCATCTACGCGCCCTGGGGCAAAAGCGGCAGCGTTACGCACAACGGCAAACGCAGCAGCATTGACGCCGATGTAATTGAAATTGATACCAAAGCGGGTGAAACCGTTACACTGGAACCATAGCTTTTACTATTTAAAAAAACATTGTTTAGAAAATGGGTTTACCGTTAGACGGGATGATCGTTCTGGAGTTCAGTCAGTATTTATCCGGCCCCTGCGCAGGCCTCAGGTTGGCAGACCTGGGCGCCCGTGTCATTAAAATAGAGCACCCGGAAAAAGGAGAAGCAGGCAGGAAGCTGGCCATCAAAAACCTGTGGGTAGATAACAGCTCTTTATTGTTCCACACCATCAACAGGAATAAGGAAAGTTTTGCCGCTGACCTGAACAAAGAGGAAGACATGCAGTGGGTGAAGCAGCTGATCGCAAAAGCGCATGTAGTGACGCACAACTTCAGGCCGGGCGTGATGGAGCGGCGGGGGCTGGATTATGAGGCGGTGAGAAGGATCAACCCGTCTATCGTGTACGCCCAGATATCAGGGTATGGAGAAAAGGGCCCCTGGAAGAACAAGCCGGGGCAAGACCTGCTGGTACAATCCCTTTCCGGCCTGGCCTATACCACCGGCAGCTTTCATGATGCGCCCACGCCGCTGGGCCTGGGCATAGGGGATTACCTGTGCGGCAACCAGGCCGTGCAGTTCATCATAGCCGCCCTTGTCAAGGCCAGGAAAACCGGGCGGGGAACATGGCTGCAGCTGAGCCTCATGGAATCGCTGATAGATTTCCAGTTTGAGTTCTTCACCACCTATTTTCAGAGCCGCAAGGTACCGGAGCGGGCGCGGCTCAACAATGCCAACGCATTGCTCAGCGCGCCTTACGGTATTTACAGAACGGCCAACGGCTACCTGGCCATTGCCATGATGCCGGTGCAAACCCTCAACAAGGCCTTGCAATGCGCAGCCCTCAACGCCTATGCGGAAGAGGAGGCCTTTTCAAAAAGAGATGAGATCAAAAGTGTGATAGCCGGACACCTGTTGACCCAAACCAGTGAATACTGGCTGGAGCGAACGGGGGCGCTTGACCTGTGGGTGATGCCGGTGCTCGATTGGGAGCAGATGCGGGCTACTGGCGGCTACCAGGTGCTTGACATGGAGCAGGAAATAGTGCTGAAAAACAACCGGCGGTTCACCACCACCCGTTGCCCCGTTCGTATCAACAACACCTTGCTGAAGTCAGACAGGCCCGCGCCTGCCATCGGTGAGCATAATGACAGTATTAAAAGATCTTTAGCCTGACGCATCATGAATAACCTGTTGGAAGACATATTAGTGCTTGATTTCAGCCAGTTCCTCTCCGGCCCCAGCGCCAGCCTGCGCCTGGCAGACATGGGGGCCAGGGTGATAAAAATTGAAAAACCGGTAACGGGAGACATCTGCCGCATGCTGTACGTATCTGACGTAAAGCTGGAAGGCGGCGAATCTACCATTTTTCATGCCATTAACAGGAACAAGGAAAGTTATTGTGCAGACATCAAAGACAGCGCCTCCCTGGAAGCCGTAAAAAAGCTGATAGCGCAGGCAGACGTGGTGCTGCATAATTTCCGCCCCGGCGTAATGGAGCGGGTAGGGCTGGATTATAGACAGGTAAAACAGCTGAACCCCTCCGTTATTTACGGGGAAATAAGCGGCTACGGGCAGTGTGGCGACTGGAAAGACCTGCCGGGGCAAGACCTCCTGCTGCAAGCCGTATCAGGGCTTACTTACCTCACCGGCAGCCAGGGCCAGCCGCCCGTGCCTATGGGTGTGGCCGCCGCGGACATCATTGCCGGCACGCATTTAACACAAGGCGTGCTGGCCGCATTGCTGCAACGCTTGCAGACCGGGGAAGGCGCATTGATACAGGTCAGCATGCTGGAAAGCCTGCTGGATTTCCAGTTTGAAGTATTGACCTGCCACCTGAACGACGGGTATGAAAAACCCGTACGCAGCGCTGTGAACGGCGCGCATGCCTACATAGCCGCGCCTTACGGCATCTATGAAACGGCAGACGGGTACCTGGCCATTGCCATGGCACCTGTGGCCAGACTGGGAGAGCTGCTGGGCTCCGCGGAATTGGGCGCGTATACAGATGCGGGAGACTGGTTTACCAAAAGAGATGAAATAAAACGTATTTTAAAACAGCTGCTCCTGCAAAAAAAAACGGCGGAGTGGCTGGCCGTGCTGGAACCGGCAGACGTATGGTGTGCCGATGTAAAGCGGTATGACGCGCTGGTGGAAAGCGAAGGGTACCACCTGCTGGATATGGAGCAGTGGGTGGTGTCTGACGGCAAGCGGGTCAAAACCACCCGCTGCCCCGTGAGGGTTGACGGCCAGGTGCTCACGTCGGAAAGAGGGGCGCCGCTATTGGGAGAGCATAACAAACGTATCACCGAAGAATTTAACCTGTAATGAAAATAGTACCGGATATGATCAACAGATGTTTACTGGCCATCTTGCTGGGCGCCGCGCCCCTTTCCCTTGCTGCGCAAAAGGTGTCAGACTTTAACCTGAAGTTTTACGAGCCCGGCAAAAACTCCTGGAGCTCCATGCCGCTGGGCAACGGCGAAACATCTTGCCAGGCCTGGACGGACGCGGACGGGAACATTCAGTGCTACATTGGCGCCAACGGCGCGCGGGATGCTATGGACAACGTGCTGAAAACAGGCAAGCTGACCATTGCATTTGAACCGGCCATTTTCAGGAACGCCACCGGCTACTCCGAAGAGCTGCTGGTGAGCGAAGGCCTGTTCAGGATCAAAAGCAGCGCGGCGGAAGTGCAGCTGAGGGTAGACGCCAACCACCCGCAGATAGTGGTATGGGGCACATCCAAAGTGCCGGTGAAAGTAAAAGTGACCAGCAACATCTGGCGCCGGCAATCACGGCAGCTGGAAAAGGAAGAATATATCAACGACTACGGCAACAAGGGCATTCCCTTCGTGCCTTACGTGGAGGCGGATGAAACGGTGCCGGGGTTGCGCAATGCCGTTATCTGGTACCACCGCAACAAAAGCGAACTGTTCTGGAACGAAATGATGAAAGCCAATGGCCTGCTGAACGAAGGCATTGCCAACCCCTTAAAGAACAGGACGTTTGGCGCCATGGTGAAAGGGAAGGGGATGGAGGCCCTGAATGATACCACCCTGCAATCTGCGCAGGCAGGCAACACTTTCGCTTTTACCACCACGCTGCTCACCAAACAAACAGCAACGGCGGAGCAGTATGTGAACGATATCAAAGATCTGTCCGCCCGGCTGGAACGCCTGCGGGAAAGTGATATGCTGGCCGCGCACAAACGCTGGTGGGCCGGGTATTGGGACCGCAGCTATGTTTATTTCAGCGCGGCAGACAAGGCGCTGAACGATACGCTGGCCCAGCTGAACCGCGGCTATGTATTGCAGCGTTACGTAAACGCGCTGGCCGGCCGCGGTACTTTGCCCATCAAGTTCAACGGCTCCACCCTGGTGCTGGATACCTATCATGACAAAATAGGGCGCGTCAGCGGAAAGTCTGCAGACGAGCGGCTGTGGGGCGGCGCCTTCTGGTGGCAGAACACGCGCCTGATGTATTACCCCATGCTGGCCTCCGGAGACTTTGACCTCATTCAGCCTTTTATCGATTTTTACCTGAAAGACCTGGAGGTGGCAAAACTGCGCGCCCGCAAATTCTACGGCCTGGACGGCGCCCGCTTTGTGGAAACCGTACATTTCTGGGGCGCCTGGCGCGGGCAGGATGTAGGCTGGGACAGAACCGGACTGCCACCCGGCGTTTCCAACAATCCTTACATCAAAGATGTGATCATTGCCGGGCTCGAAATGGGTAACTACCTGCTGGACTATTGCAGTTATACCGGCAACAAGGAAATGCTGGAAAAAAAAGCCCTGCCTTTTATACGGGAAGTGCTGACGTATTATGACCAGCATTACCCCAGGGACGAGCACGGCAAGCTGCATATTGCGCCCGCACAGTCGCTCGAAACTTATATAGAAGCCGAGAACCCCACGCCTGATATTGCTGGGCTGCAATACGTCATTCCCCGCGTGATGCAGCTTGCGAAAGACCCCGCCCTGCTGGCGCTGTGCCGCAAGCTGGAGAAAGCTGCGCCGGCCCTGCCCATGGGCGGGAAGAACGGCCAGCCCATCATACTGCCCGTGCAAGCATACAAGAAGATCATCAATGTAGAATACCCTGAACTGTACCCGGTATTTCCTTTCCGGTTGTACGGCATAGGCAAGCCTGGTATTGAAACCGCCATTCATACCTTCAACGATAAACACAGAACTTATTTCGGCTGGCATCAAACCGGCATACAGGCAGCCTTGCTGGGGCTGACGGATACTGCCGTGAAAGTGATGCAGCACAACGGCCTGGCGTTTGACAAACGTTTCCGCTTTCCCGCTTTCTGGGGGCCCAATTACGATTACACGCCAGACCAGGACCATGCTTCCAACTTTATCAATACCATCCAGACCATGCTGCTGCAGGCGGATGAGAAGCATATTTACCTGTTGCCCGCCTGGCCCGCGCACTGGAACGTAACGTTCAAGCTGCATGCGCCCGGCAACACACAGGTGGCGGCCACGTGGAAGAACGGGCAGTTTACCGACATCCAGACCTGGCCCGCCAGTCGCAAGAAAGATATCAAAACAGCTCACTCAAAATAAACGGAGATGAAGAACCCAAACAGTGATGTAACCAAACACAAAGACATTCCCGTATGGAATGCGGAAGACTGGTATTATGAAGATATCGAGATCGGCAAGCGCATCCGGTCTATCCGCCGCACCATCAGTGAAGGAGAGAGCATGCAGTTCAATGCGCTGGTGCTGGACATGCATCCTTATGTGGCAGATGAAATATTTGCCCGCGAGAGCGGCATCTTCGGCAAAAGGCTGGTGGCCGGCGCTTTTGTATTCAGCGCGGGGCTGGGCCTGGTGGCCACCAATTGCGTGAACGCCTTCAGCTACGGGTATGACAAGCTGCGGTTCATCAAACCCGTATTCATCAACGACACCATTTATACCATCAAAACAGACCTGGACAAACAGCCCAAGTATGAACAGATGGGCCTGTACCGCGCCAGCTATGAAGTGTTCAAGAACGAAGGCGAGCTGGTGCTGTACTGCGAGCATATACAAACGGTAAAATACCGCCACCCTGAACAGTTCAAGCAGGCATAGCGTATGTTGCAGCGGATATATTTTGAAGACTACACCACCGGCGCCTGGCGGGAAACCGCCGGCCGCACCATTACGGAAACAGACATTGTGCTGCATGCCGGCCAAACCGGCGATTTTTTTCCGCACCATATGGACGCAGAGTGGTGCAAGACCCAGCCCTTCCGGCAGCGCATAGCGCACGGCACCCTCATTTTCAGCATTGCCATTGGCCTGACGGCCACCGTGGTGAACGAAGTGGCGTTCAGCTACGGCTATGACCGGCTGCGCTTTCTGCAGCCCGTGTTCATCGGGGATACCATCCGGTCAAAGGTGACCATCAAGGAAAAGCGCCCCTACAAAAAGCCCGGCTCCGGTTTGGTAACAGAGCTGGTGGAAGTATTTAACCAGGCGGGGGCCTGCGTAATGGTATGCGAGCACATATTACTGGCACAGTTAAAAACTTGACAGATGAAAGGAACGATCAGGCTGAAAGGGATCACCTGGGGCCACAGCCGGGGATATACGCCGCTGGTGGCCTGCGCGCAGCGCTATGAAGAGCTGCACCCGGAGGTAAGCATCACCTGGCAGAAAAGAACGCTGCAGGAGTTTGCGGATTTTCCCATTGAGCGGCTGGTGCATGACTATGACCTGCTGATCATTGACCACCCCTGGGCAGGCTGCGCCGCCGCCACGCAATGTGTACTGCCGCTTGACGAGCACCTGCCTGCCGCTTACCTGGCGGAGCAGCGGCAGCACACCACAGGCGCTTCTCATGAAAGTTATTACTACGGCGGCCACCAATGGGCGCTGGCCATTGACGCGGCCACGCCGGTAGCCAGCTACCGGCAAGACCTGCTGGCGGAGCCGCCTGCGGATTGGGAAGCGTTGCTGCAGCTGGCAGAAAAAGGCAAGGTAGCCGTACCGGCCATTCCCATAGACCTGCTGATGAACTTTTATATGTTTTGCATAGCCCTGGGCAACACGCCTTTTACCAGTGAGGAAGAAGTAATAGACAACACCACCGGCGCCGCCGCCCTCAACATGATGGCTGCTTTATGGGGCCGGGTAAACCCGCAGCTGTTTAACTGCAACCCTGTAGCCGTGGCAGAGCTGATGACGGCCACAGATGATTACTGGTATTGCCCCTTTGCCTACGGTTACTCCAACTATGCCCGCAGGGGCTACGCCCGCCACCGGTTGCAGTATGCAGACCTGGTAACGGTAAACGGCAAAAAATTATGCAGTACATTAGGAGGAACGGGGCTGGCGGTTTCCGCTTTTTCAGCCCACCCGCAGCAGGCGGTGCAGTTTGCACAATGGGCGGTGTCCCCGCAGGTGCAAGCTTCCATCTACGTGGAGCATGGCGGGCAGCCGGGCCACCGGCTGGCCTGGGAAGATGAGGAAGCCAACAGGCGCACCAACGGATATTTCAGGAACACGCTGCCCGCGCTGCAAAGAGCGTTTGTGCGGCCACGTTATAACGGATACCTGCATTTCCAGGACCACGCGGGCAACCCGCTGCATCATTACCTGCAATACGGCGGCCATGAAGCAACCGTGCTGAACGAGATGAACAGTCTCTACCGGCAGTCGCGGAAGCTGCTGCATGCATAACACTTCAAACTATACCATGCTGTGAAAAAACAGATCATAGACACGCACGTTCATATCTGGAACTTGCAGAAAGCCCGCTACCAGTGGCTGGAAGGAGATACCAGCATCCTGAACCGCACCTACCAGCTGGAAGAGCTGCTGCCCGAAATGGAGCGCACCCCTGTAGCTGCGGGCGTGTTGGTACAGGCCGCCAATCATATAGCAGATACAGACCTGATGCTGGAAGCCGCCCGCGCGCATGACTGCATTGCGGGCGTGGTAGGCTGGCTGCCGCTGGCAGACCCGGTGCAAACGGCGCAGCTGCTGGAAACGCGTTTCCTCCGGGAGCCGTATTTCAAAGGCGTGCGTCACCTGATACACAATGAGGCAGACCCCGCCTGGCTGTTGCAGCCGGCGGTGCTGGAAAGCCTCCGCATACTGGCGTTGTACAACATCCCGTACGATGTAGTGGGCATTCACGACGAACATCTGCAAACCGCCATCACCGTAGCGGAAAAGATACCTTCGCTCCGCCTGGTGCTGGACCACCTGAACCAGCCGCCCATTAAAGACCGGCAGCGCTTCGGCACATGGGGAGAATTGATGAAACAGGCAGCCGCTAACGGCAACGTATATGCGAAAATCTCAGGCCTGGGCACCGCCTCCGGCCACCCGGAGGCCTGGGCGGCAGATGACATCCTGCCCTATGTGCGGTACGCTCTGGAAACCTTCGGCGCAGACCGCTGTTTCCTGGGCGGGGACTGGCCGGTATCAAAGCTGGCGGGCAGCTACGCCCGGCACTGGGAAATGTATACCGGCATTATCAACGGTTTGCTGCGCGGCCCGGAAGCAGCGCAGGTATTTTATGGCAATGCCGCCCGTTTTTATAACGTGGAGGTGGCTATTGTTCAGCATTAAAACAGGTAAAATTGGAACTGATAGCTGGTGTTTCCCTGCATTTCATTGGCGCGTTTTCCGCCTCCGTCTGTTACACGCCGCAGAAAGGCACGCGGCGCTGGTCATGGCAAACCTACTGGCTGCTGCAGGCCGGCGTGTGCTGGTTGCTGCTGCCGGTAGTGGTGGCCTTCATCAGCATTCCGCACCTGCGGCAGGTGCTGCAGGAAGCCCCGGCAAGCGCCATGAGAAGCGCTTTCCTGCTGGGTGCGGCGTACGGCATAGGCGGTACTGCCTTCGGCATGGCCATCCGGTACGTTGGTTTTTCCCTCACCTATGCCATTTCCGTAGGCATTTCCTGCGTGCTGGGCACCTTGCTGCCGCCTTTGTATGAAGGCAGGCTGTCTGCCATATTGGGCGGCCCCGGCGGCAATGTGATCATAGCCGGCATGCTGGCCGGGGCCGCGGGCATTGCCTTGTGCGGGGCGGCCGGCCGGCTGAAGGAGAAAGATTATGCCGGCCTGCGGCCGGAAGAAAAAAGCAGTTATTCCTTTTCGCTTGGCATTGGTCTTTGTATATTGTCTGGCATCCTCTCTGCCTTGTACGGCTTTTCCCTGGCGCAGGGGCAGCCCATTGCGGACGTGGCCGCCAAATACGGCGCCGGCCATTTGCAGGGGAACGTGATCTATATTTTTTCGAACACCGGCGCGTTCCTCACTACCGGGCTGTATTGTTTGTACTTGCATGCCCGGCATAAAACGCTGCATGAATACGGCGGCACGGCAGACCGGAAATGGCTGGGGAAGAATTACCTGCTGGCCGCGCTCACGGGCGTATTGTGGTACACGCAGTTCTTTTTCTACGGCCTGGGGCATAACCGCATGGGCAACTATAAATTCACCAGCTGGGCCATACACATGATCATGCTGGTACTCATCAGCGCGCTGGTGGGCATTGTGATGAAAGAATGGGCGGGCACCAAAAAGCGCACCACCTCCTTGCTTATACTGGCGCTGGTAGTGCTGATCGCGGCCGTGCTCATCATCACGTACGGCAATTACCTGGGAGGAACATGATGTGATATGCAACAACCGGAACATATTCGTTTTGACATACCCGTCATCGGGGAGCATCACCCCGTGGTGATCGTTGGCGCGGGCGGCATTGTGGAAGGCGCCCACCTGCCCGCGTATGCCATAGCAGGCATACAGGTGGCCGGCATCTATGACCCTGACCAGTCCAAAGCAGCGCGCGTAGCGGCCGCCTTCAACGTGCCGCGTGTGTATGCCAGCATGGAAGCGCTGGTGCAGGAAAACGGCCGCCATGGCATATACGATATAGCCGTGCCCGGCAGCCAGCTGGTGAACGTTATATCCCGGTTGCCGGACAACTGTTTTGTGCTGATGCAGAAGCCCATGGGAGAAAATCTTGAACAGGCGGAGCAGATACTGCAGCTGTGCAGGAGCAAGCGCATCACCGCGGGGGTGAACTTCCAGATGCGCTACGCCCCCTACATTGCCATGGCCCGGCAAATGATGGCCGCCGGCATGCTGGGAGACATCTGCGATGCGGAAATATACCTGAACGTCTACACGCCCTGGCATATGTGGGATTTCCTGAAAACCGCCCCCCGGCTGGAAATACTCTACCATAGCATTCATTACATAGACCTGTTCCGGAACCTCTTCGGAGAGCCCGCCCGCATTTTTGCCAAAACCACCCGCCACCCTGACATGCAGGCGCTGCAGGCCGTGAAGTCGAACATCATCATGGACTATGGCGATTTTCTCCGGGCGCACATATCTACCAACCACGTGCACAAATTCGGGCCGCACCACCAGGATGCCTTTGTGAAGATAGAAGGCACCAAAGGCGCCGTGAAAATAAAGCTGGGCCTGCTCATGAACTACCCGCAGGGAACGGAAGACGTGTTTGAGTATACACTGCCGGACGGACCTCCCGATACATGGCGCCGCCTGCCCGTCAACGGCTCCTGGTTCCCGCATGCTTTTATTGGCAGCATGCATGAGCTGATCAAGGCGCAGCAGGGGCTGGTGGCCGCGCCGGATAATTCTGTGGAAGACTGCGTCCATACCATGCGGCTGGTAGAGCAGGCTTATGCTTCCTGAGCGGGTAGTATGAAGTGATGATTTTTTGTATCTTATTCCCCCGATGAAACCTTTACTTTTTATGACCGCCCTGGCGGTTGCCCTCGCCTGCAGCATGCAGGCATATGCCCAGCAAAAACCTAATATCATCCTGATCATCGCTGACGATGTAAGCTGGAACGATATAGGCTGCTATGGCAATACTTCCGTCCGCACGCCTCATATTGACAAGATGGCAAAGAACGGCATCCGGTTCAGGAATGCGTTCGTTACTTCCAGCTCCTGCAGCCCCAGCCGCAGCAGCATCATCACCGGCCGCTACCCGCACAGTACGGGCGCGGCGGAGCTGCACACGCCGCTGCCCGCGCACATGACCTTTTTCCCGGAGCTGCTGAAGAAGAACGGCTATTATACCGCGCATGCCGGCAAGTGGCACGAAGGGCCCAATGCCAAACGTGCGTATGATACTTCCCTCGTGGCTAACGCCAAAAACTTCGCGGGCGGAGAGGAGAAATGGGTGGAAGTTTTGCGGCAGCGGCCTAAAGACAAACCGTTCTTCTGCTGGTTTGCCGCGCTGGATGCCCACCGCGCCTGGCAGCCGGACGCGGCCCTTCCCCCGCACGATCCCGCAAAGGTAAAAGTGCCGCCCATGCTGGCAGATACAAAAGAAACAAGGGAAGACCTGGCGGCGTATTACGATGAAATTGCGCGCCTGGACCGCTACGTCGGGGAGCTGAATGCCGAGTTGCAACGGCAGGGTATAGCCAGCAATACGCTCGTCATCTTCATGGCTGATAACGGCCGGCCTTTCCCCGGCAGCAAAACGCGCCTCAACGATGCGGGCGTCAGAACGCCTTTCATAGTGCAATGGCCGGGAAAGATCAGGCAGGGAAGCGAGAGTGAAGCACTTATCAGCAGTGTAGATATTGCGCCCACGCTGCTGGAACTGGCCGGGCTGCCCGCTGCGGCCTCCATGCAGGGAAAAAGTTTTACCAGGCTGTTCACGCAGCCGCAACAACCCTTCCGCGAGTATGTGTTCACAGAACATAACTGGCACGACTTTGAAGCCTACGAGCGGGCCGTGCGCACCAAAGATTATTTGTACATCCTCAACAAACGCCCGCAATTTTCCAACCAGGGCCCGCGCGACGCGGTGAACAGTCCATCGTTTGCCGCCCTGCTGGCCGCCAGGGAACGCGGCCCGCTAACGCCGCAGCAGCAAGACATTTTTACAGCGCCCCGGCAGGCGGAAGAGCTGTACGCCGTCACGAAAGATAAAGACCAGATACATAACCTGGCCGGCAATGCACAGTATGCCGCCGCAAAAGAAAAACTGCGGCAGGCGCTGGAAAGCTGGCGGCGTGAAACAGGTGATACAGAACCCGCCGTGCTGACGCATGACTGGTATGAGCGGCTCACCGGGGAGAAGAAGCCCGAACATGGGAAACGAGGCGAAATGCCTGGTAGCGCAACGGAAAAATAAAGGCTGCCTCCGGGTGTTTTTTCCTTATCTTAAAAGTGAAGCACAACTGGCAGATTCCGGGACTATGCCAAAAAATTTTCCGTCCCGTTTCCGGGACAGAAAATTCCCCCGGTAATTTTTACATACCCTTAAAATGACGCACTAAGGAGGCCCCAAATACAAAAAACGGGACTGAAAAACGCCTTAAAAAAATTTTTTTACCGCAAAAACGGCCGGATGCTGCCGGGGCAGGGTAGGGATCATGCAGGCATTCCCGTGAGAGGCCGGCAGCATGACGGAGACCTTTACTGCCCCCTCAACAGGCAGGTAATGCCTCTCCGGCTTCCAATATGCCCGCCGGCAAGGCTCGCAAGGGTGCTTAAGGAAAGAGGCGAAACAAGCCGTATACGGGCCTAAAAACCGTGGGAAAGCGCTTTTCTGCGGTAGTATGGCGGCTACCGGAGCCCGCAAACATGGTAAATGTCACTAAAGTATCGGGAGAAAGACGAAGCTACAACGAACCTTCCCCCGGTGATGAACGAGCCTTCCCCAAAAGTTGCAGGTTCGTTGTAGGTTCGTTGTAGCTTCGTTGTAGGTTCGTCTTTGGCCGGTCGGGAGCAGTAAATTAACACCGCGGAGGGTGTAAAACGACACTATCAGCTACTTTAAGGCCACTGCTGCCTCCAGCCTGCCCCGTGGTTACTCCCAGTCTCCGGCATAGTAACCCGCACCATACTCCCAGTATACTCCCAGGATGGTACGTGGGGAGTGTATGTTTTAGGCATTTTAGGGGGTAGGGAACATCGGGAACAGTCCCTTTTCCGGGACAGTTCAAAAAATGCCGGGTTGCTCAATCCGCGTCCCGGTTCCGGGACTGTGCGGCCGTACTTTTTTACCTCCCCGGTTTGATGGTGACCGCATCAATTTTTTTGCCTTCCAGGTCAAACACCTCTATCTGCAATTGGGAAGCGTCTGCTTTGGCTTTGATGATAGACATATTGGAATTGACGAGAATGGGAAAGTTCCAGGCCCCGGGCTCCGGCGTTTTTTTTACGTTGCGGTGCAGGTGGCCGCACAGCATGATCTGCGCGCCGGCCGCATTCAGCAGCGGAACAAATTTCTCCGCCACTTCCTTTTCGCCATGCCAGCCGCCGAAGGGCGGGATGTGCGCTATCACTACCTTATAAGGCGCTTCTTTATATTCAGGGCGTTGCAGCGCTTCCTTCAGCCAGGCCGCCTGCTGGGTGCGGTACTCGTCAAAGTCTGCTATGCCGCTGTATTCTATATCCGAATCGGGTTTGTCTTCTCCCGTGTCCAGCACTACGAAACAAACTGGCCCGGTGCGTACCAGGTAATACAGTTTGCCGGTTTCCGTAGGGAAATAATTGGCGAAGCGGCTGGCAAATTCACCGCGCGTTTCATGGTTGCCGCGGGCGTAGTACATGGGGATGCGGTTGGCGAACATACTATCTGCCGTATCCATGAAGGAGGTGAAGATCTGCTCTTCGCTGCGCGAATTGTTCTGCATATCCCCGTTAAAGAAAACCAGCTGGTTGTTTTTCCAGTCTACCTGCTGCAGCAGTTTCCGGATGATCTCGTTCCGCTGGTGCATGTCATTGATCACCGCAAAATTGACCTGGGCTGCCTTGCTGTTGAGGGTGGTGAACGTGGGCAGCTCGGCCCTGAACACCTGGCCGGCGTCAATGCTGCCGTATTTCACTACATAACTTTCATGGCTGGCCACTTCCTGCGCGTACACCCTGTACCGGTACGTGGTAGCCGGGCTCAGGCCGCCTATCCTCACATTGTGGAGCGTAGCCTCCGTTTTGATGCCATGCTCCGCCGCAAAATATTTCCGGCGCTCCTGCGCATAGAAGTGAGAGCTGTCTGCCGGCGCCAGCTCTACCCAGCTGATGGCTTTTTTATTGGTGGTGAAAACAATGTTCACGCCTGTTTCTCCCAGGGCCTGCAGGTAGGGGCCGTGCGTGATCTTAAAACTTTCCTGGCAAAACAATAAAAGCGGTGTGAGTAGCAGTGCTCCAAGGAGCGATAGATTTTTTTTCATCAGAATAGGTTTGTTGACCCTGCCTGTAAAAATAGCAGAAATACCGGTAAACAGAAATAACCCGCAAGCAACGCAACGCGTTCCTGGAAAATAAAGTTTTGGAATACTGAAAAAGTATTCTACTTTCGTAATTATAGTAAAATCATATTTTACAATATAAAATTCCAGTTATGGTCAACAGATCCGCAAAAAGACTGTTGCAACTGATATGTGCAGTACTTATGGGCATTACCCTCCCCACCTATGCGCAAGACCCGGCAGTTTCCGGCAGGGTCACCTCACCTGACGGCGCGCCCGTACCTGGTGTATCAGTGCAACTAAAAGGCTCCGCCACGGGAGCCACCACAGATGAAGACGGCAGGTTCCGCCTGCCGGCCGCGCCGGGAAGCGGCACGCTTGTATTCAGTATGCTCGGTTATGCCAGGCAGGAGGTGCCTTACACCGGCTTTGGCCCGGTTACGGTCACGCTACAGTCTGCCGCCTCGCAGGTGGGGGAAGTAGTAGTGATAGGCTACGGCTCCATGCGTAAACGGGACCTCACGGGCGCCGTGTCTCAGGTAAAGGCCAAAGACATCGGCATAGTGGCCACCACCACACCGCTGCAAGCCCTCCAGGGCCGCGCGGCCGGCGTGCAGGTGATGCAGAACTCCGGCTCGCCGGGCGGCAGCATCAGCGTACGCATCCGCGGTACCAACTCCATCCAGGGCAGCAATGAACCGCTTTATGTGGTAGACGGCTTCCCGCTCAACGGCTCATTGTCTTTGCTGAACAATGCGGACATAGAGTCCATGGAGGTGCTGAAAGACGCTTCCGCCGTGGCCATTTACGGCTCCCGCGGCGCAAACGGGGTAGTGATCATCACTACTAAAAAAGGGAAAACAGGCGCGCCGCAGGTAGATGCAGAGTTCGGCTACACGGTGCAAAGCGTTACCAACAAGCTGAACATGATGAACGCCCATCAGTATGCGCAGTTCTACAATGAGCAGGCAAAGAATGACAACGTGGCGCCGTATTTTTCAGACCAGGTGGTAGACAGTCTGGCCGGGGTGCAAGGTACAGACTGGCAAGACGAAGTGTTGCGGAACGCGCCCCAGTACAACACCGTGCTCACCCTGAGCGGCGGCGGCAATAAAGCCCGCTATTCCGTGTCAGGCGGCGTGTTCAGGCAGGGCGGCATCATCCGCGGCAGCGACTACAACCGCTACTCCCTTCGCGGCAATGTAGAGCAGGACGTTAGTCCGAAGCTGTCTGTCAGTTACTCCACCAACCTCACCAGGGTAGAATCTTCCCGCAAAAATTCCGGGCAGGGCAACAGGGGCGGTTCCCTTATTTCCGCCATGGTGTCCGCGCCGCCTACGCTCTCGCCTTTTGTCAACGGCGCGTACAGGAACCTGGCTACTTCGTACCCGTTCATCTCCAACGTGATCATCAACCCGCTGGCCAATATCCGGGAAGCGTCTGACAACGTGCGCGCCAACAAGGTGCTGGCCAATGTGGCGGTTACCTACAAGCCGGTTGACGGCCTGTCTGTTAAGGTATCCGGTGGCATCGAGAATGAAGACAATTTCACGAACGTGTATACCAACGGCTTCACCTCGTCTAACGGTACTGTTTCCAACACCACCACCGGCAGCGGCAGCGTCAGCTCATCTAACGTTACCAGCATCCTGAACGAGAATATTATTAACTATATCAAGGTTTTCGGGGAGCACAGCCTCAGCGCTACCGCCGGTTTTACCTACCAGACCTATAAAACCAACGCGGTGGGCGGCGGCGGCAGCGGCTTTATCAGCAACATTCAAGGCCCGTATGACCTTGAAGCGGCCGGCACGCCGGGGGTGCCTACTTCCTCTTATTCCGCATGGACGCTCATTTCCGGGCTGGGCAGGCTTAACTACAGCTACCGGGACAAATACCTGGCTACGGTCAGCTTCCGCGCAGACGGCTCTTCCCGCTACAGCGAGCAGAACAAATGGGGCTATTTCCCGGCCGCTGCGCTGGCGTGGAGGGTGTCTGAAGAAAGTTTCCTGCAAAACGTACCGTGGATATCCGATATGAAACTCCGTGCCAGCTGGGGCAATACCGGCAGCACGGCCATTTCACCCTACTTCACCCTCAACCAGCTCACCACCGGCCAAACCATTTTCGGAGATGCCATCTTTACCATGTATGCGCCCGGCAGCCGGCTGCCGGCGTCACTCAAATGGGAAACCACGGAGCAGACAGACATCGGGCTTGACCTGGCCCTGCTGGACAACCGGCTGAGAGCGGGTGTGGACTATTATATCAAGAACACGAGAGACCTGCTCAACACCGTGTCTCTGCCGTCTTCCCTGGGGTATACCAATACTATCCGCAACATCGGGGAAATGCAGAACCGCGGGTTTGAGCTGATGCTGGAAGCAGACGTGGTGCGCTCCAAAAGCGTTACCTGGAGCCTGTCTGGCAACCTGGCCATTAACCGGAACAAGATCGTGAAACTGTACAACGGGGAAGACGTACTGGGAGGCAGCATCAACATCACGGTAGTGAATGATTACATTAACCGCCTGCGGGAAGGGGAAGCGCTGGGCAAGTTCTTCGGCTATGTGGAAGACGGGTATGACGCCAACGGCAAGATCAAGTATGTTGACCAGGACAAGAACGGCGTGATCAACGCCGGTGACAAAAAATTCATCGGTGATCCCAATCCAGCTTTTATTTACGGCCTCAACAGCAGCACTACCTGGAAAAACTTTGAGCTGACGGTATTCATACAAGGCTCCCAGGGCAACGACATCTTCAATCTCACCGCCGTGAACCAGACGCTTGATTATGGCTTCGGCCTCAACATGCCGGTAGACGTTTACAACAACCACTGGACGCCTGAAAATCCCAACGCCAAATACCCGAAGATCAGCCGCACCACCTCCGCGCAGATATCTGACCGGTTTGTGGAAGACGGTTCTTATGTACGGCTGAAGAACATCCAGCTGGCTTACAACCTGCCGGTGCAGCAGGCGGTGAAATGGTTCCGCACGGCGCAGCTGTATGTAAGCGGGCAAAACCTGGTCACCATCACCAAATATTCCGGGTACGATCCTGAGATCAACAGTTACGGCGGTTCAAACTCCATCCGCCAGGGCATAGACCACTACAGCTACCCGCCCTTCAAGGCGGTGACGGTGGGCATAAGATGCGGGTTTTGATTTTCATCATGAAAAAAACGGACAACAATGAAAAAACTGATGATAGCCATAATAGCCTGCGCCGCGCTGGCATCCTGCAGCAAGGACCTGAAGGAAGAGCCCAAGTCTGTAGCGGAAGAGCAGTTCTATAATACGGCGGCTGAAGTGGAAACCGCGGTGAACGCCATCTTTGGCCCGCTGCGGAACGAAAGCTGCATGGGCGGCCTCTACCCCGCGCAGCTGGAAACCTACGGCGAATACATTTACGGGAGGGGCAGCTATCAGCCGCTGAATGAATACGCCGGTCTTGACAACACCAATATCACGCGCTCCGGCCAGATCTGGGATCTTTTCTACAGGGCCGTTCGCAACGCCAACCTGGTAATTCTCAATGCGCCCAACGGCAACGCCATCAGTGAGGCGGACATTAAGAAGTACGTGGCGGAAGCAAGGTTCATGCGGGCCTTTACCTACTTCCACCTGGTGAGGAACTGGGGGGCATTGCCTTTGAGAACGGAAAGCAATATGGAAGAGGCCAACCTGGCGCGCAGCCCGGAGGCGGCGGTATACCAGCTCATCAAAGATGATCTGCAGCAGGCAGCAACAGACCTGCCGGATGCGGCCGCTATTGCGGGCAGGCCCACCAAATGGGCGGCCAGGGCCTTGCTGGCGGATGTGCATATTACCCTGAACGAAAACACGGAAGCCATGACCCGGGCAGACGAAGTGATTGCCTCCGGCAAATATGCACTGGTGCCGGTAGCCACTGCGGCAGAGTTTGACAAGATCTATGGCGCGGACGTGGTAACCAGCCCGGAGGAAATATTTTACCTCAAGTTCAGCCGCTCCGGCAGCAGCCAGGGCTGGCAGATGGTGATGTTTGCCCACCACCCCGGCGCAAAGTACCACGGTGCGGGCGGGTTTTACGCGCATTATACAGACACGGTGCAGAACAGCGTCATTAAAAACTGGGACCCTGCCGATCTGCGGAAACCGTTCAATTTATATTCCTATAACATAGGCCTGGGAGCAACTTCCGTGCTTTTCCGTAAGTTTAAGGACCCGGTGGCGGCTACGCAGCTCTCCGCCGGTAATGATTATCCTCTCTACAAATATTCCGATGTGCTGCTGCTCTACGCGGAGGCTGCCTGCAAGGCCAACAGCGGCCCCACCGCGCTGGCCGTGGAGCGCCTCAATATGGTGCGCCGGCGTGCCTACGGGCTCAACCCGCTGGTGGCAGACGCCGGTGACTACAAGCTGGCAGACTATGATGCCGCAGGTTTCCTTAACCTGGTGGTGAAAGAGCGTGGTTATGAAACCGTGTATGAGGCCAAAAGATGGCTGGAGCTGAAACGCATGGGCATTGCCAAAACGGTGGTGCAGCAGGTGAAAGGCAAAACGGTGGCAGACAAACACCTGCTCTGGCCCGTGCCGCTTTCTGAAATGAACTATAACAAAGCATTAGACCCTGTTAAAGATCAAAATCCCGGATATTGAAATGATGAAGAAGATCACCATTCTCTGTTGCCTGTTCCTTCCACTGGCCGCGGCCGCGCAAAGCCGCTATGACTCGCTCTGGAACGACCCTGTAGTGGAGCAGCGCATTCAGCAAGGCATCAAGGCTAACCGCATGGGCGCGTTCACTTTGCTGTTGCCCGCAGGCGGCGCGGAAGAAATAACGGTGCGGCAGGTAAAGCACCAGTACCAGTTCGGCGCCAATATTTTTATGCTGAACGGTTTTGCGGACAAGGAAAAGAACCGCCGGTACGAGCAGGTATTTACATCGCTGTTCAACCTGGCCTGTATGCCTTTTTACTGGAAAACGCTGGAGCCGCAGCAGGGCCAGCTGCGTTATGGCGCCGGCAGCCCCGTTATTTACCGCCGCCCGCCGCCAGACCCCGTGCTGGCCTTTTGCAAGGCTAACGGCATAACGCCAAAGGGGCACACCCTCCTGTGGGACCATACCGTCCATTCCATCCCGGACTGGCTGCCCGCAGATACCGCGGCCATACAACCCCTGGTCACCAAAAGGATCAAAGAGCTGGGAGAAAGGTACGGTACGGCCATCCAGACCTGGGACGTGGTGAATGAAGTGGGGCAAACCCACGCCAATGTACTGCTGCCGGAAAACTATGCGCTGAAGGCTTTCCTGGACGCGCAAAAATATTTTCCTCCTTCCGCCAAGCTGATGATCAACGACGTAACATCCGTATGGCAGCAATACCGGCGGGAGTACAGTCCTTATTACCTGCTGATAGCATCACTGCTCTGCAAGGGAGCCAGGATTGATGCCATCGGCCTGCAGTTCCACTTTTTCAGCGAGCAGGCGCATGCCGGCGCGGCGGCGGGAAAAGCATTCACGCCCGCAGAACTTTTTAACGTGCTGGACCTGTACGGCCGCTTCGGCAAGCCCTTACATATTTCAGAGATCACGCTGCCCACCTTGCCGGCTAATGAAGCGGGCGCGCAGCTGCAGGCAAAAATGACGCGCAACTTTTACCGCCTCTGGTTCAGCCACCCGGCCACGGAAGCCATCATCTGGTGGAACGTGGCAGACGGTACGGCCCTGGCCGGGGAAGACAAATGGCGCGGCGGCTTCCTGAATGAAGACCTGTCTCCCAAACCATCGTACCATGTGCTGGACAGCCTCATCAACAAGGAATGGAAAACCCGTTTCACCGAAAAAACGGCCGGCCGCCAACAGCTGACGTTTGACGGCTTCTTCGGGGAATATGAGATCAGCATCAAAAAAGGGAAGAAGGTAACTACGCGCATCGTACGCCTGGAAAAAGAAAGCGACAGGACCATCCAATTGTGATAATAAATTTTACCGATGAAAATCATAGACATCAGAACAAGATGCGTGGCCATTCCGCTGAATGCGCAGCTGCGGCATAACACCGGCGTGCATCCGGGCTACTTTCTGCGTACCATACTGGAAGTGGTGACGGATGAAGGCATCACCGGCCTGGGAGAAGTAGGCGGGGGAGACCAGCGCGCCGCCCTGCAGAAGCTGAAACCGCGCATTGTCGGCATGGACCCCTTTCATCTTGAAATGATCAAGCTGAAGGTATTGCGGAGCATTTACTACATGTCTAACGCCCGCCTGTACGCCGCCATTGAAATGGCCTGCCTGGACATACAGGGCAAGGCGCTGGGCCGGCCGCTGAGTGACCTGCTGGGCGGCAGCGTACGGCAGGAAATTCCCATGATAGCCTACCTCTTCTGGCGGTACAATCGGCCCGGCGGGGGAGATGATGAAAAGGCGGAAGACCTGGCGGCCCTTTGTACGGAGCTGCATGAAACCCTGGGCGTAAAAGCCATGAAGCTGAAAGCCGGTGTGAAAGACCCTGGGGAAGAAGCCCGCGTGCTGGAGCTGTGCAGGAAAGAGCTGGGTGACGATTTCGGGCTGCGCATAGACCCCAACGGCGTATGGTCTGTTCAAACGGCCGTGCGTATAGGGCAGCGGCTGGAAGCGCTGAACATAGAATATTTTGAAGACCCGGCCTGGGGCCTGCAAGGCAATGCCGCCGTGAAGAAGCAGATCAGGATACCCATTGCCACCAATATGTACCCCGCCCGTTTTGAAGACCTGGCGCCGGCCATACGTATGGACGCGGTAGACATTGTGCTGACAGATATTCACTACTGGGAAGGCCCGCGCGGCGTGAAAGACCTGGTAGCCGTTTGCAACACCTTCAACCTGGGCATAGCCATGCACAGCGGCGCGGAGTTCGGCATTGAGCTGGCCGCCATGCTGCACACGGCCTCCACCATTCCTACCATGAACTTTGCAGGAGACGCGCACTATCACTACCTCACAGATGATATTATTCAGGGCGGGCTCATGCCGTACCGCAACGGCTGCATCAAAGTGCCGGAAGGGCCGGGGCTGGGCGTTGCGCTGGATGAAGAGAAAATGAAGTTCTACGAAAAATATTACGAAGAAAAAGGGGACTACTACGCCCGGTTCCATCAAGACCCGCGGCGGCCTGACTGGTTCCCCACTGTTGGCGGACTGTAAAAGCGTACTCTCATGACGGAAGCAAGAAAAACGGCGCTGGTTACCGGCGCGTCACGCGGAATAGGCAAAGCCATTGCATTGCAGCTGGCCACGCAAGGGCTGAACGTTATTGTGCACTACAAGCGCGAAGCCGCTGAAGCGGAAGCGGTAGTGCAGGCCATACGGCAGCACGGCGTAGAGGCGGCGGCGTTACAGGCAGACCTGTCCGTCCCCGAAGCCGCCATAGCCCTCGGCCACGCCGCCTGGGGCGTTTGGGGCGGCATTGATGTGCTGGTCAATAACGCGGGCGTGTCTTACAAAAAACATTTCCTGGACAATACGCCGGAAGATGTAGACGGGTTCATGAACGTCAATTACAAAGGCGCTTTGTTCCTGATGCAGACCATTGCCCGGCACATGGTGGAGGAAGGCCGCGGCGGCAGCATAGCCTGCATCACGTCTGTAAACGGCATCCGCCCCGGTATTGGCCTTTCTGCCTACGGCGCTTCCAAGGCGGCGCTGGAGTCTATGGTCAAAAGCGCCGCCATGGAGCTGGCGCCGCATAACATCCGGGTCAATTCATTTGCAGTGGGCGCGGTGGAAACAGACATCAACGCCGGCGTACGCCAGCAGCCGGAGCTGCTGCAAGAGGTGAACGCCGGCATACCTATGGGCCGCTTCGGCCTGCCGGAAGAAGTAGCCGCCGTGGTGAGCAGCATGCTGCTGAACGACCGGTATATGACCGGCAGCACCATTACGGTAGACGGCGGCCTGTTGCTGATGAGAGGCTACGGCAAAGCCGCGCCTTACACCACTAAAGATCAAAACACATGATGAAGCAATTAATAATATTCAGCATCAGCCTGGCCATTACCGCCGCGGTATGGGCGCAAGACACGGTAAAGCCGCTCTGGCAGCCGTTCCGCATTACACCGCGCGAAGGCGCGCAGCATGTAACGCTTTCCGGCAGCTGGGAGCTGTCTTATATGGACAAGCCCATCACCTCCCTGCAGGAGCTGGCCGCAAGGAAAGAACCGTTCACAACGGCCGTGCCTTCTTCCGTACACTGGTCTTTTTTCAGGGCTGGCAAATTGCCGCACCCGTACTACAACATGAACGCCAACCTGTACAAGTGGCTGGACGAAAAAGTGTGGTACTACCAGCGGGAATTCCAGGCGCCGGCCGCAAACCCCGGAGACCTGGTGTTCCTCTGCTTTGACGGCATCGATTATTTTGCCAAAGTGTGGGTGAACGACAGCCTGGCCGGTACGCATGAAGGCATGTTTGCCGGGCCGGACGCGGAGATCGGCAAATGGCTCAAGCCCGGCAAAAACAAGATCACGGTAGAAGTAAGAGCAGGCAATTGGGGCCAGAAGGCCACCGATGCAGATAACCTGCCCAGGAACGCCACGGGAGAAAAAGACTACAGCAAACGCACCGGCTACAACCCCAGGGCCAGCGGCCGCATCATCAAACCCTGGATCATTTCCGGCGGCTCCGGGGCGGAAGCGTTTTTCTCTGTGGGCATGTGGCGCGGCGTGCGGCTGGAAGTAGTGCCGCCCTACCACCTGGAGCGCCCCTTCCTCACTACGCGGCAGCTGACGCCATCAAAAGCCTCCCTGCATCTTTCCATGGAAGTGCTGGCCAACGCGCATTCCCTGCAGCAACGGCTGCACCCCTGGAACAACACGCAGATATTGCATTGGGACACCAAAGTGCCGCCCGTAGTGCCGGTGAAAGAAGCGTTGCAGGTAACGGTGGAGCTGGTTGATAAAAATGGGAAGGTAGCGGCGGTAAAAGAAATACCCTTGCATATTAACGAAGGCCGCAACTGGCTGGAAGAAGATATTACCGTAAATACCCCTGCCATCTGGCAGCCCGCGGGCATGGGAGAGCAGCCGCTCTACAACGTGCGCATTGCCCTCAAAAAGGGAGCGCAGGTGATAGACCGCCTGTCTTTCGAATACGGCATCCGCACCATTGAGCAAGTGCCCTCCGCCGGCCCGCGCACCGCAGACCGCTGGCAGAACTGGCAGTTTGTGGTGAATGGCCGCAAAATTTTTGTGAAAGGCATGAACTGGACGCCCGCAGACGTACTGCTGGACCTTTCCCCGGAGCGTTACCGCTGGGCGCTGGAAGCGGCCAGGGACATGGGCGTGCAGCTGATACGCGTATGGGGTGGCGGCCTGCTGGAAACAGATGATTTCTACAGGATCTGCAATGAGCTGGGCATTATGGTGTGGCAGGATTTTCCTATCGGCAACCAGGATACGCCCGGCTACCCGCAGGATATCTGGGAGGCGCAGGTAGTGCAGAACATATTCAGGCTGCGCAACCACCCCAGCCTGGCGGTATGGTGCGGCGGCAACGAGTTCAATCCGTACTCCTACGGCAACGCCGCCACCATCGGCATCCTGGAAAGAAGCCTGCATACCTTCGATGATACCCGCCTGTTTGTGCGCACCACGCCGGATGCCGGCAGCATGCATTCCTATCCTGACATGGACCCCGTATGGTACAAACCCAATTTCCGGTATATACCCTGGATGTCTGAAACAGGCATGCACAGCATGCCGGAGGCCGGTTTGCTGCGGGAGCTGGTATCTGACAAAGAGTTCTTTGACCTGGGCAAGATGTGGGATAAAAGTTTTGCGGCGGGCCACCAGGAGCTGATCCATCACTTTGCGGAGTACGGCCCCGGCCGCGTGCCGCGCATGCTGAGCCGCGCCTCCCATATCACAGATATGTCTAACCCCACCATTGAAGCCATAGCAGAGGCTACACAAATCGGCGCCGGAGAATTTTACCAGGTGATGTCGGAGAAGGTGCAGGGCAATTACCCGGTCACCACCGGCCTGATGCCCTGGGTGTTCAAACGCCACTGGCCGGTGATAGCCATCCAGCTGATGGACTGGTTCGGGCAGCCCGGCGCGCCTTATTATTTCCTGAAACGCACGTATGAGCCTACGCATGTGGCCATCGATATTCCCCGCCTGCTCTGGAAAGCAGGGGAGCGCATCACGCTGCGCACAAAGATCACGCACGCCCTGCCGCAGGCCATACCCGGCGCAGGCATCACCATTCGCGTATATGACGATGCTTTCCGGCAACTGGCTGCCTATGAGCAACCGGTCAGCATTGCGGCAGGCACTTCCGTGACGGATACGGCGATAGACAGCTTTTTGATACCGTCCACGTATAAAGACCGCTTCCTGTTCCTGCTGGCCGAACTGAAAGACGCCAGCGGCAAGCTGGTATCCCGTTCGTTCTACTACCCCCGCGTATTAAGCCAGATGGAAGATGCTTCTTTCTATGAGGCCTACCTGCGGGAATCCAACCCCTGGCCCACGCTGGAGAAAGGCCCCTGGTTGCGGCCCACCGTGGGCAAAACGCGCACCTCGCTGCAGCTGGCCGTTGTACAACACAACCGGCTGAACAATGAAGCCGCCGTTATACGGGCCGTGGTCACCAACAACGGAAAGATACCTGCCTTTATGACCACGCTTGATGTAACAGGCGCCAAACGCGCCTTTACGGCCACGGATAATTTTTACTGGCTGATGCCCGGAGAAAAACGGGAGATCACGCTGAAGGTGCACTGGCGGGAAAAGAAAGCAGGGAACATGATTACGGCAGAGGCCTGGAACGCGCCGCCGGTAAAAGCAAAATTATAAATGATGACGGCAAACCCGAACATTCAAGATAAAACGCTTGCTCCTGACGTGCAGGTGAAACAAGCCGGCGGCTACCGCTGGGAGCTGCTGGTGCTGCTATGGCTGGCCTTCTTCCTGAACCAGGCAGACCGGCAGATATTCAGCGTGGTGCTGCCCCTCATCAAGGCGGAGCTGGCCCTGTCAGACGCAGACCTGGGCCTGATAGCCTCCGCGCTGGTGTGGACGTACGGGCTGCTGGTGCCCGTAGCCGGCTTTACAGGAGACCGGATCTCCCGCAAAAGCATCATCGGCTTCAGCCTGCTTTTCTGGAGCTTTTCCACGCTGGCTACCGGGCTGTGCTCCACGCTCATCCAGTTCCTGGTGCTGAGAGGTTTTGCCACCGGGGGAGGAGAAGCTTTCTACGCTCCTTCCGCCAATGCCATGCTCAGCGAGCGTTACGCCGGCAACCGCTCTACCGCCCTGGCCCTGCATCAAACGGCCGTGTATGCCGGCATCATCCTGAGCGGCCTCATTGCCGGGTACATCGGTGAGCACTACGGCTGGCGCAACGCCTTCTTTGTGTTCGGCGCCTTCGGCATTGTGCTCGCCTTCGTGATCTTCTTCCGGCTTAGCAAAGACCGGCCGGTAGTGGCGGAGCAGGGCGTCAGCATTGCGGCCACGGCCAAAGTGATCTTGCGCAAGCCCACCTTCCTGCTGCTCACCGGCGCCTTTGCCTGCATGGTATTTGTGAATGTAGGCTACCTCACCTGGATGCCTTCGTTCCTCGTGGAAAAGTTCGGGCTGAGCCTGACGGATGCCGGCTTTTCATCCATGTTTTACCATCATGCCGGGGCCTTCCTGGGCGTATTGGCCGGCGGGAAAATAGCGGACGCCACGGCAAAGATCAACCGCCGCAACCGGCTGCTGGTGCAATGTGCAGGCCTGCTGCTGGGCGCGCCCTTCATTTACTGGATGGCGGCGGGCCACACGCTGGTTGTCATCTACACGGCGCTGTTCCTGTTCGGCGTTTTCAGAGGGGTGTATGACTCCAACATCTTCGCGTCACTGTATGAAATAGCGCCGCATAACATGCGCTCTTCCTCTTCCGGCATTATGCTGATGGGAGCGTTCCTGGCCGGCGCTTTTGCGCCGCTGATACTGGGCATATTAAAACCCACACTGGGCCTGGAGGCAAGCCTGGCCTGGCTTTCTGCCAGCTACGTGCTGGGGGCTGCGCTGCTGGGCCTGGCAGCGTACGTCTTCTTCGGGAAAGACAAGGCTTATGAAAAAAGCATTTCACTAAACTAAATATCTATTATTATGAGTGTTGACCAATATAAGAAAGAAGTGGGCATGATGAACCTGGAAAAACTGATCGAGAGCCGGCAAACTATTCCTGCCAATACTTTCCCCATTCCCGACAAAGAGCTGCTGCAGCGGTTTGAGCAATTGTACACCGGCGCGGTCAATGACGTGCTGCGGGAACATTGTTTGTTAAACCAGGCCTTGCCCAATCACATTGTTCCCCTGCGTGAATACAGAACGGTAGCAGGTTTTGCCTTTACCGTAAAAAGCGCCCCCAATGCCATGATCAGCGGCGAAATGGAGTTCAGGGTGAAGATGCTGGACGAGATCAGGGAAGACGCTTTTGTGGTCTGGGATACCAGCAAAGACGAAAAGGCCACGCTGTGGGGCGGCGTGATGACGGCCACGGCCAAAGGGAAAAAAGTAAAGGCCGCCTGCATAGACGGCGGCATCAGGGATACGCACCAGATACTGGCGGCAGAGTTCCCGGTGTTCTACAAATACAGGATATCCAACGGCAGCCTGGGCCGCTGCCTCATTACCCACTACCAAACCCCGCTGGTGATAGGAGACGTGCTGGTGCGCCCCGGAGATGTGGTGCTGGGCGATATTGACGGCGTGCTGATAGTGCCGAGAGACATTGCCTACAACGTACTGCTGCGTGCGGAAGAGATCAGGGAAAACGAGCAGCTGATTTTCGGCTGGGTGAAAGAAGGGCAATCTGTCAAAGACATTTCAGACAAAGGCGGGTACTTTTAAAAGCGCCCGCTCAGGCGGCATCACCTGGTGATGCCGCTTTTTTGTTTTAATGCGCGGTTGAGACCTGGAAGAGCATCACTGCCGTAAAAGAAAAAGAGCATCCCGGAAGAATCCGGGATGCCTCTTCTTGGGGTTACCTGAAGCAGCATTAAACTAAAGCAAGATATTTGGCAGCGGCCTCTTTCCGTTTTTTACTGATATAGGCATTCTTGGCAGCTTCAATTTTGGCGCCCACGCCCGTAGTGCGCATATCGAAGTGCATCATATCTCCATAACGCCCGCCCCAGTCAAAGCCGGCCTTCACCATGCCTTCTACAAACTCGCGCGAGAGGGCCAGGAAACCGCCTTTGCGGAAAATAGCTTCGGGGTTGCTGCGGGTGCCTTTCCAGGCCTTGGTCAGGTCTTTCAGGTCTTTTTTGATGACGGCCGTGGCCTGTTGCAGCGTTTTGCCGTACCAGTAGCCGTTTTGAGCGGCATCCAGCCGGGCCTGCAGCGCGGCGGGGCTTTCCAGGTAGCTGAAATACCGTTCCAGGTGTTTGTCCAGCACGGCAAACTGATCATACATACGCATGTAATCTTCCGGTTTGAGGGAGTTGCTGGCCCAGGCTGCCCAGTTCACCACAGGGATGGCGCTGCCGGTATTCAGCAGGCCCACTTTTTTCATGAACTGGTTGAAAGCCGCGTGGGCGCCGGGCTGGATGTACGGGTTGCCGTTGTAATTGATGTCCAGCGCCAGGCCGAACATGTGATAGGAATACGTGGCCGTGGAAGAGGTGCCCCTGGAGGCGGCCATTCCTTCCTGCGTAAGGCCCAGCGCATCACCAATGGCGGTGGCGCTTTTGCCGGGGTATTGCTCCATGAACTTCGCTTCCGTTTGCTGCAGCAGCCGGGCCAGCGAAATATGCACGTACTGGCCGGGCTTCAGCTCCCTGCCCAGGAAAGACACGCGCGTAAAGCTGGAAAACCACTTGTCAGGGTCTTGCCCCGCGGCTTTTACAATGGCCTTCAGGTAAACGGAAGGCGCTTCGTTCAGCTCCGCCAGCTTCGCTTTTTTATCAGCCTTCACAATAGTGATGGGGCCCGTGTACAGCGGCAGCTTCACCAGCTTGAGCGCGGCCGGGGCCTCGTTTTCCTGTTGTTGCTGTGGCGAGCTGTCAAACCAGGGGCGCTGGTTGATCTCGTTCTTCCACGCGTAGGCAATGATGTTCTGATGGTTTGTGCGCGCCTTGGGCGCAATGTTGCGCATGTTGGGATGCTTTTTCTGCAGGGCATCTCCGTTGATGGCGGGGCGGCTTTTGGCGCCCTTGCTGTTATGCGCCCAGTAATGATAGAGGATGTGCTTCTGCCGGTCTTTTTGCAGCCAGCCGTCAAAGTAATACCCGTACAGGCAATCAAAACCCCAGCATTCGGAAATGTTGGCCAGCAGCTTGTTGCGCGCGTGCAGGATGCCGCTCATAGGCTTGCCGCCGGCGGAGTGGCCCGCAATGATGATGCTGCCCGGCGTTGCCTCCTGCGGCAGCAGGTTTTTGGCTTTGAGCGCGGTGAGGCAGGCCTGTATGTATTTGTCAAAGAAGCCTGCGCTGCTGAACATCACAAGGCTGCTTTGCGGGTTGCTGCCCAGGGTAGGGGCCAGCAGGATGGCATTTTTGCCGCTGCTGTAAAACAGCTCCGGGATGTTGGCATAGTGTTTCCAGTAGGCGGCAATGCCATTGGTTTCATCTCCCCGTTGGTAGAGGCCATGCAGGTATACCAGTATGTTGACGGTGGCGGAGGGTTTGAACGTGTCCGGCAGGAATGCGCCGGTTTTCCGTTTGTGGCCTCTGACGGCGCTTACATCCAGGTAAACGGTGGTGCCTTTGACGGCAGCAGTAGTTTCATGCTCCGGTCCGGGGAAAAGGAATTCATCGTCTTCAAACTCATCGTCCGTAAACTCGCCGTCCTCTTCAAATTCGCTCTCCATCAGTTCTTCATCATCTTCAAATTCTTCCTCCCCTTCCAATTCAGCAAGCAGGTACTCCTCTTCATCCTCTTCGTTTTCCACTACGTCCGAGGTCAGGTATTCCGCCTCTTCATCATCCATGGCCTCAAATTCATCCGCGTCAGCATCTTCATATTCCATTTCGCTGTCGTCATAGTTTTCATCTTCCTGTTCAGGGTCATATTCGTTTTCTTCGTGGCCTTCTTCATCATCCATTTCACCTGCAAAGACATCGTCTTGTTCTTCAAATTCGCTTTCCGCCAATTCAAATTCATCGTCTTCTTCAAATTCCAGCTCTTTCACGGGCTGCGGGTTGCTGAGCTGTACGGTAGCGCCTTTGGCGGTTTCTTTCACCAGCCGTTCCCAGCCTTTGCTTTCCAGGACGCTCTTGTATTTTTCCAGCCAGGCGGTGGCGCCGGGATGGGTGGTGGCGAACTTGGTGACCGCTTCCGCCACGGCGTTCACGGAGCGGGCGGGGTTGTTGTTGAAGCTTTCCTGGAACAGGCCGCGGATGTAGGCGTTCTGCTGGTAATAGTTGTTATAGAAGATGTTGTAGATGGTAGTGTAAGAGGCGGGCAGCTTTGCTTTCAGCCGGCGTTTCAGCCCGGCCAGCTGCGTGTCAAGGTACTTGATGGCGTACTTCACCTGCGCTTCAATAATGTCCGGGTCGAAGCCGGCGTAATAGAACCTTTCCGCCCAGCCGTTCCACCGCAGCTGTGAGCGGTTGGCGTTGCTCACGCCTCCAATGGCAGGGTGTTTCCCGTTGGCGCCGAAGGTGTATTTGGCAGAGGGGTCCAGCGCAATGCCGTATTTTTTGAACGCATCCGGCGCCATCTGGATGAGGGCTTGCAGCTTGCCTACATGCAGGGTGAGCTGCAGGAAACCGAAGCTTACCAGGCCGCCGTCATAGGCGTTGAGCACCTGTATGCGCCCGCCAGATTCAACGTTGGCCATCCGCTGTATGATGTCCAGCTGATCTTGCGTGAGTGGGAAGCGGCGGCTGGCGTGCAGGCGGGCAATGGCCTTGTCTGCCCGTTCTGCCTGCAGCAGTTTGCTGCTGCTGCCCGCGCCGGTGTAAGAGCCATAGGTGCCTTTCACAAAGCCGAAAGGCAGATCTTCCTTGCCGCTCAGCGCTGGAATAAAACCGCCGGTGATGAGCGCTTTGCGGGCATCGAGCAGTTTTCTGCGGATGCGCTCCCACATGGCGGTGAAGGCGCTTTTTTCCGCCTTGCTCATGACAGATGTAGCTTTGGCGCCCAGCCTGGGCAATGCTGCGTAAGTGAGCTTTTCAATATGCGCGGCCATCTGCTGGCGCGTGCCCCACTGCCGTACCACACCGTCTGGTATGGCTGGCAGGGCGGCTGTGGCGGAAGAAGAGGGCGCTTCCGGTTCCATGACGGTTTCGGCGGCTGTTGCCAGCTCCGGGAACAGGAAGGGGGAATCCAGCTCCATTTCGCTGCCGTCTTCCCGCCGGAGCCACACCCTGCGGTGCTGGCGCCGGCGGAACCGGTTGTACGGGGAAAAATCTTCCTGGTCCAGGATAGAGTCTTCCGGCCTATGGTTATCCATAAACAATGTTTTGTTCAGTGATGAAATGAGGTGTCAGGAAAGCAGCGCGGGCTGCCCGTTGCCTACCGCTATACCGTTCCCTTTCGGCAGCGGCATGCTTTCGTACGTTTTTACGGCCCTTGCCTTCAGGTTGTTGCCAGACACATGTGAGTAGTTGAAGATGATCTGTTTCATCACGGCGGAAATGGGCGAGGTGTTGCTGTACAGCTGCGGTACATTGGCCTCGTCATTGAAAATGCCGCTTTCTACCATGGTGAGCAGGATGCTCATGTTGTCTGACAGGCGGAACAGGTTCTCGCTGAGCCCGTTGGCGGGTACGCCCACAATGTTGGCCAGGGCAAAGAGGCGCTGGGCGGGACTTTGCTCGTTGATACCAAAGGCCCTCACAATGGGGCTGTTGTATTCCAGCGAAAGGTGGAACCATGACATCATAGACACAAAGAAAAATTCCTGCTTGGTGATGTCTCCATTGTTGCGCTGGGAGAGGAAGTTCTTCTGCATCTCGTACGCGCTGAAGGCAATGGCCGCATCATCTATAGGCCGTCTGCCGGTGGTGTTCACTTCGTTCTCGATGCCGATCCACACTTCTTCCGCAAAACGCTCAAAAGAACGGCGGTAGTTGAGGTGGGATGATTTGGCCTTGTAATAAGGCAGCTGCTCATCTCCCGGCAGGGGGAAGCCGAAGAAGCGGTAGTAAAGGCCGCAGCGGGTGAGGTACATGTCTGACCGCAGGTGGCTCACCATGTTGAAAGAAGAGAGCACCGGCGGGTCTGCAAACCAGAGGGTTTCCGTGTTGTGCAGCCACTGCAGCACCTCCTGCGTGAGGTTGATCTCGAAATCGCCCTTGGCATAATTCTCCACCAGCTTGCGGAACACTTTGTACACCTGGGTAGACTCTATTACGTAGGCATAGATCAGGTGGTCCCAGAGGGAATGGCCGGTACACACGCCATTGGGCTGTGTTACAAAAAGGCTGCTGTTGAGCCAGGAAGTGTCAAACAATGCAGTGATGCTGTCTGGCAGGCCGCGCAGGCCGGTTTTGTTTTCCGGGTGGCCGGAGGGGAAGTTGCCGCGTACGCGGAAAGACCAGGCAGCCTCCAGCAGGGCGTACACCTCGGAAGGGTGCAGGTTGAACAGGCGGTCTGCCCGGTCTGTAACGGCCTTGGAAGGGTCGCTGATGAGTGCGTTGGTGAACGAGTTTTCTGCGGTATAAACAATTCTTCTGAACATGATCTTGTGTTTTATGGGGTTAGAGAATAACGCCGGGCTGGCAGCGGGCCAGCTCAAGGTTAAAGTAATTCCAGACCTTCTCCGGTTCTCCTTTCAGGAGTTTCACATAACGGCCGAACAGGAGTACGGCGGGCGGAATGGGGTCTGCTGCGAGCGTTGTAAGGGCGGTAGCTTTAGGATCGGTCAGTACCGGCACTTCAGGAGTTGTTTTTTCTTTTGACATGATATTTTATTTGAAAGGGGTTATTGAATCGAGTTTCCCAGCAGCAGCATCCAGGCTTGTTGCTGCTGCAGGTAGAAAGGCGCCCTGGCGGGTGCTGCAATGATCTGGTAGCCGTTCCAGGCCAGCCTGGCCATGGGCCCGCGCAGCAGCAGCGGGGCGGAGGTGTAGAATGCCTCTCCGCTGGCGGCGGCCGTACGTTGCAGCGCTTCAGGGTGCGCAGCGCCGGCGTCTATACATTGGGTAATGCTTTTGCTGCCGAAGCCGCGGAAAGGGTATTGAAGCAGCAGCCGCACAATTTCCGGCAGCCGCGGCAGTGAGGCGCTGACCAGCTGCGCCGTGGAAGGCCTGGCCGCGGTAAGCGGGTGTTTTTTCTTCCATTGCCTTTCCATCTGGTCCCACATGCCGGTGCCGTAACACTGGCGGCAGCACTCCGTGCCTATCAGCACGCGGAGGAAGCTGATGGGGTGCGGGTCTCCGGCGGCATAGCGGAACACCTCGCGGGAGGCGCCGTCTACCACATCGTGCAGGGCGGCTACTGAAGCAAAACCGGCATGTACGAACGCGAAGATGTCTGCCGCTATTTCTGAGGCCCAGGCGGCCCAGCTGTTGGCAAACTGCAGGCCGTATTTTTTGAGGCCGATGCGCAGGGCGGCGGCCAGCTCGGCATTCCAGCCGGTGAGGTGCGCCACCTGGTGGCCGGCTTCATGAATGAGCGCCGTGGGCCGCAGCAGGTTATGCCGCGTTACCTTGATAGCTGCCACGGGGCTTTCCAGGTTATCCCACAGGGGCATGCCTGCCTTGAAGATGGAGGCGCCGATGCCGCTGTCAAGATAGGTGATAACGGCGGGCGTGGGAATGCCCAGCGGCTGCAGCAGCGCCCGCATGCTGTGGCCGGCCATATAGTCGCAGGCCTTGAGCATGGCGGTGGTTTCAGGCGTAGTGCGTGTTACCAGTGCGTCTGCGTAAAAATCGAGCAGCTGCTCCACCTGGCAATAGGTGCGTTTGAACTGTTCTATGGCTGCTGTACGGTGATGATAAGGCAGCGTGGTATCCTGCACATTGGCCATCATGGCATCACCCTTCTTCACCAGTCTTTCCACGGTGCCCTGCAGCTCCCGCCGGAGGCCGGGCTGCACGTACAGCTCCAGTCCCTTCCAGGAGGAGGGGCCGGCCAGCGCATCCAGGTTGAGGAGCCGCCGCGCCGCTTCCAGCCAGTGATTGGCCTGTATCAGCGATGCGCGGTAACGGGGCGGCGTATCAATGCTGGTAACCTGCGCTTGCATGTATCACGGTTTGGGAAGGCTGGCTGGAAAACAGTTGTTCGCGGAGGCCGGAGAGGTTGCCGGCAAAGGCTTCTTTCAGCACCTCCATATCCGGCGGCTGAATGAAAGCGATGCGGAGGCTTACGCCGTCTGCATGGTCTTCCGCGGCGCTGATGAACTGCGCCGCCTGCTCGCGGAGGAAGGTGATGAGGCCTTTGCCCGCCCAGTCTGTTGCCGCGTTGCTGAAGGCTTGCAGGATGACCGGCGGCACCTGGTCTGCCGCCCCGCCGGAGCGGCTGCCCGGTATCACCTTCGGGTGAACAACGCGCAGGTAGTCAGACTTGCCGTAGGAGAAAAGATGTTTCAGACCGTTGCGCAGCGCCATCATGAGCATGATATGCGCGGCTTCGGGCTGGTTCTTTTTCCGCAGGCAGGCGGCAATGGCCTGCGCATCGTGCTCGCTGAGGTACAGTGTCAGCGCCGCTTCGCTGGCCGGGAAGTTGAGCAGTGCACGCAGCTGCGTGTGCCGGCGCAATACCTGCTTGCCTGTCAGCGGCTGGAAGTACTGCGGCCTGGCGCCGTCTATTTCAAGATAGTAGTACCGGTGGCCGCGGCCGCTCTTGCGCTGCTGCAGGCATTGTTTCTTTTTGCAGCCCAGGCCCGGCTCACGCATCAGCAGGCCGGCGGCTACAGAGGTGAGGGGGTGCAGCTGCATCCAGGCGCTGCGCGCGCCGCTGCCCAGGCCGCGTACGCCTTTGGCCTTTTGCGCTATCTGGTACAGGTCACGCCGCGGAGCGGACTCAAAGAGATGCACCCGCACGGGAATGGTGGAGGTAACGTTGACGCCCAGCTTGTCTCGCAGGAACACGCTGAGGGGAATGCCGCCAAAGGTGCGGATCTCGGCGGCCGTATATGGGGTCAGCTCGGTGTCTATCACTTCACTCAATATCTTGTTGCCATCAGGCTCCTCCGATTCTTCATTCTTCCACATCACGGAGTGTTCATTAGACTCGCGGAGGGCGGGCTGCGCCTGGTAAGCCTGTTCCGGTAACACGTCCGGCAGGTAGGCGGCGGCAGATTGCTCAAAGGCGTTCACCACGTAGCGCTCAAACAGCTGCCGGTCTTCCAGCACATACTGCGGGAATTCCGGTATCTGGCGGAGGGTGTTTTCCACCACTTCCGCCACGGCGCCGTTGGCGCCCGCAGTGCCGCCTGTTTCCAAATTGAGCATGGTAAAGCCTTTATCTACCAGCAGGCGGGAGAGCGCTGTTGCATTTTGTGTTCCTACCAGCGGGCCTATCAGTTTGCTGATGAGCGAAACGGCCCATCCCTTCAGCCTTTCGCGGCCCACCAGCGGCATGGCGAATTTCAGCGCGGTGGTAACGGCCGCTACAAAGTTCTCTACGGCAGGGGCGGGGCTTTCTCCGTCTTCCAGCTCGCCCAGCGCAGTGACGAATGTTTCCCGCGCGCCGGCGGAAGGGTCATACGCGGAATCGCCACGGTCTGCCAGCAGGTTGTCCAGGTCTGCCTCCATCGTTTTCCATTCCACTTCATTGTCTGCCATCAGCAGCTGCGCGGTGGCGGCGTTCATGCCGTCTTGTATATTCTCCGCCGTATCCAGCGTGGTGTCAGGGTCTGGCGCCGCTGTGGGAGCCATGGCGGTGTTGGGCACGGTGGGCGCCGGGGCAGGTACTACGGGGCGCAGGGCGGGCGGCAGTACTTTACCGGCCAAAGTTTGGGCAATGCCGCGGTATTGCGCCGGTATCAGGTGCATGCCTTTCTGCAGCATACCCATGAGGAACTTTTTCATGACGCCTTTGATGCGGTTGAAGATAGGGCCCAGCGCCAGGTTGGCGGCTACCTTGCCCACTTTCACAATGCCTTTTTTGATCTTGCCTACAGCCCCTACGGCTTTTTTGGCCAGCTTTTTCAGGCCGCCCAGGAACTGTTCCTGCACTTCGGTGAGGTCTGTGGTGTTGAACTCGTAGCTGGTGAGGGATTCCTCTACCTCGTCGAGCGTTTTGGAGGAGCTGTCTGCTTCGTAGCCTTCCCTCGCCATGGTGTCAAGGAAGGCGTCTACTTCCCGTACCAGCGGCTGGTAGTAGGTTTGCGTGAGCTGGCGCGTGTAATGTTCATTATTCATGTATTGCTCGCGGGAGAGATAACGTTCCTGGAAGTCTTTTACTTCGTTCAGCAGGTCTTCCAGCTGTTCGTTAAACTCGTCATCGTGCAGTTCATTCATGATGGAAACAAAACTTTCGGCCTTCTGGTCGCTGCCGGCGGTTTTCCCGTTCAGCTTGCTTACGTGTAGGAAAGGGCTTTCGGCATAGCCGTTGAGATTGTCGGGGATGGGTTCCCGGGTTGTTTCCCGCTCAAGATTGGGGAATAACAGGAAAGGTGTGTCCATATTAAAATTATTTTGGGGTGTAAACACTCAGTGTTCAATTCATCCACGCCTGTTCGGTCTGGAGCTTCCGTGTTGATTTGCTGCATGCATGGGTGCTGCGGAATTTTTGGGGTGGCAGCAGTGCATTGTGTCTCGTTGTCCTGAATAGCTGCTTCGGCGTATCAATGCTGTACGCCTGCCGTACGAAAGTAGAGACAATAAACTGTTTGCGGCGGCGGAAAACTGTTAACGGCAGATTTTGGCTGAAACCGGGCAAGTGCCGCTTGTAAAGGGTTTCGGCGGATTATTTTACGGCCGTATGTGATAAATGTTGTAGCTTTAAGGTACTTGTTTTTGATACCCCATGAAAAGATCTGCCCGGCATATTCTCCTGATCTGCCTTCTCCTGCCTTATGGTGAGGTTTCCATAGCACAACCGGCCGCTGCCGCCTTTGAGCGGTATACCATCCGGCAGGGACTGTCTGACAATAATGTGTCCTGCATTACGCAGGACGGGATGGGCTACATCTGGCTGGGCACGGAGAACGGCCTGAACCGCTTTGACGGCAACACCTTTGCCAGCTATTTTCACGATACCTCCGGCCGCAGCATTCCCGGCAACCATATTATAGACCTGAAGCGTACTGCGTCCGGCCTTTTGCTGGTGCTGACGCAGAAAGGCCTGCACCAGCTCAATACCCTCAGCATGCAGGGCCGCAACTACCTGTTGCCCGCGTCTGAGCGCAGCCACACCAGCCAGAACAGGCTGGTAGACGTGCTGCCGCTGCATAATGGCGCCATGGCCTTAAGCTCTTCACTCGGTTTTTATGTGATGAACGCAGACACCGGTTTTGCCTTCCGCTTCAACCGCCTCCGGGCCGGCGGCGAAAGCGGCGCTTCCGTGGCCAATTACGGGCAGAACATGTTTCAGCTGGGAGACGGGAACGTGCTGCTGTTCACCAGGCAGGAAGGCATTTCGTTGTACATTCCCGCTACCCGCCGCTTCATCCGTTACCTTACCGCTTTGCCGCCCGGCCTGCGGGCATTCTGCCGCCCCTGGCTGGTGCGCTGCCAGCTGGGAGAAGGCCTGTTCATGTTCGTTCACCAGGCAAAAGACAGCCTTACCGTATATAACGCAAATGAACAAACGAAAATAACAGCGTCCATTCCTGCTTTTGCCCAGGAAGAGCTGACGGCGGAAAGCCGCATCTTCTCCATGCCCGGCCGGCGCTTTGCCATTACGCTGGCCCGTTCCGGCCTTTGTGTGTTCCGCCTTCAGGAGCCCGGTGAGGTACAGTTTGAAGTAGCGAAACAATTGCCGGAATACAAATGCAATTACGTGTTTACCGACCGCGACAACGGCTTATGGGTAGGCACGTCCATGGGCTTGCTGCGAGAGCGGAAAGAGCAGCCGTTCTTTACCGCCTGGAACCTCAACCCGGCGCCGGACGACGGCTACTCCCGGTTCTACGCCGTGTTGCGCCATGGCGGCCGCCTGTACCTGACCGGCAGCAATCCTGAAGCAACTATTACCGTAGTAGACACGGCCACCATGTCTGTTATCCGCACCATCAAACTGGCGCCAGGCAGCAAAGAAGGGGCGCAGCTGGCCACCATTCAGCGTTACCATCCTGACACCCTCTGGATAGGCACCAACAAGGGCGTTATGTGGCTGGATACACGGCATTACAACGTTGGCCGCGTAGCCATGCCGCCGGAGCTGGAAGGGCTGCGGGTGCATCTGGGGCCTCCCCTCAAAAACGGGGAGGCCTGGCTGGTAGCCATGTGGGGCGGCGCCGTGGCGCGTTACAACATTCAGCGCCGCAGCTTCACCTGTTACACGGGTAAAACCAATCCCGCCCTGCCGTTTGACCGGGTGAAGCAGGCCGTGTGCGACGCTTACGGAGACATCTGGATCTCCGGCCATGGCCTTGCCCGCTGGCGGTATAGCACCGGGCGGTTTGATGATACGGTGATCACCCGTTACAACGGTATCAATAAAGAAGAAGATAACATACTGGCCATTTGTGCGGACGCCCGCGGTTCCCTCTGGCTGCACAGCTTCGAGAACGGCCTGCAGGAATACCGCATCCGCGAGAACCGCTTTATCAGCCATAGCTGGACGGACGGTTTTTCATCTACCGCGCTCGTGAACATCAGCAACTGTGAAGTGCTGGGGAAAATATGGTTTTCCACCCCCGGCAACCAGGTAGGCAATATAGACCTGGATACCCGCAAGTTCAACCTCTACGGCGCCGGAGACGGCCTGCCGGAAGAGCGCCCCAGTTCCCGCAGTATTTTTTATGACGATGAAACAGGCCGCTGTTACGCCCTCACGGCTAACCACCTGGTACGTTTTTCTCCCGGTGACGAGCCCGCCACCCCCAACACCAGCCCCATTTTGATTGAACAGGTAACAGCGCCGGACGGGCCCATCTATTACCCCGGAGACACCGTGCGTTTCCCTCACCAGCACAACAACGTAGGCGTTCGCTTCACCATTGTGAGCTACGGCAACAATGCAGACAACCAGTTCTTCTACCGCATCAATACGGCCAAAACATGGGTGCCGCTGCGCAACCAGCGCAACGTTAACATGAACGGTCTTTCTCCCGGCACTTATGATCTGTGGATCAAGGCCGTAGGCCGTCATGGGGATGAGCAGCTCCGCCGCCTGGCCGTGATCATAGACCCGCCTTTCTGGGAAACCTGGTGGTTCCTGGCCCTTGCCGCCATGACGGCGGGCGGCGTGGGCTACATGGCCATGCGGTGGCGGGAGCGGATGCAGCAGAAAAAGCTGGAGCTGGCGCTGCTCAACCAGCAGCTCACCGAAATGGAAATGAAAGCGCTTCATGCGCAGATGAACCCGCATTTTATTTTCAACTGCCTCAACAGCATCCTGGGCATGATCATTTACCGCCGCAATGAAGAGGCATACCGGTATCTCAACCGCTTTGCCCGCCTCATCCGCGAAAACTTCGACCATAGCCGCCGCACCTTCATCACCCTGCAGCAAAATATAGACTACCTGCACAACTACCTGAAAATGGAACAGCTGCGGTTCACGAATTTTGAATATGATATGAAGGTAGACGAAGGCCTGAACACCGCCGAGATCATGATTGCCCCCATGCTGATACAGCCGCTGGCCGAAAATGCCATCTGGCACGGGCTGCAGGCCGTGGAAGACAAAAAGCAGCTGTGGATATCCTTTTCCCGCAAACGGGATTACCTGGTATGTGAAATTGAGGATAACGGCATCGGCATCAACCGTGCCACGGCAGACCGCAGCCATACGCAGCGCCACCTTTCCATCGGTATAGACAACATCAGGAAACGGATAGTGCTGCTGCAGCGGAAGTACAACACAGACTGCATCATCCGCTTTATGGACAAGAGCGAGCGGGGCACCGGCGAAAGCGGCACTATTGTAACCCTTACATGGAAAATAATATGATCAAAGCCATTATAACAGACGATGAAGTACGCAGCGTGGAAACGCTGCGGAGGCTGCTGGAGCTGTATTGCCCATCCGTACAGGTGGTAGCGGAATGTTACAACGTGGAGTCTACCCGCCGCCAGCTTTCCATTCACCGGCCAGACCTGCTGTTCCTGGACATTGCCATGCCCGGCAAAAGCGGTTTTGACCTGCTGCGGGAGCTGGGAGACATTCCCTTCGAGATCATTTTCATTACCGCCTTCAGCGAGTACATGATGCAGGCTTTTCGCTTCAGCGCTATTGATTATCTGCTCAAACCGGTGGATGAAGAGCTGCTGGTGAATGCGGTGAACAGGGTAGAGAAGCGCCTGCAGAGCGCAGGGGCGCCCACATCTATGGAAGCGCTGCGGTATAATCTTGAGAAGCTGCAGCGGCCGCAGGAGATGAAAATATGCATCCCCCATTCCAAGGGGTTTGTATTGGTACACCTCTCGGATATCATCTATTGCGAGGCAGATAATACCTATACTACATTTTTTCTCACTACAGGCAAACCCTTCGTGTCTTCCAAATCCATCATAGATTTTGAGCTGCTGCTGCAAGACACGTCATTCTGCCGCATCCATAAATCCTTTCTGGTGAACATGCTGCACATCAAGGAGTATGTGAAAGGGGAGGGCGGCAGCGTGATACTCAGCAACAATGCGGAGCTGGAAGTATCACGCCGCAAAAAAGACCATTTTCTGGCAAGGGTGAAGGAGTACTACAAGTTTTAAACCACGATGCCTTCTTTATACCTTGCCGGCCGCAGGGTCCCTGGAAAGCTGCGCCAGGGTGTATGCGCCCACGGCCATTACCAGGTCCCGCACGGCCACATCCAGATAATGGCCGCCCATTACCAGCTGCAAGGCAATGCAGATCAGCCATGCCATTACAACATAGGCCCCTATCCGCGGCCGTATCAGCACAAGTATGCCCGCTACTATCTCGATGACGCCCACTACTTTCATGAATGCTGCCGGTTCAAGAGGGAGCATATTCACCATAAAACCGCTTAAATAATCCGCCCAGTTGGCGAGCAGGTTCGTAAATTTGTCCAGTCCCGCTACTATCGGCACCAGGCCGAAAGTGAACTTCAACGTTTGCTGCAATTGCTGTATAGATGCCATATTCAACATATTTGGTACCTATATTGGATGTGGCATGGCAAAAAACGTTACAAAACTTTCCGGGATTTTTTTGGATCACTGCTGTAACCTTTTATGGCCGATCTCATCTAATGCATATGATAGCTACACCAGACCAGGTATCTGACCAGGAACTTGTTGCGCGGGTACTGGCAGGAGAAAAGGGGTTGTTCGAAACAATTATCCGCCGTTATAACCAGCGGTTGTACCGCATTGGCATGTCTGTGCTCAACAGTGACACCGATGCGGAAGATGCCATGCAAAACGCCTATATAAAGGCATATGAGCACCTGGCCGGCTTTGAGCACCGCGCCGCCTTCAGCACCTGGCTGACCCGCATTATGCTGAACCAGTGTTATGAGCAAAAGAGAAAGAACAGGCATATAGCGGCCCCGCTTCCCTCAACAGACAATTTTATGCATATGGATACGCCGGCAAATGATTTGGTGAACAAAGAACTGGGCAACGTGCTGGAACGGGCCGTTGCGCAACTGCCGGAAAAGTACCGGCTGGTGTTCGTTTTACGGGAAATTGAAGACCTGTCTGTCAGGGACACGTCTGAAACCCTCGAAATTGAGGAAAGCAACGTAAAGGTCCGGTTGAACCGGGCAAAAGTGATGCTCAGGAAAAGCCTGTCCGGTTATGTGAAAGACCATGTGTATGGCTTCCACCTGAGCCGGTGCAACAGGATAGTGAGCAATGTGATGGGGAAGCTGCGGCGGTAGGGGGCTGTCCTCAATTCATAGCCCGGTAATACTCCTGTATCTTCTGCCGGTTCTTCCAGCCCTCCAGCAGCTGCACGTTCCTTTCCTGCAGCGCCCGGAAAGCTTCCATGGTAGCCGTCACCTTTGAAAGGTATTCCCTGCCATCGTCACTCAGCATGCCGGGAGAAAAACTTTTCTTTTTGCCTACCTGCTCTTTCAGCGCCCCGTTGAGCGTATCAGCGTTGCGTACAAACTGGCGTACCATGTCCTGCATTTGCATGTTGCTTTCCATGTCTATGCCCTGGTACTGGTCGGCCAGCCTGGCCGCAAAGGGCTGCAGCGCCCTTTTGTTGTAGGACGCCAGCAGATTGTACAGCTTCACGATGCATCCGTACATGTGCCTTGCGGCTGCGGTTTGCGCAGTACGCCAGTTGCCGGCTTCCTGCAGTACCTTCAACAGCTCCGCGGCCGCGGGAATGTCGGTGTTCTTCAGTTTTTTTGTGATCTTGACAATGTAGTGGCTACAGTCATGTTCCCTGCTATGCCATTCCAGCAACTTTTTCAGGTTGTCTTTCCCGGTATAACATTTATAGATCAATGTGTCATGCTGCTCAAGTGATTGAAAAGGAAAAAATGTAAACCCTTCGCAGAATTTCTTTTGCAGTTCGGTGTCGGTAAATGAAGGCATAGTCTCTCTTTTGTTACAATGATCAGTTTCGCGTTTACGGTACGGGTTTTTCGCGGATAGTAAGTGTATGCAACCAAAGATATGCCACTGCCGGGGTATGCAGCTAACCCTAAAGTAGTACAATGGCGGTAAACAACAATACGGGGCGTTGTATCTTAGTGTTATTTGGCGGGAGTGGCACCCGCCGCCCCGTTCCCCTTGTTTTTCGTATATTGATATACTAAATGTTTTGATGTATGGGCTGGCAACACATGATGACAGGCATTTTTCTACTTGGTTTAACGGCATCTTGTGCCGATGGCCGGCGGGAACAGCAGCTGACCTGGCGGGAACGGGTATTGGCGGAAAAGGAGCGCCAGTTTGCGCTGAAAGAAGCGGACTACCAGCTGCTGCTCCGCATGAGAGACAGCCTGCTGGCCGCCGCAGACACCCTGCAGCAGCAGGCCTGGCCGGAAGAGATACTGGGCCGGTGGAACAGCAAGACCATCTGCCAGGAATCTACCTGCACGGAGTACGTGGTGGGAGACCAGCGTTCCGCTACCTGGGAGTTTGCCGGAGATTCCACGGGCATGTTCACGAAGGTGCTGGACCGGAACATGGTAACGCGCGCCTTTTCCGGTTCTTTTGACAGCAGCACCGTGCGTCTGCATTTCCAGTCAGATTCTGCCGCTCATAAAAAAATGCAGATAAGCGTAGAGCTGAGCCGGGTGAGCCCTGGTTTGATGAAAGGCAGCCAGTTGCTCCGTATAGACAACAACTGCGCCGCCAGATTTTCTGTGGAACTAGTTCGTGCATCAAACTAATTGCGTATGTCATTGCTGAGCATAGGGCACCTGAGCCTCCCCATTGAGGACCCCTTGTTGAAATTCCTGCTTGAACTGATCATTATTCTTTGCGCGCCGCTGCTGCTGAACAAGATCAAGGTGCCGCACCTGCTGGGCCTGATCATTGCCGGCGCGCTGATAGGCCCGAACGGGTTCAACGTGCTCTCGCGCGATAGCAGCGTGGTGGTGACCGGCACTACCGGCCTGCTCTACATCATGTTCCTGGCGGGCCTCGAAATAGACATGGGAGATTTCAAGAAGAACAAATGGAAGAGCATCACCTTTGCAGTCTACACATTTGCCGTGCCTTTCATATTGGGCTATCTGGGCGGCTACTATATACTGGGTTTTAATGTGCTCACCTCCATACTTTTCGCCAGCCTGTTTTCCTCCCACACGCTGATCGTATACCCCTACATCAGTAAAATGGGTATTTCAAAGAACCTCTCCGTCAACATCACGCTGGGCGGCACCATGATCACAGACGTGCTGTCATTGCTGGTATTGGCGGTAGTGGTAGGCATGACGCAGGGGGACGTGGGCGCCGGTTTCTGGGCGAAATTGTCCATATCCATGGTGGTGTTCGTGGTGGTGGTGCTGGTAGTATTCCCGTTGATGGGCAGGTGGTTCTTCAAAGAAGTGCAAGACAAAATATCCCAGTACATCTTTGTGCTGGTGATGATATACCTGGCGGCGCTGCTGGCGGAAATAGCCGGTGTGGAAGCCATCATCGGCGCATTTTTTGCCGGCCTTGCCCTTAACAGGCTCATTCCCCGCACGTCAACGCTCATGAACCGGGTGGAGTTTGTGGGCAACGCCATTTTTATTCCTTTCTTCCTTATCAGCGTAGGCATGCTGATAGATTTCAAGGTGTTCTTCAAAGGCTGGGAAACGCTGGGGGTGGCTGCGGTAATGCTGGTGGCGTCTATCGGCGGCAAGTACCTGGCGGCCATAGCTACGCAGAAAACATTCCGGCTCACGAAGGACGAAGGCCGTCTCATTTTCGGGATGAGCGCCGCATCGGCCGCGGCCACGCTGGCATCTGTAATGGTAGGCTATAATATCATCCTGTACGAAACAGCGGCGGGCGAGCCGGTGAGGCTGCTGAACGAGCATGTGCTCAACGGCAGTATTTTGCTGATCCTCATTTCCTGCTCTATTTCGTCTTTCTTGTCTATGTCCGCCGGGCAGCGCATTGCGGAGGCAGACAATGAGGACACCGTGTCCGGCAACACGCAGGAGCGGGAGCATATACTGATGGCCATGAACCATGAAGAGACCATAGAGCGCATGGTCAACCTGGCTTTGCTGATCAGGGGCAAGGGAGGCACTAACCGGCTTTTTGCCCTGAACGTGATCAACGATGACAAGAACGAGTCTTCCGTAAAGAACGCGGAAAAGATACTGCATCAGGCGGTAGACACGGGCGCGGCGGCAGACGTGGAAATAACCCCGCTGACCCGGTATGATAGTGACGTGATAGCCGGCATCGGCAACGTGATCAAGGAACAGAAGATCACAGACCTGCTGATTGCCCTGGAAGGCGATAAAGGATTTGCGCCTTCTTTTGCCTATAACCTGTACAACGGGTACCTGCAGAACGATCATGTGAACGTGCTGGTATACAGGGCCCGGCAGCCGCTTTCCACCATCAGGAAATACACGGTGGTGATCCCGCCGAACGCGGAGAAGGAGCCCGGTTTTTTCCATGCCCTGTTGCGGGTGTGGAATATTGGGAGAAACACCGGCGCGCAGATGATCTTTTACAGCAGTGAAGCCACTACCCGCATATTGAACCGGATACTTGCCAAAGCGGGCATAGAAGCAGAAATGCGGACAATGGGCCATTGGCGGGAAGTAGAGGAGATAGCTGCAAAGCTGGCGGAAGATGAAGGCCTGATAGCCATGATGGCCAAACGGGGCATGGTTTCCTACACGCCGGAAATGCGCCTGATGCCTGACTTTCTCAATCTTCACCTGCCCAGGCATAACTACCTGCTGATATTTCCTTTTTCTGAAGAAGAGGGAATGGTGGAGAAGAGGTCTGTCAGCAACCACCGGGATTTTATGGAGATCGGGAATGTGATCAGCAGGCTGTTTAAATAACCCCTGTAGTAACTATCTCCATCAATAAAAAAGGAATGTCTATTTTTTTTAAACGAAAAGTTCACTTACTTAGAAGTAATTTTATCCGCCACGCAGGCCCGTTTTGCGGGAACCAATCATAAATTACACTGGCTTTGATCAACCAAGAATTGCATGCAGACGAGGGGGCGCTTTTTAAACAGATTGCGCTGGGAGACGAAGAGGCGTTTGAAACGCTTTTTCGCGGTTTCCTGCCAAGGCTTACGCCTTTTGCACTGCGGCTCACCGGCAATCAGGAAGTGGCGCGGGAAATTGTGCAGGAAGCATTTATGCAGCTGTGGCTGGGGCGTGACAAGCTGGAAGATGTAAAGAACCCCGCCGGCTGGATCTTTACGGTCACCGCCAGGCTCTGCTACAAGTTTCTCCGGCGCAAGGTGCTCGAAGAGGCGCCGCGCCCCGGGCTGGGCGGGGAAGAGGCCAGCCATGACCAATATGCCTTCCGCGAACTGAAAACATTGATACACCAGGCCGTACAAAACCTCTCCGGCCAGCGCAAAACCATCTTTCTGCTCAGCCGTGAAGAGGGTCTTTCCATCCCTGAAATTGCCAGCCAGCTGAACCTCTCCAGCAGCACGGTCAAGAATACGCTGGTGAGCGCCCTGAAACAGATCAGGGAGCATCTGAGGGCACATGGCTACCTGATGCCTTGTGTCATGCTCCTATGGCTGTAAAAATTTTTTTACCGGGCATTAGTCCTGAATGGCTGGTTGCGGTACATACCTGTATATCATCATGAAGAATAAAGAGCAGATAAAGGAACTGTTGCGCCGGTATATGGACGGAACGGCCGGAGACGCGGGGCAAGCGGCATTAAAGGAGGTTTTGGCCGATGACGGCACGGAGGAAATGGTAGTAGCCGCCTTGCAGGAGCTGGCCGCGGAAACGGGCAGTGATGCGGCAGCGGTGCCGGAGGAATGGTACGGCATGCACAAGGCCATTACCAGTGTAGACAAGCCCTTTTCTCCGCGCACAAAACGCCTGCCGCTCTTTAAAGGATGGGGATGGGCCGCTGCGGCCGCGGTATTGCTGGCTGTTGCCACTGTTCTGTGGACCGGAACGGACAGGAAAACATTGCCCGTTGCAGCACTTGAGCCGGCGCAGGATACCGCCGTGGCTGCTCCCGGTGCGTACGGGGCCGTCTTAACCCTGGCAGACGGCAGCACCGTGGCGCTGGACAGCTTGGGAGAAGGCACTATTGCCGCGCAGGCAGGGGCATCTGTAAGGCTGACCGGGGGCCAGCTGGCTTATGATGCTGCGGGCGCCGCCGGCGAAGTGGCCTGGAACATGATGACAACCGCCAGGGGTAAACAGTTCCGGTTAGTGCTGCCAGACGGGTCACGGATATGGCTGAATGCAGCTTCTTCTATCCGATATCCCACAACCTTCGCCACCGGAGACCGTGTGGTGGAGCTGAAAGGAGAGGCGTACTTTGAAATAGCCGCCAATCCTCAGCAGCCCTTCCGCGTGATCCTCGATCCTGAAACAGAAGTGCAGGTGCTGGGCACGGCGTTCAACGCCAGCAATTATGCGGACGGCGCCGGGATAACCCGCACCACGCTGGTGGAAGGCGCGGTCAGGATCAGATCTTTCAACCATTCGCAAACACTTAAACCCGGCCAGCAGGCATTGACGGCACCGGGGAAAATACAGCTCATCAGCGGGGTAGATACCGGGCAGGTGCTGGCATGGAAAAACGGGCTGTTCAACTTCAACGGCGTAGGTATTAAGGAAGTGATGCAGGAGCTGGAACGCTGGTATGACATAGATGTAAAGTACGAAGGCGCCATTACCGCAGAGAAGTTCAGGGGCGGCATGCAACGCAGCCTGCAGCTTTCAGAGGTACTGGAAAGTTTAAAATATATGGGTGTAAAATGCCGGCTGGAGGGCCGCACGCTCATTGTAGCGCAATAAAATAACTCTCTGATAACTATACCATCCACGTTAGGATACGAATGCCGTACCGGGAAGGCTTTCACGGGCCTTGCAGGCTACCGGTGCATTCAACCAGGCATACATTAGAGCCTTTATTCTTATCACCAAATGATTGCACATTATGCAAAAATTCCACTTTCTGCAGCGGCAGCGCCATGCATGCAGGCGCCGTACCAGCCGTGTTCTTTCCAGGGCTCACCTGACGCTGGTATTGCTGCTGTTCTTCTTTCTACAGTCGGCCGCAAGCGGCTATTCACAAGTAATCCGTTTTTCAGGCAGGGAGGTGCCCGTTGAAGAGGTATTCCTCGCCGTAAAAAAACAGACAGGTTATGTGTTCTTCTACAAGGAATCTGTTGTAAAACAGGCAAAGCCGGTTACCATTACGGCGCAGGATATGCCGCTGGAAGCATTCCTGCAGGAAGTATTCAAAAACCAGCCGCTCACCTATATTATCCGGAACAAAACAGTGACCGTAAAAGAACGGGAAACAGCACCTGCCCCACAGGCCCCGGCAGCACCGCAGGGCCCTGTGAAGGGACGGGTGACAGACAGCAACGGCGCGGCGGTACCTGGTGTAACGGTGATGGTGAAAGGTACCCGAAAAGGCACGGCAACAGACCAGGATGGCCGCTTTGCCATTGACGTGCCGGAGCATGGAGTGCTGGTATTTTCCAGCATCGGGTTTAAGCCCCTGGAGCTGCCGGTTGCAGCTGGCAACAACGCCCTGCAGGTAACCCTGGAAGCCAGCGTAGGCGCCATGGAAGAAATGGTGGTAGTAGGGTATGGCGCACAGAAACGGGCCAACGTAACGGGCGCCGTGGCCAGCCTTGATTTTGACGAGCTGAAAAACGTTCCGCAATCCAATACCATGAACATGCTTTCAGGCCGGTTGCCCGGTGTTGCCGTGGTGCAGCCCGGCGGCCAGCCGGGAGCGGATGAAGGAGAAGTGCTGGTGCGGGGCACGGGCACGCTCAACGACGCGTCTCCACTGGTCATCATTGACGGGGTGATGGCCACCACGCGAGACCTGGGAAACCTTACGCCGCAGGAGATAGAGACCGTCAGCGTGTTGAAAGACGCCTCTTCCGCCGCCATCTATGGCGCCAGGGGCGCCAACGGTGTGATACTGGTCACTACCAAACAGCCGGGCGTCAAAAAGCTGCGGGTGGGATACGACTTTTATTACGGCCTGCAAACGGCTACTTACCTTCCCCGGTTCGTAGAATCCTGGCAGTGGATGACGCTGAACAATATTGCTACCAGAGCTACCAACTATGCGCCCCGCGTTATTGAAGACGTGAAGAACGGCATACTGACAGACTCTTTTCACAACGTGCAATGGTTTGACCATGTTTTCAGAACGGCGCCCATGACCAACCATTCCATCTCCCTTTCCGGGGGCAACCAGATGGCGTCTTTCCAGGCCAATGTGGGTTACCTGGACCAGCAGGGCATTATGCACGGTACATCCGCCAAAAGGTATACCTACCGTGTAAATGTAAAGGCCAATATTTCCCCGGTGCTTAGCGTAGGCTTGAACACCTGGGGCTATTTGCAGCGGCAGCATGAGCCGGGCACAACGCCCACCGCCATCATGAACTATACCAATATGGCGCTGCCCATTACCCCGGTGTATTTCTCCAGCGGCAAATGGGGCGTGTACCACCCGGCTCACCCCGGCGGTAACGACCCTGCGCGGGTAGTGAACAACCCGTTGCTGTTCACCACCATTGGGAGAAATGATGTAAACGATAACAAATACAACCTGCAGGGGCATATTGAACTGAAACCGCTTGCAGGGCTGAGGGCGAAGACCATGATCGTTTACTCCAGCAATAGCCGGTTCGGGGAGGCATTTATGCCCACCTACTCCTACAGTGCGTTCACTGACCAGCCGGTACTGTTCAACAACCGCGCTAACCTCCAGAACAGGCAGGATGATATTTCACAGCTGCAGGTACAGACAACCCTGCATTACGCTAAAACGCTGCGCAGGGTGCATGACCTCAACCTGCTGCTGGGGCATGAGTACAATGCATATGATTCCAGGTACTTCCTGGCCAGGGGATATGACCTGCCTGACAACGAATTGCAGGTGCTGGACAGGGCCGTTACCGATTACAATATTGCCGGCAGCAAACAGGCCTGGCGGCTGCAGTCTTTCTTCGGCCGTGTGAACTATGCGTTTGACCAGAAGTATCTTTTTGAGGCCAACCTGCGTATTGACGGGTCTTCCCGTTTTTCTGAAGGGAACAGGTACGGTTTTTTTCCTTCTTTTTCCGCAGGCTGGGTGCTTTCCAGGGAATCTTTCATGCAGGGGCTGCGCAACGCGGGTGTTGACCTTCTGAAGCTGCGCGGCGGCTGGGGCCGCGTGGGGAATGACAGGATCGGGAACTATGCTTCTTCGCAATACCTCAGTCTTGATAACATGTATACCATTGGCGGGCAGGTACAGGCGGGGGCGGCCATTACCGCCTTCGGCAATGAAATGCTGCAATGGGAATCCACCACCACTACCAACATCGGTGTAGACCTGGCGCTGCTGAAAAACCGGCTGTTTGTGAATGCGGACGTGTTTGACAGGCTCACCAGCAATATTCTCTATAACCTGCCGGTACCGCCTTCTTTCGGCAACGTAACCCCCAGCGTGCAGAACGTGGCCTCCGTATCAAACAAGGGCTGGGAGCTGGGCGTAACCTACCGCACCACGGTCGGAAAAGTCAACATCAATGCCGGCGTGAACGTAGGTTTTGTCAGGAACCGGGTGGAAAGCCTGAATACCCGCGAAGCCGTCAGCGGCAAGTTCATCTTGCGCGAAGGGGAGCCTATCAATTCTTTCTTTGGCTATGTGTATGAAGGTTTGTTCCGAGACTCCGCAGACCTGCAGGCATATCCCAAATATTCCCTGAGCGGCCCCAAAATAGGCGCCATGCGGTTCAGGGATGTGAACAAAGACGGCGCCATCTCGGAAGCAGACCGTACCGTGCTGGGATCTGCCAATACGCCTTACACCTATGGTATAACCGGCAGCCTCTCATATAAAGGCATTGATTTCAGCTTTCTCCTGCAGGGAGTACAGGGAAAGGACATGTATATCTACGACAACGGCAACCGGCCGGGCAACGCTGGCAACTCCAACTACTGGAAAGAATGGTGGGACAACCGGTATGATCCCGCAGAGAACCCCGGCGGCAACTGGCCCGCCATGATCAGGAACTCTTCGGAGCCGGCCGCTACTTCTTCTTTCTGGATACAGGATGCATCTTACCTGCGCGTAAAGAACCTGGAGCTGGGTTATTCCCTGCCCGCATCCATATTGAAGAGGGTGAAGCTGTCTGCCTTCCGGCTGTACGTTTCCGGTCAAAACCTGTTCACGTTCTCAAAACTGATCAAGCAGCTGGACCCGGAGCGGAACAACACCGTGGTGGTCAATACCGCCTACCCGCAAACCAAAATACTGAGCTTCGGCCTGAATGCTTCACTTTAAACTGCTTCTATCATGACGTTACATATAAACCGGCTATTTGTGAGCATCTTCCTGCTATCCGCAGTGCTGGGAGGATGGGGATGTTCAAAGAATATAGAAATATCCAACCCCAACCAGTTAACAGAACGGAATTTCTGGCGGGATGAAAAAGATGCGCTGATGGGCCTGAACGGGGTGCTGGACGCATTCCAGCATAACCAGTTTGCCGGCAAGTTCTACCGGGAATTTGATAACCTGACAGATAATGCCATCACCATTTCCGGCGCAAACTGGGCGGAGATAGAGTCCAGCTTCCACACGTCCGCCACCGCGCGCGTATTGAACGCATGGACGGCGTATTACACCGTGATCAACCGGGCCAACCTGCTGATAGCACGGGTGAAAGACATGCCGGAAGAGGGTATCAGCAGTGAAGCGCGTGCGCGCATCATTGCAGAAGCGTCTTTCCTGCGGGCGTATGCCTACCTTGACCTGACTACGCTCTGGGGCAACGTACCGTTTTACCTGGAGCCGCTCAATGCATTTGACGAAGGCGGCCAGGCTGCGGAAAAAACAGCGATAGTGGCTGCCATGGAAAAAGACCTGGAAGACAACATCCCTCACCTGCCGGTCAATATCCCCGGTGCGGAAAAGGGAAGGATAGGGCGCGGTGCGGCTGTGGCCTTGCTGGGCAAATACTATCTTTTTAACAACGAACCGGCAAAAGCCGCCGCAACGCTCAAGCCGCTGATGTCCGCGCCCTACGCCTACAGTCTCTTTCCCAGGTTTGATGCACTCTTCACGCTGGACGGGGAGTTCTCCGCAGAAAGCCTGTTCGAGATCAACTTTGTGTCTGGCGGCATAGACAACGGCGAGAGTTTTTCCATCAGGATAGATACGATGCTCACACCGCTGGTGCCCCAGGCCAACTGGCGGCCCACGCCCAACCTGGTCAATTCTTTTTTATGCACAGACGGCAAGCCTATACAAACCTCTGCCTTGTACGGCCCGGCGTCACCCACGTTTAGCGCCGCAAAGCCGTATGAGGGCCGGGACCTCCGCCTGCGCGCCTCCGTGCTCACCAATGCAGACATAACGCCCGGCGGCAAAAAGATATGGGCGTTCACCAACAACATACCGTTTGCACCCAGGAAGTATTTTATGCTTACCTCCACGCAATACAATGGCGGGCCGCAAAACTATTACATGATCCGCTATGCGGAAGTGTTGCTGATGTATGCAGAGGCTGAGAACGAGGCCGCAGGTGCCAATACTGCCGTGTACACCGCTGTGAACGAGATACGCCGGCGGGCGGGTGTGGCTGCCTGCCCTGCGGGTCTCACCCAGGAACAGATGCGCCAGTACATCCGCAACGAACGCCGCTGGGAGTTTGCGTTCGAGCATCAGCGGTACTTTGACCTGCTCCGCTGGCGGATAGCAGAATATGTTATTCCGCCCATAGGCGGCGTAAAAGTTTTCACGGCGCCGAAAGATTACCTGTGGCCCTATCCGCAGAACGAGATGGACAATAACCCGGCCCTGAAAGCACAGGGGCAGAATGAAGGATGGGAATAGGCCGGGGGCACTCACAAACAAGAGATTTAATTAACAGGATATGCATAGAATCAACATAACCGGTATTTTTTTGCTGGCGCTGCTTTTGGGGAGCTATACGGTCAGCGCACAAAACAAAAGACCCAATATACTATGGCTGGTGATTGAAGACACCTCCCCGCAGTTCATTGGCTGCTATGGGAACAGCCAGGCTAAAACACCTAATATTGATGCCCTGGCCAAACAGGGCATCCGGTTCAGCAACGCGTTCTCAACCGGAACCGTGTGCTCACCCAGCCGTTCCGCCATTATAACCGGTGTCAGAACATATGAGCTGGGCACCGGCAATCACCGCAGCAACTACCCCTTGCCCGATTTCATTAAAGGGTTTCCCTATTACCTGCGGCAGGCGGGGTATTATACCAGCAACAATAAAAAAACAGATTACAATACTTCTTCCGCCGGCAGAATTACCCGGGAAGCCTGGCATGAAAGCTCCGGCCAGGCGGGATGGTGGAACCGGGAGCCCGGCCAGCCCTTCTTTGCGGTGTTCAACTTTGAAGATTCCCACCAGTCCCGCACCATGACCAACCCTTATTACCTGTATGAAAAGCAGGTGCTGGAGCAGTTGCCGGCAGAAAAACAGGTGGCCGCCAAAGACATTGCGGTGCCGCCTTTCTTCCGGGATTCAGACTCCATGCGCAAACAGCTGGCCAGGATCTACAATGGCATTGGCCTCGCAGATCACCGCATCGGCAAGGTGCTGGACAGTTTGCGGAAGGATAACCTGCTGGACAGCACCATCATCTTTTTTTATGCAGACCACGGAGAAGGCATGCCCCGCGCCAAAACCAACGGCATAGACCTGGGCCACCGGGTGCCCTTCATCATCTGGTTCCCGGAAATGTACAAACACCTGTCTCCCTGGGGCGCGGGCGGAACCGCAAGTGCAGACCTGCTGTGTTTTACAGACCTGGCGCCCACGTTGCTGCAGCTGGCCGGCGCCAAAGTGCCCGGTTATATGAAAGGAAGAGCGCTGCTGGGCAAAGGCGCGGCCCCGGCGCCGGGCAGCATGCTGCTTTCCAGTGATGGTTCCGAAGGCGTGTCTGAGCTGTGCCGTACCGTTACCAACGGGCGTTATTCCTATACGCGGGTATTCATGCCGTTTATGCCTGAGCTGTTTTACAAGAAGTATTTCGATTACAGTGACATTATGCAGCTGATGCGCGCAGACCTGAAGAACAACCTGCTGGTGAAGGAACAGAAAGCGCCGTTTAAGCAACGCAGCCCGGAGTATCTTTTTGACATCAGCAAAGACCCCTGGCAGATGCACAACCTGGCGGAAGACCCGGCTTACCGGGAAGTGGTGGCGCAGATGCGTGCGGAAATGAATGCAGGCATTCTGCGAGACAAGGATGTGCTGTTCCTGCCGGAATATGAGCTGGCGCGTATTTCAGCAGAAAGCACACCATACGTGTTCAGGGAAGACAGCGCCCGTTACCCGGTACGCCAGGTACTGGAAGCAGCCTCTCTCTCCGGTTGGCGCAGCCAGGATGCGCTGAAACGGCAGGTTGCGCTGCTGGGCTCGCCGCAGCCGTACGTGCGTTACTGGGCCGCCATAGGGCTCAAGAGCCAGGGTGGGGCGGCAAAGGCATACGCCCGCCAGTTGAAGGCAGCGCTGAAAGATGAGTACCCGCCCGCGCAGGTGGTGCTGGCATCTGTATGTTACGACCTCCTGAAAGACGCTGAAGCCGAAGCTATTCTCAACCATGCCATCGGGGATAACAACATGCACCTGTCAAGGCTGGCCGTCCAGATGGTTCAGTACCAGCAGCACCGCCAGGCATTTGTGCCAGCCGTTACCAGGCTGATAGCGGAAGTGGAGCAGAAGAAGAGGAAGCCGGGCGCCAGGGAGGCGGCGGAGATGTTCCTTTATAGCGTAAAGGGAGCGCCGCTGCATTATAATGCCTTCTGGTAAATATTATCCTGAATCCATATCACCTAAAACACCATCCACGACCATGAAAAAACTCTACATGATGTTAGCTGCCTGGGCAAGCGGTACACTGGCTTACGGGCAATCATTTAAAGAAACCATCGGCAACGTGGCCGTTACGCCTACCGCTATTGCCACGCACGCCGCGGCCAACGGCTTTGCCAATAACTGGCTGTCTTTTTCAGGTACGGCAGACCTCCGGCAAACCAATGTTTCTTCCGGCTATGCGCAGGCATCCGGCCAGGGCAATGTATATCTCTCCAAGCTGTCTGTCAACTTCACGATAGGGAACATCAATACCACCGGTATTGCCATGCCTGCGCTGGCCTTCGGCATGCGGAAAGCGGGTGATGCAGACAATGGTGCAGAAGTGATAGTGGAATATTCTGTTAACGGCGGCAGCAGCTGGACGGCGCTGTCCCTGCCGCCGCTCCCCACCGGCACAGCTACGGCAGGCTGGCACTACAGGGTGGCGGGCGGCTTGCCGCAAGCCGCCGGGCTGATGCTCCGTTTCAGGAAAAACGCTTCGGATAATTTCTATTTCCTGGACGATTTTTCAGTGAATAACAAAACAGTCCTGATGAACGACGTAGCCTATCAGACCTATACCTATAAAACCGTTGATACCACTACGCTGCAGCTAGACGTGTTCATGCCGCCGGGGCGCGTCAGCCTGGACAGCCTGGCGCCCGTTATGGTGCTGTTTCACGGCGGCAGCTGGCAAGGCGGCAACAAAGAGATGCTGCACCCGCAATGCCAGTACTTTGCCAAGCGGGGCATGGTAACCGTTACGGCTAACTACCGCTTCAGGAACAGCAGCGGCACCGGCATGGAAACCACCGAAGAGATCTGCATCCGTGATGCTAAGAGCGCCGTAAGGTGGGTGAAGCAGCAGGCCGCCGTACTGGGCATTGATACCACCAGGATAGTGCTGGCCGGCGGCTCCGCAGGCGGGCACCTCGCTACCATGACGTCCGTTAACCAGCAAGACAATAACGATTCAACAGATAACCTGTCTGTTTCCACCCGTGCCAATGCGCTGGTGCTTTTCAACCCCGCTTACCGGCATTTTACGGCGGCCAGCCTGCTGCCGTATAACTATATTCATAACGAGGGAACACCTGCCATATTTCTATATGGCGGTTTAGATAACTGGAAGCCCGCCGGTGACATGTTGTACAAGGCTTTCAATTTTCACGGCGCGGACGCGGAAATGTGGGTGGCAGATGAAGCAGGCCACGGTTTTTTTAACAGCGCCTTCTGGCGGCTGCCCTGCAACCTGCTGGCAGATAACTTTTTGACCGGCCTGGGCCTGCTGGATGATGAAGGGTACAGCTTTCCCCTTCCTGTAGACGATACCCTGCACTTGCAGGCGCCTTATGCCTTCCAGCCCGCGCCATTCCGTGAAACGTTCGGGCAAACCACCACCGCCGTTACGAACATGATGCAGCACCAGGTAACGCAGGGGTATGATAACGACGGGCTTTATTTCTCCGGCGTAGCAGACGTCAGGAATACGCTCACCTCTTCCGGGTACGGCAATGCCTCCGGCGGCGCCAATGTTTTTCTTTCAAGGCCCGATGCTGCTTTGCGGATAAGCGGGATCAATACCTCCGCCCTGGCCGCTCCTGTACTGGCCTTCGGCATCTATAAAGGAGAAGACAACAACAACGGTTCCGCCCTTGCCGTAGAATACACCACAGACGGTGCCACCTGGGCGCCGCTCTCCATGCAGCCATTGCCTGACGGGGCAGGCAGCGCAGGCTGGTACTACCGCGTGGTGAAGGGACTGCCCGCAGCGCCTCAGCTGAGCATCCGTTTCAGGAACAGCGCCAGCGCACACTACTTCTTCCTGGACGATGTGACGGTAGAAGACAGCACCGCCCTTGCCCCGCTCGGCATCCGCGGTGTGAAATGGCGGCAGGCCGGGGATGAGGAATTTTTACAGACTACCGTTAACTGGTGGCTGGCAAAGCCTGCCGGCTCCACCAAGCCGGGCGTATTGGCTGCAGTGGCCACCAAGGCAAACGCCATTGTGCTGCGGGTGGATCGCGCAGACCGCTTCAAGCCGGATACAACAGTCAACTTCAACAAGGCAATGGATGAAATTGTAGACGCCATCGTAAAAGCAAAAACCAACAACGTGCCGCTGGACATCTACCTGTGGGCAAGAATATGGCTGGAGCGGGACGGCGCGCCCAACTACGGCACGGCAGACGCCGGCGCGGCGGCGGTACGGGACTGGTTCACGCCTGTGCTGAACAAGGCCCTGGCCGCCGGCGTGCTGGACAGGATCAAGGGCATTGCCCTGATAGAGACCAACTGTGACAGAACGCAGGACGTTAAAGACTACGCGCTGCGCATTGCAGATAAATTCAACGGGGTCGCCGCCTGGCAGGATGCCACCGGCCGGCCTTTCTTCCATACCCGTACCCTGATGGTGCCCGGTGCGGCCTTCGGCATGGACTTCCGTAACATCGGCAACGGCGGCGGTACATTTTTTGACAGCATCAGCGCCAAATGCCGCAACTTCTCGTTCATCTACAAACTGATGCAGGGTACCCATGAAACGGTTACCGGGCCTGAATATGACAGTGTACTGGTGAACGGCACCTACCGGTCATGGGCAAACGATATGGAAGAGAACGATGCATCTTTTTCTGTAACAGACCGGAAGGCTTACCTGAATTATTTCGGGATTGGCGAGCTGACAGCGTATGTGAACACTTACAAGGAATCGCATCCAACGGCTGCCAATATCGTGTTCTGGGGAGACAAGTGGGACGGTATCAGCCAAACGCGGCCCATGACCAGGCAGGCATTGCACAGCCTGCTGGTGCGGAATGGGGGAGAAGAGCCCATAGCCACCAACACCAGCTACTTTTTTACGCTCGCCGCCAATCACACTTCCAACACGTCCGCCGCAAAATTCTACCTGCTGGATACCACGCTGGCGCCTAACCAGGTACCCGGCTGGACGGGTATATCCGCCTCTGCGGAATGGGATAGCTGGCCGCTGGCCAACCGGGGCACCATGCCGTTTTCAGAAACCGGCGGCACCGTGCCCGGCAGTCTCACCACTGTGCAAATCAACGGCCTGTTTGACAGTAAAGCCCTGCTGCTGAACTTCGGCGGCACGGCAGACCTCAGGAATACCACGCCTTCCACGGGTTACCCGCTGGCCTCCGGGGGCAATGCCTTTTTCCTGAAAAAGCCCGGCGCCTACCTGCAGATCAACGAATTGAACACGGCGCTGCTTCCCCAGGCCAGCGTTGCCTTCGGGGTATACAAGGATGACAGTACGGCCACCGGCAGTGACCTGAAAGTGGAGTATTCCACAGACGGCAACACCTGGTCTCCGGCATCATTCAGCGCGCTTCCCGCAGGTGGCGGAACAGCAGGCTGGTACTACCGCGTGGCGGACGGCTTGCCGCTTGTTACCGCGTTGCACCTGCGGTTCGTGAAAGACAGTTCCGCCAACTTTTACCTGGTAGATGATATTTTGATACATGATACAGACTCGGTTAGCGAAGGGCCACTGATGGCGCCCGGCATGCTCAGTGCCATAAAACATCCCGGCCAGGCGCATTCGGCCGCTGTAACGTTGTATCCTAATCCTGTACATGACGAGCTGTACGTCACCTATCCGTCAACGGATGCAGAGGTCATATTGACCGTAGGCGGTATGGACGGCAAGCTCCATTACCGCAACAAACTGCTGCCTAACAGCACGTCATGCAAAGTGTCCCTGGCAGGGCTGCCGCCGGGCATATACTGGCTGTCCATCCAGGGAAAGGGGGCGCCCGTGGTGCGCAAGGTGGTGAAATACTGACAAGCCCCTGGGGATGAGGTACGGCAGGGCTTGAATCTCATCCCCAGGATGCTTATCTTGACGGTAATTATCAGAAGAGATGAACGAGATCCCGATCAAATCTAAAATTACCGGGGAGAGCCTGTTCAAGATCAGCATGATGAAAACGGTCATCAAGCCTACAAGGCCCCACCGTCATGCGGACTATCATGAGTTTATTTTCCTGGATGAAGGTTCGGGCTTCCATGATATAGATGACAGGAGCTTTGAGGTTACACCGCCGGCGTTTTTCTACATAAGGCCGGGGCAAACGCATTGCTGGAACTTTTCGGCGTTGCCCAAAGGGTACGTACTGCTGTTCCGGGAAGACCTGCTGCTGAAAGAGGATATTGATACTTTATTCGGCCTGCCCGCTCATATTCACCTGGGCGGGCAGGTTCGTTTGTTCCGCCTGTTGTCAGACCTGCGGGAAGAATATGAGAACGGCGCGCCCGGCCATGCGGTATACGGCGCATACCTTCATTTGCTGATAACGAAGATCAAGGAGCTAGCCGGAACGGAAAATAATGTACTGACGTTTTCTGACGGCCTTTTCCAGCAATACAAACGGCTGGTAAACGATCATTTTCTGGACAGCAGGCAATTAAATTTCTACGTCACCCAGCTGAACACCACCTCGGGAACATTGAACGATGTCTGTAAAAGATCTTCGGGTAAAACCGCCTCTGCCGTCATTAACGAACGCGTTTTGCTGGAGGCCAAAATGTTGTTGTCCGCTACAGTGAAGCCTATTAAGGACATTGCGGCAGTTCTACGGTTTTCTGACGCCCCGCATTTTGTCAAGTTTTTCAGGACTTACACCAACCTGACCCCCGGAAAGTACCGGGAAATGGCGCTTGCCAAAAAATAATTGTACAACAATTGCCCTGAATGGTACAACCACGTCTTCCCGGGAGAGGCTATATTTGCATGATTTTTCAGACCATCCGATGAATATCAGACTGCTTATCATTTCCGTTTTCCTGGGCGCCGCCCAGCTGGCCTTCGGGCAAAAAGCCGCTGTTACAGGCACTATCATTGACGAAAAAGACGGCCAGCCGCTGGAATATGCCAGCGTTGCCGCGTTCAGGACCAGTGATTCTTCCCTGGTAACCGGCGCGGTAACCGATGCAAAGGGCGGGTTTACGCTGGGAAAGCTGAAACACGGCAGCTACCACCTGCGGGTGTTGTTTATGGGGTATGGAACGAAGTATGTGAACAATATAACCTTGTCAGACGGTCAGACGCTTAACCTGGGCAAGATCGTTCTCAACCGGGGAAGCGCGCAGCTGAACGAAGTGAACGTAACCGGCAAGGCGGCAGATGCTTCAAACAAGATCGACAAACAGTCGTTCCGCGCCGGGCAGTTCGAATCCGCAAAAGGAGGCAGCGCCATTGACGTGCTGAAAAACCTTCCTTCCGTATCTGTGAACGGAGAAGGCAGCATCAGCGTGCGCGGCTCTACAGGCTTCCTGGTACTGGTGAACGGGAAACCGGTGATCACGGACGCACAGACCGTTTTAAGCCAGCTGCCGGCAAACGCTATTGAGAACATTGAGCTGATTACCTCACCCTCTGCCAAATATGATCCTGACGGCAAGGGCGGTATCATCAACATCATCACCAAAAAAGGCGCTACAGACGGGTTCAGCATTGCAGCCAATGTGATGGGAGGCCTGCCAAGCACCACAGACCATGGCAACAAGGAACAACCGAAGCGCTTTGGCGGAGATGTGACCATCAACTTCAAAAAGAATAAATGGGACGTTTCCGTGAGCGGCAATTACACCAGGAATGACAATGCCGGCTACCGGGAAGGGGATGTTTACACTAAAAACTTCACTACAGACATCATGACCCGGTTTCCCTCCAACGGTGAAAGGAGCTTTGACAAATACAATTACGCCGGCCGCGCATCTGCGACGTTTACGCCGGATACGAACAATACCGTTTCCGCCGGTTTTTTCATCGGTAAAAGGTACCAGGCCAGGCTGGCAGACATCCTTTACAACAATTCCGCCTCCAATCTCACCACCGGAGAGCTGATCAGGAGCACCACCTATTTTAATTCCAACCTGCAAACCAGGCAGGGCAACTTTTACCTGGGCAACCTGGACTATACCCACCGCTTCCGGAACAGATCCACTCTTACCGCTTCCGCCCTGTTTGAAAGCGCACGGCTGTTTGGCAATACCAGTAACAAAAACGTGGGCTTCCCGGAAACCTCCCACCTGCTGCAGGAGGTATACAACCCGTACGAAAACCCTATTGACGGCTACCGCCTCAAGCTGGACTATGTGGTCAACATCGGGAAGGGGAAGCTGGAAAGCGGTTACCAGTTCAGGCATGACACGCAGAACGGCAAGTTCGATTACTTTGTAACGCCCGCCACCTCCCAGCCGGATGCAGACCGGTTCAGAGGCTCCGCCAACACCAGGAACCAGATCAATGCCGTTTACACCCAGTATTCCGCCAGCTGGAAAAAACTGGAATACATAGCGGGCCTGCGGTACGAATACGCTGCCAGAACGGTAAAGCTGTCTTACGACCCTGTTCCTCACAAGCTGGATCTCTCCAATTTATTCCCCTCCGCCAACCTGCTGTACACTATCAGCAACGGGTGGAAAGCAAAGGCAGGGTATAGCAAAAGGATTCAGCGCACCAACAACTTCGAACTGAACCCCATACCCGAACGGGAGCACTCTGAAACGCTGGAACAGGGAGACCCTGACCTGCTGCCTTCTTTCATAGACCTGGCAGAGCTGGGGGCCATCCAGACTTTCAATAAAGGTTCATTCTTTGCCACGGCATACTACCAGCATATCAAAAATCCCATACAACGCGTCAACAGCGTGTATGCAGATACCATCCTGAACCGCGTGTTCACCAATGCGGAAGCCGCCCGTACATTTGGCCTGGAGGCCGGCACCAACCTGCAGCCGACTACCTGGTGGACATTGTACGTTGGGGGCAACGTTTACAATTACAAGATCAAGGGTAACCTGAACATCCTGGGTGTCCACTCAACGGTTAATAACAGCGCCTGGGTATATTCCATCAATGCCAATACCAATTTCAAGCTGGGCGCAACATGGAGCCTGCAGGCAAACGTTAACTACCTTTCCGCCAGGCCCACTGCACAGGGAGAAGACTCCCGTTTCCTGGTGCCCAATACTTCCCTGAAAAAAACGTTCATGGACGGTTTGCTTACCGCCACGCTGCAATGGCAGAACATGGACCTTGGCATGCGGCAAACGCAGCGCCAGCGCATCACCACCAGCGGGCCCGACTTTTATACCACCACCAACTACATCTACGAAACAGACGTGTTCCTGATCAACCTGGGCTTTAACCTGAACAAGCTGAGCGGAAAATCCAGGCTCCCCAACAGCGAATTCGGGGACAAGGAGTTCTAGGAAGGCAATTTCCGGTAACGTACACGGAAAATCAGGAAAAGATAATTATCTTGGCCTCATATCAACTAAAATCCACACTATGGGGCAATTGATCTTATCCACAAAACGGTTGCTTTCCGTTTGGGGGGCTATGACACGTATTTGTTTCCTGGGCGGACTGGCCTTGCTTCCCACGGGGCAGGCAGCTGCGGGGCCACTTCCGGCAGACAGTGCGTACACCGTACAAGTGATCCGGAACATCCGCTACGCGCCGCAGCCTGATTCCATGAAAACGGATACTTCCTCAGACCGCTTGCTTGACCTCTACCTTCCTGCCGCAAAAGGTAAACTGCCCGTGCTCGTTTTTGTTCATGGCGGAGGGTTCAGCGGGGGAGATAAACGCCAGGTAACCGCTCTGTGCACAAAGATCGCCTCCAAAGGCATTGCGGTGCTCTCGGTCAACTATCGCCTTTACCTGAAGCACCATAAAGTGCCCGGCGCCAGCGCCAGTGCCAACATGGCTGCAGGGCTGCCGCCAACAGGTACGTTCAACCCCGCCTTGCAGCATGCCGTGGAAGTGGCTTCAGAAGACGCGCAGCTGGTGTTCAGCTGGATTGGCAGCCACGCGCGGGAATATGCTTTCAACAAACGGAAGGTGGCTATATCCGGCGGATCTGCCGGCGCCATGACTTCATTGTACACCGCTTATGCATCCCGGCAGAAAGTGCTGCCCGTAGGCGCGGTGGTGAACTTCTGGGGCGGGCTGGCCGATGTTGGGGTAATTGAAAAGAATGCGCCTCCCTTGCTCACCTTCCATGGAGACAAGGACAAGCTGATCAATGTTGCATATGCGTATGCGCTGGACGAGCAGATGAAGCAGCTGGGGAATATTTCCGAACTGCATGTGATGGAAGGGAAGGGGCATGCGGCCTATAAGGAGATCGAATCGCGATATGTGCCGGAGGTGGCCGCATTTGTAATGAAACACCTGAAATGATTTTTTTCATGATAAACAAACTGAAAGCCCTGCCGCTGGTACTGTTCAGCGTGCTATGGGTCACTGCTTCCATGGGCCAGAAAGCCGGGCAGACGGTGGGGTTTATTGAAGGGCTGCCTGTTACGGCTACGGAAGTAAAAAGAGAAATGCTGAACGCCAGGTGGCAGCAGGCAGACGGAAATATGCAAGCTGTGCGTCAGCTGGCAGTAGAAGCGCTGGTACGCTTGAAAGTACAGGAAAAGCTGCTGCAAGGCGAAAACCTGTGGCCGTTCAAAACGTATGCGGCGCTGCTGGATGAGCTGCACAACACCAATGCCGCCAGAAAGGCAAAGGGGGCTGTATATGTGGGCCCGCAAACATTCACGGAAGATGATTTTTACCAGTATTGCCTGAACAATGCCGTGATCGTTCTCAAGGATAAAATGCTGGAAGACAAACGTATTGTGGTGAGCCGTGCCGACCTGGAAGCGCAGTTCCTGGAAATGAAAAAAACGGTATACAAAGCTGAAAAATATACGCTGGAACTGTACCAGCGGCAGGTACACGATGCTTGTGTGGAAAAGGCATACGCTGACATCATCAATCAACGCATGTCTGAAGCGGTTAAACAGATCGATGCCGCAAAATTGGCAAAGGTCCAATTGTAACACTATGAATCGTAACACATACGCATACTGCCTGGCGGCGCTGCTGCTGCTTTCCGCCATGGCTGCGCAAGGGGCCGGCATCATTACCGGAACGGTTTACGTAGATGCCCGGTCAGGTAACGACGCCAACAGCGGGCGCTCCCCGAAAGCGGCCTGGAAGAGCCTGGAAAAGCTCAATGCCACTACGTTCGGCCCCGGCGCTACGATCCTTTTAAGGGCCGGCAGCCGGTGGACGGGCAGCCTGCATCCCAAAGGTTCCGGTTCCCCCGCTGCCGTGATCAAACTGGACATGTACGGCAAAGGGCCCAAACCTTTAATTGACGGCGGCGGCCTGGTGGGCAAGGGGGTATTCTGCCTGTATAACCAGGAGTATTGGGAGATCAGCAACCTGGAGCTGGTGAATTTTTCCCCTGAGCCGGGAGACCGACGGGGAGTGGAGATCAACGCGGCAGACTACGGCACGGTTAATCATATTTACCTCAGGGGCCTTGACATTCATCATATCAGCGGCATAGTGGGGCATGGGGATAAGGAGAAGCGCACGGCCGGTATCCATATCAATACCCTGAAAGATAAAATAAAAGCCACCCGCTTTAACGACATCCTGATAGAAGGCTGCCACATCCATCACATAGAGAACCAGGGAATTGCTACCAATAACGATGTGTCGGTATCAAACTATCCAGGTACGCCGGAGTGGGAGGCAAGAAAGCTGACCAACCTGGTGATCCGCAACAACGTGATCCATCATATTTCAAAGAACGCCATGATCATCCGTTTGACCGAAGGTGGTGTAGTAGAAAATAATCTTTGTTATGAGACGGCCATTGCCATCACGGGGAATACCATCTTTTCCCGCACGGTGAAAGGCACGGTGTTCCAGTACAACGAAGGTTTCCTGAACCGCTCGCCGGATGCGGACGGCAGCTTGTATGACCCTGATATCAATAGCCCGGGTACCATCTGGCAATACAGCTACAGTCATGATAATGCTCACGGGCTGGTATGGTTCTGTACAGATAAAAAAGATGACAGTATTGTAGTGCGGTATAACCTGAGCGTTAACGACAAGGGTGCGCTGGTGTATTTTAATTATCCGTTCCGTGGCGCCGCCGTATACAACAACGTTTTTTACATTGGCCGCCACCGGGCGCCGGTGATCATCCGGGAAAGAAGCACCGCCAGCCATACCTATAGCTTTGAGAATAACATTATTTACAACCTGGGCGAAAAGGCGGTATATAACCTGGCGGTTGATGGTAAAGGCAAGCAGGAGCGGCACTTCAGCCACAACATATTTTTCGGGCTGCGCCCGGAGAACGAACCGGGCGGAACGAAGCTGATGACAGACCCGATGTTTGTGAACCCCGGCAGCCTGTTCCCTGACATCAAAGGTTATGAAGGGTACCGCCTCAAAGCAGGCTCGCCTGCGCTGGGAGCGGGGAAACCAATAGTGAATGATGGCGGCCGTGACTTTTATAATAACAAACTTCCGGCAGGCAATGCCCGGTCTGTCGGTATTTACGACGGGCCGGGCATCGCCGTTCCGGAAGCAAAGCCTTGATGAGACGGGTGCTAATTACCAGTTGTCAGTACGAAAAGAAGAAGCCGGCAAACCTTCGGTATTAAACAGCTCTCCTGTAAACCAGTCTTTAAAAGCATAACGGACTGCCACCGGGTTTTTTACCTGCTCAGACCGTACACGAATACCTGCTCCGGTTATTTGGGCCGTTGCGGGGTGAAACACCTTATCCTCACCCGCTACCTCAAACAAGGTCAGTTCTTTCCCGCCTGCGTAGAGGCCGTTTTGAGCGTTGTCAAAGGTGAGGTCAATGGTGTCTTTATTAACTTTCATAGACTTGTAAACCGGCCCCTGGTACGGCAGCCCGCTGATGCCGTAATCACGCGCCAGCGCGCAGTAAGCCAGGCGTTTTGCAACGGTCATTTTATCCGGCGGATGGATGGATTGTTCCTTCCCGATGTCAGCCGTTACCGCCATGGCGGAATTCGGTATTATTTTCAGCGCTTGCAGCTGTGCCTCCCGGAGATAGGGCGAGTGGTTATCGTTATCGTATTTGTAGGGCGCAATCTGCACATAATAGAACGGCCATTCCCCGCAATTCCAGTGCTTGCGCCAGTCGCTCACCATAGACAGCATCTGCTGGGCATACGGCTGCGCGTTTTTCCTGTTCGCTTCTCCCTGGTACCATAACGCTCCTTTGATGCTAAAGCCGGCTATAGGGTTGATCATGGCATTATACAGCACAGTAGGGCTGTTCTGGTTCAATTTTGTACCATCTCCGGGAGCCGGCACCTTCACGGAAGGAAACTGCTGCAGGCTGGAGGCGCTCATCCAGGCTTCAATACGGGTCCCGCCCCAGGACGTGTGAATGATACCTACCGGTACATCCAGCCGCTCCTGGATGATCCTGGCAAAGAGATAACCTACAGCGCTCATCTCGTTCACGCTCTCTACGTCCGCTTCTTCCCAACGGCGTACATTGGCGTCGAACTGCGCCTTGTCAGACAGCTGGCGGTTAACCTGGAACAGCCTGATTTTGGGATTCTTCGCGTTGATCAGCACGTCGTTAGAACCTTCTATGGGCTGGTTGCGGAAACCCTTTATCGGCATGGACATATTAGACTGGCCTGAGCAAACCCATACTTCCCCGATGAGAATGTTCTTCAGCACCAGTTTTTCACCATCATCGAAGGTGATGTTGAAGGGGCCGCCTGCTGCAGGTGTGCTTACCGAAACGCGCCAGAGGCTGTCGCTTCCGGCCTGAACGGTATAAGATTTCCCGTTCCAGCTGGTGGTGATCTTTATTTTCGCCGCCGGGCGCGCTTTCCCCCACAACGCGGCGTCCGTTTTTTGCTGAAGCACCATGTTATGATCGATGACGGAGGGAAGAATGACCTTGGCGCTGGCGGCCATGTTCATCAGCAGGAACAGGCCGATACATGATTTGATTCTTTTCATACGTGTTATTGATAAGGATATTTTTGGTAGCGTATCGCCAAAATACTCAATATATTTGTTTTGTACAAATGTCCTACATATACTTGCAGGGTATTTCCCAAAGTACACTTTCCACTGCATATGAAAAATCAAAAACTTGGTCACATGGCGTTTTGCACCGGTAAGCGCAGTTTTATAGCCATTTCTATCATGGCGCTGATGATGAGCGGCTGCCGGATAAATAAAGGATTCAGCCAGCAGAAACAGCCGCCCAACATCCTTTTTATTGCGATAGACGATCTGCGGCCGCAACTGGGGTGTTATGGAGACAAAATTGTGCAAAGCCCCAATATAGACAAACTGGCAAAGGCTGGTGTCTTATTCAACCGCGCGTACTGCCAGCAAGCGGTATGTTCCCCGTCACGCACCTCCCTGATGACGGGGAGAAGACCAAATACTTCAAAGGTCTGGGATTTAAAGACGCATTTCCGCACTACTATTCCGGATGTGGTCACATTGCCGCAGTATTTCAAGCATCACGGTTATCATACCCAATGTATTGGCAAGATCTATCACGACCCTGCCAGTGCGCAGGATGCCCCTTCCTGGTCTGCACCGGAAATATTGGCGGTAACGGACAAGAAGGGCAAATACGTACTGCCTGCAAACCTTGAGATAAAATCAGCAAAAGCAGCGGCAACAGAGGAGGCAGACGTGCCTGATGATGCCTATATTGACGGGCAGGTAGCCAACCAGGCGCTGGAAGTTTTAAGGAAGATCAAAGACAAGCCTTTTTTTCTGGCGGTAGGCTTCCGCCGCCCGCATTTGCCGTTCAGCGCGCCTAAAAAGTACTGGGACTTATACGACCGGGAAAAAATTCCCCTGCCCGCACAGAATACTCCGGAGAACGTGCCCGCCTATGCCATGCATAAAAGCGAGGAGCTGAGAGGATATAGTGACATAGGATTTAACAAGGAGATAGCTGACGCAAAGCAGCGGGAATTGCTGCATGGTTATTATGCCGCCATTAGCTATACGGATGCCCAGATAGGGAAGGTGCTGGCGGAACTGGACAGGCTGGACCTAACCCGGAACACCATCATTGTGTTGTGGAGCGATCATGGGTTCCATTTAGGCGAGAAAGCAATGTGGACAAAAACGACCAACTACGAGCTGGATACCAGGGTGCCTTTGATCATTGCGGCGCCGGGGAAGCGGAAAGGCGTTACATCCGATGGCCTGGCAGAGCTGGTAGACATATATCCTACTTTAGCGGAGCTGGGCGGCCTGCCCGTTCCCGAAGGCGTGGAGGGCACCTCTCTGGCGCCATTGCTCACCAGGCCTGACCAGCCCTGGAAAAGCGCAGCGTTCAGCCAGTTTCCCCGGCCCTGGCAATACAGGGGAGAACCGCAAACAATGGGGTATGCCATCAGAACAGATCGTTATCGTTACGTGGAATGGCGGAACTTTAAAACAGATGAGGTGAAGGCAAGGGAATTGTATGATCATCAAAGCGACCCGGCCGAAATGAACAACATAGCCAATATTCCGGCTAATGCTGCTTTGGTTGGAGCGCTGCAGCAACAGCTGCGTGACGGGTGGCAGAAGGCCCGGCCAAAGTCTAGAATATTTTAGATAACTTGGCAACGGCTAATCAGGATACAAATAAATGGATAAGAACACAACCGCTGCCACCATTCTGCAAACAAAACAGCATTTCCAGATTCTTGACGGGTTAAGGGGCATAGCCGCCCTGGCCGTTGTAGTGTTTCATTTTATGGAATGGGTGTACCCGGACCTGAGCAAGAACTTCATCGGGCACGGATTTTTGGCGGTTGATTTTTTCTTCTGCCTGTCAGGATTTGTGATCGGGTATGCCTATGATGACCGTATGGCAAAAATGGGCGTGCTGGAGTTCTTTAAATCCAGGACCATCAGGCTGCACCCGCTGGTGATAGCCGGCTCGGTATTAGGCTTGCTGGCATTTTTGTTCGACCCGTTTGGCGGCCAGCCCGAACTGTACAGCATCGGCAAGGTCATCCTCATATTTTTATGCTCGCTACTATTAATTCCGTTTCCTGTAATGGAAGACCGCGGGTTTAACCTGTTCGGCCTCAATGCACCGTCCTGGTCATTGTTCTGGGAATATATCGCCAATATCGTTTACGCACTTGTACTTTGCAGGCTCAAACGCGGCTACCTGGTACTGTTAACCATCATTTCAGCCGCGGCTATTTGCTGGGTATGCTACCGTTCCGGCAATTTATTAGGTGGATGGAGCGGCCCTACCTTCTGGGATGGCGGTGCACGTATATCGTATTCTTTCCTGGCGGGCTTGCTAATTTACCGCTCCAATTGGATCATCAAAAACAGGCTGGGGTTTGTGGGCCTGAGCATATTACTGCTCCTGGCCTTTATCATGCCGTTTTCGGCATGGAACTGGTTGTCTGAAACGTTGATAGTATTGGTTTACTTCCCCCTGCTGGTAGCTTTAGGGGCAGGAAGTACCCTTTCGCCCGGTTTAAAAAAGATCTGCGTATTTTCGGGGAAGATCTCTTACCCGTTATACATGACGCATTATGCCGTGTTATGGATGTTCGGCAATTATTATACCGCGCATAAACCCGGCAATGTAGAACTGGCTTTCATCGTTATAGCGGGGGTGATAACGCTGGTTGGAGCAGCGTACCTGGTGATGGTGCTTTACGACATCCCCGTCAGGAAATATTTGAACGATAAACGGAAAGAAAGACTGGCCAGACAAAATGCCCGCGGTGTTTCATAATTGCCTGAGCGGCTTTTAAAGATTGCCATATGAACTACGGTGTTATACAACCGCCTGAACAGCTTGCCGACTATGTACGCTTTTTCTGGTTCGTAGAAGGGAATCAGCCGTACATTCATCACGCTTTTGCCTATCCTTGCCCAGAGCTTATCTTTTGCTATAAAGGATATTTCAGGTACGGCATCCGGCACAATGAAGACAGGGCGATGAGTGCCGGTGTTTTCGGGCAGACGGAAACCTTCAGCCGGGTCACATTAAGCAATAATGACTTTGGCATTTTGGGCGCTTACCTGTATCCCCACGCCTTCCCGCAGTTGTTTCGTTTGCCGGCCGCTGAAATCACCAACCAGGCTTTGGATATGAAAACCCTTTGCGGCAAAGATGGCGAGATGCTTGAAGAAAAGATCATGCTGGCTGCCAACAACGGCCAGCGGGTGAAACTGATCTGTGACTTTTTAAAGCTCCGGTTGAAAAACATCCGGAGTGAATATAGCGGCATATGTTCGGTTATTAAAGCAGTTTCAAAACTGTACACGGAAACTTCAGTATTGTCCTTGGCAGAAAATAATTTTTTGTCCCTTCGGCAATTTGAACGGCGGTTTAAAGAGCTTTCGGGTTTCAGGCCAAAACTATTTCTGCAGATCGCGAGGTTTAATTCATTGCTCAACAAACCTTTTCAGGAAAAATCACTAACGGAGCTTGCCTACCAGCATGGTTACTATGACCCGGCACATTTTACGCATGATTTCAGGCGGTTTTCCAACCGCAACCCGAAGGAGTATTTCAACGAACAGACAATAACGGCCATGAACAGGGGAACGGTCGAGTTCGGAAAGTAGAATGTCGTTTTTATACAAATTTATTGCGGATGCTACCGGTAACTTTGCGTCAAAATTGTGACAATGAAACATATTTTGTTCATGTTATTTACCGTACTAGCGGTAGTAATGGAGGCCTCCGGAAATGAGTTCACTTTGGCCCAGGACTCAAAACTTTTCAATGAAACCGGTTATGTAAAAGGCATCACTACTGCACGGCTCATTGGGATAGTTGAATTGCTGCTGGGTTTAGCAAGCGTAATCTTTGCTATCCGGTCTAAAAAACGTCTCTCCGTCAAAAATGCGAAAATTGCGTTGGTCCTGGGCTTGCTCGCCATCGTCTTCAGCACGGTACATTTCATCACTGCGGCCGGGGCTGTTTTTGGTTCCGGGAGCGGAAAGGCAGGGGCAATTCTGGCTTTTGTACTGGGCGTAGCCGGCGTGGTGCTGAGCAGATCGGCGCTGCGCCGGCAGAAGTTGCATTCTTAGCAATAATTGTGCTGCCGCTGTACGGCGGCGCAATGGGCAAATGGCATTTTTGCAACTGGTGTCCACGCATGTCCGGTCAAGGCCCGGCCTGTTTTTTTTGAACTGCCAGTAAAAATGCAGCCGCGCTGCCCACCCAAACTGAATAATCTAAAGGCGCCTTTATTCCCAAAGCAACCGTCATTGAAAGGGCAAATACCAGCAGCAGAATGCCGGTAGCAATGGCCGTCCATTTTAATTGAAAGCCCGCGAGGAGCAGCAGCGACAAAACGATTTCCAGGAAAGTAGCTGCATAAGCCGAAAATCTGCTCAAAATTGACGGCAGGAAAAAAGTAAGCTCCCGGGTGTATTTTTCAAAATTCTGCCAGTTGCCCCAGGCTGCATTGGCGCCCCAAAGGCCGAATCTGTCTGCCACTGCCGAGAGCATTGTACAAGCAATGGCAACCCTTAAAAACACGGCCGGTAATTGTGCTGACTTAATAGCCATTTTTCCATTTTTAGGTGAAAACTGCAAAGTTAGGTACTGGAAAACGGATGAAAGTTAAGCTGGTTTAAGAAATACAATTTGGGCATCTTTACAAACCTAATGGAATTTTGTATATTAAGAGGATAGTTTGATGATACAACCGCTACTGAATCATATCGAAAATTATTGTTCCATTCAACCGGATAGATCTGGTTTGATCGGGTCTTTTTTTGAACAAAGAACATACAGGAGAAAAGAACACCTGTTAGTGGAGGGACAGCGGTGTTTTGAAAAATTCTTTGTAATCAAAGGCTGCGTGCAGCTATGTTACCTGAAACAGAACGGGACCGACCAAACCATAGACTTTGCAATAGAGAACTGGTGGATATCGGATTTTATGGCGTTCCCCAACGCCGGCATCGCAAAGTTTTCCATTCGCGCCGTAGAGCAGACGGAAGTACTGTCTATCACTGCGGACAGTCAACGGCAATTGCTTGAACAGGTCCCGGAAATGGAAGCATATTTCCATGTTATGTTTCAGCGGTCATATGCAGCATCTCAAATGAGATTAAGATATCTGTATGAATTGTCCAAAGAGGAATTATACCTGAATTTTCTCCGGCAATTCCCGGCTTTTACGCAGCGTGTTCCGCAATACCTGCTGGCGTCTTTCCTGGGCTTTACACCTGAATACCTGAGCGAACTAAGGAAGAAATTCCTTTCTTAAACCAGTTTAAGCAGGCTTGGATTCATGTTTTTTACTTTTGTGGAACAAAAAACAAAAGACATGAACAAGGTCATAAAACATCGTTTGGACATATGGGCGGAAGAGCCCCTGTACTGGAATATGATAGCGGGAATTGATAAACGCCTGTATGAATCCACCATACCTGGAAGCCTGATTGAGCTGATCAAGATCAGGGTTTCGCAAATTAATAAATGCGCGTATTGTATAGATTATCATACGAACGATGCATTAAGGAAAGGAGAGAGTGCCCGCCGCATATTCGCTTTATCTGCCTGGCGGGAAAGCCCCCTGTTTACTGACGTTGAGCGGGCTGTTTTTGAGGTAGCCGATGAAATGACGCTTATTTTTAATCATGGTGTTTCAGATCAAGCCTATGAAAAGCTTACATCGTTCTTTACGAAGAAAGAAATAGCGGACATTATGGTTTGCATCTGCCACATGAACTTTTTGAACCGGGTGGGCATATCTACTAAAACGGAGGCTTTGTAAAAAAGCCTTTTTACCCCGGCTGTTACTTACCTGATATACCCGCCTACAGGCAGGCCGCTCGGCACGGAAGCAGGCACTTTTTTGTCGTAGTCGGCATCGTTCAGCGTGTTAAGGAATTCCACAATAGCACTGATGTCTTTAAACTCCACGCGCACCGCGGCGGCCAGGGGATCGAGCTGGGTGCGGTCAACATTGGGGTTGCGCAGCGGTTTGCCATGCAGGTCTTCATAAAAGAACAGCACTTCGTTGAGGCTTTGTATTTTGCCGCTGTGCATGTAGGGCCTGGTGAAACGAAGGTTCCGGAGCGTGGGGGTACGGAAGCTGTAACTGCGCTCGATGCCGGAATCGGACACAGGCAATTTTTCGTTATCAGGAGCGCCCAGCACGTGAGATTTAAAATCTGACAACATGGGCCCGCTATGGCAACGTGCGCAGCCGGACTGGATAAAAAGCTGCATACCTTCCCGCTCCCTTTCTGTAAGGGCGGAGCGGTCTCCCCGCATAAACTGGTCAAACCGGGAATTCACGGCCGTGAGCGAACGCTGGAACGCGCCGAGGGCTTTGGTGATGTCGGTGAGCGTGATGGTACTGCTTTCCGGGAACACCGTTTTGAAAAGTTGCCGGTATTGGGCTATTCCGTTCACGCGTTTCACCACTTCTTCCGTAATATGCTCTTCGCTGAAGCCGTGCCCGCGCATTTCTTCGAAAGTTTTTATCGGCATGGCGGCCTGTTCTTCCAGCCCTTTGGCGCGGAGGTCCCAAAACATGGGGGCCTCTTCCGGCATATATTGCCCGTCTGTACCAATGCCATTGAAGGCGGTATTGAGGAGTGATTGTGAATTGCGTTTGGTGAAAGGGATGTTGTTGCCCTGGTTGAAGCGCCGCTTCTCGCCCAGGCCTATGCCGTTTACACCGATAGACAGGTCGATGTTCTCCGCGTAACCGAAATCAGGGTGATGGCAGGTAGCGCAGGCTACGTCTTTTCCGCCGGACAGAATGGGGTCATAAAACAACAGCCTGCCCAGTTCCACTTTTTCCGGTGTAGTGGGGTTGTCTGCGGGAGAGCGGTAGGTGCGCGGCAATGCATCTATAGACCCTAGGCCCGGCAATTCTTCTTTTTCGGCAACGGTGGCCTGGTTGGCCGGCTTGTTGGGCGAGTGGCAGGCATGCACGGCTACAATGCCGGCCAGCAGGAGTAGTACGGCATGAGTAATTCCCGGGCGCATAGGTTTGCTTATCATTGATTCCTGTCAAGATAATAAATAACGAGTAATTTGTCTTTTATTTTTGGCGGGTTTGTCAGGAAGATCAGGGAATGTCAGCACCATGGCAGTCAGTTTGCAATTTTCCGCCGAAGATCGTTGGCTAGTTCCCAACCAATAGCCCTCATTTTTATTATCTCGTCCTCGGAGAATTCATTTTCTTTTCTCTTCTTTCGAAATTGATGTTTAGTCCATGAAAACTCGCTACAAATTCTCCTTTGGAAGGTTTCATGCAGCCTTTTCAGCCGCTTAGTAATTCTGCTCAACTGTTTTTTGTTTTTCATTGCCATCTTGTTAGGTTTTAGATTAAAAGCCTGAATACTTTCCTATAGGTGATTGTGTGCAACAAAGGTTTGGCGGACTTTTATACCAACCTATAGGTGATTATGAAAAGTAGTATCGATAATTACGTAGTCAATAAAGTAAAAGAAAAGCGCCTTGAAAAAAAGCTTTCCCAGGCGGAACTGGCTTATGAGCTAAACGTGTCGGTTGGGTTCATTGGGAAGGTGGAGAGTGCAAACTATCCGTCCCATTACAACATCAAGCATCTCAATGAGTTAGCCAAAATACTTGATTGTAGCCCGCAAGACTTCTTGCCTAAAAAGCCCTTAGCTTGAATCATTTCAAAGATAAGAGAAATTATTGAATACTTACCTATAGGCGATTGACTTAATTTCTATATCCCCGCCTTTATACAAGTCGTAGGTAATTTTATATCCTAACATTATGGAAAATGCCTTCAAATGGCATCCACTATAAAATTTTTATATGATTAGGATACTACTGACCCTATCCTTTTTTATGCCAAGTTTGGCAATTGCACAACTTTTCAATGTCAAAATCACAAAAATTGACACAGACACTACTGTAATGGCAGTCGCAGATTTTGGGCAACATTTCTTTTGTCTCCAAGAGGATAGAACGTTATTGAAAGTTGATACTGCTACTATGAAAGTGCTTAGGCAGCCGCTAACAATTCAAACATTGACCGATCTTTATAGCGAAAGTGATACGTTATTCGGTGTAACTCATCAGGATTCTTTGTACTACTTTGATGGCCATGATTTTCGGTTTGCCGGCAGAAAAGCGGAAGCAAATCTATTATACAAAGACGCGGAGTATAAGGTAATAGGGAGTTGTAGTGGAGAATGGGGAGGAACTGTCTATTTTGTTAACAGGCAAACCGGAAAAACGTTTGTCTGTAATGCAACTTGCCCTATTATGGTAAACAAGTTAAATACAGGTTACATTGTTACCGCTTCATTGGCCCATTTAACCGGTTCAACAGAAATCCTGGAAATATCATCCCCCGATCAAATGAAGGTGCACAATTTTAAACCTCCGAAACGAAAGGTCATCAATGTGGGTGATAACGAAAGCCGTTCAAAGCAAGGTGTAAAAGTGCTGGTCGATTCTGTTGGCATTTTTACAATCGGGTCTTTTCTCATAGAAGGGGAGATGCTGCATATTGTGACGAATCAGAATCAGACGTTTATTTGCCGTATAGTGAATCGGTCATTCGAAATCATTCAGCAGATATCGGACAAGAGCCTTTGGTCATACCGTCCCGCGTGTTGGTATGGTAAAGATGGTACAGGATTTAGTTTCTTTCAGAATCATGAAAGCAACGGTTTAATGCGCATAGCTGGCAGGGATGTTCTTATATATTTATTCCGGAATAAAAGTGTTTCGGAATGATGGTGAGTTAAAATTCAACCACCTTCCAGTACGCCTTTTTAGGCTGCAGCTTTTCATCGAATAACAGTGGATAGTTTTTCCTGCCCCTCACCGGAAAATTGTCCAGCCAGGTTGACCGGTCTGAAAGGTTCCAGAAAGTAACGCCGGTGATGACCTGGCGGTATTTCCTGAATGTATCGAAAAGCATCATGTATTGTTGTTCCTGCAGGCGTTCCTGTTCCGCAGTAAAATGACGTTGTTCCGGAATTTTATCATCTGTGAAAACAGATACGTCCAGTTCGGTAATTTGTACTTTAATGCCAAGCGATGCATACTTTTCGATGGCAGACGCAAGCAATTCCCTGGACGGGTCTTTCACAGACCAGTGGCCCTGCAGGCCAATGGCGTGAACCGGTACATTTGCGTCCAGCAGCTTCTTAAGCAAGCGGTAGATCTTGTCCCGCTTCCATGGATTTTCTGTGTTGTAATCATTGTAGAATAAAACGGCATCCGGGTCTGCTTCGTGCGCATACCGGAATGCGTGCTCAATAAAGTCTTCGCCACAGATCTGATACCAGAGGGAATTGCGAAGAAACTCGTCCTGCCGGTCTGAAATGGCTTCATTTACAACGTCCCATGCATAGATGCGGCCTTTGTAGCGGCCTACCACATCGTGGATGTGTTTACGCAATCTGTTCAGCAGCGTGTCTTTTCCCACCAGTTGGCCAGCCGCATCATAAAACATCCATTTCGGCGCCTGCTTATGCCAGCAGAGGGTATGGCCCCTGACCTTCAGCCCGTTTCCCGTTGCAAAATGAACGATAGCATCGGCGCCGCCCCAATTATACCGGTCTTCCTCCGGATGTATGGGTTCCATTTTCATCACGTTTTCTGCGGTGAGGCTATTGAAATGTTTGCGGATGAATGCGCTGGTGGAGGAGTCTTGCAAATGGCGGGGCGTGATGGCTACGCCGACCGGGAAGAGGTTTTTGTAATGGTCTTTCAGCCCTTTCCCGGCATCTTGAGCGTTGACTGTGACAGCCACACATAAAAGGATAACTGCAACGGACAGGTGTTTTGGTCTTGTCATACGGTTTCTAAAATACGAATCCGGACTGCTTTTTGCAATACTTTTCCGGTAGTCCAAATAGCAGCTTGTCACACTTCGCCCTTAAATTGTCGCTTTTACCCCGCGTACAATCATCTAATGCTGCCGACATTTGTTCGTAGTTGGGTCATTGAGACAGTAGTACCCACGGCAATGGCTAAGGTTATCATACACAACCACCTTGCCTATAGAATTGTTGAAACCGCATGCGCGACCAGAAAAGCTACCATTCAAAATAAAAAATTATGAAAGCTATCAACCCCTGGATCAACTTCAATGGCAATGCCGAAGAAGCATTCGCTTTTTACCAATCAGTTTTCGGCGGAGAGTTCAAAAAAATTGTTCGTTTTAAGGACTTGGCGAGCGCTGAATTTCCAGTACCGGAGAACGAGGAGAATAAAATAATGCACATAGCCCTGCCCATTGGTAGAAACAATGTGTTAATAGCGAATGATGTCCCCGAGTTTATGGGACGGGTAAACGAACGCGAAAACCGGTCGAAAATAGCAGTTAGCGCAGAAAGCAAGGAAGAAGCAGATAGGATATTTAACGGCCTGTCAGCAGGGGGAGATATTGAGGGGCCTATCGGAGACGGGCCATGGGGCACATATGCGGGGATGTTCAGAGACAAGTATGGGATTGAATGGATTGTGGAATTTGATCCAAATTACAATGAGTAAATCAACAGGAATGCTATCAGATCCAGGGATTTCAAAGGGGATAGGGAGCAGTCATAGACACCCTGGATTCCGTTTTCCGCCAGCCAGGACTTAATTTGTGCGCAAATTCCCCAAAACTATAAAGGCCTCCTTATGGAAGCCTTTATAATTACATCGTACCCGGGACGGGAGTCGAACCCGTACGGGCCTTGCAGCCCACAGGATTTTAAGTCCGGCGTGTCTACCAATTCCACCACCCGGGTATCCTGCCTTGTAAATGTAACCATTCACAAAGAACTTTAAACAAAAATTCCAAACCACCAGCGGCAGTTTGGAATGATCTGTTTTTGGAGCGGAAGACCGGGCTCGAACCGGCCACCCCGACCTTGGCAAGGTCGTGCTCTACCAAATGAGCTACTTCCGCAGATATGTAAGAACTTTTTTCGTTGGGATTGCAAAGATAGCAATTGTTTTAATTCTGCCAAGTATTTTTTACCGTCTATTGAAAATAATCATACGTATACCGTATCATTCCCAATAGTTCCTGGCCTTTGCCGTAGCACTCCTCCCGCACCGGCAGCCCCTTCGCGTCGTAACTGTATTTCCAGATCAGGTAGTCGCCTTTGTCTATGTTCACCACCGTCATCTGTGCCAGCTTGCCGTCTGCTCCGTACTCAAAACTGTAGTCTGGCAGCATCCGTTTGCGGCTGGGGTGGTAGCGGAGCACGTCCGTCAGGCGGCCCTGGGCATCATAGTTATAGTAAAAGCGGGCGCGGCCGGGGGCGGCTTCTTCGGTTACCCTGCCTGCTGTATCTGTCTTGAACTGTACCACGGTAGAGTCAAGCCCGCTTTTTTTAATGATCAGGCGCTGCAGGCGGCCCAGGGTGTCATAAACGTACTGGCGGTGCTCCGTCATCCGGAACTTGTCTTCCCGCCCCCGGGAAAGGGTCTGGATGCCCTCCAGCAGGCCGGCGCCATTGTACTGGTACTGCACGGTGCCAATGCTGTTCTCCGTACTGTCTACCGTTTTGGTGAGCCGGCCGGCATTGTTAAAGGAAGATACCAGCACGGAGCGGCCACTCACACGGCTTTGCGTAACAGCCCGCATCTGGCGGTAGCTCTGGTTCATACCGCGTAGGCAAACAAAATCATTGTCTGTTTGCTGGTTGGCGTCAAGGCTCCGTACATGCTGAAAGCTCACTTTGTTGGCTTTGAAACCGGCCATGGTGGCAGCGGTTTGCTGGGTGCTGTAAATGTCCTGGTAGTAGTATTGCGCCCTGGCCCCGGTTACCAGCAGCAACAGGGCGGCACACAATAACATTGTCGGTTTATTCATATAAAACATCGGCTGTTGGCAAAAGTACTAACGTTCAGGGCAAATCAAAACGTATATTCTCATAAATCTATATCTTTAGCCGTCCAAAATCAGCAAACCCGCTCGTGAAAACACAACATCTCAGGAAAGACAAAACATGCCTTAACTGCGGCGCCGAAGTGCCTGAACGTTTCTGCTCCCACTGCGGGCAGGAAAATGTGGAGACCAAGGAGTCCTTCGGGCACCTGGTAAGCCATTTTTTCCAGGACATCACCCATTACGATTCCAAGCTGCTCCTTACCTTAAAATACCTCTTTTTCTACCCGGGCCTGCTCACCAAGAAGTATGTGCAGGGGCACCGGGCAGATTATGTGAACCCCATCCGCCTGTACGTGTTCACCTCTTTCATATTTTTTCTGCTGCTGGGCTCCGTGAATCACGGGGAAAACCCGTACCTGCGGAAAAAGCCACATGAGAAGAGCGCGGCGGCACAGGAAAACGAAAGGGCGGTAGTTGCTTTCAGCAGCGCGGAAAAACGGATGAAAGACTCACTGGCCACCGCCAAGCCTGAAGATACTGCAGAGTATAAAGTTGCCGCCAATGCTCTGGAAAGTTTTTCCATGCTCCAGCATGACACTACCGGCCGTGCGGCCATCATGTATGATTCCCTGCAGCAACTGAAGCCGGAACATGAACGGGACGGCTTCTTTATACGCAACCTCCAGCGCCGCCACTTTGAGATGCGTGACAAATATGGAGATAATGAAGGTACCGTGCTGAGAGAAAACATGATGCACCATTACCCCAAACTGATGTTCCTCCTGTTACCGTTCTTTGCCCTGTTGCTGAAAATGGTGTTCGGGCGGAAAGACCTGTATTATGCAGACCATGCTATTTTTGCCATACATATCCACACCTTCGTTTTTATGATCTATATGGTAGGCATTTTGCTGAACCTGCTGATCCATAATGACGATGTTTATGCCTGGTTCATACTGCCGCTGTTCCTGTATTTTGTGATGGCGGCGCGCAATATGTATAACCGCAGCTGGATAGGGGCGCTCTGCCGTTCCCTGCTGGTAGTATTTTTGTACGCAGCGGGAACATTAATAGTGGCGCTGCTGTTTATTATCCTGATGTTTGCCATCACCTAAAACAGTCATATGACGCCTGAATACATCCTCATACATCAACAGGTACGGCCGCACATAGCCCATGTGCAGCTCAACCGCCCGAAGGAGCTGAACGCCCTCAACCTCCAGCTCATGCGGGAACTGCGGGACGCATTGAAAATGCTGGATGAAGACGAAAGTACCCGCGTAATTGTGCTCAGCGGCAATGAAAAGGCATTTGCCGCAGGGGCAGACATCAAGCAGATGGCGGGGCAAACGGCCATAGACATGTTCAATACAGACCAGTTCAGCACCTGGGACGCTATCAAGAAAACAAAAAAGCCCGTTATAGCGGCCGTAAGCGGCTTTGCGCTGGGCGGCGGCTGTGAGCTGGCCATGTTGTGTGATATGATAGTGGTGAGCGAAACGGCCCGCTTTGGCCAGCCGGAAATAAAAATAGGAGTGATGCCCGGCGCGGGCGGCACCCAGCGCCTCACCCGCGCGGTAGGAAAAGCTCTGGCCATGGAAATGGTGCTCACAGGCCGCTTCATTACAGCAGAGGAAGCGCTGCAGGCCGGCCTCATTAACCACGTAGTGCCGCAGGAGCTGTACCTGGAAGAAGCCTTCCGCCTGGCGGCCACTGTGGCGGAAATGAGCCCGCTGGCGGTAAAGATGGCCAAAGAAGCAGTATTGCGGGCGTTTGACAGCACGCTGGAAGAAGGGCTGCACTTTGAAAGAAAAAACTTTTACCTGCTCTTTGCTTCGGAAGACCAGAAGGAGGGCATGCAGGCATTCATAGAAAAAAGAACACCGGTATTCACTGGAAAATAATAAATGTATATGAACCCGTTTGAACAATTACTGGCAAATAACAAGGTATGGGCCGCTGCAAAAGTGGCGCAAGACAAGGATTTTTTTAAGCGGCTGCAAGACCAGCAGGCGCCCAAGTTCCTGTGGATAGGCTGCTCGGACAGTCGCGTACCGGCCAACGAGATTACCGACACCCAGCCCGGCGAGATCTTTGTACACCGCAACGTGGCCAATATGGTGGTGCATACGGACATGAACCTGCTCACCGTGCTGGAATACGCCATCAAGGTGCTGAAGGTGGAGCACATCCTGGTAGTGGGCCACTATGGCTGCGGCGGGGTGAGAGCGGCTATGACCAATGAAAACTATGGCATCATCAACCCCTGGCTCAAACACATCAAAGACGTGTACCGTTTTCACCGGGATGAGGTGGATGCGCTGGAAACGCATGAGCAGCAAGTAGACCGCCTCACTGAGCTGAACGTGAAGGAACAGGTGATGAACCTGGCCAAAACCAATACCATCCAGGAGGCCTGGCGCCGGGAAGAGCGCCCCCACCTGCACGGCTGGGTATACGGCCTCAGCAACGGCCTTATCAACCCGGTGTTCCACATGCCGCCTAACACGCACATAGACCCTATTTACGAATACGATATCAAGCCATGAAAAACTACATTGCCTGTATATGCCTGGCCCTGGCCGCCTGCAACGCGCCGGCGGGCAACAAGCAGGAAAAAAGATTGCCTGACTCGCTGACCATGATCCCGGCAGATACCATGATACATACCACAGACACTACCATTACGCCCGCGCTGGTGGAATCATGGAAATCTTATGAGCAATACAACGGCAAGTATGCGCAAGACGTGAACCTGGTGGGCCAGAACCCCCTGCGCCAGCGCCTCAAACAGTTACTGGGCACTGATGAAGCGGAGTTCCTGAAACGGTACAAGGTAATGCCGCCCATTGAAGTGGAAAACGGCATCCTGTTCAATGAAGGCTGCAAGCCGCATGATTGTACAGTGGAAGAGGCGGCTATTGCCATAGACATGAAGCGGGACGTGATCTACATCGGCATTGCCCGCAACAGGGCCGTGAAGCTTTACGGAGAAAAGGAAGACACCTCTTACCCGGAGAAGCTGCTGAAGTGGATGATGAAGTTTGAAGAGAAACAGAACTAACCTTATTAAAGGGGCGGCCAAACTGAATGGCCGCCCCTTTTTTGTGCAGGCGCCGTTTGGCGCCATGCTGTATGCCAGTCTCCGTTTATCCCTTGCTTTTCCTTTGCTCGATTTCCGCTGCGGTGGCTTCTTCCTCTTCAAACTCGCCAGTAACTATTTCACCCGCGGGTTTGTACTGCGCAATGATCACACCGGTGCCGGAAACAACATGATCGGTAAGCTGCAGGCTGCCGGGGGCGGCGTTCCCTTCAAAAAGGCGTTTGCCTTTGCCCAGCAGCAGCGGGTACGTCATGATGATCAGCTCGTCCACCAGTTTTTCAGCGAATAGCGTTTGCAGGAAGTTGGCGCTCCCCCATACCAGCAGGTCAATGCCCTCTTGCGCTTTCAGTTCCCTGACCTGTTGCAGGGTGTTTTTGTTGAGCAGCACGGTGCCGTTCCAGGTAGTGCTCTGCAACGTGTTGGTGGCTACGTATTTGGTGGCTTTGTTGATCTTTTCGGCCATAGGGCCGCCTTTGAAAGGCCAGTAGCCGGCAAATATATCGTAGGTTTTCCTGCCCAGCAGCAGGTCATGCGGCTGCCCGGTGGCCTTGTCGAGATATTGGCCCATGGTTTCGTCTCCATAGTTAACAGACCAGCCGCCGAATTTGAAATTGCCGGAGGGATCTTCCTCCGGGCCGCCGGGAGCTTGTATTACGCCGTCAAGCGACGAAAAGGTAATGACTTTGATCTTTCTCATTTTTCTTACAGTTGATAGGTGAAGAATGATTTGTTGATACAAAAGTAGGGGCGGGGACTGAGAGCGGGGGTGGGGGAATCCGACTTCGTAGCGGTGGAATGCGACAATTTTTAAGAGGGCTTGACGGGGAACAAGGGCTAAATGGCGGCACCCAGCCCGGAATAATGAGGGCTGACCTGAAAGGCCAGCCCCGTAATGATGCTGCGGTTGAGCATGAGTGTCAACCGTCGATTATTTGAACTTCGATTTCAATGCCTGCAGCTTTGCCTGGAAGTCGTTCAGCGGCGCTTCCTTGGCCGGTTTCTGATCCCTGCGTTCCCTGCGCTGGCCGCCACCGCCGCCGGAAGGTTCGTTGGTTTTCATAGAAAGCGAGATGCGTTTGCGCGCAACGTCTACTTCCAGCACGGTTACCATTACCTTCTGGTTGAGCTTTACGGCTTCGTTAGGGTTGCTCACAAATTTGTTGGAAAGGTGGGAGATGTGCACCAGCCCGTCCTGCTTCACGCCAATGTCTACGAACGCGCCAAAGGCGGTGATGTTGGTCACTACGCCGGGCAGCGTCATGCCGGGCTTCACGTCTTCCATGCTCTTGATGCCTTCGGCATATTCGAAGATGGCTATCTCGTCACGCGGGTCGCGGCTGGGTTTGGCCAGTTCCTTGAGAATGTCTTCGATGGTAAGCTGGCCGGCTTCTTCCGTAATAAATTCCTTGATATTCACCTGTTTGCGGAGGTCTTCCTTGCCAATGAGGTCTGCCACGGTGCATTGCTGTTTGGCGGCAATGGCTTCCACCAGCGGGTAGCGCTCAGGGTGTACGGCCGAATTGTCAAGCGGGTTGTCACCATTCTCAATGCGGAGGAAGCCCGCGCATTGTTCAAATGCTTTATCGCCCAGGCGGGTCACTTTTTTCAGCTCTTTCCTGTTCCTGAACGCGCCGTTCTCTTTGCGGTACTTCACAATGTTTTCCGCCAGGGAAGGGCCCAGGCCTGATACGTAGGCCAGCAGGTGTTTGGAGGCGGTGTTCAGGTTTACGCCCACGTTGTTCACGCAGCTCACCACCACGCGGTCAAGGCTCTGTTTCAGATGGCTCTGGTTCACATCGTGCTGGTACTGGCCTACACCGATGGCTTTGGGGTCTATTTTTACCAGTTCGGCCAGCGGGTCAATGAGGCGGCGGCCGATGGATACGGAGCCGCGCACGGTTACGTCTTCATTCGGGAACTCTTCCCGCGCTACTTCAGAAGCGGAATACACGGAGGCGCCGCTTTCGTTTACCATGAACACGTTCACCTTGCGGCCGAAGTCTATCTTTTTCACGAACTCTTCCGTTTCGCGGCCTGCGGTACCATTACCTACGGCAATGGCGGAGGTTTCATATTTGTTCACCCAGTTGCGCAGCAGGTTTTCCGCATCCTGGGCCTTGTAGTTCTTTTCGAGGGGGAAAATCACATCGTGCGCCAGCATATTGCCCTGGTTGTCCAAAGCCACGGTTTTACAACCGGTACGGTAACCGGGGTCTATGGCTATCACCGGCTTGGGGCCCAGCGGCGCGGCCAGCAGCAGCTGGCGCAGGTTTTCGGCAAACACCTCAATGGCTTCCGTATCTGCCCGTTCTTTGGCCGTAGCGCGGAACTCGTTTTCCAGGGAAGGGCGCAGCAGGCGCTTGTACGCATCCGCGGCGGCCTTGCTCACCTGCTCTGCGGCAAAGCCTTTGCCTTTCACAAATTGTTTGTGAATGATCTCGGAAGCGTCTTCCTCTGCCGGCGCTATGTTGCCGAAGAGAATGCCTTCGCTCTCCGCGCGCAGAATGGCCAGCACCCTGTGAGAAGGAATGCTGTGCAGCGGCTCGCTGAAATCAAAATAATCTTTGTACTTCACGCCTTCGGCCTCTTTGCCCTCAATCACCTTGGAGGTAAATACGCCGGTATTGGTAAAGAGCTTGCGCAGCTTGTCACGCAGCTCTGCATTTTCGTTGATCCATTCCGCAATGATGTCACGCGCGCCTTTGAGGGCCTCGTCCGTGCTGGCTACCTGCTCGTTGATGAAACCTTCCGCGGCGGTTTCCGCGCCTTCGTCTTCCTGCTCGAATATCAGTTTGGCCAGCGGTTCCAGGCCTTTCTCAATGGCCACGGTAGCGCGGGTTTTACGCTTGGGTTTGTAGGGGAGGTACATGTCTTCCAGCTCCGCCAGCACCCAGCTGCTTTCCAGCTTCTCCAGCAGCTCAGGGGTCATTTTCTCCTGCTCCGTGATGGTTTTGATGATGAAGGCACGGCGGTCGTCCACCTCCTGGTAGCGCTTTGACAGATCTTCCACTTTGCCGATCTGTACCTCGTCCAGGCTGCCGGTCTGCTCCTTGCGGTACCGGCTGATGAACGGTACGGTAGAGCCTTCGGCCAGCAGGCCCATGGTACTCTCTGCCTGCTTCATGGAGATGCCCAGTTCGGCGGATATGAGCGCCACGTGTTTCGGATTCATATGCGTTTCTTTTGTGATTTTACTAAGGCCGCAAAGCTAATTAAATTGGCCTTTCTGCCAAGAAAAAGAAATTAACACCGCGCACCGGAAAGGTACGGAATCGGGGATATCCCGGATTTGCATTATTTTTCCGTTTCTTAGCACCGGAACTTTAATATTTAATGTTATGCAGCAGCCAGCACAAGCTTTTAACAGGTTACTGGAGATTATGGACGATTTGCGGGAAAAGTGCCCGTGGGACAGGAAGCAGACCCTCCAGAGCCTGCGGCAGCAAACCATAGAGGAACTGTACGAGCTGACGGACGCCATCACGGAAGAAGACTACAAAAGCATCCGGGAAGAGCTGGGTGACCTGATGCTGCACATCGTGTTCTATGCCAAAATAGGCGCCGAAAAAGGGGAGTTTACCATTACAGACGTGCTCACCGGGATCTGTGACAAGCTGGTAGCCCGCCATCCGCATATTTATGGTGATGTGAAGGTGGAAAATGAAGAAGAGGTGAAGCAGAACTGGGAAAAGCTGAAGCTGAAAGAAGGGAAGGAGTCTGTGCTGAGCGGCGTGCCCGTATCCCTGCCGGCGCTGGTGAAGGCCATGCGCCTGCAAACAAAGGCCAAAACAGTGGGTTTTGAATGGGATACCACCAGCCAGGTGCTGGACAAGGTGAAAGAAGAGACCCGCGAGCTGGAAGAGGCGGTAGAGCAGGGTGACCAGGATGAAATAGAGGCCGAATTTGGCGACCTGCTGTTTGCCCTGGTCAACTACAGCCGTTTCCTGAAAGTAGACGCGGAAAATGCCCTAGAACGCACCAACAAGAAGTTCATCCGCCGCTTCAAAGCCATGGAAGCCCTGGCCGCTGAAACGGGCAAAACGCTGGACGAAATGAGCCTGCAGGAAATGGACGGGCTCTGGAACAGGATCAAACAGGGCGAATAAAATTATGCTGGACATCAAGGAAATAAGACTGTTCTTTCTCCGCAACGGCTACCTGCTGATAGTGGCGGCGTGGCTGTTCACCTTCGCGTTCCTGTTCAACAACTACTGGAGTTATTATTCATCTCCCCACGGCGTGCAGCGCAGCCTGGAGAGTGACATTCGCAGCCGCGAGAACGCCTTTAATAACCTGGCCGCAGATACGGCTACCGTCAAAAAGCTGTTCAACGGCAGTTATACGGAAGGCCAGCTGAAAGACATTTACAAACGTGATTATTTCCTCTTTGCTTTTGATACCACGGAGCAGGGCCACAAAATGGTGTTCTGGAGCACCAACGCCGTGCAGCCCCCAGCTCTGGAAGGGCTGCGCCCCGGCACCAGCTTCCGCAGGCTGCTGAACGGCTATTATGTGATGAAGGTGCATGCGTACCCTTCCGGCCGCTACCTGCTCGGCCTCATCCCGGTAAAGCAGGAGTACGGCATCTCCAACGAGTACCTGCCTTCCCGCTTTTACGGCCGCCCCGCCATAGGCCGGGAATATACCATCAGCAACCGCCCGCCGGGGCTGCCGGTGGTGAACAGCGAAAGCACCATTCTCTTTTATCTGCACTATGACCCCGCCAAGTCTGAAGCGTCTCCCAGCCTGATGAGCGTGCTGCTGCTCACGCTGGGCTGCATCTGCGTGTTCATTTTCATCAACCTCTTTGCCACCCTCATTGCCCGGAAGCTCTCACCCCTGAAAGGGTTCCTCTTCCTGCTGGCCGTGGTGCTCATTTTCAGGGTGCTCAGCTACCTGTACGCCTTCCCGATAGACCTGGGCTCCCTCAACCTCTTCCAGCCTACTATCTATGCCAAGGACGATGTGTTCCGCTCTCTCGGGGATCTCATGCTGAACGTGCTGCTCACCTTCTGGCTCATTCTCTTTTTCCGCCAGCATGTGCGCACCATCCACCCGCCAGTGGTGCGTAAAAAATGGCAGAGCCGCCTCATCATCGGCGCGGCCGGACTGGTGATGTTCATTGCCGGCCAGTTCCTGCTGGACCTCATCCGGAGCCTGGTAATAGACTCAAAAATATCTTACGACGTTACCAACTTTTTCAGCCTCAATGAATACAGCGTAATAGGCAGCATGTGCCTGGGCTTCATTGCCATCAGCTTCCTGTTCTTCTCCCAGATAGTGAACTACCTGCTCAACCAGCTTACGGATTTCCAGTACCGCAGCAAGTACATTGCGCTGGCAGTGGTAGGACTGGTATGGCTGGCCTTCCGCTTCAACCAGGCAGACTTCAGCGCTTCCGTAGTGCTCATGATCTGGCTGCTGGCATACGTGGTGATACTGGACCTGCTGGAGCTGCGCTTCAGCCAGGGCTCTGCTTCCCTGCCGTTCATTATGTGGATGCTGATGATGACGGTTACTACCTCCGCCGTGCTCATCTACTACAACAACCAGAAAGAGCTGTATACCCGCCTCAACGTGGCGCAGAACCTCTCCAAACAACGTGACCCTTACCTGGAAACGCTGCTGACGGACGTGGGAGACCGTATTGCGCAAGACCCCGCCATCCGCCAGTTTTTCATACAGCCCAGCCGGGAAGGCAAACGCGGCCTGGAAAGAATGCTGGAAGAAAAGTATTTCTCGCGCTACCTCAACCGCTTCAACATCTCCTTCCACACCTTTGACGCAGAAGGCCAGCCGCTCTACAACCGTACGCTGGATACGTTAGAGCAGTTCAACGCCCGCATCATGACGGGCAGCACGCTGCCGCATGTGCTGGGGAGAGACCTGTATTATGACGAGCGCAGCTTTAACGACTACAGCTACATCGGAAAAAAAGAATTTACCGGCTATAACGATTTTATATCTGGCTACCTTTTTTATGAAGTGCGCTCGGAGCCGGAAATAGCGCGGGCAGACCGGCTATACCCGGAGCTGCTGATAGAAAGCGGCATGCAGAACCCCGATGCGGAGTATGCAGACCGGTACTCCAGCGCGGTGTATGACAAGGGCGTACTGGTGCTCAACCACAATAGCTACCCCTTCAAAACCTATCTCACCCCGCGGGAAATACCGGCGGCAGACGTGGTGTACGAGGAAGAGAACGGCTATTCCATATTGTACTACAAAGGCTCGAAAGACAAGCTGGTGATGGTGGCCAAACCCACCCGCAACTTCCTGGAGTTCATCACGCTCTTTGCCTACATGTTCTGCCTGTTCCTGCTGATCATTGGCCTATACGTGCTGTTTGACCTGCTCATCAAGGCCCGGATGCGCCTGGCTAACCTGCGTAACATTGTAAAGCCCAGCATCCGCACCAAGGTACAGGGCACCATTATATTTGCCGTTACTTTCGCCTTCCTGGCGCTGGGCATCACCACCATCCTCTTTTTTATTGGCCGCTACCGGGAAGAGAATGCGGAAAAACTGAGCACCACCGTACACGGCATAGCCCGCGAAATAGAAGGCGCCTTCCACACCCAGCGGGAGTTTGACGAAATGGAAATGATATTCGATTCCATTTTTGTGAAAGACCTTTCCGCCGCCATTGGTGAAATAGCCACGGAGCACAACGTAGACATCAATATCTATAACACCCAGGGCCAGCTGGAGCTGTCTGCCCAGCCGCTCATGATAGAAAAGGGCTTGCTGTCTGAAGCCATGAACCCGCTGGCCTATTACCAGCTGTCAAGGCTCAACGAGATCCAGTTCATACAGGAGGAGCGGATAGGCGTTATGAAGTTCATCAGCGGCTACATTCCCCTCCGCAACAAAGGCAACGTATTTGCATACCTCAATGTGCCGTACTTTGCCACCCAAACGGAGCTGAACCAGCAGATATCCACCTTCCTGGTGGCGCTCATTACCATCAATGCCTTCATATTCCTGCTGGCAGGCCTGCTGGTGCTGCTGATCTCCAATACCATCACCAAATCTTTCTCCCTCATTACGGACAAGCTCCGGAATGTGAACCTGGGGCAGCACAATGAGCAGATAGAATGGGATAAAGACGATGAAATAGGCCTGCTGGTGAAGGAATACAACAAGATGGTGCAAAAGCTGGAAGTAAGTGCGGAAATGCTGGCCAAAAGCGAAAGGGAGGGTGCATGGCGCGAAATGGCGCGGCAGGTGGCGCATGAGATCAAGAACCCCCTCACGCCCATGAAGCTCAGCATCCAGTACCTGCAGCGGGCCATTGCAAATGACTCGCCCGATGTAAAAGTGCTGTCTGTCAACGTGGCCAGCACGCTGGTGGAGCAGATAGAGCACCTCTCCAATATTGCGTCGGATTTTGCCGCCTTTGCGTATATCAGTAAAGGCCACAGCGAAGTATTCTCCCTGGGGGAAGTGCTGCAGTCTGTTACCTCCCTGTACATGAGCAGCCCTGAATACCATATTTATTTTGAACGGCAGCAAAAGCCATACCTCATTGCGGCAGACAAAACGCAGATCAACCGCCTGTTCACCAACCTGCTGCAAAACGCCATACAGGCCATCCCCGAAGGCAGGGAGGGGCATATTGCCATTTCCGTCAAGGATGACGGGGAACATGTAGTGGTGGAGGTAATTGACAACGGCGCCGGCATTCCCCCTGAAGTAGAACCCAAAATATTTGTGCCCAATTTTACTACCAAGTCTTCCGGCACCGGCCTGGGCCTGGCTATGTGCAAGAACATAGTGGAACAGGCAGGCGGGGAGATATGGTTCAAAACCTCCCCCGGTATAGGTACCACCTTCTTTGTGAAACTTCCCCTTGTAAAGTAACCGGCTTCCCAATGCTATGGATGGCGGCCCCGCAGGCCGCCAGGGGGCGCTTTATTGCCATCCTGTATGCGAACGTATGGGCGTAGTTGATACTCGCCGGCAATTACCTGAATGTAAGGCCATATTCCGCCAGTTATATGCCGGCCCTTTATAAGGCCGGCATATATCCGGCTTAATACCGGCTTATATCCGGCGTATATCCGGCTAACCTATTAGAACGCCTTGAGAGCCAATACTTTCTGGCCACAGGCTGCAACACGTCTGCCACCAGGGCGCCAAACTGAAAGCTGTTGATAATCAGTTTATTCTGCCAATGAGAGGGAGTTTTGCAAAAGAAAAGGGGCTCACCTGTTAAGGTAAGCCCCATAGTACTTTAACCGGATGGGAGGTCAGTCTTCTTTTACCGCTACAAAGCTTTCCCGGATCTTATCCAGCAGCTTGCTTTCTATCATTCTTTGCGCCAGCGCTATCATGTTGGAGAAGGCGCGGCCCCCGGAGATGCCATGGCCGATGATGACCGGTTCAGACACGCCCAGTACCGGCGTACCGCCGTATTGTTCAAAGTCGAACTTATCCATGTACTCATCCTTGATATTACGGCGGACCATAATATCATGGAACGATTCCGCCATTTTCAGCACCACATTGCCCGTAAAACCTTCACAAACAATTACGTCTGCCGTGTCTTTAAACACGTCCCGGCCTTCAACGTTGCCCACAAAATTCAGCTGCCTGGTCTCTTTCAGGAGGGGGTAGGTGGCTTGCGCCAGCAGGTTGCCTTTGCCTTCTTCTTCCCCGATGTTGAGCAGGCCTACTCTTGGGGAAGCGTTGCCCATGATGTATTGGGAGTAGAGAGAGCCCAGCAGGGCAAACTGCACCAGGTTTTCCGGCTTGCAGTCTGCATTGATGCCAACATCCAGCAGCAGGCCGGGGTTACCGGTTTCCCTGGGTAAAATGGTGGAGATGGTGGGGCGTTGTACGCCCTCAATGAGCTTAATTGAATAAATAGCGCCTACCATCATGGCCCCGGTGTTACCGGCGCTGATGAAAGCACCTATTTTTTTGTTTTGCAGGAGATGAAAGCCGATAGAAATGGAAGATTGCGGCTTTTCCTTGAGCGCTTTGGTAGGATGTTCATTCATCCCGATGAGCTGGGATGAATGAACAACTGAATATCTTGATTGGTCAAGCTGTGCATCGGCCAGCAAAGGCGCCAGGGCTTGCTCGTCGCCGATCAGTACCAGATGCACATCTGTTGCAACACTGCTGTCTAAAAATAATTTAACTCCTTTTACTGCTTCTGCGGGGGCGTAGTCGCCGCCCATCATATCAAGCCCGATTCTCATGAACTGTGTTTGTCTTTTTGCTCGGGTGTAAAATTAGTAAAAATTATTATTTAACGGCGGCTTGTTTTTCCAAAACAACTTTTCCTTTATAGAACAGTTTGTTCTCTACCCAATGAGCACGGTGTCTCAGGTGCACTTCGCCGGTAGCGCTGTCTGTGCTTAACGTTTCAGCAAAAGCCTTGTAGTGCGTTCTTCTCTTTGCTGATCTTTGCTGCGAATGTCTACGTTTAGGATTCGGCATCTTATTTGAATTTTAATTGTACTTGTTTAAAATCAATTGTCTCTGAACTTCTCCAATCCTTTCCAGATCGGATTAGTGGTGTCTTCGCCCTGTTTGTTCATTTTTTCCAGCATCTCAAGCACTTTCGGGTCGCAGCCGCTTTTGCCGTTGGCATCATCCGGGTGTATCCGCTGCATGGGGATACTCAGGTTGATGAACTCATAGATAAAATCGGCTACATTCAGGTGCGATTCCGTCCTGGAAATGTAGGTAATGTCCGGATCTTCGTCGCCGCTCAGCTCTGCAGGGTCTTCCACCAGCTTTACCACCTGGTTGAAATCGTCCCACAGCTGCATCTCGAACGGCTGCCCGCAGCGGTCGCAGGTAACGGTAACCGTACCCCCGATCTCGAATTTTAACAGGAAAAGGTTATTTTTCTTGTCAAATTGTAACTTTACGGTGGCGTTACAGTTCGAGAAATCCTGCTGTCCGTAGTTTTCAAAGAAACTATCTGTGACCTGGTATTGGAATGTATGCACTCCGGGCGTCAGACCTACAAAAGCTATGTCAAATTCGCGGAGTTGCTTCATATCAAAAACCTCACTTTTAGAGGGATGCAAAGGTACACAAATATTTGCAAAAGCAAAAATTTCCTACATTTGCTGATTCTCACCTGATTTTTATATATAAAAATTTATAAAAATATCAGATATTTACAGATAGACACTTATACCAAAATAACGTAACTTCATGCTCCATTAAACAAATTGCTCCGCGATGCCTTATGAAATCCTATAAAGCCCCCTATTCTGCAAATAACATGACACCCAAAGGACGAATAGGACGGACAAAAAAAAGCACACTGAAGTCACCTGCAACCCCGCTAACAGAAGGGTTACCACATATTTTTGCCCTTCCCATTGCCGTTTATCTCCAGAATACCAACGCCGGCGTGCTCGTATCTGACGAACGCCACCGCTTCATCTGGGGGAACGACGTGTTTATGGGCTATTTCAACGCCGGCCGGGCGTATAAAGGCAATATGATCGACAAAACCTTCCGGTCCATGATCGAGTATTGCGCCCCCTACCTCCAGGACCCCGTAAGCTTTGAGTTGAAAATGAAGGAGTTGCGGAAACGGAAGAAGCCTTTTTTCGGCTGGGAGCTGATCTTTAAAACAGGCGAGATCCGCGAGATCAGCTATATACCCGTATTTGACGGCGCCCATTTTGCCGGCAGCATCTGGCAGATCATAGACGTGACCCGCCACCGCCTCTGGCAGGAGGAACTGCGCCGTACAGATGAAAAATACCGCGTGATCCTGGACAATCTCAACGCCGCCCTCTGCGAAACGGACCTGGAAGGTAATATTGTAAAGGTGTACGACAGCTTTTGCCGCCTTTCCGGCTATACGGAAGAAGAGCTGCTGGGCCGCAACATTACAGACGTTTTTGTACCGGAAGAGAACCGGGAATATGCCCGTAACCTGCGGCGCTACCGCGTGGAGAAAAAGGTGGCCCTGCTGTACGATATGGAGATAGTGCTGAAAGACGGCACCCGCAAGTGGGTGCTGGCCAGCTCAGGCAATATTTATGACCGTGACGGTATACCCGTTGGCGGTGTGGGCATCCATATGGACATTACCCCCCAGAAGGCGCTGCAAAAGGAGCTGGAAACGGCCAAACAGGCTGCCGAAGAGGCCCAGCGCACCCAGAAGGAGTTCCTGGCCAACATGAGCCACGAGATCCGCACCCCGCTCAATGCCATCATAGGCATGGCCCACCTGCTGGATGAAACGGCCCTGAGCGCGGAACAAAAAGAATACATCAAGATACTCAAACACTCCTCCGGCATCTTGCACGGGCTTATTACGGACATTTTGGACATTTCAAAGATAGAGGCCGGCAAACAGGAGATCAACGCCCGCGAGTTTGACCTGCGTGAGCTGATACAGCGCATGAAACACACCTTTCAGCTCAAGCTGGGGCAGCGGCCGGTAAAAGTGACCCTGGAGCTGGACAAACGGATTGATACCCTGCTGGTGGGAGACGACATGATCCTGAACCAGATACTGATGAATTTGCTGGGAAATGCAGAAAAATTCACGAAAGAGGGCGAAATTGCGATCAGGGTTTACCTGGACAACATACAGGGCAACACCCTGTGGCTGAAGTTCCAGGTGTGCGATACGGGCATTGGTATTGAAAAAGACAAGCTGGAACTGGTGTTCCAGAACTACAAGCAGGCGGAAAAAGACATCCGCGAGCGGTATGGCGGTACGGGCCTGGGCCTGGCCATTGCCAAACAGCTGGTAGAGCTGCAGGGAGGGCAGATCAGCGTGGAAGAAGGGCCGGAGTTCCGTACCTGTTTCAGTTTCAACCTGCCTTTTATAGACACCCGCAAGCCATTGGCCGGCGCGGTGGAGGCAGACCTGGAAAACAACAAGTACTCCCGGATAGACTTCGGGCAGTCAAGGGTACTGGTGGTGGAAGACAACCCCATGAACCTGAAGTATATCATCAGCCTGCTTGAAAAGTACAAGATAGACTACCAGCTGGCCACCAATGGACCTGACGCACTGTACTTCCTGGAATCCAGGCAGTATGACCTGGTGCTGATGGACATACGCATACCCGGTATGGACGGGTTTGAACTGGCCAGGAAGATCAGGGAGGATGAAAGCCGGCCCAACGTGGCTACCCCGGTGATAGCCACCACGGCAGCGGCCATGCCAAGCACCATTACACTGGCGCGCACCATTGGCATTACAGACATCCTCACAAAGCCCTATACACCTGATCAGCTATTGCAGGTGTTGAATAAATACCTCAATGAAGACGAAACAGAAATTATTATGGAAGTGCAAAATATTAGTGGATACGAATTCCATCCCGGCCTGGATGTGAGATACCTGAATACCCTGTATGAAAGTAATATCGGTTACGCCATAGACCTGTTCGAGATCTTTGTCATGACCATACAGGAAGAGATGGGCAAGCTGGAGACGGTAGCCCGGGAAAATGACTGGGAGAAGCTGAAATTCCAGGTGCATAAGATCAAACCTAACTTTTCCATGGTGGGCCTCACCTGGATCACCGCCCGCATGGAACAGCTGGAGGCGCACCTGCGCAAGGCGGAGGAGCTGGATATGATACCCGGCATGCTGCAGGAAATTTCAACCGAAGTCAACAAACTGTTCCCGACCATTGAAAGCGAGCTGCAGAAAATGCAGGCTTTTGCGAAAGGTAAAGAATAAGAGCTGCGCCGTCAGTTCAGCACGGCAAGAATTTCCTTGATGTCATTATAATAGCTGCCGCCAAACAGGCTCAGGTGTACCAGCAGCGGGTATAGCTGGCATAGCCCTATGCGCTGCTGCCAGCCGCTTTCCAGGGGGCGAATGGCCTGGTAGGTGTAGTAGAAACGGGTGTCAAAACCGCCGAACAGGCGCGTCATGGCCATATCCATTTCACGGTGGCCATAGTATACGGCGGGGTCGAAAATACAGGCCTTCCCGTTAGTGCCTACCAGGAAGTTGCCGCTCCACAGGTCTCCGTGCAGCAGGGCCGGCGGCTCGTCAGGGAAGAGGGCGGGCAGGCGCCGGCAAAGCTGTTCCATTTGCCGCAGTACGCTTTGTTCCATCTTATGCTGGTCATACGCCATGCGCGCCAGTGGCATCAGCCGGTTAAACGCGTAGAACACGGGCCAGCTGCTATAAGGAGTATTGTATTGTTTGAGGGAGCCGATGTAGTTGGCGGCCTGCAGGCCGTAATAGGGCTGTGTTTGCTGGTGCAGCCGCGCCATGCCGGCGGCAAAGCTTTCCCAGAAATCAGGGGCGGCGGCGCCTTTTTCCACATATTCCGTTACCAGGAAACCCCGGTTGCCGGCAACGCCTGTGCAGAGAGGGCGGGGTACGGCCAGGGCGCCGGCTTGCCGCAGTTCCTCCAGCCCGTCAAGCTCCCGGTTGAACATGCCGGGGTATTTACGGGCATCGTTCATTTTGAGGAACCAGCGGCCCTCATTTGTTTCCAGCCGGAACGTATCGTTAATATCCCCGCCATGTACCCGCTCTGCGCTATTAATCTGTATTTTCACCGATAATTGTGCGGATAGGGCCCGGGCCAATTCCCTTTTTGTAATTTCATCTATCATGTTCCGTCAAGTTAAAATGGAAACGAACAACCTGGTCAGAAAACAGCTAACAGGTATAGTGATCAGCGTACTGGGCATTCTTGCATTGAATGCGGTATTTGCAGCGGGTGGGTGGCTGGCTGATCTATATTTTCATAGGTGGTACGTTTTCATTAGTACAGTCTTAAGAAAAGTTTTAGGAAAAATACCCTTCAGTATTGGCGACGTAATATACGGCGTCTGGGTAATAATGTTTGTAGTATTTTTATTAAGAATGTGCTGGAGCCTGGTGTTTGGCCGCTGGCGGGAGCTGCTGTACCTTTTCCTGCGCGGCGTGAGATGGCTGCTGACCGTATACTTTATTTTCCTGCTGTTCTGGGGCGGCCATTACCGCCGCACCACGCCGGTGGCAGACCTGGGGTTTGACGTAAAAAAATACACCACGGCAGACCTCTACCTGCTGGCGGATACACTGGTGCAGCTTACCAACCGTGACAAAGCGGCGCTTCACCCGCAGCCCGACACGCAGTACAGCGTTACCTTCAAAACGGCTGCGGAAAACTACCGCCAGGCCACCCGCATATGGCCGGAGCTGGCCTATACGCCCGTTTCCCTCAAACCTTCCTTATACAGCAAATACCTCAACTACCTGGGCGTAACCGGTTACCTTAACCCCTTTACCAACGAAGCGCAGGTGAACACGGCCATCCCCGCATTTCTGCAACCTTTCACTACCTGCCATGAAATTGCGCATCAGCTGGGCTATGCGCCGGAAGAAGATGCCAACTTCATTGGCTACATCACGGCCTGCCGCTCCGCAGACCCGCGTTTCCGTTATGCCGCCAATTTTGAGATGCTGCTGTATACGCTGCACCAGCTGGGCCGCCGCAACGGTTATATGGCCCGTTTGATATGGAACCGTGCAGACATTGCCGTGCGTGAAGACGTGCGCGCCATGATACTCTTTTACCGGCAGTTTGAAGGCCCGCTGGACGATTATTCCGCCGTGCTGTATGACCAGTACCTGAAAGCCAACCGGCAGGAGCAGGGCATCCGCAGCTATAGTGAAGTAGTAGGCTGGCTCATGTCTTATTACAAGCTTTAGTTCATCATCAGCACGTTCACGCTGCGCTGCAGGATGTTGAAGGCTATTTCCGCCATGAGGTTCTCGCGATCAAGGGTGGGGTTCACTTCCGTGATCTCGAAGCAGCATATTTTGCGGTGCTGCATGAATTTGGAGATAAGGTCTTCTGCCTCCCTTTCCCGCAGGCCGTTGCTGACGGGCGTGCCGGTGCCGCGGGAAATAGAAGCGTCCAGGCTGTCTACGTCAAAAGACACGTAGATGTACTCACAGTCGCTCAGGTAACGGAATATGCTGCGGGCCACGTTTTCAGCGCCCTTGCGGCGTACCTCGCTGGTGGTGATCACCTTCATGCCATGTTTTTTGATCAGGTGCTCTTCTTCCTTTTCATAATCCCGCAGGGAAATGAACACAATATCTTCCGGCAGTACCTTGGGCGCTATTTTGCCCATGTTCTTGAGCTGGTTCCACATCTTCACGGTATTCTCGTCCACCTCATGCACCATATGCTCTTTATTGTCTTCCGCAATGCTCACCGCCAGCGGCATGCCGTGCATGTTGCCGGAGGGAGTGGTGAAGGGGGTGTGGAGGTCTGCGTGCGCGTCTATCCAGATCACGCCCAGCTTGGCCTTGGGACGGGCCATCTTCAGGCCCGCTATGGTGGCGCCTGCGGTGCTGTGGTCTCCCGAAAGCACTACCGGAAACCAGTTGGCCTTGATGGTATCGCACACGCTCTTGCTGACCCTTTCGTACATGGCGTAGGTGCCTTTGATGCGTTTGGCATAAGGGCTTTCTATGGGCTCGAACAGGAGTTTGTTTTCCGTTTCTATTTCTTCAGTGGGAAAGTGTACAAAGAAGTTGCTCATAAAATCCAGCGCGGCTATTTTGATAGCGTCTACGCCCAGGCTGGCGCCACGGGTGCCTGCCCCGATCTCGGACTTCACTTCGATGATCTTGATGTTCTTCATATTGTTTTGGTGTTGTGCCGCCAATACGGATAGGGCGCCGTTTGGCGGGCTTTGTCTTTACTGGCCCAGTATGCTGCGGCCAATCACGATGCGCTGCACTTCGGAGGTGCCTTCGTATATCTGTGTGATCTTGGCATCACGCATCAGCCTTTCCACGTGGTATTCTTTCACATACCCGTAGCCGCCATGTACCTGTACGGCCTCTGTGGCTACCCACATGGCGGTCTCTGATGCAAACACCTTGGCCATGGAACCGCTCAGCGTATAGTCAAGATGGTTATCTTTCTCCCATGCCGCGCGCAGGCAGAGCAGCCGCGCCGCTTCTATGCGGGTGGCCATGTCTGCCAGCTTGAACTGGATGGCCTGGTGCTGGCTGATCTCCTTGCCAAAGGCTTTGCGCTCCTTCGAATATTTCAGGGCCAGCTCATACGCGCCGCTGGCTATGCCCAGGGCCTGTGAGGCAATGCCGATGCGGCCGCCGCCCAGGGTTTTCATGGCAAACTTGAAACCGAAACCGTCTTCCCCGATGCGGTTTTCCTTCGGCACCTTCACGTCCTGGAACATCACGCTGTGCGTATCGCTGCCGCGGATGCCCAGCTTGTTTTCCTTGGCGCCGATGGTGATGCCCGGCGTGTTCTTTTCTACAATGAGGGCGTTGATGCCCTTGCTGCCCAGTTCAGGATGGGTTTGCACCATGACCAGGTACACGCTGGCGGAGTTGCCGTTGGTGATCCAGTTCTTGGTGCCGTTCACCAGGTAATGGTCTCCCTTGTCTTCCCCGATGGTGCGTTGCGAAGTGGCGTCAGAACCGGCTTCCGGCTCACTGAGCAGGAAAGCCCCGATGATCTCGCCCTTGGCCAGGGGCACCAGGTATTTCTGCTTCTGTTCTTCCGTGCCGAAAGTTTCCAGTCCCCAGCATACCAGGGAGTTGTTCACGCTCATCACTACGGAAGCAGAGGCGTCTATTTTCGAGATCTCCTCCATGGCCAGTACATATGAAATAGTGTCCAGTCCGGAACCTCCGTATTTCGGATCTACCATCATGCCTAAAAAGCCCAGTTCGCCCAGTTTTTTAACCTGCTCCGCGGGGAATTTCTGCTGTTCGTCACGCTCAATAACGCCCGGCAACAGTTCATTCACCGCAAAATCCCGTGCAGCTTTTTGGATCATAAGGTGTTCTTCCGTTAACTGAAAATGCATATGTATATGGTTTTAAAAAAGATTGTTGGTGTGTACAAACCTATTTTAAAAAGAGGATGTAAAAAAATAATTTGACATCATCAAGCATTTTGCACGTATTCTTGAATAATTTGCACGAATGTGGCACCTAATATGTGTTAATTCACAAAGCAGGACTGCTCAGAAATGGTAAAAGTCTATTAATTTTGTAGGATTATGGCAGTGAATTTAACGAACTACCGGCAGGTGCTGGCCAACATAGGACCGTACCACGCCCGGCTGGTAGCTGTATCAAAAACCAAACCGGTGGAAGATATACAGGCGCTGTACGATGCAGGCCAGCGCATCTTCGGGGAAAACTATGTGCAGGAGCTGGCAGACAAGGCCGGCCGGCTGCCGCAAGACATTCAGTGGCATTTCATTGGCCACCTGCAAAGCAACAAGGTAAAATATATTGCCCCCTTTGTGAGCATGATACATGGTGTAGACAGCGGCAAGCTGCTGCAGGAGATCAACAAGCAGGCCGCCCGCAACAACCGGGTGATCAGCTGCCTGCTGCAGTTGTTCATTGCCACGGAAGAGACCAAGTTCGGTCTCAGCGAAGCGGAGGTGCATGAAGTGCTGGAACAGGCCAAAGCATTGCCCCATGTGCGCATTGCAGGTTTGATGGGCATGGCGAGTAATACGGACGATGAGGAACGTATACGGCAGGAGTTCCGCGGCCTGAAAGCATTGCACAACGAGGTGCGCGCCCGTTACTTTAGCGGGGAAGAAAGTTTTAATGAACTATCTACCGGGATGAGCGGTGATTATAAAATAGCGCTGGAAGAAGGCAGTACGCTGGTGCGTATAGGCAGCCTGCTTTTTGGCGCAAGAAACTATGCATAAAATGAGAAGACTGTTATTTTTTGGTGCGGCCCTGGCCCTGGCGGCCTGCGGCGCACAACAACCGAAACACCTGGCCGAAGGCCCCTGGCAGGGCCAGCTGCTGCGCGAAGACGGCGGCAAGATCGTATTCAATTTTGAAGTGCAGGACAGCGCCGGTAAAAAAACGATTTACATCCTCAACGCCGGGGAACGGATGCTGGTAGACGATGTGCGGCAGGAGGGCGACTCCGTTTTCATCCGCATGCCTTTCTATGATTCCGAATTCCGTACCGCCCTGCAGGCAGACGGCAGCCTGGAAGGCCGCTGGATCAGGCACCTGGCAGATAAAGACCAGAGCATTACCTTCAAAGGCCTGCCGGGCATTGCTGAACGTTTTCCCGCCACCGAGCCGCCGAAGTTCAACATCACCGGCCGCTGGCCCACTTGCTTCCGGTATCCCGGCAGGGAAGACAGCAGCATGGCCATTGGCGAGTTTGTACAGGAAGGCAGCAACGTACGCGGTACCTATCTCACCACCACCGGAGATTACCGCTACCTGCAAGGCGTAGTAAGCGGAGACACCCTGAAAGTATCTACCTTCGATGGTTCCTTTGCCTACGTGTTCACCGCCAAAATAGAGAACGACTCTACGCTCGGCAATGGCAAGTTTTTGCAGGGCATCACCAACAAGGCAACCTTTACCGCCAGGAAAGACAGCAGCGCCCGCTTGCAGGACGCTACCACCATTGCCACTGTAAAAGCGCCTGACACGAAGCTGGATTTCACCTTCCCTGATCTTAACGGGCAAAAGGTATCCATCAACGATGAACGTTTCAAGAACAAGGCCGTGGTAATACAGATCTCCGGTTCCTGGTGCCCGAATTGTATGGATGAGACGAAGTACCTGAGCGAGTGGTACAAGCAGAATAAAGACCGTGGCGCCGAGATCATCATGCTCAGCTACGAGCGCACTACTGACTTTGAAAAATCGAAGAAGGCGCTGGCCAGCTTTGTAGACCGGTTCAACGTAACATACCCTGTGCTCATTACCGGCGTAACGCCCGCAGACCCGCAGAAGGCGGAGAAAACATTGCCGCAGCTGACGGCTATCAAAGGTTTTCCTACTACTATTTACCTGGACAGGCAGGGAATTGTGCGGAAGGTGCATACAGGGTTCAACGGCCCTGGCACCGGGGAGCATTATGAGGAATATAAAAGAGAGTTTAACGGGTTGATGGATGAGTTGTTGAAGTAGGGAGATGTGTTGATCAATGTTATTGAAAGCGGCGGATGCGGTGAATCGCATCCGCCGCTTTTTTAGCGGTTGCAGTATTTTTTTCTGCATTGTTCCGAAAAAGTTCTGTTTTATGAAACCATTTGCTATGGCTGGTTTTAGCTGTGAAGTGACAAGCGCGGTCTCATTGTGCATGCAGGGTGATCACAAATAGGAAAGCGTTGATTTTTTTTGTCCGAATAATGAACTAATTTGAATCGGTGCAGCAGGATCATTTCTTCTGAAACATACTGCATGGATTCACGCGGAAAGTGGGCTGAGTAAAAAACAGTCCATTGTATGTGTATGAAGAAGTGCACAAAAAAACCATCCAGGTTTAAAGTTTTCCTGGATGGTCTTGCTCGCGTAGTAAGTTTGGTTAAAAAACTCAAGGACCTTTTTGATTCGTTTCATTAAGGCCCCGGCCTGGAGTCTCGTACACTCCGGGCCCTTTTGTAAAAGTAAGGTTTATTTTGAATAAAGCGGGAGTGAGGGGAGGCTGGGAAACTTTTCATTGCAGGTATTATGATTTGTGCCTCGTGACCTGTAATTTTCATACCTATGAAAAAAATTCCACTGTATCTACTAGTCCTTACGTCTTCCGCCGCCCTTGCCCAGCAGCAGCTCAAACCCGCTGCCAATGTTGGTGCCGCCGGCTTTTCCCCGGAGCGCCTGTCGCGCATAGACAGTTTTTTTAACGCGGCCGTTAAAAACGGGTATGCCCCCAATGCCGTCACCTTCATTGCCCGCAACGGGCAGATAGTGCACCACAAAGCTTTCGGTTTCAGCAACATTGAGCAGCGTACCCCTGCCCGCACAGACAATATTTTCAGGATTGCCTCACAAACCAAGTTGGTAACCACTATTGCCCTGATGATGTTGTACGAAGAAGGCCGCCTGTTCCTGGAAGACCCGGTGGAGAAATACCTGCCGGAGTTCAAAGGCATACAGGTATTGGTTGACCCGGCCAAAAGCAAAACGGAAACGCGGCCTCCCAAAACGGCGCTTACCATCCGCCACCTGCTTTCACATTCTGCCGGCATCCCTTATCAGCACCCTGCAGACACCACCGGCCTGGAAGGGCTGGCCTCCCTGGAAGGCCTTACTACGGAGGAACTGGTGAAAAAAGTAGCCAAACGCCCGTTGTTGCACGACCCGGGCGCCCAGTTCACTTACGGTTTCAACACAGACGTGGTGGGCCGCATTGTAGAGGTGATCTCCGGCAAACGGCTGGACGAGTTTTTCCGCGAGCGCATCTTTACGCCCCTGGGCATGCACGATACCTATTTCTACCTGCCCGCTGCCAAAGCCGGCCGGCTGGTGGAATTATACGCCAAACCTAAAATGGAGAGTCCGATCACCCTCAGCACGAATGAAGCTATCCGCCGCTTCCCCGTGGCGGGCAAACAAACCCTTTTCCTGGGCGGAGCCGGACTTGTAAGCACGGCGGCAGATTATGCGAAGATCTGCCAGTTAGTGCTTAACGGCGGGGAGTTCAACAACGTACGCCTGTTGTCACGCAAAACGGTAGACCTGATGGCGCGCAACCAGATAGGAGAGGCCAACGTGTGGGACCGGCAAGACAAGTTCGGGCTGGGCCTCCAGATCATCACTGCCGGCAGCCGTTATGGAGGCCAGGCCACACCCGGTTCCCTGACCTGGGGAGGGGCGTATTGTTCAGAATACACGATAGACCCGGCTGAAAAGCTGATTATGCTGGTATTTACGAATGTAACGCCGTACGCCTGGTATGGGGAGTTTGTGCGGAAGTTCAGGATATTGACGTACGGGGCGCTGAAGTAATGTCCGCGTCTTTATGCCCGCCATAAAAAACAACAGGGCCGGCCGTTATATTCCGGCCAGCCCTGCTGTTTGTATCGTAAGCGCATAACCGCGCCTGTATCATTAAAACTCGTTCTTCCACATCATGCTCTCCACGGGCCGCACCGTTCTGCCGTTGTATTTGGCGTTTCCTTTCTTGTTGTAGAAGGTCTCGATATCTCCTTCCACCGCAAAATAGATCAGCTGGCCAATGGGCATGCCGGCGTAGATCTTCACCGGCTGGGCGCAGGATATTTCCAGCGTCCAGGTATTGCAGAACCCAACGTCTCCCTTACCCGCCGTGGCATGAATGTCTATGCCCAGGCGCCCGGTGCTCGACTTGCCCTCCAGGAAAGGCACATGGGCGTGCGTTTCCGTATATTCCAGCGTTACGCCCAGGTACAGGGTATTAGGCTGCAGCACATATCCTTCTTCCGGTATCTCAAAGTGCACTATCTCGTTGTGTTTGCGCGCGTCCAGCACCCGGTCCGCATAAGTGGCCAGGTATTTGCCCAGGTGCACGTCGTACGAGTTGGTACCCAGGTATTTGCGGTCATAAGGGCTGATCACGATAGTGCCCTTTTCAATTTCCTCGAGTATCCGTTTATCAGACAGGATCATGATGTGTTCGTTTAGGTTAGGCCAGTTGGGTATTTCCCGTTAAATTCGCGTTTAATGCGGCGAATTTATGGCATTAATACGTACAATTCAAATAGATCAGGATACGAAACTGGGAGTGTGGAAAATTGGTGAAGAAGAAGCCTTTTTCAGGAAAACCGTAGCCATAGAGCCGGAGGTGCACCACCCTCACAAACGCCTCCAGCATTTCGCGGGCCGCTACCTGCTGGTGCAGCTCTTCCCGGAGCTGCCGGTGAACGAGATCCGCATCATGGACAGCCGCAAGCCCTACATCCCCGGCAACCCTTATTACTTTTCCATTTCCCATTGCGGAGACTTTGCCGCCGCCATTGTCAGCAAACGGGAGCACGTAGGCATAGACATCGAGATGGTACAGCCCAAAATAGGCAGGGTGGCCCACAAGTTCCTGGCCCTGCGGGAGGCGCAGTTCATTGCAAAAGAGCACAAGCTCCGCCACCAGACCGTTTGCTGGTCTGCCAAGGAGGCCGTATATAAATGGTATGGCCTCGGCGGACTGGATTTCCGGGCCAATATGCAGCTGCAGGCCTTCCCCTACGGCCATACCGGCTTCATCACCTGCGATTTCCTGAAAGACGACCGCATGGCCTGCCTGGACCTGCAGTACATGTTTGACGGGGACCTTTGCCTGGTGTGGGTGGCGGGGGAGAGGAGAGGGTAAGGCAGTTTGACGGGAAAACCTTAAATTTGTATAAAATGAATGTTATGGGTAAAGCCCTTGATCAGGAAATGTATGAACACTTCTCACGGCTGGACGATACGCAGAAAAAAAGCGTGATCCAGTTGCTGAAGAGTTTTCTGAAAGGCCAGAAAACTGCTGCCGGCCGTCATTCCCTGCAAGACTATAACCAGGAACTGGACGATGCCATGGCGCGAGCCACCAACGGCGGGTTTACCACATTGGAGGAGCTGGAAAAGGAGATGCGTGCATGGTGAAAGGGCCGTTGAAGGTAGTTATTGAAAACACGGCCCGGCAAAGTCTGCTGGAAGCATACCATTATATCCGGAAAGATTCCCCCAAAAATGCTGAAAAAGTAAAGGCAAAACTCCTGGCCTCCATGCAGGCCCTTTCGAAAAACCCGGAAATGCACCCTCCGGACAAGTATCGCCAAAACAATGACGGAGCCTACCGCGCTTACGAAATTTACAAATACCGCATCACTTACCATGTTTCAGACAGCCAGATCACCATTCTCCGGGTCAGGCATACTAAAATGAATCCCCGCTCGTATTAATTTTTCCCATTTTCCCCTCTCATTTCGTACTTTTAATAAATTTAGCTTTAACATCAATAAACTGTTATATATTGAAAATATTCTTACTCGGTTTTATGGGAGCCGGTAAATCCTATTGGGGCAAACAGCTGGCAACGCATTGGAACCTGCCGTATTTCGATCTGGACGAAGTGATAGCCGAACTGGAAGACATGCCGGTGGCGGATATCTTCAACACCAAAGGAGAAGACTATTTCCGCAGCAAGGAAGCCGAAACACTGCGCGCGCTGGCAGACGCCCATGAGTCTTTCCTGATCTCCTGCGGCGGCGGTACGCCCTGCTTTTCGGATACGATGGATTTTATGAACAACGCCGGCATCACGGTGTGGCTCAATCCCTCCATTCCGGTAATGGTAGAGCGTTTGCAGCGGAAGCAGTACAAGCGCCCTCTCATCCAGGACCTTGGTACGGAGGAGCTGATAGCCTTTACAGAAAAGAAACTGGCGGAGCGGAAGCCGTTTTATGAGCAAAGTCAGGTGATCATCAGTGAAGATGAAATAACTTTGGACACTTTTGACAAACTGATCAGCCATGCATAAATCATTTCTCGTATGGGCGGCACTGTTAGGCGCCCTGGCCGTTATACTGGGCGCTTTTGGGGCACATAAGCTGAAAGAACTGGTGCCCCCGGAAACCGTGAGCACTTTCCAGACCGGGGTTACTTACCAGTTTTACCACGTATTTGCCCTGCTGGCCGTGGGCATCCTGTATGCGCATATTCCAGCGCCGCAGCTGGTATGGGCCGGGCGGTTCTTCCTGTTCGGCATTTTGCTGTTTTCCGGCTCGCTGTACGTGCTGACCCTGCTGAAAGCCACGGAAACCGTGGGCCTGCGCGGCATCGGCGCCATTACGCCCGTTGGCGGCCTGCTGTTCATTGCCGGCTGGATAAGCCTGCTATTGGGCATCCTGAAAAAGTAAAGGCCGCTCCCGCCCCGGGAGAAACAGCCGGCGCCGCGAAATAATTTTCCGCGATTGCCCCGGCAATAGTTAATTTTGATTTCGATTATGGCTGGTAACAAACTGAAATCAGAAAAGAAAGAACCTAAAAAGAAAAAGGAACAACAACCTAATCCGGATGTACTGAAGCCCGACAAGGAAGCGGAGGTAAAAGTGAAGGAACTGGTGAGGGACGAGCGCACCCATAAGGTGCTGGGGGCCTTTTTCATCCTGCTTTCCCTTTACTGTTTTATTGCCTTTACATCTTACCTGTTCACCTGGCAGGAAGACCAGGATAAAGTGTTCCGCTACTCCTCCAAAGTGCTGTTCATGCACGAAATTGAGGTAGACAACCTGCTGGGCCGCCTGGGGGCTTACACTTCCCACTGGTTCTTTTACAAAGGTTTCGGGCTGGCCTCTTACCTGTTCTGTTATTTCTTCTTCATCATCGGTATCAATTTCATTGTAGGCCGCCGCGTGTTCCGCTTCTGGCGCAATGTAAAATACATCCTCTTTGGCCTGCTGTTCATCAGCATGAGCCTGTCTTTCCTCACCGGCCAATCAGATTTCCCCTGGGGCGGCGCGCTGGGCAATGCTATGGACAAATGGACGGGCGGCTTCCTGGGTAAAACAGGGGAGGGCCTGCTGCTGTTGCTGGCAGGGCTGGCCTGGGCCATCTGGAAATTCAACGTGGATTTCAAATGGCCGGAGAAAAAACCGAAAAAGGTAAAAACGCCGCTCCCTGCTACGGAAGAGGAAAATGAGACGGAAGATGAAGAGGAGGAAATGATGGCCCCGGCCGCTGCGGCCGCCCTTAACCGCTACAACAGCGCGGAGGGCGGTGTAACAGTGATCCCGGTCATGGAAGAGGAAGCGTTTGACGCGGGCCTGCAGCTGATTGAGAAAGAAGACACCACGCCCAACGTGGCCTACATTCCCCCGCAGCCGCCCCCCATGGTGAAAATACCGGAGCCCGAACCTGAGCCTGAACCAGAGCCAACTCCCATGCCGGAACCTGAACCGGAACCGGTGCGGGAAGTAACGCCGCCGAAAAAGAGCACCGCCGCCACCGAAGTGGCCTTTGAAATAAAACCGGTGTACGAAGACCCGGCCGAAGACGAAATTGAAGAAACGGAGATAGTGCGGGAACCTGTGCTGGCAGATCCTTACGAGCCTACGCTAGACCTGCGGGACTATAAATACCCGGCGCTTGACCTGCTGGAAAACCACGGCTCTGATAAAATTGTGCAAGACGCGTCAGAGCTGGAAAAGAACAAGAACCAGATCATAGACACGCTGAAGAACTACGATATCACCATCCAGAAGATCAGCGCTACGGTAGGCCCTACGGTGACGCTCTATGAGATAGTGCCGTCTGCCGGGGTGCGCATTTCCCGCATCAAGAACCTGGAAGATGACATTGCCCTCAGCCTCTCCGCGCTGGGCATCCGCATTATTGCCCCCATTCCCGGCAGGGGTACCATCGGTATCGAGGTGCCCAACGTGAAAAAGACCATCGTGTCCCTGCGTAACATACTGGCATCAGACAAGTTCCAGCACAGCACCATGGACCTGCCGATTGCCATCGGTAAAAAGATAGATAACGAGAACTTCATTGTAGACCTGGCCAAAATGCCGCACCTGCTGATGGCAGGGGCCACCGGCCAGGGTAAGTCCGTAGGTATCAACACCCTGCTGGTATCTTTACTCTACAAGAAGCACCCCTCGCAATTGAAGTTTGTACTGGTAGACCCCAAAAAGGTAGAGCTGTCCCTGTACAAGCTGATAGAGAAACACTTCCTGGCCAAGCTGCCGGGAGAGGAGGACGCTATCATCACAGACACTAAAAAGGTGGTGCATACCCTCAATGCGCTGTGTATTGAAATGGACCTGCGGTACGACCTGCTGAAGGAAGCCGGTACCCGCAACATCCGGGAGTACAATGGCAAGTTCACCCAGCGCCGCCTCAACCCGCAGAAAGGGCACCGCTACCTGCCGTTCATTGTGCTGGTGGTAGACGAGTTTGCAGACCTGATCATGACGGCCGGCAAGGAAGTGGAAATGCCCATTGCCCGCCTGGCCCAACTGGCCCGTGCGGTAGGCATACACCTTATTATTGCCACGCAGCGCCCTTCCGTAAACATCATTACCGGTACCATCAAGGCCAATTTCCCGGCGCGTATTGCGTTTAAAGTATCTTCTAAAATAGACTCCCGCACCATTCTTGATACCGGCGGAGCAGAACAGCTGATCGGCCAGGGTGATATGCTCATTTCCTACAACGGTGAAGTGGTGCGCCTGCAGTGCGCCTTTGTAGACACGCCTGAAGTGGAAGGTGTTGCCGAGTTCATAGGCGGGCAGCGGGGCTACCCGGATGCCTTCCTGCTGCCGGAATACATCGATGAAAAAGACATGGAAGGAAAGGATTTCAGCCTGACCGACCGCGACCCGCTGTTTGAGGAAGCCGCCCGTGTAATTGTACAGAACCAGCAAGGCTCCACCTCACTGCTCCAGAGAAGGATGAAGCTGGGCTACAACCGCGCCGGCAGGCTGATGGACCAGCTGGAGGCCGCAGGCATTGTAGGCCCCAATATGGGCAGCAAGGCCAGGGACGTGATGGTGAAAACGGAAGCAGACCTGGAGGAAATTCTTAACAGTATGTTATAATTTTGCGCGCGTTTAAGACAAACATTGCACCTTTTGTAATAAATGACGAATTTTGCAAATCTTTAACAGGGCGGGTTAAACGGCCCGGCACAACATTTGTCTAAATACCTGTAACTGTAACACTAAAAATTATGATGATGAAGAAAACGGTATGGATGGGTTTGATCTTGTGTGGACTGGCATTCAGCGCAACGGCTCAAAGCCGCGGCTCCCTGGGGCAGAGTGATCCCAAAGCCAAGGCAGTACTGGATAACGTTAGCAAAAAGTTTAAATCCCTCAAATCTGTCATAGCCAATTTTATTCTGAAAATAGAAGGCGCCAACAACAGCCTGACAGACTCCAAGAAAGGGGCTGTATACCTGAAAGGGGCCAAGTATAAGGTGGTAATGGGAGACCAGGAAATTATCAGCGATAATAAAACCTCCTGGACGTACGCCAAAGATGTGAACGAAGTGACCATCAACAACGTAGACCAGAGCGGCAACGCCATGACGCCCGCCAAGATATTCACCAACTTCTACGATAAAGACTTTCTCTACCGCCTCAACGGTGAAACCACCGAAAAAGGCAAGGTGCTGCAGAACATTGAGCTGACGCCTACAGACAAGTCGAAAACCTTCTTCAAGGTGCTGGTAGACGTAGATAAAAAAAGCCAGACGCTGGCCCGTATGAAGGTGTTTGAAAAGAACGGCAACCGCTACACTTACGAGATCAGCAGCTTTACGCCCAATGGCGCCGTAACGGACGATATGTTCACCTTTGACGCCAAAAAATATCCCGGTGTGGAAGTGGTAGATTTACGATAACTACATATTCATCAAGCATAAAAGGAGATGGCCAAACCGGTCATCTCCTTTTTTTTAACTTTTAACTGGGTAAAAATCAACCCTATACGCAGCATTCTTTTTACTTTTTACGTTTTGCTTCTTACTTTTATTACATTTGCCAAGTTTTATTCTAAAAATCAAGCAATATGGCATACGACGTAATCGTAATTGGTAGTGGCCCCGGTGGATACGTGGCGGCTATCCGGGCTTCTCAACTGGGATTTAAAACAGCTATAGTAGAAAGAGAGAGTTTGGGCGGTATCTGTTTGAACTGGGGCTGTATCCCGACCAAGGCATTGTTAAAATCAGCACAGGTAATGGAATACATACAGCATTCCAAAGATTACGGTGTAACGGTGGGTGATGCCAAAGCAGATTTTCCCGCAGTGATCAAACGTAGCCGCGGCGCTGCTGATAAAATGAGCAAGGGCGTTCAGTTCCTCATGAAGAAGAACAAGATAGACGTGATCCTGGGCAATGGCAAGCTGAAAGCCAAAGACCAGGTGGAAGTGACCGATAAAGACGGGAAAACGGCCGTACATGAGGCTAAACATATCATTCTGGCCACCGGCGCCCGCTCCCGCGAGTTGCCCAACCTGAAGATAGACGGCAAGAACGTAATAGGCTACCGTGAGGCCATGAACCTGCCCACCCAGCCCAAAAGCATGATAGTGGTAGGCTCCGGCGCCATCGGCGTTGAATTTGCCTATTTCTACGCTACCATGGGCACCAAGGTCACCATCGTAGAGTTCATGCCGCGCATTGTGCCCGTTGAAGATGAAGACATCTCCAAAGAGCTGGAAAAGATCTACAAGAAGAAAGGCATTGAAGTAATGACCAACGCCAGCGTGGAAGCGGTAGAAGCTGCCAAGAACGGCGTGAAGGCGAAAGTGAAGACAGCATCCGGTGAAGTAGTGCTGGAAGCAGACGTGGTACTGAGCGCTGTAGGCATTGCTGCCAACATCGAAAACATTGGCCTGGAAACCCTGGGCGTGAAAACAGATAAAGGCAAGGTACTGGTAGACAAGTTCTACGCCACCAACGTAGCCGGCGTTTACGCCATTGGTGACATTGTTCCCGGCCAGGCCCTGGCGCACGTAGCTTCCAAAGAAGCCATTGTTTGCGTGGAAGCCATTGCTTACAACGAAAAGAAATTCAATCACAAACCCACCCCCATCGACTACAACAATGTTCCCGGCTGTACCTACTGCTCACCGGAAGTTGCGTCTGTTGGTTACACCGAGAAGCAGGCCAAAGAAGCCGGTTACGAAGTGAAAGTGGGCAAGTTCCCCTTCTCCGCTTCCGGCAAGGCCGTGGGCGCAGGAGCTACGGAAGGTTTCGTGAAAGTGATCTTCGACGCCAAGTACGGAGAATGGCTGGGCACCCACATGATCGGCATGAACGTGACCGAAGCCATTGTACAGACCGTAACGGCCCGTACGTTGGAAACCACCTACCTGGAAGTGCTCAACAGCATTCACCCGCACCCGACCATGAGCGAAGCGGTGAAAGATGCTATTGAAGTGGCTTACGGGGAAGCGATACATCTGTAAGAACTTAATGGACAATTTTGAAAAAGGGCTGCTTGAGAAAGCGGCCCTTTTTGTTGGCTGAACTGTCCGGAATTTCCGGATAATTCAGTTATTCGAATTTTTCGAATAACCGGTCACCCGCTAAAAAGCGATGCAGCCTCTTTTCATTGCCAACCCCTCCAAATTCGCTAAATTGCCCCTTTCTAGTCACCAAAGCATAACTTACTTATGAGGAAGTATTTTTTGATGGCAGTGCTGCTGGCCGGCCACCTGTCCGTGTACGCTACGGAAGGGATGTGGCTGCCGCAACTGCTCACCAAACTGAACGAAAAGGAAATGAAGGGCATGGGCATGAAGATCAGTGCCGCAGACATCTACAACCTGAACAAAGGCAGCCTGAAAGATGCCATTGTGAGCTTCGGCGGTTTCTGCACCGGGGAGATCATTTCTTCACAAGGCCTGCTGCTTACCAACCACCACTGCGGATACTCCGCCATTCAAAGCCATTCTTCGGTACAAAATAACTACCTCGACAATGGTTTCTGGGCCCGCAATAAAGCGGAAGAGCTGCCCAACGCCGGCCTCACCGCCACTTTTATTGTACGCATAGAAGATGTGACGGTAGAAGCCCTGCAGGGCGTAGCGGGCAACCTCAGTGAAAGCGCCCGGCAGAGCGCTATTGACAAAAACCTGAACAACATCAAGGCATCCGCTAAAAAAGAAAGTTACCAGGATGTGCTGATCAAACCTTTCTTTGAAGGCAACCAGTATTTCCTGTTCATCACCGAAACGTATAAAGACGTACGCCTGGTAGGCGCACCGCCTTCCTCCATCGGCAAATTCGGCGCGGATACCGATAACTGGGTGTGGCCCCGCCATACCGGCGACTTCTCCATTTTCAGGATATACGCCGGTAAAGACAACCTGCCCGCGGAATATTCCAAAGACAATGTGCCGCTGAAACCCAAACATTTCCTCCCCATCTCGCTGGACGGGGTAGCGGAGAACGACTTCACCATGGTGTTCGGCTTTCCCGGTCGTACCAACGAGTACCTGCCCTCTGAAGCCGTAAAGCTGACCGTGGAAGGGCAAGATCCTGCCCGCGTGCAAATGCGTGACGCGGCGCTGAAAGTGATAGACGGGTTTATGCGGAAAGACGAACAGATCAAGATCCAATACGCCGCCAAGTTTGCCAGCACGGCCAATGCCTGGAAAAAATGGATAGGGGAGATGCAGGGCGTGAAACAAACCAACGGCATACAGCGCAAGCTGGATTTTGAAAAACGTTTCCAGCAGCTGGCGCAAGCCCATCCCCAATACCGCGGCTTGCTGGATTCCCTGAACAATCTGTACAAAGCGCAGGGGCCGTACGCCATCAGCCGTGATTATTACAGCGAGCTGGTCCGCAATGTAGAGATGCTCACTTTTGCCAACAATGTCATTTCTGCCCTGCAGGAAACCCGCCTGAAAGGGGAGGCGCATTGGGAAACGGCGCGCGCGCAATTGCTGGACAAACTGAAAACGCAGTATAAAAACTATAACAACGATGTAGACCGGGAAGTAGCCGTTGCGCTGCTGGATATCTTCTTTAAGGAAGTGCCTTCCAATCGCATCGGCGGGGAAGCTTACCAGATCTGGATGGAAACCAATAAAGACGGTCGCACAACGGCCAACAAAATGTACAGCCAGAGCGCGCTTACGTCTTACGACAAACTGGCCGCCTTCCTCAACCAGCCCTTCCGCAAAGTGTCTGAAGCCGTATGGAAAGACCCCGCTACCCGTCTGGCCATTGGCCTGCGGAACGGGTATACGGATTTCATCAACAAACCTTACGATGAACTGCAGCCGGAGATCAACCGCCTGCAGCGCCGCTATATGCAGGCGCAAATGGACCTGGTGAAAGACAAACGTTTTTACCCGGATGCCAACAGCACGCTGCGCCTCACCTATGGCAAGGTAAACGGCTACCGGCCCCGTGATGCGGTAGAGTATGATTTTGTGACTACGTTAGACGGCGTGATGGAAAAATACAAGCCGGGAGATTACGAATTTGACGTACCTGAAAAGCTGCGGGATCTGTACGCCCGCAAAGACTATGGCCCGTACGGGGTAGCGGGCAAAATGCCGGTATGTTTTATTGCCTCCAACCATACTACGGGCGGTAACTCCGGCAGTCCCGCGCTGGATGCGTACGGCAACCTCATCGGTCTCAACTTTGACCGCACCTGGGAGGGCACCATGAGCGATATTAATTATGATGCGTCCATTTGCCGGAACATCATGGTAGACATCCGGTACGTGCTCTTCATTGTAGACAAATTTGCCGGGGCCAAACACCTGGTAGATGAAATGAAACTGGTGCGGCCGAAGAAGGTGAAGGCGCCCACGGTGAAGAAGAAAGCAGCCTGATGAATGTATGCATAACAAAAGAGCGTGCCCGTTTTCCGGGCACGCTCTTTTGTTTATGATAATTTGCATTCATACACAATAGAACTACACTTGTCTACATGCCGCCAGGCTTTCCAGTAGGAGCGCAGTCCCCTGAAGCCACCTGCCAGCAGGCCGCTTTTGCCGGTTTTATATTTTTCGCTTAGCAGGCTTACATAAAAGGCATCGAACACCATGGGGTGTTTGGCCACGATGTTGAAGCGGTGTTGCTGCATCAGCATGTCCATAGCCACGGGTGAGAAGTGATAGAGGTGGCGGGGTACGTCATACGCTGCCCAGTGGCTGTCGTAGATACGGGCATCTGTAGATTTGTAGTTGGGAACGGCCACCAGGAGGGCGCCGCCGGGTTTGAGCAGGGTATGTATCTGGTCAAGGTAGCCGTGGAGGTCATGCACATGCTCCAGTACGTGCCACATGGTGATACAGTCGTATTGACCAGGTGCCAGCTGGAAGAGGTCTTCTATGGAGCGGCTTTCTATTTTGTGGTGTTTGAGCGCGTTCTCGCGGGCGGTGGCATCCGGCTCAAGGCCGGTTACGTCCCAGCCCAGCTGTTTCATGTGGGCCAGGAAGGCGCCGGTACCGCTGCCAATGTCCAGCAGCTTGCCGGTTTTAACGCCTGCGGCTGTTTTTACCCAGTTCTGCTTGGAGCGCATGGTGATCTTGCGCACGCTGTGATACAGGCGGTTGATGAGGCCCTCACGGGTTTCTGAGTGGGAAATATATTCGGCAGACTGGTAGTAGCGGCCTATGTCATTCAGCGCAGGCACATCCTGGGTGAAGCGGCCGGTGCAGGTGGCGCACTCCCAGATGTCAAAAGTTTCCTGTGATACGGTATGGTCTTTCGCCGTCAGTTTTTTGCTGATCTTTTCAGATCCGCAAAGCGGGCATTGCTGGTAATGAATCGAACTCATGTTGTAGTTAAAGCTGTTGCAAGATAAGCATCCATTTTAAATACCATTGTACTCTCCCCATACTTTGCGCAGTGTATCCGCAATTTCTCCCAGGGTGCAATAACATTCCACGGCTTCCACCACCAGGGGCATCAGGTTGGCGGAAGTGCCGGCGGCGGCTTCCAGGGCGGCCAGGGCGGCGGCTGCTTTTTCGGCGTTGCGGCGGCTGCGGAGCGCCTGCAGTTTTTCGGCCTGCAGCTTGCGGATGCTGTCGTCTATCCTGAACACGTCTGCATGCGCTTCTTCTTCCACCACAAACTTGTTGACGCCTACAATCACCTTTTCGCCGGTTTCTATTTCCTGCTGGTAGCGGTAGGCGCTGCGGGCTATTTCGTCCTGTATGAAACCCTGTTCCACTGCGGCTACGGAGCCGCCCATGGCGTCTATTTTTTCGATCAGCTCCCAGGCTTTGGCCTCTACTTCGCGGGTGAGGGCTTCAACATAGTAGGAGCCGCCCAGCGGGTCTACCGTATCGGCAATGCCGCTCTCGTAGCCAATGATCTGCTGGGTGCGCAGGGCAATGCGGGCGGCGGCTTCTGTGGGCAGGGAAATGGCTTCGTCAAAGCCGTTGGTGTGCAGGCTTTGCGTACCGCCCAGGGTGGCGGCCAGCGTTTGTACGGCCACGCGTACAATATTGTTGTGCGGCTGCTGCGCCGTGAGGGTGCTGCCGCCTGTTTGGGTGTGGAAGCGCAGCATCTGGGCCTTGGGGTCTGTAGCGCCCAGGCTTTTGGTGATGTGCGCCCACATATTGCGGGCCGCGCGGAACTTGGCCACTTCCTCAAAAAGATGGTTGTGGGCGTTGAAGAAAAAGCTCAGCCGTTTGGCAAACACGTTGATGTCAAGCCCTTTTTCCATCGCCGCTTTCAGGTAGGCCTTGCCGTTAGCGAGCGTAAAGGCCAGCTCCTGTACGGCGTTGGCGCCCGCTTCGCGGATGTGGTAGCCGCTGATGGAAATGGTGTTCCATTTAGGCACCTCACGGCTGCAATAATCGAAAATGTCTGTGATGAGCCGCATGGAAGGTTGGGGAGGATAAATAAAAGTGCCCCGTGCGGCGTATTCTTTCAGGATGTCGTTCTGGATGGTGCCGGAGATCTTTTTCAGGTCTGCCCCCTGGTTTTTGGCCAGCGCAATGTAAAGGGCCAGCAGGATATAGGCGGTGGCGTTAATGGTCATGGAGGTGGATACCTTCTCCAGGTCTATGCCGGAAAAGAGCACTTCCATGTCTTCCAGGGAGTCTATGGCCACGCCCACCTTGCCTACTTCGCCTTCTGCCATGGGGTGGTCTGAATCATACCCGATCTGCGTGGGCAGGTCAAAGGCCACGCTCAAGCCCATTACGCCCTGGCTGAGCAGGTAATGGTACCGTTTGTTGGATGCTTCTGCCGTGCTGAAGCCGGCGTACTGCCGCATGGTCCACAGCTTGTCACGGTACATGGAGGCATGGATGCCCCGCGTGAAGGGGAAGCTGCCCGGCACTTCTTCCATCGGTACGGGGTTGGCATACAAAGGCTGTATCTCAATACCCGAATCAGTCCTGATCTTCTTTTCCATATTCACAATGTTACTTTAAAAACGATAAATTGTGATAAATTTTGTTGCCTGGTTATGATTACGTACCTGTTGCTGCTGCTGACGATTGGCATTGGACTATGGAGCATATACCTGTTTTTTCGCGCCACGCGCAAACCCATGCCGGACGCGCTGCTTACCGCTGCGCTGTCTGCAGCCATGGCCCTGTTCATTTACCTTTACGGCACCTGGGTATTCCTGACCATTTACGCCAAATATGTTTTCGGCTGCGCGTACCTGCTGCTGGCGCTGCTCTTCCTGCTGCGGCGTAAAACCACCGGCCGCAACCGCGGTATTGCGGTGAAGCTGTTCTTTACCCTTTTACTGGCCCTTGGCTGCGTGCTGTACTTTACGGGCACTACCGGCCGGCCGGACACCGTTGAGCTCGATTTTCCGCTTAAAAAGGGGCGTTATTTCGTTTTACAGGGCGGGAAGGGACTGCCCACCAACCTGTTCCATTTCAGCCTCCGGGGCGCTATTTATGCTATGGACATTGTGAAGCTGGACCCCCTGGGCCGCCGCGCCAACAAGATATTCTCCCGCCGGCTGGAAGATTATGCCATTTTCGGGGATACTATTTACAGCCCCTGTGACGGTATTGTAACGCGGGCCTACGGCGGGAACCCCGACAATATTCCCCCCAATATGGACCGCGGCCCCAAAAACACTAACCTGGTGCTGATAGAAACGCCGGACTATTACGTGTTCATGGGCCATCTCAAAAACGGGAGCGTGTTTGTGCAGGAAGGGGATACGGTAAAAACAGGTTTCCCGCTGGGCAGGGTGGGCAATTCCGGCTTCAGCTCCGAGCCGCACCTGCACATACAGGTGCATGCCAAAGAAGCGGGGAAGGCCTGGTACGCTTCCACACCGCTGTACATTCACTTTAACGGGAAGGGCTACCTGCTGAACGAAATGATCCGGAAAAAAGACCTTTAGGCAGAGGCCTGCCGCATCAGCTGCCTGGCCGCTGCATTGATGATCTCCGCGGCAATGTCAGAAGGAGATTCTTTCTGGTGCATGAAAAGTTCCAGTATCTGTTTGTTCAGCTCAATTGAAGGCGCGTCTGGCGGCAGTTTAAGTGCTATCTGGTTAATGATGGAAATGGTCTGTTCCTTCACTGTTTTCACGGCTTCCCAGGCTTCGGGCGCTACATAGATCTGCTGGGAAACATTATGGTCAAACTCTGATTTAATGCTGGATACCATGCCTATCTGCATGTCAAGCACGGAAAAACCAGGCTGGTTCACGCGGCTGATCAGGCTTTGCGGGCTGATCCTTTCTACAAACAACACCAGCCGCTCATAGGCCTGCAGCTGCAGCGGCAACACCACGTCCTGCTGCGGGCGCTTTCCTGGCTCTGCAGCGGGTTTGTCCCCACCCGTTTTGCCGGGTTTCTTCAGCGTATCTTTCAGCGTCCAGATAACGAGCACTACGGCGCCTGCAATGATCAGTATAAACAACAATTCCTGGCTGGAGGGCATAATTCAGTGTGGTTTAGAAGTACAAATATAATAGTATTTTTATATTTGTAACGGTTGTTGTGGAAATTTTGTTGACAGGAGGGGGAGAGCCGGGGAAGGCGGCTCTGTGATCGAGAAAGTTTGTACTAGTTGTTTCAGATGGCGCTGGCGCTGTAAAGCTAGTCTGAGAGAAATAGCAGGAACAAAAAGCAGGCTCAGCATAAAAGCCCCGATAGCTAAATTCATAACAGGTTAACATTTATTTAAACAATGGAGGTAAGCGATTAATCGAACTCAGGTGCAGGAGATCTGACAACTGATATCCGCAACGCAGGGCGGCTGGCAGTAGCTGGAACATCTACTATTATTTCCTGCCGCATTGCAACCGCATCAGGATTGTTCAGGATGGCCGTAACCACGGCATCCAAAGCCAGATCGTCTTTCATGAGTTGTTTTCCGCGTTCGCTGATTGCAGGTCTCATAAGTGGTTGGTTTTAATACCACTCAAATTACCCCAAATCCATTTTTCCGCCAAAAGATTTTCCCACACTCAACCTGCAAAAATCAGCACTCCGGTAAACTGATAGGAATGTTCACGGCCAGTCCTCCATCGGAGGTTTCCTTGTATTTGGAGTTCATGTCAAGCGCTGTGTCCCACATGGTTTTTACCACTGCGTCCAATGATACTTTGGCCAGCTCGGGGTTGCTTTGCAAGGCCAGTTGTGAGGCGGTGATGGCTTTAATGGCGCCCATGGTGTTCCTTTCAATGCAGGGCACCTGCACCAGCCCGCCAATAGGATCGCAGGTGAGGCCGAGGTGATGTTCCATGGCTATTTCAGCAGCCATCAGCACCTGCCTTTGCGAGCCGCCCAGGCATTCCGTAAGCGCTGCCGCGGCCATGGCGGAAGACACGCCTATTTCAGCCTGGCAGCCGCCCATGGCCGCGGAGATGGTTGCGCGTTTTTTGAAGATGCTGCCTATTTCGGAAGCGGTGAGTATGAACTGTAATATCTTTTCCGGCTGCAGGCCGTTGCAGAAGGTGATGTAGTACTGCAACACGGCGGGTATCACGCCTGCGGCGCCATTGGTGGGCGCGGTTACCACGCGGCCAAAGGAGGCGTTCTCTTCGTTCACGGCCAGGGCAAAGCAGCTCACCCAGTCCAGCGTATAGGAAAAATGGCTGCCGCCGGCGCGAATGACTTCTACCCACGAGTTATAATCTGTGTACGTTCTTCCCTGCAATAATTTTTTGTTGAGCGCAGCGGCCCTGCGGCCTACCTTGAGGCCACCGGGCAGTTCTCCGGTGGTGCGGCAACCGCGGTAAATGCATTCCTGCATCACCTGCCATATCTTCATCACGCCTTCCCGCGTTTCCGCTTCACTTCTCCATGCATGCTCGTTTTCCATTACCAGTTCGGAAATGGAGTATCCTGTTTTCATGCACCATTGCAGCAATTGCCGCGCGGTGTCAATGGGGAAGGGAAGGTCTACGCCGGCGCCACCGCCGCCGGTCTCGCCTTCTTTCACCACAAAGCCGCCGCCAATAGAGTAATAGGTGGCCGCCAGCTGATCGCCATCTGCCAGCGTTACCAGGAAAGTGAGGGCGTTGGGATGGAAGGGGAGAGACTCTTCAAAGAGGAACTCAATATCCTCCACCGGGTCAAAAGTAACCGTATGTGTGCCGTTCAGCAGCAAGGTGCGGTAGCGGCGGATATGATCTATTTTGGAATGGATCTGGCTGACATCAAAAGTAACGGGGTCATCTCCGGAAAGGCCCAGCTGTACGGCAATGTCTGTACCGTGGCCATGGCCCGTTTTGGCCAGCGAGCCGTACAACAGCACCTTTACCTGCAGCACCTGCGCCAGCTTGCCGGCGGCCTGCAATTCATTGCAAAAGCGCATGGCGGCGCGCCAGGGGCCAAGGGTGTGGGAGCTGGAGGGGCCTACGCCTATCTTGAAAATGTCAAATACAGAAATGCATTCGTTTGGCACAATTGATACAGTTTAATTTTCAAAGGTAAGCGTTCCTCGGCAGATGCAAAAAACAAGGGCCGGCGCAAAGGCCGGCCCAGGTATAAGGAAGGGTGTTTCAATAATCGGGCTTTGACGGTTAAGGTTTGTCCCACCATAATTTGCCGTACAGCCCGTCTCCCGCGCCGCCGAACTGCCGGGTTACGGCTTCGTTGTAATTGTCGCGGTTGTTGAATACTTCGTCTGACGGGTAGCCCTGGCGGGTGGGGATATCTTTGCCCTGGGGTTTGTGGAGTGCGGGGAAGCCGGTTCTTCTCCACTCCGCCCAGGCCTCATAGCCGTGCATAAAAAGGTGCACCCAGCGCTGGGTGGCAATCTGCTCCATGCCGCTGGCGGGCACATAGGCAATGCCGGGTTTGGCAATGAAAGCGGCGTAGGTGGTGGAGTCTCCCGTCCACTGATAAATGGATTCCCTGACAGCGGCCTTGTAGTTGGCTTCTGCTTCGGCCTCGCCGCCGCTGGTCCAGCCGCGTTTGGCGGCTTCTGCTTTGGCAAAGAGCGCCTGCGCGTAGGTAACCAGGTACACCTTGGCGTCTTGCCGGCGTATTTCGGCGCCCAGCAGGGAGAAGGCGGTGGTGCTCAGCCCGTCCAGCTTGCCGAATTCCAGCCCTACGTAGTTGCCGTCTGAATTTTTATCGCCGTATACGGGCAGGCGCGGGTCATCTACGGGTTTCATTTTATCTACCAGGGTAAGGCTCAGGGCCCACCATTTGCGGTTCTGGTCCGTCACCTGGTCGTACCAGTAACTTTCATTGGCCTGTTCTGCCAGGTGCTGGAAGGTGAGGTTGTCTGCCGTGCTGGTCATGATGCCGGCGGCCAGGGCGGCGTTAAATTCTGTTTTGGCCTTTTCGGGCGCCACTTCGGAGAGGCGGAGCGCCATCAGCAGGCGGATGGTGTTGCCCAGCTTTTTCCATTTGGTGATGTTGCCTTTGTAAATGATGTCGTTGCTGATGTTACCGGCCACTATCATGTCATTAGCCGCAGCCAGCTCGGTAAACAGGCCGTTGTAGATCTGCTCCTGCGTGTCATACGCAGGTGTGAAATCATTCTTTCCCTGCAGCGCGGCGGAGTAGGGCACATCTCCCCAGCGGTCTGTAATATGCCAGAAATAATAGGCCTTCAGAATTTTGGCCACGGCCTGCTGGTTGGCGCCGGGCCCTTCTGCGGGATTGTACACTTTTGCGCGCAGCACAGAGTCAAGGTTCATGAGCGGGCCCTGGTAAATGCCGTAAAAGCTGGCGCTCACCTGGTTGAAGAGTGACAGGTTGGGGTATTGCGTTTCAGACAGGTACTGCCCGAAATATATCCCCTGCGGTGATTCTGCCAATACCGGCAGGTACAATTGCGAGTTGGCTATCAGTTGTGTGTTGGAGGCCTGCGAGGGCAGGTTCGGGTTCACGTTCAGATCACCGAATTTATTACAGGCCCCAAGTACCATACAAGCTGCTGCTATTATTATTGAGGATCTTTTCATGGCAGTAGTTTTAGAAGTTGACAGTAAGGTTTGCGCCAAATGAACGGACAGTGTTGGACTGGCCTGACTCAAACCAGCTGATGCCCTGGCTGCCGCTGGACAGCTCCGTGGGGTCAAGCCCCTTGGGCGCTTTCTGCCACAGCATAGCGGGGTTGCGGGCAATGAGGGCAATGTTGATGCGGGAGAAAGGCAGCTTGCCCAGGCTCGCTTTATCCAGCGTATAACCCAGCCGCACTTCACGCAGCTTGATGTAATCCGCATCATACAGCCATTCTTCGTATACATGGGTGCCCAGTATATTGCGGTAGTAGTTGCGGGCTTCCACGTAGGCGGTTACCGGTTGTTTGTTCACGGAAGAAATACCGGTCACCTTTACGCCGCCGCCGTCTGCCACAGGGTCTCGCACGTTCTTGCCGTTCTCGTTGACGGCAGCGGTTATGGCGGCCATGCCTGTTTTAACGGCCAGCATCTGGGAGCGGCTGAAGAACATGCCGCCAAACTGGTAGTCTATCATCACGCCCAGGTCAAACTTGCCGAACTGGAACATGTTCTGGAAGCCGCCGGTTACATCGGGCAGCACGCTGCCGAAGTTGTGTGTTTCAGACGTGTAGAGGGGCAGGTTATTGGCGCCCAGCAATATTTGCCCGGTAGCGGAATCACGCTGGTAGGCCTTGCCGATGAGGCTGCCGAAGGGCTGCCCTTTGTAAGCGTTCAGGTAAGACGTTACGCCGCTGTAAGTGGTGGAATACAGCGGGTATACATCCTGCCCGGGGCCCAGCTCCACTACCATGCTGCGGTTCCTGTTCAGGTTGAAAATGGTGTTCCAGGTAAAGTTGTTAGTACGTATGGGCGTTGCCGTTAGTGTAACCTCTATCCCTTTGTTCTCTATGAGCCCCGCATTGATGGTAGTGCGGGAATAGCCGCTGGTGCCTGAGAGGCCGAGGGGAATGATCTGGTTCTTGTTTTTCTGCATGTAATAGGTGAACTCCGCGCCCAACCTGCCGTCAAAGAACTTCAGGTCTATACCGGCCTCATAGGAGTGGGCAAAGGAGGGCTTGATCTCCTGGTTCACGAGGTCATCCAGCACAAAAAGAGAATTTGTTTGCGTGTTGCCGTCTTTATAAAACCCGCCCACGCCGTAGTTGAGAGATGTTTCGTACACGCCCAGGTCAGAGCCGGCCTGTGCATAGCTGAGGCGCAGCTTGCCGTAAGAGAGCGGTTTCCATTTCATTACTTCGCTGAAAATAAAGCTGCCTGAAACGGAGGGGTACCAGTAGGAGTTGTTTTCCGGCGGAAGGGCGGAAGAGTTGTCGTTGCGTAAAGACGCGTCAACAAAATAGGTGTTCTTATACCCGAATGAGGCCATGCCATAGCCGCTCCTGATCTGCTTGCGCAAGAGGTAGGAGTTGAGCACGGGCCTGTCTATGGAGGCGGCGAGGTTGTAGTAACCGGGACTGGAAAGCCCGCCCTGGGTGGCGCCGCTCACAAAGGTATAGTGGCGGCTGTAGATGTTGCCGCCCAGGTTGGCGTTGAATGAAAAATCGTCCCAGTTCTTGTTGTACTGCGCCAGGAACTCGTAGTTCATTTCCCGGTTCTGGTACTTGGCCGTGGCGTACTGCGGTACGCGCCGGCCGCCGTAGGCAATGCGGCTTTCGATGTTCTGGGTATACATATCGCCACGTACAAATCCGCTCAGTTTCAGTTCCGGCAATATCTTCCAGGTGAGGCCCACGTCTCCGAAGAAGCGGTCCCGGCTGTCATTACTGGTATTTTCAAACGCGTCAAAATAGGGGTTGTCCCAGTAGAGCGCGCTTAAATCTGTCAGCACGCCGCTGCTGCCGGAGGCGGGCGGGTCCAGGTTCCAGTGTTTGACGGTACCGTCTGCATATTTGTAGTCGCGCATGCGCTTCATATCCAGGTTGCGCTGGAACCATTGCACAATATAGCGGGCGCCCCATTCAGAGCCCTGGGAGGGCCGCTGGGCGTTGTTGTTGGCGTAGTTGATGTTGGTGGCCACCGTCCATTTGGGCGAGAGGTCCAGCGCGGCGCTTACGCCCAGGTTGTTCCTTTTCAGCCAGGTATTGGGTTCTATGCCGCCAATGCTGGTATTGTTATAGCTGACGCGGAAGGTGGAGTTTTCGCCGCCGCCGGCCACGGTAATGCCGTTGTTGAAGTTATGCCCGGTCTGGTAAAAGTCTTTGATGTTGTCGGGATGGGGTACAAAGGGTGTTTCCTTGCCGTACTCAGGGTCTTGCGGGTAAAAGCTGAACACCTGGCGCACGGGCGTGCCGTCCATTTTAGGGCCCCAGCTTTCATCGTAGTCCAGCTGCACAAATTTCTGGCCGTTGGAAAGCGTGCGCCATACCTGGGTAGAACCGGCCCCGTAGAGGTTTTGCAGCTCCATAAAATTGCCGGCCTTTTCAACGGAGTAGGCGCTGTTAAGCTGTACGTCTACTTTTTTGGCGCCGCGTTTGCCTTTTTTGGTGGTGATCATGATCACCCCGTATTGCCCGCGGATGCCGTAGAGGGCGGAGGCGGCGGGGCCTTTGAGCACGTTGATGGTCTCAATGTCTTCCGGGTTCACGTCTTGCCCCAGGTTGCCGAAGTCTGCCCGGTCGCTGCCGGCAAAGTTGGCGTTTGAAATGGGAGTGCCGTCTACCACTATCAGGGGCTGGTCTCCCCCGGCAATGGAATTGACGCCGCGTATCTTTATTTTCTGGGTGCCGCCCATGCTGGAGCCGGAGGAGCCTACCACCTGTACCCCGGCTATTTTGCCGGCCAGGGAGCCCAGCACGTTCTGTTCTTTGGTGAGGGTGAGGTTGCGGCCGTCTACCTGTTGCGTGGCGTAACCAAGGGAGCGCTGGTTGCGGTTGATGCCCAGGGCGGTTACCACCACTTCGCTAAGGTCTTTGCCGCCTTCCGCCAGCTCAAAGTTGAGGGTGGCGGTGGCATTGTTCTGTATTTCAACGGTCTGTACCATCGTGGCAAAGCCTACTGCGGAGGCCTGCAGCTGGTGGCTGCCGGCTGTGAGGCCGGTGAGGGTAAACTCCCCGTCTGCGTTGGCTACCGTGCCTTTGGTGGTGCCTGCCACGGTAATGGTGGCAAAGGGAACGGGAGCGCCGGTACGGTCTCTTACCACGCCTTTTACGCCGCCTTCATATACCGCCGCGCCGCTGAAGCCGGGCGCCGGGCGCGGGGCGGCAGCGGGAGAGGGGGCGCTGCTGAAGGTCTTTTTGATAATAATGTTGGTTTCTACCTGCTCATACCGCAGGTCTGTAGACCGCAGCAGGTCATCCAGCACCATGGCCAGCGGTTTCTCCACCGCCTGGTAGGTGATGTTGGCGTAAGCGGCCACGTCTGCCGTTTTATATGTAAACGACAATTTGCCGATGTTCTCTATTTTGCGGAGGGCCTGCTTCAGGCTGGCGTTCTTAAGCTCTATGGACACGGGTTTGCGAAGGTCCTGGCCGGTCCCGTTTGCGGCCATTAAAAGCCCGTTGATCGTTAGCAATGCGGCCAGAATGGATATTCTCATAAATAACCGTTTGGTTTTGCAGCATAGCAGCGGATAGCCATGCAGTTTTGCATACAAATTCATAGCTTTGATAAGTTTTAATGATTCTGAAACAGGGATTATTAATTACAAACAGAGCCGCAACCTGCTGCAACAGGAAGCGGCTCTTTCACAACCCTTTATCCGTAAGCGGATTTTCGGTATGTATTCATAAAAAAGATTTTGGTTGAAGGTTCGATTGCTACTATTGAATAATGTATATGCCTTCCTGCCGGAGCAGGTGCTTGTCTGTTAACCTGCAAAGCACTTCCAGCGCTTTTTCCGCACCCACGTCCCGACGGAAGGAGGTGGATATCTTGATCTGTTCCATGCCGGGCTCCGTGATCCGGATGTTCACATTGTACACCCTTTCCAGGTCTTTCACAATATCTTCCAGGGTTTCATTGTCATAAGCCAGGTTGCCCAGTTTCCAGGGGGCGGCTTCGGTAATGGCCGTTTTCACGGCGGCGGGGGCGGTTGCTTCGGCCTGGTCCACTTTCAGCCGTTGCCCGCCGGTGAGGGTGGCGGCCTGTTTGCCGTAATTCACGCTTACTTTTCCCCTGTTCACAGACACAATAATGTTTTTCAGGCCCGGGTACGCCTTGATGTTGAAAGCCGTGCCCAGCACGGTGGTAGACACGCTGCCGGTATGTATCACAAAGGGCGCCTGCTCTGCACGCCGCACGTCAAAATAGGCCTCGCCGGAGAGGTACACCTCCCGCTTGCTGCCGCTGAACTGCGCCGGGTACTCCAGCGTGCTGGCGGCGTTGAGCCATACCTGCGTACTATCCGGCAGCAGCAGGTATTTAAATTCCGACCGGGCGGTATGGTTGCGGGTGAGCTGCGGCCCGGGTTCCCACCAGAGCGCTACGCCCACCAGCAGCACCGCGGCGGCAGCCATGGCCCAGCGCAGGCCGCGCTTCGTTTTGCGCAGTACCAGCGCGCCGTTGCCGTCTACATAGGGCGGGGCGGCGGGCTCCTGCCCGGCTGCGGCGTACAGCTCCTGTATCATGCCGCGGAGGGCGGCGTCATCCGCAGACTGGCGTACATATGCAAAGAACTCTTCGTACTCCTTCCTGGAGCATTTGCCGGTAGTATACTGCCGGAACAGGTATTTGATCCGCTCTTCCATTTCGGGGTGCTTGTATTGGTGTACGTGGATTAGAAAAGTTGTAACCTTCAAAAGGGGAGACGAAGCAAAAAGGAGATGTTCCTATTCGCCGGCAAAATATTTCAGAAAAAAGAGGGAAAGGGGGCCGGAAGTTTTGAGAATGAAGCTCCGGATAGACTGGAGGGCGGTAGAGAGCTGGTTTTTGACGGTATGCCGGGAAATTTGCAGCTCTTCCGCTATCTGCTGGTAGTTAAGGCCTTTTTCCCGGTTGAGCTGGTAAATGAGCCGGCGCTGAGGCGGGAGGTGGGCAATGGCCTTTTGCAGCATATGGTGGTACTCCCGGGTGGTTACCAGGCTTTCCGTGGCCTGGGCGTTGGGGGAAATGGAATGCCAGATGGCCTCCCGCAGGCGCTCGTCTGCCGCGGCCTTGCGCAGGAAATCGATCACCTTGTTCTCCGTGAGCCGGTACAGCCAGGCTTCCATATTGTCAATGTCACCAAGCTGGGCGCGTTGCTCCCAGAGTTTCATGAACACTTCCTGTATCACGTCTCCGGCAAAAAGGTCTGATCTGGTGAGTTTATGGGCCAGGGCGTACAAACGGCTTTCGTGCTGCCTGAAGATGTCTACAAAGAGCTGTTCAAGCGCTTTTTCGCTATTGGCGGTAATATGTTGGGTACGCTCTCTCATTTTTTGGTTGACGTCAGCATAAATCGTTTCGGGGCAATTTAAAAATAACCAAAAAAAACATCTTTGCCGCATAAAAAATGCCCGCCTTTTTGGAAGACGGGCATTTTTTTAAATAATATCAGCGGTCAATAATAAAAGTTATGCAGGGTGATCTCGAAAACCAGCACGGAGTTGGGCGGTATGCTGCCCATGTTCGCGTTCTTATAGCCCAGGCCGGAGGGTACGATCAGCTGCACCTTGCCGCCTTTGGAGATCTTGCGCAGGCCTATTTTCCAGCCGTCTATCAGGTTTTCCAGGCGGTAGTCTCCCAGTGTGGTCTTTTCTCCCGCGTCAAACTGGGTGCCGTTCAGCAGGGTGCCTACGTAGGTGATGTTCATACGGTCGTCCAGCGCAATGGTATCTCCGGGTGTGCCATGCTGCAGTATCTTGTAGTGCAGCCCGCTGGCGTCGTCTTTCAGCATGCCGGTAATGCTGTTTTTGGTGATGTACTCCTGTATCAGCTGTTCATCAATGATAGCCTGCTGCACCGGGTCGTACGGCGGCGGGTTGTCTTTTTTCTTGCAGGCCGCAAATATGGAAATGGCCAGGAGGCTTAACAGCCAGAAGTAGTGTCTCTTCATATGCAGTTTGAATTATTTAATGTCCACAAGGGTTACGTCACAAATCAGGATGGCATTGGGCGGGATGATGTTCTGCACGCCCTGCGGGCCAAAGGCCAGGGCGGACGGGATGTACATGATAATTCTGCCGCCTTTGGTGATCTGGGGCAGGCCTATCTGCCAGCCGGCAATATGGTCTTTGAGCTTGCGCCCGTCAAAGGAGGTGGGCAGGTCAAGGGATGATTCTATCAGCCTTTCGGTGGCCAGGAGGTAGCGCTTGAAGATCACTACCGGCACGTTCTCGCGGTTAATGGAATCACGGCCGTTGCCCTCCTTCATGATCTTGTAACACATACCGCTGGGGTGTATGACCAGGCCGGAATCCAGCTGTTTGGCGCGGAGGTACTGGCGGATGATGGCATTATCCTGGTAAATGGACTCTACCGGGTTATCTAAAGGCCCTTCGCTCTGGTCCTTCATGCAGGAAGAGAATACCACGGTGGTACAGGCAGTCAGCAGTAAACAATATAGCAGTCTCTTTATCATTTTGTTGCCGGAATCACAAAAGTTCGTCAAAAATACAACAGTTAAACGGCCGGGAGGGAAATAATGTTACAAAAAATCCCGCCCGGGAGTGCCGGGCGGGACGGGAATATCGGATAACCGGTGGTGGATTAGTAGTCCATGCCCATACCGTGGCCGCCCGGCATAGCGGGAGCAGCGGATTTGGGTTCCGGTTTATCTGCAATCACGCACTCGGTGGTCAGCAGCATACCGGCAATGGATGCAGCGTTTTCCAGGGCAATGCGTGTTACTTTGGTCGGGTCAATTACACCGGCGGCCAGCATGTTCTCGTAAGTTTCGGTGCGGGCGTTGAAACCGTAGTCGGCTTTGCCTTCCTTCACTTTCTGAACAACGATGGAACCTTCGATGCCTGCGTTTTCGGTGATCTGGCGCAGCGGCTCTTCGATAGCGCGTTTTACGATAGCGATACCGGTCTGCTCGTCTTCGTTCTCGCCTTTCAGTTTTTCCAGGCTTTCGATAGCGCGGATGAAGGCTACACCGCCACCGGCAACAATACCTTCTTCAACGGCAGCGCGGGTAGCGTGCAGGGCATCGTCTACGCGGTCTTTCTTTTCTTTCATTTCCACTTCAGTAGCAGCACCAACGTACAGTACGGCAACACCGCCGCTCAGTTTGGCCAGGCGCTCCTGGAGTTTCTCACGGTCGTAGTCGGAAGTGGTCACTTCGATCTGTGACTTGATCTGGCCGATGCGGGACTGGATGTCTTCTTTCGCGCCCTGACCGCCTACGATGGTGGTATTGTCTTTATCAATGGTCACTGATTCTGCACGGCCCAGGTAAGTAAGGTCTGCATTTTCCAGTTTGAAACCTTGTTCTTCGCTGATCACTACGCCTGCGGTGAGGGTAGCAATGTCCTGCAGCATTTCCTTCCTTCTGTCTCCAAAGCCGGGGGCTTTCACAGCGGCAATTTTCAGGGTGCCGCGCAGTTTGTTCACTACCAGGGTAGCCAGTGCTTCACCTTCCAGGTCTTCAGCAATGATCAGGAGGGGTGCGCCCTGCTGGGCTACTTTTTCCAGGATGTGCAGGATGTCCTTCATGGTGCTGATCTTTTTGTCGTAGATCAGGATGTAGGGGTTCTGCAGCTCAGCCTGCATTTTTTCGCTGTTGGTGATGAAGTAGGGGGAGAGGTAACCGCGGTCGAACTGCATACCTTCTACCACTTCTACTGTGGTTTCGGTGCCTTTGGCTTCTTCTACGGTGATTACGCCGTCTTTGGTCACTTTCTGCATGGCTTCAGCGATCAGTTTACCGATCTCGGCGTCGTTATTGGCGGAGATAGCGGCCACCTGTTCAATTTTCTTGGTGTCGCTGCCTACTTTTTCGGATTGTTTCTGCAGGTTCTCCACAACGGCTTTCACCGCTTTGTCGATACCGCGTTTCAGGTCCATCGGGTTAGCGCCGGCGGCCACGTTCTTAAGGCCTTCGCCGATGATGGACTGGGCCAGCACGGTGGCGGTGGTAGTACCGTCACCTGCAATGTCTGCGGTTTTGGAGGCTACTTCTTTCACCATTTGTGCGCCCATGTTCTCGATGGGGTCTTCCAGTTCAATTTCTTTCGCTACACTCACACCGTCTTTTGTTACGCCGGGGGCGCCGAATTTCTTTTCGATCACCACGTTGCGGCCTTTGGGGCCCAGGGTCACTTTCACAGCGTTAGCCAGGGTGTCTACGCCCTTTTTCATTTTATTGCGGGCGTCGGTATTGAAGAATATTTGCTTTGCCATAGTACTTAGTTTTTCTTTGGTCGTTTTGAGAAAAGGTGGGTGAGGCTTAGAGTACAGCCAGAATGTCTGATTCGCGCATGATCAGGTAATCGTCTCCTTCCAGGCTGATTTCGGTGCCGGAGTATTTGCCATACAATACGGTATCGCCTACTTTCACGCTAACGGGTTCGTCTTTTTTACCAGGGCCAGCCGCTACTACGGTGCCGCGTTGAGGTTTTTCCTTAGCCGTGTCCGGGATGATGATGCCGCCTGCGGTTTTTTCTTCTGCTGCTGCGGGTTTTACGATCACCCTGTCTGCGAGAGGTTTAATACTTAATTGTTTTGCCATTGTCAATCTATTTTTAAAGACTTGTTTATAAGGAGATAATTTGACGGAATTTCCCTTTACGAAGATTATGCCAACCGGCTATTCGGGTCAAATTTTCAGGAACCAAAGATAATCAAATTGGTGAGGGACTGCCAAGAAATGCCATTTTTTCATTTTTGCCTGTCAAAAGCCCTGTTCATGGCAGTTTTATTGCCGGCCGGGGAGCGGCAGGGGAAGTATTTTTTTAAAAGTCCCTGTAAAACAGTAAATTTGCCGCCATTTTCCTAAGCGTACAATGATCAGTAGAAGAAACATCCGGGTAAAAGTTATGCAAACGCTGTATGCCATGGACACCATGGAGCAGGGCGCCGTGAAACCGGGCACTGCCACAAGTTTGCTGAATGAGAAATTGGACCAGACCTGCCAGATTTTCACTTATTTGCTGTATACCATAGCCCGAGTGGCCCAGTATGCGGAAACAGACGCACAGGCCAGGGCCTCCAAGCACCTGCCCAGCGCGGAAGACCTGTCTGTCAACACCAAAATTGCCGGGAACGACTTTGTGTTCCAGGTATTGGGAGACAAGGGGTTCCAGGTGAACCTGGATACCTGGAAGCTGCGGCGGTTTGAAGATGCGGAGCTGATACGCAAGCTGTATAACCAGCTGACAGACAGTGAGGTATATAAGAACTACATTGCAGCGCCTTCCCGGGAAAAAGCTTCCGAAAAACAGATTGTTGAATATATTTACAAGGAAGTGCTTGACAAGAGCGAGCTGTTCCGCCAGCATATGGAAGACAGCTTCCTGCACTGGGGGGACGATGAGGAGATGATGGGCATACTGGTAGGCAACTACCTCTCCAAGCCCCAGCTGTTCAACTTCCTGCAGCTCATCAGCCGTGAAAAGCTGGAGTACGCGAGGGAACTGCTCAGCACCGCCATCAACAAGAAGGAGTACTGCCTGGAGCTGATCAAACCCAAGCTGCAGAACTGGGACCCGGAGCGGATTGCGGCGGTAGACATGCTGCTGATGGAAATGGGGGTGTGCGAGTTCCTGTATTTCCCCACTATTCCCACCAAAGTGACCATCAATGAGTATATTGACCTGGCCAAAGCTTACAGCACGCCGCAGAGCGGGCAGTTCGTGAACGGCATACTGGACAATATCCTGAAAGACCTGCAGCAGGCCAACCTGGTGCAGAAAGTAGACCGTACCAAAAAATAACGCATATTACGTATGAAACTATTCTTATACCCATTGGTAGCCGCCGGTTTGCTGCTGGCTGCCTGCAACGGCCAGGAGAGCGGCAAGCAGCCGGCATCTTCCACCAATGCCGGAGACACCGGCAAGGTGGCTGTTATGACGTTTGAGAAGCAGGTGCATGACTTTGGTAACGTTACGCAGGGCGAAGTGGTGGAATATTCGTTTAAATTTACCAACACCGGCAATAAAGACCTGCTGATACAAAAGGCGGAGGCCAGCTGCGGCTGCACCGTACCGGAATGGCCGAAAGAGCCCATCAAACCGGGGGAAAGCAGCTACATGAAGGTGAAATTCGACAGCAAGGGCCGGCCGGAAGGGTATACGGAGAAAGAACTGTTCATCCAGGCTAACACCAATCCGCCGCTGGTAACCGGTCCCAGAATTCAATGCGTGATCGTTGCAAAGAAATAGTAACTTTACAAGCTTCAAATCAACAAACTACATACGATGTACAACTTATTAAATGTTTTATTGATGACGCCGCCCCAGGGTGGTGGTCAGGGCGGTTTTGGCGGCATGGGCTCCCTGCTGTTCTTCGGTGGTATGATCCTGGTGATGTGGCTGTTCATGATCCGTCCCCAAACCAAAAAAGCCAAACAGCAGAAGCAGTTTATCGACAACCTGAAAGAAGGAGATAAAGTGGTGACCATTGCAGGCATCCACGGCAAAGTAAAAAAGATCAACGATAACAATACTTTGCAGCTGGAAGTGAGCGCCGGTACCTATTTCACCATTGAGCGCTCTGCGGTAAGCATGGAGTATACCTCTGCGCTGAACAAAGCTGCTGAAACCAAGTAAGCCGTTTTAAACTGACTGAATAAAAAAAAGCGTTCCGGTTTTCCGGAGCGCTTTTTTTGTGACCTCCCGTTAATATTTTCCGTTTTGCGCAGCATTTTTTCTGATCGCGCTGTAACAGTTTCCCCATCTGTGAGAACTTAGCAAAAACGAATACGTTTTTATTTTCTATATTTAGTTTTTTAACGTTAGACATGCTTATTATTGGTATCACAGGCGGCATTGGTTCGGGAAAAACCACTGTGGCCAAACTGTTTACTTTGCTTGGCATCCCTGTTTATTCGGCAGATGATGCCGCCAAAGAGATCATGACCAAAGATGCGCTGCTGGTACAGCAGATCAAAGACCACTTTGGCCCGGAGGCTTATTGTGCCGACGGCAGCCTGAACCGCAAGCACATAGCCGGCATTGTTTTTAATGACAAGGACCAGCTGGAAAAACTCAACGCTCTTGTACACCCCGCTACTATCCGGGATTCAAAGACCTGGGCGGAGCAGCAGACTGCGCCGTACGTGATCAAGGAAGCCGCGCTGATGTTCGAAACGGAATCATTCCATCATGTAGACAAGGTGATTATGGTATACGCCCCGCAGGCATTGCGCATACACCGCGTGATGCAGCGTGACGGTGTAGACAGGAACGCCGTGCTGGCACGCATGCACAAGCAGCTGGACGAGAAGATCAAGCTGAAGCTGGCGGACTATGTGATCTATAACGATGAGCAGCAGATGGTGATACCGCAGGTGCTGGCGCTGCATGAGCAATTGCTGGCGCTGGCCGGAACAACGCCCGGCCTTTAGCATCGTTTTATTGCAGCTTGCCCAGCCACTCCTTCATTCTTTTCATACCTTCTTCTATACGCGGCATACCGGTAGCGTAAGATATCCGTATGCACTCCGGCTGGCGGAAGGCTGCGCCTGATACCACGGTTACATTGGCCTTGTGCAGCAGGTACATGCAAAGATCGTCCGCATTGTTCACCGTTTCGCCGTCATAAGACTTGCCGAAAAAGGCGCTCACATTGGGGAACATATAAAAAGCCCCGTCAGGCTGGTTCACCTGCAGGCCGGGCATATTTTTCAGCGCATTGTAAATGAAAGCTCTGCGCTCGCGGAAAGCGGCCACCATTTCCAGGGCGGTGTCCAGCTCGCCGCGCAGGGCCGTAATGGCGCAGCGCTGGGTGATGGAACAGGTGGCGGAGGTGAACTGGCTTTGTACCATGTCTGCCGCTTTGGCTATTTCCAGCGGCGCGGCCAGGTAACCCAGGCGCCAGCCCGTCATGGCAAAACCTTTGCTCAGGCCGTTGATGATCACCGTCCGGTTTTTCAGGGTGCCCATGGAAGCAATGCTGGTATGCCCGCCTACGTAGTTGATGTATTCATAGATCTCATCGGAAATGATGAATACCTGCGGGTGTTTTTCAAACACTGCCGCCAGGCCTTCCAGTTCTTCCCGGGAGTATACGGAGCCCGTAGGGTTGCAGGGGGAAGAGAACATGAACAGCCGGGTTTTGGGCGTGATGGCGGCTTCCAGCTGCGCCGGCGTGATCTTGTAATTATTTTCAATGCCGCAGGTCACGAATTTTATCTCGCCCTGGCACAGCTTCACCAGCTCCGAATAGGTAACCCAGTAGGGGGTGGGGATGATCACCTCGTCTCCCGGGTTGACCAGGCTCAGTACGGCGTTGGCAATGCTTTGTTTGGCGCCGGTAGATACTACAATTTCTTCAGGACTGTAATCAAGCCCGTTGTCTCTTTTCAGTTTATAGGCCACGGCCTGCTTGAGGTCAAGATACCCCGCCACCGGCGTGTAGTGGGTATACCCCTCGTCAATCGCTTTTTTAGCGGCCTCCCGGATGTGGGCGGGCGTATCAAAGTCCGGCTCCCCGATGCTGAGGTCTACAATGTCTATTCCCTGTGCTTTCAGCTCGCGGCTGAGCTTTGCCATTCTGATGGTCTGCGGTACGGATATCCGTGTTAATCTTTCTGCTAACTGCATGCTTGATAGAGTTTTTTTTGGATTGACCGCGGCAAACCTACGAATTTTAATGCGATACTGGCACAGCCCCGGGTGGATGAGCAGACCCGCCTATATCCTTAATGATGGTATTATATTAACTACCCCCCTGACCGACCCTCAAGCGAACGTGAAGCGAAGGTGAAGCGAAGGAGAAGCGAAGGAGAGCAGTGTTAAAATAGTATTACTTTCAATGGGAAGGCCCGGCCAATTACCTGGCCGGGCCTTCCCGTTGAATATACTTGTATTACATCGTGAGTTAGTACCTGTAACCTACGATAGCAGGTTTCCTGTCTCCGGTATTACCTTCTTCGCCGGCGTAGAAGATGGAGTATACTCCGCCCGTAACACCAAGATCTACCGTTTTCCTGGTCAGTTCGGTACCGTCAGCTTTTTTTACGATGATCTCCGCGGAAGAAGACGGTTCTACTGCCATAAAGCTGTCATAATAACCACCCATAAAGTCTTCATACATGCGGCTGGAGCTGATCTTGGTCTCGCCAATCCAGAAATCGACCGGTTCTGAATCTGCCACCATGTTATAAAAGCGGATGTTGGCCTTGGAGGTAGAGAGGTCTGAAAAATCTTCCCGAATGGTGTGCATTTTAATGCCATGGGTTTGCGTACCATGAATAAAGAAGCTGACGAAACGGAGCGTATCCAGTGTAATATTGGTGCTGGTCAGCAGCGTATCTGAGCCAAGGCGTTTGATGTCGATCTTGGCCGGGCCCGGGTTAACGGCGCCGGCGGATTGCCTGGTAAATTCCAGTCCTTCACCTCTCAGCAGATCCGTGTTATCGCGCCAGAGTGTCACTTTGTAAGAAGGTGTTGCCAGGTTAGCAAAAAATGCATAACCATTAATGTCCGGCTGAACATTTGAATTGTTTTTCAAACAGGAAGTGAGGCCTGTTACTACGGCCACGGTCATCAGCACTGCGAGAATTCGGTTCTTGTTTGCTAGGATCATGCTCTCTTTTTTTATGAATTTAAATGTTGAGTTACTTCGGTTGTTGTTGCTTGTCATATGTTGCTTTATAACGTTGCAGATCTGGTTTATGCTTTTTCTTCCGCAGCAGCTCCAGCTCGTATATCATCCACCCCAGCTCTTTCAGGAATGGTTTGCCTGCTGATTCAAAGTCGTATTTATTATCGCCTATCACGCCGTCTTTATTGGCATACAGGGTGGCAGACAGCATAAATTCCACGCCTGTATCAAAATCCGCAAAATATGCCACGTCCGTCAAAAAGCCATACGCCCAGCCCGGTTTATTAAAAATACGCAGGCCGGGAGGAAGTTCCGTGGCCGCATCAGCGCCGCCCATCAGGTATTTCACGTAGTTGCGGTGAAATTCTGTTGTATCATATGCCGGGTGGCTGGTTTCCGTTGGCAGTTGTGACATATACCGGTATAAAAACCGGTAATCGTCTTCCTTTAAACGAAATGCCTGGCCGGATGTTACACTTTCCGGAAAAATTATGCTTCTCAGTACCTGGTGAAGGTCTTTGAGCAGCAGCCGGTTTTTGGCGGAAAAGTCGAACGGGCCCTCCACCAGCTGGTTATTGGCATAATGGGCGCGGCCCACAGTGTCGTGCCGGGGGGCAAATTCCAGCCGGCTGGTTACGTCCGGCTGGCGGTAAACAACCGTACCGTTCTGCTCAAAATGCACGGCGTTGGTGTGGCGGTTGGCCTCCTGCGGCAAAGCAATGTCAAGCCGGTGGCGGATTTGTGCGGCCGTATAGCCCTTTTCCCAGAGGCCGCGGTTAAACCCTTCCTGCCCCAGGAACTCGTACAGCCGGTTAAATGCGTCATTATCGCTGACCAGGAATATTTTTTTAATATAATGCGCCACGGAAGGCCGCCCGCCAGGCGCAGTGCTGTCTGCCGTTACCGCAGGGGTGATGCCGGCCAGGCTGTCTGTATACATGGGCGTAAATTTGTCCAGCCCCAGCCGGTCCATTTTTTCCAGCGCCAGCAGGGCGGCGGGCATTTTAACCGTAGAGGCGGGGTAGAAGTACTCTTCCGGGCGGCTGCGGTAGTAATAATCCGTGAAAACCGGGCGGTTGCGGGCATCCCGGTCTATCTGCGTGTAGATCACCTGCAGGCGGCATCCCTCCGGATCAGCCATAACAGGCCCCAGCCGGGCGGCATGGGCGTGGAGCAGGGAATCCAGCAGGCCTGGATTTTTTTTGTCCATTGCAACAGAATTTATGGTCCGGGATGTTTGGCAGTTCGCAAAAAAAACCAATATTGCACCTGCCATTAAAAAGCGTTGCATCATAGAAGGAATTTTTTAAGGCCAAAATCCTGCTCAAAACCAATCACATATTGGATTTTTAGTTGTTTTAAACCGGGCTTTAATATATCAATTTAAATTCTATCTTTGCAACTCTTAAAAAATTTATATTCATAATCCGTAAAGAAAATGCAACTAAAAGGACTGGTTAGATTTTTTGCTGTCGCACTGATCCTTATCTCTTTGTATCAATTGTCCTTCACGTTTGTGGTGCAGAACTATGAGAAAAAGACTAAGAGCAAGGCTGAAGAGTTTGTGGCCAAGCAATATCCCTCTGCCCAACAGAAGTACCCCGGTAACAAAGAGTTACAATCTTTCTACCAGGACACGCTGAACGACTTTGTGAAAGCAAGGATGGAAGAGTTACTGGACAGCGCCAGTGGCAAACAGATTGCCGGATTCCCCTGGTTTACCACCTATACCAAAGCAAAGGAAAAACAGCTGAACCTGGGCCTGGACCTCCAGGGCGGTATGAACGTTGTGCTGGAAGTGAGCGTGGAAGATGTGGTGCGCAACCTGGCCGGGCAATCCAAAGACCCTGCTTTCAACAAAGCCATTGAAAAAGCAAGAGAACGCAAGAAAAACAGCCAGTCTGATTTTGTTACGCTTTTCGGGGAGGCTTATAAAGAAGAAGCCCCTAACGGAAAACTCTCTACCATTTTTGCGAGCGCTTCCCAGAAAGACATCACCTTCAATTCCTCCAACGAGCAGGTGCTGACGGTGATCCGCAATGAAGCGAGGGCCGCCATCAGGAATACTTACAAGGTACTGCAGAACCGTATTGACAAATTCGGGGTAGCGTCTCCCTCCATCAACCTGGACGAGAACCGCGGCATCATTTCCGTGGAACTGGCCGGTGTAGACGACGCAGAACGTGTACGCAAGTACCTGCAGGCCAGCGCCAACCTGGAGTTCCGCGAAACCTACAAAAGCAGCGAAGAATTTTATGTAACGGTGCTGCAGCCCATGAACGAGGCTATCAAAGCTGCGCAGGGCAACGCACCGAAAGCAGATACCACTCAAAAGAAAGACAGCGCCGCCACGGCCGCCGCAGCACCCGCTGCCGCAGACTCTACGGCCAGCCTGAGCAGCCTGCTGGCTAAAGATTCCGGTAAAGGCACCCTGGCCGCCGCCGGTGATTCCGCCAAGCTGCTGGAAGCACAGGCTGCCCGGGAAAACCCGCTGTTCACCATCTTCATGCCCAACGCCACCCAGCAGGGCATTGTACCCAGCTCCACGCTTGGTTACATGGCCCCCAGGGACACCGCCACTTTCCGCAAATACCTGGAAATGCCGGCCGTCAAAGCCGTTATGCCGAAAGACCTGGTGTTTGTATACGGCCCCTCCAACAAGGAAGACCGCAACCAGCCCCTGCAGGTATATGGTATCAAGGTGAACCCTGCCAACCCGAAAGCCCGCATCACCGGTGAAAGGGTGGTAAGGGCCAAGGCCGACTTCGGGCAAGACAACCAGGTGGAAGTATCCATGAGCATGGACCCCACCGGTACGCGTGACTGGAGGAACCTGACCCGCGCGCTGAAACCCACCAACCCCAATGACCCGCGTACCTTCAACTACGTGGCCATTGTGCTGGACAACGTGGTATACACCGCCCCCTCCATCAACACCGAAATTCCCAACGGCAACTCCTCCATCAGCGGTAACTTCACCACTGAAGAGGCAGATGACCTTGCCAATATCCTGATGTCAGGCAGAATGCCCGCCCCCGCCAAAATTGTGCAGGAGCAGGTAGTAGGGCCTACCCTGGGGCAAGAGTCTATCGAAGCCGGTGCAAAATCTTTCATCATCTCTTTCGCGGTGATCTTCATCCTGATGCTGGTGTACTTCAACACCGGCGGCTGGGTGGCCAACATTGCGCTGATCCTCAACCTGCTGTTTACCGTAGGCATCCTGGCTTCCCTGGGCGCTACGCTTACCATGCCCGGTATTGCCGGCCTGGTGCTCACCATCGGTATGGCAGTGGATACGAACGTAATTATATTTGAAAGGATCAAGGATGAGCTGAGCCGCGGTAAAACCTACCAGCAGGCCGTGGAAGACGGCTACAGGCGCTCCTACGCGCCCGTGCTGGACGGTCACATCACCTCCCTGCTCACCGCCTGCATCCTGTTCTACTTCGGCCTCGGCCCCGTACTGGGCTTTGCCACTACCCAGATCATAGGCCTGTTGCTCTCCCTGTTCTGCGGTATCCTGGTATCCCGCATGATCACTGACTGGTGGACCAACAAAAAACGCCACCTGGAGTACTTCACGCCGCTGAGCCGCCGTATTTTCAAACATGCCAACTACGACTTTGTAGGCATGCGCAAATACACCTATATTATCTCCGCCATTGTACTGGTGCTGGGTATCGGTTCTTTCTTCAACGGCTTTGACCGTGGAGTAGACTTCAGCGGCGGCCGCAGCTACACCGTGCGTTTTGACAAACCGGTAAACCGCGAAGCCGTGCATGAAGCGCTGAACAAGGAGTTTGAATCAGAAACCTTTGTAAAGACCATCGGTGACAATAACCAGCTGAACATCACTACTTCTTATAAAGTAGAAGAAAATACAGACGAAGCAGCGGCAGAAGTGCTGGGCAAACTGCATAAAGGGCTGAAACCCTTCTACGGCGGTGATGTTGACCAGCAGGCTTTCGTAAGCAGGTTCCTGGTAGGCTCGCAAACGGTGGCGCCCACCATTTCTGACGACCTTCGGCAGGGCGCTATCAAAGCCACCATCCTGTCACTGCTGGTAGTGTTCCTGTACATTTTGCTGCGCTTCAACAAATGGCAGTACTCTATCGGTACCATTTTCTCCCTGCTGCATGACGTACTGGTAACACTGGCCGTGTTCTCGTTCTGCCGCAACTGGGTGCCGTTTGCGCTGGAAATTGACCAGCACTTCATTGCGGCCATCCTGACGGTGATCGGTTTCTCCATGAACGATACGGTGATCGTATTTGACAGGATCCGCGAGAACTTCCGCCTCACCAAGAATACCGATACCAAGTTTGTGATCAACCGCGCTATCAACGAAACGCTGAGCCGTACCATCATGACCTCCGTAACGGTGTTCCTCACCATTCTCATCCTCTTCATCTTCGGCGGTGAAGTAACCCGCGGCTTTGCGTTCGCCATGCTGATCGGTGTACTGACCGGCGCCTACTCTTCCATTTTTGTAGCGGCCCCCATCCTGGTGGACTTCGACAAAAAGAACACGCTTTCACAGGAAAAAGAGGCCGTGAAGATCGAGAAGGCCCCGCCTTTAGTGAGAGGGAAATAATCAGATCACAGCTTTGTAAAATAGAAGGGCCGCCTTGCAAAAGGCGGCCCTTTTTTATGGGATATCTTCATCCGCCCCATACCTGAACAGGCCTCTTCACCGATGCCCATAAAAAAAGCCCTCCCGCGTACGGAAGGGCTTTTCCAAAAGATTCTCAATATTACACCGCGAAAGAAGTGCCACATCCGCAACTGGATGTAGCGTTCGGATTTGTAAACGTAAAACCGCGGGCATTCAGGCCCTGGGCAAAGTCTATTTCCATGCCCAGGAGGTAAATGCCATGGGCCTTTTTCATGACAACGGGGATGCCTTCGATCTCGTACACCTCATCATCCTCCATTTTGGCATCAAAGCCCAGTACATAAGAAAGCCCGGAGCAACCGCCGCCTTTCACGCCAATACGCAGGTACTGGGATTGGTCAAAGCCATCCTCCGAACGGAGGCGCTGCAGCTCCTGTATGGCGCCGGTGGTCAATTTTATAGGTAATTGTGCTATTGTTTCCATGGTAAAAAGCATTTATATCCTTACAAAAATACGAAAAAATTACGGATGCATGTTGCCACGGCTATGCCCCTCCCGGCAACATGAAATTTAATGGGCATACTTCAAAAATGTATGTAATTTGTTACGCATATGCGAAAAGTTCTATGCCTCGTATTGGCGGCAGGCCTCACGCAACAGGCTGCTGCCCAGCAATTTGGCGGCAACCCGCCCTCCCTGAAATGGCAGCAGATCAATACAGATACGGTACGCGTAATTTTTCCCCGCGGCATGGAAGCGTACGGCCGGCGGGTGGCAGATATTACCGGCCATGTCAGCCGGTACCACCGCGCTTCCATTGGCCCGCTGCAGCAAAAGGTGAGCATAGTGCTGCAAAACCAGACCCTGCAGTCTAACGGCTACGTGCAGCTGGGGCCTTTCCGCTCCGAATTTTTTATGACTCCCCCGCCATCCAGCAACGATGTAGGCTCTCTCAACTGGGCAGACCAGCTGGCCCTGCATGAATACCGCCATGTATTGCAGAACGCCAACTTCCGCAAAGGCGTCAGCAAGGTGCTGTATTACCTCTCCGGGGAGCTGGGCCAGGCGGCCATTACGAATATTGCCGTACCCAACTGGTTCTGGGAAGGAGATGCCGTGGTAACGGAAACGGCTCTCAGCCAGCAGGGCAGGGGGCGCCTGCCGGCGTTTTTCAACGGCTTCAGGGCCTTGCACCTGGCGGGGAAAGACTATTCCTACATGCAGGTGCGCAACGGCTCCTACCGCCGCTTTATGCCTGACCATTATGCCACCGGTTACCTGATGACCAGCTACGGCCGGCTGCAGTACGGCCCTGATTTCTGGAACGGGGTAACAGACGATGCGGTGCGCTACCGCCGCCTGTTCTATCCTTTCTCGCAAAGCCTCAGGCACCGCACCGGCAAAAACGCGGCGGCGTTCTTCAAAGCGGCGCTGAACAGCTACACGCAGCACTGGCCGGCCGGCGCGCCGCAGCCGGCAGACACGCTCACGCCGGCCACCCATACCTATACCGACTACCGCTACGTATACGCCGCCGGCAATGGCGGCCTCATTGTATCCAAACGCTCTTTCAAAACCATCCCGGCCTTTTATGAAATAGGGGCCAACGGGGAAGAGACCCGCATTACAGCGCCCGGTCTTGGTTTTGACGATTATTTCAGCTACCGCAACGGCCACCTGCTGTGGACGGAAAGCCGCTACAGCGCCCGCTGGGGCTGGAAAGACTATTCCCTGGTACGGGTGCACGACCGGGCTACCGGCCAAACCCGCACCCTGCGGCATGAACGCCGCTGCTTTTCTCCAGACCTTTCATTTGACGGCCGGAAAGTAGCCGTGGCGGCGGTTACCGAAAACCAGCAGTACCGCGTTGAGATACTGGACGCGGAAAGCGGCGCCATCTTACATACGCTCCCCAACCCGCAGAACTGGTATTACACCTACCCGAAGTTTACGCCGGGAGACAGCCTGATCATCAGCGCCGTGCGTGACCGGCAGGGCCATATGGCGCTCATCAGCCAGTCCATAGCCACCGGGGAAACCCATATACTCTCGCCTTTCCGCGTGCAAACCATCGGCATTGCCGCGGTGGAAGGGGAGCAGGTGTACTTCACGGCCGCCTTCGGAGATGCGGACAATGTATACCGCCTCTCTCTTGGCAACCCCGCCATAGAACAGGTGACCCACCGCCCCAACGGCGTGCAGCACATGGCCCTTACGGGCGGCGGCATTGTATACAGCGAGTTTACGGCAGACGGCTACAAGCTGCTGAAAAGCCCCCTCCAGCCGCAGCCCCTCCGGGAACAGGGCCACAGCGCCTGGTTAAAGCCTGATTTCGGGGAGGGAGGGGATATCCTGGATAAAGTACCCGCCCGGGAATATGAGGTGCGTAAATACCTTAAAACACACCGTATTTTCAATTTCCATAGCTGGCTGCCCCGTATAGATGACCCTGATTACGGACTTTACCTTTACGGGGAGAACGTGCTGAGCACCTTGCAGTCTACCGCCGGGGTGTCTTACAACATCAACGAGAACAGCCCTGAGCTGAGCGCGGCGCTGCTGTACGGGGGCTGGTTCCCTTACCTGCGCACGGGGGTGGACTACCGCATGCAGCGGAAGCTGCAGGTGAGCGACAGTATTAGCCTGGAATGGAACGAACTGGACTGGTACGGCGGCCTGAACATTCCGCTCAACCTTAGCGCCGGGAAGTATTACCGCTCCCTCAGCTTCGGGGGCAATTACCACTACCTGAGCCGTGCCCGCACCGCCAGCTCCAAATACCGCTTCCGTGATGACAAGGTGCAGTACATAGATGCCTCCCTTACCTTCAGCAACCAGCGCATCAGGGCCCTGCAGAACATCTACTCGCATTTTGCGCAGGTGCTGCAGCTGCGGTACAACAAGGCCGTGAACAATGTGCCCGCGGAGCAGCTGTATGGCCGCCTCGATCTTTTCCTGCCGGGCCTTTCCGCCAATCACAGCCTTGTATTGCAGGGCATGTACCAGCAGCGTGATACCATGCTGCGGTACAGTTTCACAGATCACTTCGTGTACGCAAGAGGATATGAAAAACCTTTCTACGAACATATCTATAAAGCAGCGGCCAACTATCATTTCCCCATCTGTTACCCTGACTGGGGCTTTGCCAACCTGCTGTACTTCATGCGCCTGCGCGGCAACCTGTTTTACGACCACAGCGTGGCATACAACTTTCGGAGCAGGCAGCATGTTACTTATGCATCTGCGGGGGGAGAGCTTTTTTTTGACACCAAGCTGGGGAATGTGCTGCCTTTTACGTTCGGTATGCGGTACAGCCACCTCCTGCATACAGACCCTGTAGACCCATTGCGGAAAAACCGCTTTGAGGTGATAGTGCCCCTGCAGCAATTATTTTCTTATTAAACCAACAGCCATGAAACCAGTAAGCAACAAACCGCCTTTTTATATCAAACTCAGCCACGTGCTGCTGAGCCTGGTATTGATAGTGGTGATACTCCGTACCACCAAGGATATACTGGCGCCGGTGGCGTTCGGGTTCATATTTGCCATATTGCTGCTGCCGGTGGCGCAGGGGCTTGAAAAGCTGCGCTGCTCCCGCGGGCTGGCCGCCACGCTGGCCGTGCTGCTGTTCATTCTCTGCATGTTCGGGCTGATCTATTTTATTTCCTGGCAGATGTCTTCCTTCCTGACAGACCTGCCGCAGCTGGAGAAAAGGTTGATGATGCAGGCCAACAACCTGACCCTGTGGATAGATGAAAAGTTCCAGGTGGATTCAGAGCAGCAGATTGCGTGGATCAATGAAACGGCGGCCAAGAGTATTGCCACCGTATCCCAGTTTGTGGTGAACGCGGTATCTTCCGTTTCTTCCGTGCTCATCTTCTTGGTGTTCATTCCCTTGTATACTTTCTTTTTGCTGTTTTACCGCCGGCTGCTGGTGAAGTTCTTGCTGCGGCTCTTCCGCCGGGAAGATGCGGAGAACGTACATGCGGTAATTGCCCATGGGCGCGTGGTGATCAAGAGTTATGTGGTGGGCCTGTTCATTGAAATGGTGGTAGTGGCGGTGCTGAACGTAACGGCCTTGCTGTTGCTGGGCGTGCAGTACGCGGTGCTGCTGGGTACATTGGGCGCTATTTTTAATGTTATTCCTTACCTGGGCATGGTGGTGACCATCATCATCACCCTGCTGGTAACCCTTACCACGGCTACGCCGGTGCTGGCCTTCTGGGCCGTGGTAGCGCTCTTTGCCATTCACCTGCTGGACGCCAACATCCTGCTGCCGCGTATTGTAGGCTCAAAGGTGTCCATCAACGCCATGATCACGCTGCTGGGCGTATTTGTAGGCAGTATGATATGGGGCATTGCGGGCATGTTCATCTCCATTCCCGCCATGGCGTTGCTTAAGATAATATTTGACCGTATACCGAATATGAAACCCTGGGGCATCCTGATGGGCTCAGGGGAATGATCAGCGGATGGTGATCTTCAGCTCCGGCACACGGTAAAACTTGTCGCCCGGGTAGCTGATAATGATGTTGTTGAAGAGCAGCACATCGCCTTTGGCCAGGTCTTCTTTCAGCCGTTTCACCCAGGCGGCAGACAGCCGGTCAGATTTGAAGGAATCTCCCGTAAGGTCTCGTGCTATCTGTACTTCGCGGGTGGTGTCATTGATATAGGGCTCCAGCTTTTCATAGGTAAAATCAAAGGACACCACGGGCACGCGGTTTTTGTTGTTATCTCTCACTACCAGCGCGGAGTCCAGTATTTTCAATATTTCCGGCCGGGGAATGGAGTCGCTGAGGAAAATGTGCCAGGAGGTGGTAAAACGAAGGGGCTTTTTCTGTTCCGTAGCCTGTTTGGCGGGCGCCGGCTTCTTTACCGCCTTGTTTTGCGCCATGGCGGCCGAAGTGCAGCAGAGCAGGAATACCAGATATAAGCTTTTTGTAGTCATAGGCGATAAAAAAGATCGTCCGGTTATTGAACGCCGGACGATCTTTAAAATTATAAAGTTTTTAAACTTTCTTCAAGTGCCTGTATTTTGGCCAGGCAATCCGACTGCTTGCGCCGTTCAGCCTCCACCACCTCCGGTTTGGCATTCTGCACAAAACGTTCATTGGCCAGCTTCTTCTCTACAGACTGGAGGAAACCTCTCTGGTACTCCAGGTCTTTTAGCAGCTGCTCTTTCTGCGCAGCGGTATCTACCTCGCGGTCTGTTACCAGGTAAAACTTGTCCTTCTGCACTACCAGCGCAATAGCGCCGTTCACCGGCTCTTTCGTGTATGCTACGGCGTTGGCGTTCACCTGTTTGGCAATAATGCTTTCAATCCGTTCAAAGGCATTCTGGTGACGGGTTTCAATATGAAGGCCAATAGTGTCTTTGGGTTTCACCTGGTTCTTATTGCGCGCATCGCGGATGCTGCTGATCACTTCCTTGGCCAGCGCCCCCTCTGTCAGTATGGCGGCGTGCGTGGCGGCAGGGGCAGTGAACTGGCGTACCACCAGGTCATCTCCGGCCTTGCGCTCGCGCAGCAGGTGGTACAGCTCTTCCGTAACAAACGGCATGAAGGGGTGCAGCAGCTGCACCAGGCGCTCAAAGAAGCTGATGGTCTTTTCATACACGCCTGCGTCAATGGGTTGTTCAAAGCCGGGTTTGATCCACTCCAGGTACCAGCTGCAGAAATCGTCCCAGATGAGGCTGTAAATGGCTTTCAGGGCTTCGCTCAGGCGGAAGTCCTTGAACAGTTTTTCCACCTCCGCATGTACTTCATTGAGGCGGTTCTCAAACCATTCCACGGCAAACTCCGGAGCGGGGGCGCCGGTATTCTCTACCGGTTTCCACATTTTTACCAGCTTCAGCGCGTTCCACATTTTATTGTTGAAATTGCGGCCCTGCTCGCAGCTGGCTTCATCAAACAGCAGGTCGTTACCGGCGGGGGAGGAGATCATGATGCCGAAACGCACGGCGTCTGCGCCGAAACGCTCTATCAGCTCCAGCAGGTCCGGGGAGTTGCCCAGCTGCTTGCTCATTTTGCGGCCCAGCTTGTCACGCACCATGCCGGTGAAGTATACGTCGCTGAAAGGCTTTTCCTGCTTGTATTCCAGGCCGGCCATGATCATGCGGGCCACCCAGAAGAAAATAATGTCCTGGCCGGTTACCAGTACGGAAGTAGGGTAGTAATAATTGATGTCTGCATTGCCGGGCTGGCTCACGCCGTGGAACACTTCTATGGGCCAGAGCCAGGAAGAGAACCAGGTGTCAAGACAATCTTCATCCTGCCGGAGAGATGCCCTGCTGCTGCCGTACTGCTGCGCATAGAGGCGCAGGGCCTCTTCATGCGTTTCGGCTACCACAAACTGCCCGCTTTCATCGTACCAGGCGGGAATTTGCTGGCCCCACCAGAGCTGGCGGGAAATACACCAGTCTTTCACGTTCTCCATCCAGTATTTGTAGGTGGCCATGAAGCGGTCTCCGGGGTGGATCTTCACATCTCCGCTCACTACCGCTTCCAGCGCGGGTTGCGCCAGGTCTGCCATTTTCACGAACCACTGTGTGGAGATGCGCGGTTCTACTACCGTATCAGGGTTGCGCTGGCTGTAGCCCAGGCGGGTGGCATACTCCTGCTCTTTTACCAGCAGTCCCTGCTCCTGCAGGGCGGCCACTACCTTTTTACGGGCGCGGAAACGGTCTTCTCCCACAAACACCACGGCCGCGGCGCTGAGGGTGCCGTCTTCATTCAGCGTGTCTACCACTTCCAGGTTGTGCTTCAGGCCCAGGTTGTAGTCGTTGATATCATGCGCCGGCGTTACTTTCAGCGCGCCGGTACCAAATTCCTTGTCTACATATTCGTCGAATATTACCGGCACTTTGCGGTTTACCAGCGGTACTACGGCGTAGTGGCCTTTGAGGTGCGTATACCGTTCATCTTCGGGGTTTACGCAAATGGCGGTATCTCCCATGATGGTTTCAGGGCGCTGGGTGGCAATGGTGATGAACTCGCCGGTGGCTTCGCCGGCAGCGTTTACCACGGCATATTTGACATGGTACAGCTTGCCGTTCAGCTCTTTGTATTCCACTTCTTCATCACTGAGCGCGGTTTTGGCCTTCGGGTCCCAGTTGATCATGCGGGCGCCGCGGTAGATGAGGCCTTTGTTGTACAGGTCTACAAACACTTTGATCACCGCTTTGTAATAGTGATCGTCCATGGTGAAGTTAACCCGTTCCCAGTCTACAGAGCAGCCCAGCTTTTTGATCTGGTGGTAAATGATGCCACCGTATTTTTCTTTCCACTCATGCGCGTATTTCAGGAACTCTTCGCGCGTGAGCTGGCTTTTTTCTATTCCTTTTTCTTCTTTCAGCATGTTTACCACCTTGGTTTCGGTGGCAATGGAAGCATGGTCTGAGCCGGGCACCCAGCAGGCGTTGAAGCCGCTCATGCGGGCGTGGCGCACCAGGATGTCCTGCACGGTCTCATTCAGGGTATGCCCCATGTGGAGCACGCCCGTCACGTTTGGCGGAGGTATCACAATGGTGAACGGAGGCCGCCCGTCGGGAACGGAGCGGAAATATTGTTTGTCCATCCAGTACTGGTACCATTTGTCTTCTGCCGTGGCAGGGATATAATTCTTCGAAAGTTCCATGCTGTATATTAATATATGCGATTTCTTTACAGGATTGCAAAAATATTGAATCTGGCCAGTATTTCCACTACCAGCCCCGAAATGGCCGCCTGGCGGCGTTTTTTGCAGGCTGGCGGTGATGTTTTGAGGCCGGAGGGCGAGTCCATGCCCCTGCGCTGGCAGATATTCCGGAGGGCTGCGGCCCGGCCGTCCGGGACGTGTTTATACCCGTGCGCCGGAAGTTATTCGCCGCTATTACACAAAGTCAGGGCAGTGCCGGTTAAACCAGATTCCCCATCGGTTAACGAAAACCCCTTATCCGATCATTTGCCGGAAAGGCCTGCTGCATGCGCTGCTATCTTCGCCCCCGATATTTTATTCATCACATTTCAAACAAATCAAAAAAAGTTCATGAAAAAGTTAATTCCAATGCTGTTTGTTGTACTCCTTGCTTCAGCTTGTTCCAAAGAAGGCCCCATTGGCCCCCAGGGCCCTGCCGGTACAGACGGCACTAATGGTACCAATGGCGCACCGGGCGCTCAGGGCTCGCAAGGCCCCGCTGGTCCCCAGGGCCCGCAAGGCAATACCGGTACGGCCAATGTGATCTATTCCGGATGGACGAAAAAAACAAATGCCAACTGGGTGAATGTGAACACTACTGCTTCTACTACTACCCTTGAAGCGCCTGCGTTGACCGCAGACCTGCTCAGTAGCGGCACCGTGCTGGTGTATATCCGTTACAACCTCGTAGTGTACCCGCTGGCCCACACTTTCAACGCCAATATTGGTACAATAGATTTTTCCATAGTGCCCGGCGTGATCACTATCCGCAATTATATAGATTTCGTGAAGCTGGTGAAACCCCTTGGTGACGCGGATTTCCGTTATGTATTGATACCCGGCGGCACGCAGGCCCGCGCAGCAGCGCCGGTTGATTACAAGAATTACGAAGCTGTAAAAGCGTATTATAACCTGCCCGAGTAAACCTTCAACTGTTACACTGTACATCCCTGCCGTTGTGAGCGGCAGGGATTTTTTTATGCAGGGGAAATCTGCCATGAGCGTTGCTTTGCCGTGCTCTTCAGCACCGGGTGCGGATGTTTTTTTGCTGTGCGGATCTCTGTCAGCTTACAGCCGCAGCAGCCTTTCATTAATTCATATCCCTGAAAGGTTAAACCGCGCGTTGCCGGCGGCAGCCGTGCAGTAGCTTTAACCCCGTAAAAATATGATCACGCTTAACCTCAAACACATGAAACGTTTACAACACCTTTTTTATCTCGCAGGTTTATCTGTCATTCTTTTAACAGCCGCATGTTCCAAAGAAGGGCCTGCTGGCCCGGCCGGTGCGGAAGGCCCGCAGGGCAATACCGGTCTTCCCGGCCCGCAGGGCCCACAGGGGCCGGGTGGTGCAACAGGCCCGCAAGGTCCCGCCGGCCCACAAGGCCCCACCGGCCAGCAGGGCGCGCCAGGCAACGCAAATGTGACCTTGTACACCTTCAAGGATGTGAAAGTAAAGATCGGCTACCAGCTGCACCTTACCAACCTGCCGAAAACGCGGATGGACTCCAGCATGGTGCTGGCCTATTATAGTCCCGCCGGCGAGTTCTCAAGCACCTGGTATCCCATACCGGGTCCCGGGCCGGGTAATGTGTACTGGACTACCTATAATCTTGTACAGGTGGGCGGCAATATGGGCCTGTACGGCTTTAACCTCAAGCTGCAGAAGCCGGATGGCACTGCCTACAATACGGAAGTAACTTTGAACATCGTACGCATCTTCGTAGTGCCGGCGTCAGCTATCATACCGCTGGGGAAACAGGCGCCGGAAGTAGATGTGAGTGATTGCCAGGCCGTGCTGAAGTACTACAATTTCCAGGAATAACCGAGAAGTATCGTAGCAGGAATAATTGAGCCGTGTTGAAGTATTGAAATAACGGCGGAGCAGTACGGGAGAAATCGCAGGGGCCGGTCAATAATTGCCGGCCCCTGCCTGTTGGGTTTTATGCTAAAAAAGATGGGAGGCAACCCGCCTCATGACATCGTCCGTATCACTTCCACCGTTTTGTCTACCATTTCCGGCGTAACGCCCAGGTGTGTCACCATGCGCACCTGTGTTGGCGAGATCGCCATTACACGAATGCCTTCCTTGGCCAGGTAATCCCGGAAAGTAACCGGGCTCCAGGGTGATCTGATCTCGAAAATGAGGATGTTGGTTTCCACCGGCAGCATGTGGCCGGTGAACTCCCGCTCCAGCAGGGCGCGGGCAATTCTTTTGGCATGGGCATGGTCTTCCGCCAGCCGGTCTACGTGATGGTCCAGGGCGTATAAGCCGGTGGCTGCCATGTACCCGGCCTGCCGCATGCCGCCGCCCAGTTTTTTGCGTACGCGGCGCGCTTCGCGGATGAACGCCTGGCTGCCCAGCAGCACGGAGCCGATGGGGCAGCCCAGTCCTTTATTGAGGCAAACGGAGATGCTGTCAAACACTTCACCGAACTGACGGGCGGTTTGGCCGGTGGCCAGCAGGGCGTTGAAGAGGCGGGCGCCATCCAGATGCAGCTGCAGGCCATGGTTGTTGCATACTTGGCGGACCTGCTGTATTTCCTCAAAGTTGTAACAGCAGCCACCGCCCCGGTTGGAGGTATTCTCCAGGCATACCAGTGACGTGCGGGCCTTGTGAACATCGTCAGGGTTGTTGATGGCCGCTTCCACATCCGCCGCGGTGATCATGCCCCGGTCTCCTTCCAGCGGCCGCACCTGTGCGCCGGCGTTAAACGCAATGCCGCCGCCTTCGTAAATGTACACGTGCGCCAGGGAGCTGCAGATCACTTCGTCTCCCGGCCGGGTGTGTACTTTAATGGCTATCTGGTTGCTCATTGTGCCGGAAGGGCAGTAAAGGGCTGCCTCCATGCCAAAAAGTGCTGACATGATGGCTTCCAGTTTGTTCACGGTGGGATCTTCCCCAAAAACATCGTCTCCCGTATCTGCCTGCAGCATGGCTTCCAGCATGGGCTGGGTGGGTTTCGTAAAGGTGTCGCTTCTGTAGTCCATTAAATATTTTGCAATAACGGGTGAAATAAATTAGAGAAGATTTTAATCCGAATATGATTATTTTTCAATTGTTAAAATTTATATAAAGCGCCGGAAATACTGACGAAAACGCTATAAAAATCCGTTTATATAGAGTACTTTGTTTAAGGAAGTCAGGCATCGAGACTGGCTTTTCAAAGTGCGCAACCATTGATAGTGAACGAGTAACGCGCGTCTTACCCCGGTCGGTCGTAACCCAATCTGCAGCCATGTTATCATATTTGGAAGAGTGGGGGATTAGCACGATCTTTGCAGGCTAATTTCGCAACCGTGTAAGATATACCATTTTAATGTTACAACAAAATTATCTTTCGGCTGTTAGTATAATATTCGTAAACCAATACTTTTAAAATATGAGGCAACTTAAAATTGCCACCCAGATCACCAATCGTGATTCGCAGGCGGTAGAAAAATACCTGCAGGAAATCTCGAAGATCCCTTTGTTAACTCCAGAGGAAGAGACCATACTGGCTCAGCGCATCAAGATGGGCGACCAGCGGGCTCTCGAAAGATTAACTACAGGAAACCTTCGTTTCGTTGTTTCCGTGGCCAAACAGTATCAGCACCAGGGCTTAAGCCTCAGCGACCTCATCAACGAGGGCAATTTAGGGTTGATCAAGGCTGCACAGCGTTTCGATGAAACCAAAGGTTTTAAATTCATCTCTTACGCAGTATGGTGGATCCGTCAGTCCATCCTGCAGGCGTTGGCAGAGCAGGGCCGCCTTGTCCGCCTGCCGCAAAACAAAATTGGCACTTACAATAAAGCGAATAAAGCTTACATGGCATTTGAGCAGGAAAACGAGCGTGAGCCTTCTACCGAGGAGCTGGCAGAGATCCTGGAAATGTCTGAGTCGGAAATCAACAACATTTTCCAGAGCAATACCCGCCATATGTCTCTTGATGCACCTGTGCATGAAGCGGAAGACGTGGCCATGGGAGACCTGCTGGAAGGTGGGGATGTAACCGATGACGATGTCATGCAAGATTCCCTTCGTGAAGAGATCCGCCGCGTGCTCAAGTCCCTGAGCCCCCGCGAAGCGGAAATAGTGAACGCGTACTTTGGTCTGGATGGTGAAAACGGCGCAACAATTGAACAAATAGGACAGAAATACGATTTGACGAAAGAACGTATCCGCCAAATCAAGGAAAGGGCCATCAAAAGGCTGCAGAAAGCCCGCTATAGCGGTGCATTGAAATCCTATCTGGGATAATTGGTTTAAATTTTAATTCTTTCGAATCTGGGATAAAAGCATCCCGCCCTATGAACAGGCGGGATGCTTTTTTTTATGCCTATAGGTAATGTCTATAACTATATAGACGCCTTTCATCATACCTTATTCGAATTTCTCCTCCCAACCCTTTATTTTTGCAATCCTATGCAAAAGGCATACATTCCGCTGATGCTGGTTATCCTGGCCGGCACAGCCTGTGAAAAAGAAGTGACGGTAGACCTTCAGAGCAAGGAAGACCGCCTGGTGGTGGAAGGTATTATCGAGAACGGCCGGTTTCCTATGGTCACCATCAGCCGCAGCCTCAATTATTTTTCCCGGATCACCCCGGAGCAATTGCTGGAATCTTTTGTGCACGATGCGGTAGTGACCGTATCTAGCGGCGCGCAGACCCACCAGCTGCGGGAGTACCGCATGGATACCACCAACGGCATCGCGCTGTACTACTATACGGTAGATACCGCACAGCTTCACAGCGCCTTTGCCGGCAGGCCCGGCAACAGCTACACGCTGAAAATAGAAGCGGAAGGGCATACGCTGAGCGCCATCACCACCATTCCGGACGCCGGCCTCAGGCTGGATTCCATGTGGTGGATGCAGTCAGGCAGCAACAACCTGGGAGAAAAAGCCCGCGTGCTGGTGAAAGTGACAGACCCGCCGGAAAGAGGCAACTACGTCAGGTACTTCACCTCCCGCAACGGGGAGCGCTTTCTGCCGGGCCTCAACTCCGTGTTTGATGATCATGTGGTGAACGGCACCACTTTTGACGTGCCGCTTGACGCCGGGGTTGACAAAAACCAGAAGATCGATTTTGACACGTACGGATATTTCAGGAAGGGTGATACCGTTACCCTCAAATTCTGTAACGTAGACCATAATACTTATGATTTCTGGAGAACGGCAGATTTTGCCTATACCGCTACCGGCAATCCCTTCGCCACACCTACCCGCACCCTGGGCAACATTCCCGGCGCGCTGGGGTACTGGGGCGGATATAATGTAACATACAAGACCATTACTATACCAAAATAATCAGAAACCAAACCAACAACAGTTTAAACAACAGCATGGAAAACAACACATCACCCGAACATGTACACGTATTAATCATCGGATCGGGCCCGGCAGGGTATACGGCAGCCATCTACGCCGCCCGCGCCAACCTGAAGCCTGTACTATACCAGGGCATACAGCCCGGCGGCCAGCTTACCATCACTACAGAAGTGGAAAACTACCCCGGCTATCCCGAAGGCATCCAGGGCCCGGAAATGATGGTGGATTTTGAAAAACAGGCCAGCAGAATGGGAGCGGATATCCGCTACGGCATGGCCACCAAGGTAGATTTTTCGTCTCAGCCTTATAAAGTGGAAATAGATGAAGAAAAGACCCTCACCGCAGACGCTATCATTATTGCCACCGGCGCTTCCGCCAAATGGCTGGGGCTGCCCTCCGAGCAACGCCTGAACGGCAGCGGCGTATCGGCCTGCGCCGTGTGTGACGGCTTTTTCTTCCGCGGTAAAGAGGCCGCTATTGTTGGCGCGGGAGACACCGCCGCCGAAGAAGCGCTCTACCTCTCCAAGATCTGCTCCAACGTGCACATGCTGGTACGCCGGCATGAAATGAGAGCCTCCAAGGTTATGCAGGACCGCGTGCTGAAAACATCCAATATTATGGTGTACTGGAACACGGAAACCCTGGAAGTGGTGGGCGAAAATAAAGTGGAAGGCGTACGCGTGCTGAACACACAGACCAAAGAAGAAAAAGTGATACCGGTGAACGCTTTCTTCGTAGCCATCGGCCACCAGCCTAACTCCGGCATCTTCAACGGCCAGCTGGACATGGACGAGCAGGGATACATCAAAACCATTCCCGGCACCACCAAAACCAGCGTGGAAGGTGTTTTTGCCTGTGGAGACGTGCAGGATAAAATATACCGCCAGGCCGTTACCGCCGCCGGCAGCGGATGTATGGCCGCGCTGGACGCGGAAAGGTACCTCTCCGCAAAAGGACATTGATCATAAAAATGGGGGAGGGCATCTTCCCCCATTTTGTTTTATATAGTTCGTACCAATCCATTTCTCTCATGCTCCACATTGCACTGGAAGGCATCCGGTTTTACGCCTATCACGGTTTCTACAAGGAAGAACAGGTGATCGGCAATCATTTTGTGCTGGACGTGAAGGTAAGCATCCCTGAGCCGGAGCATCCTTCTTCCCTGGAGGAATCTGTTAACTATGAAGGGCTGTATGCCATTGCCCAACAGGTGATGCAGGTGCCGCAGGCGCTGCTGGAACAGGTAGTGCATGATATTACGGCAGCCATCAAAACACAATACCCCGGCGTGCAGGCCTCTGTGGTAACCCTCCGGAAACAGTCGCCCCCCTTTGGCGGGGAGGTAGACTTCTCCGTGGTGTCGCTGGAAAAACAATATGTGATATAAATAAATATGACTTATTTTTGGATCACCCAACAAATTCGTCCTATGCTTAAGAAAACCACCCTGCTTATGCTGGCCTGCTGGGCCTCACTTTTTGCCCGGGCCCAAACCGTAGAGGAAATCATTGCCCAGGCGCAGCAGCTGGAAAAACAGATGAAAGAAAGTGAATCGCTGGAGAAATACAAGGAGGCCTTGCAGGTATCTCCCGGCCACGTGCTGGCATTCACACAGGCCAGTCTGCTGGCAGGCAGGGAAGGGGCGCGGCTGAAAGACAAGGCTGCCAGGCAGGAATATTTCAACAACGCCAAAATATATGCTTACGAGGCCCTGAAGGTAGAGCCCGAGAACGCGGAGGCCAATTACGCCATGGCATTGGCCTGGGCCCGCATCGGGCAGATCTCTGGCGCCAAGGAAAAAGTGGCGGCGGCCAAGGAGGTGAAGAAGTATGCAGACCTGGCCCTGAAGTTCAAGCCTGATTACGGGGAGGCGTGGCACCTGGTAGGCAAATGGAACTTTGACCTCTACAACCTGAGCTCCATTGAGAAGGCCGCGGCCAAGGTGCTGTTTGGCGGCGTACCGCCCGGTACCATGGAAGACGCCATTGCCGCGTATGAAAAATGCCTGAAGCTGAAACCCTCCTTCATATTGAATTACTACGACCTGGCGCTGGCCTACCGCCAAAACAACCAGGAAACACAGGCTATGGAAGTGCTGAACAAAGGGGTGAGGATGCGGCCTATTTACCAGGATGACCCGGGGTACAAGGCAGAAATGAAAAAATTGCTGGATGCCATGCAGTAAGGGCTAAGCCATGTTTTTATGGTTGGTGTAGCCTTTCAGGAGTAGCGGACCTGCGGCAAACCACGCAGCAGATTTATTCGAACTTGCCTGCTATTGCAGCACCTTCCCCTTCCACCGGCCGCTCCGGAGGTACCACAACGCCAGGCCGCCCATAATGATCCAGTATACAAACTCGGCGCCCCAGGCCCAGTGCAGCGGGCTGCGCCAGCGCTCCACCACCAGCACGCAATAAACCAGGTATATTATTACGGCAGAGACCTCTATCAGCATGTTCACCCGGGTACGCCCGGTGCCGGTTACGCCGTTGAACGTAACGGCAGTCACGGACGAAAGCAGGGTAACGGCGGTGCACACACGAATGGAAGGGATGGCAGTCGTGATCAGCGATTTGTCTGCCGTGTACATCCGCAGCAGCTGGTAAGGCAGCAGGTTGATGAGCAGGCACACGGCCGCGGCGCAGATAAAAGCAAAACCCGCAATTTTCCTTACGGCCTTCAACACATCTTCCTCCCGGCCCTGGCCAATGAGGTTGCTCACCATGGTGTTGCAAGTGGCGGCCAGCGCCCAGGTAAAAATGCCGAACAGCCCGAAAATGCTGCGCATCATGTTAGATACGGCCAGCGGCCTTTGCCCGAGGTGCTCAATAAATATGAAGAACACCAGCCAGCTGCCGATGCCGAAAAGGAACTGCACAATGAGCGGCGCCGAAACGGTGAGAATGTTGCGCATGGCCGCAAAGTCAGGTTTGAGGCGGGCAAAGAGATGGTATTTGACCGGGAACTTGAGCCCGGTAAGTATAAGATAGGCTACCACAAAACCCACGGCTTCCGCAATGATAGACGCTACGGCCGCGCCGTTGAGGCCCATCGCCGGCAGGCCCAGCTTCCCGAATATCAGCCCGTAGTCCAGCACAATATTGGTCACCTCCTGGAAAAGGGAGGTGATGGCCAGCAGGCGCGTATGCCCGGTACCGATGTAAAAGGCATTGCAAAGGCCCATCAGCATCAGGAAGGGCAGCCCCCAGATGCGGATGCGGATAAAAGATACCGCGGCCTCCCTGATCTGCGGGTCGTGCAGGCTGCCGCCAAAGAAAAGCGGGGCCAGGGTATAAGTGATGGCAATGGCGAACAGCGAGAAAAGCAGCGCCAGCACAAAGCCGTTGGAAAAGTACCGCCCCATGCCCGCGTAGTTCCTTTCTCCCGCCCGGCGGGCAAAAAGCACCTGCAGCCCGTTGTTCAGGCCGTAGGCTATCATGTGCATCACCAGGTAGTAAATGCCCGCAATGCCGTTCACGGCAAAGGGGAACTCCCCCAGGTGCCCCAGGAAGGCCGCATTGGTCATATGATTGATCTGCGGCAGCACCAGCGAAAGGCTGATGGGCGCGGCAATGGCAATAACCTGTTTGTTCGTTAGACTGACCTGCATATGAAAAGGGTGCGCAAAAATACGAAAATCCCGCTGCCCGCCCCTTCGCGCCCAAACTCAACAATTTTAATTATTATTGTGCTTTACAATACTGAAACACATGCCCGTGGCATATACCATACAACCCACATACGCAATAGATGACGCCACCCTGCTGGAAACGGACCTTACCACCTGCACCCTGCTGGTGCTGGTAGGCAGCGGCACTTTCAGTTATGCCGTATTGTCCCCCCTGCAGCGTAAGTTCCTGGCGCTGAAAAGCTATAGCTACCAGCCTAAAACGCTGGCTATGGCCGATCTGGAGATGATAGAAGAGATCTTTGACGCGGACAAGCTGTTGTTCACCGCCTTCAAGCAGGTGCTGCTGGCCTTTGACTCGCCGGAAAGCACCCTGGTGCCGGAGCCGCTTTTCCAGCCGCAGCTGAAAAGAGACTACCTGCACGTGGCGCAGCTGGAGAAGCTGCAGGAAGCCGTGCTGTTCGATACCGTGCCGGAGCTGGGCCTGGTGAACGTATATGCCATAGATAAAGACATACTGGGCTTTCTGCGGAAGGAGTTCTCTTCAGACACCGTGGTGCATGCCTATACCGGCCTGCTGAAGGCCTACCGGAAAGACAACGAGATACAGTTTTCTGACGGGGTGGTATACGTGGAAGTGCAGCCCATGCAGTTTGCCCTCACCATTTTTGCCGGCGGCAAATTATTGCTGCAGCAGCAGTTGGGCTACCGCAGCGGGCTGGACATTGTGTATTACATTGTCAACTCCCTGCGCCAGCTGGGCCTCAGCGAGCTGCAGGCACAGGTGAAGCTGGGAGGCGCCCTCACGCAAGACTCGCAGGTATACCACGAGCTGCACCGCTTTCTGCCCCGGCTGGACTGGGTGCATAAACCGGACGGCTACCTGTATATTCCCCGCATGAATGAAGTGCCCGCGCATCATTTTCATAATTTATATGCACTGGCCTTATGCGTATCATAGGAGGCTCCATGAGCGGCAGGCGCATCAACCCGCCCGCCAACATGCCGCACACACGCCCTACTACAGATATTGCCAAAGGCGGGCTGTTCAACATCATCGAAAATAACCTGGATATTTCCACCCTCAAAACCCTGGATATTTTCGGCGGCACCGGCAGCATCAGTTACGAACTGGCGTCTCGCGGGGCCACAGACCAGACCATTGTAGAAAAAGACCCCGCCATGGCGGACTTTATCAGCAAAACTGCTGCAATGCTGGGCGTACAATTGAAGCTGGTGCGGATGGACGTGTTCAGGTACCTGCAGCAATGCACGGAGCAGTTCGACTTTATATTTGCCGGCCCGCCTTACGCATTGGGTACTATAGACGAGCTGCCCAAAATAGTGTTTGACAGGCAGTTGCTGAAGCCGGAGGGATGGTTTGTACTGGAACATACGCCGCGTAATAATTACAAGGAGTTCAGCTACTACCGTTCGGAACGCAACTACGGTACCACTATATTTTCCATATTCATTAACCGGGAAGAACTGAGGAAACCCTCAGCCGGTAAATAATACTTATACCATCATGCACAGCATCTGCTTATTTCCCGGTACGTTCGATCCTGTAACCCTGGGGCATACCGATATTATAGACCGCGCCCTGCCGCTGTTTGACGAGCTGATCATCGGTATCGGCATCAACTCCGGCAAAGTACCCATGTACTCTGTGGAGCAGCGGGTGGAGTGGATCAGGGAGATCTATAAAGACGAGCCCAAGATAAAGGTCACCTCTTACGAAGGCCTCACCGTTACCTTCTGCAAGCAGGTGAACGCCCGGTTTATACTGAGGGGCATCCGGTACGTGGCAGATTTTGAGTACGAAAAGGCCATTGCGGACATCAACCGGAAAATGGACCCCGATGTGGAAACCATCTTCCTCACCTGCTCGCCAGAATTTTCTACCATTGCCTCCACGCTGGTAAGAGACGTGATCAGGAACGGGGGAGATGCCGCCCAGTTTCTGCCCGGCGTAGTGGCCAAAAGCATACAACAGCAAAAGAAGAGTTAAAACGCAATATCATGAAGGCAATCTGGTTTTCGCTGGATATTTCTCTTGACCAGCTCAATGAAAATGCGCAAAATACCATGGGCAGCTACCTGGGCATGGAGTTCACGGAGATAGGCCCAGACTACCTGCGGGCCATGATGCCGGTAGATCACCGTACCGTTCAGCCCTATGGCCTGCTGCACGGCGGCGCTTCCGCAGCACTGGCGGAAACCGTGGGCAGCGTGGCCTCAGCCCTCATCATTGACCCGGAAAAACAAATTTGCGTAGGCCTGGAGATCAATGCCAACCACCTGCGCGGCGTGCGGGAAGGGTATGTGCATGCCGTAGCCAGGCCGCTGCACATCGGCTCCGGCACCCATGTGTGGGACATCCGCATTACAAATGACGATAACAAGCTAATTTGTGTAAGCCGCCTCACCGTAGCCATTCTGGCTAAACGCCAGGCTTAGCCGCCACCAGGTAGTGCATGCGCATGATCACCTCATGGTCTTGCACCGTAAAGCCCGCCGCTGTCAGCATCATTTTCAGCTGCTCAATGCCCAGGCGCAGTTTCCTGTAGCTGCTCACTTTCTGTATCCACTGGCCCTGCTGCTTTTCCAGTAAAATATCAAATACGCTGACGTACCCCGGGAAATATTCCAGGAAGCAGGTGTGGATGCGCTCATCTTCCGCGCGTACCGGCACAAACCTTTCCTCTTGCTCCAGCGGCTGGGTGAGGTCTCGGAAGGAGAGTACCAGCTTGCCTTTGGGGCTGAGCATACGGTACCATTCCCCGATGAGGGTGGTTACCTGCTCTACGCTTTCCAGGTGGGTGAGCGTGTCTCCCATACAAACTATCAGCTCCGCGTCCATACTGTACTGCCCCGTATTGGCCAGGTTGGCCAGGATGGTGCGTACCGGCAGGCCCTTGGTACGGGCGTTCAGCTCAGACAGCAGGTGCTGGTTAAAGTCTACCGCAAACACGGAAAACCCCAGGTTGGCAAGAGACACGGTTTGCAGGCCGTGCCCCGCGCCCAGGTCAAGGGCCACGCCGTTACCGGCAGGGGCAATGTGTTTACTGGTGAAGTAGGCTTCCTGTTCTTTCTGTTTGGTGTCAAAGTTGCCGCTCATCCAGGCGTAGAAGGCGGCCAGGTGATTGTCGTAATGGGCTTTTGCGTTCATAGGTCATAGTTTATATCCCGCTTTCAGGAACACCTCCCGGATGTTTTCATAGGAATAGGCCATGTATTTGCCAAGGTGTTCAGGGCGTATCCATTGAATGTCCAGGATGTCTTCCTCTATCTGCGGAACGGTGAGCTCGGTACCGGTGAAAAACATGCGGTACCAGTGGCTCTGTTTCAGGATTTTTTTGTCTTTCAGGGGGTAATAATGAAAGGTTTCCGTGATCTTTCCATCAATATTGACGTGCTGCAGGCCGGTTTCTTCCTGCACCTCGCGCAGCGCACAGGCTTCCAGGGTTTCCCCTTCGTCCAGCTTCCCTTTGGGCAGGTCCCATTTGCCCCGGCGGAACATCAGCAGTATCTCCCCCGCCTCATTGGTAATGAGGCCACCTGCCGCTTCGTATACTGTAAAATGCCCTTTTACCGTTTCAAATAGAGCAGGCACGTTCTGATGGCGGAGCACTGCCATGGGCAGCTCGTTCTTTTCCAGCAGGGCAAGCGTTTGCGCTATTTCCGTATCTGCAGGTGAAAAGAGGGTGACCGCTTCCTCAAAACCAGGCGGCAGCAGGTGCTTTTCTCCCGTAAGCAATAAAGGTCTTTCATTTATATATATAATAAGTGGCATTTCCATCCTGCAAAAATAATCGTTTGCATTATTCATCGTACTTTTGCGCCGTTATGAACAATGTCAGCGAAAAACAGGTAGCAGAGAAGCTGCTCCAGGTACAGGCCGTAAAACTGAGCCCGGCCAAGCCCTTCACCTGGGCTTCCGGATGGAAATCTCCCATTTATTGCGATAACCGCAAGGTATTGTCTTTTCCGTACGTACGTGATTTTATCAAGTCGGAACTGAGCAACCTGATATTTGAAACCTTCCCTGACGCGGCGGTAATAGCCGGCGTGGCTACGGCGGGCATCCCTCACGGGGCGCTGGTGGCAGACCAGCTGAAGCTGCCGTTCATATATGTAAGGTCTAAACCCAAAGAGCACGGCATGGGTAATATGATAGAGGGCGTATTGCAGCCCGGCCAGCCCGTGGTAGTGGTGGAAGACCTGATCTCTACCGGTAAAAGCAGCCTGGAGGCCGTGCAGGCCATCCGCGCCGCCGGCGGGGAGGTGATAGGCATGGTGTCTATCTTTAATTACGGGTTTGATGTGGCTGTGAAGGCTTTTGAAGCGGCCGGCGTGCCCTTCAGATCCCTGAGCAACTACAGCGCCCTGATAGAGCTGGCGCTTGAAAAAGGACAGGTATCCGCCGAAGAGCAGAGCACTTTGCAGGCCTGGCGCGCTGCCCCGGATGTATGGGGAAAATAGCGAACATATTTAATTTTATAATAGTATATTGTGTTGGTTTAAAAAAGACTTGCTATGCGTACAATCCAATTAATGCTGTTGCTGTTGCTCGCCGGGGCAGGGGTAACAATGGGCCAGGCAAAGAAGGGCACACTGGCCACTGCCAAGATCAAGGTGCCTACCGTGCAGTGCAACATGTGTAAAGACCGCATTCAGCGTTATTTTCTCCGGGAAGAGGGGGTAAAATCCATGGTGGTAGATGTGAAAAAGAAAGAGGCAACGGTGAAATATTATACTGACCGCACCAATGTTGAGAATATCAAAACCGCCATTGCCAATGTAGGATATGACGCGGATGACGTAACGGCGAATGAGGATTCTTACAAGGAATTGCCTAAATGCTGCCAGAAACCGGAAGACGGTGGAGGGCCACAACCCAAGAAAAAGGGATAGGTTTTTCAGAAGATTTTGACCGCTCCGGGTGTTCCCGGGGCGGTTTTTTTATGTGCTTTAGCGAGATCCAGTGGCATCCAAAAATCAGAAAGCCGGTTCTTCCCGCAGGGAAAAAACCGGCTTTTATTCCTTCCAGACCCGCATACCGGGCCTGCTCTTTTCTCAGAAAAAATCGAGCTTTTGCTTTGTTTCGCACCTGATCGGGAAGGGCAGGTATACCCCTTTTTTGCCCACTTTGCAATTCCCGGCGGCCTTAATGGTGACCTCTTTATTGGTCAGTGCGCCCAGCACATTCTTGAAAACATTGCCCATTTCCACCTCCAGCTTCACCGGAAAATAAAACGTATCCCTGGCCGGGATCTCTATCAGGGTATCCTGCAGGGAATGCCCCACTTTGGTGTCGTCCAGGAAAATATCGAACTCGGCATCTTTCAGGCGGAGGGAAAAATTGTTGGGGTTGAAATAGGCCAGCTCCATTTTAACGGTGCTTTTTGAAAAGCTCAGGTTGTCAAAATCGAAGCTTGCCACCCGGAGAAACTCCAGGTCTTTCATCTTGTCGCAGGAGCTGAGGGTACCCCACAGCAGGAACACCAGAATGCCCCAAGTATACCTTTTCATGAACGGCGGTTTTTTAAAATTTCCCCAAACCTACAAAACTCAAACTAAACAAGAAGTTAAAGATTACCATCCGGAAGGCTGGGAGACACCCTTCTATTTGAAATTTCACTTTAAGTGAAAACGACCTAAAATCAACCATTTTTAGAACTAATAACTTTAGTATTTTTGTTAACTTTTAATATTCCGGTTAAAACGTTTTTTTGCTAAAGCAAATAGCATATTTTAAACCATTCTATGAACTGTTTTTCAATGGATTAATGTGTTATAACTGTAGCTTAATATTTAATTTTAACCAGGCGCTTTTCAATGATTTCGCAGACTTTTTACTTTAATTATGACGATATGACAGAAGGATACAAGAACAGAATTTTACTTATTGAATCTCAATACTTTCCATCAATTTCATTCTATAAAACTTTAATTGAGGTCGATATATTAAAAATTGAAAGATATGAACACTACCAGAAGGTGAGTTTTCGCAACCGTTGTTACGTGGCCGGGCCGAACGGAACTATTCTTTTAAGCGTTCCCCTATCGAAAGGAAAAAATCAGCGGACCATCATGAAAGATGTTCGCATCAGCAACCAGGAAAACTGGCAGGCCCTTCACTGGAAAACCCTTACTTCCGCATACCGCCGTTCCCCCTGGTTCGAGTACTTCGAAAATGAACTGGAAGATCTCTACACCCGCAGGTTCGATTTTTTGCTTGACTGGAACATGGCCTGCCTCCAATGGGCCAACCAGGTGCTGGGCATTTCCCCGGAAATCAGCCTTACAGACCGCTTTGAGAAAACCTATGACCCCGCCACGGGCGTGCTGGACAGGAGAGACCACCTGCAGCCGGGCCAGCCGGCGCCGGAAGGCGTGCCGGTATATGCCCAGGTTTTTGGGGAACGGACCGGCTTTTTCCCGAACCTTAGCATCCTTGACTTGTTATTCTGTGAAGGGAAAAGGGCGGTAGAACTATTGAAGTGATTATGAAGGGGTTGTAAAACAGGGCTTCCGGGAGAAGATACCCTGGCGTGATTGAAATTTCAACTATAGTTAAATGTAGTTAAGTTGCTGTAATACAGTTGTTTAAGTAAACTTTCCTCCTTCCATAAAAAAGATGGAAATTTTTTGGAAATGCATTGGAACAAAATAGTAGATTTGCAACCGATTTTGCTGGTCAAACGACTTACGTAGGTGTGTTGTTATCAACTTAAAACCAGAAGTTACCAGCTCATTTATACTGTAGTTTAAGTTTTTACTAACTCTAAAATTCATTCACAGCGTTAAATGAACAACACCTACACGGACCTCGTTAACCAAACCTTCGAGTTCCCCCAGGAGGGTTTCGAAGTGAAGGATAACAACCTTATTTTTAACGGGTTGGATATCCGGGCGCTGATCGACAAGTATGGAACGCCTTTCAAGCTCACTTATCTGCCCAAAATAGGGATGCAGATCAACCGGGCCAAAAAGATGTTCCAGGACGCGATCAAGAAAAACAGGTATGATGGCAATTATTATTATTGCTACTGTACCAAAAGTTCGCACTTCTCCTTTATAATGGAGGAGACGCTGAAACACAATGTGCACATTGAAACGTCTTTTGCGTACGATATAGATATTATCCATAAGCTGTACGAACGCAAAAAGATCACCAAAGATACCTTCATCATCTGCAACGGGTATAAGACAAAAACCTATACCCGTAGTATAGCCAAGCTGATCAACAGCGGCTTTACGAACGTGTTGCCGGTGCTGGACAATAAGGAGGAGCTGGAAGACTATTCCAAATTCATCCGCGCCAAGGGCCCGGTAAAGCTGGGTATCCGCATTGCCGCGGAGGAGGAGCCTACCTTCGACTTTTATACCTCCCGTCTGGGCATTGCCTCCCGAGACATCCTGGAGTTCTATGTAGACAAGCTGAAAGGCAACCCGAAGTTTGAGCTGAAAATGCTCCACTTCTTCATGAACAAAGGGATCAAGGACGACATTTTCTACTGGAGCCAGTTTAACAAGGTGCTGAACCTTTACTGCCAGCTGAAAAAGATCTGTCCGGAATTGGAAAGCATTAACCTGGGCGGCGGCTTCCCCATCAAACACTCCCTTGGGTTTGATTACGACTACGCTTATATCGTGAACGAGATCGTAGCCAACATCAAGAGCGTGTGCAAGAAGAACAAGGTACCCGTACCGGATATCTATACGGAATTCGGTTCGTTTACCGTAGGGGAGAGCGGCGCTGTGATCTACAGCGTGCTGGGGGAAAAAATGCAGAACGACCGGGAGAACTGGTATATGATAGACAGCTCTTTCATTACCACCCTGCCTGATACCTGGGGCATCGGAGAAAAGTTCCTGATGCTGCCCATCAACAAGTGGGACCAGGAATACCAGGAGGTGCATCTGGGAGGGCTTACCTGTGACGGGTACGACTTCTACACGTCTGAAGAGCATATCAACGCCGTGTTCCTGCCCAAGCTCACCAACGGGGAACCCCTCTACATCGGGTTTTTCCATACCGGGGCCTACCAGGACCAGCTGAGCGGTTACGGCGGCATCAAACACTGCCTGATACCTTCCCCCAAACATGTGATTGTGGGGTACGACAAAAACGGACAATTAAAAGACTGGCTATACGCTAAGGAGCAAACCTCCCAAAGCATGCTGAAAATTTTGGGTTATTAAAAAAATGGGTTAGTAATCCACTTAAAAACCCCTTGGTTCTCCAAGGGGTTTCTTTTTTTACCGTCTGTCATATTAATAATATCGTTCAAATAAAATAAGGCCCCCCGTTTCTGGAGAGCCCATAATTTCATAGGATAGACGGATCCAACATTCATGGCAAGGGAATTACACATTTATGGAACGGGTCCATAAATGTAATTTCAAGGCATAAGGTAAAAGGAAATTTCAAGGCATAAGGAAAAAGGCATTGTGATTCGGTATAGGTGGCAATAGGTTACGATAATAATTTGCTCAGTGTAAAAGTAGTGGTATAGCCCTCCCCGGCAAATACCAATTAGTTGTATCTTTTTGCAATTTTCTAATGAAAATTACGCTGCAAGTGCGCGCTATATATTAAATAGATTTAATAATTACAACCCCTTCTACTATATGAAAAAGGCCTGCTTTATTCCTTTGTTATTATTACTCATATGTTCTAACCGTGCAGCAGCGCAGTCTTCCGAAGAAGAGGCCGTGAAAAGCGCCATCCGTCAACTGTTTGACGGCATGAAGAAGGGGGATAGCGCTATGGTAAAGGATGTGTTCGATGAAAAGGCTATCATGCAAACAGTTATAACGCCTCCGAACAAAGGTGTTATAGTGCGCAGCGCCAGTATTCAGCAATTCATTACCGCCGTTGGCACCCCTCACACGGACGTGTGGGACGAGCGGATCACATTTGACAAGATTATGATTGACGGACCTCTCGCTTCCGTATGGACGCCATACAGTTTTTACCTCGGCAGCCGCTTCAGCCATTGCGGGGTCAACTCCTTCCAGCTATGCAAATCGGCAAAAGGTTGGAAAATCATATACCTGGTGGATACACGCAGAAAGGAGAGCTGTCTGTAAGCTCATTTGCCGGCAGTGGCGCCGGTGTTGTCCAGGAAGTTGATAGCTGAATCACACTGCTTCTCTATTTCAGAAAAGCAGGCATCCATCATTTCCAGGTTGCCTTCCATGAACTCATTTTTGCCCGAGCGGGAAAGGCCTTTCAGCAGCAGGAACTGTTTGGTGAGGTTCTGGTTGATGAGCGCGGAGAACTGCTGCTGCTTCTGCAGGGTTTGCTGCTGCTCCAGCCGGGTAATGTTGCGGTAGTATACGCCCCATACCCGCAGGAACACTACCAGGTAGCCCGCCATCAGGAAGGGGGTAACCAGGTATTTGTCCAGCGAGGAATAAGCGGGAGCCAGGAATACGGGCAGGTGGTGTATTTTCATATATGCTACCAGGCCCAGGTAGAGGAACAGCAGCAAGCCAAGGGAAAGCGCCGTTCTGAGGTTTACCGCAAAGTAGCCCAGCATGCAGGCCATCATCCAGGGCATGGCATATATGGGGGATACGTCCAGGTCATTGGTGAAAGAAGATATCATGGGCACCAGCAGGGTGTTCAGTGCAGCAACCGTACCGGTAACCGCGGTGCTTACGCCCAGGCTCATCAGGAAGGCGCATAGCACAAACACGCCGGCAAACACGGCGGTGATGCCGAGGTTCAGATAATCATGCAGGTAGAGCAATGTCACCAGCATAGGCAGCAGGGTGAGCGTATAAAAAAAGAGAAAATCGAACAGCATCTTGATACGTGCCTGCTCAAATGCGCATGCGTGCCTGCGGATGAGTTTGGCTGTTACCGTTTTTTCGGTGTGCTGGTATAGGTATATGGATAAGTTCTTTAATATTTTGTTGGCCCGGCTCATCCTGGTAATAATAAGATATGTGAAAGCAAGGTACTATCCTGCGCGCTGCCTGCCATTCAACGTTAGTGGTAATTTGGGGCATAAAAAAGGGCCGCCCCAGATGGAGCGGCCCTGCTATCCTAACCCTTATGCAACTGTAATTTCTTTTGCAGTGTCCTGTTTTGCCTCTTTTTTAGGCAGGGTCACTTTCAGCACACCGTTTTCGTATTTCGCGTTGATGTTATCTGCGTCAATGTTCTCGTTCACGGTAAATGAGCGGGAGAAAGAGCGGAAGCTGAACTCGCGGCGGATCTGTTTGTCGCCTTCTTCAATATTTTCCGTTTTCTTCTCAGAGCTGATGGTCAGCGTTTGCCCTTCCAGGTTGATCTTGAAGTCACCTTTCTCCAGGCCGGGCGCTACCACGTCCAGTATATAGGCCTCTTTGGTTTCCTTGATGTTCACCGGGGCCTGCTGGCCGAAGAAATCGGAAAAACCGAAATCGCGGTTGAGCTTGCCGTTGAAAATTTCGTCTACAAAGCCGCTGAGGGTCCGGGCCGGTTGATGATTAAATTTTACGAGTGTCATAGTGTTTATAATTTTTTGTGTTAAACCATTTAGTTTTTCGGTTACACCCGGTGTCGATCAAACCGGATACCAATGCCACATTCCGGAAATTTCGCCAGCAAAAGGAGGGATGCGCAAGACAAATAGGCAGTTTGTTGTGAATCAATAAGACATAATGTCTGATTTACTTTATTTATTCAAGTATGTCGATATATTATTAACTTTGCAAAAAAGAAATATTATGTACCCTGCGGAACTCGTGATGCCGATGAAGGCAGAACTTACAGATAATGGTTTTGAAGAATTGCTCACCCCTGGAAAGGTGGATGAGGTGCTGGCCAAGGAAGGCACTACCCTGGTAGTGATCAATTCCGTATGCGGCTGTTCGGCCGGTACTGCCCGTCCGGGCGTACTGATGGCGGTAGCTACCAGCGAGAAAAAGCCTGACCGTTTAACAACCAGCTTTGCCGGTTTTGATTCAGACGCGGTAAAACAGATCCGTACGCATCTGATGCCTTACCCGCCGTCTTCTCCCTCCATTGCCCTGTTCAAAGACGGGCAACTGGTGCACTTTATAGAACGCCACATGATTGAAGGCCGTTCTGCACAGCTGATCGCAACCAACCTGTTGGCTGCTTTCGATGAATATTGCTAAGATCAATTACGGATTACGGGCAGAATAATCTTTGATTTAAAACCCGTAATTCGTAATTGTAATGTAACTTGGTGGTTTGATTTTCCTTTTGATATAATTCGGCTTTGTTCATAGGAAAACTCAGATCACCATTTTTTTTCGCCTATGTATCCTAATTTATATTACGCATTCAAGGATCTGTTTGGAGTAGAGATACCTTTTTTGAAGATTGTACAAACGTTTGGTTTTTTTGTGGCCATTGCCTTTCTGGCGGCGGCTTATGTATTGACCTCGGAGCTGCGGCGGCGGGAAAAGCTGGGATGGCTGGCCCCCGTGCAGGAAACCATCGTAACCGGCAAACCGGCCTCCCTGGGAGACATGCTGGTGAGCGCGGTGATCGGGTTCATCATCGGGTTCAAGATACTCGGAATGTTTGGCGCAGGCACGGAAGACCTGCGTTCTTATTTTCTCTCCGGCCAGGGCAGCGTAATTGGCGGCATCCTGGTAGCGGCCGCCATGGCTTACTGGAAGTACTATACGAAAAAGAAGGCCGCCCTTCCCAAGCCTAAAGAAGAAAAAGTAAATGTATGGCCGCACCAGCGGGTGCCTGATTTTACCATCATGGCGGCAGTGGCCGGCCTGATAGGGGCCAAGATATTCCACAACCTGGAAAACTGGGGCGAGTTTGTAGCAGACCCCTGGGGCTCCCTTTTTTCCGCCAGCGGCCTCACCTTTTACGGCGGCCTCATTGTAGCCGCCTACGTCATTATCCGCTATGCCCACAAAAAGCAGATCAACTGGAAACACCTGGTAGACAGCGCGGCGCCGGCCCTGATGCTGGCTTATGCGGTAGGCCGCATGGGCTGCCAGTTTTCAGGAGATGGTGACTGGGGCATTAATAACAGCGCCTACGGCACCAACCCCACCGGCAAGGTGGAGGTCATTTCCGAAGCGCAGTACCAGGATGTGCTGCACCGGGACTCTGCCTATTTCACCCGGCACTTCGGCAGCCTGGAGCAGGTGCCCCACAAACGTTTTGAAAAGCCGGCTTCACTCAGCTTCCTGCCAGACTTCTTCTTTGCCTACAGCTACCCGCATAATGTGGTGAACGATGGTATGCCGCTGCAGGGCTGCGAAGGGGAGTACTGCAATGCATTGCCTGTTGGCGTGTACCCCACGCCGTTATACGAGATCATAGTTTGCGGCCTGTTCTTTATTGTACTGATGGCCATCCGCTCCAGGGTGACCATACCCGGCGTGATCTTCGGCATTTACCTGATACTCAACGGCATTGAACGTTTCTTTGTGGAGAAGATAAGGGTTAACACGAAGTACGATATTTTCGGCTTTCACCCCACGCAGGCGGAAATCATTGCCACCCTGCTGGTAATAGGCGGCGCCGGCCTTATCTGGTACGCCCGTAAAACGAAACCCGTACAAAAAACAGCCTGATGCAGCGCCATCCGAACCTGGTACCGCTTTCCCACGAGCATAAAACCCTGCTCTTCGTATGCAGGTACCTGAAAAAAGACGCGGCCCCTTATGAGGGCTACCCCCTGGACGCCGATTCCAAAATGGCCTACATGGTCAAAGTATTCCAGGAGATCATGGTGCCGCACATCCAGAAAGAAGATTACCTGTTTGAACAATGCCGCGGCCACCGGGCGGATATAGACGCCCTGCTGGACGAGCTGATAGCAGAGCACCGCGTTATTTCCGGCATGTACAGCGCGCTGGTAGATAACCCCAACCCTGTAGAGGCCATGGACCAGCTGGCCCGCAGCCTGGAGGCCCATATCCGGAAAGAGGAGCGCGTGGCGTTTGAGAAAATGCAGGAGGAGTTGCCGGAAGTGATTGCGGCATTAAAGTTTGAGTAGTATATATTATTACTATAGGAGCGGGGCCAGCCGGTAAGGTGGCCCCGTTCCTGTCTGCATCCCGCTTCCCCGATTCGTCATTTTAGTCACAAGATCAACCCGGTTCATCCCTTTTCCCCTCAGCATTCACCCGCTTCCACCTAGTTTTGCCACAGGTTTTGTAACAATCACCGCCGCCGGCCGTCTTCCTTGCACAAAGCGGCCATAACGCCGGCAAGCTGAAGTTTCACTCAAACCACTTTTTACCAATCATCACCAGATAATGACCACTTGTGTATAATTATGTACTATGTAAAACATACTACCTACCTTTACACTGTAGTAGTTAAAGAAAGGAACTATAGCACAACAACCTAACTAGTCCAAATCTAAACATCCGCCTTATATGAAATCGATATTTAAATTGTTGACCCTGAGCGCCTTACTGGTCAGTACCGGCAACATGGCTCAGGCCCAGAGCGGGAACGGCACCCCCGGTCTTAAAGGGAAAATAAACGGCCAGGTGCACCGCACAGACAATAAACCGGTAGAATTTGCCACTGTAACCCTCCTGAAAGCAAAAGACTCTTCCCTGGTAAAAGGGGCTATAGCCGGGGTAGACGGCAAATACGAGTTTGAGGGTATCCGCGAAGGGCGTTACCTGGTGGCCGCCGTGAACATGGGCATGAAAAAAGGCTACAGCCAGCCCTTCACCGTGAACGGCAGCCCCGTAAAAGTACCGGCCATCACCCTGGAAGAAACCTCCCGCAACCTGAAAGAAGTAAACGTAACGGCTAAACGCCCCTTCATAGAACAAAAAGCTGATAAAATGGTGGTGAACGTGGAAAACAGTATTGTAGCGGCAGGCGGCACTGCCCTGGAGGTACTGCAACAGTCACCCGGAATACAGGTAGATAAAGATGACAATATATCCATGCGTGGCAAGAACGGTGTGATCATTATGATCGACGGCAAAGTCACGAACATGTCTCCCCAGGACGTTGCCATGCTGCTGAAAAATATGCCCAGCTCTAACATAGACCAGATAGAGCTGATCGCCAATCCTTCCGCCAAATACGACGCAGCTGGCAACGCCGGGATTATCAACATCAAGCTGAAAAAGAACTCCAATTACGGCGCCAACGGCAGCGTGAACGCAGGTTTTATACAGGGCAAGCTGCCGAAGGCAAACGGGGGGCTCAATCTCAACTACCGCAATAAAAAGGTAAATGTGTACGGTTCCTACAATTACAATTACAACCGGAACTTTGAAGACCTGAGCATTTACCGTGACAACCTGGAGAAATCAGGCCGCATCACTTTTGACCAGAACACCTACATAGACAAAAAGAACCAGTATCACGGCGGCAAGTTCGGGGCAGATTATTTCATCAACAACAACCACACCCTGGGCGTCATGGTGAACCTGGCCACCAGCAGCTGGAAGGGCGCCGGCAACAGCACTACCTGGATAGGGAGCGGGGAGGCCATAGACTCCAGCCTGCATACGGTGTCAGATAATTATAATACGTGGGACCGCCAGTCTTACAACGTCAACTACAAAGGCAAGCTGGACACTGCCGGCAAGGAGCTGAACATAGACCTGGACTATTCCCGCAACTCCGAAGACCAGGGCAGCCGCCTTTACTCCGCCTATATGGATGCCACCGGCAAGCAATACTGGGGGGGAGACACCACCCGCAGCCTGCAGCCATCGGTGATCAATATCAAAACGGTGAAGATCGATTATACGCACCCCCTGAAGAAGGAAGCGAAAATTGAAGCGGGCATCAAACTGAGCTTTGTAGACTCGGACAACAACTCCCGCTTTGACTCCCTCAAACGCTCACAATGGGAGTATGACGCCAACCGTTCCAATTACTTTATATATAAGGAGAACGTGAACGCCGCTTACATCAACTTTTCCAAACAGTTCAAAAAGATCGGTGTGCAGGCCGGTCTCCGTGCGGAGCATACCAACGTGGAGGGCAACTCCGTTACCCTCAAACAGGTGAATGACACCAGCTATCTCAACTTTTTCCCCAGCGTGTTTTTCAGCTACGCGGCCAACAAGAACAACCAGTGGGGCATTTCCTACAGCCGCCGGCTGCAGCGCCCCAGCTACGATGACCTGAACCCCTTCGAGTTTTTCCTTGACCGGTATACCAAGGCGGGGGGCAACCCCAACCTGCGCCCGCAGTATTCCCACAACTTTGACCTGACGCATACGTTCAAGTCTTTCCTGACCACGGCCATCGGCTACAGCCGCACCAGCGATATGCTGTCACGCATCCTGGAGCCGGGCGTAGACCCCGTCACCGGAGATACCACCATTATTGTATATAAATACATGAACGTGGCCAAAAAAGACAACATCAACCTGAACGTATCCGCCCCGGTACCCGTTACCAAATGGTGGAGAACGTTCACCACGGTATCCGTGTTCTACAACGCCTTTGAGACCACGGTAAACGGGGAGCTGATCAAACGCGCCTCCGGCGGCTTCTTCGGGCAAACGCAGCACACTTTTACCTTTAAAAAGGGGTATTCCGCAGAAGCGTCTTTCTTCTTCGTATCCCCGCAGATCTCACAGGAGGGCCTGTTCCGCATGAACGCCATGTATGCCTTCAACCTGGGCCTGCAAAAGCAGGTGCTGGACAAGAAGGGCACCATACGCCTGAACGTGAACGATCTCTTCAATACCCAGCGCTTCAGCGGCACCTATAATGTCAACAACCGCCAGGTACGCCTGGGCACCCGTTGGGACAGCCGCCAGCTCCGGTTATCCTTCACCTACCGCTTCGGAAATTCAAATGTGAAAGAGGCCCGCAACCGTAAAACCGGGCTGGAAGATGAGCAGAGCAGGGTGAAGTAGCACAAGCACGTACCTAATCATGTTTTAGGTATATAAGGATGGAAGGAACGCGGCCACTTGCTGGCCGCGTTCTGTTTTTCTATCTCTATGATTTTCAGTAAATTCAAAATAAATGGTGAACAGATGCAACCATTTTTACCCCCCGCCGTCTTTAATATGAGTTTATACCCTAACGCTTTGGAAAAAATGCCTGTAACAGATCAGATCGTGGTACGCTGCCGCAAGGGCGACGTCCGGGCATTCCATGAGCTGTATGAGGCATACGCCAGGGCCATGTACAACATTTGCCTGCGGATGACGGGGCATGCCGCCGATGCGGAAGACGTGTTGCAGGAGGCATTCTTGCAGGTGTTCAAAAACCTGGATAAGCTCAGTTCAGACAGCAGCATCACCGCGTGGATCAAAAGGATAGTGGTGAACCACTGCCTGAGCTACCTGCGGAAAAAGAAAGTATACTTTGAAGAAGTGGGAGAGACGGACGCGGCAGAGGAAGCGGCGGTAGACGAAGGGGCTTATGCCCTTACCGTTTCCGCGGTGAAAGAGGCCATCGGCCAGCTGCCGCATGGTTACCGCACGGTGCTGAACCTCTACATCTTTGAAGAGTACTCCCACCGCGAGATAGCGGAAATGCTGGGCATTACGGAATCTACCGTCAAAACCCAGTTCATGCGGGCCAAAGAAAAGGTGCGGCAGCTGGTAAAACTTAAAACGAAAGAAGTATAACAATATGGAGCTGGAAGATTTCATACAACAAAACCGCAGTGCGTTTGAAGAGGAGGGCCCCGGCCCGCGCGTTTGGGCGGCTTTGGAAAAAGAGCTGCCGGTGAAACAACGGGCAAGGGTGGTGCAGCTGATGGCGCGCCACTGGTGGAAAGCGGCCATCATCGTAGCCCTGGTGGCAAACGCCGGGCTGCTGGTGAAGTTCCTGAATGCCAAGCAGGAAGTGGCCTACGTGCTGCCTGAAATGGAAGAAATGCAGCTCTACTACACCTCCAGGATAGAGCAGAAGCTGGATGAGCTGGAGCAATACCCGGAAGACCAGCTGGGCCTTGACAGCACCGCCCGCGAAGAGCTGAAGCTGCGCAACGATACTTACCTGCTGCTGGAAAAAGAGCTGATGAGCAACCCCGGCAATGAACGCATCCGCGCCGCCATGGTGCGCTATTACCAGATGAAGCTGGAGCTGCTGGACAAGATCCTTGCCGAACAGGAAAAATACCATGACAACTCACCTTTAAATAAAAAAGATGCACTCTAAATCTACATTATTGTTCTTATTGTTATGGCCCTTCGCCGCCCTTGCCACAAAGGGAGATGAAGAGCACAAGATCCGCGTGGTGAAAGAGTTCAGGGCCGGCTCCGGCTCTACGCTGGCGGTGCTGAACAAGTACGGCAAAATTGTGGTCAACGTGTGGGACAAACCCATGGTGCGGGCGGAAATAGAGATCATCGGGTTCGGGAAGAGCGGGGACCAGGCCCGCAGCATGGCGGAAATGGTAGACATACAAGGCTCTGAATCCGGCAGCAACATCCGCATAGAAACAAAATACAATACCGGCAGCGGCAAATGGTTCTCTTTCGGTAAAAAAGACTCTCGGGAGTACGTGAACATCAACTACGTGGTGAACATTCCCCGCAACATGCGGTCTGTGGCGCTAGACAACCAGTTTGGCGATATACTGGCCAGGGAGCTGCCCTTTGACACGCGCATCAGCGTTAACTACGGTTTTTTCGACATCGGCAACGCGGAGAAACTGAAGGTGAACATGAACTATACAGACAAGGCGCGGATTGCGCAGGTGGAGCAGCTGGAGCTGAACGCCAACTATTCCTCCCTCCGCTGCGGCAGCACGCGGGAGCTGAAGGTCAACTCCAACAACAGCAGCTATACTTTCGGAGAAACCGGCAACATGCGGCTCAACTCCAACTATGACGAGTACCGGCTGGCTGCCGTGAGCGACCTGTCTCTCACCGGCAATTACTCCAACTTGCGGGCCGAAACGCTTAAAAAGAACGCGGTGTTCAATGTGAACTATACAGACCTGAACATCCGCCGCGTAGACCCTTCTTTCACCTCCATTACCGCCCATCTCCGTTATTCAGACCTGAAGCTGGGCCTGGCAGGCAAATCCGCTTTCAGGATCACTGCCAACCTTCACCATGGAGACCTGAAAACCGGTGATTTTGAATGGAAGAACGTGACCAACATCCGCAAAAACAATAACCTCTCCTTTTCCGCCATAACGTCCAATGGTACAGACGCATCCGGCCTGATCAAAATAGACGGCTCTTACTGCGATGTAAAATTGGCAGGAGAATAATCTAAAACCAAAAATGAATTGAGCATGAAAACAAGCTTTAAAGCACTCAATGCTATTGCTTCCTTTGCCTTTGCCGCCCTGCTGCTGGCCCCGTTTGCGGGCCAGGCGCAGCGGCAGGAGCAGATTACCGGCAACGGTAAAATGAAAAAAGAAAAGCGGGAGGCCAGCGCCGCTATAGATGAAATTTCCACCTCCGGCAAGTTCAAGGTGTATATCACCCAGGGCAGCACGCCTTCCATTGAGCTGGAAGCAGACGAGAACCTGCTCCCGTACATTGAAGCAAGAATAGATGGTGATGAGCTGCACCTGGGCCCCAAAAAAGGCTACAATCTGAAAACCAGCAGCGATATTATTGCAAGGATCACGGTGGTGAAGCTGGAAAGTCTTGCCGGCAGCGGTACCTCCGGTTTCTATACCGAGGGCGTAGTGAAAGGGGACAAGCTCGAAGTGGCGCTCAGCGGCCGTGGAGACGCAGACCTGAACCTGCAGTACCGGAAGCTGGAAGTAGGCATTTCCGGTAACGGTAAAGTAAAGCTGCAGGGCAGGGCAGACGATGCTGAAATAGGCATCTCCGGCAGCGGCGCGGTAACGGCGCCAGACCTGCAAACGCAGCAAATGGAACTGGGCATTTCCGGCAGCGGGGAAGCCTATGTAAATGCCAGCAAAAAACTGGACGTGTCCGTATCAGGCAGCGGTTCCGTCAAATACAGGGGCGCCGCCAGCGTTAACCAGGCCATCTCCGGCAAGGGCAGGATAGAGCACGAAAATTAACCTATATTGCAGCATAATATCATTATACTGCTTATGAGAAAAAATATTGTGGCGGTTGCATGCGTACTGCTAAGCCTGCAGGCCGCAGCCCAGGAGAAACCGGTAATGATCCGCGCCGCCGCCGGTGATGGCATCACTATCCTGAAGAATAACGCTGCTACCGCCGTCAAGAGCCAGGGCAGAACCGGCACCTGCTGGTGCTTTTCCACCACTTCACTGATAGAAAGCCAATGCATGCGCCAGGGCATGGCCCAGCCAGACCTTTCTGAAATGTACACCGTACGCAATGTATACCTGCTGAAAGCCCGCAACTACCTGCTGCGGCAGGGCAAAGCGCAGTTTGACGAAGGCGGCCTCGGCCACGATGTGCTGAAAGCCGCCTCCCTGTTTGGCCTGATGCCGGAATCTGCCTACAGCGGACTGAAAGCAGGGCAGGAGCAGTTTGACCATGGCCTGATGGTGAAAGCGCTGCGTGCCTACCTGGACACCATCCTGAAAAAACGCCCCGCACCCGCCAATTGGGAGCAGCAATACGCCGGTATCATGGACGAATACATGGGCGGCGCGCCGCCGGCCAGTTTTGACTATAACGGTAAAACCTACACGCCGCAGGAGTTTGCGAAGCAAGTGGTGAAGTTTAAGGAATCTGATTATGTAAGCCTTACTTCTTTCACCCATCATCCCTACTACAGCAGTTTTGTGCTGGAGCTGCCGGATAACCACGCCAACGGCGCTTTTTACAACGTTACGCTCGATGAATTGATTGGCGCCACCAGAACGGCCGTGAACAAAGGTTATACCGTGATGTGGGACGCAGATGTGAGCAACAGGGGCTTCGTTTCCAAATACGGTTACGCTTTTTCACCGGTACATGATACAGTGCCGAACAAAACACAGCCCAACCCCGACCTGGAAGAAGTAAAGGTAACGGCCGCCTACCGCCAGGGCCTCTTTGAACAGCTGGTTACGCAAGATGACCACCTGATGCACATCACCGGCGTTGGCAAAAGCAAAGAAGGCAAACCGTTCTTTATTGTGAAAAATTCCTGGGGCACTACCTCTTCCCCGTTTGAAGGATATGTATATGTGTCTGAGCCGTACTTTGCGGTGAACACCATTAACGTGATAGTGCCCAAAGCCTCGCTTGACAAGGCGCTGCTGAAAAAATTACAGATCAACTAGTTTCCATCTTCTCAAGCTTCCTGTCCGGAAACGGACGTTCCCCGTTCACATCCGGACAGCCGGCATATGCCATTCCCGCCGCAAGGCCCGCCAGCAGGGCGCGGCAGGAATGGCAATATAATTGCGGCACGTATGGCCTAACCTTTCAGCCATGTTCAGGAACTACTTCAAAACGGCCTGGAGAAACCTGGTCAAACATAAGTTCTACTCCGCCATCAACGTAGCCGGGCTCACCATTGGCCTCACCGTGGGCATCCTCATTTTACTCTGGGTGAGAAATGAGCTGACGTACGACCGGTTCCATAAAAACGCAGACAATATTTACCGCGCCTTTGCCAATATGGGGCCTAAGGAGAGCCGCCAGGTATGGACCAGCATGCACGCGCCGCTGGCCGTTTTTGCCAAGGAGGAAGTGCCTGAAGTAACAGCAGCCGTACGCATCAGGCACAATTGGAATTTCTCTCTCTTTGAGTATCGCGGCAAGCGTTTTACGAACGATAAAAAGGCCTACGTTGACCCCTCTTTTTTTACGATGTTCGACTTCCCGCTGCTGGAAGGCAACCCGCAGCAGCCCTTCCAGGGAGATTATTCCGTGGTCCTTACGGAAGCCGCGGCGCAACGGTATTTCGGCACTGCAGAGGCGGTGGGCAAAGTATTGCGGGCAGACGGCAAGCAGTATTTCATAGTGGCCGGCGTAATGGCCAACTTCCCGGAAAATTCCAGCATCCAATATGACATGCTGTTCCCCATGAGCCTCTGCGCCAAATTGTTCAGGGGCAACGGCGAATGGAAGACCATTGATACAGACATCGGCAACTTCGACTATCATGTCTACCTGCAATTGAAACCGGGCGTTTCTCCCGCAGTGGCCGAGAAGAAGCTGGCCGCCAGCCTCTTCAAACGGCGCAAGCTGGAGTATGACGACCCGTACCGCCTGATGCCGCTGCGGGACATGCATCTTTATAAAGCAGACGGCAGTGAAGGGCAGATACAGACCGTGCGTATTTTCCTCATCATCGGCATCCTCATCCTGCTCATTGCCTGCATCAATTACGTGAACCTTTCCACGGCGCGGGCCATGCTGCGGGCCAGGGAGGTGAGCGTGCGCAAGGTCATGGGCGCGGCGCGCCGGCAGCTCTTCTTCCAGTTCGTAACAGAAACCGCGCTGGTATTTGCCTTTGCCATGGCGGCCGCCATGGTGCTCACCTATGTGCTCATGCCGGTGTACAATAATATTTCCGGCCGCAACATTGCGTTCAGTTTTACCGATGGCGGCGTGTGGGCGCTGGCAGGCGCAGCGGTGCTGGTTTCCCTCTTGCTGTCAAGCATTTACCCGGCTTTGCTCCTTTCCTCTTTTGAACCGCTGAAAGCCTTGCAGGGCAAGCTGCGCGGTGGTATGAGCACCACCTTTTTCCGGAAGGCGCTGGTTACCACCCAGTTCGTTTTTTCCGTAGCGCTCATTACCGGCACGCTGGTGATTGCCGGCCAGCTCACCTATATCAATGAAAAAGAACTGGGCTACGATAAAGAACATGTGTTCACCTTTGTGCTGCGCAACATGCGGGCCCACCTCCCGGCCGTGCGTGCGGAGCTGATGCAGGAGCCTGCCATCACCGGCCTGAGCACTGCTAACGACCAGATACTGCAGATCGGCAATACCACCAGTGATACGGATTGGGACGGTAAACAGCCCAACAGTGAGTTCTTTATTCATGGCATGTACATTGACTCCAACTTTTTATCACTGATGAAGCTTCCCATTGTGGAGGGAGAGGGTTTCAAAGGCATTGCATCTGATTCAGCGCATTACATCCTGAATGAAACGGCGGTAAGAGAAGCCGGTATCACCAACCCCATCGGGAAGAAGTTTGTGCTGCATGACGAGCCGGGCACCATCATAGGCGTGGTAAAGGATTTTCACTTTGCTTCACTGCGCACGAAAATAGAGCCGGCCATTTTTGTGTACCGGCCATCGGGAGACGGCATGTATGTGCGCACCACCGGGGGAAACGCCTCAAAGGCAGCTGCCGCGGTAGAAAAGCTGTGGAAAAAATACAACCCCGACTTCCCGTTTGAATACACCTTCCTCGATCAGCAATACGACAACATGTACAAGTCTGAACAGCGCACAGCCAGCCTCTTCAGCATCTTTGCCACCGTGGCCGTGCTCATTTCCTGCCTGGGCCTGCTGGGATTGGCGGCTTACACGGCGCAGGTGAAAACCAAGGAAATAGGCATCCGCAAGGTGCTGGGCGCCAGCGTGGCCAGTATTCTGCAACTGCTGGGGAAAGACTTTATGCTGCTGGTAGTGATTGCCATTGTTATTGCCACGCCATTGGCCTGGTACGGCATGAGCCTGTGGCTGCAAGATTTTGCGTACCGCGTTACCCTCAGCTGGTGGATGTTTGCAGTGGCGGGCCTGGCCGCTATCAGCATTGCATTGCTGACGGTGAGCGTACAGTCTGTGAAGGCCGCGCTCACCAACCCGGTGAAAAGTTTGCGGTCAGAATAGGGGATACAACCGCTACGTGTTAGCCATGAAGGATCTCAAAACCTTCGTAATGCCGCGGCGTGCCTTCTTCAATATCAAGCGAGGTAACGCTGGCGCCGATAGGGCCAACGCGGCACCAGTCAATAAATTCTTCCATGGCCGCTTCCTGGCCTGCGGCAACGATCCGTACACTGCCGTCTGGCAGGTTTTTAACAGTGCCTTTCAGGCCCAGCTTAACGGCTACAGACCGGGCGGTGGCCCTGAAAAAAACGCCTTGTACTTTCCCTTTTACGGTTATTTCCCTGTGAATCATAATGACGCTAAATGAAGATCGGTAAAGATATAACAAAATGCAGGCCGCGGGTGTTTCACCCGGCGGCGAAGCACAGCCGAAGTTGGTCGAGTCCTTCTGCATATGCTGTGCTGCCTCCGGGGTAAAATATAAAGAATCTGGGCGGGTGATGGGGCGCTTCGTTCACCTCATGCACCTGTATATGTAAACCTGGATGAAAGTAGAAGTATTCTATGGCCTCCGGGGCCACGTTCCTCCGCACCTGCTCCAGCTGGAAACCGGCTTTGGTGAGCAGGGAAAACACCGGCTGGGCCGGGTCTTGTTGTATGATGCCATCGTTGTAAGTCGGTTTGATAGATACCCATTCCATAATAGTCGTTTTTACCTGGTGCGCAGGTGTGGTGCCGAGGCGCAGCATCCTCCGGCAGCCATGTGCTAATGCATGCCTGTTCAGCATTCAATGAATGTTACCGGGTTAACCGGCTGAATTTACGGGTAGGTAAGTAGCGGGGGTAAGTAAGAGATCAAGGGGCCGGGCGACGAACGCCCGACCCGGAAAGTTCAAGTGATATTTGATACTGACTCTTGAAAAGGCTTGTGAAAATACAGGATAAGGGTTGACCTGCATGGGCCGTTTTCCTGCAACGGCCATGCCGGTAGCGCAACCACCTGTCAGGCCGCATCAGGCCGCATGGTTGAACAGCGGATGCTCTGAAGCATTGTCCCTGCCGAAGCGGAACTCCCTCACCAGCTCATACCGCTGCCCGCCCGCCGGCTTCCTCACCAGGCTGAAGCTGTGGCAGTGGAAACTGCGCACAAACATCTTGTTGGCGAAGTAGGGGGCCAGCCGGTTGAACTGCTGTGTATTGACAGACCGCACCAGGGCCATATGCGGCTTGAAGGTGCCGGGCTTCAGCTCAAAGGTGCGCAGTATTTTCCTGTGCAGCTCTTCCACCGGTTTAGGGTTGGCCACGTTCACATAGAACATGTGGCGCTCTCCCTGTTTGCTATGGTCTATCCGTGAAGTATAAATGGTAAAGGCAGATTGCTCCTGCACCATTTCCTCCAGCATACCCGTGAAATCCGCCTCATATTTTTCAGGAAACTCCGACCGGAATAAAGCTATATGCGCCTGTGAAAAAGCAGCCTGGTCCATGCCCAGCTCCTCCGAAATCAGATGCCGGAATATGCTCACATCCTGCAAGGTTTGCGCATCCGGATGTATCACCAGCATGTAATCATACATTACTTCGTTTTCCATGTCTTTTTGATTAAAGCAACCATCAAATTGAAACGATCATTATCATTTACAGCACTAACAATAACGATCCCTTCTTTCACAACACGAATATACTAACATTTTTGGAATTACTAATAAAATTAGCAAAAAATACTAAAAAAAATGGCCGGGACGTACCACGGCCATTTCTCGTATGGGTAATAACGTTTATCAGAAGCTTTGCACAATAGCGGTAAAGTCTGCCGCCATCAGGGAAGCGCCGCCGATCAGCCCGCCGTCTACGTCTGCGCAGGCAAACAGTTCTTTGGCATTGGAAGGTTTGGCGCTGCCGCCGTAGAGGATGGTAAGCCCCAGCGCGGCTTCGCGGCCGTATTTATCCGCAATGCGGGCGCGGATGAAGGCATGCATGTCTTGCGCCTGCTGTGCGCTGGCGGTCAGGCCGGTGCCAATGGCCCAGATGGGCTCATAAGCTATCACGATGTTTTTCAGCGCGGCCGCGTCCAGGTGGAAGAGGCTTTCTTCCAGTTGTTTGGCCACGTAATCGTTCTGTGTTTCGGCTTTGCGCACTTCCAGCGGCTCACCGCAGCAGAAGATGGGTTTGAGGCCGTTGGCCAGCGCCTGGTCTATTTTCTTTGCCAGCTGCGCGTTGGTTTCGGAAAAGTATTCCCTGCGTTCGGAGTGGCCCAGTATTACATAATCCACGCCGACAGACTGCAGCATTTCGGCAGATACTTCGCCGGTATAGGCGCCTGATTTTTCGCTGGCGCAGTTTTGTGCGGCCACATAAATGCCGGGATAGTTGCGTACCAGCTGTTTTACCTTGAGCAGGTAGGGGAAGGGGGGAGCAATCACTACTTCCTGCCCTTCGGGCAGTTTGATGCCGGCGCCAAGAATATCGTTCACCAGTTGTTCGCCCTGGGCAAGCGTAAGGTTCATTTTCCAGTTGGCGGCTACAATCTTTTTTCTCATATATGTATATACTGTTTTTGAAAGAGGGCCGAAAAATACACAATTACCCGTGAAAAATACGGGTTAATATCTGCTGGTCTGCTTCGGTCAGCGCCTGTCCCTTCAGCTGCATCCAGGCGCCGGCGTCACGCAGGGCCTCCGTAAGGCGGTATTTTTCGCCGGCATGCTGCTGGCCGCCCCAGCTGAAGGAGGGCAGGTATTTGGGCGGAAAATCGCCCCCGAACACGTTGCAGCTAACGCCTATTACCGTGCCGGTATTGAACATGGTATTGATGCCGCAGCGGCTGTAGTCTCCCATCAGCACGCCGCATTTCAGGCCCGCGCTCCAGGCTTCGTTTTTAGCTTCCATCCACACCCTTACCTCGCGGGCGTTGTTTTTCAGGTTGGAGCAGGTGGTGCCTGCGCCCAGGTTGCACCATTCGCCTATGACGGCATCTCCCAGGTACCCGTCGTGCGCCTTGTTGGAATAGTTGAAGAACACGCTGTTCTTCACTTCTCCGCCTACCACGCAACGCTCTCCGAGGGAGGTTGCGCCGTACACCCGCGTGCCCATTTTCAGCACGGCGCCGGTGGCCATGCCAAAGGGGCCGCGTATGGTGCAGCCTTCCATCACTTCGGCGTCTTTGCCAATGTAGATGGGGCCGGTTTCGGCATTCAGGATGCTGCAGCTTACCCGTGCCCCCGGCTCAATGAATATCTGTTTAGGGTTCAGCAGCGTGTTCCCCGCTGCGGCGGGGGCGGATTTGCGGCCACGGGTCAGGAGCGCAAAATCGTCCCGGAGCGCGGCATCGTTATACTGCGCAATATGCCAGGGCTGGTCTATGCGTATGATATCGTCTTCAAAATCAATGCGGGCCTGGTCTGCGGGCAGGAAAAAATCATCCCCGCTGACGGCCTTGGCCAGCAGCCGCCCGTTCTTGTACAGCTCCTGGCCGGGCTGCAGGGCGCGGATGGTTTTCACCACGGCCGCGGAGGGCAGCAGGTGGCCGTTTACCAGTATGGTGACGGTGTTCTGCGGAGCTTTGATGAGGGGGAACTTCGGCTGCAGGTAATCCATCGTAAAGTACCCGATAGGAGACACTTTCAGCCATTTTTCCCATTTTTCGCGGATGGTAAGCAGGCCTATACGGCAGGCTGCCACGGGGCGGGTATGGGTGAAAGGGTATAACTGGTCACGCTCAGGCGTGTCAAACAGGATGTAGTGCGGGTTCTTCATGACGGGCGAAAATAAAGAAATCCCGCCGATTAATACCGGCGGGATTCCCAAATATTTGCAGACGGCTTATTTAGCGTCTTTTTTGTAACGTTTGTTGAACTTGTCGATACGGCCTGCGGTATCTACCAGTACGTTCTTACCAGTGTAGAACGGGTGAGAGGTGTTGGAGATCTCAAGCTTGATCAACGGATACTCGTTACCATCTTCCCATTTCACGGTTTCGCGGGAGGGGGTAGTGGAACGGCTCAGAAAGCTATGCCCGTTAGACATATCTTTAAACACTACGAATCTATAATTTTCCGGATGAATTCCCTGTTTCATATCAATAAGTTAATAAATACAGAGCGCAAAGGTAACAGATATTTTTAAATCGGCCAAGAAAAATCTAGCTTTTCATATTCTGGTACTGCAGGGGCAGGCCCAGGTTGGCGCCTTTGCACAGCTGTATAACTTCCTGTAAATCATCTATTTTCTTGCCTGTAACGCGTATAATATCGTCCATAATGGCGGCTTGCACCTTCAGGCCGGCGTCTTTGATCAGCTTGACGATCTTCTTGGCGTCTTCCTGTTTGATACCGTTGCGCACGGGAATGTCTTTTTTATACACCTTGCCGCTCTGGTAGGGCTCCTTGCTCATGTCATACACAGAGGCTTCCATGCCTTTGCGCATGGTTTGGCTGATGAGCACGTCTACCACCTGGCCCAGCTTCATATCGGTTTCCACTTCCAGCTTCAGCACCAGCTCTTTTTTATCCAGCTCAATATTTACGTGGCTCCCTTTAAAATCATACCGGTTGGTGATTTCTTTCTTGACAGTATTGATGGCGTTATCCAGGGTTTGCAGGTCTACTTTGCTGACAATGTCGAAAGAGGGCATAAACGGGTTTTTAATGGTGAATTAAGAGCAGCAAAGATAATAAAAAACCGCTACCCGGTCAGGTAAGCGGTTTTAGTTGATAGAATGGCGGCTAAAAATTACTGGTTGTCCCGGGCATGCACGTTCAGACTGTTTTTGCTGCCCTTAATATTAACATTCTCGTTTTTGAGATATTGTTGATATTTCTTTTTCACGTCATCGGGCTGTTTCTGGCCGTTGATGTAGAGATCGTCCCCTTTCTTGTTGATCTCGAAGTTGTTGCGGTCTATCAGCTTGTCTGCCTCCATCTTGTCAAGCAGCTCATTGTAGACCTTGTTCTGCTCCTGGGCTTCCCTGGCGTGCTCACGTGCCCTGGCCGCGTGCTCCCGGGCTACCTGCTGGTGCTCTTCGGCCCGCTGGCGGGCTTCCGCGGCGGCTTCCCTGGCGTGCTCCCGTGCGTCCCGCTGGGCTTTCTCCGCCTGTGCCAGGGCAACACGGTGCTGTTCCCGTGCGTCCCGCTGGGCCCGGGCTGCCTGTTCACGGGCCTTCTCAACGGCTACCCGGTGCTGCTTTTCGGCTTCCCGGCGTGCTTCCTGCCCCTGGCGTTCTGCTTCCAGGCGGGCTCTCTGGCTTTCACGCAAAGCTTCCTGCCTGGCCCGAAGGGCCTGCGCCCTTCCTTCCCGCGCAGCGGCCAGGGCCTGTTCACGATGGGCGGCATCCTGCCAGGAGGAGGGATTGTTTTTGATATCTTCTTCTATCTTTTTCCAGTCTATTTTATCCATTTTCTCCTTGATCTCTTTTTCGATCTTCTCCCAGTCGGTTTTCTGGAGACTGTTCTTTATCTGGTCGGAGATCTTTTCCCACTGTATGTTCTTGATGCTCTTGTTCACGTCCGCGCCGATCTTTTCCCAGTCAACGTCTTTCATACCGTCGGCAATTTCCTTGTTCGCTTTTTTCATCGCCTCCCGGATGTCATTGTTCATCTTGCTCCAGTCAATTTTTTGCATGCTTTCCTGGATGTCTTTGTTCATCTTGCTCCAGTCTATGTCTTTGACGGCATCCTGGGCCACCTTCATTTTGGCAGACAGCTGGTTGAGCGCCTGCTTTTTTTCCTGCAGGCGGAGGTATTTCTCCCGGTCTTCCGGCGTCATGTCATCCAGGCTGTTATAGGTGCGGGTACCTTGATCGTCTTTGATCACAATTTTACGCGGCACGGTATCCAGCGGCGGCATGGGCGCCAATGGAGCCATTGGAGACATGGGCGTCATCGGAGCCATTGGCGCCATTGGTGTCATCGGAGCCACCGGCGCTACTGACGCCATTGGTGTCAGAGGGGCCAATGGTGCAGGAGGGAGGGCCTGTGCCCATACGCCAGGCGCGGGGGCAGGCGCGGGCGCCCGCATGACATCCACTCCCGGCACAGGGGCAGGGGTGGGCGCTGCCGGCTGCACAACTGCCATGGCGGGCGCAGGTGCAGCAGGCGGCATGGGAATAGTATCGCAGATAACCGTTTCAGCGGCGGCGTTGTCCGTACAGTTCTCTTTCTTGTCAGACTTGCCGGGGCTGAGCCAGGCAATAGACACCAGGCCGGTAACGATGATCAGTAAAGCAAGTAAGCGTTGGCTATAGTTGAGATTTTTGGTCTTCATTTCCATGATGCGTTTGATGCGATGAAATAAATGGTGTTTATCATCTGCCGCAGCCATGGCCATCGGGTTCACTGTAAGGCGGTATTCTTCCAGCGCAACCAGGGCCCTGGCGTAATGCAGCGGCTGTACGGTACCTGCTATCACCAGGTCGTCACAGCAATGTTCCCTTTCCAGGCGGATGTTCTTGCTGATCCACCACACAAAAGGATTAAAGAACAGGATGGTTTCTACAATGGACTGGAAGATATTCAACAGGTAATCATTTCTCCTGATATGGGCCAGCTCATGCAGCAGGATGGCTTCCAGCTGCTCCGGGCTCAGGTTGTTGACCATGGCCACGGGCAGCAGTATGACGGGGCGGAGAAAGCCTATCATCACAGGCACCTGCAGATGCCGGGATATAAAAAGCTGCACCTTGCGGTCAATACCCATGCGCCCTGCCAGCACCTTCACATATTTTTCCCATTCCGGGCCGGGGGAGCTGACGCCCTGCCGGCGCAACTGCCGCAGCTGGCTCAGGTCAAAGCTCAGCTTGAGGGTCATGATCACCACACCGGCTGCGTAAATGGCCACCAGGAAGGGGAAGTAGGCTTCCATACCCGGCATCACGGTTTGCAACCCGTCTGCATGCTGCTGCGGTACCTGCTGCAGCGCTGCCTGTATGGTAGCGGCATCCATCCGGGCGGCCAATGTCCTGATCTGCTGTTCTTCCTTTATAATAGACAGCTGCCTGAAAAACGTGGCGCCAAACCAGCCTGCAATGCCGGCCAGGGAGAGGCAAGACAAATGGTATTTGATGGCGGAACTGGCCATGGGCCATATTTTCAGCACTATGCGCAGGCAGGCGTAAATACAGAAGCCTTGCCAGAAAGAGTGCAACAGCGTCCAGCCGAACGCGCGGATGAGGTCTGTGGTTAAAGGAAGCAACGAGGTCATGGTAGTGATTTTATGACTGCTTTTTTTCCATTTCGTTCAGGTACCGGCGGATCTGCTCCAGCTCTGCAGGGGAGGAGCGGTGATGCCCCAGGGCCTGCATTACCAGCTGCGTGGCAGAGCCATTATACACGGTATCAATCATCTTGTTCAATAATTGCTGCTGTGTATTTTCACGAGACACGGCGGCCTCATAAATATGCGTTTTGGCACTGGCGTCCCTGGTGAGCAATCCCTTTTCATGCATGATCTGCATCAGCTTCAAAGTAGTGGTGTAACCTGCCTCTTTGCTCTGCTCCAGTATTTCATGCACTTCCCTGACCGTACTGGCGCCTTTCTCCCAAAGGATGCCGAGTATTTCCAGTTCACTTTCCGTGGGCTTGATGTGCTTGTTCATGTGTGTGCTTTATAATGATTCCCTGTTGTACGAATATCTTCGTAAACAAATGTACGATAGTTTTCGTAAATGCAATATCATGATCAGAAAAAAAGGATGAACGGACATTAGGATGTACGAACTGCTGCTGGAAATTACGGGGCGGGGGAGGATGATATGCCTGTTACAGCATGCCTTGTTCCGCCCGCGTTACGGCTGCATCCCGCAGCTCCCGCGTGGTTTTGCGGCTGCCGTCGTGGCTCCAGCCGGGCGGGCCGAACAGGTAGCGGAGCATGTGGCCCCAGCGGCGGCTTTTCCGGAGGTCCGCGGCTATGGCGCCCCACTCGTGCGTGGCTATACGTAAAGGATTATAAGTGTGGATGTTGCTGGTAAGGCCGTAGGTGGGCCTTTCTTTTTCGGGCTCAAAGGTGCCGAACATCCGGTCCCAGATGATCAGCACGCCGGCGTGGTTCCTGTCAAGGTACTGCAGGTCAGACGCATGGTGTACGCGGTGGTGGGAGGGGGTGTTGAAGATGAACTCCAGCGGCCGCGGCAGCTTGTGCACGGCTTCGGTATGTATCCAGAACTGGTAAATGAGGCTGATGGCCTGCATGCTCATCACCATGGCGGGGTGAAAGCCCAGCAGCGGCATCCAGCCCCAGAAGAGGAAGGTGCCGGAAAGGTTGCCCGTCCAGGTCTGGCGCAGGGCGGTAGAGAGGTTATATTTTCGGGAGGAATGGTGCACAACATGGGAGGCCCAGAAATGACGCACGTTGTGGCTGATGCGGTGAAACCAGTAATAAGTGAGATCGTCCGCAAAAAAGCAGGCTACCCACACCCACCATACGCCGGCATCCAGGGTGAAGAGGCGGAAGCGGTAGATAAAATCATATACTATATAAATCAGGCCTTTTGTGACCAGCCCTATGGCCACGTTGCCCAGCCCCATGGCAATGCTGCTGGCGGCGTCTTTTGTTTCATAAAGGCCGCGCTTGTCCCAGGCGGAGAAGATCACTTCTGCCAGCAGCAGCAGTACAAAGCCGGGAATTGCGTAGTGAATGAGGTCTGGCATAAAAAAGATCAGGAATTACGGATAACGGATGACGGGTGCTGATATTCCCTTTGCCAAAAGTTACTGAATTTTCAGACATCATCCGTTATCCGCCGTTCCTTAAAACCTTCCTGCCTTGATGGTAAAATGCGCCGCGGGGCCGCTCAGCCGGTCGTCAGTAATACCGGGCGTACCGGAGCCCTGTACAAAGCGGTAAGAGCCGCCAATGGCCACCCGCAGGTAGGAGGTGATGTTCATTTCAAAGTTCACGTGCGGCTCTCCTACAAAGAAGCTGCTATAGTCCTGCGGGTCATTGTCATCCCAGCCGTGGTGATACCTTTCGTTCTTCATCACACCGCCGCCGCCGATCAGCGCGCCTACGGCTACGTGAAAGAGTTTGTTGCCCCTGATGGTATACTCGGGCACAAAGCCGGTGTACCACATGTTCCAGTACAGGGTAGGGTCTGCGGGGTTGGCGCGGGGCGCTTCTATATTGTTCACCAGGCCGTATGCGCCTGCGCCCAGCATCAGCTGGCTGTTGAGCATCACGCCGGCGTAGCCGCCCAGCAGCAGGCCCAGCTCTTTGTTGAACGTAGTGAACTTCACCGTGGGCGCGCCGAAGCCGCCAACCCTGATCTTGCCTTTGCCGTTGCCTGCCAGGCTCTCAATGCCTGCATTCTGTGCAAAGCTGTACTGGGCCAGCAGCAGCGTTGCTGCCAGCAAACATAATTTACCGATTTTCATACCGTTTTTTTTAAGATGTACCTATTCCACTTTTTTCTCCTTAAACTTCACGGAGGAAGCGCCGAACCAGCCCAGCACGCGTTCCGGGCTGCCGGTGTTGGTGTTGAGGATATTGCTTTTTACGTTTTCCAATATTTTGGCAAACAGCCCGCCGTTGTTCAGCTGGTTGTTCACATGCACCAAAAAGGCGTGGCTGGGCTTGCTCACCGAGGCCAGCCGCACAATAATGGTCTCATGCAGCTGAAAAGGTTTGTCCCAGCGGGTGATGCTTTCGCTGATGGGCACAATGAAGATGGAGCTGTCAGACACGTCTTCCGAGAAAGACCCGTCTACCGCAAAGCCGTCTGCCACGCGGTTATCCCTGGTGTTGCGGTAGCTGCGTACCCAGTAGTAGTCTGTTGCGCCGGCCAGGTCCCGGCCGTGGAAGCGGGCGTAATAGCCTTCTTCCCCGCTGCCTGAATCTTCCGCCTTTTTGAACTCGTAGGTGATGGAATCTATTTCGGGCACGCGTTTAATGGTGTCTATCGCTTCATATACCTGCTCCTTCAGCTGTACGCGCAGTTTGTACACGTGGCCCAGCTTGCCGATGCTTATGCCGGCGCCGGGGTTGTGGGTGTACTTTCCGTCCGCAAAAGCGAAGTTGTAGGTTTTGTTTTCCGTGAGGTCTGTTATCGTCACCACCGCATCACTGATAATAGGGGCGGGCGCCTGGCTGGTGTAGGGCGCGGTTTCCGTGATGCGCACGCTCTGCGCGCCGGGCTCGTCCGTCAGCCATGCGTCTACCACCGGCATCACCTTTCCTTTAGGCACTTCCACGTCTATCACATCTTCGCAGGCGGTGAAAGCCGCGGCTGTGGCAAGTATGGTCAATGTGCTGAATATCCTGTTCATCTGTTGCTAGAATTTGAAGTTGTAAGTAATACCGGGAATGATAGAGCCGATGATGGAGAGGCGCACGGCCTCTTTCTTGCTGGCATCGTCCGGGTTTTGCCGGAAGTACACCGTGTAGGCGTTCCTGCGGGCGTACACGTTGTAGAGGGAGAATACCCATTCGCCTTTCCAGCGTTTCAGTTGTTTGCCTTTGTAGGTGAAAGAGAGGTCAAGCCGGTGGAAGGGTTTCAACCGGTAGTTGTTCCTTCTTTCCGTGGTGTTGTAGGGAATGTCCCAGTCCTGGTACTCCAGCCGGCTGTCTGCAAAGGTAGCGGGCGTGCCGGAGGCAAATACCCAGTTGGCGCCCAGGCTGGCGCGTTTGGAGAACTCGTGGCTGACCACGATGTTCACGTTATGCGGCCTGTCATACCGGTTCAGGAACCATTCGTTCTGGCTGAGGCCGGGCGTTTGCCTTTCCGTACGGGAAAGGGTGTAGCTGACCCAGCCGGTGGTATTGCCCACGTCTTTTTTAACGTACAGCTCCAGCCCGTAGGCGCGGCCTTTGGCGGCGAGCAGGTCTGCCTCAATGAACTCGTTGAGGTCAAGGTCTGCATCGTCTATATAGTCCAGCTGGTCTTTCATGGTTTTGTAGAACACCTCTGCGGATACTTCAAACTTGTCTCCCGGCGCGTTGTAGAAATACCCGGCGGTGAACTGGTCTGTAAGCTGCGGTTTCACGTTGTTGGTTACGGGCGTCCAGATATCTACCGGGGTGGGAGAGGCGGTGTTGCTGAGCTGGTGCATGTACTGCGCGGAGCGGCTGTAGGCCACCTTCACGGCAGAGGTGCTGTTCAGCGAATATTTGGCGGAGAGGCGCGGTTCCAGGAAGTAATAGTCTGCAATGTTTTTGCCGGCGGCAAATTCCTGCGCGCCGGTGAGGCGTTTGCGGATGCCGGCGGTAGTGTCTGCATAATAATACGCGGTGCTTTTGCCGCGGAACTGGAAGCCGGAGAGGCGCACGCCGTACTGGATGCCGAACTTGCCTGTTTTCCATTCATGGTCCAGATAAGCAGCGGTTTCCAGGCCGTGTTTGTCTTTCACCACTACTTCCGAATAACGGTCATCTTCCTGGGAAGTGCCCTTGCCGGGCTTGAAGGTGTAGTAAGTGCCCTGCAGGCCGAAATGCAGCGTGTTGCTGGTGTTGATGTAATAGGTGAAGGCCGGTTTCACGCCGTAGTTGATGATGTTGGACGTCCATTTGAACTGTTGTTTCACGGTTTCGTCCGCATCGCTCTTGAAGGCCAGGCTATAATCGTACTTGGTGTAATAGGTGGTGAGGTTGAGGAACAGGCGGCTGTTGAAAATGTGGTTCCAGCGGATGGAGCCGGTGGTGTTGCCCCAGTTGAGATCTGCCTGGTTGCCGAAGCCGAACACGTCCCGCCCCAGGTAGCCGCTTACAAAGAGGCTGTTGTTCTTGTTGAGATTGAAATTCACTTTGGCCGTAAGGTCGTAGAAGTACAGCTTGGTATCTTTCATATCGCCCTTCAGGAAAGGTTTCATCAGAATGTCCATGTAAGAGCGGCGGCCGGCAATGATGAAAGAGGATTTATCTTTTTTCAGCGGGCCTTCTACCGCCAGGCGGCTGAAAATATTACCGATGCCGCCGGTGAGGCCGAGGCGCTGGTTGTTACCGTCTTTCATGCGTATGTCCAGCACAGAGGCCGTTCTGCCGCCGTACTCCGCCGGGAAGCCGCCTTTGATGAGGTTGATGTTCTTCACCGCGTCAGGGTTGAACACGGAGAAGAAACCCAGCATGTGGGTGGAGTTGTATACGGGCGCTTCGTCCAGCAGAATGAGGTTCTCGTCCCCGTTGCCGCCGCGCACGTTGAAGCTGGCCGCGCCTTCGCCCACGGTGTTCACGCCGGGCAGGGTCTGGATGGTGCGCAATACGTCTACCTCACCCATGAGGGTAGGCAGTTTCCTGATCTCCGCAATGTCCAGCTTGTTGAGGCTGGTGCTGAGGGTGTTGATGTTTTTTTCCTGGTGTTTGCCGGTTACCACCACTTCATTCAGCTGGCGGTCTGCCTGTTCCAGCTTGATGTCGATCCGCTGGTTGCTGTTGAGGTTCACCGTCATTTTGGTAGGGGCGTAGCCTATGTAGGAGTACTGCAGCTCATGGGAGCCGGCCGGCAGCGTAAGGGAGTAGAAGCCGTATTCATTGGTAACGGTGCCAATGCTGGTGCCGGGCTTGCCTATGGAAATGCCTATCAGTGATTCGCCTGACTGTGCGTCTTTCACATAGCCGCTTACGGTATAACGCTGTTGCTGCTGCGCGGAGGCCCCCAGGGCGCCCAGCATCAGCAAACAGATGCACATAAGCGTTGTTGCTGTTGATTTCATATTGGATTTCATTTGCCTTTGTGTGTTTCCGGGAATATGACGTGCAAAGTAGGAGTTACCCCTATGAAGGAGTAATAAATCATGATTAATAAATATAAAAAGTGGAAATGAGGGGTTACCTGATGAATATCATGTTTTATCAGTGAAAAAGGGCGCAATTTCAATGTGGCGCTGCGTTTTAGTCCAGCATGGCGCATTGGTAGCCCAGGCTGCGCACAAAGGCAATCACCTGGTTCTCTTCCAGTTGCTGGCTAACCACCCGGAGCACTTTGTCACAGTCTTCCAGGTCTATAGTGCAGGCGGAGGTACGAAAATGGCCGGCAATGGCGTTTACAACCGTATTCTTATCCTGCAGGGTACTGATGTTAGTTTTGAAGATGCCGATCATGTGCCTGAATTGAATAATTTTATGCAAAATTCGTATGCGCCGGCGAGTACGGCTTATATTAAACGGATTATTATTTACACTTAACGGATTTTTATGCCGGTAACTATCAGGAACGATCACAAGGAAGTGCTTTACCAGTTTGACGAGCCATATCTCCAGGAGCACTTCAACACGCCCCAGCTTGTGGAAACGGACCATCATATAGACATTTCCTGCGGGCAGGCCCGGTTCAGGGAAATGCACTTCGACGGCTTTATTCTGGGCTTTGGCAGCATGGAGGTGAAGCAGCGGCTGCACGTGCAGAGCAACGATGCCCTGCGCCTGATAGGCCTGCATTTCATGCTGCAGGGAGAGATCACTTCCAGCCTGGAAGGGGTGGCCAGCAACCTGGTTACCTCCAGCCTGCAGCACAACATCGTCTACAATCCCTTTTCGGAAGAACATCTGAGAATAGAGCAGCAGCCGGACATGAAAGTGTTCGGCCTGAGCTTCTGCACAGACAAGTTTATAGAGCTGGCTGCCAACAACGGCCCCGTGCTTGACAAGTATGCGGAGCAGGTGGAAAAGCAGCAGCCGGTGTACCTGAAGCAGGGCCACCGCATTACGCCCCGCATGATGCAGGTGATAGACGAGGTCAGCCACTGCCATTTCACCGGCGGGCTCAAGAAGCTCTTCCTGCAATCCAAAGCCATAGAGCTGCTGGCCCTGCAATGCGAGCAGATAGAGCAGGAGAGCCTGCGCGGTACCACCGGGCCCGGCAAGGTGAGCAGAACAGATGAAGAAAGGATCTACCACGCGCGTGACCTGCTGCTGGCCAATGCGCAGGCCCCCCTCTCACTCAGCGAGCTGGCGCGCAAGGCCGGCATCAACGAGTTCAAGCTGAAAACCGGCTTCAAGAAGGTATTTGATAATACGGTATTCGGCTACCTGAGCGATTACCGGCTGGAGCAGGCACGGCAGCTCATCCGGGAAGGCAGGTTGTCTTTCACGGAAATTGCCGGGGAACTGGGGTATTCTTCCCTGCAGCATTTCAGCCATGCGTTCCGGAAAAAGTTCGGGATCAGCCCCAGCGAGGTGAAACGCGTCATCTAAAAAGACCGGTGGCGCCCGCCGCTGGAAAAATAGGTACAACTAACATGTTGATTTAAAGCAGGTTATAAGCCTTAGTGCGTCATTTTAAGGGTCATTTCTGCTAAAATAGCCCGGAAGTAATTGAAAATGTGTTGATTGTAAAATCTCCAAAATGGTGTTTTTGCCAAAAACATACACTCCCCATGCACCATCCTGGGAGTATACTGGGAGTAAGGTGGGCGTTACTACGGAGTAACTATGGAGTAACTACGGAGTAACTACGGAGTTGTCTTATCCTGATATAGGTTTACACCTGACCTATACCTATGTCAGACCTATATCCTACCTATATTAGACCTATGTCAGACCTATATCCTACCTATATCAGACCTATATTAGACCTATGTTAGACCTATATCACACCTAGTTCCGACCTAAATACGCCTGAAAAATAAAAGGCCGCCCTCAACCGGGGCGGCCTTTTAGCATTATCGTCAAAATAAGCCTATTTCAGCGCAATAACGGCCTTTTCTGCCGCGGGGGCAGTGGTGGCCACCTTTTTCGTTTCAGGCGCTATTTTCTGCGCGGAAGCCCCGTTTCCGTGCATTTCGGCAAGGGTAGGCGCAATTACCAGTGAAACGATAGACATCAGCTTGATGAGGATGTTCATGGAAGGGCCGGAGGTATCCTTGAAGGGGTCACCTACGGTATCGCCCGTTACGGAAGCCTTGTGGGGCTCTGACTTTTTGTAGTACACCTCGCCGTTGATCTCCACACCTTTTTCGAAAGACTTCTTGGCATTGTCCCAGGCGCCGCCGGCGTTGTTCTGGAACATGCCCATCAGCACGCCGCTAACGGTAGCGCCGGCCAGGAAGCCGCCCAGCACTTCGGGCCCGAAAATGAAGCCGATGAGCAGGGGAGAGATGATGGCAATACCGCCGGGCAGCAGCATTTTCCTGATGGAGGCCTCTGTGGAGATGGCCACGCATTTATCGTATTCCGGTTTGCCGGTACCGTCCATGATACCGGGAATGGTGCGGAACTGGCGGCGTACTTCCTCTACCATGCTCATGGCCGCTTCACCCACGGCGCGGATGGCCAGGGAAGAGAAAATGAAGGGGATCATGGCGCCTACGAAGAGGCCGGCCAGCACGTCTGCTTTATAAATATTGATGGCATCCTGCAGGTCGTACCCGTTGGCCTTTACCACGCCTACGTAAGCAGCAAACAGCGCCAGGGCGGTGAGTGCGGCGGAGGCAATGGCAAAGCCCTTGCCGGTGGCGGCGGTGGTGTTGCCTACTGCGTCAAGGATGTCTGTTTTTTCACGTACCTCTTTCGGCAGCTCGCTCATTTCGGCAATACCGCCGGCATTGTCCGCAATAGGGCCGAAGGCGTCAATAGCCAGCTGCATGGCCGTGGTGGCCATCATGCCCGCTGCCGCAATAGCCACGCCGTAAAGGCCTGCAAATGCATAAGAGCCGTAAATGCCGCCGGCCAGCACCAGGATGGGGAGCATGGTAGATTCCATGCCCACGGCCAGGCCGCCTATGATGTTGGTGGCGTGGCCGGTGGAAGACTGGCGGATGATGGATTTCACCGGGCGTTTGCCCATGGCGGTGAAATATTCCGTGATGATGCTCATGAGCGTACCTACTACCAGGCCCACAATGATGGCGCCGAATACGCCGCCTTTGGTGAACTCGTGGCCGCGCAGGTTCATGGTGTCAGGCAGCATCCAGTTCACGGCAAAGTAGCATACAATGGCAGTGAGAATGATGGAGCCCCAGTTGCCCATGTTCAGCGCGCGTTGTACCGCGCCGGTGTTGAGCCCGGTGCCTTCGCTTATTCTTACAAAGAAAGTACCGATGATAGACAGTATGATACCGATGCCTGCAATGAACATCGGCAGCAGGATGGGGGCTATGCCGCCAAAGTTGTCTACAGAAGATGTTTCAACGCCCAGTACCATGGTAGCCAGTACGGTGGCCACGTAAGAACCGAAGAGGTCTGCGCCCATACCGGCCACGTCACCTACGTTGTCTCCCACGTTATCCGCAATGGTAGCGGGGTTGCGGGGATCGTCTTCCGGGATGCCGGCTTCTACTTTACCTACCAGGTCTGCGCCCACGTCTGCTGCCTTGGTATAAATACCGCCGCCTACGCGTGCGAACAGGGCAATGCTTTCCGCGCCCAGGGAGAAGCCGGTGAGCACTTCAATGGTCTTGATCATTTCAACGGAATTGGCTTCCGCGCCAAAGTAGGCTTTGAGAATGATGAAGAGAGCGCCAAGGCCCAGTACGGCCAGGCCGGCAACGCCCATGCCCATTACAGACCCGCCGGTGAAAGATACCTTCAGCGCGCGGGAAAGGCTGGTGCGGGCTGCCTGCGCAGTGCGCACATTGGCTTTGGTGGCTATTTTCATACCTATAAAACCTGCCGTGGCAGAGAATATGGCGCCAATGATAAAGGCCAGCGCAATGGTCCAGTCGGAGCTGGAGTGGGAATACCCCATGTAGCCCAATAACAGGGCGGCTATGATCACAAAATAGGTGAGGATCTTGTACTCTGCCTTCAGGAAGGCCATGGCGCCTTCGGCAATATGTTTGGCAATTTCAGTCATCCTTTCATTACCGGAATCCTGGCGTGATACCCAGGCGCTTTGGATGGCTGTAAATAACAGTGCTATCAGTCCGAACAGTGGAACAATGTAAACTATACTCATACTTGGTGTTTGGCCTTTTTAATTTGTTACAAGGTTGACGAAGATAATGTATTAGAATTTATTTTACTAGTGCTATTGCATTCAATTATTTTTGAATGTGTAGCCAGGCCTGGCCAAGATAATAAACAATGTCTTCCGCTACCATGGCTTCTTCGGAGATATCTGCGGCGGCCAGGTCTCCCGCCTGGCCATGCAGCCAGGCGCCCAGCAGCAGCGCGGCCTTGGGGGCGTAGCCCTGGCTGAGCAGGCCGGCCAGTATGCCGGTGAGCACATCCCCGCTGCCGCCGGTAGCCATGCCGGGGTTGCCGGTTGGGTTGAAATACACGGAGCCGTCAGGGCAGGCCATGGCGCTGTAGCGGCCTTTGAGCAGGATGTACAGGCCCAGCGCTGCGGCTTTGGCGGAGAGCAGCTCCAGGCGTTCAAAATGGTTGGCGGTGGGGCCAAACAGGCGTTCAAATTCTTTGGGGTGAGGGGTGAGTATGGACCCTGCGGGTATTTTTTCCAGCAGGGCGGGGTAGGTGCTGATGATGTTGAGTGCGTCCGCATCCAGCACCATGGGCTTGTGGTACAATTGCAGCAGTTTTTCCAGCGCGCCTGCGGTGGCAGTGTGCGTGCCGATGCCGGGCCCTATGCCGATGGCCGCGTAATCAGGCGCCCGGTGCAGCCGGAACGCTTCATGGAACTGGCTGCTGTACTTTATTTCTTCGTCTGTTTCACACATGGCCTCCGGCACGGTGGTTTGCATGATGTTGTAGCCGCATTGCGGCACATGCGCCGTTACCAGCCCCGCGCCTGCCCGCAGGCAGGCTTTCACGGCCAGTATGGCCGCGCCCATTTTACCGTAGCTGCCGGCAATGACGAGCGCATGGCCGTAGGTGCCTTTGTGCGCAAAAGGGGCGCGCGGCTGGTAAATGGTGCCTATGATGCGGGCATCCGTAAGGTGGTATTTTGTTTGCGCCGCCGCGGTGTACGCGGGGTGCAGGCCAATGTGGAGCACTTCCACCTGCCCCGTGCGCGCGGCGTTTTCCGGCAGCATGAACGCCAGCTTGTAAAACTCGAAGCTGAGGGTATAACGGGCATGTACACACGGCGCATGCATGTTGCTGCTGTCTGCCATCAGCCCGGAGGGCATGTCTATAGATACAATGGTATGCCTGGCGGCGGCATCATTGATCTTGTGCAGGATGCCGGCTACCCAGCCTTCTACGGGGCGGGAGAGGCCGGTGCCGAAAATGGCGTCTACAATAATGCCGGGCGCTTCCATCTCCGGGAACTCCGTGAGCGCATGAACGTGCTGTATGTTCTCTACTGTTTCCTGGTTGGCGGCATTGTCTGCGGAAGGTTTCTCCGCATGATGTATCATATAGGCCTGTACGTTATAGCCGTTGGCCCGCAGCAGCCGGGTAATGACCAGCCCGTCCCCGCCGTTGTTGCCCATGCCGCAGAAAACATAATAGGGGAGGGTTTCGCCAAAGGTATGCGCCAGCCACCCGGCACATTCCGCCGCGGCCCTTTCCATCAGTTGCAGGCTGCTCACCGGCTCGTGCGCAATGGTGTAGGCGTCTGCTTCCCGGATCTGTTTGGCTGACAGTATTTTCATGGGAACAGTATTGGTTGTTGCGGGAATGGCCCGGATGTTAAATATAAGTGTTTCCGCGGATTTGGGGGGTGCCGTGCATGGCCAAAAAAAAAGCGCGCCTTCAGCAGGCGCGCCATCATTACATAAAAAAGTGTGCTTGGCTTATTTGAAGGTATACCTTACAGAGAACCCACCGATCTGTTCACCGATGAAATCGTTATAGCCGTTGAAGTTGAAGTAAGGTTTCAGGTCTGCACTAAGGTTCAGGGGAATGTTCTTGAACGTGTATTCCACGCCGAAGATGCCGTCCAAACCTCCTACTACCTGGGTATCATGGCGTCTGCGGCCGTCTCCGTCCCAGTAACGGTTATTCCAGAAACCCAGGTGGGCGCCGCCGCCGGCGTACATGTTCCACTCTGATCTGCCGAACACGTTCCAGTGGTATTCGTACAGGCCTGTGAAGGTAACGTTAGACTCGTCGTTGCCATTCTCGAAATAGTGATGTACAATACCTTCAATAGCGTGTGGCCCGTTCAGGAAGTGCTTTACGGTAAAACCAGCCAGCCAGGGGTTCACCCTGAGACCCAGCGCCGTTTTGTAATCGCCGGGGTTGCCGCCGCCACTGGTCCTTCGTTGTGCGTTTGCCTGGAAGGCCATCAAAGAAAGTACTCCGAAGAGCAACAGGATCCTTTTCATATTGTTTGTTTATTTAGAAAAAATATTGATCGTACTTATTTTTTTCTTCCGAACACATACCGTGCTGAAATGCCGAACTCCGCCAGTTCGGAAGCGGTGGTGAAATGAATGGCGGGCTTCCAGTCAAGGCTGAGGTTCAGGGGTATTTTCTCAAACACATAATTCACGCCTGCAATGGCATCTATACCGGCCAGGAATTCATTGCTGCCGTCTATTCTCCGTGTACCCAGGTGCGCTCCGCCGCCTGCGTACCAGCCTACTCCCGGCGCGGTCAGTTCAGACAGGTCCCAATGGTACTGGTACAATGCTGTTAACGACGCCGTTTTGTTATACAAGCCTACTATACCTTCTGCCGCGGAATGTTCCGTAAAAAAATATCTTCCTGTAACGCCCAGCGGCAGGCCCACTCTAACCCCGGCTTCCAGTTGCCCGGCTGCCTGCTGTGCTCTGGCAGTCCCGGTAAAACATAATGTCAGCATAGCAGCAATGATGCAGTATTTCATGTGATTTAACATTTGCAATAACAATGCCAAAGGCATGTGGTGAGAACAGTGCAAGGGTAAAGGTTGTAAGAGAAACGGCTATAAGGCTGTTTTATTTTGCCGGTTGCTCAAAGCTTTTAAAAAAATGAAGCCGGCCAGCGCCGCGATCAGTGACGCCGTGATCACAGACATGATGGATACCACCTGTGTTTCCGCATCACCAAAAGCCAGGGTGGCAATAAAAATGCTCATGGTAAAACCTACGCCGGCAATCATGCCCACGCCCAGCAGCTGCTTCCAGCCGGTGCCGGATGGGAGGCTGGCCAGCCGTAGCTTTACCGCTATAAAACAAAGCAGGAAAATGCCCAGCGGCTTTCCTATCACCAGCCCTGCTATAACGCCGAAGCTTACACTGTGGGCAAAGGCCTGCAGCACATCCGGCGGAAAATGGATGGCCGTATTGGCCAGCGCAAAGATGGGCATGATGATGAAGTTCACCGGGTCATGCAGGGTATGCTCCAGTGCATTGATCTTATCTAGCGGGATGCAGAATGCCAGCAGCACGCCGGCAATGGTGGCATGAATACCGGAGTTGAAAACGCAGTACCATAATATGATGCCGGGAATAAAGTAGCAAAACAGGTTTTTGACCTTCAGCAGGTTGAGTACCAGCAGCAGCGCCAGTATGCCCGCGCCCCAGTACAGGTATACCAAATGCAGTTCTTCGGTGTAAAAAATCGCAATGGCCAGTATGGCGCCAAGGTCGTCAATAATGGCCAGGGCGGTGAGGAATATCTTGAGGCTCAGCGGCACGCGGTTGCCCAGCAGGGACAGGATGCCCAGCGAAAAAGCAATGTCTGTGGCCATGGGAATGCCCCAGCCATGGCTGAACGGCGTACCGGCATTGAAAATACTGTAAATAAGGGCAGGGGCCAGCATGCCGCCTACGGCGGCCAATACGGGCAGGAGGGATTTGCGGATGGATTTCAGCTCGCCTACGGTCAGCTCGCGTTTAATTTCCATGCCTACCAGGAAAAAGAAGAGCACCATGAACCCGTCATTGATCCACAGCAGCCAGGAGTTGGGCAGGTGCAGGCCCTTGAGATCGTAATGATGCCCGCCGGCGGGGTCAAAGAGGGTATTGAAGAAGCCGGTGTAGGCTGCTTCCCAGGGTGAATTGGCAATGATGATGGAGATAACGGTGCAGGAGATCAGGATAATGCCAACAGCGCGGCTGTCACTCAGAAATTGAAAAATAGGCGATAACAGTTTGTTGACGGTCCTTCCGATCATTCCATACAGGTTTAGGTGAAAAAATTATTGTCCAAGCAGTTCGTACTTTGACTTTGGTTTACGGTGTATTTCCCAGCGGAAGCCCTGCAGGCGTTTCTGGTCTTCCGGCATTTGCGTGAACGGGAACATGGTGGCCTCCGGCTCCTTCACAAACACCACCCGCTCCAGCTCCCCGTTCTGGAAATAGACGCGGGTATTGGCAGATAGCAGCCGGTTTATGGAAACAAAGGCGCTGTCATCGTCCTGCACGTAGTATATATTCTCGGCGTTGCCGTTCACGTGCATGGAATCCAGCTTTTCATCCCCGAAATAACCCATCACGGTGTTGCCTTTGATCTGGTTATACATGTCAGGCCCCACCTCATTTATAATGAGCGCGTTCTGGTCCAGCAGCAGGCGGTCTGCCTTCTGGTTTTTGGTGAACAGGAAAATAGTATCGCCCAGCAGCTGGTTGTCATTAGCCCAGAGCACGGGGTTGCGGAAGAGGCGGAAAATGGAGTCTACGCTGGAGTAGTAGATGCTGTCTGCCACGCCCTGCAGTGAATCTGAATAGATCTTCACATCGTGGTAGGCTATGATGAACCTTTTTTCTGTAGTGTCCCTGGGGGGCGGGGCGGCCGTTACCGCCGGGCTGATGATGCGCGCGGTGTCTGGCGGGGCGGCGGCCAGGGCGGCAGTGTCTGGCACTATGGCGGCGGCGCTGCGGATGGCGGCCAGGCCGGTAGTGTCAGGTTGTGTTTTAGCGGCCACCATATTGCTGGTGTCTTTAGCGTCCGTAGCCCCGTCCAGCAGCTTTTTAAAGGCTGCCTGGCCGGCGGTGTCTCCGATAGCGGGTTTCTGCACGGCGGTTATGACGGGCCTTTCCGCAATGGGCTGCACGGTGGCCACGGCGGCGCTGTCTGTTTTGGGCGCCACCGAGTCTTTTTTGATGATGCCGGAAAACAGGGTGTCTGCCGCAATGAACAGGGTGTCTGTTTTACCTTCCAGCAGCATTACCGGCTTTTGCGTGGCCAGTACGGTTTTGAGGTTTTGGTTCACAATGCCGTAATTGGCCAGCACGGCCACCTTCTGCGCAGTGTCTCTCCATATCATGTTACCGTTGGCAATGGAAATGCCGGTGCTTTTATCTGTCTGTATCTCGTTGGCGGTGAAGGTATTGGTGCTGTCTTCTATCACCGGCCGCTGGCCAAAGCTGCCATACCCGTTGTCTGTATTGTAAAACCCGGAGGTGACGTACATGGTGGCCTTACCGTCGTTAATAGTGGTAGGGGCCAGTATGGTGGCTATTTTGGTGTGGGAGTTGTAGAGCAGGGTATCTGTGCCCAGGGTGAAGCCGGGGTCTACTATCTCCACGTTCTTTTTGAAATACACGTCTTTTGTTTCCGCGTAATAAAGTCCTTCCTGGCTGGTGAGCACAGATTCTCCGTTGACCAGTTTGCCGCCTTTGTCATAGGTACCTATTTTGGTATTCATGTCATACACCAGCTGCGGGCTGGTGAGCACTATCTTGCTGTCTGTCAGCCTGGCGTTGCCGGTGAGGGTGGCAATGCGGGTATCGCCCACATAGACCAGCTGGTCTGAGTAGGTGTGAATGCTGTCATCCTGGTTGATGTGCACATGCCCCCAGGCTTCCACAATGTTCTGCCGGGCTTTGAGCACGGCGCTGTCACAATAGAGCAGGCTGGTGCCTTGCCGGAAGATCACGTCGCCCCGGAAGCGCCGCTCGTCTACCGTATCCGTGGTAACGTTGATCACGGATTTGGCCTGCAGCAGGTAGATCCTTTTGGTGGTATCCTGCTGCAGCGGTTGTGCGGGCAAAGTGGCGGCGTGCCGGCTGTTGGCGGCCAGCAACCCGGTTGCGCCCAAACCTGCCAGCAGAATGAAAGTTCTTAGCATTGTCTCTATTGTAACTGCACCGAATCTGAAGGGATCGGCACTACTTTATTTTTTCTTCCGAATACGCTCAGGTGCACATACCGCCAGGGGTTGTACCGGAGGTCTTCCAGCAGCTTGTTGAGGCTGCCCAGCGAGTGCTGGAGGTTGTTGTACACCTTTTTATCATTCATCAGCAGGCCCAGTGAACCGTCTGTGCTGTTTATTTTGGTCACCACGCCGTTCAGCTGCTCTACGGTACCGCGCAGCTGCGAGAGGGCCGTATCCAGCTCCCCGTTGGCCAGCGTGCCGGAGGCCTTGTCGAAATTGCCGAGTATGTTGGAGATCTTTTCGTTATTGTTTTTCAGGTTGGCAGACACGGCCTCAAAATTACTGAAGGTGCCGCCAATGGAGCCGTTCTCCGCCAGCATACCGTTGATGGAGTGGGTGGCTCTTGACAGGTGCTGCATGGTGCCGTTAAGGCCGGCCACGGCCGTGCGCAGGTTACTTTTGGTGGTAGTGTCGAATACGGAATTAACAGTGATGAGCAGGGTGTCTACCGCGCCAAGCGTGGTTTCCAGCTTTTTAACGAGGGGGCTCAGCTGCTCTTTCAGGGCGTCTGTGATGGAATTGTCTACCGCTGCGTAGATGGTGTCTTTATTTTTCAGCACTTCGCTGGTGTTGCCGAAATCGATCTCCACCTTGCGGGTGCCCAGCAGATCTGAGCTGATGCGGGCCACGGAGTTTTTGGGAATGTCAATGTCTTTATTGATCTGCAGGGTTACCAGGATGCGGCCCGCCTGCCTGTCCATTACCTCCAGGCTTAAAACATTGCCAACGGTTAACCCGTTTACCGTTACGGCATTGGACGGCGCCAGCCCGTTCACCTGCCCGTATACGGCATATATCGTTTTTTTGTTTGAAAAGAGGCTTCTGCCTTTCAGGATGTTGAACCCTAATACCAGCAACACAATGGCGACTGCGGATAGAATGCCTATTTTCGATTCGTTGGATATCTTCATCAGGTTAAATTAATGTCCGTGCAAAAATAGTTAAAAAACAACGGTGCGCAGTCGTAGGAAAACATAAATCAGCAAAAGGCGGGCCGGAAAACGGGTCAGTCTACCCGTTCCCCGTTGCGGTAGGTGACCACAAACGCATCTTTAAAACCGTTCTGGCGGGCTTTATATACAGCGGCGTTTGCTTCGGCCTCCGTGCGGAAGCTGCCCCAGATGTATTTGTGCAGTTTCTGGGAGCCCTGCTTCACATCTTCACGCTCAATGGTGCCGTTGAGCTTGCTGAACAGGGAAGAGCCGCGGGCATGTACTTTTTCGGTGGTCATCAGCTGTACTTTGTAATGGGTATCTCCGTCTGCCGCCTGCGGCCCTGATGCGGGCAGTTCGGTTTTGGTACTAACGGTAGCGGGTATATTTTGCGCCGGCTGCGGGGCAGGGGCCTGGGCATGGGTGGCTGCGGCCTGCTCATGCGCCGCACGGCGTACGGCTTCGGCGTTGTTGTATACTTTTTCCAGCTGGTCTTTATACCGCTTCACCGCGCGGTAGATACACTGGGCCATCTCGTCCTGCCCGTTTTTGGAGTTCAGGTAATCTTCCTCCTCCGGGTTGCTGATGAAGCCCAGTTCCACCAGCACGCTGGGCATGGCGGTGGCATGCAGCACCAGGATGCCTTTTTCATTACGCTGGCGCGCGCCGCGGCTGATGCGGCCTACTTTGGTGAATTCGTCCTCTACCAGGCCGGAAAGGCGCAGGCTCTGGTCAAAGTATACGTTTTTGAGGGTGTTGAGCATAATGAGCGTCTCCGGGTCTGTAGCGTTCATGAGCTGCTGCGTTTCTTCGGAGTTGGCGTCAAACACTATCACGGAGCTGTTGCGCAGGGCTTCCGCCTTGGCGTTGTTCTTGGCGGTGGCCCATATATAGGTTTCCGTACCCTTGGCCGGGTTCGGTATCTTTTCATAAATAGGTACGCGCTTGGTGTACTTCTTGCCTTTTTTGTTCCGGTAAGTTCTTGTTGTATGGCCCACCACGCGGGAAAGGGGAGCGGCGGAATTACAATGTATGGAAATAAAAAGATCGCCCTCCGCTTCATTGGCAATGGCGGCCTTGCGCCTTACATCGTCAAAACGGTCTGTTTTACGGGTATATACCACCTTCACATCGGGCATGGCGTCTTCCACTATTTTACCCAGCTTCAGGGCTACGGCCAGGGCTATGTCTTTTTCCACGGAATATTTGCCTCTTGCCCCGGGGTCGCTCCCCCCGTGGCCTGCATCAATTACAATGGTACGTATAGGTTTGTCTTGTACAGGGAAATCCGGTGTAGTTTTTGCATATACGAACAAAGTATAGAGTAATCCTATACCCAGTCCAGAAAATAAAACTCTTTTCCAGCGCATGTCAACGTTTAATTTTAAATGGGTTGTGTCCAATCCGGGAGGGTCTGCATTAGCTGAATACTACAGATTTACACCACATTACAGGCACAAAGCATTAGCTTTCTGTGTAATAAATTGTATAAAATCATGTAGGTTTGTGCCCGCTTAACACATGGACCCTCACTGCAAAAATAATTATAAAAACTTTTTAAGGCGGCTGTTCCTGCCTTTGATTCTTCTTTTATTACTGGTAGCCGCCCTGTTAAAAGACGAAATAGCGCACGCATCAGTACTTCCGGGCATTTACTTTAACAAAATTTTCACAGATACAGTGCCCGTTCCGCGGCCGGATACCAGCCGCCCCGCGTTCAAAAGGGTGAAAGACAGCATACCGGTGAAGGCGGTAGATACCATTACCCTGCCAGACAGCCTCCGCCGCCGGGCAGACAGTACCGGCCTCCCGCAGACGGACAGCACCGGCCGGCGCCTGGCAGATACCACCGTCAAACCCGTCCGCATCTCGAAAGACAGCCTGACGGCCCCCGTATATTACAAGGCGCAGGACTCCATTGTGATGTTCGTAAAAAAGAAGGAGTTCCACCTGTATAACAAGGCAGACGTAAAGTATGAACAGACGCAACTGACCGGCAATACCATGGATTTCAACCAGGCCACCGGCATTCTCACTTCCCGCATGGGGATCGATACGGCCGGGAAACCTTTTGAAAAGGCGGTGCTGAATGACGGCAGCACCAGCTCCGAGATGGACTCCGTACAATACAATTTCAACTCCGGCAAGGCCATGATCTACCAGACCAGGGCCCAGTACGGGGAGGGGTATGTTAACAGCCGCAAGGTGAAAAAACAGCCTGATAACACCGTTTTCGGCTTCCGCAACGGTTATACCACCTGTAACCTGGATACGCCGCACTTTGCCTTCAGGGCCAGGAAAATCAAGGTGATACCCGACAAGCTGATCGTTTCAGGCCCCGCCAACCTGGAAATAGAGGGTATTCCCACCCCCTTGTTCATCCCCTTCGCCATTTTCCCCATCAGCCACGGCCAGCGCACCGGCCTGCTGCCCCCGCAATACGTGGTGAACCAGCAAAAAGGTATAGGCCTGGAAAACGGCGGTTATTATTTCGGGCTGGGGGAGTACCTTGACCTGACGGTGCGGGGAGACGTATACTCCTACGGCAGCTGGGGGCTGACCCTGAGCCCTACTTACCGGAAGCGGTACAAGTATAACGGGGGCATGAACATTGCGTTTGCCAACAGCAAGTTTGGCGGGGACCCGCAGATCAAGGACGAGTTTACCACCTCCAAAGACTTCCGGGTATCCTGGAGCCACAGTATGGACGGCAAGGCCCGCCCCGGTACCAACTTCAGCGCCAGCGTAAATTTCGGTACCACCTCCTATAACCAGTACAATGTGACAGACGCGGCCACCAGGCTCAATAATAATATGAGCTCTTCCATCAACTATTCCAAAAGCTGGGTGGGCAAACCTTATAACCTGACCCTGGCGGCGGGCCATAACCAGAACAACTCCACCCGGAAAATGAACATCAACTTTCCGGACGCGTCTTTCAACGTGAACACGCTGTACCCTTTCCAGAAAAAGGAAATGGTGGGCAGCCCCAAGTGGTACGAAAAAATAGGCATCAGCTATAACGGCCTGCTGCGGAACAACGTAAGTTTTGTAGACAGCACCTTCGGCACTCCCGCCATGTTTGACAACCTGCAGGCCGGCGTGCAGCACCAGATACCCATCACCCTGTCTATCCCCGTTATGCGGAACCTCACCCTTTCCCCCAGCATCAACTATACGGAGAAATGGTACATCCGCCAGCAGGTGCTGACCTGGGACCCGAAGAACCGCAACTACGATACTACCTATAATAACGGATTTTTCCGCAGCAGCGCCGCCAGCACTGGCGCCTCCCTGGCTACGGCCATTTACGGCATGTACACCTTCAAGAACAAGAACTCGAAGGTGGCGGCGGTACGCCACGTCATGCGGCCCAACATCGGCATCAGCTATTCTCCTGACCTGGCCAGCAAGGACTATTATATGGTACAGAGCGATACCCTGGGCCGCATGTCCCGCTTTTCGTACTACGACGGCGCGCCCTTCGGCCCCTCTGCCGCTCAAACCTTTGCCGGCCTCACATTCGGGATAGACAACAACCTGGAAATGAAAGTGCGGTCAGACAAAGATACCTCCGGCTTCAGGAAGATCAAGCTGCTGGACGGCTTCGGCATCACCAGCAGCTACAACCTGGTGGCAGACTCCTTCAACCTGGCGCCGTTTTCCCTCAACGCCCGTACCAACCTGTTCGACAAGGTGAACATCTCCTTTGGCGGTACCATTGACCCCTACCAGGTAGACCAGTACGGTTACCGCATTGACAAATACGCCTGGAAAGGGGAGAAATTCAGCATTGGCCGCCTCACCAATGCCAACATTGCCTTGAGCACATCTTTCCAGAGCCAGGATAAAAAAAGCAAGGAGAAGCAGAAAATGAAAGACGAGCTGGCGGAAGAAGAGCAAACGCCCGATGCCATGCTGCAGGAGCAGCAGCGGCAGGCGCAGATGATGCGCGCCAACCCCGGAGACTATGTAGACTTTGACATTCCCTGGCGGCTGGACCTTTCCTACAGCCTCAACTATACCCGCGGCCGCACCGCAGACCGCCTGCGGGATACCACCATCTTCAACCAGTACTTGGGCTTCAGCGGAGACTTCAGCCTGACGCCCAAATGGAAGATCATCATGACGAGCGGTTTCGACTTCCGGCTGATGCAGATCTCTTACACCAACCTCACTATTTCGCGAGACCTGCACTGCTGGCAAATGAGCATCAACCTGGTGCCCTTCGGCAGCTACCGCCAGTTCAGCATCACCATTAACCCCAAGGCCGGCATTCTGCGAGACCTGCGGGTGAACCGAACGCGGCAATTCTTCGACTTCTAGCGGGCGGCGCACCATACCGCCACCATACGCAGCTGATCTGCGTAAAAGAAAATCTTTATCCACAGTGCATATTTTTTCAATACGCAGATTGAGCAGGGTAGTGGCCCGCTACTTTTGAACTGCGATTGTGTAAATGAAAAAAAGACTGTTATGAAAACTTTATTCACCGGAGATTTTTCCATTGTGTTCCACCCCAGCTTCAACCTGCTGATCTGGGTATTTATTGCCATGATGCTTGATTTGTTCACAGGCATCGTCAAAGCCCTCATGCATCACACCGCCCGTACTTCTTCCGGCTACCGGAAAACCGCCCGCAAGTTCACGCAGTACATCGGCGCCATACTGGTATCTGTTATACTGATGAACACTTTCCGGCAAGAGCATCCCGTGGTGCAGTATATGAATGACGGGCTGCTGATATTGCTCATTTATATAGAGACCACCTCTATTTTCGAGAACCTGTACGCCATTGACAGCAGCAGCATGTTTGCACGGTATTTCATTGCGCCGGTGCTGCGGCTGCTTACCTTGTACATGAAAAAACTGCAGCGCGGCGAAACAGACGCTTGACGCCGCTGTGGCTGTTTTTCGGGTATGGAGTTTGTGCTCCCGTTTTAAATAAACCAATGTGTTATGGGTAAAGACAGAGAGGGAAGGTTCATTCCCCCGAAGGGGAAACCTTCCGGCAGCGGACGCGAAAGCAAACTGGGCCTGCGGCCCGGAATGGCCCCGGAAGACCTGGAAAAAGACCAGTCCATTACAGACAAATACACCAGCGGCGAAGACGAACCGGCCCCCAAAGTGCGGATGCGGCACCCCAACCGTAATGTGCACAAAGGCGACGAAGAAGAAATTGCCGCTAACAACAAAACGCAGAACAGCTACAAGAACCGGTATAATAGTGCACCGGACGGCGCCGCCCCCAGGCCGGAACCGCTGGAGGAAGATATGTCAAAAGACGATCTTGCCGCGCTGGCCGGTTATACGGCTGACTGCTGCATAACGCTTGTGATGCCCACCCACCGCGCGGGCATGGAAGTGAATGAGCAGCAGGACGGTATTGCGTTTAAAACCATCTTGCAAAGCGTGCAGCAGCAGCTGTTGCAGCAGGGAATGCGAACGGACGAAGTGGAGCCGCTGCTGATGCACGCCTTTGCCCTGGCTAATGACGAAACCTTCTGGCGCAGGCAGCTGAACGGCCTCGCCGTGTTCATAGCGCCGGACGTTTTCAAATACATGAAGCTGCCCTACGCAGCAGAGCAACAGCAATACATTCAGCAAACCTTTGATGTAAGCCCGCTGCTGCCGCTGTTTACGGCACATGAAGCGTTTTTTGTGCTGGTGCTGAACAAGCGGAAGGCGGAGCTATTCGAGGCAAACATCTTCGGCATGAAGAAAATACGCGTAAAAGAGTTTGCCATGGGCATAGACGATATGGTACGGTCTGAAGGAGCGCTGCAAGACAATATGGACAACACGGAAGGCACAGCTTTTCACGGCGAGGGCACGGGCAAACCCACAGACCGTTCCAACATTTCCATGTATATGGATGAAGCAGACCAGCTGATGTGGAACGAAGCGCTCTCCACCCGGCAGGCCCCGCTGCTGCTGGCAGGCGTGGAAAGCCTGCTGCCCGTGTACCACCACCGCTCACGGTACCAGCATATAGCAGATACTTACCTGCCCGGTAACTTTGAAGAAGAAAATATACAAAGCCTCTGCACCGAGGCCAGGAAAAAGCTGCAGCCCTACCTGGAAGTACGCCTGCAGAAAGCGCTTGACCGCTACAACAACAGCATTGCCACGCGCCTCACGTCTTCCATGCCCGAAACAGTGATACCCGCCTGCTTTTATGCACGCGCAGAAGTGCTCTTTGTGCAGAAGGGTTACCACCTCTGGGGCCATTTTAACGCCATGGACAACCAGCTGGCCCTGCGTGATGTGGCGGAAGAGGGAGATGTGTGCATGGTGAATGCCGCGGCGGTGAACGCCTATTTGAACGGCGCGGAAGTGTTCCTGCTTGACAAGGAGCGCATGCCCAACGGGGCGGCTATTGCGGCGTTGATGCGGTATGAGGCGTAGAGGTGCCGTTTTCTAATGCTGTAAGGCTGTTTGCCAGTTTTTTTAAACGGTTGTCTTGTTCAGCTACCAGTCTTTTTAACGCATCAAGATTTTTATTTTGCGCTATGATGTACAGGGTTAGCTCTTCAATCTTTTGAAGAAGTTTGGCCTGGGTTTCGCCCAGGTCAAGCCCGTTTTGCGCTACTTCTTTCGCAGTAGGGATTGCAGGCAGATGCTGGTGTTTTTTTATAAAGGTTTCCAGTTCGTAAAGTGAAGGAAGGGCGTAGTTTGGATCAAACACGAAATCTGCCCACACGTTCTGCTTAACTTTCACTTTTACAGCCGCTACAGGGCCATTGACTGTTAATGCGGAGGTTTGCGTTTGTGTGCCGATTTCCACATGGCCATCGTTATGAATGCTCATTTGCCGGCCATTGATGCCGCTTGCGGACAGATATAGACTGCCTTGCGTTGTGAACAATTCAACTGTATTGGTTACAGGTAACCGCCTCATTCCATGATTGGCGTTTCCCAGGTAAAATGCTCCTTCCGTTGGAGATGGGGCACTGAGGATATGTCCCGTCACGTCCAGTTTTTGCTGTGGGCTTGTGGTGCCGATACCGATAAGTCCCGTATGGCTGATACGCAGGGCTTCGTTTAACTCGCTGCCGGTCCATACGTGAAATTTCATGGCGCTTTTCCTTCCCTCGGGTACAATTCGTTCCGTCTCAATCCGTCCAACCTCAGTACCGGCCAAATTAAAGCGAATAGTTCCCACCGGGCCTAAAACGTCCCAGTAATTCGTGAACTGTGCCACGGCAGGGCCATTTTCTGCAATTTCCAGTTTCTCTGCGGGGGTGACAGTGCCAATGCCGGCTCTACCAGTGTCTCGAAGAATATTCGTGCTTTGGCTAAAAGTTTTCTGTAAAAAAAAGATGAATAACAGCAGAACGAAGAGTAAACGTTTCATAAGTATATAATTTGGATAAAAGAGACAGGTTAACTGCTAATCCCGGTACAGCTCCTTGCCGAACGGCGTAAACGTAAGCGCCAGCAATTTGAAATGCTGCCGCGCAAAGGGAATGCCGATGATGGTGATGGTCAGCAAAAGGCCGAACAGCAGGTGCCCCAGCGCTACCCAGATGCCGCCCAGCAATATCCAGAGAATGTTCATGACGGTAGCCAGGCAGCCCGTGCCGCCCGGTACCTCCCGCACCTTTGTGCCGAAGGGCCAGAGCGTAAGAATGCCTATCTTGAAAAGTTGCAGGCCAAAGGGAATGCCTATAATGGTAAGGCAAAGGCCCAAACCGCCTATCATATACCCCACAAAAGAGTAAAAACCGCCGAATATAAGCCAGATAATGTTGCCGATCAGGTTCATAGGTATAAATGTAGGAAACAACTGTTGATTTTAAATAAATTGCTATATTGTTGTGAATCACCTATCTATGACTGATCTTAAACCTTGCTGATGAGCAATTACCCAAAAGGCGGGGAGGAAACTCACATTCAGAAGGCTTTGCAGCTTGCGCCGATAGGCGCTTTCATGTCAGACCTGCAGGGGAACTGTTTTTTTGTGAATGATGAATGGGTAAAGATGGCGGGGCTGAGCTTTGATGAATCGATGGGAAAGGGCTGGACGAAGTTCATCCTGCAGGAAGATATCCCCAGCATGCGGGATGGACTGCAGGCGGCCCTGCAAACCCCGGACGAGCCTTACATCTGTTCTTACCGCATACAGCACCCTGTGAACGGGCTGCGTTACCTCAAAGCCGATTTGCGCGCCGTAAAGGGCCTGACAGGCAAGGCCGGTTGCCTGGTGGGGTACGTGCAGGACGTGACCCCTGAAAAAGAAGCGGAGCACCGCCAGGCGGAGCTGACGGCGCATTTGCATGCCCTGCTCGTTTCCCTGGAAGATATCACTTTTGAGATCAATGGCCACCAGGTGTTCAGGAACGTATGGGTGCATGATGACGGCCAGTTGTTCATGCCCCGCCAGCAGTTCCTGGGCAAAACGGTGCAGGAAGTGTTCGGCCCGCAGGCCGCCATTTTTGTAAATGCCATCAATGCCGTGCTGGAAACAGGCGCCGCGCAGGAAGTGGAGTACAAACATTTTTACGAAGAGATCAACCAGTGGTTCCGCGCCAGCATCAAACCGGTGTATATGATGGAAGACCCGACGGATACCGTGATGGTGATCAGCATACAGGACATCACGGCAAGAAAGCTGGTGGAGCTGCGGCTGGAGGAAACCAGGAACAGCCTGGAGCTCAGCAACCAGTTGCTGGACGTGAGCCAGCAGCTCAGCAACACCGGCGGCTGGGAATACAACCTGGAAACAGGCCAGGTGTTCTGGACGCGGCATACCTACCTGATATACGAGATGGAAGAAGACTTTGTGCCGGACTTTGACAGCAGCGTTCAGTTCTTCGTGGAAGAAGACCGGCCGGTTATTGTCAGGCAGGTGGAAGATGTGATACTGGAGCAGAAACCTTATGATATAGAGCTGCGGATCATTACCCGCAACAATACGGCCAAATGGCTGCGTGTGATAGGCACGCCTGTTGTAAAAGAGGGCCGTGTGGTCATGATCAGGGGCGCGGTGATGGACATCACCCAAAAGAAAAAGGACGAGCTGGAGCTGATCAGCGCCAAAGAAATGGCGGAAGACGCGGCAAAGGCCAAGTCAGACTTTCTCTCTATCATGAGCCATGAGATCAGAACGCCGCTCAACGGCATCATTGGCATTGCCAACCTGCTCAAGCTCAACTACACGAAGGAGCAGGAGGAATACATCAGCAACCTCCTTTTCTCTGCAGACCACCTGCTGCAGCTCATCAATGATATACTGGACCTTAACAAGATAGAACGCCAGCAGTTTGAGCTGCATCCTTCCCCGGTAAACCTGCATGAGCTGGTGCGCAACATCCGCAACCAGTTCGCATCACTGGCGGAAGCCAAAGGCATTGCGCTGGAAACCGTGGTAGACAAGGCCATCCCGAAGAAGGTGATGGCGGACGTAATTCGCCTGAGCCAGATACTGAACAACCTGGTGAGCAATGCTGTCAAGTATACGGAACAGGGAACGGTGCGCCTGTCTGTTTCAGTGGTGGAGCAGCAAACGAAGAACATCACCTTGCACTTTTCCGTGAAAGACACCGGCATCGGCATTCCGCCGGAACATCATAACATGGTGTTTGAAAGCTTCCGGCAGGTGCAGCAAGGCGCCGTGCGCAAACAATCCGGCACCGGCCTGGGCCTGACCATCACGCAAAAACTGATAGCCCTTCATAACAGCCACATCTCCCTTGAAAGCGAGCCGGGAAAAGGCAGCGAATTTAGTTTCGACATCGTGTTTGAACTGCCCGCCAAAAAAGGGCAGCTGACCCCGCGCCCGCAGGTTTCAGAACTTTCCGCTTATGCCAATAAATTCAAAAGCATGCAGCTGCTGTTCGTGGAAGACAACCCCATCAACGTAATGGTGGCCCGGCGGCAGCTGGAATACTTCGGTATTCAACCTGACTGCGCCAGCAACGGCCAAAGCGCTCTCGATCTGCTGAAAGAAAAAGGCAGCCTGTACGATGTGGCTTTCATAGACCTGCACATGCCGGAAATGGACGGCTATGCGCTGGCAGAGATCATACGGCAGGAGTACCCTGAAATACACATCGTCATCTTCACGGCAGACATTATGCCGGAAGTAAGACGGAAGTTTGCCAGGAAAGGTATATTCGATATCCTGAACAAACCTTTCTTCCCCCGGGAAATGCTTTCCACGCTGCTGAAGATTGCGCAGGTGCGGAGGATGAAGATATGAGCGTGGGTGGTGTAAAAATGCCTAATTCACCACCAGCGGCGTATTAAGCGTACTCTGCGCAGTAGTAACATCATTCCCTTTCACCGCCTCTACATACAACCGGTAGTACGCCGGGTTTTCAGGTATGGTTACGGTAATGGAAGCGCCTTTCCCCAGTTCCTTCAGGAATATGGTGTTGCCATACCCGTCTGTTTTCAGCAGGTACCATTCAAATTCCGGTGGTGACGGCACGCTGTCTGCCAGCATCCATTCCCCGTTTTGCGAAAGCAGGGCGTGATAGGTAAGCGGTGTGCCAGGGAGGGTGGTCCTGGCCGGTTTCAAGATGCGTACGCGCGGTAGTTGCGGCGCGGACAGGGGCGCCTGCCAGTACCGGCCAAGCTGGTAGAAGCCGGGCTTGTAGCGGCCCTGGCGGTCTGTGAGCCCGTTGAAGGTCACAAAGTCACGCGTATGCAGGTCTTGCCAGGCGGCGATGAATGCCGGGTGGCCGGGAGGTAATTTCGTGTACGCCTGTACGGGCACCTGGCTGATGAAAGTGGGTGTGCTTTTTATCTCTGCACCATGAAGCCCGGTGGTATCTGCAGAAGTTACCAGGCCAAAGGCATCCACAAAAGGTAGTTCCTGCGTGAAAAGCTGCAGGGTAGCAGCTATGCCGCTTTCCAGCTGAACATCCAGCGTGAGCGGCCGGGTTGGGTCTGTTGCCTTTATGCGGCGGGTCATGTTTTTCAGCCAGTCCATCCACATCTTTTGCTGGTAGAGCAGGGCAGGTTTGTCATAGAAGCTGTTCAGCTGCTGCCAGGCGTTGTTACCAATGTTCCAGGCTTTGATGCGCGGGTTGTGCTGCAGGCGTTCAATGGTGCTGATGATGGATTGCTCCAGCCGGGCCAGCGTGGCGGCCTGCTTGTTCATGTCCGTAATGTTGGGCACCCAGAAGCCGTAGTGGATGTCTATGCCTTCTTCAGTGGCCACGGCTAGAATATTCCTGTCGTATACACCAGGGCCGTACCGTTTGATAGTGTTAATGCCCAGCGTTTTCATGGTGCTGACGTCTTTGCTTACTTCCCGCCGGGTGAGGGAGTGCAGATTCCTGAACCAGTTGTCTCCCTTGCGGTAATTGACACCGCGTATGGTATCCGGCAGGGTCAGCCTTGCGGTGATGCGGCGGCTGGTATCTGTTTCTATGAGCGGCTCCGTTTGCAACGCCGGCAAGGGCCTGATGCGGCGGTCTTTTTGCTGTGCGGCAAAGAATTGGGCCGGTTGCTGCAGCTGCCAGTTGAGCACCTGGCCGGGCGCGGGGCGGGGCAGGTTTTGGTCATGATCACTGTTGAACAGGATGGCGGCGTGAATTTCAGGGAACCGGGTGTTGATAGCGCTGAAGGCATTGGTGAGCCAGGCGGCCTGGTTGCCGGCAGCGGCGAGGGAACCCATTTCGGCTACCATTACCGGCAGACCTGTTCTGAAAACCTGCTGCCGGTGAAAGGGCGTATACAGCTCCGCAAAAGAGCGGGAGCGTGCATCCGCATATTGCGGGCCATAGTTGAGACAGGTAACGCCTATCCAGTCTACATACGCTTTGCCGGGAAAATAGGCATCCACGGCTTGAGGGCTCCAGGGGTTCCATACCCAGATCACATTATGTACATGGCGGCGCGCAAAGAAGCTATGCACGTATTGCCAGGCAGCTTTAAATTCTTCCGGGGTATTGTTGCCCGCCGGTGACCAGGGGTAGGCCGGGTTGTCTGCTTCATGCGCAAAGCGCAGGTATACCGGGCGGTTAAGGGCTTTAACCTGCTGCGCAAATGTTTGCAGGTAGCCGTCATATACGCCGGCGCTGATGCGTGACAGCATTTTCTGTTCACTATTGGCATCACGGAAAAGTGCGGCCCAGGGCTCCCAGGTGATCATGGGGAGGGAGCCGTTGCGGTAAATGGCCTGTACCAGCGTATCAGGTACATAACAGTGCGGCGCTTCGCCCCAGGGAACATACAGGGAGATGATGTTGAAACGGGCCTGGTATTGCTGCTGGTACCGGCGTACGTTATGCAAGTCCGTTAACCCGTTGGAGGCGCCGGGTTCGTAAATGCCGGTATAAAATACGTTTTGTTTATGCGCTGGCCGGCCGGTGGCAGTGACGGATGGCTCTTCACTCATGCTCATCACGTAAAGCGTAATGCCTACGGCCGCCAGCAGCAGGGGCAGCCCCAGCTTGCGGAACACTACGTACAGCCGCAGGTGCCTGAACAACCAGAACTGCTTTTTTAACAGCAGGGGATATACGAGCGCGGCCCTTACCCAGCTGAAGCGCGCCTGCAGGCGTTGCGGCCGCAGGCTGGCAATGATGTTGAAGATCATGATCAGGCAGTTGATGCCTGCAATGCCCGCCATTACCAGGGAGTAAGGGTTCAGATCGTACGAAAGCCCGTAAACGATAGCCCCGGCAGAGGCCAGCAATACAATGATGTTGGGAATGTTGAGCCGCCAGTTGTCTGGCCCGGAGTCATCTTTAGGCGTGGGGATGTACGGCACCTTTTTACGCAGCAGCGTGTAAACCAGCCCCAGGATGTGCACCCACCAGGTGCCAATAAAGAGCAGCCCGCCTACTATATGAAAGCCGCGTTCCGTTTCTTCCATCACCCAGCGCTGTACAAAATGCCGTACCAATATTACGGAGGCTATTACCGGCAGGCCCAGCAACGCAAAGTCTACCATGTCCATCCGGAAGGGAATAAGCCCGGTGACGAGAGAAAGTATGGGGATGAGGAAGTTGATAAAAAATACCACACCGGAAAAATAATGGAAGGGGATGGTGCCGTAATGCAGCCGCTGCCGCCAGGTGAAGCGGCTGAACAGCTTCGGGTAGGTGGTTACAAATAATTCAAAAACGCCGCGTGACCATTTTAGTTGCTGGGCATAATAGGCGGAAAGGGTGGAAGGCACCAGCCCGCGGGTCAGCACGGCCGGCACATAAACAGACTTCCATTGTTTGGCGTGCAGCTGCATGGCCGTGTGCATGTCTTCCGCCAGCCCCGGCGCATGGCCGCCTATAGAGTTGAGCGCCGCTCTGCGGAAGGTGCAGTTGGCGCCAATGGCCAGCACGGTGCCGTAGCTGTTCATGGTGGCCATAATGGGGCCATAAAACTGGAAGGTTTGCTGCGCGGCGCCTTTGGCCACCAGGCTGTCTCCCATGTTGCTGTAGGCCTGTACCACCTGCACAAAACCAACTTCCGGGTTATTGAAATGATGAACAATGTGGTCCAGGAAATCAGGGGCCGGCACATGGTCAGGGTCAAGCACCACGCAAAGCTCGCCTTTGGCGTATTGCAGGGCGTTGTTGATGTTGCCTGCCTTGGCGTTTATTTTGTTGGTGCGGGTTACATGTACAACGCCCAGTTGCCGGCAAACTTCCGCCAGGTAAGGGTCATTGGCCTCATCACAAAGGTAGGTGGTATGCGGGTAGCGGATGGCCTGAATGGCGGTAAGTGTTTCCACGATCATGGCATGCGGCTCTCCCGCGCAGAAGGTGGTAAAGATGTCTACCGTAAAGGCATGCTGCGGCGGGGGAGTGCCAGGTATGGAAATGGAAAAATAGTGATACCATTCATGCAGCAGCCGCAGGCAGTTGAAGGTAATACCTGCCATCAGCACCCAGTAAAACGGGGCATAACCCACCTGGGAGTGCCGGAACAGGCACAGCAGCAGGTAGCCGGTGCTGCAAACACCCAGCAAAATCATTAACCGTAAAGTAAACCGTTCCATCCGCGAAGGCGGAGCAACCGGCTCCAGTGTTTTGATCATGGGCCTACTACGTAAAAAGGTGTATTGGCGGAAGCGTATTGCCCCCTGTTATCAAACACGGTTACGAATATCCGGTAAGGGCCTTCCTTTTCCGGCGCCCTGAACGTGGTGGCATACCCCTTGGCTGATAGCTGCAAGCCTCTCAGGGGGGCCGGTTTGCGGGTATTGGGCGTGTATTTGTCTTTCATGTACCAGTCTTCCGGTAATATTTCCCAATGTAAGCGCAGGGAATCTGCGGGTGGTGTTTCGAACAATATTTCCGCCTTTTGCGGGGCGCCGGGTTTGAGCAGGATGTTGTTTCTTGCGCCCTTGCCGTTCACCAGCATGTATTTGAGCGCCGGCGCCTGTTGGGCGGGCCATTGCCCCGTCCAGAGATACTGCAGCGTGTTCACCGTTTGGGAAATGGCGCCGGTACTACTGAAGGTGCTGAACCAGGTATGTGTTACTTCCTGCTTGCTGCCCCAGAAAAACACGCAGGCCCCCAGGAAACGGGGATGGTTCACCGGCATATGCTGCTCATAGAGCTCACGGTACTGCTCCGCTTTCCTGGTGCTGGTATTTTCTATGGGAGAGCCCCAGGCTGTGAACTCGGATTCCCAGGGCCCGTTTACGCCCCATTCGGTGATGAGAAAGGGGCCGTTCCATGCCCAGGAAACCTTGCCGAGGTCTTGCTCAAGGCTTCGCAGCTGGTTGAAGATGTTGATAGACAGGAGGTCCAGGCCATGCACTTTCCAGCGCAGGTTGTAAATGCTGTTCTTGTCCAGGTTGATAATGGCCGTGGTAACCGGGTGGTCAGGGTCTTCCGTACGTACCATGTTCACCAGGCTGTTGTAGGCCTTATAGAAAGGTTTGAACATGGGGCGGTAGGGGAAGTTCAGCTCGTTGCCCAGGCACCACATCAGTAACGCCGGATGTGACTTGTAGCGGTTCACCACGGCACGGAAGGCGGTGTATTGGGCCGCTGTTTTAGTGGTGTCTTCATAATAGGCAAGAAAGCCGCTGGCGGGCATGGGAAAGCCGGCAATCACCGCTATGTTGTGGGCCTGCGCTTCGTCCAGGATGCGGCCTAGATGAAGCGTATCCCATACGCGGATGGTGTTGCCGCCCGCTTCCTGTAATTTCCTGAGATGCGTGAAGCCTGCCGCCCCTTTGATGATGAAAGGCGTATCGTTACGGAAGAGCATATATTTACCATTCTCCCTGCCAATATGTACCCGCGGCTTGTAATCCGGCGGGGAAGCCGGTTTACAGCCTGCAAAAAAGGCAAGGGCGGTTATGGTCACTATTCCGTATATGGATATGGCTTTCTGCATGAGCTATCGCCGTTAAATATAGGATATTCTTCACATTGCACGGGCGGGTAATATACCGTGCATTTCCGGATAAAGAAAATCCTTATATTTAATTTATAATAGTTCCCATATCCATTGGAGAATGAGTGAATGTTTTTTGTCTAAGTCCCGTTATACGGCAGCACGGCGAATTATTCTGCTAGTAATAGTATTTGTTAACGCTTGTGCACCTGCCGTGCAGGAAACGTATGAACATCCTGCCTATTTCAACAAGGTTTTCTCCATAGCAGACAGTATCGGAAATTTCGATGCGGAAGCGTCATACCAATACCTTCAAAAAGCATATGCGGCATTTCCCGCTCCCGGAAAAATTGACCTGTACAACAAATATGCCCGCATACACTTGTACCATATCGCTAAAACCCTTGATCTGCCCCGCGCCATGGTGTATGCAGACAGTGCGCTGCAGGTATTTGACAACAGGCATATACGGGAAAGGTACCCGCTTTATTACGCCCGTGCGCTTTTTTCAAAAGGAGATGTGCTCCGTGAGCGAAAGAAATATGATGAGGCCTACGTTTATTTTTACCGCGGCCGTGAAGTATTGCTGGAAACAAAGGATACCTGCCAATATCACGAATATGCCAGCAGGTTGGCGCTGGTATATTACCGCCAGGAAAAATACAAGGAAGCCGTGCCTTACTTTCTGGAAACGTTTGAGCGGCTGGGCAACTGCGATACGTTGCGCTTTAATATCTTCTATTACCGGCAAGGTATGCTTGACAATGCAGCACTCAGCTATGACAAGGTCGGGGATGACAGCACGGCGCTGGCGTTGTATGACAGTACCCTTCGTTTTATTGAAAACAGGGGTGCAAAGTTCCGCCATATTCCCACGCACAACAGCAGTATGCAAGCCGCCATTGCAGTAGTATACGGCAACAAGGGAAAAGTGCTGCTGCGCAGGGGAGATACGCTGGCCGCAGAAAAGCTTTACCGGCAAAGCATAGATATCAACATCAGGGGCAGGGATGAAAAAAGGGACGCGCTGATCACCATGGGCAAGCTGGTTGAACTGTACCTGGCAGGAAACCGCTTCCAAAATGCAAAAGCGGTGCTGGAAGAAATGCAGGCTTCCCTGGAAGTATTTCCGGTGGCGGAGCTCAGGCAGCAATGGCTGCGCCTGCAATGGCAATACTATGAAAAAACCGGTAGGCCAGATGAAGGGTACGCCGCGCTCAGGGCTTATACGCAGCTCAACGACTCTCTGCGGGCGGTTGCAGCCAAGCCGGCGGTGGCTGATATCAACAAGGAGTTTGTGCGCATGGAGGGAGAGCACCGGCTGGAGATGCTGCAAAAGAACAATGAGTTGCAGATCGCTTACCTGTTTATCCTTATATTCCTGTGCCTTACCGTCATGGCCGTTGCATGGATGATCTGGCAGAACTGGCGGAAGTCACGCCGCCACGTGGCCGCGCTCCAGCATTTGAACCAGGAGGTTACGGCACAGCACGATAACATCCGCAAGAGCCTTGCGGCGCTTGAACAAAGTCAGCTGAGCCATTACCGCATGATGAAGATAGTGGCCCATGACCTGCGCAACCCCGTAGGCGCCATCCACACCTTGTCGGAATTATTGCTGATGGACCCGACGCAGGAAAAGAGAAACAAAGAAATGGTGGAGCTGATCAAAACGTCCAGCACCAGCGCGCTAAGCCTTATATCCGACCTCCTGGAGCTGGATACCTCACTGGCAAACATGGAAAAGGAACTGGTAGAGGTACATGTGGCCTTGCGGTATTGTGTAGACCTGCTGCAGACAAAAGCGATGGAAAAGCAGCAGCACATTCTGCTGGACGCGGAGCCCGTAAAAGTGCTGGCCTGCCGCGAGAAGATCTGGCGGGTGTTCAGCAACCTCATCAACAACGCCATCAAATTCAGTCCTGACGGCTCCAGCATACAGGTGGCGCTGAAGCAGCAGAACGGTACCGCGGTGATTACCGTAAAAGACCCAGGCATCGGCATTCCGGAAGCGCTGCAAGGCAAGCTCTTCAGCCAGGCCAGGGAAGCAAAAAGAAAAGGCACCCGTGGAGAGGAGTCTTTCGGCTTTGGCCTGAGCATTTCCAAACAGATCATTGAAGCGCACAACGGCAAGATCTGGTTTGAAACAGAAGAAGGCAAGGGTACTACGTTTTATATTGAGTTGAAGGCTGCCAGTTAGTAAATTGGTCAGGGCTGCTTTTTTACGGCGGCTGTGTTCTCCAGCAATGTTTTAAGCGTTTCCAGCGCTTTGGCCTGCTCTGCAATGAGGGCCTGCTGGCCTGCTAATTTTTTATGCAGGTCAATGACGTACAAGGTCAGCTCTTCTATTTTCTGCATTTGTTTTTGCTGCATATCCCCCAGGTCAAGCCCTTGTTGGGCTAATTCCGCGGCGGAGGGGATGCCTGGGAGGTGGCGCTTTTCACGGATGTGGGATTCAACGGTTTCGAGGGTGGGCAGGGGGTAGGCGGGGTCAAAAACGAAGTCTGCCCAGTTCGTCCGTAATTTCACTGTTACTTTTTCAGCGATCATTCCTCCGGCCACAGAGAGTTTGTAGCCATATGAATAGGGTGTGCCAATAGAAATATTGCCATGTTGGTCAATACGCATTCTTTCTTCCGGCACCGAATTGTCAGCAGTGGAGAAACTCATGAACCCGTCAATGGCGGCGCTACCCCGGTGGAAATTTATACTTGCCTTTGGCAGGCCATACCAGTTATAGACCAGTTTGGAGGTAGGCTGATTAATAGGATTAACATTCGTGTTGACCTGTTGAATACTGACTGATGATTGTTCTGAACCTGTGGAGGTGGAAACTTCAAATTTACCTGAAGGATCGGACGTGCCGATGCCAATATTCCCTGATGCCAGATCTATTGTTAACATTTCACGTTGAAGGGCCGTGCCACCCGGTGTACTGCCGGAATTACCCATTATTTTAAATCGGTTGTTTATTTTACATAGCCATGCAGACGAAGCATGCTGTGCTATCCATCCCCCGTTCCACAACGCGTCAAATGATAATTGAATATTGTCCTCGCTGTAGGAGAGCATGCCGAATATTCCCACGTTGTCTTTGCTAAGTTTGAACTGGCTGGCGGAATTTTCGGACGATCTTATCTCAAGTTTATGACCCGGCGAAGTAGTACCGATGCCAACATACCCATTACCCGCAATATTGAAAAAGGGCGTAAGTGGCGTGCCGCTAGCCGCATTACGCCCGCCCCAGATGGAAAAATTGTTATGGTGGTCGCCGCTGCCGAAGGTAAGCGCCCAAGACTGTTGATAAGCAAGAGTAGGCTGGTTGTTCCGGGATGCGGGTTTGCCGTCATTGTCGAGAAGAGGGTTAATGTTGGTGCCTAATATGCCGGTAAACACACCTGTTACTTCTTTTTCTATCTGCTCATGAGAGCCGATGGTAAACCAGTCATAATCCGGGCCGGTACCGAATTGTTTTCTGATCAGCAGGTTGCCATTGTAGAGCGTGAGTTTTTCACTGGGGGAAAGCGTGCCAATGCCAACATTGCCGGTGGCTTCGAGCTTGTTCTGGGCTTGTGCTGCATTGGCAGCCAGGAATATCGCCAAAAGGAGAAGGAGAGATTTCAAAGGCATAGGTTTGGGTTTTTTATTGTTTGCAGTTAACACGAAACTAATAAAAAACCTGTATGAAACCTTACCCCATGAACGCCCTGTCTGCAAAATCACGCAACATCCTGTTGAAAGCCGCCGGCTGGTCAATATTGGCCAGATGTCCTGCGCCTGCAATAAATTGCACATGCCGATGCAGCGGCGTTGCGTTGGTATAACCGGCGTCTATCACCTTTTCTTCCGCTCCAAATACGAGCGCTACAGGCATGCCGGAGCCGGCAACACAGGCAATTTCGTCATTCCATTCGCCGCGGCCTAATGATGTGGCCATACCACTTCTGAAGGCGGCGTCTGTACGGCGGTAGTCTGCGGCCATGCCGGCAATTACCGCTTTATTCCCCACGGCCGTCAGTGCACTGAGATAGGCGCGCAACGCGGTTTCCGGGGGATCTTCTGTGAACAGCACGGCGCCATGCTCCATGGGTTGCATGACGTTTGCAGGGGTTACCGTTCCGCCAACCAGTCCCGCGCCGGTGAGGAAAAGCCCCTTGCAACCGCGCAGCTGCGGGGCTATTTCGGCAATAAAATTGCAGCTGATGGAAAGCGCGGCCAGCACGTATGGAGCGTTGCCGGTAATGGCATGGATGTTGGCCTGCAGAGCTGCGGCCATGGCGGGCAGGGAATAACTCTCCATCTGCGGCGCGCTGCCGTGACCGGGCATGTCAAGACAAATGAGCCGGTGTGCCTGCAGTTCCGGGGCCGTAACCTGGTGCTGCCACACGGCAGATGAGCCTGAGCTTTGATGAATGAAAATGATCATTTTTCCTGAGGTGCCTTCTCCTTCGTAGGTAATGTGCTGCATGACTGGTATTGTTTAGATGAGCTGAATAGAACAGGCAAAGGCAATCAGCTCTGCCACGTTGCGGGTGTTGGTTTTCCTGAGCATGTTTTTACGGTGATTGGCTACAGTGTTTTCGCTGATCTTCAGCTTGTCTGCTATCTGCTTGCTGCTGCTGCCGCCCGCCAGCATTTCCAGGATGTGTTTTTCATGCCGGGAGAGCAGGCTGTCTTCTTCGTAAGGATAAAAGAAGTTGTTTTGCATGGCGCGTTTTACAATGCATTCCCCGCTTTCTTCCGTTTTCTCGATAGCGTGGTAGATCATGCGGTCTTTCTTGACAAGACTGATGTCTGTCACAATGCCCAGGCTGTACAACGGCAGTCCGGTGAGTTTGGAAGTGATGTAGGCGCCATGCTGCAGCACCGGCACATAATGACCGTTACGGTGCCGCACCCTGAAGTTATAGCTGAAGATGAACTGGCTGTGCTCTTCCTGCGGGAGCGATTGCAGAAACTGCATGTTGGCCGGGAACACCTTGTGGTTATACACCCTGAAATCATCCGGCTGGTAAATGTCCATCAGGAAGGGAATGCCGCCTTCTAGGAACTCCCGCGGGTCGTAACCCGTAATCATCCGGCTGGCGTCACTCATGGCCAGGTAGCGGGAGCTGGTATAGTCAACTACATAGAGGAGAGGGCCTGCCTGCCGGAGCTGGCTGCCTGATTCCCTGAACTTTGACAGGAGTTGTTTTACATCTTGTTCGTCCACATGATCTGCCGCGAAATACAGGTCTTGCAAATGCCGTTCAAATGTAAGATCGTTCTTACGTTGCACGCGTCCGATTTTCTTCATGGCAAGGGTTGAATAGCTGGCCAAATTTGGCGAAACGCCGGTACTCCGGCAATACCCACTAGTGGGTAGCCTGCCTTGTCAGAAGAATATCTTGTACATCATCAGCTCCGCCATATTCCTGCATCCAAGTTTGCGAAGCATGTTTTTCCGGTGGGTTTTGGCCGTATCGCACGTTATGGCAAGCCTGTCTGCTATCTGTTTGTTGCCATGGCCTTTGAGGAGGAGGGACAGCACCAGCCTTTCCCTGGCGGTCAGCTGCAGGAAGCGGGTATAATTTTCCATGTGGAACTTTCTGCTCCGCAGTATTTGTTTAAAGTCAAGCAGGTATTGGGGCAGGTCATTGAGGTCTATGTCTATGGTGATGCGTGCCTTCCCTTCTTCGGGGAAGCGGTTTACCGTCCACTCCGGCTTGCCGGAAGCGGGCGGGAGTGAGGGGGCGCCGGATTCCATCCAGTTCAGGGCGGCATGCTCGTGAGAAAAAAAGCGGGGAGTGAAAGACGTTTTACCATCTGTATACATTTCCATGATGGAAACCGAGGCCAATACATCAGGGCCTACAATATGCGCTACCTTATAATCTATGCCCTTGTCTCCTGCGGGTTTGTCCAGGAACTCATACGTCCATTGCTGCAGGTCTGGCGGAATAGTAAAAGAAAATCCTGTTTCGTCCCATACTATCTTTTCCGGTACCGTTTTCTCAAATACTTCCTTGTAGGTTTTGATGCCCTCAATAAAGGTCTCGGCAGTATCACAAGCCTTCCATGTTCCCTGGAAGAGGTTGAGGCTTTCATTATACCGGAGCAGCAGATGGTCGGACTGGTATAGTTCCATAAGGTAAGGATTTGCAGGGGTGAAAGTGCGCTTCAAATATAGTGGTATCCTTGATAACTATTTATTAATTAACAAATAGCGATATGCAATAATGCTTGCGCTACAAAGGTATTTATGTGATTCAATAGCCAGAAATGGCTATTGGCTGACCTGCACCGCCGGGCTAATTTCACGGCAGAAAATGAAACCATTTGCCATGAAAACATGTAGCACCTTCCTTTTGTCCCTTGCCTTGCTGGCGACAGCCTGCAAAAAGGACAAAGAAACGCCGGAAGAGAAACCAAAACCGGCGGCCGAACTCACCACATCCCTCAATGCCAGGATCTCATCTATTGACACGCTCAGCAAATTTGCCGCTATTCTGAAAGACCTGGAAGTATCTGACGCAGACGCCACGGCAGGCGTAACGGTATTTGCCCCTTCTAACGCCGCGTTTACCAATGCCGGTGGCCGGCGGGCGCCAGACTTCAGCGGGGAGCTGCGTGAAAAACTGGCTGATTCCTCAGAGCTGGAAGACTATATCATCAAAGGAAAGCTGGCTGCCGCAGACCTGACAGACGGCAAAACGTTGACCGCCATCAACGGCAAAACCCTGGTGGTACATGTGCAGAACGGCCAGCTGTACATCAATGCCGCTCCTGTTTCTGCAACAGGCGTGGGCATAGGGGAGCGGTATATCATGCACGCGCTTTCCGCGCTCCTTAACCAGGACCAATTGCCCGCTATCACCGCCCTGTCTGACGAAAAAACCTTTCCCGGCTGGCTGCTTACTATTGAAGGCAAAAACTTCAGCACCGTGCCTGCGGAAAATGAAGTGAGGATCAATAACCTCAACGCCCAGGTGCATACGGCAAGGGCAGACAAGCTGGTAGTAACCGTACCGTTCGGCGCCACCGCAGGTAAAGTAACGGTGTCCATTAACGGTAGAACGGTGAGCAGCGCCGCCAGCGTTGCCATTATGCAGGCAAAGGTGAGCACCATTACAGCACTCAACGGCCTTGGGGTAACGAACGTCCAGGGCATTGCGGTAGACAATAAAGACAATCTTTATTATACGGATTACGAAGGCCAGCGTGTGATACAGTACACTCCCGGCGGCCAGGTTTCCGTTATACAACCCACCGTTCAGTCCACGATAGATGTGAACCAGGACGGCATTATCAATGGCTACGACAGGGTAGCGGTGCTTGAAGACCCCTGGGGTATTGCAGTAGACGCCCAGCGCAACCTCTATGTCAACACCAGGAGGTCAGGCGTAAGCGCTATTTACCGGGTCAATACAACCACCAACGCGGTTGAACTGTGGGTTGGCGGTAACAGCGCGGGGCCGGCTACCGGGCCCAAAAACATTGTCAGCATGAGTTACCCTGCTTTCGTGAAATTTGCGCCAAACGGCCTGCTGTATTATACCGTTGCCACTCCTGACGGTGGCCTGCTGGTGAATATACCGGCCAGCGGGAATGTGACCGCGCTACACAATGCCAATGCTTTCATGTCCGTTGATCCCGCTGCGCGTCCACAAAGCTTCACTGGCATGGCTTTCGGTGCAGACAACAGCGTTTACCTTGCTGATGAAAGCAATTTCCGCATCTGGAGCACCGGCCCCGGCGGTATCAGGATGGTAGCGGGCAATGGCAAGAATGAGGCGAAAGACGGGGTAGGGGTATCAGCGCAATTCGGCGCGCCCATGGATATTGCGGTAGACCAGAAAGGCAACCTGTACGTTTGCGACAACGATTACACGCACAACCGTTTTGTGATCCGTATGATCAACCCGCAGGGCGTGGTGACTACCATTGCCGGCGGGAATGGCGCCAGCCAGGTGGATGGCCCCGGCGAAACGGCCAGGTTTGAAGGGGTGAACTGTATTGCCGCAGATAGTAAAGGTGTGTTCTACATCGGTTCCGATAATGGCAGCATACGTAAACTGAGCATTGAGTAGTTGCCTGCGGGCAGCTACATCTGAAAAAGCCGCGCTTTCAAAAGGAGCGCGGCTTTTTCGTTACTTAAATATCTCAGCAATAGCTTTGCCGATCCATACCTGCGGCGGCGTGAGGCCAAACAGCCGGGCTATGGTGGCGGCCGTGTCAAAGGTCATTACGCTGCCCTGCACTTCATGGTTTTGCAGAATGCCGGGGCCTTTCACGATCCAGGGAATTTCCATTTCATTCATGGAAATTGACCCATGGCCTTTGTTGATGCCGCCATGGTCTGCCGTGAAAATTACCACGGTGTTTTGCTCTATGCCGGCTTCTTTTACCGCTTGCAGCATTTCACCTACATGCGCATCTGTACGCTCAATGGCGGCATAATACTCCGGTGTGCCATGGCCTACCTTGTGGCCCACACTGTCTACATCATGCAGATGCACAAACAGGAAAGACGGCTTTTTTGACTTGATGTAGGCACAGGCGGCGGCAGCTACCGCTACATCGCCATCACAGTTTTGATTTTTATTGACAGCGGCTTTCGGGAAGAGGTAGCCTATGCCTTCCCATTCGTAGATGACGCCTATTTCACTTTGTGGTTTTGCTTTCCGGAGCAGGGAGTATATGGAGGGGAACATGTTATACTCGTCCAGTACCCGTGCCGGCAGGTCCGGCTGCTTGCTGCCCCAGGTGGTGTAACCATGCAGTTCCGGGCCGGCGCCCATCACCATAGAGGCCCAGTTAGGCGCGCTGGATGAGGGGAGCACCGTTCTGGCGTGCAGCGTCCAGGAGCCCTGCTGCATCATGGCCCGCAAATTAGGCACCCTGGCCTGCTGAAAGGCATACGCGCCAAACCCGTCTGACCCGATGAGGATGACGTGTTCCGGCGCAGACTGGGCCATGGATGGCCGGGCGCAGATCAGTAGCAGGCAGCAAAGGAACCGGATAGGCTTGGAAAAGATCATACAGGTTTTTGCCTGACAAGATAGGGAATATTTCTTTTCAGGAAAATAAATTTCCATTGAATAAACTCTAGCGGCTCAATTCTCCAAAGAAATACATCACCAACAGGCGCACGGTGGTGTTTTGGTGATGGATAGGCACGTGGTTGATATTGCCGTCAAAAAACAGCGAATCGCCTTCATACAGGTCAAATACCTTGTCTTCCAGCTGGTATTGCAGGTTGCCGTTCAGCACATATACAAATTCATAGGCCGCAGTGGAGACCTGTTGCCGCTTTGCGCCGGGGCGCAGCGTAAGCAAAGAGATCTGGAAAGCGCCGCCTTCAAAATTGTTTTCCAAAATAGACTGGTACTCAAAGCCGGTGGCGCCTTCTTCTTTTTCGTAGTAGGCATAACTGTCATGACGCAGCAGCAGGTAACCGGGAAAGCTGTTTTCCGCGCTCAGTTCGGAAAAAAACGTTTCCGGTTTGATGCCCAGTTTCCGGATAATGGTAAAAAGTGTGGGAATGGTAGGCAGCATCCGGCCGTTCTCTATTTTTGAAAGCATGGCGGATTTGATGCCGGTAAGACCGGAAAGGTCCAGCAGCTTCAAGCCCTTTTCTTTGCGGTACCTGCGTATAAGCCCGCCTATCTTGTGATAGACCAGATGTCCGCTATTGACTGCATCCTCTTGTGGTTCCTGGTTCATAATGACTTGACGGTGATTTGAAAATCGGAATACGAATGTAATGAATCGTTTCATGAAACATATATGCCGCCCGTAGCGCCTTCAGATTTCCCTATATTTGTATCAACCTTTAACTAAACCATATGAAAAAACTATTTGCCTGCCTGACCCTGCTGGTTGTTACCCTCCATGCAATTGCGCAGAAAGCTTTCAACAACGATGTTATCCTGAAGATGAACGGCGAAGAGCTGACCGGTAAAGTGGTAAAGATCAATGACGGCGATCTTGATTTTGTATATGCCAATGAGACGCTGGTGTACAATATTAAAAAAGCGGACATCATGAAGATCACCTTCGGCAGCGGCCGTATAGAGGTCTTTAATAAACCGCCGCAGTCTTCCGCCGGCAACCAGCCCGCGCAGGGCGGCCCGGGCCTTGAAGAGCACCATAACAAGGTAGCAGTTCTTCCTTTTGCTTTTGTACGTGACGGGCAGGTGGCAGATGAATCAGTAGGTGAGGAGGTGCAAAATGAATGTTATTCCTACATGAGCAAACATGCCGGCGTATTTACCATCCTGAACCCCCGCACTACCAACGCCATGCTGATCAAGGCAGGTGTAACCAAAGAGAACATCAAGGGATATACAATGGAAGACCTGTGCGGCATACTGGGAGTGGAGTATGTGGTCAACGGCCTGGTAACCATGAACAAAACCACACAAACTACTTATCAGTCCAATTCCGGTTCTTCATCCAAAACCGATGATAAAGACCGGCGGTACAATTCCTCTTCCTATGGTACCGCTACGCAAAACTATCAGACAAAACTGAACCTGGCTGTTTACAATGACAAGGGTGACAGTGTGTACGAGCAAGACAGAACATCTTTCTGGAATACACAGGACGCGTATAAGAGCACGCTGGAGTACCTGCTGAAGCGTTCTCCGCTTTATGCCAAATAGCTGTTATTTCACATGCCGGCACAAAAAAAGGCGATCTATTTCAACAGACCGCCCTGCAAAGTGAACCGGATTGGATTCGAACCAATGACCTGCTGCTTAGAAGGCAGCTGCTCTATCCAGCTGAGCTACCGGTCCGGTACACTATAAATTTTTTTTTACTGGGAGTGCAAATTTATATAATTTCCCGTTAATTAATCAAAATATTCCTCTGATTCAAAATTATAGCCATGGACGTAAAGATTGAAAGTAGCTGGAAAGAAGTGTTGAAAGATGAATTTCAGAAAGCCTATTTTGAACAGATAGTCATGTTCCTGAAACATGAAAAAGCCCTTGGTAAAACTATTTATCCGCCCGGAAGCCTGATCTTTAATGCTTTTGACAAAACGCCTTTTGACCGTGTGAAGGTGGTGATCCTCGGGCAAGACCCTTACCATGGCCCCGGGCAGGCGCACGGTCTTTGTTTCAGCGTGCAGAAAGGTGTGAAACCGCCGCCCTCTCTCGTAAATATCTATAAAGAACTGAATAAGGATATTGGCCTTTCCATCCCGGAAACGGGAGACCTCACCCCCTGGGCGGAAAGCGGTGTGCTACTGCTCAACGCTATGCTGACCGTGCGTGACGGCGAGCCGGCCTCTCACAGTAAAATAGGGTGGGAGAGCTTTACAGACGCAGTGATACGCAAAGTATCCGAACTGAAAGAAGGGGTGGTATTCATGCTCTGGGGAAAGTTTGCGCAGGACAAGCAGGTGCTGATTGACGGCACCAGGCACCACATCCTGAAAGCGGCGCATCCTTCTCCCTTCAGCGCAGATAAAGGTTTTTTCGGTTGCCGGCACTTTTCCCGTGCTAATGAGCTGTTGATCAGGCAGGGCAAGGAGCCGGTGAACTGGCAGTTATAACAACGATATTCTCAGATTGATCCCTTTTAGATGAATTGGCTTAGAAATATAGCAGGACGAGTGTTTGCCGTATACGGTCTATTACTGTTCGCAGCTACTTTGCTGATTGTGCTGATCCCTATCTGGATCGTTTCCTTTCTCCCCGATCCGCATAAAACCCGCTGGTTCCTCATCATAGGCAGGGGCTGGATGAAGGTGTACATGAACCTTATCTTCTGCCCGGTATACCGCAAGGGCCTGGAATATTTTGAAAAAGGAAAGGTGTACGTGGTGGTATGCAACCACAACTCTTTTATGGATGTGCCCGTTACCACGCCGGGCGTGCCAGGTGTGAACAAGACCCTGGCCAAAGCTGAAATGGCCAGGATCCCGCTGTTTGGTATGATGTACAAGATTGGCGGCATTATGGTAGACCGGAAGAACGACGCCAGCCGCCGGCAAAGCTTTGAACATATGCGGCAGGCGCTGGAAATGGGGATGCACATGGTGCTGTTCCCGGAAGGCACCCGCAACCGCACCGGCTACCCGTTGAAAAGCTTTTACGACGGTGCTTTTATACTGGCCATAGATACACAAACACCCATCATTCCTTCACTGCTTTTTCACACGCGGGATATTCTGCTGCCCGGCAAGTTCTTTGCCCTGCCGCACCGTATAGACTTCCATTTTCTGCCGCCGGTGCCCACCGCCGGCCTTACACGGGCAGACCTGCCGGTGCTGAAAGAAAAAGTGTTCATCACCATGTGGGATTATTACCTCTCCAACGGCGGCTCCGGAGAACAGCATTTTACGGAAAGCTGAACTGCTACACCGCCGTGATCCACCAGCTGTTGCCGAACGGGTCAAAGATGCCGGCCGCACGGCCATAGTCTTTATTATCCGGCTCCTGTCGGGAAGTGGCGCCCGCAGCCAGCGCTTTTTTATAAGTGGCGTCCGTATCGGATACAAACATGAAAACGGCGCCCGTTTCCGGCGGGAAAGCATCGGTGCTGTTGCCGAACATAATAACGCTGTCGTCGATACGCACTTCTGCATGCATTACGCGCCCGTCATCACCTTTATGCACCATTATTTCTTCCGCGTCAAAAGCCGCTTTTACGAATTCCAGGAATTTGAGGGCGTCTGACACCAGGAAGTACGGGCATACGGCCGGATAGCCTTCGGGTTTATTTGTTTTTGCCATGTTGATGAATGTTTTGAGTCCGGTACAAAGATAGGAGCGCTGTATGGGGCGAAATTGGATAAATACGACAAGTTGCGCCGGTATCTACTCCCGGTACTCAATGCCTTCGGGGCGCCCGGCAAAATACTGGCGGGGGTGGTAACCTGAAAATTCCCTGAACTCGCGGATGAAATGCGACTGGTCGTAATACCCGCATGCATAGCCTATATCAGTGAGGCTCCGCTCTTCTCCGTAAGCGGCCAGCGCGTGCTGGAAACGGATGATGCGCGTATACAGTTTCGGGGAAAAACCGCAATACTCCTTGAACCGGCGTTCAAACTGACGGGTGGAAAGGCAGGTTTCCGCGGCCAGCTGCTCTACGTTCAATTGCCCTTTCTGATGGAGGATGTGGCGCAGCGCAAGATGTGCGGCGGTAGGGTGTTGTTCATTCTTCCGCAGCCGCGCCTCCAGAAAGGCGCTGAGTATTTTTACCCTTTCGAAATGATCTGCGGCGGTCATCACGCGCTCTTCCAGCAGGCGGCCTTCCGTTCCCAGTACGGCTTCCAGGCCGGGCATCTGGTTGCTGAAATCCGTAGCGGGGAGGCCGAACAGCCGGGGCAACGCGGTGGGGTAGAGGTAAGCCCCGAAAATGCCGAAGCTGCCGTGCGTGAGGAAGCGGCGGTAGTGGCTGCTTTGCGCATGCACCACGGCGGGGTGGTAAATGTCATTGGGCCGTGCGGGCTCTGTGAACATGCCTTTGTAGTGGAAAACCATTTCCACGCAGCCGTCTGCCATGGAACGGTATATGTACGGCTCTCCTTCGGCCACTTCGTGCTCGAATACCCAGAACATGCGTACATGGGCCACCAGAGCGGGTGGAGGAGGAAATGTACGGTACATACACAAAAATTTCATTAAAGTTACCGCATATATATCTATTTCCCAAGGTGAACCCGCCCGAAAGCCAGCATGCGCGGGCAATAATGCGAAAAAAATCCGGCCTGTAAAGGATTTGGGCGGAATTTATTTCGAAAAACCATCACTAAACAAAAGATCTAATTTGTATTTTGTTCCGCAAACTATCACGTTTACACTTAAACAAAACCATGGCAAAGAAAGAAAACCAAACTTCCAGGCGGGAATTTGTCCGTAACTCACTGGGAGCGCTGGCTGCATTCACCATTGTGCCTCGTCACGTACTGGGGCGCGGTTACCTGGCCCCCAGCGATCAACTCACCAAGGCCGTAGTAGGCACCGGCGGCATGGGCCGCGGCCATTTCAAGTACGCCGGTACCCGCGTGGTGGCCATTTGTGATGTGGACAAAACCCACATCCAGAAAGCCCTTGACATATTGCCCAACCAGGGGAAGGGCGTTAAAACCTTTGCAGACTACCGGGAGCTGATACAACTGCCGGAAGTAGACATTGTGCACGTGGCCACGCCGCCGCACTGGCACGGCATCATTGCTGCAGATGCTGCCCGCGCAGGCAAAGACGTATGGTGCGAAAAGCCCATGACGGCCACTATTGGTGAAGGCAAACGCCTGGTAGAAGCCGTGCAGCAGCACGGCCGTATTTTCAGGCTGAACACCTGGTTCCGCTTTGATGCCAACTTCTATGGCATGGGCACTACCGTGAAACCCATCAAAAAGCTGGTGGAAAGCGGTTTGCTGGGATGGCCGCTGAAAGTAACAGTAAGCCGCCATACCGGTTTTGACTGGAAATTCTTCTGGGTTGGTAAAACCAACGTGGCGCCGCAAGCCGTTCCCAAAGAGCTGGACTACGACATGTGGCTGGGCCCCGCGCCGTACAAACCCTACCACCCGCACCGTGTGCACAGCACCTTCCGCGGGTATTGGGACTATGATGGCGGCGGCCTCGGAGACATGGGCCAGCACTACCTGGACCCCATCCAGTATTTCCTGGGTAAAGATGATACCAGCCCCGTAAAAGTGGAAATAGACGCGCCGCAGCAGCATACAGATGCAGTGGGTACCTGGCGCAAGATCACCTACACTTATGCAGATGGCTGCCAGATAATATTAGACGGTGCAGGTACCGAAACCAAGGCAGCTTATATTGAAGGGCCGAAAGGCAAGCTGTACCAGGGCTTCAAGTCAGACATCCCGGACCTCGAAAAGAAACTCGCAGAATTCCCTGACCCTGCCCCGCAGGTAACAGACTTTGTGGAAGCGGTTAAAAAACGCCAGAAGTTTGCGCTCAATGAAGAGAACGGGCACCGTTCCTGCACCATTGTGAACATCGGTAAAATTGCCCTGCAACTGGGCCGCAACCTGGAGTTTGACCCGGTAAAACAGGAGTTTATCAACGATGAAGGCGCCAACAGGCTGATATTCCAGCCCATGCGCGGACCGTGGACCATCTAATCAAAACACTACAATGAAAAAGATACTTTTGATAGCTGCATGTTGCCTGGCGCAGATGGCCGTAATGGCACAACCCAAGCAGGACAACCGTGCAGCGCATACAAAAATCGCAGACCTGCTGGCACAGCAGCCTGCCAATGATGCAAAACAGCTGGACGCCAATATGAAGGCGCTGGCGGAACTGGGAGAGGAAGGCATTACCGGAATGGCTGCCATGCTGTCTCCCGCCGGAAAAGGAGATAACAGCGCGGTGCAATATGCACTGGGCGGTTATGCCTTTTATGTAACCCAGCCGGGCAAGGAAAAAGAACGTGCCGCTGCTGTAGATGCCTTCTGCAAGGCCCTGAAGCAGGTGAGCGACAAAGAGAACAAGGCATTCCTCATCACCATGCTGCAGCACATCGGTTCTGATGCGGCCGTAAGCAGCCTGCAACCTTACCTGGCAGACGAGCGCCTGTGTGATCCCGCTGCCCGCACACTGGTGAAGATCAACTCTCCCGCCGCCCAAAAAGCCTTGCTGGAAGCATTGCCCAAAACAAGCGGCCGCAACCAGCAGATACTGGCAGAAGTGATAGGAGACAGCCGCATGGCCGGTGCTACCAGCGCCCTGTTGCCGCTGGCCGCTTCTTCTGATAAAATGCTGGCTAAAACAGCGCTCTACGCCCTGGCCCATATTGCCGAGCCGCAGGCGGAAAACGTGCTGAAAGCCGCTGCCGTCAAAGCCGGTTACAAGTATGACGAAAGCAATGCTACCGCATCTTACCTGCTCTATGCGCAGCAGATAGCGGCAAAAGGCAAAACGAAAGAAGCAACGGACATTGCTAATTCCGTAATGTCTGCCGCCGGCCGTGCCGGTCAGCAGCAAGTGCGCACCGCCGCACTCTACCTGCTGCACCAGCTGCAGGGCGAAAAAAGCCTGCCCGTACTGCTGGCAGCCGTAAACGACCCCTCCGCTGAATACCGCGACGCAGCGCTGAAATTTGCCGGCCAGAACCTGACGCCTGCTTCTACCGCGGCCTGGATCAAGGCCCTGGCAAAAGCCAACGGCGGCGGCAAGGCGGCCGTTATTTCCATGCTGGGCAATAACAAGGTGGATGCGGCTGCGCCTATTGCCATCCGCTCCCTGACTGATAAGGATGCCAATGTAAGATTGGCCGCCATTACAGCTGCCGGTCAAACCGGTGGCGCGCAGGCCATCACCCCGCTGCTGGCCCTCATGAAAAAAGGAGATGCCAAAGAAATAGCCGCTATTGCAGGTGTGCTGAAAACCGTAAAGGGTAATGAAGTAATAACGCAGGCCGGCGCCGCGCTGGGCACCATGCCTCCCGCCGCGCAGGTGGCATTGATAGACGTGCTGGCCAGCCGCAAGGCAGACAGCCAGGTGCAGAACGTGCTGGCCCTTACCCGCTCTCCCCAGGAAAGCGTGCGCAATGCCGCTTTTGCCGGGCTGCAAGATGTGGTAACGGCTGAAAACCTGCCTTCTCTGTTCACCCTGCTTTCCAAAGCTACTGCGCCCGCTGACGTGAAAGCGCTGCAGGCTGCCGTGGTAGCCGGCGCCGGTTCACTGTCAAACCCTGCAGAGCCGGTAATTGCACAAATGAAAAAGGAAAATGCCGCAGGGCAGGAGCGTTATTACGCTGTGCTGGCCGGTATTGGCGGCGCTGCTGCTAAAAAAGTAGTGAGTGATGCCTTTGCCAGCGGCAACGCGTCCCAGAAAGCCGCAGCCGTAGCTGCCCTGGTCAACTGGAAAGATGCCAGTGCTGCTGCTGACCTCATCAATATTGCCCGTAACAGCGCAGACTACCGTAAAACCGCCCTGCAAGGCTACGTACGCCTGGCCAAAACAGCGGGTACGGGAGAGCAGCGTTTGCTGATGCTTTCAGACGCTATGGAGCTGACGGATGATGCAGGCCTGAAAAAGAACATCCTGCAGCAGGCGGAGCAATGCAAAACATTCCCCGCCCTGGTGTTTGCCGGTCAGTACCTGGACGATGCGGCTGTACAGGCACAGGCTGCTGAGGCCGTAATGGGCATTGCCCTGGCGGATAAAACCTACAGCGGCGCCCTGGTGCGCAACCTGCTGGAGAAAGCTTCCAACGCCCTCAAAGGTGGTGACGCCGACTATCAGCGCCAGGCCATCCGCAAATACCTGGACGAAATGCCCGCCGGCGAAGGGTTTGTGCCCATGTTCAACGGCAAAGACCTGAGCGGCTGGAAAGGCCTGGTGGCAGACCCCATCAAACGCGCCAAAATGGACGCGGCTACGCTGAAGAAAGAACAGGAGAAAGCGGATGCCGTAATGCGGGAAGGATGGAGCGTGAAAGACGGCCTGCTGGTGTTTAACGGCCATGGCAGCAACCTCTGCACAGATAAAAAGTACGGCGACTTTGAAATGTTCGTTGACTGGAAGATCACCAAAGACGGAGATGCCGGCATTTACCTGCGCGGCACGCCGCAAGTGCAGATATGGGACACTGCCCGCCGTGACGTAGGCGCGGAAGTAGGCTCAGGCGGCCTGTACAACAACAAGGCCAACCCCAGCAAACCCTCCGTACTGGCAGATAACGCCATTGGCGAGTGGAACAACTTCCGCATCATCATGAAAGGAGACCGCGTAACGGTGTACCTCAACGGTAAACTGGTAGTAGATAACGTGATACTGGAAAACTACTGGGACCGCAAGCTGCCCATCTTTCCCGAAGAGCAGCTGGAGCTGCAGGCGCACGGTACTTACGTGGCTTACCGCAACCTTTACATCCGCGAGTTTGAACAGCCCAAACCCTATGAGCTGAGCGCGGAAGAAAAGAAAGAAGGGTACAAGGTCCTTTTTGACGGTACCAACATGCACCAGTGGGAAGGTAACACCACCAGCTATGTGATGGACAATGGCAACATTCTCTGTTCTCCGAAAGGCTCAGGCGGTGGTAACCTCTACACCAAAGAAGAGTTTGCAGATTTTGTGTTCCGTTTCGAGTTCCAGCTCACGCCCGGCGCCAACAACGGCCTGGGCATCCGCATGCCGCCCGGCGGCGATGCGGCTTACAAAGGCATGGAGCTGCAGATACTGGACAATGAGGCCGACATCTACAAAAACCTCCACGTGTACCAGTACCATGGTTCCGTGTACGGGGTAATTCCCGCCAAACGCGGTTTCCTCAAACCTACAGGGGAGTGGAACTACCAGCAGGTAACGGTGAAGGGCACACGTATTACCGTAGAACTGAACGGCACTGTTATCCTTGACGGTGACATTGCTGAAGCAAGAGATAAAGGCACGCTTGACAAAAAAGATCATCCGGGCCTGAAAAACACCACCGGCCGCATCGGCTTCCTGGGCCATGGCTCCGTGGTGCGCTTCCGCAACATCCGCGTAAAAGACCTGACCAAGAAATAGCGCGGTACGTCCGCATGCAAGAAAAAGGGCTGTCAAATTTGACAGCCCTTTTTGTATGGATAAGAGTAGCCTCTAACGGCATATGATCACTGGTAACCGGGGTTATTCGGGTTCAGCTTGGGGTTCTTGTCAATGTCTGACTGCGGTACGGGCATCAGGTACAGCTTATTGTCCCACTTGCGGGTCTGCACCAGGCCATTTTCCAGGTCATACAGGCTGGTCATCACATTGGGTGCAATTTGCCAGCGGCGGATGTCTCTGAAGCGGTGGCCTTCCAGCACCAGTTCAATGCGCCGCTCCTGCCTGATGGCTTCGCGGAGCAGGGTTTGCGAGCCCAGCGCTGCGCGGTTGAGCAGGGGCATGCCGGCGCGTGTGCGCAGCTGGTCTATGGCATCGTACACAGTGGCATCCGGGCCAGACAGTTCGTTTTTGGCCTCCGCATAGATCAACAGTATTTCTGCGTAGCGGATGATGATGTGATTGGCATGATTGTCTATCCTTGCACCCCAGGCCACGGGGTCTACATACTTGCGGAAGTTGTAGCCGGTTTTGGAGCAGTTGTTGCCGCCTTTCACCCAGGTAAAGGAATAGCCTTCTTCAATGCTGTTCCAGGGCGCTTCATCAAACAGTATGCTGGCATAGAAGCGCGGGTCTCTGTTACGGTATTCTGCGTAGAAAGCGGGGTCTATGGCACGGGCCTTATAACGGGCGGCCCGCTCTGCTGCGCTCAGCGGTGTAATGGCTTCTCCTGTCTTGAAGCTCTGGTAAGCGTCTACCAGGCTCTGCGTGGGTGCAATGGAGCTCCAGCCGCCCAGGTCGTCAGAGAGCAGGAGGGTGTTGATGAACTTGGCATCTTTTTCGGGAATATGCTGCCTGTCCAGTATCACTTCCTTGTTCCCTTCATATTGCTGCCAGAAGAGTTTTTCATAGCTGCGCAGCCCCAGCCTGAAGCGGGTGGCTTCATCCGCATCGGCAAAATCTACCCAGCGGGCATAATCGTCTGCCGCGTCTTTGGCATCTTCACTGGTTACCCTGAACAGCTCATAGCCCATGCCCATTACCTGTTCCGCAGCTTCTACCGCCTGCTGCCACTGGCCGCTGTAGAGGTGTACACGGGCTTTCAGCGCCAGCACGGCGCCCTTGGTAATGCGGCCCTTTTCATTGTTTTTGCCGCCGGCGTAAGAGGGTGGCAATATGGCGGCAATAGCGGTCAGCTCGTCCGTAATGAATTTCAGTACTTCTGCCTTGGGTGTGCGCGCTACGTAAGATTCTTCTACGGTGAGGGTTTTGGTGATCAGCGGCACGTCCCCGAAGTTGGCCAGCATATTGGCATAACGGAAGGCGCGCATGAAACGGGCCTCTGCCTTGTACCTTTCCTTCAGGGTATTGTCCATTGGCGCCTTGTCTACATTTTCGAGGAAGTAGTTCACCCGGCGGATGGCCTCAAAGTTCCAGCCTTCATTCATGGAAGTGGTGACGTCTCCCAGGGAAATGGTGGTGGCATTGCTTTCCCAGGGGTACTGGGCATGCGCGTTGTCTGTAGAACCGTCTTCGTAGGCATTGCCGTCACTGCCGTCTATCTGCTGGTAAATGGCGTTCAGCGCAGCGGTAGCGTCTTTCTCGCTGGTCCAGAAGGTGCCTTCGGAGAGCTGGTTTTGCGGCGGCCTTTCCAGGAAGTCCTTGTTGCAGGAAAACAGCAGGCAGGAGGCCGTGAGTGCTGCTATATGGAATGTATATCTTGTCATTGCTTTTTTCTGTTTAGATCATCATTAAAAACGCACGTTCATACCAATGGCCCAGGTTTTAATACCGGGATAACCGCCGCGCCCGGAGCCAACCTCAGGGTCATAGTCCGTGAGGCGTTTGTCCATCATGAAAGTGAACGGATTGTTGGAAGTGACGAAGAGCCTGGCCTGCTGCATGCCTGCTTTTTTCACCAGCCTTGCGGGGAAGGTATACCCGAAGTTGAGGGAGCGGATGCGCAGGTAGGAGGCGTTGAACAGCCAGAAAGACGAGCGGTTGTCATAATTATGCTTGCCGTCTGCGCTGATCAGGATGCGGGGGTACGCGGCGTTAGGATCAGGGTTGGCCGTGGTCCAGCGCTGGAGGTGATAGCTCTTTACGCTGGCGCCGTTGAAGAAAGAGAAAGCAGCTTCCCCGTCCAGGTAGGTTTTTACTCCGGCCGCGCCGTACACCAGCACTTCCACGCTCAGCCCTTTCCAGGAAGCGCCAATGCTGCCGCCGTAGTTCACCCACGGCACGTCGTTACCCAGTATTACCCTGTCATTAGCGTCTATCTGCCCGTTACCGTCCTGGTCTTTATACTTGATGTCTCCCGGTTTGGTGGAGGCGGATTGTGTAGCATGATCATCTACATCTTTCTGGTCTTTGAAAAGGCCCATGGCTTCCCAGCCGTAGAAGGAACCAACGGACTCGCCTACACGTTCAATCCAGCGGTCGCTGAGCCTTTCGGTAACGCCGGGGCCCAGGTCTACAATGGTGTTGCGGATGTGGGAGATGTTGGCGCTTACATGGTATTCAAAGTTTTTGCCCACGCGGTGGGTATGGCTGAGCATCAGTTCCAGGCCTTTGTTTCGGGTAGCGCCTGCGTTTACGGTAGCAGGGTCAAGCGCGTAGGTGGCGGGCACGCTTTGTGTGAGCAGGATGCCGTCTGTTTGTTTGATGTAATAGTCTGCCGTTACGTCCAGCAGGCCGTTAAAGAGCGTGAAGTCAAGCCCTACGTCCGTCATGGTCACTTCTTCCCAGCTGGCCAGTTTGTTGGTGCCGGCTTTTTGCCATACGCCGTCTACCGGGTTGCCTTCAAAGTTGTAGGAGTAGCCGGTGTTGAGGCGGTCAAAGTAGTTGCCCAGGGCCACATTGTCCTGGTTGCCCAAAATGCCCCAGGAGGCGCGCAGCTTCAGGTTGTTGAGCCATTGTATGTTTTTCATGAAAGGCTCTTCCGAAATGCGCCAGCCGGCTGAGAGGGAGGGGAATTTGGCCAGCCGGTAATCCGGGTGGAAGCGGGATGAAAGGTCCAGGCGGAGGTTGGCCTCAAACAGGTATTTATCGCGATAGTTATAGTTGGCGCGGCCGAAGAAGGAGCGGATGGCCCATTCTTCCGCAGTGGAGCGGTTGGCGGCGCCGTTATCGTCTTCGCTGATGTTTTCAGAGCCGCCGCCGCCCAGGCCTACGGTATTGGCCGTGTTGTTGGGGAAGCGTTTGCGGCCTACAAAGGCCTGGCGCAGCTCGTTGCTTTCCTGTGAGGCGCCTATCATCAGCTTGGTGTTGTGCCTGCCGAAGCTTTTTTCATATTCCGCATAGGCCTGCAGCAGCAGCTCCTGGCGGCGTGTCCAGTACTCTTCCATTTCGTTGGGGGTAACGGCGGTGGAAGCAATGGGTTGTTTGGTGATGAAGTTGATCAGCGGCGGCAGCTCGTTCCAGAAGCGGTTACTAATGTCGTTATTGTATTTGATGGAGCCGAGGCCTTTGATGCTGAGGCCGGGCAGGGGAGTGAGCGTGGCGTTGAGCGCGGTTTGTGTAACCTGGTTGCGCGTCCAGCCGCGGCCGCCTTCCGCCATGTTGCGCAGTACGTTGTCTTTGGCCAGCGTAGCGTCTACCTTGCCGCCGTTAATGGTGCCCCAGCTGCCGTCAGACTGCCGCGCCGCCATGGTGGGGCCCAGCCGGTTCAGGCTCACCCAGTTCATTTCACCGCCTTTGGTATCCAGGTCTTGCTTCAGGAAAGACATGTTGGCGCCTACGTTCAGGATGGGCAGCACCTGGGAGTTCACGTTGAGGCGAACGGTGTAGCGGTTCATGCCTTTGTTCTGCACCAGCGATTGCTGACCCAGGTAGCCGGCGCCCAGGTAGTATTGCGTTTTATTGCTGCTGCCGGTTACGCCCAGCTGCAGGTCTTTATAAGCGGGGCGCTGGGCCAGCGCTTCATCATACCAGTCTGTGTTGGGGTACAGGTCACGGTCACTGCCGGAGGCAAATTTGGAGATCTCTTCTTCCGTGTAGCGCGGCTGTTTGCCGGCGTTGGTCATGGCCTCATTGTAAAGGCGCGCAAAGTCTGCCGAGCCCAGGTAGTCAGGCAGGCGGGTGGGAGATTGCCAGCCATAGCTGGCGTTCAGGTCTACAGACATCTTCCCTTCCTTGCCGCGTTTGGTGGTGATCAGCAATACGCCGTTGGCCGCCCGCGCGCCGTAAATGGCGGCGGAAGAAGCGTCTTTCAGCACGCTCATGCTTTCCACGTCTGAAGGGTTGAGAGAGGCCAGCTCCCGGTTGGAGGCCGGTATACCGTCTATGATGATGAGCGGCCCGGGTGCGCCCAGGTTGGTCCTGCCGCGGATGGTCATGGTACCCACATCACTGCCCACATCTCCGGGGCGGTTCAGTACGGTAAGGCCCGGCACCAGTCCCTGAAGAGCGTTCTGGATAGAAGTAACGGGGCGTTGGGTGATCTGCGCGGGACTGATAGACGCCACGGCGCCCGTCATGCTGGCGCGTTTTTGTGTACCGTAGCCTACCACCACCACTTCGTTCAGGCCTTTGGTATCTTCCTGCAGCCGGATGTTCAGCGTGGCATTATTGCTTATTTCCACCCGCTGCGGCAAATAGCCCAGGAGGCTGAAAATGAGCGCCGCTGTGGCGGGGGCTTTTATTTCGTAAGCGCCTTCCGCATTGGTGAGCGTACCGCGGGTAGTGTTTTCCACCCGTACCGCTACGCCGGGCAAGGGGTTGCCGGTACTGTCGGTTACCGTTCCCTTCACCGTGATATCTGCCAGCTGGGCATGAGAGGGCGCAATGGCCACCAGGTTGTTGGAGAGCACTTTAAAATTGAGGCCGGTATCATCCAGCAAAGTTTTCATCACTTCATCAAAAGGCGTTTCTTCTGCAGTGAGCGTGATCTTTTTTTCGGCAGGAAGAACATCGTTGCTGTAAACAAACCTGTAGCTGGTTTTTTTCTCGATCAATTTTAGTATCCGTGCTAGTTGAACCTTTTCCGCCTTGAACGTGAGCTTTGTCTGAGAATAAACTTTGGCTGATACCTGCATACATGTAATAAGTACTATTACAAAACATACTTTCATAAAGAGCAGGACTTTTAAAATGGGCACGGGTAGTGGCAATAAGACACCCGGAAGTCTGATTTTTTTCATACTTTTAAGTGGATTTAGGTCAATAAAATGCAGACAGGCCTCCGGTTCCAACTGAGAACCTGTCTTGTAAAGTCTAAATTCTTCCAGGGAAATGTTAGCCGCATTTCCCTGATTCATTTAGTAACGTGGCTGCTTACATCATAGGCAATATTTTAACGTGTGATATAAATGGTCTTCTGGTCTATCCGGAAGCTGAACGGCGCTGTGTATTGCAAGGCTTCCAGCGTTTCGCGGACGTTCTCGTTCTCGAAAGTGGCGGTAAAGCGCAGGGCCGGGGCCAGGCTGTCTGTGAACACGATCTTCATCTCAAATTTCCTTTCCAGGCGCAGCGCTATATCTTCAAATCTTTCATTCATAAAGGCCAGGCGGTTGCTGACCCAGGCGGTTTCCGCCACAGACTGGTCTGCCGGGTTTACAGACACGGCAGCCAGCGCATAGCCGTCACGCTGCAGGGCCTTGAAGCTTTCTTCCGGCAGCATGCCCGGACTGGTTTTCAGCGGCAGGTTGGGCAGCACTATTTTCTCGTTGGGCTTCAGCACTACTTTCTTCTCCGGCCTGCTGAGCGGGCTTACTTCAATGGCGCCGCGGATGAGGGAGGCTTCGTGTGTCTGATCGTCCGGGTAAGCCTTTACGTTGAAGGCCGTGCCCAGCACGCGGATGTTCATCTTGCCCGTGTGTATCACAAAAGGTTTTTCAGCATTTTTTTCTACGTCAAAAAAAGCCTCACCGGTGAGGGTCACTTCCCTTTGGCTTTCCCCGAAACCGGGGCCATACGTCAGGCTGCTGCCCGCGTTGAGCCATACTTCCGTACCGTCTGGCAGGGTAGCCTGCCGGGTAGCGCCGTAAGGCGTTGTGATGGCCTGTGCGGCACTGGCGGTAGCTATGGCAGCGGGGGCCGGGGAGGGCGTTTTCTTCAGCAGCAACCAGGCGCCCGCGACCAGCGGCAGAGCTATGGCCGCCACCCTGGCCCATACGGGCAGGCGGAAGCTGCGGGCGGGCCGCCGGGCATGGCCGATCTGCTGCCACAGCTCTTCCTTTACAGCCAGCTCAGCGGCCTCATCCGGGAAGGGCAGCGGGCTGCTGGCGCCAAGGGAGGCATACCAGCTTTCCAGCTCCGCCAGCTCTTCCGGCGTGCACTGCTGCCTGCCGTATTTGTGCAGTAATGAATGGATGCGTTGTTGTTCAGGCGACATGGGCGTAAGTTTAGTGTAGAATGGCTGGGGTTATAGTCGGCAGAAAAAGGGAGTTGTACCAGAGGGGAGGAAAATTTTTTTACCGGCTGTTGCGGTACCGCTCCACCGCTTCCCTGACGCGGTGAATAGCCGTGCTGATCTGGTTCCTCACGGTCTGATCGGAGAGGGAGAGCTTGCGGGCAATTTCGGCGGAGGGCAGGCCCCCGTCACGGTTGAGGATGAATATTTCCCGCATGCGGCTGGGCATGCGTTCTACCGCGGCGCGGATAATGCCGTTCAGCTCCTTGGTTTCATAGTCAGGGGCGGAGAGGGCGCCGCCGGGCAGTATGTTCTCGTAGTACAGCCCGCGCTGTGCGCGGAGGCGGTAAAGGTCAATGATCTTGTGGCGGAGGGCGGCGTGGAGGTAAGTGGCCAGCTGTGCTTCCAGCTGCAGGGTGCCGCGTTTTTTCCACAGGTAGAGGAAAATTTCCTGCACCAGGTCTCCCGCATCTTCCGGGCTGGTTTTGCGGAAGGCAGTTTCGTACAAACTCTTCCAGTGCCGGTCATAAATTTCCCGGAATGCCTGTTCACTGTTTTCTTTCAATAGGCCAACCAACGTGGCGTCTGAATAGTTTTTCAACAAAAAAGAGAAATTATCCCGCTGGCAAGTTAATAACTATCACGGGATAATAAAATATTTTCAGGGGGCTGTAAACTTTCGCAAAACTGGCACGTTATAGGAAGGAGATATGTGGACAGATGAACAGTAACCTATTGCATTAACCCAAATATACCTTTCATGAAAACAATTACGCTCATTGGCGGCATTACCGGCGTTTTGATGGCCGTGTTTGCCTACTTTGCGGAGCTGTACAGCTGGATGAGCATTGAGGCGGTGGTAACCCTTGGATTTGCAGGATATGTGTTGATAATCACCGCAATAGCTTATTTTTTACTCTCCTGGCTCACCAAGGGGGTAAAAGAACTGGAGGTGTTGTAACAGCAATAGTATATACATCAAAAAAGGCCGGCCCGCATAGCGGGTCTGCCTTTTTTTCGCTTTAAGCCAACACGTTATTTCTTCAGTTTGTCTGCAAAAGCCTTTTTGAACTTCTCCAGCTTGGGCCGTATCACGTAATGGCAGTAAGGCGCCGAGCCGTTCTGGTTATAGTAGTTCTGGTGGTAGTTCTCCGCCTTGTAATACTCCTTCAGCGGCGAAATTTCGGTTACAATAGGCTTGTCATACGCGCCAGACTCCTGCAGCTTCTTTTTGTAGTATTCCGCCTCTTTCCGCTCTTCCTCGTTGCCGTAGAAGATCACGGAGCGGTACTGCGTGCCCACGTCGTTCCCCTGGCGGTTGAGGGTGGTAGGGTCATGGCTTTCCCAGAAGGCCTCTAGCAGGGTGGCATAGTTGATCTTTGCCGGGTCGTAGGTGATTTTGATCACCTCCGCATGGCCTGTGGTACCGGTACATACCTCCTCATACGTGGGGTTGGGCGTGGTACCGCCGGAGTAGCCCGATTCCACTTTCAGTACTCCTTCCAGTTGCTGGAAAATGGCTTCTGTGCACCAGAAGCAGCCGTTCCCAAATACGGCCTCCGCCGTTTTCTGATCTTTTTGAATGGTCATATCACCGGGTTCATTTACTTTTTTCCTGCCCTGTGCACAGGAAGCCAGGCTGCCCATCAGCAGGCACAGGAGCGTCACATGTTTCAGGTATTGCATATATCAAATTACGACATTTGCCGTGCTTTGGATCAACAAGTTAACTAACTTTAACATTCTTTTCCGGAAAGTGGCGGATGACGAACTGCATTTGTCATTCGCGGCTGCCGGTTGATCAAACATTTTTTATCAATTCGGGTGGATCGGCCAATTTTGCGGTACGAAAAAAGGAAAAAAGGCTGCAATTGGGCCGGTAGCCGAATAATTAAATTGACAAGAAGGTGAAATATTTTCCGGAGTCGGCGCTGGTGCAACTGGAATTTGACAAGGTAAAAACGCTCCTGCAGGAGCATTGTAAAACGGAGCTGGGCAAGCAGATGGCAGGAGAACTGCGTCTGCATACCCATATAGATTACGTAAAGTCTGCGCTGCAACAGGCGCATGAATATAAGCAGCTGGTGCTGCTGCAACAGCATTTTCCCAATGACTACGTGCTTAACCTGCGGCAGGAGCTGCGGTTGCTGGAAATACAGGGTGCCGTGCTGAGCGGGGAGCAGTTCATGCAGCTCCGCAAGCTGGCCGAGAGCATGCACAGCATTGTAAGGTTCTTTGACGCTGACAGAAAGGTGACATACGCCGGTTTGTACGACGTTATTGCCGGTACCTATTATGAGAAGAAGATAGTGGCGCTGATAGACGGGGTGCTGGATGAGGCGGGGCAGGTGAGGGATAATGCCACCCCTGAGCTGGCCAAGATCAGGATGGCGCTGTTCCGTAAACGCGGGGAGCTGCGGCGGGTGTTTGACCGCATCCTGTCCAAGCTGCAGAAGCAGGGCTACCTGGCAGATATTGAGGAAAGTTTCCTGAACGGCCGCCGGGTGCTGGCCGTGTTTGCAGAGCAGAAACGCATGGTGAAGGGCATTTTGCACGGGGAGTCAGATACCCGCAGAACGGCCTTCCTGGAGCCGGAAGAAACCATCCAGCTCAACAATGAGGTGTTTTCCCTGGAAAGGGACGAACAGCGGGAAGTGTATAAGATCCTCCGCACCCTCACCGCAGATCTGGCCAAACACCATGGCCTGCTGCAGGGCTATCATGATATACTGGGCATATTTGACTTTATACGGGCAAAAGCCCGGCTGGCCCTGGACATCAACGGTAATTACCCCATGCTGCTGCCGCATGCGCAGGTGCATCTTGTAGAGGCTTATCATCCGTTGTTGCTGCTGTATAACCGCAAGCAGGGCAAACCTACCATCCCCGTCAGCCTGACGCTGAACAAAGATCACCATATACTGGTGATCAGCGGGCCCAACGCGGGTGGTAAAACAGTGACGCTCAAAACAGTGGGGCTCATACAGCTCATGCTGCAGGCGGGCCTGCTGGTGCCGGTACATCCTGCCAGCCAGATGGGCATCTTCCGCAACCTGATGATCCACATCGGGGATACGCAGAGCCTGGAGTTTGAGCTGAGCACCTACAGTTCTCACCTGAAGAACATGAAGTACTTCATGGAGAACGCCAACGGTAAAACGCTCTTTTTTATAGACGAGCTGGGCAGCGGTTCCGACCCTAACCTGGGCGGGGCCTTTGCGGAAGTGATCATGGAAGAGCTGGCACGCAAACATGCCTACGGCATTGTGACCACGCACTACCTTAACCTGAAGATCATGGCCGGCAAGGTGAAGGGCATTATTAATGCGGCCATGGGTTTTGACGAAGAAAACCTGCAGCCGATGTACAAGCTGCTGGTAGGCAAGCCCGGCAGCTCGTACACCTTCTCCATTGCCCAGCGTATAGGGCTTGATCCAGCCCTCATCAACCGGGCGCGCAAGCTGGTAGATGAAGGCCATTTCAGGCTGGACAAGCTGCTGAACAAGGCAGAGCAAGACCTGCAGAAGGTAGAAAACCGGGAGCGGGAGCTGCAGAAGCTGCTGAAAGAGAACGAGAAGCTGAAGAAGGAGTATGAAGTGCTGTCTGACAAGGAACGTACACAGCAGCAATACACCATATTAAAGCTGCAGAACAAGATCAGGGAGGAGGAGATACAGTACCTCAAAGACATGGAACGCAAGCTGAAGCAGATAGTGGTAGAATGGAAACGGACGGATGACAAGCAGAAGGTGATCAAACAGGCGGAAGCGCTGCTGTTCCGGAAAAAAGAAAAGGCCATTAACGAAAAGCTGCAGAAGAAGGTACAGGATAAATTTGAAGAGGTGAAGGGAGAAGTGAAAGTGGGAGACCGGGTGAAGATACGCACCAATAACCAGGTAGGGAAGGTGAACGAGCTGCGGGCCAAAACCGCCGTGGTACAGATCGGGAACATTCCCATACAGGTAAAGCTGAGTGATCTGGTGCTGGTGCAGGAACGGGCAAAAGCGGAATAACCGTATCTTTGCCTGCCGGCCTTTCCGGTGGGGCCTGACATTAACCTAACACAAAAACACAGTCCCATGCAACTCACCAAGATGCATCATATACCCCTTATCAGCTTCCAGGAGCCATCCGCCCGGGAAGAAGGTTCCCAGTTCATGATACAACTGGCCAACCTCCGGGATATTGACTGGGAGGGGTTTGACATTCCGCACCGGCATGACGGGTATACGATTGATATACTCCTCAAAGGCAGCATCACACAATACATCGATTTCGAGAAACATACCATACACGCCCCCGCTGTGATCATGCTTGACCCGGAGCAGATACACCAGCATGACCGCAGCTCGGATGCGGAAATACTGGCGCTATATTTCACGCGGGACTTCCTGATCACGGAAACGCTGGGCGTGCTGAGCTGCTGGCAATGCGTGTTCAAAGACAACGTGGTGCCGCTGGAAGAAAGCCAGCTGCAGGAGCTGCTGGCCTTTGCCCGCATCCTGCTCACGGAGTTCAGGAGTGACAGGCCCCGCAAGGAGGCTATTATCCGCAACGTGCTCAGCGCCTTTATCATTGCCTGCGGCCGCATTGCCCGCCCTGATACGGCGCAGCTCTACCGGCCGGACAATAGTTTCAACAGCCTGGGCATCCAGTTCAAAATACTGGTAGACGAGCATTTCAGGGAAAAGGTGCAAGTGTCTGAATACGCGGAAATGCTGCATGTAACGCCCGGCCATCTGAACGATACGGTAAAAAGCACCATGGGCCGCAGCGCCAAGCAGATCATAGACGCCAAGCGCATCATGGAGGCCAAACGGCTGCTGTTCTGGCAAAAGCACTCTGTAAAGCAGATTGCGGGAGAATTGAACTTTGACGATGACGCTTATTTCTCCCGTTTCTTTAAAAAACATACGGGGCAGACACCGGCGCTGTTTCAAAAAACCATCCGCGAAAAGTACAATTAATACCGCGATTCGGAATGTACAACTTACGCATGGACTTTATACATTTGCATTGTCAATTGCAACGCATCAATATCAGCGAACGATGAAATTTATGTAACCTAACTGTAACAGCTCTGTTGAAGATATAACAGCAATATCGGGAACAGGGATTACTAGTTTCAGTTATACTGCAAGCCCAGGCAGTATTACAGTCTTCCTTTTTTTCACACCATGTTTTGAATGCACCGGCATTATCATGCCCTGGTTGCTTTATTGTATTGTCTTCCGTTTACGGGATACAGCGTGGATGTGAACGTTCTAAATTTTTTTCTATAAACAACCGAAGTATGAAATCAGTATTAAAATCCGACAATCCATTACACGAAAAAATGATCGCACATCAGCCGCTTGTCTACTCACTTGGCATCCTGATGTTGGCTGTATCATTATATAGCTGCTCATCTCCCCAGGCAGGCCCGGTCCACCAAGGGCCCCCGCAATTGCCTGTGATGGCGGTTGTATCAGGGCCGGCTACCACTTACCTGGAATTTCCCGCTTCACTGGAAGGAAAGGTGAATGTAGACGTGCGCCCGCAGGTATCCGGCTATCTTGAAAAGATATTTGTGGATGAAGGCGCTTATGTAAAAGCAGGGCAGCCTTTGTTTAAAATAGATCCGAAAGTATATGCCGAACAATTGAACAGCGCCACTTCGAACCAGCTTGCTGCGCAAGCTAACGTTGAAAAGGCGCAGGTTGAGGTGGACCGCCTGTCTCCCCTGGTTGCCAGCAACGTGATCTCTGACGTGCAGCTGAAAACGGCAAAAGCGAACTATGAGGCCGCAAAGGCAGCTTTGGCCCAGGCCAAGGCGGCGGCAGGCAGCGCGCGGATCAATGTAGGCTATACCCTGGTTACTGCTCCCGTGAGCGGTTACATAGGGAGGATACCTTATAAAGTAGGCGCCCTTGTAAGCAACGCCGATGCCCAGCCCCTCACCGTGCTTTCCGAAGTAAATGAAATGTACGCTTACTTTTCAATGAGCGAAACGGACTTTATCACTTTCCAGAACAACTTTCCGGGAAAGACGCTTGAAGAAAAGCTGAAGAGCGCCCCTCCTGTAGAGCTGATACTGGCAGATAACAGTACGTTCTCCGAAAAAGGGAAGATAGGAACAATAGAGGGACAATTCGATAAAACCACCGGCGCTATTACTTTCCGTGCTACGTTCCCCAACCCCGATGGTGTGCTGCGCACGGGCAATACAGGCAAAGTAAGGTTTGCACAGGAGGTCCCTGCCGCCATTACGATACCGCAGGAAGCTACATTTGAGATCCAGGACAAAGTGCTGGTATATACGGTGGCCGATAGCAATAAAGTGGCCAGCAGGCCCATCCGGATTTCCGGAAAGACAGCCAACCTCTATTTTGTCAGCGAAGGACTGAAAGCAGGGGAGAAGATCGTTTTGTCCGGAACGGGGAATTTAAGGGACGGAGCTGTCATCACACCACAGCCGGTACCGGCAGACAGTGTGCTTAAGTCAAAACCATTGTAAGTAAGAGGCCATGCTTTCATTGCCATGCATGACATGCAAAACCGATTTGTACTTACGATCTAAAAAGTGAATTCATCATGTTAAGAAGATTTATATTAAGGCCGGTGCTTTCTACGGTGGTGTCCATAATACTGCTATTATTGGGCATTATATCCTACTTCGCCCTGCCTGTTACGTTGTTTCCGGACATTGCGCCGCCCAGTGTTACGGTGACGGCTGTTTACCCCGGTGCTAACGCCGAAGTAGTGGCCCGCTCCGTGGCTAACCCGATAGAGGAAGCCGTGAACGGCGTGGAGAACATGACCTACATGACCTCCAACTCCAATAACGACGGTAGTATGGTGCTGACGGTCTTTTTCAAGCAGGGAACCGATCCCGATATTGCTGCCGTAAACGTGCAGAACAGGGTATCCAAAGCCACCAGCCAGTTGCCCGCAGAAGTGGTAACGGCGGGCATCAGCACGCAGAAAGTGCAGAACGGGTTCATCATGTTCATGGGGTTGTATAGTGAAAACCCCAAGGAGTACGATGAAAAGTTTCTCCAGAACTATATCAAGATCAACCTGATCCCGCAGATACAGCGTGTACCCGGCGTAGCCCAGGCGCAGATTTTTGGCGCCAAAGATTATTCCATGCGTATCTGGTTAAAGCCGGACCGTCTGGCAGCCAATAATCTGGCACCGCAGGATGTACTGAACGCGATCAGGGACCAGAACATTGAATCGGCTCCTGGCCGTTTAGGCGAAAACAGCACTGAAACCTTTGAATTTGTATTGAAATACAAGGGTAAGCTGAGCCTGGACGAGGACTATGAGAATATCATCGTAAAAGCCAACAGCGATGGGTCTATGCTTCGTCTGAAAGACGTGGCCCGTATAGAGTTCGGCTCTCTCAACTATGGAGCGAACAACCTGCTGGACGGCAAACCGGCTGCTGGTTTCGCCATTATTCAAACGGCAGGCTCCAATGCCAATGAGATATTGGACAACATTGAGCGGCTGCTGGTGGATTTCAGAGCCACTCTTCCTACCGGTGTGAAAACGGAGGTGATGTACAACGCCAAGGACTTCCTGGACGCCTCCATACACCAGGTCCGTGAAACGCTCGTGATCGCGTTTTTGCTGGTATTCCTGGTGGTATACATTTTCCTGCAGGATTTCCGCTCTACGCTGATTCCTGCTATTGCAGTACCGGTGGCCATTTTGGGCACATTTTTCTTCCTGCAGCTGTTTGGTTTCAGCATCAACCTGCTAACCTTGTTCGCCCTGGTGCTGGCAATCGGCATTGTGGTGGATGATGCGATAGTGGTGGTGGAAGCGGTGCACGCCAAAATGGAGCATACCCGGTGGCCGGCGAGAAAGGCTACCCTGAAGTCGATGGATGAAATATCAGGGGCCGTAATTTCCATTACCCTGGTGATGATGGCCGTATTTATTCCCGTTGGCTTCATGCAGGGCCCTGCAGGCGTATTCTACAGGCAATTTGCATTTACGCTCGCCATCGCGATCATGATCTCTGCGGTCAACGCATTGACCTTGAGCCCTGCGCTGTGTGCCTTGTTCCTGAAACCTGAAGAAGGGGAGCATGGCAGGAAGACGGGCTTTGGAAGCCGCTTCTTTAATGCTTTTAACGCCGGTTTCCGCTCCATGACAAACCGGTACGTTAAGAGCCTTAATTTCCTGATCCGCCGCAAGGCAATTGCCATCGGCCTCCTGGTGGTAGTAACCATCGGGGCGTTTATACTGGCCTTGAGAACACCTACCGGGTTTATTCCTACAGAAGACCAGAGCTTCGTATTATATGCCCTGAACACTCCTCCGGGCAGTTCTCTGGACAGAACGCACAAGTCTACGCAAAAAATAGACGAGGCGCTTCGCCAATTCCCGGCGGTAAAGCATACGTGGACGGTGGATGGCTTTAACTTCATCAGCAATGCCGCTGCATCTCCTTACGCCGCAGGGTTCGTTCGCCTGAAAGACAGAGGGGAAAGAGGCGAGGTAGAGAATATTGACCAGATTACCGGAATGATGTATGGGCCGGCAAGCCAGCTGAAAGATGCAAACGCTTTCTTCTTTACCTTCCCCACAGTGCAGGGTTTTGGTAACGTGAGTGGCTTTGAGTTCATGCTGCAGGATAAGCTGGGGCGCCCGCTGGACCAGCTGGGCACTAACGCCTGGGCCTTTATCGGGGCTTTGATGCAAAGAAAGGAGATTGGCGCGGCCTTCACTACCTTCTCTGCCGGCAACCCCCAATACAAGGTAGAAGTGGATAATTTCAAAGCCAAACAATTAGGCGTATCCATCAATGACCTGATGCAGACCCTGCAGATATATTACGGTAGCAGTTATGTTTCGGATTTTAACCGTTTCGGAAAATACTATCGTGTTGTAGCGCAGGCTGACGTGCCTTACCGGAACGATATCCACTCGCTGGATGGCATTTACGTGAAGAATAACCAGAACGAAATGGTACCGGTAAAATCAATGGTATCACTCAAACGTGTATACGGCCCTGAAACCGTGACGCGCAACAACATGTTCAATGCCGTGACCATCAATGGTACGCCCAAACCGGGTTACAGTACCGGCGATGCCATCAAGGCCATTGAAGAGACCGCAAAAGAGGCACTGCCCAATGGATATGGTTACGAATGGACCGGCGCAACCCGCGAAGAGATCAGCGCCGGCAGCCAGCAGATCTACATCTTCCTGCTCAGCATCCTGTTCGTATACTTCCTGCTGGCGGCGCAATACGAAAGTTATGTATTGCCGCTGGCAGTTATCCTCACCATTCCTACAGGTATCCTGGGTGTATTCGCCTTCATCGGTTTTGCCGGTCTGGACAATAACATATATGTACAGATTGGTATGATCATGTTGATAGGCTTGCTGGCGAAGAATGCCATCCTGATCGTGGAATTTGCCGTACAGCGGCGGCGTAACGGGATGGGCCTGCTTGAATCGGCGCTGGCCGGGGCAAGGGCCAGGCTTCGTCCTATCCTGATGACTTCATTCGCCTTTATTGTAGGGTTGATCCCCCTGGTATTTGTGCAGAAAGGCTCCGCGGTTGGTAACCATTCCATTGGTTACAGCGCCATTGGCGGTATGTTGACGGGCGTAATACTGGGCGTATTTATTATTCCTGTACTGTATGTGATATTCCAGTTCCTGCAGGAAAAAATAACCGGCCGTCCTGGCTTGAGGGTTTATGAAGAAGAGATGGAGATGGAAATGGAAGAAGCAACAGTATAAGTAAAATCAAAGGTATATGACGCAATACTCAAAATATATAATAGCTATACTAACGGCAGCTTCGTTTGCCGCCTGTAAGGTCGGAAAAGACTACAGGCGGCCCGAAGTGGCCCTGCCGGAGCAGTTTGTAAGAACGCCGGCAACAGACAGTACCATTGCCAAAGCATCATGGCGGCAGTTTTTCCCTGACGCCACGCTGCAGCAGCTCATTACAGACGCGCTGGTGAACAACTTTGACCTGCAGGTGGCGCTGAAGCGCATTGAAGCCGCCTCCGCCTACGTAAAGCAGGCCAAGGCCGCCCTGCTGCCGTCTGTAACGGCCAATGCCACGGCCAATACCAGCATTCCGTCCAAGAACAGCCTGAACGGCCTGAGCCTGCAAAACTTCCTCAAAACGAACCATATTGAGGATTTCACGCTGGGCGTAGGCATTAGCTGGGAAATAGACATCTGGGGAAAGATACGCCGGCAGAAAGAGGCCGCCCTGGCCAGCTATCTGCAGTCTTTTGAAGCGGCCAAAGCCATACAAACCGGCTTGGTGGCCAACGTGGCCAACAGCTATTTCAACCTGCTAATGCTGGACGAGCAGCTTCGTATAGCCCGCAGCAATGTCTCCCTGAGCGATACCATTGTACAAATGATCCGCATGCAGAAAACAGCGGGTGATGTAACGGAGCTGGCGGTACAGCAGGCTGTAGCGCAGCAGCAAGCCGCAGAGTTGCTGGTGCCGCAGCTGGAGCAGGCCGCTGCCATCCAGGAAAACGCCATCCGCATACTGATGGGCCAGATGCCCGGCGCCGTGCCGCGCAATACCACACTGGCCGATCTTAAAGTATGGGACGAGCTGGCCACCGGTCTACCCGCCGCCGTGATCAGCAACCGCCCGGACGTGAAAGCGTCCGAGCTGGGCCTGAAAGCGGCCAACGCCAATGTAGGCGTGGCGCAGGGCAGCATGTACCCCGCGCTCAGCCTCACTGCCAACGGCGGCCTCAATGCATACGAAATAGGCAAGTGGTTTTCCATTCCCAACTCCCTGTTCGGCACCGTGGCGGGCAATATAGCCCAGCCCGTGTTCCAGCAGCGGCGCCTGAAAACGCAGCTGGAGGTAGCCAAAGTAGAGCGGGACCAGGCCGTGATCCTCTTCCGGCAGTCGGTTACCAGCGCCGTACGCGAAGTATCTGACGCCCTGGTGCAGCTGGAAAAACTGAAAGAACAGGAAACCATTGCCACCAGCCGCCTGGAAACCACGCAGCAGGCCGTATCTAACGCCCGCCTGCTCTTCCGCAGCGGCCTGGCCAACTACCTGGAGGTGATTGCGGCGCAAAGCAGCAGCCTGCAGGCGGAACTGACACAGGCAGATATCAGTCGCCAGCGGCTGACCGCCATGGTAGACCTTTACCGCTCCCTCGGGGGCGGCTATCAATAAAACCCGGTGTTCTTTGCAGGGGAGAGGTGACCACTTTTTTGCTGCAGACGGAGCGGGAAGCGTTGACAGGTGATGGTTGTATTTCCGGATCAACAGACAGGTTAAAAGGAAGAATGCAAAAGGCAACTATCATCTGTCAACGTTACACCGCTCTTCATGAACATCAGGTTGTACCGGTAAACTTAGCTAAGGGAACGGCGGTTTACCGGTTTTTTTATTGACTGAAAGGCTTGTCTGCAGTGAGTTTTAGGCGTTTAGGGGTGCCGTGCGCGAAAAAAATTTTTTTAAATTCATCCGGATTTATACTTTTGCGCCGGAGGAATGGCAGAGCGGTCGATTGCGGCAGTCTTGAAAACTGTTGACTGTAACAGGTCCGGGGGTTCGAATCCCTCTTCCTCCGCTCACTTTTGAATGTCTCGCAGGTTGCGGGGCATTGGTGTTTTAGGGGAGTGTGGCAATCTTTGCAACAACGATTTTGACTGTAACAGGTCCGGGGGTTCGAATCCCTCTTCCTCCGCTCACTTTTGAATGTCTCGCAGGTTGCGGGGCATTGGTGTTTTAGGGGAGTGTGGCAATCTTTGCAACAACGATTTTGACTGTAA
>NZ_JBCNJR010000003.1:0-517085 GCF_039596455.1 Chitinophaga sp.
TTCACCCTGTAAGCCGGAATCAGGATTAGTTTTGAGCATTGTAAACCAATATCAGTATTTTCTAAACCAAGGTGTAAACCTATATCAGGACAAGACCAGGTGTGATATAGGTAGGAACTAGGTCTAATATAGGTCTAATATAGGTCTAACATAGGTCTAACATAGGTGTGATATAGGTAGGATATAGGTCTAACATAGGTATAGACCAGGTACTGAACCAGCATGTTAAGTTGGCATGGATTACAACATCCGGCCAGAGGAAGTACGGAACAACACACCCGTTCCCACCGGCGCAAAAAAAAAGGATGAGCCGCTTTCCGGCCCATCCTCCTTAACTATCAACGTTTTACGCTATTGTTTCACCACCCGCAGCACCTCCGTTTCCCGGTTGCCTTTGAGCTGGATGAGGTACATCCCGGCTTTGAGGAAGCTGAGGTCTTTCACCAGCCGCACTTCTCCCGGCTGAACGGCCCATTGCCTGATGGCGCGGCCCTGCATGTCCAGCAGCGTGGCGGTACGGAACCCTTCCGGCAGGTTGATGATGACCTGTGCCGTAACGGGGTTGGGGAACAGCCAGGCGTTTTCCGCCTCTTCCTGTTTCTCCGCTTTCGGGGACATGGCCATCAGCATGGGCGCCTGGGCCGTATCCGGCACGCAATTGTCTATGCTGAACCAGTTGAACTTGAAGGTGCCTGCCTTCACGTGTATGCCCGTGTAGGAAAGGGCAGGCAGCGTCATGGTATCTTTTATGGTTTGCCATGTGCCGTTCGTGTTGGGCAAATCTATGTAACCGAACGTTACACCGCCATGCCCAACGCTCAGTTGCGCGGGCGCCGTGGTAGATATGCGCACGCTAACGGTGTACACGCCTGCCGTGGGCACCACCAGGTTGTTATAGGCAAACCAGTGGCTCACCGCCAGGCCGGTGAAGTTCTGGCCGCCGCCTACATCCGTACAGGTTTGCAGGTACGGGCCGGGGTGGCGGGCGGAAGCGCTTTCCGCTTCGTATTTGTTATTCACCGTGCAGGTGTAGTTCACAATGTTCAGGTGCGCGGTTTTGCTGAGAGCGCCGGCGGTTACTGTTACGGTGTATTGCCCGGTGGGGGCGCCTGCCGTCAGCAATCCTGCAGCCGTAATGGCATTACCGCTGCCGGTTACCGTCCACACGGGGGCGGGCAGCGTCATGGGCTGGTTATTCTCGTCAAAGCCCTGGGCGGTGAACTGCTGCGTGCCGCCGCTGCTCAGCTCAACAGTGTCCGGGGCCAGTTCAAGCCGGGTGAGCACCGGAGGCGGCGTGGCGCAGTTGTCTATGCTGAACCAGTTGAACTTGAAGCTGCCGGATTGCACATGCACGCCCGTGTAATTGAGCGCAGGCAAAGTGATGGTGTCTTTGATGGTTTTCCATACGCCGCCGGTGGAGGGCACTTGTATGATACCGAATATCATGCCGCTGTGGCCGATTTTTATCTGCGCCGGCGCAGTGGAAGATACCCTGAAGCTCATGGTGTACCTGCCTGCTACAGGCACGTTCAGGTTGCTGTACGCAAACCAGTGGCCGGTAGCGAGGCCCGTATAGTTCTGGCCGCCGCCCTCATCTGTACAGGGCTGCAGCACCGGGCCGGGCGCTACGTTAGAAGCTGATTCCGCCTCATACCGGTCATTCACGGTACAGGTATAGGCCACGGTGGCGTAAGCGGTATCTGTAACGGCGCCGGAGGTGAATACAACCCGGTAAATGCCCAGGGAATCACCTGCGGTGAACACGCCTTTGTTGCTGATGCTGTTGCGGTCGCCGGTTGTTGTCCATACGCTTTGCTGGGGCACCGGCATGATGCTGTCAAACTGATCGTACCCGGTTACGGAGAATGCGTGTGAAGCGCCCACGGGTACGGTAGCGGTATCAGGCTGTATCACGGCGCGGGTGAGCACGGGCACGGGCACCACCTTCACCATGGCAATACCGGTCACGCCGCTGTCCCTCGCTTTTACCTTGAACCAGCCCAGTGAATCGCCGGCGGTGAAGAGCCCTTGCGCGGTAATGGTATGGCTGCTGTCTGCGCCGCCTACTTTCCACCTGGGTGTAAAGGAAACAATGTTGCCGTGCTGGTCAAAACCTTTGGCGCTGTATTGCTGCGTTTCGCCTACTTCGAGCGTAAGAGAATCAGGCGTAACTGCTATGCGGGTGAGGGTTACGCTGTCTGCATCCACAATGCGCAGCCAGTTAAAGTTCCAGCCGGAGTTATTGGAGAAAATGCGGATGGTCTGCTTCCCTTTCTTCAGCCTGATCTTTTCTGAAGAAACGGTAGCCCAGCGTTGCCAGCCTCCTGTAGCCGGCAGATGCATTGTGGTGAGCGTAGCCGTATCCAGCATAATGGTAGCGCTGGTGGCGGAGCTGACGGCGGCGCGGAGCTGCACGCGGTATTTGTTGGTATCCGGCACATCAATGTCATATTCAAACCAGGTGCCTTTACCAATATAGCTGACGTTTACGGTGCCGCTGGTATCCTGCGTGGGCTCTGTGCAGCAGGAGTTGGAATTATCAAAAGCTTCCGCCTCTATCCTGGCGGGCACGGGTTTATAGTTCGGTATCCTTACGTTTGCGTAGGCCTTGCCGGAAACGGTGATCCCTTCCAGCGTGGCGGTGGCGGTGATAACGCCTGAAGTATCCAGCGTGGCAAGGCCGCCGGTGGTAATGGTGTTGCCGGTACCGGTAACGCTCCACGCCGGCGCAAGGGCCATCACATGGCCGTTCTGGTCAAGCACCTTGGCGGTGTACTGGATGGTTTTGCCCGCCAGCACCAGCTGGTTGGCAGGGGTCACTATCACGGTGTCAGGCACGGGCGTGCCCAGGCCTTTCTGGTATACGCGCACATAATCCACGCTCATACTATCAGGCCAGTCCCCTTCCACAATATTGCCACCCATGCCGCCGCCGATGGCCACGTTGAGGATGATGTGGAATTGCTGGTCAAACGGCCAGTCTTTCCAGTCTGTTCCCGGGTTGCGGTAGGTGTATACATGCACGCTGTCATAGGTGAATACCAGCGAGTCAGGGCTCCATTCCAGCGCGTACACGTGGTAATTGGTATGCGCATCCGGCAGCGTGCGCTGGCCGGTAAGGTGGCCGCCGTTTGTCCAGTTATTGTTTTGCGTGTGTACGGTAGACATGGCCTTGCCGAAGTTGTTGCCCACATGCTCCATGATATCTATCTCCCCGCTCCGCGGCCAGGCCCCGTAGGCGCTGCTGGTAGGCATCAGCCAGATGGCAGGCCAGGAGCCCCTTGCCTTGGGCAGCTTGGCCTTCACTTCTACCTTGCCGTAGAGGAAATCCATCTTGCCCTGTGAAATAAGGCGGGCGGAAGACCATGGTTCGGTAGGCACCCCGGTGGGGAAGTCTTTCTTACCGGTGATCACCAGGTTGCCGTTGCGCACACGCGCGTTATCGTGCGTGGTATCTGTATACACCTGCTGCTCCCCGTTGATCCAGGCTTTGGGCTTGGGGTCTACCGTCCACTTGCTGCGGTCCGGCAGGCCGTCTACGTCAAATTCATCGTTATAGATCATTGTCCAGTTGGGGTTCCCTTCAAACACCACGTTCCCTTTTACGGCATATGCCGGGGTATTGGCATTGTCTACCTCCTGCCCTGCCACGGTGAGCTTCAGCACGGTGCGGGAGTAGTTGGCGGGCGAGTTGCCGGCCAGCACAATGTTCACCGTGGTATCGTTGACGCGCAGCACGCTGTCTATGCTCACACCGGGCGGCAGATTCTCTGCGTACCAGTTGTGTTTGTGCAGCGTATCGTTCAGCACGGCGCCGTTCAGCCTGGCGGTGAGCACCACGCCATGCTCCTGCCCCATTTGAATACGGGTGTTCTCAAAAGTGAAGCCGATGGGGTTGGGCGCCTGCACCAGGTCAAAGTAAAGGATGCCGTTGGCCTTCTTCCCGTCTATGAACTGCACGGCAATACGGTCAAAATCCGTTCTGTTGCGTACGCTCTGGAAGTTGAACGTAGCTTCTTCCCATTGATTAACGTTTTTCACCGCATAGGTGAAGAACACGGCCTTGGTGTAATCATTGCCGGGCTGCAGCTTGAACATCACCTCTTCTTTCACATTGCTGTACACCAGCATCTTGAAGGTGCTGTTGGTGGCGAGGTCAAAGGTGGATGAAAGGCCGCAGCTGGCGCTCATGTACTCAAAACAGGTAGTGTCTTTGGTGAACCTGGCTACATGAAAGCTGGGGTTCACCGCGGAAGGGGCCGGGTTGGGCACGTTGAACACTACGTTGCCGGTAGCGCCGGCGCCGGCATAGTACGTCCACCGGCCGGAACAGGGGCCATTGCCTTCCATGTCATCCAGCAGGAGGAACTGGGCTTTCAGCACGTTGCACAGCAATATGCCGCCCAGCAGGAGCAGTAAAAGTTTTTTCATAACGGGTGTTTTTCATGTGGAAAGTAATATTGTGGACAGTATCAAAGGTTCGGGTTCATCAATGCATCTGCGCCGGGTATGGGCATCCAGTATTTTTCTTTGGTGATGGCGCCGGGCTGCAGGTCTCCGGGATCTTTGTTTTCATTGGCGGCTTCTACCTGCTCCAGGCGCACCAGGTCAAACCAGCGGCTCCATTCGCCCGCAAACTCCCATGCCCTTTCATTCACCACGGCCTCTGCAAACGCGGGGCCGGCAAGTCCGTCTGGCAGGTTACCCAGCCCGGCGCGCAGCCGTACTGCGTTCACGGCCGCATAGGCTTCGGCGGACGGCGTACCGGTAGCCCGCGCCTGTGCTTCGGCATAGATCAGCAGCACGTGCGCATAACGGATCATGATCACGGGATTGTTAGACATGTAAGTAGCCTTGTTGCCGCTCTGGATGGTGAACTTTTTGTAGTAGGGATGTTTTGTTGTAACCTCCTGCCAAGGAATAGTAGTTCCGCCTACCACAAAGGAGGTGGAGAAAGTAGCGTCTTTCCGGCTGCCTTCCGGGAAGTTGTGGAAGAAATTCAGCTCGGGAAAAAAGTCTGACCAGCCGCCTTCATTTTCGGGCATGGTGGAAAGGCCGTAGAAAGAATTGTAGGTAGACCACTGGCCGCGGGTGAACAGCGTGAACACGTCTTCTACCGTACCGCCCGCAAATATTTTCAGATAGCCGTCTTTGTACAGGTCAAAGCCGTAGGTGGCCTTTGCATCTATCACTTCTTTGGCCTTGGCTGCGGCCAGCGCATATTTGGACGCGTCTTTGAGCGGCCATCCGGCCTCAGTCAGATACACGTCTGCCAGCAAGGCTTTTACAGCGCCTTTATTGGGCCTGCCGGGGTTTCGTTTGGTATTGGGCACCCATTCTTCCGCCTTTACCAGGTCTTCTTCAATCTGCTTGTAAATTGCCGCCGGTTCGCTTTTCTGGATATTGAGCAGGTCTGCGGAGTATTTTTCCGTGAGCAGCAGCGGCACTTTGCCCCAGTACCGCGTAAGCCAGTAGTAGCTCAGGGCGCGCAGGAAATAGGCCTCTCCCACAATGGCACGTACCGTAGCCTCTTCGCCGTCTTTAACGGCGGTGTAGTTGTTGATGATGTTGTTGGTAGATTGTATCACCTTGTAACAACCGCGCCAGATGGGCGTCATGCGGCTGTTCAGTGACGATACGTTGAAGCGGTCAAACTCCCTGAACTCTTCCTTGTTGGAACCGGGGTGCGTGGTAAGATCGTCCGCCCCCATGCACATCGCTATCTGTGACACGGTGGTGAAACCGCTTTCCCAGGGTACCATCAGGCTGCCGTAAGCGCCTGTGAGCGCTGCTTCAAGGCCTGCCTGGCTGCTCAGGCCTTCGCTTCCTACCACCAGCCCGCGGGGCTTCTCTTCCAGCGCCTTGCTGCAGCCTGCCAATAATATGATCAATGCGAAGAAATATGTTTTCATCTGTTGATGTTTTTATCTTTTTAATAGGTCAAATGGAACGCCCGGATGGCCTTTACTTTGTGTCAAATTCTCTGTGGGCGTTTCATTTGATGATAATTTGGACCGTTCATTAAAAATTCAGCGTCAGCCCGCCCGTAATGGTTTTGGTATTGGGGTAAGAGCCATAGTCTATACCCTGCCTGAAATCTCCTGATGAAGAGCTGGCCTCAGGGTCTATGCCGCTGTAATCTGTAAAGGTGAGCAGGTTGGTAGCGCTCACAAATACTTTCAGGCCCACATGGCGCAATACCGGTTTGGGCAGCGTATAAGACAGGCTGATGTTTTTCAGGCGCAGGAAATCCGCCTTTTCCAGGAAACGGGTAGACTGCGTGAAGTTTTTATTGGTGGTGCTGAACGCGGGGATGTTGGACTGCTCGTTCTTGCCTGGAACGTACCGGTCAAGAATATCGCGGTGCGTGGCCTCGCGTGCGTCTCCGCCCAGGTACAGGGCCGCGGCCTTGTTATAGTTCAGCTTGTCAAAGCCGTACATGCCCTGGAAGAAAATATTCAGTGAAAAGGTTTTATAGTTGAAGGTGTTGTTCCACCCCAGCGTGGTTTTCGGGATACCGGTGCCTATCACGCCATAATCTCCCGCATCTATTACACCATCTGCCTTGATGTCTTTATACCGCGCATCACCGGGCTTGGCGCCGAATTTGGCGGCTTCCGTTGCTTCACCGGGCTTCCAGGTGCCCAGGTATTGCAGGCCCCAGATGGCGCCCAGCGGCTGGCCGGGCATCACCACAAACTCCGCCTGCGGAGACATGCCCCCGCCAATGCGGCGGTTGTTGGGGTCAAATATCACAGACCTGTCCCCGATAGACACTACGTTGTTCTTTACGAAAGAAATATTGAAGCCCGAGTTCCAGGTAACGGCGCCTTTATCCAGCACATCCGCATCTACAGAAAACTCCCAGCCCTTGTTCTGCACCGTGCCGATGTTGCGGGTAATGACGTTGCCGCCCAGGTAAATGGGCAGGTTCTCGTTCAGCAGCAGGTCTCGCGTGTTTTTCACGAAGTAGTCTGCCGTGAAGTTGATCCTCCCTTTCAGCAAACCGGCTTCCAGGCCTATGTTCTGCTGCTCTGTAGTTTCCCACTTCAGGTCAGGGTTGCCGATGTTGCCCAGTATAATGCCATTCAGGAAAGTAGCGTTGGTGAAAGAGGCAATGCGGTTGCTGTAAGATGAAAAGGTGCTGTACGGCCCTACGCCTTCGCTGCCTGTAAAGCCCCAGCTGCCGCGCAGCTTCAGGTTGCTGAACAGCTGCTGGCCTTTCATGAAAGGCTCTTCAGACACTACCCAGCCTGCGGAGAAAGAAGGGAAATAGCTGAACTTGTTGCTGCCCACAAACTTGGAAGAACCGTCCCGGCGGATGGCGGCGGAGAGCAGATAACGGTCTTTGTATCCGTAATTCACGCGGCCTACCAGGGAGAAAATGGCCCATTTGGAATAGCCTGAACCGGGGCTGCCGGGCGTGCCCTGCGTGAGGTTGTTCCAGAGAAAACCTTCGTAAGTGAGGTTAGACGCACCGGTAGACATGTAGTTGTACGTGCCTTGCTGGTATTCCACCACGGCGGTCACATCAAGGCTATGATCGTTGAAGGTCCTTTTGTAGTTGAGCGTGTTGGTGTTCTGCAGCCGTATGTCTTTGTTGGTGCGCAGACCGGCGGTAGAAGTGCCGGAGTTTACCACGCGGGCGGCAAAACTTTTATCCTGGTACTCCAGGTAGTTGGCGCCGTACTGGATGTTCAGCGAAAGGCCGCGGGTGGCAATGTCATCAAACTTGAAACCGCCGATGAAGTTGGCCAGCATGCGGTCACGCGCGCTCAGCTGCTCCGTGGTGAGGGCCACGGGGTTGAAGAACACAGAGCTTACCGGGTCGGCAGCAGTGTAGGTACCGTCTGCCTTGCGTACAGGTACCGTGGGAGACCAGGTGATGGCTTGCGCCAGCGGGCTCTTGGGGCCGTCCGGCGGGATGTCTACGTTCTGCGCGGTGCTGTAGGAGCCGGTGATGTTGAGGAAGGTGGATATTTTATCTGTCAGCCTTGAATTGATATTGGAGCGGAGGGTGTAACGTTTGAAAGAGGAGTTGTTGATCACCCCGTCCTGGTCCAGGTAGTTGCCGGAAATAAAATACCCGCTCTTTTCGTTGCCGCCGGCCAGGCTCAGCATGTACTCCTGCCCCAGCGCGTTGCGGAAGATCTCATCTTGCCAGTTGGTGCCGCCGTTCTGGCGGAAGCCTGCTATCTGCTCATCTGTAAACGGTTTGGCAGTGCCTACAGCTGCGGCATGGTCATTGGCCGTGAGAGCAAATTCTTCCGCGTTGAGCAAGTCCAGCTTTTTGATCACCTGCGAAGAAGAGAGGCGGCTGGTGAAGTTCACTTTCAGACCGGTTTTATTGCCTTTTTTGGTGGTGATCAGCACCACGCCGTTAGAGCCGCGGCTGCCGAAAATAGCGGTGGCGGCAGCGTCTTTCAGCACCTGTACGGATTCAATGTCGTCAGGATTGATGGAGAAGAACTCCGCGCCGATGAAACCGTCTACCACGTACAGCGGCCCGTTGTCCCCATTAATGGAGTTGCCGCCCCTGATGCGGATGCGCACGGCGCCGCCGGGAGAACCGGCGGAATTGGTTACCTGCACACCGGTAACGCGGCCCTGCAATACCTGGTCAAGCCGGTTTACAGGCTGCGCTTCAAAGTCTTTGGCGGTGATGGAAGACACGGCGCTGGTAAGGGAACCTCTTTTCTGTTCACCATAACCAATTACCACCAGCTCCGCCATTTTGGAGGCTGATACTTCCAGCGTGATGTTCAGGTCGGTTTGCCCGTTGAGCGCTACCTCCCGGCGGTTGAAGCCGATAGACGATACTATCAGCACCGCATCCGGTCCCGGCGCGGCAATGCTGTACTCGCCGTTGGCATTGGTCACCACCCCCCTTGCAGTGCCTTTCACCTGTATGGTAACACCCGGCAGGGGCTGGCCTTTATCGTCCGTTACACGCCCTTTCACCACTACGTCTGCCACGGCTTTCTGCGCGGCCGGCGGCAGCGGCTTTCGTTTCACGATAATGGTTTTGTCTGCAATGGTATAGAGCAGCGGCTGGTTGTCAAAACACTGGTCAAGCGCTTCGCGCAGCGGCACGTTGTTCAGCTCCACGGTTACGGCGCGGGCATGGAACAATTGTTCGTCCGTATATAAAAAGGTATAGCCTGTTTGCTTCCTGATCTCTTTAAACACCTTTTCCAGCGAGGTATTGCGGTGGCTCAGGGATACAGTTTGCGCGTACCCGGCCGCATGTACCTCCAGTAAGGCGGTGGTCATCAAAAGCACTATCAGTTTCATGATCAGTAACGTTTTTGCTGATAATCGCGGAATATTGGCGCGCCACCGGGCATGCCGGGGCCTGCTTTGGGAAAAAAGCACTAAAAGCATACATTTGTATGGTTATGGGTAAATAAATAATAATTGCGAAACGATTGTGGTTTATGGCCCAAAACCGGCCGGGAGCGGTGCGAACGCTACCGGCTTTTTTATTTGGGCCATGGTACAAGGTTCAGGGACTCATAACGTCAAGAATTTGGTTGTTTGCTGCCGAGGTTTTATGGTGAAACAATAATCTGTTTTTCTCCTATCTCGAAACGTACTTCTCCCGTCATTTCCATCATTTTTAATACGCGCGATACGGGCACGTCTCTGGGCACGATACCCCTGAAATGCGCCGGCACATTGCCTTTGTATATTACGTCCACATCGTACCAGCGGGCAATTTGCCGCATGGCGGAGCGGATGTCGTTCCCTTCAAACTGGATGAAACCGTTCTTCCAGGCCACAGCCTCTTCCGTATTTACTTCCGGCAGCAGCTCCAGCACGCCGCTCTGGCGGTGCAGGCTGGCGCCCTGGCCGGGCTTCAGCTTCCTGGTGCTGCCGCTGCCGGTTACTTCCACCGCGCCTTCGAGCAGGGTGGTTTTAACGGCCTCTTCGTCTTCATACGCCATGATATTAAAGTGAGTGCCCAGCACTTTCACTTCCATATTGCCCACCTTTACCCGGAAGGGTTTGCCGGCAGCTTTGGCCACTTCAAAGTACGCCTCCCCTTGCAGCTCCACCACCCTAGCCGCTGTGGTGAAGGCTGCGGGGTAGCGCAGGCTGCTGGACGCGTTCAGCCAAACACGGCTGCCGTCTGGCAGGGTAACCTGGTATTGTCCGCCGCGGGGCGTTGATATCTTGTTGTACACGGTTTCCCCGGTGGCGCCGGGCGCATCGTACTGCAGCTGCCCGCTGCCGGATTTGATCACCCGCACACCGCCCTGCTGCGCCAGTATGCCATTGCCCACACTGTCCAGCACTATTTCAGAACCGTCTGCCAGCGTGAGCACGGCCTTGTTGCCGCCGGGGGCAATGTCTTTTTTGCCCGGCTGTTCCGTTGCCACGGGTGCTTTAACAGCCTGCGGCTGCCGCAGCAGCCAGTATGCGGCGGTGGAAGCCAGCAGCAGCACAACCGCGGCGGCCCAGACGCGGCGGCGCCAGGGAATGACTTTAGCCGGCGCCGGCCTGTCTGCGGCCAGCACGCGGTCAGCTATGGTATTCCAGTGATGTTTGTTGTAATGAGAGGGGGCGGCTTCCCGCACGGACGGTTGCAATTGCGCCTCCACCTGCGCGGCCAGCTCCCCGGAAGCGTCATTGCGGACAAGCTCCGCCAGCTCTTCCAGCTCTTCTGCCGTAGCAACGGCCTCTGTGGCCCTTTTGAGAAGGTATGCCAGTCTTTCCCGGGTTGTCAATTGAGTATCGTTTTTCAGTGTTTACGTGGTGCTTTCATCATAACAGACGCGTTACCGGAAGTTTAGGACCTATGGGGAGGAAAAAAATTTAATAAAAATTTCAAGCAGCCCTCCAGCCATGCAATGGCCCTGTGAAGCTGCTATACCAGGGGAAAGGGATCCTCTCTCAAGCTCCGGCAGTGCCGGGAAGGCCATATGCTTCCGGTCTCCTTCCTCAAACTCCGCTGATCACCCATAGCACCATTACCGGCAGCCAGTGCCCGGAGGCTTCCACATGCTTCCGGATGGCCTGCAGGGAACGTACCAGGGAATTTTTAACGGTGTTGGGAGACAAGTTCAGCTGCTCCGCAATTTCGGGAATGCGGAGGCCCTTTTCACGGCTGAGCAGGTAAATGCGTTTGGCCTGCGCCGGCAGCTGCTGCACGGCTTCACCCACCAGCCGCAGCATAGTAGTGAAAGCCACTGCTTCTTCGGTACTGCTGCGCATTTCATCTTCCTGCTGGCCCTGGGAAAGCGCATTAACGGCCTTGTGATGGACGGCCTGCTTCCGCAGCCAGGAAAAAGACTGGTAAAACACGATGCGCAACAGCCAGGAACGCGGATTTTCAATATCCGGCAGCTTGTTGCGGCTGAGCCATACACGCAGAAAAGTTTCCTGGAGAATGTCTTCCGTAACGGAAGCGGTTTTGGTGAGGTGCATCACCAGCGGCTCCAGTTGCGGTATGTAGGCATGGAACAGCTCACGGAAGGCCGCTTCGTCGCCCTCGGCAATCTGCCTGAACAATGCTTTATCTGTCTGTGAACGGTCATACATGCCTGAACGCGGATACGGATGCTGGTTGAATTACCGCCCAATGTAATAAATTATTTTTTAAGGTGATTTTAACTTGCCGGTTGCCCCTTCTTCGTGACCTTTGCAGGTATGAACAGGATACTGCTGACAGAAGACGACAGCCGGGTAGCCTCTTTCATCAAAAAAGGGCTGGAGGAAAACATGTACCTGGTAAAAGTGGCCGCCAACGGAGAAGACGCCCTCCAGGAAGCCACCCTGAACGAGTATGACATCATCATCCTTGACATCATGCTGCCAGACATGGACGGTTTTGAAGTATGCACCCTGCTGCGCAAGCGGGGCAACACCGCCCCGGTGATCATGCTCAGCGCCCTCAACACCCCCGAAGAAAAGATACGGGGGCTGCAATGCGGGGCGGACGACTACCTGTCCAAACCCTTCCTCTTCGAAGAGCTGCTGGCCCGCATCAACGCACAGCTGCGGCGTATGGAGTTTAACCGCGGCATTGTAGACTTTCAGCGCTATGGCGGGGTAGAGATCAATATAGACGAACAAAGCGCCACCCGCCTGGGCAAAGAGCTGCAGCTCTCCCCGCGTGAATTCAAGCTGCTGGCCTTCATGGTGCGCAACCGGGAAAAAGCGCTCTCCCGCGTGCAGATAGCGCAATCTGTCTGGGACATCCACTTCAGCTCCAACACCAACATTGTGGACGTATATATCAATTACCTGCGCGGCAAGCTTGACAAGGGATTTTCCCATCCCCTCATCCATACCATCAAAGGGCGGGGCTACATGCTGAAACTGAAGGACCATGAGCCTGAGAGCTAAGCTGGGCAACCAGAGCGCCCTTATTTTTGCCTGCACGCTGGGCTTTGTGCTGCTGGGCGCCTACCTGCTGTTTGAACACTACACCCGCGAAGTATACTACAAGAAGCTGCAGGGCCGCGCCAACACCGCCGCTTTTTTCTACCTTGAAAAAGACGAGCTGAACAGCGCCAGGTACCGCGAAATAGAGGAAAAATACAAGCAGATCAGCGGAGAGCCCATCCGGCTGTACCATGCAGGCACCCGGGAGCTCTTCATTGATGACAAGCTGGAGCTGGCCTTGCCAAACAATGTGCTGAACACCATTGCCAAACAAGGCAGCTATAACTTCCGCATGAACGGCCGGCATTTTGCCGGCATTTTCTACAAAGACAATGAGGGAGATTTTATTGTAGTGGCCTCCGGCAACAACACCACCGGCCGGGAGCAGCTGGCCGTGCTGCGGTGGATGCTGGCCATCTTTTTTGTGCTCGGCATTGTCATTAACTACGTAATGACGCGCTGGCTGGCGCGGCGCACCTTCTCGCCCTTCTCCCGCCTCATCAGGAAAGTGAACGCCATTACGGCAGACAACCTGCATACGCGCCTGCAGCTCCCGGCCGGCAAACCGAATGAGCTGACGGCGCTCATCACCACCTTCAATTACTTCCTGGAGCGGCTGGAGGCCGGCGTAAAAAGCCAGCGCAACTTTCTCAAAAATGCTTCGCACGAGCTGAAAACACCGCTGGCCGCCATCATCGGAGACATTGAAGTTACACTTAAACAACCACGGCAGCAGCCGGAGTACGAGCAGCAATTGCAGCTGCTGAAAAAAGACGCCCTGCACCTGCAGTCCATCATGGAAGGCCTGCTGATGCTATCCGGCCTCGAAATAGCCACAGATAAAGACATGCAGCCGGTAAGAATAGACGAGATACTCTGGAACGTGCTGGAAAAAGCGGGCATGCATTACCCGCAGGCGGAAATATCCGCAGATTTCAGCGGCATTGCAGACCATGAGCACCTGCTGATGGTGAACGGCAACCGGGAGCTGTTGTTTGTAGCCCTTTCCAATTTGCTGGACAATGCCATCAAATTTTCCCGCCCCCATCCAATTGCGGTAAGCCTTTCCGTAGAGAACAACGCCCTTTCCATCACCATTACCGACCAGGGGCCCGGCATAGCGGAAGCAGACCAGGCCCGCATATTCGACCTGTTTTACCGCAGCTCCCAAACCCGCCATGTGAGCGGGCATGGCATTGGCCTTCACCTTACCGCGCAGATACTGGAAAGGCATCGCGCCAAAAGGTACATTCACTCCAAACCGGGAGAAGGCACGGCCATACAGGTAATTTTCCCGGCGGCGTAGTCTGTTCTAATCATTTTCTAATCCAGCCTGAAAAAGCCTCTAATGTAGCGCTCATAATTTTGCGGCAGACTTGAGACCAACACTTGTACCATGCCGCTACCCGCAAAGAGCATCATATACATATGGCTTTTATTGCTGCTTGCCTGTGCCGCCGCCGCGCAGGCGCCCGCAGATACCCTGCGTTACAACGTACCGGAAGCCGAAAAGATATTCCTGCAAAACAACCTGCAACTGCTGGCGGAAAAGCTCAACATCAGCCAGGCAGACGCCCGCATGCTGCAGGCTAAAGCATGGCCCAACCCGTCATTTACACTGGATGAGGTGAACCTCTGGGCCACCGCCCGGCAAACCGGCGGCGCGGAGGTGAGCCCGCCGTTCAGGAACGGCTGGGGCAAAAACCAGCAGTTTGCCATGCAGCTGGAGCAGCTGGTGCAAACCGCGCGCAAACGCAAAAAGAACATACAGCTGGAAGCCAGCAGCAAGGCCCTGGCGGAACACAGTTTCACTGAACTGCTGTACGCCCTGCGCGCGGAGTTCAGGCAAACGGCCGCCGGCCTCATTTACCACCAGCACCTGCTGCAAGACCTTATGCTGCAGCAAACCCTGGTAACGCAGCTGCTGGAAGCGCAAACAGCCCAATACAAACTGGGCAATGTGCCGGAAGCGGAGCTGGTGCGGCTGCGGGCGCTGCAATTCTCCCTGCGCGCGGAAATAAATGAATTACACGCTACGGCAGGCGAAGAGCAGCAGCAAATGAAAACGCTGATGGCCCTGGAGCCGGAACGTTACCTGGTGCTGGAAGACAGCGAACCACATTTCAACGCCCTGCGGCAGCTCTCGCTGAATACATTGCTGCAGGCCGCAGCAGCACATAACCCGGCCCTGCAAACCTCCGCCGCCGCCATTAAAATGAACGAAGCCGCCTATGCGCTGGAGCGCAGCAAACGGGCGCCTGACCTGCGGCTCAATATGTCTTATGACCGCAACGGCAGCACCATGCTTGATTTTGTAGGTTTCGGCGTAGCGGTAGACCTTCCTTTCTTTGACCGCAACAAAGGCAACATCAAAGCCGCCGGCCTGCAGGTACAGCAAAGTGAGCTGGCCTACCGCCATAAAAGCACTGAAGTGGGCAACAGCGTAGCAAAAACCTTTGCTGACCTGCAAAACGCCCTGCAGGCCGCCACGGCCATAGACACGGTCTACCTTCACCGGCTGGACGTGCTGATGCAGGGGCTTACCCGCAACTTCATGCAACGTAACATCAGCCTGCTGGAATTCCTTGACTTCTTCAGCTCCTTCCGCGAAAACAAACAATTGTATTACCAGGCCGTGCGCAGCGTGGCCACGCTCAAAGAAACACTGAACTATTTAACCGGATCAGATCTATGATACAGCTAATAAAACGTTTTGCCGCGGCCCTGCTCCTGTGCCTCACCCTGGCCGGTTGCGGCGGCGGGCAGAAAGAAGAACCGGCGGCTATTGCCCCGCCCTGCATTAACCAGGCACTGAAAAAGCGCATCAGCCTGGAGCCCGCCACCCTGCAACCCTGGCATGCCAACCTGCTGCTGAACGGCAAGGTAGGGTATGACGAAGACAAGGTATACCGCTTTGTACCGCTGCTGAGCGGCGTGGTGCAGCAGGTGCACTTCACGCTGGGAGACTATGTGAAAAAAGGGCAGCTGCTGATGGAAATCAAAAGCGCGGAGCTGAGCAACCTGCACGCGGAGCTGCAAGACGGACAGGCGCGGCTGCAGCTGGCGGAAAGAAAACTTTCCGCCACGGAAGAGCTGCATAAAACCGGTGTGGCGGCAGATAAAGACCTGCTGGAAGCCAATACGGAAGTGGCCACCGCACGCACGCAGATACGCCGCATCAGGGAAACGCTGGCCCTCTACGGCGGCAGCCTGGAAAAAGGAGCGCTGCTGGTACACGCCGCTATGGACGGGTACGTGGTGGAAAAGAACGTGATAGCAGGCGGGCAGGTGGAAGCCGGGCAACAGCCCCTTTTTGTGCTCTCCGGCCTGCAGCAGGTATGGGTAAAAGCCAGCATATATGCGGGTCAGTTAGAGAACGTAAACGCCGGCCAGCAGGTAGATATCACCACCACCGCCTATCCTGACAAAATTTTCACCGGCCGCATCAGCCGCCTTTCCAATGTGTTTGACCCGGAAGAAAGGGTGCTGAAGGCCATTATCAAGATAGATAACAAGGGCCTGCTGCTGAAGCCTGACATGATGGTGAACGTAAACGTGCACCAGCCCGCGCAAGACTCTGCCGTGGCCGTTCCCGCCAGGGCCGTGCTGTTTGACAACAACCGGTACTACGCGCTGGTATACCACGGAGACTGTGATGTACAGGCCGTACCGCTGGAGCCTGTTTTCCAGACAAAGGAACACTACTTCGTAAAAAGCGGCATCCACGCAGGAGATACCATCATCACCCGCAACCAGCTACTGATCTACAACCGGCTGAAAGAATCGCAAACTGTAAAATGAGGCCATGACAAAACTTGTAGAAAAAATAGTCACCTTTTCCCTGAAAAATCATGTGCTGGTATTTTTCTTCACCTTCCTGCTGGCCATGGGCGGCGTTATCAGCTACCTCAACACGCCGGTAGAAGCCTATCCTGACGTCACCAACACCCGGGCCCGCATCATTACGCAATGGCCGGGGCGCAGCGCGGAGGAAATGGAAAAATTCGTGACCCTGCCCATCACCAAAGAAATGAGCACCATTCCCGGCAAGGTAGACGTGCGCTCTATTTCCCTCTTCGGCCTCTCCGTGGTAACCGTGAACTTCAATGATGACATTACTGATTTCTATGCCCAGCAATACGCCGCCAACCGCATGCGCAGCGTGGAGCTGCCCGAAGGCGCCAGCGCGGAAATAGAACCCCCTTACGGCGCCACGGGCGAAATATTCCGGTACGTGATCAAAAGCAACACCCGCCCCATCCGCGAACTGTTTGCCCTGCAGCAGTGGGTGATAGAAAGAGAACTGGTGGCCGTACCGGGCGTGGCGGACGTAGTGAGCTTCGGCGGGGAGGAAAAGATCTACGAGATACGGGTGAACCCGGTAGAGCTGGCCAACTATGACCTTACCGCGCTGGACGTGTACGAAGCCGTCAGCAAAAGCAATATCAACGTGGGCGGAGATGTGATACAGAAAAGCGCGCAGGCCTACGTGGTGCGCGGCATTGGCCTGCTTGACAAAATATCCGACATTGAGGCCATCCTCATCAGGAACATCAAAGGCACGCCCGTGCTGGTGAAAAACGTAGCGCAGGTAGTGGCCTCCGCCAAACCCCGCCTGGGCCAGGTGGGGCTGGATGATGAGGATGACCTGGTAGAAGGCATTGTAGTGATGCTGCGCGGCGAAAATCCCAGCCAGGTGGTAGAGCGCCTGAAAGAAAGGATTGCAGACCTCAACAACCGCATTCTGCCCCAAGATGTGAAAATAGAGCCCTTCCACGACCGCACGGAGCTGGTAGACAAAACCGTAAAAACCGTTACCCATAACCTGCTGGAAGGCATCATACTGGTATCTGTGGTGGTGTTCATTTTCCTGTTCAACTGGCGCACCACGCTTATAGTGGCATCTGTAATACCGCTGGCCTTCCTCTTTGCGCTGATGATGCTGCGCATACAGGGCGTATCCGCCAACCTTATTTCCATTGGCGCGGTAGATTTCGGCCTGCTGCTGGAAGGCACCATGGTGATTGTGGAACACGTATTTGTGGGGCTCGATAAAAAGGCGCGGCAACTGGGCATGGAGCGTTTTAACAGCATATCCAAGCTGGGTATCATTAAACGCAATGCCCGTTCCGTTGCCAAATCCATTTTGTTTGCGCAGATCATCCTGATAGTGGCCCTGATGCCCATTTTCACTTTTCAGAAGGTAGAAGGCAAAATGTTCTCTCCCCTTGCCTTCACGCTGGGATACGCCCTGCTGGGCGCCCTGCTGCTGAGCCTCACCTATGTGCCGGCCATGTGCAAGGTGCTGCTGCGTAAAAACGTAGTGGACCGGGAGAACCCCGTGACCAATTTTTTCCGCAATGGTATTTTCCGTCTCTTCTCACTGGCATCCCGCTACCGCAAAACCACCATTGCGGCCTTCGTGGTGCTGCTGGGCGCCTGCGCGCTCGGGTTCAGCCGGCTGGGCACGGAGTTTATTCCCCAGCTCAATGAAGGCGCGCTCTACATCAGGGCTACGCTGCCCAACAGCGTGAACCTTGACGAGTCTGTTCGCCTCACGCGGGAAATGAAAAAACAGCTGCAGGAATTTGAGGAAGTGAAATTTGTGCTCACCCAGACCGGCCGCCCCAATGACGGTACAGACCCCACCGGTTTTTTCAACATAGAGTTTCACGTGCAGCTGCAGCCGCCTTCCGTCTGGAACAGGAAGATCAGCAAAGACGCGCTGCTGCATGAGATGGAAGACGCCCTGCAGATATACCCCGGCATTGTGTTCAGCTTCAGCCAGCCTATTATGGACAACGTGGCGGAATACGTGGCGGGCGTAAAAAGCTCGCTGGTGGTAAAGGTATTTGGAGACAACCTGTACCAGCTGGAGCAGACGGCAGATAGCATTGCCGGCGTGCTGCGCAACGTACAGGGTATTACAGACCTCAATATTTACCGCAACATTGGCCTGCCGGAGCTGCGCATCCGCCTCAGCGAAAGCCGCATGGCCCGTTACGGTGTAAGCATGCAGGACGCGCAGGCGGTGGTGGAAATGGCCATTGGCGGCAAGGCGGCCTCCACTTTTTATGAGAATGACCGCATGTTTGATATCCGCATCCGGTACGACAAACCTTACCGCGAATCAGAAAAGGAAATTGCCGGCATACTGGTGCCCGCCCTGGGAGATACCAAGGTGCCGCTGTACGAAATAGCAGACATCGGGTTCTTTACCGGGCCTGCTTTTATTTACCGGCAGGGCAACAGCCGCTACATTGCCGTGGGTTTCTCCATCCGCGGGCGGGACCTGGGCAGCACAGTAGCGGAAGCGCAGACGCTGGTGCGCAAACAGGTACAGCTGCCGCCCTCCTATGGCATAGAATGGGCGGGAGAGTTCGAGAACCAGCAGCGGGCCACCAAACGCCTGATGGTGATAGTGCCCCTCTCCCTGCTGCTCATTTTCTTTTTGCTGTACATCAACTTCGGCAATATGAAGGATACGCTCATTTCGCTTTCCACCCTGCCCTTTGCCTTTATGGGGGGCTTCCTCTCTCTCTGGATAACCAATACCATCTTCGGCATATCCGCAGGCATCGGGTTCATCATATTATTCGGCGTAGGCACTATAGACGGCATCATTCTTATTTCCGTGATGAAAAGCAACCTGCAACGGGGCATGGCGCTGCAGCCGGCCATTGCAGACGGGGTGTACAACCGCATCAGGCCGGTATTCATGATTGCGGTAATGGGCTCCCTGGGGCTGCTGCCCGCGGCGCTGTCTACCGGCATGGGCTCTGAAATACAGAAGCCCCTGGCCATCATGATAGTAGGCGGCCTGCTTATTTGCATGATACTGAGCCTGCTGGTGCTGCCGCAGCTTTTTTATTACGCGTACCGGAAACGGGCTGCAAGATCTTAGGTGTTGGCAGAGGGTGCTCCGCAGGGCAGGCATAGTGCGGATTGGCGCGGGGCATCCTCTTATTTTTCCTGCGGGGGATGGTAATTGAAGCAACGGTATACCAGGAACGTTCTCACTACGCGGCCGTTCCTCCTGATGATGATGGACTCCAGCGGCGTAACGGTATCAAAATATTGTAACAACACTTTTGAGAACTCCTTTTCATCCGCAGTATGCACATTATCAGGCACGGAATTGATAAAGATGCCGTTGCGGCCGGCCAGCGCGCCTACATCTGCCTTGATGTAATCGAATTGCAGCGCGGGCATGCCCACCACGTTGCGGGAATACACCAGGCTGTCAAGATAAAAAGTAAGCACGGCACTGGTTTTATAATCATCTGCGGAGAAAATAAAATCTGCCGGGTATTGCCTTTCCAGTGTTTTCGCCTTGCGGGCAAGGCCCGTCCAGCCCACCCATACATCATCAGAATTGACCGGCACCGGGTAAAAAAGTATTTCTACCGCCAGCGCCAGGTGTACCACCAGCGAGCAGACCCACTGCCAGCGGAGGTATTTGCCCCGGAACCAGATGGCCGTCCAGGTAATGCCGCTGATATAGGCCGGCATCATCCAGTTCAGCTTCACCCAGTAAACCGGAGATATGATGAAGAACCCTGCAAATACCGGTACAAAAAAACATAACAGGAAGAGCTGACGCGCGGGGATGCGGCCAATCCGCAAACCATATTTGCGCAGCAGCCTGTACAATAAATACAGCAGCGCAAACAGCAGTATGGGCATCAGGATGGCGGCCTGGTGGCCTATAACCCCCAGCACGTCCAGCGGGTTGAACTGCAGGCCGCTGCTGACGCGCGCGGAAGACTGGAAGCGGAAGGAAGCAAAACCGTTGTTGACGTTCCATATCACCACCGGCAGGCTTACCACCGCGCAGATCACCATGTTCAGCCAGGGCCAGCCCGTGAGCAGCAGCGAACGGTGCTGTTTGCTGCATAGCAAATACAGCACAAGCCCTGCAGGCAGGAAAAGCGCGGTGTATTTGCTGTTAAAGGCCAGGCCCATGGCAATACCGGCCCATACCCAGTATATGTTCCTTCCCAAAAAAACGGCGTGATGCAGGCACAGCAGGGAAAGCGCCCAAAAAAGCATTAACGGCGTGTCAGGCGTAGACACCAGGGAGAGAATGGTGACCATCAACGTGGAGTATAGCAGCAGCAAGGCGTTCAGGCTGCGCTGCCGGCTCAGGAACTGCCGGGCGAAGCGGTAAAAAACGAAGAGAGTGCCCAGCGTGACCAGGGTATCTGCCAGCTTGAGCGCAAATACTTTTTTGCCGAATACCGCGGTACCGGCTTTCAATACCCAGGCTATGCCGGAAGGATGGTCAAAGTAAGACAGGGCGGGGTGTTCACCGTAAAAGTGATAGTAGGCATCCTGCGGCATCAGCCCCATGCCCCAGATAAAGGCTAGCCGCAACGCCATTACAATGGCCACTGCCGCCAGCACTACCCTGTTTGCCCATGATGTACGTAACAGTTGTGTGCCGAATCCCGGTCCGCTCATGCTTTGTATTACTACCAGTAAAAAAGTGTGACGGACATAAATCTACGAAATATTACTCCGCCCGCAAACTCTTTACGGGATTGGCCATGGCCACTTTAATACTCTGATAGCTGACGGTGAGAAGCGTGATGGCAATAGCGCCCAGGCAGGTGGCCGCAATCACCCACCATGAAATACCGGTGCGGTACTCGTACCGGAGCAGCCATTTGTCCATACAATACCAGGCCAGCGGCACGGCAATCAACAACGCTATCAGTACCAGGCCTACAAAGTCTTTAGACATCAGGCGCCACAGGTTGAACACGGATGCGCCCAGCACCTTGCGTACACCTATCTCCTTGACCCGCTGCTCCGCCATAAAAGAAGCCATGCCAAACAGGCCCAGGCTGCTGATGAAAATAGCCAGGATGGCAAAGAAGCTGGAGAGCCGGCCAATGCGCTGCTCCGCATCAAACTTTTTGGCGTAAACCTGGTCTGCGAATTCATAAACGAAGGGCGCGCCGGGGTTCAGTTTCCTGAACACCGCCTCTATTACGGGCAAAGCCTCCGCGGTGCGTTTGGCGGGGTTGATGCGGATGTTCATAACGCTTTTGTTATCGTCCAGCGAAAATATTGTTCTGAAAACCGGGTCATACGGAGATTGCATCACCATATCTTTCACCACCCCTATCACCGTAAAGGCGTTGCCGTCTTTTTTCACCACTTCACCAACCGGGTTTTTGAGGCCCATGAATTTGACGGCAGATTCATTGAGGATGATAGCGTTGCTGTCTGAAGCAAAATCCTTTGAAAAATCGCGGCCGGCAACCAGCTGCCAGCCTACGCTCTTCCCATAGTCATGCGAAATGTCTATTTGCGCAAAATTGCCCTGCGAGCCGGGTTGCATGTCTTTCCAGGTAAAGCCGTTATTGACTGCGTTGATGCCGGTGGTGGCGGTGGAAGAAAAAGATGCGGCGGTAACCGCGCCGGAAGCTACCAGCTCATCCCGGATGAGGTCAAACTTGTCACGCAGGGCCGGCGTGCTCATGGGCACGGCCAGCAAACCTTCCCGGCTGTAGGCCACAGGGCGGTTCTTGGCGTAATGGATTTGCCGGAATACTACAATAGTACCAATGATGAGTATAACCGACACGGTGAACTGTACCACTACCAGCGCTTTACGAGGCAGCGCAGCGTAGCGGCCTGCCCGGAAGGTGCCTTTCAGCACTTTAACAGGCTGGAAAGACGACAGGTAAAGAGCGGGATAACTGCCGGCAATGAAGCCGGTAAACAAGGTAAAGCCAAGCCCAGCCGTCCAGAAGGCGGGCATATGGTAAGGGATGCTCACTCTTTTATCTGCCACATCATTAAACACGGGTAAAACCGCCTGCACCATGATGAGCGCCATCACAAAACCAATGGTGGCCAGCAGTAGCGACTCACTGTAAAACTGTGCTACCAGCTGCCTTTTTACGGAACCCATGGCCTTGCGGATACCCACCTCCTTGGCGCGTTTTTCGGAACGCGCGGTGCTCAGGTTCATAAAATTGATGCAGGCCAGCAGCAGCACAAATATGCCGATGATGCCGAAGAGCCACACAAACTGGATGCGGCCGCCGGTGTTTTTGCCGTTTTCCCAGTTGGCAAACAAATGCCATTTGCTCATGGGATGCAGAAAAACTTCCGGCTTGAACACCCGCTCCTCCGGCCGTACCTTGTTGAGGCGCAGGTCTTTTATTTTGGCGGATACTTTCTCCAGGTCTGCATGGTCTGCCAGCTGCGCATACGCCTGCATGAAGTTGGAGCGCCAGGGGTTCTCCATTTCCCGTATCCAGGTCTCTTTTATCAATATCAGCTCCCAGGCGCCTATAAAAGCCAGGTCGCGGAAAGCGGAATTATACGGCAGGTCTTCATACACGCCGGTTACCTTCAGATCTGTATCATTGTCCAGCTTCACCACCTTGTCAACCGCGTCTGCATTGCCAAACAAGGCTTTGGCCGTGGAGGCGGACAGCATAACGGAGTACGGGTCTTTCAGGCCGGCCCGGGTGCCGCTCAGCATGTTGAGCGTGATCATTTCCGGGAAGTCAGGCTCAAAAAAATTGCCGCTCTTGAAGATGGAATTGTCTTTATACCGCAACACATGGTTGTACGTCCATGAGCTCATGGAAATGTATTTGAAATCGCTGCCGTACTTGTCCCGCAGCTCCTCTCCCACCTGGTAAGGAACCGCGGTTTGCGCGCCTTTTACGCCATTGAAGGTCTGGTGCTGCATGATTGACACAATGCGGCCGTAGTGCTCATGATTCTTGCTGTACGTCACTTCATCCCTGATCCACAAACCTATCAGCAGGGCCACGGCCATGCCAACAGATAACCCCGCTATGTTGATGAACGAGAAGGTCTTGTTTTTGAGGAGGTTCCTCCAGGCAATCTTGAAGTAATTCTTGATCATGCCCTACCGGGCCGCCAATCAAATGCCAGAAACCCAGTGAATGGTTTTGCACGGGGTTATGAATTAACAATTAAACACATTTGTTCGGTTTTGATACAGGAACTGTCCGGTTTGCGGGTGAAGCCCTTCTCCCCACAATTCAACCGTACAACTCAACAATTCGTTGGAAATTTGCTGGAGGCTTGTGCAAATGCTTTCATTTTTGTACCATGAATAACACCATGCACAAATACACCATGATTACCGGCGCCAGCTCCGGGTTAGGCAAGGCCTTTGCCATAGAGTGCGCCGCCATGGGCCGGCATATCATACTGATGGCATTGCCGGGCGGGAATACGGCCTCCCTGGCCCGCGGCATTGCCCTGCAATACGGGGTGGACGTACAGGTGTTCGAGTTTGACCTGACAGACAGCCAGGCCCTTCATCACCACCTGCAACATATCAGCGAGCATTATGAAGTAGACTTCCTCATCAACAACGCGGGTGTAGGCGGCACCTCTCCCCTGATGGAAACGGCGGTGGAAAGCATAGACCGCATTATACAGGTGAACGTGCGAAGCACGGCGCTCATTACCCGGCTGATGTTGCCGCTGCTGCTCCGGAACGAAAAGAGCTACATCATGAACATTTCCAGCATGGCGGCCTTTACGCCCATTGCGTACAAAACGGTATACCCCGCGTCCAAGGCTTTCATCTCCTCTTTTTCGCTGGGGCTGAAAGAAGAATTTGCCGGCACGGGCCTCTCTGTAAGCGTAGTATACCCCGGCCCCATGATGACCAATTCACAGACCTCCCGCCGCATCATAGGCCAGGGGATCAAGGGCAAAATGGGATTGCTCACCGCCACCGCTATTGCGCAGCTGGCCGTGCGCAAAACCCTGGCCGGCAGCCCCATCATCATACCTGGCTTCATGAACAGGGTAAACCACCTGCTGATGAGCCTGCTGCCGGCGGAATGGAAGCTGCGCATTGTATCCCGCGAAGTAAAAAAGGAGATCCGTTATGCATAAAGTGCTGGTAACAGGCGCCAACGGCTTTTTGGGCGCCAACCTTACGCGGGAGCTGTACCGTATGGGCTACGAGGTGAAAGCCATGGTACGGCCTTCGGCAGACCTGAAAAGCATTGCAGACATTCCCTGCGAAATATTCTTCGGGCGCATAGACAACGTGGAAGATGTATTGCAGGCTATGGAAGGCTGCAACATTGTGATCCACACCGCCTGTATTACGGAACAATGGGCCATCAGCTTTGAAGAATACGAGCGCGTTAACTTCACCGGCACGCAATACGTGGTGGAAGCCTGCCTGCGCCGCCAGGTAGACAAGCTGGTGTACGTGAGCACGGCCAACACCATTGGCCCCGGCTCCAGGGAAAAACCGGGCAACGAGCTGAACGGCTTCACCCTGTTCAATGCCAACTCCGGGTACATCAACAGCAAATACCTGGCGCAGCAATACGTGCTGGAGCAGGTGGAACGCCGCGGCCTCAACGCCGTAGTGGTGAACCCCACTTTCATGATAGGCCCGAACGACAGCAAGCCCAGCTCCGGCAAGCTGCTGCTGTACGGCCTGCATAAAAAGGTGTTGTTCTACCCGCCGGGCGGCAAAAACTTTGTACACATCCACGATGTATGCAAGGGCATTCTGAACGCCATACAATTGGGCAAGGCAGGGGAATGTTACCTGCTGGCAGGCGCCAACCTGAGCTACCGGGAGTTTTTCAACCTGCTTTATGCCCGCACGCGCAAACCGGCGCTCATGATCAGGATACCGCCGCTGCTGCTGAAGCTGGGCGGCATTATTGGCACGCTTGCCGGGAAAATTACCGGCACTACTCAAAAGCTCAATTACAGCGCCGCCTTTTTGCTCTGCCTGCAAAACTATTATACCGGCCAGAAGTCCGAACGGGAGCTGCAGCTGCAATACGCGCCAATAGACGCTGCCATTGCCGAAGCGCTGAACTGGTTCGAGGAAAATGCCTACATTTAATATGAATCAACAGCGCAAAATGGATTTTCAAAAGAATGAAAGGCTATTCTCAAGCAGCGTGTTCAAATACCTGGTGCGGATACTCATCTTGTATATTTTCAGCACCATCTTCAAATCTTTTGATCTCAGCTTTACGGAAGCCATTGGCGTGTTTAACCTGCGCGGCCAGGTATTCAGCCTGTTTTACGTGATATATGGCCTGCTGGCCTGGGAAGGCGCTGTGCTGCTGGCCTGGGTGGCGGAAAAAAAAGCGGCTCGCCGCAAGCCTTCAGGCAGAGTGATGATCATGGGCATAACACTGCTGCTGTACGGCCTGCTGGTATCTTTCCTTTACAGCTTCATCTACGCCTGGTCAGACATCCTGCTGTTTGGCCGTTACGAAGCCTGGGAAAGCGCCTCCGCTTTCAGCTATGACCTGAACTTCGGCACCTTCATGTTTTACCTGCTGCTGCTCACCTTTAACGGCATCATCTATTATTACAGGGGCTGGCAGGAATACCAGCTGCAAACCGAAAGGCTGATGCGGGAAAATATACAGGCCAAGTACGATGCGCTGCGCAACCAGATAGACCCTCATTTCTTTTTCAACTCGCTCAGCGTGCTCACCAACCTGGTGTATAAAAGCCCTGATATTGCGGCAGACTACATCACCCAGCTGGCCAAAACCTACCGCTATATTCTCGACAAAAAATTTGAGAACCTGGTGCCCATACAGGTAGAGCTTGATTTCCTGGAATCTTACCTCTTCCTGATCCGCATCCGCCACCGTGACAGTATCCGTTTTAATATGGAGCTGGATGACAAGGTGGTGCAGAAAGGCATGATACCCCCGGCTACACTGCAGCTGCTGGTAGAGAACGCCATCAAGCACAACCGGTTCTCCGTGAATGATCCCCTGCTGATCACATTAAAAAGCGAAGACAATTCCCTCACGCTCAGCAACCGCATCAATGCGCGCGTGCTGCCGGAAAGCGCGTCTTCCGGCATAGGGCTGGAAAACATCCGTAAACGGTATGAGCTGACCATGGGAAAAAGCATAGCTGTAGAGCGCAGCAACGATTCGTTTATTGTTAAAGTACCAGTGATTTATACGCTATGAAAGTGGTAATTTTTGAAGACGAAATGCATAACGCGGAGCGGCTGATACAGCTGCTGCACAAGTATGACCCCGGCATTACGGTAACGGCCATTATTGAATCTGTGGCCCAGGGCCTGGCATGGATGGAAGAGCGCCAGCCGGTAGACCTGATGCTGATGGACATACAGCTGTCTGACGGCAACTGTTTTGAGCTGTTCAGCCAGAAAGAGGTGCATACGCCCATTATCTTCACCACGGCGTATGATGGCTTTGCCTTGCAGGCCTTCAAGGTGAACAGCATTGACTACCTGATGAAGCCGATAGATCTCAAAGACCTCAGCAAAGCGCTGAAAAAATACGAGCAGTTCAAGCCTGCCCCGCAATACAATCTTGATATTTCACAGATAGCGGAGGCTTTTATGCGGCGTGACCATACACGTTTTATTGGCCGGCTCAACAACCAGCTCATTTATGTAAAGGCCAAGGAAATAGCCTACCTGCAATTCACCAAAGGCGCCACCTGGGCCACCACCTTTTCAGGGCAGCGCATGCCGCTTGACTATTCCCTGGACCAGGTGGAGAAGCTGCTGGACAAACACGTGTTTTTTCGCATCAACCGCCAGTTCATCATTCACATAGACGCCATTAAAAAAATTACGGCGTATTACAACAGCCGGCTGATACTCCAGCTGAACCCGGCCATTGAAGAAGACGTGATCATCAGCCGGGAAAGGGTGGCCGATTTCAAGAGCTGGCTGGAAAACAGCCACGCATAATACCCGTTATGGCCGGGCTTCCGGCTTACGGTCTGCATGCCCCAGGCTCTTACCGGGGTTTACGCGGTCTCGCACCTGTTGTTTGAGTTCTTTTACGTCAGGGAAATGCCCGTCACGCTTGCGGTCAAAGATCACCTCATTGTTCAGGAGCACCTGGTAGCTGCCGGCTATTTCAGACGGGCGCAGCGTAACGCCGCCCAGGTCTTCTTCAAAGGTGGTAAGCAGTTCCTGCGCCATGTAGGCGGCCCGCAGCAGCCAGCCGCATTTGGGGCAGTATGATATGGTGATGTCTGGTTTCATGTTCATAAAAATACTATTCAGTTATCAAAAATCCTTACGGTATTGCCCTCTCCCATAATGACGCGGGAGGCGATGCCTGCAAAAAGCCCGTGCTCCACTACCCCTACAATATTGTTCAGCTCCGCGTCAAGCTGCTGCACATCTTTGATCAGGCCAAAATCCGCGTCAATAATGTGATTGCCTTCTTCCGTCACAAAAAGCTTTCCTTCCTTCTGCCGCAGCTCACCGGGCACGCCCAGCTGCCGCATCACGTACGCGGCAGCGTCAGGTACAACCTCTACCGGCACCCAGAATTTGCCTAGAGCAGCCACCCGCTTGGAGGAATCTGCAATGATCACCACCCGCCGGGATTTGACGGCTACGATCTTTTCTTTCAACAAGGCCCCGCCGCCGCCCTTGATCAGATGGAGGCTTTCCGTAAACTCGTCCGCCCCGTCTATGGTGAGATCAATAGTGCCTGCCGCGCCAATGCCCAGCAGGGGAATATTGTACTGTTGGGCCAGGACGGCGGTTTGCGCGGAGGTAGGCACTGCCTGTATGCACAGCCCATCCTTTACCCGGCGGCCAATGGCATGAACAGCACAGGCAGCAGTGGAGCCGGTGCCCAGGCCAATGATCATGCCCGGTTGTACCAGCTCTACCGCTGCCTGCGCTGCATTTTCTTTTTCAATATCAGACTGCATGGGCGTTTATTTCCGTAAAAATAAACTATATGCCGTTAACGGGGCGCAATGGTGAGCTTCACCTCCCCTGCCGCGGCGGGGTTTACCGCCTCCAGGTTGATGCGGTAGATGCGCTCTCCCCACTGGCGTTTCACGCCCTGGTCTTCTTCATTGTTCATCGGCACCTGTTCTACCTTGACCGTGAACTTTGCAGCAGGATAACGCACGTAGAAATCCTGCTCCGCATGCACCACCAGCGTGCCGGGCTGCACCACTTCCACGGGGAAGCAGGTCATCAGATGCTGCGTATAACCCTGCATGTTATCTGTTTTAAACACGTCTTTCACCTCCACGTTTTTACCCTTGTTGAGCCGGACGCTGCGCTTCCACTGGCTGATGCCGGCCTCTTTCGGGTAGGAGGCGGCAATGTCCATGCTGATCTCGCTATACCCTTTCCCGTTTTTATAGGCTACGTCAGTAGCTTTAAAGGAAGGGCCGGGCTGTTGCGGCCGGCCGTTAACGGTGGGCACGTTGTGGTAATCCGAGCGGTTGAACCATACATCGTAACGCTGGCTGCTGAAGGTACGGGCAGTGTAAGTGCCGCTGCCGATGTCTATCAGTACGGGTTTGCCGTTGTAGTATACAATGTAGTTCCCGATGTCGTTATGGTTATGGCTTTCATCGTTATTCCCGCCTTTGGCGGCCACGTAGAAACCGTCTGTGCGCCCGGCATGGTCACGTGCGGCCATTACCTGCAGGTCTGGCCACCACACGTCCGCAGGCAGCGGCAGGCCTTTGGCGGCGCTGTTAAGCTCATCCTGCATAAAAAGCGAGAAGAAGTTGCGGAAAAACTGAAAGCGGCCAATGCTGCCCTTCGCATCATCCTGTATGTAGAAGGCGCCGAACTTCATCATGTCCGGGTCTTTGATGTCTTTGCCATAACGGTATATCATGCTGGCAGCCATGCCGGGTTTGGGTACGGCATCGGCAAAATTGAGGAAGTAGGTGTCACTGATCTGCGCTTTGTAAATGAACTGGCCCATGTTGCGGAACTTGGGGCTGCTGTACATGTAACTGAAAGCATTGTTGGTAGCCAGGTTGAGCATGGACACGTTATCGTACAGGGAAGCGGCGGCCGCGCCCCAGTAGCCGGGGCCTTCGTCACAACCGCCGTCTGCCGGGTAAGGGTTGAGGAAATTGTCCAGCACGCCCAGCAGCTTGTGTACGGCAGCCGCCCTTTTGCTATCATCTTTCTCCAGCAGCAGCACGGCGTTGAGCCAGTTGGAGCAGATCCAGGGGTTCCAGTTGTTGGGGCGCCGGCCCGCGGCGTTGCTGCCCATCCAGCCATGATGATTGGTCATGAGCGGCACAAAAATACGGCGGTTGGTTTCATAGTAAATGCGTTTCCGGATCTGGGGAGACACCTCATCCAGCTTGGCTCCCAGGTAATAGTCCACCCAGGCCAGGAAGGTAGCCGTTTCCGCGGCAAACAGGTCCACAAAAGGAGCCGTAACGTCTACCAACCCCTTGTACTGCGCGCCGCGCGGCAGGTGCGCATTGACGCCCCAGAAGGATTCTTCGCAAACAGACCACACACCGTTAACGATGGGGTCAATGAAGCGGCCCTTGTTCTCAAAAATTTCAGCCAGCAGCAATGTGCCCAACACCTGGCGCTTCTGGAAGCTGATGGCCTCATACTCGCTGCGGTTGCCGCTGCGCGCAATGAGCAGCGATTTGGTGGCGGGTATGCCGGGCCACACATAGTTGATATATCCTTCCGCTTTGGCAATGAGCGCCTTGCCGGCCTCCTGGTCTGCCCTGGCCCAAGCCTCCCTGTTTTGCAAGCGGGGAAAGGGCTCCCAGCGTGCTTGCGGGGTAAGCAGCTGTTGCAGCTTTGCAACATCGTATTTACCGCTCAGCAGGTCTTTTTCCTGTGCGGCAGCCAGCAGGCTGCCGGTGATGAGCAGCATGAACATCCATATTGTTTTCATGATATCAGGGTCTTTTCTGGTTTTAAAAAGTTAGAAGGTCCAGCCCGCCAGCTGGAGCATGTAATCATCTTTTACCTGCCCACGCTGCTGCCACAGCGGTGCGAGGTTGAGCTGCGGGTACTTCTGACCGGCTACGGCAGCCAGCTCCAGGTAGGTGGAATAGTCTGCCGGCTTGATCTGCTGATGCTCCCACGGCTTTTTACCGGCGGCATAGGGCAGCATCCATGTAAACGCTTTCTGAATGCCTTTGCGGCCCGGAGATTCATAGTGCCAAAGGTCTATGTTCACATTTTCCGCCAGCAGCGCCAGCTCAAAAAAACCTTTCAGGTTCATGGAAGAATAGCTCCAGGAAAGCGTGCGCGCCAGCTCATGCGGCTGGCTGCCGTCTTCTTTCAGCTGGCTTTCTATGCGGGACATGGTTTGCTCCTGCAGTATTTGCCGGGCCAGTTGCGGCTGGCCGGTAAACAGGGCTATGGACACGGTCTGTACATCGTACCAGGTGCCGTGGTTGTTATGCTCGTCCGCCTCATCCAGCCCGATGGGGCTGTTCCGCATCCATTGCAGGAACTGTGCGTACCATGCCTGTATAGCCTTGTAATCTTCCGGGCGCAGGGCGGTGGAGTTTTTCAGGAGCTGAATGCCGTCTATCAGTTTGGCAAGATTGTGCGTATCTATCAGGCCTATCCCCCTGCCTTTTGTTCTGCCGGGAATGGCCTGACCATAGTTAAGATGAGGGTTCATGCGGGTGGCCTCATCTATGAACCAGGTACGCAGCAGCGCGGCGGCTTTATCGGCATAGGCCTCCTTGCCGGTGTAATACCAGGCCAGGCCCAGCGTCAGCACGTCTTTGCACAGGGCATTGTGGTATTCCGCATCCCGGATGGAAAAGCGCTCCGGGTTCACCTGGCCGTCTTTCCGGATATAGGGCAAACCGTCTGCCTTCGTAGAATCAGGCCACCAGTAAGGGCCCACGCTCATATAGTCATGCTTGCTGCCGCCGGGGGGCGTTTTGCTTTTGAACACTACGGAATAAGGGCCGTTTTGCAGGGCCTTGTCTGCATTGCGCAGCAATGTTCCGAGCGCGCGTTGCAGCGTAGTGTCTCCCTGCTGCAGCCGTTGCTGCGCCTGTTGCAAAGTAGCGGGCTTGAGAAGGAAAGTAGCGGGCGGGCCGTCTGCCGCCTGTAGCGGCTGCCATAGCGCCGCACATAAAAAGACTTTCATCAGGTATTTCATAACGTGCGTGGTTTACTCAGGTACAAGATAGCGCTCGCTGCGCAGTTTTCATATTGTAAAAAGGGCCGGCCTTGTTTGAGGCCGGCCCTTTGCGGTTATTTCGCCGTATATCTTTTGATGCTGATGGTAGCCGTTTTGCCGGTATTGCTCACAGAGTTGATGAACAGGTAGGCTTTATACTTCCCGTCTGCCGTTTCTATCCACAAACCGGCCTCTTCCTTGAGGTTGAGCGCCAGGTTGGCCGCATCTTCAAAGCCCTGCTTCTGGAAATCAAGGTCATCTATGAACACCCCGAACTGCAGGCGCGCCAGCTGCTGGTCTCGCAGGTTCCAGGCACGTACCAGTTTGGTCACCTTGTTTACGCCGGCGGGCAATGTAACGCCGGGCAGGTACTGCGGGTCTGCCCCGGGTGACAAAATGGAGTGCAGGTAGTTGGTAGGCGTGCGGAACACGTATACCAGATCTATCTTGTCTGGCTGGGCGGCCGCTTCCGCCGCGGTGTACACTGCCATGTCTGCAATGGAAATGTAGCAGGCCGCATTGTCTACCACCTTCAGGTCAAGTTTCATGTCCATCGTAGACACATTGTACGGCCCCATGGAATAAGACACCGTTTCCCCGTTGCTGGCTTTGGCGCTGAACTTGAAGTTGACCGTTTTTCCGCGCGCTTCTTCCGGTACCACGTAAAAATAACGGAGGGTGGCGGCCATGGTATCCCTGGTGAAACTAACGGAGGTGGTATTGTCTTTGTTCACTGAAGGCGCTCCTACTTCCACGCCCACGTCATTCCCGCTGGCGTTGGTGTAAAAAGAGCGGTGCTCCAGGTAAGTAGTGGGCGCTCCAGCAATGGAGGCCTCTACCGTAGCTGATTCCAGCTTGCCCTTATCTGCAGGCAAAGCCATGGCATAGGCAAATTCTATTTTCTGACCTACCAGGTTGGGGCCCAGGGAGCGTTTGATCACATCGTTGCCCAGCCCCCCGTTAGGCTCCGGTATGGCGTATTCTTTGTCCTTACAAGCTGCCACAGACAGGAGTAAAGCAAAAAGCGCCGCTGTATATTGATAATATTTTACTGACATGGTTCCTGTTTTTATTGCTTAACGGTAATAAAAATCTTGTACGTCTTTCTCACCTGCCGGTTACCTGACACTACGGTGTACTGTTTGGGGTTGGCAAGGTCAGAGAAATCTACCTTCCCGGTAATTTTCGGGTCTAGCTTGGCGTCTGTAACCAGGGAGAACTGCGGCCAGAGGTTTTTCAGGTCTGTACCGTAAAACACTTCTACGTTAATGGTGCAGGCCGTGGTGTCTATTACCGCGTTCTTCGTTCTCACAGTCTGGAAATCTGCCCCCAGCAGTTCAAAATTGCTCACATAACATTCCGCACGGGTGGTGATCAGCAAACCATCTTCATCTACCGGTTTATCTTTGCTGCAGCTGCTCCATGCAAGAGCAACCAGCATCAGCAAAGCGGCTATAGAAATATATTTTTTCATTTCAGTCATTTTTAAAAGTTTCAGGAATCGTTTACAGCCAGGGCGTGTTCTGCGTCAGGTTCGGGTTACGGTCACGCTCGCCGGGCGGAATCCGGAAAATATAGTTCTGCTGGTACGTTCTTTCCGGCGTGTTCTGATAATAACGTTGCTGGTTGGCGCCATGCGTATCCCTGCGCCAAACGCCTGCGCTGCCCGGAGGGCCCCACACTCTTTCCAGCGCTCTCCAACGGCGCAGGTCAAAACCGCGCTGGCCTTCGCCCAGCAGCTCCACAATGCGCTCCTGCTCAATAGCGGCAAAGAACGCTTCTTTGGAAGCCGTTTTGGCGGCAGACAAAGGCGGCAGGTTGCCGCGGTGGCGTACCTTGTTCACCAGTGCAATGGCGTCTGCCTGCGGACCGCTCACTTCGTTGGTGGCTTCCGCATACATCAGGAACACATCTGCCAGGCGCATCACCGGCCAGGCGTAGTCACCGTCACTGCGGCCCTGCCCGGCGTAGTTGCGGAGGAATTTGCGGAACACATAGCCGGAGTTGTTGCCGTCCGTATTATAGGTGGTGTACTTCACACCGTCTATGGTAACGGCGGCGTTCCAGGTTTTGTAGATGAAGGGGCACCAGCCGGTTGATTTCAGGCTGATCATGCCAATGCTCATTTCATAGTCCCACATGATGGAAGACTTCATCCTGTAATCCCTGTTCAGGTAGCTCTGCGGGTTCACGGCAGAGTTGGGAGCCGTTCTGGCGCCGGGCACGTCTGTAGGGTTCATGGGAATGAGCGGCGTAACAAAATCTCCGGTAACGGTACTCTGATACCTGTCAGCAATCTCGTACCGGGGCATTACCCAGCCCTGAGAACCTTCGTGCGAGCGGCCTGCCACATCGCGCATCAGCTCTTCTCCCTGATTGGTACCGGTACCACCGTGAGGGAAGGACATGATCATTTCAGGATTACCGTTGGCCACGGGCAGGAAGAGGTAAAAATAATTGGGCAATTTCTCTGCTTTGCCCAGCTCGTCAATCTCCCCGGGCTCGCCGTTCCGGAAAAGCGTCAGCCCATAGTCGTTGATCACGCTCCGGAAATCTGCCGCGGCGGCGGTGTAGGCAGCAGTAGCGGCAGCAGCGTCTGGCACAAAACCTTCCAGCTCCGGCCATCCGAAATGGTTCCAGGAGGCCCAGTATAATTGCAGCTTGCCACGGAAAGCCAGCGCGGCCGGTTTGGAAGCACGGCCTATTTCCGGTGACTTAACGGGCAGCTTGTCAAAGGCATAAGCAAAGTCTTCCATAATGGAGTCTTTCACCTGTCCTATGGGTGTTCTTGCGAGGTTGGCTACCTCATCGTTGCTGGTAATGGTTTTACCGATGTAGGGCACGTCTCCCCACATGGAAATCAGCTTGAAATAACACATGCCGCGCAGCAGCCGCGCTTCGCCAAGAATGCGCTCCATGTTCGTCCTGGAAATGCCTTCTTTATCGATCAACAGGTTCACATTATCTATCACCCAGTTGCAACGGTTAATGCCGCCGTAGAGATAACGATACATTTTATCCCATTTGTCCGCATAACCGGTAGGGTCATAGATACCGCCAGATCCCTGGTACGCGTCTCCAAGGCGGAGGTCTGAACTGCTCACGGCGCTGCCCCGTACCCTTACATATTCTCCATGGCCCTCCATCAGGTAATCCCTGTCAAACAGGGCGCGCACGTCTGCGTAGGTACCCATAATGGCGAGGGTGGCGTCTGATTCTGTTTTCCAGAAGTTGTTCAGTTCAAGGTCTACCGTAGGCGCCTGGTCAAGCAGGTTTTTCACGCAACCGGAGGTCAATACGCCCCAGCCTGCCAGCATGCCTATCAGATATATTTTTGCAATTGATCTTTTCATTGTTTTCGTTTTAAAGCCCAACATTAATACCGGCGGAATAAGATTTATTCACGGGGTATGCATTGCTCCTGTTGCCGGTCACCTCAGGGTCAAGACCGCGGTAATTGGTGATGGTGGCAATGTTTTCCGCGGAGCCGAATATCCGGAAGGAATTGATGTGCAGCCTTTTCAGGATGTGGCCGGGAATGCTGTAGCCGACCTGGATGTTCTTTACGCGCAGATAGGCCATATTGTCCAGCCAGTAAGAAGTTTCTTCGCGGTTGCCGCCAATGCCGGCCAGGCGTGGCCAGATGCCGGAGCGGTTGTCAAGGTTCCAGGCGTTGTTCCAGTGGTCCCAGGTCCACGCATAGCGGGCGCTGGCAGGGTTGGTATTGTTGTAGTTGTTGGTCACAAAATCCTTGCGGCCGGCAGCGCCCTGCAGCAGTACGCCCAGGTCAAAGTTTTTCCAGGAGAGGTGGCCGTTCAGCGCAAAGAAAGTGGTGGGCATATCCCGCTGGAAATTGGGATAGGCTTTTTTGTCTTCCGCCGTGATCCTCCCGTCCCCGTTCAGGTCTTTCCGGAGAATATCCCCGGGAGAGGCGCCTTGCGGGGCGGCGTTATACACATCTTCCCAGGTTTGGGCAATGCCGATGTCTTCATACGTATACACGAAGTGGTAAGGCATGTCCAGGAAGGTGTAACCCTTGCCCAGGAACTCGTTCCATTTTTCCAGTCGCGTGGAGTTGTAGGAAGCGTTGGCATTGATCATATAGTTGAACTGGCCCGCCTTGTCTGTCCAGGTGAGGTTCAGCTCCACCCCTTTGTTGCGGAGGTTGCCGATGTTCCTGCGGGGCGCATCGTAGGCGCCGGTGAGGAGGATAGACATTTCAGAAGGCCGGTTCATTCCGGTGGTGAGGCGGTCATAATAGTCCAGCTCCGCCATCAGGCGGCTGTCAAAGAAGCCCAGGTCGAGACCGATATTCATGACGGAAGTGGTCTCCCAGGAAAGTGACCTGTTCACCATTTTCTTGTATACCACGCCCTTGGCTATGGTATTGTCTACAAAATAGTGGTTGCCATCCAGCGTGGTTTGCTGCTCATACCTGCCCACACCGCTGTTGTTGCCCAGCCCGCCGTAAGAAAAGCGGAGTTTGCCCTGGCTCAGTATGTTTTTGGTGAAGTTGCTGATGAAGTTCTCTTCCGTGAACCGCCAGCCAACGGCCACAGAGGGGAAAAAGCCGTACTGGCTGCCCGGCAGGAATTTGGAAGAACCATCGTAGCGGGCATTGGCTTCAAACAGGTACTTGTCGAACGCCGTATAGTTGATACGCCCGATGTAGGAACGCAGCCCTTCCGTGCCGGAGTTGCCGCCGGTGCTCTGTATCTGGGTGAGCGCCGCGTCTATTTCATGCAGCGTAGGGTGTAACCGGTCATTACGGCCGCTGCCCTGGTACCTGTCATACCAGAACTCTTCACTGTATACGAACAATGCGCTGATGTCATGGTTCCGCGCAATCTTTTTCTGGTAGCTGATACGGCCGTTGAGCATGGTTTTGTAACCGGTATTGGTGTAGTTGTTCACCCCTGCGTTATCTCCCACGTATACACGGCTGCCAAAAGCGCCTGTCTGGAAATTGTAGGCGCGGTTGGGCGTGTTGGCATTCCAGCGGAAATCGTTATAATAGTTCAGCGAATAGTCTATACGGCCGGTGAGCCCTTCAATGGGCGTCCAGTCTATGTACGCGGTGGTATTGGCCTCCTGCCGGTTCTGGCGGTTGAGGGTGTTGACATATACCGTGTAGGGGTTGTACGCCTGCGCATCTTCATTATACGCCATCACGCCGCCGTAGTAACCGGATTTCGGATCGTAGGGCAGAATGCCGGCAATGGCGTACTGCAGGTCAAACCCGGCGGTGTTGGTACTATTGTCATCCGTAAAACCGTCTTCGAGCGCATACAGGAATTTAGACCAGTTACCGTTAAAACGCACGCCGATGTTCATGTTCTTGCGCAGCTTGTAATCATAGTTGAAGCGGGCGTTGTAACGTTTGAAATCATTATTGATCTGCAGGCCTTTTTCGTCCATCACGCCGATGGAGAAGAAGAAGTTGGAATTATCTCCCCCGCCGGAAGCAGAGAGGTTGTAGTTCTGCAGCTGGCCGTTACGGCTGATGATGTCCCACCAGTCTGTATTCGGATAGCGGAGCGGGTCGATCATGCCCAGCGCCATCCACTGGTCAATGGTACCGTCTTTGAACAGCCAGTTGGAGCGCAGCTGGCCTACGGCCGCCTGGCGCTGGTGCAATGTGAGGCCGCGCGGGTAATCAGCCATAAAGTCAAAAGCTTTGGTAGGCTGGGTTACCGCATAGGTACCGTTGAAATTGAGCTGTGTTTTCTTCTGGCCCTTGCCAGATTTGGTGGTGATGAGAATAACGCCGTTGGCCGCGCGGGAACCGTATACGGAAGCGGAAGTAGCGTCTTTCAGTACGGAAATGCTTTCAATGTCATTTACGTTTACGCGGTTGATGTCTACATCAGGCATACCGTCTACCACTACCAGCGGGTTGGCGTTATTGACCGTACCCAGGCCGCGGATGATGAGATTGGCACTGTTGCGACCCGCCATGCCGGAAGATTGCGTTACCGCCAGGCCAGGTACCAGCCCTGAAAGCGCTGAAGAAGCGTTGGGCAAAGAACGGTTGGTGATGGCCTCATCTACCTTTACGGCAGATACCGCCCCCACCAGGTTCACCTTCTTTTGCGTGCCGTAACCTACCACCACTACTTCACCCAGCGCTTTCTGGTCTGATTTGAGCTGTACGGTAACCGGCGCGTTGCCGGAGAAAGCCACTTCCTGTTTGGCGTAGCCGATGAAGGAAAATTCCAGGATGCCTTCTGCGGTTGTTACTTTCAATGAAAAACTGCCGTTGGCGTCTGTAACGGTGCCTGAAGAGGTGCCCTTAAGCGCAACGGTTACGCCGGGCAACGGCGCCTGTGCTTCATCCGTTACGCGGCCCTTGATCACTCTCTCCTGTTGGAAATAAAGCCCGGGAGAGGCTTTGACGGCGGTTCCCTGCAGCAGGCCTGCCAGCGGGATACACGCCATGAATATCCACCTGACGCTCAGCCGGCGTGGGGATATTGAAATCGGTAAACAATTAAACATAACGTTCGATTTTAAGTAAGGCAAGAAAAAAGTTCCCGTTACCGTGTTGAAGCACGGCATATAGCTTATAACATCCTCTGCAGGATGCAAACGTTTGCACTCAATTGGCTGCTTTCTGTCTAATGATGATTACACGCGCATACGTGGAAAAAGATTTAAATCGTGGTTTAGTTTCAGTTTAGAAAATTGGTTTTTTCAGAGACGCTTCTTCAGAAGCCGTGTTGGAATTGGTCCCGCTACGAATGTGTCTCCATCAAAAGATTGGCGTTCGTCTCAATTATCGATTTTGTTCTTACGCAGGAATATATGCAAATCTTTGTCTGATCTGGCTTTCCGGCAGTATCTCCTCTCTTCGCTTTTTCATATAGCTACTTTTACGTTTTTCTGGCGGGGGGTCTTTTTCGCCGGTTTGTTCATCACCGGCTTTGCCTTATCGGCCCCGCATTAACATGGAATTACAATCGATTGTTATAAAACCATCTTAACGCAAAATAATACTATTTACCCATTTACAAAAAAAAGTATGGGGCGTATTTTTTACATTTAAAGTAAGGGAAATACCAGCCGGGGGAATTTATTCTGCAAACGTTTGTTCTTAATTTGTAATATCTCACTCTCCACCCAGCCACTTCTTGAAATCGTTCGCCTTGAGGCGGCTTACAATAATATCTTCGTAGGCAGCGGGTTTTACCTGTACTTTCAGTTTGCCGTTGAACCAGGTATGTACTTTTTCAATATGACGGTAGCTGACAATGAACTGGCGGTTGAGGCGGAAAAAGGATTTGGGGCTGACCTCGCCTTCAATATCATCCAGCCGTTTGTCTATAATATAGTCTTGCTGATGTTCCGTTTTGATGTACTGCATTTTGTCACGTGTATAAAAGTACGCAATATCCCCTACCGGTATGGAGATGAGGCGGGTGCCGTTGCGGGCCAGGAAGCGGTCTTTGTACGTGCCCGCTCCTTCATGCAGGCGATGGAGGAACTGGTAGATGTTTTCCGTCACTGCCTGCTGTTGCCGCTGGTGCAGGCGCCCGTACTTGGTGAGGGCGGCGGCCAGCTCTTCCTTGTTGACCGGTTTCAGCAGGTAGTCAACGCTGTTCAGCTTGAAGGCCTTCAGGGCATGCTCCTGGTAAGCGGTTACAAAAATAAGCGGAGCTTCTATCTTAACTTTTTTAAATATCTCAAAGGTCTGGCCGTCTCCCAGCTCAATGTCCAGGAAAATGAGGTCGAGCCGGGGACGTGTTTCCAGGTATTGCACGCTGGCCTCAACGCTGTCAAGGATGTGTACCACCTCTATATCCGGGTCAATGGCCGCTATGGTGCTCTTCAGCAGTTTGCCGGCAATAGCTTCATCTTCAATGATCAATACTTTCATATGGCAGGGGTTTAAGTATTGGAATGGCTACCGCAAAGCTGTTTGCAGTTTCCTCAATATGCATGTCCGGCAGCTCCAGCAACCGGAATTTTTCTTTTAAATGCAGCAGGCCTTTGCCCGTGCTTACCGCCCCGCGTTTGCGCTGGAGGTTATTGCTCACGGTGGCCCGGCCGGCTTCGGCATCGATATGAACGGTGATGTGAAGCGGGTGGGCTTTGGTGATCACATTATGTTTGACCGCGTTCTCTATCAGCATTTGCAGGCAGAGGGGCGGCACTTTGAGCCGGGCGGTGCGTTCGCTGCCGCTGATGTGGAGGTACAGGCCTTCATCGTAACGGTTCTTGAGCAGGAAGAAGAAGGCTTTGGTGAAATTCAGCTCGTCTTCCAGACTGATGAACACGTTCTCGTTCGCTTCCAGCAGGTAGCGGTATACATAGGCCAGCTCTTCCGTGAATTTGCGGGCACGCACTTTATCCAGCTCCACCAGGCCTACCAGCGTGTTGAGGGTATTGAACAGGAAATGCGGCTGTATCTGTACCTTGAGCGCGTCAAACTGGCTTTCCAGGTGCAGCCGTTTCAGCTCTTCCGCTTCGGTGACGGCGTTCTTCCATTGCTGGAAATAATAGATGCCTTCATAAACGGCTACCTGCAGCATGATGAACAGCAGTACGGTGCTGGCCGTCCAGAAATAATACCAGGCAAAATTGATCTTCACGCCCCATATGAGCGTATAGTTCTCAATGAATACCCTTACCCAGGTGAGCAGCAGTCCGTACGGCAATAACATCAGCATGGCGGTGCGCATGCGGTACCAGGAGAAAGCGAGCCCCGGTTTTTTCTTTCTGAGGGAGAGGATGACGTAACGGGTAGGCTCCCACACGGCGGCGGTGAACAGCAGGGTGAACACAATGGCCTTGGGTACCAGTAAATGTACGTTCCATGGAGAGAAAAACATCTCCAGCATAAAGAAGATAAAAAAGAAGACGCTCAGGGCGCAGTATCCGTAAACCCGGAGTTTTTTCTCAGGTATGTTCATGGCCGATACAGGTATTCCATTTGTAAAGTTGAGGAACAGGCGGCTATTTTCAAACCACCCGTGGTGAATTATTAAAAACAGGTGTTGAAATGACGGAAATGGGTGCTGAAGTGACGGGAAAGCTGCATGACCACTATTGGCGCGGGAATGGCGGCGGGCCTCTTTCCCATTCCTGCCGGGTCATCAATTTTGCCACTTCAGCAGCGTCCCGCCGCCATTCCAGCGCAAAGTCATGCCCCGGGGAAGTACACCAACCTACATTTAACAGAAAAAATGAAGCGACTTTACCTTCTCCTCCTCTGCTGCGGCCTGCTTGAAAGTACTGCCGCGCAGGTTTCTCCGCCTGCCGGCGCCGCCGCGGCGGAATATGCTTTTTCAGGCTATGCCTTGCAACACGGCATGAAAGCAGCTTTTCTGCAATACACCGACAGCGGCAGTGTGATATTTCATGAGGGCCGCGTGCTCGGCGCCCGGCAGTACTGGCAGCAAGCGCCCGCGCCAGCCGGCAAATTGCTGTGGCAACCGGTCTTTGCCTGCACTGCGGCCGATGGCAATTCAGGATTCACCACCGGCCCCTTCGAATTCCGCAAATCCCTGCAAGATAGTGTACTGGGCTGCGGACAATACAGCACCATATGGCTGAAAAACGCCAGCGGTGAGTGGCATTTCCTGGCTGACCTAGGCATCACCTATCCCACGTCACTTTTCAACCTCCGCCCGCTGCAGCAGTACAATGAACATCTGCCCTCCGCAGACACCAGCGCCACGGCTGTTGAAAACGCATTCCTGGAACAGTTCCGCCACGGGCCGCAGGCGGCTTTGCAGGCCGTGCTCCTGCCCGCGTCCTGGCTCAACATCAACGGGCAGCACCCCTTCCAGGGCCCTGCATCAATACTGGCTGCGCTCCGGCAAATGCCTCCGGATATTACCTTCACCCCGCTGGCAGGCGTAATGGCACAAAGCCGCGACCTTGCCTACATCTACGGCTATACCCTCCACGGCGGCAAGCAGGAAAGCTACCTGCGCGTATGGGCGCACACCGCCGGTGGCTGGAAGCTGCTATTACAGGTATTGAAATGGTAAACCCATTCGTATCAAGCCTCACATAAAAAACTGCTCTGAAATAATCTTGCCGTCCTTTACATGGTACACACAAAGTTCGTTGAAAGAGGAGCGCTCCCGCCCTTTCATGGTCACATCCATTTCCAGCGTAAAAGCAATAATATTGCCGGCAACCAATGGTTCAGACACCTTGATGCTATGGGTGGCCTCCAGCATACTATCAAACTTCCGGGCCTTGGCCAAATTAGCCGCCAGGCCTTTGGTCTCTTTTTCAAAACCCTCACTGGCATAAGGTTCAATGCTGACCACATCTTCTGCGTACAGTTCTTGCTGGGCGGCCTCAAACTGACCGGAGCGGCACAGTTCTACCAGCCGCGCCGCTATTTGGGGAGTATTCATAATATACCTTGTTTGATGCTTATCAAGTTAGGATTTTCGGGGCTGATCTCAAATTTGTATATAAAAACTACAGTTCAACCTGCAAATTCTACACTTGACCCCAATGCGCTTTCACATATTTCGCAGGCCCCCTACTTTTGTGCCTGCAATACCATTGATACATTCTCCTAACAACACATCTTACATCCAGGATGTTCTAATCCCAAAAAGCAAAAGCCCGGGCCTCAGCGCCCGGTCTTCTCTTTTCTGGCGGTTAACTGCGCCTGTTCATGATTGCCTGCAGCCGCAGGCGGTTGTATTGCTGCAGCCAGACAGGATAAATATTATACAGCAGGTTGTTCAGCATGATCACCAGCGCCCAGCCGTATTGCCGCCCGCACAAGGCGTACACCGCCAGCGCCAGCATGGCCACGCAAACCGCCACATGGCAGCGCTCATACATATACGAACGCTGTATATAACGGCGGTTTTGAGATGCGTCCCTGATCACCTTGTAGTTCGGGTACTTCCGCCGGAGTATGCGGTTGATCAGGTCTCCATCCTGGCTGAACCTGCGGATGAACAGGATGCCCACCCTGCGGTAAGCCGTGGCGTGGCGGCCCAGTTGCAGCAGCTTGTACCAGCGGGCCGGTAAAAAAGCGGTAACCAGGGCAACGGAAAGTATGATAACCAGGTGCAGTAGTGGCACTTGCCGGTAACAAAAAACATATACCGGGGCCAGGTTCACCACGGTCCACAATATATTGGGGAGCATGTTATACCTTTCGGCAATCTTCCTGATATCTGCATGCGTTTTCATAGCTTCCTGTAAAGTAAGCAGCAATTCGCTTATTTACAATGCAGCGCCAGTTGCTCCGCGGCGTACTCCGCCCCCAGCTCCCGCGCTTTTTCCCAGGCGGCACAGGCCCCAGCCAGGTTACCCATATGGAGATGGGTGTTGCCGATGTTCAAATAGGCGGTGGCATTATTACCATCCAGCGCAACCGCTTTCCCGAAATCTTCCAGCGCTGCGGCGTATTCGCCTGACAGGTCCCTGTTCACGCCCCTGTTGATGTACGCCTCCGTAAACGACGGGGCCAGTTCAATAGCCTTATTGAAGTCTTCCAGCGCTTTGGCGTGCAGGAAAACCGCGTCGCGCGCAATAGCGCGGGAGTACCATGCATTGGGGTTTTCGGGGAAGATGCGGATGGCGGAAGTGAAATAAATGATGGCAGCACTGAAATTGCGGTTATGATAGGCTTTCAGCGCTTCATCAAAATACCAGGGCAGGCGGCTGCCGTCTTCATCCGGAAATTCATAATTGCCAGTACCTGCATAAGTGCCATAGCCCTCCAGCTTGCAATCGTGTTCATATCCTTTCAGCAAAAGATCTATTGCCCAGCATAAAAGATGGTCCTCATTGAGGGGGAACGGCGGAAATTCCACCGTCAGCTCCCAGTAATTCTCTTTCTCCGCCACTGCTACCACCTTTGCCTGGTAGAACTGTGTAAAAAGGGCGCCCAGTTTTTTCACTTTTTCCTGCTGATCGGAAATAAAATAGGCATCCAGCGTGGCATAGGCATACTCCTCAAAACCGCTGTCCAGGATACGTTTACAGATATCTGCCGCCAGCAGCGCTTCTTCATTGAATTTGCCCGCCAATTGGTCTACAGAAAAGAATCTCTCCGCCATATGTTTCATTGTAAGCCACAAATGTAAGGTGAAAAATATCATTCAGTTAAGGCAGGGCCGGCTGCACAAGCCGGCCCTGCCCGGTTTAATCTGCCACAATAATGTCTCTCATCCAGCTATTGATCGCCGTATAGTACTTGCCGATGATCCCGCCGGCCCTGAGGCCATTGGTTTGTTCATGCGGATCACTGATGGTGTTGCCGCCGCTGATCGTGCGCATTTCCCGTTCTTTTAATGGTTGCATTTGTTCTGGTTTTTGCTGCCTACTCTGTTCATTGCCCGGTTTTCGGCTATCCCGTAATGTTTGCGCAAACAGTACAGCAAACTTATTTTCTTTTTCAATCCAAATAATTTTAAATTGGTTGAAATAATGATAGCGCGAGTACTTAATTTTTTCACCATTGTTTAATCTGTTAACTGATGCAAATCGGGCATAACATCCGCAAAGTGCGCGAACTGAAAGATCTCACACAAAACTACGTGGCTCAGCAGCTGAACATTTCAATAGCGGCCTACAGCAGGATAGAAAGGAACAAAACGGCCATCAGCCTGGAACGCCTGCAGCAGATTGCCGCAGTATTGGGCACGCCGGCCGCGGTCATTCTCAATTTTAATGAACAGGACGTTTTATCTCCTGCGGCCAGCATACAGGCGCTGGCTTCCGAAATACGCCAGTTACGGAATGAGATCAGGGCGGGCAACAATCGCAGCCGCAAAAAAAATCCCGCTTCGTAACGGAAGCGGGATTTCTATTATTTCAGATCAACTGGTATAAAGATCAAAGGCGTGGGCAGACAAGACGCACCCGGCGGAGAATACGTCATCCGGATGATTTGCTCCTCCCCGTTGGCCGCGGGTTTGAACACCTGCACCAGTATGGCTTCCGGCGCTTTTTTGGTAATCAACCGGTCACTGGGCAGCTGTATAATGCCTTCCTTGAATTTCCCTTCGCTCACTACCATGGTGTTGGCCATACCGCCGCACCACTGGTTATTATCGCTGCGGGAGTTCCAGGTTACCAGGGCCAGGCCCTTACCATCTGTGCTTTTCCACTTCATTTCTATATTGTAAATAACGCCGTAGTTACCGGCCAGGTGTGCTACTCCGGGCGTATTTTTCTCTTTGCCCTGCACCCAAGGGTCCAGCTGACCGTCTGCCACAATAATTTCCTTCACCCCGTCTTTGGTATCATACACGCTGTCTGTTACTATCCGGTAGTTGCTCACGCCGAACACTCCGCGGCCGGCGCCACTGTGGCCTTTCGGGGGCAATACCTGTTTGATGCGTGCCAGCGCTTTGGGGCCGGATGTCTGCAGGTCTGTCTGCAGCACGCTGATCTCGCCCGGCTGGTCTATGGTGAATTCATAGAAGCCATGCACCAGCTCGTCATATTTCGCAACGTATTTTTCCAGCTTTTCATCAATGGCAATGGCCTGACCGGGCTTCACCGTGCGGATCACGTTCTGCGGCGTGGAAGCAAAATAGTCTGCCAGCCCTTGCTTGCCGATCTGGTAATAATTGGTGCTGGGCTTTTGTGAAGAATATTTCAGCATGCGGATGTGCATATCGCCTTTACCGGTATTACGGATCACGGCGGTAATTCTCCGGTCTATTTTGGCCGGCTCCTTCACCCCGTTCACATTATATACATATAACCGTACTGCGCCCGGCTGCACCGGCTCCTGCAAGGCAATGGCCTCCGGTACGCGGATGTACTCCGGATCATCGGATATAACGTGCTGTGGACCGGGCAGTATGATCTTCTGGTACTGCAGGTCAGGGATCTTTTCCGTCAGGAAATCGGGCAGTAACACAATGCCACCCTGCTGTGTCTTCAAAATTGCGCTTTGCAGCTCCGGCTTCAGCTCCTGCGCTGTGGCCTGCATGCTGCACACACCGGCTATGGCACAAGTAACGAGGAACGGCTTCCAGTTTGGTTGCTTCATAAAATTATTAAGTTTGGCTGTTGACGTGGTTATGATTGCTCAAACTTAATAATTTAATTTAAAAACTGAAAGTATGTTTTTAAATTAAATATTTAATTATTCCCTATTTCGCTCCCCACTCCTTGTTCGGTTTAGGCCCCATTTCCAGTTCCAGCGTACCGCCAGCCATCAGCTGCTGGTGCGCAAACTCCGGTTTTTCCAGCGGCTGACCGTTGAAACGCGCACGCTGGATGTATTTGTTCACTGCGGAGCATTGGCGGGCCAGCACAGTAAACTGTTTGTTGCCCGGCAGACTGATGGTTACTTTTTCAAATACCGGGCTGCCAATTGCGTACACCGGCTTGCCGGGGGTTACCGGGTAAAAACCCATGGAAGAAAATACCACAAATGCGCTCATGCCGCCGCCGTCTTCATCTCCGGGAATGCCGAACACATTGTCTTTGAACCAGACGTCCAGCAGGAAGCGGATGCGCTTCTGCGTCTTCCAGGGGCTGCCGGTGTAATTGTAGAGATACGGAATATGAAAACTGGGCTCATTGCCCATGGAATACTGTCCCACAAGGCCTGTGGCATCCGGGAAAACGGCCCAGAACTCGTACTTGCTGCGGCCCAGCCCCTCACGGTACAGCTTGTCCAGCGCGGCTTCCATTTGAGATGCGCCGCCAAACAGCTGCTTCAGCCCTTCAATATCGTGCTGCACCTGCCATTGATAGGTGTAGCCGTTATTTTCATCGTAATAGTCCCGGCCGCCCATGCCCCCGTCTATTTTGGGATCTATGCTGACCCAGTTGCCTTTCTCGTCTTTCGGCATAAACATGCGGGCGCCGGGGTGCCAGAGATTTTTGTAATTCAGTGCGCGTGCCCGGAACTGTTGCTGCTCCGCTTTTCGCCCCAGCTCACCGGCCAGTTCGGCTACCGCCCAGTCGTCATAACTGCCGCCCAGCGTTACGGCCACCGCCTGCCGTTTTTCAAAGGAGTGCACCATAGGGTCTGTTTCTTTTTCCCCTTTGTGCAGCGCGGGATAGTAGCCACTGGCATAATAAAAATCGTCCAGCCGGCCCTTGGGGCCGTTTTGCCAAGGCAGCATGGTGGCCTGCGTGGCGTTTTTCACCATGCCTTCAAACGCCTTGTGAATGTCAAAATTTTTGAGGCCTTTGCGCCAGGCGTCCAGGAAAGTGATGGAAGAATGGAAACCGTTCATGCACACATGATCTCCGAACAGCACAGGGAAGGTAGGCATCCAGCCGCTCTGGGCGTACATCTGCACATAGGAATGCAGCATGTCTTCCTCCTGCTGCGGGTTAAGGATGGTACGCAGGGGGTGATGGGCCAGGTAAGTATCCCAGCTCCAGTCATCTACATAAAACGGCCTGGCGGAGCGGTGCACCTTTTTATCGTACCCGCTGTAATAAGCGCCGTCTTCGCTGATGTTCACCATGCGCTCATAGCAGCGGTAGAGGGCCGAGTAAAAAGTTCTGCGCTGCGCCTCCGTTCCCCCGCTTACCTGCACCTGGTTGATGACCTGCGCCCAGGCTTCTTCTCCTTGCCGGGCCAATGTTTCAAAGGTCATGGCCGGCGGCAGCTCCGTTTCGTAGTTTTTCCTGGCCTGCTCCGCGCTGATAAAGGAAACGGCGTAGCGGAACTCTACTTCCGGCGCCTGAAAGGTAATGTTATAGCCAGCAGCTTCCCCTTTTTGTGAAAAGGTGCCGTAAAGGAATATTTTCACATCGTTGTGCCATATTTCCATGGCCGCCAGCTCCCGCCCGTTGAACTGCCACTGCTGCAGCCCCTTGTTGTAGGTGTTGAAGAGCAGGTGTGCGGGCCTCGCGGCGGGGAACAGGAAGCGGTAAATGCCGGCCTTTTTGCCCGGCGCAAATTTAACGGTGATGTCTTCGTCTGCCAGCCAGGTTTCGTACAGCCATGGCCGTATCACCTCCAGGTCGTGGTCATAGGTAAGCGGCTGTTTCCAGGTGTCTGCCTTCAGCTCCCCGCTGTGCGGCTTTACAGCAAAGGCCTCCCCCAGCCGGTGGCTCACCACCAGCAGCGGAAAACTGGCAATCTGATCGTCTATATAATCTTTTCTGACAGGAAACATCCGCATTACCTGGTTAGGCAGCTGTACGGTAGGGCGCGTGGGCTGCAGCAAATGGCCTACATTGCCCACCGTCGGGTCTACATAAGGCAAAAAATCATTGGCCTGCCGCGTGGGCTGCAGCTGTGCCAGGCAGCTGGTCACGCACAACAAGAGCCAGCCTGTACCGCCTAATCTTCGTATCATATTCATACCTCGGAGCTTTAATCGGCCACAAAATAACGCGCAGGGCTTAACAGGAGAACTAATAAGGGATTAACGGCCCATTAATTTCTTCATTTTAAGAGAATTGGCGTTTTTTAATGATACGGCAGATGCGCTTAAATAGATATTATTATTTATCTTTATGTAAATAACCGTCCGCGCCGTGCAGCAAACCCGGCACCGCGCTGCGGCAAAACGGAGAAACGGACCTATCCTATGAAGCCTCTTGCACTAGCTGCGCTGGCAGCTATCTTATTGTTCATTGCACTGCCCGCAAGAGGCCAGGCGCCTGCTCCTGCCCCTCCGCCAGACAAGAAGTTCCTGATGAAAGACGGCGCCTTCCTGGGTTTCAGCCAGGTGAACCTGAGTATGGGAGAAATTGGGTTTGAGGTGCTTGTGTCCAGCAACATCAAAGGCAAATCCGCTCCGCGGCTGGAGTTCAGGATAGACAAACCCAGGGGGCGGATCATTGGCACGCTGAAAATACCCCACACGGCAGATACCACTTTTGCCCTGAAGCTGACCGGCCAGTTAAGATACGCCATGGGCGTTCACGATCTGTACCTGGTGGCGAAGGGAGACGGGGAGTTCAACATCTCCGGATTTTCGTTCATATCCAATTACTGGACGGATTGAGGAGCCGCCGCAACATGAACATTCCCGCTACTTTTCATCAATGACCACCGTTTTTATTATATTTCGGCATGAAGCAACTGATCCTGTCCGCTGCCATTGTACTGATGGCGGCCGCTGCGCCGGCCCAACAAAAGAAAAAAGCCGGCAACCCTGTTTTCCCGGGCTGGTACGCAGACCCGGAAGGAATCATCTACGGCAACCGCTACTGGATATTCCCTACTTTTTCCGCGCCTTACAACCAGCAGGTATTTTTCGACGCCTTCTCTTCACCAGACCTGGTGCGGTGGACGAAACACGCCCGCATACTGGACACCGCGTCCATAAAATGGGCAAAGCGTGCCATGTGGGCGCCGTCTGTCATAAAAAAAGACAAGAAGTATTACCTGTTTTTCGGCGCCAATGACATTCAGAGCGATGCGGAAACCGGCGGCATAGGGGTGGCCGTGGCCAATAAACCGGAAGGGCCTTATAAAGACCTGCTGGGCAAGCCGCTGATAGACAAATTCCATAACAAGGCCCAGCCCATAGACCAGTTTGTGTTCAGGGACGCTGACGGGCAGCATTACCTTATTTACGGCGGCTGGCGCCATTGCAACATAGCGCGCCTGAATGCGGACTTCACCGGTTTTGTGCCTTTTGAAGACGGCGTTACCTTCAGGGAGATCACGCCTGAAAAATATGTGGAAGGCCCGTTCATGTTCAGGAAGAACGGGAAATATTATTTTATGTGGTCTGAAGGCGGCTGGACGGGGCCAGACTATAGTGTGGCCTACGCCATTGCAGACTCCCCGCTGGGGCCTTTCAAACGCATCGGTAAAATACTGCAGCAAAACCCTGCCATTGCCCGGGGCGCCGGCCACCACTCCGTGATACACGATGCCAAAACAGACAACTGGTATATTGTGTACCACCGCCGCCCCCTCGGTGAAAAAGACGCCAACTCCCGCGAAACCTGCATTGACCGCATGTATTTTGACGAGAACGGCCTCATCAAACCCGTAGAGATCACTACGGAAGGGGTTGACCCGGCGCCGCTGAAATAAACTTTCCCGCAGGCCGGTTGTTATTGATGCACATCACCTGGACATCTGACGGGTATCACCTGCTGTAAAAAGTAAATAACTGAAATTTAAAGCATGAAAAAGATCATTGTTGCCCTGGACGGCCTTAAACTCTCAGACAGCAGCATTCAAACTGCCATACAACTCAGCAAACAGCACCAGGCGCACCTGGTGGGCGTTTTCCTGGACGATTTTACCCGCAACAGCTTTGACGTGGCGCAGGCCCTGCAGCAAAACAATATGCAGGCCATGATAGAAAAAGACCAGCATCTGCGGGATACGGCCGTGAAGCTGTTTGAAGAGCAATGCCAGGCGCAGAAGCTCAACTACACCGTTCGCCGGGACAAGAACTTTGCCATTCAAGACCTGTTACGGGAAAGCATATACGCAGACCTGCTGGTGATATCTGCAGACGAAACGTTTACCCGGTTCCCGGAAGAACCGCCTACCCGCTTCATCCGTGACCTGCTGGCCGATGTGCAATGCCCCGTGCTGATCAGCCCGCTCAGGGCCCAGCCGCTTGACAAAGTAGTGATGTTGTATGACGGCGCGCCTTCTTCTGTATTTGCCATCAAGATGTTTACCAGCGTACTGTCTATTACGCGGTTGCTGCCTACGGAAGTGATTACGGTAAAAGGCCCTGAGGATGACAGCCATCTGCCGGAAAACAAACTCATGAAGGAATTTATGCGCCGCCATTCTCCTGACGCGGTGTTCACTGTATTAAAAGGAGAACCTGAACAGGCTATACTCGACAAGCTGAAAGCGGAGAACGAAAGTACGCTGATAGTGCTGGGTGCTTATCAGCGCGGCACAGTATCCCGCTGGTTCCGCAGCAGCATGGCAGACCTGTTGCTGAGACAGCTGAAATGCCCTTTGTTCATTGCGCATAACAAATAGCCGGAATTATCCCGGCTGTTGCGCTTTCTCCGCCGGTTTCCCGAAACCGCGCCGCGTCATTTCTCCCCAGCTCTTTTTCTTCCGGAAGTAGTCAAAATACCCCCTGATGGCAGACCATACTACAAAAGGATGGAAAAGAAAGGGTTCGGAAAATGCCGCGAGGATCAGCTTCCTGATCTCTTTTTTGCGGCGGTACTGGTTATAGGTGTATACCTCCATATAGATGGCAAAAATGGAATTGAGGTAGCCGAAAAACAGGATAAAGAGCAGAAAGGCAAAGAACATATGCCAGTTAATGAGGCCCGTTATTGCCATTACCAGGAATACGATAAAACCCGTGAACTCGATAGCCGGTGCCAGCATTTCAAAAAACAGCCAGTACGGATAGCTGAGTATTCCCAACAGGTCATACCGGGGATTCAGGAAAATGATCTTGTGGGATTTCAGCGTTTCGATGGTGCCCCTCGTCCACCGGTTGCGCTGGCGGCCCAGCAACTTCGTTGTTTCGGGCGCTTCCGTCCAGCAAAGGGGGTCTGGTATGTAGGTTACTTTGTAAGGCAACCCCTGCTCATGCATATAGCGGCGCATGCGTACTACCAGTTCCATATCCTCCCCTACTGTATTAACATTATATCCGCCGCAACGGATGGCAATTTCCCGGTCAAAAGCGCCGAAGGCCCCTGAAATAAGTAAAAGGCCATCCAGCCGCGCCCAGGCCATACGCCCCAGCAAAAATGCCCGGATGTATTCCAGCGCCTGCATGCGCGCCCAGTAATTTTCCGGGAGGTGTACCCGTACCAGCCGGCCGTTACGCACCTCGCAGGAATTGGCGATGCGGATCACTCCGCCGGAAGCTATTACCCTGGCCTCCCCTTCTTCCATGAACGGCTTTACCATTTTCAGGATGGCATCATGTTCCAGTATACAATCGGCGTCAATACAAACAATGTAATCGTGGCTGGCAATATTAATACCCACGTTCAGCGCATCCGCCTTGCCGCCGTTCACCTTGTCTACCACCACCAGCTTGTTATACGCCGGGTGTTTGGTACGGTATACGGCTTTCACTTCCTGCGTGGGAATCTGATAGTTCACAAAGAAGTCTACTTTCTCCAGTTGATAGGCATCTATCAGTTTCTGCAGGCTGTCGTCTTTGCTACCGTCATTGATCACTACCAGTTCCAGTTTATTATAGTATAACGAAAGCAGGGAACGTACGTTTTCTACAATGGTAGCCCCTTCGTTATAGGCCGGCGCCAGTATGCTTACTGTGGGCGCATGGGGAGAGGCGGCCAGCAGCCGGTAATCTGTAAAGCTGTTCTTATGCAGGTACTCCCGCGTTTCCCCAATAGAGTTGATGCCAATGAACACATAAAAGAAGATCAGCACCACTGAATAGAGGAAAAGGCCTGACACCACCAGGTATATTAATATTTCTGCTGCTTCTTTCATGACCTGGCCCGCAGGGATTTAATGTGAAGGAATATCCGGTCATACACCGGCGCCACCTGGGCTTTCTGCTGCAATAGCTGCATGCCGTTGGTGCAGCAATTGGCCACAATTCTGGCTGCCTGCAATTGTACGGCCGGATTGCCGTTTTCCAGCTCCTGCTCCAGGAAAGGCCTTTCCTGGTCTGAAGCGATATGTTCCAGCGCATTCAGTATGGCCTTGCGCAGCTGCGTGCCGGCGGTGGCATACAGCGCTACCAGTATGGCCGCAGACGCCTCATCTCCTATACGTGTCAATGTTTTCACCGCCTGCACCTGTACCTTCAGGGATGGATGCTGCAGGCAGGCCGTGGCCTCTTCTTTTACCTGCATTTGCTGGTAAATTTCGGCCAGCTTCAGCGCAAACTCCACCACGCTGTCTACGGGAGAGCGCAGCCACTGCGGCAATTGCTCAAAGTGGCCAGGGTCTAGCGGGAGCAGCTGGTCCAGCAATTTTACCTGCTGCCAGTTGTTCATGGGCCGGGTTAATGTGTTCAGGAAATGCAGGCCGGCAAACCCTTCAAAGGAAAGCATGGCCGTCTGCGCTTCCAGGCGCACGTATTCGTTCTGGCTGTTGGTATATTGCTGTATCAGCGGCTTTGTGTCCTGCTGCTCCATCATGTACAATTCGTGGATGCCTTTGGCCCTGAGGTACCAGACATGGCTGTGTAGCTTGCGGACCGAGGTATCGCGAAGGCCCAGCTGCTCATACAGGGATACCACGTTGCGCGCTGCTACGCCAGTGAGATTTTTCCTGGTATTGATCAGCTGGTTGATGGCATACTGGCGGGCTATCCTGTTATGCGGCAGGTCTTGCAGCATCGGCGGCACCTCCACTGCAGCCCCGTTTGAAAAATCTCCGAAGAGAGCTTCGCTCAACCAGTGGTCAAAAAATTCCTGCACCTGCTTTTCCTGCATGAACCGCCGTTTCTTGATGCGGAGATAAATGCCGGTTGCAATCAATATCAATACGATGATGCCCGCAAAAAAAATAGTGTAGGCATATAGAGATGACTCTGCGATAGTACGCGGCTGAACAAAAGAGAGTGGTTGCAAACGGCTAGTGTATTGAGTTTACCAGTTTTTTGACGCGGATAGACAGCTCCGTAAGGCTGAAGGGCTTGGTCATGTAATCATCCGCGCCCAGCTTGAACGCTTCTTCCACAATGTTTTCCTGGCCCATGGCAGACAGTACCATTACTTTAATGGCTTTCTCCATGTTTTTGACCGTACTGACAATCTCCAGGCCGGAAACAGCGGGCAGCATGATGTCTGTCAATACCACGTCAGGCTGTTCCGCCTGTATACTTTCCACGGCTTCACTACCTTCTGCGCAGGCTATTACCGTATACCCGTCTTTAGCCAGTTTGACTTCGATTGTTTTACGGATGAGGTTATCATCTTCGGCAATTAATACTTTCATTTTCACAGGAATTATGGCTAGAGTAAATATAGAAATATTCCGGTTAATCATAGCCGTTAGAAAATATAAAATTATATTTGGCGTAACTATATCCTGTTCATGTATGAGGACTGTCTTCTCTACGCTTTTTTTACTGTTGTTTTATGGTTGCCTGTTTGCCCAGGAGCATCTTTCATCTGACGAGCTTTTCCAGGAAGCGCGAAAGGCCGCCTTTGACCACAAAAACTACCCGGAAGCCATCCGCCTTTGCAGGATAGCGCTTGCAAAAAGTCCTGACTATGCTGATATCAGGGTATTCCTGGGGCGTGTATACACCTGGAGCGATAAAACGGATAGCGCCCGTACGGAGTTTCAATATATACTGGAGCGGCAGCCCTCATATGAAGATGTTTATGTGGCCATTGCCGACCTGGAGTACTGGAACGACAGGCCGGCCGAAGCCCTGCAATACGTAAACCGGGGGCTTGAGCAGCACCCCCGTTCTGAAGACCTGCTGCTGCGCAAGGCAAGGGTATTGGCCGCCATGAAACAACTGCACCAGTCCGCGGAAGCTGCCAACCAGCTGCTGGCCATCAACCCCGCCAACGCAGCCGGCCGGGCGCTGCTGAACAGCATCAAAGACCAGGTACGGAAGAACAAGATAGATATCAGCTACGACTATACTTATTTCGATAAAAGATTTGACCAGGCCTGGCATATGGCAAGCCTTGGCTATAGCCGGCAAACGCCGCTGGGCTCAGTCATAGCGCGTGTCAATTATGCCAACAAGTTCGGGGAAGGGGGCGTTCAGGGAGAGCTCGAAGCATACCCGCGTTTCTCCAATACGTTCTATTCCTACGTGGGGCTGGGCTATTCAGACAGCGATATTTTTCCCCGCTACCGGGCGGGGTTTTCACTGTACGCCAACCTGCCAAAGAGCTTTGAAGCGGAGCTGGGCTTCCGCTACCTGTATTTTTCCAGTTCCACCTGGGTGTACACTGCGTCTGTTGGTAAATATTACAGCAATTTCTGGTTCAACCTGCGCACCTACCTCACGCCCGGGGACCATAACCTGTCCAAATCATTTAACCTCAACGTCCGGTATTACACCGCCGGGGCGGATGATTTCCTGACGCTCGGCATCGGCACCGGTATTTCTCCTGACGACCAGCGGAACAATATCAATTACAAGATCAACAACAACCTGCTTTCCTACAAGCTGAACCTGGCCTGGCAGCGCACCTTTGCCCGGCAAAACATCATCGGGCTGTACGCCACCTGGTATTACGAAGAATACCAGGAAGATACTTTCGGCAACCAGGTAAACCTGGGTGTAAGCCTGGCCAGGCGCTTCTAGTTTCAGCGGGTGAAGCGGCGGTAGAGAGAATCCGGCAGCAGCAACCCCGTTTGAAGGAACTGGTTGTTTTTTTGCCGGAAGCGTTGAAATCCCGCATTCAGCTCACGCAAGGCCGCTTCATCTGTTACCGGTTCCAGGTCAAGATCCGGCAATATCCTGAACAAGCTTCCATTATTGAGCATCCAGGCACCCGACACAAAATCTACCAGGTCGTTTTTGGTTTGCATCAGGGGATATTGATGCACATTGCGAAATTCTCTCGCGGTATCCAGCCCGCTGCCTATCCAGGTGGCCAGCGCAGGCGTTTCTCCCAGCAGCGGGGCAAAGGAGGCCGGCACGTCCAGGTGGGAAGACACTGACGAAAAACGGGCGGGCTGCCTGAACAACGGCGAATGTGCAATGAGCAGCGTGTGGTAACGGTCTATTTTGGAACGCATGGGAATTTCCGGCAGGCGGTGGTCTCCGGTGATCAGCACAATAGTGTTCGTATAGTCCGGCCGCTGTATCAGCTCCCGGAAAAACTCCCGCAAGGACTGGTCCATGTATAACACAGAGGCATACACGGGAAGGTACTGCCGCTGCATGGCCAGCTGTTCCGGTTTCAGTTGCAGGGCCTGCAACCGCTGTTCAGCCAGCTGGGTGTAATAAGGCTGGTCCGGCACTAAAAACGGCGAGTGGGTGCTCACCGTGAGCATAATATCCAGCCGCGGCCTGGCAGTGTCTGCCGGCGTTGTTGCCAGGTACTTTCTGAACAGTTCCGCATCTCCGTACCCCCATGTAAAGCCGCTGCTGCTGGCCGGCAGAAGACTGTAGCCTTCTCCGAAAGAATTTCTGTCTATGACCGAATCCACCTGCTGGTCTTTCACAAACAGGTCCATCTTGTCAAAGGAGGCGTCTCCGGCGTAGAAGAACCGGGTGCGGTAACCGTTGTGTTTAGCCAGGTTGAGCAAGGTAAGAGAGGCTGGCAGCTGCGGGGCCAGCTCCGCAAAGCCGTTTCGCGCAAAGGGCAGCGAGCCGGTTATGGAAGGTAATACAGCAAAGGTCCTGCCGCCGGCGCTCAGGAAATTTTCCCAATAAAGGCTGCGCTCTGCCAGCGAATCAAGAAACGGCGTAAAACTGCCGAGGTAAGCCCCTTTCCCTGAAAAAGCACGGCCAAGGCCTTCTACCAGCACTATTACAATATTCGGCCGCTGTGGGAGAACACTGAAAAAAGGTAAGAGGGTGCTGCCCGGCCGGGAGGTATGTAAAAAAGGATATTTGTCTGGCTCCACATAATCTGCGCGGAGCAGCGAATCTGCAACAGGCGGCTGGCTGCTCACGTTGCCGCTGTAAGGCTCGCCTAAAAAATGCTGCTGGGCGCGGGTTATAAAGAAACCCGTTTTGTTCAGCACAATATTGCTGGCAAACTCAGGGCGTACGTTGTTGCCGATGAGACTGCGGGAAAGGGGTACGGCCAGAAAAGCCAGGCAAACCAGCACAAACCAGAACCCGCGCCGGTCTCCCCTGATCTCCCGGCGGCTGACCACTATCACTATCACCAGTATGGCTACCAGCAATGCTCCCCATGTCAGCAATGTACCCGCTTGTATGCTGCCGGTGGCGGCGCCTACCGTCTGCTCTATCTCTTTGACGGAATACCCGAAAAGGTCTGCTCCCAGCGGCACGCTGGTTTCATGAAAATAGAGGTTCAGCGAGAGGCCAAGCAGCACACACAATGCCATTACGATGAAATAAAAAACATCTCCCGCTCTCCTGCTGATAAACATGTACAGCAACAGGTACGGCAGCACTATCCAGCGCACGATGCCAAAAAAGGTAAGCAGGTCTGCCCAAAGTGCATGGCCGGCCAGCTCCGGCAAGGGAACGGGTAACCTGCCAATGGTCAGCAGGTCAGCCACGCGCAGCAGCACCATCAGTGCCAATAACAGACAAGACAATAGCAGGAACCTGTTAAAGGCCGGGATCCACAGGTGTAGTTTGGGTATTTTCATGATGCCCCGTTAATACGGTTGTTGATGATGGTTGTTACAAGCGTTATTTCTTCGGAGGTCTGGCGCAGCAGCTCTTCCGCCTCCTTTTCGCTGAAGCGGCTCAGCCCGTCAAGGCGGCGGGCCAGCGTATGCAAGTGTTTCAAGCCCACACTGCCGGTAGTACCGGCCAGCTTGTGGCCCAACGCTCGTATGCCCGCCAGGTCCTTGTTTTGAACATGTTCTGCCAGCACCTCTGCAGACCGGTTAATCTCCCTGCATGTCAGTTTTAGTATTTCAGGGTCTACCTGCTCTTCTCCCAGGTAGTTCTTCAGCACATTTATATCGAAATGTTCCGTTTCACTTGCCGGGGTACTTTGCGGACCGGCGCCATTGGGCGGCAGCCACTTTCTGAAAATGGCGGCCAGCTGTTCTTCCACAATGGGCTTGGACAAAAAATCGTCCATCCCCGCTGCCAGCGATTTTTCCCTTTCTCCGCTGATATTGCCCGCGGTAAGTGCAATAATGGGCACATGGCCCTCCTGTTCCATCTCCCTTATGCGGGAAGTGGTTTCATAGCCATTCAGCTCAGGTATCTGGATGTCCATCAGAATGATGCCTGGCATTTGTTTGCGGCATACTTCCAGGGCTTCAAGCCCGTTGGCAGCCTCCACAATAACGGCATGGGGCATCAGCTTGCGGATGATGGTCTTTGCCAGCAGCAGGTTTACCGCGTTGTCTTCCACCACCAGTACGCTGGCGCCAACCGTGGCCAGGTCAATCTGCTGCGGCAGGGTGGTATCTTCCACTGCCGCAACGGCGGCATCTTCCATATCTGCCACCTGCAGCGTCAGGTAGAAGTAAAAGATACTGCCTGAGCCGGGATAGCTGATCAGCTGCAGTTTGCTGCCCATCAGTCCAAGTATCCTGTTGCAAATGGTGAGGCCAATGCCCGTGCCGCCATACCGTTTGGAGGTAGACGCATCTTCCTGCGCAAAAGCCTCAAAAATGCGCTGCTGCTTGTCAGGCCTGATACCGATGCCGGTATCCCGCACTTCAATGCGGCAGGTAAGCTCTCCTCCCTTGCAGGTAACGGCAGACATTTTCAGCTCCACTTCGCCCCGCTCTGTAAATTTCACCGCGTTCCCCAGCAGGTTTACCAGCACCTGCTTGAGGCGCAGCCCATCGGCCACCACCACGTGGGGCATGTCTTTGTCAATATCCAACACTACCATCAGGTTCTTTTGCCGGGCCTGGTAAGAAATAATATCTGTAGCAGCGGCGGCCAGGTCTACCAGGTTGGTATTTTCCAGGTGCAGCTCCAGCTTGCCGGCTTCTATTTTAGAGAGATCGAGTATATCATTAATGATGCTCAGCAAAACGTTGGCAGACTGGTGTACAATGGTGATGTATTGGTGTTGTGTTTCATTCAGCCCCGTTTTTAGCGCCAGGTCTGTAAACCCGATGATGCCGTTGAGGGGCGTGCGTATTTCATGGCTCATGTTAGCCAGAAATTCCGTTTTGGCGTGGCTGACCTGCTCTGCTTGCAGCTTGGCGGTAACCAGTGCTTCTTCCATCCGTTTCCGTTTGGTAACATCTGTAGCAATACCCAGGTACCCGGTAATTTTCTGGTTCACGTCGCGGATGGGGGTCATTACCAGTGAAACAATGCAGCGAGAGCCGTCTTTTTTGATATAGATCCATTCCCGTTGCTCGGAGCCGTATTTTTCCGCATTATAGGTAAACACCCGTCCCCCCCTGATATCTTCCCCTGTTTCGCTTGAAAGCTCTGCCGTCCTTTCCACCACTTCGTCCTGGTCATGTATCACAGCCGGCATGAAGCGGCCCATCATTTCCGCGGCACTATAACCCAGCAACCTTTCCGCGCCGGTATTAAAAACGGTGATCATGCCCAGCGCGTCCGTAGCAATAATGCTGACCTCGGAAGCAGACTGCAGTACGTCATTCAGCAACTTGCGGGAGTTGGAAATTTCCAGCTCCGCCTTCTTTTTTTCGTCAATATCCATGAACGCGCCGAACAGCCGCTTGCACACACCGTCCTCAAATACGGCGTTACCCAGCGTACGCACCCATTTTTCCTGGCCGGCGGCATTGATCACCTGCACCTCCAGGTCCCAGGATCGGCCGTGCCTGATGGCCGCGTTAATGGCCCTGGCAACCGCCAGCTGGCTGCTGCCCTTTTTGAAAAAGCGGATGGAGCCGGCCAGGTTGGGCTCATAGTCCGGCGGCACGCCATACAGTTCTTTTGTAACGTCAGACCAGTACATCCTGTCTTTCCCGATCTCGGCCACCCAGCCGCCTACACGGGCTACCTGGTTGGTTTGTTCCAGCATTTCCTTTGTGCGCGCCAGGTCTCTTTCCAGGTAATACCTTTCAGAAATATCAATGGCGTTGGCAATAACATATGGATTCTCGTTTACGCCTGGCTCCAGCACGTTATTGAAAAACCAGATGCGGGTAGAGCCATCTTTATGAAGCGTGGTCATTTGTCCGCTGGCATGCCCCTTTTCCAGTATCTGCTGCAGGTACGTTCCGAAGGCAGGGCGGTGATCAGGCGGAATGATATCATAAATGTACATGCCTTCCAGTTCTTCTACCGTGTAACCCAGCAGGGAAGCACCGGCCGTATTCACAGAAAGGAATTTCCCGTTGAGGTCATGCGTGCACATCAGGCCCTGGGAGTGCTCAAAGAATGCGCTCAGCTTGTGCCGGCTTGATTCCAGCATCTGCTCGCGCCGCTGTTCTTCGGTGATATCCCTTGCTATGGCGTAAATGATATCTGAAGACCCCGCCCGGTTGGCCACCCAGTGTAACAGGCGGTACTCTCCCGTTTTTGTGACATAGCGGCGGTTAATATGTATCATGCGGCCGTTTGCCACGCGCATTTTGCCCAGTTCCTCTTCAGAAAAGGCCGCATCGTCAGGATGTACAAAATCTATATACGGCCGGGAAAGCAGCTCCTCTTCAGACCAGCCCAGCACCGCGGTAAAAGCGGGGTTCACCCGCTTGAAATAACCGTCTGTACCCACAATACAGATCATATCATGAGAGATGTTGAAGATCCGCTCAAAATGGTCCAGCTCATGGTGCTTCCGCCGGTCAACGATCATGGCAACAGCAATATCGGCCAGCATCCGCAGGGATTCGCGCTGGTCTTCCCTCAACTGGTTCGGCTTCCTGTCAAGCACGCAAATAGCCCCAAGGGGAAAACCGTTCGGGTCAATCAAAGGGTAACCGGCATAAAACCGGATGTGTTCCGGGCCTTGTACAAGGGGGATATTGGAAAAACGTTTGTCTTTAGAAACATCACTGATCTCGAGATGACGTGGCTCAAGAATGGTGTACCTGCAAATAGCCTCTTCACGCGATGTTTCGCTTACGGCCAGTCCATGGCCCGATTTGATCCACTGGCGGTGTTCATCAATCAAGGTTACCAGGGAAACAGGCATATCACAGATACGGGAAGCCAGTTTGGTCAGGTTATCAAACGCTTCCTCCTGTGGGGTATCCAGTATTTCATAACTGTGGAGCGCCGCCAGACGCTCCTGCTCGTTTGCAGGTGTATTCATCATAAAAACTCCCTTATAAAAATAAGGCACAAATTCAATTCCCGCAAATAATAAGCGCCGCAGTTCTCTCTGCGGCGCTTGCCATTCCTATGAAAACACTAAAATTGAAACGCTATTACTGTTACTAATAACAGTACAAAGGTGCGCCTTCTCCAGGAGCAGGCCTATGATAATTGTCAGCCCCGGAAATGATATTGATTAGGAGCTCATGCGGCCAGAACGGCTTCTTTCAGGTAGCCGGACGCATATGTTGAACGTGCTATCTGTTCATGAAAGGCGGGCCGGTTCAGCAATTCTTCCATGGCAGCCTTGTTCTGCAGGTCAAGCGTGGAGAACAGCTCAAAGAACTGCGGATCTGTCTGCAGCAAGTGCAGCAGCTCCATGGCCAGCGCGTCTGCCGGGGGCGCAGGCGCATTGCTCCGGAACAGTTTTCTCCGTTTAAAAAACGAGCCGATGGTTTCCACAATGCCAAACAGCGAGCTTTCCGCGGAAGGCGCCGGGCTCAGTTCCGCTTCGTCCGCCACACCAATGCCCAGCGCATCATAAGCACGCAAAATGCCATTGCCGTAATACTTTTCCCATTCCGGGAACTGGCGGGAAGCGGATCGGTACAGCGCATGCCGCACAGCTTCCACCTTTAGCCATTGGCGGCCGGGCTGATAGTAGCCTTTGGCTTCCAGCTCCGGGCGGTGGTACGCTATCCAGAGCGCGGCCGCGGCGGCTACCTGCGGCGTGGCGGAAGAGGTGCCGCCACCGCTGCGCAAAAACGCGTGCTGTGTAGAGGCCCAGGGCGTGTTAGGCGTATAGGCCGCCAGCGCGCGCGTCATGCGGGAGGGCGGGCCCCAGGAGCCTTGCATGTACTGGGTGCTGATGGCGCGCTGCCCGCCGCGCAGGTAGTTCACATCATAAGGCTGATGGTCATACATGGCGCCGGTGGCGGCAATTACCCTTTCAAACGCCGCGGGGAACATTACACATTTGGGCAGCAGGGCGCCGGTACCTTTGTACCAGCAATTACTGGCGGCGGAAACAATCACAATACCGGCCTCATAAGCCCTGTTCACCGCCTTTGCCATGCGGTTGCTGGGTTTGCCGGCCATAGACATAGACACCACTTCGCAGCCTTTTTCTATGGCATAGTCCAGCGCGGCGGCAAAATTTTTATCGTTCATGATCACTACGGATTCTGAAATGCGCATGGGTATCACCTCCGCGAAAGGCATGCCGCCAATGAACCCTTCGTACTCATCGTAGGTATCCGGTTTGCCTACCTTGTTGCCGGCCAGCAATACCAGCGTGCCCAGCCCGTGCCCGTCTTGCCCGGAATCTGGCTTGTCTACCGCCTGGGAGCTGTCATCCTTTTTCACAAAGCTGCGCTGGTTGACATAGTCCAGCTTCAGGGGCAGGGCCACGTGCCCGGCTATGTAACCGGTATCCAGGTGGGCTATGCGCACATGCGCGTCCGGCCGCTGCAACAAGGCTTCCTGCGCTTTCAGGAGCTGGGAGTGCGCATCGTCCAGGTGCCAGCCTATGCGGCCTTCATTTTTGGCGGGAGGCCATTCGGGAATGTAATCGGGGTTGTTGATGTCTCCTTCCCGCGTGGCGCGTTTGTCTTGCGCGGGGCTCACGCTCAGCACAGGCTCTACAGTAGCCGCAATGCCATTGGCGGTCAGTTGCTGTTGCAGGGCATGCGCCGCGCTCCAGGCATGTTCATGCGGGGTGTTTTTCAGTTCCAGCAGCCAGGTGTTGCCTTCCTGTTCCAGGATCACGATGTCTTTCCCCGCCGTGAACGGGTTGTCTGCAGGGGCTTCCAGCTCCACCAGCAGTTGCGCGTTGCGCTTCACTTTCACCTCATCCCACTCCTCTCCGGGCGTAAGGGAACGCTGCAGGGGCTGCGGCTTCAGGTCAGGCTGCCGGTAACCGTTGATGCCGGCCGCGTCAGGTATATCAATAGCGAAGGGAAAGGAACGGTCAAAAGACGGGATCACTGCGCCGTACTGGAAGAAGTTGGGACGAGGGAAATAATACCGTTCCCTGATCTCGTCTATAAAAGTTTCCGCCGTGGCATTTTTGAAAGCCGGCTTTTTGAACAGCTCCATGAATGCCTCCGTGAACACACCGTTCTTCTCGCCGTCATAAGTGGTCTGGTCATCCTGGCAGGCGGCCAGCAGCTTTACGGCGGCCTTTACATTTTCTGCCTGTGGCGTTTTTTTATAGGGCTTTTGCAACGGAGCATAAAGGGAGCTGGCAAAGCGGGCGTTGACGGCCTGCTCCACTTCCAATGGCAATTTGCGGGAACGAAGGCCCCGCGCGGCCATGCTGCCGTTCAGCCCGTTTTCCAGCAGGGCGCTCAGATCAAGCTCTTCCGGCAGGGCGCGCACCATGGTGCCGGAATGACAACTGTCAGACACTACTACTATGCGCGTGCCTTCCGCAAATTTCCGGAAAGCGTCAAACAGCTCGTCATCCAGCAGCTCCCGGTTGTAAAGGCACCAGGTCTGGTCATTCCGCTCATCGTCAAAACCTTCTTCTTTCTCGTTCGGCAGCTGGCTGCCATGACCGGCATAGGTCAGCAGCAAGATATCTCCCGCTTTCATCTGGCCGGCATAATTGCCCAGAACGTCCAGCACGGCTTCGGCAGTGGCGTCTTCGTTGTGCAGCGACTGCCCTTTGTAACCCTGTTCTTCCGCAAAAGAAGCCCAGAACACGGCGTCGTTCACGGCTGCAAACAGCGGCGGCACGCCGGGGTAATTTGTCTTATCAACTTTGTTCAAGCCGATATGCAATGAATAACCTTTTGACATATGAATGGTTTTTAAAGTCAGGATAATTAACGTTTGCACTGTACCCGGAAGGTGAATACAGACCAGGGCAACTGCGCTGTAATGGCCCCGGCCTTGCCGGGCGGCGCCAGGTCCCGGGAGGCCTCACCGTCATCCAGCTCCAACCCTTCCTGCACGTGCTGGTCAAGCGGAACGGGCGCCGCAGATACAATGACCTTCACATAGTCTGTAACGGCGTGAATGCCGTAACGGGCATACGCCTTGTTCATGCTTACGGGGATGCGGGTGTAAACCGTTTCGTCATATAACAGCGACAGGTCGAGATAACTGCCAGCTTTCTTTTCCAGCCTGCTGTTATCGTTCCTGATCAGCGTGCCGTTGATGCTGTACTGGCTGCCCAGGTAGAGGACTTTTACATAACAGGCGCTCAGGGATGAAGATGGGTGAATGGAAATGCGCAAACCGAAAGAGGGGTATTGCTCGCCTTCGTAATGCAGCTCCACCCCGTCTGCCATCACCGTGCCGGGGTCAGCCGTCCATTCAAACACAAAGTCTTCCCGGCTGAGGCCCGCGGCCTGGTGCTCCAGCTCCAGCGTGGCCAGCCAGTTGCCTACCTTGTTCACATTTTCCAGGAAGGTAGCCGCATTGTGTTCCCGCCTGAACAACGGCATGGCGCCGTTCACCGGCAGCAGCACATAGGCGCCGTCTGCCAGTTGCCGCACGTTATATTGCACGCCAGGGGCGTTGTCTTCATGCAGGGTAAAACAGGGATAATTCCCTTTGATGTCCGCCAGGCCCGCGGGCACGCCTACTTTCATGGGAGGATTGGCCATGCGGAGTAATACAGCGGTTACCTGCCGGCTATCCTCATCAAACCCTTCCAGCGTCAGCCAGCTCCAGGCGGGCGCGACCTCCTGCAGCACCACGTTCACTTCCTGCTCTCCGTCTGTCACCTTCACCACCGCGCCCGGTTGCAGCCCGTGCATGGCGCCGCCGTACATTTTCCAGCGCTTTTCCCGCGCGTTGTACTGCACGTTGAAAAAAGGCCGGTAAGGGCGGATGCTGGCAGACAGGAACTGCTGGTCAAGGTCTTGCTCCAGGCCGGCAAATGCCACGGGGGTCTGCTTTTCAGCACGGCTGCCCACCGTAACGGACAAACCCTGCATCAGCTGCCGGTAGCTGCGTGCCGTGCCGCCCAACCGCAGTGCCTCCAGGAGCCGGCCGGTAAACAGCCCTCCCTGCATGGTTTCCTGGGCTTTCTCATCGTCCCGGCAGGCGGCCAGGTGTACATAACGCGGTATTTTGAAGCCGGCCTTCCCGTTCTCAAGGGTGTAAAAGCCGGCATCTTCATAACCCAGGTACTCTGCAAACGCCACCTTGTTGCGGCCTGCAGGGATGTAGCGGAAGCGCAGCTCTCCTTCATTTTCAAGGTTACGGGTATTGTTGCCGGAGTGGCAGCAGTCCATCACCACCAGCACATGCGCCTGTTTGCCGGAAAAGGTTTTCCAGAGCAGGTAGGCCAGCTCCTTGTCAATGAGGTCACGGGCCCGGGGAACGGCTTCGTTGCGGCTGTCCACACATACCAGCGTTTCCACCTGGGTACGGTCAAACACCGGCGGGGCCTCCGTTTGGGAACCATGGCCGCTGTAATAGAACACACAAACGTCCCCTTCGCCCGCATCTTTAAAATGGGTAAAAAGCCGGGTGGAAATATTGGCGAAAGTGGGGGCCTCATAGGGCAGCTTTTGCCCCGTGGCCGCTTCATGGTCTGCTATCTGCAATGCGTCAGCGGCGTTGGGAGCCAGGTAATACACGGGGTGGTAACGCACGCCTGTTTGCTGCGCGCACTGCTCCCTGAACAGGAGGTCAAGTGCCAGCACATCCCGCACGCAGCCACTCAGGGCGCCCTGCGGATAAGCGTTTATGCCCACAAAAGCGGCATAAAACATACGGTCCTGCATAAAGCGAGGTTTAATTCGGGGTTGGGAGATACAGACTTTTGGGATTACACTCAGGCTACCGGTCCTTCTGGCCTGTAACAAATATAATTTAAAATCCGTAACTTACAGAGCGTAAATATTGTATGCGCTCCCATTGGCCCCCAAAAATACAAGAGCGTTTTTCCTCAACCCCGAAGTGTTTTTGTCATGAAAACGATCATTATTTCATTTGCGAACAGTGCCGTTGAGCCACTTGCCTCCATCACAGAAGAAGACGATAACATTCACCGCATCCTGATAGAAAATAACCGCGGCAACTACAGCGTACACCGGGAGTCTTTTGCTACGGTAGACAATATCAACAATGCCCTGGGCGCCTACAACGGCAACATTGCCATTTTCCATTACGCCGGCCACGCCGGTCAGCATTCCCTACTGTTTAACGACCAGGAAGCCAACGGCACCGGCATTGCCTACCAGCTGAAACCCAGCATTGCCGCCGGCAACCTGCGGCTGGTAATCCTCAACGGCTGCTCTACCGGCCCGCAGGTTACCAAACTGCTGGAGCTGGGCGTGCCTGCCGTCATTGCCACCAATGCGTCTGTAAATGATACCAGCGCAAAAATTTTCGGCGTGGAGTTTTTCCGCAACATCTGCCAGAAAAGAATGACCCTCCGCAATGCGTTCAATGCCGCGCTGGCATCCGCCCAAACAGCCACAAAAGATTCCCTGGGGCTGGATGACACCACCAGCCGCGATCTGCACCTGCCCGGTGAAAAGCCCCGTGAACCGTTCTGGGGACTGTTCTTCAAAAACGCTGACGCGGTAGACCGTAACCCGCTCCCGGTTGTGAACGACCAGGCGGTCGCGCTCTACGAACCCAACATACAGCTCACACAAACCATATTCACGGCGCTGGTGCTGGACGGCAACGTTCCCGCCATGCAGCTGGACGAAAAGAAGAAGCTGGAGATCATAGAAGACTACGTGTTCCAGAAAACCATTATGGACGTGTTCCCCCACCCCATTGCTATACAGCTTAAAACGCTGTTTGCCGCGGAGTACGGCGCGGAAGCGCTCAAAAAGCCCAGCCTCAAAAGGCTGGAGCAGATTGCCCGCGTGTTCCAGATCACTACGGAATTTATGGGCATTATTATGATCAGCCAGTTGTGGGAACTGAAAATAACCGGCAAAGTGGCCCAGCTGCCTGACAATATGAGACAGTTGCTGAAAGACTATTTCAACCTCACCATAGAAGAGCGGGCCGTATATAACTACAGCTCGCTTATCAAAGGCATCCGCAAGTACATTGATACGCTGCCCAGGGTGGACTATTTTGTAACGGAACTGAAAACCCTGCGGGAAGAAGACGCGCAGAATAAAAAGTTCGGTGAGGCCTGTGAGTACCTTTCCTACATCCGCAATGCCACCTATCCGGGCAAGCCCGTTGCCGTACAGGAATCTGAAGTGCTGGAGCTTTGCCTCACCGCGGAAGCCATGCTCTCCGTATTTTTCGAAAAGCTGGGTTTCCTGCACCGCTATACGCTTACCAGCATCCAGAACATCCGCATCAACAAGTACCGGCACGATATACTCACGGAATTCGACCACCAGGTGGTGAAGCTGATGAACTCCAACGCCAGCCACGAAGTGAACTACTACCTGCTGGCCAAACATCTTGACAACAGCGGCGTGATACTCACCAAACAAAACCTCACGGTGTTTAACGTGGAAAGAAGGCAATACAAGGGCGAAGCGCTGGAATTCCTGAACCTCTCCCCGCTGGTGGTAGACATCAATGCGTTCGAAAGCCGGTCAGACCGCTCCAACCTGGTGTTTTACGGCCAGTACCGGGAGGATGACAAGGTGTACGTGTTCCGTAATGTAAGCAAGCCGGATGATGACCTGAACCATGTGGAGATCAATATCAACCGCAGGTTCGGGCGTACGGAGCAGCAGGAACAAAGCCGGTACGAAGCCGTATGCATACAACTGAACGCCTTCCGCGATTTTGCCCTCCAATTGACCCCTACAACCCCTGCACATGATCAACAGCCCCTTCAAGTTCCTTGACCCTTACGGCCGGGACGATTACAATATTTTCTTTGGCCGCGACAAGGAGATCAAACAACTGTACCAGTACATTCATAAAAACAGGCTGGTGCTGGTGTACGGTACCAGCGGCACGGGGAAAACCAGCATTGTGCAGTGCGGGTTGATGAACAGGATGGAAGACACCGACTGGACGCCCTTTTTCATCAGGCGCGGGGAAAACATTAACGAGTCGCTACGCAGCATTTTGCAGAAAACGCTCTCCGGCAGGGAAAATACGGAAACCTCCGTTACTACCGCCATGGCCGGCAAAACCAGCGTTGTGCAAACCCTGGTGGTACAGCGCGCCAACATGCCGCAGGGCAATACCAGCGAGCAGGTGTTTGATGCGCTGAAAAACGTGAATCTGCGTTACCTGCGCCCGGTTTACCTCATTTTTGACCAGTTTGAGGAACTGCTCATCATGGGCAGCGATGCCGAGAAAAAGACCTTCATCGAGATCGTTGATCACATCCTTTGCTCTTCGGAGCTGCAGTTCTGCAGCATGCTGTTCATTATGCGCGAAGAGTTTTTTGCCGGCCTCAGCGAGTTTGAAAAGGAAGTGCCCGATTTCTGCGACCGCCGCCTGCGCATTGAGCCCATGAACGCCAAAAACGTGGAAGAGGTCATTGTCAAATCTTGCCGGGAATTTTCCATCACCCTGAAAGAAGGCGCCGCCAACGCACAACAGATCATCAATGTGCTCACGGAGAAAAATACCGTTTCCCTGCCCTACCTCCAGATCTATCTTGACCAGCTATGGCGTACAGTATACATGAATACCGGCGATAAAAGGACAAACCCTGACGAGCCCTACCCGCCGCTCACCTTCGACGCCAACATTATCAAACGTTTCGGCAACATGAAAGAAGTGCTGAACCGCTTTATCAGGGAACGGATAGATGTGATACAGGATGAGCTGGAGAAAGAATTTCCCGGCATCCCGGCAGATTTTGTGAGCAATGTGCTGGATGCCTTTGTAACGCCCGAAGGCACCAAACGCCCGCTAGCCTATTACCGCATTACAGACGGGAAAACGAGCGGCATCTGGTTTTCAGGCCAGGTAGCACCCTACCTGATGAAACGCTCCGGCAGCCTGATGCTGCGCTGCCTGGCGGAGCTTGACAAGAACAAGATACTCCGTACAGACGGCCAGACCTACGAGCTGGCGCATGATGTACTGGCGGGACTGATAGACAGCAGGCGTACGGAAGAGCAGCGCCGCGTCAATTACACCAATGAGCAGATCCAGAGCCGCTTTACCGGTTTCCGGAACAAAACGAGCGATTACCTCACACCCAAGGAAATTGAGGCCTACCGCCCCTACATTGGCCTGCTCAACCTCAGCCCTGAAGTGCAGCTGTTCTTTGAAGACAGCGTGAGCGCACGGAAAAAAGAGGAAGACGTCCGCAAGGAAAAAGAAGAACGGCTGGAAAAGCTCAAGTTCCGCCAGCGCAACTGGAAGTGGATTTGGGCCGTTATAGGCCTGCTGCTGGCGTACACGGCCATTTTCTATTTTACCTATGTAAAGGGCGAAATAAGCCGCAACAAAGCGCTGGCCTATATGAGCTATCAAATGGGCAGCCTGGACCCGGTAGACGCGCTGAACCTGTTCAGCACCGTGAAAAAAAAGGTGTACGCGGAAGATACCCAGCAGGTCAACAACAAATTGCTGGAATACATGCAGCGGCAAGACGTGCAATCTCTCTTCAGCCTTTACACAGATACGCTGCCCGCCTCCATACAGGAAGCAGACCGGTTTGACATTTCCGCCAGCGGCCGTTTTATTGTGCTGGACAATTCAGGGCCGGCTACCGGCAGTAACGTACACGACTATATTGTACTGAACGAAGAAGGGAACGTGATGCACAGCTTCCGGGAAATTTCCTACATGTACTTCACCAACCGTGATAACGTGCTGCTGCTTTGCCGAAAAGCAGAACAGCCCCGTAAAAATTCCGTCTGGCAGTACAGCCGGGAGGCCGCACTACCGGAAGAATTTATTTTGTACGACTGTGCTGCCAACCAGGAAGAAATTGTGACACTGGGCGGCCCCAACCGCTACCTCCACCCGGCAGACCACATTGCCGACGGCCCTTTCACACAGTTTGACTCTTACCGTGTGCGCTTTACCGCGTCTGGCAACCTGGTGATACCGTATGTGCAACTGGCGCCCAATGGGGACTTCATAGAAAAAGTGCAGATACTTGACCCGCAGAAAAAACCCATCTGCCACATCCCTTCCCAAACCACCATTACCAGCTCCCGCAATATGGAAAGGCTGCTGACCATCTACCCCATCCCTTCAGGGCTCAACCAGCTGGACGTGTATGACGAGAACGGGAAACGCCTGCACCGGGTAACCAATGTGACCTTTGGGGATTTTACGGAAGACGGGGAGCTGGTATGGGGCGCAGATACCGTGATACATGTGATGAAAGGCCGTGACACGCTTTCGTTCTCCACCCGCAATTATTACACCTACGGCTATGGCAACGTGGCCCGCAATAAGCTGGTAGCCAAAATGGGCCTGTATACAACTTTTGAGGAAACGGTGGAAGTGATTGATATGACCACCAACGCCCGCATGAACTTCCATGAGCAGCTGATAGCGCCGGTGTTCGACAAAAATGCCATCATCACCTACAAAGCGCCGTTTGACAAGGGGAAAGACACCATTTTTCGCCGGGACCTTGACGGCAAGGCCCCTCCCTTCATCTTCACCCATCCTGACGGTATTGAAAGCATCCGCCACAACCGGGCGGCAGATGAACTGGTGGTGCTCACCCGGAAAAACAAGCTGCTGATACTCAATAGCCGCCTGGCTGTGAAAACCGGCCTGCAGATCACCGCCAATGACCTCTACGGCATGTCCGGCAACGGCTCCGTGCTGTATTACGTGCGGGACCAGTACCTCAGCGCCTTTCCCAATAACCTGGATTACCTGGACGTGTTCAATCCCACCCGCGTATGGAAACTGCTGGCGCAGGAGCGTTCCCCGCTCAAGCGCAACCTGAGCAAACAGCGGCAGAAAGAACTGGGAGTACCGCTGTGAGACAGGCCGGGTTGGCCATACGGAATGTAGCGCCACCTGCAACCAAGAGCGGCCCTTGGGGCGGCGGCGCCGTTCCAAGGCAAATGTGGTCAGCTGTAAAAATAACAAAGCGCCACGCCATGCTTCCTACTCCAACCCGTTCTCCAACCGGTACCGCTCCTGCAACTTGGGTGGCGCCGCGCTATACCATGCGCTCTGGATGGCGCTTTCCAGCATCTTCTTTTTCACCTTGTGGAGATTAACGGTTGTCCAGCCCTGGCGGCCCCAGCCGCCTTCCACGGGCATAAAGCTGTCAGGCGCCGCGGTGCAGAAGGCCGCCTGCTCTTCCGGTGTAAAGCCGAAATTGGCGCTCGGCCTGTTCAATGTTTTGTTACCGGGGTTTTCCTGCGGCCACAGGGTAACGAATATCCGTTTTTTGGTGCGGAAGGCCGGCGTACCCCAGTGCAGCACTTCCTGCACTTCCGGCATGGCCATGCACAGGGCCTTAAAAGTATCTATAGAGACCATAGCCCCAAAATTACAATGTTGCCGCCCGGTACAATTGTACAAACACGACATTTCGTATTTTTAACAAATGGAATGGAAATCACCGAATTACAGGAACGGTTCTTTTCAAAACCTTTCCCCTACGGAAATCATGTCCCGTGACGCTTCGTATTTCACCGTGCTGCGGGCTTTTCTGAACAAACCCAAAACCGTTTGGCCGCCGCGGCCGCTGCCAGCCGTTAAAACAGACCTGCACCAGCTGCCCGCCACCGGCACGCAGCTGGTATGGTTCGGCCACTCTTCCTACCTGCTGCGCAATAACGGGCGCAACATATTGGTAGACCCGGTTTTCAGCGGTTATGCCTCTCCTTTTTCGTTCATGATAAAGGCCTTTGCAGGCACCAATATCTATACGGCGGCAGAGATGCCTGATATAGACCTGCTCATCATCAGCCATAATCACTACGACCATCTTGACAGCCACACCCTGCGCCGGCTTGCTCCGAAAATAAAGACCGTATACACCGCGCTGGGCGTGGGCCGGGACCTGGTGCGCGCCGGCATCCCTTCCTCACAGATCACGGAGATGGACTGGTGGGAGGAGGAAACCCCGTTGGAAGGGTATACTCTTACTGCCACGCCCGCCCGCCATTTTTCCGGCCGGGGCCTCAAACGGGGCGGCTCCCTGTGGGCATCCTTTGTACTGCAAACGCCCGACGTGCGCATTTACATAGGTGGAGACTCCGGCTATGATGCGCACTTCAAGGCCATTGGTGAAAAATTTGGCCCGTTTGACCTGGCCCTGCTGGAAACCGGGCAGTACAATACCTCCTGGCCCAACATCCACATGAACCCGGAAGAGGCCGTCTCCGCCGCCGCAGACCTGGGCGCCAAAGTGATGGTACCCGTTCACTGGGGCAAATTTGCGCTGGCCAACCACCCCTGGGACGAGCCCGCCAAACGCGTGGTGGCCGCTGCGCAACAACGCGGCCTCACCATTGCCACACCACGCATCGGAGAAATGGTGGAGCTGGGCAAACCGTATCCTGACAAACACTGGTGGGAATCCATATAGCACGGGAACGCCTCCGTCAGGGATAATAGTTGATAGCGGCAGCTTCCGTTGTAGCAAGGCCCGAAGCGTTCACTGCCGTGCCAATGCTGGCAATGCCCGTCCACGGGCCGGAAGAGCCGTAGCCGTTCCAGCAGCGGTATAGCACGTTGTATTGCACGTTGCTGTTGGTATTGCCGCCGAAGCGGATCTCGTTACCGTCCAGCCCCAGTTGCGTGCTCATAATATTCCGCTTCTGGGTAACAGTACCGCTGTTCAGCGTAGCGGCGTCTGCCGCGCTGATCAGGTAATTCCTGTCTGGCGGGTTGAAACCGGTGTGATGGAATACCACCGCATAGCGGGTAGCCTGAGAACCAACAGTAGCATATGTGAAGGTGTTCTTCGTGATCATGAACTCCGTTCCCATCCTTTCATCTCCGGGGTTCACATCGTTAAATACGGGAATTTCAACAAACACCGGGTTGATACCCGTGAGGTAAGTACCGGTAGAAGTGAAATCATTATCGTACACAACTCCTTTGCTGGACAGGTTGCCGCGGAAGCGCACAAAGGAGCCGGAGCAGTCCGTAAAGCTGTTGCCCACCACGCTCAAACGCTGAATGCCGTAAGCACCGTAGATCATGTGCGCGTGAGAGTCATACCCGACCCTGGCAAACGTGTTGTTGCGTACCAGCACGCGGTTGGTGGTTTCATAATGAACACCCAGCGCCCCGTAGCCTACAGCGGGCAGATCTGTAAATATGCATTCCTCCACCGCAATATCCTGGCTTCTGACAATGGTAAGCGCATAGCCCGTAACATCTCCCGTGAATTTGAGGCCCTGGAGCTTCACATTTTTGCACAGGTTCACGTTCATCAGTTTGGCAATGTTCCCGTTGAAAACAACGCCGCCCGGCGCGGAGGCCGTTTTGAGGGTCAGCAGGTTGGCATCGTCACCTATATTGGACAACGTAAGCGTAGCTGTGCGCGTGTAAGTACCGTCCGCAAAAATGACGTCTACCGGCCCGCTGGCCAGCGCTGTTTGCACACCAGACCAGAAGGTGGAATTAAAATTGGTGGATGGTGAAACGTTAAAGGTAGTGGTCGTTAAAAGTGCCGGGGCATCAGACCGGAGAGCGGGCGTATTCTTTTCGGGTGCCACGTCAGCTTTCTTGCAATATACGAGGCCCAAAACAGATAGTGCAACGATGGCAATCTTCATAGTGGTGTTTTTATACATAAATAGAATTGACGGTCAATATTTTGCAAGCATATTGACAAGAACTTCCGGTTGAAAATGGCCATTTTCCGGTAACGTACCCGGTACTTTATAAATGTAATCTTTTGCTGCGTAAAAATCAAAGGGAATTTTTACGGTTCATCTGTGCCGGAAAAATTTGCTTTACTGAAATTTGGAAAAATCAAATTCTTGCATACCTTTGCACTCCCTGAAACAACAAAGATGCCCAGATGGCGAAATTGGTAGACGCACTGTGTTCAGGTCGCAGCGCTCGCAAGGGTGTGCTGGTTCGAATCCAGTTCTGGGCACCAACAAATTGGGGCTGTATCCAAAAGATACGGCCCTTTTTTATTCCGGCAGCCCCCTCCTACACGCGGGTAAATTTATAAGGATACACCTTGCCAGACGCCCACTGCGCCACATAAAGGTTTTCATCATCATCCACGCACACGTCATGCGGGTTCCGGAATATTTTTTCTGACTGGGACATGGGCTGCAGTACGCCGTCTTTATACACCGGCTGGGTACCGCCTATATTGGAAACTACTTTATTCTCTTTATCCAGAATGGTTACAAACCCTGAGTCAGCACTGGCAAGGCTGGGCGAGCGCAACACTGCGGCGTACAGGTGATCGCCTTTAATAACAGGCCGGCACACACAGGCGCCCGGCAGCTTGATGATCTCCAGCAATTTCCCATCCATGCTGAACCGCTTGAAACAATTGCGCGTGCGGTCTGTAATCAACAAGGTAGGCGTATGCAGGCGGCGGTCTATGGTAATGCCATGTGCATTGTCAAGATGCTCATCTCCCTCTCCCCGCCCGCCGAAACAATTCTTCAGCTTCCCGTCTTTATCATAATGCGTAATGTACTGGGCGCCGTAACCGTCTGCAATAAAAAAATCGCCGTTTGTATCTACCGCGGTTTCAGTGGGCACAAACTCTTCAGCTTTCTTGTAAACACCGGCCTCCAGCGGAGCACTGACCGTCTTCACTATTTTACCATCGATGGTGGTTTTGTAAACCTGGTGTTTTGCGGTGTCAGTAATAAAAAGGAAGTCCGTGCCATTTTCATTGGTCAGGGTCAGGCCATGCGCCCCGGGAAATTCATGCCCCCAGGCGCCCACCAGCTTGCCGGATTTCTGATAGACCAGCACGTTGTTCCTTGTTTCATTGGTGAGCAGCAAAATACGGCCCTTCCTGTCCTGCACCATTTCATGGCAATCATTTACGGGGTTGAGCGCCGGGTTGGCACTGCTCCATTTCATATCCATTTTGTAACGCCTTCCGCCATGTCCGAAAACAGGCCCATTATCTTTTGCCAGCAGGTCCCTGGCAATAAAAAAACTTGTTGAAACAAGCGTAGCCTGTTTGATAAAGTCTTTTCGTTTCATGGTTTTGAGTTTTATAAGGTCACCTTACCAAGCTACAACAAAAAAACTACATCATCAGTTTTCCCAGCAGCTTCAATTTGCTCCGCACTTCATCAGACCAGGGCAGGCCAATAGAAAGCCTCATACAATTTTCAAACTGGTCCTGCAGGGTGAACATCCTTCCCGGGGCAATGCTTATTTTCTGTTTCATGGCTTTGTCAAACAGCTCCCCGGTATTGATCGTTTTATCCAGTTCCACCCACAAGGCCAGCCCGCCCTGGGGCCGGCTTGTTTTAGTGCTCTCCGGAAAATATTCCGCTATTGCATGTACATAATGCTGGTAGTTGCCCTGCAAAGTCAGGCGCAGCCTGCGGAGATGATTGTCGTACCGGCCGCTGCTCAGGAAACCGGCTACCGCTTCTTGTGTAACGGCAGAGGAGGATATAGCGTGCACCAGTTTCAACTTCAGGATTTGCTCCTTGTACCTGCCCGGCGCTATCCAGCCCACGCGGTAGCCAGGCGCCAGGGTTTTGGAAACAGCACTGCACCAGAGCACGGTTCCATCCTCATCAAATGACTTGCAGCATTTGGGGCGTTGAGGCCCGAAGTACAGATCCCCATAGATGTCATCTTCTATAAGCGGAATACCATGCCTGGCCAACAGCGCCACCACTTCCTTTTTATTTTCATCGGGCATGCAGCTGCCCAGGGGCGTATTGAAGTTCGGCACCAACAGGCAGAGATCTATCTTTGGAACTGCCTTTTTCAGGGCATCTATTTCAATACCTGTGACGGGATGCGTGGGAAGTTCAAGCACTTTTAATCCCATGCTTCCGGCCAGCTGCAGGCTGCCGGGATAACAAGGGCTTTCCATGGCAATGGTATCTCCCGGTTTCCCCAGCGCCATCATACAGAAAGACAAAGCATTCATCCCGCCGCTGGTGGTTACCAGGTCACTTTCCATGAGGTTTCCTCCCCATGCCAATGAGCGGCTGGCAATCATCCGGCGTAATTTCAGATTGCCCTGCAGCAATTCATATTCAGCGCCGCACCCCTGCAGTTCCCGTGTTGCCTGCACTATTTCCTTATTCAGCTTTGCCAGGGGCAGCAAGGTACTGGAAGGAGCACCAAGGGAAAAAAGCGTAAGGTCATCCCTGCCCATATTGCTATATACTTTCCTGATCAACTCATCCGGCTCTTTATGATTACGGGCCGGGGAAGGTTTGCTCACTTCGGGAAGGGGAAGCCTCCGGTAAGGCAGCCGGCTTACAAAGTAGCCGGACCGTGGTTTTGTTTCAATGAGTGATTGCGCCTCCAGTTCCCAGAATACCCTTTTGGCGGTGTTCATGCTGATGCCGTGCTGCTGGCATAAAACCCTGACGGAAGGCAGCCTGTCTCCCGCTTTCAGCACCCCGCTCCTGATCTGGCCTGCGATGCCATTGGCTATTTCAGTATACAGAAAGTCCCTGCTCATTTGCCAAATATAACTGTGCCCATCAAAATACACAAAACTGAGACTGTGTCAATTGAAAGGCCGCATCTATTTTTGCAGCAATCAATTCATTATTACAGCTATGTCAGCAGCAAGTATTAAAACCGGCAAGGAGAACATGGATGTACGGGCCATACATCGTTTTCTGAGTGAAGACTCCTATTGGGCAAAGGGAATTTCGTATGAGCTTGTAGACAGCTCGCTGCAGCATTCGTTTTGCATCGGCGCTTTCTCCGCCGGGCGGCAAATCGGGTTTGCAAGAGTGATCACGGACTACTACACCTTTGGATGGCTGGCGGATGTTTATGTATTGGAAGCGCACCGGGGGCAAGGGGTTTCCAAAAAAATGCTGGCTTGTCTGTTTGAACAGCCGTGGGCCGGGCGGTTGAGAAGAATAATGCTCAATACAAAAGATGCGCATGGCTTATACAGGCAGTTTCAATTCACAGATTTGGCCAACCCCACCTTCCTGCAGGAGATCTACCGGCCTGGTATACACTTGCAGGAGGCGGAGTAACTACAACCGACGCAACGCGGCCCTCACCGCCTGAGACCGCGGGTTAACCGGCAGGCGCATCAGCCACAGCAGCTTCATGCACAGCTCCCGGGAGAACGAAGGCAATACGGGGAACTTTTCAAGGCAAAGGTAAGCCATGTCATCATCCTCAAACCGGCCTGTATAGGCCATCCATGCAGGAGAAGCGTACCAGGTAGCCCATTGATGCAGTTCTTCGGCGGTAATATGCCCCCAAAGGAACTGTTCCAGGTGATGTATCAGGCCGGAGCGCTGGGGTACCAGGTCAGTTGAGACGGCCACCCACCGGGCAATCTGATGATAATAACGTTCATGCACACACGCCGCCGCGGCCATGACGAAATCCGCAGGGCCTGCTGCTGTTTCGGGAGACAGCCGGTCATCTGCCGGCAGTGTTCTCAATGCTTCCCTGATCTCGGCGGCCGTTTTATGCCCGCGCAGGTAATCCCGCACCAGCGAAAAATAGAGCTTTGCGCCCCAATGTGCTTGCGGCTGCTTCATGGTTAAGGTTTTATGGAGAGGAACCGGCCATACACTGCGGGAATGGGCGCACGGGAGCGCAGCCGCTCTTCCCCGTTTTTTACAGGTATCGGTTACAAAAAAATTTGAAAATCAGCTGGTGAACATCAATGTTCAGATATGGTGCAGGTATGTTCAGTCAGCCGGAAGCCTTGTAATCAGATCAATGGCAAGTGATGGAAAAAACAGTGAGTTGTAGATAAATTCCATAGGGACGGTTTAATGGTTACAATATGGTTAAAATACTCGTGGACGCGCATCCGGTGGCGCAGATCGCTCTCATTACAGCTACTAAAATAAACAGCGGGCATCTGCGGTCCTGTAGTACAACTACGGTAATACTGTAGAAGTTTTACTACACTCACCCGGCCCGCAGGCATAATAAAGCCGGCCATCACAATGATGGCCGGCCTAAAAAACCTTTCCAGAAATCAATACGTCACCGGCGTATACGTTTCCATCACCACCCCCCTGTCTCTCACTACCAGCACGTCACTGGCGTTGTACGTCTGGCCGCCGCGGCTCACTACGTAGTTCAGCACAATGCCGTTGCGTTTCTTGTCTCCATACTCATACGCATCTTTCTTGAACTCTCCCGTACCGGTAATGGTATAACCGGCGCCGGCGGGTGCAGACACGGTGCAGTTGTTACCGGTAAAGTTCAGTATCAGGCTGATCTCTCCGGTCATTACCTTGGAACGCATGAAGGTGGAGGTGGTTACCTGGTGCCGGCCTGATGTGGCCAGCTTGGTAACCGGGTTGCTGGTTACAAATTTGTGGGAGTAGGTGGTATCTTCCAGCACGGCGTTGGCGGCGTCTTTCACCTGGCTATGACCGTAGTGGAAATATGCGCCGTGAAATTCGTTGATGAACTTGATGCCGAACATGGTAAAGTTTTTCGGCGCCACGGCCCATTGCGCTGCCACGCGCGGGTCTGCATTGGGGTCATCTGACTGGCCGGCCAGGATGGAATCTACGTCTGTAGATCCTGTCAGCCTTACCGGCACTACATAGTTCAGCTTGATGGCCTCCGGGTCATTAAAGAACTCGTCTGTCAGCTGTACCTCCACACCGCCGTTCATCTCTCCTGAAGGTATCACCAGTTTATTTGAGCTGATCGTGTAGTACTTCACCGGCAGCGCCCGCACGGTGTCTCCGCCGGCTGTGAACAGCAGGCGGTCTGCCAGGCTGTTATCTACCTGTATGTCGAAGCTCCTGGTACGGTCATTCTCATACAGGCCGCCCAGGTGGGCAGATATGCGGAACTTGCCGTTATTGTCATTCGTATTATCGTAGATGTCATCACCCAGCACAAGCGTTCTTACCGGGAACTGGTACGGGAAGTAGCCCGATGTATATTTAAAGTCCGGGTGGGTGATCTCGAAGTTCTTGCAGGCATGTAACCCGAATGCAAGAATTGCGGATACCATCATCAATGTCTTTTTCATGCTTCTAGCTTTAAATTTTATTAAGGTTACTGCCAGCCTTTGTTCTGAACAAAGTTGAACTTGAACACCTCCCTGTTCGGGATGGGGCCGTAGTGCATATAGTCGTTGTTATATGCGCGCTCTTCCACGGTAAAGTACTCGTAAGTACCGTTAGATATTCTCACGCCTCTCAGCGGCTCGGTGAGGTCTGCTTTCCAGCGGCGCAGGTCCCAGAAGCGGAACCCTTCAAAACACAGCTCCAGCCTTCTTTCGTTGCGGATCAAATCTCTCATGGCTTCCTTGGTGGTTACCGTCTGGAGGTACGCATCAGGTTGTGTAATGCCGGCGCGTTTACGGATGGCGGCAATCACGGCGCGGGCGGAGTATCCTGCTGTGCCTCCCCCGTCAGGCCCAAAGGCTTCGTTGGCGGCCTCGGCATAGTTCAGGAAGAGCTCCGTATAGCGGATATGCGTGTTGAAGTGTTTCTGGTCTGAGGTGGAAACAGGGTTCACGTTCACGTCTTCCCGCAGCAGCTTTTTCAGGTAATAACCGGTGCGTGTGGAATTGGGGCGGGCGTCAAGGCCGTCGTCTCCTGCTCCTACGCCGGTGTTGATGGTGGTATTGCGCAGCTTGCTGCCGTTGTACACAATGTACAGCGCCAGGCGCGGGTCTCTCTTGTCATACGGTTTGGCGGGGTCATAACCGGAGCCAGGCGCTGTAATAGGCAGCCCGTTGGCCATGGGGAACGCGTCTACCAGGTTCTGAGACGGGTTGATATTCCCGTTGCCGAACAAGGTGGGCGGGAAATTGGCCTGTTCCCGCGCGCGGTTGTTGTAAATAGGCCTCCGCCACAGCACTTCAGGAATGTCCTTTTTATCTCCGGCGGTGATGTCTGCCGCATCTACCTGCGGTTTGAGATAGATCACGTTGCCTTTCGGGTCAAGGCCGGCTATGCCATTGATCTCGGAAAGCACATCTGACGTAATTTTGGCGGCATCTTCCCACAGCTGTGTGCTGTTGTTGGTGTTAAAGGCCGGGCTCGCCGCCAGCAGGGCCATACGCGCCTTGAAAGCCAGGGTGATGCGGCCGCTCACGCGCTGCTGCACCAGTTCCCCGAATACGGCATTGTACTTGTCAACGTCCGTGATATCGGAAAAGCCGGGAGGCAGGTCTATCGGGTTGTTGACATTGCCATAGTCCGGCGCCAGCAGGGCCAGGGCGCTGTCAAGGTCATCATACGTGCTTTTCAGGCTTTCTGCAAATTTGGCGCGCGGCGCTGCAAAATCTTCCGCGGATTCAACGAATGTATTGTAGATGGGAAAACCAAGCAGCTCACCGTTCTCTCCGAATCCGCCATGGTTGCGAATGAGATAGTACTTGAACATGCCGCGCAGGGCAAACGCCTCTCCCTTCAGGCGGCGAATGTACAGGGCGTTCAGCTGTTTGTCCGTATACTTCCAGGGAACGATCTCTACCACTTCCAGGAACTGGTTGAGGTACATGATGGCCCTGTTGGCGTTGTCCCAGAGGTTTTCCGGGTTCACCAGGGAAGTCCAGCCGCCGGTAGCTATTTTCAGGTGGTTGCTGGTCTTGACGTTCGTAGCGGCATCGTCTGTTGCTACCTCATTATACGGGTAATCGTTAGTTGGGATATAAGTGTAAGCTTTTATCAGCAAACCTTCCGCGTAGGCCGGGTCTACCAGCACCCTGTCAAACGTGCTATGGTTGTCGTTATTTGGATTGAACAGCTTCTCACAGGAGCACAACGCGCAAGCGGCAAGCAGGAACAACGGTATTTTGAGTTTTTTCATAACATTCTCTTTTTAAGATCATTAAAAGCTAGCATTCAGGCCAATAGAAAATACACGGTAGCTAGGCTCGCCTCCAATGGTGAGGTCCTGGATGCGGCGGCTGGGGCCGAACCGGAACACGTTGAAGCCATCCACAAAAACATTGAGCAGCCGCATCCGCAGCATTTTGCTGACGGAAGCAGGCATGTCGTAACTCAGTTGTATACGGCGGATGTTAAAGTAGTCGTTATCATATTCCCAGTAAGTAGACTGGCGGTGGTTGTTGCTGTTGGTCTGGGAGCTGAGGCGGGGGTAGGTGGCAGTGGCCTTGTTCTCAGGCGTCCATGCGCCCAGCACCAGCTCGGAATATTTGTCGTTCCCGTCTACCCAGTAATAGTTACCGCTCACAAATTCATCTGCGCCATAGCTGGCTTCGCCCAGTGCGTAGAGCGTGAAGTTGCGGTAAGACAGCCTTATCTGCAGGCCGCCTGAGATAGGCTGCTGGTAACGGCCCAGGTATATTTCATCGTTCTCGTCAACAACGCCGTCGCCGTTCTGGTCTTTATACCTGATGTCTCCGGGACGTACCGTACCAAACACCTGTGTGGGGCTGGCGGCAATCTCCGCCTCGCTCTGGAACAGGCCCAGGGCTTCCAGCCCGAAGCGGGCATCTGCGGGGTGGCCTGTTCTGTATTGATAGTGGTTATTATACACTTCGTCCATTTTCAACACCTTGGTGGTGGAATACAGCACGTTCAGGCCGGCAGAGAGCTTCCAGTCACCGAAAGTTTTGTTCACCTCCACGCCCAGCTCTGCGCCCTGGTACTGGTTGGCGCCGAAATTCTCATACGGGATGAAGTCTGTATAGAAACTGGGGTAGCGGGTAGCAGGGCGGGTTACCAGCCTGTCATACACGTCGTGGAACACGTTGGCCGTAACGCCCAGCACGTTGTTGAAGAAACGGCCTTCCACACCCAGGGTGATCTCCTTGCGGCGGGTGTAGTCCAGGTTGGGATTGGTGCCCCAGCTGGAAGCAATGCCGTTACGGGTCCTGCCGCCTTCATACCAGGCGTAGGAACCGGAGCTTGCATACTGGTTGTCATACAGGAAGAAGTTGGTGATGAGGAAGTCTGAGTTCATGATACCTGCGGAAGCATGCAGCTTGAGGTAGTTCACGTTACTGGAGGAAGACAGGAAGTCTTCTTCACTGAGCACCCAGCCCAATGCCAGGGAAGGCGAGAATTTGCCGCGGTTGCCTTCCGCCAGCTTAACGGAGCTCACGTAGGCGCTGCTGAAATCTACCAGGTAACGCCTGTTGAACGCATAGCCCAGGCGCAGGCCGGCATGCGCCAGCTTCACACCCTGGAAATCCCCTTCCACTTTGTAGTTACCCAAAAAGCCGAGCAAGGAGCCGGTAAAGTGATGTTTGTTGTTGAAGGTACGGTCGTACCCCAGCATGCCGTAGCCGCCAAACCTTCTGCGGAAGCTGGAGCCGCCAACAGACTGCGTACCGGGGCGGGAATCTTTGCCGTATTGTTTGAGGCTTACAATACTGTCTGCCGTGGCGCTCCATACCGGTTCATACACGGAGTACTCGTTGGCAACCGTCTGGCTGTAGCCCACCCAATAGTCGAAGCTCACGTTGGTATGTAAAGACAGGCCGGGCGTCACCCGGTCAAGGTTTACGTTCACACGGTTGTTGAAGGCAAAGTTGCGGGATATGATCTCTTCTGTGCCCCCGGAGTAGCCATAGCCGAAGGGCGTAGTGGTGCGGTTGGAAACGCCGCCCAGCAGGTATTGCCCGTTCACATCGTTCTTGCGGCCCAGCAACAACGGATCATGCGGGTTGATGAGGTTGATGGGCAGCAGCGGAGCGTACTCATGCGGGCGAACGGTGGCCGCATCGCTCCAATAGTTGCCGCGCTGGCCCTTGGCATTGAGGAACACGCCGTATGCGTCTACTGCCGTATTGATCCAGTCGTTGATCTTCAGGTCCACGTTACCGCGTACGTTAAAGCGGTTGTTCCGGCCTTTGGCGCCTTCCCCGAAATTAAGGAGGCTGCCGGCATTGTACCAGCCAAGGTTGGTATAATACTGCGCCACGTTGTTGCCGCCGGAGAACTCGCCGGTGAGGTCATAATAGTTCTTGAAAGAACGGACGTAGGCGTCTGAATAATAATCCACATCGGGATAGCGGTATTTATTACCTGTTCTGAATTTCTCGATGGTCTCTTCTGAAAACTGCGGGCTGAGCCCGTCGTTGGCCCGGGCCTGGTTGAAATACGTCATGTAGTCTGCAGAGTTCAGGTATTTGGGCAGCGCCCTGGGCGTGGCAATACCGTAGTTCACGCTGAAGTCAGACTTTTTCTTGAAGGCCTCTCCCCTTTTGGTAGTAATCAGCACCACGCCGTTTACCGCGCCCGTACCATAGAGGATGGCGCTGTTCACGTCTTTAAGGATGGTGATGCTTTCCACTTCGTTCAGCCGCATGTTTTCCACCTCCCGGGGCAAACCGTCTACCACAAACATGGTGCGGCCGGTGCCGCTGCCCGTAATGTCTTCTACGGTAATACCGCGGCCAAGGCCCCTGATGCGGTCATACCCCATCATGCCGAGAGAACGGCCGGCAATCACATCTACCAGCCGGAGCGTGTGGTCATATTTCTGTATCTCCGCAATGTCAAGCTTGGTAACGGAGCCAACAATGTCTCCCTGGAACGCTTTCCGGAAGGCGAGGTTCGTTCTGTCTTCCTCACTGAACATCAGCGCAGATTTTTTCATGGTGATGCGGGGCTGCTGCAGCGCATCGGCAGACGACAGGGAGATCTTGTCATAGCCCTTGGCCACTACCACCAGGTCTGAGCCTGACTCTACCGCAATGGAAAACTTTCCTTCCGCGTTGGTTTTGGCATAAGCGCTGCCGCTGTATACATCTGCATTCCTGATGGGCTTCCCGTCTTCATCTACCACAGCGTACTGCGTTTTCACGGGCTTCCCTTCCTGGGCGTGTGCGCCTGGTTGAATGCAGAGCAGCATAGCGCTCAGGCATGTTAATATAATGGAGTGTTTATAATTCATTGGTCAAGTTTTAAGGTGCGGAAAGTTTACCAGCCCGGGTTCTGGGGGAAGCCTTCATAAAGATTGATGAATTTCACCTGCAAGGGCAGCCAGTTATGCTTCCTGGTAGCCACCCTCCTGATGATCAGTCTTTCCTGGATGTTGATGGGCTTTCCATTCTGGCCACGGTCAAAGTCGATAGCCGTTTTATCCAGGTAGCGTGTGTCCCAGTTGCGGTTCCAGCGGCGGAGGTCAAGGAAGCGGGCCCCTTCAAACGCCAGTTCCACTGCACGTTCGCGCACAATTTCTTCGAAGAAGTCTTGCGCATTGGCGGTATACTTCGCAGCCAGGTCAGGCAGCTGCGCCCGTTTGCGTACCACGTTCACCGCGCCGGCCGCCGTAAGGCTGTAATTGCCGGAAGTGCTCTGGGGCGTGCCGCCGTTTTTGGCGTACAGCACCGCTTCCGCATACATCAGGTAAATATCCGCCAGGCGGAGGTAAGGCACATACGCCTGGAGGCCGCCGGCTTTGGAGATGGAAAAGCTGGCATCCATGGGAGAATACCTTTTTGCATAATACCCGGTGATGCTGGGCGGGTTGATCTGAGAGCGGTGATAGCCGCCGTTGTACAGCTTTGCCGTAGCATCTTCGCAGGAGCAGCTGAATATTTTGTCTCCGTCCACCACAATATCTTTATAGAAACGCGGTTCGCGGCCGGTCCAGGGATCGTTGGGGTTGTAACCTGAAGCCGGGTCTGTGATGGGCAAACCGTTGGCCATAGCATAATTCTTTACGAAGTTATGCGTGGGCACGTCTGCGGAAGAGCCGCTGTTGAGGCCCATGGAAGAAGGCACCGTAGCCCCTACGGTAGACCATCTTACGCGGCTTCTGTCATAAATGGTAGGCGCCATGATCACTTCCGTACCACCGGGGCGCTCATTGTTCCAGCGCCAGAAATTATCCGTCCAGGTGCTCCATGACTGCAGCTTGTAATCTCCCGTCTGATCAGCCAGGGTGAGCAGCTCTCCGAAAGCTTCTGCTGCCTGCTGACACAGTTCAGGATCAAAAGTATTGCTGCCGGTGGCTTCCTGGTTGATCATAGGGCTGCCTGCAAAAAGCAGGGCCTTGCCCAGGTAACCCAATGCAAAAAATTTGTTGACCCTGGTGCGGTTCTGGCCCAGTGTGGGCTGGCCGGTAGGCACATCGTCCCAGTTGGCAGGCAGCAGGTTGGCCGCTTCCCGGAAGTCTTTCGCCATCAGCTTGGCTGTTTCCTGGAAGTTGAGGCGTTTGAACTCTTCCGAGATCAGGCTTTCTGTTGGGCTCAACACGCGTGTAACATAGGGCATTCCACCCCAGTACTGCGCAATCTGGAAATAAAACCAGCCTCTGAAGAAAAGGGCCTGCCCCTTGATGATGTTCTTCTCCTCCTCAGTACCCTGGAAAAGCCCTTCCTCTTCTATTTTCTCCAGCGCCTGGTTGGCCTTGGCAATAGCGTACCAGGCGTATTCCCAGATCCTTTTGGTACGCGGGTTATTATCCGTGGTGTTCACGCTCTGGCCGTAAAACAGGCCTTCCGCGCCCCAGTAGTTGCCGTTGTCGAAATTGTATGGCGAGTTATTGAGCGTTTCATCTGCAAAGAGGTACGCATTCCATGCACCACCTTTATTAGGGTCCATGATGCAGTTGTACATTTCCTCCACAAAGCCCTGGAAACTGATGAAGTTGCCAAACACTTGTCTTTCGTTGATATCCGCTTCCGGCGATTTGTCCAGGTACTTTTCACAAGAGCTGGAAAACAGGATGGCCGTAAAAAAAACGAGATAAAATTTTATGCGTTTCATGTTCCGTTTTTTTAAAAGTTGAGTTCAATGCCCATGTTGATCCTTTTCACCGTGGGGTAGGCGCCTTCTGTAGCGCTGCCGCCGGAGTAGGTACCCTGGCGGTCATCCGGGAGGTTTGACCAGAAAAACAGGTTATTGGCGTTGACGAAGAGCCTCATACCGTTAATGCCCGCACGTTTAACCCAGGGGTAGCGGTTATTGAAATCATATCCCACCTCTACCGTTCTGAGACGGATGTAAGAGGCGTCATACAGGTAATAGTCGCCAATATTCTCGCCTTGCGTTCTCCAACGGGGCAGAAATACTTCTGAACCGGCATTGTACTTTGACCAGTAGTTGCCGTCTCCGTAAAGGATGTTGGTAAAATTCTGGAAGTTGGGGAAGTTGATAATGCGGTTGGCATTGTTCACGCCATAAACCGTTACCAGGAAGCTGAGGTCTTTAAAGTTGAAGCCCAGCGTTAACGTGGCCGAGTTTTGCGGCACTTCGGAATAACCTACCGGCACCACGTCGTCACTGCTCTTGATAACGCCGTCCGCGTTCATGTCTACCAGGTCATAGTACCCCGGCAGCTTTTGCTGGTCGTTGTTTTCAGTGGGCACGCTGGCATACACGTCATCCCAGTTCTGGTATATCTTGGTTTTCACCAGGCTGCGCTGCTGGCCAATGGGATAGCCGGCGGACTTCAGATAATCGTACTGCAGCGGCGGATCGTCCCGGAATATAACGGTGTTCTGGTTGTGCGTTACGGCAATGTTTGACCATACGTTCCAGTTCTTGTTCAGCTCCTTGTTCACGCGCACTTCCAGCTCAAACCCTTTTGACTTCACCTGTCCCAGGTTGGCGCTGGGTGGTGTCAGGCCGAAGAAGGGAGGCACCGCGCGGGAGTTGCCGCCCAGGAGAATATCTGTTCTGTTTTGCGTATAGTAGTCAAAATTAATGGACACCAGCTGGCGGAAGATGTCCAGCTCAAGGCCGTAGTTGGTTTTCTGAGCGGTTTCCCAGTGAATATCGGGGTTGCCCACCACGTTCTGCCGGTAAATATCGTACGGGCTCTGGCCGGCGGTATTTTCCGTAAGGCGTGCCCTGCCGCCGCGGGCGTAAGATGAATTATACAACCACCTGCCGCCGCTCACGTCGTCATTGCCTATCTGGCCGGTGTTGGCGCGGAGCTTCAGCTTGTCTATCCATTTTACGTTGAAGAACTTCTCATTGGAAAGATACCAGCCAATGGCTGCGGAGGGAAAGAAATGGAAGCGGTAGTTGGGGCCGAACTGTTCGGAACCGTTGTATGCGCCGTTGCCCTCCAGGATGTAACGCCCCTTGTAGTTATAGGTAGCGCGGAAAGCCCAGTCTTCACGATAATTCTTGAACATGCTGCCGCGTGCGTACTCTTCCCGTTTGAAAAGGGCCATGGCGGTTACATCGTGGTCCCCGAACTTGCGGGCATAGTTCAGCTGCCCCTGGTAAGTGAGGCGGCGGTCAATGGGAATGTAGCCAGACCAGTTGGCGTTGGTAATATCTTCCTGGCGGATGGTCCAGGGCCGCAGCACCCAGTCATACTCTTCATCGCTAACGGGCAGCAGCACCGTATATTCGGAGGGGTCCTGGTGAGGGCCTTCGTACCTCAGGGGATATATCTGCTGGAAAGGCACATTGGTCCCCGCTTCCGCCGGGCGGATGGAGTTGGCAATATCATAGATCCCCCCTTCCGAGCGGATGTTGTTATCTGAAGAAAGCAATACCCTGGCGGTAAGGCCTTTGGTGATGAAGTCCAGTTTCTGATCTATGGTAAAGTCAGACAGCAGCTGGGTGGTGCGCGTTTCGCGTATACCAATATTATATATCGCCGCAATGGGGTTCACGGTGTTGTTGCCCCCTTCAGCGTAAGCGCCCCAGCGGCCGTTGGAGTACATGGGCAGGAACAGGTCCGGTGCCAGGCCGTAGGTGGCGCGCCACATCCAGGCGTCTGCGCGGCTGGTGCTGCCTTCGTTATTGAAGTTGGTGTTCTTCTGGCTGTAGAAACCGGAAAGGCCCAGCCGGAAGATGGTAGTTTTAGTAAGGTTAATGTCTATGTTGCTACGGAAATTAAAACGGTCAAAATTGTAGTTGGGTTTATAGCCCTTGCCGTTGTCATAACGTCTGAACATGTCTCCCTCATGCAGGTAGGTCAGGGAGCCGAAGTACTGCACGGTTTTGCTGCCGCCGCTGGCGCTGAGGGTGGCTTTGTGAGACATGCCCACGTCTTTGTACATGGCCTCCTGCCAGTCAACGTTGGCATATATCTCCGCATATTCGGGCGATTGCGGTTTCTGGTACCGCTTCACGATCTCGTAAGGCATGTAATCGTTCCAGGAAGATTCGTTGAGCACGCCTTCCCTTTCAATGATTTCGTTGCGTGCCTTGAGGGCGGCGTAAGAATCGAGCGTGGCCGGCTGTTTGGACAGCATTTTGGCCGTTGCCAGGTAGTTGAAGTTAAGCGTGGTTTTACCCGCCTTGCCGCGTTTGGTGGTAATGAGGATCACGCCGTTGGCGCCTTCCACGCCAAATACCGCGGTGGCGGAGGCGTCTTTCAGCACGGAGATGGTGGCCACGTCGTTGGCATCAATATCGTTCATGTTACGTTTAATACCGTCCACCAATACCAGGGGTTGCGCGCCGTTCCAGGTGCTTTGGCCGCGAATGTACAGGTTGACGGCGCTTTCACCCGCAAGAATACCGCCCGGCTCACCGGAAGAGATGATACCTACCAGGCCCGGCACCTGGCCTATCAGCGCTTCGCGCAGGTCAGGCACGTTGCCCGTGCGCTTCAGTTCTTTATTGGATACCTGTGAAATGGCGCCTACCACGCTTTCTTTTTTCTGGGTACCGTACCCTACGGCTACCACTTCGCTCAGCTGCGTGCTGCTGGCTTTCAGAAACACTTTCAGGTTCGTCTGCTTGCCTACCGCAATCTCTTGCGTCAGCATGCCGATAAAAGTAAATACCAATGTGGCGTTCTCCGGCACATTGATGGCAAACTTGCCGTCTGCAAGCGTTTGGGTGCCTGTGGTGGTACCTTTGATGTAGACGCTTACACCCGGTATGGGAGCCCCCGTCTCGTCTGTAACGGTACCGGTTATACGGCGCTGTTGCTGCGGGGCCGCCTGGAACGGTGCATTGCTAATGGCTGGCGGCAGGCCGGGATATGTGTACCGCCCTTCCGGATGGAAGGTGGTTACCCCTACGTCTGCCGGTGTACTTCCGGCGGCAGCTGACAACTGCACAAGTACAAGGAACAGGGCTGCGCCTGTAAGACGTGTAGAATATAACATGGAATTCAAGTTTTCTGTGAGCTTATTTGGTTGATAGAACTAGCTGATACAAGCGGGGGTTGCCGACGGTGGTACGGGCTCCGTAATTGTTTTCAGTATACGGGCCGGGCACGGGGGCCTGCCTCTTGGTACGGCGCCGCTTGTACTAAACCGCGGCTGGAACTGCGTGGAATTGTTCATTACCATAGGTTAAATAGAATTTCGGTTATCACTCAAATCCGTTCCTTGGCAGGGGTGTGGAAACCATGACAGGGACACCGGGGCCTCAATCTCGCGCAAACGTTTGCATTATCAGTAAAATGCAAACGTTTGCAGGTATCAGGAAAAAAAATTGATCAGAATGTGATCTCAAACGCACATACACCTGCTAAAACGTGAAATTCCAACATTGTAAAAGATTGCTTCTTGCTTTAGTCTCAGTTGCTTCCGTGGGAGAAGCAAAGCCTTCAAGCGATTTTGGTTCTATGCCTCATGAAAAAATTGCAAACGATTGTAATCAGCGGTAAAGATCGTTAATTATACCGAAAAATTAAATACTATTTTACCACAAACTAATGTTATTTTAATAGTTCTCTCCGTCGTTTTTACGTGTAATAATGTGTATATCCCGCTGCGGAAAGGGTACTTGGATGCCTTCCAGCCGGAAGGCCTTTTCTATGTCTGCCATTACTTCACCGCGGATGGGCAGATATTCCCGCACGTGGCCTACCCAGAAATAAATATCAAAATCAATGGAGCTGTCTGCAAACGCTTTCACGGAAACAATGGGCGCAGGCACATGGAGCACTCTTTCATTATTATGCAGCACTGCCTCCAGTATTTCCTGCACCTTTTTGAGATGGCTGCCATACGCCACTCCTATTACTACGTTCACCCGCTTGCGGTTGTGGCCCATCGTCCAGTTAACAAGGTGATTGCTCAGCAGGTCCCCGTTGGGGATAACCAGGCAGGGCCCGTCTATCAGCGCTACCACGCTGCTGCGGAACCCGATGGTTTTCATGGTGCCCCGCAGGCCGTTCACTTCAATAATGTCTCCCACGTTCACCGGTTTCTCAAAAGCAATAATAAGCCCGCTCACCAGGTTGCTGACCAGCCCCTGCAGGCCCAGGCCAATGCCGATGCCCAGGGCGCCCAGGGCAATGGCCATTTTATCAAGCGGAATACCGGCCGCCGCAAAGGCCAGGAACAGGCCCAGCGCCAGTACAAAAATACGGATGAGCAGCAGCCAGCTGCCAATGCCGGGCCGGCGGGCCTGTTTGTCTTTCGCCTGCTGGTCTCCCGGCTCTCCGGCAAAAAAGGAAATGATCTGAGAGAGCAGGGCAGATATTATAATCACCAGCACAAATATGAACAGGCTGTTGATGGTAAAGGTGTAGCTGCCCAGGGTACGTTCGGTATTGAGAAATTCCGCCAGGGGGGCAACGGCCTCCTGCAGGGCGTAAAAGTTGCGGCCAATGAGCACAAACCAGCCGGCTACCAGGAACACGTAAAAGAAACCGGGGGCCTTTTCGCCGATGCGCTCAAAGTTGAGGTAAAAGAACTTGCGTTCAGGATGCTTATACAGATGGGCTATAGTGCTCAGGCCTTCGTTGATGAGCCGGATGGTCCACAGGAACAGGATGGCTATTACCAGCCCGGCAAAACCGGTCACGAACATGGTTTTGGCCAGGTTATAGCGGCCCAGCACGTTGAACAGCAGGGCGCCCGCCTCCATCACTACCAGGAAGGAGATGAAATAGAGGATGCGTTTTTCCCTTACCTGGGCCCGCCGTTGGGGCTGCAGCACATACGCGCCATATGCCAGGCCGGCGGCGGAAAGCAGCAGCATCCACCAGCGCTCCTCCCGGGAAGCGGGTAATATCATATTAGTAGCGCTTGAGAGCACAAAGAACACCAGGGAAACAATCCAGAACCACATCCAGAAGCGCGTAATGTAGCCATGAAATATGAAGGCAAGGCATATGGCGCCCGTCAGCCACAGGCCGCAACTGAAAATATAGGGCGGCTGCAGGAAAATGAACTGGAAAATGCTGGGCACTATCACCACGGCAGACAACAAGGGGTAGCGCAACACCAGCCTGCCGGGTTGCTCAGGGCCGGTGGTACCCTCCTCCAGCCATTTTGTTTTCAGCGACCGCAGGAAGTACCAGCCCCCCAGCGTGAGGAGCAGCAACACCAGCAGGCGGCCGCCCGCATCACGGACGTAGTACGTCCAGGCCAGCTTTTCCTTGGCGTAAGACAGGGCAAGTATGCCGCCCGGCGGCATGTCAGGGGTGGCCGGCTGCCAGAGGAAAGGGTATTCCTGCTCAAAAGTGCGGGCCACCTGCGCAACGCGCAATTGTTCCACATCTTCCCGCGTGGAGCGGACGTTGAACACCATGAGGTCTGCCTCCGTCTGCAAATGCTGCAGGGCGGCAACAGAACGGCGCAACGCCGTATCTGCCGGGCCAAGGTCTTTGGCCACCACGGCCATTTTCTGGATGTAACGGACGGTATGCAGGGAATCGAACGGGAAAGTATACAGGCTGGAATCTGCGGAAAGGGAATCTATCCGGTCTACAAACCCGATCATGGTATGAAGGCGCAGCTCCAGCTCGTCCCTTTTTTCCGTTACCTGCTGCAGCAGCTCGTCTAACACGGAAGCGGTCACCGTAAGGTGGCGCGCGGCATGCTGCGGCTCCCCGTGAAAAATGCCTTCGCGCAGCAAGGTGAGCCGGTGCTGCGCCAGCACAAGATCTGCCTTCAGGCGGGCGGTATCCAGCCCTTTGCGGAGAAATATCCGTGCGCGCTCACTGGTCTGCCGCAGGTCATGCAGCAACTGCTCCTGCCGGATGCCGATGCGGCCGCTCCGGAATTTCTCTACACTGCTGGCCGCTTCTTTCTTGCCAAAGTCCCGTACAAACTGCATGAAGTTTGCCGGCCTGCCGGGCTGGTGAAAGGCGGAATCCTGCCCCTGCGCCGGTATATACAGGCACAGCAGTGTGAAACAGTAAAAGACAGCGCGGCAGAGGAACGGCATCAGGAACGTTTGTTTGAATGTGGAACGATGCATGCCCGGGAACACGCACAGGGTACTTTTTCAATCATTTGATTGAGGCTAAAACAAATATAAGAAAATCTTTTCCGCCATGTTACAGCCGGTACTGCCTAGAACACCGCAAGAACCTTGGCGCCGCCTTCGCCCTTTATCACTTCCACTTCCCCGAAGCGGTCAGGCATCCCCATCTCAATGCCGATACCCAGCACCAATGATACACCCGGCGGTACGGGCATATCCATCTTCATGGCTATGCTTTCTTCCGCCAGCGAAGCGTCTTTATGCTGCCATTCTGAAAAAGCAAACTTCGTGGCGCCCGCCTCCCTGCACTCAAAGCCACGGGCACCAAACTGTACATCCGCCGCAGGCCCCAGTGACAATACAAAGCGGTAGAACGGGGACTTCCATGGGAGGCAAACGTTCACGCCCGGCTCCCGCCGGGGAATAGTTACCGTTGAGGCGGCCTCTTCCCTGGAGGTTTGTACGGCCACAGGGTGGCGCATCAGCCCGTCAAAGGGATGGTTGATGTTAAAATTGAAACCCGTGAGCATATGGGGCAAGCGGGAAAGGAACACACCTCTTTCTCCCCGTTCGCCTATTTCGTCCAGCTCCTGCATTTTTTTGGCCAGCTTGACAAGCGCACCGGTAAAATTGGGATCTCCCAGGTGCAGAACAGGGTACGCGGCATCCCGCACGCCTGCCACAAACATATTGCAGGCGGCAAACTCCGCATTGTTCTCCCGCGTTCTTTCATACTGGTACAATGTTCTGATCTGCTCTTTGGAGGGGCCTTTGGCCTGTCTTATAATGATCTTGTCAGAACCTTTCCTGGTGTAAGCCGTGAATTTGCCCATGCGGCCGGTGAAGCCAAGCGGGCCTTTAAGAATTCCCATAGTAATGTTGTTGTTTTGTTGGTTAACTGTTTATGATACGTCTATGCTAAATAGGCAGATAATGGTTATTCAACCGGGAATACGTTGCCCTTATAAGGGGCGGCGCATACCCGGCGGAAAGGCGGTGCATAGGCGGCACAAAGGCGGCTGACAATAAATGGAAGATAAAGAAAAAAACGGCAGCGGACAAAGGTTTTAACAAGAGGACCGCGAAGGAATACTAAAGACGCAAACATATTTGCAAAAAAAGCCTTCCTGCTGCTGACATAGGGCTGTCAATTTTCTCTTCTACATTTGTAACAGTAACAGGGAGGCAACCGTTTTACGGCCGCAAAAGACCCACAAATTGTCGTTTTTGCTCCCCTTGCGGACGGGAAATTGACTGTAAGTTTGAACTTGTAAATCCAATATATGCAACCTAACAAAAAAGGAGCCCTGGGCTTTATTTTCGTAACACTTTTAATTGATGTCATGGGCTGGGGCCTTATCATCCCCGTCATGGCAGACCTGATTGCCCAGCTGAAAGGCATCCCGGTCAATGAGGCGAGCACCTACGGCGGCATACTGCTGTCTGTTTTCGCCATTATGCAGTTTGCCTGCGCCCCGCTGATAGGTAACCTGAGCGACCGTTACGGCCGCCGCCCCATTCTGCTGCTGTCCCTGCTGGGTTTCGGCATAGACTACATCATTCTGGCCCTGGCGCCTACTTACGGCTGGCTGTTTGCCGGGCGCATCATTGCCGGCATTACCGGCGCCAGCTTCACCACTGCTTCCGCCTATATTGCGGACGTGAGCCCCGATGAGACTTCCCGCGCCAAAAACTTCGGTATGATAGGTGCGGCCTTTGGGCTGGGTTTTGTACTAGGCCCCGCGCTGGGCGGCCTGCTGGCCAACTGGGGCATCCGCGCGCCGTTTTACGCCGCGGCGGCGCTCTGCCTTATCAACTGCCTTTACGGGTACTTTCTGCTGCCGGAATCTCTCAGCAAAGAGAACCGCCGACCGTTTGAATGGTCACGCGCCAACCCGCTGGGCTCCCTGCAGTTCCTGGGCCGCCACCCCGAGATTGCCGGTCTGGCAGCCAGCTTCTTCCTGATCTACCTGGGCGCCCAGGCGGTACAGGGCAACTGGAACTTCTATACCATTTACCGCTTCAACTGGAGCGAGGGCATGGTGGGTATTTCCCTGGCCGTAGTGGGCGTACTGGTAGGCGCTGTACAAGGCGGGCTTACCCGAGTAGTGGTGCCGAAGCTGGGGAACGAAAAAAGCATTTACTGGGGCCTGGGACTCTATGCACTGGGCATGCTGCTGTTTGCCTTTGCTACGGAAAGCTGGATGATGTTCGCCTTCCTGGTGCCTTACTGCCTGGGCGGCATCTGCGGGCCTTCCCTGCAATCCGTGATCTCCGTGCATGTACCGGCCAACCAGCAGGGTGAGCTGCAGGGCGCGCTCACCAGCCTCATGAGCCTCACTACTATTTTCGGGCCGCTTATCATGAACGGTTCCTTTGCATACTTCACCTCGGCCAGGGCGCCGTTCCAGTTCCCCGGTGTTCACTTTGTACTGGGTACGGTGTGTATGGTACTGAGCATCGTGATCATCAACCGCGTGTTCAACCGGGAGAAAAAGGAGCAGCCGGACCTTGCGGAGATGGTCAAAGGTGCGGGCGTGGGAGACGTGCCGGCGCATTGATCAACAATACTTCTTCATACAAAAAAGCACCCGTTCTGTGAGCGGGTGCTTTTTTTATGTTATAGTTACAATTATCTGGAACCCTCCGCCACCGCATCAGGGTACGGAACGGTTTTACCTGTGCTGATGTACGTGGGCAGCTGCGCATTGTACGCTTTCAGCCGCGCGGTCAGCAAACGGGCCATTTCCTTTGTTTTGGCCGGTTCTTTGGCGGCAAGGTCATGCTCTTCTTTAATGTCATTTTCCAGGTTGTATAGTTCCAGCCGCTGTTTTTTATGGAAATAAAGGAGCTTCCATTTACCCTGGCGGATGGCGGTGAGAAAAGAATTGTCTTCTCCCAGGTTGCCGCCGGCCCAGTTGTTGGGATAGTTCCATACCAGGGTGCGCTGATCATCCCGCAGGCGGTTGTTGCGCAGGTTTTTGACAAAGCTGCGGCCGTCCAGCTTCTGTACGGTTTTGTATTTTTTTATGCCGGCCATTTCAAGAATGGTGGGGTAAAAATCTTCTATGATCACGTACTGGCTGTTGACGCTGCCGGGCGTGGTCACCCCGTTCCACCGTACCATCATGGGCTCCCGGATGCCGCCTTCGTACAACGAGCCTTTGCCGCCTTTCAGCGGGTAGTTCTGCGTATTGTGGCCACCCTGGCGGGGCGGGTGGGAATAACCGCCGTTGTCTGACATAAAGATCAGGATGGTGTTATCTGTAAGGTGGTTGGCATCAAGATAGTCCATGATGTCACCCAGGCTTTTGTCCATGCCTTCCAGCAAGGCCGCATAGGCCGCTTCCGGGCGGGGCAGTCCCCGGTCAAGGTACTTTTGCAGAAAACGCGGGTCTTCATGGAAAGGCAGGTGTACGGCGTAATGCCCCATGTAGAGGAAAAAGGGCTGCTGTTTGATGCGGGCGGTGTCCATAGCCAGCATGGCCTCTTTTGTGAGCGCTTCAGACAGGAAAATGTTCTGGCCGTAGTACTTCTGCATGCCCGGCATGTCTGCCTGTATGATGTATTTCTCCGGGTTGTAGCCGAAATTCTTTTCCCCGAAGTAGGAAGCGGGGTGCCCGGCGGCGCTGCCGGCTATGTTCTTTGTAAAGCCCAGGTTCAACGGGTCTTTGCCGATGCTGCCGTAAGTGCCGAAATGCGCTTTGCCGCACATGATGGTGTAATACCCGTTCTCTTTCAGCACCTGCGGTAACGGGGTGGCATACACGCTCCGCTCCTGCTTCGCATCCGGCGAAATGCCGTTGAGGTTCCAGGCGGGCGGCGCCAGCAGGGTGTCTTTTGCGTCTGTGCTGGTGTTCCATTTGCTTGTCCAGTTGGTTACCCGGTGGTGGGCGGCGTTCATGCCGGAGAGGAAACTCACGCGGGAGGGCGTGCACACCGAGGTGGCGTAGGCGTTGGTGAACTTCATGCCGGCTTTGGCCAGGCGCTGCATATTAGGCGTATGGAACTTGCGGTTGGCGGTGGTTACGCTGTCCCAGAAAGGCTCCGACGTATCCTGCCAGCCCATATCGTCTACTATGAAGAAAATGATATTGGGCCTGGACTTGTTCTGCTGTGCCGCTGCCACGGTGCTGCAAAGGAGCAGGGCGGCCGTTATTCTTAAAACGATGTTCATTGTTGTATAAAATAAGTTTGAAATACTGTAATGTTTGGCTCTCCACGGGCTTCCGTTACCCGCAGCCTTACGGCGCGGGCGTTCACCGCGGGAAACGAGGCAATATGTTTGTTGCCGATGGCCGTGCCGCTGTATACCTGCCGCCACCCGCCGGTGGTCTTCACCTCAACAACGAAAGACAAAATACGTTCTCCTGCGGAAATATCCTCACTGATCATCACCTGGTTAATATGGCGGGCAGGCCGGATAGCAGCCTCCAGTGTTCTGCCCGCCCCCTGTACATTTGTAACTGGATGAGCGTACCGCTCCTTCACCGCGTTACCGAACTCCCGCAGGCAGCGGGCGTCCGCTTCCGGCACCAGGCCCGCCGTATCTGGCGTAACGCCCAGTATTAGCGTAGCATTGCGGCCCACAGACTGCTCATACATGGCCAGGAGATCTGCCAGCGGGTAAATGCTGTGCTCATCTCCCGGCTCCCAGAACCATTCATGGCGGCCGTTATAACCGCGGAGGGGAGCGTCTGCCATGGCAGGCAGCCAATACTTGCCTTCCTTGTCCCCATGCTTTGCCAGCTCAAATTTGTTCTCTGCAATGCGGGGGTAGCGGGCGGTGAGCATGCTGGGGTACGGGAATGAAGACCAGCAGGGATACCCTACCGTACCGGTTTCCGAACCTCCCCAACGCGCGTCAGACCGCTGGCCGTTCCAGTAAAAGAGTGCGCCCGGCTGGTGTTTTTCCACAACAGGCAGTACATCCGGCGCGCCATCTGCAGGGTCTGACGCACCGCCGTCAAACCATATCTCGAACAGCGGGCCGTAGCGCGTGCACAGCTCTTTGACCATGCCTTGGCACATGCGGTTATAGTAGGCCTGGCGGGCGCTGCGGAAGCGGCTGGAATCTCCCTGTACCTTGAAATCATGCACGCCCATAAAAGCGTTCCAGCGGATGCCGATGTACAGGCCGGGTGCTATGCCGAATTTGCGGCAGGAGGCCACAAAATCCGCTACAATATCTCCTTTCCCATCACGCCACTTCACCGCCTTCAAGCAGAAAGGGTTTACATCAGACTGATAGAGGGCAAAACCCGTTTCGTGCGTAACCGTCAGGATGGCAAAGCGGGCGCCCGCATCTTTGGCCGCCTGCAGCCATTGGTCTGTATCCAGGCTGGCGGGATGGAAGATGTTATAGTCCGGCACGGGGGTGATGCGGTTGCCACCCTGTGTGTATTTTTTCCCGTCAAACACATGCAGGTCATAGTGGAACACCACGCCCAGCTCCGCCCGCTGCCAGGCCAGCTGCGCGGGCGTGGGGCGCGGCTGGGCCATGGTTATGGTTGCCAGCAACAGGCCGCCTGCCAGGCATGAGATGGCCTTACTGAACATATCCTTCATTCTGCTCCAGGTTCTTGTTTGCTTCTATCTCCCTTTGCGGGATCGGGTATAGCACATGCCATGGCTTGGCGTTCATGCCCCTTGCCTGTGCGCCGGAAATGAATTGGCCCATGCGGATGAGGTCTTCCCTCCTTTTGCCTTCGCCCACAAATTCCCTGGCACGTTCTGCCAGTATAAAATCACGCAGCGCTTCCCTGGAGCCGTAGCCGGCCAGCGTAATGAGGCTGGCGCTGGCCCGTGCGCGCACTTCGTTTACCAGGTCAATGGCCGGCTGGGTGGGCCCGTTCAGCTCGTTCAGGCTTTCCGCCAGCGCCAGCAGGATGTCTGCATAGCGGATGTAGGGAATATCATTCCCCATGGCGTCAGACTGGCCGGCAGGGTCTGGCACATATTTGAAAGAGCGCGCATTGTTCAGCGCGGCGCCTGCGGCGTTGCGGTTCATCCGGATGGTAACGCCGCTGGTGTTGGTGTATTCCCTGAGTATCATTTTCAGCCGTTCATCTGCCGGCTCGAAGGAGTCTACAAAGCTGGTATACAGCCTGAACTGCGCTCCGAAGATGATCCAGTTGGGCAGAATAGGATACGCCGGCGGGAACGTGTGCGCCATGGTAATATTGCCATAACCGCTTTGGGCAATACAGGGGAATGCAAAAATATACTCGCTGTTATTTTCATTTTCCACGGCAAAAAGGCGGCTTACATCGTCAAACAAGCTATATGCTTTCAGGGCGCGTATCTCTTCGGCCACATCCGCGCAGGCCTGCCACATCTTTTTGTTCAGGTAAAATTTGCAAAGTACGCCCAGCGCCGCACCCCTGGTAGCCTTGCCCCGTAGTGACTGCTGTACCGGCAGGGCGCCGGCGGCGGCTTTCAGCTCGTCTATGATGAATGTTGACATTTCCTCATCTGTTGCCCTGAACGCGCCGGGATCTACATTTTTTGCCGTGGTGATCAATGGTACAGGGCCAAACAGGTTGTACAGGTAAGCATAGGCCGTGGCGCGTATGAACCGTGCCTCCGCCACCAATGCGTTCAGCTTTGCAGGCGGTATGGCCGTGGCGGCGTCTTTATTGTCCAGCAGCACGTTGCTGTTGCGGATGGCGCGGTAAGCTTTGCTCCAGGCGGTGTTTAAAAAACCGTTGGTGGGGTTCCAGGTGAAGGTAATGAACTCCTTGGCCTGCGCTTCAAAGCCGCCGCCGGTCTGCAGCATCACATCGGTACAAAATTCCCCGAAGCAATAAACGTCGTTGCGGTGATCGTAACCCCTTATCTGCAATTCTGCATAGGCGCTGTTCAACACCTTCTCAAAACCATCTACAGAATTGGCGAACTGCGCGGGGTCATATTCGGTATAAATATCTTCCTTCAGAAATTTAGTGCAGGCAGAGCATGTCAGCAGCGCTGCAAATATGATCGGTATCGTGATTTTCATGTGTTGACTTTTTACGGTGCCGGTTTAGAAATTAAGCTTGAGGCCAAGACGGTATACTTTGGACAGCGGGTAGCTGTTCTGCGCCACGCGGGCTATCTGGCCGCCTCTTGAGTTAGCGTCCGGATCATATCCGTTGTATCCCGTAATGGTGAACAGGTTGTCTGCGGCCAGGTAAGCGGATATGCTTTTCAGCGTCCGGCTTTCCAGCGGCAGCGTATACCCCAGCGTGAGCGTTTTCAGCCGTACAAACGACACGTCTTCTACCGTATAGCTGTTCACCGAATACTGCCCGCCGTAGGTAGAAGCGTTGATACCGGAGGGATAGCGCGCGTTGGGATTTTGCGGCGTCCACCGGTCCAGGTAATATTCTGCCATGTGGTTCCGCTGGAAGTTGATGGGATAGATAGACTCTATGACGTTGGCATCCAGCGCATGCATGCCGTGCACGCCCAGCACCAGCGCGTTCAGGGAAAAGTTCTTCCAGGTGAACGTGTTGGTAAAGCCCCAGGTGTATTTGGGCAGGGAGCTGCCCAGCACAACGCGGTCGTCTGGCGTAATGGTCTTGCTGCCGTTCTGGTCCTTAAACCGCGGAGAGCCCGCTTTGGCGCCCGGCTGGCCGGAGGTAGCGGCTTCCTGGTCTGTCTGGAATATGCCGTCTACTTCATATCCGTAGTAAGAGTATACAGGGTAGCCTGTTTGCACCAGCGCAAAGTTGGGCACAAAGGAGAAACCGCCTGTAAGCAGCTGCGGAATAAAATCGGGCAGCTGCGTTACCTCATTGTGCAGGTAGGAAAAGGATACGCTGCTTTCCCAGCTGAAATTGCGGCCGGTGATGTTGCGGGAGTTCAGCTGGAAGTCTATGCCTTTGTTACGTACATTGCCGAAGTTCACCACCTGTGAAGGGAAACCGGTAAAAGCCGGTACGGGTTTGCTGAACAGCTGGTCTTTCGAGTTTTTCACATAAAACTCCAGAGAGCCGGAAATACGTTCCTGCAAGAAGCCGAAATCTATGCCGGCGTTGTACTCTTCCGTAGTTTCCCAGCGCAGGTTTGCATTTGGCAGGCGCGCGGGCTGTACGCCCTGGTACAGGTTGTCTCCGAACACCGCGCGGCCGCCGGCCTCATACGTTTGCAAGGTGGCAAAATTACCGATGGCCTGATTACCTATCTGCCCGTAGCCCAGGCGCAGCTTCAGGTTAGATACCGCGGCGGCGCGCTGCATAAAAGGCTCTTTATGGATATTCCAGCCCACGGCCACGGAAGGGAACAAGGCATATTTGTGCTGGTCTGAAAAACGGGAAGTGCCGTCTGACCGGAAGGAAGCCGTGAGCAGGTATTTATCGCGGAACTCGTAATTGAGCCGCGCCAGGTATGAGTGCAGCTTGTTGGAATTGCGGCCGCTGCTTACATTGTCTCCGCTGATGCCGTCACCGCTTTGCAGCAGGTGGGTATAGGTGATATCAGACAGGAACATGCGCGAGGCCGCCGTAGCAGACGATGCGTCGAAGCGTTCCGCCGTGGTGCCCGCGAGCAGGGAAAAATTGTGGCCTTTTATACGCCTGTCATACCTGGCCAGGTATTCCATCAGCCAGTGGGTATCATCATTATGCGTGATGGAACCAATACCACCGGCAGACTGGCCTAGTTGCGTCATGCGGCTGTTGTAATAATCGCTCCTACTGTTCATCAGGTCTGCTCCTACCCGCGCTGTAAGCGTGAGCCCGCTCACCGGCCTGTAATTGGCCGTCAGCATGCCATAGGTGTTGTTGATCACGGCTTTCCGCGTAACGCCGTAGATAATGGCCAGCGGGTTTTCCAGCGCAATCAGCGGGTTCTGGCGGTAGCGGCCGTTCTCATCAGGCAAGGCGGAAATAGTAGGATCGAAGTTCAGCGCCGTATTGATAGCGCCCGCGTTCTCGTTAATGCCGGTTTCATTGAACGGCTGGTTGTTTACCGAACGGGACAGGTTGAGCGCCAGCGATACGTCAAATTTGTCTGAAGGCGCCAGCTCGTAGTTCACCCTGGCATTATACCGCTCATAATCCGTGTTTTTCAGAATGCCCTCCTGGTTGAGATAGTTGAGCCCCACGTAATACTTGTTGTTTTTGGCGCCGCCGCTGAAAGACACCTGGTGGCTCTGGGCAATGGCGGTTTGAAATATTTCGTCCTGCCAGTCTGTACCTTGTCCGATGGAATCTTTATAACGCTGGGAGAATGGCTCCGGCTGGCCCTGGGCGGCAGACATTTCATTGAGCACCTGCATATATTCCGGCGCGGTGAGCACCCGCATTTTTTTAGCCAGTTGCTGCATGCCCACATACCCGTCGTATGTAATATTCATTTGTCCTGATACGCCTCTTTTGGTGGTGATCAGCACTACCCCGTTGGCCGCGCGGGAGCCGTAAATGGCTGCGGCGCTGGCGTCTTTCAGCACCTGTATGGAAGCAATATCGTCCTGGCTGATGGAAGCCGGGGCCACGCCCGGCAAGCCATCTACCACCACCAGCACGGCGTTGCTGCTGTTGATGGAGCCAGCGCCCCTTACGCGGATGTTCACCCCGCCGCCGGGCGCGGAGCTTGACTGGCTCACGTATACCCCGGCCGCCTTCCCGTTCACCGCCTGCAAGGCATTGTTGTTTACGCCCTGTGTCAGCTCCTTTTCCCCGATAGTAGCCACCGAGCCGGTGAGGTCACTCTTGCGGCGCGTGCCGTAGCCTACCACTACCACTTCATTCAGCGCGGCCAGGCTTGTTTTCATTTTCACGATGATGGAAGTAGACTCGCTGGCCTTCAGCGTGTAGCCGGAAAGCGTTTGGGTCTCATAGCCCATCATGCTGACCGTGAAGGAGTAAGTACCCTGCACCGGCAGGCGCGGAAATACAAAAACGCCCGCAGAATCAGTTTGTGCACCGGAAGTGAGATTGGTAGCACTGTTTTTGGCCAGTACATTCACAAAGGGCATGGCTTTGCCCGCTTCGTCACGCACCACTCCCTTCACACGCCCCGTCTGCGCCTGCGCAGCCGTAAAAAGGCCCAGCAGGAAAAGCAGGGCGGTCATTTGTTTGGTTGATAAAAATTTCCTCCTTTTCATGGAACGGATTTTAAGGTAAAAAATGGGCATAGCTATCCCGGAACACGTCAGGGCGCGTTCAGATAAAGAGTAGCATCAGCTAATGGAATTTGTCAGGAAAAACGCATCAGTTTTTCTGTGCCTTGATAACGTAGTCTTTTTTATTTTTCATAACATTCAGGTTGTTCAGCATTGCAATATCCCGCAGGATGTTCTCCAGGCTGTCTGCCTGGTCTATTTTACCGATGAAGTTCAGGCCTTTCAGGTCTGCCCGGTCATAATAGATCCGCACGTTGTAAATAGCCGCCAGTTGCTCAAACACCTGCTCCAGCCCCTGGTTCTCGAACATGTACCAGCTGTTGACGGATGTGCTCTCCTCCGGCACCGCCGCGTTCTTCTGCACCGGTTGCGGCGCCCTGGCCGGTTGTTTCCTGCGGAGGGCAATGCCGTTTTCAGGGCTGTAGTTGAACTCGTCTCCCGGCAGCAGGATGTACGCGGTATCCAGCTTTGCCAGGGCCGTATCCGCGCTGGCCACCATCACTTTACCTTCCAGCAGCATTACGCTGGTATTGCCGCTCCCCTGCGGGGCCGTTGCCCTGAAGCTGGTACCCAGGGCGGTGGTAGCAATGCCGTTACCGGATACAGAGAAGGGCCTGGCCGCATCTGCCGTTGTGTGGAACACCGCTTCCCCGGCCAGGTATATATCCCGCCGCCCGTTGGCAAAAGCGGGGTCGTAACGGATGGCAGCGCCTGGGGAAAGTTCCGCCACGGAGCCATCTTCCAGGGTATGGCGCATTATTTCTCCGCCCGTATTTTCCACCACATAGCCCGCTGCTGCAGGGCCGGCCGGCCCCTTTTCCCGCATCACCAGCCAGTACCCGGCCAGCGCCAGGGCGCCCACCAGTATGGCCGCGGCGGCCACGTTCCTGGCCAGCTGCAGTATTTTAACCGTGCGTGACGGCCTCACCTCCTGCCATATTTCCTGCCAGTAGCCGTCCGGCTTATCCGCACTACCTTCAGCCCGCGCCCATTCCTCTTCCGGCAGCCATTCTGCCGCCGCCTCCGGGTGTTGTTTCAAATAATCACTCACAGCAGCGGCCTCTTCAGCCGTGCATGCCCCTTTAAAAAATTGCGTAATCAGTTCCCTGGAAATATTCATCCTGATAATTAATACGAACAGGTATCAAAAAACCCTCCGCTACCACCAAAAAAAATTTACAATGGCAGGCAGGTGCTTTCGCAGTTCCTTTATTGCCTTGGCCACATGGTTTTCCACGGCTTTTACGGTGATGGCCATGGCGGCTGCTACTTCCTTGTAGGAGCGGCCGTACAGCCGGTTGAGCACAAAGGCCTGCCTGCGGCCCGGCGGCATTTTGTCGAGAATGCGCTGCAGGCGGCGGTCTACATCCCAGGCCGCGTCTCCTTCAGGGGATGCCTGCCCTTCGGGCAGAATGCCTTTGAATACCAGTAGCTGCCGTTTGCGGAGATAGTCTATGTAAACCGTTTTGGCGGTGTTGAAGAGGTGCTGGTCCAGCGAGAAGGCCGCGTTCATGGAACCGCGGTATTGCCAGAGGCGGAGGAAGGTGTTCTGCAAGAGGTCACGCGCATCTTCTTCCCTGCCTGTTTTCCTGAGAAAGTACAGGTATACCTTATTGCGGAATTGCAGGAAGGCCTGTTCAAACGCAGCTTCGTTCCCCTGTTTTATGGCATTGACAAGTTCCAACACAGGCGTAAAATAAAATATTTTTTTGCAGTTGCAGCAGGCCGCCGTACGGTATTCCCGGCATATTCGCTGACATATGCTATATATCTCCGCAGTATGGGGCCCTGGCCTTACGCCAGCAGCACATCCCTGCCCGGCTCATTCCCCTTGCTCAAACCATCTACATTCCGAAGGGTTACCTCCGCTATCTGCTGCAGCGCCTCTTCCGTGAAAAACGCCTGGTGGCCGGTTACCAATACGTTCGGGAAGCTCATCAGGCGTTGTATCATATCGTCTTCAATAATACTGGCGGAAAGGTCTTTAAAGAACAGCTTTTCCTCCTGCTCGTACACATCAATGCCCAGGTAGGCAATGTGGCCGGATTTGAGGCTTTCTATTACATGGTTGGTATGCAGCAGCGCACCGCGACTGGTATTGATCAGGGTAACGCCCTTCTTCATTTGCCGGATGGCATTTTGATCAATAAGGTATTTGTTTTCAGGCGTCAGCGGGCAGTGGAGGGAAACGATGTCTGACGCGGCCAGCAGCTCTTCAAAAGGCAGGTATTCCACACCCTGTGCCTGCAGGGTGGCATCAGGGTAAGGGTCAAAGGCCAGCACGCGGCAGCCGAAGCCCAGCATAATATTGCAAAAGGCGCGGCCTATTTTGCCGGTGCCTACCACGCCCACCGTTTTACCGTGCAGGTTAAAGCCCAGCAGTCCGTGAAGAGCAAAGTTCTGCTCCCGCACCCGGTTATACGCCTTGTGCGTTTTACGGTTGAGCGTAAGCAGCATGGCCACCGCATGCTCCGCTACGGCTTCCGGGGAGTAGGCCGGTACGCGGCATACGCGGATGCCGTGTTTTTTGGCGGCCTCCAGCTGCACATTATTGAAACCCGCGCAGCGCAGGGCTATTACTTTCACTCCTTTGACTGCCAGCACTTCAATTACTTCCGCGGTCAGCTTGTCATTCACGAACACGCATACGGCATACGTGCCATTATCTACGGCATTGACAATATGCGGGCCCAGGTGGGTTTCCAGGTACTCCAGCTCAAAGCCGTATTGTTCGTTTTCCCGGTTGAAAAAAGTTTTGTCGTAAGGTTTGGCGGAGAAGAAGACGATTTTCATATCAATGAAAATACAAAAATGGCCGCGACGGTTGTTAAAAAAGTACAATTGTACTATCCCCTTGTTTTAAACATTCGGAACTTTGCATGCAAGCATACATTAGACATTCTTCACACAGGTTATAGATCTTTTTTCATTAAACGTGGAATTTATAAAGGCAAACGGCCCCGTTCCCGGGGCCGTATCTATTTTCTGGTGAGCAATTGCAGCAGCTTCCTGTCCAGCTTCTGCCCGTACCAGTCTTCATACACTACATCTTCCCGCCGGGAGTTGAGCACGCCAAAGTCTCCGCTGAATTCCCAGAGCGCAAAGCCGATGCCGTTGCTGCCCAGGATGTCCAGCACATCTCCGAACCAGGCCAGGAAAACGGCGTGCGGTGTTTTGTTCCAGCAGCCGCACTCTCCGCAGTGTACGCCCACGCCTTTTTTCACCAGCTCGATCCAGGGCTGATAGTGTTTTTCCAGCATGGCGCGGCTCAGGTATTCATTCCCTACCTGCCCCGGCCATTTCGGCTCCGGCAGGTTGTCTACGCTTTTGTTGGCCCAGGGCGCCTTGTAATGTGATATTTTGCCCGGATAGTAGCCGCGGCAGCTCTGGGCAATATCCAGGTCTGTAATTTCCGGTATCACGGTAGTGCCTACATTATTACCGTCTGCGATCACAATGCGCTCCGCGTTTTCCTTGCGGATGGCTTCCGCAGCGGCTTTGGCCACCTTGCGGTATACCTGCCCCGGCACGGTGGTGGCGCGGGAGTGCTGGTCATTCATATCTTCCCGCATGGCCGGCTCGTTCACGAGGTCAAAACTGAGCTTTGCGGCCGGTACGGAACGGAAACGTCTGGCCCAGAAATTCCAGTGGAAATAAAATGCTTTCTGCGCCTCCTCATCTTTCCACAAATTGTAAGGCTCATAAAAACCCGCGTTGATGCAGTAGCCCGGCGCGCGGTGCAGGTTGAGGCTCACGTGCATGTTATAGCGGTGGGCCATGTGCACCAGCTTTTCAATTTCTTCCACCCGGCTTTCATCTATCTTGTATACTTCCTCCGGCGTAATGCGTTTGCTGTGGTCAATGGCCAGGTAATTGGGATAGGCCATGGGAATGCGCACAAAGTCAAACCCCCAATCACGCATCCAGCGGAAATGGTCTTCCGGCGTCAGGGGCCGTGAGCGGGCGGGGTTGGGCGAAAAGAAATCCAGCAGGTTGAAGCCTTTCCAGGCGGGCAGTTTGTTGGCGCCGGCGAAAGGTGCGGGCATTGCCCCTGTAGCGGCCGTGAGCCCCAGCCCCGCAGTAAGCAGGCCGGCATGTTTGATGAAAGAGCGGCGTTCCATGAAGGTGGTTTAACGTGAAATTTTCCGGCCGGTGCGGCGGGTTGTACAAGTTAAACAAACAAATCAAATCTTCATAACAGGTCAATTCCCCATCCTGCTCTTTTCATCAGAATTATTGGCGTCTATGCGCTTTTTGGTAAACGCCTTGCCCGCGCTGAAGTTCCACATAAAGGAAATGGCGGCCGTGCGGGTGGGCCTTTTCTGGTAGAAGTCAACCGTGGTACCGGCAAACTCCGTGATGTTCTTTTCCCGGAAGGTGTTGAAGATGTCCGTAAAGCTGAGGCGTACGCGGGCCTTGTTCTTCAAAATCCTGCGGGACATGCCCAGGTCTACGTACCAGATCTCCGACATGCGGGAGTTATCCCTTATGAAAGGCGAATTGTACTCCATGTACAGGTCAAGGTCTGCCACCTTCTGCCAGGTATAGGTGTGCATGGATTTGAAAGAAATAGAGGTACGGGAGATCCGTACCTCATCTATTTCCGTGGTAGCAAAATATAGCAACAAGCCGTTATCCGTGCGCCAGTTTTTGAGGATGGTAAAAGGCGCGCTCAAAGACAATCCTGCCTCGGTATGCCCGGGGTAGTTCTTTGACATGTGCTCAATTACACGTTCCTGAATAGTGCGGGCAGTTTGCGCTATATAGTTAGTGGTAGCTTTAACATATAGGTCTGCCGTGTACTCCCGGTGCCAGGTATAACCTGCCTGTATACTATGTGTGTATTGGGGTTGCAAATTCGGGTTCCCTGCCAGCAGCGCAAAATCGTTCACCTGCAGGCGGTAGGGGTTCAGGTCGTTGTACGCCGGCCGCCTTACCCGCCTTGAATAGTTGAGGTGAATGGAATTGCCCTTTTGTTCCTGCAAGGTGTGATCTACAAATAAAGACGGGAACCATCCGAAATAGTTGCGCGAGATGGTTTCTCCCGTAATGAGAGAATGACCGCGGGACCAGGTTTGTTCTCCCCGCAAGCCCGCCTTTATGCTTGTTTTATTGATCTGTTTCTCATAAGAGCCGTAAAACATCAGCAACTGCTCGCGGTACTCAAAATCATCACTGCCGCCGGTATTTTTCTCCCAGCCTGTGCCTGCATCGTTCTCCGCGTTGATGGTATTGTACCGGTCTATTCTCACGTACTTGATGCCCGTGCGGGCCGCAGACTTGTTGCGGAAGGCACGGGTATAGTCTGCCTGGGCGCTGTACATGTCCGTTCCGCTGGGCGTAGCCGTGCGGATGCCCCCGCTCAGCGCCGTATCACTATAGCGGGAAACCAGGGTATTGGTCTCTTCCTTGTCCGCCTGGGAAAAGTCTGCTATCACCTTCAGGGAGGAGCCCAGGGTGTCCATATTCCAGGCATAACTGAGCGTAGAGCTGCCGAAGCGCGGCGTTCTGACCCATTCCGTAAAGGCATTGCCCGTAACGGGGCCGCCAGGCTTGTTATAATCTATATCAGAATAAAAACGCTGGAAGAGGCGGCTGTTGCTGCCGTTGTGCTGGAGGGTGAGACTGTGGGCGGCGGAAAAATCATACACCAGCCCGCCGCGGTACTGGGCGCGGCGGTTGTTATTGTCCCGCTCGTTGTAGTAATAAATTCGGCTTTTGTCCGCATAGTCTGTAGCGGTGTAGCCGGTATAAAAACTGTTGTCCCTGATGTAGTTGAAACCGCCGAAGGCGTACAGTTTCTTCAGCTTGTAGTCCACAGAAATACCCGCGCCCGCGTAAGGTTTGTTACCCTGTTGTTTGTACATGGCGGATACGGTGCCGGTTATACCTTGCTGGCGGCCTTTTTTCAAGATGATATGAATAATGCCCCCTGCCGAGGCCGCTTCAAACTCCGCGGGCGGGTTGGCCATCACTTCTATTTTGGCAATGTCTTCAGAGCGGAGCGTTCTGAGGTATTCCGCCAGCTCCGGGCCAGACATGCGCTGCACCACGTCATTGATCATCACCGTCACCGCCTGCGTGCCGCTGATGCGTATGTTACCGTCAGGGCTTACCCAGAGGCCGGGAGATTTCTGCAGCACGTCCAGCCCGTTATACCCGTTGGCCAGGGCGCTGTTCTCTATGTGGATGATGTAGCGGTCTGCCTTGCGGGTTACCAGGGGGCGGCGGGCAGATACGTTCACCTCTTTCAACGTTCTGACCGTGTCTTTCCGCTGCGCAGCAGCCTCCGGCGGAACGGCCAGGTATAAACAGGCAAGAATGGCGGTGCAGGCTGCTTTCATACCATAAAACTATGGCAGGCCGCAGGTGCGGCCAACAAGCATTGAGCAGTTGACGGGAACGGGTGAGCCGTTGCAGCCTTATTTACCCGGCTGCAGCTTTTTCAGGAGCATTTCCTTGCGGGAACGGGATACGTCTATACTGGCGCCGTCACTCATCAGCAGGCTGCCGCCCTCTCCCCTGTTGTACTTGCGCACTTCTTTCAGGTTCACAAGATAAGAATGGTGTACGCGGAGAAAGTGGTGCTCTTCCAGCATTTCTTCTATTTCTTTCAGGGTGCGGGAAATGATGAGCTTCTGGTTGCCGGTGAGGTTGAAAATGGTGTAGTTGCTGCTGGAGCTGCAATACAGGATGGAATCTACCGGTATGATCTGCAGCCCTTCCAGGGTGGGCAGGGCAATACGGTCTACTTTGGCCGGCTGCAGCTGCTGGAAGCGGGAGAGCAACAGCTCCATTTGCTGCTGGAGGGAACCTGATTTTTTTTCCGTTACGCGGGCCACTGCCGCCTTCAGCTCCTGCGGGTCTACCGGCTTCAGGAGGTAGTCCAGCGCACTGAAGCGGATGGCCTTGATGGCGTACTGGTCATAGCTGGTGGTGAAGATACAGTCGAATGAAACCGGGTGCAGCATTTCCAGCACTTCAAAACCGCTGAGGTAAGGCATCTCAATGTCCAGGAACACCAGCTGCGGCTGCAAGTCACGGATGAGCTTCACGGCTTCTTTGGCGTTGTTGCATACGGCCATTACCGTTACATCAGGACAATGTTTTTTGAGCAAGGTAAGCAGGGCCTGGGAAGCATAGTGCTCATCGTCTACGATCACCGCGTTAATCATGTACCTGTTTGTTTTTGATCTTTAAAATTACCGAAGTTCCCGCTACTTCCCCCTCGCTGTTCCTGATATCTTCCGTTACGAAGGAGGCGCCAGACAGGTCATCGTTAAACAGCGCCAGCCTTTCCGCGCTGAGCCGGTTGCCGAAGGAGGCCACCTTTTCTACCGGGGCAGACTTGTAGGCCGCCGCCCTTTCCCGGCCAATACCATTGTCTTTGATAGTACATACCAGCACATCATTTTTCATGCTGAAATGGATGCTCAGGCGGCCCTTGCCGTCTTTATGCAGCAGGCCGTGCCAGATGGCGTTTTCGCAAAAGGGCTGTAAAATGAAAGACGGCACAAATATCATGGAAGGTTCCACGCCCGGTTCAAACTCAATGGAGTAGTCAAACGCCTCCTTGAACCGCAGCTGCTCCATGTTCAGGTAAAGGCGCAGCATGGCCAGCTCCTCTTCCAGGGTAACGGTGGTTTTCCCCGCGTTCACCAGCACGGTGCGGATGAGGCGGGAGAAGCGGGTAAGGTATTCAGACGCCTTGTCACTCTCCTCATTGAGAATAAAGTGGTTGATGGAGCTGAGGCAGTTGAAGATAAAATGCGGGTTCATCTGCGCCCGGAGCGATTTCATTTCCAGCTCCGCCGCCCTTTGCTGCAGGCTCAGGTTTTCGTTCTTATACCTGAGGCTGATGATGAAGAAGGCAAAGAGGCCCAGTATGCATACCCCGGCAATGCAGAGCACCAGCACGTTGCGCTGGCCTTTGAGCCTTTCCGCCTCCGCCTCCTGCCGGAAGCTGAACATTTTCCGCCTGAAATTATCTGTTACGATGGAGTCTTTCAGGGCCTCCTGCTGTTTATGGTAGGCCAGCGCCCTGCTGTTGTCTCCTTTTGCTTCGTATATCTCCGCCAGCAGCTCATAGGCTTTCTGGCGCGGCTGGCGGGCGCCGCCCTGGGAAGACTGTTCCAGGGAGCCGTAGGTCATTTTCAGCGCACTGTCCAACTGGTGGCGCACCAGGTATACTTTACCCAGGCCCAGCATGCTGCCAATGATGATGTTGATGTCTGTGATGCGGCGGGCTTCCTTGTGTAAGGAATCGAAGTATCGGAAGGCCAGGTCGTAATTCTTTTCCTGCAGGTAGAGGTTGCCCAGGCGCATGCGCACCAGCTTGCGGCCGGCGTTGCCTTCCAGCGCCCTGGCGTAGAAACCTTTGGCCTCTTCCGTGCGGCCCATGGCTGCGTAGAGCTCTCCCATGCGGTGGTACAGCTCCCGGTAGGGGTACTCCGCCCGGGTGGGGCCCAGCTGCTCCGCCCGGCGGTAGTAGGCCAGGGCCGTTTCAAAATCTCCCATGCTGCGGTAGAGGGCGCCCATCTGCACCAGGGAGAGCACGTAATTGAAGTTGTTTTTGCTGCCTTTATAAAGCTCCAGCCCTTCCGTTGTGGTTTTGAAGGCTGACTCATAGTCACCAATATCGTCATAGATGTTGCTCAATATACGCAGGGCGGTAGCCTGGTCCATTTTAGCGCGGGCGCGGCGGAAATACTTCACGCTCAGCCTTACCGTATCAGCCGCTTCGTGGAACCGGCCGGTGTACCAAATAGCCTGGCCCAGCCCCAGCAGGGAGTGGGCGTAGAGGAAGTCATCTTCCAGCTCCAGGGCTATCAGCCGCGCCTTGTGGTATTGTTCCCAGGCCTGTGTTGGTTCATAACGCCACAACGCCCGATTACCCGCGTGAACGAAGCCCCAGCACAACTCTTCGTTTTTCTTATCGGCCCATGACGGTTGAGCGGCCAGGCAGGCCAGCAGCAGCATGCATAAGAATCGGTACATATCAGCAATAAAGCTACCAAAAACCGGGCAATGTGGCCGGGCAGGATGATTAATTGGGCGGGTTGAATGAGCAGGGTGCGGGAATTTGTTGTGCGGCTGCGGGTTGGGTGAGGTGGTGGTGGCAATTTGTTTGATACCTGCGGTTGGGTGAGGCGGTCATGGCAATTTGTTGTGTAGCTGCTGGTTGGGTGAGGTGGCTATGGCAATTTGTTGTATACCGCAATCAGGTGCGTGCGGATAGAATCAGGTGTTGGGCTTTTCTGGCCGTTGGTGAGCAGGGCTATGGAGCTGGAGGGCAGTGCCGGCATGTGGCAGTCTATACAGTTCTGCTGCAGGGTTTTGGCGGGCAGGGCCTTATTGGTGCAGAAGTTGTGGCTTTCCGGCTGATGGCAGCTCATGCAGCGTTGGGAGAACAGCTGCATATCCGTGCGCTCCGTTACGTGGGGGTTGTGGCAGGAAGAGCAGTTCATGGTTTGCCGGCTCTGGATGAAGCACTGGCTGGCCGCCAGCAGTTGGTACTGGTTGCCGTGCACGTCCATTTCCGAAGGTTTTTGCGGGAAAGGCACCGTGGGCAGCAGGTATTCCGCCAGGGCATCTCCCGGTTTGAAGGCGAAGGGGGATTTCTGGAAGGGTTTGAGGCCGGAGTGGCAGAGGGCGCACATATCCAGTTGCCGCATGTTGCTCAGGGTATCTATGGTGACCATATAGCGGGCTTCCTTCACCTCCGGGTGTTCCGTATGGTATTTCACGTGCTCCGCGGCCGGGCCGTGGCAGCGCTGGCAGTCTATGCCGGCTATCATTTCCCGCTTTTCGAACTTTTCCACCTTTTGCACGCCGGATATCTCGTCTTTTACCGTTACGGCGGAACTGTGGCAGCCGAAGCAGGTGCTGGGGATAATACGGTCAAACTTGGGGTGATCTGCCGGGAAACCGGGGCTGTTGGCCCAGCTTTTTGCCGGTACAAACCAGGAAATAGGCAACTGGAAGTACTGCCCCTCCTTCCAATACAAATATGTTTGCGCCTTTCTGCCGGAACCGATGGTGATGTCAACCGGCTGTTTCTCCGTTTGGCGGCCGTTGGTGTAGACGGTTTGGTAGAGGATGGTGTCTTCTTTTTCCATTTTTACGGCAACGTTGTTCCCGAAATGGAAGGTATTATCGGCTGCGGTGTCCGGGGTTTTTAGGGATGAGGTGTTGGCGTGGGCGGTTCCTGCATAGGACTCGTAGATCTCTTTGTGGCAGGTGATGCAGGTGGGGGCTGTCGCATAGAGGGGGCCGCGGGGGTCGGCGGGTTTGGGCGGGCGGGTTTGGCACCGGGAGAGGATGGTGACGGTGAGGATGAGGGTTGTTAGGAGGATGAGGTGGTATTTGGTCATATAAGTACTCAAGGTAACAGAATTTGGACAAAATCAGGACGATATTATTCTATAGCGATCAGAGAATATCGAATATCAATCCATTCAATCATAAAACGTAGCTCAGAGTTAACAATCGCAATTCACAAGTCAATCAAAAGTAAAATCCAACTCCCCTTAATAAAAAAAAACTATCTCTTTCACCCTTTTTCCCTCTTTATCTATCTTCTTTGATAGATATATGATAGTCGCCAACAGCTAACCTTTTCAGTTTTCGCTGTTCGTTGCTGCACAGTAGTAGAAACCAAGTGCTGCATTCAAGAACAAAAAGGCAAGGGTGCCTATCTATGAACAAATGTGATCTCATGAAAAAAAAATATATATCGCTCATTTTATCAATGTGTTTCAGCCACTTTGTCTTTTCGCAAAATGGAGTAAGTCAGGAATTGTCTGAAACGAATAACAATCTCTTAACAAGCGGCATGGCGAAGTATCCAAAAAATAGAGAAAATACCACTTTTATAGGGGGGAAACTAGATGGCTATCATCCAAACTGGGATACACTGAAAATCTACTTTTGGACGGATCATATTTATGGTCATGTCAAGGGAGGAGCCTTGGAATTTGATATGCCCTTGTCACCGTCAGGAGAATTTCGACTTGAACTACCATTGAAATCGGGAACATGCAGAATCTCTATACGTGAAAAAAGAAGTAGGTATATTTTAATGAGTCACCAACTGGTAGAGCCTGGCGATTCAGTGCTAGGTCTTTTCAAGTTCGAGAGTCAATCGAATGTCAAATCCTCCTACATTGGTATTGGCCAAGCCAAGTATAATATTAGATCGAAATACTTAGCAAAGCAAAGGTTATCAATTCCCAATCCGGATTCTGTTTTGTCTCGTGCCGACTCAATAATAAGAAGTTCTTTATTAGTTCTGGATAAAACAGTGGATCAGCTGTCTCCAATCGCATACTCTATTATAAAAGCTGATTTGATAGGTGAAGAATACTACTACGCCTGCAAAAACTTACTAAATATTTGGTCATCCGGTGATAGCACTATGAAACAGCTATGCCTTACAGCATTTAGTAAAATCTTGTCTAAAACACCACCGGCGTCGAATAATATACTTGTGGAATCGGTGGGCTATTCAGACTTCCTCTATGAAAAGAATAAATTCAACTTAATAATAAATGGAGGGGGACAGCAAATGACATTTAAAGACCTCTTTGCCTACATAATAAACAATAATCGTTCTGAAATAAAAGAAAAATTGATAATGTACGCTTTGATTAATGGTGCAGACCACTATACTCTATTCAAAGGAATTGACCCAACTGATTTTGAGTATTGCCTTCAACAGGCGGAAAAGATAATAACCAAGACTAAGTATCAAGAGCTTCTATCTGTGATGACACAATCAACCGTACGCGGAAAAAAAGCATATAACTTTTCCCTACCCAACCCACAAGGGAAATACGTTACGTTAGATAACTTCAAAGGGAAAGTGGTCCTTCTCGACATCTATGGCCCCGGTTGCAGTGCATGCATAACATTTAAAAATAACTTTACAAAAGTTGTCTATCCACAATTACTGAATAAACAAGATCTTGTCGTAATAGCTGTATCAACGGGCGAAGATAGAGACAGATGGTTGAAAGAAATTACATTATATAGCAGTTGGAAGAACATTAATCTCTATACAGAAGGGAAAGGATACAATCATCCATTGGCAGACTTCTACAATATAAATGCTGTACCGAGAATCATCATCATTGATAAGCAGGGACATCTCTATTCGGGTACAGCCCCCCTACAAAGCGACAAGATACTTTCAGTGTTAAATAAAGTATTGGCCCTTCCTATTTAACCCAAATCACTCATTACAAAAAAGACACATGATATGAGATATCATCTACATGAAACTCACCAACGACCTAAAAAACAATCTTAGTGCAGGTGATGCACTAAAAAGACAAGCCATACTCAATCAGATAATTCCCAAAGAAACCAGTTAATATCTTATTATGAACCTTAAAATCTCTTAATCCATGCCCTTTGTAATTTGGCAAATAAAAACTCAATACATATTTTCCTTCGGCCAACGAATATACATCAACAACCGAATTATCTAAAAACACACTCTTGGACTCATTATCTCCCTTGAGCGCAGAATTAATATACAAATATCCATCAGACACGCATGACAGTTTATTTACAAATTTTGGTGGCTTGGTAAATGTCACTCTGTTTTCGCCTTTAATAGTATCAATCGCAATTTGCGCATTACGAATAGTGTCGATCGTCTTCCCTATTCGGACTAAATTCAAATTTGTATCAAGACATAAATATTCGTTACGATAGTAATATATATAAGCTAATTCATTACTACCATTATCATACCGAAGCATTCCATCGATGGAAAAATTTCCTCCACCTTGTATACTTAGCAAACTTTCATTCTCATAAGTGCTACTCTCAAATGCATTTTTTTTTGCCAATATATTTCTATTAACTCTAGTCGAATACTTCCGCATTACAATTGATGACTTTGAAACTGGCACCGCACTTTCAAATTTTGGAGCTGAATAATTGATTGAAAAACAATCAAGATTAGGTAATCTACATGTGATAATAGAGGGTTCTATACCCTCAACAAGATAAACATCGGGATATTCAACAAATATCTTTACTGCTTTCCAAGCAATCTTAATGGAATCAGAAACATGAACTTTAAAACTATCAACAACTTCAAGCCCAAAATTCATACGCTGAATCTCCTCTGACAAGTAATAGTTCGCAATAAATATACCTGAATCACACATGCCAGCCAGATAGTATCCATCATGTTTCGATTCCTTCACAGCTATTTGCTCAACAATGCCTCTCTTTATATCACGACTAAATCCATTTTCCTTATTACTAAAAGAATACAGAGTGTATAATGTGAAGACAACTATCACTCCAAACACCAGGCACGCCAGTAACTTTACCAGTAAAAGATTCATACTCTTTCTTATTAAGTAAAAAGTCGGATGGGATTCCCCATCCGACTGAACAATTATTGAATTCTTTGAAAACGAGTTTGCAAAGATTCTGTGGTGCAAGGATTATCCACATTCTCAACATAAACCTTTCCGTCAAACGGAATTTGGTTACAAGCGGGACCCTCAATAGTAGAACAAAGAGGAACACAAGGAGAATCAGCTTGCAACTTACCGTATAAATCGGTGGGTAACAGTGAACCGGATTTAGAAGCAAAAGCAGCTCCAACTGCAAGCACAACAGCTAACGCTGTCATAGTTATCTTTATACTTTTCATGGTTACATACTGCTTTTTAGAATCAAAAAGCAATTGAAAAACTTTGGTTAAGAAATATGGGTTTTTCGTCTAAATCCTCCGATGATAATTGAGGAGAATCGGCCAGTTTGCTAATCATCAAACTGGTACTGTCAGACTTGCAATTCTGGCAGTTATTGTCGCGACAATTTTTATCTAGAAAATTGCTTGTTTTCTGGGATGCGCATGATTACCTAAAACTATTGCGACACCAGTTAACAAAACGAATCCAATGTTAAAAAAAACATGAGCTGTCCAGCCCATTTGACCAATAACGCCACCACATGAACAAGGAATCCTATCACTAAAATTCAATATAACAATAATATAAGCAGTAAACATAACTAGCAACGTGAAAGACGCATACAATCCAATAACCTTAGTTCTAGGAACTAATAGTAAAACGGTCAGAACTATTTCTACCAGCGGAACGCTGAAAGCGACAAATCCAGAGATATTTGCCAATAAGGGTGATTGTCCAATTGTAGCTTTAAAACTACTATAATCAATTATCTTAGAAACAGCAGTATAGAGAAACAGAACTACTAAAAGAAGACTTATGGTTTCAATAGTTACCTTTCGCATAATTTTTGCATTGAATACTTAATTGTTCAAACTAAAAGTTAACAGTGGTTAAACTGGGTTTACGTAGTCATTTTGGCTCATGTACTCAGAAGCCAGGTCTAATTAAATGATCACTTCAACTCTATCAAAGCAGAGTTAGCCCTACTCTATAAATTTCAACATAGATGGATCACTCTCGTCAGGAATATAAAGTTCAGAAATCAAACTGCAATTAACACGCAGTGATAAAAAATTCCTAACTACAATTCCTTTTGATAACATCATATAATAGCAGAGAAACATAAAGCACAGTAATGAATCCGAACGATATTCAACAAATCCTCAAAAAAAATTGACTTAAATTCGAGGCTGTTCGGATACCAGTGTTCTATAAATCTGCTGAGAAAAGCCCTTCTAAAGATTTGGATCGGGCTTTAAATTGTAACTGGCGTTGTTACAATAGCAATAGACAATCTTACCTTTAGCCCGCCTCGGATTAACATCTAATTTTTCAAACAAGGCTTTTTCATTTCAACTGTGGTGTAGGATCTGTCTAGTTGCGACGCGACCTGTATACTTTAAAATGCGGCTGAAAGCATTGAAAACCAAGTCGGGAGTAGGGAAGATTCGGCACTGCTAAGGCCTGGCTATCGTCCTGAAATGAGTCTAGAAAGAAAAAACAATGCACGGAGTAATTGAGACCCATCATCAGATTGCCTGCTACGTTAGGACTATCAAAGGAGGAGTAATATCTATTGGCAAATTTCAATAAATTGAAATAGCTACGATTTAATCTGACAGTTAGGGTTAATTTTAAGTAACCACACTTTCAATCAACCCTTTAAAACTGCCAGACATGAATGTAGCAGCTAAGTTAATCAAAAACAAGGTAGGCTTACTCAGATTAGCCGAAGAATTAGGAAACGTATCCCAGGCGTGCAAAATATTCGGTTATAGCCGGGATAGCTTTTACAGGTACAAAGAACTGTTTGATGAAGGAGGCGAAGCCGCCTTGCAGGAAATCAGCCGAAAGAAGCCCCTTTTAAAGAACCGAATTGAGTCTCAAATTGAGAACGCCGTTATCGCAATGGCTACAGACAATCCTGCTTATGGCCAGCTCCGGGCTAGTAATGAACTTCGCAAGCAGGGTGTTTTTATTTCACCAGCAGGTGTACGATGTGTCTGGTTACGGCACAATCTGGAGACCTTTAAAAAGCGTCTGAAGGCCTTGGAAACCAAGGCCGGCAAGGAAGGCCTGGTGCTAACCGAGGCCCAGGTTATTGCCCTGGAACGAGCCAAAGAGGAGAAAACAGCGCACGGAGAGATCGAAACGCATCATCCAGGTTACCTGGGAGCGCAAGACACCTATTACGTAGGGACTATCAAAGGAGTCGGCCGGATCTACCAGCAAACTTTTATAGATACCTATACCAAGGTTGTTTTTGCCAAGCTGTATGACCGCAAAAATGCCCTTGTAGCAGCCGATATGCTCAATGACCGTGTAGTACCCTTCTACGAAGAATATGGTATTCGCCTATTGCGGGTTTTGACCGACCGGGGAACAGAATACTGCGGCGCCCGGGAGTACCATGAATACCAGCTCTATCTGGCTCTGGAGGACATTGACCATAGCAGAACCAAGGCGAGAAGCCCCCAAACAATGGTATTTGCGAACGGTTTAACCGGACTGTTCAGGACGAGTTCTTTGCCATTGCATTCCGGAAGAAAATCTACAATACGCTTGAAGAAATGCAGGCAGACCTTGAACTCCTGGCTTTATGACTACAATCATAAGCGGACACACACCGGAAAATACTGTTTCGGCAGAACACCTTTCCAGACTTTTGAGGAAACCTTATCTTTAGCAAAAGAAAAACAGCTGGACGATATACCGCCAGCTGCCTAAATATTTTTAACCCGACTGTTAGATCAAATCGGAACTATCACAAATAAATACATATGCAAAGGTCGCTTTTGCCTAGCTCTATAGCCCCAATGCATTTGTAACAGTCGAACGCCCGATGATCGCATCATTTTCTTCTACGAAGAATATAGCATTCGCTTGCCAAGGGTTTTGTTTCGACCCACAGCGAAACAGACTGTATCTTTGAAAAAAAGTATGGACAACATACGCCACCTGTCTAATATTTTATCCCAGCTGTTATCAAATTCGGTACTATTAAACAAAAATTTTAATTATAGCCGGGATTTTGTGGTTGTAAATTAGGATTTCTATCAATCTCAGTCTGTGGAATAGGATACAATTTGTATTCAGGCTTCCATTCCCCTCCTTTCAGATGAGTAATTGCAGGCATTATTACATCAGCCTTTCCAGAACGTTTTAAGTCAAACCATCTATGTCCCCATTCCGTAAACAATTCGGCAGTCCTTTCATACTCGAGAGCTGTCAATGCTTCCTCCTTTGATAAACTTTCTGATAACAAAGGCAGGGGATTAGGTACTGTTGTTGTTGGGGTTGCTCTAGCCCTATTGCGCAGGATATTCAAATCAGAAACTCCTTCGTTGATCCTACCTAGATTAATTTTTGCCTCCGCCCGAATAAGATATTGCTCTGCCAAGCGCATTACTACATGATACTCTGTAGGTGGCGTCGCCGCTGTTGGTAAAAAACGTACCTTATACTTAAATGGGAAATAATAAGTTTGTCCAGCTGAAGTGACGCTACCTATCCAACTAATCTTTCTCCTATCTCCTGGTTCAAAGACATTCACTTGATGATCACTTAACGACACGTTGGACGGAACAGAAACAAGTATAAATGTCAATCCATCATAACTATTATACTGAGGAATAACTGGCTGCAGCGACCAAATTACTTCCTTACTGTTCTTTAGAAAAACTTCATTTAGTTCCAATAGGGAAAACATAGATGTTTGATTTATGACAAGATCAGCCTCTTTCTCCGCATTTGCATAATCTTTTATATATAAGTATATACGTGCCAGCAAAGCACTTGCGACATACTTAGTTGGCCGTACCCTTTCAGTTGTCTTGACATTTGCAGCATCAAGGTAATTGCCATCCAACCCTTCTTTAGCATCTGACAAATCCAAAACAATTTGTCTATAAACCTCTCCTGCACTTCGTTTACCGGCAGTACTATTAACCTTGTAATCAGTCGAAAGAACTATTGGCACATCGCCATATAAGTTTACTAGATAGAAGAGACAAAGTCCCCGGATAAATTTGGCTTCACCTTCAAGTTGCTTTTTTACAGGTAGAGAAAGCTGCTTGGACTCATTCAGTCCCTCTAAAATTGCATTCGCATCATAAATATATTTATACAAATTAACCCATAATAAATACGACGATCCATTATTAGCTTGTAACGAATTTGTATAAAATTCTCTTTGAGAAATATCTATTGAAAAATTCTGAAGTTCATCTGAAGAAAGGCCGCATAATAAAGAAATACTACCGGAACCACTTGCAAACCTAGCGCTACTGGATTCAATCATTCCATTGTAAACCGCTAGAACCGCTGAAGTAGCAAGGGCATCGTTACTAAATACTGAGCTAGAAAAAACACTGTTAGGAGGTGCTTCTATTTCCAAAAACTTTCTGCATCCAACTTGAAAAATTAATAAAAAAAAGACGGCATAACGAACCATTAAGCAAAATAAATTCTTCATTTCTAACAATTTATAGCGTAACTTGAATACCTGCAACAATAACCTTAAGCGGTGGCAAGCCGTTATTTAACGTCTCCGGATCCAGACCTTGATACTTCGTAACGGTAAATAAATTTTGAGCTTGTACATAAACTTTAAACATTTGTAGGCCTATTTTTTTGTTTAGTCTATCTGAAAAACCATATGAAATTGCGAGATTGCTTAATTTTAAGTACGAAGGATTTGAATATTTATTGCTCCCGTTAGCAATACTCCTGGACCATGCAATATATGCCGGCGATGAGGTTCTTTGGGTAAATTTTTGAAATGATCGAATATCTCCATCTTTCGTCCATCTATCTAGCACAATTACTGGTTGATTGGACATCATACCGGGCGCATAACCAGTTGTAGTGAGATTATAGTTATTTCCAACCTGTTTAACAAACTGAAACAGAAATTCAAGGCTCCACGTTTTATAGTCTATACTATTATGTAAACCTCCGTACAACTCCTTTGAAGGATTAACCAATGATATCCGATCAGTTGAAAACGATGGGTTTGAAGTCGGGTTCCCTTTTATATCAACAAACTCATAAACTCCCGTTGACGGATTTACCGTTCTGTACAAATAGACACGCTGAATTGATAACGGCTCACCAAGTACAAATTGATTGGCGTAACTTGTATTTTCAAAATTCGGGAATCGAACTAATTTATTTCTGGGAACAGTTAGGTTCAAAGAAGTCTTCCATGAAAAATTCTTATTAGCAACGTTGATGCTTTTAACTTCTACTTCAACACCTGTATTTTGCACGACGGCTGGCAAGTTTGATGTCACTCCATTAAATCCCGTAATGTTGGGCAACGGATAGTTTACTAGTTGATTCCCCGATCTGTTTCTGTAATAATTTAAAGAGAAGAAAAGATGCTCTTTGAAAAAACCAAGCTCAATCGCCGCCTCCATCTTTTTGTTTATTTCCCAAGCATAGTCTGGATTAAACAATCTGTTTGAGTACAACCCTTTATCACCCAAGTACATTCTAGTTCTAGATATCCATAAATCCCAAAAACCATAATCAGAAATCAAATCATTTCCAGTTGTTCCATAGCTCATCCTGAGTTTCCCAAAGTTCAGAACAGAAAGATTTTTTTTAACAAAGTCTTCGTTTGAAAACAACCACCCTATGCCAACTGCACCAAAATTTGCAAATTGCCTACCTGGGCCAAATCTGCTTGAACCGTCTCTACGACCTGTAATGTTAAGTAAGTACCTACTATTTAAGATATAATTTACCCTACCAAAAATTGCTAAATATCGGTATTTACTATAGTCAGAGTTTGCAATGAAAATGCTTTGTGCAGACTTAATGTCTTTTAACTGTGAGTCATTAGTATATCCGGTAGCCGAAATGTTCGTGTTTTCTCGAACATTCTGCTGAATAGTTGAACCTACTAGCGCAGTAAGTTTACCTTTTCCAATCCCCACACTGTATTCGGCTTGTGGTTCTATGATCCAAGTCCTAATTGAAGCATTGGAAAAATCAGTAGACCCGGTTTTTATTGTCCCAAATGGGTTCAATGATGAAATAGGTATAGTATTAGTTTCGTCTAATGAAGTTCTAGTATATCCAAAACTTGATTTTAAAGTAAGACTAGGAAGTATTTTATAGCCAACAGTTGAATTAAATATTGTATTGTATGCACTTCCGTTGTACTTCTTTTTTATTTCTGAAAAAGGATTGACCCAAGTATTATTTTGCCAATTTAATGACCCGTCTTGATTATAGGCATTTGGCGCAACAGGAGGAAGGCTTATGGCCATATTTGTTAAATCAGCACGAATTAAATTATTATTATCTATAACATAATTACCGGTAAATGCAGCGGTAAATTTATCATTATTCGATTTGTGATTTATACTGAAATGCAGCGAGTACTTTTGATCAGAAAAAGCCCCCGGGAAAACTGTTGTTTCACGATAGTAGCCCGCGCCAAATAGGAATTGAGTGTTTGTTGTACCTCCTGATGTGGAAACTCTAGCATTTGTTAATCTTGATGTGCCTCCAATTAATTCATTTTGCCAATCTGTATATCTCGTTGTATCCCACTTAGTCAAATCATTGACACCAGAGGTGCCCGGTGTTAACAAAACCCCATCATTATACAAGGCTTCATATCGCATATCCAGATACTGTCTGGTATTAAGCAAATTCAATTTTCTTCCAATCTGCCCAAATCCTTGATACAGATTCAAATCAACTTTTGTTTTTCCATTCTTTCCCTTCTTAGTAGTAATTAAGATAGCTCCATTAGCTCCCCGGCTTCCATAAATTGCCAAAGCATCTGCATCTCTTAGCACTTCAATACTCTCTATATCACCTGGTGAAAAGTAATTTAAGGGGCTTCCACCGGCAATAATCGTTCCACCGCTTTGCACCAGAGTATTCGATACATAGGGAACACCATCAATAATATAAAATGGCTCATTTCCCTGATCAATACTATTTCTACCTCTAATTTGAACATTAAACCTGCTTCCTGGTAATCCGCTGGTCTGAGCAATCTGTATACCCGTCACTCGTCCTTGAATAGCTGCCAATGGATTACTTATTGGCTGTGTTTCTATCTCTTTCGATGTGACCCGTCCAATACTTCCAGTTAGTAATCTTCGGCTTACCGTTCCATACGCAATTACCACCTGTTCCTCCAAAGCACCAACAGCCCTTCTTAATTTCACAATCAATGTTTCAGACCCATTTATTCTAAATTCCTGCGGTTCATATCCTGTGTAGCTAACATATACTAAAGACATTTTCGGGACATCTGATAAAATAAATCCACCTTGACTATTGGTTGTTGTGCCTTTCTTTGTTCCTTTAATAACAACTGTTGCACCAGGCAATGGATAACCCTCTTCAACCGTCACCGTGCCTTTTATGGTACCCCCATGAGGTATGCTATCGGTTGCAGAAAATCTCTCAATTTGAGAGGCTGGCTTGCTATCCTGCAAAATCACAATCCCAGCCCCCCTGATCACCCACCGCAAGTTCCGCTTCCCCAGCAACTCCCGCAGCACGTCCCCCAGCTGCTCCCGCTTGAAATCCACGGACACCTTCTCCTTCTTGTCAATCAACTGCGTAGAGTAAGTGAATGAAAAACCGGTCTGAGCCTCTATCCGGAGAAAAACATCCTCAATGGGAGCATTGCTCACCTTGAGGGTAACCAGCGCAGCACTGTCCTGGTTGGCAGCGGCATGTACCTGTATGGTGAATGCCATAAGTGCAATAAAAAGCCATTTCCCTGGGAGGGAAGCCATGCGGTAGAGAGACTTCATCGAAAAGGTGTTTGCTAGTTCTGAAAATTATTTACTAAGTCTTAGATGAATTACATAGTCTACCGGGGTGAAAGACTATCATACATTTTCAAAAGAATTTGCTGTTTTCTAAAAAAAGCTCTAAAAAGACGGGAATTCTTTTGAATTTTCAAATGTTTGTTCAGTACAATTAGCACGCTAAAACTTAATAAACATTACCACCAAAGCCACTTGGAGAAGACTTTGAAAATAAGCCTCATACTTCTCAATGTTCTTCCTGGCAAGGCGCAGATGCGTCTTTACCGTATTCTTGCTAACGTTCATGATGGATGCAATATCGTTGTAACAGTGTTTTTCGACATAAGCCAGCCGCATGGCGGTTTGCTGCTGGTCGCTGAGGGTGGAAAGGATTTTGTCACGAAGGGACTTCTCATATCCTTCAATAGCGGGCTGGTAAGTGACCGGCTCCCCGGAGTTGGGGAACGCGGCATGTTCATCCATAAAAAACTGTGTTTGGTACCGCCGGAGGCGCTTCTGTTTGTTCAGATGAATAATGCATAGGTTATGAATGCCTTTTTGCAGGTAATACTTGAGCTGTGTAACCTGCTCCCATTTGCTGAAACGCAACACATGGTTCACAAAAAAGTCCTGCACCATTTCTTCGGCCTCCAGCCTGTCTTGCAGTATCTGGTAAGCCCTCGCAAATAACAGTTTCGCGTACTTCCGGTAAACTTCGCTGTAGGCTTCTTCCTTTCTTTTGGCCAGTCCTTCTAAAATAAGTACATCTTCCATACCCTGATGACGAGGTTAGATTTTAGTTAAATTGATGAACGGGGACGAACGGATGAAGTAAATCCGATAATAAAACTCAGGGATCGTTTTGGAATTTTTGTCAGGGCTACTTGCGAGAGAAACGAGTCTAATGGTTCCGTTTTCTACAACAATGATGAATTAACATTTCATTGTTAAATACGACTGCAATATGTTAATTTCATTATTCACTTTTTGTTAAGCTAACGTTAACATAAGGCCGCCCATACAGGGTACACTTCTCCAAGCAATCCTCCGAAAACAGCCACCACAAATAGATACAGCCAATTGTGGAAAAATACCTGAAAAATAAAGTTGGTTTACTTCACCCTGTTTTTGAGGCGTTTTTACAAAAAAATACCAGGCCTGGAAAGGCCCGGTGTATTTTTATGTGCTAAATGTACTTATAGAACTATCAGGGGAAAAGAGCCCTGTTGAGCTTTTATTTACAGTGCAATACGTTGTTTTCCCAATACATTTCCACCTGCCCGGTCTCATTCAAAACATCTATTACCTCCTGCACAGGCCGGTTGCGGTAAAGCTTCAGCCGGAATTTCCGCCCTGCCACATCCGCATTGTCCATCACCACCTTCACATCGTACCACCGCTCCACCATGGCGGCAATTTCCCGCATGGGGCTTTCTTCAAAATAATATACGCCGCGCCGCCACGTGATGAGGTCGTTATCAAAAGGCTGCACCTTTATCTGCTCCTCACCCCGTACCACGGCCTCTGTACCGGGCTTCAGCTCCACCTGCCGCTCCTCTGCGGCCACGGCCACCTTGCCGTTTACCAGTGAAGTAGTGATAATGCCCTGGTTATACGCATTCACGTTAAACTCAGTGCCGAGCACGGTAATATGGGTGTTACTGGTGTGCACAATAAAAGGCTTTCCTGCATCCGGCGCTACCTTGAAATAAGCTTCGCCTTTTATGTACACCTCGCGCTTTGCATCATTAAAATGGAAAGGAAATTTGATCTCTGAAATACTATTCAGCCACACCACCGTACCGTCTGCCAGCTTCACCTGGAAGTCTAGCCGGGGCGGTACCGTCAGCGTGTTCCAGCCGCTGCCGCCGTCTGCCCCGCCATTGTATTCCAGCTGCCGGTTGTTGGCGGTAAGGGTGGCATTGTCAAGATGAATGGTTTGCCGGCCGCTGTCATTCAGCGCAATTCTTTTACCGTTGGCCAGCTTCAGGGTTACACCGGCCGCACCGCCATCTGGGGCCGCCATTCCGGGATCTGCTGCATTGCGGGGAGAAAGCAGGAACCAGGTAGCACCGGCTGCCAGCAGCAGCACAGCTGTAACTCCGGTGAACAGGTTGCGGCGCTTCCGCTGCCGTATAATTGCAGCCTCATGCTGAATAAGTTCGTAACTGCGGGCCTCGTCAAAATTCCCCATGGCCTCCAGCGCTTCTTCTTTCGGCACCGCCTTCCGCACCTCTTCCCGCAGCCTGCGTGCCTCCTCACTGGTGGCCAGCAGGGCATCCAGCTTCTCCTGCTCCTCCGGCAAGAGAATACCGTAATGCTCCTTGAGAATGAGTTCCTGAATTTCTTCGTGGTCCATAAAAATTACCCGGCTTCTGTACTATGACGCTATTTTCATATGCACAGGGTGAACGGCAAAGGAAAGTCTTTTTTTATTTCAACGGTCAGATTGACAAAAAAATTGTCACAAACCTGTTTGCATAACAGGGAGCAAGATATTGAAACAGAACTGATTACTAAACATCCGCAAATTTGTTTGTCAGCGGATGATGGTAACACCGCGGGGAGCATTCACGGAAGTTTTCACCTGGCCGGCGGTATTTTTTTCATGCCGCACTTTTACCAGCCCATAAGGGGTGGGAAACGTGCCTTCGGCAAATTGCAGGTCTCCCAGGTGGGGCCTGATCCTGATCTTGCGGCAGCCGGGTGCGGCCACCTGTATGCCCAGCACATGTTCCGTCAGCCAGGGCGTGGGGCCGGCAGCCCAGCCATGGCACAGGCTGTGGCGCAAGCCCTTGTAACAATAGGCGCCGTAGTCTGCATGAATGTCTTTTTCACCGGGCCGGGGCAGCTCGTCTATACGCCCGGCGCCGGGTACCCACTGCAGGTTAAAGTCTTCCCAGAAAGTGGTGGCGCCCAGGTTGAGCATAGCGCCCCAATAGCTGCGGATGGCATCCATGGCGCCTTGGTAATTGCCGGCGCGGGCCATGGCCTGCAGCATATAGTAGCCGTAAAAGGTGGAGAAGTTTTCAGCGCCGTTCACGGAAATAATGGATGAATCCATCTCCCCCGGCCTTGCCAGGCCAGACAAAGCCATCAATGCGGCGGCCTGTTTGCTGTGATTAGGATCGGGCACATGGCGGCGCAGGCGGTTTACGGCACTGTCACAAGAGGCGGCGGCAGCGGGCTCCTGCAATACGCGGCACAACTCTGCTCCGGCCTGGAGGCTCCATATCATCATGGCTTGCAGGCCGGCGTGCACACCTTCAGGGTTTTCGCTGGAAGGCCAGTCAAGGAAGCGGTGGCCGTCCAGCTTTTCGCTGTTATTTTCATCTATGTAGCTGGCAATGTGCTTTAGCAGCGGCAACAGGTAAGCCTTCTGTTCCCGCAGGTAACGCAGGTTGCCATGGTGGCGGTACCAGTCACGGTGAATGATGACCCACCACATGGAATAGGTGCTGATGCCATTCATCCAGCCGGGCAGCGGCGTAATGTTGCGCACCAGGTCAAGACTGCGGGGCACTACTTCATTGTACCCGAACACGGCGCTGATGGCGGAGGTTTCAGGGTGCAGGTCTCCTACCCACACCAGCCTGTCACGCTTGATGCCGTCCCATAAATATTCCTGCATGTTCAGATGTACGGTGTAGGCGCCGGTCAGCCAGATCTTGTTGAGCACGGTATCGCTGCAACGGAAAGAGCCGAGGTACGGAATATTGCGGTAGCTGAAAATGGCGCGCGCTTCTTTCAGCAGCAGCAGGGGAGCATTATCTGCCACGTCTATGCGTACAAAACGGAAACCGGTATTGCCTATTTCCAGCTTGCCCAGCCATGGTACGGCCACCGTCATATCCCGCATGGCGTGATCGTTGGTGGCGCCTTGGAGGGTATCAATATCGCTCATGGCCTCACTGGCAGATTCCCCAAAACGGATGCGCAGCTTCACGGGCTGATTGCCGGGCCACATGCCGGTAACGAGTTGCAGGCCGCCATGGAGCTCTGTACCAAAATCAAGCAGGATGGAAGCCTGGGTGCTGCCGTCTGGCCGGAAGGCGGAAACATTTTTGCCTACAAGGTCTGCCTGGCCATTGCCGGGCTTCAGCAGGTTTTCAGGCTGCGTGATGCGCCCGGCCTGCCAAAGAATGCGCACGGGTGAAAGATATTGACGGGTGATGGTGGTGGTTTCCGCAGACCGGTTGAAGATGGGCGGTAACTGCGCCTGCGCATGCAGGCAGCACAGGGTGCATAATATAATGATGATGGTTCTCATGCTGATGTTTTAATAGCTCACGGCCTGCAAGGTTACAGGCCCCAGCAGTCCCGAGGCTTCATAAGTGCTGGCGGGTTTGTAAGGGTTTACATTGGTCCAGGTGGTGCGTTCATGGGCAGGCAGCTTGCTGTCTCCTATCAGCCGGTTCACCCAGGTGTTGGCCACGGCAATTTCGATGGTGTTGGCGCCGGGGCGTACCAGCTCTGTAACGTCTACCTGCCAGGGGGCCGTCCATGCCGTGCCTGCTTCCCGGCCGTTCACTTTTACGCCGGCAATTACCTTCACGGCGCCCAGGTGCAGGTACAGCCGGGCGCCGGCTGGCAGTGTTGCGGCGTTGAACGTGACGGTGTAAATGGCGGTACCGGAGAAGTTTTGCACGGCGGTATCTTTACTCCAGTCCCGCAAACTCGCCCACATGTACTCCTGGCTGCCGAATTGCACCTTCCAGGGGCCTTGTATGGTTTGCAGCACATCGGGCTGCGGGAAATTGGAGCGCACGGTGTTAGCGGCTTTTCCTGCAGGCATCTTTGCCGCGGAAACTTCTCTGAACACCACAAACCCGCTCTGGAACGGCTCCAGTTGCAACGGTACGGTGGTACCCTGCTGCCCGGCGGTATAGACAGGCAGCGGCCGGTGCTGGCCGGTAACTGCATCCCACCACTCCGGCTGGCGGCCACTCACCCGGAATTGGGCGCTGAATGAAATACTGCTGTCTTGCTGGTTGGTAACGAAATATATTTCTTCTGCGGGTGTGCTGCGGTGGGTGTACAACACCGGTACGGCGGCGGGCGCTTCAAAGTCCGGCCGCAATTTAATAAGCGCCATTACTTCCTGCACGCTCATGCCGGAGGCTATGATGCCTTTGCCATAACGCGCCCATTTTACGCGCTGCCCGTCTACTTTCCCCCACAACGTTTTTGCCAGTTGCTTCACTTCCCTGTCTGCAGCCGGATAGTTCTGCAAACTGGGCGAGCGTTCCGGCGCTGGGCCCAACACAATGCCTCCGGCAGCTACCAGCGCCTGCAAACGCCTGAGCAACTCCGGCCGCATGGTGGTCAGCTTGGGTAATACCAGCAGGCGGTACTGCATGCCGTCCGGCAAGGTGAAGCGGCCGTTCTGTACCTGCAGCCTGGTTTGTATCACCTCCGCGTTGATGTAATCAAACCCGTAGCCCGGCGGCAACGCGGGGTCACGCACGCCGGTCATTTTGGGTGCGTCTTCTCCAATGAAATAAGCCACATCATTGACCGGCAGCCCTTGCTGCAGCAAAAAGTTGCAGCGGCGGATGTAGTCTACAAAAGCTTTTCCCAAATAGAACCAGGTGTTCTTCCGGTTAAACTCCGTGCCGAAGCCGGCGTTGACGCCGGGGCTCCTTTCTTCATAAGGTTGCTGGATGTATACATGCAGCAGCGTGTGGTTCACGCCTTCGGTAAAAGACCAGTCACCGCGCTTTTTGAGCAGCGCAGGGTAACGCTGGTAAGCGCGGCCGCCGGCGGTGAAAGATTCTGCGGATACTTTTCTTTTGCCATAGATATGCGCGGCGGATGAGGCGGCCTTGTTCTCGATGCTGCCCAGGTCTCCTTCGTTCCAGAACTCCCCGCCTACTTCGTCAGACTGGCCGCCGTATTGCAAAAACTCACCGGGGAAGCCCCAGTGGCCGTAATTTTCCAGCCACACCCGCAGGCCGTTCCGGTGGCTCAGCTCCCGCAAACCGCCTACATAATCATATGCCACCCGGTCTGCCACCATGCGCCGCAGGTCCCAGAGGAAACGGTCGCTTTGGTCTGCGCTGCCAATGATGTGCCCGGTTAAAACGGGCAGCCATGGCAGCGGGTCATACCCGTATTTTTTCCGGAAGTCTGCGGCCATGCCGTCTGTCCAGTTCTGGGAGCCGGTTTCATAACTGTCTGCCACTACGTATTTTAAAGCGCTGCGCTCCGCCGCGGGCATGCTCTGCTGAATTTTGCCCACAAAAGCGTTGAAGTGAGCGGCCAGCGCCTGTTTGTTCATTTTGTCCACCTCCGGGCCCGTGCCTTCGGGTACGGCGGGTGAGTTGTTAACGCCGGTAGGCGCCATGCCGAAGCGGATGATGTCCCACTCACCCGGCGGCACGTTCCATTGCAGGCTGCCATCCGGCTGCAACCGGCGGCTGAGGTCTACCACCTTTGCGGGTGCGGTTACGGCGGCATCGGGTTCCGGGGAGGGCGCCCACTGGTATTCGTTCCATAGCGGCAAGGGCGTCTGGAACATTTTGGCGAGTTGTTTTTCTATGTAGCGCTCTACCCTGGGCGCGGCGCCCAGCGTAATTTCCGCGAAACCCATTTTGCCCCGCACACCGGTAAATACCAGCCTGAAGGCATGGCCCTTCACTGCCGGGAAGGAAATGGCCACAGGCCCGTAAGGCATGAAACCTACTGCTTTCTGGGGGTTGCTGCGGTCTACGCTGAACTGCCTGACGCTGCGGTACCGGCCGTTTTCCAGCACCTGCAATTCACAGCTGGCTGAAAAAGGCGCCGGCGCAGGGTACAGCACGAGGCTGCGGATGGTGACGGCGCCGGGGGCGCTGAGGTCAAGCGTAGCCGCTTTGGTACCGGCCGGGAAGAACGCAACGCTGGCGGTATCTCCGTCTGTCATATGGCCGATGTCAGGAATAGTGGCATCCGCCCTGATCTCTTTTACGGACTGATTTTCCTCCGCCGGTACGGCCAGCACGGCCACATCCTGGAAATGCGGCACGGGGAGCTGTAAACGGCTATTGAACTGCTGCGGCCCTTTTACCCGCTGCACCACCGGCGCCAGGTAACGCATGGCCTGCTGCGGCTGTACCCAGGGGCCGCCGGATTGGCTCCAGCCGGGACTGTTGAACAGGCCGATGTCTATGCCCAGCCTGCCTGCCGTGCGGATGGCCAGCCGGGTGATGCGCCACCAGTCCTGGCTGAACATTTTCACATTCCCGTACGGCGTTTCCGCGGCATTCATCCCGATGTTGCCGATGAAAGCGCGGCCGATGCCGACGGCGGCCATGGCCTCCAGGTCTTTCACCACGCCGCTGTCCGAGATATTATCACTCATCCAGTACCAGTAAATGGAGGGTTTCACGGAATCAGGCGGATGGGCAAAACCGGGGCCCAGCGAAGAAAGGGACTGCCCGGCGGCATGGAGGCATAGCGCCGCAAGCAGGCCCGTCAATATACAGTAGCGGAAAATAAACATAGGAAGCAGACGTGGAACTGATTATGGTCCGTCACCAAAATAACCGATTTCACCATAAACCCCATCCTGCACTCTCCTGCCCAACCAAGATAAGATATGCACAAAAAGTGCAAAAAAAACCGCCTTCGGAGTGCATTATCCTCTCAAGGACTATTATATTGTGATTGAATTACGTCGATGGTCAGCAAAATATATAAATCTATCCGCCAGGGTTGTGCTTTTGCCTGGATAAGTAAACGTGTAGCAAAATCTTAAAATCTATTTCGGGGCGATGTATTTGTGCCCTCAAAGTAAACAACAGTAGCAAAATCTTAAATCTAATTCGGGGTGATGTATTTACCCGTTAAAAACGCAAATGGTTAGCAAATTTTAATCTGCCCGGGCAAGGCACTTGCACGCGGGAGGAAGCATTTTTTCTATTGGGACTTTTCAGCAAAATTTAAATCATCCGGGAATCATGAAAGGTATCCATCCCATACCGCGTGCCAGTCAATATCAGTAACGATGTAAGGATATTTCTTGCCGTACAGGCACGGATACGCGCAATTGTAACAGATCAGCCAAATATTTTTCAATTCAAAATCTAAAATTCAGAACAATGAGAAGAACTCTCCGGTTATTAGCGGTCTATGCGTTAGTGATGCTGATGCTGCCTGCTGCGCTGCTGGCACAGCAGAAAGCTGTTACCGGCACGGTGCTGTCAGACGAAGGCGGCCCTATGCCTGGTGTAACGGTAAGAGTGAAGAACACTACCCGCAACACCCAAACAGACATTAAAGGCAATTTCAGCATCCAGGTAGCCGCGGGCGAGGCCCTGGTATTTTCCTTCGTGGGTTATGAAACCCAGGAAGTAACACCGGGAGACGGCCCGGTGAACATCACCATGAAAACCTCCGCCAGCTCGCTGGGCGAGGTAGTGGTAACCGCCATGGGCATCAAAAAAGAAAGGAAGGGCCTTGGGTACTCGGTGCAAGACATCAAGTCTGAGGAGCTGCTCAAAAACAAGGATGCCAACATCGTCAATTCCCTCAACGGTAAAATAGCCGGGGTGAATGTGACCAACTCCGGCGGCGCGCCCGGCTCTTCGGCCTCCATCATCATCCGCGGCGGTACTTCGCTGGAGCGGGACAACCAGCCCCTGTTCGTAATTGACGGTATGCCGATGGACAACTCTACCGGCCAGGGAGACAACAGCGCCTTTGACGGCAGCGTTAACCTCTCCACCACCAACAGCAACCGCGCCATGGACCTCAACCCGGAAGACATTGAGTCCATTTCCGTGCTGAAAGGCCCCGCCGCCGCCGCACTGTATGGCCTGCGGGCCGCTGCGGGCGCTATTGTGATCACCACCAAGAAAGGGGCGATTGGCAGCGTTACGGGTTCCGTTACTTCCCGTTACATCAACAATTGGGTGAACAAGCTGCCCAAGCAGCAGGGGATCTATAAACAGGGTTCTTATTATAATGGCAGCTATATTGCCAACACCACCCGCTCCTGGGGGGATAAATTTGCGCCCGGCGAAGCCATCTACGATAACATGGGCGATTTCTTTGAAAGAGCGCATGCGTTTGACAACAGCTTCACCGTTTCAGGCGGCTCCAAAACCGGCAACTTCTTCCTTTCCGGCTCTAACCTGATACAAACGGGGATTGTGCCTACTACTGACTTTACGCGTAGCACCGTACGTTTCAACGGGGAGCAGAAGCTGGGTATTTTCACCTTTGGGTTAACTGCTTCCTACGCGCGCAACGAGTCACAAAAAACCCTCACCGGCAGTGGCTTATGGGGCTCAAGCGGCAGCGGTTATATGGAGAGTATCATTGCCTGGCCCAGGAACGATGATATGAAGAACTACCTGAACCCGGACGGCACGAAGCGCAGGCTGATATTGAACCCAGACCTGGTGGATGATATCGATAATCCGTACTGGCTGGTATACAGGAACCCGCAAACTGACCGGAATACGCGTTTCATTGGCACCGTATACACCACTGCCAGAATCACCGACTGGTTTGATGTGACCTACCGGCTGGGGGTGGATAATTACACCACGCAATACACCAGCCTCACAGCACCGGGCTCCGGTGTAAAAGCGGCCTGGCAGAATGGTATGCTGTCTGAAACAGACCGTACTTATAACTACGTAAACTCCAACCTGATGCTGAACTTCCACAAGACTGCGGGAGATTGGGATTTAGGACTGCTGCTTGGTAATTCCACGGAAGATACCTGGCTGAAGTCCAACTCCATCAGGGCAGAAAACTTTGTGATACCCAACTTTGTGAGTATCAACAACGCTGCAAAAGAAAACCAGTACCTGTCCGAAAACCTGACACGCAGGCGCCTGGCGGGCTTTTATGGGGATTTGAGGGTTTCTTATAAAAACTTCCTCTATCTCAACGTAACAGGCCGTAACGATATTTCTTCCACTTTGCCTCCGCAGAACCAGTCATTCTTCTACCCTTCTGTGAGCGGCAGTTTTGTGTTTACAGAGCTGCTGCCGAAAAGCAGCATTCTTTCCTTCGGTAAAGTTCGTGCATCCTGGGCGCAGGTGGGTAAAGATGCCCCGGCATACCAGACGGCCACTTATCTCTTCGGCCCTGAACTTACAATTGGCGGTGGCTTCCGTAACTACTGGGCACGCGGTAACGCTGACCTCAAGCCGGAAACAACTACCTCTACAGAATTTGGTACGGAACTGCGGTTTCTGGACGGCAGGTTGGGCCTTGATGTAGCATACTATATTAACAATAGCCGGGATCAGATACTTCAACCTCGTGTAAGTAACGCCACTGCCTATATTCTCAGCTTTGTGAATACCGGCGAGATAGAGAACCGCGGCATAGAAGTGTCTATCAATGCCAATCCTGTCAAAAGGAAAGATTTTAACTGGGACGTGACGCTGAACCTTTCCCATAACAAAGGCCGCGTGAAAGCGCTGCCCGGCGCGCTGCCTATTCTGTATGTAACAGACGTGCAGGTAGGCAATGCCAAAGCCGCTTCTTTTGACAACGGTTACTTCATGGGCCTGAGCGGTACCAAATGGCAGACAGATGAGAGCGGCAACCTGCTGCTTGACTGGAATACCGGCTACCCTCTCACCAGCACCAACGCCACATCACTGGTGGGCAATCGTGAACCGGATATGATCGGCGGCTTGAACAACAGTTTCAATTACAAGAACTTCAACCTGTCTTTCCTGTTTGACTTCCGCCTTGGCGGTGACGTGTACAATGGTACAGAATACCTGCTGGTGGCTTATGGCCTTAGTAAAAGAACGGAGAACCGGAATGAAGACATCACCTTTACCGGAATGTCTTTGAACCCGGCTACCAAGCAATACGAGCCCGTTACCAAAACAGTGAAGGCTACAGAAAAGTACTATCGGGATATCTACTTGTCTCATGCCCCCTTCTTCATTGAGAAAGTGAACTGGCTCCGCCTCCGTTCCCTGTCACTCGCATATTCATTACCTAAATCAGCTCTGGGCGGCATCAACTGGCTGAAGGGCGCCACCCTTACCGCCACCGGCACTAACCTGCTGCTGTTCACCAACTATACGGGCATGGATCCTGAAACCAGTGCTGCCGGCGCAGGCGTAATAGGCTCCGGTTCTGTGGGCGTAGATTACTGCGGCGTACCTGCTACTGCCGGTTTGGCCATTGGTTTAAATCTTAAATTCTAAAAGTCAGGGAAATGAAAAAGATACTATATATGCTTAGTTTGTCCGCCGTTTTTACCTCCTGTAAAAAATGGGTAGATATCAATGAAAATCCGAATAGCGCCAACTCTACCATTCCAACGGCAGAACAGCGCCTTCCGCCATTACTTGCCCAGTTTGCGGACGCATATGAAAGTTCAGGCACAAGGGCTGCCTTTATTTCACAGCAGTTGGCTGTTACCTATGCGGTGAACAACAACTGGAACCTCACCCGCTGGTATTCCAACACATCCAGCGCCAACTGGCCATGGCAATGCTGGTATGTTAACTCCGCCGTAAATGTGGCGCCACTGATAGCCGCTGCAGAAAAAGTAGAGGCATGGCACTACATAGGTGCAGCTAAAATTGTGAAAGCATGGGGATTTGGTACTCTGGCAGACTTTTACGGCATGCTACCTTACGATGAGTTTGATAACAAAGACATACTGACACCCAAATTCGATGACGCTTCTCATGTGCAGGAGAAAATACTGGCCTTGCTGGATGAAGGCATAGCCGACCTGCAAAAGCAACAGGGCCCCATTGCGCCCCCGCTGTCCAAAGGAGACATCCTGAACAAAGGGAATGTTGATAACTGGATACGCCTGGCCTACGGCCTGAAAGCACGCTACCTGAACCATCTCAGCAAAAAAGCTGAATATAACCCGCAGGCGGTGCTGGATGCAGTGTCTAAGGGGCCGCAAACAGAAGCGCAAAGCAGCGTGATGCAATATGTAGATGAGGGGCCTACCGTTCCCAGCGCTGCCAAGGAAGCGCTGCAATATACCAATACCGGTACCACAGCGAGGGTAACTAAACTGTACGTAGATTACCTGACCAACAACTACACCGGTGCCCCCACCGGCGGCGCCAACATGTCAGACCCGCGTATTCCGTTGATGATACCGCACAGTACGGACAAAGCCGGCAACCTGGTACGCTCCAGAGGTGTAGATATGGCATCCGATCTGCCGAAAACCGGCCCATTAGGCTATACCTACAACGCAAACACCAACTCCTTCTCCAGCCCTGACTCCCAATACGTGGTAATGCGCAAAACCCCCTACGCCCCCACCGCTGGCCAGCGCATCCAGTCTACCGGCACCTGGTACACCGCACGTGGCGCAAAAGGGCTGCTGCTGACCAATGCGGAAATGCGTTTCATTGAAGCCGAAGTGAAATTCAAACAAGGCCAGGCCGGAGAAGCGCTTGCCGCATACAAAGCAGGCATCCGCGCCCACATGGCGCACCTGGGCATTGCGGGCACAACAATAGACAACTTCCTGGCCAGCACTTCGGTTGTGCAAGATGCCAACAACCTCACGCTCAGCCACATCATGATACAGAAATACCTGGCGCTCTCCTACTCTCCTGAACTGTGGGTAGACCTGCGCCGTATGGACTTCTGCACAGATGCTTCCGGCAATTACAACGAAGCGGCAGGCGTGTACAAAGGCTTCAAACGGCCTTCTCACGTATTTACGGAAGCATATCCGAACGCAACAGACTGGCCGCGCCGGTTTGCAGTAGCCAGCTACGAGATCAACTACAATCTGGTGAAAGTGAAGGAGGCCAATCCCAACGCGGACAAACCTACTTACCTCAACGAACCGGTCTGGTGGGATAAAAAATAGCCACCGCACCATTTGTTCCTGAAAGGGCTGAACATGTTTCAGCCCTTTTTTGTTGCATTAACTGGCACATCTACCCCTAAAATTCGCGCATCTGCCCGCCCGCCAGGTGGCATATTGGCCGCATATTTGTGCCATGTCCGTATTGTTCACCCGTAAATAACAGCATTATGTTTACACATACCAAAGCGTTCACCAGCTTTTCAGTTAATAATATCGAAGAGGCCAAAAAATTCTATGCTGAAATACTGGGGCTCAACGTAAAAGAAGGGAGTGAAGCCGCCATGCCTTTGCTGGAGCTGCAACTGGAAGGAGGGCATACCATCATGCTCTATCCCAAGCCCAACCATACACCGGCAACCTATACGGTGCTTAACTTCCCCGTAGACAATATTGAAAAAACAGTAGAAGAAATGACCGGCCGCGGCGTGAAATTCCTGCAATACGATGGCGAGATCAAAACAGATGAAAAGGGCATTATGCGCCAGGGCGGCCCGCTGATAGCCTGGTTTGAAGACCCTGCCGGCAATATTCACTCCATTATTGAAGAAAAGGCCAAATAGTCAACGATATGGGGTACAACCGCAACAAATAACAAAAGGTACGGCTCACACCGTACCTTCCTTTTTGCGATAACACGTACTATGTCCTAGTGTGATGAAACGAATTTCAGGCCAATGATGGAACAGATCAGCGTGCTGATGAAAAACAGGCGCCAGAAAGTAGCCGGCTCCTTAAATACCAGTATGCCCATCAACACGGTGCCTACCGCTCCAATGCCCGTCCATACGGCGTAAGCGGTGCCTATAGGCAGGGTTTGCTGCGCCTTGTACAGCAGCAGCATGCTCACCGTAAGACATATAAAAAAGCCCGCGCCCCACATGATGGACGTGCTGCCGGTAGTTTCCTTCATTTTACCCAGGCAGGATGCGAAGCCTACTTCGAACAAACCTGCAATGATCAATATGATCCAGTTCATATCTCCTGTTTTTAATTGCACTGCAAAGGTGGCATTTCTCCGGCTTCCGGAATTTTACAAATGATAAAAATTATTTCAGTTCGGCCCTGATGCGGCTGAGGGTTACCTGTGTAATGCCGAGGTAAGAAGCAATATACCCCAGCTGCACCCGGCGCAGCAGCTCCGGCGCCTCCTCCATCAGCGCCTTGTAGCGCTCCGTGGCGGTTTTGAACTGCCGGGAAATGAACCGCTCTTCGGTTTGTATCAGCTCTTTTTCCGTGAGCTTGCGGCCCCAGTTGGCAAACTGGAGGTCTGTCTGGTACAGGTGCTCCAGCTCCGCAACGGGCACCTTGTACAGCAGCGCGTCTTCCAGCAGCTCAATGGTCTCATAACCGGCGCTGTTGTTCACATACCCGTTGAAAGACATCAGGAAATCTCCCTCCATGCCGAACCAGAAGGTAAGGTTGCTGTCTCCCGTGCTGCAATACGCACGGGCAATGCCTTTTTCAAGAAAATACAGGTCGCGGCAGGTTTTGCCTTCCCGGAACAGGAGGTGGCCCTTTTTTAATTCCACAGCTTCCAGCATGGCAGTGAAGTGCTGAAGACGGTCTTCCGAAAGCGGGTATACAGATTTGATCCTGGCAATGGTGTGCTGCATCCCGCAAATTACAAAAAACGGCCGGCAGGCCCGGCATCAGCATCCGTCATTTTCATCTACCTTTGCCGGATGAATTATTTTTCAGCACTCCTTGACCTGTTGAAGACGGAACGGGAAGAAGACCGGAAACAATACCAGCAACTGATCAGCAGCAGCTCCGTGGGAGACCGGCGGGCGGCGGGCCTTACCTGGTACCCGGTAGCCGTCAGGGACACTGAAATGAGCCGGGGAGACTACCTTACGGTGGAGCTGGAGCGCACCACCCACCAGGACGTTCCCCACCAATTGCGCTTTGGCGTATCTGCCATGCTGTTTTCCAACCACAACCCCAAAGAAGATGCCGTAGAAGGCGTGAGTACCTGGCAGAGCGGCAACCGGCTGAAGCTCACCCTCAGAACGGACGAGCTGCCGGAATGGGGCCGCAACGGCAAGCTGGGCGTAGACCTGCTGTTTGACGACAACAGCTACGATGAAATGCAGAACGCTCTCAAGCAGGCGGCGGCCATCCAGGATAAAAAAGAAGGCCACCTGGTGCAGGTGCTCACGGGCGGGAAAGCGCCCACCTTTAACGATACGCTGCCACCCATAACCGTTCCCGGCCTCAACCCCTCCCAGCAGGCCGCCGTTAACCGCATACTGGCCGCTAATGACCTGGCCATTGTACACGGCCCGCCGGGCACCGGCAAAACCACTACCCTGGTACAGGCCATCAAAGCCCTGGTGCGAGAGGAAAAACAGGTGCTGGTAGTAGCGCCCAGCAATGCGGCGGTTGACCTGCTGAGTGAAAAACTGGCCGATGAAGGCCTCAACGTATTGCGGGTAGGCAACCCTGCCCGCGTCAGCGAGCGGCTGATGGCCCTCACACTGGATGCCAAAATAAGCGGCCACCCGTCTATGAAAGACATCAGGCGCCTTAAAAAACAGGCCTCGGAGTTCCGTGACATGGCCCATAAATACAAACGCAACTTCGGCAAGGCGGAGCGTGACCAGCGCAAGGCCCTGTTTGACGAAGCGCGCAATATTATGAAGAGCGTAGAAAGCACGGAGCAGTACATCACGGAAGACCTCATGGGCAAAGCGCAGGTGATCACTGCCACCCTGGTGGGCGCCAACCATTACACGGTACGCAACCTCCGCTACAAGACCGTAGTGATAGACGAAGCGGGCCAGGCGCTGGAGCCCGCCTGCTGGATACCGGTGCTGAAAGCGGAAAAGGTGGTGCTGGCCGGAGACCACTGCCAGCTCTCTCCTACTGTGAAGTCTGCCGAAGCCGCCCGCAACGGCCTCAGCACCACCCTGCTGGAAAAAATGGCAGGCCTCTACCCCCAGGCGGTGTCACTGCTGGAAGAACAGTACCGCATGCACGAAATGATCATGGGCTACTCTGCCGCCGTGTTTTACGGAAGCAGGCTCACCGCTCATGCCTCCGTAGCAGGCCACCTGCTGCACCCCGGAGATACGCCGCTGGCCTTTGTAGACACCGCCGGCTGCGGCTTTGATGAAACCACAGACGGCACCAGCACCACCAACCCGGAAGAAGCGGCTTTCCTCTTCAAACACCTGCTGCAGCTGGTAGAAGAGCTGCAACCACATTACCAGGCGGATAACTTCCCCAACATTGCCATCATATCCCCCTACCGGCAGCAGCTGGCGCTCCTCAACGAACAACTGGAGCATGCCGCCGCGCTGCAGCCCTACCGCCATAAAATATCCATCAACACCATAGACAGCTTCCAGGGCCAGGAGCGGGACGTGGTATACATCAGCATGACCCGCAGCAACCCTGACAGCAAGATCGGCTTCCTGTCAGACGTGCGCCGCATGAACGTGGCCATGACCCGCGCCCGCAAAAAGCTGGTGGTGATCGGGGATAGCGCTACCCTCTCCCAGTTGCCCTTTTACGCAGATTTTATCAGCTACGCGGAGCAGCAGAACGCCTACCGCAGCGCCTGGGAGTTTGCGGATAATTGAGGCTGACGCGGCCGGAAGCAAGGGCGCCCGCGCAGGAATGTTGCCCGCAACAAAAAGCCGGCGCCAGCCTGGACAGACCGGTAAAAAAAATCCGCCCCTCTTTATGGATTCGCTTCAAAAACGGCATCCTGCCCTTGTACTATGCATCACTTCAATTCTGATGGTATGAAATACTGGAGCCTGTTTCTGATACTCATTTGCGCCTGTGCAGGCAAAGCCTTTGCACAGACCCTGGACTACGCCTCGAAAAAAGAAAAGATCTACATCCAGACCAGCCACGTGTTTTTCAAACCGGGCGAGGAAGTATTTTTCAAGCTGTACCTTGTCAACGCCCAAAACAACACTCCCTCTTCCGTGAGCAATACGGTACATGTAGACGTGCTGAACCCGGCCGGCAACGTTGTAACAAAGCTCACCTATCGTGTTGCCAATGGTTACACGGAAGGCTCCTACGCCTTTGGCCCCGCAGCGGCCGGCGGCATCTACAAGCTGCGGGCTTATACCGCGTGGATGAAGAATGAAACAGACAGTACCTTCTTTACGAAAGAGCTGACCGTGCAGCATGTGATCTCTCCCCGCATACTGATGAAGCTGGACTTTCCGGAGAAAGGTTATGGGCCGGGCGGCACAGTTACGGCACATTTCTCCGCCCGCTCCCTGGCAGACAAGCCGCTGGCCAATCAAACATTTGAATACACCGTTTCCCTTGCCGGGCAAGCGGCGCAGCCCGTTACCCTGCAAACAGACGCGGCGGGCAAAGCTGACATACAATTCCGCCTGCCGGCCAGCCTCAACACTACAGACGGTTTGCTGAATATAAAAGTGCAATACGATGCTTATGTGGAAGCCATTTCGCGCAGCATACCCATTACCCTCAACAAGGTGCAGCTGCAGCTGATGCCGGAGGGCGGCACGCTCGTAGCAGGCCTGCCCGCTAACATAGCCTTCAAGGCCGTGAACGAATTTGGCAAACCGGTAGATGTAAAGGGAGAGCTGAGAGACGGCAGCGGTGAAACAGTAACCACCTTGCAAAGTTTCCACAGCGGCATGGGCCGGTTCACCTTCACACCCCGCCAGGGCAACACCTACGAGGTGGTGCTGACCAGCCCTGCGAATATTACACAACCTTATCCCTTACCCCCCGCCTCGCGGGAAGGCCTTGCCCTGCAACTGACGCAGGAGAACGGCCGGCTGCTGATGCACCTGCACGCCACGCAGCCGGCAGATGTAAAAGTTACCGGCTATACAAAGGAACACCTGTATTACACGCAAAACGTACACCTTAAAAAAGGCGAGCAAACCTTGTCTATTGACCCTGCGGCCTTCCCTGCCGGCATTGCGCGGTTCACGGTATCTCAGGCCAACGGCCTGCCATTGGCGGAAAGGATCATTTTTCTCAACCCCGGAAAAATGCTGCAGGTAAAAATGACGCCGGACAAGGCGCTGTATATGCCGCGGGAGAAAGTGACCATCAACATGAAAACCCTGGATAACGACGGGAAACCTGTACCCTCCAACTTTTCACTGGCGGTGCTGGACGACAAGCTGTGGACGTTTGCAGACGACCAGCAAGACCATCTCATATCCTGGCTGATGATGAGCTCGGAACTGAAAGGCAAAATAGAAGAACCGCAATTTTACTTCAGGAAAGATGAAAAGAAGGCCCTCCCCGCGCTAGACCTGGTGATGCTCACGCACGGCTACCGTTATTTTGATTTCCTGCCTGCCGTGAAAGAAGGGAACAAGCTGCAGTTCCTCCCTGATGTGCAAAACATCATCACCGGCAAGGTGGTGAACGGGCGGGATGAGCCGGTAAGGGCCAAGGTATGGGTAGTAACGAGGAATAACATAGCCATGCAGCTTGAAACTGGGGATGACGGAACATTTTTCTTTCCCGGCCTGCAGCCTGACGGTTATTACATGGTGGTAGCCCAGTCACTGCAAAAGAAAGAACGCATCAGGCTGGTGCTATCAGAAAACGGCCCTGTACGCTATGGCAACGCAGCCGCGCTGGCCCGCCCGCCCTTGCCGGCACAGGCGCCGCCGGTGGCACAGGAAGACCGGTTGCTGGAGGAAGTGGTAGTAGTGGGCTTTGACGCGCAACAGAAACGAAACGTAACCGGCGCCGCAACTGTCATTACCGGCCGGGAGCTGAACGCGGCTTCCGTCAACGATGCGCTGGCAGGCAGTGTAACAGGCGTGAACGTAGTGGAGCGCGTCAACCCCGCGCAAGACCCCAGCGTACAGATACGCGGCAGCACTTCCGTTACCGGAGACAATAAGCCGTTGATGATCATAGACGGCATACCTACGGAATGGACAGGCAACAACCTCGATCCCGCTGACGTTACTTCCATATACATTGTAGGGGGGCCGGCAGCCACCGCCATTTACGGCAGCCTTGGCGCGCAGGGCGTTATCATTATAGAAACTAGGAAGAACAGCGAGTCCCGGCTGCGGTGGAAACATACGCCCAAAGTATTCTTCGCGTCCCGGGAGGTGCAGCTCAAAGGCCCGGGCCTTACGCCTGTACGCCGATTTTACGCTCCGCAGTACGCCACCACGGAAACCGCGGAGAGAACGGATTTCAGGGAAACCATTTACTGGAACCCCGTGGTGCAGACAGACAAGAACGGGGAAGCCAGCGTATCTTTTTACAACTCGGACGCCACTACCACTTTCAGGGCCATTGCCGAAGGCATCGGCTACAACGGCCTGGCGGGGCGGGCGGAAACCACCTATGCCGTACGGCCCCTGCTCAGTGTAGACGCCAAAATACCGCCGTACCTTACCGTGGGAGATAATGCCCTCATTCCCCTGCACATCAAAAACAATGATGCCCGGCCGCTGCAGGCTGCCGTGAAAGTGGAGTTTGCTGAAAGCGTGAAAGCCGGCATCTTCAACAAAAACATCAGCATAGCGCCGGGCGCAGCCACGGTACTGCACATACCGGTTACCGCCACTTCACCGGTAGCAGGCAGCCTTCGCTTCACCGTGAGCAGCGGGCAGCATACAGAAACCGTTTCGCTGCCCGTTACGGTGGTGCACAAGGGTTTCCCGGTGGTGGAAACCTTTGCGGGCAACCGCACTGCGCAGCACCCGTTCACCATACACAAAATGGTACCGGGCAGCCTGCGGTACGAGCTGAAGGTATTCAACAATCCCGAAGGCCAGCTGCTGGACGGTATAGCCTCCATGCTGCGGGAGCCGTACGGGTGTTTTGAGCAAACATCGTCCGCCACCTACCCGAATATTTTTATCCTCAAATACCTGCGGAAAGCCGGCCGCTCCAACCCGGATACGGAACGCAAAGCCATGGACTACCTCGAAAAAGGATATAAACGGCTGATCAGTTTCGAAACCGCGGAGGGCGGCTTTGAATGGTTCGGCAGAACGCCGCCGCATGAAGCGCTGACGGCCTACGGCCTGATGGAGTTTACGGACATGAACGAATTTATTGAAGTAGACAAACAGCTGCTGAAACGCACCAAAAACTTCCTGCTGGGCAGAAGGGACGGCAAAGGCGGTTTCCTGCTCTCCACCACCGGGTACGACAGGTTTGCCACCGTGCCCAACAAGATCGCCAACATTTACATTGTGTACGCCTTCAGCCATGCCGGGTACGGCGCTGAAATAACGCGCGAGTATGAGCATGCGCTGGCGGATGTGCTGCAAGGCAATGATGCCTACCAGCTTTCCATGATGGCGCTTGCCGCGGCCAACATGCAACGGCAGGCGGATTTTGCCCGGCTGATGAACATCCTGCGCGGGCTATACCGGCAAAAGAATTTCAAGGCGGCCACCAGCGTGGTCAATTCAAAGGCTGCGTCTCTCAAGGTGGAAACCAGCGCGCTCTACCTGCTGGCGCTGGCGCGGGAAAAGGAACCTGACCTGCCGCTGATGGCGGAGTTGATGACAGACATCATGAACAGCAAATCTTATTTCGGCTACTCCTCCACGCAGGCCACCGTACTGGCGCTCAACGCCGTGATTGCCTACGCCAGAACATTCGGAAAAGCGGCCGCGGAAACAGATATCCGTTTTCTGCTGAACAACCGGGAAGTAAAACCGGGCATCATTCCCGCCACTGAAACACCGTCCGCCAATAACTTCCAGGTGAAGTACAGCGGTGCGGAAAACAGGGTGCCTTACAATATGGAAGTATCTTACTACACTTTTACGCCGCCCGGCAGCACCCTTGCAGAACTGCGCCTGCGCACGGCATTGGCAAAGCGGCAGGTTAAAACCGGTGAAACGGTGCGCATGGAAGTAGCGGTCACCAATGAAAAAGCAGTGCTGCAGGGCATGTCTATCGCCAAAATCGGTATTCCGGCGGGGCTTTCCGCCCAGCCCTGGCAACTGAAGGAGCTGACGGAGAAAAATGAAGCGGCCTACTACGAAATATTCGATAATTACCTGGTGCTCTACTGGATGGGTTTTGCGCCCAATGAAACCAAAACCCTGCGGCTGGACCTGAAGGCAGACATTCCAGGCACCTACAAGGCCAAAGCCAGCAATGCCGGGCTTTATTACATGCCGGAGCATAAACACTGGAACGAGGGGCTGGAGGCGGAAGTATTGCCGTAAAAAGAGTATATTTGTCAACACCAAATTGTTACAGCTATGTCATTATTATCGAACAGCAATAAGAAAGACGGCAAGAAAGGGAATAAAAAGGCCAACAACTTGCCTGGTGTAAACAATACATTCCAGAAGCCGACCAAGGCACAGTCCTTCTCCAAAAAACCGCTGAAAACCGGCGGTACGCGGGGTAGCTGATACGCTGATGAACGCATTAAAATTAAAAAGGGAGGCGCAATGAAGTGCCTCCCTTTTTTGATATAAGTACTCCCTGTCATCAGTAAATGACCTTTAGTTCAGAGCGCCTGTTTTGCCGCTGCTGCTCTTCCGTGCAGGGCACCCCGTCTTTACAGGCGTTGACGAGGAATTGTTCTCCAAGATTGAGATAATACATCCGTTTTACCTCTATCCCTTTACCCGCCAGGTATTCTATCACCGCAAAGCAGCGCAGGGCAGAGAGATCGGTATTATAGTCATCCGTACCGCGGCTGTCTGTATAAGACAGTACGGTCAGTTTCCAGTCAGGGTGTTGTTTCAGCACACCGCTCACGTAATCCAGCACCTTGCGGGATTCCGGCAGCAGCCTGGCGCTGTTGAAGTCATACAGGAAGCGCAGTTTTTCCAGCTCTGCGATCAGCTTCTCTTCTTCAGGCGTGGGCGCTTTTTTGCCCCATGGCGTAGTGCCGCCGGGCGCTGCAGGTTTGCCCGCTGCCTGATCTGGCACATTTGTGCCCGGTTGCCCGCCGGTGGCGGCCGGCACGCCTGTGAAGTACGCCGCGTCCATAAAGCGGTACACATCGTCAGCCCCCAGGCCGCCCGGGCGGTTGGATGAAAAGTAACCTTCGTAGCCGTTGGGCTTTAATATCAATCCCATGTCATCTGCCCCGGTGTTGAACGGGGGCCGCAGGTTTACCGGGGTTTCCCAGCTGCTTTTGCTGCCCGCCGCGCGGAAAATATCGTAGCCGCCCATACCGGCATGCCCCTTGCTGGAGAAATACAAGGCACCTTCTTCATTGAAAGTGGGAAAAGTTTCCGCGGCTACTGTATTTAACCGGGCTCCGCAGTTCACTGGCTTGCCCCAGGTACTGTCTGCCTGTTTTTCACTGTACCAGATATCTGTTTGCCCAAAGCCTCCCGGCCTGTCAGATACAAAATACAGCACACTGCCATCCGCGTTGAGCGTGGGATGGCTGGTGGAGAACCCGTCCATATTAAGGGCGGGCAATATTTCCAAGGGGGCCCAAACATTGTCTTTTTTAACGGTATAATACAATACCAGCCTGCGCCGCCCTTGCACGTAACCTTTCTTTTGCTGCAGCTCCGGGCGGTCTTGCTCGTTGACGGTTACATACAGCGTATCTTCACCGGCGCTGAAGCAAGAGGGGCCTATGTGATAACGGTATTTGCCCAGCAGTTGCGGCAGCATTTCCTCCAGGTACATGGTGGCATTGCCTTGCGCGTATTGCTGGTAAATGTAGGCTTTGTAATAAGGCTGAAAGGAACGTTTGTCTGTGGCGGGATTGTTCTCGGCGCCATCGTTCAGCACCATTTTTCGGTAACCGTTAGATACCAGCAGCAATCCTTTCCGCACCGCGCCGCTGATCCATTCGGAGTTGGGCGTGTTCAGCTCCCGCAGGCCGCCCAGGTTGCTGAGCTTCACCGCCTGCTGCTGCCAGATCAAAGCACTGTCGCACCCCTGCAAGGCAGCGGCTTTCATGGCCAGGCTGTCTGGCTGCGTGGTACTGAACCGGCTGTACTGCTGGCGCGCGGCATCATACTGCTCCAGGTTACGCAGCACGTCCCCATAGGCAAACATCGCCGCCGCGGGGCTTCCCGGCCGCTGCACGATCTCTTCGTACCAGGCCGCCGCCTGCTGGAAATTACCGGTTTCCCGGTGGCAGTTGGCCAGCTTCACCAGCAGCTCCAGCGGGGCGCGGGCAGGCTTTTTCCTGGCCACGCGGTTAAAGAGGCTGCCGGCCAGCGCATATTCCTGCCTTGCGTACGCTTCTTCGGCCAGGCGCAGCTCGCTCTTTTGCTCCTGCGCCGCCAGCCCCAGGCTGCCGGACAGCAGCAAAGCGCAGCATGTAAATCGTTTCAGATAAAGGGAGTATGAATGTATCAAGGTTCGGCAATTTTAAATTAGAAATAGCGCGGGTTGGCCAGTGAATATTTTTTGGACGGGAACAGGAAGCCGATGGATATTTCATGAGAACCGCCCTGGTGCCCCGCCATTTTGTTAACGTTCAGATCATACGCGTAACCGATGCGCAATCTTTCATTGGCGTAAAACTCCGCCATAATGCTGGCAGCGTTCACAGCACTGAGGTCTTCCAGCAGATGGTTTTTGTTCCAGATCTTCACATTGGTGCGGTAAGACCCGCCTATCCATATTTTGTCGGCTATCAGCAGAAACGCGTTGAGGTCTACACTGGTGGGCCCTTTGAAATCTTCTTTCACCATCAGTGAAGGTTTTAGCTGCAGGGTGGAAGAAAGCGGTATCATGGTGCCGGTGGTGAAATAGAGATGCTGCGTTTTGCGGATGGTGGCGTAGTTGTTGCCCTTCCAGGAGTAGCGCGTAGCATCTGTGTACAATGCAAACAAGTCCATCACGGATACGCCGGCATAAAAGCGGGGGCTGTAATAATACACCCCGAAGCGGGCATCGGGCACCCAGTTGCTGGCCTTGCCGGTGGGGATGGCCTCATCGTCGTTATCTACGTATTGCAAAGCCGTGCCGTCTATGGCGTACTGGGTAACGCCTACGCCAATGCCCAGGCACAGGCGGCGGGTATTCTCAGCGTCCAGCGGAATGCGGTAGGCGTAAGAGCCGTAGAGAGACAATGCTTCCTGCGGGCCCAGCTGGTCTACCATCATCTGCAGGCCAAGGCCTACCTTCCCGTCTGGCGCATTGGTGAGGCCATCTATAGAAACGCCGCCCGTACGCGGCGCTCCCGGAAAGCCCGCCCACTGGTGGCGGTAAATGGCGTTCAGGTACCAGTTCTCTTTATACCCCGCATAGGCAGGGTTTACGCTGAGGCCGTTAAAAACATACTGGCTGAACTGCACGTTCTGTTGTGCCTTGCCAGGTATCACTGCTGCGGCCAGCAACAGGAGGGTCAAATAGATCGTACGTTTGCGCTGCATAATGTACTTTTTTTGTGGCGCCCGGCGCTGCCTGCTTGCGGCAGCGCCGGCTATCCACATCAGGTTATTATCTCAGTATTTCCACCCAGCCTTTGTGAATGCTGTTGCCTTCCGGTCTTCTCACTTCAAGGATATAGTAATAAGTACCTTCATTCAGGCCGGAACCGTTCCAGTCGTTCCGGTAATCTTTACTCTGGTATACCATGCCGCCCCAGCGGTTGTAGATGTAGATCTTCGATCCCGGGTATTTCTCCAGCCCGCCAATGATGAACCTTTCGTTCTTGCCATCACCGTTGGGGGTGAACACGTTCGGGAAATTGAGGTCTTTCTGTTCTACCGGTACGCTGGTAGCGGGCGCTCCTGCCTGCGGCGACGGATGCGGCTCATTGGCGTTGGCAGGGTCTGCCGGCAGCGTGGGCTGCTCGCCCTGACCGTTGCCGTTGTCTACCATGGCCGTGTTGGTAATGGCCGTGATGCCGCTCAGGCTGCTGCTCACCGTTACCGTAAAGCTCACGGTAGCCGTAGCGCCTACCGGTATGGCGGGGATGTTCCAGCTCAGCGAGTTGCCGCTGCGTATACCGCCGTTGTCTATGCTTTCGAATTCCGTTCCCTGCGGCACCACGTCTTTCACCGCTACGTTGCTCACCGGTACGTTGCCCAGGTTGCGCACGTGCATGGTGTAAGTGATGCGGTTGCCGGGTCTTACCGTACCGCCGGCGCCTGAAGGCGCGTAGGTAGCGCTCTTCCAGTTCACCGTTACTGCGCCACCGCCGTCTACCGGTATGCTGGTAGCAGGTTTGGACGGGTCAGGGTTCGGGAGCGGGTTGCCCGGGTTGTTCGGGTCTTCCGGCACGGTGGGCTTCATACCGCCGCCACCGTCTGTTTGCGCGGTATTGACAATATTGGTAACACCGGTGAGGTCATTGCCTACTACTGCGGTGAAGCTTACGCTTTGGGTGGCGCCGATGGCTATTTCCGTAATCGTCCAGCTCAGCGCCCTGTTCGTATGTACGCCGCCGTTGGCAATGCTTACAAAGTTGGTACCTGCGGGCACCGCGTCTGCTACTTTCACATTGCCCAGTTTCACGTTGCCATTGTTGCGTACGTGAATGGTGTAGGTGATCTGGTCTCCGGGGCGTACTGCGCCGCCTGCACCGGTACCGCTGTAGCTTACGCTCTTCCAGCTGATGGAGCCGTCTCCGCCGTTATCTACCGGTATGCTGGTAGACGGTGTGTTCGGTGTGGGGTTGGGCTGCGGATTGCCGGGGTTGGCCGGGTCTTCCGGCACGGTGGGCTTCGGCCCTGCCCCGCTGCCGTCATCTACCTGCGCGGTGTTGGTAATATTGCCGGCGCCGGTCAGGTCATTCACCACTTTGGCGGTGAAGCTGCGGGTGGCGGTAGCGCCGGGCGCTATGGCGGCAACCGTCCAGGTGAGGCGGCGGCCTGCGGGCGTAATACCGTCCTGCGCGCTTACAAATGCCGTGTATTGCGGCACTTCATCTGTAATGATCACCTGTTCCAGCCGCACATTGCCGGTGTTCCGTACGTGAATGGTATACGTGATCTGGTCACCGGCTTTCACTGCGCCGTTGGCGCCGGTACCGGTGTAGCGCACGCTCTTCCAGCTGATGGAGCCTTTCACGTCATTGTCCGCAATGGTTACAGTGGCCTGGTGGCCCGGTGCGGCGGCCGGCTGGAAGCTGCCCAGCGTAGCGGTGCTGCCGTTCACCACCGTGAGTATCACTGTTCTGTTACCATCTACAATGGCATTGTCTATTACGTTCAGCGGAACTTTTACTTCGGATGCACCGGCTGGTATCACTACGGTGGCGCTGATGGCCTGGTAGTCTGTACCCGGCGTGCCCGTGCCGCTTACTCCCAGCTGTATGCTGATGTCTTCTGCGGCCGTGATGTTGGCCGGCAGGCTGATCACGTATTCGCCGTTCACCGGCCCTGTTTCATGCGCATCTGCTACGCTGGCCCTGATCTGCAGGCTGCGGTTGGCCGCGGTGTTATCATTGTCCGCAATCATCACCGTGGCTTTGGAGGCCGCGCCCGGTGTAAAGTTCACCGCGGTGCCATCTATGGTGGCGCTACCATTGCCCAGCGTCATGATCACGCTGCGGCTGCCGTCTATGATCAGGTTGTCTATCACATTGACAGGTACCTGCACTGAATTGGCATTGGCCGGTATTTCCACGGTGCCGGCCAGTGGCGTGTAGTCTTTGTCTGTAGCCGTACCGCTCACTGTGTATTGCACCGTTACCGGCATGGCAGCGGTTACGCCTGCCGGCAGGCTGATGGTGAACTCGCCGTGTTTGGCGGGCTCTGCCGCATCCGGTATGGTGGCGGTTACGGTGAGCACCTGGTTGAGCGCTATGGCGTCGTCATCCGCTATGGTAACCGTAGCTGTATTGGCCGTGCCTGCGGTGAAGCTGCCTGCGGGAGAAGCGGAAGCGGACGGATCAAGCGTAAGCACTACTGTTTCATTGCCTTCAATGATCTTGTCGTCTTTCACTTTCACCGCTGCCGTTACGCGGCTGCTGCCGGCGGGCAGTACAATGCCCGTGCCCATGCTTTCATAGTCCGTACCGGCCGTTGCCGTACCTGCTGTAGAGAACACTACGCTGATGTTGTGCGCGGTGGTGTAGCGGGTACCCGGCACCGCTTCCGGCAGCCTGATCTCAAAGTGGCCGTTGGCGGCAGGCTCTGCCGCATCGTTGAGGCGTACCACTTCCAGCGTACGCGCTGCAGCGGTGTTATCATTGTCTTCAATATTCAATGTAGCCGTATGGTTGCTGGCATCTGCCGGGTAGTACACATCAATGCCCATGCTGTTTTTGCCGTTGCCGCCCAGCAGCTGGAGGGTAACCGGTTCCGTGCCTTCAATGATGTAATCATCTGTTACGGTCACGTCTACATCCACCCCGTTGTCACCTGCCGGTATCACCACGCTGCCGATGTTGTAATCTACACCAGCTATGGCGGCGCCGGACAGGTTGTACATGATGGTGATGTCTTGTGCCGCAGTGATGCCGCCAGGCAGGCTTATCCTGAACCGGCCGTTCGTGGAAGGCTCTGCTGCATCGCTCACACGGGTTACGGATACCGGGTTATCTGCCGGGGCGTTCACGTCTACAATATTCACAGTGGCCGTTGAGCTGGCCGGGTCAATGGTGAAAGGCACGGCGGAGCTTGCGCTCGTCAGTGTCATCACCGCGTCTTCGGGGCCTTCAACAATACCGTCGTTATAGGCTTCTACATCTATCCATATCTCGTTGGCGCCGGCAGGAATGGTAACGGTGCTGCCGCTTACCAGGTTGCTGCCCTGCATGAGCTGGTAATCTGTGGTAGCGTTGCGCACTGCTGCACCGCTCATGCTGAAGGTAACGGTGATGTTGCTTGCGCTGGTGTAACCTGCAGGCAGGCCCAGGCGGTAACGGCCGCGCACGGTGCCCTCTATGGCATCTGACACTTTGGTCAGCAGCACCACGCGGGCATTGGCCGCCGCATCATCATCCGTGATGGATACAGTAGCGGTGCTGGCTGCGCCGGCGGTGTAGTTGAACAGCCCGTCGCTGCCGCCGCTGATGTGCATGATCACTGTTTCAGTAGCTTCAATGATCTGATCGTCCAGCACATTCACGGGCACGGTTACACTGCCTTGCCCGGCCGGAATGGTAACAGGCATCACGATGGCGCTGTAATCTGCACCCACTGTAGCCGTGCTGCTGTTGTCTATGGTGAACTGTACCGTTACCGGTCTTGCTGAAGTGATACCTGTGGGCAGGCTGATCACAAATTCACCGCCGGTGGCCGGTTCTGCCCCGTCTTTCTGCCGGGCTACGCCCAGCTGCAGGTTGGCGGCGGTGTTGTCATTGTCTGCAATGTTCACCGTGGCAGGCGTACCTGCGGGCGTGAGAGTGTAAGTAGCAGCGCCAATGGTGGCCGTACCGTTGTCAATGGTCATGATCACCGTGCGGGTGCCGTCAATGATGCTGTTGTCTATTACGTTCACCGGTACTTTCACGCTGCCGGTATTGGCCGGTATGGTAACCGTGCCGCTCAGGGCCTGGTAATCCGTACCGGTGGCGGCCGTGCCGCTGATGGTGTAGGTCACTGTAGCAGGCACTGCCAGGGTTACATTGGCAGGCAAGCTGATGGTGAGCTCGCCGTTCACCGGCCCTGTTTCGTTAGCGTCTGCCACTGTTGCCGTGGCGGTCAGCTGCAGGTTGGCCGGCGTGAGGTCGTCATCCGCAATGGTAACAGTGGCGGCACTGCCTGCGGGCGTGTATACGTCCCCACTGGCAGCAGTAGCATTCGCCAGCGTCAGTATCACGGTTTCATCGCCTTCCAGTATGGTGTCGTCTTTCACCGTTACGGGTACAAACACGCTGCTGCTGCCGGCTGGCAATATAATGCCCGTGCCTGCATCTTCGTAATCCGTACCGGCTGCGGCAGTACCGCTGGCGGCAAATACTACGTTGATATCTTCAGCTACCGTGTAGCGTATGCCGGGCGCCGCTTCGGGCAGCCTGATCTCAAACCGTCCGTTGGTGGCCGGTTCTGCGCCGTCTGTTACCCTCACTGCTTCCAGTGTGCGGTTGGCGGCGGTGTTATCATTGTCTGTTATCTGTATGGTAGCGGTGTGGTTGGCCGCATGTGCGGGGAACAGCAGGTTGCCGCCGTTCACGTCCTGGCCGTTGCCACCCAGTACACGCATGATCACGCTTTCCGTGCTTTCGATGATGTAGTCGTCTTTCACGGTCACTACTACATCCGCGCCGTCTGCCCCGGCCGGAATGGTAACCGTACCCGTGATGTAATCGGTACCGGCTATAGCCTGGCCGCTGAGGGCGTAAGACACGGTGATGTCTCTTGCCGCTGTGGTGCCTGCGGGCAGGCTTACCCTGAACTTACCGTCTGTAGCCGGTTCTGCCGCATCGGCCACATGGGTGATGCTGATGGCGCCGCTGGCGGCGGCGTTCACGTCTACGATATTCACCGTAGCAGATGCCTGCGCAGGGTCAACGGTGAAGGGCAGCGCGGAAGCAATGCTGCTGAGCGTCATGATGGCCTGCTCCTGGCCTTCAATGGTACCGTCATCCACCGCATCTACATTCACCAGCACTTCACCTGCACCGGCAGGGATGGTAATGGTGCTGGCGCTGATCACCGCGCCACCAGGCACTTCGGTGAACTGGTAGTCCGTACCGCGGGTGGCGCTGCCGCTCACGGTAAAGGTAACGGTGATATCCTGCGACGCAGTAATGCCGGGCTGCAATGCAATGCGGTACTGGCCTTTAGCCCCGCCTTCCACGGCGTCAGACACCTTGCTGATCTGCACCGCGCCGCTGGCGGGGGTGAGGTCATTGTCTATGATGTTCACGGTAGCCTGGGCCACGTCTGCGGTGAAAGCAATGGGCGTAGCGCCGTCTGCTTCCAGGCCGGTGCCGCCGGTGATGTTCATCACCACGGTTTCGGTGAGCTCTATGATACGGTCGTCAGTGACCTGTACCGGCACTGTTGCGCCGGGCGCGCCGGCGGGTATCACAATGGTACCGGTAATGGCCTGGTAATCCGCACCGGCCGTGGCGGTAGAGGCCGCATCTATGTTATAGTTCACTGTAATATCCCTGGCGGCGGTGAGCCCGTCAGGCAGCTTGATGGTAAAGGCCCCTGCGTTAGCGGGCTCTGAACCGTCTGCTGTTTTTACAATGCTCAGTTTCAGTTGGTCTGCGGTATTGTCATTATCCGCAATATTCACCGTGGCGGCGTTTACCGGCGCTGCGGCGGGCGTAAAGAGGCCCAGGCCGGAAGTGCCGCCGGTAACAGTTACTACTACGGTACGGTTGCCGTCAATGATCATGTTATCGATCACTGGTACCGGTACGGTTACCTGTTTCTCTCCTGCTTTCAGGATAACGGTACGCTGCATGGGCGTGTAGTCTGTGCCTTCTGTAGCGGTGCCGCTGAGCGTGAAGCTGATCTCCACGTCTTCCGCGGCAGTAATGTTTGCATCCATAAAGCTGAAGGTCACTTCACCGTTCACCGGCCCGGTTTCTGAAGCGTTGGCCACACTGGCCACGGCTTTCAGCACGCGGAAGGCGGCGTCGTTGTCGTTATCCGCAATATGCACGGTGGCGCTTGCAGGCGTGCCGATGGGCACTGCCGCATTGCCCATGCTGGTAATGGTAGCAGATTGCAGGGCCAGCTGCACGGTTTCAGACGGTTCAATGATATCATCGTCCGTTACTTTCACCGTTACGGCCACTTCTCCGCTGCCGGCAGGTATGCGTACGGTGTTGCCGGTAATGGTGGTACCGCCGGCGTCTGTCAGGGTATAATCCGTACCGCGGAGGGCGCCGCCGGTGATGTCAAAGGTTACGTCAATATCTGCCGTGGTGGTTTGACCGTTGGCCAGGCGGATGGTGAACATGCCGTTTGTAGCCGGTTCTGCGGCGTTGGCGGCAGACGGTATCACTTCTACTTTGGCATTGCCCAGGTCATCATCTGCAATATTCACCGTGGCGGTAGCAGCGGCGCTGTTCACACCGATGGAGCCTACATTGGGCGTAGTGCCGCCGGTGAGGGTGATGATGGCGCTGCGCGTACCGTCAATGATGGTGTTGTCTTTCACCTCTACCGCAACGGTTACGGAAGAAGCACCGGCCGGGATGATGGCTGTGCCGGTCAACATCTCGTAATCCGTTCCGTTTACGGCAATGCCGGTCATGTTATAGCTCACTGTGATGGCCTCTGTAGCGGTAACACCGCTGGGCAGGCTGATGGTGAACTGCCCGTCTGTACCGGGCTCTGCGGCGTCCGGCTGCGTGGCAGCCACGGAGAGCTGCGTCAGTGCGGCATCATCATCTGCAATATCTACCTGTGCGGAGGCTGCGGCTGCGTCTACACCAATGGAGCCTGCGGTGAGGGTGGTGCCGCCGGTAAGGGTGAGCACTACAGGGCGGGTACCGTCAATAATAGTGTTGTTGATCACTTCCACCGGTACCGTCACGTCATCGCTGCCGGCGGGGATGATGACCGTACCGCTCAAGGTTACATAGTCTGTACCGTTAACGGCCGCGCCGCTGAGGGTATAAGCTACTTCCACATCCTGCGTGGCAGTAACACCGGCAGGCAGCTGGATGGTGAACTCACCATGCGTAAGGGGCTCAGCCGCGTTGGCTTTGCTGGCGGTAACAGACAATGAAGCTTTGGCAGCATCATCGTCGGCAATCAGCACGGTGGCGTTTTGCGCCGTACCATCCACGCCAATGGCCACAACCTGTCCGTTTATTGTGGTTTCCCCCCTGGTGATGGAGATCTCTACCGTCCGATTGCCGTCGATGATATTATTGTCTATCACGGTTACGGGTATCTTCTCACTGGTTGAACCAGCTGCGATGGTCACGGAACCGCTCAGCAAAATATAATCCTGGTCTGTTGCGCTGGCATCTGCGCCGGGGGCGGCAGTGCCTGCAACGGTATAAAATACGGTAACAGGCTGCGTGGCGCTCACACCGGAAGGCAGGCTCACCGTAAACTCTCCATGGGTGGAGGGCTCTGCGGCATTGGCCTGGCTGGCGGTTACGCCCAGCTTCATGCTGGCGGCATCATCGTCATGTATCACCAGGGTGGCCTGGTTACCCGGAGCTGTGGAAGTAAATGCCCCCAGGGTGCTGCCGGCGGGCAGCTCAATGCTGGTGATGCTCATTACCACGCTCCTGTCTCCATCTATGAGGTTGTTGTTGATGGGCACAATGTTTACGGTAGCGGCAGGCTGGCCTTTAGGTATGGTAACGGTCAGCGGTATAGTGGTATAGTCCGTGCCGTTCACCGCCTGGCTGCCGGTAAGCGCTACGTGTACGGTAAGGTCTTCTGCCACCGTAACACTGTTGGGCAGGCTGATGGTGAACTGGCCGTTCACCGGAGTGGCTGCTTCCTGTGCATCCGGCAGGTTGGCCGTAATGCTGAGGTTGCGGTTGGCCGCCGTGCCGTCATCATCATGAATGGTGAGGGTAGCGTTCAGCGGGCTCACGCTGAACGTACTGCCGTACGGGTTGCCGCCTGTTACGGTGATAGCGCCCGTGGTCAGTATTACGCTGCGGTCCCCATCTATGATGTTGTTATCTACCGGGGTGATGGTAACATCTATATAGGATTGGCCGGCCGGTATAGTAGCGGTGAAGCTGCTGATAGCCTGGTAGTCTGTACCGTTTACGGCCTTGCCGCTCAGCGTATAGGCCATGTTCAGGTCACGGGAAGCTGTTACACCGTTGGGCAGGCTCAGCCTGAAGATGCCGTTCACCGGCGCAGCGCCTTCCATGGCGTCTGGCTCCTCTACCGAAAGTATCAGGCTGGCGTTGGCGGCTACATTGTCATTGTCCGCAATATTGAAAGTAGCGGTGTTTTCGGTAGCGTGTGCCGTGAACGTTGCAGCCGGCGCGCTGATGCCGCTGCTGCTGATGCTTACGGTCACGGTGCGGCTGCCGTCTATAACAGTATTGTCTATCACGGTTACCGGTACATCTATATAACCTTCACCGGCGGGGATGACGGCCTGGCCGCTCAGCTGCACATAGTCACGTGTGGTGGCCGTAGCGTCTGCGCCAGGTACTGCTGTGCCGGCAATGGTATAATTGATGGTAACGGGCTCGTTGGTGAGGATGAGATCGCTGCCGCCAACGGTACCGGGCAGCTTGAAGCGGAACGTGCCATGTACAGGGCCGTTCTCGTCTCCATCCGCGCCTGTTTTCAGTACGCTGACCACGCGGTTCTCCGGCTTGTCATCGTCATCGGTAATGGTCATGCTGGCGGTGGCTGCTGCTGCCGGTGTAAAGGCGCCAACGGAAGAGGCGCCGCCGGTTACACGCAGTATTGCCAGCTCATTGCCTTCTATGATGTAGTCATTAACAATGGTTACCGGTATATCTACAAAAGGCTGCCCTGCTGTGATAGTGGCTGTGCCGGTATTGGCAACAGGGTCATAACCGGTAATGGTGAAATCACTGCCGTATGTGGCGGTGCCGGCATCCAGCACGTAGTTCACGGTAACGTCTCCCGCGGCGGTGAGACCGGCGGGCAGGCTGATGCGGAACACGCCATCGTTGGTACCAGCGCCCGGTTCTGCGGCATGGCGTTGTACGGCGGCGCTCAGTGTTTTGTTGGCGTCATCATCATCTGCGATATCCAGCGCTACGTCAACCGCATTTACGGTATACGCCAGGGTACCGGCTGTAGCAGACTGCAGGCGGATGATCACGTTCTCCGTGCCTTCAATGATGTTATCGTTCTGTACGGGCACGGCAATATCTGCGTAGTTGTCGCCGGCATGGATCACCAGCGTGCCGCTCAGGGCGGTGTAGTCAACACCCGCGGTGGCGGTGCTGCCGGTTTGCACGGTGTAGGTTACCGTAACGTCATTGCCGGCCTTGAGCGTACCGGCCAGCTTCACGCGGAAGGCGCCCGGCGTGGTTGGCTCTGCGCCATTGGTCTGGCTGGCGGCGGTGATGCTCAGGTCATAACCCGCATCGTCATGAATAAATACGGTGCGCTGGGCGGTGCCTTGCACGGCCAGGTTCAGCGTACCGGCAGGAACTGTGGTGGCAGCGCCATCCAGGCGAACGATCACAGACTCCTCTCCTTCTACCAGGTCATCTGCCACCGCTTTGATGGGCAGGTCTATCTGAGACTGGCCGGCAGGTATCCTGATAGTACCTGTACCGGTGGCGGGATCGTAACCACCACCGAAGGATGCCGCATCTACCGTGTAATCTGACGGCTGTGCGGTACCTGTGGGCAATATGGTGAATGATACCACCACATCCGCGCTGGCTACCGCCGCGGGATTGGTCAGCGCAAAGCGCACGTAACCGTCTGCGCCGTTCTCGAACGCGTCACTGGTACCGGTGGCGCTGATCTTCGCGGTTTCTTCATTGTCTGTGATATTTACAGTGGCTTCGTTATTGATTGGCGAAGCGGTAAAGTCATAGTTCACGCCGCCATAGGTACCGGTAGCCGCGGTAGCGGGCAGGGTGAGGATGACGGTTTCCGTGCCTTCCAGCAGGTTATCGTCTTCCACCTCTACCGGCACTACCACGCTGCCCTGGTTGGCGGGCAACTGAACGGTAGTGTTAATGGTTTTGTAGTCATCTACCATAGTGGCTGTTCCGCCGGGGGTAATAGAAATATTGAGCGGAATGGCAGATGTGTAACGCTGGCCGGCAGTGTGCTCCGGCAGGCGTATTTCAAACAGGCCGTTGGTGGCCGGTTCAGCGCCGTCGTTCAGTTTCACTATTTCGAGTACGCGTGCTGCGGCGTTCGTTACATCATCGTCTTCAACATTGATGGTGATGTTATTGTTGGCGGGCGTTGAGCTGGCGGGCACATACAAGGTGCTGCCGCCGTTAATGCGGTTGCCGCCCAGCAGCTGGATATTGATCGTTTCTGTTGCTTCCAGGATGTGATCGTTGTTTACCGGAATATCCACTATGGCTTCCGTTGCTCCGGCAAGGATGGTTACATTGCCGATAACCTGGTAGTCTACTCCCTGTGCCGCAGTGCCGCCAATGGTAATAGATACTTCGGTGTTTTCCAGGAATGTGTTGCCTGACTCAATGTATACACGGAAGCGCGCGTTATCCGCAACAGTACCACCCGGCTCGCGGCCGTCTTGTACATGCGCTATAGCGAGTACGTTGTTCGGGTCAGTGGAGTTTACATCCAGTATGTTCACTGTAGCACTTGCAGGGCTCAGTGTAAACGGATCCCCATTGCTATTGGCGGCGTTTGAAAGGGTCAGCACCACTGTTTCGGTAGGCTCAATTATGCCGTCGTTTACGGCCGCCACGTCAATTATCACCGAAGATTGACCTGCGGGAATGGTAATCGTTTTAGATGCTTTATTCAGATGGGGAGCATCTACCAGACTATAATCAGCGCCTTCTATGGCCCCGCTCAGGGAAAGGTCATACGTTACTGTAATTGGCGTTGAACTGGTCACTCCCTGCGGCAGCGATATTTCGAAACGGCCTTGCGCACCGCCTTCCACCGCGTCGGATACACGGGTAAGCAGCAGCACGTTGGAGTTGGCGCCGTAATCTTCGTCTTCAATATTCACAGTAGCCGTATTGGCGGTTGCAGAGGCTGTGTAATTGTTCGTGCCATCTGTTCCGCTGTTGAGGTCTACCTTCACGGTACGCCTGCCGTCCATCACGTAGTTGTTGATCACATTCACGTATACGCGCACGTTCTCGTCTCCCGCCCTGATAACGGCCGTGCCGGCAAGCGCGGCAAAGTCTGTACCCGGTACCGCGGTGGAGCCGGGGTCATCAAACGTATAGGTCACGGTAATATCCCTCGAAGCGGTAACACCCGTGGGCAGGGCAATAGTGAAGTAGCCGTTTGTACCAGGCTCTGATGCGTGCTGTGTAGCCGCAATGCTCAATACCTGGTTACCTGCTGTCACATCATCATCCGCAATGGTGATTTCAGCCGGTGTAGTGCCGGCAGACAAGGTGAGGCCGGTGGCCGTTGCACTGCTCAGCGCCATGGTAACGATCTCGTCTCCTTCAATCACCAGGTCATCCTTCACACGCAATGTTACCGACACGCTGGTTTGACCGGCGGGAATGGTAATGGTGTTGCCGCTGATCAGTACGTTACCGGCATCATACAGCTCATAATCAGTACCACGCACGCCAACGCCGTTCATGTTGAAGGTAACCGTAATGTCTGTTGCGGCGGTAACACTGCCGGGCAGGCCAATGGTAAAGGTACCGTCTTGCGTGGCCGGGGTGGTGCCCGGCTCTGCAGCGGTATTGTCTGTAGCCGTTACCGTTACCTGCGTGCTGGCAGGGTCTATCCGCTCATCGTCAAAAATGAGGAGCGTAGTGGTACGCAGGGCGGCATCATCCGGGTGGGCAGGGTACAGGCCGCCGTTACCATCACCCAGGTCAATCACTATCGTTTCATCTGTTTCGATCACATCATCGTTCACGATGTCAATTTCAGCTATCACTTCGCGCTGACCGGAAGGTATGGTAACGGTGCCCGTCACCGGGTAGGTGTAATCGGTGCCGTTTGTGGCAGTGCCTGATACATTCAGGGTATAATTGATAATAATATCTTCAGAAGAGCGTACACCCTCAGGCAGGCTCACTTTGAAAGCGGCTTTCTGCGGCACGGTGTTGCCCGGCGCTTTCTCATAACCGTCCTGCACCTTGCTGATGCTGAGGTAACGGGCAGAAGGCGGGTTGTTGTCTTCTATCTCCACGGTGGCCGCAGCCGGGGCGGCGTTGGTGAAGGTGAAGCTGGTGGCGGTAGCGCTCACCTGGTTGAGTATGACGGTTTCGTTGGCTTCCAGCAGGTCATCCGGCTGCACGGCCACGTTCAGCGTAACGCTGTTCTGACCGGCGGGGATGGTGATGGTGCCGGTGTTGGTTGCCGCATCGTAACCTGCCAGCAGGTAATCTGCGGTATAAGTGGCCGTGCCGGCGCCCAGGTTGAAGGTAACCAGTATGTCTTCCGCACAGGTAACGTCCATGGGCAGGCTGAAAGTGAACTGGCCGTTTACAGGGCCGGCTTCTTTGGCCGGTGTAAGGGTTGCTGCTACTTTCACTACCAGGTTGGCTGCTATGTTGTCGTTGTCGGTGATATTCACTTCTGCTTCAAACTCCGTGGTGTGCAGGCTGTAAGGCGTGGCGCCTGCGGCGGAGATTAATGTCAGCTTCACGGTTTCCGTCAATTCTATTACCTGGTCATCCACTACAGCCACGTTCACGTCTGCCCCGTTGCTGCCGGCAGGTATCACTACTGTGCCGGTGAGGGTGGCGGCATCAAGGCCGGTAATAGTATAGTCATCTACGTTAGCAGCGGTGCCGCTGATCTGGTATTGCACCGTCACGTTTTCCGCTGCCTGCAGCGTACCGGGCAGTTTGATCCGGAACTGGCCGTTGGTACCGCCTTCGGCGCCGTCCGTGTTTTTGATCACACTTACTACGCCGGTGGCGGTAGTGAGGCCGCCAAAGGTGGAGAAGGTCTGTATATCACTGAACTCAACGTATTTCACGCCGTTCTCTTCACCGTTGGCGCTGGCCTGAATTTCCGTCATGTTGTTCAGGCCGGTTTCCGTCAGGTCTGCCAGCACCGCATTCACCGTACCGGTATGTTTGAACCATTTCCAGGTTTGGGGGGCGGTAACGCCGCGGGTGTTGGCGAGATAGTTTTCCGCATCGGCCTTTTCCGCATCGTTCCAATAGAAACGCACTTTCACACCGCCGTTGGCAGTGAGCGGGGCGCCGGTGTAAGTGATCTGGAGCATGCGGCGCATGAGCTGCGTGCCGTAGTCGGTACCGCCGGCTTTACCCAGCTCTGTACCCATGTCTTTCATCACGTTGATGTAGGCGGCAAAGTCTGATGGATTGATGGTGTTGCCGTTGGGATCTATGGCAGCCAGGTATTTTTCCGGGTCTGCCGGGTCCCTGAAGTAGAGCATGCCGTTGGCATCCAGGCAGGCGCCGGTAAGCGTGGCCTCCGTACCGTCAGGTACCAGGTAAGCCCCGGCAGACACCAGGTTGCGGGTTACCAGTGTGAACACGTCCCCATTGGAGAGGCCGCTCACATTGTCAAACCTTACTTTATCCACGTCCAGTTCGGTAGCGGGCAGCAGGATGTAGTCTGCAGGTGTAAGGGCTGCAAAGTTACCGGTGCCGGTTTTGTCTACCAGCAGGGCGTAGTGCTCCAGCGTTGTGCCGGCACGGGTAATGCCGGTGAGGTCAAACTCAAGATCTACCGGTTGCGCGGCATTGTCAAAGTTGGTGAGCTGCACCTTCCATTCACGGGTGATGCGCTCCGTGATACAACCCGGCAGGTCTGCACCGGAGGCGGTTACCGCACCGGCGTTGCTGGCCCAGGTCATATAACTTTTATCTGCAGTAAAGCTGTTGCTGTTGGATAGATTGTCTACGGCAATGCTGCCCAGCCCAATAGTCAGCAGGGAGCCTGCATTGATGCTGCGGCTTTGTTTCTGGTACAGGGCGGTGGCATCGTCCCGGCCAATGCCGGCAATGTTGGCATTGTAGGTACCGTTGGCAGCGGCATCCCATGTTTTGGTGGTGCCGTCTGTAGCCAGGTAATCCTGCGGGGTGCTCTGGTCTAGCGTGATGCCGTATTTAATGCCCAGGTAAGATTCTACCTGGCGGGTTTGTGTGGAGGTGAGGGCAGATTTATAGACCACCACTTCCGGTATTTTACCGTTGAATATGCGGTTATCAAAGGTTGCGGTGCCCGTGGTGCGACCGCCAACTTCAAAGAAGCTGCCGTCTCCTTGCGTAGCGCAGCTGGCGGCAATGGCGCCTTGTTTGCCATTCAGCCAGGTGCCGCCGCCCAATGTGTTATTAGGCTGCAGGTAAATGCCCCTGGCAATGACCGGCCCGGCCGCCGAGGGTGTGCTTTGGCCCGGCAGGCAGCCATTACCGTCTATCGTAAAGGCGCCTGCGCTGCTATATATCAGTCCCCTGCCGGAACCGGAAGGGTCTTGATTCCAACGGCCGTTGGAGGCAAAAATACCGCCCAATCCGTTAGCGGGCAGGCCTTCCGGAGCGCTCACGCTGAACATGGCGATATCAGTGGAGCTGTTCCATGAGCCGGCCGCATTTCCTTTCAGGGATTTGGCTGGCGCGCCGGAGAAATCTATAGCGGGGTTGAAATTCACCGCACCCGGTACTTTTACGATAGCAGCTGATGGCACAACCGGGTCGGTATGCGCAATAGCAGCCGGCCGCAGTTCCGTGGTCACATATCCGCTGCCGCTTTGGTCATTCCATTGCTCCACCTGGTCAACGGCATCCGCCTGCACGCCGGCATCGGCTTTTATCCAGAGGGAGCTGCCGATCACACCGCCGGGCGCGGCTACAAATGCTGCGAAGGTGAAATATTGCCCGTCGTTCAAAATCACATTGGCGATATAATAATCTTCTCCGTTCAGGGTGATCTCTGAAACGGGATATGCTGCAGGCGCACTGAAGGTGTTGCTATTATCTACCAGCAGCTGCAGGCTGTTGATGCTACCTGACGCCACGTTCTTCGGTACTGCTATCTGCACTTCGTTCACAGTACCGGTTTTCTGGGCCTTCCATACGCGTTCCATGCGGTAGTTCACAGCCGGGTTGCCTGTGATGGCGGTATTGAACGCGGTGCTGGCGCCATCGTCTCCCCAAACCAGGTAAGACCGGTCATCAGTGAAGGCTTGATTATTTTCTGTATTGGTTTCAGCCAGCGAGCCCAGGCCGATGGCTACCTGCAGGCCGGTGTTCACACTGCGGGACTGCTTCTGGTTAAGGCCTTCCACATCGTCTCTGCCGATGCCGGTGATGTTATTTTTATAGGTGGTGTTGGCGGTAGCGTCCCACACTTTGGTGGTGCCGTCAGTAGCCAGGTAATCCGTGGCCGTAGTCTGGTCAAGCGTATAGCCGTATTTGATAGCCAGGTAGGTGCTCACCCGCTGCCGTTCAACGGGCGTCAGGGCGGTGGGGTATACGATCACGTCGCCCATGGTGCCGCTCCATAGCTGGCCGGAGCCCACGTAAGCCCCGATCTTCGCTGCGGTAGATCCCGTATTCCAGGTTTTGGCAGCGGTGGCCAGCTGCCGGGTTTTACCATAAATGGTGGCCGCACCACCATTCCCGGCCCAGGTGCCTGCCAGCTCGTTGGGCTGGGCCAGCTGCCAGAAACCGGGAGAAGCCACGTCATTGGCAGTGCCAACAAATTGGCCGGCTCCCACGATGTTGGCTAAACCAGCGCTTTGTGAAGTAGTAGCTGTACCCCAACTGATAATATAGCGGTTTACGGCAACATTATCCGCCTTGCCGACGCCATACAGCGTTCTGGCCGCAGTACCCCGCGGCAGCTTCATCACATCGAGGTCCATAAAATGCGCGGCACCATCAAACTTCACCACAGGGTTGAAGTTGATGTTATCTGCAGCGTTGTTCATGAAGAACGGCTGGTTGAGCCCGTTGGTTTGCACCGCGTTGTTCAGGTCTGAGGCATAATCCGTCCAGCCGCTGATGGCGGTGTTGTCCGCTCCGGTAGAAGTGCCGATGTCAGGACGCAGCCAGAGGGATGTACCCACAACGCCGCCCGGCGCCTTGATGGATGCCGCATAGCTGAAGTACTGGCCGTTGGCCAGATCAACCGTGGCGGTATAATGCTTCACACCGTTCAGCGCGGCTTCCGTCAGCGGGAGGAACTGGTCTGTTCCATCCAGCGTTTCATCGTTGCTGATAACGAGGTAAGTTTCTTTGGCATTGGGCAGCGCATCGTACGGCACGGCTACCTGTACATTGCCGATGGTACCGCTCTCCTGTACTTTCCATACACGCGCCATGCGGTAGTTCACCGCAGGGTTACCGGTGATGGGGGTTTTGAAGAGGCTGCTGGCGCCGTCATCTCCCCATACCATATATGCTTTGTCAGCTGCAAATTCATGGGTATTCGCGCCGTTGGTCTCCGCCAGCGCGCCCAGGCCAATGGCCAGCTGCATGCCGGCGTTGACGCTGCGGCTTTGTTTTTGCACCAGGTCTTCCGCGTCATCCCTGCCAATACCGGCAATATTATTTTTATAGGCGGCATTGGCGGTAGCGTCCCATACCTTGGTGGCGCCATCCGTAGCCAGGTAATCCGTAGCGCCGTTATTCAGCGTAATACCGTATTTGATAGCCAGGTAGGTATTCACCCGCTGCTGCTGCAAGGCCGTCAGCGGGCCGGCATATACGATCAGTTCGCCCATGCGGCCATTATAATATACGCTGGCATTGGCGCCTACCTTGAATGGATAGTTGCCACCTGCCAGAACAGTGGTTTTGTCACCGGTGAGCACGCTTGTGCCGTTCCGGTAAATGGCTTGTTTGGCGGTGGCCAGTGAAAGATCGCTGGTGGTTGTCCAAAGCAGCGTCTGGCCGTTTACGCCGCCTGTGTTGAACTGTATCCGGTTGGCATAAGGAGCATCCCAGTATACAATATTGTCAGACCATGTGGCATGCAGGGTAAACTGGCTGTTGATAACATTGCCAAGACCCGTTTCTGTAAAGATCACCGTAGCATTGGCCGTTGCCTGGTTGCTCACCAGGAAGGCGGCGGCGCCGTTGTAAGTGCCGTTCTTCAGGAAAGAAGCACCGGTCAGTGTGCTGGCCACGCCGTCAAACTTCACTACAGGGTTGAAGTTGAGGTTGCTGGCGGCATTATTCAGATAAACAGGCTGGCTGCCCGCTACAGCTTGAGATACGGTGTTGCCGTTAGGGCTATAATCGTTCCACTCTCCTATGGGTGAATTATCTCCCGTGGCCGATGTACCGTTATCCGCACGCAGCCATATCAGCGAACCGCTGCTTACACCGCCCGGATATTTTACAGGCGCGCCAAACGTGAAGTAAATACCGTCGGCCAGCAGGCTGCTGCTCAGGGTGATCTCCTTGTTGGTGTTCAGCGGCAGCTCCTGGTTGATGGTGGCAAAAGTGGGGTCTGTGCTGATCAGCATGTAAACGTCCGTTCCCAGCGCGTTCGTTTTCAGGGTAAGCGGCTGGTCTACCCAGTTGCTGGTTTTGTCTACCTGCCATACCCTGGCCAAACGGCGGGTAACATTGGTGGCGCTAACGTTGACGGCGTAAGAAGTGCCTGACAGTCCGTTATCCGCAAATACGAAGAAAGATTTATCGTTGTTGATGGTGCTGTTGTTCTGCTCGTTGGTGATGGCAACGCTGTTGCCCAGCGCCAGTGTAATAAAGGCCTCGTCAGCGCTGACAGATTGTTTGGTATTCAGCGTGGTCTCATCATCCCGGCCAATGCCGGTGATGCGGTGTTTGTAGGTGGCGTTGGCCGTCCAGTACGCACTGCCGTCAGAAGCGAGGTAGTTTGTGGGGGTGGTCTGGTCAAGTGTGAGGCCGTATTTCAGGGCAAGATAAGAAGATACCTGCTGGCGCTGCACATCGTCCAGCACACGGTTGTAAGCCACTACCTCAGCTATATCTCCCATCCAGAAGAACGTACGGGAACTCATTGTTCTGGAGCCTATTGACACGAGGTTGGCCGTTGCCGGCGTGATGGTGTTGTTACCCTGACCACTTAGCAGGTTGTTGGCGTATACCTTAATGCCATTAGTGGCATTGGTTTGCGTGGCGGCAAACAGGTATGGCCGGTTCTCTATCAAACCACCGGGAGAAGTTCCATGCTGAATGAGCGTACCGTTATTTTCCAGGTATTGCAGCTGCGCAGTGCCGGCAATCCTGAATTCCATACCTTGAGCGGAGCCCAGCGCACCAGCTCCTATCAGGTTCCTGGCCGCGCCGGCGGCATTATAGCCTTGCCCTTTTGCCACGGCAAAAACAGTGGAATTGGCAGGGTCTATCCGGGTGGTATTAATGTCCATGAAGTCATTTGTACCATCAAAGCGGAAAGCATAGTTAAAGTTGATGCCGCGGGCGTCTGTAATGGTCTGGTTAGCCAGTACAGGCTGGCTGGCGTCATTGCCCAGGCCGCTGTAGTCAAACCAGTCCGTAGTGCCGGACACCATATCATCCGCGCGCAGCCAGAAAGCCATACCGTCTTTTACGGTATTGGGCCCGCGAACGTAGCGGGAGAAAGTAAAGAAGGAGCCGTTCGGCATCTCGCTGCTGTTCAGCGTAACGGTGCCGCCAGCGCTCAGCTGCTTCCATACCGGTGTTCCGGTGGTGAAGTTGGCGCTGTTATGGAGCAACAAGTACACATCATCATTCCCGTTTTCCAGCTTCACCGTAATTTCAGCATCCGTCCAGCTGGCAGACTTCTCCACTTTGAATATCCGGCTCATGTGCGAAGCCAGACCTGCCCCGCCAATGATAGATATGCGGTAAGCTGCGGCAGCATTGTTATCTGCAAAGGTGAAGAAAGAAAGATCGTTTGCAATAGTGTTGCTATTGGCTGCGTTGGACGCTTCTACCGTATTGCCCATGGCAACGGTCACGAGGGAGCCGTTGCTCACGGAACGGGATTGTTTCTGGTATAGTGCAGACGCATCATCCCGCCCGATGCCTGTAATACGGGTGTTATAGCCGGTATTGTTAGCGGCCGTCCACATCAGCGTGGTACCATCACTGGCCACGTAATTGGTAGCGGTACTTTGATTGAGCGTGATGCCGTACTTGAGGGCGAGGTAAGAATTGACCCGCAGTATTTCAGCCGCGGTGGGCGTTCTGTGGTACACTACCACTTCAGACAGGTGCATGCCCAGCCCGTCACCGTTATCTACCACATCACCCACGTTATAAATACCGGTAGCATTGCCGATGGTGCCGGGTGTTTGGGCTGTGCCCAGCAGTCCGTTCAGGTAGCCCCTGCCCGTACCGCCGCCGCCTACAAAACCGGCAATATGCGGTTTGTTGTTCCAGGCGCCGCCTGCCGTGAGGCCCGCAGTAGCGCCAATCAGCTCATAGCCGCCGCCTGCAACGGTGGTCACATATTGCACGCGGCCCTGGTTCCCGGTTTCCCCTACCACAAAAACGTCTGTACCGGTAGTGCTTACCTGCGGAGACAATACGAAGAACATGGCGAAGTTGGCGGCATTGGCCATTTTCAGGTCAGTACCGTCAAACGCGTCTTTACTCATGTTGGTGAAGCCCAGGGAGGGGTTGAAGTTCATATTGGCAGGCAGGTAATCGATGGTGCCTACCGCCTTCGTGGTATGGTTGCCCAAGCCGGAATAGTCTTTCCAACCGGTAGCCAGGGAACCGGCGGTTACCACGTCTTTATCTGACCGGAGCCAGAGCTTGATGCCGGTAGATACGGCGCCGGGGCCGTTGATGTTTTTGGCGAAGGTGAAATAGGAACCATCCGGCAGCAGGCTGCTGTTAAGGGTTACCTGGTTGTCAGCATTCAAGGGGTACACATTGTCTCCCGCGCCAAACACGTTGTCGCTGCTCACCAGCAGGTAAATATCGCTTTCCGTATCTGTCAGCGCCAGCGTAACATCCTGGTCTGCCCAGTTGGTTTTGTCAACTTTATACATGCGCGGTGTACGTACCGAAACACCGCTTATGCCGTTCACGCGGGCAGTGTAGGTGAGCGCACCGTTGTTATCGCTGAAGGTGAGGAAAGAAAGATCGTTCGTAATAATATTGTTATTGGCGGGATTTGAGGTAGCCACGGAACCGCCGAGCGCCATGGTAACAGTAGCGCCGGCTGCCTGCGAGCGGCTTTGTTTCTGGTACAGCATGCCGTTATCGTCACGGCCAATGCCGGTGATCCGCTGGCCGAAACCTGTATTGTCTGCCGCTGCCCACATGAGGGTGGCGCCGTTGCTGGCTACATAGTCCGTGAGATTGTTGGCATTGTCCCGCAGGGTAAGCCCGTATTTAAGGGCCATGTAGCTGTTCAGCTGTTTGCGTTCTATATCTGCCAGCTTGCGGGAATACATGATCACTTCAGGTACCCGCCCATTGAATGCGGAATTATGACCCGCGCCTATGTAGTACTTCCCGGCTGCCGGAGAAACAAAGTTGGGCGTCAACGCCGCTGTTTCGCGCACCAGTTGCTGCCCGTCAAAACTGAGGGCCCAGTCATTGGTGGCGCTCCAGGCATTCATCAGTTTGGGCAGCTGCATGTTCATGCCTCCCAGGGCATACCCCGGGCGAGTGAGGCGGCCAAAATGGAGGTAGATAGACCCGTTATTATATGGATAATGTACGTTGGTGGCGCTACCGCCCCCGCCGCCCAGTTCATACGGGAAACCGTTAACAGCGGTTGCCGCCAGATTGGAGTACTGTACGGAAAAAACTTCCCCCGCTGTTAAGCCGCTGGAGAAATCGGGCTGGGCAACAAAATAGTTGGCCCCAGGGAAGTTGATGGCGGGGTTGAAGTTGACGCCAGCCTCTTCCCAATTCAGTACGGTGCCGCCGGCCTTTGTCCATGCTCTTCCTGCCGGCGCCTGGTCTACCCATTTGGTAGCGTTTCTGCCATCCAGCGTTACATCCTGGTCTGCTTTCACCCAGGAGATCAGCCCGGCGCTGACACCGGCGGGGAATTTCTGCAAACGGCCAAAAGTAAAGTAAGCGCCATCAGGCAGGTCTGCACCTTTCACCGTGGCCGCTCCCCCGTTGCTCAGCGCCACTTCTTTAGTGATGGTACCAAAAGCGGCATCTGTGCTGATGAGCAGGTAATTGTTGCTGCCGCCGCCTTCCAGTTTAAGCGTTACATCTTGTGCATCGTCCCAGCTGGCCGTTTTCTGCACGCGCCATACGCGGGGCATGCGTTGGGTAGAGGTGGTGCCGGTGGCGGGAACAGGCTGGTTATAGGTAGTATTCCCGTTGTTATCGCTAATCACCAGGAAGGCGATGTCATTCGTCACGCTATTGGCATTCAGCCGGTTGGCAGATGCCACCGCCGTACCTAACGCCAGTGTAACCACGCCCGCATCCCGGCTGATGGATTGTTTCTGATGCAGCCAGGAAACATCGTCCCGGCCTATGCCGGTGATGCGGAAGCCGTACCCGGTGTTGGCCGCAGCGGTATACATGTCTGTTCCGTTGCTGGCCAGGTAATTGGTGGCGGCCAGCGTGGCGCCGTATTTCAATGCCAGGTAGCTTTCTATTTTCAGCTGGTCTGTTGCGCCGAGGGCCGAAATATCTTTATATACGATCACTTCCGGTATAGCGCCGGCATAATAGTCGGTTCCCGGCCATACGCCTATATGAGAGGCATAGTTCCCCCCGTTGCCGGTAAAGTTGTAGGCGCCGGGCTGATCTTTCACCAGCACATTGTCTCTTGTGGCGCGCATGTTGGCGGGCGTTTTGGTGAAGCTCCATACATGCGCCTTGTTCAAGGTACCGCCCCACGCTATGTTCAGCCTGTAGCCATACGGTGCGTCCCAGAGCAGGGTGCCGTTGGCCCATGAGGGCGCGGCCCCCGCACCATAACCGTTGGTGGTCATCTGGTAGAATATGGCGCCTGACTTCAATGCAGCAGATGAGGATACGCCGAACACGGCAATATTGTTCATATTACCGTTACCCAGCACCGAAGTAGCCGGGTCTACGATGTTGCCCTTACCAAAAAACTGCGGTCCTGCAAAGGTAGCCGTTGTGTTAAAATTGATACCGTCCACACTGTCTACGCCAGGTTTGTTGGCAGACGCAGGGAGGTTCCTGGCGTTGCCGCTGATATCGCTCCACTGGGTATTGCTCAGCCCCATATCCCCGCGGTACCAGGCGCCGATACCGGTGGTAACGCCGCCTGGGCCGTTAATGGAAATAGGCCTGGGATCACTGAGCTCAGACGTGCCTTTGGCCGTGGTGAGCGTGGCCGTCCAGAAACCGCCGCCTGCGCCTGTATAGGTCACCGCATGCGTAGAAGTTCCGGCTGCCACGTTAGTGAACGATGCTACCGGTTGCCGGCCGCTGTTGGGACTGGTGCCTACTTCATTCGCATACAGGTCTACCGTATACAATGTACCCGCCGCATCTGTTGCAATGGCGGGAACAGTGATGTTAACCGTGTAATTGTTGCCGGCGGTACGAACGGAAGAAGCGATAACCGGACGGTTAGCGCCTTTATAATTGCCGTTGGCCGCAGCCGCAATGAAAATGCCCTGGCCCGTATTATTATAAATGCTGTTACCGGTAATCAGCACCCCCTGGCTGTTATCATTCGTATGAAAGTAAACACCATCCGCGCCATTATTATATATCTGGTTGTTGCCAGTGATGGAAACCGGTTTTACCGCGTTGAGGCCGGCATGGAACCAGATGCCGTACGAGGCATTGTTACGGACAATATTACCGGTTATGGCGTATTCTGCCGTTGCATGGCCCATATGCATTACAATACCGCTGCGGGCCAGGTTTTCGAATGTATTGCCGGTGATCCTGACGTTTGACCGGGGGAACAAACCGCTCAACTCAATACCGTCTCCACCTGCCAGGGTGGTATTACTGACCCTGGAGTTTTTCAGTTCAAAGCCTGTGGTGGCATTCAATACTATGATCCCGTCTCCCACATTGTCTATCTCCGCGTTATCTACTACCACATTGGTGGCTCCGCGGAAGGTCAGGGATTGTGACACGGTATTCCTTACAGCAACATTTGTAAGGGTTACATCTGTAGCCCCGGCGTTAAACAGCAGGCCTCCGGCCACCTTGTCTGCCGGGTCTCCACCTATTTCCACATCGGTCATGGTCAGCCCCGTAACATTATGCAGGAAGCGTATGCAACTGTCGCTGGCGTTATGGTTGATGAGGGCATTGGTAAATTCGGATGCAGTGATGGTAACATTCTGCGCGGCGTTATCAAAGCGGAGATTGCTGAAACCGCCCTGCAGCACTTTTGTGTTGAGTATCTCCAGGTTGTTTACCGTTCCCTGGAAATGGATACCAAGGTCTGCCTCCGGGTTGGCAGGTACGGTAGGCGCAGCGAGGTTAATATAGGAGTTCTGTATTTTTACATTTTCGGTGGCCCCTGCCACCCGGAAACCATAGTCCACCCCGTTAGTCCAGTCTGAAAAATTAATATTATCGAACGTAGCGTTTTTGAGGCTGCCCTGTACCCTGATGCCACTGGCCAGCGGTTCCATCTGCACATCCTTTATCAAAGCGGTATCCAGGGAAGCCGTACCCATGAAGTCCATAAAGCTGGCTCCTGTAGCCGTTCCGGCGGAGTTGCGCCCTGTCACCTTCACGTTCTCTATGGTCAGTGAGGCATGCCGGCCGGCTGTAAACGCAAACGCGCGGCCGGGCGCGGAGGTGGCAGAGGTGGCCTCCAGCCCCATGTCTGAAGTAATATTGCGGATGGTCAGCCGCCGGGAATCGCCCGTTACCCCTACCAGGCAGTTGATAAGGTCTGCCGCCGTGCCCGTGGTATTGATCTTCAGGTTCTCGATGGTCACGTCTTCCGTATTGGCGTTCACCGTTACACCGGAGCCCCTTATATTGAGGATTTCCAGGTTCCTGATGGTGACGGCGCTGGCGTTAACGATGAACGGATTAATAGCCGCCCCGACATTGGCGTTGATCGCTATCTTGTTCTCCCCGTCTATGGTAACACCGGCCACCGTAATTGCCGGCAGGTTGCTGGCAATATTGATGGTACCGTGTACGTTGAACACAATGCTGTGCGGTCCCGCACCGGCGGCATTCACGTCAAGGATGGCCTGCCGCAGCGATCCGGCGCCGGCGTCAAAGGTGTTAGTGACAGGGAAGGTCTCCGCCTTTGCAAAGGCAGTGGCCATCAAACAACACATCGCCAATAAAAAATGCCTGAAATAGGAATGAAAACGTACAGGGGAAAAATTTGTAGAATTCCTCATAGGGTACTGGTTAATGAAAAACGGTATACGGTATGGTGAAGGGGCGACTACTCCCTCAATTGGGTGAACGGTTTTACAAGGCGCTAAATTAACAAGTTCCCTCCGGGCCGCTTATAGAATAAGTACGCACAAACTGTAGAATTAATTCTACATAACATAAAATTTCAAATAGATGTACCCCGATTCCCGGAAAACATTACTTTTGTTCTGTTCCCCCTGTTATATCCGGAACAGGTAAGGGAACCTAACTATCGCTTACTATGAAAAACATCCTCATCGCGGACGATCATACCATAGTCCGTCTAGGCGTTGCGCATATTGCTTCAACGCTGCCTGTACCTGTGATCTGCCACGAAGCAGAAACCTTTGACAAGGTGATCACCTTGCTTGAGATACAAGACTTTGACGTATTGATACTGGACATCAACATTCCCGGCGGCAACAACCTCCAGATGATAGATGCCGTGAAGCTCCGCCAGCCACATATCAGGATACTGATGTTTTCAGGCTACGATGAGCAGCTTTTTGCCATCAATTACCTGCAGGCCGGGGCAGACGGCTACCTGATCAAGTACTCTCCGGAAGAAGAGATCAGGCAGGCTATCAGCACTGTGCTGAACCGGGAAAAGTACATGAGCGCCGCTACCCGGCAGCAATTGCTCAACATGCTGGCCTCCCCGCGGGAAGCCACTGCTAACCCCCTGGCCGCACTCTCTGCGCGGGAAGTGGAAGTGATGAACCTGATGACGAAGGGTGTGCCTGTTGCCAGCATTGCCAAAATGCTGCACCTGCAGATGACTACCGTCAGCACCTATAAAACCCGCATTTTTGATAAGCTGGGTATCAATAACATTGTGGAGCTGCTGGAAAAAGTGAAGATGTACAGCGCGGCCGTCTAGTTGGCGGGTAACAATATTTCCATGCTGGTGCCAACATCGCCGTTGGAATGCACCACCAGTTTTCCGTTGATCTGCTGCAGCAGCTCTATCACTATCACCAGCCCTATGCCTTTCTGCGCCAGCGGCTGCCGGTGATCTGCCGTTGCAACCGGGTTGCCGTTGATCCATTCCCGTATTTCCGGCTGCATGCCGATGCCCGTGTCTGTAACGCGGATGGATACACCTCCCCCGTCCTCATAAGAAGCAGCCAGGCTCACGGAGCCCTGCAGGGTATATTTCACCGCATTATCCAGGAGGTTATTCACCACAATGGCCAGCAGCTGCCGGTTTACGGGCACCTTGATGCCCCTGCAGGCATTGTTATGGATCTGTACGGCGCGTATTTCCGCAATAGGTTTGAAGATGCCCACTTTCTCCTCCAGCAGCTCATGCAGGTCTACCCGCTCCTTGAGGGAATGCGCCTGCACCGCTTCCATCTTCATGTACTGGATGAGGTTCTCTATCATATTATACATGCGGTACAGCGCGTCATTGATGGCCTCTGACTTTTTATCGGGCTTGCTGCCCGCCTGCGAGAGCAGCATCAGGTATTTCATGGGGGCTTTGATATCATGCGTAATGGCGGTGATCAGCCTTTGCTGTATAACGCCCTGCTTGCGCAGCTGCCTTTCCGAATCGCGCAGGGAGGCCAGCGTTTCCTCCAGCTCCTGCGTTCTTTCAGATACATGCTGGCGGAGCTGCCGGTTCTTCCGGCGGATGTTGGCCGTGCGCAGGCGGATGTATACGTAGAGCAGCAGCAGAGCCAGGCAAAACATCAGCATCCTGAACGGCAGCGTGGCAAACCAGGCCGTTTCCACTATCAGCGTTACTATTTTTTCCGTATAGTTATCCGGCCCAAACCCGTTCACCTTGCGGACGCGCACGCGGTAGGTGCCGGAGTGCAGCCTGGAGAAGGCAATAATGCCGCTGTTTTCTACCGGCAGCCAGGCATCGTCATCACTGCCTTCTATGGAATAACGCAGCTGCAGGTTGTAGGCATCCCCGAAGTAGGGTGTGCTTACATGCAGCGCCAGGCGGAGGAAGTTGCTGGGAAGAAAAAGCGTATCAGCTGCAGCCAGCGGTTTGGCATCCAGCTCCACCTCGCTGAGAAATAACCCGCCCTCCGGCAGGTCCGGACGGATACTGTCCGGCGCAAACCGCAGCAAGCCGTCCAGCGAAGGCAGGGACAGGTCACCGTTCTGCAGCTGGAGGGCGCAGGGCTGGCAACCGCCGTTGAACTCATTGGTCAGCATGCCTTCCGCCTTGCTGTAGTAAAAATAATAGACATCAGGCTGCGTTCCGTCTGCATATGCCAGCAGGTCTTTCCGTGCCGCCTGGAACAGTCCCTTGTTGGTGGTGATCCAGTAGTACCCCCTGTTATCCGCGGTGATACAATGCGCGGTTTTCAGGTACTCCAGCCGGTCTGCCGGCATGGCCGTCCAGCGCCCGTGGCGGTAGAGGAAAAAACCTTTATCGTACGTAGTGACCCATACCTCCCCCGGCCGGGGGATGAACAGGCTGCGGAAATAACTATCGCCGAAGCCCGGTATGGTATCTATGCGCAACGGAGACAGCTGCACGCGGTACAGCCCGTTGCCTGCGCATGCCCACAAGATGCCCGGCGCTTCCTGCATCATGTAAACGGCGTTCTTTATTTTATTGCTGAACAGCAGGGGCACGGGAGAAGCGGCGCCGGTATCCAGGTAGTACAGCCCTTCCTGCTCGGTGCCTATCCACAAGCGGTTATCAGGCCCTGCGTACAGCTGGGAAATATTGTTGCCGAAAGAGCGCTGCCAGAGCAGCTTTGTAACGTCCGCATTGTATTTGTACACGGTATCCGCATGCCGGTACCAGTAATTACCGGCGGCATCCTGCACCAGGTTGTAGCGGTTGGCCTTTTTAAGATACTGCAGCAGCGGTATGCGGCCGGTTTCACCGTTCCCTTCAAACACAATGCCTTGCGCCGTTAAAATGCCGTTGTTACCGAAGGGCGCCTGTGCGTAGAAAACATTGTCTTCGTCTCCGGGTGAAACCAGCGGGCGGAACTGTTTTTTTGTAACCACAAACAATCCCCTGGAGCGGCTTCCCAGGAAGAGGCGTTCACAGGCTGCATCATAATAAAGCGAAATGATATTGTTCTTCTCGCAATCCAGGCCAGACATGATAAGCTTTGCCTGCAACATGCCGCCAGCGCCTGCAGTGAGATAATAACACCGGTCATCCTGGTAAATGAACAGCTGCTCCGCAGCGTAGTTCCAGAACAGTTGCCGCGGTTGCAGCCGCTCTGCGGGCACTTCCCCGGAAAGCTTCACTTCCTGCGGAACTGCTCCCTGAAACAGGAATATCTTCCCGTCTTCTCCCAGGTGATATAAATTACCGCCTATCGTGAAAAAACCCCAGGGGTCGCAATTGGGCCAGCTGAAACTGTATTGCGGCCGGCCGTTTTGCAGGAAGGTAACGGAATCCCTGGTGAGGGAAAAATACGCCTGCGGCCCTGCCGGCATCATGTATTTTTCCGTCAGCACCACTTCCGCGTACACATTGGGCAAGCCGGTAACGGGAACCGTGCGGGCCACTGTATCATTCAATACATAATATTCATAATCATTAAAGCGGAGCTGCGGCGAATCAGGGAGTGCCGTTGCCTGCCCGTTGTGCATGCGTATCACTTCATGCTCCTGCGTACAGGCATAGAGGTTATTACGCCCGTTACCGGGGTATATGTAACGGATGCGGCTGCTGTTGAACCGGCTGAACCGGTTGCCGTCAAACCTCACCAGGCCATTTTCCGTGGCCAGCCACAAAAAACCGGCATTATCCGGCGCAATAAACCGTACGCTGTTCTGGGGCAGCCCGTTCTCATCCGTAAAATGCCTGACATGAAAAGCATCCGTATCTATTTCATGGGCCAGGACCGTTACATGGAGTAATAACAATAAAAGGATAGGGCGCAATCGCATCCTCATGCAAGATTTACACTTAGACAGTAACACTTATAAACAGGACCTCATTAAAGATATGCCCATGTGGTTTCCATATACAATAATGTTGCTTATATAGCGGATAATAAAAGCATCATCATGCAAATATATAAACGGTTATTCGGATTCCTAATTTTTTTAACAGCAATGAGGGTTTGGGCCTGGCGCACGATACGCGGCGCGGCTGCATACCTTATTGCCGCAACACTTATTTGCGCATAAACCCTACCTTTGCCGCATGCAGCAAATTTTAGCTTCGCTTGGCATTCAAACGCTCAATGAGATGCAACAGGCGGCCATTGCCGCCGGGAAAACCGGGCAAGACGTAATTTTATTATCAGACACCGGCTCCGGCAAAACGCTGGCCTTCCTCCTGCCCCTGCTGGAGCGCCTGCAGCAGGGCGTTACCACCACGCAGGCCCTCGTGATCACGCCCACGCGCGAGCTGGCGCAGCAAATTGAAAAAGTGTTCCGCAGCATGAGAACGGGCTTTAAAGTGACCAGCTGCTACGGCGGCCACCTGCGCGAAACGGAAGAGAACGCCCTGAAAGAAGCGCCGGCCCTCATTATTGGTACTCCCGGCCGCCTGGGAGACCACATCCGCCGCGGCAGCATCAACACCGCCGGCATACACACGCTGGTGATGGATGAATTTGACAAATCTTTCGAGCTGGGTTTCCGCGAAGAAATTGCCTTTGTGGTCAATTCCCTGCCCGCGGTCAATAAAAGGATGCTCACCTCCGCCACCGAAGCCGCGGAAATCCCGGACTTCATCCGGCTGCAGGAACCGGTCACCCTCAACTTCCTGTCAGGGGAAGCGCCTGCCGCCCTCAGCATCAAAACGCTGCAAAGCCCGGAGAAAGACAAGGCAGACACCCTCTTCCGTCTTATCTGCATGCTGGGCAACCGCCCCACCATAGTATTCTGCAACCACCGGGAGTCAGTAGAGCGCACCAGCGGCCTGCTGCAAGACAAGGGCATTACCACCGTGTTCTACCACGGCGCGCTGGAGCAGGCAGACCGGGATGTGGCCCTCTGCAAGTTCAGGAACGGCACGGCCAACCTGCTGGTCACCACAGACCTGGCCGCCCGCGGGCTGGATATCCCGAACATCCGCTACATCATCCACTACCACCTGCCGCAGAACGAAGAAACCTTCATTCACCGCAACGGCCGCACCGCCCGCATGGACGCCAGCGGCACCGCCATCATCATTACCGGCCCGGAAGAAACCCTTCCCCCCTACATCCCCGCAGACGCGGAAACCATCACCCTGCCTGAAAAAGCCGTTCTGCCGGACAGGCCGCAATGGAGCACGCTCTATATTTCCGCCGGCAAAAAAGACAAGGTGAACAAGGTGGACATTGTAGGGTTCTTCTCCAACAAGGGGAAGCTGAAAAAAGAAGACCTGGGGCTGGTGGAAGTGAAAGATTACATTGCGTTTGCGGCCGTGCGGAAAACAAAGGTGAGCCAGGTGCTGCAGCTGATCAAAAATGAAAAGGTGAAGAATAAAAAGGTAAGGATAGAGGTGGTGAAGTAAAGAAACCATTTATCTTTATATACATGAAAAGAAACGCCGCAGACCTCCTCAATAAAATGCACCCCCTGCAGCGTGTGCTGATCAGCCTGGCGCTGGCTGCCGTTACCTTTTTCACCATCCTGCGCGCGCCCATGAACCCGTGGGTAAAATACATGCTGATATGGAACACCTTCGCGTTTTCGTATATTGCTACCAGTTGGGTCATTTTCCTGAAACGCACTACCGCGGAGATCCGCCACTTTGCGCGGATAGATGACGGCAGCCGCACCTTCGTAACATTGCTGGTGCTGATCACTTCCTTTTCCAGCATGTTTGCCGTGCTGCTGGTGATGCTTACCAAAAATGAGGCGGACAGGGCGCTGTACCTGCCCGTAGCCATCACCGGCATGATGGCTTCCTGGAGCATGGTGCATACCATCTATACCGCCCACTACGCCCACCTCTTCTATGACGATGCGGAAGACGATACCAACCGCCATGCCGGCGGCCTGGAGTTTCCCGGAGAAAAAAAGCCCAACTACATCGACTTTGCCTACTTCGCTTTTGTGATCGGCATGACGTTCCAGGTGTCTGACGTAGAGATATCCTCCCACAAAATTCGCCGGGTGGCGTTGTTACACGGCATCCTTTCTTTTTTGCTCAACACTTTTGTGGTGGCCCTGACCATCAACCTGGTGAGCGGGCTGCTGAACGGCTGATGCACAATACACGGCCGCCCCTGCACAAGTGTATGATTTCCATTCATTCCACCCGTTTTCCGGTTTGCGTGTAACGTAACCTGCCAATGGCAGCCAATCTCATTTTAAGCCTCATCCCGGCATTCTTTTACAAAAACAGATACCTTGCCTGGCGGCACGCCCAAACTGCCAAAAACGGCTTAAAACATCAAAATTGATCAAAACCGGTGCAACGCTGCTGACATGCTCCTGCCATCCTTCGGTGATCCTTCGGTGTTGTTCGGTGCCAGTCCGGGTTTGAGGGTGTTTAACCGAAGGTTGACCGAAGGATCACCGAAGGATGATCGAAGGATCGGCGTGTTGACAGGCGGTTACATTCCTGTACCAGGGCATTATCAAAAATATCATATAAAAAGGCCGCCTGTTTTCGATAACAAGCGGCCTTTTTATTATATGGGGCGAAGGCGGATCAGTTCGTATCCAGCCCCCTGTTCTTCAGTAAAAACTTCACCTCCGGCGCGCGCATGCGGAAGGCCTTGTAGAGGTCCATCGGCTCGGCGGTACCGCCTTTTTCCAGTACGTTCTTGCGGAAAGACTGCGCCGTGGCCGGGTCAAAAATATTGCCGGTTTCCTTGAAGGCGGCAAACGCGTCGCTGTCCAGCACTTCTGACCAGATGTAGCTGTAATACCCCGCGGAGTAACCGCCGGCAAAGATATGCTGGAAGTAAGTGCTCCGGTAGCGCGGCGCTATCTGGCTGATGAGGCCCAGCTTGTCCATTTGCTGCTTTTCAAACGTAAGCGGGTCTATTGGCTGGCCGGCCTTGATGGTATGATAGTTCATGTCCAGCAGGGAAGCGGCCAGGTATTCTACGGTGGCAAAACCCTGGTTGAATTTGGAGGCGGCTTTCATTTTCTCCACCATTTCAGCGGGGACCAGCGCTCCTGTTTTATAATGCTTCGCGTATAGCTGCAGCACCTGCGGTTCAAAGGCCCAGTGCTCCATGATCTGCGAAGGCAGCTCCACAAAGTCACGCGGAACGGAGGTGCCGCTCAGGGTTTCATATTTTACATTGCTGAGCAGGCCGTGCAGCGCGTGGCCAAACTCATGGAAGAAGGTTTCCACTTCATCGGGCGTCAGCAGCGCGGGCTCTGCAGCGGTGGGTTTGGTGAAGTTGCATACAATGGATACTACCGGCGCAATGCGGCCGCCTTTGTCTGTGGCCTGCTTGCGGTAAGATGTCATCCATGCCCCGCCGCGCTTGGAGCTCCGGGGGAAAAAGTCCATGTAAATAACGCCGATGTGCTGGCCGTTGGCTTCTTTCACTTCATACGCCACTACATCCTGCTGGTACACGGGGATGTCTTTCAGCGGGGAAAAAGTGATGCCGTACAGTTTTCGGGCCACGGCAAAAATGCCTTCCCGCACGTTCTCCAGCTGGAAATACGGGCGCAGGGCCTCCGCATCGTAGTTATATTTTTCTTTCCGCACTTTATCTGCATAGTAAAACCAGTCCCAGGCCTCCAGCTTTTCGTTTTTCCCTTCCCTGTCCATCACCTGCTGCATTTCAGCCGCTTCCTGTTTGGCAACGGGCAGCGCGGCGTTCCAGAGCCTGTTCAGCAGCTCATTGGCCTGTGCCGGTGTTTTGGCCATGTTCTCTTCCAGTACAAAATCCGCGTGGGAAGCGTAGCCCAGCAGGGCGGCCTTTTCTGCGCGCAGGGTGGCCAGGCGGCTCACTATCTCCTTGTTATCCCGCTCGTCTCCATTGTTGCAGCGGTTGGTGTACGCCTTGTACATTTTTTCCCGCAGGGCGCGTTGCTGTGAATACTGGAGGAAAGGCATCACGCTGGCGTTGTGCAGGGTAAAGCGCCATTTGCCTTCCTTGCCGGCTTCTTTGGCGGAAGCGGCCGCGGCGGCTACCAGCGAGGGCGGCAGGCCGGCCAGGTCTTCCTGCTTGTCGATGATCAGTTCGTAATGATTGGTTTCCGCCAGCAGGTTCTGGCCGAAGCGCACGGTGAGCAAAGACAGCTCCTTGTTGATCTCGCGCATCTTGGTTTGTTTCGCCGCATCCAGGTTGGCGCCGCTTCTTACAAAGGCCTTATACGTTTTTTCCAGCAGGCGTTGTTGTTCGGCGGTGAGCCGTTGTTTGCCCTGCTGGTCATATACCTGCTTCACCTTGGCAAAGAGGCCGGCGTTGAGGTAAATATCATCGCTATGCTGCGCCATGCGGGGCGCAATTTGCCGGGAAATGGCTTCCAGCTCGGGGTTGGTATGCGCGGAGGTGAGGTTGAAAAATACGGTGCTCACGTTGCGCAGCTGCTCCCCGCTGCTTTCCAGCGCTACAATCGTGTTCTGGAAGGTAGGCACGGCGCGCTGGCTGACAATGGCCGCAATGCGTTGCTGCTGGGCTTTCATGCCTTCCTCAAAGGCGGGCATAAAATGCTCCGGTAAAATGGACGCAAAGGGCGGTACTTTAAAAGCGGTCTGGTATTGCTGTAAAAGCGGGTTCTTTTCCGCGGGCGCCTGCTGCGCCATGGTGGTGGTGCCTGTCATACTCAATGCTACTATCAGATTGCGGGAAATACGGTTTAACTGCATTATTTTTTAAAGTTGGTCGGGGCAAAAATAGGGTTTTATTCCTTCCCCCTGAACGCCCCTCTCACCGTTACCCCCGCGTACCAGTTCCGCCCGGCGGCCACGTTGAAATACCGCCGCGCCGCCGCGTTGATGTCATTGCCCAGGCTGTATTGTACGTTCAGCAGGTTATCTGCCCCGGCATGGAACAGGAGGTCTGTTTTCCCGAAAGTATGCGTATAAGCTACCTTGCAGCCCAGCAGGTTGAAGCCCGCGGCCTTGTCCGTATTGGCATCGTTGAGGAAAAGGTCATCGTTGTAAGTGTAAGTAGCGTACAGGAACAGCCGCCGCGCCAGCTCCACGTCCACACCCGCGGCTACCGCGTGTTTGGGCGTACCGGGCAGCGTGTTGCCGTCATAGTTCTTGTCTACCTGCACAAAATCCTTGTACCGGAAATGGTTGCAGGTATAAGCGGCGCGGAGCTTCACGCGGCGGAGGCTGTAGGAAACAAAAGTTTCAATGCCCTGCTGCACCGTAGCGCCGGCGTTCTCGAAATAATCCGCCCCGCTGGCATCCCGCCGCTGTACAATAGCGTCTTTCAATCCAAAGTAAAACAGGCTCACATCATACCAGAAAGGCCCGGCGCCGCCGCGTGCGCCCAGCTCGTAGTTCCAGCCCTTTTCCGCCTGCAGCGTGGTGTTGATCACGCTGGTAGACGGCAATACTTCCGCTACCGTGGGCGGAGAAAAGCCTTTGGACACTACCGCGTACACATTCGCCGCCGGGTGGAACTTTTTCATCACGGCCAGGCGGGGCGCCCATTCATTCCGGAAGCGGCTGGTGAAATGGAACACCGGGTTGTCCGACTGGCGGGTGAAATGCATGGCGGTGTTGTTGAGGCTGAGGCCTGCGGTGATAATCCAGCCGCCTTCCAGCACTACCTCCGGCTGAATGAACAGGGAGATGTTGCGGTTGTTGATATCATCATCCGTTTGCAGCGTATCACGCTGCCCGGCCTTGTTGCCGTATACCGAAGTATTGAAAAAACCCTGCTGAAACTCACCGCCGGCCAGCACTTTCAGCCATTGCCGCTGCCAGGTGAACACCGTTCTGCCGCCAAAATGCGGCTCTGTGCGCCTTTCGTAATTGCGGATGGTGGGGTTTTTCACCTGGCTGTACGCGCCGTAGACGGAGGTGGCGTTCTTCCACTGTTCGCTCCAGGCATGCTGGTATTGCAGGCCGCCCCAGATGGTTTGCTGGTAAATGGCCGCGCGGCTTTCTTCGGCGGACGGAAAGGCGCCCGCTGCCGGCCTGGCCTGGCGGGCATTGGCAGCATATTGTTCAGGCGTGAGGCCGCCGGGTGTCTGGTATTGCAGGTTGCCATACAGCACGTGCGCTTCCAGCTGGCCTTTGGCCGACGGCTGCCAGTGGCCGCTCCAGCCTGCTACTGTACGCTGCATATAGGTATGCTGGCGGTAGCCGTTGGCTTCCTGCCAGGAGTAGTAGATCCGCTGGCCTGCTGCTTCCGCGGAAGCCTGCACCAGGTGGCTGCCAAAGCTGCCGCCGGTATAACCGGCTGAAAAACCGTTCTCCACCGGTCGGGGAGAGCCGGCCAGCAGCACCCCGCCCGTACCGGCGCCGTACAGGCTGCTGCCGGGGCCTTTCAGCACTTCCAGGCTGCTGAAGCTGCCCGCGCCGAACTGGTTCAGGTACGTATTGCCGCCCGGGTCTGTAAAAGGGATGCCGTTGTAATACATCTTCACGTTCCGCACCCCGAACGGCGAGCGCAGGGAGCTGCCGCGCACGTTCAGCCGGTAGCTGCCGGGCGAGCGCTCTTCCATTCTCACCCCCGGCATGCTGTTCACCGCGGGCAATACGGACGTGGGCGCAAAACGCAGCAGGTCCCGCTGGCCCACATAGTTGACAGCCGCGGGCACTTCCGTTAACAGGCGCTGCTGGCCGTAGCCCTGTACTGTTACTTCATTAAGCCGGGTGGTATCTTCCTGCGCATGGGCCGCGGCGGCAGCCAGGGTGCATATCAGTAACAAGCTGGTCCTCATTGGTTCGTCTTGAATACAAAGTTGTTGCCGGCCCTTGATCAACAACAGTTGCCGGCTGTTTTTCCTCCCTTAAAGATTCAAAATATTTGCCATTCCCGCCATTTAATTATTTAATGATAATTTTGCCTTTTAAACATTCCGGATTTGAGCGCTGCCGTTTTTCTGATCACTCCGCCTTTTACCCAGCTGAATACGCCGTACCCGGCCACTGCTTACCTGAAAGGGTTCCTGAACACCAGGAACATTTCCGCTTTCCAGGCAGACCTGGGCATTGAGGTCACGCTGGCCCTGTTCTGCAAGGAAGGGCTGGAGGCGCTTTTTTCCCGTATCAGCGGCCCGGTGTCTGACAACGCCGCCAGGATCATTGCGTTGAAAGACGATTACATGCATACCATCAACGATGTGGTGCACTTCCTGCAGGGCCACAACCCTACCCTGGCCCACCGCATCTGCAAACGGGATTTCCTGCCGGAAGCGTCCCGCTTTGCGCAGCTGGAAGACCTGGGCTGGGCCTTCGGCTCCATGGGCGTGCAAGACAAGGCCAAACACCTGGCCACCATGTACCTGGAAGACCTGTCTGACCTGGTGCAGGAATGTGTGGACGAGCACTTCGGCTTCAGCCGCTACGCGGAAAAGCTGGCCCGCTCCGCCAACAGCTTTGACGAGCTGTACGCCGCCCTGCAGCAGGAATACACCTTTGTAGACGAGCTGATGGTACGCCTGCTCAAAACCCGCATGGCGGAAGTACAGCCAAAGCTGGTGGCTATCTCTGTTCCCTTTCCCGGCAACCTCTACGCATCGTTGCGCTGCGGGCAATGGATCAAAAAAAATTACCCGCAGGTGAAAGTGGCCATGGGCGGCGGCTTTGCCAATACCGAGCTGCGCTCCCTCACAGATGCGCGGGTATTTGAGTTTTATGATTTTATTACGCTGGATGACGGGGAAGCACCTATAGAAAACCTCGTTGAACACATTGAAGGCCGCAAAACGGTAGAAGAGCTGAAACGCACCTTCACCCTGGTGAACAACGAAGTAGCTTATTTTAACAACAAAGCTTGTACGGATTATAAACAGGGCGAAGCAGGTACGCCTGACTACAGTGATTTTCTGCTGGACCGTTATATCTCCGCCATTGAAGTGGTCAACCCCATGCACCGCATGTGGAGTGACGGCCGCTGGAACAAGCTCACCATGGCGCACGGCTGCTATTGGGGCAAATGCACTTTCTGCGATATTTCGCTGGACTACATCCGCCTCTACGAGCCTATTGCCGCGCAGCTGCTCTGTGACCGCATGGAGGAGCTGATGGCGCAAACCGGGCAAACGGGTTTCCACTTTGTAGACGAGGCCGCCCCGCCTGCGCTCATGCGCGCGCTGGCCCTGGAGATCATTCGCCGCAAGCTGACCGTCAGCTGGTGGACGAACATCCGGTTTGAAAAAAGCTTCACCCGCGACCTTTGCCTGCTGCTCAAAGCCTCCGGCTGCATTGCCGTATCCGGCGGGCTGGAAGTGGCGTCAGACAGGCTGCTGGCGCTGATACAGAAAGGCATCACCGTAGCGCAGGTAGCGCAGGTGAACCGCAACTTCACAGACGCGGGCATTATGGTGCATGCCTACCTGATGTACGGCTTCCCCACGCAAACCGCGCAGGAAACCATAGACTCCCTGGAAATGGTGCGCCAGCTATTCAAGGCCGGCATTTTACAATCCGCCTTCTGGCACCTCTTCACCATGACGGCCCACAGCCCGGTAGGCCTCAACCCGGCCAAATTCATGGTGAAAAAAGAAACGGAACTGGTAGGCGCCTTCGCCAATAACGATATTGTACATATAGACGAAACCGGTACAGACCATGAGGCTTTCAACTTCGGCCTGAAAAAATCGCTCTTCAACTATATGCACGGCATCTGCCTGGATGACCCGCTGCAGAAATGGTTCGAGTTCAAAGTGCCCAAAACGAAGATACCGGCAGACTATATTGAAAACGCCCTCAGGGAAGACCAGCTGTCTGCCGCCAAACCCACCGCCAAAATAGTATGGCTGGGTAAAGCGCCGCAGGTGGAAACCATCACCAAAACAAAAAAAGGCAGCAGCTGGGAAGTAGCTTCTCTCACTTTCCAGGACAGGAAAGAAAAATTCAGCATCAGCACCACGCCGGAGCAGGGCCGCTGGCTGGCCGGCATGCTGGAAAAACTGTCTGTGCACCAGCCTAAAACCTGCACGCTGCAGGAAGTGATGGATGATTACGCAGCGGCGGGCCTGGAAGATTTTGAATTATTCTGGGATAACAAACCCGTGAGCACGCTGTATAAAGTGGGCTTGCTGAAGCTGTAGCGCCTACCGCTTCTTCCCTCTCGTTTTAGGCTTGCCGTACTTCAGCATCATTTTCTCCTTGTGGCTCACCTTCACGTTCACCTTTTTATTCTTCGCCTTCTTCTCATGGAATGCCGCGCCGGCTTCCCGTTTGGGCTGCTTCAGCACAATGTTCGGCACTATGGTCTCCGGCATTTCCGCTTTGGTGAGCACGCTTGATATTTCCAGGTTTTCCGGGAGCGGGGTAACCGGCACCGTGTAGTTCATCAATTGCTGCACGCTGTCCAGCCGCGCTGCTTCAGCGGGCGTTACAAAGCTGATGGCATTGCCTTTTTTGTCCAGCCGGCCTGTTCTGCCAATGCGGTGAATATAACTTTCCGGCTGCTCCGGCATGTCAAAGTTGAGCACATGCGTTACCTCTGCAATATCCAGCCCGCGGGCTATGATGTCTGTAGCTATCAGCAGGCGGAAAGTGCCGTTCTGGAAATTGCGCACGCTGTTGAAGCGGTAGTTCTGCTCCTTGTTGGAATGTATCAGCCCCACCCTGCCCGGCATGTCTGCTTCCAGCCTTTCGTACAGCTCGTCTGCCAGCTGTTTGGCAGATACGAACACCAGTACCTTCGTCATATCCGCCTGCTCGCGGAACAGCAGCTCCAGCAGGTTCACCTTGGTATTGAAGTTGGGCACCTGGTAAAGCGACTGGCTGATGTTGGCCACCGGCGTGCCTGTAGGCGCAGCCTCTATCACCACGGGGTTGTTGAAGAACTCATCTGCCAGCGCCTGCACTTCCGGCGTAATGGTGGCGGAAAACAGCAGGTTCTGCCGTTTGGGCGGCAGCAGGTCAAGAATATTTTTCAGCTGCGCCCGGAAGCCGAGGTTCAGCATTTCGTCTACTTCATCTATCACCAGTTTTTTGATGTTCTTCAGCTTCAGCGCACCGCTCAGCACAATGTCTACCAAACGGCCGGGCGTGGCCACCACCATGTCAAGCTTGCCGGCCGCCACTTCCATTTGCGGGTTCATATTGGTACCGCCGTAAAAACCTGCTACCTCAAAGCTCATGTAAGCAGTGAGCTTTTGCACGGCTTCCACCACCTGCACCACCAGCTCGCGGGTAGGCACCATCACCAGTATCTGCGGGAAGCGCTCTTTTGTGAACGTCCACTGCCGCAGGCAGGGCAGCAGGTAAGCAAAGGTTTTGCCCGTGCCTGTTTGCGCAATGGCACATACGTCACGGCCAGACATCACTACAGAAAATGCTTTCTGCTGAATGGTGGTAGGCGTGGTGAACTGCAGGTCTTGCAGTGCGTTCAGCAAAGGTTTGTTCAGGTTTAAATCGTCAAAGGTCATATGCGCATGAAAAAATGAGCCACAAAAGTACAGCTATTCCGTTAAACGGCATATGAAGCCCCGTCCCGGAGAGGTTTCCGGGAAACAATACGGGCGCGGGCGGGGTGCGGCTACTGTTTCTTGCTGTGGTCTACCCTGAACGATACCTTGCAGATAGCGCCATAAGTAGCAATTTTACCGTCTTTCACATGCACCTTGAAATCTTTCACGTAGACGGAATCAATGTTCTGGATGGTTTGAGACACTTCTGCCACAGCATTGCGTACAGCATCTTCAAAGCCGGTTTCTGAAGAGGCTATCACCTCTATTACTTTTACAATGGCCATAACTGGTAGTTTTTCTAGTTACAACAACCCCCGCCCCGTTTTGTTATGGCTGCCGGGGAAAAAAGGAGCGGGCTGCATGGCTATGCAGCGGCCACCCTGTTGCGGCGGCGGTGCAAAAAAAGGCCATCCCATTGTACCGGGACGGCCTCCGCTGGCAAAATGCGGGAAAGTTATTTGGCGTTGGCAACCAGTACCACGTCAATGGTAAAATCGTCATATATCGCTTTGTCTCCCAGGTTCTCAAAGAAGTTGGAAGAGCGGTACTTGATATCGAACTTGGTGCGGTCTACCTTGATGGTGGCTTTGGCTGTGGCCTTGCCGCTGGCTACCGTTACTTCCGCGGGGAAGCTGATGGTGTTGGTGATGCCTTTGATGGTGAGCTTGCCGTTCACGTCATAATTGCCGCCGCCCTTGCTGGTAGCGCTGGTGATCACGAACTGCGCGGTAGGGTGTTTTTCCACGGAAAAGAAATCGTCGCTTTTCAGGTGGCCGGTGAGCCGGGCGTTGGCATCCGCATTGGTGATGTCTGTTACCGTGAGCGAACGTGTGTCTATGGTGAAAGAGCCGCCTTTCAGCACGTTGTTGTCAAGCTCCAGCTGGCCGGAAGAAATGCTGATGTGGCCGTTGTGGGAGCCGGTCACTTTTTTGGCCAGCCAGCTCAGCTTGCTCTGCTGGCTGTCTACCTGGTACACCACGGCGCGGGCACTGGCATGCGTGGCCGCCTTTACAGGTTTTTCTGTAGCGGGAACGGCAAAAGACATCAGTACCGCAGCGCCGCCAATAAAAAATAAGGTTGCTAAACGTTGCATGTTGAGTGGTTTAAATTTAATTGTATGATTTGCCAGTTGGAAGGCATTGAATTTCGCATATGTAATGATAAGACTTTCCGGCAAATAATTTTCACATTTGCTTCACAAACATTTCACATATGTTTTGCACTTGGGCGTATAGTTTTAGCCTTGAGCTACAGCCGTCCTTTTCCATCCATACGTTTGCCGGTCCGGCGCTGATCAACGGCAAAGACAAAGAGATGGCCCTTGCGGAAGATCTTATCCGGAAACCATCGAAGTAGCTTATGCCGTGGCGGCCGGGGGCAAGACCGGCCGCCTTTTTCCACCGCTCTCCTAGCGGTTGATGTCTGTCAGCATCACTTTTCTTCTTTCGTTGAGGATGATGTGCGTGGTGTGGGTAAATACTTTATCGCCGTTGCCATATTCCAGGAACATTTCCAGCGGCATCACCACCGGCGGGTAAGAGCCGGCAATGCGCATCTTTTCTATCTGGTTTTTGAAATGCCCCGGCATCAGGCTGTAGCCGGGGAATACGGCATGCGGGTCCATCGGTATCCATACATAGGCCGTTACCTTGGCGTGGTTGGTGTTCACCACCCGCGGGTCGTGCCGCAGGTTGTGGGCTACATATTCCTCACAGGCCACGCCGGCAATCACTTTTTTGGAGCCCGTTCTGGTCAGCTGGCTGAGGTAGCCTATTTCACCGGGGTATACCGGCTCCATGCCTTTCAGCTCCAGCGCTGCCTTCTCCCCGCTTGAAATGCCGCCTACGCCGGAGAGCATGAGCTGTGACTCTTTCCCGAAATCGCCATAAAAATGATAACGCGCTCCCGTGCTTCTGCTGGTGAGCTGAATGCAGAAGGCCGCCGCGGTGCTGCTGTAATAGATCACAATGTCTTCCCCGCCGTCTATTACGCGCTGGCTGCCCTGGAAAGCCTCACTTTCCTGGTATACGGCCACGTCATATTCGTAAGAGGAATCTATCTGTACTTTTTCGTCACCGCCAATAAGCAGGGTGGCGTCTGGCTGCTGCGCTTTGGGGCGCAGCTGGGGGAAGGAACCGTCTACCGTTTCTTCTGTGTCTGCCGGCGTTTTTTGCTTACCTGTCAGTTTCTTCAGCAACTGGGCCTGCAGTGCAGGAACGCAAAGAAATAAAAACACTGCCAGGAGGATAGTTTTTTTCATAGGATCAGGCAATTCTGCCCGAAAGGTAAACATATTAAAGAAAATTACCTAACTCACCATCAGGCTGCAGCCGCGCAGCGCGGAATTATCCAGCCGCCCCAGCACTTCAAAGCTGCCATCCCCGTGCAGGCGGCCAATGTCTTCCGTGGCAATGAACGCGCAGGAGTGTATGTTGGCCAGGTCTATCACATTGATCACCCCGGCGGCATCGGCGGCGGCCAGCTGGAAAGGATCGTTCTCGTCCCGTACCAGCACCTGCATCCAGGGCGGGCAGCGGAACAGGCCTTTGCCGGCGGAATAGGCCTGGGAAAGCAGCTCCGTCATCCCGTATTCCGCATGAATGGCAGGCACGCCCAGGCGCTGCTGCAGGTAGGCATGCAGCTCTTCCCGCGTCCACTCTTCACGGCGGCCTTTCATGCCCCCGGTTTCCATCACAATAGTATGCTGCAGCTGCAGCTGGTACCGCTCTGCAAAATCGAGCAGGGCGAAGGTAACGCCTATGAGCAGCACCGGCTGGCGGCGGGCTTCCAGGGCTTGCAGGGTTTGGGCCAGCTTCTCATGTTCGTAGAGGTAAAAACCGCTTTCCGGGCGGCCGCTGCGGGCAATCATTTCCTGCACCATGTACACCAGGGAGGAATGTTGCCTTTCCAGGTAGGAAGGCAGCAGGCCCAGCACCACAAAATTCTCTACCGGCCCGTAAAAGAGCCGGAACGCCTCCATAAAACTTCGTATATAGATACCCGTGTCTTTCACCAGGTGGCGGCTGTTGGCCGCGCCGGTAGTGCCGCTGCTTTCAAATACCGCTGCCGGCTCAAAGCTGCCGGTGGTAACCCGGTGGGTCTTGAAAAACTGGATGGGAAGGAAAGGTATCTGTAAAACAGACCGCACCTGCGCCGGTTGTATGCGCAGCGCGTTCACATAAGCCCTGTACAGCTCATTGCCCCCGTACTGGGCCTGAAACAGCTCCAGCGCCAGGGCTTCCGTGCCCCGGGCGGTAAAGATCCGGTCTGCGTACAATTCGTTCATCGGGTGCAAATTTACAACCTTGCATGTAACAATCCGGGGAGCGGCAGCGTTAATAATACAGTTGCTTTGCCTTTTGCTTAAATTAATGTAGGTTTGTTATATGAAGAAAATATTTGTTTTATCCACTATATTGCTCACCTTCCTGGGTTGCAAGAAAGACCCGACGCTTGACGGGAACAAACCCAAGCTCACCTTCAAGTCCGTTTCCACGGAAGACGTGCCGGCAGACATGAAGATGCTCACCTTCACCTTCCAGCTGCAGGATGCCGACGGCGATACCGAAACCGCCATGTACGTGAACGATATCAGGTTTGAGGATGAAACAAAATTTGACGAAGTATTCATGCCCGCACTGGAAGCCCACAAAGGCACCAAGATAGACGCCGAGGTGGTGCTCTATGTGAGCGACCTGGGAGATGAGGTGCGCATGCGCCTGCGTGACGGCCGCGACCCTGACCTGGTGCCCAACCCGGACACCCTGCAATACCGCGTGTTCATCGTAGACAATGCCGGCAACAGCAGCGATACCCTTACCCTTCCTAAAGTAGCCATACACCGCTAACAGCGCTTTTCTTCATGTATTGCAACGGATTAGCCCCGCTTTCCGTATTTTTACACGTATGAGCAAGATCCAGGAACTACATTCCAAAATAGCCGCGGCCAAACTGGGCGGCGGACAGGTACGTATCGATTCCCAACATAAAAAAGGCAAACTCACCGCCCGCGAAAGGCTGCAGCTGCTGCTGGACGAAGGTTCTTTTGAAGAGATCGGCATGCTGGTGCACAACCGCAACAAAGGGCTGACCACGGAGCAGGAACAGTTTCCGGGAGACGGGGTGGTAACCGGCTTCGGCACGGTGAACGGCAGGCTGGTATATGTTTTCTCGCAAGACTTTACCGTGTACGGCGGCAGCCTCTCCGAACCGCATGCCCGCAAGATCTGCCGCATAATGGACCTTGCCATGGAAAACGGCGCGCCCGTAATAGGCCTCAACGACAGCGGCGGCGCCCGCATTCAGGAAGGCGTAGTGAGCCTGGCAGGCTATGCCGACATCTTCTACCGCAACACCCGCGCCTCCGGCGTTATTCCGCAAATATCCGCCATTATGGGCCCCTGCGCTGGCGGCGCCGTATACTCCCCCGCCATCACTGATTTTATTCTCATGGTGGAAAACACGTCTTACATGTTCGTAACCGGCCCCAACGTGGTAAAGACCGTTACGCATGAAGAAGTGACCTCGGAAGCCCTGGGCGGCGCGCACACCCACGCCACCAAAAGCGGCGTTACCCATTTTGCCTGCAGCAACGAAGTAGAGTGCATACAGCGCATCAGGGACATGCTCAGCTACATGCCGCAGAACTGTGAAGACACAGCGCCTGTATACCCTTACGAAGCCGGCAACGAAAGCCGCCCCGCGCTGAACACCATGATCCCGGACAATCCCAACCAGCCTTATGATATGAAGGAAGTGATTGCCGAACTCACAGACGCCGGCAGCTTCCTGGAAGTACATAAAGATTTTGCGGATAACATCATTGTGGGCTTTGCCCGCATAGCCGGCAGAAGCATCGGCATTGTGGCCAACCAGCCCGCCGTGCTGGCCGGTGTGCTTGATATTCACGCCTCCGTAAAAGGCGCGCGCTTCACCCGTTTCTGTGATGCCTTCAATATTCCCCTGCTGGTGCTGGTAGACGTGCCCGGCTTTTTGCCCGGTACAGACCAGGAGTGGAACGGCATCATCACCAACGGCGCCAAGCTGCTGTTTGCCCTGAGCGAGGCCACCGTGCCCAAGATCACCGTCACCACCCGCAAGGCTTACGGCGGCGCCTATTGCGTAATGAACTCCAAACACATCGGCGCAGACCTCAACTTCGCTTTCCCGCAGGCGGAAATTGCCGTAATGGGCCCCAAAGGCGCGGTAGAGATCATCTATAAAAGAGAGATAGACGCCTCCCCGGAGCCGGAAACGCGCATGAACGAGCTGGTGGCTGACTATACCGAACGTTTTGCCAACCCTTACCTGGCCGCGGAAAAAGGATACATAGACGAAGTGGTGATGCCGGAAGATACGCGGGAGAAGCTGATCAGGGGGTATAAAATGCTGGAGAACAAGGTGGTGGACCTGCCACGGAAAAAACACGGGAATATCCCTTTGTAACTAGGATGCCATCACCGGCAGCTCTCCTGCCGGAAGATATACCGTACAATGCGTGCCGGCCTCCGGCACGCTTTCTATTTTTATAGCGCCCCCGTTCTGCTGTGCAAACTCGTTGCTGAGCAGCATGCCCAGCCCCGTGCCGCGCTCGCCGGCAGTGCCGTAGCCGGGGTTTTGCCAGGCCGTGAACAAGGTGTTGAGCTGCGCGGGCGTCATGCCCTTGCCCTTGTCTGTGATATGCAGCGCCATCTGCTCCCCTTCCCGCACGGCCTGCAATAAAATATGCCCGCCGGGGTAGCTGAACTTTACCGCGTTGCTGAACAGGTTGCGGAGTATCACCAGCACCTGGTCACGGTCTGCATACACCGCCGCCACGGGAGATACCTGCACTTCCACCTCCAGCTTTTTTTCCTGTATCACCATCTGGAAAAACTGCAGCGTTTCGGTAATGAGCGGCGCCAGCAGCACATCTTCCGGGTTGGTGCGGATGCCTTTCATGCTGCGGGAGCTCCAGCGCAGCACATTGTCAAGCGCTCCGCCCAGCTGCGCCACCTTGCTGTGCAGCACGGCGGCGGCCTCCTCCATCATCTGCTGCGGGTATTCCCCTTTGCCGAACATGTCCAGCAGCACCTCCAGCGTAGCCAGCGGGCTGCGCACATCGTGCGTAACGATAGACAGCAGCTTCTCCTTGTCTTTGTTCATGCCCGCCAGCGCCTGCCGCTGCCGGTCTATTTCCTGGTGATAGTCACTCTGGATGCGTTTGAAAAAACTTAGTGCAATAGGTATGAAAGACAGCGCTACGGCTATGTTCAACCACACCCGCCCGGCCGGCACCGGCGGGGCCAGCCGCCATTCCTGCGGCATGAGCACGATGGTAATGAACGCACTGCAGATGAGCACGCTCAGGCCTGCTATCACCCATTTATTATCATACACCAGTATGGTGCAGACGAGGATGTTGAGCAGGAAATACTCCGACCCGTTGTGAAAATAAAGGCCGGTAAAAGTGTAGATAATGATGCTGAAAATAATGAGCAGCCAGCGCGCGCTGAGGTATTTCTGCTTTTTGTGCAGCAGCAGCACGCAACAGCAGGCCAGCATGATAGACAGATTGAGGGCAGAGAGCAGCCAGCGGCCCTGGAAGGCGTTCAGCACGGCAAAAAAGGCCATCGCCGGAATGCAGGGGAGCGCCAGCAGGTTCAACAGCTTGGTGCGCCGCGCCTCTACAAAAGACATGGCGGGAGAAACGCCCAGGTGTACAACACGGAACCAGGTGGCTTCAAAGAACCGGTATAGGATATGCGCAAGCCGCTTGAACATGACAAGTACAAAGATAATCTGAAAATTAACACCAATTCCCTGCCGTTCAAGGCCTATGGCTGTTTTGGCACGTTTGTGTAACAAATCCGTTTTTTACCTAATTTTAGCCCCCATGTTACGGGGCCTCTTCAATTTCATACTCTTCAGTTCCATCTATATTGCCGTTTGCGCCGTACTGATGGCCTGGGAATCTTCAGAGATACTCGGCCTGCAATATGACCGGGCCAACTATTTCTGCTTCGTCTTTTTCTCCACCATCTGCAGCTACAACTTTCACTGGTACCTTACGCCCGGCTCCATCAAACACTCGGAGCGCATTTTATGGGGCCAGCGGCAGCGCGCCCTGCAGCTGACCGGCTGCGTAATAGGGCTGCTGGGAGCAGGCTGGTTCATTATTCCCCTGGCGGAGCACTGGCTGCCCCTCAGCGGGGCCGTAGTGCTCACCTTCCTCTACTCCGCCCCCAAGCTGCCCATGTTCCGCTGGCTCAGCAAAATAGCCGTAGGCAAAACCATTTTCCTGGCCGGGGTATGGACGTACGTAACCACCACCCTGCCCGCGCTGGTGGCGGAAAACGTGCAGGCAGACCTGGTGTACCTCACCGTGTACCGCTTCTTCCTGGTATACGCCATCTGCATCCTGTTTGATTACCGTGACAGGGAGGAAGACCGCCAGGCGGGCATCCGCAGCCTCATCACCCATCTCAAAGACCCCCATCTCGACAGGCTGTACTACGCTTCACTGGTAGTAGCCTGGATATGCGCCTTCCTGCTGGCGCCCGCCGTACCGCTGTTTGTGCTGTTCAGCCTGCTGGTACCCGTGGTGGTGACGGGCATGGTTAAACGTTACGCTCAAACCCATACCTCGGATTATGTGTACTATTTTTTGCTGGACGGGCTCATGATGCTCTCCGCGCTGATACACGCCGGCTGGCGGCTGGCGGGCGGAATTTGAGGCGGAATACTTAATTTTGATCACTTAACTGAACAAGATGGCTAAAAAACAGAAATCGATATTAACGAAAGACTCGCTGGCTTTTTTAAAGAACTACCTCAACAACCCCTCTCCCACGGGCTTTGAAAAGGAAGGGCAAAAACTCTGGCTGCAATATCTCAAACCATATATAGACGATACGATTGTAGACCCGTACGGCTCCGCCGTAGGCGTCATCAACCCGGAAGCCGCCTTCAAGGTGGTGATAGAAGCGCATGCCGATGAAATATCCTGGTTTGTGAACTACGTTTCACCCGAAGGGCTGATCTACGTGATCCGCAACGGCGGCTCAGACCAGGCCATTGCCCCTTCCATGCGGGTGAACATCCACACGGAAAAAGGCATTGTCAAGGCCGTGTTCGGCTGGCCGGCCATTCACACCCGCCTGCGCAGCGCGGAAGGGAAAGACCCGCAGCCCAAGGTAGACAACATTTTTATTGACTGCGGCGCCCGCAACCGCAAGGAAGTGGAAGAGCTGGGCATTCACGTAGGCTGCGTGGTAACCTTTGACGCCAACTTTGAAGAGCTGGCCTACGATAATTATGTGTGCCGCGCCATGGACAACCGCGTGGGCGGTTTTATGATAGCCGAAGTGGCCCGCCTGCTGAAAGAGAACAAACAGCGCCTGCCCTTCGGCCTCTACATTGTAAATGCCGTACAGGAAGAAGTAGGCCTGCGCGGCGCGGAAATGATCGCCAAACGCATCAAACCCAACGTGGCCATCATTACAGACGTAACGCACGATACCACCACGCCCATGATCAACAAGAACATTGAAGGCGAGATCAAATGCGGCAACGGCCCCAGCATCACCTACGGCCCCGCCGTGCACAATATTCTCCGGGACCTGATCATCAAAACCGCGAAGAAGGAAAACATCCCCCACCAGCTGCACGCCGTAAGCCGCAGCACCGGTACCGATACGGACGCCTTTGCCTACTCTAACGACGGTACGCCTTCCGCCCTCATCAGCATTCCGCTGCGTTACATGCATACCACGGTGGAAATGATCAAAAAAGACGATATAGAGAACACCATCCGCCTCATCTACGAAACGCTGCTGAACATGACGCCGAAAACGAATTTCCAGTACCTGTAAGCGCCACCAGGCGTTTACAGATGCAAAAAATTTGACATAATTCAGGCTTCGCCGCTCGTTATTCGCAATTGATTTGTATGTTTGCCGCTAAATCCGAAGTTTTATGATCCGTCACGACTGGACACTTGAAGAAATAAAGGATATCTACAACACCCCCCTGCTGGAGCTGATGTACCGCGCTGCCACCCTGCACCGCCAGTACCAGGATACGGCGGAGGTACAGGTGTGCACCCTGCTTTCCATCAAAACAGGCGGGTGCTCTGAAGACTGCGCTTATTGCCCCCAGGCTGCCCGCTATAATACCGGTATTGACGTACAGGCCCTCATGAAAAAAGACGAGGTGCTGGCCTTTGCCCGCAAAGCCAAAGAAGCCGGCTCCACCCGCTTCTGCATGGGCGCGGCCTGGCGGGAAGTGCGTGACAACCGCGACTTTGACCGTGTGATAGAAATGGTGAAAGGCGTAAATGAAATAGGCATGGAAGTGTGCTGCACCCTGGGCATGCTCACCGAAAGCCAGGCGCAAAAGCTGGCAGATGCCGGCCTCTATTCCTACAATCACAACCTGGACACCTCCGATGAATACTACGGTGAGATCATCACCACCCGCACGTATGACGACCGCCTGAAGACCATTGACAATGTGCGCAAGGCCGGCGTTACCGTTTGCTGCGGCGGCATCATTGGGCTGGGAGAAAGCCATGAAGACCGTATCAACATGCTGCTCACCCTCTCTACCATGCCGGAACACCCTGATTCCGTGCCCATCAACGCCCTCACCCGCGTAAAAGGCACCCCGCTGGAGCATATGCCCAAAGTGGAGTTCTGGGACATGGTGCGCATGATAGCCACCGCCCGCATCCTGATGCCCCAGGCCATGGTACGCCTCAGCGCAGGGCGCGCGGAAATGAGCCTGGCTGAACAGGCCATGTGTTTTATGGCAGGCGCCAACTCCATCTTCACCGGGGAAAAACTGCTGACCACCAAAAACCCTTCTTTTGAAGAAGACCATATGATGTTTGAGCTGCTGGGCCTCAAGCCCCGCGAAGCGTTCAAAGAAGAAAAAGAATGCTGCGACCACTCTCACGCACATTAAGACATACATAAAAGGCCTTCTCCGCGAAGGCCTTTTTTAAAAATTTTCCGAACTTTAGCATACCATGTTGCAGCAGTTTAAAGTATACAGGCATAACATCCGTTTCAGGCAAATGCAGGAGCATAGCGAGGCTACGTACCAGCACTGGCTGGAGCAGGGCAAACCCCTGCCCGTACCCCACATTGCCAAGCAGAAGACCATCAGGGAATACAAAGACCGCTACGGCATCAAAACCCTGGTAGAAACCGGCACCTACCTGGGAGATATGGTAGCCGCGCAATTGCCGCACTTTTCCCGCATTCTGTCTGTTGAACTGAGCGAAGAGCTGTACAAACGGGCCAGGATACGCTTCCGCAGAAACCCGGAGGTAGAGCTGTACCAGGGAGACAGCGGCAAGGTATTGCATACCGTGGCGCCCCGGCTGAAAGAACCCGCCATTTTCTGGCTGGACGGGCATTACTCCGCCGGCATTACCGCCAAGGGAGACCTTATTTGCCCCATATACGCCGAGCTGGACGCCATTCTCCCCCTGCCCGTTCCCCATGTATTGCTGATTGACGATGCGCAGGACTTTACCGGGCAGTATGACTACCCCACCCTGGAAGAACTGACAGACTACATTAAAAAGAAAAACCCGGCGTACCAGGTAGAAGTGAAAGACTACGTGATCCGCGTCACGCGCGGGTAGAAGATATTGAGAGGGCCGGCTGAACACCGGCCCTTTGTTTTACCTGGACAAAAAATAATTCACTCCCAGTGCATACCCCTGCATGCCCAGGCCGCAGATAACGCCCACGGCCTTGGCCGCCGTCAGCGAAGTATGCCTGAACTCTTCCCGTGCGTAGATGTTGCTGATATGAATTTCCACCACCGGCGTTTTGATGCCGGCAATAGCATCGCGGATGGCTACGGACGTATGTGTGTAAGCCCCCGCGTTCAGTAAAATGCCGTCATGAGAAAAACCTGCCGCATGCAGGTGGTTCACAATCTCTCCTTCCACATTGCTCTGGAAATAATCAAAGCTCACGTTGGGGAACTGTTGTTTCAGCGTGTCGAGATATTGCTCAAAAGTAAGGCTGCCGTATACCTCCGGCTCGCGTTTGCCCAGGAGGTTCAGGTTAGGGCCGTTGATGATGGCTATTTTCATAAAGTGTTTAATTCAAGGTTACCGGCATCCGCCTTACTCCCCCCAGCGGAAGGTATCCTGCTCCAGCCCCGCCAGGTCTATCACCCGGTCTGTTACCGTGGCGGCCACTTCCTCAATGGTGGCAGGTTTGCTGTAAAAAGAAGGCGTAGCCGGGCAAATAATGCCGCCCGCTTCCGTTACGGTTTGCATATTGCGGATGTGCACGAGATTATAAGGCGTATCCCGCAGCACGCAGATCAGCTTGCGGCGCTCCTTCAGCACCACGTCTGCAGCCCGCGTGATCAGGTCATTGGAAATGCCGCCGGCAATGCGGCCCAGGGTGCCCATGGAACAGGGGCAGATGATCATGGTATTAAAACGCCCGCTGCCGGAGGCGAAAGGGGCGTGGAAATCGTGCTGCGTGAACATGGGAAAAGGCAGGTGCTCAAAGCCCCTGTCGTCCAGCTCGGTTTCCCATACTGTTCTGGCATTTTCCGTCATCACAATAGCCACCTGGTCTATCTGCTGCTGCAGGGCTGCCAGCTTGTTCAGCAGCTGCCTGGCATAAATAGACCCGCTGGCGCCCGTAACCGCCACAACTATACGATGTTTCATAGCAGCAAAGCTACTAAAAACAACTGAGGCGTACCGCCGCGGCACGCCTCTTTCAATTCTTTTTAATTCTGTAAAGCCAGCTCCTCCATACTGATGGCATAATGGCTTTCGTCGTATATGCACTCCCCGTTACGTATCACCAATACCTGGGGAGACTCATGTTCTATCTTGTACATCTCTGCAATACGGTTGCTCACAGAGCGGTACCGGATGAGGTCAAGATAATAGAACTCCATGCCCTCCGGCCCCGCAGACCTTTCCAGCCTGCTCTTTACCACACTGCTGATGCTGCAGCGGGTGCTGTGCTTGAATATAACAACCGGATGATCAAAGGAACGTTCCTGTATCTCATTCAACTGCTCTTCACTTTCCAGTGCTCTCCACATTATGTGCTGTTTTTAAATACTAACAATTTTTATCTTTCTCGTGCTGTACCTTGGTGATCTTCATTGGGCACCCCAGCTTCTGTGAGGCACAGGAAGAAAACATGGCAGCAATGACCACCATCACACAAAATGTACCAACTACGCGGTAAACTGATTTCATAGCTTGCTTTTTTGCAAATAAACGAAATTTCATAGCCTTGGATTATAGAACTTTGTGAATCGTATTTTGTAACGTTATTTTGCAAATATATACTTTATATTAAAAAAAACAATCTTATGTGATGTTAATTACTTGTTATAACAGGGAAAACACACACATAAAGACCTGAACAGCATGGCAAAAGTACATTTCATAGCGATAGGCGGGAGCGTCATGCACCAGCTTGCCATCGCCCTGCGGAACAAAGGCTACCAGGTGAGCGGCAGCGACGACGAAATTTACGAACCGGCGCGCACCAACCTTGCCAACGCCGGCATTTTACCCCCCGCCATTGGCTGGGACCCCTCCCGGGTTACGGCTGATATGGACGCTGTGATACTCGGCATGCACGCCCGCGCAGACAACCCTGAGCTGGCCCGTGCGCAGGAGCTGGGCCTGAAGATCTATTCCTTCCCCGAATACATTTACCAGGAAAGCCGCGGCAAAACGCGGGTGGCCATTGGCGGCAGCCATGGCAAAACAACCATTACCTCCATGGTGATGCACGTGCTGCAGCAATGCCGGCAGCAATTCGACTACCTGGTGGGCGCCAAACTGGAAGGTTTCCCCCAGTCCGTCAACGTGACCGACGCACCGCTGATAGTATGCGAGGCAGATGAGTACCCCGCCTCCGCGCTGGAAAAAAGGCCCAAATTCCACTTCCTGCATCCCCACATTGCCGTGCTCAGCGGTATTGCCTGGGACCATATCAACGTATTTCCCACTTTTGACATCTACCTGGAGCAGTTTGCCATTTTCATCCGCACCATGGAGCCCGGCGGCAAGCTGATCTACAACCAGGGAGACGAAACCCTGCGCACGCTGGTAGAGCGGGAAGGCGGCCACCTGGAGCGCATTCCCTACGGCGTGCCGGAACATACCATCATCAACGGCATTACGCGCGTGCGCTTCGGCAACGTGTCTACAGACCTGCTGGTGTTCGGCGAGCATAACCTCCTGAACATCCACGCCGCACTGCTGGTTTGCCGCGCCCTGGGCATTGGTGACATAGACTTCCTGGCCGCTATTGCCAGCTTCAAAGGAGCGGCCAAACGGCTGGAGCTGGTGGCTAAAAACGCAGATACGGCCATTTACCGCGATTTTGCGCACGCCCCCTCCAAGGTGAAAGCCACCATCAGCGCCGTGCGGCAGCAATACCCCGGCCGCAAGCTGGTAGCCGTGCTGGAGCTGCATACCTACAGCAGCCTGAATGCCGGCTTCATGACGGAGTACGCAGGCGCCCTGGCCCCGGCAGATACGGCGGCCGTTTTCTACAGCGCCCACGCCCTGGAGATCAAACGCATGCCAGACCTGAGCCCTGATGTGATCAAAAAAGGATTTGAGCGGGAAGACCTCACGGTGCTCACCAGCCGCGCAGCCCTGGAAGCCTTCCTTGACCAGCAGGATTTTGATAATGCCAACCTGCTCATGATGAGCTCCGGAGACTATGAAGGCCTCGATTTTGCAGGACTGAAAAAATATTTATCGGTTAAGAAACCATCATAAAACATGTCAGCTTTACAACTCACCCGCCCCCTCGCTATTATAGACCTGGAAACAACAGGTACCAATGTAGCCACAGACCGCATTATTGAGATCGCGATTATTAAAGTGATGCCGGACCGTTCCGTGCTCCGGAAAGTAAAGCGCATTAATCCCGGTATGCCCATTCCTGCCGCCACTACGGCCATTCATGGTATTACGGACGAAGACGTCAAAGACGCCCCGCTCTTCAAACAGGTGGCCAACGAGATGCGCCAGTTCCTGGAGCATTGCGACATTGCGGGGTACAATTCCAACCGCTTCGACATTCCCATGCTGGTAGAAGAGTTCCTGCGGGTAGACCTTACGTTCGACATCAGCAACCGCCGTTTTGTAGACGTGCAGAAAATTTTCCATCTCATGGAAAAACGCACCCTCAGCGCCGCCTACAAGTTCTATTGCGATAAAGACCTCGAAAACGCCCACAGCGCCGAAGCAGACGCCCTGGCCACCTTTGAGATACTGGAGGCCCAGCTGGTACGTTACGAAAGCCAGCTGAAGCCGGATATGGACGCGCTGGCCGCCTTCACCAAGGAAGACGACTACGTGGATTTTGCCCGCCGCATCGTGATGCAGAACGGCGTGGAAATGTTCAACTTCGGCAAGTACAAGGGCCGCCCCGTAAGAGACGTACTGAAAGTGGAGCCGCAGTATTATGACTGGATGATGAAAGCGGATTTCCCGCTCAACACCAAGCAGAAACTAACGGAAATCTACACCAGTATGATGCTAAAAAAATTGTAATGTTTGGCAAAACACACTATTTTGCGGCGGATATTCCCTATTTTCGCCATTCCTAAAAAAAGCTACCACTAATTGGAAAAGTTGGTTATCATACCTACGTACAATGAGAAAGATAACATACGTCAGATCATTGGCGCGGTATTCTCATTACAGCAAGATTTCCATGTGCTGATAGTAGACGATGGCTCCCCGGACGGCACCGGCAGTATTGTAAAAGAGCTGCAGGCGCAATACCCGCAACAGTTATTTCTCGAAGAAAGGAAAGGCAAGCTGGGCCTCGGAACGGCCTATATTCACGGCTTCAAATGGGCGCTGGCCAGGGGCTATGCGTACATTTTTGAAATGGACGCGGATTTTTCTCACAACCCTGCAGACCTCGTTCGCCTCCACCATGCCTGCGCCCATGAAGGAGCAGACCTGGCGGTGGGCTCCCGGTACGTAAAAGGCGGCAAAACGGAAAACTGGCCGTGGGACAGGGCGGTGCTCTCCTACGGCGCTTCCATTTACGTGCGCTTCATTACCTGGATGCCCGTCAGAGACGCTACAGCCGGTTTTGTCTGCTACAAAAGGGCCGTGCTGGAGAAAATTGAGCTGGACAAGATACAGTTTGTAGGCTACGCCTTCCAGATAGAAATGAAATTCACCGCCTGGAAACTGGGCTTTACTATCAAAGAGGTTCCCATCACATTCATAGACCGTAAAGAAGGCTACTCCAAAATGAGCAAGGGCATTGTGAAAGAAGGCATACTGGGTGTACTGAAAATTCAGTGGCAAAGCCTGTTCGGAAAATGAAAAAAGCGTTCCTTCAACTCCATCTTTCTGTATTCCTCGCCGGTTTTACAGGCATTCTTGGCAAACTCATCACGCTCAACGAAGGGCTGCTGGTATGGTACCGTTTGCTGATAACGGTCATCACCATGTTTTTCCTGTACCGGTTCCAGGGCACTTTGCGCAGGCTGCCGCGGCGGGCCGTGCTCCGCATCGGGGTCACCGGTTTTATTGTGGCGCTGCACTGGGTGTTCTTTTATGCCAGCATCAAATATGCCAACGTATCTATCGGCGTGGTCTGCTTTTCCCTCACCAGCCTCTTTACCGCGCTGTTTGACCCGCTCATCAACCGCCGCCGCTTTGATACGGTAGAGCTGCTGCTCAGCATGCTTACGCTGGGCGGCATCATGCTCATTTTCCATTTTGACACGCAATACCGCACCGGCATCATACTGGGCATCCTCTCCTCCATGTTTTGCGCGCTGTTCACCGTGCTCAACAAAAAACTGGTGGTGGAGTATGATACCCCCAATATCACCTTTTATGAACTGGCGGTAGGCTTCATCGGCATCAGCCTGGTGATGCCTTTCTACCTGCATGTGTTCCCCGTGGCCTCGCTGGCGCCTTCCGCCATGGACATTGTTTACCTGCTGCTGCTGAGCTGGTTCTGCACCGTGCTCATGTATTCCCTTTCCATGAACGCGCTGCAGAAAATATCCGCTTTCACCGTCAACCTCTGCTTCAACCTGGAGCCGTTGTACACCATTGCACTGGCGTTTTTGCTCTTCAAAGAGAACAAAATGCTGCACAACGGCTTCTATGCCGGGCTGAGCCTCATCCTGCTGTCTGTTGTGCTGCAAATGCTCCGCGTAGCGCGGCAAAGTCGCAGGGGCGCCATCACGGCCTGACCACTCATCCTGCTTCCTTTCCTTTTTGCTGCCGGAATTGTTATTTTGCAACGCAACTAAACCAACTAACGGCTTATGAAACTATCTCCAGGCTGGCTCCTGTCCCTGACCTTATTGTTACCGGCGGGCCTGAGCGCCCAATCCAAAAAACCGCTTGACCATAGCGTGTATGACGGTTGGCAGAGCATCGGCACAAAAACCATCAGCAACAACGGCAAATGGGTGGCCTACACCATCACCCCGCAGGAAGGAGACGCCACCCTGGTGGTGCGCAACCTTGACAACCGGCAGGAAATGACCATTCCCCGCGGCGCGGCGCCCGTTTTCACGGAAGACTCCCGCTATGTGGTGTTCAGCATCAAACCTTTTTTTAAAGACGTAAGGCAGGCCCGCATCAAGAAAAAAGCGCCTGACCAGATGCCGAAAGACTCCATGGGCATTATGCTGCTGGGTGGTGAAAAAAGCATTTACATGCCTGTGGCCAACGTAAAATCATTCAAAACACCTGAAAAAGGCAGCGGCCTGCTGGCTTACCTGATAGACGCGCCCAAAACAGATACGGCCAAAGGCGGCAAAAAAACCGCAGCGCCCAAAGACGGCGCCGATGCGGATGAAGATACCCCCGGCAGGCCCAGCGGCGCCGAAGCCGGCCACCTGGTGATCATGAACCTGCGCACAGACGCCGTAGATACGGTAAAAAACGTTACCTCCTACACCCTCAACAAACCCGGCACCAAAATAGCGCTGGTTGTAAACCCGCCCAAAAAAGACTCGCTGGCCCAGGCAGGCGTATGGCTCTGGGATGTGCAAAGCCGCAAGGCAGACACCCTCAGCCGCGGGCAGGGCACTTTTGCCCGGTTTGCCTTTGATGAAAAAGGGCAGCAGCTGGCCTACGCCGGCAGCCGGGACAGCGCCAAAGCGCCGCAGAAATTCTTTTCCCTGTATTACTTCAATACCGGGCAGGACAGCGCCCGTATTGCCGTCAGCCCCGGCACGCCCGGCATGCCGGCCAAATGGCACGTGTCTGACGACGCCAATATCAACTTCAGCAAAAACGGTACGGCCCTGTACTTCGGCACTGCGCCCGTGGCCCCGCCCAAAGACACTACCATTGTAGATTTTGAAGTGGCCAAGGTAGACATCTGGCACTATAAAGATGATTACCTGCAAACCATGCAGCTCAAAAACCTGACGCGCGACCTGAATAAAAGCTACGCCGCCGTATACTTCCCCGCCGCCAGGGAAAACCGCATGGTGCAACTCGGCAACCTTGACCTGGAAACCTTTGTGCAGCTGGATGAAGGCAACGCTCCTTACGGCATCGGCTATACGGACAAGGAGCACCGCATTGCCATGCAGTGGACCGGTAACACCGCCAAAACGGCTTACCTGGTGAACGTGCGTACCGGAGAACGCAAGCTGATCAAAGACAATTTGCTGGGTTACTTCTATCCCTCCCCGCAAGGCAAATACCTCATGTGGTTTGACCTGCCGGCCGGCGAATGGTTCACTTACGATATTGCCGGCGGCACTACCCGCAGCGTCAGCAAAGGCCTGCCGGTAAAAATGGTGGATGAGGAGATGGACATGCCTGACTACCCGCGCCCCTACATGCCCAGCGGCTGGCTGGAGGGAGACAGGTACATATATCTTAACGACCGTTATGACATCTGGCAGGTAGACCCCACCGGTAAAACCGCGCCCGTGATGATCACGCAGGGCCTGGGCCGCAAAACCAGAACGGAACTGCGCTACGTGAAGCTAGACCGCGAAGAGCGTTTCTTCAAACCCAAACAGACCCTGCTGCTGCGGGCGTTCAATGACTCCACCCGTTATGGCGGTTTTTACAGCCTGCAGCTGGGCGGCAAAAAAGGCCCTGAGCAGATCGTGATGGGCCCCTATTCTTACCTGGCGCCTGAAAAAGCGAAAGACGCCAACGTGTATACCTTCCAGCGGCAGAACTATGTGGCCTCCCCGGACGTGTATGCCGGCGCAAACATTGCCACCGCCGAGCGCCTGAGCGCCATCAACCCGCAACAGGCCAGCTACAACTGGGGCACGGCCGAGCTTTTTTCCTGGACTACCTACAACGGCAAAACCACCGAAGGCATCGTTTACAAGCCCGAAGATTTTGACCCGAAGAAAAAATACCCCGTGCTGATCTACTTCTACGAGAAGCTGACAGACGGGCTGTACAGCTACCAGCCGCCCGCCCCTACCCCCTCGCGGCTCAACATTTCTTTCTTCGTAAGCCGGGGTTACGTGGTGCTGGCGCCAGACATCCGCTACGAAACCGGCCGGCCCGGCAAAAGCGCCTATGACTATATAGTGAGCGGCGCAGAAGCGCTGGCCCGCCAGCCCTGGATAGACAAAGACAATATGGGCATACAGGGCCAGAGCTGGGGCGGCTACCAGGTATGTTACCTCATTACCGCCACCCCCATGTTCAAAGCCGCCTGGGCAGGCGCGCCCGTGGCCAATATGACCAGCGCCTACGGCGGCATACGCTGGGAAAGCGGTATGAACCGGCAGTTCCAGTACGAGCATACCCAAAGCCGCATTGGCGCCACCCTTTGGGAGAAACCGGAGCTGTACATAGAGAACTCTCCCCTCTTTCACCTGCCCAAGGTAACCACGCCGCTGGCCATTATGCATAATGATGCGGACGGGGCCGTACCCTGGTACCAGGGCATTGAAATGTTCACCGGCCTGCGCCGCCTGGGCAAACCGGTGTGGATGCTGAACTATAACAATGAGGCCCATAACCTCATACACCGGCAGAACCGGAAAGACATCCAGATCAGGGAGCAGCAGTTCTTTGACCACTTCCTCAAAGGCGCGCCCGCACCGCAGTGGCTCAAAAACGGCGTACCCGCCGTGGAAAAAGGCCGGAACTGGGGATTTGATTACTGATTTTCAACATTTTACAATAAACAAAGCCGGGTTTTAACGCCCGGCTTTGTTATTTGCCTGTTAACTGGAAGATTTTCAATGAATTGACCGAACGTTAAGAAATTTTCTAATTAAAATGTTTCACCATATGGTAATTTTGGTATATTTACATCGGTTTACTGAGCAGATGGGTTGAAAAATCAAATGCAATCAGACCTATGAACACCTATATCCTTCATCCCGACACTACGTTGCACCCCTTTGTGCAACAATACATTGTTCTGGAGAACATCACATCAGCGGCAGACATTGCGGAAAAGCGGCTTTTTACGGCCGGCAAACAGTACCTGGTATTTATCCAGCAGGGCGGGCTGGCGTTCAAGCCGGCAGACCATGCGGCATTTGAGCTGCCGGAAGCGGCGGTAACAGGGCCGTTCACCTGCAGGGTGGATGCGCGCGTAACCGGGCCGCTGAACGCCGTTATTGTACAGCTGAACGCTTATGCCAGCCATCGCCTGATGGGCATCAGCATGGAATCTGTGACCAATTATTACCGCAACCTGGCCAAAGTGCATCCCCGCTGGGCACAAACCGCGCAGGAGCTGCGCACGGCCATGGCGCTGGATACGGAAAGCGTGCGCCGGGTGCTTGACAGCGCGCTGGCCAGCCTGCTGGCTAACCAGACCTCGGCGCTGCGCCAGGTAGATGAAATTGTAGATTACCTGGCCGAACAGAAAGGAAAGGTAGCCATGCTTGACCTGGCCCTTCGTTTCAAAACCAGCCGCCACACCCTGGAGCGCCAGTTCATGGAAGTAACGGGGCTTACGCCGCAACTGTACAACCGTATATTGCGCAAACAACGTTATGCATAACCAACTAAGCGTACGGAATATTCAAAGCGCCGGAAGTGTATTCCGGCGTTTTCGTTATTTTTAGCGTGAACTTAAAACCGTACCATGCAACCCGCAGAGACCCGCCAAGACGCGTACATTATTTCATCAGACCCGGCATTGCTGCAGCTGAACGTGATTCACCGGTATCTTTCAGAAGATTCTTACTGGGCCAAAAACATCCCGCTTGATATTGTGCGCAGGTCTGTTGACAACTCGCTCTGCTTCGGCGTGTATCATGACGGGGCGCAGGTAGGTTTTGCCCGTGTTATCACAGACCGCGCTACCTTCGGTTACCTGGCGGATGTGTTCATTTTGCCCGCCCACCGCGGGCAGGGCCTCTCCAAGCGGCTGATGGAAGCCATCCTTTCCCACCCTGCGCTGCAGGACCTGCGCAGGATGGCGCTGCTCACGGAGGATGCGCAGGGGCTCTACAAACAGTTCGGCTTCAACGTGTACGAATACCCGGAAAGGTTCATGAGCCGCCGCATCGGCCCTGTTTATGAAAAATATCCAACAGCACCGTAATTTTTGCATATGAAAAGAATCATCCAATGGCTGGCAGTTATTTTGTTCATTGTATTCATCTTCTGGCTGGGACAGCGTTTCGGCGCACGGAACGTTAACGAGCAGGTAGTGTCCAACAGCCTCATTGTAAGAGAAATTGCGGAGCTGGCCAGCCTGGAGGTACAGGGCAACGCTTCCATCAAACGCAGCAATGTAGAGAACTCCGGCAACTGGACAGACAACCTGAAAAAAGTATTTGCAGAAAATACGGTATGGGTAACCGTACCCTACACGGCCAAGTATGGCGTGGATGTGAACGAACAGAATTTCTCCGTGAAGGCAGACAAGAAGAAGGTATTGGTAACGCTCCCTGCCCCGCAGCTGCTGAGTTACGAGCTGCGCCTCAACCAGATGGAAACCGCCAATAAAAAAGGCTGGCTGATGTTTTCAGATGATGAAACATACACTGACGTACAAAAAAAACTGTATGAAACCTCCCGCGGCCAGTTGCAGAACAATGCCGTCTACCTGGAGCAGTGCAAGGAAAAGATCCGCAACACGATGCGCACCTATTACGCGCCGTTGCAGTATGAAGTGGAAGTAAAATTCGGGAACGAGCCCGCCAAAACGCTGAAGCTGCCTTAGCCCTGCAGGTTGTTGGCGCTGATCTTACGGTCTGCAATAACGGCCAGCAGCGCAAACACCGCTTCTCCTTCTACCGCCTCATAAATGCCCGCTTCCAGCTGTGACGCCAGCTGCGTGGTGGCGCGGCCGCTCCGCAACAATATCATGTCCCCTATCAGCAAATTGATGATGCCCCACTCCCGCAGGTCCGGCTGGTGGCCGGTTGTGGCCACATATTGCTCCACCGCGCCGCGGCAGGCGTCAAAAGAATGTACAGCTTGAACGGTCAGTAACGGCATGATGTATTACGCAGGATTCACCGTAATATACTTCACCAGGCAACGTTTTGCAAATAGTAAGCGGGCGTTTACTGCATGTGCAATACTACGCAGGATTCACCGTAATATACTTCACCAGGCAACGTTTTGCAACCGGCAACAATGTTTCCGTTAGCGGGAACACCAGGTCTGTTTCTACCGTGTATACGGCAGGGTTGGGCAAGTGGCGCCGGTGGCGGATCAGGTCTGTTTTGATGCTGTTGCTGGTATGCGCCAGGTTGCGCGTGTAGGTGCTGATGTATTCCGTATGAATGCCGCGGTAACGCTCATCGTGCCGCTCAAAAATGGTGAGGCGGTATTGGTACACCAGCGTATCACTGGCCCGCCCGTCCGAGAGCAGCATGTAGCCTTCCTGCACATCCAGCGGAATAAGCCCTACGGGCGTAATGTTCAGTTGCTCTTCAACAAACTCGTAAATTTCCGCGCCTTCGCGGATGGTGTTGTTCATTTTTTGCAGGGAGTACTGGATGATGTTTTCCAGTTCTTCCATCAGCTCATCATCAGCAATCATCTGCTCATATAACAGTTGCAGCTTTTCCATGTTAACGGCGGTGAGCCGCTTGGGGAAATGCTGTTGCAAAAACTGTTTGTTTTCCTTGAAGGCCAGCAGGTTATTGTAGTGGAACACTACATCTCCCAGTTGCGGATAGAGCTTGTTTTCGTTGAAATAGCGGTTAATTTCCTGCAGATAGGCGAGTAAGGTGTATTTTTTCAGCTCAAAGTCTATGTACCCTTCTGCAAACCATGTGTCACTCAATGCTTTCATAAGTCCATGGGCCTTTAAGAACAGCCGTATTTGAATTTACGAAATAATCTAATATCTACCGCCGGCGGCGTTTAATTTCACATATTTTTACCATATATATAATCCGTGGAAAAGCTTTACAGCATTGAATCCGCCCAAATCCAAGCCTGTGCTGGGTATACGGCGGAGGAAGCAAAAAAACAAGCGGCACCTTTTTTTATTCGTTTAATTCCTTAACTTCAGTATTATTTTTCATTTTTTAATTTTTTTATCATGAACATCTACGTAGCCAACCTGCACTACAGGTTGAACGATGAGGACCTTCACCAAATCTTCAGCGAATTCGGGCAAGTAACCTCTGCAAAAATCATAAAAGACCATGAAACAGGTCGTAGCCGCGGTTTCGGGTTCGTTGAAATGCCTAACCAGGAAGAAGGAGCGAAGGCGATGGAGAGTCTGAACGGTAGTGAAGTGGAAGGTAAACAACTGATGGTTAACGAGGCCCGTCCCAAAGCGCCGAACGGCGGCGGGAACAGAGGCGGTGGTCCCCGCGGTGGCGGTGGATACGGTGGCGGTGGCCGCGACCGTCGTTATTAATCCGAATTCAAACTCATCGATTATAAAAGGCTTCCGGTTCCGGGAGCCTTTTTTGTTGCCATTTTGGAGCAAATCACTTTGGCTACCAACTGTAAAGTCTTTTCAGGATAAGATCACCAACTGTAAAGTTCTGGCAGGATTAATAGCCAACCTGTAAAGCCAAAGCCGTATTAACCTACCTTAGTGTAAAGTTTTTCCCGGATAAGACCCTGCCAGGTTCCTCCGTAGTTACTTCCACCTTACTAGTACCTTACTAGCACTTTACTAGCACCATACTCCCAGGATACTCCCAGGATACTCCCAGGATGGTGCATGGGGAGTGTATGTTTTAGGCATAAACGCGGTTTTAGCAAATTCTCAAATAACGCATTTCCAATAACTTATAGCGACTTTTTGCGAAAATGACCCTTTAAAGCACGCACTCCCCCGGAACCTCAAAACAAGACCGCCCGGCAAGCCGGGCGGTCTCATATATCCTAAACTATTAACAATCAATATCCTCTGCCTGCATCGAAGTTTTCCAGCTCCTGCGCTACGGCGCTCAGGAAGGTGGAGCCCAGGGAGCCGTCTACGATGCGGTGGTCGTAAGAAAGGGAAAGGTACATCATATGCCGGATGGCAATAGAATCTCCCTGTTCCGTTTCTACCACTACGGGGCGCTTTTTAATGGCCCCTACGGCCAGGATGGCTACCTGGGGCTGGTTGATGATGGGCGTGCCGGTAAGGCTGCCGAAAGTGCCTACATTGGTGATGGTGAAAGTACCGTTCTGGGTATCTTCCGGTTTGAGGCGGTTTTGGCGGGCGGCGCCGGCCAGGCTGTTCACCTGTTTGGTGAGGCCTACCAGGTTCAACATGTCTGCGTTGCGGATCACCGGCACAATCAGGTTGCCGCTGGGCAGAGCGGTGGCCATGCCTATGTTGATGTCTTTTTTCAGGATGATCTTGTCACCGTCCAGCGAGCAGTTCACCAGCGGGAAACGTTTGATGCATTTCACTACTGCTTCCACGAACAGGGGCATGAAGGTGATCTTCTCCCCTTCGCGCTTTTCAAAATCCTTTTTCACGTTATCTCTCCAGCGTACCATATTGGTAACGTCCGCTTCGGCAAAGCTGGTTACATGCGGGCTGATCTGTTTGCTGCGCACCATGTGATCAGCTATCAGCTTGCGCATGCGGTCCATTTCAATGATCTCTACGTTGCCGCCGTAGCTGTTGGCAGCGGGTACGGTGGCTATTTCGCGGGCGGGCTGCGGCTGCGGCGCTTCGTGTACCACTTCCGGCTCCTGCACGGCGTTGCCGCGGTGGGCCACATATTCCAGGATGTCTCTTTTGGTAACGCGGCCGTCTGCGCCGGTGCCGGGAATTTTTTCCAGTTCGGCAAAAGGAATGCCTTCCTGCTGGGCAATGGTCAATACCAGTGGTGAATAAAAACGCGGCTCGCCGGAAGAGGGTGCGGGGGTTTCGCGCGCAGGCTCCTGGCGCGGGGGCGCCGTCTGGAACTTTGTTTCAGGCGCGGCGGCCTTTGTCTCCTGCACGGGCGGCGTAGCGGGAGATGCGGCCACAGTTGCGCCGGCCTCCGTTTGCACACGGGCTATCACCGTACCCACAGGCACCACATCGTTCTCGTTGTACAATATTTCAGTGATCTCTCCTTCCGCAATGGAAGGCACTTCACTGTCAACCTTGTCCGTAGCGATCTCCAGCACTGTTTCGTCCACCTTCACCTTATCTCCCGGCTTTTTGTGCCAGCGCAGGATGGTGGCTTCCATAATGCTTTCTCCCATTTTGGGCATCACCAGTTCGACTATTGCCATAAATGTGCTCGTTTTTGTGAATTAGTTAGATGACAAAAATAAGGGAAATTAGTTCTCCAGCCATTTCCGCAGTTCATTCATGGCGGCAATGCAGGTCATGTCCGTATTCCGCTCACGGTCATACCGGAAATGATAACGCCTGGTGCGGAGGCTGTTTTTTCCGCCCACGGCTATCCATACCGTGCCCACGGGCTTTTCGGCAGAACCGCCGTCTGGCCCCATAATGCCAGACACGGCTATCACGCAGTCTGTTCTTAACACTTCCAGCGCGCCGGCGGCCATTTCTTTCACCGTTTCTTCGCTCACGGCGCCGTATTGCTCCAGCGTAGCGGCGCGCACGCCCAGCACATTCATCTTTGTTTCGTTGGCATAACTCACTACGCTGCCTTTGAAATAAGCGGAGCTGCCGGCCACGGCGGTTACCATACTGGCTATTTTGCCGCCGGTACAGCTTTCTGCGGTGCCCAGCGTAAGCCCTTTCGCCTTCAGCAGCGCTCCCAGGATGACGCCCATAGGCTCATCCTGATCGGCCACGCGGATGTCTGCCAGCAGGGTTTTGAGTTCGGAAAATGCCTTGTTCATATCTGCTTCAGCAGCGGCCTTGTGCGGCGCAAAAGTGGTGAGCCGCAGCTTCAGCAGGCCGTAACTGGGCAGGTAGGCCAGCCTGATATGAGCAGGCAGCGCCGCTTCAAAATCTTTGATGCGCTCCGCTACGGAAGACTCTCCCTGCCCGCTGGTAATGAGGGTGTGGTGCAGCAAGGCCGGTGTGGCAAAACGCCGGCGGAGCTGCGGTAGCACATACCCTTCCATCATGCCTTTCATTTCATGCGGCACGCCGGGCATAGACACGTAGATGCGCCCGTTCTTTTCAAACCACATGCCGGGCGCCGTACCGCGCCCGTTCTGGATAACGGTGGCCACATCGGGCACCATGGCCTGTTGCAGGTTGCGCTCCAGCATGGGCAGGCCGCGGGTGTGCACAATGTTCATCACGTTCTGCAAAGCGCCGGCATCTTCCACCATTTTACCGCCGAAGTACTCGCAAAGCACGGGCTTGGTAATATCGTCAGCGGTAGGGCCTAATCCCCCGGTAATAAGAATGATGTGGGAATCCGCCTCTTCTTCATCCAGCGCGCGGATGATGGCCTGCCGGTCATCTCCCACCGCTACGCGCCGCTGCACCCAGATGCCCGCATCGTTGAGCTGCTGCGCCATCCAGGCGGAGTTGGTGTCAATGGTCTGTCCTATCAGCAGTTCGTCCCCGATGGTAATGAGGCTGGCATAGATCTTTTCCATATGGTCTGTTAAACATTTCGGTCAGAAAAAAGCCGCCAGCTTCTGCCGCATCACTTCCGGCATATGCATGCGCGTCTTGTTTTTTGCGTCTATGAACGCCAGCGTGGTAACGCCTACGTTCAGCAGCTCCCCCTTCTGGTTGTACAGCTCCGAGTGGAACTGTATTTTGTGGTTGTCAGGCAGCGATTTTAGTATAGTCTTCACCGTTATTACGTCGTCGTAGTACGCAGGCCGCAGGTATTTCACCTGCAGCTCGGCCACCGGCATGATCACGCCCTGCTCTTCCAGCTCCCGGTAAGTAAAGCCCAGCTGCCGGATGGCGTCTGTACGCCCTACTTCGTAATACAATGCATAGTTGCCGTAATAGAGATACCCCATCTGGTCCGTTTCGCCATACCGCACGCGAATATCTATGGTTGTACTGTACATGATAAAAAGAAAATTTGGTGTGTAAATGTAGCATATCCCCCATGCTCTCCCAAAAAGAAAAAGGGCGCACCGTAGAGATGCGCCCTTCCCTTTTTTCTTTTCCGTATTACTTGCCGATAGCGCCGTCAATAGAATATTTGCCGGGTCCGGTAATGAGTATCACCACAAAAGCCGCCAGAAAAAGCGCCGGCATTTCCTGCTTGCCCCATCCGTCTGCCCGGTGAATCATGAAGATGATCACGCTCATGCAGATGATCAGCGGAATGGTAGCCAGCCTTGTTACCAGGCCCAGCACCAGCAGCACGCCGCAAAACAGCTCCGCAAAAATGGTGAGCCCCAGCGAGGCGGATTTGCCGATGCCGAAAGGATCTGCAAACTGGGTGGAGTACTGTGAGAAATTCATCAGCTTGGGCCAGCCGTGGCGGTACGCTATCAGGCCGCCGAATACCAGGCGCAACACCAGTTGCGATAAGTGAACGGCCCCGTTGCTGAACCGCGCAGATAATAGTTTTTTCATAGATCAGAATTGGTTTGATTCTTGTTGAATAAGCGGGATTTTGATTTTAACCGCCAACCCGGCTCAAATTTAGATACTTTGTAATGTATATTATAATAAAAGTCAAATTTCGGGATTAAACTGTGAAAATCAAGGCGCCGGCATGCAAAGGCCGGGATAGTTATCCACATCCGGCAGTTTATCCACATAGGGTAGATAACCTGCCGCCTGCAAAAAAAGTATAATCTTTTATATTTGCTTCGTTTGTAAACCCCATCTTTGCCAATTTTAGGAGCCCGGTCAGCCACCCGGAAAATGCCGGACAGTCTTGCGTTCGAAATAATTCCGGTGCTGCGCCGTTTTAGAAAAAACATTACGTAATAACTATAAACAGCATGAAGCTATTCACTCGAAAGAATTTCCCTCTCCCTCCATTGCGCATACTCTTCCTTGCCGCGGGTATGGCAGGCGCCACCGCCGCCGCCGGCCAGCAAACCCGTATCTATACGGAGCCAGACAAAACTTTCAAGGAAGCGCAGCAATTGTTCCGGGAAGGAAAATACGCCGTATCCATGCAATTGTTCAAACAGACCATAGACGGCATCTCTTATTTCAAAGAGACCAACCGCTCCCTGGTGAATACGGACGCGCATTACTACTATGCCATGTGCGCGCTCAAACTGCAGAACGAAGATGCGGAGAAAAAAGCGCTCGATTTCCTGAAGTACTTCAACAACAGCGCGCGCGAGCAGATGGTGAGCTTCCAGCTGGCCCGATTCTATTTTCACCGCAACAAACTGACGGAGGCCATTCCTTACTACGAAAAAGCCAGTATAGACAACCTCTCCAACGAAGATATTGCAGACGCCAAGTTTGAGCTGGCCTATTGTTATTTCAACGTGAAGGATTTCAAAAAAGCGCAGCCGCTCTTTGCTTCCATCAAGGAAATCCAGAACAAGTACTACATACCGGCCAACTATTATTTCGGCTTCATTTCGTATTACAACAAACAGTACGCCGCGGCGCTCAACAGCTTCCAGCGGGTGCAGAACGAACCGAAATACAGCACGGTAGTACCTTACTACATTGCGGAGATCTACTACTTCCAGGGCAAGCAAGACCAGCTGATCAGCTACGCAGAGCCCCTGATCCGCAAAGGCAATATGTATTACGAAAGCGAGCTGAAAAAGCTGGTGGGCCAGGCTTACTTCGAGAAAAAAGACTACCCGAAAGCCCTGCCCTACCTGGAAGAATTTAACGAGAACGCGGAAGAGGTGAGGAAAGAAGACGTATACCAGCTCTCTTACACCTACTACCAGACCGCCAACCTCGAAAAGGCCATTGCCGGCTTCAAACAGCTGAGCAGCGAAAAAGACTCCCTGGGCCAGAACTCCATGTACCTGCTGGGAGACTGCTACCTGCGTACCGGCCAGAAGGCCAACGCGCGCAATGCCTTTGCCTACAGCGCCCGCAACAGCTCCAACCCCAAACAGCAGGAGATCAGCCGCTTCAACTACGGCAAGCTTTCTTTTGAGCTGGGTTACCAGGATGCCGCCATTGCGGAACTGACGGGCTTCATGAACAAATACCCCAACTCCGAATACAACAAGGAAGCGCGGGAAATACTGGTGCAGCTCTTTGCCAACACCAACAACTACAAGGAAGCGCTGGCCATTATGGACATGCTGCCGGAGAAAAGTCCCGCGGTGCTCAAAGCTTACCAGAAAATTGCCTACGGCCGCGCCACCCAGCTGGTGAATGACCAGCAGCTGGCGGAAGCAGACCGTTTGCTGGACGTCTCCCTCTCCCACCCGTATGACCAGCAGCTGGTGCAGCTGGCCCAGTTCTGGAAAGGGGAAATTGCGCTGCGCCAGGGCAATGCAGACAAGGCCATCACCAGCCTGCAGGCTTATTTCAATACCGGTACCACGCCCGTATCAGGAGAGGCCAACCCGCAGAACGCAGCGTACAACATGGGCTACAGCCTGCTGAAAAAAGAGCAGTACGCCAGCGCCCTGCCCTACTTTGAGAACGCGCAGCGGGCCAGCGGGCCCAATGCCGGCCGCATTGCCACAGACGCGCTGCTGCGCGCGGCAGACTGCCACTACATGCTGCGTGACTTTCCGAAGGCCACCAGCCTGTATGACCAGGTGATCAATGCTAACCAGCCCGGCGCAGACTACGCGCTGTACCAAAAAAGCATCATCCTGGGCATCCAGGGCAAACACAGCGAAAAGCTCAACCTGCTCAAACAGCTGGGCAACCAGTTCCCCACCTCCGGTTTTAACAACGAAGCGGAAATGGAGATCGCAGATACCTACCTGAGCGACGAGCGGTATAACGAAGCCATTCCCCACCTGAAAAGCGTGCTGCAAAAGCAGCCGGAAGGGCAGGCCGCACCCCGTGCGCTGCTGAAGCTGGGCCTGGCCTATTTCAATACCAACCAGCATAACACCGCCCTGCAGTACTTCCGCCAGGTGGTAGAGAAATTCCCGAACTCCAATGAAGCCAACCAGGCGCTGCAGAACGTGCGCAATATTTATGTAGACCAGGGTAAAACGGACGATTACCTGGCGCTGTTGAAAGCCTCCGGCAAATCCGTATCCGCCTCCGCGGAAGATTCCATCACTTACGCCGCGGCCGAGACCCGCTTCAGCAATGGTGACTATGCCGGGGCCATCACCGCCTTCACCAGTTACCTGCAGAAGTACCCCAGCGGGCAGTTTGCCCTGCAGGCCAGCTTCTACAAAGCAGAATGCCTCTATAACAATAAAGACTACGCCGCCGCCCTGCCCGCGTATGAGTTTGTGCTCACCCGCGGCAACAGCCCCTTTGCAGAAAGGGCCGCCCTGCAGGCTGCTTACCTGAACTACTACCAGGTAAAAGATTATGCGAAGGCGAAAGAATATTACGAGCAGCTGAACACGCTGGCCACCACCAAAGACAATACGCTGGCCGCCACCCGCGGGCTGCTGCGCAGCAACTACCAGCTGAAGAACTGGGAAGCCGTGGCGCCGCTGGCAGAGCAATTGCTCTCTGCGGCCAACATCAGTACAGACGACCAGATCATTGGCCACTTCTACCTGGGCAAGGCCCAGCAGGAGAAGCAGGCGTATGATGAGGCCATCAGCGAGTTCAAGATCGTGACCGGCCTCACCAAATCGGAAATAGGCGCCGAAGCCCGGTACAACATTGCCAAATGTTACCTTGACAAAAACGACCTGGCCGCTGCAGAAAAAGCCGGTTTTGACGTGATCAAGAACACTTCCTCCTACGAGCTGTGGACGGCCAAAGCCTACATTCTGCTGGGAGATGTGTACTTCCGCCAGAAAGACTATTTCAACGCCAAAGCCACTTTCCAGAGCATTGCGGAAAACTGCCCCATACCGGAGCTGAAAGCGGAAGCCAAAGACAAGCTGGCCAAAGCGGAAGCAGAAGAAAAAGCAGGTTCCAAAATCAAACAGCCTTAATCAGAGAACATGAACTTAAAACATATCACAGCGCTATCAGTACTTGGCCTCAGCCTGCCGTTTGCCGCCATGGCCCAGAAGGATACGCTCAAGCAGGAAACGATAGACATCATCTCCAAATACCAGCCCAAGCTGCCCGGCGCGGCCAAGCTGAACCTCACGGCCTCCCTGCCGGGACTGGATACCAGCCGCCCCCGGCTGGGCTACCAGGTGCCCGCGCTGAACCTGTACTTTATGTACCAGCCGGTGCCCTTGCGGCCGCTGGCGCTGGGGAAAGACACTTCCTCCCTGCAGCTGCAGAATAATTACGTGAAGCTGGGCTACGGCAACCTCTCCACTCCCCTGGTGCAGGCCGGGTTTGGCAGCGGGCGGCAAGACAAGTACAACTTCGGCCTGTTCTTCAACTACACCTCCTCCCAGGGAGATATCGAGAACCAGGACTATACCAATATGAACGTGCTGGCCTCCGGCACTTACTTCAGCCCCCTGTTCGAGATCAACGGCAGCCTGGCCTACAACCTGAACCGCGTGCACTACTACGGCTATGACCACAGCGTGCAGGAGTTCAAAAAATCAGACATCCGGCAAACCTTCAATGAAGTGATTGCCAAAGTGGGCCTGAAAAACCGCCCGCAAAACGACTGGGGCTTCCAGTTCAACCCCAACGCCCAGTTCATTGTGTTCGGAGACTCGTACAAAAGGATGGAGAACACCGTGGTGCTGAAAGCCCCCATCCGCAAACAGCTCTTTGAAGACATCTGGATCAAGGCGGAAGGTATTGCAGCCCTGAGCACCTTCAAGCAAGACAATAACGAGACCATCAACAACAACGTGGCGGCCGTACACCCCGCCGTGGAAGTGACAAAACCGGGCTTTATGCTGCACGCCGGCGTAAACCCTACCTGGACCAACGGGAAATTCTACCTGCTGCCGGACATTGTGAACGAATCTCACCTGATCCGTAAAAAACTCATCCTGAGCAGCGGCTGGATATCTTACATAGACAAGAACAATTACCGCAACCTGGCCCACCAGAACCCTTTCATCAGCAACTTGCCCCCTACCATCTTCAACACCCGCGTGGAAGAAAAGTATACCGGCATCAAAGGCACCCTGGGCAGCCACTTTACGTACAACACCAAGTTTGCCTCTGTGATCTGGAGAGACCTGCCGCTGTTCGTGAACGATTCTACAGACGGCAAAAAGTTTAGCGTATACCGCGAAGAAGAGCTGAAGGCCTTCCAGCTGCATGCGGAAATAGGATACATACAGGAAGAGAAGTTCCAGGCCCGCCTGACGATGGACTGGTATAACTTCAACAAACAAAAAACGGAGCTGAAGCCCTGGGGCCTGCAGCCGTTCACGGCCAACCTTTTTGCCCAATACTCTTTCGGCAAAAAGTTCCACCTGAACGCCAACCTGTACACGCTCAGCGGCACTTACTACAAGCTGGTGCCCAGCAAAGACTTTGACAAAACCCAGCCCGCGCAAGACCTGAACGTGGGGGCCATCTACAACCTCACCAAAAATTTCAACCTCTGGCTGAACGCCAATAACGTGTTGAATTCCAGGTATGAGCGCTGGAACGGCTATGAGAGCTACGGGTTCAACATACTGGGCGGCATAACGGTTAAGTTTTAAATGCGTAAACTTGCACACAAATTGACCAGGCCTACATGTTACAGAACTATATAACAGACGTACTTTTCAAGCAGCAGACCTGTTCCATTCCGCAGGTGGGCACCTTCACCATCCAGCACATCCCCGCGCATTATTCGGTGGTGGAGCAGGTGCTGACGCCGCCCCGCCAGCAGGTGAACTTTGAGACCCGCTGGGAAGACGATGGCTCCTGCCTGCACTGGATATCCCAGAAGGAGAACCTCGTAGAGCAGGTGGCCCGGTTAAAAATGGAAAAATACCTGCAGGAATTCCGCGAGAGCCTGCAAACCGGCCAGCCGGTAGACCTGCCGGGCATCGGCAACCTGCGGCTGGACCCCTTCGGCCAGGTGCGTTTTACCCCGCAGGAGCTGCCAGACGCCTGGCAGCCCATTCCCCTGCAGCCCGTGCTGCGCCCGGAAGTGGCGCCGAAAGTATTGCAGGGCAATACGGAAGTGGTGAACCATGAAGTAGTAGAGCACACTACGGTAGTACCCGAAGAATTTGAGAGCCAGGGCCGCTTCAGGTGGTGGTGGGTAGCCGTGCCCGCCGTGGCGATAGCCGGCGTGGTGAGCTTCTTTTTACTGAAAGACCAGTTTTCCGGCTATACACCTGTACAGGAAACAACCGCTACCCCGCCTGCCGCCATCGAGGAAGAGGACAGCGTGCAGGCAGCGCCTGTTGTACCCGCGGAGCCGGTGAGTGACAGCATTACTTACTACGTGGTGTTCCAGACCTTCAAAACCAGGGAAACGGCAGAGAAGAACTACGCCAAACGCCTGGCATGGGGGCATAAGGAAGTAGTGCTGTATACCTCCAAAGATTCTACACAATACAACCTGGCGGTGAAGTTTCATACATTGCCGGCAGATACCGCGCAGGCAAAAGACTCCGTAGCGCTGAAATTTTCGGCGCCGGTGAGAATAGAATACTAGCACATCTTATAAAAGAAAAAGCCCTGTAACCAGGCTGGTTACAGGGCTTTTTTATGTGTTGCATCATGCGCCGTTGTCTTTTGCCGCGGGCCCCTCTCCCAGTATCGCCTTCAGCCCTTCTTCAAAACTGTGTGGCGAATAGCCCAGTTCCTTTTCCGCTTTCTCAATGATGAAGCCTGTTTTGGCCGGCCTTTTGGCGGGCTGCCGGAAGCTGGTGGCGTCTACCTTTTCAAAGAGGCGCGTGTCCAGGTTGAGGTAGTGGGCCACCTGTACGGCCATGTCGTACGGGGTGAGCATGTCTTTCCCGGAAAGGTGGAACACGCCCTGCGCACGTTTGTCTATAATGAGGCGGCAGCCTTCCGCCAGGTCTTGCACCAGGGTAGGCGTGCGCCACTGGTCATTCACCACTTTGAGCTTTTTCTTCTGCTCCAGGTTGTTTTTTACCCAGGTAATGATGTTGCTGCGGCGCGGGTCATCAGCCAGGCCGTATACGAGTACGGTGCGGGCAATGGCCCAGGGCACTTTGGCCTGTTTAACGATGCGCTCCGCCGCGGCCTTGCTGGCGCCGTAGTAATTAACGGGGTTGATGGGGTCATCTTCGCGGTAGGGGCCGCCCAGGCCGTCAAATACAAAGTCTGTAGACAGCAACAGAAAAAACGAGCCTGTTTTTTCCGCGCCCTGCAGCAGGTAGCGCGTGGCGGTAACGTTGGCCATCCAGCAGGCGTCTTTGTTGCGCTCGCAATCATCCGCCTGCGTCATGGCCCCGGCATGAATGATGGCCTCCGGCCGGTGGCGTTCCACCAGGCCTTTCACGCCCGCTTCATCTCCCAGGTTCACTGACTCGTAAAGGTACCCTTCCTGCATTTTCAGCCGGTTGGGCCCCCTGCCGGTGGCTACTACCTCATATCCCGGCATGGAGCAAAGGCGTTGTATGAGGTACTGCCCAAGGAGGCCGTTGCTTCCTGTTATTAAAACTTTCATTGGAATATAATTGGTCTTTTAGCCATTCATCATGTTAATATACTAAAACGCCGCGTAACTGTGATGGTACGCGGCGTTATTAGTCCTGAAAAATTGTTAAATGTGCATTCCCAGGTTATACATGGTGAAGGCCCAGATGTCTGTAGCCTCATCTATCAGTTTGGAAGTAGGCTTGCCCGCGCCGTGGCCCGCCTGCGTTTCAATGCGTATCAGCACCGGGTTGGGGCCTTTGTGCGCCTCCTGCAGGGTGGCGGCAAACTTGAAGGAATGCGCCGGTACCACGCGGTCATCATGATCTGCCGTGGTAACCAGGGTAGCCGGGTAAGCGGTGCCTTTTTGGAGGTTGTGGAGCGGTGAGTATTTCAGCAGGTAATCGAACTGCTCCGGTTTTTCGCTGGAGCCATATTCAACTACCCAGGCCCAGCCAATGGTGAACTTCTGGAAGCGGAGCATGTCCATCACGCCCACTGCCGGCAGCGCTACCTTAAACAGCTCCGGCCGCTGCGTCATGGCCGCACCCACCAGCAAACCGCCGTTAGAACCGCCACGGATGGCTATTTTGGAAGGGCTGGTATATTTCTCCCTGATGAGGAATTCCGCCGCGCCAATAAAATCGTCAAACACGTTCTGCTTGTTCTGCAGCATGCCCGCCTTGTGCCAGGCCTCGCCATACTCGTTGCCGCCCCGCAGGTTCACCACTGCATAAATACCGCCCTGCTCCATGAAGAAGAGGTTGGACACGGAGAAGCCCGGCGTCATGGGAATGTTGAACCCGCCATAGCCGTAGAGCAGCAGGGGGTTATTACCGTCCAGCTTGATGCCTTTTTTGTAGGAAAGGAACACGGGCACGTTAGTGCCGTCCTTGCTGCTGAAAAACACCTGTTTGGTCTCGTACTCGGCCGGGTTGAACTTCACTTCCGTTTTGCGGAACAAATCCGATTTCCCGCTGGCAATATCGTATTTGTAGATGGTGGGCGGCGCTACAAAAGAGGTGAAGGTGTAGAACAGCGTTTTATCTTCCGCCTTGCCGCCGAAGCCGCCGGCCGTACCAATGCCGGGCAGGTCTATTTTCCGCTCCAGCTGGCCGCTGCGGTCATATTGCATAATGCGGGTAGAGGCATGTTTCAGGTAGCTGGCAAACAGCTTGCCGCCGGCCGTGCCCACACCCAGCAGTACCTCCTCCTGTTCGGGGATGATGGTTTGCCAGTTTTCTTTGGCCGGGTTTTTCGGGTCTACCAGCACTACCTTGAAGTTGGGCGCATCCTGGTTCGTTTTCACCAGCAGCTTGTCTCCCACATTGTCTATCACATCAGGGTCTGTAGCAAAACCTTTGATCAGCAGTTTAAATTCTTTTTGTGATGCGTCCTGCAGATCGCGGTACCACAGTTCGTTGCCGCTGGTGCCTTCCGTAGTGCTCAGGATGAGGAAGCGCTCATCTTCCGTTAACCCGGCGCCGGCGTTGCGGAGCGGGTGCTCCTTGTCTACGTACACCAGCTCGTCCTGCTCCTGCGTATCTCCCACTTTGTGATAATACACTTTATGGAACTCGTTCTTTTTGGAGAGTTTGCTTTGTTCATCAGGCGCGTCGTAACGGCTGTAGTAGAAGCCGTGGCCTTTCCAGGAGAGGCCGGAAAACTTGATCCAGTCCAGCTTGTCTGCCAATACCTGTTTGGTGGCCACGTCCATCACAAACCCCTGCTGCCAGTCTGAGCCGGCCTTGGCAATGAGGTAAGCGCAGTACTTCCCGTCTTTGGAAAAGCTCAGGCTGCCCAGTGCGGCAGTGCCCTTGTCTGAGAGCTTGTTGGGGTCTATGAACACCTCCGGCGTACCGTTCAGGCCCAGCTGGCGGTACAGCACGGCCTGGTTCTGCAGCCCGTCATTCTTGTAGAAGTAATAGTGCTCCCCTTCACGGAAGGGCGTGCCGTAGCGCGGGTAGTTCCACAGCTCTTCCAGCCTTTTTTTGATCTTTTCCCTGTAAGGAATGGCAGACAGGTAGCCCTGGGTTACTTTATTTTGCGCTTCTACCCACTCCTTCGTTTCTTCGCTGTGGTCATCTTCCAGCCAGCGGTAGGGGTCTGCAATTTTTTTCCCGTGATAGTTGTCTACAGTATCCACTTTTTTCGTGACCGGGTAGGTAACAGGGATTTGTTGCTGCGCCAGGGCGGTACCTGCCGCAAAAGTTGTCATTACACTCATAGCAGCTAGCTTATTAATAATAGTTGGCATACGTAAGTTTTTAAAAAAAATTTACCCTTTATTTGATTAAAATTAAAAATTTAGGTTATTTCATCGAACAACCGATAGGAAACTACCAAAAAATGTTAATTTTGTGCGCCCTTTAAAAGGACGGGAACGTAGGCAAATTACTATGAAATACCATTCGATGTGGCGGCCATAGTAGAAAATATATAAGATCTCACAATGAAGAAAGTGAACAACATCGCAGTTCTTACCTCCGGGGGCGATGCACCGGGGATGAACGCAGCCATCAGGGCGGTAGTAAGGACCGGCATCTACAATCATCTGAATGTGTATGGCGTAATGTACGGGTATAAGGGGATGCTGACCGGCGAAATCTTTCCTATGGAATCCAAATCTGTGGCCAACATCATCCAAAGAGGGGGCACAGTGCTGAAAACGGCCCGTTGCAAGGAGTTCTATGAAGCCGATGGCCGCAAACGCGCCTATGAGAACCTGAAAAAATTCGGGATAGACGGGCTGGTGGTAATTGGCGGAGACGGCTCTTTCAAGGGAGCGCAGAAATTCAGCCAGGAGTTCGATATTCCCTGCATAGGCCTCCCCGGCACTATAGACAAAGACATTGCGGGCTCCGACTTCACTATTGGTTTTGACACGGCGGTAAACACGGCCGTGGAAGCAATTGACAAGATACGCGATACGGCGGATGCGCATGACAGGCTTTTCATCATTGAAGTGATGGGCCGGGACGCCGGTTACATTGCCCTTCACAGCGGCATTGCCACCGGTGCGGAGCACATCCTGATGCCGGAGCGCAAAACCGATATAGATGACGTGATCAACGAGCTGACCGCCAACGAGCGCCGCCAGAAAATGGTGAACCTCATTGTTGTGGCGGAAGGTGACGAGTTTGGCGGTGCGGACGAAGTGGCCCGCCACGTAAAAGAAAGAATGCCCCAGCTGGATACGCGGGTGTGCATCCTGGGCCACATCCAGCGCGGCGGCTCCCCTACCTGCATAGACCGCCTTATAGCCAGCAGAATGGGTTACGCCGCGGTAACCGCCCTCATGGAAGGTACCCACAACGTGATGATAGGCATCGTCAACAACAAAATCCAGTACACTCCGCTTGACAAAGCCGTAAAGGCCAAGCAGAAAATTGACCCGGAGTGGTTCAAAATTGTAAAAATTCTTGCGAGTTAAATAAACGTCTATGAGTACAAAAGATCTGTCCAAGTACTATCACAAAGGAATGGACAATGAAGCCGGACTGGCGCATTCAAAGCAGAAAACCAAGATTGTAGCCACTGTTGGCCCGGCTTGTGATACCTATGAGAAATTATTGGAGCTCGTAAAGGCAGGGGTGAACGTATTCCGCCTGAACTTCTCTCACGGCAGCCATGAAGACAAGCTGAGGATCATCGGTTACATCCGCGAGATCAACAAAACAGAACCTTACAACATTGCCATACTGGCAGACCTGCAGGGCCCGAAGCTGCGCGTGGGCGAGATCGAGAACAACGCCCTGCCGCTGAAAACGGGAGACATTCTCACCTTCACCACGGAAAAATGCGTGGGCAACATGGAAAAGATCTACGTATCCTACCATGACCTGCACAAAGACGTGCGCCCCGGCCAGAAAATATTGCTGGACGACGGCAAGATAGAAACCGTGGTAAAAGAAGTAACGCCTGACCATCTGATCAAAGCAGAAGTATTGCTCGGTGGCGTGCTCTCTTCCAAGAAAGGTTTCAACCTCCCTGATACCAAGGTATCCCTGCCGGCGCTGACCGAAAAGGACGTGGAAGACCTGGAGTTCATCATTGACCAGGAGTGTGACTGGGTGGCGCTGTCTTTTGTACGCAACGTAAAAGACCTGGGCCTGCTGCGCAAACGCCTGGCAGAGCGCCAGTCTAAAATGAAGATCATTTCCAAGATCGAAAAGCCGGAAGCTATCCAGAACCTGAAAGAGATCATCTGGGAAAGTGACGGCGTAATGATAGCCCGTGGCGACCTGGGCGTGGAGCTGCCCGTAGAGCAGATACCCATGATCCAGAAAGACATTATCCGCAAATGTATTCACCGTGCCAAACCCGTGATTGTGGCTACGCAGATGATGGAGAGCATGATAGACCGCACCCGCCCCAACCGCAGCGAGATCACAGACGTGGCCAACGCCGTGCTGGAAGGTGCGGATGCCGTGATGCTGAGCGGCGAGACCGCCACCGGCAACCACCCTACCCTCGTGATCCAGACCATGCGCAAGATCATCGGTGAAGTGGAAAAGGAAAGCATCATCTACAACCGCAACCTGATCCCCCACCGCCACTCGCCCACCTTCCTGAGCGACGCGCTGTGCTACAACGCCTGTAAAATTGCGGAAGACCTGGAATCTGACGCCCTGATAGGCATGACGCAAAGCGGCTACACCGGCTTTATGCTGAGCAGCTACCGCCCTAAATCGCCGCTGTTCATCTTCACGAAAGAAAAAACGCTCGTAAACCAGCTGAGCCTCAGCTGGGGCGTACGCGCCTTCTATTACGGTGAAGAGGAAAGCCTGGACGATATTTTCCATGACCAGATCAACATCCTGAAAGAACGCGGCTTCCTGAAAGGGAATGACGTGGTGGTGAACACCGGCAGCACGCCCATCAAGGAGCACCTGCCCACCAACATGCTGAAAATTACGAAGGTGCCGGAATAAGATACGGCGCTGATATAATTAAAACGGCCGGCTGCACAGGATGTAGCCGGCCGTTTTGTATGTATAAAGCTGTTTTTATGCTACACCGGCATTGTACCCTCCCGCCGGTATGTTGCACTGTAAATTCCCAGGCAGATCACCATCAGCCCCACTCCTGCCAGGCAAACGCCGCCCCATTTGGCGATGTCCCACACCCAGAGGCCAATGCCTGAACCCAGGGAGGTGCCTACGAAGCTCACCGTCATGTATACCGTGTTCATGCGGTTGCGCGCCTCGGGCAGCAGGGCGTAGATGCGCGTCTGGTTCGATACGTGTACGCCTTGCAAGCCCAAATCAAGCAGAATGATGCCCACCACGATGCCCGCAATGGAGCTGCGGAACAGCCAGAAGATCACAAAGCCCGCCAGTATGCAGGCAATACCGTAACCGATGGCTATGCGCGGGTTTTTCCTGTCCGCGATTCTGCCAATGAGCGGGGCGCCCAGCGCGCCGGTAGCAGCAGCCAGGCCCATGAGGCCAATTACGTCACTACCATAGCTGAAGGGAGGATTGGACAGCAGGAACACGGAAGTAGTCCAGAACAGCCCGAACACGGCAAAGGCGCAGGCGCTGATCAGGGATGCCTCGCGGAGCAGCGGCTGCTCTTTCACTAACGTGAACACGGAACGCATCAGCGCGCCGTAGCTGCCGGAAAAAGACGGTTTGCTGGAAGGGAAAGAAAAGAACATGACAACGAGCAGCAGCAGGGAAATACCGCCCGCTATCCAGAACATGGCGCGCCAGCCCAGGTGCTGGCCTACCACGCCGCTGATGGTACGGGAAAGCAGTATGCCTATCAGCAGGCCGCTCATGATGGCCCCTATCACCTTGCCGCGGCGCTCAGGCGCCGCCAGGCTGGCCGCCATGGGCAATATCAGCTGCGGTACAATGGAGGTGAAGCCGATGACAAAACCCATCACCTTCATCATGGTGATGTTCACAGAAAGCGCCGTGGCAAAAAGCGCGGCTACGGCCAGCGCCGTCATGGCCATGATCTGGCTTTTCCGCTCCAGCTTGTCTCCCAGCGGCACGCAAAACAGCAGGCCCAGCGCATACCCTATCTGTGTAAAAAAAGTGACCTGGCCGGCGTTCGACTCGGACACCGAAAACTCCCTGCTCATCAATACCAGCAAGGGTTGGGCGTAGTAAATATTGGCTACGATGAGGCCTGTACAGAGGGCCATCACCGCTATGTTCAACTTGCTTAAAGACATGTTCCGTTTACGTTAAGGCTGCAAAGTTATGCCTTTTGCAACAAGTGTACCGGCCCTCTAAATTCCTTAACTTTATAGAATGACGTTCAAGAGCATTTACCCTTTCACACAGGAGACCATTGCGGAATACCCCGCGCATACCAAAGAAGAGATAGAAAGCCGGCTGCAACACGGCTGGCAGGCCTTTTCCGCATTGCGGCAGGCGGGTACGGAGCAACGCGCCGCGTGGATGATGCAGGCGGCCGCCCTGCTGAAAAGCCAGGCTACGGAGCACGGCACGCTTATTTCCCGGGAAATGGGCAAAACGCTGAAAGAAGCAAAGGCCGAAGTGGAAAAATGCGCTTCCACGGCAGAATCCTACGCCAACAATATTGGCGCCATGCTGCAGCCGCGGCTGATCACTACCGAAGGAAAAAAGAGCTACGCGGCCTTTGAGCCCAAAGGCATCATACTGGCCATTATGCCCTGGAACTTCCCGTACTGGCAGGTATTCCGCTTTGCCATTCCCAACCTGCTGGCGGGCAACGCCGTGGTGTTGAAACACGCCAGCAACGTAAGCGGCTGCGGCCTGGCCATCGAAAAACTTTTCCTGGAAGCAGGCTTCCCGGAGGGGGCTTTCCAGGCGCTGCTGGTATCTTCCAAAGACATGGAGCCCGTCATTGCAGACCCGCGCATACAAGGCGTAACCCTTACCGGCAGCACGCCCGCGGGTATGAGCGTGGCCGCGCTGGCAGGCAAATACATCAAAAAGACCGTGCTGGAGCTGGGCGGCAGCGATCCCTTTATTGTACTGAAAGACGCCAACCTGGCCGAAGCGGCGAAAATTGCCGTAAAGGCCCGCATGCAGAACGCCGGCCAGTCATGCATTGCCGCCAAACGCTGGATAGTGGAAAAACCCGTAGCGGAAGATTTTATACAACAGGTGCAGTCTATCATCAGTTCCATGCAACAGGGAGACCCTTTTCTGCCAGACACAGATACCGGCCCCATGGCCCGCACAGACCTGGCAGATGAAATTGCCCGGCAAATGGAACAAAGCATTGAAAAAGGCGCGCAGCTGCTGGCTGGCGGAGAGCAGCAGGGCTGCAACTTCACTCCTGCCCTGCTCACGGGCGTACAGCCCGGCATGCCCGCGTTTGATGAAGAAACCTTTGGCCCGCTGGCCGCGGTGATCACCGCGCACGATGAGGCCGCGGCCATCCGCCTGGCCAACCAGACCCCATTTGGGCTGGGCGCCGCGTTATGGACAAAAGACCTGGAAAAAGCTGCGCGCCTGGCCACGCTGATAGACAGCGGCAATGTGTTCATCAACACCATGGTGCGCTCAGACGCACGGCTGCCCTTCGGCGGAGTGAAACAATCCGGCTACGGGCGGGAACTGTCAGTAGAGGGGGCGCATGAGTTCCTTAACATCAAGACGGTGTTTATAGCATAGCTGCGCGCGGCAGCGTGTTACCCGGACGGGGCTTATAGAGAGCCTGCTCACGTTCAGCAACGTCATGATGTTGCTGCTTTTCATTGCTCCTATTTCACCAGCTTGCCAGACACCTGCACGGGGTGCGCAAAATCATTCCAGTACGCTTCCGCCTGCTCTGCGGTCAGGTCTTTATCAAAAGTGATCACACGGTAAGACTGGGTGTAGGTTTTGCCGGGCTGCAACGTCCAGCTGTAGTCTTTAGTAGGGCTGAACATGCCGAACACCTGGCCGTGCTGGTCTTTTTCAGGCCATATGCGCACCGGCTGCGGCGCCCTGAAGTTGGCGGGGGCAGACAGCACCAGCAAGCCGGCCATACCTTCCTGCAGGTTGCCGGCTATTTTGAACCAGCGGGCGTGGGTAGAGTCTGCATTCTTCCTGGTCTTTCCTTCCGAAGTGAGCACGCTGCTGTTCTCATTGTTCCACTCCGCATTACCCCTGATGGCAAAGCCGCCGCCATAGCGGTATTTGTTAAGGGTGATAGGAGATGAAGTGGCGCACTGCAATTGTGACGTAAAATCCCACATAAACGTTTTGCCGTCAGAAGGGTATACGTCTACGTCCCACACTTCGTTCATGGCCACTTTTTCCGTGCCGTTCTTTTTGAACACCACATGCTCCTGCAGCGCGCTGAAACCGCCGGTTTTGGACAAGAACTTGCTGAAGCGCACGGTGCCGGAGCGTTTTTTCAGGTTCCAGAAATCTACCGTTTCTCCTTCAAACTCCGTATCCGTCCAGGGGTTCCAGATGCCGTAGTGATGGTAATGGTCTTTGGGCTGAACGTTGGTGAGCACCTTGCCGCCCGGCGTCCAGGCCGGGTGAATAAAACCGCCGCGGCGGAACGCCGTCTCCACTCCCGGAGGCGGTTCCATAATAGTGTACTGGTAGCGCAACACCGGGTGTTTGCCGGCCAGTACGGTGAGCGTGCGCTGGTCATCTTCTACCGTTACCTGCTTACTTTCCGGCAGCTCCGCGCCTTCCTTCCCCCTCACCAGCTCATATTGCAGGGTAACGCCGGGTTTCACTTCCCCGTCCAGCTGCCAGGTGATGGCCGCGGGACTGGTTTGTACGCGTACAGGCACGGCCTTGCGGCTGCCATTGTTCAGCTGGTATAGCACCAGGCCTTCAGGGCTGTACTTTTTTGCATTGCCCAGCAAAAAGGTGACCGGTGTATTGTACCGGGTGTAGGCGCCTGTTTTTACGGTGATGCGCGCAACCGTTTGTGCGCCTGCGAGGTGTACTGCCATCAGTAACAGGAATGAAAGGAAATAACGTGGTTGAAGCATATTGAATCCGGTTGAAAAGCTTTCTGTAAAATAGGTATTCCCGCGGGTTTATGCAATAATTCGTACCTTAATAGGGTTATACGCACCCCAAAACTATACCCCCAATGAAAAAGGATAAACTGATCGTTTCCAACCGGTCTGCCCTTGCCCGCAAATACGGCGCCGGGCACAAGTCCATCCTGGCGGACCTGCAATCTATCGTTCAATTCGACAAAAAACGCGGGCTCAGTACAGTGGTTGTTTTTGCTGACGATGCCGCGGCCATGAAAAAACACAAGGCCCCTGCCGTAAAAGACGCGGCCAGCGCACGCCAGAACAAATTGGCCATAGACGCCCTGTACCGGTACTTTGAGCCGGATTACCTGTTGCTGGCCGGCGCGCAGGACGTGATACCCTTCCAGCCGCTGACCAACCTGCTGTACAGTGAAGATGATGAGGACGAAACTATTCCCTCAGACCTCCCCTACGCCTGTGAGGCCGCCTACAGCACCAACCCCGGCAAGTTCATTGCCCCCACCCGCGTTGTGGGCCGCCTGCCTGACGTACCGGGCAGCGGCAGCACCGCCTACTTCCGCTCCCTGGTAAAAGATGTGACGGGCAGCAAACCCGGCAACGCCAAAGACTACCAGCAATACTTTTCCGTGAGCGTGCATGACTGGCGGCTGAGCACACAGGAAAGCCTCACCCGCATTTTCGGCCATCACAAACAACTACAAATATCTCCCGTAAAAGGCCCGAAATGGACCAGCGCGCAGCTAAAGCCCAAAACGCATTTCATCAACTGCCATGGTTCCCTTGAAGATCCTTCCTATTACGGGCAGAAAGGCAAGAACTACCCGGAAGCCGTGAATGCCGCGCTGCTGGCCAAAAAGATCAGTAAAGGCACCATTGTGGCCGCGGAATGCTGCTATGGCGCGCAGTTGTACGACCCGTCGCTGACGGAAACAGAACAGCTGAGCATTGCCAACAGCTACCTGTTGCATCACGCCCTGGCCTTCACCGGCAGCTCCACCATTGCCTATGGCCCCGCAGAAGGCCAGGGGCTGGCAGACCTGCTTACCCAGTACTTCCTTATCAATGTGATCAAAGGCGCCTCCACCGGCCGTGCGCTGCTGGAAGCGCGGCAACGTTTCCTGGATGAAATGGGCCCCACCCTTGACCCATATGAACTGAAAACGGTAGCGCAGTTTTACCTGCTGGGAGACCCTTCGCTGGTGATCACCGCCGCCGCCGCCAAAACCATGGAGCAACGCAGCAACCGCAGGGGCAACCTGGCCGCCAAAGGCGTATCTCTCAACAGCTTTATTACCGTACCCCGCAGTGTGGCCGCCCCCAAAAACAATACTACCATGCAAAAGGGCCTGCAATCGCTGCTGAGGGCAAAAAAATTCAGTAAGGCGCCCAATAAAAAGGTATTTGAGAATGCGCCCAAAGCCACGCCCCTGGCCAGGGGCCTAAAATCCATGCAGGCGCCGGTGAAATTTCATGTATATTCGGCATCGTCATTCCATGGAAAGTTCAAAGACACCAAAGTGCTGGTAGTAAAGGAGAAGAATGGCGATATAATCGGGTACCGTGAATATGTCAGACGATAAAAAGAAAATAACGACCGTAAAGGGACAACTGGTGCTGAGGACCTTTGCCCGCACCACCAAAAGCGAGAGCCTGGGCGTTTACCTGCGCACGGCAGACGGCAGCTTCGTGATACGCCCTGCCAGCGGCAATCCCTTTATGAACAACCCTTTGGCGGAACTGGCGGGTAAATACATCCGCGCGGAAGGCCGTAAAAGCGACTATGTTTTTTTTGCCCGGAAGTGGGAAGAAATTACGGAAGAAGAAGCCGGCCTGCCACCCGGCACATGATAACCATAGTGCCCGCCAACCGGCCCACAACCTTTGCCGGCAGTGCATTGCGGACATTTGTTAACAACAAAAACATCCAGTTCCGTCCACCCCTGTATATTCAGGTGGCCGCATGGGCAAAGCGTTGTACATTTAAGGTACAACAAATCTGTCGTCATGATCCGCCATTCTTCTACCCGACAGACTGTTACCTTTTTGGCAGTATTACTGCTAGGCATATCCCTGCAAGCTAACAGTCAGCGAACGCCTGGTATTATGCAGCAAAAAACCGCTGCGCTCATCGGCAAATACCTGGTGTCTTTCAAAAGCCCTTCCGGCACCCTCCGTTACATTCTGCACATAGACAGCGCCCACGGCGTTTTCTTCTACGGGAGGATGGAGAACGATACGCGTTACCACCCGCGCCGCCACGACTTCTGCCACATCAAAGGCATACTGGCAGAAAAGAAGCATTACGATTTTATTATGAAGCCGGTGTTTAACGGAGAGCAGCCCTTTAATCTTTCCTGTGCCCCGTATGAATGGTTGCTAAACAACAAAACGTACTTCCGTTTTGTGGATAAGGACATTATCAGGGGGTACATGCTGGTGAACAATGATCCCGATATACCGCAGTTTACCTTTTCCGGCATGAAACAGCAGCCAAGGCACTAGAACGCCCTGTGCAGCTCCGCGCCGGTGCCGTTGCCTTTGGCGTAATAGATAACGCCATTGCGGATCTCTACGCCGTCTGCAACGTCTTCCGCCAATAGCAGCGGCCCGTCCATGTCTACATAGTCAAGGTAAGGTAAAAGATGCGCTACCGCGGACGTACCTACGGTACTTTCGTTCATGCTTCCCGTCATCACCTTCATGCCGAAGGCTTTGGCCTGCATGATCATTCTGCGGGCAGGCGTAATGCCGCCGCATTTGGTGAGCTTGATGTTGATGCCGTGGAAATAGCCGTGGCATTTCTCCACGTCTGCCTCCACAATGCAGCTTTCATCTGCGATCAGCGGCAGCACAGACTCCTGGTATACTTTTTTCATGCCTTCCCAGTCTGCGGCCGGCATGGGCTGTTCTATGAATTCTACACCCAGCCCTTTGAAGGCGGCGGCGTTGCGCAACGTTTCCTCCACGCCCCAGGCGCAATTGGCATCTACGCGGAAGGTGGCGCTGGTGTGTTTACGCAGTTCGGTGATAATGGCAATGTCATCTTTAGTGCCCAGCTTGATCTTGTAGATAGGCCAGGGAAATTCCTGCAGCTTTTTCACCATGTTCTCTACCGTATCTATCCCGATGGTGTAGTCCGTCATCGGGTTGTGAGACGGGTCAAGGCCCCACACTTCATACAGTTTTTTACCCTGTTTTTTGGCGTAGAGGTCATGCGCCGCCAGATCAAGCGCGCAGAGGGCAAACATATTGTCTGCCAGCAGGGGGTACATAGCCTCCCAGAACGCCTCCGGCGTTTCAAGGCGGTATGCTTCTATGAATGCACGGTGTGTATTGATGGCCTTCACAAGGTCCGGCACGGTGATGTTGTAGTAGGCATTATCTGCTGTTTCACCCAACCCGCTGAAGCCATCCTGCTTCAGTTCAGCTACCAGCAACGGTTGCACGTCCTTGCTTTTCCGGGAAATGGTGAAGGTATGCCGGAATTTCAGTTCGAAGGGATACAGTGTCAGCTCCATGGGTTAAATATACATCGTATTCGTTGATTTCTTACCGGCCGCTATCCTTCACCAGTTGCCGCAACCGGGCGTTGAGGCCGCCTGCCTCCAACAGCGCTTCCAGGGTAAGCGGCATGCGGTAGCGCCAGTACCAGGGCATTACGGCCGGGTTGTTGATACGCTCCTGCTCCGGCGGCAGCCTGGGCAGGGAATCATCTACCGCCAGCCAGTCCTGCAGCTGCGGGATGCACCACATGGCCGGGGATTGCAGTTGTTCTTTTATCACATCCGCCGCGGGGCCGGCATGCCATGCACGGAGGGTAGGCATATCATGCGTGGAGGGCGTTACCACAGAAAGGTAGGGCGCATCCGCCGGGCGGCGGCCTTCATACCTGGGCATGTGCTGCACTTCGAGCGATAAAATGCCCAGCCGCTGCATCACCTCCGGCACACCGGCCGGCACCATGCCCAGGTCTTCCCCGCATACCAGCATATTGGTGGCTTGCTGCAGTACCGGCAGCTTTTTCATGGCCTCCTGCTCCCACAATACATTATGCCGGTGATAGAAAAAATGTTCCGCCAGCGCGGCCAGCCGCTGCTGCACTTCTACTTCCAGCGCTTCAAAAGAGCTGGTGAGATGCAGGTTGAAGCGCGGGTGAAAGCGGCCCGGCTCCGGCTCTATCAGCAATACATTGCCCAGCAGCCGCAGCAGGCCCTCTGTAATATCAGGGGCCAGGCCCGCCTCCACAACCGCTGCCTGCGTGCGGAAAGGAGGCAGCAGCCGGTAACGCCCGCCGCCCGAAGGTTCCAGGCAGATGGCCTTTACCGTAACGGCCTGGGTGCTGAAAATATGATACAGCACGATGTCTGTAATATAGGGCTCGCAATAACGCTCCCGGCTAAACGGGATGCCCCATTCCTGCAATTCGTTTTTGGAGAAGGGCAGCGCAGGCTCAAAATAACCCAGTATACCGTGTATGGCATGGCGGGGTATTTGCCAGATGCGGAAAAAACCCAGTATGTGATCTATGCGGAAAGCCGAAAAATAACGGGCCATGTGGCGCAGCCGCCGCTGCCACCAGGCATAACCCTCTGCCTCCATAGCGGGCCAGTTGTACGTGGGGAAGCCCCAGTTCTGCCCGTTCTCCGCAAAGTCATCCGGCGGCGCGCCTGCCTGCAGGCCGGTGTGAAAGAGGGAGGGAAAGGCCGCTACGTCTACGCTATGCGGGCTGAGGCCAATGGGCAGGTCTCCTTTTAGCGCAATACCCTTGCTGCGCACATCATCTACCGCAGCCGCCAGCTGCAGGTGCAGATGGTATTGTACAAAATGGTAAAAAGCCGCTTCCCTGCCGCCGTCCCGCTTACTGCAAAACGCCGCGTAAGGCTCCAGCCAGTAGCCGTTTTCCTCTACCCAGCGGTGGAAAGCGTCAGTAGCCGTGTGATGGGCGTACAGTTTTTCCAGGCATTGCATTTTGTATCGGATAACCGCCTCATAATCCAGCAGCGGGGAGGCGTTGAGGCGGGCGCGGGTGGTGGCATGGTCAGGAATAAGCTGGCTGAGGGGAAATGTTGTGGCATCATGCGCCAGTGCCTCTATATTCACATACACCGGGTGCAGCGCAAAAGCGGAGATCACCGCGTAAGGGTATGAATCTGTAAAACTGTAATTGACGGTAGTGTCGTTCACCGGCAGCAATTGTATGATGCGCTGACCGGTGGCCAGCGCCCAGTCTGCCAGCAGCCCGATGTCATTAAACTCCCCCACCCCGCAGCTGTTTTCCGAACGGAGGGAAAACACGGGCACAGCTACCCCGGCGGCCCTGGGCGGGGTTTCTGAAAAGCGGGCAAAGCCGTCATGCACCAGTGTTTGTGCGGCAGTGACGAGCCGGCGGTTTTCACCTGGCTCATATTCATGGCCTCGAAGGTATTTGTATTCTACGTGGCGGCCTTCGGGAAGTTGTACGGCGGCCGTGAAATAGCCGGCGGCGCTGCGGCGTAGCGGAACAGCCCGCTGCACGTTCCAGCAGCCCAGCTCCGGCAGGTTGCCGATAAGTTGTAAAGGCTCCCGTGTTAACGGCGCCCATACCCTGAATTCGCAATTTCCCTGCTGCGTTGGCACGGCTTCCCGCACCGGTTGCAGGAACGGCGCCGTTAGCCAGGTATTGCCCACCTCCCCCGGCGGTACCCAAACATCCCGGACGGTGATACGCGGATGATGCTGCAGGGAAATCTGACGGGCATGCCTTTCAGCCAGGCCGTTCAATATGTAACGGTAATGGAAGTCTGCAGGCGTTTCCACATCAATTTCCAGGCGCCACGTGGTTTCATTGAAGTAGGCCATGGGTAACACTTTGCTGGTGTGGCCGCAGGTGTATGACAGGTATAATTGTTCTCCCCAGGCAGATGAAAACTGAACGTAGAAGCAAAGCGTCATGCGGGGAAATTACAAGTTTTTTATGGTTATGTGGGTGCGTGTTTTTTTTATTCGTAATTTGAAAGAACGATTCAAATCAACCGCAGGTAGTCCCTGCGTTAACCCGGACTCCTGTATTTCCAGACCATATGGCCCATCATTTATTTATTCACAGTGATGGAATATTATTCTTATTTCCTGAACAATGTTCTACCTTAAAATTATTAAATAAATGGTGATCATTTCACCCTTTTTTGAAGGCGCTGTACGATTCTGAAAATAGATGCGGGCTTTTTGCTGGAGCACGCATAATCATGCAATATCTGTTTTTTATCAACCGGAATCCTCATCAACATGCAAAAACTGCTGACCACTTTCGCCCTTGCCTGCCTCTCGCTTTCGCTGCAGGCGCAAGACCTCCAGGCACAAATCAGCCAGAAGGCCTCCGCTATTCTGCCTGAAGTCATCAAATGGCGAAGGTACCTCCATCAACACCCTGAACTGTCTAACCGGGAGTTTAAGACCGCCGAGTATGTGGCTGCTCACCTGCGCTCCCTGGGCATCAGCGTGCAAACCGGCGTGGCCAAAACCGGTGTGGTAGGCTTGCTGAAAGGCGGCAAACCCGGCCCGGTAATAGCCCTGCGCGCAGACATGGACGCGCTGCCGGTGCAGGAAAAAGTGGATGTGCCTTTCAAATCAACGGTTACCGCGGAATACCTGGGGCAAACGGTACCGGTGATGCATGCCTGCGGGCATGACAGCCATGTGGCTATGCTTATGGGTACGGCCAGCGTGCTGGCAGGCATGAAAAAAGATATTGCCGGCACCGTGAAGTTTATTTTCCAGCCGGCGGAAGAAGGGCCTCCCGGTGATGAAGAAGGCGGCGCGCCGCTCATGGTAAAGGAAGGGGTGATGGACAATCCCAAAGTGGATGCCGTATTTGGCCTGCACATCAGCTCCGCTATTGAAGCGGGGCATATACAATATAAGCCGGGCGCGGCCATGGCTTCATCCGACTGGTTTACCATTGCCATCAAGGGCAAACAGGCCCATGGCTCTGCCCCCTGGAACAGCGTAGACCCTATTGTGGCCGGCACGCAGATCATTAACGCCCTGCAAACCATTGTGAGCAGGCAGGCCAATATTGTGGAGGCGCCGGTAGTGATTACCGTAGGCAAGTTCCACAGCGGCGTTCGCAACAACATCATCCCGGAAGAAGCACTATTGGAGGGCACTATCCGCACCCTTGACAGTAAAATGCAGCAGGACGTGCATCAGCGCATCCGGCGTACAGCCCTGCAGGTGGGCGCCGCCGCGGGCGCGGAAGTAAAAGTGACCATAGACACCAAAACGCTGGTTACTTTCAATGACTCTGCGCTGGTACAGCGCATGCTGCCTTCCCTGCAAAAAGCGGCGGGAGCCAACAATGTGTCAGTCATGAACTGGGTAACGGGCGCGGAAGATTTTTCTTTTTACGGCACCAAAGCGCCGGCTTTTTTCTTTTACCTGGGCGGCATGCCCAAAGGAGCAGATCCCCGCAAGGCGCCGGGCCATCACACCCCTGATTTCTATATTGATGACAGCATGCTGGATACCGGCGTGAAGGCCTTCTGCCACCTGGTGTTTGATTACGGCCAGACAACAAGCAACAGAAAATAGGAGCCTGTTCAAATAAAAAAGGCCCGGACACATTCAAGTGCCCGGGCCAATAGCTATTCAACTAAAACAAACTTATTTTACTTCTTCAAACTCGGCATCTGTCACAGTGTCTCCTGCCTGCCCTTGCTGGCCGCCTTGTTGCTGGCCGGCTTGTGCATCGGGGCCGGGTTGGCCCTGCGCCTGGGCTTTGTAAATTTCTTCTGAAGCAGCCGTCCATGCGGTGTTCAGCTCATTTACAGCAGCATCTATCTGTGCAATGTCCTGCGTTTTCTGTGCTTCGCGCAGTTTTTCCAGCGCAGTTTCTATCGGTGCTTTTTTATCAGCAGGGATCTTGTCTCCGTACTCTTTCAGCTGTTTTTCAGTCTGGAATACGAGGCTGTCTGCCTGGTTGATCTTTTCCACCTTTTCACGGGCGGCTTTGTCTTCCGCTTCGTGCGCCTTGGCCTCTGCCTTCATCTTTTCGATCTCGTCTTTGTTGAGGCCGCTGCCCGCTTCAATGCGGATGTTCTGAGACTTGCCGGTGCCCTGGTCTTTGGCCGTTACGTGCAGGATGCCGTTGGCGTCAATATCAAACACCACTTCAATTTTCGGCACGCCACGCTGTGCAGGCGGCAGGTCGTTCAGGATGAAACGGCCCAGCGTTCTGTTTTGGGCTGCCATGGGCCTTTCACCTTGCAGCACATGTATTTCAACACTGGGCTGGTTATCTGCCGCAGTGGAGAATATTTCGCTCTTTTTGGTAGGAATGGTGGTGTTAGACTCTATCAGCTTGGTAAACACACCGCCCATGGTTTCAATACCCAGAGACAGCGGGGTTACGTCAAGCAGCAGCACGTCTTTCACTTCACCGGTCAGTACCCCACCCTGGATAGCGGCGCCAACGGCCACCACTTCATCAGGGTTCACGCCCTTGTTCGGTTTTTTGCCGAAGAACTTCTCTACTACTTCCTGTATTTTGGGGATACGGGTAGAACCGCCCACCAGTATTACTTCGTCAATTTTAGACACGTCCATGCCTGCGTCAGCCAGCGCTTTTCTGCAGGGCTCCAGGGTCCTTTCCACCAGGGTATCGCTCAACTGCTCAAATTTGGAGCGGGTCAGCTTTTTCACCAGGTGTTTGGGCACACCGTCTACCGCCGTAATGTAGGGCAGGTTGATCTCGGTTTCCTGGGAAGAAGACAGCTCGATCTTTGCTTTTTCTGCCGCTTCTTTCAGGCGTTGCCATGCCATGGGGTCTTTATGCAGGTCTACCGCTTCGTCTTTTTTGAACTCATCGGCCAGCCAGTCCATGATCACCTTGTCAAAGTCATCACCACCCAGGTGGGTATCGCCGTTGGTAGATTTCACTTCGAACACGCCGTCTCCCAGTTCGAGAATGGAGATATCGAAGGTACCACCGCCAAGGTCAAATACGGCAATGATGCTGTCCGCATGCTTTTTATCAAGCCCGTAAGCCAGTGCAGCAGCGGTAGGTTCGTTGATGATACGGCGTACCGTGAGGCCGGCAATTTCACCGGCTTCTTTGGTGGCCTGGCGCTGGGCGTCATTAAAGTAAGCAGGCACGGTAATTACCGCTTCAGATACTTCCTGGCCCAGGTAATCTTCAGCCGTTTTTTTCATTTTTTGCAGGATCATGGCAGAAATTTCCTGCGGAGTGTACAATCTGCCGTCTATATCGATACGCGTAGTGTTGTTATCTCCTTTTGCTACCTTGTAGCTCCAGTGGGGGATCTCGTTGGATACTTCGTCATAATGGCGGCCCATGAAACGCTTCACCGACATGATGGTATTGATCGGGTTGGTGATAGCCTGGCGTTTGGCGGGGTCACCTACCTTTCTTTCGCCGTTCTTTAAAAAAGCAACAACGGAAGGCGTGGTACGGCGGCCTTCATCGTTGGCAATTACTACCGGTTCGTTACCTTCCATTACGGCAACGCAAGAGTTGGTAGTTCCTAAGTCAATTCCTATAATCTTTCCCATAATAATAATGTTCTCCTTTGTGAAACAGTGTAGCCTGAAAGGTTTCAGACCTTGATGGGTATTCAATGATTATGCCAAGGCATGGCAGTATGCAATTATGTCAGTTTCCGCGCAAATATACTTGTATAAGAATTAAAAAGATGTCTTCCCCATTACAACACAGTGGCGCAAAATTTGTTTTCCTTGCTGTACACCTAACCAAATTCATATGAACAGAACCATGAAATGGGTCTTCAGTATGTTGACCGTTTTACCCCTGGCAGGCCTGGCGCAGACCCCGCAGGCCACGGAACCCACCCCCACAGGAAAAGTGTTTGGCGGCAGCCAGCAATTCCGGACTTTCTCCATTGGCGTTAACGCAGGGGTGTTAATGCCCGTTGTTGCCACCGGCGGCAGTAACGACTTTACCAAATGGCAGCTCAACTATGGCTACGGCGCCAATGTTAAATGGCAAATCCTCCATTTCCTGGGCCTCCGTGCAGACTTTATGGGCGGCAAGGTAAAGGGAGACAACAGCCGTGAGCTGGGCAACGGCGCCAACCCCAACCGGCAGTACGAATCGTTCGAGACCACCCTCAAATGGTCAGGCAGCCTCAACGCCGTGTTCAATGTAGCCACCATCAACTGGCTGCACCGGCAGGGCGCCGCGCAGCTGTACCTCTCCGTGGGCGGCGGGCTGGCCGGGTACAACCCTGAAGTGACTACGCCCGGCGGCGTTACCACGGACTACAAGCCTTCCGGCACCATCAAGGAGTTTTATGTGCCCGTGGGCGCCGGCATCAAGTTCAGGCTGAGTGACATCACCAACCTTGACCTCGGCTACACCATGCATTATGTAGACGGAGACAACTTTGACGGGTATAACTACAACCCGCCTACGAAAGACAAGTTCTCCTACGCCCACGTGGGCATCGAGTTTGCCCTTGGCAACCGCGCCAAGCCGCAGCTGCAGTGGCATAATGCCCCCGCCGTGATGTATGACGACCTGGTGGCCCAGAAAGACCAGCTGAAGCTGGAGCTGGACGCCCAGAAGGAAGCCAACGCCAAACTGGCCGCCAGTGTTGACAAGCTGCAGGCAGACAGTGACGGTGACGGCGTTTCAGACCTGTTCGACAAATGCCCGAACACACCCAAGACTGACAAGGTGGACGGCTCCGGCTGCCCCCTTCCCAAGGCAGATACCGCCAAACCCGGCCCCGTACAGGTTATTATTACGGAAGACGACCGGCGCCTGGTGCGGGACGCTATTGCGAACCTGGAATTTGCCACCGGCAAGTCAGACATCAAACCGGCCTCCTACCCCTCACTTAACCGGGTAGCAGACCTGCTGAAACGTAAAAACCTCAGCCTGAAACTGGCAGGCCATACAGACAATGTGGGCAACGATGCCAGCAACATGCGCCTGTCTAAAGACAGGGCAGAGTCCGTAAAGGCTTACCTGGTTTCCCAGGGCGCCAACCCCAGCCGTATTGAGGCTACCGGGTACGGTGAAACCCAGCCCATTGCCTCTAACAAGACGGCAGCCGGCAGGCAGAAGAACCGGAGGGTGGAATTCACCATCTACTAGTGTATCTGACAATGATATGACAACATGACAAAGGCCTCCGCTCACCGCGGAGGCCTTTTTATCGGCACACTATTTGTTAAATGGAAGCAGGCAAGCTTTAACATATGACAAAAAGATTGTCTTTATTGATTTTATCCTTTTTTTCTCTCGGCAGGGCCGCTTCCGCGCAGGAAGTAAGCTTTGGAGCGAAGGGAGGCCTCAATATTGCAGACCTGACCAACGTTTCCGCGTCAAAAGCACGGGCGTCTATTCACCTGGGGGCTTTTGCAAAAGTGCGTTTTACGGAAGAGTGGGCCGTTCAGCCGGAGCTGGTCTATTCCGGCCAGGGCGCCAAAATAGACCCCAACGTACCGCTCCTGGGAGATTATACCCTGGCGCTGAATTACATCAACCTGCCCGTTATGCTGCAATACCACCTGATCCCCGAATTTCACCTGGAGGCAGGCCCGCAGATCGGTTTCCTGGTTGCAGCCAAAGCAAAAGAAGACGGCAACAGCATCAACCTGAAAGATGAATACAAGGGCATGGACTTTGGACTCGGTTTTGGCCTGGGTTATACGTTTGACATGGGGCTGGGTGTGAACGCGCGTTATAATTTCGGCCTTACGGACGTGTTTGACGGCAACGGAGACAGCCGCAAAAATTCTGTAGCGCAGTTTGGCGTGTATTATATTATCGGGAAGGCAAAAAGATAGTATCTACCTATAAAATCCGGAGCAGTGTACCATTCCTGGTGCACTGCTTTTTTTTGGGCGTAAGTATCAGGCAAACTCCAGTACCGGCCTGAAGCTGCGCTCATCCACGATCACGTCTGCCACTTCATTCACCTGCGCGCAGGTAGCGTTGAAAGCCACGCCGGTACCTGCACGGCTCAGCATGCAGATATCGTTCACACCGTCCCCGATGGCCAGTACGTCTGCCGCATCAATGGCAAACTGGCTGCTGATGTGGCGCATCATATTGCATTTGCAATAGTCGTGCTGGCAATCGCTGTGCTGCAGGCGGCGGAAGTTGTAGGGGATATGCACATTACCGGTAGCAATGTTATCTTCAAATTCCAGCTCGTTGGCGCAGCTGAAATCCATTTTCAGTTTGTTCTTCACGTATTCGGTGATGCAGGTGTAACTGTCACTGATAATGCCGCAGACATATCCTTTCCTGTGCAGTTCCGCTACTACAGCGGCGGCATCTTCCACTATCGGAATGGAGGCTACAACGCCCATCAGCTGCTCCTGGCGGAAGCCTTTGAGCAGGGCGGCAATTTTTTGGGTACGCTCAACGTCCGGGTAGCCGGCCGCAACAATGTTCCGCAATGCATCCGTAAAACCCAGCGAGGCGGCGGCAGTGTGAATAAAACTGCGCTGCAGCAGGGTGTTGTCCATATCAAAAATGGCCATCTTTTCGAATGTACGGGTCGGCTTTATCATATCAGGTTATTACATGAACAAAACAGGCAAGGGCATAAATGACTAGTGCAAATTTACGAAAAATAGCGGGAGCAGCCTTTAAAGGGGTGTTAAATTAGGCTTAATAAAATTACCTTTGCCCTCTAAGATCAATCCAGTATGAGTGTAGTTTCTGCCATCAAGAACGCCGCTGCTGCGGCAATACAGGCCCTTTACCAACAGCCTTTCACTGCTGCGGACATTGCGGTTAACACTACCAAGCCCGAATTTGAGGGAGAATATACCATCGTTGTTTTTCCATTTACAAAGTTCAGCCGCCAGAAGCCGGAAGAAACCGGGCAGGCGCTGGGAGCCTGGCTCACCGCCAATCATGCAGCACTGGTTACCGGCTTCAATGTGGTGAAAGGGTTCCTTAACCTGCAGGTAAACCACCAATACTGGGTCCGCTTTGTACAGCAGGCGCATGCCAGCCAGCACATAGGCCAGAAGCCGGCAAACGGTCGCAAGGTGATGATAGAGTACTCCTCTCCCAACACCAATAAGCCGCTGCACCTCGGCCACCTCAGGAATAACTTCCTTGGCTACTCGGTAGCGGAAATTTTCAAGGCCAACGGTTTTGAAGTGATCAAGGCCAACCTGGTGAACGACCGCGGCATTCATATCTGTAAATCCATGCTGGCATGGCAGCTGTTTGCACATGGAGATACACCGGCCACTACCGGTATCAAGGGAGACCACCTGGTAGGCGACTACTATGTGCACTTTGAGACCATTCTCAAGGAACAGGCGGAGCCCATTATTTCAGATGTGCTGGAAGGTGAGTTCAAGGATTTTGAAGGGGCGGAAAAAGAAAGGATCATCAAACTATACAACGCGCTGCAGAAGCCTGAAGTACAGGCAGACGAAGAGAAAAGCACGAAAATAAAGGACGAGATCAAGGAGATAAGCCGCAACCGCACGGAAATTATGCAGCAGGCCAAGATCATGCTGCAGCAATGGGAAGCCGGCAACCCCGACGTAAGGGCCCTTTGGCAGACCATGAACAGCTGGGTGTACGAAGGCTTTGACGAAACCTACCGCCGCCTGGGCATAGACTTTGACAAGATGTACTATGAAAGCCAGACCTACCTGCTGGGTAAAGACCTGGTAGAGGAAGGCCTGCGCAAAGGCGTGCTGTTCCGCAAGGAAGATAACTCCGTATGGATAGACCTCACCGCAGACGGGCTGGACGAAAAGCTGCTGCTGCGCGGAGACGGCACCTCCGTATACATGACGCAAGACCTGGGCACCGCCCGCCTCAAGTATGACGATTACCACATGGAACAAAGCGTGTACGTGGTGGCGGACGAACAGAACTATCACTTCAAGGTGCTGAAGCTCATTCTTGAAAAATTGCAGGAGCCTTGTGCAGATGGTATTTATCATCTTTCCTACGGCATGGTAGAGCTGCCCCACGGGCGCATGAAAAGCCGCGAAGGCACCGTGGTGGATGCGGATGACCTGGTAGACGAAATGATTGCTACCGCCGCCGCCAACACGGAAGAGCTGGGCAAGGTGAAAGGCTTTTCAGAAGAAGAGCTGCGGGAGCTGAATGAAACCATTGGCCTGGGCGCTATGAAGTTCTTCCTCCTGAAAGTAGACCCGAAGAAAAAAATGATCTTCAACCCGGAAGAGTCTATAGACATGCATGGCTTCACCGGCCCTTTCATACAGTACAGCTACGCGCGCATCAAATCCATCATGCGCGAGTTTTCCACGGCAGACCTGGCCGCACTGGCAGATTATATGCACGAAGAGGCGCTGCTGCCCATGGAAAAAGAGCTGATCATGCTCTGCGAACAGTTTGACAGCATCATAGAAGAGGCCCAGCGTGAAATGAGCCCCTCTGTAATTGCCAACTATGCCTTTTTGCTGGCGCAAACCTTTAATTCTTTCTACGCCAAAAAGGAACAGGGCAAATACATTTATTCTGTAAGAGATGCGGAATCTGACAGCAAGCGGAAACTGCGTTTGCAGATTGCGTCACTCACGGCCAGCACTATCAGGCAAAGCATGAAGATGCTGGGCATTGCGGTGCCGGAGCGGATGTAGTTCCGTCAGTTCGAGATTTTCAATGCCTGATCGCAGATGGCCTGCCCTTTTGCCAGTTCCCCACAGCCCATGTAAGATTTTCCCAGCATGAACATGGCGAAGGCGTTCTGCGGCTGCATCACCAGTATTTTGTTCCATTGCGTAGCGGCTTGCCGGTAGTCTTGCTTGTTGTAGCAGGCGTTGGCCAGGCTCAGCATTATCTGTATGTCTTTCGGTCTTAAGCTGAGAGCAGTTTGCAGGTGTTGGATGGCATTGTCATAGTCGGCCTGTCTGAGGTGGGCCATTCCCAGGTTCAAATAAAGATCCGCATCTACCGGGCGGCCAGACCTGGCTGCCTGCTCAAATGCCCCGGCGGCGTTTTTGTAGTTTTTCATATTAAAATACATCATTCCCAGTTCGTAATATACCTCACGCGGGTTGCTGCCCGCTTTCAGTGATTCTTCGTAGTATTGAACGCTTTTCTGATAATTTTCCAGTTGTGCATAAAGGCGGGCCAGCCGGCACAGTTCCTCCCCTTCCAGCTTTTTCTCCCGGTGTGCTTTTTCCAGCGCCTGCACCGCTTCTGCGGGGTGGTCCAGGAAACCGTAGCTGAGGCCGATGATGCGGTGCATATGCGGCTCTCCCAGCTCCTGCGCGCGGAAAGCGCAGGTCAGCGCGTCTTCCCAGGCCTGCTGTTCATAATGCAGGGCAGCCAGCATGGCCAGGGCCTCCCTTTGTGCAGGGAACTGGCGTAACAGGGTTTGTAACTGCTGTTTGGCGGGTTCCGGCTGTTGTTGCTGCTGGTAAAGCGCTGCCAGGGCAAGGTAGGCGTCTGTATAAAGCGGGTTCTCCCTGATGGCGGCCTCATAATGCTGCTGCGCCTCATCCAGCCGCCCGCTTCGCTGCATACGGCGGCCCTCACGGAACAGCTGCCGGGCAGGGTTGCCGGGGGCCTCTCCCAATAATTCATCTCCTCCCTTAAAAATCATAAAAGAATTAGCCTGTGCGGGAGGCGCGGTACAAACCGGCGCCAGCAGGCTGGTATTCAGCAGGATAAGGTATAGGTTCATAGTTGGCAGCGCATTAGCGCCACACAAATATAAAAAAAGATAATTTATACAAAAGAATTATTTCTCATATGGGAAGCTGCATTTTGGGGCGCATGGATATCCCGGAGAACGGTCGGGAAGGAGAACAGACAGGAAAACGCCTCTCTTTCCAGGCTCCTATTTCATATTCTCAGAAGAAAAAGACAGCGGCAGCAGCAAAACCGCATCTGGTATTACAATCACTTTTCCGCTGAGGCCGCCCAGCACCAGGCGGATGGGCGCTTTGAAGCGCTGCTGGTACTCTGCCAGCGTTTGGCGGCAAATACCACAGGGAGTAATGGGGTGCTGGCTGGGCCCCAGTTCGTTATCATAGCTGACGGCCAGTGTTTCAACCGCTACGCCGGGGTATAGTGAAGAAGCGGCGGAGAGGGCCGTGCGCTCCGCGCAGATGCCTACGGGATAAGACGCGTTTTCCTGGTTGGCGCCCGTTATCCGCTGGCCGTTAGCCAGTTGCAACGCAGCGCCCACCCGGAAACGGGAGTACGGGGCGTAAGCCTGCCGTGCGGCATCTTTTGCGGCCTGCAGCAACGAAGCGTCTGCCGGGCCCAGGTCGGCAGCACTGGCGTATTCCTCATAGCTGAACTGTTGGGTATTGATTTTCATACTGCTGGTATTAAAAAGGCCGGGAGCAGGCATGCTGCTTTCCGAAGATAAGGAATTTCAGCATGGCTGCTCCCGGCGGGGAAGGCGGGCCCTCCTTATTATTTGATGGTCCTGAACAAACGGCTCCAGCGGATGCCGCCCTTGCCGTAGCTCATCCAGATGAGCCAGGCCTTGCCCACTACGTGGTCTTCAGGAACAAAGCCCCAGTAGCGGGAGTCCAGGGAGTGATGGCGGTTATCCCCCATCATCCAGTAATAGTTCATTTTGAAAGTGTACTGGTCTGTAGGCGTGCCGTTGATCACAAAGCGGCCGTCTTTGGTTTCCAGCGTGTTCTCTTCATAAACGGCAATAATACGGCGGTACAGCTCAATATTGCTGCTGTCAAGCTTCACCGTGGCGCCCTTTTTGGGCACATAGATGGGCCCGAAATTGTCTACCGTGTATTTGTAGTACGCGGTATCCTGCGGCCATACGCCGTCTTCGTTGCTGTCAACAAAAGGTTCTACAGCGCCGTTCACGGCTTCCAGCTGTTTCACAGAGGTTACTTCAGAGGGTGTCAGGTTATAGCTGATCTTGCCGGAAACCCTTACTTCGGGCACGTCTTCGATATTCATTTCCTCCAGCCGCATATGGTTCAGGCGGTCTCCCGTAGTAGTGGTTACATGGTACAGGCGCTCGCTGGCGGGCGGGGGTGTTTCGGGCACACCGTTCACCACCACTATGCCTTCGCGCACGGCCAGGGTATCTCCGGCAATGGCCACACAGCGTTTAATATAGTTCTCCCGTTTGTCTACCGGGCGGGAGATCACTTTATACTGGCTCCATACCTGGTCACGGCCCATGCGGCGTACCAGGTCATAATAACTCTCGTCTGACCGCTCCAGGGCCACCGTGTCTCCCTCCGGAAAGTTGAACACTACCACATCGTTCCGCTTTATTTCGCTGAAACCGGGAATGCGCCTGTATTTCCATTGTACTGCCTCAGAGTAGGCCTTGGTATATTTGGTAAGCGGAAGCGTATGATGTGTAAAAGGCACGGCCAGCGGTGTCATAGGGATGCGGGGGCCGTAGCTAACTTTGCTGACAAACAGGAAATCGTTTACCAGCAAGGTTTTTTCCATGGAAGGTGTAGGGATGGTATATGCTTCAAAAATGAAGGTCCGAATCAGCGTTGCCGCAATCACCGCGAAGATTGCCGCATCGAGCCACTCCCGTAATGCGGATTTCTTCTTCTTCGGCTGACCGTCCTTCTTCTTCCAAAATGCCAGGTTCATGCTGTTCTTTTTAGTTGTTTAAGGAACAAATATAATATTCTGTTAATTGTAAGCCAGAAAACGGCTACAAAAGTTTTCTTAAAAAAATCCCACATAAGTTCCCGGAAACTACTGGAGCAGGATGCAACTTTTTTCTATTTTTGTTTAATCTGCAATCCGGAACATTGAACAGTTTCACCATAAAAGACATCGAAAGCCTCACCGGTATCAAGGCGCATACCATCCGCATATGGGAGCAACGGTACAAACTGCTGCGGCCCAAGCGCAAGGATACCAACCACCGCGTTTACAGCAATGCCGAACTGAAACACATGCTCCGCATAGCTTACCTGTACCGCCACGGCTACAAGATATCCAAAATTGCGGTGATGACGGAAGAGGAGATCCGCCGGCAGTCCCTGGACGAAGCGGGCCAGAAAGGCCCTCACCTGCAGCAGGTGTACGTGAACCAGCTGGTGGAGGCCATGATAGATTTTGACCAGGTAAGGTTTGAGAAAATATTTCATAACACCTTGCTGCGCATGGGTTTTGAGCAGGCCATGCTGAAGGTGATATATCCTTACCTTGAAAAAGTAGGCCTCCTGTGGCTGGCAGACTGTGTAATACCGGCGCAGGAGCATTTTGCCTCCAATATTATCCGTAAAAAGCTGATGGTAGCCATAGACGGGCTGGACATGCCGCCGGAAGACGGGGAAAAGTTCCTGCTGTTCCTCCCGGAGGGTGAGTTCCATGAAATTCCCCTGCTCTTTGCCCAATACCTCATGAAAAAACACGGCTGCGCGGTGGTCAACTTCGGGGCCAACGTGCCGCTGGAAGACCTCCGGTTTTATGTAGAACGCAAGCGGGTAGACCATGTGTACACGCACATCATCACCAACTTTCCCCAAAAAACGCTGGATCATCTCGTTAAAGACCTGGGCAAACACTTCCCTTCCGTTCCCGTCACCATATCAGGCCCGCAGGTATCCCGCATTACAGCTTCCCTTCCCGCCAACATCATGTTGCTGAACACGTTGACGGAAATGGTAGACTTTGCGCGGCGCAAGGTGATGTTATAATTCTCTTTCCAAAATGCGGCTGATCTCTGCCGCGCGGTTCATAACCATGAAGTGGCCGCCGTTCACAATAGTGTGGGTGGGGTTTACATACCGGCGGGGAAAAGGCCTGTCTGCACTGCCGTGAATATGCACATAATGCCGCGGCACCCATTCGTTCTGCCATTGCAGGATGGCATTGAGCGCCCAGCGCATGTAGGAAAAGTCTTTTTTCTGCATGTAGTCCCGCAGCAGCGCCAGCTCTTCTTCTGTTTTGCTTTGCATGAAAAGGCGCACAATGTATTGCCGCCGCTGGAAAAGGATACGGTCAGGCAGCCGGCGCAGCAGCATACGGGCCAGGCCGTTATAATAAGGGGGCAGTTCCTGTTTCTGTTTTACGGAAGATAATAATACCACCCTTTCCACCGGAATATGGCGGGCCATTTCAATGCTCATCATACCGCCAAAAGAAAGGCCCAGCAGCACGGGGTTAGGGTGAAGGATGCGCCGCGCCATGCGGGCCGCATACTCTTCAATGGGTTCTGCCGGCGTCAGCGGCTGTATCCAGGGTAGAAAGTGGGTTTCATACCCGGCGGGGAACTCCAGCCGGCTGAATACTCTTTCATCTGCACCAAGGCCACTGATCAGGTAAATGTGTTTGTTATTCATCTTCTGCCGCTTTGCGGATACCGTACCGCTCCATCTTGTTATAGAGGTGGCTCCGCTGTATATCAAGCTCCTGCGCTGTTCTGGACACGTTCCAGCTGTTTTTGTTCAGCATGAACTCAATGAAGATCTTTTCTACTTCGTCCCTGAAATCGTGCAGGCGCGTCAGCACCAGCAGCTCGTCATTCAGGAAGTGACTTTTTTTTTGTCGTGGTTAGGCACCACGTAATTCTCTACATCATCTGCCGTAATGGTTTTGCCGGAGAGGATCACCAGCCTTTCCACCACGTTGCGCAGCTCGCGGATGTTGCCCGTCCACTGATGCGCCTGCAGTGCCTTGATGGCGTCTTTATCAACCCCCTTGCGGGCCGTGCCGTATTCGCTGCAAACGGAATCCAGGAAATGGTCTACCAGCAGGGGAATATCTTCTTTCCGGTCATTGAGAGAAGGCACGTGAATGAGTATGACGCTCAGGCGGTGGTACAGGTCAAGGCGGAAGTTCTTTTCCTCCACTTCTTTCAGCAGGTCTTTATTGGTAGCCGCAACTACGCGTACGTCTACACTGATCTCCTTGTCTCCCCCCACGCGGGTGATCTTGCCTTCCTGCAGGGCGCGCAGCACTTTGGCCTGCGCGGAGAGGCTCATGTCACCGATCTCGTCCAGGAACAGCGTGCCGCCGGAGGCCTGTTCAAACTTGCCGATGCGTTGTTTTACGGCGGAGGTGAAAGAACCTTTTTCGTGGCCGAAAAGCTCGCTTTCTATCAGTTCGCTGGGAATGGCCGCGCAGTTCACTTCCACCAGCGGGCCGGAGGCACGGTTGCTGTACTCGTGTATCCAGCGGGCCACCAGCTCTTTGCCGGCGCCGTTATCGCCCGTTACCAGCACGCGGGCGTCTGTGGGCGCTACCTTGTGGATGGTGTCTTTTATTTTCAGGATGGGGGCAGATTCCCCTATCATGTCTGGCGTTTTGTTCACCTTTTTGCGCAGCACTTTGGCTTCCGCCACCAGGGTGGTTTTGTCAAGCGCGTTGCGCAGGGTGATGAGCAGCCTGTTCAGGTCAGGCGGTTTGGAAATGTAGTCGTACGCTCCTTTTTTCACCGCTTCCACGGCCGTATCTATATTGCCGTGGCCGCTCACCATAATGATCGGCACGTCTGCGTTGATCTCTTTTGCTTTCTCGAGAAACTCCAGGCCATCCATCTTCGGCATCTTGATGTCGCACAGCACAGCATCATAGGCTTTGCCCTGGTACATTTTGAACCCTTCCGCCCCGTCTGCCGCCTCATCTATCTTGTAGCCCTCGTAGGTCAGGATCTCTGACAGCGTTTTCCGGATGCTTTTTTCGTCGTCAATAATCAGGATATTGGCCATAGGTTGTCTATTATTTTAAACAGTGCCAAAATTAAGAAAAAGAAGCCAACCACCGCCGGCCGCCTTAAAATACTCCCGTATAATTGCAGTAAGAATGAATAATTTGTGTACTGTAAAAGCTTTGCCGCTAAACAGTCTACTAATTATACCGGTTTTATATGTAATTTTAGCCCGTTGAGGTAACTATTCACATTTATGAAAAAATTGCTGGAACAACTGAAATTGCGGCATGCGGCTGCAGCTGCCAATGCCTATCCTTCATCGGAGCAGGTATGGGCCTTTTGCAGGGACCTGGTGAACTGGTTGTTCCCGGAACATACCGGCAGGGTGATGAGCGGGGCGGAACTGGAACTGTACGCCACGCAGCTGGAAGACAGGCTGAAAGACCTGCTGACGCCCATGGAGGGCAGCCTTCCCCAGCCGGCTGCTGCTACGGCACGCCTTTTTATGGAGCAGGTGCCGGGCATTTACACCAATCTTACCAAAGATGCGGAGGCTATTTTGCAGGGAGACCCTGCGGCCACCTGCCTGTATGAGGTGATACGTGCCTATCCCGGCTTTTACGCCATTGCCGCCTACCGCGTAGCGCACGGCCTGCATACGCTGGGCGTGCCCCTGCTGCCCCGGGTGATCACAGAATTTGCGCATGACCGCACGGGCATAGACATTCACCCCGCAGCCCAGATTGCGCCGTATTTCTGCATAGACCACGGCACCGGCGTGGTAATTGGCGAAACAACCGTAATTGGCCCGCATGTGAAGATATACCAGGGCGTAACCCTGGGCGCGCTGAGCATTGACAAAACCATGGCCATGAACAAACGCCACCCCACCATAGAAGAGCATGTAGTGATCTACGCGGGCGCCACCATATTGGGTGGAGACACCGTAATAGGCCACCACAGCATTATTGGGGGTAACGTATGGCTGATCAAATCCACAGAACCGTATTCCCGCATCTATTACAAGGCAGACGGCAGCATCAAGGTGGTATGACTTTTTTTGAACGAAATATTTTATGACCAAACGATGAAAACAGTACTGGACCTGGTGGGCAATACCCCTATGGTGGCCCTGCAACGCATACCTGAAAACCCGAACGTTACCATTTACGCCAAGCTGGAAGGCACCAACCCAGGCGGCAGCGTAAAAGACCGCGCCGCCTACGGCATGATCAAGGGGGCGCTTGACCGCGGGGAGCTGAAACCCGGCATCAAGCTGATAGAGGCCACCAGCGGCAATACAGGCATAGCCCTGGCCATGATAGCCAAACTGTTCAACGTTGACATAGAGCTGGTTATGCCGGAAGACGCCACCCGCGAGCGGGTGCTGACCATGGAAGCCTTTGGCGCTAAAGTGATACTCACGCCCAAAGAGCAGAGCATGGAAGGCGCTATCGACTATGCCCACGCGCAGGTGGCCAAAGGCGGTTATCACATGCTGAACCAGTTTGCCAACCCTGACAACTACGGCATGCACTACCGCACCACCGGCCCGGAAATATGGCGGGATACCGGCAAAAGCGTCACCCATTTTGTATCCGCCATGGGCACCACCGGCACCATCATGGGCGTAAGCCGTTACCTGAAGGAAGTGAACCCCTCCATCCAGATTGTTGGTTGCCAGCCTACAGACGGCTCCAGGATACCCGGTATCCGCAAATGGCCGGAAGCCTACCTGCCCAAAATATTTGAAAAACACCGCGTAGACCGCACCATGGACATTTCTGAAGAAGAAGCCCGCACCATGACGCGGCGGCTGGCCAAAGAAGAGGCCATTTTCTGCGGCATGAGCAGCGGCGGGGCCGTTGCGGCGGCGGTGAGAGTGGCCCGGGAGCTAAAGCACGGCGTGATTGTCTGCATTATTTGCGACCGGGGAGACCGGTACCTGAGCAGCGACCTGTTTGGGGAATAACCGTTAATCAGCCAGTTTTCGCAGTATTTCCTCCACCCTTTCATCTGAAGGGCCGGGCGCATTTTGATGTACCACCTTTCCCTCCCTGTCTGCCACCAGGTAATGAGGCACGCCCTGCAGCCGGTACGTTTCCCGCAGTGCATCATATTCCGCCTGGGTCAGCAGAAAGTGCTCGCCCCGTATGTCCATTTTTGATACTACAGATTTCCAGGTTTTCTCCGGGGAGCCCACGCAGAGATAAACAAACACCACGCTGTCTTTTTCCAGGCGCTGGCGCAGCTGCTGGGAGGCAGGCATTTCCTCCCGGCAAGGCACGCACCAGGTGGCCCAAACATCCACATATACTGCCTTCCCGGCATAAGGAGCTATAAATTTCTGCAGAACGGAGTCTGCCGTCATTCCAGGTGTTTCCATCCGTTTTGCCTCTGCAAGAGAAGCGCCACGGCCTTCATTGTCAGCTGCGTCTTTATATGCCTGCCGCACATACCCGCTAAAAACCGGGTGGGTGAGCATGCGTTTAATTCTGGCCACATCCGGTTTCAGTACAAGACCCATCAGCGCTTCTTTCAACGCATAGACATATCGGGTCAGCATCATGTCACGCATGATGCCGGCCGGCAGCGACTCGCAGTACGTAACAAAATTACGCCCGTGGTTAATCACTTTCCATAGCTGATAGTTGCTGTATTCATCCACAAAGCTGCTGCGGGAAATGGAGAGGATATTTTCCGGCCGGGCGGCCAGCGGCTCCACGGCGTCAAACCAGTTACCTGGCACCTTATAATCTTTAAAAGACGCATACCGCAACAGCTGGTCTCCCACCTCATACCGCAGGCTCTGCCATGCCCATTGGCGCAACAGCGTATCCGGTTGTTCCACCCGGATGAATGCGGCCAGCACAGCACTGTCGCGCACAAACCGGCTCTGCAGGAATGTTTTTACCGGGGCCGCGCTGCTATCCGGAATATACCGGTTTAACTCCCTGCCGCGGTCATACACATCCGGGCCGAACAGTTGCAGGCGGTATGCCTGCAACTGTTCGTTGGCCCTGGCGCGTGCGCCGGCAAAACGAAGACTATCACCATTGGCAGCCACTTCCAGCGTATCTCCCGGAACAAGCAGCAGCGCCGTCCATTTCTTGCCGTAGTGGAAAAACACCTCGCCAGGCATCAGTTGCGTGAACGAAATAACCATGGCATTACCTTGTTTCTTTGCCTTGTGCTCCACTGCCTCACCGGTAACGGGGTCATAAGCAACGATGAATATTTTGCCGGGAGATTCGCGGAACACAGTTTTCACGACAGTTGCAGGCTGCGCGGACAGGGTATAAACGGGCAACAGCAACAGAAAGAGCAGGCGGATGGAACGCATAGGGAGATTTTAGTACCCCAATATAAAAAATAAAGCCCGCTTCTCTACGAAGCGGGCTTTTATACTTCCTGACCGGGTAGTTATTTTTTCATGTACATCACCTCTTTCACCAGCTTCACTGTTCTTTCCACATCGGGCAGGTACAGTTTCACCAGGTTGGGCGCGTAGTGCATGGGCGCGTCTGCAGCGGTGATGCGGCGGATGGGCGCGTCCAGGTAATCAAATCCTTCTTTCTGGATGCGATAGGAAATTTCGGAAGACACGCTGGAGAACGGCCATTGTTCTTCCACTATCACCAGGCGGTTGGTCTTTTTCACAGATTCCAGGATGGTGAACCAGTCCAGCGGACGGATGGTGCGGAGGTCTATCACCTCGGCCTCAATGCCTTCCTTGGCCAGCTCTTCTGCGGCGCCCAGCGCTACTTTCATCATTTTGTTAAAAGAAACGATGGTAACGTCTTTACCGGCGCGTTTGATATCGGCCTTGCCGATGGGGATGATGTATTCCTCTTCGGGCACTTCACCCATATCTCCGTACATCTGCTCGCTTTCCATGAAAACCACCGGATCATCATCACGGATGGCGGCTTTCAGGAGGCCTTTGGCATCGTAAGGGTTGGATACGGAAATCACTTTAAGACCCGGGATGTTGGCATAATAACTTTCAAATGCGGTAGAGTGCTGCGCGCCCAATTGACCGGCAGAGCCGTTAGGCCCGCGGAACACGATGGGGCAGCCTACCTGCCCACCGCTCATGGCCAGCATTTTGGAGGCGGTATTGAGTATCTGGTCAAGCGCCAGTACAGCAAAGTTCCAGGTCATAAATTCCAGTACGGGACGGAGGCCGTTCTGTGCAGCGCCCACGCCTATGGCGGTAAAGCCCAGCTCTGCGATAGGGGTGTCTATTATTCGGCGCGGGCCAAACTCATCGAGCATTCCCTGGCTAACTTTGTACGCTCCGTTGTACTCTGCCACTTCCTCTCCCATCAGGAATACCCGCTCGTCGCGGCGCATTTCTTCCTGCATGGCTTCTCTTAAGGCTTGTCTGAAGGCTATCTGACGCATTTGAATCTTTAATATATTTTGAACATTACACCCCTTTCTCAAAAAAGGCAGGGCAAAAATATCGTTTGTTGGTGAAAAAGCAAAGCATTTACATTTTCTCTATTACCATGGCGCTGGCCCCCCCGCCCCCGTTGCAGATGCCGGCCACGCCGTAGCGGCCGTTCTCCCGGTGCAGGATGGACGTCAAAGTAACCATAATTCTGGCCCCGCTGCAACCAATGGGATGCCCCAGGGCCACCGCGCCGCCCCAGATGTTGAGCGTGCCGGGTTTTACGCCCAGGTCTTTCTCATTGGCCAGCGCCACACAGGAAAAAGCCTCATTGATCTCCGTAAAGTCCATATCCGCCATGCCCAGGCCGGCTTTTTTCAAGGCTTTGTTCACCGCCTTCACGGGGGTGGTGGTAAACCACTCCGGCGCCTGTGATGCGTCTGCAAAGCTGATGATCTTTGCCAGCGGCTTCAGCCCCAGCTCCTTCAGCTTCTCACCGCTCACCAGCACCACGGCCGCCGCCCCATCGTTGATCTTGGACGCGTTGGCCGCCGTAATGGTGCCGTCTTTCTGGAAGGCCGGCTTCAGCGTGGGCAGTTTCTCAAAGTTCACTTTTTTGAACTCTTCGTCTTCGCTCACCGTAGTTACCTGCCTGCCGGGTATTTCCACCGGCACTATTTCGCCCTGGAAATATCCTTTCTCATAAGCTTCCGCGGCCCTTTTATAGCTCTGAACCGCAAAATTATCCTGGTCTTCCCGGCTGATCTTGTACTCCGCCGCGCAGATCTCGGCCGCGTTACCCATATGAAAATCTTTATAGGGGTCCCACAGCCCGTCACGGATAATGCCGTCAATCACGGCCCCATGCCCCAGGCGGTAGCCGCTGCGGGCCTTGTCAAGGTAGTAGGGAATATTGCTCATGCTTTCCATGCCGCCGGCCACCACCACGTCATTGTCTCCCAGCAGAATGCTCTGGGCGCCCAGCATAATGGCTTTCATGCCGGAAGCACATACCTTGTTCACCGTAGTGCAGGGCACGGTATTGGGCAGACCGGCGTACAGGCTGGCCTGGTTAGCCGGCGCCTGGCCGGCGTTGGCGCTGATCACATTGCCCATGTATACTTCCTGCACCTGTTCCGGGCTTACGCCCGCCCTTTCCAGCGCGGCCTTGATCACCGTGGCCCCCAGCTGTGTGACGGGCACGGCGGCCAGGGCGCCGCCGAGGCTACCAATAGGCGTTCTGGCGGTGGATACTATGAATACTTCTTTCATCCGTTTCGTTTGTTTTGTGTTTTGGTGTTTTTCCCTTTGCCGGGAATCTCCAAATTTAGGCAATTGTTGCTCCGGCGCCAAAAGATGAAACCGGCGCCTCCCTATTCCGCATTTTGTACTATGTTTGCCAATGGTAAACCCGTGAACATTTGATTTCCCAGAACACCATACAGCAGATACTCAACAGGATAGATATTGTTGAAATAGTTGGCTCTTTCGTAAAACTGAAAAAAAGGGGGGCCAACTACCTGGGCCTGTGCCCTTTTCACAATGAAAAGTCGCCCTCCTTCACCGTATCCGGCACCAAGGAGATCTACAAGTGTTTTGGCTGCGGCAAAAGCGGCAACACCATCAACTTCCTCATGGAGCACGAAAAGTACTCCTATGTTGAAGCCCTCCGCTGGCTGGCCCAGAAATACAACGTGGAAATAGAGGAAAAGGAGGTTAGCCCGGAGGTAAAGGCCCAGCAGCAGCTGGCAGACAGCCTTTTTATCATCAACAACTTTGCGCGTGACTATTTCGTCAATACCCTGCATGAATCGGAAGAGGGCCAGAACGTAGGCCTGAGCTATTTTGAAGAAAGGGGCTTTACGGAAGAAACGGTGCGCAAGTTCCAGCTGGGTTACTGCCTCAACGAACGGGACGCTTTCGTGAAAGCCGCGCTCGCCAAAGGCTACAACCAGGAATACCTGCTCAAAACAGGCCTGGTGGCCATGCGTAATGAACAGCCGGCAGATAACTACCGTGGCCGCGTCATTTTCCCCATCCACAACCAGAGCGGGAAAGTGCTGGGCTTCGGCGCCCGCATACTGGTAAAGAGCGACCGGGCGCCCAAATACATCAACTCCCCTGAAAACGAGATATACGTCAAAAGCAAGGTGCTATATGGCACCTACTTTGCCCGCCATTCCATAGACAAGCTGGACGAGTGCCTGCTGGTGGAAGGTTATACGGACGTAGTATCCCTCCACCAGGCTGGCATTGAGAACGTGGTAGCCTCCAGCGGTACCTCTCTCACCACTGACCAGCTCCGCCTCATCAAAAAATACACCCGCAACCTCACCATCCTCTATGACGGGGACAATGCCGGCGTAAAAGCTGCGCTGCGCGGGCTGGACATGGCCATTGAAGAAGGCCTCAACGTAAAGCTGGCCCTCATCCCCGACAAGGAAGACCCTGACAGCTATGTGCGCAAAATAGGCGCCGAAGGTTTCCGGCAGTTCATTGCAGAGAACAAGCAGGATTTCATCCTCTTCAAGCTGCAGGTATCCCTGAAGGAGGCCGGTAATGATACCACCCGCAAGTCCCAACTGGTGAACGAAATTGCGGAAACCATTGCCCGGATAGACAAGGTGGAAGATTTCACCAAACAGCAGGATTACATCCGCCAGTGCAGCCAGTTGCTGAAGATTGATGAGGAAGGTATGGTAACGCTGGTGAACAAATACATCCGTGACCGCATCAACAAACAGGTTACCCAGCAGCAAAACAGGCAACAGCAGGCCCGGCAGGGAGAAGAAGACGGCCCTTCCCTGGCGGAGATGTACCCGGAGTATTTTGAAGAAGGCGTTACAGACGCCCCCCCTTCAGACAATCTTTTCAACAGAGACGAAAAGCAGGAAAGGGAACTGGTGAAGATATTGCTGCGCTTTGGCGATAAAATATTCAATGAAGAAAATAACAACACGGTAGCAGACTATATCTTCCACCTGCCCTACGATTTTGAGTCGCTGGCAGACAGCGAGATCGTGAAAAAGATACTGCGGGAATACAAAGCGGGGTACGACCAGGGGAACGTGCTGGATAAAAAGTGGTTCCTCTACCACCAGGATGCAGAAATAGCCCAGCACGTGGCCCAGATACTGGAAGACAAGGAAGCCGAACTAAGCCACAACTGGCAGGAGCGCTTCGAGATCAAAACCGTGTACGGTGACGATGCCTATCTGAAAGACACCCTCTCCACCACCAACTACCTCATACTGCGCAAGATCAAAAAGCTGATCGTTGAAAACCAGCAGGAAATGGAACGGCAAACAGATATGGAAGAAATGATGAAATGCCTGGAAATGCACCAGCACCTGAAGCAGCTGGAACGCGAGCTGACGCAGCAGCTGGGGATGGTGATATTTAAGTAGCCGGCTGCCTCCGCTCCCACCGCTCAAACGTATACCCGTACGCGTGCTTCTCATCCGCCTCATGCGGCTCGCTATGCACCCTCACCCATTCTTCCGGGCTCAGCTCCGGGAAAAACGCGTCCCCTTGCAGCGTAGCATGCACACGCGTAAGATAGATGCGGTTCACCAGCGGAAAGGCCTGCAGGAATATTTCCGTGCCCCCCGTAATGAATATCTCGTTCACATCCTGCTCTTCCGCGGCCTTGATGGCGGCGTCTATAGAGGTCACCACTGTAATGCCGGGGCGGCTGTAGTCAGCCTGGCGGGTGATCACGATATTTTGCCGGCCCTTGAGCGGGCGGCCCATAGATTCAAAGGTTTTGCGGCCCATGATGATGGGGAACCCCCACGTGGTATTCTTGAAAAACTGCAGGTCTGCCGGCAGGTTCCAAGGCAGGCGGTTTTCAATGCCTATCACGTTGTTTTCCGATGCAGCTACTATGATGGAAATGGTCATACCGCAACGGGGGCTTTAATATGAGGATGGAACTCGTAGTGTTCCAGCGTAAAATCTTCGTACTGGAAGCTGAAAATGTCTTTCACGGCCGGGTTCAGCTTCATGACCGGCAGGGGGTACGGCTGGCGGCTGAGCTGCAGCTTGGCCTGCTCTATATGATTGCTGTACAAGTGTACGTCTCCGAAGCTGTGAATGAACTCACCCGGCTCCAGGCCGCATACCTGTGCTATCATGAGGGTGAGCAGCGCGTACGAAGCGATATTGAAAGGTACGCCCAGGAACACGTCTGCGCTGCGCTGGTACAGCTGGCAGCTCAGGCGGCCGTTGGCCACGTAGAACTGGAAGAGGCAATGGCAGGGGCTGAGGGCCATCTGCGGCAGGTCTGCCACATTCCACGCGCTGACAATGAGGCGGCGGGAATCAGGGTTCTTTTTGATCTGCTCCACCACGTCCCGCACCTGGTCAAAGGTCTGGCCGTTGGCCCCTTCCCAGCTGCGCCATTGTTTACCGTATACCGGGCCCAGGTTGCCTTGCCCGTCTGCCCATTCATCCCATATCTTCACGCCGTGCTCCTGCAGGTATTTCACATTGGTGTCTCCGTTCAGGAACCAGAGCAGCTCGTAAATAATAGATTTCAGGTGCAGCTTCTTGGTGGTAACGAGGGGAAATCCTTTCTGCAGGTCAAAACGCATCTGGTAACCGAAGCAGCTGCGCGTACCAGTGCCGGTACGGTCAGTTTTTTCCGCCCCGTTATCCATTATATGTTGCAATAAATCAAGGTATTGTTGCATAACCCTGCAAGTTACAGGTAAAACGCCATACTGCCTAGCAGCGTCTGAAAATGTGGATTTCGCGTGGATTTCGCAGTATTAATAATATAACGAAAAGCACGATAATAAACAAATCTGATTTCCATCAAATTTGCTTAATCTGCGGTATTCCAGAACAGTGAGTTTGAAAAACCCAAAACTGATTAACATCAACCAAAATCTAAAACGGCATCAATCCAAAATCAACGGCAACGTCATTCCATGAGGCACTACATATCTTAAGCGGAAAAACTGTTACAGCAAATCGGACCTCATACAAACCCCGGCTCTATTCAACGCACCCTGGCGGATGACACTGCGTAAACGTAAAATTTTATCAACCTCTAAATCTTTTCTTATGCAGATCTGATCTATGCAGCAGCCCGTACGGCTGTGCTGCGTTTCACCATTCAACCTTCATTTTATCACCTCTAAATCGCCAGAACATGTATCTGATCAAAAACTGGACGCTGCTGCTATTATTGATATGCAGCGCACTCACGGCTGCCGCCCAGCAAAAGGTAACCGGCCGGGTTACTGACGCCGCGGGCAACGGCATACCCGGTGTTACCGTGCGCATACAACAAAGCAACCGCGGCACCATTACTGACGTGAACGGCCGGTATTCCCTTGACGCGGCCGCCGGCAACACTCTCATCTTTTCGTTTACCGGCTACAAGTCTCACCAGGCTATAGTAAGCGGCACTGCTATGGACGTGCAACTGCAGGAAGACTACGCCAATCTTGACGAAGTGGTGATCACCGGCCTGGCCACCTCCGTAAAGCGGAGTAACCTGGCCAATGCCGTAGCCACCATATCCGCCAAAGAGCTGTACGGCGTGGCCCCTGCTCAAACCTTTGACGCCGCCCTCAGCGGCAAAATACCCGGTGCGCTCATCACCGCCAACTCCGGCGCCCCCGGTGGCGGTATTTCCGTGAAGATGCGCGGCATCACCTCTATTTTCGGCAACTCACAGCCGCTGTACGTAGTAGACGGCGTGTTCATCAGCAACATCAGCGTACCGGCGGGTCTGAATATTGTAACAGCCGCAGCATCGGCAGGCAACCCGCAGAACCAGGACAATCCCTCCAGCCGCGTAGCAGATATCAATCCAGACGATATTGAGAACATAGAAATTCTTAAAGGCGCTTCCGCCGCAGCCATCTACGGCTCCAAGGCCGCTGCCGGCGTGATCATCATCACCACCAAAAAAGGATCTTCACTGGGCAAAACTACCGTGCGGCTCATGCAAGACATCGGTTTTACCAAAGTGCGGAAGCTGCTGGGCATGCGCCGTTTCACGGAAGAAACCGCATTTGAAAAAGGCGGCGCTACCGACCGGGACCTGTTTATTGCCGCGCGTGACGCCGGCAAGCTGTACGACTATGAAAAAGAACTATACGGTGAAACCGGCCTCATTTCCAACACCGGCGTAAGCGTAAGCGGCGGTAATGAACGCACCGGCGTATATTTTTCCGCTAACCGCCGCAGTGAGGAAGGTATTATCAAAAACACCGGCTATCTCAACAACTCCGTTCGCCTGAATGTGGACCATAAGCTGAACGACCGCATCAGCGTAGGTATGCGGGCTACTTATATGAACACTTCCTCAGACCGTGGCCTCACCAACAACGACAACAATTCCGTTACCTACGGTGTAGCCCTTTCCAACACGCCGGAGTATGTTGAATTGCACCCTGACGCCCTGGGTAACTATCCCGCCAATCCCGCCGGCACCAACTTCATTGAAACCAGGGACAAACTGCGGAACAACGAAACAGTGAACCGCGTCATCACGGGCGGTGAGATGAAGGCCGTATTGCACGAGAACGATCAGACCAATACCAAACTGATTGTACGCGGCGGTATCGACTTCTTCAACCTGAAAACGGAGGCCATTTTTCCCAGAACGCTGCAGTTCATGAAAGGCGGCCTTAACGGCGTATCCATCCAGGGCAACACCAACAACCTGAACACCAACCTGATGGGCATACTCGTTAACTACATGGAAGCAAACCCCAACCTCAGCCTCACTACTTCCGTAGGCGCCACGCTTGAAACCAGCTATATGGACAACCTGATAGCTACCGCCACCAACCTGCTGCCGCAACAAACCAATGTAGACCAGGCTTCCAATTCACAACTGTCACAGTTCAGGCAGAAGTACCGCGACAATGGTATTTTCATCCAGGAAGACGTGCTGATCATGGATGCCATTACTGCCTCTGCCGGTGTGCGGTTTGACCGCTCCACCAACAACGGCAATTACAAAAAGTACTTTGTGCTGCCAAAAGCCTCCCTATCCTGGAACCTTGCGAAGATGGACTTCTGGAACATTCCCGCCATTAACAGCTTCAAGCTGCGCGCCGCCTATGGAGAAGCAGGCAACGTACCCCCGTATGGCGCAAAATTCCTGGCGCTCACGGCCAGCAATATTGGCGGTCAGCCCGGCTCCCTGGTAGATATACAGCTAGGTAACGAAGCTATTGAGCAGGAACGGCAAACGGAGCTGGAGGCCGGGCTTGACATCAGCTTCTTTAACGGCCGCCTCAGCCTGGAGGCCACCTATTACCAGAAAAAGATCAAAGACCTGCTGCTGCGCCGCTCCGTACCGCCTTCCAGCGGGTTTGCACAGCAGTGGGTGAACGGTGGCGATCTGCAGAATAAAGGCGTTGAGCTGAGCCTGAACGCCACGCCGGTAAACACCCGGAAGGTAAGATGGCAGTCTACCGTTAACTTCTGGAAAAATACTTCCGAAATAACCAGGCTAGACATACCTGCCTTTCCGCTGGGCGCATTCGGCAATTCGTTAGGCAACTTCCTCATCGAAGAAGGCAAATCCGCCACACAGATCATAGGCACCATAGGCACCGGTAAGGGCATTGGCGTATTAGGGAATTCGGAGCCGGACTTCCAGATGAGTTTTTTCAACGACCTGACGTTGTTTACCAACCTCAGCCTGCGGGTAATGATGCACTGGAAAAAAGGAGGAGACAATATCAACCTCACAGAATTTCTCTCTGACGCTGCCGCCACCTCTCATGATTATGACGATGATGATGACGGCAACGGCGTAAAGGACGGCCTGGACCGTATGAACGCCTTCGGCGCCGGTGAGGCCAGGTACTTTGTGCAGGACGCTTCATACTTCCGCATCCGGGAAATAGGGCTGTATTACAACATCCCCATCCCGCAAAACAGGATCATTTCTGCCGTTAACGTGGGCGTATCTGCCAACAACTGGTTCACTTTCACGAAGTACAGGAGTTACGATCCGGAGTCCTCCAACTTCGGGAGCAATACCATCTCCACCTCCACGTCTCGCGGCAGCACCGGCATATCCACGGGCGTGGAAGTAACGCCTTACCCGGCCTCCAAACGCGCCATGTTCCACCTGGGCATTACATTCTGATCACCCGCTTTAAAAAAGACATTATGAAACAATATAAATTCCTGCAGACCATTTTTCTCACCGGCGCTTTGCTGGCGGCCTGCCAGAAGGGAGAAATACCCAACCTGAACACGCCTGTGGCGGGCAGCACGGATTCCAAAGAGGAAATAGACAACCTTGTAACCGGCCTGGAATCCAGCATGCGCTTTACTTTGAACACATATTTTGATGCAGTGAGCATACTGGGCCGGGAAATTTACCGCTTCTCCAGCTCCGAACCCAGGTATGTAACGGAGCTAATGGGACAGGGCGAACTGAATAACAATACGTTCTATATCACCAACCCCTGGACCTCCCGTTACCGCGCCGTACGGCAGGGTAACACTATACTGGACGCAGCAGCCAATGCATCCTTCCTTACCGAAGAGCAAAAGAAGGGGTACAGTGGTTTTGTCAAAACGATAATGGCGCACCAGTTGCTGATGAACCTGACCCTGACCCACTCCAACGGCATCCGCACAGATGTAAAAAACCTCAGCCAGCTGGGGCCCATCAAACCGGCGGCGGAGGCTTTGGCAGACATTGCCGCCCTGCTGGATGAAGGCAAGGCAGACCTTACGGGCAGCGCTATTGACTTCCCGCTGTCTGACGGTTTTGCCAATTTTAAAACCCCTGCCGGCCTGCTGCGGTTCAACCGTGCATTGGCCGCGCGTGTGGCCGTGTACCGGCAGCAATGGGCAGCAGCGCTCACTGCACTGAACGAATCGTTCTTTGACCTGAACGGCCCGTTCAGCACCGGCATATACCACGTATTCAGCAACGCTTCGGGAGATCAGCTCAACAACCTGTTCCTTCCCCGGAATAATACCGGTGAAAGCCGGCTTGCGCACCCCTCTTACGCTACAGACATTACAGCCGGGGATGACCGCATTGGCAAAGCCGCGCTGCGCACTGACGCGGTAACCCTAAACGGCCTCACCTCCAACCGCGATGTATGGATCTATACCACCAACACCTCCCCCATTGCCATTATCCGCAATGAGGAGCTGATACTGATCTACGCGGAGGCCAAAATAAACCTGAACCAGTTTCCTGATGCCGTGGTGGCCATCAACCGTATCCGCACCGGGCATAACCTGCCGGTATACGTTGGCGCTATCAGCCAGGCTGCGCTGATCACGGAAATGCTGCGGCAAAGAAGGTACTCGCTGTTTGCGGAGGGGCACCGCTGGGTAGACATGCGGCGGTATGGGCGCCTGGCTGAGTTACCCAATACAAGGCCGAATGACAAGGTATGGGAGAATTTCCCTATTCCGTTGACGGAATCAAATTAGGCATGTTCAAAAAACGGGGCTGACCAGTATTTTCCTGGTCAGCCCCGTTTCGTTTTACAGCCCTCTCCGCTTCAGCTCTTCCCTGATCAGGCTCAGCTCCCGGCCCATCTGGCCAGCAATGGAAGTATTTTCCTGCGCACGGCGTATCAGGTAGGGCATTACGTCTTTCACCGGCCCGTAAGGCAGGTACTTTGACACGCGGTAACCCGCATGGGCCAGGTTGAACGTAATGTTGTCACTCATGCCGTATAATTGGGAGAAGCTTACCCTGTGGTGATTGTGGGGAATACCTTTGGCATGCAGCAGCTCAGCGGCCAGCATGCAACTATCTTCGTTATGGGTGCCAATGAACAGGGCCAGGTGGTCCAGCCGGTCAAGGCAAAAACGAACTGCGGCGTCATAGTCTTCATCTGCCGCGTCTTTATTGGGTTGTATAGGCGAGGTGTAATTTTCTTCTTCAGCGCGTTTCCTTTCTTTTTCCATGTACGCGCCGCGCACCAGTTTGGCGCCGAGCAGGTAGCCCGCGGCCTGCGCCTTATCAAATGATTTTTGAAGGAAATCCAGCCGGTCATGCCGGTATAGCTGGAACGTGTTGTAAACGATCACCTCCTGTTTGTTGAAGAGAGCCATCATCTCGTCTGCCAGGTCATCTACCGGCTGCTGCACCCAGCTTTCCTCCGCGTCTACCAGCACGGCCGTGTCTGCCTTGGCGGCGGCGGCGCAGATGGTATGGATGCGTTTGCGCACACGTTCAAATTCTTCCTGCTCTTCCGTGCTGAGCGCGGCGCCGCTGTGTATCTTTTCCAGCAACCCGAAACGGGCAAAACCGGTTACTTTAATGGCAATAAAAGGGATGTGGGGTTTGCCGGCGGCAGACTGGATGGCCCTTAAAAATTCAGGAACTGCGTTATCGTAATTATCTTCTCCTTCAACAGCTTCCACGCCATAGTCAAGCACTACGCCTACGCCGAATTTGCCCAGCGCTTCCGCCGCATGTACCGCCTCTTCGAGTGACTCACCGCCGCAGAACTGGTTGAAGATGGTGTTTTTGATAAGGCCTTTCACCGGCAGGTGCAGTTTGAAGGCCAGCGGAGTAACTATGGCTCCCAGCTTCACCAGCCAGGGCCTGCCAATGTTGCTGAACAGGAAATTGGCTCTCTTCAACGCTTTGTCAGACATGTGCTCAAAGGCAATGGCCGTATTCTCGAACGATAACGATAGTTGTTGCTCCATGGCGGGCAAAATTAAGGGGATGCCGGTATTCTAACAAAAAACAGCTTCATCTCATGATAATTCCCTGACATATATGTAATTTTCGATGGGGTGATTTTGCGAACTTTTTTTTATTATATTTATCCCCGGACAGCACAACAAATCTCTTTACGCCTAAACATGAGCGCAGCACAAAAGCAATTCAGACGGCCACGTTTTCCACTGTATATGAAAAAACGCCGCAACTGGCAACCGGTTGCGTTGGGTCTTATTTTGGCCATGCTCATTACCGCAGGTGCTTTGTATTACGCGGCAGGCCGCCACACCACGCCTTCCGTGCTGCTGGAGCCCGGCCAGCGTTATACCATGTACCAGTGCCCCTACGGCAAACGCAAGGCCGTTACCCTGGCAGACAGTACCGTGGTATTGCTCAACTCCCGCTCCCGGCTCTATGTGCCCGCAGGCTTCCCGCAAGCCCGCCGCGAGGTGATACTGGACGGGGAGGCTTTTTTTAATGTACGCCAGGCCCTTCCGCAACAGTTCACGCTTCATACAGACAAACTGAACATAACTTCCCCTTCCGGCAACTTCCGCATCCGCTCCCTGGAAAAACAGTCAGGCGCTACCATGTACCTGCTGGCCGGGAAAGCCAACGTGGGTAAATCTTACCATTCAGACACGGATAACGAGCGGGAGAACCTCTCCGCTGGAGAAATGATACTGGCCAATAAAGACATTGACCTGATGGAGAAAGAAACGTTCACTCTGGCCGAACAGCAGGATTGCCTGGAAGGAAAACTGGTGTTTGACAATACGCCGCTGCCTGCAGCGTTAAAGAAGATGGAAGACTGGTTTGGGGTGGAGGTGGAGCTGAAAGGCCGCAGCAGCAGTATATCAAAAGCTGTTTCAGGGGTGTTCCGTAATGATTCCCTGCAAGATATGCTGGCCACGCTGGGAGACAGCATCGGCTTTACCTACCGCATCACGCGTGACAAAGTGGTGATCAAATTCTGACAATTCCATATCCTGATACCATTAAGTTCAAAAAAAGCCGGCTGACGATCTGCAGCCGGCTTTTATTATTTTGTTCAGAACTCCCGTTCCTCCATGGGTAGCTTTTTGATGAACTCGTCAAACACATCGCCCTCATAATCACTATACGCGCCATAGGCGTTGATGATATAGCCGATGCTGCCGCTGGTATGCTCCAGCAGGTACAGCACCGCAGCATCTGAGGGGTTAGACTCGCCTTCAAACCGGTATGTGCGGATAATTTTCAGATCTTCCGCGCTGTATAAGGCCGTATGGTCAGCCAGGCTTTGCACGCGCCCATCTTCCAGCAGGCGGAATTCCGTGTCATATCCTCTTTCTTTCAATACTTCCAGCACGCCTGTAAGCGTGGTCATACCACCGGGATTTGTCTGCATAAGCTATGTATTTGATGATAGTCCAGAAAAAACAAAACGGGCAGCCTGTTTGTTCGGTCAGCCAAGTTCCGCGCCTACTTTTTTCAGCAGCTCCAGCGTTTTGCGAACGCCGGTGGCCTCATCGTCTTTCACGCCTTCGTACTCAATGCCGATGAAACCGGTGTAGCCCGCGTCTTTTACTATTTTGAGCATTTTGCGGTAGTCTGTTTCAATACAGTTGCCGTCCGCGTCAAAATCGTGCGTTTTGGCGCTTACGCCTTTGGCAAAAGGCATCAGTTCCGTTACGCCCTTATAGCGGTCATACTCTTCCAGGCATTTGGTGTTGTGCCATGCTTCCGGCGTATCGTTTTCCGGTTTGGAGCGGTTGATGCAGAAGTTGCCAAAGTCAGGCAACGTGCCGCAGCCGGGCTTGTTCACCCCTTTCATGACGTCGCTGAGCCAGATACCGTTGGAAGAATAGCTGCCGTGGTTCTCTACTATTACGCTGATATTGAAGTCTTTTGCAAAGTCTGTCAGCCTGCCCAGCCCGTCTATGGCGGCTTTCTGTACATCGGCGGCAGACCCGGAGCCGGCGGCGTTTACGCGGATAGCGTGGCAGCCCAGGAACTGGGCGGCTTCCACCCATTTATAGTGGTTCTCTACGGCCTGTGTACGTTTTTTATTGTCCAGGTCTCCCAGCTCTCCTTCACCGTCACACATAATGAGCACGCTGGTCACGCCATTGTCATCCGCACGCTTTTTCATGTCTGCGAGGTAGGTTTTGTCTTTCGCCTTGTCTTTAAAGAACTGGTTCACATATTCCACCCCGGTAATGCCGTAGTCTTGTTTGGCTTTCTGGGCAAAATCAAGATTGGTCATTTTCCCGGAGAAAAGGGCGTTATGGAAAGACCATTCCGCCAGTGATATTTTGAAGAACAGGTCTTTGGCGGTGCCTGCGCCGCCGGTGGTGTCTGTTTTGGCAGAATCTGCGCCGCCAGCGTTGCCTGCATTATTGCAGGCTGCCAGGAAGGCCGGGCCCAGCGTTGCACCTGCGGTGAACATACCAAGCTGGCGTAAAAAATGTCTACGGTTCGTGGATGATGACATTGGATTAAAAATTTGAAATGGGTAATGATTTGAATAACTGAGACGAATATACGCTTATCACCAAAAACGTGGAAGCATAGAACAAAGTAAGCAAAAATCCCAATAATATCAACTCTGTTCCTGCAGCCAGAAGTAGTAATTGAGCACGGCCCGTATTTCCCCGTAGGTAATATCGTTGCCCAGTTTTTCCTTGATGGGGCCTATGGCGTAGCCTCCCATGGTTTCCACGGTTTTGAGGATGGCGGCCACACGCTGTTCGTCAGGCACCAGTTCCCGCACGTCCAGCTCGCCCTTACGCACAAAGCCGGCCAGGTGGCTTTCTATGGTGCTGACGGAGAGGCTGCGCTGGGCCGCAATTTCTTCAATGGCATACCCGTCCATAAACAGCTCCAGGGACTGGCGCTGGCTGCCGCCCGCATCGGGCCGGGCTTTGCGGCTGCGCTGCCGGCCGGGGGCCTTCAGGTGCATTTGAGACTGGAGGCGGTGGCGGATGCAGAAGGTTTGCACCGCGTCAAGGAACACGTCTCCATATTTGGCCAGCTTCACATCACCGAAGCCGGAAATTTTGGCCAGGTCAGTACCGGTGAGCGGCAGGTAGGTAACCAGCTCCGCCAGGGTGGCGTCTGAAAAGATGATGTAAGGCGGTACGTTCTCCTGCTCTGCCAGCTGGCGGCGGAGCTGCTTCAGCTCCTGGAACAGGGCGGGATTAGACATTTCCGCCGCTTTTTTGTCAGGCGCCGCTTTACCCGCGGCGGCCGGCGCCGCCACGTCAAACATCACCCGCTCCTCTCCTTTCAGTACGTTCCAGCTGGTGCCGGTCAGCTGCAGCACGGGGTACTCCCCGCCGGATTGCTGCAGGTAGCCCAGCTGCATCAGCTCCCGCCCGTATTTTTTCCATTGTTCCTTTGAAATGTCTTTGCCTATGCCGAAAGTTTTGATAGACTGATGCGCCTCCCTGACGGTGGTGCTGCCTCTCAGGAAGTCTACCACGTAGTTCATCCCGAACCTTTCCTGCAGGCGGTATACGGCGCTGAGCATTTTTTGCGCGGCAATGGTGCCGTCTTCCCGTTCTATCTGCCCCTGGCAGATATCGCAGTTGCCGCAATGGTCAGGCGCGTCTTCCCCGAAATATTGCAACAGGTATTGGCGGCGGCACCGGCGGGTTTCACAGAGGCCCGCCATCTGCTCCAGCTTTTTGAGCATCACGGCGGTTTGCGCTTCATTGCCTTCTACCGTGGCAAAATTGCGGAGCTTGTATACGTCACCCGCGCTGAAAAAGAGAATGGCCTCACTGGCCAGCCCGTCTCGCCCAGCGCGGCCCGTTTCCTGGTAATAACCTTCTATGTTCTTGGGCAGGTCTGCATGCACTACAAACCGCACATTGCTTTTGTTGATGCCCATGCCAAAGGCAATGGTGGCTACCATGATGCGCACCTCATCCCGCAGGAACTGCTCCTGCCGCGCTTCCCTCACATCACGCTCCAGGCCGGCATGGTAGGCAGCGGCGGAAAAACCCTCCGCCTGCAGGTCTGCCGCCAGTGACTCCGTAGCCGCGCGGGAAAGGCAGTAAATGATGCCGCTGTCTTCCCGGTGCTCCTGGAGGTAAGCCGTAAGCTGTTCAAAATAGTTCCGCTTGGGGCGGATGCCGTAATAGATATTGGGGCGGTTGAAAGAGTTTTCGAATACGGTGTATTGCCGCAGGTTCAGCTTCTCCAGGATGTCTTGCCGTGTAACGCCGTCTGCCGTGGCTGTGAGCGCAATTACCGGCACATGCGGAAAGCGGTCTTTCAGCTGGCCAAGGTAGAGATATTCCTGCCTGAAATCGTGCCCCCAGTGGCTGATGCAGTGGGCTTCGTCTATCGCAAAGAGAGACACCTGCAGCTCTTCCAGCAATTGCAGGAAGTTGCCCTCGCCAATGAGGCGCTCCGGGGCCAGGTATAGTAATTTGAGCTGTCCGCTGCGGAGCATCTGCACTACCGTTTGCTGTTCTGCCATGGAGAGCGTGGAGTTGAGGTAGGCTGCGGGGATGCCGTTCTGTTTCAGCGCGTCTACCTGGTCTTTCATGAGGGCAATGAGTGGAGACACTACAATGGTAACGCCCTGCAGCGCAAGCGCAGGCAACTGGTAGCAAACAGACTTGCCGCCGCCCGTTGGCATCAGCACCAGGGTATCTTTCCCCTGTAGCACATTTTCAATAATAGCCTGTTGGTTATGCCTGAAATGCGTGTAGCCGAAATGTTGTTTTAACAGAGTTAACAATGATGATTGTTGCATGCTCAAAAACTTGTATTAGCCCCCGGCAAATATACGGGATAAGGGAACAGGTAAAGGAACATTTTTAGTATATTTATCGCAGCGTCATTTACAACTGTACACTTTTAACCCGAAACTTTATTGTGTTTATGAAACTGTTATCACCAATCCCCCAGTTAACGGCTCCGTCATTAAAGGACACCGTGGATTTTTATGTGTCTGTGCTTGATTTCACCTGCAACACGCTGGATGAAGAATGGAAGATAGCGCGCATTAAAAAAGACAAGGTAACGGTAGAGCTGGTACATCCGCAAGCCCGCTTTCCGTACAACAGCGGAGAACCTTTTAACGCTCCTGTTTTTACCAGCGGCATTTACATTCACCTGGATGAAGGCAAAGGTATTGACGAGTTGTGGGAGAAGGTGAAAGACAAGGCGGAAATATGTTTTCCCGTGCAGGATTTTGATGACGGCATGCGCGAGTTCGGTATATACGATAACAATGGCTACCTGCTGCAGTTCGGCCAGGAGATCCCGGCATAAAAAAACCGCAGCGTGGGCAACGCTGCGGATATTATCCTTTTAACTCACTTTTCCTGCTGCGCATGAGGGTTTTCGAGGACAATGCGTTCAAATGAAAATACTTTATATATTTTCAGAATATCGTAATTAAAGGTATTGGAATGGATGGCAGGTGTATATCGTCCTATAAATATAGTCTAATTTGCTGAAACAAACGCCGAACTTTTTAAAAACCCCATGGAACAGATGAAACCGGCCTTACTGTTGTTACATGGCGCTCTGGGCGCACACACGGATTTTGACCCCATTGTACCTGCGCTGGCCGCGCATTATACCATTTACCGTTTCAATTTTCACGGCCATGGCGGCGCGCCGCTGCCGGTAATGCCGTTGAGCATCCCCATGTTTACCAGCCAGTTGCTGGATTTTATCGGGGAACAAAAGCTGGCGCCCGTAGCTGTATTCGGTTACAGCATGGGCGGCTATGTAGCGCTGCAGGCCGCGCTGGAAGCCCCCGAAGCCTTCAGCCGTATCCAGACCCTGGCCACCAAGTTCAACTGGACGCCGGAAACCGCCGCCAAAGAAGCCCGGCTGCTCAATGCCGCCGCGCTGCGCCAGAAAGCGCCAGCGTACGCCGCCGCGCAACAGCAGTTGCATGGGGAGCAGGAATGGGAGCCCCTGCTGGAGGCCACGGCCATTATGATGGAAAACCTGGGCAGCGAGCCTCTCCTCACCGCAGATACCCTGAAAAACATAACAGTACCGGTACGGATAATGGTGGGAGACCGTGACGCCATGGTGAGCATAGAGGAAACAACGGCAGCCTACCGGCAGTTGCCGCAGGCCTCGTTAACGGTGCTGCCAGATACCAAACATCCGCTGGAAAAGGTAAACAGTGCTGTACTCATCTGGGAGATCAGGTCTTTTATGACGGTATGATCAGCATCATCTTACCACCAGCACCCCGTCTGCCACAATCACGATATCTTTTTTGGGCGCGTTGATCTTTGCGATCTCTTCCTTGCTTTTGCCGGCATCTTCAGCAAAATGGCGCAGGCGCTCTACAGAAGTTTCATTCACCCTGGCTACGCCTTCCACTACTACTGTTTTGCCAACAATATCCTGGGGCATAAAAAATGCATAGTCGGTAAACTTCACCATAATGGCGTCGCCCGTGGGCCTTTCCAACTTCATGAAGCAGCCTTTCTTTTTGCACACCTCCACTACCTTTCCTTCAATTTTACCGGTAAAGGCCGTGTCTGCCTGCAATTTCTGCTGCAGTTCGGGAATGGCCACCGCTTGCTCCGCGGTAACGGATTTGCCGTAGGTAACGCCCGGTTTGGCGGGTTCAATGGAAGACTGTGCATATGTGGCCGCGGCAGCAAACAAACCGGCTGCCAGCAACAGGATGGATTTTGTCATTGTCGGTTTAGATTTAAGTTCAAAGATACAGCATTCTGCAGGCGGCGGCAATAGAAGAAATTTTTAAATTATAGTTAGATATAATATATCTTTACCGCAGATTTAAGTGTTGACCGAATACACTTTACAGGAAACGGGCTTGCTTTCTGGCGACGCCCGTTTTTTTTGTTACACGGCATCGGGCGCTGCGCCGGCAATACGCGCCACCGCCTCCCCGTAAGCCGCGCCAATAGGTATCACCGCCTGGCGGATGTACACGCAGGTACGGTCTATCCGGTCTACCTGGTGGTTGGCCACAATAAAAGAACGGTGCACACGGGTGAACTGGGCTGTGGGCAACAATGCCAGCGCCTCCTGCATGGAGAGGCGGGAAATCACTTTTTTGTCTTTCAGCACAAAGTTCACATAGTTGCCTGCGCTTTCCAGGTAGAGCACCTCAGCCAGTTCTACTTTATATTGTTCATACCCGCTCTTGATGAAGATATAGTCCTGCTGGGGCCGCTCCTGCCGCAACAGCAAAAGGCTGTGCGCCTTATTGCAGGCCTTCAGAAAACGCGCGAGGGAAAAGGGTTTCAGCAGGTAGTCAATAGCGTCCAGCTCAAAGCTCTGCACCGCATGCTCCGAATAGGCGGTAGTGAAAACCGTCATGGGCGGCTCATGCAGGCTGGCCAGGAATTCCAGGCCTGAAATATCAGGCATTTTAATGTCAAGGAAAATGAGGTCTATTTTCTCCCGGCGCAGCAGCTCCATGGCCTCAAAGGCATTGGTGAAAACGCCCTTCAGCTCAAGGTAAGGCACCTTGGCGGCATGCGCCTCTATCACGGAAAGGGCAACGGGCTCGTCATCAATGGCAATGGCTGTCATTTTCATATTTACAAGGTACGCTTTATTGGGTGTCTATGGTCAGGTGCACAAAAAACTCGGTGTTCGTTTCCCGGATGCTCAGCTCATGCTTGCCAGGGTAGAGCAACGCCAGGCGCCGCCGTACATTGTTCAGGCCAATGCCAAGGCTGGCCTTCTCCGGATCATTCTCCAGCTTGGGATGCACGCTGTTGTACGCGTCAAAATAAATATGGCGCTGGCTGCAGGAGAGAGATACCACTATCCAGGAACGGCTGCGCAAACTGATGCCGTGCTTGAAGGCGTTTTCCACAAATGGGATCAGCAGCATGGGCGCAATAAAATGATCACAATGCTCTTCCCGGATGTTCACTTCAATTTTAATGTCAGGGGATGCCTGTGTGCGCAGGCGCTGCAGGGATATATAATTCTGCAGGTAACCTACTTCCTTGCTCAGCTCTATTTTTTCCTGGTGGTTCTCGTGCAGCATGAAGCGCATCATGTCTCCCAGCTTCTGCACCCCTTCGCTGGTGCGGGGCGCGTTTTCCTGCAGGGCCGTTCCGTACAGGGTGTTGAGCGCATTGAAAAGAAAATGAGGGTTGATCTGGGAGCGCAGAAAGTCCAGATTGGCGGAAGAACGACCCAGCGCTTTCTCCAGGTTCAACACCTCATTCTTTTGTTTCATTCTGATCCTTGACAGGATAAAGGCAAGCGGCAGCACAAACAGCACCTCGCCGAATATGGTAACGGTGACCACCACGCTCATGTCATTGATGCGTGTGGTGGTTGCTATGATAATGGTAGACAACCCGCAGAAAAAGATCATGATCAGCAGCAGGTTGCGCCAGAGGAGCGGCCATCGCTGCTCTTTCCGGTGGTAGGGAGGGAATATGAAATAGTACAGGATGATGTAAACCATCAGGTAGTTGAGCCCTGTCCAGAACACAGCGCTGAAGGCCGCGTAGCGGTTGTCTTGCGTGAGCATCACCAGCCATACCACCCAGGCCGCCAGCATGAGAACGATCTCTACCGTGACCTTTTTCCATACCTGCCATTCCGTGAACTGCGCATGCAGGAAACGGAAATACAGGTATTTGGCGCCGTAGTAGAGGGCGTATGCCGCAGCCATCACAATAGTGGTCACAAAAGCCCTGCCGGCACACCAGTCATGGAAATTGCCCACCGTTTTGTACCCCAGCATATACCCGTAGCGGTAGCTGTAGGCCACCATTACAAAGGTGAAAAAGCCCAGCGCCACGGCCGCCAGCTGCAGGATACCGGCCACATATTTCCGCTGCTCCATAAACGCCGGAACTATCTGCTGGTTCACGCTCACAAAACTCAGGTATACCAGGGTGGCAATGAGCACTTTGGGCATAATGAAGTGCGTGAAGTTGTCAAACGCCATATGGTTGTCTTCAAACAACCGTTCCACATGATAGCCATATGCAAAGGGCTCGGATTCATGAAAGAGGGTGGGATATAAAATAGCGAAGAGCATCATCAGGTATAACCCCGATGCCAGCCATAACTCCGCTTTCCTGATAGTATGCATGTTCGTTTCTTTCCTGCAATAATAATAAACCCTGCGTATGCCGTACGCCGAAATGGGACGGAATAGACGGAATATGGGATGAAAACACGGGTTTTTCATACCTTTGTACCCGTTCAATAACGGGCATTTCAATGGCAAAAGTAAAAGTAGGATTCGTTCAGATGAGCTGTTCTGCCAACAAGGAGCAGAACCTTTCCAAAGCCATCAGCAAAGTAAAAGAAGCCGCAGCAAAGGGCGCGCAGGTGGTATGCCTGCAGGAGCTGTTCACCTCCCTCTATTTCTGCGACGTGGAAGATTATGACAATTTCAAGCTGGCGGAGCCCATTCCCGGCCCTTCCACGGAGGCCCTTGGCAAGGTGGCCGCGGAGCTGGGCGTGGTGATCATTGCCTCCCTGTTCGAGAAGCGGGCGGAAGGACTGTATCATAACACTACCGCCGTGCTGGACGCAGACGGCAGCTACCTGGGCAAGTACCGCAAAATGCACATCCCTGATGACCCGGCGTATTACGAGAAGTTCTACTTCACGCCCGGAGACCTTGGCTACAAAGTGTTCAAAACAAAGTTCGCCACCATAGGCGTGCTCATCTGCTGGGACCAATGGTACCCCGAAGCCGCCCGCATTACGGCGCTCATGGGTGCGGAAATACTCTTCTACCCCACCGCTATTGGCTGGGCCACCAGCCAGGACGAAGCCACCAATACCGAACAGTACAACGCCTGGCAAACCATTCAGCGCAGCCATGCCGTGGCCAACGGCGTACACGTGGTAAGCGTGAACCGCGTAGGGCTGGAGCAGAACGGGCTGATGAAATTCTGGGGCGGCTCCTTCATAGCCAACCCCTTCGGCACCATCCTGTACCAGAGCAGTCATGAGGAAGAAGAAATTGTAGTGCAGGAGCTTGACCTCTCCAAAACCGACCGCTACCGTACGCACTGGCCTTTCCTGCGTGACAGGCGCATAGATTCCTATCAACCGATCACTAAAAGATACATTGACGAAGAAGCATGACGCATCCTACTCCCCAGCAACTGGGCTACTTTTTTCCTGCAGAGTTCCATCCCCATACCGCCACATGGCTGAGCTGGCCGCATAAAGAAGCGAGCTGGCCGGGGAAGATCCATACCATTTTCCCGCATTACAGCCGGTTTGTGAAGTACCTGGCAGAGAGCGAGCTGGTGCGCATCAACGTGGTTGATAGCGCCATGCAGGCCTTTGCAACAGAACACCTGCTGAAAGCGGGCGTGAACATGAACAGGGTGGAGTTTTTCGAACACCCCACCAATGACGCCTGGTGCCGTGACCATGGCCCGGCCTTTCTCATCAACCCCTCCGCCGCGGAAAAAAAGGCGGTGGTAGACTGGAACTACAACGCATGGGGTGGCAAATACCCGCCCTTTGACCTGGACGATATTATTCCTACCCGCATAGCCCAACACTTCAACCTGCCGCTGTTCAACCCCGGCATTATCATGGAAGGCGGCTCCGTGGAGTTCAACGGTAAAGGCACCATTCTGACTTCTACCTGCTGCCTGCTGAACGAGAACCGCAATCCCCACCTGAACCGGGAGCAGGTAGAAAACTATCTGCACCACTATTACGGCGCCAACCAGGTATTGTGGGTGGAAGACGGCATCGTGGGTGATGATACGGACGGGCATATTGATGACACCATCCGCTTTGTGAATGAAGACACCGTGCTTACTGTAATAGAAACAGACAAACAAGACGAGAACTACGAGCTGCTGCAGCAAAACCTCCGCCAGCTGCAACAAATGCGCCTGCTCAACGGCAAGCAGCTGAACATTGTAACGCTGCCCATGCCTGACGCGGTGGTGTTTGAAGACCAGCGTCTGCCGGCCTCTTACGCCAACTTCTACATCTGCAACAAATACGTGATAGTGCCAACCTTCCAATGCCCCAAAGACGATGAGGCCCTGGGCATCATTGCCGGTTGCTTTAAAGACCGGGAAGTGGTAGGGATAGACTCCACAGATATTATCTGGGGGCTGGGGAGTTTCCACTGCCTGAGCCAGCAGGAGCCCGCGGTGTAAAGAGATAAAATATTGAAAAACAGGCTATATGCCTGTTTTTTTTGCCCGTTTGTCCAGCTGCATATCCCAACACTGCTACCTCACTCACATTTTTGTTGCCATTTCCCCTGATGGCCGGGCCATAAGCGGCCGGCCAGGTACTTTCAATATGCCAACCTGTTGGCAGAAAGCACAACCTGCCTGCTGCCATCTTGTTCCGCATAAACACCACGGGTGCGCCTATTACAGGCACACCCGCTTTTTTATAGGATAGTGATGAAACAATGTTACGCCGGTACTCTTCTCTCCTGCTCTCTTTCCCAGAAACGGTGTTGTGCCACCGCGTTCACAAACTCGTTGGCCAGCGCAGTGGCATCAGCGCCGGTAATAACACCGGGGCCAGGCGCATTGCCGAAGTAGGTGGCTTTCAGTACCTCCATGGCATCAGCATCCGCGGCAATAGCTTTGCAATGCCGGTAGGCTTCGTTAAGAAAGTGAATGGCATCTGCATTGATGCTGAGCGCCGCCACGCTGTTTTCGCCACCGGGCACATACACGGCATCGTACAAGACGGAGGCGGCGGTGAGGAAACTTTTATCTATAGCCAGGTGGGCGCCTTTGTCTGGTTGCAGGTTGCCCAGTTTGGGCGCAATGATTTCCGCCATGGCGCCACCGGCAGTGAGGGTTTTCTTCATGGCGTCAATGCTGGCGCCGTTGGCCCCGTCTGCGGCCAATATGGCTATTTTCCGGCTTTTGATGGTGTTTTTCACGGTGTTGGCCATGCTGAGCGCTTCGGAGCGCTGTACAGACAATTTCACTTTCACCGGTTGAAAATCTTTTGGCTCCCCGTCTGCCGGAATGCTGTGGTTCACCGGTTGGTCCGGCCCGGTAGGTACCTGCATGCCCAGGTTTTTGGCCACGCTGGCGGCCAGGTTGCTATCTATCTGGGTAAGGATGCCTACCATGCGGTGACGGATGGTAATAGTGCCTACCTTGCCCAGTTCAAAGCTGAACGCGTCTATGATGTGCTGTTTTTCCGGCTCTGACTGGCTGTTGTAGAACAGGGTGGCCTGGCTGAAATGGTCGAAGAAGCTGCGGCTTCTCTCCCGTATTTTCTTTCCTTCCACTTTTTCGGGATAGGTCACAAAACCTCCATCCGCCATCTTGGCCTGGAAGGGACAGCCGCCGCCCAGGGAGTTGGGGTTGTAGTTGGCCTTGCCCCTGTTGATCTGCTGGCGCATAAAACCGTCCCGCTGATGATTATGGATGGTTTCTGTAGAGCGGTTGATGGGTATTTCATGAAAATTGGGCCCACCCAGGCGGATGAGCTGGGTATCTGTGTAAGAAAAGAGACGCCCCTGCAGCAGCGGGTCATTGGTGAAATCTATGCCGGGTACAATATGGCCGGGGTGCATGGCTACCTGCTCCGTTTCCGCAAAGAAATTATCCGGGTTGCGGTTGAGCGTGAGCTTGCCGATGCGCTGCACGGGCACCAGCTCTTCAGGAATGATCTTGGTGGGGTCCAGCAGGTCGAACTCGAATTTATGTTCATCTTCCTCCGCCACCAGTTGCACGCCCAGTTCATATTCCGGGAAGTTGCCGGTTTCGATGGCTTCCCACAGATCGCGGCGGTGAAAGTCAGGATCTTTACCGGATATTTTCTGCGCTTCGTCCCATGCCACGGAGTGCACGCCCAGCAATGGCTTCCAGTGGAACTTCACAAAGCAGCCCTTGCCTTTGGCGTTCACGAAACGGAAGGTGTGCACGCCAAAACCTTCCATCATGCGGAAGCTGCGGGGAATGGCCCGGTCGCTCATAGCCCACATGATCATGTGCGCAGATTCGGGCATCAGGGAAATGAAGTCCCAAAAGGTATCATGCGCGGTGGCGGCCTGCGGCATCTCATGGTCTTGCTCAGGCTTGGCCGCGTGAATGAGGTCAGGGAACTTCACGGCGTCCTGTATAAAGAACACGGGCATGTTATTGCCTACCAGGTCAAAGTTGCCTTCCGGCGTGTAGAATTTTACGGCAAAACCTCTCACATCGCGGGCCAGGTCTGTGGAGCCGCGGGAGCCTGCCACTGTGGAGAAACGCACAAATACCGGCGTTTCAATAGAGGGGTCAGTAAGGAAAGCGGCCCGGGTATGTTTGGCCATGGAGTTATCATATACTTTGAACACACCGTGAGCGCCTGAGCCGCGCGCATGCACAATGCGTTCCGGGATACGCTCATGGTCAAAGTGGGTGATCTTTTCACGGAGAATAAAGTCTTCCAGCAGCGAAGGCCCACGGTTGCCGGTTTTCAGGGAATTCTGGTCATCATTCACCAGCAGGCCCTGGTTGGTGGTCAGCATTTCGTTGGTGCTTTCTTCCGTGTGCGCGGCCAGCTGTTCCGTTTTTGCATTGGGTTTTGCATTGGGATTTTTTTGCCCGGGTTTTTCTTTTGCCATAACATTCTATTTTAGTCAGAAGCCCCAATGAAGGTGCCAAACCCGCTACAGTTGTTTATTTATGGGCTAAACCGGCAATTCTGTTGCAAATTGGCAGCATGTTCGTTTCCCGCTAAAAAGATCTATGTAGAAATAATTACCCACAACATTTCTTTAGGTTTTTCTGGCACGGGCATTGCCGTTTTGTTTTCGGACCAAAAATCATTCGTCATGAAAAGTATCATCATTGCAGCCTCCGTATTAGGCGCCACAGCAGCAGGTGTTTTCTGGTACATGAAAAACCGCCACCGGGCAGACGCAGCGTTGAACGACGTGAAAGAAGCTGCCAGGAATGCGTACAACAGGATGTACAAACAAGGCAAAAAAGCCGCCCGTAAAACCAATGCCATGGTGAATGAATCACTGGCATAACTTATTTATCTTCCCGCAAGTGTATATATTCAAACGGCCCTCGTGCTTTTGAACAGGGCCGTTTGTATATATATTCTTCATCTTCCCGGTACGGCAAAAGTTAAATCCATGTTAAAAAACCCCGGATCAAACGCAGGCAAGCCTTCAGCTACAATATCCGTTGACCACAATCATTGCTCATTTACAAAACAGGATTTACTTTTGACGTATGAACAACACAAAACCGACAGGTAAGGGCACTAACTGGCTCCATGAACTGGATTTTATAGGGATGCACTTTGTGCCGTTCCTGGCCTTCTTCACGCACGTAACAACATTTGACTGGATCTTGTGCGCCGCGCTGTATGTTGTGCGGATGTTTTTTGTGACAGGCGGGTACCACCGGTATTTCTCGCACCGTTCTTATAAAACCTCGCGGTTCTTCCAGTTCATACTGGCATTTGGCGCGCAAAGCAGCTTTCAGAAGGGAGCGCTCTGGTGGGCAGCCAACCACCGCGTACACCACAAGCACAGCGATACGCCGGAAGACCCCCACTCCGCCAAAATATACGGTTTCTGGCATGCACACATTGGCTGGATCATGGACAAGGAGCATAAAGAAACCCGCTATGACCTTATCAAGGATATGAAACACAAAGAGCTGTTCTGGCTCAATAAATATCATTGGGTACCACCGGTGATACTGGCCGTTGCGGTATATTTCATCGGCAACAAAGTGAACGGCGCCGGCTGGTTTGACTGGTCTGCAGGGCTTTCCACCCTCTTCATCGGTTTCTTCCTCAGCACCATCCTGCTGTTTCACGGTACCTTCACCATCAACTCCCTCATGCACACCATTGGCAGGCCCCGTTACAAAACCGGGGACGAGTCTCGCAACAGCTTCATACTGGCGCTGGTGACCCTGGGAGAAGGCTGGCATAATAATCACCACTACTACCAGAGCGCGGCCCGGCAAGGCTTTTACTGGTGGGAGATAGATATCACCTACTACATCATCCGCATGCTGGGCTGGATGGGAATTGTATGGGAGATCAGGGGCGTACCCGAAAAAGTAAAGGAAAGCAATAAAGTGATTCAGGGATAAGACCGGCCATACACGGATGAAGGAGCGGTGCGCAACGGCTGTACAACAGTTTGCGCACCGTTTCTTTTTTAATAACTTGGACAGGAAATATTACTATCTGGTATCCCTAAATCCTGATACATGTCTGGAAAACCTGTTATCAACTGCCATACGCATATTTTCACGGGAGACAGCGTACCGCCCTGGCTGGCGAAAAAGTTCCTTCCCTGGCCGTTTTATTACCTGCTGCCCGTTACGCTGCTGGTAAAGCTGTGCCGGGCCTGGTTCCGCGGGCCGCACCGCTGGCGCCACCGCGCCTGGCATAAAAAGCTCACCCGCGCATTATACCGCTTCTGGATATTTGTCAACCGCAACTATATTGCCACCACGCTGCATACCATTGTTGGCGTAGTGCTCACCTACCACATCCTGTTCTGGCTGCAGAACCTGGTCAGCCCTGACAGCTGGGTGTACGGCCCCTTGCAGCGGCTGCGGCAGCTGGCGCAAACCTATCACCTGGAAGTACCGGTGGAGAGCATCTGGCTGCAACTGTTGTGCATACTGGTATTCCTTACCCTCTTCCCTTCCGGCCGCAACCTGATATTTTTTGTGCTGCGCCAGGGCTGGAAGCTGCTGCGCAGCCTGCCGGGAGAACAAACCCTGCGGCTGGCGGAGCGCTACATGAACCTGGGGCGCTTTTCCTTTCACACCAAACAACGCACCATCCTGGGCCGCCTGATGCGCCAGTATGAAACCGGTACCCGCTTCATCATTCTGCCGATGGACATGGACTACATGGGCGCGGGCACGCCGCCGGTACGCTACCGGCAGCAAATGGAAGAGCTGGCCCGGCTGAAAGAAAAGAACGATCTGAAGGAGCTGATACATCCCTTTGTATTTGCAGACCCGCGGCGCATAGCAGCGGAGCCGGATTACTTCCGGTACCGGGTGGAAGAAGGCCGTGTTGTGCTGGAAGATTGTTTCCTCAAAACTTACCTGGAAAACAAGGCCTTCAGCGGCATCAAGATATACCCCGCGCTGGGCTACTTCCCCTTTGATGAAAAGCTCCTGCCGCTTTATAAATACGCCGCAGACAATGGCATCCCGGTTATGACGCACTGCATCAAAGGCACCATTTTCTACCGGGGTCGCAAGGAAAAAGACTGGGACCAGCACCCGGTTTTCAAACAGGCCATGGGAGACAACACCTACCAGCCGCTGCTGCTGCCGCAAAAAAAGAATATAGACTTTACCCTCAACTTCACCCACCCGCTTAATTACCTGTGCCTGCTGCATCCGGAACTGCTGCGGCAACTGGTAGCATCGTCTGCCAACCCGCTGCTGCACCAGGCCTTCGGCTACAACCCTGCAACAGGCGCCATGAGCGGCAACCTGGAGCAGCTGAAGCTCTGCTTCGGGCATTTCGGCGGGGAAGACCAGTGGGAACTATTCTTTGAGCACGACCGTGAAAATTACAGCGCCCGCCTGTTCACTCACCCGGACCGGGGTGTGGAGTTTTTGACGGATGATGACGGGCGCCCCTCTCCCGGCAAGCTGGAGCAGGTCTGGAAGTGGGTAGACTGGTACACCATTATCTGCAGCCTGATGCTGCAATACCCGCAGGTATATGCGGATATCAGTTATATCCTGCATGACGGGGAGGCCGTATTCCCCCTGCTGAAACAAACTTTGCAGCACCCCGTACTGCGCCAGCGGGTGCTGTACGGTACGGATTTTTATGTGGTGCGCAACCACAAGAGTGACAAGCACCTGCATGCCGCCATGCTCACCGGCTTGTCTGAAGAAGAGTTTGCGCTTATTGCCAGCGTCAATCCAACGAAGTATCTTAGGTAAATGAAACTGACCTGCTTTATTTTGCTGCTGCTGGTTGCCCCTGCCACACTGCTGCATGCCCAGCAAACCCAGAAACCGCCGTTGCACGGCAAGCACTGGATGGCCATTACCGGCAAACCGCTGGCGGCCACTGCGGGCGCCGCTATTTTCCAGCAGGGCGGCAACGCGGTAGACGCAGCCTGCGCCATGCTGGCAGCCACCTGTACCATGTGGGACGTGCTGAGCTGGGGCGGGGAAACACAGGCGCTCATCTACCATCCCAAAACAGGAAAAGTAATTGCCATCAACGCCCTGGGCGTGGCCCCTACGGGCGCTACACCGGCTTTCTATAAAGCAAAAGGCTACAATTTTCCGCCGGAGTACGGCCCCCTGGCCGCGGTTACACCGGGTACGCCCGGCGGCCTCTGCTATATGCTGGCCCAATACGGTACCATGAGCCTGCAACAGGTGCTGGCGCCGGCCATTGAAATGGCGAAAGGTTACCCCATGGAAGCGCAAACGGCCAACAGCATAGAAAGAGATAAAGCCCTGATCAAACAATGGCCTTACAGCAAAGCCGTGTTCCTGACCCATCCGGGGGAAAAACGCGAAGCGCCGGAAGCGGGCGAAATATTTGTGCAACGTGATCTGCTGGCTACGCTGGGCAAAATGGTGGAAGCGGAACAGCAGGCGCTCAAAAGCGGGAAGAACCGCAAGCAGGCCATCATGGCGGCGTACGACCGTTTTTATAAAGGAGACATAGCGCGAGAATTTGTACGCGGCTGCCGGGAGCAGGGCGGCCTCATTACCATGGAAGACCTTGCCCGCTGGAAACCGGTAGAAGAAGAACCGCTGCACGTCAACTACAAAGGCATAGACGTATACAAACTGCAGGAATGGACGCAAGGGCCCGCGCTGCTGCAAAGCCTCAACATGCTGGAGAATTTTGACCTGAAGGCCATGGGCTATAACTCCACCCGGTACATTCATACGCTGTACCAGGTGATGAACATGGCCTTTGCCGACCGGGATTTTTATTACGGAGACCCTTCCTTTTCTCCGAAACCTCCCATCAAAGGCCTGCTGAGCAAGGCCTACGCCAAACAACGCGTGCAGCAGATGCTGGCAGACAGGAATGATGCTGATGTACAGCCGGGAGACCCCTACCCTTTTGAGGGGAAAATGAACCCCTTTTTGTCTTTGCTGAAAGAAAGAATGAAACTCTCTGATACCGCCGCGCCGGCCAAACCGGGGCAGGTGGTGCCGAAGCATGATGTGGTGGCGGCAGCCGAAGCCGAATACCAGTCACGCCTCTGGCGCGGCACTACCACCGTAGAAGCCGCTGATGCCGAAGGCTGGGTGGTATCTATCACGCCCAGCGGCGGCTGGATGCCCGCCTGCATTGCCGGCCGTACCGGCGTTGGCATGAGCCAGCGGGCACAGAGCTTTGTGCTGGACGCCGTGATCAATCCCTTTAACGTCATAGCTCCCGGCAAACGCCCACGCGTAACGCTCACCCCTTCTCTGGCGCTGAAAGACGGCCGGCCCTACCTGGCCTTCGGCGTGCAGGGCGGCGATACGCAAGACCAGAACCTGCTGCAGTTTTTCCTGAACATGGTAGAGTTTGACATGACGGTGCAGCAAGCCACGGAAGCCGCCAACATCAACAGTGAGCAGCTGTGGCTTTCACTGGGCGGAGACAGCCTGAAGGCGCGCCTGCCCCGGCCGGGGCACCTGCTGCTGCAGGCCGGCACGTCTGCGCAGACAAGGACGGAGCTGGAAAGGATGGGCTACAAGCTGAACTTCAGGCAGCGCACCAGCGGGCCCATCAACGCCATTTATTTTGACCGGAAACACGGCTCCTTATGGGGCGGCAGCAGCAACCACGGGGAAGATTATGGCATAGGGTGGTGATTTTCCCGGTATTATTCCTTACAATTGTTAAAATATCCATCGTTCATGAAAACACTGGCACTGCTGTTTTGCATCTTTCAACAACCTGATTCACTGCCTGGCGTAGTAGCCCCTGGCGCCGTACCGGAACTGGTTTCCAAACAGTTCAGCTTCACGGAAGGCCCCGCGCCGGACAAAAAAGGCAACATCTATTTTACTGACCAGCCCAATAACCGGATATGGAAATATGATACGGAAGGCAAGCTGAGCCTTTTCCTGGAACCTGCCGGCCGTTCCAACGGACTGTACGTAGATAAAAAAGGCAACATCATAGCCTGTGCCGATGAAAATAACGAGATGTGGAGCATTACGCCGCGCAAGAAAATAAAAGTGATGATGAAAGATTATGCCGGCAAAAAGTTCAATGGTCCCAATGACCTCTGGATAGACGCCAAAGGCGGCATCTACTTCACAGACCCGTACTATCAGCGCAATTACTGGACGCGGCAAAAAGGCGAAATAGAAGGCCAGAAAGTATACTACCTGCCCAAGGGTAAAAACCAGCCCATACCGGTGGCAGACGACATTAAAAAACCTAACGGCATTGTAGGCACGCCCGACGGCAAACATTTGCTGGTGGCGGACATTGGAGACAACAAAACCTACAAATATGAAATCAATCCAGACGGCAGCCTGGGCAACCGGGTGCTGTTCGTGAACAAGGGAGGAGACGGCATTACGCTAGACAACCGCGGCAATCTCTACATCTGCGGCAACGGCGTGAGCGTGTTCAACCCGCAGGGCGAGCAGATAGCGCAGATACCGGTACCCGAAAAATGGACGGCCAACGCCTGCTTCGGCGGCAAGAACCGCGACATCCTTTTTATGACCGCCTCTACGGCCGTGTACGTACTGAAGATGTCGGTGCAGGGCGTGGAATAGCCCGCCGCTATGCGGGCATGCCCTGTTTCGTTGAGATGTACGCCTTGTGGTACTTATACAACGCCCCGATGATCTTGCGCGGGCTTTTCCACTCAAATAAAAAGATGATGAAGGTGGTGAAGCGCACCAGCCCTTTGGGTTTCTTAAGCGCTTCCGCCAGCTTTTTGATAGACGCGTCCCGCGCTTGCAGGCATTCTTCCCTTTGCGTGCCCTGCTTGCCGCTCAGCTCTTCCGCAAACCCCCAGGCCCCGTCACGCGCGTTGCTGATGCTGAACTGAATGAGGATAGACTGCCCGTTTTGTGAATGCAGGCCAAACAGGGAAAGCAACGGGGAAATGCGGCTGATCTCGTTGGTTACCTCAAAAGTGAGCGATCCAATAATGTTGTTGATGCTGATGAAATCCCGGTGCATGGCCTGGATGTCTCCCCCGGCCGCACAATCTACAGCGGCAATGCCCAGGTCATAGTTGATATGCGCGTTCATGCCCAGCAGCAATTGCTGCAGCAGCACCACCGTTATTTTGCGGGTACCGGCAAAGGCCACGGCCCAGGGGCCGGAAGGCGGCTGCCCGTGGCGCCACTGGTGTACCGCCTCCAGGTAGCGGTTGGCAAAGAACACGTCCAGCCGTTCCATACGGGCGCCGTCTTCAAATTCGTTGTTCAGGATGCCTTCTTTTACGCGTACGGTCACCTTATGGTACAGGGAAGCAAAGTAGCCGATGCGGTCATTTTGCTGACGGGCATTTTCAATAATGCCGTTCAACTGGTCAATCACTTCATCTATGGAAGCGGCAGGGGTAAATACAGGCGTGTTCATATGTTGGGGTTAGTTGATCTTTACACTTTCATCAATTGCTCCACGGCTTTTTGCAGCGTTTCTTCCTTTTTGGCGAAACAGAAACGCACCACCTTATGGTCTTTCCCCGACTGGTAAAATGCAGATACCGGTACGGTGGCTACGCCTGCTTCTTTAGTGAGGCGAACGGCAAAATCAGCATCCCCTTCATCACTGATGCGGTGGTATTGGTAGCATTGGAAGTAGCTGCCATGGCTGGCCAGGGGCGTAAAGCGGGTGTGGCTCATCAACTCCGCGAAATAGTCCCGTTTGGCCTGCATGAAGCTGCCGAGCTGCAGGTAACTGTCCCGCTCCCGGAGGAAACCGGCCAGCGCCACCTGGGAGGGCGTATGGCAGGAGAAACAGTTGTATTGATGCACCTTTCGGAACTCCTGCATCAATGCCGGGGAGCTAACGCAGTAGCCCAGCTTCCAGCCGGTGCAGTGGTAGAGTTTGCCGAATGAAAAAGTCACAAAGCTGCGCTCCAGCAGGTCTGGATAGCGGAGCATGCTCTGGTGGGGAATGCCGTCGTATATCAGGTGCTCATACACTTCGTCACTCAGTATAAGTATAGACGTATCTTTCACTATGGCGCGCAGCTGCTCAATATCTTCCCCGGAAAGCACCGCCCCTGTAGGATTGTGCGGGGTATTGAGCATGATCATGCGCGTGCGGGGCGTAATGTTGCGTTTTACTTCTTCCCAGTCAATTTTATATTCCGGGAACTGCAGGTCAATCAGCACCGGCACCGCGCCGTTGATGCGGATGTTGGGAATGTAGCTGTCGTAACAAGGCTGGAATACGATCACTTCATCTCCGGGATGCAATACTGTGGTAAGCGCGGTATAAATGCCGTAGGTGCCGCCAGGGGTAATGGTGATCTGTGTATCAGGATCGATCTGGCTGCCGTAAAGGTACACCGCTTTTTCAGCCAGCACTTCGCGCAGCGGCATATGGCCCTGCATGGGCGCATACTGGTTAAACCCCTGCTGCATGGCCTCATTTACCTGTGCTATCAGTTCCGCGCTCATGGGAAAATCAGGAAAACCCTGGCCCAGGTTCACGGCCTTGTGCTGCGCGGCCAGTGCGCTCATGACGGAGAAAATGGTTGTGCCGGTATCCGGAAGCCTGGAAGTGATCTGCATAATGGAGCAAAATACAACATCTTCCCCTAATTCGCCAGCGCCACATGCACCGTGTCTCCCGGCTTGATGCTGCTGTCTATGGTGCGGATGGTTACCAGTTCGTTGAGCAGCATTACTTCCAGCTCAAAGGCGTTGCCCAGGTAGTGCACCTTTTTCACTTTTCCCATCAGGGTATCCGGTGTGCCGGTCACAATGTGCAGGTCTTCCGGCCGCACAAACATGGTTTTACCACCGGAGGCAATCTGGTTGAACTTGCCGAAGAGGCCGGCGGCGTATTCGTTCACCGGGTGTTTGTATACCTGCCGCGGGGAGCCTTTCTGGATCACCGCCCCGTCTTTCATCACCATGATCTGGTCTGCCCAGGGCAGTATGTCTGTAGGGTCGTGAGATACCAGCAGGCAGGTGATCTTCAGCTTTTCGCTCAATTCGCGGATGACTGATTTCAGGATGTTCTTGTTGATGAGGTCGAGGTTGGAGAACGGCTCGTCCAGCAACAGGAGCCGCGGGGCCGTTACCAGCAGGCGGGCCAGGGCAATACGCTGCTGCTCCCCGCCGGAGATCTGGTCGTTCTTTCGGTTCAGCAGGTGGTCTATACGGCATACCCTGTACAGGGCAGCCGCATCCGCAGCGGACAGCTTGTTGGCATATTGCAGCAGCTCCGCCATTTTATAATTATTGCGCAGCTCGTAGTGCTGTGAGAGGTAGGCAATGCCGGAATGACCCGGTATCAGCTTTTCCATGGGGCCTTTCACCTTCTGCTTTTCAAATAAAACCTCCCCTTCGTCTGCCTGTGTAAAGCCTGATATGATCCTGAGTAAAGTGCTTTTGCCGGAGCCTGATTCGCCCACTATGGCTATATTCTGGAACCTGTCCTGTTTAAAAGAGATGCCTTTCAATATATGTTCCCCGCCTATCCATTTCTGGATGCCCGATACAGTTAATAAATGCATAATTTCGATAATACCTTTAAAACTAGCAATTCCGGGCTAAAATCCGGAATTTTCGCTTCTTTCAGCAATTATTATTCCTAACAGGCGGAGGAGGGGCTGTCATCATACATTAATTAATCATTTATATAAATTAAGCCTCCTGTGTACACAGGAGGCCTGTCCGAAGTAAGTTGATCCTAATGTATCCCGAATGAAGAACGATTGTTGTCTTCACTATCAGTGCAGTAAAAATACCAGGGTAATATTTGTATTTATGTAGAATATTTATAAAATTTACCTCGAAATATTTCTACAAATAGAAACATTTCTACATCCTTACACCGGAATCATGCCCTATTTGGTAACCATATTTTTTTCCCATGCCTCATTTTCTCATTGCCGAAGATCATAGCGTAGTACGCATGGGCGTTATTATGCTGATCAGGGAGATGTACCCCACCGCAGATATTGCAGAAGCCGAAACATTTGACGACGTTATAAGAATGCTGCCCAGGCAGCGTTATGACGTGCTGTTGCTGGACATTCACATGCCGGGAGGGGATAATATCCAGATGATAGACGCTACCAGGTTGCGTCAGCCTGACATAGCCATCCTGGTCTTTTCCAGTTATGATGAGTTGCTTTACGCCCCGGGTTACCTGAAGGCCGGGGCAGACGGGTACCTGTCGAAGAAATCTCAACCGGAGGAAATGAGAACCGCTATCCAGAAAATGCTGAACGGGGAAAAATACATCAGCACGCCGGTACAGGACATGCTGTTGAATGACCTGCGGCGCCCGGCGCGCGGCAACGGGAACGGACGGAAGGCGGCCGTTTTGTCTGACAGGGAAACGGAGGTGATGAACCTGCTCATCAAAGGGGCCACCGCAAAAGAAATAAAGCTGGCGCTTAACATCCAGCACTCTACTGTGAGCACCTATAAAAACAGGATATTCGAAAAGCTGAAGGTATCAAATGTGATAGAGCTGGCCCATAAGATACGGATATCTTCTTCCCCATCGTCTAACACCTGATGCGGAAACAGGTGCCCTGACCTTTTTCTGCCGTTACGCTGATTTCCAGCTCCAGCATGGCCACCAGTTCCTTTACGATCATGAGGCCGATGCCGTTCACCAGGTGCAGGCCTTCCCGGGTAGTGCCGGGCGTGTTGATCCATTGTTGTATGGCTGGCTTCAGGCCCGGGCCGGTATCCCGTATTGTGATGCAGACGCTTCCCTCTTCTCCTTCCCCGGCATCAATATCAATGCTGCCGTTGCGGGTAATTTTCACCGCGTTATCTACCAGGTTATGCAGGATAACGGAAATCAATTGTACATCCCCATTCAGCTCCAGGCTTGCCGGTATATGATTGCGCAATGCCGTTCCCCTTTCTGCCGCCAGCCCTTTGAATATCATCAGTGTTTCATCTGCCGCGGGCGCCAGCGCAAAACGCTCAATACGATTGGGCCGGTCTGCCACCTCCACTTTCAGATATTTCAGCAGGTTGTTCACCATATAGTACAGCCGGTGAGTATGCTCATGCATCACTTTTGCGGCCGGCGCCATGGCGGCCTGCTGTTCCTGCAATTCTTCATATATTTTCCCTGACAACAGGTGCTGGTATTGGAGGGGTGTCTGAATGTCGTGGCTCACGGAGCGGATGATCTTTTCCTGTATATCCGTACGGCGCTGCAGCTCTTCTGTTTTCAGAGCTACGGCGGCTTTCAGCGCACGGTTCCTTTCTTCGGTATACCTTACCCGCAGCTTCATCAGCAAATAAAAACAGGCCAGGCAGCCCAGCAGGCAGGCAACATAAAACCACCTCGTCTGGTACCAGGCCGGCAGTACGCGCAGCAAAATGCTCTTTTCCGTAAAATTGTCCCTGCCAAACCCGTTCATCTTCCTGATCAGTAACCTGTACGTACCATGCGGTAACGTGGACAACGAAATATGCTTCTGCGACAAAGGAAGCCAGAGCGGCGTTTCTCCATCTTTCACCAGCGCGTACCGCATTTGCAGATTGAGGCCGTTGGTCATATTGGGCGAGCTCAGAAAAATGCTGAGGTATTTGAAATCACGCGGCAGCTCCAGCGTTTCCAGAGGCGGTAGCGTTGCTTTGTCCAGCTCGATCCTGTCAATGAACAGGTGGGGCCCCGGCAAGAGGGGGCGCATGCTGTCCGGCCTGAAAAACACCAGCCCGTTAAGCGAAGGCAGGGAAACGTACCCGCTTTCCAGCCTGACGGCGCAGGGCTGGCAACCGCCGTTGAACTCATTTGTTCTGAAGCCATCCTGCCTGTTGTAGTGATGATAATAAGGGGTGAGCGTTGAATCATGCGCATAGGCCAGCAGGTCAGCCCTGCTTGCCTGGAAAAGCCCGTTGTTGGTGGTGATCCACAAGAAACCGTTATTGTCAGCCACCATGCAATGTGCAATGGCCAGGTATTCCTGCTGGTCTAGCGGAAAAGCGGTGAGCCTGTTGCGATAATAGCGGAAAAAACCGTGGCCGTAGGTGGTCAGCCATACTTCTCCTCCCGGCAATACAAGCAAGCTGCGCACATATTTGCCGTTCAGGCCGGGTATGGTGTCAATATGTTTGTTTGCAATATTTATCAGGTATGTCCCCTCGTCAGTGGCAGTATATAATATATGTTCCTGCCGGGCCATATAGGTAACGTCTTCCCTTATTGTCAGGAACCATTCCGGCTTTGCCGTTTCATCATACAAAGACATTGTGGCAAGCCCCTTTTCCTTCACCCCTATCCAGAGCCGCCCGTCTCCTCCTTCGTAAACAACCGAGATGCTCCCCGGCAGCTTCCATTTTTTCAGCAGGCGGTAGCTGTTCTTTTCAAACTTGTACAACCACTCGGCCCATTTGATAAACACATTTCCCAGGCTATCCGCCACCATGCTGTACTGGTTTGAAGGCATCATTTGCCGTACCGCACCTATGATGCGCGGAGGTGTGCTCAAGCCTATCAGGTCTCCCTGCGCCGTCAGTATTTCTTCGGGGCCCACCGCTGCCTGACCATAATATGCATCGTCCCGGTCATGAGCCCCGCGGGTAAAGAATTGTTGTGCTGATAATACATACAATCCCCTGATGGGACTGCCAAGGAACAGCTTGCCTTGTTCCTCACTGTAATATGCGCAGGTGAATTGCCGGACCGGCAGGTCAAAGCCGGTAAACAGCAGGCGTGTAGACAATTGCCCGTCTTTGCCAGCCAGTACCAGGTACAAACGATTGTTGAAATATACAATTACATTTCCCTGGATGTAGCCATTCCAGAAAACGGTCATTTCATTGCTGCTGGTGCGGAAGAGGGGATCTTTGCGGATATCTCCTCCCAGGGGCGCCGTCTGCGGTTTCCTGTCAAACATTGTGACCATGCCTGACTGGTGCAGGAAATAAAGCCGGTGGCCGATCAATGCAAAGTTCCAGCTGCTGTCAGGTATGAAGGGTATGCTGAATTGCCGTACACTATCGTGGTAATAAGACACCTCATTGTTCTTCCATGCAAAAAAGTTGCGCCGGCCGGTATACATATTCAGTTCCCGGATGTGCAGGCCCCATTGCCTGTGCTTGAACGGCAGTCCCGCCATGCGGGAAACCCCTGTATCTGCCGGGTTATCGGGGGCATAGGTGACAAGGTAGTTGCCAGGGCGGTTCTGCAGGTTACTGTCCAGCAGCGGGCGGCCGTTTATCAGGCGGATGTAGTCATCCTTATCGGTGACACAGGAGAGCTCTCCCTGCGGGTTGACGTAAAAATTGATCACTCTCTTGGAGGAAAGCCGGAGATCGGCCATACGGAAAGCCACAATGCTTTCCCCATCGTAACGGGCCAGGCCGTCTTCCGTGGCGGCCCATACAAAACCGTAGGGGTCTTGCGCTATTTTCTTGACGCTGTTCTGTGGAAGGCCGCTGGAGTTATCGAACCGCATCAGCATGTAGGGCACTGAATCTGGCCTGGTGGCGCCCAAAGAGCCCATGCCTGCAAGCAGGCAAACGAAAAAAAAGATCAGGCAAGCTTTCCGGTTCATGTAAATAGGCAGAAAGCGCCAAGATACAACCTGAAAAGCAATAAATATAACTGTGGCGGCTATGGGAAAACCGTCTTGCGCACCATGTAGTTATGGTGAGGCTGCCCGCCAATGTGTAGTATACGCGCTGACTAAAACTTGTCTTTCCGGAAAGTGGCCGTCCATTTGCTGCGCGGCTCGAAATGTTTCCAGAGGTAGGCGGAGATGGTGCGTATCATTTCAATGGCTTCATTATCTGGTTCCCAGCGCTGGTCTTTGTTGTTTTTGGTGCCAACATAAAACACATAGTCTCCGTGCGGTGCATTGACCATTACCAGTTCAGAGCGGGAGTCGTTCACGGAGCCGGTTTTGTGGGCGGCCTGTACGTAGGGAGGTATTTGTGAGAGCGCTGTTTCGTCGTAGTAGCCCCTGCACATGAGCCGGTACATTCTTTCGCTGGCGGCCTGGCTGATGATTTCACCACGGCGGATTTTTATCAGCAGCGTAGCCATTTCCCGCGGGGTGGTCTGGCCCCAGCCGTAAATTTTCCAGATATTTTCCCGGCCGGGCGTACGGGAGTTGACGCGGGTATCTTTCAGGCCGTACTGTTCCATCAGGCGGTTCACTTCCACGCCGCCGCCGGCCAGACGCTGGTTCCAGAGGGACGTAGTATTATCGCTGTAAGACATCATCAGCGCGGCAAGCACGCTCACTTCCGTAGCTGCGCTGTCTTTGAAAAACTGCATCAGCCCTGAGCCGCCGTATTTGGCGGAGTCGCGGTAAACGAGGGATTGGTGATACCCCAGCTCGCCGTTTTCCAGCTTATTGAACAGGCCAACCAGCAGCGGCACCTTTACAATGCTGGCGGTGGGAAAAATGGTGTCCGCATTAATGGCGGCCCAGGCGCCGGTTTTAAGGTGCTGTACATATATGCCGGCCGTGCCATTGAAGCGGCTTACAATGTCCTGCAGCGCCTGCTGCATTTTGCGGTCCGGTTTGTTTTTCTGTGAAAAGGCCAGTACTGGGATGAGCAGGAGCAGAAGGAAGCTGAATTTTCGCATAAGCAGAGAATAATAGTGCAAAATACAACCCGTTACCTGTATTTCTGCAGGTAATCCCGTTTGTATTCCAGCGGTTTTTTATTGGTAATGAACTTGAACTGGTGATTGAAATGAGAGATATTGTTATACCCGCATTCATAGCCTATTTCCGATACGGTTTTTTCATCTTCCACCAGCAGCTTGCAGGCGTGGCCGATGCGTACTTCCATGAGGAACTGCACATAGGTTTTCCGTGTTCTGTTCTTGAAAAAGCGGCAGAAGGAAGGGCGTGTCATATGCAGGAGACCGGCCACGGTGTCCAGCGAAATTTTTTCCCGGTAGTGGCGCATGGTATATTCAAAGATGGTTTTCACCCGTTCTTCATCAGTAACGGGGCCAGGGCTTTGCATAAAGCCGGTGGAAGAAAGCGGCACACAATCCCGGCTGTCTGCAATATCCTGCAGCAGCAACAGGAGGCTAACCATTCTGCGGCCGGGAGTGTCTTCCAGCATCTGCTCTATCAGCCGCCCGGCGTGCTCGCGGATGGTCCCTTCCAGCCGGAGGCCGTTGGCAGCACGGGCAAAGAGGGTACGGATGTCTTTCGACTCAGGTAGGTTCATAAAATACTCGCCCAGCATTTCCGGCATGAACTTTACGCAGATGGTCTCCCCGTTTTCCATATGCGCTGCCTCATGGCGGAAACAGTGTGGCAGGTTGGAGCCCGTCATCACCACGTCTCCCGTTTTGAAATGGCCGATGTGGTCGCCTATCAGCCAGGTACCGGCACTGCTCCTGATAAAAAGCAGCTCTATTTCCGCATGGTAATGCCAGTTATTGACCATCTGCATGCCAACATCTTTACGCACGGTAAAAGAGAGGTTGGGCGTGGCCGTCATCTGTCGCAATGCTGGTTTCATGACGGTGTTAATATAGTGCAATTTTTTGAAGAAAAGCGCGCGGGGAAAGGGGCAGGAAATTGATATGTTTGCAAGATATGAAAGCACTGATCTGCAACACACCGGGCCAAATGGAATACATAGACGTACCGGCTCCCGAGATGAAAAAAGGGCATGCCATTCTCCGCATCCGCCGCACCGGTATTTGCGGCACAGACTTTCATGCCTACCAGGGCACGCAGCCTTACTTCAGCTATCCCCGTATACTGGGGCATGAACTGTCTGGCGAGCTGGTGGATGCAGACGGTGCAGAAGGTTTTGCTGCCGGCGAAGCGGTCACCTTCATTCCATACTACCATTGCGGACAATGCGGCGCCTGCCGGCAGGGCAAAACCAACTGCTGCGTGCAGATGCAGGTTTGCGGCGTGCATGTAGACGGCGGCATGCGGGAGTACCTGCTGGTGCCTTCCGCGGCGCTGGTAAAGCAGCCCGGCCTCAGCCTGGACGAGCTGGCGCTGGCAGAACCGCTGGCCATTGGCGCGCATGGCATCCGCAGGGCGGGCGTACAACCGGGAGAAACCGTGCTGATAGTAGGCGCCGGGCCAATAGGGCTGGGCCTGATGGAATTTGCGAAAATAGCGGGCGCACAGGTAACGGTAACAGACCTTGATCCTGAACGGCTGGCGTATTGCCTGCAGGCGGGCGTCAATGTTACAGACAACCCGGCCGGCATGGCGGCAGATGTGGTGATAGACGCCACGGGCAACCTTGCCGCGCTCAACGGCTCCCTGCAATACCTTGCCCACGGCGGGCGCTATATATTGGTAGGGCTGCAGAAAGAGGCGCTCACCATCAGCCATCCTGAGCTGCACAAAAGGGAAGGCGCCATCATGAGCAGCAGAAACGCCACCCGTGAAGATTTTGACCAGGTAACGAAAAACATTGCCGCCAAAAAGATAGACCCGGCTTCCTATATCACGCACCGCGTGCGTTTTGAAGACCTGAAAGACCTGATGGAAAACTTTCCCCGCAAAAGCATCAAGGTGATGGTGGAGTATTGAGTTATTTTTCCAGCTCCGCTTTCACCAGTTCCGCAATAGCCAGATCTATTTCCGCCGCCTGGTTATCTTCCAGGAACCAGATGGCCGAAAGGCCCGCCCAGGCCAGCGTCCATTGCAGCAGGCGTTTGCGCTCCAGGCCGGCGGCTTGGGTGATAACGTTCAGCCGGCTGAGGAAGCGGTGTGGCGGTGTGGCGGAGTCAAAATCAGGATTACAAAAGATGTTGGTATAATCAAAAGCCCTGTCTCCGATAATCCATTTGGGGTCAATAGCCAGCCACCCGTGCTCCCCGAAGTCAAGAAAATTATCGTGGTGCACATCTCCATGCAGCACCGTTATTTCCTGCTGATCGTTGAGCAGCGCTTCAGCGGTGGCGGCGGCATCCAGGAAAATACCACCGTATTGATGGGCATGCAGCTCCAGGTCACGGAACCATTCTTTCAACGTCTTCAGCACGGGCAGCGGCTGCCGTTTTACAGCATGCAGGCGGGCCGTGGCGGCGCAGAGTATGCGGGTGGCCGCTTCGTCTTCCCCGTTCTTTGCCATAGCGGCCAGAGACCTTGTACCTTGGGCGCGTTCCATCAGCAAGGCTGCTTCGTCATGTTCCAGCACGGGTGCCGCCCCTTCCCCGTTCCACCATACCATGATGGAATTGCCCGCCTTTTCATCCGGCTCATGCGCAATTTTCAGCATGGCGGGACGGCCGTGTTGCGTTACGGGCAGCAGCCGGCTGCTGTGCGTGATAATGGGCTCGCCGTCCGGTACCAGCTGCCAGCGCGCAATGTAATCTTCGAATTGCATTCGTAAATCTAAATAATAAACTATAATTTCAGCTCGCCCGGAAAACCCGCCTGCATGAAGAAAAAATTTACGCTCTCCCTGCTGGGAGAAAAAGACTGGCCTGCGCTGCTGCTCTGGTTCGGACTGTCCCTGATAGTAGCCGCCAAGGAACTGCTGGTGCATAACATGAACAACTACATCATTTTCAAATATGTGTTCCTGCATGTGCGCGGGCAGCAGCCATTGTATATTCCCTACCCCGAGTACTTTGACGTGAACATGTACGGCCCGCTCTTCAGCCTCATCATTGCGCCCTTTGCACTGCTGCCTGATTTCCTGGGCGCCATGCTGTGGGTAGCCTGCAATGCGGCCTTCCTGTATATTGCTATCCGGCAGCTGCCTTTGAGCCGCATACAGCAAAACCTCATCCTCATTTTTTCCAGCCATGAGCTGATGGCGGCCAGCAGCTACTTCCAGTTTAACCCGGCCATAGCGGCCTGCCTCATACTCAGCTTTACGCTGATACTGAAAGGGAAAGATTTCTGGGCGGCCTTTTTCATTATGCTGGGCACCTTTACAAAGCTGTACGGTATTGCGGGCCTTGCCTTCTTCTTTTTCAGCAACCACCGCCTGCGCCTCATAGGCAGCCTGGCGCTGTGGGCGGGCGTTCTGTTCATATTGCCGGTGTTGCTGGCGCCGGCAGGCTACATCCTCAACACCTACCGGGAATGGATGGCGGCGCTGGTGCAGAAGAATACCAAGAATTACCAGTTTGAGCAAGGCGTCGTGATGCAGAATATTTCCGCCATGGGTTTCATACAACGTGTTTTCCGCCTGCCGCAGCTGAACAACTGGTGGGTATTGGGGCCGGGAATGCTGCTTTTCTTTTCGCAATACAGCCGGCTGAAATGGAGCACAAACCCGCATTACCGGCTGTACCTGCTGGCCTCTACCCTGCTGTTCACCGTGTTGTTCAGCACCAGCTCGGAATCTCCCACCTACATTATTGCTTTTCCGGCGGTATGTATCTGGTACGTGCTGCAATACCCCACCAAATGGAACAACGCGCTGTTTATTTTCATATTGATAGGCTGCAGCTTTTCGCACTCAGACCTGGTAACGCCCTGGGTGAAAAAGAACATCGTGATCCCTTATGCTTTCAAGGCCTTTCCCTGCCTGCTGCTGTGGCTCATTATTGTATACCAGGTGCTGCGCGGTCAATTTCTCCGCCTAAAGCCCGTCTGACCCGCTTTCCCGCTCTTTCACCATACGGTCAAACTGCGCCGCCAGGCGCGGGTCAAAAGCGGCCAGCTGTTTCCATGCAGCGGAGCCGTACACGCCGGCCTTGGTGTAGTCAAAAGGTTTGAACCCGATCTTTGCCATGGCGGCCTTGTTCTTCACGCGGAAATTATACGCTGTGATATCTGCAAACCCGGGGTCTTCCACAATGGAGTGTTTGTCTTTCCCGGTAGATGCCTGCCAGGCGGTAAGGTCTTGCTGGCCAAAGCGAATGCCCTGCGTGCGGGCATCCCAGTACAGGTTGCTGTCTGCCGTGAAACGTACCTGGTCCCATCGTTTGTCTATCAGCCTGCCTTCGTTCACATAAATGATGTTGCGGGCAAAGTTGAAGGAGCGGTGATCTTCCACGCGGGTGGCTTCCAGTTGCGCCCTGATCTGTGAGGCGAAGATGTTGTTCCTGATCTCGTTCTCCTTACCATAATGCTGATGAAAGGCGGAGCTTTTGCAACGGTATACCAGGTTGTTCTCCATGGTTACGCCGGTAGAGCCTTCGTCTGTATACAGTCCCCAGCCGCCGTAGCCGTATGAGTACACGTGATGGACCACGTTGTTGTTCACCACCGTTCCTTCAGAGGGGCCCAGGGTGTATACGCCACCCATATCGCTCAGCAGGCCCCAGCCCAGGTGGTGAATATGGTTGAACACGATGCGGTTCCTTTTGGCGTAGCTGTGCTTGTAGCCCCATATCCAGCCTACAGACACGCCGGAGTAGCGGAAGTCTGCAATTTCGTTATGGGAAATAGTGTTGTCTGAGGAGTGGAAAATAGTAACTCCAACACCGGTGGGCACCACGTGGCCGCCGGAGCGGAGAATGTTATTGTTTACCGTAATGTGGCGGGTAACGGCTTCCGCGTGAGCAGGTGGCTGCAGTTCTCCTATCTTGACGGCGCCGATGCCCAGGTCGTGCAGGTAACACTGCGTGATCTTGCTATTGGTGCATGCTTTCCTGAACCAGATGGCGTTGTTGCCGGTATGGGCAATTTCGCAGTTATTGAACACGATGTTATCTGCATGGTCCGCCATCACCGCAGCAGGCATGGGAGACGCGGCCTGCACCGGTTCCTGGCCGGCGCGCGTCATGGTATGGCGGGTGTAGCGGAAGGCGATATTTTCAAAGCGGATATGCGCGGCCTTGCGGGCGCTGTCTCCCCGGATGGTGATGAACTGTTCCAGCACGGGCACTTCGGCCACGGCGGTGTTGATGTTTTCCCCTTCGCGCGGCACGTAGAGCAGTACGCCGTCTGGCTGCAGGAACCATTCTCCCGGCGCGTTGAGGAACTGCACGGCATTCTCGAAAATGAACTGGGACGCATTGTCCAGCTTGTTCCACGGCTTCATGGGGTTGCCGGTGATGGTGATGGAAGTATCTGCCGCGGTACGTGCCTGCAGGTACTTGCGGGTACGGTCCCAGGCGTGGTGTATGGAAACGATCACCTGCTCCAGCGCTGCATCAGGTACGGCATGAAGCGCCTCCCATTGCGGTTGCGTGAGGTGTATCTTTTGCGCGGCGTTGTGCCCGTTGACCATTTCCGTAACGCGCCCGGTTTTGTACCACTGCTCCGCATCAGGCGTGCGGGCCAGCGTGGCGCGGGCGCCGTTCACGAAGAGCTGCTGTACGTTGGCCGCATCCTGCAATACACGGGTTTTCCAGAGCCGGTCATTCACCTTTTCAAACGCCGGCAGCTTTTCCGCGCCGGAAATAACGGGCGGCATCTTGCCTTGCCCCCTGAACACCAGCGGGGCGGCAGCGGTGCCGGCATCTTCTCCCGTCAGCTCCAGCGTTTCCCGCACGAGGTAAGTACCGGGCAGCAGGATGATCTCCAGCGGGCCGGTTACCTGGCCGCTGCTGCGGAGCTGCCGTGCTTTATCTCTGGCAGCAGCCATCGTGGCCAGGGGCTTTGCGGCGGTGCCGGGGTTGGCGTCATTGCCGGAGGGAGAAATGTAGATGACGGCAGATCGGGCAGCGGCAGATAACGGCCCGCCTGCAAAGGCAGTGCTGCCTTCAGCCGGTACCGCACGGTTACAAAAAACCAGCAGCAGGAAGGTAATGCGGATGTAATGTATCATTATGTGGATTATAACCCGTTCATAGTCTTTTCCAGTAAATAATTGTGCCCGTAAGGCCACCATGCGGCTTAAGGGCATAGTCAGGTATCACGCCGCTGCGTTGAAAACCCAGCCCTTCATACAAACCGGCCGCGCCATCTTCTTCCGCTGTATCTAAAGTAAGCAGGGTGCGCCTGTGCGCTATGGCCAGCTGTTCTGCCTCCAGCATAAGGGCCCGGGCAATGCCCCGGCCGCGGTAATGAACGGCGGTCATCAGTTTGGCTATTTCGGCACGGTGAGGCTGGTTGGGCGGGCACAACAACTGCAGGGTGACGGTACCTGCCAATACTTCTCCGTCATAAGCGCCCAGCACAATGCGCTCGCCGCGGGCAGCAGCCTGCAGCGAGTTCTCCCAGAAGGCCACCGCCTCTTCCTGCGCCAGCGGATGCATAAAGCTGACGGAGCCGCCGTGCGCAACGGTTTCAATAATGAGCTGCGCCAGCGCAGACACCACCGGGGCAGACGCGGTAAGCGGAGAGATATGAACAGCGGGATGCATCCTTAAAAATAACGAACCATCCTGAATAATTCCCCTACTTGCGGAAATCACGCGGGGTTACCTGCGTGTATTTTTTAAAGAAACGGATAAAGTGAGAGAGGTCTTCAAACCCGAGGCAACCGGCTATTTCTGAAATTGTCCAGCTGGTATGTTTCAGCAAGGCGCGGGCTTCTACCGCCATGCGCTCCGCAATAAGCACGGAAGTGGTTTTACCGGTGGTGGCTTTCAGCACTTTGTTAAGATGGTTCACATGCAGGTTGAGCTGCGCGGCAAACTCCCCGGCAGCGCGGAGTTGAACGGTTTGCATAACGGACTCTACGGGGAATTGCCTTTCCAGCAACTCCAGGAAAAGCGCAGTGATGCGTTCCGAGGCGTTGGAGTCCGTTTTGCCGGGCGTGCTGATAATACCGGGGCGGAGCTTCAGCGCGGTGTGGATAATATCCAGCACCAGGTTGCGCAGCACGTCGTATTTATAAGCGTAGTCCGAGGCTATTTCAACAAACATCTTGTCATATATGGCCCGTACCTGCGCTGCTTCTTCATTGCTCAGGTCCAGCACCGGGAAACCGTCTGGCCGGTACAGCGGATATTCTTTGATGTTGCCATAGCCTTTGAAAAAATCTTCGGTGAACACACAGAAGGTGGCGCTTATGTCGGGGCCTGCCGGCGTCCAGTTATAGGGTATCTGGGGGTTGGCGAAGAGCAGCATGTTCTCCGCTACCGTCATCGTCTTGTCTGCATAATGCACTTCGTTCCGGCCTGTGATGAGGCTGATCTTGTAGTAGTCTTTCCGGCTGTAGGGCATAGGCCGCACTGCCTCGTCTCCCTTAAAGTCCGACAGGCGGAACACGTTGAAGTGGCCCGTTTTCCTGATCATTTCGCTGGGCAGTACGCCCATGCGGCTGCGGTAAAACTGTTCCAGTGATTCCGGTTTCTCCATATGGCAAAAATAAGCATTCTGCAGGGCATGGGGTGGCCGGTATCAAAGGGGAAGCGGTATAATTCAATCTTTATTCATTCACCAGGAAATGGGCTATCCGGCAGGCGTTCCCTTTACTTTCGCTGTTACCTTGCGGGAGAATTTCCACGCGCAAGGTGTGGCGGCCCGGCTTCAGCTCACCGTCCAGCACCAGGTACCAGGGCAGGTGCAGGCCTTTGCTCCATTGCGTGTACAGGTCAATGGTTTTGGCGGCTTTGCCGTCTACCTGGTAGCGGATGGTGGCTGCATCTGGCCCGGCCAGTACGGCCAACCCTACGGCGCGGCCCTGGAATGGCAGCTCAAATGATGCGCCGGTCGTTTCCCCTTCCAGTACGGGCACATTCACAAAACCCGGCCGGGTGCCTTTTTTATCCGCAGGTTGCCAGTTGTCCACTACTTTGAAGCCTTTCAGGCGGACAGCCTCCGTTACGGCGTGGTAGCGGCCTTTGTCATACGCATGGGCATCCAGCTTTTGCGGCAGTTTTGCGCCGGCAGGTTTCGTGGCAGGCGGCAGCTGCAACAGCGTTTTCATGGTCTGAAAATAGATCTCCTGCCCGAAGGGGGAAGGGTGCAGGTCTTTAAAATCGTACTCCCAGCTGAACTCACCGGCCTGCATGCGGTCATATACTTCGCGGGAGAGGTTGATGAAGGAAGCGCCGTAATGTTCCGCCAGTTTTTGATGTACCGCCACTTCTACCGGCTCTTTGCCTGCGGCGTAATCTCCCTGCTTGTCAGGGTCGGCAAAAGCCATCAGCACCGCCGCCGCATTGGCGTTCTGCTGGTACAGCTGGCGCAGGATGCCTTCCAGCGCACGTACCTGTTCCTTTTCGGAAAAACCGTTCGTCCGGTCATTCACCGCCGCTTCCAGGAAGAGGATATCCGGCTTGCCTTGCGCCAGCACATCACGGTTGAAGCGGAAGGCGTGAGGCGTGCTGCCCAGGGAAGGAATGCCGGCGGCTATGAACTGGAAGGTAGTGCCGGGGAAGCGCTCCTGCAGGTATTGCGCCACCTTGTTGCGCCAGCCTTTGTTATGGGTGATGGAACCGCCAAGGAAGGCCACCGTTCCCTTTTTTGTTTCTTCAAACTTGCGGAAGGCCGCGGCCAGCGAAGCGCCGGCTTTGACGTACGCGCTGCTCTGCAGGGGCTGCTGTACGGGCACGCTGTTGCTGTAGATAAAATCTGCCAGCCGTTCAGGGTGCTCAATGTAAAAGTGATGGCCCTGCAGGTTTTGCGGCCCCCTGGTCATGGGAAAAACTGCAGCGGGGCCGCCCAGGCGGGTGTATTCTTTCACCAGCGGGAAGGTATTTTCTTCCGGCGGCACAATGGAATCGCGCAGGCCTATTACATGCAGCACCGGCACTTTGAAAGCCGCCAGGCCGGCCAGGCCTTTCAGCGGAATATCCTCGTAACCCGCAGCGGTGGCTTCCGTTTGGCCGGCAAGCTGCAGCCACTTTGCCCACTCTTCCGGTGCGCCTTTGCCGGCGCCTTTTCCGCCGGGCCAGCTATTGGGGTTGCATACGGGAGCTTCCGCATAAATGCAGCTCACCTTGCCGGGGTTGCGTTTGGCCCAGCCGTACACGTACAGCCCGCCGCGGCTCACGCCCTCCAGCGCTACTTTCGGCGCCAGCTTCCTTTCCCCCACCAGGTGATCATAAAACGCGTCCCATACCTGCATGGCCTGCGGGAGGCCGAACAGGTTATTGGTGTTGACATAAGCCACGTGGAAACCCCGTGCCACCAGTATGCTGTCCATTTCCGTATGCCAGTCAGGGAAATGCGCCCGCCATACCCAGGGGTTACCGGGCAACGCCCGGGCGGGTTTTACGCAAAAAGCGTCACGGCCCTGGAAGCGGAACTGCACTTTTTCGAAACCTTTCCAGTTAACGGTTTTTTCCTGTGCAATCGAAGTGAGGGAGCCTGATAACAGGCAGCACAATGCCCATGCTGACAGTACGCGGAATTTCATGCAAAAAAGCTTTTCGTGGGCGGTAAATTACTCACAACGGGTGGAACATTCCGATAGGATTATAACCTACCTGCATACAATTTGGTAGTGTAACGCACGGTAATAGCGTTATGCTGCTGGTATTGATCAAACAGCGCGCGGAGGTCTTCTATCATAGGCCCGTACCCCGGCTCATCAGGCGCCGGAACGTAGGAGGAAGAAGAAAGCCGCCCCTTCAGGCCGTCAAAATCAAAAACCTGCTGGTTGGGAAAGGTGGCCGCATCAAACGTGGAAGGGCTGAAGAACTGCCCTATCTTGTGCTCGTCAGTTTTGCGGTGGTCTACCTGCGTGTAGTCGCTGCCGTGGCGGACGATCAGTTCATCGTAAGCCTGCTCAAAATCTCCTTCCGTGAGGCGCTCATTCCAGATCAGCACAACCACGCCGCCGGGTTTCAGGATGCGTTGAAATTCCGGGCGCGTTTGGGCGGCGTTGAACCAGTGAAAGGCCTGCCCGGCTACTACTGCGTCTGCACAGCCTGCAGGCAGCCCTGTTTGTTCCGCACTGCCGTCCACGGCCGTAAAATCCGGGTATTGGCCCAGCAGTTCTATTGACTTTTCCCGCATGGGCGCGTTGGGCTCCACGGCCATCACCTTGTAACCGGCCTGCAGGAAAATAGCGGAGGAAATGCCGGTGCCCGCTCCTATGTCTGCCACGGTATTGCCGGGCGCAAGGCCGTACTGCTCCTGCAAATAAGTGATCACGGCGGCGGGGTAACCGGGGCGGTACTTCACATAGTCTTCCACACGGTTGCCAAAACGTTGGGTGCTGTTATGTGCTGTCATGCTATAAAAATACAGCCTATTTTTTAATGAATGACCGACGTGTTCAGTACCAGGAACAGCCCGATCAGGATGAGGCCGAAATAAACGTATTTGAAAAAGTGGCCGTTCTTCAGGCGGCGGTTCAGATACCTTCCCAGAAAAATAGCAGGTATAACGGCAGGCAACGATATGAGGAAGAGTTTCATCACCTCAACCGTTACCAGCCCTTTCAATGCGTAGCCCAGCACGCCGATAAAGCTGGCGGGCAGAAAATATGCCTGCAGCGTGGCCCTGAAGTGCGTGGCGCTCCATTTCCGCATATTGCCGTACACTACCAGCGGCGGGCCGTTGATGCCGAACGCGCCGCCCAATACGCCGGAGAGGAAACCGCAGGTGAACAGCCAGAACATATTGTCTTTTTGCAGGAAGAGGCTGTTCTTCCCGTACAGCGCGTACAGGGAGTAGCCGATGATGAGCAGGCCCAAACCCGTCTTGATCAGCTGCTCGTTACCGTATACCAGCAGCAGCACGCCGATGGGAATGCCCAGTATGGCAAAAATGATCAGCCATTTAGCGCTGTTGAAATGTATTTCCTTGTGATCCTGCACCACTACTACCAGCGCTACAATGATGGAGATCAGCACAGACAGCGGAACGGCCTGCTCCACGGGAATAAAAAAGATGAACAGCGGCACTGCTACGAGAGACTCCCCAAAACCGAACGTGGAACGAACTAAAGTGGCTACAAAACTGATGATGAGAATGCAAATAATGGTGGTGCTCATAAGCGGGTAAAGGTACAAAATGATGCACGCTTTACCCGCTGTAATGTTATGAACGGAAAGCCATTTTTTCTCCTGTCAGATCTCCCCAGTAAGCGCTGTACAGGTTGTCTGTGGCCAGCAGTTCCGCATGGCTGCCGGCGGCAGTTACCGTTTGCCCGCCCAGCACGTAGATACGATCTGCAATATGTTTCAGCACATGCAGGCGGTGGGTGATGAAGATCACGGCCATTTCTTTTTTGAGGCGCATCAGCAGCTCCAGCACAAAAGTTTCCGCCTGCCGGTCCATAGCGGCAGTGGCCTCATCCAGCACCAGGAACTGCGGGCGGCGGTACAGCGTACGGGCCAGTGCTATCATCTGCTGCTGGCCGCCGGAGAGGCTGATGCCGCCTTCTCCTGCCAGGGAGTGGTAAGATTGCGGCAGCTGTTCCAGGAAAGGAATAAAACCGTAAGCCTGCAGGAAAGCGATCACCTCCGGCGTTTTGGTATGCGCATCTTCAAACGCAATGTTTTCCAGCACAGAGCCGTTGAACATATGCACCTGCTGCGGCACTACGCCCGTCACGCTGCGCCAGTGCTCCAAAGTGAGCGCCTGCAGCGGCTGCGTGCCGTTCACCAGTATGTGGCCTTCTTCGGGTAGATAGTGGCGTTGCAACAGGGCGGAAATGGTGCTTTTGCCGCAACCGTTCTCGCCCATTACGGCAATGATCTCTCCTTTCCGCACATGGAAAGAAACCTGCCGCAGCAGCTGCCGCTGGCCGGGGTAGCGGAAAGACAGGTTGCTGACGGCCACCTGATCAACATCCGCGTACAGCTGTCCTTGACGGGGCCCATCATGCATTACCGCCTGCCGGGTTTTATCAGCTGCTGCCTCCTGCTGCAAACCTCCCTCTTCCTCCGCCGGCATGGCAAAAAACTCGAACATACGGGAAAAGGCCACCTTGGCCTCATTCAGGGAGATGCACACCACGGCAATATTGGCAATGCATGGCAGAATGCTGCCGCTGATGCCGAGTACAGACACCAGCTCTCCCGCTTTCATCTTCCCTTCAAACACCTGCCAGGTGGTATATGCCAGCACGGCCAGCATAAACAGGATGCCCAGCGCATTGGCCATAAAGCCCAGCCGCACCTGCAGCTTGCCCAACGCCAGCACCTTATCCTGGTAGTGCCTGTAATACTGTTTGTTGATGCTTTCGAACGTTGGCTGCTGCTGCAGGTTGCGGATGGCCTGCACACCGCGCAGGGTGGATATGTAGTTGCTTTCGCAACCGGCATGCCCCGCCAGCACAGCCTGCTGCGCACCGAACACCGGCCGGTTGTAGCGGTAAAAAAGCCAGGTGAAGAGCGGAATAAAAGCCGCCGCAAGGAGGCCCGCGCCGGGGGAATAACGTGTGATGAACACGAGTGACACAACGATCAGCAGCAGGTCTATCACCGTATTGCCGGCCATCTGCCCAATTACTTTCTGAATGCGCGCGGTATCATTCAACCGCGCCGTAAGGTCGCCTATCTTGCGGGAATCAAAGAACACCTGCGGCAATTGCAGCAGCCGCTTGTAGAAGCTGCCTGTGATGCGGAGGTTGAACTGGTGGCTCTGCTTCAGCAATGCATACTGCCGCAGCACCTGCAGCCCTTCGCGCGCCAGCAGCAATACCAGCAGCAGCGCCATGCTCAGCATGAAGCGGTCAAACTGCCGGCGGGGTATTATTTCATCTATGAGCTTCTGGGAGAACACGGCCATTGACATTTGCAGCACGGCCATCCCCACGCCTATGGCCACGGCTACCAGCAGCACGGGCTTGTCTTCTTCCAGCAGTTGCAAGAACCAGCGTCGCTTCCTGGCCTGCAGGTTGCGGTCAGGCTCAAAGGCAGCGCCCGGCTGCAGGGTAAGGCATACGCCGGATTTCCAGATGGCGGCCAGCGCTGCCGGCTCCATCCACAGCAAACCCTGTTGCGGGTCTCCTACCTGGGCCTTCCCCTGCTCAAAACCATAACAGACCACATAATGCTGCATTGCGCCTTCCAGCTCTACATGCAATATGACCGGCGCGTCGTGCGCCTGCAATGCAGCCATGTCTGCCTTGCACCCTGCCGCTTCCATGCCGCATTGTGTAGCGGCATGGTGCAGCCCCAGCAGCGTGGTACCGGTTACCTGCGTGCCTGACAAGATGCGGAGCTGCTCCAGCTCCCGGCTGCCCCCGTAAAATTGCAGCACAGACAGGAGGCAGGCCACCCCGCAGTCTGAACTGGCCTGCTGCCTTACAAATGTGCGGCGGATGTGTTTTTTCATGAGCGTATCATTGTCAGCAGTTTTTCAATGCTCACTTCGCCTGATATCTTTTCTTTCAGCCTGCCATCTTTTCCGTAAATAAACATGCTGGGCACCATGGCGGTGCCGAAGGTGGAGAAGAATTTCTTTTCCGCATCTCCCGCCACGCGTATAAAATCATAACTGCCTAACGCATACCGGGCCACAAATGCGGCAATGTTCTCCGCTTTCTCTTCACTCACCATCAGCAGCTTTACACCGCTGAATGCGTCCTTGCGGCTGATGATCTCCTTCGTCATGAACTCGCAATGGTCACAACCGGTGTTGAAATAATAGATCACCAGCGTTTCCCCGTTGTATTGCGCGGGCGTAACCGGCTGCCCGTCCGTTCCCCGGAAGTTGAACGCAGGCAGCGCGCCGGATTTTTTCTCTGCGGCGGTTTTTACCGTATAGGCGCGCATGGTGCTGTAGGCTACATACGCCACTACCAGCAGCAGCAGGGTAATGAGCGCGCCTTTAAATATCTTTTTGTTTTTCATGATAACTGCAATTGAAGGAAAATAACGAGCAACATCCAGGTAAAGAGCCCGATGCCATATGTTTTGAGCACGAAGGGAATGGTTTGCTGCAGGTTTTCCCGTAGGTAATACGCCATGCCTACCGCCAGCACCAGCCAGTTCAGCACTTCAAACAGGTTGAGGGTGATGAGCGGGTACACGAAGTAGCTGGAAACATGCTGCACGCCCACCAGGCTGGCCAGCGAGAAGGGAGAGAACAATTGTATGTCAGACAACACCTGCGCTTCCCGGAAAAACACGAACCAGATGATCTTGACACATGCCGCTGCCAGCAAGGGAACTTCCGCCAGCAGCACCACCTTGTACACGGCGCCGTAGCGTATCTTTTTATCCAGCAGAAAACCGCCCAGGTACAGGCAGCAGGCCGTAAAAGAGGTGCGTATGGCAAACAGCAGGGGCACCATGGCGTATCCCAGCCAGAGCCAGCGCTGCTGGGCAGACAGCAGGGTATCTATCCGCTCCATGGTCAGCTGTTCGCTGTAAGTGCGGTAATACAGCTCATTGCTCACAATAAAAGTGTTGTTGTAATAAGCCAGCAGCAGGTACAGCAGGGCCATAAGGCCGGCCACCAGCCAGGTGTTGAACATGAAGAGCCCGTCCAGCCGGTGATACCAGGCGGAAGTGGGTACAGTGCTATATGATTTCATATCAGATGATTTTGGCCGTCATGGAACGGACAAGGTGATCATAATCTTTTTTGTAGCTGAAATGATAGATGAGAAAAGATATAACGAGGAACGCAGTTTCGATTACAAAGAACCAGCCCAATGACCGTGAAAAATAGAACAGGGCATAAATGAACAGACCGGTAATGAGGTTGCCTGCAATGGACGTATTGGTGCGGAAGCTGGTAAAATCAAGCCCCTTGGTCACCTTCTTCGGCGCCATGATGGAGATGAAAAAACCCAGTATGGCCGCGTTGATGTAGGCAAACAACAGGAACAGGGGGTAGCGGAAAGATGTTTCTACCGCCAGCAGCACGCCCAGTGCCAGCAGCATGTCCGGCACGGCAAAACGCACGTACACCTGCCAGTAACGTCTGAACAGCTCACCCGGCGTTAACAGGTAGGCCGCTTTGCTGAACACCTGCGGAATGTAGCCCGCCAGGTTGTTGGCCAGGTAAGTGCACAGCATTACCGGGGAGCAGAAAATGGCCAGCAGCATGTTCAGATCGTTATCGAACCGGGTGCGGTTGCGCTGCAGGGTAAACAGGATGAGCGCACAGAAGATCAGCTTGAACACCACGCCTATCACCAGCGCCGTGCGTACCGGCTTTCTCCTAGTCACAGCCGCCCATATAGCCGCGGCCGTTGTTTGCACACCTGCGCCCTGTACTGTACGCTGCCCTGCCAGGTATGTGTTGGCAGCCTGCCTGTATACCACGCCATAGCCCACCAGCAGCAGCACCGCGCCCGCAAGCGGCGCATAGATATTAAACGCGGCCTGCCATTGCAGGTAAACGCCCGCGGCGGCCACGGCCAGTGACAGCAAGGTGAGCAGCGGCATAAAGCGGGATGCCTGCTGCATCTTCAATATCCTTTCCAGCAGGTAGAACATGCCCAGGTACAAGATACTGTTGAGCAAAGCCGCCGGGGTGAACGCTACCGCCACCAACAGCAGGATGGCGTAAAAGACAGCCACCAGCAGGTAAAAAGGCGTAAGCAGGTCATACACCAGTTGCAGGGCGGTTTTGCGCCAGGCAGGCAGCGGGTGTACGGGCAGAAAAATACTCCGGAACGGCGTGTTGTTGGGGAAGTACCCTTTCAGCAGGGTGAACGCCGCTACGGTGCAGTTGATGCCGAACATCAGCACCTGTTGCGCTCCGCCCAGGTAATTGAGCAGGTAACCGGCGCCAATAGCGTAAAACACTACCACCAGCAGCATCAGCAGGGAAAAGAACACACGCATCCAGCCGTCTGTACCGCCGTTTTGCAGGAAGGCCCTGCACTTTAACCGGGTGATGAATAACAGGAGCTGCATGTTCTTCTAAATAAGCCAGCTGATCTTTTCGTTATCACTTTCCTGCGGGTAGAGCAGGCGGAAGAGGGAATCTTCCAGGGAGTTGCGGCCGTTGACCGTAAAATCTTCCATGGTGTTGTAGTAGCAGACCTTGCCGGCGTCTATCACCAGCAGCTTGTTGCATATCTTTTCTACAAAGGAAAGGTCGTGAGAGGAAAGCAGCAATGTTCTTTGCTGTTTGTACTGCTGCAGGAATTCCACCAGCTTTTTGCAGCTGAAGGCGTCCAGGCCGGAGAAAGGCTCGTCCAGCACCAGCAGCTCCGGCTGGTTCACCAAAGCGCCGCAGATGCCCGCTTTCTGCATCATGCCGAAGGAGTAGGCGCCTATGGCCTTGCCGGCCGCGTCCGCCCCTTCAAAAAAATAATCCATGAGGCCCTGCAGTTCTGCGTCCGAGCGCAGCTTTCCGCCGTTGTACAAATGGTTGAGGAACTGGAGGTATTCCATGCCGCTGAGCTCTTCCGGCAGGTATTCTTTACCGATGTAGAAGCCTGTTTTTTTCCTGAAAGCGAGGCTGAGGTGAGGCTGGCCTTCATACAACACGGTGCCTTCCGTTTGTTGCAGCAGGCCCAGCAGTATCCTGAGCAGGGTGGTCTTTCCCGCCCCGTTACGCCCCAGCACCGCCACGCTGTCTCCCTGCTCAATGGTGAACTGCACCTTGTCAAGCGCTGTTTTGCCGTTGAAGCGTTTCGTAATGCCCTGCATGCTGATGATATGGCCTTCCATGGTTGTTATTTAAAAATAAAGGGCCGGCCTGCGTTGAACCGGCCCGTTTATACCTTAGATGAGGTTGAAAAGGCGGGCTGCTCCGTAAGCGGTGCAGGCAACGGCACCTACCCCGGAGGCGAGGCCGGCTACCAGGCAGAAGCCGTCAGCAGCGTCCCTCCAGTTAAAACCACCTTCAATTTGTTGCATCTGGTCAAATGATAATGATTTCATAAGATAACTTTTTTTTGATTAGTTTAAAACAGATAGTTCGAAAATTAATCGCGGATAGCTGCTGCAATGCAGAGGCCAATGGCAGAGGGCCCGAAGATGAGCGCACCGATGCCGCCGGTAGCTACAGAGAGGCCAACAGCTACGCCACAGGCTTTGGAGAGGTTGCCGCCTGCCGTGAAATTTACCATTTCGTTAGGATGTAAGGTTTGCATTAGTTAACAATTGTGAAATGAACGGGTCGTCTTTCTGGCATAGACCCAATTTCCTATATAACGGCCAATTATATCAGGGTTGCGGTTCACAGGGGCCGGGATAACAAGACGATCCTAAATTACTGCATGTAATCATTCCCCCGGAGCGGGATTCATTTCCGTGCCGGTTTTTCCGGAATCCGCTGGAGGTATGTCCATTTCCGTTGCGTTATATCAGGTCAAAGGCCTGTGCGTATCGGGTAATATCATAATTGCTTTCCGCCTGGAGTTTCTTGCGGATGTTCATGCGGTGGGTTTTGGCCGTTTTTTCGGAGATGTACAGTTGTGCTGCAATGCTGGCGCTGCTTTCGCCCAGGGCCATCAGGCGGAGTATTTCCTTTTCCCGCCAGGGGCCTCACCCGGCCGGGAGCAGCACCTCTTTTCCCATTTTCTGTTATATTTGCCCTGCAACCAGGATCTCTTTGTGAAGCAGTTCACCATATGAATGAAAAAAATGATTTGCTCCTTATTGCAGATGGTGACGAGAAGGCCTTTTTTGAATTTTACAGCAAACAGTCTGATCTGCTGCGCCCATTCCTGCTGACTTATACCCGCTCCGAAACGGATGTGGAGGACATTATCCAGGAAACGTTCATCAAAGTTTGGCTCAACCGGAGCCGGTTACCGGATATTGAGAATATCAGGGGCTGGATATGCCGGATCGCGTCCCGCGTGTACCTGGACCACCTGGAGCGGGAACTGAAGCTGCGGGAACGCAAGGCCTCTTTCGGGGAAGCCTTGTACGGCCCCGGACTGGTGGCGTCCGGGGAGCGCACGCGCCTCACAGAGATCACCAACAGCATCCGCAAAGCGCTGGACGAGCTGCCGGAGCAAAAGAAAAAAGTATTCCGCCTTAACCGGGAGCTGGGCATGAAACCCGCGGAAATAGCCGCCCTTCTCAAAATACCCGTAGGCACCGTCAAGAACCAGCTGTCTGCCGCCCTCCGCCAGGTGAGGGAGCAACTGGCCGCTTCGGGGTACGGGCCAGTTACCGTGCTTTACCTGTTTATAAGTTTTACTTTTTAAGGTCTGCCAGCAATTTGTCCAGTTGCTCGAAATCTACGGTCATGCCTTCTTTAAAGCCCATCTCCAGCTCCTTTTCGAGGTCTGCAAGCGAATCATAAGTCAGCAGCATATCCACCAGTACCTTGTTCTCTTTCGGAATAAAGGTGTTCTCCCACAAGTTTTGAGGGAATTCAGGATTTAAGTTGCCGTTCTCATCACTCAATCCGCCTTTTGAAGCAAATGACTTTTCCTTCACAATGGAAATGAAATTGGCTTTGGCGTAACCCTTTTCGCCGTCAGGGCTTACCATGGCGTAGAGCCAAAAGCCGCCTTCCCGGAAATCCATTGTCTTTGTTTCCACTTTATAGGGCTCCGGGCCCCACCATTTGTCGAGCAACTCAGCGGTTGTCCACGCCCGCCAAACCAGTTCAAGGTCTGCCGCAAATTCACGCGTGATGCGAATGGTGTTGTTTTCCTTGTTAATGGAAAAATCAAATAAGAGGTTGCTGTTCATTTTTTCTGTTTTTTAATTGTTGCCAATAAGTTGTCCAGCTGACTAAATCTCGTCTCCCAGATCTTGCGGAACTGCTCAAGCCATTTATCTATTTCTTTCATTTTGTCAATTTCAAGCTGGTAATAAATTTCCCTGCCTTTTTGTTCCTGTTTTATCAGCTCGCACTCTGCCAGGATGCGCAGGTGTTTCGATACAGCTTGCCGGGTGGTATCAAAATGTTCGGCAATGGCGTTCGGGGTCATGGCCTGCAATGCAATTAAAGCAATGATGGCCCGCCTGGTAGGATCTGCAATTGCCTGAAAAATGTCTCGTCTTGTCTCCATTGTGCAAATATATGGTTGCAAATATAATGCAATCATATGGTTTCACAAGCTCATTTGCTCTTTTTTTCAAAAAAGCCGTGACGTTTTCCTGCGGACCCCGTCTTATTAGGGTAGGGAGTTACCCTTTATACCTTCAATACAAGCCCGGACATGGACCAAACGCGGATCAAATACCTGCTTAAACAATATGCTGCCGGCGCGCTGACCGGCGAAGAGCAGCAAGAACTGGAGCAATTACTTTCCTCCCCCGCCCGGGAGGAACTGGCAGAACAGCTGGCCCTGATAGCCGGGCAGGAAGCCCCATCCGCTTCCCCTGTACAGCAAGAACGTTCACACGAAACATTCAGGCGCATTGTATCTGCAGACAAACCCGGCAAGCGCGCCTCCCTCCGGCAAACAGGCTGGCGGTGGCTGAGCGCCGCCGCGGTAGCCCTCATATGCCTGTCTGCCGCGGCCTACCTGCTGCTGGACCGCCGCCAGCAGCCCCCGGCCGTTGTGCAAACCCGGCCGGCCATGCCGGAAAAACAACCCGGCCGCCATACCGCCGTGCTCACGCTGGCAGACAATTCCGTAGTGGAGCTGGACAGCCTGGGCAATGGCCACATTGTGAACCAGGGCGGCTCCCGCGTGCTGATGGCAAACGGGCAGCTGGCGTATGAGCCCCAGGCCGGCAGCGGTACCGCTACACCCGCCTTCAACAAGATCTCCACGCCCAGGGGCGGAGAATTTACCATTACCCTGCCGGACGGCACCAGGGTATGGCTCAACGCCGCCTCTTCCCTGAAATTCCCCACCGTTTTCTCCGGCCCCAAAAGGGAAGTGGAGCTGACCGGGGAAGCTTACCTGGAGGTGGCGGAAGACAAGGCCCGCCCCTTTGAAGTAAAGGTGCGTGACATCAACGTGGCCGTGCTGGGCACCCGGTTCAACATCATGAGTTATGAGGATGAGGCCAATATTGTTACCACGCTGCTCTCCGGCTCCGTGCGCGTTACCTCGCCGGGCAACCCGGCGCGGTTGCTGGCGCCGGGGCAGCATGCGGTGATAGGCGGCAAAGACGGCAGCCTGCAGGTGGGAAAGGCGGATGTGGAAGAAGAGCTGGCCTGGAAAAACGGCATCATCTATTTCAACGGCGCCAACATCCGGCAAATTATGCGGCAGGTGTCACGCTGGTACGATGTAGACGTGCAATACAAGGGCAACGTGGTGAACATGGACTTTACCTGCACCGTATCCCGGAAAGACAAGCTTTCCAAGCTGCTGGGATTGCTGGAACTGACCGGGGCCGTGCATTTCAGCATGGAGGGCAATACGATCACCGTTCAACCTTAACCTGAATATTCAACCAAAAAAGAACATAGCACGATGAGCAATTACCTATGCAGTACACAGTAAGATGCTGAAGCGGTCCGGTGGTGTTGGCGCACCGTCCGGGCACAAAAAAGCCGGTGATGTTGGCGCATCACCGGCGGAGCATCAGATCAAACATTTGCAAACACATTTCGGAAACATTCAATCTAACACGCTAAAAGTATGAAAATTACTGCTTATGGGAGCGTCCCACCTATGCGCGGCCGGTTCCCCGCCAAAATCTATTTGATGATGAAACTCATTTTACTGCTGACTACCGTGTTTACGCTCGAGAGCGCTGCGGCAGGCTGGGCGCAAAATGTCACGATCAGCGTGAAGAACGCACCGCTGGAAAAGGTGTTCCTGGCCATGCGGCAGCAAACCGGCTACCAGTTTGTATACAACATGCAAATGCTGCAGCGCGCAGGCAAGGTCACCATGTCGGTAAAAAACACGCCGCTGGAGCAGGCCCTGAAGCTGTCCCTGGCGGGGCAGCCGCTTTCCTTTACGATTGTAGACAGCAGCGTGGTCATCAAACCGGTGAAAGAAACGGCGGCCGCGCCGGCAGCCATCACCGCTGCTGACAACATCACCGTAAGCGGCGTGGTGAAAAGCAAAGACGGCCTGCCGCTGGCGGGCGTTTCCATTGCCATCAAAGGCACGTCTACCGGCACCATCACAGACGCCAACGGGCGGTTTGAGCTGCGGAACGTGAGCGAAGACGCCACGCTGTTGTTCCGCTTCATCGGCTACACCCCAAAAGAGGTGAAGCTGGGCGCCGCTTCCACGGTGCTGAACGTGGTGCTGGAAGAGTCTGAAAGCAAGATGCAGGAAGTAGTGGTAACCGGTTACCAGACGGTTGACCGGAAGCTGTTTACCGGCGCCAGCTCCAAGGTAAGCGCCAAAGACGCGGAGCGTAACGGCGTACCTGATATTTCCCGCATGCTGGAAGGCCAGGTGGCCGGCGTATCTGTACAGAACGTGTCAGGTACCTTTGGTGCGGCCCCTAAAATACGCGTGCGCGGCGCCACCTCCCTTTCCGGGGAAAACAAACCGCTGTGGGTGATAGACGGCATCATCCTGGAAGATGTGGTGAACATCTCTAACGAAGCCCTCTCTACCGGAGACGCCAATACCCTCATCGGATCTTCCGTAGCCGGCATCAACCCTGATGATATTGAGTCTTTCACCATCCTGAAAGACGCGGCCGCCACCGCCATGTACGGCGCCCGCGCCATGAACGGCGTAATTGTGGTGACCACCAAAAAAGGACGGAACACGGAAGGCAAGCCCCTGATCAACTACACGGGCACCTTCACCACCTACCTGAAGCCCTCCTACAACCAGTTCGATATCATGAACTCCGCAGACCAGCTCTCCGTGCTGCTGGAGCTGGAAAACAAAGGCTACTATAACCATAGCTCCATTTCCCGCGCAAAAGACGGCGGCATCTTCTATAAAATGTACAACCAGATGTACGTGTATGACCCCGTTACAGACACGTACGGGCTGAAAAACACCATGGAAGACCGGCTGGGCTTCCTGGAGCGTTACGCCAACGCCAATACGGACTGGTTTGACCTCCTGTTCAGGAACTCCCTGCTGCAGGAGCATTCCCTCAGCGTCAACTCCGGCAGCGCCAACTCACAAACCTACTTCTCCACCTCGCTCATGAAAGATAACGGGCAAACGCTGGGAGACAATGTGAGCCGCTATACCGCCCGTTTCCGCAACAACTTCAGGATCAATGAAAGGCTGCGGGCGGAAGTGCTGGTAAACGGCTCTATCAGGGACCAGCGCACCCCCGGTACGCTCACCCGCAACTCTGACCCCGTATACGGGCAGTACTCCAGGGATTTCGACATCAACCCCTACTCCTACGCGCTCAACACCAGCCGCCTTATGACGGCGTATGACCAGAACGGGGACCCGGAGTATTTTGTGAGGAACTACGCGCCTTTCAATATCATCAATGAATTAAATACCAACTATCTCACCCTCAAAGGGCTTGACCTGCAGGTGCAGGGCGGCCTCAAGTACAAGATACTCCCGCAGCTGGAGTATTCTGTAGACGCGGCGTACCGTTATGCCAACACCACCCGCGAGCATTACGTGAAAGAAGGCTCCAACATGGCCGAAGCGTTCCGCGCCAACTACGATGCCACTATTGCGGAAGGCAACATCAACCTGTACACAGACCCTGATGACCCTACCTCCCTCCCCGTAGTGGTGCTGCCTGAAGGCGGTTTCTTCAATACCACGGTGAACAACCTGAAGAACTTCTATTTCCGGCAGAACATCGAGTATGACAATACCTTCAACAGCGTGCACCGCTTCAACTTCTTCGGTTCCATGGAGCTGCGCAGCACAGACCGGCAAAATTCCAATTATGAAGGGATTGGCTACCAGTATGAGAATGGCGGGCTGGTGAACCCCAATTACCGTTACTTCAAGAAGATGATAGAAGGCGGAGACCCTTACTTCGGCATGGACTACGGCAAGGAACGTTTTGCCGCGTTCATGGGCCGCGCCGCGTATGCATACGGCGAGAAGTACAGCTTCAACGCCACGGCCCGGTATGATGGTTCCAACAAAATGGGTAAATCAAAAGTAGCCCGCTGGCTGCCCACCTGGAACGTGTCAGGCGCCTGGCACCTTGACCACGAGCCTTTCTACACCGGCGGCATCAGCAGGGTGCTTTCCGGCGCCACGCTGCGCGCCACTTACGGCATGACGGCCAGCATCGGCAACGCCCGCAACTCTTCCGCCGTTTTCTACAACCAGGTTACCTACCGGCCTTATGAAACCGAAAAGGAGTCGGGCATTTTTCTAAGCGGGCTGGAAAACTCGGGCCTTACCTGGGAAAAAATGTACGAGCTGAACCTGGGCGCCAACCTGGCCCTGTTCAATAAAATTGACCTGACGGTTGACTGGTACAAGCGCCGTTCTTTCGACCTCATTGGCAGCCTGAACACGTCCGGCATCGGCGGGCAGTTCACCAAAACGGCCAACTATGCAGACATGAAAGCACGGGGCCTCGAGCTGACCGTTGCCGGCAACCCTGTGAACATTCCCAACAGCTTCCGCTGGAGAACGCAGTTCAACTTCGGGGTGAACAAGAACGAAGTGACCAGGCTGGAGATCAACCCCAACATCTGGGCCAACGCGCGTGCGGAAGGCGGCATGCGGGTAGGATACGCCCAACGCGGCCTCTATTCCATCCCCTTCAAGGGCCTTGACCCTGAGTACGGTTACCCCGTGTACCTCACGGCAGACGGCAAGCCTACCACCTACGTGCGCCTGCAGGATGAAGACAAGAACTACCTGCTCTACCACGGGCCTACAGACCCCACGCTCACCGGCGGTTTCTACAACCAGTTTGCCTACAAACGGTTCTCCGTATCCGCCCTGTTCACCTTTGCGGCCGGCAACTGGATACGGTTGCAGCCCATATTCTCCGCTGCATATTCAGATATGTACACCATGTCTAACCGCATGAACGACCGCTGGCTGCAGTCGGGAGACGAGAACCGCACCCACATCCCTTCCCTGCTGGGTGTATACCACGTGGTGAACGGTGTTGTGAATGAGGCTACCGGAGAGATAGTAAGCGGCGTATACCCTTACAACGCCTATAACTACTCCACCAACGCGGTGGCAAAGGGTGATTTCATCCGCCTGAAAAGAGTAGCGATAGATTATGAGATACCCGCCAAATTCCTGTCACGCTTCGGGTTCAGGAGCGCGCAGCTCTCCCTGGTAGGCAACAACATTGCCCTGCTGTACTCAGACAAGAACCTGTACGGCGCAGACCCTGAGTTCTTCAACAACGGCGGCGTGGCCATGCCTATTCCCAAACAATATACACTGGCCATTAAACTGGGACTGTAACCACTAAACCGACACAACCAATGAAAAGACATATCATCATAGGCAGCCTGTTATCACTGGGAACGCTGTTGCTGGCATCGTGCAGCAAATACCTGGAGGTAAACCCTGATAACCGGGCAGAGATCAACAATATAGATAAAGTAGCGGGGCTGCTGGTATCCGCCTACCCTGACCGTCACTACCTGTTTACCGAATCAGCCTCAGACAATTCGGAAGACAGAACGGCCGCGCTTTCCGGCACCCAGGGCCAGCCTTACGAAGACCTCTATTTCTGGAGAGACCCCGAAGGTTCCGGCAACAGCACGCCGGCGGAATACTGGAACGCCTGCTACCGCGCCATTGCCGCTGCCAACCATGCCCTGGAGGCCATTGAGCAGAACAACTTCGGCAACAAGGTGCTGCCCTACAAAGGCGAGGCCCTCATTGCCCGCGCCTACGCCCACCACATGCTGGTAACCCTCTTTGCACAGGCTTACGAGATCGGCGGCGCCAATGCAGGCATGGGCGTTCCCTACGTAACAGCGCCGGAAACAGTAGTGTTCAAGGAGTATGACAGGGGTACCGTGCAAGGCGTGTACGAACAAATAGAAAAAGACCTTACGGAAGGCCTGGAGCTGCTGAAAGGCGGCGACTGGAAAGTACCCAAATATCATTTCAACCAGCAGGCGGCCCATGCATTCGCGGCCCGGTTCTACCTTTTTAAAGGGGATTGGGACAAGGTGATAGAACACGTTTCCGCCATACTGCCGGAAAATAATTTTTACGACAACATGCGCCAGTACGCCGGCAACCTCTCCGGCCTGACCGCTACGGAACACCGGCAGGAATACACCAAAGCCGAAAGGCCTTTCAACCTGCTGCTGGCCAACACCTACTCCGTATACCACCGCAGCTCCGGCGCAGGCGCCAACCGGTACGGCTTCGGGGAGCAGGTAAAAACCCACTACGCCGGCACCACCGCCTTCGGCGCTACTTTCAGAACGGTGCTGTTTCACTGGACGGCGCCCAACTACAACCCCGGCAAGTACAACGAGTACTTCCACTATACCAACGTAGCACAGGGCACCGGCCTTCCCTATATCATGATGCCGCTGTTTACGGTAGATGAAGCGCTGATGAACCGGGCGGAAGCATACATCCGGAAGGAGAGCTTCACCTATGCCATCAATGACATGAATGAATTTGCGCGGGCCCGCATCAGCAATTTCTCTCTCACCAACCACGGCATGACCCTTGAAAAGGCCCGCAAGTTTTCCGGGGAAGCGGATGACAAAAAAGCCCTGCTGAACGTATTGCTGGACAGCAAAAAGAGGGCCTTCATCCTGGAAGGCATCCGCTGGATGGACATTCTGCGCCACCAGCTCACCGTAAAACACAATCATATTGATAACAACGGTACGGAAACATTTACTGAACTGAAGCATGGAGACAACCGCAGAATGTTCCAGTTACCGCAGGAAGTAAAATTATCAGGCTTACCCTCAAACCCAAGATAATGATGACATTCAAATATATATTCAGCACAGGCTTGTGCGGGCTGCTGCTCCTCAACACCTGGTCTTGCCGGAAATCGGAATCCCTGAACGTAGACATGTCCAGGTACGTGGTAGACCAGCCGCAGCAAACGGAAATAGACAACTGGATCACCGCCAACCTCACCAACCCTTACAATATACAGCTGGTGTACAGGTTTGAAAGGAACCTGACAGACGTGGTAAAAGACATCTCCCCCATCCAGCTGGAACGGGTGAAACCTACTGCGGAGGCCATCATCAATATTTTCCTGAAAACTTACGAGAAAGTGGCCGGGCCTGCATTCATCAAAACGTACACCCCGAAACAATTTGTGCTGTACGGCTCTCCTTCCTACAACTCCAACGGCACCATTACGCTGGGCACGGCAGACGGCGGCCGCCGCGTAGTGTTGTACGAGCTGAATAACCTCGACTTTGCACAACCCGCACAGGTAAGCCGCAGAATGCGTACCATCCATCATGAGTTCACGCACATCCTGAACCAGATAGTGGCCATTCCGCCGGAGTTCCAGCAGATATCCAAAGGGGATTACAATGCGGACTGGACGGGATCTACCAATACAGAGCAGGTAGCGCGCAGCCTTGGCTTCGTTTCCCGGTATGCCAGGAGCGTGTATACTGAAGACTTTGCCGAAGTAACCGCTCACCTGCTCATTGAAGGCCAGCTGTGGTACGACAGTTATGCAAAAGCCGCAGGCCCTGACGGGCAGGCCAAGCTCAAGAAAAAAGAAGCGCTGGTGGTGGAATACTTCAAACAGCACCTCAACATCAACTTCCGCGAGCTGCAATATGAAGTATTGAAGGTACTCCGTGATACCTATAACGACAACACGAAGACCTTCCTCTACGCCCTGCAGAACAGCCTCATCAGCAACCCGCTGATGGTGAACCTGGCAGACGGCGCGCACTATGCGGAGTTTGGCCAGTCTGAACAGTTCAAACAGGTATGGGAAGCCGTGAAAACAGGGCTCGGCACCAACGGCCGCAAACCCGCGTATTTCCAGATCGTTTTTCTTTCCCCCACCGTGATGCAGGTACAGCACAGCTATACCAACGCTGCCGGCTCCAGCTTTTCGGCCTGGTACGATTTCAATATTACCGTAGCCCCCAACGGAGACATCACCTTCAAACGTTTTGATTCCGGCGCCACCGACACGCCATATGGCAACGGGCGCAACTCCCAGGTGCTGGCCGGCTACACGCCGCTGATCAACTACCTGAACGGGCACACGTTCAAGGGAGACTGGATACCCGCTTCCGCCGGCCCTTCCAACTTCCTCAAGTTCGGCGGGTTTTCCGTGAAAGACGAGCCGGATAATTACTTCTACGGTAAATTCTAAAACAACAACCAATGAAACAATTACTATATATACTGTCCGCAGCATGCCTGTTCCTCAGCTGCAATAAAGATGAGGCCAAGGTGTTTGAAGAAACGCCGGAAGAAAGGATGTCTGCCAGGATCAACGAGCTGAACAGCGGCCTGCTGAGCGCGGAGCATGGCTGGAAAGCCTACCTCACTACCTCTGCCAAAGGCGGCTACGGCTTCTACATGGATTTTGACGCTTCCCAGTCTGTAGTAATGGTGGCAGACCTCAACGATGCTACCGCCACGGAGCGCAGCACCTCCTCTTTCCGTATTAAATGGGTGATGAACGCCACGCTGATATTCGACACCTACAACTACATCACCATGCTGCAAGACCCTTCGCCCTCCTCTTACGGAGGCGCTTCGGGTTCCGGCCTGCAGAGCGATATAGAATTCGAATACCAGCGCACCAGCGGAGACAGCATAATACTGCGCGGCTTCAAGTACAAGAACGAGCTGGTGCTGGTAAAGGCCACCGCAGCGGAAAAAGACCGCTACCTGGGTGCGGCCTTCAAAGAGAACATTGACGAGGTTAATGACTACTTTACCGTCAAGCAGAACAACTACATCACCGTTGACGGTATCAAAAACAAGGTGGAATTTGTGCTGGACAAATCCAACAAGGCCGGGAAGCTCCAGTTCATTGACGATAACGGGGAAGTGGTGCAGATACCCGGCAAGTACAACTACGAAGACGTGGGCATCAACTTTGCGCCCTACTTCGGGTTAGGCAGCATTATTTTCGTAAAGGGGAAAATGGAGAACGGGGAATTTGTGCTGATTGCGAAAGATGGTACAAAATACGTGATCAAACAGAACGATACGCCTATTCTTCCCATGGCCACTCTGTTCAATTACAACGGCACCTACCGGGAGCTGTATATAGGCAACAGCCTGCCGGCAGGGGTTACCTCAGGCTTCAACACCGCCTACCAGGCCTGCGTGTCCAAATTTGCCGCCATGAACCCGCGGCGTACGCTGGTAGACGTGCGGTTCATTCTCTCCAATTCCGGCACGGCCAGGGTGATTACGCGGAACAATAACGGTACTACTACGTTTACAGCCAATGCCACCTACAATTACACGTACGAGAACGGTGTGCTCACCCTGAGCAACGCTGCTTATGACGACAACTGGGCCGCGCGCACCACGCAGCTGATAGACATCCAGAATTACTTTACGAACGGCGGGCCTTTCCGCGTTGACTATGTAAGAAGCGCCAACCCCAATGTGACCAACCTGGGCGGGCTTTACCGGGTGGCGGACGCTACTTCGTTCTTTTACGGGAGTTTGCGGTGGTGATGGCCCAAAACTACGTTTAACATGTATAAGGACTGGCCAAAACGAGCGCCAGTCCTTTTTTTCGTCTTTCGCCACGCCATTTTTCGATAACTTCCATCCCTGTACGCTCTCTTTTTTGTCAATATCTAACTCCAATCGAAGCGCTCTTCGAAAATCTCTAACGCTGTTCGTCCGCGTTTTAGAATCTATTGAATCCCCCTTCCCGCCCAGCCCCGCCGAATGCCTTAAATTCAGTGAAAAAACATGTTATGGCAACGCAAACAAGTTTGTTAAAATTTACCGGCAAGCTGGGTAACGTCATCGGGTACCGGGTGGGCAAAAAGTACTACCTGCGCAGCATGCCGGAAGAAGTGCGGCAAAGCTCCCGCAGCAAGGTGAGCAGCCGCCACTTCGGGCAGGCCAGTCGCCTGGGGGCTACCGTACGCCACGCCCTGCACGGCCTGCTGCACGTAAAACAGGACAATAAGCTGATCAACAGGCTGAACGGAAGCTTGCTGGGGGTACTGCGGCAGGATGACCTGCACCGGCAGAAACGTTTTATACCACGGTACTTCCGGGGCCTGGAGCGTTTTTGTTTCACTACGCATGCAGACCTTGCAAAAGTATTGCCCGTGGATGTGTCCGCTGTGCGTAATGCAGACGGCAACATTGAGGTAACCGTTCCTGCCATCCTCAAACATCTGGCTAACCCCAGGGCCACGCATGTGGGCATCAGGGCGGTGGCCGTAGGCCTGGAGCGGGGTTTCACCAAGGCCGAGGCGGCAGCGTCTGAAATGGTGATGCTGAAGGCAGATGAGCCTTCTGCGGCATTCACGCTGACCGTGCCGGCTGACCGGAACACGGTAACCTGCGTGATACTGGAGGTGACCTGCTGGCAGGTGGAGCATGGCCGCCGGTATTTGATGGGCAACCAGAAATTTATGGCGGCACAGATCATTGCGGTGCTGCAGCCGGAGGCGGCGGTAGTAGTGCGGGAGGAACATGCTCCTTACAGCCCCCAGCGGCAGCCACGCATGGAGCTGCCGGTAATGCCGGGATTGGTGATTCATCATCCACAACGGGAATAGCGTTCGTTTTTTGCAGATGCCGGTAGGGCCGGTCTTGTATTCACCGCCCGCACCGCGCATGCCGCAGCTCTTTTTTTACACCCTTTACCGCCTCGCCAGCCCCGCTGAACGCCCCTCTATGCCCTCCCCTCACTTTTTCGCCTTTAAAACGCCCTGAAAGCGCTGTTTCCCGTGTTTTTTTGTCTTATCCCTGATACGCCGAACGTATCTTTGCACCCTTCTTTTGCCGGTATTAGCTCAGAACGGCATCCTCAGGTCATCTCTACACCAAATGCGGGGCATTTCCACATCAAGTCCACCTGGCGTTCGCTTTCCCTTCGCTGACCCTTCGGTATTCCCTTTATGTTGACTCGGTGATGCAATTGTCTAGTATAGATACGATAGGTGTCTGGTATAGGTCTACCGCCCGTGTAAGAGGGTAACTTTTCGTTTCCAAACCGTCCGAGGTACCGGTTATCCCGTTAATCAAAACCGCCCATCCATCAACCCGCGCAACCCCTGCGTTAAAACCGCCGCCTCACTCAAACCGCGCATGATAGATTTGTATAGTCACCCCAAATTAAACACCACTGTTCATGGAAACGATCACCTTACGCAAACCGGTACACCGCCACACTGCGGCCATTCCTCTTATTGACCTGAACACCCCGGCCGCTATGGCCATGGTGGCAAGAACCGTTCACCAACACCCCGTGCTCATCCAGCTGCCCAGTGTATTTGCCCTCATGGCGGCGCCCACGGCAGCAGGCGCGCGGCAACTGGACGATTGTAAAATGCGGCTGGAAGGCAAAAACTACGGCACGGCCATTGGCAGCCTGCATCATTTTCTGGCACAGGCGCGGCAAGGAGCATTACCGGAAGGTTTCAATACGCCCGAACAGTTCCTGCAAATGGAAGGGGCGTTCATACGCCTGCAATTCCGCCACCGGCATTTCCAGTCTCCCGTGATCAGGGACGGCCAGCACCAGGGGCTGTTGCTGGGCGGACAGTTCCGCAAGCTGTTCACACAGGTGGAGCGTTCTTTTGCGCATGATGCGCAAGATGCCATCTGGGGCGGCAACAATTACACCGCGCCGCTTATTACAAGCTGCAACATCAGCGGGCACCCCGGCGGGTCTATCACGTCTCTGAACAAGGCAGTAGAATTTGCGCGGGAAAGAGGGCTTCCTTTTATTGTCACTACGGGACAGGCGGCGCAGGAAAAAGGTTCGTACCCTGTGCTGGGGTTTGACCGGCAGGGCGTGCGGGTACATCGGGAAGGGCCGGGGCTGGCGCATTTCCTGCAGCAAATACCCGCCGGTTTGAGGAACGGCTAATGCTATTCCTCCCTACCGGCGGGCATGCAATATCGGGCAGGCTATTTCTTCGGCGGGTGTTGCGGGAACTTTTCGTCGCTCACTATTTTGCTCCTTTCATTTTTGTCTTTGTCTTCTTTCTTTTTCTTCCCTTTGCGAACAATGATATTCAGCGTATCGTCTTCCTGTTTTTCACGGGTGATGTTCCTGCTGTAATCATTCCCCAGGTTATCCCCTGCCTGCTCAAGGCCGTCATGTCCGATTATTTTTCTTCTGGGTGCCATAACGCTGTTTTTTTAAGGTGAATAAAAACAGAAATGGCGCTAAAATTATGCCATGGGAACAGCTGTAGTTCCCGCGGAGCCGCTCTTTTTTTGCTGAGCGAGCAACTTTTGAATTCTCTTTTAATAGCCGATTTGCGCCAAAACTTTATCCAGGGATATTGCTGATTGCTGTGCAATAACCTTTCTGCCCCTCAAAGAGAGTTCCTCCAACGATATTTTAAAGTTTCTGCCGGATTTCATCTGCGCGTTTGTACATAATAATCAAAACTGACTACTCTATTTGCTCATCACCACTTTCCTCACCGTACCATCCTCCTCATACTCCAACGGCTCCATACACACAGACCTCCTGTAGCTGCCACCACCCCGCAATGCCCCATTGTGGTAAAAGAACCACGATTTGCCCTGGAAATCCAGCGTGGCGGGGCGGTTGGTTGCACAGTTGTAAGGTACTTCATTAACAATTCCGCGGTATTCCCAGGGGCCGTTAATGCTGCTGCTCATGGCGTACCCTACTTTTTCCGGCATGCCTTGTCCGTACATCAGGTAATAGTGGCCATTCCGTTTATAGAGATGGCTGCCTTCGCTGAATGCCGGCAGGGGAATGGTGCTGATCTCGCCTGCCAGCTTTATCATGCTGTCATCCAGCTTTGCAAAATGGCAAACCTGGCAGCCCCAGCAGATGTAAGCCTGGCCGTCATCATCTATCAGCACACTTGGGTCCAGGTTTTCTTTATCAGATGTTAATGTCATTAACATATCTCCGGAAATCAGCGGGCCGCCCAGCGCATCTGTGTACGGCCCTTCCGGCGTGCGGGAAACGGCCACGCCAATGGCTTTGCCAGGTATGGTACGGTGCGTGACGGCTACGTACCAGTAGAACCATCCTTCCCGGAACACTACTTTAGACGCAAACGCGTCCTCTCCCGCCCAGGCAAAATCAGCGGCTTTGAGGGGCACGGGGTGCTCCCGCCATGTACGCAGGTCTGCAGACGAAAAGCACAGCCAGTCACGCATCACATAGTCTTCCACGCCCTGTGGCGGTACGTCGTGGCCGGTGAACAGGTATGCCTTTTCACCATGCGTGAGCACGGTAGGGTCTGCAGTGTATTTATGGCGGATGATCGGGTTGCGCATGTCATTCATTTTACCGTTATAACTATCAAACAGCGGGCCGTGGCTGAAGACAGGCCTCACGTCTGCACCGGTATCAAAATGAGTAATGACCGTAATGGCTGATGGTGCAAACATTACTAGTATCAGTAGTCGCTAAAATTCTGACTTTCTCTACTTTGCCGCCCTGAACATCATCCAGAATCGGCAGACCATTAAAAAATCAGCAGTATGAAGTTTATGAAGAGACTGGTTTGGACCTTGCTCCCGGTCTTCGGATTAATGCCAATTTTTTTTATTGTACTGACATTGCTTCCGGATCGTTATGTGGCCGCTTCTCCGAAGGGACGGAAAGTCTTTGTAGGCAAGGTTGACGACAGGTACGTGCTTTACCGCAACGGCCGGCCATTTTTTATACAAGGCGCATCAGGCAGCACCTTCCTGAAAGAGCTGCATGAAGCCGGCGGCAATACCATCAGGGTGTATGATACCCTGCAGCTGGCATCCGTGCTGGATGAAGCGTACAAGAATAATATAGCGGTGATAGTAGGGCTGCCCATGCCGGCCAGCGTGTACCGGGATTACTACCGCAGCAACGAGAACGTGGAGGCCATGTATAAAGCTTTCTTCAATACCGTTGTGCGCTATAAAGATCACCCCGCGTTGTTGATGTGGTGCCTGGGGAATGAGCTGGGCATGACCTGGAAGCCTGGGCACTATGCTTTTTACAATGCCTATAACCGGCTGCTGGACATGATCCATGAAACAGACCCTGACCACCCGGTTACTACCACCATGCCTAACTTCAACATAGCGCAGGTATTGATGATCAAATACCGGGTACCCGGGCTTGACATCATCTCCTTCAATACTTTCGGCAAACTGAAATTCCTGAACGCGCAGCTGCAGCGTTATGCTCCCTTGTGGAACGGCCCTTTCCTGGTAATGGAATGGGGCGCGTACGGCCCCTGGGAATCTGAAACAACCGCCTGGAACGTTCCGGTTGAAAATACCAGCACCAAAAAAGCACAGCACTACCTGGACATGTACACCACACAGATGCCGCTGACACACCCGCGCTTCCTGGGCTCCATGGTATTTTTCTGGGGCCAGAAGCAGGAGATCACGCCTACATGGTTCAGCACGTTCTCGGCAACCGGCGCTGCTACGGAAGCCGTGCATGTGCTGAGGCAGCTATGGCGGAAAACCGCGCCTGATATGGACGTTCCGCGCCTGAAGTACATGCTGGTAAACGGGGAGGGCGCGCGTGACAATCTTTTTTTCCGGCCGCAAAGCGTACAGGCGGCGGAATATGTGATGGAAGCGGATAACAAGGCGGGTATTACGTCTGTTCAATGGCAGATCATGAAAGAAGACTGGTACGAAGACCTGAAACGGAAAAGGCCACCCGTTATATTGCTTGACACAATGACCAGTGCCGCCGGCGGCAACAGGCTGTTATTCACCACGCCGCTGCAGGAAGGGCCTTACAGGATATATGTGAAAATAGCTGATGGCCACGGTAACGAGGCCACCGCCAACACACCATTTTATGTAGTGAACTGATACATGCCAGCATTTAAACAAGCACCGCCGCCCACCAGGAGTGAACTGCTCTCCCTGCGGCTGATGGTCCTTATCGGGACCGCCAGCCTGCTGTGTTTTCTGTACCGCCTGCTGTCACCCGCCAATATTGCGCACCCGCCGCTGTACTGGATGTTTGTGACGGCTACCCTCTTTGCCTGCCTGCGCATTTTGCATGAGTGGTACCACTACCTGTTCATTTCCGTGCCCGTGCCTGCGGAAGGGAATAAACAGTTTACGGTAGACATGCTGACTACTTTCTGTCCGGGTGAGCCGTATGAAATGATCGTGGAAACGCTGAAGGCCATGCAGGCGGTCAGGTACCCGCACACGTCCTGGCTCTGTGATGAGGCCGATGACCCTTACCTGAAAGAAGTGTGCCGCCAGCTGGGCGTGCGGCATGTTACCCGCAGCAACCGGAAAGATGCCAAGGCCGGCAACATCAACAACGCGCTGCGGTACGCTACGGGAGAGCTGTGCGTGGTGCTTGACCCTGACCATGTTCCGGCGCCGGAGTTCCTGGACCCTATTGTGCCTTTCTTCAATGATGAAAGGGTAGGTTACGTACAGGTGGTGCAGGCCTATCATAATCTTGCAGACAGCCTCATAGCCAAGGGCGCGGCGCAGCAAACCTTCCAGTTCTACGGGCCTATGATGATGTGTATGAACCGGTACGGCACCGTGCTGGCCATAGGCGCCAACTGCACTTTCCGCCGCAGCGCGCTGGATGATATTGGCGGGCACGCGGCGGGGCTGGCGGAAGACATGCATACTTCCATGCAGCTGCATGCGGCCGGCTGGCACGCTGTTTACCTGCCTGCGGTGCTGACCCGTGGCAGGGTGCCGTCCACCCTGTCTGCCTACTACAAGCAGCAGCTCAAATGGGCGCGGGGTACGTTTGAGCTGCTGCTTACTTCGTACCCGCGGCTCTTTAAAAACTTCACCCGCGCGCAGCGCTTCCATTACGGCACCATCCCGTTCCACTATTTTTCCGGCGTCATTTTCCTGATCAATTTCCTGGTGCCTGTGCTCTCGCTGGTATTGGGCATTATACCCTTCCGGATGGACCTGGCGGAGTTCACGCTCCTGGGCCTCCCTTTCCTTTGCTCCATACTGGCCATCCGGCATTTTGTACAGCGGTGGGTGATGGGAAGGGGCGAACAGGGCAACCATGTACTGGGCGGCCTGCTGCTCATCGGTACCTGGTGGGTGCATATACTGGGGCTGTTTTATACCATCATCCGCCGGAAAGTACCTTACATTCCCACACCGAAAGACGATAAGGAAGAAGATAACTGGCTGCTGAACCTGCCCAACATACTGGTGGCCCTGGTTACGCTGGCCGCCATCATATACGGGCTGCAGGTGGAATGGAACCCCTATACCTGGGTAATGGCCGGCATTGCGGGCCTCAACTTCGCGGTGATGGTCTTCAACATAGCCATCAGCCGGGAAAGGGACGTCAGGCGGTGGCGGGAGCGGTTCCGGCTCTTCAGGCGGAGCTTTGTGTATTACCGGTACCTCAAGCAGCAGTTCTGGAATTTCAGGCACGGGCTCTATGCCGGTGTGCGCATCCTTGCTTTTCCCATCATCCTGTTTGTATCATTTACCGTGCTCTATTTTTTTGGTAATGCGCGAAGAGCGTACTTTCTGCCGGTGGGAGACAATATCAGGCAGCAGGTGTTCTACGCCGGGTTGTTCAGCACCACTGCGGAAGACGGCATTACTTCCATGGCAGACGTACACCGTTTGCAGGCGCGTTCAAAAGCGCATTTCTCCATCATCTCCCTGTACATTCCCTGGGGAGATGAAGCGCGCAGCAATATACCGGGGCCGCTGGTGCGCGATATTTATGAGAACGGGTCTGTACCGCTGATCACCTGGGAGCCGTGGGCGTCCAGGTTCCTGTTCTCTGCGGCAGATGAAGACCTGCGGCAGGAGAAAAAAGTTTTCACCCATATTGTGAACGGCGTGTTTGATGCATACCTGGAGCGGTTCGCCTTGCAGGTAAAAGCGCTGAACAGGCCGGTATACCTTCGTTTTGCGCATGAGCCTGACAACCCTGCCTACCCCTGGTCTTCCACCGGGGGGAATACACCGGAAGATTTCAGGAAGGCCTGGCGGTATGTGCATGATCTCTTCATCCGCTACCGCGTTTACAACGCTATATGGGTCTGGAACCCCTGGCAGCCCACTGCGGCGGAAAGTTATTTTCCCGGCATGGCGTACGTAGACTGGATAGGCATGACGGGCCTCAACTACGGCCGCCTGCATGCTGACGGAAAATGGTATTCTTTCAGGGAACTGTATGAGCCCTTCCACCGCAAGTACCTGTACCGCTCAGGGCTGCCGGTAATGGTGGCGGAAGGCGGCAGCATCAGTCCGGAAGGCCGGCAGCGGCAATGGATGGAAGACGCGGGGAAAAGCATAATGGGCGAGTTTAAAGAGATCAGGTCTTTTGTGCTTTTCAACGCCGGCGCAGACCGGAACGTACCGGCCAACAGCAGCGGCATCACTGCCATAGACTGGCGGCAGGCAGACCCCGGCGCTTTTCTCAAACAGGTGAAGAACATGCAGCAGTTGCGGGCGGGCCCTGTCAAAACACTGCACTACATCCGCAACCCCAGGGACAGCGGGCAATACCGTCGGGCTGCCTGGGCAGACACCCTCCGCGGCGTTAACTACCAGAAAGGCGCCAACTGGTTCCGCAACCTGCATACCTTAACTAGAAAGGAGGCCGTGAGCGACTTCCGGGAGATGCGCAGGATGGGCATCAATACCATACGCCGTTACGGCCCCGGCGTATATGACAGGAATATTTCCTTCGCCGCCCGCAAAACGGGCATGCAGGTGCACTACGGGTTTTGTTTGCCGGCCATTTCAGACGCATTTGCCGATGCCGGCAGGCTGGCGGAGCAAGCCAGCCATATTGTGACCAACATCAAACGTCTAAAAGACAGGAAAGAGATCAGCGCATGGTACATTACCAACACGTCTTTCCGGCTGCTGCAAATGCGGTATTTCAAGCCGGACTACCTGTACCAGCAGCAGGAATACACGGCATGGCTGAAACGCCTCGTTGGCCAAATAAAGGCGGAAGACCCCTCCAGGCCCGTGATCATTGATGTAGACGCCGGGGAAGATGTGGCGGATTTTTCACAGTACCTGAAAGACGGGATACCGCAGGCGGATGCATTTGGCCTGCTGGTGCCGCCAGACGGGAAAGGCCTGGCGCAGATAGCCGCCGTAAGAGTGCCCGGCTTTATTGCCGCAGCTTCTGTGCCGCAATACGACAGTTTGCGGAAAAACGGTGGCGGAGCCTTCATAGAGGCCTGGCAAGACCAGCAGGCTACCAATAATCTTTCCTTCAACGGCCTGCTGGACCATCAGGGCAGGTATAAACCCGCCTTTTACCGGCTGCGGGAACTATGGCAGCACAGCGTTACGCCGCCTGCAGAAAAACTGCCGTCTGTGCACATCCTGCGCCCGGCCCTGGCTACAAAAGAAAACAGCAGGCTGGTATACCGGGCGCTGGTACGGTACGGCGAGCGCTGGAAGCTGGCCGCCTCCGCCATGCCGGGGCTCAGGTATGAATGGCACCTGGTGCGGATGAACAGGAAAGGAGATGCGATAATGATCAAAAAACTGGGTGAAGGGCCGGACATTACGGTGAACGTACCCTTCAACCCGGCGGCCTACCAGCTGCGCCTCTCGGCCGTGAGGGGCAATAGCGTCATAGTGGCCACCACCCGGTTGAATACGCCGCTGTAAGGTTGTCAGGGTGTGAAAATCCGGCGGGAAGCAGTGCCTGTACGGGGCCTGCTTCTCCTGCCGGTCTAATCGTTATTATATTTCTACTTTATCAGCAGCTTCAGCTTGGCCAGCAGCGCCTCTCCTCTCAGGTCTGTAGCTACTATGGTGCCCGAAGGGTCTATCAGCAAATTATGCGGAATGGCGCGTACATTGTAGAGCTTTGCAGCAGGGTCTTTCCAGCCCATCAGGTTGGACACATGGTACCAGGGCATGCCGTCTTTCTCAATGGCTTCCTTCCATTTGGCGGCGTCCGTGTCCAGAGACACGCTGAGGATGTGGAAACCTTTATCGCCATAAGTCTCGAACGCTTTTACCACGGTGGGGTTCTCCTTTCTGCAGGGGCCGCACCAGCTGGCCCAGAAGTCTACAAAAGTGTATCCTCCTTTCGCCATGATGTCTTGCAGGCCCAGCTCTTTCCCGTCAGGCGTTTTAGCTGCAAAGTCTTTGGCCCGCGTACCTACCAGCGGGCTTTTTGCGGCCATCACGCGAGTGGTGAACTCCTTGCCAAGCTGCGTGCTCCGCACGCGGTCACTCAGCCTGGATAGATGCGGCATGATGGTTTCATAATTGTTCACCGCCGAGATCTTCTTCAGGAAGAACAATGAAATATAGGAATCCGGATGCTGGTCTATAAATGCATGCACGATCTCCTTATTGGATTCGGAGTAGGCGCCCAGCTTCTTCATCAGCTCCGTTGTATGTTCAGGCTTGCGGCTGGCGGCGGGGATGGCCTGGAATGCCGTTACGTCTTTGGTGATGGACGCATTGAGCGGCCCCAGCTTTTCCATGATGGCCAGAAAATCTTTCGTGGCGCGGTTGCCCGTCAAGGTGCCGTTCTCCAGCGAGCCTTGAACGTTTACAGTAATGGTATCTGCAGAGAGGAAGAGCGCCAGGCTGTCTTTTCCGCGGGGCGCAAATTTAATGGCGCCCACGGCTGGCGGGATAGCCTCTCCTTTGAAAACAAAACTGCTGTTGTTGATAACGGCACTGTCTTTTCCGGTTGGCCAGATGAGATAAACGGGTTGACCGTTGTACTTCGCATCAACGCTGCCTTTTATCATAAAAGGCCCTTCCTGTGCATCAGCAGTTGCGGAGATCGATACCGCAACTGCTGTAACAAATACATTTCTCAGATTCATTTTATTTCAGGTTGGTTTTACTTTAATTATATCCTTCGTTTTGACGCAGCGCCGGGTTGAGCTCTATTTCTTCCTGTGGAATAGGGAAGAGTTTTGCTTCCGGCCGCCAGTTGGGTTTACCGGCCAGCACTTCATCCGCCTTTCCGGTACGTTTGAGGTCAAGCCAGCGGTGGCCCAGCTCCGCAAAAAGTTCCACAAAACGTTCATGGGCAATGAGCGCCAGCAGCGCATCCCTGCCGGTGGCGGGGTCTGTTGGCGTCTGCAGGCCTGCCCGCTTCCTGATCACGTCCAGGTCTGCAATGGCTTGCGGCAGGTTGCTGCGTTGCGCCCTGGCTTCTGCCCTGACCAGGTACATTTCCGCCAGGCGTAAAAATGCCAGGGACTCCGTTCTGGTGCCCCCGCCCCCGTTCGAGTTCACCTTGTATTTGTAAGGTGAATAGTAAGTACGGGTAACGCCGCCGGAGGTAACCGGCGTGGTCTTCACCCAGCTGGTTTTCCTGGCATCTCCGGCGGCAAAAGCGTTGTACAGGGTATCGGTAAGGGGATAAGCAGGCACCCCGTTCTGCACAAACGCATACCCTTCCCAGGTATACAGGTTAGTGCCGGGGTGAGACAGCTGCAGGATCACTTCCTTGCCGGACAATAAAAACACGTTGTTCAATGTAGTCTCCAGGTTGTACAGGGCTGCACCGCCCTCAATCACTTCGGTAGCCATGCGTTCCGCATTTTCCCAATCCTGCCGGTAGAGATATACCCTTGCCAGCAGGGCGTTAACGGCGTGCACATTGGCCCTGATGCGGACAGCGTCCGGATAGGTGGCGTCCAGGCCGGCTTTGGCGGCCTGCAGGTCGGTCATGATCAGATCATTGACCCGGTCTATAGCCGCACGCGGCTGCCTGGCGTTCTCGGCGTAATCTGTACCGGTCAGCAAAGGCACGTCTCCATAAAGGTTGGTGAGGTAAAAGTAAACGGCGGCCCTTACAAACCGCGCCTCTGCCATGAACCGTGTTTTGGCCGGCTCGCTCATGCCGGCAGACTTCGGAACGTTCTCCAGGATGGCGTTGGCTATAAAGATGGTGTTATAGAACGGCTTCCAGTAAAAATTGTTCACCGCGTTGTTGGCAGCGTTGACCCTGTTTTCGTAAAACTCCCTGTAAGCGGATGTAGCAGAAGTTACAGACAATTCATCAGCACTGATTGCCAAACCTGCCGAAACAGCGCCGCCGAAAGCCTGGTTGACAGACTTCAGCATAGACACGTACATGCCTCTTACCACGGAGCCTGCCTTGGCATCTGTGGCATAGGCTGCCTCGGTAGTGATGGAATCAATAGGCGGGCCTACCTCTACGAATTTATTACATCCAATGCCCGACACTACCAGCATGGCAGTGATCAGCAGCGTCATTTTTTTATATGTTGCAATAATCATGGTCAACGATGTTAAAGTGATAACTGTATGCCGCCGGTAATGGTGCGCAGGGGCGCCATACGGGTATAGTTGTGTACTTCCGGGTCTCCGCCCTCATAGCCGGAAATAACGAACAGGTTCTGCGCCTGCAGGTACAGCCTGCAGGTGCTGATGCGGACAGCGCGCAGCCATTCTGCAGGCAGGTCGTACGCCAGGTATACGTTCTTCAGGCGGAGAAAGGAAGCGTCTGTGAGCTGCCCGTTTGAAAAGTAGTAGGCATAGGTGCCGGTGAGCCCGTCAAGCGCGCCGTCCCTTGTTGTATACTTCTGCGTAGCGCTTTGCTGTCCGGGCGTTTGCCACCTGTCAAGCGCCAGTACGGGGAAGTTGAACAAGGTGCCGGGCATCTTCAATGTGTTCGCCACCTTCCAGTCACGTTCCAGCTTGCTGGTGAACTGCAGGAAGAAGCTGGCCGAAAACCGCTTGTAGCTAAAAGTGTTGTTCATGCCACCAAAATATTTGGGGTCAGTATGCCCTCCCATCGCAAAATCATCTCCGTTCATCTTGTTATCCCCGTTCACGTCTTTCACAGTATATAAGCCGGTTTCAGGGTCTACGCCAAGGTACTGGCCGCCGAACCAGCCGTTCAGGGAATGCCCGATGGCGTACTGTTTGGAATAAGAGGAATACTCCAGGTTAGGGTACCGTCTTAAAATGTTTTTCGGGATGGTCAGGTTGAAATCTGTGTTCCACCGGAAGTTATCATGCTGGATGTTCCTGGTGCCCAGCGTCAGCTCCAGGCCGCGGTTCTCTACCCTTACACCTTCCAGGTTATTCACCACGTTGACAAAGCCGGTCATGGCCGGTAAAGGATAGCTCACCAGCGGGTCTGATGAAATGTTCCGGAAAACTGCGGCGCTGAGCAGCACCCTGTCCCGTAACAATCCAAGCTCCACCGCCAGTTCCGATTTTATGTTCCGCTCCCAATGCAACATGGGGCTGAACAAACTGCCCGGTATGAGCGTGGCTTCCCCGCCGTACAGCGAGCCGCTGATGTATTTGTCAAGATAGCTGTACTCCCCTATCTGGTCATTGCCGGTAACGCCGTAGCTGCCTCTCAGCTTGCCGAAGCTGATCACATTGTTGTTTTTGAAAAAGCTTTCGTTGCTGAACACCCAGGCGGCGCCTACCGCGCCGAAGTTGGAAAAACGGAACTCAGGGCCGAAGCGGCTGGAGCCGTCTCTCCTGCCCGTAAGATTAACGATGTACTTATCTTCCCAGTTGTAGTTCAGCCTTCCGAAGAAAGCCTGGTAATTGTATTGGCTGGCTTTATTGGTGGCCGTTATGGTGGCGGCGGCTTCCAGTGATTCCAGCAGGTCATCGCTGGTATAACCGGTGCCCCTGGTTGACATGGAGCTGGAGCTGCGGTTGCTGTAAGTGGCTCCCAGCAGCACGTTCAGTTTGCCCCTGCCGATATGCCTGTTATATTCTGCCTGCGGCTCTATTATCCAGCTTCTGGCGCTTTTATTTCCAAGTGAAGATACGCCGGTTGCGTTCCTGGCCGGGTTCTGAGAGGCCAGTGGCATCAGCCGCCTATCGTCAGCGATTGAAGCGTTGTAACCAAAGCTGCTCCTGACGGTGAGGCCAGGCGTGATCTTGTAATTCAGCATCAGGCTGCCGTTCACGCTGTTCATCACGGACTTGTATTGCTGGAGGAAGGTAGCCAGCGGGTTGTCTTTCCTGTCATCAACACCACCTTCGTTCCATGACAGGTTCCCTTCATCGTCATACAGCCGGTAGTTGGGCGGAAGGGTGATGGCCCCTGCCAGGTCTCCGGCTACGAGGTCGCTTTTTGAAACGGAGTAGAGGCCGGAAAGGTCTACCGTGAACTTTTCATCCTGGGAGGTGCTGCGGAGGCTGAAATTCATGGAAGCACGGTCGCTGGATTTATTGCCGGGCCACACGGTCCCTTCTTTATGGTAACCGCCGCCCAGGCGGTACTGCACGTTGCGGGTGCCGCCTGACAAAGTGAGCTGCGCATCGTTAGTGGGGGCCTGGTTGCCTACCAGCAATTTGGCGAAGTCTGTATACCGGTTTTGGTCCCATACCAGGAGATCGTACGCATTTGCATTGGTTTTGGTGATGTTGTCATTTTTGAACGCCTCATTCCTCATTTCAAGGTACTGCTGCGTATTCATCATTTTGGGCAGGGTAGTGACCGTGCTGATGCCGGAATATACTGACGCGTTCACCTTCATCTTCCCTGTTTTACCTTTTTTGGTGGTGATGAGGATCACGCCGTTGGCGCCCCTGCTGCCATAGATAGCGGTGGCGTCTGCATCTTTCAGCACTTCAATGCTTTCAATATCTGCGGGGTTCAGCCCGGCAAACGGGCTTAAACCATCTGTCAGTAACGAACCGAAGGGGCCGGTATTGGCGTTCATCCTGTCGTTCCCTGCCGCCATTGGCACACCGTCAAGAATAAACAAGGGTTGGTCAGAACTATAAGAATTGTCAAAATTGGCGCGGCCACGTACCTGTACATTGATGCGGGCGCCGGGAACACCGCTTGCCTGGCTCACTTCCATGCCCGGCACACGCCCCATGAGCGCCGCCAAAGGGTCTGCCACCGGCTGCTTGGCCAGCTCCTCGCCAGATACCTTGGTAACGTTGCCGGTAGCCAAACGGCGGCTGGTGGTGCCGTAGGCAATTACCTGCACCTCATCCAGCGGAGAAGTGCTTTGCACCATGCGGATGAGCAATGAGCCGGGGTTGCCGCTTAGCACCGTGCCCGCGGGGGCTGCCGGCCGGCCGGTTTTGGCAGGCGTGCCTGACGGCAGCAGCTGGAACTTGTTATCTGTAAGGCGAGCGGAGAGCGGCGCCAAACCAATGAAGGTGAAATCAAGTATCTCTCCTTCATTCACCTCAATGGAGAAAGAACCATTGGCGGCAGACACCGTTCCTTTGTCTGTTCCCCTCACCTTGATGTTGACGCCGGGCAGCGACGTACCGTCTGCCGCCATCAGGCGCCCTTTAACAGGGAGAAAGACCGGCTGCGCCCATGGCAGTGCGGGAGCGGGTGAAGGCGCTTTTATTTTCTTTGACAGAAAGATCGTTTTGTCCATAATGGCATACTCCATCGGCTGGTCTTTCAACACCAGGTCCAGCAGCTCCTGCAGGGGCAGATTGAATACAGACAGCGTAACCGTTTTTGTGCCGGCCAGCAATTCCTTGTTGCTGAGCACCACATAACCCGTTTGTTTCTCAACGGCGTTAAAAATTTCTTTCAGCGGCATGTCCTTGCCCGAGATAGATACGGTCTGGGCCCTCCCCTCCGCCCTTGCGGAGAGTAAGGCAACGAAGAGCAATACAATAGTCAATTTCATGACCAGCAGTGTTTTAATAATAGCCCGCCGCCAGGCAGATCGGTCAGCAGACCCGATCTGCAAGGGACAAGGCCCGAAAACAGTTTTTGTCATACCTTTAGGTAAGTTTTGGTTGTTTAAGAAGTGGTTTGCGAGACCGTTTTGAGACCAGCCAAAGCCAGCTTCACCGCCCGGCGCCAACCGCGGCGGTTTTTTTTATGATAAGGCCGGTAATATCTTTATGCCGGATGTTATACTGTTGATGTGCTCATGCCAATGTTTTGCGGCAGCACGTTCCACGGCGGGGCAAAACGTTCCCTGCGGGCGCGCAATACACGCCCCGCAGCCGCGCATGCGGCCGGTGCTGCTGTTCCATAAGATAAATGTGTTGCTAAAGTTTCCCCCTTACGGCGTGATGATCAGCTTCCGGCCTTCCAGCCTGGAGCGCACGCCCATTTTCCCAAGCCCTGTCATCAAATCGTTCAATGTAACCCCTTTCGTCATTTTTCCCGCCAGCTGCATTTGCGGCACGCCTCTTTCATACACCACTTCAATATCATACCAGCGCTCCAGCTGCCGCATGGCTTCTTCAAGTGTGGCGTCCTCAAAATTGAAGAGACCGTTTTTCCAGGCCATCACCTTGCTGATATCAGCATTGTTCACCACCCTGATGCCTTCCGGGCCGGCCGGCGCAACCTGTGCCTGCTGACCAGGTTTTAGAATGGCGGACCGTTCGCCGGCCGGGGATTCGGAAACTTTCACGCTGCCTTCCAGCAGCGTGGTATTGATGGTGCGTTCGTTCTCATACGCGTTGACGTTGAAATGCGTGCCCAGCACTATGATGCCTGCTTTATTGTTCACATTGACATGGAAAGGCATGCCTGCGTTTTTTGTCACTTCAAAATATACTTCGCCGGTTACTTCCACCCTTCTCTCTTTCCCCTCAAACAGCGTAGGGTACCGCAGGGAGCTGGCCGCATTCAGCCAGGCCGTTGTACCGTCTGGCAGCACCACGCGGAACTGCCGGCCGTTGGGCGTGCTGATGGTATTAAACGCGGGCGCTTCACCGCCCGGCCCATATACTATCTGCCCGTTTTGCAGCAATATGGGCGCGCCGCCCTGGGTGGCTATTACACCGTTATCCAGGCTGTCCAGCGCCACCCGGGAGCCGTCTGCCAGCGTCAGGATGGCCCCTTCCTTGCCGGGCGCAATTACGGTGGCAGCAACGGCCGGCGGTGTGGTTGCCTGCTTTTCTTGCATCAGGTAAAGGCCGGCTACCGCCAGCAATATAACCGCCGCAGCAGCCCAGCCCCATTTCCAGATGGCGCGCATGCGGCGTACGGGCGCGCCCGTGGCATTTTCCGTGCGTACCCGTTCCATGAACCGCTCATAGGCCCGGCCGGTTTTACCGGCGTCTGTTCTTACAGACAGGTAGGCGGCCCATTCTTCTTCATTGGACAGCTGCTCCAGGAGCGCCCTGTTGGCCGGAGACGCCTCCAGCCACCGGGCAAGCACGGCTTGCTCTTCCGGGGAAAGCGCCTCTTCCCGGAGCTGTTTATAAATAATATCTGGTATGTTGCTGTTCATACTATAGCCTGCCTGATAAAGTAAACACGCGAGTATTGCCCCGCATCACAAAAAATAATAAAAAAATAAGATCAAGGGAGTGAGCAGCCGCTTGCGCAGCAGCACGGTCTTCAACTTTTCAAGCGCCCGTGCTTTCTGGTTGCGGACATTATTCGGAGTGATCTGCAGCCTTTCGGCGATCTCCGCCGTTTCCAGGTGGTCTACAAAGATCATCTTCAGCAGCTGCACCTGGTTGGGCCCCAGCTGCCGGACCTCTTCAAATATGCGGTTGAAAATATCTTCCCGGATAATGGCCGCCTCAACAGAATTGTCAGACAGCTCCATGGCAGCTCCCAGTTCGGAGAGCTTGTTATTGCGGGTGGTTTTATCCCGGTTATAATTATAACAGCGGTTCCGGGCCACGGTGAACATAAAGGCCTCCGCCTCTTTCAAGGTACGGCCGGCAAAGCTCTCCCGCCGCTGCCAGAGGCTCAGCAAAGACTCCTGCGCAATATCTTCCGCTTCGGCGTCTTCAGCCACCAGCTTATAAGCAAAGTAATACAGCCTGGGAAAGTATGATTGGAAAAACTCCTGGGTGGCGTTGGCGTCTCCTTCAGCGAGGCGCTGCAGCAGGTCTTTCTCGTGGTATGACTGGCTGGTTGACAATTAACGGTAATTACTGATTTGCCTGCCAAACTATAAAAAAATCGCCATAAACAGGTAACCGGCGCGGTAGATGGCTGATAGCAGCGCGTTGTGCCTGACAAGTAAATGCTGACAGCCTTCCTGCAAAAATTTCCCGGCACAGTGAAAAACTGGCAGCAAAAACTGTCATCCGCCATTTGGCACACAGGTTGATGAAGCCTTTTCAGAAAGGCAAATAGCCCTTCCATGATAATCTGAACAACATTGTTTAACTATCAAAAAAAGGAGGTCAATTATGTCTATCATCAAAAGGAATGGAGAACCCACTCCGTCTTTATTCAACCTGTTTGACGATTTCTTCAACCGTGAGCTCTACAACTGGGGCCTTTCCAACTATTCTTCAAGCGGTACAACCGTACCGGCCGTCAACATAAAAGAAACACCAGACAACTTCGAGGTGGAAATGGCCGCCCCGGGTATGGACAAGAATGATTTCAAGGTACAGCTGGATGGCAACACGCTGAGCATTTCTTCAGAAAAACAAAAGGCAGACAGTAAGGACTACGAGAACTATACCCGGAAGGAGTTCAGCTACCAGTCTTTCCAGCGCACGCTGGTGCTGCCGAAAGACGTGGTAGACGAAAGCGGGATCACGGCGCGCTATGAAAGCGGCCTGCTGAAGCTGGTGATCCCCAAACGCGAGGAGGTGAAACAAAAGCCGCCGCGTATGATCAATATTGACTGACCTGCCGCATAGCGGTCAGTCACCGTTCTTTCCCCCTTTAAAGGTTCATCATAAATCAAATTCCGGCGGGAAGCAGTGCCTGTGAGGGGCCTGCTTCTCCGGCCGGTCTAGTTGTCTTGTGCCGCCCCTTCTTCTCCTGCCGATATTTCCCGCTTTTTACTATTTTTATCCCGTTCAATATCAACCAACACTTTCAGCAAGGGACATTTAACTCCCGTTCATGAACGAGGCCTTACATAATGAACATGAGCTTTTACAACGCATAGCAGCCGGCGATGAACATGCCTTTGCCCGCCTGTACCGGTATTATCAGCCCAGGCTGCACCTCTTCATTCTGCCCCTTACCGGCTTTTCACGCCCGGATGCGGATGAAGTGATGCAGGATATATTCGTGAAATTGTGGCTGCGCAAGGAAACGCTCGTTACCATACGGTCTGCGCAATCTTACCTCTTTACCATGGCCCGGAACCGGCTATACGATATGCGGGTGCAGCAGGCACAATTGCAGAAAGCCGGCCAGGCGCTGCAACAGCAGCAGCCGGACAGCCATACGGAAGTACATGAAAAGATGCAGCTGAACGAATACCATGAAATTGCCCGCATGGCCATTGACCGCCTGCCGCAGCAAAAGCGCCGCATCTTTATGCTCCGGAACAATGAGGGCCTTTCCCTGGATGAAATTGCGGGGCAGCTCAACATCACCAAGTTTGCCGTGAAAAAGCAGTTGTATGAGGCCGTCAAGTCTGTAAAAGACTACCTGAAACAGCAGGCAGGTGTAGACATTCCCGTTATTTTACTGATTTACAGTTATTTAAAGGACCTCTGAGGAAATATCTAAAAAAAATTTCTCGCCGGAGGTGTTCTTTCAATTATCTCACCAGTCTTATTAGCAAGCAAGGATGGACCATCAGGATATTATATCATTATTAGACAAAGCAGCTTCCGGCACTATAACAGAAGCCGAACAGGCCATGCTGGCAGAGCGCCTGCGCCGGGTAGACGCGGCGGCTTTCCGGCAGCTGATGGAACAATACCAGGAAACCGTGCTGCAGCAAGGCGTGCCCGGGGAACCGGACACGCTGCTGTTTGAAAAGATCAAAGGCTGCATTGCCAGCCTTGAAGAAAGGCCGCGCCTGGTGAGCAGCCGGTGGAGAACTTACGCAGCCGCGGCCGCCATCCTGCTGCTGGTGCTGGCAGGCGGCGCATATTGGTTTATCAACCGCCCTGCGGCGCCTGATATAGCAGATGTGCCTCAGGAGCCAAACATAGCGCCCGGCGGCAACAAGGCCGTGCTGACCCTGGCAGACGGCACACAGGTAACGCTGGACAGCGCCGGAACCGGCACGCTGGCCCAACAGGGTGGCATTAACGTACTGAAGCTGGACAGCGGGCAGCTGGCCTACCAGGGCATGAGCGCGCAGGGCCAGCCCATGCAGTACAACACCCTCGCCATACCCCGCGGCGGCCAGTTCAGGCTCACGCTCCCGGACGGCACCAGGGTTTGGCTCAACGCCGTGAGCAGCCTCACCTACCCGGTTGCCTTTAACGGAAAAGACAGAACGGTAGAGCTGCAGGGCCAGGCTTACTTTGAAATTGCACAGCAACCGGATAAACCTTTCCGCGTAAAAGTGCGTGACATGGAAGTGCAGGTACTGGGCACCCACTTTGACATCATGGCCTATGCTGATGAACAGGTCATCAACACCACACTGGTGGAAGGCGCGCTGCTGGTAAAACAGGGCGCTGTAACGCAGCGGCTGCGGCCGGGCCAGCAGGCGGTGAGGAACAATGCCACCAGCGCCCTCACGGTACAAGCGGCGGATGTAGACAAGGTGACCGCATGGAAAAGCGGCTTCTTTGAATTTGACGATGCAGACCTGCCCGCTATTCTCCGGCAGGTGTCCCGGTGGTACGATGTAGAGATCATCAATGAAACAAAAGGAGAAACAGGGCTGTTCTGGGGGCGTATCAACAGGCAGCTCCCGTTGGCCAGCGTGCTGAAGCTGCTGGCGTCTAACGGTGTTCATTATAAAATAAACGGAAATAAAGTAACCATCTACCAGGAGAAAAAAAGACCGTAGAACAACCACGTTACCTAACACCATCAAACCAGAATAAATTTACCGGGGACTGCCCCGGGCAGGACTTCTTTTTTCAAAACCAATATACCACGTTATGAAATTTATTGCCGGCTTGTTATGTATTGCATGTTTTTACACCAGCTCCACCGCCAGGGCGCAGGGCGTTACCTTGTCAGTAAAAGGCGCGCCGCTGAAGACGGTTTTCAGCGAAATATCGAAGCAGACGGGCTTTTCCATTGTCTGTAACAAGCAGTTATTTGAAGGCGCCCTGCCGGTGACCATGACCGTCAAAAACGCGCCGCTCCCGCAGGTGATGAACGAGTGCCTGAAGGGCCAGCAGCTGGCCTATGATATTGACAACAACATGATCCTCATCAGGCGGAAAGAAAAGGCCGGCAACACCCCGCCACCGCCTGCAGACACCACCATCACCACCACCGGCGTAGTGCGGGGAGAGAACAATATTGTGCTGCCCGGCGTGTCTGTAAAAGTAAAAGGCACTGCCGGCGGCACGGTAACGGACGCACGCGGGCAGTTCAGCCTTTCGCTGCCGCCCAACGCCACGCTCGTTTTTTCTTTCATCGGCTACCAGCCCACAGAGGTGGCCCTGGCCGGCAGGCGTACGCTTGACCTGAACCTGCAGCCGGCCAACAGCGGGCTGGATGAAGTAGTGGTGATAGGCTACGGCGCCGTAAAACGCAGCGACCTGACGGGCGCCGTAGGCCATGTGAACATGGGAGACATGCTGAAAGCGCCGGTGCCTACCTTTGAAGGAGCGCTGGCCGGCCGCGTGGCGGGTGTTACCGTGTCTACCACAGACGGGCAGCCCGGCTCTCTCAGCAACATCGTGATCAGGGGCGCAGGCTCCGTTACGCAGGATAACTCGCCCCTGTTCGTAGTAGACGGCTTCCCGGTAGAAAATCCTGACAACAATACTATCAATCCTTCAGACATAGAATCCATAGACATTCTGAAAGACGCTTCCGCCACTGCTATTTACGGCGCCCGCGGCGCCAACGGCGTAGTGATCATCACCACCAAATCAGGTAAAAAGGGCGAGCCGGTGATTGCCTACAATCCTTCTTTCGGCATCATGGAAAACATCCAGTACGCCAGCATGATGAACGCTGCAGATTTTGTGCAATACCAGCTGGAGATAGACCCTGCGCGGAAAGACATTTATTTTGACAGCACCATGGCGCCTGACCATTACCAGCACGTGCAGTCAGACGACCTGCAGCGCCAGCTGTACCGCACCGGCGTTATGCAGAACCACGAAGTGGCCGTACGCGGGGGAACAGACAAAACCAGCTACGCCATTTCCCTGAATGCGTTAGACCAGCAGGGCATTGTGATCAACTCCGGCTTTCAGCGTTACCAGGGCAGGGTGAACATCAGCCAGCAGGTAATGAAAAACCTGAAGATCGGCATCAATGCCAACTACAGTACTACCAAAGCTACCGGCTCGGTATTTGCGGAAAACCCCGCGGGCCATACCTACAGCTATATCTACAACGTGCTGGGTTACCGGCCTACCTCAGGCATCCGCAAGCGTGACCTGCTGGATGAGCTGTTTGATGTGGTAGACGAAGACCAGGCGGCCAACCAGATACTCATCAACCCCGTTATTTCCATGCGTAACGAGCACCGGCTGAACCGGAACAACAACCTCGTTGCCAACGGCTTCATCCAGTATAATTTTATGCCCAACCTCACGCTGCAGGTATCAGGCGGCATTCAGCGTTCCGGCTCAAGAACGGAGAAGTTCTTCAACTCCAGCACCAGCCAGGGCAACAGGTACCGGGCAGATAGAGTGAACGGCAGCGTGTCTGACTTTATTTCCAATGACTGGGTGAATTCCAACACCCTCACCTACAACAAAACCTTCAGCAAAAAACACCGGCTGGACGTGATGGGCGGCTTTACCATGCAGGGAAAAACCATTGAAGGCATGGGCATGTCCGCCAAACTGGTGCCCAATGAATCTTTGGGAGTAGACGGGCTGGATGAAGCGCCCGTAGTAGACATCAGCAAAAGCAGCTCTTCCTGGGGGCTTGTTTCCTTTCTTGGCAGGGTGAACTACGAGTTTGCGTCCAGGTACCTGTTTACGCTGAACTTCAGGGCAGACGGCTCTTCCAAGTTTGCGGCCGGCAACAAGTGGGGCTACTTTCCTTCCGGCGCCTTTGCCTGGCGTATGAGCAAGGAGAAATTTATGGAAGGCCTGGATTTTGTGTCTGACGCCAAGCTCCGTTTAACACTGGGCCAGTCCGGTAACAACCGCATCAGCGATTTCCCCTACCTCTCCACCCTCTCCCTGCCGGTAGTGAGCGGCTACAGCTTCAACAACGCCACGCCGGAAATGGGCGTGGCGCTGGGCGCATTGGGCTCCAACACGCTCCGGTGGGAAACTTCCGTACAGGCCAACATCGGGTATGACCTTACGCTGTTCAAAGACCGGATATCCCTCACCGCGGACATTTACCGCAAAACAACTAACGACCTGCTGCTGAATGCCGAGGTGCCTTATGTTACCGGTTACATCCGGTCTTACAAGAACGTGGGCAAAACACAGAACCAGGGCCTGGAGCTGACGTTGAACACCATCAACATACGCCGGGAAAATTTCTCCTGGTCTACCAACTTCAACATTGCATTTAACCAGAACAAGATACTGGCGCTCTCCTATGACCAGCCGGAAATACAATCCCGCGTATCTTTTGCGGGCAGCTACTCTAACGTGGCGCTGTATACCGCGCGTATTGGCCAGCCCATTGCCCAGTTTTACGGGCTGATATGGGACGGTATATACCAGTACGATGACTTTACCAAAAACGCCGCAGGCAAGTACATACTGCGAGATGACGTGGCCACCAACGGTAATTCCCGCGCCAGCATTCAGCCCGGAGACATCAAGTACAAAGACATCAACGGAGACCTGGTGGTGAATGCGGACGATTTCACGCTCATAGGCCGGGCCATTCCGAAACACGCCGGCGGTTTCAGCAACAACTTCACGTACCGCAACTTTGACCTGAACATTTTTTTCCAGTGGTCTTACGGCAACATGATCTTCAACGCCAACCGCCTGATATTTGAAGGCAACGGCACCTCTACCAAGCAGCTGAACCAGTACGCCAGCTACGCCAACCGGTGGACGCCGGACAACCCCAGCAACACCCTCTTCCGCTCCGGCGGGCAAGGGCCCATGTATTACTCCACAAGGGTGCTGGAAGACGGCTCTTACCTGCGGCTGAAAACCGTGAACCTCGGCTACAACTTTTCCGGCTCCGTGCTCCGCCGCATCCGCATGAAAGGCCTGCGGGTGTACGCCGCCGCGCAGAACCTGCTGACGTGGACGAACTACTCCGGCCCTGACCCGGAAGTGTCCACACGTAATTCCAACCTCACGCCCGGGTTCGATTATTCCGCCTATCCGCGCGCTTTGACCGTAACCCTTGGGGCTAACGTATCCTTCTAACACTTTTAAACACCGGTTATGAAACTGATATCTTCCATCATATGCTCATCCCTGCTGCTGGCCTCCTGCGGCAAGCTGCTGGATACCAAACCTACAGACTTCCTGACTACGGAGAGTTATTATACCACTGAAGAACAATTGCGCTATGCCCTGAACGGCGTGTATGACCGGCTGGGCGCTTCGGAATTGTATGGCGATAAAATGTCGTGGACGTACAATTCCAGCACGGACGAGTCTTACCAGCGCAGCATGCCCAGCGTTGGCGTTACGGTGAACAGTTACGAAACCTCCAGCTCGGACATCAATAACTTCTGGCGCGTATGTTATGAAGGCATAGAAAGGGCCAACGTGCTGCTGGCCAGCATCAACCGCCCCGCCATGGATGAAGGCAGGCGCAACATCCTGCACGGGGAGGCGCTTTTCCTCCGCGCCTTTTATTACTTCATTCTGGTCACCAACTTTGGTGACGTGCCGCTGAAGCTGGCCCCCACCGTTGCCACGGAATCTATTCAATATCCCCGTACGCACAGCCGGGAGGTATACGCGCAGATCATTGCAGACATGACCAGGGCAGAAACACTGCTGCAGGAGCAGACCATCACGAAGCTGGGATTTTCCGGGAGGGTCAGCAAAACCGCCGTACAGGCCATCCTGGCCCGCGTAAACCTCTACATGGCGGGTTACCCGCTGCAAGATGAAAGCCGTTACGAAGAAGCGCTCAAATGGGCCAAGAAAGTGGCAGAATCTGGCGAGCATGCGCTCAACCCCAGTTATGAGCAGGTGTTCATCAACTACGCCCAGGATAAATACGATATAAAGGAAAGCCTCTGGGAAATTGAGTTCTTCGGCAATACGCTGGACAACTACCGCGAGGGCGGCCGCATCGGCAACAACATCGGCGTGCTCTGCCAGGACGTTGAGCTGGGCCAGTGCTTTGCCTCCGTGAACGCCACTATCAAGCTGTACAACCTGTATGAAGCAGGAGACCACCGCCGTGACTGGAACTGCGCGCCTTTTGTATTCACGGGTAGGACCAACGCGGTAAAAACGCCGGTAACAGATAACTGGACAAAGAACATCGGCAAGTGGCGCCGGGAATATGAAACGGTAAACCCCAAACACGGCAACAACACGCCGCAAAACTTTGCCATCATCCGGTATTCAGACGTGCTGCTCATGCTGGCCGAAGCGGAGAACCACCTGCACGGCCCCACCGGTACGGCGTATGAAGCGCTCAACCAGGTGCGCAGAAGGGCCTATGGCCAGCCGGTCAACATGCCCGCGGATTGTGACGCACCGGCAGGCCTGAGCCAGGCAGACTTCCTGCAATTCATTCAGGACGAGCGCGCCCGCGAGCTGTGCGTGGAAGCGCTGCGCCGTTACGATCTCATACGCTGGGGCATTTACCTCAGCACCATGAAAGACTTTGCAGACTATGTGATGGCCAACGCGCCGGAGAAGCTCCAGAAATCAGCGCTGGCCGCGCAAAACCTGGAAAGGAAACACCTGTTGTTCCCTATACCTATCAGGGAAATTTCAGTAAACAGCGCGCTTACGCAGAACCTGGACTGGTAAAATATCTCTCAACCCAATTTTCAGTATGATACCTTTTTTACGGCATCATCAGCTATTGCTATGCGCAGTAGTGACAGGATGCCTGTGCCCGGCCCTGGCCGCGGCGCAAGACACAGATAAATTTGCGGCCATTGGCAACAAGGTGCCCGCCGTGAGAACTCACTTGCTGGTACAGCCGCAGCCCGCGCCATTGCCGCCCATTGAACTGCCCACAGGCAACCGCCCTTCCGCCGGTTTCCGGCCCATGAACAAGCTGGACACAGAAAGTGAAATGCACGCCGCGCTGGACAGCCTGCGGAAAAAATTCGAGCCCTTCCTGCAGGAGCTGGCGCCCGCCCTTGCCACAACACGCACCCGCGTTCCGCTGGATTCATTTGCCTGGCGGAAAGAGACCGGCGCAGACAAAAAAGACTTTCCCGGTGTATTGCAGGGCAACGGCGAATGGCAGCAAGTACGCATCCCCCACTACGGCGAACCGCTGGGCAAGGCCGTTACCTACTACCGGCGGCAGTTTGAAGTAACGAAAGAGATGCTGGCCAAAGGCGCCTTGTTCATTCATTTCAGGGGAGCAGACTATAAGGCCCATGTGTTCATTAACCGGCAGTACATCGGCTCTCATGAAGGTGTTTTTGCGCCCTTCGAGTTTGACATTACCCGCGCCGTGAACACCGGCAGCAACGAGATACTGGTGAAGGTGGAAAATGATGAGCCCATGGCGCGCAACGGAGACAAGCTGTATGCGGCCACCGGCCCCGGTTACAATGAGCCGCAGCGGGGATGGCACCACTGCCCGCCGGGGATGGGCATTTACCAGCAGGTATACGTGGAAGCCCGCAACCCCGTGCATGTGCATGATGTATTTGTGCGCCCCATTAAAGACACAGACACCGCGGAAGTGTGGCTGGAGGTGAACAATGCGGCCACGGGCAGGAAAACCATTACGGTAAGGCATAGCCTGTACGGTCAGAACTTCAGCGCCGTTGTATATGAGAACAGCCGCTACCGGCCCGCCACCGTACAGGTGCCCGGCGTGGGAGACCTGGCCAAGGCTACAGACAATGTGCACAAGGAATTGCCGATGGGCAGCGGCGTCAACTTCCTCCGGTTCAGGATACATATTCCCGGCGCGCGGCGCTGGAATAATGAAACGCCATGGCTCTACCAGCTGCAGCTGGCTTTGCTTGACGAGCAGGGCAATGTGCTGGATACCCGCAAACAGGCCTTCGGCATGCGCTCCTTCCGTATGGATACCATGCAGGCCCCACGCGGCAGCCTGTACCTCAACAATCAGCCCATCCGCCTGCGGGGCGCCAACACCATGGGCGCCTTTCAGCAAAGCGTAATGAACGGGAATAAAGCGCAGCTTATAGAGGACATCCTGCTGGCCAGGCTGACCCATATGAATTTTATCAGGATGACGCAGATGCCCGTGCAGGATGAGATCTATGATTACTGCGACCGGCTGGGGCTGATGACGCAAACAGACCTGCCCCTGTTCGGCGTGCTGCGGCGCAACCGGTTTGCGGAAGCTGTAAGGCAGGCGGAGGAGATGGAAAGGCTCGTGCGTAAACATCCGTGTAATATCATGGTCACTTACATCAACGAAAGGTTTCCCAACGCCGAAGGCAATCCCCACCGGCATCTCAATACCTATGAAGAATTTGAACGTTTCTTCACCGCGGCAGACCAGGCCGTGCTCCTGTCTAACCCGGACAGGGTGATCAAGGCCGGTGATGGCGATTACGACCCGCCCTCCCCCGGCCTCCCTGACAACCACTGCTATAACGGCTGGTACAACGGGCACGGCCTGGGGCTGGGTGAAATGTTCAAAGGTTACTGGATACCTGTAAAACCCGGCTGGCACTATGCCTGCGGCGAATTTGGATCGGAAGCGCTTGAACCGGTGGCCACTATGCGCAAGTATTACCCCGCCGCCTGGCTGCCGCAGAACAAAGCGGAAGAACACAACTGGAGCCCTTCAAAGATACCGGCCGCGCAGACAGGCAAGTTCCACTACATGTGGTACAACACGCAGCACAGCCTGGAAGACTGGGTAACCGCCAGCCAGCAGCACCAGGCCACCATCACCCAACTCACCACGGAAGCTTTCCGGCGGGATAACCGCATGGTGAGTTTTGCCATTCACCTGTTCATAGACGCCTTTCCCGCCGGCTGGATGAAAGCCATCATGGACGTAGACCGCAAACCCAAACAGGCCTGGTACGCGTACCGGGATGCCTTGTCTCCCCTGGCCATACAACTCCGCACAGACCGCTTCCAGGCATTCAGTCAAGATACTGTTCCCATAGAAGCATGGATAGCCAATGACCTGCAGCAAGCCCCCGCCAGCTATACCATCAAATACCAGCTGGAAATGAACAACCGCATTGTTTTTTCCAACATGGCCGGCGCCCGTATCGAAGCCGGGCGCAGCACTTTCCAGGGCTTCATTCCTGTACGGCTGCCGAAAGTAAACCAGCCGCAGAACGCCACCCTGAGAATAGCGCTATTTGATGCGGAAGGGCGCCCGCAGCATGAATCATCCATCATCATAAAAGTATATCCGCGGCCGGCAGAAGAGCGCCGCAAGGTGTGGCTGGCTGGCATGGGAGGCCCCGCGGCGGCACTGGCGGCAGACATGCCATGGGATGTTTTGCCGGATGCCGCCCGGGCGGATGTACTGCTGGTAGATGATGTGAACGCCTACCAGTCCCGGCGGCGGGAACTGGACGCGCTGGTGGCAGGCGGTAAAACAATGGTGCTGCTGCAGGCCTCGCCGGGGCAGCATACCGTGGCAGGCAAAACGTTTACCATCCACCCATGCAACATGGGCAGCTATTACTTTGCTTCTCCGCTTACCGGCCACCCTATGGTAAAAGATGCGGCGCCGCTGGGTTTCAGGTTCTGGTACGATGGCAGCAAACAACTCGTCCGCCCGCTGCTGGATAACATGATCGAATCTGACCAGCTCACAGCCATTGTCAGCACCGGCAATACATCATGGGGCAAAACAGGCATTGGCGGCAACATGGCCGTAGCGGAGGCCGCATCCGGCAAGGGCAGGCTGAGAATTTGCCAGTTGCTGCTGCAGCACCGGGTGCCATACAACCCGGAAGCATATAGGCTGGCCGCCAAACTCGTACAATAACAAATTTTCAAGACACAGCATGAAAGATCGATTTACCAGGTATATCATAACGGCGGGATGTTCTCTGTTTTCCGCTTCTCCCGTGATGGCTACCGTAACAGACACGGCTTATTTTGTTTCACCGCGCGGGAATGACGCGGCAGACGGTTCTATTAAAAAACCTTTCCTCACGCTGGAGAGGGCGCGCACGGCCATCCGGCAATCTGCGGTAAAAAAAGTATATCTCCGTACCGGCGCATACAAACGCAACACAAGTTTTATACTCACCAGCGAAGACAGCGGCAGCACCTGGAGCGGGCACCCGGCAGACGCGCCCAACAGTGCCGTGATAGACGGCCAGGGCGTGAACGATGTACTGCTGATCATGGGAGGCAGCAACATCACCATCAACGGCCTCACTGTAAAGAACTATACCAGCAGGGGTATTGGCGTACATGGCGGGAAAGGATGGAGAAATGCGGCGCCGCATTTTAGCGAGAGCGTTGATGCGGCAAAGCACAACATCATCCGGAACAATATTGTGGAGAACGGGAAGATATCCGCACCCGGCTGGGACCGCGCCGGTATTAACACCCAGGGCGCCACCCCCCATACGCAGATACTTCACAACGTGGTGAGGAACACCACCGGCTACGGTATTGGCGTATGGGCTTTGCAGGAAACGGATGACATATCAGGCACGCTGCTGCAGGGCAACGTGGTGCTGAATACCTGCACGGGCGCCAAAGACGGCGCCGCAGTGTATATCTGCGACAGAACGGCCGCCTCTACCAACATTGTGGTGGAAGACAATTTCATCCGCGACTATGGCGCATACGAAAACGAGCTGCGCGGCATTTACCTGGATGACTGGGCCTCTAACATCACCGTACGCGCCAACATCATTGCAGGCACCGGCACGCAGCCGCTGCTGATTCACGGCGGCAGCAACAATGTGGTAGAAGGTAATATCATTGACCTCGGCAACTCCGGCAAACCCTGCGTGCTCAACTACGCGGCGCATAAAAAAAGGCCCATGGAAGAAAACCGGTTCAGGGGTAACATTGTGCTCTCAAGCTACCCCGAAGATATTTCAGGAGGCGCCTTCCGAAAATTCGGGAACGTTTCCTGTCCGGACATCAGCCACAACCTCTATTTTTCTTATTCCACCGGCGTGGTCAACACCGGCGGGCTTTTGTACATGCTGAAAGACAGTTACCCGCTTACCGCCAATCCACATATATCAGACTGGGAGTACACTGTTGACAGCAACAGCATCATTTACAACGCCCCCCTTTCCTTCCGCCCGCTCAAACGCGCATGGGGGCCGCCGGGCTATCGCATTCCCCGCAACGGCACGCCGCCCTCCTGCCTGACACCGGGCACAGATGCCGTGTACCTCCACGCCGAAAGCTGCGACAGCCTGTACGGCATCAGCAAAAACGGAATTGCCGTACTGGCCGGCGGAGATTCCGCCACCGCGCAAATGCTGGACAACATACACCTGGGCAACGGCTTTGACCGCATGCCTTCCATGGCCATCAGCTCTTGTGACAATGGCGACTGGGTTTGCTTCAACAACGTGACCATCAAAAAAGGCTTCACAACTTTCGCGGCAAGGGCGGCCGTAACGTCACGCGGCGGGCAACCGCAGGTAGAAGTGCGGGTTGGTTCTCCTACCGGACGCCGCGTGGCCCTGCTGCAGCTGGGATACACCGGCGGGTATGCCAGCTTCCGGGAACAAACAGCAGCGCTGCAACTGGAGGAAGGAACACACCGGTTGTACATCATATTCAAAGGCGGCGCCGGCATTGGAAGTTTTGACTATTTCAAGTTTTACTAAAAACTGTTCATTCTATTTGTTCAATCATAAAAACTGTTACAAAATGAGGTTCCTCAATTTACTGGTGTTATGCTACTGCTGCATGTCTTGCTCAGAACGTACAGAATCCGTACTCCTGCAGAACAAGCTGGCGCTTGGCAACACCCTCAACTCATGCTGGTCAACTATAGACTCCGCCGCCTTTTATGTTTCCCCTACGGGAAATGATGCAGACAGCGGCACCATTACAGCGCCGTTCCTCACGCTGGAGCGCGCGCGGAGCGCCATGCGGGCCTCCGCCATCAAAACTGCCTACCTGCGTGAAGGCACCTACACCCGCAGCGCCACTTTCATTCTTGATTCAAGTGACAACGGGCAAACCTGGAAAACGTATCCCGGAGACCCCGTCAACTCCGCCGTTATAGACGGTAATGGCATACAGGACGTGATAGACATCCTGGGCGGCTCCCACATTCTTATAGAAGGATTGCTGGTGCGCAATTTTACCAGTCGCGGTATTGGCATACACGGCGGCCGCGGCTGGAGCAATGCCGCGCCTTATTTTAACGCCACCTACGGCCCCGCTGCCCACAATACCATCCGCAATAATATTGTGGAAGATGGCAACGTGCCTGCCCCCGGCTGGGACCGCGCCGGCATCAATACGCAGGGAACAGTGCCGAATACCCGCATCCTGAACAATGTGATCAGGAACACTACCGGTTACGGCATCGGCGTATGGTCTCTGCAAACCGGAGACGATATTTCCGGCACCGAAGTGCGGAACAATGCGCTGCTGAACACCTGCATCACCGCGCGGGACGGGGCCGCCATCTATACCAACGACAGAACGATCCTCTCTGACAGCATCTTCATCGAGAACAACTTCATCCGTGACTATGGCCAGTTTGACAACTTTGTTCGCGCCGTGTACCTGGATGATCATACTTCCAACACCACCGTGCGCGGCAACATCATGGCCGGTACCGGCAGGCAGCCTATACTCGTGCATGGCGGCTTTAACAATAACATCACCGGCAACATTCTCGACCTGGGCAGCACCGGTAAAATGGCCGTGCTGAACTACGCCATCCGCGGTACCGCCACCATGACCGGCAACCGCTTTGAAAAGAACATCATCATCTCCCAATACGCCATAGACAGCGCCGGAGGCGCCTATCTCAAAACCGGGGACGTAGTGCCCCCCGTGATACAACATAACCTGTATTACAACTATTCCACCGGCATTGCCAACACCGGCGGCTACCACTACGAAATGAAAGACAGCTTCCCGGTACAGGGAGACCCCGGCCTTTCCGGCTGGACGTACATTCTTTCCCCCACCGGCTTTGCCACGAAAGCACCGGTAAATTTCCAGGACCCTGCGCGTAATTGGGGCCCTCCCGGCTACAGCATTCCAAATACAGGCACTTCCCCCTCCTGCCTGCTGCCCGGCTCTGACGACATTTACCTGCATGCGGAAAGTTTTGACCAGATGTTTGGCATCCAGCACAAGGGCATGTACATTGGCTCCTGCGACCATAACGACTGGGTGAAGTTCAACCAGGTAGACCTGAAGACCGGCTACAGCCAGTTTACCGTGAGGCTCGGCGTTACGGCCACCGGTGCGGGGAAAAAGGTACAAGTACGTTTAGGCAGCCCCACCGGCACGCTTATTGGGGAACTGACCACGGTGTCAACAGGCGGGTACGACAAATTGCAGGAGCAAACCACCACCCTCACCGGCGGCGCCGGCCTGCAGGACGTGTATTTTGTGTTCAACGGAGGCTCCGGTGTGGGCAATGTAGACTACTTTAAAATTCACTAACTATGGAACGTATTACGAAGGTGCTGTGCTGCATCCTGCTTTTTGCACACTGCCAGGCCATCACTCCACTTGAGATCAACAAAATGAGCCTGCTGGCAGATACCGTGGCGCCAGGTGCGCAGCACCCCGGCAGAGCGGGGCTTGTCAATTTCTTCACGAAACTGAATGCCGGAGACAGTGTAAAAATAGCCTACCTGGGCGGCAGCATTACAGAAGCCGGCAGCGGGTGGAGAGACCAGTCTTTTAACCGGCTGAAATCACAATACCCCGGCGCCGCGCTCACCCAGGTGAACGCGGGCATTGGCGGCACCGGCTCAGACCTGGGCGTTTTCAGGCTGCAGAAAGACGTGCTGGCCAAAGCGCCAGACCTGGTGTTCGTAGAGTTTGCCGTGAATGACAACGGCCTTCCCACCACCATCCTTCATAAAACCATGGAAGGCATTGTCCGCCAGATATGGACGGCCAACGCCAACACCGATATCTGCTTTGTATATACCGTTACCGAAACCACCGCCCCCGCATTGGTAGCCGGCGGCATAACCCGTGCCATGCAGGCCATGGAAGATGTAGCTGATCATTACGGCATACCTTCCGTGCTGATGTGTGACAGTGTGATACAGTTGTATAAAGCCGGCTCGCTGGTGTTCAAAGGGCTGCCGGCAGACCATCCCGGCAAGATCGTTTTCTCCAAAGACGGTACCCATCCCTACCCCGAAACCGGCCACATGCTGTACGCCGCCACCCTGGCGCAGGCGCTTGACTCGTTCTCGCTGATCACCACGCCGCCCGCCAACCGCCTTATAGCCGCCTTTGACAGTGATAACTGGGAAGACGCCAAAATGCTGCCCGCCAGCAGCCTGAGCTACACCGGGCAATGGACCACCATCACCAGCACAGACACGGTGCTCCCCGGCCACCTGCGCGCCAAATTCCCCGATTTGAAACGGGGAGACCGCGAAGATTCCGCCGTGGCCAGCATCCAGTACAACGGCACCCTGGCAGGGCTCTACGATATTGTAGGGCCGGGAACCGGGCAGCTGGACATATACGTAGACGGTACCCTGCTGGCGCAAAAGAAACGGTTTGACAAATACAGCACCTACTACCGCCCGCAGTATTTCTATTTCAAAGACATTCCCGCGGGCAACCATACGGTAGAGTTCCGTGTGTCTGCCGAACAGTTTGACAAGATGGCGATATTGCAGCAGGGGAATAATACCGTTACGGATACTGCGCAGTATGCGGCGTATTCTTGTTACATCGGGTATTTGATGCTGCGGGGGGAATTGTTGGGAGGAGCGGCGAGGGTTGCGAGGTAGTGAAGATAATGGGCAGTTGGCGGGTTTACCGCCAACTGCTTTTTTTTAGCGAACTGTTCCGGCACGGTCTGCCCCTCTTTCACGCCGCAGTTATCATGCAAACGCTTTGCACCAAGCCGCACTTCTCCAGGGTAGATAACACTTGTTGTCTGCTTTGAGGCGGCGTTTTCAGAGCGTTTACTTGCCTCAGCAACGCCTGTAGTACTTTCGGCCGGTTAGCTTTCAGCAGAAATACTACAAATTCATCGGGGTTCCTTATTTCGAGATCGAGCGGCCTGATGCTCCTGGAAGGGAAATCCTTTTTATTGAATGTAATAATAGCATCCGCTTCACATTTTATGGCCGCGGCCAATACATGCCGGTCATTGTCATCTGGCAAGTTCAAACCAGCAATCAGGCTTTTGAAACCAGTTACATTTGAATCAGGGAAAGCGCTATCCATAGCCTGCCTGGCCTTATTCAACTGGCCCTCCTGTAAATCAGGCCGTTTTTGCAGCAAATTCCGTATCCATTCATCGTGAATTTCATCAGACCATTTCGGAATGTATAAGCCGGTCTCAGCCAGGCGCAGAAGAAAATCTCGTAAGGGGGCCGGGTACAGAACATTAGCGTCCAGTACGGCAACAAACTTTTTAACATCACTCATGCAGGTTAGTATCCCAGGTTAAGCTCCTGAGCCTGATCAGCCAGAAAATCCAGCTTATCGGTCCTGTTCTTTTTGATTTTTTTGTCGTAAGCTATCAGGTCTTTCAATTGTATTCTGCGGTGTGTTCCAACTTTATGAAAAGGTATTTCACCTTTCTCCAGCAAGCTGACCAGATGCGGCCTGGATACACCCAGCAGATCTGCTCCTTGCTGGGTACTGATCTCTGCATTATTATCCGAAAGGAACAATGCAAAAGAGTTGCCGTCAGCCATGTTGTCCAGGATCGTGAAAAGAAGGGTCATGGCCGATTTCGGTATCTCAAAAGGCTGTTTATAACCGGCAATCCGCAAGGGAATTGTATTACTGTTCGTTTTTGCTACCGCTGCGGATACTTCAGTAACCCTGGACCTTAACGCCCTGGCTATTTTCTGGTCACTCCGGGTGGTTTTCTCAAGTATCGCTTCCATATCTCATTGATTTTTCACGTCAAAGTTATGGAAATAAACGAAATAAACGAAACAATCGGAATGTACATCGCAAAAAACCTGCCCTCCCTCTTGACTCTTACCTTAGGTCATACCCTATATTTGCCTTCACAAGGTATAAACCCAAACGATGGACAACTATTCTGTAAAAAAACTCGCCAGGCTGGCGGGTGTAAGTGTGCGCACCTTGCACCTGTATGACAAGATGGGCCTCCTGGAACCATCTGTCCGTACCCAGGCCAGGTACAGGCTGTATGGCGAAAAGGAGCTGCTACGGCTGCAGCAGATACTTTTTTACCGGGAACTGGACTTTCCGCTGAAAGAGATCCGTGACATTCTTGACGATCCTACGTTTGACCTGGCGCAGGCGCTGGAAGGGCACAAAAAAGCGCTGCAGGCTAGGCAGGAAAGAATTGCCCGGCAGGCAACTGGCGGCTTTCATACAGCGGGCAACTGATCATTACGTCAGTCAGCAACTGGCATAGACACAACGGGCCGGCTTTGAAAGCCGGCCCGCTTTTTAATACATATTTTCTATTTTTGCCCCTTTTACATCATAGTACATGAAAGAACAATTACCCGCTTTAATCGATAAGTTGAAAACCAGGACCCTGACGTTCAAAGAGGTAATCGAATTTATAGAAGCGCATTATCAACACCAGCCAACAGCCTTCAAAAACGGGGAGGCTTATAATGAAGCCACTCAAAACCAGGGTAGCGCCAAGGTGTTTTCATTTGCTCAACTGAACCAGCTGAGCAAGGAAGATACACTGTACCTGTTTGCAGAACATTACCAGGCGGTGTTAAACAACCCCGAAGGGGCAGACCATCAAAACATCAGGCAATTTATGGCGCATGGCTGGCCTGGGATAGTTTTCGAAGGCCAGGCACTGGTTGCAAAGTAAGTGTTTTGTTTACCTGACAGGTATTTTAAACGTGGAGGCGGGTAAAGCCTCCCCGTTAACCAAGTTGGCATCGCTGTAAGGTTTCCAGCCGTAGTAGACAAACTGCGGTTTCCGGGCTACTGGAATGATCACCTCGTTGTTTTGAATAACGGCTGGAGCATCTGTAACCCCATCCAGCGAAAAACCGCGCAGCGTTTCATGATCTCCGGTTTTCAGGCCAGTTGCGTACTGAAATGTTATCCTTACTTTTCCGCCTGCATATGCTGCATGCAACGGCAGCGGCCCGGAGGGGATGACGTCTTCATGGTAAACGTCTTTCAATGCCCACCTGGCCAGCCGTTCGCCCACATCTTTTTTATTGGTAGGATGTACGTCATTCCTGAACCCCAGATCGCTACAAACTGCCATGCCCCCATGCTTCACCGCTGCCAGCAGTTTCCGTTGTTCATCCCGGAACACCGGCCAGTATTTTGATGCATACCTGGCTGTGTCAATGGAGGATAGCTGCACCCAATAAAAAGGCATCTTCGGCTGCTTCCAGCCTTCGCGGTAGTCACTGATCATCAACTGCATCAGCGCTCTGTACTCCTCCACTCTTTCTTTTTCCAGCGAATTGCTTTCTCCCTGGTACCAGATGATTCCGGCAACGGGAAAAGAAAGTAAAGGCCTGATGCCTGTCTCGTACGCGAAACCGGGTTTGTAGGCGTGGTTCAATCCCAGATCGTCCCTGTAGCCTTCAGGATTTCCGCCTACATTTTCCTTTCCTCTTTGCCGTACCCATTCCGGGAGGTTTTTATTCTCCAGCCAGTTGCCCTTGAGTTTCGAAACAAACTTGCTGTTCAGGGCCGCTCTGCTGATGAACGTTTCAATTGGCGCTCCGCCGATAGAGAGATTGATAATGCCAATGGGTATTTGTTTCCTGCTTACAATCGTTTTGGCGAAATAATAAGCTACTGCACTCATGGCCTTAACGGTATTGCTGTCACAACCCTGCCAGCCGCGCCATAAATAGAAACTGTCTTTATTTAATCTTGTTTAATGAATCATTATAAGGCACACCGTATACATAACGGCCGGCAGGCGGAGGGCTGTTTAACCGTATCAGTGGCTGATCTGTATTGGCGGTTTCCGCTTTCCAGTGCATTTCACGGACCATGGGCCACTCCATGTTAGACTGGCCGGAGGCAATCCAGAGATCTCCTATCAGCACATCCTCCAGTTCTATCTTTTGATGATCGCAACTAATAAAAATGGATTGAGGGGAGGCATTGAATTTTTGCGGGGGAAAGGAGACGCGCCAGGACGAATCTTTGCCTGCTAAAGTCTTTTGTTCCTTTCCGGCGAAGCGGACAGTAACTGATTTATCTGGCAGTGATTTACCCCAAATGCGGATGGGTGCGTCCCGCTGCAATACCATGTGGTTTGAAAAGATGGGGGCCACCCGCAGTTGTGCATTTGCTGCCAGGGGCAACAGCAGGATGCCGGTCAATAAACGTCTCATTTGTCTCGTAGTTATTCAGACAAAGTACGAATTATGTATGACATAATAAACACCCCTGATCTACCAGAACCGCCAATAAATATAACACCATGCCAGCGCATATACCAGTAACCAGAACTTGATCTTCCTGAACCATGGCCGGCTCTTGTCTTCTTCATTCAGAGACCGCAGCCAGGCCAGCTTCCACAGGAAAGGGGTGACCTGCGTTTCCGGCGGAGCGGGCGTTAACAAAGATACCGCCATGATGAGCAGCATGGTAAGCGCTTCGGCAATAGCCCCTTCATACAACCAGTTCATTTTGATGTTCAACGCGTACAAAAGCAGCGCCAGCCCAAGCTGGATCAATACGCCGCCAACCAGCCCCGCAATGGCGCCGGCATAGGTGGTTCTTCTCCATAGCAGTCCCATGAGCAATACGGCAATAAACGGGGTGGCCATGTAGGTAACGCCGGTCTGAAAATATTTGAACAATCCCACATCAGCCACCAGGGGGGCTATCATCACCCCTATCAGCAACGCCATACCGCCGGAAAGCTGGCCGGTAATGATCAGTTCCCTGTCTCCGGCTCGTTTTCTCCAGAAACGTTTGTACACGTCCAGCGAAAAGATGGTAGCAATAGAATTGGCCAGCGCACTGATGGAAGACATCACGGCAGCAAAAAAGCCGGCCAGGATCACGCCTTTCAGCCCGGAAGGCGCAAACAGCTCCAGCGCTACGGGGAAGGCCTTGTCCTGCTGGTCAGGCAGCAGGGACGGGCCCTGCTTCATCACGTCCAGCCAGTGATAAACAATAAGGCCCAGCAGGCATGTTACCAGTGGTCTCACCAGGTTGATAAAACCTGAAAAGATGATCCCCATCATACCGTCCCAGGTGCTGCGCGCAGACAGTACGCGCTGGATCATCACCTGGTTGGAGGACTGGTAAAACAGGAATACGCCGAAAGACGCCAGTATCAAACCGGCAAATGGCGCCTCCTGGCTGGATGGCGGCATGTACAGGTGGAAACGCCCGGGAGAAGCTTCCATCATGGCGCCCCAGCCGCCCGGTATTTTATTGAGCGCCACAAAAAAGAACAGCACGCCGCCCGCAATCATCAGCAGGCATTGAATAGCGTCTGTCCACATCACGGAGCTTAAGCCCCCCAGCAGCGTGTAGCTGGCGGTTAGCACCACAATGCCGGCCATTACATACTGAATGTTCCACCCCGTGAGCTCACTGATAGTAACGCTGCCGCCGTATATGACCGGCGGCAGAAATACAAAAATGTAGCCGATGAGGATCACGATGCTATAAATAGCGCCACAAATGGGCCCGAACCGGCGGTTCAGCAATTCCGGCACGGTGGTTATCTTGTTGCGCAAATACATCGGGATAAAAAATACCATCATGAGCAGGTACGTTGGCAGCGCCCACCACTCCCAGTTCGCAATAGCCAGCCCGCCCTTGTAGGTGGCGCCCATGGTACCTACTATCTGCTCGCTGGACACGCTTGTTGCCACAAAGGCAGCGCCGATCAGGTACCAGGGCATGTTGCCCGCAGCCAGGAAATATCCTGCCGCCGTCCGTTTTATCTTTTTGGCAGCTACCAGCCCAATGGCCACCACTGCCAGTGTTTCCACAACAATGATCAATACATCGACCAACGAAAGATGAAATTTCTCCATAAATGTTCCTTGATTTAATGATCGACGGCGGATGAAGCCGATAACCGCCATTGCTGGTAATGCCTGGCAGACCCGCCCGGATGGACGGTTAGTCTGCAGCTGAGCGTTTCCAGCTCTGTAAAGTCCGCGCACACAAAAACCTCTACATTGCAGTCATTATCTACATACACATCTCCCGGCCGGCCAGCGGGACTTTTGATAGATAGTACGCCGGCTGGCTGCGTGGCAATCAGCTCAGGATATTCCATGAACCATCCCGCTTTGGCGCGGACATCTCCCTCCTTTACGCTCACCCGCCCGTTTACCACCCCCCAGCCTGCCGGATCGGTACCTGGCCAGAAATGAACGGGGCCGGTTGCAGGCGCAGGCTGCACACATGCAGCGCGGGGCACGCAGGTGATGGCCCACAGCGCTCCTTCCCAGGTTGCAGCGCCATGATAGTCCAGCACATGCTCAATGTCAAATCCATTACCGCCTTCTGTAATGACCAGTGACAAACGGGTGCCATCCGGCCTTTGAGGAGCGGCTATTTCCACGGCAGCGCCGGTAACGGATACTTTGCAGGGAGCGTTGTCGGGGAAATAACTGTTGTCGTTTTCCGGCGCCGTGGTGAAGCGGTGGCCGCCGTAAATGCGCCAGCTGCCCACCCTGAAATCTTTTTTGTCTACATACAACAGGTTATCTCCGTTACGGTACCGGAGAGACAGTATTCTCGGGCCCGCGGAAATACCCGCAATCAGCTCACAGGAGGCGGTGCTGCATTGAACGGCATCCCAGCCGTTCCATCTGACGGCGCTGATGTTCATGGCAGCACCCGCTTGGTTAATCCGCGCTGGAAAGCGTCCAGCCGGGTAAACCCTTCCGCATACCGGCAGCCGGCGGCCATTCCACGGAAGCGGGCCTGCACGTCTATCATTTCGAACAGGTCTGTAGACGCCAGCTGCTGCATGGCGGCGAACTGGCTTTTATGGCAGGCAAGCATTTTTTTCTTGATCTCGAAAGAAGCAGATATGTCAACATACTCGGTAGGCTGAAACCCGATACCGCCCAGGTTATCCATGAAATACACCTGTGCATGCCCGAAGCGGCAGGCGGGCAGCTGCTGATCAGGGATATGCGGCAACCCTTTCTGGAAATACGCATCGAAGACCAGCTGGCCTACATAACGATGGTCCGGGTGATAGTCACTGGGGGAATGGGTGAAAATAACGTCAGGGTCTGCTTCCCGCAGTATATCTATCATCAGGCGCCGCTGTTCCCGGTCCGGGAAAACATGCTCGTCCATCACGCCGCCCCAGATCAGCTTTGCGCCGATGAGGCCGGCAGCGGCGCGGCTTTCTTCTTCCCTTATTTCCGCCAGTTCTTCCGGGCGGATCACCGCATCACCCATATTGCCGCTGGTGAAAATCGCCATGGTTACCTGGTGCCCTTCGGCCGCGTAACGGGCCAGCGTGCCCGCGCACAGGATCTCTATATCATCCGGATGGGCTGCTACACAAAGAATGTTCATCATTGATATTGATTAAAGTACACCATACCGGTCATACACTGTTCTCAGCGAATCGCCTTTCAGCAGGTCGTTCCTGGACTGGTTCTCCTTTCTCACTTTGTCATACGCAACGGCCAGCACCTTGTCTTCCACTTCGCGCGGTACTACCACGATGCCGTCGAAGTCCGTGAAGATCAGCTCGCCCGGCTTCACCACTACCTCACCGCACCTGACGGGCACGTCGTAAGCCATCACCCGTCCTCTCCCCAGGCTGTCAAGCGGGCGTATGCCGCCGTAGAAGACGGGGAATTTCATTTCCACTATCTTCTTGCAATCCCTGATCATGCTGTCGCAAATGCAGCCAACGGCGCCGTTCCGTTTGGCGATGGTGCTCATCAGCTCTCCCCAGGGCGCATTTGTGCCGGCGTAGTCTGTAGAGTGCACCACTACGTCCCCTTCCTTCAGCGAATCTACCGCTTCAATTTCCAGGTTGTAGGGGTCGTCTTCAATATAGTCCGTTTCCATCCAGCGGAACGTTCTGGCCCGTCCTACCATGATGGCGTTCTCCCCGTCCAGCGGGCGCAGCCGCTGATGCATGGCCTGGTTACGGAACCCAAGTGTGTCCAGCACATCACATATGATCGGTACGTACAGGTTTTCTTTTATCCATTTAAATTTTTCTTCGTCAGTTAAAAGCTTTTGCGAGATTTCCATATCGGTGTTTTTTGTCAGTTACGAATTTGTTTTCTTTTTTCGCTGCTCATCATCATGACCATATAAACGATTGCATGCGCTCCGCGATCACGCAGTTACTTCCCAGCCCCTGCTGCTCGCAGCACCATTTGAACACAGCAGGATTTTCAGCGTTCAGGGCCATCATATCATAATGGTTGGGCATCACGAACCTCGGCCGTACGGCCTTTGCAAATTCTGCCGCCTGTTCCGGGCCGGGGTTGTTCCATTTGCCATTGATGGGCACCAGCATCAGGTCAGGCGCATGCGGCGCAGCGGCCAGCACAAGGGGATGGAACTGGGTATCGCTGGTATGGTACACACTTCTGCCGTTCCCGAACGTGACGATGTAGCCGGTGGTATCCAGCACATCCGCACCGGTGGGAAGGGCAAACACCCCGGTTATTTCCACGCCTTCCGTACGCCATGTTTCCCCGGCGTTCAGCACAATGGTCTGTTCCGCAGGAACGCCCAGCGCCGGCAGTTTCCGCGCTGCCAGCCTTGGAGCAACGAAACGGGCGCTTCCCTTGTTCCGCAGGGATGCAATTGTTTCCGGGTCAAGGTGGTCAAGATGATCGTGTGTGATGATGTAGATGTCTGCTTCCAGCTCTTCCGCTGCAACAGGCGGCGGGTACTGCCGGGAAAATTCCGGGGAGCCTCTGCCTGCGGCATCGGAAAGATAAGGGTCAATAGCAATGGTGAGCCCGGCGGACCGGATAACGTAACCGGCCTGTCCAAGCCACCATAGCGCAGCTTCTTCCGGCAGCAGCTCCTGAGCAAGGATCGTTTTCATATCGGTTTATTAAAGGTTAACACAAAATCTTTTAACAGCAGCTTCATTGATGCCGATTCCCAGGCCCGGGCCGTCCGGAACGGGAATGTAGCCGTTCTTGTCCATCTGCACGGGGTTTTCAATGATCTCGCGCAGCATGGGATTATCGCTGACGTTGTACTCCAGGAAAAGCGACCGCGGCAGCACGGCGTTCACGTGGAGGCTGGCAGCGGTTAACAGGTCTGTGAGCCAGGCGTGCGGACAAACGTCTATGCCCGCGCATTCCGCCTCCCACATGATCTTCCGGGCCTGCGTAAACCCTCCGCAACGGGACAGGTCTGGCTGGGCCACATCAATGCGGCCGCGCCTGATCAGCTCCCGGAAGCCCCAGGCCGTAGCCTCCTGCTCTCCGGCCGCCAGCCTTGTTCTTACTCCTGCCGCCTTTACGCTGGCGTACCCGTCATAATTTTCAGGATGCAAAAAATCTTCCAGCCAGAATATATTGTAAGGCTCCAGCGCCTTGCACAATTCAACCGCATCATAAGCGCTGCGGTCTACCATCCATCCCGGGTCTATCATCAATGCCGTATCCGGCCCCAGTGTTTCCCTTGCCGCCGCCACCAGTTTGACATCCCGTTTAAAATCCTGCCCAAACACTCCCCATCCGAATTTCACTGCCGTAAAGCCGCGCTTCAGATAAAATTCGCAGGCCTGCTTCATGGCATCCGGGGAGGAACGGAAAAGCGTGGAAGCATATGCCCGCACTTTATCCCGCCGGCCGCCACCCAGTATCTTGTGAACAGGCCTGCCGACGGCTTTGCCGATGATGTCATGACAGGCAATATCAAAGCCGGAAAGCACCTGCATGGCTACGCCCCTCCTTCCGAAATAGATGGTACCGCGGTATATCTTGTCCCACAACCGCTCTACGTCAAAGGGATCTTCCCCGACGGCCAGTGCGCGCAAACCTTCAAACATGCCGGCGCCGCTTTCCGGCGCGTTTATGGCGGCTTCTGCCACGTGCGGGGAAGTTTCCACGTCAGACCATCCGGTGATCCCTTCATCTGTACTGACCTTTATCAGCAGGCAATGTTTTACGCCTCTTGCTTCATCACTGTTCTCCGGCAGTGTGATCTCGAAAGGAGACTGGAGAATAAATGCTTCTACGTTTGTAATCTTCATACTTTCTCTGTTAAGTTCATGATGCAGGGCCAAAGGTGAGGGCTACTTTCAGCGCCCTGTTGTGCCCGTCCCGCGCCAGGGAGAACGCTTCCTCCCAGTTTTCGAAAGGCAGCCGGTGCGTGATCAGCTCTTCCAGCGTCAATGTTTTATTGTTCAGGCATTCCAGTGATGCCGCTATTCGGTTCTCGTCATTACAGGCGCCGGCAATCTCCAGTTCGCAAACATGCAGCGTGAAAAGGTCGATAGGGACCGGCGCTACCACATTGCTGAATATTACCAGCCTTCCTCGCGGCCGCAATGCCTGCATGCAGGTTTGCACCGCTTCGGCAGCGCTGACGGCAAGTATGGCAATGTCTGCAGATTTTGCAGGAACATCTTCTACAATATCAGCGCCGGGTATCTTGCTCAGCCGGAAAGGCGAGCGGCCGGCAACCACCACCTTTGCCGCTCCGGCTTGCAGTGCCAGCCGGGCAATGATGTTCCCGAACGGCCCGTCTCCCACAATAAGCACCCGGCGGCCCCTGACGTCTCCGGCCCTTGCAATGGCCTGCAGGCACACGGCAACGGGTTCCAGCAGCGCGCCAAGTGATAAGGAAATATGGTCTGGCAGCGCCACCACACGGTCTGCGCGCTGCACAAAATATTCCGCAAAGCAGCCGTCCCTGTCCAGCCCCAGGTGGCCCATATTCGAACATAAATGCTCATATCCTCTCCTGCATTCCTCACACTTTCCGCAAGACACAACAGGATGGGCCGCCACGCGCATGCCGGGAGCAAGATGCGTAACGGCTGCGCCCGCTTTCACCACTACGCCCGCCCCTTCATGGCCGAGCGTTCTGGGGTACCTGATGCCGAAGGGGTTGTGGCGGATGTCATGCAGGTCTGACGTACAAATGGTAGCGGCGCCCGTGCGCACCAGCACTTCGTCCGCGCGCGGCTCCGGCAGCGGCAGCTCCGTCATTACCAGCTCGTTCAGCCCTTTCAGTTGTAAAGCCCGCATGTTCATAACGTTCGTTTTGAAGGATGCGGCAAGCCCAGCAGCGTCAACGCATCCCTGTTGATGATCCCTTCCGTTACTTCTTCCGGTATACCCGGCAGGCCGCTGTTGGCCAGTATGTGGTTGAGGCTGCGCACGCCTTTCAGCGAGTTAGCGGTGGTGGTAAAAGGGAAGTCCGATCCGAACAGCACTTTTTCCGATGCGTTGTACTCCACCAGCAGCCGCATGGAATTGTAGAACTGCCATGGCCTGTAGTACAGGGCGGAGAGGTCCGCATATACGTTCTCATGGCGGCGTATCACCGCAATGGTCTCCCCTTCCCAGGGATGGCCCAGGTGCGCAAGCACCATTTTCAGACCGGGAAAATCAACAGCTACTGCATCAAAATGAGCGGGCCGCGAATATTCCAGCCGGGTACCGCTTACAAAGGAAGTGCCCGCATGAAAAAGTATGGGAAGCCCGTGCTTTTCACAATAGCGGTAGATGTCGTAATAACGCGGGTCAAGGGGATGCACATTCTGGTAGAGCGGCGCCAGCTTAACGCCCGTAGCGCCAAGCTCCTGGTGGCACATCTCCAGCTCCTCCCGGTAATTTTGCTGCAGCGGGTCTATTGACGCAAAGAACAACATCCGCTCCGGCGCACGGGCTACATGCGCGGCCACACGCTCATTGGGAATGTTCCAGCCCGTTGCGGAAGCCTGCAAACCGAATACTACGGCTACATCAGCCGCCCGGGTGGTTTCCAGGTGCCTTTCTTCCACATCTCCCCAGGCCGCCTGGTTTACGCGGCATCTTGCAAGGTCTGCCTGCAGCGCCGGCCCAAAGTCTTCGCCGGCTTTGAAAATATGTGTATGGATATCAATGATCATAGTACTTACAATATACTCAACTCTATTCCAAAGACCAGTAGTGCACTGCCCAGGGTTCCAGCTTCACCGTCAATGTCCTGGTGCCTTTTTCCAGCTTGCTGAACGGTTCGGGCCGCAAACGGAGGTTCTCTTCCAGGCCGGCGCCGGTGGCATCCAGTATAATATGCCGGGCTCTCATATCTTTCGGCATATCTTCCAGGCTCAGGTTGACGGTTACCGGCTGGTCCGAGAAATTCCAGAGCATCAGGTTATGCATTTCCAGCTTGCTGTCATGCGAAGCAAACCCATGTACCTTTTTATGAGATGACTGCACGGGCACACGGTTGCCCGCCATCCTGGACAGCAGCTTGAAAGTGTAATAGGCAGGCCTTATCTGGTTCTGGTAGTCTATCAGCCCGCTGAACTGCGCCTGCCGGTTCCACCATCTTGTCATGAATGCAGTGCCCTTCGGGGAAAAGAACCTTGCAAACGTTTCATAGTTCACATACCAGTCCCTGATCTGGTAGTAACAAGACCAGTCCAGCCCCGCATCCTTCATCTGCCAAACGGTTTCCGCCACATAACAAGGTTGAAAACGAGGGTCCAGCGGCGGATTGAAAAGGTCCATGTTCCATTCGTTCATGATCGTTTCCGGATGCAGGCCGGGATGCCCGGCTATCAGCTTTTTCACGTAGTCGATCTGCTCGCGGATAACGTAAGGGCTGTTGTTGTAGTGATGCCAGGAAACAAAATCAAGCGGCAGCTTTTCTTTTGCGCAGGCGTCTAGCAACGCAGGCAGGATGGGCGATTTGTACCAGGCAAGCGCCGGGCCGCCCACCTTTGCGTTCGGGTCTGCGCGGCGGATGGCCGCAACAGTGTGCCTGTAATACCGTACATAACTTTCGGGCTTGAAGCGGTAGGGCGTACCGCCGCTCTCTCCCAGGTCTACCTCGTTGCCAACTTCCCAGTAGGTGATACCGGCCTTGCGGTCAAGGAAATGTTTTACCACGTCATGTACAAATTGCTCCCAGGCTTTGTAGTCATTCGGCTCTACAATATCATGATCTACCACCGGGAAAAATATGGAAGGCTTCAGGCAAAAGCTCATGAAAGGTTTGGCGCCGGTTTCCAGGATGTTGTTCACCGTACTGTCCAGCGTAGTAAAATGATACCTTCCTTTTTCAGGTATCACGTCATAATATTCGCTGACGAAAAGCCGGATAATGGCGGGATGCAATGCCCTGATCTCCGGGACCCTGGATGACAGCATCGGTTCTTCCGACAAGCCGCCCTGCCCCAATGCCATTTTCTCCATATTCATCGGGCCCGCATCTTCCCTGAATTTCACGCTTACGTTGGCGGTCTGCGCTGCTCCATATAAACTGATCAGCAGGAGGAATGTAGTGAATACGCTCTTCAAAATTGTTGAATTTATGGTGATGGATCAATACCTGGCCGAAATGGTGTATCGTTTTCCTTCCGGCGCCGGTATTACAACAAGTTCTTTCTTTGTGTCAAAATTTTTCCAGTCCTGCCCGTTTACGGTAACAGACCGGATGGCGCTGCCCTGCGGATGCCGCAGCCGAACAACCAGCATGCGGGGCGGGTTTCTTTCCGAAAGCTCCAGCGTGGTAACGATCTCGTTTTGGGCAACATGGCTTTCCATGACCATATTCAGCGGACCGAAATAAGTTGGCGCCTGCTTTACCGCTATTTTTTTCCCGTCTTCGAGCCATGCCCTGGGTATAGCCTGCCCGATCAGCAAGGTGTCCATACCTGTTTCGCGGACAAGCATGTTGCGGTACAGCTCAAACCATGCGCCGTCTGTACTTGGCGGGCCGTAGTACTGCCCCCATGCCCAGCGGTGCTCCAGGGAGGTCAGCTGCTCGTGAGAGAAACCACAGGCCATCAGGCTGTAAAACGACCGGATAGCGGCCTTCTGTTCGTCACGTTGCAGGTATACGGCAGACTGCTGAACATATACCGGTTCATTGGCAGCGCCCAGGTTGCGGAAGAAGAGATTATCTTCATGATCGTGCAGCATGGCGGTGGTCAGCCAGCTGTCCGGCGCTATTACGCCGAGCCTTGACAGGTGAAGCGGGCCGCAGTCTACATCTGTGGGGTACCACTGGTCCATCAGCCGGCGTGGCGTCATGGCGTCTGTAGGCACATAGTTCACCCAGGTGCCGTCTGCCACCTGCACCACGGGAGACAATACGCTGGCGCGAGAGAACTCCTTCACCACGTCTGCTTTCATTTTAGCCGCGGTGGTGGCAACGGCTTCCGCACGCGGATGGCGATAGGCCTTCAGCGCTTTTGCGAATATTTCGAGGCCGGCCACATAATAAGCTTGCGTGAAGGCCCACTCCCGCTCTGCGTTGGTAAGATCATTGAGCGGCGCCTTGATCAGGCCGGACGTATTGCCGGCGGCGTTGGCGGCTTCTACCTGTGCAAGGCACCAGTCCAGCGTTTTGAGCGCGGCCGGCAGCAATTCTTCAAAATACTCCTTGTTGGCGGAAAGCAAATAGTTTTGCGCGATGGCATATAGCTGTGCGGGCGAGTAAACGCCCCAGTTGGCAAAGCCCCCGATGCGGCCATCTTTTTGTTGCTGGCTTTTGAACATGGCCAGCAATTCATGTTGCGCAACCGAATCGTACCCCCGCAGGCCGTAGATCATATAATCTACGTACACAGCCTGGTTGATGGGCCAGTCTGCATCTTTCTGGCCATAAGCCGTATTGGCGTACGGCAGGTCCATATGCGGCGCGTTATCTGTTCCAATAGTGTGTCTCGGCAGCACAAGAGAATGCCAGAGACTGGCCCTGAAAAGATCGTTCACGGCCTGTTCCGGCACTTCAAACTGCGCTCCCTTAGCCAGCCAGCGCTCCCAGTATGCCACCGTCTGCTGCTTTGCAGGGGCAAACTCCAGCGTGTTTAGCCGGCCGGCTTCTTTTACAGCGGGAGAAGGCAGCTTCGCTACGAACGAAAGAGCTTGCCCTTCCTTCAGATGGCCCGTAACCGTCAATGTTGCTTTTGCGCCACCCTCTGCGGCTACGGAGAGCCCTTGCCCCGCCTGCAGCAACAACAGGATGTTGCCAGACCGTTTGTCTGCTACCACCCAGTTGCCGCTGGCATTTGAAACATGCAGCTGCGTATCCGCCGCAGGGCCGGCCAGGGAAAGGCCGAACCGCACGGGCCCGCTTTTGCCGGACAGCTTCACCTGCGTGAGCATCACACCCGGCAGGTACCCGCGCACCACGGCAGACGGGTCTGCCAGCGGCGATACGAACTGTGTGATCTCTGCCTGTTGCCCGTTTTTTTCAAGGTCTGTAACAATAACAGGTAAACCATTCCATATCCGCTGCTTTTTCCATTTGCTTTCCTCCCATTGGAGGTCCAGCCGGAACTTGTGCGGTGAAGCAAAATCAGGGCGTACATTTCCGCCGCGGTCTACAGCGAACTTGTAGATAGCGCCATGGGCCGGCGCCATTACCGTGAGATGCCCTTTGGTACCCATCCACTCCGTTTGCCAGGAAGCCTTCCATTCCAGCGGGTTGCCGAAGTCTTCCCAGGCTTCCTTAAATTTTTCAAGAGACGTCTCCGGCTGCGCGGCCACTTCGTCAAGCACCCGTTTCCCTCTGAGGGAGGCAAGGTGTTTCCGGAAACTCACGGGCTTGCCGGCGAGCGTGATAAAAACATCATGTTCCGGCAGCCACATGGCGCGGTGGCGCACAAGCTGCTCCAGGGAAATAGCAAAGCCCTGCGTGCCTTCAGCATCCAGCTGAACAACGAGCAGGGGGCCGTCTGGCTTGTTCCAGGGATCGTTTCGCAGCCTTTCCCCCTGACCGGGGGTACCGTTTTCCATGAGGAAGCCCCACATGGCATCGTCTTTCACCGAATACCGGTCACGATGGCCCGCCAGCTTCCGCAGCGGCGCGGAAGGCCTGGGCCAGCTGATACTGGCCGTCAGTCCGTCTACATCACCATTCCCCGTATGCAGCAATGCCTGCTGGCCAACCCGGTCGTTCTGCTCAATTCCTGACGCTGTAATATTCGTGATCTGCAGGCCGGGAGAACCGGCTTTGAGTATCACCGTTCTTGCCTGCTGTTGCCGTGCGGTATGGCCAAAATCTATCCTGACCGCAAGGTTTTCCACCGGCGCCTGCGCCACCGCCAATTGCGGCAGCAGCAGGCCCCATATGAGATATTGTGCTTTAATCATAATTCGGGTTCTGTACCAATTGATTGTTCTTGTCGATGGCGGATTGCGGAATAGGGAGGAAATAATTTTTCGCAGCATTGAAAACTTTTGTGCCGCCGCCTGCCGGAACGATGGTGTACGTCCACTTGTCTCCCACTTTTTCAATTTTCATGGCATGCACAGCACCGTTCAGCACCACTTCCGCCAGGCGCAGCCTTAACAGGTCAGGCAGGCGTTTTTCCTCAAATGCCAGCTCTACCCTTCTTTCCCGGTGAATGGCGGTGCGCATGGCGCCCTGGCTGAGCCCTTCGGGAAGGTCGGGCAGCTCCGCCCGCTCGCGTATCAGGTTGATGGCGTCATACACAGTTTGATCGGGGCCGGTAGCTTCATTCCTTGCCTCCGCATAACTCAGCAACACTTCCGCATACCTGTAGATGATCCAGTTAGCGCTGTTCTGGTTATTTCCAGCGCTGGCATATTTCGGGTTAATGCCTTTACGAATGTAATAGCCCGTTCTGGTGGAAATACTGCTGTTATTAAGGTCTGTTGCGTTCAGGCTGCCAACGCCCTGCTTCATGATCATTTCGCTGCCCAGCCATTGCGAACCGTCGTATACAATAGATTCATAAAATCTTTTTTCACGGCCAACATACGGGTTCTGGGCATCGTAGCCGGAAGCCGGATCGGTTATCGGGAGGCCGTTGGCCATGGCATATGCGTCTACCAGGTCTTGCGTGGGGTTCACATGCCCCCAACCCGTCAGGGCGCCGTTCACGAACCGCGGCCCGATCTCCCCGTCACGGTAATTGGCCAGGGAGGTGCCGCCCATGTGCTGGCGGGCAAAGATCACTTCCACGTTGTTATTGTTCTCTTCGAAGAAGAGGGTGTTATAATTGGAGAACAGGGAATACCGCGCGGTATCAATGATACGCTTGAACGTTTTGGCAGCCTGCTCCCACCTGGCAAGATCATTGGAGGGGTTGTGCAAGGCACCGGCATTGAACAGCTCTGCGGAACCTTTCAGGGTGATGGCGGCGCCCCATGTAGCGCGGCCTGTTTCTGCCGTCAGCGGCAGATCTGCAGCGGCGGCGGTACATTCGGCCACAATAAAGTCGAAAGTTTCGGCCGCAGTGTTCCGTGGACGGAACACCTCATCGCCCTGCTCGTTCTGGTTGAGCACATCCGTGATCACCGGCACACCGCCATGGTACGTCCAGAGAATTGAATAAAAATATGCGCGCAGAAAACGGGCTTCCGCCAGCCTCACTTTCTTCCAGTCCGCCTCCAGCGTTGATGCTGTTACGTTCTTGATGAACAGGTTGGCTTTCCGGATGGCGGTGTAAAGGCCCCATTGACTGGGTGCGTTGCTCGGCGTATAAATGGATGGGCCGTAAATGTTGGTGCTTACACGGCCGGCCTGCCCGTTCATGGAATTGTCCGAAAAGTTTTCCCAGGGATCGCCGGTGAGCAGGGAAGGAACGGACGCATAAACGTCGTTCAGGAACAGGTCTGCATTGGCTGTGCTGGACCAGAGCGTTTCATCCGTCACCTGGTCTTTAGGCACCACGTCCAGGAATTTATTGCAGGAATGGAATGAAAGTGAAAGCATGCCTATCAGGAGCACCCTCATGGATAATTTCAGGAATGGATTGTTCATACCAAATTTTTTTTCTGATTAGAATGTTACGTTAGCGCCTACGGAGAAGACTCTCTGGTTGGGATACCCCCAGCTTCCGTTCGGTATCCACGAGTCGTTCGGCCCAATTTCAGGATCGTAGTTGATCAGCTTGGTCCAGGTAAAAATGTTTTGTCCGGACAAGAACACTCTTATGCTTTGCATCCTGATCTTCTTCATAATGGCGGAGGGAATGGTGTAGGCCAGTGTAGCGCTTTTCAGGCGCAGGTAGCTGGCATCTCCCATCCAGAAAGAAGATGTTTGCGAGTTGTTGACCGTTGGTGCAGAGGTGAGCCTGGGATAGGCGGCATTCGGATTCTCCGGCGTCCAGTAATCGAAATTGTGAACATAAGGAAGCATGGTTTCCCAGAATGGCATGATAGACGAGCCGTGATAATACCAGTTGGTTTTTGCGGCGCCCTGGAAGAGGAGGTCCAGCGAGAAGGCCTTATATTTCACCGAAGGTGAAAAGCCGTAAATGATCCTTGGTGCGGCGGTGGGGTCTCCTATCACGGTGAGGTCGTCATCGTTGATCTTTTTGTCTCCGTTGAGGTCAGCATACCGGATGTCTCCCGGCTTTACGGCGCCCCAGGGCTGTACGGCTATGCCCGGATTCAGGTTACCGTTGGCGTCAAAATCGCTTTCCTGGAAATATCCGAGCGACTGGAAGCCGAACTGCGTACCCAGGGGTCTTCCTGTTACCCGGCGGTTGGGGTTGTTGTAAGTGGTAGAGGTTTCGAATATCTGCAGCACTTTATTCTTCGCGTAAGTCATGTTGGCGCCAAGCGATATCTCCAGATCGTCCGAAACACGGTAAAAAGAACTGATCGAGAAGTCTACGCCCCTGTTTTCCATCACGCCCGCATTCACCTGGCTCAGTCCCACACCGTATTCCGCCGGCACTACCACATCGGGGTTCACGAGCATGTTGGAACGTTTCTCGTAGAAATAATCGATCTCGAAATTGAGCAGGCCGCCCCAGAAATTAGCCTCCAGCCCCACGTCCGTTTTCTTTGCCCGCTCCCAGGTGATGTAAGGGTTAGGCTCGGCCCTTTCCCGGATGCCCTGCACGGCACTGCCGCCCAGCACATAATTTGTTCCAAGCACGTTGTATGTGCTCATATACTGGAAAGGAGTGCCAGCCAGTGCGCCCACTTCGCCGTAAGAAGCCCTGATCTTCAGGTTGTCCAGCCAGCTCAGCTTATCCTTGAGGAAATTTTCCTCAGACAGGCGCCAGCCCACGGAAAATGCGGGGAAAAAGCCGTAACGCTGGTCTGGCGGGAAAAAATAGCTGCCATCGTAACGGCCGCTTGCTTCCAGCAAATATTTCTGCGCGTAATCATACGCCACGCGGTACACGAGGCCCATCTGCCTGGCCTGGCTGGAGCTGCCGCGGGTGCTCATATCAGCCTGGCTGGAACTGCCGAGATTGATCTCGTCTATGGTCAGGTTATAGTTCCGCCTGTCCGCACCAAGCGTTTCAACATCATTGCTCTTGGCCTCAAAAAGCCCGAGCACGCTTACGTGATGTTTGCCGAAGGTGTTATCATAGTTCAGCCCCGCCTGGTAGGTAAGCTGGTATTCGTTGGTGTAATTCTGGCTGAGAGACGGCTTCTGCTGCCCCCATATGCCGTCTTTGATCACATATGGCGTTTGGGACACATCGATGCTGGCCTTATGTACCGGCAATACCCAGAGTTTGTTCATTGTATGGGCCGGGTCGTAGGCAATTGTGCCTCTCAGCTTCAGGCCGGGAATGAAGGGGATTTGCTGCTCTACAGACAGCTGTGAAAAAAGCGCGGTGGAATTGATCTTCTGATAGCCGCTGTTGAAGAGGCTGCCGGTGAGGAAGGTGCCGTTCATTCCGTTGCTGAATTTCAACGGCCCGTACAGCGGGTGCAGGTAACCGATCAGCTCAAACAAACGGCCCGTAGTGATCTGCGGGTACATGTTCTTTTGCTGCCGGCCGTTCACGTTCAGCGACACCTTTGTGGTATTGGTCACCTGCGCGTCAAGGTTCAGGGTAAGGTTGAACCTTCTTGAATTGGTGGCCGCCCACATGCCTTCCTGGAACTGGTAGCCCAGGCCCGCGTAGTATTTTACCCGGTCAGTTCCGCCGGATATCTCAATATTATGATTGGTAAGAATGGCGTTCTTGTTGGTGATGGTACCCCAGATGTCTTTAAATGTAGGATAGGCATCCGGATCTGACCCGTCCTGGAACTTCTGAAGGTCTGAAGCGGAGTAAGGTTCCGGCAGCCCTTCATTTACAGCAGCCGCATTCCGCAAGGTGGCATATTGATAAGAGTTCACGAAGTCAGGCAGCACCACCGGGTTCTGAAAACCTGCATACCCGTTATAGCTTAGTGTTGGCGCACCTGTTTTGCCGCGTTTGGTTGTGACAAGTATTACGCCATTTGCCCCTGCAACGCCGTACGGCGCTACGGCGGCCGCGTCTTTCAACACGGTGAACGTTTCAATGGAATTGGGATCGAGCTGCTGAAAAGGACGGGGAATACCGTCTACGATCATTAGCGGCTGATTTGCACCCGTTGAAGAAATGCCCCTCACGTAAATGTTTGAGCCGTCTTTTCCCGGCTCTCCTGATCCCTGCTTCACAATAACACCGGAAACACGGCCACCCAGGCTGTTGCTCAGGTTTGCTACCGGCACCGAAGCCACTTCCGCTCCTTTCAGCGTAGAAATGGCGGCCGTTACAGATACTTTTTTCTTTGTACCGTAACCTACCACCACTACATCGTTCAGTGTCTGATTGGCGGACTGGACAAGTACGATGTTCAGCGTTGTCTGGTCTCCAACAACGACCGTCTGTTTATCATACCCCAGAAATGAAAAAACAAGCTCCTGTCCTCTGGACGCCTGTATGCTGAATCTGCCGGTCTCCGTGGTGGTGGTCCCAAGATTTGTTCCTTTAATCTGAATGGATACATTAGGCATCATGGCCTGCCCGTCCGTTACAGTGCCGGAAATGGTCACCTTATCTTGTGCAATGGCACGGGCAAAAAGGAAGAGCAGCAAGATCTGTAACGGAATGACTTTCCCTATTACCTGCAAATTAAATGAGCAGAAGTTCATAGTAGTTGATTTGCGTAGTTAGCTGATAGAATTGCGTAATTTTGGTTGTTGCTTACAAAAATAATTTCCTCTTTTTCCACAGGTCTACACCATTTCGCCTATTTTGTATCCTATTTAGTGGTTGCTCCGTAGATGGACAGGCAAAGTGTCCTAAATTGCTATTTTATTCCTCTATTTCGCACTCAAATAAAAAAAAGCCGGCATAATCAGTACAAATTCATGTATATTAAGAACATGAAGCCGCACTTTAAGCCAATCTCATCAGAGTCCAGTCTCTTCAAAATAGAGCTGCAGGAAAGCAACAAACAATTCGACTATCCGTGGCATTATCATCCCGAACCGGAGATCACGTACATATTGAGCAGCCATGGTGTTCGCCACGTGGGTAACAGCACGGAGAATTTTTATTGTGATGATCTTGTATTGCTGGGCTCAAACCTTCCGCATACCTGGCAAAGCTGCAGAGAAGAAGATGAGCCGGCCACTGCCATCGTGATCTACCTGAAAGAAGATTTTCTGAATGAAAGCTGGATGCAAAGCATAGAATTCAAGGCCATTGCCGGTTTACTGGCAGAAACGAACAAGGGCATTGCGGTAGACCGGGAAAAAGCGCTGCAGCTGAAACCGAAATTTCTGCGCCTGCTTAAAGCGCCGGCTTTTGAAAAGATGATCATTGTGATGGAGATATTGCAGGAGCTGGCACGGAGTGCCCAATTCCGTTTTCTTTGCCCGCAGGGGTTTACGGGCGCATTGAACCGGACAGACAATGCAAGGATCAACGTGATCTATGATTATATTCAATCTCATTACCTGCAGCAGGTATCCTTGTCTGAAATATCCAGCCGGGTCAACATGAGCGAGAAATATTTCTCACGGTTCTTCAGCAAGGTGATGAAAAAACCGTTCTTTGAATTTCTGAATGAATACCGGATCAACAGGGCCTGCAAGCTATTGATAGAAACAGACATGCAGATCAGCGAGATCTGTTATGCCTCAGGCTTTGAAAGTGTGTCTTTTTTTTACCGGCAGTTCAGGAAGTTTAAAGGCTGCCAGCCTAAAACGTATCGGAAGAATTACCAGCAGGTGGGGGAATTGAGGTTGCAGGCGAGTTGAGGTTTTTTTACTCAAAAAAATAAGGGGAACGGTAACCCATTCCCCTTAGTGGAACCGGCGGGAGTCGAACCCGCGTCCAAACATATTCCCCAAAAGCTTTCTACATGCTTATTTCTGCATTAGGTTGTCGGAACTTGGCAGGGGCAGAACAAACCAACCTCGTCCGTATCCGTTAAGATTTTCATTACACACTCACAGAAACCATGTGTACCTATCCCGCTATGGTTTTGATTCAGCGGCGGGGGGCGTAACGGGCCACATCCCCGGCGGCTATAATGGGTACCTAATCTGATTAGGCAGCCATGGCGTAGTTAGATTCGCCAATTAAAGTTTGGGTATTCAGATTTACGTGCTAATTATCCAACGCACGGCATGCTTACACTTTCAAAGACCTATGCTGTCAAAACCGGTCGGCCCCGTATTTTGCAACCGCAAAGATACTAAAATTTATCCGAAATCCAGCGCCAGATGTCCAGACCGTTGGCATACAGCAGTAAGCCGAACAGTATTACCATACCCACTATCTGCGCGTATTCCATGAACTTTTCACTGGGTTTGCGGCCGGTGATCATCTCGTAGGTCAGGAACACCACGTGCCCGCCGTCCAATGCCGGAATGGGCAGTATGTTCATGAACGCCAATATGATGCTCAGCAGGGCCGTCAGCTGCCAGAAGCTTTGCCAGTCCCACTCAGAGGGGAACAGGCTGCCAATGGTCATAAAACCGCCGAGGGACTCGCTGGCTTTTACTTCTTCAGACACAAATATCAGCCGTATCTGCTGTACGTACCGTACCAGCGTGCTAATGGCTTCTTCAAAACCGGCGGGGATGGCCTGGCCGAAAGAATAGTGGCGGGTAACGATGTCCAGCTGTTTGTTGGGCAGCGCGCCCACGCCGAAGCCGCCCTGGGTGGGTACGGTGGTATTGATGCGCACGGTATCCGCTCCTCTGAGCAGGGTGATGTTCACGGCTTTGCCTGTGTCTCTGCGGATCATTTTCACCAGGTCGTGATAGTACTGCACGGTGGTATCGTTAAAGCTCAGCACCTTGTCTCCCTGGCGCATGCCCGCGGCAAAGCCTGGCTTGTCCTGAAACACGGTGTCCAGCTGCGCTACGAGGCGGGGGTATACAATAGAGGCCTTGCGTTTGATGGTTTTGTTCACAAACCCTTTCGGGATGGGCACGTTCACCTGCTGGCCGTCTCTTTCCACCTGTATCACCTTGGCTTCGTTCAGGATCACATCACGGGTAATATATTCGAAGCTTTCAATGGGCTTGTTGTCTGCGGCCAGAATTTTGTCTCCATCCCGGAGGCCAATGCTCTGGGCCAGGGAATCAGCCACAATGCCGTATTTCACGTTTTCGATGGGCAGGTATTGTTTGCCCCAGTACCACAGTATCATGGTATAGATCAGGAAACCCAGTATCAGGTTGACGGTTACCCCGCCGATCATGATGATGAGACGCTGCCAGGCCGGTTTGGAACGGAACTCCCAGGGCTGCGGCGGCTGGGCCATCTGCTCCTTGTCCATGCTCTCGTCTATCATGCCGGATATTTTCACGTAACCGCCCAGGGGCAGCCAGCCTACGCCATATTCTGTTTCGCCCTTTTTGAATTTGAAAAGGGAAAACCAGGGGTCGAAAAACAGGTAGAATTTCTCCACTTTGGTTTTGAACAGTTTGGCCGGGATAAAGTGCCCCATTTCATGCAGGACTACCAAAATCGACAACGACAGCAACAACTGTCCTGCTTTGATCAATATTTCCGATGTTTCCATGTATTTGTTGGATGTATACTTATATTTTGTTTAACTGTGTTTAAATCAGGCTATGGATGAGTTCTGCGGCATGTTCACGGGCAGCGGTATCCGCCTCATAATAATGCTGTAAGGTCGGTTTTTCCATGAAAGGAATTTTGACCAGTGTTTCTTCTATTACCTCCGTCATTTGCAGGAAACCGATGCGGTTCTTTAAAAATGCGTTCACTACTTCTTCGTTGGCGGCATTCATGACACAGGCGGCGTTGCCTCCTTTTTTCAAAACCTCCGTGGCAATGGCAAGGTTACGGAATGTTTTGATATCAGGCTGCTCAAAAGTCAGCGAGGGGTAATTCTTGAAAGAAAACCGGGGAAAATCGTTGGACAAACGGTCTGGGTACCCCATGGCATACTGGATGGGCAGTTTCATATCCGGCAGGCCCATCTGGGCTTTCAGGGAGCCATCCGTAAACTGCACCATGGAATGGATGATGGACTGGGGGTGGATCACCACTTCGATCTGCTCTGCCTCCAGGCCAAAGAGCCATTTGGCCTCGATCATTTCCAGCCCCTTGTTCATGAGGGTAGCGGAGTCTATGCTGATCTTGGCGCCCATGCTCCAGTTAGGGTGCTGCAGGGCATGGTCTTTTTTCACATTGATCAGGAAATTGGTTTTCTTGCCCAGGAAGGGTCCCCCTGAAGCCGTCAAAATCACTTTCTCCACCCTGGCCGGTTCTCCCAGCAGGCATTGGAAAATAGCGGAATGCTCCGAATCTACCGGAATGATGGGTACGTTCTTGCGGCGGGCGGTGGCCATCACAATGTCTCCCGCCACTACCAGCGTTTCCTTGTTGGCCAGCGCCACCGGCGTACCCTGCTCCAGTGCGGAGAGGGTGGGCGCCAGGCCGGCAAAGCCCACTATGGCGGCCAGCATCAGGTCTACAGACTCCCAGGCGGCCACTTCCACCATGGCGGAGGGGCCGGCAAACACTTTTATGCCTTTGTCAAATAAAACATCTTTTACTGCGGCGTACTTGCTCTCGTCTCCAATTACCACGGCATTTGGTGAAAAAAGCAAGGCCTGCTCTATCAACAGGTCTGCATTCTGCTGCGCGGTGAGCACTTCTACCTCAAACCTGTCAGGGTGCGCGGCAATCACTTCCAGCGCCTGCCGGCCTATGGAGCCGGTAGAACCAAATATACCAATACGTTTCTTACTCATGATCAAACAGAATGTCTCCTGTGATTAAATTTAAAGGTTTTTTCAATTATGCGTGCGGAAACCGGCCGGCCCGCTGTGCTGGCGGGGAGGCCGGGAACAGGGCGGTGTGTTTTCAGCGCCCGTCCAGGTAATTTCCTAATTCGTCTGCGATATGGCGGTCGTTGCTCAGGCGGGGCACCTTATTCTGCCCGCCCAGTTTACCGATGGATTTCATGTAGTCAATAAAGCCGTTCTTCCTCACCGGCCTTATCTTTAAAGGTTGCAATATATTACCGGTTAACAGATCATCATAATAAATGTTGCGGTTCCGCAGCTGCCCGTCTACCTGCAGGGCAAAGCCGGAAAGGTCTGCCGGCACCTGCTCAAACTCCACGAACCACTCATGGTAGGGCAGCTCGCCGTTTACCTGTATGCGCGGGGCCACGGTAAACTCCGTGATGCGCACTCCGCTGGTGTCTGCCACGCCCATCAGGCTCTGCTCTACCTCTTCCCCTATCACGTGCTCCCCGAAGGCGGAGATAAAGTGTTTGGTACGGCCGGTCACTACAATGCGGTAGGGGTTGGTAGACACAAACTTCACGGTGTCCCCTATATTATAAGCCCATAAACCCGCGTTAGTGCTCACTATCAGGGCATAATTCACACCGGTTTGCACTTCTTTGAGCGTAAGCCGGGTGGGATTTTCGTTAAATATCTCCGCGGCGGGCACAAATTCGAAGAAAATGCCGGCGTTGGTGTTCAACAGCAGGCCTTCATGCTCCTGGGAGTCCTGGTAGGCAAAAAAGCCTTCGGAAGCCGGGAAAGTTTCAATGGTGGTTACTTTCCGGCCGATGGAATCAAACAGTTTGGCTTTGTAGGGCTCAAAGTTGACGCCGCCGTGCACCAGCAGATTGAAATTAGGGAACAGCTCACCGATGGGCTTGCCGCTCCGGGCTATCAGCTGGTCAAAGTACATCTGCATCCATGGCGGAATGCCGCTGATCAGCCGCATGTCTTGCTGGATGGTTTCGTCCACTATCTTGCCCAGCTTCGTTTCCCAGTCTTCTATACAATTGGTTTCGTAGGTGGGCAATTGATTGGTGCGCAGGTAGCGCGGTATCTGGTGGTTGGCAATGCCGCTGAGGCGGCCGGTGGGGATGCCCCCTACCCTTTCCAGTTCCGGGGAGCCGGAAAGGAAAATGAGCTTGCCGTCAAAAGCGCTGGAATCTCCTGTTTCCACCACGTTCATGAACACCGCGTTGCGGGAGGTGTTAAAGTGATGGTCTACAGACTCCTTGGTGATGGGAATGTATTTCACCCCGCTGGTAGTACCGGAAGTTTTGGCAAAATAGATAGGCTGCCCCTTCCAGAGTATATTGTGCTTTCCTTCCTTGATTTTATCGATGTAAGGCCTGAATTGCTCGTAATCCCGTATGGGCACCGCCTGTTTGAAGGCTTCATAGGAGGTAATGTCGCCAAAATGATGGTCTTTTCCGAACTCTGTTTTCCTGCCCGTCTTCATCAAATCTTGCCAGATCTCTTCCTGGTCTTCTACCGCCCTCAGCATTTCCTTCTTCACCTTATTCGCTATGATGGAAGCAAATGGTTTGGCCAGCAGTGATTTAAACTTCATGCCCCTGTTTTTAATGGATAATCGTAAAAAACAAAAGTATAAAAAATGTACGCAAGATCACAGTTTTTAAAACCGGCCGCAATGGGCCATTGGCGCGGCATGAAGGCGGGAGAAGGTTAAAATACCGGTACTCCGGGGATGCTAAACAATTGTTAAAAAAAACTAAAATTCTAAAAACTCCGTATCTTTGATATGTAAAAAGCTATTTTTCAATAGGATGTTTGCCCCTGCCCGGGTGCCATACTGCAAAAAAGTATTAAATTCTTTGTTGATTAAAAAACAAAGTAATACCTTTGCAGGAAATTATTTTTGGAATATTATGTTCGCAGTTGTAAAAATCGCAGGTCAGCAGTTCAAGGTACAGAAAGATCAGGAGATCTTTGTGCAACAACTGACTGGAAATGTTGGAGATAAAGTAGAATTTGCAGAAGTTCTGCTGACCGACAACGACGGTAAGGTTACCGTAGGTACTGATGTAAAATCAGTGATTAAGGCGGAGATCCTGGGTCATGTTCAAGGTGATAAAGTGATCGCTTTCAAAATGAAGAGAAGAAAAGGCTTCAGAAAGAAAGTGGGTCACCGTACTCATTTTACCAAGATCAAGATCAACGAAATTGCTTAAATTTATATTGACTAAAGTTATAAAGTAACAAATACAATGGCACATAAAAAAGGTGAAGGTAGCGTAAAGAACGGTCGCGATTCCCAAAGCAAAAGGCTGGGCGTTAAGATCTTCGGTGGCCAGGTGGCAGTAGCTGGCAATATCATTATCCGCCAGAGAGGTACAGTTTATCACGCAGGGTCTAACGTAGGCATCGGTAAAGATTTTACCATCTACGCGCTGACCGATGGTGTTGTGGAGTTCCGGAAAGGTCGTGAAAACAAAACCTTTGTTTCCGTAAAATCATTTGACACCACTGCACAGGCGGAAGCCTAAGTGTAGTGTTTGCCATAAAGTTTTTTTTAATACCCAATTTTAATTACTAACCCAAAATTCAAAAAACAATGGCAACAATTAAGAAAGCTGCTGCTAAAAAAGCTGCACCTAAGAAAAAAGCCGCTGCTCCTAAAAAGAAAGCTGCTGCTAAGAAAGCTGCTCCTAAAAAAGCCGCTCCCAAGAAAAAAGCTGCTGCTAAGAAAGCTGCTCCTAAAAAAGCCGCTGCCAAGAAAGCTGCTCCTAAAAAGAAGGCCGCTGCTAAGAAAGCTGCTCCTAAAAAGAAAGCTGCTGCTAAGAAAGCTGCTCCTAAAAAGAAAGCCGCTGCTAAGAAAGCTGCTCCTAAAAAGAAAGCTGCTGCTAAAAAGGCCGCTCCCAAGAAGAAAGCTCCGGCTAAAAAGCCCGCTCCTTCTGCGCCTGCAGCTCCGGCCATGTAAGATCGGATTTACAAACTGTAGCATAAAGCACCTCGGTACCCCCGGGGTGCTTTTCTTTTATACCCCTCCCTCCCCTTTTGCCCTTTCCGCCCGAATCCCTAACTTACAGCCGCTATGGAAAATTATATCATTGCAGATAACTTCTCCCTGCTGGCCAGGCTGATGGATATTCACGGCGACAATTCGTTCAAAGCCAAATCTTTCGCCAACGCCGCATTCCAGATAGAAAAACTTACCGTTCCCCTCCAGGAAACCCCTCATGAAGCCATTTTCCGCATTAAAGGCATTGGCGAGTCTACCGGCAAAAGCGTGATAGAAATGCTCAATACAGGGCAATTTGCCGCGCTGGAAGACTACATCCGCAAAACGCCGCCCGGCATCCTGGAAATGATGCGCATCAAAGGCCTGGGGCCCAAAAAGATAGCCACCATCTGGAAGGAACTGGAAATAGAAACCCTCGGGGAACTGCTCTACGCCTGCAATGAGAACCGCCTGCTGTTGCTCAAAGGCTTTGGGCAAAAAACGCAGGACAGCATCCGCCAGAGCATTGAATTTTTCCTTTCCAACCGGGAGCGCTTCCTCTACGCAGAAGTGGAATCTTTTGCGGAAGAGCTGGAAAAACTGCTGCAGCAAACCTTTGCCCCTGCCCAGGTAGCCATCACCGGCGCCTTCCGGCGCCAGCAACCCGTTATTGATGAGCTGGAGTTTGTTGTGGCCCTGCCGGCGGAACAGGTGGCTGATACCTTCAAAACCATGGAAGCCTTTACCCGGCTGGACAATACGGAAGATGCCATTGTGCTTCAGTTTAAGGAGCAGGTGAAAATAAAAGTATATGGTGTGGAACCGGCGCACTTTGCCGTGAAACTCTTCACCACCACCGGCTCCGCCACCTTCCTGGAACAGTTCTTTGCCCATGCCGGCCCAGCGTCTGGCGGTACGGAAACCACCGAGGCCGCCATTTTTGAACAGGCCGGCCTGGCCTATATTCCACCCCCGCTACGGGAAGGCCGCGCCAATGAAATTGCGCGAGCGGCCGTAGGCGCCTTGCCACAGCTGGTGCAGCCAGCAGACATACGGGGCATTATACACTCCCACAGCCAGTGGAGCGATGGCCTCCAGAGCCTGGAAGACATGGCCAAAGCTGCCAAAGCGCAGGGGTTTGAGTACCTGGTGATCAGTGACCACTCCCGGTCTGCCTTCTACGCCAATGGCCTTCAGCCGGAGCGCATCATTGCCCAGCATCAGCAGATTGACCAGCTGAACGCAGAGCTGGCCCCCTTTAAAATATTCAAAAGCATAGAAGCTGATATCCTGAATGACGGCAGCCTGGACTACCCGGATGATATACTCCGCAGCTTTGACCTGGTAATAGCCTCGGTTCACTCCAATCTCAAAATGACGGAAGAAAAGGCTATGGCCCGCGTATTAAAGGCCATTGCCAACCCTTACACCACCATACTGGGACATATGACCGGCCGCCTGCTGCTCAGCCGTAACGGCTACCCGCTTAACCATGAGCAGGTAATAGACGCCTGCGTGGAGCATGGCGTGGTGATAGAGTTGAATGCCCACCCCCGCCGGCTGGACATTGACTGGGAATGGATACCCTACGCATTGCAAAAAGGCGCCCTGCTGTCTATAGACCCGGATGCACATGCCATTGCCGGATTTGCAGACGTACGTTACGGCGCGCTGGCGGCGCAGAAAGGCGGGCTTACGCCAAATAAAAACCTGAGCAGTTTCACACTGGCGGAGCTGGAAACTTTCCTCCAGGCACGCAAACAAGCTAAAAATATCTGATGCTCTACCAATCGCTTGCTATTGCCCTGGCTCCCGGCATTGCCATTTCGCTGTTGATCTACTGGCTTGACCGGCGTGAACGGGAGCCGGTGCGCCTCCTCATCCGCAGCTTTATGCTGGGCGTGATATGTACCTGCTTCCCTCTGCTGGTGGAAGGCACGGCACAGCAGCTGGGCATTGGAGCGGGCGGCGGGACGCTGGCTACGGCGTTTTTCGCCTTCGGCATTGTGGGTTTGAGTGAAGAACTGGGGAAATACTTCGTATTACGCTACTTCGCTTTTCCAAAGGCCGCGTTCAATGAGCCATTTGACGGCATCGTGTACTCGGTGATGATAGGAATGGGCTTTGCCACCACTGAAAATATAGTTTACGTAATGCAGTACGGCATTGGCACCGGCCTGGTCAGGATGTTCATTTCCGTACCTGCCCATGCTGCATTTGCTGTATTAATGGGCTACTACGCGGGGCTGGCCAAATTCATTCCCCAGCACCGCAAAACCCTCCTCTTCACGGGCCTCTTCTGGGCCGTGGCCTTTCACGGGGCATTTGATTTCTTTCTGCTGATCGGGGACAGTTTCTTCCTGGTAGCAGCGTCTCTGCTATGTCTTTTAATAGCAATACGGCTATCTGTGCGGGCTATCAAACATCATACTGAGATCTCGGAGAGGTGGAACAAGCGGGAAGACTAGCGCTCTTTGGTTACATAACGGCGCGTTAACCAAAAATAAAGGCCATACCCCAGGTACGGAAGGAAAAACACCAGCATCAGCCATTTAAGATGGTAAGGCCGGTTATTGGCCTGCCGGAACATATGTAATACGCAGAACCGCACTACCAGCCATATATGCACCATAAACAACAGTGTGAGCCATATTTCCGCGTTATCGTCCATTTCCGGAAGCTTTAACTCAATCTACGATTTTTCCGGAGAAAAAAGAACCGTACAAGGCAAAAAAAAGAGCCCGATTTGAAAATCAGGCCCATCCTCCAAATTAACTAGTAATGCAAAGTGGATAAAAAAGTTATATATCAGGTAGATAATTGATCAGTAGTGATGCGCAGGGCATATTTCCGTTGTTTCAAATCTACAAAAAAATTTTAATTCTGTTAGGAATACTAATTTTTTGAAGGCACATAAAAAAAGCCTGGTACAACCCAGGCCTTTAATATGTTCAAGTTAGAAACCATCTTAAAAAAAAGGAGCCCGATTCGACCATCAGGCTCGTTTCTCTCCAATTTAGCTTAAGACAAAAATCCCTTATTCCCTAATAAAAATGTATAATAATATCATCCATAAAACTTCTGCCGCGGCGGTTTAAAGAAGGAGCCCGACACGACCATCAGGCTCGATTTTTTCTCCAATTTAGCTTAAGACAAAAGCTGATGCAGGCAACATGTCACCTGCAAATATTGTTAGGATGACTTACTGAAATCAATTTTTAAAGAACTTGTTGACTGCTTCACTGGCCGTTCCAAATTCGTATAATCAAATCTAAAAGAAAAAACTGAACAAACAAATATTTCGGCGTTAGGATAACTAACAATTAACCAAATTTCTGATACGCCCGTTTCAAACTCAGCACCATCAACACTTTATATTGTTAACCAGGTTAACGTTCCGGCGTTGTTGCGGTCAAGGAACAGAGGATTCCTAACAAATACGGCAACACACGCTGAAGTATATACGCAGTGTACGGTAATATATACGAATCCAGCTCCGCAAACAGATTTGTATATATTGGATATTCTAAATGAAAATGTATAAATAATTGAAAATTAAAATAAACGGGGAGTAATTGTTTTCCCTTTCACCAAAGAGAACCGGTAGTTCAGCATCAGTTCATGAGAACCGGTCTGCATGCCTTTCAGGTGTGTAGACGATGCAAAATCATAGGCATAGCCCAGGTTGAAATTTTTCAGGGCCTGCACCTGCACCATAGCGCTGGCCGTTTTTTCTGTACGCCAGGTAACGCCCAGCCACAGCAGTTTTTTGAGGATCAGCGTGGCGTTCAGGTCCATTTGCGTACCTGCTCCGGCCACCTGCCGCAGCAATATGCCTGGCCTGAATTGCAGGCTTTTATTGATATCTGCCAGAAAAGCGCCCTGCAGGTACATATGCCGTTTGAACTCCACCTTGTTTTCAGTTCCGCCTATATCAAAATTATGGAACGAAGGAGCGGAAAAGCCTACAAAGAACTTTTCGGAATACAACAGGAAGCCGAAACCCACGTCGGTTTTCCAGTATTGCTGATTGGAGGCAAATACCGGATCGTCCGTGCCCAGGTGGGAATTATTTTCCCTGAACTGCTCCATGCCTCCCTTCAGGCCCAGCGCCAGGAAAAGCTTGTCGTCCAGCTTCACCTTCTGTGAAATATTAAAGTGGTAGCCGGTTTGGGAGTAGATGGTGATCTCGTCTTTCATTGCAAAAAAGCCCAGACTGGTGCTGGACGCTTTAATGGGCGTATAAAACGAGAAAGTGGAAGTTTTGGGAGCGCCTTCCATGCCTACCCACTGGTTGCGGGATACAACGGTGAGACTGCTGAATTCGTCCATAGAAGGAAAGGCAGGGTTGATCACCATACCGTTATACTGATACTGCGCATAAACGGGATGCTGCTGCGCATTGACCCGCAACGCGCAGCAACTGATCATCCCTATGGCAAAAACCTTGATGAAACTTGTTTTCATAGCTATAGTTTTTACAGGCCGTTTTTGATCACGATATAACCGTTGTAGCGGGTCACCTTGCCGTCACTACCCCATACCTGCAGTATGTAGAAGTAAGAGCCGTCAGGCAGCTCCTTGCCGGTGCCGCTGCCAATATTGGCCAGGCCGCTAAAATGGTTATTGGTATTGTGATAATTGCTTGTTTTGAAAATGGTACCACCCCAGCGGTTCACGATCACCACCTCGTTTCTGCTGTATTTCTCAATGTTCTCGATGATCCATACATCATTTTTGCCATCCCCGTTGGGAGAGATGCCTTTGTGCGGGCGTATTTCCATGTCCACATCCTGGTCATCGTTCTCAATTACGCCTATGGCTGTGCGCAGCGTGCCGGGCACCGGGGTGTTGAGTCCGCCGGGTACGGTAATGGCGGTCAGTTTAAGGGCGAAGTATTTGTCTTCCTCCTTCTGTGCATCTCCGTTCACCGGCACGGTAATATCCGCCTCCGCCTGCATGGCAGGAACCGTGATGCTGGTAACGGTGGCTACATAATCTTCCCCGGCTTTGGCGCGCTGCGGGTCTTTGTCTGCCCCGGCGCCTTCAAAGGCATCTGCAAAGGCGTACTGCACCTGCACGGGCCTGCTGCTCATGCGGCTCAGCTGCAGTGTGAACGGCATCAGGGAAACGCCGTTATTACCTTCCTTGATGCGCACGGTGTCTGTCCTGAAGCTGACCTCCAGCGGGTCATTGTCTGTTACCACCGTGGCCGTATTGCTGCTGGCGCCCTTGCCATAAGCCTGGCCGCCGCCGGTGAAGGGTTGTATCACCAGGTTCACATAGCCGTTATCATCATTCACGTCATTATCTTCTACCGTGATGGTGAAGGTTACCTCCGTCTGGTTAGCCGGCATGGTAACGGTGAGCATATTGCCGCTGCGTGTGGCACTGGTGCTCACCGTGCGGGCAGCATCGTGCTGCAGCAATATCTGCACCGGTATGTCTGCCGCAACGGCCTGTGAAGCACGGAGCGTTATGGGTACCGCGCTGCCTTCCGCCACCTGGTTCAACCCGAATATTTCCATGCTCACCACGTCATTATCATACAGGTTCACAGTAGCTTCTGCCGGAGCGCCGATGGTGAGGCCTGATAGCGCAGCACTAACGCTGCTAAGCTGTATGATCACAGTTTCGGTGCCTTCCAACTGGGCATCGTCTTTCGGCTGTATGGGAATGATTACTTCATGGCCGCCAGCAGGTATCACGGCAGTGCCCGGTAACTCATCGTAATCTGTACCGGCGCTGGCTGTGCCTCCTGCGGTGTATGCAATGGTTATGGGCACTGCGCTGGTGGTTTGCGGGTTGCTGAAACGCAGCTTTACACTGCCGGCAGTGGATGGCTCTGTTGCATCCGCTATTTTTTCTATGATGACGGAGGCCTGGTCGTTATCTGTCAGCTGCATGCTGACAGGGCTGTTGTTCACCATGGCGTTCACTGTTTGGCCGAAGAAGGTGAACACCGCTGATTGCAGGGTGAGCACAACGGTTTCCGGGCCTTCCACCACTTCATCATCTATTACCATTACCGGTACGCTTACGGTCGTTTCCCCGGCTTTGATCACTGCCTGGCCGCTCAGGATCTCATAATCCGTTCCGGCAATGGCCGTGCCGCCAAGGGTATAGGTAACTGTTACGTCAGACGGGGCCGCGGCGCTCAGTTGTATGCTGAAAGCACCATGGGTGGACGGTTCTGCCGCATCGGATACTTTGGCTGCGGTAGCGCTTAATTGCGGCGCCGGATCTCCGGGAATGGTCAGTATACCGGAGGATATAATCGCGTAACCGGTTGCCGTGCCGGCGAGCCTCAGTTGCTCATCAGGTTCCTGCAGGCCGTCTTCCAGCGCCTGCAGCGTTATGGTTACCTTATTGTTTTCTTTGGGCAGCATGATGGCGGCCGGGGTCAGGCTGAAGTCTGCCGCGCCTGCCGTGGAGGCGGCGTCTGGGCTGACGGTGATGGCAATGTCTGCAGATGAAGTGACACCGGTCGGCAAGGCAAACGTTACTTTGCTGGAACTGCCTTCATGCAGCACCGTAGAGTCAATGGTGATCTGTATTGCCCGGTTGGCAGCATAGAGGCCGGTAGCGTCTGTAATAATGATGTCCGTGCCTGCAAAAGTGAAGCCTGCGGGCGGGGTGCCGTCTATCCGCAGTTTTTCCTCCGGTTCTATCACCATATCCGTTACAGCCGTGATATCAAAGCTGCCGCTGGTATTCTGCAGGGCCGGGATGGTAACGCTGACCGGTATCTGTGTGTGGTCTGTATCAGCCGCTGTGGATGCTGCGGCGGTTTTGGACAGTTGTACGGTAATATCTTTGGAAGTGGTTACCCCTGCCGGCAGCTGCACTACAAAATCCCCGGTCTGCCCTTCTGTAAGGTTTGCGTTGGCCGGTGTGAGCTGCAGTACTTTGTGGAGGGGGTCGAGAGAAGTAGCATCTTCCAGCTGCAGGGAAGTACCTGCCACGCTGTAGCCTGCGGCCGAACCTTCCAGCATAAGCGTTTCTGTGTCTTCCAGCACCAGGTCTGGCGTTGCTGTAATGGTGAACACCGCCTCATGTTTACCTGCCTCAATGATCACAAAGGGCGGCAATGCAGCGTGGTCTGCGTCTGCGGCTGTAGAAGCTATGGCTTTTTGTATATCTACCTGTATGTTGCTGCCCGCCACCAGGGCGCCCGGCAGGCTTACAGTGATAGTGGCGGTTTCTACCCCTTCCTGTATCAGTGGTTTGTCACTGCTCAGGGTAATGGTGCCGCTGTGATGCTGGTCTTTCACATCCAGCATCACATTGTTACTGAAAGTAAAGCCCGATGCGGCGGGTACCAGGAAGAGCTTTTCCACGGGCTCAATGACAGCATCTGCAATAGCCGTAATATCCAGTGTTACGGAGCTGCTGTTGGCCGGTATAGTGATGGAAGCGGGTATGCCGCCGGTAATGTCATCCGCATCTACCGCCGGTGCGGCGCTGCCGGGCGTGAGGGTAATATGGACGGCTTCGGCGGTGGAGACAGTGCCGGGCAGACTGAAAGTGATGTGCGCGGTGTTCCCTTCTGTTACCTCCGTATCTCCAAATATAGTGATATGCCTGTTGGCGGCGGTGTTGGTGCCATCTTCAAGAGTAACGGTGGCCGTAGCCGTTTTTGCTTCGCCGCGTATGGTAGCGGAGGCGGCAATATTCAATATCTCGTTTGGCTCCAGGATATTATCCGGCAGCGCATCTACCGTAAATATCACCTCGTTGCCGTTAACAGGTATTTCCACAGCGGGCGGCAGTATAAACTCTCCGTCTGTTACCGTAGAGCCGGCGGATTTTTCCAGTGTTACCGTTATTTTTTCGGTGGTGGTCACATTCTCCGGCAGGCGCAGGGTCAGCGTTACCTGTTCATTTTCTTTCACTGTGGCAGTGGCCGGGGTGATGGTGATTTCATTATCTGTAGCATCATGGATCAGCGTGGTAACTCCGGTAACAGGTATGCTGCCGGCAGTTGCGGCCAGCACAAGGGCTTCATCTGCTTCCAGCAGGAGGTCTGCAAGAGTGGTGATCACAAAAGTAGCAGAGGCCTCACCGGGGTTGATCTGGATAGTACCCAGCGGTGAATGGTCATTATCATCTGCCTCAGACCCTGTTTTTGACAGTACTACGTCAATGGCAGACAAAGATTTGATGTTGCCTTGCAGAGCGGCTGTTACTGTTATGGTTTCTCCCTCCGTCACAGCAGCGGGCGTTGCTGTCAATACAATAGCCGCATCGGCCAGGTCTGCGTCTTTCACGGTCAGTTCCGCACTGCCGCTGAACGTGAAGCCCGCGGCTGAAGGTGTTAATGTCAGCAGTTCGTCCTGTTCAATCAGCTCGTCTTTCAATGCCTGGAGCGTAATTTCTGCATATGGCTGCCCGGGCAATATGGTAACAGATGGCGGAATAGTGGTGAAGTCTGCCCCAGTGGCTGTTCCGCCCGCAGTGAGCGTAATTACCACATTTTCCGTGCTGGTAATGCCGGCAGGCAGGCTGAAGCGGATAACAGCCGCCGCGCCCCCTTCAGTGGCCTCTGTATCACCGGAAATAGTGATGGTATTGTTACCTGTCTTGTCTGTTATACTGATAGACACTTCGTCTGAAATACCTGTGCCGTAAACGGAGCCAGAGGCCTGTAACTTCAGTATTTCCAACGGCTCCAGCAGGTTATCGTCCTTCGCTTTCACTTCGAAAGACACAGCATCTCCGTTGGCCGGCATTTCTACGGTTGCAGGGAACTCGTATTCATCAGCATCCAGCGTAGTACCGGCCACGGCGCTCAGTGTGATGGTAATAGCTTCCGACGTTTTTTGCCCTGCAGGCAGGCGCAGCCATACGGTGGTGCTGCTGCCTTCTTCAATAGACGTAGCGTCAGGCGTGAGCGTGAACTTCTTATTGTTGAGGATGGACGTGTTTTTATCCAGGATATTTACAGCAACGCCGGTAATATCAATACCCGTTGCCTCTCCTTTAATGATAAAGGTTTCTGCCCACTCCAGCAAGTCATCTTCCAGTATCTGTACAGTAGCCGTATTGGGCCCTGCAGGTTCTATACGAACAGTGGAAAGACCCGTGTAGTCTGCCGGGAGCGCCGTACCGCCGTTCTGTGAAAGTGTAATATCAATAGGAATTGTTGTGGTCATCCCATGCTGCAGCTCGGCGGTAAGCGTGACGATTTCCCCTTCTTCAATATTTGTATGGGATGACAGCAGCTTCACCTCTGCATCGGCCAGGTCTGCATCATGCACGTTGAGAGCGGCGCTGCCGTTAATGGTATACCCGGTGGCAGATGCTGTTACGGTAAGGTTCTCCGTTGCTTCAATAATATTGTCTTTGATGGCCGCCAGGGATAGTTCGCAGTAGTCTTCATTGGCAGGAATGGTAACGGTAAGCGGCAGGCTGCTGAAATCTGCAGTAGCAGCCGTGCCGCCATATGTCAGCGTAATATTGATACTGCTGCCGGCCTTAATGCCCGAAGGAAGGCTGAAGCGAACTTTGGCGGTGTTGTTCTCCGTTACGTCCGCATCACCGGAAATGGTAATTACGTTATTTCCCGGCAGGTCTTTGACGGTAACGGTAGCGCTTGCAGTTTGCGGGCCATAGCCATATACGGTGGCGGTAGCCTGCAGTGTGATCTGCTCATCCGCCTCTGTCAGCGCATCGTCTACAGGCGTCAATACAAATTCCGCGTGGTTGAACCCTTTCAGTATTTTCACCGTGGCGGGTGTAACGCTGTATTCACCGCCGGCCATAGTGGTGGTAGCTCCGATGGCCACATCGATGTCTTCCGAAGCGGTGATGCCATCCGGCAGTTTTACCTGAAGCGTCATGCTGCTGCCCTCAAACAGCTCGGTGCCCGGAGCTGTTACGCTGATGGTTTTGTTGGCCGTGGTGCCCGTTTTATCCCGGATGGTAAGGGTGGCGGGATTGATCTGGTACGGGCTGGCGGTACCGCTCAATACCAGTTGCTCATCATGCTCGAGCACCAGGTCTGTCAAAGCCGTAATGGTAGTGGTAGCGGAACCTGCTTCGGCGGGAATGGTAATGGTACCTGGTGTATGATCGTCATTATCAGTAGTGGAAGCCGCGTCACGCACCAGGGTAATGGTAATGGCCTGGGTGGACGTAAAGCCCTGCAAGGTAGCTGTAACGGTAACATCGTCCCCTTCATCTACGGCTGAGGCAGACAAGCTCAATTGAATGGCCGGAGACGCGGGCGATACGTCATTCACGTCCAGGTCGATCACATCATTATCAAAAGTAAACCCGGGCAGTGAAAGCTGCAGACGCAATTTTTCCTGCAACTCAATAATGTTGTCTGTAGCCGCGTGAACGGTGATGCTGCCGGTGTGCTCATCTGCCGGGATAGTGATGGAAAGCGGATACCCTCCCGTGAAATCTTCCGGTGCGGTGGTGGTACCTGCCAAGGGACTAAGGCTGATGACCAACGCTGTAGAAGTAACAATGGGTGACGGCAGGCTGACGGTATAGGTTACAGATCCGCCTTCACTAACAGCGGTAGCAGACGCAACCAGGGCAATCTTTTTATTATCTGGATCAAGGCCGGTAGCATCTGTTACATTCACTGTTGCGGTGGAGGTAACGCCTGCCAGCAGGTCATCTCCGGCGGCGGTCAGCTCCAGCTTTTCTGTTGGTTCCAGTATAAAATCTGCATTCGTTTTCAATGTGAACGAAGCCTGGCTGCCCTCCGCCGGAATGGTTACGATACTGATCACCGTGGATGTTCCATCTGTAAAGCTGTATTCAGCAGGCAACAGCTCTGTACCGGCGCCGCTACCCAGTGTAATATCAAGCGCTTTCGCGGTAGTAACGCCGGTGGGCAGCTTTACCCGTACAATAGTTGCGTTGCCTTCTATCAGGGGGTTATCATCTACCTCCAGTACCAGTTGTTTTTTGACAGGGTCAAGACTGGTAGCGTCTGTTACCGTAAAAGAGGTGCCGGTAATGGTGAAGCCCGATGCCGTACCATTCAGCTGGAAAGTTTCATTTTCTTCCAGCACATCATCATTTTTGGCGCGTACATAAAATTCTATTGCTGACGTTCCGGCCGAGATGGTAACCGTGGAAGGCATCTCCACATCCCCTGCCACAATGATGGAACCGGTGAGCCCATCCAGGGTGACCACAATATCCGTAAGTGCGGTGCCGAAAGCAAGGGCCGCTGTTACTTTTACCTGCGGGTCTCCTTCATGCAAGGTAGTGGTCTCCGGCGTGAAGATGATGGACGTGCTGCCGGCGTCTTTTATAGTAATGTCTTTTGTGAGGGTTGAAGACTGAACAGCCGGAATACCGTCTACCGTAGCTACATCCGCGGTCAGCTGCAGCCGGAGCAGCTCATTGCCCTCCGCTGCACCGTCATCTGCCGCTGTCACCTTGATTGTTTTTTCCGTTTCCCCGGGCGCAAAGGTGACACTGGTGGCGGGATCTAGCGTATAGTCTGCCGAGGTGGCAACAGAAGCCGCGTCTGCCGCAATGTTTACTACTATGGGGAATGCGGCGGTAATGCCTGGGTTGAGGCGCACTTTCACTTCTGCTTCCTGGCCTTCGGTAAGGTTTACCGGTGAGGCATCTGTGAGATACACCTGCCGGTTAGCGGGTGTGTTCTGTGCGTCTGCTATGGTGATCATAGTTGCCTGGGTAACAGGCATACCGGAAAGCGAAAAAGTGAATTTCAGGTTTTCTGTGCCTTCCAGTACATTGTCTGCAGCAATTTTGAAGTGGAAGGAACCCACATTATTGCCTGCCGGAATGGTTACGCTCAGGTTATCTGTCACCACAAAATCATTTTCATCTGCTGTGGAGGCTCCATCTATTTGCATATTCACAACTATATCTTGTGCAGCTACATAGGGCAGGGTGATATCAACCTGGTATTCTGTATCCGGATCAACTTCAAACAGCTCGTATTCCCAGGTAAACACGCTGATGGTAGCTTCCTGACCGTCTTCCACCTTGTCATTGAACACCAGCATTATAGGCCCGGCAATTGTAAAGGCGTTATCTGCATCGGCCGCGTCAAAATATAATACCTCCTGCGGTTCTATCATATGATCTTGCAATACCTCCAGCGTAAACGAGGCATTATTGCCGTCTGCCGGAATAGTCAGCGAAGCCGGAAACGCGTTACTGCCACCATACAGGAAATCTCCCAATGTGGCCGTATTTCCCGCCGCAAATTCATCGTACGTAAAGTTGATCACTATAGGTGCTTCGGTAGTTACCCCCATTGGCAGGCTGGCCGTTACTTCCATATTAGCCCCTTCATCTGCAGCCGGAGCCGTAAAAGTGATCACCCGGTTATCGGGGTCGTCTCCCGTTACATCATGAATGTTTACTTCCACCTCATGTGTCCTCTCCTCCGGGCCGAAAAATGCGCTGGCTTTTAACTGTAGTTTTTCGGTGTTCTCAAGGATCATGTCTGGTGTGGCCTTCAATATAAAAGTGGCCGTATTACTGCCGGCCGGGATGGTAACCGTTGACGGCGTGGCAGGGAACTCCAGTTCGTAATCTGTTACCTTGGCGGTTAGCGGCGTGGCGATGATGGTTACGGGCAGGTCTGTGCCCAGCGGGTCTCCGGTCAGCTTTACATTGATCACTGTTTGCCCTCCCTCCTGCAGTGAGGTGACTACCGGCTCCAGGAAGATCTTGTTCTCATCGTCATCTACAATGGTATAGGTTGCATCTGTAATGCCGGTGATCTGCAATTGGGGGGAGCAGGTGGGCAACAGTTCTATACGCAGCGTTTTGTCTTCATTCTCCGTATTGTTGCCGTGAATGATGATATTGTTCAGCGGCAGATCAACGTTGGTGTAATCTCCTGCCGGGATGATCATTTTTGCGTACTGCACGGTATAGTCTGAGGCCCCTGCGTGCCCGGTGCCCGTGCCGGTAGTAGTTACCCTGAAATGTACTACCTGCGGCAGGTTGAACATACCGTTCTCCAGGTGCAGGGTAATACCTTGTATCACATGATCATCATTCCCTTCCAGGCCTTGCGGCGCGGCGGAAGACAAGCCTATCTGGGCCTTGGAAAGCGGCCAGCTTTTGGGTAATGCCATGGCAGGGTCTTCCAGGGTGGCAGGACCATCGTCTGTTTCATCAAACCCGGCAATAAAACTTTTTCTTTCAGTGTAGAGGTAGCCGGGTATGCTATGGTCCAGCAGAATAGCTTTGTGAACAGCGAGGCCCATGGGTGAGCCTTCTCCTATAGTAGTTATCAGGTTCTCCAGCAGGTAGCCTGAAGCTACTTTATTATCTCTGCCTGCCGTATAACTGGCAGAGTAAGAAGTAATACCGTCAGCTGCCTTGAAAAAATGGGAACCGGCATCAGCGCTGGAACAACTACCGCTTGTTTTACGGATACCTACCCTGCCCAACAAGGGGCGGTTGGGATTGCCGGGATCATGCACCTCATAATAATGATCATCTACTGAAGTAGCAGACTGGTCTCCAAAGCCCAGCCCGCAGTCTACTTCATGCACAAAAGCGCGTTCAGAATGATAGATATGCACCAGATAGGGGCCATAATCCGTGGCGCTTTGTATCCTTTCATCGGAGCTTACGTAATAGTCCATCCGGTACCATGGCTTGCCTTCTTCATAAGAATAGACTACGGATATATTGAAGTTGGCATTAGTCCGGTTCTTCATGCTCATCAGCTTCACCACCTTCCAGGGGTCTGCGGCGGTACCTTGTCCTTGCACGTCAGAAATTTCACAGGCCCAGCGGTGCAATGTATCCGTGCGTTCTGCCAGCGTTGGGCCTGCCCACCGTTCCAGCATAAAGTACGTGCGCATGCCCTTGTCCAGCTCCGGGAGGATTGCCGCGTCGCTATACTGCTTTTTTCCTTTGTATTCCGTCAGCACACTGTTTTCAGTGATAGTGATCTTCAGGCCGTTGTCTGATACGGTGCCGCCGGAAGGGTTGATGATAACGGAGGGTACCTGCGCCCAGGCGGTACTACTACAAAATAATAGTGCCAGCACGGCAACACGAAGGTTGATCTTCATAGGATAGGACAGGACTAACATAATAACATTAAAATTTCTTTACATCTATACTATATTTCCCGAAGCTGACGTTTATATGCCTGGGCCGGTTCGCGGGTTGTTTATTTCCGCGGGGCAATTGCCCTTTCTTTCTTCTTTTCTGCTTGTAAGCGTTTCTGCTACAGCTACTTAATTCATCAATGACTCCGAAAAATAATGTGTAATTACCTGGAAATATACGTCGTCAATTAGCAAATGTATTATTTTTATAATATTATAGCAAATAATAATTGTATTATTTTATAAATATAACCAAACCAGGGGAAAAGGGGTTAAAATGTTCAGATTGAAGGGAATGCGTGATGCAGAAAGCATTATGTTAAAAGTTAAAATAAAGGTAGATTTGCAAAAAATTATTTGGAATGTCAACAACTGCTAAATCCAAGATTGATTTGAACCTCAAGTACAAAGTAAAAGACATGTCTTTGGCTGAATGGGGTCGCAAAGAAATACAGCTTGCTGAAGCTGAAATGCCGGGATTGATGGCCCTCCGCGAAGAATATGGCAAATCCCAACCGTTGAAAGGCGCCCGTATTGCAGGCTGCCTGCACATGACCATTCAAACGGCTGTGCTGATTGAGACCCTGGTAGCCCTTGGCGCTGAGGTACAATGGAGCTCCTGCAACATCTTCTCCACGCAAGACCATGCTGCTGCCGCTATTGCTGCTGCCGGCATTCCGGTGTATGCCTGGAAAGGCCTGAACGAAGAAGAATTTAACTGGTGCATAGAACAGACCCTGTTCTTCGGCAGCCTTGACCGTCCCCTGAACATGATCCTGGATGATGGTGGCGACCTGACCAATATGGTGCTGGACGTTTATCCTGAGCTGATCCAGCATATCAAAGGCCTGAGTGAAGAAACCACTACCGGTGTTCACCGCCTGTACGAAAGAATGAAGAACGGCACGCTGCCCATGCCTGCTATCAATATCAACGATTCTGTAACCAAATCCAAGTTCGACAACAAGTATGGCTGCCGCGAATCCTGTGTGGACGCCATCCGTCGCGCTACAGACGTGATGATTGCCGGTAAGGTAGCTGTAGTAGCTGGTTTTGGTGATGTGGGCAAAGGCTCCGCAGAATCACTGGCTGGCGCAGGCGCCCGCGTGATCGTTACTGAAATTGACCCCATCTGCGCTTTACAGGCTGCTATGGAAGGGTATGAAGTGAAAAAGATGGCTGATGCCGTAAAAGAAGCCGATATTATTGTGACCACCACCGGTTGCCGCGATATCATCACCGGCGAGCATTTCAAAGCCATGAAAGACAAGGCCATTGTATGTAACATCGGCCACTTCGATATCGAGATCGATGTTGCCTGGCTGAATACCAACTATGGCCATTCCAAAGTGGAAATCAAACCGCAGGTAGACAAATACACCATTGACGGTAAAGACATCATTCTGCTGGCAGAAGGCCGCCTGGTGAACCTGGGCTGCGCTACCGGCCACCCTTCTTTTGTAATGAGCAACTCTTTCACCAACCAGACCCTGGCCCAGCTGGAACTGTGGACCAACAGTGACAAGTATGAGAACCAGGTATATGTGCTGCCCAAGCACCTGGATGAGAAAGTGGCCCGCCTGCACCTGAAAAAGATAGGTGTAGAGCTGGACGTACTTACCAAAGAACAGTCTTCTTACCTTGGTATTCCGGTAGAAGGGCCGTTTAAGCCCGAGTACTACCGGTACTAGTCATAACATATGCTTTGTAAAAGCAGTCCCGCTCCGGCAGGGCTGCTTTTCTTTTTCCCGGTATTTAAAAAATATAAGGCTGTAACCTTATATTTGGTGATTATAAGGTTATAGGCTTATAATGTGGCATTATAAGGTTTATGCCTTATATTTGTAGTACATGAAAAAGGCCATAGTCATAACAGGAGACGTTATCAGCTCTTCCACGCTGAAAGCCACCCAGCGCAAACGCCTGCAGCAGGCGCTGGAAGCGGCATTTGAAGCTGCAGGGCAGCAGGCGCCCGGCTTCAGGGCGGAGCAGTTCAGGGGAGACAGTTTCCAGGCCGTGCTGATAAAACAGCCGGCAACCGCGCTGCAGGCCAGCCTCATTATACTGGCCGCGTTATGGAAAAAAGGTTTCAGGGCGCGGCTGGCCATTGGTACGGGAGAAATTTCATTCACATCAAAAAACATCGTAACTTCTGATGGTTCCGCGTTCAGGCATTCAGGGCCCATGCTTGATGAGCTGAAGAAAAAGAACGGGCTGCTGGCCATTATTACCCCCCACCCTGCCGTCAACCAGGAATGGGACATTCACAGCCAGGTACTATCCTTCCTGGTGGAGCGCTGGAGCCCCCTGCAGGCAGAAGCCGTGCTGGAGCAGCTCAACGGGCTTACACAGGCACAAACAGCAGAAAAACTGCATATCCGCCAGCCGGCCGTACACCAACGGCTGCAGGCCGCGGGCTGGCATCTGGCAGATCTGATCGTAAAACGGTTTGAGCAGCAGATTTTAACCATGTTTTAAAAACCATATTGATGCTTTTATTGATAAAATGGCTCTGCGCCCATGTACTGGGCGATTTTGCCTTTCAACCCTCCCGCTTTGTTCAACATAAACGCCGCTACAAGGCTGCTTCCGGATATTTGTACCTGCATTGCCTCATCCATGCGGCCCTCACATACCTGTTTACCGGCATGTGGCAGCAGTGGCTGCCCCCTGTAGTGGTAGGCGTTACGCATTACGCCATAGACCTCTGGAAACTGCACCAGAAAGACGATGCCAAAAGCTTTATCATAGACCAGTTACTGCACCTGGCCGTATTGCTACTGCTGTGGGTGCATGTTACCGGCAACTGGGGCGCCGTATGGCCCTACCTGCAAGCCTTGCTCAATAACCGCCTGTTCTGGACGCTGCTCTTCGGCTATGCCGCCATCATCTGGCCGGCGGCCTTCCTGCTGGGCTTTGCCACCCGCCGCTGGCGCAACCAGGTACATGATGCGCGCCTCTCCAACGGCAAAACCTCTCTTAGTGAGGCCGGCCGCTGGATCGGTATTTTTGAACGCATCCTTATTCTCACCTTTGTGGTAACCAGCCATTACGAAGGCATCGGCTTCCTGATTGCCGCCAAGTCCATTCTCCGGTTTAACGACCTGAAAGGCAACGATACCCACCGTGAAACGGAATACGTGCTCATTGGCACGCTCATGAGCTTTTCTATCTCCATTTTTACCGGCCTTGTAGTGAAATACCTGCTGCAATAATTCGGCAAACAACGTAATTTTGCGGCATGACCAAGCTGAGTGTTAACATCAACAAGTTTGCCACGCTGCGCAATGCACGCGGCGGCAATTTGCCGGACATTATACAGGTAGCCAAAGACTGTGAACGTTTTGGCGCAGATGGCATTACGGTACACCCCCGGCCGGATGAACGCCACATCCGCTACCAGGATGTAAGAGACCTGAAACCCATTGTTACTACAGAATTTAATATTGAGGGCTATCCCTCGCAAGACTTTATGGACCTGGTGCTGGAAGTAAAACCGCACCAGTGCACACTGGTACCTGACCCGCCGGGCGTCATCACCTCCAACACCGGCTGGGATACCGTACAGTACCAGTCTTTCCTGAAAGACGTGATCGGCACCCTTAAAAAAGCCGGCATCAGGGTATCCATCTTCCTCAACCCGGAAACAGACAAGGTAGCCGGCGCAAAATCTGCCGGGGCAGACCGTATAGAGCTGTATACAGGCCCTTACGCGGAAGAATACACGAAAGCCCGCACCCATCCGCAGAACTTCCAGCTGTTCAACGACTATAAAAACACTGCCCGCGAAGCTTCTGCCATTGGCCTGGAGCTGAATGCCGGTCATGACCTGAACCTGGACAATCTGCGCTTCTTCAAACTGCACATTCCCCAGCTCAAGGAAGTGTCTATCGGCCACGCGCTGATATGTGACGCTATTTATATGGGCCTGGAAAATACTATCCAGCTGTACAAGCGCCAGCTGCTGGACTAACGCAAACAGCGCTCAAAAAAGAAGGACTGACGGAAAACCCATCAGCCCTTCTTTACATATTGTATAACTCCTACCGCTCCAGCACCTCCCAGGATGTTTCCCTGTATTTGGCCTGCAGCAGGTAAAATGCCACCGCAGAGAACATTGCAAAGATCATCACCAGCCAGTTGGCGCTCAGGTAAATGCCGAATACCGGCTTACCTCCACGGAGCAAGGTGGTGGCATAATGCAGCATACCCAGCGTACCAGGCACAATAAGCACCATCAACCCCTTCAGAAAGCCACCCGCTCCCTGCTTGACATTGATCTCCGAGGCAAACGGCAGCTTGCGCAGGAATATGAACGCAAAAATGATATTCACCAGCGCCACGTTTACCAGGCCCAGCAACAGGTCTGGCACCACGCTGACACCCCATACCGCCAGTGAGAAAATGGCTATTACAATATAGAAAGGCAGGAAAAACTTCACAAAAGCGGCTTTGAATGATCCCATCAGCAGCGGCCCCGGCGCTTCTACCGGCGCGGCATAATATACCCAGCCCGCCCTGAACTTGTCTGAATATACCAGGTTGGTGATGGCCGTAATGAATACAAAAGTGCTGCTATAGATCAGGATAACGAACGCATTGCCGGAAGATAATTTACTCCATGCTTCCGCTGCGCTGGTATGTTTGCCTGACAGCATGAAAAACACGAAGTAAACCAACACATAGGCCAGCGAAGGGTATACCTTCAGCTTGAACTCACGGCTGCGCCCGGTTATTAACCATACCAGCTCAAAAGCCAGCTGCTCCTGCCGCCCGCGGGAAAACCAGGCGGCCAGCCGCTTGTAAAGCTGCATACGCCCCGCCTGGGGCAGCTCCGCCTCCTGCTTTTTAACAGCAGGTGCATCTCCCCCGCTACCGCCCAGCATAGCCAGCTTGCGGTTAAAGCTGGGCGCAAACACCTTTACCACCAGCCACAGGCTCAATACCGGCACCACCAGTGATAGTACAATATAAAACAGCATGGGTAAAGTGAAAATGCCCTGCGCCACCGCAGCGTAAGCTGCCGCAAACCAGAAGCTGGGCGCCAGGTTCAGCAAGGGGTAGGCCCACAGGTCAATATCATCCAGGTGGAGGTTGCGGGTAAGCCGGGGCACCAGGTAATACGTGGCAAACACGATTACGGAAAATATGATCTGTACATAATTGAGCACTTCCTTGAAACGTTCAGCCGTAGTAAGTTTCAGCGCCAGCAGGTATACGGCGTTGATCAGGAAAATGCATAGTACGCTGAGCAGGAGCACCAGCACGCCAAACCACAGCACAACAACTCCCTGCGTAACCGCCAGCCATATAAAAGCCGGCAGCATCAGCGGTAATACTATTTTGGATACATGCACCATAATGTGCAGGATGCGGGATACCACCACTGTTTTGTCACTCACCGGCTTGGGCAATATCACAAAGTTGTCTTTCACGTCTATGAGCACGCTGGTAAAGTCTGAAATAAGGGTGATAGACAGCATTACCATAAACACGGAAAACCAGATGAACAGCTGCATCAGCGGGTTGCTGGAAAGGGTGAACACGAAGAGATAAAAAACGCCCATCAAAAAAGAGATGAGCACTACGGCCAGCGAACCGTATTTCTGCTCTTTCTTTTTCTGCTGGCGCATATGGGTATAGGCATTAGGCCGCCTGTCGTCCATTTTCAGCTTTACGTCAAGAATGGCCATCAACTGCGTCACGTTTACGCCCAGCCGTAACCAGAGCGGTTTTAGGAACCGGATCAGCGCCAGGAAGAACTTGTTCATATCCGCTCCGTTTTATGTACAAAGGCATCTGCGGCGCCAGATAAATTATGTTCACCGGTGAGCTGTGCAAATATTTTTTCCAGCGTATCACCTTCAGACTGCTTCAATTGTTCAAAAGTACCGTCTGCCACAATGCTGCCTTCGTTGATGAGCACTATCCTGTCAGACACCTTCTCCACCACATCCATCATATGCGAGCAATAGAAAATGGTTTTGCCCTCTTTTTTCAGCAGGGACAGAATTTCTTTCACCATGATCACGGCATTGGCATCAAGACCGGAAAGCGGCTCGTCCAGCACCACGATCTGCGGGTCATGCAGCAGGCCGGAAATGATAAGCACTTTCTGGCGCATGCCTTTTGAAAAGGTATCCATACGCTGGTCTTTATTTTCCAGCAGGCCAAAAGCCCCCAGCATGCGGGTGGCCCGCTCCCGGATCACGGCATCGTCCATCTGGTAGAGCTTTCCTGTAAACGAAAGATATTCCATGGGCGTGAGCACGTCATAGATCTCCGCGTTTTCCGGCACGTAGCCGATCAGGCTTTTAATGGTGAGCGTATCTGTACGAAGGTTGTGGCCCAGCACGCTCACTTCTCCCTCAAAATCGCCCAGGAGGCCAATGAGTATTTTGACCGTGGTAGATTTGCCGGCGCCGTTGGGGCCAATGTAGCCAATGATCTGCCCCGGGAATACATCCAGGTCAATTCCCTTTAGCACCTGTTTTTCCCCGTAGCTCTTTTTCAGATTGCTGATAGAAATGATAGGCTGCATATTTACTATTTCTCAGTTTTTTTGTTTGCGACCAACGTGGTCTTCTCATGGTTTCCAACCAATGCGATCACCGAATTTACCTAATCCCATCCATTGGTTCAAAGGCAAATTGATACCCAGGTGATTCATGGCGACAGCCTGCTGATACCAGGCGCGGGCATAGCGCAGTTGCAACTTGCTGACCGTAACGCCTACGCCCAGTGAAAAGCCACTGAGCCCCTGCTGGTTCAGCATGGCCAGCTCACGCCGGCGCAGGTGGTTATAGGCAGCAGTCAGCTCTACATAGCTGCCTATCTCAAATTGCGCGGCCAATACAAAGTGACGGAAAATGTTATCGATAGTGCCGCCGCCTGCCCTCACCGTATCCCCGTTATCTATCACCACGTTTTCTTCCAGCGCGGGGTCTGCATAACGGATGTCGAACTGGTACACGTGGTGCAAGGTAGCAGACAGCTGCAAAGGCAGGTGCGGCAGGCGTTTGGATACGCCCACCTGCAGGTCAAAAGGCAGCGGCTCTTTTTCAGTAGCGGCGTAAGCGCTCAGTTGTCCGCCCATATTGCGTGCTACCAGGCCCGCCTGCCAGCCCTGCGCCGTATCCTGGTAGGCAATGCCCACATCGGCGGCCAGGCCGGAAGAACGGTAGGTAAGGTACCGGGAATGAATATATTTCAACCCTGCACCATAGTACCATTTTTCAAGATAGCGACGGGAGGCGGTTACCTGCCAGACAAAATCACTTGGACTGAAAGTACCCAGCACATTGCCCGCTGCATCCGTATGCGTCATTTGCCCATAGCCGGTAAATTGCAGGCTGGTAGCAAAAGTAGTAGCCAGCGCCGCATGATGAAAGGCAAACGCCATATGGCTGTAACGGATGCCGGCAAAATAACCGGCGTAGTTCACCTGTAGATGCGTGTGCATGGAAGGCCGCAGCAGCGCGGGATTCAGGAGTGCCAATGAAAGATCGTTCCCCTGCCGGCTTACGTTCATGCCTCCGAGCGCCGTTATCTGCGGGGAAGCGGGCAGGTCAAGAAAAGCGTAGGTATTTTTACCGCCCAGCACCTGGGCCCCGGCGGTAACCGGCAACAGCAGCAATATGAGCAGGTAGCGAAGCGGCAATGCGTATGCGGATTAGGTAACCGCCGTCAAGGTACAAAAAATGCATATATGTTTAAAAAGAATAAAGCCACCTGTAGCGGCGGCTTTATTCAAACCCTTAAACAATCAACATGCGCCCGCTTCTTGACGAAGCGAACTTTAGATACACCCGCTGCCAGGAATGACAGCTTGTGTTTCCTATCTCTTTAATAACGCTGTTTCCAGCACTTGGTTCATTTCTTTTACATAATGGAACTTTAAACCCTTGATATAATCCGGGTTGATGTCCCTGATATCCTTCTCATTCTGCCAGCAAAGAATGATTTCCTTGATGCCGGCACGTTTGGCGGCCAGTATTTTTTCTTTGATTCCGCCTACCGGCAGTACCTGTCCTCGAAGTGTGATCTCCCCTGTCATGGCCAGGTAAGGTTTTACCCGCCGGCCTGTGTATGCGGAAGTAAGCGCCGTGAGCATGGTAATGCCGGCGCTGGGCCCGTCTTTAGGTACGGCCCCTTCCGGTACGTGCACATGAATATTTTTATCCCTGAACAATTTGGGGTCTATTTTGTATTGACCCGCATTGGCCTGCAGGTAGCTGAGAGCCGTTACGGCAGATTCTTTCATCACATTGCCGAGGTTGCCCGTCAGCTTCAGTTCTCCCTTGCCTTCGCTCAGGCTGGACTCTATGAACAGGATGTCTCCGCCCACGTAGGTCCATGCAAGGCCCACAGACACACCGGGAGGGTTGCCGGTTTTGTATATTTCGTTACTGTAGCGTGTTTTGCCCAGCGCTTTTTCTACTCTTTGCTCCGGTATGGCGCCTTCCACCTTCACGCCGGTGGCCACATCTTTGGCCAGTGAGCGCATGATGGCGGCAAACTGCCTGTCCAGCTCACGCACCCCGCTTTCCCGCGTGTAGTTGGCAATTACTTTTTCAATTACCTTGTTGGAGAAGGTGAATTTGGCGTCTTTCAGCCCGTGCGCTTCCTTCTGTTTCGGGATCAGGTGGCGTTTGGCAATCTCTACTTTTTCTTCAATTGAATACCCGCTCAGGTCAATGATCTCCAGCCTGTCACGCAGCGCCATTGGCACATTGTTGATGTTGTTGGCCGTGGCAATGAACAGTACTTTGCTCAGGTCATACTCGAGCTCCAGGTAATTGTCGTAAAACGTGCTGTTCTGCTCCGGGTCAAGCACTTCCAGCAGCGCTGAGGCCGGGTCTCCGCGGAAATCGTTGCCTATTTTGTCTATCTCGTCCAGTATCATCACCGGGTTGGATGATTTTACCTTGCGGATGGTTTGCAGTATACGGCCGGCCATAGCGCCGATATAGGTTTTCCTGTGCCCGCGTATCTCGCTTTCGTCATGCAGGCCGCCCAGGCTGAGCCGGGCATATTTGCGGCCAATGGCGTTAGCGATGGAGCGGCCCAGGGAGGTTTTACCAATGCCCGGAGGGCCTACAAAACAGAGGATGGGAGATTTCATGTCTCCTTTCAGCTTCAGCACCGCCAGATATTCCAGTATGCGGTCCTTGATGCGGTCCATACCATAATGATCTCCGTCCAGCACAGTTTTGGCCTTCTTCAGGTCATAGCTGTCAAGCGTATATTCCTGCCATGGCAAATCCAGCATCAGGTCAAGATGGTTGTACACCACGGAGTAGTCAGGCGTGCTGGGATGCATCCTTTCCAGCTTTTCAATGCCTTTTGAAAACAGGTCTTTTGCAGCATCGGGCCATTTTTTCAGCTCTGCCTTGCGCTGCATCTCCTTGATCTCCCGGTCATTTGTATCACCGCCCAGCTCTTCCTTGATAGACTTCATCTGCTGCTGCAGGAAGTATTCCCGCTGCTGCTTGTCAAGGTCTGCCTTGGTTTTGTTGTTGATCTTGTTTTTCAGCTCCGCCAGCTGCAACTCCACCTGCAGCAGCTTCATCAGCAATTCCGCCCTTATGCGCAGGTTGTTGATTTCCAGCAGTTGCTGTTTCTCCTTCAGGTCACTGTTCAGGTTGGAAGACACGAAGTGAATAAGGAAGGGCGCATTTTCTATGTTTTTGAGAATGATGCTGGCTTCCGAAGGAATGTTGGGAGACAGCTGTATGATCTGCCCTGCCAGATCCTTGATGGAAGAAACATAGGCGTCAAATTCAGAATCGTTCTCGTCCAGCTGGTCTTCCAGCAGTTCATAGCTGGCCTTGAAATAAGGATCTTCCGCCAGTATGGCCTTTATCTTGAAACGCCGGCGGCCTTGTATGATAATGGTGGTACCGCCGTCCGGCATTTTGATGAGTTTCACAATTTTTGCTACCGTGCCTACATCCGTCAGGTCAGACACTACCGGCTCTTCCACGTTACTGTCTTTTTGCGCTACCACACCAATCATTTTGTCAGTCTTGTAGGCGTCATTTACAGCTTTGATGGACTTATCCCGTCCCACCGTGATGGGTAAAACCACCCCGGGAAAAAGTACTGTATTTCTCAGGGGTAACAGTGCCAGCTCCTCCGGTATCTTCTCTTCCTCCTGCCCTTCGCCATCTTCATTCAAAGGTATAATTGGCATAAACTCCATCTCGTCCTCGTTATTGCTCAAAAAAAATGTATTCATTTGTCAGTTTTAAGTGTGGGGACAATATGGCAGGCCGTTCCTCCAAAATCTCCCCAGTTTGATAGTATACCTATATAGTCAACTTTGATGCCATGCTGAAAGGTATAAAAAAAAGGATACCCGAAAAACGGATATCCTTTTCAACAGATGCAGGATAACAAAAGTTGTTACTAGAGCGTAATACCAACTCCCAGCTGGATGGCCTGGTTTTTCCAGGTGTCCGGGTTCACGGCATTGGAAGCCGTTACGTCACTCACATTGGAAAGGCCTATAACGTAGCGGGCGCTGATGTTAACAATGGGCAATTGCAGCCAGAGGCCGCCCACGGCTGAAAAGTCGCCTGATTTAAAGGCTTCCCTTCCTTCCTGGAACACATTTTTCTTTTTGCTGGTCAGGATGCTGAACTGGGGCCCTACCTGCAGTTTGAAGCGGGGAGAACCCAGGTCAATGTTGGCCAATACCGGTATGCTCAGGTAGTTGAGGTTAGGCTTGTTGTCTTTCAGGTTCTGAAATTCATTGTCTGCCTCAAACTCTGCGGTGTTTTTTACTTCTGCCTTTGAGGTGGAAAATATCAGTTCCGGCTGTATACCGAAACCTTTCACCAGATTGATCTGGGCAAAGCCGCCCAGGTGGTAGCCAAGTTTAAAACTTTCGTCGTAACCGGTACCATCTATTTTACCGAGGTTCGCACCTCCTTTAATACCAAATCTGATCATCTTTTGAGCACTAACGGTGGATACGGTGGCGCAGGTGATGACTGCCAAGGCGAAAAACAGTTTTTTCATATTTGTTTTGTTTAGTGTTAAGCTCTTTAATTTATCTTGATAATGAGTACTTTCCACATGTAAGACGCAGGAAAAACCTGCTCCCCCTACACGTAAGTGCAAAATCCATGCTAAATACTTATAAAGTAACGCTGACGCTGGCGGTAAAGTACCCCGTCAGCCCAGTATCGCTGCCCTGCAGCAGCTTGAAAACGGTATAGGATGGAGAGATGGCCACCCTGCCAATGATGTAGGAAATGCGCACGCCCAGGTCTACCGCCCTGGGGCGGAAACCCGTATTATCGCTCAACGTAAGTACCTCTTCTTCGGGTTGCGGGTTATTCCCGTTCCCGTTGCCATTACCATTGCCTCTGCCTCTCTCCCTGTCTTTCTGTTTTTTTTGTTTTTCTATCATTTTTGAGCGGGATACATATTTCGTGCTTTTGAGGTTACTGTAATAATTGGCCGTGCCCATGGTAAAAGAGGCTACGGGCATAATGAGGATGGCATCATCAGCCTTCAGCAGGTCCATGTAAATAAAAGAATGGCGCAGGTCTGCAATAATATTGAAATCGCTGCCGGTAACGGTATATTCAGTTCCGTCGGAAACGGATCTTTCCCTGTACCTGCCCCAGCCAAAATCGAAGCTCAGGCCTGGCTCCAGCCACCATTTGCGGTAAAAGAAATAAGCAAAGGCCTCATTGGTAATGGGTGTGGCCGGAATGTCAGAAGAATCCGCATAAAAATAACGCGTATAGGAAATACCGGTCAGGAAGTTGCGGTTCTTCGTATAGTCGTACCCGGCGCTGAGGTCCATTTCAAACCAGGGCTTGCGTTCAGCATTCAGCAGGTAGTAGGCATACGCTGAAGCAAAAAGGCCGCTTTTGTGGTTGTAAGATACGTTGGGAGAAAGAAAAGGCTTCATGGTAATGGGGCGGAACGGGTCGGTAGATTTGCCGCCATAGGCAGGATTGTTGCCAAAGCCGAGGCCTATCACCACTTCACTCTTTGCTTCCCGGTTCAATAAGGAATCCAGCTGCCTTTCCAGGTCAGCCAGGGACTGGCCTGCTGCCGGGCGGGCAGCGCAGAGGAGCAGCAAAAAAATGATATGGTACCGCATATAAACACGCCCTTGGGCTGCCTGCAAGATAAACAAAAAAACGGCCGGCTGCTGTGGCAACCGGCCGTTTCCTTTACAGCTGTTTATACCAGTTCTATTACGGTTATTTCAGGCATGATGCCCACCCTGCCCGGATACCCCAGGAAGCCATAGCCGCGGTTCACGTAAAGGCTCTGCTTTCCATCCTGGTACAGGCCCGCCCATTGCTTATAGATGTATTGGGCGGGGCTCCATTTGAGGAAGGGAATTTCCACACCGAACTGCATGCCGTGAGTATGGCCGGCCAGCATCAGGTCAATGTCGGGGTAATTTGTCCGTACCTGCCCGTCCCAATGGGTGGGGTCATGGGAGAGCAATATCTTGAAGGGAACTTCCGCGCAGCCGGCATGAGCGGCGGCCAGGTCTCCCTTCCGGGGAAAACGGGGGTTCATGCTCCAGTTTTCCACGCCCAGCAGGGCTATTTTTTCGCCGTTCCTTTCCAGCACTGCATGCTCATTCATCAGCAATTTCCAGCCCATTTCCCCATGTATGGCCTTGAGGCGTTCCAGGTTCCTGACCTTCATTTCGCTGTGGCGGTTGGCGTCATAATCCGGCCAGGGGAAATAATCCCCGTAGTCGTGGTTGCCCAGCGTGGAATACACGCCGTAGGGCGCTTTTATTTCGCTGAATACGGAAATATAATCCTCCATTTCATCTGCCCGGTCGTTCACCAGGTCTCCCGTAAATACCACCAGGTCAGGTTGTTGGGCGCGGATCAGCTCAATGCCTCTCATCACCGCCTGTTTATCAGTGAAGCTGCCGGAGTGCACGTCAGATATCTGCACTATTTTGAGGCCTCTGAAGGCTTCCGGCAGGTTTTTGAACGTGAGCCTGATCTTCCTTACATGATAGTTATACTTGTTGCTAAGACCGTATAACAGCGTGCCCAGCATGGTACCGCCCAGCAGCAGCCCTGTTTTCATGAGGAACTGGGAGCGGGTGATGCCTTCCACTTCACGGTTGCCTTCTGCGGCAGCTACGGCGGGGGCGGAACGCATTCTTTCCACTATCCACATAATGGCGCGGCGGCCATCATCAGCCAGGAGGAACACAATGACCAGCGCTTTGGCAAAAAACAGCCCGAAGGCAAAGGTGAGGTAATAAGAGCGGGCCATCATGAACTTTTCCCAGGGTATGCGGGAATAGAACACAATGGAAGCCAGTACAACAGCCGAAGTAAGCCAGTACAGGCTGAAAACGATGGTCCTCCATTTAGGGGAGGCAGCCGCCATCATGGAACGGATAGCCACAAACACGTAGGCATCCATGGCTACCATAATGAATATCAGTATGATAGAAGATAAAAGTCCGGGTCCTGCACGCATAACAATGTATCAATCAATGGTTTTTAAAAAAATGGAACAGCAAATTTACCACAATCCTGCCGGTTGGGGGCTTTTTGCTGCCTTTGTAGACGATCATGTGACTGAAAAATTGCAAACCGGCGGAAAAAAACCGCTACTTTTCCCCAAAAACCGGTGTGAATAAATAAATGGAGGGCTTGCCCCATATTTTAGCTATTCGTTGTATTTTTGTCCGATTCAGTTATTATAATATATTATTGCGATATGAAATTCACCTATTACGGCCATTCCAGCTTTGCTGTAGAGGTAAAAGGCAAGAAAATAGTTTTTGATCCGTTTATAACCCATAACGAGCTGGCCCGTTCAATAGATGTCAATCGTATTGAGGCGGATTATATTTTTGTTTCACACGGTCACAGTGACCACGTAGGTGACCTGATGGACCTGGCAAAGAGAACAGGCGCTACCGTAGTGGGCGCTTTTGAGTTGGTGGAATGGGTACGCAAGCAGGGGCATGAGAAGGTCCATCCCATGAACACCGGTGGAAAATGGGCGTTTGACTTCGGAACAGTGAAGTGCGTAGTGGCCCATCACTCCAGCGGCCTGCCAGACGGAACCTACGGCGGTAACCCGCTGGGTTTCATTTTCACTACAGACGAAGGTACTTTTTACTTTGCCGGGGATACGGCGCTCACCTTTGACATGGAGCTGATACCCCGCTGGGCCAAACTGGACTTTGCCGTGTTGCCCATAGGTGATAACTTCACCATGGGCGTTGAAGATGCCATTATAGCAGCAGAATTTATAGAATGCGGCCGTATTGTGGGCGTTCATTACGACACGTTCGGCTATATCAAGATAGATAAAGCAGATGCCACCCGGAAGTTCGAGGCAGCGGGCCTTACCCTGCTGCTGCCGGCTATCGGTGAAACAATTGACATCTAGCAGGTCCTATTATCCTATTCAACCTTAGAATTTAAGACAGAAAAAATGGCAAGAATCATTGCAATCGCCAATCAGAAAGGGGGCGTGGGGAAAACAACCAGCGCTATCAACCTGGCCAGCAGCCTGGCGGTACTGGAGTACAAAACACTGCTGGTAGATGCGGACCCTCAGGCCAACAGCACCACGGGGCTGGGTTTTGACCTCCGCAACATCCAGCAGAGCCTGTACGACTGTATGGTGAACGACGTGCAGGCACGTGACGTGCTACTGGAGTCAGACACCCCTAATCTGAAGGTATTGCCCTCCCACATAGACCTGGTAGGCGCGGAACTGGAGCTCATCAACCACCCCAACCGGGAAAGGGTGATGAAAAACGTGATAGATTCCGTGGCGGGAGATTATGATTTCATTATTGTAGACTGCTCCCCCTCCCTGGGCCTCATCACGGTAAACGCCCTCGTGGCATCCCACTCCGTGATCATTCCCGTACAGTGCGAGTTCTTTGCGCTGGAAGGTCTGGGCAAGCTGCTCAATACCATCAAGATAGTACAGAGCCGGTTAAATACGGACCTCGAAATAGAAGGCATCCTGATGACCATGTACGATGGCCGTCTGCGCCTGAGCAACCAGGTGGTAGACGAGGTGAAACAACACTTTGAGGAAAGTGTGTTCAACACCATCATTCACCGCAATACCAAACTGGGTGAAGCGCCCAGCTTCGGCAAGTCAGTGATCATGTACGACGCTATGAGCACCGGCGCCATCAACTACCTGAACCTGGCGAAGGAAATCCTTCAAAAGCATAACTTTACAAAGATCAAAACAGAAGATAAAATTCTAGCTATTAACGATGACCAATCCGAGTAAGAAAGAGGCGCTGGGGAAAGGCATCCGCTCGCTGCTGCAAAACATAGACACAGACCTGAAGCAAACCTCCGGCGCACTGGCCGAGCAGGTAGTGGCGCAGGCCACCGGCATAGAGCGCATTCCTTTGGACCTGATAGAGGTCAATCCGAAACAGCCGCGCAGGGACTTTGATGAACAGGCATTGCAGGAGCTAAGCCAGTCCATCAAGCTGCACGATATTATTCAGCCCGTTACTGTGGCCAAGCTGGGCAAAAAATACCAGCTGATAGCCGGGGAACGCCGTTTCCGCGCCAGCAAAATGGCCGGCCTGAAAGATATTCCGGCTTATGTGCGCCAGGCTAACGACCAGGAGCTGCTGGAACTGGCCCTGCTGGAGAACCTGCAGCGCGAAAACCTGAACGCTATAGAAATAGCCCTCAGCTACAAACGCCTGATGGAAGAAGTGTCTCTCACACAGGAACAGGTGGCAGACCGCATGGGGAAAGAACGCAGTACCGTTACCAACTACATACGCCTGCTGAAGCTGCCGCCAGACATTCAGGTGGCCGTGCGCAACGCCAAGCTGAGCATGGGCCACGCCCGTACCCTCATTGGCGTGGAAAACGTGGAAAAACAGCTGTACATTTTCGGCGAGATCATGAAAAACGGGCTTTCCGTACGCCAGACAGAAGAACTGGTGCGGAAAGTGAACCATATAGACAAGGGGAACGTAAAAAAGCCCGTTAAGAACACCCTGCCGCCGGCCTATCAGAAGATCCAGGATAACCTGGCCTCTCATTTTTCCACCAAGGTAAACCTGGAAAGGAGCAAGAACGGGAAAGGAAGCATTAACATAGAGTTTTATTCAGACGAAGAGCTGGACAGCATCCTGGAAAAATTATCATTATACGGTGAAAAATAAAACAGGGTACATTCTTGTATATACCCTGTTGTGCCTGTTATTCTTACCCGCCATCACAAGCCATGCACAGGACACAACGGGCAACCGCATGATCAGGGATTCCCTTGCACGCCGCAATGCAATGCCCGTTCAGCGTGACACCGTGATAGTAGACCCTTCTGTGATTGACACCCTCCCCGTTAACTACAAAGCGCTCCACAGCCCCCGCAAGGCCGCGTTTTATTCTGCCGTGCTGCCGGGACTTGGACAAATATATAACCGCGAGTACTGGAAGGTGCCGCTGGTATATGCGGCGCTTGGCGTCAGCACCGGAGTGTTCATCTGGAACATGGACAAGTATAAGGAGTTCCGGGATGCCTATCGCCTGCGGAGGGCCAATCAAAACAACCCGAACTTCAAAGACGAATACCCGAACTATACCAATTCGGACCTTACGTACCTGCGTGACGCTTACCGGCAGTATGTGGACTATTCCGTACTGGTGTTTGTGGCCGCATACGCCCTCAATATTGTGGATGCCACCGTGTTTGCGCACCTCCGGCAGTTCGATATCAGTGACGACCTTAGCATCCGCATTTCTCCCACCCTGCTGAACAACCGCACCCCCGGCCTTGGCCTGCGCCTCTCTCTGGGGCCCCGCAAAGCAAAGCCGGGACTGGCTTTCAGATAAAATTCAGACACACACAGATTATGAAGATAGCATTAATAGGATACGGTAAAATGGGCAAGGCCATTGAAGCCATTGCACAAAACCGCGGCCATGAAATTGTACTCAGGATAGACATCAACAGCCCGCAACTGCTTGAAAAAGAGCACCTGCAGCAGGCAGACGTGGCCATTGAGTTCACCACACCCGAAACCGCCTACCACAACATTTTGAAGTGTTTCGCCGCCAATGTGCCCGTAGTATGCGGCACCACCGGCTGGCTGGAAAAGCTGCCTGCCGTAAAGGCCCAGTGCCTGGAGCAGCACCAGGCTTTCCTGTACGCAAGTAATTTCAGCGTGGGGGTTAATATCTTTTTTGAGCTGAACCGCCGGCTGGCAGAGCTGATGGCCCCCCAGGGCGCTTACAATGTAAGCATGGTGGAAATACACCATACCCAGAAAAAGGACGCCCCCAGCGGCACCGCCATCACCCTGGCGGAACAGATACTGGAAAAACAGCCCGCCAAAACCGGCTGGGTGAACGAAACCACGCAAGACCCCGCCTTGCTGGGCATTGTGTCTGAAAGGACAGACCCGGCCCCAGGCACCCATATTATTCAATATGACTCACCGATAGACAGCATCACCATTACCCATACCGCCCACTCCCGCGAAGGCTTTGCCGCCGGTGCTGTAACCGCCGCGGAATGGCTGAAGGGTAAAAAGGGCATTTTCAGCATGAAAGACGTGCTCAGCCTCTAGGCAGCCCCCGAAAGCCGCCGGTTTTTTGTTATCTTTGTATTTTGAGAGTGCAATTACAGAAGATCTATTACCAAATATGCTATCTAAAAAAACACAGTACGCGTTTCACGCATTAATATACCTGGCAGAGAACGTTGATAAGGGCCCCATTCTCATTTCAGAGATAGCGGCCGAAAAGAACATTTCCATCAAATTCCTGGAAAACATTCTGCTGGAGTTAAAAAATGCGGGTATTTTAGGCAGCAAAAAAGGTAAAGGCGGCGGTTATTACCTGATGCGCCCGCCCAAGGAAATACCGATGGCGCGCATTATCAGGTTGCTGGATGGGCCTATTGCCCTGCTCCCCTGTGTAAGCCTCAACTACTATGAACGCTGTGAAAATTGCAAGAATGAGGCGGTTTGCGGGTTGCACGAAGTGATGAGCAGGGTGAGAGACGCCACACTTAAACTACTGGAAAACAAGTCGTTAAAAGATATCCTGACAAAGGATTAAGTTATTTTATATGGGTTATAAGCAGGGAAAGGCCGCCGGTCTTTCCCTTTTTTGTGCCTTGCTGTTACCCCCGATGCATAACCGGTTTTGCATGACAGCCAGGCTACAACCTTTCTTCCTGCAGAGATTTTATTTGTGCCTGTTGTTGTTCCACCTTTTTGTTAAGATCAATAATGTACAAGGTCAGTTCTTCTATTTTCTGCAACAGCTTTGCCTGTGTGTCTCCCAGGTCTACCCCGTTTTGTTTCACTTCGGCTTCTGTCGGCATGTCCGGCAGGTGTTTATTTTTCCGGATAAACTGCTCCAGTTCATGCAGAGAAGGGAGGTGGTAAGATGCATGAAACACAAAATCCGGCCAAAGGGATTGTGTTACCCTCATTTTAGTGGCATGCACCGTACCATTTACTGATAACCGTGAGCCGGGCGAGAGTGTACCGATGCCCACATTCCCGTTTCCATCAATGATCATGCGGTCGGTGGCATTGGTGGCAAAAATCAGCGGAACGGTAGCGGCGTTGGAAAACCGCGTGCCATTGACGCCGGAAAGATGTTCAACAAAGAAATAATCCATCCCTACACAATCTCCGCCATTTGCGTCCATACACAGCACTGTGCGGCCACTGTTCAATTCGTCACTGAAAATAGACACACCTCTCTTTACAGGCCCCAACGTTGACGAAAACGTAGAGAGGCCGTTGACGACCAGAGCCGCACCGGGATCATCTGCCGCACCATTGACAAGCAAGCGCCCGCCTGCCGGATGAATTGAAGTGACGGACGAAGCGTTCGGCTGCAATACCAGCCGCATCGGCAGGTTAAGATCCCTGTCATACACCTGAATAATACCTTGATTATCAGGGCCGTATGTATATAGTTCCAGTCCCTTTCCGGTAACAGGTACTTTGCCTACGCCAGTAAGCCGCAGCAGGTTATTGGTGGAATTGCCGGAGTCAGTTACTGTTTGAAGATCCTGGGCACAAACAAATAAAGGCTGGATCAACATCAATGCATAAAGTATTCTTTTCATAGGTAAGTTTTCTTAAATCTACTAAAAATACTCAGTTGTAGGTATTGCGCCCGCCTGGGGGCCGCTGTACTTTTGAGGCAGGCAATTACCGGAAGGTGATGGTCCCCCGCGAAAAAAGGCAAACGCCTTTCACCCGACTGGTGGGGTTTAATAATCTTAAAGAAATGGTTGACCAATAGCATTCCGGGAGATGTCTGTGTTTTTCAGGTTTAAAGATTTTTTTCGTTCCCCAGGAAAGTTGGCAAAAGCCCCGGAGTGTCCGGGGCTTTTTGCTTGCCCTGCTCTTTAAAACACTCCCCATACATCCCATCGGGTATACCCGTCCCCCCACCCCTCCGGCCCCTCCTCGCCCTCAAACAAGCCCTGCATCCCCCGTTTCCCACTTTTTTTCCCCGTCAAACATTTTAGTCTATCTTTTTTATAGGATTTATGTATTTTTGTTATCCGGTAGAGGAAGCATTACATGAAAGATTTAACAGGGCTTATTGCCCAGCAAACGGATATAGCCACGGGAATACGCATACTGACGGAAGAATTTCCGGGTGCAGTAGCTTTTTCCACTTCTTTTGGCCAGGAAGACCAGGTGCTGGCAGACATCATCTGGCGCAACCAGTTGCCTGTTCGCGTATTTACGCTTGACACAGGGCGGCTCTTCCAGGAAACGTACGACCTCATGGACCTTACCCGGGCCCGCTACAAACAACCTTTCGAGATATATTTTCCCGAAACGGCCGCAGTAGAGGCTCTGGTGAAAGAAAAGGGCATGAACAGTTTTTATGAGTCTGTGGAAAACCGCAAAGAGTGCTGCTACATCCGTAAAGTAGTGCCCCTGAACAGGGCCTTGCAAGGCACAAAGGTTTGGATAACCGGGCTGCGCGCCGAGCAGAGCGAGAACCGGCACAATATGCCGGTACTGGAATGGGATGAAACCCGCCAGCTTTATAAATACAATCCCCTCATCCATTGGACGTTTGAAGAAATGGTTGCATACCTGGAGAAAAACAACGTGCCCTATAACCGGCTGCACGACAAAGGTTTTGTCAGCATAGGTTGCGCCCCCTGCACCCGCGCCATAGAGCCGGGAGAACATCCCCGCGCCGGCCGCTGGTGGTGGGAAAGCTCCCAGAAAGAATGTGGTTTGCACGCAAGTTGATCAAAGTATAACATCTTTATATGAGTAGTATTCAATGGCAATTTCCGAGAGCGCTGGAAGATGAGGCAATATACATCCTCCGCGAAACAGCCGCGCAGTTTGAACGGCCTGCCATCCTCTTTTCCGGTGGAAAGGACTCCATTACCCTGGTACGCCTGGCCCAAAAGGCCTTTCACCCGGGCAAAATCCCCTTTCCCCTGCTGCATGTTGATACCGGCCACAACTTCCCGGAAACCATACAGTTCCGTGACTGGCTGGTAGAATCCCTCGGTCTCGACCTGATTGTACGCAATGTACAGGATAGCATTGACCAGGGCAAGGTAAAAGAAGAGACCGGCAAATACGCCAGCCGCAACGCCCTGCAAACAGTTACCCTGCTGGATGCAATAGAAGAGCTCAAATTTGACGCCTGCATTGGCGGCGCCCGCCGCGATGAGGAAAAGGCCCGCGCCAAGGAAAGGATATTTTCCGTACGCGACGAGTTCGGCCAGTGGAACGCCAAGATACAACGCCCTGAACTGTTCGATATGCTGAACGGCAAGATCAACATCGGTGAAAACGTAAGGGTGTTCCCCATCTCCAATTGGACGGAACTGGACGTGTGGAACTACATCCGCGAAGAAAACCTCGCCATCCCCTCCATTTACTTCTCTCACGAAAGAGAGATCATTGAACGTGACGGGATGTACTGGCCCTACTCCGAATTTCTCAACACCACGGAAGAAGAAGTGCCCTTCCGCTCCAAAGTACGCTTCCGCACGGTGGGCGATATGACCTGTACGGCCGCGGTGCTCTCTGAAGCAGATAAACTGGAAGACATCATCACGGAAATACTGGCCGCCAAAATCTCTGAAAGAGGCGCCCGTATTGACGACAAACGCTCCGAAGCTGCCATGGAAAAACGCAAGCAGGCGGGGTATTTTTAAGCTTATAACAAGAGAACATGGACGTTTTACGTATAACCACCTCCGGTAGTGTTGATGATGGCAAAAGCACCCTCATCGGGCGTTTGCTGTACGATACAAAATCTATTACACAAGATAAAATGGAAGCCCTCCAGGCGGCCAGCAAACGCAAGGGGCTTGACTTTACAGACCTATCGCTGCTGACTGACGGGCTGATAGCGGAAAGGGAACAAGGCATCACCATTGACGTGGCGCACATTTACTTTTCAACACCCAACCGCAAATACATTATTGCTGATACTCCGGGCCACTTTGAGTACACCCGCAACATGGTTACGGGCGCATCTACGGCACAGGTATCACTTATTCTCATAGATGCCCGCAAAGGCATTGTGGAACAAACCTACCGCCACTTCTTTATTGCATGCATGCTGCGTATTCCGCACCTGGTAGTATGTATCAATAAAATGGACCTGGTGGAGTATGACGAAGCCCGTTTCAACCAGATAGTAGAAGACTTCCAGCAACTGCTGAAAGGTTCTTTCTATGAAGATAAAACCGTGAAGTTTGTGCCTATTTCTTCGCTGTATGGCGAGAACGTGGTGACCAAAACGGAAAAGATCGGCTGGTATAAAGACGGCCCGTTGCTGGAATACCTGGAGCAGATCACGTTTGACGAGAATGACCGCGTTCACCCTGCCCGCTTCCCGGTGCAGTACGTGATACGGCCTAAAACCGAGCAACATCATGATTTCCGGGGCTTTGCCGGTAAAGTGGCCAGCGGCAGCTTTCACGTAGGCGCTGAAATTGTTTCGCTGCCCAACGGCCAGCGCAGCAAAATCAAGTCTATCGAAAAATTTGAACAGCAGCTGCCTTCCGCGCATGCGGGGGAAAGCGTGGTGATCACGCTGGAAGACGAGATAGACATCAGCCGCGGCAACCTGCTGGTAACGCCAGATGCCATTCCCGATGGCCGCAAGGAAATTGCCGCGCAGATCTGCTGGATGGACCAGCAGAAGCTCACCGCCGGTAAAACCTACCTGCTGCAGCACGGCGCCAACCGCATCAAGGTCAAGGTACAGCAGCTGCACAATGTTATTGAAGTAACCACTAACCTGGTGCAGGACAAAACGGAAATGGGCCTGAACGATATTGGCAGAATAACACTGAAAACAGCGCAGCCTGTATTTGCAGACACCTACGCTTCCAACCCTGCCAACGGCACTTTCATACTGGTAGACGAGTTTAGCAATGCTACCGTAGCCGTGGGGTTTGTGGAATAACACCGCATATTTATCAACTGGAATAAAAAAGCCGGAGGCCTGCTGCTTCCGGCTTTTGCCTTTATATGTGGCGTCAATTCACTTCCAGCCACACCAGTTGTACCGCCTTCCGGTTATCCAACGTGCGCTTCAGCGTAACCAGGGTACCTGTGTTCGGATCATAGTCTGCAATGGCAAACAATGCCACGGGGCCGGGCAGTTTGGCGCCGGCATCAAATACCGCATCTCTTGAAGGGATGATCTCCTTCCCCTCCAGCGCGTAGTAAAAACCCTGGGCATCGCGGGCGTCCCGCAGAATGGCGAGCTTGCCTTTTTCAAGCCGGTGATTGTTCTCTTCCAGGTCATTCATAAAAATATAGTCCCGTTGGCTGCCCGGAATATAGGTGAAGAATTTGTACTGGTCTGCCCAGTTCAGTTTTTCGATGGCGTTCTCCCGGTTCTTCTGGTAAAATGCTTTCATGATCACACCGGGGTTCATCTGTTTCTTCGGGATCATCCAGCTGCGCAGGGGCTTTCCTGCTGCGTCAAAGTCCATCACGGCCACATTGGCCAGAATGGTGCTGACCACTACAGGCGTGCCGTTCACCAGCCGCATATGGTTATTCAGCTCTTCAAAGATAATGGTATAGCTGCCATCCTTTTTCACGATCACGTTCTGCGGTACTCCTTCATAGGCAGCTTTGGGGCCGAACACCTCCAGGCTTTTGAGGTTTACCCTCTCCGGAACAATTTCCGCAGCGGCGGAAATGATCATACTGTCAAGCCGCACGGTGCTAAGCCAGGTAGCCGTTTTCTTTTCTTCGTTTACACCGGCCTGCAGTAAAATGAGCTGATTGTTGTAAGGATGATGTTTTATAAAACCGCCTTGTATGGGCATGCCTTTGGGGAAAGGCAGCTCACGGAAGCTGAAAAAAACATGCCCGCTATCCAGCGTGGCCAGCTTCATTTCAGTGCTGGCCGTTTCAAAGAGGGCATTCTGCTCCATGCCCAGGATGCAAAGCATCTTGTCTCCTATCACCGCCATGTCCCAATAACGGAAACGCCTGTCGTCCCTGCTGCCGGAAAAACGGGCGCGACTGATCTCATGGTGGTCAGCGGCAAAGTGTACCACTTCATAGCCTCCGTCCTGCGGGTTGTCTGAATTATAGTACATCCATACGGCATAACTTTCGCTGTACGGGTCTTTGATGACCAGGAAATCCGAGCTGGTGGTGATCTTCCTTTTGCGCAGGTTGACCTTGTCAAGATGGGCCACCGTATCCTGCCGTAGCAGGCGGCCGGTTTCACCGCTTACGCGCAGGCGCAGCAAAACGGGACGTTTGGTAGACCGGTCGCTCACCAGCAGCGTAGCATCTTCACCTGATTCAAAAGCAGCATCCAGGCTGGAGGCCCTGTAACCGGCCAGCGTGCTATCCTGTAACTGGCGGGCTGTGTTGTACAGTTGCACGTTCACGCCCTGTTTTTGGGAAAAATGAACAAAGAGCGTATTGCCGTTTTTAAGCTGCAGCACACGGGCAATGCCTTCCGCCGGCTCCGGGAAGGCCGGGCCTTCAGCAAGGGTGGTCACGCAACTGCCTGCGGCGCTGTGGTGAGTCATATGATAGACTTTTTGGGCATCTGGTTTCACAACCGGCTGGGCCAGGCCCATCAGAGGCACGCCAGCCAGCATGAACAGGCATAGGGCGGTTTTCATGCTTTCATAGGATTTCCTGCAATATACTAAATTTAAATAATATATATATCTGAACGGTCATCATGAAAGGGATTAACCCTGGGGTACAGATCTGCCGGACGGAGAGCTGCCCGGAATAGAAACGGGGCTGATCAATATTTTTTGATCAACCCCGTTATGTTGTAACCTTCTGTTTTGTTGCAGCCTTCACGTTATTTCATCCCTTTCTGCTTTTTCAGGTTCTTCAGCATGTCTTCCGTCATTTTTTGCAGGTCATACTGCGGTTTCCAGCCCCAGTCTTTGGCGGCCAGGCTATCATCTATGCTCTGCGGCCAACTATTGGCTATCTCCTGCCGGTAATCCGGTTCGTAACTGATGGTAAAGCCGGGAATGTGCTGCTGAATGGCCCCTGCAATCTCTTTCGGGGAAAAGCTCATACCCGAAAGGTTATACGCAGAGCGTACGCTGATACGGGCGCTGTCTGCCTCCATCAGTTCTATGGTAGCGCGGATAGCGTCAGGCATGTACATCATGGGCAGGTAGGTGTTTTCGTTGAGGAAACATTTATAATGCCCCTCCTCCAGCGCTTCGTGATAGATCTCCACAGCATAGTCCGTTGTACCGCCGCCGGGCGCGCTTTTGTAGCTGATGAGGCCGGGGTAGCGCAGGCTGCGTACGTCTATACCGTAGCGGTGATTGTAGTACTCACACCACCGCTCCCCTGCAAATTTGCTAATGCCATAAATGGTGGTAGGCTCTATGATGGTGTGCTGAGGCGTGGTCTCTTTGGGAGAATCAGGGCCGAACACGGCAATGGAGCTGGGCCAGTAAATTTTGTCGAGCCCCTCTTCCTTGGCAATGTCCAGCACGTTCAGCAGGCTTTGCATGTTAATGTGCCAGGCCAGCAGGGGGTTCTTTTCACCGGTGGCGGAGAGTATGGCGGCCAGCAGATAAACCTGGGTAATATTGTGGCGTATCACCAGCACGTGCAGCATTTCCTTGTTCATCACGTCCAGAGATACATAAGGGCCGGTACCCTTCAGCAGCTCATGCTCCTCGCGCAGGTCCGAGGCCACCACGTTATTGTCTCCGTACATTTTACGCAGTGCCAGGGTCAGCTCTACGCCTATTTGTCCGCAGGCGCCTATTACCAGTATTTTATCTTTCTTCATAAAGGTTTAAAAATTGTTGTCAAATTAACGGCATGCGGCAATATTAGATGAATTGCCGTTCCAAACAATGACAATACAATAACAATTTGCCGCTCTGCAGGTTGCAATTCGTTGGGGTATTATCAGGAGCCAAGTCGGGAAATAACTTTAATTTTGCGCCATGAAAACTTTAAAATCACTGTTCAAAGAACAATATAATCCTGAAAACTTCTTCCTGATTGCCGGCCCCTGTGTAATAGAAGACGAAGACCTGGTGATGGGCGTGGCGGAAAAGGTGTCTGCCATCTGCAAGCGCCTGAACATTCCCTATGTGTTCAAGGCCTCCTACCGCAAGGCCAACCGCACCAGCATTAATTCTTTCACCGGTATTGGCGATGTGGAAGGGCTTGACCTGCTGCAAAAAGTGGGGCAAACCTTCAACCTCCCCGTTACTTCAGATATTCATTCGGCAGCCGAAGCGGCCATGGCGGCTGCTTATGTAGACGTGCTGCAGATACCGGCCTTCCTCTGCCGGCAAACAGATATTCTGCTGGCTGCCGCAGACACCGGCAAGGTGGTGAACGTGAAAAAAGGCCAGTTCGTAAGCGGAGACGCCATGAAGTTTGCCGTGGAAAAGATCAGGCAGGCGGGCAACGAACATATTTTGCTGACGGAAAGAGGCACTACTTTCGGTTATCAGGACCTGGTGGTGGATTACCGGAATATTCCCATCATGAAAGGCCATGGCGTACCGGTGGTGATGGATTGCACCCACTCCCTGCAGCAGCCCAACCAGACCAGCGGCGTAACCGGGGGCAATCCTAAAATGATCGGCACCATTGCCAAGGCGGCTATTGCCACCGGGGCAGACGGCCTGTTCATCGAAACCCATCCGGAACCCGCCAAAGCCAAGTCAGACGGCGCCAACATGCTCCGGCTTGACCTGCTGGAGCCGCTGCTGGAAGAGCTGGTAAGGCTGCGGGAAGCAGTAAAGGGCTAAATCGTTCCCGGCCTTTAGTGTTGGTTGTCATTACTTTTTTCGCTATATTCAACTACACTAATTAAATAGCACCATGATTAATTTTTCAGAATTAAAAGTCGGTGATATAGTGCTGGCGAAATTTGAGGAACAATTGACCGAAGGCAACATTGTGCAGATAGACGTAGACAACAGGCAAGCCTGCGTACTGCACGGAGAACAGGAGATCTGGTATTCCCCGGAAGATCTTTTCCCCATTCCCCTCACAGAGGAACAGCTGATCAGGCTCAAGTTCAAGAAAACGGACAACGGCTATGAGCGGGGGCCGTTCACCGTACAACTGCCCAATGGCAGCGACCCGCATACGGTGCTGCACTACCGTGACGAAACCCGCAATATTCCCGGCAGCCTCATGGTGCACCAGTTACAGAACCACTACCAGGGAATGACTTTGTACCACCTCGATTAGGACATAAAAAAAACCGTTCCAGCTCACGCCGGAACGGTTCTTCATTGGTATGCGCAGCAAATATTTTACTTCTTTTGCAGTCTCACCGTATCTACCGTAGTTACCTGGCCCAGGGTAACAGTTACACCGTCTTTTACTAACGGCAGGAAGGTAGTGTCTACCGGCAGGTAATGCATGGAATAGGTACCGGCTTCAATACCTCTCAGCACGTAGCCACCGGCGGCGGTGTAGGTGCTGGCAATGGTATCTGTACCGCGGATGGCCAAGACGGCCGTTTGTACCGTATCAGGCAGCACGGACCCTTTAATGTTACCGCCTACTGCTTCCAGTACTGCGCGGATCACGGGTTTCAGAATGTACTTTCCGCTGTTGCCTGCTTCCACAATAGATTTGGCCACGTCAAAGTCGAGGGTAAGCTTGTTGATGATACCGCCAATCACCGGCTGGTGAATGTTCAGCTTCAGGCCTGATTGCTGCGCGCTGGGCGTGGTCAGCATCAGTTTTTCGCCCCGGTTGGTGATGATGTAGTTGTTCTCTCCCAGCACCAGCCTGATTTGGCTGAGACGGCCGCTGGGTATTTCGGCATCTGCCAGAATGGTGTCTTTGTCATTCACCAGATCCAGCAGGTTGTACATACCGGGGTGAACGCCAGGCAGGCTGGTCCAGTTTTGATCGTCCGCGTCAGATACGTTGATGCGGATGTCTTTTACGTCGATCCATACTTCCTGGTAGTCTCCCGGATCGTCTGTCAATGCGATCTGTAATCTGGCCTTGCCTTCGTTCGGATTGCCGTCAGTTTCGCTGCAGGAGGCCATAAAGCCCATCCCACCCAGCAGCAGGGCGCCAAGCGCCAGGTTCTTCAATGTCAGAAAAGGTGTCGTCATATACTTGTTTAATGGTTTACGTGATCTATCACACCCACGTTACAAGATTAGAACAACAGTTTTGGGAAAAGTTTAACGGGGTCATAAATAAACTTTTCCACTCTTCCGTAAACGCCTGTAAAGAAGAAGATTAAGAAAGAAAAATATATGTTTTAAAGATAACGCAGCGGGTTTCTGCGTGCTTTGGAGATGTAATTTTTGATATTCATCCAGAAGGCCAGGATCATGTAAACTATCAGGGGTGATCCCATTGTCAGAAAGGTGGCATAAATAAAAAAGATGCGGATCCTGGAGGTGGCGATGCCTAATTTTTCACCCAGGGCCGCACACACACCAAAGGCCTTCCATTCTACAAAGTCTTTGATCTTATTCATCAGTAATGTTTGTCTTTTCAACGATCTTGGATGTAACCGACATAAATCATGCCCGGTTTCATATATCAAATTTATTCCAAATCAAAGAAAATAGCAAATGAAAATTCCCGGAACAACCGTGATGCTTAACTTTAAAAACTTTACGAAAATGATTAACTTCGCGGTGCAATTTTTAATGTAATCGCTCTTAAATTATTTATTTCCATGGTGTTTGATATTGAAATGATTAAAAAATTGTATGCGGAGCTGCCCGGGAAAGTAGAAGCAACCCGGAAGTTATTAGGTCGCCCGCTTACATTGGCCGAAAAGATCCTCTACGCTCACCTGTACGCACCTACCACTTCTTCTTATGAAAGAGGTAAATCTTATGTGGAGTTTGCCCCTGACCGCGTAGCCATGCAGGACGCCACCGCGCAGATGGCGCTTTTGCAGTTCATGACCTGCGGGCGTGACAAGGTGGCGGTGCCTTCCACCGTTCACTGTGACCACCTGATACAGGCTAAAACGGGCGCTGCGGCGGATCTGGCCACAGCTATCGACACCAACAAGGAAGTTTATGATTTTCTGGCCTCTATTTCTGATAAATACGGCATCGGTTTCTGGAAGCCCGGCGCCGGTATCATTCACCAGGTAGTGCTGGAAAACTATGCGTTTCCCGGCGGCCTCATGATCGGTACGGACTCCCACACCCCCAATGCAGGCGGTTTGGGCATGCTGGCCATTGGCGTGGGTGGTGCTGACGCGGTAGACGTGATGGCAGGTCTTCCCTGGGAGCTGAAAATGCCGAAACTGATCGGTGTGAAGCTCACGGGCAAACTGAGCGGCTGGGCCTCTCCGAAAGACGTGATCCTCCGCGTGGCTGGCATCCTCACCGTAAAAGGCGGTACCGGCTGCATCGTGGAATACTTTGGCGAAGGGGCAGACAGCCTGAGCGCCACCGGTAAAGGCACCATTTGTAACATGGGTGCGGAAATAGGCGCTACCTGCTCCGTATTTGCGTACGACACCAAAATGTCTGACTACCTGAAAATTACGGGCCGTACAGAAGTAGCCCAGCTGGCAGACGGTGTAAGAGAGCACCTGCGGCCCGATGAGGCGGTATATGCAGACCCTTCCAAATTCTATGACCAGGTGATCGAGATCAACCTGGACGAGCTGGAGCCTTATGTAAACGGCCCCTTCACGCCAGACCTGGCATGGCCCATCTCCAAATTTGCACAAGCCGTAAAAGAAAACAACTGGCCTGAAAAGCTGGAAGTAGCCCTCATCGGCTCCTGCACCAACTCTTCCTACGAAGACATCAGCCGCTCCGCCTCACTGGCAAAGCAGGCTATCGATAAAGACCTGGAAGTACATTCCGAATTTACCATCACTCCCGGTTCAGAACTGGTACGTTACACCATTGAAAGGGACGGCCTGCTGAACACGTTTGACCAGATCGGCGGCGTGGTGCTGGCTAACGCCTGCGGCCCCTGCATTGGTCAATGGGCCCGTCATATAGACGATCCTAACCGCAAAAACTCCATCATCACTTCCTTCAACCGCAACTTCGCGAAGCGTAACGACGGCCTGGCCTCTACCCACGCCTTTGTTGCTTCTCCCGAAATTGTGACCGCGCTGGCCATTGCCGGTTCTCTCACCTTCAACCCCTTAACGGACAAGCTGAAGAACAAAAAAGGCCAGGAAGTGCAACTGGACGAGCCTACCGGTTTTGAACTGCCGCCCCAGGGCTTTGACGTGAAAGACGCCGGTTACCAGGCCCCTGCTGAAGACGGCAGCGGCGTACAGGTAATTGTATCTCCCACTTCAGACCGCCTGCAGCTGCTGGAAGCGTTCTCCGCCTGGGAAGGTACTGACCTGAAAGGGCTGAAACTGCTCATCAAGGCCAAAGGCAAGTGTACTACTGACCACATCTCCATGGCAGGCCCCTGGCTGAAATATCGCGGCCACCTGGACAATATCTCCAACAACATGCTCATTGGCGCTATCAACGCGTTCAACGACAAAACAGATACCGTTAAGAACCAACTCACCGGCGAATACGGTGCAGTGCCTGCCACCCAGCGCGCTTACAAGGCCGCCAAACTAGGCTCTGTAGTAGTAGGTGACGAAAACTATGGTGAAGGCTCCAGCCGCGAGCACGCCGCCATGGAGCCCCGCCACCTGGGCGTTCGTGCCATACTGGTGAAATCTTTTGCCAGGATACACGAAACCAACCTGAAAAAACAAGGCATGCTGGCCCTTACCTTTAATGATAAGGACGATTATGAAAAGGTCCAGGAGGATGACAGCATAGACATCCTGGGCCTCACAGAATTTGCTCCGGGCAAACCGCTCACCGTTGTGCTCAACCACAAAGACGGCAGCAAAGACAGCATCACTGTTAACCACACCTACAATGAACAACAAATCGAGTGGTTCAAAGCAGGTGGTGCGTTAAACGTGATCAGGGCCCAATTTGCAGCTGCAAAAAAATAACAGGCCTTTAACACTTTTTATATGGCCCCGTTCCCTCCGGAACGGGGCTTTTTCTTGCCCGCTGGCCCGTTATTTGCAAATATTGGGAGAACCCACCCTGTACAATATGCAAATTGCAGAGATCAAAGAGCACTGGATGCAGCTGGCTAACAAAACAGGCGCTACCACGGAAGTTGCGCAGGCCGGCATAGAGAAGATCATCCGGCAATATTCCGAGGCAGGGCGCCATTATCACAACCTGGAGCATCTGAGCAACCTGCTTTGCCTGCAGCAGCAATACGCCCCGCTCATTATCGACAATGACAGCCTGCTGTACGCCATCTTTTTCCACGATATTATCTACAGCGTTACGCATAAAGACAATGAAGAAAAAAGTGCGCAGGAGGCCCTCCATTTCCTGAAAAATACCAGCCTGCCTGCTGACCGCCAGCAAAAAATTTACGGCTATATTGCCGCTACTGCCGGGCATCTGAACCCGCTGGCAGACCCTGACCTGGATTACCTCCTTGATTTTGACCTCCACATACTGGGCGCGCAGCCGGCACAATACAACACCTATACAAAAATGGTGAGAAAAGAATACTGGCTTTATCCTGATTTTATGTACCGCAAAGGCAGGAAAAAAGTGCTGCAGCATTTCCTGGGCCAGACCCACATTTACAAAACGCCCGCATTCCGGGAAAAGTACGAACAGAAAGCAAGGGAGAATATGGAGCGTGAATTGGAGGGGCTTTAAAAGAGCGGCTTTTTCAGGGTCAGCCTCCGCGCAATACTGAACCGCAGGTTACCGGTGCCAAACACCTGGTGCGCGCGCGGCAGCGGCGCATTGCTGCGGGTGATCATGTCTGTATAATGCAGGCCTATAAAATAGCGGCTGGAATTATACCCGGCCGCCAGCCGCACCGTATTGTTAAACTGCCAGCCCCAGCCGGTGGTGCTGGAGCGCCCGTCGCTATAACGCAGGCGGGTATGGTTAAGACCTGCACCGGCTGATACGGAAGCGGTCACAAAAAAATATTTGGCCAGCACCAGCGTATAGGCGTAACCGGCATTGGCCGCAAAACCCACCGTATAAGTAGCTTTGAACGGATCATCCCCAAAAAAGCCGGGTACGTTGAGGCTGGCAGGTATCAATGCAGAGTCTCCACGCAACTGCCATGTAAATATCTCACCGCCTGCCAGGAAAGACCCGGCGCTTTTTTTCTGGTACTCGTTCTGCATAAAGGCAGCGCGATAAGAAAAGCGCTCGTCGTTAAAAATATATTGCACATGCAACCCCAGGTCTGTGTTGAATATATCCGGCCTGAAAGATACCGGCGGGCGTGTTAATGCATTGCTGATGCGCTTTTCCGGCGCGGCTTCGTAATAACCTTTATAGTACTGGCCATAGAAATCAACTACCAGCTTGCGCAGGTACAAATGCGCCTGCAGGTCGAGGAACTTTGTATTGCCGTAAGTATCGTCATCATCATTGATGAAAGGAAGGTTGAAGGCGAAGTTGAGATTGATGAATTTGTAAGCAGCCCCCACACCTATGTTGTTGGCCATATTGGGGCGGTAACGCACGCGTTCTTTCAACCCTCTGTCTGCCATATCGTAATACGTGTATTTCCGCGAGCCGAAGAGGCGCAGGGTAAGCTTATCCGTATGGTCTTCTATATAGCTGGAATCATTGTTCACCTGCAGCAGTTGCAATATTTTTTGGGCCGTGGCTACACGGGCAGGCAACATACAAACAGTCAGCAGTACTACCGGTAATAACTTCATAAGCAACAGTCGCTCTATAAATATACGCTAATCCGGCAATTCTATCACTTCCAGCGCTTTGATCTCGCCATTGTCCAGCTGGAAGCGCACCAGGGTCTTTACTTTGTGCCAGCCCTGTTTGCCGCATGCACCCGGGTTGATGTGCAACAGCTGTAATGAAGGGTCAGGTATTACTTTCAAAATGTGGGAGTGGCCGGTGATATAAAGCTGCGGCTTTTTCTGCCGGATATGGGGCTTCAGCGCGGGCGTGTATTTGGGTGGGTAACCGCCGATGTGCGTCATCCAGACTTTCACTCCTTCGCAGATAAACAGGTTATGCTCCGGGTAACGGATACGGATATCCTGCCCGTCTATATTTCCATACACGGCGCGGAGCGGCTTGAACGCTTCCAGCTCGTCTGCCAGCGCTACGCTGCCAAAATCTCCGGCATGCCATATCTCATCTACTTCCGCAAAATATTTGAACACCTGCGGGTGCAGGTACCCGTGTGTGTCAGACATCAGGCCTATTTTCTTCATACCGCGAAAGTAGAATAATAATTCATCACTATTTCGAACACCAGTGATGCCGCGAGTTTTGCCGTGCGCTGGTCCGCATCCAGCAAAGGATTGAGCTCGGCTATGTCTGCACCGGCCAGCTTGCCGCTGCGCAGTACGGTACGGAAACAGTCAAGGAACAGGGCGTCTGGTATCAGGCCGTTGTAGGCCGGGGCACTCACGCCTGGTGTGTAGGCGGCGGCAAATACATCCAGGCAGGTGGTGAGGTAAATTTTGTCGTTTTGCCGGATGAAGGCCTGTATAGCGCCAATGAGGCGCTCCTGGTACTTGAGCTGGAAGAGCGATGCCGGCAAATACTGGACGCCCAGTGTTTCCGCGGCCTGGAAGAGCCGCGGTGTATTGCTGTTTTGCTGGATGCCCAGCGCCATGTAGTGAAAAGGCTGCCCTGCCTCCGCACGCTCCTGCGCTATTTGCCAGAAGCCCGTACCGGAGCTGGGGCCTGCGGCATCCGGCGCCCTCAGGTCAAAATGCGCATCGAAGTTGATGATGCCTGGAGGCTGCGCCTCATTGTACCGCCTGATGCCACGTTCATGGGCATACGCAATTTCATGCCCGCCGCCAAACAGCACCGGCAGGTAGCCAGCCTGCAGAATGTGCTGCACCGTAGCGGACAGCACTTCCTGCGCCGCTTCCAGCCGGCCGTCCCGGCAAACCACATCCCCGGCGTCTACCAGCGCATGCGCGCCGAAATGCACGGGAAAGGAAGCACAGGCTTGTCTCAAGGCCAGCGGCCCCTCTGCAGCGCCTGTTCTCCCCTTGTTTCGGCGTACGCCTTCATCGCAGGCAAAGCCAAGAAAGGCAATGCCTTTGCGGCCGGGAGGCAGCGCGGGCAGTGGGTGGCGACTGATATCTGCCACCTCAATCACCTGGTGCCAGCGGCGCACGTCAGGTTCTTCTCCGTCTATGCGGCCCTGCCAGGTATCGGCGGCGGTGGGTTGATAATATGCCAGCATGGTATTAGATGTTATGATGGACATGTATGCTAATTTTGTATGTTGCAAAACAACTGGTCCACAGACGTTCCTCAGGTGTTTTCTACTTCTTCCCCGCCCTTCCACACGGTTACCGGCTTCATGCTGCCCTGGTAATAAAGAATGTCACGATGGTCTTTACAGGGGTATGCCTGCAGATCTCCCGCAGGCAACGCCATGCCCAGCGCTTTGGCAGCGCGAACGGTGAGGCCGGCCAGCACTTCCGCGGTAGATAGTTTTTCCGCGGCGCTCATCACGGCGGCCTGCATCAGCAGGTCGCCCATGGGGGCGGAACCGGGGTTCCAGTCGCTCGCAATGGCCACACAGGCTCCTGCGTTCAGCAGTTTGCGGGCCGGCGCATAGTGCATGCCCAGGCCCAGTGAAGCACCAGGCAATACCACCGCCACTGTGGCGGAGCTGGCCAGCCTTCGTATATCCTCGTCCGTAGACGCCTCCAGGTGGTCTGCAGAGAGCGCGCCGGCTTCTACCGCAGCCTGCGAGCCGCCACTGCTGAACTGGTCTGCATGCACGGTAATTTTCATACCGGCCTGCTGCAGGAACTTTCGGGCGTCTGCAGCTGAAAAGGCCGTTTCTTCAATAAAAATGTCTACCCGGTCTGCCAATTGCTCTGCTTTTACCAGCGGCAGCAGTTCGTTGATGATCCAGCGCAGGTATGCCTTTTCATCTCCGTCAAAATCTTTCGGGCGCATATGCGCGGCCAGGCAGGTAGGTACCAGGGTGGCTTTGGTGTGCAAACCGGCTGTTCTGATGGCGCGCAGCATCTTCAATTCATCCTCCCTATTCAGGCCGTAGCCGCTTTTTACTTCTATGGTGGTAACGCCATTCAACAAATGACGGTTGGCGCGGGCTACGGTGTTTTCCGCCAGCTCCGCGTCAGTAGCTTCGCGGGTTTTCAGCACAGAGTCCCAGATGCCGCCGCCGGCGCGGGCAATGTCGAGATAAGACTTGCCGGCTATCCGCATGGCATAGTCACGGCTGCGGCTGCCGGCAAAACAGATATGGGTATGTGCGTCTATGAACCCCGGTATCAGCACCTGCGGCACTTCCACTATCTGCAGGGTGGCTTTCGGGTTTTCTTTCCGGAGCTGCTCAAAGCCGCCGAAAACAACTGCGCCTTCATGCATCAGCACCCCGCCGTTCTCAATGATGTTCAGTTGTTCATCCCGGATAGGGCCTTTCTCCGGCAGGCCGGCCAGCGGCAATATCTGTGAAAACGGGCCAATGAGTTGCATATGGTCGTTTTTAGTGTCAGTAAAAATTTGCTACTGGTGCAGGCCAAACTTCCTGCTCCACTCTTCCGCTCTTTCATACCCTGCGTCTGCATGGCGGAAAATACCCAAAGCGGGGTCATTGTACAGCACACGGCGGAGGCAGGCCGCCGCGCGGTCTGTACCGTCTGCCAGCACCACCATGCCGGCATGCTGGGAGTACCCCATCCCCACGCCGCCGCCGTGATGGAAAGACACCCAGGTAGCGCCGCCGGCGGTGTTAGACATGAGGTTCAGCAGCGTCCAGTCACTCACCGCGTCAGAGCCGTCTTTCATGGCCTCCGTTTCCCGGTTGGGCGATGCTACAGAACCACAGTCCAGGTGGTCTCTGCCAATTACCATGGGCGCTTTCACCCGGCCGCTGCGTACCAGCTCATTGAAGAGCAGGCCTGCCTTTTCCCTTTCACCCATGCCCAACCAGCAAATGCGTGCAGGCAGGCCCTGGAAGGCCACCCGCTCCTGCGCTTTTTGCAGCCAGTTGATAAGAGGCGTATTATCAGGAAAGGCTTCCATCAATGCGCGGTCTGTGGTATAAATATCTTCCGGGTCGCCGGAAAGGGCTACCCAGCGGAAGGGCCCTTTACCTTCACAAAAGAGGGGCCGGATGTAGGCCGGCGTAAAACCGGGGAAATTGAAAGCGTTGGCTTCCCCGCCTTCACGGGCAAACTCGCGGAGGTTGTTACCATAATCGAACGTAACCGCGCCGCGCTGTTGCAGTTGTAGCATGAACCCTACATGGCGCGCCATGCTGGCTAGTGACAGTTGTTTGTACCGAACGGCATCGGAGGTACGAAGCTCCGCTGCTTCCGCCAGGCTGAGGCCATTGGGCACATACCCGTTCACGGGGTCATGCGCGGAGGTCTGGTCTGTGAGAATGTGCGGCGTAATGTTATCCCGCAGCAGCTTCTCCAGCATATCTCCCGCATCGCTGACCAGGCCTATGGACAAGGCGTCCCCTTTTTCCATGGCTTCCCTGGCCCAGGCAATGGCTTCATCGTAAGAATGCGTCATGCGGTCTATGTACTTTGTATCTATGCGTTTCTGTATGCGGGCCGGGTCTACATCTGCGCCCAGGAACACCCCGCCGGCCATGGTAGCCGCCAGCGGCTGTGCGCCGCCCATACCGCCAAGGCCTGCGGTTACCAGCAGCTTGCCCTGCAGGTTACCGTTAAAATGTTGGCGGCCGCATTCCACAAAGGTTTCGTAGGTGCCTTGCAGTATGCCCTGTGTACCGATGTAGATCCAGCTGCCGGCCGTCATCTGCCCGTACATCATAAGGCCTTTGGCTCGCAGCTCGTTAAAATGTTCCCAGGTAGCCCATTTGGGCACCAGGTTGCTGTTGGCCAGCAGTACGCGGGGGGCTTGCGGGTGTGTGCGCACAATGCCTACCGGCTTGCCGGATTGCACCAGCAGGGAGTGATCTTCATCCAGCGTCAGCAATATGTTGATGATCTGCTGCAGCGCTTCGCGGTTGCGGGCCGCCTGCCCGATACCGCCGTATACCACCAGCTCATCCGGGTTTTCCGCCACCTCATGGTCAAGATTATTGAGCAGCATCCGGAGCGGGGCTTCCGTTTGCCAGGAGCGCGCGTTGAGCTGTGTGCCGCGGGGCGCCTTATAATGCGGGTGTGCCGCGTAAGTATCAAAGAAGCTGGAATTGTTTCTCATAAGGGCCGTTTAAATTGATCTGGTGAGCGGCAGCTGTTTCGTTAGCTGCCTGTACAAGCGAACCGCTGCTTACCAACTGGTGCAGCGCGGCAATGTCTGTGGCAAACACACGGTCTTTTTTGGCAAAGGCCACATGTTCCCGTACGTGGTGGTGGCAGGCTTCTATCACCGGGGCGGATTTTAGCGGCCGCCTGAAATTGATGGCCTGCGCAGCGTACAGCAGCTCTATGGCCAGTATGTACTCCAGGTTGCCGATCACCTGCATCAGCTTTCTGCCGCTGATAGAGCCCATAGATACATGGTCTTCCTGGCCTAGGGAGGTGGGCACGCTGTCTGCGCTGGCGGGGAAGCACAATGTTTTGTTTTCCGTTACCAGCGCCGCCGTGGTGTATTGCGGTATCATAAAACCGGAGTTGAGGCCGGCATCTTCTATCAGCAGCTTCGGCAGGCCGTAGCGGCCTTCTATCATCATGTAACAGCGGCGGTCTGCAATATTGCCCAGCTCCGCGGCCGCAATGGTAGCATAGTCTAGCGGCAGGGCCATAGGCTGGCCGTGAAAGTTGCCGCCGCTGATGGTGTCTTCCGCGGAGAAAATAATGGGATTGTCTGTTACAGCGTTCAGCTCTATGGCCGTCAGCTCCGCCAGGTGCAGCCAGGCCGTGCGCGAAGCGCCGTGTACCTGCGGCATGCAGCGGAGGGAATAAGGGTCTTGCACCCGCCCGCAGTCTGCATGAGACGCCATGATCTCAGACCCGCGCAGCAGCGCGTCAAGCCGGTGCGCCACCAGCTGGTTGCCGGGAAACGGCCGTATGGCGTGCAACCGCGGGTCAAAAGGTTTGGCGGTACCCATCAGCCCTTCCAGAGACATGGCGCCAATCACGTCTGCCGCCTCCAGCGCGTTCCAGAGGCGCTGCACGGCTTTGGTGGCAAAGGCCAGTATAAATTGCGTACCGTTAATGAGGGCCAGCCCTTCCTTGGGGCCCAGCACCACTGGCTGCAAGCCTTCCCGCTGCAATACTTCCGCAGCCGGCAACTGTTTTCCCTTATACCATACCTCCCCCAGGCCGATCAGCGGGAGGAACAGGTGAGACAGCGGCGCCAGGTCCCCAGACGCGCCTACAGAACCTTTCTCCGGCACCAGCGGGGTAACGCCCTGCTCAATATGCCAGATGATGCGCTGCAGCGTAACGGGGTTTACGCCGGAGTAGCCTTGCGCCAGCGCGTGCACTTTGGTGATCAGCATCAGCCGCGCAATTTCTTCCGGTATGGGCGCGCCCACACCTACGCTGTGGCTTTGCAGAATGTTGTACTGCAGGGCGCGGGTATCTTCTTCTGAAATCTTGGTATCGCAGAGCGGGCCAAAGCCTGTGTTGATACCGTACACGGTGGTATGCTCCTGCACAATGGCCTGCACATGCCGGTGGCTGGCTTCCACGCGGGCCATTGTTTCCGGCAGCAGCACGCCCTTGATGCGGCCGGCCGCTATGCCTAGCGCCGCGGCTGCCGTGAGGGGGTCTTTGCCGTAATTAAAAACCTTGCTCATGTAATATTATTTTGGTGTTGATGGGGCCGTAGCCTGCATGCCGCCCGGCAACTGCCGCCGGATGCGCTCCGCCAGCGGCAGCGCTTCCACCGCCTGCTCCAGCGTGTTAATGGCCTCCAGTATCTTGCTGCTTTGTTTATGCTCCGCCACCAGCTCCTGCATGGCGGCGTCTATGCCTTTCCACACCGGCAATATCTGCTCCAGCAGTGCGCTCCCCTTTTTGGTCAGCACCACCCATTGCCGGCGCCCGTCTTCCTCGCACCGGCTGGTTTTTACCAGCCCTTTCTTTTTCAGGTTGGTGACCAGCTGGCTCACGGCGGAATGGGATACTTCCAGCTCTGTGGCAATGTCCATCAGCGTGAGCTGCTCTTTTTCAGACAACAGGTAGAACAACGGGAACCAGCTGGCATCAAAGGCAATGCCGGCCTGGCCGTACACCTTGTTCACCTCCGCCAGGAAGTATTCGCTCAGCCGCCGCAGCCTGCTGCCAAAGATCAGGTAACCCAGTTTCGGATAAAATCCCATAAATATATAAGTGCTTATATAATTTACAATATTAGGAAATCCGAAGCACATGGCCCGGATTTTTTTATTTGCGTTTTACATCAAACCAAACGGGTGATTTGTCTTCCACCTCGCCATTGTAGTTAATGGAAAGCTCCTCTCCTTTTTTGATATCGCGGCGGGTTTTGATGGCCATGGTTTCCGCTTCAAAGTCCATTTCATACTCGCAGTTCGGGTCATACGCATGGTTGTAAATGGAACAAAAGCCAAGTGCAATACAGGAGCGGGTTTCCCTTACTCCCCAGAGGAAGATGTAGTTGTGCAGTTTAGTTTTGTCTACAATTTGCGTATCGTTGTTGGACAGTACCAATACAGGAGATATTTCTATTTGTGTACCGGCGGGAATAGGTTCTTTGGTGAAAACACCACGGCCTTTTTCTTTCGTTTTCTGAATGTATAAATACGGCTTGATCATAATCTCACGTAATAAAGAGACGTAAAATAACATCAAACCGGGCAGTTAACAAAATGCAGGGGAATCAGAATTGATATTTATTTTTGCCGGTATGATCAACTATAATCCAAAGGACTGGTTTACGTTCATTTTCCGCATTCATAAGGCAGATACCGTTAAAAAGCTGTTCCCCATGTTTATTGCCATTGCTGCCTATTCAGCGGCAATAGCCTGGCTGGAGCTGGAGGTGTTCCGCCTGTCTGAAAAGGACCATATCCGGAACATCACCGCCATGCATGGCCTGCTGGGTTTTGTGATCTCCCTGCTGCTGGTGTTCCGTACCAATACTGCTTATGACCGCTGGTGGGAAGGCCGCCGCCAATGGGGGCTGCTGGTGAACAACAGCCGCAACCTGGCCCTGAAGCTGCAGGCCATACTGCCCACCGGCCATCCGGCACGGCAGTATTTCCGCTTCATGATACCCAACTATGCCTTTGCCATGAAAGACCACCTGCGGGGGGAGTTCAATATACATTCACTGGAAGGGCTCACGGCTGATGAAACGGCCGCCCTTGACGGTCAGCGCCATATGCCCAACCAGGTAGCCGCGTTCATCATGAACAAAACCGGCGAGCTGTACCGGCAGCAGGTGATCACCGGAGACCAGCTGATCACCATCAACGCGCAGCTGGAGTCTCTTACAGACATTTGCGGCGCCTGCGAGCGTATCAAGAACACGCCCATCCCCTTTTCGTACAGCGTGTTCCTCAAAAAGTTCATTTTCTTTTACGTGATGACGCTGCCCATGGGCTATGTGTTTGGGCTGGGTTACCTGGTAATACCTATGGTGGTGTTCATTTTTTATGTGCTGGCCAGCCTTGAGCTGATTGCGGAAGAAATTGAAGACCCCTTCGGCAAAGACGCAAATGACCTGCCTACAGACGTGATCAGCGGTAACATCCGCAAGCACGTGCAGGAGATAATATAATAATGTTTTCACGCAAGGCCTGTTTACTATGGAAAATGCAGCATTACTGGAGCGATTTGAAGAGCTGGTCAAAGAGCAGCCCTCCCGGGAACTGAAAACGTTCCTGGACGATCAGCTGATCACAGACATTGCGGAGCTGATCTATGAAGTGCCGGAAGAGGCCGTGGTGATCATGGAACATCTCACCCTGGGCCGCGCGGCCGCCGCTTTCAGGATATTGGAGTTCCCCACCCAGGAAGACATCATCAGGGCCCTCCCCGCCGCTAAAACGGCGGAGCTGCTGAACGAGCTGCCGCCTGATGACCGTACCGCCTTCCTGGAAGAGCTGCCCTCCCAGGCCGTACAGGAACTGATCAAACTGCTGCATCCCGAAGAAAGAAAAGTGACCCTCTCCCTCCTCGGCTACCCGGAAAGCAGCGTGGGCCGCATCATGACGCCTGACTACATTGCGGCCAAAGCACACTGGACGGTAGAGCAGGTATTGCAGCATATACGGATGTACGGGCGGGATAGCGAGACCATTGACGTGATCTATATCATTGATGATGAAGGCAAGCTGCTGGACGATTTCCGTATCCGGGAATTCCTGCTGGTATCTCCGTCTACACAGGTCAGGTCCCTGATGGACGACCGCTTTGTGGCCCTGCACGTGAACGATGAGCAGGAAGAGGCCATACAGGTGTTCAGGCTGGAAAACCGCGTGGCCCTGCCCGTGGTAGATGACAAGGGCGTGATGCTGGGCATTGTGACCATTGACGACATGTTGTGGATTGCCAATGAAGAACATACGGAAGACATACAGAAGATAGGCGGTACGGAAGCGCTGGACGAACCGTACCTCGACATGCCCTTTTTCAGCCTCATCAAAAAACGCGTAGGCTGGCTGGTGATACTCTTCATCGGGGAAATGCTCACGGCCACCGTCATGACCTACTTTGAAGATGAAATAGCCAAGGCCGTAGTACTGGCCCTGTTTGTACCGCTGATCATTTCCAGCGGCGGCAACAGCGGCTCCCAGGCCTCCACCCTCATCATCCAAGCCATGGCGCTGGGCGAGCTGACCACCCGTGACTGGTGGCGGGTAATGCGCCGGGAAATATTCTCCGGTTTGATGCTGGGCAGCGTACTGGGGCTGGTGGGCTTTTTAAGGATACTGATCTGGAATTCCTTTTTCCATACTTACGGCGAGCATACTTTCCTGATTGCTGTTACCCTGGGCGTATCCCTCATCGGCGTTGTGCTCTGGGGCACCCTGTCCGGCTCCATGCTGCCGTTACTGCTGAAAAGGGCGGGCGCTGACCCGGCCAGCTCTTCAGCCCCCTTTGTAGCCACGCTGGTAGACGTAACGGGGCTGCTGATCTATTTCAGCGTAGCGTATATGTTCCTCAACGGCATTCTGTTATAGGCATTAATACCGCTGCTTCACTAATTTGCTGCCCTTTCTTGTTTTGTATACGATGAAGAGGTTGCCGTAATCCTTGTCTGCAATAGAATCCATCCGGGGGTTCACATCAAGGCTTTTGAGGAGAGGAATGAGCGTGTTGCTGTGGCCTATTACAAGAATGCGCTTGCCCCAGTCCCCGCGCCGGCTGATCTCGTACAACAGGGATTCACCCGTACTGTCCGGCTGGTACAGCACCGTGTCTATGCCGAAGCGGATGCGCAGGCTGTCTCCCGTTTGCATGGTGCGCTTGTACTTTGTGCTGTATATCTTGCTGATAGACGAATCTTTCAACAGCCGGTACAGTTTGCCCGCGCGCTGCATGCCGGCTGCGGTAAGCGTAGAATCTGCCCCCGGGTTCTTCTCCGCATGCCTTACCAAAAAGAGGGTACCCGTCAGAAAAGTGGTATCTTCCGTTACCGGCACCTGCTCCCTTAACGCCTGCTGCCTTTGCCCGCAGGCCGCCAGCAGGAAAGGAAAGAGCATGCCGGTCATCATATTGCGCGCTGTTGTGCCCATGTTGTTCGTTATCTTGCAACAAATTATAAAATTCTACACTATTAACCAATATGAAAATAGTACTCACGTCCATGGCGGGCATGTTGCTTGCCGCTGCCAGCCATGCCCAGCAACTGACGGTAGAAAAGATCATGCGTGACCCGAAATGGATCGGCACTTCGCCCGATAATGTTGACTGGGGCGGAGACAGCAAAACGGTATATTTTCTCTGGAACCCTGAAAAGGCCTATGCGGACTCACTGTACAGCATCAGCCTCACGGCGCGTACGCCGGTAAAAACCCCGGCGGCTGAACGCGGCCTCATCAACGCGCGCAACAATGCCACCTATAACCAGGCCTACACACAAAAAGTGTATACCTACCAGGGAGATGTGTACCTGCAGGACGCGGCCACCGGCAAGGAGACGCGCCTCACCCGCACCGCCGAGCAGGAAACCGCCGTTGGTTTTTCATTTAACGATACCCGGGTTGTATTCCGCCGCAGCCGCAACCTGTTTTCCTGGAACATTAAAACCGGGGAAACGGAACAATTGACAGACTTTACCAGCGGCGCCAAACCTTCAGACAAACCGGCCACGCTTACGCCCCAGCAGCAGTACCTTCAAAACCAGCAGCAAGACCTGTTTGCCGTATTGCGGGAAAAGAAAGCCAAAACAGAAGCAGCCAAGGCATTCAGCAAAAGCCTGCCGGAAGCGCAGCAGCTGCGCACTATTTATATCGAAGACAAGGTGGTGACGGACGCGCGCATCAGTCCAGACGGGCGTTTTGTAGTATACCGGCTGTACAAGGCGCCTGGCGGCAACAGCAGCACGCAGGTACCTAACTACGTTACCGACAACGGCTATACGGCAGAGCTGACCGCCCGGCCGAAAGTTGGCAATCCGCTGGGCGCTTCTTACAGCTATGTATTTGACAGGGAAAAAGACACCGTGCTGCCCGTGAGAACGACCGCATTGCCCGGCCTGGGAGACAAGCCTGATTACCTGAAAGATTACCCCGGCAAAGACACCGCCAGGAAAACGCGGGGCGTTTCCGTGTACGGCCCGTTCTGGTCTCCCAAAGGCACTCATGCCCTGGTGAACATCACTTCAGACGATAATAAAGACCGCTGGATCATGTTGCTGAACTGCGCCACCGGCGCCCTGCAACCGGTAGACCGCCAGCGTGATGAAGCCTGGATAGGCGGCCCCGGCATCAATGGCGCAAACATGGGCTGGATAGATGAACAGACCTGCTGGTTCCAGAGTGAAGCCACCGGCTATTCTCACCTGTATACCTACAACGTGGCCGCCAAACAGAAAAAGGCCCTTACGCAGGGCAACTACGAAGTACAGGAAACAAAACTCTCCCGGCACCGTGATTACTTCTACCTGCTCACCAATGAAGTGCACCCCGGCGAAAAACAATACTACCGCCTGCCCGTAACCGGCGGCCGTGCGGAAAGGCTTACTTCCATGCCCGGCGCCCATAGCGTAAGCCTGAGCCCTGATGAAAAGTGGCTGGCCTACCGCTATTCCAGCTCCAACCAGCCCTGGGAACTGTACCTGCAGGAAAACAAGCCAGGCGCCAAACCCGTGCAGATCACCAGCCTGGCGCAGTCTGCCGAATTCAAGGCCTACCCCTGGCGCACAGCCAATGTAGTTACCTTCAAAGCGCGTGACAATGAGACCGTGCATGCCAGGCTCTATACGCCGGATGCGGCCAGAAAGAACGGCGCGGCCGTTATATTCGTACACGGCGCGGGCTACCTGCAAAACGCGCACAAATGGTGGAGCCAATACTTCCGGGAATACATGTTCCACAACCTGCTGGCAGACCTTGGTTATACCGTGCTTGACATAGACTACCGCGGCAGCGCCGGCTACGGCCGCAACTGGCGCACGGGCATTTACCGGCATATGGGCGGCAAAGACCTCACAGACCAGGTAGACGGCGCCCGTTACCTGGCGCAGCAGCATGGCGTAGATCCCAAACGCATCGGCATTTACGGCGGCAGCTACGGCGGGTTCATTACCCTCATGGCCATGTTCACGACGCCCGATGATTTTGCGGCCGGCGCTGCCCTCCGCTCTGTAACAGACTGGGCGCATTATAACGACGGCTACACCGCCAACATCCTGAACCGCCCGGCAGAAGACAGCATCGCCTTCCGCCGATCCTCTCCCATCTACTTCGCAGAAGGCCTCAAAGGCCATTTGCTGATGTGCCATGGCATGGTAGATGTGAACGTACACTTCCAGGACATCGTGCGCCTTTCCCAGCGCCTCATTGAGCTCGGCAAAAACAACTGGGAGCTGGCCGTGTACCCTGTAGAAGACCATGCCTTTACTGAGCCCGCCAGCTGGACGGACGAGTACAAGCGCATCCTGGCCCTGTTTGAGCGGGTACTGCAACGCCGCTAATTTCAGTATATTTGGAGGTACCTAAATCCCTGGAGTCTCCATATGAACCGTCTGAAATGCGTTGCAAGCTGCTGCCTGGCCCTGATGTTCTCTACCATTCTGCATGCACAGTCAAAAAAATACCAGGGCCTGTTGTGGGAAATTTCCGGCAAACAGCTGCCAAAACCTTCCTACCTGTTCGGTACCATGCACGTCAGCAGCAAACTGGCCTTTCACCTGAGTGATTCCTTTTACCATTGCATCAGGAGCTCCGATATAGTAGCGCTGGAAACTGACCCGCGGCAATTGCAGGAAGACTTTTCCAAAAGCAAAATGTTGCGGCTCAGCTCCCGCTACCTGAATGACCTGGGCAGCGGCGCCATGGGGCCGGACGCCTTTACCATCGGCGCTTATGCAGACCTGGTGCGCACCGGCCTCACCTACCGCCCTGAAATGATCAACCACCTGCTGTACCGCTCCTTTGCCGCGCAGGAAGACTTTGAGGAAGATACTTTCCTTGACATGTATATTTACCAGGTAGGCAGCAAGCTGGGCAAAAAAGCCACCGGGGTGGAAAGTTTTGAAGAGTCTGAACGGCTGATGCTGGAATCTTACCGTGACGCCGCCAACGACCGCAAGGCGAAGAGAAACAACCGGCCGGCCGAGAACCCGCAGCAGGCCCGCATCAAGCTGAACGATGCCTACCGCCGCGGGGACCTGGACATGCTGGATTCCATTTCAACAGACCAGTACGCATCACCCGCTTTCCTGGAAAAGTTTTTGTACAAGCGGAACGAGAACATGTTCCATGCCATTGACTCCATCATCCGCCGGGGCTCCCTCTTTGCCGGCGTAGGCGCCGCGCACCTGCCCGGCGAGCGCGGGCTGATAGAAATGTTGCGGAAGGCGGGCTATACCGTCAGGCCCGTCACCACCACCAACCGTGACAGCGAGCAGAAGGAAGCGCTGGAAAAGCTCAGGGCGCCTGTATCTTTCCGGCACTACGCGTCTGAAGACGGCTGGGTGGAGGCAGACGTGCCGGGCAAGCTGTACAACTTCAGCAACCTCACCATGCTCAACCAGCTGCAGTATGCAGACCTGGCCAACGGCGCCTATTACCTTGTAAGCCGCATCAAAACCAACGCCCTCAGCCTGGGCCAGCGGGAAGAAGACGTATACCTGAAAGTAGACAGCCTGCTGTATGAGAACATCCCCGGCCGCATCATTTCAAAAAAAACCATCCACCTCAGCGGCTACAAGGGTTTTGACATCAGCAACCGCACCCGCCGGGGAGACCTGCAGCGGTACAACATCTTCATCACGCCTTTCGAGATCATTATTTTCAAGCTCAGCGGCAATGGAGAATATGCGGCCGGGGAAGAAGCCAACCGTTTCTTTTCCTCCATCCGCCTCAAACCTTTCAGCGGAGGGAACTGGGTGAACTACCACGCCGCTGCTGCCGGCTTCAGCATTAAAATGCCGCACCCGCCTGTAATAGCAGACAATGTAACCTTGCGCACCCTCAGCAAACGCAAGGAATATGAAGCGCTAGACAGCCGGAACGGCAACAGCTACCTGGTGATGCACAAAACCATACCAGACTACTCCGCGCTGGAAGAAGACACGGTAGACCTGAGCTTTGCCGAGGAAAGCTTCCTGCAATCTCAATTCATCAAACAGCAGAAAAGCCGCCGCTTCACCAACTGGCAGGGCTACCCCTGCCTGGAGCTGCTATACCTCAATACAGACAACAGCTACACCCAAACCCGCATACTACTGCGCGGCCCCCACTACTACCTGCTTTCCGCCCGTTACAGGAATGACAAAAAGCCCGTGCAGGAATTCTTCAATTCCTTTACACCCGGCCAGCCCGCGTACCAGCGCTTTGAGCAGTACCGTGATACAGCGCTGCATTTTTCCGTGAAAACCGCCGCCGTGCCTAATGACGATGAAGCGCTCATGGAAGCCTTCACCGGCAGCAGCAGCCACGAAAACAACGATCACCTGAACCGTGTGCGCAACAAGGTGTTCAGGGTAGACAGCACCGGTGAGGAAATAAGGGTGATATTCCGCAAGTTCAACCGCTACTACAGCACTAAAGACAGCGCTAAATTCTGGCAAGACCAGGTGGAAGACCTCAGTGACCGTGGAGACCTGGTTATACACCAGCAGCAGTACGAGCGCCTGCCCGGCTGGGAAAGCATGCTGCTCCAGATGCGTGACACCAACAGCAGCCGCAGCCTGCAGTACAAAGTAATATTGCGCAACGGCGTGCAATACACGCTCTACAGCGTAACAGACAATGTGAAAGGGCCGTCTGATTTTGTACGCACCTTCTTCAGCAGCTTCACCCCCGGAGATACGCTGATAGGCGCCCCCATCTATGCCAGCAAAGCCGCCGGTCTCTTCGCGGACTTTTATAGTAAAGACAGCACCACCCGCCAGCAGGCACGCAGCTCCGTTGGTACGCCTAACTACAAAGATGAAGACGCGCCCGTGCTCATCAGCATGATACGCGGCTGGAGCGCCACGGAGAAAAATTATATGGACGTGAAAACGGACCTCATTGGTGAGCTGGGGCATATCAGGCATCCGGAAATACTGCCCTTTTTACAGCAAGCCTATGAGGCCGCCAACGATACCGCCAGCCTGCAACGAAGCGTGCTGCTCAGCCTGCTGCGCCAGCAAACAACGGCCGGCCACGCGCTGTTCAAAAACCTGGTGCTGAAAGAGATCCCGATTTTCAGTGACGGTGAGAACATTTACTCCCTCTTCCGTCCCCTCTATGATTCCCTGCAGCTGGCCCGCGCCCTCTTCCCTGACCTGCTGGAGCTGACCGCGCTCACAGATTATAAAGAGCCTGTGTACAGCCTGCTTTCCACACTGGTAGACAGCAACCTGGTGCAGCCCTCCTTGTATGCAGACCACGTCAGCCAGCTGGCCTTTGACGCGCGCATAGCTTTGCAAAAGGAACTGGCAGACCAGCAGAACCGGCTCAACCGGAGAGATGATGACGAGATGGAAGAGGAAACCTGGGAAGCCAACAGCACCCTGCATGACTTTGCGGTGTTGCTGCTGCCCTTCCGCCAGACCAACAAAAACGCCGAACGCTTTTTTGCCCGCTACGAAACCGGCAACAATCCCGCCCAGCAAGTATTGCTGGCACAGCTCTATATCAAGAACAACCTGCCCGTGGCAGACAGCCTGCTGCAAAGTATTGCCGCGCAAGACCGTTACCGGGTTTCTCTCTGGACGGCCCTCAGCAGCATCAGGCGGCAAGACCGCTTCCCCGCCGCTTACAACAAACAGGAGCTGATGGCCCGCAGCCTCTTGTACGGCGCCATGGAGTACAATGTGAAAATAGACACCCTCGTATTACTAGGCAGGAAACAAACTTATTACCGCTTCCGAAAAAGCAACGTGTACGTTTACAAATACCGCCAGAAAGATGCAGATACCTGGTACCTGGGCATTAGCGGCCCGCAACCGGAAGATGAAAAGAAATGTGCTGACAACGACCAGCTGTCTCAATTCACCCGCATCCGTTATAAAACAGACAAGCCGCTATCAGAGCAGATTACAGGGCTTATACGTCATGTAAAATACAGGAACCGCACAGGTTGGAGCGGAGATAATTCTTTTATGGACATGGCCGGCGGAGATTATTGATCTTGCTACTTTTCAACCCTCGCAAACAGGTTGGGATGTGCCTCTAACGGGGCACATTTTAATTTTTTTTATTTACTGCTTTTCCTTTCCCTGCTAAAATTTTTGCTGCATATTGCGGGGATAATTCATCAAAACCTGATATACAACTATGTGTGGAATTGTAGCCTACATTGGTAACCGGGAAGCATACCCGGTAGTATTAAAGGGTCTGAAAAGGCTGGAGTACAGGGGATATGACAGCACGGGCGTTGCTTTACTGAACGGAGGGGGCCTGAAAGTGTACAAGAAGAAAGGCAAGGTAGCCGAACTGGAAGATTATGTGCTGGGGAAAGACCTGAAAAGTCATATCGCCATTGGCCATACCCGCTGGGCCACCCACGGCGAACCGAATGACCGCAACGCACACCCCCAGCTTTCGGGAGACGGGAAGCTGGCCATGGTACACAACGGCATCATTGAGAACTATGCGCAGCTGAAACAGGAGCTGCTGAACAAAGGGCACGTTTTCACCAGCGATACAGATACCGAAGTGCTCATCCACTTCATACAGGAAATCAAAAAGAGCAACCAGTGCAGCACGGAAGAAGCCGTGCGTATTGCGCTCAAAAGAGTAGTGGGCGCATACGTGATAGTAATAGTGGACGAAGACGATCCCGCCACGCTCATTGCTGCCCGTAAAGGCAGCCCGCTGGTGATCGGCGTGGGCAAAGGCGAGCACTTCCTGGCCTCAGATGCGTCTCCCATTGTGGAATATACCAAAGAAGTGGTGTACGTGAACGATTACGAGATAGCTATTCTCCGCGCAGACGAGCTGGTATTGAAAAATATTGCCAACGAAATACAAACGCCCTACATCCAGAAGCTTGACATTGAGCTGGCCGCCATTGAAAAAGGCGGGTATGATCATTTTATGCTGAAGGAGATCTTTGAGCAGCCGCAAACCATTTTTGACAGCCTGCGCGGCCGCCTGGATGCCAGAAACGGGAAGCTCACGCTGGGCGGCCTGCGGGAGCATCTTGACATGCTCACCAATGCCAACCGCATCATCATAGTGGCCTGTGGCACCAGCTGGCATGCCGGCCTGGTAGCCGAATACATGATAGAAGAACTGTGCCGCATACCGGTAGAAGTAGAGTACGCCTCCGAGTTCCGCTACCGCAACCCCGTGGTGGGCAAGGGAGACGTGATCATTGCCGTATCGCAGTCCGGCGAAACGGCAGACACCCTGGTAGCCATGGAAAGCGCCAAGGAAAAAGGCGCCATCATACTGGGCGTATGTAACGTGGTAGGCTCTTCCATAGCCCGCCTCTCTAACGGCGGCGTGTATACGCACGCGGGCCCTGAAATAGGCGTAGCCAGCACCAAGGCCTTTACCGCGCAGCTGGCCGTACTGGCCCTCATTGGCCTGAAAATAGCCGAGGCCAGGGGTACCATTACGCAGCAGCGCTTCCAGCATTTGCTGGACGAGCTGGAAAGCGTATCCGAAAAAGTGGCTACCGCGTTGGAGCTGAACGATGCTGTGAAGAAAATTGCGGACAAGTATAAAGATGCGCATGATTTCCTTTACCTGGGCCGCGGCTACAACTTTCCCATTGCCCTGGAAGGCGCGCTGAAGCTGAAAGAAATTTCCTACATTCATGCGGAAGGCTATCCCGCCGCAGAAATGAAACACGGCCCCATTGCGCTGGTAGATGAAAACCTGCCCGTAGTGTTTGTAGCCACCAAAGACAGCTACTACGAAAAAATAGTGTCTAACATCCAGGAGATAAAAGCCCGTAAAGGCAAGGTAATAGCCGTTACCACGGAAGGAGACCAGGTAATACCCGGCATGGCAGACGATGTAATAGTAGTGCCCGAAGCAGACGAGCTGGTAGCTCCCCTCATTTCCGTGATACCCCTCCAATTGCTGGCTTATCATATCGGCGTGGCAAAAGGATATGACGTAGACAAACCCCGCAATCTTGCAAAGTCCGTAACCGTAGAATAATACGCTTATGAACAGGATAGAAAAAAAACCGCTCAGCCAGCTGGGCTACCAGTTCATTGAACCAGCTTACCTGCCCCAGGGCAAAAACGAATATTACCTCCGGGACCAGCAGCGCGGCCGCGAAACGGTACACCGCAAGCTGAAAGCATGGGAAATTGAAACGCTGGTGCGGAATGACAATACTTCAGACGACTGGAACAATATTTTTGTAGACAACGAATTTGATCCCAACCTGGTGCAGCACTGCCACTTCTACGGCATGGTGCGCATCGGCAAGCTGGAGCCTTTTTACCTGGAGTTCCACAACCTGCGCCTGCCCGTGGGGCTGTACAACAGCACCATTGCTTCCTGCGATTTTGGTGACAACGTGGTGGTGCACAACGTGAACTTCCTCTCCCATTACATCATCGGCAACGAGGTGATCATTGCCAACGTCAACGAAATGGGCGTAACAGACCACGCCAAGTTCGGCAACGGCATTGTGAAAGAAGGCGAGCCGGAAAGCGTGCGCATATGGCTGGAGCTGTGTAACGAGAACGGCGGCAGAAGCGTAATGCCGTTTGACGGCATGCTGCCCGGCGATGCATGGCTGTGGACGCGCAACCGGCACGATGCCACGCTGATGGAACGCTTCAAGGCCTTCACCGAAAAACAGTTCGATAAAAAGCGGGGGTATTACGGCATGGTGGGAGACCGTACCGTGATCAAGAACTGCAAGATCATTAAAGACGTGACCATTGGTACCGATGCCTATCTTAAAGGCGCCAACAAGCTGAAGAACCTCACCATCAACAGTGAGGCCGGCGCTCCTTCCCAGATAGGTGAAGGCTGCGAGCTGGTGAACGGCATCATTGGCCTGGGCTGCCGCGTGTTTTACGGCGTAAAGGCCGTGCGCTTTGTGATGGCCTCCCACTCCCAGCTTAAATATGGCGCGCGCCTCATCAACTCGTACCTGGGCAACAACGCCACCATTTCCTGCTGCGAAGTACTGAACTCCCTGATATTTCCCGCACATGAGCAGCACCATAACAACTCTTTCCTCTGCGCCGCGCTCGTAATGGGCCAAAGCAATATGGCCGCCGGCGCTACCATCGGCTCCAACCACAACTCCCGCGGGGCAGACGGCGAAATCATTGCCGGCCGCGGCTTCTGGCCCGGCCTGTGCGTAAGCCTCAAACATAATTCCCGCTTTGCCAGCTTCACCCTTATTGCCAAAGGCAACTACATGAGCGAGCTGGACATTCCTTTCCCTTTCAGCCTGGTAGTGAATGACGAGCATGACAATATGCTGCGGGTAATGCCCGGCTACTGGTTCATGCACAACATGTACGCGCTGGCCCGCAACGCCTGGAAATATGTAGACAGGGACAAGCGTACAGACAAAACGCAGCTGATCGAATATGATTACCTGGCCCCTGATTCAGCGGAAGAGCTGCTGCATTCCCTTGAGCTGATGGAGTATGCCGTAGGCAAAGCCTTTTCCGGCCAGAAAGAAAAAGCCGGCAAAAAGGCCCTGCAGCAAAAAGGCAAGCAAATGCTGCTGGAAGAAAATGCGAAAGTAGGGCGTACGGAGATATTGGTGGATGGTATAGAGAACTCTTCCCGCAAGGCGCAGTTGCTCAAAGTGCATAAAGCCTACCCCCTCTTCCGCGAGCTGGTGAACCTGTACGCCATGCGCAACCTGGTAAAGCTGGCGGCCGGTTTCAACATCAGCTCCTTCAAGACCCTGCAGGCCTTCTGCAAAAACAGCCAGCGCTCCGCATGGTACAACGTTGGCGGGCAACTGGTAAAGGCAGATGCGCTGGAAGACCTGAAAAACCGCATCCGCAAGGGAAAAATCACCGGCTGGCCGGAGCTGCACGAAGCCTACCGCCAGCTGGGCGCTATGTATGAGCAAGACAAGCTGCATCACGCCCTGGCCTGCCTGCTGCACCTGCACCAGGTTAGCGCCAAAGAGCTTACACCGGCCTTGCTTAGAAAATACCTGGAGCAGTCTGTCATCACAGCAGGCAACATCACGGAAGGCATTTTCCACTCCAGGGAGAAAGATTACCTCAACCCCTTCCGTCGCATGGCGTATGAGAACGAAGCGGAAATGAACACCGTAGTGGGAAAGCTGGAAGACAACAGTTTTATACAACAAACACAGGCAGACCTCAAAGCCTATAAGAAGCAGGTTAAAGAGATCATTAAGCACTGGGAATTATGAAAGAGGAAAAGACACGCTGCGGCTGGAGCCTGAAAGACCAGTTGTACAAAGACTATCATGATCATGAATGGGGCATTCCCAGCCATGACGATACCCATTTGTTCGAAATGCTAAACCTGGAAGGCGCGCAGGCTGGCCTCAGCTGGTATACCGTGCTCACCAAGCGGGAAAATTACCGCAAGGCCTTTGACAACTGGGACGCGCAAAAAATTGCAAAATATTCCGATAAGAAGATGGAAAAGCTGCTGCAAGACCCCGGCATCATCCGCAACCAGCTAAAGGTACGTGCCGTAGTAACTAATGCAAAGGCCTTCCTGGCCGTGCAAAAGGAATTCGGCAGCTTTGACCGCTACATCTGGCAATTCGTGAACCACCAGCCCATTGTCAATCACTTCAAAAGCCTCGCTGAAGTACCCGCCAAAACAGCTGTGTCAGACGCCATGAGCAAAGACCTGCTGAAACGCGGGTTCAAGTTTGTGGGCTCCACTATCTGTTACGCGTACATGCAGGCCACCGGTATGGTGAACGATCATGTGATGAGCTGTTTTACACGGAAGAAAAGGTAACCCTTAGTTAGACGCCAGTTCCAGGTCAAGCATGGGCAGGCTGTTCATGAACGCGCCAGATACTACCTCCACTTTCACTTTGGTAAGCCCCCAATGAATGAAACCCAGCCTTTTGGCCGCGGCTTGCGTAAGGTCTACAATGCGGCGGTTGGCATGATGCAGGCGGTCTGTTACTTTTACCACCACCCAGCGGTGGTTGCGCAGGTTGGTAACTTTTATGAGAGTGCCCAGGGGCAGGGTGTTATGAGCGGCCGTCATGGCTGTGTTATCAAATACTTCACCACTGGCCGTTTTCCTGCCGTGGAACTTCTGCGCGTAATAGCTGGCAACACCCGTAGAAGGCGTTTTTGCCTTCTGCTGTGCCATAGCCGGCGCAGTGCCCATGAACAGTACTACCAGCACTGCCGTCACACACTTTACAACATTATTTAATACATCTATTTTCATGACCCCTGGAATTGGCAAATTTCCTGCCAGAAAGCGTTAACAAAAGCCCTCAAAAATGTTAATGAAACCCAACTACCTTATTAACAATTAGTTATCGATCAATATTTCAGACAAGGATTTACTATTGATGAACGTATGATCTGTCAACGTATTCAGGAAAAAGTACAATTCACGCTTTTCCGATACGGACAGCGGGATGCCGTTCTTCACCAGGGGGTCTATGGTAGGGGTTTGTTCAATGCCCTCGGAATAGTGGTCGAATACGTTGAATATGTCATAAAAACGGCCGTCATGCATATATGGCGGGCTTTTCAGGATATTACGCAGGGAAGGTACCTTGAATTTGAGGTAATCTCCCGTGCTGTTGGTGATGCGCATGCGGCCAGCATCATGAAGATAGGGGTTGTAAGGCAGGCCGTTGTTGCGATAGGAGCCGTCTGTGAACAGGGGCTCCTTATGGCAGGAAGCGCATTTTTCCTGGAAAATGCGATAGCCGTTGGCCTCTTCCAGGGTAAACTGCGCGCCGGGGAGCTTGCGCATCACGCTGTCATATTTCGAATTGAAGGAGTTCATGGTGGCCATAAACTGCGCCAGCGCCCTGAACAGCTTCTGGCTGTTGATCTCCCCTTCCCCGAACGCATCATTGAACAGGGCCCGGTACTTTTGGTCCGCGTTCAGGCGGCTGATGAGGCGGCCCAGGTCTTCCCCCATTTCATTCGGATCTGTAATAGGCGTGAGCGGCTGTATCTCCAGGTGGTTCACCCCGCCGTCCCACATAAAATCCTTCTGCCAGATAAGGTTAAAGAGCCCCGGCACTGACCGGAAGCCGGTGTTGTTATCTATGCCATGGCTGAGCGGGTGGTCAAAGTGCGCGAAGGCCGCAAACTGCTGGTGGCAGAAACCGCAGGAAATGGTACTGTCCCTGGAGAGGCGCGGGTCATAAAAGAGGCGGCGGCCCAGCGCAATGCCCTGCACGGTGAGCGGGTTCTGGCCCATGTCATACACCGGGGCGGGAAACTCTGCCGGCAGCTCCAGCGTATACGGCTGCGGCCCCGGCCTCACGGAGGCGGTTTTCCTGCAACTCCAGATCAGCAGGAACAGGCAGCCCATATAGATCACATAACGTATCACAGGTCGGTCACACTGGTAATGCGGAACATATTGCTATAGTTCACTGATATTTTCCGGGCCTCTTCCCCCGGTACATGAATGGTAGACGTTTGTGCAAACTGCACCTGGTTGGGCAGGCTGAACCAGGTGTACAGGTCTGCCTTGATGGTAACGTCCGGCTTGCGGTCTGCCCCTACGGTAAGACTGATGGGGCTCACCAGGCTGATGCGCTGCACGGCGTTGTGCTCCCCTTTGAAACCGCCGATGTGAAAGGTCAGCGCCTGGCCTGCCGCAGTGGAAGCCGGAGAAGTACCTTCCATTTTGGCCATGATGTACCCGCTGTTCCAGCTCCAGAACATGCCGTTTACCGGGTCTAAAGCCCCCGTTTGCGCCCCGCTTACATTGCGGAGGCTATCTACCCCCAAAAGGAAGGAAAAACCCCTGTATTCGCCCCGTGGCGCCATTACCTGGATGGTTTTGGAAGCCGGTTTGCTTTCATCTATGAGGAAATAGGTGTCTGGCAGCTTTATCTCGCTGTTATCCATCTTCACAAGGGTGATATTGCTGATGTAGTATTTGAAAGCGCTTACTGTAAAGGCCTCTCCCGCGGCATTGGTGTAGCTGGCCGCATTGAGGTCCAGCGCAGCGCCGTTCACCACGCTGGTAAAGGTTAGCTGAAGCGTTCCCTGCTCCTGTTTTTCCTTCTTGCAGGCCATCAATAGTATGAAAAAAACGCAGAGGAGGGCTTTTGGTTTCATATGCGGAGGTTTCTGTTGCGAAAGGTACAAAAAAGGCGGCACCTCCCCTGTTATTTCGTCCTTTCCGGGAGGTAACGGTATGCCCGCCCGCTGGCCCACTTTTGAACATCTCACTGATAACCAATGCTTAAACCAAGGATATAACATAGATAACATACCCCTATATAGGGGTGAGACATGGGTGGGATATCCTTATGACATGGGTGGGACATGGGTAAGATATCCTATCTCAAACCCAATACCAGCAAGACTTTTGGCTTTTAGCAACCGGCCGGTTGCGAAGCCCGTGCCGGGTGGCAAAAAAAAGTCCCGGCAGCGCCAGGCCACCGGGACAGTTATACAATCAATGAACGGCTTACCTGATCTTGTAGCCTCTCCATCCGTAGAAGAATACGATGATGAAGCAGATAAGCGGTACAATGAAAGAGAAAGCGGTTGACTGTGTTTCCGCCACTGTGCCCATTACGTACGGCACCAGCGCGCCGCCCACAATAGCCATGATCTGGTAGGAAGACCCTTCCTTGGTATGATCTCCCAGGCCTTTCACGGCCAGGGCAAAAATGGTGGGGAACATGATAGACATGAAGAAGAAGATAGCCATCAAACCGTATACAGACACTGCACCCTGGCCAGACATTACCAGTGCGCACAGCGCGGTATTGATCAGCGCGTAAATGGTCAGCAGCGTATTGGGCGCTATTTTGCGCATCAATGCCGTGCCTACGAAACGCCCTACGGTAAAGAGCCCCAGCGAAACGCCCAGCATAGCGGAGCCTTTGGCGCTGGTAGCGCCTTCCCAGTATTCCGTTACATAATTGATGAAGAGCGCGCCAACGCCTACCTGGGCAGCTACGTAAAAGAACTGTGCCACTACGCCCCATACAAAATGGCGGTGGGCAAACAATCCTTTTCCGGTGCCGCCTTTAGCCGCAGCGCCTTCTTCCGCCACCGAAATTTCCGGCAGGCGGGTGCGGTAAAAAAGGAACGCAATGAACAGCACAACGGCCGCCATCACGATGTATACCAGTTGTACAGAAGAAAGATCAGAGCTGGCGCCGGCGCCTTCTCCCTCCTCCCCGAAAAACAACCGGGAGGCAATCAGCGGGCCCAGGAAAGAGCCCAGCCCATTGAAACATTGCGAGAGGTTGAGGCGAAACTCGGAGCGCGCTTTATCTCCCAGCACCGTTACGTAAGGGTTGGCCGCCGTTTCCAGGAACGTGAGGCCTGAAGCCAGTACGAACAAGGCCAGCAGGAAAAAGTTAAAGTTGGCAAAATGTGCCGAAGGGTAGAACAGCGCCGCCCCGGCAGCATACAGCAGCAAGCCGAAAATAATGCCTGACTTGTAGCTGTATTTCTTCATAAAATAACCCGCCGGCAGCGCCATAATAAAATACGCGCCGAAGTAAGCGGCCTGCAGCAGCGTGGAACGGGCCTTGTCTATAGACAAGGCTTCCTGGAAGTGTTTGTTCAGCACGTCCAGCAGCCCGTAAGCCAGGCCCCACATGAAGAACAGGCTGGTTACAAGAATGAAGGGAAATAGATACTTCTGACCGTTTTGTGTACCGGTGGGTGTATAACTGGTTGTGGAAACTGCGCCCCCTGCCATATACAATTGCGTTTAGAGTGAATAATTATCAGTGGAATTTTAATGCACGGTATTAACTGATAGAACGGTCAAGATGTGTATACCCTCCGTCTACATACACTATTTGCCCGGTAGTGTGCGCGGAAAGGTGGCTGAGCAGGAAAACCGTCATGGCCGCAATTTCATCCGCAGTGGTCATGCGCTGTTCCAGCGGGATTTTGGATACAATGGACTTCAGCTTTTCTTCCGGGTTGGGCAATGAATTGATCCAGGTTTCGTACAGGGGCGTCCATACTTCCGCCGGTATTACCGTATTCACGCGCACGGAATAAGGCAGCAGCTCTACGGCCCATTCACGGGTAAGCGCGTTGATGGCGCCTTTGGAAGCAGCGTAGCCGGAGGTGTTGCCCTGCCCGGTGGTGGCTACCTTGGAACCGATGTTCACAATATTGCCTTTGGTGGCTTTCAGATACGGCAGCGCGTAATGGGCCAGGTTGTAATAGTGGGAAAGATTGTTCTGCAGGGAAGCCATGAATTTTTCAGGACTGCCGTTTTCAAGCCCCACCCCGTCATTTGCACCGGCGTTGTTGATGAGGCCGTCTATTCTGCCGTACTCTTTCACGGTAAGGTCTATCACCTTTTTACAATCTTCCACCTTGCCCAGCTCCGCCTGTATGCCGAAAGCCTTACCACCTGCCTGGCGGATGGCCGCCACGGCCTTTTCATTGTCTGCCTCTTTACGGCCGGCAATTACGGCCACGCCGCCTTCCGCCGCTACCAGTTTTGCCACCGCTTCCCCAATGCCTTTGGCGCCGCCGGTAACTATCACCACCTTGTCCTGTAATCCAAGATCCATTTTGATGTATTGTTTAAATTAATTTATAAAATGCTGCTGCATTGCCGCCCATGATCTGCGCCTGTTCTGCCGCGGAAAGGCCGGCAATATAATCTGTCACTATTTGTTTCACCTGCGGGTAGGATGCCGCCATGAGGCATACCGGCCAGTCTGACCCGAACATCAAACGGCCGGGGCCAAAGGCTTCCAGCGCCACATCAAGGAAGGGGATAAAATCATCCTGCTTCCAGTTTTGCAGGTCTGCTTCCGTTACCATGCCGCTGAGCTTGCAATGCACGTGGGGCATGGCGCCCAGCGCGCGGATATGTTGCTCCCAGCCTTTCAGCTCCCCTGTTTCGAAATCGGGCTTGGCCAGGTGGTCTATTACCAGGCGCTGCTCCGGGAACTTTTTTGCGAAGGCTACGGCAGCGGGCAGCTGGTGCGGGTAAATGAGAACATCGTATGCCAGGTCGAACTGCTTCAGTGCGGCAATGCCTTGCCCGAAATCCTCCCGCAGCAAAAAATCCTTGTCCGGCTCGCCCTGCACAATATGCCTGAAACCTTTCAGCAAAGGATACTGGCAGAAATGCGAGAGGCGCTCCGTTACGTTAGGGCTGCGCAGGTCTACCCAGCCTACCACGCCTTTGATAAAATCATTTTCTGCCGCCAGCTGCAGCAGGAAACTGGTTTCCGCCTCACTCTGGTCTGCCTGAACGGCCACGCAACCGTCTACACCGTTGGCTTCCAGCACAGGCGCCAGGTCTGCGGGCAAAAAGTTTTTGCGGATGTTGTCATCCGTCATCCAGGTATCCCGTTCGGGATCAAATATCCAGAAGTGCTGGTGTGCGTCTATGGTCATAATGAAAATATCTGGTGCATGAGTACCCACTTCTCACCGGGTTTGGCGGTGGGTATGGCTTGCTGGAAAGTCCACATGTAGGCCTCCCATTTCTGTACAATGGGGCTGGCCGCATCCATGGCTTCCTTTCTCTCAAAGGTGAACGTATCGTCTACTTCCATGATCATGAACAGGCGGTTGCCCGTGCGGTAAATGTCCATCACGGTAATGCCTGCGTCAATAATGCTCTTGTGGATCTCCGGCCAGATGCTGCGGTGTATCTTTTCATACTCCGCTATTACGGCCGGGTCATCTTTGAGATCGAGTGTATAACAATATCTTTTCATGGCCGTATTATTTTTTCCAGGCCACGGCCGTTTGTTTGGAAGCGCCGAGGCCGTCAATGCCCAGTTCCACCACATCTCCCGCTTTCAGGAACACCTGCGGGTTGAGGCCCAGGCCTACGCCTGCGGGCGTACCGGTAGAGATCACGTCGCCCGGCAGCAGGGTCATGAACTGGCTGAGATAAGATACAATGAAGGGAATGTTGAAGATGAGGTTGGAAGTGCTCCCGTCCTGGTATTTCTTGCCATTCACGGTAAGCCAGAGGCGGAGGTTGTTCACATCGACAATTTCATCTTTTGTTACCAGCCAGGGGCCGAGCGGCGCAAAGGTATCGTTGCTCTTTCCTTTTACCCACTGTCCGCCTCTTTCCAGCTGGAACTCCCGTTCGCTGTAGTCATTATGCAGGCAGTAACCGGCCACGTAATCCATCGCATCCTTTTCATCTACATAGCTCGTTTTTTTACCGATCACTACGGCCAGCTCCACTTCCCAGTCTGTTTTTACGCTGTTGCGGGGAATTACCAGGTCGTCATTCGGCCCTACCAGTGAAGAGGTAGACTTGAAGAATACGATGGGCTCCTTCGGAATGGCCGCGCCGGTTTCTTTTGCATGGTCTGCATAGTTCAGGCCTATGCAAATGATCTTGGAAGGACGTTGAATGGGAGCACCCAGCCTTGTACCAGCCGGCACCTGCGGGCATTTGCCGCTATTGGCGGCCCACCAGGTGGCAAAACGGCTGAGGCCGTCCGTTTCAAAAAAACGTTCGCCAAAATCTTCCCCGAAAGCGGAAGCGTCAAACATACCTGTTGCTGTTGCTACACCCGGTTTTTCTTCTCCCGGTAACCCGAACCTGATCAGTTTCATATCTTGTATTATTTTATTACTGTTTGCAATGTTTTATAGCCTAAGCGGCCGTTTACTACTTTTACCTGGTAAAATTCTTCCAGCTCGCCGTTCACCTCCACGCCCACTATCACCTCGTCATCCGCCAGCGCCTGTATGTAAGGTTTTCCGCCATTGGGCACCGGCATTTCCAGCGTGCGCTCCACGCCCGCGAATTTCATGTACACATTTGTTACCTCCTTGCTGCTGCCCGGTTTGAGGGCAACAATGAAGTCTTCCAGGATGAGGCCGGACTGGATGTTCTTTTCATACCGGCTGAGCTTCGGTTGCTGGCGGATCACGTCTCCCAGGCCCATCACCTTTTCCATGTGCCGGTATATTTTCTGCGGCGGAGAGGGCACCCACAATACTTTCAGCCGTTTTCCCTCCTGCGACGCGTGATAGTATCTCGTATCCCGGTTGGGTTTGATAAACCCGATCCAGACGCTGTTGGGCTCGTCCCAGAATACACGGTAGATGGCCGTATCCGGAAAGTCCTTTACCAGCGGCAGGTCTTTATATGTTCTTTCGTACCGCATGGTGTCTATCGTGAAATGGAAAGTAACGCTGGAAGTATCTTTATCCCTGTCTTGTATCACCACCTGCATGGTACCGGCAGGCTTGGCCGGCTGCAGTGTTTTTTCTTCATCCGTGGCTGTTGGTCCTTCGCCGTTCTTCTGCCCGCCGCTGTTACAGGCGGCAGCAGCCAGCAACAGGGCCATGGCGGCATATCTTATTTTCATAGGTCTAGTTATTGAGCTTAATGAACCCGCCATCTATCGGGTAATCGCAACCGGTAATGAAGCCCGCCTCATCAGAGCAGAGGTATAAGGCCAGGAAGCCCACTTCCTCCGGCTTGGCCATGCGGCCTATGGGCTGCGTTTTAGACAGCTTGTCAAACATTTCCGCTTCCTTGCCCGGATAATTTTTGGCAATGAAACCGTCTACGAACGGCGTATGCACCCTGGCGGGAGAAAGGCTGTTCACGCGGACCTTGTCTGCCAGGTAATCTTTGGCCGCGGAAAGCGTCATGGTCATTACCGCTCCCTTGCTCATGGAATAGGCAAAACGGTCTGGAATACCCACCGTGGCCGCAATGGACGCGATGTTGAGGATCACGCCGCCGCCTTGTTTTTTCATTTGCTCTATTACGGCGTACATACAGTTATACGTACCTTTTACGTTTACCGCAAACACCCTGTCAAAGTCAGCCTCCGCCGTACTTTCCAGCTTGCCTACATGCGCAATGCCCGCGCAGTTGACCAGGATGTCAAGCTTGCCGCGGCGCTGGATAATACCCTGCATCACGGCTATTACCGCTGCCTGGTCTGCCACGTTGCAGCCATGCACCTGCGCCTGGCCGCCCGCGGCTTTAATTTCATCTACTGTACCCTGGCCACCCGCCTCATTCAGCTCCAGCACATGCACCAGCGCACCGCTGGCCGCCAGACATTTGGCAATGGCCTGCCCTATACCGCTTCCGCCGCCTGTTACAACGGCCACCTTTCCATCTAACCGGAAAAAACTCATCTTCGTGTAATTTTAAAGGTTCTAAAATACCTCAATTATAAGGTTAAATACTATTGTTTTTTAGCCACATTGTGTACTTTTTTATCTATTTTTAAAATCGTCTAAATCGATTTTTGTGAAAAATGTATTCATCCTCTGCCTTTTACTGGCGCCCCTGTACCTGCAGGCGCAGGAAATCCCCCTTAACAAATACGGCCTTCCGGTAGTCAACTCCCGGCAGTTGTATGACCAGCTGGTGAAGGCAGACGGGCAGATGCGGCTCGTAAAAGTAGATAATATGGCTATAGATGTAAAGTACGCCACCCCCAATAATTTTACGAAGAAAACACTGTACCCCTTTGCCGCCGTGTACCTGCGGCAGCCAGCTTATGAAGCCCTGGTGCGCCTGCAGGAGTTCCTGAAGCCTATGGGCATCGGCATCAAAATATTTGACGGCTACCGCCCCTACCGCGTCACGGAAAAAATGTGGGAAATTGTGCCGGACGAGCGTTACGCCGCCGATCCGAAAACCGGCTCCGGCCACAACCGCGGCGTGGCGGTAGACCTTACGCTCATTTACCTCAAAACCGGGCAGGAGCTGCCCATGCCCACGCCTTATGACGATTTCACAGAAAAAGCCCACCACAACTATATGGACCTGGACGCCGAAGTACTGGAGAACCGCGCCCTGCTGCGCTCCCTCATGGAAGCCCACGGCTTTGTGGCCCTGGAAACGGAATGGTGGCACTACTACCTGAAAGACCCCTCCCGTTTTCCGCTGATGGACATCGGGTTTGAGGAGCTGCAATAATTTTTATAGCTTAACAGCCTAATTCGCTACTCGTCTATGGTAAAAATGAAATTACTGATGACCCTGGGGCTTGCGCTCATCTGCGGCATCAGCGCAGCACAGAAGCCCAAGAACGGATGGTACCAGCTTTTTAACGGCAAAGACCTGAAAGACTGGGACATCAAGATCACAGGCCACCCCCTGAATGACAACAACGGCAACACCTTCCGCGTGCGGGACGGCAAGCTCTGCGTGTCTTACGACAACTACACGGCCTTCAATGAACAGTACGGCCACATTTTCCACAAAAAGAAATTCTCCGCCTACCTGCTGGTAATGGAATACCGCTTTATTGGAGACCAGGTGAAAGGCGGCCCCGGCTGGGCCTTCCGCAACAGCGGCGCCATGCTGCACTGCCAGCCCGCCTCCAGCATGGGCAAAGACCAAGACTTTCCCATTTCCATTGAAGTGCAGCTCCTGGGCGGCAAAAGCACCGGCAACCGCACCACCGCCAACCTCTGCACACCCGGCACCAACGTGGTGATGAACGGAAAACTGTTCACCCCGCATTGCGTAGACTCCAAGTCAAAAACCTATCGCGGAGACGTATGGGTGCGCGCGGAAGTGCTGGTACTGGGAGATTCCATCATCAAACACATTGTAGAAAAAGACACGGTGCTGGTATACGAAAAACCGCAGATAGGCGGCGGCAACGTATCCAACTACGACCCGGCCTACAAGCAAGACGGAAAGCTGCTGTCAGAAGGTTACATAGCCCTGCAGAGCGAAAGCCACCCGGTAGAATACCGCAAGGTGGAGCTGTTTGACCTGGCGCCGTATATGAAAGACAGGAAGAAGCTGGAGAAGAAGATAGCGGAGCTGCAGAAGCGGCGGAATTAATGACGAACTTTTTTTATTGCCCCGGTGATCCATTTGCCGGGGCTTTTTTATTGGCTTCCCGCGTGATCATTGAGACTAGCTGACCACCACGTTGAGGTTGTGGCGGGATGCGGCATCCTGCAATACATCCAGCACGTTGTTGCGGGTAGTGTCTGATTCTTCTATCAGGAAAAAATCAAAATCCGTTATCTCTATTTTGCTGCTGTTGCTTAGTTCAGAGAGGCAGTCTGACAATGCATCGAGATTGTTGCCGAAGTGCGCCGGGAATGCGAGAGCTTTGGCGATTGTCTTATAGAAATCGTCTAGCGTCTGGCATTTGCGGCTGTCTATGGTGGTGTGTTGGGTGGTCATGGCGCTTGGTATGGATTGTGGGTAAAATTAGCCTGTTTTGCAGCAAAAATGAAATTTTAGTTTGGTGAATGAGGGACGATCAGGATGATTTATTATTTATCAAATCTGATAAATTCAATGCTTTTTGCGAGATATTATCGGGCTAATTTTTAGGGTGGAAAAGATGCTTTGGGTAATTTTGTGTAAACGGAAAAAGATGATGACTGAAAAAGATATCAAAGCAATCCATGCCCTGTTTGATGAGTGTGCACGAACACCTAAAACAAAGGAGGAAGCACTGTTTTTATTACGAAACGCCGGCATACTTGATGAGAATGGAGAGCATACTGAGCCATACAAACACCTGGGAATGGCTGTTAAAAGATTTAATGAACAGAAAGCCAAATGTACGAAGTAAGACCCTCTCTAACACTTGGATTTCATGGGTGTGATGCAGCGGTGAGAGATACCCTGTTGCTTGACCCGGATAATATCAAAATATCAAAAGCGCCGTTTGACTGGCTAGGCACCGGGATGTACTTTTGGGAAAACAACTACTACCGTGCGTTACTATGGGCCAAAGAAAAAATGAAACGGGGGCATATAAAACAACCCGCGGTGCTGGGAGCTGTACTTGACCTTGGTCATTGCTGTGATCTCCTGGATAGCCAGCATATTCTCGCTCTTAAAAAAGCTTATCAAAGAATGGCAACTATCTATTCTTATTCAGGTATCGACCTTCCCCAAAATAAAGATCTACCGCATGATCAGCACAACGGCAAAATTCTCAGGGAACTGGATTGTGCTGCCATAGAGTACATGCACTCGTATATACGTCTAAAACAACAAACACAACAATCTGGCGCCACTTCAAAACTGTATGACTCCACCCGCAACGTCTTTATTGAGGGCGGGCCGGTCTTTCATGGCTCCGGCATCTATGAAAAAAGTCACATACAGATATGCGTCCGGAATGCAAATTGTATTAAAGGCTTTTTTATGCCAAGGAGAGAGGTTGAATTTGCAGGGTAGTATCAAGCCACTGTTTCGAAGCAAGAAGGAAATTTTAGTTAGCGCTGCTAATAGGGGATCAATTTATATGGAATCAAGCCCATAAACCCTGCCACCGATAAAAAACCTATAACTAATATCAGTATCAAATATTGACAACTTTTGAAATTCCATCCATAAAGCCGATATTTCCTAACAAAAAAGAATAACAGAACAGCCAGGTGTATAACAGTTCCAGGGATATAGGCATAACTTTCATATTTGTAATGATCAGCAGCGCCCATCCCGAATAAGAAAGCAGATAACAATGATAAGTACCTGACGGCGATGAAAATGGTGATGTTTAATATAGCCACAAGCAAAAACTTCATAGGCATAGTTATTTTGATAATGGCTGCGATGCAGTGAGAGGTTCCCTGTTGCTTGCCGGTTATACGGTATCTTCTCTCCTGAAACCGATCCGCACACGTGGTTCTGCAGGGTAGCTCAATAGCTGCCTTAAGTGCTTAAATATTAGCTCAATCTGGCCATCGTGTACGGTAACTCTTTTCTCCAATTGTTCCAACCTAAGCAGGACGTCCTTGTGCATCAGCAGAGCTTCCCTCATTTGAACAAACATACGGACAATCTGGACATTTACAGCAATAGCCTGATCGCTATTTAATACGCTTGCTAACATGACTACTCCGTGTTCAGTGAAAACATACGGGAGATGTGATGAGAACTTGATATTTTTAAGGTGGTCGCATTTTGCGACCACCTCCTCTTTTTCATCAGCAGTTAACTGAAACATGAAGTCTTCCGGAAAACGTATCAAGTTTCTTTTTACCTGCTCATTCAGGCGTTTGGTGGGTACGCTGTAAAGTTCTGCTAAATCCTTATCTATCATCACCCTCTTACCTCTTATTGACAAAATTTTACTTTTAATTTCATCATCTGTCGCCAACATAAGCTTGGTCATCGGATTATATTTTAATGGGTCAACAATAAAGTATTTCTCACTCAAGATGAAGTTTTCTCCCAATATGGGTGAAGAGATTTTCTCCTTTCTAAAAAAAACGCCGCCCCAATCCAGGGCAGCGCTTTTTATACAGACAAAATAACTCCTTAGTAAATCTTGTTCAACGCATCTACGTAAGCATGTACGCTTGCGTTCACGATGTCCGTTGAGTAACCGAAGCCGTAATAAGACTTGCCGTCATGCAGCACGCGCATGTTCACTTTGCTCACGTCTTCGCTGCCGCCATGCATGGCCTGTATGCTGAACTCGTCTATGCAGATCTTGTCTTTAATGATCTCGTGAATAGCGTTGATGGTGGCATTCACCGGGCCGTTGCCGGCAGAGCTGGCTTCTTTTTCTTCGCCGTTCACTTTCAGCTTCACGGTAGCCATGGGGCGCAGCGGGTCTCCGCAAACTACCTGCAGCAGCGTCACCTTGATGCCTTTATTGTCATCATAATGGTCCTGGTTGCCGTCTCCCATGAGGGTTTGGAGGTCGTGGTCAGTAATTTCTTTTTTGGAATCCGCCATTTCGAGGAAGCGGGTGTATACTTCGTCAAGATTGATCTTGTCTATTTTGTAGCCCAGTCTTTCCAGGTGATGCTTCAGGGCGTGGCGGCCGCTGCGGGCGGTGAGGATGATGGAATTGGACTGCAGGCCGATGTCTTCCGGGTTGAGTATCTCGTAGTTCTCGCGGTGTTTCAGCACGCCGTCCTGGTGAATACCGGAGCTGTGGGCAAAGGCGTTGCGGCCTACAATGGCCTTGTTAGGCTGTACGGGCATGCGCATCATGTTGGATACGAGGTTGGATATCTCGTAGATCTTTTTGCTGTTGATGCCGGTGGTATAGCCGAGGGCGTGGTGCGTTTTCAGGATCATGGCCACTTCTTCCAGGGAAGTGTTGCCGGCCCTTTCGCCAATGCCGTTGATGGTGCATTCCACCTGGCGGGCGCCGTTCATAACGCCGGCAATGGTGTTGGCGGTGGCCAGGCCCAGGTCGTTATGGCAGTGAACGGAAATGATGGCCTTGTCTATATTGGGCACATTGTCCATCAGGTATTTGATCTTGGCGCCGTATTGTTCCGGCAGGCAGTAGCCGTTGGTATCGGGAATGTTCACTACGGTGGCGCCGGCGGCAATCACCGCTTCTACCATGCGGGCCAGGTATTCGTTGTCTGCGCGGCCTGCGTCTTCGGCGTAGAACTCCACATCGTCCACAAATTTACGGGCGTATTTTACCGCTTCTTTTGCACGTTCCAGGATGGCCTCGCGGGTGCTGTTGAATTTGTATTTGATGTGCATGTCTGACGAGCCGATGCCGGTGTGGATGCGCTTGCGTTTGGCGTACTGCAGGGCGGATGCGGCGGCGTCAATGTCTGCCGTGTTGGCGCGGGTCAGCGCGCAGATGACCGGTGCGGAAACGGCTTTGGAAATTTCCACTACGCTCTGGAAGTCACCAGGACTGGAAATGGGAAAACCGGCCTCAATCACATCCACTCCCAGGGCTTCCAGCTCTTTGGCCACAATGATCTTTTCCACGGTGGTCAACTGGCAGCCCGGCACCTGTTCGCCATCGCGCAGGGTAGTATCGAAAACGTAAACACGATTGTTGTCCATGATGTATGAATTAATTAGTTAGTTAAGATTCTTCAATACCTGTGTGCCCATGGCGTCTGTACCCAGTACAAAATCGTTGGGCGTATGTTTGTTGGCAATGTCCATGGTGCGGAAGCCCTGGCGCAGGGTAGCGTCTACGGCGCGGATCACGCGCTGTGACTCTTCCTTGAGGCCGAATGAAATATCCAGCAGCAGGGCGGCAGACAAGATGGAGGCCAGCGGGTTGGCAATGCCTTTGCCGGTAATGTCATGCGCGGAGCCGTGGATGGGCTCGTAAAAACCCACGCTGTCCCCAACAGAAGCGGAGGCCAGCATGCCCATGGAGCCGGCTATCTGGGAGGCCTCATCCGTCAGGATGTCTCCAAACAGGTTGCCGGTTACCACCACGTCAAAGCGTTTCGGGTCTTTGATGAGCTGCATGGCCGCATTGTCTATGAACATATGTTCTGTTTCCACGTCCGGGTATTCTTTGGCTATTTCCTGCACCACTTCCCTCCAGAGGCGGGAAGCTTCCAGCACGTTGGCCTTGTCTACAGAGCAGAGCTTTTTGCGGCGCGTGCGGGCGGCCTCGTAAGCACGGCGGGCAATTCTTTCCACTTCGTATTTATGGTAGACCATCAGGTCTGAGGCGGTGGCGCGGTCGTCGCTCCGTTTCTTCTCCCCGAAGTATACATCTCCTGTCAGTTCCCGGAAAAAGAGGATGTCTGCACCCTGCAGAATTTCAGGTTTGATGCTGGAAGCCTGCAGCAGGTCATCAAACAGCTTGATGGGGCGCAGGTTGGCATAGAGGCCCAGCTCCTTGCGTATCTTCAGCAAGCCCTGTTCCGGGCGTACTTTCAGGGTAGGGTCATTGTCATATTTGGCGTGGCCGATGGCGCCGAATAAAATAGCGTCGCTTTGGCGGGCCTTGTTCAGCGTTTCTTCCGGCAGCGGGTCTCCCGTGGCTTCTATGGCTACGTGGCCCATCATGCCTTCATCAAAAGTAAACGTATGTTTGTAGTTGGCAGCAATCGTCTCCAGTACCTTCTTTCCCCAGGCCGTCACTTCCTGCCCGATCCCGTCTCCGGGTATAACCAGAATTTTCTTTGTAACTCCCATATATTGTTTTAGAAATTGAATGGTCTTGTTGTTTCGTATGCGCCAATCTGTTCACGCAGGCTCAGCAGGTAATCAATATCGTCATACCCGTTCAGCAGGCAGGTCTTTTTGTACGGGTTAATGTCAAACTGCTGCTGCTCTCCTGTTGATACAATGCGGATGTACTGTTCTTCCAGGTTCACTTCCAGCTCCGCCGCGGGGGCTTTTTCAATAGCCGCGAATATTTGCTGCAGAAACTCGTCGCTCACCTGTATGGGCAGTATAAAATTATTGAGCGCATTGTTTTTGAAGATGTCTGCAAAAAAACTGCTCACTACCACTTTAAAACCATAGTCTCCCAGCGCCCAGGCGGCGTGCTCGCGGGAGGAGCCGCAGCCGAAGTTTTTGCCGGCTACGAGTATGCGGCCCTTGTATACCGGGTTGTTGAGCACAAAATCCCTTTTGGGCGCTCCCTGTTCGTCAAAACGCCAGTCGCGGAACAGGTTCTCGCCGAAACCTTCCCTTGTGGTAGCTTTCAGGAAGCGTGCCGGGATGATCTGGTCTGTGTCTATATTTTCTATCGGTAAAGGTACCGCCGTGGATACCAGGTTTTTAAACTGTTTGCTCATTGTGTTGCATTAAGAAACCATCAAATCAATTCCCTCACGTCTGTTACCCGGCCGGTAATGGCTGCCGCGGCGGCCGTCAGCGGGCTGGCCAGGAAAGTTCTGGCATTGGGCCCCTGCCGCCCTTCAAAGTTGCGGTTGGAGGTGGCAATGCAGTACTTGCCTGCCGGTATCTTGTCTTCATTCATGCCCAGGCAGGCGGAGCAGCCGGGCTGGCGCAGCTGGAAGCCGGCTTCCTCAAATATCTTGTCTATCCCCTCTTCTATGGCCTGCGCCTCTACCTGTTTGGAGCCGGGAACGATCCACACCGTAACATCGTCTGCCTTCTTTTTGCCTTTCACAAACCCGGCCACCATGCGGAGGTCTTCTATACGGGAGTTGGTACAGCTGCCTATGAACACATAGTCTACCTTTTTGCCCAGCAGGCTGCTGCCGGGGGCAAGGTCCATATACTGGAGGGATTTGGAAAAGGACGGTTTTTCCTTGTCTTCAATGTCTCCCAGGGAAGGGATGTGCTGCGTTACGCCCATGCCCATGCCGGGGTTGGTACCGTAGGTGATCTGCGGCTCAATGTCTGCCGCGTCAAAACTGAGCACTTTGTCAAACACCGCATCTTCATCGGTATGCAGGGTTTGCCAGTAGGCCAGGGCCTTGTTCCAGTCTTCCCCCTTGGGAGCAAACTCGCGGCCTTTTATGTATTCAAAGGTAGTGTTGTCTGGCGCTATGAGCCCGCCCCGCGCGCCCATTTCTATGCTCATGTTGCAGATGGTCATGCGGGCTTCCATGCTCAGGCTGCGGATGGCCTCACCGGCGTATTCCACAAAATAACCGGTAGCGCCGGAGGCGGATATTTTTGAAATGATGTACAGGATGATGTCTTTGGATACCACGCCTTTCTTCAGCTGCCCGTTCACCTCAATTTTCATGCGTTTTGGCTTGTACTGCAGTATACACTGGGTGGCCAGCACCTGCTCCACCTCGGAGGTGCCGATGCCGAAGGCCACGGTACCGAAGGCGCCGTGGGTGGACGTGTGGCTGTCTCCGCACACAATGGTCATGCCCGGCAGGGTAATGCCCAGCTCCGGGCCAATAACGTGTACAATACCCTGGTAGCGGTGGCCCAGCCCGTACAGCTCCACGCCAAACTCCGCCGTGTTGGTGGCCAGCATTTCCACCTGCTTGCGGCTCAGGGCCTCCCTGATGGGAAGGTGCTGGTTGATGGTAGGCACGTTATGATCTGCCGTAGCCCGGGTCTTTTCCGGCCTGAACACGGGAATGCCCCGTTTGCGCAGGCCGTCAAAAGCCTGGGGGCTGGTTACTTCATGGATAAAGTGCGTGTTGATGTACACCGCATCCGGGAAACCCGGCTTACTGGCCACAATGTGGCTGTCCCAAATCTTGTCAAATAATGTCTTCCCCATGCGTCATTTTCGTTTAACAGGCCCGTACCAGGTATACGATCTGTTCACATATGTTATTAATTCACTAACAGTTCGCATTCGCCCGTAAAGCCGTATATTTGTAAATCCTTACCCTTTACACCATCAAATCTAATTGACACATTTAAACCACAGATCGTTAAATTTGTCATTATTACGATTAGCAACTGTTCTACAGAGCCAATAATTTATTGAAGATCAACATTTTACAATTTTGTAACAACGATGCCCAACACGCAGAACGATGCGCTATTCATACTGATAAAAACGCTCACAAAGGCAGAAAAACGGAATTTCCAGCTGGCTTTTAACCGGGATAACACCAAAGAGGACGTACTTTTTATCAAATTGTTCCAGGCCTTGGACAAGATGAAGGAGTACGATGAGGAGCAGATACTGAAAAAAGTGCCTGACATTAAAAAACAGCAGTTAAGCAATGTAAAGGCCCACCTGTACAAACACCTGCTCACTACCCTGCGTTTACTGTATAAAACGAAAGACCCGCTGATAGACCTGCGGGAGCAGCTGGACTATGCCCGTGTGCTCTACAATAAGGGCCTGTACAACCAGAGCCTCAAAATACTGGCCAGGGCCAAGGTAAGCGCGCGGGAACAGGAGGAAACCATGCTGTACTTTGAGACGGTGGAGTTTGAAAAGCTGATAGAAAGCCGTCATATTACCCGCAGCCTTGACAACCGGGCGGAGGAGCTGAGTGATGAAAGCCGGGTGATCAACGAGCAATTGAACAACGTGAGCAGGCTCTCAACCCTGGCCCTGCGCATGTACGGCATGTACCTCAAGCTGGGCCACGCGCGGGATGAGAAAGATTCCCACATGCTGAAAAGCTTCTTCGAGACCAACCTGCCCCCCACCCAGCCGGGCAGCATGAGCTTTTACGAGCGCGGGCATCTGTACCAGGCCTATTGCTGGTACTACTACATCCTGCAAGATTTCCCGATGTACTACCGTTACACCCAGAAGTGGGTAGACCTGTTTTCCGAATACCCCCGGCTGAAGGAAACGGACGTAGACCTGTACATCAAGGCACTCCACAACCTGCTTACGGCACACTTCCATACCATGAACCATGAAAAGTTCATTGAAGTGCTGGGAGAAATGGAGCGGTTCATCAACGAAAAAGAAGAAAGCCTTAACGAAAACACCCGCACGTCTGCCTTTGTATACCTGTATACAGGCAAGATCAACAGCCACTTCCTGGATGGTACTTTTACCGAAGGGCTGAAGCTGGTAGCGGAAGTGGAAGAAAAAATATCGGAACACCAGCTGACGGTAGACCAGCACCGTGTACTGGTATTCTACTACAAAATAGCCTGCCTCTACTTTGGCAGCGGGGATAACAACAATGCCATAGTTTACCTGAACAAGATCATTCACCTGCGCATCGGCAACCTGCGGGCAGACATCCAGTGTTTTGCGCGCATCCTGCACCTTATAGCGCATTACGAGCTGGAAAACTACAGCCTGGTGGAGTACCTCATCAAATCCGTATATCACTTCATTGCCAAGAATAAAGACCTTAGCCAGGTGATGGAAGAGATCCTGAAATTCCTCCGCAAGAACATGTACGCCAACCCCAAAGCGCTGCGTACGGCGTTCAAGGAGCTGAAAGAAAGGCTGGAAGTGATTGCCAAAAACCCTTACGAGCGGCGCAGCTACCTGTACCTTGACATTGTGAGCTGGCTGGAAAGCAAAATAGAAGGCATTCCCGTACAGGATGTGATAAGGCAGAAGTTCCTCAACAAGGTGCCGAGGATATAATAAAAAAAGGGGCAAAAGCCCCCTTTCTTTTTTGTACTTTTCCAAATTATCGACCATTTATTACCAGCCTGTGTTCTGCGGCGCCAGTTGCGGGTTCAGGTTCAGTTCCTGCGTTGGCAGCGGGTATAGATACAGCTTGTCATGCCAGGTACGGTTAGTGATGTCTGTATACACGCGGATGTAGTTATTGGCATCTACCTGTATGCCGGCCACCTGCGAAGCCGGGTATTGCGCCCGCAATGCCGGCGTGAGCTTCATACCCAGGATGGTTTCAGGGTTTGCAATGAGCTGGCCTTCTTTCCACCGGATAATATCGTCAAAGCGGAAACCTTCCTGCGCCAGTTCTACGCGGCGCTCGCGCCTGATCTCGTCCAGCAGTACGGGCAGCGCCGGAAAATCTGAGGCGGGGTCTTTCACCAGGGCAGCAATGATCATATGGGGCATGCCCACACGGTCCCTCAGCTTGTTGATGGTTTGGTCTATCACACCCTGGCTGGCCTCTCCCAGCTCCGCTTTGGCTTCCGCATAGTTCAGCAGGGTTTCCGCATAGCGGAGAATGAACATATCTAACGTAGACTGGTTAGCCACCCACTGTATGGGGTCAGGGCTTTTGTATTTGGCGCTGGCATAACCCGTTACCGACGCAGGAATGCGGGGCAGTGTGATCTTGTCAGCAGTGCCGTCTGCGTTCTGCGTTACTACATAGTCTCTCGTAACAATGAGCTGGGTGTAGCGGGGATCGCGGTTGGCGCGTTCGTTTTCAGGGGTGTCATCTCCCTGGTAGAGCGGGCTGAGTGATACGGGCAGCCCGTCTGCACAGAGAATGGAACGCACAAAGTTCTTGCTGAAGCTGGGCCATACGTCTGATATCTGCCGCGTAGCGTTGTGCATGGATACGTCTTTCACATAGCGGCGGGCCATGATGGCTTCTTTGTTCCCCCGTAATTCTTCCTGCAAAAACAGGTTCACATAGTCACGCGTGGGGTTGCCGGTAGAATACAGGGCATAGTTGCCGCTGTTGATCACTTCCAGCGAGGCGGCGGCCGCGTCACGCAGGTACTCGGTAGCGCCCGGCAGACCGCGGTATTTGCGGTAGGTGCCTTCCCAAAGGCAGATGCGTGACTTCATGGCGTTGGCAATGTCTTTATTGAAGCGGTCTTGCTCCGCCGCGGCGGGCAGCGGCAGGTGTTCTACCGCAAAGTTGAGATCTGCCAGTACGGAGTCCATCACGTTATTGCGCGGGTTGCGCGGTGCATACAGTTCAGGAGACTTTTCGTTGAGGTCTTTGCTGAGCCATACCACATCCCCAAACCGCACTACTTTCCGCCAGTAAAGGTAAGCGCGTACCAGCCTCACCTCTGCGGCGTATCGCTGTTTCACGGCGTCTGCCGCTTCCGCACGCTGATAGCGGGTGAGAAAAAAATTGGCCTGACGTTCGTTACCCCAGTCCCAGCCGCCGCCGGTATTGGGTACCGTATAGGTGCCGGCCAGGAAAGTGTTACGTGAGCGCGGCACAAAATTGTCAGAGTTATCATCACTGGTATGGCCTTGTACCGGCATCAGGGAATAAAAACGATTGGCAAAAATGCGGAGATCGTTCTCGTTCTTGAAGAAGGTTTCTTCACTGAGCCGGTCTTTCGGCAGGCGGTCAAGAAAGTCCCGCTGGCAGGACGCGGCCAGGAACGTGGCTCCGGTAACGGATATAATGAAGAGTAGTTTTTTCATTGGAACGAAGTTTTAAGTCAACGATTACAAACCAAGCTGAAGGCCAAACGCTACAGATTTGCTGAGCGGATAGGCAGTTACGCCAAGCAGCTCCGGATCAAACGCCTTGTGCATTTTGGTGATGGTAAAAAGGTTCTGGCCGGTTACATATAACCGCAGGCGCTTGATGCTGGCGCGGCGCACCCAGTCTTCCGGCAGCGTATATCCTACCGTGAGCTGTTTCATGCGGGTGTAGGCGGCGTTTTGCCGGTATTTGGTCTGCGTCTGGAAGTTGCCGCCGCCACCAAAGCGGAGGCGCGGGTAATAGGCGTCTGTGTTGGAGGGCGTCCAGTAATCTGTATGGTAAACCATGGGCACGCTCCACTCGCTGTCAAAGCCCCAGAAATAGTTGCCGCCTACCCAGTAATCACGTTTGGCAACGCCCTGGAAGAAAGCGGTGAAATCAATACCCTTGTATTCGAACCCAAGGTTGAGGCCGAACTGGTAGCGGGGGGTATTGTTACCAATAATGCGCATATCTCCGGGGTCTGCCAGTGTGCTTTTACCGCGGCCTATTTTTTTATCGCCGTTGAGGTCTGCATAGCGGATATCGCCGGCCAGCCATTTACCACCCCATATCTCGTCCTGATCTGCTGCCGTAGCTTCTGCATCTGTGGCAAAAAAACCGTCCGTCACAAATCCCCATACTTCACCCCACTTTTTGCCAACATAATGATCGGAAATATTACCGTTGGGATTATTATCATACCTGGTAATGGTAGCCTGGTAGTCAGACAGCACGGCTGTTACGTTGTACTTGAAGTCTTTCCCTATCTGGTCGCGCCATGCAATGGCCAGTTCAAAGCCTTTATTCATCAGGTCTGCCGCATTTCTGGAAGGCACTGCTGTACCCAGTATGGCGGGCACTGCCACACCGGCAGTGATCATATCTTTTGTTTCACGCTGATACACGTCAAGGTTCAGGCTCAACCGGTCTTTCAGCGCGGTGATGTCCAGGCCGATGTTGGCGGTGGTTACTTTTTCCCAGGTGAAGTCTGCGCTTACCAGGTTGGGCATCCCTACAATCACGCCCTGCTGGTTGCCGAACAGGTAGGGTGTTGTACCGGTAGGCATGGAGGCAATGTAGGGGTAACTGTTATTGTTCAGCTGGTTGGGCAGCGTGCCGTAAGAAGCACGCAGCTTCAGCTCATTCACGAACGGTTTTGCCCTGGCAAAGAAACCTTCTTCAGATATACGCCAGGCGGCGGATACGGAAGGCGTAAACACTTCGCGGCGGCCCCTGGCATAGCGGGACGTACCATCGTACCGGCCGATAAGCTGCAGCAGGTATTTTTCCCTGAAATCGTAGTTGACCCTGAAGAACCCGCCTCGTACGGCCCATTCGTTGATGGTATTATACACGGAGGCGGAAGTGGCCGTAAAATCGTTGTTAGGCGTGAGGCTTTCCAACGTGGGGTCTAACAGGTTGCGCGCGGTAGCGCCAAAGGCCAGGTTCCTTTTGAATTCTTCATTATAGCCCACCATCAGCTTGATGTTGTGGTTGCGGGCCAGGGAGGTAAAGTATTCCGTATACAGGTTGATGGCATGGTAGCCGTCTGTAGCCGTGTTACGCTGCAGGCGGTCAGGGTTCGTCCAGGGGTAAGTGCCTATCAGGCGGCCATCTACACCGTATTCCTTGTAGGCTTTATAGTGGATGCTTTTGTTGAAGCCATAGTTGTTCCAGGTAAGGTCTCCTACAATGCGCCAGTTGCGGAGCGGCTTGATCACGAAGCCGCCGGTGAGCCAGATGTCTGTTTTATCTTCCTTCACACGCCCGTTTTCATGCATCAACGCTATCATGTTAGTAAAGCTGCCCTGGCCGGCCCAATTGCCGTCCGGGTGTTTCACGGGCATGATGGGCCGGAGATCACTGGGAATGAATGCAAATTCATTCACGCTCCCTTCTGCAAACTGGGTGGCGTTGGCGGTATTGAAATTAGAGCGGTTGAGGGCGGCCTTAAAATTCAGGTCAAGCCAGGAAGTGGCTTCTGCATTGAGCCGCAGTGAAGCGTTATAACGGTCAAAGCGCTGGTTGGCATCTTTGAGCAGGCCTTTCTGGTGCAGGTAGCCCAGGCTGGCCACGTAAGATATTTTGCCGGAGCCGCCGCTGAGGGAGAAATTGTTGTCCCACATGGGCTGCCAGCTGGGATACAATACCTCCAGCCAGTCTGTATTGCCTACATAGCGATATTTGTTGGGGTTGTTCGGGTCAGGATATACCGGCAGGTTGTTGGCCGGATCTTTGAAGTAGGCGTCTGCCCTGATGGAGTCTTCTACCGTAAAGGGCTCTGACGAGGTCTGGCCGCCGTCTGCGCCGGTGCGGTCAGCCTCACGGAACATCCTGATGTAGTCTATCGAATTGAGGTATTTCGGCATGTAGGTAGGCCTTGAAATGGAATATGCGCTGTTGTAGCTGAGCCTGGGCGTGGAATACTTGTTCGGGTTCTTGGTGGTGATGAGGATCACGCCGAAGGCGGCGCGGCTGCCGTAAATAGCGGCGGAGCCTGCATCTTTAAGTACGGTTACACTTTCAACGTCTGCGGGGTTGATGAGGTTGGGGTCCATCACCACGCCGTCTACCAGCACCAGTGGCCCGTAGTTTTCCGTAGACGTGGTTCCGCGAACATTAAATGTAGCGCCCTTGCCCGGCGCACCGTTACCCAGGTTGATGTTCAGGTTGGGCACCGCTCCCTGCAGCCCTTGCGCCAGGTTCACCAGCGGCCGGCTTTCCAGCACCTCTCCCCCAACGGACGCCACGGCGCCCGTGAGGTTGGCTTTCTTCTGCGTACCGTAGCCTACTACCAGCACTTCCTGGAGGCCGGCAATATCAGGCTCCAGCACCAGCTCCAGCTCAGTTTTACCGGCCACGGGCAGTTCCAGCCTTTTGTAGCCCATCATGCCAATTACCAGCACCGCATCGTCTGTTACTTCCAGCTCAAAGCGGCCTTCAGCATCAGAAACGGCGCCTTTGGTGGTGCCTTTGATCTGCACGCTGGCGCCTGGTACCGGCGCGCCTGCATTGTCTCTTACGCGGCCCTTGATGCGTTTGGACTGGGTAGCCTCAAAGCGGCTGGCCAACACCACCAGTTTGTCATCTACCACCCGGTACTGCAGGTGGCCCCCGGGGGGCAGCAGCGCCTTCAGCGCTTCCGGCAGCGTGGCATTGGAGAGATTCACGGATACCGGCGGCAGGTTCCTGATATCGTCATTATTATAAAAAAACCGGTAAGCAGATTTGCCTTCTATCATGTCAAGCACCTTGCCCAGAGGCATATTGCTGGCAGACACGCTGAAGCGTTTTTGCGAATACGCCCCGGCATGCACCTGCAGAAAGAGACACATCAGTACTAAAGTCATCTTCATGATCAGACATAGTTGATACAACTGCCTTTGAGCAGTGCGTTTTGTAAATAATTTCATAGTTTTGAGTGTTAAGTTCAGGCAATAGGAAATCCTCTGAAATCCAAGACAGCCGGATTTCCTGCATACTTATCAGACGGGGAATGTTAGCGCATTTCCCGTTGTTGATTATTCCCTTGTAACAAACTGGTTAGGGGAAGGTAAATGTGGAATTAGTCAGGTATTTCATTGTTGCGAGTTTTGGTTAATAAATGGTAACCTTGTTAGCTGTTATCTTATAATGTATCGGCTTCAATGCCGTTAATATCTCCAATATCTGCGGCAAGGGCTCGTTCTCCACACTGCCTGTAAACCGGGCTTGTTTCAGCTGCTCGTTCTCTATCTCCACCTCCACGTTGTACCACCGCTCCAGGCGGCGGGCCAGCACTTCCAGCGGCTCATCACGGAACACGAATTTATTTTCCACCCAGGCGCCCGCTATCAGCGTACTGTCTTGCCCCTCCGTTTCCGCCGCCATCAGCTGCACCTGCGGCGCCGGCCGTACCGCTTTTTCAGGCTGCGCTTGCGCCACCGTGTCTCTGACCGCCGCCATATGCAGTACTTCCAGCTTCTGGCGGGGCTGCAGCATGTAACGCTTCCCGTCATTCTTCAGCATCACTTCCACCTTCCCGGAAAACAACGTGGTTTCCGTTTTCCCTTCCTCTTCATATGCCTGTATGTTGAACTCGGTGCCCAGCACTTTAATGTCCAGCGCGCGGGTATATACAATAAACGGATGGCCCGCCATGGGAGCCACCTTGAAATAACCTTCGCCGTTGAGCCGCACTTCCCGGGCCCCGTTCTTGAAATCGTCTGCGTAAGAGAGCGTGCTGCCTGCGTTTAGGGTTACTACCGTACCGTCTGGCAGGGTCAGCGTTGACTTTGCGCCTTTGCGGGTCTGTACCGTGCTCCACTCCCGGGCGGCCTTTTCTCCGCCGGGCGCCGCCCAGTACCAGATGCCGGCCACCATTGCCACGGCCAGCGGAACGGCCACCAGCCAAACTTTTCTTCTTTTGGGCGGGGCTTCCGCAGCAGTACTGCTTTCCACCGAGGAAAAAATACGGCCCAGCAGTTCCTCCTTTCTTTCATCAGACTGGCTTTCCCTGCTGCGAAACGACAGTGTGCCCAACATTTCCAACCGCTTCACATCCTCCGGGAACCTGGCTTTCAACAGATCAAGCTCTACCTGTTCCTGATCACTGAGCCTGCCGGACAGTTCCTTGCTGAACAGCTCCCATAGCCTTTGTTCTTGTTCCATGCTAACAAATAATATCAGGTGACTATATAGTTAGACAGGCTTTTTATAGCCGTCCAGTTAAAAGCGTCAAAAAAAAAAGTTTCATTTGCGGGCCAGCGAGAAGGAGAATGGTTTTTTGAGGTCTATTACGCTGCTCAGTTTTTTGAGGGCAATGCTGATCTGGGCGTTTACCGTATTGATCGAAATATCCATCACCTCCGCCACCTCGCGGTAAGAAAGCCCGTCTTCCTTCACCAGCTTGAAAATAAGGCGGCAGCGCACGGGCAGCTGGTTAATGGCTTTCTCTATCTGCTGGAGGTTTTCACGGCTGATGAGGGTTTCTTCAGGAGAAATAACGTAAGGCGTAAGCGCCGTGCTGTGAGGGTCCAGTTCATCAAACACCAGGCGGTTTTTACTCCGGTAATTGATGGCAGTGTTGCGTACTGCGGTGTAGAGGTAGGTTTGAAAGTGATGGATCTCCGCCAGTTTTTCCCGCTGCAGCCACAGTTTCACGAACACGTCCGCCACTACTTCTTCCGCTTCTTCCCGGGAACGCAGCAATGCGCCGGCAAAAAACGTTAACCGCTCGCTGTAATGCATAAATAGCTGGCGGAACGCCAGTTGATCACTGTTTTGCGAAATTCTGTCAATTAAAATCTGCATCCGCGGAATTGTTGTATCTGAGGAACGCTACCTGCTCACTATTTGCAAGTTACAGGGCCGTGGTATCCCTTCCTACTAGGATATTAGCATTCACCTGTACTTTTTTAACGGTATCGCCTACTATAATTTTAGTTAGGAACAGACCCGCATGCCAGTTTTTGAACACATGCTACCTTTATTTTATATCATATGCCTGCATTTAGGTGTGCAAAAGTCCGGAATGTACACCCCTGCTATCTTCCCAAAATCGTTCTTTTCTTTATCCACATATGTGGGCAACTTATGAGTTTGCGAGCCTTGGTTCATTGTTACATTTGCATCAGTTCTTGACTTCGTTGTATTGGCTTCTATCGATAAACGTGTGAATTAATAGGGAATCGTGTGAGAATCACGAGCAGACGCGCTACTGTGATCCCCTAACCCCGTTCAACAACGGAAGATGCCGGAAAAACCTCCAATGCCACTGCCCTCCGGGGCGGGAAGGCCTGAACCCGGCAAGGGAAAGCCAGGAGACCTGCCAATGCAACGTTTTTGTCAAAACCTTCGCGGAATAAGGTTATGGCGATCTTGACCCTCAAAGTATCACTTACAGGATATCGCATCTCCGTCTCCCCCCGTGAATAACAGGCAGTAAAACCATATAAAAAAATATTTGTATGAGTAACGAGAATGAGATTTTATTGAAAGACAACAAAGACCGCTTTGTGCTTTTGCCCATCAATTACCCGGCCATCTGGGAACAGTATAAAAGGCATGAAGCCAGTTTCTGGACGGCGGAAGAGATTGACCTTTCCAGTGACCTGAAAGACTGGGCCAGCCTGAACGACGGCGAGCGCCACTTCATTTCGCACGTACTGGCCTTTTTTGCCGCCTCAGACGGTATTGTGAACGAGAACCTGGCCGTGAACTTCATGAGCGAAGTGCAGATACCGGAAGCCCGCTGCTTTTATGGTTTCCAGATCATGATGGAAAACATCCACTCAGAAACCTATGCGCTGCTGATAGACACCTACGTGAAAGACCCGGTAGAGAAAGACCGCCTCTTCCACGCCATTGAAACCGTGCCGGCCGTGAAGAAAAAGGCGGAATGGGCGCTGCGCTGGATAGAGAACGGCACATTTGCCCAAAGGCTGGTGGCCTTTGCCGCCGTGGAAGGCATTTTCTTCAGCGGCAGCTTCTGCTCCATTTTCTGGCTGAAAAAACGCGGCCTCATGCCCGGCCTCACCTTCTCCAATGAGCTGATCAGCAGAGACGAAGGCCTGCACTGCGAATTTGCCTGCCTGCTCTACTCCATGCTCCAGGGCAAGCTCACTGAAGCGGAAGTGCACGAGATCATCGGAGACGCCGTGGCCATCGAAAAAGAATTTATTACAGACGCACTGCCCGCCGCTCTCATTGGCATGAACGCAGACCTCATGAAACAATACATCGAGTTTGTAGCAGACCGCTGGCTGGTGGCGCTGGGCTGCAAAAAAATGTTCAACAGCACCAACCCCTTTGATTTCATGGAAATGATCTCCCTCCAGGGCAAAACCAATTTCTTTGAAAAACGCGTGGGCGATTACCAGAAAGCCGGCGTAATGGGCAACAAGGAAACCCAGACGTTCAGCCTCGACGAAGACTTTTAATTCACCTCCATATATTATTCACCCATAAATTCATTACACTATGTTCGTTATAAAAAGAGACGGAAGAAAAGAGTCTGTCAAATTTGACAAGATCACGGCAAGGGTAGAGAAACTGTGCTACGGACTGGCGCCGGAATATGTAGATTCAATAGATGTAGCGAAGAAAGTGATCCAGGGGCTGTATGACGGCGTAACTACCACGGAGCTGGACAACCTGGCCGCGGAAACTGCCGCATCCCTCACCACCAAACACCCTGACTATGCGCAACTGGCTTCCCGCATTGCGGTGAGCAACCTGCATAAAAATACCATCAAGTCGTTTTCCAAAACGATGAAAAAACTCTGGGAGTACATGGACCCCAAAACCGGCAAATCCGCCGGCCTGCTCAGTGATGAAGTATGGGAGATCATCAAAAAGAACGCAGAGATACTGGACTCTACCATCATCTATGACCGCGATTTTGCTTTTGATTACTTCGGTTTCAAAACACTGGAGCGTTCTTACCTCCTGAAAGTAGACGGTAAAATTGCTGAACGCCCGCAGCACATGTTCATGCGCGTAGCTGTTGGTATTCACAAGGAAGATATTGAGTCTGCCATCAAAACGTACAACCTGATGAGCGAGCGCTGGTTTACCCACGCTACCCCCACGCTCTTTAACGCCGGTACGCCCAAACCGCAGATGAGCAGCTGCTTCCTGCTCACCATGAAAGGAGACAGCATTGACGGTATTTACGATACACTCAAACAAACCGCCAAAATCTCCCAGAGCGCCGGCGGCATTGGCCTGAGCATTCACAACATCCGCGCAACAGGCTCCTACATCAGCGGCACCAATGGCACTTCCAACGGCATCATACCCATGCTGCGCGTGTTTAATGATACGGCCCGCTACGTAGACCAGGGCGGCGGCAAGCGCAAAGGCGCCTTTGCCATCTACCTGGAGCCCTGGCATGCAGATGTATTCGAGTTCCTTGACCTGCGCAAGAACCACGGCAAGGAAGAACTGCGCGCCCGCGACCTGTTCTACGCCCTCTGGGTGCCAGACCTGTTTATGAAACGCGTGGAAGAGAACGGCCAGTGGAGCCTTTTCTGCCCTCATGAAGCGCCGGGCCTGGCAGATTGCCATGGCAAGGAGTTTGAAGCGCTGTACGAAAAATACGAGCAGGAAGGCCGCGCCCGCAGGACCGTAAAGGCGCAAGATCTCTGGTTTGCCATCCTCGACGCACAGATAGAGACCGGTACCCCCTACCTGCTGTACAAAGATTCCGCCAACGGCAAATCCAACCAGCAGAACCTGGGCACCATCAAAAGCTCTAACCTTTGCACTGAAATTATTGAATATACTTCCGAAGACGAAGTGGCGGTATGTAACCTGGCCTCCCTGGCGCTGCCCCGCTTTGTGATAGACGGCAAGTTCGATCACCAGAAACTGTTTGACGTCACCTACCAGGCTACGCTCAACCTGAACGTGATCATTGACCAGAACTATTACCCTGTAGAAGAAGCCCGCCGCTCCAACCTGCGCCACCGCCCCATCGGGCTGGGCGTACAAGGCCTGGCAGACGCTTTCTTCCTGCTGAGGTACCCCTTTGAAAGCGCACAGGCGCAGCAGCTGAACAAAGAGATCTTTGAAACCATCTACTTTGCCGCCCTCACCGCTTCCAAAGACCTGGCTAAAAAAGACGGCCACTATGAGTCTTACCCCGGCTCTCCCGCTTCCAAAGGCATACTGCAGTATGACATGTGGGGCGTTACGCCTTCAGAGCGCTGGGATTGGGCCGGCCTGAAAGCCGAGATCAAGGAGCATGGCATCCGCAACTCCCTGCTGCTGGCGCCCATGCCCACTGCATCTACCTCCCAGATATTGGGCAACAACGAGTGCTTTGAACCTTACACCTCCAACATCTATACCCGCCGCGTACTGAGCGGTGAGTTTGTGGTGGTGAACAAACACCTGCTGAAAGACCTGGTAGAACTGGGCCTGTGGGACAATGACATGAAAAATAAGATCATTGCGGCCAACGGCTCTATTCAACAGATAGCTGAAATACCCTCCAATATCAAGGAACTGTACAAAACTGTCTGGGAAATCAAACAACGTACTATCATTGATATGGCGGCAGACCGCGGCGCTTTCATTTGCCAGTCTCAGTCACTCAACCTGTTCGTAGACACGCCGTCTGCGTCCAAGCTCACTTCCATGCACTTCTACGCCTGGAAGAAAGGCCTCAAAACCGGTATGTACTATCTGCGTACGCAGGCTGCTACTCAGGCCGTGCAGTTCACGGTGGAGAAACAGGCCGGCCAGAACATGGTACCCGTGGTGGCCTCCGCTTCCGGAGAAGCTATGGAACTTTCTGTACCCGAAGGCGCGGTTTGCACCATGGAAGAAGGTTGCGTAACCTGCAGCGCATAATTGCCGCTCTTCAGATAAAGGGAATGGCCCGGTTGTGGAAACAGCCGGGCCATTTTCATGCCCGCAATTTCCCTACCTTTACAGCGCCATATGGACAAGAGCATTAATAAATACATTGCCGAAACCGGCTTCTGCAGCAGAAGAGAGGCTGACAAATACATTGAACAGGGCCGCGTGACCATTAATGATAATATTGCCTCCAAAGGCAACCGCGTGGAAGAAGGTGACGTGGTGGAAATAGACGGAGAGCCGCTGAAAAAGAAAAAAGCGCCGGTATACATAGCGCTGAACAAACCGAAAGGCATTACCTGCACCACAGACCTCAAGGACAAGACGAACATTATTGATTATGTGAATTATAAATCCCGCATTTTCCCCATCGGCCGGCTGGATAAACTCTCCGAAGGCCTCATTTTCCTCACCAACGACGGGGATATTGTGAACAAGATACTGCGGGCCGGCAACCAGCATGAAAAAGAGTATGTTGTAACGGTAGATAAACCCGTTACGCCGGAGTTCATCAAAACCATGCGCAGCGGCGTGCGCATTCTGGGCGTTTACACCAAAAAATGTTTTGTGCAGCAGGAAGGGCCGCAGCGCTTCCGGATCATTCTTACACAGGGCTTGAACCGGCAGATACGCCGCATGTGTGAAGCCCTGGGCTACCGGGTGGAAACCCTCAAACGCACCCGCATTATGAACATGACGCTCAAAGACCTGCCGCCCGGCAAGTGGCGGCTTTTCACTAAAGACGAAGTAGCAGCCATTAACCAGTTGGTGGCCAATAGCAGTAAAACGGAGAAGGGGGATGATGGCGGGATGGATGAATAAGCTATTCCAGGGCCGCCTGTACCTGTTTCTTTAATTCTTCTTGCGTGAGTTCGCCTTCTACAAATTTCCGGTATTTCTTTTTGCTGTTGAGAAAGATAGTGGCGGGTATGCTGCCCTCCCAGCGCGGGTCTACAAGGGAGGCGTAACTGTTTGCATTGGGCTCGTCCAGCCAGAGCACCGTGGAGCGTACCTTGTTTTGTGCAATAAAACGGTTGATCTTTTTGGGGTAGGCATCTTCCATGTCAAGACTGAGAAAGATGAATTTCACCGGTTTGTTTTTCATTTGCTGCGCCAGCTGCTCAAACCAGGGTAGCTCCTTGATGCAGGGAGCGCACCAGGTGGCCCAAAGGTTGACCACCAGCGCCGTGTCAGGGTGGTGCAATACCTTTCTGAGCTCGTCTGCCCTAATGCGGCGCACCTGCTGCGCGGCTGCCACCTGGCAGCATAATAACAGGAAAAAAAACAGTCTCATGGTTTGCCGTTTTTAATCTTCTTCCTTAAAGCCCCATTCTTCCAGCAATACGCTCCGCTGCTCCGCCGGCAGGCCCGGCTGCGCATAATGGCCGGCCAGTGTTTTCTGCCGCATGGCCTCATACACGCTCACAGCGCAAGCCACAGATATGTTCAGGGAACGTATGATGCCCTGCATGGGTATGATAAAATTGCCGTCTGCCAATTGCCGTATCTCTTCACTCACGCCTTTTTGCTCGTTGCCGAACACCAGCGCAACGGAACCGGAGAAATCAATATCGTACAGGCTGACGGCATCAGAAGAAAGATGCGTGGTATAAATTTTCTGGTACCGCCGCCGCAATACGGCAAACAGCTCCGCTGCGTCCGTGTACTGATGTACCGTAAGCCACTTGGCCGCACTGGAGGAGCTTTTGGCCCCCCATTTCTTGTGGCGCGGTATTTTGGTGGTGAGCACATATACGTCCTGGATGCCCACCGCATCACAGGTACGAAGCACCGCCGAAATATTGTGCGGGTCTTCCACGTTTTCCAATACTACTGTTATATTGCCCTGGCGCCGGTTCAGTACAGATAATAGCCGCTCTCTCCGTTCTGGTGTCATGTTGTTAATTTATTGGCAAAATTAACAGAAATTAAGTTTAGGCGGGGTGTTTTACTATCTTTAGCCATTGTTCAAAAAAATGAATCCTATGAATGTAAAAAAGGTACTGAAAGGCATCGGCATTGGCTTGCTGGTTTTGATCGCAATACTGATTGCGGTACCGTACCTGTTTAAAGGTCAGATCATTGCGAAAATCAAAACAGAGGTTAACAAGAACCTGAATGCCAAAGTAGATTTTAAAGATGTGGATATCAGCCTCTTCCGGAGGTTTCCCCGCCTGGCCGTAGCGCTTGACGAGCTGCAGGTAACAGGCATTGATCATTTTGCGGGAGACACCCTGGTGGCCGTAAAACGGCTGGACGTTGCCATGGACCTCATGAGCGCCATCAAAGGCGAAAAGATTGACATCTACAACATTGTGCTGCAACAGCCCCGCATATACGCCATTATTGACGAGCAGGGCCGCGCCAACTGGGATATTGCCAAGCCGGATACCGCCGCAGCGAATGCGGGCACACCGGAAGATACCACGCAAAGCAACTTCGCCTTCAGCCTCCGCCAGTACAGCATTGAGAACGCCACGCTCCGGTACAGTGACCGGCAGGGCCATATGCACTTCACCGTTGAACAACTGAACCACAAGGGGAAAGGAGATTTCACGCAAGATGAGTTCACCCTGCAAACCTCCACCTCTACAGAGTCTCTCAACTTTGCCTACGGCTTCATTCCTTACCTTGTCAATACGAAAGCAGAGATACTGGCGGATGTAAATATCAATAACAAAACCAGTACTTACTCCTTCAAAACGGATAAAATTGCCATCAACAACCTGAAAGTAACTTCCGAAGGTTTTGTACAATTGCTCAACGACAGCAGCTACAAAATGGACATCCGGTTTGCCGCGCCGTCTACCGACTTCAAAGACGTGCTCTCCCTGGTGCCGGCTATCTATTCACAAGATTTTGCCAGCATCAAAACGAGCGGCAACGCCGCCTTCTCAGGCTTTGTGAAAGGCACCTACACACCGCAGCAAATGCCGGCCTACAGCGTAAACCTTTCTGTAAAGAACGGCTTCTTCCAATACCCCGACCTGCCCAAGCCGGTGAAAAACATTCAACTGGCCGTTAATGTAAGCAACCCTGACGGCGTGCCTGATCATACCATTATTGACGTGCCGCAGGCCCACCTGGAGATGGATGACAGTCCTGTAGACATGCGCCTGATGGTAAAAACGCCGGTATCCGACCTTTACCTGGACGCGGCCGCCAGGGGCCGTGTAGACCTGGGCAAGGTAGGTCAGTTCGTCAAGTTTGAGAAAGGCACCAAGCTGGCCGGCCTGCTGGATGCAGACCTGAAGGCCAGGGGTTATATGAGCGCCATCGAGAAGCAGCAATATGAAAAGTTTGACGCCTCCGGCAAGCTGGCGGTCAACAACCTCCTCTACGCCAGCAAAGATTACCCGGAAGGCGTGAAGGTGTCTACCCTGCAGATGCTGTTCAATCCAAAAAATGTTACCATTCCTGACTTCAAAGGTGAATACCTGGGCACCAGCTTCTTCGCCACTGGTGAAGTCAATAACCTGCTGGCTTACGTACTGCGCAACGATGCGCTCAACGGCCATCTCAACCTCAAGGCCGGCCACATCAACCTGGATAAATGGATGGCCACCGGCGGCAGCGGACCGGCCACAGACAAGGCCGCTGATACGGTTGCATCCGGGCCTTTTGTAGTGCCCAATAACCTGGATTTCACCATCAATGCGGAAGCAGAAAAAGTGCATTATGACAAGGTAGACCTCAACCAGCTTTCCGGCACATTGAAAATCAATGACCAGACGGTGACCATGAAAGACATCAAGGCCAACGCGCTGCAGGGCACTATGAAAATAAATGGCACCTATTCTACCAAAGAGAACAAACAGCAACCTGATATCAGCCTCAGCTACGATGTAAAAGAGCTGGACGTGCAGCAGACCTTCAAAGCCTTCAACACAGTACAGAAACTGATGCCCATTGCGCAGTTCCTGAGCGGCAAGCTCAGTTCCCAGCTTACGGTGAAAGGCAAACTGGGTAAAGATATGAGCCCGGTGCTCAATACCCTCACCGGAGATGGTAACCTGTTGCTGATACAGGGTTTCCTGAAAAAATTCGCCCCGCTTGACCAGCTGGCTAACCAGTTGAACGTGGCGGCGCTGCAGGATATTTCCGTGCGGGATATCAAAAACTATTTCGCGTTTGAGAACGGCCGCCTGACGGTGAACCCCTTCCGCGTAAAACTCTCCAACATGAACATGCTCATTGGCGGCTCACATGGTTTTGACCAGAGCATGGACTACACCATGCAACTGGCATTGCCCCGCGCGCTGCTGGGCCAGAAAGGCAACAGCCTCGTGAATAACCTGGTAACACAGGCCAACAACAAAGGCATTCCGGTACAAGTGAGTGATACGGTGTACCTCAACGTACTGATGGGCGGCAGCATGCTTAAACCCACTCTTAAAACAGATCTGAAAGAAGTGGCCGGCAACGCCATGAATAACCTGAAAGACCAGGCCACCGCCATGGTGAAAAATAAGGTGGATACGGTAAAGAACACCGTGAAAGACTCCCTGAACCATGTGAAGAACGAAGCTGTTTCTGCCGTAAAAGACGAGCTGAAAAAACAGTTGCTGGGCGGGAAAGACAGTACAGTGGAGGGCAAACCGCTGCAAAATGCGGGCAAGGCAGCGGAAAAAACGCTGAATAACACCCTCAATAACCTGCTGAAGCGCAAAAACACCGCAGCAGACTCAACAAAACGATAAACTCAGTTGTAATAAAAACGTGGTGCAGCATTTTTTTTGCACCACGTTTTTTTATGGACAGCATTTTGCATAGCCCCTTTGTCAATGCCAGCCTGCTGGCGGGCCTGTTGTTCCTGTTTATGGGCTTCATGATCCGCAAGTACCCTCCACGCAGCATGAAAACATGGTACGGGTACCGTACTTTTTCTTCCACCATCAACGAGAACACCTGGCACGAAGCCAACCAGTACGCCGCTTTTCTTTCCCGGCGCATGGCTTATGTGCTCATTCCGTTCGGCCTGCTGATGGCGCTGCTGTTCAAAACACAAACAGACCTGTTCCTTTATCTCACCATCACCCCGGTGATCATCTGCGCCCTGCTGCTTACCGGCCTTACGGAATGGCATTTGCTGCAGGAATTTGATGAAGACGGTGAGCGGAAGATAAAGAAGGGCTGAGCTATTTACGGCGTATTACCAACACAGTGGGTACCGCCCGCTGCCCGCCGGCGTCTGACGGTTTGATGGTATTCTGCTGCTGCACGTACAGCGCAGAGGAGCCGCCGCCGTCTAGGTTGAGCGCTTCCACACAATGCAGGTCTGTGAATATTTTTGCCATCTGCGGAAAAGTAGCCCCTTCCGCCACACCCTTGTTCCTGCCTTCAATAGCCAGCAGTATCAGCTTACCGTCTGCAGTGTAACCAACGGCGGAGCGGGGGTGAAAATCTTTCTCATTCAGCATCTTCTCCTGCTTGCTGGTAATAAAGGGCTGCCCGTTCTGCACCAGCACCGGCCCGCCGCCTACGGCCTCCTTCATTTTCCATTTGTGCGCCCCGCGCGGGAAGCGTTTGCCCGGCTCGCGGTAAATGGTGTCCGTACCATTGATGATGGGCGTTACGGGCTCGTCATAGGCGTAAGGGCGGTTCTTTTTACCCACGTTGTACACCCAGGCTATGTCTGGCTGGCGGTGGCGGTTGATGCCGAAAGCGCCCCGGGTGGTGTATTTTGCGAACTTGGGATTGGCGGCCAGCACCTTGCCCTTGTGCATCACGATATTTACGTTGCTGTTATCTTTGAAAGAGAAAAAGGTGGTGTTGATCACCGCCAGTGTATTGTGCTTTTCAATACTGTCAAACTGAGCGGGTGTATACCGTTTACCGTTGCCCGAAAGCACCACAAATTCCAGTTGCGGGTCTTTCAGGTCCGCTTCCAGGTAAAATGCCCTGAAAGGCTTGCCATCCAGGGAGTCTGTGGTTTCATACACCTTTATGCCCGGCGGCAGGCCGCTGTTGTGGGTTTCAGAAGGGCGCCAGTTAAGCTGGGCATAGGTTATTGCGGGAAATAATGCTGCTGCAAGCAGGAGAGTCCGTTTCATGGCAGAAAAATAAAAAAGAAAATTTAACTGCCTGCGTTATTTCTGGTTTATGAGAAAGCAAAAAGGGCCGCGCTTTACAAGCGAGACCCTTTTCCAATACAATTATACTGATAATTATTTCCTTCCGCTGAAGATGTGTTTTTCCGCATGGTAGGAAGAACGTACGAGCGGGCCTGCTTCCACGTAGTCCAGTCCCATGCCGTAGCCGATCTCGCGCAGTTCGGCAAACTCGTCCGGGTGTACAAAACGCACAACAGGCAGGTGTTTGGGCGTGGGTTGCAGGTACTGGCCCAGCGTTACCACATCACAGCCATTGTCATAAAGGTCTTGCATGGCCTGTATTACCTCTTCCTTGGTTTCTCCCAGGCCCAGCATAATGCCGCTTTTGGTACGCATGCCTCCTTGTTTGAGGCGGCGTATCACTTCAAGGCTGCGGTGGTATTTAGCTTGTATGCGCACTTGTTTGGTCATGCGCTCTACGGTTTCCAGGTTGTGGGATACTACTTCCGGCGCCGCTTCTATCACCCTTTCCAGGTTTTCCCAGATGCCCCTGAAATCAGGGATAAGGGTTTCCATGGTGGTGTTGGGGTTGAGGGCGCGCACGGCGCGGATGGTGTTGGCCCAGATGATGGAGCCGCCGTCTTTCAGCTCGTCACGGTCTACTGAGGTAATTACCGCGTGTTTTACTTTCATGAGGTAAATGGCTTCCGCCACACGTTGCGGCTCATCCCAGTCTACCGCCTCAGGCCGCCCGGTGGCCACGGCGCAGAAGCCGCAGCTGCGGGTACAGATGTTGCCCAGTATCATGAAAGTGGCCGTTCCGGCCCCCCAGCACTCGCCCATGTTAGGGCAGTTGCCGCTTTCGCAAATGGTATGTAGCTTATGGGTATCTACCAGGTTCCTTACCTGCCTGTAATTTTCTCCTATCGGCAGTTTCACGCGCAGCCAGTCCGGCTTTTTCACTCTTGGTGCAGCCGTTTCCGCCGCAATTACGGGTAATTCTTGCATCGCTGATCCTTTCTTCGATTAATAATGTGCAAAGTTACTTATTCCAGCGTTTACCCAGTTGCAAACCTATGTAAGCATTGAAAAAGAATGACTTAGGATCTCTTTCCACCATAATTTGCACCTTTTTGGTGTAATATTCGGCGTTAATGCCTACTTCCAGGGCGGAGATCACGTCGTTAAAACGCGCCCAGTCAAACCGGAAGCCCACTTTGGCGTGCAGACCGGGGTTCAGGCTCACTTCATTCCAGCCTTTGGTGAACCCGCCGGCGCCGTAAATCAGGTCGTGGTTCAGAAAATCGTCACGGATGGCGTCTGAATACTTTACTACCCTGCGGTTATTGGGATCTCCGGCATCGTTCATCAGGTCAAGATAATATGGTTTTACCAGCCCGAAGGAGATACCACCGTAATAAATGCCGTTCACTTCCACCCCGTTCTTGTTCCCTTTCCCGCCAATCAGCCGCTTTTGCCCAATGCCCAGCTTGGCCTGGTAAAAATTGTTCATTTTACCGTATACAAAGGGCGTGCTGCTGATACCAAAACCGCCGCCCACGGGAATGATGCGGGAAGACCGGTCTTGCTTGGGATCTCTTTTCTCTGAAAATTCAAACTGGAAGTAGTTAACGGTGCTGGCGGTTTTACGGTACCCCATTTCCAGGAAACCCGTCCAGCCGTCTGTATTCAGCCTGGCGCCACCGGAAAACTCCCGGTTAAAAAGGTTGTCTCCCTCCTCAATTTCCCTGAAAAGTGAGATTTTCCTCAGTCTTTTCTGTTCCCGTTCCTCCTTTTTGGATGGTTTATCTTGGGCATAGAGACTGGAAGCGGCCATCAGGAGCAGTAAGAGTACATTTATTTTTTTCACCGTGCGTGATTATTTTAATTTAAACGCCTGATTACGTTTTATGTTTTGTTACTATACAAACATACATTAAAAATACGCTTATTTTCTGTTCTGGATACAGGTAATATAGATTACATTTGCATTTCAGCGATTTTCCGAAGTGCCGATTCTTTAAAGTCAAACAAAAAGTCAAACATTTTAAAGAACGGTTATGCTGAAACAAGGATTTACAGCCCCAAAGCTGCACAGTTATGATGGTGACACCAGCAAGGAATGGTATGTCGGCTTCCGATATACATGTATGGTTCGTCACCAAAGAAAGCCCTTTCAAGTTCGGGCGGGTATCAATTATTTCAAAACAGCAAAAGATCGCGAGTGTGAGGGCGCGACAGTCGTCAAGCTAGTGAAAGAATGTCTGGAAGCCGGATGGAACCCCTTTGAAAATGACCTGAAGGCATTTATGGGTCAACCGTCTACGGTGCCGGAGCATAAAGAGGCCCTGTTATCTGAGATGCCTTTTAACAACGCCCTGGAATTTGCCTACAAAAAAAAGAAAGCCAGTTTAAAAGAATCTTCAGCTCTCCAGTATGGTATAGTCATTGACATGGCCCTGTCTGCCGCTAAAGACATTGGGATAAACGCCATGCCAGTTAGTAACACAAAAAAGCATCATATAAAGCTGCTTTTAGAACAAATGGCCATGAACAGGCAAGCCGTATATGATGCCGAAGGCCGAGGCCAGAGGTTTACACCCAATTCATATAATAAATACATGTTATATATACACAGCCACTTTGAAGAGCTGGAGGAATGGGGCGCTGTGGAGTACAATCCCTGCAGCAAAATAAAATTAAAAGATGAAGTCGAGACTGGCCGGCATCGGCACGCCACTGACGAAGAAATAGCTCTTATAAAGGAAAAATTGCCTATCCTCGCTCCTGACCTATACCACTTTCTTCGCTTTGAGTATGTAACTGGCATGCGGCCTAAGGAAATCTTGCTCACAACGCCTGAAATGATAGATCAGCTTAATTCTGTTATTAAACTTGACTATACCGAAGGAAAAACGAAGATATACCGGGAGGTTCCGCTACCTGGTTTCTTGCTGGAATGGATAAACAAGAGAATGGCCGGCCTGCCGCCCACTTGGTATATATTCAGCCATAAATTACGCCCTGGAACCACTTTAAAGCGTTCGGCCTACGCATCTGCCATGTGGAAAGCAGTAGTGAAAGACAAGCCAAATGAGAAGTCAAAATATAGGCCAAAAGAGCGATTGGGACTACCGGTAAGTCTATATAGCTTTAAGGGCGCCGGAGGTGATGCAAAGATAGACGCTGGTATCCCGATCAAATCGGTATCCGTGGGCTGGGGGCACACTTCCATAGCTACGTCTAAGATTTACCTGAAGAAAGAGGGAGAACGCATGCGGAAGCAGATTATTGCCAATGCGCCGGACTTTTAATGACAAGCCCCGGCTAGACAACCGGGGCTTAATTGTATTATCCCTATACCTATGAAATTGTGAAGCTATTCAAAATTATATCTCCGCTACGCATGGTATTTGCGTTACGCACGTTCCGGGCCACTATTTTCGATGTAGTCCTGCACCAGCTCGCATAATACATCAAGATCAGATTTTGTTACCCACCAATCCGGGCACTGGAAATTGCACACCCAGCCATCTTTTGTTTTCCAGATATAGGCCTCATGGCGGCTATCTACAGTTAAATCCCAGCTCCCGCCTCGGCCAGAAACCATGCCTATTTCTACCTTTTTTCGCTCATAGCCATAGCTGGCCCAAAACTGTATCTCATCCCACTGGCTCATGTCAGCAAATTACTAATATTTTTAGCATTTCAACCCAAAAAGTACCGCCCATTCGGACGGTGCTTGAACCGGGGCCTTTATACACACCCAGGCTGCGTATCGGTAACGCAGGGTGAAGATCGGGAGGCAGTGCGCAGAGAATATGCGCAACAAAAAAAGCCGGAGTAAATACCCCGGCCGCCAACAATTACCATTTGCTATTAGGTTTTTACGGCTTGATGCCGCTATAAATATAGTTATATACGCTGTATCCATTTTACGGAAACCCGTACTACTGAAACGAATTTATCCGCCTTAACCAGCCTGCCAGGTTCACCCGTTGTTTAGGGTCGCGCCGGACAATGCCGTGCACAAACGCTACCCGCGCTACCTGGAGCCGCCCGAACAGACCAGGCCCGGCGGCATTGATGGCGGCCACCGTCTTGGGGCCAATCTTGCCGTCTACCGTTACGCCAACCATGCGCTGCACGGCCCGCGTAGCCCAGGCGCCGCTATTCACGTACCAGTCGAACAGGAATCCAGCTACCCGCTGGTCTGCTATGTCATCTCCCTTGATCTTCGGCCAGTAGTGGGCCTCGTAGTAGCTATTCACATGCGGCTCCGCTGCTGGTACTATGGCGTATCGATTCAGCGGTTTGGCCGCATCCACAGCAGCCCAGCCGGGCCAGTGAGGGTTATGCTTGCGGCTAATGCCGGCGTAGGTTTCCCCGCCTTTGTCGTCTGCCCGGTTGGAGTAGCCACCCTCCCAATATCTTACCAGTACTATCGCAATATCGAAACGAGCCATCGTATGGGTTTAAGGATGAATGAGAACTTAGTTTTCAGACCTAAGAAGGCGATCACAACAACGATGATGATACCCACGCCCCACCAGAACCGTCGAAACCAGGCATCGGCCTTGGCCTCCTGTTCTTCCGCCCGTTTCAACTGCTTGTCGTAGGAGGCCTGCAGGGAGAGGATATGAGCGTCTTTGAGGCCCTGTATGTACAATGCCTTATCCAGGCTGTCCCGGACAGCCTTCAGCGCGGCCATATCTTCGTAATAAACCGTATCCACTCTTACCTGTTTCGGCGGGCACTTGCCATTATCCGGGCAGGGGATAGAGTCGCCAGGCAGGTACCGGGTAATGCCCTGCACCAGCTTGATAGGATGGCAAGGTAGCTCCTTGCGTACCTGCTGCAGTGTCTGCATGCGGGCTTCGCGGGCAATGGAGTCCTTAATGACCTGAGCACGAGCCTTGTCAGCTACGATCTGTGCCGGGGTGCGGCAGGCGGTGAGCAGCGAAGCTGCGCCCAGCACCAGCACCCATACACGTATCTTGCGCTTCACGTCCTCTCCCAGCAGCACACCAACGAAGTTGAACGCCGCCGGCAGGAAAGTGAGCACCTGTAGCCACATATTCTCCTTAGCGTCCGTCAGGTTCAGCGATGTGACAAGCTGCCCCAGCGCGGGCAGTAGGAAGTTAACGCTCGCGTCCCGTAGCCGCCGGAACCACAACGGCGCCGGCTTATTCCTTTGATCTATTCCGACTTTCATCGTATCTCTTTTTCAGGTATGGAAATATGTACTCCTTCGCCCATAGCCCTGCAATACCGCCCACAACGCCCAGCGCAGCAGTGGTAAAGGCTTTGTATGCGAAATCTCCGAACATCTGCAGGATGGTCTGCCCATTCGGGACAACGGCGGCAATGAACCCGCCTATGAATGCTGTTGCTTTTTCTTTCATCATCACCTGTTAAAAGCCAATGCATGCCTACCGAACACGCTGTTGACGGTGAACTCAATATCTGAATCGGTTGACGCCTCCGTGATAGCAGGGTTGGAGACTGTGCTGTACATGATCTGATCCAGCCAATAAGTATTCTCCGGCTCGCTTATCACCAGATAGCAGAACTTATGTTCTTGCTCTCTTTCCGGGGCTGACAACACGGCATTCGCTGCCTTAATAACGGCCATCTTTGTTTTTACGCGCAAATCTTCATTGCGCACTAGCAGGTGTCTTTCCACGAATGACATGGGTCTCAAGTTTTATTGGATGAACAAAAGAATTAAGGTGCCAAGGATACAGCTTTCCAACCTGTGTTGCCTGCGCCTGTTTTTTTGAAGTACGGAACACCGTTTGTCAGGTCGCTATACCAGCTGCCAACAGGTGCAGTAACGGTACCCTCTGGGGTGCCACTTCCAGAAGAATACGACAAGCCGTTCAGGACGACCGTGCCATTATTTGCGGCCTCCAAGACGGGTGTTCCCGCCGAGTTCTGAACCGTCAAAGCATTGCCGACGGATGAGGATGTGCCTTTCGCCACGATAGCGCCAGTATTAGGTACATTCAGCCGATCAACGAACGTGATGGGGTTCCCCATCGTGCCAGATGGGGCCGAGCGAATATTGAAGCCGCCATTTAGTAAATCAGCCATGACAGCCACATCACTGTTTGCATAGTTGTATGTATTAGTGGTTCCCGTTGTAACAAATCCGTAACCCACAGTCCCGTATCCGGTAGCGCTCTTGCCAATTGATACATTACCTATTATGGTATATTCGTTGGCATCATTGGCCACCCTGTCTACATCCAGTACCGTATTAATGCCGGGCTTGTTGGTTGCATTGGTAAAATTCAGGTAATATGAACCGTGCTGTCCATCTAAAAGATCAGCGTCCATCCCGGTACCTTGCCCCTGGTTGCCTGCATGCCATATTGGGTTATTGTTTACGTATGGGGTTGTTTCAAAAGTAACCCTACCATCAGTGCGGCGGGCGATCAGGGGGAATCCTGTACTGTTTCCGGCGTCATCGTATCGGGAGATATAGAAATTGCTGCCCGTATTGCCACCCGATTCAGTGTTGATCAGCCCTAAACCGATACGGTTCACACCACCGTTATTCAGAGCGTAGTGGTTCTGGCCCTGCGGGGTAGGTCCTATATTGGTTATTATGGCGGTGGTGGTGATATTGTTTCTATCCAGAACGCTCTGCAGGGTGCTAGTAACATTGAACGTCCAAGTTCTATTCGCACCTAGCGATTGAGTGCCGCCAGTGATGAACATGTCATCACCACCAACCATATTAAGAGTCCTTTCCTGCGGTGTGAATAGATCATCGGTTTCTGTCTTGGTGTAATATGCGGACAGGTCGGGGTCTTTGCCTATCTCCTTCCACCCAAGTACTCCATGATGTCCCCAGAACTTCCCGTCCTTAAATGCAAGACGTCCACTATCCCCAACAGGAGTACCAGTAGTTGCTGGATACAACCCGGTATTTGAAGGAACTGTGTCTCGTGGTACAATAAGGACACTGTCAATCATCTGCTTGTTTGTTTTCGTGTTCACCGTGCTCTTAGTCCACGGGGTGCCCTGTCCGTATGTTATAAACGGCAACAAGGCGACAATTAAAAAAAATATTCTCTTCATATCAGATATAGATTAATGCGGGTAATCCCACGTTTTCAGGTCTTGATTCAATGCCGCCTTCAGATAACATTTGCTGGGAAGAACCCAGGTTAGGCTCCCCGAATGTGTTATCTCTTACGGTGATGGTGTTGGTGCCATCGTTTTTCAATAATTGGTTGTAATCTGCGCTACTATGCGTGTGGGCCTTGTTCTGATTCGCCTGCGTAGAACCAACAATATTTCCAGCCGCCCCCCTATCGGTATCCTTACCAGCACCAAGGTCGAGGAAGCGAGGGAACCAACCAGCCAGCTTCGGTGCTCGAATTGTAGTTGCGTCTCGCGCCCACTTAGTGCTGTCGGTGGCCCAGGCTCCCACAGTAATTACTGAACCCGGGAGCGCAGCATTAAGCGCATCCAGGTATGCATCCAGCCTGGGCACTTCTGCTCGCTGTAATGTTTGTCCGTTAGCGGATATTACGTTGGCTGATGGAATCCCTCCCATCACCACCTGCCCCACTCTTTGCCACCCGTCACTGATCTGGGTAACATACCAGCGGGTGCCTATACGTACCATGTAGCAGTATTCGCTCTGGCCCAGGAAGAAAGAAGACTTTATGCCGTTGAAATAGACGTCTTGCCCGGCGGGTGCGGATATTGTAGTCTGCTTCTGAGTACCGACTCCCGTAATCATAGCGCATATCACGTTTTCTGGGTAGGTAGCATCGAGGGTAACTGACAGCGTAGTGGTGGCGCTATTAAGCAGCAGCAGCTTGCGCTGGAATGAAGGCCCCAGAACGGTATCTGCCGTGATCTCCTGCATGCCGGAGGTGAAACGGCCCACCGCATCCGGCGCCACCAGCACATTGCTGATCTGCGGCTTGAACGAAACCGTTACCACCATGCCATCCTCGAATATTCTGCCGTCCGTCCAGCGGAACCCGCCTCCGGCGACATCGTTCTGCCACTCCTGGCCCTTGATAGCGTATTCTAATCCCCGAACGTGCACAGAATATTCCAGGCCGTCCAGATAGGGGTCTTCCAGAATAGTGGGCTGGCCGTCTCCGTCATTGACAATAGCGGAGCCGTCCGGCATGTCTATGCCTGGCTGATACACCCGGTCTGGCCGGTTCACGGCTGCGCCGATCTGTTCGGATATAATGGTACCGATGCCGTCAATGGGATACCGGTAGCCCAGCAGCCCGGTATTGGGGAATAGATATACCTCCCAGCTACCATCAGGTGCGGTGGGCGGCGGAGATAACTCCTGACCCGCTACGAGCGTTACTTCATCTACTGTTTTCATGCGTAACCAGGGCTTAATTGTTGATCGTTGTCCTGGTCTGGCGACAGTCCCAGGTTATTGTTCTGGTCAGGGGAGAGGCCCAAGCCCGGAGTAGCGATAGCATATACCACGTCCGGCACGAAGGGTGCGTCCCACTGAGATTGCAGGTTGAAATCGCACCCGGTAGTGTAGCCGGTTAACTGATAGTATTGGTTGCCTGCGTATTCGTTGAATAATGTGATGACATTGTCCGCGTTGAGGGCTATGCCGATGAAATCCCCTATGCCGCCGTTGGCATCATACCAGTACACCGATACCGGGTACGGATTCGGGCACCCTGCCAGCCGCTGCTTGCCGCCATCGGCCAGGTAAACGGCAGTGTTGATGGGTAGGTATTGATCGTCCAGCGGGCCGCAGCCTATAGCGGACATATCGAACTTTACCACGTCACGCATCTGGCTGGTCAGGTTCAGGCCGGTAATGAGCATTTCGCCGGTGTGCACCACGCCGCCATTTTCGAAGGCAGTAGCGTACCAGCGCACACGCTGCCGCTGATCTGCCCACGCCTTGATCTGCGCGTAGTTTACTACGGCCTTATAGGCCACCACGCCAGGCACCTGCAGCGTATAACCAGCATCATCACCCAGGTAATTGCGCCAATGGGTGGTGGGGTCGGCTATCTTGCGAGTGCCGTAGGTGAGATCTATCACGCAGTCCGTTGCGTAACAGATGGGGCGCCGCACGCCGCCCACCTCAATACTTATTATAAAGTCTTTACCCTTGATAGCCATTACTCGTCCCTCTCTTCCTCTATGTCATACTCAACTATGTCTACTGCAGCGCTGCCCTCCTCCATGATCTCCATCAGGGAGCAGGTGTGCGTGCAGGTAATGTTTACGTAAGTGTCGCGCATCTGCATGAAGCGCTTGCCCGGCAGTCCTGCCAGCTCTATGGGATTGAAGTACTCCAGGCTGTTGGAATACAGGCTGCCGTCCCAGGTGTACAGCGACCGCCGGTACTGGTCTATGTGAGCGCGCGCCATGTGGCGCTCTATGTCGTCTGCGGCTACGCCCGGCTTGGTGCTCATCCAGCCGTTCACCGGCTCTTTGGCCGCACCGGTGAAGATGCTGTTGGATACCCCGTCATCACCGGTATCTATGAACGTGAACTTGTCCGGTTCCTCGATCACACGGGAGAAGTCTGCGCCGTTGGTGGCGGTGAGGTGGCGGCCTTTGGAGGGGATGGAGTAGACGCCCAGTTTGATAGGGTAGATTTCTACTCCAGCCGGCTCTCCTGGCTCCATTTCCTCCGGACTAAAAGGTGCAAAAAACTCCACCCGGAGCCCGAAAGGCCCAGTTTGGTCATTTGCTGTCCCTTCAACCCGAATAGGGATTGGATTAGATTTTATCTTTAGTGTTCCTTCTCTTTTTCTTCCACCACGAGTCACTGTGAATAAGCCAGCCAAACTGTTGCCAACTATCCACGAGCCATCTGGCATTAATCTAAACGAAACACCCCCTATGTCGTTGTTTGTTACAGATATACTAATACGGAAGGCCTTTACGTTTGTAAACCGGTATTTCAGTTCAAGATCAAACGTATCTCCCAAGAAAATGCCCCCTACAGGTTGCTGTTGCTGTATATCTGTCGCGGTTGGGAGCTGGGGATAAGGAATAAATAATTTATATGGGTTATCCTGCGTTCCAGCGCCCGTCCTGCCAACTATTAACGGAAATGTGGGCTCAACTGTCCAATTGTCAAACGCCGAACCATCCCAGGCATGCCAATCGTAGTTAAGCAGTCTATTTATGCCCTTGTACTGCACCTCGTGCTCCTGCTTCTTAATGGCCGGTACCATCACCAGTTCCGGGTCTTCATCTATGGGCAAACCATCGTAGAGCGCCGGGTCTGGCCCTGCGGTGCGGACGAAGCCGGGGAGGGCGACATCTGTTACCGCACCCTCTGCCGCGTATTGTTCAGCGGTGAAGGTGTCGCCGGTTAAATCTTGCATACGGACGAACCATACCTGGTTGTGCGCTATGAAGCAACGCGCATAGAAGGCTTTGCAATAGGCGGTAAGCACTTCGTGTACCGTGCTGGCGCCTTTGACGAAGTCGTAGAATATATCTGTATGGATGAAAGTACCGTTAAACAGCTGCTTACCCGGCTCCATGTTCTCCGGTGTAAGGCTGCAGATAACATTTAGCGGAGTGCCGGCGTCCAATATCAGGCCTAAGGCCCGCGTCATGATGGCCTCATAAGAACTGATCTTGTCGTACAGCAGCAGCCCGGACTCATCGGCCATGCTGAACGGCACCGCCTTGGCATAGCTCAGGCCGTCCACCGCTTTCAGCGTTACCGTGATGGGCGGGTACTTCACGGTACGCTGGCTGTAGTCAGGACGGATGTAGTATACTCCATCCAAGACGCCATTCTTGCGCACCTCCACACGCCAGCGGCGCTCATCGGATTCAAAGAAGTCTTCCGGCAGCGGTTCGTTAGGTGAGCCGGTGTATTCATACGCCAGGGTGATCTGGCGGCCGATGATGTAGTTAGCCTTGTTGTCATCAGTTTCCAGCCGCTCCGTGATGAGCGGGTTGTCTGAGGCAATGAGCCGGAACGGCTCACTCGGCACCTCTCCCTGGCTGTCCATGATGTCAACGCGCCAGGTGGCGGGCTGGATGATATGCCTGTCTTTGAACTCTATGTAGTATTTCCTGAAATATGTAGCCATTAGTTTGTCCTCCCTTGCAGGCCTTCCGCCTTTTTAATCAGTATGAGTAAATCTTGCGCCCGGACGCGGGTTTCCGCTATGAAGCCATCTCCGCCGCCAACGCCACCGAACGCCTCGCGCCAGTCCTCACTGGGTACAATGGCCTCCCGGCGGCCGGGGTTATCGCCGATTTTGGCTACCATAGGGCCATTGGCGATACCACCGGTAGCGAAGGACTGTAAGCCGTTTTTTGCCAGGCTGCGGAAGGCTACCGATGCGGCGATCAGGGCACCCCCGGCAATAATGGCAGGAATGCCCTGCATTGTGGAAAGAGACTTTTTAAATGCCTCTAACGCTAACCCTTGAGCTATTAACTGTTTCCCAAGGTTCTCACCGAAATTTGCAAGCGCATCCGTAAAACCAGAGAGAATGCTACCGAAACCTCCGCCTGACAAGGCCTTACCTATTCCCTCGGAAATTCCAAAAAAGGCATCTGATAGAGAGGTATTGAATATTTCGTTCAGCTTTTGCACTGAAATCTCCACGGCAGGTATAACATACTTATCAAAACTTGTTGTGATGCCGCCGGCAAGACGCTGCATTTGAGCATCAATACTTTGTGGAGACAGGGCTACAGTAACAGGGAGCCGCAACACGGCACGTTCACTGCTAAGGCCTGTTGAAATATCTTTTACGTCCCTCTTGTCAAAAGAAAATAGCTGCTGCGTGTTCAATAGGCCTTCCCGCTTGTTGCCGCCGCCAATAACGGATGCAGACAGCGTTTGTATCTGCTGTATTATTTGCTTTAACCTGGAGTCAGCGGGGTTAAGGCCCAGTTTTATCAGGTCTTCAAACGCAGAAGTAAGCGCCTGTATCTTCTGGCCTTGTATGTCGTCAAAGTTGAAGTTGACTGTTTTGAAAGCGGAATCTATTGCAGCGAGCTGCTTCCGCATATCGTCCATAACGGACACAACGGTTTTGCCCTTGGCACCTTTGTCGGGTTTTATCTCAAAGAGGTTGGAACCAGTTCTTTGCGCCAGCTCGTCCGTTTTACCGATCAAGATGTCATTGAGGGCGTTCAGTTTTACAACCTCCGTACCATTATTTCTAAGGTCGTCTACTAACCCTTTCAGTTGGCTGCGGAGCTGCTGCACGTTGGTTCCAGCTTGCACCGAAGCGATGCCGTATGAACTCACGTTTGCTGCAGTTTTTGCGGCGTCAGATGCAGCAGTGGACTGCGCTTTATTGAGCTTTTCTGCCGTAGCGGTTATCTTTTTATTGAGATCATCTCTCTTGAAATCTAGATCAAGCAATTTCTCTCCGTTCTCAGCAATCTTTTTTTCAATAGCTCTGGCCTGTGCTGTAGCAAGAATTGAATCTTTTAACCGGTTGTAAGCGCTAGCGCCCTTGCCGGCCAATATTTCTTCATTGGAAAGATTGTTGAAGTAAGATGGGTACTTCTTTTGCAGTTCATCAACGATCTTGTTCCGTTCTGCCAGGGGGATGTTAAGGTTTTGTGTGGCACGGTATAGGGTACCCACTCTAACCAGCTCTGCTTGCGCATCTTTACTCCCTTGGAGAATAGTATCTGAAATAGCCTTCTGTAGTTTTGCTTGCTCTGACAGAGGGTTGGCAAGGGCTTTTACGGCCGCTTCAAGGCTGCCGTACTTCTGAACGAGCGTAGTAATGCCCGTTATTGCCAGGTTAACAGCAAAAATTGCGCCGCCACTGCCTAGAAAACTAGCACCAAGGCTCTTCAATGCTGCGCCTACGCTTCCGGACTTCTTAATGAGTTCCGTCATCCGGTCAAGTGTTTCGGAGATGTTATTCCCTATGGCTATGAAACCATACGGCGCATCTTGAACGATCCTGTTGAATCCTGTAAGGGCGCCGGAGGCGTTAACAGACATCCGGCTGAGTTTTTGCCCCTCTTGGTTAAACTTGTTGATAGCCTTGGTAGCGAAGCCGGCAGAGCCTTCTATTCCCTTGTATGATATTTCCCCGAGTCTGGCAAGCGCTATAAATCCCCCCATGTGGTTTGAGGTGCCAAGCATGGATTTATTGAATTGAACGAATTTACCAGAAGCGTTTTTCGCTGCGTTGCCTGTCTTGCTTATGGCTTCATCCGTAAGGCCGAAATCCTTGGTTATCTTCTTTGCCTGCTCACCGAGTGCAGCCATCGTTTTATTGAAGGACTCGGTATTTTTTATAGCCTTCGCAACCTCACTTTCCAGAACTACTTTTAACCCCACGTTCTCCATCACTGAGCGATTTTAGGCGCTCCCACGCCTGGTTCATATCTTCTTGAGCCGGGTATTGGCTGTTTTTACTATCGGTATATAGTGGCCAGTCCTGAGCGATCTGGCTAAATGACTTGCCTTTCTTTGCGTTGGCGTTGTACAGCAGATGATACAGTAATCGGAACGGTTCCTGGCGCTGCGCATCCCGCACCCGAACGCCCTCCACATACCACTGTAATTGCTGCAGGCTTAATGCCTCAAATTCATCAGGAAGCAATCCTGCTTCCTGTATGGCGGCCTTCTCCAGGTCACGGAAGGTTATTTTTTTTTATCCGAATCCTCTGCGACATCCTCGCCTGCTTCCTCTATGAGGTATGCGGAGTTGAACGCGCGGATGATCTCAAGGGCGTCCTTCGTACTTAATGAGTCCACCCAATCCTGTACATCATCCAGCGAAATGTCAAACTGCGCCTTGCGTGCCTTGTGCTCCCGCTGCATACCGCAGTACACTGCGCTGAACACCTGTTCATAGGCGGCCAGGCCGTCAATACCCTCCATGGGTTCCCGTTTGTTGTGCTGCCCGATGAGGCGCAGGGTACCCAGGTCAAATAACATCTTGCGGCTCTCGCCGCCTAATCTGTATTCAAACTCCATGGTAATCACGTTGTTGGTTCAGTCTCCACATCACCGGAGATATTCAGCTCACCGGAGAAGGTTACAAATTCGTTGTACGGCGCCCCTTCGCTGTAGGAAGAGATGTAGGCGGTAAATTCCCGGTAGTAGGAATTATCGCCATTGGCGATCTTCCACTGGCCGGAGGTCTTCGCCTTAGCCAGGTCGATCAGGCCGTCACCGCTGATCTCATTGACGGTAGGGTCTAGCTTGTAGAAGCCCTCAAAAGAGGCCGTCCAGGTGCCGTCTCCGGCTTCCCGGTCTATGCCGCACTTGGAGTCTCCGTTCACCTCCTCCACCGCCAGGTCGATATTGGTATCTGTGAGGCAGGCCAGCAGTTTCCACACAGGCACGGAAGGCGTGCCGCTGTTGTAGTAAAAGCCGACATCGTTCGCTTTTAACTTTGCCATCTGTATTGTTTTTTAGAGTTCCTGTACTATGTGTCTGAACCTGATGGCCTTCTCTACGTAGCGGTACCGGTCGTCATTATACCGGGCGGAATTGCTTCCCTCTACGTTGGTAACCATCATTTCAAAATCGGGGCCCAGCGGTAGCTGGGTAACAGGATCGGGATTAACTATCTGCGTAATCTGGTTGGCAATATCGTCTGCGAACTTCGTGTTGCCAGGGTCGGCAATATCAAACTGGGTAACGACTATTACAATAATGGTGCAGTAGGTAATGAATGTTTGTTTGTCGCCATTCTGGTTCAGCGTCTGCGCGCCAAGAATGACATATTGAGCCGGCGCATCCTTCGGCGCATTGCCATCATACACTGGTACCGGGACTCCTTTGTGAAGGATAACCCCATTGAGTGCCTGGTAGTGAGCGTTCCGTATTGCATAGCCCGGGTCTTTCATTATTTAAATAATTTCTTAATGTCTTTTAACAGCTTCTCCTTGTTCTTTACATAGGCAGGGTACAGGAATGGCCGTGCAGGTAATCCATTATCCAGTATCTTTACCATGATGGCATAGGCAACATCTATGTAGCCTTCAGTGCCATCAGCGTAAGTAACGATGCTACGTTCTGGTATCCCGTGCCGTTGCATCCAGGCTTTGATGTTCTCTTCAAACTCGTTCCAGGTACCAGGGTATGGCCCTTTGTACTGCCTAGCGTAAGATGCCCATTCATCAGGTACCTGTACTTGCCGGCCGGTGCCCCATTCGATGAATGGAGCGTATTTGGATGAGTTGGTAACACCGTAAGCTCTTGGGCCTTCACTGGTAACTGCTTGATGCGATATAAGACCCCCTCCAGCTCCCAGATCAATGGCACCTTCGCTTCGGATATATCCTATGGCGTCATCGTTGGTATCATATGCCGCAGCCTGTACCAGCTCGTCCACCCCGATGTCCATCTTCTCCGTAAGGTTGCCCACGGCGATATTGACCTCGTTAAGCCCTCTCATTGTGAACTTGAACCCTTGCTTGGCCATGGCTTATTCTTTTTCAACGCCGGTGATCACCCAGAAGCGATGCCTGTCCTTTACCTCTTCTATTCCAGCCACGCTATACAGCTTGCCGTCATATGCAATCAGCATATCATACTGCGGATAAAATGCTTCCTCATACCGCAGTCTGAACCGGTAAACCTTACCCAGGGAGGTTTTATAGGCCTCCACTTCAGCCTGGCTCCTTACCGGTATAGCTTCCGCCCAGCGGGGCGACAGGTCGGTGTAGGTGGCTTCTGTGCCGCCGCCACCAACTGGTGTAAGAGTAGGCTCTTTGAAGATTATCCGTGCCCGCATCTTGCCGATCATATCCAGGCGTTTTTGTTGAATCCTGCCAGCATGTAAAGAACATCTTTGTTGACCTCACCAGTCTTACCCTCATCCCCACGGTTTTCATACATCCAGGCTACTTGCTTCAGTATACCCTGTTTCAGGGCCTCAGGCGTTTCTGTGTAACCGGCATCGTAGGTAACCACCCAATATCCGGCACGGCCTTTAAACTCCTTGAAATCTTCTCCAATCAGGGTGTAGTCCGTAGTGGTGATACTTCCATCTTCTGCATCATACTGAAACTTCGCCTCAGTGATGTTGCCTACCGGGCCGTAGGGTATCTGGTAAGGGTAACACCCATCATGGGTAAAAGTGGCCTTCAACGTCTTGGTGGCAATGCTGATATTGAGCAGCTTTTCCAGCAGTTGCCTGCTGGCCATGATCAGGCCCTCTATTAGCGCATCTTCGTCAGAATAGCTGATCTTCAGAAAGTCTTTGGCCTCCTGAAGGGTAACCGGTTCGTCTGTTACGTCCGTTACCACCTTAACGTCTTTGGTTCTATTTCTCAGCATAATGGAAAGCTGCGGCCAGTTGCCCAGCCGCAGCGGTTATTCTTAGGTCAGGTTGCCCAGGTCGAGTTTACGGAAGGCGTTCGGGTAGTAGATCGGGAATGCGATCTCTGCCTCCACCCGCAGGGTTACTTTGTTCTGCCTGAAGTTGGTGGCGTCTTCGTAGGAAAGCGCTACGTTCAGGTTGGTAAGCTGCAGGATGTCTGCGCCGAGAACGAAGTCACCGATCAGAGCGGTGTCTGCGGTCATGGCCGTAGAACGGTATGCCGGGATGCCACCGATGGTCAGGCGGCCAGTGGTCGGGTCAATAACAACCACGTCAGGCTTGTTGAGGGTAGCCACCTTCAGGATACGCCAGTAGTCAGACGGGCGCAGCAGGATGCCGTTTACGTCATGATCCACGTCTTCAATCTCGCCGATGGTGTCCAGAATGGCGCCCAGGTCGTCCGTGTCCGTGGTGGAAGCGGCGGCAACGGCAGGCAGCAAGCCGGCCAGTTCGCTGTTATTGCCGGAGCCATTGAGCAGCTGGCGGTCTTCCTCCCGCAGGTAGAGCTCCGGCAAGCGCTTCTGCAGGAAACTCATCATGCCGGGGATGTTGTTGAGCATCTGGCGGCTGATAACGGTAAACCCTGCAATGGTGCGAACCGGTGCGTCTTTTTCGGTCAGATCGAAGTCCAACTGGCTTTTGGTAGCACCTTCCGGGTTCTGGGATGCTACACCGCCTTCACCGCCAGTTTCCTGGTAGTAGGTGTGCGTACGCTCAGAAGTACGGCCAACGCCGAACAGAGAGCGCAGGTGCAGCTTCCGGGAAGGAAGGGCAACCACTTCGGATTCGTATTCCTTGGGGTAATTGCCGGTCAGGTTGGTGGGCGCGGTCATGTCCTGCACCGCTTTGCCGGTCAAACCAAAGGAAAGCTCCTTAATGGAGCCGCCAGCAAAGGCCTTGAACTGGTCTGCGTTGTCTTTTACGACATCTACAACCAGGTCTTTGAAGTCCTTTTGCTCCGTTTCGCCACTTTTTCTGCCGGCTTTGGCCTTGATGATGTTGAACTCACTGTTGATCTGCTCCTGGGCTTCTTTTACGGCTTTTACCTCGTCTTTTACGCCCGTTACCTCATCTTTCACGGCTTTGATCTCCGTGGAGGTATTTTCTTGTGCCTTGGTCACTGTATCGCCGAGATCAGTAACCCCTTTCTGCACTTGTTCCAATGTTACTTCAGGCATTGTGCGTTATTTGAGTGATTTTGAGATATTGTTTATCGCACTCAATAAACCGGAGTAATCCGCCGTCTTAACAGCCGGCTGCGTGGTAGTAACTACCGGCGCAGTGGCCTTCTCGTCAAGGTCAAGGAGGTATTGTTGAATCGCTTTGAGTTGTAGTTCAAGCAGGGAGAAGCCTTCATCAGAATAATGCCCATTGCGCAGGCTCTTGATGGTGCGCTGCAGCATGGAGGCGGCTTCTTCCTTGGTTAGAGATTTGGAAACGTCCAGGGTGGGCGTGTTGGAATTGGCGCCCCATAGCACTGTAGAGCCTTCCCACAGGATGAGCTCTTTGATGATGTTGGTGCCATCTTTTCGTTGTTCTTCCACCAGGGCATTGAAACCAATGCTATGTTGGTTGATATGGCCGTCCGCGTAAAGCTCCATCACATCATTGCCCATACGGGTCTTGCTGGGCGAGGAGATACCTATAAGGTAGTCTCCCTCAACGTATAATTCACTGAACTTGCCCAGGGCGTGTTCAATGACGTACCAGTGGTCTGTGAGGTGCCATATCTCGTTGGTGCCCTTGGGGCCACGTTCTTTGATGGTTTTGGTGACAGCAGAAGAGAGGATAATATCCCCATCGCGGTCAAGGTTCTTATCACCAAAAGAGGCGATAGCGATCTTGAGCCTACGCGATGTCGTATCTACGTCTTTTACGCCGCCGTCAAGCGTCTTGTACTGTATTATCCTTTTCATGCGCGTTATGGGAATGCGCATGGCAAGAATTTACCTGTGCTGTTGGTACAGGTGCGTTAATCTGTCTTTTTTCTTTGCGGGAGGAAGTAGATGAATTGGGAAGTGAATCGGGTCTGGCTTTCTCGTCGCGCAAGTTGAATCTGCGCTTTTCTGCCATACATTTACAAAAATAGTGAATAAAGTAAAAAAGCAAATATTTTTATTGGTTTGTTTTCTTGGGTGCGAAATTAGCCGCAATAAGCGCTACGATCATTTGCTTCACCTTCAACCTGCGCGCCTCCTTACTGGCCTTTATCAGCCTGCAGTCCTTCGGTTCGTCAGGTATTGCTATTTTCACTATATCATCCAGTGTCATAATAGGTGCGCTTTATACGTTGTTGGATTTGGCTGATCGAATCGGTAGTAATGGAAGCAGTACAGCCCCTCAATGATGCCTATTTTACCACCAGCTCGTAACACCGCCTGAGAGAATAAGCTATCAAAGTATATAGTACTCTCAGGGAACGGTGTTTTCTGCCAGGTGCTCTTTGGGAATAACATAAACAGCCCTGCTATCTCATGACCTGCGTTGCGTACCTGGCCGTACCGCGTGGCATGCAGTTCGTCTGCAATGTCGCGGTGGTTCAATATGTTGGGGTCATCGGAAAAATTGTTCTGGTATAGCTGCCGTGTAGACCGTAGCCGGTTAGTAGTACATCCCATCAGGGCGTAATCCCGGCCAGCACCCACCACCACATCCGCTATCTGCTTGCCCCACTGAGGATGTAGGAACATGGTATCACCATCCCGTAAGCATATCCAGTCATTGTCCGGCACGGCGGCGCAGAACTCATTGTATGCTCGACCGATGTTCTTGTCTGTAGCGTAGGGCGTACTGTACCATATCCTGGAAGAAGTAGCGGCGGCGTGTCGATGGATGGTGAAGTATCTATGAAACGTTCGGGCGCCCAACGACTGCGGCCGGTATCCGTTCTTCCATAGCACGAATGGCAGGCTTATCTGATCACGGTGTGAATGTTTGGCTACCTCTGCATACCATTGGTCACTGACGGCATTCACTTCCGGCGTATTATCCCTGATCATGATGCCAGTCTCGTACAGACCGTATTCTGCCGGCATACCAGCAGTAAGATACTCAGTAAGCTGGGCGTTCACCGTGTCTTTATGGGCCTTCCCTGTCTCTATGCACCTTTGTCCCTCCTGGTATATGCACTTTCTCTTAGGATGAACCTTGAGTAGCCAGCTGCCACTGAAATGCTCGTCTATCAGGCTGCTTAGGTCTCCGGTAAGCTGATGGCTGCCGTCAATATAGACGGTAAGACCGTAATCAGGCAGAAACATGTGCGGCCTTATCTTCACCTCACGTTGCTGCCGGCAGGGGTCTGCCGCCTTATCCAGCAGCCGGATTTGCCAACCTTCGCAATTCAGTTCCGGGTCATCCGTGAAGCAGATATAGTCAAAACCCGGTGTACGCACAACCGGGGCACGAAGCTGATCGTATCCGCCTGTAATAACTGTGTATATCGCTTGTTTCTTCATGGCTTCATGTTAAGCTCTTACCGGCAGGCCTTGGGCGTCCCTCACCGGGCGCATGCTGGCAATGCAGCGGCACTGTATCACCTGGCTAGCTTCCCCCTTCGGGTCTCCTGGATGCATGAGACCGTTGCTGAACGGTTCCTCCAAGGGTACCATCTCGCCGCCTACACCTCCCTGTGCCTGATCTTTATGCGCTTCACGGACGCGCTTATCCCTGGCGTTTACCCAGCGCTTGATCATCTGCAACCCGGTCTTCCGTGCTGCTGTGATGCCGCCGAAGTTGGCCGCCGCCACCGTTTCCGTGCGAGATATAACCCTGGCACGGCGAAGCGGCACGTCTTTATCCAGCACCATAGCACGGGCGATCTGCTCCGGGCCAAGTCCTGCGGCGCGCCCCTCCTGTATCTTGCGTATCAGCCACTCGCGGGTGGTGTCATCAATACTGGTTATCTTTTCGCCTCCGAACGCCGCAAAGAATATATCCAGTATGGCTTCCCATTCAGCGTTGAATCCAAATGCCTTCATCTGGATAGGGGCCGCCCAACCCTTGGTATATTCCTGTAGATTGCCGTACTCCACATTTGCCCAGCGCACACCAACCTCACGGTATAGGCGCCGCAGCAGGGCCTCTGTTTCGTCACGGCTCACCAGTGTTGACATGTTCGCCAGTGTGATGTCTACGCCCTCAGCACGCAGGAACCGCGCAACGCGAGCCGCCTGCCGCCGGATGAGGGCGTACCAGAGGCGGACGTACTTACGTTCGTATCGCTTCTGGAAATTGGCAAACTGGTTCCATACCTGGGCGTCTGTCATGGTACAACTATTTTACATGTCCACTTTGTATAATATCGGTATGGTCTGTTCCATCCTGTGAGAGGCAAGACGAAGCCTTGAAGGCCCCAGGCTACAACTACCCCCGTATCATTATCCACCCACTTTGTGAGGCGAATAAACAGCCACTGCAAAATGTAATAGTTTACGAAGTACAACCAGGTCATCACACAGCTACTTATAATCCACAATACCGGCCTTTGCCAGTTTTTCTACGTCATCGTTTATATCATCCGCCGGCATACCTACCTCGCTAAGAGGCACCAGGTTGGCGGGGATATATCGCTCGTTCATGAGCGGATTGCCGTCATCGCTTTCCCAGCCCAAGTATTCCAACATCTGGTTCGGCGTAAGGGGCCATATCTTCATCACAGCGTTCACCTGCTTTTCCAGGTCTTCCTGTAGCTCTGGCAGTGCGGAAAAGTCTGGCTCCACCCACAGCTTGCCGCTGTTCTTGTACATGGGTTTTATCCACGAATTAAAGTCATCCCGCAAGCCACACCACTCAGGGATGATCTTGTTGGTGACGAACCCCTTCATGGCCTTCTCTACGTTATCATAGGTAGCCTTGCTATTATCGAACAGCACGAAGGGAACACCGAACACGTTGCAGAGGTCTTCCTTGCTCATGCGCTTGGCTACCTCCACACCTAAATCATGTGATGAGCGGCCAAGGTCTACGTACCCTAGCTCTGCATTGGCCAAGGACACCCGGCTGGCGTTACGTATGCCGTTCACCTCCTGGTCTATCCTGTCTTCCAGCTTATCCCGTTGTTCCACGCTCATGCCTTTATCTCCCTTGGCAAATAACACCCCCTTGCTCCCCTGGTTCTGCAGCATGGTAGCGCTGGCTCGGTCTGCCTTGCTGCGCTCGTTGGCGATCATGGAGCCGGCCTTCAGTGGCGCCAACCCGTACAGGTGGGTGCCGTTAACATCCCAGTCCGGGTTCCAGTATTTCCAGTACAGGACGTCTTCCTTTCTCAGATTGGCGATATACCCGCTGTGTAACTGATAGCCCGCGGGCACCAGGTAGTCCTCCCTGTCAACAACGATCATGATGTCTTGAGAGGGCAGACACCACAGCTCAAGCGGCTCCCCGGTTTCAATGCCGCCACGGTTCGCCCAGGCGGTACCAGCTCCGGTGATCAGTTTAAAGCCGAACAGATTTTCAAAGAAGGCCGAACCGCCCTGTGTTGGGTTGGGGCGCTTCAGCAATTCTATCAAAGGGTGCCTCTCCACCACTTTTAAAGCCTTTTTTCGGGCTTTAAGCGCCTCAGCTATAGCTGCCCTTGTAGATGGCATTCCGCCGGGCGTAAGGGCCTTATATCGCTTAAATTCCTTTTCGTCTACGATTTCATATACATACACCGGCACGCTGCCGAACTTCCTGGCCGCAAAGGAGATGATGCTGTACACCACCGCATTGCCCATATAGCCATTGCGCACGTAGTCCGTTGTATTCTGAAAGTTGCTGACAAGCTGGCCGTTAACCAGCATGCTGAAGTTGCTGAATGGCAGCCGCCCGGTAAGCGCCTGCAAGGCGTATTTTACCCGTTGCTTAATGTTCATGTGCCGTTGGGTTTACGGCTTGAATCAGGAGGGAATCGGAAGCCTGTTATATTACCACCACTCCTTCTGTGGTTGTGTGTGTCTTTGTATAGCCTGTACTATGGCGTCATTCATATCGTCATGCAGCCCGTTGGGGAATACCAGCAACCCCTGTTCTGGGTCATTATACAGCATGTCCAGCAGGCTCTCCCGGATAAACACTAAGCCGGCTTCCACTGGCGGCGTTGCCATTTTGGTACGGGCGATCTTATCGCCACCCATTACCTGCACCTCTATGGCTACTATACCATTGGCGGTAAGGGTCTGCTTGGCGCTCTTGCCGCTGGCTTTAGCCTCGATGTAGTGAGGCGCTGGGCGCAACTTCATATATCGCACCAGTTCCGGGAACTCCATTCGGCCGAAGCCCAGTTTGTCAATGAACACCTGCTGGCCTTCTTTGAGCCGCTTGACGCCAGAGGTACAGTAAGCACTGGCGTCATTCTGCTGGTCTTTGGTGTAGGCGGTATCCCAGTCCGTACCGTAATCCTCCAACTGCTCTGGTGAGGGAAAGGCCATGTCAGGGATAGGTATAAACCACTTCTTCCATATACCTCCCTCTTCAGGCGCGGGCCGCTGCTGTATCTGCCCTGCGTAGCCGTAACTGCCCAAATCAACACGCAGCTTGTCAAGAGCTTCACGAGGTAACCTTCTGGTGTCCAGCAACCCGTCCTGGTAGTTACCTTTCATATCTGCCGGTTTTACTCCATCACTGAGTTCTCCAGGTAAGCAGATATGTCGTAGGCTCTTTTTCTTCAACCATTCGCCTGCAGGGTCTGCTTCATGCAGCCGCTGCATGACCATCACGGTAACGGAGCGCCGCTTATCCGTCTTACGGGTTGCCAACGTCCTGGTGACGAACCGGGTAGCCTTCTTTAGCTCCGCGTCCCCTGCAGCTTGTTCCGGGTTGATGGGGTCGTCTATCAGAATGAAGTCCCCATGCATGCCGGTAACCCTACCGCCGGTGCTGGTAACGAACCTCTCGCCTTTTGCGGTGTTCTTGTAATGTGTCTTGCCGTCTGTATCATCCTTGAACTCTATCATGTCACCAAACAGAGCCCTGAATTTATCAGACTTGAGGCAGTCCCTGGTCTTTACTGCATGAGCTGTGGCCAGGTCTGCTGCGTAGCTGCTGGAGATGATACGGATGCTGGGATTGCGAACCCAAAGCCATGCCGGGAAGAGCTGCGTCACAATGGTACTCTTGCTGCTCCCCGGGGGCACGTTTATCAAAACGTCATCCTGAGCATTCCCCGCCTCCCATATCTCGTACACCTCCTGCAGCTGATCACAGATATACCGGATATGCCAGTTATCTATCAATTCTACCGCTTCTATGGTCTCCCACATCTCTATGAAGAAACGATAGAAACGGCGCCGGCAGAGCTCACCCGTTGCTCTCTCCGGGCTTAAGCCGGGCAGCGGCGATCTCTTCAAGCGCTCCATCACTCAGTTTTGTATAATCAATCCTCTCCTGGTCAACCTTCACGGCCTGCTCTACCTTCTCCCCATATACAGCCCTCATTTTAGACTTGATGGTGAATATGAGTAAGGTAGGGTTACAGGCTTCAGCAAGGATAACGGTACCATCTGGCAATGTGACGTTCTGCCCCAGGGTGACCAGGCGCAGGATATTCTCCCACGTCCGCCACCCCTCAGCCTCTGCCTCACGAATTTTTTCTGCCTGCAAAGCCGAAGCGTATGTAAGCACTGTCCTGTAGTCACAGGGCGCAAATGACTCCTTATCCATACCCCTGGCACGGTGCTGGCAGTATAACTCTATCAGCTCGTTCATCTCAACGTCAGTGTACTGGCGTCCAATGGTGTTTTCAGGCAAAAACCGCCCCCTGGCGTCTCTCATTGATCCGTCTTGCATGGCTTAGGTTTTTGCGGCCTTACATTGTGGGTATACCCTTTAGAGGTAGGTGTAGCCAGTGGTGAGATGATGATATTAACCCAGCCGTCTTTATCCGGTAGGTTCTGAAGGGAGGCAATAAACTGTTCACGCTTAATACCGATAAGCAGTTCGCCACTACTCTCTTTCACATTAATTCCTGCTATCATTGCCGTGTTTTTAGGTTTGCACGGCTATAAACTGGTAGGTAATTGGGTAGCCTTATGCAAAGTAAAATATTTTAGTATGAAATTTCAAATACTACTCTCTTCTGGATGGTAGCAATATGAAACCTATCAAGATGAGCCACCCCCAATTAGGGACGGCAAGAAGTGCCATGGCAAACGCTGTGCAGAATGCGCCGGCAGCTAAGTGATCTCTTATACTCATGGTTATAGTTTTGGTTGTTGGTAATTGTGTGTATTATGGGTGGCATCCGCTACGCTCTCCTGCGCCTTAGGATATTTTTGGGGCCACCAGGCCAAGTGATTGTAATTCAGCGTCTATATATGCGTCTGGATTTTCAATCCAAGGGGTGTCAGTATTCCATTTTTTTGCCCCGGCTTGATACGCCTCCGCCTCACGCTGGATAGAAAGCCGGGCAGCGCCCATTAACTTATCTGTATTAATTTTGAATTGCTTTTCTATCCTTTCTTTTGGCACCCTTCTGCCATAGCAGTCATATGGACTTATTTTGAAGGTGGCCATTGCCAATTCCTCTGCCCGTTGGCGAACAACTTGTTCGTATTTTCCCATTGTATTATTTTTTTTTAGTGTCACTTTAAGCGCGTTTCCTCATCACCTTCACCGGCAACCTCACCTCCCTCTGTGCCATCCTGGGCACCTTGTTGGTATGGAAGTCCTGCTCCATCATGGTCTTACGCCAGCCGTCTATGTTGAACATACCGTCTTCCCCTTCCCATAGTTCCCTGGTGGTTTCCTTCTCTTCCAAATCCATACTATCTACAGGGTTGACTATGACGCCATCCTTGATGATGGGCTGCTCCGGCGTCCTCGTCCAGAAGTGATCCCTGAGCGGGGTGCCGTGATCCATGGCGCGGTACAGTCGTATCTGGCACACCCTCTCAATGGTAATGGTTCTCTTCAGGCCGTTGTATGTGGTGACCAGATTACCGGATAGATCCCATTTGTATACTTTATATCTGTATCTTCTCATAGTTGTATATTGACATTGTGATAAGAGGAGTTATCAACGTTTTGTTGCTCTATTCTGCTGATTTTTTCTTTCGCTCTTTTACCCATGCTTCAAACTCTCTCCCGTAGTCCATTTTACTACCCTTATCCAGCTTCCTTTTAATTACTTCATAAAGGGAAAGGCCGCAGACTATGCCGGCAAACGATGCCACAGACAGAATAGTTGTCTCTAAAATTTCTTTACACATAGTGATATTATTTTAACGTTTTTTCATTTGCACCGCTTGCACCGGGAGCACACCGGATAGCCGTACCGGATAGATTGGCTACTGTATTGGGCCGCACCGCTTGCACCGCTTTTTCGTCAGTTCCCCCACCCCCCACCTGTTTTTTGAAAATTTACTAGGGGGTGGGGGAAATAGAAACGACCCGGTGTAACCGGTGCAAGCGGTGCTAACCGGTGCATTTTTTCATTTTTACAAACCTTTTTCCGTTCATCTGTCTATTTTTTATAATATCAAGTTCGAATCCAAAGTTGTCCGCCGCCATCTTCAGGGCGTTGTTGAACCGCTTGGGGGAGTAGTCCTTCTTATCAAAACCGTTAATATTGAGGAAGTCGTTATACAGAAAGTTCAATTCCTTCAGTTCTGCGCATCCGTTTCCTGAGTAATCCTCAAACCAGTCTGCGAACTCTTCACCGTACTGTACCTTCACCTTCTTCAGCTTGTAACGATCCCCTTGCGGTAGGTCTATGATACCGTGCTGCAGGTACACCTGCACACACCAGAACATGAAATTGTAGAAGCGGTTCCATTCATCGGTGTCCCAGTCATCAAAGAGCAGGTGCCCGTACTCCTGAAGCGGTGTGCGCTCAGGGCCGAAATAATTGGAGAACTCGATCACCTTCTGGCGGCGCTTGGCGTGGTTGCCATCATCAGATATGGTGTAGTTGGTGGTCACCATCACCTTGGGGGAGTCAGCATAGGCGATATAAAGCTCATCCTGGTTCTTTTTCTCCACGGTGAGCCCTTCGGTAATGATGGAGTAGAACTTCTTGAAATCAAACGATTTCTCGGCGTCCTGTATGACTATGAGCTTGGTGTCCAGCTTTACCCGCTGGTAGGCGAAGGACTTCTCAGGCTTGAAATTCTTGCCGTCTATGGTCTCCACGTTCAGCATCTTCTCCAGCGCCTTGACGAATATCCCCTTACCGGTACCGCCCCCCTTGGACTCATCCTCTGTTTCCTCTCCCAGGATGATGGCAAAGGCGTTGGCTGGGTGCTTGTACTTATGCAGCATGTAACCGATGATGGAGCAGGCGGAAAGTATCCGGGCCTGGTCACCCCCCAGCGCCTTGGTCAGGAAGTCGGCGAACTCGCAACCGGGGTCATTTTCAAGCGTCACGCCGCCATAGTCTATGTCAATGTTATGGTTTATGATATCTGACTTCCAGATGACCTTGTTCACGGAGCCGTAATTACGCAGGGAGGTACCCGCCGCTGCGATCTCTATCACCCCGTTTCTGAAGGGGAAATAACAGGTGCTTTTGTTATCCCGCAAGAAGTCTATCTCCACAGCACCCAGAAACTCAAAGAGGCTATCACTGAATAAGTTGTTGTTCTTGTATAACACTTCCAGCAGCTGCTCCTGGGTAAAGTCCACCCCCTGCAGGTCAAATCCCTGCACGTAGCGCTGCGTGAACTTCTTGATGCGCTCGGTGGTGGCTTCCTCCAGCCTGTTGTTGTCGTTGTGCACTACTTTAAAGATGGGGCTTGCTTTATCATAGAAATAGAGACCGAAGCCGTGACCTTCAAGGAACCGGGCGAAGCGAACGTACTTGACCAGGAGCTTTTCGTTCTCTGTATCATAATGCCAGAACTCACCATTGGCGGTGTGCTCTTCGTGCTCTACGGATGCAACGGCGCGGGCGGCGTCCTCCACGCTAAGGTTGAACTTACCGGCTACCTTAGCGTGGAGTCCCTCCCCCTCGCTTCCGTCCTCCCGCTGCCGGCGAATGAAGCGCTTGATGTCCCTAGCAACCCGCTTGAACGGCTCGCCGTAACCAGCCTCAACCAGCTTACGGGCGGCGGCTTTCCAGTCCCCGCCGCACTCCAGCATGCAGTACACCGCAGAGGGCCGGTACCCCTTATTAGGCTCGAACTCCGTGGAGGTGGTGAACACAGCGAATAGCCCCAGCTCCCGGCAGTAGTCCCCGGACGTCCGGGCGGTGGTATTCCCAGGCCGCTGGAACCTGGCTTTGTTGCCGTCATCTTGTACGAGCTTCCAGCCGTGGCTCTGCAGCAGGCCTATGATATCCCCTCGCTCGTTGTAGTCCTGGAATGGGGACTTATTGTAGCTCTTCTGCTCCACGTACTGGTGTGTATGTGTCACCTGCTCCACGAGGGTATTGAACGATCGGGCAATCTCGAAGATGGCCGCCCGCTGTTCTGGTGTGATGGTGGGTATATCCGCCGGCGTGCCTTGTGTGAAGGCATACCCCTCTGTGGGCGCCGCTATGATGTATCCCCCCTCGCCGCGCGTCTCGATGAGGACGCGCACCTTGTCGTGCGGGTTATTGTCCCGCTCCGCCTCCGTGGTTGCCCTCCGCGCCAGCTTGGCATTACCTTCGATGGTATCGCACCGGTAGAGGATGTGATACCCGCCGCCGCGCGTGGTGGCTATCACCAGGCGGCCGGCGATGTCGGGCAGGTCATCCACGATCAGTTGCATGAAGTCCTCGAAGAGGGTGCCGGTGGTATCGTACTTACAGTCCACGTCTATGGCCTCCAGGTTGCCGGAGACGCCGCCGCAGACGATGGCGAGGCCCTGCGCCTTGGAATGGCTGAACATAGCCGCAATCTCCTCATCGGTGCCGATGTGATCCTGGTATACTTTCCACTGGGTGACAGAACGCTTGTTGGTGTCTGTGGATATGGTGGAGATACCGTAGCTACGGTATAGCTGTGAGTGCTGTATCAATGTTTCGTTCATGCCGCGCTCGTTGTCTGATTAAACACCTCATCCCACCACGCCAGGAAGGACTCCATATCCTTGGCCACGAAGTACAGCCCCCCGGAGGCTTCCACCTTGGCCTGTACCTTGCGCTGGGCGTCACTCATGCGGTCGCGGCCGATCTTGACCTCGACATGCAGGGCGCGGCCGTTCATGGTGGCCATGATGTCTGCGATGCCTTTGACGCTGGTTCCTTTGCCCCATACCATCCGACCGCCTACACGGCGCATCTTACCGTAATTGTTTATACGGCTGGCGAACCCGCCGGCGAAGGTTATCCAGTCCACTATAGCCTTGGTCAGCCCGTTGGCGGTGGCATCGCTCCAGGTCTTGGTTTTCATCTTCACGCCGCCGCTCATCTCGAAGAAGGCCGGATGATGTCGCCGGGTATGCTCCCGGTATGCGTCACGTATTCTCTCTCTCCACTTCATGGTTTGTGATTTAAGGTATATTGTTATGATTAGCTTAACTGCGATCAGTAGGCATCATCGGTACGTTCAAGGAATCTCCGTATACGCTCCCGTACATGAACCTGCATAAAGTATTGAGGCGTGGATTGGATGTGGTTTAATAGTTGCAAAGCCTCGCAACGCTCCTTCTTCATCGCTTCCAGCTGCCCGCGCAGCGCGGCTGTTTGCTGATCGGCGTATTCATTCAGCATAGCATGTAGGTTTTGGCGTTCTTCCAACCCTACCATGCAATATGTATCACCGAAAAAGTCTTTTACAAATTCTTCCGCTGTCAGAGGATTGGTTTCGTTACTCATGGCATTCATTTCTTATTCCCAAAATCCGCAGGGTTCTCACCCCACATATTCTTATTCCACCACACCGTCTCCGGAAGTGGTATCGTCTGCAGCGCCTCTGCGGCGCGGGCCATCATCTTACCCACTACTGGGTTGCGGCTGGTGTCAAACGTGCTGTTCGGGCACTGCCGCCGGCGGAACGGCCACATCATACTCTGCGAGTCGCTGTACAATCGTTCGCCGCTGCGGGCGTTGTCATGCATCCACCTGGCGGCATGCACCAGGGCGAAGAACTCCGCGATGTTGTTGGTGCAGATGCCGATCTGGATGCTGAACACCTCCTGGCCGGTGGCGAGGTCAAGGCCCCGGTACCCTCCGATACCGGGGTTACCCTTGCAATAGCCGTCAACGATGATGCCTTTGATGGGTCTGGTATCCATTAGATGCGCTGTTTAATGGTGAACGCACAGCGCAGCCACTCCACACCTGGCACCGCGTAGTCTCCCTTGGCCGGGCGGCACTGCTGTATCTCGGTGATCTCAATCACAGATACCGGCGTGCGGAAGGTGTCCCCGACCAGCCCGTGCTGGTCGGGCGTGGTTACCATGTCTATGAGGCCGGATACAGACCGCCGTGCAACATGGGTCTTGATGATCTCCCCGTTGTGGTTATAGTCGTGCATCTGGGCTAACTCTATCTTGTCAGGGAGTATCTGCAGGTAACGAGGGTAAATGTTATCGCGCCAAACGCGCAGGTTCCTTGTTTCCATCATGATGTTGTTTGTGGCACAACGTGCCGGTTAGAACGGCAAATCATCTTCCGGCATATCTTCCAGCTTCTCCGGCTCCTTAACCAGTTGCGGCTTAACGCCGTCTCCGGTAGATCCACCCGCCACTGCCGGATGAGGGAGCTGCGGCACGATATCTTCCAGGAGCATCTTCTCCAAGTATGCCATCTGCGCGGTGTTGTCCCACTCCGTTTTGCCCTTCCATTCGCGTGAAGTCATCGGCGGCAGGTCGCCGGGCTTCTCCTTTGTCCAGAACCATTTGATACCCTTGCCGTCCTGGTTGATGAACAGAGAGGATTTCTTCTTTCCGTCTGCCTCTTCGTACTTCGGAGCCAGTGCCATAGGCATGCGCAGGTCAGCGTTCTTGATGGCCATCATGAAGGTGCGGGCATAGCCGCTGTCGAACTTCATCTGCAGCAGGAACTCCTCGCCATCGTCACTGAGGCCAAGGTGCAGCTCCTTGACGAATTTGCCCTGTTTAATGGTGATGGAGGTGAGCACGCCGGAGACGTGGGTAAATGTTTCAATGCTGCCGTCTTTGGCACGCAGGGCGATCTTGCCCTCTTTGATGTTCAGGAAGACCTTGCGCCCCCCTGTTCCGTTGGATAATCCCATGGTATTAAATGTTTGATGTTAAACTGCTTGTTTCAATGATGCTTCCGATTGGAGCTGAAGCTGCACCCTATCCGGGTACGTAACATTCGCCGGGCGGCAGTCGGGATTACACTCATCCCACACCACGCGCAGGTGCTCGAATATTCGCCAGGCGTCGGTGTAGTGTCGGGGGTATTCATGCAGCTTCCAGCCCTTACCCTGCATACGCTTGCCGGTCTTGTCCGGGCCGCGAGTGTCCGCTTTCAGGTGGAGGATGCCGCATCGCTGGATGGGTGCATTCGGGTGCTGGTCGTTCCACATCATGGCATACGCCGCGATCTGATACTCCATGGTGTCATGCATGGAGTTGGAGGACTTCACGTCTATTATCCACCGCTCGTTGCCTATCATGCACACAATGTCTATGGTGCCCCCTAGCCGGTAGTTCACCGACACGATCATGATCTCGGAAGCCACCAGTGCCGGCGCTACCGTAGTCCAGAACTCCACGAAGCGTACGATACACTGCCACTCCGTGATATTGTACTGGTGGTAGGTGATCAGCTCCCCACGCAGGCAGCGCTCTACGGCATCGTGGATGTTAGAACCTTCGGCGGCGGCCTTCTCCAGGATAATGTCCGCATTGAACCCCACCGCCTTCTTCCACTGCACGAGTGCCCATGATGCCGGAAAGGCTTCCAGCACCGTGGTAACGGATGGGTAGTAGTTCATACCGTCATTGGTATAGAACCGCTGATCCATCACATTGATCTGCTGGTTGTCCGGGTTGTGGAATATGTGTTTCATAATCTGCTGATAAGTTGTGAATGATAAGCGCACCACGCCGCCAGGGCAGTGAACGCTATTGAGGTGATGGCGCCGGCGTATTCTGTAGCCGCGCTGCGGTAAACACATCGCCGGCGTCTGGCACTATAACGATCTCGTACGGCGGTTCGTAGTCCTCTGCTATGGCCTTCAACATCCGGTCTCTGTCGTCCCGGTAGCTGTACCGCTGCTCGAACCAGACGCGGCCGTCCCTTTCTACCCGTAGTACCCCTGTCATCGTTAAATACCAAGGGCGTCGTCACAAACAGGGCAATAATCATCGTCATCGTGAGGATGTGCGCAATTATCTGATTCATCTGAGAGACGTTTTAAAGCCCACGCCACATACAGCGCGAAGCAGGTGACGAAAATTCCAGCCAGGAAGCCAAGTACAAGCGTAGTCATACCTTGCCGGTTTTTAATCGGTTACGGAATACGAGCATGCAGACGCCCCAGTAGGCGGCGATGATGCAGGTAGTTATGATGTCAATATGTGTCATGGTAGTAGTTGTTGTTGGATTGAAAGTCCAGGAGTGAGACCACTCCCGGCTACCTTCAATTCCACGTTATGAATATTGGATTGGTCGTATATGCGCTTGCCGCCGCTAGTCAATAACCTTTTCCATCAGCTTGCTGTAAGGGTTATACGCGTTCTGGATGTAGAACTCGTAGTTACCCTCCGGCAGCAGGTGAGAGGCGTGATCTGCCTGGGCTATTTCCTCAGTGCTCGTCCAGCAGGCGGCGCTGAAGTTGCTCTCATGGCAATGCTGGAGCCGGGCGCCGTCAGCACCAACGGAGGCAATGAGGCGGCCTTCAAACTCGAAGAGCTCTACGTCACCGGTGAGCACGTGCTGATGTCCTGAGTGTTCGCCATAGGCGATTGGCCTGTTGGATACACGGCGGGCGTTTGCCGGTATTGAATCAATAGAGCGGAATTGTACATCGCCCTGGTGGCCTTGAAGTTGCTTTGTCATTGTTTTAAGAATTATAGTGTGAAAGAATTATGAACGGTAGTCGAAAGAATACTCTGAAGCCTTGAACATAGACAGGGACGCCATGGCCTCAATGGCGTTGGTATGGTGCGGCTCAACCCCCTGCAGGTATTGTGTACCAGTGGATGGGCACACCATCCGTACCCAGGCGAACGGCTGATTGTCGATCTCGGCGAAATGCTCTGTGGTCTTGAGTAGGGTAACCGTTTCGATGTCACCGTTACGATGAGCGATCTGGCGGGTGTCTACTTCCGAAGCACCCAGCATATCCATCATGCGCTTTTGGCCCATTACTTCATAGATTCCGCCTTTGATCTCGCTGTTATGTTCGCTCAGGAACATTTCCTTGGTGATCTCACCGGCGTCAGCTTTCTCCCATATCCAGGATGGAAGGGCGCGCCCGTTAATGTAGTATTGGCAGTATCCATCTGCGAAGGTGATAGCGGGGCCGGTGGGGTTGTGGAGCCTGCCAGCAGCGTTGCGAATGATACGATTCGGCATTCCGGAAACGATACAAATATTTTGAAGCTGCACCATGTCATATACACCGCAGAGTAGCATGTCACGGAATCTTATGAAATCGTCATGTTTGTCTATGGCACCAATCTGCATGAAGTAGTCGTAGAAGGAAACCCATCCGTAGTCACTGATGTTTCCGTAGGAAGAAAAGTGTTCATAGTTGGCCCCCACGTTGTCCCCCACGTTGTCCCGCACGTTGGCCCCCACGTTGTCCCCCACGTTGTCCCGCACGTTGGCCCCCACGTTGTCCCACACGTTGTCCCGCACGTTGGCCCCCACGTTGGCCCCCACGTTGGCCCCCACGTTGTCCCGCACGTTGTCCCACACGTTGGCCCCCACGTTGTCCCGCACGTTGTCCCGCACGTTGTCCCGCACGTTGGCCCGCACGTTGGCCCCCACGTTGGCCCCCACGTTGTCCCACACGTTGGCCCGCACGTTGGCCCGCACGTTGTCCCCCACGTTGGCCCCCACGTTGGCCCCCACGTTGTCCCACACGTTGGCCCCCACGTTGTCCCGCACGTTGTCCCGCACGTTGGCCCGCACGTTGGCCCGCACGTTGTCCCCCACGTTGGCCCGCACGTTGTCCCCCACGTTGGCCCCCACGTTGTCCCACACGTTGGCCCCCACGTTGTCCCGCACGTTGTCCCGCACGTTGGCCCGCACGTTGGCCCGCACGTTGTCCCCCACGTTGGCCCCCACGTTGGCCCGCACGT
>NZ_JBCNJR010000004.1:0-374052 GCF_039596455.1 Chitinophaga sp.
CAAAAATTCACCCTGTAAGCCGGAATCAGGATTAGTTTTGAGCATTGTAAACCAATATCAGTATTTTCTAAACCAAGGTGTAAACCTATATCAGGACAAGACCCAGTATTTTCCAGGTAACGGCGTAAACCTATTTCAGGACAAGACCCAGGTATTCCAAGTACGTTTCAAGTACCTTTCAAGTACGTTCCAAGTACCTTTCAAGTACCCCCTTATATAGGGGTACTTCATACGTACTTCATACGTACTTGGAACCTGCCTCGTACCTGGTTGGTACCAACTGCCGCTACCTTACAAGGCAACTGTTACCCCGAGTCTGCCCCGTGGTTACTTCCAGTCTCCGGCATAGTAACCCCCAGTATACCCCCAGTATACTCCCAGGATGGTGCATAGGGAATGTATGTTTTAGCCATTTTCAGGGGTAAGGTACATTTGGGACAGTCCCGGTTCCGGCAGGCTGGTAAACACTGTCTATTCTGCCGTTTTCAGGACTGGATGGCTTATTGTATAAGGCGCAACAAATACGCCAATGCGGGGTCTTCTTCCAGCACGTCATCCTTTAACGAGTTGCGGATAACAACATCTGGCAGCACAGGGCCGTTTTTGGTTTTGCCGCAGCTGGCGCCGTGGCTGAACGAGGTGGTAGACTGTATTTTCAGCTGGCTGTTGGGCAAGTCAATCGTAAACGCTTCTCCGAAATCCTGCGTGTTCTCTCCCGTTGGTTCCCCAATGAGGGTGGCTATCTTATATTCCTTCACTACATCTGCCACCGCCATGGCGCTGGAGAAAGTGAACGGGCCGGTGATGAAGTATACCTTGCCTTCAAATACCCGTTCGTTGCGGAACCGGTTCTCTTCAGGGCGGCAACCATCGGCGCTTTCCCACACAGTACCATTGGGCCGCTGCATGTAGGCCGTAGTGGTATCTCCGTTTTTTCTCAGGTTGTCTTTATAAGCGTCGCTGATCTTCCAGCTTTTATTGCCCCATGAATATTTGTTTCGGGTGATATAGCTGAACAGCAGGTCTCCAAGATCTGTGTTGCCGCCGCTATTCTGGCGGAGGTCTATGGCCAGGTGGCGGATGCTGGCCTGTTTGAGCTGCGTAAAGCAGGAGTCCAGGAAGGCCCTGAACCCGTTGATGTCAACGCTCAGGCTGCGTACATCTATGTATCCCAGCTTGTTTTGTATGACCTCGCAGCGGTATGGCTGCACGATGTGCGGCAATGAAGCGGCGAGCGCATTTTTGAAAGTAACGCCGGTTTGAATGGTTGCCTTGCTTTGAATACCCTTAGCATCTTTACAGGTGAGCGCAAAAGGAGGCTGAACGCCCCGGAGGAAAAGGAAATAACTGAACAGTCTGCAGGCGGCGGCTTCGCTGAAAGAAGGGCGGCCGGCAAGGCGTTCTTTCACCTGTTTGAAAAGAGCGCTTACATCCACGCCGTTTATGTCCACTACTTCAACGCCGGCCGGCATGCCCAGCGCGGCTGCCAGTTGAAGCGGCGCATACATTTTGTTTTTCTTCTGCACCAGCTTGTACGGGAAGAACTGTTCTTTCCCGAACGCTTCCCTGAATACCGGCTGGCCCAGTTGTGGTGTGCTGTGCGCGTCTTTCAGCAGGGCGGTTACCTTGTAGAACAGGAAAACAAAATCCCGGATGCTGACCGAATCGCCTATCTCGTTTTTGATAGCCTGTAAACGGGTATTGTATTCGCCTTCCGGGATATACATGAAAGGATGGTAGTGAGACGATTTCATGATGCGGACATACGCATCTATATCTTCAACCGCCTGCCGGCGCGAAAGAGACGTTTGTGCCCATCCGTTGCTGCCTGCCAACAGGAAGGCAAAGAACCATGCTAACCTGACCATAAGATGAAATGACGCGAATATATCGCTATATTTATAAAAACGCGAAACGATGGGCCTCTTTGATTGCTTCAGGAAAAAGGCATCCCACACGCAGGCAACCCCTGAACACATCCTGCAGCAGGCGGATGCGCTGGTTAACCAGTTTGAAGACAATATTCCCTTCTTTTTTGAGGGATATGCGGAGGGCGTGGAGAACAGGCAATCAGCCATGATTGTGTAGGCTAACTTTGTACCTTTGTAAAAAACTCATGCCATGGACACACGTCAAACCCTCCCCCGCAACGGCAGTTTCTACACCATCATCCAAGACCTCTACGAGCAAAAACAGCCAGCCGGCGTATTGTATGAAGACAACGGCGTTACCCGCGCCAACGGCCTTGTTACATCCATGTATGAAAAAGAAGGCCGGCAGTGGATGGTGCTGAACGATTCGGTACACATCCCCATAGACAAGCTGTATGCCGTGAACGGTACTTTTTCTTCGGACTATTCCGAATGCTGAAAAGTTTTATATATTTTAGTACCTCCACGCAACGTTATGAAAATGGACCGCCACCACCACCCGGACTCATTGCCCGTACGCCTCGCCGAAGGCGATGAATCCGCGTTCCGCGAGTTCTTCCACCTGTACAGCCACCACATTTACAACGTTGCTTTTATCATGACCAAATCTGCCGGGCTGGCGGAAGACATGGTGCAGGAAGTGTTCCTCAGGATCTGGCTGGGCCGCGCCAACCTTGCCGGCGTGGAAAACCTGAAGGCCTACCTCTATACCAGCGCCCGCCATCATATCCTGAACGAGCTGCGCAAAAAATCCCACAACCTGCAGTTTACCGATGCTTTAATGGAATACTTCAGCGAGTCTGCGGACAACCCTGAGCAGGCCCTGCTGAAAAAGGAATCCCGCGGCTTTCTTCACCAGGCCATTGCCCATTTGCCCGACCGCCAGCGCCTTATCTACCAGCTGAGCAAGGAAAAAGGGCTGAAGCAGGAAGAGATAGCCGCCCGGCTCAACATCAGCCAGCATACCGTGCGCAACCACCTGGCCCAGGCGCTGGTGAACATCCGTCACTTCCTGGAACGCGCTACCACGGGCACTTTACTGCTTATCTGCCTCTTAGAGGCGGGCCTCTGAAAAAAATTTTACGGGAGACTAGTAATATTCTTGCCGGGATGTGTCTTTATACATAACACATGCCTACAAGATTCGACATATTGCTGCAAGGTTACCTGGCCGGTACGCTCACGCCGCCGGAGGTGGAAGAGTTCCTGCAACTGGTCAGAGACCGAGACCTTCGCCTCCCCGATGCGGTGCAGCACCTGCTGGAAACGGCTGATCACCCGCCGCTGCCGCCTGAAAAAGAAGCGGAGCTGGCCAGCGCCATTCTCCGGAGAGCGCGCCGCGCGGAACGCAACCGCCGCCCCGTATACTGGCTGGCAGCTGCTGTTACGCTGGCCATAGCGGGCGCCGGGTTATTGTATATACTGCGGCAGGAACGGCCTGTGACGCCAGTGCAGGCCGCAAGTATGAACGGCGCGGTGCAACCCGGTTACAACCAGGCCACGCTGGTGCTGGCAGACGGTACCACCGTGCCGCTAGACAGTGCGGGCAACCAGCAGATACGCAGGAACATCCGTCAAAGCAACGGCCAGTTGCATTATACGCCCGGCAGCCAGGCTTCGCAGATTAATACGCTCGTAACGCCCAAAGGCGGCCGCTTCGGCATCACCCTGCCAGACGGCAGCAAGGTATGGCTCAACTCCGCCTCCTCTCTCCGCTACCCCACCGCCTTCACCGGGCAGCAAAGAGTGGTGGAACTGAAAGGCCAGGGCTACTTTGAAATAGCGCACGCATCCTCCCAACCCTTTGTGGTAAAGGTGAACGACATGGAGGTGCAAGTGCTGGGCACCCGCTTTGACGTGATGGCTTATGAAGATGAAAAGGCCGTTAACACCACGCTGCTGAGCGGCGCCGTAAGGATAAAGAACGCAGCAGCGGTGCAAACGCTGCGGCCGGGGCAGCAGGCGGTATTGGAAGGCGGCGGCACGCACATTGCCGTGCAGCAGGCTGATACGGCCAAGGCCATTGCCTGGAAGAACGGCCTTTTCCTGTTTGACAACATGGACCTTGAAACGATATTGAGAGAAGTATCCCGCTGGTACAACGTAGAAGTAGTGTACGATGTAAAACCCAGCGCGGAGCTGTACGGCGGGGCCATCAGCCGCAGCATGAGCCTGGAGGCCGTACTGCACATGCTGGAAGGCAGCGGGTTCAACCACCTGAAGCTGGAAGGGAGGAAAATAACCGTATTACCATAATCATACAACAACACAGCCACGTAATTATTCAACCAAATAAAAACAGGTAAATAAAGCTTTTACGGGAATACGCAAAAAAACCGGAAGTGGTTGCAACACTCCCGGCTGTATCTGGTATTCCCGATAATCTGAGAAGGACTATTGTTAGACTACCAAACACCGCTAAAGTATGTATTTTAATGCGAATGAAAAAGCCCTGCGCCGGCGCAGGCTTTTAACCACGTTGTGCAAAATGATCAAGATCACTGCATTTATCCTCTTTGTAACATGCATGCATGTGAGTGCAACCGGTCTTTCACAGCAGGTAACGCTGTCGGTCAAAAACGTACCGCTGCAAAAACTGTTCAAGGAAATCACCGCGCGCACCGGCGTGTCTGTGATCTATGGCGAAACGGTGCTGCGCAACACAGCGCCGGTTACGCTGGCTGTCAGGAACGCCTCCCTGAAGCAGGTGCTGGACCTTTGCATAAAAGACCAGCCGCTCACCTACACCCTTGAAGGCAACAGCATCATCATCAAACGCCGGCCGGCCGGCAACCCGCCCGAAGCGCCGCCGGCGCAGGCGGCAGACTCGCTGATCACGGCCAGCGGCAGGGTTACAGATTCCAAAGGCGGGCCGGTACCGGGCGCTACCGTACTGGTGAAAGGTACCATGCACGGCACCAACACAGACGGTAACGGCCACTTCTCCCTCAAAGGCGTGCGGCCGGGTGCGGTGCTGCAGGTCAGCTCTCTCGGTTTTGAGCCGCAGGAGCTGGCGGCGCGCAGCGGCGGGGTGAATATTACGCTCAGGGAATCTGCCAGCAGCCTCAATGAAACGGTGGTAGTGGGGTACGGCACGGTGAAGAAAAGCGACCTCACCGGCGCAGTAGCCAAAGTGGGAGAAGCTGCTATCAAATCAACCCCTATCCCCTCTTTAGACAGGGCCATGCAGGGGCGCGCCGCGGGCGTGCAGGTAACCACCAACTCTGCGCGGCCGGGCGGGGCCGCCACCATCCGCATTCGCGGCTCCGGCTCGGTGAACGCCGGCAATGACCCTTTGTACGTGATAGACGGCTTCCCCGTATCCGGCGGGCTTAATTCTATTAACGCAGATGATGTAGAATCTATCGAAATATTGAAAGATGCTTCCGCTACGGCCATCTATGGCTCCAGGGGCTCTAACGGCGTGGTGATGGTCACCACCAAACAAGGCAGGCCGGGCAAAGCCGTGGTCAGCTACAACGGCTACTACGGTTCCCAATCCGCCCGCAGGACCATTCCGCTGCTGAACGCGCAGCAGTTTGCATTGTTCGTGAACGAAGCGCTGACCAACAACGGCGCGGCGCCTTACTTCAATGGCAGCACGCCGGAAAGGGCGCTGCCGGAAACTTTCGGTGAAGGCACCAACTGGCAGGATGTTGTTTTGCGCAACGCGCCCATCCAGAACCACCAGCTGGGCGTAAGCGGCGGCTCGGAGAAATCCCGCTACTCCATTTCAGCCGGGTATTATGACCAGCAGGGCATCATCAAAAACTCCGGCTTCAAACGGTATACCCTGCGCGCCAACTTGACTAACGACATCAGCTCCCGCGTGAAGACCGGCCTTTCCATGCAGGGCGCCTACACGCAAAGCAACAGCGCCAGAACGGACGTAGACGGTACGGAAGGCGGCGGTGTTACCAGCTCCGCCCTGAGCTATTCCCCTACCTTCCCCGTGTTCAATGAAGACGGCAGCTATTATAAGAACCAGGGCTCGCTGAACGGGTACGGCGTAGATAATCCGCTGGCCGTTGCCAACGAGATCATCAATAAGAATTCCGTGCTGCGCCTGCTGGCCAACACTTACCTGGACTACGAGATCATTGACGGGCTGCACTTCCGCACCAGCCTTGGCGCAGACCTGCAAGCCTCCAAAACCAACAACTACACCACGCGCAAAGCCCTGGCCGGCGCTTCCGTGGGCGGTTCCGCCGCTGTAGCCAACTCGCAGAGCATCAACTGGCTCAATGAGAACACACTTCACTACACCCGCCAGCTGGGCCACTATCATTCTCTCAATGCTTTGCTGGGTTACACCATCCAGGGCCTGAGCACAGAAAACGCCACGGCAAGGGCCAATACTTTTTCTGACGACTTTGCCCGGTACAACAACCTGGAAGCGGGCTCCACACTGGTAGCTCCCAGTTCGGACGCCAGCAACTGGAAACTCATTTCCTACATTGCCCGCGTCAACTACGGGTTTGACGACCGTTTCCTGCTCACCCTCACTGCCCGCCGTGACGGTTCCAGCCGCTTCGGCCCGAGGCGCAAGTTCGGCATCTTCCCCTCCGGCGCCCTGGCCTGGAAGCTGATGAACGAGAGCTTCATGCAGAAGCAGTCCATTTTCTCCGATGCCAAAGTGCGCGTCAGCTACGGCCTTTCCGGCAACCAGGAAATCGGGGATTATCAATACCTGGCCAACATCTCCATTTCCCAATACGTACTGGGCGGCACCTTACAGTCTTCCGCCCACACCGCCGGCATTGCCAACCCCGACCTGCGCTGGGAAAAGAACGCGCAGTTCGATGCGGGCATAGACCTGGCCTTCTTCAACAACCGCCTGCAGCTCACGGCGGACTACTACAACAAAAAAACCGCTGATCTGCTGTTTTCCGTCAGCGTGCCCACATCTTCCGGCTTCACCACCACGCTCAAGAACATTGGCAGCGTGCGCAACCGGGGCGTGGAGCTGGCGCTGGCCAGCGTGAACATAGACCGGCATGATTTCCGGTGGACCACCGATTTCAACATCACCTTCAACCGCAACAAAGTACTGCGGCTGGATGGCCGGGAAAGCTTTACCGCCGGCGCGGATGCCCGCCTTTTCAACACCAGCATCAATCCCATCCTGCTGCAGGTAGGCAGCTCCCTGGGCAATTTTTACGGGCTGGTGATGGACGGCATCTTCCAGAGCAAGGAAGAGATAGACGCCTCCGCCCAGAAAACCGCCAAACCCGGAGACATCCGGTACAAAGACCGCAACAATGACGGTGTGATCAATGACAACGACAGGGACATCATCGGCAATTCCAACCCTGACCTCTTCGGCGGTCTTAACAATACTTTCACCTACAAGGGCATAGAACTGAACGTGTTCATACAGGGCAACTATGGTAACGAGATACTGAACTATGGCAACTTTGACCTGCTGAACCTCACCGGCGGCAACAACCAGAGCGCCCGTGTGCTGGACCGCTGGACGCCGCAGCACCCCAGCAACAGCATGCCCCGCGCCAACGCGGCAGGCGGCTCCCGCGTGCTCAGCAGCTTCCAGGTGGAAGACGGGTCTTACCTGCGCTTCAAGAATATTTCATTAGGCTATAACCTGCCGCAAAGCTGGCTCAGCCGCCTGCAGGTCAACTCCCTGAAGGTGTACATTGCCGCGCAGAACCTGTTCACCATTACCCGGTACAATGGCTACGACCCGGAAGTGAACCGCTTCGGCAGCTCCTCTCTCAGCCAGGGGCTTGACTATGGTACCTATCCGGCTGCCAAAACCATCCTGGCAGGCATTAACCTGAAATTTTAATTGTATGAAGACGATCAAACAAACCATATATATTTTGATGGCGGGCATGCTGTTAACGGGCACCGCCTGCGAAAAGCAGCTGGACATTGCCTCTGTTACCAATCTCACCAACGCCACCTACTATAAAACAGCGGAAGACGCCAAGGCCGCGCTGGGCGCTTGTTACAAGAACATGGGCGTGCTGGACCCTTTTCCTGACCTGGTGACCACAGATGACGCCGTGCCTTTCCTGTCCGGCGCTGCAGACAGGGTGCTGCTATGGCGGTACAACCTCACCCCCTCCAACTCTTTCATCAACGTTTACAGCGGCGCCTATGCCGCCATCAACCGGTCTAACACGGTAATAGCCCGGCTGCCCGGCATTCCCATGAACGAAGACCTGAAGAACAGGTACGTAGCCGAGGCCAAGGTGCTGCGCGCCCTGCATTATTTCAACCTGGTACGCCTCTATGGCGGCGTACCCGTCACTATCACGGAAACGGCTACACTGGAAGGGCTTGACATGCCGCGCAATAGTGTTGACGAAGTATACGCGCAGATAGAAAAAGACCTCACGGAAGCGGAAAACGTGCTGCCCCCCAGCTACCCCCCTGCAGAAGCCGGCAGGGTAACTTCCGGGGCCGCCAAAGGCTTGCTGGCCAAGGTATACCTTACCCGCGCCGGTACAGACAAAAGCTCCCCCTTCTGGGCACAGGCAGCCGCCAAAGCCAAAGAAGTGATAGACCAGGGCGTGTATGACCTCCATGCCAGTTTTGCGGATGCCTTTGCCCTCACCGCCCGCGGCGGCAAGGAAAACATGCTGGAAGTACAATACCTCACAGACGTGTACGGCCACGGCATAGGGCGGGGCTACGGCCCCCGCGCGGCGCCTATTTTCCCCGGCGGCGGCTCCGCTATTGCACGGCCTACGGAAAGCCTCTACAATTCCTACGCGGCTAACGACAAGCGGAAACCCGTTACCTTCATGACGGCCTATACTTACAACGGTGTTACCACCAACCTTTCCATCACAGACCCTGATCCCAGCAAAGCCGTATCTTTCCAGAAGCTGTGGGACAGAACGGCCAAAACCAACGGCGGCGAAGGCACCAGCCGGCCGGTGCTGCGGTATGCGGACGTGTTGCTGATGTATGCCGAAGCCGCCAATGAAGCCAACGGCGCCCCTACCGTTGAAGCCTATACGGCGTTGAACAAGGTGCGCAAGCGCGCCGGGCTGGCAGATCTGAGCGGCCTGAGCTACCAGGCGTTCAAGGAGGCCGTTTGGCTGGAAAGAAGGCTGGAGCTGGCTTTCGAGAACCACCGCCGCTTTGACCTGGTACGCACCGGCAGGCTCATAGACGCAGTAAAGGCAGAGAACAGCTATAACCGGAATGCCGTGATACAACCCTTCCATGTACTGTTCCCCATCCCCCTGTCCGTGATGGACGCCAGTCCCACGCTGGAACAAAACCAAGGCTATTGATCCATTAAAAACCATAAAAACATCATGTATACACGCAGAAACTTTCTGACCCAAACGCCGGCCATGCTGGCATTGCTGGCGGGCCTGCCCTCACTGGCCAGCTCCTGCAACAGCAAAAAGAAAACCATCTTGCTCCGCTCCTCCTGGCAAACCGTCAACATCGGGGATATTGGCCATACGCCCGGCGTGCTCACGCTGCTGGAAAAACATATTCCCGATGCGGACGTCATACTCTGGCCTTCCAGTGTAGACAACGGCGTGAAGGAAATGCTGCAGCGGCGTTTTCCGAAAGTGAAAATTGTGCAGGGCAAGGAAGAAGTAGACGCCGCCATTGCACAGTCTGACTTCCTGCTGCATGGCTCCGGCCCTTCCCTGGTAGCGCGTAAAGACGTAGAGCGCTGGGCCGCTACCGGCAAGCCTTACGGCATTTACGGCATCACCTTCCCCGGCTATTACGGAGAGCCCTCTGCCGCCACTAAAGCCGCCTTCCCTACAGAAGTGGAGCTGCTCACCAAAGCGCAGTTCGCCTATTTCCGGGATTCCATTTCCCTGCAGTTTGCGAAAGACCATGGCGTGAAATGCCCCATTATGGGCTTTGCGCCGGACGGCGCCTTTGCCGTAGACCTGCAGAACGATGCGGCGGCGGAAGCTTTTATGAAAGAGCACGGGCTGGAAGCCGGTAAATTCCTCTGCGTAATACCCCGGCAACGTTTTACGCCTTACTGGGAAATACCCTCCAAAAAAAGACCCTTGGACGAGAAAAAAAATGCACGCAACCAGGAAATGCGGGAGCATGACAACGCCCCCATCCGCGAAGCCATTGTGGAGGTAGTACGGCAAACGCCCATGAAAATACTCATCTGCCCGGAAGATGAAACACAGGTAAAGCTGGGTAAAGAGATTTTGTACGATAAACTGCCGGAAGATGTGAAAACGAAAGTGGTTTGGCGGGACCGCTACTGGCTGACAGACGAAGCGGTCAGCACCTACCGCCGCTCCGCAGGCATGTTCGGGCTGGAAATGCATTCTCCCATTATGTGCATCGGCCACGGTATTCCGGCCATGGTGGGCCGCTTCCATGAACAAACCAGCAAAGGCGTGATGTGGCGGGATATTGGCCTGGGCGAGTGGTTGTTTGATATGGACAATGAAGCAGACGTTCAGAAAATACTGCCCGCCGCGCTGGCCATGGCCAAAGACCCTGCCGCAGCAAAACAGCTGGCCAAGAAAGGGCAGCAGTTTGTAGAAGAGAAACAACGGGAAACAATGGGCGTGCTGAAGAGCAAGCTGAATGCATAAGTGAGGCACTTATAAAAAAGGCCGGCCTGTTTTCATTGCAGGCCGGCCTTTGCATTTTAAAACACTTTTTTATGCAGTTCCCTTCTCCAGCCGTTCCACTTCTTTTTGCAATGTTCTTTTTTCCGCCATTGACTTTGTAAGCGCTATTGCTTTGTTGTAATGCATCACCGCTTTTTGCGCATCCCCATCCGCATACAGGTACCCCAGCAGGGAATGGTAGTAGCTGACATCTTCCAGCCCCAGTTTCTCCGCTTCCACAATGCCTGCCTTGTTGCCGTACACTTTGGCAAAAGCGAAAGTTCTGTTCAGGGCCGTTACCGCTGAATATTCCAGCAAGATGAGCTGGTTGTAGAGCTGCAGGATGTGCTCCCATTTGCTGTTACCGGCGGGCGTGGTATGCCAGTAAGCAATACCGGCCTCCAGGTGGTATTTGGAAACCGCTTCGCCGGAGCAGGCGTTCACCAGGTAATGGTTGCCCTGGTCAATCAGCTCCCGGCTCCACAAACTTTGGTCTTGCCGTTCAAACAGCACCACTTCCCCCTCTTCATCTTCCCTGGCTTCCAGCCGCGAGCTTTGATAGCACATGAGCGCCAGCAGGGCGTTGGCCTGCGTGGTATTGGTAAGCGGATTTTCTGTGAGCAGCAGCGCCAGCCGCATGGCTTCGGAACAAAGGTCTTTCCGCATCAGCCGGTTGGCGGATTTGGAGAAATACCCTTCGTTAAAAAGCAGGTACAATGTTCTTAGCACGGCATCCAGCCGCGCCTGTATGGTAGCTTCCTGCAAGGGGCCCAGCTGGAAATTATTGTCGCGCAGGCTGGTGCGGGCGCGCTGCAGCCGCTTCTTGATGGTTTCCCGGCTGGTCAGGAAAGCATCAGCGATCTCTTCCACGCTGAACCCGCAAAGCACCTGCAAGGCCAGGCATATCTGTGATTCCGTGGCGTTGGCCGGGTCACAAACGGCAAAGATCATGGCCAGCAGGCTGTCTGTGATGGTTTGGCCGGAGAAGTCGAAATCAGGCGTTTCCTCCTGCTCCTGCTGCTGTATGGCGCCCTTCACGCGGGTCTCAAATAATGAAGTGCGTTTGAGATAGTCTTTGGTTTTGTTTTTGGCCACCGTGTACAGCCAGGCGGCAGGGTTATCCGGCATGCCCTGTGCGCCCCATGCCTCCGTGGCTTTCAGGAAGGTTTCACTCACAATGTCTTCCGCAATGGCCATATGCCGGAGGCCAAAATGACGGCACAGTACGGCCGTCATCCTGGAATACTCCAGCCTGAATAAATGTGGTAAAAGCTCCTGGTATGAGGCAGGCTGCTGGTCCATCGTTATTTTTCTTCCGGTGTCAGAACGGCCCTTATTTCCACGCTGCCGCCCATTTTAAGGATGGGGTTGCCGCTGGCTATCTCCGTAGCTTCGTCTATGCTGGCAGCTTTCAGCACCATATAGCCGGTCACGAATTCCTTGATCTCGGTGAAAGGCCCGTCGCTCACCACGTTGCCGGCCTTTACCGTTCTGGCGTTGGCGGGAGACAAACGGTTACCCTTGTCTACCAGCTTGTTCTGGGCCGCTATACCGGCCAGCCAGTTCATTCTTTCCTGCATCTGCTCAGGCGAAGGAGGAGCGGGTTTTTCGCTCAGCCTGAAAATTAACATGAACTCTTTCATGACGTTTACATTTTTTTGGTCCGTTTATATGACGACCGGGTACGCGGAACGGGGACAAATCAACTGGAAAAAATTATCCGGCGTTAAAGATACGGATAACAGCGGTGGCAGGAAATATGGATGAAGGCCGAACAGCCAGCCTGTTTTTTTGTTAATTTGCTGGTATGCCCTGGTTCGAAAAATGGTTGTCCACCCTCACCCTGATATCTCTCCGGTATTTTCTGCTGGCCGGCATTGCCTTCCTGCTTTGTTATGTGATACTCCGCAGGCGCATCCTGGCTAAAAAGATACAGCAACGCTTCCCGAAGGGAAAAGACTATGCCCGGGAAATCCTTTACTCCTGCCTCACCATTATGATATTTACACTGGTGGCCATGCTGATATTGCGGCCGCCGGTGGTGGATCATACTTTTCACTACAGGGACATTTCCAGATACGGCATGGCCTGGTTCATCGCCGCCTTTCCCCTGATGTTCATTGTGCATGATGCATACTTTTACTGGACGCACCGCTTCATGCACTGGCGGCCCGTTTTCCCCTGGTTTCACAAGGTGCATCACCTTTCCGTCAACCCTTCGCCCTGGGCCGCCTTCGCCTTTCACCCGCTGGAGGCCCTGGTGGAAATAGGTATTCTTCCCCTGCTGGTATTCACCGTGCCCCTCACTACCACCCACCTGCTCACTTTCTTCGGCGTGCAGATGGCCTACAATGTATACGGCCACCTGGGCTGGGAGCTTTACCCCCGCTGGTTTGCACGGCACCCGTTCGGAAAATGGATCAATACATCGTTTAACCATAATCAGCATCACCGGTACTTCAAGGGCAACTACGGTTTGTATTTCCTTTGGTGGGACCGGTGGATGGGCACCATCCGCAAAGACTATGAAGACCAGTACGAGCGGCTGGCCGCCCGCTGACTATTGCTGTACAAGCCTATGAGGATTCTTTACCTATTGCTGCCGGTATGGCTGCTGGCCTGCCCCGCGCGCCTCCACGCACAAGACGCTAACTACTGGACTGCCGGCTACGGCCCGGCAGGATTTTTTATGCCCGGCGCCGTCATAGCGCAGAACCGTGACAGCGGGGTGCTGTTCTATAACCCGGCGCTGCTGGTGAACACCCATGGCTCCACCTCTTCCCTGAGCGGCACCATTTACCAGTGGCAGTCTATTTTCATGAAAGACGGCGTAGGCGCCGGCCTTCCGCTCCGCTCCAACGGCACCAGCATTGTACCCATGGTGGCCTCTCATGCCGTTCCTTACATTAAAAAGAAGCTGCCCTTCACGCTGGCCTACGCCATAGTGCATACACCTGTGATAGACTATAATGTTTCCCAGCAGAGAGACGTGGTGCAGGACGTGCTGGACAATTCCTACAGCCCCGGTGCGGAAACCTATATTGGCCAGTACAAGGCATCTAACCGGGTAGACCAGACCTCCCTGCAGCTGGCCGCCGGCATGCGGCTTACACCCGGGTTATCAGCCGGCGTTACGCTGGAGGGCATTGTTCACCGGCAGAACTTTACGGTAGATTTCATTTCCCGCGCCATGATGAACCCCGCCGGGCCAGACACCGTTTTTGCGCCCATCACCACGGTGTCTGAAAACTATACCGCCTCCTACCGGCAGATCGGTGTCCGTACGCGGCTGGGCCTGGCCTGGGAAATTTCCGCCAGCCACCATGCCGGCCTGCTGGTCACCACGCCGGTATGGAAAGTGACCGGCAGGGGCACGGTGGTCTCCAACCTGGAAGTAAACAACCTCATTGTAGCACAGGTGCCCATCCACCTGCTGGCCAGCGGGCGCCAGACACGCCTCAAAACCAACTGGAAAAACCCGCTCAGCATAGCCGCAGGGTATACCTACCTGCACAAAAAAGGGCAACTGTATGCCTGCATCGAATACTTTGCCCCGGTAAAGCCTTACCAGGTCATCAACCCGCGGCCGGCAGCCTTTATCAGGCCGGATACGGGCAGCAGCAACACTACTTACCTGCAGCTGAACGACGCCCGCAAGGGCATACTGAACGTGGGCATCGGCGCCAGCTACGAAGTGGCCCCGGCATTCATGGCCTTTCTATCGCTCCGCACAGACTTTTCTTATGACGATAATAACCTGACCGCGCTTACAGACGGCTACAATGCCAATGTGACCAACTGGGACCTCTACCATGTTCAGCTGGGCGTTAACATGCGGCGCAAGCAGTACTACCTGCGCACCGGGCTGCTGCTGTCTTACGGCCGCAACAAGGCCTATCCGCAAACCTTTAATTTCGACCACCCTGACGAGCGCAATTTCCTCATCGGCAATCCCCGGCCCATCACCGCCAGTACGGTGCAGGCGGGCCTGCTGGTATCATACATTCACAATTTTTAACATACGGCTTTATCGCCCAACTTTTCCCCTTTTTTATATTAATATTTATAATTTTGCCGGTGCTTAACGAATAATTCAATGTTGAAACAGTCCGGCAACCAGAAAGATATATACACCCGCGAAGTGATTACCCGCTTTGAGCTGTACAATAGCCTGTTTTTAACCCTCCCGTTCTACCAGGTGAAAGACACCGGCATATTGCTGCCGTTTTTTACAGCCCATTGCGAGAAAGGGGTAGCCAAACTGACGTCGCCCACCGAGATCATAGAGACCTTTTTCAAGGAGCGTGCCCCGGAAATTGACGAGCGCGAGCAGATCAACCGCCTTTTCCGCTTTATACAATATATAGAAAGGCAGGTGGTGCTGTTTGACGCCATTGAAGACTCTTCTTTCAGCAAACTGAGCCGTACGGACGGCAGCGGCACCCTGCAGGGCCTGGTACAGCAAATTGCGCAAGACGATGAGCTGCGCGAGAAGATCAGCGAAAAACTGCGCCACTTCTCCCTCCGGCTGGTGCTCACCGCCCACCCCACCCAGTTTTACCCGGGTACGGTGCTCACCATCATGACAGACCTCATTGAGGCCCTGAAGGTGAACGATATCAACACCATCAACTTATTATTGCAGCAGCTGGGCAAAACGCCCTTCTTCAATAAAACACGCCCCACGCCGGTAGATGAAGCCGTGAGCCTCATCTGGTTTGTGGAGCATGTGTTCTACAACGCGCTGGCAGACATTCAGACCCGCCTCGGAGAAGAATTTGATCTCAGCAACCTGCCCGATGGCATTTTTGAGCTGGGCTTCTGGCCCGGCGGCGACCGTGACGGCAACCCGAACGTAACCACGGAAAGCACCCGCACCGTGGCCGCCACGCTGCGCCAGACCATTTTCCGCTGCTATTACCGCGACTACCGGGCGCTGAAACGCCGCATCACCTTCCGCGGCATAGAAGAGCCCATGAACGTGCTGGGCCGCCTGATGTACGACAACGCCTTCAATCCCCAGCCCAACGCCACCAACCTGCAACAGGAAATGACAGACCTGCTGCAGCGCATCAAAGACACGCTCATCAAAGACCATGACAGCCTGTTCGTGAACCTGGTGGATGACCTGGCCCTGAAGATCAGGCTCTTCGGCTGCTACTTTGCAAGGCTAGACATCCGGCAGGACAGTCGCGTGCTGCGCAAGGTCTTCAACTACGGCCTTTCCCAGCCCGAGCTCAACAACGGCCTGCCCGCAGATAAATACAGCAGCCTTTCTGAAGAAGAAAAGCTCCGCCTCATCAGCTTCAACGAAGCAGACTTCCCCTGCCAGGAAACGCCGGAAGAAGGCATTGACCCGCTGATCAATGATACGCTCTGCACCATCCGCCTCATGCGCAGCATACAGCAGCAGAACGGCGAAAATGCCAGCCACCGCTTTATTATCAGCAACTGCCAGCAGGCGTCAGACATCCTGCAGCTGATGAACCTCTTCCTCTGGTGCGGCTGGACGAAGGAAGACCTCACGGTAGACTTCCTCCCCCTCTTTGAGACCATCAATGACCTGAAACAGGCCGCCGGGGTGATGGAAAAACTGTACACCCACCCCATCTATAAAGAGCACCTGAAAAGGCGCGGCAACCGCCAGATGATCATGCTCGGCTTTTCAGACAGCACCAAAGACGGCGGCTACCTGATGGCCAACTGGTCTATTTACCAGGCCAAAGTGGAACTGACCGCCATTACCCGCAAATACGACATTGACCTGACGTTCTTTGACGGCCGCGGCGGCCCCCCCTCCCGCGGAGGCGGCAAAACACACCGCTTCTATGCCGCCATGGGCGAAGAAATTGCCAACAATCATATACAGCTCACCATACAAGGCCAAACCGTCAGCTCCCTGTACGGCTCCGTAGAAACCGCCAAGTTCAACATAGAGCAGCTGGTGAACGCCGGCGTAGCCTCCGTGCTGCACCCCGACCAGCGTGACCTGCTGGACTACAAGGAAAAAGAGCTGATCACCACCATGGCCGAAGAAAGCTACCAGCGCTTCACCGCCCTGCGCGAGCACCCGCTGTTCACAGAATACCTGGTAGACCTCAGCCCCCTGCAGCTGCTTTCCAACATCAACATCAGCAGCCGCCCCACGAAGCGCAACGCCGGCTCCGCCCTCAGGCTGGAAGACCTGCGCGCCATCAGCTTCGTAACTGCCTGGAGCCAGCTGAAACAAAGCGTGCCCGCCTCCTACGGCGTAGGCAGCGCCCTGCACGCCGTGAAAAAAGCCGGCAAATGGGACTGCGCCACGGAATTGTACAAAACCTCCGGCTTCTTCAAAACCATGATAGACAACTGCATCATGTCTATGTCCAAATCAGACTTCCGCATTACCGCCCATCTGCAAAACGATGAGCGCTACGGTGAGTTCTGGACCATGCTGAAAGAAGAATTCGACCTCACCCGCACCATGCTGCTGGAACTGACCGGCAACCGCGAGCTGATGCAGGAATACCCTGTGGAGAAGAACTCCATTGCCCTGCGCGAGCGGATCATGCTGCCGCTGGTGGTGACGCAGCATTATGCGTTGCAGAAAGCTAAAACTACCAAGGATGCGGAGATGAAAGGGGCGTATGAGAAGCTGGTGATACGGACGGTTTATGGGATTGTGAATGCGGGGAGGAATTTGGTGTAGAGGGGTGAACTTTTTACAATTTCGGAATTGGATTCCATTATTGTAAGATTTGTTAATTGTATTTATTATCCAAAATTCAATCATAAGTCAGAAGCATCCTGACTCAACTCTTCCAACAAATGAAAATTGGCCACTGGTAACCTACCTAAACTTTTTGCGTATTGTAATAGCTCTTCAGCGGGTTCTTTAATTATATAAAATAGAGCTGGCTGGCTGATTTCATAAGTTCGAAGTACTGAACATACGGTATCTAAAATCTCTCCTGGCATTAGACTAATTAGCCGGGCATTGTTAATCTGCCTCACAGCTAACATTTCATTTGCTTGAGTAAGAAGCGCAATAATCTCATCTGTTTTTTTATAATATTCCATGGCTTATTGTGATGTCATGTTAAGAATATCAAGTTTTGCTTTTGTGTATGTGAGTAGATAACATCCTCTTAGTACGAACTTCCTTATTGCCTCTCCCTTTATCCAGCCATTGATTAGGTTGTCCTTAGAAACATACAAAACCTTCGATAGTAGTCGGGCGATGCTATATCACTAGGGATAGCCGGCAGGCCTACCGGGAATGCTACAATCGGTATACCTAAGTACGACCGTACTTAACAAAAACTCAACCAGTAAATCAAAGCAATAGCATTTATAATTGTGGCAAGCATAACTAGTAGTCTCTCGGAACTTCTTTGTCGAAGTAAGAAAATCCAGCAAACAATCAACACAAGTAAGCTTACCACATTTAATGTAACAGCAACCACTACTACATCGCTATTAACCGCTGCTTCAACATCAAGAATAGTTAATTCTTTCGAATACGGGCTTAATACTGTATTTAATATTAACAAAAAGGTAATGACAATACAGCTGAGTAGTGCAGTTAGGGAACTCTTCATATTAAAATTGCTCTCAATCAAATAATAAAAGCGTGGCGCCTGACCTGGCATTAATCAAGTATTTTAAGCATTTCGCATCAATCCAATGTTTAGCCCAAACTGTTAACCCACCTAATCCTGTGTGCTTCCTGATCTTCTAAACTGCCTATGATATCTACATCATCTGTGGGATTCAATATATGCACAAGGTCTTCTTTGCTGGCAGGTCTACCAATAACGGTTTTGTAAGCCAAGAAGCTGGTAAAGGCCATACTGGACGGGAAAACATCAATTCTCGCACCTTCGCACAGCAGTAATAAGCCTCGCTTTTTTAACTGTTCCCTTATGTCCGCCAACGCCATAAATGGATAATCCCCAATCCCGGTGAGAAAGATGTCGTTACCTCTATACTCCAATACACTATCATTTGACCCTTTCTTGCTGACAATTATTGAATCATAAAAAGCCCTTGAATTGGTATCATATGTTTTAAGCATCTTTTCCATCCTGTTAATTGCTTTGCACTGATTTATCGATTTGAACAGTTCTATAATAAGTTCTCGCTATCCACGTCACCCCATCTCCCTCAACTCCACCCCATCCCCCGCCACCCTCAACCTATGCATCACCCCGCACTTCAACGCATAGTTATTCCGCTGATGCCCCACCGGAAAATTAAAACACACCGGGTACCGGAAGTCCTTCACCCGCTGCAGCACCATGTCATTCACCGTATGCCCGAACTCTTCTCCCGGATCATCCGGCTTGATGCGGTTAAATCCGCCGATGATCAGCCCCGCCAGGCTGTCAAACTTCCGGGAGCGCTGCAGGTTGCCCAGCATGCGGTCAAGGCTGTAGAGGTACTCACCGGCATCTTCGAGAAAGAGAATCTTGCCGATGGTATCTATTTCGGAATCCGTTCCGGATATGCTTTGTATCATGGCCAGGTTGCCGCCTATGAGCACGCCGCTGGCTGTACCAGCGCGGTTGCTGCTTTCCGGCGGCGCAGTGTACCGCATGGGCTTGCCGGTCAAGGCGTTCCGGATGGAGAGAATGGTATCCTGCACTTCAGGATCTGCCTGCGCGAGGTTGTCAGGAAAACTGTTGCACATTTTGGAGTGCAGGGTGGCAATGCTGAAATGCCGGTTAATGTGGCAATGTAGCACGGTAACGTCACTGAAGCCAATTACCCATTTGGGCCGCTCCCGGAACTTGCTGAAATCAAGCTGGTCTACGATGCGCGCGCAACCATAGCCGCCGCGGGCGCACATGATAGCATGTATGCCGGGATTGTCAAGCATGGCCTGCAGGTCTTGCAGGCGCTCTGCATCTGTGCCGCCAAAGGTGTAATCTCTCTTGCCCACGGTGTTGCCAACGGCTATCTTGAAACCCCAGCTTTCCATAATACGCACGGCGGGCTGTATTTCCTCCGCGGTGATGTAGCCCGCAGGACAGGTGATGCCGATGGTGTCTCCCGGTTTCAAATAGGGCGGTATGGAAAGCGTGGACGGGGTTGCGGCGCCGGCGAAGCGGTCCAGCAGCGGGATGCTCATACCTGCGCCTGCCAACGCAGACAGAAAATGCTTGCGATTCATAAGGTTAATGTAATCAATATTTGCAGAAAAAGTACACACCCGGAAGGCTCGGTTGCTCCGTATAAATTCGTACAAAACAGCTCCGGCACAGCCTGCATCACATTCTCCGTTTGCCCGAAACCTAAATAAACCTTATCTTGTCCCCTCAGCTACAATTGAATAACTATGCTTAAAAAATTTATCGTATTTGGCATGAGCTGCCTTTTAATATCCACCACCGCACTGCCCGTAGCCGCCGCAACGGGTGAACCTGCTGCACAGCAGGCGCAAGACCAGAAGGGCCTCATTGGCCGCTGGGACATTACCGTAGATGAGAACGGCAAACCGGCCCCCTCCTGGCTGGAGGTAAAACTTTCCGGCAACCGCACGCTGGTAGGCTACTTTGTAGGCACTTCCGGCAGCGCGCGGCCCGTGGCCAAGGTGAACTTCAACAACGGCAAGTTCAGCTTCACCATCCCCCCGCAGTGGGAAGGCGGCAACCAGGATTTTGTGATTGAAGGCGAACTGGCGGGCGAAGGGATACAAGGTACCATCACCACCAGCGAAGGCAAGAAGTTCAGCTACAAAGGCGTAAAAGCACCTTACCTGAAACGCACGGCAGCGCCTTCATGGGGCAAGCCCATCAACCTCTTCAACGGTAAAGACCTCAGCGGCTGGAAGGCAGTGGGCGCGGCTAACCAGTGGGAAGTGCGCAACGGCATACTCACCAGTCCCAAGTCTGGCGCTAACCTGATCTCCGAGCAGGAGTTCACCGACTTTAAGCTGACCGTGGAGTTCCGCTATAAAAAAGGCAGCAACAGCGGCGTGTACCTGAGAGGCCGCTATGAAGTGCAGATTGAAGACAGCCCGAAAGACGCGCATCCCAACAGCGTATTGTACAGCGGGGTGTACGGCTTCCTGGCGCCTTCAGAGATCAATGCGCTGGGGCCCGACCAGTGGCAGCGGTACGATATTACGCTGATAGGCCGCATGGTTACCATTGTAGCCAACGGCAAAACCGTCATCAGCAACCAGGAGATACCCGGCATTACCGGCGGCGCGCTGAACAGCAATGAAGGCGAGCCCGGCCCCATCTACATCCAGGGAGACCACGGGCCTATCGAGTTCCGGAAAATAGTGATCACACCGGCGAAATAAACGGTGATATATAAAGATCCTGACGGGGTGGCCTTGCGGCGCCCCGTTTTTTATTCGGGCACGTACTGCGCCTCCCACTGAAAACACAGCTGGTACCCATCGGGATCATAGCAATACATTTGTTTCATGCCGTAGGGCGCCACCTTGGGCGGTTGCAGCGAGAGCCCTTTGGCCGTCAGGTGGCGGTAGGCGCCGTCCACATCGGGGCAGCCGAAGTAGAGGGTTACGTCGCCATGCGTGCGGGAGCGGGCGGCATCGGGCTGCGGGGGGCGGCGGGCGGCTTCGTAGGCGGTATTCATCATCAGGTCAATATTGTTCCATTTCAGCCAAACCCAGTCAGGCGGCGCGCCTTCTTCCCCGGCGCTTTGATGCACTTTGAATTGCAGCGTTTCACAATAAAATTGCAGGGAGGTATTCATGTCAAATACCTGCAGCAGCGGGCACATACCTAGAACTTCCATATTGGGGCAATTTTTACCCAAGCTACAAAAAAAGCCCGCCTGTTGCAACAACGGCGGGCTACCAGGGAAAGCGGTTATAATCAGTTCTGTTTGCGCAGGTATTTGGTCAGGATGACGATCATCTGCCCTTCAATGCGGCCTTCTATCTGCTCGGTATTGTCCGGCACCAGCCTGATGTTTCTCACCACGGTGCCCAGCCTGGCGTTCAGCGTGGAGCCTTTAACGTCCAGCGACTTGATGAGCACTACCGTATCTCCGTTCTGCAGCAGGTTGCCGTTGCTGTCTTTATGCAGGTCTACAGCTCCGTCATTCTCATGGTCTCCGCTGGCTTTGGCCCAGGCCAGGGTATCATCTGCCAGGTACATCATGTCAAGGCTTTCCATGGCCCAGCTTTCGTTGCGCAGGCGGTTGAGCATGCGCCAGGCTACTACCTGTACGGCCGGCACTTCGCTCCACATGGCTTCGGTGAGGCAGCTCCAGTGCTGGCTGTCCAGCTCTTCTTTTTTATTGATCTGCGCCAGGCATTTCTCACAGAGGAAAATGTGGCTATCTGCATAGCCGTTAGACGGCGGTACGTCATACGCTTTCAATGCTCCGCCGGCCTTGCATAGTTCGCATTGGTTGCCGCTTCTTTGCTGCAGTTGCTCTTCCAGTTTCATACTATCTTTTTAGAACGCGGGCAAAGGTAAGCTTTTCCCCCGGTGGATCAAAAAGGGCCGCCGTAAACGGCAGCCCCTGGTCATGGTTGGTTACAACAATATTAGTCAGCCATCAAAGGCTGTGTAATAAAAACTTTTCCGGGAGAGAACGCGGTGTTGTGCTGCAGCGCGTCTTTGAGCGCGGCCACGTTCCTGGCGTACTGGCCGCTGGTATTCACTTTGGCAAGCGCATTGGTGGCCTCCGCCTTGTTGCCAAGGTAATACTGCAACACTGCTTTCACATACCAGAGGCCGGCCTGCTGGTAGTCTGCCGCCGCATCAATGCCGGCCAGCCAGCTGTCCATTTGCTGCAACAGCAGCGCCTGGCCTTCTACTTTGGGCGCCAGCTCAGCGGCCAGCATGGCCTTGTCTGCCAGGCTATAGCCTTCAAAGGCGCCGGCAAAGCGGATGTAGCCGCCAACATCTTCACTCTTTTCAAAATATCTGGTGGCAATGATCTTCCCGAAGGTTTTCCAGTCTTTGGCGGAATACAAGGGCTGCACGTATTGCATCATCTGTTCAAAGGCGGCCTTCTCTTTCTTTTCGCCATAAGCGCCCGCGCGGGCAGACAGCATGCGGTAGGCGGCTATGCTGGTAGATTTGCGGCCGTAGTCCCTCGCAAACTGCTCCATATGCTGGTAGTAGAACTCCTTGTACTTTTCCGGCAGGCGGCTCAGGTACACGTTCATGATGGCGTAATTCTCTTCCGTAGCAAGGTTTTGCTGCGTGTCAAGATAAGCGGCTACGGTGTCTGCACCGGCAAAGCGGGGCTTTTCCAGGTAGAAGTCTGAATAAAACGCGGGATAAGCGCCTTCCAGGCCGGGGCGGTACTTTTTAACATTGCCTGCTTTTGCGGCGGCTACGGAAGCCTGCAGCCAGGGCAGGAAGTGGGTGGCGCCCATAAAACCGGAACCGGCGTCTACCAGTACTCCCCTGGCGTTGAATATCAGGTAGTGCGGCGCACCGGTAACCCCAAATTTGCGGGCCAGCAGCTTGCCGGTGCGCTCCTTGTAGATATCTGACTGGTAGCTGATGAAATGCTCGTCAAGGTAAGGTTTCACCGAGGGGTCCGGGAATACTTTTACTTCCATTTGTTTGCAGGGCATGCAGCCTTCAAACATCATGTCTACGAACACCAGTTTGTTTTCTTTGATGGCCCGCGCTTTCACGGTCTCAAAATCTCCGGTCATGAAACCGGGCGCCTGCGCATGCAGCAGGGCGGGCAGCAGTACGGGCAGTATGGCTTTGATGAGCTTGTGCATGCCAGGTTATTTAGAGTTTTGAATAAGCCCGTCGCTGTACGCCACGGCGGTGGTGGAAAAGGGCATGATCCACAAATGCGAGTCAGGCGATATGGAATATTGATTGCCCCCCTCCTCCTTGGTGAGCGTGGTGCGGAACTGCGGGTCGTTGTTGAAACGGCGGAGGTCGAGGTAAACAAGGCCGGTGCCTTTGTATTCACAGTTCTTGTCGCGGCGGATGAGGGCCATGGCATCTTCCAGGTTACCTGCGGTGGCATCTGCATAGAAGGCAGGCAGTATACGGGTGCGGCGCACGGCGTTCAGCACTTCCATGGCTTCCGGAATTTTGCCGGCGCGGGCCAGGCACTCCGCCTTGATGTAGTACATTTCCGGTGTGCGGATGCCGCCGCAGTTGGGGAAGTCGATCCGGCGGTAGCCCCATATCTTGATAGTACCCAGGGTACGCACGGCATAGTTGATGATGAAACGGGTATCTCCCTTATCGAACTGCGCGGAATCCTTATGCTGGAGCATGGAGGCGTAAAAGCCCTGCGTCTGCGTGCTGGCGCTGCCGTAGTGGAAAATGTAGTTCTCCGGGTTATCGAAGTCCATTTTGGGCAGGCTGACAGAAGTAGTAGGGCGGTCAATTACGGCCTTGTTGGCGTTGTAGAAGGCGATGTAATCGAACAGCACCTTGCTGCGGTTCATGGCGGAGTCTGCATACTTTTCCGCGGCCTGGTAGTTTTTCATGAACAGGTGGATGCGGGAAAGGAAACCGAAACCGGCGGCCTTGTTGGCATAGAACGGGTCACGGGCGGTGGCGTGCAGATGCGGCAGGGCTTCTTCCGCTTCGCGGAGTATGAAGTCGTAAATGGTTTTTACAGACTCCTGTTTGAGCTTTGCCTCCATGTTGTCACTGGTGTTCAGCAGCACGCCGGGGTCTGTGGCAGACGTGGCCGGGTCATACATTTTGGCATAGCTGGTGATGAGGTAGAAATAATACATGCTGCGGGCCAGGCGCGCCTGGGAAACCAGTTCGGTTTTTTGCTGCGGCGTGCCGGTGGTGGCATCGGGTACGTTATTGATGAGCACGTTATAGACGAATATGCCGCTGTAAGCTGCATTGTAAGCATTGTCTGTATTCAGGAACGCCACCCTGTCCTTGTCTGCCATCCAGTTGTAATTGATGCCGGCCAGGGCGTTATTGGCCTGGTTGCCGTACAGGTAAAAATCGTTGGCCACCATGTTCTGGTTGGTGTAATCGAATATGTGCGCGGCAGTGCTTTCCATCAGCGCCGTATAATCTTCCAGGCTCTGCGGTATCTTCTGCCCTTTCGGCGCTATCTCCAGGTACTTTTTGCAGCCGGTTGCGCCTGCCAGGAGGCCGCTGCATGCTATCAGGAAAAGGAACCTTTTCATCATTTATATCTTTTTAAGCCTTTTAAAGGGCGATGTTAAAACCAATGTTATAAGAAGGCATGACGGGCGCCGTACGGCTGCCTGTTCTGATGGTAATGGCCTCCGGATCGATATCATGGCCGTTGAAGCCGATGTAGAACAGGTTATCTGCCTGCAGGCGCAAACGCACCCCTGACATTTTCACCCGCTTCATCCATGCCTGCGGCAGCGCATAAGTGAGCGCTATGTTGCGGGCCTTGATGAAGGACGCGTCTGTTACGTTCACGTCCGCATACCGGTAGTAGCCGCTCCTGTAGGCAGATTGATCTGTATCATACTCCCATGATACCCTGGGCACGCTGGTGATCAATTCGTCTCCCGGCTTCTTCCAGGCGTTGCCGATGCCTGCGGTAACATTGCCGCTGGAGGGATAGCTTCCTACCAGCAAGGGCACGTCTGTACGCATCACGTGACCGGCGTGGTACACGAACAGGATAGACAGCTCCAGGTTTCTCCAGCGCAGGTTGTTGATCAGCGAGCCGCTGTACACAGGCTGAAAAGTACCACTGTAAGTGGCCACTGCCGGGTCTGTTACATTGGTGCTGACAGCTTCTCCCTTGGCGTCATAGATCATGGGGGCGCCTTTGGCGCTGAGGCCCGCATAGCGGTAGCTGTACAGGCTGTACACCGGGTCTCCCGTCAGGTAGTAACCGCCGGTTTCCACCAGGTCTCCCACCGTGCGCGGCTGGTAATCTATACGCGTCACTTCGTTCTTGTTGTAAGCGCCGTTGAATACCACTTCCCATTCAAAGCGGCCGCGGCGCAGCACGTCGCTCTTCAGCATTAATTCTATACCCCGGTTGCGCATGGCGCCGTTGTTCACGTACGCTGAAAAGAAACCAAGGGCCGGGTTGATGGTGACGGTAGAGAGCAGGTCGTTGCTGTTCCTGTTATACAGGTCTACCGAGCCGGACAAGCGGTTCTTCAGCACGGCAAAGTCGATACCCAGGTTGGTGGTGGCCGTTTTTTCCCAACGGAGGTTGGGGTTGGGCGGCGTGCTGATGGAGGCGGAAGGATTGGACGTGAGGGAGCTGACGCCGTAAGCGGCCACCATGAAGGGGCCTGCATTGCGGGCTACGTTGCCGTTGATGCCATAGGAAGCGCGCAGCTTCAGATGGTCCAGCCAGTTGATATGACGGGTAAATTCTTCTTTGGTCAGTATCCAGCCCGCGCCGGCAGACCATAAAGGCCGGTACTGGTATTTGGCGTTGGTGCCGAAGAGGTTGGACAGATCGTAGCGGATGCTGCCGCTCACCATGTAACGGTCACGGAAAGTGTACCCGGCATTGCCGTAGAAAGAAAAGTAGCGGTTGGTCAGTTCCCTGAACCGGATCACGTCACTGGCAGACAGCACGGCCCTGCTGCGCATCAGGCCGGTGAAGCCCGTGGTCAGCTCCTGGATGTTCACCGGCAGGTGTTTCAGCGTAAGCGGGTCATAACCGAACACGGCGTTGTAATCTTCATTCACTTTCATTTCCCGTGTTTCAGAACCGGCAATGGCGGTTACATCATGCTCCCCGAATGTTTTGGAGAAGTTGAGCTGGTTCCGGAAAGTATAGGAGCGCTGGGTTTCGTGGGTGCTGCGCAGGGAGTTGCCTTGCGGCAGCTTGTACACCACGTTGCCGGCGGCGTTCAGCGTAGAGAAGGTGTTCAGGGTGCTGCGCATGTAGAAGGAATTGACGTCCATCAGCTGCTCCGTTTTATCGCCCGTTTTTTCATACTGGAACATCACATCATAGTTCAGCCAGGGCGTGATGCGTGCATTGAGCTTGCCGTAGGCGCGTGTTCTCAGGCCTTTGGTGCGTGACAGGTTATAGCCTGTTTCGTCTGCCAGCACTTCCCGCATGGAATAAAGGCCGTAGCGTTCAACAGTTTCCCGGTCTTCTTTTATCAGCGAAAAACGTTGCGGCAATGCATTGCCCTGCTCATCAAATATTGGTTCAAAGGGCATCTGGCCAAACAGGTTGTCAACAGCCCTGGTGTAGGGTGACGTGGCGTCCCCATACATCAGGAACACACCCGCTTCCGCGCGCAGCCATTTGTTGACGGCTATGGCATTGCGCAGGTTGAGCATGAGGGTCTTGGTGTTCTGGTGTTTCTCATACCCGTTCTGGTTGCGGAACGTGGCAGACATGTTGAAAGCGTTGCCGCCGGCGGATTTGCTGAGGCCGATGTTGTACTGCTGGTTGCTGGCCACCCGCATCAGCCGGTCACGCACCTGCTGGCTGTACAGGTCCATGCCTCTCATTTTATTCAGCTGCTCATCTGCCTGCGCACGGGTAATGGTACCTTCCGCGGCTTGCAGCAGCAGCTCCAGCGCGGGAGATACCAGCCCCTTCCCGTTACGGATGCGCTCGGCTTCCGCGCCCGGGTTTGTTTTCAGGTTAGGGTTGTTGTCTACATAGTGATAGGTAAGGTCGATCAGTTCGTTAGCGTTTGCTTTATTGTAATAAGAAAGGTCGTATTTCGGCGTTACGGAAAAGTCTCCGCTTACGGTAATGCCCGCGCCTTTCCGGCTCTTTTTGGTAGTGATCACTATTACGCCGTTGGCTGCCCGCGCACCGTAAATGGAGGCCGCGGCGGCGTCTTTCAGCACGGTGATGTTCTCAATATCTTCCGGGTTGATGTCTGGCAGGCTTTCTACCAGGTTGCCTGCGGAGTTGAAAGAGGTGTTTTCCACGGGGAAGCCGTCTATTACGTACAACGGCGCCCGCACGGCATTGAAGGTGCTGGTGCCGCGCACGCTGATGCTGCCGTTATAGCTCACCACGCCGGGGAGGGTGCCCTCCAGCACCTGGGAGAGGCTGGAAATACGGCGTTTCTCCAGGTCTGCGGCCTTTACGGTGGCAAAGGAGCCGGTAGCCCTTTCTTTCGGCAGCGTCTGGTAACCGGTTACCACCACTTCATTCAGCACCTTGCTATCCAGCACCACGTTGAGTATGGGGCTGACAGTGAGCGCCACCTGGCGGTGGGAAAGGCCGGCATAGGAAAACTCCAGTGCGCTGGTATGGGCCGGTATAGAAATAGCATAATTGCCGTAAGCATCCGTAACGGTGAGGTGCTGCCCTCTACCGGTGTGTATAGACACGCCGGGCAGCAAGGCGCCGTTCTGGTCTTTCACCGCACCGCGTACGGTGCGCATGCTGTCACGGCGGGCAGGTGTGTTGCCGGCATCTTCATCCGCCTGGCGCAGGCGCGGCACAATGGTGTAGTGCCCTTTGCGTACGTACAGGAATACCAGCTGGTTGGGATACAGGATGGTCTTCAGCACCTCTTCCACCGGCTTGTCCTGCACGGCGGCCACGTTCAGCGTGGTGCGCTTGCCTTTTAATATGCCGCTTTCATAGGCAAAGGTAACGCCGTACAGGCGGTTCACTTCGTTGAGCGCATGCTCCAAAGGCATTGGCAATGCATGGTCCCGGCGCGGCTCCTGCGCGGCGGCATCACCTGCGGTGAACAGCAGCAGGCACAGGTAAAGGGTAGCCCTCAGCAGGCTTTGGCTGTAACTTTTCCTCATGTTCGGATCTTGGTTTTTGTTTGTTTATTGCACACGCCGCCGTTCACTGCTATGGAAAATCAGCGTGTCGCGGTTGGTCTCAATTTTTGCGTTCAGGATAACAGAAAGCTCAAACAACAGGCTGTTCACGTCGTCCAGGTGGAGTGTGCCGTCAATACTGCGGTTGGCTATGGATGAATCTTCCAGGACCACGTGATACCCGTATATGTCCCGAAGCTGGTCGGTAATTTCCTTGATGGTGGCGTTAGACAGTTCCATGCGCTGCCTGGTCCAGGCCAGTACGGCCGCGCTGCTGGTGGTGGCGGTATGCGGTACGGCGCGGGCGCTGTCATACCGCCAGAGCGTACCCGGCTGCAATACCTGCGCACGGCCGTCTGCCGTCACTTTCACCTTGCCGCTCACCAGGTATACCTGCGTGGCGCCGCGGCGCTGTTTTACGTTGAACACGGTGCCCAATACGTCTACCCGCACTTCCCCCGCATGTACGGAAAAGGTGCCCGCAGCGGGCTTTACGGTAAACAGGGCTTCGCCTTTCAGCCATACTTCGCGGGCCTCGTTATTCCACTTCCCGTAAGTCAGTTCGGAATTGGCGTTCAGCACTACCTGTGAAGAATCCGGCAGGGTGAGCCGTACCGTTTCACCGTACCCGCTGGTTACCTGTTTTTCTCCCGCCGGTTTCAGCAGGTACCAGGCTGCGGCGGCCAGCAAAGGCAGCACCACCGCGGCGGCCAGCCAGCGCTTCCACGGGCGGCGGATGCGCACCACCGGTGTGGCGCTCATTGCCTCATGCACCCTTTCGAGCACGGCTTCTTTTGCTCCTGCGGGGGGAATGATCCGCTCCAGGCTCAGTATGGCCTGCATATGTATCACCGCCTCTTCCAGCGCCGGCAGGTTGGCGGGCGCAGACTGCCGGTAGGCCTCCCAGAAAGCCGTTGCCGCCGGAGTGCCGTACTTCACCCATTCCAGGAAAAACGCGTCTTCCAGGAAGTCTTCTTTCTCGAATAATCTATAATCTTTCTCCACAGTTTTAAGTCCACATTGCTGCCGCCACGGGTGCGGTTGCTTTCATACAGAACACAAAGGACCCGCAAAACACCCCACTTTTCTTCAATTATTTTATACTTTTTTAAAGTTTATCTATAGAACTGCTGATTCAACCATAGTTACATGCATCAAAAATTATCATATCTTATTTTGGGGAGGAAAAAGTATTTTTAGCGCGCAACCTGCCATGAATCTATCTACCACCACCGATACGGAGCTTTGGGAGGCGCTCAGGAACGGGAATGAAGCGGCCTTCAACGCAGTATACCACCGGTATTTTGACCGGTTGTACGAGTATGGCATGCGGCTGCACTACAATAATGACCTCATCCAGGAGGTGATACAGGAGCTTTTCATCAAACTATGGACTAACCGCGCTACGCTGAGCGCAGCGGTGAACATCCGGCCATACCTGCTGGTATCCCTCCGCGGCGCGGTGTACAACAAGCTGCGCACCGGCAAGGTGCAGGTAGTAGCCTTTGACCAGGAAACGCACGATTTCAGGGCCCATTTCTCCGCTGAATCTGCCTACATCAAACGGGAACAGCTGCACGAAAAGCAGCAGCAACTGCTTCGCGCCCTCCACCAGCTCAACGCGCGGCAGAAGGAAGTGATCTACCTCCGGTATTTTGAGGAGCTGGATTATGAAAGCATTGCAGACATCATGGGCATTACGGTGAAAGGCGTGTACAAGCTCAGCGCACGCGCCCTGCAAAGCCTGCGTGACATCATGCAGGTGTCTGCCGCCGTGCTGCTGTCTTTGCTGGGAAGCCTGCGGGCGCCGACCATGCATTGAACCGCCACACAAATCAGTATATTCGTAATACGGAAACAACCTCACATCAACACGGTATGAAGACACTATGGAAGTACCTGCGGCCGCACCGGCACCTTGTTATCTACGCCTTGCTGCTGGCCGGCGCCGCGCAACTGCTCAACCTGGTAGACCCGCTCATTTTCGGGAAAATTGTAGACGATTACGCCTCCAACCCGCAAGGCCTGTCTGAAAAAGAGCTGGTGCAAAGCGTGCTGTACTGGCTGGGCATTGCCGTGGGCGTAGCCCTCCTCTCCCGCGCCCTTAAAGCCTGGCAGGAATACATCACCCGCAAAACAGTTGCACGGTTCGGCATGCAGATATTTAACGACGGGCTGAAACAAACGCTGCGCCTCTCCTTCCAGGAGTTTGAAGAAAACCGCAGCGGCACCACCCTCTCCGTACTGCAAAAGGTAAAGACAGATGCGGAACGTTTTGTCAATTCCTTCATCAACGTACTGTTCTCTTCCCTGGTGGGCACCGGCTTTTTGCTGTGGTACAGCATCAACAAGAACTGGTTGCTGATACCGGTGTTCTTTGTGGGCGTGGTGGTGCTGGGCTCCCTCACCGGCCTGCTCTCACGCAGGATAAAAACGGTACAGCGCAGCATCAACCAGCAAACAAACGCGCAGGCCGGCGTGATCACGGAAAGCCTGCGCAATATTGAACTGGTGAAAAGCCTGGGCCTTACCTTCCCGGAAATAAGGCGGCTCAATAAACAAACGCAGGAAATATTCGAGCTGGAAATGTACAAGGCGAAAAAGGTAAGCACCTTGTCTTTCCTGCAGGGCGCCACCCTGAACCTGCTGAAGCAGTCCATTCTCTTCATCCTGCTCTGGCTCATTTTCAGGCAGGTGCTCAGCACGGGAGAGCTGATTGCCATGCAGTTCATATCCACCGCTATTTTTGTGCCGCTGCAAGACCTCGGCAACATGATATTGCAATACCGCGAAGTAGACGCCTCCATCAAGAACTTTGACCGGCTGATGCAGAAGCCCATCGAACAACGCCCTGAAAACCCGGTAGAAATAGGCCCGCTGGAAAGCCTGCGTTTTGAAGAAGTGGTGTTCCGCCACAAAACCGCCGGCTACAATGCCATAGACGGCATCTCTTTTTCCGTGGAAAAAGGGCAGACCATTGCTTTCGTAGGCCCCTCCGGCTCCGGCAAATCTACCCTGGTGAAATTGCTGGTGGGCTTGTACGAACCGGTAGAGGGCGCTATTTATTTTAACGACGCCAGCTCCACCACCATCCGCTACAACCCGCTGCGGCGGCAGATCGGTTTTGTAACGCAGGATACGCAGCTGTACGCCGGCACCATCAAACAGAACATGCTGTTCGTGAACCCGGCCGCCACGGACGCGGACATAGATGAAGCGCTGCGCAAAGCGTCCGCCTCCGCCCTCATTGCCCGTGCGCAGCATGGCGTTAACACCGTGCTGGGCGAAAGCGGCATGAAACTCTCCGGCGGGGAAAAACAAAGGATCTCCATTGCCCGCGCGCTGCTGCGCCAGCCGCGGCTGCTTATTTTCGATGAGGCCACCTCCGCGCTGGACTCCCTCACGGAAGAAGACATCACCCGCACCATCAGGGACATTTCCGCCGCCCGCGGGCAAATGACGATCCTGATTGCCCACCGCCTCTCCACCATCATGCATGCAGACGTGATATACGTGCTGGAGAAGGGGAAAATTGCGGAAACGGGCTCTCATGACGAGCTGCTGCAGCAGAAAGGCTTATACTATGCCATGTGGCGCCAGCAGGTGGGAGAACGGCGGGAGCATCTTCATCCTCAACGCCAAAACGCTTGACGAAGCCCGCGCCCTGCTACAGACAGACCCGGCGGTCCGAAGCGGCCTGCTGGATGCGGAAATGTACGAGTGGTACGGCTCTGCGGCCTTGCCTGTTTACCTGCCGTATGCGGACAAGGTGGGGAAACTGTCTTTCTGATACTGGCTGAAAAAATACCGGGAGAACAGCAAAGCCGCTCTCCCGGTGTCTATAAATCTCATCCCGCTCAGGGATGCGTACATTCATGAAAACTGTCCCCAGCCGGATAGCTGAACGTGTTCACCAGCTTCCAGCGCGCTTTGTACAGGCCCAGCGCCGTGTTCTTGTATACCAATGCCCCGTTGATATCTATGATCTGGTCTGTTCTCCACGTTTCGCCACCCGCTCCGGTAGCCCGCGCCAGTATGGTGGGGTAGCCTGAAGGGCCGGAGGTAACGGATTTTACGGCGCTCAGCGTTTTGACCAGCGTAAACGCGCCGGTGGCGACGTTAAACTTGTAGATATGCCCGGAATTGGTAAGCCAGAGGTCTGTAGTGCTGCCATAGACGGGAAACAGGTCATGCGCATTGCCCTGCGGCATGGTGTAGGTGCTTTTCAGCGTGAGCTTGGGCGAAGCGCAGCTGTTGTTGTACGTGAATACCTTCAGCTTGTCTTTGCCCGCGGCATACAACACCTTGCGGGCATTGTCCCACACCACGTTGTGCACATCCTCAAAAAGCACTTTGCCACCCTGGGCAGACTCGTCATTGATGTAAGAGTCTACGGTAAAAATGAGCAGGTAACCGCCGGTGGTGGAAGCCGTTACCACGTTGCCGTTGGGCAGCAGCTCCGCGGAGTGGGTGTTGCCGCCGGCATAATCATACCAGATGGCCTTTTTGGTAGATACGTTGATGAGCGCCACGCCCCCGCCGGATGCAGTGGCCAGTACGTACTTGCCGTTGTACACCAGCTTGGCCTCGCTCAGGTTGGAAAACCAGCCCTGCGCGCCGGAGCGTATCATGGCGTAAGAAGCGTTGGCCTTCCATTCCCAGGTAATGGCGTTGCCGTTGGCCACGTCTACCATAATAATGCGGGCATTCTTCTGATCGCAGATGATGATTTCCCGCGGGGTGGCTGCTTCCGCGGTTACGGCGGATTTGGTGTCAGGAACGGGGAGCCTTTCAGGGGCAGTGCTGTCTCGTTTGCAAGCGAGTGCCAGCAGTAAGGATGCTGCTACAAATAGTGGTTTCATATGTGGAGGTTTTAATCATAATGCCCCATGGCCTTATACACCTTCCCTTCCTCATTGAACACAAAAAACTCCGCCGCCTTTTTGCCCGCTATGCTGGTGTAATAAATGATAACGGTGTTCACGCAAGACAGCACTTCTATCAGCCCGAAAGAAAGATCGGGGTACTTTTCCATGGCCTTGCTCCAGTAGTCACGCACATTGTTCTTCCCCTTCAGCGTACCGGAAGGGTCAATGCCCATGGCTACAATAAAAGGGCTGCTCATTTCAAAATCATCTGTGTAATGAGACAGTACGCGCTCCAGGTTGTGGCTGTTCCAGGCGGCCACCCATTCATGCGCAAAATCTAAAGCCTGCTGACGTGTGATCATTGTCTTTTTTAATGACAAAATTAGCGGGTGATGCCGTTACGGGGATAGGACAAAAAGGTCATTTTCCGGACAGGGTCACTCACTCCCCGGCGTACGCCCAAACTGCCGCCGGTACCGGCGGATGAAATAAGACAGGTCTTCAAAACCGCTCTCGAAGCAGGCCGCCGTAACCGGCAACTGCTTATGTACCAGCAGGTAACGCGCGCGTTCCAGCCGCTTTTCTATGAGCCACTGCCCCGGGCTGGCGCCGGTATGCTGGCGGAAGCGGCGTTTGAAGGTGCTCAGGCTCATATGCTGCCCGCGGGCCAGCTCTTCCAGCGGTAAACGGTCTGTTACACGGCAGGCTACCGGCTGCAATATGCCGTCCGTTGCATTCCCGTCCTCAATGGTCATGTTCACGCTGATGAAATCTTCCTGCTTTACCAGTATGTCCGAATAAAGAATCGTGTTCCCCGGAATGAACAATGCATCCCCGGCTTTCATTTCGTGCTTGCAGCCGTTGAAGAACACCACCTTTCTGCCTTGTTTCACGTAGGTGAGGGCAGCATGCGGCATAAAGAACGCATCTTCAGACGGCCGCGGGTAGCGGCAATGCGCAATGTTCACCGCACCGTCTGCATACAGCAGCCGCACGGCCGCTTTTTCCCGGTTGAAGTTTTTGAATGGAACGATCATCTATTTTGACAGGAAATGAAAACTGCCGGCATCAAAGGTAAGTGTATTTCCCAATGAAGCCTTTATCACCGCCGTTCTCCGCGGGCCTGTTCTGGTGGGCGAAAAATGGGTGTGGAACACATACTGCAGCCCTTTGCGCGTATCCCTGAAAAAATCGCCATGGCCGGTGCCGTTATGCCCTACCATGGTTTTGTTGAGAATGGGGTTGCCGCTGTGTTTCTTCCAGGGGCCCAGGGGGCTTTTGCTGGTGGCGTACCCTACGGCATAGTCCGGGTTGCGGAAGTCGTTGGCGGTATACACCAGGTAATAGAGGCCCTTGTGTTTGAATACGGAGGGGCCTTCTGCCACCGGCCATTTGGCGTTCGCCGTATTTTCCCAGGGTTCTGTAGCGGCAATGCATTCCTGCAGGGTGGCGGGTTTGATGGCAGACATATCGTCCGTCATCTCCGCTACAAAGATCCGGTTGCCGTCCTTGACACGCACGTGGTACAGGTATTTCTTCCCGTCCGTATCTATGAACACAAAGGGGTCTATCTGCCTTACCGGCGCGGCCAGCGGCTGCTTCACCACCTGTTTGAAAGGCCCCAGCGGACTGGCGCTGGTGGCAATGGCGATCTTCTCATTGGCTACGTAAGCCATGTAGAACGTGTCTTTATACAAAAACACCTGGGGCGCCCAGAATCCGTCTGTGCCAAAGGCGTCGCCTTCATGGAGGGCGTAGCCGTTATTTTGTTCAGACAGCTGCCAGTGCCGCAGGTCTTTGGAGGTGTATACCTGGAAGCCGGTCTTCACGGTTTCCGTTCCATACAGGTAATACGTGCCTTTATGCTGGAAAATGGCAGGGTCTGCCTGGTATATGGCGCCGGAATCCTGCGCATGGGCCCCGGGCTGCATCAGCAGGCAAAAGAGGCCGCAAAAAAGAATGATCGTTTTCATGGTGCAAATCAATGCCGGCTGCCCGGCTTCAAATACTTTAAAATCTCTATATGACCCCCGTTTTTTGAAATTGCGGGGGCAAATGTGACACAACTAATATATAACTCCTTCAGGAAGAATCCTTCATACGGCCACCCTACTGACATCCTGCTGCCATCCTTCGGTGATCCTTCGGTGGTGTTCGGTGCTGGTACGGGTTTGAGGGTGTTTAACCGAAGGTTGACCGAAGGATCACCGAAGGATGACCGAAGGAAAAGGGTATTTCCGGCGGGCAAATCCCCCCCGGAACGGGCGTTTTCCGGCAGGCGGTCAATATGGCGTTAAAAAAGGGGCTGCTTCAGAAGCAGCCCCTCGTCACTATTGTTTCGTGATCTGTTTAATGAAATCTACTTCCTGCTGGCGGTAAGGTTCGCCGTTCTTGCGGAAAATATCATGGAACCATACATCCGGCTCTGCGGTGTATTGTTTGGTCCAGGTGTCCCAGGGGTAGTTGGTTTGAGACTTGCCTTCTATGAAGCCCCAGTTATAGGCGCCTACATGATGCTTTTTGAAGATGGGCATGATGCTTTCAAAGGTGCTGTTGCGCGGGCGGGCCATGTACTCTGTACAGATCAGCGGCTTGCCGTAGCGTTGCAGCTGCGCAATGCGTTTTTCTACATCGGTGCTGTCATCATAGGAGTGGAAAGAGATCACGTCAGATTCTTCTATCATCACCTTTTCAATAGGCTTGAGCGTAGAATCCGCGGCCCAGTTGCCGCTCCATACGCCGCTGGTAAGCGGTTGCTCAGGCGCTGCCGCGCGCGCCCATGCAAATGTCTTTTTGAGCAGGGGCAGCACGTAGTCTACCTTGTTTTTCAGCTCTACGGTACCGTAGGCGCTTACGTTCGGGTTGTCCGGCTCGTTCCATACGTCCCAGCAGATCACCCTTTTATCGTTGGCGAATTTCTTCACGGTTTCTGTTACGTACTTTTCCAGGCGGGGGTACTGCGTGCTGTCTTGCAACACTTTGATACCGGGGCTTTGCACCCAGCCGGAGTTGTGCACATGCGGTTTGGGATCGCGCTGTTTGCCCAGTGCGGGGAAGGGGTCCCATACGGAGTCAAAAAGCACGAACATGATGCGGACCTTGTGTTTGTCCGCAATCTGGAGGAACGTTTCCATGCGGTCAAACAAGCCCTGCGGATCTTGTTCATAGAGCAGGTCATGCAGGAACACGCGCATGGTGTTCATGCCAATGCCGGCGGCCAGGGCCAGCTCACGGTCAATGGAGGCGGTGTCGAAAGTTTCGGCCTGCCACATTTCCAGCTGGTTGATGGCGGAGCCGGTAATGTAGTTGGCGCCTACCAGCCAGCCTTGCTTGCCATACCATTCATTGGCTTTGGCTGCGTCCCAAACGCCGGTTGCTGCTGTTTCTTTTTCCTGTTTCTGTTGAGGTTGTCCGCAGCTCAGAACGGCCGCGGCAGAGAGTGCTACGAGGAATTTCCTGTACATAATTTCCTTTTAAATGATAAAAACGACGTGGACACGGTGCCCAAGATAGCAATATATCCCTGCTTATACAAGCCTCAAAGAAAAGGGGCGCTCCTGCCGGAACGCCCCTGTGTTTTTCTATGCCTGCTTAAAAATCTTATTTCAGGGAAGCGCCGTAACGCTGCAGCGCTTCTGCAAAATAGTAGTCTGCATATACCAGCGGCTTGTCTATTTCGCTCTTATGGGGAATGCTGCCTACACAATGCATGATCACAAAGTTGCCGTTACCGCCTTCCGGTGCGCGGTAGGCCGGGCTGGCCAGGCTCTTCAGCATTTGTACGGCGGCCTTGCGGTATTTGTCTTCCTTGCCTTTCACGTAGCCGCTCAGCTCAAACAGGGCGGATGCGGTGATGGCGGCGGCGGAAGCGTCCCGGTATTTGGTTTGCACATTGAGCGCGTTGGAGTTGACGCCGGGGGTATAACCGGCTTCTCCTGCGTTAAAATCCCAGTAAGGAATTTTATCTGCCGGCAGGTTCTTGTGGTTGAGGTAAAAGTCTGCCATACGCTCTGCGGTGGCCAGGAAACGCGGGTCTTTTGTTTCGCGGTAAACCATGGTGAAGCCATAAATGCCCCATGCCTGCCCGCGAGACCAGGTGGAGTTGTCTGCATAACCCTGCGCGGTTTCGCGGCCCTCTACCCTGCCGGTGGTGGAGTCGTAACACACTACGTGGTAAGAGCTGCCGTCCGGGCGTATCTGGTTCTTCATGGTATTTTCCGCATGGGTAACGGCAACGTGCCGGAAGCTGGTATCGCCGGTTTCACGGGCGGCGAAGAACAGCAGCTCCAGGTTCATCATATTGTCTATGATCACCGGGTAGTGGTAGGTTTTGTTGCCATGCCAGCTTTTGAACCCGTTCCATGACTTGATGCTGCCGGTAACGGGGCTGAAGCGGGTGCTGAGGGAGCGGGCAGACTGGATGAGGATGTCCCTGTAGGCCTTGTTGCCGGTGAGGCGGTAGGCGTTGCCGTAGCTGCAGTACACCATAAAACCCAGGTCGTGGTGCTTGGTGAAATCTTTCAGCGGCTCCAGCTTCTCCGTCCAGGCAATGGCCTGTTCCTTGATAGACTCGTCTTTGGTGTGTTCGAAGGTGTACCAGAGGCTGCCGGGGAAAAAACCGGGCGTCCAGTCGTACATGCTGGTGGTGGTCATTTTCCCGGAGGCGTCTGTAGTGCGGGGGAAAGCCAGGCTGTTGCGCGTTGCCGTTTCTTTCAGCATGTGTTTCAGCTGCTGCTGCACAAAGGAAAAATTGCTGTTGACAAAGCCGTTTTCCCTTTTGTCTGTAGTGAAAGCGAAAAGGCCGATCAGCACAATGGAATAAAGTACCGTTCTCATAACTATGGTATCACTTTAATGATTAATTCTTTTACAACGCTCTTCTCATCGTCAAGCGTGTGGTTGAAAGCTACAAAAGTTGCTTTATAAATCCCAGCGTTGGCGTAACTATATGCGTATTCTGTTTTAGCAGGGTCTACAATGCTCTTGACGGGTGTGCTCACAGCAGGCGGAATGCGGCCGGCGTAGATCGGTTTGCTTACCGCCCAACTGGTGTTGGCAGGAGCCGCCGCCGCGCCGCCTGTTATTTTCAGGTCTGAGGAAGTGGCAGCCCATATAGCGTTGGCGGGAGTTTTCACATTGCCCAGGCGTGTCCAGAAATTCACGTCCGTGGCCAGGGCTGCCGCCGTGTAGATATCGCCGTTCACTTCGTTATTCACAAAATAATTGGTGATAGTCCAGGTACGTTGGGTGCTGCCCGTTACACCGCTGTATTTGAAGGCAATAAAGAGGGAATCTCTTTCATTGCTCAGGAGGTCTGTAAGGTCTGCATTGCCGGAAGCTACTACGGTGGCGTTGGTAGCCAGTTTCAAGCGGGAGGTAATGTCTGTCCAGGCGGCATCCACAATAGAAGTGGAGTCAAACGCGGCCAGCTTGTTGGTGGCGAACACTGTGAGGGTGTTGGTCTGAGTACCGAATTCGGCCTTGGAAGAAAAAGAGAGCGTTACTTTCCCCAGCCGGTAATCAACCTGCCGGTTGGCATATTGTTTACCGGCTTCCCCGGAGTAAAAAGCAATATTGTCCGCATTGCCGGAGAAGATGAAGCGCGTGGTATCTCCTACCCTGTAGGTAAAAGTATCTGCCACCAGCCTTGAGGGGTCAATGTTGACGGAGAACGAAGGCGCCTCCACATTCATCTCTTTGTTGCAGGCGGCGGCCAAGAGGGAGAGGCCTGCGGATATGATGCATATTGAACGTTTCATGTGCATGTTTTTTTGGGAGTGCATTACCAGCCGGGGTTCTGCACCAGGTCGTGATTCAGGTTGAGTTCATATGTAGGTTTGGGCAGCAGCACGTGGCGGTCAGACACGTTGCGCAGGCCCTGCAGGCCGTTTACATTGCCGGTAGCGGTTACGCTGGCGCCGTTGGAGGTGGCCCAGGCGGCAAAGGTCTGCATGTCTCCCACAAAGTTGCCCCAGCGGATGAGGTCTGCTTTCCGCACTGCTTCAAAGCACAGCTCCCGCATCCGCTCGTCACGGAGGGCCAGCTGAAACTCCTCGCGGCCCAGGCCGGGCGTAAGGTCAGATTCTGTACCGTTGGTAATGGCAGCTGTGGCCGTAGCGGCAGTGCCGGCATAGGTAAACACTGCGCCCGTTACCGCGGCGTCAGAAGCGCCGGAAGTATGCGTGGGCGGCGTGTTGGTGGCCGTACCGGCGGCAGTAACGGTATACAGCCTGCCGCCGTTGGTGATCTGCACGCCGGCGGCGTAAGTAGCGCCGGGCACCCAGGCAGTGCCGATCACTACCACAGGGGCGGATGAATAATAGCTGCCCGTTGTTAAGGCGCCGGGGCTGCTCAGGTAGATACCGGTTACCTTGCCGCCAGATACCACTGCGGTGGCCGTGGCGCCATTGCCGCCCCCGCCGGAAATGGTAACGGCTGGCGCAACGGTATAACCGGAGCCGCCGTTGCTGACGGTAACGGATTTCACCACGTTGCCGGCCTGTATGCCGTATGCCCTTTTTCTAACCTGGTTAATGTACGTATAGGCGTTGCCGGGGCCGTTCACATGATTTTCCGCTTCCGCTCTCATCAGCAGCACGTCTGAATAGCGGATCACCGGCCAGTTGATGTTATAGGTGCCACCTACGCCGTTGGTGTTGCGGATAGCCGCGGGGCAATATTCTCTCCTGAATTTGCCGGCACACATCTGCCATACGTTGTTGCGGGCCACTTTCACGCGGGGCGTGCCGGAGTAGATGTAGTTGGCGCAGTTCCAGTCACGGCGCACGTCCAGCGAAGATTTGAAGGGCGTAGCAGTGCTGGCCGCATCTACCTCGTAAGCGTCAAACAATTTGCGGGTAACCCATACCCAGGCTGCGGAATTGTAGGAGCTGGTATCTGCCGCCGTCAGGTTGCTCTGTATGCCCACAAAGTTGCCGATGTCGTTCCCCGGTTTGTTCACTACGCCTGCCGCCGCCCCGGAAGAGCCCAGCTCCCAGATGATCTCTTTCACGTCGTACTGGTCTTTGCTGAGGTTGATGAACACCTGCCGGTAATCAGGGTTGAGCGCATGCAGGCCTGAATTGATCACTTTGTCCGTATAGGTGATCACGTCCGCATATTTGGACGCATCGTTCTGCGGATAACCGGCCCAGTACAGGTACACGCGCGCCAGCATGGCCTGCACGGCCGTGAGGGTCACCACATCGTTATACCCCAGTTTGTTGGAGGTATAACCGGCCAGCAGGGTTTCGGCTTCTTTCATGTCTTTTTCCACCTGCTCGTACACGCCCTTCTGGGAGGTGGCGGGCATATTCACTTCGCTGATGGCCAGGTTTCTCAGCACCAGCGGCACGTCTCCATAATTGCTGGCCAGCGTGAAGTACAGGAAACCACGGAGAAACAGCGCCTGGCCTTTGATGATGTTGCGGCGGCCTTCGTCCATTTCAGGCTTGTCAATATTGGCCAGCAGCTGGTTGAGGTTGGCAATGCCGATGTAGGCAAACTTCCAGATGTTGCCGATGTGCACCAGCGAGGCGTCGTAGTTGTAGCGCAGGCCGCGCGCGTCGCCGTCTGCCGTGCGGTTAGACATTACTTCGTCTGTGGTAGACACAAAGTTGAAGCCCATCACCTGTGCATACAGCTCAGGGCGCATCAGGTCTCCGTACACGCCGTTCAGCGCCTGCTGCAGCTGTGCTTCGGAGGTGTAATAATTATCCGGTGTATAGAAGTCTGTCGGTTTGGTGTCAAGGAATTTTTTACAGGAACTGAGCCCTGCTATAGCCACACATGCGATGATACAAATGCGTTTCATATGCAAAGATTTTTCGTTGATCAGAAGGTTACGTTCAGCCCTACTACATAGGTGAGTGAATGCGGGTATACGGCATAATCAAAGCCGGGCGTCAGGTTGCCGTTGCGGCCTGACACTTCGGGATCTTTGCCGGAATAGTTCGTCCACGTATACAGGTTCTGTGCAGACATGTACAACCGCATGTTGTCTATTTTTGCGCGCCGCAAGGCTGCCTTGGGTACATAATAGCCCAGGGACACCGTTCTCAGCTTCAGGTAAGAGCCGTCTTCCACCACCCGGGAAGAGTACGCCGCGTTGCCCATGCCGCCTGCGCGGAAGAGGGTGTTGCTGGGGTTCTCCGGCGTCCAGCGGTTGGCGTAGCTGGCAAACTGGTTGAGGTTCGGGTTGTTCACAATGCCGCCTTCAAATACATAACGGTTGGCATTGATGATGTCGTTACCATAAGACCATTGCAGCAATACGTTCAGGTCGAAATTACCATAGCGGAACTCGTTGCTGAAACCGCCGGTATGTTTGGGCAGGCCGCCGCCGATGATAGTGTAATCCTGGTTGTTCACCACCAGGTCACCGTTCAGGTCTTTGTACTTGATGTCTCCCGGGCGGATGGCGTTGCGGGCGGAACCGTTGGCGGTTATTTCCGGCTTCAGCTGGTAGGTGCCGTTGGGCATCAGGTCGAAGTCGGCGTACTGGTACACGCCGTCAAACACCAGCCCGTACATTTCACCAATGGGGCGTCCAATAACGGATATGTAGGGAGAAAGGCCGGAGAAGGTAGTATTAAAGAAGGTACCGGAGCCTGACAGAATGGACGTTTGCCCTTCTGTGAGCGAGAGTATCTTGTTTTTGTTGAAGCTGATGTTGAAGCTGCTGCGCCAGCCGAATTTTTTGGTATCTATCACATCACCGGAGAGCGCCAGCTCCAGGCCCCTGTTCTGCAGCTTGCCTACGTTCTTGTAGCCGATGGAGTTTTCCACCCCGTGCGCATATGGCAGGGAAGCACGCAGCAGCAGGTCTGTAGTAGTGCGCTGGTAAATATCCGCGGTAAAGTTGAGGCGGTTCTTGAGGAAGGCCAGGTCAATACCCAGGTTGGTCTGCTCATTGGTTTCCCAGCGCAGATCCGGGTTGGCGGAAGCAACGATCACGGAGCCGATGTTGAGCGGCCCGCCGCCCTGCGAATACCAGTACTGGTTGCTGGTGAGCTGCAGCTGTGCCAGGTAGTCAAAATCGCCCACGCGGTTATTGCCCGCTGCGCCATAACCCAGCCTGATCTTGGCGTCTGATACAAAAGTGAGCGGCTTCATGAAGTTTTCCGCGCTGAAGCGCCAGGCCACGGAAGCAGAGGGGAAATACCCCCACTTGTTGCCGGGGGCGAAGCGGGAAGAGCCGTCTGCCCGGAGGGAGGCGGTGACCAGGTACTTGCCGGCGTAATCATAGTTGATGCGGGCCAGCAGGGAGGCCATCGTCCACCGCGTACTGCGGGAAGTGAGGGTGGTGTTGGCCGCGGGCGCCAGGTCAATACCGTCCAGCCCCAGCGTTTCATTGGGTATCTGCGTGGCAGACAACCGCCGGTAAGAGAACTTGTAGCCTTGCGCTTCAAATACGCCCAGCGCCGTCAGGTTATGATCTTTGCCAAATTTTTTCCGGTACGTCAGCATGTTCTCGCTGCGCCAGGTGGAAGACGGCTCAAAGGTAATGCTGCCGTTCACCCCGGATGAGCTCCATTTGCTGCCGGACTGTGTGAGCGAGTTGTTGAAAATATCCGTTTCCCGCGTTACGCTGTTGATACCGCCAGACACGCGCAGCATCAGGTCTTTGGTAATGGCGTACTCCGCATAGGCGTTGGCAATGAGGGTATTTGTTTTGGCGGAGGTCAGCTGGTTTTTGATGTTCTGCAGCGGGTTCACCCGGTAGTCCTGGTTATTGGCCAGCTCATTGGTGGGGTCATAGAACTCGTCTACCAGGTTCACAGCGCTGTCCCTCCCGGAGAGGCTCACCGTAGGCCGGTAGCCCCATACGGAGTACAGGGTGGTAGCAGAGGCATAGAAGTTGGTGGCAGACACCGGTATGCCGTAAGATTCGGTAAAGGCGTAGTTGGCGTTGAGGCCTACCTTCAGCTTGCTGCTCACCGTCTGGTCAATAGCAAAACGGCCCTGGTAGCGTTTGAAGCCGCCGTTGATGATGATGCCTTTCTGGTTGTTGAAGTTGCCGGAAAGGGAATATCTTGTTTTGTCATTACCGCCGCGCACGGCAATATCGTGGTTCTGGTTCTGGCCGGTGCGGTAAATATGGTCTTGCATGTCTACCCCTTCCACACTTTTATAATCATCCAGCGTAATACCTTTTGCGAGGTACACGGAATCACGGATGCCGGCGTTGATCTCGCCCACGTACCGTACAAATTCATAAGGGCTCAGCAGCTCCTGCTTGGCGGGCACCTGCTGCCAGCCGTAATACCCGTTATAGGATACCCTGGGCGGGCCCTGCTTGCCTTTTTTGGTGGTGATGAGAATAACGCCGTTAGAGCCGCGGGCGCCGTAGGTGGCCGTGGCGGAGGCGTCTTTCAGCACGTCTATAGACTCAATGTCTGCCGGGCTGATGGAGTTGGCATTGGCATCGTCCATGGGAAAACCGTCTACCACGTACAGCGGTGAGTTATCTTGCGAGATAGAGCCCGCCCCGCGTATCACGATGTTGGCTACGGAGCCGGGCTGCCCGTCGTTGCTGGACACTACCACGCCGGCCACCCTGCCCGCCAGCGCTTCATCAAAACTTTTCACAGGCGCTTTTTCAAAGTCTTTCATATTTACGCTGCCCACGGCGCCGGTGAGGTCTTTCCGCTTCTGGGTGGCGTAACCTACCACCACCACATCGTTCAGCGAACCGGCCTTTTCTTTCAGCCGCACATTGTACACACTGCCGCTGTTTACCGCCGCCTCTGCCTTGTCAAAACCAATAAAGGAAAATACCAGCGTAGCACCGGGCGCGGCGGAAATGGCATAGTTGCCGTCCGGCCCCGTGGTAGTACCCGTCTTGTCGTTTTTGATCATCACGGTAACGCCCTGCAACGGCGCTCCGTTCTCATCTGTTACCCTGCCGGTAACCGGCTTTTTCTGGGCAGATAGCAGCAGCGGAAAGAGTAGCATCCATATCGTCCCCAATACATATTTCATATCATAACGGGACATCTCTGCATCATTTTTCATTTGCATATTGATGATTTTGGAAGAATGGTGGAATGAGAATAACGTGTCGGCAAATATGTGGTGACGCGCAGAAAACCAGGGGGGAGAATCGTAAATGAATAGGGCGGTTTTTCTAAATCCCCCATCAAACAGCTGATTATCAATAGCATGCAAGCTGCCGTTTTTATAAAATTCTACCCTGCCCGGCGGTTTGCATTGGCGCAATGTGTATATTGAGCCATGGTTTTTCCACGACGCATGCTATGGACATGGATGATGCTGCTGGCTTTTCAGCCAGGATGGGGGCAGAGCATTGCGTTCAACCACCTGATGATAGAAGACGGGCTCTCGCACAATTCTGTACTGGCCATCTCACAAGATAAGCAGGGCTTTATGTGGTACGGCACGCGGTATGGCCTGAACCGGTATGACGGGCAGCGCTTCAGGGTGTACCGGCGGGAGCCGGGAGACAGCACCAGTCTTCCGGAGAACCATGTGATGTACCTGCATGCAGACCGGGAGGGCACGCTTTGGGTGGGCACCGTGCACGGGCTGGCCCGCTACGTTCCCGAAACGGACGCCTTCGAGCATATACCGCTGCAGCCGCTTTACCCCGCAAGGCAACCCGCTATTATATATATTTATACAGACAGCAAAAAAAGGCTGTGGGTGGCCACCAGTTTTGGCCTGTACCTGCGCAGCGGCCGCAGCTTCCGCGTGCTGCGGCAAAAAGACGGGCTGGCGGGAGATATTGTACGCTGTATTTATGAAGATACGCGCGGCAATATCTGGGCAGGCACCACCAACGGCCTCAGCAAGCTCACGGAAAGCGGCGGGCAGTTCACCATCACCAGCTTCCGGCAAGAGCCGGGCAACGCCAACAGCCTGCCCGCCAACTATATCAACACCATTGCGGAAGACCGCAGCGGCCGCCTCTGGCTGGGCCTGCAGAACGCCGGCATCTGCCTCTACAATCCCGTTGCGCATACCTTTACCCCGCTGGCCCCTCCCGCTATAGTTAATAATTACGTGCGCCGCATTATGGCAGACAGGGCCGGGAAGATGTGGATAGGCACCCAGGAAGGCCTCAGCATCATGGACCCCGTTTCCATGAAAGGCGCCACCTACCAGCATGACCCCGGCAATAAAAAAAGCCTGAGCCAGAACTCCATTCACAGCCTGTTTGAAGACAACAACGGCTCCGTCTGGATAGGCACCTACTTTGGCGGCGTGAACATGATCAATTCTTACGGCACCGCCTTTACTACCCTCCAGCACGATCCCCTGCAGCCGGGCCTGAGCAACAACGTGGTGAGCGGCATGCTGGAAGACCGGCAGCATCATTTCTGGATAGGCACGGAAGGCGGCGGGCTGAACCACTACAACCGGCAAACCGGGCGTTTCACCTGGTACCGCCACCGCCCTGAAGATGCCGGCAGCATAGGCTCCAACCTGGTGAAAGTGATACTGCAAGACAAAGACGGCAACATCTGGGCAGGCACCCACGGCGGCGGGCTGAACCTGCTGGGCCCTAACGGCACTTTCAAACGCTTCCTGTACCAGCCGCAAGACGCATCCAGCTTTGTACTGGAGGTGACCTCCCTGCTGGAAGACACGCAGGGCCGGTTCTGGGTAGGCACCAATAAAGACATTTACCTCATGCTGCGCAAGGGCCGGGAGCTGCAGGAAATGGCCAAAGACAGCTCCGTGCGCAACGTGGCTGAAAGATCTGTCCGTTACCTGTATGAAGACACCCGGCGGCGGATACTGATCGGCACCACCTCCGGCCTTTATGCCTGTGAAAACGGCCGTTACCGGGAGATATTGAAAGGATACGTCAATTCCATGTTTGAAGACCACGCCGGCAACATCTGGGTGAGCATGTATTACGGCGGACTGGTGAAGCTGAACGCAGACCTGGCCGGCCCCGTGCTCTACGCGGAGAAAAACGGCCTGCCCAGCAGCAACATACTGGGCATGCTGGAAGACGATGACCAGCAGCTCTGGATCAGTACAGACAACGGGCTGGTGAAATTCAGCCCCGCGCAGCAAACGTTCCAGACGTACACCACGGCAGACGGCATTGCCGGCAACAACTTCAATTACAACTCCTTCCTGAAAGACAGCCGCGGCGAGTTTTTCTTCGGCGGCTTCAACGGCATTACCAGCTTCTTTCCCCGCAACATTGTCAACAACACCTATACGGCGCCCATGGTGTTCACCGGCCTGCGCCTCTTCAACCGGCCCGTGAGCATTCATGGTACAGACGGGCTGCTGCAGCAGGCCATCGGCCACAGCCGCCAACTGCGTTTCCGCCACAACCAGGAGGTGTTTACGCTTGAATTTGCCCTGCTGAACTACATTGGCAGCAACAAGAACCGCTACGCCTACCGGCTGGCAGGGCTTGACCGTGACTGGATAGAGACCCGCACGCCGGAAGTGACTTATACCAACCTGGCGCCCGGCAGCTATACCTTCCAGGTAAAAGGCGCCAATAACGACGGCATCTGGAGCCAGCCGGTCAGCCTGGACATCACCGTACTGCCGCCCTTCTGGCGCACCTGGTGGGCCTGGTGCGTGTATGCGCTGCTGGTGGCCGGCCTCATCTTTTTGGTGGCGCGGTACTTCTTTTTACAGGCCTTGCTGCGCAAGGAAGAAGACCTGCACCAGGTGAAGCTCAACTTCTTCACCAACGTGAGCCACGAAATACGCACCCACCTCACCCTGCTGATGGCGCCGGTAGAAAAAATGCTGACCGGCCTGCCCGCCAACGATCCGCAGCGCCAACCGCTGCAGCAGGTACGCAACAACGCAGAGCGGCTGCTGAAGCTGGTGAGCGAACTGATGGATTTCAGGAAGGCGGAAACCGACCACCTCACCCTGCATGTACAGCAGCAAGACCTCATCCCCTTCCTGCAGCATATTTATGACAGCTTCCGCGAGCAGGCGCTCAGCCGCAACATCAGCACCGTTTTCCGTTGTGATATGGAAGCGGCGCCGGCCTGGTTTGACCAGGCGCAGCTGGACAAGGTGTTTTTCAACCTGCTGAGCAACGCCTTCAAGTTCACGCCAGACGGCGGGCAGATATCCCTTCACCTGCAGCGCGGCCGCAGCGGGTACATCATCACCGTAACAGACAACGGGCGGGGCATTGCGCCGGAGTACCTGCACAAGCTGTTCACCAACTTCTTCCAGGTGGCAGACCATGGGCGGCAAAACACCGGGTACGGCATAGGCCTGGCGCTTTCCCGCCATATTGTGGAACTGCACCACGGCGCCGTAGCCGTGGAAAGCGAGCCCCCCGCGCCCGGCAAGGAGGGCCGTACCAGCTTCACCGTTACCCTGCCGGAAGGGAAGCAGCATTTTGCAGGCGGGCCGCATGTGGTGGAAGAAGGTGTGCCGGCGGCTGTGCGAAAGGAGGACGTTGGGCCTCTTACAGAAGAAGACATATCATTGCCCGGCGAGCCCGCTGCCAACGGCCAGGCAGCGATAACGCAGGAAACATTAACTGCCACCGGGGAACCGGCAGCCACCAACCATAACAGCCCCTCCCGCTTCACCCTCCATATTGTAGAAGACAACCCCGAGCTGCGCCAGCTCATCCGCGATACCTTTGGCGCTCAATACGAAGTGCTGGAAAGCCAAAACGGCGCGGAAGGCCTGGCAATGGCCAGGGAGCACATCCCTGACCTGGTGATCAGTGACGTGATGATGCCTGAAATGGACGGCCTCCAGTTCTGCCACGCCCTTAAAACAGACGAGCGCACCAGCCACATCCCCGTTATCCTGCTCACGGCCAAAAGCTCGCAGGCAGACCACGTGAGCGGCCTGGAAACCGGCGCAGACCTCTATCTCACCAAACCCTTCAGCACCCGCGTGCTGGAGCTGAACGTGCGCAACCTGCTGGCCCTGCGGGAACGGATGCGCGAACAATTCAGCCGCCAGTGGCAGACCGCCGGGCCGCCAGCCGCCCCGGACGCCATCCCCAACCGGGTAGACACCGCCTTCCTCGAAAAGGTGATGCAGCTGGTAGATGAGCACATGGACAACCCGGATTTTGGCGTGGACATGCTGGCCCGGAAGGTAGCCATGAGCCAGCCCGTGCTGTATAAAAAACTGAAGGCCGTAACCGGTATGTCTGTCAACGACTTTGTAAAATCCCTCCGCCTCAAAAAGGCCGCGGAGCTGATCCGTACCCGGCAGCACACCGTGTATGAAGTGGCGTATATGGTGGGGTATAACGACCGGAAGTACTTCAGCCGGGAGTTCAAAAAACAGTACGGCAAAACCCCTTCGGAATTTGCCGCCGCCCCGGAATTATAAAAATTCCCCCTATTTATTTACAAATTTCCCCCTGATCTCAACGGCGGTTTGGCTAGATTTGATACCGGCACGGTGATGTATGTTCCACGGTATTATTCCACCAAAATCAATTGCCATGAAAAACTGTTTACGCATTGTTTTTTTCCTGTTCCTTTGTTCCACCGCCGCACAGGCACAAACCGATTTCACCCTCATCATGGACCGCGTGAAGGCAGACCTGCTGGCTTCCGCCCCTGCTGTGGCCACCCTCAACAGCGAGGTCACCACCAATATGGGCACCCTGCAGGCAGACGGCTCCTGGCCAGACATCAGCTATGCCTACAGCTCCACCACCTACACGGCAGACCTGCACCTGCGCCGCATCAAGAACTTTGCGCTGGCCTACAACCAGCCCACCGGGGCCCATTACCACAGCAGCGCCCTTTTCGCCGCCATTACCAGCAGCCTCAGCTATTGGGACACGGCAGACCCGCAGAGCTGGAACTGGTACCACAACCAGATATCCAACCCGCAAATGCTGGGAGAAGTGCTCATCCTGCTCTATAATACACCGCAACTGCTGCCCGCTACCCTGCGCAGCAACATCCTGGCCCAGATGGACCGGGGCAACCCTGCTTCCCAAACCGGCGCCAACAAAATGGACGTGGCCATGCATTTTATTTACCGCGCCTGCATCACGGCAGACAGTACCCTGATGCAAACCGGGGTTACCCAGTTCTTCATGCCCATTGCCCTCACCACACAGGAAGGCATCCAGTACGATCTCTCCTACCAGCAGCACGGCCCGCAACTGTACGTGTTCGGGTACGGGTCTGTATTTGTAGGGGGCGAAATCAAAATAGCCCATTACCTCCGCGGCACCTCCTGGGCCCTTTCCGGTACCCAGCTATCCCTGTTCAGCAACTTTGTGCGGAACGGTTACCTCTTGTCCATGCGGGGCAAGTACATAGACTTCAGCGTGAACGGGCGCAGCATCAGTCGCGTGAACAACCTCTCCCAGGCCGGTGTAAACAGCCAGTTGGGCAAGCTCAAAGACCTTGACCCCGCAAATGCCACCGCGTATGATGAAGCCAGGGCCCGCATCCAGGGTACGCAGCCGCCCTCCTACATGGTGAGCCCCGTACACCGCCACTTCTGGCATTCAGATTACACGGTACACCACCGGCCGGGGTATTTCTTCGGGCTGCGGAACGTATCTCCCCGCACTTCCAAATCGGAGAACGGCAACGGGGAAAACCTGAAGGGTTATTACCTGTCTGAAGGCGCTACCAACATCTACGTGAGCGGCAACGAATATTACAACATCCAGCCCGTGTGGAACTGGAGCCGCATACCGGGCACCACCGTGCCTTACATCACCACCTTCCCGCTGCGGCCGGCCTGGGGCGGCAACTATGGCACCGCGGCTTTCTCCGGCGGGGTGTCTGACTCCCTGCATGGCGCTACGGCCCTGGCCTTTAATGATTACAACACGCAAGCCCGCAAAGCCTGGTTCTTTTTTGACAACGAAGTGGTATGCCTCGGCGCGGGCATCAGCTCTACCGCTACACAGGCTATCAACACCACCGTCAACCAGTGCCTGCTCAGCGGCAACGTAACCGTATCTGCCGGCGGCAGCCAGAGCACCGTGCCCGCGGGTACTTACAGCTACAACAACAACCTGCAATGGGTGCAGCATAACGGCGTGGGATACTACTTTCCCGCGGGCGGCAATGTACAGCTCAGCACCGTTGCCCAAAGCGGCACGTGGAGCAGCATCAACAACGGCGGCACTACCACTACCCAAACCATGAACGTGTTCGGGCTGTGGTTTGACCATGGCACGCAGCCCACCGGCGGCAGCTATGCGTATTACGTGGTACCCGGGCAGAACATGGCCAGCTACGATACCACGGCCGTGCGCATCCGGCAAAATGACGCCGATATACAAGCCGTTCGCCATACCGGCCTCAACGTATGGCAGATAGTGTTCTATAAAGCCGGCACCTTCAGCAGGGATTCCGTAACCGTTACGGTAGACCGCGCCTGCGTGGTGATGCTCAAACAGGTAGGCAGCACCAGCGTGAAGGTATCCGTTGCAGATCCGGCGCAATCTTCCGCGCCGGTGAACATGCTGCTTACGCTGCCCAATATTCCCCAAACCCGCCAGCTCACTGCCAGCCTGCCCTCCGGCAACTACGCCGGCTCCAGCGCAGCCTTCACAGTGAACCTCTCCACACCGGTATATGTTCCGTCAGAAACCACCACGGCCATTGCAGATGCGTACGTGCGCAACGGCACGTCTTATGCCGGCGTCAACTACGGCACGGCCGGCTCGCTGGTGGTAAAAAAAGACAACCCCGGCTATGCCCGCGAAGTGTTCCTGCAATTTAATGTGGCAGACCTGCCGGATGGCGCCAATTCCGTGAAGCTGCGGCTGTACGTGAACTACGCCAATACCGGCGTGGCCACCGTACCCTGGATAGCGCAATATGTCAGTAATGACAGCTGGACGGAAACAGGCATCAACTGGAATAACATGCCCATGGCCACTTCCAATATAGACACCACCACCGGCCGCGCCGCGGGTAACTACGTGGAATGGGACGTAACGGATATAGCGCTGGCGCAACAGGCGGCAGACGGGGTATTGTCTCTCAAGATAGTATCTGACGCTACCGGCAGCACTACAGACGCTTCCTTCGCCTCCAGGGAAACGGGTACCGCAGCGCAGCGGCCCATGCTGGTGAGCACCGCCGGGGCGCTGCTGGCGGCTAAAATGCCGGCCATGAAGGGAAACGATGCCTCCGGGGTGAGGATCTACCCCAACCCCGCCGCGGGTTTCATCAGGGTGGAAACATCCGCGCCTTACCAGCGCGCGGAGTTAAGGGATGCCGCCGGCAAGGTGATCAGGGTGGAGATGCTGAACGGGCAGCAGCAGTTCCGGATAGACCTGGAGCGCGTGCAAAGCGGGGTGTACTTCCTGCAGCTGAACGGGGAGAAAGGCAATACCGTGAAAAAAGTGGTAAAACTGTAAAGAAGCGCTCATACCATCCATGCAACATGGAGCAGGCCTTCGGCAGAAGGCTTGCTCCTTTGCTTTTTAAACGGGGCGTTATTTACCGAAGCGCTCCGCAATATGTTTGTCCAGCCACTCCCGGTGGTCAGGGTGGGCAATGTTCATCAGCGCATGGGCCCGCTGCCGCAGGTTTTTCCCGAACAGGTCTGCCACGCCAAATTCAGTGACCACATAACGTACATGCGCCCGCGTAGTCACCACGCCCGCGCCTTCTTTCAGGAAGGGCACTATTTTGGACGCGCCGCTTTTGGTGGTGGAGGGCAGTGCAATAATAGGCTTGCCGCCATCGGACAGCGCGGCCCCGCGCATAAAATCCATCTGGCCGCCTACGCCTGAGTACTGGTAGGTGCCAATGGAGTCTGCGCACACCTGCCCGGTAATGTCTATCTCTATGGCGGAGTTGATGGCCACGGCCCTGGGGTTGGTGCGTATCACCTTGGTATCGTTCACATAGTCTATTTCCAGGAAGGCCACCATGGGGTTATCATCCACAAAGTCATACAGCTTGCGGGTACCAATGGCAAAGCCGGTCACTATTTTGCCGCGGTGCTTGGTTTTGTACTTGTTGGTGATGATGCCTTTTTCCACCAGGGGGATCACACCGTCCGAGAACATTTCCGTGTGGATGCCGAGGTCTTTATGATTGTGCAGGCAGGAAAGCACCGCGTCCGGAATAGCGCCGATGCCCATTTGCAGGGTGGAGCGGTCTTCTATCAGCTCCGCGCAGTAGCGGCCGATGGTCAGCGCCGTTTCCGTTACCTGTTTGGCGTAGCTTACTTCCGGCAGCGGCTGGTCTACCTGCACCAGCGCATCGATATTGCTGATGTGGATAATACCGTCTCCATGCGTGCGGGGCATGTGCGGGTTTACCTGGGCTATCACGTAACGGGCATGTTTGACGGCGGAGCGGGCAATATCTACAGAGGTGCCGAAGGTGCAATACCCATGTTTGTCAGGCGGAGAAACATGCACCAGCGCTACATCCAGCGGCAGCACGCCCCTTTCGAACAGCTGGTTGATCTCGCTGAGGAACACGGGCACATAGTCTCCATGCTGGCTGTTCACCACCGAGCGCACGTTCTGCGAAACGAACAGGGAGTTCATAAAAAAGCTGCGCCCGAAGTCAGGGTTGTTGAAAGCCCCGTCTCCCAGGGTGGTGATGCTCACCAGTTCCACATTCTTCAATTCGGGGCCGCGTTTGAAAAGGGCGCTCAACAGGGCCATCGGCGTAGCCGCGCTGCCATGTACAAACACACGCTGGCCGCTTTGGATAATTTTCACAGCTTCTTCCGCTGATTGGTAATGCATGGGCTCAATGATTTCTTTAAAAGATACGAATTATTGAAATTACCACCGCGGCGCATAGCAGCAACTGATCCCGGTCAATGGAGGCGCTAATTGACGGCATACCGGCAAAAAAAATGTGCATCAGGGCTGATGCACATTCAGTGAAATTTGTTTGTTGCATTAATAACACCTTACCGCACAAACCGCGGCCGGTACGTCTGCGGAGGGATGCTCCACTTCTATCACCAGCTTGTCTGTATGTACCGGCTCCGGCAGCTGCAGCCGGTTAAAGGCCTGGTAGTTGTTCTTTTTCTCAAAGAGGATATTGCCTGCCCCGTCTTTCACGCGGTAAGCCTGCACGCAGAAAGGCATCACGGTTTCAGGGTGCGTCATCAGCACAGACTCCATGGGGTGGTCATAGTCCGTATCAAAGAAAAGTTCTATAGCGCTGATCTTTTTCGCTTCTTTCCATTGCAGGGTGATGGCGGGATTGGGGTCGTTCCAGTCGGCCACCCATGCGTTAGGCTGCGTAGTAGGCCTTTCCACGCCATTGCGGATGTTCTCTGCTGAAAAAGCATGCAGGCCTTCCGGCAGCCTGAAATCCAGGTTATGCCCTTCCGGCCGGCGCTGGGGGCACCAGAACTCGAAGGCGTCCATACCAATATCTTCCGGCGGCGTTTGTTTACCGAAGTTGGACACGGCTTTGTTCACCGTGTTGAAAACAGACAGCAGGCCGGTTACCCGTTTATTGGTGAAATGCAGCTTTACCTCAGGGTTTTTGAAGAAGGTGACGAAGGCGTACCCGGCCTCTTTCATATCTGCGTCAAACTGCAATTGCAGGCAGTTGCGCCCCGGCTGGATGGCCAGCGTTTGCCGGGCCAGCGTTTCATCAGGCGTGTGGTTGCCGTTTTTGCTGCTCACGCGCAGTTCTACTTCCAGCGTTCCGGGCGCTTCCGCTTCCGCATGAAAGGCCATAACCGGTACTTTGCCGGCGGGCAGCGGTATCATTTGCGCAGTGGAAACACTTAGCGGCTTCAGCAGCGGCTGGCCGGGGAACTCTTTCAGCACCAGCTCGCTGCTGGCGGTGATGCTGGCGGTAGCGGTATGGTCAAGCGGGGACTGGTACAACAGCCCCGGTATATATTGCCCGGTTTGCAGCAGGCGTTGCTGCAGCTCTTTCGTATGCCCGTTGGTGATAATATCCGCAGGCAGGATGCTTTTTTCCTTGCAGATCACCGCGGCCATGGCCGCGGCCTGCGTTACGTGGGCCGAAGTGGCCATTACGCGGGTGGAGCCGTAGGCCACGTGAGATGCGCTGATGGTACGGCCTCCCAGTAACAGGTTACGGATGTTGCGGCTGTACAGGCTGCGGTAAGGGATCTGGTAAATGCCTTTGCTATGCCACTGGTTACAGCCGGGCTTTTCGCTGAACACGCCGTCAGCAGGGTGCAGGTCAATAGACCAGCCGCCGAAGGCTACGGCATCTTCATGCGTACGCTGCTCCACCACATCCTGCTGGCGCATCATATAGTCTCCTTCAAACCGGCGGCTCTCGCGTTTGCCGGGTATCATGCCCACCCACTCCAGCGTGAGATTTTCCGCTTCCGGGAACTCCCCGGAGTTTTTAATGTGGTCCCATACGCCGTATACCACCTTCCACAGCTCCCACTTGATGGTTTCCGTGTCATGCACGGTATCCAGCCGGCCGCCGTATTCTATCCACCACAGCTTGCAGCCGTATTCACGCGCGTTGAAGCTGCGGTAACGGGGCACTTTCGTAATGTCGTCCAGCGCAAAGGCGGGCGGGGTGAACTTTACGGGGCGGCCCGTGTCTTTGCTGTAAAAGTAAAGGCTGTGGCCCAGCAGCTCACCGTATTCCGCAGAGGGAGCAAACAGCTCTCCGAACTCTTCCCTCTTTTCCGCTCCCATCCTGAAAGCGGCGCCTGATAAAAAGCCTACCACACCGTCTCCTGAAGCATCAATGAACAGGGGGGCTTTGAGCAGGTACTCCGTCTGGTTCTGGCTGCAATAGGCGCGCAGCGCGCTGATCTCTTCATCGTTCTTCTTTTCCACCTCATACACCGTTGTGTTCAGCAGCAGGGTAATATTGGGCTCCTGCGTTACCTTGTCCAGCAGTATCATGTCAAATATCACGGGGTTGCCTTCGGGGTTGCGGTACGTATTTTCCACCAGTATCTCATCTACCAGCCCGCCTTCTCTTGCCCAGCGGTTATTGTTGCCCATGTGGGAAGTAGCGCCCAGTATCCACAGCCTTACTTCGCTGCTGGCGTTACCGCCTAACACGGAACGGTCTTGCACCAGCGCCACTTTGAGCCCCTGGCGCGCTGCGGTTATGGCGGCGCATACGCCTGAAAGGCCGCCTCCGGTGATCACCAGGTCAACAACAATGTTCTTTTCCGGGAAAGTACGGTACCCGGTTGCATCCTGCTTTATCATATTGCTCTTTTATATCGGTTTTAATTGCCTAAGGTTATCTTTTCACTCGTTACCACCCTGCCGTTTGTGCCAGTGAGCGAAAGCCAGCATTGCACGGGGTAAGCCTGCCGCAGCGGTACGGTAAACTCGAAGGGATAGGCCGCATCGGTCACCTGCCGCTCCTTCCCTGCCGCATCCGTATAATGCAGCCGCACGCTGCGCCAAATGTTATCATCATCTTCAAGGTACAGGAACAGCCTGCGGCCATATGCGCCCAGCTTGAACAGCAGGGCTTTGGCGTTGCCGGCCTTTATTTCGCCGTAGTCCTTCCCCTCGTCTTCCACACGGGCCAGTATTTGCTGCTGGAAGTGCACCTGCGGCACGGCGTTTTCTACCGCTACTACGGCAATGCCGTTAGCGGGCACGGTTACGCTGAAAACGTTACCTTTCAACGGCGCAGCCTTTACCGCGCCCTGGCCAGGAAGCAGCTTATGGCTTTTGCCTGCGGCCCCGTTCAGCAACGTAATCCTGCTGCCTGCCGTAGTTTTCACCAGCGCGGGGTTCAGTGTAACCGTACTGGTTACCGGGGCAGCGCTTTGATTGGTAAACGCCAGCAACAGCCGGTTGCCTTTGCGGGCCGCTATGTAATTCAGCTCCGCGCTGCCGGTAGCCAGCAGGCGCGCAGGCATCCACAGCTGCACGTCTTTTACGCCGTACATGGTACCGGGGCGGCTGCCGTACATGTAGTTCTGCAGGTAGGCATAGCCTTCCATGTATTCTGCCGGGAAACTGATCTGCCCGCGGCTGCGCACAACCGCGTCTGTTACGAGGTAGTCTATCAGCATAGAGGCCATGGGCAGAATGTGGTTGTAGTGGAAAGAGTTCACGCTCTGCTCCTTGTGGGCATGCAGCGGGAAATCTGCCTTCTCGTATGCGGTGGTCCTTTCCGTATTGATATGATAACCGGGAAAGTTGCGGTAGCGGCCTATTACCGCCGCTTTGGCCACGTTCAGCAAAAAGGTGTCTTTGGCATAGTAGCCGATGCGCAGCATCCAGGGCGCAAAGTTGGTCATGAAAATACCGCGGTGGCCGGTGGAGGTGCCCGAAGACTCCGGCGTGAGCCCTGTTTCAGACAAGCGCCAGGCCGGCGCCTTTTCTTCCGGGTAATACATCTGCGCATGGCCTTTGGAGCGCAGGTACCAGTACATGGGCGCCTTGCCGCCTTTGTTGACGGTAACCATGCTGTCCGGTATGGCGGGGGCCATCCAGGTGAACATGGTATACTGGCGCGCACCCTGTACGGCGGCGTTGAGGTAAGCCGTATCTCCAGTAATTTCGTATAGCTGAGACAGTTCTATCCAGCGGTTGGTGAATGCCGGCCAGAAAAAGAAGCTGCCTGCAAAAGGATCATTAAAAGCGGTTTGCGGCTGGTGTACACGCCGGGCCAGGTATTCATTGGCCATCTTGCGCGCCGCGGCCAGATACGCTGTATCTCCCGTAGCCTTGTACAGGTGCATGGCATTGATCCAGTTATTGCCTTTCTCTTTTACGTCGAGGTTGCGAACACGGTTACCCCGGTACTCCCGCTCCATCATCTGCAGGTAAAAACGGTTTGTTCTGCCAAATACATTATATAGCGCAGCCAGCTCAGACAAGGGCGCCACGGGGCCTTTCAGCTTGCGGGAGGGGCTCTGTATCTTCTGCAGGCTGTCCAGGCTGAAAAGGAACTTCTCCCGGCTGAGCATGAACTCCGCCAGCGGGTAAGCGCGCTTTTCGAACATCACGGAATCGTCCCGCACCAGCGCCAGCTCCAGCGGGTTGAGGCTGGATACGTTCTTCACCGCGCCGGGCACGTCTGTAGAATAGGCAAAACCTTTCAGGCTGTCTATAAACCAGGCGTAATCCGTCATGGCATACGCCGTCATATTGTCCAGCACGGTATTGAGCGAAGCAATATCGTTGCGGCGGTAGTTGCGGAAGCCGAATATCTTTTCCGCAATATGCTGATAGGTATGGGTAATATCCTGCGGCTCCGTAACCAGCTGCAGGGAAAAATCAAATACATCTCCCTGCTTCATCTGCGAACCGTAGCCGCCTGGTATGGGCGCGTACAGCTGCGGCTGCACCTGCCCGCGTTCATTCACCAGGGCTATGCCGAACTGGCTGTTGGGCAGCATGGGCAGCGGCTGGAACGGCAGGTGCTGCGGGGAGGCCAGCACGCCAAGGGTATTGCGCCCGTCGTTCACCATGGTAGTGGGCAATGGCGCCATAAAGGCGGGCGTGAGGTATGCCGCGTCAGGCACCCGCTTCTCTTGCCAGATGAGGGGCTGCCAGATGGCCGCGGCCTGCGCAACGGGGAAGGCCGGCGCACCGGTGTAACCTATGCTGTAAAAGCCCGGCCTGGGAGCTTTGAAGCGGAAATGCAGTACGGGGTATGGTTTGGCACCGGCCAGCACATAAGCGCTCAATGAAAAACCGGCTGTTGCGGGAAAAGAAAAGAACACCGTGTCTTTATGCTGCCGGTAACCCTCGGCCTGCAGCGTTATGCTTTCCCCGGCCTGGTGGATGTTAGCCGTACGCCAGTCACTTTTAGCGCGCAGGATACGGTCGTCAAACCCGTCTCCCGCCATGGAAGCGTTTATTTTCTTCTGCACAAAATCCGCCTTGCTGCTGTCTTTCACTTTCCATGTGAGCACGTTGTACTCTACCTTTTTGATGCCGGCGGGTTTCAGCGCCATGCCGGGGTCTGTGGCATTGTATAATATCCTGAAAACGGGCGCAAAGCTGTACGTATGCCCGGCTGACGTGACCTGTATCCCTTCCCTGCCGGATGACACCTGCGCCTGCACTCCGGCGGCGAGCAACAAAAGACAGGCTGTCATACGTGGAGATGCGTTTTTCATAAAGTGCGTTTGCTACTATCAGTCAAATTTAATGCGGCACAGCACGTGCTGTGATACACTTTGTATCAAAAATCAGCTGGGAACATTCCCAATTCATGGGAGCATTCCCAAGTTATTCTCACTGCTTTCCGTTAAACACCGGCGTTCCTCTTACAAGAATGCGCCCCAGGTACAATACGCCCTGGTTATACTTTTCCGGATGCTGACGGATATCCTCCTGCTGGTTTGGCCCCAGTATGGCGGCTTTATCCGCCTTTTGGGACGAGAGCCGGATGGTGACCGTATACTTACCCTCCGGCAGCGTGAAAAACTGGTGCTGTCCGCGGTAGCGGTTGTTGCAATAACTGTTGAAGCGGTTAACGGGCATGCTGTCTCCCTCCACCAGCCGGTACACTTGCGTGCCCTGCACCAGCGGCGGCTGCACCTGCATGGTTTTCCCGTTGACCGTGATGGTGATCTGGCCGGCTTCGGGGCCGCCTACGTCAAAAATGCCGAAGCCGCTGCCCGTAAAGCGGAAGGTGCAGGAGGCGCCGGGCGCCGCGGCCTTTTCTATTTCCGGGAACCAGGGCGCAAACTGCGGCAGGGTAACCTGCTCCCAACGGCCGCCGAAGGTGGCAATGCTGCGCGGGGCATACATGCCGGCAGACTCCCAGTTGTCAGGGAACAGCGGTGTGGGCAGCGCTCTGTTAGTTGCGCCTCTGCGAGCACTCGCGTTCTTTACTCCAGCTACACTTTCCGCCTGCTTCCGCATTTTCTCCAGCCCCCTTGCAATAGCTGCCGCGTACACATTGCCTCCGGCCGTTAACGGATGAACACCGTCCCTGGAAAAGAGAATGTGGCCCACCGTATCTCCCGCTTCACCTTTCCACAACAGGCGGCCCTGCTGCTCCAGCGCTGCGGCTTCCATGCCTAAATGGATGGAGGGCACGCCATAATGCGCGGCTACTTTTTCGAGACCTTGAATATTTTCCGGCACCTGGCCGGCAACGTATATTTTTGTTTGCGGCCCGGTGATGGTATAGATCAGGCAAACTTCCGCCCCGCTCTTTATCACCTGCCGTATAATACCTTCCATACCCGGCGCATAAGCCCCGTTTACGGCAAACTCCACAAACACCAGGTCTGGCCCATGCTGCAGCAATTGCTCCCGTACACGGCTGGCGCCCAGGTCTGTGCCCGTGCCGGATACGCCGGCATTCAGCGCCTTGATATCTGCTGCCGGGAACATAGCCTGCAGGTAACGCAAGGTTTGCGGGCGGTACCCCCAGTTGCCCTGAGTGATGCTGCCGCCGATGAAGCCCACCAGCAACGGCTTTCCTGCAGCCGCCTTTTTAAAGAAAGCGGGCAGGCCGTTGCGCGGCGTACATTCCTGCGCGTTATAAAAAGTGCCGGGCGTTACCAGCGGCGTGCCGGCGCCAGGCTGAAAGTACAGCGGAGAAGCGCCCGCCTGGGACGCGGCGATCAGGTCGTTTTGCGCGGAGGCCTTGCCTGCCGCCATCAACAATACCAGGCTGCTCATGATCCATTTATTGCTCATAAAATCATGTTTCTTTCAAACGTGCGGCCGTCTTTTGTTCTGACCACTACTTTCACGTTGGCTTCCTCATCGAAAGGCAAGGGGTGAAAAGACCATTCAAAAGGATAGGCCGTTATTGTTTCTTCTTTATGGTTCATTGTTACGGTGACTGTAGTGCCTTCAGACAGGGTGGATTCCAGGTAGCCGTACACCGCGTCCCAGCCAAAGGGCGAGCGGATGCGGAACAAGGTGCATTTGCCGATGCCGGGGCCTAAGTTCACCTCCTGCATGCCGTTTTTCAGCGGCGGTATTTTTGCAGCGGGGCGTTTGCCGGCAAGGGGGAAAGACAAGGCGGCAAAACCTTTGGCGCCCACTTCCACGGTAAGGGTGCGGCCGTTCATGGCTGCTGCCACAGGCGCAGCGTTGCTTTTCGGCGCACCAGTAGCGAACGGTGCTGCCTTGTTCTTTCCCGCGGCGCCAGCTCCGGCATCTTCATACAGCAATGCAGCCGCATGATCTTTCACCGGCACTTCCTCTCCCAACGTAATATTGCAGGAAACAGGCGTGTTCTCCTCTCCTGCCAGCAGCACCCAGAAACGTTTGTCTGAAATGGCCGTGATGTAGTTCACGCCGGGGCTGTTGATGCTGACAAGGCCGCGCTTCAGCCAGAGGCTGACGCCTTCATCGTCCATCACCTTGCCTTTGCCTGCACCGAAAATGCGATTGTTGAACCATACAAAACCATCCTGCTTCACATAGGGAAAATTCACCTTGCCGCCGCTCCGCTGCATCACTTCCGTTACCAGGTAATCCATGGTAAAAGCGAGGTGCGGCGGTATATGATGATAGTAGATGGAACTCACGTCTGGCCCCTTGTACGGGAAATCAGGCTGCATGGTGATGTCTGTAAAACCGGTAGCGTAATAACCGGGATAGTTGGTGAACCGGCCTATGACCGCGTTGCGGGCATAGGTCTCGAATATCTTGCGGGGATTGGCGGCATACAGCCGCAGCAGGTGCGGCGCCCAGTTGCTCATGAACACGTGGCGCACCAGCTTGCCGGGGTCGAAGAAAGTAAAAGGCTGCTCAAAGCCCAGTCCCACGGGAGATACCAGCCATTCCGGCACCTGTTTCTCCTGCACGTCTCCGGCGCGGCGGGGAAAACCGAGGCGGTATTTCTCTCCGCCTTTCCACCACATGGTGGTATTGCCTTCGTACTGGCCGCGGGGATGAATGGTCTGCGGGGTGTCTTTCACGGCGGGGTAGCTGCGCACGCCGGCCAGCGTATGGAAGGCGGCCGCCTGCGCGGCCTGCAGGTACTGCTGGTTGCCGGTGGCATCAAAGAGGTCTGTCAGGTCCCACCAGTAAGCGTAAAACGATGTATTGTAAAAAGGCTGCTTGCTGAGGGGCGTGGTTTTGGTACCATACACCTCCTGTTGGATGAATGCGTCCGCATGTTTAACCGCCGCGTCCAGCCAGGAGCGCTGCCCGGTGAGGCGGTAAGCGGCCAGCTCCTGCGTCCATTCCGGGATGACCACGGAGTAACCTTTTGCATCACGCACTTTATTATCAGGCAGGGCTATTTTTTTCAGCCAGGGGTTGGCTTCTCCCAGCAGGCGGTGCAGGCCTTCAAAATAGGCCGTGGTAAACTGTGAACCATAAGGGCTGAGTGTGCCCGCCTTTTTGCTCATGCCCCGCTGTGCCCAGCGGAAGCCGCTGCGGGAAAGGGTATATTCAATAGCTGGCAGGGCGCGGCTGGTATAAAACGCTTCATCACGCGCCAGCATGGCGGTGGCAATAACGGCCAGGGGGGCAGACTGTACCACGGTAGGCGCTGCTTTAGGATCTCCTTCAATATCGTAATACCCTTTCATGGCAGGCGCCCAGCCGGCCGCTTCTTCGTTGCGCAGCAGGTCTGCAATGTTAAACATGGTTTCCGTCAACGAAAGCTGCTGCCGGCGGTAATCCCTGACGGCGTAAATGCTGTCTGAAATATATTCCAGCGCATCATTCCAGCCGGAAGGCAATGCGCCTATCATAAAGCTGCGCTGCAGCGTCTGGCCTGCTTTGAGCTGTGCGTCTTTCAAACCCGGTACGGGTGAAAACGCTACCGGCTGCACCTGGTTCTTTTCGTTCCTGATACCGAAGCCCATCACGGATGAAGTAGACATAGCCCAATCCAGCGGGAAACCGTCTTGCGTACCGGTAATAAAAGTGGTGATACCGTTTTCTTTCAGCTCTACCATGGCCAGCGGTTGCGGCATCATGGCGGAAGGCAATATCAGCGGCTGCTCCGGGATGCGCTGGTACTGGAACATGGGCGGCAGCTGCACATTGGACACCTTGCCTTGTTCCGCACCCTGGAAAGCCAGCACGGCCAGGCTGTAAAAAGCGTTCTCCGGGGCCTTGTATTGCAGGTTGAGCCGGAGGTGGCGCTGGCCCGGCAACAATTCCCAGCGGCCTGTGATGGTATCTCCCCGCTCCGACCGGTACACCACCTGCAAATGCTGCCCGTCAGCCGCTTTGGCGGCTACCGGTACAAATGCCGTCAGCTGCCCGGAGAGGAACGGGTTACGCAGGTTGTCAGGCTCCATAATGGTGTACGTTTTGCCTTTGCAGGTAAAAGTGCTGAAGCCGCGCGAGCCGTTCCAGCCGGGGAAAAAGCCGCCGAAGGTGATCTGCGGGTCTTCCCCGCTCAGCAGCAATATCCTGTTCTCTTCCATGCCGCCGCTGAAATATTCCCACTTCCCGTTGCGGCGTACGGCGGTGCGGGCCATGAGCCTTTCTCCCTGCAGCAGCTCCAGCCGGAGGTGCTCGTTCTCCAGCGTGGCCACCGGTTTGGCGCCTGCGCTGATGGCGGCTATGGCCGTGGAGGGCTGCTGTGCGGGCGTGGGCTGAATGGCAACATGATCTGTTTTATATTTCACAGGGTCTGCCTTGGCAGGGTCTATATTTTCCGCGGTGAAGAAAAGCGCGTCTACACGGGCAAAATTGCCGCGGGAGTCACGCAGCTGTATCACGTTCTCCCCGCTTTCCAGCTTCACGGTACCGGCTTGCTCCCAGTAGTAACCGTCTTTACCGTGGGCGCCTGATTCTTTCTGCAGCGGCACATCGTTCACCAATACCCTGAAAAGCCTTGTGCCGGGCCTGTTATCGGGATAGTCAACGGTGCGCGCCCAGACGGTGTATTCACCTGGCGCTTTGACATTGATCACGGTAAGGGCATCGGCCGCTTTCACTTTCCCAGACAGCACACGTAATATCTGGTGGCCGGAAACAGTTACCCCCGGCGGCCTTTCTGCTATCCAGCCGCCCCGGATGCGGAAATCTTCCGCTTCAATAAAATAGGACTTTTGTGCCTGCACGGACAGAAAGCCTGTACACCACACCAAACATATCAGCAGCGCTCTCATGCGTTAACGGTAGTTTATATCGATGACCTGTATGCCGTAAGGCGGTATCTCCACCCGGAAGGCGGTACCCGCATTGGCAGGCGTTACCGGTATGGCAGCGTAATTGGCCTGCATGGTGGTACGCAGCGGGGCGTCATCGTTATTCAGGAGTATAAAAAACAGTTTCTTCTTTTCGCGGTTAATAGCGCAGTAATAGTCGAGGTACGGGCTGGTGGTATGGATCAGGCCCTGCCGCAGCAGCAGCTCCGCGGGCGTTCCGTTCACCATGCCGGGCGCAAAGCCGTAAGACTGGTGGGGCCCTACCTTCGGCGTTATAAACCCGCGGGGGAACTTCACCTTGCCGCCGGAGCGCAGCTCCGCTTCCGCCAGCAGGTAATCCGTGATCCAGCCTATCTGCCACCAGGCATGATGCGGGTACGGGCCGGCGCCTTTGTTCATCACATCCCAATAATAAGAAGCTACGCCGGTGGCGGGATCAACAAATGCATCCCTCCCCAACGCCGCGGCACGCGCCATGTTCAGGAACAGGGAGTCTCTGGTGAGCGTGAACATGCGCACAAACATGCCCGCATGGCTGGCCAGCAGGATGGGGCCGCGGTAGTTGGCGCTGCCAAAGGTGCCGCCGTGCTCAAAGCTCAATCCGGCCTGGCTGATCTCCCAGTCTTTCCGTTCCACGCCGTTCACTTTTTTCACCGTATTGGAAGGAACAGGATGGGTGTACACGGAGGTGGTGTACAGCTGCGCCGCTTTCACCGCCGCCGTGCGGTAGCGTTGCAGGCCGGTTACTTCATACAGCTCCAGCAGCGCCTGCACGCTTTGGCCCGTAGCAAAGTCAGGCACAAAACGGGTATCTCCGCAAACGCCCAGGAAACGGCCTTTGTCAACCGCGTTGCGGACGTACCAGTCTGCCCCCTTTTTAGCGGCCTCCAGGTACTGCGGGCGTTTTAATATTTTGTAAGCGATCAGCAGCCCGTAAAAGGTGGGCCGCAGGTCTTCCACTTCGGTAAACATGGGCGCCCTGGTAGCATGGTCATACGCCACCTGCCACTTGCCATCCTTCCCCATCCAGGCCAGCAGGCGGTCTGCCGCATGGGTCAGCACACGTTTCATGGCCGTATCTGCGGGGTTGAAGAGCAAGATGTTGCCCGCGTCCATCAGCATATAATAAGTGGTGGCAACGGGCTCAACGTAAGGGCCCCACTCTTCGGTGAAACGTTTGCTTTTGGAAAGGTAATATTGCCCTGCCGCCGCGCCGTTGAAAAAGCCGGGCGCGGTTACCTGCTGCTGCAATTTGAAATTGCGGGCATAGGGCAGGCGGGTTTGCTGCAGCACGTCATCATTCATAATGCCGGCCAGCATCCACATGGCGCCATAGTCGGAATTTTTCATGGCGTCTTTCTCCGAGCCGTACACGCCACCCAGGTAGGCCTGCGCGCCTATTTTCATGCCGTTGAAGTCTTCAGTGCGCCAGAGGGAAGTAGAATCATTGGTCACATAGCGGTGCATGGCCAGTATGCGGTCTGTCAGCGAGCGGGCCGTGCTTTTCAACGGCAGGAAGTCGGCAAAGCGGTAAATGTCGTTAATGGCATGCTGGTACACACTGTACCAGTCTGCATGCTGCAGGGTGTAACGGAAAGAGAACTCCACCGTTTCCCCCTGCTTCAGCGCGGAACCCTGCTGCCCCAATACCGGGCGGTACAGCGTGGGCGTCAGTTCTCCTTTCCTGTTCATCAGGGAAAGGCCCAGCTTCCACACGGTTTGCGTTTTCACGCTATCTTCCCAGGGGTCTCTCGTCGTGCCGGGCTGCGGTATAACGGCCAGGGTTACACGGTTTTTGCCCTGTATGAACGGAGACAGCGTAGACGCCGCCCGGTCACGCACCAGGATGGGTTTATCAGGAATGCCCTGCATGTACACTGCTGCTTTTATAAAATCCTTTTCTATGGCGTTGCTCTGGAAATAACCGGGAATGCCGGCCCAGGTGAAGCCGTTACTGGCAAACGTAGCCAGCGTGGGAGTAGCCATGGAAAAATACCCGTCTGTTTTTGCCTTCAGCGTAACCGATACCGTTACATCCGCCGGGTAGGCCGGGTCTATGGCCCAGGTGGCGGTAACGGTTGCGCGGTTGTTCTCGGCGGTAAATACCTGTGCCCGCCCTTGCCCGCCGGTAGCGGCGGAGGGATAAAAGTGCAGCGCCTCCCCGGCAATGTTCAGCTGCACGGGGCTGGTCAGCTCTTTCCAGAGCGGTATAATGTAACGGTAAATACTTTCCGGGAAGTTGATCTTTGCTCCCTTTGCATTGTATACCGGCGCAGGCTCCCGGGAGGGCTGCGTGGCGGAATACAGGAGGGTGTATTCTCCACTGGGGCTGGCCTGGCTGGCCCAGCCGGCGCCCTGTTTTACAGACAATTGCTTCAGCTCGTAGCCCTTCGCCGTTTTCTCCCATTGCAGCCGCAGGGCGCTGCTTTCCAGCCTGACCCGGCTCTGCGCGGCGGCGGCCAGGTGCAGCAGGCTGCACAGGAGTGTTGGAATGATATATCTCTTCAGTTGCATGATGTCATTTTCTTTAGGTTCAACCATGCAGGCCCGCTCCTCTCCTGGCCGCCCGCAAGGGGATCAGCGCCAGCAAAAGAATGGCGGTGGCAATAACTGCCACCAGCGTAGCGCTGCCGGCCGCGAAGAAACACAGTACGTACAGCAGCACGGCAATAAAGGCCAGGGAAAAGGCAATCACCTTCAACCCGAAAACGTTCTGCTGCTGTATGGCCAGCGCTTCTTCCGGGTCAGGCGCCCGGTGCATGATTTTCCGTTCCGCCCTTACCTGCTGCAATTGCAGGTATTCTTCGCTCACCTTGTTCGTCATCCGGGCATACACTTCATACGCCAGCAGCAACAGGAAAGGCAAACCTACGCCTACCAGCATTTCATCTGCGCGGTTCAGCCGGATGTTGGAGGTAAAGGGCAGTATGATCTTGAACAGCAGGTTGGCGCCCAGGCTGATAACGGTGATGTACAGGGTGGCACGCCCGTTAAGCCGTCTGGAAAACAGCGCCCAGATGGGCGGCGCCAGCAAAGGCCCGCCGGTAATGGCCCCGATGCTCAGGGTAAACTCCACAATGCCGCCAATGTAGGGCACTATGAGGGCAATGCCGATCATGCCCAGCCCAATGATCCAGGAAGACAGTCGGGCTACCAGCATCAGCTTTTTGTCTGAAGCGGCGGGGTTGATGCGGCCTTTGTAAATATCGTTGGTAAACACGGCAGACACCACGTTCAGCGCCGTGTTGGCGGAAGCTGAGGTGGAGAAGTACATGCCGGTGAGGATGAGCCCCATCAGCCCTGCCGGCAGTACGTGCTTGCACACCATGAGGTACGCGTTTTCCGCGTCGAGCCCCTGCAGGGAAGGATTGATGAGCTTGTACAGCATGGGCGGCAGCATCCACAACACCGGGCTCACAATGTACAGCGCCGCAAACAGGTAAGCTACCTTGGAGGCTGATTTGGGTTTATCAACACTGGTATAGCGCTGTACAAACGTCCAGTTGCCGCCAATGTAAAAAACATGGTACAGCGCAAAGGCGAAAATAAAGCCCCAGGTATATTCCCCGTTCACCACGCTGAAAAAACCTTCCGGTGAAAAATGCAGGAACTGCTGCAGCCCTCCCGCCGCATCAAAGGCCAGCGGGATAATGATGAGCACAGCCGCCGTGAGTATCACAAACTGCAGAATATCCGTTACCATTACGGCCCAGAGGCCGCCCACCGCGGTGTAGGCTATCATGAACAACCCCAGCACCACAGTGCTGGGCATCAGCGGAAAACCCAGCGAGGAGCTTACCAGCCGCGCTACGGAATACAGCACGGAGCCCTTGATGAGCAGTGATACGAGCATGAAGATGTAAATGTAGGATTGCTGTACGCCGGCGCCCAGCCGCTCCCGGATGAACTCCGCCGCGGTGAGGTTGCCGGTGGCCTTCCATTTGGGCGCAATGTACAGGCCTGTTACCAGGCCGCCGATGCACATCGTCCACTGAATAGTAACGGCCACCCAGCCGTATTTATAGGCAATAGAGCCCCATGCCACAAAAGTACCGGCGGAAAAGAAGCTCATAAAAAGAGACAACCCGCCAATGAACCAGGGCACAGCCTCTCCCGCCGCAAAGAACGATTTCAGGTTCCTTCCCGTTCTCGAGAACGAAAAGCCCACCAGCATGATAAATACAGAAAATACAACTATTACCGACGTGTCAATCGCTACATTCATGTTCTTCTTCCTATGGTGTAATGGTTAAGTTAATTTCACGCAGCACGCGCTTTTCGCCTGTATAACGAACGGCAGAGGCGTCAAATACTACTTTGTAAGTGCCCGGTTTCGTATATACGTAAGTGTGCTCCGCCAGTACGGTGCTCACGTTCTTCAGCGCCGTTCCCACATCGGGTTTGATCTGCCAGGGGTTGAAGCCCTTGCTGATCACCCAGTCTTCATTATCATCCGCGGTTCCCGGAGCGTTGGCTATCAGCAGCTGCGCGGTGGTAATGGTCCATTTGAAGCCGGGGTTCTTCACGTCTACCTGCTGCCAGCCGCCGGTGCTCATCACGGCCAGGGGAGATATCACCCCGTCATCAGACACATTGTTGGCCTCGAAGGTACGGATCACCCACTGGTTTTGCCCCTGCGGTTTTTTATAGTCTGTGTAACGGAAGGCCACGTATATGAGCGCGGAATCTTGCAGCGGCCTGGCAAAGTCTTTCAGGCTCACTACGCCGGAGGGCGTACGGTCTGTACCGGTAGAAAATACGGCACGGTCTGAAACATCCGTCCAGGTAGCGGCTTGCACGTCCGCAACAGTGGCTTTACCGTTAAAGTTATTAGATACCATCAGCTGCAGGTTATCCCGTATCATGCCGTACCGCACCCAGGTGCTGAATTGCACCTGCAGGTCGTTGGCGGCGCTGGTACGTTTCCTGAACTCGTAGTGATGGCCCGGCTCACCGGAGAAAAAAGTAATGTTATCCGGGTTGCCGCTGAATACGAACCGTACGGTATCACCGGCTTTGTAGGTAAGGGAGCTGGTATGCACCTGGAAGTCAGGCATAGGCACCTTTTCTCTTTTACAGGCGGCCAGCGTGGTGGCGGCAGCCAGCATATATATGAGCTTTCGCATAATTACCAGTTGGGATTTTGAATGATCAATTGGTTTACCGTCACTTCAGAATTGGGAATGGGGAACACCAGGTTCCTGGCCGTTACGTTTTTGGCGGCATTGCCCGCATACTTGAAGCCTGAGGGAGCGGTAGCGTTAATTTCCGCCGCCAGCGTCTGCATGTTCTGCAGGTACAGTCCCCAGCGGATGAGATCATGTTTCCGCATGCCTTCAAAAGCCAGCTCACGGGCGCGCTCATCCTGCAAATACGCCAGGAAGGCGGCTTTGTCCATGCCTGCCGGCGCGTCTACAGCGGCATCAGGCGTACTTACCGGTTTGCCGTAGCCTCTTCTGCGCACCATGTTCAGGGCGTTGTATGCGTCTGCCGTCGGGCCGTTCACTTCGTTCTCCGCCTCCGCTTTCATCAGCAGCACGTCTGCATAGCGGATCACGGGGAAGTTGGTAGAGTTATACGTTCTGCTCTTGGGCGTGGCCGTTTCATACTCCCGGCGCCATTTACCTATGGTACGGTCGTATATCTGCGCAGCGGTGTAGTTGGTTTTGGTGGTTACGCCGTTGGCGGTGGTGTATTTATAGGGAGCAATAGCCCAGTCACGCCGCGGGTCTGCTGGTTCATACATCTCGAACATGCGGGCGGTGGGATGCATGCCGCCGCCGCTGTAGCCGATACTTTCATCCAGGCACTCCAGCCCGTTCTCGATGCCTACCGCGCCTGCCAGTTGTGCATTGCCCAGCTGGTTGCCGTACATGCCCACTTCCCAGATGCACTCCTGCAGATCATATTTATCCTGGGAGTGGTTGATGAATATCTGCTTGTAATCCGGGTTCAGGGAATGGCGGCCGGAGCTGATCACTTTATCTGCATAGGTCAGCGCGTCTTTATACCGCTCTGTTTGTTTCAGCGGTTCTCCCGCCATGGTCAGGAAAACCCTGGCCAGGATGGCCTGCACGGCGGTTTGCGTAACGGTCTCGTTGTAGTTGTACCCGTTAATGTCACTCACCAGCGTTTCGGCCTCCTGCATGTCTTTCACGATCTGCGCATATACTTCGGCCACGCTTGAGCGTGCAAGGTACTGGTCTGTAGGCGTCTTGGTGGAGCTGAGCTTCAGCGGCACGCCGCCAAAATGGTCTACCAGCAGGAAGTAATAATACGCACGCAGGAAAAGGGCTTCGCCTTTGATCACATTGCGCCTGGTTTCGTCCATGTCCGGCTTGTGGACGTTCTCCAGCAACAGGTTGGCCCGGTCTATACCCTGGTAGGCGGTTTCCCAGAAGCGGCCTATATCCAGCTGCCCGGCGTCGAACTCCATTACCTTCAGCTGGGCAATGGTGATGTTCTTGAAGAAAAACTCGTCGCTGATAGCCAGGTAGCTGAACAACCCGCGGGAGTACATACGCCCGAAATTGTCTATCAGCCGGTTGTACACGCCGTTCAGCGCACGGCGCAGGTCGGCTTCCGTATTGTAGTAGTTATCCGGCGTTACAAAATCTTCCGGTTCCGTTTCAAGAAACTTGCTGCAACTGCTGAATGTACCGGCTGCAAGCAATAAAAATATGAGGATGCGTTTCATCTGCATAATTTTTAAGCATTAAAAAGTAATGTCCAGCCCCAGTGTGAGCGTGCGCGATTTGGGGTAGGCAGACCAGTCGAAGCCCGGTGTGAGGGCGGTATGCCGTACGGATACCTCCGGATCAAGACCGGTGTAATTGGTCCAGGTGAGCAGGTTCTGCGCCGCCGCGTACACACGCAGTGTTTTGATATGCGCCCTGCGCAGCATGGCTGCCGGCAGCGAATAACCCAGCGCCACGGTTTTGAGGCGGAGGTAGGAACCGTCTTCTATAGTACGGGAAGAATACACCTGCGGGCCCTGGCCACCCAGGCGGTAAAGGGCGTTGGTCTGGTTCTCAGGCGTCCACCGGTTTTCGAAAGACTTGAACATGTTCAGGAAGTTACGCTGTACGTCCCCGTTCTCGAACTCGATACGGTTGGCATTCAGCAGATCGTTACCATAGCTCCACTGGAAAAACACGTTCAGGTCAAACCCGCCATAGGTGAAATTATTGGAAAAACCGCCTACATGTATCGGGTTCGGGTCACCGATAATGGTGAGGTCGTTATTGTCTACCTGCCCGTCTCCGTTAATATCCTTGTACTTGATATGGCCCGGCGTAATGTTAGCGCGCGGCATGGTATTGTTGGGCACTTCATCTTTCAGCACATAAGAGCCGTTAGCCAGCTTGTTGAAATCACTGTACTGGTACACCCCGTCAAACAAAAAGCCGTAAAACTGCGCAATGGGCTGGCCGGGAATGGCAATATAGGGGAACGCGTTGTTGAAGTTGCCCCAGGTAATGCGGGTTGCCATGCTGGGCTCCCCTTCGTTCAGCTGCAGCACTTTGTTGCGGTTGAACGAAATGTTGAAGCTGGATGACCAGGTGAATTTTTTGCCGGTGATGTTCTGCGTGTTGAGAGTAAGCTCCACCCCTTCATTGGATACGCGCCCTACGTTGCGGAAGCCGCTCAGGTAGCCGGTAGAGCCGGGCAAAGTAGCCAGCAGCAACAGGTCTCGCGTATTCTTTTTATAATAGTCTGCGGTAAATGCAATGCGGTTTTTGAGGAAACCTACATCCAGCCCTATATCTACCTGCTCTGTGGTTTCCCATTTCAGCTTCTGGTTGCCCAGGTTGTTGGGGATGATACCCGCCTCCTGGTTGTTGCCGAAAGAGTAGCCGGAGTACACGAACATTTGCATGGAAGAGAGATAGGCAAAGTCCAGCACGCGGTTGTTGCCCGTTAAGCCGTAGCCTGCACGCAGCTTGGCGTCAGACAACCAGTTGATGTTCTTCATGAAAGGCTCTTCTATCAGCCGCCAGGCAAAAGCGCCGGAGGGGAAGGTAGCCCATTTGTTGCCTTTTGCGAACTTGGAGGAACCGTCTGCGCGGAAAGACACGGTGAACAGGTAACGCGAATCATATCCATAGTTTACACGGCCCAGGAAAGACATCAGCGCGCTGCTTGATTTCTCGTTGGGCGCGGTGGTGATGGTACCTTCATCCAGCCCGCTCATGCCCAACGCTTCATTGGGTACCTGCGTAGCCGAAAAGCCGTGGCGGTACGTGGATATTTTCTGCATGGTAACCCCGGCCACCGCGTTGATGCTGTGTTTTTTATTGATGGTGCGGATGTAGCTGAGGGTGTTCTCGTTCAGCAGGTTGGTGGTTTCCCGGTTATCTACCGAACCGTTTACGCCCATGTTGCTGCTCCGCGGGTTGCCCATGCGTGTATTGGAGTTGTTGAACATTTCGCGCCGCCAGTTGATCTTGGTAAGACCGCCGGTAATGCGCAGCGTGAAATACTTCAGCGGTTTGAACTCCGCGTAAGCGTTGGCAATAAGGGTATTGTTGAAAGAAGGGTTGTATTCGTTTTTGGTGGAAATGATAGGATTGATGCGCCATTCCGCCATGGGGTCAACATTCGGGTCAAACGGCTCGTCTACCAAAGACAAATCGCTGAGCGAATCTCCCGTTACCGGCCTGAAGCCCCAAACGCTGTACATCAGGCTGGAAGTAGGGCCGGAAGCCTGGCCGCTGGAGGTGCTGTTGGCAAAGGTGCCGAAGGTTTTGGTGCCGGTATAGTTGGCGTTGAAACCGGCCTTCACCTTGCTGCTGATGGTCTGGTCTATAGAGGCGCGGCCCTGGTAACGCCGGAAGCCGCTGTTGATGATGATACCGTCTTGCGAAAAAACGGAGCCGGACAACGAGTACCGTGTTTTGTCACTCCCCCCGCGTACGGAGAGATTGTGGCTTTGGCCAAAACCGTTGCGGAACACCAGGTCTTGCCAGTTCACCCCTTTTTCGTTTTTATAATCTTCCAGCTTTTTACCGTTTTTCAGGTAAATAGGCTCGTAAAGGCCGGGATTCAGCTCCAGCTGGTACTTCACGAACTCGTAAGGGTCCATCATTTCCTGCTGGCGGATGTTCTGGTCCATGCCTACCCACATCTGGTAATTCACCACCGGCGCGCCTATTTTGCCCTGCTTGGTGGTGATCATGATCACCCCGTTGGCGCCGCGCGCGCCGTAGATGGCGGTGGCGGAGGCGTCTTTCAGCACTTCTATGGAAGCAATATCTGCCGGGTTGATGATGTTGTTGTCCGGGCTTTCCATGGGGAAGCCGTCAATTACATAGAGCGGCGAGTTATCTTGCGTAACGGAGTTGTTGCCGCGGATGGCTATTTTCATGCCCTCCCCCGGCTGCCCGTCTGCAGCAGTTACCTGCACACCGGCTACCCTGCCGGCCAGGGCCTGCTCAAAGCTGGCCACCGGCGCCTTTTGCATCTCTTCCACCTTCACTTCTCCCACAGAGCCCGTCAGGTCTCTCCTTTTCACGGTACCGTAACCGATCACCACTACGTCATTCAGGCCTTTCACGGAAGGCTCCATTTTGGTGTTGTACACGGTGGCCGTGGGCGCCAGCTTCACTTCTTTGGTGTGGAAACCCACAAATGAAAATACCAGCACGGCCTCCGGCCCCTGCGGAATGCGGATGGTGTACACGCCCGCATCGTTGGTCATGGCCTGTGCTTTACCGCCTTTTAAAAGAATGGTGACACCAGGGAGCGGCTCCCCTTCCATATCAGTGATCTTCCCTGTAACAGTTCTTGACTGGCCGGGGGAAGCAGCCGGCGTTTGTGCATAGGCGGTTCGGATAAGCGCAATACACAACAGCAACATTGAAAAAATCTTAACCTTCATAACAAGCGACTTGTTTTAAAAATGAACTATGCGTGTAGTGCAGTAATACCGGGAACTAAAGTAAACGTGGCATAAACAGGCACCGGTAAGCCGATGAAGAGCAACAGCTTTTTCATACGTGTGAATTTAGTTGATTACCAAAGATGGGGACTAACAACTATACCACGAAGCAAAAAATGACACCCGGCGCCGTGGGAACATTCCCAATTTGCGGGAATGTTCCCATCAATTGCAAATAATTCGTTTCTTAGCGGCATGAAAAGGCACCAGGTAACCATTATTGACATTGCGAAAGAGCTGAACCTTTCCAAATCTACCGTATCCCGCGCGCTGACCGGGCATAAGAGCGTTAAGCCGGAAACCCGGCAGGCCGTGCTGGAGCTGGCGGAGAAGCTGGACTACCAGCGGAATATGCTGGCCATCAGCCTCATCACCAAAAAAACGAATACCATCGGCATTATTGTGCCGGAGTTCAAAAGCTCCTACTTCCCCACTGCCATCATAGGCGCGCAGGAAGTAGCCAGCAAGGCCGGTTACACCACGGTGATCTGCCAGTCTGACGAAAGCTATGAAACCGAAGTGGCCAATACCAGGGTGATGCTGGCCAACCAGGTAGACGGCATACTGGTGTCTATCACCCGGGAAACGCGCAACTACGACCACCTGAAGATCTTCCAGCGCAAAGGCATTCCCATTGTTTTTTTCAACCGGGTGTGTGATGAAATGGACGTGCCGAAAGTGATCGTGGATGATTATGATGGTTCTTTCCGCGCCGTGAGCTACCTTATAGAGTCCGGCCGCAAACGCATTGCGCACCTGGCCGGCCCCGCTTCCCTGAAGATCAGCGAAAAGAGGCTCAACGGCTACAAGGCCGCCTTGCGGAAATATAATGTGCCGCTTGATGAGGAGTTGATGATCTCTTACGATCTGAATATAGACAAGGTGAAAATATACGTGAACCACCTGCTGAACCTGGAGAACCGGCCGGATGCCATTTTTGCGGTAAACGACCCTACGGCCATAGAAACCATCCAGGTGATCAGGAAAAGAGGGTTGCGGGTGCCGGAAGACATTGCCGTGGTAGGGTTCAGCAACGATTTTGTATCCGGCCTGATAGACCCGCCGCTCACCACCGTATCCCAGCCGGTGCGTGACATCGGGCGTACAGCCGCGCAGCTGCTGATAGACCAGATCAGCCGGGAAGTGGCAGACTGGAAGTCTATCATCAAAGTATTGAAAACGGAACTGGTGGTGCGCAAGTCTACCTGATCAGTAGCTGCCGTTCTTTCTCAGCCGGCTCAGGGACACGGGAGAGATGCCCAGGTAAGAAGCCAGCAGTTGCTGCGACACGCGTTTTTCAAGCCCCGGAAATTCTTCCCTGAAAACGTTGTACCGCTGACCGGCATCCAGCAATAATAAATCCCGCTCCCTGTTTTCGATGAAAACAAAAGCTTTTTGTAGTAGAATAATTACAAACTGGCTCCAGCAGGCGTGGCCCTTCTTTACCTCCTGCCACCGGCTGTAGTCAATTTCCATTATTTCGCTGTTCTCCAATGCTTCAATAAACATGCGGGAAGGCTTTTGCTGTACCATGGCCGCATACGCGGAAATAAAGCTCCGCTCCGGCATGAAGTTGCGGGTGTATTCCCTTCCATCCGCATCAATGTACAAATAGCGGAAAAGGCCTTTGCCTACAAAAGCGAACTTGCGGGGTATCTGCCCTTCCTGCAGAAAATAATCTCCTTTCCGGATGGTGACGTGTTTACCGATATCCAGCAATTTCTCCACTTCGGCGGGTGGTACCTGTACAATAGAACGGATGTATTGAAGCAGCATGTTTTCCATAACGTATGGTTGGAGGATGGGCTCACAAGGTAAAAAAATAAAGGCGGTAAGAATACCGCCCTTCAATATTTTTAACCATATCCTATGAAAAACCGATGTAAAAGTATACCGAAAACGCCATGCCGTCAAGCGCCTTTTGGTAAACGCCATAATTTTTCCAGTAAACGTACCGGAAAGCGCCCCGATTAACGAGCAGTTAACAAAACACGGCATAGCACTGCATTTCAGCCGCATGCAAATACCACCCGCAGCATGTCAATTGCGACAGCCTTGTATTTCCGGCCTTGTCGGTTTTGTTCTATTTTACCGGTGATGCCGCTCCTAATTTTGTCAAAAAAAGAAATATGACAATAGCAATTACAGGCGCCAGCGGCCAGCTTGGCAAAGCCACCACCGGATTTTTAATGCAGCAAGTAAATCCCGGCAATATCATAGCGGTTGTACGTGACCCTGAAAAAATGAAAGACCTCAGCGGCATACAGGTGCGCCCGGGGGATTATGACGATCCCGCCTCCCTGCAGGCCGCGTTTGAAGGCGTTGAAAAACTGCTGCATATATCTTCCGCCAGCTACGGCGCGCATGCCACGCAGCAGGAAAGAAACGTGGTAGACGCCGCGAAAGCGGCAGGCGTAAAACACATCGTTTACATCAGCTCTGTAAAATTGGGAGAACAGCCTATCTTTCATGGCGCGCAAACCAATGTGCAAACAGAAAAAGCCATCCGTGACAACGGTTTTGCCTACACTTTTTTCCGTGACAGCATGTATATGGAAACCATTCCCCTGTTCCTTGGCAGCGCCCTTGAAAACGGCCAGATCTACCACCCCGCCGGCAACGGCCGCGTGAGCTTCGTAGCCCGCACAGATATTGCGGAAGCCCTCGCCAACGTACTGGCCGCGCCCAAGGGCCATGTAAACACCGTGTATGACATTACCGGCAGCAATGCTTACTCTTTCCATGACATTGCTACGCTGCTGCAAACCACGAAGGGATTGCCGGCCACGTATACGGATATACCTGCGGACGCCTTCCGTGAAGAGCTGGTAAAACTGGAAATGCCGCCGGTAGCGGTAGACTTTTACCTCAGCATGGCAGATAGCGTGAAAGAAGGTGAGTTCGAACATGTAGACGGAGCGCTGGAGCACTTGCTGGGGAGGAAGCCGGTGAGGCTGGAAGACTACATGAGAAGCTTGTAAAATGTTGATAGCCCAAACAGGGAAGTTCCTGTTTGGGCTATTGATGGGTGCCCCTTGTCACCCTTCCTTATAAATGCACCCCACCGCCACCAACGCCGTGGCAACAACAGCAAATAATGTACGAAGGTTGTTAAACGTATTCCACCGCACTTCAAACCCTGCACGGCGCGCCGCTATCTCCGAAAGGGAGGCAGGCTCCGTGTTGAATGCATTCAGCGCTTCATTTAACGGCACGTTCACCGCCATGGTGATGCCGAAAACGCCGACGGCATATACGAGCGCTGCAGCGGCCAGGCACCAGAAACGCACGGAAAGCGGCTGGCCGTAATGAAGGTATGCGCTGAAAGGCAACAATAACAACGTGCCCATAAAACCCGCATAAAACACCGGGTTCAGGATGGCGCGGTTGATGTGCTGCATGGCGCGGATGTACTCCGCATCCGCCAGGCGCCCCAGGCCGGGACTTACAGAAAATGAATACGCGTAAAAAAGGCCGGCCATCAGGGCTGTGGTAACGGCTGTCAATGCCAGAACAATGTTTGCGAACATATAGCAAATGGTTTAATGGTCAATAACGACAAAACTATGGCGGGAGGGTGTGTTAAAATAGAACAAAACCGGCAGCGGGGTCAGCGCAGGCCGGAGAAGTTCTCCACCAGCTCTACGGCGTTCTTCTGGTACTGGTTGGGGGAAAGGCCTGCAAACTCGCGGAAGGAGCGGATGAAGTGAGACTGGTCTGCATAGTCATTCAGGTAGGCTACATCAGACAGCTTCAGGAAGTCGTTTTGCCGCAACTGGTGAAGGGAGGCCTGGAAGCGGTTGATGCGGGCAAACAGCTTGGGCGTAACGCCAACGTATTGTTTGAATTTCCGCTCAAAGCTCCTTTCAGACAATTGCAGCTGCTCCTGCAATTCTTTCAGGGACACGCTGCCTTTTGCCTGCACAATACGGTTAACGGCATGCTGCATGGCCGTGTTCTCGAAACAGCTGTTCTGCTGCAGCAGCAGGTATAAAAAATCACTGAGAATAGCAATGCGGCGGTGGGCAGACGGGGCTTCGGCCAGCTGCTCCACCAAAGGGTACTGCTGCCGGCGGGCAATCAGCTCAAGGTCCATGCAGGTGTCCGTCAGCTCGCCGGCGTTGATGCCGAATACGGCAGGAAGGGCCTGGGGGAAAAAGAACATGCCGATGGTGCTGAAGGCCCCTTCAAGACTGATCTCTGCATAACGGGTAGCAGTGCCATATACAAATGCGGGAGGCAGGCGCTTGCTGTTCTGGAACATCACACCCTTGTCAGGGTGCTGGAAGATGAGGCCGGGGCAGCCGTCTGCAATGGCTTTGAAAGAGCCGGCCGGGATGGCCTCTTCCGCTCCTTCAAACACCCAGAAATACCGGATATGGTTTTTCAATGCATCTGGCGGGGGTATTTGCCTCAGTTTCATTTTCCGAGATTAGTACAACAAATATACAGGGAAAATGCAAGTATGGAAAGGATTCAGGCCACCTTACTTCTTCACCGGGATGGCCTGGTCAAATGCCAGGTTGCTGGCCCCTTCTCCCCTGCCGGTTTGCTTCCGTATGCCCAGCCAGGTTACCACCTTGCCGTTGTACCACCGCGTACGCTGGTAAGATTCCAGCACAAAGGTGCCTGCCCGTGTCACTTCTTCTTCATTCACAAAATAAGTGGCGGCGGGTGTTGCGTCAAGGCCTTCACGCAACAGCGAAGTACGGGGCTCTGTTTTTTCCGGCTTCTCCGGGTCTCCATTGAGGATGCGCGGCATGGCCGCACGCTGCAGCCTGATGGCGCGGATGCTGTTTTCCACACGGGCGGGAATGAAAGGTATCCAGTTTTCAGGGACGGTGTTCATCACTTCATACCGGAGGTCTGCCTTGTACGCAGGCGGAGCGGGCGGTATCACGGCGCCGTTGCCTATCTTTTTGTCCAGTATCTGCTGGTAACGTGCTTTCAGCTCGCGCGCGGCCTCACTACCATGCTTGCCGCTGCCGGTAGCCAGCGGTATGATGCTTTCAATGCCCCACACCATGTTAGCCATTTCATCCCGGAGAAGGTGAATTTCTTCCAGCGGTTTGCCTTCCTGTATCTTGGACACGGTGGGCAGCACCAGCAGGCTGGTATCTGTCTGCTCGCCCATGTTGCCTTTGGTGTTGAGGGTGAACATGCTCCATTTGTTCCAGGCATCGTCCAGCCCTTTGCCCGCGGGCTCTACCCACAGCCTTTCCCCGAAAACATTGGTAACGGCCAGCCCTTTTACCGTGGCCACGCTACCTGCAGGCAGCGTGACGGGCACCAGGAACCAGTCATTTGCATACAGCAATGCAAACTCTATAAAAAGCAGCTTGCCGATGTCACGGGTGGTAGGCTTGATGTTGCCGAAGTTGGTGCGGCCGTCTTCAAACGTCCACCAGCGGGTATTAGGCATGCCGTCAAAGTTGACGGGCACGGGAATGAAGCTGAGCTTCAGCGGTTCTTCTATACCGGCGGGTGGCGGCGTGCCGGTATCCGGCAGGCTTTGGCGGGCGGGGTCTATGTCAAGGTTATACCAGTCAAGGTGGCCCTGGTAATACTCATCTGCCGTCATTACTTTTTCCTGGCCCTGCACGGGTGCGGAACAGGCAAACTGGTATTCCAGCCGCTGCGGTTTCCAGGCATCGTTTTCCGTGGCGCCGGGCTGGTAGAACAGTTTTTCGAACCATGCCACAAAACGCTCCCCTTTTGTATCTGCTTCCGCAGCCTGTGCAGGCGTTAAAACGGCCATGCCGTCTGACGCCTTGCCGCCGGGCGTTTTCAGGTGGGCGTACAGCGCGCCGCCGTCCATGCAGCGGCCGGCTACGGCGTTGAATTGCTGCCAGGCTTCTTTATGGGCGGTGATGTAGGCATCTTCTTTTTTGTCCGCATCCGGCAGCGCAATTTTGTATTGGGTGATGTAAGCATCGGCCACGGTGTTGCCCATTCCCTGTATCATTTTCAGCCAGTGGCGGCCCATCAGCAACCGCATGTCTAGCGATACGGCGGCGGTACCGATGTTGAAAGGGATATTGCGTTTTTCCACTTTGGCTTCCAGCGGTACGGTTTCGTCAAACACTTCTACAGAATGGCTGCCGGGCACGTACTTGGTCAGTTTTGTTTTGGCCATGTACATGCGGGAAAATACGGGCGATCCTGCATCGTCTCCCAGGAACTCTCCCATCTGCCACTGCTTGCTGAGCATCCAGAGCGCGTCACGCACTTCTGCCCGCAGCGCGCGGTCAAAATTGTTGGTGCGCGGGCGCGCCTCCAGGCGGTTCCACATGGTAATGCCCACCAGGCTTTTGGCGGTCAGTTCTGTGGCGATGTTCTCTATGGCTACGTATTTGTTCATTGCCCCTGGTTTAATAAGATCTCGTGAATGTTGTTGTTGAAGGCCAGGTTGAGCGAAACGGAAAGCGGGTGTACCGTCATGGAAGACACGATAGCGGGCAGGAACCTGGCGTAGCTGGTAGTATCTACCTGCGCGGGCTCTACGGCGCGTTTCTTCGCTGCGTTCAGCGTTTCGTTGACGGTGTTCAGCAGATCGTTCCACTTCCACTCCCCGGTAAATTCCGTGGGCAAGGCCAGCAGTATGGCCTGCGGAGGCTCTGCATTCGGCCGGTCGTAATGGAAGGCTACACCTGCCGTTTCATTTCCTGATGGAATGATCTCCGTCCATTCATCCAGCAGCAGGCCGCATTGCCGTGCGTTGCGGTCAAAAGGCGTGGAATAGTGGGCGGTGTACAGCAGGCGGTCTGTGTTGATGCTATAGTTTGCCGGGTACTCCAGCGCCAGCCAGCTGTCATTGGCCTGGTAAGGCAACTGAACGGGATGCAGCTCAGGGGCCGTTTTCTGGAAAGCAGGGCTCAGCAGCACCAGGTTTTCCCAGTGGTGCAGCTTTTCCCGTACGCGCGCAATACCGTACAGCCAGTCGTCTTCCGGGAACTCGGACAGTACGTTACCGTCTCCGTCCGGGGTGGTCAGGTAACTGAATAGCTGGCTTCTGGCGGCCACGGCGTTGTTCCATTCCGCGCCGGCCGCCGCAGTGACGCCAAACTCCGGCACTACCTTGAAATCTTCATGGAAGAGGTGCACGGCCGCATCCATCACCAGCTTCACTTTCTTTTTGTTATCCGTAACAGCCGGCACTTCCGCCAGCAACGCATCTGCTGCGGCAATGCGTTTAACAAGGCTTGCTGCCAGCGCTTTGGCAGCGGCGAGTATTTCTCCTGCCAGCACAACAAACTGGTTCTCTACGTCTTTCAGGTCAAACGCTTCCGCATCAAACTGGTCAACAGGCAGCTTGCCTTTTACTTCATTGAGCAGCGCCAGCAAGGTAGTGGCGGCAGTGGCCTGTACGGTTTTCAAATCATTCAGTTTGGCTTCAAAAGCCGGCCTGATGGTGGTTTGCAGGGCGTTCAGGTAATCTGCCGGCGTAGCGGGCAGCGTAGTGCGCACAATGGTAGACAGCTGCAGCTCGGCGTCTTGCAGGAAGCGCATTTTTTCTTCGGCTGTAGCAGTTCCCGGCAGCGCCGCATAATCTGTTATCAGCGCATCGTAAGCGGCCAGCTTGCCGTCCCATTTGGTGGTGAGCGCGGCGGTTTTATTGAGCAACTGGAGGAATATCTCTTTCCGGCGGGTGTACATGAACCCGTAGCCCGCTTCAATAAGGCCGGCTTTAGCCAGCGCGGAAAAGACGGGCAGCGCGGGTTGTATGAAAGATGCGTCCAGCGCATTGATCACGGCGGTTACATTGGCAGGCACGGAAAGATCTGCCGTCAGCAACGGCTCTATGGTATTGATGTAAGGCGTGAGGTCATTGTTCAACTGCTGCTGCAGTTCATTGCGGGCGGCTTGCAGGCGGGCGAGGTTATTGTCTGCAAATACGGCGTTGTCTTCTTCCGCTTTGGCATCAATGGCTATACTCACGTCATTGGGCGTGAGGGGGCGGGAGCGCAGCAGCAGGGTACGCAGGCTGTTGAATAGCGGCGCCAGCTCAAAAAAGCTGTATTTGCCGGCTGCCTGCTTCATGTAGTTGATGCTGACGGCCACATCCGGCCGCACGCCGCCCTTGTCCATCACAAACTTCAGCAGCCGGTCGTCAATTTCACGCAGGGCCTGGTCACTGTCTGTATTGATCATGTACAGCAGGTCAAGCGGCTGCAGGCCTAACGTGGCGGCAGATACTTCTTCGTCTGTTACGGCGCCGTAGCTTACAAAACAAACAATGTCTGCCGGGGCAGGCAGCACTGTTTGCAGCCACTCGTTCATGGCAGGCTCTGCTTTTGCGCGGGGCGTATGGGCCGGGTTGGCGGCCAGGCCGGGTTTGAGATGCAGGCCTACGCGGTGGGTAAGATTGATGCCGCTGCGCGGGGTTTGCACTACTTCCGGTATGGGCGGAAAATTCGCATCACTGAACGTGTCCAGCGTAGCGTTGGAGCGTTCGTAATTAGCCAGCACGGCCTGGTACACGCTTTCGGAAATGGCCAGGTCACCCACGGCATCGTTGATGTCCATGATCTTGTTCACTTCTTTGGTGATGGCCGTGCCCTGCGCCGCATTTTCCAGCGGCGGCAATGTTTTGCCGAAGGGGTAAGCGGTGTTCCCGGTTTGCGTAACATGGTTCACCAGCGCCAGCCCGTCTATCACGTTGCGGGCCTCTATCACTTCCACCTCATCCCCATCCCCGTCATTCAGCTTCGTATCTTTCACTTTGTTCACCACCAGCGGAAAGGCTTTGCGCAGCTGGTAAATGAAGTAGTCCAGCTCCACGCCGGGGTAACCTTCATGCAGCCCGCGCTCCAGGTAGTACCCCAGCAATGCGCCCATAGACTGGCCGCCGCGGATGCCTTCTATCACAGACAGCGCTTTGCGTACTCTTTCAGAGGAAAGGTTCACACGCAGGGATTCCGGGTTTTTATTGGCGGTATACGCGTTGCGGAGCACGGAAGCGGCCACCGCATGGTCAAGAGACGGGGCGGTGATGTAGCCGCCGTTGGTACTGTCACGCTCCAGCGGAATGGTTTGCCCGTCTATGAACATCTTTTTCAGCGCAGGGTCTTCCAGCTGCACGGGCGTAAGCACTTTGTTCTCAGACTTCACTTCTTCCACCCAGCCGAAAGCCCCGATGTAGATGCCTTGTTTATATTCTTCTTCGCTATCGCTCATGCGCTGCCGCATCAGGGACAGCTGGTAATGCAGTATGCCTGACTGCCAGGCGTCCAGCCGGTAAGAGCAGCAGTCTATGTGCTCCGCAAATATCCTTTCCAGCCGCGCCGTGGGCAGGTCTTTCAGCTTTTCAAGCGCCTCCAGCTGTTCTTTCATGTATTGGCTGGCCACTTCCGTTTTGATGATCTTGGGAATGTAATCGCCAATGTACTGATCTGCATTGCCGGTAATAACAGGCTGACGGGAGTAGAGGTAATTCCAGCGGCTTTCGCTTGTTTGCGCCTTTTGGGAAATGTGCAGGAAAGCGGGTTCTATTTTGGCGGCCCTCACCTGCTCGCTGGTGAGCAGGGCGGCCTTCTGGTAAAGGCGCAGGCTTACTTCCACATAACTCAGGTCGAGCGCATGGTGCAGCATGAGGTACAGCAGGGCGTTGGGTATTTTGCCGTTGATGAAACCCTGCTGCTTGCGCAGCGTGTCATGAGACGTGTTGACGGCGTTGATCAGCCACTGTATGTAGTTTTTATTGTCTGTGGTGTAGTTGCGGATGAGGGCGGTTTCGGAAAGGGGGCGGTCATCAATCAACGGGCCTTTCAGCTGGTTCTGGCTTTGCAGGAAAAACTTGTCCAGTATTTCCGGCACTTCAGCTTCCGTATAACCGAACTTCTTCAGCAGGTCCATGCCGGTTTTTACATAGCCGCCGGTGAGGAACAGCGCCAGCAACGCGCCGCCCAGCCCCATCAGGTTGAAGCGGTTGAAAATATCCTGCTTGCTTTCCGCTGTACGCTGGTAATATTCAACAGACGCAGGGTTGAGCCCCAGCGCGTCCAGCAGTATCTGGTGGCCGTCTCCGGCTTTGCCTACGTGAGACACCTTGCTCACCAGCGCCTGCCATTCCTTGTCTGTTTCTTTCAGGATGTTGTAGAGCTTGAAAAGGTAGCTGGTGCCGGCGGCCACGTTCAGGTGTGTAGCAGCCGGCTGGCGGCTCAGCCATTTGATATTTGCGAAGCCGGTAGCGGGCAGAATGCCGTATGGCTGGCGGCCTATCTTCAATGCCGGTATTTGCCCGCGGCCGGACACGAACTGGTTGAAAAAGCTGCGGGTGGCGGCAATATCGTTATCACTGAACACCGGCTGCATGAGGGTTTCCATCATATACCCCATGGTGGCGGGCCAGAGGGCCGTGTTCATCATCCGCGCTTCTGCCGTGTCTGCCTGGTCTGCATTGGATATCCTGTTAACGGCGTCATAACTGAGGCCTAAACTTTCCGCCAGCCACTGGCCGTCTTTTTTGTCTATCCAGCTGGTGGCAGGCTCAAACAATCTGCCTTTTTTCAGGAGGTTGAAACTCTCGTCCGCATCGTCGAGACTTTGATGCCCGGCGCTGTCTGACTCGGTATTGTTAGTTGGCGTTCCCTGTGGAATGATGGCAATGCCCTTGCGGCTTCTGCGGTGGTGCTCCAGCAGGGTTTCCACCATTTCTTTCCCTTTATATTCATCCGCGCTTAGCCTTACGCCCAGCACTACTATGCGTGTAAAGCCCCGCGCCGCCTGCGTGGCGGAAATGGGTACCTTCAGCCCCAGCCCGTTCTGCACGGCCACGTTGAAGTCTACCATCCACTGCAGCTCTTCCGGCATAATGATCTCCCCGTTCCCGTCTTGTGAGAACTGCTCTTCTTCACTGGTACCGGGGTCTGGCGCTACATACAGCGGGGAAGGGATGTGGTTGCCCAGCCGCTCAAAAGCCACTTCCGTACCCTGGTAGCCCGTCACCACAAACCGCTCCGGCAGCATGTTCACAAACGGCGCCTCTGACCAGGATTGTGCCTTGGTGGGCACGCTCTCCGGCGCGGGCAATTGCAGGAACGCCAGGGACACCTGCACGTCTGCTTTTGTTTTAGGAACGGGCGGCAGCGCATCCATGTTGAAGGGGGTATATTTTTCACGGAGTGCCTGTGCACTGGCTTCCCCGCCGGCATCTGCTACCAGCGTGTTCCAGGCCTGCTGCTCTTTTGCTGCATCTCCCGTTACGCGCCACACTTCCGCCCAGTATTTCACCAGGGCGTCTCTTTCCGGCTGCGTGGGCAGGGCGGGACCGGTCACTACCAGCACCACATCTTCCGCATTGGCTTTGACCGGTGCGTCTGCCGGGTTTTGCGGCGCGTATCGTTCCAGTATATGAAAGGCGCGGCCGGAGCCGTGGTTGCTCACCAGTGTACGCCATGCGCCCCGCTCCTGCTCTTCGTTGCCTGCCGCTTCCCAGTGTTTTTGCCAATAGAACACGGCGTTTTTCACTTCTGTTTCAGAGAGCGTTTCCTCAAAGGTATCTACCAGCGCATCATCGGGGTAGATCCTGATCCATAGTTCATCCGTCACCTCGTTGTCTTGCCTCACTTTTTTGAAGCGGGTCTCTATCCGCACCGGGAACAGCAGCAGGGGAATGCCATCGTCCAGGTTATGCAGCTGCTGGCGCGGGTCAGACAGTTTGATAAAGTCTTTATACAGCCCGGCACTGATGCCTTTGGCGCCGGCCAGTTGTTCCTTCTGCTGGTTGAGCGCCGTAAGGGCTTCCTTCTCCGCGGCTTTCAGCTTGTTCAGCTCCGCTACATAATCGTCGCTGTTATCATTCACCTTTCTTTCCAGCGCTTCCCTTTGTTTCCTGATCCTGTTCAGGCGCTCACGGCTTTGCGAAAAACCGGCCTGGCTGGCAGACTGGCTGCTGCGGGCCTCTTCAAGCTGTTGTATGGTTTCTTTGAAACTGGGCATGTCCTTCAGTTAAAGATGAATATTAAGGTTGCTTGGGCAACATTTCACCGGCATGCACGGCCATGAGCACCGGCACCTGGTAAAGAATATAGGCTACGTCTGCCGCGTTCATGTTCTTTTTCCAGAACACCTGCAGATCGTCTTTCCGCTGGTCTACCTTTTCCGAATCATCGGTTTCCAGGCCGTTGGCGTTCAGGTCTTGTTCAATGGTGGCGTTACCTACCGGAATAAAGGCGCCGGCGGGAGCATTGGGGGGCATTACATCGTTCCAGGCCAGGTCATTCCATACTTCAGGCTTTTCTCCGTCCTGGTCAATATCAAGCCCGTAACGCGGCTCGCCGGGGCGCTCCTTGATGCAGAAGAACCAGCCGGGTTTGTCTATGTCTGACTGGGATTCTCCCGTTGCACCCAGCGCTTCGGTAATGTTGAGATCAAAGCCGAAGAAATATAGGTCTGGCTCCACCCTTGCTTCGTAGAGCGGAGATTTCACCTTATTGCGCGGCGGCTTTTCTTTTTCGCTCTCCGCCAGTTCCGCCAGCTTGCGTTCCACCTTGTTATTGATGTTGCCCTGCTCATCTGTTTCCCAGGCGGCCTTGTGGGCGTATATCACGGCGTTGGGGTATTTCTTCAGCAATTCTCCCCGTATCACCAGCACTACTTCTTCTTCCTTGTCTCCCGCCTCTTCGCGGTGGTCATGGTCTCCCAGCCCGGAGTTCTTAGACCAGCGGTGAATGGGCGGAATGTCTTTGAGGTCTTCCTTCAGCTGCTCTTCCGTTCTGTTCTTGTCATCAAAGTACCCTTCCACGTCCCAGAACTGGCGGAAGTAGCTGCCGCGCTGGTCTGTGGGATACTCCCGCCAGAGCAGCTCGCGGGAGAACTCGTGGTTCAGGCCTATCATGTATGACTCAATGAACCGCTGATTGGTTTCCATCAGCGAGATGGTGTTTTGGCCAATGAAGTTGAGGTTGGGCAAAAAGTTTTCCTTGCTCATCTTCTTCAGCGGCTCATACATGGGCAGGTCTATTTTGGGGTATTCCATCACTTCCACAAAATCTTCCACCAGCGCCAGCCTGATGCGTTCGGGAATATGCAAACCGGCAAATACATGTTTGGGAATGGTCAGTTTCGGATCAAGCGCCTTGAAGGTAGTATCTACCGTGGCGGCAATATTGATCTTCGGCCGCACCGGCACCACGCCCAGCTCTTTGGCGGTTTGCACCATGCCCAATGATTCTTTCAACGCCAGCTTGAACTTCACGGCCTCCACACTGTCTGTTGTACCTACGGTTGGGTTGAAGCCGCCGCCCGGCTCGCTCAGCACAAAATCAGGGCTCTTTGGCATATCATCTACCGCATCCGGCGTCTGGTTCTCTTCAGATATGGAATCTGCAAACTGCACGGCCTTGCTCCATTTGAGTATGTAAGCCAATAACAATATCAATCCCGCGGTAATAATGCCCAGCAAGGCTGTAATGCCCAGCGAGCCGGCCACCAGCATGAGCAGGATAAGGATGATAACGGCAATGATGAGCGCCCATTTGAGCCAGGGCCATTTGCGTATCAGGTCCAATATAAAAGATGGAACATTCTTCGGCATCATGTCATCCGCCACTTCATTCACAGTGGGCAATGTTTCAGGCGCCACTTTGGGCGGGGCTATCACTACCTGGCCCTCATTCACACGGGTAACCAGGTTATCAGGGCGGGCCTCCCCGGTGAACACAGATTTTTTCATGGCCCTGCCGCCGGGCCGTATCAGCTTGCGCATGGTGGGAGACGTGAGCGAGCGGGTGATGACGCTCTGGTCTACCTGGTGCTGCACGGTAACGCCGGCCACCGCATCCAGCACGCGGCGCTGCACCGGGGCCGTGAACAGCAACGCTTTTTCCGCGGAGAACTGCACCATGCTCTGCACGTGCTGCCGGTACCAGCTGGTAGAAATGAGGCGCGCAAAATGCATGTAACGCAGCTTGCGGTTGGCTTCCAGCACATCCCCCACCTGCTGCCAGGCGGCTTCCATATAGGCTTCCTGGTTTTCCTGCACTACCCTGGTGCCGTAACCGGCAGATACGCGCCAGCGCGGATCGAGGTTGAGCTGGTGCACCCAGTTTTTGTTCTGTGTAATATTGCTGCCGTCACGATTGGTGAGCAGGCGGTCTTGCAGCGCATGCCAGCGGCCATAGAGCGGCGGGGTGATGAGCGGGTCAGGATTGTTTTTGATCTCCGGGTCGAGGTCTGTGGCGGCGGCGTTGGCATCTTCCGATTTCTTTTCGTAATAATCATCCGCCAGGTTGATGAACGTGGCCAGGTCTTTCTGAAAAGGCTGTGGGTAGCCGTTCTGGTCCCAGTTGTCATACTTCAGCACGTCTGCCTGGTCTTCCGGCGTCATGGTGGCAAACGGCACCTTCAGGGCGCCGCCCAGCTTGAGCACACCGCCCAGTTCCGGGTTGGTGATGCCGCGCAGGTTGCTGCCGGGGTATTGTACATCTATATCTCTGCGGCCCACCCTTTTGTCTATGGGCTGCGGTTTGAGGAGGCGTACCAGGTATTCAAAATCGCCCACATCTCCCGTGCGGAAAAACCAGCGGTAGTATACGGGAAAGTTGTCTGGCTCCAGGCGGTTGTTGTAATTGCCCCAGGCGGAAAAGGTGGCGTGGGGCATGTTGGGATCTGCGGGGTTAAGCCCCAGCCCCGCCAGGCGGCCGGTCTCGAATGTGGGTATCAGAAAGGCGTGATAGGCCGCGTTGTTCTCCAGCTTCATGGGGCAGAGAATGCGGGAGCTGGCCAGGTCAGGGTTGCGGTTCATCACGGCCTGGAAGGCGGCGGCAATTTTACCGGTGTCTGCCTCTACGATTTTCTCCGGCTGGTCCATCAGGCTTTCGCTCACATGTACATGCGCCCAGGCCCACAGCTGGTCTGCCGGCGGAAATTTGGTAGCGGCGTTAGGCACCGTGATGTAAGACAGCGGTTTGCCCTGTATGTTCTTTGCTTCTTCAAACTCCCCTTCCTTGATCACCACCAGCGCCAGCCATGGCCGCAGCCGGTCATTGCCGGGGGCGGCAGGCGTATAGCGCCAGGGAAAACTTTCGTCATAAAATTCGATATAGGGCAGGTAGTTGGGCTCATAGTCGGTGATCCAGTTCATGGGGTCATGCTTGATCACCACCTTGGCGTCTATGCCAATGATGTCCCCGGGGCCGTACAACTCCACATCTTTCGAGAACGTTTCAGCCGCCGTGCCGCCGTCTGGCTTCTCAATGTCCAGCTTGAAATCCACCTTTATTTTGGCCCGCACTTTCACGCCAGCGTCATTGTCTGCAGCCGTTATTTTATTGGCAATGCCTTGCCGCAGCCAGGGAAGAAAAGTGTAATTGGCAATTGTATAACTCATGCTGCCGGGTTTAATTCATGATGGGAAATCACCTGCAGGGATTCTTTCAGGTTCGGGTCTTTCGCAATCTGCTCGTTCATGTACTCCCTGGCCTGCGCTTCGCTGGCAAAAGAAGTTACCGGCCCGTATGCCTTGTTGTTCACGGTGCTGGCTACAGCATACGCCGCCTGCCCGGCCACAATTTTATCTGTATACGGGTTGAGCTTTGATTTTGTATTGGCAGACAGCACAGAACGTGCGGCCGCGTTGCGTTTCAGGAAATGGGTAAAGAGCAGGGAGCTGAAGAAGGAGAAGAAACGGCGATTGAAACGTTTGAAGTTGTTGTCTACAATGATCAGCTCGTACCGTACTACCCTGCGCACCGCGCGGCCCGTGCGTACCTGCGCGCCGGAACCTGACAGTTCAAGGCCGCTCAGTTCTTTCTGGAAAGACGGGCGGGACAGTTTCTCTTCGTTCTTCATCTCCTGGAACTGCGCCATGGCAAAACTCTCCCGCAGGTCGTCCGTTTTGCTCAGCCCGCTGGCTGGTTCTTCAGATACTGTCAGCTTCTTAACGTCTGCCGTTTTCTGGGAACCTACCTTGCTGATGCTCACACCCAGCGGTACATAGCGCTGGCTTACCTGCAGCGTGCCGATGGGGTGCAGCACCAGCTCTTCCGCTTCGTCTATTTTGCGGAGAGATACCAGTATGTGGCTGCCCTCCGGCAAACGCGCCTTCCAGTTGGCCAGCTTGTTGAACTCTTCCCGCACCATGGGCATGATCTCGATGGGCGGCAGCGTAGTGTTGCGGGATTCTCCCCAGGTTTCATCAAAGTCTACATCAAAGTCGAAGAACAGGATGGAGATAGTACCCGTGCCTTTGGCGCGGTATGGTGTAGGCCCTTCGAGAGACATGCGGACGCTTACGCTGAACAGCCCGATGCCGAACACTTTTACGGACAGGGAAGCAGACAGCTGGATGATGAAGTAGAACGGCGAGAACTGGAACAGCGCGTCAAAGGCAATGTGCCCCTCAATTTTACAGGCATCGAAGCCGAACATCAGCTCCGCTTTCACGCCAAACTGCACCGTGTTGGAAGTAACCGCAAAATAACCCAGCACCCGTATTTTGGCCACCGGCGTGTTCACGATGTTGAAGGCCAGCCTGTCAGGACTGGGGAACGGCAGCGGCGGCGGGTTGAAGGCCGGGTGGAAACCACCGATGCTGACCACGAAATTGGAATCATTACCCCATGCAATGAGCAGGCCCATGCCGCCTTCAATGGTCATGAACAGCACTCTTGATTCATAAAGTGTAGCAAAGAACCACATGCGGCTCTTGTCGAACTCTATGGCGCCAATGAAGTTCACCTGCAATTGTATGAGCGCCGCTTCTTCCGTAGGCAGCGCAATTTTCAGGATGCCTACAATGGCAATGTTGCCGGGAATTTCTATGATGATACCGATAGATACGGAGATGAGGGCCGGCGTGCCCCAGCCCAGCTTGGCCATGGGGCCTATGAGGAACTTGCCTTCTTCTATGGGGAAAAACGCCCGCAGGTCACTGATAATGCGCGGCGCGTTCTCGATGATGTTGGAGGGGAACATTACGCTGTTGATGCCTCCGCTGCGGATGCCTTCTGCCAGCGCCTGCAGGTTCATGGTGCGGTTGAGGCCCAGCAGGCCGCCTACGCCCAGCAATACGAAGCCGAAGCCCAGCTGCAGGCCGGTGCCGAACTCTGCCGTGATGATGATGAGCAGCGAGAAACCGGCGGAGCCGTCAGGCATTTTGGTGTTGATGATGCCGATGGCCTTCAGGGAGATCACTTCGCTGAAGGTCAGCTCCAGTGCGCCGGCATATTCGCCTTTGTCAAAGTCCAGGAAGAGGTAGCCGCCGCCTTTGACAACGCCGGCGTCTACGGCCAGGCCTACCCCGTTGGGCGGCCTGAAGCCCATGGCCAGGTTTACGGGGCCCAGGTTGCCCTTGCCGTCTTTGGGGAAGGTGAAAATAGCTTTCAGCCCTATATTTTCTACCGTGGCTTTCAGCACGCCCAGGTCTCCCTTGATGGTGGCCGCCAGCTCCAGCGGCAGCTCGCCGTCTTTCGGCTTGAGCGCTATCATGGCGGAGTTGATCTCGATAGGCCCGAGCTGGATGTGGGCGGGCAGCTGTATTTCCAGTCCGCCGCTGCCGCCGAAGTAAAACCCTTTGGTGGAAGAAAAACCCACGGCCAGGTCAAAGTTCACGTTGATACCGTCTCCCGGCAGCAGCTGCGCCAGGAAGCCGTCTGCCCCGTCTGCCTTCACCACTATTTTTCCCTGTTGTATGCCGAACTCTGTGAATACTTCAAACTTGCCCTGGTTGTGAAAGCGGGTGCCTGCTTCCGCCGTTACCACGCCTATTTCGAGGCGGCTGGCATCCCGCTTGCCGATGAGGATGAACGGGTCTCGCTCGCCGTTGGCGGAAAACAGCATGCTGATGGTGCCGCTGATGCTGCCGGGCGTGCCGCTGTCCAGGCCGGCAAACGCCGTAATGTCTTTTCCCGGCCGTACCATGATGCCTATGCCGCCGGTGAGGTCAAGCGCGGCTTTGATGGCCAGGCTCAGCTTGTCTGTGATCACAATGGTCTCTTCCAGCTTGCCGCTGAGGAAGGGCATGATGGCAAAACCCGGTTTGTCTGCAGGCGTTTCCGGCAGCAGGAAAAGGCCGGCGCCGGCGCTGAGGTCTGCGGGGTTGTTGTCTGAACGCAGGAAATAGGCTTTTAAAGCCGTAATATGATCGTTGGCGGGGTTCGAGCTATTCTCTGTCAGCCTGGCCAATGCATTGGGCGAAATAGCCTCCATATCCGCATCAAAACCCCATGAACGGAGCAGCTCCATCAGCGCGGCGCTCCATTCTTCTCCCCGGAAATCGCTCTGGCCCCATTTGAAAGCATTCTTGAAAAAGACGAGGGGGTCTGAGAAGAGGCTGCCAAAGTCAGCAAAGGCGAATGTGCGGCGCAGGTACGCCACGCGCCCTGCCTGCGCAGGTATTTGCTCCAGCCTGATGATGCCCACCACTTTCAGCAGCTGGCCAAAGGAGGGCTGGTTCTTTAACAGGTACTCCACCAGCAGGTATTCCAGCAACTGCCCCGGCAGTTCGTTCTTCATGGCCGCCGCCAGGTCTCCTGCATTGCCGAGGTTGCCCAGCGCTTCAAATGCGGCCCTGATGGCGGTGATCATCTGTTGCACATCATCTGCCGCCACACCTTCATTTTCCGTGCCCTTGCGCACGGCCAGCTCGGCAGGCCCTTTCAGGGCGTTGATGGAAGCAGGCACGGCCGCCAGGTCCCAGCCCAGCTCTTCCAGGAAATCACGCAGGGCGCCGGGAGACGAGGAAGCGCTCACCAGCGGCTGCATGGCTTTGCCCAGCTCTTCCGCAATCACTACCAGGGTGTCTTTTGTTTCCATTGATTCCGTTTAAACCGTTGCAAAAAAGTTCGTGTCCGTTTCCACCAGTCCCGTAGTAATGGCGGCATGTGGAGAGCCGGCATTGGGATGGAAATTGAAAATGATATTGCCCAGGTTGGCGGGGTCACGGTCTGTAATGGGCACCAGCAGCGTGTAGGCGTGGAACCTGCCGCGGCAGATCAGCCTTGCCCCGCTTTTTTCGAAACGCCAGTCGTGCTCATCCAGGAAATCCTGCTTGCTGCCATACCCCCAGCGTTCATACTCCGGGTAAGGATGCGCCGGGTCAAAACCGCCTACCGTGTCTGAAGAGCGGTATTTGAAACTATCCAGCCCGTTCTCCAGCGCCGTCATGCGGTCTGCGGGCGTAGAGGGCACCTGTGAGGCGCTGGGGTAGTTGATGGTGAACGTATAGTCTTCGGGGCCTGGATAGCGGAACTGGCGCTCCGTTGCAATGGTAGTACGGCTGCCGATGGAAACGCCCAGCGGCAGGTTCAGCGGCGTGGTAGCCGCACGCGTGATGTTGCGCGGCACCCATGTTTCAATATCCGCTACCGGTACAGCATCCCCATTATAAAACGTAAGGCCCAGGTTGTCAAACGCAGTTACCAGCGCCGCGCGGTCTGTAAAGGCGGTTTTGCTGAGCAGCTTGAACTCGTAGGCCAGGAACTCCCACACCCCGTAAGCCGTATTCTGGTACAGCCCGAAAAAGTGAAGCGGCGCGGTGAGGTTCACATGGTCTCCCAGCGCCTCTTTCATTTTCTGCAAAAAAGCCGTGGCCCTGCCAACATTGCATCCCTTGATGTGGAAATTGTTGGCAATGGGCCCGGTAGTGTAACCTATCAGCGTATCGGGAATGGCGATGGAAGTAAGCGTGGTATCAGGCGTAGTGGTATCTGAAGTATGGCGGCCGGAAATAGCGTCTTCCATCACCTCATAGCCTGTACGCCCTATCTGGTTGTCAAACATGGTGGCGGCCAGGTAGCCCTGCGCATTGGCGTGCGTGCCCAGCAATATGTCTTGTATGGGCTTGGTAACTGTGGCGGAGCCGTCTATGTGGCTGATAAATTCCCGCAAGGTATTGCGGACGGCCGTGGCGCCAATTAACGTGGTGTTTCCGCGGCGGGTATAGAATGCTCTCAATAAACCGTCAAACGGAGTACCTCCTGGGGCAAACGAATAGTCCATGAATACGTTTTTTTACAACACAAGTATACCAGCCTCCTTTCGGCGGGCCGGCCATAGTTATACATTCAGCATAAAAAAATACGCACTTAACTTCGGGGCTGCACTGTTACAAACACTACCCGGTATACTGATCGGACCCGGTAAAAGATCATTGCTGCTTCGGGGCCACGCTTCAAATTTCTGGCTAAACTGACGGTCAATTTCAGGGCTTGTGAATCTCAGTCTTTCAATAAGGGGTAAAACAATATGCTGTTAAAAAAAGTATTGTCATCCCGGGTTGGTCACGAACGCACCCCTACGGACGACAATACATAATTACAAAAAAATTCCGAATTACACGAAAAAAACTGTTCAGGCCTTTTCCAGGTAAGCTTTGAGCGAAGTGCCGATGATCTGCGTCCAGCCCGCTGCAAAGCTCTCTCTTGCAAAGTCTTTTTTGGCAGGGAAGGTGTGCAACCCTTCATGCGTAAGCTTCAGCCGCGTTTGCTGCGCTTCGGGGAACAGCTCAAAGGTGACCACGGAATGGCCTTCATAGCCCTCATACTCCCAGCTGTAAGCCAGCTTTTTATTCTTTTCCGCCACCAGCACCTTGCACTTGTGCAGGTACTGCTCTTCCTCACTGCCGCCGTAAAATTCGAATTCAAAACCCGGCTCGGCCCTGAACTCTTTCAGGTCAAAATACCATTCGCGCATCTGGTCTTTGTCTGTAATTGCCTTCCAGACCTTCTCCACGGGCGCGTTAAATGTTCTTTCAATTGTGAATGGTGCAGTTTCCATGTTGACGCATTTAATATTTAAGTAACCGTTTGGTTACAAATATAAAAGAAACCATTCGGTTACACAAAACAATTTATCCGATGTCCCCCTTTAGCCGGTGGCCGCAAACAACCAGGCCTGCTTTTTCCAGCGTGCTTTGGGAAACGCGGTTCAGGATGTTGCACCGCGCCGCCGGTACCTTCCCTCTCCTGTAGGCCTCGCTTTTCAGCTGCTGCACAATATAACTGCCGTAGCCGCGGCCGCGGTGGGCTTCTTTGACGGCCATGTAGATGTCTGCATAAGGATGATTGTAATTCAGCATCAGCCCGCCGGTAGCCACTACCTGCCCGTTGTGCTCCAGCAGGTACTCATTGTCTTCCGCGCCCGCATCTTCAGCCGTTACTTCCCTGAACACGGCGCCGGGCATTTGCAACCGGGTAGTGATATGGTCTTCGAACAGGATGGCCTCTGCACGGATGTTGCGGGCATGGGCGTACAGCAGGGAGGCCAGCAACACGTCGTTACTTTGCACTTCCACGTAAATGGCCCCGCAAAGGGCATGGAACTGCCGGAAAATATCATCAGCGAAACGGCGGTGAGGCGGCAACAGGTAAAACTCGAAAATGGTATCCCTGTCCTGCCGCCGGTCTGTGCCCCATACAGCGCCATAACCGGCGGCTTCGCCGTTCAGTGTAAAAAGATAAGTATCCGCCCAGCCGTAGAGGTGACATTTGTTGCAGATGAACTGGTGGTTCAGTTCGTGGAGGAATAACGTGCGGAGATGACTGATATTATCCAGCGGTGCGCGGAGGATGCTGATATCCATATGCGGGGAATTATATCCGAAATTAACGATCCCCCGGCATAAAAAGAGCAGCAGCGCAAAGTGGTAACTGGCGGCATTACCACTTTCGCTGCCGTATATACAAATGGTTTATGACTGTTTTTGCAGCACTACAGACAAAATACGGGGTATTTCATCCCGGTTTTCTTCGTCAAAGAACTCGTCCACATCTTTCACCACCAGCCCGTACTGCAGCGGTAATTGCGTAAAGTCGGACACATGGTGGTTGAAGCATTCCAGCACCTGCCGCCCTTCCCCGGTATCAAAGCGGGCCTTGGTGCCCGTGTATTGTTTGAAGGGATGCAGTTCCCCGATGTATACATGACCGCCTGGCTGTAATACGCCGGCAATCTTGCTGAAAATACCGCGCAGGTTGGAGATATGCTCCAGCACCAGGCTGAAGCTCACCAGGTCATACCCGGCCTCCGCAAAATCCCAGGCTTGCGTAATGTCTGCCTGTTTAAACTGCACATGCGGGGCGGTCACTTTCCGCCGCGCCTTTTCCAGCATTTCTTCCGAAAGGTCTACCGCCGTTACCCGCTGTGCCCTTTCTGCCAGCCACACGGTGTTTTTGCCGGTGCCGCAGCCTATTTCAAGGCAGTTCGAAAAAGAAAGGGCGGCCAGCTTCCGCCGCAGGGCCAGGGCCTCCAGGTCTCTCGTTCTGTTTTTATTGGTATCATACTGTCCAGCCCAGTGATTGTAAGCATCTCTCGTATCCATGCCGCAAAGATATTTCCCCCTGCAATGCCGGCATGCGGCTAAATGATCAACCGTGTTCATCAAATGGCCAATGCGTGGCGGCCCCGGCATTTCATCGTATCTTGTGCGGGCAAACCGGTAATATCATGCAACAACTTTTAACAGATGTAGTGCTCGAGGATGAAGCGGTGCTGCTGCGCCCTTTGACTATGGAAGACCTTCCCCTGCTGCTGCCCTTTGCCCTCAACGAACCGGAGCTGTGGCAATATTCCATGTCTCCCGCCGCCGGCGAGGAAAACATGGCCTTGTACATTCAGCAGGCGGTAGATGCACGCCGCGCCGGCAAGGAGTACCCTTTCATTGTGTTCGACAAAAAACAGCAGGCGTATGCGGGCAGCACCCGCTACTATGATATCCAGCCCGTTCACGCCACCCTGCAGCTGGGCTACACCTGGTACGGTGAAAATTTCCAGGGCACAGGGCTCAACAAACACTGCAAGTTTTTGCTGCTGCAATATGCGTTTGAAACACTGGGTGCAGAACGGGTAGAGTTCCGGGCAGACCATACCAACGAAAAAAGCATTGCGGCCATGAAAAGCATAGGTTGTACGGTAGAAGGCATTTTACGCAGCAACCTGGTGAAACACAACGGCAAGCGCCGCAGCAGCATAGTGCTCAGCATACTGAAAGAGGAATGGCTGGGCGGGGTAAAGGAACGCCTGCGGGCAAAGCTGAGGTGATCATGTACCCAGCAATGCCTGCAGCTTTTGCGCCAGCGCATCACCGTGCAGGTCTTTGGCTATGATGCGGCCTTCCGGGTCTATGAGTATGTTATCAGGAATGTATTTTATTTTGAACAGTTTGGCCGCCTCATTCTGCCAGCCTCTCAGGTCAGACACCTGCAGCCAGGTAAGGCCATCGTCCGCAATGGCCTTCAGCCACGGCGCCTGCTGCGCATCCAGCGAAACGCCCAGTATCTCAAATCCTTTCTCTTTAAAACGCTGATAGGTTTTCAGCAGGGCCGGGTTCTCGCTGCGGCAGGGCCGGCACCAGGAAGCCCAGAAATCAACCAGCACGTACCTGCCCCTCAGGGAAGCCAGGGACAGCAATTTCCCGTTCACGTCAGGCTGGGAAAAGTTGCTGATGACCGTGCCTACCAGCGCCGCGGCGTTCTTGTCTACCAGTGCCTTGATGTTTTCTCCAAAAGCAGACTTCCGCAGGGTATCTCCTGCCAGCTGATACAGCTCGTGCAGTTCATCTGCGGTGAAGCTGGAAGCATGGTCGCTGACGAGAGACAGCAACACGATGCTGCCGGGTGTTTGTTGAAAGCGGCGGGTGAGCTCTTCTTTCATGATCCTTTTACGGATATAGGTATCCCTGATGCCCTGCATTTTTTCGTTGATCTCCCGGTCTTCCTTTTCCAGCGCCGCCTGTGAGCGGCTGCCTTCCGTTACCACCGCGGAGACGCCGAGATACATCTCCCCGCCAATCACCCTGGAGGCGGTATCTGCTTCCACCCGCTGCTCTCCGGGATCAATAAAGAACTCCGTGCGCGCCATAGGGCGCGGTACGTCCAACACTATACTGGCCTTCACAGGTTGCAGGATGCTGCCGGTAAACGTAAAGGCCCCGTTTTGCGCGGTACCGGGGTGGTTCTGCTTATTGTAACGCAGGTATATTTTGCCGGTATACGGCGTTTTGAAAGTGCCATGGAGGGTGAAGGGCCGCTGGGCGGCTGCCGGTTGAAGCGCGCTTATGAGCAATGCTAGTAGAACGGGTCTCATCTTTTTATTTTCATGCAAAACCAGGCGCAGGGAACAAATACCGCGCCGGAATGTGACAAAACGGGGCGTTTGCGTGACGGAGGCCGGCGGTGTATTATTCAACCGGCAGCAGCGGCAAAATGGAATGCTGCAAATAGGAGCCGCGCAACTGACTGTACAGCACACCTCTTGCTGTGGCCGCGGCAATACTGCTCATAGGACCGCTCAGCTCAAGAGGAATTGAATAGCCTTCGCCTTCTTTTTTGATCAGTTGCTCAAAATGAGGCACCTCAAAGCCGCTGGCAACCTGCAAGCGGGCCAACAGCGCTTCTTTTCCCGGCTCCCTGATGGTAACGGTGGTAAAAACGATGATCAGGCGCTTTCCCGCGTTCGTTTTCTGCTCCTGCTGCACGTTAAACTCAAACGCAGCCTCAGCCAGGGCATTGGCTGGCTGCGGCTGAACTGTGAAAGTGATCAATTCAATGCCATGTATCCTGAATGGTTTCTCTGATGTTGCTGACATACCTGGTCCAATATTTTTAACGGTCAGCAGCAAGCGCAGCGGCTTGCACGCCGCCAGTGCCGTTAATGACTTTCTGCAGCGGCCCGTACACTTCTTCCCGCAGCGATACCGGCGCCACGTCAACGGTAAAGTTCGTGTGAAGCCCACGCACCGGCATGGCGGGCTCAACGTCCAGCAACCGGATGCCCAGCAACCGCTGAATATCCACCAGTGTGTCTATGGTGAAATTATGCGTTCCGCTCAGCCACCGGGAAACGAGAGACGGGCTCTTTAAGTTGAGCGCCCGCGCCAGGTCAAGGCTTTTCCAGCCTTTTGCCTTGAGGCCCGCATAAATTTTTGCGGCCAGCTTCATCTTGTAATCGATGAGCTCCTGCTCTGCGGGTGTAATTTGATTCAGCAGCTCATCCAGCAGCGGGCTGGAGTAATTTTCGTTCATGTCTTCAAAGTTTACCATAAGCATTGGTTTATTTTGTAAGCATTAAATCTCCTTCAAACTTCAAACCGTCTGAAGCTATTCTTAAACGCCCGTTCCCCAGTTTGGTACGGACAATTTTGGAATAATGCATCATTTCCAGTACTTCCCTGCCCAGTTTGGGATCTTGCTGCCAGGCCCGCACATTTTTAGGCCCGCCGCCCCCCGCTATCACGATCTGGTCATTGAGGCGGATGCAATAAAGCCGCAGGTGCCTGTCTGGAACATCATAGAGGGCGCAAACCAGGTCATCCCATTCCAACCCCTCATCCATTTTAAAAAAAGGCAAGATGGCGCCCGCTGTATTCCCTATACTCCTGAGCCGCCCGGTAATACTCAGCAGGTCTTGCATGCTCTCCGCCTTGTTTTCCAAAATAAAGTTGTCTAACAACGACACTTTGCTTTCTTCACTGATGATGCTGTAGATGGAGGCCTTGCGCCCCGACAACCTGGGCAGGTAGATTAATCTGGACTTCACTTGCAATGAACATTTACGAAGTTAGGAATAAAAAATCACTTTTAAGTAATCTTTTTAAAAATTTCGAGATAACAAACAAAACAGGTTGGTTTTGAAAGCGATTTTCTTCCTTTAGTGATTGGTTTACAAACAATTAAAGTAAATCAGCTTTTAGATAGAATGCTGTTCTGTTTACTTGAAAGTGCAGATTAAGATAATTTTTCTAAAAAACAAAATTGACCTTCGGGTCAATTTTGTTTTTTACTTACGCCGGTGTGTACACCTTTCCCCATTTATGTCGCGATACAAGCCTTTTTCCCGCCTTTTACTTTGATTGATACTTGTGCATACTTCGGTACAACTATATACCCGTGCCGTATCCGTGCCGTGTCTGTAACGTATCCGTCCCGTACCCGTTCCGCGTCTATTTTAAGAGGCGGAACGGGTACGGGACGGAAAGGGGGTACATGGGGCTTGGATACAGAGGCCAATAATCAACTGCCCGAAATATTACCAGGGCTGCCTGCAGATAACCACGAAACAGGCCTCAATATCCCAACGGAGGCCTATTAGCTTCTACAGGCCAGCCGGGGTTCTGGTAAATAGGTGATGTGCTCACGTCATTGCCTTCAGACGTGATCAGGAAATGCTGCATGGCAATGGGGCTGTAATAATGCGCCATGGCCCAGCGGTAGCCATTATAGGCCAGCACGGACTTCGTTTTCTGGTAAATGCGCAGGTACGGGCTCAGGGCCGGGTCTGACACCGTGCTCTTGTCACCGATGTTATACGTGAGCGCAGACGCTTTGTACCAGCTCTTCATAGGACCCCACAGCCTGAAACCTTCTACGTGATAAGGCGTATTGATCAGCTGGTCAAGCGCGCGCCAGCGGCGGAGGTCCATGTACCGGAGGCCTTCCCCTATCAGCTCGCAGCCCCTTTCCCGGCGAATGTTGTACAATGTTCTGTCTACCATGGTACCGGCGGAATAGGCGGCCCAGTTGTTCAGCGCTTCCCTGGGCATTTCCGTGGCATCAATGGTTTTCTGGAAATCGGGGTCTACGCCGGCACGGCGCCTGATGGCCTGCCAGTAAGCCGTAGCCGTACCGTTTAACGCGCCGTTCTTTTCATAACAGGCTTCCATATAGTTGAAATAGGCTTCTACGGCCCTGTACACGATACTGCCCACATCTCCCTTGCCGTTGCCCAGCTGCGCACCGTCATACACATTGCCCTTGCGGCTCATGTAGCCGGTCACCTGGTCGTGGTTGCCGATGAGGTTCAGGATGTCAGGATAGCCTACTACCGGCGTGGCGTGCGTACCCAGGGAGGAAGGTTTCAGGATGTTGATCTGCCCGGGCTGCGCCAGGAAGAGCCAGAGGCGGCCGTCTCTTCCCCGCCTGGCCACATGAATGGAGTCATCTCCTTCATAGCCGGAACCTGGCGCGTAAATGGGCAGGCCGTTGGCCATCAGGAAATTGTCTACGTAGCCACGTGTAAAACCCCAGTTGTGGGCAGCCTGCACGTTGTTGGCAATACCGTTGCTGACACCAAGGCCCAGGTCATAATCACGCCAGAGCAACACCTCGCTGTATGGAGAGAGATCTGTGGCGCTGAACATCCTGCAGTAAGGATTGGCCTCACTGGCTTCGGCAAAGGCCTGGTTGGTGGTCTGCAGGCGCTCCGTCATGCTGTTGGTAACCAGCGGCACGGCATCCGCCACGGCTTTGGCCGCTTGCATGGCCTGGTCAAGAAAAAAGGATATCTCCCCTTCTATGCTGCCGGATTGAAATTGATAAGACGCGTTATAATCTTTCGTTTTTCCCGGCCAGTCCGGCCCGTTGGGCACATATGCCGTGCCTTTAAAGTATTTGAGGAAGGTGCCTTCGTATAATGCCACGCGCGACTTCAGCAACTGTGCGCATTTTTTTGACAGCCTGTTAGTACCGCCGCTGGGCGCATTGACGCCCATCAGCAGGATGGCGGAGTCCAGGTCTGACAGAATGAAACGGGCCACTTCTGTTTGCGGGGCGCGCTTGCTGACTTCAGTAAGCAGCTGCTTGTCTTCTTTCAGGGTATTTTTGATGATGGGAAAATCTCCAAGAGACTGCAGCTTGTCAAAGTACGCCCACGCGCGCAGGAAATACATTTCACCGATGTAGTGTTTGACACTGGCGTCCGTACCGGTGATCTTTCCCTCCGCCAGGCGCGGCAGCACTGTTTCAAGGAAATAATTGCACTGGAAGATGGTGGTGAAAGACCAGGCCCCACCGGTTTGCCCTACCCTCCATTGGCCCGGCGTGTATTTGCCGTCATACACACGGCGGGCCGCAAGGTCTGTATGGGCATCTCCATCAAAGTACCCGAATATGGGCAGGCCTTCATACAGCTTGATGGCATATGCGGCCAGCTGCGATTCTTCTACCAGGTAATTATCCGGCGTCACCTTGGAAGGCGGCGCTATTTCCAGCTTTTTGTTACATGCGCCCAGCAGCAGGGCTGCGCAGGCTATTATCAGGATGTATGTTGATCTCATTTGTTTGCATGTTTGTGTTAGAAAGTAAGGTTCAGGCCCACGGCGTATACCTTGAAAAGCGGGTACACGCTTCCGCCGTAACCACCGTCTACCGTTTCAGGATCGAACATGGTAGCCATTTTGGTAATGGTGAAAATGTTTTCACCTGATGCGTACACGCGCAGTTTCTGCACCCCTATTTTTCTTGTCAGCAAGGCCGGCAGCGTATAGCCCACCTGCAGGTTCTTCAGCCGCAGGTATGCTGCGTTCTGCAGGTAGCCGGACTGTACCACCTGGCTTTTGGTGCTGAACAGCGGGCGCGGGTAGTATGAGTCCAGGTTGAGGCCAAGGGGATGGTTGGGATCGTCCCGGAAATAGTCTGTATGCTCGGTTAAACCGGCGGAGGAATAAATGGTATTGGAAGCGCCCCAGAAGTAATAACTGTTCTGGAAATAATCCCGTTTCAGCACACCCTGGAACAAAGCCCTGAAGTCAATGCCTTTCCAGTCTGCGCCAATGTCGAAGCCAACCAGGTAGCGCGGCGAGTTGTTGCCGATCAGTATCAGGTCTCCATGGTCTCCGATGGTATTGGCGCCGTTGGAGATCCTGCCGTCTCCGTTCACATCGGCAAACATCAGGTCTCCCGCCCTCCAGTTATTACCGAGCGCATCCTGGCCGCCGTTGGGCAGCGCCTTCAGATGGTCGTCCATCTGCTGCTGGGTTTTGGCAATACCAATGGTCTGGTAGCCCCATATTTCACCCATCATGCGGCCCGCAATGAAAGTGCTCAGGCTGCCGGTGGGGTTGGGATACCGGGTGATCCTCGTTCTGCCGTCTGACAGGCTGAGGCGTACGTTATAGCCCAGGCCGTTGCGCAACTGGTCTTTCCAGTTCACTTCCAGCTCCCAGCCGGTGGTTTTAAGGTCTGTGTTATTAGCCCTGGGCACGTCTGTACCCAGTGCCACCGGCAGTTCCGGCGCGGGGCCTATCATGTTGAGGGTATAGCGGGTATAATATTCCAGGGTGGCGGTAAGCCTGTTCCGCAAAAAGGCGGCGTCTACACCAATGTTCCATGTTCTGACCTTTTCCCAGGAGAGGTTGGAACTGATGAGGCCGGGCGCGGAAGCCGTATTAGGCTTGGCGCCATTCACCAGCCATATGCCGTTTGAACTGCCTACGGGCATGGTCCTGTACGTGGGGTACCAGTCTTCAGTATTCTGGTTGCCCAGCTCACCGATGGAGCCCCTGATCTTGAACTGGTTGACATATTTTTCAAGCGGCTCCCAAAAGGCTTCCCTGTCCAGGTTCCAGCCGGCGGATGCGGAGGGCGAATACATCCAGCGCATATCTTCCCGGAAGCGGGAAGACCCGTCGTACCGCAGGTTCACTTCCAGCAGGTACTTGCTTTTGTAGTCGTAGTTCAGACGGCCGAAGAAGCCCTGGGTAGCCCATTTCTGGTTATTGCCGCCGGCAATGGGGGGCACCGGCTTGCCGTTGGCGTCGTTGCCGGAAGTAAGGTCAAGCACGGGCAGAAAAGGTACGATCAATCCATCTTTCTGCGCGGTGAACCAGCGCGTTTTGGTCTCCTCCGTTTGCATGCCGCCCAGCACTTTAAAATTGTGCTGGCCGAATGAGCGGGCGTACTCCGAATAAATATTGGCGTTCAGGTAATTGGTACGGCCGGCCTCTTCATGCACATGAGCAGCAGACTGGTACAGGTAAGGTTTTCCGGCAACATCGTGATTGAACAGCTGCTGAATGTCCCAGTGATAAAAATCGTTGTCTACGCTGTAGTTGAGGTCTGCAAATATTTTCCAGCCTGCCAGCGGTTCAATGGTGAGCTTCAGCTGCTGGGAGTTCACGTCGTACTGTTTGGCGCCGCGGCCGCCGTCACGCAGCCCCAGTGCGGGAGACGGCGAATCGTACAGGAAACCGTTATTATCATATAGCGGCAGCATGGGCCAGCCCTGCGTGCCTATCACCTGGTTGATGTTATTAGTCATTCTGCTGGGACGCTCAAACTCTTCGCGGCTGAAACGTTGAATGAAAGTAAGAGAGGCCCAGTCCGTCAGTTTTGCATTGATCCTGGCGGTGATGTTGTAGCGTTTGAACTTGTCTTCCCCAAAACGCATAAAACCTTTCTGGTCAAGAAAATTGCCGGAAAGAAAATAGGTGATGTTCTCCTTGCCCCCGCTGGCGCTGAGGGAATACTCCTGCGCGGGAGAATGCGGTTTATAGATCGCCTTGTACCAGTCTACGTTATCGTTCCCTTCGTAATATCCGTCTGCCCAGATGTTGGTCTGTCCGGGGCGGGGAATGATGGTGGTCTTTATTTTACCGTCCATAAAATCCCGGATGCGCTGCATTCTTTCCGGCGTGAAATAAACACCGCGCCCGGAGTTGACATTGGCATCATTAAAATAGTTGGCAAAGGTATACGAGTCCATGGTTTGCGGTATCTGCACCGGGCGGCTGGAGCGGTAGTTGGCGCTGGCGTTCACAATGGTTTTGCCTGCCCTGCCCTGTTTGGTGGTGATGAGGATAACGCCGAAAGGCGCCCTGGAACCGTAAATGGAAGAAGCCGCCGCGTCTTTCAGCACGGAAATGTTGTCGATGTCTTGCGGGCTGATGGAATTGATGTCTCCCTCCATGCCATCTATCAGGATGAGCGGCGCCGCGCTGGAGCCCTGGCCAATGGTGCCTACGCCGCGTATGTTGATGGAAGGCCGGTTTTCCATGCTGCCCGCCAGCGCTCCGCTCTGGGTGATGTTGAGGCCGGGAGAAACGCCCTGCAATGCCTGCGCCACGTTAGATACCGGGCGAGACTCCAGTGTTTTTGCGCTGATAGTAGATACCGCGCCGGTAAGGTTCGCCTTTTTCTGCGTGCCATACCCCACTACCACAGCAGCCTCCAGGTTTTGCACGGAGGCAGCCATCACCACATCTATCACTACCTTCTTCCCGATCTCAACTTCCTGCTCCTCCATGCCGATGAATTTAAAGATCAGCGCTTTGGCGCTTTCCGGCGCCTTTATTTCATAAATGCCCTGTGCATTGGTAACCGCGCCGGCGGTAGTGCCTTTCACCACCACGGTTACGCCGGGCAGGGGCTGCCCGTTCTGATCTGTCACCTTGCCTTTGATGGTCACATCAAAAGCCAGGACCGGAACGGCAAGAAGGCTAAACAATAACAAGATTGCCATGCACTTGACAGGCAATAGCAGCAGCATCCTGCGGCATATGCCGGGAGGAGCGCCCTGGGCGTTCATAACGAAGGTCATTGGATTTGTTTTTTATTACGTGGATAATGGAGATGCCAGGCATGCAACACTTGTTCCAGCTATGTTCAGGTAGTAACCAGGCGAAAGGTGTACGAAAAATGTTTTAGTTCTGAAAAAAAGGCAGACGGCTACGTAATCTCTAACGGGCGTAAATTTATCGTGCCGCCCTGCCTTTTGAAATGGAGAAAACCCTTATAAAAATGGAGAATATTCCGGTTTTACCATGCGGTAACACAAGGGTAACATGGGGTTAACAAAATTGCTTTATTTAAAAAATTCAGGCAGCAATTTCCGGCATGCCTGCTTCACTGCCGGCACTTCTTTTTCAGGCACCCAGCGGTAAGGCCAGCGCAGCCGCGTGCCCACATCGGCCCAGCCGCCTACTGCGGCCAGCAGCTTGTCTACCGCCTGGTTGGAGTAGCCCTGCTGCGTGATGTACGGCACAATATGCTCCGTCATGAACTGCTGTATGCGGCCTTCCAGCTCAAGCGCGGCCGGCATGTCAACCAGCATGGTGTTGTACCATTGCTGCGCCACACCGGGGTGCAGGCAGGCCACGTTGGAATACGCGCCGTGCGCACCACGCTGTACGCCGGTGGCCAGGTGATGCCCGGGAATGAAAACAGACAGCTCGGGGTTGAGGCCCAGCATTTCACGGTACCAGGCCTCATCGCCGCCAGGCAGCTTGCAGCCGGCCAGCGTAATGCCTGCTTCACGGATGGCCTTGAAATCTGCGGGCGTTAAACGTTTTTTGGCATGCGGCGGATTATACAGCACCAGCGGCACGGGCCCGGCAGCCTGTTGCATTACACGCAGGTAAGCCACTATCTCGTCCATGGAAGGAGGAAACCAGTCAGGCAATATCACCTGTACGGCGGAAGGCTCCCAGGCCAGGCTTCTCTTCAGCCGCTCCAGTGAAATTTGCGGGCTCATATGGCTGCAGCCCACCTGGAAAGGCATGCCGGCTTTGTTACATTTCTCCGCCAGCAGCGCGTTGACTGCGTCAAACTCCCGCTCCGTCTGGTTGTAAAACTCGCCGGCAGTGCCGTTGGAATAAATGCCGTCTACCTTCAGGGCAACCAGCAGGTCTATTTCCGCTGCCAGTCTTGCCAGGTCAATGCTTTCGTCTTCGTTTACGGGCAGTATCAATGTTGCCCAGTTGCCGCGTATCTCGCGGGCATGTAATGGAATCATGGTTCTGTTGTGCCGTTTAATATCCAGGGGAGGTTGAATTTGTGAAACTCTATGGATTTGTTGCTGGTGCTGCTGGCGTGTACGTCTTCATTGATCTCTATGAGCGCGCCCACGCAGTAGTCTGCCGTTTTGATCATGCTGGAATAGCCGCCTTTTGCAATGGTGATGGCAGCATAGTCGCAGGTATTCCAGTTATATATCTGCCTGCTTTTGGCCCAGGTGGCGCCATCGTCATAACTGATGCGCACGGTCATGTTGCAGCGTTTGTCTGTAGTGTTGGGGTTGAGGAAAATGATGCGGTGAGGCGTATCCGTATTGTAACGGATCATGGAACCTTCGCATTTCGGATCGTTCAGCGTATTGTCTACCGTCCATGCAGCAAAGCCGCCGGCTATGGTGCCAATGGATTTGCGGCGGCGTTTGGCCGCGTTCCAGAGCGTGGTACCGGGGCGGTCATTACGGAGCAGGGTGCCGTCCATCCGTTCTACGATAGTACCTTCATCCGTACCGCCGGGAATAAGCTGATAGTGCCAGGTAAGCCCATGATCGTCACTATAGATATTTCTGCCGTAGGCGGGTATGATGAGGCGGCCGGGCGTGTTCACTACGGTTTGTATGCCTATGCCGGGACCCATGGCATCCCAGGTGTAGGAAGGCGGCAACAGCGTGGCGCTCATGTCTTGCGGGGTTGACCAGGTAGCGCCATGATCGTCACTGTAAGCGGAAAACACCCTTCTGTCTCCCCAGGCCTGTATGTCTGACCAGGCCGCCTTGTTACCATCATTCCATGACATGAACAGCCATACCCTGCCGTTGGTGCCGTGGTGCCAGTCGTACACCGCCGTGGGGTTTCCCCAGGTGCCGTTGCCTGCGCCGGCAACTTCTCCCAGTGCAGACCAGGTAGCGCCATTGTTAGTGGAACGTTTGAACACCACGTTGATGTCTCCCCAGTCACTGGGGCTCCAGCGGCGGCCTTCGGCAAAAGCAATGAGGGTGCCGTTCTTGGTTTTGACAATGGAAGGGATGCGGAAAGAATGATAGATGCTTTCATTGCCGCCGTTGAACAGGAGGAGGCTTGTATGGACCGGGGTGGCTGCCTGTACAGTGGCGGTGGCCAGGGTGTTCGGCGCCGCAGTGGTTGCCTCCTGCGGGGACTTGCTGCAGGCCAGCTGTGCCATGCAGGCCAGTAATAAAACAATATTCTTCATAGCGCGTGGATTTAGTGTATGTAGATATGTTCTACATATTAAATGTACGGCGGGCAACTGATATTGCCAAATTTTGCGAGGATTCTTATCTTGCCTCCTGTCTTATCCCGTGCCCACATGCAGAGAGCGCTTTTATTAACCTGCCTGTTGCTGCTGCGCCTCGCTGCCGCGGCGCAGGCACCCGTGTTCGAGGTGTTTGAAGATACCAGCCGTCATATGCAGGCCGGGGCAGTGCATGCTGCTTACCAGGCCGGCCAGTTCAAACCGCTCTCTTCCGCTTATCTCAATCCCGGCTTTACAAAATCCATTTTCTGGGTGGCCCTTACGCAGCCGCCACAAACAGGGGAATGGTACCTGGTGGCAGATAATGCACATATTAACCACCTGGAGTTCTACGCGGTAACAGACAGCATCCGGCTGCTGCATGTTACGGGAGATTTCCATCCCTTTTTCCAGCGCCCGCTGGTTTACAATACGTTTGCCTTTCCGCTGGCGCCCCGCGCGCCGTTATACTTGCTGAAAACAGACAAGCACCATGAATCCCTGCAGGCCCCCCTTTTGCTCCGCACCCGCGAAGCGCTGCAGCGGCAGCAGGTAACAGAAACGCTGGTGAACGGCATTTTTACGGGCGTCATTGTGCTCATTATCCTCTTCGGTATTTTTCTTTATCTCACCACGCGTGATGCCGTGTACGGCTGGTACGCGCTGTCCGTTGCTGCTGCGCTGATGTGGATATGGAGCAACAAGGGCCTGGGCTTCCATTACCTCTGGCCTGATTCCGTCTTTTTTGCCAGCCGTTCCCGCCCGCTGTTTGTAGTACTCAACCTGACCTTCTCGCTGCAGTTCCTCACTGCCTACCTGGGCATAAAAAGGACCTGGCCCATCAGGGTTGCCCAGGCCGTCTGGCTGCTTTTTGCGGTGCTCATTCTCTGGCCGGTGCCTTATACCAACTTTGTACATTTAAGCATGCCCATCCAGCAGGCATTGCCCATTTTCTCCCTGCTGGTAGTGTGCTTTATGGGCTGGCTGCTGGTGAAGGAAGTGCGGCAAAAAAACAGCGCGGCGCTTATTTACATGCTGGCCACGCTGGTATTCATCATTTTTGTGGTGCTGGAAAACCTGTATCACCTGGGCCGGGTACAGCTGCCGGAATTTGTAGCTCACTATGGCATGTTCCTGGGCGTTGTGCTGGAAATGATCATTATCACCTTTGGCCTGGCCGCCCGCTTCAACAGCTACCGTAAAGAAAAAGAAACGGCGCTGCTGCAGCTGGCACGGCAGCAGAAAGAACTGACAGACACCATTGTAACGGTAGAAGAAAAAGAAAGAAAAGCGCTGGCAGACCGCCTGCATGATGAAATTGGCGCCATGCTGTCTCTCACCTCCCTGCAAGTGAACGCCGGCAATACGGCGCAGGCGGGCCTGCTGCTGAAAGACATCAGCAGCACCGTCCGCAACATCAGCCATCAGCTGACGCCGGTGGCCATGGAGAAATACGGGCTGCGGCACGCTATTGAGGACATGGTGCAGCTGGCCAATGGCTCCGGCAAAATTCACATAGAGCTGGTCATTATCGGCTTTTCGAAAGAGAAGGAGTTTCCGCCCAACTTTTTGCATACCCTGTACCGCATTGTGCAGGAGCTGCTGCAGAACATCCTGAAACACGCCGGCGCGGGCAACGTGCTGCTGCAGCTGGTAGAGCTGGAAGACAGCTGCACCCTGCTGGCGGAAGACAACGGCAAGGGCATGCACCTGCCGCCTGAAGGAGCGGGCTTCCTGCGCAGCATCAGCGCCAAGGTAGCATACCTGGAAGGCGCCATGAACATAGACAGCTCGCCGGGCAACGGCATGCTGGTGAATATTGAACTACCATTACCTGTAAAACCGAATACCTGATATGCTTATCCGCTTACTGATCGCTGATGACCACCAGCTGCTGACAGACGGCCTCATGGCCGTATTGCAGCAGAACCCGGCCTGGGAAATACTGGAACCCGTGAACAACGGCCGCGCCCTGCTGGCCCGGCTGGCGGAAACACGGGTAGACATGGTGTTGCTGGACCTCAACATGCCGCAGATAGACGGCATCCGGGCCCTCGGCATCATGAAAAAAGAATTCCCTCATCTGAAAATACTGGTGCTTACCAATTACAACCAGCCGCAGCTGCTGGCGGAAGTGAAGAAACTGGGCGCAGACGGGTATATGCTGAAAAATGCATCCTCCGCTGCATTGCGGGCGGCCATTCAGCAGATCCTTGACGGGCAGCCCTGCTTCGAAGAGCTGACGCCTTCCTCCGCGCCGCTACCAGCCTATTTCCTTGACGAGTTCATGAAAAAGTACCACCTTACGCGGCGGGAAGTGGAGATCATCAAAATGGTAGGCAGCGAACTGACCAGTAAAGAGATCGGCAACCAGCTGTCTATTTCGGAGCTGACGGTGAACACGCACCGCAAAAATATTCTACGCAAGCTGGAGGTGAAGAACACGGCGGGTTTGCTGAACTTTGCGAAGCAGCACGGCATATTGTGAATTACAAGCGCTTCATGGCTTCCAGGCAGGTGCGGCTGTGATGAAAAGGGCTTTTCCAGAGCCCTATCTTTTCTTCGTCCATCAGGGTATTGTCTTTGCGTACGCCCCAGAACCATTCTCCGCCTTTTTTATCTTGCAGGTAGCTGCATACAAACTGCCAGCAGTCCTGCGCATGCTGCAGCCAGGCCGGGTTGTTGCTCAGCTGCCAGGCATTGATGAAAGCAATGATGCCCTCCGCCTGCGGCCACCACAGTTTTTCCGTTACAAGTTGTTTCTGCTCAGGCGTAAACTCGTGCCAGAGGCCGCCGTCTGCATCCTGCCCTTCCCTGCCGGCCTCGGCCATCAGCAAGGCCAGCGAGCGCAGTTTCCCGAGCATGGCTTCATCTCCTGTAGCCTGCGCGGCAAAAGGCAGCAGCCAGCTGGCCGCCATGTCGTAACCATAGGAAATATGCGTGCTTTTCAGGCTCCAGTCGTTCTCGAAGAACAATTGAAGATGGGCCGTTTTTTTGTCGATGATCTTGTCGTGGAATACTGTCAGCAGATCGTGGATGTGCGTTTTGAGGCCCTCATCAGGCCATATGGAATAGAGGTTCACATAGGCTTCCAGCAGCTGCAGGTGCGTGCCGGCAGACTTCTTCTCATTGGCATCACGGGTGAACATGCGCAGGTCTTTGATGTCTTTCCAGTCGCGGCTGAAGGCCTGCACATAGCCGCCGTTCACGCAATCGTAACTGTAAAGCTGCACCAGGCTGTAGAGGCCAATAGCCCTGTCTAGCGCCACCTTGTGCTGCGTGATCTTGTAATATTCGGCAAAGGCGTCTATGACGCGGGCAATAGCGTATACCTGTTTTTTGGTTTCAACGGGATTGCCGGTGTAGTCTACGCTCCACACTACGCCGCCGTACTCTTTGTCCAGGAAATATTCTACCATGTAGGAAAAAGCGCGGTGGGCGGCCTGCAGGTAGGGCTCATGCCGGGTGGCGCTGTAGCCGGCGGAGAAGGCCCGCAAAATACCGGCGTTCAGCACTGCTCCTTTAATAGCGAAGGGATCAGGAGTGTTGTTGTTGAAGAGCTTTCCGTAAAAGCCCCCAAACTTTTCATCAATACTGTACCGCAGCCAGAAATCGAGTATGGCGTTGAGTTCCGCCTGCAGTTCCTGCTTCAGTTTTTCCTGCATGATTGTTTGGTTTTCCGGGAATAACATCCCGCCTAGTTCATTTGTCCTCTCCAGACCTCCTGTACGCCGGCGCCTTCATTTTGCCCACCCAGTATCCAGATCACCCGGTTGCTGGTAAAGGCGTCAAAGTACGCCCGCCTGGGAAAGTCTGCCGGCAGCGCGCGGGAGTCATCGGGATCAGTGATCTGCGCCCAGTTCAGCCCATCATCTGCAGATACCCAGAGGTCGTTGTACGTGGCGCCGTTGTCTGCGCCGCCAATGAGCAGCAGCTGTGTCTTGTTGACCAGTACTTTATGTCCGTTGCGCGCCGGTGGCGGAGTTTGGGCCGCTACTTTCGTCCACGTAACACCGTCTGCCGTATTCCATACATCGTTGAGGTATTGCTGGTTGTTATCAAGGCCGCCGGTGAGCCATATCTTGTCTTTATACACAAATACGGCGGGGTTGGAACGCGCTGGGAAGCTGGCGGCAGCGGTTACTTTCGTCCATGTAACACCGTCTGCAGTATTCCACACATCGTTCAGCGCCGTACCGTTCAGTGCCGGGTTGCCGCCGGCAGGAAAGAGGTTGCCCCCTATCACCCAAAGTTTGTCCTGGAACACTACCGTATTAAGGCGTTCCCTGGGGCTCCAGCGAGTGGCGGGGTCTGCCGCTTCAGACAGCGCCCAGCTGGTACCGTCTTCAGAGCTCCATATCTTGTTGATCACGGCATCTTTGGTTAGGCCGCCCAGCAGCCAGAGTTTGTCCCGGAAGGTGGCCATACGGCCGTGTGCGGCCAGGGGGAGGGAGTCTTTTTTATTATCTGCCGCTCTTACCCGCAACCAGGTTGTACCGTTATTGGTATAATATACGCCGAACCTGGCGGGCGTGGTGTTCACGGCGGGACTGAAAGCCGCGGTGTAAATGGCGGTGCCGAACACGGTGGCGGAAGCGTTCTGATAGAGGCCAAAACCAGGGCCCGTCATTTTCTGCCAGGCTACGGCTTTGGGGTCAAGCGTTTTAATAATGCTGACGGTGTAGGTTTCCATTGTTTTCCCGTCTTCCGCAACCACGGTATACGTAACTGGCTTGCGGAAATCATTCACAGTCACTTCACTGACCTGCACGGAATCCCCGATTTTCAGCACCGCGCCGGGCGTGAGTGCAAACCTGGCCTTCAACGCGCGAAGATCAGTGGTGTAATGTACACTGTCTGGCCTGTTGTAAATGGTATTTGCAAGCTGATTGACCACAAAAGGCACATCCAGCTGAGGAATATCAAACTCCAGGATGCCCGCCATTTTACTGGTCCTTTCCTCCTTTGCGCAGGAGGAGGTGATAAACAAACCGATCAAAAGAATACAGATAACGTTGATGTTCTTCCGGTGCATAATAGTTCTATCTTTCGTTTCCGCGTGGGAATGGCCGCGGGAGGCCCGTGCCTCCGGCAATAAAGATAGATCATTTTCCGGAGCGGTCAGTGAATATTCGCCCTGAGCCGCGTAACCGCCATTTTACGGTCAGATTCCAGTTCCTTTATAAACGGCAGATCATCCTGTAAATACAGGCGGGTACTAAGTTCCAGGTAATTGTCCAGCTGAAAGAACATGGCCGCGCGGTTGCCGCCCAGCAGCTTGATCATGCGGCGGTAAAAGCGGGTTTGCAGGGCCACAAATTCCTTGTCGTTCCGGATGATGTTTTTGGTGAGGGAGTTCATCATCGGTTCATCCAGCGAGGTATATTTTTCGTTATACACTTTCAGCAGGGCAATCCTTTCCTGGATGTACGGGTCTTTTTCCGCCTCATACTGGCTGAGGGCTTCCAGGAACAGGGCCCGTTCCCCGCGCGCTACTTTAAGGTAATTGCAGAAAAGATCTTCCCGGCTTCTGCCGAAGAGGTTCAGCACAATATCGCTATCAGGGGAAACAGTGGCGGTAGTGTCTTGTGCGGAAACGGGCATGCAGGTAACAATGGCTGCCAGCAAACATAACAGTTTAACATGTCTCATAACATCAGTTTTATGCGTACGCACGCAGTGAAGTGATATAAAAAGCGGGTGCTGTTGTTATGTTTAAGGTGCTGCTGCTTTAACTATCGACAGAATTTGCCGGGGTCAGTACTATGGATAACGCGGCGTTTGTGAAATTTGTTGTGCGGCCACCGGAAATTCAGCATGATTATTGGGCGAGCAAAGATGAACAATGCTTACCGGGAATGACATGGGCCATCGGCGAAAATAAAGACTGGGATGACCTGGAGCGGCGCTTTGACTGGGTGAACGCAATGCAGCACGTACCGCAGGACAAGATACATCATGCGGAAGGTAACGTGGCCATCCATACGAAAATGGTGCTGGAGGCGCTGACGCAGGACGAAGCCTGGCGGCGGCTGCCTGAGCAGGACAAAGAGACCCTCTGGGCCGCTGCCCTGCTGCACGACGTGGAGAAGGCCAGCACTACCGTACATGAGCCTGACGGCCGCATCAGCTCCAAAGGCCACTCCCGCAAAGGCGCGCAAACGGCAGGCCGCATCCTCTACCGCGATATACCGGCCCCATTTGCTGTCAGGGAACAGGTCTGCGGCCTGGTACGCCACCACAGCCTGCCCCTTTGGCTGCATGACAAGCGTGATGCGCTACGGGTGCTGGCGCGGGTCAGCCTGGAAGTGAACACCGCCTGGCTGGCCATGCTGGCGCGGGCGGACGTGCGCGGCCGCATTGCCGCAGATGTGAACGGCCTGTTGCAACGCGTGCAATACTTTGAAACGTTTTGCCGGGAGCACGGCTGCTGGGGGCGCCCCTACCCCTTTGCCACCGGCAATGCCATGCTGCAGTTCCTGGGCGCCCGCGGGCGGCTGGAGCCGCCCCAGACCGAAGTGGTGCTGATGAGCGGCCTGCCCGGCGCCGGCAAAGATGCCTTTATCAAAAAACATTATGACCTGCCCGTTATAGCGCCCGAAAGCCGGCGCGGCCTGGAAGCCGCCAAGGCACAGGCCCGCAGCTGCCTCCGCCGGCAGCAGCCTTTTGTATGGAACGCCCCCAACATTACCCGGCAGGTACGCAGCCAGCTGCTGCACCTGTTCTTCGGCTATGGGGCCTATGTAAAAGTCGTGTACGTGGAAGCCCCTTATCAGCTGGCGGCCGCACGCAGCAACCGGCCGGAAGCGGCGCTGCAAAAGCAGGTAAACCAGCTGGAAGTGCCCGCCCGCTGGGAAGCGCAGGAGGTATTGTATATAACGGAAAGCCCGGAACATTAGACATTTCCCATAAAAAGCCGCGTTTCCGTGGCTTTTGTTCATAAATACCCGGAAATACTGTTGCAATATTCAACTCTACCCGGCTCATAGCGGGTTTGGGCGGGCATTTCAGCCATTTCAGCAGTATTGGTTTATTCCCTAAATTTGCCGTTGATTTAAACGAGACCAACATGCGGAAAGGATTTATTATCAGTGGAATTATCGGCATCATCGGCAGTTTTTTACTGGGCTATTATGCAAGCCCCTGGTGGTATGTGTTACTGGCGGTAGTGCTGACCCTGTTTGTAATGGGTATTAATGACATGATGCAGACGCGCCACTCCATTATGCGCACCTACCCGGTTTTCGGGCGTATGCGTTACTGGATGGAAGCCCTGCGGCCCAAGATGTACCAGTATTTTGTGGAGTCTGACATAGACGGCCGGCCCATTAACCGGATAGACCGGTCTACCATCTACCAGCGCGCCAAACAGGAAATGGACACCATGCCCTTCGGCACCCAGCTGGATGTATATGAAGAAGGATATGAATGGATGAGCCATTCCATTTCCCCGAAAGATTTTCACAAACTGGACCATAACCCGCGCGTAACCATCGGCAACAAGGATTGCAAACAACCTTATTCCGCCAGCATTTTCAACGTATCTGCCATGAGCTTCGGCTCCCTGAGCAGCAACGCCATTGAAGCGCTGAACGCGGGCGCAAAGATCGGCAACTTTGCACACAATACAGGAGAGGGCGGCATCAGCCCCTATCACCTCAAACATAACGGGGACATCATCTGGCAGATAGGCACGGGCTACTTCGGCTGCCGCGACGACGACGGTAATTTTTCACCGGAGCTGTTCACGCAGACCTCCTCCGCCCCGCAAATCAAAATGATAGAGCTGAAGCTGTCACAAGGCGCCAAACCCGGCCACGGCGGTATATTGCCGGCCAAAAAGAACACGCCGGAAATTGCGGCCATCCGCCATGTGAAGCCCAATACCACCATTTATTCGCCACCCTACCACAGCGCCTTTAACACGCCCCGTGAACTGATACAGCTCCTGCAGCAGATGCGTGAGCTTTCCGGCGGCAAGCCGGTTGGCTTCAAGCTGTGCATTGGCCGCAAAAGCGAGTTCATAGGCATTTGCAAGGCCATGATAGACCTTGACGTGTACCCTGACTTCATTACCGTAGACGGTGGCGAAGGCGGCACCGGCGCCGCGCCGCAGGAGTTTTCCAACCATGTGGGCGCCCCGCTGCTTGACGGGCTGGCCTTTGTCCACAACATGCTGGTGGGCTTCAACATCCGCCATCATATCAAGATCATTGCATCCGGCAAGATACTCTCCGGCTTTCACCTGCTGCGCGCCATAGCGCTGGGAGCAGACGCCTGCAACAGCGCCCGCGCCATGATGATGGCCCTGGGTTGCATACAGGCCCTGCAGTGCAACTCCAACAAATGCCCTACCGGCGTTGCCACGCAAGACCCCGCCCTGGCCGTTGGCCTGGTGGTGCAAGACAAAAAGCAGCGTGTGGCCAACTACCACGAAGACACCGTGAAAACCTTTGTGGAGCTGATGGGCGCCGCGGGTATAGATGACTATAAAAAGCTCACCCGCTCCCATATTTACCGCCGCGTATTTATGAACGAGGTGAGAACACTGGAAGACATCTTCCCCAGCCTGGAACCCAGCTGCATGCTGGTAAACAAAATCCCCGAAAGGTATAAGCAGGATTATGAAATGGCCCATGCAGACCGGTGGTACTAACACCGTAGCATGCATGATGGTACGATACACGGCTGCCCGTAAAACGGCAGCCTTTTTTTATTTCCGGTACTCGCCCCATAGTACAACACCCTCACATCCGGCCGCTTGGAATTTTCGTAATTATATAATATATTCATTATGATAATATGACATGACCGTATGAAAGCGAACGAGCGATTTAACTGGGCGGTGGAAATGCTGCATATACACCCTGACGATCACATCCTGGAAATAGGGTGCGGGCACGGCATTGCGGTTTCTCTTATTGCCCCTGAGCTGAAAAGCGGGTCTATTACCGCCATAGACATCTCCAGGGTGATGATAAACAAGGCCATGAAACGCAATGAGACCAATGATGCCGCTTTTATTGCCGGCACGCTGGAAGAGGCCGGGTTGCCGGAACGGCAGTTTGACAAGGTATTTGCCTTTAACGTGAACGTCTTTCACAAAGGCCCCGGCAAGGAGTTGCCGCTGATACGCCGCTGCCTGGCCCCAAACGGGGCGCTGTACGTTTTTCATCAGCCACCGCCCACAGATAACATGAAAGTGGCCCAGGGCTTTGCGGACGCCATTGCCACACAGCTGGAGAAACACCATTTTGTGGTCAAAGACATCCTGCTGAAAAAACTGAGCCCCAGCCCCTGCGTATGCGTTATTTCACAACCCTCCGCGCAGTAACGCTTCATTTATCTACCTTTGTACCCTTTAGTACAAGCTGTAGCGCATGAAATTTGAACAATACCGGATTGCAGAGGAAATCAAAAGAAGCCTGGAAGACCTTGGGTTTAAACGCCCTACTGACATTCAATACAAGGCCATTCCTTCCATTCTGAAAGGAGATGACGTGCTGGCCATTGCCCAGACAGGTACCGGTAAAACCGCGGCCTTTGCCATTCCCGTATTGCAGCTGATGCACCAGCAAAGCCGCTCCCGCTCCAAAGGCGCGGTAAAATGCCTTGTGATGGTGCCCACACGGGAGCTGGCCATCCAGATATCTGACGTGTTCAAACAGCTGGGCAAACATACCCGGGTAGACATCATGGGCCTGTTTGGCGGCGTGGAACAGGAAGCCCAGATCAAAAAGCTGGAAAAAGGCGTAGACGTGCTGATTGCCACCCCCGGCCGCATGTTTGACCTCATCAGCCAGGGACACCTGGACCTCAGCTATGTACAGACCCTCATACTGGACGAAGCCGACCATATGCTGGACCTGGGCTTCATCCGAGACATCCGGGATGTGATCAAACGCCTGCCCCGCCATCATCAAACCCTCTTTTTTTCCGCCACCATAGACGAAGAGATCAAAGACCTGGCGTATTCCATCGTCCGCAACCCCATCCGCATACAGATCTCCCCGGAAGACCCCGTTTCCAGAAATGTAAGCCATTCCGTAGCCTACGTGGAAATGGATGACAAGCGTTTCTTCCTGGAACGGCTGGTAAGAGAGTTCCCGGACAATAAAATACTGGTGTTTGTACGGACCAAGGTAAGGGCGGAACGGGTAGCAGCAGCCATGGAAAGGGTGAATATCAAAACGCTTATTATGCACGGCGGCAAGGAACAGCAAGACCGGCTGGCCGTCATGGCGGAATTCAGGAAAGGGGACGTAAAAGTGCTCATCACCACAGACGTGAACGCCCGCGGCATAGACATCCCCCATGTAGACTACGTGGTGAACTATGACCTGCCTGAAGACCCGGAAAACTACGTGCACCGTGTGGGCCGCACCGGCCGCGGGGTACAGAAAGGGCAGGCCGTATCATTCTGCAGTGCGGAAGAAAAGCCCATCCTTGACGAGATACAAAAATACCTGGGCAAGCCCATACAGGTAATGAAGATCAATAAAGACGACTACCGGGAAACCATCAGCTTCTCCGAAGAAGTGCCCAACGAAAACTGGCAGCTGCTCATAGACCAGCACGAAGCTGCCATGAAAGCCGCCAAGCGGAAAAAGAAAAAGAAATAATTTTTGCTATTTTTAGGCAAAGCCTTGTTGCCATTTTATGATAAGACCATCTGTACTCCTGCTGCTGCTCTTCCTCTCGTCTGCCTGCATGAAGGCCCAGGAATGGAAACCCCTGTTCAACGGTAAAGACCTGAACGACTGGTATGTAAAGATTCACCGCCACCCGGTGGGAGATAACTTTGGCAACACTTTCCGTGCGGAAGACGGTATGATCAAGGTGCGGTATGACCAGTACGGGGACTTCAATGAACAATACGGGCATCTCTACTACAAACAGCCGTTCTCTTCCTACCACCTGAAGCTGGAGTACCGGTTCACGGGAGAATGGGAAAAAACTGCGCCTTCCTACACCATCCTCAACAGCGGGGTGATGTACCACTCGCAAGACCCGCGTACCATGCCCGCGGAGCAAGACTGGCCTATTTCCGTAGAAATGCAGTTCCTGGCCGGCCTGGGAGACGGCCAGCCCCGCCCCACCGGCAACATGTGCTCCCCGGGCACCCATATTGTGTACAAAGGCAAGCTGGATACCCGTCATTGCATCAATTCCAGCTCAAAAACCTATGGCAAGGACGAATGGGTGAAAGCGGAGCTTATTGTATACGGAGACTCCCTGATCACCCATGTTATTAACGGCGATACAGTACTCCAATATTCCAAACCGCAGATAGGCGGCCCGGTAGTGAACAACTTTGACCCGAAGCAGAAGCCGGACGGGAAGGTGCTTTCATCCGGTTTTATTGCCCTGCAAAGCGAAGGGCAACCCATTGATTTCAGGAATATCATGATCAAAGAGCTGTAAAAGCGCCCCCGTTTACCCCATACCTCCACTTTTTTTTCGTTTGCGGAAAACCTGCTGACACACCGTTGTCATGCTGTGCTGTTAGTTTTACCATATCATTTAAACCTGATCATATGCAAACAGTAACACCCTTCAAAATTGACGTTCCCCAACAAGTGCTGGAAGACCTGCAACAGCGCCTGCAACACACCCGCTGGGCAGATGCCCCCGAAAATGCCGGCTGGAACTACGGCACCAATCCTGATTATTTGAAAGAGCTGGTACAGTACTGGATAACGGCGTACGACTGGCGGAAACATGAAACCGCGCTCAACCAGTTCCCTCATTTCAAGGCAGACATAGAGGGCATCAACATCCATTTCCTCCACATTAAAGGGAAAGGCAAAACCCCCAAACCCCTGCTGCTGGTACATGGCTGGCCAGACAGTTTTTACCGGTATTACAAAGTGATTCCCATGCTCATGGAATATGACCTGGTGATCCCCTCCATCCCCGGTTTCGGCTTTTCAGACCATGTAGCCTGTGATCATGACCGCACGGCCGGTATCTTTTCCAAACTGATGACGGAAGTACTGGGCTACGGCAGCTATTACGTTGCCGGCGGAGACCTGGGCACAGGCATCACCAAATCCATGGCCAACCTCTATCCCAACGCAGTTAAAGCCATTCATCTTACAGACGTAGGGTACGGCACCGGCCAGGAAGACTGGTCTCAAATGTCCGCACCCGAACAGGAGTTCGGCAAGTTCCTGCAGCAGTGGTGGTATACGGAAGGGGCATACAACATGATGCATTCCACCAAACCGCAAACCGTAGCCTTCGGCCTGAATGATTCACCCGTGGGCCTCGCCTCCTGGATACTGGAAAAATTCAATGCCTGGACGGATAACGGCGGTAACATTGAGAGCGCCGTTACCAAAGACGAGCTGATCACGAATATCATGATCTACTGGGTAACGGAAACCATCAACACCAGCATGCGCACCTACCTTGAAAACACCCGCGCCGTGTACAGCGGGTCAGGCATGCCGGCGTCTTACCAACGCGTTACAGTGCCTACCGGCGTGGCCAGCTTCCCCGGTGAAGCGCCCATACCCCGTGAGTGGGCGGAGCGCTGGGTGAATGTGCAACGTTTTACCAAAATGCCCAAAGGCGGGCACTTTGCCGCGCTGGAGGTACCGGAGGCCTGGGTAGGGGAATTGAATGCGTTTTTTGAGACGGTGTGAGGAATTTGGTATATACTGAACAGGGGCCGCGTTTGCAGCCCCTGTTCAGTATATACCTGTATGGCAAAAAATAGCCTACACCCTTACATGTAAAAACAAATTTACGCCTTCCGCTTCACTGCCCACGTGTATAGCGCTGCGTTCCGCACCCGCCTGTAGAGCCATGTCTGTCAGGGCGGCTGTGGAGCGGTGATGCAGGTACCACTCGCCCATCAATTCCATAAAATTCTGCGTAGGGTTCTGATCGCTGAAGTTGCCGATGATCACTTCACCGCCGGGTTTTGTCCAGGCCATGAAGCGGCGGAGCAGCTTGATGAAAATGTCATCGTCAAAATAATCGAACAGGCCGGCGCTCCATACAATGTCATGCTGCATGGTGGTGTGGTAACGGAAGATGTTCTGGTGCACAAATTCCACCTGCGCAGCATGTGCTTCGTTCAGTTCCCGGGCGTAGTTAATGGCATGCTGGTCTGCTTCCACGCAAACAGTGCGCAGGCGCTGCGGCTCTATGTCTGCATATACTTCAGCCAGGTCCCTGGCGGGGCCGCTGGCCACGTTCAGCAGCTGCAGGCACGGCTGTTTTCTGAGCGCTTGTGTAATAGTACGGATGAAATAATCTTTCCGGTTACGCACCGCCTTGCAGGCCGGCTGGCCATGCCAGAAGCTGTCCCACTTCTCGAAACGCGCGTCTGCCGACACGTGTTCCCGGTAAATTTTGTCGATGATGAGAAAGTCTCCCGCATACCCGAAGGGTTTGGCCCTTACGTGGCCCAGTATGGTACTGTCCATCGTATGGCCGCCAAAGCCGTGTTGCAGCGCATCCAGCTCTTCAGCAGAAATATTGCCGGCTTTAAACTCTGCGGAAATGGTTTCAAATACGCGGTTTAGCGTTTCGTACTGGGGCGCTTCAGGGCCGCCGTTTTTAATGATCTGCTGCAGGTAAGCCAGGGGCTCATTACTTAGTTTCATGCTGGGGTCAGGTTTTTAAGATGAATGATTTGCGTTAACAGGCGTAAAGTTGGGAACGATGGGAAAATGTACGCTGCCTCAGTTAACGGGAACCATAAATCGGTTAACGGATGGTACATCAGTTATAAGGAACGTTGGTGCTGGGACTGGCGGGAGAGGCAGGCACGCGGTACTTTGTTATAAAGCCTCCGGTTGAAATAACCGTCGGTAAGACTATCATCAACGGCGCGCAGAGCGGACTTGCTACCGGTTTGTTATTACAGTCTCCGGTTGAAAGCCGGGCAGCATGATTTCATTAACCCAAACGCCGCATACATTAACTCCCGCTTTTCCGCTACCGGTGCCTTGCTAATTTCGTTTCATCAAAACCCCAACAAAAATGAAACACATCGGTATCATTGGCGCCGGCCTCAGCGGCCTGGCCACGGCAAAGGCCTTCTTGCAGCAAGGTTACAGCGTTACCATTATTGAAAAAGCAAAGGCCATCGGCGGCGTTTGGGAAAGCAGCCGCTCCTACCTGGGCGTAGCCACCCAAACCACCCGGGATGAATATGCCTTTTCAGATTTCCCTATGCCCGCCTCCTACCCCCAGTGGCCCAGCGGCGCCCAGGTGCAGCAGTACCTGGAGAATTATGCAGACCACTTTGGCGTTACCCGTCACATCCGCTTCCGTACTACCGTTACCCACCTGGAATACCGGAACGGAGAATGGCAGATGGAAGTGTATGATGAAGCGCATGACCGTACCGAAAGCCTGCACTTTCACTTTGTAGCCGTTTGCACCGGCACCTTTCACAAGCCCCACATGCCTGCTTTCAAAGGCATGGAAACCTTCACCGGGCGCATCCTGCACTCCAGCCAGGTAAATGACCCGGCCATACTACAGCAACCCCGCGTGGCGGTGATAGGCTTTGCCAAATCAGCTACAGACATTGCCACCCTGGCCGCCGGCCTCTCCAGGGAGTGCCACCTGCTGTACCGCAAGGCACAGTGGAAAGTGCCCCGTTTCTTCGGCAACCTCATCAACATGCGGTACCTGTTATTTTCCCGCTTTTCCGAAGCATTCTTTGACGCTCCTTATAAAACCGGCTTCCAGAAATTCCTCCACACCGCCGGCCGCCCCATGGTATGGGCGCAGTGGCGCGGGCTGGAGCTGCTGCTGAAAAAACAGTTCAAGCTGAAGGCCTGCGGCATGGTACCCAAACATCGTATAGAAGACCAGATCAGCTGCAGCCTGGGCGTAGCACCGGAAGGGTTTTACGAAAAAGTACGCAGCGGCGCCATCAAAGCGCAGCAAACCGAAATAGAGCTGATAGACGGGCCCAATGTATACCTTACTAACGGCCAGGTGCTGCAGCCGGATGTGATTGTTTTCGGCACCGGCTTCACCCAGAGCCTGCCTTTCCTGGAGAGCGCATACCGTGAAGTACTGACCGGGCGGGACGGCGGCTACCGCCTCTTCCGCAACATCATTCACCCGCAAATACCGCAACTGGGTTTCATCGGCTTCAACTCCAGCCTGTTTACCACCCTCACCTCGGAAATAGCCGCAAACTGGTTTGTGCGTTATGTAGAAGGTACGCTTCGCCTGCCCGCACAGGCAGCCATGCAGCAAGACATACAATACATGGCGGAATGGCGGCGCAGCGGAAGGCCTGTTTCCAGTGAGTTCAGCGGTACCTGCGTGGCGCCTTTCAACTTCATGCACCTCGACCAGCTGATGCGGGATATGGGCCTGCCTGTCACCGCTACCAAATGGTGGCCGTATGAATTTTTCAAGCCTATTAACCCGAAAGATTATCGTATTTTGCTCCGGAGAGCGATCCCGAAAGCGTCGGTAACCCCTGCACCTGTTTACCGGACGGCAGATATCACCCGATAACATATGCGAAAACCTGGTATCATATCCACCCTGGAAGAAAAGATAAAAACGCTGGAGGCGGAGAACGCGGCTTTGCGTAAAGCCGCCCGCGCCACAGCGAAAAAGAGCGGGCTGCAGCCGCAGAACGGCACTGCCTCCGTGAAAGTGCCCGCTGAAATGGAGCCGCTGTTCCGGAAGGCGGAAGAAAACGTAAGGCAGTACTTTTCAGATTTCAAATGGGACCCCTCCAAGGCGGCCATTGAGATCAACGACGAAAGATATGTACTGATAAGGGCTTCCGCTCTTTCCAAAGACTTTCTTGACAGCATCCTCAACCTGTACGCAGACCGCGGGGAAGCGGAGGCCTTCAGCATCGGCAGGAATTTTCTATTCGATATTTCCCATGCCCTGGGCCTCAACGATGCCAAGGCCTTCCATGCAAAAATGAACCTCCATACGCCGCTGTCCAAACTGTCTGCCGGCCCGGTACATTTTGCCTATACCGGCTGGGCGTATGTGGATATATTGCCGGAAAGCAACCCTTCTCCGGACGAGAATTTTTGTTTGTTCTACCACCATCCTTTTTCCTTTGAAGCAGACGCCTGGATACGGGCAGGCGTAAAATCCAAAAGCCCCGTATGTATTATGAACGGAGGGTACTCCTCCGGCTGGTGCGAAGAGAGTTTCGGAGTGCCCCTCACCGCTGTGGAAGTAAGCTGCAGGGCGCAGGGGCACAGCCAGTGTACCTTTGTAATGTCTCCTCCTCACCGCATTGAGGAGCACATCCAGCAGTTTGCGAAAACCCACCGCAAGCGGCATATCAAAAAATCACCGGCGGAGATCCCTACTTTCTTCCTGCGCAAAACCGTGGAGGAACAGATGGAAAAAGCGAGGCTGCTGGCGGAAGAATCTTCCCGCGCCAAATCAGACTTTGTGGCCAACATGAGCCATGAGCTGAGAACACCGCTCAGCGCCATACTGGGGTATACAGACCTGCTGAAAAAAACGAAGCTGGATAACATGCAACATGATTACCTGGCGGCCATCTACACCTCCGGCAGCAACCTGCTCTCCACCATCAACGATATTATGGACCTCAGCAAGCTGGACGCGCGCAAGATCAGCTTCGAGTCTGTTCCCATACACCTGCCAGACCTGCTGCAGTCTATAGAGCTGATGCTGGCCTCACGGCTGGGGCATAAAAAACTGCAATACATTTCCAGCGTAGACAAAGCGCTCAACCAGCCTCTGCTGGGAGACAGCGTGCGCCTCACGCAGATACTGCTCAACATCATCGGCAACGCCATCAAGTTCACGGAGAAAGGAAAGATCACCGTTCGCTGTGAAATAGAACAGCAAAACCCGCAGGGCGTACAGGTGTTGTTCCGTATATCCGATACCGGTATTGGTATTGCGGCAGACAAGCAGGAAGTGATATTTGAGCGGTTTACACAGGCAGACTCCGCCATTACCCGCAAATACGGCGGCACGGGCCTGGGCCTGGCCATTACGCGGGAGCTGGTAGAGCTGCAGGGCGGCAGTATTACATTGAAGAGCGAAGAAAAGAAAGGCACAGAGTTCAGTGTACGGCTGCCTTTCCTGAAAGCTGAAGCGCCCGTGGAAGGCCGCCGGCAGCCCATAGCCAGCATCAAAGGCAACGGCCTGCATGTGCTGGTGGTGGAAGACAATGTGCTGAACCAGAAGATGACGCGCATCATGCTGCTGCATAACGGCTTCAGGGTGAGTGTGGCAGACAACGGCCTCAAGGCCCTCGCCTTCCTGAAAAAGAACAAGGTAGACCTCATCCTGATGGACCTGCAGATACCCGGCATGGACGGTTACCTCACCACCGGCAAGATCAGGAAAGGGCTCCAGCTCAGCACGCCTATCATTGCCATCACCGCCCACGCCTTCAGCGGCGAGCGGGAAAAATGCATTGCCGCCGGCATGAATGACTATCTGCCCAAACCCTTCCGGGAACATGAGCTGATGCAGGCCATTGCCAACTGCCGGCAGCAGCGGCTGATAGACCTGTCTTTCCTGCGGGAGCAAACCCATAACAACATCTCCTTTATACGGGAAATGATGCGCACCTTCCTGAAACAAACACCTAAAGACCTGGCGGCCCTGCAAAAAGCGCTGGCCCGGAAAGACGGGGAGGCCGTCTACAAAATAGCCCATACCCTGCGCACAAGCGTAGGGTTCTTCGGGTTGCAGCAATACATCGGGGAAGACCTGCTGTACATGGAAAAGCACCGTGATTCCGAGGAGAACCGTTTCCTGCATGTGCAGGCCGTTTGTGAAGAAGCCATGGAGGAGCTGCGGCAGCTTAAACCATCCGCTTTGTCATCAACATCATGAACTCATCTTTCTTTTTAGGGGAAATAGCCACCAGCGCGTCGTCACTCATTACGGCATAACCGCCGTCTGTTTTTACCCAGCGTTTTACGTCTTTCAGGTTGATCATGTAGGAGTTGTGTATCCTGAAAAAGCCATGCTCCGAGAGGCACAGCTCGTATTCCTTGAGGTTCTTGCTGACCATGATCTGCCGCCCGTCCCGGAGATAAAAAATGGTGTACGGGCCTTTGGCCTCCAGGCGGATGATGTGAGATAGCGGGATGAAATCCACCCCTTCAGAAGTGGAAAGGCTGATGGAAAAATCTTCTCCCGGCGTTTTGCGGAGATTCTGCAGCAGCAGCTCCAGCCGGTTGTCTTCCGGGCGGGCTTCCATATGCTTAATGGCTTTTGCCACCGCCAGCTCAAGCTCTTCCAGGTTGATGGGTTTCAGCAGGTAATCTACCGCGCTGAATTTGATGGCCTTGATGGCATAGTGGTCAAAAGCGGTGGTGAAAATAACATGGAAGTTGTGGTGATTCACCTTTTGCAGCACATCAAAGCCGGTGCCCGTTTGCATTTCAATGTCCATAAATACAAGCCTGGGATATTTTGCGTTGATGAAGGCCACCGCTTCATCTACATTGGTGGCTACGCCCACCAGCTCCAGCTGTGGGCAAAACTCGCGGATAAGGTTTGACAGGAAATCACGGCTCAGCACTTCATCTTCTACAATTAAAGCCTTGTATTTCATACATGGGAATTGAGGTGAGAACAATATTAAGGAATATTTATGTGATGGTCAGTACCGCCTTGTTCAACCAGCCGTTCTCTCCTCTTACGCCGGTGCGGTACGCCAGGCTGACCTGCCTGATGTTTTGCTGGTTATATAATTGAATACGCTTGTTCAGCATATCCCGTTTATCGTCAGGTTCTTCCGCGCGGGTGAAGCTGATCCCGTTATCTGTTACCTCTACTACCAGTCCGTTTCCCTGTGCCCTGAGGGCCACTGTAATTTTTCCCGGCTCATCTTTTGCGAGATTCAGCACCCCCTTGTACAACGCGTCTTCCAGTAGGCTATGGGTTAAAAAGGGCGGTATATCTTCCAGCCAAAGCTCTTCCGGCAGGTCTATTTCGTAAGTAAATCTGTCGGGGAAGCGGGCCTGCTCCAGCACCAGGTAGTCATTGATAAGGTCTGCCTCATCCCGCAGGGAAATGGCAATGTCATCTCCATGCTGTATCATTTTCCGCAGGAAAGCGGAGAAGCGGCTCACATACTGCAGGGCCGTTTTTTTATCATCTGCGTTGATAAAATACTGCACCGCATTGAGGGAGTTGAACAGGAAATGCGGGTTCATCCTGGCCTGAAGGATCTTGAGCTTGAGCATCAGGTTCATCTGGGCAATCTGTTCCCGCTGCCGTTCCAGTTGCTCATTTTGCTGTTGCAGCCGCTGCTGCAGCTTTTTTCTGGCAATGTACACAATGGCCAGTGTGATGAGGACGGGCAATAACGCCAACATGAACATCCACCATGCTTGGGGCTGCAGGGCAATGGCACTTAACCTGTTGTATCCCGGGAAAGCTTTCAGGGATACGGTGACCCCTGAAATACCCTCCGCTCCTTTTGCATAGGTGAATGGTCCAATATTTCCCCACACTGCAGCCGGCTCCCTTTCCCCGCTTTGTCCAAGCCACGGCATATCATTGAAAGTTCCGGCCCATGCTATCATTCCAGCAATCCACCCGAATATTCTAACCATTTCTCTGCTTTGTATAAAGATCGGCAAGAAATAACGGTTTTTACAGGCAACTTAACGGATGAGGGGTTTGGGTTAACGAAAAGGAGGGATTTGTCTGTTACAACTGATAAAAGCGATATAAAAAAGCCGTCAGGCGTTTATGCGGAAGCTGATTCTTCCGCGGCTTCCACCTCCTGCATGGCAAAGAAACGGGCTATGTCTTCCCAGGTGTCGTACCGGTTATAATCCTGGTAATTAATATTATGCGGGGCAGTGAACAGCAGGCGTTCTCCTTCGAAATACCGGAGGTTCTTGTCATAGTCATCAATCATATAATCTGCCTGCACAATGGTTTTGAGGCCGCAGAACACAATGTTCTTCCAGCTGATGTAGGGGAAGTGCTCCTTCAGCCATTCCAGCTTTTCAGAGAGAGATTGCGGGAATTCCACGGCGGCAGACACAATGAACACTTCATAGTTCTCCATCAGCTTCAGGATCACCTCCTGCGCGCCCGGCATTACCGGGGCCGTACGGAAGAACCCGGGCGTATGCAGGAACTTGTACACAATACCCTCCTGCGGGAAACCCGTGGTCTCCGGCAGGCCCATCAGCTGCTCCTTGGTGACCCACTCCCCTGTACGTTCATAATACCAGTCTATGTAGTGCTGGTTAAGGTCAGCCATTACTCCATCCATGTCTATTGCAATTCTCTTTTTTGCCATATTCTGCTATTTGATGCAAAGTTATGCAATATTTATTAACTTAACGTTATGAAAATGGCAATATTTTACATAATATTGCATAAAACCGCAAGCCATGTTAAGAGAGGAGCGCCTGGATTACATCCTGAAAAAGCTGAAAGCCGACCATAAAGTGCTGCAGGCGGAGCTGAGCACAGACCTGCAGGTGTCTGAAGACACGGTCCGCCGCGACCTGGAGTCTCTGGCGCAGGACGGGCTACTGATCAAAGTTCGTGGCGGCGCTATTCCCCACTCCCCCAACCCATATTCTTTCAAGGAGCGGATATTGCTGCATGAGCATGATAAACAGCTGATGGCGCAAAAAGCGCTGTCTCTCCTCAAAAACGGGCAAACCATTATTCTTGACGGGGGCACCTCTACCCTGATGCTGGTAAAACTCTTTCCGCCGGGCCTGCAGCTGACCGTGATCACCAACAGCGTGCCTATTGTGGCGCAACTGATGGAGCACCCGGGAGTGGAAGTGATCTTTACGGGCGGGAGAATTTTCAAGGATTCACAGGTGGCCAGCGGCCTGGATACCATCCGCATGATACGCCGGGTGCGGGCAGACCTTTGTTTCCTGGGCATCTGCAGCCTGCACCCCATAGTAGGCGTAACAGGCCTTGACCTGGAAGAAGCGGAAGTAAAATCTGCCATGGTAGAGTCTGCCAACCGGGTGGTGGCGCTGGGCACCAGTGACAAGATGGGTACGGCGGAACCTTTCAAGGTATGCGAGATTACCGGCATTGATACCATCATTACAGACCAGCCGGAAGACGAAGCGTTGCAGCCTTATATTAACCTGGGCATACAGGTGCTCTAGGTAATGTTGTTCGACTTTTCCGGCAAATTCCCCTTTGACTCCACTTCCATCTGTTCCACCCACACCGCATAATCATTCGGGCGAATGCGCACCCCTTTATGCTGCACGTATTGCCGGGTGAACTCCGCACCAAAGTAAAGGATGGCCGCCGAGTAATACACCCACACCAGTAAAATCACAATGGAACCCGCAGCGCCATAGGTGCTGCTGATATTGCTATTACCCAGGTACAAGCCAATAGCGGCCTTTCCTATCATAAACAGGATGGCTGTGGTGATAGCGCCTATCCAGACATGCCGCCATTGCACACGTGCATCGGGCAGCACTTTAAATATAACGGCAAACAAGGCGGTAATAGTAGCAAACGTGATGAGCAGGTTGATGATATACACCGCTACTACAGCAATTTCCGGGAAGTAAGACATCAGGCGGTTAATGAGCACTTCAATGATCCCATGCACCACCAGTGACACTACCATCACAAAACCGAGGCTGATCACCATGGAAAACGACAGCAAACGGGTGAGCACTATCTTGAGGATGCTTTTGCCCACCTTTTCAGGTTTGGGTTTCAGCCGCCAGATAAAATTAATAGAGGTTTGTATTTCACTGAACACGCCGGTGGCGCCAATGATCAGGGTCACAAAACCGATAATGGTAGACCAGCCAAAGTCGCGGGAAAGCGTGGAGTTCCTCACAATTTCCTGCACCTGCTGCGCGGCGGCAGGCCCCATCAGGCCGCGGAGCTGGCCGTACAGGTCACCTTCCAGCGCCTCACGCCCCAGGAAGATGTCACTGAAAAACAGCACAATAATGAGCATGGGAGCTATGGAGAATACCGTAGAATACGCGAGTGATGCACTCAGCTTCAGCACCTTGTCATCCATAAAATCATTTACGGCGCATTTGAACAGCCCCCACCATTTTTTAAAAGGTAATGGTTGTTTCATAAGAGGCGTTACACAAAAACCCGGCCATGGAGGCGCAAAACAGGGCGCTCTTTCCTGGAGCGCCCTGCAGAACGTTGTATTTCAACCAAATTCCGGGTCAACAAACTGCTCTCCTAATTCCCCTGTCCAAAGTCCGGGCTGTTCTTGTCAAACCACAGCCGTTGCGTACTGAGGGCCGGCACGCCCCTGTCTCCGGGGGTGAAGCCCTGATCCTGCTGGGCTTTCTGCCAGTTCTCGTTATTGGTGCCCAGCGGAGGCTCTTCCAGCGGGTAGCGCCGCGGAATAGGCTCGTTCCAGGCATTGCGGGGGTAATAAGCAGAATTGTTTTTCGGGTAGCCCGTTCTTCTTACAAACACAAAGGCTTCATTGGGCTGGCGGTAAAAGTTCAGGTACTCCTGGATGTAGATGCGCTCAAGGTCGTTCACGCCGTTGAGCTTTACATTAGGATGATTGCGGTAGGCCTGAATTTCCGCATCGCCGTTGCCGGTATAGCCGGGAGTAGATTCCGCGGCGATGGCAATCTTGTTCATGGTCTGGATGGAGGCGGTAATGCCCCTGTTATACCAGTACTCTGCGTTGCCCTTGGTATCAAAACCGGTACCATGCCCCTTCTGGATCAGCTCCGCAATGTAGAAGCAGGTTTCCGCCCAGGTAACCATATAATCCAGCATACGCCCGTCACTGGTGCTGTAAATGCCGTAACGCGGGGCAAAGAACCTTTTGTTGATGTTGCCGATAAGATGCCATTTGTTGTTGCCGCCTGCGTCAAAAGTGGTCTTGTACCAGTTGGCTATAGCCGGGTCTGTTGTCCAGTCTGCCGGGCCACCCTGGAACATGAGCAGCGGGTCATTGATATTAATAAAAGCAGGTAGTGTTTTACTGTATTTGTTGAGTGTGTCCCTGAAAGACCCTGTAAGGTCATTGGGACTGAAATAGATCGGCAGGCGGGGATCTCCGGTAGCTTTCAGGAAATTGATGATAGACGAGGTACCGAAGCGCGGGCTGCGGTAGTCAATATCATTACCGATAGGGTTGTGCTGTGGCTTATTATACACAAATTGGGCATCGTCACTGTTGATGGGCCCGGCGGCGCTTTCCATCACTTCCCTGAACACCCTTTTGGTCACATTCGCATCCTGCCCTTCATACCGCAAGGCTATACGCAGTTTGAGCGTGTTGGCCAGCTTGGCCCATTTCTGCCAGTTATTGGCGTAAAAAAGATCGGAGGCGCCGAAATTCACCTGCCCGGTGGGAGAACCGCTGAGTGAATCTATCGCATCTGTCAGCTCTTTCAGCCAGGTATCATACAAGGTTTTCTGATCATCATACGCTGGCTTGAACTGCTCCTGCGTTCTGCCCTGTATGGCCTGGGTGTATGGAATGGAACCGTTCATGTCAGACACCTTGAGGGCATGCAACACCTGCGCCACATACGTTGCCGCCCGCATGTTGCGGTAACGCTCTTTGTCAGCCTTCGTTTCTATCTGCGCCCTGATCTCGAACAAGTTAGGCAGCACCTTGTTGTAGAGCACGCCGTAGCGGCTGTTGATGTTGGTAGACAGCTCGTAAGGGTCTGTAGTGAGGTGCTGGGAAAAACGAAGCAACTGCTCCAGGTTCTCCCAGATCCATTCCGTACCCTGGTAGCTCTCCATGTTCTCCAGGGAGAAAGCGAAGAGGGAATTAATATCCGGTGTAGTTACCACGCTGGGGTCTGTATTGATCTCCGCAAAATCTTTTTTGCAGGACGTACCGGCCACCGCGGCAATGAGTATATACAGGCTTAACTTCTTCATAACAATATCATTTAAACATTGATTAAAACCCTGCCCTGATGGTAAACCCGAATGAGCGCACCATAGGCGGAACAAATCCTTCCTCCTTGTTCACGCTTGTTCTGTTGGAATTGTTGGAAGCAGGGTTGATATTATTGGGTAAAGAATTATAGATGTAGAAAAGATCACGGCCTATGATGCTGATGCCCAGGTTGGTGAGGTGCAGCTTTGCGGCCACACTTTGCGGCAGCGTGTAGTTCAGCGCCAGCTGCCGGAGAGACACCCAGGAGTTTTTCACTACCCAGTAATCTCCCACTGCGGTGGAGAACGAGCCGTAACGGTAGTTGAACTGCGGCAGGTGGGTGGGTTCCACGTACCCTTTTTCATATGCCTCCCGGTAGGTCATACCGCTTACGTCCACATCCGTACCATCTGGCTGCCTGATGGTCTGGCCATTGTCAAACACGCCTTCGGGTATAATGCCGTCGTCATAGGTCTGGTTATCATACCTGCTGGTCCACACAATGCCGCCATGGTCTTTGTCCCTTCCCGGCAGGGAATTTGGGAATATGCCGGTGTGGGTGCCGTAACGCAAGGTATGCATCACCATGTCCCCGCCTATTTTGGCATCTATCAAAAAGTTCAGCGAAAAGTTCTTGTACCGGAAGGTATTATCCCAGCTGCCGCGGAAATCGGGGTTGATGTCTCCTACATCCATCCATTCATTGCTGCGCTTGGGAAAGGCGGCCCTGGCGTCTGAGCGCCAGTCAAGCACCACCATGCCATTGTTGGGATGCGCTTTCGGGTTGCCGCTGCCATCTACAGCCTGGTAAGCCTTTGAGTGTATACGGGTTCTGACCACACCATACGTGCCGCCCACTTTGGCATAGGGTATCTGGTCGTTGCCGCCCAGGTCTTCATTATCAAGCGCGTAATATTCCCTGTCTCCGTACAGCTCTACTATCTTGTTACGGTTACGGGTGTACGTCAATACCGTGCTCCAGTCAAAATCCCGCGTTTTTACGGGGGTGGCGTTAAGCGCTATTTCCACGCCGGAGTTCTGGATGTTGCCGGCATTGACGAGCAGGTTGTTCACGCCAGACTCCGCGGCGGCGGGAATGCGGATGGCCTGGTTAAATGTATTATCACGGTAAATGGTAGCGTCTATGCCCAGCCGGTCTTGCAGGAAACGCAAGTCTATACCGGCTTCCAGGGCCCGTTTATTAAGCGGTTTGATGTTTTTGTCTACTACAAAAGACTGCCCCTTCTCATCCAGGAAGTAAGTCAGCAGCGGAATGTTCCCCCCGTTGGCCTCGCTGAAGTTCTGCAGCTTGAAGCCGGGGTTGATGATGAAAGGATCCAGGTCTCCGCCCAGCCAGGCAATATTGCCGCGCAGCTTGCCGAAGGAAATGAAAGAAGGCAGTTTGAACGTTTCCGTGAATATCCAGGAAAGGCTCACGGCCGGGTAGTTGTAAAAATTGTTGCCGGAGCCGTTTGCATACGTGAGGGCGGAAGACCAGTCTCCCCGCCAGGTGGCCTGCATGTAAAGCTGCTCTTTGTAGGCCAGGTCTGCGCTGGCGTAGATGGAATTGATGGTTTTGCGTGTTCTCACGCCGCCCTGCGCAACCTGTGGCCGTTGCGAGTTGGCCAGGAAGTAGTTGCCCGGGAAGATGAGGCCGCCGGCAGTTTCGGAATAGTTGTAAGACTGGCTGTAGCGCTGTGTTTCACCGCCTACGTAGCCATTGAGCGTAAGGTCTTTGGTGAGTTGTTTCGTAACCAGTCCCATCCATTTGAGGAAGTAGCTGGTTTTGTTGGAATGCCCGAGGCCGTATTTACCGCCGCTGGTATTGTCTGCGCCGGTGAAGTTGTAGCCCTGGCCCAGTTCCTTTGTTTCGTTCTTGACAGCGAGGTTATTGAAATTACCTTCCAGCTGAAGTTTCAGCCAGCTGTTAACGGTAGCGGTAACCGTGAGGCGGCCGCGGAACATCTGCTCATTCTGCAGGTAATCGTTCTCGAAAATACGGAACCAGTAATCCGCGCCCGGTACAAAGTTGGTTTCCGCCGCATCGTACACCTTGGGCACGCCGCCCAGGCTGCTGGTGTATTTACTGCGTTGCATCCAGTACTTGGTATCGTAATTGCGCGGAAATATCCAGATAAAGTTATTCAGGCCCAGCGCAGGCGGGTTCTCCCCTTTCAGGCTGGTATAATCTGCGCCTGCATCCAGCGTGATGAAGCTGGTGAGATTATGGGTGGCACGCAGCGAGAAGGCGTGTTTGTTCAGCTTGTTCCGCAGGTTGATGCCCTCTGCCTGGTTGCGGGAGTACGAGAGGCGGAAAGAAGATTTATCCGTAGCCCCGTCCAGCGCAACATTGGTGATGTAGCCCATGCCGGTCTGGAATGCGTCCAGGTAATTGTTGGGGGCAGCCCTGTACTCCGTCCACGTACCGTCATAATTTAACACACGCTGGTTGGCAAAGCGGGGGCCCCAGTTTTCCAGCTCACGGTTTTTCTGCGGGTCTATGTAAGGGTCTCCATTCCCATTGGTCGGGAATACTTTGGTTTCCCAGTTCTGGTTGTCTTTATACCCGGGATCGCGGGTATCGGTAAAGAACGCGCCTACCGTGCCGCCGCCAAATTCATTCTGGAAATCGGGGCCGCGGTAAGGCTGCTGTACGTTGATGGTTTGAGATACGGTAACGCCCCATCCTTTTTTGGCGCGCCCTTTTTTAGTAGTGATGAGCACTACGCCGTTGATGGCGCGGGCGCCGTAGAGAGCGGCGGCGGCGGAGCCTTTCAGCACAGACACGCTTTCAAACTCTTCCATGTTCAGGTTCTTCAGATCGTTCCCGAAATCACGGCCCTGGCCGTTAAACGCATCATTGTCCATGATCACGCCGTCTATCACGAATATGGGCTGGTTGTTGGTGCTGAGGGTGGAGTTGCCCCGGATGAGTATGCGCGAGTTGCCGAACAGGCCGCCGGAGCCCTGGTCTATATTGATACCGGCCGCCTTGCCCTGCAGGGCGTTGATGGGGTTCACCTCATTGGTGGCGGCCAGCTCCGAACCTTTCACTTCCGTTACGGAAAAACCCAGGGCGCGTTTTTCCTTGCGCTGGCCCAGGGCGGTTACCACCACTTCCTGCAGCTCCCTTTTACCTTCCTGCATCACCACATCATACGTGGCGGCAGCGCCCACCGTTATTTCCTGCGTGTCAAAGCCGATGGCGGTAAATACCAGCACGGCCCCTTCGTCAGCCTCTATTTCGTAGCGGCCGTCTGCATTGGTGATGGTGCCTTTGGCAGTACCTTTTACGGCTACCGTTACTCCCGGCGCCGTACTGCCGTCTGCCGTTTTTACCTGTCCGGTCACTTTTTTAAATGCCGCCTCCAGCGTTTCACTGCTGATCACCATCTGCACCCCGTTCTTTTGCAGGATGATCTGGTTACCCACCACTTCATACGTAACCTGGTAAGGCGCCAGCAGGGTTTCCAATACGTCTCCCAGCCGTTTGTTCTCTACGTCAATGCTCACTTTGTTGTTGAGCGGAATGGTGCGGGATTTATAGGCGAACTTGACGGCAGCCGTCTGTTCTATTTTGCCCAGTACATTTTTAAGCACTTTGTTGTTCATGGCGAGGGAGATCTTTTTGTCAAGAACGCCCTGCGTACCTGTACCGGCAGCCAGCACAGTGCCGGCCAGGCATAGCAACAGGAATGACTTTAACAGCGCTACCCGCATTGTAAGAAGGAAGGTATTCATACGCGTTTTATTTTGGTTGACTGTAAATGCTTTCGAATCTGCAGGGGCCTCAATTGCAGCCCTGCGCTCTCACATAAATAACATGCTCTTGCGTTTCATACGTTGCGCCCAGTACTTTACAAAGTATCTCCAGCTTGTCTTGCAAAGATTCCTGCTCCAGAGATACCGTTACCATACATTTTGCCAGTTGGGCTCGGTTATATTGAATGTTCACTGTATACATAGCTGCCAGCGAGTCCAGCACCTGCGTTACCGGCGCTTCATCAAAGCTGAGCGTGGCAGAGGTGACCGGGCTTTGCAGCAGGCTGGCGTCTGCCACCGCCGTTTTATTGAGCGTGTTGGCCTGCCGGTTGAACACCACCTGTTCATTGGGCAGCAGTATCAGCTCTTCCGCTCCGCTTTCCTTCTGCCGTGAAACGGCTACCTTGCCTGTTTTAACGGCCACGGTTATCTTGTCATCTTCCTTTACCCTGAAGCTGGTGCCCAGTACTTTGGTAACAATGTCCCCGCTATACACCAGGAAAGGGCGCTGCGCATCACCGGCCACTTCAAAGAACGCCTCTCCGCTGAGGTACACTTCCCTTTTTTCGCCTTCCAGCAGGTTACTGTATTCCAGGCTGCTGTTTTTGCTCAGGGTAATGCGGGTACCGTCTGTCAGATATACGGTTTTTGGGGCAGTTCCGTTGTTCCGGGCCGTAATTTGTGCGGCCCCTTTTTTGGACAAGATAAGGCCGCGCTGTACCGCCGCTCCTCCGGAAAAGGCATACCAGAGGCCGCCTGCCGCCAGCAATGCCAGCACGGCTGCCGCAGCGGCATACCGCCGCCAGCTGAAGCGGCGTACCGGGGTGTCCATTTGAGATTGTACCGCCTGCCATACTTCATTTGCCAGGTCGTGGCTGCCCGGGTGGGCCTGCTCTGCGGCATAAATACTGCGCACCAGCTCCACCATGGCCTGCCTGTCTGGCTGCTGCTGCACCCAGCTTTGCCAGTAAGCGTGCTCTTCCCCTTCCGGCAGCTGTACCCAGCGGATAAAATCATCGTTCTGCAGCAATGCTTCCAGTTCCTCCTGAGAATAAGACATGTAGGCGTGTTTAATATTAAGTGTATGTTCCATGCGCCGGATACTCACCCGGCGTCAACTTTTTTTAAAAAAACAGGAAAGAGAGTGAAAAAAGGACGGCATTGAGGTAGTGCCGCAGCTGCACAATGGCCCTGTGCAGCAGGTTGATGGCAGACTGGTAGTTGACAGACATGATCTCCGCCACTTCTTCCGTGCTGCAGGCATGAAAAAAGCGCAGGTTGATCACTTCCTGCTGCCGGGCGGGCAGGCGGTCAATGGCGCGGCGCACTTTCTGGTGGCGGCCGCTCTCCTCTTCGCGGGCCAGTATATTGGCTTCTATGTTCTGCAGGTCAGGCAATTCAGGCAGGTCTGAAAAGTAACGGGTGCGCACCTTGTTGTTGCGGAGCAGTTTGTAACGAAGGGCCTTGAGCAGATAACCTTTAACAGAGCGTACGGGAGAAAGCGCTGCACGGCCCTTCCAGAGTTCAACAAAAAGGTCCTGTATGGCGTCTTTCACCACATGTTGTTCACTGCTGATACGCATTCCATAAGCAAACAGCCCATGGATATGCCCGCGGTACAACCGTTCAAACGCTTGCCGGTTGCCCTTTCTGAAATCCTCCCAGGCTGATTGGTCAGCAGAAGGCGTCATATCGTTTTGAGGCATGCTGTTGAAGCTGACTTACGTGCAAGAAAGGTAGAAAATATTATTTAAAGTTGCTACTGCCCGCCCAGCTTCCGGCAGGTACTCCATAAAAAAGGGTTTGCTGCGCAAACGCCGTTACATGCGCCAGCAGCAGCAAACCCGAACCTTGCGGTACAATTTATTTTACGCTGAATTGATAGATAGTAGTTTGTGTATAACGCGCTCCCGGTTTCAGGATAGTGTTCGGGAACGAGGGCTGGTTGGGAGAATCCGGGAAATGTTGTGTTTCCAGGCAGAGGCCGGCGTTTTTGCCGTAGTAAGCGCCATTGCGGGTATACTTGAGGCTGCCGTCCAGGAAATTGCCGGTGTAGAACTGTACGCCCGGCTCGGAGGTGGCCAGCGTCATGAACCTGCCGCTACCGGGGTCGTAGAGGGAACCCACGGTTTGCAGGCCTTCTTTCTCGAACACCCAGTTATGGTCATAACCGCCTTTTACCTTGCCAATGTCGTCACCTATGCGCTTGGCTGTGGTGAAGTCCATGGGCGTGCCTTTTACAAGCTCTATTTTGCCGGTGGGGATCAGCTGACCGTCTACCGGCGTATAGCTGGGAGCGTCCAGCTGCAGCACATGGTTGAGGATGGTAGAGTCTTTTCCGGCGGAAAGGTTGAAATACGTGTGGTTGGTGAGGTTCACCGGGGTGGGTTTGTCTGCCGTGGCCACGTACTCTATTTTCAGGCCGTTATTGGCGGTGAGGGTATAGATCACCTGGGCCTGCAGGGTGCCGGGGTAGCCTTCTTCCCCGTCAGGACTGGTATATTCCAGCAGCAGGCTGCTGTCTCCGGGCAGGGGCGTTGCTTTCCAGATGGCTTTGTCAAACCCCTTGAGGCCGCCGTGCAGGGAGTTGCCGTTATTGTTGGCGGCCAGTTTGTATTCTGCGGAATCTATTTTGAACTTTGCCTTGGCTATGCGGTTGGCGTAGCGGCCTACCAGCGTACCGAAGTACGGGTTGCCCTTCTGGCGGTAGCCGGCCAGGGAATCGTAGCTCAGCACTACGTTACCCGCCTTGCCTTCCTTGTCTGGCGTAATAATGTCCGTAATAATTCCACCGTAATTGATCACTTTAACGATCATACCTTTACCATTAGCCAGCGTGTACTGAGATACCGGTTGCCCGTCTACCTCCCCGTAGGGCTGCACTTCAATAGCAGCGGCGGTGGCGGCGGCAGAGTCTTCAGCAACACTTTTTTTAGGTCCTGCGCTATTACAGGCGGAGCCGGCCAGCAGGCTACAGGTAACAATCGTCATAAGAGATGCGGTTTTCTTGAACATGAGAAAAATGTTTTGATGATCACGTGGATTTATCGTTTAAATATCAGGAATTAATCCGGGATTTTCCAGTAAAAAAAGTCAAATTGACAATTATAGTTTTACGATATTAGCCTACAATATTCACACGCGAAAACTGATAAACTTGAAAATCAATCACTACGCAGGCAAGAACAGGATGTTGCTCGCGGTAGACTGCATCATATTCGGATTTGACGGCACGGAACTGAAACTATTGGTGATCAAGAGGGGCTTTGAGCCCGAAAAAGGCCGCTGGAGCCTGATGGGAGGCATTGTTCAACCAGACGAGAACCTGGAAAAAGCGGCAGCCAGGATACTGAAGGAACTGACAGGCCTGGAAGATGTGTACATGGAACAGCTCCACGCCTTCGGCGAAATAGACCGTGACCCCGTGGAAAGAACGGTGTCTATAGCTTACTCCAGCCTGATAGACATCAACAAGTACAAAAAGCAGATCAATAACGACTACCACTCGGAATGGTTTCCGCTGAAAAAGCTGCCTTCCCTCATTTTCGACCATCGTGACATGGTGGAGATGGCCAAACAGAAGCTGCGTTACAAGGCCGCCTTCCACCCCATTGTATTTGAAATGCTGCCGGAAAAATTCACCCTCCCCCAGCTGCAAAGCCTGTATGAAGGCATCTACGGCTCCCTGCTTGACAAGCGGAACTTTTCCCGGAAAGTGCTCTCCACCGGCCTGCTCATCAAACAGAAAGACAAGGAGAAACAAAGCTCCAAACGGGGCGCGTTCTACTACAAGCTGGACAAGCGGAAATACCAGACCAAGTTCAACGCCTTCCTCAACTTCATTCCCAGGCCTACCCACGTTTAACCTGCCCGCCATAAAAAAAGGCGCACCCTTGCGGATGCGCCCCGTGTTTCAACAAGATCGTTTTAGTGAACGTTGAGCTGCTTGGATTCTGATTTTTTCTCCACGCCAATCACCCCCGTATTGCCTCCGCCTTTCAGCGTCAGCTCTACCGGCTTATTGGTTTTCCAGGCGCCGCGGGTAAAGTCCGGAATATCTACGCTGCTGGCACGTTTGGCAATGGATTTTTCGCTGAGCGGCACAATGCAGCTCCATGCGGCGGCGTCATACACATCCTGGTCAAGCGGCAAACCGTTGCGCAGGCAGTCTATCAGGCGCCAGTCCATCATAAAGTCCATACCACCGTGGCCGCCCACTTGTTTGGCCAGCTCACCGATGTGTTTGATGATCTCGGGCGTGTATTCTTCTTTCAGTTTTGCCAGTTCTTCTTCCTTGATCCAGGAGTGGCCGAAGGCAATGCGCTCGGGACTGGGATATTTGGAGGCCATGCCTTTGGTACCGCTGATGAGGTGAATACGGGAATACGGGCGCGGCGTGGTTACATCGTGCTGTATCATGAGGGTTTTGCCTTTGGCGGTTTTCACGGAGGTAGTGCTCATGTTACCGCGGTAGCGTTTGCCCACAAATTCGTTATAGAACGGGTCCGTGGCGGCTTTTTCTTTGGCCATGTCTGCCATCATGAAGTCGTTGCTGGCCATGGTGACCAGGTAATCCATCTTGTCTCCCCGGTTAATGTTCAGGCATTGTGCAATAGGCCCCAGCCCATGCGTGGGGTACAGGTTGGCGTTGTGCTTGATGTTCTCACGCAGGCGCCACATGTTCTGGTAGCCTTTTTTGGAGAAGTTCAGCTCCCGCAGATCGTGAATGTAGGCGCCTTCCGCATGCACCAGCTCACCAAACATGCCCTGGCGGGCCATGTTGAGCGTGAGCAGCTCAAAGAAGTCATAGCAGCAGTTTTCCAGCATCATACAATGCTTCTTTGTTCTTTCGGAGGTTTCCACCAGCTTCCAGCAATCTTCCAGCGTAAGGGCAATGGGTACTTCAGAAGCGGCATGGCAACCGTGCTCCATGGCGTAGAGGGCCTGGGGCGTATGCAGCTCCCAGGGGGTGGTGATATAAACGAGGTCCAGCTTTTCCTTGTTGATCATGTCTTTCCAGCCATTCTCGCCGGAGTATTCTTTGGCCGCAGGCCTTCCTGCCTTGGTCACTATCTGGTTGGACTTGGCAGCCCTTTCCGGCAGCAGGTCACACAGGGCCACAATTTCAACGCCATCTATATAAGACATGCGTTGCACCGCACCGGGGCCGCGCTGGCCCTGGCCAATGAAGCCGATGCGCACCTTGTCAATTTTAGGCGCGGCATAACCGCTCATATTGAAGCGTTGCTGCTTATTTGACTGTTCCAGGGCTCTTTCCAGTTCCCTGTCTGAGGGAGCGGCGGGCGTGGAAGCAAAAGAAGGCAGGCCCACGGCAAGGGCGCCTGACCCTACGGCCAGGTGGCGTAGGAAGTTTCTGCGGTTCGAACTCATAGTTTTTTGTAGTTGAGCGTAGACAATAAAGAGCTGCTAAAAATAGTAAAGTTTTACAGTTTCCACAGCTTTTTTTCTTGAACGGCGGCAGGCCGGTATAAAGCGCTTTACAGGATGGCCAGGTTGCCCCCGCTTTCCAGCTCATAGGGCGCATGGCCTGCTTTGAAAATACGCGCGCCGGGCTCTCCGCGCAGGGTAATTTCCGTACCGTTCACTTCGATCCACCCGCCTTCCCGCAGGCCCACTACGGGTATGGTGCTTTGGGTGTGGAACTCTTTAATGCGTGTTTCCCGTGTTTCTCCCATGTGCTGCAGGCCGGGCAGCGGGTCAAGGTAATGCGGGTTGAGATTGAAAGGTACCAGGCCCATGGTCTGGAAGCTGGGCGGGTATACAATGGGCATGTCATTGGTGGTTTGCATGTTCACGCCGCCAATGTTGCTGCCGGCGCTGGCGCCCAGGTAGGGCTTGCCTTTTTCCACTTCAGCGTTCAGCGCTTCCATCAGCCCCAGCTCATGCAGCTGTTTAACCAGCAGAAAAGTGTTGCCGCCGCCGGTGAAAAAACCTTTGGCATGCAGCAGGGCCACGGCCGGGTCTTCAAATGTATGCAGCCCCTTCACGCCTATGCCGATGGTAGCGAATGCTTCCGCTGCGCGGGCCGTATAGTCATCGTGAGAAATGCCTCCGGGGCGGGCGTAAGGAATAAAAACGATGTCGGAAATGCCTGCAAAAAGCTGCTGCATAACGGGTTTCAGGTAGGCGAGGTACTCCTGCCCGAACAAGGTGGAGGTACTGGCCAGAACGATCTTTCTCATGTCCCAAAAATAGTAAACTCCCCCGGGATTGGGAGAGCTTACGTATCAGGGCATACAATCAGGCTGAAATGGCGGGAGCATGGATGAAGGAAAGCATGGTTTCCGCGGGGTTGATGTTATGATGATATAGCAACACTACATAAATAGCAGATCGTCTCCCTCGGCCGCCGGCAGCACTGCTTTTTCAAACCGCTCAAAAAACACGGGCAGCGGCGGCTCTTCTCTCTCTTCCAGCCGTTGCAGCACGGCCTGCTGCGCCAGCATGCTAATGCGGAAAACAGGAGCTCCTACCACCAGCACCGGCTGCTCCAGCGGGTGGTACCAGAGGTACTGCAACGGCCAGTCATGAAACCGCTGCGAGGCTACCCTGAACAGGTAAGCCCCGGCATGTACGGCCAGCCACTGCTTCCATTCGGGAGACAGCGCGCTGTAACGGGCTTCAGACAGTATCAGGTCCAGTATGCCCAGGCTGCCCTGCCGGTAATTCAGCCGGTAGCCGAAGCGCTCTTTGTAAAAGGCGCTGAATTCCTCCGCACGCCGCTCTACCAGGGAAGCCAGTTCAATGGAAGGCCGGATGTATGGACTGTTTCGTTTGCGGAAAAAACGGAAGAACGGCATACTGATGTTTATAGTGAGGGCTCACGAAAGCTTTGCCCTGATAGCCGTAGCTACTTCCTGCTCCAGCTGGCCCCACTTCGGCAGCAGCAGCAGCCGGGTGGCAAAATTGCTGAAGAATATTTTTTCAATTACCTGGTTGGGTACAATACCGTCTACATCTACCCGCTGCTTTTTCTCGTTCAGCGCCACGCAAATGCCCAGCAGGCCGGTTTTCTTTACCAGCACGCACTGCGCGCCCGAGAAATTGACCGTCCACCGGTCATGCACAATGCTGCATTCGTATTTGCTGCCCAGGGCATCTTTCAAGGTGTTGTGCAGCTGGATGAGCGTAGGTACGTTGCCGTTATATTCCAGTGTCATGGTTGAAGATTTTTCATAAGGTTGCGTTTATGCTGGATCTGGCGCAAACATACCGCGGCCCCGCCGTTGAAAGGAGCCATAATACAAAAGCGCCCGGACTTTTCTCAAATCCGTGCGCTTTTGGGGGATATATGCGTCATGCATGAGGATTATTTCAGGGAAGTGGCGATATGCGCCATAGAAATTTCCGGTAACGGCTATGCCGTTTCCCGGCCGGCCTGCGCCGTGCTGCTTTTCCGGAAGGGAATATTCATCTCCACCTTTATGCCGTGGCCGTTCTCCGCTTTTTTGTCTGTGATCTGCAGCGTGGCCGGGTAGCCGGTTTGTTTGCTGAGCATGGCCAGCCGCTCCTGGGTGATAATGGTGGAGAGCGATTGTTTTTCTTCGCCGGCCTCAGCAGGCTGCATGCCGCTGCCGTTGTCTTCTATTACACAATGCAGGGTATGCTGCCGGCGCTCGATGCGCACGGTTACCATGCCGCCCTGCTCAACCCGGCGCAGGCCGTGCAGGATGGCGTTTTCCACAAAAGGCTGCAGCAGCATGGGCGGTATCAGCAGACCGTCTTCTTCATAATGGTCATACACCTCTATCTTGAAATCAAAAGCGCCTTCAAAACGCATGGCCTGCAGGCTCAGGTAACTTTCCAGCGCTACCAGCTCGTCTTTGAGGGGCACAATGCTCTCCCTGGCGTTTTCAAGGCTGATGCGCACCAGGCGGGCAAATTTGTTGAGGTATTTGATGGATTTTTCCCGCTCGTTGCTGCGGATGAAACTTTGCAGCACGCTCAGGGTATTGAAAATAAAATGCGGCTCCATCTGGCTGCGCAGCAGGCGCTGGCGGAGGGCGGCTTCCCGCAGCTCCAGCTGCTGTGCCCTTCTGCGCCAGAGCAGTACCCCCAGTATGCCCAGCAATACGGCCGCTATGGCAATTACCGCAATAATAACCTGTTGCTGCCGGCGTATCTGGCGGTTTACCTTGTTCTCAAAGGCGAGGGCCGCAATCTCGTCATCTTTGGCTTTTACGGCATATTGCGTTTCCAGCTCGCGGGCTTGCAGGGCCAGGGAAGAGTCCTGCTCGGCGGCAAAACTCTCGTAGGCGCTGTCCAGCGCGGTGAAAGCCGCCTTGTAATTGCCCTGCGCGGCCAGGTTGTTGGCGCGGCGGTTCCAGCTGCGGGTAATGGTGTTCTGATCTTTCTCGGCAGTGGCCAGGTGCAGCGCACTGTCAAGGTAAGTGGTGGCCGTGCCGTATTGCTCCAGCTTGCTGTAGGTAACCGCCAGGTTGAGGTAAGAATCTCCCGTCAGCTCATTCAGCGCACGGTTGATCTCCATGGCCTGCAGCTGGTGCTGCAGGCCTTCTTTCGGCTTGTGGTCATCTACCAGCAGCACGCCCAGGTTTTCGTGCAGCACGGCGTCAAAATACGGGTTGGAGAAACTGGTATCCCTTTGCATTTCCCGGAAAAAGAGAATGGCGGAGTCCGTATGCCCTTCCTCCTTGTAATACTTGGAAATGCTGTTGGCCAGTACTGTTTTGAGCCTGGGCTGGGTGCAGCGCTCATACCCTTCAAACAGGTAACGCCGTACGGCGGCGGCATCACCAATGTCATTGTATATCTCAGACAAACGGAAGCAGATGATAGGCAGGCCCGGCGTGTCTACTTTTTTGGCGAGGTAATAGGCCTCCCTGGCATAGCGCAGGGCACTGTCATGCTGCTCCTGCTCCCGCATCAGGTCTGCCATCTGCACATTGGCGCCCAGTATCTGCTTGCCGGTAGAGTCTTGCTGCACGGCCAGCTGCATGGCCTGGTCAATGAAATACCGCGCGCTGTCATACTGCTTCTGCATGTTGTACTGCACGCCCTTGCAGCGCAGCCAGTTGCAGGTGGCGCGGTAATCGGCAGCCTGTTTCACCAGGGGCAGCAGGCTATCCAGCAAATGGCCGGCCTCCCGCGGGCGGTGATCATGAAAATAGGGATTGACCTCATCTTTCATGAAAGCGATCAGCGAATCGGCGCTGTCCTGCTGCCGGGAGGCGCCTTGCGGCCTGCATGCGGCCAGCACCAGCAATAACAGTACGGGTATACGTTGCATCTCAGAAAAGTTATCGGTTGCCGGTCAGGTATTCCATCACAAAATCTTTCCGGCGGGTGGAAACGGGTATTTCTATATTGTTGCGGAGCACGAGGTAACCATCTTTATGGTACCGGTCAATAAAACGGTGGTTGACCAGGTAAGACTGGTGCGGCCGCAGAAACCAGGTATCCGGCAGCAGCTCTTCGTATTCCTTGATGGATTTTGACACCACAATTTTACGACCGTCTGTCAGGAAGAAGGTAGTATACCCGGCATCACTCTGGCAATAGATGATCTCTTCAAAAGCCACTATTTGCAGGTATTGCTGGGAGCGCAAAACAATGCGGTGCGGCAGGCCGCCCTGTTTCAGCTGCTCCCTCGCTACGGCCAGCTGTGCCGGTTCAGCCGCCTGCATGCGGGATACGCGGGCCAGCGCCTGCTGCAGCTCCTCTTCGTCTACCGGCTTCAGCAGGTAATCCAGCGCGCCGTACTTGATGGCCTTGATGGCAAAATGCTGGTGGGCGGTGATGAAGATGACCTTGCAGGCGGGCGTCAGTTCCTGCAGGAGGTCAAAACCGGTGCCGTCTGCCAGGGAGATATCCAGCAGCAGGAGGTCTGGCTGTGAGGCGGGTATGAGCACCCTGGCTTCCTGTATGCCGCCACAGGCGCCCACCACTATAAAACCGGCCTGCTGCTGCATAAGGGCCTGGAGGTCTTTGCGGATGGCGGGCTCATCATCTATTATGACTACTCTGATCACGGGGTTTCTTTTTAGGTCCAGTAGGTTGCGTGGTTTTTCCGGATGCTAAAATATCCTTTTTAGGGAAATCATTATGTATCTTGCAGGAATTAACCGGTAAAACATGTCAATCACAAACCAGGCGGAACTGCTGGGCATGCAGAAAGTAAGCGAAGCAGTAGCCGTAACGCTAAAAAGGATGCGGGAATATGCCCGGCCGGGTATGTCTACCGCGGAACTGGATAATTACGGGCGCACGCTCCTCACCTCCATGGGCGCCAGGCCCGCACCCAAGCTGACCTACGGCTTCCCGGGCTGGACCTGTATTTGTGTAAACAATGAAATTGCCCACGGCATTCCCAGCCATAAAACCATTCTCCGCGAGGGAGACCTGGTGAACGTAGATGTATCTGCGGAGCTGGGCGGCTTCTGGGCAGACAACGGCGGTTCTTTTGTACTCGGAGAAGACCTCCGGCAGCACCAGGCGCTGGTAGATGCTTCCCGCAGCATTCTGCAGGCGGCCATAGCCCACATCCGGGACGGTGTTAAAATAGCTATGGTAGGCGGACTAATAGAGGCCGAAGCCAAACGCCGCGGTTACCGCGTTATCAAAAACCTCACCGGCCACGGCATTGGCCGCGCCCTGCATGAGGCGCCTCACTCGGTGGCCAACTATTATGACCCATACAACAAGTCCCGCTTCCGCAAAAACTCTGTGGTGGCCATAGAAACTTTTATTTCCACCAAAGCTACCTGGGCTTATGAAAATGGGGACGGATGGACGCTCGTAGCGCGTGACGGCAGCTTTGTGGCCCAGCATGAACATACCATTGTGGTAACGGACGGGTTGCCGGTGGTACTTACAAAAGATAACGGCATCTGGGATTAAGAACCCGGATGAAACCATACTGAAAAGGGTGTCTCAAATTAAATGAGGCGCCCTTTTTCTATTTTCCGGTTCAGCCCCTCCTTAAAAAATTAAACAAGTTTAATAGCCACTTTGTTCCCTTTTGCGTTATTGCATGTTACCACGTATACATGCATTTGTTTACAGCTAGAAATAATTTGTACGACCAAAATTTATTGTATGATCAAAAGCAAACTAACCGCACTCTGTACCTGCCTTTTATTAGGTTCTCATTACACAAGGGCGCAAGGAATTTATCTGGGGTTCGAAAGCGGCGTTAGCATGAACCGCATGCAGACCAATGCTTCAGGCCGTTTTTTCACGAACTATCAGGGCCTTCCCGGCATAGCAGTTGCCGCTGCGGTTTCCTGGGAGGTAAATAAATGGCTAGCGCTGCAAACGGCTCCAACATTTGTTCAAAAGAACTATAAACTATACCGGACCGGGTATTTTGATGGAGTCTTCCGGGAGTTTCACAATGATTATTGGCAATTGCCCGTGATGGCCCAATTCAGTTTCGGCACCAGCGTTATTCAGGGCTTTTTAAACCTGGGGGCGTATTCTGCTTACTGGTCCTCTGCTGCAACAAAAGGCAGACAGCCGGTCATGTGGAATCAAGGTGACCGGGACCCCGCATCATCAAATAAGATATTCAGCCGGAACGGGGGCCAGACATACAATGAGAAGTATGAATTTGACAACAGGAAAGATAACAGACGGGAACACGGCTGGTTGGCCGGTGCAGGTATACGGTGGATGCCCGGTCCATTAAGCCGTATATATCTTGAATGCCGCTATTATGACTCCCAGAGCGACCAACAGAAAAACTATATGTTGAATAGAGTGGGCCGGTATAATCAAACAATCTGCATTTCGCTTGGATATCAATATCGTTTAGCTAAACTAAACCGGTTGTTCTAGAGAACCATCATCCTGTTATTGAATGATTTTTAATTTCCAAACTTTGGTTTATGCAACGACTTATTTATATATTTTTTTTATTAGCAAGCACATTTATTGTATGTTCCTATGGTTGTAAAAAAAATCTGGTAGTGTTAAACCCGCCCAACCAATATACTACTGCAGGTTATAACGATATATTTGAATCTTTCTGGAATGGCATGAACAATAACTATGTATTCTGGGACATTGACACCACCAATTGGGACAATATGTACAGAATTTACAAACCGCTTTTTGCACAACTGGATACCGCCAGGGATAAATCAAAAGTACGCGACTATTTCCGTGCTATGACATCAGGACTAATTGATGGGCATTACAGTTTGAAACTTCTGGGTAGTTTGGGTTCGCCTAAAACGACGATCTATCCTCCAGGCATTCAAAGATCGGCTGAAAAACGTCATCACAATAGACCTCCCAGCCTTCTTAAACTGTACGGCAACATCAGCGATAACTATTTTGATGAAAACACTGCTTATTTCAAGCGTCCGTACACATACCTTTATTTTTCCAATCCTGTCGATACAACTATATTCATGTTCGGGAAAATAAAAAACGCGCCCAAATCAGAGGCGGATAATATCTTGTATATCAAATTCAATCGATTTGAACTGAAATCCGGCTATGGAAACAGGAATTCCGCGGTCATCCGCAGTGTCATCGACAGCTTCTTTTCCCATGTACACGATGCCAGTGTAACAGCACTGATCGTGGATTTGCGAAGCAACGGCGGAGGAAGCCTGGATGATATGCATTTTCTCGTAGGCCATTTAATTGATCAGCCTTTGCACTGGGGATATTCCAAATATAAAAACGGCAATGGCAGGTTGGACTATACACCCTGGGTCAAAAACATCGTTACGCCACAACCCGGCGGAAAAGCATTCAATAAACCGGTAATAGTGTTGGTGGATGTTCAATCTATCAGCATGGCTGAAATGACCACGCTTGCATTAAAAGCGCTCCCTGCCAAAAAAACGGTTATCATAGGGGAAAGAACCTGGGGGGGATTAGGTGGTTTAACCGGGAAATATGACTCTCCTAATTACAATGGCGGCAAATTCACTTTTGGCTTTGACCCTGCCTATGGAGAGGTGTATACTCCATCAGGCCAGGTCGTTGATCTGGATAAGCGGAATTATGAAGGAAAGGGCATTCCCCCATCCATTACAGTGCCTTATGATGAACAGTCCTGGCTGGGAATAAAAGACGCACCCCTGGACAGGGCAATACAATATATCAGAACAGGTCAGTAAAGTGTTGTTAGCGGAATATCCCCCACTACAGGAGCCACCCGGCTCCTTTTTTATGTATGGGAAATCCCGCCTTCATTCATTATCTTGATTTACCAAACCCACGTTAGATGAACATCCACCAACGCATTGCCTCTATTGACATTACGCGTGCCGTTACCATGTTGCTGATGATATTTGTGAATGACCTGTGGACCCTGCGCAATATTCCCTCCTGGCTGGAGCATACCGCCGCAAAAGATGATGGTATGGGCCTGGCCGATACTGTATTCCCAGCCTTTCTTTTCATAGTAGGCATGAGCATCCCTTATGCCATTGCCAGCCGCATCAAAAAGGGAGATTCGCGGCTGCGGCTGCTGCGCCATGTGCTGGAGCGCTCTGTAGCGCTTATGCTGATGGGCCTCTTCCTGGTAAACGGGGGTTACCTGAATGAGGTGCAGACCGGCCTTTCCCGCAATGCCTGGAACGTGATCTGCTGCGTTTGTTTCATCCTGGTCTGGAACCAGTACCCCGCAACATATCCCCGTGTAGCCGTTAACATTCTCAAGGCTATTGGCCTTGCCATCCTGGCCCTGATGGCCTATATCTGCCGCGGCGGTACAGAAGGCCAAATATTTTCTACCTACTGGTGGGGCATCCTGGGGCTCATTGGCTGGGCTTACCTGGTAGCTGCCCTGGTGTACGTACTGGGCCGCGGCAGCCTGCTGGTCAATGTGTTGGCCTGGCTGGCGTTCACCGGCTTCAGCATGGCCGCGCATGGCCACCTTACCCCTCCGGGCAGCCTGCTGCGCCTGCTGCTTGACCCGCTGGAAGATGGCGCCATGCCCTCCCTGGTGCTGGCCGGCGTAATAGTGTCTCAACTGTTCAGGCAATACAGCGCTGCCGGCCGCTGGCAGGCGCTCACTGGCATATTGGCTGCCATAGCCCTGGTGTGGATGGCCGCGGGTTTTGCCACCCGGCCCATATGGGGCATCTCCAAAATACTGGCCACCCCCAGCTGGGTGCTGATCTGCAGCGCCCTTACCACCTTGCTGTTCATAGCCCTGTACTGGCTGTGTGACCTGCGGCAGAAAGCCCGCTGGTTCAATATTATCAGGCCCGCCGGCTCAGATACCCTGTTATGTTACCTGGTGCCCTATTTCGTATATGCGCTCATGGCAGCCACCCATGTAACCGGCCTTATCAGGCTGAGCGGCATAGCGGGACTTTTGAAATCTTTCCTCTTTGCCATCATCGTCATACAGATAGCCCGCGGCCTCTCCAAAGCAGGTATCCGTTTGAAACTGTAACTTTACAGTTGAAAAAACCCTGCAACATCCATGTTAGAAATTTCGAACGACTTTTTACAGGTGCGGTTGAGCGCACAAGGCGCAGAGCTGCAAAGCATTACCAGGAAAGACCACCAGCTGGAATATTTATGGAGCGGAGACCCCGCCTTCTGGGGCAAAAAAAGCCCCATCCTCTTTCCCATAGTAGGAGGGCTGAAAAACAACGCCTACCGCTATAACGGCCGCGAGTACCACTTAGGCAGGCATGGCTTTGCCCGTGACATGGCCTTTACCGTTACCCTGCACACGGCCAGCAGCATCAATTTTTCCCTGCAGGACAATGAAAGCACCCTGCAGCACTATCCTTTCCCCTTCAGCCTGAACGTGCGCTATACCGTGCAAGACGCTACGCTGCTGGTCAATTATGAAGTGCAGAACATGGGAGACGAAGTGATGTATTTTTCCATTGGCGCCCACCCGGCCTTCAGGGTGCCGCTGGTGGCCGGTACCCGTTTTGAAGACTATGCGCTGCATTTCAACGAAACGGAAACGGCCGGCGTTTGGCCGCTTTCAGCCGGCGGGCAAATAGCAACCACGCCCCTTCCCTGCCTGGAGGAAACCCGGCAACTGCCCCTGAAAAAGGAATTATTCTATAAAGACGCGCTGGTATTCAAGCACCTGGCCTCTACCGCCATTGCCATCCGCAGCGCCCAAACGGCGCATGGCGTGGAAGTACATTTTCCGGGGTTCCCGTATATGGGCATCTGGAGCGCAAAAGATGCAGACTTTGTATGTATTGAGCCATGGTGCGGCATTGCAGACCATGTAGACGCCACCGGGGAACTACAGGAAAAGGAAGGCATCATGCCGCTGAAACCGGAAGAGATCTTCCAGAAACAATGGTCGGCGGTGTTCTTTTAGCACTTGATCGTTTTCTTCTTTTTGGCGCCTCCCGGCCTGTTCCGGGAGGCCTTTATATATTCTTCTGCGGCAGGCACCTTGCAAGCCGTGCCGTTCATGTCTACGCTTACCAGCCCTATTTTGCGGGCTGTATCTACTGATTGCTGCTCCAGCACGTTCACGTAAGTGCCTACGCCTATCACAAAACCGTTCATGGTGTACCGTACGCGGTTGGGGGCTTTGTGTATCTCCTTCTCCACCCTTTTCAGCAGCTTTTCGAGCATGGGCAGGTCAAGCGCGTCGTCTTCCTTCATTGACACAATGCCGCCCAGCGTGCTCCAGCCGCTGCTGGCAATCTTCTCGTCTCCGGAATCGATCCATTGCAACGCCAGCTTCCAGCCGGCGGGATGCTCTGAGGCAACCCAGGGAACAGTATATTCGCTGATGCCCTGTGAGCGGGAGGTTTCTACCCAGCGCTGCAGCTGCTTCTCCGTCATTTTGGCCCCGTCTGCCACCAGGCCGGCCAGGTACATGGCATCATACACGCCGGTGTCATACAACTGCAGGGCCAGCTCCTGATCGTTCTTTATTTTCTTCTGGAGGGTTTTGAGGTCTGCCACCTTCACGCCGTAAGTATTTACCGCGCCGTGCTTCATGAGCGTATTGCGGGTTTGTTCGCTGCCATAGGCCTTGATAGCGTCCAGCACTTGTTGTAAGGTCATGGTAAAGGAGTTTGCTATATAAATGTACGTTTATTCCTCTATCAAAATACCCATTTTGCCCATCTGGTAATCCCGCATGGCCTCCAGTACTTCCGTTTCCGTATTCATTACAAAAGGCCCGTTGGCGGCTATTTTTTCGTTGAGCGGCTGGCCGGAAGCAATCAATACAAGGCTGTCTTCATCTGCCGCCAGCTGTATGCCTTCCCCATCATTCCCGAACACCACCGCATGCAGGCCGGTGTATATGCTGCCGCCTGTTACCTCCACTACGCCGTTCACCACATAGATGAACGCATTGTGCGCAGGCGGCAGGGGAAAATAAAACGAGCCTCCTTTGGAGAAACGCGCCACAAAAGTGTTTACAGGGGTAATGGCGGGCACCGGCCCGCGGGTACCGTTCAGCGCTCCGGCTATGACCTGTACGTTCACCAAACCGTCCGCACTGTGTACCACCGGCGTATCTTCCGCATGCAGCGCAAAATAAGAGGGCTGTTCCATTTTACGGGCGGCGGGAGAGTTTACCCACAGCTGCAGCATTTCCTGCTCCCCTCCCTGTTCAAAAATACCTTCGGGCGGCCTTTCGCTGTGAACAATGCCCCGGCCCGCATGCATCCATTGGGTGCCGCCGGCCCATACTACGCTGTTGTTGCCACGCGAGTCCCGGTGATGCACACCGCCTTTGAGAATAAAAGTAACAGGAGAAAAACCGCGGTGCGGATGTGGCCCCACGCCGGAATGTTTCACCGGCCTGTCATCAGGTACCTGCACCTGCAGGTGATGTAATAAAAGGAAAGGATCTATGCGGTCTGCATGCATGGAAGGGAAAGGCTGGCGTACCGGCACGTCTCCCATTTCCTTCAGGTCTGCATACAGCACATTTTTCACGCTGCGGTAAGCGCTCACGGCAGACTGCGTTTGAAGGTCTTGAACTCTTCGCGCAGCTCTACGAACAGGCGGTCAAAAATATCCATGTCTTCCTGCAGCTTGTTATGGAGCATTTGCAGCTCTGCATCCTCCCCATTGGCTTCAGACATCATTTTGTCTCCCTTGATGACCAGTTGCAGTTGCTCGTTCACCACATCCTTCTGGCGGATGAGCGCATTCTGGAAATGTTCCACTTTCACCTGCTGGTCTCGCTCCAGCGGTTGTTTGGCCAGTTCTCCCAGCTCTTCCTGCAGGGACTTGATCTCCTTTTCGCTCAGCAGCAGGTCTTTTTTCCACTCCTGGTGGAGCTTGTGCAGTTTGTCGAAATTTTCTATGGGCATATAACGGGTATTAATCAAAGGTTGATGCCGTGGGCCAGCAGCTTTTTCCATTCAGGGTGTTTCCGCAGATAGGCGGCCACATGCGGGCTGAGGGGTACTATACGCAGCTCCCGTTCTTCCAGTATCTGCAGCACCCTTTCAATGAGGGCATCCGCCATGCCTTCTTCTGCCAGGGCCGGGGGCACGTCTATATGGGTCAGGAAGATCTTTTTCCCGCCAAACATGTATTCCAGCTTCGCCACCAGGCCGTTTACCTTTACTTCAAACTGCCTGGCATTCACATTATCAGTTATTTCCAGCGCCTTCGCTTCCATAAAATTCGGGTTTTAACAGTGAAGACTATACGAACATGCTCCGGCTGTTACGGTTTTTCATGTGCTGACCAAATCCTGTGCCGGTATTCAATAAAACACAAAGTTACGGAATTGGTTCTGCACGGGCATCATTAGTGATATGATGTATGTTTTGTTTTAGTCATGTACATTTGCCCCATGCAAAAAACTTTGAGCGGGCGGGACCAGGCGGTGATCTGGCATCCGTATACCCAGATGCAGACGGCGCCCGCGCCCATAGGCATAGTACGGGGCGAAGGGGCCCTGTTGTTTGATGAAGCAGGCAACTCTTATGTGGACGCCACGTCCAGCTGGTGGGTCAACATTCACGGGCATGCCCACCCCTACATTACGGAGAAGCTGGCAGAGCAGGCCCGGCAACTGCATCACTGCATATTTGCCGGGTACACCCATGAGCCGGCGGTACAGCTGGCAGAACGGCTGCTGCCTATACTGCCAGGCCGGCAGCAAAAGCTGTTCTATTCAGACAACGGCTCCACGGCGGTGGAGGTGGCCATGAAAATGACCATCCAGTACTGGCATAACAAAGGCGAAAAACGGGGCCGCCTGCTGGCCTTCCGCAATGCGTACCATGGAGATACTTTCGGCGCCATGAGCGTGAGCGCGCGCAGCGTGTTTACCCGTGCTTTTGACGATTACCTCTTCAACGTCAGTTTTCTTGACCTGCCCACGGAAGGCAACATCAACCACCTGCTGGAGGAAGTAGACGCCCTTGCCGGAGACACAGCCGCGTTCATTTTTGAGCCGCTGGTACAAGGCGCGGGCGGCATGGTCATGTATGAAGCCCCCCTGCTTGACAAACTGCTGCAGCACTGCCGGCAGCGAAACATACTGCTCATTGCAGACGAGATCATGACCGGCTTCGGCAGAACGGGTACCAACTTTGCCATGGAACAGGTATCTACCCCGCCAGACATCATTACCCTTTCCAAGGGGCTTACCGGCGGCACCATGGCCATGGGCATCACCACCTGTACAGAAGATATTTATGCCGCTTTCCTTTCCTCAGACAAGCTGAAAACCCTCTTCCACGGCCATTCCTTTACGGCCAACCCGCTTACCTGCGCCGTTGCCCTGGCCAGCCTGGAACTTTTTCTGCAGCCGGCATGCCGGCAAAACAGGGAACGCATTGCGGCCCGGCACCGGCAGTTTGCCGTTGAGCTGGCTTACCAGGAAGATGTGAAACAGGTGCGCTCCCTTGGTACCATACTGGCCTTTGAAATTGTGACGGGTGAGGCAGACAGCTATATAAATGACCTTTCCGGCTTCCTGCATGCCTTTTTCAGGGAAAAACGGGTAATGCTGCGGCCGCTGGGCAATACCTTGTATATTCTGCCGCCTTACTGTATTACAGACGCGCAGCTGGACGAAGTATATGCCAGTGTACTGGAGATGCTGCGGGCGTACGGCGGGAAATGGAACTAACATATTAGCGAAACGTCAAAAAGAAAAGGCCGGCAACTGAAGCCGGCCTTTTGCAATTATTTCTTCCTCACCTAGAAGGTCAGCGGCACGCTTACCTTGGTATCGTCCCACTCAAACACCATAGCGCCTTTAGGAAAAGAGAACGTGAGCTTTTCTACGGGAGCCGCTGTTTTCTGGCGGGGCACCTTTACTTCCGCTACGTTCTTGTCTTTGTTCTTTTCATAGTCAAAAGCACCGGGCTGATTGGGTACGCTGTTCAGGATCACGGTAAACTCTTTTTCCCCGGGAATGGTAAACAATGAATACGTACCGGCTTTTACCTTGGTGCCGCCAAAGGTGGCGTCTTTCTTAAATGTAATATCTGTGGATTTGTTGGCACCTGTGCGCCATACTTTGCCATAAGCCTCCAGGCCGGGGAAAATGTTGCGGCCTTTTTTGGAAGGCTGGCCGTAGGCAATTTCCACATTTTCGCCGGAGGCGGTAACGCGCGGGCTCTTAGGCGGATTCTGCTGCGCCATGATGGTGGTGGCTGTAAACAGGAAGGCGAGGCCCAGTAACATGCTTTTCATAAAAAATAGGATTTGATTGTTTAATATATTGGAAAAATACGCCGTTCCTCTTACAATTACCGTACCGCTTACATAAAAATCAGTTCTTTTCACAAATATCCCGCAGTTTGTTGAGGCCGTCTTCCATGGAAGCACCAAACATCCTGTCCATCAGAAAACCCCGCAGCTTCCACCAGGGCGTCATGCCCACATTGGTTTCCAGGCGCCAGAGAATGGCAGTGCCCTGGCCGTCAGTAGTAGGCTTCAGCTCAATATAACCCGTTACCGGCTTCATGGCGGGGTGGGTCATGTTATAGGTAATGCCCTTCAGCGAATCTGCCGCCACCACTTCCGCCCTGCCGGAGGCTGCATTACCCACCGTATTGCTCCAGGTATACCAGGCCCCGAGGCCCGCAGCAGGCTTTGAATATTGCTGCAGCATATTACCCCGGCCGGTGTAGGCAGGGTGCCAGGGGTTCCACGAAGGCCACGTTTCCAGGTTGCTGACTTCGGCATACACCTCCGCCAGCGGGGCGTTAATGGAGCCCGAACGCTCCAGCCGGGCCGTAGACGGGAATAGCAGGGATAAAAGAAAAACCAGCGTACCTAAAATGACCACCGCGGCCAAAAACATCTTGATGAATCGCATATTCGTATTAACGTAAAAGAAGCCGGGGCTTTTCTTTTACCCATTGTTGTTTTAGTGATTGATCCTTTCCTTTTTCAGTTCTGCCTCACATACCCTTTTCAGGTTGCGCAGGCCCTTTTCAAAATCTCCGCCCACCCATTTGTCCATCATCCGCCCCATCAGCTTCCGGAGCGGGTTCTGCCCCATATCTGCCTCCATGCCCCAGGTAACCAGGGTACCTTCTGCTACCGGCTCAAAGCGGAACCAGCTTTTGGCCGTACCCTGCTGCATGAAGTTCATTTCAGTGGCCAGGTACTCATTGGGCCGGCTTTCTGTGATGGTCAGGCTGCCCTTCCCTACGTTCCGGTGCCGGCTGCGCCAGGAATAACCCGCTCCCGCGCCGGCGTCTTTTTGCGTATACTGCAAGTTCATGGCCGGGTCATACGCATGCCAGGGAGACCACTCCGGCCACTTGCGCAACACATTCACAAACGGGAATATTGCTGAAGCCGGTGCTTCCGTAACCAGGGAACGCTCCACCCTTACACGGGAAGGAAGATAAAGGGAGAATATAAAAAACCCCAGCACGAGCACAGCCAAAGCTCCCAACATAATGAACAAGGCTTGTTGCATAAGGAGTGTTTTTAATTGAGGAGGACATTTAAGTTACGTTTATTCCCGCAAATATCCCCTATTCCCAGCGGAAAACTTTTATGGCCACTCCATACGCCACCACACCCCAGGCCACCAGTACCGCCAGCTGCGGGCCCAGGTGCCAGAGGTGCAGGCCTTCAAAGGCCACCTTGCGCAACGCATCATTCAAGTAAGTGAGCGGTAAAACACGGCAAACAGGCTGCAGCCATGCCGGGAATACATCTACCGAAAAAAAGGTGCCAGCCAGCAAAAATTGCGGCAGGGTAACAATATTGGCCAGCGGCGGAATGGTGCTTTCCGTTTTGGCAATGCCGCTTACAATAAAACCGAAACCCATGAACACAATAAGCCCAAAGAGACAGAGCACCAGCATTTCCAGGAAAGTGGCAAACCCGTTTACCAGCGTGAAGCCAAAAAAGAAATAACCGATGCTGATGATGATCACGGAGCCAAAAGACTGGAACAAGAGGCGGCTCAGCGCCTCACCCAGTATGATGTACATGCGGCTGATGGGGGTGGCGAAAAAACGCTTCAGCACCAGCGTTTGCCGGAGGCTGAAAAAGAGGAAAGCCGTGCCGAACACCGCGGCGCTGAGCAGGGAAAAGCCCAGTTGTCCGGGTAAAATAAAATCGATGGACTTATACGCCCTCCCCGGCACCACTTCCGGCGTAATACGGGCAATGGAGGGCCGCGGGTACACTACGTCGTTTACCTCGTTGAGGCTGGTGCCCAGTATATTGAACAGTACGCCTGCGCTTTCGCCGCTGGCGGTAGAGGTTTTGACATGAATATTGTATTTGGGCATGGGCGCCTGCCCGCCGGAATCTATGCGTAAAATGGCCGTTAGCCGCCCTTTGCGGAGGTCATCTTCCATTTGCGCTGCCGGCATGGTAGTGGTGGTAACCAGCCGTATGCCTTTGCTGTTGCGCAGCGCCCCGTAAATAGCGCCGGTAGTGTCTGACGCCGCGTCTATACCCACTTTTACCGAAACGCCCCTGCCGCCGATGAAACCGAACACCAGTATAAAAACGAGGGGGAAGGCAAGACTGAACACTACTGCCGAAGGACTCCTGAACATACCCCGTATGCTGGCCCGGGTGATTGCCCACATTGCTTTCCACTGATTATATTTTCCTGCCATATGTTCCCTTTAAAGGGAGTAAAGGTAATATTCCGTTCCGAATAAGGAAAACCTCTCCTCAAATAAGCAGGTGGCAACAACAACCAAACTTTTTTTAAAAAAAGTGGCCATCACTTCACCCTATTGTTCAATAACTCCTGGTTAACAATTTTACCTCACAGCGCAATGGCACATTTTATTAAGTTGCAGCAAGCGGCTGCATTGCCGCCAGTCTAAACCTTTACAGATCAACCAAAACCGGGTTGCCGGCAACTGAAAAACTCAACCAATTATGGCAAATCATCAAATCCAATCCGCCGCTGTTCCGCCTTCAGCCAACCTCGAAAAAATGTGCACCTGTTATGACGACATTCTGAATGACCTGCAGAACTTTGACCCGTTCAGCGCCTCGCAGATCATTTGCAACGTGATCAACGAACATATCAAACGCCTCACCAGCGTTATCAAACATCATAATGAGATAGCCGAATCTGCGGAAAAAAGCATGGAAGCACTGGCAGACGGGCTTCGGCGACTAAGGCTGCAGGCCCAGAAGGTGGTAGACGATACCCGCAACACGGTGATCAGGCTGACCCCGGAAGACCGGGACCCGGTGTATTCCGGTGAGGGATGACAAACTCTTTGTTTCCCCTGAGGGGGAGTGCTATATGTACTTTGTTTATTGAAGGGAAAATTTTACATGGCGGATGGTTTCTTCCATCTGCGTATCTACTTCTCTTATTTCTGTGCACAAAGTATCAGCGTCTTTCCATTTGATCTTTGCAGGCCCCGCTTTCCCTGACCCCGTACAACTCAAAACCGTTCTCATTAAACTGCGCCACCAGGTCTACATTGGCCGTGATGAAGTGTTTTTTGTCCGGCGAAATAACAAATGTGGCGGTTATTCATGTTTTAACTTGAAGCCAATGCGCGTCCTTGGCTGTTCAGGCTGATGCAACAGTTGTTTCAGGCATTCAAAGATGCGGGCAATATCTTCATCATGCCCGGTTACTTTCCTTTCCAGTTGTTCCAGCTTCAGCAAAATGTCTTTATGCGCCAGCAGAGCCTCCCGCATGCGGGCAAAAATGCGGATGAGGCGGATATTGACAGAAATGGCCCTTTCGCTGTTGAGGATGCAAGACAGCATGGTAACGCCCTGTTCGGTGAAGCAAAACGGTGCATACCGCAACCCCTGCCGGTCTTTTTTGGAGGACGCAAAATGCGTCCTCCAATTTTCGAATTCTTCTTCGTTCATTTCGAACATAAAATCTTCGGGGAAGCGGGCCATGTTGCGGCGAACGGCTTCTTTCAACCTTTTGGTTTCTACACCGTACAACTCCGCCAGGTCACGGTCTATCATTATTTTCTGGCCCCTTACGAGGTAAATCTTGTTGATGATGAGCTCATCAGATACAACCGGTATGTTCTTGGATGTAGGCATTACAAACAATGTTTCTGATGAATGTACCATTAAAGATCATTCAACCAATAAAGAAAATGCCAGATGTGATATTGTTTCTGAAAAGGATTATAAAAATCCATGCTGCCGCTAAAAAATTGGAAGTCACAGATTGTGCCCCAATTTTTCCCTAACACCCGGGGCCGGCCAAAAAGCAACACGCTTCTCAACCGGCCGCGGCTATAAAGAAATGTACTGGTCTATTCAATCACCATGTTGTACGGCAGCTTTGCCTGTACCCCTCCTGTCATCTGCTTCAGCTCCCTGATGGTTTTGTACAGGTTGTATTGCTCTCCCAGCTCCTCCTGTATCATGCGGGCGCGCATTTCGCTGCCCAGGCTCTTCATGATGCGGGCGTAGGGATCTTTCACCTTGGGGTAAGTGGCCAGTTTATGCTCAGGCAGGTTGGCCATGCGGGCTGCGCAGGCAATAGCGTCTTTAATGCCGCCCAGGCGGTCTACCAGGCCCATTTTATGCGCCTGTATGCCCGTCCACACCCGGCCTTGCGCAATGCTATCCACCACGGAGGCATCCAGCTTGCGGCCTTCGGTAACGCGGTGTTTGAAAGTAGCGTAAATAGTATCTACAGAGCGCTGGATGATCTGTTTTTCCTTCTCTGTGAGCGGGCGGCTGGCGCTGCCAAGGTCTGCATACTCAGCCGTTTTGACGCCGTCAAAGGTCACGCCCAGCTTATTATTGAAAAAGCCCTGCATGTTGGGCAACACGGCAAATACACCAATAGAGCCGGTGAGCGTGTTGGGTTCCGCAAAAATGGAATCTGCCATGCAGGAAATATAATAACCGCCGGAAGCCGCATAGTCTCCCATGCTCACTATCACCGGTTTGCTTTTGCGCGCCAGGCTCAGTTCCCGCCAGATGCCTTCAGATGCCAGGGCGCTGCCGCCGGGAGAGTTCACACGGAATACAATGGCCTTGATGTCTTTATCCTGCCGCACTTCGCGGATGATCTTGATATAGTCTTCGCTGGCAATGCCGGTAGGCTCTTCATTGTGGCCGCCGGTAATATCCCCCTCGGCATAGATGAGCGCAATGTTGCCGTTCATCTCGTAGAGGTTGTTGGCCTTGTCGTAGCTGTTAAGGGACACAAAGTTCACTTTTTCGTCTCCTTTCAGGTTCAGCAGGCGTTTGATATCGTCCATCACCTGGTCGTTATACTTCAGGGCGTCTACCAGTTTATATTTTTCCGCGTCAGCCGGTTCCTGTATGAGGCCCTGGTTGGCGTAACCGTGCAGGGTGGCAGTATCTATCTTGCGGGAAGCGGAAACTTTCTGCAGGAACTCTCCGTACAGCTCGCCCAGGAAAGCGGTGGTCTGTATGCGGTTGGCTTCGGTCATCTTTGTTTCGCGCAGCGGCTCCGTAGCGCTTTTGAACTTGCCGTTGTAGAAGATCTGCGGCTGTATTTCCAGCTTTTCCAGGGTACCCTTGAGATACATCATGGTAATGGAAAAACCGCTGAAGTCTATCATGCCTTTAGGATGAAGATATACCTTGTCTGCCGCAGAGGCCAGGTAATAAGCGTTTTGTGACATTTGCTCCGCATACGCCACTACAAACTTTTTGCTTTGCCTGAACTCCACGATGGCGCGGCGCAGCTCTTCACTGGCGGCATAGCCGTTGCCGTTGCCCTCTGCCTTGAGGTAAATGCCTTTCACTTTATCGTCTTTCGCTGCTTTGTTGATGAGGCGTACCACGTCAAACAGCCCCGGTTTTTCGGCAGATTTGCCTGACATGTAAGCCACCACCGCATTTTCCACTTTCCGCTGCTCGTTGAAAGATTCACTGAGGTCTATCACCAGCACGGCATTGGGGCCTACGGTCACCTTGTCGCCAGAGGCGGCCACCCTGGCAATGATCATCAGCATAAAGAGAAAAGCGACAATGGAAAAAACGATAAGGGCTACAAAGGAAGCGAGGAAAAACTTTAGGAAACTGCGCATGTTCTTGTTGTTAGTTTAGATGCTGGATTTGGGTAAAGATACCGGCCCAAATTTCGAAATCTTCATTATTTTTTTCAAAAATACGGAATATGGCTACTTTTGGGCCGTCAAAATACATGAATACTGCAATATTACTTATAGGTGGCAATATCGGGGACCGGCCCCGGAACCTGCAAAAAGCAGCGGAGCTCATTGCCGCCAGGGCAGGGCATATTACCCGGAAATCCGCCTTGTATGAAACCGCTCCCTGGGGCGGAGTGCAACAGCCTGACTACCTGAACCAGGCCCTCGTGCTGGAAACGCCTTTAGGGCCGGAGGAGTTGCTGGATACCCTGCTGCAAACGGAAAAAGAGATAGGCCGGGTACGCCGCCTCAAATGGGGCGCCCGGGTCATTGATATTGACATGATCTTTTTCAATAATGAAGTGATCACCCTGCCACAGCTGAAAATCCCCCATCCGCAGATGCAGAACCGCCGTTTTGTGCTGGCGCCGCTGCAGGAAATAGTGCCAGACTGGGTGCACCCTATTCTGCAGCTCACCGTGAGCCAGTTGCTGGAGGCCTGTACAGATACTCTGCCCGCCCATAAACTGGCTACTGCCGCCCCCTGAAATATGCGCTATCGCTTTATTACCATAGAAGGCAATATAGGCGCGGGAAAAACCACCCTGGCCCTGAAGCTGGCGGAACACCTTCAGGCTCGGCTCATACTGGAAGAATTTGCGGACAACCCTTTTCTGCCCAAGTTCTATGAGCAGCCTGACCAATATGCTTTTCCCCTGGAACTGTTCTTTATGGCGGAGCGGTACAAACAACTGAAGGAGGTGCTGGCTGCCCAGGACCTTTTTACCCGTTACACCGTAAGTGACTACCTGTTCATTAAAAGCCTGCTCTTTGCCAAAATGAACCTGCAGGAAGATGAATTCTCCCTTTTCCAGAAACTGTTTGACATCATCAACCCCCAGCTGGCCCAGCCGGAACTGCTGATCTTTCTCAATGCCCCTGTAAGCCTGCTGCAAAGGAATATTAAAAAGCGGAACCGCAGTTATGAGCAGCAGATACCGGATGCCTACCTGCTGAAGGTGCATGACATGTATATGCAATACCTCCGGCAGCATGCCGTGCGCACCCTGATGGTAGACGCTGCACAAATGGATTTTTTGCGAAGTGAAAATGATTTCAACGGCCTGCTGGCGGCCCTGGAGAAAGACTTTCCGCCGGGCGTAACGTACCTCTGACGGAGTTTTGGGGAAACAACGCTGCAATAAAAAAGAACCTTAACGGCAACCTGCCCCGGATGACACCATGCATCACCCAGGAACGGGCACATATAAGAAGGTGGCCTGTTACCGACCAACAGCAAACGGCCACCCTCATTACATCAGATCACTACGCGGCATCAATTACCGGGTCAACAAAAGCGGTCAGCAGCGAAACTGCCAGCGGACCTGCCAACGGAACATTGAGCGCAAACCCTTTTGTAAGGGAATAAGCGGCTTTCGCCAGCGTGAGGATGTTATTTACATAACCACCCCCCTGGATGTTTGTCAGTGCGGCTGCGTCCAGTTCTTCGCAGCCAAATAGTTTTTGCTCCATAGCATATGGTTTTAATTGACGTTGATGAATTTAACGTAAAATCAGCATGCACAGGCTTGCCATTATTGTTCATTCTTTCCCTGTCTGTTCAACCTGTTCATTCCCTATGTTAAAAAAATTTCAACCCCGCATAGGGGGCTTTGCCCGTTAGCCGGTTATAATAGCAGAAACCACAAAAACAGCATATATGAAACAATTATTACTGCTTGTAACTGCATGCATGATAGCCGGCCTGGCACAGGCGCAGCAAATAGAGACCCTCTCCGGCCAACGCGGCGGCCCCGGCAAGCTGGGCGCGTACGGCGCTCTGCAGGGCAAGCTGACGGCCATAGACGGCAAGCTGGCCGTGATCAGCGGCGGCTATGGCGGCGTGTTCCTCAACAAAAAAATACTGCTGGGCGCAGGCGGTTACTCTCTTGCCAACCGCATCAAGCTGAACAATACAGATAACCACGAGCTGGGCTTCTGGTACACCGGCGGGGTATTTGAATATGTGCACAATACGGATAAACTGTTCCACTGGTCTGCCGGCATGCTGGTAGGCGGAGGCGGCATTTCCGAGCGCGAGCGCACTACCCGTCATGACAAAGACCGTGACCGCGTGCATACTTCCAATGCCGTATTTGTGGCAGAGCCGTTCGTAAACGCGGAAATGAACATCACCCCCTACATTCGTGTAATTGCGGGCGGCACCTACCGCCAGGTGCTGGGCGCCGGCAATGTGCCTATCACGGACGGCAAGCTCAGCTTCCCCTCCTTCCACCTGGGCATCAAGGCAGGCATCTTTTAACCGCCTGTACAGAAAGCCCCCTATCCTTTTGCGCTATTTACGCTAATTTTGGCCGCCGGGAACTGCAAACGCAGGCCCGGCGTTCGCCATGCATAAACCCTGTAACACTTTGCCACGTACCTGTTTCATACTCCTGATCTTTTTCACGGGTATCTACTCCGCCACCGGCCTGTACGCCCAGCAGCCGCTCAGCAAAACCGTGTCCGTTAAAGTGGTGCGCCAGCCGGTAGATACGGTGCTTTCCATGCTCAGCCGGCAAAGCCAGGGCGCCATTTCCTACATTGGCAGCCCTTTCCGGAGAGATAGCCTGGTTACGCTCACCATGGTGAACAAACCCCTCAGGCAGGTGCTTGACCAGCTTTTCCAGGGCCGCATGCAGTACATGGAAAGCGGCGACAATATTATTCTTCAGCGGGCGGATGCACAGCGGGAGCGGCACTATGTGATCAGCGGCACGGTGCGTGACAGGCAAAGCGGCCTGGTGATACAGAACGCGAGCATTTATGAACACAGCAACCTTACCTCTACCTTCACAGACAGCGAAGGCCGCTTTCATTTGCGGTTGAGAGACCGCGGGCGGCTCCCGTCCGTACAGCTTACCGTCAGCAAAGAATTTTACCTGGATACAGCCCTTTACGTGATGCCCGGCTTTGACCGGGAAATATCCGTTGCCATTGCGCCCGCGCCGCCGGTGCAACTGCGGGAGTTCACTGTTACAGAAGGTGTGGAGAAAACCTGGCTGGGCAAACGCCTGCTGTCCAGCACACTCAGAAGGCAAACACAGAACATCTCCCGTTTTTTTGCTGAAAAACCTATCCAGTCTTCCCTTGTGCCTTCGCTGGGCTCCCACGGCAAAATGGCCGGACAGGTGGTGAACAAATTTTCACTGAACATTATAGGCGGCTATGCCGCCGGTCTTGACGGGGTGGAAGTTGCCGGCGGTTTCAACATCAACAAAAAAGACGTGCAATACGCCCAGGTGGCCGGCCTGTTCAACATGGTGGGCGGCCACATGAAGGGCGCGCAGGCTACGGGAGGAATGAACAGGATCATGAAATCCGCAGAAGGCGCGCAAGCGGCCGGCATTGCCAATATTGTAGACAGCAGCCTTACCGGCGCCCAGGCGGCTGGCGGCATCAACAAGGCCGGCGGCAACTCCCGCGGGGCGCAGGTGGCCGGCATTGCCAACGTCAGCTACGGAGACTTTAACGGCCTGCAGGCAGCGGGCGGACTCAACACCATCCGCGGCCAGGCCATGGGTGTGCAAATAGCCGGGCTCAGCAACTTCGATCAGGGCGCATTGAACGGCGCGCAGATCACCGGCGGGCTGAACCATGCTACCGGCAAAGTAGGCGGCCTCCAGATTGCGGGCATCTACAACTCTGCCGGCGGAGACCTGTACGGGCTGCAGCTGGCGGGCGGGGCCAACCGCAACAAAGGCAGCAACCATGGCATGCAGCTCGGCCTGTTCAACTATACGCGCCACCTCAGGGGCCTGCAATTCGGGCTCATCAACGTGGCAGACTCTTCCTCCGGCACCAGCATAGGTTTGATAAACATTGTGCGCAAAAACGGCTACTATAAACTCTCTGTTTCCTCCAGTGACCTGCTGCCTGTGCAGATAGCCGTCAAAACCGGGCGCAGGCAGTTCTATTCCATGCTCATAGCCGGAAAGAACGATGACCGGCACAGTTTGGGCTTTGGCATAGGGAGGGAGTTCTCACTTTACAAAAATCTTCTGCTCACCACGGAGCTGACACAGCAAACGCTGTTCGGCAATGCCTGGGAAGTACATGCCACCATAGGCCGCCTGCTGCCTTTGCTGAATTACCGCCTCACTCCCTGGCTGACCGTACATGGGGGGCCAGCTCTTTCTATCGGGGAATACAGCATTGAGCAACCCGTGCCGGGCAAGGGCTATCCTTCCTTTTTCAACGGGGATGGTTTTACCGGCTGGCTGGGCTGGCAGGCCGGCATCACTTTGTTCTGATCTCTTTTCGTAAATTGAGGATACTTCAAACCAGGTAGTATGAAAGCATTGCTGCATACCGTCCTGCGCATGCTGCGCACCTTCCGCCGGCCCTCCCGCCATGTCAACCTCCAACGCATGCAGCGGCGTGGGGAAAGCCTGAGCACCCTCATCATCCGGGAAGCCACTGCAAGAGACATTCCCGCCCTTGGCGCGTTACACGCAAAAACCTGGAGTGATACCTACCCGCGGGTAATACATCCGCCTACCGCCCAATTGCGGGAACACCAGTGGAGAGAACAGTTCAAGGTAACAGACGGCAGATGGTGCTGCTATGTGGTGGAGAACAGCCGTGGACAGCTGGTGGGCTTTGCCAAAGGCATACCTTTTAAAGCGGAAGCGATGCCCGATTTCAACGGGGAGCTCAGCAAAATATACCTGCTGCGCGGGTATCAGCGCCTGGGGCTGGGCAGCAGGCTGCTGGAAAAAGTAGTGCAGCATTTTCTGCAGCGCGGCATCCGCAATATGCTATTGTTTGCAGACCCCGGCAATGCCTCCTGCCGTTTTTATGAAACGTTGGGCGCCGAAAAGCTGTTTGACAGAAAAGGCGCCTTTCATGGCGCCTACGGCTGGCGCGATCTGCAGGAGCTGCTCAACCGCCTCCGCTGAGCTGTGCCGCAATCCACCCGCTTGTCCATGCATGCTGGAAGTTGAAGCCGCCCGTAATACCGTCCACATCCATCACCTCTCCGGCAAAATACAGGTTGGGCGCTACCCGGCTGCACATGGTAAGCGGGTCTATTTCAGCCAGTTGTATGCCGCCGCAGGTCACAAATTCTTCCTTGAAAGTGGTTTTGCCCTTTACGGCAAACTCCATGGCCGTGAGCAGCCTGATCAGTTTATTCTGTTCACGCGCGGGCAGCTCCGCCCACCGCGCACTTTCGTGTATGCCAGCCTGTTGCAGCAAAAACTGCCAGAGCCTTTGCGGCAGCCCAAAGGGGTTGCGGGTATAGATCATTTGCCCTCCCATGTTCAACCGCAGCGCGGCCCAGGCTTCGCGAAGGGAATTTTCGTGATGGTCCGGCAGCCAGTTCACTACCAGGGTAAAGGTATACTGCTGTTCCTGCAGGTAGCGGGCGCCCCAGGCGGAAAGCCGCAATACGGCCGGCCCGCTCATGCCCCAGTGGGTAATCAGCAGCGGGCCTGTTTCCTGCAGCTTGCTGCCCGCTATTTTCACCTGCGCCTCCGGTACCGTTACGCCCATCAGCGCGGTAACGGGATTTTGCGGCATGTTAAAAGTAAAGAGCGAAGGCGCCGGCTCTTCAATATGGTGCCCCAGCGCCTGCAGCCAGCTGTATTTGCCCGCCTGGGCGTAACCGCCGGCCGCAATGCACAGGTAACGCGCCGGCAGGGTGCGGCCGCCGGCGAGATACACCAGCCAGTGGCCGTCTGGTCCTGCTGATTGACGTTCCACTTTTTCCACCTCCGCATGCGTAAGCACCTGCACCCCGTATTTGTCCGCCTCCCGCAGCAAGCAGTCTATAATGGTCTGGGAACTGTCTGTATCAGGGAACATCCGGCCATCAGCCTCCGTTTTCAGGCGCACACCTCTATCCGCATACCAGCGCACCGTATCTGCGGTAAAAAAGCGGGTGAAAGACTTTTTGAGGAAACGGCTGCCACGGGGGTAGCGCTTCACCATGTCCGGGATGCTGCTGAGGTCATGCGTCACATTACAACGTCCGCCGCCGGATACTTTCACCTTGGAAAGCAGCTTGCCCGTTTTCTCCAGCAGCACCACCTCCAGCCTGGGGTGCAGGCGGGCAGCGTTTACCGCACAAAAGAAACCGGCGGCCCCGCCGCCCACCACCACCAGCCTGTTCGTTTCCTGATGCCTTGAATCCATGGCGGCGAATTTCGCAAATATGCGGTAAATACGAAATGTTAAAATATGGTCAACTTTATCTACTAATTATTCGTAATTCACTATCTTGGAAGATTATAAACCAACAGCGATCCATGCAACGTACATCCCTGAGGAAGTTCCGTGCTCTGTTGATAGCAGGCCTGTTTGCCACCGGCATTGTAAGTGCATTGGGTTTTACAAGACCCGATGACTGGACGGAACGCATTCTGAAAGCACTGGAAAAATTTACCAACAACTACCCGCAAGAGAAAGTTTACCTGCATTTTGACCGGGATTATTACTCCGCCGGCGAAACCATCTGGTACTCCGCCTACATCACCCTCAACGAACAGCCCGCTCTCGGCGCGCGCAACCTCTACGCCGAACTGCGGGACGCCAAAGGCGCCATTGTGCAGAAACAACTGGTGGTGGCCAACGAAGGCGGTGCGGCGGGGGAATTCACCCTCCCGGAAAATATGAAACCCGGCCTCTACCAGGTGCGCGCCTATACCGCCTGGATGCTCAATTTTGACAGCTCTTTCCTGTTTTATAAAAACATCCAGGTAATGGACCCGAAAACAGGTAAAGCAGGAGAAACACCTGCTTCCAAAGAGTTTTCGGTGCAATTCTTCCCTGAAGGCGGAGACCTCATCCATAACGTCAGCAGCCTGGTGGCCTTTAAGGCCATTGACCAGAACGGCTACCCTATTAAAGTGGTGGGCGCCGTGCGTGACAGTAAAGACAAACAGGTTGGGGTCATAGAAACCGTACATGACGGCATGGGCAGCTTTGAGCTGAAACCGGAGCCGAGTGAAACCTACAAGGCGGTGATACAGTCCGCCACCGGCCAGCAGAAAACGTTCCAGCTGCCTGTAGCCAAAGAAAAAGGCGCCGTGCTGAAGGTATACAACCGCGGCGCACGGGTATTTTACCTGGCCGGCTTCAACGGGCTGGATACCAGTATGAACAAAATGCTGCTGATAGCGCAAATGCAGAACCAGGTAGTATACCGCGCCAACCTCAACGTGGAGGAAGGCCAGGTAAGCGGCCTTATTCCCGCTGCTGAATTGCCCACAGGCATTTTACAGCTCACCTTGTTTGACATGCAAGGCCGCCCCTTGAGCGAGCGCATCGTATTCCTGAAACAGAAAACCGATCTGCTCGACTTTATGCTGGACCCCAATGAGCTGAACAAGGCCCCCCGCGGCAGAACGGAACTGGTGCTCCAGGTGCCTGACAGCATGAAAGGCGGCCGCATCAGCGTGTCAGTAACAGATGCAGACCAGGTGGCGGAAGACCCGTATGCCAACAACATCGTGTCCAATACGCTGCTCACGTCAGATATTCATGGTTATGTGCACAACCCGTACTGGTATTTCCAGAATGACAGTACCAGCACCCTGGCCGCGCTCGACCTCGTGATGCTTACCAACGGCTGGCGGCGTTTTTCCTGGCAGGAAATCCTGCAGGACAAATTCCCGAAGCTCACCTACCCTTACGAGCAGGGCATTAACATTACCGGTACCGCCCGCACCGCAGGCGGCCAGCTGGTAACAGACGGTAACGTGAGTTTCCTCATCCGCATACCCATAGACAGCTCGTCCGCCTTTGCTTCCGCCCCGGTAGACGCACAGGGCAAGTTCTCTCTCAACAACCTGTTGTTCAGCGATACCGCCCACGTGTATTTCCAGGGGAACATGGCCAACAAAAAATGGAAAGACGTAGACGTAAAATTTGACCGTCACTTCTTCGATATTTACACGTCGGTTAAAACGCCCATTCCCCTGTTGCCGCCGCCGCCCATGAACAACCAGGTACTGAAAAACTACCTGGCCACCGTTAATGAAGGCATTGGCGTTAACAAGATGATCAATAACCGGCCTATCATGCTGAAAGAAGTGAACATCAACGCCCGCAAGCCCACGGTAGCAGAAACTACGGAAAAACGCTACGCCAGCGGCATGTTCAGCGGCGGGGACGGTTATACTTTTGACCTGACCGAAGAACCGCCTACTTCGTTCAACGTATTCCAGTACCTGCAGTCACGCGTACCGGGCCTGCAGATCACCGGAGACCTGAGCAGCCCTGCCCTCAGCTGGCGCGGCGGCGCTCCCGGCGTTTACCTAGACCAGATGCCGGTAGACGTGAGCATGGTAGCCTCCATCCCCATGTCTGACGTAGCGCTCATCAAAGTGTTCCGCCCACCGTTCATGGGCGGCATGGGCGGCGGCAACGGCGCCATTGCCATCTGGACGCGCCGCGGCGGCGACTACAAAGGCGATCCGAATGCCAAAGGCATGGACCTCGTGAAAAAAGGCGGCTACAAGATCATCAAGGAATTTTACAGTCCTGATTACGCCGTGAAGAAAGCCGTACACGCCCTGCCAGACAAGCGCCTTACGCTGTACTGGAACGCCAGCCTCCGGCTGGATACCACTAACCAGACCGCCCGCTTTACGTTCTATAACAATGACTTTACGAAGAACTACCGCGTGGTGGTGGAAGCCATGGACCAGTATGGGCGAGTGGGAAGGATGGTGAAGACGTTCTGATATACAGATATTATAAAATAAAACGAAGGGGCTTTCACACCGAAAGCCCCTTCCCTTTTCATGAGCCGCGGGCCATCACTAATAATCCTTTCCACCCCCTTTATGCCCGTGCCCGTTCTCTTTCTCCTGCACCAGCTTGAATACTTTGCCGGTAGTGCCTGAAGGCCCTGCCATGCTGGAAACCGTCAGGTATACTTCCCCTTCTTTATCCTGGCCGAACCCTTTCAGGTAATAGCCCAGGTCATCGGGGTTATCTTTCAGCGTTACCTCTGCAAAGTCCCACAGGCCTTTGCCGCCGCGCGGGCTGCTTATATACAGCTCGCCGTTGGGCACATTGCCCGGCTGGGAAAAGATGCCGAAGAGGTATTTGCCTTTGAACGCCGGTATTTCGTTGCCGCGGTAAACATTGCCGCCTATAACGGTGGTGGCTTTGCCGCCTTTAGGGTTATCTGCGTTGTTCAGCTCAATAACGGGGTCTATCAGCTCGTTCCCCATAGCATCAACAAAGGGACAGCTGGCCAGCTCCACCGTATTGTTGGCCGCGTCAAAACAATGGGTGCCTTCCTTTACGTTCCAGCCGTAGTTCCCTCCTTTGCGCACCACGCTTACTTCTTCATAAAGAGACTGGCCGGCGTCTCCCACATAGAGCCAGTGATTGCCGCCCATGTCAAAAGAAAAACGGTAGGGGTTACGGAAGCCGTAGGCGTATATCTCGTCACGGCCGGGTTTGCCTACAAAGGGGTTATCTGCGGGAATGCCGTAGGGGCTGCCGCTGTTCACATCTATGCGCAGGATGTTCCCGAACAGGTTGGAATCTATATCCTGGCCATTACCGCCTGCATTTACAGGGTACCAGTCCATTACGTGCCCTGGCGCCACGTCGTTAGCCGCACCGCCGTCTCCTATGGCGATGTAGAGGTAACCGTCAGGCCCGAATTCCAGCGTACCGCCATTGTGGTTGCTTTGCGGGTCATCAATATCAAACAATATTTTTTCCGAGCTCATATCCGCCATGTTCGGATCTGCAGAAACCCTGAACTCCGCAATGCGGCTCAGGTTATTCCAGGATGCGCCCGGCTGGGGGCCGCCCGCGCGGGGGCGGAGGTTGTAATAGATGTAAAAACGCCCGTTGTTCTTGTAGTCTGGATGGAACGCAAAACCTAACAGGCCGCGTTCGTCATAATTGGCATTGAGCGGCACCATGCTGCCGCTTACATCTATGAACGGCGCTGCAAGCTTGTTGCCGCCTGCATCTACGATCCAGATCTTCCCTACCTGGTCAAGGATGAACAGCCGTTTTGAATTGTCTGGCGCCTCCACCAACCCAAGCGGAGATACCAAACCTTCCGCAACAAGCTCCAGGGTGATCGCTTTCGGAGGTTTGAAATCCGTTTTTTTACAGCCGTTGAACAAAAATAAACTGATCAATACTACAGGCAGAGTGCCTGCAATAACGCGCCGGAAGTGCGCGGCCTGAGTGGAACTGATTTTCATAGTAATCACGATTTGATTGTTAATAAATCGAACTAAAAAATCGTAATAGGCAGAGAGAGAGGAAAAGCCCGTCAGACGCTTTACAACAACAGTAAAGGATTTGAGCGGAATGAAAGCACCTATTATTACGCAGGCGCAGGCATAAAAGTTGCCTGTTGCTATAAAAAACATGAAGTCTTTTTTAAGCCTTCACAACATTAAACATGCGGCAGCGCACAGCATAGCTGTTCCGTTCCGGCTACCAGCCAACGGGCAGGCTGACAACCGGTTATGCCAGGGTTTCCCCATGGTCCGGGCAGGGATGATATAGGGATAACTTACCCCTATATAGGGGTGAGACATGGGTGGGATATCCTTATGATATGGGTATGATATGGGTAAGATATCCTGCCTGGAACCCGCTGGCAGCAATACCTTTGCCAAGAAGCAAAAAAAAGGCTGTATCGGAACACCGATACAGCCTTTTCCCGGAATATTATCAGGAACTAGTCTTTCAGTTTGCTCAGGTAAAAACTCAGCTTGAACAGCAGTTCATCCTGCAGGCCGGCCCTCAGCTTGGCTTCCTCTTCCGTGATGCCCAGCCTTCTTAAACGCTGGTAATACACATAAGAGCTGCCTATCAGCTCAAGGCACTCCTGTATCTTTTCTTTCACTTCCTCCTCCTTCGCTTTTTTCTCAAATTCTTTTTTAGACAGGATCTTGTCTACAAAATAGAAAGCGTCCTTGTCTTCCATCCACTTATCCCCTTCCTTGTGTTGCGGCTTGTACACTTCCAGGTAACAGTTGTCCAGCTTGAGGGCTTCCCCGAATTCAGCCTTGATGTCTATTACCAGGGGCTTTTCCGCAGCGCGGTTGGCCAGGCGTTTTTTGATGGCATTGCTGATTTCCACGCCCAGTTCCCCGCCGCTCATGAGCAGCTGGTTCAGTTCGGAAAATTCCAGGCCGATGGTGATGCGGGAATAGCTTCTGCCGTTCCGTATTTTGCCGAACAGGGTGGTGTTGTCATCAAACACAATATCTTCCACCTGTATTTTGGAGATGGTCTTATAGTTAGGCTTATAACCTTCTTCAGCGGGCGTGAGCCGTTTGTTTTGCGGCTTGGCCACTTCCTGCCGGCGCAGCTGCTGTATAAAATCGTCTACGAACCTTACCTGCTGCTTTTTCAGCTTGGCGTACAGCTGATGGCTGGAATAGTTGTGCACCTTGCTGAGAACGGCCAGGTCGTCCCAGCTTTTGTGGTGCTGCACGTTCTTCAGCTCTTCCAGGATGTCTTGCGGGGCCATGTTCCTTCGGTACAGCAGCTCCCCTATCAGGAATATAGCATATTCGTAGGTAGGGTACCCCAGTTCCGGCAATACGTCGTACGGGCTCCGTTTCTGATCACGAGCTTGCGTCAGCAATTCAATATCGCTCATCACCGGTGACAATAAATACTTCCGTGCGGCTGTCCGCAATTTTTTGCTCACATAATCCAGCAACTGTTCGTTCACCACGCTATGATTCACAAAATCGTGCAGGATCTGTACGAACCGTTTGGATACCGGCAAGCCGAACTGCGTCAGGATATCGTTTTCCAGTTCCTGCACGGAATCGTCTTCCTTGTCTGCCGCCTTCCCGGAAGGTTGTTTCTCCAGTTTCTGGTACTGTTGATAATACTGTTGTAATTTCAATTTCAGCTGATCCATATGCATAATTACTTGTATATCAGATTTATATATAATTTTTTCTTGGTTTATAAAAATAAAAAGCCCAGCACTTCGCATGCTGGGCTAGTAAGTTGATTGGGTATTTGCGAATGGCAAAGATAAGGCATTTTTTGTGGGAATCATGTGCATAACCGGGCTTTCTGATACATTTCCATCTTTCATATGTTAGGGTGCTTACCATCAGGCAGTTACCCTCCACAAATAATTTGGCTATAATTCAAAAATATTTGTGCCGGCGTTTGGAAAATGCAAAGGTTTTCCATTACCTTTGCACTCCGCAAAACACACATGGTGACCATAGCTCAGTTGGTTAGAGCATCAGATTGTGGTTCTGAGGGTCGGGGGTTCGAGACCCCTTGGTCACCCGGAAAATGAAATGGCCTTTCGAAGAGAGGCCATTTCTCTTTTAAATCCGTTATTACCCATGCTCTATCTTATTCCCATATTAGGCGCCTTTACTGGCTGGCTGGTGATCAGGGCCGCGCTCTGGCTGCTGTTCCACCCCGTTAAACCGGTCCACCTGGGGCTGTTCACCCTGCAGGGCATGTTCCCCGCCCGCCGGCAACAGCTGGGGGAACAGCTGGGCAATACAGTGGCCACGCAGTTTTTCTCCTTTGAGAACATCCGCGCCAAGCTGACGGACCCGGAAAAGATCAGCGCCATCAAACCTTATGTAGAAGAGCACCTGGAGCATTTCCTGCGTAAAAAGCTGCCGGAAACCATGCCCATGATCTCCATGTTCATAGGAGACAGCACCATTCTCCAGATCAAGACCACCCTGGCCAACGAGCTGGACCTGCTGTTCCCGAAGCTCATCAGCCAGTACCTTGATAACGTTCAAAACGAGCTGGACCTCCGCGCCATCGTTTCCGCAAAAGTAGCGGCCCTTTCTGCTGATGAACTGGAGCAGGCCATGCACCGCCAGCTGGGCGCCGGCCTGTCAAAAATGGGCTGGGCGGGCGCTGCCCTGGGCTTCGTCATTGGCCTCCTGCAAATGCTGCTGGCAATGGCCTGATCTGTTAACAAGTGTTAATACCTTTTACCCCGTTTTACCCGCTTTCGTCTCGGGAAACACTCCCTTTATCACTATTTTTCCGGAGCATTTTGTATAGCCCCTACTTTTGTGCTGCAAATTAACGGTACGTGTAAAAGTCTTTACAAAAAACAACGTCTAAATCCTGAGTCAAAGTTTCAAAGTCAAGAAGATGAAAAAAGTGAACGCATTAATCCTGGGGCTGATGGCCTTGCAGTTGCACGCTGTTGCGCAGGCGCCACAAGGAGGAAGGCCCGCAGGGGCCGGCCAGCAACGCCCGGGAGGAGCCAATATGCCACAGATCGGTCAGATATACGGTAAACTGGTAGACGGACAAACCAAAAAAGGCGTGGAATATGCCTCCGTGGCGCTGCTCCGGCAAAAAGATTCCAGCGTGGTAACCGGTATGCTGAGCAAGCCCAACGGTGACTTCAACCTGGAAAACCTGCCCTTCGGTCCCTTCCTGCTCCGTATCAATTTTATGGGTTATAATACCATTTATAAGAAAGTGAGCGTAACCCCGCAGGCCATGTCTCAAGACCTTGGCAACATCCGCATGGAACCCAACGCCAAAGCACTTGCGGAAGTGGAAGTAACCGGGCAGCGCAGCGCTTTCCAGATGAATATTGATAAAAAGGTGTTCAACGTAGACCGCAATCTTACCAGCGTGGGCGGTACGGCTACAGACGTGCTGAAAAGCGTTCCTTCCGTGAACGTGGACATAGACGGCAACGTACAGGTAAGGAACTCCTCTCCCACCATTTTTGTAGACGGCAAGCCCAGCACCCTGAGCCTTGACCAGATACCGGCAGATGCCATCGAGAGCGTGGAGCTGATCACCAACCCCTCCGCCAAATACGATGCGGAAGGCATGAGCGGCATCCTCAACATTGTGCTGAAAAAGAACAAAAAGGCCGGCTTTAACGGTATGGTGATGGGCGGCATTGGCACGGGAGACAAATACAACGCCGGCGGCAACATCAACGTACGCCAGGGCAAGGTGAACGTGTCCGCCAACTACAATTACAACTCCAACCGCAACTGGGGCAACGGCACTACAGACCGTACCAACTTTGCCGTACCCGGCGCTTCCGAGCTGAACTACATTAACCAGAACAGTGACAGCCGCAGCGGCGGCGTGTTCCAGTTTGGACGCATAGGGCTGGATTATTACCTGGACAACCGCAACACCATTTCACTCACACAGAACATAGTAGGCGGTACCTTCAAGAACAGGGAAACGCTGGGAAGCATTTACCTGGACGAGAACAAGGACATTACCCGGCGCAACACCCGGTACTCAGACAACAAGTTCGGCTTCAACAACTACACCACCACCCTGGGCTTCAAGCACCTGTTTGCGGAACCCAACAAGGAGCTGACGGCAGACGTGTCTATGAACAAAAGCAGCAACAACCGCAACGGCGGTTTCAGCACGCAGGGAGAAGACCTTTCCGGCAGCCCGGTAGGCGACCGTTTTGTACAGTCCAACTACAGCAAGGGCAATACAGACTTCTACACCTTCCAGGCAGATTATGTAGACCCCATCGGTAAAACCGGCAAGTTCGAGGCAGGTGTGAAAGGTACTTTCCGCAACTACAGCAGCATATACGATGTATTTGACGGCAATAACAACGGCAAGCAGCGGATAGACAGTCTTTCCAACGACTATAAATACAACGAACAGATCTATGCCGCGTACGTCAACTACTCCAACGCTATCAAGAACTTCGGGTACCAGGTGGGCCTGCGTGCGGAACAATACGTATACGCCGGGGAAATACCCAGCGAAGGCATGAAATTCAAGCCTACCAAGGCGGTACCCGGCCTGTTCCCCAGCCTGTACCTTTCCTACAAGCTGGAAAAGGAGCAAGAGCTGCAATTGAACTATTCCCGCAGGGTAAACCGCCCCAACTTCTTCCAGCTGATCCCCTACCGGGATTTCTCCGACCCGCTGAACCACCGGCAGGGTAATCCCAACCTGAAGCCGGAATACACCAACAGCCTGGAGTTTTCCTACATGAAAACCTGGAAGAACCACAACTTCCTCGGTTCATTGTACTACCGCAATACCAACAATCTCATCAGCACCATCAACGAGCCCATTCACGCCGGCACGGACACGCTGCTCACTACTTTTGTGAACGCCAACAAGAACTTCTCCTACGGAGCGGAGCTGACCATGAAGAACCAGATCATCAAGGGCTGGGACATCACTACCAACGTGAACCTTTACCAAACGGAGCTGCAGGTGCGCAACGCGAAAGAGAACTATACCAACCGCGGCTTCAGCTGGATGGCCAAGATCAATTCAGAAACCAAGCTGCCGGCCAACTTCACCTTCCAGGTAACGGCCAACTACCAGGCCCCGGCCATTACGCTGCCCGCGGGCAGTGGCGGCGGCCGTGGCGGAGGCGGTGGTTTTATGATGATACCCACGTCTGCCCAGGGCACCATCAGGGGCCTCAGCTCTGTAGACCTGGCGCTGCGGAAAGACTTCCTGAAAAGCAAGGCCCTTACCGCCACCCTGTCTCTCAGCGACGTGTTCAACACCCGCGAGTTCGGCATGGACCAGGAGTCTCCCTACTTCTTCCAAGACATGGTGCGCAAGCGGGAATCAAGAATATTACGCCTCAATCTTAGCTACCGTTTCGGTAAATTTGATGCCCAGCTCTTCAAACGCCGGAACAACCGCAGCGGTGGAGATAACATGCAGATGGATACAGGCGGAGGATTTTAATAGTTTTAGTTATCAGTTATATAGCGTAAAGGCCGACCGGATTACTCTGGTTGGCCTTTTCTGTTAAAATACCCACATGTGGGTATTCCGCTGCTTGCCGCGGATATGTACTTTTGCCCCGAAATGCAGGTCCCTGATACCGTCTGAGCAATGTTTGTTTTAATCATACTTTTTTTGAGGCCCTATTACCTTTTTTATCAACTAAAATATTATTTATGCGGATCAACCCCATGGCCGGCATTGTTATGCTGATGCTGATGCCTTTATTCGTGAACGCCCATCTTCCCCTTGCAGACACCACCGCCCCAGGCAACCCACAGAAACTGCCTGATTTCAAGAACGCCTACGGCATAGCGCAGGAACTCGCCAACGTGTACCGGCCGGGAGATACTACAGGTATTATCAACATCCTTGCTGGGCTTGCGTGGTATGCAGCCGTACAGAAACCGGAAGACCTGCCTGAAAAAATAAAAGCTTCCGAATACGGGGTGCTGGGCAGGAAAGTGGAGGCCCTGCTCAACAACATCGTCAACCCGGACATCATTTTCTCCTGGACGCAGGATGACTTCAACAGGCGTTACATAGGGGATGCTGCCCATAAATCTCCTTTGTTCGCGGCAATGCAGCAGTTCTGGAACGCGAAGAAAAGCACCGATTCCTGCAACGCGAAAATGAAAGATAAGAAACTGGAGAAAGACGCCACCGAATTGCACACCCAGGATATGAACGTCAAGCTGGCCACAAAAAAGACCTTCCTGGAATCTGCCAGGAAAGACCTGGCACTGATGACGGATTCCCTCCGGATCTCAAGCCATGCGCAAATCATCCATGACAACATCCAGGATAGTACTGCCTTCGCTCAATCCCTGGATTCCCTCACCCGTAAATCCGCTGCGGATACCAGGGCCTATAAAGATCTGGAAGAGGCCGCGGCAGGCTTTGCCCAGCAGCAAACAACAGCCATGGCGGCGGTAAGGAAGCTCCTGGAAGAACCACAATACAAGGCGCTCAAGGCAAAAGAGTTTGCGCCCAAATTTACAGGCATTAGCTTCTCCACAGAAGATGCAAAAAAACTGGATGCGAAACTGAGCACCATTAACATCGAGGCCATCAAATACGAACAATACATTGTCAACAGCGAGCAAAGCGGCCTGGCCCCGCTCTCTTTCAAAATGCCTTCGCAGGCAGACATGATAGAAGCGCTCGCCATTTACCTGGCCAAGAGAGTAAAGCAGGAAACGGTGCTCTGGTTTTTTGAGACACTTCGTAAAAGTGCCGAAGCCAACGAGCTGATCAGGGAAGGCTTCCCGGAAACGGTGAAACTGCTTGAAGGCGGCGCCATTTATGAAACGCCGAATATGGGCTCTGCCTGGCGGTATGCATTGTCTAAAGATTTTATTTCCTTTCCGCAGCACGCCTTTGAAAGCAAATGGCTGCAAAAATATGTTCCGGAAGGCGGGCAAACCATCCTGAACGACCTCCGCACCGGCGTTACCATTGCCCGGCTGCTGCAGCAGCAATACAGCTACTATGACATTGTCCGCTACCTGTACATGGAAATGTCTGCCCTCCCCGCCGGCCAGCCTTCCATGAGCAAACACATTATTGACCTACTATACGGCCTGCAGCATGAGCTGTTCCTGATAGACAGGAAAGACTCCACCTCCAGGGGCCTCACCTTCGAAGATTTTGACCGCATGAACGACAGCGCTTTTGTGATGATGCTGGAGCTGGTAGACCTCCGTTATGGAAAATGCGTGGCCGGCCTTACCGGCTGGAACAGTGCAGAACGGAACCTCACCGTAAGGGACGTGCAATTGCTCAAAACATGGATCGGTAAAATACAGTTTACCATCAGGCAGATACGGCAAGCCAGGGAAGAATTGAACAGGGCCATTGCAACACAGGGCAACACGGCAGACCCTGGCAATTTTACTTTTACGCACTACTCCGTATGGAAGTTTTTTGAAGAGCTGATGAAGAACGCATTGCCAGACAGCTCTATTACCGCTCCCGGCATATCGGTTTACCGTACATCTCTCCGGTACCTTGCACAGGCCCAGGAAGTATACGAGCTGTTGGAGAAAAAGAACTACAGCGGGGCCATTGGCAGCACATTTAACATACTGGATGCCCTGATGGAAGCCGCCACCAAAGGGCCTGCCAGCGCCAAACTATTATCGGCCGCGTTTGATGGTACAAAGAACGATGTTCCCAAAAGCCTTCGCAGCAGCTATGAAAAGTTTGCAGCAGATTATAATTCCCTGTTGTCCAAAAACGGGCTTTCCGGTTTGATTAACCTTGTCAAGACTGGAACAAAAGACACGGACACGCTGCATTTTCTTGAAAACGGTAAAGTGCTGGTAGACAAGATTGCACAGCTAGGCATAAAAGATACGCTCTTTGCCAGCAGAGACGCCCTCAAGGCATATATTTTTTCCGCCATGATGCGCTCCGGCCACCTTACAAAAAAAGCAGACAGCACCATCAGTGCCTTTTCTCAGAACCTCATGCGCCAATACCGGCAGGAATATTATGATGTAAGGCAGACAGCGCTGCGCATGGCCAGCTTTCTGAATGACGTATCGCTGGCCGGTGACAGCAAGCAGCTGGCCCGCGTCATAGAATCTTACGCCATGCCGCCCGGCTCTTACAAGCGGAAGAGGAACGTATGGTACTCGCTTGATCTCAATGCCTTTGTAGGGCCATACGCCGGGGCGGAGTTACCTGCCACTACCTTCAATCAAAAAGCCACCGGCGTCAAAGGCGGCGGCGTATGGGGCCTGAGCGCTCCCATTGGCATTTCCTGGAGCCGCACTATCGGTAAGAAGACGAACGAGGAAACCATTTCCAAAACCGGTCATCTAAAAAACAAACGTTCCGGCTGGTACGTTCCATCCAAACATACCTTCAGTTTCACGTTAAGTGTGATAGATATAGGCGCCGTAGTCAGCTACCGGTTTACCAATACGGAATCCGTACGGCCGCAGGAATTCAAGTGGGACCAGCTGGTGAGCCCGGGCATACACGCCGGGTGGGGCATTCCCGGCACGCCGCTGGTGATTAATACCGGGTTCATGTTCACGCCGCAGCTGAGAAGAGTGGAAGACATAACGGCGGAAACGCCTACGGAAAGACAGTTCAACACTTTCCGCTTTTACGGCGGCCTCTTCTTCGATATTCCCATGTTCAACCTGTGGGAAAAGAAAAGTATAACAAGGTGGTAAACTCACGCATATCAATGAAAAAGGGCTGGCCGTAAACAACCGGCCAGCCCTTTTTTAATATTCTTCATCCTCATCCCTTCTTCCCCGTCAGCATCGGCACAAAGGAAAAATCATCAAACACCTCCCGCTCAAACTCGTCTTCCCCTGTTTTGGTGATCCGCAACATTCGCTGCACGTCCTGCCCGCCCACGGGTATCACCATCTTTCCGCCAATTTTCAGCTGCTGCAGCAGTTTTTCCGGCACCTGGGGCGCGGCGGCCGTTACCAGTATCTTGTCAAACGGGGCAAAAGTGGGCAGGCCTTCATACCCGTCTCCGTAAAAGAAACGCAAAGTAGGGTACTTTGCCTTGAAGGGAAACTGTTTTACGAGATCAAACAGTTTTTTCTGCCTTTCAATAGTGTACACATTCGCCTTCAGCTCTCCCAGTACACATGCCTGGTAGGCGCTGCCGGTGCCAATTTCAAGGATTTTCTCAAAGGGTTTGACTTCCAACAACTGGGTCTGATATGCTACCGTATACGGCTGCGATATGGTCTGGCCTTCACCAATCGGAAATGCCCTGTCTTCATAAGCGATCCCTTCAAAGGCCGTGTCCAGGAAATAATGCCGGGGAATGTTGTTGATGGCTGCCAGTACATTTTCGTCTGTAATACCTTTCTGCCTGATGTTGTCTACCAATTGTTTGCGTAATCCTTTTTGCTTATAATTATCTTCGTACCGCCTCATGGGCGCAAAATTAACTATTACCAACGATTTTCAAAGTTGTTACATGGCATTTTACGACCTGTCCAAAGAAGCCCGCGCCGCGCTGGTGCAACAAATGGAAGCTGCTATCGGCAAAGCCCTGCAATCAGGCCGCCTGGCCCCTTTAACGGCGTATGCCGCCGATGAGGATACCTACATCCGCAAAAACGCTTACCAGGCCCTGGGCCGCCTTTATGCCACCCAGCCCCAGCGGGTGCTGGCGGCTATTGACCACTTGCTGAAAGAAACAGACCCTAAAGTGCGGCAGACGGCCGTAAACGCCGCCGGGGAAATAGGGCGCAGCAATTTTGAGGCGGTACGCGCCGTGATGGATAGCGGCTTGCTGGATGAGCACCACATGGTGCGCAATGCGGTGATAGGCTCCGTGAAGAAAATGGGCGAAAAGAACCCCCAACCCGTGCTGGCCTGGGCAAAGGGTTACCTGCAGCACCCTGACAAGGAGATACGCCGGGAAATATGCCATGGTATAGAACTCAGGGGAAGGACCCACCCGCAAGACATTCTGCCCCTGCTGGCAGCGCTCCAGCACGATAAAACGGCCCGCGTGCGCAATACCCTGGTACATGTGCTGGGGCAGATCTCCTACAAAAAAGGCTGCCTGGAAACCGTAGTGGCGGCCCTTAAAACCTGGGAAAACCAGGCCCTGGTGAAAGATGCGCTGGTAGAAATCATTGACGTGCACGAGCGGTACAAAGACTTTGCGGTAAAAACGCAGGCCGAAGCGGAGGAATATATAACAAAATCATTCTGAATGAATCCGGCATGATATTGGTTTTCTCCTTATTTTACACTCCCGATTATACATTAGTGCCCTGTAAACAGTATATTGACTATGGACGTAAATATTCTCAGCAAAGTAGAACAATGGCTGGATGGCGGCTTTGACGCAGAAACCGTTGCAGCCGTCCGGAAACTCCAGCAGGAAAACCCGGAAGAATTAACCGACGCATTTTACCGCAGCCTCGAATTTGGCACCGGCGGCCTCAGGGGCGTAATGGGCCCCGGCACCAACCGGATGAACAAATACACCGTAGGCATGGCCACACAGGGCTTTGCCAACTACCTGAAAAAATCCTTCACAGGGGAGATCAGGATGGCTATTGCGCATGACAGCCGCAACAACAGCCGCTTTTTTGCCGAAGTAACCGCCAACGTAATGGCCGCCAACGGCATCAAGGTGTTTTTGTTTGAAAGCCTGCGGCCCACGCCGGAGCTCTCTTTCGCCATCCGCCACCTGAAATGCCAGGCAGGCGTGGTAGTGACGGCCTCCCACAACCCCCGCGAGTACAATGGCTACAAAGCCTACTGGAACGACGGGGCGCAGCTGGTGCCTCCGCACGATAAGAACGTGATACAGGAAGTGGAAAAGATCTCCGGCATCGGTGAAGTGAAGTGGACGGGCTGGGAAGAGAACATCACCCTCATTGGCAAGGACATAGATGAGGCCTACCTGCAAATGCTCAAAGGCCTCAGCGTATACCCGGAAGTAGTGGCCGCCCAGCATGACCTCAAGATCGTATACACGCCCATTCACGGCACCGGCATTACCCTGGTACCGGAAATACTGAAACGCTTCGGCTTCACCAATGTACATATTGTGGAAGAACAGGCCCAGCCAGACGGCAATTTCCCCACCGTGGTATACCCGAACCCGGAAGAGTCCGAAGCCATGAGCATAGGCCTGAAAAAGGCCGCCGCCCTGGATGCGGACATCCTGCTGGGTACAGACCCCGACTCAGACCGTGTAGGCATTGCCGTGAAAGACCACACCGGCAAATGGATACTCCTCAACGGGAACCAGACGGCCGTGCTGCTCTTCAATTACATCATTGAAGCGCGCAAAAGCAAAGGCCTCACCCAGCCGAACGACTACATCTGCAAAACCGTAGTAACTTCAGACCTGATAGACGTGTTTGCGGCCAATAACAACATCCGCTGCTACAACACCCTCACCGGCTTCAAGTGGATAGCAGACCTCATACGCCGCAAGGAAGCAGAAGAGAACTTCATCTGCGGAGGCGAAGAGTCTTACGGTTACATGATCGGCGACAATGTGCGTGACAAGGACGCCATCGCTTCCGTGGCCATGATCTGTGAAATGGCCGCTTACGCCAAAAACCAGGGCAAGTCACTGTTTGAGCAGCTCATAGACATTTACCTGCAGTACGGTTTCTATAAAGAGTCCCTCATTTCCATCACCAAAAAGGGCATGAAAGGCGCGGAAGAAATTGCGGCCATGATGACGGCTTACCGCCAGCAGCCGCCTTCCACCATCAACGGCTCTCCCGTGGTGAAAATATTTGACTACCAGTTACAGCACGTTACCACGCTGGCTACCGGTGAAAAAATGCCGATAGACCTGCCCAAATCCAACGTGCTGCAGTTCCTGCTGGCAGACGGCAGCCGCATTTCAGCGCGCCCCTCCGGCACGGAGCCGAAGATCAAATTCTATTTCAGCGTGCATGAGCCGCTGGATAGCGTGGCCGATGTGGAAAGAGTGGAACAATTGCTGGATAATAAAGTCAGCAATATTATTCACGATATGAAACTTGGATGATCATACTTCGCGTAAAAAAATTGCACACAGGCGGGTTCACTTATACCTTATGCCTGTGTGCAATTTTATTTTGGGCAAATGCTGCACGGGCGCAAAACACTGCAAGAACCGGTTTCTTTGATGTGCCTGATACCGTTATGCCCGCCCGAGTATGGACGCTGGCCGTTGGCTCCGCAGCCGCCTACACCGGTTCCCTGCTGGTGCTGAACCGGTACTGGTACAGGGATTATCCCAAGCGGAGCCTGCATACCATCAATGATTTTGGCGAATGGCTGCAGATGGACAAGTTCGGCCATGTGTACAGCGCCTACCTTTTTTCCAAGTACAGCCGCGAAATATGGCGCTGGAGCGGCCTGCCACGCAAAAAGCAAATATGGACAGGCGGCCTCAGCGGCTTTGCTTTCCAGTCTGTGATAGAGTTTCTTGACGCGCATTCCGCGCAATGGGGCTGGTCATGGGGAGATATGGGCGCCAATGCCCTGGGCGCAGGCATCATGATCAGCCAGGAGCTGGCCTGGAACGAACAGCGCTTCCAGCTAAAATTCTCGTCTACCCCCATTCACTACAGAGACCCCGTTCTCCGCGCCCGCGCCATTGACCAGTTTGGCGCCCGCCTGGTGGAGCGCACGCTGAAAGATTACAACTCGCAAACTTACTGGCTCTCCATGAACCTTTCCAGCATTCTGCAGGAAAAGAACATGCCCCGCTGGCTCAATGTCGCCATAGGGTATGGCGTGGAAGGACTATACGCGGCGCGGGGAAATACCTGGAAAGACGGCGAGGGCGTGCAATACAACTACTCCCACATCCGCCGCACCCGCCGGGTGTTCCTCTCGCCCGATGTGGATTTCACAAAAATACCCACGCGGCACAAAGGGGTAAAGATCCTCTTCCAGGTGCTGAACGTGATCAAAGTACCCGCCCCTGCGCTGGAAGTGAATGGTGCAGGGCAGTTGAAGTTGCATGCATTGAAATTCTGACGGCGCTGTTACACCAGGTAAGCAGAGCGGATCTCCTCCCCGTCTACATCCACCATCACCATATCCTGCAGCGTGGTGGAAAGGCTATAGCCCACGAAGTCTACAGAAAGCGGGAATGATTTATGGCGGCGGTCTACCAGTACGGCCGTCTGTATCTTTTTAGGAAGGTATTGCAGGAAGGGTTTCAGCGCGTACAGCATGGTACGGCCGGAATTGGCCACGTCATCTATCAGTATGACCACCTTGCCGTTAAAGTCTGCCTGTTTTGAAATAGTCACTTCTTTAGGCGCCTGTTTATCCAGCCTGATTTCCAGCACTTCTATGTTGAAAGGGGCAATGCGCCGCAGGTGCGCGGCAATTTTGTTGGTGAGAATGGAGCCGCGGTCCCAGATGCCTACCAGTATTACGGCAGGTTCGTCATAGTTGTGCTCATATATTTCATACGCAATCCGTTCTATCTTCTTTTCTATTGCCTCTTGCGTCAGGATAACGTTCTTATTTTTCATATTGCGGTTTTGTGCAGCCAAAAATACATAAATTGCGATAACAACCGGTCAAATCAAGGATATGCAAATTGTCAGTCAGTTACTTTTCCTCATTGCCCTGGGCGTGGCAATATATATCTTTTCACGCAGGGCGCTGGGCATCAGGCGGAATATATTGCTGGGAAGGGACGTGCAGCTCAATGATCAGCCTGCGCTGCGCTGGAAGAACTTGCTGCTGCTGGCCTTCGGCCAGAAAAAGATGTTCCGCAACCCGCTGGTGGCCGTACTGCACTTTTTCGTATATGCGGGCTTCATCATCATCAACATTGAGATACTGGAAATCATTATCGACGGCATAGCCGGCACCCACCGTATTTTTGCGCCTTACATGGGCGCACTGTACGGCGTGCTGATAGGATGCTTCGAGATACTGGCCGTGCTGGTGGCCGGCGCCTGCCTCATTTTCCTCATACGCCGCAACCTGCTGAAGCTGAAACGCTTCATCAGCAAAGACCTTGACGGATGGCCGCGCTCAGACGCCAACTACATCCTGCTCACCGAAATTGTGCTCATGCTGCTGTTCCTCACCATGAACACGGCAGATCAGGTGCTGCAAAGCCGCGGCGCGGAACACTACTACGCTACCGGCCCTTTCTGGATCACCAGTCATTTCACCCCGCTCCTCTCCAGCCTGTCAGACAGCGCGCTGATGACGGTTGAGCGCAGCGCCTGGTGGCTGCACATTCTGGGTGTGCTGGCCTTCCTGAACTATCTTCCTTTTTCCAAACACCTGCACATTATACTGGCCTTCCCCAACGCGTATTATACAGACCTGCGGCCCAAAGGCAAAATGGAGAACATGCCCGCCATCCAGCAGGAAGTATTGTACGCCATGCAGCCGGAGCTGGCCGCCAATGCGCCCGCGTCTGATAAGGTGCCTAAATTCGGCGCCAAAGACGTGCAGGACCTTACCTGGAAAAACCTGCTGGATGCATATGCCTGTACGGAATGCGGCCGCTGCTCTGCCGCCTGCCCTGCTACGCAAACCGGCAAAGCCCTTTCTCCCCGGCTCATTATGATGAAAACGCGTGACAGGCTGGAGGAAGTGGGCAAACAAAAGAACGGGGAAGCAGACGGCAAAAGCCTGCTGCGCGATTATATAACGGAGGAAGAGCTGCGGGCCTGCACCAGCTGCGCCGCCTGCGTGGAAGAATGCCCGGTGAGCATCAATCCCCTGCACATTATTTTGCAGATGCGCCGCCACCTGGTCATGGAAGAATCCAGCGCGCCGGCGGAGTGGAACATGATGTTCTCCAACATTGAGAACAACATGGCCCCCTGGAAGTTCAGCCCTGACGACCGTGACGCCTGGATTCACTAAACCGAAAAAAGAATGGTATGCAGATAAAAACGATGGCCGAATATTTTGCCAACGGCGAAACGCCCGAAGTGCTCTTCTGGGTAGGATGCGCCGGCAGCTTTGATCAGCGTGCGCAGAAAATTACCCGCGCTTTTGCAGAGATACTGGAGCGGACAGGTACCCGGTTTGCCGTGCTGGGCAAGGAAGAAGCCTGCACCGGAGATCCCGCCCGCCGCGCCGGCAACGAGTTCCTGTTCCAGATGATGGCGTACAACAACATACAGGTGCTCAACAACTACGGCGTCAAAAAAATTGTGACCGCCTGCCCCCACTGCTTCAACACCCTTCGTAACGAATACCCTGAGCTGGGCGGCCACTATGAAGTCATCCATCATGCTACCTTTCTGCAGCAGCTGATAGACGAAGGCCGCATCAAAATAAAGGAAGGCGGCAGCTTTAAAGGCAAAAAGATCACCTACCACGACTCCTGCTACCTGGGCCGCGCCAACAACATCTATGAAGCGCCGCGCGCCGTACTGGAAACGCTCGATGCAGACCTGGTGGAAATGAAACGCTGCCGGAGCAAAGGCCTCTGCTGCGGCGCCGGCGGCGGGCAAATGTTCAAAGAAGAGGAAAAAGGAACCACCCGCGTGAACTTCGAAAGAGGCCGTGAAGCAGTAGCCACCGGCGCCTCCGTTATTGCCGCCAACTGCCCTTTCTGCATGACCATGCTTACAGACGGCGTGAAAGAAGCCGGCAAGGAAGAAACCGTGAAAGTGCTGGATATTGCCGAAATAATTGCCGCAGACATGCAGCCGTAACCATCTTATCCAGACCGGCCCTGTATTGACGGGCGGCAGTGCCCGTATCTGATAATTCCTGTAACTTTGCAGTATGAACACCGATATCACACATATATTACCCGCTGATTTTTCACCCTCCTCCAGGGTGTGGATATACCAGAGCAACCGCCCTTTCGGGGAAAGGGAAGCTGAAGAAATTGAAGAGCAATTGCACCAGTTCACCACGCAGTGGAACTCCCATGGCGTACCGGTAAAAGGCTGGGGCCGCCTGCTGTTTGACCAGGTGATAGTGCTGATGGCTGACGAAACCGAATCCGAGGTAAGCGGCTGCAGCACAGACAGTTCCGTACGCATCATCAAAAGCCTGGAACGGCAGTACAATGTAAACCTGTTTGACCGGCTGCTGCTGGGCTTCCTGGTGAAAGACAAACTGCAGTTGCTGCCGCTGGCGCAGGTAAGCTACGCGCTGGACAAGGGGTACATTTCCAAAGACACCCTGTACCTTAACAACACCGTACAAACCAAAAGCGAGCTGGAAAACCACTGGCTGATACCGCTGAAAGAAAGCTGGCTGATGCAGAAATTGGGACAGACGGCATAACATGATATTTAATTATAATAGAAAGCGGCAATGAGGCCGCTTTTTTTTCGCCTGTCCCCATTTGAATAATGCAGACAGTTTGTATATTTGTCCGCCCTCCGGGGATTTTTTTGCGGGAATAGCTCATTTGGTAGAGCATCAGCTTCCCAAGCTGAGGGTGGCCGGTTCGAGCCCGGTTTCCCGCTCAACAAACAAAGCCCTTCAGCCTGAACGCTGAAGGGCTTTTTCATGTTCTGTTGCTACAACTTGAAGAAGATCCCCTTCCTGTACAACCAGTAACACAAATACCACTCCAACACCAGCGTACACAATGCCGTCAGCACCTGCTGGTACCCCTGCGGCAGCCAGCCCGTAACGCCTTTCACAAATATGCCCACGGTACCGTTCAGCCACTGTATGCCCAGGGTTTCAAAGAAGATGTAAATAAAAATAGAGTTCATGCCCACTACCACCGCCACCCAGGTATACCGCCGGTGGTCTTTGATGTCTATCCACCGGTAGAGCGCGGCCAGTATCAGCACTACCCAGCCCAGCGATGCCAGTACAAAACCGCCGGTGCTGATCCTTTTGATGATGGGTGAAGTGCCCGCCCAGTCGAGGCCGTAGCCGAGGGCCAGCGCAGCCAGGCCTGCTATGGCCAGTACTTTTATTTTGGGATAGGGCCCCATCAGCAGCTTGCCTGCGCTCACGCCCAATATGGTATGCGCAGCCGTGGGCACGCAGTTAAAGGCGACCCACCCGTCCGGGTTGATCTTTCCCATCAGCAGCGTATCTACATAGGCGCCGAAGTTGCGGCCCTGAGTAAAAGGCTGGTCAAAACCGGGTAGCAGCACCAGCTGGTACAGTGCATCGTTCAGGATGATCATCAGCAGCGCGGCGGCTACCTGTGTCCGGAAAGAGCGGTGAATGAGGAAATAAGCCACCATTGTGGTGAATGAAAGCTGGGTGAGCACGTTCCATAGTTCCCATACCAGCTTTCCCTGGTACACGCAATGCAGCCCCGTGCCCAATAAAAACAATTTGAGACTGCGCAGCGCAATATGCCTGAAGTTGCTGCTTTCAGGCATACCTTTGCTGCGTTTGCGTTCCACGGCAATGTACATGGCGGCGCCGGCCATGAACATAAAGGCGGGCTGCACCAGGTCCCAGAACCGGAGGCCATGCCAGGGGTGATGGAAAAACTGGCTAACAAAGGCTTTCCAGCCCTGCCCCCACTCCAGCTCATATAAAGCTTCATACAAACGGCAGCTCTCGCCGGCCAGCAGCAGCATAATAATGCCGCGCATCACATCCAGCGAGAGTAACCTGCCTTCCTGCTTGGGTAGCATCATAACGGCTATTCGAACTTGATTTGCAGGGCCGGCTTGCCTGCTTCAGGCACGCGGCCCAGGGTGGCAGACCAGTCGTTCTTGGTGGCCATGATGCCCAGGCGGAACGCTTGCGTGGTGGCCAGGTTCTTGATCTTGGAGCGTACCAGCCGCATTTCGAACTTCATCAGCCCGCCGCTTTCTGCTATGGTGCCTACGGTATAAAATTCCGTGGCGCCGGAAGGTTCAAAGGAAAAGGCGTTTTGCGCGCCCTTGTGGTTGAAGGCGTCCAGCCAGTCTCCCAGTATGGTGCCTTCCAGCAGCACGTCATAACCCGCGTCTGCAATTTCCATCTGGTAGCCGGTGCCGGGGTTGTTGTCCGTGTCCAGGTAAATATCGTAGATGTCCCCGTTAGACTGTTTGCTGCTCACCTCTAGGTAGAGATAGATGTACTGTGCATCGTAATCTACCTTCAAGCGGCGGAAGTGTTTTTCTGCCGCGCCGGTCACGGATTCGTACTGCGTTACGTTATCCCAGTCCGCCAGCGAGTTGTCGTTCAGCTTTACGGGAGATGTTTTGGCGATGTAGATCACCGTGGCGCCTTCATACTCCCGCCCGTCTTGCGTTTTGGCATACAGTACCGGTACATACTTGCCTTTGCCGGGATAGGTGTGCACCGGGCTTTTTTCCGTAGATGATTCACCGTCACCAAAGTCCCAGCGGTAGGATGCGGCGCCAGTGGTCTCGTTGTTGAACGTAACGGTACGGTCTTCAATGCTCACCTGGTAAAAAATGTCAGGCGCCGGTGCGGCCTCCTCTTTCTTGCAGCCGGCGGCTATGCAGGCCAGCAGCAGGTATTGCAGAATATATTTGGATATTTTCATGTTGTACGGCTTGAAATGAAACGATCAGGGATTTTGCTCACAGAGTTTATTTGTCTGCACCTCATCTATCGGGATGAAATAGATCACGCGACTGGCATCCGGTTGTACCGTCATATTAGCATAACCGGCGGGCTGCGCGGCCAGGTTGATGTCTGACTCTTTCAGTCCCGGCAGGTGATAACCCCAATAGCGGCGGTTCAGCTCCCGCTTGTTGCGGTACACGTCAAAGTTGCGGTGCCCTTCAAAGGCCAGCTCTATTCTCCGTTCCTTCAGCACTACATCCAGCGCGGTTTTACCCGCGGGCACCTGGCGGTTGTACAGGGCGCCCTGCAAACCGCGGTTCTGGCGTACCATGTCTACATTGTCCAGTGCGCCGCCGGCATCACCCGCTTTCGCGAGGGCCTCCGCCTTATTAAGGTACATCTCCGCCAGGCGGAACATAATGGGTGAGCTCAACGTAGGACTACCGCCCTGGAAAGAGAACTTGGAGATATAATAGATCTCGATGCCGTTCTTCTTCTGCACTGTGCCGCCGCCATCCTTCAATGGTACAATATAAGACCAGCGCACATCTTCCATATGTGCCGCCATGGTATCTCTCAGGGACTGTGAAGCAAATTCTTCCCCCCAGCCGGAGTTACCGTCTGAATACAGCATGGAGGCAATGGAACCGGCCTTTCCGTAGTCATCTGCCGCTGTCAAAGCCACGCAGAAAATAGTTTCCTTGCCGGCCGTGGCGTTGGCAAACAGTTGCGGGAAAGAAGCAGCCGTTTCCAGCGTGAAGCGGCCGGAGCTGATCACCTTGTCTGCATAGTACACGGTGCTGTCATTCGTTTCTTTATACAAGTATGCTCTTGACAGCAGCGCCCACGCCGCTTCTTTGGACGCAAACTGCACGCCGCGCGGCTGGTTCATCAGCTCTGCGCCCTTGATAGCGTCTGCCACTACGGAAGCATACACTTCCCTTACAGTAGCCCGCGCTTTTTGAGACGGATCACTCACAGCGGTGCGTAATATAACGCCCGGCGCATCCGGGTTTTGCGTGTAGGGCCGCGCGTAGAAGCGCACCAGGTTGAAGTGGCAGAACGCCCGCAGGAAGTAACACTCCCCTATCAGCTGGCGCACATCTTCTGACGGGTTCTGTATCTTTTCCGCAGACTCTATCACCGTATTCACGTCATTGATGATCTTGTAGGAAATGTACCAGAAGTAGCGGCTGTTGGTCTGCGTGGCCGTATGATCAAGCGAAAAGCTGTAGTACAGCGGGTCTGTGGTGGTCTGGCCGCATACAATATCATCTCCCGCAAAATCACTCATCTGGAAGTACTGGCGCAGGTACATGTTATTACCGTCTGTAGTGCCGTTGAAAGACACATGGTCTTTGAACAGTGCATAAGCCCCGTTCAGCGCCTGCTTCAGGCCGTTCACCGTACCGGTGAGCGTGCCGGTGTTCAGCGCGTCGCTGGGGTTCACATCTTTCAGGCAGCCTGTTAAAGAAAGTGATACTGCCAATATGCTGAGGATAAGTTTCGTTCTCATGATCTTTCAGTTTTTTGCTAGAACCGGATGTTGATATTAAACAGGTACTGGCGGTTGTTCGGATACTTGAAGTCAGACAGGCCGGGCATCACAAAGCTTCCCGCCGTAATGGTGGTGGCGGGGTCCTGCCCCAGGAAGCGGGTGAAGGTATACACATTGTCTGCCGTCAGCGAGAGCGTTACCGCGTCAAGCCCGATGCGGCTGCTCCATTCCGTTGGCAGCGACCATGCCAGCGCAATGTTGCGGATGGCGAAGAAGCTGCCGTCTTTCAGGAAACGGGTAGATGTTTCCGTGGCATTGGCGGAGTTCTGCGGGCTGGGCTCCGTGGCCACATCTCCCGGCTTCGTCCAGGTGTTGTACCCCTTGGGCAGTACGATCTGGTTATAGTAAGGTTCCAGCCCGTCGTTCATCACAAAGCGCAAGGCATTGCTGAACACTTTGTTGCCGGAAAGGAAATAGGCGTTCACGCTGAGCGAGAAATTGCGGTACTTCCAGAAAGAGGTGATGCCGCCTTGCATCCTGGGCAGCGCGGAGCCTACTTCCTGGTAGGTAGCGCGGGCATATTCTGAAGTAGCCTCACGGGAAATCTCCTTCCCGTCCGCATCCCGGTTGATCACCTCCCATTGCGGCGCACCGGTTTCGGGGTTCACGCCCAGCCATTTGGGCATGTAGAACTCGTACAGGTTGCCGCCGTTGCGGTATATCTGGGATATGCTCCAGGTGGGCTGGGTACGGGTGATATCACTGGGCAGGTGTTGCAGCTTGTTGGAGTTGAAGTTGATGTTAAAGTCTGTGCTCCATTCAAAATTGCGGGTCTTAATGTTCACCGTGTTAAGCGTTACCTCCACGCCTTTGTTCACAATTTCACCGGCGTTTTCCCAGCGCTGTTCAAAGCCTACGGACAGTGGCTGTGATACCTGCAGCAGCAGGTTTTTGGTGACGTTGTTGTATACATCCAGCGTAAGGTTGACACGCTGCCACAGGCCCAGCTCAAGGCCGGCGTTCACCTGGTGCTTGCTTTCCCAGGTGAGGTTGGGGCTGGGCAATTGCGAAGGCGTAGCGGCAGAAGAGCCGTTGTACTGGCTGCTGAGGGAATAGAGGCCCAGGTAACGGGAGGAGCCGATGTCTTGCGTACCGGTAACACCGTAGCTGGCGCGGAGCTTCAGGTTGTTGACAACAGGATGGTTTTGCAGGAAAGGTTCATTGCTCAGGAGCCATGCTGCGGATACCGCCGGAAACGAGCCATAGCGGTTGCTGGCCGGGAAAGCGGTAGAACCGTCTATGCGATAGGAACCGGTGAGAAAATACCTGTCCCGGTATCCATAGCTGACCTGTGAAATAAATGACTGGATGATGGCCGCATCGTTAAACCCGCTCACCAGCTGGTTGCTGGCTACCACGTTCAGCACAGACAGGCCTTCCGGCAATCCCCTGCCGGAGGCGCCTACCACTTCCGTTTTACTGTTCTCAATGGCAATGCCCGCCAGGCCGTTAATGGAATGGTCTCCCTTGCGGAAGCTGAACTTCAGCAGGTCATTGGAAATAATGCCGTAGCCCAGCGTACCCAGCTCATTGAGAAAACCGGTGCCGTTGTACTGGCCGGCCACTACGGGAGCGTAGTAGTCCGTGCCTTTGTTATAGTTCACCGCTGCGCGGTTGGTGCTGGAAAAAGACAGCCAGTCCGTGATCTTCACCTCCAGGTTCAGGTCATAGTTGGCGCTGAAGCTCTTGTAGCTGTGGTTGGAGTTGCGGATGGTGTGCATGGGGTTGGTCTTGTCTCTTGACCACCAGCGGAAGGGCGAGTTGCCGTCTACATAGACCGGCTGGCCGGTACTGTCGTACGGGTTGTCCCAGGGCATGTTCAGGTAGGCGTAAAACACGTCTTCATAGTTGAAGCTCTTGCCGGTAGCGGCGCTGAGGTTCACGTTATTGGTAACGCTCACGTTTTTGGAAAAGTGATGCGTGGAGTTGCCGCGCAGGTTGAGGCGCTGGAAGCCTGTATTCCGGAACGTGCCTTTTTCATTATAGTAAGAAATACTGGTGTAGTATTCGTTTTTCTCATTGCGGCCGCTGGCGGAAATGAACACATTGTTCACCGGCGCGGGTTTGAACAGGGTGGTCAGCCAGTTGTAGTCCTGGCCCCGCAGGCTGCGGGGGCGTTCTGCATAAAATTTGAGCAGGTCTACCTTGTAGGAATTGTCTGCAGCGCCTGGAATGTAGTCGCGGTAAAATTCCTTATGCCGTTCATACAACTGCGCGCCGTTCATGAGGTCCATTTTGCCGAAGTCAGGCGTACGCAGGCCTGACGTTACTTTGGCCTCAAAGCGGGTTTTGCCGGCGCTCCCTTTTTTGGTGGTCACAATGATCACCCCGGCGTTGGCCTGCGAGCCATACATGGCCGTGGCGCCCGCATCTTTCAGAATGGAGATGCTCTCCACGTCATTAGGATCAAAGCTACCGCCTATGATACCATCCACCACATATAAGGGGCTTTGAGACGCATTGACGGAGCTGACGCCGCGCAGCCTGATCTCCGCCGCGCTGCCCGGCACGCCGGAGCTGTTCACCACCTGCAGGCCGGCTACCTTGCCTTGCAGCATGGAGCCTACATCGTTGGTGGTCACGTCTTTCAGCTTTTCTGAAGAAACGGTGCTCACCGCGCTGGTCAGCTCGCTTTTCTTTTTATTGCTATACCCTACCACCACTACTTCGCTCACGCTTTTGGTATCTTCCAGCAGGGTGATGTTCATGGCCCTGCCGCCGGCGGGAATGGCTGTTTCCTGCGTGGTGTAGCCTATGCTGCTGATCACCAGCACAGCGCCTGGCGGCACTTCCGTTAACCGGAACATGCCCTGCTCCGTGGTTTGCGTGCCCTTGCGCGTACCCCGCACCATCACCGTGGCGCCGGGCAGCGGCGTGCCATCTGCAGAAGCTACCCGGCCGGTAACCGTTACCAGGCTGTCTGCCACAGCGGCAGGCGCTGCAGCCGCTTCAGGCCGTTTCCTGATCACAAAACTGTTGCCTTCCAGCGCATAGGTAACCTGCTGGCCTTTGAGGCACAGCTCCAGCACCTCCTGCACAGGCGCGTCTTTTACCCGGATGGAAACAGGGCTTGCAGACTGCAGCACTCTTTCTGAATAGACAATGGAAACGCCGGTTTGTGTGATGATTTCCGTCAGCACCTTTTGCAAAGGCATCTTTTTTACGGACAATGTTACCTTCTGGGAGTAAGCCGTGGCGCTCACTTGCAAACAGGTAACCAGTACAAGGAATGTGGTCAGTTTCATAACCAGCATAATTTTGGTTGACAGCCCGCAGCGGGGGCGGGCAGCTACATTACAACTGAATTGCATACTTTTGTGGTGTTTGGTGATACCTTAAATGAACTATCAGCATAATTCTTTAAGCGTGCCAAATATCCGCCGGGAGTGTTGCCGCACTTCCGGTTTTTATTTGTGCACCCTTGGGCGGAAACGGGGCCAGACTGCAGTTCCGGGCCGCTTCCGGTAATTTTGGTTGTATATATGACTGCTGCGTCAGGGCAGCACAACTATCTTCTTTCCTTCTATCCTGAAATGATTGTAGCCGCTGGCTTCCAGCAGGTGGAGCACGTTAGACAGGTGCAGGTTGCGGGATATGCCCCCGCCGTACAGCTCGCTGCTGGGCGTTGCCTGGTAAACGATGTCTACATCGTACCAGCGTGCCACCTCGCGCAGAATAGCCGGCAGGGCCATGTTGTTGAACACAAAAAGCCCGTTCTTCCAAGCCATTACTTTTTTCACATCGGCCTGCTGTACGGTTACCCGGCGGCTTTGGCGGTCCAGCACCGCTTCCTGCTCAGGTTGCAGGAGGCGCACGTTCTCCCCCGCTTTTACCTTTACCGCGCCTTGCAGCAAGGTGGTGTTGATGGTGGCTTCATCTCCATAGGCCATTACGTCAAAGTGGGTGCCCAGCACCTGCACTTCCATGCCCTGCACCATCACTTTGAAAGGCTGCGCTGCATTTTGCGCCACTTCAAAGTATCCCTGGCCTTCCAGCTCCACGGTCCTTTCTTTGCCGGTGAAAGCGGTGGGGTAACGCAGAGATGAGGCGGAGTTGAGCCACACGCGGGTACCGTCAGGCAGCGTTACTTTGAACTGCCCGCCGCGGGGCGTGCTGAGCTTGTGGTATTGCAGGGCGGGTGTTGCCGCATCTTCGCCGTACAGCAACTGCCCGTTCTGCTGGGTGATGCGGGTATCCTGGCTGTTGATCACGCGGTGGCCGGCGCTGTCTAGCGTAAGGGTGGAGCCGTCTGCCAGCGTGAGGGTGGCCTTGTTGCCGCCCGGCGCCACATCTCCCGGCAGTTGCTGCGCTGTGGGCGGCGCCGGCGGCTGTGCGTCAGGGGGCAGCCACCAGCGGTAGGCCGCACCGGCCAGCAGCAGCACAATGGCGGCCGCGGCCGCCACCTTGCCAACGGTAAACAGGTTCCGGCGTTTGGCCGGCGGGCGTTGTACAATGCTATTGTAAACACTCTCGTAGTCTACCTCCGGCAACGGCGCAGATACCGGTATGTGCAGGCCGGCCTCTTCTACCAGCTGCTGCAGCGCTTCATCTTCAGACATCTCCGCAATGCGGGCAAACAACTCATCCAGCTCTTCCCTGGTGCAGGTTTTCTGCACATAGCGCTGCAACAGTGTTTTGATCCTTGACAAGTCTTGTGGCATAATTCAGGTTTTCGCTCCAACGTAAAGACGTTTGTGCAAAGCGGAAGGACCGCGGGGGAGGAAAATATTTTTTGGGGATTGATTTTCAAGGGGGTTAAGGCCGCACTTCCGACAGCAGCTGAAACAACACCGCCATCAGCACAGAGTGGCGGGCCAGGAAGAAACGGATATGTTTGAGTATTTCCACCAGCAGGTTTTTCACCCGGCTTTTTGACAGTCCCAGCTGCGCGGCAATTTCTTCATGGCTCAGTCCTTGTTGCCGGCTGAGCCGGTATACCTCCTGCTTCTGGGAAGACAGTTGGGCCAGCGCCTCGTTCACCAGCCGCTGGTACTCCTTGGCGTCCAGCAGTTCATCCGCCTCCTCCGGCTTGCCGGCCAGCGGGGCAGACATATTGCTCCATACCTGGTTGATCAGTTGCTGCTGCCGCGATACCTTCCGCAGATAGTCCACCGTTTTATTGCGGGCTATCATGAAGATGTAATTGCCTGCATGCTGAATATCGGGCAGTTGCTCCCGTCCGGTCCACAGGCGGAGAAAGGTTTCCTGCAATATATCTTCCGCATCCGTGGCGGAATGGGTCAGGTGATAGGCAAATCCGAAAACCTCCCGGCTATGGCGGGCATACAATTCCCGGAAGGCCTGTTCATCCCCTTCGCGCAGTTTTTTGATCAGCTCCTGCTCTGTCATTGCGCCAATTTTAGGCAATTTATGGCGCTAAAAAAAGCGGAATCTTTTAAAAGGCGGCGGGCGCAAACCTTCAGCGCTCATTTCTTCTTTTTTTTATACACCAGCCGCGCGCTTTGCAATTCCCTGCCCAGCTCGCGCAGCCCGTCCTCTATCTTCTTTTTCTGTTTGTCAGAGGCCTTGGCCAAGCCGGCTTTGTATTGGCGCATCAGGGATTCGTTCATGCCTACCCGCCTTGCAAAGGCGGTGATCTCCAGCATGCCGAAGTGGGCAAAAATGCTTTCAAGATCGTATTTGTAGACAAACTCCAGCTCGCCATTGTTGAGGCGGGGGTCATTGATTCCTTCTTCCTGATCCATTTCCAGGTAACCTTTGATGGCCTCCTGAAAATCTGTCTTTACCTTGGGAACGGTATTGGCATAACCTGTTATGCATGGAAAGTCATCTTCCGTATAGGCGCCAAAGCCGGTGGAAGAGGCTTCAATAATGACTGTGATCTTTCTCTTTTTCATAAATATCGTTTTAAGCTCCGGCCCTGGTTCTTTAATCCGGCCATTTTTATGATCTGCTGCAGGGTACCTGTCGGCACCTCTTTACTAACATGTTTACCTACGGCTACCCTGCCGCTTTTGTGAGGATGTACATAATAATGATGCTTGTTCGTCCGCTTTATATACCAACCGTCCCGCTCCAGCATCCGGTACAATTCTGAAAACTTCATTTTCCAGTGGTTAACAATTACAAACAATGGTTGCATACCCAAATATAACGTAAACGTTATAACCTCCAAAAAAATTTTATAACAAATATGTTATAATTCTACAAAACCGGGCCACACCCTACATTTCCCCTGTCATTCTGGCATTTTTTTGTATTTTTGCTTCCTTAAATTGTGACCGGACATGCTGGAAATTGCTGATAAAGTACATGATGAAAGCCGTCAGGGCGAGGCCATAGCCCCGCTGCAGGGAGATACCCGTACCTATTTAAAAAAGTTTTATATCGAAAGTTATGGTTGCCAGATGAATTTCAACGACAGTGAAATTGTGGCGTCCATTCTCAATAAAGAAGGTTTCGGGGCTACCCGCAATGCCGAAGAGGCTGACCTGGTATTGCTCAACACCTGCTCCATCCGTGAAAAGGCGGAGCAGACCGTGCGCAAGCGCCTTACGGAGTTCAAAAAGACCAAAAGAGACCGTCCCGGCTTCCTGGTGGGCGTACTGGGCTGCATGGCCGAGCGCCTGAAGGCCAAGTTCCTGGAAGAGGAAAAGCTGGTAGACCTGGTAGTGGGCCCGGATGCCTACCGCAGCCTGCCCGCCCTTATAGAAGAGGCAGAAACGGGCCAGAAGGCCATCAACGTGCTGCTCAGCCGCGAGGAGACTTATGGGGACATCAGCCCCGTTCGCCTCAACAGCAACGGCGTTACCGCTTTTGTGTCTATCATGCGCGGCTGCAACAACATGTGCGCCTTCTGCGTGGTGCCCTTCACCCGCGGCCGCGAAAGAAGCCGCGACCCGCGTTCCATCCTGGAAGAAGCTGCAGACCTCTTTGAAAGAGGCTACCGCGAAGTAACCCTGCTGGGCCAGAACGTAGACTCCTATTATTTTGTAGATGAGGCCGCCGGCGAAACCGTCACTTTTGCCATGCTGCTGGAGAAAGTGGCCGCCATCAGCCCCCTGCTGCGCGTACGCTTCAGCACATCGCACCCGAAAGACATTACAGACGAAGTACTGTTCGCCATAGCCCGCCATGAGAACATCTGCAACTATATCCACCTGCCGGTGCAAAGCGGCAGCAACCGCATCCTGCAGCTCATGAACCGCACCTACACCCGCGAGTGGTACATGAAAAAGGTAGACCGTATCAGGGAAATACTCCCCGGCTGCGGGCTTTCTACAGACGTCATCACAGGTTTCTGCACGGAAACGGAGGAAGACCATGCAGATACCCTGGCCATAATGGAGTACGCCCATTATGACCTCGCCTATATGTTCGCTTATTCAGAACGCCCCGGCACCCTGGCCGCCCGCCGCTACCAGGACGATGTACCGGAAGCCGTGAAGAAGCGGCGGCTGGCGGAAGTAGTGGCCCTGCACCGCCGCCATACCCTGGAAAGCATGCAGCAGGATGTGGGCAAAACATTTAAAGTATTGATTGAAGGCACTTCCAAACGTTCGGAAAACGACCTGTTTGGCCGCAACGACCAGAACAAGGTGGTGGTGTTCCCCCGCGGCAATTACCAGAAAGGGGAATACGTGATGGTGAAGGTGGAAGATTGTACCGCCGGCACCTTGCTGGGCAATGTGGTGGAAGGCCATTGATAAAACAAAGGAAGGAATTATGGACAATATTCAGAGCATCAAGAACCGCTTCGGCATTATCGGCAACTCGCAGGCATTGAACTATGCCCTGCAGGTGGCCGCGCAGGTGTCTAACACAGACCTGACGGTGCTGATTTCAGGTGAAAGCGGTGTGGGCAAGGAAGTATTCTCGCAGATCATTCATGCGCTCAGCGCCCGCAAACATAACCCCTTCATAGCCGTTAACTGCGGCGCCATCCCGGAGGGCACTATAGATTCCGAACTGTTCGGGCACGAAAAAGGTTCCTTTACCGGCGCGGTAGACAGCCGGAAAGGTTATTTCGAGACCGTGAACGGCGGCACCATTTTCCTGGACGAAATAGGCGAAATGCCCCTCGGCACACAAGCCCGCCTGCTGCGCGTGCTGGAAGCCGGGGAATACATCCGCGTAGGCTCTTCCAAGGTGCAGAAAACAGACGTGCGCGTAATTGCCGCCACCAACCGCGACCTGCTGGAGAGCACCCAGCAAGGCAAGTTCCGGGAAGACCTTTATTACCGGCTCAACACCGTGCCCATCCGCGTACCGGCGCTGCGTGACAGGAAAGAAGACATCCCCATGCTGTTCCGCAAGTTCTGCGTAGACTTTGCCGAACGGTACAAAACCACCTCCATCCAGCTGGACGAAGAGGCCCGTGAAATGCTGATCAATTACCCCTGGCCCGGCAACGTGCGCGAGCTGAAAAATATTGCAGAGCAAATTTCCGTACTGGCCACAGACAAGCTGGTAACTGCCACGGAACTGCGCCGCTTCCTGCCGGAGCAGCCGGTGGTAAACCGCCTGCCTGTACTGGCCCCCGCCCAGCACCAGGGCGGCAACGGAGATTTTGCCAGCGAAAGGGACATCCTGTACAAATTATTCTTTGACATGAAGAAGGACGTAACGGAACTGAAGAAGATGTTCTTCGACATTCTGCAGAACCCTTCCATGGCCAATACGCCTGCTTTCCAGGATGGCGGCATGATGCATAACTTCCAGCCCGCGGAAACGCCCGCGCAGCCGAACATCATTGCGCCCTCCCAGCCGTATATCATACAGGACAGCAGCAAAATAGACCATCATGAGGAAGTGGAAGAAACCCTCTCCATTGCCGACAAGGAAAAGGAACTGATCGAAAAGGCGCTGAAAAAGCACAAAGGCAAAAGGAAAGACGCCGCGCTCGATCTGGGGATTTCGGAACGGACTTTGTACAGAAAACTGAAGGAATACAATATCAATGAGTAAGCTCCCTATGTCAAAATACATTTTTCTGCTGGCCAGCGTAAGCCTTTGGCTGTTCTCGTCCGCCTGCTCCATCAAATATTCCGCCAGCGGCGCCAGTATAGACCCTGCTGCCAAAACCGTGCTGGTACGCTTTATTGAGAACCGGGCGCCGCAAAACAACCCGCAGCTCAGCCAACAGGTAACGGAAAAACTGCGCACCAAGATCCTGGCGCAAACCCGCCTTACCCAAACCAATGACCAGGGCGCTGACTACGAGTTCAAAGGCACCATTACCGGCTACTCCATTTCCAACGCCGCCGTTACGGATATAGACAAACCCGCTTCCGCCCGTTTGACCATTACCGTGAACATCACGTTCATCAAGCGTATTGGCGACAAGAAAGGGTTCACCAACCAGTCATTCTCCCGCTCTGCGGACTTTAACGCCAGCCAGACCATTAATGAAGCGGAACCGCGGCTGCTGGAAGAAATTGTGCCCAACCTGGTAGACGATATCTTTAACCGGGCCTTTGCCAACTGGTAGTAACGGGCTATTTGATTTATATATTATTTTCATATTTTAGCACCCATGACCGCTAACAGGATCATTCACCATATTTTTAACGAACCGGACCTCCGGCAGGTAGACCAGGCAAGCCTGGAGCAGCTGGTGGAAAAGTACCCGTATTTTGCGGCGGCACGGATGCTCCTGGCCAGGAAAGAATTTGCGGAAAACAAAGACCTGACGGCCTCCGCGCTGAAAAAAGCGCAATTGTACAGCAATACGCCCCAGCAGGTGCACCAGTTCGTGACCGCCCCGCTTCACGAAACGCCCGTTTCCCCTGTTGAAGTTGACAATGCGCCTGCGGAAGCAGCACTGTCCGCCGAAGACGAGGCTATCCTGGCTGAACTGGCGGCGGAAGACGCACGGAATGCGGCCGCGGCCCGGGCAACGGAGGTGGTGGAAGAAGAAGCAGCGGATGTTGCAACGGAGCAGGTGAAGGAAGAGCAGGTAGAAGAGCCTGTTGTAATAGAGGATGCTGAAGAAGTGGGGGTAAATAACGAAATAACAGAAGAAGAACAACAACAGGCGCCGGCGCCATCATATATACCAGACGCAGAAGACGAAGCCATAGCCGCCAAATATGACGAGTTCCTGTACGAGCAGGAAACACCGGCTGAAGCACCGGATGAAGTAGTGGCCGTTGATTATGAAGCCGAACAGGAAAAGGCCGAATTCGAGACCGCCCGCACACAGGCCGCACCAGACGAGATAGTAGCCGTTGACTATAAAGCCGAACAGGAAAAGGCCGAATTCGAGACCGCCCGTACACAGGCCGCACCAGACGAGATAGTAGCCATCGATTACGAGGCCGAACAGGAGAAAGCCGAATTTGAGGCCGCCCGCAACCTCACCGCGCCAGACGAGATCATAGCCATAGATTATAGCGCTATCCGCGAAGAAGAACATTATGAACCGGAACCGGAGGAAGAAGAGATCGTAGTGGAAACGGCCGCTTCCGCTGAAGGCGCGGGCCTCACCCTGCCCGCCGCCGCAGCACCCGTGGCCGATCAGCAGGAAGAGCCGGCAACAAATGAAGCGCCCGAAGCTGATCACCAGGAGGAGCCGCAAACTGAAGAGGCCCCCATCAGGATACACCCGATGGACACGCCCGCCGAAGAAACGGTGCTCACCTTCCAGCCGCTGTACACAGAAGATTATTTTGCTTATAAAAAGCTGAAAGACCCGAACTCTGCAGAAATGATGACCGACAAAGCCGCAGCAGAAATGAGAAGCTTTACCGACTGGCTCAGGGAACTGAAAGATTCCTTTGCCGGCAGGGCCACGAAAGACTGGTATCACCAGCAGTTGAACAGGCTGTATGAAGATGACGAGCCGGAAGTATCTGAAAGAGTGGAAAAAATGGCCATAGACTCCATTACGCTCAACGATGACATCGTGTCAGAAACCCTGGCCGAGATCTGGGTACGCCAGCACCAGCACGGGAAAGCCATTGCCGTATACCAAAAATTAAGTTTGCTTAATCCCGACAAAAACGCTTATTTTGCGCAAAAGATCAAAGATCTGCAATTACTAACAGACAACAATAAATAAAAATAACAACACACATGTTGATTTTCTTTGGAATATTGATCGTTTTAGCCTGCATTTTACTTGGCTTCTTCGTGCTGGTGCAAAATCCTAAAGGCGGCGGTCTTTCCGGTTCTTTCGGCGGTTTCGGTAACCAGGTAATGGGCGTTCGTCAAACCAATGACATCATGGAAAAAGGCACCTGGATACTCGCTGCTGTAATTGCAGTGCTCTGCCTCACCTCTGCCATGTTCATCGGCAAAGGCAGCGGCGGCAGCGTGCAGAAAGGTTCCAGCACCATTGAACAATCTGCCGGCCCGGCCGTTCCTGCTCCTGCCAACAGCACGCCTTTACCGGCTCCCCAGCAGCAGCAACAACAACCGGCCCAACAGCAGCCCGCTCCCGCGGCGCCTGCCAAACCGTAAATAATATTATTCATCATAATATTTATAAATACCTCGCCGTTAAAAGCGGGGTTTTTTATTGCAACAGCTCCGCATTTCTATGAAAAGAACCAAAGCCAAAAACACCAATTCCCCCTGGATACGCCGCATTGCCGTTGTAGCCGCCTGTTTGCTGGCGGGCGGCATGGTACTGGCCGCCTACCTGCTCATGGGCCCCAACACCAGATCTTTCGGGGATAAAAAATATTTCTACGTACCCACAGGCAGCAGCTACCAGGATGTATTGAAAGGGCTGCAGGAGCAAGACATTGTACGCTCTGTATCTACCTTCAACCTGGTGGCCCGCCGGCTGGACTACCCCACCCGCGTGAAAGCCGGGCGTTACGAGATCAAAAAAGGCATGGGCAACCTGGAAATAGTGAGAATATTGCGCTCCGGCCGCCAGTCTCCCGTAAAGCTGGTCATCAACAAACTCCGCCTGAAAGAAGATTTTATACGCCTGGTATCTACCAACCTGGAGGCAGACTCCGTGGCCATGAGGGCCATCCTGGAAGACCCGGTACACCTGCGCCAGTTCGGGCTTGACACCAATACCGTGATGTGCGCCATAGTGCCCAACACCTACGAGTTTTACTGGAACACCAGCGCCGGCAAGGTGTTTACCAAACTGGAAGACGCCTATGAAGCCTTCTGGAACGACGAGCGCCGGGCCAAAGCCTCCGCGCTGGGCCTGAAACCCACGGAAGTGACCACCCTGGCCTCCATTGTGGAAGAAGAAACCAACCGGCACGATGAGAAGCCTGCTATTGCCAGCGTATACCTCAACCGCCTGCGCAAGGGCATGAAGCTGGGCGCAGACCCCACCGTTAAATATGCCATGAAGAATTTTACCCTGCGCAGAATATGGGGCAGTTACCTGGAGTATGATTCTCCGTATAACACTTACCGTTATAGCGGCCTCCCGCCCGGCCCCATCTGCACACCCTCTTCCAAATCCATTGATGCGGTGCTGACGCCGGCAGATACCGAGTACCTCTATTTCTGCGCCAGGGCAGACGGCAGCGGCTATCATGCTTTTGCAGCTACCTACAAGGAACATCTTGAAAATGCGCGTGCCTATCAAAAGGCATTGAACGCAAGAGGGGTGAAATAATACATTCTTTGTATTTTTACAGCAGTCCAATAATCCCCTGATGGTTGATGTAGAAAAACTCGTTCTCGAATCAAAACCCGTACAATGGCTGGTGCATAAAAGTAAAAGCCTGGTGCTGCCGGGGTTTGAGGGGATTCCCCTGTACGATGTGATTGTGTTCTTCCTGAAGGAGACCGCGCGGGAAAGCCTCGTGGAGCGGGCCGCTGCTATATCTTTCAACTTCCTGCTGGCCATCCCTCCTTTTTTCATCTTCCTGTTCACGCTGGTGCCTTTTATTCCCCTGCAGAACATTGAGCCTACGTTGTATGACCTGGCAAAGGCCGTTACACCTAACGAGAACTCTTACCAGATTGTCAGGGAAATGATCCATGACTTCCTGTACACCCATCGTAACACCCTGCTGTCTTTCGCGTTTATACTCAGCTTCTATTATTCCTCCAACGGTGTAATGGGCATGCTGCGCTCGTTTGACAAGCTGCTGCCCGGCTTCAACCAGCGCCTCTGGTGGCAAACGCGGCTCACCGCGCTAAAGCTCACCATCATACTGGTTATACTCCTGCTGGCCACCGTAGCGCTCATCATCATGCAGGGCAATATTATGCGCTGGATATTTGAAGTGCTGGACCTCCGCGATTCCTTTTCTCAATTTGCACTGGTAGCCGCGCGCTGGGCATTGATAGTGCTGCTCTTTTTCGCCATCATTTCCGTGATCTACCGCTTTGGGCCCGCTACCAAAAAGAAATGGAAGTTCATTTCCGCCGGCGCTACTTTTGCTACTGTTTCCATGATCGTGGTAACGCTGGGCTTCTCTTTCTGGGTGACCAACTTTGCACAATACAACCAGATCTACGGCTCCATCGGCACTGTGCTTATTCTCATGCTGGTGGTATATTTCAACTCGTTCATATTGCTGATCGGCTTTGAGCTGAACACCAGCATCAGCACCATCCGCGAAATTGCGCGCGAGCGGGAAGCGGACGAAGAGCCTGAAATACAGGGACTTTCCTGACTTCATGTTAAAATCCTATCAGCTTAACGTTAAAGAAAATGGAAAACAGCCGTAACTGCTTTTTAATGCGTGTGAAATACCGTAATTTCATGTTCAACCTTTAAACTAACGCCCTATGAAAAAGCAATTTGTTTTACTACTTCTTGCTACCGTATGGCTCGCAGCATTCCGCTCTCCTGACGCGCTGGAAGTAGGCGCTAAAATGCCGAAGCCTGATGTAAAAATGAAAGACGTAACAGGCAAGGAAGTTTCTCTCAACGATGTTAAAAAAGCGAACGGCCTGCTGGTGATGTTCAGCTGCAACACCTGCCCTTACGTGCAGCGCAACCAGGACCGTACCCGCGAAATAGCGCAATACGCACTGAAACATAATATTGGTGTGATACTGGTCAATTCCAACGAAGCGGAACGCGCCGGCGGAGATTCTTTTGACGCCATGAAAGCCTACGCCAAAAAACAGAATTACCAGTGGTATTATGCGGTAGACAAGAATAACGAGCTGGCCGATGCTTTTGCGGCAGACCGTACGCCGGAGTGTTACCTGTTCAACAAGGAAGCAACGCTGGTGTATAAAGGCGCTATTGATGACAATCCCGGCAATGCCGCCGGTGTAAAAACCAAATACCTTCACAACGCCATGGATGCCATGCTGGCCGGCAGGGCGGTAGAAGTCACATCGTCCGCCTCCGTAGGCTGCGGCATTAAACGCAAGATGTAAAATTTATTGTCCAACGAGGAACACCGCGTTCCCGAATAACAGCTTGCCGTTTTCCCAGAAACTGCGGAAGAGCGGGTTGTCTGCCAGCAGCACAATGGAGCCGGCGCCCAGTTCCCTTACCCCGAACAGCAGCCCGTCTTTGAGCTTCCCTTTTGTTTGCGCGCCCACAAAACCGGTGAGATAATCATCTTTCTTCAGCACGCCCACGTTCCAGCCGCCGCTTTCGATGAACTCCAGCAACTGGTCGCTTTGTTTGAGGGTATAATAATAATCAGGGTAGCCGAAGGCCAGCGGGTGAGTTTTGTCCAGGTGTACTTTGTAGATGGCGCCGGGAATGATCTGTGTTACACTTTCCCTTTCCCGGTTGCCGTATGGTTTCAGGGCTTCGTAAGGGTCTTTCTTTTCATCTTCTTTTTTCTCCTTGTCTTTGTCCTCTCCGTCCTTCTTTATTTTAAAGCCCCATTCCGCCTGTGCCAGCTGGGTAACGGCCTCTTCCATGGCAATGAGCTTTCCGCCGTTGCTCACCCAGTCCCGGATGCGCTCCAGCACGGCTTTATCATTCAGCGCCGTGTAGTTGCCCGCGGGCAGTATGAGCACGTCTATATCTTTCCAGTTAACGCCGTACAGGCCGGAGGTATTCAGCACCGTTACCGGGTAGTCTATCTGCTGCTCAAAGAAATGCCATATTTCCCCCATGCTGAGGGAATACGCACCTTCCCCGGCCAGCACGGCCACTTTGGGTTTCTGTATCAGGCGCAACTTATCTGAACCGAAATCCGCCCCTTTCTCCACAAATCCGGTGGGCACTTTCACCAGGCTGATATCCATTTTCTGCGCCAGCGCGGGCAGCGCGTCCAGCGGGCCATTGCCGGCTTTGGTGATCACCAGCGTACCGGCCGGGTAGTTGATTTGGCCGATGGTGAAAGCTGTTTCCGTAAAACGCACCCTGATGTTGCGGTTGAGCAGCGCGGTCAGGAACTTCAGGTCTTTGAGGCTGTTCCACGGCGCCAGGTAGGCATATGTATTGCCGGCCGCGGGCGGGGCCGGTACGGGCTTTTCAAGACTGTCGTGCAAGGGTACGCCCAGCTTTTGTTTCAGCGCGTAAGCCGGCAGGCCGTAAGCGTAAGGCAGCGCCCAGGCGGTAATATCGTAGGTTACGGAATCCGTGAGGCGGGCCACGGGTTCAAACAGTACGCGTACCAGGTTGGAGCGGGGCTGGAAGGCGCTGATCACCAGGTCCTCCTTTTCTATGCTGAAAGATTCCGTTTTGCCTGTAAAGTAGTTGAAACCGCTGCTATTGGCATTGCCGCTGGCAAAACCCGCTACAATTTCATTTTTGCGCAGCAGCTCCGCCAGCGCCTGCAGTTTTTCGCGGTTACCGGCCGCTTTGACCACAAACGTTTTATAGTCGCCCACCGGCTGCTGGCGCGCCTGCCGGAAGTAGGCGGCAAATTCATTGACCAGCTTGCCGGCATTGGCGGCAGACACTTCAATGGTGGCAATGCCGGTGGTGAAGTGATGTTCAATCCGTTTCTTGAGGGTGAGCGTATCTCCCTGCCGGGTGAAGATGGCCAGGCCCGCGCGGCCGCTGCCCCCCTGCTCGTACGTCATACCGATGGCGCCGTTGTAGGTGGGGTACGTATCCCCGTAGCTGGGGTAAAAGAGGTCGAATTGCTCGCGGGTAAAGTACAGCCAGCCTTTTTCATCAAAGTAGGTGGCGTTGTGTTTGCCTATCTGCGTCTGGAAATCACGCTGCCAGGCCGTTACCGCGTCATGCAGCGGCTCGGCGGCGGGCGCAAAATAATACGGCGCGTCTACGCCCTGTTCATGAAAATCCACATGCACCTGCGGCATCCAGCGGTTGTACTGGATCACGCGCAGCCTGCTCTCCTGCTGGGTTTGCCATGCCCAATCCCGGTTCAGGTCAAAATAATAGTGATTGCTGCGCCCGCCCGGCCAGGGCTCGTAATGCTCCCGCGCATAAGGCGTAGCATCCGGCACTTTGCTGTGCACCGCGTTGTAGAAATTCACGTAACGCTCCCGCCCGTCAGGGTTCAGGCAGGGGTCTATGATCACCACGGCCTGCTGCAGCAGCTCCGTGCGTGCAGTGATGAGCGTGTAGAGGGTTTTCATGGCCGCTTCTGTAGATACGGCCTCATTGCCGTGCACGTTGTAGCTGAGCCAGATGATGGCCGGCTGCGCGCCGGCTTCCGTCTTGCCCGCCACCACGTCCAGGTTATGCTGGCGGATGGCCTCCAGCCGCTCCATGTTCTCCGGCGAGGCTACAATGGCCATCAGCAGCGGCCGGCCTTCGTAAGATTCCCCATAGGTTTCCAGCTTCACCGTTTTAACGGTGGCGGCTATGTGCCTGAAATATTCCACCACCTTGTAGTGCGGCGTAAAGCGCGTGCCCAGCTCATATTGCAGGAATTGGGAAGGCGCCGTCTGGGCGGCGGCCCGCGTACAGATCAACAGGAAAAACAGGCAAACCGGGAGCAAATACCTCATAACGTCGTGTATTCCTCTAAGATAAAGAAATGAAGGTTGCCCGCAAAAGCGCCCGCGTGATGAAATGCTGTTATTCCTTCCAATAAATCTTATTTTTAACCTCCAAACAAGTTGCCCATGCGTTTTCCGTTAATAGCCGTTCTGCTGCTGTACACCGGCGCTGCCCTGGCCCAGAGCAGCCCTTATGATTACCAGGTCACCAAATACATCACGCCAAAGCGGTACGCAGTAGTATCTGCCCACCCGCTGGCCAGCGAGGCTGGCGCGCTGGTGATGAAACAGGGCGGCAATGCGGTAGATGCGGCCATTGCCACACAGCTGGCCCTGGCCGTGGTATACCCAGAGGCCGGCAACCTTGGCGGCGGCGGCTTTTTGGTGGCGCGGTTGCGCAACGGGCAGTCACTTTCCATAGACTACCGGGAAATGGCGCCGCAGAAAGCCCACCGGGATATGTACCTGGACGCTAACGGCAACGCACAAACGCGCCTCAGCCTTGACGGCCACCTGGCCGCCGGCGTACCCGGCACCGTGGCCGGCCTGTTTGCCTCCCACAAGTACGCGAAGCTGCCCTTCGCCAAGCTGGTGGCGCCCGCCATCAAACTGGCCGAAGGCGGTTACGTGATCACAGAACGGGAGGCCGCCGGCCTTAACCGGCGCAAGGAAGATTTTGTACGCCTCAACACCATGCCCACCGCTTTTGTAAAAGACACGCCCTGGAAGGCCGGGGATACGCTGGTGCAGAAAGACCTGGCCCGCACCCTGCGCCTCATTGCGCAGAAAGGGGCAGCGGGTTTTTATGAAGGAGAAACGGCGGAGAAAATAGTAGCCGAAATGCGGCGCGGCGGCGGCATCATTTCCGCGGCAGATCTCAAGGGCTACCGTGCCAAATCACGCAAACCGCTGCAGTTCAAGTTCCGCGGCTATGATATACTCACCATGCCGCTGCCCAGCAGCGGCGGCGTGGGCATACAGCAAATGCTGGGCATGGTGGAAAGTTACCCGCTTGAAACATGGGGCTTCCACAGCGCGCAAAGCGTACAGGTGATGATAGAAGCGGAGCGCCGCGCGTATGCAGACCGCGCCAAATTCCTGGGAGACCCTGACTTTACCACTCCCCCGCTGGCCGCCATTACCACGCCCGCCTACCTTAAAAAACGCATGCAAACCTTCACGCCCGGCAAAGCCACGGTGAGTGATTCCGTAAAGGCCGGCCTTGTAGCGGAAAGCATGCAAACCACCCACCTCAGCGTGCTGGACGCGGAAGGCAACGCCGTATCAGTTACCACCACGCTTAACGGCGGCTACGGCAGCAAGGTAGTAGTAGGCGGCGCCGGCTTTTTGCTCAACAATGAAATGGACGATTTCTCCGTAAAGCCCGGCACGCCCAACATGTACGGCCTCATTGGCGCGGAGGCCAATGCCATTGCCCCGCGCAAACGCATGCTCAGCTCCATGACACCCTCTATTGTGCTCAAAAACAACCGCCCCGTGCTGATTGCCGGCACGCCCGGCGGCTCTACCATCATCACCTCCGTATTCCAGACCATTCTGAATGCCCTGGTGTTCAACCTGGATGCGCAAACCACCGTTAACGCGCCCAAGTTCCACCACCAGTGGCTGCCGGACGAAGTGAGAATAGAGCAGGATTTTCCGGACAGCACCCGCGCCGCGCTGGAGAAAATGGGTTATAAGTTCGTAAAAAGCGGCCCCTGGAGCCGCACAGAGGTGATCAAGATACACCCTGACGGTAGAATTGAGGCAGTAGGAGATAAACGGGGAGATGACAGTGCGGCGGGGGAATAACCGGCAAATGCATCCCCGGATGATTTTGTACATTCGCAACAGCACAAACCGCAAAATCTATGTACCTGGAGAGCTTTAAGCAACGGTTGCTCACTTACAAGGAGCTGGCGGAAAAAACCTTCGCGCAGCTGAATGACGAGCAGGTACACTGGCAACCCGCCGGTGAGCCCAACAATATTTACATCATCGTAAAACACATGAGCGGCAACATGCTGTCCCGCTTCACGGACTTTCTCACCACAGACGGAGAAAAACCCTGGCGCCAGCGGGATGCAGAGTTTGAGGACGACCCCGGCGCCACCAAAGCGCAGATGCTGGACATCTGGAACAAGGGATGGGATTGCCTGATGAACACCCTCAACACCCTGCAGGAAGCAGACCTCGGCAAAACCGTATACATCAGAACGGAACCGCACCTGGTGATAGACGCCCTGAACCGGCAGCTGGCCCACTACCCTTACCACGTAGGCCAGATCGTTTACCTGGGCAAAGTGATGAAAGCAGACAACTGGCAGAGCCTGTCCATTCCCAAAGGCGGCTCCCGGCAATTCAATGAGCAAAAAGCCTCCGGCAAATGAGATATTTTTTGACGATACCCGTATTGGCCCTGCTGCTGGCTGCCTGCGGCTCCAGCAAAACCAACGCCCTGCTGCAGCATAAAAAGTGGAAGGTGTACGATGTAACCGTTCCCGCCTCAGACCCTTACAATAATGTACAGGTAACACAGGCCAAAGACCTGAAAAGCGGGTATTACGCAGATGCTTACTACCAGTTCCTGGACAACGGGCTTTTTATTGCCACCATTGCCGGCCAGCCTGACAGCGGGCGTTACAAGCTGCTGAGCAACGGCCGCATTATTTCCATCACTTCCGCCAACGGCTCCCGCAGCGCAGAGCACCTGGTAGAAGTAACCGCCCTCACGGAAAACGAGTTTAACATGAAGGTGAAGTCAGGCGATTATCATTTTATTCTGCATACCCGCAAACAATAGCATGGTAAAGATCACAGACACCACGCCCGGCAGAACGGCCCAGGTAGACGGCAGGAACTGCCTCTATTTCTCCGGCTTCGCCTACCTGGGCATGCATGCCTCCCATACCTTCCGTGACCTGTTGGCCGTAGGCCAGGGCCGGTTTGGCAGCGTGTACCCTTCTTCCCGCATTTCCAACCTGCAGCTGCGGCTGTATGAAGAGCTGGAGCATGCGCTGGCCACGCAGCTGCACCAGCAGTCTGCCGCCTGCTTCTCTTCCGGCTACCTGGCCGCACAGGCCGCCATTACCTACGCCGCCACGCGCGGGCAGGTGCTCTTTGCCCCCGGCACGCACCCCGCCCTGCGGTACCCCGGCGCGGAAGTGCCCGCAGGAGACTGGGACAACTGGCTGGCCACCGTTACAGACATGGTGAACCTGGGAGCAGATGGCCAGTACGTGCTGGTAGCTGACGCCGTCAACCCGCTCACCGCCACCATCAACAATTTTTCACCGCTGGCCGGTCTGCAGAAAAAAGCCCTCGTACTGATAGACGATTCTCACGGCATTGGCCTGCTGGGCCCACAGGGAGAAGGCATTATACACCTCCTTCCGCCCAACCCCGCCGCGCATTACCTCATCACCGCCTCACTGGCAAAGGCCTACAGCCTGGAGGGCGGCCTGGTGGCAGGGCATGCCGCAGATGTGGCCGCCATCCGCCGCCTTCCCCTGTTCACCGCCAGCACGCCCATTATACCCGCCAACGCCTACACTTTTCTGCATGCCGGCAGCGCATTTGCCGCTGCCCGCAAAAAGCTGCGTGACAATATCACTGATTTCAAACGGCAAACCGCCGGCATATCCGCCATGCGCCACCCGCATGAGCTGCCCGTGTTCATCCTGGAAGACACGGCGGAAAGCGTATATACCTACCTGTTAGGCCGCGATACGTTTATTTCCTCTTTTGCCTATCCGGACCCGCTGGGCAAAAAGATCAACCGCGTTATCCTGTCCGCCCTGCACACCCGGCACGATGTGGAAGTGCTGGCCTCGCAGCTGGCGCAATTTTATGCAGTAACACCCTGATCCATTCAACACACTGCTTATGCTGAAAAAACTCGCTTTTACCCTGCTGCTGGCACTGGCCCTGCTGCCCGCCCGCTCACAAAACGCGTTGCTGTACAAGATCAGCAGCAACGGCCTGCAACAGCCCAGCTACCTGTACGGCACCATTCACCTCATTTGCCCGGAAGACCTCGTCATTTCCCCCGGCCTGAAAAGCGCCATGAATGCCGCGCGGGAGCTGTACCTGGAAATTGACATGGATGACCCTTCCATGATGGCCACCATGGGAGAAGCCCTGAAAACGCCCGAAGGGTATGACCTGGCGCAGCACTTCCAGCCCGGTGACTTTGACCGGCTGGCCGCTTTCATGAAAGACAGCATGCGGGCAGACATTGCCCCTTTCCGGAAAATGAAGCCGCTGGTAGTACAGATGATGATACTGCGGCGCGTGATCACCTGCCCGATGCCCGCCTCTTATGAGCAGCAGCTGGTACAAATGGCCACCGCGCAGAAAAAACCCGTGCAGGGGCTGGAAAAAGTGGAAGAGCAGGTAGCCATGTTCGACGCCATCCCGGACAGTACGGAGAGCCGCATGATCATGGAATACGTCAACAACTTCCAGCAGCAGCGCAATGCCTTCAACCGCCTGGTAGCCGCGTACAAGCGGCAAGACGTGGCGGCGCTGCACAATGAGCTGAAATCATCTCCCGAGCTGGCCGGTTTTGAAGACCTGCTGGTATATGACCGTAACCGCAACTGGGTACCCGTGATGGAAAAGGCCATGCGGCAGGGCACCGTGCTGGTAGCCTGCGGCGCCATGCACCTGGGCGGCAACCAGGGCCTGCTGGCGCTGCTGAAAGCGCGCGGGTACGCCGTAACGCCCGTGCCGTAACCCGTTGGTACCGCCAAACGCCCGGTTCATTATTCAAACACCCGTTTCATACCCGGAATGCGCTGGTTGGTGTAACGGATTTCCGCGCCCCTGCCCCTCGCAATAAGTTTGCAGTATCAAAACCGATACTATATGCAAACGCTTCGCACATCCCTTTTTACCGCTATACTCCTGGCCACCGCCGTTGCCGCGGGGGCACAGGAAAAAAAGGATACCGTTAAACAACTCAAGGCCGTAGACGTGACCGCCACCCGGCCCCCCATTACCATGCAGGGCGGCACGATGGTGATGAACGTAGGCCAGACCGCCACCGCCGCCGGCTCCAACGCCTGGGAAGTGCTGCAGAAGGCCCCCGGCGTGGTGGTAGATAATACCAATAACGTACAGCTCAACGGCAAGGCCGTCACCGTGTACATAGACGGGCGGCCCAGCCGCCTCACCGGGGACGATCTGAAAAACCTGCTGGCCTCCACCCCCGGCGGCAACATTGACAAAATTGAGCTGATGAGCAACCCCTCCACCAAATATGACGCGCAGGGCGCCACCATCATCAATATTAAAATGCTGAAGCCGAAAGACCTTGGTACCAACGGCACCCTTACCCTCAGCGGCGGCTTCGGGCGTTACCCGCGCACTACGGAAGGGTTCACCCTCAACCACCGCAGCAAGGGCGTAAGCCTCTACGGCGGGTATGACCATATGTACAGCAAGCAGTTCACCAGCACCGTCACAGACCGCCGCTTCCCCGGCGGGTACCTGCTCACGGACAATGACTATAACCGTGAAAACCGCCACAGCCATAACCTGAAGGCCGGCGCCGATTTCGACATCACCAAAAACACCTCCGCCGGCGTACTGGTAAAAGGCATGTTCTCCAGCCGCGGGCGCAACGGGGATAACCTCACCAGCCTGGCAGATTCCAACTTTGTACAACTGGCCAACGGCAACCTCTCCGTTGTAAACCCCAGCGTGAACGCCTGGTTCAAAACCGGCAACGCCAAAAAGAAGAACGAGCTCAGCATCAACGCGGATTACTTTTCTTACCATAAAGACTGGAACGACGCCTTTGCCGGCCAGTACTACAGCAAAGGCGGGCAGACCATCGGAGACGAAAGCCACCTGCGCAACGAGTCAGACTCCCGCATCAACCTCTACTCTTTCAGCGCAGACTACACCCAGGAGCTGCCATTCGCCAAACTGGAAGCCGGTATTAAAACCACTTTCACGGAAACGGACAATGAGCTGAACTGGGAGAACAGGAACAGCGGCAAATGGGAAAACGACCCCGGTAAAAGCAACCACTTCATTTATAAGGAGAATGTGAACGCCGCCTACCTGGGCCTCAGCAAAACCGTCAAAAAATACACGTTCAACGCCGTATTGCGGGCGGAGCATACCAACGCCAAAGGCAACAGCCTCACTATGGACCAGCGCTTCACCCGTGATTACGTACAGCTCTTCCCCAGCGCCAGCGTAAGTTATATGAAAGACATGCAGAACCAGTTCAGCCTCTCCTACCGCCGTAGCATCAACCGTTTCGGGTTCGAAATTGTCAATCCTTTCATTACTTACCGCAGCGCTTATTCCTACATGCAGGGCAACCCGGACATCAAACCCATGACCATGCAGTCTGTAGAAGCCCGCTGGAGCCACAAGTACCAGCTGTTCACCACGCTGGCCTTCACCCGCATCAAAGACAACCTGAGCGTGGTGGTGCGGCAAGACCCTGATACCAAGATACTGGTGCAGAGTTTCGAGAACCAGTCTAACATGAACGTAGGCTCCGCCACCGTGGTGTGGAGCAAGCCCGTAACGCCGAAGTTCCGCACCACGCTTACCGCCGTGGGCCTGTACCTCCACATCAACACCCTGCTGGATGGTGTGGAGTACAAAAAAGACAACCTCACCGCCATTCTCAACATGCAGAACAGCTACACCCTGCCCAAAGGTTTCACCGCGGAACTGAGCGGCGCCTTCCAGAGCCCCGTTGCCATGGGGTACGCCAGCCTGAGAAGCATGGGTTATGTAGACCTGGGGCTGAAAAAGACCATCATGAAAGGCAACGGCTCCCTCAAGCTGGGCGTGAATGACGTGTTCAACACCCGCCGGTTCCGCTTTGACGTACTGTACGGCAACGTGAACAACCAGAGCGAGCATAATATGGACACGCGGGTGGTGAACCTCACCTTCAACTACCGCTTCGGGAACAAGAACGTGAAACAGACCAAAGCCCGCAAAAATGCCATAGAAGCGGAAGCCGGCAGAACAAACACCACCACCATGTAAAAACACCGTTCCCCGGCGCATACCGGGGAACTTTCTTTATTTTCGCTATAACTGCAAAAACACAAGATGCTCAGAAAGATCCAGGATTTTATTGGCCGCGAGTGGAAGAAAATACTCATACTCATGATAGTGGCCGTTGCTTACCAGGTGTTTTCCTTTTCCTTTTTGTACAAGGTAGACCCTGACCTGGCCCGTGACTCCTACCAGAAGCTGGGCGGCTTTTTCAAGTATGCCGCCAAGGGCATCATTGAGTTCACCATTACCTATTACGTGCTGATCTGGCTGGCCTGGCTGCCCTTGCTGCAGAAGCGCAAGGTGAGCCGCTTCTTCCTGATCATTGTACTGGTGTTTGCAGTAAAAGCGGGGTATTCTCTCCTGTTCGAGTTCAAGAACGTGAACTTCAAGGTAGACCCCAGCCAGAAGGGCCTGTCAGAATTCATCCTGAACCATAAGATGGCTTTTTACCTGATCTCTATGGGCGTGGCCTACATGCTGACACTGCTGGTCTGCCTGGTGGTGGCCGTGATCATAGACTTCAACCACCGCAGCAAGCGCCAGAAAGAACTGGAAAAACAGAAGCTGGACGCAGAGCTGTCTGCTATCAAATACCAGATCAACCCGCATTTCCTCTTCAACTCCCTGAGCTTCATTTACAGCAAAACCGTTCCGCTGAGCGAGGAAGTTTCTAACGCCGTGCTGCTGCTGTCAGACATCATGCGGTACGCCCTTGGCAAGGAGGAAGACGCGGAAGGGAAAGTGGCGCTGGAAAAGGAGATCACCCATATGAAAAACGTGATCGAGATCAACCAGATGCGCTTCAACAACAAGCTGAGCATCCAGTACGCGGAGCAGCTGGACAATCCCAGGGCCCGCATCACCCCGCTGGTGCTGATCACGCTGGTAGAGAACGCGTTCAAGCACGGAGACCTGCTGGACCCCGCCAACCCGCTGGTGATCAGAACGGAGTCTGACGAGCGCCAGGTCCGTTTCTACATCCGCAACAAAAAGAAAGCCGGGCCCAGGGAACTGTCTACCAACATCGGCCTGAACAATGTAAAACAGCGGCTGCAGCTCATGTATGCAGACAAACACACTTTCAACATCACAGACAACGAACATTTCTATACCTCGGAACTCACTATAAATCTGTAAGCCATGATCAACTGCATTGTGATAGATGACGAACAACATGCCATTGACCTGCTGACGCACCACATCAGGCAAACACCTTTCCTCAACCTGCTGTACACCACTACAGACCCGCTGGAGGGCCTGCAACTGCTGCACCAGCACAAGGTAGACCTCATTTTCCTGGACGTGCAGATGCCCTCCATGACCGGTATAGACTTCATCAAGGCCATTAACGGCAAAAGCAAGGTGATACTGACCACCGCCTACAGCGAGTACGCCATGGAAGGGTTCGAGAACGAGGTGCTGGATTACCTGCTGAAGCCCATTTCGTTTGCCCGCTTCATCAAAGGCGCCCAGCGCGCCCTTTCCATGATACAGCCCACCGTGGCCACAGCGAAGGATGAAGACGATTTTATATTCGTTAAAACGGAGCAGAAAGGCAAGCTGATCAAGATCAATATCAAAGACATCCTGTTTATAGAAGGCCTCAAGAACTATGTGAAGATACACACCCGGCAGGGAGAAGGCATTATTGCCCTGCTGAACATGAAAGACCTGGAAGAGCGCCTGCCCGCCGCGGATTTTGCCCGTACGCACAAATCCTACCTGCTGGCAACAGGGTATATCAGGATGATAGAAGGAAATATGGTGCACCTGGAGCATACCGCCCACACCGTGCCCGTAGGAGATACTTACCGGGAGGGATTTATGAACCTGATGAAAGGGAAGATCATGACCAACAAGAAGTAAGGCGCACAAAGTGCGCCTTTTTTCAATAAAGAGTAACCTCCGGATCATTGATCAGCGATTCGTTGTACACTGTTCCGTGAGAAAGATAATAGCGAATGGTTTTGCCAGGTGAAAGGAAATAAAAATGATGATAAGCCCGTTACAAAAGGCGGGGGCGCCGGTGTGGCGCGTGAAACGCGGGCAAAACAGCCGGCAACCTGCAATATTTCAAACTTGTACAAATAATGATATTCAACAATATCACTCATATACAATTCTTATTGCTTCAAATACCATTTGAGCCGGTGAATATAAGACCAGGCGAAATTAACCATTATGACAAAACCGTGACAAAACAGACAAACTTGCCAACCTCCGGCCAAACCGCCCTTTCCTGCATGATCCCTAACGGTGCAGGTTACACTAAAACCCTGCGCCATCAGCGGCCCAGATTCAATTGGCAAACACTTTGCGAATCCCTATTTTTGCCAGATAAATCAGCGTTTCCCTGAAAAAAGTTCGCAAAATATTGACCATCGCCCTGCTGAGCGTGCTGGGACTGATACTGCTGGTCAGCATCCTCATCAACATTCCCGCCGTGCAGAACGTGCTGGTAGACCAGGTGACCAAGCGCCTGAGCCGCCAGCTGGCCACGCGGGTGGAGATCAGGCATGTGAACTTCAGGCTGTTCAACAGCATGCGCCTGGAAGGCACGCTGATAGAAGACCACAAGCATGATACCCTGCTGTATGCCGGCGCCCTGCAGGTGCGCATTACAGACTGGTTCTTCATACAGGAGAAACCCGTGCTCAAATTTGTAGGGCTGGAAGACGCGCAGGTAAACCTCATCCGCCCGAAATTCGACTCCCTCTGGAATTACCAGTTCATCATAGACGAGTTTGGCGGCTCCCCCTCCCCCCAGCCCAAAACAAAAAAGCAGACCGGCATTTCGCTCGACCTTAAAAAAGTAGACCTGAAACGCGTACGGTTCAACATTGTAGACGGCTGGATAGGGGAAGACATGCACGTGGCCGCCAACCGCATTTATCTGGACGCGGAGCGCCTTGACCTGCGGGCGCACGATGTGCTCATCAACGACCTCACGCTTGACAGGCCGGAGTTCATTGTACAAAGCTACGCCGCCACCCGCCCCAAAAGGCCCCAGGCCGCGCCGCTGCCTACGGTTACCCCACCCGCGCTGGATACGCTCACCCCCATTCCTCTCCGCTGGAATGAAGACAACTGGAAGCTGGTGGTCAAATCCCTCCGCATCCGCGAAGGCCTGCTGGGCGTAGACAACCTGCAGGATTCCATTCCCTCCACGGAAGGCCAGTTTGACCCGTCTCACATCCGCTTCGGCAACATCAACCTCTCCATTTCCAACAGCAGGCTGGTGAAAGACAGCATCTTTGCAGACCTCCGCCTCTCCACCCTGGAGCGCAGCGGGTTTGAGGTGAAAGACCTGCGGAGCAAATTCAAGATGTCTCCCCTAGAAATGGAGTTCAACGACCTTGACCTCATCACCAACAACAGCCACATCAGGGACTATTACACCATGCAATACGAAGACCTGAGCGACCTGAACGATTACGTGGACGCAGTGACCATGCGCGCCAATTTCCGCAATACCCGCCTCTCTTCAGATGATATTGCCTATTTTGCCCCGCCCCTCTCCACCTGGAAAACGGAGATATCCGTTAACGGCAAGGTATATGGCCCGGTAAGCAACCTGTCAGGAGACAGCCTTGACCTCAAAGGCGGCCACCACACCCGGCTCAAAGGCAGCCTGGACATGCGCGGCCTGCCGGATATTGACGAGACCTTCATAGATTTCTCCGCCCATGAGCTGATCACCAGCGGGCAGGATGTGCGCCAGTTCTTCCCCATGCTCAAAGACATTCCCAACGTGCGCACAGACCTCATTACCAGCCTGGCCTTCCAGGGCTCGTTCATCGGCTTCGTGAATGACTTTGTGGCCTACGGAAAGTTCCAGACCAACCTGGGCAACCTGGATTCGGACATCAACTTCAAGACCAGCAAAGACGTGCCCGTGTACTCCGGGCGCCTTACGGCAGACAATTTCCAGCTGGGCACCCTGCTGGACAACAATATTGTGAGCAACGCCACCTTCAAAGCCAATGTGAAAGGCGAAGGCTTCAACTTCCGGAACCTGAAGGCAACCATGCAGGCGGATGTGACCAGGATAGGCTTGTACGGCTACGAGTACCAGAACCTGAACGTGGAGGGAGATATGAACAAACGTTTCTTCAACGGTTCCCTGGCCGTGGCAGACCCCAACCTGGACATGGATTTTACCGGTACCATCGATTTCAACAGCCGGCTGCCCATCTTCAACTTCTATTCGGAAATACGCAACAGCGACCTGAAGGCCCTGCACCTCACGGAAGACTCCATCACCCTGCAGGCCAAGGCAGACCTCAATTTTGCCGGCAGCAACATAGATGACTTTGACGGTACCGCCCGCCTTTACGATGTGTCTTTGTTCAAGAATAAAAGTCGCGTGGAGTTTGACTCCCTCTCCATCATCACCTCCATGGAGAAAGACCAGAAAACCCTGCGCATCAAGGGTAATGAGGTGGATGGCTACGTACAGGGCTCTTACAGCTTCATGGAGCTGCCCAATGCGTTCAAGCTGTTCCTCAACAAATACTACCCCAGCTATTTCAAATCTCCCCCGGCTGCCAATGCCGGGCAGGATTTCACGTTCTCATTCAACTTCGGGGAGGTAGACAAGGTGCTGCGCGCCTTTACAAATGATATCAAAGGCCTGAACGGCACCCAGATATCAGGCGCGCTCAACACCCTCAGCGGCCAGGTGAACCTCAATGCCGCCGTGCCTTACGGCGCCTACAGCAGCTTTGGCGCGCGCAACCTGCTGCTGAAGGCGAACGGGGATTTCAACAAGATAAACGTCAGCACCAGCATAGAAGCCGTGTTGTACAACGACAGCACCATTTTCACCAATCCCCTGCTGCTGGCCAGCTCCGGGCGGGATACCTCTTTCCTCAAGCTGGACCTCAAGGCGGAAGACACCACCGACCTGGACGGTTTTTATGCCCGCCTCATTACCGTAGGAGACGGCGTGAAGATACATTTCCTCAACAGCAACTTTACCGTAAACGGCCGCCAGTGGAGCATGACGCCGGGCAATGAAGTATACTGGAGCGAGCACTTCCTCACCGTGCAGGACCTGCGCATTTCCCGGAACGACCAGAGCGTGACCATCCAGACCAACGAGTTCAATCCTGACGAGTCCCGCTTCATGATCACCCTCAAAGACCTTAACCTGGCAGACGTGATTCCCCGCGGTATTACAGACATCAGGGTGGAAGGCCTCGCCAACGGCAACATCAACGTAAACGATCCCTTCAACAATCTCACCGTAGACGCAGACATCAAGGCCAGCCAGCTCCGTATAGACAATGACTCCCTGGGCCTGCTGCAGCTGGCCGGAGATTACAGCCTGCGCCAGGGCCTCGTGAACTTCGACGTCAGGTCAGACAACGCGCTGGCCAACTTCCAGGCCAAAGGCAGCGTAGGCGTGAGTGACAGCAACCGTACCGTGAACGCCTCCGCAGACATGAACAACACCTCCATCAGCCTGCTTGACAAATACCTGGGCGAGTATGTGAGCAACCTCACCGGCGCCGCCACCGGCAAGCTGACCGTTACCGGCACCACAGACAAGCCCTCTTTCCGCGGCTCCGTGAAAGTGGAGAACATCGGCATGAAGGTGAACTACCTGGGCACGTACTACAAGATACCCTTGCTGCACGTGCATAATATGGACGATAACCTGATAGAGATGCACCCCTTCACCCTTATAGACAAGTTCAACAACACGGCGCGGGTGAACGGCTTTATCAGCCATCAGAACTTTTATGACATGAACTTCGAGTTTGACGTGCAGAGCCAGAAATTTCTCTTCCTCAACACCGGCGCGCAGGATAACGACCTGTATTACGGCGACGTGCTGGCCGCTGGCCGCGTATACTTCACCGGCAAGCTGAACGACCTGCAGCTGCGCGTGCTGGCCCGTCCGCTGCAGGGCACCCACTTCTACCTGCCCATTTCAGACAGCAAAGACATCGGCAAGCACGAGTTCATCAAGTTCAAACAATACGGGGTGATCAAGGAAGAGCCGAAGAAAAAAAGCGACGTGAAGCTGAACGTGAAGATGGACATTGTGGCCAACCCTGATGCGGAGATAGACGTGATACTGGACCCCACCACCAACGACGTGATCACCGCCAACGGCACCGGCAACCTCACCATCAACGTGAACCTCGACGGGGATTTCACCATGTTCGGCAACTACGTGATCAACGAAGGGAAATACAATTTTACATTTGAAAGAGTAGCCACCTGGAAGTTTGACATAGACAAAGGCAGCACCATTACCTGGAACGGAGACCCCGCGGAGGCCAAGGTGAACATCACCGCCAAATATTCCATGCCCAGGGTGAGCCTCTACAACCTCTCTACCGCCGCGCAGCTGGGCGGTACCGGCACCTCCTCAGACGCACTGAACCGCTCGGAACGGGTGGAGATACTGCTGTACCTCCGCAACTCCCTGATGCAGCCCAACATCACGTACGAGATCACGCTGCCGGACGTGGGCTCGCTTGCTTACGAGAGCGGCATTGCCTCCCGCCTGAAAGAGATCAACCAGGACCAGAACCAGGCCCTGTACCAGATCTCTTTCCTGCTGGCCACCGGCCAGTTCCAACCTCCGGACGGCGGCAGCGCCAACATTGGCGTTACCGGTAAAAACAGCGTGGGCCAGGCTTTGAGCGCACAAGCATCCGCCATTTTGAACAACTTCTCCAATACCTTCCTGAAAAACGCCGGCATCGGCTTCAACGTGAACTATACCGCCTACGCCCTGGGCGGCGGCTCTAGCAGTTCCTTTGACCGCAACCTGGTGAGCACCGGCATTACCAAAAACTTTTATAACAACCGCATCCGGGTATATGTAGGGGGAGACTATGACTGGGGCCGCGTATCCTCCACGGCCACCTCCCAGAATTTTGCAGGAGACTTCCGCGTAGAATACCTGCTTACGCCAGACGGCCGCGTGCGCATCAACGCCTTCAGCAAAACGGATTACGACGCTTACAACCTCAACAACCGCATCAGGAGCGGCGTGGGTATATCATATGTACGTGATTACAACCAGTTCAACGAGCTTTTCCGCGACCGCTTCCTTCGCAGGCGGCAGGACAGCTTGCGGCGCGCGGTGATGATGCGGCGGGATAGTACGAATACAAGCAGACCGGATAGTACGCATTAGATCGTTTTCATTCTCATAAAATGTGAAAACCGTGAAAAGCCCCTTTTCTCCTCAGCCTGCTGCTGATACTGAGCGGTGCTTCCACCACCGCCCAACGCGTGCACACCGGCGTTACTCTCATTACCGGCCTGGCCGGGCTACTACCGCCCCTCTTTATTCCGGATCACAAACATGTCAATCACCCCTTTTTTCTCCACCAGTTGCAACCCGTATTTTGCCAGTTCTATACGTAGTCCAGGTATATCCTGCACAGGCCCCGAAAACCGGATGTCAATTCTTCCCTTATACCCCGTTTCGTCAACTATCGGTAATTCAGCAGGCAGTACAGCATTCAACAGCGTGGTCAGATGAGCAAAAGTGACATTCAAAAGCGAAGGCAATGCTGCGTTGTGGTAGTGTATTTTCCGGGGGCCACCTTGTGTTTCATATATAGTAGCGCTATTACTGCGCTGCAGAGAAAGATATGTTATGTTCCTTTGTTCTACACTGCCGTATAACGGAGAATAGCGGTTGAGATCTTGTAACATATATTCATGCAACCGGGTAGTGTCTGCTATCGGTACAATGATATCGTATGAGTACAGGGCTTCCAGTGTGGAATCCTCTTGCACTTCCAATATCTGCCTTTTACGACTGTATCCACTAACCATGTGATGCATAATGGATTCATATAGCCGCAGCAGCGTGCGATTAGTGAAAGTAAGACGGTAAGCCGCATCCCCCGCCCTTTTTGAACGCTCCTTACCGGGAAGACCTACCTTTCCCCTGATGAGTATGGAATAACTAACCAATTGATCTGCCGGCATGTCTTTGCCACTAAACAAGGGAAGGTCATAGTCAAAATCTATCAGGTCTCTCTTTTCTTTCAAAACAATACTGCCTTCTTGAAGGAAACGGCTGATGCCGGCAGCATCAGTATTTGCACCTTCAGTAATCGCAACTACTGTCCGGTCCTTTCCTATCCATACATGCTGTGGCACCATTCTGTATGGAAATAACCGACCCCAAACGGTATCAGACGTTATCGACGGAAAACGAGGAAGGCGTTTACCCTGCATGTTTTTCCTTGCATACAGGGCTTGTATATCTTTGTGCGTATCAGTGGTAATCAGCACAATATTTATCTTTTTACCGAACTGCTGCTGCAACGATTCCATTTTAGGGAAAGCGGCTATGCAACTCGTACACCAGGTATTCCAGAAATCCAGTATAATCAGTTCAGCGTCTTTATTAACAGGTAATGCATTCCAGACCCGCTCCGGCACCTTCTCACCGATAGATAAGCCGGCCGGCGTTTGGGCGCAGGCATGCATTACGGGTAGCAAAAGGCTGCAGGCCGTCAGCCATTTGATCAAATGTTTCATATAATTTCTTTCAGACTTTAGCTTCAATTTGTCAGCGGGCATTTTGCGGCATCCCGGAAATACGGATTACATCTCTTGGAAAAGGCAGCGCATAACGCGGGTCGTTAGGAGGCAGTGTGATGATAGTACCATTGAGGTCTCTACGGAGCGAAATCTGGTGTTCGCGTTCCTTATTGAGGCGCTTGATATCCATCCACCTGAGATCTCTAAACAGCAATTCCTTTCTTCTTTCTGTCAGTATCATATCAACCGCCTCTTTACTGCTGCCGGCTTCAAGAGGATGCCATTCTTCCTGCTTCCAGCGTTTAACCATCAGCGTGTTCAGATCACTCATGGCAAGGTCTACCCTCCCTGATCTGGCATAGCACTCTGCCCTGGTGAGATACATTTCGTCTACGGCAATGCCTGTAAACATACCTCCGCCGGCGTAGTAACCACCGCGAAAACCATATGTGCCATCGGAATTCCTGGCAAAATACAGCTGCTTTCTCAGGTCATGTTCGTGATAGGAGGCATACAGCATCGTGTCTATTCTGCCATTGGTGTTATTGATCAGTGCCGGCATACCCATACGCACTTGGTACACTACTTCTTCATTAAATTGGGGCACCGGATATGGGCTGTTCCCGTTCAACTTGCTATAGTCCATCAAAGTATATTGAAGCTGCAAACTCGAATCCGCATACTTTGCGGCTTCTTCATAGCGGCGCATGGACAAGTACGTTCTGGCCAGCGCAGCATAAGCGGCCGCCTTTGCCGGGCGTAACACATGCTGTGGCAATGCCGGCAGCAAAGGGATTGATGATCGGAGATCTTCTATAATACGATTGTAACACGCCTGTACACTGGAGCGGACTGAGGTTTCGTTGAAGTTGCCGTTTAGCCGCAGCGGAATACCCGGATCCTTCAAAGCGGTTTGCTCATCATAGGCTACAGCGAAATTGACAAGAATCCTCCAATGGGTAAACGCCCTGAAGAACAAGGCTGTACCCTTCACATTGTCCCATGTCTGCCGGGTATTCTGGTCGTAGGCAATTTTTTCGATTTCCTCCAGCGCAATATTTGCGCGCATGATACCTTTGTAGGCTTGGTCCCAACCATTGGGGGTTGACTCGAATACCAGCTCCTCTCCCCATGTATACAGGTTCCGGTTCGCTTCGTTCAGGCCGCTCAGCAAGGTATAGGGACAGTAATAGTTATCTGCGCTACCCTCACCATATGCGCCGTACTGAAGGTTGAAAATATTGGAATTATCGTCCAGCAACGCTTGCAGATCGCTGATCTTTGACGGCACTACCAGTGCAATATCGGGTTTAGCATCCAGAAATTTTCGGCAGGACGTCATTATCGTTACATTCAAAAGGAAAAATGTAACTAAACGGATATAGCTGCTTTTAACTGACATAATACTCTTTTTAATGACTTAGAAATTTGCATTGACCCCAACGGAAAAATTCCTGCCGGCAGGCATAGCATACCAACCGATCACATCTGGGTCAAGCCCGCGTTTATTGGCCCTCCATAATACGCCCAGGTTGCTTGCATTCACAAATACTTTCAGGTCACTGAAAGGGCTTTCGTCCCGGGCACGCCACGTCCATGAAAGATTGACGAATTGCAACCTGGCTATTCCCCCTTTTTCCACCGTAGCTTCCGAAGCGGTATAGAACGACATAGCAGTGCTATTGACAGGATAGGTCATGGCCGGCACGTTTGTGCGACGCTCATCTTCTGGCTGCATCCACCGTTCTGAAAAATCTGCATGATTACGCCCTACGGAGAACAGCTGGTTATAATCCGTTGTCAATCGCCTGAAGGAGTAGTTCAGTTTATAACTGATAGCAAAAGATAATTCCAGGTTCTTCCAGCCTAACCGGTTCCGCAGGCTCCCGAACAGTTCTGGTACCGCAGAGCCGCTGTATGCAAACTCATCCGGCGTGTCCCTTAGGCCGGTTAATGCATTGTAATCAGTAGTTGGCTTTCCCTCGCTATCATACCCCTGCGGAGCTCCCTCGCTGTTCAATCCGGCCCAGCGGTAGCTGATTACCGGGAAGAGCTGCTTGCCCTCCTTCAGGTACATGGAGGTGCCATCGGAAACGCCATATGCGCTTGCGCTATAGCGTGTCACTTTGCTGGTATTATAGCTCAACAGTAAATCAGATTTCCAGTATGCCTGTCTTCCGGTGATATTACTGCTATGCAACTCAACGTCCAGGCCCCGGCCTTTCATATTTGCCACATTCCGTTTGATAGTAGCACCAACGCCGGCAGTGATGTCCATCAACCAGGGTCCAAACAGGTCTATCCCATTCTTGACATAAAACTCTATTGTGCCGGACAACCGCTTGTTAAATGCCTCGAAATCAATACCCGCATTCGCCATGAACACTTTCTCCCAGCTCAGGTCAGGGTTGCCGAACTGGGAAACGACTGCATAAGGGAAGTTGCTGACCTGTGCAGACCCGATGTGCCGCAAAGTAGTAACGGCAGACCGGCTGAGATCTACATTGCCGTTGTAACCAGCTGTAGCCCTCACTTTAAGCATAGACAGCCACCCGGCGGCATAGAAGGGTTCTGCAGAAACCAGCCAGCTAATGCCCATACTCCACAGCGGCACTCCTTTTTCATTGGAGTTAACCCCGAAAACATTCGATTGATCTTTCCTTACACTGGCAGAAAAGGTGTACCTGTTTCTCCAGGTGTAAGCCGCATTGCCGTACCATGAAAGAAAACGGAACAACTGCTCACCGAAAGCGGTATTATCGGCAATGAATATATTCGTGCCCAGCAGAAAATGTCTGTAAGGATTTACCAGGTCTACTTTAGCGGAGGTACCTAATTCTTCATCATAACCATATACCCTCCCACTGGCGGAGTGGGTAAGCACTTCGCGTACTTCAGCCCCGGCTACGGCATTCAGCTCATGGTCACCCTTCGAGATGCCGTAGTTCAGTTGCCCGCGGATATTGTGCGCTTGCACAACCTGCGTTGAACGGTCATAAACAGCACCCAAGGGCACAGGATATTTGACAGCACCCGTGTTGCGGTCCAGCTGCGTAAACTGGTTAATGTACATCCTTGTATCGTAACTGTTCATGCCCTGTACCCTCTTCACTTCCTGGTGCTGACGTTCATATTGATATTTCAGGTCTAGCTGAAGTTCGCGGAACAACCGGTATTGTAAGCCAGCCTGTGCCTGAACGTTCTGGATGTTAGTAGTGGCAGTCAGATATTGCTCATCCAGCAGGGGATAATAATGAAAATCCATTAGTCTGCCCCCACCCGCTGTATCTATATATTGTTCATTGTAATGTTTTACTACCGGCAGCGCGTTTCCCTGGTTGTCTGCAAGTCGTGTGTAAGGTTCCAGCCCGGAAGAATTGGTAAAGACAGCACCATATCCCTTCTTGCCGTTACGTGAAGTACTGTTGCTGTACGAAATACCGGTTGACGCGGTCAACCGGTCAGATAATTTGAAGGTATTGTTGGAACGGAGATTGAAGCGGTCATACACGGCGGAAAGCACATCTATGTTCCTGTCATGCCCGGCGGAAAGGAAATAGCCCGTCTTGGAGGTACCGCCCTGCATGTTGACGGCATACTGCTGGCTAATGCCGTTCCGATATACATACTTGTCAAAATCTCTACGCACATCGTAGGCGCGCAATTTGTTTATTTCATTATTTGCGTCATCTACGGATATCTGCCCCTTTTTTGCTTTTGACAGTAATTCCACCACCGGGGAAAGCACCGGATAATTCCGGGTATCTGCAATTTTTGAATCATAAAAGCCCTGTGCAAAAAGCATCTGTTCCACATCAATATAGTCAGAAGCAGTCATGGGCTGCGTATAGTAGATATCCGGCTTGCCCACTACTGTAAAATTCGTATTAAAGCCGACTCTTAACCGCTGGTTGTACTGCCCTTTTTTTGTGGCGATCACAATCACCCCATTACCAGCACGGGTGCCCCAGATGGAAGCTGCAGCAGCATCCTTCAGGAGCGTTACACTTTCGATCTCATTCGGGTTAATATTATTAATATCCCCTTCATAAGGGAAGTTGTCTACTATTATCAGCGGGCGCTTGTTGCCTTCGATAGTGGCAATTCCCCTGATTGTCAAAGCTGCCTGCGCCCTGTTGCTGGTATTGTTCATAGCGGCACGGTCAAACAGCAGGGCGTTGGTCATGCCATCCAGCCGTTCCAGGATGTTGGGGCCCAATTGCTCAGACAGATCTTTGTTGCTGATTGACGAAAATGAACCTGTAACCCTTTCTTTTGGGAGGATTTGATACCCTGTATTCACGGTTACTACAACGTCCTGCAATTTCATAATTGAAGGTTTAAGCAGAATCGTGAGTTCCGGTTTGTCAAGCACAGGCCTGTTAACAACAATCTCCGTTGTTTCATACCCAATGGAAGACACCACCAGCACATCTCCTTCTGCCACTTGAATTATAAAACGCCCGTCCCCATCACTCTTTGTTCCACCTCCTTGCTTTTTTACAATAATACTAGCTTCCGGCAGCGCCTTTCCTGCAGTATCCACAATACGCCCGCTCAAGGTATCATGCCCAGGTATATGGGACGCATACAGAAGCCGTCCTTCTTTTTCTACCGCCGGTGCTTTGCGAACAAAGAATATAGTTCTACCCTGAATGTCATATGAAACAGGTTTGCCCTTGACCAATACATCCAGGAAATCCGTCAAAGACATACGGCTCGCCGTAATCGAAAAAGTATGCTGCTGCCCGAAAGTGCTTTTATCGTACAGCGCTACATAACCGGTTTGTTCCTCCACAGACCTGAAAATCTGTCTTAGCGTCAGGCCTTTGCCAGACAGCGTAATGGTCTGAGCTGAACTGGATGCACGCACATGAAGAAGGGAAATGGTGAATAGAAGAGCGGTGATACGCATTACCTTCATGATTTTAGTGAAGCGCCCCCCCTGCTCCCATAGGCAAAAGGGTAGCCAAAAGCTTTTTTTTTGCATAAATTGCAAAAGGTTTGGTTGTAAATAAAATGGTTGTGAGCCGTTTATAGACCATCCAGACTTTGCCGGGAACGGGTCCAATCGTTCCCGGCTTTTTATTGATGGCTGTTTTTATACTAAAAAGACATAATCACCAGCTTTCTTCCTTCCTGCCGGTACCGGATACCAATATTTTCCAGGTACTTCAGCACCACACTTAACGGAACATCCCGGGACATTTTGCCGATCAGCTCCTTGTCAGGTACCTTGCCTTCAAACACCACTTCTATGTCATACCAGCGCTCCAGTTGCCGCATTACCTGCTCAAAGGTCAAACCACTGAAGTAAAAAAGTCCGTTCTTCCAGGCCAGCACGTTCTCCACATCAACGTTATCAACCACGCTGATCCGCGGTGCTGGAAGGTCTTCCGCAACCCGGGCTTGCTGACCGGGACTCAGCGTTACTGCATTCCTCCTGCCGGCTGTTTGCATTACTCTAACCCGGCCTTCCAGCAGTGTGGTATTAATACCGGACTCACCACCATACGCATTAACATTGAAGTGCGTCCCCAATACCTCTATCGTAGTGGTGGTATTAACAACTACCCTGAAAGGCCTACGTACGTCTCTTGCCACTTCGAAATATGCTTCACCTGTAATTCCTACCTCCCGTTGTTTGCCTGAAAATGCAGTAGGATACCGTATAGAGCTGGCGCTGTTGAGCCATACCGCTGAACCGTCGGGCAAGGTTACCCGGAATTGCCCGCCGCGGGGAGTGATAAGGGTATTGTATGAAATTTCAGATATGCCGCCTTGTACGTCGTACACCAACTGACCGCCTTGCTGGCATATGGTGGCCGGGCCCTGCTGTAGGACCTGCCGCCCGGTGCTATCAAGGGAAATCACCGATCCGTCCGCCAGAATCAGCCTCGCCTTGTTTCCCCCTGGCTGAAAGTCTTGTTCAACAGTAGCGGCAACACCCGGCGCCAGTGGCTGTGAATCGCGGCGAACCAGCCACCAGCTTCCCCCGGTTGTCAATAAGATCAGTATGGTCGCAGCCACCCACCAGGTACGGCGGATGGACCGGAAGCCTCGTTTCTCTTGTTGGTTGGTCGGGGTGGCAGCGTAGATCGCAGACAAGATAGAACTGCTCACTTGCTCATCCGGCCCTGCTTCTGTTACAGCCGCGGCAAACTGGTTTTCCAGCAACCCGGTTACAAAAGTTTCATGCTCCGGCATTGCAGCAAGCTGAAGGAACTCGTTACGCTCCGTTTCAGACACCACCTGGCGGATACATTTATCAAAAAGAAATGCAATGCGTGCCTGTGACATAAACAATCTTTATGCTATAGAAGCATTAACAGGCTGTTTTGGGGGGGAATCATTAAAAATATTCTCTAAAATTATCTAGAAAGAGGATAAAAATGAAGCCAAGATCGCTATGGGCGTGGAAATATGCCCGGATTTTCCGCATGGCTTCATCCAAATTGTACTTCACAGTTTCGGGAGACACCTGCAGTTGTTGCGCGGCCTGCTCTCTTCTCAACCCTTCCTGCCGTATAAGGATGAACGTTTCCCGTTGCCTACGTGGCAACCTGTCAATAGCCCGATTTAATAGAATTGCATATTCCTTATGGCTAACAAGTTCGTCTGTGCCCATGTGTGCCATGGCACTTTCAGGAAGTTCATCGTGCATCACCAGGCTTCTCTCCCTGGCAAGCTTTTTCAGGGCGCGATAGGCATCCCGCCGGGCAATAGTATAAAGATATGCTGGGAAATGGCTGATCTGCCTGAGGCGTTCTTTATGCAACCATACCTTCAGGAATACATCCTGCACTACTTCTTCCGCCAGCTGTATATCATTGGTGAGGCGCCATACCGTATTGTACAGGCGGCCTTTATAATGATCAAAAAGACTAGCAAATGCCTTCTTGTCACCTTCTGCCACGCGCAGCAGCATCTCATGTTCATTGTATGGTTGAGTGGCTGACAATAGTACTGATCCTCAGGAAAACGGGTGCAAATTATGGAAACAGCATCCTGCTAAGCTGATCCGGGGCTAATATAATACATTTCTCGTTTCTTTTTTACCTGTTCTGCCTTTATATGAACTGTCACCAGGGACTTGGCTGCTCCTTCCCGGTAATAATAAAATTCCTCAAATTACCATTCACCAGCATGCCCCACGCATTTGAGCAGCTATCATAACACTCAAATGCAGGCACCAGCCCAACATGCGTAAAACGGACTTCTGTTTTACCATCTTTAGCGGCCATCTCAAAAATAATGTCCGTGCCTTTCCATTCCTGTTTATCCTGCACAAAGTCCAGCTCAGCATCCGTTACATGCCAGACTATTTTTTCTCCCGGAATATGGGCTGTTATTTTTTGCCGGGAATAATGTACCCCGGTACGCGGTAGCTGAACTCGCTGCCTGCCTTGTCCGTCTCACCCTCAATTTCTCCAGACCACCAGCCGCGAACGTTGTTAATGGCGTTAAAAACCTCCTCCGGAGTTTTGTCTACTGAAAAAGATGTACTGAAACCTGCTATTTTCATGGCGATAGATTTTGCAACAAAATTAACGTCCGAATGCAACCTTGGCGGGGGGAGAAATGGACTTTATAACAGGCTGATCTGGACAAAATCGTAACTTTAAGAAGACACTCAAGACTACAAACATGCTTAACCCACGCATATCGCTCTATCTGATCTGCCTGCTTCCCCTGCTGGTGCTGCTAACAAGCAGCAACCAGGCAGACAACGCCACTTTCCTGAAAGCCTACGGCGGCACGCCCTACATGGGAACGGTGCAGGTAGACATCATCCGCCCCAACGGCACCTACGTCAAAACAGATTTCGGGGAGGCCAGCGCGCATTTTACCAGCGCTGATCATGGCAAGGTCAAGATGATCGTTTTTGGGGCTATCAGCAACAAAAAAGGGGATGCCGGATTTGCGGTTGACGGCGTCGCCTCCCGGAAGAGCTGGATATGCCAGTCGGACAGCGTACAGCTGAAGGTGGAAGAAAACGGTGTTATTACAGGAAGCGGGAAAGTTTACCCCCAGCAATTCAAATTCTCCGGAAAAATTGCGGATACCCGCCTGGAGCTGCTTACAGAAATAAAAACGCTGAAACCTTCTGACAATGGCCTGCCGGCGGGAACGAAGCTTACGTTCCGGTATGTGCTGCGGAGGGATATTGTTGCCAGTTCAAGTTCCTCCAGGCGCCGCTGCAAAAAGATTGAGTGGCGGCCGCAGTATGTCGGGAATTTTGATGGTACGGGGCAGACGGTGAGGGTGCCGGTTTGTGTGGATTGAGGGTTTAGTTTGAGACCACAAGTCTCATTAACCAGCCATTAACAAATAAAAGTCAATAATTGCCGTAAAATGAGGTTGTAATATGCAGCCACGATATGAAGAACGTTATCCCTGTATAACTGTGAAGGTGACTTATAAAAACCAACAATCCCGCACTGGGCGGGACTACTGTGAAAGTTTGCACTACGGAATAATCCTTATTGTGACTTGCTTCTTTGTAAAGATAACCATTTTACATTATGAAAAAAATCCTTGGTCTCGATGTCGGTACCAATTCCATTGGCTGGGCCGTCATCTCCCTAAACCAGTTTGGCCAGGCAGGCAACATCTTAGGCCTGGGCAGCCGCGTTATCCCTATGGATGGTGATGCCATGCAGAAATTTGAGTCTGGCGCTACGGTATCCAAAACAGCAGACCGCCGGATGGCCAGAATGGCCCGCCGGTTAAAGCAACGTTTTCGTCTCAGGAGAACCCGGTTAATAACCGCCTTGAAAACATTGGGATGGATGCCGGAAGACTTCCCCACACACTTTGAAGCAATTAAAGATTTTACCATGCGTCAGTATCTGCCATTTGACGCATCCATAATAGCAGAAGCGCAGGAAGCCTTTGGCAATAAAAACATCCCGGAAGATTGGATCGTTTATTACCTCCGTACAAAAGCGCTTAAACACCCCATCCCCCTCTCCGGCCTCGTCCGCATTATTTACATGATGAACCAGCGCAGAGGTTTCAGGAGTTCAAGAAAAGACGAAAAGGACGAAGAGCAGGATGAAATTAAATACCCTCTTTTTGAGAAATGGGTGCAAATACTGACCGTATCGCACATCACTGAAATTTCAGAAGAAAAGGGTATTAAAACCCTTAATGTAACTGCCGGAGATATCAACGGTCAAATAAAACGGCGGGCCATTCCTGACTGGGAGGGAAAGGAAATGGAGCTGGAAGTAACCAGGAAAACCACCAAGTCCGGTGAAATTACATATACATTTGCCATACCCGACCCCAATGATTGGGAGAAAAAGAAAGCAGCACTGGAAAAAAGCATTCTTGAATCCGGGCACCACCCTGGTGAGTACTTTTTTCATCGTCTTGCCGCTGACCCCAATTATCGTATCCGACAGAACATTATAGATAGATCGCTGTATGAACGGGAGTTTGAGGCCATCTGGAAAAAACAGGCCACATTCCATTCTGAGCTGAATGACACTTCCAAACTATCTGTAATCGCAAAGCTTCTATATAAAAATAATAACGCCAAACAGAAAGAACTGCTTGCCAATGATATATACTACCTGCTCTCAAGAGATATCATTTACTACCAGCGCCCGCTACGCTCCCAAAAACATAGTGTTGGCCACTGCAGCCTTGAAAAAAAAGCAAATGGCTATGGCATAAAAGTAGCGCCAAAGTCAAGCCCCGAATTTCAGGAGTTTCGTATCTGGCAAACAATACATAACCTGAAAGTGCTGGAATTAACCGTCGAAACAGAAGGCAAGCCGCTGTTAGACGTAGATACAACGGAACAGCACTTAACTGATGAAAAGAAGGGCTTGCTCTTTGCACTCTTTGACAGCCGCGAAAGCGTTTCTCATCATGCCATATTGAAAGAATTGGGTCTCAGCACCACCAGGTACCGGCTTAACTATCCATCAGACAGGGACTTCCAGGGCAATGAGACAAAAGCCGTTTTCCGGAAGGTCTTTAAAAAACACAACTATGAGGAGGGCAACTCGTTATTGGACAATGCAGATACCTTCTACCGCCTGTGGCATATCCTTTATTCATTAAACAGCCGAAAGGAAATCACCAGTGCCCTTTCCAATCCTAAACACGCATTGGGATTACCGGAACCAGTTATCGCCCACCTCTCGAAATTGCCTGACCTTCCCAAACAATATGCGGCCTTTTCCTCTAAGGCCATCCGGAAATTGCTGCCCCTGATGCGCTCCGGGCAATATTTTAACTGGGACAATATCCCATCTTCAATAAAAACCCGCATCGAACAAATAATAACGGGTGAATATGCCTTGGGAATCAGTGACGAAGCACGCGATAAGATAGCCAGCTTTAACTTGCATGAAATTTCTGACTTTAAAGGCCTTTCCGTTCCTAAAGCCTGTTATGTGGTTTATAACCGTCATTCGGAGCGTGAAAACAGTGGCAAGTACGAGACACCGGATGACATCAACGTTCCCCTGCTGATCCCTAACAACAGCTTGCGCAACCCGGTTGTTGAACAGATCATAAAAGAGTGCCTGAGCCTGGCAAAAGACGTTTGGGCGCAATACGGACAGCCATCTGAAATTCACATCGAGCTGGCCCGTGAACTGAAAAAGACGGCAGCAGAAAGGGAAAAAGCCGATAAAAAGAACCGTGAGAACGAAGCCGACAGGAAAAGGATCCTGGCCATATTACGGGAACTGCAGAACGCCAACCCTGATTCTCCCGCTGATGTTGAACGCATCAGGCTATGGGAAAACACCGGCAACGAAATAGCCCGCACTACCGCGGTCAGGTTTTCAAAAGAGCCTACAAGGAGCGAGATAGAACGCTATAAGCTTTGGGGAGAACAGAACCATATTTCTCCCTATACCGGAAAAGTAATTCCCCTTAGCAAACTTTTCACGGCTGAATACGAGATTGAGCACATCATACCCCGCTCCCGGTTCTTTGATGACTCGTTCCTCAACAAAACCATCTGTGAAACATGTGTGAATGACTATAAGGGGAACCGCACAGCCAGGCAATTGATCGAGACTGACGGGGGCCGTACCATCACCCACAAGGGGTCCACCTTTACATTGATGGATGCTACCTCATACTATGCACATTGTCAACAGACCTTCCAGGGCGGCAAATACAGGAACCTGATGAGGGAAGATATTCCCAGGGATTTTATCCAGCGCCAGATCAACGACACACGGTACATTACCCGGAAACTGGCAGAGTTGCTATACCCGGTTGCCAGGGAAAAAGAAGGAATTGTATTTACAATTGGCCAGATTACCAGTGAATTGAAAGACAAGTGGGGACTAAACCGGGTCTGGAAGGAAATATTATTGCCGCGGTTTGAAAGGCTGCAGCAGATTACCGGCGAGTCACTCATTCAATTTGACACAGCCCATAATAACATTCACTTCAACAAAGACTACAAGCGTGTTGATCACAGGCACCATGCTTTGGATGCGTTAATTATTGCCTGTACCACACGCCAGCACATACAATACCTCAATTCTCTGAACGCTACGGACGAAACAGGGAAATACAGGTACCTGGTCAAAACAAGGTACAGCGATTTTGTGTTGCCCTGGGAAAGCTTCACCAAAGAAGCCCGTGAAAAGTTGCAGCAGGTAATTGTTTCCCACAAAAACCGGAACCGCCTTTTAAGCAAGGCTGTGAACAAGTATACCAAATGGGTCCAAACACAGGAAGGAACGTGGAAAAAACAATTGGTCAAGCAAGAGAAGGGCGACCTCACGGCAATAAGAAAATCCATGTTCAAAGAGCCGCTCGGCAAAATTACTCTCAGGGAGTACAAAGACGTAACACTAAAACAGGCGCTTGATATCCAACTCAAGGCATTGCAAAGCTCCTCCCGGAACCTGGCTTCGCAGGTAGCGGACGCTTCGTTGCGTAAACAATTGAATGAATTACTAAAGAATTGCGCATATGACCTGAAAGAAACAGAAAAACACCTGAAGAAACATCCCCTGGTGGACAGTCAGGGTAGCACAATTTCCAAATTACAGGTTACTGTATTTAACAATTATGCTGCAAAACGGGTTGTACTGGATAACTCCTTTACTGCAGACAAAATCGGCAAAATCCCTTATGCAAAGAATTCCTGGCTCGCCAGCTTGCTGCTGCAACACCTGGAGGAATATCAGGGCGATCCGAATCTCGCCTTTAAAGGCGAAGCGCTTGATCTCCTCAACAGGAAAGCCGGCAAACCCATTCATAAAGTCACCATCTATGAAGAAATAGGCAAGAAAATAGATATGAACGGAAAGCTGCTGGAAGGAGATAAAGGGACTAACCTGTTTTTTGTAATATACGAGAATATTTCAACCGGCCAGAGGGTAATTACTGAAAAAAGCACTGTTCCACTGATGGAAGCAATTGAGCGGCTGGCCAACAAGTGGCCGATAGCAGAAACACTTGAGGGCCATCGCTCCATCATTCTGTCTCCCAACGACCTTGTGTATGTTCCTGAAGCAGGCGAAGACATAAACAACATCAACTGGGAAAATATAGGCCAGATACAACATCGGATATATAAAGTTGTCAGCTTTACCAAGCTTCAATGCTTTTTTGTACCACATCATATTGCCCGGCCGCTTGATGACAAAAACCAGGAGCTTGGGTCGAATAACAAATCTGAAAGGGCCTGGGACGGACAAATGATTAAAAGCATCTGTATTAAAGTACGTGTTGACAGATTGGGGAATATTATCGAAGCCAATGGAAGGGAAATAATCCGTCACAAACAGCCTAATCCATCACACCAACCGGAAATAACGCCAGAATAATGATCAAGCGTACCATCTATTTCGGGAATCCTGCCTATCTAAAAACACGGCAGGAGCAATTATTGGCAGAATTACCCGGTGACGAGGAAGTGAAACAAATTCCTATTGAGGACATAGGATTATTGGTGCTGGACAATCCTCAAATAACCATTACCCAAGCCCTCCTGGCCAAACTTCTGGAAAACAATGTAGCCCTGGTTACATGCGACCAGGCGCACCATCCGGCAGGCTTATTCTTTAATCTTGACGGCAACACCTTACAAAGCCAAAAATTCAAGGCACAGGTGGAAGCTTCTGTACCTCTTAAAAAACAGCTATGGCAGCAAACAGTCATGGCTAAGATTTCCAACCAAGCCATGCTCTTGCGTTCGCAGCGAGAGGACTATAAATACCTTGACACATTGGCCAAAAACGTCAAGAGTGGTGACGCAGAAAACGCCGAAGCCAAAGCCGCCAGCTACTATTGGAAAAAAGTGTTCCCGGATTTCCTGGAGTTTCGTCGCGACCGGGAGGGCAATCCTCCCAACAATCTCCTGAACTATGGATATGCTATTTTAAGGGCAATAGTGGCAAGGGGCCTGGTAGGTAGTGGCCTCCTCCCCACGCTCGGCATATTCCACCGCAATCAATACAATGCCTATTGCCTGGCGGATGATATTATGGAACCTTATCGCCCATTTGTCGACAAAGTAGTATGCGACATTATCCGGGCAAACGGTCGTTTCCTGGACTTGGGGTTAACCCTCAAAAAGCAACTTTTAAGCGTTCCAGCCATGGACGTGATAATAGACGGTCAAAAGAGCCCGCTTATGAATGCAGTGCAACGAACCACTTCATCCCTGGCCAAGTGTTTTGAAGGCAGTTCCCGGAAAATACTGTATCCTGAATTTACGTATTAATGTTTAACCGACTAAATGCCTATCGCGTTATGTGGGTACTTGTATTTTTCGACCTGCCCACAGAAACAAAAAAAGACCGGAAGATTTACGCCCAATTCAGAAAGAAAATCCTGGCAGACGGCTTCCAGATGTTTCAGTTCAGCATTTACCTGCGTCATTGCAGCAGCAAGGAAAATGCCGATGTGCACACAAAAAGGGTAAAAAAGATACTTCCCCCCAAGGGCCATGTTGGCATATTGACGATTACGGATAAACAATTTGGGATGATAGAAATATTCCACGGTAAAGAACCTGCTGTGGCAATGGCGCCTCCACAACAGCTGGAACTGTTCTAGTTGGAATAAAAAAACAGGGGAATGCCCTGTTTTTTTATTCCTGAAAATACATTTAAATCAGCCACAGGTCTTCACTTCAAGAGAATCTGTTGTGAAAGACCTAAGGTACTGAATAAATTGAAAGCAAGTCACAACGATAGTATTACAGGCGTTATATCGCCTGAAGTTGTGAAAGACCTAAGGTACTGAATAAATTGAAAGCAAGTCACAACTGAGAAATGAATAGGTCGTATCGAGACAGCGTTGTGAAAGACCTAAGGTACTGAATAAATTGAAAGCAAGTCACAACTGTTTTCATGGAATTGTACAGTTTTTAAGTGTTGTGAAAGACCTAAGGTACTGAATAAATTGAAAGCAAGTCACAACGTAATTCCTCTTGTTCCCAAAGCATATATTGTTGTGAAAGACCTAAGGTACTGAATAAATTGAAAGCAAGTCACAACCCATCCTCAGCAATGTTAACTACTTTATTGTTGTGAAAGACCTAAGGTACTGAATAAATTGAAAGCAAGTCACAACTTCCTGCTGTACAGCCGGTTCAGTTCCAGCGTTGTGAAAGACCTAAGGTACTGAATAAATTGAAAGCAAGTCACAACTGGTCTGCCTTGAACTGCTTCGCCCTCCGCGTTGTGAAAGACCTAAGGTACTGAATAAATTGAAAGCAAGTCACAACCCGGTTGCCTGCTCTACACTCCACGCATCAGTTGTGAAAGACCTAAGGTACTGAATAAATTGAAAGCAAGTCACAACTATTCTATGGGTGTATCCTGATACTGAGTAGTTGTGAAAGACCTAAGGTACTGAATAAATTGAAAGCAAGTCACAACCCTGGGTTTAGTAACAGGCGGCACAGGGCTGTTGTGAAAGACCTAAGGTACTGAATAAATTGAAAGCAAGTCACAACGGATTGAACAGCTTCATCTGTCATGGGATGGTTGTGAAAGACCTAAGGTACTGAATAAATTGAAAGCAAGTCACAACCCCATTTCCTCGGTAAGTGGCCGCTGGGCTGTTGTGAAAGACCTAAGGTACTGAATAAATTGAAAGCAAGTCACAACCATGAAATTTGTCTCTATAAATGAGTGATTGTTGTGAAAGACCTAAGGTACTGAATAAATTGAAAGCAAGTCACAACTTGGTCATAGTAGGCCATTTGGACCCGGATGTTGTGAAAGACCTAAGGTACTGAATAAATTGAAAGCAAGTCACAACATTGTACTGTGGGTGATCACAAAGCTGCTGGTTGTGAAAGACCTAAGGTACTGAATAAATTGAAAGCAAGTCACAACTATGCAGCCGGTTGTAGCAGTGCGGCAATGAGTTGTGAAAGACCTAAGGTACTGAATAAATTGAAAGCAAGTCACAACCAAGCGCCACTTGGGATATGCGCCATACGCGTTGTGAAAGACCTAAGGTACTGAATAAATTGAAAGCAAGTCACAACAATTTTTTTTATGGTAAAAAATTCTCTTAAGTTGTGAAAGACCTAAGGTACTGAATAAATTGAAAGCAAGTCACAACTGGAGCATGACCATGCGCCAGACCCGGGAGGTTGTGAAAGACCTAAGGTACTGAATAAATTGAAAGCAAGTCACAACCAACTGCTCATGGGCAGAGGGGGTGGTGTTGTTGTGAAAGACCTAAGGTACTGAATAAATTGAAAGCAAGTCACAACGGAATGGTACTTTGATAATTTTGTCCAGAGTTGTGAAAGACCTAAGGTACTGAATAAATTGAAAGCAAGTCACAACAAGAAAAGATTAGACCCTATTGACCCACAAGTTGTGAAAGACCTAAGGTACTGAATAAATTGAAAGCAAGTCACAACGGGCTGCTTTAAACTTGTCATTTCTTAATCGTTGTGAAAGACCTAAGGTACTGAATAAATTGAAAGCAAGTCACAACGTACAGACGTTCCAGGTTTTCCAGTTCATGTTGTGAAAGACCTAAGGTACTGAATAAATTGAAAGCAAGTCACAACTAACGTTGACATATTCTCCGGAACACTTGCGTTGTGAAAGACCTAAGGTACTGAATAAATTGAAAGCAAGTCACAACTCCAGCCATGTAGCCTTATCAAAATTGTGGGTTGTGAAAGACCTAAGGTACTGAATAAATTGAAAGCAAGTCACAACCCCGGTAGAATGTTGGTATGCCCCCTCCCTGTTGTGAAAGACCTAAGGTACTGAATAAATTGAAAGCAAGTCACAACCAATCTGCCTGCGGGGCCGAATTTGGTATAGTTGTGAAAGACCTAAGGTACTGAATAAATTGAAAGCAAGTCACAACTCCTGTTGAGCAGCTACCAATTTCTTCAGGGTTGTGAAAGACCTAAGGTACTGAATAAATTGAAAGCAAGTCACAACCTCTTTTAACACGTCTTCTACCCTCCGCTTGTTGTGAAAGACCTAAGGTACTGAATAAATTGAAAGCAAGTCACAACACAATTTTGAATGGGGAAGCATGGTGAATAGTTGTGAAAGACCTAAGGTACTGAATAAATTGAAAGCAAGTCACAACTGTCACTTCATATCTGTCTAAAAAGCCCATGTTGTGAAAGACCTAAGGTACTGAATAAATTGAAAGCAAGTCACAACTACCCTGTAGCTTCCAGGTCAGCCTGCACCGTTGTGAAAGACCTAAGGTACTGAATAAATTGAAAGCAAGTCACAACTGCCGGAATACTTCCAAGGGGCCTACTTCGGTTGTGAAAGACCTAAGGTACTGAATAAATTGAAAGCAAGTCACAACGCCGGAAATAGGCGGCAGTACAGAAGTGAGTTGTGAAAGGCCTAAGGTACTGAATAATTGAAAGCAAGTCACAACGGATTTTCGGCTAAATCCTGTCGCATCAGTTCCTCCACCCTGCGAGCCCAGGAACGGCCGTATCGGGTATGAAATTCATTGTATACGCCCGGTGGAATGGTAAGCGGGTATTGCTTTCTCTTCTCGAAACCCTTTTCCTCTGCTGACTTCCGGCCGGCGGTCGGCCTGGCGCCGCCTCTGTTGTCTTTTTTATTCATCATCTCCAATAATGTTGTTATCCTCCCATGCTAGGTAATCGCAATACCAGGCACGGCATTTTTCAATAATTTCCGGCAGTTGAAAATCTTCTGCCAGAGTAAGGTGTACAGCAAATGCATGCTATTCTATTTCGACCAAGCGACTGACATACTCGAATTTATGCAAGGGCGCCTCAAAAGAAGCTACCGCCGTTGTGGGAGACCTAAGGTACTGAATAAATTGAGCAACCTTCTCTCACAATCACCCGGCCTCTCCCCGACAGCTTTCTGCACAAGTTGATAAATATGATCGATCCGAAGGAACTTTATCCGCTTAACTCCGCACGCCGAAACGGTTTGCAGCGCCTTATCAGCAAAGAGGATTCCCTATTACAATCAATCTAGCTGCGTCCCCCCTAACTCCCCTTCCTAAACCCCAAGAAACGAAGCCAGCAAAGAATTCGGAATACGCTCCAAACCGCCGGAAACTCCTTATAAAACCAGTTATACTTTTCCGCACCTGTCAATCCCACGCCTTCAAGCCACCTTGCAGCCCGTTCCAACTGGTACTCTGGCAGTTTATACATGATCGATACGAGTACCGGATGATATTTGACAAGCCTTTCAATATGTGACAGATGTACCGCAATACAATCGGTCTCTTCCGCAGCTACAAACCGTTCCGCTATCGGGGCACCCACTCCCGGTGGATCAAAGGGTGCTATTACGCCATTCCCCTCCAAAAACCATATCGGCACATTCTTTCCATCCTGTTGAAGTTCTATACTTACCAACCCCATTGCAGCAAAAATGATATGGCTGCGGAACTCCGGATAGTCAAGAATGACTGCTCCCTTCTTAAAACGGATGACTTCACTATGCCCCCGCAACTTCGCCTGAAGCTCATTGGAGAACTCCAGCCCCAGGTCAGCGAAAAATTTAAACATTTCCTCAAACATTTTTTTGTACAGTTCTTCAGGAACATCTTCAGCAAAACCGTTATCTACTAAATGTTGCCATGATTTCATAATTGTTTTTTTTAAGGTTAGAATGATTAATTGGAGCGCATCGCTTGACATTAGCCCCTACTTCTTCCGAAAACCCCTCTTAATCCGGCTCAACGTAGCCTTATTAATCCCCAGGTAAGACGCCAGCGCTGCATCCGGCACGCGCCCCATAAACTTTGGGTACGCCTCAAACAACAGCTGGTACCGCTTCGCCGCAGGAAGGCCTACCCACTTCGTGCGCCGCATAGCTTGGCGGTAGTAGTATTCCGTCAGCCGCCGCCCTACCCTGTTAAAATCATCGTGCATGCCGTAGATAAACTGCAGCTCGTCCCAATGCAGGGCAATACAATCCGTATCTTCCAGGGCAATTAATTGTTCCTCACTGGGTTCCTGATCGTAGAAGCTGTCTACGCCAATAACAATATCATCTTCGCCCATAAACCAGCTCACCTGCTCTATTCCTTCAGTTACGCTGATAGCTTTGACGAGACCCGTGTGCGCAAAGAAGCAATAGTGGCACACTTCGTTATAGTCGAGTATAACAGCGCGTTTTTTGAACCGGACAACTTCGCAGCGCTTGCGGATGTTGTTCACCAGCTCATCACTCATACCGGGATGCAAATGATAGAACATTGAAAACATTTTGGCGAACATTTGTTCGGCCAGCTCATGAGGGATTTTTTCCGCCAGTCCTTCAGCGGCAAGGTGATTCCATGGTTTCATGATGGGATAGAGGGTTATGATTAACAAAACCTGCTTGTCTCAATAAACCGGAGTAGATTTTTTACCAAACAATTCCCATATCAAAAAGTTCATGCCCGCTCACAAACATCCTGGTGTACAAGGAAAATCAGACCTATATCCGGGTAGTTTGGAGGGAAGCCGGCCAATTTTTTGCAGGAGGGTCAAGACCTGGTTCTTACCTATATCACACCTATATTAGACCTATATTAGACCTATGTTAGACCTATATCACACCTATGTTAGACCTATGTTAGACCTATATCACACCTATATCAGAGGCTAAAAAAATCCACCACTTCCGCTTCCGTCAGCCCCGAAAACTCGCAAAACTCCGATACGGAAATATACTGTCCTGGCTTTTTATTGAAATGTTCACGCATCCTTTTCATGAAATCACGGGCGGAACGCGCGCTCTTCCCAAGAATTACCTGGATGTCCTTCGTGGTAACAATCCTTCTTTGCAATAGATTTTTATTCATAAACATTAAGATTTAACCGGCGAAAAGCGGCAAAAACAGGCAAAAACAGGCAAAATCGGCAACTCTGTTTTTTCCGCCGATGGAGCCCGCCTACCTTCGGGTTGTAATTACATCTACCACACTGATCACGTGGAAAAGCCCTACTGGCACGGCTATGTAAGTGCCTATTTTAAAAATTTCAAAAAACAATTTTATGTCTAAAAAGAAAACAAATAATCAAGACCCGCTGCTGCAACTGGTCGGCGCCACGCAAAACATGACCCTTTACAGGAAAAAGAATGGCGAATTCGGCTTCAGGAGAAAAGGCGGCATCTCTTCGGAAAGATTCTTCAACGATCCGGCCTTTGAAATGCTCCGGCTGAACACCGTGGATTTTGCCAAAGCGGGCAAGGCGGGCAAGCTTATCAAACAGGCTTTTGAGCCTATGACGCCGAAGCTGGCTAACAGCGATCTCTACACACGGCTGATGCGGCTCTGCAAAGCGGTGGTCAAATCTGACACTACGCATGAGCGGGGATACCGTAACCTGCTGGATGGTGACCTCACCCTGCTTGCCAAATTCGAGTTCATGACGCAGGGCGCTCTTGCAGACAAAATGCGGGTTCCGTTCACCCAGGCCATAGACCGGGCAGCAGGTACCGTCAGCATCAGTTTGCCGGAATTCATCCCTGCGGAAATGATCGCCTTCCCGGAAACGGCCACGCATTGCAGGTTGAAGCTGGGCGCTGCCGCACTGAATCTTGGTGAAGACAAGCACACGTTCTCCGCTGCCACGTCTGCAGACATACTGCAGGGCAAAGAACCGGTAGCAGCGGCCACGCTCACCGCGCAGATACCCGCCGGCACTACAGACCTTGTGCTGGCCGCGTTGGCCCTTGAGTACTTTAACCTGGAACACGGGGTCATGTACCCCGTCCGCGACAGCAACTTCACCCTCATGAGGTTGATAGCCGTGGATGTACCGGCATGATGTAACCATTTTTATCACTTTTAAATTTGATCAATTATGGAATTCATCAATCGGTTAACAGCACCTACCCCGCCCTTTTTCCAGAAAGTGCGGAACATTGGTCTCCTGCTCACCGCCATGGCTTCTGCGGTTTACGGATTGGAGATAACGCTCCCCGCTTTTGTCAGCGACATTGCCGCCGGCCTTGCTATTGCAGGCGCCGTAATGGCAAGCGTTGGCCAGGCGGCCGTCAAAAACGAGTAGTAAGGTACTGAGAGGAGAAACACCTGGCCCCTGCTTCGGCGGGGGCCTTTAGTTGGTTAAAGCCGTAAGTTTTTCATAGTCCCTTATTGAGCTGTTGGGGAAAGCCGGGTACCGCAAAACAATTGTGCTAAACTGATGGCAAATTTAGCAAACTGAGAGCCCCAGGCCAATATGTTGGTGTTGATATATGTCATTAATTTATACCCCTGATGACCGCCCCATCGGGCATGATATGCCCCAACCCAGGAAAATATTTTGTTAAAATTTCCCAAATCCCTTAAAACACAGCTTTTTAAAAATAAATTAGCATTGTAACCCTCTAGTAACTTGGAAAAATATTTTTCCCTCTTCCTACCCATGTTTCTCTTTTTGTGCAGCCTTCGTGGCTACGCACAAAACCACAACCGCATTACCGGCCAGGTACAAGACACCGCTAAAAAAGCCATTAAAAACGCCCATGTATTACTGACAGGAGACAACGATACCCTCACCACCGCCACCAATGAAGAAGGCCATTTTACCTTCACCAAAATAAAAGCCGCCTCATTCTCACTAAAGATCACCGCCGCCGGGCATCAGAGCTTTACCGGCCATTACGCCTTTAACGGGGAAAATTTGCTGCAGATAGGCCCCATTGCCCTGAAACCGGACGTGCACATGCTCAAGGAAGTGGTAGTAAAAGCCAAACCCAACCCCATACGGATAGCGCAGGATACCATTGAGTACAATGCCGCCGCCTACCAGGTGCTGGAAGGGGATAATGTGGCAGACCTGCTGAAGCAGCTGCCGGGCCTGGAGGTAGATGAGGGCTACAACGTGAAAACAATGGGCAAGGAAATGGTGAAGCTGCGCGTAAACGGCAAAGACTTCTTCACAAGCAATGTCAAGGATTTTATTGACAAGCTGCCCTCAGCCATTGTATCAAAGATACAGGTGATTGATGACTACGGCGACCTGGCTAACTTTACCGGCATCAAAACAGGCGAGCCCATTAAAATGCTGAACATTGTTACCAAGCCGGAAATGAACCACGGCGCCTTCGGCAATGCCAGCATCAGTGGTGGAACTAACGAGATGTTTGGCGGCGGCGGGCACGTCAACTTATGGAAAGATACCCGGCAAAGCAGCGCGGGGCTTAACTACAACACTGCAGACAACGGGGCGGGAACGGTACAGACAATGGGCGCCAACGTCTCTTACGCAGACGAGGTCAATGAAAACATGCGCTACCGCGTTCACTACAACCACGAGAATAACAGGAACGCCCATACCAGCGAGCAGACCATTGAAACCCTGAACCCGTTGGGCACTTTCTATAGCAAAACGGCCAGCAGCGGCAATGACCGGGACAACCGCCATGGCCTTGGTACCAACATCAATTATCACAGCAAAAAGTTCTTTCTGGATGGCGGCGTCAACGTGTCTTACAATAACAGCGAAAACAATAGCGCTTCGTTGAACAACCAGTGGGGCGTGATCAAACAGGATTTTGAGAATGTGAACCGGTCGGCTACCCGGTCACCTTCAATAAACGCCCGGCTGGGCTTTTCAAGGATCATGAAAGACAAGAAGAGCAACCTGTCCGGAGAATTCGGCGTTTCCAGCTCTTCCAGCCAGGCAGACCGCTACATCAATACCAACATGCGGTTCTATGATAAAACAACGGAGGTGCTGGAGAAAGATTCCGTGCTGAACAGGCACCTCATTACAGACAATACCAACCAGCGGTTCCACTTCAGGGTCAACTACAGCCTGGGCCTGAAAAGACCGAAAGATACCCTGGCCAGGCAAAGCCTGAACTTCACGTACGGCCTGTCTGCCGGCAAAAATTCCAGTACCGTACAAACGTACGTCATCAACCAGCAAGGCAGTAAACCCGTTTTTGTAGACTCCCTGAGCACGGATTATACCGCCCTGCTCATTAACCAGAGCGCCGGCCTGAGCTACGCCTATTCCAGCAAGCGGGCGCGCTACCATGTGGGGTTCAACGCCACTCCTTCCGCTATTACCAGCCATCACGTTCACCTGGGCCGGAAGATCAGGAACAACACCCTGAACTATGCGCCCACCATCCGGCTGAACCGGACCATTGGGGAAGGCGAGACCCTGTCATTTGATTATAGCGGCAGCAATCAAAACCCTACTATAGACCAGCTGCAACCCGTTCGAAACACCGAGAACCTGCAAAACATCGTGATCGGCAACCCTGACCTGAAGCCTTCTTTTTCCCACAACGTCAATTCCAGCTATAATTTTGCACGCCCCAAAACCGGCGTTTCGCTGCAGGCGGGTTTGAGTTTCAACACCACCCAAAACGAAATTGTGAACAACATGGTGCTGATACGGGACACGCTGAACAGTTACAAACAGGAAACACGGTTTGAGAACACTAACGGGAATTATGGCATGAGCGGCCATTATATGCTGAACATACCCATCCAGAAAAACAAGTACTCCATATCTTATTCCGGCAGCATCGGGGCTACCAACCGGGTGGTTTTTATTAATAATCACAAGCGGCACAGCAAGGGCGCCAATATATCCCAGCAATTGAGGGGAATGTTTACATCGAAAAAAATAACGGCGGATGCAAGGCTGGGTTACAACTATAACGGCAACAACAACGTGCTGAACCAGAACCCGATAGTTGATGTACTGGAACAGGCCAACGGCATGGTCTTTTTCCGCACGCATAACTATACGGCAGACCTCAACAGCACGCTCAGGGTGAAGCAGTTCCGGTTCGATACAAAGATCAATTACAGCCTCACCATGAACAACGGAGACGGGGTGACGGATAAATTCAACAACGTGCAGCGGCTTGTTCTGTCTTTCTCGGCCAGGGGCATTATAAAAAAGACCTGGCATGTAGGGGCAAACACTACCAAAACCTTCAATACCGGTTATGGGCTGGCCAACACCAACCCCTTTATTATCAATGCCAGTCTGAGCAAAAAATTCCTGAAAGACCAGCGGTTAAGCTTTAACCTCCAGGCCAACGACCTGTTGAACCAGCGGAATAACCTGGTGCGCTATATTTCCGGCAGCTCCATCGTAGACAGGCGCAGCAACCAGGCAACAAGGGTGTTAACCATTGGATTAAGTTATAATATCTCCCAATTTGGCGGTAAACACGTGTATGTTGAGCCGGATTAAGCCGGAATTTTTGTACTTTTCCGCCGCTAATATTGCAGCTCATGTCCCTATACCTCAAGGCAACCCCAGGCGTTGTGCTTACCTTTTTCATGCTTGCCATTGCGCTCCTGCTGAATATATCAGCACGTGCGCAGCTAAGAGCGGACTTCACCCCCACCAAAACCAGCGATTGCGAGAGCCTGATCACCAAATTCAACGACAATTCTACGGGCAACCCCGTTTCCTGGCAGTGGGACCTGGGTAACGGCGCCACCTCTACAGACAGAAGCCCCAGCGCTTCCTACCCGGCCCCCGGCACGTATACCGTAAAACTGACCGTGAAGAACGCCGCCGGCAATACCCACACGGCAGAAAAGACCGTTACCGTATGGGACAAGCCCAAACCTGATTTTACCGCCGGCCCGGCCCAGGGCTGTATACCTTTTAAAGTTGCTTTCACAGACAAGTCTAACCCGGTGAACGGCACCATCAGCGCCTATAGCTGGGATTTCGGGGATGGCACCACGGGTACCGGCAGCAGCCCCTCACATACCTATAACGATGTACTGTCTCCCACCGTCACCCTTACGGTCACCAACAGCAACGGCTGCACGGCGTCAAAGCAGATCAGCAACATTGTGGATGTATCGGCTGCCCTTACGGCCAATTTCAGCGTGTCTGACAAGTTCCTGTGTACCGCTCCCGGCGCGCTGACCATTACCAATGCTTCCACCGGCCCCGGCAACCTCACTTACGCCTGGGATTTTGGTGACGGCGGCACTTCCCCAGACGCCAACCCCGCCCCGCATACCTATACCACCAGGGGCATTTACAAGGTAAAGCTCACCATTACCAGTGATAAAGGCTGTACCGCTACCAAAACCTCTGAAGATATTAATGTGGCCAATTTCAAGACAGATTTTGTGCTGCCGGCCAGCGTGTGCGAAAACGGCTCCGCCAATTTCGCCCCGGCCAACAGTCCCCAGGCCAACGCCGTTACCTGGAGCGTTGACAAGGGGTACATCACTAATTACAATGCAACAGCCTATTACACACCTGCCGGCGCGGGGCCTGTAAAAGTGACCATGACGGCAGACTACGGCAAGTGCCGGGAAACCGTTACCAAAGACTACGAGGTGAAGCCTGCGCCACGGGCAAGTTTTGAGACCAGCCAGCAAGCCATCTGTGACGTTCCGGCCACGGTGCAATTCACAGATAAATCACAGGGCGCCACCAGCTGGAGCTGGAGCTTCGGCAACGGGCAAACGTCCAGCCAGCAGAACCCTTCGGTTACCTATAACAGCCTGGGGTATTTCAACATCAAGCTCACCGCCTCCAATGCATCCGGCTGCAGCAGTACGGCAGAACGTTATGTGAACGTGATAAAACCGGAGGTGCGGGCAACTGCCACGGTTGTGAGCGGTTGTGAAGGGCTGAACCCGACTTTTAACAGTTTTGTAAGTACCGGCGATGCCATTACCAGCTATGAATGGGATTTTGGGGACGGCAGTCCTAAATCAACAGACGCCACGCCATCTCACATCTACAACAAGGAAGGCACTTATACCGTAAGACTGACCTATACCACTACCAATGGTTGCAAAGGAACAGTGGGCTTATATTCTCCCATCCAGGTGTATAGAAAACCCAAGCCCGATTTCTCGTCACCACAAGCGCCCCAGGTTTGCGGCAACAACTGGGTGCAGTTCAACGGCACTACAGATGTGGGCGACTCCTGGACCTGGGACTTTGGCGATTACCGTTACGGCACCTCACAGCATGCGGCGCACAGCTACCGGGAACCCGGCACCTACACCGTAAAGCTCACCGTCTCCAACAACAGCTGCACCGAAACCGTTACCAAAACGGCCTACATCAAAGCAGTGAACCCTTTCCCGCGTTTTAACATGCAACCCATTAATTGTGAGCAACGCACGGAGATCAGTTTTGAAGAACGTTCGCTCGGCACCATCACCAGCTGGAAATGGAGCTGGGGAGACGGAAAGGAAAACACTTACACCACCAAAACCAGCCCCGTCAGCCACAAATACGACAGGACCGGCGCCTACAAGGTAAAGCTGACCGTTTCAGACGGGACCTGTACCAGCTCAGACTCGCTTGACATTACTGTGTACGCCCCGTCTCCGATTACCATTGCTACAGACAAAGCAACGCTCTGCGGCCACGAAACGCTCAAAGCCAGCGTAACGGCTATAGACAAGTCTATATATGACCTGTACTATTTCCGCTGGATGTCTTCAGATGGTACGCCCGCCAACTGGCAGTATTACGTGTATGACAACGCTACCTTCACCAACCTGCAACCCGGTAAAGACACCATCCGTTTTGTGGCATATAACCGGCAGGGATGTCCTGACAGCAGCAACAAGGTAGTGGTAGACGTACACGGGCCGGTAGCCAAATTTCTTGCTCCAAGCGTACAGGAATGCCGGGGTACGGAGCTTACGTTTACAGACCAGACAGACGTTTCAAAAGGGAAGCCCATCAAAACCTGGTCATGGGACTTTGGTGACGGCACGCCTGCAAAGGAATTTACCGCTCCGCCTTTCAACTATACTTACAACAAGGCCGGCTACTTCTATCCCAAACTGACAGTAACAGACCAGGACGGCTGCATCAGTACCGCTGCCGGCAGCTACCTGCAGGTGAACGGCCCCAACGCCGGCTTTACGCCCAGCGCCACGCTGATACGGCCCGGCGGCAGCGTATGGTTCTATAACAATACCACTGTAACCGGCGGCCAGGCTACGTACCGCTGGGATTTTGGAGACAATACTTCATCTGCACTCCACAGCCCCGGCAAAATCTATCCAGACAAAGGCGTGTACACGGTGAAGCTGCTGGTAAAGGACAACAATGGCTGTACAGACAGCGCCCAGAAACAGATCAAGGTATCCAGCGTTAGCGCGGCCTTTACCGTTACTACATCGTTCGTGAACAACAGCGGCTGCCCGCCGGTGATTGCCCGCTTTACCAACCGGTCTGTTAACCACACCAGCTCTTACTGGGATTTTGGTGACGGGAGTTTTTCCACCATCAGCAATCCTTCTCATACCTATACCTACGCCGGAAAATATAAAGTGAAGCTGAAGGTGGTGGGCGATGCAGATACGGAAGATGAATACGAAGAAGAAATAGAGGTGAAAGGCCCCTATGCCACCATCACTACATCCAGTAACGGCGGCTGCCTTACCAAAGAGATCGAGTTCAAGGTGGAGGCGCTGAACGCCGTGAACTTTGCCTGGGATTTTACAGACGGCATTGTAACGGAAACCACCGATGCCGTTATCAAACACACGTTTAAAACACCGGGTGTTTACAAACCGCGCCTCATCCTGTCAGACCAGGCGGGCTGCAAGGGCACGGCCTTTCTGCAAGACCCTATCGTGATAGATAAGCTGGACGTGCAACTGGCCACCGTACCGGAATTCATTTGTGATGAAGGATGGATCACCTTTGCGCCTAAATTCAACAGTTATTCCATTGACGAGCTGAAACAGGCGGCCGAATATAAATGGACATATAACCCCGGCATGCCCGCGGAAGATGCAGACACGGCCACTCCCCGCTTTTTCCTGGACAAGCCGCAAAGCTATGATTTCACGCTCACCACCACTACCGCTTACGGCTGTACGCAAACTGTGAGCAAAACCGTGCATGCGTACTCGGCCCCGGTGGTGGCTATCACCGCGCCCCTGCAAGCCTGCCAGGATGCGGAGGTAAGTTTCAGCGGAACGGTGAGCAAGGTGAACGATGTTACCTGGCGCTGGGATTTTGGCAATGGCCACACCGCGGACGCACAGCAGCCGGCCAACCAGGCATACAGCAACGCCGGGCCGGCTGAAGCCGTGCTCATTGTTACCAGCAAAGACGGCTGCGCTGACACGGCGCGTCACAACATCCGGATAATGCCTAAACCGGCCATCAATGCCGCAGCGGCGTCTGATGTAATATGCCTGGGCAACAGCACCACGCTGAGCGCAGGCGGCGGCGTCACCTATCAATGGTCTCCCGCCCTGGGCCTGAGCGATCCGCAGGCGCCAGACCCCGTGGCCGCGCCCGAAGCAAGCACAGCCTATACCGTAAAAGTGACGGATGCCAACGGCTGCAGCAATACGGATGATGTCAACATCCGCGTGGCGCAGCCCTTCTCCATACAGGCCACGCCAGATACCGCCATCTGCCTGGGGCACGTGCTGCCGTTACGGGTTTGGGGCGCAGATCATTATACATGGAAGGGAGAAGGCCTGGACGATGCTGACAGCCCCGCCCCACATGCCGCCATCAACACCCTGGGCAACCATACTTATGCAGTAACCGGTTATGACGCAGACGGCTGTTTTACACATAGTACTTCCCTGGTTGTAAGCGTACACCCTTCCCCCGTCATTGACGCCGGGCGAGACCGCACCACCATGGCAGGCGTGCCTGTAATACTGGGCGGCCCCGGCAGTCCGGATATTACCCGGTGGAGGTGGACGCCTGCCCAGTACCTGGATTGCGCCACCTGTCCTGCCCCAACGGCCCTGCCCAACCTGTCTACCCTTTACACGGTAGAAGTGGAGAACCGCTATGGCTGCAAGGCTGCGGATGAAGTGGCGGTAACGGTTGTGTGCGACAAGGGCGCCGTGTTCCTCCCTACCGCTTTCACTCCCAACCATGACGGGAAAAACGAGCGTTTCTACCCCAAAGGCCGCGGTATAAAAGAAGTGGCGTGGATGCGTATTTACGACCGCTGGGGCGCACTGGTATTTGAAAGGTCCCATTTCCAGATCAATACCGCCGCGGCAGGCTGGGACGGTAACTGGAAGGGCCGCGTAGCGCCGGTGGGCAGCTACGTGTACGCCATAGAAACAGTGTGCGAAAGCGGCGCTACCTTCCTGTTCAGGGGCACGGTGACGGTGATCTGGTAACTATGCCATGTTTGGACATTTTTGTAACTTGACATGGATCATCTGTTAAAACTGATTACCATGAAGAATAATTTCGACAGGGTCTTCAAAATGTCTTTCGCCGGCGTTTACCCGCATTACATTGAGAAAGCAGAGAAAAAAGGGCGGACAAAGGCAGAGGTAGACGAGATCATACACTGGCTGACAGGATATGATCAAAAAACATTGCAAAAGCACCTGGACGATAAAACGAATTTTGAGACCTTTTTCAGGCAGGCGAAAGTCAACCCGAATTCTTCCAAGATCACCGGCGTGATTTGCGGCTACCGCGTGGAGGAGATCGAAGACAAGCTCATCCAGCAAATACGTTATCTGGACAAGCTGATTGATGAGCTGGCAAAGGGCAAGGCCATGGAGAAGATCTTAAGAAAATAGACCCGGATGAAAACATTATTGCGCTTCCTTCCCTTCCTGCTGCTGCTGGCCGCGGGAACCACGTTACACGCCCGGCCTCCCCGCCCCAATATCCTCTTCGCCATCATGGACGATGCCACGTACCGGCACATGAGCGCCTACGGCTGCAGCTGGGTAAAAACGCCCAACTTTGACAGGGTGGCGCGCCAGGGGCTCTTATTTACCAGGGCGTATACGCCTAATGCCAAATGCGCCCCGTCCCGGTCTTGCATCATTACCGGCAGAAACCCCTGGCAACTGGAAGCCGCCGCCAACCACTGGTCTTACTTCCCGGCCAAATACAAAACGCTGGCCGAAGCACTGTCTGAAAATGGTTATGCCGTAGGGTACAGCGGGAAAGGTATTGCCCCGGTGGTGGCCAAAACGGCTGCCGGCGCTCCGCGGGAATTGCTGGTGAAAGCATATAACGGCGCCAAAACAACCCCGCCTACAGCCGGCATCAGCGTGATCGACTACGCTGCCAATTTTAATACCTTCCTTGACGGCGCCGGTAAACAACCCTTTTTCTTCTGGTATGGAGGCCTGGAACCGCACAGAGGGTATGAATACGGCTCCGGGATAACAAAGGGCAAAAAACAACTCAGCGACATCCCTACATCCGATTTGCTGGCCTCCTGGCCTGCATCAGATTCCGTAACAACGGATATGCTGGACTACGCTTTTGAAATAGAATACTTTGATGCGCAGCTGGGCAAAATGCTGGCCAGCCTTGAAAAGCGGGGAATGCTGGAGAACACCATGGTGATTGTTACATCAGACAACGGCATGGCTTTCCCCCGGGTGAAGGGGCAGGAATACGAATACTCCTCTCACCTTCCGCTGGCCGTGATGTGGCCAGGCGGCATCCCCCGCCCCGGCAGGGAGATCAACCACCTCATCAGCTTTATTGACTTTGCGCCCACCATCCTGGAGGTAGCCGGCATCCCGGCCGCCGGCACAGGTATGCAGCCGCTTACCGGCAGCAGCTTTGCCGGCTTGCTGCGCGCTGAGAATGACAGCCCCGCAGGCTACACGCCGCGTACCCACATCCTGATCGGGAAAGAGCGGCATGACGTGGGGCGGCCGCATGATGCGGGATACCCCATCAGGGGCATTGTAACAGATTCCCTGCTGTACCTCCATAATTTTGAGACCGCCCGATGGCCGGCCGGAAATCCTGAAACCGGCTACCTCAATTGCGACGGCGGCCCCACCAAAACAGTGGTTTTGCAAACCGTGTTCTCCACGGGAAGTGACGCCAGGTACTGGCAATGGTCTTTCGGGAAACGCCCGGCGGAAGAACTGTACAACATTGCCCGCGACCCGGAGTGCCTTCACAACCTGGCCGCCGACCCGCAACAGCACCAACCGCTGGCAGCCTTGAAAGAAACGCTTTTCTCCGGGTTGAAACAGCAGCATGACCCCAGGATGGAAGGCAATGGCGCCGTGTTTGACGCGTACCCTTATGCGGATAAAAGCGGCGTGGGGTTCTATGAAAGGTACATGAAAAAAGACCCGGCGCTGAAATGGAAATGGGTGAACGATTCGGACTTTCAGCGGTTGCCGGAGCACATAAAGAGATAAAAAGCGCTAGTATATCTTTTTACTTTTCCAGGCTACTACTTCTACGCCTTCGGAGTAATGCATTAAGTCTGGACTATTTGTCAGGCTTATGTCCCCGATCCTGTAGCCCAGATCCAATCGCTGCATGTCAACCTTTTTAATTCCCCATTCTCTGTGATGAATATCGTAACGATAAATTATACTGTTCTTTTCCAGATACAAGCAATATCGTTCTGTTAGCCAGTTATCTAACTCTTTCTTTTTAGTTGCCTGCTCTTTTACTTCGAATTCAGCATCCAGGTGGAAGTTCCTTTTGGCGTTGATTGATCTATATTTGTTACTCCCCCGTTGAATCTTTGACTTTTCATAAGGAAGTCCTGATAGAACCCTGGCAACAAATGCAGACAATTGTTTTTCAGCTTCAATGCTCAGAAAATAAACTCCCTTTTTATTATCGTTATTAATGTATGTCCTAACGTTAATTCCCGCAAATTCAGAAATGAATTTGATGGCCGGCAGACTTCTTGGCCTGATTTTCTGCATCGTAAATGCTACCAGAGAGACATAAACGTTCCCCTCAAAAGTATCAAGGTTCAATTCTCCGGGGACAAGCTTTCGTAATGCATCAAATGGAACCTTCCAATGTAAAAACAAGGCGTTGTTCCATTCCTGGTAGTACGTCCACTTCCCCACCGGAAAATCAAAAGGTCTGTGTTCAGTATCTGAAAGAATGCTGTCTATATCTTTCATTTTCGCAGCAATTCATATAATGATAGCTAAGACTCTATTTATTCATCACGATTTTTGTCTTTGCAATAAACCAAGGTACGGGCTCGCAGCCATTTTTTTCGTCGTTCAAATAGTCAAGAACTTGCTCGGATTTATCATCACTATCAAACAATCCGAAATCGTTCAATGTCAATTGGAACTTGTCCGAAAGTTCTTTGCCAATATCGTGGCAATGAAAAGTATGAAAACTTCCATCTGTCTCAATTCCAATGTAGTCGAACCCCAAAAACACTTCATTTTTGTCTTCCATGACAGAGTTTAAAAGTGTCACCCCAAGGCCGATTTTTTCCATATTCTCCGATTGTGGTTTAAACTCCTCCAGTATGCCCCTTCGTTCAGTTTCATCAAAATAAAGCGCCATTACCTTTATCTCATTTAGGTGAGTGAAGAACTTATTCCTGTATTCCAAGGCCGTCTGAAGGTCTGCAAACACATTTACCCACCCTAATTTTTTTTCTTTGTGCTTGCTGTCTACCCATGTTCTGATGGAATTTACCTGAATGTCAGAAAGTTGAAAATTCTCCTTGGCGTCCTGCACCTGTTTATCGTTATCAATAATCCAGCTATAAGCCCAGGTATCAACCAGATTGTCATTAATACACTCACTACAAGTATAAACAAGCCGATTTGCTCCAGACCCGCTTTTTTGAGTCTGTAGTTTTGTTAAGTAATAACCACCTAGGTAAAATTTCTTTTTATTATCCGGCATTGTTTTATAGTCCTTATTTCTTCTGCTGCGCCAAAAAGGTTATCAGCGAAGCCAGTTCCTCATAAGACAGCGAATTAGCCAGCCCCGCGGGCATCATGGAGTTCTTCATCTCCTTGCGGCTGATGATATCAGCCGTTTTCACCTCTGATACATTCCCGCCAATATCGCGCATCACCACCCTGGCAGCCGTTTCTTCCGTCACAAAACCCATATAGCTTTTATTACCCTTCGCGGTGATCATCACGGTGGCAAAACCCTGTGAAATGGAAGCGTTCGGTTTGAGGATGGATTCCGCTATCTGCTCCCGGTTCATGATGGAGCCTATCTGCCCCATAAAGGGGCCTTTCATTTTCTCGCCCTTGCTGATGCTGTGGCAGGCCACGCAACCCTGGCTGGCAAACAACAGCTTTCCTTTAGCCGGGTCTCCCTTCAGCTTATTGACAGCCAGCAGCACATCTTCAATAGACGACTTGCCTACCTGGCCTTTTTTATTCTTGATCTTCTCCAGGTCTACCGCAGGCTCTTTGGCAGCCACCGGCTCCGGTTGCTTCAACGGTGCAAAAGCGGCGATCTCCATCCGGAGGCGGGCATCCAGGTCACGGAAATATTGTTTTTTGGCGGGGCCTTGCTTCAGGGCCTCGGCTTTGAGGAACTTCTCGATGGCCGGAGAGCCTTCCCAGGTTACCGCTTTGTAGTATGGGCCATGAGAATCAGGCCGGGTACCCCACCACCAGGATGCATCATAAGCGGCTTCTTTCTTGTAGAGGCGGGCCAGTGTAGTCAGTATCTGGTTCTTTTGTTTTATCGTTTTAGCCTGCCGGTAAGCGGCCATTAACCCGTTCACCGCCTTCTGGTCATGCATATAACGCAGCGCCCATAAAGCGAGCGTTCCGTTTTCACCATTGATGGCCGCTACGGCGGCATCTACCGCATGGAGGCTTACGAGCGCCTGCACGGCCAGGTGAGGCAGTACAATAGCGGAATTAGGCGTAGCGTGCGGGCCTTCGGTGTCTTTAGCCGGCGCTGCAAAGGAAGCGGGCACTGCGGTTTTCAGCAAGGCAGCGGCGGCTTCCGGGCGGCCTAAACGCCCCAGCCCGATGATGGCCGCGGCCTGTATGCGCGGGGAAGCACTCTGCAGGCCTTCCAGGAAAGGCTGCTCAGGCACGTCTTTCACAATTCCCTTGCGGTCTGCCAGCGCGCGCAATGCATGTTCCTTCACGGCGGCGTCTTTTGTGAGCGCCGTCAGGGAAGGGATGCCTGCTGCGCCTGCAGCCTGTGCATAGGTGTAGATACCGGCTACGCGGGCATATAAAGGCAGCTGTGCGTCTGCAGCAATGGCCCATGCGGCGGAGGTGTCCGCCCGCGCCACCAGCTCCTGCGAAGCGTCCAGGCGGGCTACAGCGCTGGCGGATTGCAACAGTTGCGCCAGTTCTTCTATGGAAGCCCTGGCCACGTTGGGGTAAGCCTTGTACGTCCAGTTATTGGGCACGGCCCTGATCACATAGCCCTTTTTGGGGCTGCCGGAATAGCCTGCGCCATCCCAGGCGGAGAGGAAAAGCCGGCCGGAGCCGTCAACATCCAGGTCTGTGATCTGGGGAAGCTTCAGGAACTCTTCTTCCTGCTGCGTGAAGGTGGGGCCGTCTGGCGTTACACGGTGAAAATAGAGCATGCTCCGCCCCCAGTCTGCCATCATGGGAACATTATTATATTTTTCAGGCCAGGTGGGCTCTGCCATAAACAGGGCGCCCGTGCCGGAACCGCCGCCAACGTCTACGAGGGCGGGCAGTATTTCATCTGTGAAGTGTTTGAACAGTACGGGATAACCGTATTCGCCGGACTGGATATGGTGAGAGAACCGCACGTTCCATCCTCCGCCGTCATTGGTGTTTTCCCTGGTGAAGATATTCATGTACGGGTCTATGGCCACGTCATACACATTACGGGTGCCGTGCGTGAATACCTCCATTTCGGTGCCATCCGGGCGTACCCGTACAATACCGCCGCCCAGCATGGTCAGCTTTTTGCCGGAGCGGTCTGTAGCGTTGTGGAACCCGAAATCTCCCACGGCAATATAGATCCAGCCGTCAATGCCCATCCGGATACCATTGGTGGCGTGGTCTGTTCCCCGCTCCTGGATGTACCGGGTGTTGCTGAGGTTTTCAACAAGCGGCTGCGCAGGGCCGTCTGCCTTGCCGTCTCCGTCTTTATCTTCAAACAGCACCAGCGCCATGCCGGTAGCCTTGCCGGTTTCAGTGGAGAAGGTGGTATGCAGTACGTATACCTTGCTGCCTTGCACCAAAATGCCACGGGGATTGTCTACCACGGCAAACTCCGTATGCTCATCCATCTTGCCGTCATGATCCTTGTCTATAAGCCTCAGGATGCGGCCTTTGCCGGGGTCTTTACCCAGTGAGCCGATCATGTCCACGCCTACAAACACTTCGCCAGTGGGCGCTACCGCCAGGCAGGCGGGGCTGGGCGTTACATCAGGGCCGGAAAAGCGGGTGATGGTCAATTCCGGAGGTTCGTTGGACGTGCCGGAACTGCCTCCGAAGAAATGGCTTGCGCCAATGAATACCGTAAGGGAATAGATGAGCGGAAGCGTAAACTTAATCATGCACTGTTTTAATTTAAATGTGTACTTATCAAAAACAAAAAGAGCGGGTCAATATTAAAAAAAATAATTTTACCATGGAAGTATTTTGGGGCTATCAGGCCCCCTGGCGGAGGAGGGCTATCACCTTTTCTATCATCTCCGCCTGCTCCGCTGCATGGCCCGTTTCCGCCTCTATATTGATGTACCGCTTGTGCTTCCTGCCGTAATACACGCTCAGGGAGCCGTCATCCGCGGCCTTTTTAGCCTGGAGAACAACGTTGTAGCCGGCTGAGCGGAGCGCGCGGTAAAGCCTGCCGTCTGTGGTGAGGAAGAAGTTATCAGGGTCACGGTCATCACTTTTATGAACTTCGGCCGCATCCTTTTCAAATTCGCCGCCTTCCATGTAGCTGAGAACAGACAGGCCTCCATCTCCGTTATTATGAACGGCTATCAGCACCGCCGCATGCCGGGGCACCTTATTCAGTAAAAAATGGGCAAAACCATGAACGGCGTTGACGGCAGACTTTGTACTGTATTTGCCCTGCTCCGTGAGCGTGGCTTTAATGCCGGTTTTGGAGAACATCCGGTTGGGGTCGAACCGGAAGCTTTTCCCTCTCTGGGTGAAAACAATGTTCCGCTGGTGATTATTCTCAATGCTGATCAGCACACCGCCGGTTTTTCCCAGCACCGTGCCGGCGGCTTCCACGCCGGTGGTCTCATCATCGTGCAGGCTGATCATGACCACATCCTTGCTGCTGCCGTAAGCGGCTACTTTTACCATAACGGGCCTGGTACCCAACCTGTAGGAAAAAGTGCTTTCATGATTATCAGCAGCCAGCAGCATACCCAGCAAGGCCATCAACAGCAACATCTTTTGCATACGCTGTTTTACAGTTGATTCCTATAAATAGCGGCAAATGGCATTCCAGTTATTGCAGTGCGCCGGCAGCGGCTTCTGCGGCTACATTAACGGGCTTTCCGGTGAGCTTTATCACTTCCTGCAGTATCTCCTGGGAGGCATTGATCTCGTCTTTCTTGATGGAGATGCTTTCGATGTTAAACCCTACGGGCATGTTCTTTTTATCTGCATACTCCAGTATCTCTGACGCTACGTTCAGGCAGGTTTGAACAGAAGACTCCAGGATGTCTTTTGAATGTTTCAGGTCATTAAAAAGCCATTTGGGCACTTTGATGCCCAGCCACTCCATGAACTGCAGCGTTTTCAGAGAGCCGCAGGGAGCCAGCGTGAAGATGATGGGCGCGGGACGGTTTGTATTTTCAGAGCAATGATAGTAATAGTCAGACAGGAGGTTCTTGGTATCGCTCACGTTATATACGCACTGAGACACAAAAAAGCTGCAGCCTTGCTGCGCCTTGCGCAAAATGCGCAGGTGCTCGTCTCCCTTCTTCTCATGCCGCTCGGGTATGGCAATGCCGCCAATGAGCAGATCTGGAGACACCTGCTGCCGCAACGTGTATGCGTCGTTGAGGGAGAAGCCGGTTTTTTCCACCTGCTGGTGGGAAGAGGCGCCCACGAACACAGCATGCCCGATGTCATTATTATCTGTTAACCACTGGCCAAACTGCTGGCCGTTGAGGTTGGCAATGCTCTTGTAGATGATCTTTGGCACTGTGAGCCCGCCAAGGTACTGCCTGCTGTACTGCTCCGGCGGCACGGTGGGAATGAAAGCGAAGGTCCTTTCCTGCTCCGTCCTGGAAGATTCGTCCTGTATGTCATAAAGAATGAGCGCATCAATATTGCTCCTGGCAATGCGCTCAAACTGGCCTTTGGCTATTTCCGCTATCCTTTCGGGGGCAGTGGTTATTTTGGGCGGGGTCAGGCTGTAAAAGACCAGCCTCGAATTATTCAAATTGATTTTATTGGCCAGGTTAGGACTCATGACGGTATCGTTTTTCCATAAATTGAGCTGCAAGTTCTTCTAATTGGAACAAAAAAGCAAGCCTCCAGGGGATATGCCTGGAGGCTTGCGCCCAAAACGGGTTATAAGTTTTAGCGGTATTTGCCCACCACGGTCACTACAGACCTGGCTCCCAGCGCAATACCCTTTGCCGCATTGCCTTGTGTATGCCGCAGCTCATCTTTCTCTGAAGTAGTATAGACCGCTACCTCCGGGGAGGCCAGCTGCAGGCCGGAGAGGCTGATCTCTTCGTCTTTATTGGTCATATTGATCAGCACCGTCACAACCTCTTTGGTAGCCGGGTTCTTGTAGGCGGATACCATCAGGTTGGCGGCAGCGGTTTCCGGCGCGGTATTGTTCTGCAGAGCTGCGTCTACCCGTACCATGCCGGGGCGTACAAACCGGGAATAGTTGCCCAGGGCCCAGAGCATTTTGGAGGAGTGCACAGTTCCATCTTGCTGGGTAGCAGGCAGCTCTCCCATGGTGCCGTTTACGTCTGATACGTACACCAGGCCGTCTTTATAGTCTGAAGGGCTTACGGCCAGCCACCACTGCCAGGAGGTGGCGTTGCCGATCACAATGTCTGTATGGATGATGCGGGCTATATACAGCGCGGTATTCATACCCAGGTCACGCCCGCCGCCTTTGATGCCGTCTTCCTTGCCCAGTACGCAATACTCCGTTTGCCAGTAGTGCACCTGCGGGTTGATGGCGCTCATGCGGCTGGCCAGTTGCTGGCGGTGGCTGATAAGGGTAGGAACATCCGGCTGGGCAAAGTAGCTGTGGCTGGTCATGACCGGTTCCACTGAACGCAGCGCGCCAATGTAGCCTTTTCCGGAAGGGTTCCAAAAGTAGTTGAAGACATCACTTCTCTCCGGCGCCGTAGATACGGGGCCGTAGATGTAGTTGAGCGCGCCCGCTTCCCCGAAGGCGATCTTTGCGGAGAGGCTTTTGGCGGCCATTTGGGCATCCAGCGCCTTGATGAGAGTGAACGCTTCTTCATTGGTAGCGGGGGTACCCTCCTGCGTGGCTTTTCCGTTGTTGCCGGCCATCCAGTCCCACTGCGGTTCATTCAGCGGACTGATATACCCTACGGGAATCCCCGCGTCTGTATAATGTTTGGTCACATCCGCCAGGAAGCCGGCAAAGGCATCCATCTTGCCGGGCTGCAGGTTCAGCTTGCCTTTGTCCGCACCACCGGGAGCAAAGGCGTAGCCGTTCTTTGTCATATGCACAGGTGCGCTGATGGAGAAGAGCAGGAAGTTTTCCACGTTCCTGGCTTTGGCGGCGCGGGCAAACCACTGGTTGCCGGCCTGTTTAGACCAGTCGTAGCTGCCGTCCGGCAACTGGAAAGATTCTTCCCGGCGCCAGGGTGAGCTGATGTTGCTGCCTTCTCCCTGTTCAAAGCTGCCGGCGCCGATGTTGATGCGCCACATAGACAGACCAATGCCTTTAGGATTGCCCTGCGCGTCCATCTCCTTGCTGAAAAGCAGGTCAGCGATCTGGTTGCGTTTGTTCTCCGGCCAGTTTTTGCCGATGAACTTGATGCCCCAGCAGTCAGACGCGCCGAAGCTGTGCATCACCTGCTTTTCCGCGGCCAGGTTAATGGTGGCGGTGAGCGCGGTATTCTTTGCTGCGCAGGTATCCGTTCCGTTCACAAGGCAGGGATCTTTTGCCGGCACGCTGTTTTTGCCGCAGGCCAGGAGGGCCACCAGGCTAATGGTCGCAATATTCATCTGTATCATCTTTGGTTTTAAATTACGCTAATATCCGGCATTTTGCTCCAGCGCCGGGTTGCTGTTCATGGCGGCGGCAGGTATAGGCCACAGCTCATGCACCCCTTCCTTGAAATAGAAGCCCTTGTTCAACGGCTCCCGGTGGCCGGCGGTTTCTACAGGGTCTGTGTTTACCGTGGTGTTGTATTTCACAAAAGAACCTTCCGGCCCCAGGAGGCGGGCAATGAGCTTTTTACCGCCAACCGTGGCACGGCGGATATCGTCCCAACGGAAGGTGCCCTCCCCTGCCAGCTCCAGCCGGCGCTCCTGCCAGATGGCCTCTTTCAGCGCATCTCCCGTGAGGCCTGCCTTTGCATCCAGCTCTACACGTTCCCGCACTTTGTTGAGAGACAGCAGCGCCACATCAGGCTTGTTATTGAAAGCGGCCGCTTCCGCATGTATGAGCAGCAGCTCCGCGTACCGCATGATAATATGATTGTAGGGCCAGGGGTCTCCCACCCTTTTGGCCAGCGGGATGTAGAACTTCCTGTAGTAGCGGAAAGACGTATGCGCGGGCTTGCCGTTGATCAGATGTTTGGGGAAGATGCGGGCAGGCGTTTCATTGTCTACCTGCTCCCCGGCTTTCAGGATGGTAGCCGTTCTCCTGATGTCATCCCCTTCTGCTATGTAAGCGTTCTCCAGGTCGCTGGTGAGGCCAAACCAGCCCCAGCCGCCGTCTACAGAGGCGGCGCCGGTGAGCACACCGGGAATGGGGCCGCGGCTCAAAGGCGCAGCATTCACGTAGTTCACTTCAAACATGCTTTCCACACCGTTCACGTTCTCTGGTTCAAATATCCTGTTGAAGCGTGTTTCAAGGGAATATTTGTTGGAGGTGATCACTTGCTGCGCGGTAGTTTCCGCATTGGGATAATCTCCACTGAAAAGGTACGCCTTGGCCAGCAGCCCCAGGGCGGCGCCTTTTGTAGCGCGGCCTACATCCACACTGGTATACTGATCGCGCTCCGGTAATGCGGCGGCGGCTTCCTGCAGGTCTTGTATCACCTGTTTGTAAATATCTGCCACGGATGAACGGGGCTGGAACGTGGTAGCATCCGTGGGGTCAAAATTGTTGTTGATCACGTCTGCACCGAAGGCTTTTACCAGCTCAAAGTAAAAGTAGGCCCGCAGGAATTTCGCTTCGGCGGTATACTGGTCTTTCAGCGCCTGCGGCAAGGCGGTTACTTCCTGCATGCCCTTGATCATGTAGTTGCAGTTGCGGATGCCTTCATGCATGTTCTTGTAAAAGTTCTCGATGTAAGACACGAAGGGGTTTACACCGGTGAAGTCGCTCACGCCTACTTCAATGGGCCTGTCCTGGTAGTCATTGGCGGCCCAGCCGTTGTCTGTGGAAGATTCCATCTGCAGCCGGGGAAACCATACCTGGTTCCAGTCTCCCCCGTCTATATAAGCATAACAGGCGTTCATAGTGGCGCGCGCGTTCTCCTCATTATCCAGCGAGCCGGTTTGCGGGTTGATGCCTATCAGTTCTTTATCCAGGAACGATTTGCTGCAGGAGCCGGCGGCAAGCACCGTAAAGCCGGCCAGCAGTATCGCAAAATATCTTTTGATGGGTTGCATATGATTGTTCATTTATGCGCTTAAAAAATCAAAGTCCTACAGAAAGACCAAAGGTCACGGCCTTGCGCGTGGGCGCCTGAGACAGGTCAAAGCCTGGCGACAGCAAGCCGAAATCATTGTTGAATATTTCCGGGTTCAACCCCTTGTAAGAGGTGATGGTCCAGATATTCTGCAGGTTCACATAAGCCCGCAGCTTTTTCATCCTGATCTTTTCCGTCAGCCGGCTATTCAGCGTATAGCCCAGCTGGATATTGTTGAAGCGGAAGTAATTGCCTTTTTCTATGAACCAGGAGTTGGAAGATTTCAGGTTGTTATTGGCGTCTTGCGCATCGTTGATGAAGCGGGGATAGGCGTTGGTGCTGCCGTCTCCGTTCCATGCCTTGTTGATGGAACCTTTCAGCACATTGGAGACCAGGGAGCCCATTTCCAGCCACTTCTTGGCTACCCAGAACACTTCGTGCCCGAAACGGCCGAAGCCGCCAACCGCCAGGTCAAACCCTTTGTAACCCACGCGGATGTTCAGGCCCAGGTCAAGGTCAGGGTAAGCATTGCCGATCACCGTTTTGTCACTCTCATTGATCACCCCGTCTCCGTTGAGGTCAGCAAACCTGAAGTCTCCCGGCACGGCGTTGGGCTGTATCTTTTTGCCCTGTTTGTCTACATACGCATCCACTTCACCCGCGTTCTGGAACACACCTTCTACCTGGTAGCCGAAAAAGTTGCCCAGCTCGCCGCCGCCTTTGTCTACCTTGATGAGGTTGCCGCCCAGGTCTTCCCCCACGCGGTAAGGGCCTTGCGAGGTGGCCAGCAGCGGCACGTTGTTATTGGTGCCCAGCTCGTTCAGGTATACACGGTTGCGTGACATGTTCACACTAACATCGTACGTAAAATCTCCGTTAGCCAGTTTATCGCGGTAGCCTATGACGCCTTCCATCCCTTTCACTTCCATGGTGCCCAGGTTGTACCAGGCGCCGGAGCGGATGCCCAGGTCAGGGCGGCCGAAGTTGTCGAAATACAGCAGGTCTTTCGACTTGCGGTTGTAGCGTTCAAAGTTGACGTACAGCCTGTTTTGCAGCCAGTAGGATTCAAAGGCGATATTCACATCCTGCGTGGTTTCCCAGATGAGGTTGGGATTGCCCGGCCGGCTCAGCGCCAGTATGTTGCTCACAGAGCCGCCCATTACATAGTAGTTGTCTGCCCCGCCGTAGCTTACAATACGCCTGCTCAGCAGGTCAAGCCCCACGGACGGGTCGTTAAAGGAAGCGTTGCCCACCGTGCCGTAGCCGGCGCGTATTTTCAGGAATGACAACGGCTTGAAATTCTGCAGGAACTTTTCGCTGGAGGCAATCCACGAACCGGACACGGAGGGGAAGGTGCCCCACTTCTTGTTGGCAGGGAAGCGGGAAGAACCGTCTCTCCGCACCGCCAGCTCCACGAAATATTTATTGTTGAACTCGTAGTTCACACGGCCGAAGTAAGAAGCCCAGGTTTCATTGTACCGGATGCCTTCCCCCTGCACATAGTTGTTGGGGGAGGTGGGCAATATGGGCGTGCCCGCGTTGTTGGGGTTCCAGAGGCCCGGCTGGTCTACCGGAATGTATGCGCGCCCCACCGCATTGCTGGCCCCGCTTTCTTTGCGCGCTTCGTAGCCCACCAGCACGTTGAAGCGATGATCTGCCCCGATGCTGAAATAATAGTTGGCCGTATTGGTCAGCCGCCAGTCTACATTGTAACCTGAATAGGAATATGCACGGGAGGCGTAGAGGTAATTGTCTTTTGTTTGATTAGGATTGTTGGCCACGCTGTCATAATTCTGGTCACGAGAGCCGAAGAAGTTATTGTAGAACGGCGGACTGTAAGAACGGGCAAAACGGTTGCCCGTGTTGAGGCCCGCCTGCGTGCGCAGCGTCAGGTTCTTCACCGGCATGATGTCTACATGCACATCCCCTACCAGGCCCAGCGCGTAGTTGTTGTTATGCCGGCTGCGCTCCAGTACCGCTGCAGGGTTGGGATTGCGCTCAATAGACGATGCGGAGAACTGGCTGTACTCATTCTGCCCCGGCCGCGCATGATGTACCGGCAGAATAGGCTCCGTACGCATGGCCGTCATCATATCCCCGCCCAGGGCGGGCGCTGCAAACGTTCCACCGCCCAGGCCGGAGTTTTGCCATTCTTCAAAACGCGGGTAAATAGTGGTGCCGGCGGAGATGAACTTGCTGGGCTTGTAGTCCAGGTTCACGCGGGCCGTGGCACGTTGCGTATGGCCGTAATAGAACGGGCCTTCCGTACGGTAATAGCTGACGCTGGCATAGGTGGTCAGCTTTTCGCTGCCGCCGCTTACGCCCACGTTGGCGTTCACCACGTTGGTGGGCACTACCACTTCATCCCACCAGTCTGTATTGGTAGCCCATGAAGGCGTAGTGTAATTGGAGAAGCGTCGTTTCTGTATGTCCAGGTACTCCTGCGCGTCTGCCATGTTGGGTTTGGCGAAGAACTCCCGGCCGTAGTTCACATCAATATCCGTTTTTATAACGCCTGCCTTGCCTTTTTTGGTGGTGATCACGATTACGCCGCCGGAAGCGTCTGAGCCGTAAATGGCTGCGGCGGCGCCGTCTTTGAGGATGTCTATGTTCTCGATATCGTTCACGTTGATCATGTTCAGGTTGGCGCGGCCCAGGTTGATGCCGTCCATAATGATCAGCGGGTCAGAGCTGGTGTTGAGCGTGGTGAAGCCGCGGATGAGTATTTTCGGGAACCCGCCGCTGGTGTTGGTAACCTGCACTCCTGTTGCCTTGCCCTGCAGCAGGGTGCCCAGGTTGTAGCCCGTCTGGTTCTGTATTTCCTCCGCCTTTACGGAAGCGATAGAGGAAGAAACCGCCAGCTTTTTGCTTTTGCCGTAGCCCTTGTCTACCACCACTTCCACATCCTGCAGGCTGATGGCCTGACTGGCCAGTGTAACTGTCATGCTGGCCGCTGCGGGCACTTCCCTGGTTTCAAAGCCTACATAAGAAACGATCAGCACGGCGCCCTGCGGCACCTTGAGGGAAAAGCGCCCCTCCTGGTTGGTGCTGGTGGCCGCGCCGCCGTTCTTCTGCACCACAGTGGCGCCGGATAGCGGCGTGCCGTCAGCCATTTTAACAGTACCTGCCGCGGTGATGGTGTTTTGCGCCACCGCTTTGGCGGTACATATGAGCAGCGGAAGGAGACAGGTGAAAGCGGCCCGTAGCCATGAAGCTGTAACACGGGGCACTGATGCCGGCCATGCGCTGCAAATGCGGCAGGCAAAGAGCCGGTAGGTTTTTCTAATTCTGGTGGTGTTCATTGAACAAGTTTTTGTACAGTCCGTGGAAATAATTCTCGAAAAAAACGATACCCCAATTTCCCCCCGATTCTCTTTTTGGACAATGGACGTTCCAATTGAAAAAATGGACATATTTATGGCCCAACTACAAAACAGCCATGCGGATTGCGGTATGAAGACGGATTTATTATCTTGTAGACATGATGATAACCCGTATCAGCCTGGCGCTTGCCGCGCTCCTTGCCGGCGCCTCCTTACATGCCCAGACAGGCGCCGCCGGCTTGTCTAACGGCAAGGCCAACACGATAAAAACAACGGCTCAATGGGCCGCCCAGCGGCAGCAGGTACTGGCCCGCATGCAGCTGGCCATGGGCCCCCTGCCAGACCGCAGCCGCCCCGTGCCCCTGCAGGTAACCGTAACAGACAGCTTTCAGCAACGCAACCACATCCGTTACGAGATCACCTTCATGGCCGCCGACAACGAACCCTACCGGCTTTGTTATTTGTACCGCTGAAGAAAGGGAAACACGCCGCCATGCTGGCCCTGCACGGCACCAGTTCACTCGGCAAACGCGCCATTACCAGTGAAAATACCACCACTGCCAACCGGGCATATGCGGAAGAGCTGGCAGACAGGGGTTATGTTGTGATCGCACCTGACTACCCCAGCTTCGGGCACCTGAAAGATTATGACTTTGCGCATGACCGTTACGAATCAGGCACTATGAAGGCCATCTTCAACCATATCCGCTGCATTGACCTGCTGCAGGCAAGGGAAGACGTGGATACCGCTCGCATAGGCGTGATAGGCCATTCCCTGGGCGGCCATAACGCCATGTTCGCAGCCGCATTTGACGAACGCATCAAAGTGATAGTGGCCAGTTGCGGCTGGACGCTCTTCAGCTATTACAACATTGGTGAAGCCGCCTCCCAACGTTACGGCGGCCGCCTGGGCCCCTGGGCACAGACACGTTATATGCCCCTGCTGCGCGATAAATACGGTCTTGACCAGCAACGCATCCCCTTCGATTTTGATGAAATAATAGCCACCCTGGCGCCACGGCCTTTTTTCTCCAACTCCCCGGTGAACGACAGTAATTTTGACGTGAAAGGTGTAAAGGCAGGCATTGCGAATGCGACGCCGGTATATGGCCTCTTTAATGCTACGCAGCGTTTACAGGTCAGGTACCCCGATGCCGGGCACGATTTCCCCCCGGCCCAGCGGCTGGAGGCTTACCGGTTTATTGACGAGGCGCTGGGGCATACGCCGGAGAAACATGCCTTGCTGCGGTAGGGTGGCATGGCTTTCGCTTCTCTCTTCCCGTGGCTACGCTGTTCAACATAACACCCTCCTACCCGCGGGGCTTCCTTTACTTCCCCGGTTTTATTTCCGCCGAAGAAGAGGCCTTTCTGCTGAAAACCATACAGGGCCTTGAGCTGCATACCTTTACCTTCCAGGGCTACGCCGCCCGGCGGAAAACCGCCAGCTTCGGGTACGATTATTCTTTCGATAAAAAGGCCCTTACCATGGGGAAAGGCATCCCCTCCGCCTTTGATCATCTCATCCATAAAACGGCCGTACAGGCCAACCTTCCGCCCGCCGCGTTTGCGGAACTGCTGGTAACGGAATACCCGCCCGGCTCCGTGATCAACTGGCACCGGGACGCCCCCCCGTTTGACCTGGTGGCGGGCATCTCCCTCCAGGCCGACTGCACCTTCCGCTTCAGGCCTTACGAAAAAGAAAAACAACACCGGCGCGCCATTATTTCCCTTTCTGTGGAAAGACGTTCACTGTACATCATGCAAGGCCCTGCGCGGGAAGACTGGCAGCACAGCATTTCCCCCGTACAGAGCCGCCGGTATTCCATCACCTTACGCACCCTCAAAACATGAAGCATATGGCAAGGTATTTATCAATTCTCTGCGTTATGGCTGTTCTGCTGGCCGGGTGCTCCACCTCAAAGAGAGGCATCTTTGCCAAAAAGACCCCGCATGAGCAGTACGCCGCCCGTATTTTGGACGCGGGGCTGAAAGAAACGGCCCTGGGCAGCCTGTGGTTTGCCGCAGCTGAAAAGGCCCTGCTGAAGCCCCTTACCGTTTCGCTGCCTTACCAGGAAACAGGCTACTTTGCCGCAGACAGGCCGGATGCCGCAGGGTACATTTTTACCGCGCAGCAGGGAGAACAGCTGCATATAACCGTCAGTGTTAAACCGGCCGGCAACATACGCCTGTTTGCAGACCTGTGGCAGCCAGCCGCTGCCGGCGGCGCCCCTTCCCTGCTGGCCAGCGCGGATACCACCCATTTGCTGCAATATGAGGCAGAGCGGAACAGCAGCTTTGTGCTGCGCCTTCAGCCGGAACTGTTATCAGGCGTGGAATATACGATCAGCATCACTACCCGGCCATCTCTCGCCTTCCCGGTACCGGGGCAGGCAAACGGGCGGATAGGCAGCTTCTGGGGAGACGCGAGAGACAGGGGCGCACGCAGCCATGAAGGGGTTGACATTTTCGGCAAGTTCAGGATGCCGGTAGTAGCGGCGGCAGACGGTTTCGTTACAAGAACGGGAGAAAACAACCTGGGCGGGAAAGTAGTGTTCCTGCGGCCGGACAATAAAAACTACACCCTGTATTACGCGCACCTCGATTCGCAACTGGTCACCTCCGGGCAAAGGGTAGCCGCCGGTGATACAGTGGGGCTGATGGGCAATACCGGCAATGCCCGCAACACACCTACGCATCTTCATTTCGGAATATACACCGGCTCCGGCGCGGTAGATCCCCTGCCATTTATCAAAGCAGACCGGCAAAACGCCCCGGCCATCACCGCCTCCCTAAACCTGCTATCTGCTTATTGCAGAAACAGCGCGCAGGCTTCGCTGTACGACGCACCGTCCAATAGCGCCCGCGTTTCCAACAAACTGCCGGCCAACCAGGTAATGCGCATCCTGGCCGCGGCCGGGGGCTGGTATAAAGTATCATTGCCGGATAACCGGGAAGGATTTATTGAAAGCAGCCGTGTTACCACCAGGCCGTACAGGAAGCTGGTAACCGCCGCCGCCACGCCATTGCTGGACGCGCCCGACAGCACTGCGGCTGTAAAGAGTTCCATTGCCGCGGGAGAAACGCTGCAATTACTGGGCGGGCATAACGGGTATTACTTCACGGAGAATATGTCAGTTGCGGGTTGGGTGAAGATTTGACAGCTCAGTACAGCTGGTTTCGCAATATTCTTTTGATCATCTGAATAGTAGGGCGGCTGAGCTCACCTTTGTATTTCTGCAAAATGGCGCTTTCGCTCACGCCATCGTTCAGCTCGCTGATCACCCTGAGCCACTTGCCGAGGAATTCCGAGTTGGGCGTGCGGTACCTCATGAGCCGCCTTACGGTTTCAATGACGGCTTTGCTGACGGTGGCCTCATACAGCTCAAACACTTCATCGTTGCTGAGACCCAGCCTGATATCGTCCGCAATACGGGCATAGTCCTGCAGGTATTTTTCGTTGGCTTCCATCACCTGCAGCAAGGGGTTGCTGCTGAAGGTGACGGGAATATGTTTCTTACGCTGTTTCTGCAGGGATTGCAGGGCGTAGTTGCGGGCAATATTGTCACAGATCACCAGGTCGCTCCGGTTCAGGGCAAACCATTCGCCTTTCACCCGCTTGTGCTGGAAAACAATGTGCAGGCTTTCTTCCAGGTCAGTCATGTTCAGGGCGGCATACTGCCTGATCACGCGGAAAAGAATGGGCAGATGGGTATGATAAGCCGCCAGCCGCCGCTGCAGATCGCTTGTCTTACCTATCTTGTACAGGTTCTTTCCCGTGTTCAGGATGTATACACATTTGCCAACTTGTACTTGCTGCATGGGTTAATTTTCACAGTTGTTAAATGATAATGGCGCCATCAATTTACGACTATGATGGCGGTATACAAAGCGGAGGGGCGGATATTTTCTCCTCACTTCATAAACTTCCTCACTACCCTGTTCTTCCCGATCACAAACGCTGCATTAAAAAGGAACGGCATCCTGGCCATGGTTTTCAGCACCATCGTTTTCCTGCGCATGTCTGCGCCCGCCGCTTTATGCAATTCCTGCTCATACTGTTTCACAAAGGTTGCGCTGAAGTTGCCGGCTGCGAAACACCGCATTACCTGCGCTGCCGCCAGCTTGCCGCTCAGGATGGCATTGCCGATGCCGTCTCCGCTTACGGGATCGATAAGGGAGGCGGCGTCTCCGGCCAGCAGAAAATGGTCCCCGCTCATTACCACCCACCGGGAGCCCATGGGCAGGCCGCACCCCTGCAGCGCTCCTTCCGGTTGGGCATGCCGGAATTTTTCCCGGAGTATGGGAGACCGCTCAATAAAATCGTGGAAGACGGTTTTTACGTTGAGCTTCTCTTTCACCACGTTGTCAGACAAGATGGCCATACCGGCGTTTACAAGGCCGCCTTTGATGGGGAATGCCCAAAAGTATCCCGGCAGGTATTTACGGTCAAAATAGACTTCCGTGCAGGTATCTTCCATACCTGACACGCCGGTGTAGTAAGCCCTGACACCGGCCACATGGTGTTTTCTGTCTATCTGGCGGCCGGTCAGTTTTTTGGCGGAGATGCCGTTGATGCCGTCTGCGCCTACCAGCATGGTGCATTGATAACGTTGCCCGCTTTTGGTGCTCACGGTATACCCGCCCGGAGAGCCGGTGATATTTGTAACCCCGTCTCCTTCCAGCGTATGAATACCGGGCCTGTTGCGGATGCCGGCAAACAGGAAGTTGTCAAAACTTTCCCGCGTGGCGGTATAGGCCTCCAGGCTCCAGGAAAAATCAAGCCGCTTGTTGTTGTAGTAACATACCGTTTGGCGGGTGGGCAGCTTTTCAGTGAAAGCAGCAAGCCGGCCGGCAAACTGCGGGTCTATTTCGTGCAGGAACTTGATGGCCCTGCCGGGGATGGCGTCTCCGCAAACCTTGTCCCGCGGGAAAGTGTGCTTGTCTATAACGGCAATGCACAGCCCGGAGGCGGCGAGGGCCATGGCACAGGCGCAGCCGGAAGGGCCGGCGCCAACAATAATTACATCATAACGCGGGGTGCTTGCGGGGCCAGGTATAGGTTCCATCCATCTTGAATTAGGGGCACAACTTATATAAATTTCCTGAACTGTCAAATGGGAACGGGCAGCAAAAAGGCTTTGCATGTTGCATGCAAAGCCTTTAAATATCAATAGCGTATTCTTGCCTAGTCTTCCAACATCGTAATATCAACCGCCGGTTTGGGCAGGTCCATGGCCCTGATGCCGGCCTTGCAGGCATCTACCATTTCCTGCGTCATGTTGTAGCTATACTTTCCGTAGTCGTCGTAACTAAAATTGCCCACGTAGAAAAAGCCGTATTTGTCAAAAAAATCGGTGAGGTCAGTTTTGCTCACTTCACAGGCCGTTTTTACAAAATTGAGTTGAGACTCAGCAGGGTTGCGGCCCCGGTCGTCCCAACCTTCTTCCCGTGCGGACTGGCCAGCGGGCCTGGCCGCCGCGCCCTGTTGCCTGAAGGCCTCAAATAGGTCAGGATAAAAATCAGGATACCTGCCTGCGCCGGAAAAATAGAGGTGCAGCTGCCAGAAAGGGATCAGGCGGTTGAACACATCTTCATCCTGCAGGTAGCTGATCTTGCGGGCAATAATACTGTCCCGCGCTTTCTCGTAGTTTTGCTGTGCAGACACCCTGCTTTTGTTGCCGAAGGAAGTGGTGACATACAGGGAGAAAATGTTATTGCTTACTTCGCCCAGCCCTCCCCAGTTAAAATACGGCCGCACCTGGTGAACATGCCCCACTTCATGGCTGAAGCCCCAGCAGGGATCTCCCTTGATCACCCGCTCAGGGTCTGCCACCAGCGGCATGGCGTTGCCCGGTTGCGTACCCATGTAAGCCACACCGTCCCCGTCCCGGAACATGTAATAGTTATAGTTGACACGCGCCAGGATGTGGTTCTTCGGCACCTTATTGTATTTGATGAGGCCCAGGATGCGGTGCTGGCGGTACACCATGGAATCATAATTACTGATCAGCTCCACACCCCTGCCGTACGCGTATTTCTTACAGGCCTCCGCCGGGTAGGCCACCTGTATGTGCGCGCCTTTGGCATCTATCACCGGATATACGGCACTATCTATGAGCCGGTCCCAGTCTGCATTGGTATGTTTGGCAATATCGAAATAACCGTTTACGCGGCCGCCTACAAAATGCACTTTCACCGGTTTTTCTTTCTCCGGCGTGTCTGTATAATAATCAACATAGGCCAATCCATCGAAGCCCTTTACATAAATGATGTTGACACCATTTTTCAATCTGAATTGCTGTTTTACAATACTCCAGCCCGCGGGGTCTTCGGTGGGGTCAATACCTTCCGGGGCGCGGCGGTTCCAGTTGGGAATGAGCAGGTTCACCTTCTTCCCTTCGGGAATGTTTTCCGCCAGTATAACATGGCTCCCGGTGGGCAGGTAGATGCCGGTCATATTTTCATACCGGCTGTAGCCGTCACCGATCATCAATTCTTTTCCCAGCGTGGCAGGCGTGAGGCAAGCTTCATAGCTGGCCAGGCGGTAAGCAGTGCTGTACTGCCCGTTGAGCATGGCCAACGCGGCTTCCTTCAGCTGCGGCGTCTTGATCTTTTCAATGTCTTTTTTCTTGATGTTCTTCCTGAGGCCTGAGGCCAGGGGATCTTTGAACACGGCCAGGTCTTTTGCAGCATCGGCAATTTCCTGCGGGGATTGCGCGGTTGCCCTGCCCACCAGAGCAGTAAAAAACAGGGCCATCATAAATTTTGGCGTCATGGGTGCGGGTTGAGTTTACTTATCATACAATTTGTGGGAACAATATAATGAAAATCCAAAGATGACAAGCAGCTACCTGGCTGTAAAATGCGTTCTCCTGATGACTTCATCCAGCAGTCCCCCTTCCGGCAGTGTACCCCAGGTGATGCCTCTCCCTTCTGAAAGCCTCGCCTCACAAAACAGTTCCGCCATGGCCGGCGGCGCAATACGGAACAGCTCCACGGCCTGTATGGCCAATGCCATTTTTTCCACAATGGCGCGGGCGTTGTGTTCCAGCCCCTCAACGCGCGAAAGCAATTGCCGGAGCTGGTGCAGCTGCCTGTCAAGCCCGGTATGCAAGCCTTCCGCCTGTTCAAAATAATGGAAAAGCGCTTCCACGCTGCGCGGTTCCCGCTGCATGGCGCGCAGCACGTCCAGCGCCTGAATGTTGCCGGAGCCTTCCCATATGGCGTTCACCGGCACATCCCGGTAGAGCCGGGGCATGATGGATTCCTCCACGTACCCATTGCCGCCGATGCATTCCAGCGCCTCCCCCATGGCCAGCACTGCGCGCTTCGTATTCCAGAACTTGGCAACGGCGGTGGCTATACGGGTGAAGTGCAGCGCTTCTTCATCCGTGCGGGCATCGTCAAAACCCTTTGCCAGCCGGAAGGCCATTGCAATGGCGGCTTCAGATTCCAGGCAAAGGTCTGCCAGCACGTTTTGCATGAGCGGTTGTGATATAAGCGGTTTGCCGAAGGCGCTGCGGAAGGTGCAATGATGGATGGCTTCCGCTACTGCCCGTTGCAGCGTGGCGGCGGAGCCGATGGCACAATCCAGCCGCGTATGGCGCACCATTTCCATAATATTGGCAATGCCCCTGCCCTCTTCTCCTATGATGCGGCCCCAGGCGGCGTGGAACTCTACTTCCGCGGATGCATTGGAGCGGTTGCCCAGCTTGTTTTTCAGCCGCTGGAAATACAGCTTGTTCTTTTGCCCTTCCGGCGTGAACCTTGGCACCAGGAAGCAGCTCAGGCCTTTGGGAGCCTGCGCCAGTACCAGGAACGCGTCACTCATGGGCGCGCTGCAAAACCACTTTCTGCCCGTAATGGCGTAGGCCCCGCTGCCAAGGGGGCGCGCGGCGGTGATATTGGCCCGCACGTCACTGCCGCCTTGTGGCTCCGTCATGGCCATGCCGAAGGTGCAGCCTTTCTTTTCATAATAGGGAATATGGCGGGCATCATACTCATTGGAAAGCACGAGCGGCAGCCATTCTGCGGCTATGCCGGGCTCCAGCTGCAGGGAGGGTACCACCGCAAAGGTCATGGTGAGCGGGCAACTGCTGCCTTCGTCTATCTGCTGTTTGAGGTAAGACAGCACGCTGTGGGCCAGGTAGCTGCCCGTAGTCCAGGAAACGGCATGCACACCATGCTGCATGGCTGTTGCCATCATCTGGTGGTAGGCGGGGTGAAACTCCACCACGTCCAGCCGGTTACCGAAACGGTCATGCGTTTTCAGTACGGGCGTATGCTGGTTGGCCAGCGAGCCGGCTTCCTGCATGGCGGCGCTGCCCATGATGCTGCCGAAAGCTGCTGCCTGTTGGCTGAACTGCTCTCCACCATATGCAATTAGTGCCTGGCAGAGGGCTTCATTGGCGGTGAAAGAATTGTAATTCTCCAGAGGGGGCGGCTGATTGAGGGAGCAGGCAAAATCAAAATCTTCGGGAAGCATGACTGGCCGTTTTGGTGATAGTCAAATGTAGGCCATTTACCGCAAAGCCTCCTAACGCAAAACGGCTCCCGGTGAGGGGAGCCGTTTTGCATATGGTGCATGAGCTTTATTTTGCGTTGGAAGCGCCGTCTATCACATACTTTGCGCCTGAGATAAACTGGCTCTCGTCAGAGCCAAGGAACAACACCAGGCGGGCTATCTCAATTGGCTCTGCATAACGGCCCAGGGGAATACCGGCGGCCAGGGCCTTTTCCGTTTCGGCGGCATGACCGGGAGTATATCCTTCTTCAATGGACCGCATCATGCGGTTGTTGACGGGAGACGGGTGAATGGAGTTAACACGGATCTTGCGCGGTGCGGCTTCCAGCGCAGCCGTTCGCATAATGCCCACTGTAGCGTGCTTGCTGGTAACGTAGGCCACAAAATCTGCCGACCCGCCCAGCGCCGCGACAGATGAGGTGATGATCATGCTGGCCCCGTCTTTCATCTGGGGCAGCACATATTTGCAGCCCAGGAACACACCCTTCACATTCACCGCCATCACTTTGTCAAACACATCTTCCGGGAATTCTGTAATGGGTTTTACCACGCCTTCAATACCGGCGTTGTTAAAGAAAATATCGATCTTTCCGAACTGCTTTACCGTTTCTTCGGCATAACGTTTTACATCTTCAGCCCTGGTGACGTCTGCCGCCACATAGGCCGCATTGGGCCCCAGTTCTTCCGCCGCTTTCTTCAGGCTCGTTTCATCCAGGTCTACCAGCATTACCCTGGCGCCTTCATCTATAAAAAGTTTAGCTGTTGTTTGACCAATACTGCCAGCACCGCCCGTAATCAGGGCTACTTTATTTTCCAGCCTTTTCATAATACAAGTTTTTATGTGATTCAATGATCACAGGTACATGGATATAAACGGGATAACAAGCATGATCATGTTGAAGTATGCCAAAGGTAGCCCTTTGCCGATGTCTGAAACATGACAACTATCATCCAACAAGATGTTTAACGTTTTGTTTACTGTACGGGCAGGATTAACATATTACAGGTCTTTCAACCGCTCCCTGTTATTGTGCACCTTCATCACGGCGTTCACCACATCGTCCATATCCGCCTGCCCGGCCAGTAAGGAGCCGGAGCCGTGAAGCACTACCATCTCTTCACATACCCTGTCACAGTTGGGCAGCTGGCGCGTGGCCTCTTCCCAGGCTTTCAGGCGGGCGGCGGAATGCATCTTTTTGTAATCATCGAGGCGGAGAATGTGATCTACCCAGGCCTCGCGGTGAAGGCCGTTGGGGATGTACGGGCTCAGGGCAATACCTTCCGCGGCCAGCGCTTTGAGGAATTGCTGGCGCGAAGCATTGTTGAAATGTTCTTTTTTGTAAGACATGGCATAGTTGTAATAACTGCCGTTCTCCGTGCCGGGGTATCTTTTCTGCGGCGCCAGTCCCGCAAAGCCGCGAAGTTTTTCCGTGAGGTAGTCTGCATTGCGGTTACGGAGGCGGAAGCGTTCCTGAGCGGTGGGCAACTGTCCCAGCAGTACAGCCGCTTCAAACTCGTTCATGCGGTATTTGGGGCCAATGGTAACATGTTTGCCTTTCCTGTCTGTACCATGGTTGTGCACGGTGAAGCAGGCATCCATGAGCGCCGCATTACTGCCTATCACCGCGCCGCCTTCGCCGCAGGCAATCTGCTTGCTGGCCTGGAAACTAAAGCAGCCGAGGTGGCCTATGCTGCCCAGGGGACGGCCGCGGTGGGTGGCCAGTACGCCCTGGCAGGCGTCTTCAATCACTTTGAGCTTGTGTTTGGCGGCAATGGCCATGATGCTGTCCATATCAGCCGGCAGGCCCATCATGTGGACCGGCATAATGGCTTTGGTGGCGGGGGTTATTTTTCGCTCCACATCGGCGGGGTCCAGCTGGTAAGAATCCACGTCCAGGTCTGCCAGCACGGGCAGGGCCCTGCAGGTGAGAATGGCGGAGATGGTGCCGAAGTCTGTGTAAGGAGACGTGATCACCTCATCTCCCGGCCCAATGCCCAGGGCGGCTACGCTCACCGCCAGGGCCTGCGTGCCGGAGCCGGTGCCCACGCAGTATTTTGCGCCCAGCATGGCGGCAAACTGGCGTTCAAACGTAGCTACGTTACCGTTTTCGCGGGCCTGTATACGGCTCCATACGCCGCTCTGCGTGGTTTTGACCACTTCGTTCACCATGCGTTCATCTACATACGGCCACTTCGGCCATTTTTTGGCCGCCGCCCTTACGGGTTGACCGCCCAGCGCGGCCAGGGCGCCGGCTGGCTTAGAGCTGCTGGTTGCGGCCAGCAGCGGGGCGGGCAGCATGCCTGCAATAGATGCGGCGGTGAGCCTGCCCAGGAAGTGGCGGCGGTGGATGTGTTGAGCCATGGGAAATGTTTTTAGCCAGTGTATTTCGTTTTCAGAAAAAGCGTTTCCATGCAGTGACATGCAACTATATCAGCAACAACAATTTCCAGGAACCCTACAGCCCCAGGAACCTTTGCGCGTTCCGGCAACGGTACTGCTCCTTATCACCCTCCTCCGCGCGCAGCGAGTCTATCCGCAACAGACCGGTGTAATAGTCCAGCACCGGGAAGTGTGTGCCAAAGGCAAAACGCTCTTCTCCGAAGCGTTGGGCAAATTTGGCCAGGTGGCCAATATGCCGGCCGGAAGTATCGAAAAGCACATCTGTTTTTTTCAGCAATGCTTCTTCTTCCGCGGAAAGCGCTACGCCCGTGCTCAGGTTCAGCAACATGTACTTTGCGTCCGGCACGGCCTGCAGCAGGGGCAGATAATCTTTTATGGCCCATTCCGTGGCCAGGTCCATCCATGACCGCTGCCGCTCGTCTACCATGCGCATGGTGAGCGCAACAGGAATGTTGCTATCCCGCGCCATTTTCACCAGCTCCAGCAGTGCGGGCTCTGTAATCGAATAATCATGATAGTTAGGGAACACGCGGATGCCTTTCATGCCCAGCTTTTTCACGCATACCTCAAAATCATCTTTCCAGCCGCCGTAAATAGGATTAATGACGGCGAAGGGTATGAAGCGGTCTTTGTAAGCCTTTTTTGAATGAACCTCTTCGTACAGTTCTTCGTTGGCAGACTGTGTGTTCTTGTAAAAAATGCCGTTCAGGTTGGTAACAAGCGAAACGTCTGTACCGTACTCTTTCATCCTGGCCAGCAGGCCTTCGCAGGTATTGCCATGCAGCCGTTTGAACGGCCAGTGGCCCACCCAGGCGTTAACATCAATCAACATGGTAGCCTCCTTTTTTCAGGATGTTATTGTAGTTATCAAAAAATATCTTGCGTTTTTCGGCGTCTGTGAGGCGGGCGTCTATTAGCTTGCCTACAGACTGGTAATACATGTTGTCCGAGCCGAACAGCACGCGGTCAACACCCAGCTGCTGCACGGCAAATTCCACCATGTTGTTTTCGTTGTTGCTGCCGGAGGTATCTACATACACATTAGGACTGTGTTTAAGCGCCTTGCAGGCGTACTCCCAGTCAGGCCCGCCGCCGATGTGCGCAAACTGGAACATGGCTTCCGGGTAGCGGGCGGCAATGGATATAAAATCTTCCGGTCTTGATGCGTTCGGCTTCATGCGGCGGTCATACTTCATGCGGTAGCCCGCAATGCCCAGGGTGGTTTCCGCATGCATCAGCATGATCATTTTCAGGTCTATCAGTTTTTCCACGATGGGGTAAAACAGGGGGTCGCTGATCTTCACCTGGTAATACACCTTGACGCCTATCATGCCTTCACCGGTACAGCGTTTGATCTCTTCCAGCGATTCTTTCGGGTAAAGCGGGTTGAGCGTCAGCATGCCGGTGAGCTTGCCGGGGTACTGGCGCATGGCTTTCAGTATCACGTCATTGGCCGCCCTGAAGTCATCAGGCGTGGCAACGGGTTTGGTAACCGGCTTTGAAAGGAACATGCGCTGTATGCCCAGCCGCTCCATGAAGTCTACGTTCACCTCCGGCCCGTCTTTAGACAAGCCCAGGTGCACGTGCGCGTCCAGCTTGCGGTAGCTGAGCACCTGCTTCATACGGTCTGCGGGCGTTTTTTCCGCCACGGCTGGCGTATTTTCTGCCGCGGCGGCCAGGAGGCTGTTGCCGAGCAGCATGCCGGAGGCAGACGCCGCTACGTTGCGCATGAAGTTCCTCCGGTTAATGGTGTTTCGCATAATTGGTATTTACGGTTAAAACGGGAACAGTGCCGGCACCGCGTTGGCGCGGTGGGGTTGCTTCGGTCTGATGCTGCGCTGCAGCCACATTTGCGGGATTACCGGTTAAAAACGGTAACGTACCCGAAAGTAATAACAAAATATTATTTATGCAACAGGCCGGTGAGGAAACTATCCGGCGGGCATGGTTGCGGGCTCCGGAAGGCAACATATTATTTGTACAGCAGATGTACAGGAAACAAACCGGGCTTCGAGGTCGCACTCCGGGCAACTCACATTTTGTTAAACCGCAGATGCAGCACCCTCCCGTCGTTCACCTCAAAGCCTTCTATCTCCTTCTTTTCATTGCGCAGGATTACCAGGTGGCTCATCCACCAGAAATTGCTATGCAGGTGGTCTGGCCCGGCAAAGCGGAGCGGCATGTCAGTGTATTTGTTGCTGGTGAGCACCAGTTGGTTGTTCTTCACGGTGATGCCGTAGCTGTAGTCCAACTCCGGGCAATAGTAAGTGCCTTCATAAGCTTTCAGCTCCCGTTCCGAGGTGGGCGCGGTACTGTACTTCTGCAGCAGGGCGGTTTCCCCGGGCGCAAAAGTGACCAGCACCGTAGTATCTCCCGGTCTGGCGTTGAATGCGTATTGCTGTGCGGGATTGTCAAGAGAGCTGAAAGTGCCCCTGTCTCCTTTCAACAGCGCTGAGCGGCCAAATGCGTCTGCGTAAAGTTTGTTATTGGTGATGCGAAAGGCCATCCGCGTGCCTTCGTCAGAAATATAGCTGCCTTCAAACTGTTTCATGGCGGACGGGTTGCCCAGCACGGCCCCGCTGCTGTCTGGCCGGGCGGCGTTCTCTTTGGCGGCAGGCATTTTTTCCTGTACAAACAGCTGCATCACTTCTTCCGCCCTTGCGCCTGGGTTAAAATCTCCTACATTGGCCAGCACCACGCAGCCCAGCTTAAGATCGGGGTATACCAGCAGCGCCGTGCGGTAACCTGCATCCGCACCGTTGTGCGCAAAGCCGCGCCAGCCCTTGTACGTAAAGTTGCCGATGCCCAGCGCATAGTCTATCACTTTCCCGCTGTTCAGGCGGCCTTTTTCGGTAAGCTGCGCAATATCCTGCGCATCACCGGCTACCGGATCGTAGAAGTTCATGATCCATTTGGAAAGGTCTTCCACAGTAGTAAAAAGACTGGTGGCGCCGGTGTTGGAATAGCTCAGCACGCTGTTGGCAAACTGGTTGCCGTTCTTCCGCTGGTAGGAATAGGAACGGCCTTTTACGATCTCTGTATAGTCGTCATGAAAATGCGTGCTGTTCATTTTCAGCGGTTTGAAAATGGCGGAGTCTGTGAATTGCCGCAGTGTTTTTCCCGTTACGGATCTCACTATTTCCGCCAGCATGGTATAACCGCTGTTGCAGTAATTATAACGTTCTCCCGGTTTGGAATTGAGCGCCCGCTGGCGGCTCAATACCTTGATGATCTGCTCCTGCGTGATCACATCGTCCAGCCGCGTGCCGGCGGTAGCCAGCAGCTGCCACTGGTCGCGGATGCCGCTGGTATGATTGAGCAGGTGGCGGATGGTGATCTTCTCCCCCAGGTCAGGGAACCAGGGCAGGTACTGCCGTACATCATCGTCCAGGCGGAGCCTGCCCTGCCTGGCCAGCAACACGATGGCGTAGCCGGTGAACTGTTTGGATACGGAAGCCACATGAAAAATGGTAGCCGGCGAATTGGGCACGTTATATTCAAGGTTGGCCACGCCGTAACCTTTGCTGAAGATCAGCGAATCGTTCCTGATGATGCCTACGGCGCAACCGGGGCTATTCTCACTGTCCCAGCGCTGGAAAAGCTTGTCTATTTTTTGCTGCATGGAGTCAGGCAGGAACTGTGCCTGTGCATAGCCGGAGAAAAGGAATGCCAGCAGAAGGAGAAGGCAGGATCTCATGAGGGGTGAATTTTGATGCTGAGTGTAGTATTTCCCCGAATTTAATAATTATCCCCATGCCGCCGGGCGGGAAAAATTATTTCCAGCCAAAAACTTGTTTACTTAAACGTTTAAGCATATTTTTAATCCATGAAGAAAAAAACCTCGCTGAAAGATATTGCCCAGGAGGCCGGTGTGTCCACGGCGCTGGTTTCTTATGTATTGACCAACAAGGAAGAGAAAGCGAGGGTGGGCCAGGAAATGGCGAAAAAGATCCGGAAAATAGCCAGCAGGCTCAACTATCAGCCCAATCACATTGCCCGCAGCCTCAAAAGCGGCCGGTCAGACACCATCGGGCTGATAGTGGCAGACATTTCCAACCCTTTCTTCGGCAACATTGCCCGCACTATTGAAGACGAGGCCAAGCGGAACAACTACACCGTGATCTTCGGCAGCTCTGACGAGAACCTGGAGAAGTCAGGAGACCTCATCAACGTACTGCTGAACCGGCAGGTAGACGGGCTCATCCTCATCCCTACGGAAGGCTCCGAGCAGCAGATCAAACAATTGCAGAAGCAGCCGGTGCCTTTTGTACTGATAGACCGTTATTTTCCGCAGATACCCGTGAGCCAGATCGGCATCAATAATTACCAGGCTTCTTATAATGCCATTGCCCACCTCGTGAAAACGGGCCGGCAACGCATTGGCATGATAGCCTATAAAACCGCACTGTATCATATCAACGAGCGCAAACGCGGGTATACCGAAGCGCTGGCCCGCCACAGCCAGCAGCCCAGCCTGATGAAGCTGGCCCGCTATTCGCACATCCGCGAAGAAACACGCCAGGCCATTGACCAGTTGCTGCAGGGCCGCAAACCGGCAGACGCCGTGTTTTTTGCCACCAACAGCCTTGCCATAGAAGGCCTTAAATATATCAACGAACTGGGAGTACGGGTGCCGGAAGACCTGGCCGTTGTAAGCTTTGACGAAAGTGAGGCCTTTGACCTCTACTACTCCCCCATCACCTTCATCAGGCAGCCCATCCTGGAAATGGGGAACGCCGCCGTGCGCCTGCTGCTGGAACATATCAAAGACGGTGATAAACCGGCTGAGAATGTCTGCATAGATACAGAACTGGTGATCAGGCAATCCAGCAACCGCCCGAAAAAGAAATGACAGCTTGATGATTGCCTCGTAGAGAACGGCATGGTGCGGCAATTGCCGGCAAAAACACAACGGCTTGTCATTCCACATATGAAGATCCCGTGACGCGAACTGCTTAATCGATAAAGCAACATAATACCACAAATCATAAAAACGTATGAAAAAACTGTTCCTGATCTCTCTGGCGGCCTGTATCAGCTGCGCCGCCCTGGCCCAGAAAGGTTTCAACGGGCTGGAAATGAACATGGGCAACCTTCACCGCCTGTCCGATGCCAAAACCCGTTCCATCAGTCCTGAAAACTTCACCGGCGAGCCCGGCAAAGGCGGCATGGCCACCCTCGAACAGGGCAATGCCCGCAATGCCGCCCGCGAGCTGGGGCAGGGCTGGAAAGTAAATCCCTACATCCACATTGAGCCGGGCAAAACGTTCACGCTGGCCGAAATTGAAGGCCCCGGCGCCATCCAGCACATCTGGATGACCCCTACCGGCAACTGGCGTTATTCCATTCTCCGCTTTTACTGGGACGATGAAACCACTCCTTCCGTAGAAGTACCGGTAGGCGATTTCTTCGGCATGGGCTGGGGAGAATATGCGCAGATGAACTCACTGGCCGTTACCGTGAACCCCGGCAGCGCCTTCAACTGCTACTGGACCATGCCCTTCCGCAAAAAGTGCAAGATCACCATGGAGAATATCAACACAGAACGCATGACCTTGTACTACCAGGTAGACTATACATTGACAGAGGTACCGGAAGACGCCGGGTATTTCCATGCGCAGTTCCGCCGCAACAATCCCGTGAAAGGCTCCGAATTCACGATGGTAGACGGCATTAAAGGGAAGGGCCAGTACGTGGGCACTTACATGGCCTGGGGCGTAAACAACAACGGCTGGTGGGGTGAAGGCGAGATCAAGTTCTTTATGGACGGAGATAACAAGTTCCCCACCATTTGCGGCACCGGTACGGAAGACTACTTCTGCGGTTCCTACAATTTTGACAGGAAAGGCCAGTACCAGGAGTTCAGCACACCCTATACCGGCCTGCACCAGGTGATACGGCCGGACGGGCTGTACAAGTCACAGCAGCGCTTCGGCATGTACCGCTGGCATGTCATGGACCCCGTACGTTTTGAGAAAGAACTGAAAATTACGATACAGGACCTGGGCTGGCGCAGCGGCGGGCGTTACCTGCCGCAGCAGTCAGACATCAGCAGCGTAGTGTTCTGGTACCAGCGGGAGCCGCATGCACCTTTCCCCAAGCTGCCGGTTAAAGACCTGCTGGAAGTTAACTAACCTTCAATCTTTTTTATGGCGATGAACGAGACAGGATCACAACTCATAGGCAATACCCGCAGCGCGGAAGGGCAGCAAACCTTCCACGCCTTTGACCCGCAGCAGCAGCAAACCCTGCCGCAGCCTTTCCGGGAAGCCACCCACAATGAAATAGACCGCGCGGTGCAACTGGCCGCCGCCGCATTTACGCTATACAAAAAAGTGCCCGCAGCACAGCGGGCGGCCTTCCTGCAAGCCATTGCGGAAAACACCACCGTCCTGGGAGACGAGCTGGTGAACACCGCCTCCGCGGAAAGCGGCCTGCCGCTGGCCCGGCTGCAGGGAGAACGTGACCGTACCACCGGGCAGCTGCGTTTATTTGCCGGCCTGCTCACGGAAGGTTCCTGGGTAAACGCGCGTATAGACGCGGGCACGCCGGACGTTCGGCAGATGCAGATCCCATTGGGCGTGACCGGTATTTTCGGCGCCAGCAATTTTCCCCTCGCCTTTTCAGTAGCCGGGGGAGATACGGCCGCCGCACTGGCCGCCGGCTGCACCGTGGTATTCAAAGCCCATCCCGCACACCCGCATACCTCCCACCTGGTAGCCACGGCCATACTGGCGGCCGCCAACAGCACAGGCATGCCGGAAGGCGTGTTTTCCCTGCTGCACGGCGCTTCCATTGAAACAGGGCAGCAGCTGGCCAAACATCCGCAATTGTCTGCCATTGCCTTTACCGGCTCCTTCAGGGGCGGCAAGGCACTATATGACACGGCTACACGAAGACCGGTACCTATTCCCGTATTTGCGGAAATGGGCAGCGTGAACCCGGTGTTTTTCCTGCCCGGCATCTTGCAGGAAAAAGGGGAAGCGCTGGCCGCGCAGTTCCTCCAGTCGCTCACCATGGGCGTGGGGCAATTCTGTACCAATCCCGGTTTATTTATTACACCCGGCAGCGGCAGCACCTTTGTAGACACCCTGCAAAAAAGCATTGCCGCCATGCCCGCCGGCTGCATGTTAACACCCGGCATACTGGACGCTTACCAGAAAGGCATCAGCCAGCTGCAGCAGGCAGGCGCGCAGGTATTGGGCAAAGCGCCGGAAGCGGCCCACCAGGCCTCTCCTTACCTGCTGCAGATCAGCGCGCAGCAGGCGCTGGATAACCCGGCCCTTTGCCACGAAGTGTTCGGGCCCTCTTCCCTCCACATCCGCGCGGAAAATAAAGAAGACCTGTACCGGCTGGCGCGTGGGCTGGAAGGCCAGCTGACAGCTACCATACACGGCACGGAAGAAGACCTGCGGCAACATGCGGAGCTGGTAGACATACTGCGCGAAAAAGCCGGCAGGATACTCATCAACGGTTTTCCTACAGGCGTGGCCGTTAACCACGCCATGGTGCACGGCGGCCCCTGGCCCGCCACCACGCCCGCCGCGGGCACCTCTGTTGGCAGTGCGGCCATTTACCGCTTCTGCCGGCCGGTATGCTACCAGGACTTTCCTGCCTACCTGCTGCCGCCGGAGCTCCGGAACGAAAATCCGCTGGGCATATGGCGGCTGCTGAACGGCCGGTTTTCCAAAGATGCGCTGTAGCGCATGTACCATCCACCATCAAAAAACACTCAAACAATTTTATGGACCTGGGTTTAAAAGACAAGATCATTATTGTGACAGGAGGCGCCAAAGGCATTGGAGCAGCCATTTCAGCGGTGCTGGCGGCGGAAGGCGCCTTCCCCGTCATTATTGGCAGAAACGAAGCAGACAACCTGCAACACCTGGCCCATATTGAAAAAGCCGGCGGCAAAGGCTGGCAGGTAACAGCAGAGCTGACGGAACCGGAAGCCTGTAAAGAGGCCGTAGCCGCCGTTGCGGTAAAATTCGGGAGAATAGAGGGGCTGGTGAACAACGCCGGCATTAATGACGGCGTAGGGCTGGAAGGCGGCTCGTACGAAGCCTTCATGCAATCCCTCCACCGCAACCTCGTACATTACTACCTGGTAGCCCAGCACGCGCTGCCTTACCTGAAAAAAAGCAAAGGGCCTATTGTGAACATCAGCTCCAAAACGGCGGAAACCGGCCAGGGCAACACCTCCGCCTACGCCGCCGCCAACGGCGGGCGTAACGGCCTTACCCGGGAGTGGGCTGTAGAGCTGCTGCCCTTCAGCATCCGCGTGAACGCTATTGTAGTAGCGGAATCATGGACGCCGTTATACGAATCCTGGATCAATACGTTTGACAACAAGGAAGAAAAGCTGGCCGGCATCCTGGCCGGCATACCGCTGGAAAAACGCATGACCACCCCGGAAGAAATTGCGAACATGGCGGCGTTCCTGCTGTCTTCCCGCTCCAGCCATACCACCGGGCAGCTGATACATGTAGACGGCGGTTATGTACACCTGGACAGGGCCCTGTAATCATCCACTCAACATTCAAACACCATGCGCCAACAGATCATCAAAATACACCCGAAAGACAATGTATGGGTAGCCTTGCAGGACATTCCCGCCGGCACCACCGCAGCAGGCATTACCGCCCTGCGGGACGTGCCGGCCAAACACAAGCTCACCGGTGAGGCCATTGCCGAAGGCGGCCACGTGATCATGTACGGTGTGCTGGTTGGCATTGCCAACGAAAACCTGCCTGCCGGGGAACTGGTAACCACCAAAAACATCCGCCACGCCTCCGGCAGCTTTGCCGTAAAAGAAGAAAGGCATACACAATGGGACGTGCCCGATGTCAGCCGCTGGGCCAACCGCACGTTTATGGGCTATCACCGTACAGACGGCCGCGTGGGCACCGGCAACTACTGGGTGATCATTCCCATGGTATTTTGCGAGAACCGCAACGTGCAAACGCTGCATAAAGTGCTCGTAAAAGAACTGGGATATGCCAGGCACAACCCTTACGAAACCATGCTGCAGCAATTGCTCCGCAATACAGACAGCACCGGGCAGCCCACGGTAAAGAGCAGGGCTTTTCCCAATATAGACGGCATCAAGCTGCTCAGCCATACCCTGGGCTGCGGCGGCACCAAAGACGATGCGCGCACGCTCTGTGGATTGCTGGCCGGTTACATCACCCATCCCAACGTGGCCGGCGCCACCGTGCTGAGCCTGGGCTGCCAGAACGCGCAGCTGGACATGCTGAAAGAAGAGATCGAAAAACGGGCGCCGGGCTTTGACAGAACCGTGATCTGCCTGGAGCAGCAAAAGATAGGGTCAGAAAAGGCACTGATGGAACAGGCGCTGCAGCTCACCTTTGAAGGACTGGTTAAAGCCAACAAACAGCAACGCCAGCCTGCGCCCTTGAGCAAGCTGATCATAGGCATGGAATGCGGCGGGTCTGACGGGTTCTCCGGCATTTCCGCCAACCCTGCCGTGGGCCGTGTGTCAGATATGGTGGTGGCATTGGGCGGCTCCGTGATACTCTCTGAATTTCCTGAACTGTGCGGCGTGGAGCAGGAGCTGAGCGACCGTTGCATCAACACGGAACTGGCCGCGCGGTACACACAGCTCATGCGGGAATATGCCAGCAGGGCCGAAGCAGTAGGTTCCGGTTTTGACTCCAACCCTTCCGCCGGCAACATCCGTGACGGGTTGATCACAGACGCTATCAAATCTGCCGGCGCAGCCAAAAAAGGCGGCTCCTCCCCTGTTACCGATGTGATAGACTACCCCGGCCGCGTGCAGCACCCCGGCCTGGCGCTGCTTTGCACACCCGGCAGCGATGTAGAGTCTACCACGGCGGAAGTGGGCGCAGGCGCCAACGTGGTACTGTTCACCACCGGGCTGGGCACGCCCACGGGCAACCCGGTAACACCGGTGCTCAAGCTGAGCACCAACACCCGCCTGGCCAACAAAATGCAAGACATCATAGATCTTGACACCGGCACCATCATCAGCGGAGAAGAGTCTATTGACGAAGTGGCCGCCCGCATTATGGAACTGGTGATTGAAACGGCCAGCGGCAACTACACCGCCAAAGCGCAATTGCTGGAACAAGACGATTTTATACCATGGAAAAGAGGCGTATCCCTGTAAATTATCTTAATACCATAGTTATGAAAATGAAAATCATTGCGGGCTGCCTGCTGGCAGGCACCATTGGCTGTAATGAGGCGGCACAGAAAAAAGACGCCAAACCTTCCACCTTCGGGGAAGACGTGGCCTTTCTGCAAAAGCACCTGCAGAACGTGGTAGTGCTCAGCGGCGGAGACAGCGCGCGCGTAGTGGTAACGGGAGATTACCAGGCACGTGTAATGACCAGCACCGCCGGTGGTGACGCCGGCAAAAGCTTCGGCTGGATCAATTATGACCTGGTAGCCTCCGGCCAGCTCAACCCGCACATCAACGCCTTCGGCGGTGAAGAACGTTTCTGGCTGGGGCCTGAAGGCGGGCAGTATTCCCTTTTCTTCCCGCCCGGCAAACCTTTTGATTTCGACCACTGGCAAACGCCGGGGCTGATAGATACCGCGCATTACGTGATACAATCCTCCTCCCCCACCGCCGTTACCTATCAATATGCCGGCCGCCTCATCAACTATTCCGGCACTCCCTTCCAGCTCAACATCAACCGCACCATCCGCCTGCTTGACCAGCAGGCCGTAACCGCCAAACTGGGCTTTGCCCTGCCGGAAGGCCTCCGCTACGTGGCCTATGAAACGGAAAACGTGCTCACCAATGCGGGAGACAGCGCCTGGCAGGAACAAAGCGGCCTCATCAGCATCTGGCTGCTGGGCATGTTCAAACCCTCTGACCAGACCGCAGTAGTAGCCCCGTTCCGCCATTTGCCCGATGCCCGCGCGCATATCACTGACGATTACTTCGGCAAGATTGCGCCGGAACGCCTTTCCATCAAAGACAGCCTGCTGCTTTTCCGGGCAGACGGCAAGGCGCGCGGCAAGCTGGGGCTTTCCCCGCTGGTAGCCAAACCAGGCGCCGGCAGCATAGACCTGGAAAACAATACGCTCACGGTATTGCTGTACGATGTGGCGCCCGCGGGCCGCTACGTCAATTCCAAATGGGAGCTGCAGAAGGAACCGTTCAGGGGAGACGCCGTGAACTGTTATAACGACGGGCCGCTGGCAGACGGCTCGCAGATGGGGCCTTTCTACGAAGTAGAATCCTCTTCAGACGCGCGTGCGCTCCAGCCCGGCGAATCCATCAACTACCGGCAGGCCACCCTGCATTTTGAAGGCAGCAGGGATGCGCTGCAAGCACTGGCGCAGCTCTTATGGCAACTGCCGCTGCAAGACGTGCAACAATTCCTCCAAACCAAATAACGATACATGAACACCATTCTTCTTTATAAAACCGAAGGTGCGCTGCTGGTTCACCACCAGCATCAATACTACTCCTTCCTCACAGACTGGAACAGCTTTGTGAACAGGAAAAACCTCTATCAATGCGTCATGGCAGACCTGCTGGGCAAGGCCCCGATGAACAAGACGGCTGCCGAAAAGATCATTGCCACGGGCCTGCAGCCGCCCATCGCCACGCAGGAAGTATGGGCCGCCGGCGTTACCTACTTCCGCAGCCGCACCGCGCGCATGGAAGAATCTGAAGACTCCGGCGGCGCTACTTTCTATGACAAGGTGTACGTAGCGGAGCGGCCTGAAATATTCTTCAAGGCCACGCCCCATCGCGTATCAGGCCACCGGCAAACGGTGTACATCCGCAAAGATTCTTCCTGGGACGTGCCCGAACCGGAGCTGACGCTTTTTGTCAGCAGCCACGGCACCATTGAAGGTTACACCGTGGGCAACGACATGAGCTCCCGCAGCATTGAAGGTGAAAACCCGCTCTACCTGCCGCAGGCAAAAGTGTATGAAAAATGCGCCGGGCTGGGGCCCTGCCTGCTGGTAACAGATGCGCCCATCCCGCCGGATACGCTGATCAAAATGGCCATTTACCGCGGAGAAGTGCAGCAGTATGCAGACCATGTGCCCATCAGCCAGATGAAGCGCAGCCACCAGGAGCTGGTAGATTTTCTCTTCCGCGGCTGCGCCTTTCCTGACGGGTGTTACCTGATGACCGGCACCTGCCTGGTACCGGAAAACAGTTTTACGCTGCAAGACGATGACCGGGTGGAGATCAGCATAGACCACATCGGCACGCTGGTGAACCATGTAGCCACATTGCATTAGCCATTCTCAAACACCTCCTTTATGGATTCCACAATTGAAATGAAAAACGATACGCTGGCTCCCGCAAAGCGCAACGGCGCGGTAAAGATCACCTTCGTGCTGGTGATCAGCCTGTTCTTTTTATGGGCGTTGACCGGCAACCTCATACCCGTGCTGATACCGCACCTGCGCAAAGCCTGCCAGCTCAACGATTTCCAGTCTGCCTTCATAGACTCCGCCTACTGGGTGAGCTATTTCTTTTTTGCGCTGCCCGCAGCCTGGGTGATGCGTAAATGGAGTTATAAAACGGGCATCATCACCGGCTTGCTGATAGCGGCGGCCGGCGCCCTGTTATTTTTTCCCGCAGCAGAGATGCGCTCTTTCGGCCTGTTCCTCTTTGCGCTGTTCCTGGTAGCGGCAGGCATGACCTTCCTGGAAACCGCCGCCAACCCGTACATTACCGTGATGGGCCCCAAAGAAACTTCTGTACAGCGCCTCAACTTTGCGCAGGCCTTTAACGGTTTGGGCGCCTTTGTGGCGGCCTTTTTTTTGAGCAAGGTGATCTTGTCCGGCAAGGAATATTCACCGGAACAATTAAGCGCCATGAGCCCTGACGCGCTCAACAATTACCTGCTGTCTGAAGCCCGCTCCGTACAGGCGCCCTACCTGGCCATTGCCGGCGTGCTGCTGGTGGTGGCGCTGGTTTTCAGGCTGGTGCATTTCCCGAAGGTGCAGGAAGAGCATGGCAGCGGCTTCAGCCTCAACCTGCGCGTGTTCCGCCACACCCACTTCCGCTGGGGCGTTATTGCGCAGTTTGCCTACGTAGGCGCACAGGTATGCATTTCCAGCTTCTTTATCCGCTACGCGGGCTTCAGCGCCGGCATGCCGGAAATGGAAGCTACTACCTTCCTGGGCATGCTGCTGCTTTGTTTTATGGTGGGCCGCTATGCCGGCACCTTCCTCATGCAGCGTACATCTCCCCGCCTGCTGCTGCTGGCCTACAGCGTGGCATGCGTACTGCTGCTGGCATATTGTGTATTGCAGGGCGGCCTGGCGGGTGTGTACTTTTTGCTGCTGGTGGAGTTCTTCATGTCTATCATGTTCCCCACTATTTTCTCTATGGCCATTAAAGACCTGGGGAATGAAACGAAAACAGGTTCCGCTTTTCTTGTAATGTCTATTGTAGGCGGCGCGCTGGTGCCGCTGGGGCTGGGCGCAGTAGCTTATTATTACAATGTGCAGCTGGCATATGCGGTGCCGCTGGTCTGCTTTGCGGTAGTAGCCTACTATGCATGGCGGCACGCACTGCCGGCCCCGGCAACAGAACTGCCTTCCTCATAAGGGGGAAAACAGTTCTGCTGCCGTTTTACGGCTAAGGCCAAAATAAAAGCGCTGGCCGGGCACATATTTTTCGCGCAGTTCAAAATTCTCAAAGGAAGGGCCGCCGGGTATGGCAATATAGTGCTCCACATTTCTGCTGCCGCCGCTCCAATACCTTGCCCGGCCATTTACACGCACCTGCAGGGAAGGCTGCAGCTGTTCCTTTTCTTTCCGCCAGTATTGGCTCAACATGTAGAACGGCCGGTAGCGCCAGTTCCACCGTTTCATATAAGCTTCTTCCTGCGGCCATGCGGCCAGCTCGGCAAATGTTTCATCTGGCGTGGCTATTACCAGCAGGTCACCGTTGGCATGGCGGAGCATCTGTGCGGCAGGGTAAGGCTTTTTCTCGATGAAGTCTATGCCGTTATAACCTTCGTACAGGCGGCGGGAGCTGATGACCGTGTCTTTCAGGTGCAGCCTTCTCAACCGCGAGTAATTGCCCATGGTGGCGGTAATGCCGCAACGGTCCATCGGCGCGCTGCCGGCGTGATGATATACTTCGATGCACAGCTCTTCAGGGCGGTTTTTATAGATGGTGATTTTCAGGTAAGGATGCGCGCCATTGGCAAACTTTTCCATCTGGAGGTAAAAGCCGATGCTGTCTGCCGTATGAAAGGTATCCGTTACCCACATCAGCTTGCCCCATTTCCCGTCTGACGCAGAGGGCGAAATTTCACTGAACTCTATTTTCCCGTTTACAACAGGCTCTACCGCCATGTAGTTAATGTGGTACACCAGCCCCATATATTCATAGCCGATGCGCAGCAAGCCGCGCGGCCCGCCGTTGGCGCCCTGCTTCAGGTTCTCGATGGCGCCCGGCCAAAGGCCCACCACCATGCCGTTGCGGATGCCCCACATGGTGCTGTCGCGGCGCAGCCACTGCGCCTGCGTGGCGCTGGCAGTGCAAAGCAGCAGGGCCAGCAGTAAATATTTGCGCACGGGTGAGGCCACCCGTGCGCGGAAGTTGTTATGCATATTGTTTCTTTTGTACGTTACCACCCCGGGTTCTGCACCAGGTTGTTGTTCTTGTTGATCTCTTCCTGCTGAATAGGCCATAAATAATGTTTCGGGGCAATGAACACCCGTTTTTCCACCACCGTTCTTTTGTAGAAGTTATTATCATTCAACGCCGTTCCCGCGCCGATGTTCATGCCGTGGATCTCTTTACTGTCAATAGCCGCCGCTATTTTCCAGCGGCGCGTATCAAAGTACCGGTGCGTTTCAAAGGCCAGCTCTATGCGCCGCTCATGGCGTATCTTTTCCCGCATGGCATCCTGCGTGAGCCCGGCGGGCAAGCCCGGCAGGCCGGAGCGGTCACGTACCAGGTTGATGTACTTGTATACGTCTGCCACGGGGCCGTCCATTTCATTCAGCGCTTCTGCATAATCAAGATACAATTCTCCCAGCCGGTAATAAATAAAAGTGTTGAGCGAAAACCTGTTCTGGAAGATATCGGAAGTAGGGTTCACCATTTTTTTCATCAGGTAGCCGGTGATGCAATAATCCGACCCGGCGCGTTTACGCCCGTCCAGCCCTTCAAACCAGAACTGTATGCCCCTCCCCTTCCAGATGGCGCCGTTAAAATTGATACTGGCATAGAAGCGCGGCTCACGGCCTACGTACATGTTACGCACACCCGCGGGGTAATAGTCTTGCGGGTGTTTGGCCGCCGCATACCCGGTTTCAACATACCCTGAAGCCGGGTTGATAACGGGAGACCCGTCTGCGTTATAGCCGGTGATAGGGCGTTCCCCGTTGGCCATTTCATAATCATCTACCAGCTCCTGCGTGGGACAGAAAATAGAAAAGCCGCCGAAGCCGATGGGATTGCTGCAGCGCTCAAAATGCGAGTGCTCCCCGGCATTGCGGGCAAACAGCACTTCCACGTTGTTGCGCTCTATGAACACTTCCTGGTAGTTGCGCACGGGGTCGTTGCCGGCAGAGCGGTACAGGCGGTAGCCGTTAGCTTCTGCGCCGTCTATACATGCTTTGGCCGCCACGGCGGCCTTTCTCCACCGTTCTTTATCAAAAGCGGGGAAGAGCTGTACGCCTTCCTTGTCTTTGATGTTGGTATAGTCAGGGTTGCCGTTCCACAATGGACTGGCCATGTACAGCAGCGCCTGCGCTTTCAACGCCATGGCTGCCGGTTTGGTAATTCGGCCCAGTTGGTCTGCCCCTACGCGCCAGTCCAGCAGGGGTACAGCTTTATCACACTCCGCGGCAATGAAATCGATCACCTTGTCTACCGGCTGGCGGCGGATGACGGAGTAGTCTTCGCTCAGCGCGTAGGGATGGTCTGCAATGGGAATGGCGCCGTAAATGCGGGCCAGCATGAAGTGATAGAATGCGCGCAGAAAGGTGGCCTCCCCTATCCACCGTTTCTTTTCGGCTTCGTCCATCGGCACCTGTTCTACGTTAGCCAGGAAAATATTGGTTTTCCGGATGCCTTCGTACATAAATCCCCAGATGTCAGGATAATAATCGTTGGCGCTCCAGGCGCCGGAGTTGAGCAGGTGGGAGTACGCGCCCAGGAAGGTGATCTCCATCTCGTCACTGGCCCCGGTGTAGGGATTTCGCTGGTCCCAGTCTGCCGCGCCCAGCATCACGGGAATGTTGTGGTAGGCGGAAGAAAGGAAAGACTCCGCGAATTTTCTTTCCGAAAATACCTTTTTGATATCAAGGTCTTCGTCAGGCGCCTTTTTCAGATAGTCTTTGGTGCATGAGGCCGTGAATAACAGTATGGCGGTAAAAACAAGCAGCTTGTTCATCTTGTAAGTTTAAAGGTGTTTTAAAATGATAACTGTGCGCCGAAGTTGATGCTACGTTGCAGCGGGTAGCCGCCGGTGCCGTAGTTGGATTCCGGGTCTATCACTTTTATTTTATCCCAGGTAACCAGGTTATACCCGTTGATGAACAGGCGGATATCATCCAGCCCGTGTTTTTTCAGGGCGGCAACTTTGAAGTTGTACGCTATCTCCGCGCTTTTCAGCCGCAGGTAGCTGGCATCCTGCAGAAAGAGCGTAGACGTTCTGTTGTTGTTCGGGTTCTGGTAGGGCGATACGCGGGGGTATTTGGCCTGCTGGTTAGCGGGCGTCCAGCGGTTGTCGTAATACTCCCGCAGGATGCTGTAGGTGCCCAGCCCCATCTGGAAAGCGTACATAGAAGGCCCGTCTACGAACAGGCTGGCCCTGGCCGCGCCGGTAAAGAACACGCTCAGCTCAAAGCCCTTGTAGCCGAAGCTGGCGCCGGCGCCGTATACCATTTGCGGCGTGCGGGGGTAGCCGATGGGCACGCGGTCATAATCGTCTACTACCCCGTCATTGTTGTAATCCTGGTACTTGATATCTCCCGGTTTCACCTGGTCCATGAATTTCTGCTGGGGACTGCGGTCTATGTCCGCCTGGTCTTTGAAGAAACCCAGGGCTATCAGCCCCATGGGCTGGTCTATGGGGAGGTCTACGAACGACTGGTAGGCATATTTCGGTGTAGGGTCGTCGTTTTGCGTGCAGATGCTTTTGGCGTAGGTGAAGGTGCCGCGGAAGTTGTAATAGAAGCCTCCGCGCGTGGTATGCTTCACTTCCAGCATAGCGTCCAGCCCGGTGTTTTCCGCCTTGCCCAGGTTGGCGTAGGGCAACGTCCAGGGGTAGTAGCCGGTTACGCGGGGAATGACGCCACGTTGTATCATAATGCCGTCACGCTGCTCCCTGAACCCGTCTACCTGCAGGTTCACCTTGCCATTGAACAGCTCCAGGTCAAACCCGATGTTTGATTTGGTGGCCACCTCCCAGGTTACGTCATCATTACCGATCTGCGCTTCTTCAAAGCCCTGGTAGAAACGCTGGTTGTCCCCGAAGAAATAAGACTGCCCGGAGCGGTTAATGGTAGTCAGGAAAAGGAACCGCCGGTTTGCGATCACCTTGTCATTGCCCACCTGGCCGTAAGAGCCCCTGATCTTGAGGTTGGAGATGGCGCTGACATTCCAGAAATTTTCGTTGCTGATGATCCAGCCGGCGGAGATGGATGGAAAAAAGCCGTACTGCTTGCCTTCGGGGAAGTTTTCGGAACCGTTGTAGCCCGCGTTCACCTCAGCCAGGTAGCGGTTATCGAAGTTATACGTGATACGCCCGGCCAGGCCCTGGTTGCGGTAAGGCAGGTTGTTGATGGGCACGCCCGCGGTGAGGTCTATGTTTTCCCGGCGGTTGCCCAGTATCATGCCCGTAACGGTATTTTTTCCAAAAGCCCGGTTGTAGTTCACCGCCAGCTCTGTATAATAGGTGCGGCTGGCCTGGTTGTTCAGCTTGTATTGCATCGGCTGTTCCTCGCGGATAATGGCGTATTTGCCGTTGCCGTCAGCATCTTCCGTGTACTGTTTGATGGCGTATGGTTTGATGCGGTCTGTAGAAGCGGCGTAATGATGATCATAAGAAAAGAGACCGCGTACAGACAAGCCTTTTGTGACCAGTGAAGACAGGTCCCATCTACCGCCGAAGGTGCCCTGCAGCGTATTCCTGTCTTGCCGCGTATAACCTGCCTGTGTTACCAGCCCCCAGGGGTTGTCTTGCAGGTAGGAGGTAGAGGCGCCGGCAACAGACCCGTCAGGGTTCAGTTTGGGGTAATTGATGGGAGAGGTCACTTTCAATGCGTCAAAAATACGCGGGGCGGGCGTACCCGGGTAGTTCCCTTTCTGAATGATACCGCCAATGCCCAGCTCCAGGCTGATGGATTTGGACACGTTGATGTCTACATTGGAGCGGAAGTTGTAGCGCTTCATCTGCGCGTTCGTTTTGTAAGGGTTGTTGGGGTCTTGTTTATAAATGCCGTTCAGTATGGTATACCCCACGTTCGTATAATATTTGACTATTTCATTGCCGCCTGATACGCTGAGGTTGTTGATGGTCTGGTAAGTATTTTCCTTCAGCACCGCGTCCGTCCAGTTTACATCCGGGTAGATGAAGGGGTCTGACTGATCGCGGAACTTGCGCAGCTCGTCTTCCGTATAGCGCGCCGGCTGCCCGTTGTTGGTGAGCGCTTCATTGATCAGCCCGGCATATTCCCGGCCGTTGATATATTTTGGCAGCCGCATGGCTTGCAGGGAGGCGTGCTCCGTGCGGAACACCACGCGCGGCCTGCCCGTGGCGCCTCTTTTGGTGGTGATGAGAATAACGCCGTTAGCCCCTCTTACGCCGTACACCGCGGTGGCGGAAGCGTCTTTTAGAATGGAGAAACTCTCTATTTCCTGCGTGTTGATGTTGTTGATATCCCGCTCCACGCCGTCTACCAATATCAGCGGCGCCCTGTTGGCCCAGGTGCCGAAGCCGCGGATGAACACGGCCGCACCGTCATACCCCGGCTCACCGGAGCTTTGGCGGGTAATGATGCCCGGCATGCTGCCTGCCAGCGCATTGGAGAGTGAAGGCGTGGCAATACGCTGCAGATTGGCCACCGGCACGCTGGAAATAGCGCCCGTTACCGTTGCCTTCTTTTGCTTGCCGAAACCTACCACCACTACATCTCCCAGCGTGCTGCTCTGCTGTTTCATGGCAATGTTGATGACCGCGTTAGTGCCCACCGTAATGGCCTGCGTTTCGTACCCTACGTAGGTAAACACCAGCATGGCATCGTTCCCCGACACCTTGATGGCGTAAGTGCCGTCCGGGTACGTAGTAGTGCCCACGGGAGAGCCCTGCACCACGATGGTCACTTCAGACAGAGGTTTGCCGTCTTCCGCGGACACCTTACCGGTGATGACCTTCTGGCCGTAACCGGCGGCCGTGAAGACGAAAAAGAAAAAGAAGCAGCTGATCCATTTTTTCCTGGACGTGCTTTGCTGGATGGGCATAAATTGCCGGCAACTTTTCATAAACGTGTTAATTTTTTTGTGGATAAGGTATTGCTTTAACGTTTAAGCAAATGGAATTTAAAATGCCGTGCTATTGATCTGGTTGAATGATGCTGTGGTGATGATGATATTATGCCAGGGGTGTTTCTTTTCCTGCAACGATGGTCCTTTTTACCGGGATGGAGCCCTGCACTACGTTCAGCGAAGGTTTGCCGTTGCGGAGGCTGACGGTGCCGAAGCCTTGCGCGGTGGCAATAAAGCTGGTGAAATCCCCTACCCTGGAATCTATGTACAGCGTACCGTCTACCGCGTCAAAACGCACGCCGGTGAGGCCCTGCAGCATGCCGTAGCTGCTCATGGCGCGGGCGTACCAATGGCCGCATTCATATTCATTGAAGGGGTTGCGGACGGAGCCGTCATACCGGTTGCGGCAGGCGCGCACAATGTCCAGCCCTTTTTCCACTTCGCCATGGAACATCAGGTGGGAAGCTACCTGGTACTCAATGCCCGTCCATACTTCGTTGCTGTATACAAAGGGTAAGGACAGCATGCCGCCTTTGGGCCATGAGCAAAGCAGCAGGCCGCCTTCATTGCCCAGCGCAAAAGTGGGGCGCTGCGGGTTGGCATGGGCGCTGAGGTCTTTTTTGAGATTGTATTTGTGTACGGCCAGCAGGTGGCTTTTGGCTTTGGCGGCGCTTACCGGCTCTTCCATACCGCATACGCGCGCTATCCAGGAGCCCAGTATGCCGTCTGACAGGCAGCCGCTGCCGTACTGGTATTTGGGGCCTTCTTTTTCCAGCAGGCGTTGCGCTTCCGCTGAATAGTGGGTGTGAAAAGACTGGGCCTTTACCGGATCTGGCGCGTTGAGGCCCGTCCACTGTATTTTCTGTATGAAATACTCCCCGTTGTACAGCTCCGTTTCGAGATACTGTTTCCCCTTCTGATACAGTGCAGTATAAGCGGTTACATCTTCTCCCAGGTGTTTGCCCATCAATGCCATGGCGTTGAGCGCGCCGAGGTAGAAGCTGGTACACATGCCGGTGGGGCCCCAGAACTCAATATCGTACGTGTTGTGATGCGGTTCTTCCACAATGCCTTTTTTATGCGGGTCCCAGGTGCGGATGCAATAATCCATACTGGTTTTCACCGCGGGATAAATGTTCTTCATCCAGTCATTATCCCCGCTGATGCGCCACTCCCGGTATACTTTCATGATGCCGCCCAGCTGCCCGTCTGCCGCAGAGTGGAAGTTGTGCACCAGCGGACTGATGGGAATGTTGGCCCGGAAACCCTGGTGGCCGTCTGCATTCTGGTTCTCTTTGAACTCCGTATTACGCAGGCTTCTTTCCAGCGCAGGGAACAGATGGGGCACGGCCTGCGCGTAGTTCCATACGTGCGTGCAGGAGCCGTGGCAGCTGCCCCAGTTATCGCCGCAACCTTCCCAGGTCCAGAAGCGGCCGTCATACTGCCGCATCACGGTGGCGGATTTCAGGATGGTGAGGTTGGCCGCCACAGCTTCCACTACTTCCGGCGGCAGGGTGCTTTTGTAGAAGGCATTCGTGAAGAGAAGCGTTTTTTTCTCCAGCGCATCATACTGGCTGTTCCAGTAGCTAACCACCTCCTGGATGTTCCTGAAGCGGCTGCTGTACCAGGGCCGGTGAAACTTTGGCTGCCCGGGATGATCTCCGGAGGCATCTTCCCCGATGCGCAGTTTGGAATCTGGCACGTACCAGGCCATCATGAGGCGCACAGTTTTCTGCTGCCCCGGTTTGAGGCTGAACGGGAGGAAGAGCGAAGCGCCCGGTGCATCTTTCTCTACCGGCGCATTGTCTTTCACCGCGCCGTCACGAATGGTGTTCCATACCATGGAGAGCGGGTCAAACCAGCCGCCCCTGAACCAGCAGTGGTCTGTTACCGTAGCATTGTCTGTGGTGAAGATGGCAAAGTGGCCCTGCTTTTCAGGCGCGTCTGCCACTGCTTCCTGCGAAAGGATAAAACCGTTTTTCAGCGCCTTGATATTGTTGAGCTGGTCTCCCTGCCGCATGAAGTTGCGGGCGTTGTAGGAGAACACGTATTCCTGCGTGGTGTTACCGGTATTGGTGAAGCGGTATTCCAGCGCGCCTACGGGCAGGCTGGCGTTATCTTCATCTCCCGGTGTGAACGGGCTCCAGCCTTTGATCTGTACCGCCAGCGGAATGGCCGGGTCTTTCAGCGAGATGTCCGCAAAAGGGAAACGCGCTTTGAACTCCGCTTCCCGGAACCGCGGCAGCCCCCAGGTAGCGCCACCCGTGCCGCCCAGGCCTGCATCACGCTGGCCGAACTTTTTCCATTCGGGAATGTTCTGCTCCAGCACCCTGGCCCCGCCCGGCATGCCTTTTATACTGATGGCCGCAAACATGGCCGGTTCAAAAAACATTTCAGGGTTATGGCGAACAGACATGTGGGAAATAGCGCCGGTACCTTCCAGGCAGAACATGCCCGCGCCAATGCCGCCAATGGGGAAAGCCACGCGGTTGATGTATTGGCCTTTGTACACGCCGTTGTAAGCGCGCGCACTGTTGGCAGCTGTTCCTGCTGCGCCTTCTTCGCCGGGCATTTCCCCGTCTTCCAAAATGTTCCGGGCGGCAGCGCCTGCATGCGCGGTCACTACTGCGGGCAGCGCGGTTGCGCCAATGGCGCCCAAGGTAAAGTTCTTCAGGAAGTCACGACGGTTCTTGCTTGATTTCATAGTTGAAAGAGGTGCTTGTTGATAGTAATAAAATGGTGAATCATCCACTCGTGGAATACTGATATGCCCCTTCGTTGTACGGCAAAAAATCTCCTCACCGGCCCTGGTCCTGCCGGTCTCTTTCATAACGCTTAAACGTTTAAGCAAAGGGGACTAAAAAAAGCAGCTTTCGCTTCGGGGATGAAAGTAGAATAATAAATTTTAGCATCCAAATTTTTTTTCCGTGTGCAGGGGGCTTCTGTTTAATACCATGCTTTCATGCTGATACTATTTTCGCCACCTTCTCTTTCGCTTCTCCTTCGCTTCACCTTCGCTTCACGTTCGCTTGAGGTACTATTCAGGGACAGGTTAATATAGTATATCTGCCTGCCGGGAGATTCGCCCTTTCGGTATACTTTTTCTACCTGCGGGAACATGCTGTTGTTTCAGCGCGCCGGAACTTTGTAACTGTTAACAATAAGTACTTAAAGTTGACCGAAACAATTTTTATTCACTTTTAAAAACAAATTTTATGAAACAATTTAACAATTCGATTATGAGAGGCGCAAGCGGCGCCCTTGGAGATGAGCTGGTATTTCGCCAACGTGCAGGCAAAACGGTGATCAGCAAGCCTGCAGCCTGGCGGCCAGACAATCCTACAGAAGATCAGGCAGACGTCAGGAACCGGTTCCAACTGGCTTCCCGTTATGCCAAGATCGTGCTCAGTAATGCTGCACTGAAGGCAGCCTACAAAAAGGCCGCAGATCCCGGCGTATCAGCTTTCAACAAAGCCATCGCCGATTATTTCACTCCGCCCGTTATCAGGGAAGCGGATGCGGCCAACTACTCCGGCTCTCCGGGGAGCACCATCAGGATACATGCCACAGACGACTTCCAGGTGCAGTCTGTGTATGTCACCATCACCAACGCCGCGGGCAACGTGGCAGAAGAAGGGCAGGCCGTACCTGTTCCCGGTGAAAAGGACATCTGGCTGTATACTGCCACTGCTTCCAATGCAGACCCGACGGGCGGCATGGTAAAAGTGCAGGTGAACGACCTGCCGGGCAATGCCACCGTACAGGAACTGGCGCTGTAGGCCGGTAACATTCCAGGCGCCGGAGGTACATGTACTCCGGCGCCTATTTTCTGTATGTGGCAGGCGTAATGCCCTCTGCGCGCCGGAACGCTCTTATGAAAGCGGAGGGAGTGCCGTAACCCGCTTCATACGCGATGTCTGTGATGGACAGCTCTGTTTCCCGCAGCAGTTTTTTTGCTTTTTCTATGCGGGCCTGAATGGTCAGTTCTCCCACGTTCCGCTGGTACAACATCTGGAACCCGGCCTGCAGTTTCTTCTTGTGCATGTTCACCATGCGTGCAATGTCTTCCAATGTCAGTTCCTCTCCTGCCTTTTCCAGCTGAAGCTCCCGCGCCCTGCGCACGGCCATTATATCTTCCGCGGAAAAGCTGAACCCGCCGGGCGCCGGGCGGTTATTGGTTTCATAACAATTCGCCACGTCTTCAATGTATAATGCCAGCAAATCAAGCATCCTGGCTTGCCGGCAGAGATCGCCCCGGCTGCCTTCCAGCTTGTTGTATAACAGCCGGGACAACATGTCAAGCAGCTGGTTGCTCATAACGGGTATGCAGGAGCAAAAAATGCTTTTCTCCCTGTCTTTGAACCTTGTCCAGACATCGAAGATCGCAAAGTACTCAAAGGCCAGCGGCTCAACCAGCTTGGTGTGCAGCTCTATCTGGACTATCACATGCTGGCCGGCCGCCATTTGTACGGCATGTTCACCCTTTGGCAAATGAAAAAGGGCATACTCGCATTCATAGAGATGGCTTTCCGGTTCTTTCTTCTTCATAAAAGACACCTTGCCTCTCACCATATGCAACAGCGATATGGATGACCGGTTTGCCAACAGCGTCAGCTGCTGCGGCCCGGAGAGCTCGAATACATGAAGATAGAGCTGGAAGCCGTGCCCGCTTACATGCTGCCAGGTAATGCTGCCGAAGCTGCCTTCTTCATGCTCGGCATAATCATCCGGCAGTAGCAGCTCGTTGCTGTGCGGGGGCGTCAGGGTAAACCGCCGGAAATCCGCGGGGTGATCGGGAACTAAAAAGTAATACATGGCCGGGGTTGTTTTGGTGCAACCCGCAAAATAAGGCTTCCGCCTCACGGCGGCCTTGATAAATATCAAGAAATTGCGGCTTACAACAGCTCCACGCTTCCCCTGTAAGGCGCCAGAAAAGGATCATCAGGCGGCAATTCAGTAATAAGATAATCAATGGCCTGCAGGTCACATACCTTGAGGCGCTGCGTGGTGTTCAGCTTTTCGGAGATGCTGAGCACGGCCACTTTCTGGGAAGAGCGCATCATGGCCTTGATGATCTGTACTATCTCCCAGTCGCTGTCCGTCAGCCCGTCCGCCACGGAAAAACCGTTGGCGCCAATAATGCAGAGGTCCGTTTTGATTTCCGCCAGCTGGTTGATCACGCTGGCGCCGGTATGTACGTTGGAGTTTTTGGAAAGTTTGCCGCCGATGCTGATCACGTCCAGCTTTTCACGGTCAGAGAGGGCAATGGCCACCTGGGGGCTTAATACAAAGAAGGTGGCCCGCAGATCGTTGGAGATGGCTTTGGCCAGTTCCGTGATGGTAGTGCCGCCTTCTATCAGCACCGTCATATCTTTCTTCAGCAGCTTTTTGGTCTTCTCGGCAATGGCCTGCTTGGCGTCCCGCGCATACACATCACTTTGCATGTTGTGAGGAAAGTGGAATGACGGGCTGACAGCGCCGCCGTGCACCTTCAATATCTTGCCGGCTTCTATCAGTTCCTTGAAGTCCCGGCGGATGGTATCTTCGGACACGTTCAGCAGCCGGCTCAGATCTGCGGACAATACTTTGTTGTGCAGATTTACCTCCCGCATGATCAGTTTATGTCTTTCCTCTTTCAACATACTATTAAATTAACTGGAAACATGCCCCAAAGTACAATAAAACAGGCAAAAATCTGCATGAATGAGTTTTTATGCGTTTTTTATTTGCATATATGCGCATAATTGTTTTATCTTGGAAGAGTAATTTTTACACCTAAACGGCCATTCAATGCATACGATCCACCCTTCAACATCCTAATACTGCGCATTTACGATTCGTGAATACGCAATTTTATTGACCAGTTTCAACCAAGATGATTTATGAAGAAATTTCAAACTCATGCAGAAACCGGCAGGGCTTGTTATGTCCTGTACTTTCTTGCCGCTCTGCTTTGTATTTCCTTCCACAACAGGGCTTATGCGCAGGCAGATACCGCCAGGATACTGGTGGCGGGCACCGTGCTGAATGAGGCCGGCGTCAGACTGGCCGGCGTTTCCGTCACCGAAAAAGGCGGCGCCGCCCGCGCGGTAACAGACATCCAGGGCGTGTTCCAGCTGCGCGTACCACCACGGGCCACATTGGTATTAACTTATGTAGGCTACAACACCCGGGAGTTCCCCGTGGCCGGCAACAAGATTGTGATCATTGACATGGTATCCGCTACCGACAAGCTGAATGAAGTGGTAGTGGTAGGCTTCGGCAAACAGAAGAAAATTTCCGTTACCGGCGCCGTCAACACCATCTCCACGCGGGAAATTGCCAAAGTGGCAACGCCCGCCATTTCCAATGCCATTGCGGGCAAGCTGCCCGGCATCATTACCCGCCAAAGCTCCGGTGAGCCGGGTTATGATGCCGCACAGGTGGTGATACGCGGGCTGGCCACCTTCGGCAACAACGCACCGCTGGTACTGATAGACGGCGTAGAGCGTAATATGAACCAGATCAACGCGCAGGAAGTGGAAAGTTTCACCATCCTGAAAGATGCCTCCGCTACAGCGGTGTACGGTGTAAGGGGCGCTAACGGTGTGATTTTGATCAACACCCGCCGCGGCACCACCGGCAAACCGCATGTGACCTTCCGTACGGAAACAGCATCCCTGCAGGCCCTCCGGCTGCCGGAATATATTAATGCCGGTGAATACGCGGGCCTCATGAACGAAGCCATGATATACAACCGCCAGCAACCGCGCTGGAGCGAAGAAGAGCTGGAGAAATACCGCACCGGTTCTGATCCCTATCTCTACCCCAACTCCGACTGGACAAATGCCGTGCTCAAACGCAACACCTGGCAAACCATCAACAACCTGAGCGTTACGGGCGGTACGGACATCATAAAGTACTACACCAATGTAGGCTTCACCTTGCAGGACGGCTTGTACAAACAAGACCCCGCCAATGAGTACAGCACCAATGCTACTATTAAACGCTACAACTTCCGCAGCAATGTAGACGTCAATCTTTCGAAAACGCTATTGATGCAACTGGGTCTGGGCGCCATTATTCAAAACGGCAACTATCCCGGCTTTGCCGCAGGCGATATTTTCAGCGCCATGAAAGTGATCTCGCCCATTGCCTACCCTATCCGCAACCCGGATGGCACGCCCGGCGGCTCTTCCACCTATGTAGGCTGGAATCCCTGGGCCAGGGCTACCCAGAGCGGTTACACTACGCAAGACAACAGCACCCTGCAAAGTACTTTCGGCCTACGGTGGGACCTTGGCTCACTGGTTACCGAAGGGCTCTCTGTGCGCGGTCTCTTTTCCTATGACCGTAACGCCTCCGTGAGCAACGTGCGCCATAAAGCATTCCTGGTGAAGCGGTACGAAGGCAAAAATCCTGACGGCAGTGACAAGTACAGTACGCCTTACCGCGAAGAACAGCCCCTGGCCTACAGCATCGGTACCTCAAGCGACCGCGCCATTTACATGGAAGCACAGGTTAACTATGAACGCAGCTTTAACGATCATACGCTGACCGGCATGTTGTTATACAACCAGCGTGATGCGGTAGCGCTTACAGCCGGCTCATCTCTCGGCAATTTGCCCTTTCGCCGGCAGGGCCTCGCCGCCAGAGTCACATACGCCTATAACGACCGCTACCTGGCAGAAGTGAACATGGGTTACAACGGCTCTGAAAACTTTCCCAAAGGCAAGCGCTTCGGTTTCTTCCCGGCTTTCTCCGCCGGCTGGATAGTGAGCAACGAAAAGTTCTGGAACGTAGAAGCCGTCTCCAACCTCAAACTGCGCGGCTCTTACGGGCTGGTAGGCAATGACCAGATAGGCGGCGCCCGCTTCCTCTTCCTCACCACCACCCTGCTGAACGGGCAGAACTACCGCTTCGGGCTTGACCAGCAAACTTACCGCGGCATGGAGGAGAACCAGATCGGCAACCCGGACGTAAGCTGGGAGAAAGCCCGCAAATCCAACATCGGCATCGACCTTGGTTTCCTGAACGACCGCATCACCCTGCAGGTAGACGCCTTTTCTGAAAACCGCCGCGGCATCCTGCTGCAGCAGAAAACCGTACCCGCCATCACCGGTTTCTATCCCTGGTCTATCCCCTACGGCAACCTGGGCATCATCGAAAACAAAGGCATAGACGCCTTGCTGGAAATAAGGCATACTACACAAAGCGGCCTGTACTATACTTTCCGCGGCAACTACACATTTGCCCGCAACAAGGTATTGGAAGACGCTACGCCCAACCCGCTCTATCCCTACATGCAAACGCGCGGCCTGCGGCTGGGACAGGTAGTGTCTCTCGTATCTGACGGCCTGTTCAAAGACCAGGCAGATATTGACCACAGCCCCCGCCAGACCTTTGCCACCCCGCGGCCCGGAGACATCAAGTACCGCGATATCAACAGCGACGGCGTGATTGACTCGTACGACCGACTGCCCATCGGCAACCCGCGCCTGCCGGAAATGACCTTCGGCTTTGGCGGCACCCTGGCCTATGAAGGTTTTGACCTGAGCGTGTATTTCACCGGCGCGGCCAACACCAGCCTGCTCATCACCGGCACTTCCATGTATGCCTTTGCTGACGGCCTGGGCGTGAACAACGTATTGCGCGAGTATTACGACAACCGCTGGACACCCGGTAACCTCAACGCCAGGTACCCCGCCATTGACGTAGGCAATAACCCGAACAACTACACCACTTCCGACTTCTGGATGCGCAACGGCAACTACCTGCGCTTCCGCAATGCGGAAATCGGCTATAACATGCCCCAGCGCTTTAACGACCGGATGGGCCTGCGCGGCCTCCGTTTCTTTGTGAATGGCATGAACCTGTACACCTGGGACCATATCAAGTTCATGGACCCGGAATCTAACGATGGTACGGGCTCCTACCCGCTGCAAAGATCCGTTAACGTGGGCCTGCAAATAGATTTCAAATAGCCAAAAATGAGTACGATGAAACATATTCCATACTTGATCACCATATTGCTCCTGGCGGGCACCGCCTGTAAAAAGGGTTTTCTTGACAAGCAGCCGGACGAGTCCATCACCATTGAACAGGCCTTCCAGAAAAGGGCTTACGCGGAAGCGTTCCTCACAGACGCCTACGCCTCCATGGGCAACGAATATTATTTCACAGATTACCTGGGCACTTCACCCAACCCGTACGTGATAGCGGCAGATGAAATGAACATCCCCTGGCCGGAAAAGTTTGAAAAGCTGATGAACAAAGGCTCCTGGAATGCGTATAATGTTGATGCGCAATTGTGGAAAAACATGTACGAAGGTATCCGCAAGGCCAACATCTTCCTGGCCAATATAGACAAGACACCTGTTGACGCTACATTTTCCGAAGCGGACAGGCAGCGGTGGATAGGTGAGGCCGTTTTCCTGCGCGCCTACTATCACTTCAGGCTGGTGCGCATTTACGGCGGCGTGCCCATTATGGACGGGCCGGCCGGTGTTGCGGACGATTTTACCAAACTGCGCAGGGCAACGCTCGACAGCTGCGTTCAGTTCATTGTAAACGAATGTGATTTCGCCATTCCCAAGCTGCCTGTCAAACTCACCTCTGACCGTGACTACGGCAGGGCCACCGCGGCCGCCGCACTGGCCCTGAAGGCCCGCATGCTGCTCTACCGCGCCAGCCCCCTGTTTAACGGCAACCCGGATTATACCAGCTTTGCAGACAAAGACGGCAACAAACTGTTCCCGCAGCAATACGATGCCGCTTACTGGGAGCGCGCCGCCGTTGCTGCTAAAGACTGTATAGACAAATGTGAAGCGGCCGGCTACGCCCTGTACAAGAGATACAGCAATCCCGTAGAGAACTACCAGCAACTGTTCCTGGACAATCATAACAACGAGATACTCTTTGCCTACAACGCCGGCATAACCGGCTGGATGGAAAAATGCGCCTTTCCCGGCAGCCTTGGCGGCTGGAACGGCTACAACCCCACACAGGCACAGGTAGATGCATATGAAATGGCCAATGGCATGGCGCCCATCACCGGCTATCAGCCAGACGGAACGCCCATTGTCAACGCCGCCTCCGGCTACCAGGAAAGCGGGTATGCCGCTGCAGACGGGCCAGACAAGAGATGGCTGGCCGGCGTGAGCAATATGTACGTAGGCCGTGACCCGCGTTTTTACGCCACCATCAATTTCAACAGCGCCTACTTTGTAGACCGCCAGATGGAGTTCTGGCAGAGCGGCGCAGACGGGCGCGGCAATGCCGGCAGGGATTATAACACGACCGGTTACCTGCTGAAAAAATTTGTGAACCCCGCCGCCAACATTTCACAAGGCCGCTTCCTGCTGGGCACCTGGCCGTTCTTCCGCCTCGGCGCTGTGTACCTTGACTATGCGGAGGCGCTGAACGAAGCCCAGGGCCCCACTGCCGAAGTATACCAGTATATAGACGCCATCCGCACCCGCGCCGGTATGCCCAAGCTGCCGCAAGGCCTCGGTAAAGACGCCATGCGCGCCCGCATCTGGCAGGAAAGAAGAGTGGAGCTGGCCTTTGAGTCTTACCGCTACTTTGACTGCCACCGCTGGAAAATTGCGCCGCAAACAGACAACGGGCCGGTGTACGGCATGAACATCAGCGCCGGCAGCAGCCTGCAAGACAATGCTTTCTACAAACGCACGTTGGTGGAAACAAGAGTGTTCCAGGCGCCGAAGCATTACCTCTTCCCCATTCCGCAATCTGAAATAGATAAAGCTCCCGCCCTGATCCAGAATCCGGGCTGGTAAAAACTGAACACAATGCGTACACTCATTATACCAGTTGCCTGCAGCCTGTTGCTGCTGGCCTGTTCCAAGGAAGTGCCGGTGAAAGACGTTCCCGGCACGGAAAAATATGCCCTGCTGTACATGCCGCAAGCCGCCCGCGGGCCGCTAGCCGCCTCCGTTACCATCAAGGACGTGCCGGACACCATTACCTTCAACGCCTACCTGGGCGGCATTGCACGCCCCACAGCAGACATACCGGTTACCTTTGCCGTAGACCCTGCCGCCGCAACGGCTTTCAACCAGGCCCACGGCACCAGCTACCCGGTGATGCCGGAGGGCAGCTACAGCATAGCCACTCCTTCCGTCAACATACCGGCAGGCCAGCTCACTACCGGCCCGCAGCCGCTGGTGTTGCAGACCAAAGGTTTTATGCAGCCGTTCGTCAGTTACCTGCTGGCCGTTACCCTGTCGCAGCCCGGTAAAACAGGCACCGTGAACCCCTCCCTGAGCACGGCCTATTTTGTGGTGACCGGCGGGTACATGCCGGGTGAGGTACCGCGTGAAAAAGCCGCATCGCTGGGCGCCAACGCGGGCACTTTCCTCATCAGCTTCGGTGAAAAATTTATCAGGAAAGACCCGGCCAGCGGCAACCTGCTGCTGTACACGCCAGACGCGCAAACCGGGCTGTTCACCGCAGCGCCCGCTACCATTGGCCAAGGCTGGAACATTTTCAACATCATTTTCTTTTACGGCGGCAACCGCCTCATTGGCCGCTATGCGGCCGGTGCGGGAGACCTGGCCCAATATCCCATCAGCGCACAAGGCCAGATAGGCGGCGGCAGAACGGTGGGCTGGGGCTGGGGCGGCCTGAAAAAGATCATTGCCTACAAAGGGCTGCTGCTGGGCATTGACGGCAACGGCAACATGACCAAATACCCGCTGGATGCAGACGGCAACTTCGACTTTGCCAACATCAAAGGCATTGGCAGCGGATGGGGCGGCTTTGTGCACCTCTTTGCCTACGAAAATTCACTCATGGCCATTGAGGCCAACGGCAACATGTGGCAATACCCGCTTTCCGAAGACGGCACTTTCGGCAACCGCCGCCTGGCAGGTACGGGCTGGGACATGTACGTGCATGTAATGACCGCGGGAACAGACCTGCTGGCGCTGGACGCCAACGGCGATCTCTGGCGTTACAAATTTAACCCGGCCGGCCTGTGGGCACTGAAAAAAGACTAAAGCAGAAAAATCAATTATTCATATGACGCGCATTACAGAACAACCCTCCAGGTATGACCACCTGGAAACCAGGCCGGTGGAGGAACTGGTAACCCTTATCAATCAAGAGGACGCCACCGTGGCAGCAGCCATTCAGAAGGCACTGCCGCAGGTAAGCCGCTTGATAACGGCCATTGTTGAAAAGCTGAAAAACGGCGGGCGCATGTACTATATGGGCGCCGGCAGCGGCGGGCGCCTTTCCGTGCTGGACGCTATTGAGCTGCCCACCACCTACGGCATCCCCAAAGGCGTGGTGAACGTGATACTGGCCGGCGGCGTGGAGCACCTGGCAGAAGCCCCGGAAGAAAAGGAAGACGACGTGAACGAAGCGCTTGACAAACTGCATCGTGAGCAGCTTACCGCCCAGGATATTGTGATAGGCATTTCCGCCAGCGGTTCTACGCCTTTTGTGCTGGAAGGGCTGAAAGAATGCCGCAGGCTGGGCGTAACCACCGGTTGCATTGTGAGCAACCCAGATTCCCCTATTGCAGCATCGGCAGACCTGCCGGTAGAAGTGATCACCGGCCCGGAGTTCATCACCGGCAGCACGCGCATGAAATGCGGCACGGCGCAGAAGATGCTCTTTGACATGATCTCCACCACCGTGATGATACAGCTGGGCCGCGTGGAAGGCAACAGCATGGTGAACGTAAAGCTCATCAATGACAAGATCACGGACAGGGCCGTAAAAATGCTCATGCAGAAGTCAGGCATTGCCGTGTATGAAAAAGCAAAAGCCATCCTGCTGGAGCACGGCAGCGTAAAGAACGCCATGACGGCGCTCAACGGCACACATAAAACACAATAAACATCCCGTTCAACACATAAACATCTTACTATGACAAACAATAATCTGCCCCGCAGGCAGTTCATCAGCAACATGGCCATTGCCGGCGCAGGCATGGTATTAGGCCTCCCGCACATTGCCAACGCCGCAGACAACGGCAAGCCCGCCCTGCTCGGCGGCCCCAAGGCACACCCCGGCGGTTTCCCGGGCTGGCCGCTGTTTGACAAGACAGAAGAAAAAGCGGTTACAGACGTATTGAAAAGCGGCACCTGGGGCCGGCTGGGCGGCAACGTAGTGTCTACGTTCGAAAAAGAGTACGCCAAAATGCTGGGCGCCAAACACAGCCTGGGCGTATCCAGCGGTACCAGCGCCCTGTACACCATTCTTGGCGCCAAAGACATTGGCCCCGGAGATGAAGTGATCATTCCCGTATACACTTTTATTGCCACCTACAACGTGGTAGTGCTCAACTATGCCCTGCCGGTGCTGGTAGATACAGACATTGAAAGTTTCCAGATAGACGCTGACAAGGTAGAAGCCGCCATTACGCCCCAAACGAAGATCATTATGCCCGTTCACATCGGCGGCTCCCCCGCCAACCTGGACAAGCTGATGGCCATTGCGCAGAAAACCGGCATTCCTTTGATAGAAGATGCCTGCCAGGCACACCTGGCAGAGTGGAAAAGCAAAAAAGTAGGCACGCTTGGCCTTGCCGGCGCTTTCAGCTTCCAGGCCTCCAAAAACCTGAACTGCGCGGAAGGCGGCGCCATCACCACCAATGATGCGGACTTTGCCCGCACCTGCTACACCTTCCATAACCAGGGCCAGGGCGGCACCACCACCTCCTACGGCACCGGTACCGGCACCCGCGCAACCAACCTGCGCCTCACCGAGTTCCAGGGCAACCTGCTGCTGGCGCAGATGACGCGGCTGCAGGCGCAGGCTAAACGCAGGGCTGAAAATGCCGCTTATCTCAGCTCCATGCTGAAAGAGATCAAAGGCATTTATCCCGCCAAACTGTATGAAGGCACTACACTCAGCGCGTTCCACCTCTACATGTTCCGCTACGACAGCAAATACTTTGACGGCCTCAGCCGCGAAACTTTCCTGAAAGCCCTGCAGGCAGAGGGCGTGCCCTGCTCCGAAGGCTACGGGCAGATGAACCGCAACGAATATGTAACAGGCCTGGCAAAAAACAAACATTACCTGAAGATCTACGGGGAAAGAACAATGAATCAATGGCTGGAAAAGAACCATTGCCCGCAAAACGACAAGCTGTGCAGCGAGCAGGCCGTATGGCTCTTCCAGACCATGCTGCTGGGAAGCCGCGCAGATATGGAACAGATAGCCGCCGCTGTCCGGAAGATCCAGAAGAACGCCAAAGCATTGGCTAAACTTTAATTTTTCACAAAACAACTACTCATGAAGTTTTCCGGATACATCTCCTGTATGTTTCTGCTCCTGTATTGCAGCCTGCCCGGTAAAGGGCAGCAATACAAGGCCGGCTTTGCCCGCGAAAGCACAGAGCCGCAGGCATGGCCTTTTTCATTGACACTGGCCGGCTATGGCGCACCGGTGGAGGGGCGTTTCAGTCTTGACTGGATAAAAGCCGGCCAGCTGGCCAGTGGCGCCAATACCTTCACCGGCGCCGATGCCAGGCTCATGGCAGCCAACGGCAGCGTTCTGTTTACAGCATCAGCCGGCAGTACCCCGCCCGTTTGGCAAGAAGCGGGCGCCGCTGCCGGAGTGAAGCTGCTGGCGGCTGAAGGCAATACATGGTATGCAGTAAATGCAGCGGGAGAATTACTGGAAAGCCATTCGCCCCGCAGAGCGCCCAAAAAACAAAAGCGCTCTGCGGGCAATACCGCTCAGTTGCAGGAAACCGCTTTTGCCAACAAAGCGCCGTGGACAAAAAAGGGCACTGTACCCAATGCCACTGCCATCACGGTGCTGCACAGCATCCTGTACGCAGCCACGCCGGCGGGATTGCAGCGGGCAGATACAAAGCCTTCCAACCTGAGCTGGCAACCTATGCAGGCCCCGGAAAACATCATCAGTCTTGCCGCATACAACAACGAATTATACGCCCTCACCGCAGATGACAACATCTACCGCTGCAACCCGGCCAAAGGCAGCCACTGGCTGCGCATGGCCCGTTACAACGGAATTACCTACGATGTGAAGCTGCGGCACATTGCCGTAGCCGGGAATACCCTGTACGGCTGCGATGCAGCCGGCAATCTCTTCAGGGCAAAACACAACAGCGACGGCAACATGAGCGCCTCGGCCCTGGCCGTAGCGGCAGGCAGGCAACGTGTGGTGGTAGTAGGGCTGGATGTTTGCGGTTTTGACCATGCATTTGCCACGGAGGTGAAACGGGAGATCAGCAAAAAATTCCACGTTCCTCCGCAGGCTGTGATGCTCAATGCCTCACACACCCATTTTGCGCCGGTGGCGCAACCTTACATCACCTGGCATCCGCCCTGCCAGCAGCCAGACAGCAGCTATCTTTACGGCGTGGTGAAACCTGCCGTAGTACGTGCCGCGGGCAATGCCATCCGCAACCTGGCGCCTTCAGACCTGTATTTCGGCCGCGGTAAAACCGCCATTGGCCGCAACCGCTGCCTGAGCACGGCGCCTGAGCCATATGATAATGATGTGGACGTGATCACCGCCGTGCGGAAAGACAACCAGGAAAAAACCGTGCTGTTCCTCACCGGCTGCCATCCTGTATTCAATGCCAGCGGGCGCGAAGGGGTGACACTCAGCGCCAACTACCCCGCCGTGGCCCGTGCCGCGCTGGAAGGGAATAACAGCATCTCCAACGCCGTATTCATCCAGGGCTGCGCGGGAGACATCAATCCGCAGGATGCCGACCATACCAACACCGGCAAGGCGCTGGCCGCCAACGTAACGGAGGTGATGACCGGCAGCATGACGCCCCTCGCCGGGCCCATCACCTTTTATACAGACAGCATCCTCTTCCCTACCCGGCCCATGACCAAAGAGGCCGTGCAGGCCATGTACGAGAGCAACGCCAAAAGCGCCGGACAAATGGTGCCAGACCGCAACGTGCGCTGGGCAAACATGATGCAACATTATTACAACACCGGCACCATGCCGGCCAACATGCCGGTATATGTGCAAACCATCAACATTGGCAACTGGAAACTGGTAGGGCTTTCCCGTGAGGTTGTAACGGAGTACAGCAGCGGCATCAAAGCCCTGTACCCCGGCAGCCTTGTGAGCGTGGCCGGGTACTGCAACGACGTGGCCAGCTACCTGCCCACTTCGCGCCATATGAAGGAGAATACTTACGAAGGGTTGGATTCCTTCTTCTGGTACGGGCAACCCTCCCAGTTTCCGATCAATGTTTATGAAACCGTGCTGGACAATATCCGGCGTAAAAACCGCTAACCGCTATGCCATCTTCCACCATTCCCGTTGCGGGGGCCGCGCCGGCCAGGCTGCACCCCCTCATCATCATCGGCGCGCTGTTCTTTATTTTCGGGTTTGTGACCTGGCTCAGCTCCGTGCTCATCCCTTACCTGCAGATAGCCTGTGAACTGAACAGCTTCCAGTCTTACCTGGTAGCATTTGCCTTTTATATTTCGTACTTTGTTATGGCCGCGCCTTCCGGCTGGCTGCTGAAAATAACCGGGTACAAAAAAGGCATGTCTGCCGGCTTGCTGCTGGTGGCAGCGGGTTCCCTGCTGTTTGTACCGGCTGCCATGTACCGGCAATACACTGTTTTTTTAACCGGGCTCTTTGTGCAGGGCGCAGGGCTGGCCGTGCTGCAAACCGCGTCTAACCCCTACGTTACCATCCTGGGGCCGGTAGAAAGCGCGGCGCGCAGGATGAGCATAATGGGCATTTGTAATGGCGTGGCCGGTATTGTGGCCCCGCTGATACTGGGGGCCATTATACTGAGTGATGCGGACGGGCTGGTGGCTAACCTGCAGCAGATGGACGAAGCGCAGAAAACCGCCGCACTCAACGGGCTGGCACAGAAAGTGATCATGCCTTACATCGTGATCACGGCGTTGCTGGTGTTGCTGGCGGCTTTGATCTACCGCTCTCCCCTGCCGGAGATATCACCGGAAGAAGAAGCATCTCCGCCGGAAGACAACGGCGCGGGGCTCGCAGCCGGCAAAACACCTGACAGCGTATTCCATTTTCCCTACCTGCTGCTGGGCGTGTTCACACTGTTCCTTTACGTAGGCGTGGAAGTGATTGCGGGCAATACCATTATCAGCTACGGCGCATACCAGGGCATCAAGCTCTCTACCGCCCGCTTCTTTACGTCCTTTACGTTGCTGGCCATGCTGGGCGGATACCTGGCCGGCATTATGCTGATACCGCGCTACCTGAGCCAGCAGGCGGCGTTAAAATATTCGGCCCTGCTGGGAATTGCGTTCTCACTGGCGGCCATTTTTACCAGCGGCTTCACTTCGGTGTTGTTCATTGCCCTGCTGGGACTGGCCAATTCCCTGATGTACCCGGCCATATGGCCGCTTTCCATACACGGCCTGGGCCGCTTCACCAACGCCGGCGCCTCATTGCTGGTAATGGCCATCAGCGGCGGTGCGGTGCTGCCCCTGGCTTACGGCAAGCTGGCGGATGCCTTCAATGAACAACAGGCATACTGGCTCGTAGTACCTTGTTACCTGGTGATCGGTTTCTTTGCTGTTAAGGGGCATCTGATGGGGAGAAAAAAAGAACTGTCTGACTTATAAAAAATATACATGTTACTGATCGCAGATAGCGGCTCTACCAAAACCGCGTGGTGCCTTGTGAATGAAACGGGGAAAGAAGCGTATTTCAATACCGAAGGGTACAATCCCTTTTTTGTATCCGCAGATTATGTGGCCGGCTCCATCAGGGCCGGCCTGCCCGCAGACATAGACCCTACGGCTATTTCACAGGTTTATTTTTACGGCGCCGGTTGCCAGGACGGGAAGGAGCTTGACATGGAAGAGGCCCTGCGGCAGGTATTTACCCGCGCCGCCCGTGTTTCCGCTGAAGTAGACCTGCTGGCCGCCGCACGCGGCCTGCTGGGCAATACGCCGGGATTTGCGGCCATACTGGGCACGGGCACCAACACTTGCCTGTATGACGGGCGCCAGATATCCATGAACATAGATTCCCTGGGGTTTATGTTAGGTGATGAAGGGAGCGGTGCGGCCATCGGCAAAAACATCCTGTCGGATTTCCTCCGCCATAAAATGCCGGACGGCGTGCGCCGCCTGTTTGTGAGCACTTACAGGCTGAGTGAGGCCAACATCATGCACCAGGTATATAAAGAACCGCTCCCCAACCGCTTCTGCGCCGGCTTCACCAAATTTCTTACCCTGCCCGGTATTGATCAGGGCTATGCACAGACCGTACTGCACAATGCGTTTACAGCGTTTTTCACCAACCTGGTAAGCTGTTACCCCGGCTATACGCAATACTCATTCAACTGCGTAGGCTCCGTAGGTTACCACTTCCAGGACGTGATCAGTGAAATTGCCGCCGGCTTCGGCATGCGAACAGGGCTTATTATTCCTGACCTCATCGAGCACCTGGTGAAGCATCACCGCAGCATGGCCACGGCCGGTTAAAAAAGGGCGCAGCCGATGAAAGATTTGTCTTAACTTTTGGCTGAGATGAAACTGACAGACGCTATTTCCCTGCTCAAACCCGCCCGCCTTGAGCAGCCGCAACCGCAGCGCTGGGCCGATCTTGGCAGCGGCGAGCTGCTGTTCACCCATGCCCTGGGCAGCCTGCTGGCGCCCGGCAGCCGCATCTTTGCCGTTGACAACATTGCCATGCCGCCTGAAAAAGGCCCGGTAGAGATTGTACCGCTCAAGGCAGACTTTGTGCTGGACGAATTGCCGCTGGAAGGCCTTGACGGGATACTGATGGCCAACGCCCTCCATTACGTGGCAGACCCTGCCGCATTACTGCGGAAAACAGCCGCCTACTTCAGGCAGCAACCGCTCTTTGTAGTGGTGGAATACGATACGGAAACACCCGTGCCGGTATGGGTGCCTCATCCTGTTTCTTTTTCCAGGCTTGAAAAGCTGGCAAAGCAGCTGGGATACGCCGGCACGGAGCGGCTGGGCAACTACGATTCCCGCTATGGCGGCGTGATGTACGCCGCTGTGGTACGGGGGTGAGCAAATGCCATGCCCCCTGTTCAATGACCGTTATCAGAATATTTTCTATTTTTGCCGCCTGTACCATGCAGCAACAGCCGCAGAGCACGTGAATGATCACGAACGGCAACCTATGCAAAAAAGACTTCCCGTAAACATCAGGGAACAAGATGCTTACCTGTTTGAGCCAGCCCTTGCCTTTGAAGCGCATCCAACCGGCATACACCGGCTGCGCAATGCACGTGTGCTGAAAGGCAGCATTTTTGATCCGCATCAGCGGCGGTTCCATATTGCATTTTCACACATACAGCCTGTACCGGCCCGGCGGCTTTTCAAAAAACTGCTGATGCTGCCTTTGCCCGGCCAACAGATTGCACAAGCCGTCTGGATAACGGATGAGTGGAGCCGGGAATACTTTCACTGGTTCTCTGATGCGCTGCCGCGGCTGATGGCTGCGGAACAGGCGGGTTTCCCCGGCCCGGTGCTGCTCCCGGAATATTATGCGCAAACGCCCTATATACCATCTTCACTCAACATGCTCGGTAAAACAGCACTGTACTATGACCCCCGTAGAAAACTGACGTCCGGGGAGCTGATAGTGCCTGCCCACGTGGCGCCAACCGGCAACTACCACCCGCAGCTGATCAATTTGCTGCGCAGCCGCTTCTCCGCCGCGCATACCACCTCCGCCGGCAGAAAGATCTACATCAGCCGCGCCAAAGCGGCCAAAAGAAAGATCATCAACGAAACCGGAGTAGCCGGTGTATTTGCCCGCTACGGGTTTGAGATACATGTTTTCGAAGACTACACTTTCGGGGAGCAGGTAAAGCTGGCCCAGTCTGCAGGTGTGCTGGCAGGGCTGCACGGGGCCGGGCTTACCAACATGCTGTTCATGCCCGGCGGCGGCAAGGTGCTGGAGCTGCGCAATGAACATGACAGCCATAATAACTGCTTCTTTGCCATGGCCGCCGCATTGGAGCATGATTATTATTACCTGCTCAACCAAGGCACTTCAGCAGATACCTACCATGCGGATTTTCATGTAGATGTGGCAGCGCTGGAAGCCGTGGTGGCGCAGTTGTAATTTTTGCACTATTTTGCGGCAAATACACCTACAATGAAACATGTTTGCCTTGCCGGCTTCATCACACTTTTTGCATTCTCCGGTTGTGAAACCACGCAGCAGATCATCAACAACCTGCCCAATACCACTACAGGGCAGCCTAACAGCTTCCAGATAGCCTCCGGCCTGCGGGAAGCGCTCACCATAGGCACACAGAACACGGCCAACCGCCTCTCCGCCCCCAACGGCTTTTTTGCGAATGCCGTGCTGAAAATACTGATGCCGCCGGAAGCGCAGAAAGTAGAATCTACCCTGCGCAACGTAGGCCTGGGCGGCGTGGTAGACAAGGCCATACTGGCCATGAACCGCGGTGCGGAAGAAGCGGCCAAATCGGCCGCGCCTATTTTCGTGAACGCCATCAAACAGATGAGCATTACGGATGCCATCGGCATCTTGCGCGGCGGGGACTTCGCAGCTACCAACTATTTCAAGCAAAAAACCACGGCGGCGCTTACCAGCGCTTTCAGTCCTGTTATTGCCAATGCGCTGAAGAAAGTAGACGCTACCAAATACTGGTCAGACGTATTCACGGTATACAACCGCTTCTCCAAAACGCCTGTTAATACAGACCTTACAGCTTATGTAACGGAAAGGGCCATTAGTGGTATTTTCCATGAAGTGGGGCTGGAAGAGCAGAAGATCAGGAGAGAACCCGCGGCACGGGTAACGGAATTACTGAAAACCGTGTTTGGCAGCTCGCTGGCACAGAACAGGTAATCTGCTGATACATAATAAAAAAAACGGGCTGCGTGCAGCCCGTTTTTTTATGCGAAAGAAACCAGTTACAGGGAAGCCGCTACTTTCCTGAACTGCTTCGCCATCTGGTCAGATACCTCTGTGGGTTTGAACTTCACTTTCTTGACATTGCCGCCCAACAGTGTTTTATACCACACCAGGGAGCCCAGATAACAACCGGCGGTGTTGGCGTGGTTGGCATCGAAGGTGAGTTTGTTGTTGTTCCAGCGGTAGCCTACATGCAGGGAATTGGTCTGGTCAGGCAGGTTGGGAGATTGCGGGGCGTCAAAGTTATAGTTGGGGTCTTTTTTGTACGCCCACTTCTTGCTGGTAGCCATAGCGCGGAAAGCATCTCCCGTAGGGATCACTTTCAGGCCCAGTTCCTTTGCAATAAGATGATAAGCCGCTCTTACGTGCTGGTGCATGTCGGCATCTGTCTGCGCACGCTCTTCGCCCTTTATTTTCCCGAATGCTTTTGCATCGTTGCGGTAGGCCCATATCTGGTGGATGTAGATTTTTGCGTTCGGCTGGAGAGACCTGATCAGCTCTACCAGGCGCTGTGCATAGGGGCGGTAAGTCTCAGGGTCTCCGGAGAGCAGGGAATACTGCTGGATGGTCACAATGTCCCAGGTGCCGTCAGACAGCATTTCTCGCAGGGATTTGCCTTTATAGGCCTTTTCGTTCGCTTCCGCCAGCTTCCAGTGCCGTTCTACAGAGCAGCCACCCAGCTCGGCGCGCCCCAGCTCCAGCTCATAGCCGCCTTCTTTGGCCAGCTGCGGCAGAAAATAGGCGGCATTGCCTGAAAAGCTGTTCCCGATAATAAAGAGGCGTACTTTCTTCCCCGTCTGCGCCTGTACGGTGATGCATACACTCAGCAACAGGTACAGGAAAAATTGAAATCTTGATAACATTATGTATGGTTTGTTTAAGCGAACGGTTAAATTATTATATACTTCCTGATAATCCAAATACCGTGGCAAAAGAAAAGGCTGCAGACTTACGTCCGCAGCCCGTTCCCTGCTTTTCCGCCGCTATTATTTCAATGTCTCCTTCACTTCCCCGCAGGTAAGCATCTGATCCCCGAAGTAAGGATTCTTAATATCTTTTGCCGCACTTATCCAATAGCCGCCTTTGTCGTTCAGCGCCATAGGGCAAAAGTCTACGTACAGCTCACCGCTGCTCAGGCCGGACTTTTTCACCAGTGTTATCATTTCATTGCTCAGGGAAGAGTAGGCGGTGCGCTGCGTGTTGATGTCTGCCGCGGCCACTATCTTTGCCGCGTCTGCCGCAATTTTGTTGCCGCCTTCCACCGCTTTGGCGCCTGTTTCAATAGCGTTGCCTGCAATTTTGGCTTCTGCCGCATCTCCGCTTACGAGGGCGTTGGTGAGGTGAATGTAGTGCTGGTACACGGCATTCAGCTTGTCATCTTTCAGCTTTACGGCTGCGGTAGTTGCCGGCGCCTCTTCGGCGGCATGGTTGTGCCCTTCATGGCCTGTTTCCTTTGGAGGCTGCTGGCTGTTGCCGCAGGCTGCCAGCAGCAGGGCGGCCGCCAGGGGAATGCTGGTTGTTTTCAGGAACTGTTTCATGTGTTCTGTTGATTTTAAGTTTATGATGTAATTGATTTTTTAATGCCGGTGCGCCGCGGGGTCTGCGCCTTTCTTCAGCACGTACTCGCTGTACAGCAGATAGGCCCCGGTTACCACAACTTTCTCTCCATCCCGGATACCGTCTGTGATCTCCACGTCATCAAACGTTTCTATACCGGTTTTAACCGGGCGGGGTACATATTTTCCCTTTGCCGTCTCTATCCATACATGTGCACCGCGCCCATCCCGTATTACCGCATCCGCAGGCACTTTCAGCACAGCGTCTTTACTGCCGGAAGGCAATAGCACCGCCGCCTGCATGCCCGGGCGCCAACGTTGTGCCGGATTGGGCACCGTGCCCCGCAATTGCAGCACCTGTGCGCCGCTTTGCAGCGCGGGGTTCAGGAATTGTACCGTCATTGCCTGCGGTTCCTGCTCCCAGCCTGCTACCACCACTTTCACGGCCTGCCCTGCCTGGATGCCGGCCGCCTCACCAGGGTATACATCCGCTTCCACCCATAACCGGTCATATCCTTCTACGCGCATAATGTTGCCGCCTTCCGCTACATACTGGCCTTCCACCGCCTGCAGCTCCGCCACTACGCCGCTTACCGGCGCGGGGTAAGTGATGAACGGGTCCGGCTGCTGCGCCTGCAACAGCTGCTGAAGCCCTGCTTCCGGCTGGCCGTACAATAACAGCTTCTGCCGCGCCGCTTTTTCTATCTGCTGAAAGCGGGCGTCTGCCGGGAATTGTTTGGCCTGCGCTACTGCCAGCAGATATTCCTGCTGCAAGGTGGCCAGTTGTTCCGAATAGATCCTGTACAACGGTTGCCCCTTTTTAACGGTCACACCCGTTTCCTTTACATATAGTACTTCTATGCGTCCCGGCACCCGGCTCGCAATTACCGCGGTCTGCTCCGGGTCTGTTACCAGCCGGCCATTCAACTGCCGGTAGTTATGCAGCGCACCGGCGGTCACAGTGGCGGTGGTAATGTTGGCCAGCGTTACCTGGCTCTCTCCCAGGGTCAGCGAGGCATCTTTATTGTTCTTGTCAAACGGCACCAGGTCCATGCCGCAAACAGGACAGGTACCGGGTTTGTCCTGCACAACCTGCGGGTGCATGGGGCAGGTATAACTTTGCGCCGCTGCTGCCGCTTTTTGCTCGGTAGCTCCCTCACCGCAGGCGGCCAGCAGCAAAGCGGGCATTAGAGAAGCAAAGGCAATGGCTTTTATAAATCTTTTTCTTTCCATGATGATCGGGTTTTGATAAAACTTTCGCTGTCTACCAGGTAAGCCGCGTTGGCCGCTACCTTCCACGGACCGATGTCTGCCAGTACGCGCACCATACCGCTGACGGCGGGCTCTGCCTCCACTTCGTAGGGCGTGTAAGCGCCTTCTTCATTCCTGAACACTACCGCCTTGCCGCCCAGCCGCCACACCGCTTTCTCCGGCAGCCACCAGCCGCCGGTGTACACAACGGGAACGTAGGCAGTAAGCAATTGCCCCGGACGCAGCCGGTTGTTTTGCGGGTACACCCTTGCCAGCGAAAAATTGCGGCCGTTGCGGAAAACAGGCTCTATTAAACCGATGGTACCCGCTTGCAATGCTTGTTGATCCGTCACCGGGTGGTAGAGCAGTTTTTGCCCGCGCCGGATAGCGGCCGCCTGTGCCGGCGTAAGGGAAAACTCCGCTACCAGGTTATGCGCTTTATAAATAGTGAACAAGGGCTGGCCGGCGTTTACATATTGCCCTTCCCGCAACATCACCGGGGTTGCTGACGGAGCGGCAGGCGGCGGTGTGGCAGCACTGGCAGCAGCCATGCTGCCCATTCCTCCGGAAGCAGCGCCGTCCATGCCGCTATTACCCGGAGTAACGTTGCCCGCGGCAGATGCATTGCTGGCTGCGGCCTGCTCCAGTATATACCCTTCCGTGCTGCTGTACACCGGCACGTGGTACAGTATTTCTCCTGTTTGCAGCACCCGTGCTATCTGCGCCGGCTGCATGCCCAGCAGTTGCAGGCGTTGCTTTGCGGCGGCCAGCAGGTCTGTATTTTGACGGGACGCCAGCAACAGCTCCCGCTGCGCCACCGCCAGCTCCGGTGAATAGATCTCCATAATAAGCTGGCCTTTTTTCACCGGCTGGTAGTTGTACCTGATCAGGAGTTTTTCAACACGCCCGCCTACCCTGCTGGCAATGCCGGTTTGCTGCCGGGTGTCATAGGCCACTACGCCGTTCAGCACCGTGTTGTAGATGTGTGTGCCGGTTTCAGGCGTTATGGTGCTGATGCTTGCCACCACCCGCATATTCACCGGTTGTGCCAGCGCCGTCACCGCACTGTCAATCACCGGCCCGTGGTGGCTTTGCAGCGCGGACCCGGCAGCCGCGCTGTCTCCCGCCCGCTTCCGCGTTGCTGCACCGGGCCGCTCGCCGCAGGCGCCAAGCGCGGCTATCAAAACCATGCACAGCGCATTAACGGTATAATTCTTTTTCATAGCTAACGATCATTTCGTAACGTTTCAGTTTTTCGTCCAGTACATTCAGCTCCATCATGGTCAGCGCCTCCCAGGCGTCTATCACCTCCGGCAGCGGCAGCCTGTTTTCCTGGTAATTCAGGAAAGCCGCATCCAGCACCCGTCGCAAGGATGGCACTATCTTTTCTTCCATAGTGGTGATGCGCCGCTGCATGGACTGTATTTCGTACTGCATGCCGTAAAGCATGCCTTGTGTTTCCTGCAGCATGGCGGCGCGCTCCCGCCGCATGGCCTCCACATCCTGCTGCATGGCTTTGATGCCGGAGCGGTACATGCGGGAAGACCATGGCGCAATGGGAATGCTCACCATGCCCATAGCGCTGAAAGCCTTCGGCATCATGTTGCCCAGCGGCTGCATATGATCAAAACGAAGTTTGAAATCAGGCTTTTTTTCCTGCCGCATGCTTTCGATATTGAGCTGCATGGAGCGGATGCTTTCGTCCATCCGGAACACGTCTTTCCGTGCCATGGCCAGCGCCGACGTATCATACGTGGCCGCAGGCAAAAACTCAGGCAATGCGGCGCTATCTATATCAAAGGGCTCATTGCCCGGCCGGTCCATCAGGCTGTTCAGCCAGGCACGGGCTTTGGCGATAGTGCCTTCCTGCATGCGTACCATGTTAGCATTCTCCGCAATTTTAGCATCGGCCTTGAATACATTGCCCAACTGAGACTGGTTATAAGGATACCTCACCTCCTCTATTTTCTTCATGGTGCGCATGATCTTGTCGTTCTCTTCCAGCACGGCAATACGTTGCTTGGCCACCAGCCAGTTGTAATACAGCTGGCGGGCGCGGGCCTTCAGGTCGTTCAGCGTTACGGCACGGCCGGCGGCTTCCACATTTCCCTGTGAGGAAATGTAGCGCCGTTTGGCCTGCTGTTTGGCGGGGTTGGGAATATCCTGCTCCAGCTGGAACATCAGGCTGCCCTTATCCCTGTCATCCATTATTTCCTGGCGGGGGTAAGGCGTCATAAAAGTACCGGCGCCCACCATGGGGGCCATCCAGGCCGTGGCCGCATCGGCGTTGAGCCGGTAGCTTTCCGCCTTGAAGCGGTAAGATTGCAGCAGCACGTTGTTACGGTCTATGCGCTGCAGAATGCTGTCAAGCGGCAGCACCGGGCCGTCTTTTTCCACGCTGTTGCCCTGCGCCCGCAGCAACGCCGGCAGCAGCAACAGCAGCCATGTGATATATCTAGTGATGTGTGTCATGTATTTCCAGTTTTCCGTACTTGCGTAGCTCGTACTCTTTTGACATTAAAAAGATGAGTGGCGTTACCAGCAGAATGTGGGTGGAAGAAGTCAACACACCCCCTATCATGGGCAGCACAATAGGCTTCATCACGTCTGTGCCCACACCGGTGGCCCAGAGCACGGGCACCAGGCCGAAGAGGGACACGCACACCGTCATCAGCTTGGGCCGCAGCCTTTTTGCCGCGCCCACAATGACGTACTCCCGCAGGTCTGCGCGGGTAATGGTGGCGGCAGAATTGCCTTTCAGCTTCACCAGCTGCTGCATGGCATCGTTGAGATAGATCACCATTACAATACCCGTTTCCACCGCTATGCCAAACAAGGCTATGAAGCCCACCGCTACCGCCACGGAGAGGTTAACGCCCCAGAACCAGATCATGTAGGCCCCGCCAATAAGGGCAAAAGGCACTGTAATAAGGCTCAGGAAGGCTTCGCGGATGGAGTGGAAAGCGAAATAGAGGGAAAAGAAGATGATGACCAGCACCACCGGCGCAATCCACATCAGCGTTCGCTGCCCGCGTACCAGGTTCTCGTACTGCCCGCTCCACTCCAGGTAATACCCGGCAGGCAATATGCCCTTTGCGTCATTCATTTTGTTTACCGCTTCTTTCACCGTGCTGCCCAGGTCTCGGCCGCGTACGTTGAACAAAACCGCGCCGCGCAGCATGGCGTTCTCGGAAGTGATCATGGGCGGCCCGTTCTCGAACTGCACATCCGCCACGGCTGAAAGCGGCACCTCCCCCATGGCGGGAGACATCAGGGGAATACGGCGGATGCGCTCCACGCTGTTCCTGTATTCCTGCGCCAGCCTTACGCTGATGGAAAAACGCTGCCGCCCTTCTATGGTATTGCCAATGGGAGCGCCGCCCAGCGCGGTTTCCACCGCCTGGTTCACATCATCTACATTCAGGCCGTAACGCGCCAGGTCTGCGCGGCGCACGGCCACATTGAGGTACTTGCCGCCGGTAACCGGCTCTACGTACAGGTCTGCTACACCGGGCGTGCCTTCCAGCGCCTGCTTCACTTTTTCAGACACAGCCGCAATGGTGTCAAGATGCTGGCCGTAAACCTTAATGCCCACATCCGTACGGATGCCCGTGGCCAGCATGTTGATGCGGTTGATGATGGGCTGCGTCCACCCGTTCACTACGCCGGGTATCTGCAGTTTGGCATCCAGCTCGCTGATAATGTCTTTTTTGCTGAGCCCTTCCCGCCATTCGGATTTGGGCTTGAGCATGATGATGGTCTCTATCATGCTGATGGGAGAATTGTCTGTAGCCGTGCTGGCCCTGCCCGCCTTGCCCAGCACCTTGTCTACCTCCGGTACGGAGCGGATGATCTTGTCCTGCACCTGCAGAATGCGCTTGGCTTCGGCATTAGACACGTCTGGCAGGGTTACCGGCATGAACAGGATGCTCTGTTCGTCAAGCGGCGGCATAAACTCGCTGCCCAGGCTTTTCAGCAGTGGAACGGTAGCCGCCAGCGCCAGTATGTTGATGGCAATGGTGGTTTTCCGCCACTTCAGCACCGTTCTGATAATGGGCTCGTACACCTTCTCCACCAGCCGGTTCACCGGGTTGGCATGGTCTGGCCTGAACTTCCCTTTCATAAAAAAGGAGATCAGCACCGGCGCCAGGGTGATCACCAGCAGGGCGTCCACTATCATGATGAACGTTTTCGTATAGGCCAGAGGGTGGAACAGTTTGCCTTCCTGGCCTGTAAGCATGAACACCGGCAAAAAAGAGGTGATAATGATCACCGTGGCAAAAAATACCCCGCGGGATACCTGTTTGCTGGATTGTTCAATCACCTTCAGCCGCTCCTCTTCGCTGATCCATTGCGGTTGTTTCCTGAATATTTTGCTGAACCATTTCATTGTTGCTCCGTTTTTTGTTGTTGCTGCCACAGCGCGTAGCGCTCCGCAAGGTGTTTGTACGCGTTTTCGCTCATGATGATGCCGTTGTCTACGATCACGCCTATGGCCAGCGCTATGCCGGTGAGAGACATGATGTTGGACGATATGCCGAAGGCATTGAGCAAAATGAAGCTGGCAGCGAGGGTAATGGGTATCTGGATGATGATGCTGAGGGCGCTGCGCCAGTGAAAGAGAAAAACGATCACCACCAGGGATACCACTATCATTTCTTCTATCAGCGTGTTTTTGATAGAACGGACGGACTCCTTGATCAGCTCTCCCCTGTCATACACAATATCGAATTTCACGCCTTCCGGCAGGCCTTTGGCCACTTCCTGCATGCGGGCCTTTACGCGGTCTATCACTGCGTCCGCATTTTCGCCGTAGCGCATCACCACAATGCCGCCTACCCGCTCTCCTTCCCCGTCCTGGTCAAAAATGCCCAGGCGCGTTTCCCCGGTCATCTGCACCGTGGCTACGTCTGCCACCCTTACAGGAATGCTGTTCTGGTTGGCTACGGGAATGTTCTGTATTTCTTCCATGGATTGCAGGTAGCCGGAAGTTTTGATGATGTACCCGATGTCACTCAGCTCAAATTTCCGGCCGCCGGATTCGTTGTTGTTGCTGCGGATGGCACTGATCACCTGTGCAATGGAAAGGCGGTAATACAACAGCTTGTTGGGGTCTACCGTTACCTGGTACTGTTTCTGAAAGCCGCCGAATGAGGCTATTTCACTCACCCCCGCTACATTTTGCAGGGCAAACTTGATGTACCAGTCCTGCAACGCACGCTGCTCGCCCAGGTCCATCTGCGGCGCGTCAAGCGTATACCAGAGAATATGGCCCACGCCCGTACCGTCTGGCCCCAGCTGGGGCGTAACGCCTTCCGGCAGCGTGCGGGATACGGTGCTGAGCCTTTCCAGCACCCGCTCACGCGCCCAGTAAACGTCTACATCGTCTTCAAAAATGACGTAAATGAAACTCATGCCGAACATGGAAGAGCCGCGCACGTATTTGATGCGGGGCAGCCCCTGCAGGTTGGTCACCAGCGGGTAGGTTACCTGGTCTTCTATCAGCTGCGGGCCGCGCCCCATCCACTCTGTGAATACAATTACCTGGTTTTCAGACAGGTCAGGGATGGCGTCTATCGGGTTCTCCTTGACTGAATACAGGCCCCAGCCGAATAAGGCCAGGCCCATTACCAGTACTATGAACCGGTTGCGCAGCGACCATTCAATAATACGATGTACCATATCAGTTTTTGTAAAAGGCAGTATGCTGCCTGCGTATAATTAGCGATGTAATTGAAAAAAGGCGTAAAGAAGGAACGCCCGGAGAAGGGGAACAGGGATCAGATGCGGAAACTGCAGTGCAGGATGTTGGGGTGTACTTTAAGCACCGGTGGCGGCGCATGTAAAAACGGCATGCCGCCCTGTATGCGCACCGCATCCGGCTCCATCAACGGCGGGAAGGCCGCAGGCAGGGCCAGGGGCAACGGATAAGCCGCGTACGCCACGGCCTGCTGGTCTTTTTCCAGCTTCACCGTTTTGTGCTCGCTTTTGCAACAGTTCTGCTTGTTAACGGCGCCGCACTGGCCGCACCGTTCCTTTTCACCGGCCGTCAGCTGTACCGTTACCAGCCGGCCCATGCAGTAATGCATGCGGAAGGTGGCGCCGGTAGTGGAGCCCATGTACAAGGTGAGCAATATGATTGCCAGGAACTTTTTCATTGCAAGGGTAAAATTAGCGGCCGGGGCGGCGGGAATTGTTACATAATTCCGGTATTCTTTTACATTTTATCATCGGGGAAACATAAAAAAAGGCGGTCTTACAACCGCCTTCCATGTGTCAAGCAACCTGCTCTGCCTTATACCCGGCCTTTTCAATGGCTTCTTTGATCTTTTCCCCTTCTGTTGTTGCTGCTGTTACAGTCAATATCTTGTCCGCGCTTTGCAGGTCTACTTCCCAGTTATCTTTTCCTGCTGCTTCGTTGAGGGCCGGTGTTACAGCGGCTATGCAGCCTGAACATTTGATATTCGTTTTGAATTGCATGGTATCCATGATCTTTTTTATTTTTTGTTTGATAATGTAAAATTACTTCGTTGAGGCCGGGGCGGCGTTATACAATTCGCCCTTCCTTTTATATAATTATTAAAGGGCCGCTGCCTTTAACCGGAGGCTGTTGCTGACCACGCTGACAGAGCTGAGCGCCATGGCCGCGCCTGCAATCATGGGGTCCAGCAAAAAGCCGTTGAGCGGGTACAGCACGCCCGCCGCTACCGGTATACCTATCAGGTTGTAAATAAATGCCCAGAAAAGGTTCTGTTTGATGGTGCGCACGGTTTGGCGTGACAGCTTCAGGGCTTTGGGTATGCTGTTCAGGTCTGAGGTAATGAGCGTGATCTTGGCCACGTCCATGGCAATATCAGAACCTTTACCCATGGCAATGCTCACGTCTGCCTGGGCCAGCGCCTGGGAGTCGTTGATGCCGTCTCCCACCATGGCCACCACTTTACCGGCCTGTTGCAGCTCCTTTACAAATTCCGCTTTATGGGCAGGCAATACTTCCGCCCTGTAGCTGGTAATTCCCGCTTTTTGTGCAACGGCGGCGGCGGTATGCTGGTTGTCTCCCGTGAGCATGTACACGTCAATGCCGCTTTTGCGCAAGGCAGCAATGGCCTGCGCAGACCCGGCCTTGATCTTGTCTGCAATGGCTATGATGGCCATTAACCGGTTGCCTGCGGCAAAATAGATCACCGTTTTGGCTTCTTCCTGCAGGCTGCCGGCCTGCCAGGCCATTTGCGGGGGAATGTTGATGCGGTGCTCATCCATCAGCTTTTTATTGCCCACATAATAATCCAGTCCTTCATACCGGCCTTTTACACCCTGGCCGGTAATGCTTTCAAAGCCCTGCAGTTTCACCGGCTTCACGCCGGTTTCTTTCAGGTGTGCTACCACGGCTTCCGCCAGCGGGTGCTCAGACTGTTGTTCCAGCGAAAAGAGCACTGCGGGCGACAATGCCGGCGCTACTCCTTCGCTCCAGGCCACGTCCGTTACTACCGGTTTGCCTTCGGTAATAGTACCGGTCTTGTCAAGAATAACGGCGTTCACTTTATGCGCCTGTTCCAGGCTCTCCGCATCCTTGATCAGCATGTTGTTTTCCGCGCCTTTGCCTACGCCCACCATAATGGCCGTGGGCGTGGCCAGGCCCAGCGCACAGGGGCAGGCAATCACCAGCACGGTAACGGAGGTAAGCAAGGCATGCGTAAAGGCATGTTCACCACCCAGCAGCATCCATGCCGCAAAGGTGAGTATGGCAATGCCGATCACTACCGGTACAAAAATGCCGGCTATCTTGTCTACCAGCTTCTGTACGGGAGCCTTGCTGCCCTGCGCTTCCTGCACCATTTTAATGATCTGCGCGAGCAGGGTGTCTGTTCCTACTTTCTCCGCCCTGAACGTGAAGCTGCCTTTCTGGTTAATGGTGCCCGCAAATACGGCATCACCGTTCTTTTTAGCTACCGGCACCGGCTCCCCGGTGATCATGCTTTCGTCTACATACGAGTTGCCCGTGGCCACCACACCGTCTACCGGTATTTTTTCCCCCGGTTTTACCAGCAGGTGGTCATTGAGGTTTACGGCCGACACAGGCACTTCCTTTGTATTGCCCGCGGCATCTACCAGCAGCACCGTTTTGGGCTGCAGGCCCATCAGTTTTTTGATAGCGGATGAGGTGTTGGATTTTGCTCTCTCTTCCAGCAGCTTGCCAAGTGAAATAAAAGCGATCACTACCGCGGCCGCTTCAAAATACACGTGCGCATGCAGGCCACGGGCGTGCCAGAACTGTGGATAAATAGTGTTGAATGCGCTGAATACCCAGGCAATGCCCGTGCTCAGGGCTACCAGTGTATCCATGTTGGCCTTGCCGTGGCGCGCCTGCTTCCAGGCATTCACGAAAAAGCTGCGGCCCAGGAAGAATACTACCGGCGTGGCCAGTACCATCATGATCCAGTTGCCGTAGGGCATATTCATGAAGAACATCCCTATTACTACTATGGGGAGGGAAAGTATGGAAGCCCAGATGGTACGCTGTTTTACCGCTTCGTAATGTTTGCGCTGCGCTTCTTCCTTTACTTCATCCTGGTTTTCTTTATCTATTACCAGGTCATAGCCGATGGAGCGCACGGTATTTTGCAGCAGGGCGGGTGTAACCGCCTGCGCATCGTACTGTATCCAGGCGCTCTGGTTGGCGAAGTTAACGCCAGCATCCTGCACGCCGGGCACGGTTTTCAACATAGACTCCACGCTAACGGCGCAGGCGGCGCAGGTCATTTCCAGTACGGGGAAAGTATCTTTGACCAGGCCTGTTTTTTTGTTCCCGGCAGCCGCGGAGGGCTGCACTGCTATAGCTGATGACATATGGTATGATTTTCAGCAAAGCTACGGCCGGAGCGGGGGGCGGATGTTATACTTTTAAGGGTTATTTATATATAATTTGGAAAGGCAGGATGCTCAGGATTGACGGCGGGAGGCCTCTTTCTCCCGGCGCATTTCCCTGAAATGCGAAGCGTTCAGCCCGGTAACAGACCTGAATTGCCGGCTGAGATGCGCGGCGCTGCTGAAGCCCAGCCTGAAGGCAATGGCTGACAACGGCTCGCTGGTGTAGACCAGCAGCTCTTTTACCTTTTCTACCCGGTACTCCATGATGTATTTTTCGAGGGTAATGCCTTCTACGGCGGAGAACGTCTGGCTGATGCTGCTGTAATCCCTGATGAAGTGTTTTACCACCACGTCTGAAAACCGGAAACCCTGCGGGAAGTCATACTCCCCGGAGTACACCTGCTCCACGAGCATTTTCACTTCCCGCACCAGCTTTGTCCTTTTGTCTTCCACCAGGTCAAAACCCAGCGGCGCCAGCTTTGCGCGGATGGCTTCCATGTCCGGCGCTGTAAGGGCGGACACGGTGGTCACCTCCCCCAGCCGTACGTCTGTTACCGGCACATGCAGCTCCTGCAATGCTTCCCTGACGGCCGAAATACACCGGTCGCATACCATTCCCTTGATCTGTATCTTATATTCGCTCACCATAAGGCCCACCTGTTTGAAGGTACAAATATGGCACAATGGCAGCGGTATATTGTTACATAATTGGCGGAAAATTGTACATAATTATGCTCTCAGGCGCGGTAACCATATATCCAGTGCAGCTTTTTGACCTGCGCCTTTATAAAGAAGCCGATGAGCCTGTCACGGAACCAGGTGGCGATACGGTTGGGCTTTGATTTGGCGTTGCCTACCTTCCTGGCGCTTTTGATGATCTTTTCCACCCGTGGTTGCCGCAACCGCTGAAAAGCAGCAAAGGCCGCTTCCGGTGTGGCCGCCTCACCCAGGCACTTCACCAGGCATTCCGTGTCTTCCAGCCCCAGTGAAGCCCCCTGCCCGATGTGCGGTGACGTGGCATGCGCCGCATCTCCCACCAGGCAAACGCGGCGGGTATGCCACCGCGCCAGTTCCGGGATATCGTATACGGGATAAGCGATCACCTGTTCCGTAGCCCTGATGATGCGGGAAAACAGCGGGTCGTCATGCTCATGAATACGCAGCAGCTCGTTCTTTATTTCATCTTTCAATACCGTTTTTACCTCTTCGCGGGTTGGCTCATCAGCGCGGTAATAATTGTTGAACCACCATATTTCTCCCTTGTCAGACACATTATAGGCAAAAAAGCCGCGCTCCCCGAAGGTCATGCGGATAGCGTCCAGCGGTGCGCTTAGTTCCGGCAGGCGGGCATAACCGCCCGTTGAAATATTTCTATTATACACCGGTTTGGCCGCACCGGGAAAAATACTGTTGCGCACGGCGGAGAAAGTACCGTCTGCCCCTATGAGGATGTCTCCCGTGGCACTGCTGCCGTCACTGAACCATACCGTTACTCCCTGCTCCGTTTCATCCACGCGAACACATTTTTTTCCGAAATGTACCGGCACGTTTTGCTCCAGTGCGGCGCGGCAGGCCGCTTCATGCAGCCGGTGCCGCTTTACCTGCAGGGTTTCACAATGGTAAAGCTCCCGCTGATAATCCGTCATCAGCGCGGCTATTTCCTTACCCTGCTGGTTGTAAAAACGCATGGAGCCGGTGGTAGCGTCTTTCCTTAGCACCGCTTCCGGCACGAACCGCAGCAGTACATTGAGCCCGTTGGGCGTCAGCCCCAGGAACGCGCCGTCTTCTGCGCCGGTATTTCTCCTTGCTTCAAAAATTTCCACGTTGTACCCGGCGCTTTGCAGTTGTATGCCCAGTACCGGCCCGGCAATGCCTGCGCCTATGATGATCACCTTGTTGTTCATGATGGTTGTTTAAAGGGTAAAAGTGCGGCCATGACCAGGTTAAGCACGCAGTACAGGCCTGTTCTCACCAGGTTCAGGTTGCGCCATGCGGCCGCTTTGGCCTGCAAGGCAGCGTCTACCGCATCTGAAGGCGGCAGGGCCTGGAACCAGCCGATGGCGGGCGCAAAATAGAGCAGCGTCCACACCCGCAGCGCCATGTGGCCTGCAAACAAGGCCAGCAGCAGGTTTCTTCTGCGTTTAATGCGCCAGTTGAACACAATGCAGGCTATAAAGAGCACTTCATGGAAGGAGTGCATGCCGATCCAGAAAGCGCCCAGGTTGAGCGCATAAGGGCCTTGCAGGAAATGCAGGGAAGCAGGCGGCGCCAAGGTCCACCGGGGAATCAGCACAAAAGTTTCCCACAGGCCGGCCCCGTTCATCAGAAAATAGGCGCTCACCGCAAGGAACAGCCAGAGATTGGCACGCTGGTAGTTAATAGTGTTCATATCCGTTATTGATGTCTGTTTTGTTAACTTTGTCAGGAAGATATTTATCTTACAAACTAAATATCTTAGTCACAAAGATATTATTTTCTAATTGACATGGCAAACATTTCTAAAGAAAAGATTCATGAATTGAATGAATATGGCCGCCGTTTTTCTGACGCCACCGTGCTGCTGCACCTGCAGATAGCCCAATACGCGGGCCTGGCGCCGGCAGACCATAAATACCTGAGCATGCTCATGCAAAAGGGGGCTATGACAGCAGGAGAACTGGCGCAGGCCTCCGGGCTTACCACCGGGGCCGTAACCGGGCTGATAGACCGGCTTGAAAAAAAGGGGCTGGTGGAAAGGAAAGCGGATGCCAATGACCGGCGCAAGGTACTGATAGTGCCTAACCTGCAAAAGGCCGGCAAACTGTTCGGCAGTGTGTTCGGCGCTCTGCAGGAACGGCTGACGGCCCTTGTGGAGCAGTATTCAGACAAGGAGCTGAAAGTGGTGAAGAGCTATATCGGGGAAGCGGTGAAGATCATGGAAGAGCTGACAGAAGAATTGAAAAAAGGTAAAAATAACGTTCACCGGTAAAGCACAAACCGGCTGAGACCGGAGGAAGCCATGGCTTTCGGGCTCCTTCTACATGATATTTCAACAAGGTGTCCACAAAACACTGATGCCCTCCACAGAAAATATTTCAGCTGCAGGAAAACACACCGAAAAACCTGTACTTTAGCCGGCAACTCTTCTTCATTATAAAACAGGAATACCGGCAACGATGAAGATATTACCCGTTATACTACTCCTGCTCTCAGCCAACGCCATGGCCCAGGAATATACCCTCCAGGTGGAAAGCATGATGGCCAACAGCGCACAGAAAACTTACGGCGAATGGAAACAATATTCTACCCGCGCCGTCTCCACCTTGCAAAACTACAAGTCCGTTACTGTGAAAACGAGCCGCTATGGCGGGCGTACAGACCGCAAGGCGAAAGCCTCCGGTTTCTTCCGCGCCGAAAAGATCGGCCAGCGCTGGTGGATCATTGACCCTGAAGGCCACCTTATGGTGAACCTGGGTGTTAACAGCGTAAGCACGGCAGCGTCAGACAGCAGCCGGCAACTGATGGAAAAGAGCTACGGCAACAAACAGGCATGGGCCGCTCAAACCAAAGCCCTCATACAATCCCTTGGGTTCAACGCCCTGGGCGCATGGTCAGATACGGAGTCTTTTGTCAACACGCCTTCCCAGCAGGTACGGCCGCTCTCCTACACCATCATCAAAAACTTCATGAGCGACTACGGGAAAAAAAGAGGCGGCACCTACCAGGCGCCCGGCCACACCGGCTACCCCGACAACACCATTTTTGTGTTTGACCCGGAGTTTCCGGCGTTTTGCGATGAATACGCCAAACAACTGGCAAAATACAAGGATGACAAAAACCTTTTCGGCTATTTTTCAGATAATGAAATGCCCTTTCAGCGGCTTTCTCTTGACCGCTACCTGGCCAAGAAAGACACCACCGACCCCGGCTGCATAGCTGCCCGGAAATGGCTGCAAAGTAAAGGGTATAACGCTGCTACGCTCACAGACGCCATCCGCAACGAGTTCCTGGGATACATGGCAGACACCTATTTTTCCATTGTGTCTAAAGCCATCAAAAAGTACGATCCCAACCACCTCTACCTGGGCAGCCGCTTTCATTCCTACGAAAAGAAAGTGCCCGAAGTGTTCCGCGCTGCCGGGAAGTATATAGACGTGATTGCCATCAACTATTACCGGGAATGGACACCCCTGGCCGAAGACCTTACCAACTGGACGGCCTGGAGCGGCCGTCCGTTCATTATCACGGAATGGTACGCCAAGGGAGAGGATTCCGGCATGCCCAACTATTCCGGCGCCGGGTGGATAGTGCGCACACAGGCAGACCGCGGGCTGTTCTACCAGAACTTTGCGCTGGCACTGCTGGAAAGCGGTAACTGCGCAGGCTTCCACTGGTTCAAGTACCAGGATAACGACCCCAGCAACCTGAAAACAGACCCTTCCAACCGCGATGCCAATAAAGGCATTGTGCAACTGGATTATACCGTATATACAGGTCTTACGGACAAGATGCGGGAACTGAACGCACAGGTGTACAGCCTGATCGATTTCTTTGATGGCCGTAAATAAAAAGGAGCTGCCCCGTGTGGAGGCAACTCCTTTAAATGATGTTTTGCTTACCGTTTCTCCGGCACAAACAGCACCGCATCTGCTATCACCACGCCATCTTCACTATTACCCGCAGATATTTCAACGGCGGAACCTTCTCCTTTCTTCAGGTTGAAAGTACCCAGTTTCACCCATTCTCCGGAGGTTTGCCCTACTACGGTGATCTCGTCACGCTTGATGGGTACGGCATGTTCCTTTTTACCCGCCAGCACTTTCACGTTCATCACGGAAGCATTGGTTTTGAGGTGAGGATAGTACACATAAATGCTGTAACGGCCGGCCTTGCGGATGGCGGGGCGGAAGGTGGCCTTTGCGTTGGCCGTTGCCGTGAGCATATCAGGGCCATAGCTGCCGCGGCCTTTCTCTGTTTTCCATGAGCCTTCCAGCTGCGGTTTGTCTGAATTGTCTATCAGGATGTCTCCGTTGCGGCCATCTGCCAGGGGATTGTTGCGGAGCGTGCTGCTGATCTTTGCGGCATCTACCTCCTGCACGGAAACATTCCCGGCAATAGCTTCATGCGCCGCCACGGCGGAAGCCTGGGCCAGCGCCATAAACACCGGCTCCATACGGATAGAACCGTAAGCAATATGGCTGGCAGACAAACACACCGGCACCAGCAGGTTCTTGCACTCTTCCGCTTTGGGAATGAGGGCGCGGTAAGAGACCGGGTACGGCGGGAAACCGCCTACTTCCACATTGCCTTCGTTCTTCACCATTTTTTTCCCGTTCTTTTCGATCACAATGCGCTGGGTGTTGTGAGAGTCCATCGTGTAAGCGGCCATACCCACGCCGTCCTGCACCACTTCCTTGCCGGTACAGTTAGCCTGTGTCATCACGTAAGCGCCAACCATGCGGCGGGCTTCACGGATGTAGAGCTGGGGAGACCAGTGGCCGTTGTCTGTATATTCATCTTTCGGGTAGCCCCATTTGCGCATTTCTTCCTGCGCCGGTTTGGGGGCGCGGGGATCTGTGGCAAAGAAATAAAGCAGCCCTTTGGTATAGTCTTCATGCGCCTTGATGATCTCCGCGCGTTTTTTGTAGTCTGCCTCCGGGTACTCGTAATTGGCGCCTATCATATCCGTGGAAAAACCGTTGCGGTTGTTGATGTCCGTTTTATTGTTGGGCATGCGGCTCCAGATAAAATAATCGTTCAGCTTCGTTCTCTGCGGCTGTGCCTTAACGAGGCGGGCCAGCAGGTCATAACGGGCCGGGTCATAGTTATCCGGCCGGGTGATGGGCACCATGTTGGCCGGGTCATTGGTGAGGCAGATGCGGTAGTTGTAGGCCTGCACCAGCTTGTCCCCGCTGCCCTTCGGCTGCAACGTGGCAGGGCTGATACCCCAGAGCAGACCGCTGGAAGGGTCTCCCGGAACTTTGTACGGGTCTACCCCATCAGGTATCTGGTGGCCGTCCAGCAGCTGCACACCGTTGTAGGTCTCATTGTACACATCATTGGCTTCACGGCCTACGGTGTAGCTTACGCCGGCTTTCGCCATCAGGTCTCCTTCATAAGTACAGTCAATGAACATTTTGGCAGATACGTTCACCGTAGTGCCGTTAGCTTCCAGGCGGATGGATTTGATGCGCCCGTTTTCTTTGTCTGCCGCCACAATGCGGTGCTGGTACAGCACCTGCAGCTTTGCACGCTGCACGTAGTCTGTAAAAAGGCTTTCGGCTACATGCGGCTCAAATATCCATTGTTCAAACTTGCCGTAGTGGCGGCCTATCTGGCGGTAAAATTCCAGAGACAGACCACGGATGGCGTATTTGTTGCCGATGTCCGTATAACCAAGGCCGCCGGAGGTAAGACCGCCCAGGTGTTTACCCGGCTCTATCAGCAGCACGGAATGACCGGCTTTTTTGGCGGTGTACGCAGCAATAACGCCGGCGGAGCTGCCGCCGTAAATACAAATATCTACTTGATGGTCCGCCTGCGCCGGCCGGTTCAGTAAAAGCACCAGAACGGCGCAGATCAGGGTTTTAAATTGCATGACTGGTATCAATTGTTTTAAAGATGGTTACGATGTTGTCAGCAGCCGGAGCAGGTACGCAGGGTAACTGTTCTTCGTTACGCCGCCGTCTGCCGCCGTGATGCTGTCTCCAAAGCAGACAATGCCTTTCTGCGGAAGCCGGTTGTACATGATGTGCTGGTACACAGCCAGCCCAATGAACCGGTAGCCTTCCGCCGTGGGATGCACACCGTCTGTTTTGTTGCTGTTGGCCTCGTTCTGTATCAGTGAAATTTTATCCAGCCCTACCCTGCCCGCTTTATCGAACAAGGCGCCCAGGTCAAGCAGGGAGGTATTGTATTTTGCCGCCAGCTCTTTAATACATTGGTTAACGGCCGCTCTTCTGCCTGCAGGCCCTTCCTGCCCATAATGATCCCGGTTGTGGCGGGTGAACAGGTATTCTTCTATGAAGGGGCAAATGGTCATCAGCAGCACTTCGCTTTTTGCCCCCTTTATCTTTTCGATCAGGGTGGAAAGGTTTTCCCGGTACTGCGGCAGCGGGATGTACTTCCTGCTGTTCATGTCATTGGTGCCTATCATCAGCACGGTGAGCGCCGGCGCATGTGCCAGGCAATCCTTGTCTATCCGGTTCAGGAGGTCAACTGTATTGTTGCCGCCTATGCCCGCGTTGATCACGGTGTAACCGGGAGCGGCCGGCACATTGCCTCCGGCCCCTTTGGCGGACGTATTGATCACAGCGCCCAGTGCGCCCAGCACCGTGGTAGATAAAAATGTTCTTCGTTGCACGGATTTCGTTTAACTGATCTTACAAATTCACCTTTACAACAGGCGCGGCAAAGGTGTCTATCGCATTTGGTACCGGAAGATACAAAGTTTTAAATTCCATGGTACCTGTTTGTGGAGCACCGGTGATTACCGTTGTTTTTTCCGATGAAGGGATGCGCAGGCTTTTCAGCTCTCCGGCCTGGTCTTTATAAGACAGTTCCACCGCAGGTGAGCGGGGATCTGCCTCCTCCCATTCCAGCTTTGTATTGCCGCCGGTGATCACAGCGCTTTTCAGCACCCGGTTGGCGAGGCCGCTTGCATAAAAGCTGCCATATACGTCACCGTTGGCTTCGGCCTTGATGGAGCGGTTGCCCTCTGCATTGAAGGTATATACTTCAAAAACATAGGGGCCTTCGCTGAGGTTGAGAATATGACGAATGGTATCTACGCCCTGGGAACGGGTAACATCAATGTCTACGGAGTCTGCCTTGCGGTTCCAGTAAATGCGGCACTTTACAATGCGGCTGTCTGTTTTCAGCAGCCATGTAAGTTGTACGCGTTCATTGCCGGGATTGGCTTTCAGGGAATCAGCCTTGCCGGGGTAAGTGATCTCCCCGTTGGGCACATAGTCTTTGTAGGCTTCATCTGCCTTGTCGCAGGCAGCAAGGCCGAAGCCTGCCGCCAGCGTAAAGCATATATATTTCAAGATTTTCATGTGGTCTGTTGTTTGTGGTCAATTACTGTATTTCACCGAAGAAGGTCAGTTCCGCCATCCAGAAATAGTCTGCGTTGCCGAAGGTCTGCAGCATCTTGATGCGGATGTACCGCACTGCGGGTGCGTCTGCTGGTATCAGAAACTCATGCCCCGCCTGCGCGCGGTCTATATCTTCGTTAGAATTAATGCCGATGGGAAGGCCTGATACTTTAACCACTTCACAAGTTTGCAGCTTCGTCCAGCCGTTGAAGCTGCCGTCTGACGCAGGGCTGTTGGAGCCCCATATTTCATAGATCTGCGGGTCTCCGGCGCTATAGAGCAGCGTTTTTTCATCAAAGGCGCCGCGGGGTATCTGTATTACACGGCTGACACGCGCGGTTACCCCCATGTCAAAGGTAACGTGATGCGGTATGCCGGAGCCGTTTTGAGTACGGAACCAGACGTTGGTAACGCTCTGGCCTCCCTCCACCTTATCATTCCAGAGGTTCTGAAGGAGTACAGACCCCCATGCTTTGGCGTCTGTTGGAAGGCTCATGGCTTTGAACAGCTTCTTGTCCAGCTTCTCTTCAAACAACGGCGTTACCTGCTTCCACACCGTATCCGAATGGTTCTGCCAGCGGTCACGCACGTAGAGGCCAAACCAGCGGGGCGTATCGTCAAAACCGCGTACAAAAAATGCCCCTGCTTTCTGGCTGGTATAGAACATATCTGCCGGTATCGGGGCGCCTTGCTCGTCCCGGGTGAGCGTGCCTATCACAATATTGGCGGAATCTTCGTTCACGAACGTGGCCTTTATGCCGCCAAAATCCGGTTCAAAGGCGAGTGAAGCAAAAGTAGCCTGTATGGGCGGGGTGAGCGGTTTCACCTTTATGGTCACGGGTGCAGAAGCGGCTTCGGATTTGCTCACGCTGTAGAGCTTCACCTCCCGTTCGTCCGTGTTCCCGAAGCCTTCCAGCGTCAAGCTGTTGTTGTAAAAGCTGGAGATCACCTCCATGGTTTTGCCGGGGCGGGTTTCATACACGGCTTTTACGTACAGCAGGCCAGGATCTGAGGGCGTACTGTAGCGAAGGGTCACCCTGCCGGGCAGGCTCTCTGCCGTTACGTTAGATACCGGGGCAGGGGCATTGCCGCCTTTGGTAAGCGGTTCCAGTTTTTCTTCCTTACAGCCTATGGCCAGCAAGAGAAGCGTGCATATGATCAGTGAATATTTTTGCATGATGATAATGTTAGTTTGATCAGATAAGGGATGCTTACCAGCCGGGGCTCTGTACCAGCTCTTTGTTCTCTATCAGGTCATCCTCCTTCACCGGCCACAGGTAATCTTTTTTCCTGAACACCTGGTTATAGAGGTACCTTACCTGGTAATAATCCGGGGCTGTTTTGCCAGCGTAGTTCCAGCCGGTAATGGGCTCGTTCATCACTCTTTCCGCTTCTTTCCAGCGGCGCAAGTCCCAGAAACGCGGGCCTTCAAACACCAGTTCTATCAGGCGCTCGCGGTGAATGATCTTCCGGAGGCCGTCCTGGGTATTGGGCGCGCCGGGTGCGGTGGAAAACTGCGCCCAGGCTTCCTGCACCGGCAGCAAGCCCGCCCTTTTGCGCACCAGGTCTATCCATTTGTAGGCTTCTGCGCTGGGCCCTTCAGCTTCGTTGAGCGCTTCTGAATACAGCAGGTACAGGTCTGCCAGGCGTATCAGCGGCCAGGGATACTGCTGCACCGTAATTTCAGTAGTGGAAGAAACGGTTTGCGGGTTCACCAGCTTTTTGGCCCAGTACCCCGTAATGGAATAGGCCCAGGCGTGGTTGTTGGCAATTTGCCCCAACTTGGCCTCCACGTACACGTTATCTGCATCGTTAAAACGGCCCTGACCAAACCAGCGGCCGCCGTCAAAGCCAAGAGAAGCGTAATAACGCACCTCGCGGTCAAAGTTGAGGTTGGCAGTTACGTAGTTGGCCTTCAGGCGCAGCGCATCTGCACTTGTTGCTGTTTTAGTGGCATAGCGCGCGTTGTAGTTCCAGGTTTTGTCTTCCGTAATGGGCACGCCGTTCTTGGTATAGAACTGCTCCACTATTTTTAAGGGTACCCCAAAGGATGACAGGGTAACGTTCTGCTTGTCACTGGAATACAGGCGGGGCAGGTTTTCCAGCTGCAGTGTGGAGGCGCGGGCGGAAGTGCTTGTCCAGATCACTTCCTTGTTCCACTTTTCGCACACCGCGTTCCTTACGCTCATTTCCGTGATAGTGGCGGGCGAGCCGGGGAAAGGCAAAAACGCTGCGTTATAGTAGTACAGCTCATGGCCCGCGCGGTGGCATTCCTCAATGGCCTCCCTGCAGGCCGTTGCAGCGGCCGTCCATTTGGCGGGGTCATAGGTGGTATTGAAAAGTTTTACGCCGGTTTTACCCGTGTAGGAGGCATAGTCTGTATTGCCATTGAACAGCGGGCTGGCGGCCGTTACCAGCAATTGCGCCTTGGTGGCCAGTGCTATGGCCTTTGTTGCGCGGCCCAGCTCCGTGGCTTCGGTGGTAATGCGCTCCGGCAGGTCTGCCGCTGCGGAATCAAGCAGAGCGGCAATATACGCCACGCAGGTATCTACCGGCTGCTGCCTTACCTTCACCTGTTCTGTGGTACTGGTAATGGGCAGGTTTTCCCTGATCAGCGGAATAGGGCCGTACATACGGAAAAGATAAAAATGATAAAAGGCTTTGAGGAATTTCACTTCCGCCGCCCATCTCACTTTTTCATAATCGTCCATATCAGGCACCTTGTGGATGTTTTCCAGGAAGGTATTGCAGTCACGGATGGCCACAAACATTCCCCGGCCGCCGTTGGTGCCGCCCCAGTAATCTGAATAGGGAGATACGATATTCTGGAAGCCCTTGGCTATCTGCCAGGCGGGCTTGCTCAGGTTCACGTTAAATTCATTGGCCCACAACTCGTCGCCGCCCAGGAAGGTGGGATAGTTGTAACCGTCCGTATAACGCGGCTGGTAGCTGTAGATCGTAAAAAGATATTGCTCCGCCGTATTGCGCATCCTGAACACATTGTCTATAGTGGCAATGTTGTCAGGCACTATGTCCAGGTAGTGGCAGGAAAACAGGAAAGACCCTGATAATGCCGCCAGCCATATTTTCAAGTATTTCATAACAGTCTCTTTTAAAATATTTTTTATCAGAACGACAGTTGTGCGCCGATGTTAACAACCTTCTGAACGGGGTACCCCAGGCCGTTGCCGCCCATTTCCACATCCCACATCTTGAACTTGCTCAGCAGCAGCAGGTTGGTACCGTTGAGGTAGAAACGCGTTTTCTCCAGCTTGATGCGGCGGGTGAGCGAGGCAGGCAGCGTATAACCCAGCTCTACGTTCTTCAGCCGCAGGAAGGCGCCGTTGCGCATGAACCAGGTGCTGGTCTGCGAGTTGTTGGAAAGCGGCCGGGCGCTCAGGCGCGGCCAGGTGGCGTAGAGGTTACGCTGCTCTTCAGACCAGTGGCTGTCTGCATATGCTTTCAGCAGGGCCCTGTCATTCACAAAAGGCGCCGTGTTTTCCGCGTCTATCCAGAAAGATTCACGGGCAAGCCCCTGGAAGAAAGCAGACAGGTCAAAGTCTTTGTAGCCGATGGAGAAACCGAAGCCGTACACTATTTCCGGCGTGGTGGGGTAACCAATGGGTACCCTGTCACGGGTAGTGATCTGCCCGTCTCCGTTTATATCGTGGTACTTGATATCACCTGCGCGGTACTCGCCAAAGGCCTGCACGGGAGAGTTCGCTACTTCCGTATCGTCCGCAAACAGGCGCTCTGCAATGTACCCCCATTGCTGGCTCATGGGATAACCTACGCGGGAGAGGTATCTTTCTTCATAATCAGGCTCCTCATATACGCTGAACTTGCTGGTGGCATAGGTAAAGTTACCACGCGCCTGTATCCAGAGGTTGCGGTTGAAGCTGTGGTTGTAGTCTACAGACAGGTCAAAACCCTTGCCGGTGGCCTGCCCCAGGTTGGCCTGTATGTCCGCATTGCTCAGGAGACCCATGGTTACGGGAATGTAGGCCCTGTTCATCAAAATGTTCTTGCGGTGCTCGCTGTAGATGTCAAGCAGTATATTGAGCTTGTTGTACAGGCTCACTTCTACGCCCCAGTTGGTTTTAACGGCGGTTTCCCAGGTAATGTCGTTATTGCCGTAGCGGTTGATGAAAATACCGTCCCGGTAATACGCATAGTCCGTACCGAAAGAAATGCCGCGGGAGCCGTCTTTCATGTTCACGTCTGCCAGGTAGAGGAAGCGTGATTTCGGATCGCCGATGGCGTCATTGCCCACGGTACCGTATGTAGCGCGCAGCTTCAGGGTGCTGATCACCGGCTGCAGCGGCTTGAACCAGGGTTCGTTAGACACCAGCCAGGCGCCTCCCACTGAGGGGAAGAAACCGAAACGTTTGTCTGCATAAAAACGTTCTGAGCCGTTGTACCCGAAGTCATACTCCAGGAAATAGCGGTTGTCATACGCATAGGTAAGCCTGCCGGATACGCCGATGTTGCGGTGCGGCAGGGTCAGCTGCAGGGAACCGGCGTTGGCGTTCACCTGGTTGTTCATCAGGAACACCACCATGGCGCTTACGTTATGCCGCTCGTTGAAAGTGCGGTTATAGTTACCGGTCACCTGTATATAGGTAGTGGAATTAACATCCTTGGGGCCCTCGCTGTAGTTCAGGTACTCCGTGCCGCTGTTGGGGTTCAGCATGGACAGCGTGTACTTGTCAGTATACTTGTCATAGCTGCCCATCTGGTACCAGAACGGATTGTAGAAGCGGGATACGTCGTAGAAAGACCTTCGGGTAGTATTGAACAGCGCATGCAGGTTGAGGCCTTCGGTAATAAAGGCCAGGTTCTGCTTCAGCTCAAATTGCGCCAGCAGCACAGAGCGGTTATATTCCTTATAGCCCTTCACCATTTCCGCATAAGGGTTGATATAGTTGCCATCTCCATAGTTGCCGAACATGATGTGCCGCACGTAAGCATGCTCATCGTCTACCGGGTAATAGGCAGGGAACAGCACGGGGTTGGACTGTATCACCTTTTTGTACATTTCGGTGCCGGTGCTGATGGGGCCGTTATAGTCGTCAAATGTACCTGAGAGGCGGATGCCTACTTCCGTGGTCTTGGTCAGGTTGATGTTGACGTTGGAACGCATGGAGTAGGTCTTGAGCTTGATGTTGTTATTGAAGTTGTTCCGCTTGTCTACTTTCAACATGCCATTGTCCTGGTTCATGGTAGCCGCCAGGTAATAGCGCGCTACCTTGCCGCCGCCAGATACGTTGAAGTTTACGCGCTGGTTCATGGTATAATCCTTGAACAGCTCCTTGCGCCAGTCTGTAGCCGGGTAGGCATATGGGTTGGTACCTGCAATAGTGTTATCTATTTTGGCTTCCGGGTAAGGTAGCACGCCCAGCGGGTCACGGGTGAGCACCGCTTCATTCCCCAGCCGCATATACGTAATGGGGTCTGCCAGCTCCACGTTCTTGGTGGGGGCAGACATGGAGTTTTCCAGCCTTACAGATACGCGGGCCTTGCCCTCTACCCCTTCCTTGGTAGTAATGAGGATAACGCCGTTGGCGCCGCGGGCGCCGTACAGGGCGGTGGAGGTGGCATCTTTCAGGATGGAAAAGCTGGCTATATCGTCTACCTGCATGCGGGAGAGTTCTGTAGTGCTTACTTCAATACCATCTATCAGGATGAGGGGATCTTTTTTGTAGCCAAAGGTGGTAACACCGCGGATGAAGAAGTCCGCATTATCCGCACCCGGCTCACCGCTGCGCTGGTAAGCAATTACGCCTGAAAGGCGGCCGGCCAGCGCTGTAGTGAGGTTGCTGGAGGGCACCTTCAGTTCTTTGGGGTTGATGGTGGTAACGGCGCCCACCACTTCTTTTTTCTTTTGCTTGCCGAAGCCCACTATCACGGTTTCTTCCAGCTGGTTGGACGCTACGGAGAGCTGCACGTTGATCACGTCCCGGCCGTTGATGGGTATCTCCTGTTTATCGTACCCTATCATGCTGTAGATGAGCGTGGTGGCATTGTCTGGTATATCAAGCACGTACTTTCCGCTCAGATCTGTAGTAGTGCCGATGCTGGGCGCCTCTTTTACCGCAATGGTAACGCCCGGCAAAGGAGAGCCCAGCGTGTCTGTTACCGTGCCGCGCACGTCTTTCTTAATTGCAATGCTGCCCTTTTCCTCCCGCGCGGTAATGGCAATGAGGTTGCCTTCCAGCAGCCTGTACTCCAGGTTGGCCACGGGCAGTACGGTTTCCAGCACTTTAAATACCGTTTCGTCTTTTACGGAGAGGTCTATTTTTTTATCGATCCTCACCTTCCGTTCACTGAAGATAAAATGGTATTTGGTTTGTGCCTCTATCATCAGCAGCACCTTTCTCAGATCTGCAGACTCCAGGTGAAGGGACACCCTGTCCTGCGACCGTACGGCGGCTGTTACGTGGAGGAAAGATAGAAGGAGCAGGAAAAAGGTCAGTTTCATAATCACAAATACCTTTATTAGCGCACACGGCGGTCTGTAAGCATGCGCTAAATGCTTTTTTTTCATAACTTACGTAGAATTAGTTGTTAATAATCGGGCACAGCCATCCCACTACAGAGACTGTACCCATTAGGCTAATGGCGGGGAATGGTTGCACATTTCCCGTTTCTTTTTGTGTTTATTCCAAAGGCAAAAGATTTTGGTTCTCTCTTAATAAATAATGATGGCATCTTCCGCGCGCCGGTAATTAAATTGCTCCGTGAGCTGCAGCGCTTCCAGGGCCTGGGTTACCGTTTCATTCCTGAACATGCCGGTGAACCGCAGGTGCTGGATGGCTGCATTCTCGAAGCGGATAGATACATTGTACCAGCGTTCCATACGGGTGGCCAGGCTGGTAAACGATTCGTCGTGGAATATGAGTTTATTGTCAATCCAGGCCGTTTCAATAATGGCGCTGTCTTCTTTCGGGAAATAAGTGGCCGTACTGATCACCGGTATGCCCGGCTCCGGCTGGTCCTGTATGGAATCAGGCCCGTTGGGCACCACCAGCTTCTCCGCCGGTTTCAGGCGTATTTTTTTATCTGCCTGGTTTTTCAGCTGCACTTCTACCGCCCCGCTGATGAGGGTGGCCTCGCTCACCTTGTCTCCAGGGTAGGCCTTAACATTAAAGCTGGTACCCAGTACGTTGATATGCATGGTTTCCGTGTGCACAATAAATGGTTTTTCCGCATCAGGCGCTACTTCAAAGAAGGCCTCCCCTTTCAGGTATACTTCCCGGCTGCCGCCTTTGAAGCGGAGCGGGTATTTCAGCTCGCTGTCTGCGTTCAGCCAAACGGAAGTACCGTCTGCCAGCTTGATGTGCGAGCGGGTGCCGCGGATGTTGTATTCCGCCCGCAGCCCGTCTTCCCGGCCTGGTAATACGCCCGTGCTATCCAATACGTACCAGGTGCCCACCAAAAAAAATATGGCGGCGGCCATGCGGGCCAGCAGCATGTACCACTTCACCGGCGGGGCCTGCCCTTCTGCTTCAGACGGCTCCGGCGTGGCGGAGTATTCGTTTACGGCGTCTTCACGCAATGCCGGCCACAGCTCCGGGTCTGCGGCGTTCATCTGCGCCGTCAGCCGTGCAAAGGCGGTCCTGGTACTGTCTTCGTCTCCCTTTTCGTCATTATTCTTCCAGTAGGCCTGCAGCCACTCGCTCTCTTTCCGGCGCTGCGGGTCTGCGCGGGTAAGGGCTTCCAGTTCCCGCTGTTCTTCCCCGCTGATGTCTCCCGAGAGCAGCCTGGAAAGCAGCCATAAATATCTTTCGTTGTCCGTTTGCATAAAGCCGGGATTTGCCCTGTTTGCATATAAGACACGGAAACATCTGCAGCTTACGTATTCGCCTGGGAAAAATTTTTTGCCTGTGGAGGAACACGGTGTAGAGGTCTTCTCTGAAGTACTTGCGGCGGGACTTTAACGGAGCTCAGCCGCCGCCGGGCATAAGCTTATCCCTGCATTGACATTAAAAAAGCCAGCAGCAGCGTAACGTCTGCGTTCACCCCGGACGGCGATTTGCGTTTGGTAGTAAGGAAAGGTTGCAGGGTATGCTGCAGGGTTTTGACCGCATGGAACAGCTGGGTTTCTACGGTACGGTGAGAGAGGTTCATGATCTCCGCTACTTCTTTGGGCCGGAAACCCTCTTCACGTATGAGGCGGAATATCTTGCGGCGGCGGGGCGGCAACATTTCCACGGCGGCGTCCAGCCGGGCCAGCAGCTCCTTCCATTCGGAAGCCTTATACGGGTCATGCGAAGGTACAATGCCCAGTTGCTCCGGGTTTTCTGTAGGCACCACCCGGTAGGCGGAAAACTTGCGCAGGTAGTTGAGGCTCTGGTTGCGCACCGCCGTAAAGAGGTATTTTTCAATATGGAGCACCTCCTGGTAGCCCTGGCGGCCAGACCACAGTTTCATAAAAATATCGGACACAATTTCTTCGGCAGACTCGTGGCTGCTTACATACTCCGCGGCAAAGCGCACCAGCCCCTGGTAGCAACAGTGAAACAGCTCCTGGAAGGCCCGCTGGTCGTTCTCCTGCCAAACCCTTTGCCATAGAACATTCAGACCGTCTTTACCGTTCCGCATACGCACCGTATTTTTTTGTGAACACCTTCCCTGTAGACATGCCGGAGTGGAATTGGTTGATAATGATCTTCGTGGAACCGGGGCATACCGGGGGGTATGCAACACCGGTGTCCAAAGTACATTTTAAAAACCGGATTTGCAAATAGGGGGTGTTAAATCTGTTCCGGCTACTTTATTTTCCTGATTACTGTGGAGTCCGCGAATTTGTCGTGCCACAATTCTCCCCAAAAAATAGACAGCGGTTCAATAGGGATGAGGCGGGTAAGACTGCGTATCACCACATCATTAAAGGTAAGAGCGCTGCCATCGGTTTTTACTGCAACCGTTCCCGTAATCAGTTTACCCGGCGTACGGCCCTTCAACGCGCTTTCGAAAACAACGTAATACCCAAAGTAGATGGCAAAAGACATCAATGTGTCTTGCCAAAGCCGGTCAAGCCATACTCCCGGCTCAACAGGCTCGCGCCACATAGCATATACCAGGTAGTAAATGATATAATAGCCAATATTGTCCAGAAGAGAATTCGCAAAACGGGTACCTTTGGAAACAGGGGTCAGGGCCAGCTCCTGGTCAAACTCTTCCAGTAAATGAGGGGAGGTTTCTTTCATGGTATGGAATTTAGTACCTGAAAGATAGGTGAAAACATTATTTCTTCACATACCCCTCCGCTGCCCCTCGCACTTTATTTTTCCCCAGCCTGATATCTTTACTGTCTCCTTCGGCCTGCACAAAGGCACGGGCCTTGCCGGCAGCCTTCATGCCGCTGATATCCGCCCCGTTCACATTCTCCAGGCGTACAATGGCTTCCGCCCCTTCCGTGGCGGGAATGGTCCAGTTGGTGAGCTTTACCCCCTGCCCGTCTTCACAAACAAAAGCCGGGCGCAAGTCATTGGCCGCCAGGTTAAAACGGATATTGCGCAGCTGCAGGTCCTTCACATGCCTGGCCCAGATGCCGTACGCAGGTATCAGTGGGCCGAAGGTCTTTACCTCCGGATATTTGTCTATAGCCTCCGGCACTGCCTGCCGCGCATGCGTTGCATTGCCGCACCCTGCCAGGTCTATTTCAATGTTCTCCAGCGTCAGGCCGGTGATATAATGCCCCGGCACGCCGGTAATGAGGATGCCGGAAGGCGGCATCAGTTGTGCGTTGGCGGCAGCCTTTGCTTTTACATTGCGTACGGTCACATTTTCCATGGTGCCGGTGGGCTGCTGCGTGTCTTTCCCTTTTCTGAACACGCTCAGCCGGGAGCCCAGGCGGAACAGCATAGGTGTTTTCACATTCACCATCGTGATGTCTGAAATGTCTACATTGCGGAGGTGCGCGCCGTCTACCGTCAGCAGCTTGATGCCGCCGTTGTTGGTATCATAAATGTAACAGTCCGATATTTTGATGTTCTCAAATGGCGCCGTGGATTCTGTACCCATTTTGATAGCCCCGTGCCCGCTTTTGAGGCGCATGCCCGTTACCACAATGTTCTTGCAGGCCATTTTGCTGGAAGTGGTCTTGAAACACAGCGCATCGTCACCACTTTCAATATCGCAGTTTTTGATGCGTACCTCCTGGCAGCCGTCTATATCTATGCCATCGTTATGCGCTACGCCGTGGCTGATGATCTTTACGTTCTCGATATCCACCTGTTTGCACTGGAAGTAGTGAGACGTCCACGCCGCGGCGTATTTCAGCGTAATACCGTTCACCTTCACCCCTTCGCAGCGCACAATGCGCACCAGGAAAGGTCTCCGGCCCCAGCGCTGGGATTCGGAACGTGTGTCTGTCTGTATATGCGCCGCTTTCAGTTTGGCGCCCTGCCCGTCTATCACCCCTTTCCCTTCTATGCCGATGTTCTTTGCGTCTACCGCTACCAGCAGTGCCCAGCCTACATCTATGCCCAGGCCGTCTGTAAAAGGGTCCATGTTCTTATATTCGTTAACATCTGTGCTCCCCAGCAGCACGGCGTTCTCTTCGAAGTGCAGCACCACGTTATCTTTCATCACAATAGTGCCGGAAAGGAAAGTACCCTGCGGAAACACCACTTTCCCGCCGCCGCTGTTATGGCAGGCGTCTATGGCTTTTTGAATGGCGGCGGTGTTCAAGGTGCGCCCGTCACCCACGGCGCCGTGGGCGGTAATGTTTACGTCTGCGGCATGGGCGCCCATAGCCAGCATGGCAAAAATGCACAGGAAAAACAGTTTCATGCAGTAGTGTGGTTTGTAATGTTGCCGGCGTACCGCCACATAACGGAACTTCCAGTGAAAGCAGCTTCCACCGGGCAATACGCCTGTTCATAACGTGAATAAATCTCGGGACGGAAATTAGCGTTTCGCTCTCTAAAAGTCAAAGCGGCGCGGCAAAATGATAAAATAGATGAAGTCTTTGATACAAACCTGTCAATGCAGGCTGACCACCCGCGTTATTTTCCATTCGTTGCCCTGCTGCTGCCACAGCACAATGAACTTGGAAGGATTGGAGGCGCCCGGCTCCGCTTTGTTCCGGAAACGGTGATACCCTATCTCCACAGCGCCGTACCCCTGGATGGGATATACTTCCAGGCTGCCCTTCACCAGCTCCCTTGTCACTTTGCCGCAGATATTTTTACGGATAGAGGCAAGATTGTCTTGTTTAGAGGTAGAAAGCCCCGTTCTGTCGTGGTAAAACTCCAGCGTATCAGACATCATGGCGGCCATTTTTTCCATGTTGCAGGTATTGTAGGTATCGAAGTAGATACTGTCCAGCCGGGCAATGGTATGGTGCAGCGTTTCAGATACCGGTGCATAAGGCGCCGGCTGGTAACGCGTTTCTGTGGCAAATTGTGTATTCACCAGGAAGTCCAGCTCCCGCGCTATTTTCCATTCATTCCCCTCCTTGCGCCAGGTGCGGGTAAATTTGGATTCTTCCACCTGCCGCTCCACACCGTTTTGCCGCACATAAAAACGCTGTACGCCGGTTTGCATGGCTTCCTGCCCGCCAAACGGGAACACTTGAACACTTTCCTTCACCAGCTCCCGCCGCATTTTCACGGAAGGGTTGCCGCAGGTTTTCTGTATGAATGCCACCAGCCCCTCATAAGGCTGGGCGCTGGTGGGGTTGGCATACCCGCCGTCGTGAAAAAGCATGAAGTCTTTTGCCAATACCGTTTCCAGTTGCTGCAGGTTGCAGGTGCCCATGGCAATGGCAAACAACAGGCTGTCTTTCCGTTCCAGCTCGTTCTTTAAAGCGGTGTTTTCCTGTGCCTGGGTGTATTGGGCCCATAGCAGGGCCAGGATGAAAGGTAATATTTTCATGATTCCTATGTTTTGCCCGGTAGTATGTTATACTTAATACCAAGGTAGTCTCAAAACGTTTCCTCACCAACTTTTTCTTTTGGATTCTTTTCGAGCCCCGTATCAAAAATGATAAATATCTCCCCAGTTTCCCCATTTTCTCTCCCGCTCCGTCTCCCTAATTTTAACCAGTAACTAAATTCCACTGTCCATGAACACAACACTTTCCAAAGAACAGATACAGTTCTATACAGACAACGGCTACATCGTGATAGACAACTTCCTGACCCCGGAGGAGCTGGCCACCTGGCGCGAAGCGGTAACGGAGGCCGTAGCGGAAAGGAACGGGTTGAAGATACCCGGCAAGTCTATCTCCATTAATGACGATGACGGTATCAACAAGGAAGCAGACTACTTCAACAATGTTTTTGACCAGTTGCTGAACCTCTGGCAAACGAATGAAAAGGTAAAAAAGCTGATGCTGGACGAGCGTATCGGCAAAATGATAGCGGAGCTGTCTGGCGTAGACGGCGTGCGCATCTGGCATGATCAGGCGCTGATCAAACGCCCCTGGGCCAACCCAACCTCCTGGCACCTGGACACGCCCTTCTGGTCTTTCTCAGACCGGCGGGCCATGTCTATCTGGGTGGCGCTTGACGACGCCACGCTGGAGAACGGCTGCCTCTTTTTCATTCCCGGCTCTCATAAAACCACCACATTTGAGAACCCGGGCATCGGCAAGAACATGGGAGAGATCTTCACCACCTACCCGGAATTCAAACAAAGCAAATCTGTAGCGGCGCCCATGAAAGCAGGCAGCTGCTCTTTCCATTGCGGCCTTACCATTCACGGGGCGCACGCCAACATGACGCCGGGCTTCCGCCGGGCCATGACCTGCGCTTACATGCCGGACGGGAACACCTTTAACGGCACTCCCAATATTCTGCCGGATGCCTATGTGCAATCTCTCAAACCGGGAGACCTGCTGAACAATAACGAACAAAACCCGTTGATCTATTCCAGATAAACACCGATATGCTATCCATCAAATATTACTATCCACGCTGGGGATCGGAAACCGTTGCCTGGGATGACTTTGCGGGCAAGGTCAAGCGGGCCGGCTTCCAGGGTATAGAGGTATACCCGCTTCAGCACCGCCACGAAAAACCTGACATGCTCCGGGCCCTGGAAGACCACGGCCTGGAGTTTTCTTTGCTGCATGCGGAAATGAAGGAAGGAAAGGATTTTGCGGCGTATAAAAAAGCGCTGGAGCGCAACCTGGTTGAGCTGACCGCATATGAGCGCAAGGGGCTCCGGCCGCAGTTCATCACTTCGCAAACCGGGCGGGAGTACTACTCAAAAGACCAGATGGCGGAGTGTTTTGCCATCTGCGAGCAGGTGAGCCGCGAGTCAGGCATCCCGGTGATACAGGAAACCCACCGCAACAAATGGTCTTTTGCCGCGCATGTGGTGAAAGAATACCTGCAGCAGTTCCCTTCGCTGCAGCTGGCGCTGGACCTTTCCCACTGGGTGTGCGTATCGGAGAGTTACCTGGAAGACCAGCAGGATGCGGTAGACCTGGCCATCCGCCACACCCGGCACCTGCATGCCAGGGTTGGGCATACGCAAGGCCCGCAGGTGACCGACCCGCGCACACCTGAAAACCGGGAGGCGCTGGAGCATCACCTGCAGTGGTGGGATCAGTGGATAGCGCACCTCCGGGCTTCGGGCGCCACGCAATGTACCATTACGCCGGAGTTTGGGCCATACCCTTACCTGTCTTACCAGGTTGGCTCTACAACGCCCGTGGCCAGCCAGTGGGATATTAACTGTTTTATGAAAACGCTGCTGGAGCGGCGCTACTCTTTAGGCTCCCCGGTTTGAGCGGGGTTTGACAGATCGAAATAATAAAGGCCGTCTGCCCGGTACATTGGAAAATGGCCGGCCAGGCGCGTTTTAAAGCCATGATAGTTCCTCTGTGCCGGCGGTGTCCACGCAGCCTCAGCTACGGCGGCCAGCCGGGGAAACAGCATGTAGTCCAGCCGTTGGGGAGAAGCAATGCGCTCCGTCCATACATTGGCCTGAATGCCCAGCACCTGTTCAGCATCCCGGAACTTTACCGGGAGCGCCTCCCGCGTGAACCGGTACACTGCTTCCGTTGAGTTCAGTCCGAATTTCCGCCAGTCAGGGCCGTGTACCTGCGTACTGTCTTGCATATAGTCAAAGTAAAACGGCAAGCGGGGGCAAAGTACAACCGGCAGTGACTTGTCTATGGCCTTTTGCAATTGCTCCGGCTTGTTATGCCGCCACCAGAACACAATGGTACTGTCTGGCCTGAGCGCAAAATCCGCCGCCTCGTCCCACACCAGCACCTTGTTCTGAATGCGCAGCAGCGAATCTGCCACCCTTTCCACAAAATACCGCTCCACCGCTTCCAGGTCTTTCAGCCCGGCCTGTTTCATCAGGCGCTGCACGCCGGTATCCGTTTTCCATTGTTCATTGCCGAAATGCACTTCATCTCCGCCAATGTGTACCATCTGTGAAGGGAACAACACATCCGTTTCTTCCAGAATGCGGCTGATATACTGATAGGTGCCTTCTTTTCCCGGGTTGAACGTGAAGTGAGGGAATTTTGCGGAACCGCCCCCGCTGAACTCCGGGTATGCCCGGTTGGCTGCCGTGGCATGGCCCGGCATGTCTATCTCCGGTATGATGATGATAAAACGTTCAGCGGCGTAGGCTACTATTTCCCGGATATCTTCCTGCGTATAGTATGCGGCGGCAGCGTTTTCATTACTATAATTGCCAATGCCGCCAACCATGGCCAGCCGGGGGTAGCGTTTGATCTCCAGCCGCCAGCCTGGCTGGTCTGTAAGGTGCCAGTGAAACCGGTTCAGCTTGTAGAAGGCCATCCAGTCAAGTATCTGCTTTACTTTTTCCTTGCCGAAAAAGTGCCGGGACTCGTCCAGCATCAAACCTCTCCACTGGTACAGCGGCTGGTCTTTCAGGCTCCAGCAGGCAATCCGGAAAGACGGCCCTTGCCGGCTGACCAGCTGGATAAGGGAAACAGCCCCGTTAAACAAGCCTTCATTGTCTCTTGCGGTAATAACTACGCCGTCTGCTTTTACCTCCAGCCCATATGCGCCGGACGGGCCTTTCAATTTGGCGTTGTAAACCAGCGAAATGCTTTGCGCGGCCGGCACGGGCTTCATAGCCACCGTTAACCGGTAGCGCCTGAACAGCTCCTGCTGCAGGTAATGCGCTACCGGCATTATCTGCGCATCCCGGCAGATGATGCGGGTATCTTCACCAATGAGGAAAGCGCCCTGGCCTTTCACGGCCTCCAGGGGTAAGGGAACTACAGGACAGGCCTGCTGCGCTGCCAGGTAAGCGCCCTGAGTTAACAGGAACAATATCAGGAAGGCCGGTTTTTTCATCTGCATATACTTAAAAATTACCGCTTGCATTGATACCTGCTTTCAGGTTCAGCAAACCCATGTCATTGTCAAATACGCCGCCCAGCGAAGCATTGAAGTTGCTGACGTTCAGCGTTGAAAAGTTGGCCCATATAGTGGCGTTCGGCATGGTGTTGTGCGTGATGCGGATAGAGTATTCAAATCCTGTTGTATTGTTGCGCCAATAGCCGATACCATGATACATGTCATTCACGGGAGAAGGAACATTGATGGTATTGTAGGAAACGTCTACAAACTTGAAGTAGTTGTAAGCCGGCACGTCATACTCATACAGCAAGACACCGGAGCCGTGCATGATGTTGCCGAAAATGGTGATATAGTGGCCATTGCGTGCCTTGACCCCGCCGCCGGAAGCGTCTGGCGGCCAGCCGGCTATGGTGTTGTACTTGATCAGCGTTTGTGCAAAGCTGTGTACATAAATGCCATGGTCTGTATATTCAGGAGATGTGTTAAGGGCTGTGTTTCGCTCAATGGTGTTGGCCTGGATGGTAGTATGGTCTGTTTGCGTGTCATTGATAGCCGTTACAAAATACCCGCCTGCGCCGCCGTCTCCAATAGTGTTGTTGATGATGCGGGTGTAGGTAGACTGCGTGCTCCATATGCCACGGCCGGGATGGCCGGTTCTCCTGTACAGTTCACAATTGTCTACTACAGCGCTGTCTGTGCCGGAGAGGTGGATGTAGGCATCGTGATAATACAGCTTGTCCCATGCGGGCAATTTTTTCCCCTGGTCAAATTTGCAGAAAGCGATCATGGGTTTGTTGGCGCCGGTGATCAGGTACCTGATGTTGAGGAAGCTGATGCCTTTCACCAGGCAATCGCTGATGTCTGTAGTGTAAGACATGGTCAGCAATTGCGTGGCCGCAGTGCCGCCGGCCGTGGTGGTGGCGTCAAACACCGGCCATCCCTGCCCCAGCAGCACAATGCCGGGTTTCATATTGAGCTTGCCGGTGATGTGATAGGTACCGGCTTCCACCAGTACCGTATCTCCCGCGCTGGCGCCGGCTATTACGTTGTTCATATCTGCCAGCGTCATGCCGTTCTGTATCACATGGCTGGCCAGCAATCTGGTGGTAGCCAGCTCCCCTTCAACCACCCGTTTTTCTTCTGCGGGGGTCACACCATCGCGGCTGCAAGATATCATAGCCAGTGCTACTGCCGGTAAAATGAAAAGAAGTGAAATTTTCATGGTTCGTAGTTTAGTGATATGCATTAGTCAGTGAGTTCGATGATGCGCACCGGCCCCGTCATGCCAGCGGGCAGCAGTGTTTTGCCCAGCCCTTTGAACTGCTGGTACCTGGGATTGCCCTTTTCCCCCTGCCCTACAAAAAAGTTGCGGTTGGCCGGTGTCACCATTACCCGCAAGGTATTCTCCCCGTTTTTCAGCAAACGGGTCACATCCAGCTCATACGGCGGCCAGAGGCGTTTGCCGGCATACTGCCCGTTGATCCATATTTCGGCGGTGAAAAATACGTCGCCAAGAGACAGGTGGTAAGCCGCATTCTCTTTCATTGAAAGAGAAAAAGCAGTGCTGTAAACAGCTTCGGCGGAAGAATACTTCAACACACTATCTTCCCGCCAGTCAAACAAGCGGCTGTTCTCAAGATGTACTTCCCCGGCTTTCACATCCCACACCGAAGGCTGCGCCACTACCCTGCCTTCTTTCCGGCCTGCCGGCAATGGGGCCGTAATGCTTCCTGTAACCGCAGCGTATAAGAACACCGCGCTGTAAGGCTGCAACGCTATCTGCACAACAGGGCCTGCATTACGGGTAATCTGGCCGGTCTCCGCGTCAAGCAGGTAGCTTTGTGAAAACTTTTTATCCAGGCTGAGTGAAATATGCTGTGCCGCGGTGCTTTTGTTCCAGAAGAAATGCAGACGGCTGCCGTCTTTCATTTCCCTTTGCGCCTGCCTGATGAAATTGTAAGGCTGTTCAAAACGGACAGGCATGTCCATCTGCCGGCACCATTCTTCAACGGCTTGCAGCGCCTGTATTTGCCATACCTGCGCCCCCTTGGCCACCGCCGTAAAGATGGCGGCCACTTTTGCGTCATTGGCCCGGTAGTCTTTGAAACCAGGCTGCCTGGCCGGCGCTTTTCCGTATATCAGCACTTTTGCACCCTGGCCCGCCAGCTGCCGCACCTGCTCTGCTGTTTCAACCGGCATGTACGGCAGGCATGACAATACCAGCGCCTGATAGTTATTACCACGCACGGTAATGGCGCCTGAGACATTGGATGCGGCCAGGAGCGACTCGTCATTCACATAATCCCACGTCAGCCCCGCCGCTTCCAGCTTGTTCAGCAATGGCCAGGTGTCTATGAACCACCGCTGTATTACGGTGGGGTTGGGAATACGCTTTTTTGTAGCGCCGGCGCCAAATGGCTCCAGGTCTTCAAAATAACCGTTCACGAATGTTTCTTCCGGGTTGTATACAAACTGGGAAGGCCCTGCGTCAACAAAGGGAAAGTACACCAGCACGTCTGCCCGCGGCCGGCCTGCTCTCAGTGCATACTGGCTCCTGGCAATAAAGGTGTTGATCTCTCCCATGTAGTTCCAGTAGTTGTACCCTTCGCTGAAATTGGAGGCGTAGTTGAAATTGCGGAAGGGCGTAGACCAGGTGTTCCATCCTTCCACGCCGTACTCTCCCGTCTGGTATTTGTAGGAAGTACCGTGGTATACCAGTTGGTTGATGCCTGCGGCGAAAGATTTATTGGCAAAGGCCTTGATCTTTTGCGGCGTGGTCATGCCCGCACGCTGGCTGAAAACATAGGATTCCTGGGCTATTACCGGCCGGTTGTAAAGATGCGCGCCGGAAGCAACCAGCTTCACCAGCCCGTCAGACCCGCCGGCAGATAACTGCTCCGCTTCCGGAATAGAGGCAAGGCCGCTGGCGCCGATGATATCTACCATCAGCCCGTACTCCTGGGTACGGTGCTGCAGGCCTCGCTGCTCCAACCAGCGCCTGCTGGCGTTGAGGAAGTTTTCCTTGTAAAGCTCGGAGATGGTCAGGTTGTAATCATAATGCAACCGCGGGTCTTCAGCAGAAAAAGCATACCGGGGCACGGTATCCCGCCCGAATGAATAGGCGTTGTTGTAGTTGGGGATCATGTTGGCCGCCAGCCAGGGGCGGATATCGTATCCTCTTCTTTTTTTGAACTGTGCTATAAAATCTGCGGAAATGTGGCGGCTGGTGATGAACTCCTTGCTGTCATTAAACACAGCCCTGAAGGGTTTTCCATAATACTTGTTCAGGCCGGTACCCTCACCGAACAAATGCCCATAACTGTCTTCAACCGCCTTTGCGTTCAGATGGTCTGCCACCAGGCTTGTTTGCCTGGTGCCTATGTACATGGGTTTTTCCCCGTTGGGCAGCATGTACATGGCAACGATCTTCCATTCTCCCCCTGCGGGGGCTTTCCACCGCAGCTTTCCTGCGCGCACATGCGGCTGCAGCTGCACCAGGCTGGAAGCGTCCAGCCAGGTGGTACCGTTCTGCTGCGCGGTTATCCTGGCCGCACAAACAGACAGCAGCTGCGCCTGCGAAAGGTCTACCGGGTTGTAAACGGGGTTGCCGTTGCGGGTAATGGCGGAATAGTCTGCTTGCAGGGCCGGTACAGGCATGTTCACGAGCGTTCCGCCCGCCACCACGGTGTCTGCAGACTCCATGGTAAGCATGCTTTCCGCCGGTTTTACGAACGGCCCTCCCAAAGGCCAGCCGCTGCCTCCGTTCATGTCTACCGTAAGCCCTGTTTTAACGGCCTCGTCCATTACGGCACGCACATGATTGTAGAAGGAAGGCGTATGCCAGCTATACACCCGGTCAAGGTCCCGGCTGTTTGGGTTGATGCCCACCGTCAGCGGCTGAATTTCCACGCCGCCGAATTTCTTTTCTGCAAAGAGGCGCACTTCCCTCCTCAGCTCCTGTTCGTTCACATCATTGCCCGGCCACCACCACCGGGTAAAGGGGCCGTAGCGCAAGGGCGGCTGGCGGAACAAGGCGGCGTCAAAATCCTGCTGGGCAAAGCATGGCAGCCCGATGCCTGTAATAAGCAGCAGCCATGCGGTCAAAAATCTTTTCATACTTATTGCGAAACGCGGATGTTTATTTTCCTGACAACAGATTTGGCGCCGGTTACATTGGCGTTGGATGCTACAAACACCACCTCCCGGTCTCCGGGCTGTTGCAGCACATACCGGTAAGTGTTCAGCGTACCGGTCACGTCCTTGATGCCCACGCCCCAGTCAGGGCTCACGCGGTTGGGAATGAGCGCCGCCACTATCCAGTCTTCATTGTCCGGCGTATTGGCGCCTCCCCCGGCCATCTGCAATTGCGTGGCGTTCTGCGTCCATTTCTTTTCATCGTTTTTAATGCTCACCGCGGTAAAGCCGGCGGCGGGAATGGCGTTTACAGAATATACCTTTTCTCCGCCCGCGGTTTCAGTATACAGCTGGAAATTTTTGATAGTCCAGGTTTTCTGCGCGGAAGTGGCGCTTTGTGTGCCAATGTACCGGAACGCCACATAAACCGTTCTGTCCCCATCAGCAAAAGGGGAAAGATCAATTTCACCGGAGGGCGTATTGTCTGCCCCGGTGGAAAGCTTTGCCTGCGCGGTAATGTCCGTCCAGGTGGCCTGGGCAATATCCGCATCCACCTTGCCATTGAAGTCTGTAGACACCAGCAGGCTGAGGCTGTTTTGCTGTGTGCCGTACTGGGCAAAAGAGGTGAAGCTGATCTTCGGGGTACCGGTTACGCTGGTCCTTTCACGGTTAGCGTAGTTGTTGCCGCTTTCGCCGGAAAAGAACGTGAGGTAGTCTGGGTTGCCCTTGAAGATGAACTCCACTGTATCTCCCACCTGGTACTGGTCTTGCGCAACAGACACTTCAAAATCCGGTTCGCTGAATGCCAGGTCTTTCCGGCAACTTGCGGCTGTCAGCATTATGGCCGCCGTCAAAAAGCATATGTATGTTTTCATGCGTATTCGTCTTTTTTGAATCGTACACCTTTATATTACCATCCGGGGTTTTGCACCAGCAGCTTGTTGAGGCCCAGCTCCGTAATAGGTATGGGAAACAGCTCGTTCCTGGATTGCACGTTGTTAAAGCTCAGCGCACCATATTTCAAGTTGGCGGGCGCATCTGCGGTAAATTCTGACGCTACTTCTTTCAGGGTGGGAACAAAAATATTCCACCGGATGAGATCGTATTTCCGCATGCCCTCAAAACACAGCTCGCGGGAGCGTTCAGCCTGTATCAACTTGAGGAAGCCTGCTTTGTCCAGTGCAGGTATATCCGCATCTGCCGTGGTGTAGATGGTGGCCGCCGCGGTAGCGCCGGAGCCGCCGCCGCCGGTGATGGTGATGGTTGGAGCTGTAGTGTACCCTTCTCCCATAGCGGTACCGGTAACAGCGTCCGGGTTAAGCACAATGGCTGTTACCTGCCCGCCTGCTACCGTGGCGGTTGCAGCCGCACCGGAACCATTGCCGCCGTTGAAGGTAACCGTGGGCGCGCTGGTATACCCGCTGCCGCCAGACAGCACCGTGATAGTTTTAATGCCGGTAGACCAGCCCCTGCGCCTCACCATGTTCACCGCGTCAATGGCAGCCTGGCTGGGCGCGCCGTTCACTTCATTGTCTGCTTCGGCAAACATCAGCAACACATCTGAATAGCGGAGCAAGGCCAGGTTTTGCGGCGTGGACTGGTTAGGCTTGGGGTTCACCAGCTCCTCTTCTCTTCTCCATTTGCCCACGGTTCTGTTATAACCGGGAACAGTGGCGGCATGGAATGTTTTTGTACCGGTGGCCGTGTAGCTGAAATTGGCAATGGCCCTGTCTCGCCGGATGTCTCCGGGCTCATAGGAACGGTACAGGCGGTCTGTAACGCCAATAAAACCGTAAGCCGTTCCAATGGCGGCGTTCGTTGATGTAATGCCTATCCACGAACCGATCTGCCCCAGCTCACGGGTATTTCCCTTGGCGGAAAATTCTACTTCCCAGATGCTTTCCTTCATATCGTACTTATCCTGCGCGTAGTTCACGAACACCTGGCTGAATGAAGGGTTCAGGCGATGGGCAGACTCCGCATCGTCTATCACCTTTTTAGCCCAGTCCCTCGCATCCTTGTATTTGGCGGTGTTCATGAGCGGGTAACCGGCCCAGTACAGGTACACCCGCGCCAGTATGCCTCTTACGGCAGACTTGCTGATCCTGCCGCCAATAGCTGCCTGGCTGGCCGTTTGCACCAGCTGCTCCGCCTCCTTCATGTCTTTCGTGATCTGCTCATACACCTCCGCTGCGGGGCTCCTGGCCACGTCGTTGCCCAGCACGGAGCTAACGGTGTTCAGGATGAGCGGCACGTCCCCGAAGTTGGACACCAGCAGGAAATAATAATACGCCCTCAAAAACAGGGCTTCGCCTTTGATGTGGCCGCGGACAGTCTCGTCCATCACCGGCTTGTTAACGTTTTCCAGCAGGGCGTTGGCGCGACTGATGCCCTGGTACAGCGTGGTCCAGAGGTTCAGTATCTCCGGGTCGCTGGAAGTAAAGTTGTATAGCTGGGGCCCGTTGATCTGGGTGGCCCGCATGTAATATCCTTCATCTGCTTCCGTGGCCAGCTTTACCGTCATGGTATAGGCATACAAAGGCGCTTTGCCGAGAATGTCGTATACACCGGCCAGGCCATACCGCAGATGGTCTTCCGTAGTATAGTAGTTAGCCGGCGCCAGCACGTCAAGCGGTTTGGTATCCAGAAACTTCTTGCAGGCGGTAGTGCCTGACAAGAGGCATACAAGTGGTATAATATGTTTGATCTTCATGTTCCTGTTGATTTTGATTGGCTAAAATGTGGCATTGATCCCGAACACAACCGTTCTTGCACGCGGGTAAGCTGAAAAATCGAAGCCGGGTGTAAGGGCTGAATGGCGTACAGACACTTCGGGGTCCATCCCCTTGTAGTTGGTCCACACCAGCAGGTTTTGCGCAGACAGGTTGAAAGACAGGTTGCTCATTTTCAGTTTTTTTGACCAGACGGGAGGAACGCGGTATGCCAGCGAAACGGTTTTCAGCCTTAAAAAAGACGCATCTTCTATCACCCTGGAAGAATAGTACCCGAACGGCCCGTGCCCGCCGGTGCGGTACATGGTGTTGCTGGGGTTTTCCGGCGTCCAGCGGTTGGTGTATTCCGCGTACTGGTTCATACCGGGGCGCCCCAGGGAGTTGCCTTCGAACACCATGCGGTTGGCGTTGTACACGTCGTTGCCGTAAGACCATTGCAGGAGCACGCTCAGGCTCAGCCCCTTGTAGCTGATGTTGTTGGAAAAACCGCCGGTGTGCGCAGGCTGCGGGTTGCCGATGATGCCCTGGTCTGCGGAGGTGATCACGCCATCCCCATTCAGGTCCCGGTACCTGATATCTCCCGGCTGTACGGTAGACACAGACGGGCGGGTGCTTTCACTGGTGGGCACCGTGCTTTTCAGCACGTAGCGGCCGGGGGCCACCTCATCAAAATCGCTGTACTGGTAGTTGCCGTCCCATATATAACCATAGAACAGCGCCGCCGGCTGCCCGACGCGGGCAATGTACAGCGGCGTCTGGTAAAAATTGTCCCAGGTCACAGCAGTACGCAGGTTGTTTTCCCCGCTTACAAGCCCAATGATCTTGTTGCCGTTGAAGGCGATATTGAAATTGCTTTCCCAGCTGAAATCTTTTTTCCGGATGTTCACGGTATTGAGGGTCAGCTCCAGGCCCTGGTTGCGGATGGAGCCAATGTTCTCGAACACGGTAGTAAAACCGGTGGTACGCGGCACGCTGGCATTGAGCAACAGGTCAGACGTGGTTTTGCGGTAAACGTCTGCGCTGAGGGAGATCCTGTCATTAAAGAACCCCAGCTCCAGGCCAATGTCCAGTTGCCCGGTGCTCTCCCACTTCAGCAGCGAGTTGCCCATAGAACCATAGATCAGCCCTTTTACCGGCTCGGCATCGCCATAGGAATAGCCATAGGTGTCATTCAGCACCAGGCCGGGGAAATAGGCGAAATCACCCACCCTGTTATTGCCTGTAACACCATAGCTTACACGCAGCTTGGCGTCAGACACGAGGCGGCTGTCTTTCAGGAAATTCTCTCCCTTCACACGCCAGGCCAGCGCACCGGAGGGAAAGTAGCCCCATTTGTTACTGCCGGGAAATTTGGAAGAGCCGTCCGCACGCATGGTAAACGTAAGCAGGTAGCGTGAATCATAGTTATAGTTGACCCTGCCAAAATAGGAAGCCATGGTGTTAACGCTCTGGGCGGAAGTATTGCTGTAGGGCGTGCCTGAAGCCAGCGCTGCAATGCCCAGCTCTTCATTAGGTACTTTCGATGCCTCAAACGCATAACGCTCGCTGTTAGCCTGCTGTACGGTGAAACCGCCGAGCAGGTCTACCGTATGTTTCCTGTTGAAGACCTTGTGGTAGCTGAGCGTGTTCTCGTTCAGCCAGGAACGGCTCATGCTGTTCGCCACACCGCCGTACACGCCCCTGACATTGGTGGCGCCAAACGGCGTACCGCGGGATGTTTTGGAGTTATAGAAATACTGGTTCTGCGACTTCCTGCTGATCAGGCCTCCTGTAACGCGGAGCGTAAGGCCCTCCAGGATGTTGTAGGAAAGGTAGCTGTTTACCGAAACATCAGTATGTGTATTCTTGTAAAATTCTTCCTGTGCGTTGATCACGGGGTTGATACGCAGGAACGAGCCTGTGTTCTGGGGATCATCGTCAATAAACTCTTCCACCAGGTTCTCGTTCCCGGCGGTAACGGGGCGGTAGGCCCAGGCATTGTACATCACGTAGCCCAGCATGCTGGCGCCGCCCTGCGCAATGGGGTACCCGTTGGTGATGGTTTGCCCCAGCGCAATGTTCACGCCTGTTTTTACTTTAGGTGAAATATCCTGGTCCAGCACCACCCTGCCGGTGTAACGTTTGTAATTGGAATTGATGATCACCCCTTCCTGGTCATACAGCGAGCCGGAGATGCTGTAGCGGGTGCCGCCGGTGCCGCCTCTCACGGCTATGTTGTGGATCTGCATGGGCGCGGTGCGGAGGAGCAGGTCTTGCCAGTTATAGCCTTGTTTGCTCCGGTAATCTTCCAGGGTAAGCCCGTGCTTGTCCAGGTAAGTCTCCTTTGCGGGAGCCGGCGTCAGTTCCAGCTGGTATTTCACAAATTCATAAGGGCTCATCATTTCCATGGTATTAGTTACCTGCTGCACGCCAATGGAGCCCTTGTAGTCTACCACAGGTTTTCCGCTGCGGCCCTTTTTGGTAGTGATCACGATCACGCCGTTGGCGCCCCTGGCGCCGTAAATAGCGGTGGCAGACGCGTCTTTCAGTACGGTGAACGTGGCTATTTCTTCCGGGCTTACCGGAGACTGCTCAAAGTTCTCCACCGGGAACCCGTCTATTACATACAGGGGGGATGTGCTTTGCGTGAGGGAGTTGCCGCCCCTGATCACGATGTTACTGACGCTGCCGGGCTGCCCGTCTCCCGATGATACGCTGACCCCGGCTACACGCCCTGCCAGCGCCTGGTCAAAGGTGGCTACCGGCGCCTTGGCCATTTCTGCAGGGTCTACCTGCCCTACCGCTCCCGTCAGGTCTTTTTTCAGCATGCTGCCATAGCCTACCACCACTACTTCGTTCAGCCTGGTATCAGCTTCGGCCAGCACCACATCTATCTCTTTTCTGCCGTTAATGGATACCGTCTGCGGGGCAAACCCCATCATGGAAAACAAGAGCACCGCGTTGTCTGCCACGCCGCTCAGCTTGTACTGCCCCTGGTCATCACTCACGGTATTTTTATTGCTGCCGCTCACCCTGATCACCACGCCCGGCACCGGGGCGCCTTTGCTGTTCGTTACCTTGCCCTTTACATCAATGAGCGCAAAGAGGCTGCCGGCAGGCTGCGGTTTCGGTTTAATGACAACGCTGCCGTCTACAATAGCATAGGTCAATTCCTGGCCCTTGAAGCAGGCTTCCAGTGCGGCTTCCAGGCTGGCGTTCCGGAGGCTGACCGTTATGGGCCGCGCAGCGTTGAGCACTTCCGAGCTGACCATAAAATCATACCCGCTCTGCGACCTCAAGGTGGTGATCACACTTTTTAGAGAGGCGTTCTTCACTTCGAGGGTAATAGGCTGCGCATAAGATGCCGCGTTCACCTGCAGCAGGAGCGCCGTCATCAGCAGCATGACCAGTTTCATGCAGCGTTTCATCTGGCCTGGCATGCAAACAGCCCGCCCGGGTCTGTACAGACCGAGAAAATAGTCCATCATAATGTATTCTGTTGGTTTGGTGGTGAAGGCTTTCTTCTATGCCTTCAGAATTTGGTTGTTACTTTTTTACAATGACCTTCCGTCCTTCTATTCTAAAATGTACGCCGCCTGTAGTCTCCATAATGTTAAGCACTGCGGAGATAGGCTTCGATTTGGATACCATGCCGAAAAATGTATGCTGTGTAAGGTCGTCTTCAAATACGGGATCTATATTGTACCAGCGGGACAGCTTCTGCATGATGCTTCCCAGTGGTTCATCATTGAACATAAAATAGCCGTTCTTCCATGCCAGGGCCGCTTCGGTATTTGCCTGATGCACTGCTATGGCGCCGTTTGTCCATACCGCCTGCTGGCCCGGCTGCAGCAATACAGGCTGCCCCTTGCCGCCGTTGATGCGTACACTGCCTTCCACCAGCGTGGTCCTGACCTGGCTGTCTTCCGGGTAGCTGCTGATGTTGAACGCGGTGCCCAGCACTTCCACCGCTTGCCCGTTGCTGTTCACAATAAAAGGCACCATGCCGTTCCCGCCGGGTTGTTTCACTTTGGCAATTTCGAAGTAAGCCTCACCGCTCAGTTCTACGGTGCGTATAGATTTATCTTTAAACGTGGAGGGGAATTTAAGGGAAGACGCCGCGTTGAGCCATACCCTGGAGCCATCCGGTAAAATGATCTGGTAGGTACCTCCCCTCGGCGTAGTGGCTACCAGGCTTTCCGCACCGCCGCTGCCTGCGGGCGCATCCACGGCAGAGCCGTCATTGTAGGTCAGCCCAGCGGTGTTGATCACCACTCCGCTGCGTGCGCTGCTCAACTGAACGGTTTGCCCGTTGCCCAGGGTCAGCGTGGCCATATTGCCGCCGGGCGCCACATCTCCGGGAAACACCTGCCCGGCCGTTGGTTGCCTTGAAACGGGCGTATTCACCAGCCATACCGAAAGCGCCACGGCAAACAACACGGCCGCCGCCGCGGCCACGGCCACCCAGCGCCTGATAACCGGTTTCTTTCTACCGGTACCAGCCTTTATCCCTGCATACATCTCATCCTTCAGCTGCTCCGCAGATGCCGCAAATGTATCCGGAACGGCCAGCGGTTCATCGCTGTCACGGTTTAGCCATGCCATCAACTCCGCCTCCTCTTCGGGAGAGATGCTTTTGTTCTTCCATCTGTGGGCCAGGTATTCGTACCGTTGCCGCTCTTCGGAGCTGCTCATGATTGTGGCATTTATAACTATGTCAGTTCAGGAAAGGGAATCCCTTAGTGGAGAATAAAAAAATTTTCAGGCGGGTGGCGTCAGAGCAGAAGGTAACTTCTGAGCCCTGCTTTCAGCGTTTTGAGCGCCTTTCCAAGATGGGCCTCCACCGTTTTTTCGGAGATATGCAGCGCTTCTGCAATTTGTTTCTGGGACATGCCTTTATCCCGGCTCATGGTAAACACCATCCGGCATTTTTCCGGCAGGTCTGCCACCAGCCTGGCCAGCCGCTCCCTCGTTTCCTCAAATTCAAGCCATTCTTCTGTAGTATTATGGGCAACGGCGGCCGTAAATTCAGCAGCGTGCTTTTTGCGGACGTAATGTTTATCCAATGTATTGATGATCCTGTATTTCACGCAAACAGACAGGTATGCGGAGAGGGTGCTGTCTATTTCCAGGCGGGCCCTGCGCTCCCAGAGATTAATAAAAATGTTCTGCACTACTTCCCGCGCCTCTTCCAGGTCAAACAGCTTCCGGGAGGCAAGCACAAACATCCGCTGCCAGTACCGGTTGTATATTTCGGTAAAAGCCTGCTCGTCTCCCTGCTGTAAGAATGTGATCAGTTGCTGGTCGCTGTATAGGCCGTAAGCACCCATCCCGTTACTGTTTTGCCCCGTTAATCATGCACATAATATAAGAAAGTCTGCTTAAAGTTAATAAAGCACCAGGTAAAAAAAATACAAAATTTGCGATATAGTTTGTAATTTTTGAGCATACCCGCTTGCCTTCCGTCAAGCCCACAGCAATGAAGAACTATAGCAAATATTTGCCATTTGGCCCGCAGGAGATCAATTGGGGCTTTTACATTACCACCGCCGGATATACAAAAATTGATATCCGCCAACCTTACCCGCTCAATACGAACCACCCTGACAGCCACAAGTTCAATTGGGACAGCGGCAGGATACTGGAAGGCTATTATCTCGTTTTTATATCCAAGGGGCAGGGCATTTTTGAATCTGCTCAAACAGAAAGCCGTACCATACAGGAAGGCACCTGCTTCCTGCTGTTCCCCGGTGTATGGCACCGCTATAAGCCGGACGTAGACAGTGGCTGGGAAGAATACTGGGTGGGCTTTAAGGGAACGTACCCCAACCTGCTGATGGAAAACTTTGACGCAGGCAACCCTTTTATAGCAACCGGGCATAACGATAACCTGTTGCGGCTCTTCCAGCAACTGCTGGAAAAAATACAGCAGGCAGCCCCCGGTTACCACCAGATCATTACCGGCATCACGCTGCAGATACTTGGGCTGGTAAAAGCCGCCGCCCGGTATCAGCACCTCAATGCAGACCATACGCACCAGCTGGTGGAAGAAACCAGGTTCCTGCTGCGGGAATCCATCCAGAACCCGGATAGCATCGAGAACATCGTGAAGCGGCTGCCGGCAGGGTATTCAAAGATCAGGCGGGATTTCAAGAAGATCACCGGCCAGTCTCCCAACCAGTACCTCCTCAACCTGAAGCTTGACAAAGCGAAGGAGCTGCTGGCAGACACCAACCTCACCATCAGTGAAGTAAGCTACCAGGTGGGGTTTGAATCGTTATTCTACTTTTCGAAAGCGTTCAAGATGAAGAACGGGGTGTCTCCGAAGGCATTCCGGAATATGGGGCGGTGAAACAAGAAGCCGCTCCTGCAATTGCAAGAACGGCTTCGAATATTATCAGCTGACGGTTTTGATCACTCCTCTGAAGAAACCGGCAGATTCAGCAATGCCCGGCAGGGGGTCTGTCATATCTTTCTCGTACTCAATGCTGGAATAACCGCTGTACTTGATCTTCCGCAACGCTTTGATGAGCGCTGCAAAATCAATCACGCCGCGGCCTATTTCAGTGGCCTTGCCCTTGTTGGAGCCTTCCGTCACGTCTTTGATGTGCAGGTCAAATATGCGCTCCTTGTAGGCTACGATAGCTTTGGCGGGATCTTCGCCCGCGCGTTGCGCGTGGCCGATGTCGAGACAGATGCCCATGCGTGCGTCACGGTTCTTAATAAGATCGTACACATTTTTGGGGCCGGGATACAGCTTATCTTCCGGGCCGTGGTTATGGATGGCCAGTTTGATGTTATACTCCTTGATCTTTGCCTCTGTATAATCCAGCAGCTCCGGGTTGGGCACGCCTACGATCAGCGGCACCCCTACCCTTTTGGCATAAGCGAAAGCATCATCTACCGCTTTTTCAGATTTCATGTAGATAACCCCTACGCCATATACATGAATGCCGCCTGTCTTGAACTGCTCCAGCACGGCCTGTATCTTTTCAGGCGTACTGTTGAGGGGCAGGTGAATGTCTTTCACGGAAATGTTGGTGATGTTCACCCGCTTCATCATGGCAATGGCCTTTTCCAGGTCAAACTTGGCAAAGGTGTAGCCCGCCATGCCGATGGGCAGGTCTTTTGCCTGTGGCCGCGCTACAGAGGCGCCGGCTGCGGCGGCCAGCGGCGCCACCGTAGTGGCGGCAAGCCCCATGGCCGTTTGCAGTATAAAATTCCTTCTTGATGACATGTATTACTTCATTATTTGCAATAATGATAATAAAAAGATGCCGGAATCACAATTTCTTTATGCAAACGGTTTACTGCCCGCCGGTAAAAGGAACGGCCCCGAAGGGCCGTGCTTTTTTATGCAAACGTTTACTGATATGTCACAATGCCTTACTGATGCAACAGCCCCAGGTTGTACAATGCCTTGATGTGGGCGTCTGTCAGGCACGCCTTGTACACCCTCACTTCGTCTATATTGCCTGTCAGGGGCGCAAAGGTAACATCTGCATTCACCGTTTTGCCCGGTATGGTATTGTAATTGCCGCCGATGATGACTTCGCTGGGCTCGTGAGACTTGAAGAAGTTGGTGCCGCGGTTCTGGAAAGCGGGCACGCCCACCTTCACGCCGTCTGCCCATATCTGGAAGTTATTGGCCACACCGTCGTACGTGATCACAATATGCGTCCATTTGTCCATCCCTATTTTGGGAGACAGGAAGGGGAAAGACCCGTTGGCGGTGTTCAGGTTATCCTGCGTGCCGCCGTTGGCTGCGGTGAAGGTGGGGTGAATGGTGAGCTTTTCCAGTTCCGTAGCCGGGTACCGGTTGGTTTCCAGCACCACGTTGATGTTGCCGTTGAAAATGCCGGGGCGGGCCAGCTGGAAGAGCATTGTTTTTTTGGAACCGTTGTTCAGCACCTGCACCCACTGGCTCACAGTGAAGCTTTTGAGAGAATCCGTTTTGAACGCGCCGAACTGCTTGGCAAAATACAGGTACCCTGCGTTGAGGCTGAGCGCTTTTCCCCTTACGCCACCGTCTACGAAGCCGTCTCCTGCCTTGGCGGTGGGCGCCGTGCCGCTGAATTGTTCGTTCTGCGTGCCGTCAAAAGACCAGTAGGCTACCAGCGCGGCGGAAAACACCTCATCCGAACTGGCGTACCCGTCTATTTTACCGGCATAGGCGTCTGGCGATACGTCCGGCAGTTTATTAGGGTTACCGTCCTTTTTACAGGCAGTAACGGAGGCGGCCAGACTGAAGAATATGATCAATCGTTTCATAATGTTCATTTTAAGAGATCAATAACCGAAGTTTTGCGTGAGCACGCCCTTGCTGATGTCTATCTGCGTTTGCGGAATGGGCAGCAGCTCATGTTTGCCTACTACAAAGTTTTTACCGGCGGCCTGCAGCACCGGGCCGGCAATGCCCCAGCGCACCAGGTCAAAAAAGCGGTCGTATTCCATGCCCATTTCCACGCGGCGTTCGTGACGGATGATGTTGCGCAGCAGGTCTTTGTCCGTTTCCGTGATCTGCGGCAGGATGGCGTTGTTGGCGCCGCGCGCCCTTTTGCGCACCATTTCCAGCTTGGCCAGCGCTTCGGGTGTGTTGCCGGTTTCATTGGCGGCTTCGGCATAGAGCAGCACCACGTCTGCATACCGCAGCAGGCGTATGTTCATCCAGTAGCTGAAATTGTCCAGTATCTGGTTACGCATGGTGGGACTGCTGAGTATCTTATGGTTGTAGCGCGGGTTGGGCAGCCCGGCGGGTACCGGCTCTCCCCATACGGAGGTTCCACCGGCGTACAGGATGGTACGTTCCCTGCGCGGGTCTCCTGTTTCATAGGCCGCTTCCAGCAACAGGCTGGGTGAATTAAAGCCCCAGCCCAGGTTCCAGATGCCGGTGCCTCTTACGCCCTGCACGCTGGCATGCTGGGAGCCGCGGGTGCGTTTCTCGTTCAATGTGGCCGTAGCCTGCACTTCCAAAATGGATTCGCTGCTGTTCTCCCCGTCTTCACCGAATATTTTCGCATAAGGCGTGCTGAGATTGTACCGGCCGCTTTCTATCACTTGCTGCGCAGCCGCCATGGCTTGCGCCCATTTCTGCTGGGTGATGTACACCTTGGCCAGCAACCCGTTGGCGGCGCCTTTGGAAGCGCGGCCAATGAAACGAGGCTCCCAGTTGAGCGGCAGGTTGGCAGCTGCAAACTGCAGATCGCTCTCTATAAGCGCGTATATAGCTGCGGGCGGGCTTTGCGGCACGTTGGCCTGCCCTACAGGATCAGTAAATGTCGAATCTATCAGGGGCACCCGGCCAAATAAACGCACCAGCATGAAGTAAGCGTAAGCCCGGAAGAATTTAGCTTCTGCTTCCGCCTGTACTTTGGCCTCTTCCGGAGCGTTGAGCCCCTGATCATTCCTGATATGCCAGAGCACAAGGTTGGCCCTGTCTATCAGGCTGAAATGCCCTAACCACAATGCATTGCACAAGCCGTTGGAAGGCGTGAGCGTAAAATTGTCCATCTGTATGTTGCCGCCGTCATCAGATGGCGTGCTGCCTTTGTCCGCATCATCACTGCGGATGCTGGTGGCGGATACAAAGGGCATCACCGTTACATCGTAGGAACGCATGACGTCATAACAGGCAAATATATACTGGTCGTACGGGCCTGCGCCCTCCGGGTAGGGATAATTATCCGTGGTGTATGACCCCTGCGGGCCGCGGTCAAGGAACCCTTTTTTACAACCTGCCCAAAGCAGGCACACTGCTGCCGCGCATAACAGGAAAGCGGTGTATCTGTTGCATAATTTCATTGTATCAGGTATTTGATCAGTTCACTAAAAGGTTACATTCAGGCCAAAGGTGTAGGTAGCCGGCAAGGGGTACAGCCCATTGTCTGCACCGCCGCCAAGAATATTGCTGATAGGCGCTTCCGGCGTATACCCTGTGGTTTTGCTGAAAGTGTGGATATTCTGTCCGCTCAGGTAAAGCCGAACTGCTTTCAGGCCCGTTTTTGTCAGCAAGGCGTTACTGAACGTATAACCCAGCTGCACGGTGCGAAACCGGAAATAATCACCCGGCTCCAGGAAATAATTGCTGAACAGGTAGTTATTAGCACGGGTATTGTCAAGTATAGGCTCTACGTTGCTGGTACCGGGACCGTTCCATGCGTTCAGGCGGTTGCTCTCATAGTTGAGCGTGGCAAAGTTGCCTGTACGCCGTTGGGTGTACACATAATTACCGGCCACCCCTTGCCCTTCCAGCACCAGGTCAAACTGTTTGTAACGCAGGTTCACATTCACCCCGAAGCTGTAGGGAGGGAATGGAGAGCCCAGGTTGATGCGGTCATTGGGCGTAATGGCGCCATCCCCGTCCGTATCGGCAAAAGCAATATCTCCCGGCAGGGAATTGGACATGCGGGCCATCTTGTCCATATCTGCGGAAGACTGGTATATACCTACCTGCTTATACCCGTAAAAATGGCCGATAGACTCGCCGGTGATAGTTCTGTTGGCGCCGCTGTTGCCGGTGAGCAGGAAGTTGAAGTTATCACCGATAGACTCAACCTTGTTGCGGTTGTAACTAAAGATGGGCGATACGCTGTATGAAAAATCCTGCCCTACATGATCCTGCCAGCTGAGTGTTACCTCAATGCCCTTATTTGAGATAGTGCCAAGATTGGTGGTGTAGAGTTTGTTACCCAAAGATCCCGGCGGGATGATGTTTGTGATAATGTCGGTGGTTTTGCGGTTATACAGGGTAATTTCCGCGCTCAGCCTGCTGGCCAGGGCACGCACGTCCAACCCCAGGTCCAGCCCGTGTACCACCTCCCATTTCAAATTAGGGTCAGGTATATAGGCCGGTTCCACGGCCGTGTAAATATTGTCACCAAATACAGCGGCGGAAGACGTGCTTACACCGGGCCGGAAAATGTTGTTGCGAATGCCCAGCGCAGCCCCGGTAGTGCCCCAGGAACCGCGCAGCTTCAAGAAATCAATGCCGCTGACGGATTTAAAAAATTCTTCTTCACTGATCACCCAGCCTGCCCCCACGCCGCCGAAGTTGCCCCAGCGGTTGGCCGGACTGATCTTTGACAAGCCGTCCCTGCGGTATGAAAGGTTCAGCAGGTACTTGTTGGCATAAGCATAATTTACCCTCGCAAGAATGCCTATGGACGTCCATTCATCACCGCCACCGCCAAAGCCGCCCGGCATGTTGGGATCTACAATGCCCACATACCAGAAATCGGGATGATCAGGAATGTTCAGCGTAGTGTCTGTTCTGTTGGCGTTAAGGTTGGTATTGCCTTCATAGTAAGTGGTAAAACCACCCGTAGCGGTTACCCTGTGCACTTCGTTAAATGTCTTTTCGAAAGTAAGGGTATGGTCTTGCTGGAACTTGCGGAACTCTTCCTGCCGCTGGTTTACCCCGGTGCGTACGTTGGCATTGATGGTAGTGTCTGTTGGCACGTTCCCTTCTCCGAGGTTGATAAACGCAAAAGGCAGCGGGCTGTAGCCGCGGTTGTTGTTAAAGCCCAGGTCTGTGTAGAATACCGAGCGCCAGGTAAAGTTGCTGAGGAGCTTCAGCTCTGCGAATGCGCTGCCCACAAAACGGTAACCCTTGTTCACGGCGTTGCGGTCCATGTTGTGGAGGCGGGCTACGGGGTTGCCCACCTGCGTGCGCTGGAAAGACGGCATGCTGTAGTAAGTGTTCTCATTGTACTGAACGGGCACTATGGGCGCGGCGAATTTCGCGTTATTGAGGTCTGCGCCTGCAGCGTTCAGTATCCAGTGAGTGCCTGTGATGTCTGCGCCCACTTTCAGGTTTTTGTTGATCCTTATTTCTTCATTCAGCCGGGCCACAATACGCTGGTATTTGCCATTGCGCAACACGCCTTCATGCGTGTTGTACCCCACGTTAAAAAGCGTAGTGGTCTTTTCGCCGCTGTTGGAGATGTTGAGGCTGTTGTTGCTCATCATGGCGGTGCGGAACACCAGCTTCTGCCAGTTGGTGTTGGCGGTGTAGTTGGTATAATCGAAGGGCGCGGCGCCTATGTTCTTGAGCTGTTCGTCAAACAGCTTCCTGAAGCCAGCGGCGTCCGTCACCTCTATGAGGTTCTGCACTTTCTGCATGCTGATGGAGCTTTGCAGCGTTACACGTGTTTCTCCTTTTGCGGCCCTTTTAGTGGTAACCACTATTACGCCGTTACCGCCGCTAAGGCCAAAAATGGCGATGGACGAAGGGTCTCGCAGCACTTCGATACTTTCTATTTCAGCAGGGTTGAGGTAATCAATATTCTGCTGGAACACCCCGTCTACCACGTACAGCGGGTTGGTGTTGTTGGTGCTGTTCACCCCGCGGATGCGCACCGTGGGAGATGCGCCCGGTACGCCGCTGTTCACTACGGTTAAACCGGCCACCCTGCCCTGCAGGGAAGAAATAGGGTTGGTATTGGGCATGCGGGCAATGTCTTCCCCTTTTACAGAGCTGATAGTGCCCGTAAGGTCACGCTTCCGCTGCGTGCCGTAACCCACCACTACCACCTGCTCCAGGTCATGCCGGGATGTTTGCAGCACAATATTGACCGTGGTTTGACCGGCAATGGCCACTTCCTGTGTTACGTAGCCGATGTAGGTGAACACCAGCACCCCGTTATCTGGCACTGTAATGCTGTAGTTGCCCTCCGCGTCCGTAAGCGTACCTGTGGAAGTGCCTTTCACATGTACGGTGGCGCCCGGTACCACCGCGCCGGTGGCATCGGTTACTTTACCGGTTACCTTTACGTCCTGCGGGCCGGCGTTTTTTCTTTTCAAAACGATCAGCCCGTTGTCCATCACCTCATAGTCCAGCGGCGTAGCCTCCAGCAGCTTGTTGAGCACTTCGCGCACCGGTTCGTTGCGCGCGTTTACAGACACCCTGCCAATGCCTTGCAGCAGGGCCTGGTTGTAGAGGATGCGGTAGCCTGATTGTTTTTCGATGCGTTCGAATGCAGTTTGTATATCTACATCCTTCACCTGCAACGTGATCTTCACCTGTGAGAAACCGTTTGCCGAAACGTACAGGCAGGCTGCCAGCAGCAAAACAGTGGTTAACAGGCGCTTCCATCCATGTTGACGTTTTTTCATAATCGTGCGTAGAAATGGTGATTAAATAGGAAACCCTCTCCGCGAAAAAACCTTCGCAAATTACCCGCCTTGGCGCAGGTCAGTTACCGTTTACTTTGAATGATTACTGTTGAGAAATAGAAATGTTCTTGCCGTTCATTGAATACCTGAACTCTGCCGTGATCTGTAGTGCCTTCAATACCTGTTCTATCGTTTCTTTTTCGAACCGGCCCGTGAAACGGAGGTTTTTCACCTCGGGGCCGTTCAGACTGATCTGTACGCCGTACCAGCGTTCCAGGCGGGCGGCCAGGGTGCCGAACGCCTCATCGCGAAATACCAGTTTATTTTCCACCCAGGCAGTTTCCAGGGGAAAGCCGTCCTGCTCCGCCACTTGCAGCGGGCGGATGGCAAATTCCTGTTTTGGTTGTTCGTTTATTTTTCCCGGTTGCTGCTCTTCCAGGTACAGCACCAGTTTTTCATTCGGTTTCAAAATAACAGGGCGCATCTGCTGCCCTTCGGCGCTCACTTCCACGCTGCCCCTGATGAGGGCGGTTTCGGCAGTGCGCTCGTTCGGATAGGCGCGCACGTTGAAAGTGGTGCCCAGCACCTTGATGTTCATACGGGAGGTGTGGATGATGAAGGGCTTCCCGCTGTTCTTCACCACGTCAAAGTATGCCTCCCCTTCCAGGTACACTTCCCTCAGGTTGCTGTTAAAATCATTGTTATAAGTAAGGCGGCTGTCTGCATTGAGCCATACCACAGAGCCGTCTGGCAGGGTTACGCGGGAGCGGGTACCTTTTTCCGCATGCACTTCTTCCGCCACTGCAGGCCCCGGCGTATTGCCCGCAGGCATCAGCCACCAGGCAGCTGCCGCCAGCAACACTACGGCCGCAGCGGCGGCCCACCATTGCATGGCAACCCGGCGGCCGCTTTTCACCGGCCTGTTCCAGTCTGTGCCGGCCAGCTTCATCCGGTCAAGATGGTCTGCAAAGGCCTGCTCCCGCTGGTAAAGGGAGGCGGGCGCCTCCTGCTTCCAGAGGTCAGACAGGTGCTCAGCCGCATAATGCAGGTCAGGGTGCTGCCGCAGCAGCGCTTCCAGCTCCGCCAGCTCGGCCGCGGTGGCCTCGCCCGACAGTTTTTTTGCCAGCAGTTCCCAGATCACATCTTGCTTGTTGGACATGTGTACGGATTGTTGTGTATAGAGGACAATGGCAAAGGGCAAATACCCCTAAGCCGGAGAAAAAAAGTTTTCATGTTGCTTATTCTCCTGTTGAATTGCCCAGGGGGGTGGAGCGCCCCGCTTCAAACCGGATGGTATTGCCCAGCTTTTTGATGGCCAGGGTTACCTGGGCTTCCACGGTTTTAACGGAGATGCCCAGCAGTTCCGCCACTTCGCGATATTTGAGTCCATCTTCCTTTACCAGCTTGAAGATCATTTTGCAGCGGAGGGGCAGCTGGTTTACCGCCAGCGTTACCCGGTCATGCATCTCCTTGGTAATCAGCAATTGTTCCGGATTGGCCTGTATGCTGGTGATCTCCACGCTCAGCTCGTCAAAGTTAAAGACATGGCTGCGGCGCATTTTCTGCAGGTAATTGAGCGCGTGGTTTTTGGTGGATACATAGAGGTACAGGCGCAGATTCTCCACCTCCAGCAGCTGCGTTCTTTTTTGCCAGATGCGGATAAACACGTCAGACACAATTTCTTCCGCCAGCTCGTGAGATTTGATGAAGGAATAGGCAAACTGGTACAGCCAGGGCTGAAAGTGGAGGTAAAGCGTTTTATATGCCTGCTGGTTGCCTTCGGTGGCCAATTGTTGTTGTAAGGCAGCTATATCGTCATTGTTCAGCTTCATAAGCGCGGGCTGCTGCGTATTATGGAAGCAAGTTAAGGCAAAGCGGCATACGGCGCGCGTTAAATCTCATATCTTCACAAATTTGTTTGTGACCATTCCCCTGTAAACAAGAACCCGTATTATCAAACGCGGATGTAAACCTATATCAGGATAACACTAGGGGTCACATCCTAAAATAGGTTTACACCCAAAAATGTAAACCAATGAATCAATTAAAAAGAAGGGGCCGTCGTAGTATCCATGATTTGGCCTTTAAGCGGCAAGTAGTCGC
>NZ_JBCNJR010000005.1:0-371117 GCF_039596455.1 Chitinophaga sp.
CGCCTGTAAACCGTAACCAGGACCAAAAATTCACCCTGTAAGCCGGAATCAGGATTAGTTTTGAGCATTGTAAACCAATATCAGTATTTTCTAAACCAAGGTGTAAACCTATATCAGGACAAGACCCAGTATTAGACCAGACAAGCGGCAGTATGGCGCCAGGGTATTTGCAGTACCTTTGCAGTACGTTTGCAGTACCTTTCCAGTACGTTTGTAGTACCCCCTTATATAGAGGTACTACATAGGTACTACATACGTACTGCACACCTGCGGAGAACGTACTATGAAAATAAGGCCGCGCACAGGATGCCCAGGGGTTGCCATATGGCTACTCCTACGTTACTCCGTAGTTACTCCCACCTTACTCCGTAGTAACCCCCACCTTACTCCCAGGATACTCCCACCATAGTGCATGGGGAGTGTATGTTTTCAGCAAAAACACCGTTGTAGGGAATTTACAATCAGGTCATTTTCAATTACTTATGCGCCAATTTTGAAGAAATGACCCTTAATTTGACGCACTAGGGCATATAACCTGCACTAAATCAGCATGTTATCAATTAAGCGGATCTCTCCCAGCTTGGTGGCGGCCAGCGCCACCATGGGCCCGGGGATGGGCGCGCTGAGTATCTGCAGGTTGCCGGCGTCGGCTATTTCGATATAATCTACCAGGAAACCGGCGTTTTCAAGCTCGTTACGGGCCGTTTCCCTGAGTTCCCCGAAGGGCTGCTGCCGGATGTTGCGCACCAGCGCTTTGAGGCTGCGGCTGATCTGTACGGCCGTTTTCCGTTCTTCGGGGCTCAGGCGCATGTTGCGGCTGCTCATAGCCAGGCCGTCCGCTTCCCGGAGGGTAGGGCAGATGTGGAGCTGGCAGGGAATGCCGGTGATTTCCAGCAGCCGCTTGATGATCATGCACTGCTGGAAGTCTTTCTGCCCCATGAACAGGTCTGCAGGGGCCACAATGTCCAGCAGCTTGTGCACAACAATGCCAACGCCCTGAAAGTGGTTGGGGCGGTGGGCGCCTTCCAGCACGGTTTCCACATAGCCGAAATCGTAATTGGGGTGTTGCGCGTTTACCCCTTCAGGGTACATTTCCGTCACAGAGGGGAGGAAGAGCACGTCCGTGCCGGCGCTGGTCAGCTTTTGTATGTCTTCATTGATGGTGATGGGGTACTTTTCAAAGTCTTTCGGGTCGTTGAACTGGGTGGGGTTCACAAAAATGCTGCATACTACCAGGTCTGTTGCTGCTTTGGCATCCCGCACCAGTGACAGGTGGCCTTCATGCAGGGCGCCCATGGTGGGTACAAAGCCTATACGTTTTCCTGCCTTTTTTTCCTGCTCCAGGAAATCCCGGAGCGCCGCTCTCTGCTTGAATAGATACATAAACCTTTGCTTAAAAGGATGTTAAAAGTGACAATTTGGCCCTTTTTACCTAAAAATTTCGTAGTTTTGCAAGCCAAATTAAAAATAACTGCATTAATAATCAGCTTTAAATGTCCACAAAGAAAAGAATTCTTTTTATTGCCCAAGAGATGTCGCCGTACCTGGAGTTGAGTGATTATGCGGCAATGGTGAATAAAATGGCGATCAAATCTAATGAGGCCGGTCTTGAAGTAAGGGTTATCATGCCGCGGTTTGGCAATATTAATGAAAGGAGGCACCGCCTTCATGAAGTGGTCCGCCTTTCGGGCATTAACATTGTAATAGACGGGGATGACTACCCGCTGATCATTAAAGTGGCTTCTCTGCCCAATGCACGGTTGCAGGTGTATTTCCTGGACAATGAGGATTATTTCAAGCGCAAGGCCGTATTTGCGGACGATGACGGCAAGTTTTATGACGATAATGCTGCCAGGGCCGTCTTTTTCTGCAAGGGCGCGCTGGAAACCGTCAAGAAGTTCGGCTGGCCGCCGGACATTATCCATTGCAGCGGCTGGATGACCTCCCTCATCCCCGTATACCTCAAAACTGCCTATAAAAAAGAGCCGGTTTTTGCCCATTCAAAAACGGTGTTCTCCCTGGAACCCAACTCCTTCAAGGAAAAACTGGGCGCCAGCTTCCCCAAGAAAGCGATTATCAGCAACCAGATCAAGGAAAAAGACCTGGAATTATATAAAGAAGGTACCAATACCGCTCTTAACAGGGGCGCTGCCAAATACGCCGACGCGGTAGTACTGGCAAGCGACAAGGCTGACAAGAAGCTGGTGGAAGAACTGAAAGCGGAGAAAGGGAAAGTAGTGCTGCCTTACAGGAAAGACAATGAAGACCTGGCAGACTACCTTCAGCTGTATCACCAATTGCTGGGTTCCAAATGACCCGGAGGGAATTAAAAATGAAAAGTTAAAATTGGCAGGAGCTATCCGAATTGCACAATTACTTTTTATTTTTAATTTTTTCTTTTTGGGAACAGTGCTTTCAACGCAACAACAAACCGTTTCAAACAAAACACGTGAAGATCAATTTCAGGATTCAAGCCTTTGCCGCTGCGGCCGTTTTTACGGGATTATATGCATTTTCAGGTTGTAACGAGTCTACTATATTAGGCAAGGACCTGATACCCGGGGCAGACAAAGTGAACGTATTGGATACCACCATCAACAGCCTGATCACCCATAACATAGCCGTAGCAGACTCCAGCGTAGTAACCGGCGCTGACGTATATACCGGCGCGCTGGGCAGTGTTACGGACGATATCATTTTCGGCAAATCTCACGGTTTCCTGTATACCCAGATAGGCCTGCCGGAAGAAAAGTTCACCTTTGCCGGTACCGGGCACATACTGGATTCCGTGGTGCTGTACGTAGGTACGGACACCACCTGGTACGGGGAAAACCAGCCCATCAACCTGAAGGTGTACGAAATGAACGAGCCCAACTTCAAAATAGATTCTTACTATACGTATACCCGGCCCCTTTCTTACGACCAGTCTAAAATGATCGGTTCTGTATCCACCTACCCGGTATACCCGAAAGATTCCATTAATATTTACGGGGAGAAAAGAGCGCCTTCACTGCGTATCCCGCTGAGCGCGGCCTTCGGCAACAGCCTGCTGCAGCAGCGGGCAGACGCGGCCTTCCTCAGCGACTCGGCGTTCAAGATATACCTGAACGGCCTGGCCATTGTGCCGGACACGCTGAGCAGCAAAACCATGCTGTTCCCCATTCTCAACAACGGGGAAACCCGTGTAGTGGTGTTCTACAAGAACAGCGAGAACGACTCGCTGAAGGCGGAATTCCCTTTCAAGTCTACCAGCAGCGGGCATGCCAACTACTTTGTACGCAACTACACCAACGCCGAAGTGTCCAAATACATCAACACCGGCAAACCGGAAGGAGACAGCATGATCTACCTGCAGGACGCCCCCGGCATCTATACGCAGGTGCAGATACCCGGCCTGGAAAATTTCCCCAAGGCGGTGATCAACCAGGCGGAACTGGTAGTGACCGAAATATCAAGCGATTTCGCCGGGAAAGACCACCTGTTTGACGAGCCTGACAGGCTGATGCTGTACCGCTACATTACACATGACAGCCTGGGGTATATGCTGGATTACGGCAATCCCAGCCAACCCAACCTCGCTTATTTCGGTGGTAATAAAACCGTCATTTCTAATGTAGGGGGTATCAAGGTTGTTCAATATAAGTTTAATATTGCACGGCATTTGCAATTCATTATCGATAAAAAAATGGACAATTCAGTATTGAAGCTGATGTCTGTTTCCAACCGGTATGCTATAGACATGAAGCGGGTGAAAGCAGGAGGGGGCAATGCCACGCCACCGGCCAACATAAAACTTAGAATCATTTACACTCAACTATAATCTTCAGAACTCTTAAGTTTATGCCTTACTTATTTACGTCCGAATCCGTTTCAGAAGGACACCCCGACAAAGTTGCCGACCAAATTTCCGACGCACTGATCGATAACTTCCTGGCTTATGACATCAGCTCCAAAGTAGCCTGCGAAACGCTGGTAACTACCGGGCAGGTGGTGCTGGCCGGCGAAGTGAAATCAGAAGCTTACCTGGACGTACAGGATATTGCCCGTGAAGTGATCCGCAAGATCGGGTACACCAAGAGCGAGTACATGTTTGAAGCTAACTCCTGCGGTATTTTCTCAGCCATTCACGAGCAGTCACCTGACATCAACCAGGGTGTAGACCGCAAGAACCCTGAAGAGCAGGGTGCGGGAGACCAGGGTATGATGTTCGGCTACGCTACCCGCGAAACCGAGAACTACATGCCGCTGGCGCTAGACCTGGCTCACAAGCTGCTGATCGAGCTGGCAGCCCTCCGCCGCGAGAACAAGGAGATCAAGTACCTCCGCCCCGACGCAAAATCCCAGGTAACCATCGAGTACTCCGACGATAATCAGCCCATCCGCATAGACACCATCGTTATTTCCACCCAGCACGACGATTTTGCCGCTGACGAGGAAATGCTGGGCAAGATCAAGCAGGATATGATCAACATCCTGATACCCCGCGTGAAGGCTAAGCTGAAGCCCGAACTGCAGGCCCTGTTCACAGACAAGATCACCTATCATATCAACCCCACCGGCAAGTTCGTGATTGGCGGGCCTCATGGCGATACCGGGCTCACCGGCCGCAAGATCATTGTAGATACCTACGGTGGTAAAGGCGCTCACGGCGGTGGCGCGTTCTCCGGGAAAGATCCTTCCAAGGTAGACCGTTCCGCAGCCTACGCTACCCGCCACATTGCCAAGAACCTGGTAGCTGCCGGCGTTTGCGACGAAGTGCTGGTACAGGTTTCTTACGCTATTGGCGTGGCCAAACCCTGCGGCGTGTTTGTAGACACCTACGGCACCGCCAAGGTAAACCTGAACGACGGTGAAATTGCCCGCAAGGTAGAAAGCATTTTTGACCTGCGCCCCTACGCCATTGAGCAACGCCTGAAACTGCGCAACCCCATGTACGGCGAAACTGCCGCTTATGGTCACATGGGCCGCGAAAACAAGGTGGTGACCAAAGTGTTCAACGCCGGTAAAAGAACAGAGAAAAAAGTAGAGGTGGAGCTGTTCACCTGGGAGAAACTGGATTATGTGGAGAAAGTGAAGCAGGCTTTCGGTCTGTAAGCTTTCCGCAAGATATGCAAGGGCCGGCAGGGATGAATCCCGCCGGCCCTTGTGCTTTCATCGTTTTATGCCTTAATTTACACCCCAAAGGATTGCCGCTACCATGAGCATTGCCAAAAAAATGTACTACCAGGCCGCCAGGCTGGTCAACTTATCCCTCCTGAAAGGCGCCCCCACGCGTTTATTGTTACCCTATCACCACCTGGTGAGCAATGAGCAACTGCCGTACGTGAAACACCTGTACCCATACAAAGGTGTGCGTGCCTTTGAGCGTGACCTGGATTACCTGCTGAAACATTTTAAACCTGTTGGCCTGCGGGAAATAATAATGGCCGCCCGCCGGCAAACGCCGCTGCCTGCGCATGCTTTCCTGCTGACGTTCGACGACGGGCTGAAAGAAGTAGCGGAGGTGATAGCGCCGCTGCTCCGGCAAAAGGGCGTGCCCGCCGCGTTTTTCCTGAACAGCGCTTTTATTGACAACCGTTCCCTCTTTTACCGCTTCAAGATGAGCCTGCTGGTGGAAGCGCTGCAGCAACCGCAAAGCAAGGCTACGCTGACGGCACTGGGAGAGGTGCTGCATACGGATGGCAGCCCGGAAGCCATCATCCAGGCCGTTAAACGCATCCGCTACGGCAACCGGGCGCTGACAGACGCGGCCGGGACGGTACTGGGCTTAGATTTTAATGCCTGGCTGGCGGAGCATCAACCTTTTATGAGCAGCGCACAGATACAAGCACTGGTAGAGCAGGGGTTTGCCATTGGCGGCCACAGTGTAGACCATCCATACTATCAAGACCTTACGCTGGAAGAAATGCTGCAGCAAACCACGGAGTCCGTTGAAACGCTGGTAAACCGTTTTAAGCTGGATTACAGGGCCTTTGCTTTCCCGCATTCAGACGCAGGCATTCCCAAAGCCTTCTTTGACAAGCTGTTGCAAGGCCCTGAGCCGGCGGTAGACCTTATTTTCGGTACCGGCAACCAGCGTGCGGACATCCATCCCCACATACTGCACCGCTTCAATTGTGAGCGGCCGGAACTGGATATTGAAGCGGCGGTGAAAGGCATATTGATTTACAACCGATTGCAAGAAATAAGGGGTAAATCAGTCATCCGGCGTGACTAACGGTTGTTTCCTTTTATATGTAAATAATAAAATAAGTTAAAACACAGGTCGTTCCTAATATTTGGAATTAACAGTTTTATGCATTAAATTTAATTATGAATGATTGATTAATTTATATGTGTTTTTTGCTGGAAATATTACCACTACAAGCATTTAAACACTATTTTTGTACGGATGAATGACGATTAGTGAGGCTCTAGACCGGAAAGGCATTATCTGGAAACTGTTAAATTAACCTTTAGTGAAAAACCGAACTTATTTAAAGGCACTCCCCTGTGCCTTTTTAACAGCCTTACTATTTTCTTTCACCTCCCTATATGCTCAGGGCGATCAGACCGCTATCAAGGTGAAGACCTCTACAGCCGGCGCTACCACCGGGGCATGGTTGCATTTACCTGATGACTACAGCAGTACGAGTGAGAGATATCCGTTGATCATTTTTATTCATGGTATTGGAGAGGCAGGCACAAATCTTAATTTGGTATTAAACCAGGGCCTTCCCAAGCAGATTGCCAAAGGCGCCAAAATGAACTTTACGGTTGGCGGCAAGGTATACAAGTTTATTGTTGTTTCTCCGCAGTTTTCCGGCGGCTGGGCCAGTGCGGATATGACGCAATCTATCATTGAGGATATGAAAGCCCGGTACCGGGTAGACGCGTCCCGTATTTACCTGACCGGCCTGAGCGCGGGCGGGCAGGGGGTGTGGACGTACGTATCCACCAGCAAGCAATATGCAGATAATATTGCCGCCGTTGTACCGGTTTCACCGGCCGGCATGGGCGCGCAGCTGGTGAGCAATATATGCAACACGGTAGTGGCGGCCAACGTGCCGGTATGGCAATTTGCCGGCTCTTCAGACCTGAGCGGAGGAATTAATTTCCTGAGCAACCTGCAGACGTTTGAAACAAAATACAACAGCTGTAACCCGGCGGTAAAGGCCAAATCTACCGTTGTTCAGGGCGGCGGCCACAACGCCGTTACCTGGGACGCGGCCTATGACCCTACGCACAATACCAACAATCCCAATATTTACGAATGGATGCTGCAATACACCCAGGAAGGCACTGTTACGCCTCCGCCGCCGGTGCAGCAACCCCCGGTAGCCAATGCCGGCCCGCAGGTGAGCCTCACGCTTCCTGCAAATACCGCCCAGCTGGACGGTTCGGCCTCCAAACCGGCCACTGCGGCCATCAGCACCTATGAATGGAAAAAAGTGGCGGGCCCTGCGCAATTCAGCATTACCGGAGATAAAGCCGCCAAAGCCAGTTTGACCAACCTGGTGGCAGGTACCTATACATTTGAGCTGAAAGTAACAGACCAGAACGGCCTGTCTTCCACCGCGCAAACGCAGGTGGCGGTTGCGCCGGCTGCAGCGCCTTCCTGCGCCAACTGCAAATTCACCATCACCCCGCAAAGCGGTACACAGATATACGGCAACACGCTGGGCGTTCAGCCGGGAGATACGGTGTGTGTAATGGCAGGCAACTATGTATCGCTGATGTTCAACAACTTTACCGGTACGCCAGACAAGCCGATAGTGTTCATTAACTGCGGCGGCCAGGTGAAGTTCGGCAACAATGGCAACTACGGCCTGGGTTTCGTGAACTCAAAATATTTCAGGATCACCGGCACGGGCAGCTCAGACAAGTACGGCTTTGTGGTAGACGGCAGCGCCAAACCCCTGCAAACGGGTATGGCCGTAGGCAAGGAGTGTACGGACTATGAGGTAGACCATATAGAAATAGGGCATGTAGGTGTGGGGATGTTTGCCAAGATCAACCCTGATTGCGAAGCTATCAACCAGCATCCCAACTTTGTGATCCGCAATGTGAAGCTGCATGACCTGTATGTGCATGATACGGAAGTGGAGGGCCTGTACGTGGGCAATACGTCACCGAACGGCACAGAGATAGTATGTAACGGCCAAACGGTAACGGTGTACCCGCCCCGCATCGAGAACGTGAAGATCTACAATGTAATTACCAAGAATACGGGATGGGACGGTATCCAGGTGTCTACCGCACCGGTAGGCGTGGAAATTTATGATAACGACGTCAGCAATTACGGCATTGCCAAGGCATACGGCCAAAACGCAGGCATCCTGCTGGGCGGCTCCGCCAGCGGCGTGGTGCGCAATAACAAGGTAAGCAATGGCGCCGGCCCCAACCTGATGGTGTTCGGTATTGGCCAGATCAAGATATACAACAACCTGTTGACCGGCGCGGGTACCAATCCCATAGAGCCGATGATGGACGATGGTATATTTATTGACGACCGGAAAAATATGTACCCTGACAAACCTTTGCAGGTACAGGTTTTCAACAATACCATTATCAATCCCAGCCGTAATGGCATCAGGCTGTTGAATACTTACGGTACCGTGGCATCGGGCAACCTCTTCTATAATAACATTGTAGTAAACCCCGGGCAGTATGAAGTTCACCAGGAGAAAGCCTACCTGGCTACACAAGGCACCGTTAATTTCGAAGCCTCCAACAACCTCTTTGTGAGAACGCTGCCGGAAGCGGGTTTTGTAAATGCCGCCGGGCTTGACTTCAGCCTGGCCGCCGGTTCTGCCGCTATAGACGCCGGCCGGGATGTATCTTCCTTCGGAGTTAAATATGACATCAACTATAAAACAAGGCCCGGCGGCGCAGCATTTGATATTGGCGCATATGAGCTGGCGGGTGGCGGCGGCACCGGCTCCAATAAGCCTCCTGTGGCCAATGCAGGCGCAGATCAAACCATTACGCTGCCTGCTTCCAGCGTTCGCCTGAATGGCAGCGCTTCTTCCGACCCTGACGGCACCATTGCATCTTACAACTGGGCCAAGGTAAGCGGTCCCGAAGCTACAATTGCACAGTCTACCGCCGCCGCCACAGACGTTACTGGCCTTACCGCCGGTACCTATGTATTTGAATTAACGGTAAAGGACGATAAAGGCGCTACCGCCACGGCCCGCGTAACGGTTACGGTCAATACGGCCACCAACAAGCCGCCGGCTGCCAACGCTGGTCCCAATGTCACTATTACGCTGCCTGTAAACAGCGTACGGCTGGACGGCAGCGCTTCCTCAGACCCCGACGGCACTATTGCTTCCTATAACTGGGTGAAAATAGGCGGGCCGGCTGCTACTATTGCGCAGCCGACAGCTGCCGCTACAGACATTACAGGCCTTGTTGCCGGCACCTATGTATTTGAACTGACGGTAAAAGACGATAAAGGCGCTGTAGCCACCAGTAACGTAACGGTTACCGTCAATTCGGCCACCAACCAGCCGCCGGTTGCCGACGCCGGCGACAACATTACCATCACCCTGCCGGTCAGCAGCGTGCGGCTGGACGGAAGCGGCTCTGCTGATCCTGATGGCTCCATTGCGTCTTACAGCTGGGTCAAGCTGGGCGGCCCGGCCGCCACCATTGCACAATCCAGCTCCGCTGCAACAGATGTTACCGGCCTTACGGCAGGCACTTATGTGTTCCAGCTGACGGTGAAGGATGATAAGGGCGCCGTAGCCACCAGTAATGTGACCATTACCGTTAAAACTGCTACCAACCAGCCGCCGGTTGCACACGCGGGTTATAATAATACCGTTACCCTGCCGCTGAACAGCATACGGCTGGACGGCAGCGCTTCCTCAGACCCGGATGGTACTATTGCCTCCTACAACTGGGTGAAAATAGGCGGGCCGGCCGCTACTATTGCACAGCCTACATCCGCGGCTACAGATGTTACGGGTCTTGTTGCCGGCACCTATGTATTTGAACTGACAGTAAAAGACGATAAAGGGGCCATTGCCACCAGTAACGTAACAGTTACGGTCAACTCGGCCACCAACCTGCCTCCGGTTGCGAATGCAGGTTATAATACTACCATTACGCTGCCGGTGAGCAGTGTACGGCTGGACGGCAGCGGATCTGCAGACCCGGATGGTACCATTGCATCTTACAACTGGGTCAAGCTGGGCGGCCCGGCGGCAGCCACTATTGCGCAGTCTGCCTCCGCTGTAACAGATGTAACAGGCCTTACGGCCGGCACCTATGTGTTCCAGCTCACAGTGAAAGATGACAAAGGCGCTGTTGCTACCAGTAATGTGACCATTACAGTTAAAACAGCGACCAATCAGCCGCCTGTTGCGCATGCGGGTTACAATAACACGGTTACCCTGCCGCTGAACAGCATACGGCTGGATGGCAGCTTGTCTTCAGACCCTGACGGCTCCATTGCATCCTACACCTGGACCGAGCTGGGCGGCCCTGTTGCCACCATTGCGCAGCCGGGGTCCGCTGTTACGGAAGTTACAGGCATTACCAAGGCCGGCACATACGTATTCATGCTCACTGTAAAAGATAATAGCGGTGCTACTGCCAGCAGCAATGTTACGGTTACTGTTATTGCTGCAACCAATACGCCGCCGTTGGCCAACGCCGGTGCAGATGTGAATATCACGCTGCCGGCATCCAGTGCGCAGCTGGACGGCAGTGCTTCCAGCGATGCAGATGGCAACATTGTTTCTTACGCCTGGGCTAAAATCAGCGGCCCTGCTGCTACCATTGGCCAGCCCGCCGCCGCCGGCACTTCCGTTACGGGCCTGACAGAAGGCGTTTATGTTTTTGAACTGACTGTAAAAGATAACCAGGGCGCCACTGGCACAGACCGTGTAACCGTTACCGTTCACAAGGCAGACGTACCTAACAAGCCGCCGGTAGCTAACGCGGGCGCAGACATTACTATTTCCCAGCCGGCTAACGCCACCCAGCTGAATGGCGGCGGCTCTTCAGACGCAGACGGCAGCATTGCCTCCTACGCCTGGACGAAAATAAGCGGCCCCGCGGCCACCATTTCCCAGCCTGGTTCAGCAGTTACTACAATTACGGGACTTACAGAAGGTACCTATATTTTTGAGCTGGTGGTAACAGACAACCAGGGCGCCACCGCAGCAGACCGTGTAACCGTTACCGTGCTGAAAGAAGTGCAGCAGGGTAACCAGCCGCCGGTTGCAAACGCCGGCCCCGACCAGACCATCAACGTGAATGAGGAAGAACTGTTGCTGATAGGCTCGGGGTCGCATGATCCTGACGGCAGCATCGTATCTTACTCCTGGCGCCAGCTTTCTGGGCCGGCAACGGTTTCCATCCTGTCTCCTGGCAGCATACAGACTGGTATTGCAGGGGTTATAGCAGGAGAATACCGCTTCCAGTTAACGGTTACCGATAATAAAGGCGCTACTGCCACGGCCACCGTAAAAGTGGTGGTGATCAAAGACGCCGGTGTAGATTCTGTGGCGGTTGCGCTCTTCCCCAACCCGGTGAGCACCAAAATGCAGGTGCGCATCAACCTGCAGGGCAAAGAAGAGGTGAAAGCGCTCAGCCTGCTGGTGCTGAACATGGCCGGGCAGGTGCAGAAACACATCCGCCTTGGAGACAACCCTGTGATACAGACGGAAGTAGACATGAGCGATCTCGGGAACGGCATTTACATTGTCAGGATCTCGGACGGGCAAGGATTTAACTACGTTTATAAAATAGTAAAAGCCGGCTACTAGCCGGCTTTTTTTTATATCCTCGTATGCAGGAAAGCAAACTTCGTTTTCAGCTTCAGGAAGTGTTTCTCAAACAGCTCGTAAGAATAATACGCTATAATGCAGGTTACGCCCACACAAACCGCCGGGTACAGCAGGTCATACACCACTATGGAATGCAGGTTGGTGAATACCTTCATAAAGGCCAGCATCACCAGCTGGCATACGGGCGTATGGAAGAGGTAAATGCCGTAAGACACTTTGCCCAGTGTTCTCAGTACGGGATATTCCAGGTTAAACACGCAGTTCTCCGAAACGGCCGCCATCATCAGGTAGGCAAAGAGGCCGGCATGAATAAAATTGTCCAGGTAATAATGGCTGACAAATTCACTTTTCAGCACATTGAACACTACCAGCACGGTAATGCTTAACATCAGCCACTGCATGGGACGGGTAAAGAACTTTTGCAAGAAGGCGGTGTAGCGGTGGCGGTGAAACAGTATATACGCCCCGAACATGCCGCTGCCAAAAAGCTCCAGCTTGTCGAACAGCATGAGGTAGTTGATGTCAAGCATGCGCTGCGTGGGCACGTTGAATACCGACGGAATGATGAACAGCAGCAGTTTGCTGAGCACGCCCAGCGCCAGCATGGATACAAAGAGCTGTTTCAGGCGGTTGCGGAACAGCAGGAGCACCAGCGGCCACAGCAGATAAAACTGTTCTTCCACGCAAACAGACCAGGTAATTTCAAGTATGCCTGTGTTATACGGGAAAAAAGCCAGCTGGAAATTGACGGCAAAGAGCAGCAGGAACAACAGGTTGGTGAGAATGGTGCCCATGTCTGTCAAAGCGGGGAAACCCAGCTTGGTGAATACAAATGGCGCCAGCAGGGTGAGGGAAATGCCATAGGCCAGGTACAGCGGCCATATGCGCAGCATGCGGCGGATGTAGAAGTTTTTGAAATTGATGGTGCCGCTCTTTTCATTTTCTTCCATGAGCAGGTAGCTGATCAGGAAGCCGCTCAGCACAAAGAAGAGGTTCACGCCGGTCCTGCCCGTTTCCAGTGTATGGTGCAAGAAGTCGAGGCTGCCCAGCCCGTACCGGCCCTTGAAAAACTGCGCGTGGTGCAATACCACCAGCAGGGCCGCTATGAACCTGATCCCGTCCAGATTTTTGAAATAGATCCTCATATCCTGTTTATCCTGTTAGTGCTAGTCTTTCCGTTTATGCTGCAACATCCACTCGTAGATGTTGAGGCCGCCTACCTTGTAGGAAGGCGTATAGATGTCTTTAAAGCAACAGTGCCCGTGCTGTCCGATGGTGAGCTTGGTAAGCCCTTCCTTGTACTGGTTGGTGCTGTCAATAAAGCGCCTCACCGTGCGCAGGAAATACGGCTCCTGCTCCCCGGCAAAATACCAGCAGGGTACGTTGGCATCAGCCACCAGCTTGAATTGCGCCATGTTCTTGTCATCCAGCAATACGGGAGACAGGGATACGGCGGCGGCAAAGCGGCGGGTAAGGGCTTTGTTTTCCGTGAGGGCGGAAACAGTGGTGGAACCGCCGGCGCTGTAGCCGGTAATATAGATACGGGAAGTGTCTATGCGGTAGCGGCGGATGGCATCGTTCAGCACGGCGTTTACCTGCGCGGGCTTGAGGCCCCAGGAAACCGCCTGCGGCATCAGTATAATAAACTTGTACAGCTTCCCGTCTTCCGGGTTTACGGTATTAAGTTTTACGCCATGATGCAGGAGGTAGGGGATGCCGTCAAGCGTCAGTTTGGAAAGATCGTTACCGGCCTTGCTTTTGCCATGCAGGAAAAGTATCAGCGGGTAACGCTGTTTGGTATTGGAATAGTCATCAGGCAGCTGGAGCAGGGCGCCTCGGTTCTCCTTAGGCCCTACGTTTACTTCTATGCGCTGCATGTTACGCTGCGCATATGCTGCCATATCAGCCCCCAGTAAGGATAATACCAGGCCGGCAAACAAGATTGATCTCATGCTGTATTCTTTGAACATTTATTTTTTACCCACTACGTTTTCCATGGGCATGCCTATCAGCTCCTCAATTTCCAGCTCGGCTACGTCTTTTTCTTTCTGCAGCATTCTCTGGCGGGCCATGTGATCATAATACACGTTACGGGCGGTGGCAAACTCCTGTGCGGAACCTGTGCCGCCGGCCAGTCTTACTTCAGCCGTTTCCATGGCGGCCTCGCTTTCTTCCGTCAGCTCATCCTGTTTCTCCAGCAGGTCACGCTTCATGCGGAACTCTTCAAACAGGGAAAGCACCTGGCGTTTCAACAGCCTTTCCATGCCTTCGCGGCGCTCAATGGCTATTTCGTTATTCCTGCGGGCTATTTTCACATCTGCCGGTTTGCTGATGAGAGAGCCCAGGGGAACGGTAATACCAATGTTCCAGAGCGGGTAGTAGAGGTTGGCCAGCTCCGGGTTGTTTTTGCGGAAGGCGCCGGTGGTTACGTCGTTGATGTTGACGCTGCCGGTTACGTAGTTGAGCCAGGCTGCGCCGGATTTGGTGATCTCGGAGCGTGTCTTGGCCTTTTCCAGTTCGGTAATATTCAGCTGCGGGTTAGTCATCACCAGCTCCGGCAGGCGGACTTTCATGATGGAATCATACACGGCGTTGGGCACACCGTGCGTGACGCCGGGTGTAGACTGTGCATACAGGTTTGCTGCGATCAATGCAATACAGCATGTAAGGAGTGTCTGTTTCATACACTTGAGTTGTTATTTTTTTGTGGTTCTGGTTTGTCGAATGTGATCAGCTTGACCAGCATGGCCAGCATGGCAAAAAAGAAAAAGCATCCCGGCACCTGGCCAATGGCCACCTGTGCATAGTTGGCAATCATGAACCCGTAGAGGGCCGCCAGCACGGCGAGGTATACTGCTTTTATTTCGGGAGACCGGCTCCGGTAATAGTTCCGTATGCCTGTCCACATCACAATAAAATAGGTGAAGCAGGTAAGCGCCAGGCCTACCCAGCCCAGCTCCATGGCGGTATGGAGGTAACCGCTGTCTGGCGGGAAGCCGGCCAGCACATGGTGCGGGTTGTACCGCAGCCCCATAATGCCGGAGGTGGAAGGGCCGCCGCCAATGGGGTGGCGCAGCATGTAAGGCTGTATGCTCTGCCGGTTAATGTCCCTTTCGTTGTAAGAGCCGTCTTCAGACAGCATGAAGGTGCTGCGTACGCGCTGAATGGTGGGGTTGTGGAACGGCCCGAAAAGCACCACAATGAACACCACCACGCCTGCAATGGTGAAGGCCAGCGTCTTTTTGCTGGTAATGGTCATGAGCACAAAAATGATCAATCCTGCAGGCAGCATGGCATTGGCGGTACGGGTGCCGGAATAGGCCATGCCCAGCACAATAGGCACCAGGAGCACCAGCAGGGTATTGCGCATTTTGCGGGTAATATTGCCCATCATCAGCACCAGTATGAATATCACCGCGTCTGCCATCAATATGCCGAAGGCGGTGGGGTCTGACAGGATGGAGAACTTGCGCATGTGGCTGGCCTGGAAATACAGTTTGTACCGCAGCGGGTCATAGTTCACCCATCTTTCCTCAAAGCCCAGCAGCCCGTGCCACTCCTGGAAGCAGCCGTACACGCCGGCTACAAAACAAAGGCCCAGCCAGAGCTTGATAAATTCCTTGATGCTGTCGTAACTGTCAAATATGTGCAGCGCTATGTAGAAGATCATCAGGAAGTTGATGAACTTGCGGATAGCGAACACCCAGCCCGCCACAGAATCCATGGAAGGGTTGAACACCTGTACCAGCAGGTAGGCCAGGGTGAGGAAATACACGGCTGTGATGGGGTTCCTGGAATGCTGCCAGTACTTTTCCTTCAGCATGGTTTTCCGGAAATAGATGCCGATGAAGGTGAAAAGTATCATCACATCTATAGCGGCGCCTACCGGCAAGGCGTCATGCATCATGCGGTTCACAAAGAACATGAAGAAAGACACCGTAATGGTAAGATAGAACCCCAGCTTTGTATTGAACAGGCATACAAAGGCGGCGGTACCGCCCAGCAGCCCGGCAATGATCACAATACCCAGCCGTTCGTCTATTACAGCCACGGCAAATGCGATCACTGTGGCCACCAGCGCCAACAGGGTATAGCCCATTACGGAGTGAAGCCTCCTGTCGGCTATCTGCTGCTTTACCAGCCTGCCCAGCATCTGGAAAATGCCCGGTTTTTTTTGAAGTGACGGGTAGTTCACGCCTGCGGTATTTAAAAGAATAACATTTTAAGGAAAAGGAATACCATGGTGAACGCTACAAATACGCTCACCATAATTTCCTGTATGCTGTCGTTGCTGAACCGGTTATCTGACATATCTGTAAAGATTATTGTGCCTGTTTTAATGCCTGGAAATGCGCCGTCATTTTACCCAGGCTGGTTTCCCAGGTATGGGTGAGCGCAAATTCCCGGCGGGCCCTGCGCATGTCGCTGTTGGGATCTTCCGCCAGCGCTTTTTCAATATTCACCACATAGTCTTCTTTGGTTTTGCACTGGTAGATGTAGCCGTCAAACATTTTCATGGCCAGCGTTTCCGTTACCACTACGGGTTTTTCCAGCACCAGGTACTCATCCAGCTTGCGGGGGTAGTTCCCGATGGTCATGCCGTTCACCAGCTGCGGGTTGAGGCATACGTCAAAGAACTGGATGAACTGGGGCACCCTTGCTTCCGTGGTGTTGCCCAGAAAGTAGACGTTGGGCATTTTGTGGAGCCTGCTTTTACGGAAAGTACCGTCTTGCGGGCCTACCAGCACAATGCTCCACTGGGGGCGGCTGGCGGCAATATGCTCCAGTATTTTGATATCCAGCCGGGAAACGATGAGCGCTCCCATATACCCGATAATGGGCCCCGGTATGCCTTTCATTTCTTCCGGCAGGGTGAAGGGGGTGGAGGGGAAGAACCGTTCAAAATCACAGCCTTGCAGAATGTTGTAGGTTTCAGGGTTATGTTTGCGGCCATAGTCTTCCAGGTAGTCCGAATTGGTTACCACCATGGTGGCCTTGCGCATCAGCGAAGGTTCCAGGCGTTTGCCGTGGCGTACAAAGAAGGGGTGGGTGGCTATATTGTCACGGCTGTAATAGATACAGTCGGTTACGGCGGGCAGCAGCTCCGTGAGGTACTGGCCGCGGTAAAATTCGTTGTCGTTAAAAAGCAGCACGTTTTTGAAGCCCAGCCTGTCAAGCGCCTGGTTGATCTGGCGGGCCATTCTTTTATTATTGATCCTGTTCACAAAGTCGAACACGGGCGCAAAGGGTATCCAGTTTACGGATTCCAGGATGGTGCGCGGGTCAAGCGTCCAGAAGGTGGGGCCTATCTGGTTGATGTCGTCCGTTTCTTTGTTCAGGCTTTTGAGGCGGGTTTGTACTTTGGGGTCGTTTTTGGAACGTATGAGGGTGATCCTGTCCAGCGCGCGGTTGATGTACAGCACGCGGTTGAACTGCGACAATTCTTTCGCCACATTCTTGCAGTTACTGCCAATGGCAATATCCCAGGGCTGGAGGCCCACTACCAGAATATCCCGTCCTTTAATCATCTTGCTTTCCATTTTAAGAGAATTTTTTGTTGTAAAACAGACACTATATCGGGGTAAAAAAGTATCATATGCCGGAAGGTATTGGTGATGCTGCTGCCTATTTTCCTGTACAGGATCACCTGGGTGATCAGGAAACAGATACCATAGGAGGTCATGGTGCCGTAGGCGGCGCCCATCAGCCCGAAGTACCGGGTAAAGGCCCAGCAGATAAATATGTTGCACACCGCGGTAATGGTGGTTACGGCAAAGTTGGTTTTGGGCAGCCCGATAGAGTCCATAATGGTGCCGAACTGTTTGATGAAGGGCAGAAAAAGCCCGTACAGCATGGTAACCTGCAGAATGGGGGCGGCCACCTGGTATTCCGCCCCGGCAATGATGTAGAGCACCAGCCTGGGCAGCAGCAGCACCATGAGGCTTACCGGCAGGCCAATGGCCAGTACGGCGCCCACCGCCTTTTCATAATAGAACTTTACCCTTTCCATGTTGCCGTTCTCCATCATCTGCGCGCTTTTCGGAAAAAGGATGTCTGCCAGCACCTGGGAGGGCACGTCTACCAGGTTGGAAATGCGCAGGCATACGCCGTACAGCGCCACGGAAGCGGTGGAGAGATAGTAGGAGATCACCATCTGGTCTGTATTCCGGAAAACGGATGCGCTGATGTTGGTGCCGAACACGTATTTGCCGAAGTGCCAGAGCTTGCGCGTCCAGCTCCAGTCTATGCGCGTGCGGCCGGTGAGGAACTTGCGGGCAAACAGGCCAGATACCAGCGCGCCGCTGAGAATGCCGATGTTGTAATAGACGGCCAGCAGGGCCAGGCTGATGTGTATGCCTGCCAGCAGGCTGATGATAATGAGCGCGAAGGAAGTACCCTGCCTGAAGAGATATGCCCAGAAAATGCCTTTGAAATCCGCATTGGAATTTTGCACCCATTCAAAATGGGAGAAGGGGATGAGCAGCAGCAGTCCGGGCAGGAACCAGTACATGGTACCCGCCAGGGAAGGGGCTTTCAGCAAATGGCCAACAGGCCCCATGAACAGCACTATCAGCAGCAGGATTACCAGGGTGGTAATGCTGTTGAGCGCAAAGGAGGCGCTGTGAATAGCGGCATGCTCCGCCTTGTCTGAAGTGTTGAGGTACTTGATCACAGCGTTCTTGATGAGAGAATGCCTGATCACTTCAATGAACGCGGTGAATACCAGGAAGAGGTTCCAGGTGCCCATGTCTGCAATGGGCAGGGTGCGGGTTAAAACAAGCACGCTACCGATGCCGAACAGCAATACAGCCGCCTTTTGAAGGCCACTATAAATGCCGGATCTCAGCCAGTAGGTATATTTCTGTTCGCTCATCGCTGTTTATTCAAAAACTGTTTTATAGTTATCCGTTCTGCACCAGCAGCTTTTCCTTTCGGGCGGCGGGCCGCTCCAGGCTGTACAGCCACCAGGCGCCGCATTGCATGGCAACATTGTATATCATCATGGGTATTATAATGGCCGCTACCAGGCCCAGCGCCAGCAGCAGGGGCACGCTGGTAATGCCCAGCGCTTTCATCAGCACCATGCGCACGGCGGAGGCTACCAGCACGTGAGACACGTAGATGTACAGGGAATGGTAACCCACCACCCGCAGTACCTTCAGCGTGTTGTAGCGCTGCAGCAAAAAAGACAGGATGCACATGAAGGCGCAGCCCGTGATGGCAATCAGCGCAAACAGCAGGGGCTGCCAGGTTTCCACGTACATATTATCGTTCCGGCTGAGGTTTGTCTGCAGGAAATACACCTGCCCGGCCACAAAGAAAGGCAGGAGCAGCAGGCATGTTTTCCAGGAAGCGAAATATGAAAAGTTGCGCTCGTCCAGCACGCGGCCAGACACCAGGTCTCCCAGCGCAAAGAACAGGTAGTAGTGCAGAATGTCACTCACAAAACCCAGGTCTATATGCTGCTGGCTGAAATAGCTGGAGAGGAAGTACATGGCCGCACCCAGCACCAGCTGCTGCCAGATGTGCAGCTTCAGCTTCTGGCGGGTGAAAATGTACAATACAGATACATTGAACAATGCGTACAGGTACCAGAACTGGTCTATATGCCGGGGGAAGAACAGGATATACCCGTAATCCGCCAGGGAACGGTCTGCGTTCACATAATTGCTGAGGGCCAGCTGCAAGGTAACCTGCAGTATGGACCAGAGGAAGTAGGGGTACAGCAGGATGTTGAACTTGGTGGCCACCAGCTTTTCTACCGTTCTTTTGCCCAGGCTTCTGCCAACAAACAGGCCAGACAGGATGAAGAACAGCGGCATGCGGAAGCTGTAGAACAGGATGTTGGCATGCTCCAGGTAACTTACATCTGCCGTGGGCGTGCCCGTGCGGGAAATGCCCTCAAACACGTGGCGGTATACCACCAGTATGATGGCAATGCCCCGCGTGTAGTCTATCCAGGCCAGCCGGTTGTTATGCAATGTGTCGGTATTGAAGAGCTTCAGTGCCATGGCGCCTACATGTCAATATTTTCCTTGTTTACGCAGTTCAGTACGGCGCCGGTGAATTTCCCGTTCATGCTTTGCAGGTACTGGAAAGATTCCTTGTCTGTTTGTTTGATGGTAGATTTGGCAGACACTACGGAGATCATGGTATCCGCGAAGTTCAGCAGCTCCTTGCTGTCTGAGCGCACGTTGAGCGCGGCGCCTTCCATCAGTATATAATCATACGCTTCCGTAAGGGGAGCGAGGTTGTTGAGCAGGTTATTGTCTCCCAGCACTTCCGCAGGCGTATAATCACCGCCCTGGCAGCCAATGATGTCTACCCCCTCAATACCGGTGGGGGTGATGATGCCCTGCACCTCTTTATAATCGTATTTACCGGCGGCGGAGAAGCTTTCCAGCTCCTGCTTGGCCTCAAACTCACGGGTGAGGGTGTTGTTGATGAAGTTGGTGTCTATGATCAGCACTTTCTTCTGGCTTTTGCTGAGGCTGTGGGCCAGCGCCTTGATGATGGTGGATTTCCCTTCGCGCGGGCGGGCGCTGGTGAAAAGGTATACCTTGTGAGACTTGTTCTCTATCTCGAAGCGCAGCTTGCGCAGGTGCTCGCGGAAGGTAACGGCCTGGTCGTCCTTTTTCTGTTCCGTGTCAAAAATGTTGGCAATGGGCTGTTTCTTCATGTTCACCTTGTTTACCACGCCCAGCAGCTTCAGGCCAACGGTTTTCAGGAATTGAGACGGGGTTTTGATAGACACGTCTATGTATTCCAGGAAAATGATGGCAATACAGCAGAACACGAACATGCACATGCCGGCCAGCGCCAGTATGATGAGGCGCTTGGAGCGCTCCGGCTCTCCGGCGGGCTGGCCGTAGAGTATCTGGCGGAAGTTGTCCAGGGGCACAATGGTGTTGTTCATCACCGCATCGTAGCGGGATTTGATGTTCTCATATTCCGTTTGCGCAATGCTTACTTCTTTCTCCAGGGCCAGGTTGGTGGCGCTGCGGCTGGCGGCCGCGCCCACGCTGTTGTTCAGCTCGCGGATCTTTGTTTTATAGGTCTCAATGTTCTGACGGGAGGTATTGGCCTGCAGTTCCAGCTCACGTTGCCGCTGCTGCAGGTCTGCCTTGGTAATGGTGCTGGCCGGCGCGGCGCTGGTGGCCAGGCTGTTGAGCTTGTCGCGGTAGGCGGCTTTCAGCTTGGTATATTTATTATACAGCTCCTGGTCTTTGGCGCCTTTGCTGATGTACTCCTGGTTGGCCTCATTCATCTGCGTGCGCAGCTTGCTCAGCTCCGCGGAAGCGGCGCTGGAAGCGCTGGCGGTTTGGGCGTTGGTACGCTCCATTTCAGCCAGCTGCTTGGTGAGCTGCTGCAGGGAGAGGGTGGCGCTGTTGAGGGTGTTCTGCTCTTCCGTCATCCGGCTTTCCAGGGAGCTGATCTGCTCCAGCTTGGTAGAGCTTTCTACAGATACGTCCACACCGCCCATGGTGCGCAGGTTATTGATCTTTTCATCCAGGTCCGCTTTTTTCTGGGCCACCAGCTTCTCCATGGTCTGGATAGATTGCACGTTTTGCTGGGAGCGGGCAGACTCGTTGCTGCGCAGAAATTCGGAGCACACTTCGTTCACCATATAGGCAGACAGCTCCGGGTTGGTAGACCAGAACTGGATGTCCAGGAAGTCTGTTTTCTGGATGCGGCCCACGGAGAGCATTTTGCGGATGCTTTCCAGGTCGTACTCATACACCTTCATCAGTTCCTGCACTTTCTTTTCTTCCGGGTTGTAGGAGCTGAGCAGCTTCTCGTGGGTGTATTTGTCTTTCAGTATCTTGACGGCGGCGTCTTTGGTAATGTTGCGGAAGCCGTCTTTTTTCCTGTCTTCGTCCGTGAGCTGGCGGAAAGCCTTGTCCGGGCTCTCCAGGTCATGCAGCATCAGGTTGTACGCCACCATGCTCAGCACCTTGGTAGAACGGAGGGCTTCAATCACGTTATTGAACTTTACGTCAATTTCGATGATGTTGAAGTTCTCGTCCTTCAATTTTACCTGATCGCTCGTTGTAAAACCCGTGGCCATCTGTGCTGATGAGCGGTATAACTTTTTCTGGTTCATGGTGAACAGAAATGCGATCACAACAGCCAGCACACTGCTGATGATGATCAGCCACTTCCTGCGCATTAATGAGTTAAACAGATAAATCAGATCCATATTGAAGGATTCTTTAAAGTATAAAATAATTTAACTTAACAAGCCCTAAAAAATCCGGTTCGTGAACCGGATTTTTTAGTAGCCGGATTAACGTTATTGCTTGATCACTTTGATCACTTTCACATTTCTATTGTCTGGCGTAGCGATCTGCAGGATGTAGATGCCTGGCCGTATGCCCGGGTTGAAATCAACGCGGAGCAGTTGTGTGCCGGTGGGCAGTTCAAGGCCTGGTTTGGCCATGATGATCCTGCCGGATGCATCGAACAGCTTCACTACTACTTTTTCAGGCTTACCGTCATTTTTCACCAGCACGTTCATAAATGAAGTAGCCGGGTTCGGGTAGGCGTTCTCGATAGTAATGTGATCGGTGCCTGCAGTTTTGGCCTCATCGTCTATCAGCGCCACGTTGGTGTTGCTGCCTGCGCCGCTGCTTCTTGCCATCATCATGCCCTGGGTGCCCTGCTGGCCGCCTTCAGGCTGCGGCCTGGAAGCTGCTTCTATTACAAGGCCGTTGATGTAGCCCAGCTGGCCCGAGGGCGCTGCGTTGATGCTGAGGCGTATCTCACCGTTTTGGTCAGGAACAACGTTGTCTATCCGCACGGTTTCGCTGATGTTGTTCTGGCCGTTCAGCTCTACGGTTTTACCGTTGATGGTGTAAGCGCCTATCACTTTATCTCCACCGCCCTGGCGGCTGGCAAAGAATATGAAGGAGTAGGCCATCGACTGGTTGAGGCCGGAGAAGGTGATGCCCGCGGTATCTCCCTTGTCTACATAGTAGCAAACAGACATTACCGCATCCGGGTAGATGCCGGAGTTGTTGCCGGTGTTCATACCGTTGGGAATGGTACCGGTGAAGTTGCGGTGTATGAACATGATGGTGCTTACGGGGTTGCCCATGTCATCCTTCATGTTTTCCAGCGTCTGGCCTATGTTCTGACCTACGTTCGGCAGCTGGTTGGTGTTGTTCCACGGCGCGCCGGCGGGGTTGTTCACGTTGAAGTTGATGTAAATAGAGTGGCTCAACGTGCTGCCGCTGGCGGTAGCGGAGTAGTCTGAGAAGTTGCTGCCGTTCTTCGCCCTGATCTTGTAATAGTAGCGGGTGTTCTCGCTCCTGTTGTTGTCCAGGTAAGAAGTGGCGCTGGCCGCTACGGTGGTTACCAGGCTGTAAGTGCCGTTGAGCGTGGCGGCGCGGTAAATTTCAATACCGGTCACGTTGCTGGCCTTGTTGCTCCAGTTCAGCTGGATGGAGGTCCTTGACTTGCCCTGGGCTTTCAGGTTATCCGGGGCCAGCGGGGTGGCGGTTTCTACGTAAGACTGTATTACCAGTGCGTTCAGGTAAGCGTAGAGGGCGCCGGCGCCTTTGCTTACGGTGAACTCTATGTTACCGCTGCCGTCTGCAACAAGACCGTTCAGCTGCACCGTATTGGTGGTGTTGTTGGCCGCCTGCAGCTGTACAGACTGGCCGCCTGCGGTGTAAACGGTCATCCTGTTATCAGATACGTTGCCTTCGCTGCCGAAGAACACGAGGTTGTACTTCTTGGCCGCAGAGAGACCAGACAGCCGGATGCGCTTGGGCGTGGTAGACTGTTCGAAGTACAGGGTGTTCATCACGTTGTCAGGGTATACGCCGGAGTTATCGCCGGTGATGGGCCCGAAGATGCTGGAGCCGGTCATAGCGTCTACCAGGGTAATGGTAACACCGCTGGCTGCGCCGGTTTCATCCAGCATATTGGTGATGGCGCGGCCTGCAATGGGGTGGGTGTTGAAGTTGTTCCACGGAGCGCCTTCAGGGTTCACCGCGTTGCAGTTCACGTAAATGGAGGTGATGTTCTTGTCTCTTACGCTGATGGTGAAGGTTTGAGAACCTTTGCCGCCATAGCTGTCTGTAGCCGTTACCGTTACCGTGTATTTGCCGATGCTGGTATTGGTGGGCGCCAGGTCTATGCTGCCGGTGCCGTTGCCCGTATTGTTGAGCGTTGCAAAAGCCGGCAGGCCGGTGGTGGTAAAGGTGAGGGTTTCACCCGGGCTGTCTGTAGCAGTCAGCGCAATGTTCAGCACGTCCCCGGTTTTCAGGTTCACGTTGCTGATGGCGCTAACCACCGGCAGTTTGTTCTCGCCCAGGATGGCAATGGTATCTGTATAACCGGATGCGCCTGCGGCGTTCACCCCGCGGATGGTGTAATAGTATTGTACGTTGGCGGAAGAAGTGGCATCTGTATAAGCGGTGTCGTTAGCGTTGAAACCGCTGGGGTTCAGCAGCTCGTAAGTGCCGTTCTCTGACGTAGACCGGTAAATTTCATACTTGGTCTCGTTGTAGGCCAGGTCTTTCCAGGAAAGCCTGATGCCGGAAGCGGTATTGCGGGCCGCAAAGTTGGTGGGTTTCACCGGAGCGGTACCGTCGTCAAATACGGCTTCTATCTTCATACCGCTGATGTGCGCTGCCAGAGAGCCGGTGGGCGCCTGCAGGTCTACCGGAATAATGCCGTTGGCATCCGGAGACACACCGGGGATGGTTACGGAACCGGTAGTGTTCATGGAAGCATTGAGAGACACGGTGGTGCCGTTAATGCTGTAGTCTGCCGTATAATTGCCGGTAGCGTTGCGGCTGCCGGTAAAGGTGAAATTGTACTTGTAGTTCGGGTTCAGCCCGGTTACCTGGAAGGTCTGCTTCACGCTGGTGGTCCAGAAGGAGCTTACCATCACGTTGTCAGGGAACACGCCGGAGTTCTGGTAGGTATACATACCGCCGTTGAACAGGTTGCTGCCGTAGTTGATCTGGTTCCAGGGGGTGATCACCTTGATGCCGTAGCCGGTGTTGTTACCGTTATGATCTTTCAGATCGGTAATGGTAGTGTTCAGGGCCATGGCAGCCTTCTTGGTGTTGTTCCAGGGCGCGGGCGCATCGTATACGGCGCCGTTGAAGTTCACGTACACAAAGAAGTTCGGGTTCACATCGTTCACCACAATGGTGAAGCTCTTCGTATCATCTCCACCCATATTGTCTGCCACTTTTGCGGTCACGTTGTAAGTACCTGCGTCTGCAAAAGTGGGGTGCAGGGTAACCTGTGAAGTTTTACCGTTAGATACTACCGTAGCAAAAGACGGCAGGTTGGTGTACGTCCAGGTAAGATCGTCCGTACCGTTATCGTTAGTTACGGCCAGGTTGATCTGCGCGGTGGCGTTTTCAGCGAGCGTGGCGTTAGACACGGCGCCGAGTATGGGCTTGTAGTTAGCGTTCACCGTGAGCTGGAACACTTTGCTGGCCACGCCGCCATGCTGGTCTGTAGCAGTGATGGTGATGTTGCTATAGGTATCCTGTACGCCCGGGTTGCTGAACAGGATGGTGCCTGTACCGTCCCCGTTATCTGTAAAGGTACCGAAGGCAGGCAGGTTGGTCACCGCGAGGGTGATCTGTTCTGCGTCTGCATCCGTAGCTATTACGGGTACGGAGAGCTGGGCGTCGTACCGCATGAAGCGGTTCGGCTGATCGTTCAGCACTGGGGCGTTGTTCAGCGTCAGCGCGGTGATCTCGTTGCTGAACGCGGAGTTGCCGCCAATGTTCACGGCCCTTACTTTATAGAAGTAGTTCACGTTGGCGAACAGGCCTTTGTCTGTAAATACCGCGGTGGCGCCGTTGCCGGCAGCAACGGTATCCTGCAGCTTGAAGTTGCTGTTGTCACCCACAGAGCGGTAGATCTCGAAGAATGCTTCTGTAGCATCATTGTCATTCCACTGCAGGGTGATCTGGTTAGCCTGTACGTTGGCCGCGGTCAGCGCAGAGGGAGCGGCCGGCGCCGGGGGCAGCGGAAGCGTGGTGGCTGACATGCGCGGGTTAGCGAGGGCTGTATTGGGTATCTGCTGTTTGGCAATGCCCGGGCCAGCATAGCTGGCGCGCAGTTCTGCGCCGCCTGTACGCTGGAAGAAGGTGATATATATCGGGTATACACCGGCGTTCAGCTGTTTGGTGCCAGACCGTTCGGTGGTGCCCTGCAGGTAGTCATTATTCACTACCTGGCCGTTGGAGTTGAAGGTGTTGATATAGAGCTTGCTGCCATCGTCAGAAGCCGTATAGAACGTATACGTGCCTGCGGTGGGGATGGTAATGAAGCCGCTGAATTTGATGGCGTAGTTGTTCTCCCTGTTGCGTACATCCAGCGTTACGTTCTCAACCGTGCCTGTTTTCACCGGGGTGAGGCTGTTGAAATTGGGCAGCTGGGTAATGTCCGAGAACTCATAGTAGCCGTATGACAGGCCGCCTGCTTCCGCGGCAGCAAAGCCGGAGTTGCCGTTGCTATTGATGGCCTGTACCTTGTAGTAATAGGTAGTGGCCGGCTGCAGCAGGCTGTCTGCGTAAGACACGGCGTTGGCGCCGGTGGTGGTGATGATCTGGAACGGCCCTGAGAGGCTGGTGGCGCGGTAAACTTCGAAACCGGTCTCGTTGGTGCTGTTATCATTCCAGGTCAGGTTGATCTTGCTGTAAGACACTGCCGTAGCCAGTATATTGGTGGGCGCAGCAGGTTTGGCTCCCAGCGGGGGCGCCTGTTCCATGAACGCGCTGGCGGGTATTTCCTGCCGGCTGGTTACGCCATGGGCGGTGTTTTTCCAGTAGATCTTCATTTCCTCTCCGCCGCCTTTTTCAAAGAAGGTGGCCGCAAAAGGATACACGCCTGCCGTGAGGTATTTGGTGCCTTCTGCGTAAACGGAGCCATGCAGCCCGTCGTTGTTCACTACCGGGGTAGCGGTGTGGCTGTAGGTACCGATGTAGAGCTTGCTGCCGTCATCAGAGTACGTTTCAAACGTATAGTTGCCGGTAACGGGAATGTTGATATAACCTTCCCAGAGGAAAGCGAAGTTATCGTTCTGCGTTCTCACGCTGATGTCTGCCGTGGGGGTATTGCCGGTTTTTACCGGGGTAAGGGTGTTGAAGTCAGGCAGCACATCAAAGGAGCCATGATAGTGTTTGTAATTGAGGCCGCTCATAACCGCGGTAGCCTGTACCTGGTTGCTGGCCGGAGATACGTTGCCGGTCAGGTCCCTGGCTTTCACTACAAAGTTGTAAGACTGCTGGGGCACCAGGTTGGTACAGTTGAATGACGTCTGCGTGCCGGGCAGGGTATACACTTTGCTGCCGTTGATGTAAATGTCGTATTTGTTCACGCCTACATTGTCTGTAGAGGCCGTCCATGACAGGCCTACGGAGGTGCGTGATTTGGAGGTTACCGTGAGCGCACCGGGGGCGGTGGGCGGCGTGGTATCCAGCTGCGTGGTAGCGCTGGCCTCATTGCTGGCAGGGGCGGCGCCGTTCTCGTTCACCGCTCTTACCACGTAATAGTATGTTTTGTTGGGGTTGAGCCCGTTGTCTGTGTAGGTAGTGGCGTTGGGCGCGGTGATGGCTATCAGCTTGTAGCTGCCGCCCGCGGCTTCGCCCCGGTATATTTCAAAGCCGGTTTCGTTGTTGGCAGGGTTGGGGTTGTCACTCCAGTCTAGCTGCACCTGCGTTTGCGAGGTGGCTTTTGCCTGCAGGCTGCTGGCCGGCGGCGGAGCGGGTATGCCGGTGGCTTTCACCACTTTGAAAGGAACGGAGAACTCGCTGGAGCAACCGAACTGTTCGGTCACTTTCACTACGTACAAACCGGAATCTTTAGCGGTAAAGGTACGCTGGGTGCCCAGGGTAATGCCGTCAGTAGCTTTTTTCCAGAGGTAAGAGGTATAACCGGCGGGTACCTGCAGCACTACGCTGTCTTTCCCGTCAAGCGCGGGGAGCACTTTGCTGGAGAGGCCTGCCAGGGTGATGTTGGGGCTTACGGTAGGCGCCTTGATCTTGATCTGCACCGGTATGGGAGACCAGGGAGACCAGGTGGAGCCGTCCCTCAAACGCATATCGTACGTGCCGATGGACGTTACGGTAAGCGTGTTGCTGGTGGCGCCGGGTATTACTACGCCGTCTTTCCGCCATTCATATTGATCAAAGCCCGCGGTTACGCCCAGTGTTACATTGATGGGGTCTCCGGGGCAAAATTCTGTTCTGCCGAACAAAGGCCAGGGGTTGGCTTTGTGCGCGCGGTTGGCAAAGGGGAAATAATCCGCTTCGCCCCATGCCTGGTACCAGCAGCCGTGGCCGAAGCCGGCGTATTCGCTGTACCGCATGTTTGCGCCCACACCCATGGCCGCGTTATATACACCTTGTGAAGATGCGGGGTAAGGGTTTACGTCACTGCCGCCCTGGAACAGCCATACGGGAATGAACTTCCATGTTTGCAGGCTGTTGGTGAGCGCTGCGTTGGAAGCGCTGATGGGGGTAGCTGCCGCCACCACCTTGGGGTGGCGTATCATAAATTCCCAGGTGGCGCCGCCGCCGCCGGAGAGGCCGCCTTCTGTAATACGGAACTGGTCTACCTTCACTTCAGGCACCAGGTGCTCATAAATAAGATCACGCACAGCGTCAAACTGTACGTTACCAAAATAGCCGCCAATGTTTTGCGGGTAGAGCAGGAAGCCGTCAAACTGGCCGTTGTCTACCGCGTTGCGGTGCAGCTCACCACCATGCAGCAGGGAATATTCGTTATCATACACGGTGCCTTTTTCGCCGATGCCATGCCAGAAGATGATGAGGGGATACTTTTTGCCGTCATTCACACCGTGCTGGTAAGATTTGGGGAACTTCAGCCGGAAATGAACGCCTTTGTAGTAGTAGGCTTTGTAGGAAGTTGAATTCCAGCTCAGCCGGTTGGTCCTTACCCATTTGGAGAGAATGCCCCAGTTAGGTACAGCAGGAGGGGAGGAGGGGTTGTATTCCACAATCGGATCACTGGGGTCCAATATACCTGTCTGGGCCTGTGCAGAACCAAATCCTATCACGAAGAGGAAGGATAATAACAGCGTGTAAAATTTATTCATAGATCGTAGTTGAAATCCGGTAATAATGTATAAGAGGTATCATAGCCTACTTACATCGTATGCATTCAGCACATTACGCAGATTTTCCGCAGGATGGGTGGTTAAAAATATCAGGTGATTTACTGGGGTGTAGCGTGCAAACGCAGCCTTAAACAATACTGTAAATAACCAGTGGCTTGAGATAGGAGATGGTAAAAATTGTATCAGCTTTTTCCTTCGTAAATGTAATTCGGTGCTAATGGCTTACTTACTGGTCAGGTATCTTGTATATATACTAACCTGGAAAAAACCTGGTGCAAGATATAAAGAAAAAACTAACACGCTCACAAAAAATTCGTAAAATCTATAAAATACCCGGTGAATTGACCGGTTTACAGTGTGAACGTATAGAAATTTCCGGTATAAATATTTATATAAATAAATTGGTCTAATTAAAATTCCTGCTTATTTGTTTGTACCTGCTGGGCAGGTACAAAGCTGTTTGTATCATTTGCTGCAAAGCTGTATTTCATCTGTGCCTACCAGCCCGTAGCGTTCAATTTCCTCTTTGCCCAGCATATCGCTCACCCTGATGAAGTGGGTCTTGAAGCCCTGGGCCTGCAGCCGCTGCTCATAGTCACGGCCGTAGAAACGCACGTAATTGGGGTCTCCGAAGAGCCTGATCCTTTCCTGGGGGTCTTTGATGGTCAGATCTTCATGGGTAACGGGCAGGTCTTCCCGCACGGGCACCTGTATGATGGCCTTTCCGCCGGGTTTCAGCACGCGGCGCATTTCCCGGAAAGCCTGGGCATCGTCCGGTATGCAGCTCAGTACATGGCTGCAGAGTATCACATCGTAGGTATTGTCAGGGATGTTGCTCATGTCCGTGAGGTCCAGGTAAATGGTATCTTCCGGGTAAGTGTTCTCGTACTCGTCTATAAACTTGTCTCCCGCGGTGTATTGTATGGAGGGGTCTTTGCGGAAGCGCTTGTAATAGATCTCTTCCGGGGCCACGTGCAGCATTTTCACGCCGGGGAACAGGAAATCCGGATGTTTTTCCAGGAAGAGCCAGAAAGTTCTGTCTCGTTCATTGGAGCGGCAGCGGGGGCACTGGGCGGGGCGGCGGTTGTAGCCTACTTCCAGGAAGCGGGCGTATTTGCCTTTACAAACGGGGCATTCTACTTTATTGCCTTGATAATACATGCCCCGCAGGCGGAGGTACACCGGGAGCGCTGTTTTTTTCAGAAGGTTCTTTACGGTACTCATTGTTGTATAGTATAATAATATGAATCAGGAAGATACGGTGGCCATGCTGCGGGAAGACCTTTCCCAGGCTGCGGACTGCCGCTTCCTGATGTACCGGAAAAAACCCTCAAAGATGGCCACGTTCATGAAAAGAAAATAGAAAGGTATATAAAATATTTTGACCCTGACGGAACGGTTGGCCAGCACATACCCGATGGCCGCCAGTCCGTAGAAAAGCAGCTGAGCAGCCAGGAAGGCGGTAAACCAGGGGCCTGCGCCCATGACCACCAGCGCGGTGTTGCTCAGCAGCAGCAGCGGCAGGCAGAGGGGGCAAAGCGTCCACCGCAGTACGCGGTGAGAAATATACTGGAAAGACAGCAGGGGATATCTGAATATATTCAGCAGCGGCTTCAGCATAACAATAGACTGGAAGCCGCCGGCGCTGATGCGCACTTTGCGTTTATGCTCTTCCGTTATAGAGAAAGAAGGCGCTTCCATAGCGTAGGCGTCTGGCGCATAGGCAATGCGGTAGCCGGCCATATTGATACGGAGGGAAATAATAAAATCGTCCAGCACCACTTCCGGCTCTACCGGCCTGAAGAGGGCGGTGCGGATGGAAAACAGTTCTCCCGCTGCGCCTACCACGCTGTACAGCGCCGCGTCCAGCTTTTTGAGAGCGGATTCATATTTCCAGTACACGCCTTCCATGCCCGCCGCCCCGTCTTCTCCGCCGGCCACCACTTTCTTTTCCCCGGCCACGCCGCCGGTATGCGGATCATCATAATGTTTTACCAGGTTGCGGATGGCGGCTTTATTGAGCAGGGTATTGGCATCGCAGAAAACAACAATGGGCGTGCTTACCTGCAGCATGGCCCGGTTAATGGCGGCGGTTTTCCCGCTGCGTTCCGGTTCATGCAACAATATAATAGAAGGGTAGCGGCGTATGATATCCGGCGTGCCGTCTGCAGAGCCGTCTGTTACGATCATTACCTGCAGCTTTTCCGCAGGGTAATCCAGCTGCAGCGTGTTGTGTATCTTTTGTTCTATAAAACCGGCCTCATTGTAAGCGGCTATAAGCAGGGTGACGGGCGGCAGCTCCTGCGCGGGCAAAGCCTTTGGAGGGAACAGCCAACGTTTGAGCTTCACCATCAACCAGGCCAGCAGCCCGTATCCGGCATAACTGTAGAACAAGATGAAGAAACTGCACAAGAATATTATTATCAATGCTTCCATATAGTACGGCAGGGCCTTGGGGGTATTTTGAAAAGCAAACTTATAAAACAATTTAATTACCAGTATGCCCGTACTATACGCGAAACAAAAAAAAGTGATCATTTACTTCCTGATTCAAACCGTTTACCAAGAAAAACAGGCCATTTACCAATTTTAGATATTACAGAATGATTATTATTATAGTTTTACGCAAGATTTGAAGATTTATTGATGTTTTGGCTCTTATTATAAATAATTTGCTCAGATCAATATTTCTCTCTAATTTTAGAGCTCATACCATACAACTGAACCATCTCCTTTGAATTTCTGACCTGAATATTTTTAACCTTAACCCTTGGAACCGAAAGTCGTCATGCTTGAGGCGGAATGTTTTTGCCATACGCCGCTCCTGCATCCAGATTTTGACCTGCATCCTTATGTAAGAATCGATTAAGTGGTTAACGTTAAAAAGTTCAAATGAAAAAGACAATACTTATAATAGACGATAGCGAGCCGATCAGGTTTTTACTGGAAACTTTCCTGAGCAGAAAATACAAAGTGGTATCTGCTACAGATGGCTACAGTGCCATGCTCTGGCTTGCCAAGGGAAATAAGCCCGATATGATCGTAACAGATATTCAGATGCCTAATATAGACGGTTGGGAGCTCATTGATCATTTAAGCGCCAATGAGCTGTATAACGATGTACCTGTGATTGTGCTGTCTGGCGTGGAAGCTCCCCAGGAGAGCGCCGCCAACAAGATCGTAGACTTCATCAGGAAACCCTTTGACCCCGTTAATCTGATGTCAACCATTGATAAGAACATGCAATTGTCGGCCAGGATGCTGACTGCATAAACCGAATACAACATCTTATTGCCGAATTTGTAAAGCCCTGAAATTATGATGTACAATTTGTCTCAAAGTTTACCTGTTACCAAGGAAAAAGCGCGATCACGCGTCATTACCATGCCCGCGGCCCACAAGGTATCTTACAATTTATCCATTGGCGGGAGCGACGCGTACGATCATATTTTACTGAAAACGGGCGTGCTGGCCATTACCACAGATGGCATTGCGGGTGTGAAGAGAGTGCTGCGCCGCCAGTTGCAGGCCAGGGAGCTGCCGGGGTTCATCGTTTTTAACATGGATGAGCACGCGGACATTTTCAAACCTTTTGTGGAGTATGTACACAGCAGCAAAACACTGAGCAAAGTACCATTGTTTGTATACAAAAAGAAATTTGACAAGGCGGATAAAGACAGGCTGGCCACTACCGGCGGCATAGACGGTATCGTTACCGCGTCTACCACTTTTGAAGCTTTCAGCAACAAATTGTCTTTTGCACAAAAAGTGAAACAGCTGGCCGCCGCCGAGGAGGCCGGCCGCCGTGTTAATGTGCAGGACGTATTCCGTTTAACCGGCCGCGTTGCCAAACGCGGTTTTGACATTGCCGTAGCCGGCAGCCTGCTGGTGGCGCTCAGCCCGCTTTTCCTCATCATTGCCGCGGCCATCAGGCTGGAGTCTAAAGGCTCCGTGTTCTATGTAGCGCCAAGGGCCGGCAAACGTTACCAGATATTCAAATTCTACAAGTTCAGGACAATGGTGGCAGATGCAGACAAGAAAGTGAAGGAGCTGCAGCACCTGAACCAGTATGACAATAAAGACGACAAAAACGGCGCCGTGTTTTTCAAGCTCTCCAACGATCCGAGGGTGACTAAAATAGGCGCCTTTTTAAGAAATACCAGCCTGGACGAGATTCCCCAGCTGATCAACGTGCTCAAAGGAGACATGTCCCTGGTGGGCAACCGGCCGCTGCCGCTGTACGAAGCGGCTACGCTCACCACAGACCGCTACGCGGAAAGGTTCATTGCCCCCGCCGGCATTACCGGGCTGTGGCAGGTGAAAAAGAGAGGGAAGAAAGATATGAGCGTGGATGAGAGAATAGGACTGGACATAGATTACGCCAAAAAACACTCATTTTTTTACGACATGCGTATTCTTGCCAATACGCCTGGCGCACTGATCCAAAAAGAGAACGTATAGGATACAGAGAATTTTACTAACACACTGAATACTACTGAACACAATGGAACCACACTTGCAACCGCTGGTATCGATCATTGCATTGAACTACAATCAGACCAACGTTACCTGCGAATTCCTGGAGTCCACCAAATTGTTAACCTACCGGAACTTTGAAACAATTGTAGTGGATAACGGCTCAACCGTAAACCCTACGGCACAGATGAACGCAGGTAATTACCCCAACCTGAAAATTCTGCTGAGCGAAAAGAACCTGGGCTTTACCGGCGGCAACAACCTGGGCATGCAGCATGCCAAAGGCGATTTCATCTTTATTGTGAATAACGATACGGAAGTAACGCCAGACCTGATAGAGCGCCTGCTGGAACCTTTTTACAAAGACGGGAAGATTGGCGTGGTATGCCCCAAGATCCGTTTCTTTCACCATCCCAATGTTATCCAGTACGCCGGTTTCCATAAAATGAACCTGCTGACCGGGAGAACAGGCGCCGTAGGCAGCCGGGAAGAAGACAAAGGGCAGTATGACGGCGAAGGCCCCACCCATTGCGCACATGGCGCCGCCATGATGGTAAAAAGGGAAGTAATCGAGAACGTAGGCATGTTCGCAGACAAGTTCTTTATATATTATGAAGAGTCTGACTGGTCTGCCCGCATCATCCGCGCCGGTTACACCATTTATTATACCGGCAAGGGCCTGATCTACCACAAGGAGTCTATCACCATGGGCAAGGAGAGCGCCATCAAGGCGTACTACCATACGCGCAACCGTATTCTGTACATGCGCCGCAATACCAACAAGCTGCAGCTGACCAGCTTCCTGCTCTTCTTCACCTTTTTCACCTTCCCCAAATCTGTACTGAAATACACGGTGAAAGGGCAGTTTGAGCACCTGAAGTCTTTTCTGAAAGGTACGTTCTGGAACGTGACCAATTCAAGTTATTCAACTATCTAAAAAAACATCAACATGAAAATAAGATCTCTCGTTACCGGCGGCGCCGGATTCATCGGTTCCCATGTGGTGAGCCATTGCCTGAACATGGGGCATGAAGTAGTGGTGCTGGACGACTTGAGCGGTGGTTTTGAAGACCATATTCCCGCCGGTGCGGTGTTTGTACAGGGTTCCGTAACAGATGAGCAGCTGGTGAGCAGCCTGTTTGCAGAGTACAAATTCGATTATGTTTACCACCTGGCGGCTTACGCGGCCGAAGGCCTTTCCCACTTCATCCGCCGGTTCAACTATAACAACAACCTGATAGGTTCCATCAACCTCATCAATGAGGCGGTAAAATACAAGGTGAAATGTTTTGTGTTCACCTCTTCCATTGCGGTATACGGCGCAGGGCAGCTGCCCATGCGGGAAGATATGATCCCCACCCCGGAAGATCCCTACGGCGTGTCCAAATACGCGGTAGAGCTTGACCTGAAGGCAGCCCATGAAATGTTTGGCCTGAATTACGTGGTGTTCCGCCCGCACAACGTGTACGGCGAAAACCAGAATATTGGGGACAAGTACCGCAACGTGATAGGCATTTTCATGAACCAGATCATGCAGGGCAAACAGCTCACCGTGTTCGGTGACGGGGAGCAGACCCGCGCCTTCAGCTATATAGACGACGTGGCCATTCCCATAGCCCAATCCGTTAACCTGCCCGCCGCTTACAACCAGGTGTTCAACATCGGGGCAGACAAGCCTTACACCGTGAACGAGCTGGCAAAGGTGGTATGCAGCTGCTTCGGCGTTACGCCTGACATTAACTACCTGCAGGCCCGCAACGAGGTGATGCACGCCTATTCAGACCATACCAAGGCGCATGGCGTGTTCGGCAGCGGCTCAGGCGTAACCCTGGCGGAAGGCATTGAACGCATGGCCAAATGGGCGCAAAGAGTAGGCGCCCGCCAGAGCAAGGAATTCGACAACATCGAGATAACAGAAAAATTACCGCAGGGCTGGGCTCCCAAGGCCGAAACTGCCGCTACACCCGCATAATGTTGCCGCAAAGGAAAATACGCGTACTGCAAACCATCCGCCAGGGTCTTATTGGCGGCGGGGAAACGCATGTGCTGAGCCTGGTAGGGCAGCTGGACCGCAGCCGTTATGAGCCTGTGGTGCTGTCTTTCACGGGCGGGCCCATGATTGAGCAGCTGCGTAAAATGGGGGTGGAGCATTATGTGATACCCTCCCTCAAGGCATTTGACCTGGGGCAGTGGAAAAAAGTGAAGGCCCTGCTGGTAGAGAAAAATATTGACATGGTGCATGCGCACGGGTCAAGGGCGGCCAGCAACCTCTTTTTCCCGGCGCGGTCACTGAAAATACCCATGCTGTACACCATTCACGGCTGGTCTTTTCATGACGACCAGTCTTTTCCCATAAAGTGGGCGCGTGTGATGTCTGAACGTTTTCTCACGGCCAACATGCAAAGGAACATTGCCGTGAGCGCTTCCAACTTCCAGACGGGCAGGGCGCATTTCCGCAACTTCCGCGCTACGGTGATCAACAACGGCATAGACCTCCGCAAGTTCAGCACCACCGCAGTGCAGAGCAACATCCGGCAGGAGCTGGGCATTCCGGAAGAACATATACTGGTTGGTTTCATTGCACGGATGACGGCACAGAAAGACCCGCTCACCATGCTGCGCGCTTTTGCGCGGGTGCTGGAAAGCCGGCAGCAAATTACGCTGCTGATGGTAGGGGAGGGTGAGCTGGCCGCTGAAGCGCGGCAACTGGCAGAGCAGCTGGGTATTGCCGGGCAGGTAATATTCCAGCCCTTCCGGCAGGATGTACCGGAGCTGCTGGCCGCTACAGACATCTATTGCCTGCCCTCCCTCTGGGAAGGCTTGCCGATAGGGCTGCTGGAGGCCATGGCCATGGAGAACGCCGTGATCGTAACGCGGGTAGACGGCTCCAAAGAGATCATCCGCCACCAGGAAAACGGGTGGATGATTACCCCCGGCAATAAAAACGAGCTGGCGTCAGCCATTACTACGCTGGCCAATAATGCGGCCCTGCGCGGCATATTGCAGCAGGCAGCGCTGGAAACGGTACGCAACGGCTTCAACGTGGAGGGCATGGCCCGCCAGGTGGAGCAGGTATATGCAGACATCTGGACCGCTAAAAACAAGGTACTAGCATGACAACAGTTTTACACCTCATATTCTGGACCATACAGGCGGCATTGGCCTTCTACCTGCTGCTGCCTACCTTCTTCCTGCTGGTGTACGGCATCAAACGGCTGCTGGGCCTGCAAGCCTCGCCCTACGCCAAAGCCGCGGCCAAACCGCAGGAAAAGGAATACAGCTTTGCGGCCATCATTACGGCCCACAAAAGCCTGCAGCTGGTGCCGCCGCTGGTAGATTCCCTGCTGCGGCAAACATACCGCAACTTCAAGGTATACGTGGTGGCGGATGCCTGCGACCGGGTAGACGTGCAGTTCAATGATCCCAACGTGATAGTGCTGCAGCCGCCCGCTGCGCTCAACGCCAAAATAAAGTCTATAGACTTCGCCATTAACAACTTCGTGGAAGCGCATGACGCGCTGATCATTTTTGATACGGACAACCTGGTGCGGCCTGATTACCTGGCCGTGCTCAACACTTACTTCAACCTGGGCTATCGCGCCGTGCAAACCAACATGCTGCCTAAAAACACGGATAGCCTCATGTCAAGGCTGGACGCGGCGGGCAACCTGTACTACAATTTTGTAGACCGGCGCATGCGCATGGAGCTGGGCATGTCTGCCCACATCTGGGGCCTGGGTATTGCCATTGAAACGGCGCTGTACCGCTCCGTGGTGTACAACAACTTCCTGGGCGGCTTTGATAAAAAGGTGCAGGCGGATATTGTAACACGCGTGCCGGTACTGGCCTATGCGGAAGAAGCGGTGGTGTATGACGAGAAAATAGAGAGCGGCGAGGCGCTGGAGAAACAACGCACCCGCTGGCTGCATGCCTATTTCAAATACTTCCGCTACGCCTGGGACGTGTTGTGGAAAGGCCTGCGCACCTTCAATTTCAACCTCGTATTCTTTGGCCTGCAGCTGATGCGGCCGCCGCTGCTGCTGCAGCTGGGCGCGGCCTTCATTTGCCTGGCCATCAGCCTCTTTACCGGCGGGGCGCTGGTATGGGCGGCCATCATTGCCCTGTTCATCATCACCTTCTTTGCCATTGTGAGAGTGATGAGCCACGGCACAGCCATCGTAAAAGCGCTGCTGTACCTGCCTGTGTTCATGTACTACCAGGCACGGGCGCTGCTGCGCATCAAAAAAGCAAGTAAAACCTACCTCAAAACTGAAAACACACAGGTGGTGTATATAGAAGATTTATTAAAACGCACCGGACACTAAACTGATTTTACAATGAAAGACAACGCATATTATCCTTCCCTGAGGAACGTAGGAAAATATCAGAAGTACATCAGCTATTTCTGGGAATACGCCAGGTACTCCGACTGGAAGTCTATCCAGGCAGCCTGCCGCTACCTGGTATTCAACAAGCCCCCCAAACGCCCCTGGACCAGCCGCTCTCAGTTCGGCACCTTCTTTTTGCGCCCCGGCACTAACGATTTCCAGTTCATCAACTATGCGTATGAAAAGGAAGTGCATGACTACATCAAACAAAACCTCGGCAAAATAGACGTGTTCATAGACGTAGGCGCCTGCATCGGGGAGTACTGCGTATGGCTGGGCGCTCACAAGATCAGGTGTTTCGCCTTTGAGCCGGTGAACCACCAGGCTTGCGAAACCAATATAGACCTCAACAACGTAGCGCAATATGTAACCCTCTTTCCCTGCGGCCTTGGCAGCAAGGAAGAAGTAGTGAGCTTTGACGTAAAAACGGTAGTGACCAGCTCCAGCACTATAGACCGGAGCGGCAAGGGCCGGAACAAGATACAGATCTCCACGCTGGACAAAATGATGGCCGGCGCCAGTGTTGCCCCGGAAGACCGCATTGTGATGAAGCTGGACATTGAAGGCATGGAGCTGGAAATGCTGGAAGGCAGCCGGGAGTTCATTACCAGCCATCCCCACATCGAAATAATTTATGAACATACCTTTTCAGGCAACAATGAAATTGCCGAAAAGCTGCAGGAGTACGGAGACTTTGAGTTCCGCCTGCTGGACGAAGTAAATATGCTGGCTACGAAAAAAGGGCCGGCAAAGAAATAACCAGCCCCCCTGGTGTATTACAGATCGCAGGGCTGCCGGGTTCTCCGTGCAGCCCTTTTTTTATGCAGGTTGTGCAAGGCGTTTGTTATACTCCCGTTCAATCATTTCCAGCAGCATGGGCAGCAGCACCAGCATGAGGGGAATGAGGTAGTACCGGCTTTCCGCCGCCATGGAGCCAATGAGGTGAACGCCCAGCCACACGGGCACCAGCGGCAGCGCCCATATTCTCAGCAATATGGAGTTGTACCGGAAGCTGAGCAGGGCGGTGAGGGGCAGCATGCCCAGCACGCCGTATATTTCAAAATAGGTTTTCACCGCCTGGCCGCTGAGCAGGTTGAGCTTCAGCAGCCGCAGCCCCAGCGGCACCTGGTGAACAGACACGAGATCTGGCGGCCGGAAGCCGTAGTAGTTGCGGATGGCCAGGAAAATGGCGAAGAACACGGCCAGGCTGGCCAGCGTAACCGTCCACACGCGCGGGGCGGGTATGCGCAGCCATGGCCAGCCGAAGAGCGGTTTCCCTTCCGGGCGCATCACCGCCGCGGCCAGGAAATAAAGGCCGGGTATGAGCAGCGCCGTTTCCCGGTTGAGGGCGCCCAGTATGGTAATAGGCAATATCCACCAGTCGTTTTTCCGGTAGAGTATCACGCAGGCCATCCAGAGGAACAGCACCAGGTCCATGTAGGTATTAAAAGACAGATCGCTGTTGTGCGCGCCATTGCCCATGCAGAAAGAAACGAACAGCAGGGTAAAACCTATCAGCCAGTTGCTGCGCGTAAAGCAGGCAAACAGTGCAAACCCCAGCGCATAAATGGCCGCATGCAGCGCCAGCCGGAAGGCAATGAAGATCAGCAGGTAAATGAAGGTTTCCTTGTTATTGAGCTGCGACTGGAAAACGGCCGTTTCATCTGCCGCTTTTTTATCGTCGAAATGTATGACGGTTTCTGCGGGTATCAGCTTGTCTATGCTGTGATCATACGCCCATTTGGCGGACTCTATCAGCAGGGGGCACAGCACGCGGTATTGCCAGGGGTTGAAAAATTCCGAATTGCCCTCCATGAACCGGATATGACGCTCGTATTGCTGCGTACCGCGGGCATAATAATAATTCTTGTAAATGGGATAAAAAGAAGCCAGCAGGAGGCTAACCAGAATGATGGCTTTTTTGTACCAGGGGCCGCGGCAGGCGTCCTTTAACCGTTGAAACATGAGGTCTTGACTTTAGTAATGATCAATTGCGGTTTTTCGGTAAAGGATGATGGCACCGGCGCACAAAAATAGTCTTTTTCCTGCCAAAACGGAATATTCCTTAACTTTCCTTACACGCAAAGAATATCAATATGGCAGAAGAAACAATAGAAGTGCGCCAGCTGACGGCGGAAGACTACCGTGACCTGAAAGAGTCCATGCTGAGCGCCTATGCAGACATGCCGGGCAGCTACTGGCGGGAGGGCACCATTCAGCGGCTGACGAGCCTTTTTCCCGAAGGGCAGATAGCCGTGGCCGTTAACGGCAAGGTGGTGGGCTGCGCCCTGTCTATCATTGTGGACTATGAAAAGTTCGGGGACGATCATACCTACGAGCAGATCACCGGTTATTATACGTTCAATACCCATAACCCGAAGGGAGACACGCTGTACGGCATAGAAGTGTTCGTCAACCCTGAGTATCGGGGCCGCCGCCTGGCCCGCCGCCTGTACGATGCCCGCAAGGCCCTCTGCGAGCACCTGAACCTGGAAGGCATTGTGGCCGGGGGGCGCATTCCCAATTACGAAAAGTACGCCGGGGAAATGAGCCCGCGGGAGTACATCGAGAAGGTGCGTGACAAGGAGATCTATGACCCTACGCTCACCTTCCAGTTCTCTAACGATTTTATTGTAAAGAAGATATTGCGGAACTACCTGCCCAACGATGCGGCGTCTAAAGGCTTTGCCACGCTGCTGCAGTGGTTCAATATCTATTACGAAAAAGACCGGGATACCATCCGCTACAACAAGTCAACCGTGCGCATAGGCCTGGTGCAATGGCAGATGCGCAGCTACGCCGGCATTGCCGGGCTATTGCAGCAGGTGGAGTTTTTTGTGGATGCGGTGAGTGATTATGAGGCGGACTTTGTAGTGTTCCCGGAGTTTTTCAACGCCCCGCTCATGATGGAGTTCAACCAGCTGGACCCGGCCGCGGCCATCCGCGGGCTGGCCAAATACACGGAAGAGCTGCGGGAGGCCTTTTCAAAAATGGCCGTGTCTTACAACGTCAACATCATTACCGGCAGCATGCCTATTGTGGAAGACGAGCTGCTGTACAATATTTCCTACCTCTGCCGCAGGGACGGTACGTACGAGTCTTTCAAAAAGATACACCCCACGCCCAGTGAGGTGTATTCCTGGGGCATGAAGGGCGGCAACGAAGTGCGCGTGTTCGATACGGACGCGGGCAAGGTGGGCATCCTGATCTGCTACGATGTGGAATTCCCCGAACTGACGCGCATACTGGCGCAGCAGGGCGTGCAGATACTGTTTGTGCCCTTCCTGACGGATACGCAGAACGGCTACAACCGCGTGCGTTTCTGCGCCCAGGCCCGCGCCATCGAAAACGAATGTTATGTGGCCATTGCCGGCTGCGTGGGCAACCTGCCGCAAGTGAACAACATGGACCTGCAATATGCGCAGTCTGCCGTGCTCACGCCTTCAGACTTTGCTTTTCCCGTAACCGGCATCAAGGCAGACGCCACGCCCAACACGGAAATGATAGTAGTGGCAGACGTAGACCTGGTGCTGCTCAAAGAGCTGCATGCATTTGGAAGTGTGCAAAACCTGAAAGATCTTCGCACAGATTTATACGAAGTGATACTCAAAAAAAAGTAACAGACCATGCATCAACATACCGTGAACCTGGCCTTGCAGATAGTGCCGCAGGTAGCCTCAGACAAAGTGTACGCCGTGGTGGACGAGGCCATTGCCGTTATCCAGGCCTCCGGCGTAAAGTACCGGGTATGCCCTTTCGAGACCGTTATGGAAGGGCGGTACGATGAGCTGATGGATATTGTGAAACGCGCGCAGGAAGTGTGTTTCAAAGCAGGGGCGGGGCAGCTGCTGGTATACCTGAAAATACAGAACAACCAGCATGCAGACGTGACCATTGAAGACAAAACGGGCAAGTACGACGGTTGATAACAGCCTGAAAAAAATAACCTCTCCGGCCATACCGGAGAGGTTTTTTATTGATGTGACGTACCGTTACGGTTTGCTGAACAGCACGCCGCCAAATACCAGGTAAGCCATGGCCAGCGTAACCAGTATATTGAATACCTGCGCAATAATGAATGCCATGGCAGGCCGGCCGTTTTCCATCTTGAAAATATCCGTGAACCGGGTTTCCAGGCCTATGCAGGCAAAGGCCAGCGCAAAGAAGCAGGTTTGCAGGTCTTTGATGCTGCCTTTCACCGCTTTTACCGTGTCGGGAGATAAAACAAAGGAGAAGATGAGCGATACCAGGATGAAGCCCAGCACAAATTTGGGAAAGCGGTCCCAGATGGTGCGCAGGCCGGGTTTGGGCTGGTTGGTCTCCTTTTTGGAGTACGTCCACCAGATGGAGATAAAGAACGCGGCCACGCCCAGCAGCACGTTTTGCGAAAACTTCACCAGCGTAGCGTATTTCAGCGCTTCTTCCCCCAGCATGGTACCCGCGGCCACTACCGCCCCGGAAGTATCTATGGTGCCGCCCAGCCAGGCGCCGGCCACTTCGGGAGACATGTCCATCCACCGGGCAATGTAAGGCATGAATATCATCATGGGGATGGCCACTATCAGCACCAGGGAGATCACGTGGCTGAGCTTTTTATTGTCTCCTTCAATGGCGCCGGAAGTGGCAATGGCGGCAGATACGCCGCAGATGCTCACCGCGCTGGAGATCATCATCCGGAACTCATCGTCCAGCCCGAATTTTTTACACAGCCAGAAAGTGGTGTACCATACGGTGAACACCACCACTACGGATTGTAAAACGCCCAGTCCGCCGCCTTTCAGTATTTCCTGGAAAATAATGCCCGCGCCCAGCATCACCAGGCCGGTTTTAATGAACAGCTCCGTTTGCAGCACGGGTTTGATCCATTCCGGCAGGCCGGTTACGTTGCTGATAAAAAGGCCCAGCAGCAGGCTGAAGAGCACAATTTCAATACCCAGGTCACGCACCCAGGTATTGCCGGTGATCACCTGCGCAAACATGGAAATGACCATAATGGCCAGCAGGCCCGTGGCCAAACCGGCGGTTACTTTTTTGCCGCCCAGCAGGAAGGCAATGACGAGGCTGCCCAGCACCCAGATAAAGAGGCCGCCCATGCGGGTAAAGTTGCCGGCGCTGCCCAACTGCTCCAGCAGCTCGCTGCCGCTGCTCCAGGAAAATTTGGGCATGGCGGGGTGCAGGCCCAGCAGGATCAGCACAATACTGGCAAAGGCCAGTATCACGGCAATCCAGTCTTCATGTAATGGTTTTCGTTCTTGCATCAGTTAATGGTTAGTGAAAAAAGAAATATCCTATCAGAATGGCCGCTACCACGCCTACAACATCGGCCACCAGGCCGCAGGCAAGGGCATGTCTTGTTTTTTTGATGTTCACGGAGCCGAAGTACACGGCCAGTACATAAAAAGTAGTTTCTGTAGAGCCTTGCAGAATGCAGGCCATGCGCCCCTGGAAGGAGTCTGGCCCATAGGTTTGCATCACTTCCACCATCAGGCCCCTGGCGCCGCCGCCGCTGAAGGTTTTCATAATGCCCACCGGCAGGGCGGGCACAAAGTCTGTATTCATGCCCAGCGCGGCCACAACGGCGGCAATGCCGTCTGTAATAAAATTCAGGCAGCCCGTTATCCTGAACACGCCGATGGCCACCAGGATGCCCACCAGGTAAGGAATGATCATCACGGCGGTGGTGAAACCTTCCTTGGCGCCGTCTATAAAGGTTTCGTACACGTTGATCTTCTTTTTTACGCCCATCAGTATGAAGGCCAGCAGCACGGCAAATATCAGCACGCCGCCCACTGTGGCGGTATAGGCCGCGATCCGGTCGGTCGGCATATTGTGCATCCAGGTGTAGATGCCGAACATGAGCAGCAAAAAGCCGCCTACAAACACCAGCACGGGCAGGCGGAAGAGGTTGATGCGCTGCACCACGGCCACGGCCACAATGCCGGATATGAAAGAAATAAAGGTGCCCAGCATGGTGGGTATAAAAATATCTGCGGGGTTGGCTGCGCCCATAGAGAGGCGTACGGCCATTACGGCGGTGGGAATGATGGTGATGCCGGCCGTGTTCAGCACCAGGAACATGATCTGCGAGTTGCTGGCCGTGTCTTTATCAGGGTTGATGTCCTGCAGCTCTTTCATGGCCTTCAGGCCTATGGGCGTGGCCGCATTGTCAAGCCCCAGGGCATTGGCGGAAAAGTTCATCACAATGGAGCCCATGGCGGGGTTCTTTTTGGGTATGCCGGGAAAGAGCCTGGAAAACAGCGGGTTCACCCATTGCGCCAGCTTTTCTATCACACCCGCCTTTTCGCCTATTTTCATGATGCCCAGCCAGAAGGTCATCACCCCGGTAAGCCCGATGGCTATTTCGGCGGCCGTTTTCCCGTTCTCGAAAGTGCCCGTCATCATTTTCCCGAAGATTTCCGTGTCTCCCTCAAAAATGAGCCGGTAGAGCGCCACCAGAAACCCTATCACAAAAAAGGCTATCCAAACATAATTTAACGCCATAGCAGTCTGTTACAAATTATTGCGGAACAAAATAGGGAATAACGGCGGAAAATAAGGAATAACTGACGAAATAAATAAATAATTAAATAACAAAAAGCAATAATTCGTAACCCCTGATTGACAAATCATAAAGGAGAATGTGTTATCTTTGCGCAAATTTTTGAAAAAATGGCTTTACAAGCAGGAATAGTAGGATTACCGAACGTGGGGAAATCAACCTTGTTTAACGCAGTTTCCAACAGTGCCAAAGCGCAGGCGAGCAACTACCGCTTTTGCACCATTGAGCCCAACGTAGGCCTGGTAGACGTTCCTGACGAGCGCATCTCCAAACTGGAAGAGCTGGTGAAGCCGAACCGCACGGTGCCTACCACCATAGAGTTCGTAGACATTGCCGGCCTGGTGAAAGGCGCCAGCAAAGGGGAGGGCCTGGGCAACAAGTTCCTGGCCAACATCCGCGAAGTAGACGCCATCGTGCACGTGATCCGCTGTTTTGAAGACGATAACATTCTCCGTGAAGAAGGGGCTATTAACCCTGTAGGGGACAAGGAGATCATTGATACCGAACTGCAGCTGAAAGACCTGGAGAGCGTGGAGAAGAAGATTGCCCGTACGGAAAAGATGGCCAAAACCGGCGGCGACCCGAAGGCCAAAGCCGAGTTTGAAGTGCTGAAACGCTGCAAGGAGCACCTGGAGAAAGGCAAGAACATCCGCGAGCTGGACCTGGGCAAAGAAGAGCGCAATGCTATTGCAGACCTCTTCCTGCTTACGGAAAAACCCGTGCTGTACGTGGCTAACGTAGACGAAGCGTCCCTGCTGACCGGCAATAAATTCTCTGAAGCGCTGAAAGAGGCCGTGAAGGCCGAAAAGGCAGAGGTGATAGTAATGAACAACTCCATTGAAGCGCAGATCACGGAAATGGAAGACCCGGCAGACAAAGAGCTGTTTTTCTCCGAATACGGCCTGACGGAGCCTGGCCTGAACCGCCTGATCCGCTCTACTTACAAGCTGCTGGACCTCATCACTTATTTTACGGCCGGCGTGCAGGAAGTGCGCGCATGGACCATTCACCAGGGCTGGAAAGCGCCGCAGGCTGCCAGCGTGATCCATACGGATTTTGAAAAAGGCTTTATCAAGGCGGAAGTGATCTCTTACGAAGATTACGTGAAATACGGCTCCGAAGCCGCTGCCCGCGATAACGGCCGCTTACGCATTGAAGGCAAAGAGTACGTTGTGAACGACGGGGATGTGATGCATTTCCGCTTCAACGTATAGACCAAAGATACCCATGAGCGATCATGAGGGTTACAACAAAATAGAAGGCCTCCCGGATTACCGGGGGGCCTTCGCTATTATGGCAAATAAACAGGAGCCGGAGGGGTTACCGCAGCAGCTCGTCAAACGTGAGGCTGAGATAATAAACAGCGCCAATTGACGGGTTGCCGAAAGAGGTGGTGTAATACTTGTTCAGCACGTTGGAGCCGCCCAGCTTGATAGTGGCTTTGGCGGAAGGCACGCGGTAGCTGACCATGGCATCCAGCGTGCTGTAAGAGGGCACTTCGCCCACAGCGAACGTGGAAGTCCAGATATAGGCATCCTGCCAGCGGAAGTTCACGTTAAAGCCGAGGTTCTTGTACACGTTCCTGTTGCCCAGGCCCAGGTTGAAGCGCACCTTGGGCGTATTGAAATCATTGTAAAGCCCTACCGGTGCTTTGGTCATGTCGTTATAAGATACGTTGCCGCTCACCTGCCAGGTGTTCACCACGTAGTCAAGACCCAATGCAAAACCTTGCGTCACCACCTTGTCCGGGTTATTGTTCACGGTAGAGAAGATATTGGGATTGGCCAGGCCCGGCAGCGTACCGTCAGGGCTCTGGATGAGCGCAATGATGTTGATGAAGTCTTTGTAGGAATTGTAATAATAATAAGCGTCTATCAGCAGCCGGTTGGCTATCAGGCCACGGTAACCAACTTCATAGGCCTGCACGCTTTCCGGCTTGAAGGGCTGCGGCGTATACTGCTGCAGGTCTGCCGGGTTGCCCGTTTGGCGGAAACGCTGGAAACTTTCCTGTGTATAGCCCTTGTTGTTGTTGAGGTTGTACTTCTCATACATTTCCGGCAGCCCGCCGATGAGCCGTGTATTGGCGCGCACCAGCAGGTCTATGTACTGGTTCTGGGTAGTGGGGATGCGGAAGCCGGTTTGATAGGAGAGGCGGATGTTATTGTCTTTCGCCACGGTAAACACGGCGGAAAGGCGGGGCGTGAAGCGGCCTTCAAAGTTCTCGTTCTTGTCGTACCGCACAGAGCCCAGCAAGGCTATCCGGTCTTTTGCCAGTTTTTTGCCCACCTGCAGGAAGCCGCCGTACTCATCTATCTTGATGTCATTGACGGCATCGTCAAAAATGGTGCCTTCGGAATTGAGCGCGTAGCGGCGGTAGGAGGCGCCCACCTGCAGATCAAATATTTTGATGAGGTCTGAGAAGTTGTACATGCCCTCATAGTGGTAGAGATTGGTCTTGTCGTTGAACTTGGCGCCGCCTCTGCCGGCGCCCACCCCGATGTAGCGGCTGGTAAGGGAATCCATCGCCTTGTCAAACTGCGGGGTGCCGGGCGTCAGCCTGTTCCTGTCTGCATACGCCCGGGCAATGGAATGGGCGGTAACGCTGTCTTTTATGCCCGGCGCGCCGGGGAATACGCCCATCCGCGCCTGGTTGTATACCGTAGCATATTCAGGGAACCAGCCGCCGATCACTGCGCCGGCGCCATTGCGGATTACGCTGGGGTTGTAAGACTCGTTCAGCAGCGAGGCCAGCGCGGTGGCGTTATAGGCTTCCCCGGAACGTTCCTGCGTGGTATACCCCCGGAGAAAGTAACGTTTGCCTTTCAGCTCAATCTTGTACTGGCCCAGGTTGAAGTTTTTGAGGGAATAGCGGTCGGCGCCCGTGTACACACTGGTACCCATGCCCCAGTTGCCGTGCAGTATCAGCTCCAGCTCGGAGTTGAAACGGTAATGGAAGGCCGCATTGGTTTTGAGGCTCTTGGTATCGTAATCTACCAGGTCTTGTTCCCTGAACCCGGTTCTTGACACGGTAACGCCGTTCAAAAGGCCGCCGGTGGCGTCAAAGCGGTTATTGATCTCGTCCCCGTAAATATTAATGCCGTCATAGTTGGGATCGTTGCGGTGGCTGAAGCCGCCTTTGGTTTGCAGGGTAATGCGGTCAAAATTGGTAGAATCCGCTCCCCACCAGTCGTTAGCCTGCAGGTAGGAAACGTTCACCTTGAAGCCGAATTTGCCGAAGGCCTTGGCGTAGCGGGCCGTAATTTCCGGGATGAAACCGGTCTGGCCGCGCGGGGAGTTGCCAACATGGTTGATGCCGCCTTTCAGCTGGAGGCTGAGGCCCTGGTAATCAAACGGGTTCTTGCTGGTCATGAGCAATGTACCGTTGGTGCCGCCCGCGCCGTACAAGGCGGAAGAGGCGCCCGGCAGCAGCTCCACGCTTTCCACGTCCAGCTCGGAGATACCTACAATGTTGCCCACGGAGAAGTTGAGGCCGGGGGCCTGGTTGTCCATCCCGTCTATGAACTGGTTGAAGCGGGTGTTGCCGTTGGCATTGAAGCCCCTGGTGGTTACGGAACGGAAGGTGAGGCTTTGCACGCTGCTTTCCACGCCTTTCATGTTGTTGATGAAATCGTAAAAACTGGGCGTGGGCGTTTCCCTGATGGCGCGGGTGCTGAGCTTTTCAATAGACACCGGAGATTCCAGGATGCTCTGGGCAACGCGGCTGGCGGATACCACCACTTCCTGCCCCAGTATTTCCGTGGAGGCCAGCTGTACGTTAACGGCCTGGGAGGCGTCTGCAACCGCCACTTCCTGAGATTTGAAGCCTACATAGGAGAATACCAGCGTGAGCGGGAGGGAGCGGGTAGTGTTGACCCTGAACTCGCCGTTGGCATTGGTAACGGCCCCGCTGGCGGCGCCTTTCACGGAAACCGTTACGCCGGGCATGCCCTGGCCCGTGGAGGAGTTAACAACGGTACCGGTAATGGTGTGCTGGGTTTGTGCCGGGCTTATTTGCCATGTTGCCAGCAACATTACAAACAGCAGGCACTGCATACGTAAAGTGCATTTCATAAAGTGAGAATTTAATGAGGAGTTTGGCTGATCTGAAAGGTATTTAAACAGTGCTTTAATTAAATATAAAGAAAATTTACATGCGGCACGCGCCAGGGTTACAACTGTTTTTAAATTCTTCCCAGAAGTTAAGGGTTTTTTGGATAAATGAAAAAAAATCTATTAATGGATTGATTAATAGTCAATTAAAGGGCTGAATAAATCTGATATAATTATTCCTGCTCCAGGAAACCGGCCAGTATGCCGCCTATCTTTTCGAACTCTATCAGGAACCCGTCGTGGCCATAAGGAGAGTCTATTTCGTGGTAGATGGTGTTGAGCATATGGGTAGCCAGCAGCACCTGCTCTTCCGGGGGACAGAGAATATCGCTGGTAATGCCTATCAGCAGGGTTTTCTGGGTGATCTGGCGCAGGGTGGTGAATATTTCTTCGTGCCGTCCGCGGGCTATGTTGTGGCTGTCCATGGCTTTGGTGAGCAGCCAGTAGCTCTGGGCGTTGAAGCGTTTTACCAGTTTGTCTCCCTGGTAGAGGATGTACGAGGAAGCCTTGAAGTGGTCTGTCTTTTCCTTGTCAGGGTCTGTTTGTGTGCGCACAAAGGTGTGGTAGTTGCGGTAGGTGAGCATGCCGATGGCCCTGGCCGCTTTGAGGCCTTTGGCGCCCGCCTGGGGCTGCGCTTCTTCCCAGGTGCCGTCTGCTTCAATGGCCAGCCGCTGCGCGGTGTGCACGGCAATGCCCCAGGGGCTTTCCGCCGCGCCGGTGCAGAGGAGGAACAGCTTGCTGATACGCTCCGGTTCCATGAGGGCCCATTCCATTACCTGGTAGCCGCCCATGGAGCCGCCCACCAGCAGGTGTATCTGCTCTATGCCCAGGTGTTTGCGGAGCAGCATGTGCGCATGCACAATGTCCCGGATGGTGACCTGGGGGAACGTGCGGTACCAGGGCGCGCCGGTGGCCGGGTTCACAGAAAGCGGCCCTGAGCTGCCATAGCAGGAGCCCAGTATGTTGGCGCATACAATAAAATGTTTTGCAGGGTCTATTACCCGCCCTTCTCCAATGAGGCCCTGCCACCAGTCAGCCACATCCGAATTGGCGGTAAGGGCATGGCATACCCACACCACGTTACTGGCATGCCGGTCAAGCGTTCCGTAAGTATGATAGGCAATTTCCAGCCCCGGCAGCACCGCGCCGGACTCGAGCGTAAATGGTTGATGGCTATGGAAGGTTTGCAATGGCACCTGCTAACAAAATTTGCGCAAACCTACAAAAGTCAGATACGAATTACAAATTACATGTAATCAATTATGGCTTTATGAATGCGGCTTGTCATATAATACTACCGGTTATTTATTATTTTACCGGTTTACCAGTAAATTTGTAACCAAATCAGCAAACACATATGAAGATCGCTTTACAGAGAATAGACGACGGTTTTAACATGGAGGCAGTGGACGAGCAGGGCCACAAGGTGTTGATGGACTCATCCGTAGAGAACGGGGGAAAGAACAACGGCGTACGCCCGATGCAGATGCTCATCATGGGCCTTGGGGGCTGCTCCGCCATAGACGTGGTGATGATCCTGAAGAAGCAGCGCCAGGAGATCAAAGACTTCCGCATTGAAATTGAGGCGGAGCGGGAAAAGGGCAAAGAGCCGTCTCTCTGGGAAAAAGCGCACATTGTGTTTCACCTTACAGGCAACATAGATGCAGACAAAGCGGCCCGCGCCGTAGAGCTGTCCATGAACAAATACTGCTCCGTGGCGGAAACGCTGCGCCAGGGCAAAACCAGCCTTACCTGGGAAATAAAGCTCAATCAATAGGCAGATTCAAAGCAAGCGCATGAAGAAAAGAAGGAACAAACCAACCTGGCACCCGGAAACCCAGGCCATCCGGATACAATCCGAACGCACCTCACACATGGAACACAGCGGCCCGCTGTACCTGACCTCCAGCTTCTGTTATGAAGATGCGGAGGCCATGCGCGCCGCTTTTGCAGATCAAACGGACGCTTACATCTATTCCCGTTTCAGCAACCCTACCGTACAGGAGTTTACAGACCGCATGTGCGCCCTGGAAGGCGCGGAGGCAGGTTTTGCCACCGCTTCGGGCATGAGCGCCGTGTTTGGCAGCTTCATGGCTTTCCTGAAAACGGGAGACCACCTGTTGTCTTCCGCCTCTGTATTCGGCTCCACCCATACCGTTATTACCAAGTTTTTGCCGAAGTGGGGCATTGAGCATACGTATTTTGACCTGACCAAACCGGAAAGCGTGGAAGCGCTGATACGGCCCAATACAAAAATGATCTTCGTGGAAACGCCTTCCAACCCCGGCCTTGACCTGGTTGACCTGGAGGCGCTGGTGAAAATAGCGAAGCAGCACAAGGTGATCGTAAACGTAGACAACTGCTTTGCTACGCCCGCGCTGCAGAAGCCGCTGGCCCTGGGCGCAGACCTGGTAACGCATTCCGCCACCAAGTGGATAGACGGGCAGGGGCGCGTGCTGGGCGGCATTGTGCTGGGCCGCAGCGAGCTGGTAGACGAAGTGCGGGCCTTTTGCCGCAGCACCGGGCCGGCCCTGTCTCCCTTCAACGCCTGGGTGCTGAGCCGCGCGCTGGAAACCCTGCATGTACGGATGGCGCGCCACTCCGCCAGCGCCCTGGCGCTGGCCACCGCGCTGGAAGGCAACTCCAGCCTGGAATGGGTGAAATACCCCTTCCTGCCCAGCCACCCGCAATACGCCATTGCCCAAAAACAAATGACAGGCGGCGGCGGCATTGTTTGTTTTGAGCTGAAAGGCGGGCTGGAAAGAGGGCGCCGCTTCCTTGACAAGCTGGAGCTGCTGAGCCTCACCGCCAACCTGGGAGACAGCCGCAGCATTGCTTCTCACCCGGCGTCTACCACGCACGCCAAGCTCAGCGAGCAGGAGCGGCTGAACGTGGGCATTACGCCCGGGCTCATCCGCATTTCCGTTGGCCTGGAACATGCCGGAGACATTCTGCAGGATATTGAACAGGCGCTTGACGCCAGTAAATAAATGAATACCGGGCGCAGCGCGCTGACGTTGCGCCCGGTATTGTTTGCCACCCCAAACATCACCTGCCCCATATTTCCAGGATTCCTTAAATTGAGTACTGTTTAAATTATATTGTCTGTTCTATGCGTTTTATCCTCTCCCTATTGCTGACGGCCCTGCTCGGTTACATCCTGGGTATTTTTCTGGACTGGTGGAGCGTGGCGCTGGCCGCATTCGTAATAGCCCTGTTATACCCGCAGCCGCCCGGCAAGGCATTCATCAGCGGCTTCCTGGCCGTTTTCCTGCTTTGGGGCGTGCTGGCCACTGTCATGGATGTACGTAACGATCATATTCTGGCTACGCGCATGGCCAACCTCATCCTCCAGTCTCCCTCCCCAGGCCTGATGGTGGTGATCACCGCGGTGCTGGGTGGTATAGTAGGGGCGCTCAGCGCGCTTTCCGCTTCTGTACTGCGGTACAGGAAGCCCGCAGGGAGAGGCTGAGCACCACTTGTTAAAGTTGCTTTAAAACAGCGGCAGGGGCGTATGCCGTGTAGGGCCATCCGTTATTTTTGACATATGATGAAATATCTACTCCTTTCCCTGCTTTTGTTCGTTGCTGTTCAAACCCAAGCCACCCTCATCAAAGGCACCGTTTCCAACCAGAAAGGCGAGCGCCTGCCTTTTGCCACCGTCATGATCAAAGGCACCACCAACGGCGTAACCACCAATGCAGACGGCGTATACCACCTGGAAGTGGCGGCCGGCAGCTATACCATTGTTTGCCAGTACATGGGCTATAAAAAGGTGGAAAAGGCCGTACAGGCCACTGGCGCCGAAGTACAGGCAGATTTTGTGCTGGAGCCTGTCAGCTTGCAGATCAGGGAAGTGGTCATCAAATCAGGCGGGGAAGACCCTGCCTACGCCATCATCCGCCAGGCTATCAAAAAGCGCTCTTTTTACCAGCAGCAGGTCAAAAAATATACGGTAGACACCTATATGAAGCTGCAGGCCAAAATGCGGAAGATGCCCAAAAAGGTATTCGGCCAGAAAATAGATACGGAAGATGTTGGGGTAGACTCTACGGGCAAGGGCATTTTCGGCTTGTCAGAATCCGTTACCCGTGTTTCTTACGAAGCGCCCAACACCAAGCTGGACGTTATTTCCAGCCGGCAAAGCGGCGGCGGCCTGGGTTTCAGCATTCCGGCCACCATCAGTTTTTACGACAACAATGTAGAAGCCATTACCTCGCAGCTGGGGCCGCGCGGCTTTATTTCCCCCATCTCCGAAAACGCCATCTTCTACTACAAATACCGGCTGGAAGGCTCTTTTATGGATGACGGCAAGCTGGTGAACAAGATCAAGGTAATACCACGGAGGAAATACGAGCCGCTGTTTGCCGGGCATATTTTCATCACGGAAGATGACTGGCGCATTCATAGCACAGACCTGATGCTCACCAAAGAATACCAGCTGGAGCTGCTGGACACGCTGGTGATACGGCAAACGCATGTGCCCGTTACGCCGGAAGTATGGCGCACCAAAGACCAGGTGGTATACCTGGCCCTGAAAATGTTCGGGTTTGATGTAGTGGGCAACTCCGTGCAGGTGTATTCCAACTACAACCTCCACCCCGTGTTCCCGAAAGGCTTTTTCAACAAGGTGATCATGAAGTATGAAAAGGATGCGGCCCAGCGCGGGCTGCAATATTGGGACAGCATACGCCCCGTGCCGCTGGAGGCCGATGAGGCGAGAGACTTCAAAGTGAAAGACAGCATTGCCCAGGCGCGGCGGGATTCTTCGCGCTCCCGCTACCACCTTGATTCCCTGCGCAAAAAACCGCAGCCGGTAAAGCTGGATGATGTAGTACTGAACGGCTGGGGCCATACCTGGTATTTCCGGCGGGACACTACTATACAGGCCCACCGTTTCAACATGCGCTCCCTCATCAGGGGGCTCAGCTACAACACGGTGGAAGGCGTGTCCATGGTCATTGAGCCGAGCGTCACCTTCAGCCTGCCCAACCGCCGTGTGCTTACGTGGACCAATAATGTACGTTACGGCTTCAACAATACCCACCTCAACGCGTACACCGGCCTGCGCCTCTTTGGCAACAACGAAGACGGCTTCGGCTCCCGCAATGTATGGACGCTGGAAGGCGGTAAAAAAGTGCAGCAGTTCAACCGGGAAAACCCCATTGGCCCCATTATGAACTCGCTGTACACCCTGTTGCTGAAAGAGAACTACATGAAGCTGTACGAAATCTGGTTTACCCGGGCGCAGTTTTCCCGCAACTTCCAGAACGCCATGCACCTGAGCGCGGAAGTGAACTACGAAAGCCGCATACCAGTAGAGAACACTACTGATTTTGTGGTGTTCAAAGACGCCCGGAAAACCTTTACGCCCAACCACCCGCAGGAGCTGGCGGCCCTTCCTTTTGAGCGGGAGCAGGTGCTGACCGTATCAGGCATGCTGCGTTACCAGCCCGGCCAGCGTTTTATTGAATACCCGCGCTACAAGCAGGCCATTGGTTCCAAATACCCTACGTTTACGCTGCAATACACCAAAGGTTTTATAGACGGTGATTTTGACAAATGGAAATTCAGCGTGCGGGACGATATGAACTTCAAGCTGCTGGGCGCGCTGCAGTACAACCTTTCCGCCGGCGGCTTCTTCAACAATAAATCTGTCAGCATTCCAGACCTGCAGCATTTCAACGGCAACCAGACATTTTACAACATCAAGTACGTGAACAGCTTCCAGCTGGCGCCGTATTACCAGTACAGCACCTCCGCGGGCTTTTACGCTGCCGCCAACGTGGAGCATCATTTCAACGGTTTGCTGACCAACAAGATACCTTTGTTCAACCGGCTGAAATGGAACCTGGTGGCCGGTTCCAACGCGTTTTATGTGAACAGGGCCAATAATTACGTGGAGGTGTTTGCCGGGTTGGAAAACATTTTTAAAGTGATACGGGTAGATGTGGTGGCCGGTTACCAGAGCCAGGCAGATACGCGTATAGGCGTACGCGTGGGCTTCGGGGGAATATTGGGGAGCGCGTTCAGGTTTGAATAAAAGTTTATAGTTTGTTTGCGGATGTGTGCAATAAATTTTTTACGCCCGCTACCTGGTTATCCTTCGGTGAACGTTCGGTGATCCTTCGGTCAACCTTCGGTTAAACTCCCTCAAACCCGTACTGCCACCGAACAACACCGAAGGATCACCGAAGGATGGCAGGAGGATGTCAGCAGGCTGGGCGTGTTTTTTGTGTTTTTCTTTCTTATTTGCCTGATTTTGGGTTTTTGTGACGGTTTGGATACTTGGATTGTCGGGCGGGAAAATGCGGCCTGAAAGCGCTAAAAATGGCCTTTGGTGATGTTTGCATCAAACGGCAGCTGGCAGGTTCGTAAAGGGAGGTTATGTGTTGTTATGGCACAATAATGATATAAATGTAAACAATGTGAAACCCCGGCATTTTTGTGCCGGGGTTTATAGGTTTGCAGTTGGTTGTACCTATTGCCCGAACACGCCGGTATTCCCTTTTTCCCATTCCTTCATCAGCGCTTTCACCAGCGCCGGTTGTTCCGCCGCAATGTTGCGGTTCTCATACGGGTCTGTTTGATGATCGTACAATTCCACGGTGGGCTCTTCTGCACGGAAGTATTTTGTAAGGCGGTAGCGCGGCGTGCGTACGGTAATGCCTTGCCTGAAGTAGCTGTAAGCCAGGTCCCGCCAGTCTGGCGCGGCGCCGGGGGCGGTGAGCAGCTGCGCAAAGCTGGCGCCGTCCGTTTCTACCGGGGTGTTTACGCGGCAAAGCTCCATGAGGGTGGGGTAGATGTCTGTGGCGCTCACTACCCGCTCACAGGTGAAACCGCGCTGCATGCCCGGTGTTTTTACCAGCAGGGCGCTGCGCAGCGACCATTCAAAGATGGTGTGTTTGCCCCAAACCAGGTCATCTCCCAGGTGCCAGCCGTGGTCTCCCCAGATCACGATGATCGTGTTTTTATCCAGGCCATTCTGTTTAAGTGCGGCCAGCAGTTTGCCCACTTGCGCATCAATGTAGCTGATAGCGGCATAATAGGCGTGGCGCAGTTTGCGGGCGTATGCGTCTGATACCGGGCCTTCCAGGGAAGGCTTTTCATCTCCGGCCTTGTAAGACTTGAACTCTGCGCTGGGGTGCAGGCTGGCGGTGCTTACATGGGCAGGGATGCCGGGAGAAGGCGTGAGCGAAATGCGGGACTCGTCATACAGCTTCCAGTATTTTGCCGGGGCGTTGAAAGGGAGGTGCGGTTTGAAGAAACCCACGCCCAGGAAGAACGGCTGCTTTTTACCGGCCAGCTCTTTCAGCTTTTTTACTGCCAGCGCCGCCGTGAGCCCGTCAGGGTAGGCATCGTCGTTGTCCGGGCCTGCTTCGTAGGGTTTTACTTCACCCTTCCTGCCCTGGCGGTTGGAGCCGTCTGCATAGGCAAAGAATGCATTCCAGCCGGTTTTCCATTTGCCTGCGTCCATCAGCATTTCATCCCAGCTGTTGGGCAGCTCCAGCTCGTTGCTGCGGGGCGCGGTGTAGGGATAAATATAACCGTCTGCGGAGTGGCTGATCTTGCCGATGCCTACGGTATAATACCCGTTGCGGCGCAGGTTTTCGATGAAGGTTTCCGGCTTTTCTCCGCGAGGCTTGCCGGCCATCATCTTTTCAGCGGCATCGTTGCTGAGCCCCACCTTTGTACGCGGGTAGCGGCCGGTGAGCAGGGCGGCGCGCGATGCACCGCAGGTAGGCACGGCCACGTATTGCCGGTTGAACACTACCGCTTTGGCGGCAAATGCGTCTATGTTGGGAGAGTGTACCTCCTTGTTGCCATAGCAGCCGAAATCCGGCCGCAGATCGTCAATGCAGATGAACAGTACGTTCGGCTTTTGCTGTGCGGTGGCAGTGAGGCCAAGCGCCAGCAGGAGCAGGGCTGTCAGCCTGATGTGGTGCATGTATTTCATTTTGTTCCTTTCATCAATCATTATCTGTGATCTCCGTCAACGGCGGCTGGTTCTTTTCCGCGCCGGGGTAACCAATGTTCTGGTTGATAATGCCCAGCGTATTGGTGTTGATCACCTCCGCGGGCACCGGCCACAGCACGTGGTGAGGGCTGATGCGGCATTCGTTCTCGCCCCATTTGAGGTGCGTTCTGTAAAAATTGTTCTTGGCCATCACCCTGTCATACCAGTAGTTTTTGGTGCTGAAGTTCTCCAGCGTGTACCCGTTGAGGTGGTTTGTTGCCATAATATAGGAAATCCTCGTCAATTCCGTTTTACGGAACTCTTCCGCGTACAGCTCCCTGGCGCGTTCGTCCAGTATGTACTCAATGGTAACCTCTGCGGCGGTGATCTCTTTGGCCTTTACGCGCCGGCGCACGGCGTTGATGTCTTCCGCGGCGGCGGCGTAGTTTTTCAGCCAGTAATAGGCTTCCGCCCGCAGCAGGTAGGTTTCCGCCAGGCGGTAAATGTACCAGTCACCATTGCCGCCGTTGGGCACCTGGCCGGCGCCGCCCTGCGGCACGTAGGCAATATAGTAGGGGAAGGAGAAGTAGTGCTGGAAAGTGTCTGCCTTTGCGCGCAGCCTGTTGGGATCTATGGGTTTGCCTACGTCTACGGAGCGGGGATTGTTGTATTTCAGCTCTTCCTTGAATATCCAGTTGCCGTCCCGGCGGCGCAGGTCGTTGGGGTCTGTCCACAGCTCATATTCATAGTAGTTGGAAGGGCGTAGGTTGGCATTGCCGCGGCCCAGGCTGTCGTATTGCAGGCCATTGTCTACCGTGCCGTTGGCGCCCCGGCTGTCCAGCACGCGCGTCCACCAGGTGGGCGTATAGTTGCGCATGGTGAAGGTGCCGCTGGTGCGGGCATCTTGCGGCAGCTCCCAGCGGTCTATAGTACCCAGGATGGTTTCTGTATTGGCGGCGGTATGAATGTTGGGCGGACGGTGCAGGTCCCAGATGTAGTTGCGGTACGGCTTGGACGCGTCTATGCCGAAGCGGGCCTGTACCAGTTTATGTTTGCCGCCAATCACCGCCGTAGCGGTGGTAACGGCCTTCTCAAAATTACCAGTGGCCAGGTAGATCTTGGTGAGCAGGTGAAGACCGGCAGCTTTAGAAGGAGCGCCGGGCGAAGTGGTTTCCGGCAGCCACTGCACGGCAAACTCCATGTTTTCCGTGAGCTTCTGCAGAATGGTGGTGCGGGCATGGCTCCTGAAATCAAGCCGGGGCGTGGTCAGCTCCTTGCCAATGAAAGGCACGTCCCCATACTCGTGCACCAGCAGGTAATACCAGTAGGAGCGGTGAAAATAGGCCTCCGCCAGTATGCTGTTCCGGTCTTGCTCGCTGGCCCAGGTAATGGCGTCTATACGGGTAATAACGGTGTTGGCTACACGGATGGGGCGGTAGCTCCATTCATAGTTGTCCAGCACGGAGTAGTTGCCGTCTGCGCTGGGTGTTACCTGCAGGTCCATATTACGGATGCCGTTATTGTTCAACGGCCCGGCGGCGCCCAGCTCGGAGAATACGCCTTCTGACACAACGGTATGCAGCTCTCCGTAAAAGGAGTTGCGCAGGTTTTTGCGCAGCGTGATCATAAAGGCTTCGTACCCTTTTTTATCTATCAACAGGTTTTCCGGCGCAAAGAAAGAAAGCGGTTCAGGCTTCAGCCAGTCTTTGGAGCAGGAGAACAGCATCACGCTGCAAAGTACCGGCAGTAGTATATATTTAAACAGTTTCATGTTTCCACATTTAATGTTAAGCATGCTTTACAGCGTTGTATTTAAGCCCACAGAAAAGATGCGCGGCATGGCGTTGTTGCGTGACTCCGGGTCCCAGCCTGTCCATTTGGTGATGGTGAGCAGGTTGCGCGCGCTGGCAAACACCTTCAGGGCAGACAGCTTCACCGGCGCCAGCAAGGCTTTGGGGAAGTTGTAGGCTACAGACAGGTCTTGCAAGCGGAGGAAGGCGGCAGACTCGTACATCACAATACCTCCTTCGTAGGCAATGGTGTTCACGTTGAGGCGCGGGTAGCGGGCGGAGGGATTGGTTTTGCTCCAGTAAGGAAGGTCCCAGGCGTTGCTCCGGTCATACACATTGGAGCCGGATCGGTTAAAGTCACCTCTTGCGCCGTACTGGCCCAGGTCTGCGCGGAGGAATATCATTACCTCTATGTTCTTGAGAATGGTAAAATCGTTCCGGAGGCCGAGCTGGTAGCGCGGGGTGGTGTAGCCAAGGAACACCTTGTCGTCAAACTGGCGGTAGGCGCTGTCTCCATTCACGTCACGGGCCCGGAAGTCACCGGGCGCGAGGCCGTATTTCCGGGCGGCGTTGATCTCCGACTGTTGCCAGATGCCCACAATGTCATACGCCCAGATGCGGTCTATAGACTGGCCGGGGAACCAGCCGTTGGCATAGTCCGGCACTTCCCGCGTTACTTCTTTTCCGTTGATGACGCGTGTTTCATAATCTCCCCAGAGTTTTTCGATCTTGTTACGGTTGGCGGTGAGTGTAAAGGTGGAGCGCCAGGAGAGGCGTTTGTTTTGAACGTTGTGCGTGCTGAGGTTCAGCTCCACTCCTCTGTTGGAGAGCTGGCCCAGGTTGGTGGTCATACTGGCGTAACCGGTGATGATGGGCAGGGAGCGGTTCAGCAGCAGGTCGTTGGTGAAAGAGCGGTATACATCTAGTGTAAGGTTCACTCTATTATTGAACGCCGTGAGGTCAAGCCCGGCATTCCAGGATTCGGTTTGTTCCCATTTGAGGTTAGGATTGGCCATGCTGGCGTTGGTAACGCCGGTCAGCACCAGGGTGCCGTCTGAATATACATTGCGGTCAAGGTCTGAGAGGGCGGCGTAAGGGCCAGGTACCGCGCGGTTGCCGTTCACGCCCCAGCTGGCGCGCAGCTTCAACTGGTCTACCCACTTCGCTTTAAAGAACGGTTCGTCTGAAATACGCCAGCCTAGCGCTACTGCGGGAAAGTCAGCCCGCGGGTGCATCTGCCCGAAGGCGGAAAAGCCGTCTCGCCGCCACGATGCGGTGAGCAGGTATTTGTCTTTGAGCGAATAGTTGAGGCGGGCCATCAGTGCATCACCGGTCTGCACCATGTCGTTGTTGGTAAGGGTGGGATTGCTGCCGAACTGCAGGCCGTGCCAGGACAGATTGCCGTTAGGCTGGAAGTTTTCGTTGGTCTGGCGGGAGCTCCACTGCTGCCATTTTTCCGCGTTAGCCAGAAAGGTAACGTTAAAAGAGTGCTGTCCGAAGGTTTTGTTCCAGCGGAGAATGTTGTCTACCATCCATTCATAGGTATTCTCATCGTCTCTGGTGCCGTACCCGTTAGTGTGGCTGATGCCGCCGGTTACCGTATTGGAAGGCCAGAACTGATAATTGCGCGTGTTGGCCAGCCTGTTCTGGAACGAAATACGGTAGCTGAACCCGAAGGGCAATGTGATTTCGCTGTAGAAGGTGGCAAACAGCGCGTTGGTTTTATTGAACTGGTCTTTGTACCGGTTGTCAAGGAAAGGGTTGCGGAACAGGGCATCATCCTGCGGGTTGAGCTTCAAAGTGCCGTCTGCGTTGTACATGCTGCCGTAGGGACTGAAATCGTCCAGGTTGTCGTTGTTGACCGGTACGGCGCTATTGTCTGTTCCGGAGAACTGGGAGTTCATGCCTATCCTGATAAAGTCCGCCACGCGCGCTTCAAGGTTGAGGCGGGTGCGGAAGATCTTCACTTCATCTCCCAGTATTATGCCTTTATTGCGGGTATAGCCGGTAGAAAAGTAATAGTTGATCTTCGGTGCGCCGCCTGATACGCTGATGTCATAATTCTCGCGCAGCCCTTTCTGCATCACTTCGTCATACCAGTTGGTGGTTCTCCCGGCCAGGTAGTTCTGTATTTCGGTAGCGTTCAGGTTCAGGCGGCCCAGCCATTCAATGGTATCATTGGCATTGGGGTTGTTGCTGAAAGCCCGCCACTGGTCAACAGACACACTGTCTGGCAGGTTAAAGGGGCTGGCGTAGTAGTAAGGATGCTGCGGCTTCACAATGTCAAACAGGTCTTTACGGAACTGCAGGTAGCCTTGCGGCCCCAGCGGCCTGTAATCGTTGCCCGCTTCGGCATATCCTACCGTGGCGGAGAAGTTGATCACCGGCAGGCCGGTAGCGCCTTTTTTAGTGGTAACGATGATAACGCCATTGGCCGCGCGGGAGCCATACACGGCGGCGGCGCTGGCATCTTTCAGCACGTCTATGGTGGCTACGTCTGAGGGGCTGATATCCCGCAGGTTGCCGTTATAGATCACCCCGTCCAGCACAATGAGGGGGGAAGTCTGGCCCAGCAGCGAGTTGGTACCCCTGATCTCCAGCGAGCCGCCGCCCTGGGCCGAGGTACCCTGGTTAGAGCTGAGGCCGGCAATGGTGCCGCTGAAATATTCGGTGAGGTTGGTGGCGGCCTGCGTATTGTATTTTTCAGCGTCTACGCTGGTGATGGAACCGGTGAGGTCTTTCTTTTTAGCCGTGCCGTAACCCACTACCACCAGCTCATTGAGGCCGGCGGCCTTTTCTTTCAGTTTTATTTCCAGGTGCGTTTTGCCCTGCAAGGATACCTGTTGCGTTTCAAAGCCGATGAAGGAAAACTCCAGCACCGCGTTCGGTTCCGCGCGGAGGGAGAAAGTGCCGTTGGGAGCCGTGGTAGTACCCTGCGGGCTGCCCTGGATGCGCACGGTAACGCCGGTGAGCGGGGTGCCGTCTTCATCTGTTACCAGGCCGGTTACCTGGATGGGCTGCGCAGCTGGCGCAGAGGTTGCCGCCGGCGCTTTCCGCGGTTTTACGATAATGATCTTGTCGGAAACGGAGTAGGTGAACGGTTGTGATGCAAAAACCGTTTTGAGCACCTGCTCCAGGTCTTCGTTCTTTACATCGAGGGTAACGGGTACAGATTTTTCCATGGCATCGCTGGGAAAAACGAAGTTGTACCCGGTTTGTTCCCTGATCTTTTTCAGCACTTCCGCCAGCGGCATGTTTTTCTGTGAAATACTGACCTTTTGCCCGTAAGAGACGGTGCCGGAAAGCAGGCATACGGCCAGCAGTGTAAGCATAGCGGACCTTAGCAGCATGGCGGCGCTTTTGAAAAATGAATTTTCAAACATACATCATACTTTAATTTGGTAACTGAATGAGGGATAATCTACGGTGAAACAATAATGCGCCCGTCTTCAATGGTGTAGTGCAGGCTGCCGGTTTCCTGCAGCACTTCAAACACCCTTGACGCTTTTACATTGCGTGGAATAGTACCAGTAAAACGTTGTGAAATATTTCCCCTGATAATAATTTCTACATCATACCATAACGAGAGCTGTTTTGCCAGTGTGGCCATGTCTGTACCATTGAGCCAGAACAGGCCGTTCTTCCAGGCCATCACCTCATCGAGGTCGGCGTGGCGTACCAGCTGAAGCGTGCCTTCCTGCGTGGTCAGCGCCTGCTGGGAAGGTTTGAGCGTGATGGAAGCGCCGTTCCTGCTCACTTTTACGCTGCCCGTCAGCAGGGTGGTGGCCATGCGGCCGTTTTCATACGCCTGTACGTTGAAGCTGGTGCCCAGCACGTCTATCCGCGTGCCTGCGGCCTGCACAACAAAAGGTTTTTGCGCGTCGGCGGCCACTTCAAAATACACTTCGCCCGCCACCTCTACTTTACGCTCCTTGCCGGCAAAGACGTTGGGGAAGCGGATGGAGGAGCCTGCGTTGAGCCATGCGCGGCTACCGTCTGGCAGCAGCAGCTGGAACTGTCCGCCCCGCGGCGTGGAGAGCGTGTTGTACACTACTTCTCCCGGTGCTGTGCCCGGCGCCTGGTAGGCCAGCCGGCCACTGTCCAGCTTTACGATGCTGATATTGCCCTGGGTGCCCACCTGGCCGTTGGCCGCGCTGTCCAGCACCAGCTCCGTACCGTCTGCCAGCGTCAGCACGGCTTTGCTGCCGCCCGGCAACAGGTCTTTTTTTGCTGCCGGTTGCTGTACTACCGCTAGGGCAGGAACCGGGGCGGGTTTTTGCCGCAGCAGAAAATATGCGCCTGTGGCCGCGCCCAGTATCAGTACGGCCGCCGCTACGCGCGGCAGCAGGCGGCGCCAGGTAAAGGCCGGTTTGGCCGCCTTCGCCTTCCGGAACTTTTCCGCCCATTGCGCATCACTGAGCAAAGGCGGCGCATGGCGCGCAGCTTCCCAAAGCTCCTGCAGGCGGCCGCTGAGCAGCTCTTCCTGCTCCCGGTGCTGCAGCAGCTCCCAAAGCTCGGCGTACTCTTCTTCAGTAATGGTATCCTGCAAATACCGCTGAAAAAGATAGTCCTGGCGCTGTGATGCGTTTTGTTCCATAACTGAGAGACGTTAAAAAAAGCAGGGTGTACTAATGGGCGGGAAAATTTTTTTTACAGCGTGAGCAATGCGCAGAGCACTATCACGTCTAGGCCGGGGGAAATATGCGCGCGGATCACCTGCAGGGCCGCGGAAAGATGGTTGCGTACAGTGTTGGAAGAGAGCTGCAGCTTTTCGGCTATCTGTTCATAGGTAAGATGATGGTCACGACTGAGCAGGAACACCATTTTACGCTGGGGCGAAAGGCCCGCCGCCGCATGGCGGATGCTGGCTTCCAGGTTTTCCAGCAGCAGGTTTTTGTCTGCCGTGTCTGCCATGTTCTCCTGCATATGCTGCCAGAGGGCTTCCTGCTTTTGCCGGCTCTTTTTTACCTGCCGCAGGAAATCGAGCGCCTTGTTGCGGGCCACGGTGAAGAGGAAGGCCTCCAGGTTTTCCACCTCCCGCATGGTGGCGCGGCCGTTCCATATTTTTACGAAAATGTCCAGCACAATTTCCTCCGCCGTTTCCGGGCTCTTGCATACTTTCATCAAATATGCCAGCAGCCGGTTGCGGTAACGGGCAAACAGCTCGTTGAACGCATGCTCATTGTCTTGTATGACGTAGCTGATCAGCTCACTATCCGTATAGTCACCGTAAAAATGTTCAGTTTTCATTGTACTGGTCCTGTGAATCTTGATAGTTTAGGTTTGCAGGCCCTTATTGGTTGATAAACGCCTTTTTTGCGGCGTAGACATAATCGTGGAGTAGTTACCTTGGGTCTAAGGTAGAAAAAGAGAATTATATATGCAACAAAAAATCCGGGGCTGACCCAAAAGCGTTGTAAATGCTTTTTGATCAGCCCCGTTTGCTTGCCTTGATATCTTTGTCAGGAACGTTCCATTCTTCTGCGATAGTTTCTTGCGGACGAGCTTTTGGGAGTTTTATTCTCTCCGCCAAAGAAATACACTGCCAGGCGATATGCCCAAAGGCCTAAGACCACTGCGAAAAAATAGTAAGCGTAAATATTCATACAGGTTTGCGTTTAGGGTTAAATAATTGACTGTCCTCACGGGGCCGTTCTCTTGCAATACCATCCCATTTCCGAATATCGTGCCACACTTTTTAACAGCCATAAGCATGAAAAATCCTTATAAATGAACGAATTAAATAATTTGTTGTGGTTTTCAATATTTTAACCCGGTAAGCGGATAGCGGTACCCTATGTGGAAAAGATTTTTCGTACCTTTGCGGCGTTCTGCCAAACGGCTATTTGGCAGGCAGTATAAACAGAATTTTGTTCGACCGGCGTTCGTCCTTAAAATTCAAACATGGTATTACATAACAGATTGTCTGCCACTGAGCTAAAGCGCCAGCTGGCAGCAGAAACATTTTTCCGCGTAACGGTTTCCTTTTACCAGTACGCCAAAATAGCAGACCCGCAGGCATTCAGGGACAGCCTGTACATTTCTCTCTCTTCCCTGGGCGTTTTCGGCCGCATTTACGTGGCGCATGAAGGTATCAACGCGCAGGTGAGTATTCCGGAGCATCACTTTGAGGCGTTTAAGCAACAACTGTACGCCATTCCATTCCTCAACGGCATCAGGCTCAACATTGCGGTAGATGACAACGGCAAGTCTTTCTGGGTGCTGAAGATCAAGGTGCGGGAAAAGATCGTTGCGGACGGTATTACAGACCCCACGTTTGACATGGAAAAACGCGGCCGTTATGTAGACGCCGCTGCCTTCAATCAACTGGCGGAAGACCCCGATACGGTGATCATAGACATGCGCAACCACTACGAGTACGAAGTAGGCCACTTTGACAAGGCGCTGGAAGTGCCTTCCGCCACCTTCCGCGAGCAATTGCCCATGGCCGTGGAAATGATGCAGCCGCATAAAGACAAGAACATCATCATGTACTGCACCGGCGGCATCCGCTGCGAAAAGGCCTCCGCCTACATGCTGCACCAGGGTTTCAAAAACGTGTTCCACCTGGAAGGCGGCATTATCGAGTACACCAATAAAGCCCGCGAGCTGGGCCTGCCCAACAAATTCCGCGGCAAGAACTTCGTGTTTGACGACCGCCTGGGAGAGCGCATCAGCGAAGACATCATCAGCCAGTGCCACCAATGCGGCGAGCCTTGCGATACGCATACCAACTGCGCCAATGAAGGCTGCCATCTTCTTTTTATACAGTGTGAAAAATGCGCCGCCAAATACAAGGGCTGCTGCAGCGATGCGTGCACGGAAGTGCTGGCGCTGCCGGAGGAGCAGCAGGCGGAGCTGCGGAAGGGGATAGACAAGGGGCTGATGCTGTTCAACAAGCGGCGGAGGCGTACCACCTAACGTTTCAGGTACCGCTTGTTCAATATCTTTTCCATTACTTCATCTTTCAGGTTCCTGCTGACGGGAATGTGATGCCGGCCTATCACCAGCTCGTTGCCGTCAATGCTGGAGATCTTGTCTATGGCCACAATGAACGACTTGTGCACTTTCACGAACCTTTCCGCGGGCAGGTATTCTTCCACGCCCTTGAACGTGAGGTAGGTGGTGAACTTGCGGGCAGCCGTATGGATGGCCACATAGTTCTGCAGCGCTTCTACAAAAAGTATGTCTTCGTAGTTGATCTTTTCCAGCCGGTTATCGCATTTGATAAAAAAGTAGTCTGCATCTTTCTTCTGCTGCGTATCAAGGTATGCGCGGGCTTTCATCACGGCTTTCATGAACCTTTCGAAAGAGACCGGTTTGAGCAGGTAATCCAGCACGTTCAGCTCAAAACTTTCCACGGCGTAGTCAGGATGCGCGGTGGTGAATATGACCAGCGGCGGCTGGGGGAGGGAGCGTAGCAGTTCCAGGCCCGTCATGCGGGGCATTTGTATGTCCAGCAGCAGCAGGTCTATGGGTTGTGTTTGCAGGGTGGCCAGCGCTTTTACCGGGGAGTCGCACTCGCCGGCCAGCTCCAGGAAGGGAATGTCTGCAATGTATTCCCTGAGGCCTTTGCGGGCCACAGGTTCATCATCTACTATGAGGCAGCGGATGGTCATGTTATGTGGAGGTTGAGGGTAACGGAATATAGATGTCCACCGTTCTGTATCTGCAACTGGTGTTTACCAGGGTACAGCAGCTCCAGTCTTCTTTTCACATTGGCCAGGCCTATGCCGCCGTTAGCCGGGGAGGGCTTGTCTTCCCGCGTGTTCTCTACGGAGAGCCGGAACTGCCCTTCGTTCATGTGCATATCGATATGGATGAAGTTGGGGGAGAGATGGGAGGACACATGTTTAAAAGCGTTTTCAATAAAGGGGATGAGCAGCAGCGGCGCAATGCTGAAATCTTTCACTTCAGGGGCGCTGCTGAACGCTATCCGGTATTGTTCCCCATGCCGCAGGCGCTGAATGGCCACGTAGTTGCGGAGGTAGAGCACTTCCTTTTCAATGCTGATCCGTTCCGTATTGCATTCATATAGCTGGTAGCGCAGCAGTTCCGAGAACTTCATCAGTGTTTCGCGGGCCTGGCGGTTTTCCTTGTCTATCAGGAAGTAGATGGTATTGAGGGAATTGAAAAGCGAATGCGGGTTGATCTGGGAGCGGAGGTATTGCAGCTCCTGTTCAGCGCCTGCGCGCAGGGCGCTTTGCAGGCGGTTGAGCGTGCGGAGCTGGTCTATGTAGAATTTGATGCCTGCTGCGGCGCCTACCATAAAAAAGAGGGGAATATACACGTCGTACAGCTGGCTGTTGAGCGTTTGATTGGGCCAATGGGTGATGCTGGAGGCGTAAGGCTGCAAAATGAGGTCCAGCAGCCTGATGACGATGAAGCCGGTGACGAATACGAGGGCGGTGAAAGCGAGCAGGAAGGCGAAATACCGTTTGGTGTACAGGTAACGGGGGATGAGCACGTAGTTGGTGAAATAAACGGCTGCGGCGAGAGACAGCACTTTCAGCAGACCGGCAAGGACGGTGGGCAGCACATCCGGGTAATCATCTATCCGCAATGTGAGCCAGACCACAAAAAATGCCAGCCAGAACAGCACGTGGTGAAGGCGCCAGTGGATGATCTTTCGGAGAACGTTCATACGGCAATTTAAATGTAAGCTTTTATCGGCACATTCAGATTACACGAAGGGCGCGGAATGCGGGATGAAATGCAAAAAAAAAAGTTCACAGGTGTGAAAAATTCTGAAAAGGAAGGTGTTCTTTTGTGTTCAATTGTTTGTTAACGTTATGCATTTGGAAAGATATCCTTATTCGGTCAGTGTTTCATCATTGACGTACACATTTGACAGTGTTGGCCCAAGGGGAGTGATCCCGAAAATTGTGAAATATGATTTAGAGAATCACGTGCCTGCTGTGAAGAATGTGAATTACGATGCATTTGCAGTTACAAGAAAACTTTTATAAAAACCGATCATTATGAATTTAACAAAAAAACGCAGGCATGTTATGAACGATGCCGATATCTGGGAACAGCGTACGGCAAATTGCCCGAATGTATTGCAGTTAAGAAAGGAAGCCAGGGAGTTTCTTGCGGCGCATCCCCTTCCCCCGGAATTTTTTAACAGGCGGCCGGCTCATGCGGCTGAAACACTGGAAGCTGCGGCGGCGGGCGGTCCGGAAAGGAACTGACAGGCAAAGCGGCCCGCGCTGCGTTTTTTGCTGCAGCCCGGAAGGGAAAGAGACTGACGGGGGAGGAGTGGAAGTACCGGCAGGTGCCGGGGCAAAGCGTTGTTATAGGGCAGCTTGTTTTACCCCTGCATCTTTTCCTCCAGTTCCATTACCTTTTCAAATACCGATTCGTATTCCTTGTTGGCTTTTTCCAGTTCAGCGGTAGCGTTCTTGTAGGCGGTTTCTGCGGTGACGAACTTTTGTTTGTCACTGTAAACCTCGGGGTTGGCGAGGTCTGCTTCCAGTTGCTGCGTTTTGTCTTTCAGCGCGGCAATCTGTTGTTCCAGCCGCTGGAACTGTTTCTGCTGCTTTTGCAGTTCCCGCTGCAGGTCTTTGTCTATAGCGCCTTTGGGGGCGGCGGGCGCAGCGGGGGCTTTGGCTGGTTGCGGTGCAGCGGTGGCTGCGGCGGCAGGCGTGGCTTTTTCCTTTTTATCCGGTTTGGGGGGCAGGGCGGCCAGGGCCTGGCGTTTTTTCCATTCCTCCCATTCGGTGTAGGTGCCTTTGAATTCCTTGATCTCGCCGTCTACGATCTCCCAGATCTTGTTGGCGGTTTTGCTGACAAAGTAACGGTCGTGAGAAACGAGCACCAGGCTGCCTTCGTATTTGCCGAGCGCGTCAATGAGCATTTCCACGGAGTTCATGTCCAGGTGGTTGGTCGGTTCGTCCAGCATCAGGAAGTTGGCCTGGCTGATGATCACCTTGGCCAGCGCCACGCGGGCCTTTTCGCCACCGGACAGGATGCGGATCTTTTTGAACACGTCGTCACCCTGGAACAGGAAGCAACCCAGCAGGGAGCGCAGCTCCATTTCGGTTTTACCGCTGCCGCAGCTTTTCAGCTCTTCCAGTATCTCATTATCGAGGTGGAGAGATTCCAGCTGGTGCTGTGCATAGAAACTGGTTACCACGTTGTGGCCGGGGATGCGGGTGCCCTGGATGGGCTCTGTGCCGGCAATCACGCGCAGCAGGGTGGATTTACCCTTGCCGTTGGCGCCAATGAGGCCTATTTTATCGCCGCGGTTGATTTCCGCTTTGGCGTGTTTGAGAACGTGCAGGTTGCCGAAAGATTTGCTGACATTATCTAATGTGCAGAGGATCTTGCCGGGCATTTTGTCAACGGAAAAGTTCATCCTGATCTTTGACGGGCCGCCGTCTACCTGTTCCACGCGTTCCAGCTTGTCAAGCCGCTTGGCAATGCTCTGTGCCTGCGCGGCCTTGGAGGCTTTTGCCTTGAAGCGTTCTATGAACCGCTCCTGCTGGCGGATGTAGTCTTGCTGGTTTTCATAGGCGCGCTGCTGCAGCTCCCGGCGGAGGGCTTTTTCCTCTTCGTAGTCGCTGTAGTTGCCGGCGTAGTGGTGCAGCTGCTGCTGGTACACTTCTACGATCTTGTTCACCATTTTGTCCAGGAAGAAACGGTCGTGAGACACAATGATCACCGCGCCGCTGTAATTGGACAGGTATTTTTCCAGCCATTCAATGGAGGGGAGATCGAGGTGGTTGGTAGGTTCGTCCAGCATCAGCACGTCAGGCTGCTGCAAAATGAGTTTGGCCAGCAGTACGCGCATGCGCCAGCCGCCTGAAAATTCGCTGTAGGGGCGTTCCAGGTCTGCCGTGCTGAAGCCGAGGCCTTCCAGCACGGTGGCGGTTTTGTGGCGGATGTTATACCCGTCCAGCGTGTCAAATTCATGCAATTTGTCCGCATATTCATGCAGCAGCGCGTCATCTTGCGAGTGCTCCAGTTTGGCGGTCAGCTCCTCCAGTTCTTTTTCCACTTTCAGGGCCTGCTCAAAGGCTGTCATGCCCACGCTGAGGATGGACTCGTCTGTTTCAAAGCTCAGCAGGTCCTGGTTGAAGAACCCGATGCTGAGGTTGCGTATTTTGTTGATGCTGCCTTTGGAAACAGTATATTCTCCGTTGATGATGCGGAGCAGGGTAGACTTGCCCGTACCGTTCAGGCCAATAAGCCCGATGCGGTCTCCGGGAATGATATGCAAGGAAGAATCTTCGATGATGGTTCTTGCGCCAAATTCAAATGTAATATCCTGCAGTGCGATGAGCATAGGTCAAATTGCTATTAAACCCGCAAAGATAGTATATTTTTTGGTGCTATATTTGCTGCAAAAGGACACTCATGGGAATACGCGGAATTTTAGGAATAATGGCCCTCACAGCGGTTTTTGCGGCCTGCAATCAGCCACAGACCAGCAACGGGGAAGAAAAAGCGGCGGAAGACAAGCCTTTGGAAGCCATTGGCGGCGTATTTCCCCAGGAGTTTTACGATTCCATGCATGTGACCATGACGGCATATTACCAGCTATCCGCCGCCCTGGTAAAAGCAGACACCCTGGCGGCAGACATTGCCGGCGCCGCGCTCCAGTATCACCTGGACAGCTTGCCGGTAGCCCGCATGGGGCTGGACTCTTCCCGCACCAGCCTGCTGACCGGGCAGGTAGGCGGTATTTCCGCGGAACTGCAAGGCATGCTGCTGGAAAAAGCAGGGCTGGAAGGCCGCCGCCTCTCTTTCCAGATGGTATCTGACCAGCTGTACGATTTTCTGTTGATTGCCGGGCTTAAAAATACCACCGTTTTCAGGCAGTACTGCCCGATGGCGTTTAACGACCGCGGCGCGTATTGGCTGAGCGACAAGGCGGAAATCCTCAACCCTTATTTTGGTGATGAAATGCTGCACTGCGGCTCTGTAACAGACACACTGAAGTTTTAGCGGTGCAGATAGCCGCCATGCCGGCGGCATTGGCGGCGTAGTCCTGTTCATCCCGTATGCCGCGAACGGCGAAGTCTTCCCGTAGTTCCTCCTGTTTTCCATGTACCACGGACATCGGTGAAACCCTTCCCGTAGTTCCTCCTGTTTTCCCGCATACCCGGCGTTGATCATTTGCAAATCAGTTCGGGATGAAGGTTGGTTACCATATCTTTCTTTTATTGTCAGCCTGTTTTTTCTCGCAGCCGCTCCTTGCGCAGCAGCGCTTTGCCGTTAGCGGTTACGTGCGTGACAGCACCTCCGGAGAATCTCTCATGGGCGCCAGCATCGGCATCAAAGGCACCAGCAGCGGGGTACAATCCAACACCTACGGTTTTTATGCTATTACCCTCACACCCGGCACCTATACGCTCGTTTTTTCTTTTATAGGTTACGAAGCACAGGAAAAGACCATTGAGGTGGGCAAGGGCCCGCTGAGCCTCAGCGCCTCCCTGGTGCCCAGGTCTTTCCAGGCCCGCGAAATTGTGATCATGGAAAAACGGAAAGACGAGAACGTGAAAAACACGGAAATGGGAAAGGTGGAGCTGGCGGCCGAACAAATGAAAAAACTGCCGGCCCTGATGGGAGAGGTAGACCCCCTCAAGGCCATACAGCTGATGCCGGGCGTACAGGCGGCAGGAGAGGGCAATGCGGGCTTTTACGTGCGGGGTGGCGCGCCTGACCAGAACCTCATTCTGCTGGATGAGGCGCCGGTGTATAACACGGGCCACCTCTTCGGGTTCTTTTCCGTTTTCAATGCAGACGCCATCCGCGACATTACCCTCACCAAAGGCGGCATGCCGGCCAATTACGGCGGGCGGCTCTCTTCCGTGCTGGATGTGGTGATGAAAGACGGCAATAACCAGGCGTTCCAGGTAGAAGGAGGCATTGGCGCTATTGCCTCCCGGCTCAGTATTCAGGGCCCCCTGGTGAAAGACAAGGCCAGCTTTATCCTTTCCGGGAGAAGAACCTACGCAGACATCCTCGCCAAACCCTTCGTGAAAAAAAGAAGCTCGTTCTACGGCTCCGGCTATCACTTTCATGATCTCAACGCCAAGGTGAACTACCGCTTTTCGGATAAAGACCGTCTTTTTCTCAGCGGTTACCTGGGCCGTGACGTATTCCGCTACCGCAACAGCGGCAGAAGCTTCGAAACGCACATCCCCTGGGGCAACAACACGGCCACCCTGCGCTGGAACCACGTGTTCAGCAAAAAACTATTTGCCAACACCTCATTGATCTACAATGACTACAAGTTCGAGTTCAGCGCGGTGCAGCAAACCTTCCGCATCAACCTCAACTCCGGCATCCGGGATTACAACGGCAAGCTGGACTTTGATTATTTCATCAACTTCAAACATCACCTGAAATTCGGGGGCAACTACATCTACCACCGTTTCACCCCGTCTTCCGTCAGCGGCAGCCAGGATACCACTACCTTCAAGCCTGATAACGGTTTCCGCAAATACGCCCATGAAGCGGCGCTGTATATACAAGACGACTGGGAGATCAGTCCAAAGGTAAAGGTCAACATTGGCCTCCGCTACAGCGGTTTCCGGCAGATAGGCCCTTACACCCGTTACATCCGTGACGAAGACGGCAACAAAACAGACAGCGTTACCTATGGCCGGGGCCAGGAAGTGCGGAGCTACGGCGGTTTTGAGCCGCGTATCCTTCTCCGCTATGCCTGGAACAACGAAAACTCCGTCAAGGCGTCTGTTACCCGCAACAACCAGTTCATTCACCTGGTCACCAATGCCGGCAGCACCTTGCCTACAGACATCTGGGTGCCCAGCACGCTGAATGTAAAACCGCAGTTCTCCTGGCAGTATGCCGTGGGCTATTACCGCAACTTTAAGGAGAATGCCTGGGAAGCCTCTGCCGAGGCCTACTACAAAGACCTGCAGAACCAGATAGAATACCGCTCCGGCTACACCCCGTCTTTAAACGACCCGGAAGAGGAATTTGTGTTCGGCCGCGGCTACGCTTACGGCCTGGAGCTGTTTCTCCGTAAAATAAAAGGGAAGTTGACGGGCTGGGTGGGCTATACCCTGGCGTGGACCTGGCGGCAGTTTCCCGACCTGAACGGCGGCAACCGTTTCCCTGCCAAATATGACCGGCGGCACGATCTGGCGCTGGTGGCCATGTATGACCTGAACCCCCGCTGGAGCTTTTCCGGCGTGTTCATTTTCGGTTCGGGCAACACCACCACGCTGCCGGAGAAGTTCTATTTTGTGGAAGGCGTGCTGATGCAGGAGTATGGCGAGCTGAACAGCTACCGGATGAAACCCTACCACCGGCTGGACCTTTCGGCCATTTACACGCCCCGGAAGAAGCAACCGGGCCGCAAATTCACCAGCAACTGGGCGTTTTCCATCTACAACACCTACAGCCGCCTGAACCCGTATTTCATTTACTTTGACCAGACCGGCGCGGTGCTGAACGGAGACCTGGAAATAAAGGCCAAACAGGTGTCTCTGTTTCCCATCATTCCTGCTGTTACCTGGGATTTTAAATTTTAAAGGCCTCCAGGTACTTGTTGATGTACTCTTCTTTCCGTTTCAGCCGGTACTGCATGATAAACCGGGGGTGCTCCAGGGGCTCAATACGCTCAAAAAAGCCGTATTGCTCATTCAGTTTGCTGATGAAAGCCGCGTTTTTGCCGGTGCCCAGCACGTAGGCCACCTGCGCGTCCAGCCCCAGCGCCAGCTGTTTGCGGAGGCAGTCCAGCATAAAGTCCATCACCGCGTCTGTCAGCGCCTTGCTGTCGTAGTAATTGTAGTTCACCTCCTTGCCGCCCGGTTTGAGGGTGGTAAAGCCCAGGGGAGACATGGCGCCGATGAAAAAATCGCCGTAAAAAGCCTTCGGGCCGCCATAGGCGGCAATTACATCGTATACAAAAACGGAAGAGGGCTCGTAGGTTTTGATACCGGGTATCTCAATGCCGCAGGGGTCTGCCAGGCGTACGGAATCAGTGAAGGGAATGCCCGTCACCCCGGCGCCGAAACGGCCGGGATTGATGCCCAGTATGAGTTTGCGGGGGCGGGTATCGTTGTAGAACTTGCGGTAGAAGGTGGTCATGATGTCTACCACGCCCGGCTGCTCCCGGAAGGGGTTCATGATGCGGATGCCGGGGGGCAGCGTGCCTTTGAAGGCGAGGTGGGTGTTGAAGTGGATGATCTTGTCTGCCATTGTTTTCATGGCGCTAAAATAAGGGAATCTGCCGTAGGCGGCGGGCATCCGGTTTTGACACGGCGGAACAGGCGCTGCGTTTGCATTACAGTCGATTCATCGTAATTCGCAATAATTTGTATAAGGCTGGTGCTGCAATTCATAATTGATTTCGTAATTTCGCATGCATTTTATTTGAGAAAAGGATTTATGATCAACATTACATTCCCGGACGGCGCGGTAAGACAGTACGAACAAGGCGTATCAGCACTGGACATTGCAAAATCCATCAGCGAAGGACTGGCCCGCAAGGTATTGGCGGCTAAAATTAACGGACAGGTGGTAGACGCTACCCGCCCCATTACGAAAGACGGCACCCTGCAACTGCTGACCTGGACGGACGCTGACGGCAAGGCAACCATGTGGCACTCTTCCGCCCACCTGATGGCGGAGGCGCTGGAAAGCCTGTACCCGGGAGTGAAGTTCGGCTACGGCCCCCCGCTGGAAAACGGCGGTTTTTTCTATGATGTGGACCTGGACGGCCGCGCCATCTCCGACGAGGAGCTGCGCCAGCTGGAGGCCAAAATGAACGAACTGGCCAAACAGAACAACGCTTACGTGCGCAAGGACGTGTCCAAGGCCGATGCCATCCAGTACTTTACGGAAAAGAACGACCCTTATAAGCTGGACCTCCTGCAGAAGCTGGAAGACGGCTCCATCACCTTTTACACCCAGGGCAACTTCACAGACCTGTGCCGCGGCCCGCACATTCCCAGCACCGGCTTCATCAAGGCCGTAAAGCTCACCAATATTGCCGGCGCGTACTGGCTGGGGAACGAGAACAACAAAATGCTGACCCGCATCTACGGTATCACTTTCCCCTCCCAGAAGGAGCTGGACGAGTACCTGACCCTGCTGGAGGAAGCAAAAAAACGCGACCACCGCAAGCTGGGCAAGGAGCTGGAGCTGTTCGCCTTTTCCGAAAAGGTAGGGCTGGGCCTGCCGCTGTGGCTGCCCAAAGGGGCCATGCTGCGGGAGCGCCTGCAGAACTTTTTACAGAAAGCCCAGGTGGAAAGCGGCTACCTGCCGGTGGTGACCCCGCACATCGGCAACAAAAACCTGTACATCACCTCCGGGCACTACGAGAAATACGGGAAAGACAGCTTCCAGCCCATCCATACGCCGGAAGAGGGAGAGGAGTTCCTGCTCAAACCGATGAACTGCCCCCACCACTGCGAGATCTACAAGGCGTCTCCCAAGTCTTACAAAGACCTGCCGGTACGCTTTGCGGAGTTCGGCACCGTATACCGCTACGAGCAGCACGGCGAGCTGCACGGCCTGACCAGGGTGCGCGGCTTTACGCAGGACGACGCCCACCTGTTCTGCCGGCCAGACCAGGTGAAGGAAGAGTTCTGCAAGGTGATAGACCTGGTGCTCTACGTATTCAACAGCCTTAACTTTACGGATTATACCGCCCAGATCTCCCTGCGTGACCAGGAAGACCGGAGCAAATACATCGGTTCAGACGAGAACTGGAACCTGGCGGAGCAGGCCATTATTGAATCTGCCGCCGAAAAAGGGCTGCGCACCGTGGTGGAATACGGGGAAGCGGCATTTTACGGCCCGAAACTTGATTTTATGGTGAAAGACGCTCTGGGCCGCAAGTGGCAGCTGGGTACCATCCAGGTGGACTACAACCTGCCGGAGCGTTTTGAGCTGGAATACATCGGGGCGGACAACAAGCCGCACCGGCCCGTCATGATCCACCGGGCGCCTTTCGGCTCCCTGGAGCGGTTCATTGCCGTGCTGATAGAGCACTGCGCAGGCAAATTCCCCCTCTGGCTGACCCCCACGCAGGTGAAAATATTGCCCATCAGTGACAAGTTCCTGCCATATTCAGAAAAAGTGGCAGAATTGCTAAAAAAAGCGGAAATTCGCGCTGAAATTGATGATAGAAACGAAAAGATCGGTAAAAAGATCAGGGAGGCAGAGCTGGCAAAAATACCGTACATGCTGGTGGTAGGAGAAAAAGAGGAAGCAGACGGCAAAGTAGCGGTGCGCCGGCAGGCCAAAGGAGATCTCGGGACCATGGGAACGGCGGAGTTTATCAAAGTGGTGGAGGACGAAGTGGTGAACCGCAAACCTTTTGAATGATCTGCTTGTTTTCATAAAACAAATTTTAACCAGTAGTATGCTATTGTTGGTTTTGAAAAGTCCACCGGCAGTATCATCATTATTATCTAACAATTCAACATTTTAATGCAACAAGGACCAAGACCAAACTTTAACCGGGGTAGAAACCCGAATTTCAGAAGAGAACAACAACAGGAACATCGTACCAACAGGATGATCCGTGTTCCAGAAATCAGGTTGGTGGGCGATAATGTGGAGCCTGGCGTGTACAGAACCGATGAGGCATTGCGCATGGCGGAAGACCAAGGGCTTGACCTGGTAGAAATATCCCCCAATGCGGCTCCCCCTGTTTGCCGCATCATCGATTACAATAAATTCCTTTACGAGAAGAAGAAGAAAGAGAAGGAAATGAAGGCCAACGCTCACAAGAGCGAAGTGAAGGAGATCCGCTTCACGCCTAACACCGATGATCACGATTTTGACTTCAAAGCCAAACATGCCGAAAAATTCCTGAAGGAAGGCAACAAGGTTAAAACATACGTGCAGTTCAAAGGCCGCGCCATCATGTTCAAGGAGCGCGGAGAGCTGATACTGCTGAAGTTCGCTGAACGCCTGGCAGAGGTAGGCGCCCTGGAAGGGATGCCGCTGATGGAAGGCAAACGCATGATTGCCATCTTTGCGCCCAAATCCGCCAAAAAGAAACCGGGTGGAGAAAAGGCCCCCAAAGAGCCGCGTGAGCCCCGTGAAGGCGGCGAACAGGCGGCGCCGGCCCCTGCGCCTGCGAGAAGGCCCATCGAGATCAAATATGCCAACAGGCCTCCGGCTGATAAACCGGCGGAAGACAAGCCTGCAGGTAATAACTAGTTTTTAAGTGTTATCGAAATAGATTTATATAGCCCGGAGGATGCTCCGGGCTTTTTTTGTGCGGTGAATATGCGAACTAACCGGCCGGCGTGTTGCGGCGCCGTCAATGACGCCGCTCTTTCTTCCCCAGCTTCTCCAGCTGCGCCAGCGTCTTTTTTGCCCGGCTTCTAAACCCTGGTGAAGCCCCTTCCCGCAGCTGCTCTTCTATCAGCAAAATGATCTCATGCCGGATGTCAGGGTACTGCTGCGCCAGGTTGGCCAGCACCGTCATGGAAAAAGCCCGCACGGCAATAGTTTCAGCGGGGTCTTCCAGGAAGCGGAAACAATAGTCCATCACCGGCCCCTGCAATGCTTCCGGAACGGTCATGAACTGCAGGATGCGCACAACATTTCGTTTAACCGCCACCGGTATGCCGGGGTCTCCCATGCGCGCCACCATCTGCGGCAGGTGAGGCTGCAGCAGGGAAGGGTGGCTGGAAGCCACATAACTCAGTATCCAGGCGGCACGCTGTACCACGCGGTATTCATCATGCAGGAAGAGGTGGGCGAGCGCGGCGGTGCGTTCGGGGTCCTTGCCCACCCAATGGGCAATACGGAGCGTTTGGGCCCTGGAGTTTTCTTTCAGTATTTCCTCACGGAGGTGCATACGCAAAAATACAAGGGAAGAAGTTAACGAAATTTCCTTTTTCTTTGCCATATCCAACAAAACCTGCCGTTTTGATCAGAAAAGAACTGCGCATCATCCTGCTTTCGCTGGGCATCAGCCTGGTACTGACGGTAGCCAAATTCTCGGCCTACTTTCTTACCGGTTCCGTGGCCATTTTGTCTGACGCGCTCGAATCTATCATTAACGTGGTAGCCGGCGGTTTTGCCTGCTACAGCATTTACCTGGCCGGCAAGCCGAAAGACGAGAACCACCCCTACGGCCACGGCAAGGTAGAATTTTTCTCCATCGGTTTTGAAGGCGCCATGATCTTCATTGCCGGTATACTTATCCTGTTCAAGGCCGTGCAGTTCTTCATCCTGAAACCGGAGCTAAGGGAAATAGATGCGGGCATCTGGGTGATCGGCATTACGGCCATCGTAAACCTCCTGCTGGGCCTTTACCTCAAACGTTCCGGCCGGCGCCTGCCATCTATCACCCTCACCGGCAACGGGGAGCACATCCTCACAGACGTATACAGTTCCGCCGCGCTCATCATCGCCCTCGTTATCCTTTACTTTACCGGCCAAACCTGGATAGACCCGGTGGCCTCCGTGATCATTGCCCTGCTGATACTCCGGAAAGGCTACCAGCTGATGCGGCAGTCTATTTCAGGGCTGATGGACGAAACAGACATGAAAGTGGTAGACCGGGTGATTGACATCCTCAACCGCCACCGCCGCCCGGTATGGATAGATGTACACAACATGCGCGTGCAGCAGTACGGCAATAATTACCATATAGACTCCCACGTTACCCTGCCGTACTATCTTTCCCTGGAGCAGGCGCATGACGCCGTGAAAGAAATGGAAGAGCTGGTGAACCGGGAGCTGGGCGCGCACGAAGTGGAGTTTTTCATTCATATAGACCCCTGCATCCCCGCCAGCTGCCAGCACTGCCAGGTGGAAAACTGTGCGGTGCGCAGTCATCCGTTCACGAACAAGATCACCTGGAGCCGGGAGAATGTGCTGCCCAACCGCAAGCATACGGAATGAATTTCCTAGATTAGCAATATGCAAAGGATACTGATCGTAGAAGACGAGGTAAAAGTAGCCAACGCCGTAAAAAAGGGGCTGGAAGAGAACGGTTTTGAAGTGGAAGTGGCGTATGACGGCCGCATGGGCAAAAGCCTGGCCGCCGGGCAAGACTTTGACCTGGTGATACTCGACCTCAACCTGCCCTATAATAACGGCTACGAGATCTGCGAAGTGATACGCCGCCGCAACAGCAAGGTGCCGGTGATCATGCTCACGGCGCTTGGGGGTATGGATGACAAGATGCAGGCCTTTGAACTGGGCGCGGATGATTACCTGGTAAAACCCTTCGACTTCCGGGAGCTGCTGGCCCGCATCCGCGTATTCCTCAAAAGGGCCGGTGCGGATGTAGTACCTGACCAGCGTTTCAAACTGGTAATTGCCGATCTTGAAATAGACCGGGAGCGCAAGGAAGTATGGCGCAGCGGTAAAAAAATACCCCTCACCGCCAAGGAATTCCAGCTGCTGGAGCTGCTGGCCCTGCACAAAGGCAAGGTGATTTCAAAGACCACCATTGCGGAAAGGGTGTGGAATATCGATTTCGATACGGGCACCAATGTGATAGAAGTGTACATCAACTTCCTCCGGAAAAAAATAGACAAAGACTTTGACCGCAAATTGCTGCATACCAAAACGGGAATGGGGTATTACCTGGCCGAAGAATGAAGATCAAATACAAAATAGCCCTTTATTATACGCTGTCTGCAGCCTTTCTGCTGATAGCTTTTGCCGTGCTGGCGTATTATTTCTCCGCCCAAAGTCGCCGCGCTGAATACCTTGACCGGCTGGAGTACCGCGCCCGCTCCATTGGCGCTGTGATCATCGAGAATGACCAGGTGCAGATAGGGCTGCTGCGCAAGCTGGATAAAACCACCTTCCAGGACCTTTACCAGGAAAGCATCCTGGTGTACAGTGACGATTACAAGCTGCTTTACACCAATATGCTGGACACCGCGGTGCGCACCCCGCGTTACCTGCTCAACTACATCAGGGAGCACGGGCAATACCATCAAAACGACAGCAACGGGGAAACCGTAGGCATCCACTACCGGGAAGACAATGTGTCTGTAACGGTGCTCGTTTCTTCTTTCGACAAATACGGTTTTCAGAATCTGCAGAACCTGCGCCGCATCTTGCTGATAGAACTGGCTGCGGCCGTGGTATTGCTGGTGGGCATCGGTTACTTTTTTGCCCGTAAAATGGTGCAGCCCATAGACCGGCTGGTGGAGCAGGCAGACCAGATCAACGCCAACAACCTGCAAAACTCCCGCGTGGCCGTAAAAGGGAAAGACGAAATAGCCCAGCTGGGCGCCAATTTCAACACCATGCTGCAGCGCCTCAGCCACTCGTTTGATTTGCAGAAAAGTTTTGTCAGTAATGCCTCCCACGAGCTGCGCACCCCGCTGGCCTCCATCATCAGCCAGCTGCAGGTAACGCTGGCCAAAAGCCGGAGCGGGGAGGAGTACCAGGCCGTGCTGCAATCTGTACTGGAAGACGCGGAAGGATTGTCTGAGCTTACCAACGGCCTGCTGCAGCTGGCGCAATCAGAGCTGAACCGCCAGGAGTTTGTGTTCACGCCCGTGCGCATTGACGAGCTGCTGTGGGAAACGGCGGAAGTGATCCGCGAAAAGCGCAAGAGCAGCGCCCGCGTAGACATCCAGTTTCTCCGCGCTCCCGAGCAGGACACGCTGGTAACCTGCAACGGCAATGAAAGCCTGCTGAAAGTATTGTTCATCAACCTCGCGGACAATGCCTGCAAATTCTCGCCAGACCATACCGCGCGCATTACCATAGATTTTGATAACAGCAACATACTGGTGCGCGTCATCAACAGCGGGCCCGGTATCCCGCCTTCAGAGGCAGACAAGGTATTTGAGCCCTTCTACCGCGGCAGTAACGCCCAGCAGACGCGCGGCCATGGCCTGGGTTTGTCTATCTGCAAAAAAATTGTGCAGCTGCATGCAGGGGAACTGAACATTGAACCTTCGGTGGAGGGAACAGTGATGCTGGTGAGGTTGCCGCATGAATAATGTGTTGTTAATTCCTGTACACCCTCACGTAATCTATCTCAAAAACGGCGGAACTGAACGCCGGGTCTATCTTCCCGCCGAAATGCCCACCCATGGCAAGGTTGAGCAGCACATAAAATTCCTGGTTGAAAGGTATGGCGCTGGAGTTGCTGACGGTATGGAACAGCTCATCGTCAATATAAAACCTGATGGTGCCGGCCGTCCAGTCTACCGTGTATTTGTGGAACTCCGTTGAAGCGTTGGAGATCATCGTGGTGTTGGTGTTGCCATGCGCGCCGGAGTGCCCCGGGTAATGCAGGGTGCCATGTATTTTGCCCGGCTCGTTGCCTTTGTGCTCCATGATATCTATCTCCCCGCAAGCCGGCCAGCCCACGCTGGAAATATTGTTGCCCAGCATCCAGATGGCGGGCCAGGTACCGCCGCCGGACGGTAGTTTGGCGCGCACTTCTATTTTACCGTACTTGAACGCAAATTTGCCTTTGGTGAGGAGGCGCGCAGACGTGTATTCACTACCGTTATATGGCTCTTTGAGGGCTTTTATCTTGAGGGTGCCGTCAGATACGGTCACATTTTCCGGCCGGTTGGTATAGTATTGCGATTCGGCATTGCCCCAGCCGTTGTTGCCGGTGCCGATGGCGTAATCCCATTTCTGCGGGTCCGGGGCGCCATTGTTGTTGAATTCCTCTGCCCAGACGAGGGTGGAGATAGTGGATTTGTGGGTGCGGCAGCTGTACGCGGTGAGCAGGGTGGCTGCGGCAAGGAAAAGGTATTTCATGATATGTAAAGATGGTAAATTATCCGGGAAACTGGTAGGCTTACAATTGTCGCAAATGCCCTACATCCTGCCGTATCCACACCCGGTGTAACCTGCTGCCTTTGGTTACATTTGTTATAAATAGCAATAACCATGGAAAAGAACAATTCAATCAAGAGCCTCATACAGCTGTATGACCTCCATACCAGTCTTTTTCCGAATGTAATAGACGGTATTTCAGACAAAGACGCCCACAACCGCCTGAATACAAAAGCCAATCACGTGGCATGGCTAACGGGCAACCTGGTACAGCTGCGCTGCATGCTGGCAAAAGCCGCCGGCCTGGAGCTGGAGCCGAAGTTTGAAACGTTTTTGCAGAACTTCAAAGGTATACAGGACGGTGTTACCTATCCTCCGCTGGCGGAATACCAGCAAGACTGGAACAAAATAACCCCGGTGCTGCGCGCCAAGCTGGTTTCTTTAACGGAAGATCAGCTGAACGCTCCGCCGCCGTCGCCTATTCCGGAGATGCCAAGCGAGCCTTTTTCTGTGATCATTGGCTTTTTTATGTACCTGGAATCTTACGGGATAGGGCAGATAGGGCTATGGAGAAGATTATTAGGTTATGAGGCGATGAAGTATCCGGAGTAGGGGTTGGAATACTGGGAATAAAGTGTTATACTTGTTTAATATTGGAACGTTGTGATGCCTGAATTGTAACCCGGTTTGTTCCCAGTAAACCTAATACCTTGCTCCCTATGCAAAAATTTATTCCTGTACTGGCCCTTTTTTCAGGACTCCTGTTCGCGGGTTTGCCCCTTTTCGCTCAGCAGCCTCATGATTCTGCTTCCAATACGCCCCCCGCTGCTACTGTTTCGGCTGTGACTTCACCCGCTGTTTACCCCTCTACGATGAAGGTAAACTACGTGCGTACCTGGGAGCCGGCCATGGGCATTACCGACCCTGCGGTGGTAGTTGCCAACGGGGAGGTGAAGGACGTGCGGCAGACCACGCAGTACTTTGACGGGCTGGGGCGGCCGTTGCAAACGGTGAGCAAGCACATCCTGCCAGGCTCCGGCAATGACCTGGTGGCGCCGGTGCACTATGACAACTTCGGGCGGGAGCAGTATAAGTATTTGCCTTACGGTGCTTCGGGTACCGGCCAGTTCCGGCTGAACCCTTTCGGGGAGCAGGCATCTTTCCTTCCCGGTCAATACCCCGGGGAAACGGTTTATTATAGCGAGACGAAGTTTGAACCGAGCCCGTTGAACCGGGTGGAGAAGACGCTGGCGCCGGGTAACAGCTGGGCGGGCAGCGGCAGAGGGATCAGCAACCAGTACCTGGTGAACACACCAGGGGACGCGGTAAAGATCTGGGACATTGGCCCCAACGCGGCAGATTACCCCATTGCCCGGCCGGCGAACTACGAGGCAGGGCAGTTGTATAAGAACGTTACCAAAGACGAAGCCGACCATGAAGTGGTGGAGTTCAAGGATAAAGAAGGGCGTGTGATCCTGAAAAAGGTGCAGCTGACGGCAACAGCGGGCAGTGAAGGGCATGATGGCTGGCTGTGTACCTATTACGTGTATGATGAGCTGGGTAACCTTCGGTATGTGTTGCCGCCTAAAATGGTGGAGCTACTGCCCGGCATGGGCTGGAGCCTGTCGGATACCCTGCACCGCAAAGAGTTTTGCTTCCGTTACGTGTATGACCACCGGCAGCGGATGGTGCTTAAACAGGTACCGGGCGCAGCGCCGGTGGAGATGGTCTATGACGTAAGAGACCGGCTGGTGTTTAGCCAGGATGGCAACATGCGCCCTATGCCAGGTGGAGAGGGCAAATGGTTGGCCACTTTCTACGATGAGCTGAACCGGCCGGTGATGACGGCCTTGTACGCGACTACCCAAACGGCGGCCGATTTGTCCACGCTCCTGGGCAGCCCTACCTCCACCCAAACCATCGTTCACCAGATCAAGGTACCCTCCAGCCTGGTGGTCAACAGCCATGATAACCGGCTGGTATACAAAGCCGGCCAGGAGATCATCTTTGAGCCAGGCTTTGACAGCCAGACCAGTGAGTTTGAGACCCTGCTGGACCCCAACGGCACCCAGACCACGGAAACGATCTACGCCAGCAACCCATTATCCGGCCTTGACCAAAGCAAGCTGGAACCGCTAACTTATACTTATTACGACGATTATACCTACGAGGGCGCCAAAGCCGCCCAACCCGGGCTGCTGAGCGGTATTCCCTACAATACGGAGACCCAGCCGCATACCGACGCCCTGCCTGTCAGCAACCAGACCAAAGGACTGGTAACGGGCACCAAGGTGCGTTTGCTGGAAGGCAACGGCGCCAATGACCGCTGGCTGGTGACCACCACCCGCTATGACGCCAAAGGCCGGGTGCTGCAGGTGCTGGCAGACAATGCCACGGGCGGGGAAGACATCGTCTCCAACCTCTACAACTTTAATGGCCAGGTGCTGAGCACGGCCCAGGTACTGCGCAACCCGCGCAGTACGGTGACCCCGGAGGTGAAGCTGCTGACCATGCTGAGCTATGACCATGGTGGCCGGCTGCTGAAGGTGCAGAAGAAGGTGGGTGATAACGGCACGGTGACAGACATTGCCACCAACGAGTATGACGCGCTGGGGCAGCTGAAGAAAAAGACCTTTAAGAAGAGCGACGGCAACGAACTGGAGAGCTTGAGCTATGACTATAACATCCGTGGCTGGCTGCGGGGCATCAACAAGGCCTATGTGGACAACACGGACGACGGTCACTACTTCGGCCAGGAGCTGAACTATGACTACGGGTTCTCCGATAACCAGTTCAACGGCAACATTGCCGGCATCAAGTGGCGGGGTACCAATAACTCCACGGTGAAGCATTCCTACGGCTACAGCTATGATCCGGCCAACCGGCTGCTGAAGGGAGACTTTAGAGAAAGCCCTGCAACAACGCATGCCTGGGCAGAGAACCCGGCAACCAGGTTCAACGTAAAAATGGGGGACGGGGTAACCCCCACCAGCGCCTATGACGCCAATGGCAACATTTTGCGGATGCAGCAGGAGGGCAAGACCGGCCCGGGCACCAGCGGCCCCATTGACGATCTTCGTTACAATTACACGAAAGCCAATGCTACCACCGGCAACCGGCTACAGGGCGTTTATGACCTTGCCAACAACCCAACCTCCACGCTGGGGGACTTCAAGGAGATCACCACGGGCAATGCAAATGACCTGGACTACGACCAGGATCCCAACGGCAACCTGAAGTATGATAACAACAAGGGCATTACCGGCATTACTTATAACCACCTGAACCTGCCGGAGCTGATCACCATCCCCGGCAAGGGCACGATCCGGTACGTGTATGACGCGGCTGGCATCAAACACCGCAAAACGGTGGAAGACCTGACCGGGCCACAGCCCAAGACCACCGTTACGGCCTACAATGGCGGGCTGGTGTATGAGGATGACGTACTACGGCTGATCAGCCATGAGGAAGGCCGCATCCGGGTGAACACGGACATTCAGCCGGTGCATTACACCTATGACTACTTTATCAAAGACCACCTGGGCAACGTACGGATGGTGCTGACGGAAGGCAGCCAGCAGCAGTTGTACCTGGCCAGCATGGAAACGGAGCGCTCTGCTACGGAAAACGCCCTGTTCAGCAATATCGAGTCCAGCCGCAGCGCCAAACCGGCGGGTTACCCGCAGGACGCCACCGCCGGCAGCCAGAACAGCCAGGTGGCCAAGCTCAACGGTCAGCACCCTGACAAACGGGTGGGGCCGTCGCTGGTGCTGAAGGTGATGGCGGGGGATACGATCTCCATTGGTGCCAAGGCATTTTATAAGTCCATCGGGCGCAAGCAGGATAAATCCCTGGTACCGGTGGCAGACATGGCCACCTCGCTGCTGAGAGCGTTTGGCGGTGGCCAGCCGGGCGGTGGTGACAAGGAAACGCCGGGAGAGGGTCTTTCCCGCAGCCCGTTGAACGAGCAGTTCTTAAACGACGGCTACCAGCGGATGAAGCAGAAGGAACCGGCCGACCCGGCGCAGACCAATCGCCCGAAAGCTTATCTGAATTTTGCGTTATTCGATGATGAGTTTAACTTAGTGGACGAGAACAGCGGGGTAAGGCAGGTGAAGGCAGAGCCGGACCAGTTGCAGACCTTGGCGCAGGACAAGATGGTGATCAGGAAGGGCGGGTTCCTGTATGTTTACACCAGTAATGAGACCCCGCAGGACGTGTTCTTTGACAACCTGGTGGTGACCAACAACCCTGGAGCGGTGCTGGAGGAGACGCATTATTATCCCTTTGGCTTGACGATGGCGGGGATTAGTGTGAAGGCTGTCAACAAGCTGGAGCAGAACAAGTACGGTTACAACGGGAAGGAGTTGCAGAATGGGGAGTTTGCAGATGGTGGAGGTTTAGAGTGGTATGATTATGGAGCTAGGATGTATGATCAGCAGATTGGGAGATGGCATAGTGTTGATTCTATGGCTGAAAGGCACTACGAATATTCAGTTTACGCCTATGTATTAAATAATCCTATCAGAAGACTAGATTTGAGAGGACTTACTGATTGGGATGCTGTTCTAAAAGGAGCGGGTGCCACCGTAGGTGGTGTCTTAGGCGTAGTTGGTGGTGCACTTATGACGGCGGCACCAACGGGCCTAACTCAAGTATTGGGAGCGGGGTTAATAACTGTTAGCGTTCCATCTATTGGACTTGGAATTAGTCAGATGGTCGCTGGATTTAAAGACAATGGTTCTGCCGGCAATATCCCTGGCGGAATAGGAGAAGTAAGCGGGATGGCGGTGGATAAAATAGTTAAAAATGATCCAAAGAAGCCAATAGGAAGGATAACTGGAGCTTGGGTTGATTTTGGTATGGGATTGATGTTCGGAAAAACTCCACCAACTTTGAAGGATGCGCCATCAACAGCTATTACCATATCATATGGAATAAATGATATGGATAATGCATCTACAGGAGGATCAGACGGGATAATAAGAAGAGTTTCAAATTCAAATAATGAAACGAACGCGACAGAAGTTGGGAATAATGGAAGCACAAACAAAAATGAAAATAAAAATGCCAAAAACACCAAGCCTTCGCCGTTAGTGACGCCTAGTGAAAATACGGTTAAAAAAGTAGATTTCTTGGCCCCGCTATATGGGCGTTAAAACAGTGATGCTTTGTCGATTTTATTGCTATAACAAGTGGAGAGTATATGAAGCTTTATTTTTTATTATCAAGTAAATAACAGATATGACTATTAAATGTAAAGGTTTTTTGTTGAACAGAATGATTGTATTAATGATGATTGGCATCGGTTTATTAGCTGTGGTGTTGTTTTTTATATTTCCCATGATAAAGGGTTATCTCTATTTTTTTAGCATGGTGTTAATGTTCACTTCTCTTATCTATATATTTTATTTAAATAGATTTGAGTTGTTGGTAATTGGTATTGAAGATGATGAGTTGCATTTGAGTTTTGTAAATAACTCTCTCTTTAAAAGAAAGGATATAAAAGTCAAGAAAGAACAAGTTAAAGTACAACGGAAGGATGAAAAATTGATTTTTTTAATTGATGGCCAGCAGCAAGCAATTGTTCGAAAGAAAGCATTAGATGTATCTGATTGGGAGAAGTTATTGAAAGTATTTGAAAACTAACCTGGTCAGCGATGTACTAATCTAAGTACTATACAAATAATCTTAAGCTAAAAAGGAACAATTCAGACGTATTCTTAGCTTATGAACGGCGCAATAATGCTCTCTGAGATCCAATGTTAGAGTATAATAGCAAGATGACTTTAATGCTGTTCGTTTGTGTAAATGGTTGTAGTATTAATCACGGATTATCCGCGGTATATGTATCTATGTCAAATAAATTGTGATATATAAACTCTTATATGAATAAGTCCCTAATCCTATTTGTCCTATACATGCTTCCATGCATCCAGTTATTTGCCCAATTCGATATCTCAAGGGCAGAGCGAGAAAAAATCATCCGTCCTTCTCCAACCGCCTCATCGCTAGGGAAATACGGTGAATACCCTGTTAGTTTATACAATGGGTTGGTAAATATCGGCCAGGAGTTACTCAATATAAAAAGCGGCAGCCTTTCATTGGATATTTCGCTAAGTTATCACGCAGGAGGCAACCGACCGGCAGACGTGCCTGGATGGGTTGGACTGGGATTCAGCCTCAATGCGGGCGGCGTTATTACTCGCGTAGCGAGAGACTTGCCCGACGATGTAGCTGGCGGATTCTATCAATCAATAACAGACATTCAGTCCATGTTGAATGGTTACATACCGACAACTACCTATCTTGAGCACTATATTGCAAGGCTGATGGATGCCAAATCGGATAAGTATTTATTTAATTTTGGCGGTAGGGCAGGAGAGTTTGTGTTTGACTGGAACAGGAATATCAGGTTGACCAAAGTGCAACCATTCAAGATAGAGGTAAACAAGACGCTTTACGGGTTTGAGTCATTCACAATTACAACCGAAGATGGGGTAGTATATACCTTCAGCCAGCCAGAATGGTCAAAATATACGAGATACGATAATTCACCGGATTTATTTAGATCAGCCTGGTATCTCACAAAAATAAAGAACCTTTCAGGAGACAGTATTACCTTAAAGTATGTAACACCTCTCAATAACGCACGTTTTAAGTTTTTTGAGACGGAAAAAATGATAATAGGACATTTGAACGGCGGGCTTCTGTTCAACGAATCCCAGAAGTTTACAGGGAACCATGCGGACTATGTTACTTATCTTGACGAAATTGAGTTTAATGGGGGCAAGGTTTCCTTCGTCAAATCAAAGCGTAACGATCCTTATTATGTACCTAATGGAGCCCCAGCCGGTTCAACGGAGGAAAAAAAACTGGATGCAATTGTATTATATAATATAAATGGTGAACAAATAAGGAGATGGGAACTGGGATACGTTGAAAACGAGCAGGAAAGATTAAAGCTGCACACTTTGACATTAAAAGACGCTAGTAATGTATCTGATCAGCAGTATTTATTTGAGTACAATCCCACTAAATTTCCTGCACCGACGATGGATAATCCCAACCCATATAATACAAACAGCGTTGATTACTGGGGATATTACAATTTTGCAGGTAACCAATTAAGCCGAATCCCTATTACTTATTCGTCTTACTACGCCAAATTTCTTGGTAGTGCTGACAGAACGCCTAATGCGGAAAGAATGAAGGCTGAGATACTTACAAAAATTACTTATCCAACCGGTGGATATACGGAATTTGAGTACTCGCCTAATGACTATAGTGATCAAGGCATTTCGTTTGCAAGCAACCCAATGGTAGAATACACTCCGGTAGCGTATTCTTTTCAATATGAGGATGGCTACTTTGATCTGGATCCTACTACTATTACATTTTCCCTAACTGAACCAACTGCTGTTACTGTTAGCAGAAGCGTCAAACCAGGTGGCCCCAACAGGGCATGGATGCCATCAAGTACATATGAAACGGCGATATATACTTGGGGACCCGGTACCTATACACTAAGCTCAGTATTTAATACCAGCGAACTATTGAACCCATCAAGTTCGGATATCCATTTTGCGAATGGACTTGTTAGCTTTAATACCACCGTGCCGGTTCACTCCAAAGTAGGCGGAGGATTACGCATCCAATCCATTAAAAACTTTGATGGGATCAAAGTAACGACCAGAAATTTTGAATATAATATGGAAGGGTCGAATATTTCGAGTGGATATCTATCGATGTTTCCGGTTCACTTTGTGCCACTGGAGGCCCTATGGCAGAATACAGTTGGTGTTTTTCTTAGTTCCGACCCTATTAACGATGTGCCTGAGGGAGCACCTGTTGGTTATAGTAGAGTAACGGAACGATTTGAAGACAATTCTTCTATAGTTCATAACTTTACCACCTATTTCCACTATCCAGATGTAGTAAATGAATTTAATAATGGCTTTTCTGAAGAACTAGTAGCTCATCTGACATCAATGAATATGTATAGGGGAAGAGAAACAAGTACTGATTATTTTGATTCACAGGGAGTTATTAAAAAAAGAGTTATAAGTGAGCAAGGAACAGTGGATGGTGTCAGCTCAGAAATTACTGCTATCGAGATCAAACCAACATTTAATTTCACCTTTCCAGACCATAACGGTAATCCCAACCCCAATCCAATAATTGGCGTTCTTTCATCGCAATACAATATATTGACGCGTTTTTTATATAATAAAACAACCACTGAATATCTCTACGCCAACAATGGAACTTCTTCCATTGATGTATACAAGAAAACATACTACGATAATCCCCTTCATCTTCAACCGACCCGAACAGAAACACTCAAAAGTGATGGTAGCAAAATCATTACTTATACAAGTTATCCTGATGACTACGCTTCAGGTACTCCTTTCATAGACTATATGAAAGCCAATCATCTGATAGCTTTTCCCATTGAACAGGTCACTTTCAGGGAGACGGCAGAAGGTAGAACCATCCTTTCTGGAACTGTTTCACAATATAAGTCCTTCGGTAAAGGTTTGGTTGACAAAGTATTCAAGCTGGAAACTGCATCTCCTATAGCACAGACTTCCTTCAAATTTAGTAATCAACCGATAGGGGTGATGCCATTTGATCAGCCTTTCAGTTCTTTTAGCGTAGACAGCCGGTATAAGCCAGCTTTAACATATGATAGTTACGATTCGCAAGGGAATCCGCTTCAGTTTACCGTAGAAAACGGATCATCTTACAGTTACCTTTGGAGTTATAATGGAATGTACCCCGTTGCTGAAATTGTAAATGCACGTCAAGCAGATGCAGCCTACACGGGTTTTGAAGCGGATGGCAAGGGAAATTGGGATTACAGCGGGACTGCTGCTATAGACATCACTGCTCCTGCTGGTAACAAGTGTTATGATCTTTCCAGTGGTGCTTTGGTAAAAGGCGGACTCTCCTATGATAAAGAATACACGCTGACTTACTGGGCAAAAAGTACGGGTGCCGGGAATATCAGTGGGGCACCAGCAGATGCCATTGATACAAAAGGTGACTGGACGTTCTACAAACGCAACCTGAATTATTTGACTTCCGTCACACTTAGTGGTAGCGTTCTTGTGGATGAGGTCAGATTGCATCCTTCAAAAGCTACGATGACTACTTACACTTATTCTCCATTGATTGGGGTAACCAGCGAAACAGATCCAGCAGGAAAGGTGACCTATTATGAATATGATGGAATGCAACGGCTGGAGCAGATCAAAGACCAGTTCAGAAGGATCATCAAAATGCATGACTATGATCTGAGTAATAAATAATAGCTTGAATGTGTAAAAGTATATCCATAAAAAACTGATCCTGATGGATTTGGTGAAAAAGCTTGCAAGCTTCAACTACGAAGCACTTTTCTTCTTAATAATAAGCATAATTGCCGTTGCTCAGGCACTTGCTTTAGTAAAGAGAAGGAAGCGCCTTCTAAGGAGCGGAGTCGCCTCCGTAGGTGAGGTTGTCGGATTCCGGTACGGGGTATCGAACAGAATATTCAGCAAATCGCCTATAATCCGGTTTGTAACGGACGAGGGCGAAATTATTGAATCTGAGCATATCGTAAGAGCCGACTTCACATCTTACCAAAAAGGGATGAAAGTGACCATTATGTATGACCTCAAAGCCCCAAAAATATTTCTGATTAAGGATGACGATGATAGTAACGTAGTATCTATTATACTGTTGGTTGCAGGGCCTGCCATATTGTTTTTAGTACTTCGTATGTTTATTAATCTGTAAAGCTGAGACAAAAAACTTAAATACGTGAGAAATGAAATTGTTGGCGTGGAGGAAAGTAACAGGTCTTTCCATACCCGGTTTTGGCGTACAACGTATGGATTTCTATTATTATTGATGTTGCTTGGTTTATACCTTCTGGCAAGCTATGGACTTGATCTATCCACCGTTATCATATTGAGTGGCATCTTACTGCTAATCATTTTGTACGGCCTGAGAATGTCTGTCAATACTTTATATAAGATCTATATTGACGATAATGGGGATATTGAGATAGAAACACTTCATTTCAACAAGGTAAAGCAAATTAGGCGCAACAGAAAAGACGTACAAATAAAAGTAATTCAGAATGCCACATCAAGGCATATTGAAGACATGATACGCATTGATATAAATAGAAAAACCTATTTTACCCAAAAACAATTCGCTCCATGGACAAGGAAAAAAATCCAGGAGGTGAAAGAAATGGTAAAGCAAGGCGTCCTCCCATAAGAGCTAAATCCCGGCATTTCCATCGAACAACCGTTACCCCCAAAAAAAATCCCTCACCCCCCGTCACGTTCCTCCCCCCAATTGTGTCTTATTAGAGAACCTTCAAAAATTTAAACAAAATGGAACCAAGGATCTCTTTTCAGGAAACACCCAAAGGCTTTATGGACGGCCTCCTCAAAACCGGCAATTTCGTACGCACCTCCGGCCTCAGCGCCAAACTGCAGGAACTGGTGTACTACCGCGTATCCCAGATCAACGGCTGCGCCTTCTGCATTGACATGCATTATAAAGACGCCATCCACGGCGGGGAATCTGAACAGCGCCTGCACGGCCTGGCCGCCTGGCGGGAAACGCCGTACTACAGTGACGCGGAGAGAGCCGCGCTGGCTTATGCGGACGCCCTCACCATTCATTGCGACGCGGACGACGAGATTTACCAGGAACTAGCCGCTCATTTCTCTAAAGAGGAAATTGCCAGCCTCACCCTCGCCATCGCTACCGTCAATACCTGGAACCGCCTGAACAAGGCCTTCAGAACGGTGGCGGGGAATTACAAAGTAAACGTATCATTGCAGTAGAAAAACAGGCGGCATGGACAGGAATTTATTGAAAGGCATTCTTTACGTAGGCATTGGCGCAGCGAGTTACGGGGTGTTGGCTACCCTGGTGCGACTGGCATATGACGAAGGATATTCCACCACGGAAGTGACTTTTGCGCAGTACCTGCCCGGCCTTGCGGTAATGGCCTGCCTGTGGCTGTTCAAAAAGAAAGCGCCCCGCCAAACGCCGCAACAGGTCCGCCGGGATGCATGGAAACTGATGGCCGGCGGCACTTGTTACGGGCTCACGGGCTTTTTCTATTACCTCTCCGTGCAATACCTGCCTGTATCCATCTGTGTAATACTGCTGATGCAAACCATCTGGATGGGCGTAGTGCTGGAAAGCGTGTTGGCTGCCCGCTGGCCGGGTGTCAATAAAGTGATGGCCATGGTGATTGTGCTGCTGGGCACCGTATTGGCCACCAATGTACTGTCTGCCGAAGGCAGCCTCCACCTGGAGGGGCTGCTTTGGGGCATGGCGGCGGCGGTTACCTATACGGTTTCCCTGTATGTGTCTAACAGCGTGGCTACCGGCATGCCGCCGCAGCAGAAAGGATTTTTTATACTATTAGGGGCCACGGTCATGGTATTGGCCGTGGGCTTGCTGAACATGCCGGCGCAGTTCCACCTCTCCGTTTTCTGGAAATGGGGACTGTTGCTGGCCTTGTTCGGCACTATTGTGCCGCCGCTGCTCTTTAACATCGGGTTTCCGAAAACGGGCATTGGGCTGGGCGCTATCATCATTGCCATTGAAATACCCGTTTCCGTGAGCATGGCCTGGCTGATCCTGCATGAGCGGGTGAACGGCTGGCAGTGGCTGGGCATTGTGCTGATCATTGTCTCCATAGTGGTCATGAACCTGCACTTGCTCCGGAAAGAACTTGTAAAAGCACCATCATCATGAAAGACTATCAGGACCAGTTGTTCCCATACGCCTATAATATTGCGGGCAGCGCGGAAGATGCGCGCGATATTGTGCAGGACGTGCTCACGGCCTATTATGCCTCTCCGCGGGAGGGTATAGAGAACGAAAAGGCCTACCTGGTCAAAAGCGTGATCAACCACGCCATCAACGCCAAAAACAGGAAAAAACGCACGGTGCAGCCGGAAGTATGGTTGCCGGAGCCGGTGGCCACGGAAGCGGCGGATACCAATGTGTACCTGAAGGATATTTTGTCTTACTCGCTGCTGGTGCTGCTGGAAAAGCTGAACGCCAGGGAGCGGGCGGCCTTCATCCTGAAAGAAAGCTTCGATTATGCCCACCAGGAAATAGCAGACATCCTGGGTACAACGGAAGAGCATAGCCGTAAACTGCTGAGCCGCGCCAAGGCCAAGCTGTTCAAACCGGGGGAACCTGCCGGGCCGGGCATCCGCTCGGCGCAGACCAATGTGCTGCTGGAGAACTACATTGCCGCCATCCGCAGCCGCAACATGGAAAAGCTGGAAAGCCTGTTGGCGGAAGATATTGCCTTCTATGCAGACGGCGGCAAGATGAACGTGGTGAAACGCATCTGCACCGGCGCGGCTGATGTGGCGGAACTGCTGCTCTATGTATACCAGACTTACCAGCAGGGCTCCAGCGTCAAGTTCACCACCATCAACCACCAGCCGGCATTTCTCTATTATCAGAAAGACCGGCTGTACGTATGCCAGGTGTTTGACGTATCTCCGGAAACCGGGCGCATTTTGCAGATCAGCAATATCATAGACCCGGAGAAGCTGAAAATACTGGCGGGGCATTTTGCCTGAGATATTAAGAAACCTGAACATAAAAAGGCGGCTCAAACAGGGCCGCCTTTTCTGTCGGAGGCGGGTCATTCCAAACCGCCTTTTCCCCGCACCCCCGGGGCATAACAAACTGATAATTAACCCCATTTCACCCAAAATGCAACATTTCACCCGCCTTTTTGACGAATTAAGCCTGCAAAACAGGGAGCGGGCCGGTCTATTTTTACCGTCCCGCTGCTAGATGCAGGGTAAACCAACAGAACATGAGAAAAGGATGGATGATGTGCCTCTTCCTGTTCAGCTACGGCTGGGCGCAGGCACAGGAAAAGACAGGGAAAACGGACATGCAGGAGCTGATACAGGAACAGTTTCAATTCGCCGCCAACCAATACAAGGTATTAAGTCGCCAGGTACCGCCAGACAGGATGCCCAAAACGTACTACGCTGACCGTAACGAGGTGGAAACCAGTGACACCAAATGGTGGTGCAGCGGCTTTTACCCGGGCGCGCTCCTCTACATCTACGAGCATACGGGAGACACGGCCACACTGCAGGAGGCCAACCGCCGCCTTGCCATCCTCGAAAAAGAGAAACACTACACCGGCAATCATGACCTGGGCTTCATGATGTACTGCAGCTTTGGCAACGCCTACCGCCTTACCCGCAACCCGGCCTATAAAAGGACGATAGACACGGCCGCGGCCTCCCTCGCTACCCGCTACCGCCCCGGGGCGGGCGTTATTCAGTCGTGGAACGCCAGCCGCAAATGGCAGGGGCCGGTGATCATTGACAACATGATGAACCTGGAACTGCTCTACTGGGTGAGTGATAACGGGGGAGACAAAAAGTACCGGCAGATAGCCCTCACGCATGCTGACAATACCCTGAAAAACCATTTCCGGCCTGACTACAGCTCTTATCACGTCATCGACTACAACCTGCAAACGGGCCAGGTGCTGAAGAAAGTAACGGCCCAGGGCGCGGCAGATTCATCTGCCTGGAGCCGCGGGCAAAGCTGGGGACTGTACGGTTATACCATGATGTACCGGTTTTCACGCAACAAACGTTACCTGCGCCACGCCCGGAACATTGCGGTGTTCATGCTGCATCACCCCAATATGCCGGGAGACCTGGTGCCTTACTGGGACTTTGACGCGCCCGGCATCCCCAACACTTACCGGGATGCATCTGCGGCCGCGGTAATGGCGTCTGCGTTGCTGGAACTGGGCCGCTACGTTCGCGGAAAGGAGCGGAAAACCTATGTGGCGGCGGCGGAAAAGATCATCCGCTCACTTTCTTCTCCTGCCTACCGCGCGCGTTTGGGAGAAAACGGCGGCTTCCTGCTCATGCACAGCACCGGCGCGCTGCCGTTGAAATCTGAAGTAGACGTGCCGCTCACCTACGCGGACTATTATTACCTGGAAGCACTGCACCGCTACAAAAACTGGTATTTATAAATCGGGACCATGGAAAGAAGAAAGTTTTTAGGCGCCATATCACTGGCGGGTATAGCAGGGGCACTGCGCCCGGGAGCATTGCTGGCAGGCGCAGGAAGTGGAACGGACGGTTCGCGGAATGTGTCTGTGCCGGTTCACGCATTGGAGGGAGCTCCAGGCTCGCGAAACCCATCAAAGGAGGCATTACCCGGCCGCCCGGGAAAAGACAGGGAATACTGGTGGCAGCTGCTGCATAAAATAGCCACGCCCGTAGTGTCTAACCTGGCTGCGGGCACGCTGGTGAAAAACATGCCGGTAGAAAAATCGCCCACCTTTGACAAGCGTTCCATACATGTTACTTACCTGGAGGCGGTGGGCAGAACGTTTGCCGGCATTGCGCCCTGGCTGGCCCTGCCTGATGATGGCAGCAGGGAAGGAGCTGCCCGGAAAAAGATGAGAGAGAATGCCCTGGAAGGCCTCCGCCGTTGTTTTGCGCCCGGCAGTCCGGACGCGCTGAACTTCAAAACGGATTACCAGCCTATTGTGGATGCGGCTTACCTGGCACAGTCTTTCCTGCGGGCGCCAAAGGCACTCTGGGAACCGCTGGACGAAACCACCAGAACGAATATTATCGAAGCCTTCAGGTCACTGCGCAACCGCAAGCCCTTCAACAGCAACTGGCTGCTGTTCGGTTCCCTCACGGAAGCGTTTTTGCTGCAGGCGGGCATGGAGCCGGATGAGGAGCGGCTGATGAAAGGCATTGTCAAAATGAAGGAATGGTATAAAGGAGACGGGTGGTATGGAGATGGGCCGAACCTGGCCTTTGACTATTACAATTCTTTTGTGATACACCCCATGCTGACAGACACGCTGGCGGTGCTGGCCGCCCGCCGGCCGGCGCTGCAAAAGGATTACGAAGAAGCCCTGAAACGCATGCAGCGTTACGCGCTGGAGCAGGAAAGGATGATTTCCCCGGAAGGTACATTTCCGCCCATCGGCCGTTCTATCACCTACCGCACCGCCGCTTTCCAGGCCTTGAGCCAGGTGGCGCTGATGGAGCTGCTGCCGGAAGGGATCAGTCCCGCGCAGGTCAGGAGTGCGCTTACACTGGTGAAGAAAAACATGTACAGCGCGCCGGGCACCTTCACCAAAGACGGCTGGCTCATGCTGGGGTTTGTGGGGCATGACCCGCAGGTGGCGGACTATTACACCTCCACAGGCAGCCTCTACATGGCCACGCTATCTTTCCTGCCACTGGGCTTGCCGGCTTCAAACGCTTTCTGGGCAGACCCGCCTGCAGAATGGACGGCCAAAAAAGCCTGGGCCGGGAAAAATTTTCCGAAAGACTATCATGTAGATTATTGAATTGTCAGGTAGACTAGCAGACTAATAGAACTGATCAGGAAGCCGCTCCGCCACCGGGGCGGCTTTCTTTTACGCATGCAGTTATAAGCTTGTCTCCGTCCGGGGAATAATGCATTGCCTTTTGCTCATAGCACAACAGCCTTATTGAATGTGCTGCATCCTTCACGGCAGGCTATACAAAGCCGCCGCCAAAACCACCCCTTTAAAAAATACCTATTTTTAAGTATTTCCCGCTAAGAGCCCGCAGTCTACTTTTGTTGCCAGCAAATGGTTTTGATCATCCCTTTACTGGAACAACCTGCCGAAGCACCGTAATCACCAAATACACACTATATGTATTCCATTCCCCTTAGAGCCTGGGCATTACTGGGTCTGATGTTCGTTTTGTTTAACTCCTGCGAAAAAATTACTGACGAAGATGATGACATCGAGAATTCCGGCGGCAGCGGCGGCACTGGTGGTACCGGTGGAACCGGTGGTACTGGCGGCGGTACAGGCGGTACCGGAGGCGGCACTGGCGGCGGAGGCGGTACGTCTTCCGGCAGCTACGGCGGCTACTGGCAGCGGAATGACGGGCAGGCAACCACCTACCTCTACCTCAACGGCAGCGTGGCCCAAACCTGCAATAACGGTACCATTACCACCGGCACGTTCAACGCTTCCGAACCTTCCATGACTTTCGTGATCAGCGGCAACACACTTAAAATACCCCTGAAGCTGGACGGCAGCACGCTGATGGTAGGCGTGCCCAACCAGTACCTTGAAACGCACAATGCCACGCCTTACAAGAAGGTCAGCAACTGGGGCTGCAGCGGCGGCGGCGGCGGCACCGGCGGCGGGGGAGGCACCACGCCACCCAAAACCGGCAAGTACACTTTCTACACCAACGATTCCAAAATGGGGAACATCACGGTTACCGTGAACGGGCAAACGAAAAGCACCAACGGCGGATATTGGTATCCCCAGCTGCCGCCCTGCGGCACCGGTTCCAATGCGGCTAACTTCGAGCTGCCCGTGGGTACCTACAGTTATACGGCGGTAGGCGCCAGCCGCACCTGGAGCGGCAGCATCAACGTAAACTACGGTGGCTGCAACCTGGTAACGCTCACCGCCAATAGCGGCACCGCCAGGAACGGGAATGTAATGTTCTGGACGGCGGTAGACCTCAAGTGCGGCGCCATCAGCGTAACCTGCGGCGGCACCACCAAGAGTATCTCCGGCTACTATTCCAGCGGCACGCCTTCCTGCGGCGCTTCTTCCGCAGCTAACTTTTCACTGGCCCCCGGCACATATGCATTTACCGCCAAGTGCAGCAGCAAGTCGTGGAGCGGTACCGTTACCGTTACCGCAGACGCCTGCGCTACCATGCGGTTGACGAATTGATTGTTTTTCTCTACGCTATTCTGACCGAAGCCCGGCTTTTGCCGGGCTTTTTGTTAAGGCGATACTATCTGTGGATGAATTTCTACACAAAAAAGCCGGCCCTGTTGCGGGACCGGCTTTGATTTTATGCGGTGGCCTTGCTGGTGCTTCTTTTTTGGGCGGCATTGCGCTTGCGCGTGGCGGCCGCTTTTTTACCGGCGGCTTTTCGTGTAGCCGACTTCCGGGTGGTAGCCTTTTTAGCAGCTGCTTTCTTCGGAGCCGCCTTTTTTGCCGCCGCTTTTTTAGGTGCAGCTTTTTTGGCTGCGGCCTTGCGGGTACCGCCTTTCCGGGTGGCGGCCTTTTTGCCGGCGGCTTTCTTCGGTACTTTGGCGCCTTCTTCCCGTGCTTCGGAAAGGCCTATGGCAATAGCCTGTTTAGGATTGGTGACCTTCTTGCCGCTGCGTCCGCTCTTCAGTTTACCCTCATGCATCTCATGCATGGCCCGTTCTACCTTGCTGCCCGCTTTTTTTGAATACTTTGCCATGATCTTGCTTTTAATGGGTGTAATAAAAAGTGGTTATCATTGCATAAGCATCAAATAGTGCGCCATCTGCTCTGGCACAGTATTTTCCCTCATACTTAAAACAGCTTTATGGGCTTACGTTACATTTATGCAGGTATGGTGGCCGCTCTGGTGAGCAGCCTCCCCGCCACTGCACAAACCAGGTACCAGGTAAAGGTGACCAACCTGGAGAACAAAAAGGGACAACTTTACATTGGCTGGTATGGCAGTGCGGACGCTTTTATGAAACCCCAAAAGACAGCGCTGGCCAAGGTAGTGCCGGTGCAGGCAAAAGACGAAGTGATCGTGGAATTTGACAAAGTGCCCGCGGGCCGGTATGCCATTTCCGTTTTTCTTGACGAGAACGGGAATGAAGACCTGGATACCAACCTGGTGGGCATCCCCAAAGAGAAATACGGGTTTTCCAACAACGTGCTGCCGGCCATGCGCCCTGCCACTTATGAAGAAGCGGCTTTTGAAGTGAAGAACACGCCGGGCAGCCTTTCTATCAAGCTGAAATAGGAGCATCCATTTCCCGGAAAGTTATATCTTGTATATAAATTTCCGCTATTCTCATGAGGTCTATCCTTTTTTCCCTGTTGCTCCTGCCGGTGCTGGCCGTTGCCCAGCGTTCCCTGCCTGACCGCCCGCATACCATTTTATGGAAAGTAAGCCACCGCAGCCTGCCGGGCAGCTCTTATGTGCTGGGCACCAATCACGCTTACCCCGGTACTTTCCTGGATACCATGCAGTATGTTTCAAAACTTATCCATGAGGCGGAATGTATAGTGGTGGAAGGGAAGGAAGAGTTGAAAAATGCAGGCCTGCCTTCATTGGAGGCCCGCAAAAAATCTTTTAAAGAACTGTTCTCCCCGGCAGATTACCGGCTGGTGGATGATTATTTTTCCCGGCGGCAGGAAGGGCTGCTGGGTATGATGGACAGCGCCGGTTTGCCCGTACACATGCTGGCAGAGGCCATTTTTGCCATGCAGCAGGCAGAAGGGGGCGGTACTTACCAGGGGCAAGACGGGTCTGTGGATACATATGTAAGAAAAGCGGGCCAAATAAAAGGCGTACCGGTAGTACTGCTTGACAGCGGCTTTGCCATCCGTGACGGGGCCAGGGCGCAGGGCGGCAGTGACGAGCAATGGGCTGCCACCGTTGTGAATATCATAAAAGACCTGCACAGCAGCGAAACCTACGGCAAACTCCTGTCTGAGAAGGAATATGCCAGGATGGAGATTGATTATATGTTCAAAAAGCCTTTGCCGGAAGAGGTAGGGAGTGACCTTCAACACCTGGTAATAGAACGCAACCGCTACTGGATGCCCCGCCTGTTAAAGGCTTTAAAGGAAAAGAGATGTTTCGTAGCAGTAGGCCTGGGGCATTTGCAATACAAGAGCAGCCTGCTGCTATCGCTCCGGGAAAACGGTTTCCGCGTGGAGCCGGTGCGGCTGCGGTAACGGCCGGTTTGGAAAGTATCCGCAGTATTCATTATTTTGCTGCATGCGCAGTGTACTTTTCCTCATAGCATTCCTGGGTTGCATCAACGCCCGTGCCCAACAGTGGGGCGCCGCGGCAGACAGTGGTTATCACGCTCTCAACACCCAATACTGGTCAGATTCCCAACACTACTACAAACATAACAACACCGGCAACAATGCATTTGATTACTGGTGGAACGCCCATGCGGCAGATATACTGGTAGACGGCTACCTGCGTACGCGCCACCAGCGCTACCTGCAGCAGCTGGATCAGCTGCTGGACGGCATGCGCCGGAAGAACGGCAACCAGTGGTTCAATGAATATTATGACGATGAGCAATGGCTGGCGCTGGCGCTGCTGCGGGCTTATGAAGCCACCGGCAACAAACGGTACGCCGCGGTGGCGGACACGCTGTGGACGGACATCAAAAAGGGCTGGACGCCCGTAGCCGGCGGCGGTATTATGTGGATGAAAACCACGCCCCATTCCAAGAATGCCTGCTCCAACGGCCCGGCCATGATCATTGCCGCGCGGCGTTACAAGCTGTTCAAACAGCCGGAAGATCTGGCCTTTGCCAAACAGATCTACGACTGGCAAAAGAAATATCTCGTGAACCCCGCCAACGGCACCGTGTGGGACAATATTGAAGTAAAGGACGGCGTGCCGCAAACCAATACCCGCCCCGGCATGGTATTCACCTACAACCAGGGCACCTGGCTGGGCGGTGCGCTGGAGCTGTACACCATTACCCGTGAGCCTGCCTACCTGGCAGATGCATTGCGCACGGCGCAGTACGTAGTAGAAGATACCGTACGCTTCTCGCCCGGCGGTATTTTGAAAGGGGAGAACAATGGAGACGGGGGCCTGTTCAAAGGCATTTTCATCCGCTACTTCACACAGCTTATATTACACGGCAACCTGGAAGCACCCGTGAAAACCCGCTTCCAGGAGTGGTTGCGCAACAACGGCCGCAGCCTGCTTGACAACGGCACGCTCCGCCCGCAATATATTTTTGATACCCGCTGGCGCAAGGCGCCCGCCACTCCGGGACAAGACGCGTCCATTCAGATGAGCGGCATCATGCTGCTGGAGGCGCTGCACCTGCTGGAGGGGGCATAGGCTTGTTGCGTGTTGCATGCTAACAGGTTTATCTTCCATACATAAGATCATATAGGCCTGCCTGTGTGTGCTTTGCGCAGGCCGGGTGAAGGCGCTTATCCGGAATGCGCTTCATGCGCTATCATCTTTCCCAATTTGGATAATTCCACACAGAACCGTAGGTTTGCGCCACATTTGGTTACAGTACCCCGTAAAACGGGTATGTATTAAAAGGGAATCCGGTGCAATGCCGGAGCTATCCCCGTAGCTGTAATCCTGCCCCGATGTAATGATCGGGACGTTTTTCCGGAGATCATCTCCAAGCCACTTTCCCCACAGGGAAGGGAAGGCCCGCCGGAAAAGCAGGAGAGCCAGAAGACCTGCCAGGTGTAACATCATTCAACGCTTTCGGGTGAAAAGCCAGGAATGTAAAGCCTTTGCGGGCGTTATATTCTCATTTTACTGATCCCCCTTTTATGCGCGTTGGGCATGCTATGCGCCTATGTACCGCATATGCATGCCGTGAATTTGTCATTGTACAAACAGCAAGCATATGAAGAAACATTTACGCCCCTTTGCGGGCCTGGCGCTGCTCGCCTTGATGGCCGCCTGTAACAGGAATGACGGGCCGGTTTTCCAGCGCCCGGTGATTTCTGCCGCCAAAACAACGGACTCCCTCCACATCGGCCAAACGCTGCGGCTGAGCCCGCAATTAAACCAGCCGTTGGGCGCCACTTTCCAGTGGAACGTGAACGGCACGCCCACCGGAACGGACTCCGTGTACACCTTTGAAGCGAAAGAAAGCGGCCAGTACCGCATCTCCTTCCGCATGAGCAATGCCGCGGGCACAGATTCGCTCATTTACAACATCAAGGTATGGGGCCGGTACGAGAACGGTTTTTTTGTACTGAACGAAGGATGGTTCGGTACGGAAACCGGCAGTGTACACTTTTATGAGTACGGTGCAGACACGGTAAGAACATGGGTGTACAAACAGGAAAATCCCGGTAAAACACTGGGCGGCCTGACCAACACCCTGCAATACGGCGCCGTTTACAACGGCAAGCTATACCTGGTGGTAAAGGCCGGCGGCCCGCTGGTAGTGGCAGATGCGCTGACGCTGAAAGAAACCGGCCGCATAGATAAACCCGCCGGCGGCAATGCTATGACCTTTGTGGGCATAGATAATACCCGCGGCCTCCTCAGCGCGGGAGACGGCATCTATCCCCTCAACCTCAACACGCTGGGGCTGGGCGCCAAACTGGGCGGCGTTTCCGGTACGGTGGGCAATATGCTCAAGGCGGGAGACTATGTGTTTGTTCACTCCTCCAAAGACGGCATGGTAGTGCTGGATGCGGCCACCTTCGGTGTAGTGCAGATACCCGCTAAAGCCACCATCGGTTTTGTACAAGCCAGGAACGGAGATGTGTATGCCGTAAAAGATTCCCTGCTGATGAGCATCAACCCTGTTACCCTCAAGCTGGATTCCGTGAAGATGAAGTTCAAGGCGGTATCTCCCTGGGGCGCCTGGAGAAGCGTTTCCATGGCAGCCTCTTCCAAAGAGAACAATGTGTATGTGATTGAGCCGGGCAAAGGATGGGGCTACGGGAACAAGCTCTACCGCTATACCATTGGCAACGCCGCCTCCCTGGATGCGCCCTTTATCACCCTGCCGGAAGGCCAGTACTTCTACGGCGCAGGCGTAGCTTATGACGCCCGCACCAATGAGCTGGTAATTACCACCATCAACGGCCAGTTTAGCGGCAACGAGAACAGGGTACTGTTGTATGACGCTACTTCCGGCGCGCTGAAGAAAACCGTTCTCTATAAAGGATGGTATTTCCCCGCTATGGTAGTTTTTCATTAGTGAACCATGCCTCTGAATAAGATCAACCGCTGCCTGTGGGCCTGCCTGCTTTTTGCAGGCAGCGCCGCAGCGCAGCACAAAAACGATGGAGACACGCTGAAAGAGGTAACGGTTACGTCCGTTAAAATACCGCTGGTGATCAATACGTCTCACCCCGTGCAGGTGCTGGCGGGAGAGGAGCTGCAAAAACTGAACAGCCTCTCCGTGGCCGATGCGCTGCGCTTCTTCTCCGGTGTACAGCTCAAAGACTATGGCGGCATTGGCGGGCTGAAAACCATCAACGTGCGCAGCATGGGCACCCATCACACAGCCGTGTTTTACGATGGCCTGCAGCTGGGCAATGCGCAGAACGGGCAGGTAGACCTGGGCAAGTTCTCGCTGGATAATATAGACAGCCTCAGCCTTTACAGCGGCCAGCACAACAATATTTTCCAGCCGGCCCGCGGCTTTGCCTCCGCCAGCTCGCTCTATATAGAAAGCCGCCGCCCGCAGTTCCGCCAGGGGGAGCGCAGCCACGGCAAGCTGCGCGTTAAAACAGGTTCTTTCGGTTTGATCAACCCGGCCATACTGTGGCAGCAAAAGATTTCAGCACGTACAAGCGCCAGCGTTAGCGGCGAATGGACGCATGCGCACGGGCGCTACAAATACCGCTATACCAACGGCGTGTATGATACCATTGCCGTCCGCAACAATGCGGACGTACAGGCCTGGCGGCTGGAGGCCGCGCTGCAGGGCAGCTTTAAAGACAGCAGCCAATGGAGCATTAAAGCCTATGCTTACCGCTCCGCCCGCGGCCTGCCCGGCGCCATTGTGGCCAATCACTTTGAGTACAGCCAGCGCCTGCAAGACAGGGATATGTTCCTGCAGGCAACCTGGAACAAAAGTTTCTCCTCCCGCTATTCACTGGCCTTGCGTACCAGGTACACCCATCTTTTCACGCGGTATCAAGACCCGGAGTATAACAACGAAGCAGGGTTTCTTGACAACCGCTACACCCAGCAGGAGGGATACCTCTCACTGGCGCAGCGGTATCATATCCAACCCTGGTGGGAAGCCGTGCTGAGCACAGACGTGATCATCAACACGCTGGACGCCAATATCTACCGTTTTGCTTATCCCACCCGGTACACCGGTCTTGCCGCACTGGCCACCCGCATTCACTTCTCCCGTGTTGAGCTGCAGGCCAGCGCCCTGGGTACCATGGTAGATGAAACCGTGCAATTCTTCACCGGCGCCGGCAGCAAAAGGGAGCTGACGCCATCCGTGTCTGCCTCATGGCAGCCCTTCGCCGGCGAGAACTTCCGGCTGCGGGCATTCTACAAGAACATCTTCCGCATGCCCACCTTCAACGACCTGTATTACACTTTTGTAGGCAATACCAACCTGCGGCCGGAGTATACACACCAGTATAACATTGGTTTCAGTTACAGTAAAACCGCCGTTGGCCCGCTGGTATATATTGCCGTTCAGGCAGATGGCTATTACAATTCCGTGAAAGACAAGATAGTGGCCGTGCCGGCCGCCAACCTCTTCCGGTGGACGATGATGAACCTTGATCGTGTAGGCGTTCACGGTATAGATGCGAATATCCGCGCTGGCCTCCAGTTCTTTACATCTCTCTACTGGAATTTCGGCATCAACTATACCTGGCAGCAGGCGCAAGACCTTACACCCAATGGTTACAACCACGGCCACCAGATACCATACACGCCCTGGCACAGCGGCTCTCTCACCACGGGCCTTACGTATCGGGAGTGGGGCCTTCATTACAGTTTTATTTACACTGGCGAACGGTACTCGCAGAAAACCAACATTCCCGTGAATTATATAGAACCCTGGTATACCAGTGATGTATCGCTGCATTATAAATACAAGGCCTTCGGCATTTCTGCTGAAGTGAATAACCTGCTGAACCAGTATTACGATGTGGTACTCAACTTCCCCATGCCGGGAAGGAACTACCGTTTTTCGCTGCACTATAATTTTTGAGATGATGTACAGATTATTGATAGCGATATGCCTGCTGGCGGCCTGCAGAAAAGGCGTCACCATTCCACGGGTGGAAACGCAAGGCATTCCCGGCTTCCAGCGCGCGGCGCCACTGGAAGCCACTGCTGCGGGTTTGTACCTGCTGAATGAAGGTAACATGAATATGAACAAGGCATCGCTTGATTACCTCGACCTGCAAACCGGGCAATACCACCGCCGGGTGTTTACCGCCTACAACCCGGAGGTAACAAAGGGGCTGGGAGACGTGGGGAACTATATAGCTATTTACGGTTCGATGATGTACATCGTGGTGAATAACTCCAACAAGGTAGAAGTGGTAGACGCAGCTACCTGCCGCCGCATCAAACAGCTGAACGTGAACCAGTGCCGCTATGTAGACTTCTATAAAAATAAAGCCTACATCACGTCTAATGACGGATATGTGGCCGTGGTGGACACCGCGACCCTCACCATCGTGAATGAAATAAAGACCGGGCGCAACCCGGAGCAGCTGGTGGTGGCGGGCAGTAAGCTGTATGTGGCTAACTCGGGCGGCTACAGTCCGCCGAATTATGAAAAAACCATTTCTGTGATTGACCTGCATACCGGGCAGGAAATCAAACGCATAGAGGCCGGCATCAACCTGCACCGCATGGCGCTGGACGCGTACGGAGACCTGTACGTTACCTCCCGCGGGGATTATTATACCGTACCCTCACGCATATACGTAATTGACACCCGGACAGACACAGTGAAACAAACGCTGGAAATAGCGGCCAGCAACCTCTTCATTCACAAAGACCTGGCCTATATCTACAGCGTGGAATGGAGCTACCTCACCGGCGGCAATACCATCAGCTATACCTTGCTGAATGTGAAGAACGAAACGAAGCTTGACCGGAATTTTATTGCAGACGGCACGGAAAAAAACATCAGGATACCGTACGGCATAGCCGTAGACCCTGATACAGACGATGTATATGTGACCGATGCGAAAGACTATGTAACGCCCGGCACCCTGCATTGCTACGATAAAACGGGCAAACGCAAATGGTCTGTGATGACCGGCGATATACCTGCTCATTTTGTATTCCTGAAAAACAAATAAGATATGATAACACGTACCATGCAAAACAGCGTACTGGCCCTGGCTTTGGCAACTGGCCTGTATGCCTGCTCCAAAAAAGACGGGGCCGCCCCGCAGCCAGACTACTTCCGTCCGGCTACAGACACCAGCAAAAAGTTTATCTCCAAAGTATTTGACTACCTGCCTGCTCCCGGTCAGTTTGTGAACAGCGGCAGCACCGGCACCCCGGCGGGCGCGCAGGCGCTGGCGGGCGGCACTAACGCCTTGCTTTCCCTCGGCGGCTACGGCGGCTATGTGGTGTTTGGCTTTGACCATTCTATTGAGAACAAGGCCGGCTACGACCTTGGTATCTACGGCAACCCGCTGGTGAACAAAGACCAGGAATGGTCTGAACCGGGCATCGTGATGGTGATGCAAGACCTGAACGGCAATGGCCTGCCGGACGATGATGCCTGGTACGAGCTGGCCGGCAGCGAATACGCCAAAACCGGCACCGTCAAAAAATACCGCATCGTTTATTACCACCCGAAGAACCTTACGGACGATGTACTATGGAAAGACAACCAGGGCCGCACCGGCTACGTGCTCCGCAACATGTTCCACAACCAGTCTTATTACCCGGCCTGGGCCGCCAACCAGGACTCCCTGGTGTTTGAAGGCACCCTGCTGCCCAACACGCTGCAGCAGGCCTATAATCCGGATTACGGCATTGGCCTCATTACCAACAAGCCCCTGGACTGGGGCTATGCGGACAACGGCTCCGCCATCTTTTTGCAGGCACGAGAAGAAGAAGGGCGCGGCTATAACAAGTTTGACATAGACCGGGCGGTAGATAAGGACGGGAAAGCGGTCAGCCTGGCCTATATTGATTTTGTGAAGGTATACACCGGGCAGAACTGCAATGGAGACCCCGGCACTGACCCTGACGCACCCAACCGCATGTTGGGAGAAGTGTCTGCCGAAGTATCAGGCGCCAGGGATTTGCATTTGCCATAAGTTTGACGGGAATTTTAAGGGCTGCCTCCGGGCGGCCCTTTCTACATGCCCCATAATTACCTATTTTTGCAGCCGGAAGGTAAAAGCCGAAAACCCATGGTAATAGATCAGGCCACATACAATAAAAAGAAGTTCCGGAAGGAGATATTGGTTTTTGTGATAAAATTGGTAGTGTACCTGGCCGTACTGCTCTTCAACTTTTCCAGTCACGACTGGTTCGAGAAATACAAATGGCTGGGCCGCGCTACCAACGCGCTGTCTCTCTTCCTGGGCGCCAACCTGCTCATTTCCATCGGCTGGATAGTAATGATATCCTGGTACCTCAGCAAACACCGGCTGCAGCGTCTCACGCGGGATAACTTTGTGCTGGGCATCAACCGTATTTCTTCCGTGCTGAATACCGTGATGTTCCTGGTAGCACTGCTGACGCTCTTCGGCGCCAATATCAAAGACCTCTTTTTCAGTCTCAGCATTGCCGCGGCGGCCTTTGCCCTGTTGTCTAAGGAATACATTGCCAACATGATCAACGGCCTCATCATCATGTTTTCAGACCAGCTGTCACTCGGAGACCAGATCAGGGTGGGAGAGTACCGCGGCAAGGTGCTGGACATTACGCTCATTAACGTGGTGCTGCAGAACGATGACGATGATATAGTGCTGATCCCCAACTCCGTGATCTTTTCTACCATGGTGCTGAACCAGAGCAAGCAGAACATCAAGAAGCTGACCATAGAGTTTGAGCTGGACCTCAAATACCAATCCTCTCCGGACCAGCTGGAGCAGGAGCTGAAAAGCGTGCTGCGGCCCTTTGCCGGCAACATCACGGAGAACAGCTTTTCTTTGAAAATACTGGAGATCAAGAAAGACCTGGTGCACTATAAGGTGCAGTTCCTCATACCCCGGCCAGACAAGGAAACCGAGCGCCGCATCCGCCGTATGCTCATCAATACCATCCTCTCATTTTCAGGGCGTGAGATCAATGCCACCACGGAAAACGATGCCTGATCTCAACATCTTGTATTATATTACTGCCCAAAAAAAGCATGGAAGAACTGACAGCAGGCGTAGGCTCCCGTGTGCAGCACGCGCGTTACGGCCCGGGCGTTATCATTGGCGTAAAGTATGCCCAGTATGTGATCACTTTCATTAACCAGGGCGTGGTGGAAGTAGACAAAACAGACCCCCTGTTCGAAATTTTGTACGCAGAAAACGAGACGGTGGAAGTAGAAACTGTATCTGCCGTAGAAACCTCCCTCCTGAAAATACTGCGCCTCTGGGGCGGCATTACTGAAGTGGTACCCCTGGGAGAGCGCTGGGCCGGCGGCACCATGGTGCTGCAGCCCAAAGACCCTTCCCTCAAAGCCAAGGAGGTGCCCGTGGAGGTATTTTTCCATAAAATAGTGATGGTGCGCGACCGCCTGCGGGTGCTGGAGCAGCAGATCAATGCGCACAAGCTGCTGAGTGATGAGGACAAGGTGAACATGCAGCAGTACATCACCCGCATTTACGGTTCCCTTACTACGTTCAACGTATTGTTCCGCGACAAAGAGCACTGGTTTACAGGCGAAAAGGGCGGCAAGGAAGAATAGGAGTCCCCCTTCCCCGGCCCGTTAGGGAAAAAAATGTATATTTGAAAGAATCAACAAAACAGAATGAAATATGGCATTAATTGAATCGAAAAACCCTGTACTGAGTGAAAAAACATTCCAGGAAGCGTCTCGCGCGCAATACAGCGAGTCTATGACGCTGAACGGTACTGTTGGTAAAATGGCGTTCCTGCTGGCATTGGTACTGGCCTCCGCGGTGTATTCCTGGGGTGCTTTTGCCAGGGGCGAGAACGTGATGCCTTACATGATAGGCGGTGCAATTGGCGGCCTGGTGCTGGCGCTGGTTATTTCCTTCAAAAAAGAATGGGCCGCTTACCTGGCGCCTGCCTACGCCCTGGCAAAAGGTCTTTTGCTGGGCGCTGTTTCCGCTTATTACGCCAGCCGCTGGGATGGCATTGTGCTGCAGGCCGTGGGGCTTACCATTGCCACGTTCATTGGCATGCTGGTGCTGTACCGCGCCCGCATCATCCGCGCTACGGAAAGGTTCAAATCCGTGATGTTCGCCGCCGTAACCGGTATCGCTATCTTTTACCTGATCGCCTTTGTACTGGGCTTCTTTAACATCAGCATTCCCTTCCTCCATGAAGGCAGCCTGATAGGCATCGGTTTTTCCGTAGTGGTCACCGCTGTTGCCGCGTTGATGCTCATTATTGATTTTGACATGATAGAGAACGGCATTACCCAGGGCGCGCCCAAATACTTTGAATGGTACGCTTCTTTTGCCCTGCTGGTAACGCTGATATGGCTCTACCTTGAAATTCTGCGCCTGGTGTCAAAGATCAACAGCAGCCGCTGATAAATATTTACTGGATGCAATAAGATTCCCCGGTGGCCTGGCTGCCGGGGATTTTTTATGTATGGAGGAAAAGGGAGATAGTTTAAGAAGTTCAACAGGCCTTTCTGAGGGTGCTGTGTTGCCCGGTTGCCCGGACGCTGTTTCAACCCGCCTTTGGCCCCTCCGCTGCTGAAGGAGCCGTATTGCCCGGTCCCGGGGGCGTTGCCTGGCACCGGGCCGCAATCACCTTCCAGGCTTCGCTGTTCCAGCGGAAATGCATGTCTGTACGGTTCACCAGCCGGCGGTGGCGGGCGGGGGAGTAGGCGCTGCGGGTAGATACAAAAATGGTGCGGCCCTCGTTATCAGGCTCCGGCAGCTCTTTTCCAGCAGCATATTCCTCAAATACCTGCCCGTTTTTCACGTAATACACCCCGGCCGCCTGTATCTCATGCCATTTAAATTGCAGCTGCCGGAAGGGGCTGGAGTAACGGATGCCCTTTTCGTCCAGGCTGACCACGGTGCGGTTGCGTACCAGCCTGATGGCCAGGGTGCAGAACAGCAGGGCGCCAGCCAGCACCGTGAGCCAGGTGAGGCGCATGGCTATGCCAGCTGCCAGCAGGGGAAAAGATAGAATGAGGCCGGGAATGCGAAGGAATCTGCCCAGCAGCGTTTTGCTGCCACGGGTCTTGATGGTACGGGTCGTCTTAATCGTCATTGGAGAAGGCTGTTATAAAAAAATGCGGCGCAGGTGAGGGCGCCGCAATATCAGTAGGTGGTGTGTATCCGGTCAGTTTTCCAGGTCTTCGCCCCGCAGGGTGCATTCAATCTGGCGTTTCACCGGCGCGCTGAAACCGTGCAGCTCAATGTTGGGCTGCTCGTCCAGGCAAATCCGGATCTTGCCGTTCTCATGCAACAAAACGTCGTGAATCGGTTCCAGGAGGGCGAAAAGCATACGTTTTCCACTTTCTGCAATCTGGTTCATGATGGAATCTTCCAGATGAAAGAATTCCCGGTTTTTGTAAGAATAGGATACTTGTACCATTTTTTCTAGTTTTTCAATAGGACTTCTTGTACGCCATAAAAATACACATTTTTATAAATTGTCAAAAATTATTATGAATAAATTATTTGAAGACCTCTAAATACGTAGTTGAGCTTTTGTAATAATGCTGTTCCGCCCTTTACAGGCCAAACTTTGGGCCAATTCAAGCTCCCCCTTGCCACTTAACATTTTCCTTTTCGGAGATTGGCCGAATTTCCCTTATTTTACTCATGCACAATTTTTTCCGACTCCATATGCCCATGCAGCGTTTTCTGCTCCTGCTCTGTTTCATAGCCCTTTCTGCTTATTCCGCCTTAGCCCAGGACGTTCAGTGGGCCCGCAACGGGGAAGCCGTTTGGCAGGAGGGGGAGGGTGACATTACCGCTTACCGGGTAAAAGACCTCCAGCCGGCAGACAAGATCACCGCCAAGGCATTGACCCCCGCCGGCGCCAGGGAGCCGCTGGCCGTAGCAGGTTTCACCTTTTCGCCCGATGAGCAGAAAGTGCTGATATTCACCAATACCCGCAAAGTATGGCGGTACCATACCCGCGGAGATTACTGGCTGCTAAACCGCGGCACCGGCGCCCTGCGGCAGCTGGGTAAAAACCTCCCGGAAGCGTCCCTGATGTTCGCCAAACTTTCGCCAGACGGTACCAGGGCCGCCTATGTAAGCGGGCATAACCTGTACGTGGAAGACCTGGCCAGCGGCAAAACCGACCAGCTGACGCAAGACGGCTCCCGCCGCCTCATTAATGGTACGTTTGACTGGGCGTACGAAGAAGAATTTGGCTGTCGCGATGGTTTCCGCTGGAGCCCGGACGGTAAGAGCATTGCCTACTGGCAGATAGACGCCCGCAAGATCCGGGACTTCCTCATGATAGATAATACAGACTCTATCTATTCATACACCATTCCCGTAGAATACCCCAAGGCCGGGGAAAGCCCGTCAGCCTGCAGGGTGGGGGTAGTAAACCTGCAAACCCGCAAAACCACCTGGTTGCAGGTACCCGGAGACCCGCAGCAGCATTACATTCCCCGTATGGAATGGGTGCCCGGCAAGCAGGAGCTGATCCTGCAGCAGCTCAACCGGAAACAGAACACCTCCCGCCTGATGCTGGCCGAAGCCGCCGGCGGCCAGGTACGCACCATCTATACCGAACAGGATGAAGCGTGGATAGATGTTAAATCCCGCTGGGATGACGACGAGATCAAAGGCTGGGACTGGATAGAACAGGGCCGCGCTTTTGTTTGGGTGAGTGAAAAAGACGGCTGGCGGCACCTCTACCGCGTATCCGGCAACGGCAAGGATGAGAAGCTGCTCACCCCCGGCAATTATGACGTGATCCGCATTGTGCGCATAGACGAAAAGAGCGGGAAAATATACCTGCTGGCCTCCCCGGAGAACGCCACCCAGCAATACCTCTACGAAGTGCCGCTGGCCGGCGGCAAAGCCGTGCGCATCACGCCGGAAAGCCAGCCCGGCACGCACGAGTACAACATATCGCCCGCGGGCAATTACGCCCTGCACCTGTACCAGAGCCATGTGGTAAAACCCATGAACGAATTTGTGACCCTGCCCGGTCATCAGAATACCGCCACCAACGCCGTTACCATGCCCGCCATGGCCCCCAGCAGGACCACCTTCTTCCAGGTAACCACCGCAGATGGTGTAACGCTAGACGGCTGGATGGCGCGGCCGGAAAACTTTGACTCCACCAAAAAATACCCCGTGCTCTTTTACGTATACGGAGAGCCCGCCTCCTGCACCGTAACCGACACCTACGGCGCAGGCATCAACTTCCTGTATGGCAACGCCACACAAGACGGCTACATCTGCATCTCGCTGGACAACCGCGGCACGCCCGCGCCCAAAGGTCGCACCTGGCGCAAGAGCATTTACCGCAAGGTAGGCATCCTCAATGCGCATGACCAGGCCATGGCCGCCAAAGAGATTCTTAAATGGCGCTTCATTGACCCGGAAAGGGTAGCAGTATGGGGCTGGAGCGGCGGCGGCTCCATGACGCTGAACCTGATGTTCAAATACCCGGAGATCTATAAAACCGGCGTAGCCATTGCCGCCGTTACCAACCAGCTCACGTATGACAATATTTACCAGGAACGTTACATGGGCCTGCCGCAGGAAAACCGGGAAGACTTTGTCAAAGGCTCGCCGTTGACGTACGCGAAGAACCTGCAGGGGAACCTGTTGTATGTGCATGGTACCGGAGATGACAACGTGCATTACCAGAACGCGGAGATGCTGGTGAATGAGCTGATCAGGCATAAAAAGGTGTTCCAGTTTATGCCGTATCCTAACCGTACGCATAGCATCAATGAAGGGGAGGGGACGTCTGCGCATCTGGCGGCGATGTATAAGCGGTTTATTAATCAGTATTGTGAGGCGGGGGGGAAGTGATGGGGAGATGTGAAAAATCAGGTACCTATGAGCTTTAATATGGATTATAAGAAGTTGCTGAGACTGATACCATTTTTAGTCTTGCTTGTATTTGTAGTTTTTGCGTGGATGAAAATTCTAACCGTAACCCACGTGGCGCGAATTAGGCATCTCATTTCAGGGGGCTTGGTGCTTGTGAACATTGTTGTGTACTTATTTAATTTTAGAATAGGGATTTTATTGACCGGTATTACCCTGTTACTTGCTTCATTTAATTTTGCGATTATTACAGCGAACTATACAACTGTTCGATATTGGGTCGGGTTTGGTGATGCCAGATTGACATTGCCTACGATCCAACCGTGGGGGCTTCTTTTGTTTGTGCTTTTTTTAGTTTTGAATGTAAGGTATCTTTTAGCCGCTTTTGACAATCCTGATACCTCAAGTGGGAGCGTTGAGGAACGGCGTTAGCAAGGGGCGCAGCATTATGCAACTTATAATATTCTTTTGATGGAAACGCATGAACAAAAAAAGAGAAGGCTTTATGGGAAGCGATATTTTAAAGAATACAATTCCATTCTAGAAAAGCTGCAAAAAAACGGTGATCCCAAAAGAGATTTACTCTCAATTGCTGAGACGGATGACTTTATAGCTAAATCGCCTGACTTTTCTCTTTTAATTTCAAAAAAGTTGCTTTTCCCGGATAAGGAAGGATTAAAAAGTCTTATAACTGACAATGTTAAGTGCCAGGATCAGCCATTTTACTTACTTAATGCTCTGTCCAGGGATTGTGGTGCATTGAAGTTGTCCTCATTGCATGATTTTAACCTTGATTTTCACTTTTACGATGATTCATCTGGAATTATTACGTTGACAGCTGTATCTTATAAAGAAAAAATCTTGTTGGATTTTTACATTGAAAATGACGTGCAATATCTAGAAGTTGAACTATATCGTGGGGATGGCGTTTAGCGAATTACGTCAATAAGGGGAAGAAGTAGAGAGTCGAAAATCTCTATCAGGAATGATAATTCTATTCTACTAATTGCCAGGAACAAATAGAGGTTTAATAACGAAAGGATATCTCTATTTTTTAGCATGGTGTTAATGTTCACTTCTCTTATCTATATATTTTATATGAATAGATTTGAGCTTTTGGTGATTGGCATTCAGGATGAAGAGTTGCATTTTAGTTTTATAAATAACTCTTTTTTTAAAAGAAAGGATATTAAGGTCAGGAAGAACAAGTTAAAGTACAGCAGGAGGATGAGAAATTAATTTTCTCGATTGATGGACAGCAGCAAGCAATTATCGGAAGAAGGCAGTAGATGTATCTGATTGGGAGAAATTATTGGGAATCTTATCAAATTTGGAGAGATCTAATAAAAATTGATAAAGGTGGTATTTTCTGTTTTTCAAAGCAGGCATCGATATCTTCAGGCCTACACGCCGGGAAAACTCAATAAAAATAGATAGTATGATATATCCTGTCTTGGCATATAAAGAATTTAGTGATTTAAATCTATATGGTATTAAGACTGAGTGTGCGCTTAAATATACATCAAGGGAACTGCTAAAAAGAGGTGTTTTTGACGGAGTTCTTTTGATTGATTCTTCAGGCACTTTATATGAAATGAAAAATGCGAGGGAAAACGGATGGGCCAACCCTTTCTGGGGAATAAACATTTTTAGAAGGGGGCGGGGAATACTAATAGACTTTGATTTGGAATATCTGGAACATAAAACACTTGATGATGTGAAGTTGTTTGTTTTGGAAAGACTTAGTTGCCTAAGGAACAGCGTTTTGGACGGTGAATTGAGAGATGGAGTTATGAAAAGTGAAACTATCAGCCAGATTGTCAGTGTTTTTGTGTAGGACGAAGTGATATTTTCAGTATTCTAATTTATTGCGATTTATCAATGCTGTTTTTTGACTTTTTATATTATTTGATCTGCAGATTCTATTCGGGATACAAAGAAAAGGGAGCTGAAGCAACATCGGTTTCTATACTAGCAGGATTGCAAACATTGAACGTGTTCACCATTATGATCCTGATTCAGTTCCTTGACAAACGAAAAGTGCATGTTGACAAGCTCCTTCTTCTCGTTGTGTTTTTGATCTTTGAAGTTTACAACTACAGAAGATACTTGTATAAGGAAAATCATTCTTTCAAAGTAATAGAAGGTAAGTGGCTGGGAAAGCCAGAATTGGTAAGAAGTCGAAAAAGTAAGCTTCTATTTTTATATGGGATTGTCAGCATAGTTAGCAGCTTTGGATTGGCAATTTTTTTTGGGGGGTAAAAAATAGTTGTGTTTAACAAGCGCCAAAATATTGAATAATATTGCTGGTATGTCAGACACTACCCAATAAAGGTTCCGGCAAGGATGCTTTGATCTATAAAACTCTAGGTCAGAGGTGATTTTTTACTACGTAGTTAAAAGAAATATGTTGGATACTGCTATTTACAATAGATTTAGAAGCGGGGGGCTTATTGTTGCAGAATTGGGGCCATCATTACATAAACATCGAGTGTCCTTGACTTTGAAATAGGGGAGGATAAAATAGATGAATATTTCGCAGGCGAGGATATGGTTAACGAAAGAAGATATTATGCAAAAACGGAAGAGGAGCTTTTAATCTATTAGAGCAATTAGGTGTTGATCTGAAAAGATTTACTTATCCCTGGAAATGTGATTATCCGCTTTAGGTTTAGGTGTGAAGTGATGGTTGCGAATTTTTTTCATGATATTGGATTAGACCTTCAGAGCCAGGCACATTGGAAGTTGAAATGATAGGGTAGTTATTCTGCTAGATTTGTCTCTATGCAAAAGAAGATCCGTTTTATTTTTTCTGGCATTTGTTTTATGAGTGCATTGTTCACTACTTCTTGTAATGAATGGTATAATCACCCCTTGGGCAATAATTTTTCATTGTGGGATGGTGATGGAGACGAAGATAGGATTATTGTTTATTGTGAAGGACGCTGTCACGGAGGAATACAAGTGGTTCCTACCCGCGAAAGACAGGCGAATAATGGTGAATACGTAGAAGCCGCCACATCCAATAACAAATGGATAATAGTAAAGACTCTACAGATGAAAGACAGTAAAGAAAATTATTACTTTGTCGATAAATATTTTAGGATTAAAAATTTGGACTGCTTAAAAGCTAACTGTGATAGTATTCTTCAATCTTATGTTATGGGGCCATTTGACGAGAATATGTTTAAAGAAAGAAAACTAGAACTAGGGATAGACTTGGATTTCTAATAGAAGGATAGGAAGTTAAGATGCGTTTTTAGCGGTGATGCCGTGTTGCGATGGCGGAATATTCTGTCTGGACGCATATTGCGCCTAAAGATCAGGAGCAATTAAAGCTGACTTTTGGAAGTTATTCCATTCAAATATTTCGAAATAATATTCGGAATTAAACGGTCGATAAACAATGAAAGTAAATATTGATGAATTGATTAATATAACCGCACTTTTGCTTCTAGAGCTGAAAAACAGTAAGGGAAATGAAGTGGAATTGAAGAATGATTATTATTGGGATATATCGAGTGATCAAATATACGATCCTTACAACGATCCAAGTGAGATCTCATTGGGGCAATTGTCAGATGATTTAGCTGAAATCCATCGTTTGACTAAATCCGATGATGAAGCTATACCTTACGATTTAAAGCGAATAGCAGAAATCTTAAAAGCCCTAAGTATAGAAAATTCATTAGCTTTCTAACTCTTACAAATGGCGGCTTAGGAGACAAAGTAATGATTATGAGATTTTTTATTAGTATATCAATCCTCTTTTTTTACGCCGAGAAGTGTTTCTCTCAAAAAGATACGCTGATTCGTGAAGAATTCGGAATTCTTTTTCTGTCGGCGCACAACTATATGTATGATTACGATGGAACAGCGAATGAAGTAAAATTGTTGGGATTTCACGATTTCTTTTATCCGTTTGCCAGCGATGCATTGGATAAAGTGTTAAATCCAGTGCCGAACTTGCAATTGCGAAATGGTCGAAGGGTTGAGTATTTTGATCAACGGTCTTTCCTGAAACAAAAGGCGACCGAAGTCAATTGTATAGATACCAGCAGGTGCTATCTGTATGATAGTTTTTATGTGCTTCCGGTTATTATTTATTATAAGGAGTTTTCAGACTATGAACCGGTTTTGTGTGGAAAAAATAAATACTCACTTATGATGACCAAAAAACAACGTGCAATTAATTTTGAATACTTGCCAAAAGCAATTCAGGTGATTAAAATAGATATCTTAAAGTCAAAGAGTTGATTTGGCTTTCGGCTGGCGGAGATGTATTATAATCCTTTTGGTGTGACCTTGCGAAATGATGGTCAAAACCATCAACAAGCTGAACGGAATAAGTATGGGAATTTGCGGATGGTGGACGGGTAGGGGCATAGAATTGAGGAAAGTGGCTATCGTTCGAACACTAAAATTAACTATTTTATAGGTATATGGGAAGGTTATTTTCTTTACAGTTATTATTCGGGTTGTCCATTTATTTGATGGCCTGCGGTGGCGTTAAGAACTCGAACAAGAAACATGATAGTAAGCCATCCTTCAAGAGTGGCAGTATCATAATTGAATGTCCTAATTATTACTCCTACTACCTAGTAGATTTTAATAGTGAGGGGCAAGCTGCGTTAAGATTCTGTTATCAAAAAAATGATACTATTAATTATAAAGTCCAGGAAAATGACTCAATAGTAGATTTGGCTGTTTTCAAGATTTCGGAATCTGACAATAGGTACATTGATAGCGTGTTAAGATCTATTAAGCTAATGGCTGACGAGAAGCATTTTGTACATGATTCGTTTAAATGCCTATTGTTAATAGATGATAAAGTTAAAATTGAAAGCAATACACATAAGGATGATTTGCATGATATTTTACAGGTACTGATAAAATACTTTCCCGCTAGTGCTGAATTATATGATTTTTGTGGCTTTTTTGAAGTTTTCAAAGTGCGTGGTAAAAAAACAATAGTTAGATCGATAGCTAAATAGAAATGGGCAAATTTTTTTACCAAGCATTGATTTTATTATGCATTTTGCTAATGGTATGGGGAATTGCATCAATAGGAAAATTGGCAGTTATGCGTTATTTCGGTGAAGAGGTTGCAGCCGTTGTTGTATCCGTTCCCGGAACATGTGATAGATACAATTTTATTAAAGTATCTGTCGATAAGAGTATTTATGATATGACAATCAGCAAAAAAGAGTATCGGGAAGGGGCTTACAAAATCGGTCAACAGATTCAGTTATTGAGGTATAAGGATTATGGTGAATTAGTGTGGCCTGGGAGCCGGCCTGAGCTGGTAATATTACTGATTGTTGGCGTACTGGTTCTGGGATATTATACCAATAGATCACGCATTAAAAAAAGTAGAATTAAGTAGGCCATTTCGCGATGTAGTGAACCAGCATGCGGGAGCATGAAATTGTGAAGGCGCCGTTACGCAAGGATTAGTTTGCTTACGAAATTACTTCGAAATTTAGGGTAGGAACAGGTGCGGCGAACACAGACGTAGTGATTGATCTAGGTACTACCGATGTTGATTTGTTAAACGATGTCGATGTACTTGATGAAATAGCAATCTTTCGACGGATAACGGATAGAGAAAGTCTTTACAAGAATTAGAAATAGAACAAAACGAACTTCCGGACGATGCTTACACTCCCCTTGATAACGTTTAAGAGAACATACCTGTTCAGGGTTTTAACATGGTTAGTTTTAATTACGATACCCCTGATGTGTATTAGCACAGCTTTTTGGCCAGGAAAGGTGACCTTAGGGTTAATTGTTCTATTTTTCGCATCAGTTCTTCCCCTGCAATTAATTAAGGCCTATGATATTGTTGGAACCATTAGACTGACTAAGAAGGAAATTATTATTGACGATTCACAAAGGCAGTATTCATTTTCGATTTTGGATATTACAGGATTGGAGGTTTTTGCACTTGAAGTTGCCGGGGAGTTTTATGGAGGCAAATCGTTGATGATGAAACAAGGTACGAGTAACTATTTGAAATTCAAGGAAGGAGGGAAGAAAAGAGAGTATATGTTTTTACTTGAGGAGAGTTCAGTTTCCGATTTGCGTAATTTGCTGCGGGCATGGCGTGATGCTGGTGTGGTGTATATATTGCATAATAGAACTTGGCAAAGGCTGAAGAGATAGTTTTTTTAAAATTGCCGTAAAAGAGCCTCATGCATCCAGTGGGTGCTGTGTGTTTTAAGGCTATGCGGCGCATGATATTCTTAAAAGCACTGGAAGCCGAGGCCGGGGCAGAAGGTTTGGTACTGGCCGAAACCCAGGATATTGCCCTGGAACGCACCCAGGAAGAAAAGACCGCCCATGGATAGATTGAGACGCATCATCCAGGTTATCTTAATACCGGTATTAATAGCTTCGTGCTTCTTTATCATACTACGACCTAAGTCAAGGGAAAGTATAGTCAACTGTGGGCTTGGATTGATCTTGATATTATTGGTATATAGTGTTGTTTTATATATGCTGGAAATGACGGATGTCGTATCCTCCGGTTGGGCTTTCTATAGTCTAGTGTTTTTCCTTATACCGATGTTTGTTGTGCTAGCGATTCTTAAAGCAATCTTGCTTTGGAATAAAAGAAGAATGTAGGATATTATTCCCAGGCTGCTACTGAGATAGACGCATCACTATTTGTCTGCCTCTCACACAAGCAAATTAATATTTCTAGTCACATAGGCTCTTTAGGGAAAAAATCTCTAGGCGAACATTTCAAAATTTTTGCAAGCTCATTTATATGCTTAATGTTGTACTTAGAGCTTCGTTTAGGAGTTTCGATATTGGCAGTAAATCCTTCACTGTAGCCTAAGTGATGGGCAAGCTGTTCCTGAGAAATCCCCAGTTTCTTCCTTCGTTCTCTCACTGCATCAATCACATGTTTCCCGAAGGCAGCATCAGAAAATGCTTTCGGAAAATATTAGCTTTGCAGCTTTAAGATATTAAGCGCATAGCCCGAATTCTCGTTCCAGACCCGCGAAACAAGGAACACGAGAGGAAGGCTTGCCCGCGTTCGTGCGCGGACTCTTCTTGTCCGTGTTCCAATCCTCGCGGGTCTGGGCGGCAGGTTGAGTTCCGCGCCTTTTTTATGCGCCGGTTCCACTTTCTGACTTTACTCACATTGTTCATTAATCCGGCTTTCCATGAAAAAGAAGAAAAACGAACTGAAAACTTTATCGCAAACTTTTACGGAACTGGAAACCGCTTTTCGTAAGCGTGTTTGCAAAGAACTGGCCTGGCGGAAGTCAACCTTCCACAAAAAGCGGGAGTCCCCCGCGAAACTTTCCCCAGTAGAAAGGGATGCTATCAAGGGAATCGGCTGGGAGCTAGCCAATGATCTTCGTCGAAAGATCGCAAAATAGGTTGTTGAACAACATCAACGCCGAACACCTCGCCGCCGGGGTAGCCACCCGCAATGCCTGGCAGTTGAAACGCAGCCAGACCTATAAGTGAGGCCTATCGTATCTATACTAGACAATTGCATCACCGAGTCAACATAAAGGGAATACCGAAGGGTGAGCGAAGGGAAAGCGAACGCTAGGTGGACTTGATGCGGAAATGCCCTGCATTTGGTGTAGAGATGAGCTGGCGGTGCCGTTCTAAGCTAATACCGGCAAAAAAAAAGTGCAAAAATACGTTCAGCGTATCACGAGCAAGGCAAAAAGCAGCAGGAAACAGAGTTTTCAGGGCGTTTTTAGGAAGAAAAAGTGAGGTGAGGGCATGAAGGAGCGTTCAGCGGGGCTGGTGAGACGGTAAAGGGCGTAAAAACGAAAAACAAAGCACATACTATTCCCGTTGGGGATGGTGAATCACTAATCCCGGCATTACCGGCAGCTGCATGCGCGGCTGCCGCTGGGAGCTGTAAGGAACCTGTTCCTCCCGCACCACCACCGCCGCTTCCGGCTGCAGCACCGCAATGATCTGCGCCGCCATAAACTTCTGGTTGCCCATCAAATACCGGCGGCCATGTTCCTCCTGCCAGCAGGTCACCTCCAGTATCACGCAGGTGACCATGTTCCGGTCAGCCGGCACGGTCAGCAAAAACGCATCCGAAGGCTCATCCGCCTTCAGCATCACCATTTCAGACGCTGCGGCGTTGGCCTTGGTGAAGCCGCGCTCCAGGCATACGGCCACCGCCCTGATGCCCACATGCGTAGCCCTGGGGTTAGCCAGATGCTTCAGGATGGCAGGAACGGTTACCTCAATGTTGCCGTCTGCATTACGCACAGCGGACACATCCACGGGCAATACTTTTGCAAGGTCTGCATGCGTAGTGAAACAAAAACGCTCCAGCCCACGGAAGTACCGCGGTATAAAACGTTTCTGCCGGTGCAGGTCATCCTGCCGCAATACCCCCAGCAAGCTTCCGTTCAGCTTGTTGATCAGCTTATTGTCCTGCTTCACGTGCAGCAGGCCGTGCAGGGCATGGCGCACGGTAGCCCCCAGGCGGCTGGCCTTGCCGAAGTGACGGCTGCTCACCTTGCTGCGGGAGCTTTGCCGCACTTCTTCCGGCATGCTGCGCAGGTAGTACTTCTTGCCCACCCGGTACCCGATGACGTTACCCAGCTTGCCGGTGAATTTTAACAAACTTGTTTGCGTTGCCATAACATGTTTTTTCACTGAATTTAAGGCATTCAGCGGGGCCGGGCGGCAACGGGCATTCAATAGATTCTAAAAGGAGAACGATTGGCGTTAGCGGTTTTCGAAGAGCAACTAGGTTGGGATTAGATATTAACAAAAAGGAGAGCGTGCAGGGATGGAAGTTATCTAAAAATCGCAGATCGAAAGACGAAAATCGGGACTGCTCTTGTTTTGCAACAAAAAAGCCCCCGCATTTTCTATTGCCGGCAGCGGTGATGTTATACCGCAAACTATTTCTCTTTCCCGCAAATTCTCCCTTACTTTGCCGTTCAATTCTAATCTCATGACCAAAACGAGCATCATAGGCGCTATTGCGGCCGTACTTGTTATTATCAGTGCTTTTCTTCCGTGGATCAGTGTACCGGTTAACGGGCAAACGCTGGTGTTCACCGGCTTGCAGAGTGCAGGTTCCGCCTTCGGGGAGCCGGGCAAGCTGAGCATTGCGGTAGCGGTAATGGTGCTGGTGTTCTTTTTGATCCAGAAGGCCTGGTCGCCCCGCGTTAACCTCTTTACGTCTGCCTTCCTGGCGGCGTGGGCGTTCAGGAACATGCTGATCTACTCCCGTTGCGAGATGGGTATTTGTCCTGATCAGAAAATAGGGCTGTACCTTTCATTGCTGGGCGCATTGACGGCTTTTATCTGCGTGCTGGCGCACCGCCGGCAGTTTACTAGATAGCCATGCCTATGAGGTAGGAGGCCAGTATCACCAGCCCGCCGGTTACCAGGTAACGCATAGACAGGCGCATGGGGCGCTGGCCGGTAATTCTTGACTTCAGGTAAGAAAAAAGCAGCAGGGCAATGAGGCTCAGGCTGAGGCTTACGTTGGCGGCAAAGGGAAAATCTTCACTGGCCAGGTAGGGGATGAAGGCAATGGCGCCTCCCAGCAGGAAAAACAAACCGGTGGTGAGGGCGCTTTTGATGGCATGGCCCAGCCCGAAACTTTTCAGCTCTACCTGTTCTTCCTGCAGTGTTTTCTCCCATATCTGCTGGTCACGCTCCATTTCTTCTGCAATATGTTCTATGGTAGGACGGGAGATATCCAGGTTTTGCAGCTTGGCGCGTTCTTCGGGAGACATTTTACCGTCGTCATCATCCCCGCGGTTGGCGCGGAAAACGGCAATGGTCATGAGCAGGGTGCCTACGCCCAGTATGAGCAGGTGAATGATGTAAAACGAGTCTACCGCCAGGCTTTTGGCATAAAGTATTTGCGTGGTGAACAACAGCAGCAGCAGCCCGTCCGGGAAACCGATCAACAGGTCTGTTCTCCAGCCGGAGCTTCTGATGGCTTTGGTGCTTGTGCTCATGCGTATCAGTGGTTTAATGCCTCTAAACTTTTGCGGATGATCTCCACGCATTCCGTGATCTGCGCCGCGTTAATGGTAAGCGGCGGCGCAAAACGGATCTTGTCCCCATGGGTGGGTTTGGCCAGCAGGCCGTTCTCTTTTAGCGCCAGGCACAGCTCCCAGGCCGCATCTTTATGCGGGTGGTCTATTACAATGGCGTTCAGCAGGCCTTTGCCCCTGACTATTTTAATAAAAGGAGACTCAATTTTTTCAATGCCTTCCCGCAGCAGATGGCCCATTTTCACGGCGTTTTCGGCCATGCGCTCATTGCGCAGCACTTCCAGCGCGGCCATGGCCACCTTGCAGGCAAGCGGGTTGCCGCCGTAAGTGGAGCCGTGCTCGCCGGGCTGGATGGTGAGCATAATATCATTATCCGCCAGCACGGCAGATACGGGAACTGTACCGCCGGAGAGGGCTTTGCCCAGTATCAGCACATCGGGCCGCACGGCTTCATGGTCGCACGCCAGGAGGCGGCCGGTGCGGCTGAGGCCGGTCTGTATTTCATCTGCTATCATCAGTACGCCGGCGTCTGTACAGTACTGGCGCACTTTGGAGAGATACCCTTCGTCCGGCACCACTACGCCGGCTTCACCCTGAATGGGCTCCAGCATAAAGCCGGCCACATTCGGGTCTTGCAGCGCCTTTTCCAGCGCGGGCAGGTTGTTGAAGGGGATCACTTCGTAGCCCGGCATATAGGGGCCGAAGTTTTTGCGGGCCGTGGGGTCTGTACTGAAAGACACCACGTTGAGGGTGCGGCCGTGAAAGTTGTCTGTGCACACAATGATCTTTGCCTTGTTCTCCGGGATGCCCTTTACCACGTAACCCCAGCGGCGGCACAGCTTCAAGGCTGTTTCTACCGCTTCCACGCCGGTGTTCATGGGCAGTACCTTGTCATATCCGAAATAGCGGGTTATATACGCTGCATATTCCGCCAGCAGGCTGCTGTGAAACGCGCGGGAGGTAAGGGTGAGCTTGCCGGCCTGTTCTGTCAGCGCGGCCACAATAGCAGGGTGGCAGTGGCCCTGGTTCACAGCGGAATAGCCTGATAGAAAATCGTAATATCTTTTCCCGTCCACATCCCATACGTACACGCCTTCGCCGCGCTCCAGCACCACCGGCAGGGGGTGGTAGTTGTGCGCGCCATGCTGTTCTTCCAGTTCCAGGAAATGCTGCGTCTTTTCGCTGATCATATAATTCGGTACCATATCCCTCAAAGTTAGGCAATCCGCCTTTTATCCTTTTAATTTATTCACCAGGTCTATATACTGCTGCATGGCCTCTTCCTTGCCCTTGCCTTTCAGGTTGTTCCAGGCGTCATATTTGGCCTTGCCTACAAAATCGAACATATTGGCGGGAGGCTCAATGTTGATGTCGCCCTCGGTAGCCTGTTTGTATAACGAATAGAGTTGCAGCAGGATGTCGTTATCCGGTTTACTGCTGAGCGTTTTGCTGGCGGCTACGGCCTCTTCAAATTGTTGTTGCAGTGCCATATGATATTTTTGCTTTAAAAGTAAAGAAATACAGCCAATTGAACGGCGGTACACATGAAAGAAGAACAAAATTTAATACCTTTGCGCCTTGAACTGAGCCTGATCTGCGATGGAAACGGTCTGCAAAGTACCCGGAACCTTAGAACGCAGGAATCTTAGGAGTTTATATATGAAGAATATCCGGAATTTTTGCATCATTGCACACATTGACCACGGTAAAAGCACCCTGGCAGACCGCTTGTTGGAGTTCACAAAAACCATTTCTGACCGTGACATGCAGGCGCAGGTGCTGGACGATATGGACCTGGAACGGGAAAAGGGCATCACCATCAAGAGCCACGCCATCCAGATGAACTATAAGGCCAAAGACGGGCAGGAATATACTTTTAACCTGATAGACACCCCCGGCCACGTAGACTTCTCCTATGAAGTGTCCCGCGCGCTGGCCGCCTGTGAAGGCGCCCTGCTGCTGGTAGACGCCGCCCAGGGCATCCAGGCGCAGACCATTTCCAACCTGTACCTGGCGCTGGATAACGACCTGGAAATCATCCCGGTTATCAATAAAATTGACATGGCCGGCGCCATGATCGAAGAGGTGAAAGACCAGATCATTGAGCTGATAGGGGTAAAAGACGAAGACATACTGCTGGCGTCCGGCAAATCGGGCATCGGCATTGAAGAAATACTGGAAGCCATCGTTAACCGCATTCCCGCCCCCAAAGGCAATGCAGATGAACCGCTGCAGGCGCTCATCTTCGACAGCGTGTTCAACTCCTTCCGCGGCATCATTGCCTATTTCAGGATATACAACGGTTCCATCCGCAAGGGGGACAAGATCCGGTTCGTGAACACCGGGGAAGAGTACGAAGCGGCGGAAGTGGGCATTCTCAAGCTGGGCCTGGAGCCTAAAAACCAGGTATTTGCGGGAGATGTGGGCTACATCATTACCGGCATCAAAAATGCCAAGGAAGTGAAAGTGGGGGATACCATCACCCTGGCCAACAACCCCTGTAAAGAAGCCATCCAGGGTTTTGAAGAGGTGAAGCCCATGGTATTTGCCGGTATTTTCCCGGTAGTGACGGAAGACTTTGAGGAGCTGCGTGACTGTATGGACAAACTGCAGCTGAACGATGCGTCGCTCACCTATGAGCTGGAAACTTCCCAGGCGCTGGGCTTCGGTTTCCGCTGCGGCTTCCTGGGCATGCTGCACATGGAGATCATCCAGGAGCGGCTGGAAAGGGAATTCAACCAGACGGTGATCACCACCGTGCCCAACGTAGGGTTTATTGCCTACGATACGAAAGACAAAGTGATACAGGTGAACAACCCCTCCGAAATGCCGGACCCCACCAAGCTGGAACGCATTGAGGAGCCCTTCATCCGCGCGCAGATCATCACCAAACCGGAATACATCGGCAACATCATGACGCTTTGCCTGGGCAAACGCGGCATCCTGCTCAACCAGAGCTACCTTACCACCACCCGTGTGGAGCTGATGTTCGAGCTGCCGCTCACGGAAATCGTGTTCGACTTCTACGACAAACTGAAAAGCCAGACACGCGGCTACGCGTCTTTCGACTATACGCCCATCGGCTTCCGCGACAGTGACATTGTGAAGATGGACATCCTGCTCAACGGTGATAAAGTGGACGCCCTCAGCGCCCTCATTCACCGCAGCCGCGCTTCCGACTTCGGCCGCAAGCTCTGCGAAAAGCTGAAAGAGCTGCTGCCCCGCCAGCAATTCCTCATTGCCATACAGGCCGCCATCGGCGCCAAAATTGTGGCCAGGGAAAACATCAGCGCCATGCGTAAAGACGTTACCGCCAAATGTTACGGCGGCGACATTTCCCGTAAACGCAAACTGCTGGAAAAACAGAAGGAAGGGAAAAAACGCATGCGCCAGATCGGCAACGTAGAAGTACCGCAGGAAGCCTTCCTGGCCGTATTGAAACTCGATGATTAATATGATTGCATCCTGGAGCGGGGGAAAAGACAGCTGCTTTGCCCTCATGCAGGCCATTCAGCAGGGCCACAGTCCCGTGGCGCTGCTGAACGTGCTGAACGAGAACGGCCGCATATCCCGCTCTCACGGCCTCCCCGAATGGCTGCTGCAACAGCAGGCCCAGGCTATGGACCTGCCGCTGCATACCGTTGCCAGCAGCTGGGAACAGTATGAACAGAACTTCATCACCGCCCTGCAAAACACCGCCGCCACCCATGCCGCGCAAGCGGTAGTGTTCGGGGACATAGACCTGCAGCCGCACCGCGATTGGGAAGAAAAAGTATGCGCCGCCGCCGGCCTCAAAGCGCTGTTGCCGCTCTGGCAGCAGGAACGCAAGACGCTGGTACACCGCATGCTGCAGGAAGGCATCCGCTGCATGATCGTTTCCTGCAACAGCCACCTCGGAGAGAGCTTTTTGGGAAGAATGATGGATGATGCGCTGATTGCTGAACTGGAAGAAAAGGGCGTGGACGTATGCGGGGAGAATGGGGAGTTTCATACGGTGGTGACGGATTGCCCGTTGTTTGCGGCGCCCGTCAGCGTTCCGGCATTTACAAAATTAAAGCACGAAGATTACTGGTTTCTGCAAATGGAAGTATAACCTTCTTTACATTTCCTCTTCCAACACCTGCTCAGACAATGCCAGCGCCGCAGACAGGTCTGCCACCACATATCTTTTGCCGATGCGGAACAGCAGGCGGCTCTTCTTCAAAGTATCATACACCGGCGGCTGCAGCCCTGAAACCACCAGCCGGATGTTATCACGGGCACAGGTGCGCACCAGGTCTTTGATGGTTTGCAGGCCGGTGGCGTCAATAATCGGCACTTTCTGCATTTTGACGATCAGCACCTTTGGTTTCTTTTCCACCAGCCTGATGGAGTCTTTGAACTTGTAAGCGGCGCCAAAGAAAAGCGGGCCGTTCAATTCAAATATTTCCACACCGGCGGGCACCTCCGCATTGTTGCCGGTGCTGTTATCTGGCCGGCCTTTCAGCAGCAGGTTCACATCACTGATCTGTATCATGCTGCGCATGAAAAGAAAGGTAGCCAGCACCATGCCTACTTCAATGGCAATGATGAGATCAAAGGCTACCGTCAGCAGGAAGGTGGCGAGCAATACCGCCGCATCTCCGCGCGGGCCGCGGGCTATGTTGATGAAGGTATCCAGCTCGCTCATGTTATAGGCCACTATTACCAGTATGCCCGCCAGGCAGCTCATGGGTATCAGCGTTGCCCATTGGCCCGCTACCAGCATGATCACCAGCAGGGTGATGGCATGTACTATGCCGGCAACGGGCGTGCGGCCGCCGCTCTTGATATTGGTGGCGGTGCGGGCAATGGCCCCTGTGGCGGGAATGCCGCCAAACAGCGCTGAGCCCATATTGGCGGCGCCCTGTGCTATCAGCTCCTTGTTGCTTTTATGGTTGCCGCCCGTCATCCCGTCTGCCACCACTGCAGACAGCAGGGATTCTATGCCGCCCAGCAGCGCAATGGCCACGGCCGGCTGAATGGTGCTTTTGATGGTTTGCCAGTCTATATGCGGAATGGAAGGAGTGGGGAAGGAAGAGGGGATATTGCCAAAGCGGCTGCCGATGGTTTCTACCTGGAGGCCCAGCAGCTGCACGGCCAGCGTAGTGACAATGATGGCCACCAGCGAGCCGGGCACGGCCCGCGTGATGCGCGGGAAAAACAGCATGATCAATATGGTGCCTGCGGCCAGCGCGGCCGCAGCCGGGTTGATGGTATGAAAGCTGCCATAGTACGCTTCCCACTTGCCGAAGAAGTCTGCCGGCACCTGTGCTACCTGCAGCCCGAAGAAATCTTTGAGCTGTGATGAAAAAATAATAACGGCAATGCCGGTGGTAAACCCTACCACCAGTGGATGGGGGATATACTTGATCACACTGCCCAGTTTGGCCACCCCCATGGCTATCAATAAAATGCCGGCAATAAAAGTGGCAATGATGAGCCCGCTGACGCCGCTTTCCTGCACAATGCCGTAGACGATCACAATGAAAGCGCCGGTAGGGCCGCCAATCTGTACGCGGCTGCCGCCGAAGGCGGAGATGATAAAACCGCCGATGATGGCGGTGTACAGCCCTTTTTCAGGAGATACGCCGGAGGCAATGGCAAAGGCAATGGCCAGGGGTAAAGCTACCACGCCTACAATGAGCCCGGCCAGCAGGTCTCTCAGAAACTGTGCCTGCGTGTATCCATCGAATGGCTCGAGCAGGTTGAGCTTATAGCTTTTCAGTGTCTTCATCGTAATAAACAAAGAAACTCAGGTACAGGGTGCGGGATAAACGGATGAGCACCGGCATGGTGACCGTCAGCAGAAAGGTATTGATGCCCAGCCAGTAAAAAATGCTGTTGTCTCTCCAGCTTAAACCGATGAAAAGCCAGTACCAGGCCAGGTTGATAGTAGAGAAGGCCACGCACAGCACGTAACTCACGTACCCTGTGCCGTACCAGAAGCCAGGCTCCAGCTCCGTGGGCTGGCCGCACTTCGGACATTTTTTGTGCATGTTGAACACCTTTCCCAACCGGTAAGGGTTTTTGGTCTCAAAGAGCTCTCCCTTGCGGCAACGGGGGCATTTGTTGAACAGCAGGGTAGAGAGGTAGCTGTTTTTCTTTCCTTGGTAAACGGGTTTGGTATTGCTCATCTTTTAATCCACATTTTTAGCATCAGGTCATCAGATATTTGTACCACCTGGTAGCTGGGCGGCACTTCTTCTTCGAAGCTGTGAAACGTTACGAGCCGTGTTCCGGCGGGCCGGCTGTCCAGCATCTTGTACAGGTACCGCGTATAGTAGGTGTACAGGCTCACGGAATACTCGATCTGGTGATCTATACGGTCATCATCGTCCAGGTTCTCAAAGAAGGCATTGTAAAAATAGAAGCTGTCAAAATCATCGAAGCTCAGCTCAGTGAAGTTGGCGTTGATGAATTGCACATTATTTTTCTGCACGGCCAGCTTGGCGGCCTGGGCATAGTGATACAATTCCGGCCGTTGCTCCACGCCATAAAAAAAGGCTTCCGGGCAGTAGTGAGCGCCCACCAGGCAAAATTTGCCCACGCCGCTGCCAATGTCAAGCACCCGTTTGCCGGGAGCGTCCGCCAGGAAGCGAGCCGCTTGGCGGGCTATGCTGATGGGCGTCCAGTGCCGTTTGGACAATTGCTGCACCCTTTCCGGGTAAAGCCAGTCAAATGCCGCATTGTTCGTAAATAAGGCCGGCTTTAAGGAAGAAAGGTTCATAGGCGGTTGTGCAGTGAAATTGTTGATACTTTCATGCTACAAAAGTACCTTTGAGAACAACCCGAAAAGTTGCACTATTGCAGGTTAAAAACTGCAAAATGTCAATTTCTGAGGGCGATATTTTTACTATATGAGCTTATCCGGCCTGTTCCCGATTGACAAGTGGAACTTTACATCACAGTCTGTTTTGAATAATCTTCCGCCGGAAGAGTATGAGGAGCTTTGTGCGCACATGTACGAGCAAGAGTACGGGAAAGGCGAGATCCTGTTCCGCGAAGGCGCCTTGCCGGGAGGCATCCTGTTCATCAGGCAGGGCAAGGTGAAAAAGTACAAGATGGGAAGAGACGGGAAGGAGCAGATCATCTACGTGGCCAATTCCGGAGAGCTGATCGGTTACCACGCCGTGCTGGCAGGGGAGCGGTACCCTGATTCCGCGGCCACGCTGGAGAAGAGCGTGATCGCCTTCATAGCGAAAGAAGATTTTTTACACGTGCTGGAAAGGTCTGCCGTGCTGCCCCAGCGGCTGCTCAAAACACTGAGCCATGAGTTTACGGTGCTGACCAACAGCATTTCCGTGTTTGCCACCCGGTCTGTTAAAGAGCGGCTGGCCATAGCGCTGATAGTGCTCCGGGAAAAGTTCAAGGAAGAAGGCGGCCCTACAGACCAGGTGGTGGTGAACGTTTCCCGCCACGACCTGGCGAATATGGTGGGCACCGGCAATGAGAACGTGGTGCGTTTCCTGAAAGAGTTTAAAACGGAAGGCATCCTGGCCACGAAGGGCAGAAAGATCATTATTCTTGATATCAGGAAGCTGGTGGAATTATCTGGGTACGGGCTTTGAGAGAATGGGAACTGCGGTAAAGGATGAACGAAAAAAAGGCTACCAACCGGCAGCCTTCTAATTTAATGATTTTATCTGAATCAGGCCAACTGCCTTTCAGTAGCATGTTGCTTTACAAACACCGGTTTCAGCACGGCATAGGCGCCGAACAGCAGGGCGGTGTAAAACACGTTGCCCATAATGGTGTTCAGGAAAAAGCTGCCGAACAGTTCGTTCTTGTAGAACGGAATAGCTGCCCAGTAGCAGGCCAGCAGGCCGCTCAGCGTATGCGGGTACATATCGCGGAACAGGAAGGTGCCCAGGTTGGACATCAGGTAAAACAACAGGCCTGAAGCAATGGAAGCCAGGAAGATGTTGCCGGCTTTCGGTTTACGGATGCGCGTGCCCATGAAAGTGATCAGCACAAAGCCGCCGTATACGAAAAGCATTTCGCCGCCGTAGAAGCCGGGGATGTCGGTAAAGAGCTGGAAGAACACATCGCTCAGGATGAGCGCGGCCAGCGGAACAATGTACGCGTATTTCTTATCCTTCAGCACCACGCCTGCAAACAGGGCGCCGGCGCCAATGGCCGTAAAGTTGTAGATGGCCATTTGATTGGTAAGGAGGCGGCACAGTGTGGTCAGGAAAATAAGCGCTGCAATGAGTGTAATGTTCGATAATGTTTCTTTCTTCATACAGATGCTGCATTTATACAGTACAAATATAATCAATTAAGGAATAGACGCTTTAAAGATTACCAGTTCAGAGCCGGCGGTGATGCTGTAGGTCTGGCCGAAGGCTACGAATATGGAGGTGCCGCGGCGCAGGGCCAGGTCGTTCACCGTACCTTCTCCGCTCTGCACTATCCAGGTTTCAGGTGCTGTGGCGGTGTGCTCATACACCTGGCCGGGCTGCAGCAGGATGGTGCTGATCACAAAATCAGGCGCGGGTGTGCGGTAGATGTGCTCCTGGCCGTTGTGAACGGATTCTCCTTTCAGGATATGCGGATGCACGGCCTCAAAGCGGGTGTGCTTCAGCAGTTCAGGCACATCTATATGTTTGGGCGTAAGGCCGCCGCGCAATACGTTGTCTGAATTGGCCATCAGCTCCGCGTTCTGGCCTTCCAGGTAGGCGTGGGGGATGCCTGCGTCCTGAAAAACGGCTTCGCCGGGCGCTACATATACGATGTTGAAAAAGTAGATGGAGAAGATACCCCTGTCCAGCCGCTCCAGTCCCGCCGGGTCATTGTCTATGGCGCGGGCGGCCCAGAAGGCGGGCTCCCTTTTTTCCAGCCGGCCGGCTTTGTAGTCAGGCAGTATCCTGTCTGCCAGCGGGCGCAGCATGGTATTGACCTGCTCCTGCGGCATTTCCATCACGGTTTTATAGAGACCGAAGTAACCTTCTTTTTCGTACGTGCCTAGCAGTGAGCGCAGCTCCGGTACCTGCTGCAGTACGGCCTTCAGCTGCTCTTCCGGCAAAAAGCCATGCAGCAGCCAGAACTCGCTGAGCGCCACCATGATCTCCGGTTTGTGGTTGGCGTCTTTATAATTACGGTGGGGGGCGTTGAGGGGAATGCCGGCCTCATTTTCCCGGGCAAAGCCCTTTTCGGCCTCTGCCTTGGTGGGGTGTACCTGTATAGACAACATGTCTTTAACATCCAGTATCTTGAACAGGTAGGGCAGTTCCCCGAAGCGTGAGGCGGCTGCGGGCCCCAGTATCTCCGCGGGGGCGCCGGCAATATAATCGTTCAGCAAAACCGGGGCCTGCGGTGTTTCCAGCTCTGAAGGCGCGCTCTGGTGGGCGCCCATCCAGTATTCCGCGGCCGGTTGGTCTGTTACCGGCTGTCCCAGCATTTCCGGGATGTAGGAATATCCTCCCCAGGCATAATGTTGTACCTTTCCTTTGAGATAAAATACCTTTGAGCGTTGCATCTTTTCCATTATTAAGCCGTAAAAATAGACAAATCAGATGGCATCTCATCACGAGCTGGGCAAAAAGGGGGAGCAGATGGCGGCCGCCTACCTGCAAGGCAAACAATACGAACTGCTGCATACCAACTGGACATACGGTAAAAAAGAAATAGATATTATTGCCCGCCAGGGCAACACCATTGTGTTTGTGGAAGTGAAAACCCGCAGCACCCAGTTCTTCGGCATGCCGGAAGAAGCGGTGAACAACCAGAAGCAGGAACTGCTGCTCCGCGCGGCAGACCACTACCTGTACCGGCATTCCCTGAACCCTGACAATATCCGCTTCGACATCATTTCCGTGACCCTGGCGCCTGGCCTGGAAGAGATTACACATTTTGAAGATGCGTTCTGACTGGTTAACATCGAGTTAACAAATTTGAGGATATCAGATTTGAATACTTTTGTATATTTGAGGTATCCAATCTTTTGATCATTTCCTGTAAGAACCAAAGAAAGCGAATAGTCCCTGTAAAAGGTGGTTCTTATGTATATCTGGAGTTTTATATTGTTTTTGAATCCGCTTACTGTTGCCATGCAACAATTACCTGCCCCGGAAGGGCATGTATGTATACGGGTTCCGGCAATGGAGCAGGAGCAGGGAACGGTACAGTGCACTATTTACAACAGCGGGTTTGAACCGGTGAGAATGATACCCCTGCAAGGCGGCCACCATAAAGGCATTTATACCCTGCAGGTGAAAACGCTGCCCCATGGCGAGTATGTGTTGCAGGTAGGAGAGCAGCGGCTTGATGTTCATCTGGAATAACGTCATTTTAATAGAGTCATCCCCCCAAACATAGATCCTCCCGTACCAACGGGAGGACTTTGTATTTATAAGGGGATACCATCGGGCGAAGGGCCGTGCGCTTCCTGATTGCAAACGCATCAGCATGGCGGGGAGCAGCCGTCAATACCCGTCCACCAGCACTTCATACAGCTTCACCTTCAGCTCTTCCAGAGACACGTTCTGCACCAGCTGCCCGTCTTTGGCATAAGACACGGTGCCCCGTTCTTCAGAAACAATAATGGCCAGGTTGTCACTATGCTCTGTAATGCCCACGGCGGAGCGGTGGCGCATGCCGATGCGGGTGGGCAGGTTGGGGTTTTCAGACACGGGCAGTATCACCTTGGCCGCCAGTATCTTGTTGCTCACTATAATAAGCGCGCCGTCGTGCAGCGGGCTGTTCTTCTCAAAAATGCTCTCTATCAGCTTGGCGCTCACGTTGCCGTCTATGGCAATGCTGGAAGCGGTGTCGAACTTCACCCTGTAAGTGGTGGCAATCACAATGAGCGCGCCGGTCTGCGAGGCAGACATGTGGCTCACGGCAATGATCAGCTCATTGATGATGTTCTCTTCTTCCTTGTAGCTCTTGAACCGGTCTGGCAAAAAGAGCTTGGTGAAAAAGCTGTCTTTGCTCAGGGGCGTTTTTTTGCCCAGCACCAGCAGGAACTTCCTGATCTCCGGCTGAAAAATGATGATGATGGCAATGAGGCCTACATTAATAAAATTTTCCAGGATATTGGTGAGGATGGGCATTTGCAGGGAGCGTACGGCAAAGTATGCCGCATATACCATCAGCAGCCCTATGAAAATATTGAAAGCAAGACTGCCCTTCAGCAGCCGGTATAACTGGATCACCAGGAAAATTACGATCAACAGGTCTATTACATTCAGCCAGCGAAACTCAAATCCGTAAAATTGATATACATCCTTCATATGGTAAAAATAGAAATAATTGGTCAGAGCTGTAAAGAACGTTGGTAAGACACGATGCGCACGCATTCCAGGGCTTCTTTCACATCATGCGCGCGCAGAATGGCCGCGCCTTTCAGCAGGGCCATGGTATGCAGCACGGTGGTGCCGTTCAGCGCATCGGCAGGGGTGTTGCCCAGCAGCTTGTATATCATGGACTTGCGGGACACGCCGGCCAGTATAGGAGCGCCGGCCAGGTGAAGCGCGTCCAGCTGCTGCAACAATATATGGTTGTGCGCCAGCGTTTTGCCAAAGCCGAAGCCAGGGTCTATGATCACGTCGTTAATACCGGCTTCGCGGCATTGCTGCACCTTGCGGATGAAATAGTCCAGCACCTCCTGCGTAACATCTTCATACTGCGGGTTATGCTGCATGGTGGCCGGCGTGCCCTGCATGTGCATGGCAATGTAGGGTACCTGCAGGGAAGCGGCGGTGGGAAGCATGGCGGCGTCCATCTCCCCGGCGCTGATGTCATTGATCATGGCGGCGCCGGCATGTACGCATTTTTCCGCCACGGCAGCGTAGAAGGTGTCAATAGAAAGGAGCGCCTCCGGGTAATGGTGGAGAATGGCGTGGATGGCGGGCAGCAGGCGTTCCGCCTCTTCCGCGGCGCCTACGGTTACAGCGCCCGGCCGGGTGCTTTGGGCGCCGATGTCAAGGAAAGCAGCGCCCTGCTCCAGCAAGGCCCCGGCGCGTTCCACCACCTGGTGCAGCGCGCGGGTACGGCTGCCGGCGTAAAAAGAGTCGTCCGTTATATTGATAATCCCCATTACTGCGGGCGTGGAAAGGTCTACCAACTTTCCGCGGCAACAGATAGTGAAATCTTTATGTAATAATGTATTTTTGAATTTCATTCGGTTTGCATACTAGAACCGGCAATTTAATACAAATTATGAGCAGAACACTGGAACAATACCAGGCGGTGATCGAAAAATGCAGGGATATTTTTATTAAGAAGACCAAAGACTACGGTACCTCCTGGCGCGTATTGCGCCCGGTGTCCATTGCAGACCAGGTATTTATCAAAGCTCAGCGCATCCGCAATATACAGGAGCTGCAACAGCAGAAAGTGGAGGATGATATTGCGGGGGAGTTCAGGGCCATCATCAACTACGGCATTATTGCCCTGATACAAATGGGCCTGCCGGCAGACAACCCGTATATAGACCTGCCGGTGGAAGAGGCAGACCGCCTTTACCGGGAAAAGGCCGGTTTTGTACGGGAGGTAATGGAAAATAAAAACCATGATTACGGGGAAGCCTGGAGAGACCTGAGCCAGGAGTCTTTCGTAGACCTCATTCTCACCAAACTGCTCCGTATCAAACAGATATTGCGGAACAACGGGCAAACCCTCATTTCCGAAGGAATAGACGCCAACTATGTAGATATTGTCAACTATGCGGTATTCGCGCTCATCCTGTTGGATGAAAAATAATTTTTAACGACTTTGTGACTATGAAACCAATCCTGATCCTGTTCCGCCTGGTGGTAGGCGTGCTTTTTATTTTCTCCGGCCTTATTAAAGCCAATGACCCGCTGGGCCTGAGCTATAAAATGGACGAGTTTTTTGAAGTGTTGCACCTGCCGTTCCTGGTACCGTTCTCGCTGGCTTTCTCGCTGGTGATGAACGCCTTCGAGATCATTGCCGGTTTCGCCGTGCTGCTGGGCTACCGCATGCGTATCTTCTCGCTGCTGCTGTTGCTGCTCATCATATTCTTCACCTTCCTTACCGGTTTTGCCCTCTTCAGCGGCCTCATCAGGGAATGCGGCTGCTTTGGGGACTGTATCAAACTCACCGCGGAACAGTCTTTCTGGAAAGACGTCATCCTGCTGGTGATGATAGTGGTTATCTTCATTTTCCGCAACCGCATAGAGCCGCTTTTTTCCAAACGGACTACCAATATAGTGATGCTGCTGGCCGTCCTGTTCCCCGTTGCCCTGCAATGGTATACACTGGCGCACCTGCCCATTGTAGACTGCCTGCCGTATAAAGTAGGCAACAATATTCCTGAAAAAATGAAAGCGCCTCCCGGCTCCACGCCTGATGTGTATGAAACGGTGCTCATCTATGAAAAAGACGGCAAACAGCAGGAGTTCTCCGAAGAGAACTACCCCTGGCAGGATTCTACCTGGAAGTATGTAGACCGTAAAGACAAGCTCATTAAAAAAGGCAATGCGGAGCCGCCCATTAAAGATTTCATACTCACAGACTTTGATGGCAATAACCAGAATGACGCGGTGCTGAAAGAAACGCGCCCGGTGTACCTGCTGCTGGTGCGTGACGTGAACGAGGCCGGCTGGGGCTGGGAAGACAAGGTGAACGCCCTGCTGAAACAGCAGCAGGAGGGGAAGATAGTGGTGTTCGGCATTACCAGCTCCAACAAGGCAGACCTGGAGCTGTTCAAGGCCGCCCACCGGATAGAGATGCCTTTCCTGCAGATGGACGGTACCGCCATCAAGACGGCCGGCCGCAGCACGCCCTGCCTGCTGCTGCTGGATAAAGGAACCATCAAGGGCAAATGGCATTACAACGATATTCCGTAACAACATAAATGCTGCGCTTCTTCCTTAAAAAACTGGGCTACGGCATCCTCGTCCTGTTGGGCGTGGTGATCGTCATTTTCCTGTTGTTCAACGTGCTGCCGGCAGACCCTGCGCGGCTCACGCTGGGGCAGCGGGCGGATGTAACCTCCCTGGAGAACGTCCGCAAGGAGCTGCATCTTGACAAACCCAAGAGCGTACAGTTCCTGCTATACCTGAATGATCTGTCTCCCATAGGCATCCATACCCGGCAGGAGCTGCAGGAATCCCTCAACGGCGTAGCCCTCTTTTCTGTTGGCGGTGAAAAGGCGCTGGTACTTAAAACACCGTACCTGCGCAGAAGCTACCAGGGTAAAAAAGACGTCTGGGAAATTCTCACGGAAGCGCTGCCAGGTACGCTGGTACTGGCCCTGGCGGCCATGCTGCTGGCTACGGTGCTGGGCATAGCGCTGGGCGTACTGTCTGCCGTGAAACAAAACACCTGGATGGATACCAGCGCGGTGTTTGCCAGCGTGATAGGCATTTCCGCGCCCTCTTTCTTTACCGGCATTGTACTGGCTTACGTTTTCGGTTTTGTATTAACAGACTATACCGGGCTGCACATGACCGGCAGCCTGTACGATATTGATCCCTTCCAGGGGCGGGTGCTCAACCTCGGCAACCTGGTGCTGCCCGCCCTCACGCTGGGCATACGGCCGCTGGCCATCATTGTACAGCTCACCCGCAGCGCCATGCTGGACGTGCTGGGGCAGGATTATATCCGCACCGCCTATGCAAAAGGCCTTTCCGGCCGCGCCATCCTCTATAAACATGCATTGCGCAACGCCCTGAACCCGGTGGTGACCGCCATTACCGGCTGGTTTGCGGAGCTGCTGGCCGGGGCCTTCTTTGTGGAATATATTTTCGGCTGGAAGGGGATAGGCAAGGTAACGGTAGACGCCCTGGAAAAATTCGACTTCCCGGTAGTGATGGGCGCCGTGCTTTTCACGGCCGGCATATTTGTGCTGATTAACCTGCTGGCAGACCTGCTGTACAGCATCATAGATCCCCGCATCCGTTTAAGTAATTGATTTACAGGTAGCTGAAATTTTTTTCTCGTATTTTGTAACAAACCTCCCGGAGGGTCGTCTTCTTATTGTAACACACTAGAAGGAATGCCTCCTTCCGCCAAACCAAAAACCTGAAAATGTCGTCTGAAGTATTCCTTGCTCAAATCATGCCTATCAAGCAGAAGCTGTTCCGCTTCGCGTTGCGGCTGCTGGGCAATGAGGAGGATGCAAAAGACATCATCCAGGACGCATTCGTAAAAGTGTGGCACAACAGGGAGAAGATGGGCGAACTCCAGAACCTGGAAGCGTGGTGTATGCGCATCACCCGCAACCTGGCGCTGGACAAGCTGAAGAGCAAGAAGTACCGGATCACGGACGATCTGGAACGTGCGCAGGAAGTGCCGGCAGCGCACCAGCACAACCCGCACCAGAGCACGGAACGGAGCGACCTGATGAAAAGGGTGCACGGACTGATCTACCGTTTACCTGAAAAGTACCGGACCATTCTGCAGCTGAGAGACATTGACGGGTTGAGCTACCAGGAAATTGCAGATACGCTCGGCATCGAAATGAGTGAAGTAAAAGTAAACCTGCACCGGGCCAGAAAACAGGTGCGGGAACAATTGCAAAATTTGCATGTATATGGAATACAGTAACATCAGCGCCCTGCTTGAAAAGTATTGGGCCTGTGAAACCACAGAGGTTGAAGAATTGCAGCTGCGCGAGTTCTATGCCGCTCATGAGGGCACATTACCGCCAGACCTGCAGGAGGCGGCGCCGCTGTTCCGCTATTTCCATGAAGAAGGGGAGGGCAGCAGCATGCCCGAGCTTTTCACAGATGTAAAGGCTCCCTGGGAAACTGCCACCGTCATCCGCCCGTTCTGGCACGGCTGGACGAAGTACGCCGCCGTACTGCTGGTAGGTATAGGAATGGGGTACGCAGTGAACCAGTTTCTCCAGAAAAAAGACATGGCGGCAGACAGGTACGCCATCCGCGATACGTATAACGATCCCAAACTGGCTTACCAGGAAACGCAGAAAGCGCTGCAGATACTTTCCCGGAACCTGAACAGGGGTAAAACACAAATGGAAAAGCTCAGCTATTTCAGTGAAGCCACGGAAATACTGGAAACCGACCGAAATTAAACGCCATTCTAAAAAAACTTCCTGGCGCCGGCCGCCCCGGAGCCTGGAAACTAAATATCAGCAAATGAAAAGGATCACTTTCCTGTTAATTATAGCACTCTGCACCAGCCAAATGGCCGCTGCACAGAGCACCATAGACAAGTTTTTCCTGAAGTACCAGGACCACCCTGACTTCACCGTGATCAACATCACGCCCAAAATGTTCAGCATGTTCTCCAAACTGTCTATGGACGACCCGGACGCCAAAAAGATCGTGAACGTGGCCTCCAAGCTGAAAGGCATGCGCATACTGGTAAAGGAAGATGCCAAAGACGGCCAGCGCCTGTTCAAGGAAGCCGTTTCCTTCCTGGGCACCGGCCTGGAAGAGCTGATGACGGTGCGGGACAAGGAGGCAGACGTGAAGTTCATGGTGAAAGAGCACCCCAGCGGCAATATTGCCGAACTGGTGATGCTGGTAGGCAGCTCCAGCGAGTTTGTAGCGCTCTCGCTATTCGGAGATATCAGTCTTTCAGACCTTTCAGCCATTGCCGGAGATATGAAGATAGACGGCTTTGAGAACCTGGGTAAGCTGGGCAAGGGCAGCAAAGGAAAAAAGTAATTCAATAACCGTTTTCCCCTTTAGTTATGAAACAGACATTGCTCATTCTTGCAGCCTTCTTCCTGCTTTCTTCCGCTTCCGCCCAGCGCAAGCAACTGCGGGAGTTTACGAACGACTTCTCCGGAGACGGCGCCACCTTCCGCATTGGCCTCAGCTTCATCCCGCTGCGCATAGCCAGCTGGTTTGTTCCCAAATCCGCCTTTGACGGAGACGCGGCAGAGATCAAACTGGCGCTCAAAAAAGTGAAAAGCGTAAAACTGTATACCATTCACATGCCCAAAGGCCAGGCCATTCCCAGGGAGTCTGTAGACCTGCTGAAAGAAGAGCTGAAAAAAGCGCAGGATTTTGAAACGCTGGTGGAAGTAAAGCACAAAGGCGCCAACGTATTTCTGCTGTCTGACGGAAGAGGGAATGAGCGGCTGGATAACCTGGTGGTGCTGGTGCAGGAAGATACGGAAATGGTAATGGCGCACCTGCGCACCAAACTCACCGTCAATGACGTGAGCCGGATCATCAACGGCATACAGAACCGGGAAAAAGAGAGGGAAGCGGTAGCGAGCGGTATGGTTGCCAAACAGTAGGGCTACCTGATCATGACCTCTTTCACAATTTCTTCACCCAGCATATCATTTACCAGGCGAATGATGCGGTCTTTGGAATAATTCAGTTCCTGCTTCAGCGGCGCTACCGTAGTGGTGATCACCAGCTTGCCGTCAAAGAGCTGCACGCTTTCCGTATACCGGGCAATGGTTTTACCCACCACCTGTTCCCAGTTTTCCTGTATACGCACCTCCATCAGCCTGGGTTTGAACCGGCTTTTGTTGAGGTATTCCTTCAGTGCATCGCCCATACTGACAACTTTGTAACGCATGCGTCAAAGGTAATGATTTATTGTTTGGGTACGAGGCCATGTTGCTGTAAAACTTTTTGTTCATCACCCGTTACGTAGGCAAAGATCTTCGGCTCGCCGCCAGCCAGGGTGACCATATAAAATACATCGAACTCAATGTTGATATTGTTCTTGTAACCAGCCTTCCAGTGAACTTTGACCACGGCATGCAACTCATCCAGCTGGGTAATGTCAAGACTGTCAATTTTCATGGAAAGCGTGCCGATGCTCTTGTAGAACTCATTGCCCTTGGGTATCATTTCCCTGAACTTTTCATCGTTCCTGCCGCCCATTACGCCCTTGGGGCTTGACTCCACAAAATAGTCCGCAAAGGCGCCGGCAGTGGCTTCCACATCTGTAGCGCCGCCGCCCAGCACGTCATTGAAGCGCTGTTCATACGCGGTGAAAAAGGTTTGCAGTTTGTTCATCATACAACATGGTTTTGTGAAATGGCCGCAAACTTCAGACCTGTTTACTGCATTACAGCTAGTTCGCCTTCACCTTCACGTAGAAATTGGGGTCTACTTCAAATTTATCTGCGGCGCTCAGCTTCAGGCGCGTTGTTTTCCATTCCGCAGTGGGGTAAATGAACCCGAACCTGCCATCGGCTACGGTTACTTTAAGCGGCATGTCAAAACCCTTTACGTCTGCCACCCAGCGGTAGCGCAAGGTATTGTCTACCAGGCTGTACTCGAATACCGGCGGCTGGGTGCGGCGCAGGTACTGTTCAAACACCTTGTCAAAATTCTTACCACTGTTCCTGTTGATGTATTGCTCCACCTGCCGGCCGGTAACTGTCTGGTGGTAAAAGGTTTTGTTCAGTCCGCGTAGTATTTTTCTGAAGGTTTCATCGTTGCCGATGATCTGGCGGATGGTGTGGAGCATGTTGGAGCCCTTGTAATACATGTCTCCGGAGCCTTCCCGGTTTACGCCATAAGGGCCGGTAATGGGAATATCATTGGCTATTTTTTTGCGGATGCCCTGTACGTAAGCATCGGCGGCATCTTTACCGTACTCGCATTCTGTGAAGAGGGTTTCTGAATAATTGGTGAATGATTCATGCACCCACATATCCGCAATGTCTTTGGTGGTAATGTTGTTGCCGAACCATTCATGCCCGCTTTCGTGAATGATGATGAAATCCCATTTTTTACCCCAGCCGGTGCCGGAGAGGTCTGCACCGCGGTAGCCCATTTTATACTGGTTGCCATATGCCACGGCGCTCTGGTGTTCCATACCCAGGTGTGGCGTTTCCACCAGCTTGTAGCTGTCTTTGTAAAACGGATAGGGGCCGAACCAGTGCTCAAAACACTTCATCATGGGCTGCACCACGGCAAAATGTGTTTTGGCGCGGGAAAGGTTGTAGTCCAGCACCCAATAATCGAGATCAAGGTTGCCTGCAGCTCCTTTATAGCGGTCTGAAAAATGGCTGTAATGCGCAATGTTCAGCGCTACGTCATAATTATTGATAGGGTTGCTGACAAACCAGTTGAAGGTGGTGGTGCCGTTGTTGTTATTCACGGAGTCTTGCAGGCGGCCGTTGCTGACGTTGGTGAGCCCGGCGGGCACGGTAACGTGTATACGCATACTGTCCGGCTCCTCCGACTGATGGTCTTTATTAGGCCACCACACGCTGGCGCCCAGGCCCTGGCAGGCAGTGGCTATCCAGGGGCGCTGCAGGGAATCTTTGCCCCATACCACGCCACCGTCCCACGGAGCGTTTTTGGCCTCTTTGGGTTTGCCTGCGTAGGTGACAGACAGCTGCATTATTTTTCCCTGCGGCTGCGGTGCCTGCAGGTCTACGAACCAGGCGTTGCCATCCCGCGTGAAGCGGAGCTCCTGCCCGTTTTGCGCTATGCTGCTGATGGTCAGCGGCTGCTGCAGGTCTATTTGCAATCTTTTGGCGGGCCGCAGTACGCGGTAGTGGATCACGTTGCGGCCTTCTATGCTTTTTGTGGCAGGGTGGACGGTGACAGACAGGTCGTAAAAGGTAACGTCCCACCAGTTGCGGTCTGCCGTGAGCGTGCCGCGCAGGGTGTCTTGCCGGGTAAAGGTGGCGGTTTGCTGCGCGGTGGTATGTTGCAGCAGGGCAAGGCTGGCGAGTAAAAACAGAAGGCTTCTCATTCCCGGGTTCGATTTAAACGGCAATATATTTTAAATGGGGGAGACGGGCATAGTTTTTCTTGGCTTTCACTCAATTTCTGGCTACCTTAAAGCCGTTTTTTATATGAGATATCTGCTGCTTATTCTGACCGTTTTCCTGTTTTCCTGCGGCCAGGTGTCGCACAGCGGGAAAATGGTGTTCCGTTACAACCAGCCGGAAGGCATCCCGTCACTAGACCCGGCGTTTGCCAAGAACCAGGCTATCATCTGGGCCGTGCGCCAGTTGTACAACACGCTGGTGGAGCCAGACAGCCTGCTGAACATAGTACCGTCTCTCGCCAAAAGCTGGGAGGTGTCTGCAGACAGGAGAGTATATACCTTTCATCTCAGAACAGACGTTTACTTTCATGACCATGAAGTGTTCCCCGGCGGTAACGGCCGGAAAATGACCGCGCATGACGTGGCCTACAGCCTGAAACGGATTGTAGACCCAGCTACCGCATCTCCCGGTTCCTGGATATTTAATGACAAGGTAGACCCCGTCACCGGCTTTGCCGCCAAAGATGACAGCACCTTTGTGCTTACCTTGCTGCGCCCGTTCCATCCCATTATGGGCATTCTCAGCATGCAATACTGTTCCGTAGTACCGCATGAGGTGGTGGAGCAATACGGGAAAGATTTCCGGAAGCACCCCTGCGGCACCGGCCCGTTCATTTTTCATTATTGGGACGAAGGGCAGGCGCTCATATTGCACAAAAACCCGAACTACTTTGAGCAGGATGCCGCCGGCACGCGCCTTCCTTACCTTGATGCGGTGAAGGTGAGCTTTGTAGACAGCAAGGGCACGGAGTTCCTGCTGTTCCGGCAAGGCCAGCTTGATTTTATCAATGACATTGAGGCCTCCTTTAAAGACGAAGTGCTGACCAAACAGGGGGCGCTGAAAAAGGAGTGGGAAGGGAAAATAGTACTGGTAAAAGCGCCTTATTTAAACACAGAATATTTCGGTATTGTGATGGACGCTACCAAACCGGGCGTGGCCGGGTCACCATTGCGGCACCTGAAGATCAGGCAGGCCATCAATTACGGTTTTGACCGTACAAAAATGATGACCTATCTGCGCAACAGCATCGGCCATGCCGCTACCTCCGGTTTTATACCCGCCGGCCTGCCTTCTTTCGATTCCGTTCAGGTAAAAGGCTACAGCTATAATCCCCGCAAAGCACGGGAGCTGCTGAAAGAAGCTGGTTACCCCGGCGGGAGGGGGCTGCCGGTGATCAAGCTCGTATCCATTCCTATTTATGCAGACCTGGCAGATTACGTGGCCCACCAGTTGCAGGAAATGGGTATTCCCATACAGGTGGAAATTGTGCAGAAGGGCACCCTGATGGACCAGGTGGCCAAATCTGCCGTACCTTTTTTCCGCGGCAGCTGGATAGCTGATTACCCCGATGCTGAAAGCTACCTGGCCATGTTTTACAGTAAAAATCCTTCGCCCCCCAACTATACCCGTTATAATAACCCGGCGTTTGACCGCTTGTATGAACGGGCCATCCAGGAAATCAATGATTCCGTCAGGTACAGCCTGTACCGGCAAATGGACCAGCTGGTCATCAACGATGCGCCGGTGGTGCCGCTGTTCTACGATATGTCTGCCCGCTTCCGTCAGCCTAATGTCAAAGGGCTGGCCAGCAACGGACTGAACCTGCTGGAGCTGCGGCGGGTACAGATAGAATAGAGGCCGATATTTACATGTTTATTTATTATATACATTAGTATCTTGTTAAATACTGCGAAAGCTCGGTATTTAAGCCTATCTTCGCACCTTATTTTCTTATCTATTAACGAAGTGGTATTTACATGACAGCGATCTTAATATTCTTTTTCTCACACTGGTTCTTATCTCTCTTTTTCCATACGTTTTTCCTGCACCGTTATGCTTCTCACCAGATGTATGACACCAGCAAGGGCTGGGAGCGGGTGTTTTATTTCTGCACCTGGTTCTTCCAGGGCTCATCTTATCTGATCCCGCGTGCGTATGGCGTGATGCACCGTATGCACCACGAGTACAGCGACACTGAGAAAGACCCGCATTCCCCGCATTTCTTCAAAGATGTGTGGCAAATGATGATCCACACCCGGAAGATCTACGCGAGCTTTGTAACGCGTACCGAGATGCCTGAGGCGCAGTTCACCAAAGACCCGCTGCCCACCTGGGAAGCGCTTGACAAATTTGGTGACCACCGGGTAACCCGCCTCATCTGGGTAGGTATTTACATTGCATTTTATGCCATATTTGCTCCCAGCTTCTGGTGGTTCCTGCTGCTGCCTATTCATTTCCTGATCGGGCCTGTACAGGGCGCGGTAGTGAACTGGTGCGGCCACAAGTACGGTTACAGCAATTACGACAATGGAGACCATTCCAGGAACTCTGAGCCCTGGGGCATCTTCCTGCTGGGCGAGCTGTTCCAGAACAATCACCACATGCATAAGGACAGCGCCAACTTTGCCAAGAAATGGTACGAGTTTGACCCCACTTACCCGGTGATGAAAGTGATGCACTGGATGGGGATTATCCGCCTCCGGCAGACCGCTACCGCTAAAATAGCAGCGCCGAAGAAGCAGGCCGCCTAAAGTGAAATTGTAAACTCTTTTTATAGAAGCAACTGAATGAATGTTCAGTTGCTTTTTTTATTGGGGTTTTTCAGGAGGGGATTGCTGAATATTTTATTGGAACATTCGCAAGTTTACTCATTGATTATCATTATGTTAATGGAATTGAAATGCGATTTCATCTCTTTAATCGGGTAGTTTCGTTGATATACAGCTAGTTATGGGATATATCTAAAATAGTAGATACGCTTTGACTGTCTTTATTTGCGCGGTTTGCAGCCCTAGAATCCGGTTTCACCGGGTCCGGCACGGACGGTGAGGAGAAATAATTGTCAATTCTGCTAGTAAAATAACAGTAATAAGTCTGTAAATAGCTGAAAATCTGATTATTGTAATATTTTTAAAGCCTCTTTACATTCACACGCTTTGACCGAAAGTCAGCAAGTTATTGTCCGGATCGAGCATTGAAAATTCCTTCTGGCCCCATGGTTTAACCTCTAGACGTCCGTTCGGGTGTATGCTGGCGTTGCTATTCAAAAGCGCCTTGTACAAGCCGTCAATGTCATTAGTGCGGATATACACCTGCCCGTAGTTTTCCTTGGGATCGAGGCCTTTAAACTCAAAAAAATGGATCTGGACGTTGTCTTTTTCCACCATGAGGTAGCCCTCATAGTCAGCGTTTCCGAACTCCTTAAAACCTAGCTGAGTGAGGTAAAAGTCACGGGTTACTGACTTATTGCGCATGGGCAGTTTGGGATTAATTGCTGTGAGCATCGTTTTTTCTGCAATGTAAAAATAAAATGCTTTTCCTACGGATGACCTGCACACATAGCGCAGTGCTTCCCAGATATCCTCACAAAGACGCGGCTCTGGTTTAGACATGCCGAAAATTCAATACCATAAGAACCAGCGAGTTAAGCGGAATTCAAGTTTGTATAGTGGATTATAATTTACATTATGTTAAATAAAAAACAGGGGAAATATCCCCCGCTATTATGGTAATTCCACAATCCTCAAATTCCGGAAATGAATTTCAGCCCCCTCAGATTCCAGGCACAGGTACCCTTTCCTGACGGTTGACTGGCTGATGCCGTTCACGAATTTTCCATTCACAGATAGTTTGATGGTGCCGTCTACACATACCACTTCATAGGTATTCCATTCGCCTTTGCCTTTGCAGCGGTTTTCTACGGATTTGCTGCGTTCGCCCCGTGGATTGTCAGGAACCGTTTTCACGCCGCCCACGCCAAATAGCTCTCCATGCACGTAAGCAATCGGCGGTTTTTCCCCGTTGCGCAGGTTCAGGTTCACCCAGTCCAGCTCCAGCATCTGTACCTCCACGCCGCCTGGCAGCCGGCTGTTGGAATCCGGCCTGGCATCACTCCATACAAAAACGCCGGAGTTGCCCCCGGCCTCCATATGGCGCCATTCCACGTGGAGAATGAAATTCTGGTACTCCTTTTCAGACCGCATCACGCCAATGGGCTTGCCGGAGCAGATCAGCAGGTCTTTGTCTTTCCGCCAGGTATCCGGCGCGGTATTCACATTGATCCATTGTATGGGCGCGGCTTTCAGTTTGGCGCCGGCTTTCACCTGCTCTATATTGAGCTCGCTGCCAAACTCAATGGGCGTAGATTGGGCGTACGAAGCTTGTGCAAGCAATACCAGGGCTGCTTTCAGGATTAATTTCATGGTAATTTTTTAATTTTTAAATCACTTTGGTAACACCGGGAACGGCCACAGGCGGTACTTCCCAGGAAAGGTCCCAGTTGTAGGCATCTATTTTGGGGCCCAGCTCCTTATCGGAATTGAATGCCTGCTCCCAGGTAATGACCTGGCCGCTGTAGCCCACCATACGGCCCAATACGGCCAGCATGGTGCTGTTGGCCATCCACTCCCCGTCATTAATGGGCTTGCCGTTGCGGATGGAGGCAAATAACTCGTTGTGCTGCGTTTGGTACATGTTGTTCTTTTCCCCGGTGTATTTCCATTTGTTTTTACCGGTTATTTCCTGGCGGCTGCCAATGGTGACAATAGCGTTGCCGTCTGTTCCCATCACGTCTACGGTATTTCGGCCGGCGGTAGATTCCTGCTGCCGGCAGAAATGATAGCCTTTGGCGCCATCAGCATATTCAAATTCGATGGCAAAATGGTCGTATACATTGCCGTAAATGGGGTCTATGCGTGCCTGCCGGCCGCCGGTGCCGGTGGCTTTAACGGGCAGCCGGTCTCCCATGACCCATTGCATCATGTCTATGCTGTGCACGGCCTGTTCTACAATGAAGTCTCCCGACAGCCAGTTGTAATAATACCAGTTGCGCAGCTGGTAGGTCATGTCCGTCCAGCCGGGTTGCCGGGGTTTTGACCAGAGGCCGCCACCGTTCCTGAAGGTAGACACGCTCCTGATCTCGCCCACATCGCCCTGCAATACTTTACCGAATACAGCGCGGTTGGAAGCATCATACCGGAAACAGAAACCGGACACAATAGACAGGCTTTTTTCTTTGGCGGTTTTAACGGCTGCCAGCACCTTGCGTACGCCCGGAGCGTCTACGGCCACGGGTTTTTCGCAAAACACGTGTTTGCCGGCGTTGACGGCCGCGGTCAGATGGTCTGGCCTGAAATTGGGCGGTGTGGCCAGCAGTACTACGTCTACGCCGGAATCCAGCACACGTTGGTAGGCATCAAAGCCAATGAATTTGTGATTCTTGTCTACTTTTACCCGCTTGCTGTCAATGGTCTGCAGGGCGGTATAGGCTTCTTCCAGCCGGTCTTCAAACACATCTCCCAGGGCGGTGATCACCACGCCGGGGTCTGCCTGCAGGGCTTGTGCGGCAGCGCCGGTACCTCTTCCGCCACAGCCTATCAGCCCAACTTTCAATACCTGCGGCGCGCCAGACAGCAAGGTGGTGGCAAAGCCGCTCTGGTACGCCAAAGTGGTTCCCAACACTGCCAGGCCTGAGGTTTTCAGGAATGACCGGCGGTCTGTTGTTTCGGTGTTTTTGTTCATCAGTGTTGCATTTAATAGATTAATACCTGGCCGGTATTCTGGCAGCACGGAGGCACGGGCACGTAACCGGGAAAAATGAAAATTTCGCCCACAATACAGGTTAACCGGCAGCGGTGCTGCCTTGGGCATTTTTGTTGACAGGTAGCTAAAATAGTTTTTATTTTTTTAGCAAGCAATGGGCAAATTGTTTTTCCGCTCCGCTCCTTTTTATGGATTCCCTATTTTTGCAGGTACTATGAACCTGGAAAAATTTCACACATATTGCCTGTCTCTTCCCGGCACTACCGAAGGTTTCCCGTTTGATGAAAACACGCTGGTGTTCTATGTAAAAGGAAAAGTGTTTGCCCTCACAGATGTTACGCAATTTGAAAGCGTTAACCTGAAATGTGACCCCGATGAGGCGGTAGAACTGCGGGAACGTTACGAGGCTGTTCTGCCGGGCTATCACATGAACAAAAAACACTGGAACACGGTGCTGTTTGACGGCACTGTTCCAGACAGGCTGCTGCTGGAGTGGACAAAGAACTCCTATGACCTGGTGGTAAAAGGCTTACCTAAAAAAGTGAGGGATGAACTGGGGGCTTAAAGCTGATCATTGATAACGATGATGGTTTTGCCTTTGCTTTTCATTTCCCGGCTTTCAGCAATGGCGGCAGGGGCTTGCGCCAGGCTCACCCTACGGTCTACCGGTATCTTTATTTCCCCTTTGTCTATAGCTTGCCGCAAAGCATCCAGCGAGGCGGGTGTACCTTTGGTCTCAAAATTGCCGCCACGTAACTGCCGGGCCTGAAGCGCAGCTTTATCTGCTACAAACTGTGTGGTGAGCACGGCGCCGCCAGGTTTTACCAATGCTGTTTTTTCTGCAAAATCCGCAGCCTGGTCTACCAGGTCTACCAGGGCATCTACATTCCCCGGGTAGGCTTCATTCTCTTTATAATTTACCGTGCTCTCCGCTCCAAGAGCTTTCATTCTTTCCGCATCCGCTGCGCTTGATACGGAAGCCACCACGCGCAGGCCTCTTGCTTTGGCCAGCTGTATCACAAAGGAGCCCACGCCGCCTGTGGCGCCGATGAGCAGCAAGGTTTGCCCGGCGGAAAGGCCCAGTTTATCCAGCAATTGCAGCGCCGTCATGCCGGCTGTGGGCGCGGCGGCCGCATCCGTCAGCGAAAGCGTTTCCGGCGCCGCCGCTATGGCCGCTTTTTCAGGCACCACCACAAATTCCGCGTAAGAGCCCTCTCCTACGGGCGCATGCAGCATCTGGCCGTACACACGGTTTCCCTTTTTAAAGCGGGTAACGCCCGCCCCGGTGGCCTCAACCACGCCTGCGCCATCTACCCCCATGATGAGCGGAAATACATGCGGCATGTGGTCTTTAAGGATGCCGTCTACCATTTTCCAGTCAAACGGATTAAGACCGGCCGCGGCCAGCCGGATGAGGATTTGGCCTTCTTTTACCTGGGGCTCAGGGAGGTCCATCAGTTGGGGAATTGCCTTGAACGAGGTAACAGCTACTGCTTTCATGCACTCAATTTACATAAATAAAATGGTTGGATGCTGACAGAGCAACATCCAACCATTCAGATGAGTAAAACGCGGATTCCGTCTACCTGTTTTTACTAGGTTTTCTGCCGCCACCATGTGAGGCCTTGCCTCCCTTGCTGGCAATCATTCTTTGTTTTTCTTTATCCATAGCAGCAAATCCCCTGCGGCTGGGCGTTCTAACTTCCCGGCGTTCATGGGCGGCAGTATCGCCATCGGCTTCTTCTGCTTCCCTGCGTTTGCGGTTATCTGCTGCATCGAATTCGTTTTCATCATAGCCTTCCAACTGTTGGTTACGGTCATCATCAAATTCATCCATGTCATCGGCTTCACGGGTATGGCCTTGCGCCGTACTGCGATCGTCTCTCTGGCGATACTGTGGCGCCTCTCTTTCCGTTGTTTTAATTGGTGTGCCCATAATTTTAAGGATTTGATATGGTTAATTGAATAAGTTGCTGCTGAACAAAGGGTAATTACCATGCCAAGGCCGCTGAGCTTACTCTATAATTTTGCATCGTATATATAACCATTTGGGAATTATACTCGTAGCTGAACAGCCGTAGCGTGCAAAAAGATGCTGCGTAAACAACAGTGTGGAATTATATAGGCAGTATGGGGCAACAAAAAAGGCAAGGATTGCCCCTTGCCTTTTTTTATGTTGAACCTGCGTGGATTATTGCAGGCTCTCCAGTTTTTTCTTTGTAGCCTCCACTTTTTCAGGCTGGCTCTTGATGGCATAGATCTTCTGCAATGCATAGAGGCAGCTTTCGAAAGTGCGCTTGTCACTAGGCTCCAGTTTGCCCTGGGCAGAGAAACCGGCGTCTGCTTTCTCGAAGAAAGGCAGAGACTGGTCCATCAGGCCCTGAACTTTACCCTGCAGCTCTTTTGCTTTGGGGGAGCTTTGCTGTTTGCTGTCCATGCCGTTCAATTCCTTGTTGAACGCAACGGCGCGGTTGAAGTACAGCGCGCCCAGCTGGAAGTTGGCGGTAGCGTCATCTCCTTTCAGGGCCAGCGCTTTTTTATAGGCGGCTTCGGCTTTGTCCATCAGCTCGTCATAGTTGGCGGGCTTGGGCAGGTCGTTGCCTTTTTCATCGCGGGGATTGGCTACGTTATCCAGGCGGATAGCGTAGTCGAGCGCCAGCGGGAAATCGTTCGGATTTTCGTTCACTTTCTTTTCCATCATGGAGATCAGCTCATTCGTCTTTCCTGTTTTGGAATAATAGAGCATTTCCATATCGTTAAAGCGCTTGTCGTTAGGGAAGTAAGCTTTAGCGGTATCGATGGTGGCAATCCAGTTGGCATTGTCTCCGCGCTCTTCGTACTGCTGTGCCAGCACAACATACAGGGCGGGCTCGCCTTTGAACTTCAGCTTGGCGGCTTCCTTCAGGCTATTGAAGGCCTCATCCTTCTTGCCAGCCTGCTGGGCAGCGTAACCGGAATAGAAAACCATTGCTGTATCTGTAGGAATAGAGCCACCCAGGTTTTTGCCGTTGTAAAATTCGCGGATCTCGGACGCCTGTTTGAAATAGGCATAGGAAGAGTCCCATTTCTGCTCGTTGAGGTTGGCGTAGCCGGCGTTACCCACCGTTGCGTACACGTTGAACATGCGGTTGTTCATTTCCAGCAATGCTTCCGGCAGCTTGGGATTGATTTCCAGGGCTTTCTTGAAGGCATCATAAGCCACCAGCGCGTCTGCTGCGCTTTTGTTCTTGGTGGCCAGGGCTTCATAGATCTTTCCTTTTACATACCAGGTCCTGGCGTCGTCTTTGGTTTTTTCATTAGATAAGGCTGCCTCGATGTCCGCTTTGGCGGCATCCAGCTTGTCGCTCTTCAGATTGTCATCCGCACTGCTCACTTTTGCCTTTTGCGCCATTACGGCCATACTGGCGCCGCAAAAGAGAAGAGATACAAATAGTTTTTTCATGTGGCTCAAATTTTTGAAAAATTATCGTTAATTGTTTATGGTTCGAAAAGCTTATGCTTCCGTGTTTTCCTCATTTCCGTTCTCACCGGCGGCGGGAGCATCCCCGTTTTCGTTTTCAGCATTTTCTGCGCTGGCGTCCAGGTTCACTTCTGTGGCGGCCACTTCTTCTTCCTGCTCGTCCAGGCGGGCCACTGCGGCAATTTCGTCCGAATCGTCCATGCGGATGAGGCGAACGCCCTGTGTGGCGCGGCCGGCTTCGCGGATATCAGCCACGGCCATGCGGATGGTAATGCCAGATTTGCAGGTGATCATAAGGTCGTTAGACTCTGTAACGTCCAGAATGCCTATCAGGGACCCGGTTTTTTCAGTAATGCTAATGGTTTTTACCCCCTTTCCTCCCCTGTTGGTGATGCGGTATTCTTCAATGTCTGTCCGTTTGCCGAAGCCTTTTTCGGATACTACCAGCACCGTACGGGTTTTGTCTTCTTTATCAACACAAATCATACCAACCACTTCATCTTTCTCATTATCCACCTCAATTCCCCTCACACCAATGGCGCCACGGCCGGTGTCGCGCACGGTATTTTCAGGGAAACGGATGGCCCGGCCGCTGCGTACAGCCATCATGATCTGGCTGTTCCCGTTGGTGAGCCTGGCTTCCAGCAACTGGTCGCCTTCGTTGATGGTAATGGCGTTCACACCGTTGGCGCGGGGGCGGCTGAATTCTTCCAGCAGCGTTTTCTTGATAATGCCATTGCGGGTGCAAAGCACGATGTAATGATTTTTGATGAATTCTTCGTCTCCCAGGTCCTTGATGTCTATGATAGCCCTGATCTTGTCATCAGACGGCAGGGTGATCAGGTTCTGGATAGCGCGGCCCTTGCCGGACTTTTCGCCTTCCGGTATCTCGTACACCTTCATCCAGTACAGGCGACCTTTTTCTGTGAAAAACAGCATGGTATGGTGCGTGCTGGCCACAAACAGGTGTTCAATAAAGTCTTCGTCCCTTGTTTTGCCGCCTATGGCGCCGCGGCCGCCGCGTTTCTGCTGGCGGAAGTCGTACGCGGAGGTACGTTTGATATACCCCAGGTGAGAAATGGTGATCACCACGTCTTCTTCAGCAATGATATCTTCTATGCGCATTTCGGCGGCCAGGTACTGGATCTCCGTTTTACGCTCGTCACCGAATTTCTTTTTCACGTCCTGCAGCTCGTCTTTAATGATCTGCATACGCAAACCTTCGTCTGCGAGGATTTCTTTCAGGCGGGCAATGAGTTTCATGATGTCTTCGTATTCCTCACGGATCTTGTCGCGCTCCATGCCTGTTAACCGTTGCAGGCGCAGTTCCAGTATGGCTTTGGCCTGAATTTCGGAAAGCTCGAAGTTGGTCATCAGGCCTTCCCTTGCTATTTCAGGTGTGGCAGAGTTGCGGATGAGGGATATTACTTCGTCCAGATGGTCCAGCGCAATCAGGTAACCGGCCAGGATGTGGGCTTTCTTTTCTGCTTCCCGCAGCTCGTATTGCGTACGGCGTGTAACTACCTCGTGGCGGAACTCGATGAACTCGCCCAGCAGTTCCTTGAGGTTCATGACCCTGGGCCGCCCTTTCACCAGCACCACGTTGTTGATGCCGTAGGAAGTTTGCAGCTCGGAGTATTTGTACAGCTGGTTGATGATCACGTTGGGAATGGCTTCGCGCTTCAGATCTATTACCAGGCGCATGCCTTCGCGGTCAGACTCGTCCCGTACATCGGAAATGCCTTCTATCACTTTATCGTTCACCAGCTGGGCAATTTTCTGGTGCAGTATTGCCTTGTTCACCTGGTAAGGCAGTTCGTAAATAACGAGCTTTTCCTTGCCGGACTTGCTGGTTTCAGAAGTAATCTTGCCTCTTACCACTACCCTGCCGCGGCCGGTCTCGAAGCCCTGTTTCACGCCTTCAAAGCCGTAAATGATACCGCCTGTGGGGAAATCAGGGGCCTTTACATGTTTCACCAGCTCGTCTATGGTAATGTCTTTATTGTCTACCATGGCCACCAGCCCGTCTACCAGTTCTGACAGGTTGTGGGGCATGATGTTGGTGGCCATGCCCACGGCAATACCGGAGGCGCCGTTGGCCAGCAGGTTGGGAATGCGGGTAGGCAGTACTACCGGCTCTTCCAGCGTATCGTCAAAGTTGAGGGTGAAGTCAACCGTATCTTTATCGAGGTCTTCCAGCATGGCTTCGGCAATCTTCTGCAGCCGCACTTCCGTATAACGCATGGCGGCCGGCATGTCACCGTCTATGGAGCCGAAGTTACCCTGCCCGTCTATCAGCATGTAGCGCAAAGACCAGGGCTGCGCCATACGCACCATGGTGTCATATACGGAGGCGTCTCCATGGGGATGGTATTTACCCATTACGTCTCCCACCACACGGGCGGATTTTTTGTAGGGTTTGTTGTGGGTGTTTCCCAGTTCATTCATCCCGAACAGCACGCGCCGGTGTACCGGTTTGAAGCCGTCTCTTACGTCCGGCAGCGCACGGCCAACGATCACAGACATCGAATAATCGATGTAGGCCGTTTTCATCTGCTCCTCAATGTTGATCTGAACAATTCTACCTTCCTTTTGATTGTCCTGATTGTCCGTATTCTCTATCATTATGTTACTGGTTTACAGGTTTTTGAGTGCCTTTTAATAAAGAGCAAATATAACGTTTTCTGCCCGTATATAGCCGGTTTGGGGGTGGAATGTGAATAAATTGCGGATAGAGATTTGCCGCGCCGGCGCCAGGGGAATTTTGCGGCTTGAAGTCCTTGTTGTACATTCGCGTCATCTCCGGTAAATGTTCTATATATCTTAATTTAGATATATAACTGCCGAATACAAATTGGCAAGCTATTTGTTTATAACCCTATGAAAATCAAAGCGTAATTGTGGAGTAAATAATTCACCTGCAGGCCGGGCTTTACTGGCTTGCCTGAACATTCCGCGGGATTTTATTGTTTACTCCCTGTAGTTTTAACCATTTTCCAAAAAACATATGAAGAATATTCTGTTGTTTGGCGCCGGCAAATCTGCAACTTTCCTGATCGATTACTTACTGGCCAATGCTCCAAGGCAAAAGTGGCATATTACCGTGGCGGACAATGACCTGATGTTGATCAAATCCAAGATCGGCAAATCTTATTATGCCACACCGGCGGCCATTGACGTGAAAGACCAGGCCGTTCGCCAGCAGCTCATACAGGAAACAGACCTGGTGATCTCCCTGCTGCCCCCTGCGCTCCACATCATCATTGCGAAAGACTGCCTTCACTTCTCCAAAAACTTGCTGACGGCCTCTTACATAGACCCCGAGATACGGAAACTTCAGAAAGACATTCAGAAAGCGGGCTTGCTTTTTATGTACGAGATGGGGCTTGACCCCGGTATTGACCACATGTCTGCCATGAAGCTCATTCATTCCATCGAGAAAAAAGGCGGGCAGATCTCTTCCTTCAAATCTTATTGCGGCGGGCTGATCTCTCCGGAGAGCAATGACAACCCCTGGCAGTACAAAATATCCTGGAACGCCCGCAACATAGTGCTGGCCGGCAGTTCTGGCGCCACTTACAAGGAAAAGGGAAAAACCAAAGAAATAGAGTACGCGCAGCTGTTTGACCAGTCCAAAACCGTGCAGGTGCCGGGCCTGGGCAAACTGGCCTATTACCCCAACCGGGATTCTCTGAGCTATATAGACGTATACAACCTCGGCAATATTCCCACCTTCATGCGGGCCACCCTCCGCTACCCGGACTTCTGTGAGGGCTGGAACGCACTGGTGAAGCTGGGTTTGACAGACGACAGTAAAAAGCACCCTACGGATAATGTGACCTATTTCAAATGGGCGTCCCAGAACATCAAGGTAGACAAGCAGCTTAGCAATGAAGAGAACGTTGCGCAGTTCCTGGGCGTGAGCAGCAAGAGCAAGCTGGTACGGCAGCTGAAATACCTGGGCATTCTCAATGGAGAATTGATTAACTTAGGGGAACAGTCTAACGCAGTGGTGCTGCAGCATGTGCTGGAAGACCGGCTGAAAATGGAACCGGCGGATAAAGACATGATCGTGATGCTGCATGAAATAGAGTTTGAACGGAGAAACATGTCTACCCGCCTGCACAGTTACATGATAGTACAGGGAGAAGACAATCTCCGCACCGCCATGGCTAAAACAGTGGGCCTGCCGCTGGGCATCATGGCCAAACTGCTGCTTTCCGGCAGTTTGCAGCTAACGGGGCTGCAGGTACCGGTAATGCCGGAAGTTTACAACCCGGTATTGCGGGAGCTGGAAGAGTACGATATCCGTTTTGAAGAAAGTTTCGAGTAGCACGATATTTTTCCTGTGACAAACTCCATTTTGTAAATGAGATTGAATCATGTGGAATGAACGGGCCGCCTTTTAAAGAGGCGGCTTTTTTTATTGCGGCCCTTCTTTCAGCAACCGCAGCAGCTCTGCCACTCCTTCCGTAGCCGGCTTTTCAATGAGGTGAAAACCGTTTCCTTTTACGGCGGGGATCTTTTTGTCTATAATGTATTTGGGCACATCCGGGCGGAGGTAATCAATGAGGCCCGCGGCGGGGTATACGTTGAGCGAGGTGCCGATGAGCACGAACACGTCTGCCTGCACAATTTCCAGGATGGCGGGCTCTATCATGGTAACGGCTTCACCGAACCATACAACATGGGGACGGAACTGGCCGCCATCCGGCGCCAGGTCTCCCATCAGGATATCTCCGTTTACCGGGTACAGCTTTGTTTCGTCCAGCTCGCTGCGCATTTTCAGTATTTCACCATGCAGGTGCAGCACTTTGGTGGAGCCGGCGCGCTCGTGAAGGTCGTCTATGTTCTGGGTGATGATGCGTACATCGTAGATTTCTTCCAGCTGGGCCAGGCCGGTATGCGCGGCGTTGGGTTGCGCGCCGAGCACGTCTTTGCGGCGCAGGTTGTAAAAGTCTTGTACCAGCGCGGGGTTTTTCTCCCAGCCGGTGGGTGATGCCACTTCGTAAATATCGTATCCTTCCCAGAGGCCGTCACTGTCCCGGAAGGTGCGCAGCCCGCTTTCGGCGCTGATGCCTGCGCCCGTCAGCACAATCATCTTCTGTTTCATCCGTATATTTTTACATGCCAGCCATTTCCATGATCTTTTCGAACTCTTGCGGCTTTACGGTGCCTACGCTGAGGCGGCCCAGGCGGATGAGGTCCATATTGGCGAGACTTTTCTCGGCCTTCATCTGGACGAGCGTTACCGGCTTTTTGAGCTTTTTGACCGGGGCCAGGTCTACCGCCACCCAGGCTGGGTCTGGCGTGGTGGGGTCTTGATAGTGTTCTTTCACTACCTTGGCGATGCCAACAATTTCGAGGCCTTCGTTGCTGTGGTACCAGAGCACCTGGTCTCCCTTTTTCATGGCCTTGAGGTTGTTGCGGGCGGCGTAGTTGCGTACACCATCCCAGAAAGTTTTTTTGTCTTTTACAAATTGGTCCCAGGAGTATTTGAAAGGTTCTGATTTCACTAACCAGTATTGCATGGTCAAAAACTTTTAAAGGGTTCAGTATTGTTTACCAGCCGCTGGCCAGTACGTCGGCAATGTGCATGATCTTGATCTGCTGCCCGTGTTTGCGGATGTAGCCGTCCAGGTGCATGAGGCAGCTGAGGTCTGTGGAGATGAGGTAATCCGCCCCGCTGTCTGCCGCGTTGTGCACTTTCTGCTCTCCCATGCCCAGGGAAATGGGTTTGAACTTCACGGCAAAGGTACCGCCAAAACCGCAGCATACTTCACTGTCATTCATCTCGCGCAGTTCCAGCCCTTTCACATTGGCCAGCAGCTTGCGCGGGCCGTCTTTGATGCCGCATTCGCGCAGGGCGCCGCAGGCGTCGTGATAGGTGCCTACGCCTTCCAGCGTGGCGCCAACGTTGGTGACGTGCAGCACGTCTGTCAGAAATTCGGTGAACTCGTAGAGGTTTTTCCTGAGCAGCTTTACGTCGTTATGGGCGGCGGAGTTGTCAAACAGCTTGCCGTAGTAGTTTCTTACAAAACCGGTACAGGAGCCGCTGGGCGCCACAATATAATCGTAGGTATGAAAATCTTTCAGGAATTTGGTGGCTACAGAGCGGCATTCTTCCTGGTAGCCTGCGTTGAACGCGGGCTGGCCGCAGCAGGTCTGTTCCGTATTATAACTTACGTTGCAGCCCAGTTTTTCCAGCACCTTCACCATGTTGAAAGCGGTTTCGGGGAAAAGCTGGTCTACAAAGCAGGGTATAAAAAGCTGTACGTTCATTGAGTCGTTGTTTGGGTCCGTAAAAAATTAAAACTAAGGTACAACAGGGTTTCATACAATGCGGATTTTACCTGATCTTCCGCATATCTTAATTTTCTACTTTACGCTTTTTAATAACTGCCGCTGGAAGCTGATCATTTTGAGGGCCGTTAGCGCAGCCTCCTCCCCTTTGTGGCCGTGGGCGCCGCCCAGCCGGTCTGTAGCCTGCTCTGCGGTGTTGACGGTGAGCACGCCGAAAATAACCGGTACCGGCAGCTCCAGGTTTAATTGCAAAATGCCGTCTGTAACGGCATTGCAAACATAGTCGAAGTGCGGTGTTTCCCCGCGTATCACGCAACCGAAGGCAATGATGGCGGAGGGTTGCGCACCCGTGCCTTTGGTTTGCTCCCAGATCTGTTTGCAGGCAAAGGGCAGCTCAAAAGAACCGGGCACCCGCAGTTTGGTATGGCTTACCTTGTGCTCGTCCAGCACCCGCTCGCAGCCTGCTGCCAGCTCACTCACCACAAAGTCATTCCATTCCGTATAAACAATAACAACACTGGCACCCTCCATTTGAAGAATGCCAGCGTTGTTGAGTAAAGTCTGATTGTGTATAGACATTTCCCGAAATTATTTCACCACTCCCAGCCTGGCCAGGTATTTCTCCATTTCGCGGCCTTCATTGGTTTGTGGATATTTTTGCTTGATTTCCTGGTAAACCGCAATGGCTTCTTTGGGTTTGTTGGCTTTTTCCAGCGCCAGCCCTGCACGCAGCAGGTAAATGGGGGAAGTCAGCTCATTATCCCCGGCGCCTGCTTTCTTGTAGAAAGATACGGCGTCATCAGCTTTGTTAAGCTCCATGTAAGCGTCTCCGATCAGGCCATCGGCCAGTGACTGGATCACCAGGTCTTTGCTGGAGAAGGCTTTCAGCATATCAATACCTTTCTGGTAATCTCCCAGTTTCACATAGCATACGCCTGCGCTGTATTTGGCGAGGTTGCCGGCTTTGGTGCCGCCGAACTTCTCCGCTACCTGCAGAAACCCGTAGTTGTTGCCGTCCCCGTTGAGGGCCAGTTTGAAGGAGTCTACCGCAAAGTAGTTCTGTGCCTGGAAAATGGCTTCCTGCGCTTTCTTTTCATTGGGAGCTTTTACAAAACGGTTGTACCCGAAAAAGCCTGCAATGATCACGATAACGGCCAGCAGGCCAATATTGATAACGTTCTTGTTTCTGGCATAAAAGTCCTGCGCCCTGTCTGCCGTAGCCTGCAGGTCAAAGTCCTCGTTTTTGCCGGCTGTTACCGGCTGTTTGGTGTGTGGTTTGTTTTCTGCCATTGTTGTTGTGATGGTTAATGATTTTAAAGTGGTGACAGGGAGCCGTTTAGTCTACGATGAACGGATAATCCTGCTGGATGTACACATCTTTCAGCAGCTCGTCGTCTGAAGGCCAGGGGCTTTCTTCGGCGAATTTAACGGACTCTTCCACTTCAGCTTTCACGCGTTCGTTGATGGCTTCAATTTCCGCGTCGTTGATCCACTTGTTGTCAACCAGGGTTTTGAGCACCTGGGTGAGCGGGTCTCTTTCTTTATATTCTTCTACCTCTTCCTTGGTGCGGTATTTAGCCGGGTCGCTCATGGAGTGGCCGCGGTAGCGGTAGGTTTTGATCTCGAGCAAGGTGGGGCCGCCGCCTTCACGGGCGCGGGTGATGGCCCTTTCAATGCCTTCGTGCACGGCCTCGCAGCTCATGCCGTCTATAGAATCGCCGGGCATTTCATACGCGTCGGCCAGTTTATAGATGTCCAGTACGTTGGAAGTACGGGAAACGGAAGTGCCCATGGCGTAATGGTTGTTTTCGCAGATGAACACAACCGGCAGCTTCCAGAGCATGGCCATGTTGAAGGTTTCATGCAGCATACCCTGGCGGGCGGCGCCGTCTCCGAAGAAACACAGCACGGCGTTATCCGTACCCAGGTATTGCTCTGCAAAAGCCAGCCCTGCGCCGGTACCTATCTGTGCGCCCACAATACCGTGGCCGCCGAAGAAACCAAGTTCCTTGTTGAAAAAGTGCATGGAGCCGCCCTTTCCTTTGGAGCAGCCGGTTGCCTTACCATACAGCTCAGCCATACATTCTTTCGCGGAAATGCCTTTGGCAATGGCCAGCGCGTGATCACGATAAGCGGTAATGAATTTGTCACCGGGTTTGGTGGCGGTCATGGCGCCGGCGGCAATAGCCTCCTGGCCAATATAGAGGTGGCAGAAACCACGGATCTTTTGCATACCGTACAGTTGCCCCGCTTTTTCCTCAAAGCGGCGCAGTAACAGCATCAATTCGTACCAGTATAGATAAGTCTCTTTGGTGAATTTCGTCTTCACGTCTGTTAAAGTTTGCACTATTTTCAAATTTGTTCGCAAATATAACAGGAAAATCTGCAAATTCAAGCAATTTTGCAGAACCGCCGCCGTGCAATACAAAATATTGCATTTCCATGCGTTAAAAATATTTACCTGATTATATTAATTATTCCCGGAAAGCTTGTTGTCTGTCTCAAAAATATCGCTCACCCAGTTCAAGAATTATACGCACAGGGTCTTTCATTTCTCCCGCCGCATAGTAGGTGTTACCGGGCGCAACGGTTCCGGCAAGACCAACCTGCTGGATGCCGTGTATTACCTCTGTTTCACCAAAAGCTACTTCCACGCCGCGGAAAGCCAGAACGTGCAGTACCATACCAACGGTTTCCGGCTGGAGGGGTATTTTCTGCGTGACGGGAAGGAGGAAAAGGTGGTTTGTACGGTGAAGGACGGGAAAAAGGAAATATCGCTGAACGATGAGCCGTATGAAAGGTTCTCCCGGCACATCGGCCAGTTCCCGGCGGTGATGATAGCGCCGGACGATGCGGAGATCATCCTGGGCGGCAGCGAAGACCGCCGCCGCTGGCTGGACGCGCTGCTTTGCCAGCTGCAGCCGGGGTACCTGGACCATCTTATTGCCTATCATAAAATATTGCAGCAGCGCAACAGCCTGCTGAAATCCCTGTTGAACATGCGCCACTCCCCTGACCCATTGCTGGATGTATTTGATGAACAACTGGTACAACATGGGGTGCCGGTATTTGAGGCGCGAAGGGCTTTCCTGGAGAATTTTACCGCACAGGTGCAGGAGCGGTACGATTACCTGGCCGGACGCCATGAAACGGTGGCCTTCCGCTACCAGAGCCAGTTGCATGAGCAGCGCCTGGACAAATTGCTGCAGGAGCACCGCCTGCGTGACAAGCAGCTGCAGCGCACGACGCAGGGCATTCACCGGGACGATCTGCTTTTCCTCCTGGACGACCACCCCATGAAAACCAGCGCCTCCCAGGGGCAGCGCAAGAGTTTCCTGTTTGCCCTCAAGCTGGCGCAGTATGAGGCCATCAGGGCCCACAAGCAGTTCCCGCCCGTGCTCTTGCTGGATGACGTATTTGAAAAACTTGACCAGGAAAGGGTTTCGAGGCTAATAGCGCTGGTACAGGGGCCCGGCTACGGCCAGGTGTTCATTACCGATACGCACAGAGACCGGCTGCAACAAGCCTTTGCAGCGGACCCCGGCGTGCTGCAGCTGATCTCCATGCAGGAAGAAGATGCCTGATCACTTCCTTACCAGCCCCACTATCAGGGAGATCAGGAATATCACAATAAAGATGTAGAACAGGATCTTGGCTATTTCAGCGGCGCCGGCCGCAACGCCTCCAAATCCGAAAACAGCCGCCACAATGGCGATAATAAAGAATATCAGTGCCCAGCGTAACATAGTGAGAGGTTTTAAGGTTAAACAATTCATTTATGTATAGGGTTTTACAATTATCGTTCCACAAAGACGAACGCTGTTTGTCATTTAATATCGCCCGCGTATCCTCATTCCCCTATTTTTGCGCAAATTTTTTATATGTCCGGCAGGAAAAACGGGGCGCTCACGTTCATTTTTATTACCCTTCTCATTGATTTTATCGGTTTTGGCATTATCATCCCCGTTATTCCCAAACTCATTGAAGAGCTGATTGGCGGAAACATCAGTGACGCTTCCATTTACGGGGGCTGGCTCACCTTTGCCTACGCGGTGGTGCAATTTGTCTGCGCGCCTGTACTGGGGGGCCTGAGCGACCGGTACGGGCGGCGGCCTGTGCTGCTGATCTCCATGTTCGGCATGGGGGTAGACTATCTTTTCCTGGCCTTTGCGCCCACCATTGTATGGCTGTTCGTAGGCCGTATCATTATAGGTATTACCGGCGCCAGCATGACGGCCGCGTCTGCCTACATTGCAGACGTGAGCACCCCGGAAAAACGGGCGCAGAACTTTGGCCTGCTGGGCATGGCCTTCGGCATCGGCTTTGTACTGGGACCGGTAATAGGCGGCTGGGTGGGCCACTGGGGCGGCATCCGCGCTCCTTTCCTGCTAACGGCGGGCATGTCTTTGCTGAACTGGCTGTACGGCTACTTCATTTTACCTGAATCCCTGGCGCGGGAGAACCGCCGCCCCTTCAGCTGGAAGCGGGCCAACCCGGTGGGCGCGCTGAAGCAGATCAAAAAATACCCGCAGGTGTACTCCCTCATGGGCGCTATTGCCCTCATCTATACCGCCGTGCACGCCATTATGAGCACGTGGACGTACTATACCATGTTCAAATTTGACTGGAGCATGGACATTGTAGGCTATTCCCTTTCCCTGTCCGGCGTGATGACGGCTATAGTGCAGGGCGGCCTCATCCGGATCGTATTGCCCAAACTCGGCTACCACCGCGCCGTATACGTGGGCCTGATCATTTACATGGTGAGCTTTCTGCTTTTCGGGCTGGCCAATGCGGGCTGGATGATGTTTGCGATTTTGGTGCTGTACGGGCTGGGCGGTATTTTCGGGCCTTCGCTGCAGGGCGTGATGAGTAACCAGGTGCCGCCTACGGAGCAGGGGGAGCTGCAAGGCACCATGACGAGCCTGATCAGCCTCACCAATATTGTAGGCCCCCTGATCATGACAGGGCTTTTCCACTATTTTACGAAAGAAGACCGGCCGTTCCTTTTTCCCGGCGCGCCGTTTTATATGAGCGCGCTGCTCACGGCAGGAGCGGCGGTATTGGCCATTCGTTCATTCAGGAAAACGGTGGGGCGTTAAACACCTACTTCCGCAATAACCGGAACGCATGCCGCCAGTTCCCCGTGCGGAAACCGTACGCGTACCAGATCACATATAAGCCTTCCAGGTAGCGGCTCATTTCTATATTGCCGGTATCCACCACGTCTTGCCAGCCCATCTGGGACAGCAGGTCTTTAATGGCTCTCTTTGCCAGGTCATCATTGCCGGCCATGAACATGGTGGGCGGGCCGTCTTCAAAATGCGGCGCTATCATAAAAGCGCTGCCTGTGCTGTTAAGGGCTTTCACCACATGGGCGTCCTGCAGCCAGGCCTGCACCTGTTCCCCGCCGGAGGGATTGTTGCCCGGCGCCAGCTGCAGGCGGCCCGCTTCATCCGGGCCGCGCCCGTCAAGCGGGTTGGTAACGTCCAGTATTATCTTTTTCTTGAAATTCCAGATGCCGGCGGCTTCAATGGCCTGTTTGGTGCCGGGCCAGCCCGTGCAGAGAATGATAATGTCCCCATAGGCGGCCGCCGCGGAAAAGCTGCCCACCTGGCCTCCCTGGCTGTTTTCGAACAACCACTGCCGCAGCCCGTCTTTCTGCGGATGCCCCGTTCCTATCATAACGGTATGGCCTAAACGAATAAGCCCATGCCCCAGCGTTGTGCCTGCAACGCCGGAGCCAAGAATGCCTACTTTCATAAAGACGGTTTGTTTCCTAAGTTACGCAAAAATTAGCTGATTATCAGCAAATTATTGCAGGTAACTTAAAAACCGCTGCATGCCCTGCCGCTTGGAGGGCGTAAGGGGGTAGCTGATGTTTTTGGTATAATAAGCGGTGAGGTCTATACCCGGGCTGCTGTTTTCCGCCACCACGGCCGGGAGGTTGTTGAGGCCTATGCTGTTGGCGTCATTGAACTCCTGGATGAACTCTACCGGCAGCGGCTTGTTGCTGATCCAGGCCGCAAACACAAACGGCAGGCTGGTAAAGCGGAGCCAGGCCTCAGCAAGGTCAAATACGAGGGGGGATACCTCCCGCTGCGCCAGCGCGCGGTCTCCTATCACCAGGCCGGCATCGTTGCCGCGGATGAGATGCTGGTAGTCTTCCGTGGTTTCAATAAACTCCACGTTCAGCTTCCAGTGGTCACGCACCAGCAGCTTCAGCAGGGCCACAGACGTGCGGCTCTGGTAGTCCAGGTAAATGCGGTGAATGTTTTGCAGGGGCACATCGCTGAAGAGGCAAACGGAGGCTACCGCGCTTTCAGCGCCTATGCAAAAATCTGATACAATATGATATTCTTTCAATTTGGGAATGATGGCCACCGGTACCAGGGCCAGGTCTACCTCGCCATCTATCAGCTGGCGGGCTATTTTGGCCGGGTAATCCACGCTGAGCTCCATGGAGCGCATCACCTTGTGGTCCCTGAAACCATACAACAAAGGCTTCGTATTCAAATAACTGACAGCCGCTACTTTTACTTTCCGTTCCAATTTCTGTAATTTTGAGCCTGCTAAAATAACGTAATTCCCGAACATACCTGTTTTTGGGTGGCCGGGGGCAATAATTTTGACTGGATAATCAATACATGATGCAATTACAAGCTTTAACCGCTATTTCCCCGGTAGACGGGCGTTACAGGGGGCAACTGGAAGAACTGGCCCCTTATTTTTCGGAATTTGCGTTGATACGTTACCGTGTACAGGTGGAAGTGGAATATTTTATTGCCCTGGCAGAACAGAAGCTGTTCACCCTGCCCAAAGCGAAAATTCCCGCACTGCGCAATATTTACCAGTCGTTTACCATTGAAAACGCCCAACTGGTAAAGGACACGGAAAAGATCACCAACCACGACGTGAAGGCCGTGGAGTATTTCCTGAAAAACGAGCTGAAGAACCTGGGCCTGGAAGACAAGCTGGAGTGGGTACACTTTGGCCTTACTTCGCAAGACGTGAACAACACCGCCACTCCCCTGCTGTGGAAAGAAGCGGTAGAGCATGTATACCTGCCCGCCATCAGCAATTTCATACTGCACCTGAAAAAGCTGGCCAAAGAATGGAAAGCAGTGCCCATGCTGGCCAGAACGCACGGGCAGCCCGCATCCCCTACCCGCCTGGGTAAAGAGATACTGGTGTTTGTAGAAAGGCTGGAAGGCCAGGTGCGCCTGCTGGGCCAGATCCCCTTTGCCGCCAAATTCGGCGGGGCTACCGGCAACTTCAATGCCCACAACGTGGCGTTCCCTTCCATCAATTGGGAAAAATTCGGTAACAAGTTCGTGAACAGCACGCTGGGCCTGCAACGCATGCAGTTCACCACGCAGATAGAGCACTATGACAACCTGGCCGCCCAGTTTGATACGCTCAAACGCGTGAACAACATCCTGACAGACTTTGCCCGCGATGTATGGACCTACATTTCCATGGACTATTTCAAGCAGAAGATCAAAAAGAACGAAGTGGGCTCTTCCGCCATGCCGCATAAAGTAAACCCTATCGATTTTGAAAATGCCGAAGGCAACCTGGGCATTGCCAATGCGCTGTTTGAGCACCTGAGCGCCAAGCTGCCCATTTCCCGCCTGCAGCGTGACCTGACGGATTCTACCGTTCTGCGCAATGTGGGCGTGCCTTTTGCGCATACCCTGCTGGCTTTCAAATCACTGGAAAAAGGGCTGGGCAAGCTCATTCTCAATAACGCGAAACTGGAACAGGACCTGGAGCAGAACTGGGCTGTTGTGGCGGAAGCCATCCAGACGGTGCTGCGGCGGGAAAACTACCCGCAGCCGTACGAAGCGCTGAAGGAGCTCACCCGCGGCGGTGACCAGATCACGCAGAAAACCATGCATAAATTTATTGACGGATTGAAGATCAGCGCGGCGCTGAAGAAGGAACTGAAGGCGATTACGCCGCATAATTATACAGGCATTCACTAGCCTGATCGATATGTGACAAAGGCCGTTCCTGCGCTGGGACGGCCTTTGTTTTTTATTGAGGCGCTTGCGCTCTTTCTGTTTGGAGGCAGCCGGCGCCTTTTACTTTTTTTCTGCAGCTACACTTTTTCTCAGATCGTCCACTTCCTTTTTCAGTTCGATCACGTACAACGTTAGCTCCTCAATTTTTTTCAGCAGTGCCGCCTGCGTGTCTCCCAGGTCAAGCCCTTCTCTGGCAATGGTTTCAGCGGAGGGAACGTCCGGGAGGTGTTTGTTCTGACGGATGAATTGTTCGAGCTGGTAGAGTGACGGGAGCTGGTAGGTTGGTTCGAAAACGTAATCTGGCCAGGTGAGGTTCTGGTTGACTTTTATTTTGGTAGCGAGGATGCCGCCATTGACTGAAAGTTTGGCTTCCGGGGCGCTCGCGCCGATCCCTACGTTTCCGTTATCCATGATCACCAGGCGTGGGGCACATAATCCACCCGCGCAACTCTGTTGATCATACGCCCAAAACTGAAGGCTATTTCCATAGCCGCCGCCCATATTATAGATTGTCCATCTATTAGCAGTGCCAGCCACGGTCTTAGCCGGGTTGTCTAGTGAAAGGAAACCGCCAATATCAACGCCACTAACAGTGCTACAAAAACCGCCTCGCGTAACAATGCTGCCGCCAACGTCAAGGGTGGACGTTGGTGACGCAGTACCCAGAGCAATTCCAACCATATTGTTTTCTTCTTTAATAATGGATTGTGCTGATACGGCAAGATTGAGGGTAAAACAGAACATACCGGTTAACATTCCTTTTTTCATAGATAGGGAGTTTTAGATTAAAACAATTAACAACAATAAATATAACAAAAAAAGCCCGGCCAAATCAGCCGGGCTTCATTATTTCAATTTACTTGTTGCAGCTTATTTAGCCGGTGCGGGCGCGGCCGGTTCAGCCGGAGCAGCAGGTGCCGGTTTCACGTCCAGCAGCTCTACGTTGAACACGAGGATGCTGTTGGGTTTGATGGTGGGGCCACCGCCCTGCAGGCCGTAAGCCAGCGCGGAAGGAATAACCATGGTAGCTTTGGAGCCTTTCTTCAGCTGGGCAATACCTTCGTCCCATCCCGGAATTACGCGGCCTTCGCCAACGGGGAATTCCAGGGGCTGCAGCGGCATGCCGGGGCGTACGGTAGAGTCTGTGTTAGAGTCGAACACGGTGCCGTCCAGCAGTTTGCCGGTGTAGTTCACGGAAACAATATCGCCGTTTTTAGGCTGTGCACCGGTACCTTCCTGGGTTACGGCAATGTAAACGCCTTTGGGAGATTTGGTGGTGTTCAGCTTGTTTTTGTCGATATATTCCTTGATCTCTTTTTCTTCTTTTGCGTTTTGTTTGGCAACAGAGTACTTGCTTTCAATTACGAAATGCACTTTCATTTTGTCGCCGGGTTTGGCCATCGGCGGTTTGTTCTGCATGGAGTCCAGCGGCAGAATGAAGATGGCGCTGTCGCCTTCGCTCAGCTGGGCAAATCCGTCCATCAGGTCAAATTTATCCCTTGATTTCTGGATCACCATCGGCAATGCCACGCCTTGCTCTTTGCGGGTGTCTATCAGCAGGGAGTCATTCAGGTAAGAAGCAAAGTATACCATGATGGTATCGCCTTCTTTCAGCTTCTCGCCTTTACCTGCTTTCTCCACAGTGTATTCAATACCACCCGGAGTTTTTCTCGGACCGGTTTTACCGCAACTTGCAACCAGCAAGCCCAGTGATGCAACAAGTAACAGATTGTTCTTTTTCATCAGTTTATTTTGATTTTTACGGGTCTGATGGAGTCTTGCGACTTCATCAGTTTATTTTGATTTGTCTGTATTAGTATCCGTTATGACGGAATGTTATTGCAAAAGATCTTCATTTTCATGCATGGCCTTCAGGAAGCGTTGCACCGTTTTCTCCAGGGAGTCCGTGCTGCGGCCTCCGGAGGCGTTAAAGTGCCCGCCGCCTTCAAAGTATTTGCGTGCAAATGTATTTACGTCGAAATTGCCTTTGGAACGAAATGAGAGTTTGACTTCTGAATTCCGGTCAATGATCAATGCTGCTAATTTAATGCCTTGAATGGACAAAAGGAAATTTACAAGTCCTTCCGTATCGCCGGTTTGCAGGTCAAAACGTTTCAGGTCGCTGTAAGGAATGGCCATAATGGCCGTATTGGCTTCGTAGAATACCTCCATCCGGTTCAGGAGGCTGTGGCCAATGAAGCGGAGGCGGTTTTCGAGGAAGTTATCATAAATGGCCTGGTGGATATACTCATGTTCCAGCCCCCTTTCCAGCAAATCAGCCACCATGCGGTGTACGCGGGCCGAAGTGGAAGCAAAGCGGAAAGAGCCGGTATCTGTCATGGTGCCGGCGTATATGCACTGGGCAATGTCGTTATCAATATAATGTTCATCCCCGAGGCGGTAGATGATCTCGTATACCAGCTGTGCGGTGGATGCGGCGGTGGTGTCACTGATGCCGTAGTCGAAATCAGGCTGCGGCTCCAGGTGGTGGTCTACCAGGATTTTGATGCATTGGAGCTTTTCCAGAACTGGCTGCATGTTCTTGGTGCGGCCCAGGTGGTTGAAATCGAGGCAAAACAACAGTTCCACGTCTTCCAGCGCCTTGAGCGCCTTTTCCTGGCCAGACTCAAAGTCCAGCACCTGCTCGCTGCCGGGCATCCATTTCAGAAAATCCGGGAAATTGGTAGGAGAAATAACAGTTACATCGTGCCCTTTGCGGCGAAGGTAGTGGTACATGGCCAGGGATGAGCCCATAGCGTCTGCATCAGGTTTCTGATGCATGGTTACCACCACTTTTTTGGGGCTGTCCAGTAATGGTTTGATGTCCTCAATTGGCTTCATTCCTAAAATCTATATAAATATATAAGTGACAATCAGTTGTAAAGGTACCCCGCCTTCGTTTAAGCAAAGGAAGTGCGAAGTTCTTCATTTGGGCCAGAATTTCAAAATTTTTTACTGCTAAACAAAAACTCATTACTTTTGCCCCTCCTGTCCCCAGCCGTCAACGGCAAACGGGGGAATACCCAGGCGTAAAACGACTAATTCACAATATGAGTAACAGAACATTTACCATGATCAAGCCCGACGCTGTGCAGAACGGGCATATCGGAGGCATACTGGACAAGATCTGCGCCGCAGGTTTCCGCATTGTAGCCATGAAATTAACGAAACTGTCCGCTGAAAAAGCCGGTGAGTTTTACGCTGTTCACAAGGAAAGGCCTTTTTACGGTGAGCTGGTTGAATTTATGAGCAGCGGCCATATTGTAGCTGCCATCCTGGAAAAGAGCAACGCCGTAGAAGACTTCCGCAAGCTGATAGGCGCCACCAACCCCGCGCAGGCAGAAGAAGGCACCATCCGCAAGATCTACGCTGAATCTATTGGCCGCAACGCGGTTCACGGTTCAGACTCTGATGAAAATGCCGCTATTGAAGGCAATTTCTTTTTCAGCGGGCTGGAAAGATTCTAAATTGACACTGCTGTGTATACAGGGGCTGACCAGACACTGGTCAGCCCCTTTTTTATCCGGTGCCGGATGGAATGAGGCGTGCGTTTTTGCCATGCTCAAGGAGGATAGTTGCTTGTCAGCAGCTCACTTCTTTTTATACAGCAGCAGCAAACTGATATTATTTTCAGGACGGGTGCGCAAAATTGCGGCATAAATGCTAATTAATATCAATGTAAAACTGCATCAATGCCAGGTCATTTCCAGGGCAAGTCCGCATCATTTCCGGATCAAGTCCACCTACCCTTCGCTGATCCTTCAGTTACCATAGGGCTTCCGGCCGTTTGTACCCCGAATTTCCTCTACCGCAGCGGTTCTTCCGACATGTTAATATAATAGGCATCTCCCTGCCCTTCCATTGTTACGCCGGGCCGGAACATGGCCCTGCAAGGGAGCGCTATTCCTTACGCGGGCACAAAAACGCCTTGCTGCCGCGGCTAACACGCCAGAAAGTATCAGCTGTGCACTACCGGCGGCAAAAACGCCGCCTTATCGCTGGCAACGCGGCGCAAAGTACCAACTATGCAGTACCTGCAACAAAAAACGCCGCATCACCCTCGGCAATGCGGCGCAAAGTATCATAACACACCCGGTCACTCCATCTCTATCACCAGGTCGTCCTGCTGTACCATAGTGCCTTCAGGCAGGTGTACCGCCTTGATCTTCGTATCCCGTGTAGCCGTTACCGTTGTTTCCATTTTCATGGCCTCTATAATGAACAGCGGAGTGTTGGCGTGAATATTGTCGCCGGACTTCACCAGCAGCTTGCTGAGTTTGCCTTGCAGCGGCGCGCCTATTTCCAGCTCCGGGTTGCTTACCTTTTTATTAACGGGCACTTCGCTTTTTACGGCGCGGTCTCTCACCTGCACGCGGCGGGCGTAGCCGTTCAGCTCAAACACTACGGTGCGCATGCCGCTCTCGTCAGGTGGCAGTATGTAGAGGAGCTTTACAATAATGGTTTTGCCTTTGCTGAGGGTAATGAGTATTTCTTCTCCGAGGTGCAGGCCGTAAAAGAACGCGGGCGTGGGAATGGCTTCTACGTTGCCGTATACCTGCGCATGCTGGTAGTATTCGTCAAACACCTTGGGGAACATGTGGTAGCTCAGGTAATCCAGGAACTCGGCCAGCGGGTATTTGAGCTGGAAGGCGGCAAAATCGCTGTCAAAGTCTACCGGCGGCAGATGTTCATTTGGCTTGCCGGTGAGCGGCGCCTGGCCTTTCAGCACGATGCGCTGCAGCTTTTCCGGGAAACCGCCGTAGGGAAAACCTATCTCGCCTTTGAAAAAACCGGTAACAGATGCGGGGAAAGCCAGGTTGCGGCTTTCGTCCAGCACATCTTCGGCCGTCAGGTTATTGGAGGTCATGAACAGGGCCATATCTCCCACTACTTTTGAGCTGGGGGTTACTTTCACAATGTCCCCGAACAGCCGGTTCACCACGGCGTAATTATGCTTGATGGTTTCCAGCTTGTCTCCCAGCCCAAGCGATTCCGCCTGCTGGCGCAGGTTGGAGTACTGGCCGCCGGGTATTTCATTCTCATACACCTGCGCGGTGCCGGCTTTCATATCTGATTCAAAGGGATAATAGTATTCCCTCACATCTTCCCAGTAGTTGCTGTAAGCGTTTAACGAAGCCAGGTCCATGGGCTGGCTGCGCTCGTGGCCTTCCAGTATGGCGGCCATGGCGTTGAGGCTGGGCTGCGAGGTAAGGCCGCTGAGGGAGGCAATGGCGCAGTCTACCACGTTCACACCGGCCTCTATGGCTTTGAGGTAGGTGGCAGACTGTACGGAAGCCGTATCGTGCGTGTGCAGCACTATGGGCAGCTGCACCGCTTCCCTGAGCGCGCTTACCAGTACGGTGGCGGCTTGCGGCTTCAGCAGGCCGGCCATGTCTTTGATGCAGAGCATGTGGGCGCCGGCGTCTTCCAGGCGTTTGGCCATGTCTGTATAATACTGCAGCGTGTATTTGGTATTGTCTTTCTTCAGTACATCACCGGTGTAGCTGATGGCGGCCTGCGCCAGGGAGCTGGTGTTGTTGCGTACAAAGCCGATGCTGGGTTTCATGGCCTCAATGTCATTGAGGGAATCGAAGATGCGGAAAATGTCTATGCCGTTTTCCGCCGCTTTCTCAATGAACCTGGCAATGAGGTTTTCAGGGTATGCGGAGTAGCCCACGGCGTTGGAGCCGCGGAACAGCATTTGCAGCAGCACATTGGGCATGGCTTGCCGTATTTGCTGCAGCCTGCGCCAGGGGCACTCGTGCAGGAAGCGCATGGCCACGTCAAAAGTGGCGCCGCCCCATACTTCCATGGAAAATATCTGCGGGTTGTTGCGGGCATAGCCTTCGGCTACGGCCATAATATCTTTTGAGCGCACGCGGGTGGCCAGCAGGCTCTGGTGCGCATCACGGTAGGTGGTGTCTGTAAAGTACACGGGCTTTTCGTTCCGCAGCCACTGGGCAAAGCCTTCCCTGCCCAGCTCCTGCAGCCGGTTGCGGCTGCCGGGGGGAACGGGTTGCAGCGGGTCAAAATAAGGTACATGCGGAACGCGGAACTTCCGCCCGTCTGGCGTTCCTTTCACGTCCGGATGGCCGTTCACCGTAACGTCTGCCAGGTACATGAGCGTTTTGGTGGCGCGGTCGCGGATGGGAGACAGCTTGAACAGCTCCGGGTGCTGGTCTATGAAACTTACGGTGCAATTGCCTCTGCGGAAAATGTCGTGGGTGATCACGTTCTCCAGGAAGCGGATGTTGGTCTTCACCCCGCGTATCCTGAACTCTTTCAGCGTACGGTGCAGGCGCCCCGCCGCGCCGGAAAGCGTGCGGCCGGAAGCGGTGATCTTCACCAGCATGGAGTCAAAGAAGGGGGAAATTTTTACGCCGGAATAGGCGCTGCCTTCATCCAGCCTGATGCCGAAGCCGCCGGCGTTGCGGTAGGCTATAACGGTGCCATAGTCTGGCGTGAAATTGTTCTCGGGGTCTTCCGTGGTAACGCGGCATTGTATGGCAAAACCGTTCAGCCGCACGTCTTCCTGGCTCTTCAGAAAAATTTCCGGGTCAGAGAGGCGGTGGCCCTGGGCAATCAATATCTGGGAGCGCACAATGTCTATGCCTGTTACTTCTTCGGTAACGGTATGCTCCACCTGTATGCGGGGGTTCACTTCTATGAAGTACACCTTGTGCTGCCGGTCTACCAGGAACTCAACGGTGCCCACGTTGTTGTATTTCACTTCACGGGCCAGCGCCAGCGCATAGCCGTAAATCTCGTTGCGGGTTTCCAGCGGCAGGTTGGGAGACGGCGCTATTTCCACCACCTTCTGGAAGCGGCGCTGCACAGAACAGTCGCGCTCATAAAGATGCACAATATGCCCATGGTTATCTCCCATCAGCTGCACTTCAATGTGCTTGGGCTCTTCAATGAATTTCTCTATAAAAATGGTATCGTCTCCAAACGCCTTGCCTGCTTCACTGCGGGCTTCGGTGAAAGATTTTTCCAGCTGGTCTGCGGAGCGCACTACGCGCATGCCGCGCCCGCCACCGCCTGAAGCGGCTTTGAGTATAATGGGGAAACCAATTCGCTCCGCTTCCTGCTTTACGGTAGCCACATCTTCCAGCTTCACCTGGCTGTCTTCTATCAGCGGCACCCCTACCCTGCGGGCCAATGTTTTGGCGGCCACTTTATCTCCCAGCTGCGCCATCACTTCGGGATCCGGCCCTACAAAAATGATCCCTTCCTCCCGGCAGCGGCGGGCAAACTGCACGTTCTCGCTGAGAAAACCGTACCCGGGGTGAATAGCGTCTACCTGCTGCAGTTTGGCCAGGTGTATAATGCCTTCAATATCAAGATAGGGTTTCAACGGCTCGTCGTCTTTCCCTATCTGGTAAGCTTCATCCGCTTTATAGCGGTGAAGGGAATAACGGTCTTCATACGTGAAAATAGCCACCGTTCTGATGCGCAGTTCCGATGCCGCCCGAAGGATACGCACCGCAATTTCGCCCCGGTTGGCCACCAACAGTTTCTGGATCTTTTTTGAGGATGATTCCGACATAACAGTGGTTAATATGCTTTCAATATAACATTATTGCTAAAACTCAGCGGGCGTAAAAGTAGTAAAAGAATCAGGTTTTTTGTTCGTCTATTTCTAAAAAAGAATGCCTTTTGATTAAATATTTTCAATAGTATCGTCATTCAGATATAATTTTATATAAAAAAACAGCTGTTTAGCAGATGTGATGAATGTTACATGTTTGTGTGAGAGACTATCCTGCGCGTCATTATAATATTATATTGAGCGCTCAAAGAGCAAAATAGAGTGCTGCAGGAGTATTATCCTTGCTGGTATTCCATTCATCTTTGACTATATTTATAATTAGCCTAGCCAATGAAACCGATTCACCTGCAAATTGATCCCTATGCCGGGTCGGGAGGTCTCCATGATGTTGTTGCAGCAATCAGACAAATGACAGGAACGCCCCTCCGCACCAAAGGCAACAAATATGTTTTCCCCGAAACCGTTGCCAATGGATTTATTGAACTGAATGAAATAGAACCCGGCCTGTTCATGTGTTTTGTAGATTTTTTACCCAATAGTGAACTGACGCTTGAGTATGTAAACCGCCAACGTTATAAAGCCTGTTACTTTTGCTACAATATGGGCAGCTACCAGAGCCAGGAAGTGGTGAAGAACTTTGTGCGCGAAACCAACGGCAGCAACCTGCGTTCCCTGCTGGTATGCGAAGCCGGCGTAAAAGTGATGTTCAAGGGAAGAAAGGGCTCTGCCCTCAATTATATTGTGCTGGCCATTTCCAACGAATGGATGATCACCCATATAGGGGAGCTGCAGTTGCCCGGCGGGCAGCGGCTGGTAACGGAAACAGGCACAGATTTTTTCTTTTACGAGAACATGGACATGCAGATATACAACATTGCCAAACAGCTGACCAGCCTCTCCTCCGTTTTGCCTGAGCTGAGGGCGGCGGCATGCAAGGGTATTGTGATGCACCTGCTGTCCGTGTCCTGGAGCAAAATACTGGGACAGTATGACGATGAGGAAGAGATCAGTATTGTAGACCGGGAAAAGATAATCCGTTTTATGAATGAAACATTGGCAGACCTTTCCAGGCCACTGCCGCCGGTGGAAAAGCTGGCGTCGGACATTTTTATGAGCAAGTCAAAATTCAACACGCTCTTCAAAAAGATATACGAGAAAAACGTGTACCAGTACTACACCGAGTGCCGCATGCAAAAAGCCATGACGCTGCTGCGTACCGGCCGTTACGCGGTGGCGCAGGTAGCCAATGAAATTTCTTATCAGAACCTGGGCCACTTTTCCCGTGCGTTCAGCAAGTATTACGGCAAGCTGCCGAAAGACTGCATTCCGAAAGTTACGCCCACGCGCAGACAACCCGACGTGAACCCATGTTGAGCCGCTTTGAGCAAACACACAATCGCTGTGAGTACTTTCCCACGGCGGTTTACCGCATCTTTGCAGTACAATTAAAAGCATTTTCATAGGACCATCAACAGAGAGATTTTTAGCTTACTATCCCTCTCTTATTTTACCGAAGCATATCACAACCAGACCCCCTATGACAAAACCAGGGGATGGAAGCACTTACTGAAGCGTATGAATGGAGACAATAACCTGACAGGCAGATATACCAGGGGGCTGCCTTGAAATTTCCCGGATGGAGAGTGCTTCCATTTTCACTTTTTTTAGCCCGATTGCTGTACTTTTACAGCATGTGGGAATCCAGCCTCAACCGTTTCACCATTCACCTTAAAATTGAACGTTCGCTTTCGCCCAATACCATAGAGGCGTATGTGAGAGACGTAAAAACGCTCACACAATACCTCACGGCCATGAACAGGCCGCTGGCCCCGCAGGAGGTAACGTTGAAAGATCTGCAGGGCTGTGCAGAATGGGTGGCCTCCCTGGGCATGACGGGCACTTCACAGGCCCGCATCATCTCCGGCATCAAGGCCTTTTTCCGTTTCCTGCTCACGCAGCAGCTGATACCGGCAGACCCTTCCCAATTGCTGGAAGCGCCCAAGGCGCGGCGCAAGCTTCCTGATTTTCTGAGTTTCGAAGAAATAGAGCAGCTCATGGCCCAGATAGACCTGAGCAAGCCGGAAGGCCACCGCAACAAGGCCATTATTGAAACCATGTACAGTTGCGGGCTGCGGGTGAGTGAAGCCATCTCCCTGAAAATTTCACAGCTTTATCTCGATGAAGGATTTATACGCGTAACCGGCAAGGGAGATAAGGAACGCCTGGTACCCATCGGCTCTTCGGCCATTAAATACATCGGGTTGTACAATGATAATACCCGCCGGCATATGACCATTAAAAAGGGGCATGAAGACATCCTGTTCCTGAACCGCCGCGGTGCGCAGCTAAGCCGGGTGATGATCTTTTTACTGATCAAGGAGCTGGCCGTAAAGGCGCAGATCACCAAATCCATCTCCCCCCATACCTTCCGTCATTCCTTTGCCACCCATCTTGTAGAAGGCGGCGCAGACCTGGTGGCCGTGCAGGAAATGCTGGGCCACGAAAGTATTACTACTACGGAAATTTACACGCATCTGAACAGGGAATACCTCCGGGATATGCTGCAACAGTACCATCCGGGGTTCTGATGCGCAAAAAAAACAGCTACCCGTTGGGAGGCTTGGCTGAGGCTGGGTAGCTGTTGTAGAAATTGGGGCTTTCCAACATTGGAGGACTAGTACGTTACGTACTGGTCTTTATAATGTGGTTTGGAGCGGCCGTTTTGAATAAGATCATTTAACCACCCTGATAATCTTACCGGCTTTTTTTCTGCAGCCCGGGGCCTGATGAACAGGTTGAGCCTGGTGCAATACCCGAGCTGCTGCCTTTCCGGCTGCAGGGCAATGTCTTTATTTTCCTGCCAGATGAGGCGGTTGCCTTCATATACCCTGAAGTACACGTCTGGCCCTTCGCTGAAAATGTTATCCCCGCTTTTCAGGATGTGCAGCAGGCTGCCGCCGCTGATGTCTTTCCTGGAAAAATAGAGGCGGTAGCGGCCGCTGTCACTGGTATGGCACCAGCCCAGCAACTTGTCGTTCAGCGCATTGCAGGCTTCTACCCGAAGGTGGCCCATGCCGTGCAGGGTATCCATATGTTTTACGGACCCGGCAATTACCCAGGCGCCAAACTCACGGCGGATACCGGCCCACTTGTCTGCCGGCACCACATATGCAAAAGCGCCCAGGTATTTGTCTTTAGACCGTTTCCAATGGGGCACAAACGTACTGAGATGAAACTGGACCCATTCCTGTTGGCCGCCATGCTTGCCCGGAACGCTGTTCAGACAAATGTCCATTTCCAGCGGTTCGGTAAACAGGTGGAGGTCTTCCCAGGCAATGCTGAAATTCCCCCGCTCGTCCAGCATGGATTCGGCCAACAGGTGATCTGTTTTGGCTTGCACGTCTCTTTCAGACAGCCGCCGGAGGTCCTTAAAAATTCCGCGTGCCAGCTCTTCCACCCCGTAATTCTGGGATGGCAGGTAGATCCTGATACGCGCGTTTGCAAGGGGTTCGATGTTCTCTTCACAGATCAGCGCAGAGATGTTTCCGATTAATAGGTAACTCATAGCGATCACTTTTGGTTCTTTACAATTTTGGGGGTAACTGTTTTCTGTTATTCAACTTACCGGCTTCTGGGGTAACCGGCCACCCTCTGCATACCTAACGCAACAAACTATGGTAGAAAGGCCCGAGTGCGTGTAAACTTTTGGAATTAACACGGTTTCTATAACCCTCCTGTCCTCTTCACTTTCAATGCCACAAAGTTTGGGAAGAATGTATTGGCAGTCAAGCGTTAAGTCCCCATAATTCAGAAATGCGTAGTTCTACGTATTTTGAGGGGGGAAACACGCAAACTGTACCCCTGCCGCAGTAGCCCCGGATACATTAAATGCCCTGCCATAGCGGTTCTGTATTGATTTTCAAGCCGGTTTGAGAATTGTCCGCCCCCTTTTTTTCAACTTTGAAAAGTGATATTTTGTAATAATTTTACCCCGATATTTAGTACTAACTCCCTAAAACTCTAAACAACATGTCAAAGTTTAACAAAGACGTAGGTAATTTCATTTCCCTCGTTACCGGCGCAAAAAAAACCATGGCCTACCGGGTAGACCAGGTGGAACGCAAAAAACACAAATCACCCATCCTTTCCGGCTTTTTCGGCATGAACAAGATCAACTCGCTGCTGAACAAGGAAGGCGCTACCGGGCTGAGGATCTACTACGGCCTGGACATTGATGGTGACGGCAAAAGAGACAAACAATTTGTACTGGTTGCCACAGATAAAGACGGCAACGACATTCTCCCTTCGCTCGAGAAAGGCCTTGCTAAAGATGCATCGGCAGAAGATATTCTGAGCACTGACGTATGGTGCCCGTATGATTGTCCGAAAGCCAATCCTCTAAATTCAGATAACGGATAAAGATTTCTAAGTGCCGCTTCATCATTATATCTTTTATAGTATGGTGGGGATCGAAATTTTACTTTTGATCCCCTTCTCTTTAAATTACCGGATCTTTAACAAGGAACAACGCCTCATATTCTATTACCTGATCACCTGCGGAATTTATGGCATCGGAACTGACCTCCTCGCCCGCGCCTACGGTAATAATATGGCCTTTGTTTCCGCCATGATGCTGGTCCAGTTTGTTATCCTGACATTCTTCTACCTCCATGTCCTGAAAAACACCGGGCACCTCCACAAGATCATCAAGGTATTCCTGGCCCTGGCCTGTGTACTGTTTGCCGTAGATATGCTGTTCATTGAAGGCATGCTGCGCTTCAACTCCATATTTGTTTCCTTCCGTACCTTTTTGCTTATTGCCTACGGCGTGATATTTTTCCTCCAGCTGATGAAAGATGAAGGCCTCATTGAGCAATCCATCTACATCAATTCCCTGCCCGTTTTCTGGTTCAATGCCGGGCTGTTCGTAAATTTCTGCTGCTCCTTCCTGCTGTCCCTCACCTTTAACTTTATTCAGCAGGGCGGCCCGGATGAGGTATTGCGCTCCATTTACCAGATTACCGCCGGCCTTACCTGGAGCGCCGGCATAATTCAGGCAATTCTTTTTTATATTGGGCTCTCAAAAATTAAACGAGCCAGGGCATGAACACATTACAACTTATACTAATAGGCACTATCGTCATGTTAAGCCTGGGTATTTTTGTGGTGGTGATGGTAGTGCTGCAGCAAAAACAGGTAGTGCAATATAAACTGAAGCTGAAAGACAAAGACCTGCAGATACAGAAAGAACGCCTGGTGGCCGTACTGCAGGGGCAGGAAACGGAGCGGAAGCGGATTGCGGAAGACCTGCACGATGAGGTGGGCGCCCAGCTGTCTGTGCTCAAACTGAACCTTAACCACCTCCAGCAGCTGGCCGGCAACGGGGAAAAGGAACGGATCAAGGAAACCAAGGAGTTTACAGACACCATCATCCAGCAGCTGCGCTTCATTTCCCAGAGCCTGCACCCCACCACCCTGGAAAACCTGGGCCTGAGCCATGCGCTGGACTCCTTTTGCAGCCTGATGAACAAGAACAAGCAGATTGCCATCTCCTTCAAAACAGATGCCACCACCTACCCGGTAGACCGGGAAAAAGCCCTGAACGTGTACCGGGTGGTGCAGGAGCTGATGAACAACGTGCTCAAGCACGCCGAGGCCCAGCATGTGTTCATTACCTACCAGAGCACCCCCACCCTGCTCACCATCCGCGTGGAAGACGATGGTAACGCCAAACTGGTGGACAAATACGAGGAATCCCGGAAAAAAACAGGCCACCTGGGCTTAAAAAATATTGAAAGCCGTTTGAATATTATCGGGGGAAATATCACCTTTGTAAAAAATTCGCCCGCCGGTACAGTGGCCGAGATACGGGTGGAGAACTATCAGCCTGTTGTTTAAGCTAAATTTGTTTCTGCTATGCTGCCGCCTATTAAAGTCGCAATTGCTGACGACCATAAGATATTCCGTAGTGGAGTGATCAACACGCTCACGCCCTACGCCAATATCAACGTGGTATTTGAGGCGGAAGACGGTGAGCATCTGCTCCAGATCATGCAGGAGCAGCAGCCTGACGTGATACTCATGGACCTGAAGATGCCCCGGATGGACGGTATTCAGGCCACCATCAAGGTAAAAGAGAAATACCCCCAGGTGAAGGTCATCATTCTCACCATGTACGAAGACGATAACTTTATTGTACACCTGGTAGAGAACGGGGCCAATGCCTACCTGCTCAAAAACAGTGAACCGGAAGAGATCTATGAAGCCATCTGCACCACTTTCGAAAAAGGCTTCTATTTCAACGAAAACGTAAACCTGGCCCTGCTCAAGAAAGTACTCCACAAAAACAAGCAGCAGTTCAAGCCTACTTTCAAAAACGAAGTGCAGCTCACAGACCGGGAGCTGGAAGTGCTGAAGCTGATCTGCAATGAATGTACCACGCAGGAAATATCGGAACAGATCTTCCTGAGCCCCCGCACCGTAGAAGGCCTGCGCCAGAAGCTGCTGGAGAAGCTGAATGTGAAGAATACCGTAGGCCTGGTATTATATGCGTTCCGGAACGGGCTGATAGAGTAGCCATTTTCCTTATTTTTGCCCACAACTTTTCTTACATCAAAATTTTAAACCGATGAAAAAACTATCTGCGTTATTGTCTACCGCCGCTATTTGCATGCTGGCCGCCGCCCCTGCCTTTGCGCAGGGTATCAAAATGCCGGCCCCCAGCCCCACGCAAACCATCAAGCAAGACTTTGCCCTGTCTGCCGTGGAAGTGACCTACTCCCGCCCTGCCATGAAAGACCGCACCATTATGGGAGACCTGGTGCCTTATGGCAAGCTGTGGCGCACCGGCGCCAACGCGGCCACCCGCATCAAGTTCGGGGAAGACGTAAAGCTGAACGGCACCGCCATTCCCCAGGGTGAGTACGTATTGTACACTATTCCCAACCAGGGCGGCTGGGAAATTGTGATCAACAAAGGCCTGAAAAACTGGGGTGTTGACGGGTACAAGCAGGAAGAAGACGTGGCCCGTTTCAAGGCTGAAGCGCAGGAGCTGCCCTTCCCCATCCAGTCTTTCATGATCCTGTTTGAGGACGTACGCCCCAGCGCTATGACCATGATGCTGATGTGGGACAAAACCCTTGTGCCCATTGAAATTACAGCAGACATAGACGGCAAGGTGATGGCCCAGATAGACGAAGCCATGAAAACGGACAAAAAGCCGTACTTCCAGGCCGCAGCCTATTATTTTGAAACCAACCGCGATCTGAAAACCGCGCTGGGCTGGGCAGACGCCGCCACCAAAGAAAACCCCAAAGCCTTCTGGATCTATCACCTGAAAGCCAAGATCCAGGCCAAAGCGGGTGACAAGGCCGGCGCCAAAGCCACCGCAGAGCAGTCTATTTCCCTCGCCAAAGAAGCCAAGAACGCTGATTATGTGGCATTGAACGAGAAATTGATAGCTACGCTGTAAGCGTGAACACCTGATACTGAAAGAGGCTGACCGGCAATGTAGCCGTCAGCCTCTTTCTTTTTTAGCGTTCTTTTATGGCAAGCGCTGCCACGGGCTTTCCCGCCTGGGTCACTTCCCTGCAGTTGCTTTGGCCCCGTTAAGGTTTTCCGCCTGCTGGTACACCCAGGCCAGCACCATCACCAGCAAACAACCTATCACGTTGAGCCAGAGGAAAGAGACAATATTAACGAGGTAAATAACCACCACCAGTATTTCCGCCAGCACGGCGCCCCAGAAAGTGGCGTTGCCTTTCACTTTCTTCATCGTAAAGGCCACCACAAAAATGCCCAGTATGGTACCATAAAACAGGGAGCCCAGTATGTTCACCGCTTCAATGAGGCTGCCCATGCCGGTGGCAAACTGGGCCACGGCAATGCTGAAAACGCCCCATATCAGCGTCCAGATCTTGGACATGCGCAGGTATTGCGCTTCCGTGGCATCCGGGTTCACCATGCGTTTGTATACGTCTACCATGGTGGTAGAGGCCAGCGAGTTGAGGGCGGCGGCAATGCTGCCCCAGGAGGCCAGGAAAATGATGGCTATGAGCAGGCCCACCAGCCCTTTCGGCAGGTTGTTCACCACAAAATGGAGAAATACATAGTTGGTGTCATTGGTTTCCGCGCCGGGCGCCACCTGTTTAATGAGCACGTTGGCAGAGTCACGCACCAGGTCTGCCTCTCCCTCGGTATTTTTCAGCTGCTGCTGCGCCTGGTCGATGATATGATCGTCTTTTGTCTGCAGCGCGGCCGCCAGCGCTTTTACATGGCCCTGCTTCACTACGGTCAGGGAATCAAACCGGTTTTCCAGCTCCTGCATCTGCGGCGCATAAGCGGAGTTGTGCACCCGGTTCAGCAGGCCCTGGTTGAAGTTGATAGGCGCCCTGAAATACAGGTAGAAAACAAATACCAGCGCCCCTATCAGCATGATGAGGAACTGCATGGGCACTTTCACCAGCCCGTTCATCAGCAGGCCCATACGGCTTTCCGTAAGGGTTTTGGCAGTGAGGTAACGCCCTACCTGGCTCTGGTCTGTTCCGAAGTATGACAGCGCCAGGAAGAAACCGCCGATTACCCCGCTCCAGATGTTGTACCGGTCCGTCCAGCTGAAATCCGTGACGATCACGTTCAGCTTGCCCATTTTGCCGGCCACGTGCAGGGCTTCGGAAAACCCGATGTCTGCCGGCAGCAGGTGCATCACCATCCAGCCCGCCAGGAACATGCCTGAAAATATGATGGCCAGCTGTAGTGACTGGGTGTAAGATACCGCCTTGGTACCGCCGTACATGGTATAGATGATGAGCAGGCCGCCCATGAAAATATTGGTGTAATAAATGTTCCAGCCCAGCAGGGAGGACAGGATGATAGACGGCGCGTAAATGCTGATGCCGGTAGAAAGCCCGCGCTGTATCAGGAAGAGGAAAGACGTAAGCGTGCGCGTTTTCAGGTCGAACCGCTGCTCCAGGTATTCATAGGCCGTATACACCTTGAGCCGGTGAAAGATGGGCACAAAAGCGATGCAGATCACTATCATGGCCAGCGGCAGGCCAAAGTAATATTGTACAAACCGCATACCGTCTGTATAGGCCTGGCCGGGAGCGGATAAAAAGGTGATGGCGCTGGCCTGGGTGCCAATGATAGACAGCAGGATGATGTACCAGGGCATGGCGCGGTTGCCCAGGAAATAACTGTCCAGGTCTTTTTGTCCGCGGCTTTTCCATACACCGTACAGGATAATTGCGAGTAACGTGAAAATGAGTACGATCCAGTCCTGAAGGCTCATGAATAGTGTTTAGTGAACAAATAGAAAAAAACGATCAGCGCTGCCAGAAATCCCCCTACCACCCAATACCAGGCGGCCCAGCGGGAAAACAGCGGCGGTTTTTCCTGTGGTGAATTTTCCATATCAGTTTCTTTTAGACAACAGGCCTCCGCTCAGCAAGCCCAGCGCCAGCCCAATCAGGAGGCCGATGTGCACGCGTTTGATCATAAACCCGATGATCAGCCCCAGTATGATGCAGAGGCCCGCGGAGATGTTGATCCTTTTATTTCTGTCAGACATAGTCAATAATAAATTAGTTGCCCGGTTTTGATATCAGGTTCACAAATAACCGGTACGCCCCCGGTACGCCCGCCGGTAACTGGCGGAAGAACGAGAGGCCTGTGTACACATATTTTCCTTTGCCGTAAGGCGCAATGATTGTTGAATTGCTGAGGGCGCGCTCACGCGGGTCGTTCATTTCGAACGGCTTTTTGTAAGCGGCGTCTGTATTGCCGGGGAAATAAAGTCCCCGCTCCTGCACCCAGCCGTCAAAGTCTGCAGCGGAGATCTTATTGGGATGGCTGTAGAGACTGTTTTGCGGCAGCAGGAATTTCACGGGGGCGGTCTCGTCCGTTACCCGGTCTCTGGAAAGACTGAAGGGATAAGGCCCCAGCTGGTCTGTTACCAGGCCGCCATTGGTATTGTACTGCACCACCAGCACCCCGCCGTTCTTCACATACTCCAGCAGGCGGGGCTGCCAGTAACGCAGGCGGGGCTGCGTGTTGTAGGCGCGTACGCCGGTAATGATGGCATCGTACTCTTTGAGGGAGCCGTTCATGATCTCTTTTTCATCCAGCATGGTGACCATATAACCTACCTGCCGCAGCGCCTCGGGCACCTTGTCTCCCGCGCCGGGAATGTAACCCAGCCGGCGGCCGTTATGCTGCAGGTCTACCGTTACCAGCCGCGCAGCGGCCGGCGGGAAAATAGTGATGGAAGGAATATGATCATACTGGATGGTTGTCATACTGTTCGTGTATTCTTTCCCGTTGGCCTCCACCGCTACCGTCATGGTATCGGTAATATTACGCCCGTTCATTTTCACGGGCTGCACCTGGAAGTTTACTTCCGTTTCATCTCCTTTGCCGGCCAGCGTGTACGGGATGGCGGTTTTATCTGCCTTGAAACCCGGTGGCAGCAAGAGTTTTACACTGCCTTTCACATTGTCTTTCATGGCGCGCACCTTTACCGGTACGGTTTGCGGAGCGGCCTGCGTATACACGTATACCTGGTTGTTGAGCGAGGCCACAGCTGGGGGGGCAATTACCAGCGGGCGGTACACTTCGCCTTTTACCGGGTCTGTATACTTGTAAATGAAAGGCCGGGCAACAGGTATCACCTGGTCTCCCACTTGCAGATAAAAGGTAGCGGTCAGCGCCGGCAGGTTTTCCGGGTGGCCCACCCAGGCGGGGTCTGCAATGTTGTACATGCCGATGGGGTGTGGCGTTTGCAGCCAGTAAGGCTGTGAAATACCGGTGTTTTCCGGTACAGGCACATCTTGCGGTATGTTGATGAACTGGTTGAACGCCAGCTCACGTGCTGACGAAGTGCTCTCCTTGCCGTTGATGCTGATCTTCTGCAGGCGCACGGGCACTTTGCTGCGGTTAATGAGCTGCAGCTTGCTGCTCATGGTTTCACCAGGCACAACCTCCGCCATATCACTGAAAGCTTCGGCCCAAACGCCGGCGCAGGCCAGTATGAGCTGGTCTGTTTCACGAAGCTTCTGGTTTTTCCAGTATCCTTCCGGCAGCGCGGATATCTGCTTGCGGATGGCCAGCAGTGCGGGTACGGACGCTGAAGGATCTTCTACGTTGTATTGTTCAAGCGCTTTGCTGATGGCCGTACCAATGGCGTTGCCGCCGGCCACGCGTTGCCAGGTGGCGTCAATACCGTCCAGCAGCCCGGTTTGCGGGGGGCCGCCTTTGATGGTGACAAAATATTCCATGGAGGTACCGCGGGAAGAGGGTACGCCGAAGCCCTGGCTTTTGTGCTGCGAGCGGCTTTCTGCGGCTATTTCGCCAAAGCCCTTGCCCAGCAGCGCATTGTAGGCGCCTACGTCCATTTTGAACTGGTCTTCCGCGGTGGTGTTGTTGCCGCCAAAATTGAAGGTGTTCCAGAGAATGCGTTTGGCCTGCCAGGGTTTTACGCTGGCCAGCTGCTCAGGGTATTGCTGCGGGTCTGCCGCCGCGTCAAAGGCTTCGGCGGCCAGCATGGCGGAGGCGGTGTGGTGGCCGTGGCCGGCGCGACTGTCTGCCGGGAACCGGCAAATGATCACGTCCGGCTGAAAGTTGCGGATCACCCACACCACGTCTCCCAATATTTTTTTACGGTCCCAGATGGTAAATGTTTCTTCCGGGTTTTTGGAGAAGCCGAAATCGTTGGCACGGGTAAAGAACTGCTCGGCCCCGTCTATGCGGCGGGCTGCCAGCAGCTCCTGGGTGCGGATGAGGCCCAGCTGCTCCGCCTGCTCGTTGCCGATGAGGTTTTGCCCGCCGTCTCCGCGGGTGAGTGAGAGGTAACCGGTGCGGTAAAGGCTTTCTTTGGCCAGGAAGCCCAGCAGCCGCGTGTTTTCATCATCAGGGTGAGCGGCAATGTACAGCACGCTGCCCAGCGTATTCAGCTTCTTCAGCTGCAGTTTGATTTCAGCGGCATGCAGCGGAGCGGCAGTTTGCGCGCGCAGCTGGCTGGCAAAGAGTAATAATGCGGCCATCAGCCAACCTGTAGATCGGATGTTCAACATGAAATAGTTACCGGTTTTTTATCAAGTTTTCAAAAATAGGCATTTAAAGCGGCAAAAGGTTACCGCTGATGGATTTGTAAAGGGAAGATCAATTGAATTTCTGGCCACCGGACGGGCGCGTGCAGTTGTAATCCTTACCTGAAAAGCCTTTACGCCTCATGGCCCGGCAGCAGCGAAAGCGGTTTTCGACAGCCGCATCCTCACTTTTTGAACATAAAATACACCGCGCCCAGCAGCAGCGAAAAAGATATCAGGTAATTCCACCGCAGCGGCTCTTTCAGGAACATCACGGCAAACACGCAGAAGATGGTGAGCGTGATCACTTCCTGTATCATTTTCAGCTGAAAGCCGTTAAACCCGTCCAGGTAACCAAAGCGGTTAGCCGGCACCATGAAACAGTATTCAAAAAATGCAACCGCCCAGCTCAGCAATACCACTTTCCACAGCGGCACATTGGTATTTCTCAGATGCCCGTACCAGGCATAGGTCATAAAGATGTTGGATACCAACAATAATAAAATGGTTCGCATGCCCTAAACTAATCAATTTTGACTATTGTTCTGTAGCGGACGGAAGATGACCGGTTTTGAACATAATATAATTATATTAAATTTATTTCAAACTGAGTAACAAATTCTGAATACCTGGCACCGGCTTTGAAAAAGCTTGCCTAAATTGCCCGCATGCTGCGTAATTACCTTCTGATCGCCTACCGCAATATAGTTAAGCACAAGCTGTTCACCTTCATCAATATATTCGGCCTTGCCCTGAGCATGACGGTATGTATGATGGTGATCAACAACACGGTGAAAGACCTCAGCTATGATCACTTCCACCCCCATCCTGACCGTACTTACCGTTTGCTGACGGAACTGCGCAACCCGCAGGGTGAAAGTTTCCGGATGGCCAGCTCTCCCCTTCCGCTGGAGCAGGCGGTAGCGGCAGAAAACAGCATAGTGACAGACGTAGCGCGCATTTACCCCGCATTCAAGGGCAAAGCCACCGGAGATGACAAGGAGCTGTATGTGAACGGCGCTTTCACTTCTCCGGCTTTCTTCAGGGTATTCGGGTTCACGCTGGCCCGCGGCAATGCCGCCACGGCCCTTCAGCAGCCCAACAGCGTGGTACTGAGCCACGACATGGCGCAGCGTTTTTTCGGCAATACCAATCCCGTTGGCAAAGTATTGTCTATGGGCGCGCTGGGCAGCTACCAGGTAACCGGTGTGCTGAGCCCCCGCCTAAACCGCTCCCACATAGAATTTGACGCCTTTGCTTCAGATGCCGCCATTGCGCAGCTTGAAAAATCGAAAGTGCTGAAGGAAGCATTGCAGCAATGGAACTCTTACATGGACGCCTATACGTACGTGCTGCTGCAGCCGCAGGTGAAACCTGCCGTGCTGGAAGCGTCCCTGGCGCAGCTGGCGCGCGGCCTGTATAAAGACCCATCTCAAGGCACCATCAGCTTTCCCATACAGGCGCTGGAGCGCATCACGCCCTCCTGGGACGATACATACAATAACCTCGGCAGCGGCACCACCTGGGGGAAAATGATGGCCGCCATTGGCGTTGGCCTTATTGTGCTGGTATCTGCCTGTTTCAACTATACCAACCTTTCCATAGCCCGCTCGCTCACCCGCGCGCGGGAAGTGGGCATCCGGAAAGTATCCGGCGCCACGCGCCTGCAGGTGTTCGGGCAATATATACTGGAAGCCGTGCTCACCTCCCTGCTGGCCCTGGGCGTGGCTGCCGTGCTGCTGCGGCTCATCCGGCAGGTGAACCTCTTCAATCACCAGCCGGACAGTTACCCGCCGGCCGTCTCCCTCTGGCAGATGGGCCTCATACTGCTGGCCTTCAGCCTGTTTACCGGCCTGCTGGCGGGCAGCCTGCCGGCGTGGATACTCTCGGCCTTCAACCCTTCGCAGGTGCTGAAAAGCATGCCTTCTTACCGCTTGTTCGGCAGAATGAACCTGCGCAAGGGGCTGATCATTTTCCAGCTGTCACTTTCCTTGCTGATCACCATTGCGCTGTTTACCATGTACCGGCAGTTTGCTTTCATGGCCACGGCTGACCCTGGTTTCCGTGCAGATAACATCCTGACCATAGATCTGCAGGGCCATCCCCCTGACCTGCTTAAACAGGAGCTGACGGCGCTTTCCGGTGTGGAAGCGGTTGCGGCCACATCCGGCAACTTTGGCCGGTTCAGGGGCAGCCGCATGGCCCTGGCCGCCAGCCGCGTAGACAAACCCCAGCAGTTCAGCTACTACAATGCGGACGCCGCGTTCATACCCATGCTGGGCCTGCAGCTGGCGGCGGGAGAAAACTTTGCGCCGCAGCAGCAAACAGCGCAGCTGCTGCTGAATGAAGCGGCCGCCCTGGCGCTGGGTTTCAAATCAGCACAGGATGCCGTGGGGCGCATGGTTTGGCTCAACGATTCTGTGCAGGCGCCCGTGCGCGGGGTGTTGAAAGATTTTCATTATGAAAACATGGGCGTGCGCATTGCGCCATTGGTGTTCCGCTCAACGGGAGAAGATTACAGCCTGCTCAACCTGCAGGTGAATACAGGTAACCGCGCGCAGTTGATGCAGCAGGTAGCCGCTGCCTGGCAAAAGCTTTACCCCGGCGCGCCGGTGAAAGCAACGTGGCTGAAAGATGCCCTGTATGAAGACCAGATGAACTGGGGAGATATTTCCTTCCTCGGTTACCTGGCGGCCATGACCATTGTGATTGCCGCTATGGGGCTGCTGGCGCTGGTGATATACACCAACTGGCTGCGTAAAAAGGAAATAGGTGTGCGCAAGGTGATGGGCGCAGATGTAAAAAGCCTGGTGCTGCTGCTGTCTAAAGGGTTCATGTCACTCATTCTGATATCCGGCTGTATTGCCCTGCCCATCGGCTACCTGGCCAGCCGCCTTTTTCTGCAGAACTTTGCTTTGCGGGTAAATTTTGGCCTCGGCAGCATATTGGCGTGTTTCGGCCTGCTGATGGCTATTGCCATGCTCACCATTGTATCTCAAACCTGGCGGGCGGCCAATGCCAACCCGGTAGAAAGTTTGAAAAACGATTAGTCTCTCCCATGTATAACAAAGGCGCCGCCGGAATGCCGGGGCGCCTTTCTGTATTGTATTCGTAGTAGTGCCTAATCTTCTTTCCTGGCCAGCAGGTACAGCACCGCCATGCGGGTAGCCACGCCGTTCTCCACCTGGTCAAGGATGATAGACTGGCCGGAGTCTGCCACATCGGAGCTTAATTCTACCCCGCGGTTAATAGGCCCGGGGTGCATGATCACGATCTCTTTCTGCAGGCTGTCCAGCAGCTGCCGGTTCACCCCGTATGCCAGCGAATACTCGCGCAGGGAAGAGAACAGCGGCATGTTCTGCCTTTCCAGCTGTATGCGCAGAATGTTGGCCACATCACACCAGTTCAGCGCTTCCCGGATGTTGTACGTTACGTTCACGCCCAGGGCCTCTGAAATATATTTCGGGATGAGCGTGGGCGGGCCGGCCACGGTTACTTCCGCGCCCAGCTTCTTCAGGCAGTAGATATTGGAAAGCGCTACGCGGGAATGCATGATGTCTCCGCAGATGGCTACCTTCTTGCCTTCCACGCTGCCCAGCCTTTCACGGATGGAATATGCGTCAAGCAAAGCCTGTGTGGGATGTTCATTGATGCCGTCTCCGGCGTTCACAATGGGTACGTTGATGTGTTTGCTGAGAAAATGCGGCGCGCCCGTGGCAGAATGCCGCATCACCACCAGGTCTACCTTCATGGAGAGGATGTTGTTGACCGTGTCTATCAGCGTTTCCCCCTTTGATACGGAAGAGCCTGAAGCGGAGAAGTTCACCACATCAGCGCCCAGCCGCTTTTCCGCCAGTTCAAATGAAATGCGGGTACGGGTGGAGTTCTCAAAAAATACATTAACGATGGTGGTATCCCGCAGGGAAGGGACCTTCTTGATGGGCCTTTGTAAAACGTCCTTAAATTGATCGGCTGTTTTGAAAATGAGCTCTATATCCGAACGCTTCAGATCGCGTATACCTAACAGATGTTTAGCAGACAGTGACATTCTAGGATGCAAATATAAATGAATTAGGCAATCAATACAACTTCGTCTTTCCCGTCACGCTCCTTCCAGAGCACCTTCACCTTTTCCGTGATGATGGCGTCTATGGTGCGGCCGGTATAGGTAGGCTGAATGGGCAGCTCGCGACTGAAGCGCCGGTCTATCAGCACCAGCAGCTCTACGGTAGCCGGCCTGCCAAAGTCAAGCATGGCGTCCATAGCGGAGCGGATGGTACGGCCGGTGTACAGCACATCGTCTACCAGCACCACGTGTTTGTTCTCTATGGAAAAATCGATATCCGTTTCATTGGGCGTATGAAAGCCTTTGCCGCTTTTGTAATCATCCCGGTAAAAGGTGATGTCAAGCTTCCCGTAAGGTACCTGTACGCCCGGCAGCAGCGTTTGCAGCTGGTGATAGATCCTGTCTGACAAATAAATGCCCCGGGGTTGCAGGCCAATCAGCACGGTGTTGGTAAACTGCGGGTGATTTTCTATCAGCTGGTGACTCAGCCGGTCGATGGTGATTGCTAATTGCCGATCCGTCAAAATAGATTTCAAAACAAACTGGATTTTAGATGCTCAAAAATAAGGATTAAAGGGGCAGAATAAAAAAGGAAAGATAAACGGGCAGCATAACACGTATATACCATTAACATAATATTAAGGAACGGCGGTATTGAAATTGCGCATTTCAGCGCGTTAACTAAAACATTCGTTTTATGAAAAAAAGTTACCTGACGCTTGCCTTTACGGCAACCATGCTTACCCTTTGTGCTTCTCCCCTGTTGGCCCAGGAAGCACCGAAAGAAAAAAAGTTTTTTGTTGGTACCGGGTTTAATTTCTCGAGCCAGAAAAGCCAGAATTTTATATGGGACGGCAGCGGCATTCCCACAGGCAGGATAGAAAGAAATACTTCCACCTGGGGTATTTCCCCGCAGTTCGGCTGGTTTCTCCGGCCCAATTTTGCCATTGGCGTGGAAGCCAGTTACTACAGTTCGACTACTCTCGAAGAAGACAAGCCTTTCAAAGCCTGGAGCGCCGGCCCGTTTGTCCGCTACATTATTCCTTTATGGAAAACCCGGTTGGGCGTCTTTAATGATGCCGTGATCAGGTACGGCGGCTCCAAGAATTATGTTTTCAACGCCAACCACTTCTACCTTTCAAAAATGCGGACGGCGGAAGTGGCCTACAGGCCGGGACTGCAGTTCGGACTGAGGCATAACATCAACCTGCTGGCCTCGCTCGGCCCCTTGCTTAGTTATACCTATTCCGAACACAAACAGCATATCCTGGACGTGCCTGGCATAGCCGAAACAAAGAGCACCACGCACAACGTGGGTATCAGCAACACGTTCGACTTTGACAACCTCACCATCGGCGTCAATTTCCTCTTTTAACATTTTGATGTGGTACAGCTTTTGTAGCTTTGATACAGATCATATTTTACGGACCATGAAAATCTTCCATACCATGCTGCTCACATTGGCAATATTCGGTTTTGGCGCTACCGCCAAGGGACAGCTCACCACCGGCTCCAAAGTGCCTGATTTTGAATTGAAAGACCAGGACGGGCATAACTTCAAGTTATCTTCCGCACTGGCCAAAGGCCCTGTGGTAGTCTATTTTTATCCGAAAGACGATACGCCCGGCTGTACAAAAGAAGCCTGCTCTTTCCGGGACTCTTTTGAAGGGTTCAAAGATGCGGGCGCGCAGGTAGTAGGCATCAGCGCAGATGATGTAGCCTCCCACAAAAAGTTTGCGGAGAAATACAAACTGCCGTTCACCCTGCTGGCCGATACGGATAATAAAGTGCGCAAGCTCTTCGGGGTGCCCAAAACCATGATGCTGCCGGGGCGTGTTACGTATGTGCTGGACAGGAACGGTGTCATCGTACACCAGTTCAACTCCCTCACCCAGGCTACACAGCACGTGGAGGAAGCCATGGCAGCCATCAAAAAGCTGTAATGCAATACATCATAAAATGACAAAGCCGGTCTCCAGTGAGGCCGGCTTTGCTGTTGAATGTATTTACTACTAAGCTTCCTGTAAGAACGGGTAACGGTAATCTGTAGGCGGTACCAGCGTTTCCTTTACTGTTCTGGCGCTCAGCCAGCGGTAAAGGTTCAGCTGTGAACCGGCCTTGTCATTAGTACCGGAGGCACGGGCGCCGCCGAAGGGCTGCTGCCCTACTACTGCGCCGGTGGGCTTGTCGTTGATGTAGAAATTGCCTGCCGCGTTCACCAGCTTGCGGGTAGCCAGCTCAATAGCGTAGCGGTCTTGCGCAATGATGGAGCCGGTGAGGGCGTACGTGCTGGTACGGTCTACCAGCTCCAGCGTTTCTTCATACTGTGCTGCATCGTAGGTGTAGACAGTAAGCACGGGCCCGAAGATCTCTTCGCACATGGTCACGTAGTTCGGGTCTGTGGTCTCTATCACCGTAGGCTCAATGAAGTAACCGGCAGATTTATCGTAGTTGCCGCCGGCAATGATCCTGGCGGCGGGGTCTTTCTTCGCGTTGTCTATATACTTTGCGATCTTGTCGAAAGAGCGCTCGTCTATCACGGCGTTGATGAAGTTGGAGAAATCTTCCGTGGTGCCCATCTTCATGGTTTTCAGCGTGGCAGCCAGTTTGGTCTTGACGTCTGCTGCAATGTTGCCGGGCAGGTACGCGCGGGAAGCGGCGGAGCACTTCTGGCCCTGGAACTCGAAAGCGCCGCGGGCAAGGGCGGTTACCACTGTATCTACATCGGCAGACTGGTGCACCATCACAAAATCCTTACCGCCTGTTTCCCCTACAATGCGGGGATAGGTTTTGTATTTCGCAATGTTGTTGCCGATGGTTTTCCACATGGTCTGGAACACGCCGGTAGAGCCGGTGAAGTGGATGCCCGCAAAGTCAGGATGCGCAAAACAAACGTCGCCAATGAGGGGGCCGTCTGCATACACGAGGTTGATCACCCCGTCCGGCAGGCCGGCTTCTATCAGCACTTTCATGAAGAAGCTGGCGTGGTACACCTGTGTGTTGGCCGGTTTCCATACCACCACGTTGCCGCACATAGCGGCGGAAGTGGGCAGGTTACCGCCTATAGCGGAAAAGTTGAAAGGCGTTACGGCCAGTACAAAACCTTCCAGCGGGCGGTACTCCAGGCGGTTGTGAACCCCGGGGGAGCTAACGGGCTGCTGCCGGTAAATTTCGGTGAGGTAGTGTACATTGAAACGAAGGAAATCTATCAGCTCGCAGGCGCTGTCTATTTCTGCCTGGTAGGCGTTTTTGCTCTGCCCCAGCATGGTGGCCGCATTGGTATGCGCGCGGTATTTGGTGGCCAGCAGTTCCGCGGCTTTCAGGAAAACGGCCGCGCGCTGCTCCCAGGGCGTGTCTGCCCATTGCCGGCGCGCCGCCAGCGCAGCGTTGATAGCGTCTGTTACATGGCTGGCGTCTCCCTGGTGGAAATGGCCCAGCTTGTGTTTGATCTCGTGCGGGGGGCGAATGTCTACGGTTTTGCCGGTACGTACTTCCTTGCCGCCGATGTACATGGGAATGTCCATCTCCTGCGCCTTGAAAGCAGCCAGCTGTTTTTTGAGTGCCGCCCTTTCGGGGGAGCCGGGGGCGAAGCTCATAACCGGTTCATTGCTTGGTGCTGCAAAGTCAAAATAAGCATTGTGCATGGCTTAGATTGTTGTTGTTTCGTGATTCAATATGGTTCTTGCGGCTGATGGTTGGTGATCAGCTTTTTTCTTCTTCTTTCTGCATCATCAGGTAAGCCTTGATGAAGCCGTCCAGTTCTCCGTCCATAACAGGTTGTACGTTGCCCACTTCGTATTCGGTGCGGTGGTCTTTGATCATTTTGTAAGGATGGAACACGTAGGAACGGATCTGCGAGCCCCATTCAATTTTGCGTTTGTTAGCATTGCTGGCGTTCTTCAGCTCTTCCCGCTTGCGAAGCTCTTCTTCGTACAAACGGCTTTTCAGCATGGCCAGGGCCTTTGTTCTGTTCTCTCCCTGGGTACGGGCCTGCTGGCATTCAATGATGATGCCGGAGGGAATATGTTTCAGGCGTACCGCGGTCTCAACCTTGTTCACGTTCTGCCCGCCCTTGCCGCCGGAACGGTAAAATTCCCATTCCAGGTCTGCCGGGTTCACCTCTACTTCAATGGTGTCATCTATCAGCGGGTATACAAATACGGAAGCAAAGGAAGTATGCCTGCGCGCGTTGGAGTCAAACGGTGAAATGCGCACCAGCCGGTGAACGCCGCTTTCCGCTTTCAGCAGGCCATAGGCAAACTCGCCGTCAAATTCCAGCGTGGCGGATTTGATGCCTGCGCCGTCTCCGTACTGCACGTCTATTTCGCTCACTTTCCAGCCCTGCTTTTCCCCGTACATGCGGTACATGCGCAGCAGCATCTCGGCCCAGTCCTGGCTTTCGGTGCCGCCGGCGCCGGAGTTGATGGTGAGCACGGCCGGCATCTCGTCTTCCGGCTGGTTCAGGGTGCTTTTGAATTCAAGCCCGTCCAGCTCGTCCAGCGCATGCTGGTAGGCCGCGTTCACTTCTTCTTCCGTGGCTTCCCCTTCTTTCTGGAACTCCAGCAGCACGGCGCTGTCTTCAATAGCCGTACGTACCTGTTCGTAAAGGTCTACCCAGAACTTGTTTACCTTGATTTCCTTGAGAATGGCCGTAGCCCTTTCGTTATCGTCCCAGAAGCCGGGCGCGAGGGTCATCTGCCGGTCGTTTTCTATTTTATCTATACGGTCCCGGACGTTAAAGAAAACCTCCCAGGACATACAGACGGTCCCTTATATCTTTCAGTTGTTCTATTGTCATAAGTGCGCAAAGATAATCCTTTATTAACGAATTATGAAACGTGTTTGCGCCCGCTAATGCCCTCATTTTTAAGGTGTAAATCAGGGCAGACGGGCAGTTTGGAAAGGTTTTTGTTAATGAAATGCAAATAAAACAACCACATGGAAACCCGGAGAAGCATTCCCCATTACCGGCAGCAGGCTTCTTTCAACCTGATAGGCTTGCTGGTAGTGCTTGGCGTGAACGTGATGGCCAATACCGGCGCGCTGAACGGTCGCACCACCGGCGAAGTTTCCGCCCTGTACCCCAATCTCTTCACCCCCGCCGGTGTTACTTTTTCCATCTGGGGCGTAATTTACCTGGGCCTCCTGGCCTTTACCAGCTACCAGTTGTGGCTGGCCTTTTCACGCGGCCACCTGCCGGAGCTGGAAGCCTTTCACATACGTATGAAAGGCTGGTTCCTGCTCAACTGCCTGGGGAATGCTTCCTGGCTTTTTGCCTGGCATTACAATGCCATATGGCTGTCTGTGCTGCTCATGCTGTTTATTCTCTACACCCTGGTGATCATTCACCGCAATTTCCGCATTGCCCATCCCGGCGCGGGCCTGCGGGAAAAACTGTTCATCCACGTTCCTTTCGGTCTTTATTTCGGATGGATCAGCGTGGCCACCCTGGCCAACATTTCCGCCTGGGTGGCGGCCGCCGGCTGGAACCGCATCTCCCCCGTTGCCTGGGCGCTGGCCATGATGACCATCGGCACGCTGGTGGCCCTGTTCATGATATTCCGCTTCAACAATGTTTATTTCGGGCTGGCCAACCTCTGGGCCTTTTACGGCATTGTGCTGAAAAGAGAGGCCGAAGGCGGCAGGGAATCAGCGCCCATAGTAGCCGCCGCCACCATCATTATTGCCGTGCTGGCACTGGCGCTGCTATTGCAAATACTGCGCAGGCGCAGGCCGGTGGGTTGAATATCCCGCATTACTGTGTATTTTTACCCTTCATTACATAATCAGATCGTATGCTCCCTACAGTACAACCAACTGCTACCAAAGCCTGGCAACAGTTAGAAGCCCATGCGGCAGACATGAAAAAAACGCACATGCGCACGCTTTTTGCGGCAGACCCTAAACGTTTTGCGTCTTTTTCCCTCCAGTTTGAAAATATCCTCTTCGATTATTCCAAAAACATCATCAATGCAGACACCATGCGGCTGCTGCAAGGCCTGGCGGAAGAATGCAAGGTGGATGAGGCTATAAAGGCCATGTTCGGCGCTGAAAAGATCAATGCCACGGAGCATCGCGCCGTACTGCATACCGCATTGCGCAACCGCTCCAGCCAGCCGGTGCTGCTGGACGGGAAAGATGTGATGCCGGAAGTGAACGCCGTGCTCCGCCAGATGGAAGACTGCTGTGCCCGCATACACAACGGCGAGTGGAGGGGCTTTTCGGGTAAGCGTATCCGTTATATTGTCAACATCGGCATCGGCGGCTCAGACCTGGGGCCGGTGATGGTCACGGAAGCCCTTCGCCCCTACTGGGTAGAAGGCATCCAGCCGTACTTTGTATCCAACGTAGACGGCACCCATATTGCCGAAACGCTGAAAAAAGTAACACCAGACGAAACGCTGTTCCTCATTGCCTCCAAAACCTTCACCACGCAGGAAACCATGACCAACGCGCATACCGCGCGCAGCTGGTTCCTGGAGAACGGCGGTAAGGAAAAAGATATCGCGCTGCATTTTGCCGCGCTCTCTACCAACGAAAAAGCGGTGACCGCCTTCGGCATCAATCCCAAAAACATGTTCGCTTTCTGGGACTGGGTAGGCGGCCGTTATTCCCTGTGGTCTGCCATCGGCCTGTCTATCGCCCTCACCATCGGCTACAAAAACTTTGAAGCCTTGCTGGCCGGCGCGCATGCTACAGACGTGCATTTCAGGGAAACGCCCTTCGCCGCCAACATCCCCGTTATCATGGCCCTCATAGGCCTGTGGTACGGTAACTTTTTTGATGCGGATTCCGAAGCCATCCTCCCGTATGATCAGTACATGCACCGCTTTGCCGCCTACTTCCAGCAAGGCAACATGGAGAGCAACGGCAAGTATACAGACAGAACGGGGGAGCCTGTGAGCTACCAGACCGGCCCCATTGTTTGGGGAGAGCCCGGCACCAACGGCCAGCATGCGTTTTACCAGCTGATACACCAGGGTACTAAAATGATACCCTGCGATTTTATTGCGCCTGCCATCAGCCACAACCCCATTGGAGATCATCATCCCAAACTGCTGTCTAACTTTTTTGCGCAGACAGAAGCGCTCATGAACGGCAAAACGGCGGATGAAGTGAGGGCGGAAGGCACGCCGGAAGAGCTGGTGCCCTTCAAGGTGTTTACCGGCAACCGGCCTACCAATTCCTTCCTGCTGAAACAGGTAACGCCGCATACGCTGGGCGCCCTCATTGCCATGTATGAGCACAAGATATTTGTACAGGGCGTGATCTGGAATATTTACAGCTTTGACCAGTGGGGCGTTGAGCTGGGAAAACAGCTGGCCAACCGCATTTTGCCGGAGCTGGCAGACAATACGCCGGTAAGCTCTCACGATGCTTCTACCAACGGGCTTATTAACGCTTACAAACAATTGCGGAAATAATACGCACCGCTAAAGGCGGTTTAAGCGGGAAACTGTTCAGCTGAATGGTTTCCCGTTTTTTATGGGCAGTTTCCGGCAATAAAAAACCCCCGGTGCGGCCGGAGGTTTTAATAATCTTATCGTTGACAGGGAGAAGATTTACCATTTGTCTACATCCTCACCGGAGGGGGCGGGCGCTTCAGCTTCTGCTTCAGCAGCTACCTGTGCGCGGGGTGCAGCAGCAGATGCTTCTACGCTAAAGCTTTCACCGTCCTGCTCGTCATCACGGCTTTCAGAGTAGTCATGGTTGTAGGCATCAAAGTCGAAATCGGGCATCAATTCTGTTTTTACATAATTGATAGTTTCGGTTAAAGCATTCAGGAACTTGTTAAAGTCTTCTTTGTACAGGAATACTTTGTGCCTGTCGTAACCGTTATCGTTGAAACGTTTTTTACTTTCGGTGATAGTCAAAAAGTAATCGTTCCCCCGGGTCGTTTTTACATCAAAGAAATAAGTTCTTCTTTTGCCCGCTTTCAATCTCTTGGAAAAGATGCTGTCGTTGTTTCTTTCCTGTTGATTGTTGTTTTCGTACGCCACAGTTGATAGATTTAAGTGTTAACGAATCAAATCCTGTTTGAATGATCAATAATCAACAAATATACTATTGTTTTACAAATATCAAAATAATTTTAAATGATTTTGAAAAATCATCTTATATTTCGCGGAATCCTTGATGGAAGCGCATTACAACCCAATGAAAATTACCCGTTTACACTTTCCTCCTCCCCTGTTTGCTGACGTGCGTACAGCTCTGCGTAATAACCATTCCTTGACAATAATTCTTCATGTGTACCGCTCTCAGCCATGCCTCCTTCGTCCAGTACAATGATCTTGTCAAACGAGAACAGCGAAAAGATGCGGTGCGTGATGATAATGGCTGTTTTATTTTCCAGGTAGGCATACAGGTTGCCTATGATCTCTTTTTCCGTACGGGCGTCTACGGCAGACAGGCAGTCGTCAAACACCATGATGTTGGGATTGCGGATCAGCGCGCGGGCAATGGATACACGCTGTTTCTGGCCGCCGCTGAGGGTTACGCCACGCTCCCCTACTACGGTTGAAAAACCTTCGGGAAACTGCAGGATGTCTTTTTCTACAGATGCTTGCCGTGCGGCTGCCTGTACGGCTGCTTCATCTGCCCCCGGCTCGCCAAAACGGATGTTGTTGCTGATGGTGTCAGAGAACAGGAACACGTCTTGCGGCACATAGCTGATCTGGTTGCGGAGGCTGGCCAGCTTCATCTGGCGGATGTCTGTACCGTCTATCAATATGCTGCCTTCCTGCGGGTCAAACATGCGTATCAGCAATTGCGCCAGGGTGGTTTTACCGGAGCCCGTTCTGCCAATGATAGCCACTTTCTCTCCGGGTTTGATATGCAGGTTGAAATTACGCAGCGCTTGTATGCCGGTATGGGTATAGGTGAATGATACGTTGGAAAAGCGGACGTCCCCTTTTAGCTCGGGCGCCTGCGCATCCGGCGCATCCTTGATCTGCGGCTTTTCATCCAGGAACTCGTTGATGCGTTGCTGGGAGGCCGCGGCACGCTGTATCATGGAGGCTACCCAGCCTATGGAGAAGAACGGGAAGGTGAGCATGTTCACATACAGCACAAATTCCGCCAGGTTGCCGATGGTGATGTTGCCGTTGATCACCTGCATGCCGCCAATAAAAATGGTGAGTATCACGCTGAGGCCTATCATCAGCGCCATGGCCGGCTGGTACATGGCGTCGGTTTTGGCTAGGCTGATGGAGCTGTGTTTGTACGCCTCGCTGGCTTCTTCAAAGTGCTGCGCGCTGGGCGCTTCCTGCACGTAAGATTTGATCACCCTGATGCCGGAATAGTTTTCCTGTGCAACAGAAGTGATGTTAGAGAGCTGCGCCTGTATGCGCTCGCTTTTTTTATGGATCACGGCGTTCACAAAATAAATGGTGAGCGCCAGCAAAGGCAGCGGGGATAAAGTGTAGAGCGTAAGCGTGGGGTTCACGTTCCACATCAGCCAGATGATCATCACCATCATGATCACTGTACGGGTGGCATACATCAGCGCCGGGCCCACGTACATGCGCACACGGGAAACGTCTTCCGTAATGCGGCTCATCATGTCTCCCGTGCGGTTCAGTTTGAAGAACGTAAGGTCAAGCCGCTGGTATTGCTGGAATATTTCGTTCTTGAGATCGTACTCAATATACCGGCTCATCACAATGAGCGTTTGCCTTTGCAGGAACATAAAGAAACCGCTCAGCAAGGCCAGGCCCAGTATGGAAAGGCCGTAGAAGGCCAGCGTTTTGGTAAAACCGCCCCTGAACAAGGATTTCAGGCCGGTATCGCTGATCATCTGGTAGTTTTTCAGGTTGGCTTCCAGCAGGTCAAATATCTGCCGCACCATAATGGGTTGAAAAACGCTGAACACAATGGATACGGCGGTGAACAGCATGCCCAGTAAAAAACGCCATTTATATTTTACAAAATACTTGTTTAAAGCTGCCAGGTGTTTCATTTGTATTCAGAGTCTTTGGAATAGTCAATGCTACACAAATGTAGGCATTGCTATGCATTTCGGGCATCTTTCAGCAAACCCTTTCCGCGCAGGAATAAACGGAAGCCTCTTCTTTTCATGGAAATAGCGCGCTGGTATTGCTGGCCGGCGGATTTATGGCGACTGTAAGCCGCAAATATCATCGGCGCGGTGAGCGTGCCCAGCATTTCTTCCTTGTTTTCCTTGTTCACCACCGGCAGGGAGCTGAGGCCGTAGCGGCTCATGAGCTGCATGGCCAGCGTCAACGGGCTGCCGGGGTATACATAGAGCGTCTGGAAGCCGCGCGGCTGCACGGCAGCTAGCTTCTGCATCACTTCTTCCACCTTCATATGCTGCAGTACGTCCGGCTCATAAGCATCAGGCGTATGAATGCCGCGGCGGTGGATCTTCTCCGTCATGATCGTATTTTTCATGAGGAAGAAGGAGATGAAGTAAGAGCTGGTACAGGCGCCCAGCAAAGGCAGCAATCCATGCGGCTGCATGGTGCATTCAAAAGCGAACACAATGGCGGTGAGCAGTGCCCGTGCGGAGCCGGCAAACATGGCGGCCATGCCTATCAGGGCGCAGGTAGGCAAATGCAGCCCGCTCTGCGGGAAATAATGCAGCACCAGCATGCCCAGCCCGGTACCGCAGGCGCCGCCAATGGTGAGCAGCGGCGCCAGCGTGCCGCCGGAAGTGCCGCTGCCCAGGGATACAGACCAGGAGATGAACTTCATGAAACACAAGCCCAGCACCAATTGTAAAGGCACCGAACCGGTCAGCAGCTCTGTGATGTTGTTATACCCTACGCCCAGCGTATAAGGTGCAAAATAACCGGTAACACCCACCGCCACGGCGCCCAGGGCCGGCCACCACATCCAGTGGATGGGCAGTTTTTCAAACAGGTCTTCAATAAAATAAACACTTTTGGATACCAGCGCCGCCAGCACGCCTATGATGGCCCCCAGGCCAACATACCACAGCATTTGCCGGTAACCCGGCGCCGGTACTTCGGCCATCGGGAACACGGGGCCGGAACCGAATAACAGGTAATGCATGGCCGCGCCCGTGGCACAGGCCAGGGCTACGGGTATAATGGAACGCGGCGAGAATTCAAACAGCAACAGCTCAATGGCCAGCAGCACCGCCGCCACCGGCGTGCCAAAAATAGCCGCCATACCGGCCGTAGCGCCCGCTGTGAGCATCACTTTCCTTTCCTGCGGCGTAATGCGCATGATCTGCCCCGCCAGGGAGCCGAAAGCCCCGCCGGTAGCAATAATGGGCCCTTCTGCCCCAAACGGCCCGCCGGTACCTATAGAAATGGCGGCTGAGAGGGGTTTGAGCCAGGTAATGATGGGTTTGATGCGGCTCTCGTTGGTAAGCACCTGTTCCATAGCTTCAGGAATGCCGTGGCCGCGGATAGCGGCAGAACCGGTGCGCGCCATCAGGCCTATGATAATGCCGCCCAATACCGGCACCGCTATTACCCAGGCGCCCAGCTGGTTGCCCGCCGGCCCGTGCTCCGCAAAGGAGAACTGGCCGTAAAAAGATATATTCGTGATCAGGTTGATCAGCGCTACCAGGCCGCGGGCGATGAACCCGATAATGATGGCATTCAGCACCACCTGCACGCTCAGAAAAAATACCCGGATGGAAACCGGCGAGCCGGAAGGCTCCGCCGGTTGGTCAAATTCGGTCTCCAGGGAAGGGGAAATAGCGATAGATTCGTCTTTCATGTTGCAAAAGTATAGCTTATGCAATACTTTCGTATGGAAATTTATAAAACAACAGTGAAAATATATTGTATAAACAATGATTTCTGATCATCCCCACTGTTTTCTCTGCAAGCACAGCCTGCCGGAGTGGTACGACGCAATTGCGGCGCGGGCTGAAATAGTCTCCTTCAAAAGAGGCCAGGTGCTTTTTACAGAGGGAGAACCGGCCACGCACTTTTATTTCCTGCACAGCGGCACCATCAAGGTGCACAAACAATGGGGAGAAGCTAAAGACCTCATCATTAAATTTGCAGCGCCCGGAGACGTGCTGGGCCACCGCGGCATGGGCAAGGAACAGCATTTCCCCGTTACCGCCACCGCCCTGGAAGCCGGCAGCGCCTGCTGCATCACCACGGAGTTCTTTCTCTCCAGCCTCAAAGTGAACAATGGCCTGGCCATCAGCATGATGATGCTGTATGCCGGAGAGCTGCAGGAAGCGGAGCACAAAATGCGCAATATGGTACACATGGACGTGAAAGGCCGCATTGCGGAGGCACTGCTCACTATCCGCACCATTTTCGGTACGGATGCAGACGGGAACATCAATAACCTGCTCACCAAACAGGATATTGCCTCTTATGCGGGCACCACTTATGAAACGCTTTTCAAAGTATTGAATGAATGGGGGCAGGAAGGGATTGTGGCTGTGGCCGGCAAGGATATCAGGATTGTGAAGGAGAAGAAATTGAGGGGGTTTATTTTGTATTGAGAGATGATAATTAATAGTCGTTAACTATTACTGTAAGAACCGATAAATTTTGTTAATTGCGATAGTCGACTGTCGCAATTAACGTTAATTACGACAGTCGACTATCGCAATTAACAGTTTATGATATTTTAAGGATCCTGGCGTACTGACGATGACCAGGAACCGGATTTTCCTGATGAAAACAAAAAAAGGAGCGGGTCACCCCGCTCCTTTCATATTACAAACTCTTCAACGTATCCACTATCTTCTTCTCCGCATCCGCCGGTGACACATCTTCTTTTTTGAATTGCTGCCCCGTGATGTTCTCGAACAGCTCAATGTACCGGTTGCTCACGCTTTCAATAAACGCATCTGTCATTTCCGGTACCTGCTGGCCTTCTTTGCCCTGGAAGCCGTTTTCCATCAGCCACTCGCGCACAAACTCCTTGCTCAGCTGTTTCTGCGGCTCGCCTGCTTTCTGTTTTTCTTCGTAGCCTTCGGCGTAGAAGAAGCGGCTGGAGTCAGGCGTGTGTATTTCGTCTATCAGGTAAATGGTATCGCCTATTTTGCCGAACTCATATTTGGTGTCTACCAGTATGAGACCGCGTTTGGCCGCCAGCTCGCGCCCGCGTTCAAACAGCGCCAGGGTGTATTTTTCCAGTTTTTCGTAGTCTTCCTTGCTTACCAGGCCCTGGGCAATAATTTCCTCGCGGGAAATGTCTTCGTCGTGCCCCTCATGCGCTTTGGTAGTGGGAGTAATGATGGGTGAAGGGAAATAATCGTTCTCCTTCAGGCCTTCAGGCAGCGCCACGCCGCACAGCTCCCGCTTGCCGCTCTTGTAGGTGCGCCAGGCATGGCCGGTCAGGTTGCCGCGTACTACCATTTCGACGGGGAAGGTCTCACATTTCAGACCTACCGTAGCGTTGGGCAGCGGAACGGATTTTACCCAGTTGGGCACAATGTCTTTGGTAGCGTCCAGCATAATGGCCGCAATCTGGTTCAATACCTGTCCCTTATAAGGGATGGGACGGGGCAAAACCACGTCAAAGGCGGAAATGCGGTCGCTCACGAACATTACCATCCATTTGTCTTCAATGGTGTACACATCCCGTACCTTACCTTTATAAAAGGCTGTCTGATTGGGAAACTTAAATGTAGACTCTAACATGCCGGATTATTTTTTTATTTTTTCAGTGCTGCAAAAATAGTCCTCCACAACGTAATTTTGAAAACGAATTTATGGAAACACCGGAAAGGCCGTATCAGCCTATTGATTGCAACTATTATGACCGCCTGGAAGCCTGGGCCACCATGCAAACCCTCTGTGTGATAGCCTTTACGGACGGCCAGGGGCACCGGCAGGAAGTGAGCGCCCGCATCCGTAACCTCTACACGCTGAACAAGGCAGAATTTTTGCAGCTGGACAATGGCCTGGTGCTGCGGCTGGACAGCCTCCTGTCTGTTAACGGCATTCCCGTGCCCGGCGTTTGTTGATTAAACCTTTTTTACATGTTGTTAAGCGAAGAAATGTTCCTCCGCCTGCTGGTAGCCATGGTAGCGGGTTTTTTACTGGGCTTTGAGCGGGAAGTGCAGCGCAAGGCGGCCGGTATCCGCACTATAGCCCTCATCTGTACCAGCTCCGCCCTCTTTACCATTGTGGGCAGCCACATGCCGGGCACTACGGGAGACCGGGTGGCCTCCAATATTCTCACGGGGGTAGGTTTCATCGGCGCCGGTGTTATTTTCAGGGGCGGCTTCACCATAGACGGTATTACCACCGCCGCCACTATCTGGATGTCTGCCGCCATAGGCATGGCCATCGGTATCGGAGCGTACGCGCTGGCGGGTACTGCTGTTTTGATCACGCTCCTGGTATTGTGGGGACTGTCTTTCGTGGAGAATGTCATCAACCGCCGCCGTGACAGGAAGTATTATGCCATTAAATACCAGGAGGCTGCCATGAGCACCCCGGAGCTTGAAGAGCTGTTTGCCCGTTACTGCAGTTCCGTAAAAAAAATATCCACTACCCGCGTAGAGACCGGCCTGCTGGAGGGCAAGTATGAAGTGACGGGTACCATGCCCAGGATGGAACTGCTGAACAACCTGCTGCTGCAGCAGGGCGCCATTACCCAATTTGAAGTGGAGCTGGCCAAGTAACGGGCCTATTTTTTCTTCAACGTCATCAGCACTACTCCCGCAATTACAATAGCAGAGCCGGTGAGCGACTGGGCAGACAACTGCTCGTCCAGTATCAGCCAGCCCAGGAAAATAGCCACCACGGGGTTTACGTACGCATAAGTAGAAGTGAGCTGCGGCGGGGCGTTGTTCACCAGCCAGCTATAAGCCGTAAAGCCCACCAGGGAGCCGAACAGCACCAGGTAAACCACCGCGCTCCAGGTACGGAGCGTCATTTCCCCGAATTGATGCCAGTTATCCAGCTCCAGGCAAAGGCTCAATATCAGGCCCACCACCATGCCGGCCAGCATTTGTATGCCGGAGGCGGTCATTTGCTTAGGCATGTTCATGCGGGGAGACAGCAGCGAGCCCAGCGCCCAGGCCACGGAACCCAGCGTGAGCAGCGGAATGGGCCAGAGCGGAATGCTGCGGTTGGTGGTAGGGCCGGCGGTGAGCAGGTGGAAAGGGTCAAAAATATAGAAGAGGCCGGCAAAGCCGAGAAAGAGCCCCCAAAGCGTGAGAGCCTGCGGTTTCTTCCTGCTGAAAAAAGCCCAGTCCAGCGAAATGAACCAGGCCGGCAGCGCTGCAATGAACAGGGCCACCATGCCGGAGGGCATTACGGTAACGGCCAATGCTACACTGGAATTGCCGATGCCGATCAGCAATACGCCAACAATGGCGGCATTCATCCACTGGCGCGCACTGGGCCTTTCTTTTTCCTGCCACAGCCCGTATGCCAGCATAATGCTGCCGGCCAGTATAAAGCGCAGGGTGGTCAACAGGAAAGGCGGCAATATTTCAGCGCCTATCTTCATGCCCAGGAAGGTAGACCCCCAAAGGATGTATACCAGGCCCAGGGCCAGTATCAAAGTAGACTTGTTGGTGCTGCGCTGCATGGTTTCGTGTGGCGGTTATTCAACAAAGAGCCGCAAGGTAAGCGCTTTTTATTTCATATACACTTCAATAGTGGCGTTGGTGGGCCGGCGCGGCGCCAGAAAGCTGTCTACCTGGCGGTAGTGCTGCTTCAGATCATCGCGCAGGGCAAAGGGGAAGAAATTGTTCAGCGTGGGGGCATATTCATACAGCACTATATCATACTCTTTCCGGGCAATCCTGCCCTTGTACTCCTCCAGCTGCCGGTTAAACATGCCTACGCCCAGGTGATGCCAGAGGGGAATGTTGCGGCCTATTTCCTCCTTGTAGCCAATACTGTGTTTAAGGGGCGTTAATTCAGTGAGGTTCAATACGTTCAGTTCCTTCCCTTTTGTTTTCACTTCCGGCAGGGCCATCAACCGGTCTATGCCCTGTACCGTGGAGGGCGGCATGTAGATCTTTTTGAACGCCGGCAGGCTGGAGAAGATCCATTCAGAGGTAGGCACGTCTGTGGTATCTGTATGCAGCATGAAATTATTGCGGGAGATCACGTTCTCTCCGCCTTCCACAGTGGCCACAGGCGGAGGCAGAATGCGGCTCAGGACGCGGTCTACATACTTGTAGAACGCGCCAGACCACCAGAGCCCTACCAGCACTACGCCGGCCAGGAAAGGCCGGAAGCTGTCCGTTTTGAGCTGCAGCAGCTGGCTGAGCTGTGTGAAAATAAAAGCAAAGGCAAAGGCGTGGAAAAAGATGTTATTGTCCGGCGGGGTGTAGCTGGTTACCTGGAAGAGGCTGGCTTCCACAATAATGCCGATGGTGAGCAGGATGAACATCATTTTCCGGCTGTCTGCCCAGAGGGCCTTTACATCCCGCAACGCAGGGGCAATCAGCAGCAATACCATTACCAGGTAAAACTTCAGCCATTGTGAAGCCACCAGGAACTCGTCTATAATATCTTTTACAGACAGGCGGGAGTTGTGCGGCGGCTGGCCGTGGTTGAACCAGTAGCCGAAGCCGTAGGGCACAAACGGCAATATAAAGGCAAGCGCCACTACCAGGTAGCTGCCCAGGAACACTGCCAGCTCCTGCCAGCGTTTGTGCCGCAGGCTGTGGTAGCCCAGCAGGGCCAGGCAAAGCAGCATGGCCAGCCCGCCCCCGTCCTGTTTGGTGAAAAAGCTCAGGAAGGTGAAAAATGCCGCTCCGAAAATAGCCGCCCAGCGCCATTTACCGCCGTTGAGGCCAATCAGCAGCAAGGCCAGGCCCGCCAGCTGGTAAATGATCACGGTATTATTGTACCAGGGCCAGAAGTTAGGGAAAGAATAAGACAGTACGAACACCAGCACGGCCAGCACTCTTACGCCAACGGGCACGCCTACACTCTTCATGATGGAACGGAAAGAAAAGCCGCCCATGATATTCAGCAGCACCTGCGCTTTCACCAGGGATACCAGGTAAGGCCCGAACAGTTTGAAGAAAAGCGCCGGCATCAGCCAGTAACCAAAACCCAGCGGGGTGCCGAAGTCGCGGTAAGGCAGCTGTCCTTCAGACAGGCGGTATGCGCCCTCCCACGATAAAAAGATGTTTACACGGTAAGGGAAAGTGGCAAATAACGGTACAAGAGCAAGGCCGATAATCAAAATACATTCAATAATCGTGGCTCTGCGCTGTGTCAAAAAGGGACCATTCATGCTGGGGGTAGTTTACAAATAATGATATTATTATATTAAAGAGTGCAAAAATAGCTACAAATCCTTAAATTCATTGTAACTTGCTGCGCAATAAAGTTTAATCCCCGTGCAATACTTAAAATTGTTGAGGCCGAAACACTGGGCCAAAAATCTCTTCCTGTTTATTCCGCTCTTTTTTGCCGGCCAGATGTTTGATTTCGATAAAGTACTTGTGCTCATCGGCGCCTTTGCCTGCTTCAGCCTGCTGGCCAGCAGTATTTACATCATCAACGATTATCGTGATATTGAGGCAGACCGGGCCCACCCGGAAAAATCCAAACGCCCCCTTGCCTCCGGCGCCGTTTCAAAAAGCGCCGCCCTGGCCATTTTTGCCGTACTGGTGATAGCAGGTTTCGGCGGCGCCTGGATGATCAGCCACAAGTTCGCTTTTGTGCTGTCTATTTATTTCGTGCTGAACATGGCCTACTCTTTCGGGCTGAAAAATATTTCCATCCTGGACGTGTTCATTGTTGCCATCGGTTTTGTGCTGCGCATCAAAGCCGGCGGCGTAGCGTCTGACGTGGCCGTGTCTGAATGGCTGATGCTCATGATCTTCTTGCTGGCCCTCTTTATGGCGCTGGCCAAGCGGCGGGATGATATTGTGCTCAAAATGGCTTCCGGCAAAGATATGCGCAAAGCCTCCAAAGGGTACAATATGGATTTTCTCAATACTTCCCTGGCCCTGGTGTCTGCCGTTATCATTGTAGCCTACATCATGTATACCATGGCGCCCGCCACCATGGAGCATTTTAACACCTATCGCCTGTACTACACCAGCATTTTTGTAATTGCCGGATTAATGCGATATTTGCAAATCGCCTACGTTGATAACAATACGGGCTCTCCCACCAAAATCCTGTACAAAGACCGCTTCATTCAATTAACCATTGTTCTGTGGATACTGAGTTTTTATTTGATCATTTATTTGCCGACCAACAAAGTATTTTTTGAATAGCATGACACCTTCGGTTTTAATACTTGGCGCAGGCTCAGATATGGCTGTGGCAATAGCCCGCAGATATGCACAGGCACAATATACGGTACAGCTGGCCGCCCGCCGGCCGGAAGAGCTGCATACGCTGCAGCAGGACCTCCAGATCAGGCACAACGTGTCTGCTTCCGCCCATGCCTTTGACGCACTTGATTTTGAGAGTCATTCCGCTTTTTACCATTCCCTGCCCGCGCGGCCGGATGTGGTGATCTGCGTGTTCGGGTACCTGGGAGACCAGGAAAAAGGGCAGCAGCAATGGGAAGAAGCCGCCCGCATTTTACATACCAATTATACAGGGGCCGTATCTATACTCAACATTGTAGCGGAAGATATGGCCGCCCGCAAAACCGGTACCATCATAGGCATCAGCTCTGTGGCCGGTGAGCGCGGCAGAATGAGCAATTACCTGTACGGCAGCGCCAAAGCCGGTTTCACCGCCTACCTTTCGGGCCTGCGCAACCGCCTGTTTCATGCAGGCGTGCACGTGATGAGCGTGCAGCCGGGTTTTGTGTACACCCGCATGACGGAAAATCTCACCCTCCCTCCCCTGCTCACCGCCAAACCCGAGCAGGTAGCGGAAGATGTGTACAAGGCCGCCGCCCGCAAAAAGAACGTGATCTACACCCGCTGGTTCTGGCGTTACATCATGCTCATTATCAAAAGCATCCCGGAGTTTATGTTCAAAAAGCTCAAGCTGTGAAGAACGTTATTGCATTCTTTGACTTTGACGGTACCATCACCAGCAAAGACACGCTGTTTGAGATCATCCGTTTCCAGAAAGGCGCCGCGGCGTTCTATGCCGGCATGGCCGTACTGAGCCCGCTGCTGGTGCTTTTCAAGCTGAAGATGATCTCCAACCAGCGGATGAAAGAAATAGTGCTGAAATACTTTTTCCGCAATATGCCCGTAACGCAGTTCCAGCAGGCCTGCAACGCTTTTTGCCAGGAGCGCCTGCCCGCCATACTGCGGCCCAAGGCCCTGAACGCATTGGCCTGGCACAAGGCGGAAGGTCATGTAGTGTACATTGTGACCGCCTCCGCAGAAAACTGGGTGGCGCCCTGGAGCAATACGCTGGGCATCCCCTGCCTGGGCTCCGTGCTGGAAGTGAAGAACGGGCTGGTAACCGGCCTGCTCACCGGCCGCAACTGCAACGGAGATGAAAAAGTATGCAGGATCAGGGAAGCTGTTCACCTCACCACTTTCCATACCATTTACGCTTACGGAGACAGCAGCGGAGACAAGGAAATGCTGGCGCTGGCGCAGCATAAGGGTTTCCGGGCGTTTGAGTAAGCCATTGCTTTTGTGCCCCATATGTCGTAAATTGGAAGATATCTGTTAACACCCGCAAAAACTATCCAGCATGCCTTCCAGTCAAAAACCGGGGCCTGATTATTTCACCCAGGTGCCGGAAGTAACCGCGGTATTAGATGCATTGAAAAACCGGTTCGGAGATAATTTCGAGCGCCTGGTAGTGTCAGACACGCTTGATAAAGACGGTCACCAGTACGTGCACCTGGTACAGGAAGGCGGCGGCGTGCTGGGTGTGGCCCTGGTAGGCTATACGTACATTCTTGAAAAAGCCGGCATCCGCTTCATGCGGCTGGCGGGTACCAGCGCCGGCGCCATCAACACCACGCTGCTGGCGGTAGTGCAGGAAGATAAAGCTGCCCGCCTCACCAAATCCGAACGCATCCTCCAGTACCTCTGCAGCAAACCATTTTTTGATTTCGTAGACGGCCACCCCTTTGCGCAGAAGCTCATCAAATGGGTGATCAAAACGGAGCACTTCGCCAGGCGCATCAAAAACGGCGTCCGCCGTGCAGGCCTTACGCTGGCGGCCCTGTTGCTGATGGATGTGGTGAGCACCGGCCTGCGCCATCATTACCCCGTGTTTAACGGCATTGCGCTGGTATCTTACATCCTTACCGGTATGATGCTGCTGGGACTGGCGCTGGCCGCCGGCTACGGCAGCTACCTGGTGGCGCGGCTGAAGAACCGCGGCTTCGGCATCAACCCCGGCAGGAATTTTATGGACTGGATCAAAATGATCATGTCGGAAAACGGCGTGGAAACCATTGAAGACCTGGAGCGCGTAGCGGGCAAAATGCCGGAAGGCCTGCACATCCGCAACGTGGAAACAGACCGCAGCCTGGGAGATGATCCCACCAAAGGCCTGAAGCCGGATATCACCCTCATCACTTCAGACATCATTACCCAGAACAAGATAGAGTTCCCGAAAATGTGGAACCTCTTCCGGGAAAACCAGCAGGAGCTGCACCCGGCGGAGTTTGTACGGGCTTCCATGAGCATTCCCATCTTCTTCGAGTCACACATCATCCGCAATATTCCCAGGGAGCTGCCCATCATCCAGACCCACTGGCGCAACCACCTGCTGATGGAGCCGGAAGATATTCCCACCGCCGTGCGTTTTGTAGACGGCGGCGTGCTCTCCAACTTCCCCATCAACATCCTCTACAACCCTGAAGTGACCATTCCGCGCCTGCCTACGCTCGGTATTGAGCTGGACGATGCGCTGCCCGCGGACAATACGCAGAACCAGGCAGACAACCTGGGCCTGGGCGCTTACCTGGGCAAGCTGTTCAACACGGTGCGGTATTACTACGACAAGGATTTCCTGCTCAAGAACAGCCTGTTCCGAAAAGGCATTGGCGTTATTCATGTGCATGAATATAACTGGCTGGACTTCAACATACCGCCAGACAAGCAGCGGGAGCTTTTTGTGCTGGGCGCGCAGGCGGCCGGTAAATTCCTGCTGGAAGATTTTAGCTGGGAAGAATATAAAACCGCCCGCATTGTGGTGCACCAGGCCGTTAACACCTCCGGTAAAGACCTGCGGGGCGCATCCAATATCCTCACCAAAAGCAAGAAATAAGATGACAGACCCGCGTTTCTATTTTGTGCTTTGTTTCGGCCTCATACTGGCCGCCGCCCTCTGGCTCAACCGCCTGGCCAAAAAGTTTCACCGGCGTGCAGGCAGCGGGGAAGAACAGCCGTTCACCATTTTTGACCTGCAGTTCCCCGCCTCCGAAGCGGAAATGGACAACCTCATCGGCCACCTGCAGCCCACCGCTCACCGGGCCCTGAAAGCCCATTTGTGGGTAGATTTTCTTTTTATGCTGGGCCTGTACCCCGCCACAGCGCTGCTTTGTGTTATCATCGGCGCCAAAACCGGCAGCGGCGAATACTTTTTCTGGCTGGTAGCCGCCTTGCAGGGCGTTGCCTGGGTGGCAGACATCTATGAGAATATCTACTGCCTCCGTAAAATGGGCCCGCGCCCCGCCAAAGGCGGTTTCGCCGCTTACTCCTTTGCCGTGAACACCAAGTTCCTGCTGGCCTTCCTGGGCCTGGCGGTGACCCTGCCTGTGGCCTTTTATTTCTGGATGACAGGCGAGTTCTGGCACAGCTCCCTCCGGTACGTGTGTATACTGGCCGGGGAAACATTAACCTTTCTTTTGATAACAGTATACAATATTTCCCGCCGCCGCTCGTCTACTCCATAAGGAAAGCTTAATTTCGACTTATGGAGCAACCGCAGAAACGTGCAAGAATTTCGCTGATCGGGATACGAAAGGCCCTACGACTCTATGAATACGCCAAACCTTACCGCTGGCAATTTGCCGTAGGCCTGCTGATGTTGCTGCTTTCCAGCGGCGCCAGCCTGGCTTTTCCCAAGCTGCTGGGAGACCTGGTAGACGCCGGGCATAAGGGGCAGCTGCTGGAGCAGCTGGACCGCATCGGGCTGCTGCTGGCCGCCGTGCTCATCCTCCAGTCTCTTTTCTCCTACTTCCGCATCCGCATCTTTGTATCTGTTACAGAAAAAACACTGGCCGCCCTTCGGCAGGCCACTTACAACCACCTCATCAGGCTGCCCATGAAGTTTTTTGCGGAGCGCCGCGTGGGTGAGCTGAACAGCCGCATTTCTTCAGACATTTCCCAGCTGCAGGATATGTTTACCACTACCCTTGCGGAGTTTCTCCGCCAGGTGATCATCATTACCGGCGGTATAGCCCTGCTGGCCGTTACCTCATGGAAGCTGACGCTGTTCATGCTGGCTATTGTGCCCGTTATTTGCGTGCTGGCCGTGGTGTTCGGGAAGTTTATCAGGAAGTTCTCCAAACAGGTGCAGGCGCAGGTGGCAGAATCTAACACCATTGTAGAAGAAACGCTGCAGGGTATTTTTAACGTGAAAGCCTTTGCCAGCGAGTTTTTTGAAATAGGCCGCTATAAAAAGAAAACAGATGAGGCCGCTGCCACCGGCGTAAAGGCAGGCGCCTACCAGGGCGCGTTCGTATCTTTCCTGATACTGGGCCTCTTCGGCGCTATGACGGCCGTTATCTGGAAAGGCGCCCTGCTCATGGCCTCCGGCGATATTGCAGTAGGACAGCTGTTCTCCTTCATCCTCTATTCCGGTTTTATTGGCGGCTCCATCAGCGGGCTGGCGGAGATCTACACCCGCCTGCAACGCGCACTGGGCGCCTCGGAAAACCTGCTGGAAATACACGATGAGCCAGTAGAAGACATCCGCCCATTGCCTCCCGCCGAAAGAATACCGTCCATAGCGGGAGACATCCGTTTTGAACATATCAGCTTTCATTATCCCTCCCGTAAAGACATTCCCGTGCTGCAAGACGTGGGCTTTCACATTGCGCCCGGCTGGCAGGTAGCGCTGGTAGGCCCCAGCGGCGCCGGTAAAAGCACCATCGTTAACCTGCTGCTCCGGTTTTATGACCCGGTGAAAGGCCGCATCCTCATTGACGGGAAAGACGCGCAGCAATATGACCTTTCCACTTTGCGCAACCAGATGGCCGTAGTGCCGCAAGACGTGTTCCTGTTTGGCGGCACCATCCGTGAAAACATTGCCTATGGCAACCCCGGCGCCACGGAAGAGGAAATCATGCATGCCGCACGGCAGGCCAATGCCTGGGAGTTTATCCAGCAATTCCCCGAAGGCCTCAACACCATTGTGGGCGAGCGCGGCATCCAGCTCTCCGGCGGCCAGCGCCAGCGTATTGCCATTGCCCGCGCCGTGCTGAAAGATCCCCGCATCCTCATCCTGGATGAGGCCACCTCCGCACTTGACTCGGAATCTGAAAGACTGGTGCAGGATGCATTGGATAAACTCATGCACGGCCGCACTTCCGTGGTAATTGCCCACCGCCTTTCCACCGTACGCCGCGCGGATATGATACTGGTGCTTGACAAGGGCCGTGTAGTAGAAGCCGGTACGCATGAAGAGCTGATGGGCAAGGAAGAAGGGCTGTACAAAGGGCTGAGCGAGCTGCAGTTCACTGCCTGACTTCGCCTTGCCCTGTACCAGCTTACATCACTACTGTACCGGCAAAGGCGGTTGCCGTTTTGTTTTGTACAGCATACGCTGCCTGCCGCACCGGGTATGAGCGGTTGCAGCTGCAGCATTCACCGCACCACCGTCTTTCCCTGCCACCGCTTTTTCAACCACTGCCCTTTCCACAACCACAACCCGGAGAGCACTATGAGGGGAAAGAAGACCCACCTTACCCCCGAAGCTGCGTTCGGGATGGCAGCCACCGGCCCGTAAATATACCCTATCACCGGTATGCTCAGGATGATGTGCAGCCACCTGATGATCTTCCTTTCTGTAGATGCTTTCATGTTATGTTGTTTTTTAGTGAAAAAGAGAGCCGGTGCGGGGCAATTACGAACAGGCCTTGATTTGTGTGCCCAAAACGCAAATATGGGACCCCATTCTGCCACTACCCCGCGCCACAGCCAGCGCTGCACCAGCCCTCTTCTCCTGTTGTACGGTTTAATTATTTATTTTCCATTACATTGTAAATAGCGATCTGCTTTAAAGCATATTTAACACGAATATCATTTTGCCTGCTCCAGCATGCTTTTACAATCGCTTTGCCCCCATTGCGGCGCCACGGCCGATGCCGGAGGGGTTGCAAACTGCTGCAAGGCGGCCGTAAAGAGCTCTTTTGCTTTCTCCTTATCTCCTCCCCACATGGCTGGTGTCTGGAATTTGATGAGGCCGTCCAGGTAAAGGGCGCGCGGGTTCTGCGGGTCCAGCTTGCGGGCTTGTGCAAGGTACTGGCCGGCCAGCGGGCCGTATTGGCGGCCGTTCACCATAGGGTCTGCTTCTACCCTGGCGCGTTCAATAAAACTGTACACGGTGTAGGCTTCCGCTTCATCTTTCGGGCTGCCGCCGCTTTTTTTCAGGAGGCTGATGGCCTGTTTGATCTGCTCTTCGGCCTGGGCGCTGAACAGCATAGCTTTCTCCTTGTTGAGAAAAGCAATGCGCATGTTGGCCACGGCCGCATAATAAACCGGCAGCCACTGGTCCGGCTGAGCGGCGGCCAGCCGTTGAAACTGGTTGGCCAGCTGCTGGTATTCAGCGGTGGCATGTGCGGTATTGAGCCGTGATACGGCGGTGGCAAGCTGTTGTGCCGCAGGTTCCTGGGCGGAGGCCGCAATGGGCAGCGCCATCATGAGAAATACAATGATCTTTTTCATGTTATGTGGTTTTATTATAAATTTTCGTTGAGGTAATCTGCCGTTCTGTCTATTCCCAGGCTCATAAAAATGCCGATGAAGAAATTGCGTGTAGCCGGCAGTGTTAGCGGCGCCTTGTTGGCCCCGTTGTAACTGTATTCATATCCGAACACCTGTTTGGTGCCCAGTATGTTGTTAACACCCAATGCAATCACCGTAAAGTCTTTTTCCTTCCAGTGCGGAAACAGGGAAAGCATATGGGCCAGGCTGAGGTTCAGCACGCTGTAGGCTTTGGTGGTGCCTTTGTCGCGCAGCTGGCCGGTGGCTGAAATATCATAGTACGGGCGGCCCGCGGCATAGGCGTAAGAAAGGTTCACGCTGGTGCGGATGGGCTCAAAAAAACGTTTGGCCACTATGGAGAGCGTATGCGGGGCGGCATATGACGGCGCCAGCAAACCAGGGTAATGGAGGTGTTCCCGTTTGGTATGCAGGTAGGAATAGCTCACCCAGTAGTCCAGCAGGGGGATGCTTTTTTTATCCCGCCAGAAAAACTCCAGCCCATGGGCCTGGCCGCGACCGTTCATGGCCGGCTGGCCGGTAGTGGTCAGCAGCCGGTTGTACTGTTTGTAAAACAGCTCCGCCCTGAACAGCCGGTTATTGCCATGCCGCAGGTAGTTCAGGATGTAGTGGGTAGCCTTGGCCTGCGGCAGGTCAGGGTTGGTGAACAGGTAGGGCATCTCCGCCTTCTGGTAAAACACGCCGTATGCCGCGTTCAACTGCGAGTTGCTGCCGAGGCGGTAAGCAAGGCTGATCCGTGGCGCCAGCACAGCGTCACGCAGCAGGCGGGAGTGCTCAAACCGCAAGCCGGTGCGCAGCGCCAGTGACGTGGCCAGTTTCCATTCCATTTCCGCAAAGGCGGCATACAGCTCGTCACGCCAGCCCAGCTGTACTTCTCCCCCGGCGCGCAGCACCTGGCTGCCGGGAAAATAACGGCTGATTACGGCACGCGCCTGGGCAAAGGTTTCTGTAGCGCTGCTGTCTCCTTCTTTATAGAGATATGGCGCCTGCGGAATGTGAACAGGGTTTTTAAAAGCATCTGTGACGGTTCTTCGTATATCCGTTGTATTATGGTTGAAGGCCGCGGCCAGGTCCAGCCGCCAGTTTTTGCCCGGCATGCTGCGGTGGCTGATGTTCACGTACAGGTTGCGGTCTTCAGACATAAAACCGTTCCGCAGCGCGGTGCTGTCTACATCATTTTTGTAAAGCCCGGCGTGGTGGTAACCGAAATTGGCGTATACTTTCAGCATGCCCGTTTTCCCGGTTTTGGCCCTGAGGTTGGCTTCTGTAATAGCATAAGCCGGCCCTTTGGCATATTCAGGGTTTTGCGGTACCAGGCGCGCATAATATTCCCAGGTCATGTACCGGGTATTCAGGCTGAAGCTGCTGCGTTTGTTGCGCGCCAGGCGTTGTACGCCGGCCACGGCCACCATGGGTGAAATGCCCACAACGGCGGATGACTTGTCTGGCAGGTCTTGCGTTTCCAGCACCAGCGCCCCGCTGAGGCCCTGGCCATAGAGCGCGGAGTACCCGCCGCTGCTGAACACAATGCCGTCAAACAAAAAAGGAGAAGAAATGCGGTTAAATTGCGGCAGGCCAGGCAGTGCGGCAAAGTAAGGCTGCGGTACTAATGTTCCGTCTATGAACTGCCGCGTTTCAAGCCCGGTACCGCCTCTCACAAACAACCCTTCCCGTTCACCGATCTGCTGCGCACCGGGCAAGGTGCGCACGGCGTTGGCCACATCTCCGCCGTTACCGGCAACAGACACTACGTCCATAGCGGTCATCACCGCGCCTTTGCTTTTATCTCCCGCCGTAAAGCTGCCGGCAGACACTACTACCGGGGCCAGCGTGGCCGGGTCTGTTACCAGTTTTACCGTGACGGGTACGCCCGCCTGCACGGGCACTTCACGGGTTTTATAGCCCAGGTAGCTCACCTGCAGCATGAGCGGGCCGGCAGCGCTGGTCTGGAACCGGAAGGCGCCTGTGGAATCTGACGTGGCGCCGTCTGCGGTGCCAATAATGGCCACCCCGGCCCCTTCCAGCGGGCGGCCGCTTTTATCTGTCACCCTTCCAATAATCTGTTGCGAAAAGGCGTTATAAGAAGCCGTAACGGCGAGCAAAAAAAAGATGCAGAGAGTTTTCATATCCGCTTGTTTTTTGTGCAAAATATCCCGCCATGCAGGTATTGATGGAGGGAATGCGACGAGCAGGGCAATTCCCGCAACAAACCGGAAAAATGTATCCTTCTGCTTTGGGGCCGCTAACGGAAATCGGTAATTTTGAGCAGGCTGTCAGCTATGCCGGCTTTCTCTTTCAGCATAATATTTTACTTTGACGACTACGATCTCTTTCCGGCAGTTCCTGGCAACTGCCTTTCAACACGGGAACTATACAACGGACGATGTAATTGCCGCCGTTCTTCCCCTTTTCAAGCAGGTACAACGTATCCATGAAGCCAGCCTGGTAGCAGCATTTGAGCAGGATGCCCTGCTGGTCAATAACCGCGCCGTACAAACGGACGAGCTGCTGGCCCACGCCCCGCTTGACGCGCCGGAACGGGTGACCGCCCTTTTCAGCGCACATAACCCGCACCTGGAAGTGGTAGATAAAGTGAAGCTGGACACAGACAGTGAAACCGCCATTAACCTGCTGATACACAAAGACCCGCAGCAGCCGCTCCGGCATGCCGCCTACATACCGGGCTACCGCAGCTATGAAATATTGCTGGGCCATCACGATGCGCAGACAGACATTTTCTGCCTCGGCCTGGTGCTGGCCTCCATGGCCCTGGGCCTTGATCTTTACGACCCGGAGCAGCTGGACGAGCTGGCGCGGCAACGCCTGCACCCGCTTCGCCACCGGCATCTGCACCCCGCCATTGGCACCCTCATTACGGAAATGACGGAGCTGGACCGGGCGCAGCGCACGCAAGACCTGCCGGAAGCCATTCACCGGCTGGAGCATTACCGGGATTTTGATCCGGAAAAACAGGCAGACCTTAGCGAGCTGGCCGGCTGGGTACATCATGAACGGAAAGAACGGCAGGAGTTCATCCTGAACAAATTGCGCAACCGCCTGTTTGATACCAGCCGCCGCAACCGCCTGCTCTTTTACAAGCCCAATGCCCGTTTTGCCAACCTCACGCTCAGCAGCGTGCCCATGGTGCTGCACCACCAGAGCATCCGCCCGGAGCTGCTTTTTACCTGGAACGCAGAGGTGGCGGAGAAAGTAACCGGCATGCAGGAGCTGTCTCTCAACAAATACCTCCGTTTTGAAGACCATCCTTACCTGCCCGCTTTGCTCAATAAAATACGGCTGGAAGCCCGGCGGGATGTGCAGGAGTACGGGTTCAGCCAGCTGAAGCTGGTGGTGGCCTTCCTGAAATGGTACAACCTCCCGGAAGAGCCGGAAGAAAGCATTCTCAGCCCGCTGTTGCTGATACCGGCAGAACTGAAAAAGAAAAAACATGCCGCCGGAGATCAGTACGTGCTGGACATTACAGATAACAACGCGGAAGTGAACCCCGTGCTGGCCAACCAGCTGCGGGAGCTATATGGTATTGTGCTGCCGGATATGGTAGACCTGGAAGAAATGAGCGTGGAACAGTTCCACCGCCAGCTGCAGGTACAAATAGAAGGCGCCAACCGCGGCATAGTGCTGCAATACATGCAGAAGCCGAGGATCAGGCTGATCTATAAGGAAGCGCGCGAAACATTGCAGCAATACCACCAGAAACTGCGCAGGGAAAACCCGCAGCCCGTTCCCGCTGCGGAGCATGAGCTGTTTGAAATGGCGGAAGGGCAAGATAATCCCTACCGCTGGGAGTTTGATACCTGCCACGTGGTGCTGGGCAATTTCAATTACAAAAAAATGAGCCTGGTGCAGGATTACAATGCGGTGTTAGACCAGCCACAGCAGCACCCGGTATTTGAGCAGCTGTTCAGCGCGCAGCCTCGTCCCGTCAGCGAAGCGGAGACCACCGCCGCCTTGCCGGAAGACTGGTACCATGTTATCCAGGCAGACCCTACCCAAACGCAGGCCATCGTGCAAGCACGCAACGGCGGCAGCTACATTATACAAGGCCCGCCGGGCACCGGCAAAAGCCAGACCATCACCAACCTTATTGCAGATTTTGTGGCCCGCGGCAAACAGGTTTTGTTCGTTTGCGAAAAACGCGCGGCGCTGGATGTGGTGTATCACCGCCTGAAGCAACAAGGGCTGGACGAGCTGTGCTGTTATATTCATGACAGCCAGGGAGACAAACGCGCTTTCATCAAAGACCTGAAACATACCTACGAAGCCTTTATCAAAACCGGCCCTGACCTGCACAGCATTACCCTCCGGCGCAGCGCCCTGCTGCATAACCTGCAGCAGCAACTGCAGCTGCTGCAGCATTTTCACGATACGCATGCGCAGGAGCAGGAACATGCCGGCCTGGGCATAAGAGCGCTGATGGAAAGGCTACTGGCCCTCCGGCCGCAGCTGCGGGTCATGGAAGCGGCAGAAGAAGAGGCCGTGCCGCATTATAAACAATGGCTGCAATACGGCAACATGGTGGAGCAGTTGGGGGAAGCGCTGGAAGAAAGCGGTGCAGAACCGGTATTTGCCACCCACCCGCTCAGCAAGGTGAATGAGCAGGTGTTTGCCGCGGAGCAGCCCATCACGTTGCTGCAAAAACTGGTAACACGCAGCAGCGGCCTGCTGGAAAATATCATGCAGGCGGTGAATACCGCTGCAGTGAAAGCAGAAGACCTTTCCACCCTGCAACAGCTGGTGCGCCATGCTACGCTCCTGCTGCCGCTGGCGGAAAGCGGCAACCTGGCGCTGGTAGATCCGCAAACCCAACAGGCGCAGCAATTCGCAAAGGCCGTGCAGCAATGCCGGGAACTGCAGCAAGCCGCGGAGCAGGCCGCGGCCAAAAACACCGGCTGGCGGCAGAAGTTCAGCGAGCAGGATACGCTGCAGGCGCTGGCCATTGCAACACAGCATGAAAATTCTTTCTGGAGTTTCCTTTCCGGCAACTGGCGCCGGCTCAAAAAACGCCTGCACGCGCAGTACGATTTTTCCGCTCACAGCGTGCCGCCCGTTTTCAGCCAGCTGTTAACGTCATTGAAAGAAGAGTACGATGCCGCCCGCCTGGTCGCAGATACCCGCCGCAGCACCCAGCAGCAGTACCATATAGATAACATTGACCTCACCTGGCTGTCTATAGAACGGCTGCAGGCATACCTGAAAGAGCCCGGGCTGCAATACCTGCTCCAGCACCCGCATGCGGAAGCAGCCGTGGTACAACTGGCCCGCCTGCACGAAAATATCCATCAGCTGGAACAAAGCCTGCAACAGGTGCTGCAGGACGCGCCCCCGCAAAACCTGCGCACGCTGGCAGACACGCTGGAAAGCATCCGCCTCAACGCGCCCGCGCTGGAAGAGCTGCTGCCCGCGCTGGGCAATTACCTCGGCATGCCCGGCGCTCTCAAACAGGCGCTGCGCACGTATCCGTGGGAACCGAAAGAAATGGAAGCCGGCATGGCCCATAAAACCCTGCGGCATTTTTACCGCCACAACAAAGGTTTTGCCAACACCACCGGCCAAACGCTGGAAAGCGCCGTGGAGCAGGTGCGGCATTGTTACCATACCCTCCTGCAGCTGAATGCGGAGTACATCCGCGCGCAGGTGCGCGGCCGTTTTAAAGAGCACGTGCAGCTCAGCGGAAAGGCCACCAGCCAGGTGGAAGAAACGCAGCAGGAATACGCCCGCGCCTATGCGGAAGGCCGCAAAATACTGGAGAACGAATTTGCCAAAAGCATGCGGTACAAAAGCATCCGTGAGCTGACCAGCCGCAGCAGCGGGCTGGTGCTCAAAGACCTGAAACCCGTATGGCTCATGAGCCCCCTCAGCGTGAGTGATTCCCTGGCGCTTGACCAGCCTTTCTTTGACGCTGTTATATTTGATGAGGCCAGCCAGATCACGCTGGAAGAAGGCGTGCCCTCCCTCTACCGGGCCCCGCAGACCATTATTGTGGGAGATGACCGGCAGATGCCGCCTACAGACTTTTTTTCCGCCAAAAGCGGAGACCCTGATGACCTGGAGCGGGACGATGAAGAGGACGAGATATTGAGCGCAGATGCAGACAGCCTGCTGGTGCAGGGCGCCCGCAAAATGAACAGCTACATGCTGGGCTGGCACTACCGCAGCCATTTTGAAACATTGATCAGCTTCAGCAACCACGCGTTTTATGATGCCGCGCTGCTCACCATTCCTGACCGCAGCATTCACGATGCGCCCAAACCCGCTATCAGCGTAAAAGAGCCCTCAGACGCCCTGTTTAACATCGCGGCACTGCAAGACAGGAGCATCAGCTTTCACCACCTGCCCGGCGGCATTTACCTCAAACGCGGCAACACCGCGGAGGCCACTTACATTGCCCACCTGGTGCGTGAGCTGCTGCTCAAAAAAATGCCGGAAAGCATCGGCATTGTAGCCTTCAGCCAGGAGCAGCAGCATGCTATCAATACCGCGCTGGAGGCGCTGGCCGCTACGGATAAAAAATTTGAGGAGCTGCTGGAAGATGCCACCGAGCGCACGGAAGACGGACAGTTCACCGGGCTCTTTGTGAAGAACCTGGAAAACGTGCAGGGAGATGAAAGAGACATCATCATCATGAGCGTTTGTTACGCGCCGGACCACCGCGGCAAAATGCTGATGAACTTTGGCCCCATCAATAAAAAAGGCGGGGAAAAGCGGCTGAACGTAATTTTCAGTCGCGCAAAGAAACATATGGCCGTAGTGAGCAGCATCCGCCACCACCAGATCACGAATGTGTACAATGCCGGCGCCAGCTACCTGCGCCGTTTCCTGCAGTACGCGGAAATGGTGAGCACCGGCAATATGGGCGCCGCATCGGGTATACTGGAGGGGCTTTCTTCCGGCCGGCACACTACCCGCCCCCGTACAGGCGGTACCGTTATACTGCGCGAGATCAGGGAGCAGCTGGAGCAGCAGGGCTTTACCGTAAATGAACAGGTAGGCCAGTCAGGCTTCAAATGTTCGCTGGCGGTCAAGGTCAAGCCGGAAGACAAAGCCTATGCGCTCAGCATCATGGTAGACGATGACCAGTATTACCAGCATGGCAACGTGCTGGAACAATATTACCAGCGCCCCGCCATCCTGGAAAACTTCGGCTGGAAAACCGTTACCGTATACGCCAAAGACTGGCTGCTGCAGCCGCAGCGGGTAATGGAAGACCTGCTCAGGCACCTGGGCAAGGCGCCCGGCGCAGCGCCGCTTAACAGCCTGCTGCCGCAGCAAAACGTGCCGGAAGGCACCACCCGCCTGCTGCAGGGAGAAGGCAAAAACGAAAAGTTCTGGGAAGCCGCCATCAGCGGCGCCCGGTTATTTATAAGGCAAGGTAAAACCGGTACCAAAGGGCAGATCCAGGTGCAGACCTGTATGGACGCGGCAGATGCGGAGAAGGAAAAAAGCAGGCTCGTAGAAGAAAAGAAGGCCGCCGGCTGGCGGGAGGCAGGTGGGGGACCGGAGTTGTTCTAGCCCGCAAAATGTTCAAAAACCGGCGCCTCCCTCCGGGTGCGCCGTTTTTTTTTGCACCATCCGGTTACAAGCCTCCTGACGCAAACACCCGGCCCGTCGTCAAAAAAACACATTTTCCACTTCTTCAGAAAAATTAATAAGTGAAAAAGTTTCATTTTTTGAACTTGTTTCCTATTTTCGTGTACGTACCCGTTTTCGTCCATCGTTTATTATTCCCGCACTTATTGACCAAAATGTAAGAGGGTTGCCGTTAAATGTTGATTTCGCAAACAGGCCAACGGCTCGGCAACAACAGAACAGGTTTCATAATCATTTAAGAATCACAAAAACGCAATTAGCTGTAAAAACAGATCAGGCTTTTACCGACAGGATACGGGTACGTACACGGGCATGAGGCGGGCACCGGTTTAATCACCGGCGTCTGCTTGCATAACGCAGGTTGCAAGGCAAATTTCCACGGCTTGAAGACACGTTTACCGAAGCGCAATTCATACCATGGAGGCAATTTGCCCCTCACCACGCGCAACTGTGGCTGTACAACCGCACCTGCATGCATGAAAACGTTTGCAAAAAGGGGAACAACCTCCCCCGCCCTGCTTATGAGGCCGTAAAAGCCTGATGCTGATCATTTTAATTCATTAAAAACATACCGTATGAACCTTACGTGTAAACGGCTTAGTGGCCGAATGGGAATCCCTTTCCTCCTGTTGCTGGTATCAGGTGTTTTTTACCAAGGGCAGGCGCAGGACCGTAAACGAATCAGCGGCACGGTGACCGACGCAGCAACCAGCGAGCCTATACCGGGCGTCAGCATCCGCGTAAAACACACCAGCACCGGCGGCTCCGCAGACGCCAGCGGCCGCTTCAGCATCCTGGCCGCGCCCACAGACACACTGGTATTCACCATTGTGGGCTACAGCCGCCGCGAGCTGCGGGTAGGCGCCAACACCAGCCTGCAGGTACGCCTCTCCCAAAGCGCCACCACCCTCAATGAAATTGAAGTGGGTTACGGCGCGGTACGGAAAAAAGACCTCACCGGCTCCGTAGGCCTCGTCAACATGGACGATATTGCCAAAGCTCCCGTACAGTCTTTTGACCAGGCCCTGGCCGGCCGCATTGCAGGCGTGCAGGTGTCTTCTAATGACGGGCAGCCCGGCGCCGAAGGCATCAACATTGTGATCAGGGGCGCCAACTCCCTCACACAAAGCAATTCTCCGCTTTACGTTATTGACGGCTTCCCTATTGAAGACCCGGAAAACGCGGCCCTCAACCCTGATGATATTGCGTCTATCAGCATCCTGAAAGACGCTTCCGCCACCGCTATCTACGGCGCCCGCGGCGCCAACGGCGTAGTGGTGATAGAAACCAAAAGAGGCAAGTCCGGCAAACCGGTAGTAGCCTACAACGGCTCCCTGGGTATTAACCAGGTTACCAAACGGATGGACATGATGAGCCCCTACGAGTTTGTGCGTTACATGCTGGAAAGAAACCCCACCGGCGCCACGGCCACTTATCTTAAAGACGGTAAAACGCTGGATTCCTATAAAAGCATTCCCGGCATCAACTGGCAAGATCAGCTCTTCCGCACGGGCAGCACCCAGATACACAACCTTTCCGTAAGGGGCGGTAACGAACAGACGCGTTATTCCATTTCCGGCTCTATCAACAGCGCAGACGGGGTGGTGATCAACTCCGGCCAGAACCGCTACCAGGGAAGGATCGCGTTAGACCAGACCATCAATAAAAAACTGAAGACCGGCGTTAACATCAACTACAGCCAGATCAAAAGTTTCGGGCAGCTGGCCTCTCCCGCCAGCGTGGCCGGCTCCGCCACCAGCACCCTCATGTATGCCGTTTGGGCTTACCGGCCGGTAACAGGCAGCGAGTCTGATATTGACGATGACAATTCGCTGGAAGATGAGCTGATGGACCCTGAAATAGACCATGCCAACGACTACCGGGTGAACCCCATCGTATCCGCCAAAAACGAGCTGCGCGAGCGCCGCAGCACCAACCTCATGGCCAATGCTTACGCCACCTACGCCATCACGCCGGAACTGACCCTCAAGGTAACTGCGGGTATCAACAACCGGCTGGACCAGCGGGACGAGTTCTACAATGAAAATACTTCCCGCGGTACGCCCCTGCTGCCCAGCTCCCGCGGCGTGCAGGCCAATACCAGCAATGATAACCGCCGCGACTGGATGAACGAGAACACGCTGACCTATAAAAAACGTTTCGGCAAACATGCGCTGGACGTAGTGGGCGGTTTTACCATGCAGGGTTTCAAACGGGAGCAGAAAGGTTATGCCGTGGTGCAGATACCCAACCCTGAGCTGGGCCTCAGCGGCATGGACGAAGGTATTCCCGTTTCTTCCAGCTCCCTGTATTCCGGTTCCAACCTGGCCTCTTTCCTGGGCAGGGTGAACTATAATTACAAATCCAAGTACCTGCTCACCTTTTCTTTCCGTGCAGACGGTTCTTCCAAATTTGCGCCCGGCAACCAGTGGGCCTATTTCCCCTCCGGTGCCGTGGCCTGGCGTATGAGTGATGAACAATTCATGAAAGGCCTGCGCTTCATCTCCAACGCCAAACTGAGAGGCAGCTTTGGTGTTACCGGTAACAACCGCGTAGGAGACTTCTCTTACCTCCCCTCTCTCAGCTTCCCTGCGGCAGACAACTACTCCTGGGGCAATGAAACGCCCTCCAAAGGCGTGCATGCAGACAACCTGGGCAATGCCGGCCTGCGCTGGGAAACCACGCAGCAGATAGACCTCGGGTACGACCTGGGCCTCTTCCGTGACCGGGTAGAGCTAAACGTAGACCTCTACCGCAAAACCACGCACGATATGCTGCTGCGCGCCAATATGCCTTACGTTACGGGGTACGCCAGCGCGTTCAAGAACATTGGTAAAATGCAGAACCAGGGCCTGGAGCTGACGCTCACTACGGTGAACGTGCGCAAGAAGAACTTCAGCTGGGAAAGTAATTTCAACATCAGCTTCAACAACAGCAAGGTGCTGGCATTGAGTGATGATGAAACCAGGATGCTCTCCCTCGTATCATGGGAAACAGCGTTTAACAACTCCTTCCTCTACGTAGCCGAAATTGGCCGCCCCGCGGCGCAGTTTTTCGGTTATATCTGGGATGGCGTGTACCAGTTTGAAGACTTTGACCAAACCCCTTCCGGCCAGTACATCCTGAAGCCAGACCGGCCCACCAACGGCAGCGCCCGCGCCAACATCAAACCGGGAGACATCCGCTATCGGGACCTGAACGGGGATGGTGTGGTAGACAGCTATGACCAGACGGTGATTGGCAGCACCATGCCTACACACTTCGGCGGTTTCTCCAACAACTTTACCTACCGCGGCCTCAGCCTGCATATATTTTTCCAGTGGTCTTACGGCGCCAAGATCTACAACGCCAACCGCCTGCTGTTTGAAGGCAACGGCAAAGGCAGCGGCAACATCAACCAGTTTGCCAACTACGCCAACCGCTGGACGCCGGAGAACCCCAGCAACACGTTGCACCGTGCCGGCGGCCAGGGCCCCGGCGGCGCCTATTCTTCAAGGGTGCTGGAAGACGGTTCTTTCCTGCGCCTGAAAACCATTTCCCTGAGCTATGCACTGCCTTCAGCCTGGCTGAAACGCGCGCACATCCGCAGCCTGAACGTGTTCTCCTCCGTGCAGAACCTTTACACGTGGACGAACTACAGCGGCATGGACCCCGAGGTATCTACCCGCAACAGCACGCTCACGCCGGGCTTTGACTGGTCTGCCTACCCGCGGGCGCGCACCATTGTTTTCGGTCTCAATACTTCCTTCTAAACCATACTCAACAAAGATGCATATGAAATACATACACATTTTGCTGATAGCCTGCTGTTGCGTAGGTATAGGCGGCTGTAAAAAATTCCTGGGCACCAGGCCCAATGATTTTTTGTCGCCGGTGAATTATTACAGTAATGAAGAACAGCTCAAATTTGCCCTGGCCGGTGTGTACAGCAACCTGGGCAAGTCTGAAACATATGGTGACAGGATGCTGGGCAGAATGGGCCTGGATGCGGATGAAGGTTTTTATTCCCGCTCCGGTGAGCTGACCGGCGTGTCTGTATATGACGTGTCTGCCACAGACCCCATCATTACTTCCTGGTGGCGTTTTGTATACGAGGGCATCAACCGCGCCAACCTGCTGCTGGCCAACGTTAAAAAGCCCGCTATGGACGAAAAGAAACGCAATGCCATTGAAGGCGAAGCGCTTTTCCTCCGGGGCTACTACTACCTGCTGCTGGTGAGCAACTTCGGCGGCGTGCCGCTGATACTGGAGCCGGTAGGTTCCGCCAACGCCGTGAACTTTCCCAGGGCTACGGCCAAAGAAGTATATGACCAGGTGGTGGCTGATATGACGGCGGCAGAAGGGCTGGTGCTCACCGCCAGCGAGGCCGGCCACGGCGGCCGCATCAGCAAGTCTGCCGTACGCGGCATGCTGGCCCGTGTTTGCCTCTATATGGCCGGCCACCCAATCAATGATGCCACCAAGTACGCCGCCGCGCGGGAGTGGGCGCTGAAAGTGATGCAGCCGCAGGAAGACGGTTTCCAGCACGCGCTCAACCCCTCTTTTGAAGGCGTGTTCATGAATTATTGCCAGGACAAGTATGACATCAAGGAAAGCATCTGGGAATTAGAGTTCTGGGGCAACACCCAGGGCGCTTACCGGGAAACGGGCCGCGTAGGCAGCAACAACGGCATTGCCTACTCTACAGACCCGCCAGACCCGAAGTTTGCCTACAGCTATGGCTTCCTCAACCCTACCGGCAAACTTTTCCGCTCCTTTGAGGCGGGAGACCTGCGGAGAGACTGGACCATAGCCCCCTACCGCACCGCCGGCAACCCGGCCGTAAAAACCAACTGGACGGCCAGCCAGATCTATGAAAGGAACAGCGGCAAATGGCGCCGGGAACATGAAGTGGTAATGCCGAAAGACAAGAACGGCGGCGCCATCAACTTCCCGCTGCTGCGTTATGCAGACGTGCTGCTCATGTTTGCCGAAGCGGAAAATGAAGTGAACGGCCCTACCGGGGAAGCGTACGAAGCGCTGAACCAGGTCAGGAGAAGGGCGTTCGGCAAACCGGCCAGCACGCCTGATGCGGCAGACATCACCGGGCTGGACAAAGAAAGCTTCCGCCAGTTCATCCAGGACGAAAGGTCAAGAGAACTGGCCTTTGAATGCCTGCGCAAACGAGACCTGGTACGCTGGAACATCTTTATGCCCGTTATGAAGGCCGTGGCCAACCAGATAGACGGCGAGGCGCCCAGCGCTTTCAAATACGCTGCCCGCTCCTACACCAACGCCAGCGCAAGAGACGAGCTGTGGCCCATCCCTGCCAGGGAATTAGGATTGAACAAAGCCCTCACACAAAACCCGGGCTGGTAACATCCCGCTAACCTTAAAACACTGCAATTATGAAACCGATATATTATTTGCTGCTGGGTTGCCTCCTTTCCGCCACTGCCTGCCAGAAAACAGATGTAGATGATCCAGCGTTTGACGTAACGGCAGAATCCCTTACCGTAAAGACCGGTGAGGCCGTTAAATTCAAGTTCAATGGAGACCCCGGCCTGATCTCTTTTTATTCCGGGGAAGTGGGGAACGATTATGCCTTCAAAGACGGCCGCATTGTGGAAGCCGGTGAAGTGTTCATGTCTTTCAACACCAACACGCAGTACGGCTCCCAGGCCAACCAGTTCTCCGTTTGGGCCTCTACAGACTTCAACGGCAAGTACAACATTGGAGATGTGAAGGCCGCCACCTGGGTAGACATTACAAACCGGTTTACCATCGCTACCGGCACTACCTACATCAACTCCGGCAGCAAGAGCCTGAATGATATTGTGGTAGATGGTAAGCCGCTGTTCATTGCATTTAAATATGTGATGAACCAGCCTGTAGCCACCCTGGGCGCGGGCAGAACGTGGAGGGTGCAGAGCTTTTCATTGAAGAGCAATACCTCCATCGGTACGCAAACGCTGGCAGACCAGGTGAGCGCCGGCTGGCTGCTGGTGTATGAGGGGCCGAAGGAAGAAACCGGGCGCTCCTCTATTACCTCCACCACCATTACCCTGCGGGCAAACGCCGTCAATACAACGGCCTATACGGAAGACTGGTGCATTTCACAGCCGGTACAGCCCGGCAGTGTAGACATGGGGCCAGACCGCAGCGTTCCGGTAAAAGGATATGCCAATTCCCGGCTGGAAGAGTATACCCATACTTATACCCAGCCCGGCACTTATAAAGCCACTTTTGTGGCCGCCAACTCAAATATCCATGATAAGAAGCAGGTGCTGAAAGAATTGGAAATTACGGTAACGCCGTAAGGCAAGAGAAAATCGACGCAACAGGGCCGGCGGGTTATCCTTGCCGGCCTTTTGCGTATCAGAAGCTTACCAGCCGCGCCGTTTTGGAGGCGGTGTACTGATGTAGCAGGTTGCGGATAAAATCGTTCTCCGGGTATTGTGTGAGCCAGTCTTTCAGCATGGCGCCGTCAGACACGGTAACGTCCCTGGGTACGTAGCCCATGCCGTAAAACTTCCCTTTTTCCATCAGGATGCAGCTTTGTTCCGTGGCCATGCGGCCGGCGTCAAGAATGGCAAAAGAAGGCTGGCGGGCCTGCAGGCTTTCCAGCGCGGCGGCTACCCGTTTATTATAGCGTATGGGTTTTTCTTTCTTTTCACAGGCGCCCTTGCAGGTTTTTTCAGCCATGCCGGTGCAGGCGTCCTGGTCTGTTTGCAGGAAGCAGAGCTTGGGGCATAATTTGAACTCCCTTATCAGCTCCCGCATCAGCTGGTGGCCGTCTGCCAGCAGGTTGAAGGTGAACACCGGGTGGGTGTATTTGCGGCGTTTTTCGATGGCCAGCCGCAGGTAACCCTGCTGGTCTTCAAACGTGTAAATACCGAATTTGAACTCGATGCGTTTCTGGGCATTGTTATACTCCGGCCAGAGGCGGCGTATCTCGATAGATTCCAGGATGAAGGCCATCAGCTCCGTGCCTGTTTTTTCATACGTAATGCGGTGTATGTTGCGGAGAAACTCCTGCCGCTGGCGGCCGGCGCTGTTGCCGGTGAAATGGCTGGTGACCCGCTTTTTAATATCTCTCGCCTTGCCTACATATACCACCTTGCCCTTGTTGTTGTGAAAATAATATACGCCGGGGCAGGAAGGCAGCTCCGCCACCTGCTCCTGCGGCAGGTGCAGCGGCAACCATTTTTCCCTGGAGCGGGCATGCAGGGCCTGGGCAATGGCGCCCTGGCTGTCTGCCGCCATCAGTCGTTCAAACAGCTGTACGGTGGCCAGCGCATCCCCGCTGGCGCGGTGGCGCTGCTGTATGTTGATGCCCAGCTGCCGGCAGAGGTTGCCCAGGCTGTAGGAAGGGAAACCGGGAAACACTTTCCGGCTCAGGCGCACGGTACAGAGCTTTTTGGCCTGCAGGGTATACCCGCAGCCGTCCAGCTGGTATTTGAGGAAAGAATAATCGAAATTGACGTTGTGGGCAATGAAGATCTGGCCCTGCAGCAATTCAAACACGCGGGCCGCCACGTCTTCAAACGGCGGCGCGTCTTCCACCATTTCGTCCGTGATGCCCGTCAGGGCCTGTATATAGCGCGGAATAGGCCGCCCGGGGTTCACGAGGGTCTCGAAATGCGCTACGATCTCCCGCCCGTCGTGCACAAAAATGGCAATTTCCGTGATGCAGCCGGCACTGGCGTGCCCCCCTGTTGTTTCAATGTCTACAATGGCGTACATGCGGCAAATATACGGATTGGTACGCAAGGTATCTGCGCATTGCCCCGGGCGCTGGTGCAGTATTTGTACCCCTTTTTGCCATGGAATGGACAAAACTGATCTTCGACAAACTGCAGCGCTGGGGCGAAGCGGCCATTAAAATGCTGCCCAACCTGGCCCTGGCCATCGTTATTTTCATTGTCTTCTACCTGCTGGCCAAATTCATCCGCCGGGTGGTGTACCGCATTTCCTGCCGTATTTCCGATAAAACGGCCATCAGCAACCTCATAGCCGGGCTGGCCTACATCATTGTGTTCACCATTGGCCTGTTCACAGCGCTGGAAGTGCTGAAGCTGGACAAGGCGGTGTCTTCCCTCCTGGCCGGCGCGGGCATCGTTGGCCTGGCGCTGGGCTTTGCCTTCCAGGACCTTACGGCCAATTTCATTTCCGGCATCTACATCACCTTCCGCAAGCCGTTTGATGTGGGAGACGTCATAGAGACCAACGGCTTCACCGGCACGGTAGAGAACATCCAGTTCCGCAGCAGCACCATGCGCACGTCTGACGGGCTGTTCATCATCATCCCCAACAAAGACATTTTCCAGAAACCCATCATCAACCATTCCCGCACCAAAGAAAGGAAAATAGAGCTGAACGTAATGGTGCCCTTCAACAAGGAGCCGCCACCCGTGCTGGAGGAGATCATCCAGACCATCCGCAACATTACGGATGAGGAAGAGCTGCTGGACGAAGACCGCCCGCCCGAAGTGTATTTTGCAAACATCGAAGGCGCCAATCTCAAGCTCACCATCACCCTCTGGATAGACAATAACCAGCTCAGCGCCTATAACGAGGCGCGGCACCGGCTCATTACCAGGGTACTGGACGCATTGCGTGGAAAACAGTTACTGCCGTGAACAGTTGTTGGGCAAAAAAGTACACAGTTTTGCGGCTGTTACTTTGCAATTTTCCTGCTGTTGGCAATGGTTCGGTTTTTGGCCTTTTTTACACGAAAACAATTTAATAACCATTTAAACCGGACCCAGTATGCAACCCAGGCAAAACCCTCCCGGCAAAGGCCGCACAGCCAACGTACCACAAGACCCCCAGGGAGATGAGGATATCAACTATGATGAAGCTATTGAACAGGCAGAAGAAGAGGAAGATGATGCTGACTATGACGAAGATGAAGATCTGGAATTGGAAGGAGAAGAAGATGAAAGGGATGAAGATATTCCCCTTTCACAAGATGCAGGCAACCCTGACGAAGCTGCCAACCAGGATGAAACGAAAGACATCACCGTTTAATGCAATTGTCAACATAAAAAGTTTTAACCATGAAAGGAAAAATCGCACCCATTGGTATTATCGCCATGTTTATTGTAGTTCTTATGGGAAGCAGAAGCTTCTCCAGCCAGCCCGCGCTGGCCGCCAGCTCCCACGATGGGATCAGCTTGAATGTACAAGATACTGTCCCCCAGGACTCTACTAAGAAAAAGAAGAAAAAAGACAAGAAAGACAGGGATACGTCCAACCTGCCAAAACCAGACACTTTTAAAACATTCAGGCCATAGCATACAGGATGTTGGTTGTGAAAAGAGAAACCCCGGAACTGTATCCGGGGTTTCTCTTTTTTATTAGTTGTTAGTAGAGACTCTCCATATGTTGTTTGAAATTCTTCACATCGTCACGCACCAGTTTGGCAAATGCGGGGTTCAGCAAGCGTGCCAGCCCGGCCCCGGCGTAGCCTGCGGGCGGCCTGTAAGAAATGGTGACCAATACTTCCGTGCCGCCCTCCGGGGTTTCACGGAAGCGCACCTTGCCGGCGTTAGACACGGCAGAGCCGTTCAGGGAGCGCCAGCCAAAAAAGTCGTTCTCTACTTCATCTACTATTTCCGCGTCCCACTCCAGGGCCAGGTCTCCCACCAGCTTCACGGTCCAGTGTGAGCGTTTGTCGTCCAGCAGCTCTACATCGTGCAGGTGGCCCATAAAGGCGGGCAGGTGGTCCAGCTGGCGCCAGTAGGCATATACGTCTGCAATGGGGGCGTTCACCACCATGGAGGTGCGGATGTTGACGGCGCGGGCGTGGCGGGTATGCAGCTTGTCTTCCACAATAGCCTGCAGGGGGCAGTTGCCGGAAATACCACGGTACAGCAGGTACCCGCCTGCCAGCAGGCGGCCCAGGCTGGTGAGGGGTTTCTTCCCAACATCGTGCAGGCCGGCGTATACCAGCGCGGCGCCGGCGGCGGCGGATATAATGCGGCCGGTTCTGGATACGTTGATAACGGTGGTATTGTCATACAAAAAGCCAGCGTGCGGCTTGTCCATTTCATGTTCCTGGTCCATACAAAAAAGGGTTTTGCGTGTTATACAGCGAAAATCCTGCTAAAATATTCTCCTGTGAAAAACAGGCCGTTACCGGAACAGCCGTGTGTATAAAATTACACAATCTGCCTCATGGCAGCAAAGAAAAACAGGGAGGCAACATAGCTGCCTCCCTGCTGCGGGTTAACCTAACTGATGGACTCCTCTGGATCTTGAGAGGTGCTGCCCCTCTGCAATCTCTTCTATCATCTTGTCACAAAACGCCGGCAGGTCATCAGGGTTCCGGCTGGTTACCAGGCCATTGTCTACTACAACTTCCTGGTCTACCCACTCAGCACCTGCATTTACCAGGTCGGTTTTTAAACTCGGATATGATGTCATTTTACGGCCATTGACCATGCCCGTTTCAATCAGCGTCCACGGGCCGTGGCAGATGGCGGCAATGGGTTTCTTTTCATCGGCAAAACCTTTCACAAAGTCTACCGCGGTTTTCTCCTTGCGCAGCAGGTCAGGGTTCATCACGCCGCCGGGCAGTACCAGCGCGTCATAATCCGCAGATGTTACGCTGTCTACTTTTTTATCTACCGGGTAAGTGCCGCCCCAGTCTGTATGCGCCCATGCTTTTACGGGCTCGCTTTTCAGGGAAATCACGTCTACGGCTGCGCCGGCTTCCTGTAAGGCTTCAACGGGTTTGGTAAACTCCACCTCTTCAAAACCATCGGCCACCAGCACGGCCACCTTTTTGTCTTTCAGTGCTTGCTGTTCCATCTTGTTCTGTTTTTAGATGTAATCAATTGGTGTACCGGGTATATGCAGCAAAAAGGGTTCCTGCCCGCAAACAGGCTGCAGGCAAGGGGGGCCAAATATGAAGTGGGGATTTATTTACTCATTTGCGGTATCATCTTTCCCTTTGCCCAGTTTCAGCTTCACCTTCCCGTCTTCCCCGTCTACCGCGCGCAGGTTGAGCACAATGCCGCTCTTCCGGCGTTTGCGCAGCTCGTCTGCGTCAGATACCAGCTCGTCTTTTTTGGGGTTGCGCAGGGGCACCTGCAGCTTGATGTCTGTGCCTTTGGGCATGCCGTACACTCCTTCCACCTGTATGTTCAGCACACTGGACGCTATCAGCATGGGGTGTATAATGATCTTGTTGCCGCGTATGTCCAGCTGGTTGTTGATGCGTTCAAAGGTGATGTTAGACATGTCCCGCTTCCGGAAAATGAACTTGCCCAGGTTTTCCAGCGGCTCATAGTGTACCAGCGCGCCCTTGTTGAGGTCAAAGGTAACCGTGCCGAACATGGAGTGCGGTTTCACGGTGGCGTCTTCCCGCATGCCGCCGCTGATGTTGGCCGTGGCGGAGAAGATGCCTTTCAGGTTTTTGGCCTCAATGCCGTTTTGCCCGAAGTTCTCGAACTGGCGGAACAGCTCGTCTACCTGCACCTGTTTGATGCGCGCGTCCAGCCTGAACTTGTCGTTCCCGTTGCTGGCGTGCTGAATGTTGCCGTTCACCATCATGGAGCCGCCGGCCGTTTGCAGGGCCACCTCAAACACGCGGAGCTGTTCTTTAGACAGCTCCAGCCCCGCCCGCACCTTGTTGGCCTGGAACTGGCGGTAGCGCACTTTGTCTATGGCCAGCTGCATGTTCACGCTGCATTCTTCCAGCACTACTTCCAGCTGCTTCATTACCCGCGCGTGGCGGTGGCGGTTGTTTTTGCGGGTTTGGGCAGAGGCGGCCTTGCGGTGCCGTTTCACGAAGAAAGACTGGAACTCGTTCAGGTTCACCAGCGGGCTGTTGAGCGTCCAGTTCATCTGTATCTTTTCCGGCGCGGCAAAGTAGAAGTTCAGCATGTTCTTTACGCTGCCTTCCAGCTGCATGGTGCTGCTGCCGCTGCGCAGGCGCACCCCGCGGAAATACAGGTCCTGCCCCTCAAAATCGAGCGTGGCCTCGCACTCCTGCACCGTCTGGTTGCGGGGAACATATACAAAGGCCCCGTTCCGCACCTGTATGGTGCCGCGCAGGTAGCCGGCCACCGTGTCTTTCGGGTCCCAGCCGCCGGCGTACTCAATATCTACCAGGCCTTCCCCTTTGGTGAAGTTGAACAGGTCCGGACCAATGGGGTGCGTGAGGCGCTGCAGGGGGAACTTTGATTTGAACCGCCCGGTGAGCAGCGGCTTTTGCAGGTTCAGCACGCGGATGGTATCTGCGGTAACGGGTATGCTGTCAAACGCCGCTGTAAAATCGTATATGCTCAGGCGTGAGTTGGCGTTGTTGTGGCCTTTGTTGGGCTCCACTTCGTTCAGGAAGGCGCCTTTGAAGCCTACTCCTTCCAGCGTAATGTTCTTGCCCGTCATCACGTTGCCGGCCGTGTTCCAGGTGACGTTTACGTAGGGCGTATCCCTGAACTGCATGTGGCCGCGCACGTCCGCATATACATTGAGGGGCTTTTCAAAATCTATGCTGTCCAGCTTGGAAGAAATATTGGGCGTTACCATGGAGGAGGCCATGCGGAAACCGATGTTTTCCGCGGCAATATGCAGGTTGAAATGCGCCGGTTTGAAGGTAAAGTTGAACTCCGCCCCTATTTTCACCGGCTGCCCGTCAAAACGGAACTCCTGCTCGGGGATGGTGAGCGTTTTATTGGCCGCGGCCCAGTTCAGGTTGATATCCGCCGTCAGCATCTTGTCTTTGGCGTAGCTGCCTTTAGTGGTATTGAAGGCCAGGCTGCGGATGTGTATCTGTTTCCTGACGTGGCATACCCAGCCGTCTGCCTTGTAGTCCATTTCCGCGCGGAGGTTTTTGATGTCCAGCTGGTAGAGCTTGAACTTCTGGTGGTTCTCGAAGGTGAATACAATATTGCGCAGGCGGATGTCTTGTATGGTAGGTTCTTTGCTTTTAGCGGGCTGTTTTTTCTTTTTGCCGCTGAACAGGTAGGTGTTGGAGTAGCCGGTGCTGTCTGTATAGAGGTAGATGGTACCGTTTTCCAGCGTTACCTGCCGGATGTCTACCTCCTTGCGCAGCAGGGCAAAGGTGTTCACTTTTACGAACAGCTCCTTTACGTCCAGCAGCGTGTGGCCGTGGCGGTTATACAGGCTGTCTTTCAGGCTGAAGTCTTTGAGGGTAACGGAAATATTGGGGAAACCCCGCAGCAGGGAGGGTTCCATATCCCGTATCACCAGGTCTCCGTCTATGCGGCTGCTGAGCTGTGTGGTAATTTCGGTGAGAATGGCCTGTTTGCGGCTGCGCACTACCAGCGCCAGTATAAGCCATAAAAGAATGACGAGCGCCACCAGGCTGCCTGCGGAAATAAGAGAAATACGGACCCAACGCGACATGAAGCTATAGTTAGTGTTTCTGAATATAAACAATAATGACGAAAAAATGTTGTCAGGTTGCCGCCGGAATACGATATTTGAGATGATGGCAGCAGCATTGATACCGATTGTAATAGTCCTTTTCCTTTTCTGGTGGTTCTGGCGCAAACCGCGCGTGAAAGCCGCCCCCGGGGTGGAAGCTTTGTTAGGGCAGCATGTAAAATACTACCGGCAGCTGAGTGACGAAGAAAAAAAACGATTTGCTTCCGAAGTAACGGAATTTATGGGGCATGTAACGGTAGAAGGCGTGGGCACCAATGTGGAGGAGCTGGACAGGGTGCTGATAGCCGCCAGCGCGGTGATCCCCATTTTTGCCTTCCCCGGCTGGAAGTACCGCAACCTCACCAACGTGATACTCTACCCCGATACGTTCGATGAAAAATACCAGTTTGAAGGAGACCGGCGCACTATTTTGGGCATGGTGGGCAGCGGCCCGCTCAACGGGCAGATGTTACTGAGCAAAAATGCGCTCCGCTATGGTTTTTCGGAATACACGGATAAGAGTAATACCGCCATACATGAATTTGTTCACCTGGTAGACAAAACAGACGGCACAGTAGACGGTATGCCCCAAAGCCTGCTGCAGCACCGTTATAGCGTGCCCTGGCTGCAGGTGATGCATGAAGAGATCAAAAGGATTGAAACCGGGCAGTCAGATATCAACCCTTATGCGGCCATGAATGAAAGCGAGTTCCTGGCCGTGGTGTCTGAATACTTTTTTGAGAACCCCGGGCGCATGCAGGAGCATCACCCGGAGCTCTATGCTATTCTTTCCAAAATGTTCAATCAAGACCCTGCGGCCGTGAACTGAACAGCCGCTTACAAACCACCGTCCAGCTCTACCTTTATTACCGAGGCAATGGCATTGGGCGCCGCCGCAGGCAGGCTGAAGCTGGTGTTATTACCCGCTGCCGCCGCTTTCACCGGCTGGTTGCTGCCCAATAACGTAGCGCGTTTTACTTTTTGTTGCAGGCCCGCCACTTCCAGCTGGCCATTGGCCGGCCACTCAAACACGGAAAGGTACAGGGTGTTGTTTTTGCGCGTAATGCGGCCCCAGGGCTGAGATACCAGCGGGTTCTTCTGCGTGCCGTAAACAGCTTCGCCATTCACCTTCATCCACTCCCCTATGCCCTGCAGGCTTTTGATGCTCTCCGCCGGAAATTCCCCTTCCGCGGTGGGCCCTACGTTGAGCAGGTAGTTGCCGCCTTTGGAGGCAATGTCTACCAGGTTGCGCACCATGGTTTCTACAGATTTCCAGTTATGATCATAGCTTTTAAAACCCCAGGTGCCGTTCATGGTCATGCAGGTTTCCCAGTCCCGGCCATCCAGGTCACTGAGGTTGGGGATCTTCTGCTCCGGCGTTTTATAGTCTCCCGGGAAGTTGGGGCGTTTCAGCCGGTCGTTCGTAATGATATTCGGCTGCAGGGCCAGCTGCGCCTGCAGTTTTTGGGCCGCCTCGTCTGTCATGTTGGTAGGCGTATCCCACCAGAGCACCGCCACTTCACCGTAGTTGGTGAGCAGCTCTTTCACCTGCGGCACGGCCACGTTGCTGATGTACTGGTCAAAGGTTTGTGTTTCCTGCGCCGGGTCCCAATGGCCTTTGTGGGCTTTGGTGTAGGCGTCTATCTTCGCGGAGTCAGGGTTGGGCCAGCCTTCGCGCATTTCCTTGCGGGCTACAGAGCCGCCGGGGTTGTTCCAGTCTTGCGCCTGGGAGTAATAAAAGCCCAGCTTGATGCCGTGTTTTTTGCAGGCTTCCGCCAGCGGTTTCAGCAGGTCTTTGCCGTAGGGCGTGGCGTCTGTAATGTCCCATTTGCTGGCTTTGGAGTTGAAGAGCGCAAACCCGTCGTGATGCTTGGCGGTGATCACGATGTATTTCATGCCCGCGTTCTTGGCCATCAGCACCCATTGCTCTGCGTTATACTTTACGGGGTTGAACTGTCTGGCATACCCCTGGTACTCCGCCACCGGAATTTTGCTGCGGTTCATGATCCATTCCCCGCCGCCCCGCGCCATGGGGTACCCTTTGTATTTGCCGGCGGGCACGGCGTATACGCCCCAGTGAATGAACATGCCGAAGCGCGCTTCGCGCCACCATTTCATTCTTTGATCATTGGCGGAATTCTGGGCCTGGAGGCCTTGTGCCAGCAGCAGGCCGGCCAGCATTGCAGCAATCTTTTTCATTTGTCAGTTTTAGTATGGCCTCCTTGGCGGAGCGCCTTTATTTCATGGAATTTTACATGCGCGGCGCTTTATGCAACCGTTTGCACAAATTACGGTTTAGGGGCGACGGGAGTGCCTGCTTTTTAGCTATTCATTGTAGTTTTTTCGCTTCATTTTACGGCTGTTTCCATGGCAGGTTGCACATTTTGCATTATTTTTGGGGCCACCAGTCAAATCACTTATGTGGAAAACCTTGTTACTGCTCCCCATGTTGTTTTCAATTCAACCCGCTGCTGCGCAGAAGAGCGTAACCCGGCAGGATGCTATGGTGGCCAGCGACCCTGGCGTGCGCATCTTTGTACGGGAGGTAAAAGCACGCAAGCGAAGCCGCAAGCCGCCCATTTTGCTGGTACATGGCGGCGGCCCCGGCGGACTGGCCTCTTTTGACCTGCCCATCCCCGGCGGCTCCCTGGCGCAAGACCTGGCCCTGGAAGGCATGGACGTGTACATCATGGACGCCCGCGGCTGGGAAAAAAGCACCCGGCCTGATTATGATACCACCCGCCGCTGGATCATTGCCGGCAGCTCCAAAGAAGTGTCTCATGACATAGATGCGGTGGTGGATTATATCATAGAACGCAGCGGCAAAAAGCAGGTATGCCTCTTCGGCTGGTCTACCGGCGCGCAATGGATCGGCTACTATGCCTGCATGTACCCTGATAAAATTTCGTCTCTCATCCTCCTCAATTCCCTTTACAGCGTTAACGCCCCCTGGCCGTATACGGAAACCTTCCGCAGCTGGATGGACACCACCCAGTTTGACTATACCACCATTTCTTCCATGCGCAGGGCCACCAAAACATCCCTGCTGGCCTCCTGGAAAAAAGACAGCTTTTATGACCCCGCCATTGCCAAGGCCTATGCAGAAACCGCGGTAGGTTTTTACCCGGACAGTTTGCTGGAAGTACCCGGCGGCTACCGCGTAGAAGCGTTCTACACCGCCCAGGGCAAAGGCCTCTGGCATGCCAGAGACATCCGCGTGCCCATTCTCTGCATCCGCAGCGGGCGGGATACCTGGAGCCGCCCGGAAGACATGCAGGCGCTGGAAGAGCACCTGGTGAACGCCCCCAAGAAGAAATTTGTAGTGCTGCCCAACGCCACCCATCACGTATTCCTCAGCCGGCCGGAAGAAGGCCGCGCCCAGCTCATCAGCGAAATTGTAGCCTTCAACGTAAAACGCAAAGGCCGTTAAAACAAACGAGCGTACCGTACAACGATACGCCCGTTCATCTGCCTTGAACAAAGCTTGCTAGTACCCGGGAAACTGTACCAGCACTTTGTTCCTGTCTATCTCGCTTTGGGGTACGGGATAGAAGTAGAACCTGGGTTGCCAGGCCGCGCGTGTAAATACTACGGTGCGTTTGTGAAATTCGGGGTCGGAAAGCGAGGTACCTTTCTCAATGTTCATACCGTGAAACTGGCCGCCCTGGTGCGCATCAGGCTGCTCAGGTATTTTCCAGCGGCGTACGTCCCAATAGCGGTGCCCTTCAAACATCAGCTCCAGCTGCCTTTCCAGGCGTATTTCCTTGCGCAGCTGTTCCTGGCTGCCGCCGGTGAGAGCAGGTAGCCCGGCCCGGTTCCTGACCATATTGAGGTAGAGCAGCACCTCCGCATTGCCGGGATCATACTCGTTCAATGCTTCCGCATAGTTGAGGTAGATCTCCGCCAGGCGGATCATCATGGACGGGCGGGCTACATATTTGCTGTTCCTGAAATCTGTTGTGGGGTGAACGTTCTTGCGCGCGGTGTACCCCGTGCTGGGCCAGTCTCTCGGCGCGCCGTTCTTGCCGCTGTTGCCGGTGAAGAAAAACTCCACGCGTGAATACTTGGCATCAGGCACCACCGGTATGGTAGCCCCGTTGAAGGTTACGTTCACATAAAAACGCGGCTCTCGGCCTACGTACATGTTGTACGTACCGGCTACGAAAAAGCTGGTGGCCGTATTGGTGAAGCCCGTTTCAGAATAGCTGCCGGCAGGGTCTGTAATGGCCTTGCCGTCTGCCATGCGGAAGGCGTCTACCATTTCCTGCGTAACGGCCACCCCGTTCCAGGCGTTGCCGTTAGCCGCACGGGGGCTTACATGCCTTTCCCAATGGCCGTCTGCGCTGGAAGAGCGTATCCAGATGGCTTCTTTCGTATAACCGTCAAAGAAAAGGTTGCGGTAAGACAGGAAAGCCGCCTGGAAGGGATCTGCATGAGACACCTTGAACAGCTCGTAGCGGTTCAGGTTGATCACCGCCAGCGCCGCGTCTGCCGCTTTTTTCCAGCGTTCCTTGTCGTACGTCTGGTTAAAGAGCTGCTTGCCATCAAAGTTCTTGAAATTGGCCAGCTCCGTATTGCCATTGAACAGCGGGCTGGCGTGGAACAGCAGCACCTGTGATTTTACCGCCGCAATCACCGGCTGGGTAATACGGCCTATCTGCGTTTTATCTACCTCCCCGCTGCCGGGGTTTACATGCACCACCGGCACGTCTGCATACGCCTTGTCCATTTCAGACAGCACGTAGGCCACACACTCATCCCAGGAGCTGCGCGGTATCTGGAAGTTGTCTTCTGGCGCTTTCGGCTCCTCACCCATCAGCACCACCGGCCCGTACTGCTTCATCATGAGCCAGTAGTAATACGCACGCAGGAAACGCGCTTCCGCAATGTATTGTTTCAGCAGCTGCTCCCCGTTGGGCTGCTCCCTGATCTCTTTGTTCTGCACCGCCTCCCTGATAAAAATGGCGCACTGGCGAATGGTCTGGTAATACGGGTTCCAGTTATTGGGGCTGGCATTGTCTGGCGTAATGGCGCCGGAGTTGATGCCGGGCTGTACCCAGGCATAGTCTACCTCGTCAGACTGGCCGCTCCATACGTTGTTGTAGGGTTGGTCCCACATGCTGGGCATAATGTTGTAACACCGTGCCAGCCATTGTTCCGTCATGGCCTTGCTGGTAAAAATGTCTTTCAGCGTGGTAATGTTATCAGGCACTGTATCCAAAAAGCCTTTGCGGCAGGAAGGCGCCAGCATCAGCACCAGCAGTACCAGCGGCATGATTTTTTTATGTATCGTAGTGATCATGATCTTTCTGTTTTTATTGGAAGTTTACACGTAAGCCTGCGTTGAAAACAGAGAGCTGCGGGTATACCGTACCGCGGCCGTCTCCCAGCTCGGGGTCCCATATTTTCCAGGGAGAAAAGGTGAGCACGTTGGTGGCCTGCAGGTAGAACCGCATGTTTTTCACGCCGTAGCGCCGCAGGCTTCTCATGCCGAAGTTGTAGCCGGCCTGTATCTCCTTCAGGCGGATGTAATCAGCGCGTTTCATCCACCAGGTGCTGGTGTAGTAGTTGGTGGTTACGTCTGAGCGGGTAGACAATCTTGGATAAAAGGCGTTCGGGTTGGGGTTGTCAGGCGTCCACCGGTCTGTAGCGTTGGTGTACAGGTTGCCGATGGTGGGGCCTTCGTAGAAGGGGTTGGTACTGTGGCCGCTGGAGTACATGAAGTCTACCATGGCCGCGCCCTGCCAGAACATGAACAGGTCAAACCGCCCTATGCCCGCGCTCAGGTTGATGCCGTAAATGATGCGCGGAACGGCGCCGTAGCCAATGGCCTGCTGGTCAAAGCTGTTGATGATGCCGTCTTCGTTCAGGTCTTTGTACCTGATATCTCCCGGGCGTACATCTCCAGACTGGCGGGGAGAACGGGCAATCTCCGCGGAATCCTGGAAGAGGCCCGTGGCCACGTAGCCAAAGCGCTGGCTGATGGGGTGGCCGGTGCGGTTCAGCCAGGGGTATTGCCAGGGCGGCAAGCCGTCTGCCACGTTCTCGTTCTTGTTATAGGTGAAGTTGCCACGGAAGCCGATGTAATAATCTTCGTTAAAGGCATGGTTATATTCCAGCGTAAGGTCTATGCCCTTGTTGCGGGTAATGCCCACGTTGCCGTAAGGAATGTTGCCCGTGGTAAAACCCGACGCGTACGGAATGTCTGTTTGCCGCAGCAGGATGCCCGTACGGTGCTCCTTGAACAGGTCGGCAATCAGGGAGAGGCGGTCTTTGAACAGCTTGATCTCGAAGCCCAGGTTTTGCCTTTTGGCCGTTTCCCAGCTTACATCAGAGCCCACCTGCCCTTCCTCATAACCCGTGCCGAAATTTTGCGTGCTGCCCGGTACGCCAAACTGGTAGCCATAGCTGCCGCTGTTGATGCGCGTCATGAACAGGAAGCGGGAATTGGTGTTGCTGTTACCGGAAACCCCGTAAGTGTAGCGGAACTTCAGGTGCGGGATGGCCTGTTTCAACGGCTCAAAGAAACGCTCGTTAGACACCACCCAGCCCGCGCCGAAAGAGGGGAAAAACCCGTAGCGCCGTTTGGGCGTGAAGTTCTCCGAACCGTTGTAGCCGAAGTTCACTTCCGTAAAATAGCGGTTGTCAAACCCGTAGGTGGCCCTGCCGCTCACACCGCGGATGCGGAAGGGAATGGAGGCCACCAGGTCTGTAGCGTCTCCATTGATATAGTCAGACTGGTTGAAGAGCAGCAGGCCGGAAACATCATGCTTGCCGAAACTGTTGGCGTAGTTCAGCGCCGTTTCCGTGTAGAAGCGGCGGTTGCCGCCGCGGGAGCCTTCGTAGCCCAGCACGTCAGAGCCCGCTTCCACCAGCCGCATCACCAGCTCCCCGTCCGCATCACGGCCTTCCGCAATGTAGGTTTGCACGTTGCGCTTGCGGTTCAGGTTGTTCCAGTTATAGGAGTCAAACGCGAACATGGAAGTGAGCGAGAGGCCTTTCAGCACAAAATCAAGGTTCTGGCGCACCCGCAGGTTGGTGCGGATGTTGTTGCGGTACTCGGTGGCGTAGCCACGCTGCGTAAGATCCCGATAGGGACTGTAGAAGCCGCCGCTGGGAATCTTGGGCCAGAGGCCGTTGGAGTACTGCGGCGGTATGATGTGGGGCGGTACCATGGAGGCCAGGTTAAAGAGGTCTCCCGTACCAATGCCCGGGTAGTTGCTGTTGATGATGAAGCCGTTCACGCCCAGCTCCAGCTTGGTGGTTTTGGTCATGCTGGCGTCTACATTGGTGGAGAAAGTGAAACGGTCCAGCTTGATGTTGTTGTTGTAGGACTGCTGCTTGTCACGCTTCATCATGCCCGATTCAGAATAATAATTGGCGCTGATGTAATAGGTGGCAAACTCCGAGCCGCCGCGTACGTTGAGGCCCGCCTTGCGGTTCAGCCCCCATTCATTGAATATCTGCTTGAACCAGTCTACGTTCGGGTACAGGTCTGGGTCTTCACCCGTGATGTGTTTCTGTACCTGGTCTTCCGAATAGATAGGCGTTCTGCCGCGCATCTGCAGCCCTTCATTGTAGAGGCGCATGAAGGTAGGCGCGTCTACATAATCAGGCAGCTGGGTAAAGCGCGTCATGGCATGGCTCAGCTCCGCGTTGATCTGCGGTTTGCCCGCGCGGCCCGTTTTGGTGTTCACAATAATGACCCCGTTGGCGCCGCGGGTACCATACACCGCCGTGGCAGAGGCATCTTTCAGGATGGTGAAGGTCTCAATATCTTCCGGGTCAATATCCGTGATGGAACGGTCAGGCACACCGTCTACAATGATCAGCGGCCCCTGCGGGCTGGAGCTGAAGGTGGAAATGCCGCGGATGTAGATATCCGCCCCATCGTACCCCGGCTCCCCGCTTCGCTGTACAGACACAATGCCCGCCAGCCTGCCGCCCAGGGCGTTCATGAGGCTGCGGGCCGGCAGCTTCAGCTCCTGCGGGCGTACGGTAGACTGTGCTCCTACCAGGCTCACCTTTTTCTGCGCACCGAAACCCACTACCACTACCTCATTCAGCCCCCCTTCCCTCGCTTCCATCACCACGTGCAGGTCCATGCGGTTGCGCACGCTCAGCTTCTGCGTTTCGTAGCCAACAAAAGAGAACTCCAGGGTATCCGTAGGTTCCACCTCAATGGAGTAATACCCTTCCGGGTTGGTAACCGTGCCCTGCGTAGTGCCCGCCACGCGCACCGTTACGCCAATGATGACGGCGCCCAGCTCGTCCTTTACCGTGCCGGATACCCGTATTTTAGCCGCCTGCTTGCCGGTGGCCGGCGCCGGCGCGGGCGTTTCTTCCGCCGGGGCAATAATGAACTGGGAATCTGAAATGCGGTTCAGCAAGAGGCGGTAGGGCTTCAACGCCTGCTGCATGGAGGGAATGATGCGGCTCACCGGCTCTTTGGTGAGCTGTTCCGGCACGCGCACGTCTTTCGTGAATTTCTCATTGTGCGCCACGCGCAGCTTGTACTTCTGGAAAATTGTTTCCAGCGCGTCTTTCAGGGGAATGGTGCGCGCTTCCCCGGTACTGCGCTGCTGGGTAAGGCGGCCTGCACTTGCAAAGGATTGTTGTGCCAGGGCAACGGGGGCAATAGCCTGCAGGCATAGCAATGCACTGGCTACTCCAAGGCATAGCCGTAGACGTCCAAATTTCATAACGTAAATTTTGGTTAGGTCAGATGAAATTGTAAAATGGAATTACTTCGATTTTGGTACTGCTGTGTTCTTTTACTTTGGTTGAATAATCAGTTTATTCCCGGTTTTTTCAATATGTGCTTGCAGCATGGCCGCCAGCACTTCCTTCACTGTTTTTTCGTTTTCCATAGCTATACGTCCGCTAATTGTGGTGCCTTTAAATGCTTCGGGCCGTTGTATCTCTACTTCGTACCCATAGTTGCTTATCAATACGTCTTTTATTTCCGCTAATGTGGTATTGTCAAATTTGTAGTCCCCATCTCTCCAGGCGCCGAACAGCTGCGCGTTCACCCGGTCTTTTTCCAGCGCCCCGCCCGGCTGCAGCCTGGCCCTTTCATTGGGCTGCACCGTTACTTCCCGCTCCCCTGCCCTGGCCTTCACCTTGCCCTGGGTCACTATCACCGCGCTTTCATGCAGCGTAAACGCCGTGCCCAATACGGTAACGCTCATTTTATCCGTATGTGCCACAAACGGCAGGGTACCTTTCTGTACATCCAGGTAGGCCGTACCGGTGATGCGTATTTCCCGGTCTGTTTTCCCGAAGGAGGGTTTGTACTGCAGGGAGCTGCCTCCCTTTAACCACACCTTTGTACCATCCGGCAGCATTTTGAGCTGCGCCGGCGCGTTGCCGCTCACCGCTATGCGCACCTCCTGCTCCGGGCTGCGGGTGCCGAAATAAAAGGCCGTACCTCCCGCCAGCAGCAGCACCGCTATCATGGCCGCGTACTTCAGCCAGCCGGCGCGGCGTTGGGGCAACTGGGCCGCCACTTCCTGCCAGCGCGCTTCCACATCCAGCTGCCGCTCTCCTGCCTTTTCCAGGTCAAGCAGGTCTTTTACCCTGAAATACAGCTCGCGGTTGGCATCAGACTGCTTTGCCCAGGCGGTGACAAACGCCACTTCTTCCGGGCTGGCCTTGCCGCTCAGAACACTCACCAGGAGATTGTAATCTATTTCGCTGTTTTCGGGTATTGGTGCCATTTCGATAGTATAGACGATGAGGGAATAAAAACTACGTACGGGATGTCAAAAAAAACTGGAAAAAAATATGCTGAACTTCCGGAATACGCTCCGGAGCTGTTTGATGGCCTTATATAGTTGTGTTTCTACGGTGCGGGAAGAAATGCCCATGGCATCGGAGATCTCCGCCGTTTTGAGGCCCTGCAGGTACCGCAGCTTGATGATTTCCCGGCATTTGGGCGGCAGCTGCTCAATGGCTTCCCATACGCTGCGCTCATCTGATGCTTCCAGCAGGCTTTTATGGCCGGTTTCAGGGTTGAAGTGCTCCAGCTCCTGCTGGGTGAGCAGCGCGTCTTGCACAAAGCGGCGATGAACCTGCTGGCGTTTGAAGTAATCAAGGCATTTATTATGCACGCTGCGGAAAAGATAGCTGCGGGGGTTGAGGGGGAGCTTGCCGTGGGCCTGGATGAACACGTCCTGCACCAGGTCTTCCGCCGTATGCAGGTCTACAAACTTGCAGGCATACCCTACCAGGGCGGAATAATATTCATGGAATATCTGCGCCACGGGTTTCATTGAGCCATCGTCTTCAGGGTGCTGCATAGGCGATTTTGGATTTCTGCAAATTTATATGCCGGGGGTAAAGCTATTTAATTCTCTGAGCAAATTTTACTGTGGGGGTGGATTTTTGTGTACGATTTTGAGGTGGTGTTTGTGCTGGTTGTCAATATTTTTTAAAATTATTTGGAATGAAATGTATAATTCCTATCTTTGCAATCCCAAAATGAACGGGTGATTGATTCCGTAGCTCAGTTGGTAGAGCAATACACTTTTAATGTATGGGCCCTGGGTTCGAGTCCCAGCGGGATCACTGGAATCTACTTAAACCCGCGCTAGTCGCGGGTTTTCTGTTTTTACTCTATAATTTATTCTATAAAAGCCGCGAGGGGCTTTTCTGGTGGACGTAGCTTTATAAAGAGCGAACTATCTAGACGAAGATAATATATATTAATTTATCTTGTCCTATTCAGCAAGGTAACAAAAGGAAGTTGCATTTTACCCGATTTTAATCAGCTAAACGGTAGCCACATTAGTGTTAACCATTTCTTTTAAATAATCTTCCATTTTTTCCAACAGTTCTAAAGATCTTAAAATTTCTTTGGTTGTAAAAGTAGACATTCCTGCTACTCCATGAGACATTGGATGCATCGTTACTTTTTGATACAATTTCAGTTCTTTTGAAATCTTTTGGAAGTTATCAAATCCTGAATTTTTGTATTGACTAATTAAAGATTGTAATCTAGCTATTAAGTTGTTGGGGATATTTTCCGATAATAGTCCTTCTATATCTTCTATTAAATCGGATGCAGTTTTTTTATTTTGATAATAACAAGACTTGCCAATAGCGATTCGTTCTAGAATTTTCCTACTATCTTCAACTGCACCTATCATGAGCAATTTAGAATACTCATATAGTAATATTTCGAATTTTTTTCTAACTCTATTTCCTATACCTTCAATCTCAACCTGACTAGGATTAGCTGGTAGATTATTGAAAGCATCTTTTATCGTTTGAACTTTTTCAATTTCTGATTTGATATAAATTTTATGCTTATTGTTAATTTCATACAAATTTGAGAATACCCATTTTCTATTAGATTTTTCTATGTCATTTACAACATGCATAATCAAATTGTAAAAGCTGATGTTGTGCGTAAAAATTAATAATTGTGTGTCTTGGAATTTATCAAAGATGTACTTAATTAAGAATGTCCGGTTGGAAGTATCTAGGCTAGTTATGAAGTCGTCTAAGACCAAAATTTTAGTTTTGGCCACATCTTTAGATACGATAATTGAATTTAACAAAATCAAAAGAAATATTAAATTCAACTTAGCCTCATTAAAATACTTTCTTAAATCAGACTTCCGTTCGATATTTTTTCTAACATCGATTATTTTAATTTTATATTCATCTTCCTCATCAATTTCAATATTAACGCTTTCGTGAAAATTAAGAAGTGCAGAATTAACTTCACTTTCGATGAAATTGTGGTGGTTTCTGCAAATGTCAGATGTACTATCTATGGTAAAATAAACTTTTTCTAAAAGCGATTGTAAATTTATGTTGTCGCCAACATTAAGATCTTCAATTGATATCATGAAAATCTGATAACTAGAGGAATCGAAATTTTTATAGTCGGTATCATTTATCTCTATTTTAAAATCTTCACTGGCAACCTTGTTATTATAAGAATTCCATAATTCGCTTCTTAATTGCTGAAGATCCTCCGGTGTTTGCGCGTTGATACTTGATTCTATTTTATCTTTAAAGAAAATGACTTTTATCGCTTCATAAAGTGAACTCTTTCCAGCTCCATTCTCGCCATATAAAAGGAGGTTCTTTTTGTTATCTAGAGAGATGGCCAATTCTTCTTCAAATGCCTTAAAGCCCTCTAATCTTAACTTATTCATAAGTACTTTGCTTAAAAAATGTAACAAGGCGCTTTTTTAACTCGTTATCCCTAGATTTATAATCTGAAAATGTAAACTTACCAGAGTTAAATAGCTCTCGTATCTCCTTTATACTTGAACCTTTGAAATACTCTGGTTTCTTATCGAATGGAATGTATCGCTTTGGAATATCAAGAATCAAGAAGTTTCCGAGACTATCAATTATATCGTTTAGGTCTATATTCTGCCAATCTTCTGAAAGTAGCCCCTTATCTTTTAAGGTAATGATCTTATCTACATTATATGTTGGCAAAGCTACGTCTGAACTAATGTAGTATGCAAGTAAAGCAAATCCCTTTTTCAATCTACCTAAATAGTTGAAGTAATCAGGAGAAATATCCTCATAATAATATGAATCAACTTCTAAATGTGAAGACGTTTGTTTGATAATATTATATACCTCAAACTTCACTGTTGATGTCGAACCTTGGTAGTACACATATCTTATTACAGACTTCAAGAAGCTCAAAAATCTTTCGTCAAATGTTAAATTGTTGACGAACAAATAATTGACAATAGCGTATTTAGGGTATTGGTTCGTATAGGCGTCAATTACTTGAAGCCATTTTGTTACTTCAGTTTGTTTAGCCTTTTCCTGATTGAGTGCCTCAAGTATTTCAATTATTCTAAATAAATCATTTAATACTTCTTTGTACTTCTTCAGTTCAAATGGAGAAAACTTCTCATTAATAAAGAACACTCTAAGGTTCGTTTCGCTAGAAGTAATTCCTTCTTTACCTCTAATAATATGAGAATAGAATCTGAAGATATCATCTATGTCTAGGTTTAAACTTTGACAGCTGTTTTTAAATTCAATCCATTGTTCAATAAATATTTTCTCTTCCTTTACGTTTCTCGCTTTGTTATATAACCTCGCTTTAAATATATCAGCATCTTCAAGATTCACGCCTCGATTATTAATTGTTTCAAATATTACCAGCGCTTTTTCGTTAGATTCATCTTGAGTTAGACCGCTTAATTCAATTGGCAATAAATAAACTTGCTTTAATAGGAAGTGTATAAATTCTTTTAAATCCGCGGGTTTGTTCTTAAAATAATATTGAATCCAGTTTAAAAAATGCAATGTATTGGCCTCAAATCGACTATCACATTTTCGTTCGGTCACTTTGCCATTCTTGTCTATTACGGCATTTAACCGCATTTGCAAACTCTCTATAGTGCATTTCAAAATATCTGTGATAGCTTCTTCGTCATTTGCTTCAAAAACATTTGATCTTATTCTAGAAACTGTATTAATACCCTCCCAATCTTGTTTTTCCAGCAGTTGCTGTAAAACTTTCATTTCGGGTTGGAGTACATAGAGTACCTTGAAAAGTAACAGCAATGTAACAAGTCTTTGTTGACCATCAATTACATCTAGCGAATCTTTATTATTTTCGGCTTTAGCAATTATAATATTGCCAATAAAATAGTCCTGCTTTGCAATAAAGGCAGCTAACAGATCATTGTATAATTGAAAACATTGATCGAATTCCCAGGAATACGGTCTTTGGTATGATGGAATAACATATTGCTCCTCTATTCTAAAAATTTTCAAAAGCTCTTTCTGTTCCGCGCTTAAAGATAATGACATATTATATTTTTATTATACGAATATAATGTGGATAATCAACTCTCAAAAATATTTAAACAATATCAAAAAATCTAATATTTCCCATGTGGTCCGAATGGTTTTAAGTAAAATCAGATAACGAATTCAGTAAAATTACAAGATAATAATTTACTACATGTGATCAATTGTGCTAAAACCCTTATGCTAGACAGAAAGGCTGCTATTATCCTTTACGTGCTTGATTTCAAAGTTTAAATTATATCCCGGGATTTTACTTTCCCAAATGTTCTTGGAAACGGAAATATTGACGCTGGCTAATGTTAAAATTTGATTTTCGCCCAGCCATAATGCATTTTCAATAACCTCAGGAAAATCTCCTCTTAGAGCCTTTTTATATAGAACTTTAGAATATTCTACTAAGGCCTTATGAGCGAGAATTGAATTTTCGAGCGAACTTATGTTTGCAACCAGCCATAATTTCGTAGCAGCAAATTCACTTCCACATACATAATAAGCAATATTGTTCGGAATTATTGAGTTGTCCAGGTTTACGTATGTAGACATCGCAGACCAATCTTTTTCCCAACTATGGTTATAATAACCTGTGGGTATTCCTTCTTTCGCAAGAAAGTTCTTTGCTTCAAAGGGCGACCAACCATCTTCATAGGATATTGGCGGTGGTCTTTTCTCAATTGCTTGTCGCTTCTTTATTTCCTCTATGGAATTTAGAATATCTGTACTTGTCCTTACTTCCTTTCTAAACAAACCGCTTCGCCACCTTATCAATGCAGAAGTGTTTAACCCCAATTGTATAATGGCATATTTCCTTGCCTGTCCTAGTAAGTGGACAGGAATAGCTCTTCTTATTACAATGAATGTTGTTTCATAGATCATATAAACAGACATGCAATAAATTAATGGTAGAAATAAAACAGATAAAAGGGGGGCTAGAAAAAAACTTCGTAAAGTGCCTACTGTTGCAAAATCCTTAAAATTAGATATAATGTGATAAATACTGTATGAAAGTAAAAAAACTGAATAAACTATAACTATAAAACTTACGACCTTCCTAACAGCTTCGTATTTTTGATTGGTTTTAGCCACCTCAAGTAGTAGCACTATGAAGATCGCTATAGGTACTATTATAAATTCAGCTACTAAACTAAATGTATATAGACCTACAATGAACTCCAGCAATACGGTTAACTTTAGATTATCTAAAATAGCATCTCTAAAATAATTTTTATTCTCGGAAACCTGGTTTAGCCTGAATACTGTAATAAAGCCCACAAAGAGCACCCAGAGTATTGCGTCTTTCAGTAACGTGTAGTCCCACAACCTTACCTGATAGAGAACCCAAATGCAAAAGGCAAAATGGAGGACGACGATCAGGTAGATTCCTACTAATTGCTTTTTGAACATTATAGATGGAATTTCCCCTAGTGATCTTCTTAAAGTGGTGTTGAAAAAGGAAGCTATGATGCCAATAAGGACCCATGAGGCTAAAGCTATTTCGCGGTTATTGAATATGCCCATGTAAGACTATTTTCATTGCTGTTACAACCTTTTAAAATCCGTAGGTATTTAGATGGTCTATTCAAGCATTTGTAAGGGGGTGATTTTTCACATATAATTCAAAAATGGTATCAACTTGAATCATATTTTCATAATTATTTGTCAGTATCTTTGTAAGATAATCCAAAGATTTTCCTGCCGTAGCCTTATTTTTTAACAAGGCATAGTTGGTATCATTATATATCTCGCTTAATGCTCGCGTTAGTAAGTCTATTCCTTGTTTAAAAGTCACCCCTTGCATGAGATGTGCGTTATGCGCATTGTTAGAATAAGCAAATTTTGTTAGCTTTTCAATCAGCTTTTCGTTAAATTCTTTTCCCCTTTCAAACTGCTGAAGGGAAAAGTTTACATCCTCCTTAGGTTGCTTAGCATAGGTATAATAAAACGTTATTACCGCGATGACTGTAGCAACAATAGTTAAAAATAAATTTAAATCCATACGCAGTAATACTTCTAATTTTGGGAATTTACAACAGAAATACCATCGATGATACCTATATAGAACCCCAGAGTTGTAAACTCTACCTTTAATAATTTCATCAGGTATTTTTAAATTCAGCTATTCTTTGTAATTTAAAGAAAAAAGGAATAGTGTATGAAACAGATTTTGACGCGATTGCAATCCTTCGCCACCTTTGATCTCCCCGTTGGGAATACCTACATCCAGCAAGCATTTGTAACCACCCATGAGAATTGCCGCAAAGACTACCCCGGCTGGAGCACAAGCGCCACCCGAAAAAAGGTCATTGCTAACTACTGGATTAAACACGTTTTAACCCATTTTAGCGCATTTTATCTGGCATCGGTGTTCATTGCCTTACCATTTAGCACCAATTTTAACCAATTTACATTCCCCGGCTTCTTCCTGGCAGGAATAATTAGTCTATCAGTCCTAACCTTCTGGCTATACGGCCAACTCTTTTACGTCGATTTCCTGCCCAAGTTGGACACCATCATTGAAATCTACGAAGGCAAGCAGCTACAGCACCTCAAAAAGTGTCAGAAGGCGCAAATGTCAAATTTCGCTGCGGCGGTCGTTTATTTCGCCTTTGCCAATGCCAGTGGACTAGCGATTTCGGGGGTAACCCGTCAGTATGGAAGGCTGTTAATGCACCTGTTCGGAAAAGACCCTGATGCTATGCATGAAGACTTAAAGCTGATTACCTGTAAAACGAAGAAGCTTTCCCCTCACCAGCAAACCGAGATTGAGAAAAGCCTGGAAGAAGCCCGTAGCTTTTTTGAGGGTATCGAATTTCCCTATGGGATTGAGGTTGTGGCAAACCTAGACAGGAAATTTAAGAAGCGTAGTTCTACGTAAAGATCATGCCAAATATTGTCAAGCCCGTAAAAAGTATACTTTACTTTTTACGGGCTTGTTGTTTTGCTATAGTTGCAGAAAAATCTTTGAGCTATGCAAGACAATGTGAACAAAGGAAGTACAGCAGCGCCGATGTTATTTCCTTATGAACCGGCGCAGTTCTGGCAAAGTGTCCGCCAGATTGTACGTGAAGAAATGCAGCAGGCTGAAAAGGTCCGATCAGTAGCCCCGGCCTATGAAACCCCTGGCCTCACCTACAAGCCCCTGTTTAAGATCACAGAGGTTTGCTCCATGTTCCAGGTATGCCGCCAGACCATTTATGACTGGATCAAGGACGGCAGGCTGAAGCCCTACAAGATCAAATCCCGAGTTTATTTCCTATGGAACGACATCCAGCAACTACTAAAGCCGGAAGATGAACGGGAAGGTTGCCCGGAAGATTGACGGGCAGCTTCGCTACCCGTCTGCGGAGATTGTACAGGCGGCCTTGCCACCTGTACGCGGATTCGGAACGGGCTTCGCTCCGTTAGCGAGCGGTGTTTTTGCTTCGCAAAAACGCGCTCGCTTTTGCTCCCGTTGGTCGCAAAAGGCTGCCCGCCAGCGGGCAGTCCCTGAACTCATTAAAGAAAATGCTGATGAAAGAAAAGAGATGTGGAAGACCACCCAGCCCGAACAAAAGAACCATTCAAGTTGGGGTCAGGTTGAATAGTGAGGAATTGGCTCTTGTAAAGCAAAACGCTGATAAAGCAGGCTTGCGCCTGATGACCTACATGCGGAGAACTACCCTGCAAGGAACAGTGCCCGCCCGGTTGGACGAGGAAGGCCGGGAGTACCGGCGGACACTTATGGGAATGGCAAATAACCTTAACCAGATGGCTCGCCTCTGCCACCAGCAGGGAATGACCGGTACAAAGGCGCTGTTAGGCAGTTTTTGTGAAAGAATTGACGGCATTCTAAAAAAATTGGGCGCATGATTAGCAAAGTTATTACCGGAAAGACTTTTTACGGGTGCTGTCGCTATGTGTGCAAGGACGAAAGGCGTACGCAACTGCTACACTCCGAAGATGTCCGGGATTATAACCCGCGGGTAATGGCCTTTGACTTTGAACAAACCCGGCAACTGGTACCCAATAAAAAGAAAGCCGTCTTTCATGGGATTCTCAGCTTTCACCCGGAGGATAAGGTGACAGACAGGCTGATGCTGGACATTGCAAAAGCTTACCTCCGCCAGATCGGGCTGGTCAATACCCAGCTTGTCATTGTCAAACATACTGAAAAAGCTCACCCCCATTTGCATATTATAGCCAACCTTGTGAACCATGACGGGGTTGTAATATCGGATAGCTGGATCGGTTTAAGAGGAAAGAAAGCCGCGCAGGCTTTGACCAGGCAGTACCGGCTAATTGAAGCCACGAGGAAAGACTTAACCAAAACCAACCTGCAAGCCCTTAACGAAGAAGAAGCCACCCGGTATGAGATATTTCAGGCAATAACGGCCGCCTTGCCCCAGTCTTCCCGGTTTTCCGAACTGGAAGCCCTGTTGCTCAAACAGGGCATTGACATTCTTTACAAGAAAAAGCAGACAACGGGGGAAATTCAGGGCATTAGCTACCGGAAGGGAAAATATGCCTTTAAGGGAAGCAGCATAGACCGGTCTTTTTCTTTTGCGGGCATTCAAAAAGCCATCCTGCATAAGCATCACATCCGCCCCCGCATCATGCAACCGATCAAGCGGCGGCGCGGCCTTGGGCTGTAGGTTCAATCTTCACCGGCTGCCGCAAGGCTGCTCCTTTAGAATAGATGCTTTTTGCAACGGGAGAACATGCCCCAGCGTTTTCGGAAAAAGCATCTATTCCAAAGGAGCCTTTTCATTTTGCAACTGGCGTAAGAACCGCTTTATTTCCTCGTGGCAGAGCATGTAGGGCATTAGCTTCACGGGCGCCTCCCAATTCAGTTCCCTTGCGGGAGAGCTAACCCATATATGAGCGTATTCCCGGTTGTCAAATGTGGCGTAGATATCACTATACAGGTACAGGATAGCCATCAGGCGCGGAATGGCTTTGGGGGACAACCGGTCTTTTAAATTCAGGTAATAGAAATACCGGGGAGATATGCCAATGATGTTGGCAAGTGTAAATACCTCCAAGCCAATAAGCCGTTGGAAATTTAATAATTGTGATTTGACAATGCCTTTTTGTTCCAGCTTAACCCGGTTGGTGCGGGGCAGCCCCGCGAGCATGCAAATTTCCCTATAAGTGTCGTCAACACAGGACGAATGCAGAAACGAACGCACATCCAGTTCAACAGAAGGATTCATGATGACAATTTTTAAAGTGTGTAGAAAAGACTTTTTCCAATATGGCATCCCTGTCGTCACCAATGGCCCAGAAAAAGCATTTATTGGTTTTGACAATGAGCTGCCCTTCAGGTACGAGCAATGGTTGCAGCCAGTCAGCTATAAGTAACCATTTAAACCGTTGCAAGAGCATGCCAAAGGCCATACTGATTTTGTTGAGGTCACTTTCAAAGGATTCTATACGGTCAGACAAGAAACACCAGAGGGCTTTGCATGTAGAGGCTTGCAGCCATTCCCTGTGCCGGATAATATCTGCATTATAGTAGGAAACAAGGCTATGCAGGGTTTGCAGACCGCATTCAATTTCTCCCTCAAAGAGATCAACTGTTACGGTCACCTCATTAAAGATGGCTTGTATCACATTCGGCCCGTCCTCGTGCATTAGATTCCTGAAGATGGTAGACTGATCTTTGAGCAGGGCGTGGGCTTTAAATATATCAAAGGTTACATCTGCCGGCTCCCGAAGGAATAAAGAAGGTTGCATATAGTCATATTGTAAGTGTTTAACATGTGAGCCGGACAAAAAAAATGCGCAGGCCCCGCCCAGTCGCCCAGCACCCTTGGAAAGTACACGAACGAACTTAAGCGGAAGCCCACGCAATAACGTGAGCCTCGCTCTGTTCTCCGGTTGTGTACTTTCCAAGGGTGCTGGCCAGAGAACAAAGTCGCTTACAATATCTGCAAGCGCAAAGATTAAAAATCAGTACGAATATACAAAAATTTCAGAATTGGTAAAATAATTTTCAATATAGAAGTTTTAAGATTCATTTTGGCATAAATACATAGTTGATATGAAGGTTAGGTTTTATATTCCATCTGCCAAATAACCACAGATGAAGGATAAACGATATAGCGCCGTCAGATCACTGATAAAGGCAAACGAAATAAAGCAATTTGCAGATATTTTTGATATTCTACCGATAACGGTAGTAAGTAAAGACACGGGTACCAATTATAATACGCTTTACAGGCGTGTCCACAATCCGAACCTGTTAACGATGGATAACCTACTGGCACTGGCAACGGCGTTTGAAATTGACATAATGGAGTTGATGCCGGTCATTGTGAAGTCGCTGAAAGCCAAGAAAAGCGGTGGCTCAAAAACGAAGTAGAGGAACTGGCGAGCTTCGCATGCGTTTGAATTGTTTGGAAACCCCCGCCTTGGGGGTACGGGGGCGCGGCGATAGCGCCCCCGGTCTTCTTAAATAGCTTTCTTCAAAGTGTTGCGCAATATGTTCTGGTCTTGTCTTGCTTCCCATATTTCCCGGATCTTCCGGCCTGCTTCCTCCGGTGTAATCCGTATGTATCTATAAAAGTCCCGTAAGCTCTTATGCCCGCTGATTTTCATAATTAGCTCTGCCGGAGTACCCGCCAGAAACTCATTCGTGCAAAACGACCGGCGGCATGTATGGGAAGTAACCCAGCTATATTTAGGTTTTACGGTTACCACATCCTTATTACCCCTTTTATGCGAAAATTTAATGGATTCTGCGATGCCTGCCAGTTTTGCCACTTCTTTAATGTACAGGTTGAATTTCACGTTACACACATCCGGGATATGCCCTTTAAATTTGGTCACCAGAATATTTTCGGCTTCCTCCCGCAATGGAATAACCACCCAGTGGTCAGATTTTCCCTGTTTCTTATGGAGCATGCCCTGGCGCACATCTTCCGGGCGAATGGTTGAGAAATCGGAAAACCTTAGCCCGGTTAGGCACCCCAAAACAAACAGATCGCGGTATTTAACCAGGTGAGGATAATCTGTTAAATCAGTATGGTATATGCGGGCTATTTCCGGCCATGAAAGGTAGATGGCGTCTGCTTCTTCGTCCAGTATTTTGAAGTCTGAAAGGTCAATAGGGGCAATTATTTTGCGGCGCATCCTCTCACGTAAGAAAATGCGCAGTTGCTTGATGGTTTTCCCTACCGTAGCGGTTTTTAATCCTTTAATCTCCACTTTGCGGCGGCGTTGAACATATTCGTAGGTCAGGAAATGAACAAGCTGTTCATAAAAATTATAGTCGAAGCAATCGAAAGTGATTTTCCTGCCCCGGAAGGCTTGAAAGGCGTCCAGGTGATCTTTCATGTTCTTGTAAACCTTCAGCATGCCGGGAGTTACTTTGCTGGCCTTGCTTTTAATGTAATCATCGATCTGAAATGACAGGTCAAGGTTTGTAACTGGACTGGCGGCTAGTTCCTGCTGCGCCTTTTTTACCAGCGAATCCGGGTTAAAATCAGGCAGAAAGGTCTTTTTGAGGAAATTCAGCGTATCTGGCAGCTTTTCCTTTACCGCATGGTTTACAATATCCTGAGCATTCCTAAGGCTTTTCTGGAGCTGCTCGTTGAGGTCTGCCACCGCGCCATATGCCGCGGGAAGGTCATCATTAATACGGAGGCGCTTACGGTTCCAGTACTCCGGGGGTATGGCGATTCCCGTGTTCAGAAGGGTGCGGCGGTCAATGGACTGGCAATACTGGATAAAAACAATGCTGGTGCCGTCCCGGCGCGTGAAATTCTTTTTGCAAATGGGCTTGATTGGAAGCATCATAGTTACTCTATAATTTACTCTATAAAAATTGCGTCAGCCTTTATAAAGTTCGTAAACCTAAAGCCTAAGCGGTGTTATAGAATATTGAAAATCATAGAGTTATTGTAGTGTTATGTAAGGCGGTGAAAAGAAGAAAAGTGCCTTACACATCCCAGCGGGATCACAGAAGGCGCTAGAAATAGCGCCTTTTTCGTTTAAACTCTTCATCACTCCAGGGTTTTACGGAATAATTCGCACAAGAAAGCACAAAGTCTATCAGATCGTTCGGGGACCTGTTCGGAGACCTACTTCAAGACCGTAAATTAGGTCCCCTACCATTGATTGCGTAGCGGTTTTAGGCACATTCAAAAACCTAAGAACTTGTGCGAAATGAAAGTTAACGAACATCTTTCCATCTTATTCTTCCTCTCGAAGAAGAAAGCAAGCAAGGACGGCAAGGCGCCTATTTGGGCCAGGATTACGGTAGACGGGGAACGGGCTGAATTTTCTCTCGGCCGGAAAATACTTCCGGAATACTGGGATCAGGAACGCGAGAACGTAAATCACTCAGCGCACCCGGAAAAAAAGGACGCCATGCAGCTGGAGCGCAAAAATCCTATTTTATTAATAAATCCCCTAACTTTCTAATCTGCTCCGCCCGGTACTGGGCTATAATTATATATAAGCAAACTGTATGTAACATCATTTGGGGGAAAATTGTGGTATACAACCAGAATGGCGTTAAGACCTTTAGGTTTTACATACGGTTAAGAAGAAGAGGATGGTACGAGAAATGAACTACCAAAGAAGGAACTCTTCATAAAGAGTGAGAAGCTGAAAAAAATTCAAAAGCCTACTGCATCTGTATGACTCTTTCGTTCGCATGGGGAAATAAAAAAGTATTGCTATCCTTGCATCTAACAGGATTTTGCATATATTTACGGGTTATGCGTCATTGTAAAAAACGCCAACCCGCAAATGGCACATTGGCTTTTGTCGAGATACGACTGACGCTTTAGAACCAAATGTACAACTTTTGTCAACGCATAGACGAAAAAAAGCAAATTTGACGATTAAAAATTTTGAAATAGAATAGATGAAATTATACGATACATTAGAGCGACAACTGAAAAAAACACACAACTTCGTTACCGACAACGGAGAACTGAAAAAGTGGGTAGTGCTGAACAAGGCACAGAATTTTGATGAAGAACTGATTGGATTGTTGCTCGACAATGCCGAACTAAAAGACAAGTTTTTTGTGAATGTAAAAGGCACATTGGTATTTAACCAGAACCTGTTTACTCAATTCTTGGAGCAGAAAAATTATTTGAACGACAGTTATACACAATACAAAAATAAACTAGGGTTGACCATTGACGGCAAATACCTGAAACAGCGCAATGAAGTGGCTTTAGTGTGGCCATTTAAGGATTGCATTTTAGAAGGTGGGCAAAGCCGAGAAGAAGACAAGCGAGAAGAAATTTTCTTTAACGAGATTCTAGCACAAGACGAAATTACCCAACTGTTAGAGCCAAAAATCTTGACTAATGCCAAACGCATAAGTGCCAAAGGAGAAAAACCATTGATCCAGATAAACAGGAATAAGGATGGTATAATCTCCGATAATTTAGTTATAAAAGGCAACAACCTATTATGCTTACATACCCTGAAAAACCAATTTTCAGGTAAAGTAAAATTCATTTATATTGACCCTCCCTATAATACAGGTGGGGCCGCAAATACATTTAAATACAACAACACATTTAACCATTCAACATGGTTAACATTTATGCAAAACCGAATAGCGGTTGCAAGACAGCTTTTAGACAATAACGGAGCAATATGTATAGCCATAGATGATGAAGAGTACGCTCATTTAAAAGTATTGTGTGATGATGTTCTTGGAAGAGAAAACTATATTGGAACTATAGTTGTTCAAAGCAATCCTCGTGGAAGAACCATTAATTCACATTTCGCAACCTGTCATGAATACGCCTTATTCTATGCCAAAAAAATTACGGAAGTAGTTGTAAATAACCAGACATTGACTGAGGACCAGGAGGATGATTTTGATAAATCTGACAATAATGGAAAATATAGATTCTTACCATTTAGAAGAAGCGGAGGAACTTCAACTCCTGTGGAACGACCCAATTCTGAGTTTACATTATATTATTCAAAAAAGGATAAAAACATCATAGCAGTTGGCGGCGAACGAATTGGGAGTGGAGAGGATGAATACCAACCAAAAGAAATTTTACTGCTTGATGACTCCGGTCAATTGAAAAATTTAGAACCTGCTAGTTTCTTAAAAAAAAATGGAAAAGATATAATAGAAATTTTGCCGGTTGATGTATTTGGGAAAAGAAGGGTTTGGAGATGGTCAGACAGAAAGGCGATCCTAAAAGCAGCAAAAAATGGTGATTTTAACGTAGTTATTAACGAGAGTAAATATACAGTTCAACTGAAAGACCGTATTAAAGAAGGCAGAAAACCTAAAACTATATGGAGCGATTCAAAATATGATGCCTCGGCAAATGGTACAATGCTTTTGAAAAAACTTTTTGATGGGAACAAATTATTCAGTTATCCCAAGTCAATTTACACAGTCAAAGATGCAATTGAAATATTTACTGATTCGCAAGCCAATGATATTGTCCTTGATTTTTTTGGTGGCAGTGGAACTACAGCACATGCAGTACTAGAGTTAAACAAAGAGGACGATGGAAACCGTCAATTTATTATTACTGAACAGCTTGACTACATTGAATTTGTCACTTCTAGACGCCTTCAAAAAATTATTGAACAAGACAACTCGGGCGATTTTGTATATATCGAGCTCAAAAAGTATAATCAAACTTTCATAGAGCAGCTTGAAGCAGCAAAAAAGACGGAAACGCTTTTACAGATTTGGGAACAGATGAAGGCCAAGTCATTCCTGAATTACAATGTAGATATAAAAAAACAAGAAGAGCACATTGAAGATTTCAAAAAACTGAGCCTTAAAGAACAGAAAAGACACCTTTGTGAACTATTGGACAAAAACCAACTTTATGTAAATCTTTCTTCGCTCAACGATCAGGATTTCAACTGCACCGAAGAAGAAAAGAAAGTAACCAGAGATTTTTATCAAATTAAAGACTAAGCAAATGGCGTTTTTATATGACATATTGTTACAGGAATTTGGTAAAAGAGCCATTGCCCAAGTTGCCATTCCCAATCACATAACCGATAATCTTAAATCCGGCTTCGGTCGGAGGCCCTATCAAATTGAAGCCTTTCAGCGTTTTATTCTTTGCCAATCAGAAGAATTTGCAGGCAAGCCACGCAGGCCGTTTCACTTACTATATAATATGGCAACAGGGAGTGGGAAAACGTTGATAATGGCAGGTTTGATACTGCACCTTTATGAAAAGGGGTATCAAAATTTCTTGTTTTTCGTAAACAGTAATAATATCATTCAGAAAACCAAGAACAACTTCGTCAATCCACAGGCTTTAAAATATTTGTTTAGCGACAAAATTGTAATTGACGGAAAAGAAGTGCTAATTAAAGAGGTTGACAACTTTGAGGAAGCTGACAATCAGAATATTAATATTAAGTTTACCACAATTCAGCAATTGCATATTGATCTAAACAATACCAAAGAAAACAGCGTAACCTATGAGGATTTTAAGGATAAGAAGCTTGTATTGATTGCGGACGAAGCTCACCACTTAAGCTCAGCCACCAAAAGCAACGGGGCTTTATATGGCAGCTGGGAAGGAACTGTTTTGGAAATCCTCAATCAGAATTTCGAGAATGTACTTTTAGAATTCACGGCGACCTTAGACTATGAAAGCCAGGAAATTGTAAACAAGTATCAAGACAAGGTTATTTTCAAATATGATCTTGCCCAATTTAGGATTGATAAGTATTCCAAAGAAATCAATCTTATTCGGTCTCTATATGACGAGCGGGATCGGATCATACAAGCTCTGATTATAAATTTGTATCGTCAGGAATTAGCCACTTCAAATAATATCAATTTAAAGCCCGTAATTCTGTTCAAGGCAAAAAAAACAATTAGGGAATCCGAGCAAAATAAAGAGAATTTCCATAAACTGATTGATGAGTTTTCGATAGCAATGGTGGAGAAAATAAAAAAAACTTCTACTGTTTCAATCGTTCAAAAAGCATTTAAGTTTTTTGAATCTAAAGGTCTTTCTGCCAACGACATTGTAAAACGAATTCAAACCAATTTTCGACTTGAAAATTGCCTCAGTGCCAATAATGATACAGAGGCGGAGCAAAACCAGATTTTACTCAATACATTGGAAGATGAAAACAATCCAATTCGAGCCGTTTTTGCCGTTCAGAAATTGAATGAGGGTTGGGACGTTTTGAATTTGTTTGATATAGTTCGCCTATACGAAGACCGCGACGAGAAGGATGGAAAGCCAGGAAAAGTCACACTTTCAGAAGCACAGTTAATTGGACGTGGTGCAAGATATTATCCGTTTGCCTTGGAAGAAGGACAAGATAAATACACTCGAAAATATGATGATGATATTTCCAATGACATGAAAATATTGGAAGAACTTTATTACCATACAAAAGAAGATAGTCGTTACATTTCGGAACTGAAGAAAGCGCTCGTGGAATCGGGTATCTATGAGGATGATGAAAACTTGATAACGAAGCAGCTCATTTTGAAATCGGACTTTAAGGGAACGGATTTTTACCGAAATGGGCACGTTTTCTTTAACAAGAAGGTGCCCAGGAGTTTTAATAATATAAAATCCTTTGTCGATTTAGGAGTTACAAGAACAAACTATCGTCATACGCTGTCTTCAGGAGGAGGTAGAATGTCAGGTGCTTTTTTTGAAAGGGAAAATCTAACTTTGAATGAAGAGAGTATCAAAACTAAAGACATAAAGCTGACCGATATTCCCAAGAACATTGTTCGTTTTGCATTAAGTCAAAATCCGTTTTTTTATTTTGATAGTTTATCGCATTACTTTCCTGGCGTAGGGTCACTTTCTGAATTTATTAACAGCGAGTATTTTTTAGCAAGTTTGGAAATTACTTTTAGCGGAACATCTAACCGGCTCAAAGAGATCAGTCAATTTGATTATTTGCAGGCCCTGAACGGACTTTTGCAAACCATTGAAGCGGACATTAAGAGCATTTCGACCGAATACGAAGGTTCAGCCTATATGAAATTGCCTATCCACCAGGTTTTTAAAGATAAAGAAATCAAAGTTTACAGAGACAGCGAACGGGCAGATGGGCAAGAAACTTTGGTGGCAAAGGAGCCTTGGTATGTTTATAACGCTAATTATGGAACAAGTGAGGAAAAGAAGTTCGTAGAATTGTTTGCAAGAAAACTTGAAGGTCTAATGCACAAGTTTGAGAACATTTATTTGATTCGAAACGAACGGGAGGTCAAAATATTTGACAAATACGGACGGGCCTTTGAACCAGACTTTTTATTATTCTGCAAACAACGAGACGGAGAACAAATGACTTTCCAGGTATTCATAGAACCCAAAGGAACACATTTAGCAGCCAATGATAAGTGGAAAGAAGACTTTTTGAATGAAATCAGAACCGAACAAAAGACTATCAAAATTTATACGGATAAATACTTAATTACAGCTTCTCCGTTTTACAACTATGCAAACGAAAATGAATTTAAAACCACATTGGATGCTACATTAAACCCATAAAATATGGAAATCATGACTTTGGTTGACAGTTTTTATCTTGTCAATCAAATGTCTATATAATGAGTCCAAAGGAACTATCGGATATTCGCAGAAAGCTTAGAATAATTCAACACGGCCAGGAGTCGGGAAATGTATCAAAAACCTGTCGCTACTTTGGCATATCCAGGGAAACCTACTATAAATGGAAGAAAGACTATGAAAGTGAGGGAGAAAACGCATTAATTAATAGTAAGCCTTGTCCTGAAAATCCGAAGCTGCGTATTGCGGCTGATATTGAAGCGCAAATTATACACTTAAGAACTACCTACCATTTAGGGCAATTGCGGATATCTTGGTACATGAAGCGTTACCACAATATTGCCGTTTCTCCAGCGGGAGTATATAATGTTCTTAAAAGAAATGGTCTGAATAAACTACCGCGGAATCAGCGGAAAAGATCCATGGAGCAATTTAAAAGATACGAAAAGCAGGTGCCGGGGCATAGGATCCAGGTAGACGTCAAATTTCTATCGTTTACTGATAAATCCTCCGGGAAAGAAGTTAAGCGCTTTCAGTACACAGCAATTGATGATGCGACACGAGCTCGGGCATTGAAAATATATAACAAGCATAATCAAAGCTGCGCAATTCAATTTGTAGACTATATACGGAACAAATTCCCATTCCGGATTCATACTATTCAAACCGACAACGGACACGAATTTCAGGCCCAATTTCACTGGCATTGCGAAGATTTGGGCATCCGGCATGTCTACATCAAAAAAGCTAGCCCACATTTAAACGGCAAGGTGGAACGGTCTCACTTGACCGATCAACAAGAGTTTTACCAGTTGCTCGAATACACAGGTGACATCGACATTAATAAGAAATTGCAGGAATGGGAGAACTTCTATAACTGCCATAGACCTAATGCTGCCCTGAAGGGCAAAACACCCTACGAGATACTTAGAGAACGATTACAATCTAAAACTTAACCATTGTTTGAAACCCTTGCCGGGATGGGGCAAGGGGAATGGCGCGGCAGCAGCGCCTTCCCCTTAAAGATGTATTTCAATTTAAATCCAATTCAAGATGTATATTTGTTTCTGTCAACCGTAGTCCTAGTATTCACATAATGTTATTTTTCTACCTGCCCTTACGGGAAGTGACAAAAAAAGGCGTGAAGGAAAATTCCCCCACGCCTCGTCTCTCTATTGTGTTTGCTCCATTATACTTTCGGCGCCCAACCTGGTTCGTATTGGCGGCTCCAATATTTGGAAGCCTCCTTGTCGTTCAGGATATGACCGTTGCGTTGGTCTATGTTCAGGGTATGCCCCACCCGCTGTGCGATGTTGCCCAGCTGTACCCACAAGGTGCTCTTATGCCCCGTTTCCACATCGGCGTTCGGCATTTTGTTTTGCCGGATGCTGTCAATGAAGTTGGTGATGTGGATGGCGTCCAGCCCTTCGCTTGGACTGGCCGTATTCCGCCCGTCAATCACCGCATCGGATTTAACTTCCTTCACAATTTTATTCTTCTGGTCGTAAATGGTGTAGCTGTTGCCGCCGGTGCTCATGCTGCCGCTTTCGCCATAGAATATTACGCCGCGGTCGGCGCCTTCTACCAGGCGGCCGTTGCAACTGCGGCCTTCCCACAGCACCGTTACGTTACCGGGGCAGTTATAGGTGATCAGCTGCGTATCCGGCGTTTCCCAATCATCCTGGTAGTGGAACCTGCCGCCGGTGGAATTGACCAGCAGCGGATAATCGGCTTTCAGGCCCCAGCGTATCACGTCAATTTCGTGGGTGCCGTTATTCAGCGCTTCACCGGTGCCCCAATGCCAGAACCAATGCCAGTTGTAGTGTATCAGGTTGCTGCGGAAAGGCTTGCGGGGCGCAGGGCCTTGCCAGAGGTCGTAGTTGAAGCCGGCCGGCGGAGTTGCCGGTACGCCTTTGCCGATGGACCCGCGGTTGTTGGTATACCATGCTTTCGCCATATGCACGTTGCCGATAACGCCATTGTGCAGCTCCTGGATACCTTGCGTCAGTACGGGCCAGGAGCGGCGCTGACTTCCCATCTGTACGATACGCTTGTATTTGCGGGCCGCGGCGATGGCCAGTTCCCCTTCGTTGGGGTTATGGCTGAGCGGTTTTTCGCAATACACGTGCTTCCCTGCCTGGCAGCCCATGATCGTTGCGGGCGCGTGCCAGTGGTCAGGCGCCGCCACCGCCAGCGCGTCTACGTCTTTGTCGGCCAGCGCCTTGCGGAAATCTTCTTCCGTTTTAGGGTCGTTGCTGCCACCTGCGCGCCTGACCGCCGCGAGCCCTTTCTGGATCGCCTTCGGATCAACGTCGCAGATGTAGTGTACCGACGTGTTCTTCTGCTGGGTAAATGCGCGGGCCAGGAAAGAACCGCGGCCATTACAGCCCATCAGGGCCACCCTTACCATTTCGTTGCTCCCTACGATACGGGCATAGCTCTTCGCTGAAAACCCGAGGCCCAGACCGCCGAATGCTACGGCGGCAGACCCTGTCGTCAGTTTTTTGATAAAATCTCTCCGTGAATTCTCCATATCAGATAATATATTTTGAGATGATTACAATGCTTTTATTTTAATGTTCCTGAATGCCACCGCATCGCCATGCTCCTGCAAGAGGACCGGCGTCTCCGTAACCTCGGAAAATCCCTTGATGTTTTTGTACTTGCTGCCGGCCACCAGCGCCTTGAACGCCGCGCTGCCTCTTTCAAATTCCAGTACTTTTACGCCATTGAGCCAATGCTCCACATGCGCACCCCTGGAAATGATACGGGCATGGTTCCACTCCCCCACCGGCTTGTTCATTTTGGCGGACGACGGCGCGATAAGGTCATACAACGCCGCCTGGGTACGATTCCCCTCCTTGCCCAATTTAGCGTCGGGATGCACCTGGTCGTCGATGACCTGGAATTCGAGCCCAAGCGAGCTGTTGGGCAGCACATAATACTTTATCCCGCTGTTGGCGCCTTTGGTAATACGGAACTCCAGCGATAGTTCAAAATCCCGGTAGGTCGTTTCCGTCACGATGTCTCCACCGTGACCGCTGGCGGGATCCGTTTGCAGAACGCCGTCCTTGATGGCCCACCCCTTATTGGGGAAAGGCTTTCCATTGGCGGCTTTCCAGCCGGAGGTCGTTTTTCCATCGAACAGCAGGCGCCATCCCGCCTTCTTCTCTTTCCTGGTCAGCACGGGCTTTTGTGCAACAGCCACCATCGTGCAGAAGGTGCAAACCGTCAATAACAACATTATTTTTTTCATTCAGATAGATTTAATAGCCAGGATTCTGTTTAAGGTTCGGGTTTACGCTGAGCGTGTTGTTGGGAATGGGGAATACGATGCGCCAGGGCTCCGATTGTTTTTTATCCCATCCCGGGTTGGTAAACTTGCCGAAGCGGATCAGGTCGTTCCGGCGCCATCCTTCCCAGGCGAATTCGCGGGCTCTTTCATTGAGCAGCTCGTCCAGCGTGAGGGTGGCAACGGTATACTCCGCTTTCGGGTCTCCGGCGGCAAAGGCCCTTTTACGTACGGCATTCACCAGGTTGACCGCTTCCGGCGTAGCCGTACCGCCGTTTTTGCGCATGATGGCTTCCGCTTTCATCATCATTACGTCCGAAAGGCGATACACCGGCGCATCGTTGCTCATGTGGCTGATCCTGCTTCCTTTCTGGAATTCGAACTTCACGTTGCGCGCGCCATGGAACTCCTTGGCGGTGAGCATGGTGGCGGTATCGCCGGGAGCGTTCACGAAGTACGGGTCCAGCACCAGCGGCTTGCCTTTTTGCGCGCCGCTCAGGCATTTCAGCGGCGTCACCCCGTCCGCCGCGAACTGCGGGCCATAGAGCCATTGCGCCTTACGTTTATCCGTGGCGCCGAAAAGGCCGAAGAAGTTATTATGCGTCATAAAACGGTTCTGGGGCGTCCAGGAGAAACCATAGGTTTTTTGGTGCTCCTGGTGCAGCACCTTGTAGTTCCATCTCATTTCCGTTGCATAAGCCGTATCGTACACCACCACAAAAATGTTTTCCTTGGACAGCTCGTTCTTGATCTTGAACGGATCGTTCCAATTGGCGTCCAGTTGGTAACCGCCGCCGGTGGTGTAGTTGATCACCTTGTCGCAATAGGTGATACAATCGTCCCAGCGCTCGGGGCCGGGCTGCAGGCCGTTCTCCGTCAACGTGCCGCCGTATACCTGCGCGTTCAGGTACAGCTTGGCGAGCAGCGCCCAGGCGGCGGGCTTGGTCATATGCCCGTAGGTATTGGGAGCGCCCTTGTCGAGCAGCTTGTCTACGTTGTTCAATACTTCCTTCTCGATGTAGGCAAATACTTCTTTCCGGGGCCTCGTTTCCGGATACATCGGTTCTCCCACTTTTTCGGAGATGGGGATATTGCCCCACATATCCATCAGCAGCCAGTAGTACCAGGCGCGGTAGCAGTGCATTTCCGCAAGCACCATCTCCTTGTCCAGGCCTACGTTCAGTTTCTGGAAATTGACGAACTCCATGTTTTCGAGCGTGGAGTTGGTGAGACCTACGCCGCGATAGATCGCATCCCAGGTGTTCTTAATTTCCGAGTCGTCGGGCGTCCAGGTATGCCAGTGCATTCCGACGATCTGATCTCCCCCGTCCGCGGGCGGGGTGCCATCGCGGTACGGCATGGCCGCCTCGTCGGTGGTCAGGGTATTCAGGTGCCAGATGCGGTATTGGTAGCTCCCCACGATATGGGAATATGGACGGATATAGTTGGCGATCACCTCTTCTTTCGAATTAAAGAAGGATTCTTTGGTAACGCTGCTGTATACCTTCTCGTCGAGGTTGGTGCAGCCGCTCATCCCGATACTGGCCGCGCAGCCCAAAATGCCTGCCATCCATAAACCGGAGCGTTTTTGCCGTATATGTTGAAACGTGCTTTTCATGTTTGATTTTTTACTGGTGATGGCTTAAAATCCAAGGTTGACGCCTGCCGTAAGGGTACGGGTACGCGGATAAAAATTCATGGTGCCGAGGCCCGGCTCCAGCCCGTTCACTTCAATATCCGGATCGCGCCCGCTATAGCTGGTGAACGTCAGCAGGTTCTGGCCGGATACATACAGGCGGGCCTTGCGCAGGTACTTGATCTTGCTGGTGTTGAAATTGTAGCCCAGCGTGAGGTTGTCCAGCTTCACAAAATCCCCTTTCTCCAGGAAGTAATCAGAGTATGCGTACGAACCGTTGATCGGCTGGTCCAGCGCTTTTTTCAGGAAGTTGTCGGAGAAACGGACTTTGTTCATATACACCATATCCGTGATATTGAGGATATCGAAGAGGAAGCTGCCCCTTAAAAAAATCGACAGGTCCAGGCGGCCGTAGGAGAAGTTGTTGCTCATGCTCATGAACATCTTGGGCAGCCCGTTGCCGATGATCTTTTTGCCTTGCGCATCCAGGGAAGGATCTTCCGCATGGGTGTAGAACACCCACTGGTTTTTACCCGGCCCCTGGCTGTCGTCGAACTCTTTGAACACTTTGCCGTAGAAGTTGCCGATAGACTGGCCGGCCTGGCGGCGGAAAGCGTTGCCCATGTTGTTCGGAAGACCGTAGTGATCTACCGGCGCGCTGTTGGCGGCCCCATAGGAAGTGGACACCAGTTTGTTTTCGTTGTAGGAAAACGTAAAGCTGTTGGTCCAGGAGAATTTCTTGCGCTCAATGATGTTCGTATTCAACCCCAGTTCCACCCCTGTATTGCGGATCACGCCGAGGTTAACCACGCTGGTTTGTGCAATGAGCGAAGGCACCGGCGCGGTGGCGTCCAGGAGCAGGTCGGAGGTTACGCGGTTGTAGACGTCCAGGCTACCCGATATGCGGCTGTTGCGGAAGGTGTAATCTACCCCGAAGTTGTATTCCGTTTTCTTTTCCCAGCGAAGGTTCGGGTTGGGATTTGAGCTGTTGGACGCGCCGTAGGTAGGTGTAAACACGCCGTTCCAAAGGAACTGCGCGCCCGTGGTGAGCGTTTGCAGGGAAGCGTAGGAGCCCAGCCCCTGGTTGCCGGTAACACCGTAGCCGGCGCGTATTTTCAGATCCTCCACGAAACCTTTGGTGAAGAAAGGCTCCTGGCTGATGCGCCAGCCGGCGTTCACCGCCGGGAACCAGCCCCATTTGTTATTCTTGCCGAACTTCGAGGAGCCTTCGCGGCGTACGGAGGCGGTCAGCAGGTATTTGTCGCCGTAATTGTAAATGCCCCTTCCGAAGAAAGCGATCAGCTTGCTGGAGCTTTTGCTGCTGCCCAGGTCGGAACCTGTACCCGGCGTAGCTTTAAAAGCCTGCCCGGCGCCGAGGTTATTGTAGCTCATGGCATCCGTGAGGAAGTTCTGGTTTGAGGCGTTGAAACCTTCCGACATAAAATCCTGGTAGCTGTAGCCCGCCAGCCCGGTGATGCTGTGCTTGCCGATTGTTTTGGCGTAGTCAACGGTATACTCGAACGTCTTGTCGTAGTCAAATGAAGTGCTGCGGCTGGCGTTCCCGTTCTGGCCGTTGATCTTGCTCGTCCATGCATCGCGGGATTGATAATAGTAGGAGATCACGTCCCGTCGCTGCATGGCGAAAAAGCCGCTGACATTAAGGCCGGGAGCGAGATTGAGGATGCCCTTCAGGCTACCGTTGATGTGTTTGATCCTTTCGCCGTCTGTGGACTGCATACGCCTGGCGTAGGGGTTGCCCGTGCGGTCTACCGGGTCTTCGAAGTAGGAACCGTCAGGATTAAAGACCGGGAATGTTGGGTTACGGCCCACCGCATCCCCGAAAATGGAATTATCCGTTTTATTATAATGGAGGAAGGAGGTAGCGAAGTTACCCTGGATGGTGAGTTTGTCGTCGATGGCTTTCTGGGTGAAGCTCAACCGTGTATTCACGATCTTTCTCCAGGTGCCTATGGCGATCCCGTTCAGGTCGCGGTACGATACGGCCGCGCGGAGATTGGATTTGTCCGTGCCGCCGGATACAGAAACATTATGCACCTGGCTGAGGGGCTTTTTAACCAGCGCCTTGAACCAGTCTGTGTTGGCGCCGCCGTCATTGAGCACGAAGGTAGGGTTGGTCCGTTTGTACTCTTCGGCATATGCGCGGTATTCATCCGCGGTGAGTACGCGGGGGAATTTGTTGACCTGGTCGGTATAGGCATATCCATCGTAGTTCACGGTGGCGGCGCCGTTCCTGGCGCGTTTGGTGGTGATGATGATCACGCCGTTGGTGCCGCGGGTGCCGTAGATGGCCGCGGCAGAACCATCCCTGAGCACGTCCATGGAGGCGATATCTTCCGGGGAAAGGTTGTTGAGGTTGCCGCCGGGAATCCCGTCTATCACGATCAGGGGGCCGCCGCTCCCTTTCACCGAGGAGATGCCACGGAGCTGTACAGACGGTTGCCCGTTAGGGTCCATCCCCTGGTTGTTGACGATCACGAGACCAGGCACCTTGCCTTGTATCAATTGCATGGGCGACACCACGGCGCCGCGGTTAAAGTCCTTTTCGGATACGCTCGTGATGGCGCTGGTTACGTCGGTTTTCCGGACGGCGCCATAACCGATCACCACCACTTCATCGAGCTTCCGGCGATCTTCCTCGAGTATGATCGAGAGACTGGTTTTATGGCCTACCGGCGCTTCCTGCGGAAGATAGCCGATGAAGGAAAACACGAGGATGGACTGGGTATCGGGAACTTTTATGGAGAACTGTCCGTGCTCATTGGTGATCGCACCCGTGCTGCTGCCCTTTATGATGATCGTTACGCCGGGCAAAGGCTGGCCTTCCCGGCTGGTAACGGTGCCTTTGACGATGATGTCGGCGGCGGCGGCGGAACGGCCGGCGGATGTACCGGCGTTGGCGCGGCTATCCGGGATGATGACGATGTGCCGGTCGGCAATGGTAAACGTGGTATGGGTACCTTTTAACGCTTCCGTGAGGACCGTCTCCACTCCACAATCGATTGCGTTCAGGTTGATTTTTTTAGTTACATCCAGTTGGCCCTGTTTGTAAAAAATGGAATAATCGCTGTTGTTTTCGATCACCCTGAACACGGAATCCAGGGTGCCGTTTTTGACCTTGACGGTCAGTTTGGTATGCTGCGAGAATACGACCGATGCATTCGCCTGCAGGATACAGCAAAAGGTAAGAAATGCAGAAAGCTTCATAGCAAGTGGAATTTTGGGCCGGCACCACAGGGATGCAGGCAGAATGGATTTTTTTTTCATACTTTTACTTTGGTTGAGTATTGTTGATAACAACGGTTCAAGTTGTATCAGCAATCATCCAAGCGGGGAATGGTCCTAACATTTCCCGTTTTTTTGTGCATAGGCATAGCCATTGCTATTGCGTGATACAATGCATTTTCCATACATGAACCGTAAGGAATTCCTTATTTGTGCTACAGGTCCGGCCTTCCTGCTAATCGCGGCGTGTCAGCCGGTCATTGCCAGTAGATATAGATTTCGTTTCCAGTGAAAGTGTACTTGACGGGCGCTGTGAGGCTGATTACATCCAGCGCCTTCCATACCGTTTCATCATCGTAGAATTTTCCTGTGAACTTTAGATTTCGGAGACTGTCATCAGCCAGTTTTATATTTATTCCATAAGTCGCTTCAAGTTTTTTCGCCAGGTCCTTCATGGTAATACCTTTGAAAGACAATACCACTCCCTTCATCTGCATGTTGCGGGTAAGGTCCGAGGCATGTACGCTCATCGTTTTGTTTTCCCGGTCGAACACTGCTTCATGCCCGGCTTTCAGTACCTGTACCCTTCCCGCGCTGTCATATCCCTCAATCTGTACGGCGCCTTTTACGAGGGTAGTCACAGATACGGGGTTGCCGGGATAAGCCATCACCCTGAATTCCGTTCCCAGCACCCGTACGGCGTAATCTGGCGTTTTGACGATAAACGGCGCGTCAGCATTCTCCGCCACTTCAAAGTATGCGCCACCGGTGATCTCCACTTCCCGCCGGTCCGGTCCGAAGGCGGAGGGGTACCGCAGTACCGTGTTACCATTCAGCCAGACCTTGGTGCCATCGGTCAGCACCAGCTGCATACGCTGCCCCTTTGAAAGGGTCACCTGGTTGTAAGCGACCGGTGGCATTACTTTCCGCTGACTGGTCAACGCCCACCAGGCCGTGCCTCCGACCAGCAATATTGCGGCCGCCCATTTCCACCACCCGGCATTACGGCGGACAGGAACGACTTTGCCGGGTACCGGCGTCATCCGCCCCTTCATTTTTGCCCATTCCCCTTCCATATCTATCTGCCCGTACAAAGCCGCTTCGGCGGACTGCTGCCATAACTTCCTCCATTCTTTCAGCATTTGCGCCCTGGCAGGGTCAGACGCCTCCCAGGCTAACACCTGTTCGATTTCCGCTGCTGTAGCGTTCCCGCCCAGGTATTTGCTGATTAATTCCAGGTCTGTTTGATCAAAAGGTTCCATAAATTATTTACAAGACAAAAAAAGATGGGGATACCCTTACGGGTGAGTGAAAATTTTTCTGGGAGCCGTGATTACAGTTTCAGCAACGCCAGCAGCAGCAACAACGCTCCGGCCAGTTGTACGCGCAAAACCCGCAAGGCTTTGCTGATCTGGGCCTCAACGGTCTTTACGGAAATCCCCAGCCGGGAAGCGATTTCACTGTATTTCAGCTTTTCGAACCGGCTCAGCACAAATACGCGCCTGCATTCCTCGGGGAGCTTTTGTATGGCCGCATATATTTGCTGCCGCAATTCGGCGTATTCCATCCGGGAATTCACCTCGTCAGAGGTTTCGGTCAGCAAACCCGCCAGCCGCTTTTGCCGGGCTTTGCTTTTCTTCAACTCATTCAGGCAACTGTTCCGGACCGCATTAAAAAGGTAGGGTTTAAGCGCAGTATGTATCCTGAGCGAGTCCCGTTGCTCCCAGATGTTCAGCAGCACTGCCTGCACAATGTCTTTGGCCTGCTCGGTATCGTCCATATAACCATTGGCAAAACCCGTGAGCGGAATAAAGTACTTTCTGAATATTCCCTCAAAAGCCAGCTCGTTATCAACTTGTAAATAAGTCAACAGTTTTTGGTCGTCCATACCCCTGCAGTGTGATTTTGTAGTGTTTGCCCCCGTGTTAAACTCTCATGACCAGCCAATATACAAAGTAAAAGCAAAAACCCGCCCCTGATGGAGCGTTTTTTTGCTTTTTATGACCATTCGCTATTTGAGAATAGCCCTGATCGCCTTCTCACAGGCTTTCGCGTATTTCAGCATGCCTCCGTTAGCCGGGTGGCTGCCGGCAACGGCAACCGGCATTTAAAAGGAGCATGGAAGTACCTGCACGTTACATTAAAAAAAGCGCCATCCGGAAGGATGGCGCTGATTCACTGCAAATAATTCTGCAGATCACATGTCCAATTAACCATTTACCCAAAGCCCCCATTTGTTGTCAAACTTATACCACTTGCCATCAGATGCCTGCCATTGCCACTGCGGCACTTCTGACCAGGTTTTGCCGTCTGCGCTCCACACCAGCTTTTTGTTGTGGATCTTTAACCATTTACCCTCCTTGTCTGCCCAGGCGCCTTCTTTAACGGCCTCCCATTTCTCCCCGTCGGTGCTCCACCACAGCCCGCCTTTTTTATCCAGTTTATACCAGTAGGTTTTCCCGTCTTTCATACCCGGCCAGCTGCCATTGGGAGATTTCTTCCATTCTCCTTCATTGGCCGCATGTTTCAAGGTATTCACTGCAGTGGCCTGCACGTGCATGCAGTTGCCTGTCAGCAGGAGTAAACAAATTCCTGCTGTATACATTGTAATTTTCATTGCTGTTAAGTATTAGAGTTGAAAAAATTATACGATGAACGGGTCAACAATAGCCAATACCTGGTTGGCTGACAGCGGCTCGTCAAAACTTTCGCTGGCGGCGTTGGCAGATACAAATTGTGTGATATTTACGCCGGCCTGCGTGGTAAGTTCTTCGCCGTCGTATACCGGTTGAACGGCCGCACCGATCCCGCCCGTATCTTTACCGGTAATCCACGGCTTGAGGTTGGCGCCGCGGGCTTTTCGCATTTGACGGATATGGGACGCGTGGCGCGCTTCCACCGAATGGATCTGCAAGGCGGCTGTGAGCACGGCATTGTTGCTGATGAGCTCGGCAGCCCGTCCTTTGTAGGCCCTGACGCCGGTATCTTCAAACGCCTGGGCAACTGCCAGGAATGTATCATAATTGGTGAATACGTTGGCAAATGCGCCGCCTGCTGTAAAATCGAATGTTGGTTTAGCCACAGGAGTGGCTCCCAGTGAATTCAGCGCTGTCTTCAGGAAGGCAACGTGCGCATTTTCGTGGTCACGTATGGTGTTGATGGCGCCAACAGCGGGTGTTCCCGCAGGTACTACTCCGGAAGCGGCGCCTTTGGTGTAGTATTCCGCCTCCAGGTATTCCAGTGTCAGCGCATAGTTCAATACGCCTGCAATGCCTGGAGCGCTTTGGCCATACGCCTTTTTGAACATGCTTCCCAGGGCAAACGGCAGCGCAGCCAGGGCTACCCGTCCGCTGAATGATACAAACTGCTTCATGGCGCTTCTGCGGGAGTTCAGGCGGTCACCTACTTCCGGGTCAACCTTTTCCAGCTCGGTAATTATGTTATGAATATTCATGGTAAACTTTTTTAGGTGAACGAACTTTTATCAGGAGGCAGGCAGGTTGCCGGCAAATATTACGGATTTAAGGAACGGCGCGGCAGCCTTCAGTACGTCTGCCGGCTTACTGGCCAGATCAAGCCCGTTTGCATCTATAACCGTGTTGTCGGCAAAGGTACCGTTGCTGATCAGGTCCCGGATCAACGCCGCATGGCGGGCTTCTACAGATACGATCTTGCCGGCCAGCAGCAGGTAATTGCTGTCCATCAACAGCTGCCCGGCGCCATTGTATGCAGATACGCCCAGGTCTTCAAATGCTTTGGCTGTTGCCAGTACGCTGTCCCGGCTGCCGAAGTTGACCGCGGAGAAATTCACCTGTAGGTTTGCAATTGCTTTTGCGCCAAGCGCTGCTTTAAAGAAATCACGATGTGCTACTTCATGGTCCCGGATGTCCGTAAGAAGGGCCTGCTCATTGGCGGTGATGCCACTGAACGGAGATGCAATTACCTGTGTGTAGAATGCCGCCTCCAGCTGTTCCAGCGCGTACGCATAGTTGAGGATGCCGATGTCGCCACTTCCCAGATCTATGCTGCCAGCAGGCGGCCGGTTATCATTGTCGTTTTTGCTGCAGGCGGCAATAACCGCCGCGGAAGTGCCCGCTACACCAATGTAGGAAAGGAATTTTCTCCGGTCAATTGCGCCGGGCAAAGCGTTTCCCTTCTTGCCGGAATACGGCAATTGCGTGTTTGATCTTTTCATAACAAATGAGATTGATGGTTATCTACCGCTGATGAATAAAATAGGGCGCGGAGGCCTGTTTTTCGTACGCCATTATGTTTTGCTTAACGGCATATTTCATATACGAGTGAAAAAAGCAAAAAGTTTCAACGGTGTAATATTCTGATGGGTGAACCGGCGTATGATTCAATGTGCACTAGGATGCTACATTCCCGATTACATACATTTGCTCCAGGGTAGGCGCCGGGCTGCCGCCTGCTCTTTCAAGCGTAATGGCGAAGGCTTGCGCTTTTTCTACCGGCTTTAACTGGCAAAGCCCGTCGCAATCCTGCAATACGCCTGCGTCAACAGGCTTTCCATCTACCAGCGCCCAAAGCTGGTATTGTTTGCCGGCCGGCGCCGGCGGGAGATTGCTGGTGACCAGGTAGACATTTTTGCTGCTTGTATTCCAGAAGAGCGTTGCCTTGTTGATTTCCCTGCCGGGTACGCCAGACATGGCAATCTTCACTACGGCCGGGTCAGACATTAACTGTATGCTGCTATCCAGTGAAATAAGCTTTGCCTTGTAAACTTTGTTTTCCGCCAGCATCAAACTTCTTTCGCCCAGCAGCGAGCTGTAATCACTAGCGGCCTTTTTGTACTTATTGTAGAGATGCAGGTTAACGCCAAGGCTTATCATTAGCAATAATAATGAGGCGGCTGCCAGGTATCTCGAAATGCTGCTGTAGCGTAATTTCCCGGCGGCGGGAACATTGCCGGCAAGCCTTTCGGTTGATGGAGGCTTACTGCCGAGGGCGGCAAGTATTCTTTGCCTGGCATCGCCGGATACAGGTATTGCTTCGCCCTCAGCCCTGAAAGCCGCTTCCAGCCATAGTTCACATTCCCGGATAGCTTCGGCAATTTCGGGATGCAGAAGACTTAACCGCTGAAGTTCGGCAACATCGGCTGGGTCTGCTATGCCAAGTACATAGCTTTCGATCACACCGCTTTTTATGTATGCCTGTATATTCACGTTATAATTTAACCTGTTTTCTCAATTGGACCAATGCTGCCCTCAGCCTGGTTTTAACAGTGCTCAACGGGATATTGAGCATTTTTGCAATTTCATCCTGCTTGTAACCCTGAAAATATGTTAAATCTACCAGTACTTTATGCTCTTCCTTCAACATTTGCACTATTTTACGCAATCCGTACTGCTCTGAAAGATGTTGCGTTTTATCCGGCAATGACGTATAGTTCTCCAATAGTGAATTATTGCGGCGGGAATTTTGCCAGTCCGCGCTTCGGATGGTGTCTATAGCCGTACTCCTGGCAATTTGATACATCCAGGTGAACAGCCTTCCTTTGGACTGGTCATAATTTTCTATCTGGCGAAAGATTTTCACAAACACTTCCTGCAATACGTCACTTACCATTTCGGCATCAGGTACGATACTGCTGATAACGCCATTCAATGCTGCAGAATAGTGATCATACAAATATCCGAAAGCAGCTTGCTGGCGCTGCTTTAACAAATAAACGAGCTCCTGTTCAGTATATCTTTGTGAACCTTTCAAATGCAAAATTGATCAGATGCACATAATATACGAGAAGTGATAACGGAAAGTTTGAGTCGGTTTAATTGTTGGCTGGCCTCAGGCGCGCCTGCCATGAAATACGGAAAAGTGCTATGCGTATAACACTGACCTGAAGGGGGTGAATTTTAAACTTGACGGGAACAACAATAAGCTGAAAGGATAGCATTGCTATCTTTTATGATAGTTTTATACCTTTGCGGACCAATTGAATTTTATGCGCAAAAATTTAAAAATGGGAATATTGGGAGGCGGGCAGCTGGGCGCCATGATCATACGGCATGCAATAGACCTTGGGCTCGATATTGATACGATTGGATAATTTGAAATTACGAAAGCACCTTCAATCACAGATTATGTATAAGCATTCCAAAGAGTCCCAAAGCAACCTTTCACCTGAAACAGCACTTCAGTACCTTAAAGAGGGCAATTTACGGTTTGTTAACAACCTGAGAGCGAACCGGGACCTGTTGAGCCAGGTGAATGCCACCAGGGATGGCCAATACCCGTTTGCGACGGTACTTAGCTGTATGGATTCCCGTACTTCCGTTGAGCTCATCTTTGACCAGGGATTGGGAGACATTTTTAGCATACGGATAGCAGGGAATGTCCTTAACCAGGACGTTATAGGCAGCATGGAATTTGGTACCCGGCTGGCCGGCTCAAAGATCATAGTAGTGCTGGGCCATACCCAATGCGGTGCAATAAAAGGCGCCTGTGACGATGTGAGCCTTGGAAGCCTCACGCAGTTGCTGGAAAAAATCAAGCCGGCAATTGATAATGAAACAATGACCCCTGCCGGAAGCAGGAACGGGAAAAATGCTGATTTTGTAAGGAATGTTACGGAAAACAATGTACGTCACGTCATCAAGCAGATCACCGCACAAAGCCCTACTATAGCGGAACTGGCTAACAGCGGGGCCATTAAGATAGTTGGGGGCGTTTATCATCTCGAAACCGGGGCGGTGACGTTTTTTGAAGAGCCGTGATAAACCAGCTATTCATCCAACAGCACCTCATATTTCAATGTTGACAAATCCGCCACCTTACCCGCAGAAACACTGATCCATACATCGTCCGGGCTGACGGCATCTTTCTTTAATGCAGCAACACTCCGCTCTTGCTGGTAGAGCGTACCGTCTGTTGTCTTGACCGTCCAGAGGATATCAAAAGGACTATATACAACCATATCTTTCCCGGAAACATTTTTCACGTCGTACGATACATGCACCTGGCCGCCGGCACCCTCCTGCTCCGCAACGATATTCGAAATCTGGATATCCGTAGTTTTGAATCCATTGCCTGATCCGGGGCCCGGATCATTTTTCTTGCTGCATCCCATCAGCCCTGCAACGATAAAAAGCGCAGTGAACGCCGCGAGTAATGTTCTTTTTAAATTTTGCTTTCTCATCATAGAAATACATTTTTAGCAAAGTTATCGCGGACTGATACGAAGAACTATACAGCGAAAACGGTATATTTCATACCGTGAAAACGGTATATTTATATCCAGGGGTTCCTTAACTGAAAATATTTGCAGATTTTGAAGAAAATTAATCCGGATGGATCTTAGGGGGTTACTGTTGGCTGTGTGCCTGACTTTTTACCTGCCGGTGATGGCGCAGACACCTGCTATAGACAGTCTGCAGCAGCTGGTGGAAAAAGAACGGAACGTCGAAAACAAGGTGTTCCTCTTGTATGATATAGTCAACCTGCAATCGGAGCTGGACACGGCACTGGCATATGGCACCCTCAGGGAAGCCAGGAAACTGACCGGCGGAAACAAATATCTACAGGCATTTGATCCCTTTTTTGAGGGACAAATTATATGGACGGCAGACAGTGCGCGTACCAAAAGCCTTTATCAGCGCTCCATCACGCTCCTTAGTTTCTATGATACCTACAGGGCAACACAGACCATTGCCAGGGCGTGGCACAACTATGGCATCTTTCTGCAGATAGACGGCAGGCAGGATGAGTACACGGACATCCTGCTTAACAAGGTGATCCCCCTTGCAAGGAAGATCGGGGATATGAGCAGCGTGGCGTCCGCATACAATGCCATCGGTACGGTATATAGCAACAAGGAAGACTACCAGGCCGCCCTCTCCTGTTTCAGCCAGGGTATTCAAGCCGCTGAACACGTTCAGCCATCGGTCAAAAGGTCTATGATCCTTGCCGATGCCTATATCTCCAGCGCCGGCTGCCTGATCTACCTGGATAAATCCCCCGGCGAAGTGTATCGCTACCTGGAACTTGGAAAGCAGCACCTTGGCCAGGTTGGTGATCCGGCCTACCATGCTGATTACTACCTTAACCTTGGCAAGTATTATGGCTTGAAAAATAACCACAGTGCTGCCGTGGAACAATTCAACCAGGGGCTGACCTATGCTGCAAAGAGCCCCACCACCACTATTTCCGTCATAAAACTCAACTATGAAAAAGCCAATTCCCTGCTGCAACTTGGAAAATACAAGGAAAGCAGGGCGGTTCTAAACAGCCTTCTTGCGCAGAACAGTGATGATTTTTCACGTGTCAACCGGGCTGGTACCCTAAAGCTCCGGGCGGAGGTGGAGGCCCGCCTGGGAGATTTTGTGTCTGCCTACCACTCCCTGAAAAGCTGGCAGGTATTGTCAGACAGCATCCGGACGGTGCAGGAAAAGGCGAAAATTGCCGAGATCACCGCCAGGTATGGAAACGCAGAGCAAGAAAACAAGATCCTGAAACTGGAGAATGCCAACCGGAGAAAACTGTTCATTATTGCCCTTGCGGTAATAGCCGCCTTGTTAACCGGGGGGATATTCATCGTCACGCTCCGCAACCGGAAGAAGCAAGTCCGCCAGCAGCTACAGTTGATGGCTTCCGAAAGAGAGGTGGAGGTAAAGAGCGCCCTGATCTACGGGGAGGAACAGGAACGCAAGCGGTTGGCAAGGGAGCTTCATGACGGCCTGGGGGGCACTTTTGCAGGCATTAAGCTAAACCTGGAAAATGCCATCAAGCGGCAGGATATATTCGGGATCAACGGCACGGTAGGGTTGCTTGATGACGCCATCAGGGAATTTCGCCACACCACGCACCGGCTGGTGCCGGAACACCTCAAGCACAATGGGCTGGAGAACAACCTGAGGGATTTTTGTCACTCCCTCCGGGCATCAGGTGTCAATTTCCATTTCTACTTTAAAGGGTTGCAAGGGCTGAACATTGAAGAAAAGGAGCTGGTTATTTTCAGGGTGCTGCAGGAACTGATAACAAACGCCGTAAAACATGCAAAGGCCGGCAACATCCTGATCAACTGCATCCAGGAAGACCGGCTGCTGCTCCTGACCATTGAGGACGATGGCGTTGGCTTTGACCCTGCAATAAAAAAAGAAGGAATAGGCCTGTACAATATCCGGAGCCGTATAAAAATGCTGAACGGCAGCATGCAGATCGACTCCACGGAAGGTAAGGGCACCGTTGTTAATATTGAAATCATGTTATAGCCATGGAAACCATAAAAATAATGGTCTGTGACGACCATCCGTTGATCAACGAAGGACTGCAGAAGATGATTGCCAATATAGACAACATGGTAATTGTGGGCGCCGCGCAGAACATCTCGGAGCTATTTGCTCAATTGGAAAAGCAGGATACGGATATTGTGTTGCTGGATGTTAACCTGCCCGATGGGGACGGATCAGATGTCTGCGCCGCCATCAAAAGGCAATTCCCATTAATAAAAGTATTGGCCATCAGCTCACGGGACGACCGGAGCACCCTGGTCAGAATGGTCAGCAACGGAGCTTCCGGTTACCTGCTAAAAAATGCTTCGGTAGATGAGATTGAGCGGGCCATCAACCTGGTTTACAGCGGCGGCACGTATTACAGCCGGGAAATGCAGCAATTGGTAGCCTCCTTACTCGGTGACACCCTGCGGGGGGAGCAACCGCTCGTAACCCGCCGGGAAAAAGACATACTGCGCTGTCTGAAAGATGGATTGAGTACGCAGCAGATTGCTGAGAACCTGTTTATATCCTCGCGGACGGTTGAGACTCACCGGAAGAATCTGCTGGCTAAGTTTAATGTAAACAAAACGATAAACCTGCTGGAAAAAGCCAGGGAGATGGGGTTGATTTAGTTGGGTTGTGAAGCAGTTAAAATATATTTGGTAGGTATTTTTGAGCTGCCGTTGCCTCAAAAATAAACTCCCAATATGGCGGTTGGGTGAACAATCGATAGCTATACTTGCAATTTTCAAATTCAGCTATCGATTCCTGTGAAATTGGCGCCAAACTCGCTGAAAAATGGTTGCTAGGATTTTGTGCCAACGGTTAATAAAATCCGCCTTACAATGATACAAATGTCGACGCTACGGCCCTTTCCGAGCCCCCTATTGAAAACTAGATAATTGTCGGTTTCGTTTCAACTCTAGGTTTACTTGTTATTCGTGCGTATATTAGAGATAGAAGGAATTTTTATGATAACCATTCAAACTATAGACAAGCCCCAAGAATACTTTGACAAAATTGAAGAACTAATTAAAGTAGTTTTCAATGGCTTTATGGCATTAGCCATGGATTATAGTTATCACATAAATAACGTATTGGGGCAATCGAAAGACGGGAAGCACGCTATTTTTGAGTTGAGAGATAATATCCACTATCGACTTAATAGTTCAAAGCTTCATTTTTACCTAATGTTAACACGGAAAATAGATATTGAAGACAGATTTGCCAAGATGCTAAAGGAAAATCCACAGGTTTTTGATGGATTTATTATGGGGAATCCATATTTTGATTTTGCGGCTGATGAAATAATGGCAATTTATGACAGCACAATCTTTCATCTTTCCTCTGCATTTGACTATCTAGCAATGCTTGTGCAATTTGTATTTGGTAAGAATCCACAGGCAAATCTGCAATGGATTACATTAGCTAAACATTGCTATTCTGACGCCAGTGACTTTGATAAACGGAAGTTTAAAGAAAGTATAAGAAATGTAGACCGGGATTTTATAAGTAAGTTTAATGATTACAGAGCTGAACTAATTCACCGCAAAAAATCAACTTCCTTCGCAAGTGTTTCTTGGGAATTATTTTCCGGTGAAGTTGAAGTAAAATTTAAGTGTTCGGACAAAATAAAATCCGCTTTTAAAAAAACATTTGCTAAGGACAAAAACTACTGCATAACGTATGTGACATTTACATTGATTAAACAAGCTGTTTTAAATATTGGATTGGTCTTAGAGGGGATTAAAATTGAGTTTTCTGAAAACTACAACCCAAATAGTCCTGTGATGAGTAATGATGGATTTCAAATTGTCAACTATAATCCAGAAACCAGATCTGTTGAATCACCGTCAAAACCGTACTGGGAAAAATTCATGGAATATACTAGCTACAAATAATATTAAAAGAAATAGAAAAAGACAATTTCAGTTAAAATTCCTTGCAAAGAGTCAGAATATGAACCAAGCTGCCATACTGATGCATAATGATCCCAGGAAACACCATTTTGTTCCCGAATGCTATCTACGGAAATTCATTGCCAATAAAGAACTACATGTCTTAAATATTGATTCTGTTAAAAAATGGGGCCAGATTAAAATTAATTACAAACAACCAAGCACTATTTGTTTTCTTGATAATTTTTATCTTATAAAATCGGCGTTAAAAGAAAAAATATTCGATTTAAGTGCTTATTCTAAACTTTATATAGAGGTAGATCTATTTCAATTGCTTGAAAATACTTATGGAAATATTATTCAGAAACTGACGGAAACAAGCGCAATTACCCGAGACGAAGCCACAAAAGTATCAGATTTCATAATACAATTAAAAATAAGAAATCCAGCGTGGAGAAATACTATGCAGGGGATTCTAAATACATCAATAGACAAAATTGTTGATGATATCATCAACGATCCACAAACTAGAGCTAGGTTTCATCATGATTCGCCAGAAGAGTTGATTGTAATAGCTCAGATTATGAAAGCGCGTATACTAGGTGACCCTACTCTCATGGAGCGGGCGCATAAATTTAGCATCATAGAGAGATTTGAGAAGGACAGTATACGGAACGCCGCATTCCGAAAAGCGATTCTAGGAAACAGGTGGACAATTCTGCAATCACCTGTAGATGGGCCATTTTTCATTACCACTGACAATCCGGGTGTTGGTGTAAATAATGAAGAATGTCTCAATACTAACTTCGTGGTGGGTGTTTTCTATCTCCCAATCAGTTATAAACATTGTTTGCGTATTGAAAATGTGATTATAGACAGTGACTTTGCCGATAGTAGTACTCATAAACGATGTAACCGTCTCGATGCCACACCCTCAGAAGTGCTCGCCATAAATAATTATGTTAAAGAAGTCGCCAACCAGCTAATCATTGCCAGCGACAGTAATTATTTAATATCATTGGCGGAGGAAATTATAATTACTGGTATGTGATATTTAAAGACATGTGAGCCAGAATTCTTATCGATTTCTGTAGTGCATTTTACTATTTCTTGGTACTATTTCTTGGTACTATTTCGACCTCCTTTTTCCAGTACTTTGTAATGACATTCTGTTGGATAGAGATAAGATGTTCGAGCTCCTGATAATAATTGAGCCAGTTCTCCTGTGCCTTTATTTGCCTTTCCTTTTTGTTCATAAATAAATATGGAAAATCAGCAGTGTAACAAAATGTAATATATGCTTGTGGTACGCTTGTTCATTTTTATTGGCCGTCTTTTTTACTGAAAATTTTAACCAATCATTGTCAGAAAAGCCATCAATAAAAACTAGCCATTCTCACAATTTAAAAAATAGCGAAAATTTAGCAAATGTCTTGAATGCAGGAAAGTATACTGTAGCTCAAGTTAAAGCGGACGGACGCCTCTTTGAATTGACGATTATACAAACAAGCACCAAAGCGGCACATTCAAACTGTGAACCCAGCACTAATCAGAAATTTACTTTATGAACTAACACCTCTATTACGGGGTAAAATAAAGCTCTGGGTTGAACTTACATGCCAACAGCTGCTAGTATAGGATAAAAGTATTTCCCAGTCTCTCAATACGGCAGATTTGGAGTGTTATTTTTGGTGTTTTAAATATAAATATTTATGCCTATATTTACCTGGCTATGCTGATCCCTAAATATGATGGCTATATGGATAATAAATCGACAATACTTGCAAATAGGATTTTTCCAGACACAGATGAATTTGAAGTGGAAGTCTTGAACATCCCTGCAGAAAAGAGGAAATTAATAACAGAAACCTATGATTTCACTGTTTCCACCATTAATGAATATATCAACAACCAACATATTGTTATTCCCAACTTCCAAAGAGGATATGTTTGGAATAGAACTCAAGCGTCTAGGCTTATTGAGTCTTTAATCATCCAGTGTCCCATTCCGGTTGTGTACTTAAGTCAGAATGCAGATGAGACTTTGTCTGTCATCGACGGTAATCAAAGGCTAACCAGTATAAGCCTCTTCCTTAACGATGGATTCCCGTTGACAGGTCTTGCAACATATCCAGAGCTAGATGGGCTAACTTTTACTGAATTGGATCCTAGATTTCAGCGTCACATTATCAATAGAACAATACGCTGCATCGCAATCTTAAAGGAAACTCACCCACAAATTAAGTTTGATGTTTTTGAGCGACTAAATACTGGATCGGTGAAGTTGAACCCTCAAGAATTAAGACATGGAATTTACAACGGAACTTTAATGACTAAGGTGGAAGAATTGGCGAAAGGTTCGTTGTTCAAAAAATTGACTTCAACGTCTAATGATAATAGAATGAAAGGAGATGAATTAGTATTAAGATATTTTGCTTTATTAGATCGGTTGAATATCTATGAAAAGCCAATGACTGTCTTTCTTAATAAGTATGCAGAGGATAATAGGCAAATGCCAGAGGCAGCCGTCAATAATCTTGCAAACAATTTCGAGGCAAATCTCAATAAGTGCCATTTCCTTTATGGAGATTTTTCGTTTAAGACATTTGATGGAAATAGAAAAAGACTTAAAGCAAATACGGCCTTGTATGAAGCGCAGATGCTTTCAATGAATACTTTAAATCCAACATTAGAGCAAATTGATGCAGTAAATAAGGATGATGTAATTGACAGGCTTGAGACCTTACTAAGCAATGAAGAATTTTATAGCACAATTACCAAGGCAACTACGGATAAGAATGTTGTTATAAAGAGGGTTACAGACTATTCAAACTTCATTCAAACAGTGTTTAAGTAATGCCGTATTCAAAGAGTAGGGCAAGAAAAGAGTTTGAAATTGAAGTTAACAAACTATTGAAGCTTGCCAAAAAAGTTTCTTATAAATCATCTCCACTAACTTATGGCCACAAGCAGCTGGTCAACCAATCGTGTATTTTTCTCTTATCAGCAAGAATAGAGGATTTTACTAAAAACTTAATCGAGGACTTACTATACAGTTATAGGAGTAAGGGAGCGACACTTAATGCAATTCCTAGAAATATTAGAACTAAGACTTTACTGGATAGACAAGTGAATTTTTACAGAAGTTATTACAATAGTTCCGATGAGCGCTCACTTTTGAAGAGCATTTCAATTGACAGCCCGTATTATGGAATTATTGATAATGCCGCTAATTTTACAAATCAGGTGTTTCCAACAAATATTATCGGCACAAATAAGTATCCATCAATTAAGAATTTGCAAATTCTTTACTTCAGAGTTGGAATTAACAATATTATAAGTGACCTTAATCGAAAAGCCCGAAAAGATATTAAAACTAATATTGAGTCTTTTTTGAGTCTCAGAGAGGCGATTGCTCATCAGGGTGCACCAGCAGTTACTTTTAATGACGTTGAAAGGCATTTTAAAAATATGGTTGAGGCGATAAATTATTTAGATCGGGTGGTTTATTCACACATAAGAAAGGAATCAGGTGATAAGTATTGGTCATAGTAATGCAATCAGTAATACTTGATAGTTCCCATTTGATCTAACGGTCAGGTCAAAATATTGTGCGGCAGGCGGTATGTCGTTTGGCTGCTAGTGTAATAGCAAATTGCAGCCTGTTCAGCGGTGGTTCTTTCAGCTTAAGTCTATCTCCTTACCTTAACTTTCAAGTTTCCTTCCAGGTTGTCATAACTTATGACTTTCCCCTTATAGAAATACACTGTACTTAATCCGTAATGAAATCTTTTTGCCTCTGGAGCAGTGATAATATAGCTTCCTGGATCGCCCATGATTATGATTACTTCTGCCTCTGTAGAGCCCAAGGTAAAATGATCTTTGGAGGTTTTAGTCACGTGCTTTTCCCTTTGAGGATTACTGACAAATTTGAATTGCTTTTTTAAAGTTTCTAATTCTCTTTCCAAAGCCTTGTTCTTTTCTTCTAGGTTCCTAATGTAGTCCTTTTCCACCTGGTGGGAATTGTACTTACATTCCATAATCAGAAGGAATAACACTAAGAAAGAATAGTATCTGTTCATAATATAGGGAATTTTGAATTCTCAACCTCTATTGGCGTTAGCTGGGATACAACGGAAAATGAAGGAATTCACAGGCAAGAGATTTGAAGTCATTTATCAAATTACATCAGCAAAAGTCGGCCGCTTCATGCTTCCGGAAATCACACCTGAAATCTTATCAAAGATGTGCCGGTTAATTTTATCATCAAAGTTTAAAGATATTGCGAGACTTATGGTTTCCAAAGCTTCCTGATCCTGCCCGGCAATTAATAGGTTCATTGCATGATTCCCCAGCAATGCAGCATCATTAGGTTTGCGTCTAATAGCCTCCGCGGAATATTTAATCGCCTTATCGGTCTGGCTCAAGTGCATAGCAGCCAGGGCTGCTTCCTGGGGTAAATTGTGGTTGACATGCTCAATCCCAAGTGCCAACTCAAAATATGCCAGGGACTTTTCATGCAAATTCATTCTTTGGTAGATTTTACCAAGAAAGAACATGCTTTGCCAATGCGCGGGATCGATTAACAAAGCTCGCTCAAACGATTCAATGGCCTTTTTTGCTCTGATCCTTTCAAAGAAATTCAATTTTCCCCTCCGGTATTCCTCAAGTATTAATAACCCTTCCATTTTTTTACATGCGAAATCGTAGGCTGCATTAAATTCTTCAATCTCCCGGTCAGTGAAATTCATGGTATGTTTTATTGTATTAAATATAATATACTAACGGCGAATAATGCGATTAATGTTTCACCTGAACAATCTGCACAATGCTCAACGTTGCCTTTCTGTTCCGTCTTCCCCACTGGAATCACTGCAGCGTTTCCCGCGTTGACTTGTCCACAAACTCATCGATTACCCCTCCCCATTCACTTCTTTCCTCCTCTTCATTAAATATGTACACTCTATTGTGAATACTAAAAAATCCCCCATACCTGCTGATTTTAACTAAAACAGTATCTTTATTTTTGTAGCTGAATGCACCAACTATATACCCCTTCCATAGAAAAAGTTCGTTAGAAGGCCTTGCAGACTTAATGAGATCCAATACCTTTTGATCATTGTAAGTTTGTTTATGGTACCTTCCCATATCCTTTAGATGGTAACTGCCAAAGTTTTTATCTTCAGAAATGGTATTGTATAATGTCAGGCTGGTAACATTGGCTGTTTTGTTCATACATCCAAATCCAGGAATACACGTGATTGCGAAGAAGAATATAATTGGTGTGTAAGCTTTCATAAGTTAGTTGGTAATAGCAAATTTCGATCAAAACAGTTTTTGGGGTGAACAACTTTGCGGGGCATATGACACCAGTCATTCTCTTTTAACGAATTTATAAATCTGCAACATTGGAACCAATAGCATATTTGTGCTATTGGACTAATTGTCAACGAAAGAGACGGCATCAGGCATTGGTGTAATAAACGTTTATTCCACCAACTTCCCCATCTTCACCTCCAACCCCTCCGCCAACCGCACCAAGGTAGTAATCCAAATATTCTTCTTCCCGTTCTCAATTTTGGAGATCACCGTACCATGAATACCAGTAAGGTTTTCAAGTTCCGCAATAGTGATACCTTTCTTTTTCCTTGCAATCTTCAACCGCTCGCCAAGCTCTTTCAGGAAGTCTTCATTACTTTTCATCATGCTATCAAAAAATGGATAAAAAAAGTTAACCGATCAATTCATAATACTAAATAATTTAGTACCTTCATACAGCATCAAAAACTCAACCATATGTTTAACGCTAACCCTAAAACTAACAATTTTCTAAACACCCCCGCGGTGCAGGAACTCCTCTCCTCCTACGCTTCCCCCGATGAAGCAAACCTCCGCACCTGGGAGCTATTGCTCGCCGCCATGGGCAGTTCTCACGCGGATGCATGGAGCAAGGAAGAAAGAGCCGGTATGATGTTCCACGTTGAGCTGCTCCAAAACCTGGTAAAAGCGGTCTACCACATTGCCAACAAAACTTCCACCAGGATTAACTCACGTGAATACAGCCTGGTTTGAACGCCCGCTATGTTTTTTTACTAAGCATCCGTTCCCTGGTCAGCTTCACGGTACGCTCCTTCATGCCGAGGTACAACGCCAGGTGATAATCATCCGCCCGGTGAAATACCTCTGGGTGGTTGTCTAACATGTGCTCACAGCGTTTCGGGGGAGCCTTGAACAGAATATGCCTCCTCTCGTTAGCGCTTACACAGTAACGTTCAGAGTATAGTCTGCTCACTCTGGCCAGTGATGGATGAAGGTCGCTCATATCCAGCAGGGCGGTCCTGTCCATAGCCAGGCAGCGGGTATCTTCCAGCGCTATAATGTTGTGCTCGCTTCTAAGCAAGCGGAACAATTGCCTGCTGGAAACAAATATATCGCCCTCCAGCATGAAATGGCGCACTCCTTCCTCTCCATCTTCCCTGAACTTGATGACTACCATGCCTTGCGTAATATAATAAACGCTCTCCGGACCATCATCATATGCCAGCACAGGGTTACCTTTCTTGAATGTGCATAGCTGCGCGGCGGCTTTGATCTCTTTCATAACGGCATCTGATAACTGCTGCCCAAGGCGCTCTAAACCGGAAAACAGCATATCAAAATCTTGTTTTTTGGGATTCACCGAACACAAATTTGTTTGTGAGTAAAAGATGATATCGCTAAACCAGGAGTAGGCCGAATTTAAGTTTTTTTTGAGAATGACAAAGAAACTATCTCGCTAAAAAGTGACTCCGAACTGGAAGCCGATGGTTAAAGTAGCCGGCTGGTCATTACCGAACCGCACGGGTATGGGAACAGCCGCGAACATACTAAGATGGTTTCCCTTGATCACTGTTTTATTCAATACCGGCGTGAAGCCGTACCTGCCGGATGTTTCAAATGCAGCGCGAGCCGCTGCCACCCAACCCTTGCCCAGCCCGAAAAGTACGCCCGGATGGAAACAGAAATTGCTCATCTTGCTGGTGCCGCCCGTAGCGCGAATAGTGGGTACAAACTCCATTGAGAAGCCTGTATGCTGGCTCTTCCAGAGATTGATTCCGGTAGGCAAGCCTACGGTATAGGCTCCGTCGAAATTATAATGCGGTTTGTCAGCGCTAAAAGTCACTATGGGATGAAGCAGGCCCACATAACCGGTAACTTTAGGATAGCCGCCTGGCGCAGCCTGTTGCGCTGCAGCCATGCCGGAAGCGCTGAAGAAAATAAGGGCTGCCAGAACGGATGTTTTTAATGGTTGGCTTGCAAAGCCTTTGCTGTTAATCACTTTGATGCAGTTTAAGTTGTTGAAAATCCGGTCAAAGGCAAGTTTACGCAGGAATGCGGGAGCAACATAGAACAGAAATGACTGTCCTGAACAGAATTTACCTTTGAGACAACTATTTCGGTACAGCCTGTATGATCAAAAGTAGCCAGACCTATAAGTGAGGCTTATCGTATCTATACTAGACAATTGCATCACCGAGTCAACATAAAGGGAATACCGAAGGGTCAGCGAAGGGAAAGCGAACGCCAGGTGGACTTGATGCGGAAATGCCCTGCATTTGGTGTAGAGATGATGTGGGGATGCCGTTCTGAGCTAATACCGGCAAAAAAGGGTGCAAAAATACGTTCGGCGTATCACGGGTAAGACAAAAAACTGCGGGGAACAGTGCTTTCAGGGCGTTTTAAGGGCGAAAAAGTGAGGTGAGGGCATGCAGGGGCGTTCAGCGGGGCTGGAAAGGCGGTAAAGGGCGTAAAAACGAAGAACAAAGCGCATACTATTCCCGTTGCGGATGATGAATGACCAATCCCGGCATTACCGGCAGCTGCATGCGCGGCTGCCGCTGTGCACCATGCGGTACATGCTCTTCCCGCACAACCACCGCCGCTTCCGGCTGCAGCACCGCAATGATCTGTGCCGCCATAAATTTCTGGTTGCCCATTAAATACCGGCGGCCATGTTCCACCTGCCAGCAAGTAACCTCCAGTATCACGCAGGTGACCGCGTCCCGGTCAGCCGGCACCGTCAGCGAAAACGCCGCAGAAGGTTCGTCTGCCTTCAGCATCACCATTTCAGACGCTGCTGCATTGGCCTTGGTGAAGCCGCGCTCCAGGCATACGGCCACCGCCCTGATGCCCACGTGCGTGGCCCTGGGATTAGCCAGATGCTTCAGGATGGCAGGAACGGTTACCTCGATGTTGCCCCCCGCATTACGGACAACAGAAGCCTGTACGGGCAATACCTTTGCAAGGTCTGCATGCGTGGTGAAACAAAAACGCTCCAGGTCACGGAAGTACCGCGGTATAAAACGTTTCTGCCGGTGCAGGTCATCCTGCCGCAATACGCCCAGCAAGCTTCCATTCAGCTTGTTGATCAGCTTATTGTCCTGCTTTACATGCAGCAGGCCATGCAGGGCGTGGCGTACGGTAGCCCCCAGGCGGCTGGCCTTGCCGAAGTGGCGGCTGCTCACCTTGCTGTGCGGGCTTTGCCGTACTTCCTCAGGCATACTGCGCAGGTAGTACTTTTTGCCCACTTTGTAGCCGATAACGTTACCCAGCTTGCCGGTGAATTTTAACAAACTTGTTTGCTTTGCCATAACATGTTTTTTCACTGAATTTAAGGCATTCGGCGGGGCCGGGCGGCAAGGGGGATTCAATAGATTCTAAAAGGAGAACGATTGGCGTTAGCGGTTTTCGAAGAGCAACTAGGTTCGGGTTAGATATTGACAAAAAGGAGAGCGTACAGGGATGAAAGTTATCGAAAAATGGCAGATCGAAAGACGAAAATCGGGACTGCTCTTCCTTTGGCCGGCCAGGTACTCCGACATCATAAATTCCGCTTGTTACTTTCAATAGCAATGAACTCCGGCAAATAATCTGGCGTACACCCCTTTGATACTTTGTCACCTTTATAAAGGCCTGTTTTCTCTCCAAGCGCAACACACCGGTTTCGGTACTGTTTTTCATAAACCCCAATCCAGCCCGCTGTGAAATTCATGGCCCATTGAACTTCCGGTTCTTCCCTGGCAATGTTAGCCTCTATTTTAGTTAATAATTCCGGTGTATTGGCAGGCGGTGTTTGTCCTGTCCACCTTAAACGGCCCTGGTAGTACCAGAACACCCGTCTTTGCAGAGCGGAAGAACTATTTTCCCATGATTCGATCAGTGCAACTGTTTTCTTGTTTTTCGTGAGCTGGTTGGCCATGAACCAGTCCATTAACTGATTTCGCTCGTCAAATGAATGGGTATACATATCCTTGTCAAGCGTATTGACCAGGTCTTGTGAAACTTGCTTATGATCCATCAATAAGATGGCCAATAGCCTGGGAAGGAGCTGGCCAGTTGACCATAATTCTATAGCCAGCCCGTGATCCGTTTTGATGTCTTTAGCAATTTTCCTCAGGTCTCCAAGGTTAGTTTGGGTATTGATTTGATCCAGAATGGTTGCTGCTTTTGAAGAGAGTTTCATTTTGTTTGTCTCAGAATCCATAGGTGTAAAATAATAAATTGCAGTTTTTCGCAGGTAAATTCTTTTAGTTAACAGCGCGGCATCCCCTTGCGGAAGGAATTGGTGATATTACAGTTTGCAATTGCCCAGGTGATGGTAGATGGACTACCTGCGTAACCGCTTAATGCAGCTGCCTGGAATGATTAACATCAGCCTCAGTTATAGCATACTGGCCGGCAACAATGGGTTGTTAACTGGCCTCACCTATTCCATTTTTGAGAAAATTTCTCAATTAAACAAAATAATTGGTATTTTTGAGAAAATCTCTCAAAATGTTGATCGAATTTTCGATAGCTAACTACCTGTCTTTCAAGGATAAAACAACTTTAAGCCTTCTTGCTGCTTCAATTAAAGAACATAAGGGTACCAATATATTCTCTGCAGAAAGATATGATCTGCTAAAAGGTACCGTACTCTATGGTGCCAACGCAAGTGGGAAAAGCAATTTTATCAGGGCCATGTCAACAATGCGGAGACTTATCCTTTATTCCTTTGAAAAATCTTCGACCGAAGAGCTCGGTATTACTCCTTTTCTTTTAAATACTGAAACAGAAAGCGCGCCCTCTTTTTTTGAAGTGGTTTTCCTTATTGACAATATCCGGTATAGGTACGGGTTTGAAGTGGACAATACCGCCATACATGCTGAGTGGCTGTATGAAGCAGTCAAACAATCTGAAAAGCCGCTGTTCATCCGGGAAAAAGACGGCATAGAGGTAATGGAAAAGGCCTTCCCTGAAGCAAAAGACCTGGAAGAAAGAACAAGGGAAAATGCTCTTTTTCTTACGGTGATTGACCAGTTTAATGGCAAGACGGCAAAAAAGATCATGCAATGGTTCAACAACTTTATTACTGTATCAGGGCTAAGCCACGAAGACTATAAAGGAGTGACCTTTGGGTTGCTGGAGAACAGGAATACCCGCCCCCTTCTATTGGATTTTTATAAAAAACTGGATTTGGGATTTGATGACATTACAACAGATAAATTACCTTTCGATCCCAAAGAATTGCCGGATAATATCCCGGAAAGCGTGGTAAAACAACTGATTACAGACCTTCAGGATTCTTTCCGCATTGACATCCGGACCATTCACAGAAAATATGACGCTAAAAATAAAGTGGCCGGGAAGGTGGAATTTGACATGCGAAGCCAGGAATCTTCGGGTACCAATAAGTTATTCAATATTTCAGGTCCTGTATTCGATGTATTGAATGATGGCGGGGTTTTAATAATTGATGAGCTGGATGCCAGCTTGCACCCTTTGCTAACACTTGCTATCACCAGGTTGTTCAATTCAGCTGAATTCAATCAAAAAAACGCACAGCTGGTTTTTGCCACTCACGATACCAATCTCCTGAATTATGGAAATTACCGAAGAGATCAAATCTACTTTGTAGAGAAAAATAAGTATGGCGCATCCGAAATGTATTCATTGGTTGAATATAAGGAAGAAGGCAAAACCGTTCGTAAAGACCGTTCTTTTGAGAAAGACTATATTGAAGGCCGGTACGGTGCCATTCCTTTCATTGGTAACCTGTCAAATGTGGTTAAGGAATGGCAAGAAAGATAAAGATACCCAATGAACATCTTAAGCGCTATGCGAGGCAGGAACAAAAGCGTAAACAGAATGTTCGTGCCAAACGCATGTACTATTTAATTGTATGCGAAGGCGAAGCAACTGAACCCAACTATTTCGAAGGCTTAAAGCGGGATTTACCTAAAGGCGTTCTGACTGCATACCAGATAGATATTGAGGGTACAGGATGCAATACACAATCCCTGGTAGATGAAGCGTTGCGTTTAAAAGCTATTTGTGAAAAAAACAGTACACGTCCTGTAGACAAGCTTTGGGTGGTTTTTGACAGGGACAGCTTTGCCGCGAATGACTTTAACAATGCGATTAATCGTTGTGCACAAAACAACCCCGTAATTGGCTGTGCATGGAGTAACGAAGCGTTTGAATTATGGTATTTGCTGCATTTTCATTATTACCAGAATGGCATGAGCCGGCAGCAATACCAGGCTTTGATTGAGCAGAACTTAAAGCCACATTTGGGAGATGATTATACTTATGAAAAGAATAGTGCAGAAATGTATACTTTCTTAAAGAAATATGGCAGTATCGAAAATGCGATCCGGAATGGGAAACGGCTTGCCGAAACCTATGGCGAAAGGCGGGACTATGCAGATCATAACCCAGGTACAATGGTGTGGGTGTTAGTAGAGGAACTATTGAAATTGAATCCAACCGGGGGCGCCTGAAGACTACTCATCCGGCATCAATTCCGCCATTTTCAACGTGTATATTTTGGCGTTTGCTCATTTCGTTTCCAATTGGCTGATCAAACTGTCTTTTTGCGCAAAAATTTTTTGTGTAAAGAAGCAGTGCTGTGATGGCGAGTGGCAGTTTTTTAGATGATTTACAGACTACCCAGGATCATAACTTCCTAAACCGTATATGCTTCGCACGCCCGTTATTGATCTCGAAACCGGCAACTGACTTGTTGGCGTCTCTCTGGAAAATAAGATCGCGCAGCCACCAGTGCTCTCCTCCAAAGTGGTCTGCGTCTATGGGTTTTATCGTAACAACCCTGTTCCGGGGCTGCACAACCACTATTTTATCGCCGCTTAGCTGAATTTTAAAGTTGACGGATAATTCTTCACAATAGTAATCTCCGGTATACTCCCGGTAGGCGCCCAGGTCAACATCCTGCAATTTGACGAGCGGACAGGTTTTGTTCCCGACAGTGAACAGCATTGTATCCGCACTGCCCTGCCGTGCTTTATGCCAGGTGAATTGAACCGGTTTATCCTTGCCGGCAAACTTGTTACCCGATACCCTATAAATATCAAACCGGCTGGGTTCATTGGCAAATTTGCCATAGATGTTATGGTCAACCACATAAATGTAGAGCAGGCTGTCTTTTGAGAACCTGTAATAGCCCTCTATTGCCTTCTCCACTGTTTCAGGGGCCATGTTTTTCACTTGCGGGGCCGTGGTGGGAGATGTACCCGGGCTAAAGGAGTTTTTCAGGTAAATATCAGCCAACTGCATGGCAATGTTCTTTGGGTCCAGCAGTTCCATGTTCCCTGAAATGATGATAGACAGCGCCTGGTCAGGAAACCGGCCGATGTATGAGCGGTAGCCGGCGTCATAACCATCATGCCAGATCAGTTTTTGCCCGCGGTAGCTGGTGATGGCCTGTCCGAACCCATACTTCAGTTCCGGCCCCTGGCCGGCATTGCCTGGCAAATGTTCCACCATGCGGATTATGCTGTCATTACCTGCAATTTTCCTGGAATAATTGGATACCCATTTTATCAGGTCATCCACTGTTGTGTGCAAGCCGTTTGCACCCCTGGTAGTAGAATGAATAATACTTTTTTTGTAGCCGGTCTCGGTTATACTGTAGGATTCAGCACGATTGGGAATGATCTGCTGGTAATCCTCAGGAAAAAAGGTGTTGTTCATTCCAAGCGGAAGAAAAATATGCTGTTTTGTCCATTGGGGGAAAGATTGCCCCGTAGCCCGCTCTACGATAAGCGCCAATAATGAATACCCGGAATTGCAATACAAAAATTGATTGCCGGGCGTGAAATTCAAGGTTTTTTGTTGGAGGATCAACCGGAGCGCGTCCTGGTTGGTAATCACATCATCCGGCCCCCATCCGGCCAGGTAGAGCAGATCGTATTGGTCTTTCAGCCCTGCTGTATGCGTAACGAGGTGTAAGATAGAAATTTTATGCCCGTAGTCTGGAAGCTCAGGGATGTATGTATGCACATCGTCCGAAAGAGAAATAGTGCCGTTGCCGGCCAGCAGGGCAATGGAAAAAGCGGTAAACTGCTTTGACAGGGAAGCGGCATTCATAACCGTATTGCTCTTCATGGGAACGCCGTACTCAAGGTTTGCCATCCCATAACTTCTTTTGAATAAAACCTGTTCCCCCTTTAAAACAGCTACCGAAAGCCCAGGTGCGTCTGAACGGTGCCATGGAGCAAATAACGCTGCTGCGTTTTTTGTTACATTCGCGGAATCTTTGGCAGATTGAGAAAAAGAATACTGGCAGGTAAAAAAAGCCAGGAAGAAGCATGCGGTTCGTTTCATAAGCCAATTGAGTAGTGTAGCAGACAAAGATATGGTTTATGTATAATAGCCTACTTCACCACCTCACTCACCAGAATAACCGGCGCCACATCAGTATACTTCGCAAAATCCGCCCGGATCGCCTCCCTGTTTGGAGCTATAGCCGCCTGGTACTCACGCAGGCTTTTTACATAAAAGGTACCGATGGCCATAAAAGGCAAAGGCTGGTCAGGAATACCGCTGGAAAGCCCTTTTTCAATAGTATACTTCACCAGGTTGGAGCCTAGAAACCCTGCCACCATGGGCATGTGTTTGGCTTCATAGTACGCCATGTTGAAGGTTTTACCCTCGGCATAAGGGTACATGACGGATATTTTGATCAGGCCTTTTTCAGCCGGCTTCTCCTGGCCGGATGCAACAAAACACGTGGTTAAAAGCAAAAATGATAAAATGAGTTTCCACTTCATGGCTAGTCAGGTTTAGGCTACGAATTTAAATAAAAAGCCACGCAGATGGCATGATCTGCGTGGCTTTTGAACTTTTTTAGCGCCTGATATCTTTTTACCCGAGGGGCTTTACATCACGCGCGTTGTACCCGCGTGATGTTCTTTCCCGGTCAAAAGAGACCTTATCCTTTTCCTTCACAGGCCCCAGCAGCTGGTTGGCATGGAAAAATACACTTTCCTTTGAATTGTCATCAGCAATAAACCCGAATCCTTTGGAGGTATTAAAGAAGGTAACAACACCGGTTCTGGCGGGTTCTGGCTGGGGAATGGCCCTGTTTCTGGCTACGGTTGCCAGCTCGTGCAAACCCATGCCTTCATTGGCGCTTTTGGGCGGTACGGGGGTAAGGTTTCCATTCTCATCAACAAAGGCCAGCATGTCTTCAAGGCTTTTTCCCTTGTCATTGTTCAGCTTCCGGTCCCTCATTTTCTGGGCCTTTTCTTCTTTCAGCTTTGCTTTTTTGTTTCTCTTTTCCTTTTTTGAAAAAGATTCAGCCATATTTTGTTGTTTTAGTGATGTCGCAAAATTGCGGTATGAAATATCAATAAACGATAAAAGGCAGTACGGCCGCTGGAAGAGTAGAGACTGAGGAAGAAAAGAAGTAATTCCAACTAATTCAGAAGAAGCGGGGGCAGAAGCCAGTTGTTTATTTTGACAAAGATAGTCATTTAAATTGACTTTTGCGGCGAAAATTCTATTATAAGTTTGACGTATATTGATTCCCGTGACGCAAATAGTAGAATTGGATGACAGCCGCTGCCGGATTCCGGCAATAACTGCAGCATTCACAGTATTTCATACACTTCGCACAATGCCGCCCTTAGCCCGGATTTCATGGAAGTATTTTTACGGCATGAAAAAGCTGCTACTTATATCGGTATTAATTATATCCACCAGGGCCTATTCACAACTGGACTGGCCCAACTACTCCACTTCCATTGACAATGCGCAAGGAACGCCTTCCATTGGCGTGGCCATTCCCTATAACGGCAACTACCACAATTTTGACAAGAACGTGGTGGGCATCTCCCACTGGAACCCCGGCAGCAAATTAGGCATTGACACAGCGCTCAATGCCCAAACTCCGCTTTTCTTTGTGTATGACACTGCCGGCGTGTATTTCCTGCTGCCGGGCGTGAATGAAAAAAACGCGCGGGATTATGAATTCACCGTTTTACTGGATAATAAATCGGTCATTACTCCCTGGGGGCCGGTGAACCGCTTTACGGAACAATCCATCGGCAGCATGAAGGCCGGCAGCGGCATCAGCGGGAACTACCGCGCCGGCACCGGGCAATACCTGGTGGCGCAGCTCAGGAACAAGGCCGGCCAGGTCATTTCTTCCAGGGTTGTCTATTTTAAGAAAAAAGCCCCGGCTATAGCGTTGCTCAGTACGTCTGACAATGCCCGGGCCTTTACCAGCCTTATAAAAAATGAGGATCATTTTTCGGATAACCGGCAAGACCTGGGCTGGCACCGCCAGTATACCAGCAGCCTGGCCGGGGATTCTGCCCGGCTGCAGCTGGCGCATAACGAAAACAATATACTGGTGCAGATAGATGCAAAGATCTACCGGAAAGAAGCACTGGAATACGCGTTGTACAAAGGGAACACGGAAATAAGGCAGTGGGCGGGCAATGAGCGGGCCAACAATTACATCCTCCTGGAAAACCTCGCTCCCGGCAACTACCGGCTCCTTACCCGGTTTACCCGGCAGCCGGAGAGCATCACTGAGCTGCGGTTCTCCCTGGCCCCTGCCTGGTATAACACAGCCGGCTTCTATGCGGCTACCCTGGCCTTTCTGGCTGTGGCCGCCGCGGGCTGGTACTTCCTGGCCAAATACCGTAAACAGAAACAGGCGTCCGCGCTGGCCCATAAAAAAGCCGAACAATCTACGGAAGCCCTGCAGAACATCCATGCGCTGTTAAACCCGCATTTTACGTTCAACGCGCTAAGCTCCATCCAGGGGCTGGTGATGAAGGGGCAGGTAGACGCCGCCAGCACCTACCTCTCTTCTTTCGGGGCGCTTTTACGGGAAACGCTCAAAGAAAGCAAGTCAGATCACATCCCCCTCACCAAAGAGCTGGAAAACCTGCAGCTTTACATTGGCCTGGAGCAGCTGCGGTATCACTTTGTTTATGATCTTGCAGTGGATGCGGACATTGACCTTTTCACCACCGTGATACCGCCCTTCCTGCTGCAACCTTTTGTTGAAAATGCCATCAAGCACGGTTTTTCCAAAATGAACGGAGAGGGCGTATTGACAATCAATATACTGAAGCAGGAAAATGACATGCTGGTAAAGATAACCGATAACGGCCCGGGCTTCGATACCGCGGCCTTGCAGGAAGGTTACGGCCTGAGCCTTTCCAGGAAAAGGATCAGCCTGCAAAACCGGGAATATGGCGAAGAGCTGACAGGCCTGCAGCTGGATAGTACGAACAAAGGCGCCACCGTGATTATATCATTCAAAAACTGGTTATAAAATGTTCCGCGCAGTTATAATAGATGACGAGATCAGCAATATTGAGAACCTGACGATCATGCTCCGGAAGTATTGCCCGAAAATTACCATTGCAGGCACCGCTACCAGCGTAGACCAGGGCTTGCAGGTGATGATGGAAACAAACCCCGCTATTCTGTTCCTTGACATCCAGATGCCGGACAAGGGCGGGTTTGACCTGCTGAAAAGCATAGCAGCGCCCGATTTTGAGGTGATCTTCGTTACCGCCTTTGATCAATATGCCATACAGGCCATCAAGTTCTCGGCCATTGACTACCTGTTAAAACCCATCAATACCACGGAACTGGTGAATGCCGTCAACAGGGCCATAGCCAACATTGAGAAAGAAAAACAAAACGAACGCCTGCAAAACCTGGTGTATTCCATCAGCCACAAAAACCAGCTCAAGATTGCCGTACCCGGCAACAAAGAGACGCTGTTCATCAGCCCGGAAACCATCTTGTTCTGCAAATCGGATAATAATTACACCGTGCTTTACCTGCAGCACAACCAGAAGCTCACCTCCTCCAAACCCATATTTGAGTATGAGGAGCTGCTGAGCGCGCATGGCTTCATCAGGTGCCACCAGTCTTACCTGGTAAACAGCGCCTTTATCAAAAGCTGGATACGGGTAGACGGAGACCGGCTGCTGATGGAAGAAGGCCATGAGATACCCATTTCCCGGAACAGCAAGGAAAAGGTGAAACAGGCCATCGGTATGAAGTAATCCCCTCAATTTATTGTATGAAACACGCTATGCTCGTGTTAGCTTTACTGCTAACGCCGCTCTTCCTATTCCCGCAACGTCCGGTATCCGGACACGTCAAGAACAGCAACGGCTCCCCTGTCCCCCATGCATCGGTATACCTGCTCTGCGGCAGCAAAAAGGCCATTGCCCAAACCGTATTGTCTGACAGCCTGGGGTGGTTCAACATAGACAGCCTCCTGGCCGCCCAATGCTTTATTTTCGCTTCTTATCTGAACCACCGGTCAGACACGGTAGCCGTTACCGGGCAAAACAGCCCGTATACGTTAACGATCCGGGTAACGGAAACGCTTTTGCAGGAAGTGACCGTTGCATCCGCCGCGCACATCGTCCAAAAACTGGCAGACCGTTTCATTTTTACGCCAGACAAGTCCCTGTCTGCCGGCGCTACCGCCCTGGAGGTGCTGAAATTTGCGCCACTGGTGCAGTACGATGAAAAGACCGCCCTCTTTTCCATCATCAATAAAGCAGGAACCGTTGTTTACATCAACAACAGGAAATCCAGCCTTCCGAAGGAAATGATCATGGCAACGCTCCGCTCTACCGCCGCTGCTGACATCAAAAACATCGAGATCATTCCCCACCCCGGCAGCGAATACCCGGCAGATGCCGCCGGAGGAGTGATCAATATCAACTTTAAGAAAATGTTCAATGAAGGATGGTCTGGCAACCTGGTGGCCGGCAGCGACCAGGCCAGGTACAATACCACTCTGCTGAATGGCGCGGTCAATTACCGGAAAGGTAAAACGGGCATCCGTGTGTCTCCCTTCCTGAACAACAGCTTTAATTATCACACAAAAGAGAGCGGGATCATTAAGGAGGCCGGGCGGGAAAATATCTCTTCGGCATCATACCGCCGGTATATGGTGACCGGCGGCGGGCTGGGGCTGGACTATGACATGGGGAAAAGCAGCCTGTTCAGCTTTAACGGGTTTTACTCAACCGTGAACGGGAAAAGCAGGAGCACCAGCCAAACTGTTCCACCTCCATCCTCCGGCTCTCCCTATTTTTCCCCGGTATCCGGGAAAGACCGCTATACCTACAATTTCGGGAACATTTATTTTCAGCATGCGTTTGATTCTCTGGGCAAACGCACGTTTACGGTCAATATCGATTACAACCAGTTTTACCAGGAAGACAAGACGGAAGGCCGTTTCGGGGAAACAGCCCGGTACAGGAGCCATCTGCCCCAGCAATTCTTCAACCTTTCCCAGCGGGCGGATTACAGCGTGCAGCTCAGCAGCAAAAACAAAATCAGTACAGGCGTACAATTCAGCAGCACCCGGCTAACCAACAACCTGACCTACTACAGCTGGGATGACATTGCCGGCAAATTCCAGCTCAACCAGCAACTCACCAACCATTACAAATACCGGGAAACGTATGTAGCAGCGTATCTCAGCCTTTCGAAATCCTTCTCTGACAAGATCAACGGCGTTGCGGGCCTGCGGGCGGAACAGCTCAATTACGCTTCCGTAAATGTCAAAGACGGTATTCAGTCAGATACCAATTACCTGGGGCTGTTTCCCAGCCTTTCCCTCTCCTGTGCTGTCAGTAAACAAAACAATATTTCGCTCTCGCTTTCCAAAAAACTGAACCGCCCCGGTATCAGGCAGCTCTTTCCCGGCAGAACTTACCTGAACCGGGGTTACATCCAGGAAAACAATCCCTTTCTGCAGCCCGTGACCACGTATAACGCGGAAATCATGTACACCCTGCAAAACAAATATTACTTCTCCGCCGGGCATACCGTTAACAGGAACCAGTTTGGCCAGCTCATCGTCCCGCTTGTTGAGAACAATACCACCTTGCTCAAGAAAACATACCTCAATTACGGCAATACGAACAATACTTATTTTTCATTCTTCAGCCAGCAGTACCTCGTTAAGAAGGTCTGGAACGCAAGCCTCTCGACCAATGTAAATTACACCCGGTACAGCATCAGGCAACAGCAGGCAATTTTCCATACCACGCGCCTCGCCAATCTCCACTATAACCTGGCATGGAACAACACCCTGACCATCTCCGGAAAGGGGAACTGGCTGGGGTTCGCACTTTTCAAGTATAACAGCGCTTTCAAAAACATGGCGTATGAAAGGCAGAATGGCCTGTTCTCGGCAGACCTGGGCATCCGGAAAACCGTCAGGAATTGCAGCGCCACGCTGTACCTGGCGGATATTTTTAGTACCAACGGGAACTCTCGCTTGCTGTACCACCCCAACCCTGCATATGCCTATCATTACCAGGAAGAGCAGTACTACACGCGCACGGTATCCCTGAGCCTCCGGTATGCTTTCGGCAACAACAAGCTGAAGCTGAACAAAAACAAAAGTTCTGCGAATGAGGAGATCAAGGACAGGATCGGCCGCTAGTTGCATGTTAATTTTATTATATGTAACTTTATGACGAGCACCTATTCAACGAGAGACAACCACCAATCCTATGCCTGTAAAAACACAGCTGAAAAGCCTGCTTTTCATTGCTTTAGCCGCAATTACCTGCATTTCCTGCAAAACTACCGAGCTGGTACACATCAATGTATTGAAACCGGCGCCGGTAACCATACCGGCCTATGTTAAACATCCCGGTGTGGTGAACAGGACTACCATTACCGCGCAGCACAAGACGGTAGACGCTGTTGACAAGATATTCAGCCTGGAAGGGAAACAGCTGGACGCCGAAGGGGCGCAAAGCAGCGTAAGAGGGCTGACGGAAGAGCTGCTGAAGAACAACCGCTTCAACGATGTAAAAGCGCTGGGCGAGCTGGACCTGACCATCAATGCCCCGGGCCTCTTCTCCGCCCCGCTCTCCTGGGAAACGGTAGATAAAATTTGCAAGGAACATGAAGTAGACGCCCTCTTCTCCCTGGAGCTGTTCGATACCGATTCAAAGGTCAGCTACGCCACCGCACCGGTTACTTTGAAAACCCCGCTGGGCAATGTACCGGGACTGGAACACCGCGCCAGCATGCTGACCACGGTGAAAACGGGCTGGCGGATCTATGACCCTGCCAGCAGGAACATCCTGGATGAATTTCCCCTTGCCAGGGACCTTACTTTCTCCGGCAGGGGCATCAACCCGGCCGCTGCCGCCGGCGCGCTGATCAACCGCAAAGAGGCGGTAAAGGAAGTGAGCGCACAAGCGGGGCAATATTATGCCATGCGGATCATTCCCTACCGCACAAGGGTAACCAGGGATTATTATGTAAAAGGCACCGACAATTTCAGAACAGCCCGGCGTAAAGCGCAAACCGGCAACTGGGACGGCGCAGCGGAACTGTGGAAGAAAGAAACCACCAACCCTAGCAGCACCGTGGCGGGCAGGGCCTGCTACAATATGGCCATCATCTGCGAGATCAACGGAGAGCTGGAACTTGCCATTAAATGGTCTCAGAAGGCGTATGAGGAATATAACAACCGCCTTGCGCTGAAATACATCCGGCTGCTGAAGCACAGGCAGGCGGGTGATGCATTGCTGAAAGAGCAGCAGGTGGAGTAGTGTGCAAATCCCGGCGGCGTTAGCTCTTACTGTACTTCCGTATGAGCCAGATACCGGTCAGCGTAACAAGCCCGCCGGCAATTGTGTACAGGGTGATCTTCTCTTCAAGGTACAGATAGCCCAGTGCGGATGCTACCAGTATGCTGATATACTCATAGGAAGATGCAACGCCCACCGGGAGATGGTCATACACATACCCTACCGCCCAAAATGCGAAAATTGAACCCGGCACTACCAGGTATGCCAGGGCGCCCAGTAAAGGCAGGTCTACTGCCGGGAATTGCTGCATCTCCCCTGCCGCCGCTGCTGCCATAAACAAGATCAGGCCACTGCATAACATCTGCCAGCCCAGCCCGTAGTAAACGCTTACGTCCGGCCTGATGCGGCGCATGAATATGACGCCTGCGCTCCAGCACAAAACAGCTGCGAAAGACAATACATATCCCCAAATATGCGCCATCTGCATTTGCCCCGGAGGCCGGGCCACCAGCAGCGCCACCCCCGCCACGCATAGCAGCATGGCAGCGGGCAGCCTGATGTTCGCCTTCCCGGCAGTTACTACGGGAAGGAATATGAACAGCGGGGCAAGACTGCCAATGATGGCTGCAATGTGGGAAGGGATAAAAAGAATGCTCCAGTAGCTGAGGCAGCCGTTTAGTGTAAACATCAGCATAGAGCCAGGCAGCAGCCGCCACATGGTACCGGCGGAAGGTATGGGGCGGCCTTTGCATAGGTAGAACCCCGTCAGCAGTGCGCCAGCCATCAAGTACCTAATCCCCATAAGCAGCATCACGGGCATGCGCTCCAGTGCCTCCCTCGCCACCATCCAGGTGCTGCCCCAGATGAGGCCTATTGCCACCAGCACAACGTATGGCGCGGGCCTGAACCTCGCCATGCTTATGGTTTGTTTTTCCAGTTATTCCAGAGTTGCAGCGCATTCAAGCCCGTAGCGGTGAGGTACCGCTGCCTTTGTGCTTTATATTGTGCAAGGGTGTTGACGGCGCGGCGGTAAATGCTGGAATCGGTTTCGGAGGGTGTATGCCCCTTGGGCATGGCATAGGTAAAATATCCTTTGTTGCCTGCGTATACGGGGATGGCAAAGAAATCCCTTGGCACCAGCTTGATAGTGGTATCCCGCTCGGTTTGCTGGTTGGCGGCCACGAAGAAATCCACGGCGTATAAAGGATAGCCGAACAGCAGCCCGTACGCGCGGTTACGGTCGTGCCGGCTTTCGTATTCAATGACGGGGAGCACTACGGCAGGGTCACTATCCGGCGTAAAGCCCCATTGGCCGAAGAAAGCGGCATGCTGCGCCATCAAGGAGGCAAACCTGCTTTTGCGCACAACATATATCTCCACATACCGCACATGCCCCTCAGCACGGGCAAAGGGCATCATTACAAACTGGTGGTCTCCCTTGCTTAAAGCAGCGCAGATCTTCGCATACTTTCCTGCCAGCGCAGGCAGGCTGTCTGCCGGGGTCACCACCTGGTCACCGTCCTTTACGGAAGCCGGTTTTGCCACCGGGAGCCGGAGGAATTTTACGCTGCTGATCGGTTTGATGGTATCCAGTAAGGTGTAGATAGCCTCATGGTCTAACGCATAAGCCAGCATACTGTCTGCCAGGCTACGGTGGTCAGCCTGCAGTTTGGCCAGCGGGCGTGTTACCTGGCAGGATGCCACCATGATGATGGTGAGAGAAAAAAGTAAATACTTCATTAAAAAAGGATTGAATATTTTAAACGGATGGTTTTGTTGGCAGTGTTTTCAGGCCCAAGCTCCCCTCCTGCATGTGCTTCGATACCGTGTGTTATGTGTAGGCCTGAATGCAGCATGTAAGCACATGTAAGGGACGCCATGGTGCGGGAGCTGGCAAAATACCGGTAGTCCGGGAATATCAATTCCCGCACTATCACATTGCTGGCGCCTTGCTGCCAACTATCCTGCAGCACGTGACGGTACCCTGCAGCGGGCTTCAATTGCAGGCAGGTACGGGGAGAGAGTTGTTTTCTCCAGTTGAGCACCAGCAGCCCTCCGGCGCTTGTGGTATTAAAACCGGTAGCGGTGGCCATGTCGGCAAACTCGTCTTGCTGCAGGAAGGGGCGCAGTTCCAACTGGATGTTCCTTTTCCAGTACCCTGCTTTTGCCGATAGCCGGCGCCGTGTGGAATAAGCGGTTTGTGCATGGTACGCTACATCATCGGCATGGCCATTAACGGCATCGAAAGAAATGGCGGCAAAGTGGCCTCTGTCTATGCCTTCAGCAAACAACGACGCCGCTCCGCCAAACCGGTTCTCGTGGTAATAACCATATGCCTGCCGTTTGATCACGCCTTCGTACACCGTTTCTTCGTTTACCGCTCCGTAGATGCTGACCAGTGTAAAGAGCCGGCCTTTTCTGTAACTGTAGTGCGCGCCTGCTTCATACAACATGCCGCGGCGCTGCCTTTCCGCGTTTACGAACGGCGCCCGTGTGTAGGTGCCATAGCCCCGCAGCCTGTACAGGAGCACATTACCGGTGCCGGTGTTATAAAACCCCAGCTCATTGTCTTCCTGCACAGACTGTACTTTTCCATAGGCGCCAATGCCGGCATGTTTCCCGGCCTTCCAGGTGAGGCCGGGCGCCAGTGAAATATTCCTGTAACGGTAGAACGGCTTGGGGTCGCTTTTACGCGCGCCGGAGCCAACGTGGTAAGCAATGTTCAGGCCCGCATGCCAGCGGCGCCCGAATACGGGGGTATTAACGGTGGCGGACACCCGGAGATGGTCTCGCTCCCAATTGCCGCTGCTGCTGTCCGTCCATAAGAACGGGTTGCCTTCATACGGGTCATAAACGCCGCTCCATGCAACATCCTGCTCCAGCTGCTTGTTGTATGACACGGCGCCCTGGTAGGTCCAGCCATTGGCCTTTGCATACCCGGCGGCTGCTATACCGAAGTGATTGGCCGCCGCGGCGGCCATCGGCCTGCGCAGCTTTCCGCCAGTATGTTCCCACCCGCCGGCCACGCGGGTATAATGGGGCCGGTTTGACTGCCATAAGGAAGCGGGGTTCCGCGTGAGCGGGAACATGTCTGGAAGGCGGCCATCTTCGTAAGCATGCAACGTGTCCCGGCCGGGCGCCTGTGCCTGTACAGCAGCGGTACAGCACAGGCTTGCCAGAACGGCCAGGGACATACTGAGCTTTTGCATTACTGGAATACTTTCGGCGCGGGTGCGGCCAGTTTTTCAAAATCTGTGCTGCTGTTGTTCGTATCCTGCAATACTTTTCTGCCGTTAATGGTAGTAGCGGTTTTGCGGCGGAAACTCTGCATATTGTAAGTATCGTCAGCGTGAACAAAACCGGCGTCCAGCGCTGTGGGGATACGTTTGTAGGCAACGCTGCCGGCATCTTTAAGACCTTCAAAGGCATCAATTACCGCTGCATTCGGCACCTTTATCCTGGGGTCTAGCGTAGTGCCGGGGATGGCCACCTTTTCCAGGGAATTGAAGTCTGCCTTGAAGATCACCACACCGGGCCCGAATACGGTGAGCAGCCAGTCAAAGCCGCCGGTGAAGTACACCCGCTCCAGGTTAGGTACGCCGGGAGCGTCTGCATCCCTGCCGTCAGGGCGCTCATTGTACGTTTCCCAATCGGCTTTTGAAAGATCAACGGGACTGGCGGGGTTCAGGAGCGGGTCTTTATGATTAACACCGTCCTGCGCAACGATAATACTCCGGCCCGGCGCCAGCTTCCGGTCTTTCCCGGTGCCGGGGATGCGCCATACATTATTCAGGTACACATGCTGGTTGTCTGTATTGAAGGGCGTGGGCAGCGAGTTGGGATTGATGAGGCCGGAGTTGCCGTAGGCGTCTCCAATGCAGAGGCTGTCCAGGTACAGCGTATCCGTTGAATTGTTATAGATCTCCACAAACTGATCGCTGAAGTACGTGCCGCCGGCTGCTGTTTTGCTGCCGGTATAATATACTTCCTTTATCAGCAGGCTGCCGGCCACTGTGCCCTGCAGCTCCAGCGTGAACGTTGCATCCTGCGTACCGCTTACTGCTACGTTGCTGGATGCGGCGTTCAGCGTCAGCTCCTGGCTGACGCCGGTAAGCGTCAGCGCCTGCTGGGCGGTCAGGCTGCGGGTAACGCTGATGTTATAGCTGCCGGGCAATACGCCTGAAAAAACGGCCTGGCCGTCATCTCCCGTGGTAGCGGTTTTTGTTGACCCGTCGGCCATGCTGGTGATGGTAACGCTTGCCTGTGAAGCGTTTTGCTGGCTGTAGGTGGAGGGATAATTCACTTTTACCGTAACGTTGGCCGTTCTGATATCTCCTGAACGGTTATTGTTGCAGGCCGTAAACAGCATGCCTGCCAGCAGCACGAGAGTGGTAATCTTTTTCATATTTATTTATTGGTTTGTTTTTTTGTTAATCTGAAGTTGAACTCGGCCCCGAAAAAAAGCGGTTCATTGCGCCTTATAAGCCCGTTCAGGTTGGCATCGTAATGCAGCGGGCGGTAGTTCAGGAAATTATTGGCATAAAAAGAAAAGCCGGCGCCGTTTTTCCATTCTTTGGTGAGCCGCAGGTTGAAGAGGTGTAACGGCGGATAGGCGGTTGCCCTGAGGTCTGATTGCACCCTGATCAATGACTCGTATTCGGGCAGTTTTGCCTGTTCCGGCGATAGCAGGATCACTTCTCCCCTCCTGTTCAGTACGGCCTCCGGGTATATGCCGAGCGGCACGGGGCTGTTCCTGCTGATCCACACCGTTTGCCACAACGCGGAGAAGATCATGTTCAGCTGCGGGAACCGGTGTATGAACCGCACGCTCGTATTCATCCGTGAAGACACCACCCGCCCCGAGGAACGGTAAATGCCGATCAGCTCCGGCACCGTAGCGCCCTGGTAAGCCTTTGCCGCATCTATGAACGGGCCGTTGTCATAAGTTTCCGTGCGGATGTAAGCGCCCGTAATGTTGAATGATGTACGGATGTTGCGTATCTCCGGGATGTCAATAGCATATTCAACACCGCGGTTCATGATCTTCCTGTTATTGACGGGCACGTCATACGGGGCGAAGAAGGTGTCCGTCCGTTCATAGCCCAGCACCGGCGGGGCCCCAACGGGTTTTTCTATGGCCTTGAACTTGTCATACGCAAAGGCTTTCAGCTCCCGGTTGATGGCAATGGCGTTGCGGGTGGTTTCGTTAAAGAATGAAATGTTGGCGGAGAAAAGTGGTTGTTCCAGGTCAAACCCGAATTCCCACTTTTCGGCGGTGTATGGGTTTAGCTGCAGCCCATCCAGCTTAATCACGCGCGTGGTAATGATGGCCAGGCGCTCCGCCGGGTTCTCCGCGAAATAGTTAAAGTTCACCAGGTCAAAATAACGGTTGCCGGGGTAGAGATAGCTGAGCGGGGGAGCCTTTGCCGCAATGCCGTAGCCGCCGCGCAGCCACAGGTTACGCACCACTTCGGCGGCCAGGTTGATCCTTGGCGCGGCAATGGTTTTGTACCTGCTGCGGAAAATGCCCCGGGGCGCCACATTATCCAGGCGGAGGCCGAACTGGCCCATCAGCTTGCGGTCTCCCAGGGATGCGGACACCTTGTCTTCCGCGTAATAGGCAAGCTGGTGCAAGGCGGGAACACTGGCATAACTCCGCGGGCGGTCTCCCATGCTATAGTTCTGCCGAGGCGGGTAGAGCGGGTTAAACTGCCTCCCCTCGCCAAAGTTTACATCCATGCGCCATTCCGCGCCTGCAGACAGGCGGTGCATCAGCGCGCCCGTACTTTTTACGGCGGAGGCTTCCAGCCTGGCGTAGCCGTTAACCGGGCGCCCGTCTACCGTGGTTTGGTTGAGATATTCGCTTTTTCCGAAGAACCCCTGTTGGGTGGTATCTGTGGTGGCATCGGAAAGCGGGAAAACATCCCGCGTTACCAGCGTTTGATAATAGGCTGATTGCCGGCTGGCGGTCAGCGCTACCGTGTAGTGGAGGTTTTGCAGCCAGGGGCGGCTGGCCTCCCATTTCCCTTCTGAGCTGACCTTCACGCCATAGTCATCAGCGTAGTTTGTGTTCTGATAGCGCAGGTCATCGGGAGATTGCTTCTGCTTGTCCAGCGTTTTGTACGCGGAGAGAATGTTGGTAGTGGAAAAACGTTTTGCCTTTCCCCATGCCTGTTGCCAGGACAGCTGGCCCTGGAAGCGGCTATACTGGTTCAGCCGGTCCCGTACATCCGCACGGGAGCGCGCCAGGTCTGCGCCAACGTTGAAGGTGCTGTTTTTGTTCTTTCCCTGGAAGCCCCATAGCCATGCAAGCTGCACCAGGTCAGGATTTACTCTTGTGCGCAGTTCCGGCTGCATGACGCCTATCCTGGATTGCACAAGTATCAGTCCTGAAGTGAGGTCTCCAAACCGCGCGCCGGGAATTCCGCGGATGACCTCGATGTTCTCAATATTATCCGCAGGTATTTGCCGGAGGTCATTTCCTCTCCCGGCAACGGAAGAGAACGGCGGCAACGCGCCTGGAGCCGAGTTAAGTATGGTTACATCACTCTGCAGGTTGGCATTATTTGAAACAGGCACGCCGTCCATGACCACCTGCGTGCCGAGCGCGCTGGCCCTGGACGCATCAGTTGTAGCGGATGCCTGCCGTAACATGGTTTGCTGGGCAGCGCCGAGATTGGGGTTGGTTGCAAGCTGCCCCGGTACAAGTTGTAACACATCAGCCAGGCTTACGGGCTGGGTATGAATGATGGCAGATTTGTCAATGATGGAAGACGATCCTAATATTCTTGGCCTGGCGGTAACGGATATTTCCCTGAGCCCCATAATGCGTTCTCTCAGGGTAATATCCCCCAGGTAAGGGCCGGGAACGGTAACATCAACCAGTACCGGTGCAAAGCCCGGCCGGGTAACGCTGAGCCTGTACTTCCCTGCCGGAACGTCTTTCAGCAGAAAAGCCCCGTCATGGCCGGACAGCGCGAACTGTTCTATGGGAAGAACATCTATCCTCGCCCCTGCCAATGGAGCTTTGGTGGTCTCGCTCCTGACGGAGCCGCTGATAGTATAGGATGGCTGCGCTGTTGAAGGCAACGCCACGCATATGCAGGCAGACACGGCCATGGCATGCCGGCTGACCAGCTTCCACAGGAAGCCCGCGTAAATATTTTTCAATATCCACTTTTTTAGAAAAAGGAAATGCCGCGCGGAAAGGGTACCGCGGGTAATGGAAGGAAGCAGTTAGGCAGTGAAGGGTGGCGCTCTGCCAGGGCCGGAGTGGATAAAGGCCCGTTGCGGCCAGCATACCGTGCGGGGATGCCGCAAAGATATTTCAAAGAAATGGGGTACGATGGGTTCGCCGCCAGGAACAGGCAAGGTAAAAGACACGTGCGTGTAGGGCGCTTCACAAACGGGGCATACCGCCGTTATCCTGCTCCCTTCTTTGTCAACGTGGTGAACCTGGTGCTCATGATGATGATGGAGATGTTTTAAGGTAGCAGGTGCAGCCAGCAGGAGCATCAACACTCCTGCCAGGATATTTCTGAACCATATTTGTTTACTCTCTCTCATCAGGCACTATAAAAATGCAATAACGTTGCAAATATAGTTTGCTCCAGCGGGAATTCAAATACCAGGGTATATTTTATGCACACCATCCGTAATATTCACCTTTTGTATGTATAATATCCGACTTTTACATACATTTACGTAATTAATACTGAACATGAAAGGCACAAACCTCGGAGAATTTGAAGAACTGGTGCTGCTCACCGTTGCTGCGCTGGTTAACGACGCCTACAGCGTAGCCATTTGCGACGAGCTCTCTGACCATACAGGCCGTTCCGTAAAACTGGGCGTGGTACATGCGGTGCTCAACCGCCTGGAAGAGAAAGGATTGGTGAAAAGCGAGCTGGGAGAAGCCACCAAGGCCCGTGGCGGCAAACGCAAGAGATTCTATGAACTCACCATGCAGGGAAAAACGGCATTGCTCAACGCCAAGTCTATGCGGGACCAGCTGTGGGCCCGGATACCGGCGCTTGCCTGGAAAAACGTGTAGCATGAAAGACCAAGGGCAGCACCGTCCCCCCTCCTGGGCGCAGCAGTTTATAGCATGGTATTGCAAGCCGGGGCTTGTGGAAGACCTGACGGGAGACCTCAACGAATGTTTTGAGCGCAACGTGCAGCGGTTGGGGCCGCGCCGTGCCCGGCTGATCTATATGATTGACGCCATCAAGTTCTTCAGAAGTTATACGGTACGAAAATCAATATTCTCCACCTCTTTTATGAACCGGATCATGATCGGCAACTACGTCAAAACATCAGGGCGCAACCTCCTGCGCAACAAGCTGTTCTCCGCCATCAACATCATAGGCCTGGCCATCAGCATGTCTGTTGGGCTGCTGCTGATAGCGTTTGTGCTGGACCTCCGGTCTTACGACAAGTTCCACAAGCATGGGGAAAGGATCTATCGCATCACCAACATCTACACATCTAAAGGTGAAGAAAGCGGCAAGTTTGCATCTACCTCTATCAAAACCGGCCAGCTCATCCGCCAGAAAGTGAGCGGCATCGAAGAAGTGGTTATTATGCGCAACAACTTTTCCGGAGATGCGCAGGTGGGAGACAACATCCTCCCCGTTCAGGGCTACTGGGCGGAGCCTTCGCTGTTCAGGGTGTTTACATTCCCGATGATGGAAGGCAACCCCGAAACGGCGCTGAAAGACCCCTACTCCATTGTGCTCACTGAAACAGCCGCCAGGAAGCTGTTCGGCAACCAGGCCGCGCTGGGCAAGGCTGTCAAAATAGATACGCTTGATTACCTGGTGACGGGTATCATGAAAGACATCCCATTCTTTTCACACCTCCATTTTGAAGCGCTGGTATCATTGTCTACCGCGGTACAAGTCAACAAAGCCGATAAAAATTTTGCCGCATGGACCAATATGTGGCACAACGCCGTGTACCTCCTGCCCGCTGAAAATGCGGACATGGCCGCCATCCAGTCACAGCTCAACATGCTGGCGCGGGAAGAAAACCTTGCCGAAAAAGACACCAGGATCCAGCTGGAGCTGCTTCCATTGTATAATATAGTGGTTGGAGAAAGCCTCCGCCAGTCAGAGGGCGGCCCTCCATTCATGGGCCCTCACATGCCGCCTGTTGTGCTTTGGATACTCGGCGGGCTGGCATTGGTGGTGATATTATCCGCATGTTTCAACTATACCAATCTTTCCATTGCACGCGCCATGCGCCGCTTTAAGGAAATAGGGCTCCGCAAGGCTATAGGCGCCGGCAGGGGCCAGATATGGCAACAGTTCCTGGCCGAAGCGGTCATGATCTCCCTGGCCGCCCTCCTGCTGTCATTCCTCCTGTTCCTCCTGCTGCGGCCGCTGCTGATCAACATGGCCCCGGAAATGCAACGCCTGGTAAAGCTCGATCTTACGCCTGCCATGGTGGCGGCCTTCATTGTTTTTTCAGTGACCGTGGGGGTGATTGCCGGCTTCATGCCCGCCGTATTCTTCTCGAAAGTGAGCCCGCTGAATGCATTCGGCAATGTTTCTCCGGGGAAGGTGTTCAAACACCTGACGCTCAGGCGCGCATTGGTGGTAGTGCAATACACCGTTACCCTGATCTTCATTACCACCACCGCCGTGGGGTATGTGCAGTATAAAAACATCCTGGCGTTTGACCTGGGCTTCAACACCGAAAATATCCTCAACATCAACATGCTGGGCAATAAGCCCGATGCCATGCTCAAGGAGCTGGGCGAGATGCCGGAAGTAACCGCCCTCTCCCGGTCACTGGTTACTACCGGCGTAGGGAACGCCTGGGGCGGTAATATGAAATACAAAGATTCCCAAGATTCTGTGCTGGTGATGACCAACCACGTAGACGAGAACTATTTGCCGCTGCACGGTTACAAACTCCTGGCCGGCGGGAACTTTATTGCACGCCCCGCCACCGCGCAGGCCGTCAGCGAGGTGATCGTGAACCAGCAGGTGCTAAGGCGGTTCAACATCGGCGCCGGCAACCCGGAAAAAGCCATCGGGGAACAGGTCTCCCTGAACGGGCGTAAAATGACCATTGTAGGCGTCATGCAGGACTTTCACTACGGCAAAGTGGAGAACCTCATTGGCCCGGTGGCCTTCACCTTCTGGACGCCTGAAGACAGGGCCATCATCAGCGCCAAAATAAAAAGCGCAGATATGCCGGCCACCATGGCCAAAATAGCCTCTACCTGGAAAAAGATTGACCGGGTGCACCCGTTGGAGGCCGAGTTTTACGATGAAGCCATAGAAGATGCCTACAGCGAATTTTCCACTATGATCAAGATCATCGGGTTCCTTTCCTTCCTGGCTATTTCCATTGCCTCTATGGGATTGTTCGGCATGGTGGTATTCACCACCGAAACAAGGCTGAAAGAGATCGGCATCCGGAAGGTGATGGGCGCCAGCTCCGGCAACCTGGTGTTCCTGCTGAGCCGCGGCTTTTTGCTGCTGCTGTCTATATCGGCACTCATTGCCCTGCCGGCAACCTACCTCTTCTTCAGGAATGTTGTGCTGGTCAATTTCCCTTACCACACGCCGGTGCAGGTTACGGAACTGTTTATTGGTTTGGTGGTAGTGCTGCTGATTGCGTTCATGATGATAGGGTCACAGACGATGCGGGCGGCCAGGAGCAACCCGGTGGAGGTGTTGAAGAGTGTATGAAAGCCGGCTTACAGCGCCGCTTCAATTCGCCGCTGCATCTCCTCGTTCCCGGGGTACCCGGTAAATTGCTGCTTTAATGCTCCGGTCTTGTCAAATATCATGTACGTGGGGATAGCACTGAAATTGAAGCTGTCTAATACATGCCTCCACTCTTTTGAGGTCAGGTAGTACTGTTGCCCTCCGATGCCTTGTATGTGCCTTTCCCATAATTTTTGGGGTGATGACGGGCTGGTTATGTAGACAAATACCGCGTCTTTACCAACCAACTGTTTTTTTAAGTCCCTGTATGCTTGCATGGCTTCAAGGCAAGGCGCGCACCAGGTTGCCCAAAAATCGACAATAACGGTTTTTCCTTTATACCTGGAGACAATAGCACTCATTAATTCTTCGGGAGCGGTAACTGGTGTATTGTTAACTACTAAAGTCTCTTTTAGCATGGCCAGCCGCGTTACTTCTTCGTTTTTTCGCAGCAGTATCTTCTCCAGATCGCCTCCCTTGTAATAGTTTCTGATGTTTTCAACCTGCTTTGACGTCAATGGTTTCAGCTCTGTATTTAATTGCATGGCATACGCATTCCCTACCAGTATGTCATAAAACAGGCCTTGATCAGAACCGGTCAGCGTGCCCAGCATATCCTTTACACTTTTCATCCATTCATTGATGGGCGTGTCTTGAATACGCGGGATATTTAATGCATTGCTTTGCAGCAGCTCTTGCGTAAAAAGCGGGTAATTAAAGCTATACAGATATAACCGGTTATTCAGATCAAGGTCTTTAAGGAACGCATAATCCTCCCGTACAGGCTTTCTTATCGCTGAACTGTCCGGCATTTTTCCATCATTCGTTCTCCTGTAGTTTAAAACCATTTGATCATGATAACTGAATACATACATGTGGTATACTGCCAGTGAATAATCCCTGAATATGATCTCGTTGATCTTTCCGGATAAAAGGGGCGGTTTGGTCAAAACCATCCGCTTTCTCTTCAATATACCGTTTACGTGATCTATATAGACGCTAAAAGCTTTATCATATAAGGGAGCGATAGGCGTACCGGTCCTATAAGTGGTCAATTCGGAAAACTTCGCCGGGCCCTGGATAAGCTCTTCTTCAGTAAATCCGTGCATATCATTGACCTCCAGCCTATCAATCACGCCATCGTTATTATAACTGAAGGATATTTTACTTTCCTCGCCGTTTTTTAACAGCACGGTCACCATGTTATTTAAATCGATGTCCGTACTTACTACGCATCTGCTCAGATTTGTTTCTGTATTGACCTTCAGTTCAAACTGCCCGGCAAAATCGAGCAGCGTTTTATAGGTTTTGAATTCGCCTGTAAATGGCTGGGGAATTCTCAAAAATAACCATATACTATCTTTCCTGAGAGATACCGGGATGGTTACTTCGCCGCTTACACTAACAGTGCCGGCCTGCAGCACAGGAAGATCGGTTTGGGCACAAACAGTCACAGGCAGGAGAAATAACAAAATAGTATAGGTGAGCTTCATTTTACGTGATAACATGATGATTGATTTGGTCTGATACCGGATTCCGGTGCTTTCAATATAAGCTTTTTTACAGACCTCTGCTATTGATATCTGTAACAATATTATATTTTTATGTCCCCCTGCAATTGCTCGATTATTTTTTTTAATCTTGCGAAGTATAACCACCCGCATGGACCAGCACCGGCAACTTTCTGATGCAGACCTGTTAGCGTCTCTCCGTGAAGACGCCAGGGAGGCATTTACCGAAATCTACCGCCGCTACTGGAAGAAGCTCCTCGCCATTGCCTACCTGCACAGCCGCAACAAGGTTATTGCCGAAGAAATAGTACAGGAAGTTTTCATCAGCCTCTGGAACAGGCGTAATGAACTGTATGTAGACAATATTGGCGCCTACCTGGCTACCGCGGTGCGCTTGTCTGTTTTCAAGCAGTATGCCCGCCAGAAACGCAGGAGCCAGATAGCGGAGCAGGCGGCAGACCCGCTGTCGGCTTCCCGGGACGAAGAAAAGATCTTCTCCCGCTTCATGCAGCAGCACATCAATGGTATAGTAGAGGAATTGCCGGAAAAATGCCGCCTGGTGTTCAGGCTGAGCAGAGAAGAAGGCCTGGCCATACCGGAAATAGCCCAATGGATGGGCATAGCGGAGAAAACCGCCGAAGCGCATCTCACCAAAGCGCTGAAAGTACTGAAAATACACCTCAACCGCCCCCTCATCTGGGCAATTATTCTCCTCGGGTTCCTGCTTCCCTGAAAAAATTTGTGATGCCACTAAGGGTATTGCCCGCCCTGGTGGTACATATTCCTGTAACCAGAAGATCCACGTCATGAAGGGCATTGTACCGAACGGTGCCAATACCCGTCATATGCGCTTGTAGTATGAAATGGCACCGGCAATTACCTGATGCAGCCTTACTTGTGTCCCTCCGGGAGGGCAGCAGGGAGGCCTTTGCCGAAATTTATGAGCGTTACTGGAAATCCCTGCTGGCCATTGCCTATTCCCACAGCAGGAATAAGACCATTGCGGAAGAGATTGTACAGGAGGTGTTCATCAGCCTCTGGAACAGGCGGACAAACCTGCGTATAGACAACATTGGCGCTTACCTGGCTACAGCCGTGCGCTTGTCTGTATTCAAACAGTACGTGCGGCAGAAACGGAGGGCGCAGATTGTTGAACAGGCGGCCGTTTCTCCAGGAGTGGTATGGGATGAAGAAAAGATCCACACCAGGTTTCTGCAGCAGCAGATCAACGGCATTGTGGAAGCGCTCCCTGAAAAATGCCGGCTGGTATTCAGATTGAGCAGAGCGGAAGGCCTCAGCATGCGGGAAATAGCTTGCAGCATGGGCATTTCCGAAAAAACGGCCGAAGCACATCTCACCAAGGCACTGAAAGAGCTGAAGCTGAAGCTGCGGTCTTTGCCATGATGAATTTTTTTTACGGCTACTAAGGGTCAACCACCCCATTAGGGTACATCTCCCTGTAACGATAAATTACCTCCGTTGAAAAACAACATCATCCACCTCATTGAAAAATACCTTGACGGCACCATTACGCCTGCGGAAGAAGCGGAGCTGATGGCCTGGTACCAGGAGCATAACGAAGCTGACGTTGAATGGCTGTCTGATAATGCCGATGAAGAAGAGCAGGTGCGCCTACGCATGCTCAACCGCCTGGAGCAACAGATCAGCACACCGGCCGTTAAACGCCGGCGGTACTTTATACCGGCCGCAGCGGCTGTACTGCTCATACTGGCGGTGGCGGGATATTTTGCCTTCCCCCGGCTGCAAAGGCAGGGGCAGCCTGCCAATACCCCGCTTGTGCAGGATGTTGGCCCCGGCGGCAACAAAGCCGTTCTCACCCTGGCCAACGGGGAGAAAGTGGTGCTGGAAGAAGCCGGGGATGGCACTATCAGCCAGCAAGGCAGCTCGGCCGTGAACAAAACGGACAGCGGGCATGTGCAATACGATAATCTTTCCTCCTCCGGGAACAGTACCGTTGTTTACAATACGCTCAGCACCCCCTTTGGCGGCCAATACCGGCTTACCCTGCAGGATGGCACCAATGTGTGGCTGAATGCCGGCTCGTCTCTCCATTTCCCCGCCGCTTTCCCGCAGAACGAACGGAAAGTGACCCTCACCGGAGAAGCCTATTTTGAAGTGGCCAAAGACCGGAACCGGCCGTTCTATGTTGCCATCAAGGCCGGGGCAGACACGGCTATGAACGTGCGGGTACTGGGCACGCATTTCAACATTAATGCCTACCCTGATGAACCGCAGCATGTGGTGACCCTCCTGGAAGGCGGGGTGAAGGTGAATTACCATGCGGCAAATGCCTTGCTGACGCCGGGCAGGAAAGCCATACTGAATGTGGCCGCCGGCAGTATGCAGGTGAAGGACGGAGATACGGAAGCGGCCGTTGCATGGAAAAACGGCTACTTCCTGTTCGATAACGAGAAAGTGGAAGACATCATGCGGCAGGTGAGCCGATGGTATGATGTAGAAGTGCGCTATGAGGGAGATATTTCGAAGAAAGCCATTGCCGGCAGCCTCTCCCGTTCCAAAAACGTATCTGAAGTATTAAATATGCTGGAATTAACCGGCGCTGTTCACTTTAAACTAGAAGGAAGGAGGATCACCGTTATGCCATAAAAAATCTGCCGCAGGCAGGGGCCAGATAAAAACCGGGAGCGTTCCAGCGCCCCCGGCCGGTAATTTGAGCAGACCCTGCAAAAAACAAGTCTCTTAGGCTTATTGTAGTCACAGTAATCTGATTTTTAAACTCAAACATCCAAATGTAATGAAATTTTACATACCTGTCGTGCGCCAGGGGAATGCTGGCGCTACGCTCAAAAAAATTGTGTTGGTTATGAAACTGACCGTTGTTTTAATGATCGCAGCGTTAATGGAAGTCAGCGCCTCCTCCTATGCCCAGAAGATGACCTTGTCAGCCAAGGAGATCACGCTCAGGGACGTGTTCCACCAGATCAGGAAACAAACCGGCTATAACGTTCTCTGGAATGTAGACATCCTGAAGGATGCGAAGCCGGTAGCGTTGCAGGTAACGGATGCAACGGCGGAAGAAGTGCTCAAAAAATGCTTCGCCAACCAACCTTTTACCTATACCATCCGTCAGCATACCATCGTCATCACCCGCACGCCGGAGCCTGCCGTAGTGGCGGTTACCATCAAAGGCCGCGTCACGGACGTGAATAATAACCCTTTGCCGGGCGTGGCCATCCGGCTGAGAAATTCATCAACGGGTACGGCTACCCTCCCGGACGGCACCTACTCGCTGCATGTGCCTGAAACCGGCGGCGTGCTGGAGTTCAGGTTACTGGGCTACACCCCCAAAGAAGTGGCCATCAACGGGCAGGCCACCATTAACGTACAACTGGAGCAAGCTACCGCCCAGCTGGGGGAAGTAGTGGTGGCGTATGGCCGCCAGAACACGCGTGACATTGTGGGTTCTGTCAGCAAACTGAATGCTGACGATATGAAAGACCAGCCCACCGGTACTTTCGCTGAGCGGCTGCAGGGCAAGCTGCCGGGAGCACAGGTGGCGCAAACCACCGGCCGCCCCGGCCAGGGTATGGACCTGCGCATCCGCGGAGCTGCTTCATTTACATCAAATGTGCGGCCGCTGGTGGTGGTAGACGGGCAGCCCATGCTTGGCAACCCGGATAATATCAATAACATCAACCCTGACGAAATTGAATCTTTCACCATCCTGAAAGACGCGGCTTCTACCGCCCTGTACGGCTCCCGCGCGGCCAACGGCGTGATCATGATCACCACCAAACGCGGCAAGGCAGGGGCCACACAGATCAATGTCAACTCCTACTATGGCACCGCCTCACTCATGCGTGAACTGATTCCACCTGTAATGAACGCCACCCAGCTGGCTACTTACATGAAAGGTTTTTATGAAGACAAGATCAGGTATGAGGGTTATACCGGCGGCATTCCCGCGGTATACCAGAACCCTGAGCAATATGGTAAAGGAACGGACTGGTTCAGTGAGCTTACCAGAACAGCACCGGTACAGAACTACAGCATAGCCATCAACTCCGGTACGGAGAAGGCGGCCTACAGCGTGGTGGCCGGATATTTTGATCAGCAGGGTATTCTTGTAAACACCGGCTACAAGCGCTTTTCGCTGCGCGTGAATGGGGATTTTACCCCCGGCAAACGTGTAAAGATCGGCTTTGGCGTAGCGCCTTCCCTGCAGCTGGAACATAACAACAGGCAGGGTAACGGCTTCAATGTAGACGGCCAGCGCGCCATCTTTGCTGCGGCCTCCATGATTCCCACCATGGGCTCTCCTTACAACCCAGACGGTTCACTGGCATTAGGTATTACAGGTTTCACCAACCAGTTCGTATGGGCCAACCCGCTCAGGCAGCTGACCGAGGTAAAAGACGACGCCAACCGCCTGCGCGTATTGGCCAACGTTTTTGCTGAAGTGAAGCTGACAGACTTCCTCACCTTCCGCACCTCCGGCAGCACTGACCTTTTCAAGGTGAACCGTGAGCGGTTCATCCCTTCCACTTCCATGGGCGGCTTCAATGCCCTGCCCATGGAGAACCCGCCGCCTGGCAATAACTCCGCTTATGGCCAGGCCCTGGTCAATAATGATTATGTGTGGCTGAACGAGAATACCCTCAATTACAATCAGCGTTTTGGAGACCACTCCCTGGGCGCGCTGGCCGGCTTTACCATTCAGCGCTCCACCGGTTTTTCCAGCGATATGGTAGGCCGCGATTTCCCGGATAACAGGATACCCTACCTGAGTGCAGCTACGCGCTTCACTACCAATAATACCAGCTTTGCAGCGTGGTCTATGGTGTCTTTGCTGGGAAGGTTGAACTATAGCTTCAAAGACCGGTACCTGCTCCAGGCCTCCGTAAGGCGTGACGGGTCTTCCCGCTTTGGCGCCAACAACAAATGGGGTACCTTCCCCTCCTTCGGCGCAGGCTGGATAGCCAGCGATGAGGCTTTCCTTAAAGACTTCAAGCCGCTGAGCTTCCTGAAACTGAGAGTTACCTACGGTTTAACGGGCATGAACGAAATAGGCAACTACTCCTCCATAGCGCGTATTGGGAATTCCAACTACACCTTCTCCGGCAGCCTGGCCTCCGGCAAGGTACAGAACATCCTTGGCAACGCTAACCTTGGCTGGGAGCGCAACCGCCAGTTTGATGCCGGTATTGACATAGGATTCCTGAACGGCAGGCTGAACCTGTCATACGACTATTACAGCAAGCTGACGGAAGGGCTGCTCTTCGAGCTCCCGGTGCCCCGTTCATCCGGCTTCGGCACCGTACAGGATAACCTCGGAGACATCCGCCAATGGGGGCATGAAATTGTTGTGAGCAGCAAGAACCTGACCGGGAAATTAAAGTGGAATACCGATTTCAATATTGCCTTCAACAGGAACCTTGTGAAACGCATCGGTTTGAACAATATTCCGTTTGCCGCAGACCCTACTATCACTTTATCTGAATTTACGGATTTCCGTACCCTGGTAGGCAAGCCCATCGGGCAATTCTACGGGTATGTGTTTGACGGTATCTTTAAAAACAAGGCAGAGGCGGATGCAGGGCCTAAATACTACGGAACGGGCACTACTACCCTGTCTCAGGCCGGCACGGTGCGTTTCAAAGACCTCAACGGAGATGGCAAGATCACGTTCCCTGAAGACCAGACCGTATTGGGAGACCCCAATCCCGAATTTATCTTCGGGCTCACCAACAGCTTCCAGTACCAGCACTTTGATATGAGCATCACCATGTCTGGCACCTATGGCAACAAGCTGAAAAACGGCATGCAGGAGAGTACCTACAACCTGGATGGCGTGTTTAACGGTCCACCGGAGCTGCTGCAGCGCTGGCGTTCTGAATCCGAGCCGGGCAATGGCCGCGTGGCACGCACTTTAGCCGGTACTACCGCAGCGTACCGTACAGACAATTCACTGTTTGTGCACGACGCGTCTCACCTTACCATCAACAACATCACGCTGGGGTATATGCTGAAGAAGTTCAGAACGCCTTTCATCAAGAGCCTGAGATTATACGCTTCCGCGCAGAACGTATACATCTTCACCAGCTACCCCGGCAACCCTGAAGTAAGCGCCGGCGGAGGGCTGGCATTTGTGACGCAACAGGGGCAAGACCTGGGCGCTTACCCGCTGCAAAGAACATTCACATTCGGTTTGAACCTTGGCCTTTAAAATCAGTAAACATGAAAAAGATCGTTGCTTTAATATTGGTAATATTCAGCCTGGGGCAAACTTCCTGCAAAAAGTTCCTCGAAGAAACCGATCCCACCAGGGTTAATCTGGATAGCTACTTTAAAAACCTGAATGACTACGAGCTGGCAGTGAACGGCGCATATGCCCAGCTGCGCGGCCTCTATAACAATAAAAGTGCCTGGGCCATGAGTGAAATGCGGTCTGACAATGCGCACTACGACTATAAATCTTCAGACCGGGCGGTAGCCACTACCAACCGCACTGCCATTGCAGACTTCCTGGATGACAAGTACAATAACCAGACGCCCGGCAAGTGGAATTCGGCCTACAGCGCCATTTCCGCCGCCAACGTTATCATAGATCATATAGACGACATCCAACTGGCAGAGGCCAACCGCAATGCCATTCTGGGCCAGGCCAGATTCATCCGTGCGCTCGTTTACTTTGACCTGGTGCGTTACTACGGCGGTGTGCCCATCTATAAGCGCGCCCCCCTCTCCCGTGATGAAACCTATGTTCCCCGCGCTACCGAACAGGAAGTATATGACCTGATCATTGCCGATGCTACAGACGCCGCCGCCAAACTGGCTGCGCCCACGTTCCCGCAAACAGGCCGCGCAACCAAAGGCGCTGCGTTAACCCTGCTGGGAGACGTATATGTAACGCTGAAGAAATACGACCTGGCTGAAGGCGTGCTGAAACAGGTAACGGCCATGGGTTATTCCCTTTTCCCGAAATACAGCGACGCTTTTGAGCTGGTTAACAAAAACAGCAGGGAATCCGTGTTCGACATCCAGTTCAACACCGCGCTGGCAGTACCGCAGGCCAATACGCAGGCATCTGTCTACAATTTCATTCCGCGCATGACCAATACGTCTGTTGTCACCGGCATTAACTACAACAACGTTACCAACGACGGTGGTTACAATACTCCCACGCAAGACCTGATAGATGCCTATGAAAGCGGAGATCTGCGGCTAAATGCAACTATTGCCATTGCGGAGGGCTCCTTCAACGCCAACGACGATTTTGCCGCCACTGCGGTGAAACCCGCCCTGAACTACACCCCGCCCGCAGGTAAGGTAGGCCGCCCGTTCCCGAAGAAATTCCTGCATGTGCATACTATCGGCGGCCAGACCAATGACAACTGGCCGGTTTACCGCTATGCGGAAGTATTGCTGCTGCTTGCTGAAAGCCTGGTTGAACAGGGCAAAGCAGGTGAAGCGCTGCCATACCTGAATGCGGTAAGGGAAAGGGCCTTCGGCGATGCTACACATAATATTTCCAGTACCGATAAAGGCGTGCTGCAAACCGCCATCCTGCATGAAAGAAGAGTGGAACTGGCTTTCGAGAACAAGCGCTGGCTTGACCTGGTACGTACCGGCAAAGCCATTGCCGTGATGACAGCGTTTGGCGTGAAACAGAAAGCAACATACAGCTACCTGGAATCCGGCAGCTATAATGTAACACAGGAGCGGCTGCTGTTTCCTATTCCCAACGCAGAAATACTGCTAAACGATAAGCTCACACAAAACCTCGGATATTGATGAAGAGAATAATCATCGGTTTGTTAGTCATCCTCTCAGCCTGCAGTAAAAAACCGGGAGCTAATACAGCTCCCGGTCCAGGCACCAACCCGCCGCCGGTCCAGGCCCCTGAACCCTACCCCGGCAACCTGCTGGCACTGACAAACGACGCTTCGAAGCAAATAGAGATCTATGACCCGGCTGTTACCGACTGGAACACCGCTGAAGCAAAAAAATGGCGCTGGGCCCCTACTACTGCGATGGGCTTCTCCACTGATGAGGTCAACAAGTTTGGCGGCGGTACGGATTTTAAGATCAGGAAGATGCCTGTGTGGCAGAATGGTACCTTCGCTGCCGTTAGCGATAACAGTTTTGCCGCCATTATTGCCTACCACTCCGGGCAGCGCATATGGTCAAGGGTAATAACAGGCAACCTGCATTCAGCCGAGCTGCTCCCCAACGGCAACCTGGCCCTGGCCGCGTCTGACGGTAACTGGGTGCGCGTATACGCTACCTCACAGGGCGCCAGTAACAACACCTACGCAGAGTTCACCCTGGGCGCAGCACATGCCGCGCTGTGGGACCCGGCGCTTAATTGCCTTTGGGTAACCGGCCAGGATGTGACCAACAATGCGCATATACTCACGGCGCTGGCGGTTGGGGGTACGGATGCCCAGCCGGAGCTGACGGAACTGAAACAATACAGGGTAACCTTGCCTACGCCCTGGGGCCACGAGGTCAGCGCCTACCATGGCAACAGCAACCTGTTGTGGGTAACCAGCAACGGCGGGGAATATGTTTTCAACAAAACCAGCAAGAGTCTGTCCGTATCCCCTACCAATAACCTCACCTTCGTAAAAGGAATAGGCAACCAGCCAAACGGGCAAATAGTGCTGATACGGCCGGATGTTAACAAAAATCCCCGTCCTGTTGTATATTGTTCACTCAACGCCTGGTCATCCAGCACGGTTGACTTTTATACTGCAGGCGGCCAGTTCCAGGGCTCCAGGCCGGTACACGGCGCCTGCTTTTATAAAGTGAAAATAGTTTACGACAATTACCAGTAACAATCATGTATAAGAAGATATACGGGTTCATACTCCTTGCGGCATTGCTGGCTACCGGCACCGTACATGCACAGGAGCAGCGGTTTGAAGACATTACTGCCGGGTTTAAAGCACCGGGTAAAGATTTCGGCACAGCGCCGCTCTGGGTATGGAACTCAAAAGTGAACAGGCGGGATATAGACTCCATGCTGCATGATTTCCGCAAGAATGATTTTGGCGGCGTTATCATTCACCCCCGGCCGGGATTAATTACGGAGTACCTGTCTGAAGAATGGTACAGTTTGTTCAGGTATGCCATGGAGCAGGGCAAAAAGCTGGGCCTGAATACCTGGATCTATGATGAGAACTCCTACCCCACCGGCTTTGCCGGCGGGCTGCTGGCAGATGAGATGCCGGAGGCCTACAACCAGGGGCAGATGCTGTACATGGAAGAAACAAACCAGTTGCCGGATACCCTGTCTGCCTGCTTCCTCATCCTTAAAGACGTAAACGGCAGCTACAAAGACGTCACCAACAGCGTGGCGGATGAAAAAGGGAAAACCGGCGCTTACCGTTTGTTCAGAAAAACAAATTACCAGCGTTCCAACCGCGGAACGGTGGCAGGCCCCATCGGCGTGTCTTACGTAGACCTGATGGCAAAAGGCGTTACGGAAAAGTTTATTGACGTTACCTATAAGGGATACGAAAAAATAGCCGGCAACGAGTTCGGCAAAACGATCAAAGGCGTTTTCTCCGACGAGCCCACCATTATCAATGAGGGCCGCCACTCCGTTCGCTGGACGCCAGACCTGTTTGACGCCTTCAGCAAAACCTGGGGCTACGACCTGCGCCTGCACCTGCCTTCTCTTTTTAAAGAAACCGGCGAGTGGAAACGCGTACGCCACAACTACTACGTTGTGTTGCTACAATTGTTTATTGACCGCTGGTCAAAGCCGGTATCTGCTTACATGGAAGCCAGGAACCTGGTCTGGACGGGCCACTACTGGGAGCACGGCTGGCCAAGCCCCTACCATGGCCCTGATAACATGGCCATGTACGCCTGGCACCAGATGCCCGGTATAGACATGCTGTTTAACCAGTACAACGAAGACAAACCCGTTCAGTTTGGCAATATCCGCGCGGTGAAGGAACTGAGCAGCGTGGCCAACCAGTTGGGGAAAACGCGTACGCTCTCCGAAACCTATGGCGGCGCCGGCTGGGAACTGACGTTTAAAGACATGAAGCGGCTGGCAGACTGGCAGTATGTACTGGGCGTCAACTTCATGAACCAGCACCTGTCTTTCATGACGCTGCAGGGCGCGCGGAAATATGACTACCCGCCCAGCTTCTCTTACCATGAGCCATGGTGGCGGTACTACAAGGTCATGAACAACTACTACGCGCGGATGCATTACCTGTTGTCTCGCGGGCAGCAATTCAACAACATACTGGTAATTGAGCCTACTACCTCTGCATGGATGTATTACGCCCGTGACGGTGAAAACAAACGCTTGTCAGAAATAGGGAAAAGCTTCAATGATTTTGTGACGCTGATGCAACGCCTGCACCTGGAGTATGACCTGGGCTCGGAAAACATCATCAAAGACCATGGCCGCATTGACGGGAAGAACTTTGTGATCGGCCAGCGGGGGTATAATACGGTGGTGGTCCCGCCGGGCATGGAAAACATAGACGGGCCTGCTTTCCGGTTGCTGAAAGCATTTGCGGCAGCCGGTGGACGGGTAGTTTGTTTCGAACAGCTGCAGCTGGTAGACGGCGCGGCCAGCAGCGAACTGGCTGCCCTGCCGTTGCCAAAGGTCAGTAGTGCGAGCCGTGAAGCGCTCCTGCAGCAGCTGCATAACCAGGGCTTTACCATAGCCCCTGCGCAGGGAGACAGCATTGGCGGCAATATTTACCACCACCGCCGCAAGCTGGCCAACGGCCAGTTGCTGCTGCTCACCAATGCCAGCATGACCCATGCCTCCGTCGGCAAGGTTACCATGAACGGCAATGACATACTGGCCCTGGATATGTTCAATGGCGGTGTTACCCGCTATGCACATACCGTACGTAACAAGGAGGTGATGTTTAACTTTAACGTTCCCCCCGCCGGCAGCCTGATGCTGTTCATAGCAGACAAAAAAATGCCCGGTTACAGGGAGGCAAATACGCCTGCCAAATGGATACCGCTCAATGCCTCCGCCACTGTGGTGAACAGGCCTGCCTACAACACGCTCACCATAGACTTCTGCGATCTGCAGCTGTATAAGCCAGACACCAGCTATACCCGCCTCCATACAGGTATAGCCTCCAATACCGCGTTCAAACATTTCGGGTTTACCGATGGTGTAGGCAACCCCTGGAATAACCGCACCCAATATAAAAATGCCATTGTGAGCAGAGATACCTTTTCCACCGGCACCGGCTATACCGCCATCTATCACTTTAACCTGGCAGCCGGTGTGGATGCCCGCCACTTCAAGGCGGTAATAGAGCAGCCCGGCCTCTGGCAACAGGTGAAGATCAACGGTGTGGCGGTCAAAATGGAGCCCGGCCAGTGGTGGCTTGACCGTTCTTATGGCGTATTTAACATAGGCCGCCACCTCAAAGCCGGTGATAACCAGCTGGCCTTAACAGTGTCTCCCATGAGCGTATTTGCAGAAATTGAACCGGTGTACATCCTGGGAGATTTTAACCTGGAAGCGGCAGAGCGGGGATGGAACATTGCAGCGCCCCAGCCGCTGCAATTAGGATACTGGAACAAACAGGGCTTGCCGTTATACGGTGAGGGTATTACTTACCGTAAAACCTTCCAGGTAACCAACCCTGCCCAAGCATATGCAGTGGAACTGGGTAGCTGGAAAGGTACCGTGGCATCCGTAACAGTGAACGGCGCGTTTGCCGGCATCATCATTGGAGAGCCCAACAGGCTTGAAATAGGCAAATTTGTAAAGAAAGGCCATAACAAGGTGGAGATCACGGTAACAGGCAGCCTGAAAAACGTTTTGGGGCCCTTCTACAACAAGCCGGCTCCCGGCCTGACAGACCCCGGGAAGTGGTATAACATAAAGATACAGCCGCCTGGTAATGCGTATGACCTATATGACTATGGACTAACGGAAGATTACAAAATCATTACCTCACAATAATCTCCGGGAACAGCACCTCTTTCAGCAGGTGCTGTTCCATTTCCGGAATATATTGCTTAACTTCTATCCTGATTAACCAATTATAAACCCCGCTGCAATTTTTCCACGTGAATTGCCGCACAGAGAACTATGTTATGAAAATCAAGACCCTCACAACCCTCACCGCCACTATGTGGCTGCTGGCAACGGCTTGCCAGAAAGAAACCCCGAAAGAAAATGCTGATACCCGTGGCGAATTGCTACCCGGAAGCGCCAAGCTCAGTGCGGCGCCGCCGCTGGGAACGTTGATAGATGGCGCTACCTACCGCATCAGGGGCGTTACCTCATCTGCCCCCGCCGGCCCGGTAGTGGAAGTAACCGGTAATTCCACCGCGGAAGGCCAGAAAATTCAGCAGTGGTGGTGGTTCCCCAATAACGGCCAGAAATGGAAGCTGGTAAAAATTGACGCTACGTATTACAAGCTGGTGAACGTGACCAGCAACAAATGCCTGCAGTCCCCTTCCTCCACCTCCGGGGATATTCTGCAGCAGGGAACGGATAGCGGCAGCGATTCCCAGGCCTGGTCTATAACCTATTCGGGGAGCAATAACGTGTTTTCACTGACCAACAAAGCCACCGGCATGAAAATGGTGCTGGACCCGCAAAGCACTACCCCTGGCGCCAAGCTCAGGCAGAAATCGGCCATCACCGGCAACCAGGACCTGTTCAATTTCCACAATCTCTATTTTCAGAACCCGCTGATCAATGCCAGCAGGCCAGACCCCTTTGTTGCCGAAAAAGACGGTTACTATTATTTCATGTATACCCGGGGTAATAACATTGGCCTGCGGAAAACTACTTCCATGTCTTTATTATCAACAGCCCCGGAATCTGTTATCTGGACACCGCCTGCAGGTACGGCGTACTCTTCCAACATATGGGCGCCGGAACTGCATTTCCTGTCCGGTAAGTGGTACATCTATTTTGCGGCTAATGATGGCACCGGAGATTCTCACCGTATGTATGTACTGGAAAACCCCAATGCAGACCCCATGACCGGCACCTGGACATTCAAAGGAAAGATCTTCGACTCCAGCGATCAGTGGGCCATTGACGGCTCCATACTCACCATAGGGTCAACTAACTATTTCATCTGGTCTGGCTGGGAAAGCACTGCCAGCAGGTACAAGCAGTATCTTTACCTGGCTGCCATGTCTAACCCCTGGACCATCAGCGGCCCAAGGATCAAAATATCCTCCCCTACCAATACCTGGGAGAAACATGAGCCCAGCTCCATCGGGCTGGGCGTGAATGAAGGCCCCATCATGCTGCAGCGGGATGCCAGCAGCCCGGTATTCATCATCTATTCCGCCAGCCGGTATACGAGTGACAATTATTGCCTTGCCCAGATACAGCTGAGAAGCGGCGGCAACCCCACTGTGGCGGCGGACTGGATCAATAAAAAGCAGGTATTTGTAAGAAATGATGCCAATTCCGTGTACGGGCCAGGCCATAATGGCTTCTTCACCAGCAGCTATACAGATCCCAATGGCGTAACGAAAAAGGAGCACTGGTTTATCTATCACGCCCGCAGCGTGGCAAGCACTACCAATGGCATGAGGGCCCCCAGGATGCAGAAGCTCAGCTGGAACAGCGACGGTTCGCCAAACTTCGGCGTGGCGGCGGCAACCGGTGTAGATATGCCGATCCCTGTAGGCGAGTAGTATAACCAGAACGGGGTGCCCTTTGCAGGAGGGCACCCTGCACTAAAATTTATAACTATATCCTATACGGAATACCTGCGTTTCATAATGATCCGTGCTGATGTAACTGAAGTTGGCCCCCTTTATTTCCCTTTTCAGTACAAGCGTATTGGCAATATCCGTAGCGTTCACAAACAGTTCTCCTTTTCCGTTTTGTATTCCTTTTTTAAGGCCGGCGTCAATAGAAAAGCGGGAGAATACCTTGCCCTGCGGTACCAGGTCAGGCGCCTGGTAAATGGCCGTAAGCTGGGCCTCCAGTTTACGCGGGAGGCGGAAGAGCCCGTTAAGTTTGATGTTTCCGGAAAACATATCTTCCCTGGCCGCCGCAAACACGTTCTCTACCGGATATTTGTTTACGACAGCAAAGGAATCAATAACAGACTGGTAGCCGTTGAGGTTCAGGCCGAGCGTTACCCAGCTGGCCAGCTTTTGGGAAAACATCAGCTCAATACCGCTATTGAAGCTTTTGCCTGTATTCTGAAAAATATTGTAGATCAGGGTGCTGCCCGGTATGGTGGTGCCTATCCTGGCAATGGTGGCATCCATTCTCTTATGGTATAGCGAAGAGAACAGGGATCCCTCTTTCCAGCCTGTCCTGTACCCCAGTTCGAAAATGTTGGTGAATTGAGGCCTGAGCGCAGGGTTGCCTACTTTTATGATCTCCGCATCGTCATACTTCGGAAAAATACGGATATCTACCTCATTAGGCCGGTCTACCCGGCGGTTATAAAAGAGCGAGAGTTTGTTGTTTTCGTCAAATTTATACGCCAGCCGCAAGTTAGGAAAAGGCTGCGTATAGTTGTAGCCATCACTTTTATAGGTTGGGTGGTTGGGGTTCACATAATAATCCAGGCTTACATGCTCCACCCTTAAACCGGCTTCCATTTCCAGCTTGTTGCTTTCGTAAATATAATTTCCGTAAACAGACGGGATAGTTTCCGTATAGCTGGCCGCTCCTCCGGCACTTTCATCCAGCGGAGAATGCAGGCCCGGCTTGAACTGCATGTTTACGGGTATGTATCTTCTGCGGAATTTGACACCTGTCTCGAAACGCCCGTATCGCAACGGTTGTACATAATCTATATTCAGATCGGCAACATGCTCATCAGAGAGCAGCTTGAACGAGTCAAGCCCGGTATAGGCAGGCATAATATTCGTGAAGAAATATTTTTCGTCTTCCCGGTGAAAGGTATAATTAAAGCCCGCATTCAATACCCTGCCCGGTTGCCTGAACTTGTGCTGCCAGTTTGCAGAGGCGGTGGCGGTTGTTTTCACCTCGTCTTCCAGGAACTGCCAGAGCCGCATCCTTTCATTTAAATCCTTATTGAAGAAGGGCTCATCTCCCCTGTCTATAATTTTTTCGCTGCTGAAAAGCCCTGCAACGGTAATGGTGTTATTATCATTCAGCAGCCAGTCTATCCCTGTTTTCAAGGTAGCAAAGTTGGTGTTCCTGTTCCTTTTTGTTTGCTGCCGTACAACATCCCCATTGTCATAGTACCGGTCAACAAACTCATTTTTATTCAAGGTTTGGGTGTAGAGGTTGTCTGCCTGGAAAAACAGGTTCACCTTCCTCTTCCGGTAGTTTAATGATAAGGACGGGTTTATTTTCGGCGTGGCGCGGTATTGGGGCCTTATACCGGGATAGTTGCCCTTCTTTTCCCAAAGCGCTCCCAGGCCGCCTGCCAGGCCCACCTTTCCGCTGAACCCTTCATTTCTCTCCTTTTTGTAAATGATATTAATGATACCGGCGCTGCCGTTGGCATCATATTTTGAGGAGGGGTTATTGATGATCTCTATTTTTTCAATGGCAGACGCAGCAATGTTATCCAGGCCGCTTTGGCCGCCCATGCCGGTCAGCGCCGTCTGTTTGCCATCTATCAGTATCATCACCTTTTCACTGCCCCTGAGCAGTACCTTGCCGTCCTGGCTGGTAGTGATACCCGGCAGGTTCCTCATGGCCTCCAGCACGGAGCCGCCAGCCTGGCTGATATTGTCAGACAGTGCAAAGGTTTTCTTGTCCATTTTTGAAGAAATGATCTCCTGCCTGGCATTCACTGTTACCTCGTCCAGCATCTTTGCATCCCGTTCCAGCTCAATATTCCCCAGGTCGAGAAAGTTGCTGAGATGGCCTACCAGCAGTGGCTGCGTTACGGGCCGGTACCCCATGAGGCTGACAGATAAAAGGTAGTTCCCGCTGCCCACTCCCTGCAGGGAAAACCTGCCGTCTTCACCCGAAATTGTACCTGTTACCAGCGAGCTGTCTTTGACGTTCCTGAGCACAACATTTACAAAGGACAATGTAGCTTTATTTCCCTCATCCCTGATCAACCCGGATATTGTTGCCTTGCCCTGCTGAGCATACAAATTGATTTTCAGCACTAACAGCAGGACCAGTACAGATAAGGCCTTTTTTTTCATTTTAACTTTTTTCACTGCATAGGTACGATCTGATTTGGGGGAAATTCTGAACTAGATATATAAAGAAAAGACGTGACGCTTGTTCGAAAAAGCATAATCTACCCTCCAGTTATAGCGGCCGGCTATCTGCTTTACAAGCGCCAAACCCAGGCCCGTGCCGGGAGATTTGGAGGAGGCAACGCCAAAACGCTTGAACAGCTGCTCCTGAACAAGTGATTCATTGCCCTGGTTGGAAAAAACAAGTATTTTTTCAGAGAGGTTGATCCCAATTGTGTTATTGGGCGCACTGTGCCGGATAGCATTGTTGAGGCAATTATTCACCAGTATCTCTACCAGGTCCCTGTTCCCTTTCACTTCTACGTTTTTAGCGATACAAGATTCCAGTATGAGCTGTTTTGCTTCCGCGAACTGGCTGAATGCGGCAACAGATGTTTCCAGCAGTTCGGAGAGGTTGACCAGCTGTTCATCCATATACTGGCTGTTATCTATACGGGCAAGCAGCAGCAGGTTCTTGTTGATACGCCCTACCCGCATCAGGGCCCTGTAGGCGTCTTCAATCAGAACATACTGTTCATCTGTTACTGATTTGTTTTGCAGCAGCAAATCCAGCTTGGATTGTATGATCGCAAGAGGCGTTTGCAGTTCGTGGGAAGCATTGTCTGCAAATTCCTTTTGCTGGTTATATGCCGATATGGACCTGCTTATCAACTTGTCCAGTTGCAGATTAAGCTCTGCAAATTCCGTAATGTCTGTTTTTTCAAAATGCACTGCGTGCTGGCCGTTCAGGTCAAAGTTCTTGATCTTGGCCAGGCTGTCATAGAAGGGTTGCCAGAGCTGACGGGAAATATTGCGGTTCAGCAGCACCAGTCCGCCAATCAACAAGCTGAAAAACAAAATGGTGAGCAGGGTTACAGTGCCAATAATCAGGAAACTGTCTTCCCGGCCGGCTTGTTCCGTGAGAATAATTTCATGCTCGTTCAGTTCATACTGCCACAACTCGCTTAAAAAAAAGTAATACACCGGTATGCTGCAAGCCAATACCACCGCGGCATATATAATAAACTTCTTCAATGAACGATTCATCAACTTGCTCATATCACCCATTTATATCCTGACCCATACAGGGTTTTAAGATAATTTCCGTAGCCAGCATCGAGCAGCTTCTTTTTGAGGTTCTTGATGTGGGTATATATAAAATCGTAACTGTCAAACATATCCGCAATATCGCCGGAAAGCTGTTCTGCAATGGAACTTTTTGAAATTACCTTGTTTTTGTTGCTGACAAAATACAACAGCAGGCTGAATTCCTTTTTTGTAAGCGGCACCTCTTTATCATGTATGGTCACCGTTTTAGCCAGCAGGTCAATTTTCAATTCATTTTGTTCTACAATATTGGTGGTGCTGAATTGTTTTCTGCGGATAACGGAATAGATGCGGGCGGCCAGCTCAGGCAGATGAAAAGGTTTGGCCAGGTAGTCATCTGCGCCTGTCTGAAGGCCCGTCACTTTATCATCCATCGAGTTTTTTGCAGAAATTATAATAATCCCGTCCTGCTTATTTCTTGACCTCAAGTTTTCCAGTATCTTTAAACCGCTTCCGCCCGGAAGCATCAGGTCCAGCAGGATGCAATCATAATCATATAGTTCCGTTTTTTCGATGGCCTCGTCATATGTAGCAGCCAATTCACAGCGGTAATTCTCATCAGCAAGATACCCGGCAATGCTTCTGCTGAGGTCTGGTTCGTCTTCAATTATGAGGATCTTCATACACCGTGCAAGTTTACGATCAATTCTAAAGTAATTCTGAATTTACGTAATATTTATCTGCAGCGGTATATGGCCCGGGTATTCTAAACGATCTTCCTCTTCAGAAAATCAATAATAACAGGCGCCAGCTCCTCAAAATGACTTTCCAGCACCTTATGCCCCGCTTCCAGGATATGCACCTCCGCATCAGGGTTATCCCGCTTGTAACAGGGCGCTTCCGCCACGCTGTAGAACGCGTCGTATTTACCCCAGATCACCAGGGTAGGCAGTTTGGCGCTGCGGAAAAACTCCTGGAATTTGGGTAGCAGTGCGCGGTGAGACGGGTAATCTTCAAACAAAGAAAACAGCGCTGCCGTGTGGCCGGGGCGGTTCATCAGGTTCCAGTCAAGCGTCCAGGCGTCTGGCGTGAACAGCTCGGCCTGCCCTTCCGGTACACCTGCCAGGTATTGCGCCTTGCAGCCTTCTTCATTCAGGAACTCCCCTATTTTTTCCCTGTTCTCTTTTGTGGGGTTATCCCAATACACTTTGCAGGCATCCCATTCCTTGCCCAGCCCTTCTTCGTAGGCATTACTGTCCTGGAACATTAACGCGGTTATTTTCTCCCGGTGTTTTAGAGCAACGCGCATGCCTATTACTGACCCGTAGTCATGCAGGTATAACGCAAATTGCTTCAGCTGCTTTTTCTCCACAAAAGCAGAGATGGTATTGGCATAATTCTCAAAAGTATACGGGAACGCTTCCTGTGAAGGGTAAGAACTGTAACCCATTCCCGGAAAGTCTGGCGCAATAGCATAAAAATTTTCCGCGGCCAGGGCCGGTATTAGTCTCCTGTACAAAAAAGAAGAGTTGGGGTACCCGTGCATGAGCAAAACAGCGGGGTTGGCAGGGTCTCCGGCTTCCCGGTAGAAAATATCCAGGCCGTTCACCTCCATGTTCCGGTGAAAAACCTTGTGTTGTTGTATTGGGTCCATAAGATCCTTTTTGGGTTTGGACATTCGTTACCCCAAATCCGGTGCCAGCTCTATTGCTTATCCCTTATTGCTGTCCAGATCAACCCGTCAGAAAGTCCAGTTAACCACCCCTCAAAGCCATTTTTAGAAAATAACTTTATCATAAAAAAGATCTGTTATGAAAAGCATTTATCACAGGCTGCTGATCCAGGCCTCCATTGAAACGGTTTACGATGCGCTGACCCTTGAAAAAGGCCTGGCAGGATGGTGGACGCCTGATACAACAGCACAGCCGGAAACAGGCCGTATACTGCGCTTTGCCTTTGGCCCCGAGTATTTCAAGGAAATGAAGGTCACCAGGCTGGAACCGCCTCAAACAGTAGAATGGCTTTGTATTAAAGGTTATGAGGACTGGATTGGCACAACGGTTACGTTCCAGCTGCAATCTACAGATAAAGGCACTGTATTGTCTCTCCGCCACGATGGCTGGAAAGAATATACGCCGGGGTTTGCCAGCTGCAGCTACGACTGGGCCCTTTTTCTCAGGAGCTTGCGGCTGCTGTGCGAAACCGGCAAGGGTATTCCTTATCCTTATTACAATTAGCCATAAAACGCCGCTCCTGTCAGCTGTTATGGCGCTATTTCCGGCTGTATTTTAACAACGATGCATATTATCAGGTTTTTTCCGCCCGATGTATCATCTGTTCAATAAAAGTTAATATCTTTTTAAAGAACAAAAAAGTTTAATACTTGATGGTCCGCCTTATTTTACAGCAGCTAAACTATTCCGGAAAATGAAAGCCGTTGTATACAGAAAATATGGCCCGCCTGATGTATTGCAGCTGGAAGATGTTGAAAAGCCCGTTCCTAAAGACAATGAAGTGCTGATAAAGGTCTACGCCACCACCGTTACGGCGGGTGACTGGCGCATGCGGAAAGCAGACCCTTTCCTGGCGCGGTTTTTCAATGGCCTTTTTAAGCCTTCCAGGGTCACCATACTGGGCTTTGAGCTGGCGGGGGAAGTGGAGGCAACCGGCAAGGCCGTGCAGCTGTTCAGGAAGGGAGACCAGGTGTTTGCCACACCCGGCTTTGCCTTTGGGGGCTACAGCGAATACAAATGCATGCCTGAAAAGGCCGCGCTGGCATTAAAACCTGTCAATATGAGCTATGAGGAGGCCGCGGCCGTTCCCGTTGGAGGCATTACCGCCCTGTATTTCCTGCAGCAAAAGGCGCATATTCAAGCCGGGCAGCGCGTGCTGATCTATGGCGCTTCAGGCAGTGTGGGCACTTTTGCCGTGCAGATCGCAAAATATTGCGGGGCAAGGGTTACCGCAGTGTGCAGCACGGCCAATGTGGAGCTGGTAAAGTCCCTGGGGGCGGATACAGTGATCGACTACACCAAAGAAGACTTTACCCGCCAGGGCGAACAATATGATATCATTTTCGATGCCGTTGGCAAAAAACAGGCATCCGCCTGCAAAAGAGCCCTGGCGCCTGGGGGAAGATATGTTTCTGTTGCCAGGGGAACGGTGAAGCTGCAGGCCGAATATTTAAATTCCCTGAAAGAGCTGATAGAAGCCGGGCATGTAAAGTCTGTCATTGACCGGCGCTATACCCTCAGCCAGGTTGCGGAGGCGCATGCTTACGTAGAGCAGCAGCATAAAAAAGGGAATGTGGTGGTAGTGGTGCAGCCATCAACCGGTTAAGCCGGGAACTACAGGTTCACCGCTATCCCGAGGTTAGCCACTGTGCCTGACCCTTTGATATAATACCGCCCCTCACTTGTAGCCCCGCGCACTTCTGAATGAACAGGATAATAATCCGCATTAAAGAGATTATTGACGGCGAAGCTCAGTGTTACGCATTTCAGCTGATAGGAAGTATACAGGTCAAACAGCGTGTAGCCTGATACGGGGTACTTGCCGTAGTTCCATTTGTCTTTCGGGAACACGTTGCGGCTGCCGATGTTGACCATCCGCACCGAGAAATCCCATTTGGGTGTCAGCTTCAGGTCTACATTGCCACCTATTTTCAGGGGGGAAATGGAAGCGTTATCCACCTTGGCATCGTAAGAGCCGTCATTTTTAGGGTCTTCCTTGCCGTCCATATAGCCCAGGAGGCCGCCTATGCCAAGCCAGTCTGTAGCCTTCACGCCCACCACGGCTTCAACGCCGTAAATGCGCTGCGGCAGTTGGGTGAGCCCGAAATTGCCCGTGGTGATCTCTGCGAAAGAAGTACCTTTTTTAGTGGTGCTATAATAGCCTGTCACCTCATATTGTACGCGGCTGATCTCACCGTTCAGCCCCACTTCATAGTTGTTCACTTTCACCGGAGATGCGTCAATGGCGTTCAGGGAAATGCCGTTGCGGAGCACAAGCCCTACGTCTCCAATGGAGAAGCCCTGTGAAAAGCTGGCGAAGGGCTGCAGGTAGCGCAGTTTGTTATACCGCAGGCCCGCATTAAATACCAGGGCATTATAAGTATTGGAGGCGCCGGGGGTAAACTGGGTGCCTTTGGTAAGATCGCTCACCTTGAACCCCAGGTTTTCATACCGGGCGCCTGCTTTCACTATCCAGTATTGCCCCAGGATGAACTTGGACTGCAGGTAGGGCGCAACGCTGTTCACGTTCATGTCAGGCGTTACCAGTTTTTCCGCCATGTCTTTCTGAACGGTATGGTCTTTCAGGAAGTCGATGCCGTAGATCAGTTGTACGGAGTTGTTGCCCGGCAGCACAAACGGCGTGGTCAGGTTGAGCCGCGCCCCCCAGTGGTCTGCATAAACCTGGTTGAACGCCTCAAACACAGCGTTGACATCATTATAGTACGCTGTGACGCTGCCTTCCGTTTTGCCGAAAGTGCCGGTGTATCTGATGTTGAGGGTTTTGTTATATGGCGTGCCGCCCAGGATGTTGGTATCTCCTTTAATGCCCACGGCCGGCGAAACGCCGAAGTTGCCTTTGGTGCCGATGTATTTGCTGTCCTGGATGCTGTTGAAATAGTTGCCCATCACCTCAATGCGGTGTTTCGCAGAAAAATCGTACCCCAGCTTCACGAGCGCATTATAGGTTTTGGTTTCTCCCAGGCCGTAAAACGGGCTCATCACCGTACCGTCTGAAGACCTCACCACGCCGGAGCGCGCCATTTTGCCCTGTACCAGGTAGTTGAATTTACCGGTTTGCCCGCTGAACACCTGGGAAAGGTTATAGCCGTAAGTATCTCCGGAATGGGCAAGGTTCAGGCTGTTATTGAAATAGGTGGAAGAGCTGAAAGGTTTGCCGGCCACCGGTTTTTTGGTGATGTAGTTGATGATGCCCCCGGCGCCGCCGTTGCCGTACATGGCAGAGGCCCCGTTGATCACTTCGATGTGGTCTATGGCGGAAACGTCTATCGTCCGCAGATCGCGGCCGCCGTTGCGCAAGGGGGTGGATTGCGGTACGCCGTCTATCAGCACCAGGAAGTTCCGGCCCCGCAGCTTGCCGATGAAATTGTTCTGGCTTTCTTCACTGGGGGAAAGTCCGGGCACCTTTTGCATGAGGATGTTAGGGAGGTTGTTATTGATCTGGCCCAGCTGCACAATGTCTTTTTGGGACAAGAAGGTTACGGAAGATGGCACCTCATCGATGCTTTCCGCAACGCGGCTGGCCGTGACAATGATCTCCTTTAGCTGGCTGGTGGTATCTGTTAGTCTTTTTGGCTGGTTGCTGTCTTGTGCTGAAGTGCCGGCGGTGGCCAGCATCGATATCATTAATGCTAAATAGCATACTCTCATGACAAAATGTATTTCTTAATATTGTAATGTTTTGCTTCCCGGAAGAAGTTTTCCTGTATTTCTTCCTTTATTTTGACCTGTAACGGCGCAAAGGTAGCCGTTTGGGGGAAGGATGTTTGATCGGATCGGGAAAAAAATTCCCAAAAAGTAAAAAGCGTGCAAACCCTCATTTCCGTTCTATTTTTTGCACCCGCAACGCCCCAAATTGCAGCAAAGACACAATCATAAATGGGAAATAACCACTTGCCATATACGCTGAAAGAGCTGGTATTATACTTTCTGAAGCTGGGAACATGGGGGTTTGGCGGCCCTGTAGCACTGGCAGGCTACATGCACCGTGACCTGGTGGAAAGGCGCCAATGGATCAGCGAAGAAGACTACCGGGAAGGCCTGGCGCTTGCCCAGCTGGCTCCCGGCCCGCTGGCGGCGCAGCTGGGCATTTACATCGGCTATGTGCATTACAGGGTATTAGGCGCTACACTGGCAGGACTGGCCTTTGTACTGCCCTCTTTTTTTATGGTGCTTGCCCTGGGCGCAGCTTATGTACATTGGGGCGGCATCCCCTGGATGCAGGCAATTTTCTATGGCGTTGGCGCGGCGGTAATAGGCATCATAACCGTGAGCGCGTATAAACTGACCCGCAAATCCATCGGAAGCAACCCATGGCTGATTGGCATCTACTTGCTGTCTGCCGTATATACCGTCTGGTTTGAAACGGAAAGCGTATGGCTTTTCCTGGGCGCTGGCACCTTGTACTGGCTGGTAAAAGCGCCGCCCAGGAACATCAGCTTTTCCGGCAGCAAGTCCGGCATAACAAAATCGGTACTTTTCCCTGCTGTATGGCAGGCTGCCACCCAGGCGCCGGCAGGCTCCCTCTGGCAGATGTTCCTGTACTTCACGAAGGCCGGCGCCTTTGTGTTCGGCAGCGGGCTGGCCATTGTGCCGTTCCTTTACGGCGGTGTGGTAAAAGAGTTTGGCTGGCTGAACGAACAGCAGTTTATGGATTCCGTGGCGGTGGCTATGATAACGCCCGGCCCGGTAGTGATCACGGTTGGTTTCATCGGCTTCCTTGTACTGGGTTTTCCAGGCGCCTGCGTAGCGGCATTTGCCACTTTCTTTCCCTGCTACCTGTTTACGGTATTGCCGGCCCCCTATTTCCGCAAGTACGGGAAACACCCCGGCATCAAGGCTTTTGTAGACGGGGTAACGGCCGCCGCCATCGGGGCCATATCAGGGGCGGTGATCGTATTGGGGAGGCGGTCGCTCACAGACCTTTATACTGCCGGTATTGCGCTGGTAACAGTATTGGCCTTGCTGAAGCTTAAAAAAATGCCGGAGCCGCTGATCATATTGATTGCGGCCGTAGCAGGGCTGCTGCTGAGAGCATTCATGAACTAGATCCCCAGCAATAAAAAACCGCCGATGCTGCCGGCCAGGATAATGAGCACAGGGCTCAGCTTTTTGACAAAAAGCATCAGGAACAGGCACGCGGTCAAAATCACGGAGCCCTGCCATTGCCGGATAGATGAAGTGAACAGATGTATCCCTACCACCGCTATGATTGAAATAGACGCGGCGCTGAGGCCATCTAAAAACGCCCGCAGTTTTTGGCTCTTCCGGGCAGACGAGAGTAACTTGTGCAAGAAGAAAGAAATAAAAAAGGAAGGCAGAAAAATGCCGATGGTGGCCACCACCCCTCCCGTTGTGCCGCCAATAATATACCCTGCAAATGTTGCGCTTGACAATATGGGCCCTGGCGTGATCTGCCCCACGGCTATTGCGTCCATCAGCTGCTGGTGGTTCAGCCAGTGATTATTCCGCACAAGCGCTTCATCCATGTAGGCAAACAGCACATAACCACTACCATACAATACAGCGCCTATTTTAAGGAATATCAAAAACAGTTTACTGTCTGAAAAGCGGGCGCCTGCCTGCAGGAATATGGGCGAGTAAAGCAGGCCTGCTATTACCGGCAGGTGGCTCCTGGCGGAGTAATAAAGATAGTTAACCGCTCCTGCGCCAATGATCAGCAATACTTCATTCAAACCGCAAAGAGAACCGATAAAGACCAGGACGCACAACGCAATAAGCAGTCTATTATTTGTCAATGTGGTACCCGATAGCCGGATAACGGTACCGATTATCAACGCGGTGATGGCCGGCCTGATGCCGAAAATGAAGTGCTGCACATCCGGGAGCGCGCTGTATTGCCGGTAAAAATAACCGATGAGCAGGCACATGAGCATGGCTGGCATGATATAACAAACCCCGGCTACTACCAGCCCCGCGCGGCCGCCGCGTTCCTTTCCGCAATGCATCACCACTTCCACAGCATTGGGCCCCGGAATGATGTAAGAGGTGCTTAGCACATCCATAAAATGCTGGTGGTCTATCCATTTCCGCCTGATCACCATTTCATTTTCTATGGTAGTGATCATCCCGGCTATGCCGCCAAAGCCAATAGTGCCCAGCTTCAGGCAAGACACAGCTATCTCCTTTAGTTTTACCGCTTTACTTTCTTCACCGGCCATTGTACAACATTGGTTTAGCATGAAGGATATTGGGCCAAAATACAAATTTTGTCCTCACAATTGCGCGGCGGCCCATCTCTTTACCGCTGTTACAGCGCCTTCCATATATCCGCCACATTGCGTGGATGTTTCAGTTCCGCAAAAGAACAGCTTGTTATTATAATAAGATCGCTGCAACAGCTCATGCCCGTTGTGCTGGTGCGGATAGCTGAAGGAAGGCGCGCCGGCCTGCAGGTATTCATCCGTCCACACCTTATCGAAGTACGCGGAAGGGTTCCCTGCTTCTTCCCCGAACAACCCGGTCAGCTGGCCCAGCACCAGCTCCTTGCGCACATCCTGATGGTAGGCGGATGCGCCGCTGTTCAGGAAGCCCGTGAAACCAAACCTGTTTTCCTCAAAATTTGTATGGTCATACATTTCAACTACTATCCCGGCATGGCTGTATAACATGCCGGAGAACTGCCTGTTCCGCCAGAACGGGGTGGGGTACTCCAGGGTGAATTTTATGGCGCCGGCCATCCAGGTCTGTACATCCGGCAGCAGCGCGGCAATTGCGCCGGGTAACGAAGGCTTGAATTGGATGGTAGTACCGGCTAGTTGAGGCGGCAGGCAGATAACGATCTTGCTCCCTTCGTACTGTGTTCCGCGGCTGGTGGTGGCTTTTATGCCGTTGTGGGCCTCTTCCACAGTCTCAATCCTGGCGTTTAAAACGATCTTCTTGTCATCCAGCTGATCAGACAGCGCTTTTATCAGCTGGCCTGTTCCGCCGCGCAGGCGGTATGAGGGAGATTCAGATTCCGGCACGAAGAATTGCTGCGGCGGTTCAAAAGACTTTGTCTGGAAAATGGAAATGCCCGCCGAGAACTGCGGGAATTTCTCCAGCGCAAGCTCTTCAACAAGGGAACACAGGTGCGGATGCTGTTCAGAGAACCAGGTGGCGCCAAGTTCCAGCGGGGTACCGAGTGCCCCATTCACTGTTTGTATCCTGCCTCCCAGCCTTGGCGCCGCTTCCAGTAAAAGATAGTTCGTTCCTTTTTTCCTGAGCAGGTATGCCAGCAACAGGCCGCTGAGCCCGCCCCCGGCTATGATGACACGTTCCGGTATTTTCATGGCGCGAAGTTGGGGTTTTACCGCAGTAACGGGCATGCAATAATGAGAGAAATAATGGTAAAAATCGGCAAGGTAGCCCCTCCGGTGCAAGAGGGGCGGTTTGCAAATTGGTAAAATTCAATATTTTGCGGCAGACATCAGCACCATTTCATGCCTAGGAACCTACCAGGAAAAATTGAGGAATATCACCTTGACCTTCACCCGCCCGGCAAATTGCAGTTTGCCCTGCATGAGCTGGGGCCCTACCTCCGGGAGCATCTGCACAACGCATCACGCCCGCACATCCACAGCTTCTACCAGATCATCTGGTTCAAGAAAGGAAAAGGGAAACACTTCGTTGACTTTAAAGCGTATGACGTAAGGGATAACACTATCTTTTTTATCGGCAAAAACCAGGTGCATTACTTTGACAAAAAAACGGACTACGCCGGTATATTGATCCATTTTAACGAATCTTTCCTCATCCAGCAGAGCAGTGAAATGGAACTGTTCCTGAAATTCAATCTTTTCAACAATCCCTACCAGCAGCCTTCCTGTAGTGTAGAAAGCGGTATGGGTAAAATGCTGGACGACTATATCAGGCTGATGAAAAAAGAGCTGCTGCTGCATGTTGCGTTTGCCCAGGAAGAGCTGCTGCGGAGTTATCTTAAAGCGTTCCTGATACAGGTGCAGCGCAGGAAAAATGAGCCGGAGGCCCATGCGCCCGGCATACGGGTGAACGAAAAAAGGCAGCAGTTGCTCAGGTTTGTCAATTCAGTAGAGGAGCATTACAGGAAAGGCTTTTCAGTAGCGGAATATGCCGGTATGATGCATATCTCCACCAGGACCTTATCTGACCTGACCATGCAGCTGGTTGGCAAGAGCCCGTCTACCATTATCCAGGAGCGGATAGTGCTGGAAGCGCAGCGGATGATCCTCCATTCCGGGCACAGCATCAGCCAGATCGCTTTCAGGCTTGGGTTTGACGACCCTTCCTACTTTGTCAAATATTTCAGGAAACATACCGGGTTATCCCCTTCTGCATTCAGGAAGTCGATAACCTGAAAAAAAGAATGCTGCCAGGTTGCAGCATTCTTTTTAATAATTATTTGGTGAGCGTTAATTATTTGGTGAGCGTTGCCGAAATACTGTTCAGCAGCTTTTTAGCCGCATTCAAATCCTCATTCCAGCCGTCATACCTGGAGTGGCTGCTCAGCTTGACTATGGCCGCGTTGAACGCTTTCAGCCGGTTATGGTCTTTCTTTTGCTCCAGCAGCTTTTTCACGATCAGCGCTTTTTCATAATCCTGTATGCCTTCCAGCAAACGCTCATACCTGATGGAGCTTCTGGCTTGCGGGTAGGTGATGTAGGTGTCCCCGGCAGGCCATGTGCGGAACCTGGAATCTACCAGCGGGTTTTCTACCCAGGAATTGAAAGCCCAGCGCAGCACCCCGTCGTACCCCGCCGCCAGGGCATACCAGCCGGCGTACACAGACTCTGCGGGGTCTGAGAAAGTAAACTGGTTGGGGAAGCTATTGCCGCAATAAATATAAAATGTAGTGTTCAGGCCTTTGCTGCGGCGTTCCGCAAGATCTTTGGGATCTATGGGGTGGTGTACCGCCGTGCTCACGTCATCGCTGTTAGTATAACGCTTGTAGGTCTTCTGGTTGTCTGCATAAGCAACTCCCAGCGAGGGCGCTACTTTCGATATGAGGGCAAAAGCCGCGCCCATCTCATCTTTGTTCCTTTCATCCAGCGCTATGTTGGTAATTTCAAGCCAGCCTTTCTGCTGCAGGTGTTTTGCAAAGTCTTTCAGGAAGGGTTCCCACATGATGGCAAAAGTATCTGTACCGGGTTTGGCCACAACGTCTACAAACTTGCCGGTGGCGGCGTCTTTGTAATGTATCTCGTTATTCCAGGGAACAATGGAGTAGCAGTTGATCATCTTTTTAATGCCTAGGCCCATCATGAAAGATACCCATTTATCGAACACGTCATAGTTGTAAGACCAGCTGCCGTCTTTTTCTTTCGTCCAGATGATCATGTCCGCATACGGATCGAAGGTCTGTACATGCCAGGGGTCTTTGTTCAGCGTGGCGGTGATCACTTTTTGCCCGGCGTTGGCCAGCATTTGCATTTGCGGCTTCAGGGCGTCGAAATGCGCCTGGCTCCACATTTCCAAGTTGTTGACGCGGGCCACGGCGGAAGGGTGCTGCCACTGGTCAAGGTGGAAGCTCCAGGTGGAGACTTCGGGCAGCACGTGGTCTATCACGTCTACAGAGAGGCTCAGCTCCTGCTGCCTGCCACCGGGAGTGGTGATCTGTACCTTCCCGGCGTAGATGCCTTTCGCGGCGTTCCGGGGTACTTCTATGGTGATCCACACCGGCCTTACCTTATTCTTTTCCAGGTTGAAGGAAGAAAGATCGTCCAACAGGTCTGGAGACAGAGAGGCTGCAAAGTCTCCCGGTTTGCGTTTACCGCATCCCGGCCCAAACTCGTCAGTCAGTATATAGCGCTCAAAGCGGGCATAGGCGGAAGCACCCAGCTTTTTGCCGTTTTGAGATGTAAAATCAGACAGCTGTACTTTCACACCGGGAATGGAGTCGGTAGTCCACAGCAGCAACTGGGCAGATAAACGCTCCCCTTTCCAGCCTGTTACCTGCGCAGTCTTTTCCACCTTTACCCCGGGAACTGCTGATTTGGCGTAACGCTTGTCTATAGAAACAAAAGAGCTGTGCAAACCCGGTTTTACGGCTTGCCAGGCGCTGTTGTCAGTCTTTACGGGGTCACCCGCTTCGGTAAAGGGCTGCCCTTTGTCCCATTGCGGCGCCTGGCTAAATCCTGCGCTGGCAAGGCCCGTAAAAGCCCCCAGGCAAATCAGTTGATAGAACGTTCTTCTTGCATTCATAGATTAAATGGTAGTTTTACTCGCTTTTAAAAAGTTTCGATGAAAACTACAAAAAGTTTCATTGTATTGCAAATAGTTTCGTTTATTCCCGGGCGATATATCGATGAGCTGTTGGCGGGTTATTTGATACTTTTATGGAAACCGCCCTGTTATGAAGCCCCTCCAGATCATAGCAGCCCCCTCTATCCTGGGGTTAAAACCGAACGGTGTTGAAAAGCTGCCGGCAGCCTTGCGCAAAGCCGGCCTGTTACCCGCCATTTACAAAACGAAGAACGGCTATACGGAAATGCCGGACTTGAATGCAGGCTTTAACCCGGAGCGTGACGAAGACACCTTGCTGCTTAACGGCCCCGGTATTGCGGCGTTTGCCCTGCGGCTGGCGGACACATTAACGCCGCTATATGACACATATTTCCCCTTGGTGCTGGGCGGAGATTGCAGCATATTGCTGGGCCCCGCCCTGTCACTGAAGCAACGCGGGCGTTACGGCCTGGTGCATGTAGACGCCCATGCGGATTTTTACCAGCCCTCCGCCTCCACACTGGGCGAAGTGGCGGATATGGACCTGGCCATTGTTTCCGGGCGCGGCCCCGCTGTGATCAGCGATATTAACAGCATGTCTCCCTACGTGCCGGATGAAGACATTGTACAGATCGGGCAGCGGGACATGGAAGAAGCGGAGCGCTATGGCTCACGTGACATCCGTGATACCACCATCCTCCGGTTTGACATGGACTTCATCCGCCGGCATAGCATCAACACTGCCCTGCAAAAAACCGTTGCGTACATGGAACAATCTGCGGTACAGGGTTTCTGGATACATTTTGATGCTGACGTATTATCTGATGATATGATGCCGGCAGTTGAATACCGGTTGCCCGGCGGGCTCACACAAGAAGAAGCCACACTTGCCATCCGCACCCTCAGCCAGCACCCGAAGGCCATGGGCATGACGGTCACCATTTACAATCCCTTGCTGGACGATGATGGGAAAGCCGGGAATGTACTAACTGCCATCCTGAATGAAGGGCTTGCCTGATGGTCAGAAAATTTTCTATTTTACAGCATGCAAATAGCCGTATTCTCCCGTAAACATATATTGCGGTGCGCCGTAGCGTTGCTCATTGCCGCTGCAACACTCACCGCTAAAGCTCAGCAAAAGCAGTACCACCGCCCCAACATCATCCTCATAGTAGCAGATGACCTGGGCTGGAAAGACCTCGCCTTTATGGGTAGCCGGTTTTACGAAACCCCTAACCTGGACAAGCTTGCCAAACAAAGCCTCATCTTCACCAACGGCTACGCCGCTGCCGCCAATTGCGCTCCCAGCAGGGCATGCATGCTCACCGGGCTCAACACGCCGCGCCACGGCATTTACACCGTTGGCACATCAGAACGGGGCAATGCAAAAACAAGAAAGATCATCCCTACGCCCAATAAAAATGTGCTCGACCGCCGCTTTACCACCCTGCCCGCAGTACTGAAGCAGGCAGGCTACCTTACCGCCATCATCGGCAAATGGCACCTGAGCAACGACCCGCTGCTCTACGGCTTTGATATTAACAAAGGCGGCACGCACCAGGGGCATCCACCGTCTTACTTTTCTCCCTATAAAATTCCCGCCCTCGAAGACGGCAAGCCCGGTGAATACCTCACAGACAGGCTTACCAATGAAGCCATCAGTTTCCTGGAAGAAAACAGGAACAAAGCTTTTTTTCTCTATCTCCCCTACTACGCCGTTCACTCCCCGCTGCAGGCCCCTGACGGGCTGGTGAAAAAATACGGGCAGAAACAAAAGGCGCCGGGGCAGGCCAATGCCGTGTATGCAGCCATGATAGAGAATATGGACATGAACGCCGGGCGCCTGCTGAACAAATTGCAGGAGCTGAAGCTGGACAGCAATACACTGGTCATCTTTACATCAGATAACGGCGGCATCAGGGCCACCTCACACCAAACGCCGCTGAGAGCCGGCAAAGGCTCCTATTATGAAGGTGGCATCAGGGTACCGCTGGCCTTTCACTGGCCCGGCCGCATCAAACCGGCTGTTACCAGCGAGCCCGTCACCAATATGGACTTTTTCCCCACGCTGCTTGACCTGCTGGCCATCAACAAAGACACGCTGCAACTGGACGGCCAAAGCATGCTGCCGGTGCTCAACGGCGGCACTATGGCAACACGGCCGCTGTATTGGCATTACCCCGTTTACCTGCAGGCCTATGATAAAAAGGAAGACCAGGCCCAGGACCCGCTGTTCCGTACCCGCCCCGGCAGCAGCATGCGGCTTGGCAACTGGAAGCTGCACCAGTACTTTGAAGACAATGCGTTTGAATTGTACAACCTGGAGCGCGACCCCGGAGAGCAGCAAAACCTGGCAGCTTCGGAACCGCAGATGCTGGCAAAACTCAAGGCCATGCTGCAGCAGTGGCAGCGGGATGTGAACGCGCCGGTGCCGCAACAGCCCAACCCGCAATATCCATAGCATACTGTCGTTTTTTACCCTTCAATTGTCGCATACGCACTGCAAGCGGTATCGGTTTGTTGACGAGATTTGTATCGTAAAAAACACACACGATATGAACAAGCATGTATTAACCGGTATCTCGTTCGCCTTTGTTATAGCGGCGCTCATCACAGCCTGCCAGCCCCGCCCCCGGGATGCTCAAAATGCTTCCGCCACAACAGCGGAAAAAAAAGACAGTCAGCATGTAAAGCCCGGCCAAAGCGGCTACGCTGAAATAAACGGGCTGAGCATGTATTATGAGGTATACGGGCAAGGGAAACCCATTGTACTGCTGCATGGCTCTTTTATGAACATCCCCATCAACTGGGCTGACATCATACCCAAATTTGCAGGCAGACAGGTGATAGTAGCGGAAATGCAGGGCCATGGCCGCACAAAAGATATTCCCCGCGAACTCAGTTATGAAGGAATGGCAGACGATGTATCCGCCCTGTTGAAACACCTCAAGGTAGACAGCGCAGACGTACTGGGCTACAGCATGGGCGGCGGCATAGCCTTCCAGATGGCCGTACGCCACCCTGAGCAGGTACGCCGCCTGGTGGTATTGTCCGGCACCTATACGCACGACGGCTGGTGGCCGGACGTAGAAGCCAGCTTTGCTACCATGACGGCAGACATGTTCAAAGGCACCGCCATCCAAAAACAGTATGACAGCCTGGGCAACGACCCGGCCCGCTTTGCGGACTATATCAAAAAAATAATCAGCATAGATCTGAAGCCTTACAACTGGACCAAAGAGGTCAAGAACATAAAGGCGCCCATCTTCATGGCCATTGGCGATGCAGACGGCGTACGGTACGAGCATGCGCTGGAGCTGTTCCGCGCCAAAGGCGGCGGAAAGATGGGAGACATACACGGCATGCCCCATTCCCGCCTGGCTATTTTACCGGGTACCACACATATAGGCATGATGTTGCGTGCAGACTGGTGGGTACCTATGGTAACAGACTTCCTGGATGCAGACCTGAACGCACCGCCTCCAACTTTTTAATGTCATTCAATAAAAGCCGCCTCAGTAACTATTGAGGCGGCTTTTACTTTTTACGCATTTTCCAGCGCCTTGATGTCAAACTTCTTCATTTTCATATAGGCCTCCATCACCTGCTGCGCCCTTTCCGGGTTGCTCAGCAGCTTCGGTAAAATGGTGGGCACCACCTGCCAGGATATGCCGAACTTGTCTTTCACCCAGCCGCAATTACCTTCACTGCCGCCGTCTGCTGTGAGTTTTTCCCAGTAGTGGTCTATTTCTTCCTGGGTTTCGCAGTCTATCACAAACGAGATAGCTTCATTGAATTTGAACTGGGGCCCGCCATTGAGACCTATGAACCTCTTACCGTCCAGCTCAAACTCTACTACCATCTGGTTGTCTGCCTTGATCTTTGAGTTCCTGAAAATGGAACAATAAAACTTTGCTGCTGCCTGGGCCTGCCCGTCAAACCAGAGGCAGGGATAGATGTTGTTTGTCATGTTGATAATATTTTAATGATAGGTCAAAGTTATGCCGGGCTGAAGCGGGGAAATAGAACGAAACTGACAAAATTCAGGCGCCGGTATAGGCCAGGTATTCACCGGGCGTCAGGGCCGTAAACTCCTTGAAGGTGCGGATAAAGTGGCTTTGGTCTGCGTAGCCGTGATGGAAGGAAAGGTCTGTCAGGCTTTTGAACCGGCGCCCGTTCAGCTGGCGGAAGGCGGCATTGAACTGGCTGATGCGCCTGTACTGGGTGGGGACAATGCCTATGTTTTTCTCGAACAGCCGCTGAAAGGTGCGCCCCGTCATATACAGCTCCTGCTGCACTTCCGCCAGGTTCTTTTTGGAGGGAGCGCCGGCAATTTTCTCTACGGCGTATTTGATAATGCGCACATCGGTTTTGATCTTGGTGGTAAGGCTGAGAATATACTTATCCAGCAGCGCCATCATTTCAGCGCTGGTAGCAGCGTTCAGCAATTGCTCCTGGAGGCCGGCCCTCACCGGGGCAGGCAGCAGGTTGAGGTCAATGGGGCTGTCTGTCAGTTCCCGTGCGGAAACGCCGAATAATGTATTCAGGGCGTAGGGCTTAAAGAAATAGGCGATCAGGGTGAAGTTTTCCGTAATGGTCAGCGTATCCGGGAATACCGTTTGCCCGAAGAGGGTGAGGTTGTTGGTGGCATTCCCGATCTGTCCCCCCGCCGTCTGGAACAGCAACGTAGGCATGCCGTTGGCGAAGATGGGCAATACAAAAGGAGTGGTTACGCGGAAATGCTCGATGACAAGTATTTCCTGCACATATTCAGCAATGCTTGCAGCGGGTGTGAGATATGTTGCTTTCATGGCTTTACAAAAATAAGCTATGCATGCGTATAAGGGCAGGGTTGAACGCGACAATTGGCGGGGGGAATTTGACCTGGAGCCGTGACATTGGGGCTTAAGTGTTGCCCGCCTTCCGCGAGCTGGGCATGAAGCTGTGTAGGCTTTCTTATTGGCTTGCCTATTCCAGTATTCTGATACGCTCTGGTTCCAGGATGAGAAAATAATGAGTTTCCAGAAGTTCTATCAATTGCGCGGCATTACGTTCAAAATAGCCTTTAATTTCCTTTAACCGCATATTTCCCAACTTCACTAAAACTAACTTATAAGGCTCCCGTTTTGTGGTGAACGAGTAGTAGAAATCAGTATCCTTCGTGATTACAATTCGCTTCTGTGCTATGGAAAGATCATTAATTGTTCCATCGGTTGTAAAATTTCCGTCTTCGAGCAATGATGTATGAATAACATCATGCCCTTCAAAGTAAACTGTTAAAGACGGCGGAAGATGTGCATCTATAATGAATTTCATGCAGCAGGCACTTCAATGTCTTTAAATTTCATAGAAGCTGCAGCATAGGCAAGGCATGCAAATATGTCAGCGCGTTCCAGGTCTTTAAACTCCTCCAGGATGTCTTCTATTGTGTCACCACCAGAAAGGTATTCTAAAATGGACTCTACTGTATATCGCGTATTTCGGATACAAGGTTTACCGTGACTAATTTCCGGGTTTAAAGTAATACGGGCCAATAGATTTTCCATATTCATCTGTTTTGGCAAATTTACGACTTCGGGAAGTCTTTGGCAATTATTGGATAAAAATACTTATTCATCATGCATAAACATATTTAATATTTGCCAATAAGTTGAATTTACCAGCGCAGGCTGCCCCTATCAAACATATTGTTTCAGAATTTCTTTTTCTTCTAATGTGTTCCAGCCCTGTGTTCGGGTACATAGGTGAGTCCAGAATGTTCTTTTGTCCAATGATCGTCTTCTGGGTACCAGTGGCAATTCATCAGATGCCCTGGCATAGACAATATACTTCCGTCCTGTTTGGAAACGGACACCGCAGGCAGCGCTGGTTGAAGGCGTCAAAATTGTCAATGTATCGGAAGCGTGCTTCCCTTTATACATTTTATCAACCTTTATTTTCACCACGGCAATTGGGATTTGGCGCCAATTCATATCTAAACTGCTTGTATCACCGGTTACTACAATTCTCAAGCTGTCGTAATTGGTTGTCAGTGTGAAGGATATCACCTGCCCGCTGAAAACCGCGTCTGACCGCTTCATGTTTTGAGGAACAGAGCCTTCGCCCTGGCAGCTGCAAGCAAATGCATTGATCGTTCCCATTAAAAAAAGGGAGATGGCCAGTGATATTTTTCTATTTCGTCTTATCATAGATTGTTAAATGCTTGTCACAACGCCCCAAACTGCTGCCTGTAATGCAACGGGCTCACTCCCATCTTCCCCCTGAACATCTTGTAAAAATGAGACACATCCCCAAACCCGCTGTCATAACAAATATCAGTGATGCTTTTGTTTGACTGTATAAGCTGCTGCGTGGCGTAATTGATACGGTATTCTATCACCGTTTCCATAAACGTTTTGCGGGTGATGCGCTTGAAGTATTTGCAGAAAGCGTTCGGCGTCATGCCGGCAATGGCGGCGGCATCGTTGAGTGACACGGCTCTCCTGAAGTGCTCTACCAGGTAGGCAAAGATGGGGCTGATCCTGGCCTGGTTGGCGGGCGATAGCTCGGCCATCAGGCGCTGCTGGTCCAGCAGCAGGTATTCTTTTGACAGGGCCAGCTGCTGCAGGATGTCCAGCAGCCGCATCAGCTTCCGGAAATTGTTCCGCTCTTCGGCCAATCCTTTGATCTGTTCCTGTACCTGCGCCTGTGTTTTTTGGAGGAACTGGATGCCGCTGCCGCTTCTCTGGAACAGCTGGCGGATGTTGGCCAGTTCGGCCCTGGAGAAAAAACCGTCTCCCAGGAAATCTGGCGTGAACTGGATCACGATGGAGCGCGCGGCGGGTCTGTTCTTTCCCTCAGGCTGCAGCTTCCAGCAATGGGGCACATGCGGGCCCAGCAGCACCAGGTCTCCATCCGAAAAATTGGCCATATTGCTGCCGGCGTAGCGTTTGCCGCTCCCTTTCACGATCCAGGTCAGTTCATACTCCGGGTGAAAATGGTAGGGGGCGGCAAAGCCTGATTTCCCGAACGTTCTGACCAGGAAGGAGTGATTGCCCGCGGGCTGCAGCACTTCGTAAGATGCTTTCAGCATTGCCTTTTTTATTGTAAAGTAAACATATTTGGCCTGAATGGATAAAATACCCCAGTAAACAACCAATTTCCCCATTTTTTTCCCGCGGGCAGATGCCTTACTTCGTACTGTTAAATCTATGCGTTATGAATACCATCACTTCCACCCTGCCTGCATTGAACGATGCCAGGGAAATTACCGCTTCACAGGCGGAAAACTTCCGTAAAAACGGGCATATCCTTATCCCCCACGTGCTGGATGCCGGCGAAGCGGCCGCTTACCGCAATGTGATTGTTGACGCGGCCAGCCGGTATAATACGGAAAAGCGGAAAATGGAAGACAGGGATACTTATGGCAAGGCCTTCCTGCAGATCATGAACCTCTGGCGGGTAGACGAGCGGGTGAAACAATTTGTGCTGGCCCGGCGCTTTGCAAAAATGGCGGCAGACCTGATGGGGGTGGTGAACGTACGTATTTACCACGACCAGGCGCTGTTCAAGGAACCCGGCGGCGGCCCTACTCCCTGGCACCAGGACCAGTATTACTGGCCTATTGACACCCACAACACCATTACCATGTGGATGCCGCTGGTGGATATTGATGTAGACATGGGCATGCTCACCTTTGCCTCCGGCTCCCACAAAAACGGGGTTGTTTTCGACTATGAAATATCAGACGAATCTGAAGATGCGTTCAACCAATACGTGCGCAAGCAGCAGTTCCCCGTTACCCGGGCTTCAGCCATGAACGCGGGAGACGCTACCTGGCATTACGGTTACACCATTCACAGCGCGCCTGGCAATAACTCTCCCAACATGCGGGAAGTGATGACGGTGATCTATATGGCGGAAGACGCAAAGATCACCGAACCTAAACACAAGTGGCAGCGGAATGACCACGCCACCTGGCTGATGGGCTTGCCCATAGGCGGGCCGGCGGCTTCCGAGCTGAACCCGGTGGTATTGTAGTTACCCTTCGCCCTTTAGTATTTCAAGGTGTTTCTCTCTTATTTTCTTCCAGTCCGGGGTATTCTCCGCCTCTTGCCTGATAAACTGCACCAGGCCGGCGTCTTCCGGCTTGCGGCCGAGGTGTTTTTGTACATCCAGCAGTAGCAGCAGGTATTTGGCCTTGTCAAGCCCGGTGAGGTTTTCACCCATGCTTTTGTATTTCGGCAGCATGCTGTCTGCCAGCCCGGGATCTTCTTTGGAATACAGTACATCATACAATGCGGCAAAAGCCTTGGCATGCGCAGCGCTGTTCAGCGTGCGAAAAAAACGGTCTTCTTCAGTGCTCTTTACGCCTATGAACAGTGTATTGCCGCCGGGGTCTGCCAGCGTAAACCGGCGGTCTCCCACGAGGTTACGTATTTTGGTGATGCGCGGGAAGCCCGTGCGCGGAATTTTGCCGTAGTACTGTTTTAATGCGTCGGTAAACAGGCGGTTCGTTTCATCCACGTCCTGCACCATCAGGAAACACATGGTAGCGTTTTCATGCGGCGCTACCTTGCGGGTGCCGTAAAAATGCAGCTCAATATCCCCGCGCCGCAAGGCGGCGTACGGGTTGGGGGACGTGTATACGCCCAGCACCTCAAAACCCAGTTCCTTGTAAAACGCCACCTGGGCCCTGATGTCAGGGCAGGGCATAATGGGTATCACCTTCTCCCGGAGGTTGTTTTGCGAAGTTGCCATATCGGGCAAAGGTAGCCGCCGGTGTTTTACCGGAATTGGAAAAAAGAGACATTCTCAATATGGCATCACGGCCATGTACTGACGCGGACTGAAGCCGGAAAACTGCCGGAAGTCGTTGATAAAATGGGCCTGGTCGTAATAACCCAGGTGGTGGGCCAGGGCCGTGAGGCTGTCCAGCTTTTTGTATGCGGACAGGGAGGATTCAAAACGAAGTATTCTTGCATACAGCTTGGGGTTGAAGCTGGAAAACTCCCTGAACCGTCTCTCGAACTGTTTCTGTGACAACGCGCACTCTGCCGCCAGCTCCCGGATACTGACAAGCCCCCGCATGTTTTTCATCTTCCTGATGGCGTGGAGGATGGTCTGGTCTTCATGCCCCCGTCTCAACCGCTTTTCCAGGTATGCCGTCATGATGGCCATGCGCTGGCTGAAGCTACGGCCGGCAGCCAGGCTCTTGGCAAGGAAGGCGGCGTTGGCGCCCGGCAGTTCCGCCAGGTCTATTACATGGTTGGCCAGCTGCGCGGAAGGAATATCGAAGAAGAAAGGGATGGCGTACGAATGGATCGATACGCCGAACATTTCGGAGAAGCCGCCGGTATCAATGCGGCTGTGGCTGTCCGTATGGCCCTGTACGGCGGAAAACACCGGTTCATGGCCGTGCCTGTTGCGAGGGCGGAAGGCAAAGGCCAGCTCCGTGTTTGTATTGGCAGTGGAATGGTACACGAAATGGTCTTGCACGCCGGTAGCCCAACGGCTTTGCCAGAAGTGGCTCACATAGTGCTGCAGGGTGGCGCCGGGAAACGCAACTTCATATGTAAGGCTATCAGGGCGCATTTTTTAAAACAGCATGGCAAATATAATAAAAAAGTTATAAGTTTATCTCTGCATTTCTCCCTGACAAGTACATGTCAGCGTTGCCCTCAAATTCAAAGCAACTGTAATTTGTAGTAAATTTTCGACACTCAAATCGTAGTAATACTACCCTGTTTACCTCCGCTTGCTGCTAATTTAGCGCAGCATTAACTGTAAGAAAAATTAATCATTACCAGTCCTATGTAAGAAAGCTACTTTCCTACACAACATAAGTGGTCTTGTTTAACTCATCATGCTTCCCCCGGAGCGTGACTGATGCATTTATTATTATCCCCTGTTATATCAACACCAGATGAAAAAACTAATCCTGTTCAGCATCCTCACATTATTGGCAGCCCGTTCCTATGCGGATGATTATTATTGGGTAGGCGGCGCCGGCAGCTGGAGCGATCTCAACCACTGGGCCTCCACTTCAGGCGGCGTGGCCAATAAATCGATTGTACCAAGTTCAGAAGACGATGTGTATTTTGATGCGAACAGCGGCCTGGCTGCCGGCACGCTTGTGACGCTGCCTACCACCGGCCATGCCTATTGCCGCAATATGTCCTGGGCAGGCGTTACTACAGCCGCCGTGTTCAGGAACTACGGCTCCTTCCAGCTGCAGGTGAGCGGCAACCTCGAGCTATCTGCCACCGTCCGGTATGCCATCCAGACCATCAATTTTACCGGCAGCACTAACGCCACTTTCCGGAATAATGGTGCGGCCAGGGTTGGTTACGGACTGTATAACAATTTCATTGTAAACAAGCCCGGTGGCTCGCTTACTTTGCTGGACGGGCTTACCGCTGATGGCGGTGTTAACAACCTTGTGCTCACAACGGGAACATTGAATATGTCAGGGCTGAACCACGAGTTTGGCAGCCTGACAGCTAACGGTGCTACCCTCAGAAGCCTGAACATCACCAACGCTACCATCAAGCTTGGCGGTACCTGGGATAGCAGGGGCTCCAATATGACGCTGACTGCCGCAGGCTCCACCGTCACTTCAGACATGTTTCACTCAGTAGGCCTTACGTTCTCGAAAGTATTCGCAGAAAGGAACAACCCGGATATGGATATCGTCGGCAACACCTTCGAGGAACTGACGCTTGCCGCCGCCAATTCAAATATAGGTACCCAGCGCATAGGTGCGAACAATACCATAGGCCGCCTCGAATTCAAGGGCGGTGGCCGTCTGGCAGGTGCCGGCAACGTAATAGGCGAGCTGATACTGGCGCCGGGGAAAGGTTACATTTTCCATGGTAATAATACTATTAATACACTAATGCGGGCAAATACGCCTGACTGTGATGCTTTGGGTGAACTGAGGGGGGCAGACGCCAACGCAAAGCTTACTTTTGGCGCAGGCGCTACCGTAGATATCCGGAACGTTTATGTGACCAGCCTCACCGTTGCCGGCAGCGTTGCCCCTGTCTCCGCTCCCGGGTACGATGGCGGCGGCAATACCGGCTGGAACATTCAGCCCATGGCTTCCGGCAACTCCACCTTGTACTGGGTAGGCGGCGCCGGTAACTGGAACGACAAGGCCCACTGGAGCGCAACCAGCGGCGGGCCCGGCGGTGCCTGCGTACCGTTCATTACAGACAATGTGATCTTTGACGCCAACAGCGGTTTTACCGGTACCAGCAAAACAGTGAGCTTAACCACCACCGCCTGGTGTCATAACATGACCTGGACAAACGTGGCCAATTCACCCATTCTGGCAACCAGCGGGTACCCGCTGGAGATCTGGGGCTCCGTTTCACTAGATCCTACGCTGACCCTGCAGGCGGTACATACCCAATATGTAAGAGATGTCATAACGCTGAAAGGCACGGAAGCATCCACCCTCACCTTCAACGGATGCAACCTGGGCAACCCCTTGTTCAATGTTGACAAAACAGGTACAGATGGCGGCATCACCCTTACTGACAACGTAACCTTCCCCACCTGCAGCCTGAGAGTGGCCAGCGGCAAGTTCCTGATGCCGGGGCGCACGGTAAACGTGGCCGAGTTCAGAAGCCAGACCACTGCCGTACGTACCCTTGATTTCAGTAATGCCACCATCAATGTGAATGACTGGGCCATAGATGCAAGGAACGCCGTTTCCCAGAACAACGGGGCAGGCTCATTTATTACTGCAAAGGTGTACTTTGTTGTAAACGGCCATGCTTATCCGAAAGTACATTCCGATGCCGTTATCAACACGGTCAACATCACCGGCACCACCATTGACGAGCTGGTATTTACTAGTACCAGCCTTACCACAGACGTTACTGCCCTGAGCGGCAACGGCGGCAACACGATTGGCACGTTGGAGGTACGTTGCGGCGGGGTAGATTTTCGTGGCACCAATACCATCAATAACCTGTTACTGGCCCCGTCCCGAACTTATTATTTCAGGGGCACGCAGACCATCAACGGCCTTTTCCGCTTCAACAGCCCTGACTGTAATGGCCTGGGAGAATTGAGGGATTTAGACGGCACTCCCGCCATACTCAACTTCGGCCCTTCCTCCACACAGGATGTTAATAATGTTTACCTGCTGAATATGACCGCCACTGGCACTGGCGTTCCCATTTCCGTATCGGGTGCGGATGCAGGCGGCAATACAGGGTTTAATATAACGGCTTCCGCGGCTGGCCCGCGCTACTGGGTGGGCGGTTCCGGAGACTGGAACGAGTCTGCCCACTGGAGCACTACCAGCGGCGGCGCCGGTGGCGCCTGTGTGCCAACAGTCAGTAACGATGTATTCTTTGATGCTAACAGCTTTACGGCCGGCAGCAGCGCCGTTACTATTGCCCAGGGGAATGCCTACTGCCGGAATATGGACTGGACAGGGGCCGCCAACGCACCGTCGTTCACCAAAACCGCAACGCTCACTCTTGAGATATGGGGGAACCTTGTGATGAACCCGGCCGTAGACAATAATGTCAGGGTTGCCTTCATGGGCCCGGCCAACGCCACCTTTACATCCAATAGTTCCAGCCTGGGCACCCTGAGCATGGACATCATCAAGCCGGCCGGCAGCAGCCTTACTTTCGCTGACAACTTCAATAATCCCAATTCAGTAATAGTACTGGCAAGCGGTGGATTGAACCTGAGCGGCCGCACAGTTAATGTGTCCGTTGTTCAGGATGAAACGCAAGGCAAACCCACCCATATGGATATCAGGAATGCCACCATTTCCGGCAAGTGGCAATACATTGGGAGCAACAAAACAATACAGGCGGCCGGTTCACGGATAAATGCAACGCTTTTTAAGGTGAACGGCGGAGAATATAACTTCGTGGATGTGCTCACCGGTTCCTCAGCGAATATAGGCATCGGCCAAACCACGATTACCGATCTTGTATTCAGCGCTGCCATCGGCACATCACAGGCGTACATTGCCGCCAACAATACCATCGGCCGGCTGGAGTTTAAAGGAAGGGGGCTCATCAACGGTACCGGCAACACCATAGGTACGCTGATCTTTTCCCCCGGCATGACATATACTTTCCTGAACGGCTCCAGCACCACCATTACAGAAGAATGGTTCGGCAGCGGCACCCCCTGCAACCTGACGGAGATCACCAGCTCAACCGCCACCGGCACCTTTACCGTTACAAAAACGGCTGGCGACGTAGAGTTTGACTACGTGAGGCTGCGCAATATTACCGCGGCCGGCATTACGCCGTTCAGGGCGCTGGAACATAGCGAAGACCTGGGCAATAATACCAACTGGAACATTGCACCTTACAACGGCTCTACGCCTATATTAGGCCTGGGCCCTGATATTACCCTTTGCCCAACGGAGTTCCCCCATACGCTGAATACAGACGGCTTCTTTGCCTCTCCCCTGGCCTCCTTTGCCTGGAGCACCGGCAGCACAGACAAAACAATTACAGTAACAGAACCGGGCACCTATAGCGTATCTGTAACCTACCCGGACGGCTGCTCCCGTTCAGATAATATCGTTATCACCCGCAGCGACGTCACCGTTGCCCCCATCACCGGCAACACAGCCGTTTGTGAGGGAGAAGCCACTCCCCTGGCCAGCACTACCACCGGCGGCGCCTGGACTACCAGTGACGCGGCCATTGCCACGGTAAGCGCCACCGGTGAAGTAACGGGCGTAGCGCCGGGCACGGCCACCATCACTTACACCGTTACCAATGCAAACGGCTGCGGCGCCAGCCAGCAGCAGGTAATGACAGTGAATGACATGCCTGTGGTACCTGCCACCACCGGTACCCTTACCTTGTTTGCGGGCGGTACCACCACCCTTTCCAACACCACGCCAGACGGCGTATGGGCCAGCAGCAACACGGCCGTAGCCACTGTAGACGCAGCCGGTGTTGTAACCGGCGTAACCGGAGGTACGGCAAACATCTCCTATACAGTAACCGGTACGGGCGGATGTACGGCATCCAGCACGGTGACCGTTACGGTAGATGCGTTCTCTCCGAACAAACGCGTTCTCTCCATCACCAAAACTGCGGATGCGCAGGAACCTACCACTAACGGCAACTTTACTATCAGCCTGCCGGCCAGCGTGAACGCGGAAGAAGACATTACGATCACTTACACCATTGGCGGCACTGCCGGCCCAACAGATTATACGCCGCTGACCGGCACGGCCATTCTTGGCGCCGGCCAGAACAGCGTTGACCTGCCGGTAATAGTTACCAACGACGGTTTCATTGAGAACACCGAAACCGTGGAGGTAACGCTTGGCGAAGCCACCGGCGCCAGCTATACCTATACCATCAGCACTACCAATAATATTGCCACCGTAGATATCCTGGATGACGACAACTCCCCGGCCAGCCGGATACTGTCTGTAATTACAGGCAGCAATGGCGCGGAAGGCGGCACCGCAGGCCGTTATTACATCGGCCTGCCAACAGGCATCAACGCATCAGAAGATGTATCTGTTACGTACACCATGAGCGGCAAGGCCATCAACGGAACAGACTATACGAACATGACTGGCAGCGTGGTGATCCCTGCAGGCAGCAATGGTGCAGACGTGTTCATTACCGTTACCGATGACAAGATCATTGAAGGCAACGAAGACGTCATCATCACACTCACCGGCGGTACCAGCACATCTACCGGCAGTTTCACCGTTAGCGCCACACAAGGTGTTGCCAGCCTGGTTATTGTGGATAATGACAACACGGCCGCCAGCCGCACTTTAAGTGTAACTACCGCCGGCAATGCGTCTGAATCAGGCACCAACAGCTCGTTCACCATCAGCCTGCCAACGGATATGACCGCAGCAGAAGCAATTACGGTGAATTATACCATGAGCGGCACCGCTACGAACGGGGAGGATTATACGGCCGTTGCCATTTCAGCAGTGATACCCGCTGGCGAGAACAAAGTGGTGATTCCAATTACCGTTACGAACGACGACCTGATTGAATTAAACGAAACTGTTACGCTCACGCTCGGCAGCAACACTTCCACCAACTTTACTTTCCCTGCCAGCACCACTGCCGGCAGCGCCTCTCTGACTATTGCAGACAATGACAATACGCCGGCCAACCGGGCGCTGACCATTACCAGGGTAGCTGACGCGGCGGAACCCGGCACCTCCGGCAACTTCCGTGTTTCGCTGCCAGCGGGCGTACGAACATCTCAGGATATCAGGGTTACCTACTCGGTAGGCGCAGGAACGGCTACGCCGGGTACAGATTACACGGCTATTACATGGAATGTCATTATACCCGCCGGTTCTTCGGACGTACTGGTGCCGGTTACTGTTATAGACAATACAGTGATAGAGCCCACGGAAACCGTGATCCTGAACATATCCGGCGGCAATTCCACCAACTTTGCCTTTACGGTTGCTCCCGGCGGCGGCAGTGCCACGGTGAACATTACGGATAATGACTTTGCCGGTAACAGCAACGTGGTGTTGCTCACCAAAGTATCAGATGCTATAGAAGGTGGCACCAACGGGCAATACCGCATTTCGTTGCAGCCGGGAGTTACCAGTTCGGAAGATGTGGTGATCCGGTATGTTTATGGCATTCCGCCTCCCGGAGTCATAGCCGCAACCCCTAATACAGACTTCAATTTGCTGGGGCTCAGCGGTGGCAATATTGTAATACCGGCCGGAGCCAATGAAGTATATATCGATGTTGACGCCGGCAATGACGGTATTTTTGAAGGCCCGGAAAAGGTGATCCTCAACCTCACCACCGCAGGATCAGCCTCCTACCCGTTCACGGTAGATCCGTCCAACAGTTCGGCAGCCGTAGACATTATTGATGCCAACGCCGTTGCAACAACGCCTTTGCAGGTCATTGCAGGGGGCAATGCCGCAGAGCCCACATCACATACTTCCTTTACAGTAAAACTGGCAGGCGTCACCACTACGTCCGCCTGGCCCGTTACGGTAGGTTACCGTGTCTCCGGTACCGCCACAAGTGGCCTGGACTACGAGTCTTTCGGCGATATTGTGATACCGCGCGGCGTGAATAGCGTTACCGTCGACCTCAAGGTGAAGGATGACAAGATCATTGAAGATCTGGAAACGATGACATTCACGCTGCTTTCCGGCAGCGCTACTGATGGCAGCAATGTCTATGTATTCGAGCCGGACGAGGCATATAAGCAAATCACCTTGCTCATTGCGGACGATGACGCAGCTTTAGCCAACAACCGCCGCCTCTCTGTTGTCAAAACTATAGATGCCGCTGAGCCATCAGCTGGTGGTACTTTCACAGTATCATTGCCTGCGGGCTACTCATCGTCTGCCAACACCACGCTCACTTACAGCATGGGTGGTACGGCAACCCGGAATACAGACTACTCCGTCTTCACCATCACCCTGCCGGCATACTCGAATAGCCTGTCCATCCCCGTCCGCGTAACGGATGACATGATCATTGAAGGCACCGAAACAGTGATCATGAGCCTGAATGGCGGTACAGATGGCAATGATTTTATCTATACCGCGATGCCAGGGGCCAGCACAGCCACCATGAATTTAGCGGACGATGATGTAGACCCCGCCAAAATGGTGCTGTCCATTACCAACACCGGCAACGCCGCTGAGGGTGCTGCTAATGGCTCGTTCAGGATCAGCCTGCCGGAAGGGGTTACCTGCGCGGAGGACATCACCGTACACTATACTGCCAGCGGCACCGCTACGGCCGGCAGCGACTTTACCGCATTGCCATCCACCTTCACCATCCCCGCCGGTGATGACGGCGTTACCGTAACAATAACGGTGGATGATGACGACCTGGTAGAGAAAACAGAAACCGTTACCCTGACGCTTACCGGCGGCAGTGCAGACGGCGGCCTGACCTTCACGGCCGGCGGTAACAACAGCGCCACCGTGAATATCGCAGACAATGATAGCAGCCCGGCCAACACGGTTATCAGCGTTGCAGCGGGAGCCGATATTACAGAAGGCGCCGGGGCAGCCACCAGCTTCACCATCAGCTTGCCAGGCTCTGTGCTGGCTACGGAAGACGTAACGGTTACCTACCGCATCACCGGCACCGCCGTTGGAGGAAGGGACTACAATCTTCTGACCGGCACTGCGGTAATTCCCGCCGGCCAGCCCAGCGTAACGGTCAACATTACCGCCATTGACGATCCGTACATTGAAGACACGGAGACAGTCATCCTTACCCTCCTCAGCGCTGCCTCCAACAGCTTCAGCTGGAGCGTTAGTTCCACAGCGGGAACCGCAACGCTGAACATAGCTGATGACGATAACACACCGGCCAACCGCACCATCACTGTCACGAAAGTAACAGACGGCAGGGAACCCGGTACGCCCGGCATGTTCCGCTTCTCGCTGCCCGATGGCGTGCTGGTGGATGGCCCTGTACTGGTAGGCTACACAATCAACGGTACCGCTACCCCTGACGCAGACTATACCGCCCTTACAGGCATAGCGGAGATACGCATGGGTGAGAGCGGCGTGAACGTACCGGTAACCGTGCTCAACGACCAGGAGATAGAACCGGCCGAAACCGTTGAGATAATGGTAGTTGACGGCCACAGCCCCGGCATTGTTTTCAGCGGTTTCGGCACCGCAGTTGTGAACATCATGGACGATGAAAGCCGCGTACCCGCCAACATGACCCTCACTGTCAGCAAAACCGCAGATGCGGCAGAGCCCGGCACCAACGGCAGTTTCACCATCAGCCTGCCTTCAGGCATTACGATTGCTGAAGATGTAACCGTGACCTATAACATCAGCGGCTCCGCCACTCCGGATGCAGACTATACCGCCCTTTCCGGCACAGCGGTCATCACCGCCGGCCGGAGCGACGTCAGCGTACCGGTTACCGTGACTGACGACCAGTTCATAGAACTGGATGAGACCGTCACCATCACCCTTACGGCCGGCACGAGCACCAACTTTAACTTTACCGGCACCAGCAACGCTACCGTAACCATTGCAGACAATGAGCGTACCGCACCCGGCAGCCTGGAGCTGACGGTCAGCAAAAACGCAGACGGCGCAGAGTCCGGCTCCAACGGTAGCTTCACCATCAGCCTGCCAACGGGCGTGACTGCAACGGAAGATGTCACCGTTAATTATACTATCAGCGGCACCGCCACTGCGGGAACTGACTATACCGCCATCACCGGCGCCGTTACTATCCCGGCTGGTCTGCCTCATGTAACCGTACCTGTTGCCATCATCAACGACCAGGTGATTGAGCCCACGGAAACCGTTATAATGACCCTGGCCGGCGGTACCAGCACCAGCTTTACCTTCACCGGCACGGGCAACGCCGTCGTCAACATTGCAGATGATGATAACACCGCAGCCAACCGCGTGCTCACCCTCACCAAGGTGAACGATGCGGCAGAGCCCGGCACCACCGGTCGCGCCAGCGTATCCCTGCCGGCCAATATCACCACCGCGGAAGACATCACGGTTACCTACACCATAACCGGCAGCGCCACGGAAGACGAAGATTATGCCGCGCTTACCGGCACCGTGATTATCCCGGCCGGTCAAGGCAGCGCACAAATACCCGTTGCCGTGATAGACGACCAGGTGATAGAACCGCTGGAAAACGTGACCTTCACGCTCACCGGCGGCAGCAGCAACGGCAATGCCTTTACCGGCAGCGGCAGCGTGACCATCAATATTACTGACAATGACAACGCCCCTGCCAACCTGGTGCTGAACGTTATCAGCAACACCACCGCGGCAGAGCCGGATATACACAGCAGCTTCACCATTTCACTGCCGGATGGCATCACAGCTACCGAAGACATCACGGTGAGTTATGTAACCGGCGGTACCGCAACGGCAGATGATGACTACAGCGCCCTCAGCGGTGTTGCCGTAATACCCGCAGGCTCCGGCAGCGTAGACGTACCGGTAACCGTAGTAGACGATCTGCTGATTGAAGGCACCGAAACCCTTATCCTGGAAGTGACAGGCGGTACCTCCGCCAGCTTCACCCTGACGCCCGGTGATAATAATACCGCCTCTCTCGATATTATGGACGATGAGGCAGACCCGGCCAAGCTGGTAGTAAGCGTTACCAGGGGCGCAGACGGTGCTGAGCCCGGCGCCAACGGCAGCTTCACCATCAGCCTGCCCGCCGGCGTAACACCCTCCGCTCCCATTACCGTTACCTACACCGTAGCAGGTACGGCAGCGGCCGGAACAGACTACACCACGCTTTCCGGCACAGCGGAAATACCCGCCGGCGGCAATAGCGTAAGCGTGCCTGTAACGGTAACTGACGATGAACTGGTGGAAGGCCCCGAGACCGTAACGCTGACCCTTACCGGCGCCAGCGCTGCCGGTATCACGTATATCCTGGGTACCACGGAGGCCACCGTTACCATTGCAGACGATGACGCCACCCACCTCAGCCTGGAAGTAACCGCCAGCCAGCCCGATGCCGCTGAACCGGCCATCAATGGCGAGTTTACTATCAGCATTGCAGGCGGCAAACGTACCCTGGAACCAGTTACCGTTGCCTACACCATTAGCGGCACAGCCACTGCTGACGCAGATTACCAGGCCATCATCGGCGTGATCACCATCCCTGCCGGAGAGAACAGTGTAACCGTTCCCGTAAGAATAACAGATGACCTGCTGGTGGAAGACCCTGAAACCGTAACGCTGACCATCACCGGCGGCCAGTCTGCCGGCTTCACTTATGCAGCAGGCGCAGCCCAGGCCACCGTCACCATTACCAGTGAAGACGTTCCGGTGGGAGACCTTATCATCATCAAGGAAATGGTACAACCGCTTACTGGCCCGTACCGTCTTGGCCAGGACATCACCTACCGCATCACCGTGCGGAACATCGGCAACGGTATTGCCAGCGGCGTGGTGGTAACAGATACCCTGCCCATCCAGCTGGGTTTGCCATCCAACACCACGGCAACTGGAGGCCAGGTAACGGTGAATACAGACAATAAAATAGTGATCTGGACCATCGGTGAAATGCTGCCCAACGGCTCCCTGCAGCTGGAAGTACGCTGCAGGATAGTGGAAGGCGGCGCGCTGGAAGCTACCGCAGAGGCAGGCAGCACTACCATGGACGCTGACCCGTCCAATAACAAGGCCACCATGCGCTTGCAGATAGACGGGCAGGACATGAGCTTCCCGAACGTGTTCTCTCCCAACGGGGATGGCAAGAACGAAAGGTTCATCATTGGCGGTGTTGAAAAATACCCCGGCGCCAAACTGCAGGTGTTCAACCGCTGGGGCAGCCAGGTATACCGGTCTAATGACTACCGCAACGACTGGAACGGCTCAGACCTGAACGAAGGCACTTATTTCTACATACTGGAAGTGAAGAAACCTGACGGTATCAAAACATACAAAGGATGGGTGCTCATAGTACGATAATAACAAAATTCTCTGCTGATCTTAAACATACAACATGCAAACAATGCTCAGGGCAGTGATAACGGTGTTGCTCCTCATTCCGGGAGCCTGCGCAGTAGCGCAGCAGAACATACAGTTCAGCCAGTATGTGTTTAACGGGCTTACCGTGAACCCGGCCTATGCGGGTTACAAGGAAGACCTTTACCTGAACGCCACCTACCGCCACCAGTGGGCCGGTTTTCCCGGCGCGCCGCGTACCGGCAGCGTGTCTTTAGACGGGGTAACGCCCGGCAGCGACGGCCGCGTAGGCCTGGGCGGCCAGGTGCTGTTTGACCGCCTGGGGCCGCAGGAGGCTGTATCTTTCTACGGCTCCTACTCCTACCGCATCCCGCTGGATGCGGAAAACACGCGCCGCCTCTGCATCGGCATCGGCGGCGGGGTGAGCCAGTACTCCATTGACGGCGCCGCGCTGCAATATGTAGACAATAACGACGAAGCCATCCCCACCGGCAAAACCAGCACCTGGGTGCCAGACGCGCGTTTCGGCATTTATTATTACACCTCCCGGTTTTACGCGGGCGTTGCCGTGATGGACCTCTTTTCACTATATACAGACGCTTCGCGGTATAACTGGAAAGGGAATAACTATTCCACCATCCGCAAAACGCAGCATATGTACCTCACGGCCGGTACGGTATTCCCGTTGGGAGAGCACCTGAAGCTGAAGCCGTCTTTCCTGATGAAGGAAGACTTCAAAGGCCCCACCGCGCTTGACCTCAATGCCTTTTTGCTGATCGGCGAAAAGCTCTGGGTAGGCGGCTCTTACCGCACCAATGTGAACATCTGGAAAAAGACGGCCCTGCAGCGCGACCTGCAGGAAGAGAACGCGGCCAGCGCCATGGTGGATTTTTTCGCCACGGAGCAGCTGCGCATCGGTTATTCCTATGACCTGAACGTGAACAAAATGGCCGGTTACCAGTCTGGCTCCCACGAAATATCCCTTGGGTTCCTGCTGCGGTCCAAAAAGTATTCCGTACAGAGCCCCCGGTATTTTTAACCTTATTATGCAGGAAGTATGATACAACGCAGTTTAACTTTTATCCTCACCATAACGCTGGCCGGCAGCCTGCAAGCACAGGAGCAGAAAAGCGTGCTGCAGCTGGCTGAAGAAGCCTATGCACGGGAAGAGTACGCCGTGGCCGGCGCGCTGTACCAGCGCATAGCCCGCAGCAAAAAAGACAGAACGCCGCTGCCCCTGATGATGAAGATGGCCCACAGCCACCGGGAAACCGGCCGCTTCACGGAAGCAGCCTTGTTCTACCGCCAGATCATTGCCCGGCCCAATCACCCCGCCGCTGCTTACTTTGCCTACGGCGAAGTATTGCGGCAGCTGGAACAATATGATTCCGCACGGCAGCAATACGCCCTGTTCACCACTACCAACGCAGACAGCGCGCAGCTGAAGAACATAGCCCTGCAGGGTTGCGACAGTGCGGCCATATGGAAACAAACGCCCGCCTCCCTGCAGCTGCAGCCCCTGAAAGAGCTGAACACACCCGGCTCAGACCTGGTGAACGGCCGGGTGAGCAGCGGCTTGCTGCTCATGTCTAACGGCTACAGGGAGCTGGTACTAAGCGGGCTTTCCGAAGCCAACCCGTCAACAGACAAACGCACACAACAACCTTTTTACAAAGCATACACTTACCGGCAAAACACACCCGGCAACCCTGTGATGCACCTGGAAGAGCTGCTGCCCGGCGTAATGGGTACATTCGACTATCACATCGGCCCCGCCTGCCTGAGCAGCGCGGAAGACACGCTGTACGCCACCATCAACATACAGGGCAAAAACGTTCCCCTCACCAGCCGCAAAGGCGCAGTGAACGGCAAGCGCCAGCTGCAGATATGGCAATCCGTGAAAACGGACGGCCGCTGGAGCCAGCCCGTGCTGCTGCCCGGCATCAACCTGGCAGGCTATTCTTCCAGCCACGCGCTGCTGAACCGGGAAGGCAATGTGCTCTACTTCGTATCAGACCGTCCCGGCGGCCAGGGGCAAACAGACCTTTGGTACTCAGAAAAACAGGCAGACGGTACCTGGGGCGCGCCTGTGAACTGCGGCAGCGGCATCAACACCATAGCCGCGGAATCTTTCCCTACAATAAACGAAGAAGGCGTACTGTATTTTTCGAGCAAGGGCTTCCCCGGCTTCGGCGGCTATGATATTTTCCGCGCCAAGGGAGAGAAAGCCAGCTGGCAAACACCGGAGAACCTGAAAGCACCGCTCAACTCCGGCGCGGATGACATCGGTTTTATTGCAGACAACAACGGCCGGCAGGGATACATTGCCTCCAACAAACAGGGCGGCGCCGGCAGTGATGATATCTACTATTTTACAGACGTAGACTTTTTCAACAAGCTCAACGGCATTCAGCCCCCCGCCGTTACTACCGCGCATAACATCCACCCTCCTGCCCCGCAACACCAAAATACCCCTGCCAGGCAGCAGCATAGCGCGGAAGAGGAAGCAGATAAACAAACCCTGGAACAGCTGAAATTCCTGTATGACTACAACAGCGCCCGGCTGCTGCCGGAATCTCAGGCCATCCTTGACCAGGTAGCGGGCGTGATGCAGCGGCATCCTGAGTGGAAGATCATTGTGATCTCCTACGCAGACAGCCGCGGGTCAGATGCGTATAACAATAACCTGTCTGCCAAGCGTTGCCTCTCTGCTATCAACTATCTGGCAGGGAAAGGGATCAGCGAAAAACGGCTCTACTACGTGAATAAAGGAGAGCTTGACCCGGTGAACAGGTGTGCGGACGGCGTGCCTTGCAACGAGGAAGAATACCGGCTGAACAGGCGGTCTGAGTTGAGGGTGATCTGGTAGGTTTCAATACTATTTATAAAAAAATGGCCTGGAGGTTCTTCCAGGCCATTTTCGTTATCAGAACTTAAAGCTCATAGTGCCGATCAACTGCCGCGGCATCTGGGGGATCATGTTCGTCCAGCCCATCCAGTAGCGCTTGTTGGTCAGGTTATTCATTTTCAGGCCAAAGCGGAAACGCGGGTGGTCATAAGACAGGGAAGCGCCTACCAGTGTGTATTCCGGCAGCATCAGCGCGCCGTCCGGTTTCTGGTTCACGGCTACAGACTCGCCGGCGTAGTTGACGCTGATGCCAATGCCCAGGCCTTTCAGCGCCGTGCCGGTAAAGGTGTAGTTGGTCCAGAAGTTGGCCGTATTACGCGGGCCGGTGCCGGCGGGACGGAGCCCTTCCGTAGCGGCGTCTGCCTTCACCATCCATACATCGTTATAACCATAACCCAGCATTACCATCCAGCCATCTAGCGGGTTGGCCAATACGTCTGCTTCAAAACCGCGGCTGCGCTGCTCGCCGTCCTGCACGCTGAACTGGGGATTGTTCACGTCCGCACGCACCACGTTCTTCACAAAAATATCGTAGTAGCTGAGGCTGCCCGTGATCTTGCCTTTGCCGTCACTGAACTTCACGCCGCCCTCCCACTGGTTGCCCTGTTCAGGCTTGAAAGTGTTGCCCTGCGCATCCGTACCGTTCTGGTTTACGAAACCGTTCTGGTAGTTGGCGAAAACGGAGATCCTGTCAGGGATGGGCATGATGATGAGGCCTGCCCTGGGAGACACCGCCGTCTGTTTGTAGCCGCCTTCATATTCGCCCGTAGTATTGTTATAGGCGCCTCTGGCGTCAAAATGATCTACACGAACGCCGGCAGATACGATCACGTATTTGCCCAGGTTGGCCACATCATTGGCATAGGCGCTGTACACCCGGTTATCGTAATTGTAATCCAGGCTGGAATTGGGCGTTTTGGCGTACATGTCCAGCACGCGGTTATAGCTCAGGTCACGATAGTTGGGCACGTTACCCTGGGCAGACACTACATCGAACACATCGGTATAAGGTACTACTCCAAACAGGCTGCCCACGTAGCGGCGGTAGGTGGTGCGGGAGTAAAAGTTGGAATAGTCCAGCCCTACCACCGCGCGGTTGCGCACGTTACCCCAGGTGTAGTCACTGATGAAGTTCTGCTGCACTTCCACGGTGCGCGTGTGACCGGTGGGGTTCCACACCATGCGCGCCAGGCTGTCGTGCCCAGCGCCGCCAAAGGAAGGGTTGCCACCCAGCGCGGAACGGATGAAGGTGCCGAAATAATTGGGCAGCAGGTAGGAATAACCCATGTAGCCGCTGCTCTGCGTATTGTTATAGGTAACCGCCGTACGGGATTTCCAATGGCCGGAGAGCTTGTGCTCTATGTCTGCAAAAATGGAGTTGGACTGGGTGCTGTTATACAGCTCGTCAGAGATGAAAGAGCGGTTGTAGTCCACTTTCAGCTGGTCTATGCGGTTGGTGCCCAGCGCTTCCACGAAGGTTTTGGGCGCGTTGGCCATGATGCCGTCTACCGTTCCTTCCGGCAAGCCTTGCTGCAGCAGCAGGCCGCGGAGGGCGCTGTTGATCTGCGTAGGGGGCATGAAGAAGATGAAGTTGCCGCCGTTGGAGTTGCCTTTGCTGCCGGTCAGCTCAGCGTCCAGGGTGATGCGGAGCTTGTCGTTCGGCTTGTAGGTGAAAGAAGGCGCAATGTTGTAGTTCTTCTGGAAGCCTGCATCCTGCCAGCTGTTTTGCTGCTGCCAGGCCATGTTCATGCGCATGGCCATGGTCTGGTCTTTATCCAGCACGGCGTTCACATCTGCGGAGGTACGGAAGAAGCCGTAGTTGCCGAAAGCCAGGTCTACCGTGCCGCCGTTGCGGAAGTAAGGTTGTTTGGTAACACGGTTGATGAGGCCGCCATAGGAGGTGATAACCCCGCCGAAGAGCGTGGCGGAAGGGCCTTTGATCACTTCTATCCTTTCCACGTTGGTCATGTCTACGTTGGTATTCACGATGTTGGCCAGGCCGTTGCGGGCTTTGGTGGAGGTAGAAAAACCGCGGGAGGTGAAGAAGCTGCCGCCGTCTATGCGGTTGGTGGCATCCCAGAGTTTGGACACGCCGGCCGCGTTCTTCATGGCATCTTCCAGCGTCATGGCTATCTGTTTGCGGAGCACCACATTAGAGATGGTGTTGTACACCTGCGCGTTTTCCATGTTGCGGAGCGGCAGCTTGGATACGTCTTCGTTACTCTTTTCCATGAAAGATTTGGATTCCACCACCACTTCCTGGAGCAGCTGGGTCTGGAATTCCATCACTATTTCTATGGTTTGAGTAGTGCCGGCGTCTACCTGCACCTGCCGCTCGCGGGCGGACATGCCGCTGGCGGTAATATGGAGCAGGTAGTTGCCGGGCTGTATATTTCGCAGGAGATAACTGCCTTTTTCATCTGTGACCGTTTTGTGGGCGGTACCCTGCAGCTGCACGGAAGCCCCTGCCAGGGGTTTGTTTTCAGTGGTGGATATAACGCCCCTGATAGCGCCGGTCTGGGCATAGGAAATTAACGCCGTCAATACAAAAAGCATTGACAGCAGGAAAGAACGTTTCATGCTCGGTTTTTTGAGTTAGTTAGATTGGGTACAAAGGTGCGGAGCGGTATGGGGATGCGGTATTCGAATCGGGAAAAGTTTTTACGCGAAAGGGAAATTGGTGTTGGAACATCGGGTTAACGTGCAATTATCAAAGTTTGAACGTTACTACTTGTCAAACACCTTACCCTTCGGTGTTTCGTATTTAAATACAAACAGCACCTTAGACTCGGGATTCACACTTTTAAAGTCAAATCCCGCATACCATTCATCGTCAATCTTCACGTAATGCCCCCAACCGAGCACTTTTTCAATGTCTTGTTTATTCTCAAGAGAAGAAAGCGGCTGGCCTATATACTTTTTGCCGTTGATAAGGAACGCCGTGTCCCTGGTGCTGATGAATATGATTTTCCCTTTATGTACCGCTCCGGAAAATTTAATCTTGCCTACATCGAAACGTATCATGTCTTCAAAGCCGTATGGTGGCGGTACGTACAACCCTCCTTCTGTACTTCCCGTCCAGGCCTGGCCGAGTTTCGGGATCTCCTGCGCGGAACAATTGTTGACGTTCATGGTAAGAAGGGTTGCGGCGAAGAAAAACAGTTTTGTCATGGGGCGCTTTTTGGGATACGCTAAAGCTAAGGTTTTTTTGAATACAACTACGCTCATCCCTGTCCTGTAAACAGGACTGCATCAGTCCCGGAAAAGGGACTGCACAGACCCGAAACCAGGACCGCCGCAGTCCCGCATCCGGGACGCACAAAAATGCGGTTTCCAAAAACATACCCTTAAAACCACGCACTCCCACCCCCTGAAAAACAAAAATCGGGACTGAAAAAGCACGCAAAAACCGGTGAAATGACCTCTTTTTTGCAGAAAAGCCGCCTTCCTCCTCCTGCCCCCTTGCGTTCATTATGGGAAAAACAGCCTTTTTCAGGCGCATACAGGCCGTAAATATCATTTGCCTGATCCAACTATCACTGCAGCCCGGATCATGCCCATATTGCCCGGCAAAAGGGCAAATGTGTCACAAACGGGGTTTAGCATAAGACGCTTTAGGGCGTATCGGGGCCTCCCGGCTACCTGTAAAGGGGTTTCAGTTAGGGCAAAGGGTCACATCCTAAAATAGGTTTACACCCAAAAATGTAAACCAATGAATCAATTAAAAAGAAGGGGCCGTCGTAGTATCCATGATTTGGCCTTTAAGCGGCAAGTAGTCGCCCATTACTGTAGCG
>NZ_JBCNJR010000006.1:0-341003 GCF_039596455.1 Chitinophaga sp.
ATGGTGGTTTTGCCGAGGGTGTTCACCTCTTCCCATTCCGAACAGAGAAGTTAAGCCCCTCATGGCCGATGGTACTGCACTATCATGCGGGAGAGTAGGTAGCTGCCATATTTATTAAAGAAAGCCTTACCGGGTAACTGGTAAGGCTTTTTTGTTTTTATATCCATCCCATTTTACCGGCCCGGAGAGTTCTGCAACAGCCTGAAGGCTAAAGCCGAATTGCTATTGTATTCCGTTTGCCGGGCATTACGCAAATACCCTGCGTAGTAAACCCCTACCTTCGCAGTAACCTAACTTTCTTCACCATGAAACCTTTAGCAGGTAAAATAGCCCTGGTAGCCGGGGCAACCCGCGGCGCCGGGCGCGGTATTGCATGCATGCTGGGAGAAGCCGGCGCAACCGTTTATTGTTCCGGCCGCAGTACACGCGGTAGCCTTGCATCAGGCAGCCACCGCCCGGAAACTATTGATGAAACGGCCGAAATGGTTGATCGGTACGGTGGTAAAGGCATTGCCGTAAAAACAGACCATAGCGTAGAGGAGGAGGTAGCGGCCCTCATTCAGCGCATCAGGAAAGACGCCGGTAAGCTGGATATTCTTGTGAATGACGTGTGGGGTGGGGATGAACTGATGACCTGGGGCAAAAAGTTCTGGGAAACAGACCTGGCTAACGGTTTTAAAATGCTGCGGCAGGCCATAGATACCCATATCATCACCAGCAAATATGCCATTCCGCTCATGCTGGAAAACAACAGCGGCCTCATCCTGGAGATCACGGACGGCGACGGCTATTTCTACCGCGGGCAGCTCTTTTATGACCTGGTCAAGACCTCCATCATCAGGCTGGCCTTTGGTACCGCTGAAGAGCTGGACGGTTCAGGCATCACCACTGTGGCCCTCACGCCAGGTTATCTCCGCTCGGAAGCTATGCTGGAGTATAAAGGCGTTACTGAAGCCAATTGGAAAGAGGGTACTAAAGCAGATCCGAATTTCATAGCTTCTGAAACTCCTTATTTTGTTGGCCGCGCTGTTGCTGCATTGGCTGCAGACCCCAACGTTGCCGCAAAAAACGGCCGGGTGTTCAGTTCATGGGACCTCTCTGACGAATACGGCTTTAAAGATATTGATGGTAACAGCCCGCACTGGGGGCGCTATGTGCAAAACACCATTCCCAAATACAAGTACAAACGTTGTGATGACCAGTTTTACAGCTATTGGCGCTTCCTCTCCGGCGTGAAGATAGGTGAAACGGAATGGAGCTAGACAGTTGGGAAAAAAGCAGTTATAAAAAAAGAGGAGTGTCAATGTTGATACTCCTCTTTGTATAAATTTTCCTCTTAACCGAAATCAAACTCCGCCAGTTCTTCCGGCTTGATGGCAAACCGCTGTTTGGCGGGAATATTTTTGATGAAAATGGTACCCGGCTCATTGTCTTCCAGGTAAGCAATAAAAGGAATATTGCGCTTCTCGGCGTATTTGTATTGTTTATCCTGCTTGATGTTTTCAGCGTACAGTTCCGTTATCACGCCCTTGCCCCGCATCTGCATTACATAGTTAAAAGCCTCCGCCATCCTGCTTTCTCCGGGGTAGAAGAACAATACCTGTGTGCCTTGCTGCGCGGCAGCGGGAAACAATTGCAGTTCTTCCAGCACATCATAAATGCGATCTACACCAAAAGAAATACCCACACCGGAAATACCCGGCAAGCCGAACAAACCGGTAAGATCATCGTACCGGCCCCCGCCGCCAATGCTGCCCATATTCACACTGGCAGGCGCTTTCACTTCCACTATCATACCGGTGTAATAGTTCAGGCCGCGTGCAAGGGTGAGGTCAATCACCGGCGCCTCATTAAAGGTGGTGAGCTTGCTGGTAGCAATGTACCGCAGTTCCTCTACGCCCTTCAAACCGGTTTCTGAATTGGCGAGCAACTGACCAAGCTTTTCCAGCTTTTCTTCGTTGCTGCCGCTAACGGCAATGAAGTTCATGATGGTGTCAATTTCCGCAGGCAGCAGGCCACGTTCGGCCAGCTCCTGCCGTACCCCGCTGTCGCCTATTTTGTCCAGTTTATCTATGGCTACGGTAATATCTGTCATCAGCTCCGGCCGGCCAACCAGTTCCGCCAGGCCCGTCAGTATCTTACGGTTGTTGATCTTTAACTGGTAACTTGTCAGCCCCAGTTCCGTGAGCACGGTATCATAAATTTTCAGCAGTTCTATTTCATTGATCAGGGAATTGCTGCCTATCACGTCTGCATCGCATTGGTAAAACTCGCGGTAGCGGCCCCGTTGCGGCCGGTCTCCCCGCCATACCGGCTGTATCTGGTAGCGCTTGAACGGCAGCACCAGTTTGCCCTGGTTCATCACCACGTAGCGGGCAAAGGGAATGGTGAGGTCATATTTCATGGCTTTCTCGCAAAGCAGCAGCCCCAGCTCATGTGCGTCTTTAGCCATTTGTGCCTGTCCGTATATCTGGGCGCCGTTGTTCAATATCTTGAATATCAGCCGGTCACCTTCGTCTCCATACTTCCCAAGCAGGGTGGAAGTATTTTCCATAGCGGGCGTTTCAAGCGGCTGAAAGCCATATAGCTCAAAGGTTTTACGGATGGTGGCAAAAATATAGTTGCGTTTGCGTACTACCTCAGGCCCGAAATCGCGGGTGCCTTGCGGGATGCTTAATTTTGTCATTATAATCAGGAATCAGTTGTTAGTAATTATCAGCCTTTCACTATCCGTTCGCAGGCATTGTAAATGAGCTGGTATACAGGCTCAAACAGCGCATCATCGTACCAGGGGTCCGGCACGGGCTGCTGGTGTTCCAGCAATAATTGTACCTTGTCACGGTCTGCCTGTGTGCGGCTTTTCCGCAGTACGTCGCGGTAATTGTCCAGGTCCATCACGTAAATCCTGTCAAAGCGGTCAAAGTCTTCTGCCTGGAACTGCCGGCCCCGCAGGCCGGAAATATCGATGCCATGAAGGCGGGCTACCTGAATGGAACGGTGGTCAGGCGCATGGCCTACATGCCAGTTGCCCGTGCCGGCAGAATCAATTTCCCAGTTCAGTTGCCGCTGGGCGGCCAGGTGGCGGAGGATGCCCTCTGCCAGGGGAGACCGGCAAATATTGCCGAGGCAAACCATCAAAATTCTCATCATTAAAAAATCTAAAGGGATAAAATACTGTTTATCAGCGGCTTATTTGCCCATAAAAGAAAGGCGCCCCCTTGTTTTTACCAGCGCAAACCTACCGAATTTTCGGGGAAGTCTGCAACGCATTTCCCTGTGTTGCATATGTTAAAAATATCCTGCAATGTGGAATTTCATCCGTCCCGCATCTTTATATCAGAATCCCGGAGCCCGGCCGGCATTGGATTTTAACAAACGAATAAAGTTTCTATAACTGTATAAAAACAATTTTTTTTGTATAATTGTAATTTACCGACAATGCAACAGGAATACGATAGCACAAACAAAAGGCGGAATATTTCATACCGGCCTATGGGAGAACTGATAAGAGGCCTATTTTTTATTGTCTTCGGATTATATGCACTGCTGGCAGAACGCATGGGTTGGGGCAAGCTCAGCCTTCCGCAGGAATTGATCTATGCATTGGGCGGCGTCTTGTGCGCGTATGGACTATATCGTGTGTACAGAGGGATCAAACAATTATTTTTCTGATCTGAATATTTTTGTCATTACTTAGACAGTGCGTATGTTTTTAAATAAAAAGCTGAAGAGCGTGTTGCTTGCAGTGAGCTGTATTATCTTAGTAGCAGCAGGCTGCACACAAAGACAAACAAAGAACGGAACAGAACAAGACACAGCCACGTCAGGCACCATCCGTATATCTGTGGATGAAACCTACCAGCCGCTGATCGAAGCCGAAATAAAAGTATTCCAGTCACTGTACCCGAAAACAAAAATCATTGCTGAGTACAAGCCGGAGGCAGAGTGCTTTAAAGATCTCTTTAATGACAGCGCCCGCATGATCATCGTAACACGTGATCTTAAACCGGATGAAAAGGAATATTTTAAAAAGGAAAAGATCCGCCCGCAAAGTATGCAGCTGGCAACTGATGCGGTAGCCCTGATAGTGAACAATGCCAATCCTGATTCCATCCTCACTATGGACCAGGTGCGCGAAATCATGACGGGCAAGGCGCCGAAGCCCTGGCAGGTGGTTTTTGACAACCAGAATTCCAGCACCGTGCGTTTCATACAGGATTCCATCAACAAGGGAGCGCCGCTGCCGGCCAGTACAATGGCAGCCAAAACCAATCCCGAAGTGATTGACTATGTAACGAAAAATAAAAATGCCATCGGGGTAATAGGGGTGAACTGGATATCAGATACCAGTGATCCGAAGGTGATCGACTTTAACACGAAAGTGACCACCGTGAAGCTGCGGGCAGATGGCTTTAGCGATTTTGTAAAACCGTACCAGTTTTATATAGGCATGAAATCCTATCCCCTCACAAGGGGCATGTTTTATGTGCTGAAAGAACCCTATCAAGGCCTGGGCGCAGGGTTTGCCACTTTCCTTGGCGGCCAGGAGGGCCAACTTTTGATAGGCAGGTATAAATTATATCCGGCAAGATTGAACATTGTTTTCAGGGAAGCTACTTTAAAATAGCACCCCGTCTTGCATATCAACTTTTAAACAATAAATACTGATAACACAACTAAAACCGGATTGCTCATGAACAGAAGGAACAGTTTATTTGTTGCCATGCTCTGCATAGCCAACGGAGCCATGGCACAATCTGTGGAAGATGGTTTGAAGGATTTGTATTATGGCAAATACCAAACCGCGAAGCAGAATCTTGAAAAAGCGATTACTGCCAAACCGACGGACGACCGTGCCTATTACTACCTTGGTATTGCCGAGCTGGGTCTGGAAAACAAAGACGCAGCAGCAGCAGCCTTCACCAAAGGTCTCACAGCCGTTCCCAACTCACCCCTGCTTACCGCAGGCTTAGGCCGTATCGATCTCCTGAACGGGAAAACCGCAGAAGCCAAACAGAAATTTGAATCAGCCTCTACCGCTACCGAAGGTCGCGATGGCGACGTGGCCCGCGCCATTGCAGACGCCAACACTGAAGTAAAAGGTGGAGACCGCGGCTACGCGCTCAGCACCATGGAAAAACTGCTGAACAACGAAGGCCGTAAAAAAAGACAAATGTACACCGCTACCGCGGCTGACTATATTGAGCTGGGCGACGCCTACCGCTACCTGGGTGGCGAGAACGGCGGTAAGGCCATCAGCGCTTATGACAAGGCGCTGGAGCTGGATGCCAACAATGCAGAGGCAGTAACCAAACAAGGCATGGTAAACTATAACGCCCGCCTGAAAGAGCAGGCCGTTGCCGATTTTACCAAGGCTACTAGTATGGACGCCAACTACGGCCCTGCCTTTTATGAGCTCTTCCAGTTCTACATGACACCCCGGAAAGACCAGTACTCCCTGCAGCACGCTGCCAAGTACCTGGAAAAGTACATTGAAGTGGGTGACCCTTCAGACAAGCTGAAAAGCCAGTACAACATGGCCGCATTGTCTTTCCTGCAAAAGAACTACGATGACGCCATTGCCAAAGGCAAAGCCATTATGCCGAACGCAAACGATGTGTACAAAGGCAAACTCACTTTGCTGATCGCTGACGCCCACCTTCAGAAAGGAGACTCTCTCTCCGCTAAAAACCTGATGGACGAGCGCGTGAAAACCGTGGGCGATGACAAGCTGGAGGTGAATGACCTGAAGCTGCTCAGCGCTATCTATGGCAAACTGAAAACAGAAGACTCCGCTGCTATGGCTGGCTTCCAGACCAAAGCCGGAGACTACCTGGAGAGGTACGCTCAGGCAGACACCGCCAAAGACGCAGAAAAATTCCGCAACGTAGCAGAATCTTTCAAGGAAATGCGCAACTGGGCTAAAGCTGCAGAATGGTATGGCCGCGCACTGGAGTTCAAAGACAACCCCGGCGCTGTACAAGACCACTTTTACAAAGCCTACTACGAATACTATGCGCAGGATTACCCGAAATCCCAGGCTACCTGGGTAGAATTTACCACCAAGTACCCTGAGCAGATCACCGGCTTCTACTGGATGGGAATGGCCGGATTTGCGCAAGACAACCAGGCCAAAGAAGGTAAAGCCAAGGAAGCATTTGAAAAATACATTTCCCTGGTGAAACCGGAAGATGAAGGCAAACACAAACGTTTCCTCGTCAACGCTTACACTTACCTGATGCTGTATCACTACAACCTGGACGATAAGACCAGCATGCAGCCGTACATGGACAAGCTGGTAGCTATTGACCCGGCCAACGATGCCGCCCGCCAGGTAAAAGAGTTCCTGGAAGCTTCCAGCAAATCTGCCAACAGCGAGGCTAAAACAGCCGGTGCCAAAGGCAGCAAATAAGAAAGGACATTTTTCTGACATAAAAAGCAGCGCTTTTAAAAGCGCTGCTTTTTTTTGCTCTTCCCCGCCGGGCGGGGAAAAATTAACTTTTCCTGCATTGTTATTACGGGAATAAATAAGTAAATTCAGCAATGGGCTAACCGCTCCGATAGATAAAACCCCTACCATTCTGGCATGTTTTTTAGAGCATACAACCCATACTGCCGCACAAGGCCAAGCGCGCGGCAGGTTTTAACGGATTAAAACTAAAACCATGAAGAAGTGTATCAGTACCGTAATTGCCCTGCTTTGCATGGCTGGCGGGGTTATGGCTCAATCTATAGAAGACGGGCTTAAAAATCTGTACTACGGCAAGTTTGCCGCAGCCAAGCAGGATTTTGAGAAAGTGGTGGCTGCCAAGCCTAACGAGGAGAGGGCGCACTATTACCTGGGCATAGCTGAACTGGGGCTGGAAAATAAAACAGGCGCCGCCGCTGCCTTTCAGAAAGGGCTGCAGGCCGTTCCCAATTCCCCCTTGTTAACGGCCGGCATGGGACGTATAGACCTGCTGAACGGAGATGCCGCCGCTGCCCGCCAGAAGTTTGACGCGGCTAATACGGCCACGAAAGGCAAAAACGGCGATGTGGCCCGCGCCATTGCGGACGCCAATACCGAAGTGAAAGGCGGGGACAAACAATTTGCCCTCCAGGTGATGGAGACGCTGTTGAATAATGAAGGCGTGAAAAAGAAGGACCAATATACCCCCACCGCCGCAGATTACATAGAATTGGGTGATGCCTACCGTTATTTAGGGGGCGAAAACGGGGGGAAGGCCATTTCGGCTTACGAAAAGGCCCTTGAGCTGGATGCCAAGAACGCAGAAGCCGTGGTAAAACAGGGGCATGTAAACTACAATGCCAAACTGCTGGAGCAAACAGTGGCGGAATACGCCCGCGCCACCCAGCTGGACCCTAACTATGCTCCCGCGTTCTACGAATTGTACCAGTTTTACTACACTCCCCGCCCACGGCAGTTCTCCCTGGCCAAAGCCAAGGAATACCTGCAGAAGTACCTGGCCCTGTCAGACCAGGCAGACCGGGTGCAAAATGAATATTACCTGGCCTCTATCATGTTCCTTGACAAGGACTACGATTCAGCCATTGAGAAAGCCAAAGGCCTGATACCCCAGGCCAACGAAGGGTATAAAATGAAGCTGGAGCGCCTGGTGGCTGATGCTTACCTGCAAAAAGGGGATTCCCTGAACGCCCAGAAGTCTTTTGACGAGTATGTGGGCAAAGTTGGGAAAGACAAGCTGGAGCCCATTGATTATAAGCTGGGCGCGGAAATCTACAGCCGTTTAAAGAGCACGGATTCCGCCACTCAGGCCAAAAACAGCCAGCTGTCACTGGAATACCTGGAACAGTACGCCAATGCTGATACCGTGAAAGACCTTGACCGGTATGAGTCAGTAGCAAAAGCCTTTAACGAAGCCAGGTTGTTTGCCAAGGCAGGGGAGTGGTACCAGAAGTTTGCAGACCTGAAAGTGGAGCAGAAGCAGAAACCGGCCGCTATTGACTGGTATAACGTAGGCCTCAACTATTACCTGGCCTCCGCCGGCGAAACCATTGATACGAACATGCTGGCCAAATCTTCTGCCGCCTTCGGCAAGCTGGCCACGGAATACCCGGACCTGACCACCGGGCATTACTGGCAGGGCATGGCCGCCGCGGCCAAAGACGTGGAAGCCAAAACAGGCGTAGCCCTTCCGTACTTTGAAAAGTACCTCACCATGGCCGAAGGCGACCCGGTGAAGAACAAGGCTGGCCTCATTAAAGCGTACACGTATATGATGGTGTACTATTATAATAAAGATGACAAGGCCAACATGCAGAAATTCATGGATAAACTGGCCCCGCTAGACCCTGCCAGCGAACCGCTGAAGCAGATCAAAGATGTGATGGCCAGTAAATCTGCTGCGCCCAAAGCAGGCAGATAATTGAATATCAGCAATTTATTATTGTAACGCCCCCGGAAGCCTCCGGGGGCGTTACCGTTTTCAAGAGAAGCTGGAAACCCCGGAAACCCAATCATTCATATCTTATTATATTACATATACAAAAAAAAGATTAGATTTTCCGCCATCGTGGATTTGAATTATGCTTTACTTGCAGTATTTTTGCGCTTTCGGACAATTTATATGGGAAGCTTATGTTTTTTGCCTCTGATTTTTTGACTGCCAATACCACTTCTTTCAGTTATTTCCCTATTGTTTTACAACTGATTGCAGCGCTGGGTTTTGTAGGAATTACCATGCTGGCCACACATTTACTAGGCCCGAAACGTAGAACCATCGACAAGCTGATCAACTTTGAGAGCGGCATTGAGCAGATGGGCAACGCCCGGCAGCCGGTAGCCATCAAGTATTTTCTCACTGCTATTTTGTTCGTGCTGTTTGACGTGGAGGTGATCTTTTTCTACCCGTACGCTGTTAATTTCAGAGAGTTGGGGTGGGAAGGCTTTATGGCCGTAGTGGCCTTTGTGGCATTCTTTATGGGAGGTTTCTTCTATATTATCAAGAAGGGCGCTCTGCGTTGGGAAGATTAAATGAATTAAGTTAACTATTAATAAGAAGGAGGGTAAAGATATGTCTCGTCCTGTTCAGTTTAATAATAAGGTGAAGTTGGTGGAAATGCCGGAAGGCTTGACCGGTGAAGGGTTCTTTGCCACCTCTTTCGATAAAGTGATTGGCCTGGCACGTAAAAACTCCATCTGGCCACTGCCGTTTGCCACTTCCTGCTGCGGTATTGAATTTATGGCCACCATGGCAGCGCATTACGACCTGGCCCGTTTCGGCTCGGAAAGGCTGGGTTTTACACCCCGCCAGTGTGACCTGCTGATGGTGATGGGCACCATTGCCAAAAAAATGGCCCCGGTTTTACGCCAGGTATACCTGCAGATGGCGGAGCCCCGCTGGGTAATTGCCGTAGGTGCATGCGCCAGCAGCGGCGGTATTTTTGATACCTACTCCGTATTGCAAGGCATAGACCAGGTGATACCGGTAGACGTATATGTGCCCGGCTGTCCTCCCCGCCCGGAGGCCATCCTGGACGGTGTGATGCGCATACAGGACCTGGTTGGCCAGGAAAGTTTGCGCCGCCGCCATACAGACCGGTATAAAGAACTGATGAACTCATACGGAATAGAATAACGTTAATAGCTTATACATGTCTTTGACGAACGAGCATATAAAAAACAGGCTGGTAGAGAAGTTTGGCGACGTGCTGACGAATTTTGAAGAGTCTTTCGGCATGATGTCTTTTCACGCGCCGAAAGACCTGAACCTTAAGGTAATGCAGTTCCTTTACGATGAAGAGGACCTGCAGTTCCGTTTCCTCTCAGACCTTACGGCCGTACACTATCCCGACAAAAAAGGAGCGGAGCTGGCCGTAGTATATCACCTGCACAATTTTGTGGAGAATGTGCGCCTGCGTTTTAAAGTGTTTACAGATATAGCCACACCTCAGGTTTATACAGCTACCAGCCTTTTTGCTACCGCCAACTGGATGGAGCGGGAAACGTACGACTTTTTTGGGGTGGACTTCGTAGGGCATCCTAACCTGGTGCGCATTCTGAACGTAGACGAGATGGACTATTTCCCCCTGCGCAAGGAATTTCCGCTGGAAGACCAGACGCGCGTGGACAAGGATGATGAAATGTTTGGCCGCGGCGGAAGCGTGGGAATTTAATTATTGAATTTTATTTAGCTAGGATTATGTCAGAGCAGCAACATATAAAATTACCGGAAGGCTCCATGGAGAAGCAAACCAATACGCTGAACCTGGGACCTACGCACCCCGCTACCCACGGGGTGTTCCAGAATGTGCTGGAGATGGACGGGGAGCGCATTGTATCGGCCACGCCCACCGTGGGGTACATTCACCGTGCATTTGAGAAAATTGCGGAGCGCAGGCCCTATTACCAGGTCACCCCGTTAACAGACCGCCTGAACTACTGTTCTGCTCCCATCAATAACATTGGCTGGCACCTTACGGTAGAAAAACTGCTGGGCATCCAGACCCCCAAAAGGGTGGATTACCTGCGTGTGATCATCATGGAGCTGGCCCGTATTACTGACCACCTGATCTGTAACTCTGTAATTGGGGTAGACAGCGGCGCCTTTACCGGCTTCCTCTACGTAATGCAATACCGTGAGCTGGTGTACGAGATCTATGAAGAGATCTGCGGCTCCCGCCTCACTACCAATATTGGCCGCGTAGGCGGTTTTGAAAGGAACTTCACGCCGGCCGCCTTCCAGAAAATTGAAAAGTTCCTGGCAGAATACCCTGACGTACTGAAGGAGTTTGAAAACCTCTTCACCCGCAACCGTATTTTCATGGAGCGTACACAGGGTGTGGGCAAGATAACCGCTGAAAGAGCCATGAACTACGGCTTTACCGGCCCCAACCTGAGAGCGGCGGGCGTAGACTACGATGTGCGTGTTGCCAATCCCTACAGCTCTTACCAGGATTTTGAGTTCTCCATTCCCGTGGGTACCACCGGAGATACGTATGACCGCTTCCTGGTGCGCAACGCGGAAATGTGGCAGAGCCTCAGCATCATCCGCCAGGCTATGGACAAGCTCAAAACATTGCCTGAGGATGTTTTCCATGCAGACGTGCCCGCGTACTACCTGCCTGATAAAGACGATGTTTATACAAAAATGGAAGCGCTCATCTATCACTTTAAAATTGTGATGGGCGAGTCCGATATATTACCGGGTGAGCTGTATCACCCCGTGGAAGGCGCCAACGGCGAGCTGGGCTTCTACCTCATCAGCGATGGTGGACGTTCTCCTTACCGCCTGCACTTCCGCAGGCCCTGCTTCATCTACTACCAGGCCTATCCTGAACTGGTGAAAGGGGCTATGCTGAGCGATGCCATCATTTGTTTGAGCTCGCTCAACCTGATTGCAGGGGAACTGGATGCATAACTTGTACCTGTACTGTGAACATACCCGTGAAAAGCTCTTCTTTCCGCCACCGGGCAGACGTAGATATATCAGGGGACTTTTGAAGATCAATAAAATAAAGAGTTTGATAAATGGCCGTTCAATTTTCTGAAGAGAAGCTGAATAAAGTAAAAGAAATCATTGCGCGCTACCCGGAAGGGAAGCAGAAAAGCGCCTTGATCCCCGTGCTGCACCTGGCGCAGGAATCGTTCGGCGGCTGGCTGAGTGCGGAAACAATGGACTATGTGGCCTCCCTGCTGCAGATCACGCCCATTGAAGTGTACGAAGTGGCCACCTTTTACTCCATGTACAACCTGAAGCCGGTGGGCAAATACCTGTTTGAGGTATGCCAGACAGGCCCCTGCATGTTAAACGGCTCCGATAATATCATTGCCTACATCAAGGAGAAGCTGGGCATTGAAGCGGGAGAGACCACTGCAGACGGCATGTTCACCCTTAAAACGGTAGAATGCCTGGGCGCCTGCGGCTACGCGCCCATGATGCAGCTTGGCAAGTTTTACAAAGAGCACCTTACCAGGGAAAAGGTAGATCAGATCATTGCCGAATGCCGCGCACAGGCCAATAACTAAAATGCCCGGCAGCGCGCTGCCGCTGAAGAGTGCGACGCAACGGACGCCCGATCAGCGGACCACTGCCGGTAACAACAACATACCCGCCCTGCCCATGCAGCGCGGAAGCTTAAAAAATAACCTGTTCCACATAGGGAGCAGACCAACATAAAGCGAGAAAATGGGACGTAAATTATTGTTAGACAAGGCGCATATAGAAGGCATCCGGTACTATGATGTATACCGGAAAAACGGCGGTTATGCCGCTGCTGAAAAAGCCCTGAAGAGCATGAGCCCTGACCAGGTAACGGAAGAAGTGAAAAAGAGCGGCCTGCGCGGCCGTGGTGGTGCAGGTTTCCCTACCGGTCTTAAATGGAGTTTCCTGGCCAAGCCCGAAGGCGTGCCCCGCTACCTTGTGTGCAATGCGGACGAATCAGAGCCGGGAACTTTCAAAGACCGCTACCTGATGGAGTTTCTGCCTCACCTGCTCATAGAAGGGCTGCTCATCTCCAGTTTTGCCCTGGGCGCTAACCGTACCTACATATACATCCGCGGCGAGTACGCCTGGATTCCCGACATCCTGGAAGAAGCTATCAGGGATGCACATAAAAACGGCTGGCTGGGTAAAAACATCCAGGGCAGCGGTTTTGACCTGGATATTTACGTACAGCGCGGCGCCGGCGCCTACATCTGCGGAGAAGAAACGGCGCTGATAGAATCCCTGGAAGGCAAACGCGGCAACCCGCGCATCAAGCCGCCCTTCCCGGCCGTAAAAGGCCTGTGGCAGTGCCCCACGGTGGTGAACAACGTGGAAACGCTGGCGGCGGTGGTGCCCATCATCAATATTGGCGGAGATGAATACGCTAAAATAGGCATCGGCAAATCTACCGGTACCAAGCTGATATCCGCCTGCGGCAACCTCAACAAGCCGGGCGTGTATGAAATAGACATGACCATTTCGGTAGAGGAATTTATTTATTCTGAAGAATACTGCGGCGGCATTCCGAACGGCAAACGCCTGAAGGCCTGCATCCCCGGCGGTTCTTCCGTACCCATTCTGCCGGCCAACCTGCTGCTGAAAACGGCCAAGGGAGAGCAGCGTATGATGACGTACGAAAGCCTGAACGACGGCGGTTTCCCCACCGGCTCCATGATGGGCTCCGGCGGGTTTATTGTGCTGGACGAAGACCAGTGCGTGGTACGCCACACTCTTAGCCTGGCCCGCTTCTACCATCACGAAAGCTGCGGCCAGTGCAGTCCCTGCCGCGAAGGCACCGGCTGGATGAAGCGTGTGCTGCAGAATATAGAGAACGGTAAAGGCAAAATGAGCGATATAGACCTGCTGTGGGACATTCAGCGAAAAATTGAAGGCAATACCATCTGCCCCCTGGGCGATGCCGCTGCCTGGCCCGTAGCCGCAGCCATCCGTCATTTCCGTGACGAGTTCGAATGGCACGTGAACAACCCGGAAGAGGCGCAGCACCGCAACTTCGGGCTGGCACATTATGCAGATCCCTTGCCGGTAGTAGCTGCGGCTGCTGCCGTTTAATATAAAAATGTTCGCCCGGTGAATGGCTTTCCGGGGAATGCAAAGCTTTAGTACAATGGCGGAAGAAAAGAAATTATTCAAGGTTACGATAGATAACATTCCGGTAGAGGTGGAGCCGGGCACTACCATCCTGAACGCCGCACGGAAAATAGGAGGCGACGTTGTGCCGCCGGCCATGTGTTATTATTCAAAGCTGCAGGGAAGCGGCGGTAAATGCCGTACCTGCCTCGTAAAAGTATCCAAAGGCTCCGATGCGGACCCGCGCCCCATGCCCAAGCTGGTAGCCAGCTGCCGCACTACCGTTATGGACGGTATGGAAGTGGCCAACATCACTTCTCCTGAAGTGCTGGACGCCCGCAAAGGGGTAGTGGAATTCCTCTTGCTCAACCACCCGCTTGACTGCCCCGTGTGTGACCAGGCCGGCGAGTGTGACCTGCAGGACCTCAGCTATGAGCATGGCGCAGAAGCCACCCGCTACGAATTCAAACGCAGAACTTTTGAGAAAATAGATATAGGCGATCACATCAAACTGCACATGACGCGCTGCATCCTGTGCTACCGCTGCGTGTTCACGGCAGACCAGCTTACCAACAAACGGGAGCATGGCGTGCTCAACCGCGGCGAAGCCTCCGAGATCGGCACCTATATCAAAAACTCTCTTGACAACGATTTTATAGGCAATGTAATTGACGTGTGCCCGGTGGGTGCGCTCACAGACAGAACGGCCCGCTTCAAGAACCGCGTATGGTTCCTGAAACCGGTAGACGCACACCGCAACTGCGACAAGTGCTGCGGCAAAACCGTACTGTGGATGCGCGGGGATGAGGTGTTCCGCGTTACCGCCCGCAAAGACAAATATGGCGAAGTGGAAGAGTTCATCTGCGATACCTGCCGTTTTGAGAAGAAAGAAGCAAAAGACTGGGTTGTGGAAGGCCCGCGCAAAATTTCGCGCCACAGCGTTATTTCACAAGGCCACTATGTAGGCGTGCACAAGCCGCAGGAAACCATCAGGGAAGTAATGAGCGGCCGCGATCCGAAACTGCTGATGAACATTCACAGCGTGAGCGAAGTGAACCAGCCGGCGGTAGACCTGAGCAAGATAGACGGGCCTGCCCACTCTACAGATTTTCCAAAAATTAATGGCGTTCAATAAAGCGAGATATGACCTTACTTACCATTGCAATTGACTGGGCTTTTGTTATCGAAAAAATTCTGCTCATATCCGCAGTACTGGCTGTTTCTTTGGTAATAGCCATGTACGAAACCTATGGGGAGCGTAAAGTGGCCGCCTGGATACAGGACCGCCGCGGCCCCAACCGCGCCGGGCCTTTCGGCATTCTGCAGCCGCTGGCAGACGGGGGCAAGCTCTTTTTCAAGGAAGAGATCATTCCCGCCACCGCCAACCGCTTCCTCTTTATTTTAGGCCCTTCCATTGCCATGCTGGCGGCCTGCCTCACCAGCGCGGTAATACCCTGGGGAGACGTGCTCACCATTGCCGGCCGCGAAATAAGCCTGCAGGTGGCTGATGTGAACATCGGCGTACTGTGGATCATTGCGGTGCTGGGCATGGGCGTATATGGCATTATGATAGGCGGATGGGCTTCCAACAACAAATTTTCCCTGCTGGCGGCCTGCCGTGGCGCCTCTCAGGTAATTTCCTATGAGCTGCCCATGGGCCTGGCATTGATTGCCCTGTTCATGATCAGCGGCTCCCTCAGCCTGAAAGACATTGTAGAGCAACAGCGGGATGGCGTGTGGTTTGTGCTGCTGCAGCCGCTGGGCTTCCTGATATTCCTGATCTGCGCCTTTGCGGAATGCAACCGTACGCCCTTTGACCTGCCTGAAGCCGAGAACGAGCTGAACGGCGGTTACCACCTGGAGTACTCTTCCATGAAACTGGGTTTCTACCTGTTTGCCGAATACATCAACATGTTCATCAGCTCCGCGCTGATGGCCACGCTGTACTTCGGCGGCTATTCCTTTCCCTTTATGGACAGCCTGGGCCTCAGCCCCAACATGGTGACCATACTGGGCATTGTAGCGCTGTTCCTTAAAACATTCATCTTCATCTTCATATTCATGTGGGTGCGCTGGACCATTCCGCGCTTCCGTTATGACCAGTTGATGAAGCTGGGCTGGAACGTGCTGATTCCCCTGGCGCTGCTGAACATGCTGGTAACAGGCGCAGTGATCTTATACCGCCAGGGATAAACAAAATTGATTGAAGAACTTTTGAAGCTTATTATATGCAAACATTAACCAACAGGGCACAACCGGTAGACAGGAGGCCCATGACATTCTGGGAGAAAATGTACCTGCCGGCCATTGCAAAAGGCATGGGCATCACCCTTTCGCATATATTCAAAAAGAAGGCCACGGTGAACTATCCTGAAGAGAAACGCCCTTTCAGCCCCGTGTTCCGCGGCCTGCACATCCTCAACAGGGATGAAGAAGGGCGCGAGCGCTGCACGGCCTGCGGTTTGTGCGCAGTAGCCTGTCCCGCAGAAGCCATCACCATGGAGGCTGCAGAGCGCCTGCCCGGTGAAGAGCACCTGTACCGTGAAGAGAAGTATGCCGCCCGTTACGAGATCAACATGCTGCGCTGCATTTTCTGCGGTTTCTGTGAAGAGGCCTGCCCCAAACAGGCCATCTACATGACCGAAACCTTTGCTCCGGCCAATTATCAGCGTAAAGGATTTATTTACGGGAAAGATGATCTGCTGATCCCCGATCCTAAAAATCCAATCACGGTAAAAAAGTAAAGCAATAATGGGTATACAACAGATTATTTTTATTGTGCTCTCCGCCATAGCCATTGCTGCGGCGCTGGGGGTGATACTGAGCAAAAATCCCGTTAACAGCGTGCTGTGCATGATCACCTGCTTTGTGGCCATTGCAGGGCACTACATTATGCTCAACGCACAGTTCCTCTTTGTGGTGCACCTCATTGTTTACACAGGCGCCATAATGGTACTGTTCCTTTTTGTGCTGATGATGATGAACCTGAATGCGGACATAGAGCCACAAAAACGCAACTGGCTGAAATACGCCGGCGCTATCAGCGGCGGCGCGCTGCTGCTGGTACTGGTAGCCGCCCTGCGGGATGCCAGCATGCCCGCTATTCAGTCTGCTTCCACAGACATTGGCCTGGTAGCCAACCTGGGTAAAACATTGTTCACCAGCTATGTAGTGCCTTTCGAGCTGAGCAGCGTACTGTTCCTCAGCGCCATGGTAGGGGCCGTAGTGATTGGTAAAAAATAAAAAATTATCTCGATGCCGGTTCAATATTACATCTTCCTCAGCATTGCCCTGTTCTGTATAGGCATCATGGGCGTGCTGATGCGCAGGAACGCGATCATTATTTTTATGTGCATAGAGCTGATGCTCAACGCCGTGAACCTTTTGCTGGTAGCCTTTTCCAAAATGTGGGTGGATGCCGGCCGTATAGACGCCGCCTCCGCGCAGCTCTTTGTATTTTTTGTGATGGTGGTGGCCGCCGCGGAAGTTTCTGTAGGCCTGGCCATTATTGTGATGATGTACCGCAATACCCATTCGGTAGACATCAATATTCTCAGCAGATTGAAAAACTAAGGAATTTAAAAATAGTATAGATCGATGATACATCTTGTTTGGCTGGTACCGTTCTTACCGTTGTTAGGGTTCCTGATCAATGGATTGGGCAGGAGGTATTTATCTAAATCGCTGACAGGCGTGATAGGTAGCGGAAGTGTGGTAGCGGCTTTTGTGATCAGTTTGCTGATTTTCTTTGAAGTGCGCACCCCTGGCTTTACGCCGCAGGTGGTTACGCTGTTCGATTTCATCAGCGTAGGCAGCCTGCATATTCCCTTTGCCTTCCAGGTAGACCAGTTGAGCGCTTTGTTCCTGCTCATCATCACCGGTGTGGGCTCCCTCATCCACATTTACTCTACTTCCTACATGCATGAGGAAAGCAACGAAGGTTTTGCCCGGTATTTCGCCTATCTCAACCTGTTCGTGTTCTCCATGCTCATACTGGTGCTGGGCGCCAACTATGTAATGATGTTCATTGGCTGGGAAGGCGTGGGGCTTTGCTCTTACCTGCTCATCGGCTTCTGGTTCAAAAATATAAACTATAACAAGGCCGCCAACAAGGCGTTCATCATGAACCGCATTGGAGACCTTGGTTTCCTGCTGGGCATCTTCCTGCTTATTCAGCAGTTCGGCTCCGTTACCTTTACCGAAGTATTTGCACAGGTACCCGGCGTAGGCTCCGGCAGCGCCGTGCTGTTTGCCATTGCCATGTTGCTGTTCATTGGCGCCATGGGTAAATCTGCCCAGATCCCCCTCTATACCTGGCTGCCTGATGCCATGGCGGGCCCCACCCCGGTATCTGCCCTCATCCACGCCGCTACCATGGTAACCGCGGGTATTTACATGGTGGCCCGCAGCAACGTGATCTATTCAATGGCGCCGCACATCCAGGCAATCATTGCCATTATCGGCCTGGCTACTGCACTGCTGGCGGCTTCCATAGCACTGAAACAAAACGATATCAAGAAAGTATTGGCGTACTCCACGGTAAGCCAGCTGGGCTACATGTTCCTGGCCCTGGGCGTTGGCGCCTATACCGCCGCCGTGTTCCATGTAATGACGCACGCGTTTTTCAAAGCCCTGCTGTTCCTTGGCTCCGGCTCTGTGATACATGCCATGGGCGGAGAGCAGGATATCCGGAAAATGGGCGGCCTCAAAAAATGGATGCCCGTTACCAACATCACCTTCCTGATCGGCTGCCTGGCTATTGCCGGCATACCGGGCCTGAGCGGTTTCTTCTCGAAAGACGAGATACTGGCCCACACTTTTGGTTATAACAAGATCATGTACGCCCTGGCGCTGCTGGGTGCGCTGATGACAGCTTTTTATATGTTCCGCCTTTATTACATCACTTTCAGCGGCAAGTTCCGCGGCACCCACGAGCAGGAGCATCACCTGCATGAAAGTCCCGCGGCTATTACCCTGCCCCTGATAGTGCTGGCCGTACTGTCTGTAATAGGCGGTTATGTCGGCATGCCGGAGGTATTTGGCGTACCCCACTTCCTGGCGGAATATCTTTCCCCCATCTTTGCGCCTTCTGCACCTTACCTGCATGCGCACCACCTCAGTCATGCGCTGGAGTGGGGGCTGATGGGCCTGAGCACCGCCCTGGTGATTGTGATGATAGTTTGGGCGCGCGGCAAATTCAGCAACTACCAGGATGCCGGCACTGAAAACACCGGCATTGCAAAAGTGCTGGAAAACAAATGGTATGTAGACGAGCTGTATGATGCCGTTATTGTAAAACCCCTGATGGCGCTTAGCGGCTTCTTCCAGAACATAGTGGAAAAGGCCGGCATAGATACCGTGGTGAACGGTGTTGGCCGCGGGGTGAAGTGGGGCAGCGGCCGTGCCAGGCTGCTGCAGAACGGCCAGGTGGGCTTCTACATCTTTGCCATGGTAATAGGCATGGTGGTATTGCTGGTGATCAGTTTGTTTTTATAATAGATAGCGGATTAAGATAAAGATATGTTGACAGTATTACTCATATTGATTCCTTTAATAACAGGGCTGGTCACGTTCGGGCTGAAAGGGCAGGGCGCCAAGGTATTCAGCTTGTTGTCATCCTTTGCCTCACTGGTAGTTGCAATAGTGGCCTGGCAGCAGTTCAGCGCTGCACCGGAAAGCCTGCAGTTTTCCCAAAGCTGGATTCCCCAGCTGGGCAGCCAGTTCAATGTAGGGCTGGATGGAATGGGCACCATGCTGTGCCTGCTTACCGCCATCTCGTTCCCGCTCATCTTCATCACGGTATATAACAGGGAATATGACCGGCCCGGCGCCTTCTACGGCCTCATGCTGCTATCCCAGGCCGGTCTCATTGGCGTGTTTACTGCCTATGATGCCCTGCTGTTTTACGTGTTCTGGGAGCTGGCGCTTATTCCCGTGTACTTCCTCTGCTCCATGTGGGGCGGTGAAAGGGCCGTGCCGGTTACCTTCAAGTTCTTTGTATATACGTTTGCCGGCTCCCTGCTGATGCTGGTAGGCATTATCTATATCTATTTCCAGACACCTGATCATTCTTTCAGCTGGACGGCTTTCACCTCCCTGCAGATCAGCGCACAGGAACAATCCTGGTTGTTCTGGCTCTTTTTTGTGGCCTTTGCCATCAAGATGCCGGTATTCCCCTTCCATACCTGGCAGCCGGATACTTACGAACAATCTCCCACGCCGGTTACCATGGTGCTGAGCGGTATAATGGTGAAGATGGGCCTTTTCGGTGTGATCCGCTGGCTGCTGCCGGTACTGCCCCAGGGCGCGTACATGTGGCAGGAAGTGGCCATTGTGCTGTCTGTTATCGGCATCATCTACGCCTCCTGCATCGCCATTATGCAGTCTGATTTCAAACGCCTGATCGCTTATTCTTCCATTGCCCACATCGGCCTCATGAGCGCGGCCATTTTTGTGAACAACGAGCAGAGCATGCAGGGCGTGCAGGTGCAGATGTTCAACCACGGCATTAACATCATTGGTTTGTGGATAGTGGTGGAAGTGATACAGAACCGCCTCCGCATTAAAGATATGCGTGAGATGGGCGGCATTGCGGCTTATGCGCCCAAGCTGGCCATTGTGCTGGTGGTGGTGAGCCTGGCCAATATTGCCCTGCCGCTTACCAATGGTTTCATCGGCGAGTTCCTGATGTTCAGCGGCCTGTTCCAGTACAACCCCTGGTTTGCGGCTGTAGCCTGCGTGGCCATTATACTGGCTGCCGTATACATGCTGAACATGCTGCAGAAAGTGATTTTCGGGGAAGCCAATACGCTGACGGCCTCTACGGCAGACCTGAAAACAGGAGAGCTGCTGGCTGCCGCGGCTATCATAGCCGTTATCTTTTTCCTGGGCGTATACCCCAAACCTTTACTGGAGCTGGTGCAAAGCACCACGGCAATTGTGAACGCAACGGCATGGGTGAAATAATTTAAAATAGAGATTCTGTAACGTTAAGATATGAACGCATTAATTTCTACTGCTTTATTCGGGATTGTTCTGATGATTGTAGGACTGTTTGTGAAAAATAAGCAGCACATTAAATACTATGCCATTGCCGGAGCTATTGTTGCCTTTATAGCAAACTGGTACGATGGTCAACTGGCCGGTGGCAGCAGCATGATGCTGTATGGCATGGTGGAGGTCAGCACCTTTTCCGTTTTGTTCAACGCCGTTGCCATTGGCACCACCCTGCTGTACTTTTTGCTGTGCGGCAGCGCCTTTGAAAAGGTAGGGAACGATGTGGCGGACTACTTTGCCCTCATATTTTTTATACTAGCCGGTATAATGCTCACTGCGTCTTTCAGCAACCTGCTCATGCTGTTCCTGGCCATTGAAATTATTTCCATACCGCAATACATACTGGCCGGGGCTGATAAAAAGAACCTGAAAAGCAATGAGGCTTCGCTGAAATACTTTTTGATGGGCTCTTTCACCACGGGCTTGCTGCTGATGGGCATTGCCCTGCTGTATGGCGCTTGCGGCACCTTCAACATCCGTGAAATGGGCCTGGGCACCGGAGACCTGTCTCCCCTGGCGCTCAGCGGTATTTTGCTGACAGGTTTTGCGCTGGCCTTCAAAGTATCTGCCGCCCCCTTCCACTTCTGGACGCCTGACGTATATGACGGCTCGCCTACCGTGTTCACCGCGTTTATGGCCACCATTGTGAAAGCCGCCAGCTTTATTGCCTTCATCCGCCTGTTCCATGTAAGCTTCAGCGAAGGTTCCATTACCGGCCACTGGCAGCTGATCATTGCGCTGATAACAGCGGCCACCCTGCTTATTGGTAACTTCACCGCAGTATTCCAGCAGAGTGTGAAAAGAATGCTGGCTTACTCGAGTATTGCGCAGGCCGGTTTTATGCTGTTTGCTGTGCTGGCCTTTAATGAAACGGCCACCCAGGGTATCATTCTGTATGCCATTGCCTACAGCGTGGCTACCATTGGTATTTTTGCCATTCTGCTCAAGCTGAAAGACTATACTTTTGAAGGCTACAACGGCCTGGCCCGCAGCCAACCCCTGCTGGCGCTGGCCAACACCATATTTTTGCTGTCTCTGGCCGGTATTCCCTTAACCGCCGGCTTCTTTGCCAAATACTTTTTGCTCAGCGCCGTGGTGCAGCAGGGCCATATGCTCTGGCTGGTAATACTGGGTGTGCTGTGTGCCGCTATCAGCGCCTATTATTACTTCAGGGTGATCATGGCCATGTATTTCAAGCCCGGGGAGGCGGAAACTTCCGTGCCAGTAACCGGCGGCTTTAAAAGCATGCTGGTGGTTGCCGCGGCCATTGTGATCATACTGGGCATTTTCCCCGGCCTGGTGCTGCAGTTCCTGTAAACCGTGCGGCTGTAAAATATTGAAGCGCTTCCTGCCGGAGGCGCTTTTCTTTTTTATGCCGTTCATCCCGTACGCGCGTTTTTAAAGGGGAATTACATTAACTTTAGTTAACCGTTGTTATGAAAGTCAGAGATATTTTTTCCCTCGCGCTCCGTTCTATCAGTGCAAACCGCCTGCGGGCAGGCCTCACTATAGCCATTATTGCTTTTGGTATAATGGCGCTGGTAGGTATTTTGACAGCTATAGACGCCATGAAGGGAAAAATTTACGACAGTTTTGCCAGCATGGGCGCCAGCGGCTTCTCTATCCGCAACCGGGAAATGATCATCCGCATGGGCGGCTCCGGCAATGCCACCCGCGGCTCCAGCCGAAAAATGAGGGTACGCAGCTCCAACCGCAATAAACTGATCACTTTCCGGGAGGCTATGGACTTCAAGAAGCGGTATACCTTCCCCGCGGTAACAGGCGTTTCCTTCCGTGCCGGCGGCGGCATGACGGTGTATAAAGACGATAAAAAGACCAATCCTACCGTACAGGTAGTAGGCGGAGATGAAAATTACCTGCCGCTGAATAACTATGACCTTTCCATGGGCCGCAATTTCAACAGCGCAGACATGGAATCTGGCCGCAACGTGGCCATATTGGGTAACGACGTGGTAAAGAAACTCTTTCCCGACAAGCCGGAACAAGCCCTCAACTCCGCTGTGCGCGTAGGGAACGTGCGCTACCGGGTAATAGGCATTCTCAAGAGCAAGGGCAGCAGCAACGTTTTCAGCGCAGACAATGTGGTGCTCACCACCGTTACCAGTACCCGGCGGGTATTCAACCGGCCTAACGCCACCTATCAGATCAACGTGAACGTAGACGATATTTCAAAGCTGGAAGCCGCTATTGGAGAGGCTACCGGTGTTTTCCGCATTATCCGCAAAATGGCGGTGAACGAAGAAAACAATTTTTATATCAGCCGTAGTGACAGCGTGGCGGAAATGCTCTTCCGCAACCTCAGCACGGTAACGGTAGCCGCAGCCATCATCGGGTTCATTACGCTCTTTGGCTCCGCCATTGGCCTGATGAACATCATGCTGGTATCTGTAGCCGAGCGCACCCGCGAAATAGGGGTGAACAAGGCGCTGGGCGCCACGGCCCCCACCATCCGGCAACAGTTCGTGTTTGAGGCCATCATCATCAGCGTAATGGGCGGTTTGCTGGGCGTGGTGCTGGGCATGATGGTGGGCAATATCATGTCACTGGCGCTGGGCTCCAGCTTTGTGGTCCCCTGGCTCTGGATATGCATTGGCATTGGACTGTGTGCCGCCGTAGGATTGATTTCCGGTATTTACCCCGCCATAAAGGCCTCCCGGCTTGACCCCATTGTGGCGCTGCGGTACGAATAAAAAAAGGGCGCCCTGTTCAACAAGGCACCCCTTTGAGGCAGGGATATAAATATCTTAAAAGAATAGCTGTGACAATACGTTGGTAACATCGTTGGTTTTCGGTTTCAGCCCCAGAAACTTGGTGTATTGCGCTACAGACAAGATCGTTTTCAGTTTTCCCAGTAGTCCGTTTTGCAGGCCGGCAAATTTGGTGGCATAGGCCGCTTTGTCTGTTTTGGCGAGGCCCATAATGCCTGATTTATCTGTCAGGAAGCCGGTTACGGCATTCAGCACACCTGGTTTTTGCACGGCGCTGAGGCCAAGCGCTGGCGTGAGTTTGCCCAAAATGGAATTGGCCATGCTTTTCACATCAAAGCCCTGGGCTTTGGCAGCGTCCAGCACTTGCGGCGCCGCGGCAGTGGGTTTGGGAGCGGAGGCAGGGGCAGGAGCGGATTTAGGCAGGCTGCTTTGCGCAAGCGCAGCGGAGCCGGCAAGGGCCATTAGGATTACAATTGCAATAAACTGTTTCATGACAGGATGTGTTGAGGGGTGATTGGATGATAAAACAACAATGTTACAGGTGAAATTGTTGCGGTACAGGGAAGTGAAGGATGAGGGCCGGCCTAAAGGGCCTCCCTTTGCTGACAACAGGGCCTGTCACCATTGGGGCACTATTGTGTTCCTGCGTCTGCTTTAGTCATATCTTTCCCTGGCATATAACAACAAAAAAAGGCTGCTCCCGGAGGAACAACCTTTTTTAAAGCATATCGTCAGGCGCTTACTCGGCCACCACTTCAAATTCCAGTTCGGCGTCATTGCCTTTACCGAAATCGAGGCGGGCTTTGTAGGAACCCAGTTCTTTTACATCGCCCAGGATGTGGATACGGCGACGGTCAATTTCATATCCTTTCTGCTCTTTGATAGCGCGGGCAATCTGAACGCCGGTAACACTACCGAAGATCTTGCCGGAAGTACCGGTTTTAGCACCGATCTTCACAGGAGAAGCTTTCAGCACTTCCACCACTTTCGCGATCTCGGCCAACATCTTCTCTTCTTTCACCTTCTGTACCTTTACACGCTCGTTGAGCTGCTTCAGGTTGGAAGGGCTTGCTTCCACAGCAAACTTCTGGGGGATCAGGAAGTTCCTGGCGTAACCGTTTTTCACGTTTACCAGTTCGTTCTTCTGGCCCAGATTATCTACGTCTTGTATTAAGATTACTTGCATTGTTTCTTACTTTAAAAGGTCAGTAACATAAGGCAATAAAGCCATTTGACGAGCTTTCTTGATAGCCTCAGCCACCTTGCGCTGGAATTTCAGCGAGTTACCGGTGATACGGCGAGGCAGCATTTTGCCCTGATCATTCAGGAATTTTTTCAAAAACTCGGCATCTTTGTAATCTACATACTTGATACCCAATTTCTTGAAGCGGCAGTACTTTTTCTGGCGCTTCTCTTGCTTAACCGCGGTTAAGTACTTGATCTCTTGTTTAACTGCCATAACTTTAAGCTTCTACGGGTTTAGGTTCAGCATCGTAGGTACCTCTTTTTTTGGCATTGTACGCCTGCGCGTGCTTGTCCAGTTTGGTGACCATGTAACGCAATACATTTTCATCGCGGTTGAGCTGAATTTTCAGCTTCTCATTGAAGTCGGATGGCGCCTTGAACTCCAGAACCAGGTACATGCCCGTGGTTTTTTTCTGGATCGGGTACGCCAGTGATTTTAAACCCCAGGGATTCTCGTGCACCAATTCGCCGCCGTTTTCTGTAACGAGGTCAGCAAATTTTTTCTGGGCAGCCTTGTAGTCTTCCTCAGAAAGCACAGGGGTAAAGATCACCATCAATTCGTAGTTTGACATAAATTTTCCCTTGTTTGTAAAGAATAAAAAAATAAAATGGAGTGCAAAGATAGGGGTATTTTTTTGATTCTGCGCTTTATGGGCGCGAATTTACGGCCATTCCGGGGCAAAAAAAACCGGGGTAAACGGCGTTGCCCCGGTTTTTCTATCCAATGGGTTAATTATCAGCGGTATATAAATACTTTTTTCACTTCAGCCCGGTTCCCGCTCTGCACCCGCAACAGGTAAATGCCGGGCGGCATTTGCCCTATATCCACCGTTTTTACATTCCGGCCCTTTGTGAAGCCTACCTGTGCCTGGTATCTGATATTTCCCTGCATATCAATTAGTTGTATGGAGGCCGGCCCGCTTTGCGGAGCATCCAGGTAAATATGCAGCTGCCGGCCCAGTATGAAGCACAGCAGCCGGAACCAGGCTTCCTTGCTGAGCACCAGCACGCTCTGTACCCCGCTGTACTGCACCGTGCCGTCTTTCCCCACCTGTTTGAGGCGGTAATGCCAGTAGCCGGGCAATACGCTGTCATCTTGCCGGAGATAGGTGGTACCCTGCCCGTTGGGCGCCGTGGAAGGCACGGTGTCTATAGGGCTGAAACTGCGCTGCTGGGCGCTTCTTTCTACTATAAAATGGCTGTTGTTGATCTCCCTTTCCGTTTCCCAGCTCAGCGCCACCCCGCCGCCGGAGGCCCTGGCGGTAAACTGGCTGATCACCACCGGGCGGGCCAGTACCCTCACATCGTACCGGGTGGCTACGGGGAAGTGGTCTGAGGTGCGGCTGGCGTAGGAAGGTATGAGGCTTTCCACGCTGCGCAATACCCTGGCAGATTGAGGCACGTAAGCGTACAACATTTCATTGGTGCCCATGGCATGGTCTATCATGTCGGCAAAGCTGGCGGTAGACCGTTGCCGCGCCAGGCTCAGGGAATAGGTGAAGGGGGTATAGTTGGCGGAATCCAGCTTGAAATCGATATAAGAGGTGGTGGTATCCGGCATTTCAGTGGTAATGGTGCGGTCAAAATCATCGTTAAAATCTCCGAGCACCAGTACGTTTTTGTAAGGGAAATGCGTATCCAGTGTGTCTTTCAGCTCTTTCGCCCCGTTCCTCCGCCGGTACCAGCTTTCAATTTTATCTGCCGTATTGCCGGTATTGGCCTTGGCATGTATCACGATAAAATGGATGCGGGCGGTATCGCCATTGAGGGTAACGTTGCTTTCCATCAGGTAGGGGAACCTGCCGGAAGACCAGTTGTTGTACGCATCGGCGCTGGCGCCTTGCCGCAATACCCCGTAGGTGCGGAGGTTTTTCACCAGCGAGTCACGGTACACGAAAGCCAGCTTCTGGGCGCTGTCATATTTGGGCGCGGTGAGGCTGTCTACATAAGAGCCAAAATCAGAAACGGTGTAACGGTAGCCCGGCAGGGAATCTACCAGCGCCTTGAGGCGGATGGTGTCTACCACTTCGCTGAGGGCATAGATATCTGCGTCCGCATGCCTGAACACTTTCAGGGCGTTGGCCTGCTGCAGGGCCTCATCCGTGGGGCCAAACTGCAGGTGCCCAAACCATTCCATGTTCCAGTTCACCACTTTCAGGGTGCGCAGGGAAGTACCGGCAAGGGCCACCTGTTGTGCCGCCAGGCCGGCGGAGCTGAAGCTGATGGCCCCGCTGTAATACTGGTTGGCCGCGCCCGGCACAAACCTGGCCCATATGGTAACCGGGCCGGAAGGCGTGTAGGTGAGGGAGGGGAAATACTGCACCTTATCGTTCGAAATTTCAAAGCCTGCTGGCGCTGTTACCTGCAGGGGCCCGGTGAGGTCATTGGCCCAGAACGTGAAAGGCTGGGGCGTGGATGGCTGGCCGGCTTTCACATAGTCGAAGTCCAGCTGCGCGGGCATGGTGGTTACCGTGGGCGGCGGTGGGATGGCGGAGTGGGTGATGTGGATATCGTCTACCGTCCACCGGCTGGCCTGTAGTTCCGGAGAAGAGGTGTATACCCAGGCCAGGTATACGTCTGTACCCTTATAGGCGGCCAGGTTGATGCCGGAAGAAGTTTTCCAGGCGTCGGAGCCCACTTCGGGGAAACGGCCGTTCAGTGCCGTCCACGTGGCGAGGCGCGGGTCTCCGCTGCCGCTGTAATCTGTTGATATCCGCAGATCCAGCGCCGGGCCTGCAAATGCGCTGCGGCTGGCAAAGGCCAGCAGCGGGTAGTGGAAGGTGCTGAGGTCCAGCACGGGGGAAATCAGCCAGTCTTCATTCTCCCGGGCGCCGGAGGCAAAGCCGTTGATCTGCACGCCCTGGCCTGTTTGGCCGAAGCTGGTGCAAGCCCATTCCTGGGCGCCGGTTACGCTGTACTGGCTGAAGCCGCCCGGCAGGCCGGTGATGCAGTCAGTAAAGTCAAAGTCGAGTAACTGCGGGCCGGTGCTGAAATGCCAGGCCGTATCCGTAATGCCGGCAAAGCCGTTGCCGTTGGAATCCTGTATGGCATTGCTGTCTATAGTAACATAGTAAGCCCGGTTGCCGCGGGTGGTGGCGCTGATACGCAGGCTGCTGCCGTCAATGGTAATGGAAGGGGTCTGTATGTCTATTATTTGAGCGGTACCCAGGCTGCGGTCGTGAATTGTAACTGCGCCAGCGTTCTTTTTGATGTTTTCGTTGAAAGTAACCACCAGGGCCGTTCCCGGCTGTACGCTAACAGTTCCGGGCGCGGGTGTAAAGGCGCTGGCCTGCGGTGGGATGGAATCTCCGCTCGCCCCGGCCACGGTAATGCTGTCAATGGCAAATGACGGCCGAGAGCCGCCGCCGCTCACCTGCCGGTTGACCCACCGGAGCTGCACCACGGGCTTGTTCTCACAGTCTGCCGGCAGCAGCACCTCCTGGTATACCGGGTTTTGCGGAGTGGTTACCCCGGAAGCCGTTTGCTGCGTGGTATTGTTCTTGTAGGCGGTGGCGGGCAGGCTGGTGAAGCCTGCAGTGGTATCTGCGCGGTATTGCAGCACTGCTTCATTGATGCGGGTGTTGCTGCCGCCATCATAAGGGTTGCGCAGGGTCATTACCAGGAAACCCACGCGTATGCCGGTATTGCCCGTGGTATTGACGCTCAGCACCAGGGCGTTGTCTGCCGATCCGCTGTTCAGAAAGCCTGCCTTACCATTGTAATTATGCACCCCGTTAGTTGTGCTGGAGGCGCTGCTGCCCGCTGCCAGGGGCTTGTTGCCGGCTGCGGGGGCGGTGTTGAAGCTGCCGGATGGCGCGCCGCTTAACGCCCAGCCCTGCCAGCCAGCGGGCAGCACGGTGGCGCTGTGGGCCAGGGCAGAAAAATCCTGGAAATAAGGCAAACCCTGCGGGGCGGGGTTGCTGGCCTGTGCCAGTGCCATTACGGGGGCCAGCAAAAACAGGAGGGGTAGAGGTTTGATCATAAGAAGATGGTTTTTGGGGGAACTGATTTCTTCCCGAATTTACGTCAGTTCCGGCATTCGGGAGGCAAGGCCGGCATGATGTTTTTGTTAATATCCCATCCCCCGGTCATCTTGTCAGCCTGCGCCGCCGTGGCACAGCCTTTGAACGGGAGGTTACCGTCAAAAAACTCGTTTTATTATGCAGAAAGGCGCCATACGTGTACAAACAGAAAACATTTTCCCCATTATTAAAAAGTTCCTTTATTCTGACCACGACATTTTCCTGCGAGAACTGGTGAGCAATGCAGTGGATGCAACGCAGAAGCTGAAAACCCTTGCCAGCGTTGGTGAGTTCAAAGGAGAGCTGGGCAGTACAGACATTACCGTAAGTCTCGACAAAGAAAAAAAGACCATCACTATTTCAGACCGCGGCGTAGGCATGACGGCTGAAGAAGTGGATAAATACATTAACCAGGTAGCCTTTTCCGGCGCGGAAGAATTTGTGAAAAAATACAAAGGCCAGGAAAACGGCGCCAACATCATCGGGCATTTTGGCCTGGGTTTCTATTCTTCCTTTATGGTGAGCGGCCAGGTGGAGATCTTTACCCGCTCCTGGCGGCCGGATGCAAAGGCCGTGCGCTGGGAGTGTGACGGCAGCCCTGAATACCAGCTGGAAGAAACTGAAAAGGCAGAACGAGGTACAGATATTGTACTGCACATCAACGAAGAAAGTGAAGAGTTCCTGGACGAAAACCGCATCCGCACCATCCTGGAGAAATTCTGCCGCTTCCTGCCGGTGCCCATCAGGTTTGAAGACAAGCAGATCAACAATACCACGCCCGCCTGGGTGAAAAAGCCGAGTGAGCTGAGCCAGGAAGACTATGAGAATTTTTACAAAGAGCTATATCCCTTTGCGGAAGCGCCCCTGTTCTGGATCCATCTCAACGTAGATTATCCTTTCAACCTTACCGGCATCCTGTATTTCCCCAAAATCACCAAAACGTACGAAATACAAAAAGACAAGATCAACCTGTACAGCAACCAGGTGTTTGTAACGGATGAGGTGAAGAACATCGTGCCGGAATTCCTGATGCTGCTGCATGGTGTGATAGACTCGCCGGACATTCCCCTCAACGTGAGCCGCAGCTACCTGCAGGGAGATCCCAATGTGAAAAAGATCAATGCGCATATCACTAAAAAGGTGGCAGACAAGCTGGACGAGATGTTCCGTACGGACCGCGAGGCGTTTGAAGAAAAGTGGGAGCACATCGGCCTGTTCGTGAAATACGGTATGATGACGGAAGACAAGTTCCTGGACAAGGCCAACAAATTCCACATCATGGGCGATGTGAACGGCAAGGATTTTTATACGCTGGAAGAGTACCGCACCGCCGCAGGCACACTGCAAACCAATAAAGACAACAAACTGGTGATACTCTATGCTACCAACACCGTGCAGCAAGACAGTTACATCAAAGCCGCGGAAGCCAAAGGCTACAAGGTGGTGAAGCTGGATACGCTGGTAGACGCCGGGTTCATCAACCAGATGGAAATGAAATGGGAGAACGTACAGTTTACCCGTGTAGATGCAGACATTGCAGACAACCTGATCAATAATGAAGCGCAGGCGCAAAGCGTGTTAAGCGAAGAGCAGGAAGGCCAGCTGAAAGACCTCTTTGGCCAGCAATTGCCGCAGCCCAACATCAAGGTGGAGCTGAAAGGCCTGAATGTGGCGGAGCAGCCGGTGATCGTAACCCGCTCCGAGTTTATGCGCCGCATGAAAGATATGGCGGCTATGGGCGGCTCCATGAGCAGCTGGGCAGCCAACATGCCTGATGAAATTACGATGACGGTAAACGCCAATCATCCCATTTACCAGCAGATACTGAAAGAAGGCAATACAGACCGGCAGCAGAAACAGGTGCGCAACCTTGCAGACCTGGCATTGCTGTCGCAAAATTTATTGACCGGTGCAGATCTCACCGCCTTTGTACAAAGGAGCGTGGAGCTGATGGGAACGGAATCAGCGTGAATGGATTTTATATAACAAATCCTGACGCATTATGAAAATAACATAAGCTGGTAGCGGGTTTCAGCGCTACCAGCTTATTTTTTTGGTACAATACTTGCCCCTTGGCCGCGTTATTGAAGAACCATATTTTTTATTTACCGTATCACAGAAAAACCTGACATGACGCAATTCAAAAATCCTTTAGCAAAAGCGGCCACGCTAGGGCTTGCTTGTTTATTGATGTTCTCTGCCTGCTCGCGTGACGAAGGCAGCGCCGAAGTAACGCCAGACACTGGAAAAACCGAAGTAAAACCAACGCCAACACCTGCGCCACCCACTGCTCCTGCCGAGAATTTTGTGAACCAGCAAACCGGCGTAACCTTCAAGAAGGTGAACGGCGCCACCACCGTTACTGATTACGTGCTGCAGATACCTGCCAGCTACAACGAAAAGAAGACCACCAAATGGCCGGTGATCATTTACTTACATGGCGTGGGAGAGCGGGGAACAGACCTGAACCAGGTGAAGCGCTCCGGCCTGGCCGTACGCGCGGCACAGGAACCTGATTTCCCTTTCATAGTGGTATCTCCGCAATGCAAGCCGAACATGACCTGGGACGTGGCAGCCCTGAACATTTTGTATGAAGACATCCTGAAACAGTACAACATTGATCCCTCCCGCGTATACCTTACCGGCCTGAGCATGGGCGGCTATGGCGTATGGGACTGGGCGGTGAAGTTCCCGGAAAAATTTGCCGCGGCGGTGCCCATTTGCGGCGCAGGTACGCCTTCCAGGGCCTGTGTACTGAAAGACATGCCTATCTGGGCCTTTCATAATGCAGATGATTATACCGTGGGCGTAGCCGGCTCCCGCAACATGGTGAATGCCATCAAAGCCTGCGGCGGCACCCTGGTGAAGTATACCGAAAATCCCACCGGTGGCCATGACGCCTGGACAAAAGCTTACAACGACCCTGCGTTATACACCTGGCTGAACCAGCAAAAAAAGCAATAAGGCATTTACACCTATTGAAAGAAAGGGCCGCTCCGGGTAACGGGGCGGCTTTTTAGTATTAAAGTGATACTATTTTAACAGTGCTCTCCTTCGCTTCTCCTTCGCTTCACCTTCGCTTCACGTTCGCTTGAGGGTCGGTTGAGGGGGGTGGTAATATAATACCATCAGGGGGCTACCTGGAGGGCAGTATGTCAATTGCCTTGAGCTGCAGGCTGATGTTGCCGTTCCATTCGTTTTCCTCCAGGGTGAATACCATGTCAAACGGTTTTTTGCTGGTAACGATGTCAAATTTGTCTGCCATAAAAAAGCCGATGCCTGAAAACGCTGTGCTGTTGGATTGTTTGACAGACAGTTTCAGGTGTTCTTCCTTTACTATTTTGGAATAGCCGGTGTCTGTCAGGTTGCGGGCCAGGAACACGGGCCGCAGGTTTTCCGGGCCCAGCGGTTCAAACTGCCGCATGATATTATAAAAAGAGGGGGTGAGGTCTGATAAATTGATTTCCGTATCGATCACGATCTCGGGTATGAGCATGTCAGGGTGAATGGTGGCGGCCACTACGTCTTCAAACCTTTGCTGGAAGGCGGCCACGTTTTCCGGCTTCAGGGTCATGCCCGCGGCATAAAAGTGTCCGCCGTAGTTCTCCAGGAGGTCTTTACACTGGTGAATGGCCTCATATACATTAAAGCCCGATACGGAGCGGGCGGAACCTGCTACCTTGTCATTGCTCTGGGTGAGGATGATGGTGGGGCGGTAATAATATTTGTCTATCAGGCGGGACGCTACAATGCCCACCACCCCTTTGTGCCAGTGGGGCTGGAACAGTACGGTGGATTTGCGGGTATGCAGCGCAATATCGTTCTGTATAATGCTCACCGCCTCCTGCGTGATGTTCATGTCTATTCCTTTCCTTTCCAGGTTATCCCCGTGCAGCATTTCAGCAAAAGCGTAGGCCTTGTCGAAATCTTTTTCAATGAAGAGGTTCACCGCTTTGCGGGCATCGTCCATTCTGCCGGCGGCGTTTACCCTGGGCGCAATCACGAACACGAGGTTGGAAGTGGTCAGTTTTTCCTTCAGGTTGCTGAGCTGTATCAGTGCGCGGATGCCGGCGCTGGGCGTTTCGTTCACCTGTTTTACGCCATGGTAGGCCAGAATGCGGTTCTCGCCCGTCATGGGCACAATATCCGCGGCTATGCTGGTGGCCACCAGGTCCAGGTAACAATACACATCCTGCATGGGCACGCCCTTTTTCTGGGCCAGGGCGCTGATCAGTTTGAAGCCGATGCCGCAGCCGCTCAGCTCTTTGTAAGGGTAGGGGCAGTCTGCCTGTTTCGGGTTCAGAATGGCCACCGCGTCTGGCAGCTCCGCGTCTGGCAGGTGGTGGTCGCAAATAATGAAATCTATGCCGGCTTCGCGTGCATAGGCAATATGTGCTATAGACTTGATGCCGCAGTCCAATGCAATTACCAGCGAAAAATCATTGTCTTTCGCGTAGTCAATGCCCTGGTAGGATACGCCGTACCCTTCGCGGTAGCGGTGAGGGATGTAAAATTCGATGTTGTCGTAAATACCTTTTAAAAAACCATATACGGTGGCCACGGCGGTAGTGCCGTCTACATCATAGTCGCCATATATTAATATTTTCTCATGCCTGAAAAAAGCTTCTTCCAGGCGGGAAATCGCTTTGTCCATATCCTTCATGGCCCAGGGATCGTGGAGGTCCTCCAGGGATGGCCGGAAAAAATGCCGGGCTTCTTCAAATTTTGTAATACCCCTCTGAACAAGCAGCCTGCACAGTAAGGGATGTATCTTTAAAGCGGCCTGCAGTTGTTGTTCCTTGTTTGGTTGATATTTCTTGAGTGTCCAGCGTTTCTGCATGAAAGAATTGGCTTGTGCGGGAATTGCTTCCGGTGTTGAATCAGTCTTGTTGTTGTAATATAAGGATGATTAGCGTATTATCGCTGCAATGCGCAGGATGTTTATGCCAAAACCGGGAAAATAACAGGAAACGGTTAAAATTTACGGTCGGTAGTATAACGGACCAGTGACTCCAGCCCGTTGCGGACGGTGCTTTCCGGGAAGCGGTACAGGATGGCCAGCGCCTCATCGCGGTACTCCAGCATTTTCTGGCGGGTATACTCTATGCCGCCGCTTTCTCTCACCATGGCAATCACTTCATTTACCTTGTCTTTGTCCGTATTGTGATTCTTTACGATATTGATAATGTGCCTTTTCTGGTCTTGCGGGCAATGCTGGAGGGTATAAATGAGGGGGAGGGTCATTTTCTTTTCCCGGATGTCGTTCCCGGTGGGCTTGCCGATGTTGGCGGAGCCGTAATCGAACAGATCGTCCTTGATCTGGAAGGCGATGCCTACTTTTTCGCCGAAGAGGTGCATCTGTTCTACCGTTTCATCGTTCTCGGTGGTGCTCCAGGAGCCGGCGGCGCAGGCGGAGGCCAGGAGGGAGGCGGTTTTACGCCGTATGATCTCGAAATAGATATCTTCCTTGATGTCCAGCTTGCGTGTTTTTTCCAGTTGCAGCAGCTCTCCTTCGCTCATTTCCCTCACGGCGGTGGTCAGTATTTCCAGGCTGCGGAAGTCTTTGTTATTGAGTGACAAGAGCAGGCCTTTGGTGAGCAGGTAGTCACCCACCAGCACGGCGATCTTGTTTTTCCAGAGGGCGTTCACGGAGAAAAAGCCGCGGCGTTCCAGGGAGTCGTCTACCACATCGTCATGCACCAGGGTGGCGGTATGGAGCAGCTCCACCAGGGCGGCGGCGCGGTAGGTGGTTTCGTTGATCTGCGGGCTGAAGAGGCGGGCGGAGAGAATAACGAACATGGGCCTGATCTGTTTGCCTTTCCGCTTTACAATGTAATGCATTATACGGTCCAGCAGGGGAACATTGCTCTTCACTGCATCCGCGAACTTGCCTTCGAAATCCTGTAATTCCTTCCCGATCAGTTGTTTAATTTCCTCCATGTATATAATAAAAAGGTTCGCTAAACTAGGCCTAAAATACCACATTTTGCAAATTTGGCCCCGAATTTGTATACATTACCTGAATGTTCTTTAATTTAACCTCTAGTTTTGAGGCAGTTATCAATACAAATAAAATCGCAAGAAAAATTTGTATATTCATTTAGGATTTTTACCTTTGCTTGGTAAAAAACGCGTTAATTGTAAAATCTTTAACAGTTTTTAAATAAAAAAACAATTATGGCAAGCAAAAAGTACTTACTACTGGCAGGTGCAATGACTCTTCTGGCAGCATCTCCAGGTTTTGCGCAGGTTAAACCCTCATATGACGCCCTGGACTCCTCTAAAGTTTCGGCTAAGAATATGGCGCAATTCAACAGCTTCAGGAACAACCAGTCCGACTACCCGGCAAAACCCAGAAACATGTGGGAACTTGGCCTGCACGGCGGTTACCACTTTATTAAAGGTGACGTTGCCGCTCTGCCCGGTTTTGGCGGCGGTATCTCTCTGAGAAAAGCACTGGGTCATACCTTCTCTATCAGAGGTGAGTATACCGGTTCTTTCGACTACGGTCTGGATTATCAATTGAAACCCAATACTGTAGGTGGTGCGTACAACACTACTGCCAATGCTAACGGCGGTATGATCGTTCCCGCTTACAAAACTGCCACTCACCAGCTGTCTTTGAACTTGATCGCTTCTCTGAGCAACATCCTGTTCTACAAAGCACAGCCTAAAGTGAACTGGTATGTATTGGCCGGTTACGGCATCATGGCTGCTGACGTTGACGTAGACGCCCTGAACGCCAGCGGCGGAGCTTACAACTACGGTTCCATCAACTTCGGTGGCAAGAAAAAAGACATCCGTGACGATCTGAAAAACCTGCATGACAAGAAGTATGAGCAAAACGCTCCTTCTCAGGGCAACCGCATCCAGATCGGCCGTAACGACGACAACCAGCTCCTGCGCCACGCGCTGGAAGTAGGTACTGGTATCGCTTTCAAAGTGTCTAAACGTTTCAACATCGGTGTTGAAGAAAAACTGACCCTGCCCTTCGACGATTACCTGGACGGTTACACCGCCGGTGCTTATGATGGCAGCAAAGACTTCTTCTCTTACACCAGCGTTCGCCTGAACTTCAACCTGGGCAACCCCAACAAACGTGTTGAACCGCTCTGGTGGGTTAACCCGCTGGACTTCGCTTACAACGAGCTGAACAGCCCCCGTCGTATGAAACTGCCTACTCCGGTGCTGCCTGACTCTGACGGCGACGGCGTAACTGACCAGTTCGACCGCGAACCCAACACCCCTGCAGGTGCACCTGTTGATTCTCACGGTGTAGCTAAAGATACAGACGGTGACGGCGTTCCCGACTACAAAGACAAACAACTCATCACTCCGACTTATTGCCAGCCTGTTGACGCTGACGGCGTAGGCAAATGCCCGGATCCTGAGTGCTGCAAAAACATGGTTCAAGCTACCCCTTGCGCTAGCCTGGTTCTGCCCAGCGTAGCTTTCAAAGGCAGCTCTACCAAAATTTCCAGCGACAATGAAGCAATCCTGAGCAGCGTGGCTAACTCCCTCCGCTCCAATCCTTCTTGTAACGTACTGGTTACCGGCCACGCTGGTGCCAAAGGCAAGAAAGGTGGTGTTGACCTGAGCAGCCGTCGTGTTGACGCTGTGATCGACTACCTGGCTGACAAACAAGGTATTGACCGCGGTCGCTTCATCAAACAAAACACTCCGGGTGAATCTTCAACTGTAGACCTGGCTCCCGCCAACTAATACAGCTCACCCTGGTAAATATTAAAAAAAGAGGTCCGCTTTCCGGCGGGCCTCTTTTTTATTAAGCCCATCCCATCCTCCCGGCACTGCCAAATTTTCTTCCCAGCATTATAATAATCACTACATTTGACCTTCATAAGTTGTATCTAGCGTGGTTAAAGACTTCAATAAAGCTACCCTGGCCGGCCTCATTGTGGCACTGGGGATTATCTACGGCGATATCGGCACCTCTCCGCTCTACGTTTTCAAGGCAATTGTGGGCACTAACGAAATCAGCGACCTGCTGGTGATAGGCGGTATTTCCTGCATTATCTGGACGCTCACCCTGCAAACCACCATTAAATACGTTGTGCTCACCCTGAAGGCAGACAACAAGGGGGAAGGAGGCATTTTCTCCCTCTATGCCCTGGTACGGCGGCACGGCAAATGGACAGTCGTTTTCGGGATGATAGGAGGCGCCGCCCTGCTGGCAGACGGCATCATCACCCCGCCCATCACAGTTACCTCCGCCATTGAAGGTTTGCGCACCCTCCCGGTGTTCCGTGACCTGGGGGAGTGGACCATCGTGAAAATAGTGCTGGCCATTATTAGTGGCATGTTCTTCATGCAGCAGTTCGGCACCATGAGCATCGGCAAAATGTTCGGCCCCATTATGATCATCTGGTTCAGCATGCTGGCCGTGCTGGGCCTTTCCCATATTGCTGATGACCTTTCCGTGCTGAAGGCATTTAACCCCTGGTACGCCATAGAACTGCTTACGCTGTATCCCCACGGCTTTTTGATACTGGGCGCCGTATTCCTCTGTACCACCGGGGCGGAGGCGCTGTATTCAGACCTGGGCCACTGCGGCAGGGGCAACATCCGTGTATCCTGGATATTTGTAAAATCTTCCCTCATACTCAACTACCTGGGCCAGGGCGCGTGGCTGCTTACGCAGCGCGGAAAGGTGCTCACCGGTGAAAATCCTTTTTTCAGCATCATGCCGGAATGGTTCGTGATCTTCGGGGTGCTGATAGCTACCATTGCTTCCATTATTGCCAGCCAGGCCCTCATTTCCGGCTCATTTACGCTCATTTCGGAGGCTATGCGGCTTAACCTGTGGCCCAAGCTCAAAATCAATTATCCCACGGAATTAAGGGGGCAATTGTACATTCCCGGCATTAACCTGATGCTGTTTGCCGGCTGCGTAGCCATTGTATTGATATTCAAGGAGTCTTCCGCCATGGAGGCGGCCTACGGCCTGTCTATCACCATTTGTATGCTGATGACCTCCTGTCTGTTCGCGTTTTACCTGTATACCCGCAGGGTACGGCTGTTGTGGATCGGCTTGTACCTGGCCGTATATCTCACCATAGAGTTCTCGTTCCTGTTTGCCAACCTCGTGAAATTCATGCACGGCGGTTATGTGACCGTTATTGTGGCCGGCGGCCTGTTCCTGGTGATGTACGTATGGTTCCGCTCCAGGAAGATCAAAAACCGTTACGTGGAGTTCGTGAAGCTGGAAGATTACCTGCCCATCCTGCAGGAGCTGAGCAACGATTCTTCCATTCCCAAATACGCCACCCACCTGGTGTACATGACCAGCGCAGACAATCCGAAGGAGATAGAGCACAAGATCATCTACTCCGTGCTCAATAAAAAGCCGAAACGCGCTGATATCTACTGGTTTGTGCATGTAGACGTGGTAGATGAACCGTACATGAGCGAATACACGGTACAAACCATCATTCCCAATGAAGTGATCAGGGTGGAATTCAGGCTGGGCTTCAGGGTGGAGCAGCGCATCAACCTCATGTTCAGGATGGTGGTGGAAGACATGGTGCGCAACAAGGAGGTGAACATCACCAGCCGTTATGAATCCCTGAGCAAAAACAACGTGGTGGGAGATTTCCAGTTTATTGTCATGGAAAAGTTCCTTTCGCACGATAATGACCTGCCGCTGCACGAGCGGATCATTATGCGCCTGTATTTTATCCTGAAAAAGATGGGCCTGTCTGAAGAACGCGGCTTCGGCCTTGATTCCAGCTATGTAACCATTGAGAAGTTCCCGCTGGTAGTAGCACCGGTAACCAACCTGCAGCTGCGGCGGGTGGCAGACAGGTACCGGTATGAAGATTAACGGCTTGTAAGGTTGCACAACAGGTATTATATTTAGTGCTTCCTAACACGTAATCAGCTATGATAAGACACGTCTGCGCCGCCCTGCTACTTGCGGCCCTTGCTAACGCTGCTCATGCCCAGCAAGCTAACTACAAAGAACTGCCTGACCCCAGGCCGGTAGACCCGGTGGCCTGGAGCACGGTGAAACCCGGCGCCCATGCCTTTTTTGGTACGGCTGATGTGCGCTACGACAAGATTTTTGCCCCCGATGCATCAACCCTGCGTTCTACCTGGAAAACAAGGGCCTGGAAAGGGGAAAAGGTGCATAGCCAATTTGTGATCTACACTACCAAAGCGCTCAGGAACGTCAGCATCGAAAAATCGGATATGAAAGACGGTAACGGCAATAAAATTCCTGCTGCAGCCATTACACCGGGCTTTGTGCGGTACGTGATGACGGACGAGCTGAACAGCGAAGGCGGCGGCTGCGGCCACCGCAAGCCGGAAAACTTCGACTCTTCACTGGTGGCAGACGGCATTGACATCATCCCAGCCATAGACGTGAATGCCAATAACGTGCAGCCTGTATGGCTGAGCGTAACAGTGCCCCCGCAAACGCCTGCCGGCGTGTACAAAGGGGCCGTAAAAGTGAAAACGGCAGCCGGCTACCTGCCCGCCAGCCTGCCATTTGAAATTACAGTGGTGGAGCGTACCCTGCCACAGCCCAAAGACTGGGCTTTTCACCTCGACCTCTGGCAGAGCCCCTATGCTGTTGCCCGCGTGCATAACACGCCGCTCTGGAGCAAGGAACATTTTGATGCCATGCGCCCGTATATGAAAATGTTGGCCAACGCAGGGCAGAAAGTGATTACCACCAGCATCATTTATGACCCCTGGAACAGCCAGACCTATGATATTTACGGTGACATGATCAAGTGGACAAAGAAAAAGGACGGCTCCTGGAGCTTTGACTACACTGTATTTGACAAATGGGTGTCTTTCATGCAGGAGACAGGTATCAACAAACAAATTGCCTGCTTCAGCATGATACCCTGGAACCTGAAGTTTTATTATCACGATGAGGCCAGCGGTAAGGATGAAGCGCTGGTGGCCAAGCCGGGTACGCCGGAATATGATCAGCACTGGCGCCCCATGTTGACTGACTTTGCTCGCCACCTGAAGTCAAAAGGCTGGTTTGACATCACCTCCATTGCGATGGACGAGCGCCCGCTGGAGTCCATGCAAAAGGCCATTGCGCTGATACGCAGTGTAGACAAGGATTTCAAGATATCCCTGGCCGGCCTCTACCATAAGGAGCTGGTGAATGATATTTATGATTATTGTGTAGCGTCAGGGTTGGATTTTACAGCGGAGGAAAAAAAGGAGCGCTTGGGCAAAGGCTGGCCCAGCACGGTGTATACCTGCTGCAGCGAAGGTTTTCCCAACACGTTCACTTTTTCACCACCGGCAGAATCTGCCTGGCTGGGCTGGCATGCCGCAGCTAAAAACTACTCCGGCTACCTGCGCTGGGCGTACAATTGCTGGGTGAAAGACCCCCTGCAGGATTCCCGGTTTAAAACCTGGGCGGCGGGTGATACTTACCTGGTATACCCCGGCCCGCGCTCTTCCATCCGTTTTGAAAGGATGATAGAAGGCGTGCAGGCATATGAGAAAATAAGGATACTGAAAGAGGCCGGTAAAGGAGCGGAGCTGGATAAAGTGTTGAAGAAATTCGAGATCAACGCGTTGAAGCAGAAGAAGGCGGAAGATATGGTGAACGCGGCGTCTGACGTATTGAACAGTTTATAATGAAGCGGCGAACAGTATGCCCACTCTATAAAGAAAAAATCCTCCGAGGAATCGGAGGATTTTTTTTAACACAACTAAAAAACAATCAAACGTAATATCATCTATAATTCATCAATCCGGCTTTTTCCCATCTAAGAAGGTATTGATCGTATTGATCTCTGCCTGGTTTTCGTGGTTGTTGCCCACGGTATACCCGGAGTAGAACTGCTCAGCAGAGCCGGCGCCATTGTCCAGGTCTATATTGCGGCGGAGGTAAGCAGGAACGTTCTCTATTTCCTGGTTATTTTCCATGTTTTTCACATTAAAGCTGATGCTGCGCAGCTTGGCCACTCTTTCCAGCTGTTTGCGCTTCTGTTCTTCCGCTTGGTCATCCTGCAGCTGCTGGGGCTGAGGCTGGGCCTGCGCCTGCTGCACGGGTTGCTGCGGTTCCGGCTCAGCGGCGGCGGGTTCTTCCCTGAACACCATTTTCATCTCCGGCTGATCATCCGCGGTGCTGTTATTGCCGGCCGGCTCCACATAGATATTAGACGGGCGGCTCAGGTAACCACCGGATGTGGTGCTTCCCTGAGCGGGCGGGGGAGCGGCCTGTTGTACAGGTTGCTGCGGTGCTTGCTGTACCGGCTGCACCGGTTGCGGGGCGGGCGCGTCTACCGGCTCAATGTTGAGCGTGTAGGTTTCCCGTGCCGGGGGCGGGGTGGGCTGAACAAATGCGGCGGCGGGAGCGGGGTGGGCTACCTGCGGCTCCACCAGCCGGGGCGCCATCAGGTCTTTTTCTTCCGGCTCATCGTTGAACAGCATGCCCTGGTTGTTCATTTTCTTTTCTTCACCATCCTGCCCCAGCGTCATCACAATTTTAGCCTCTTCTTTGGGCTGGGCCTGCACCTGGGCGGCAGCGGGCTTTTGTTGCTGAATAGGGTTCTGCTCAAAGCCGGTGGCTATGATGGTTACACCCAGCTTGCGTTCCAGCGTCTGGTCATAACCAACGCCCAGGATCACGTCGCAATCTTCTCCGGCCATGCTTTGTACATATGCCTGTATGGTGTCCATTTCATCCAGCGTATGCTCAAACTCGCCTTCGGCAGATGAAATGTTGATGAGTATCCATTTAGCGCCTTTGATATCGTTATCATTCAGCAGTGGAGAGGTAAGGGCTTCTTCAATGGCTTTCTGGGCGCGGTATTCGCCTTCAGCCACTGCTGCGCCAAGAATGGCCACGCCGCCGTTGCGCATTACGGTGCAAACGTCCGCAAAGTCAACGTTGATCTGCCCTGTAGAGTTGATAACGTCTGTGATACATTTGGCTGCGGTGGCCAGCACGTTGTCTGCCTTTTCAAAAGCGGCCTTGAATTTGAGGTCGCCGAATTTCTGCCGCAGTTTGTCGTTGGAAATGATCAGCAGCGTATCTACAAAATCTTTCAGGCGGTTGATGCCTTCTTCCGCCTGCAGCATTCTTTTCTTTCCTTCGTAAGAAAAAGGAGTAGTAACGATGCCTACGGTGAGAATACCCAGCTCCTTGCATATTTTGGCAATAATAGGCGCGCCGCCGGTGCCGGTACCGCCGCCCATGCCTGCGGTGATGAACGCCATTTTGGTGTTCACCTCCAGTATTTTTTTGATTTCTTCAAAGGATTCTTCTGTAGCCTGCTCGCCGATCCGTGGATTGGCGCCGGCACCCAAACCCTGTGTGAGGTGAGGCCCCAGCTGTACCTTGTTGGGCACGGGGCTGTTTGCAATAGCCTGTGCGTCGGTATTGCATATAATGAAGTTCACCCCGTCTATGTTCTGATTGAACATGTGGTTCACCGCATTGCTTCCTCCGCCACCAATGCCTATCACTTTGATGATGGAAGATTTTTCCTTTGGAAGATCAAAATGTATCATGACTCTACTCTTTAAAATGGGTTAGTATTTGGTGTACCGTTTTCCTACACGCCTGTTTTTTGACCGGTATTTTAAAATTGATTATTACTTGCAACAATCACGCCACAGCTTTACAGCCGTGCGTCTTCTTCTTCTGTGAACATGTCTATGATCTTTGTTTTCATCCTGTCCAGGAATCCTTTCAAAGATGCGTTCCTTTCTTTCGCCTTTCTTGCCTGCCGTGCGTCTGCCGTTTCCTGCATGTCCTCTTCTTCTTCTTCCATCCACTCTTCTTCCCCCTGCTGGCGGGCCGCTTTTTCTTTGGCCAGGTAGCTGGTGTTGATCTTCACGTAATTCTCTTCCAGCGCTCTTTTATCGTTCTCGTAATCGTTATATCCTTTCAGGATCAGGCCAACGCAGGTGGCATACATGGGCTTGGTCAGCTCGTCTGTATGGCCGCTGGCCAGGTGCTCGTTGGGATAGCCTATGCGGGCGCTTACGCCGGTGGTGTACTCCGTGAGCTGTATGAGGTGTTTCAGCTGGGAGCCGCCGCCGGTAAGTATAATGCCGCCGTTCAGCATTTTATTGTCCATCCCGATCTGTTTCAGGTGGTACACTACAAAGTCCAGTATCTCGCTCATACGGGCCTGGATGATGTGGGCGAGGTTCTTCACCGAAATTTCTTTCGGGCTCTGGCCGCGCAGGCCGGGAATGGTGATGTAGGCGTTGTTTTTGGCCTCATCTGCCAGCGCGTAACCAAACTGTACCTTCATCTGCTCCGCCTGCGTTTTGAGCACGCCCAGGCCGTTCTTGATATCGTTCGTGATGTTCTCGCCGCCATAGGGAATTACAGCGGTATGTTTCAGCACTCCTTCGTAAAACACGGCCAGGTCTGTAGTACCGCCGCCTATGTCTACAATCGCAACACCGGCCTCAAAGTCCATATCGCACATTACAGCGGCGGCGGAGGCCAGCGGCTGCAGTACCAGGTCTTTGATCCGCAGGCCGGATTTTTCCACGCTGCGGTTAATATTACGGATGGCATTCTTGTCTCCCGTAATGATGTGGAAATTGGCCCCTACTTTCACACCGCTCATCCCGATGGGGTAGGTGATGTTCTGCAGGCTGTCAACAATGTACTGCTGGGGGATCACGTCAATGATCTGGTCGCTGGCGGGGATCACCGTTTTATACTGGTCGTTGATCAGCTGGTCAATGTCTTTCTGGGATATTTCAGCGTCCGTATCGCTGCGCACAATGTCGCCGCGGGTCTGGAGGCTTTTTATGTGGTGGCCCGCAATACCTACATACACCTCGTTTATTTCGAGGTTGGGGTTAGATGCATAGCAGTTTTCCAGAGCCTGTCTGATAGCCTTGATAGTTTGATCGATGTTCAGGACCATACCGTGCTGAACACCAAATGATGGGGCCTTCCCGAATCCGAGGATTTCCAATTTCCCGTATTCATTCTTCCTTCCTGCGATGGCTGCTATCTTCGTGGTTCCAATGTCGAGACCTACAATGATGGGAGCTTCCTGATTCATGGTTCTATATTGTTTTTAGTTGCGATTACGATTATTTCTGTTTGGTTTATATACTGCCTTGGGCTTTTCTGCCTGGGCCTTTGCAGGCTTCCTGGCTTCGGGCTGGCGGGCAGCGGCCGGTTTGTTCTCCTTTTCCTTTGCTTTCGGTTTTGCTGCCGGCGCGGGCGCGGGGGCCGCGGCATGACTGTCATCATCCATGGTGGCGTCTGCCATGGTAGAATCTTTGTACATGGGCGGCGGCGGTGCGCTTTTGCCGTCTCTTCTCGTTCCGATCACTTCATCCTGGTAAGCAATATTGATCCTTGAATATGTATTCCATCCTGCTTTGTTCAGCCCTTCGCGGTAGAAGATGAGCAGTTTGGCGAATTTATTTTCGATGTCTGCTCCTTCTCCCAGCACAATCACATGGTTGCCGAATTTGGGCGTGATCTCGAACTTGCGGTCACCCGTGATCATGATCTGCTCCACCTGCGCGTTCCAGAACGTATCCGCAGCTACAAAGCGGGCCAGGTCTCGCATCTGGCTGTAGAGCAGGCTGTCTTCTTTTTTCAGCCGCACCGCATCCGTCGGGAAGCCCGTGAAAACCGGCACCCTGGCGGAGAAGCGGTCTGATACCGGAATACGCTCGCCATCCCCGTCCAGGTAAAAGCTGCTGCCGGAGAAGGTGAACACACGGGCCAGCGGGTCACGCTGCTCTACTTCCACGTTCAGCATCTGCTGGTTGTCGAAAAACAGTTCGGCGCTGCGCACCCAGGGATCGCGCTCTACTGTTTTTTCCAGATTGGCGATGTTGATCTCACTGATCATTTTGCCTACCGGGTTGTCTTTACCATCACTGTTGATCAGGGCCTTGATGTCATTTTTATCAATAAAGGCATTACGGTCGTCTCCTTTCAGGGTGACTTTGATGCCTTTGCATTTGGTGCTTTCCCTGTCGTTCACGGCTGCAACCAGCAGTACGGAAAAGCCTGCCAGCACAGTGCCCCAGAGGAGCATGCGGCCAATGCGCTTGAAGGCTGTTTTCGTTTTCGGTTGCATGTTTATATTCGTTCGGTTTAAGAATATATGTTATGTCTGTTTACGTCACCTGTAGCTCCGCCACATCAACTGGCGTGATGTTAACTATATTTACCGGTAGATGTCAATGCCAGCTTATATTAGCTATAACACCTCCACAGGAACAAGGCATTTCTCAGCGAGATGCCAATATTTCCTTCACCGGCTCCCTCAGCAAATCAATATCTCCCGCTCCCGCCGTTATCACCAGTTCCGCCGGCTGCTTTTCCAGCCAGGCGGGCACTTCGTCCCGCGGCATGATCTTTACTGCCGGCCCTTTAATGCGGCCGGCTATCATTTCGCTGGTAACCCCTTCAATGGGTAGCTCCCTGGCGGGGTAAATGGGCAGCAGCACCACTTCGTCTGCCAGGGCAAGGGTTTCGGCAAAGCCGTCCGCAAAATCCCGTGTGCGGGTAAAGAGGTGCGGCTGGAAAATAACCGTGCACTTTTTACCGCGGAACAGTGCTTTGGCGCTGGTGATGAGCGCCCGCAGCTCTTCGGGATGGTGGGCATAATCATCTATGTACACCACCCTGTTCTTTTTCACCAGGTATTCAAAGCGGCGGCGGATGCCTTTGAAATCAGCCACGGCCGCTCTTATCTTATCGTTGCCAATACCCAGCAGGTGGGCCACGCCAATGGCCGCTACCGCGTTTTCTACATTGTGCATGCCGCCTATATGCAGCTGCACGTTGTCTATCATCCAGCCCTGCTGCATCACGTCAAATTCATAGCCGCCGTTGTCCATCCGGATGTTGGTGGCATAAATGTCTGCCGCATCGTTCTGCAGGCTGTAAGTGAGCCTGTTGTCTCCCTTCAGCTCGGAGCCGCGGGGCAGGCCGTGCCTGGCCAGCAGGGTGCCGTTGGGCTTGATGTTTGCCGTGTACTGGATGAACGCTGCCTCCACTTCCGCGGGGGTGCCGTAAATGTCCAGGTGGTCTGGGTCCATGGCGGTGAGCAGGGCAATGTCGGGGCTCAGCTTCAGGAAGGAACGGTCATATTCGTCCGCTTCAATGACTGCCACCGGTTTTTCGCTGCTCCAGAAATTTTTGCCGTAGTTGGAGCTGATGCCGCCCAGGAAGGCGTTGCAGCCGTACCCGGAGTGGCGCAGCAGGTGCGCTACCATGGTAGATACGGTGGTTTTGCCGTGCGTACCGGCCACGGTAATGGCAAACAGCTCACGGGTGATCTCCTGCAGAATGTCGCTGCGTTTCACCACTTCGTACCCGTTTTCCCGGTAATACACCAGTTCTTTTTGTGTGGCGGGGATGGCGGGCGTGTACACCACCAGGTCTGCCGCCTTGTCTATCAGCGCCAGGTCTTCCGTGTAATGGATGCTGATGCCTTCCGCCTCCAGTTGCCGCGTAAGCTGGGTGGAGGTACGGTCATACCCGCTCACTGCCGCGCCCTTTTCATGAAAGAAGCGGGCAATAGCGCTCATGCCGATGCCGCCTATGCCAACAAAATAGATCCTATGTATCTGTTTTAATTCCATCCGGGAATTTATATTTTAGTCAGCCCAAGCACGGCCCGGGCTATAGTCATATCTGCGTTCGTATTGCCCAGCGGGGCAATGTTCGTTTCCAGCTGCTCCATCAGCGCCTTGTTCTGCACCAGGCTCAGCGCTTCGTTCACCAGCCTGCTGCCGGCCTCATCGTTTTTAATCATGAGGGCGGCGTTTTTGTGCACCAGGCTCATGGCGTTTTGTGTCTGGTGATCTTCCGCCGCAAAAGGGTAGGGCACAAAGATCACCGGTTTTTTCACTACGCACAGCTCTGCAATGGCCAGGGCGCCCGCTCTTGAAATAACGGCGTCTGCCGCTTTGTAGGCAAAGTCCATGACGTTGATGAAGTCATACACTTTGACATGCGTGGCAAACGGCGCGGCGGCGGCTTTGGCCTGTTCATAAAACAGCGTGCCGGTTTGCCAGATGAGCTGCACGTCTTTGTTCACAAAGTCTGCCAGGCGGGGCAGCAGGGCCTCATTGATGGCCTTTGCGCCCAGGCTGCCGCCCACGGCCAGTATGGTGGGCTTGCCCATCATGAGGCCAAAGTGGCGCAGCGCGTCTTCCCTGCTTACCGCGCTTTGTGAAATGGCGCTCCTTACCGGGTTGCCGGTGTACAGCAGCTTTTCCGCCGGGAAGAACTTTTCCATTCCTTCGTAACCCACACAGATCCTGGCGGCTTTGCGGCCCAGTATCTTGTTGCTTTTGCCGGCGTAGGAATTTTGTTCCTGTATGAGGGTGGGAATGCCTTTTTTCTGCGCTACCCGCAGTATGGGGAAGCTGGCATAACCTCCCACGCCCACCACTACGTCAGGCTGGAAACGCGTTAACACATTGCGCGCCTGCCGGAGGCTTTTCAGGAGCTTAAACGGCAGCAACAGGTTTTTCAACATGTTGCTGCGGTTAAAGCCCGCGATCTCCAACCCTTCGATCGGATAGCCTGCCTGCGGCACTTTTTCCATTTCCATTTTGCCGGTGGCGCCCACAAAGAGAATATCAACATCGGGCTCCAGCTTGCGGAGCGCGTTGGCAATGGCAATGGCCGGGAAGATGTGTCCTCCTGTACCGCCGCCTGCTATGATTACTTTGTGTGCCATTTAATAATTTATGTCCTTTATGCCGCTGCTGCGGTATTGGTTACCTCCTGTTTTTTGCCTTCCGCTTCTTCCACATGCCTTGACACGCTGAGAATGATGCCGATGGCAAGACTGGTGAATATCACGGAAGAACCGCCCATGCTCACCAGCGGCAGGGTTAATCCTGTAACCGGCAGCAGGTGAACGTTTACCGCCATATGCATCAGTGCCTGTATGACCAGCGTTACGCTCAGGCCAAGGGCCAGGAACGCGCCGAAGGCATACGGGCAGTTCTTGAATATGCTGATACTTCTGAGGAGTAAAAGTAGGTACGCCGCCAACACCAAAAAGGCGCCAAAGATACCATACTCTTCAAGAATTATTGCATAAATAAAATCGGAATACGGGTGCGGCAGAAAATTTCTTGCCGTACTGTTTCCCGGGCCTTTGCCCAGTGTGCCGCCGCCTGCAATGGCAATCATAGATTGCTGCACCTGGTAGGGCACGTCTTCTTCCGCATTGCTGAAAAAGCTTTCTATACGCGTTTTCCATACACCGGTACGCCCCTTGTCTCCCGTAAAGGAAGCAATGGCGAACATCAGCAGCACCAGCACCAGCGCGCCGCCTACCATAGACAGCAGGTACTTCAGCGGTACGCGGCCAATGAAGCAGAGCAGCATGCAGCTGGCGCCCAGCAGCAGGGCCGTGCTCATGTTGGCCGGCATGATCAGCGCGCAGATGATGCCCACCGGTACAATGATGGGCAGAAAACCCTTCCTGAAATCAGTGATCACCTGCTGCTTGCGTGACAGCTGGCGGGACACGTACATGAACAGCGCCAGCTTGGCAATGTCCGATGTCTGGAACGTGAGGTTGATCACCGGCAGCCGTATCCACCGGCTGGCATCGTTCAGGTTGGAACCGAAGGCCAGCGTGTAGACCAGCAGCGGGATAGACACCAGGAAGCCTATTTGCGCCACGCGGGAATAGATGGTATAGTTCACCCGGTGGGCAAAATAGATGATGAGCACGCCCAGCAGCAGTACGGACAGCTGCTTGAACAGGTAATATTCCGTATGCCCGCTGTATACACGGTATGCCAAAGAGCCGGTTGAACTGTACACTGCCAACAAGCTTACAGCAGACAGGAAGAACACAATGGTCCAGATCACCTTGTCACCTTTCGTCCTTTGAAGAATGTTGTTCACGTGTATGTTTTTAAAAGTTTTAAAGTTCCCTCACTGCTTCTTTAAACTGGCGGCCCCGCTCTTCATAGTTCTTGAAGAGGTCGAAGCTGGCGCAGGCAGGGGAGAGCAGTACCACATCACCTTTGCTGGCCAGTTGGAAGGCTGCGTTCACAGCATCCTTCATATTGTCTGTATTCACCATTACTTCCATGTCTTTAGACAGCGCTTCATGAATGGGGCGGTTATCAACGCCCAGGCAAATAATGGCTTTGACCTTTTCACGCACCAGCTCGCGGATGGCGCTGTAGTCATTCCCTTTGTCTACCCCGCCCATGATCAGTATCACCGGGCGTTCCATGCTTTCCAGGGCAAACCATACGGAATTGACGTTGGTTGCCTTGCTGTCATTGATAAAATCTACACCGCGCACAGTGGCCACGTACTCCATCCGGTGCTCCAGGCTTTTGAAAGTGCTGAGGCTTTCGCGGATCTTTTCTTTCCGTATATCCATGGTGCGGCCTGCAATACCTGCTGCCATTGAATTATACAAATTATGTTTACCTTTTAAAGCCAGGTCGTACATAGACATAATTACCGGTTCGTCTTTCACGTTAATGTTCACCTGGTCGTTCTCGATAAATCCACCTTCTTTCAATTGTTCCATAATGCTAAAAGGTATTGGTTCTGAATAAATGGGTTTCGTTGCCAAATAATTCCGGATCTCCGGATCATCCATGCAATAGATAAAATAATCGTCTTTCGTCTGGTTCATGGCTATGCGGAATTTTGACGCCACATAGTTCTCCATTTTATAATCATAGCGGTCCAGGTGGTCTGGCGTAATGTTCAGGAGGATGGCTACATCCGGTTTGAACGCTACGATATCGTCCAGCTGAAAGCTGCTGATCTCTATGATATAATAGTCAGCAGGCTCTATGGCTACCTGGCGGGCATAGCTGATACCTATGTTACCAACCAGGGCGGCATTGAGGCCGGCTGTTTTAAAAATGTGGTAAGTAAGCGCCGTAGTGGTGCTTTTACCGTTGCTTCCCGTAATGGCAATGATCTTCTTGTCTTTGCTGAACCGCCAGGCCAGCTCTATCTCCGAAATAACCGGTACGCCTCTTTCCCTCACCTTTTTCATCAGCTCCGATTTTTCCGGTATGCCGGGGCTCTTCACAATTTCATCCGCGCCCAGTATCACATCCCAGGAGTGGTGGCCTTCTTCAAAGGCGATCTGGTTCACGGCCAGCTCCTGTTTATAAATGTCCTTTATCTGCCCGCCGTCTGACACAAACACGTCGTACCCTTGCTTTTTTCCCAGCAACGCCGCGCCAATGCCGCTTTCTCCCGCTCCAAGTATCACCAGCTTCATGCTTATCTCATTTTAAGGGTGGCAATGGCAAATACCACGCACATCACGGTCACTATCCAGAAACGCACGGCTATTTTGCTTTCATGATATCCCAGCTTCTGGTAGTGGTGGTGCAGGGGGCTCATCAAAAACACCCTTCTGCCTTCACCGTATTTCCTTTTCGTGTATTTGAAATAGGCTACCTGTATCATTACGCTCAGGCTTTCCACGAAGAACACGCCGCAAATGATGGGCAGCAGCAGCTCCTTGCGCACAATAATGGCCAGGGAGGCAATGATGCCGCCAAGGGCCAGGCTGCCCGTATCTCCCATGAATACCTGGGCGGGGTAGGCATTGTACCAGAGAAAGCCTACGCAGGCGCCTACAAAGGCCGCAATGAAAATAGACAGCTCACCCAGGTTGGGGATGTACATGATGTTGAGGTACTCCGCAAACTGGATGTTGCCGCTTACATAGGCAAAAATGCCGAGGCCGATGCCTATTACCGCGGAAACGCCGGTGGCCAGCCCGTCCAGCCCGTCTGTAAGGTTGGCGCCGTTAGATACGGCGGTAATGATGAGGATCACCACCAGTATGTACAGCACAAAGGTGTATTGCTCCGCGCCGGGCCCCATCCAGGAGATGAGCCGGGCGTAGTTGAACTCGTGGTTCTTTACGAAAGGGATGGTGGTGATAGGCGTTTTCACGTCTACGAACCGCTGCCCGTCTTCCGTTACGCGTTCCGTGCTGGAAATCACTCTTTCATAGGGGGCCAGTTTTTTATCTGTCATGATCTCGCGGCTCATGACCACGTTCTCATTGAAGTACAGCGTGGCGCCTACAATGAGGCCCAGGCCTACCTGCCCCAGTATCTTGAAACGGCCGGCCAGCCCTTCCTTGTTCTTTTTGAATACCTTGATATAGTCATCTATGAACCCGATCAGCCCCAGCCAGATGGTAGAGAGCAGAATGAGCAGGATATATACGTTCATGACCCTGGCAAACAGCAGGGTGGGGATGATGATGGCTGCAAGGATGATGAGGCCGCCCATGGTGGGAGTGCCTTTCTTGGTTTGCTCGCCGGCCAGGCCCAGGTCACGGATGGTTTCACCGATCTGTTTCCGCTGCAGGTATTTTACGATGCGCTTGCCCAGGAGCAGTGAGATCACGAGAGACAACAGCAGGGCCATAGTTACCCGGAAGGTAATGTACTGCCACATGCCGGTGCCTGTGTAGTTAAATTCGGTTTTTAGATAATTGAACAGGTAGTATAACATATATAACGGATCGTGATCTTACTTTTCAAATAGCTCAAACATTTCTTCCAGCACCTTTTTGTCGTCAAACGGGTGTTTTACCCCGCTGATCTCCTGGTACTTCTCATGGCCTTTGCCGGCCACGAGTATGATGTCTTCCTGCTGCGCAAGGCTGCAGGCGGTTTTGATGGCTTCCCGGCGGTCTGCAATGGAAATGGTCTTTTTCCGCTGGTGAACGGCCACTCCCGCTTCCATTTGCCGGATGATTTCCCCAGGGTCTTCAGACCGGGGGTTGTCAGAGGTGAATATCACCTTGTCACTGTGCTCTGCGGCCACTTCGCCCATTACGGGGCGTTTGGCCGTATCCCTGTCTCCCCCGCAGCCCACTACGGTAATGATCTGCTCATGGCCCTGGCGTAGGTTCTTGATGGTGGCCAGCACGTTAAGCAGCGCATCAGGTGTATGGGCATAATCCACAATGCCTATCACACGCATGTTTTGCGAAATGATATAGTCGAAGCGGCCTTCGGCGCCCTGTGTATTGCTAAGGGCGGCCAGCACGCGGTCTTTATCTTCTTCCAGCAACACCGCCGCACCGTATACGGCCAGCAGGTTGTAGGCGTTGAACTCCCCGATGAGGCGGAAGTGCACTTCCCTTTCACCTATCTGCATCACCAGCCCGGTAAGGTTGTTCTCCAGTATCTTGCCCTTGAAGTCTGCCATGCTGCGCAGGCTGTAGGTAGCCTTGCGGGCTTTGGTGTTTTGGAGCATCACGTTGCCGCGCTTGTCATCCAGGTTGGTGAGCGCAAAAGCCTGGGCTGGCAGCTGATCAAAGAAACTCTTCTTTACACGGATGTATTCGTCAAAGGTCTTATGATAGTCCAGGTGGTCATGCGTGATATTGGAAAAGATGCCGCCGGCAAAATTCAGTCCCGCTATACGTTGCTGATGAATGGCGTGTGAGCTTACTTCCATAAACGCAAAGAGGCAGCCCTCGGCCACCATGTCTGCCAGCAGCGCGTTGAGGCTGATGGGGTCAGGCGTGGTATGCGTGGCCGGCACAATGCGCTCTCCTATCTGGTTCTGCACGGTGGAGAGCAGGCCGCAATGGTAGCCCAGTTGGGTAAAGAGGCGGAACAGGAGGGTGGCAATGGTGGTTTTGCCATTGGTACCTGTAACCCCTACCAGTTTCAGCTGCCGGGAGGGGTTGCCGTAGAAGTTGCCCGCCATGATGCCGCTGGCCTGGGCGCTGTTGGCCACCTGTACATAACAAACGTTGGGCGCCAGGGTATCAGGCAGGGTTTCGCAGACGATGGCTACGGCGCCCTGCGCCACGGCCGTGGATATGTATGCGTGCCCGTCTGCCGCGGCGCCGCGTATAGCAAAGAACACGCTGCCTTCCGTTACCCTCCTTGAGTCTATAAACAGTGCCCGTACGGCAATGTCGTTATTGCCCTGTACGTTCAGGATGTTTACGTTGTATAATATTTCGCGCAGCGTTTTCATTAAAATCTGAAAATGTTCCTTTTATATTTTATGCTGTCAACTCAATTCGATCACTATGGTCTGTTCCTTCCCCACAGGACTGCCGCCCTGGATGGATTGTGAACTGACTTTACCGGCTCCTTTTATTACCACCCGCAAGCCGGCGTTTTCCAGCAGGTAGAGGGCGTCTTTGAGGCCCATGCCTTTCACGTCTGGCACCAGCCCGGAGGCTGCTTTCACCGGCGTGAAGCTGAGCTTGTTGTTCCTTATGTCTGCGCTCACCCAGTTGGACGCGGTGAGCGGCCCTTCAAAGGGTATGTTGAGCGTACGGGCCACGCTGCGCCACTCGCTGCCTTTGCCGCCCTTCATGGCCATGAGGGTATCCAGGGCGGTGTTGCCGTTGAGGGAGCGCGGTTTTTGCACGGCCAGGGCGTACAGCTTGTCTGCTACTTCACGGAAAACCGGCCCTGCCACCGTACCACCGTAAAACTTGGCGGCGTGAGGCTTATTCTTGATCACCACCACGCAGGTGTACTGCGGATCATCTGCGGGGAAGTAACCAGCAAAAGAAGACTGGTAGATCTTGTCTGCATAGCCACGGTTGCCATTGGCTACCAGCGCCGTGCCTGTTTTGCCGGCAAAGCGGTAGTAGGGCGTTTGCAGCTTGGAAGCGGTACCGTTCAGCACCACGCCTTCCAGCATATCTTGCAATTGCGCCAGCGTGCGGGAAGTACAGATGCTGTCTTCCAGCACCACCGGTTCAAACTGGCGGATGGGCTGGCCATATTCCATGATGGAATTGACCAGGTAGGGCTTCATCATTTTGCCCTTGTTGGCCACTGCATTGTAAAGCATGGCCGTTTGCAGGGGCGTTTGCAGCACGTTGTACCCGAAGGCCATCCAGGGCAGGGTTACTGCGCTCCAGTGTTTGCTGGCAGTGGTGGGTATGGTGGGGGCGCCTTCGCCTTCCAGGTCTATGCCGGTGCGTTTGGCCAGGTGCAGCTTTTTCAGATGGGCGGCAAACTCGTCGGGCTTTTTGTAGTAAAACTGGTAAGCCAGTTTGGCCATGCCTACGTTGGAGCTACGTTCAAAGGCTTTCTTCACCGTAACGGTGGTGAGGTGATGCGGCTCGGAATCATAGACCACGCGGCGGTTGATGGGCCATTTGCCATAGTTGAGGTCTACAAGGGTATTGGCGTTGGCATACCCGTCTTCCAGCACGGCTATCATGGTGGCCAGCTTGAAGGTGGAGCCGGGTTCGCTAACCTGTATGGCATAGTTCATGTCTTCCCAGTAGCTGCCGTCTTTCTGGCGGCCCAGGTTGGCAATGGCCTTTATTTTCCCTGTTTTTACTTCCATGAGAATGCAGGTGCCGTGCTCTGCTTCGTTCTGTACCATCATTTTCATGAGGGCGTTCTCTACAATGTCCTGCATGTTCACGTCCAGCGTGGTCACTATATCTTTCCCGTTTTCCGGCTCAATGTCATACCCTTCTACCGGCATGTAGGTGCCGCCGGCAATGCGGCGCATGAGGCGTTTGCCGGTTACGCCGCTGAGGCTGCTGTCGTACGTTCTTTCCAGCCCTACGTTCTGCGCGTTTTCACGGGAAAGGCCAATGGTGCGGTTGGCCAGCAGTTTGAAGGGGTTGATGCGTTTGTTCTTGGTTTCCGCAATGAGGCCGCCCTTGTTGCGGCCCAGGCGGAACATGGGGAAGTTGCGTACGGCCTGGTACTCGTCAAAGCGGATATCCCGCTTCAGCAGGAAATAACGGTCTTTATTGGCGTAGCCTTCTTTCAGCAGTTTTTTGTACTGGGCGGCGGTGCGGTCCCGGAAGAGGTTGGCCAGGTAATAGGAAAGGGAATCTACATTATCCTTGAAAATGGTTTTCTTGGGGTCTTGCAGCCCGTCTGCCTTGAAGTCTATGCGGAGGTCGAAGTAGGGGATGGACGTGGAGAGCATGCGGCCTTCTTCGGAATAGATGGTGCCGCGGTCTGCATCGAGGTCCATGAAAGAGGTATGGAGGCTGTCTGCCAGGCTGCGCCATTTGTCGCCTTCCACATGCTGTATGAAGAACACCTTGCCCAGGATGGCCACGGCAAATATACCCATGCCAATAAAGCAGAGGTATGCTCGCCATAGTATGTCCTTTTTAATCTCCATGCCGGGTCAGTGTCAGTATCTTGTTTTAAATTATTGTGCTTCTTCGGGAGCCTTTACTTCTATCCGCTGCGGGGGCGTGCTCAGTTCCTTCAGCCCCAGCGGTTCTACGGCTTTGCTCACTTCACTCAGTTTGCTGCGGAACATCAGCTCGCTTTTTACGCTCAGGTATTCCCATTTCAGCTCTTTTATTTCCCTGCTCAACTTGTTGATCTTGCGTACTTTTTTTTCGGCCAGGTGGCTGTTGGCGATGTAGATCAGCGCAATCACGGCCAGGAAAAGGATGAAGGGCAGGTTTTGCGTGATCAGCCGGTAGTTGATACGCAGGCGCCATTCCTTCTTCGGCTCCTTCGGCAGCGGTTCCCCGCCGGCCTCTTCTTCTATGATATGCTTTTCTTCTTCCCGCAACACTTACAAGGTTTAGCAACAGTTAATACGATTCTATTTTTTCCGGTAACAGGGGGATAGGATGGAAGTAACGTCAACGGTCATATTTTTTCTGCCACCCGCAGCTTGGCGCTGCGGCTCCGGGGGTTAGCCCTTAATTCCTTCTCACTGGCCGTTACCGGTTTTTTAGTGATCAGTTTAAACAGCCGGGGCGGTGTTTCAAAACTGTAGGGATTCTCATCCGCCGTTTCAAAACTGCCGGCCTTCATGTAATTTTTCACCAGCCTGTCTTCCAGCGAGTGGAAGGTGATGATGGCCAGTTTGCCGCCCGGCCTCAACACGGCTGAAGACTGGGTAAGCAGGTCTTTGAGGGCGCCCAGCTCATCGTTCACTTCTATTCTCAGGGCCTGGAACACCTGCGCCAGGTACTTTGCGGGGTTGCCTTTTACGATGGGCTGTATGAGCGATTTAAACTCCGCAATGGTCCTCAGGGGATGAGCTTTACGCAGCTGCACAATTGTTTTGGCCAGGGTGCGGGAGTTGGTGACTTCCCCGTAGTTCTGGAACAATTGGTGCAGGTGCTGCTCGGAATAGGTCTGCAGGATGTCTGCCGCCGTCACCTTATTGCGTGTGTCCATCCGCATGTCCAGGTTACCGTCAAAGCGGGTGGAAAAGCCCCGCGCACCAGTATCGAACTGGTGGGAGGATACCCCCAGGTCTGCCAGCAGGCCGTCTGCTTCAAGCGCTTTATGCAGCTTCAGGAAACGGTGCAGGTGCCGGAAATTTTCTCGGACAAATACCACCCTTTCGTCGGGGATGCGGTTGCGGTAGGCGTCTTCATCCTGGTCAAACACGATCAGCCGGCCCTGGGGGCCCAGTTGCTCCAGGATGGCCCTGGAATGGCCGCCGCCGCCAAAGGTGGCGTCTATATAAGTGCCGTCTGGCCTGATCTGTAAATTTGCTACCACTTCATGGAGCAAAACTGGCAGGTGGTATCCGGGTGTTTCCATGCTTGCCGTTTTACAGTACAGGGTTTGAGGGACCGTCTCCGCCCATTACCTGTTGTGCAAGGCTGCTGAAGGCTTCCGGTGAAATATTATCAAAGAACTCCTGGTATTTCGTTTTGTCCCAGATCTCTATCTTGTTGGTGGCGGCCGTCAGCACAATGTCCTTGTCAAGCCCCGCATGCGCCATCAGGTTTTTGGGGATGTTCAGCCGCCCTGCGCTGTCCAGCTCCAGGATGGTGGCCCCATTGAGAAAATAGCGGCGGAATTCCCTAACTTTCGGATCAAAATCGTTCAGTTTGCCGATCTTCTCCTGTAAAGGCTGCCACTCGTTCATGGGGTACAGCGTCAAACACTTTTCAAAGCCGCGGTTCAGCACAAACTGGTTGCCCGCACTTTCTGCTATCTGCCGTTTAAACCCGGCAGGGAGCAGGAAGCGCCCTTTGGCGTCCAGTGTGGCTTCATATTCTCCCAGAAAACCCGTCATGCTTCGTTTTAGGTGTTGATTTCCATTTTCTAACACAAAATAACACTTTTTCCCACTTTTAACCGAAAAAATGAATTATATATTTTTTCCACAGCCATATTATGCCTGCCAGAAAGGGGTTGAGAGGTGGTGAATGCGACAGGGGTGTGGATAGTTAGCGGGGTTATGTGGATAAAATGTGTAAATGTGCGATTCGGATGTGGATATGCCTGGATCGTCCTCAAAATCACCGTTTTTGCAAAATTTTAACTTCGCCTATTACAGCATTACCGTTTTTTGCTTTTAATTCGTACCTTCGCGACTCTTTTTTTATGAGGAAAATTCTCTTATATATCGGCCTGCTGGCCTTTACTGTGGGCGCAGTATCCTGTAACCGGGAGCTCAGGCGCATTGAAAAAAGCAATGACCTGGAGAAAAAGCTGGCCTATGCTGACAAAATGTACGAAAAGAAGAAGTACCAGATGGCGCAAACGCTGTATGAGGAAATGATCCCCGTATTTAAAGGTACCGAGAAGTTTGAAGGGCTGTATTACAAGTACGCCTACTGCTCTTTCTACCTGAAAGACTACCAGCAGGCGGGCTTCCACTTCAAAAACTACCTGGAAGCGCTGCCCAGCAGTCCACGGGCGCAGGAAATAGACTACATGCAGGCCTACTGCTATTATAAAATGTCTCCCAAGCCGGCGCTGGACCAGACCAATACGGAAAAGGCCATTGCCGCCATGCAGACTTTCATCAACTCCTACCCTAATTCCGAAAAAACAGCAGAGGCCAACGTGATCATAGAACTGTTGCGCCGCAAGCTGGAACAGAAGGAATTCAATGCCGCGGAGCTGTATTATAACCTGGGGCACTACAAGGCCGCCGGGGTGTCTTTCAAAAGCCTGATGCAATCCTACCCTGATTCCGACAAAAGCGACAATTACAAGTATATGGCTATCAAGGCGTATTACCTGTACGCGAAGAACAGCATCCCGGCCAAGCAGAAAGACCGCTATGAAACAGTGCTGACAGAGTACCTGGAATTCACAGACCGGTACCCGGACAGCAAATTGCGCTCCGATGCCGAAAAATACTTTACCTTAGCAAAAAATAATCTTAAACACCTGGAAAATGAGCAAAATAAAGAGAAGTCTAACCAGTAGTATGAACCCCTGGGTAGAGACCAGGAACACCACTGACATCAAGAACAGAACCGGTAACCTGTACGAGTCCATTGCCATTATTGCCAAAAGGGCAAACCAGATCAATATCACCGTAAAGGAAGAGCTGCATTCCAAACTGGAAGAGTTTGCCAGCCATACGGACAACCTGGAGGAAGTGCATGAGAACAAGGAGCAGATCGAGATCTCCCGTTTTTATGAGAGACTGGCCAATTCCGCTATCCAGGCTACCAATGAGTTCCTGGAGAACAAAATTTACTTCCGTAAGAACGATGACGATCTGTATAGCTGATCTCACCGTTTATCGCGAAAAATATTAACTTCATAGCGGCAGAATGTTTTGTTCTGCCGCTTTTGTTTTGTGACATGCTACAAGGGAAAAAAATTCTTTTAGGGGTTTCCGGCAGCATTGCGGCCTATAAGGCAGCCATACTGGTGCGCCTCCTGGTAAAGGAAGGGGCGCAGGTAAAGGTGCTGATGACACCGGCCGCCTGTGATTTCATTACCCCGCTCACGCTTTCCACCCTTTCCAGAAACGAAGTAGGAGTTACCGTCAGCGAGAACGGCACCTGGGCCAACCACGTGATGCTGGGCCGCTGGGCAGACGTAATGCTGATAGCCCCCGCCTCCGTGAACACCATTGCCAAAATGGCCAACGGCATTTGCGACAACCTGTTGCTGGCCGTATACCTTTCCGCTACCTGCCCGGTGCTTTTTGCCCCGGCCATGGACGAAGACATGTGGCTGCACCCCGCCACCAAAGCCAATGTGGCCCGCCTGCTGGCTTACGGCCACAAGCAGTTGCCCGTGCATAAGGGAGAACTGGCCAGCGGCCTCTTCGGGGAAGGCAGAATGGCCGAACCGGAAGCCATGGTAGCGTACCTGTACAGCTTTTTCAGCGGGGAAGCGCAACAGCAACCCCTGGCCGGTAAAACGGCCCTGGTATCTGCCGGGCCCACCCAGGAGCCCATAGACCCCGTCCGTTTCATCAGCAACCACTCCAGCGGCAAAATGGGCATTGCCCTGGCAGAAGCCCTGGCGGAAGCCGGCGCCACCGTACAGCTGGTGCTGGGCCCCACGCACCTGAGCACGCTGCACAAGGGCGTGCAGATACACCGCGTGGTAACGGCGGCAGACATGTTTGACCAATGCACGGCACTGGCCCCTTCGGCAGACATCATGGTGATGGCCGCGGCAGTGGCAGACTACCGGCCCCGCAGCATGGCAGACAAAAAGATCAAGAAGAAGGAGGAAGACATGCGCCTGGAGCTGGAAAAAACGGCAGACATTGCCCGCACCCTGGGCGCACAGAAGAAGAACGGCCAGGTGCTGGTAGGCTTTTCGCTGGAAACCAACAACGAAAAGGAATATGCGCTGAAAAAATTGCAAGAGAAGAACCTTGACATGGTGGTGCTCAACTCCCTGAATGACGCGGGCGCCGGGTTCAACCACGATACCAATAAAGTAACACTGCTCTCCCGCAGCGGGCAGGAGCAGGCGCTGCCCCTCCAGTCAAAACAGGAGGTGGCCCGCAACATAGTAATGGCTATAATTGATCTGCAACATGCTTAAACGGATTGTATTCTTTTCCCTTTGCCTGCTGGCCTGCTACCGTTCAGACGCCCAGGAGCTGAGAGCCAACGTATCTGTGCAGGCCGCCCAGCTGGGTACCAGCACAGATAAAAAAGTGTTTGCCACCCTGCAAACCGCCCTTTCGGAATTTATCAATAACCGCCGCTGGTCTGATGACGCCTACGCCCCCGCGGAGCGCATAGAATGCAACTTTCTGCTCAACGTTACCCAGGCCCTGGGCAACAATACCTACAAGGCTTCGCTCACCATACAGGCCACACGCCCGGTGTACAACTCCGGCTATACCACCAGCCTGCTCAACACGCAGGATAACAACGTGGTGTTCAAATACGTAGAGTTCCAGCCGCTGGAGTTCAACGAGCAGCGTATTGTTGGCAATGACCCGCTGGTATCCAACCTTACCGCCATACTCGCTTATTACAATTATATCATACTGGGGCTTGATTACGACTCGTTCTCTCCCCGCGGCGGGGACGCGTTTTTCAAAAAAGCGCTCAACGTGGTGAACAATGCGCCGGACGGTAAAGACATCTCGGGCTGGAAAGCGTTTGAAGGCAACCGCAACCGCTACTGGCTGCAGGATAACCTGCTGAACGTGAAGTTTGCCCGTTTTCATGACGTGATGTACCAGTACCACCGCATGGGGCTTGACCAGATGTATGAAGACACCAACAAGGGCCGCGCCGCCATTATGAACTGCCTGACCCTGCTTATGGGCATTCACGAAGAGCTGCCCAACTCTATGCTGCTGGCCGCTTTTTTCAATGCCAAGAACGATGAGCTGTTTAAAATATTCTCCAAGGCGCCCCCGCAGGAAAAAACCAGGGCAGGGCAGATGCTGGCACAGCTGGATGTGCCCAACGCCAATAAATATCAGCAATTAAGATAAATGATGAACCTGAGAAAGACAGCCGGCGTTTTATTGTTCAGCGTACTGCTGGCCTGCGGGCAGGCAGACAGAACGCCGAAGGGCGTATTGCCGCCGGACAAGATGCGGGATATTTTGCTGGATATGAACTATGCGGAAGTGTACGGCCGTGAGCAGGGGATGGACACCTTCCGTATTGCAGATTCCGTAAGGGAGCAGAACATCAAGCGGTATTATGTGCAGATACTGCAGCTGCACAACGTTACCAAAGACGAGTTCATGAACAGCTACCGGTTTTATGAATTGCATTCAGACCGGCTGGAAGAGATATACAAAAGCATGCAGGCTATTGTGCAGAGGAGGAGGGAAGTGATGGATTCCATTGAGCGCAAACAATCTGACCTGAAGTATGGCATTGAACGGCGTACGCACTGGGATTCATTGTACTGCCCGGCAGACAGCCTGCGGCTGATTTTACCCTGAACCACCACAACACCAAAACATGCAGAAAGTAATTGCTAACGCCGATGAGGCCGTGAAAGACATTCCCAGCGGCGCCACACTGATGCTGGGCGGCTTCGGCCTGTGCGGCATTCCGGAGAACAGTATTGCGGCGCTGGTACGCAGCGGTGTCAACAATCTCACCTGTATTTCCAACAACGCGGGCGTAGACGATTTTGGCCTGGGCCTGCTGCTGAAAACCCGGCAGATCAGGAAAATGATGTCTTCTTACGTAGGGGAGAACGCTGAATTTGAACGGCAGCTGCTCTCCGGAGAGCTGGAGGTAGACCTTATACCCCAGGGCACCCTGGCCACCCGCATCCAGATGGCCGGCATGGGCATACCCGCCTTTTTTACACCTGCCGGTTACGGTACGGAAATAGCCGAAGGAAAAGAGACCCGCCGCTTCAACGGTAAGGATTACCTGATGGAACTGGCGCTGCATGCAGACTTTGCCATTGTAAAAGCCTGGAAAGGTGATACGATGGGCAACCTGGTATTCCGTAAAACCACCCGCAACTTCAGCACCTCCATGGCCAAGGCCGGCAACATTACCATTGCCGAAGTGGAGCACCTGGTGCAGCCGGGTGAGCTGGACCCCGACCAGGTACATGTGCCCGGCATTTACGTGCACCGCGTTTTCCAGGGGAGCGGTTATGAAAAGCGCATTGAACGCAAAACGGTTAAAATCTAAAACTCGCTGCTATGGCCCTCGACAAATTTGGCATTGCAAAACGTATTGCACAGGAACTGCGTGACGGCATGTACGTAAACCTGGGCATCGGTATCCCTACGCTGGTATCCAACTTTGTACCCGCCGGTATCTCCATTATGCTGCAGTCTGAGAACGGTATGCTGGGCATGGGCCCGTACCCGATGGAAGCGGAAATAGACGCAGACCTCATCAACGCCGGCAAGGAAACGGTGACCGTGCTGCCGGGCGGCGCTTTTTTTGATTCTGCGGAAAGCTTCGGCATGATACGCGCGGGCAAGGTAGACCTTACCGTGCTGGGCGCCATGGAAGTGTCTGATACCGGAGATATTGCCAACTGGAAAATACCCGGCAAAATGGTGAAAGGCATGGGCGGCGCCATGGACCTGGTGGCCTCCGCCAAAAACATCATTGTGGCCATGATGCATACCAACCCCAAAGGCGAAAGCAAATTGCTGCCGCAATGCTCGTTGCCGCTCACCGGTGTTAAATGTGTGAAAAAAATTGTGACGGAGCTGGCGGTGCTGGACGTTACGCCGGAAGGGTTTCAACTATTGGAACGCGCGCCGGGCGTGAGTGTGGAAGAAATAAAGGCAAAAACGGCCGGGCGCCTGGTCATAAAAGGGGATGTGCCTGAAATGGTTTTATAATCGTAACTTACAGTATGCAATTGTGTTATAACGGAAAATTCATGGCGGCTGATAAACCGTTGCTGACCGTAGATAATCGCAGTTTCAGGTATGGCGACGGTTGTTTTGAGACCATGAAGGTGTACCAGGGGCAACTGTTGCTGGCCGACCTCCACTTTGAGCGGCTGATGATGAGCCTGCACCTTCTTCATTTTCACATTCCACCGCATTTTACGAAAGAATATTTTACCGGCCTCGTGCTGGAACTATGCCGCGCCAGCGGCGTAAGCGATCTTGCCCGTGTACGCCTCACCGTATGGCGGGCCGGCACAGGGCTGTACGACCCTGTAGACCATACGCCGGAATTTATCATCCAGTGCTGGAAACTGCCGCGGCACATTTTTGAGCTGAACCAGGCAGGCCTCACCATGGACGTGTTCCCGGATGCCATCAAGCCGGGAGACAAATTCTCAAGCGTCAAATCCAACAACTGCCTGCCCTATGTGCTGGCGGCCCTTTATGCAAAGGAGCACCAGATCAGCGAATCGCTCCTGCTGAACCAGTACGGCCGCGTGGCAGACAGCACCATTGCCAATGTGTTTATTGTAAAAGGGAATGATATACTGACCCCGCCCCTTAGCGAAGGCTGTGTATGCGGCGTCATGCGCAAGCACTTGCTGCAAACCGAAATGCCTTTCAAAATAAAGGAGCAGCCGCTCCGCATCAGTGACCTGGAGAGCGCTGACGAAATATTCCTCACCAACGCTATTTACGGCATCCGCTGGGTAGGGCAGTTCCGCGATACCAGCTACGGCAACGCCGCTTCGGTGATCCTGCATGATCTGCTGTACGAGTCTATGCTGTAGGCCCGGTCAGCTGTTACAGCTTTCTTTCGTTCTTCAATTCACAATGCCGATAGCTAATGATAGTACTTTGCTGGTTCCGCCGTGATCTCCGTTTGTCTGACCAGGCAGCTCTTTACCACGCTCTGCGGAGCGGACTCCAGGTAGTGCCTGTATTTGTTTTCGATACCAACATCCTGGATGATCTGGAAGAAAAATCAGACCGGCGTGTACAGTTCATTCACACGGCCCTTTCCGCCATGCAGCAGCAACTGGTAAAAATGAGCAGCACGCTGCACGTTTTCCATGGTACGCCCGAAGCGGCCTTTGCTTACTGGACGCAGCAATACCCCGTAACCGCTGTTTATACCAATCACGACTATGAGCCGTACGCCCGCCGCCGCGATGCAGCGGTTGAACAGCAGCTGAAAAACAAAAACATTTCGTTCCATACGTATAAAGACCAGGTGATATTTGAAAAGAACGAAGTAACGAAAGACAACGGTGCGCCATATACGGTATTTACTCCCTACAGCCGGAAATGGAAACAGCTGTTGACGGGCTTTTACTTGCAGTCATACCCAGTGGAGCAACACTACAGCGCATTTTACCGGCAAGCGCCTCTGCCGCTGCCGGCGCTGGAAGACCTTGGTTTCAGGGCGGTAGAAAATCATAGCAATGCACCGGGGCTTGAAGAGGCTCCTGCATCCGGAAACAAGCGGGTAAGCGCTGACACCGGTTTCCCTCCGCCCTGGCCGGAAGAGGCATTGCTCCGGCATTACGCCCAAACGCGCGATTTTCCGGCCGTGCACGGCACCTCCCGCCTGGGCGTACATCTGCGCTTCGGTACCATCAGCATACGCATGCTGGCCCGTATGGCGCAACACCTCAGCGAAGTATACCTCAACGAACTGATCTGGCGGGAATTTTACCAGATGATACTTTGGCATTTTCCGCAGGTGGAAAACCATTCATTCAAAAAAGAATATGATGCCATACCCTGGCGCAATAACCCGGCAGAGTTTGAAAGGTGGTGTGAAGGGCAAACCGGCTACCCTATTGTAGACGCCGGCATGCGGGAGCTGAATGCAACCGGTTACATGCATAACCGCGTCAGGATGATCACCGCCAGCTTTCTTACCAAACATTTGCTGGTAGACTGGCGCTGGGGCGAAGCCTATTTTGCCAGGAAACTGCTGGACTATGACCTGGCTGCCAACAATGGTGGCTGGCAATGGGCGGCAGGCAGCGGGTGCGATGCAGCGCCGTATTTCAGGATATTCAATCCTGCCCTGCAAACGCAGCGTTTCGACAAAGACCTGCAATATGTGCGTAAATGGGTGCCGGAAGTGGATGAGTTAACGTATCCGCGGCCTATGGTAGAACATGAAGCTGCCCGCAAGCGCGCACTGGAAGTGTACAGCAAGGCGCTGGGAAAATGAACAGGGAAATAGTGTAATGATGCCCGGACGTCAGGCCACCATTGATTTTAACTTCTCAATGGCCGTTCTGCCTTCCTCCCCCAGGTCAAGGCTGAACTGGTTAACATAAAGGTCTATATGCTGGCGCATCACCTGCTCGTCCATTTCCTGGGCATGGGCTTTTACATAGGGAGAAAGCACAGGGTAGGCGGCAAAGGCCTGCTGCAGGCTGCTGTGGATCAGGGCGTCTACCTGCTGTTGTATTTCCTCCGGCACGTCTTTCCGTATAAAAATACCCCCCAATGGAATGGGCTGGCCCGTTTTGTTTTCCCAAAACTCTCCCAGGTCTGCCAGTTTCACCAGGCCCTTTTGCTGGTAGGTGAAGCGGTTTTCGTGGATGATAACGCCGGCGTCTGCTTCTCCGCTCAGCACGGCGTTCTCGATGTCCGAAAACAGCATGATCTTTTTATGCACGGCGTCAGGGTAGGCAATGCTGAACAGGAGGTTGGCGGTGGTATTTTCCCCGGGGATGGCTATGGTAAGGTCTTTCACCCGGCCGGCGGCAACCGGTTCGCGGGCTATCAGCAGCGGGCCGCAGCCCCTTCCCAGCGCGCTGCCGCTGTTGAGCAGGCGGTATTTGTCTGCCACCTTCAGGCCCGCGGCAAAACTCAGCTTGGTGATGTGCAGTTTTCCTTGCATAGCCCACTGGTTGAGCGTTTCCACATCTTCCAGGCGGGTGTTGAATTGCAGGCCGTTGGTATTGAGCTGGTGGTTGACCAGCGCATCAAATATAAACGTATCGTTCGGGCAGGGTGAAAACCCCAGTGTCAGTTCCATATCCGGTTTATTCTTTTTGACGAAGCTCTTCCAGCAGGGAGAGCAGCGTATTGTTCAGGTTTTGCAGGGCAAGGGAAATGTTCCATTTGCTTTTGTCCCGCGGTTCTACATAGTTGGAAATGCTGCGCAGCTGTAAAAAAGGCACCTGTTCCTGCAGGCAGGCGTAGTGAAAAGCGGCCCCTTCCATAGACTCCACATCCGGCGCATACTGCTCCTGCAGGCGGGCAACGGCAGCAGCGCTTCCGCTTACAGTGTTGACGGTAACGCCGGTGGCCTGCGGCAGGCTTTGCAGGCTTTCCGGGAAAAGGCTCAACGTATTCACCAATTCCTTATTTGTAAAAGGTGGGGCACCAGGTTCCTGGAAGCCCAGGTCAAACAGGTCGAGAAAGCGGCCGTTGTCATCCGCGCCCAGGTCTCCCAGCGTTTCATGGGTTACCAGCACGGTTTCTCCCAGCGGCCAGCTGCGCCGGAAACTGCCGGCAATACCGGCCTGTATGGCCAGCGCGGGCTTGTTGCGGGCAAAATACCGGCCCAGCTGCCAGGCGGAGGCCATCATGCCTACGCCGGTAACCAGTACGTCCACATCCGGGTACTTTTCCTCGTCCAGCCAGCTCAATGCTGTTTTTATTTCGAGCTCCGTAGCGGCAGCAAGCAGCAATTTCATCCCGTAAAGGTACATTAAACTCACACATCCCCCCGTTCTCGTCTAATTGCTTTAAATTTGCAGAAATTTACCACAACTAAGAGAAATGATCTATCTGACGCGCGTGGAGCATTTTAATGCGGCACACAAGTTATTTAATCCGCAATGGAGCAAGGAGCAGAACCAGGAAGTGTTCGGCAAATGTGCCAACGATAACTGGCACGGGCATAATTATGACCTGCATGTGACCATCAAGGGCAACCCCGATCCCGAAACCGGCTTTGTGTTTAACGCCAAAACCCTGGGTGTACTGATCAAAGACGTGATCATCGAGAAGCTGGACCACAAGAACCTGAACCTGGACGTAGATTTCATGAAAGACAAGTTCACTTCTGCGGAAAACGTTGCCATTGCCATCTGGGAGCAACTGGAAAAACACCTGCCAGACACGGTGCAGCTGCATTGCATCAAGCTGCACGAAACCGCCAAGATCTACGTGGAATACTACGGCGGCAAATAACTGAAAAAAACAGGACTATGGCTTACAAGAAGGAAGAATCTTACGACGAGAAAGTAACATCGGGACTGATAGGGAATTATAAGGAAGCAATAGCGCTGCTGGGCGAAGACCCCGCGCGGGAGGGATTGCTAAAAACCCCGGAACGGATGGCCAAGGCCATGCAGTACATGACCCAGGGCTACCACCTGGACGCCCGGGAGATACTCCGCGGCGCCCGTTTTACCGAGGCCTATAACGAAATGGTGATCGTGAAAGACATAGAGCTCTACTCCATGTGTGAGCACCATATGCTGCCCTTTTTCGGCAAGGCGCACGTAGCGTATATCCCCAACGGTTATATTACCGGCCTCAGCAAAATAGCCAGGGTGGTAGACGTATTTGCCCGCCGCCTGCAGGTGCAGGAGCGCCTCACCCACCAGATACTGGATGCCATCCAGGAAACCCTGGAGCCGCAGGGCGTGGCAGTGGTAATTGAGGCCCAGCACCTTTGCATGATGATGAGAGGCGTGCAGAAACAAAATTCCGTTACCACCACCTCCGCTTTCAGCGGCCAGTTCCAGGACGGGACCACCCGCGCGGAGTTCATGAAACTGATCAGCTCAGACCTGCTCAGCCGCCGGTAAATACCCGGAGGCAGGTCCCCTATGGTTTAAGCCAGCGTATGCCGGATTAAACCATATTTTTTTACATATATTTGTTCTCTGATAATTAACAAGATTGAAGCAAATCAAATGAAACACGCCTTTGTTTTTCCCGGTCAGGGAGCGCAGTTTACCGGTATGGGCAAAAGTTTTTACGACAACAATGCCCAGGCCCGGTCTTTATTTGAAAAAGCCAATGAGATACTGGGTTTCCGGATTTCAGATATCATGTTTGAAGGGTCTGAGGAAGACCTCAAACAAACCCGTGTAACGCAGCCGGCGGTGTTCCTGCACTCCGTGATAGGTTATCTCTGCCTGAGCAACCCGCGCCCTGAAATGACGGCCGGCCACTCCCTCGGCGAGTTTTCCGCCCTGGTGGCCAACGGCGCCCTGGGTTTTGAAGACGCCCTGCGCCTGGTGGCCATCCGCGCCAACGCCATGCAGAAGGCCTGTGAAATAACGCCTTCCACCATGGCCGTGGTACTGGGCATGGAAGATGCAAAGGTGGAAGAGATCTGTGCCACCATCACAGATGACGTGGTAGTGCCCGCCAACTACAACTGCCCCGGCCAGCTGGTAATTTCCGGCACCAAAACCGCCATTGCCCGCGCCATAGAGCTGCTGAAAGCCGCCGGCGCCAAAAGGGCCATGGAGCTGGCGGTAGGCGGCGCCTTCCACTCCCCGCTGATGGCCCCCGCCCAGGAAGAGCTGCAGGCCGCTATTGAAAAAACGGCTTTCAATACGCCCGTTTGCCCGGTATATCAGAACGTGGTGGCCAAAGCCGTAACAGACCCGCAAGAGATCAGGCAAAACCTCATCAGCCAGCTTACCGGCGCTGTAAAATGGACGCAATGCGTACAAGCCATGATAGCAGATGGCGCAGGCCGGTTTACCGAAGTAGGCCCCGGTAAGGTACTGCAGGGCCTGATTGCCAAAATCGATAAAAACGCGGTTACGGACGGTATCAGCACCGGGCTGGAAGAAGCAGTGGCAAAGGGGTGATACAATATGCTAAAGAATCATTGATACAGGCGGCCGCACCTTAAAGTGCAGCCGCCTTTCTTTCTTGAAAGGTTAATTTACTATCGGACAAGCCCCTCTCGCCTCCTTCCATATCCCCTAACCGGCCATTTTGTGTATAGCCTGGAACCGGCTCCCATAGCAGGTTTGAGTATATCCTCACCATACCTGCCCATGACCTTCGCTATAGCTGGAGCATAGCTGGTCCATATCAAAAGCATAGATGCATGCACCTGCAAACTTGTTTGTATCTGGTGAATTTTGATATTATTGTAACTATTCCCCCGGCTCCTCCGTTTTACAGGCACAATACATCCCGCCATGAAAGCAACTTTTTTCTCCATCCTGGCAGGCGCGGCCATGCTCACCGCCTGCAGTAAATCTCAAAGCCTGGAAGACCGGTGGCTGGAGAAAAGCCAGCGGAAGGAAGTGATCGTTTTCAGGGAGGCGGTACCGGGCTCCGGCGCCGACGTTGTTGAAGAGCGCAGCTTCTATTTCCAAACCCGCCCGCTGCCGCCCCAGGTAAGCAGGGCCAACGAATCTGGTGTTTATTTTTACTCTATAGAGGGAGACAGCCTGCTGCTGAGAACACGGCAGGAAAAGTTCTACTTCCACATGAGCGCAGACGGGCGCACCTTTACCATCGGCCGCTTCTTCACAGACCCCGGCGGGCTGGGAGATATACTGGTTTTTGAGAAACAATAGCACCGCCTGCAGGCGACGTCCAAATATCACGGCTGAGTGAAAGCGTAATAGTGTTTATACCAGCGGGGCAGGGAGTCAAAATGCCGAAATACGGCACACGCTATATGTCACCCGATCTCGATACTCGCATTCCACCACTCCGGGTCAAACTTCGCGTTGTATTTCTTGTAGAAGTTGATGGCAGGCTCGTTCCATTCCAGCACCTGCCACACAATACCGTTCAGCTTTCTTTCTTTTGCTTCGATGATCAGCCGGTCAAATAACAGCTTGCCAATGCCCTGGCCGCGCGCGCTTTCGGTTACTATGATATCTTCCAGGAACATGCGGCTGCCTTTCCAGGTAGAGTACCGGATGTAATAAAGGGCCAGGCCGGTGATAACGCCGTTGGTCTCCGCCACAAAGGCCCACCATACCGGGTTGGGGCCAAAGCCGCTTTCTTCAAAATGCCCCAGCGTTACGGTCACCTGCTCCGGCGCTTTTTCATATAAAGCCAGTTCCCGCACCAGCTCCATCATGCGGGCGCAATCTTTTTTTTCTGCTCTTCTTATGTGAATGGGTGTAGACATATTTCCTGTTTATTGCAAAGCCTGGTCAAGGTCGTTCAGTATATCCGTTACGGCTTCAATGCCCACGCTCATGCGGATGAGGCCGTCCGTGATCTCGTATTTTTCCCGCAGGTCCTTCGGCACGCCGTAGTGCGTCATGGAGGCGGGGTGGCAGATCAGGGTATCGCAGGTGCCCAGAGACACGGCGCGGAGGCACATCTGCAGCCGGTCTATAAAGCGTTTGCCCGCGTCCAGGCCGCCTTTCAGCTCAAAGCTCAGCATGGCGCCGGGGTGTTTCATCTGCCGTGCGGCAACGGCAAAGTCCGGATGGTCTGCCAGGCCCAGGTAATTTACCCTGGCCACGGCGGGGTGGCCGTCAAGGAAACCGGCTACCTCCATGGCGTTGTGGCAATGTCGTTCCATGCGCACTTCCAGCGTTTTGATGCCCTGTGTGAGCAAAAATGCATCAAAAGGGTTGCTGTTGGCGCCCAGCAGGCGGTGCACCTTTTCCACAGGGCCCTGCATGGTATCTATATCCTTGCCTATCAGCACACCGCCAATGGCGGTACCGTGGCCGTTGAGGAATTTGGTGGTGGAGTGAAAAACATAGTCTGCCCCGTAAGCGAAGGGCTGCTGCAGGTAGGGAGTAGCAAAAGTATTGTCTACCGCAGATACCAGCTTGTACTGGTGCGCCAGGCCCAGGAGGGCTTCCAGGTCTACACAGCGAAGCGTGGGGTTGGCCGGCGTTTCCAGGTACATCATGCGGATGGCGGGGTCTGCCTTGATGGCGGCTTCGGTGGCGGTCACATCCTGCATGTCCACTATCACGGCTTCAATGCCCAGCGGGGGCAATATTTTTCTGAACAGCTCATCTGTGCCGCCATACAGCGAATAGTGGGAAATCACTTTATCTCCCGCCTTGAGGTGGGAGAGGAAAAGGGTAGACAGTGCGCCCATGCCGGAGGAATGCAGCTTGGCCTTGGCTTTCAGCGGACTGCCGTCCGGGCCGGTGAGGCCGAAACATTCCAGCGCCGCCATTTTTTCTTCGGCTTCGCGGAAGTTGGGGCTGTCCCAGCGGGTGTAGATAAAACCGTCTTCCTGCCCGCTGAAGCGGCGCATGCCCTGGTCTGCAGAGTCGTACACGTACGTTGATGAAGCGTAGATAGGTGTAAGATGGGCATACAGGGGGTCCTGCTCGTGCCCTGCGTGTACGCATACTGAACTGAAACCAGTGAGCGGTGTTTGTTTCATGGTTTGATATTTGAATGTTTTCCGGTTATGAGTATCTTGTTACGATTTTTCCGTGTAAAAATAAGATATAAATAGATGAAGGATCTCCTGTTGCAGCTAGCAACGTACAACATGTGGGCCAACCAGCGGCTGCTGCAGGTATTGGGAGGGCCTGGAGAGGAGCGGCTGGACAAGGACCTGGGCAGCAGTTTTCCCACCTTGCGCAGCACCATCTATCACATCTGGGATGTAGAGAGCATCTGGTACCAGCGTTTGCAGCTGGCTGCGCCGGTAGTAAAGCCCACGGCGGGTTTTACAGGTACCTGGCAGGAGTTTGCCCAGCAGTTTGGCCGGCAGAGCGCCATGCTCAAAGATTTTGTAGCCACTGCTTCAGATGCGCGCCTGGCCCATACCATTGAGTATCACCACCCGGTAAGGGGCATTTGCAAGTCTGCCGTGCAGCACGCCCTGCTCACCGTATTTAATCATTCCACCTTTCACCGCGGGCAACTGGTCACCATGCTGCGCCAGTCTGGCGTCAGCAAAATACCGGCTACGGACTTTATTGAGTTTACCCGCAGCAAGAAATAAGTTAAGTTTGTATCTATGAGTCTTCCATCTTTTTACGTAAGTGCTCCCAGGCATCTGGTAGCGGTAGATTGTATCATATTCGGGTTTGAAGACGGGAAGCTGAAGCTCCTGATCATCAAAAGGAAAGTAGACCCCATGGAAGGCGCCTGGTCACTGGTGGGCGGTTTTGTACAGGAAGGCGAGAGCACCAACAATGCTGCAGCGCGCGTGTTACGGCAAACCACCGGTATCCAGGACATTTACATGGACCAGCTGCAATGTTATGGTGAAGTAGACAGGGATACCGGCGCCCGGGTGATTTCCGTGGCGTATTACGCGCTGATCCGCATCAGCGAGCATGACCGCATGCTGGCCAACGATCACGGTGCTCACTGGCTTTCCCTGCACCAGATACCGGAGCTGATCTTTGACCATAGCCAGATGCTGGCAGACGCAATGGCGCGGCTGCGGGATGAAGCCCGTTTCCACCCCATCGGCTTTGAGCTGCTGCCGGAAAAGTTCAGCCTGCCGCAGCTGAGGAACCTGTATGAAGAGATTTACCAGCGCCCGTTAGACAAGCGGAACTTCAGGAAAAAAATACTGGCTATGGACATCCTGGAGAAGCTGGACGAAAAAGACAAAAGCACGTCCAAGAAAGGGGCTAACCTCTACCGTTTTGACAAGGAGAAATACACCGCCCTGACGGAGAAAGGGTTCGTGTTCGAGATATAAAAAGGTGCTTAGCGGAAAAAGTAACGGCGCCCGTGAGCACAGGCGCCATTACAAATAAATATTTTCTTTCCCGCGGCTTAATGCTGATGGTTGCTGCCATCATACGCCCATTTCACATAGCAGGCGCCCCAGGTAAAGCCGCCGCCAAAGGCCGCCAGCACCAGGTTGTCTCCCTTTTTGAGCTTGCTTTCCCAATCCCACAGGCAGAGCGGAATAGTGCCGGCAGTAGTATTGCCGTAGCGCTGGATGTTGATCATGATCTTTTCTTCCGGTACGCCCATGTATTCCGCTGTGGCGCTGATAATGCGGAGGTTGGCTTGGTGGGGTACCAGCCAGGCAATGTCTTCAGCGGTGAGATGGTTGCGGTCCATGATACCGCGGGCCGCTTCAGACATGTTGGCCACTGCGTATTTAAACACGGTTTTTCCTTCCTGGAACACGTAGTGCTCCCGGTTGGCCACCGTTTCCGCGCTGGCGGGGCGGTTGGAGCCGCCGGCCTTCATATTGAGGAACTCCCGGCCGTGGCCGTCGCTTTTCAGGATGCTGTCTATCAGGCCCAGCCCTTCCGTATTGGGCTCCAGCAGCACGCCGCCGGCGCCGTCACCAAAAATGATGCAGGTGGCCCTGTCTGTATAATCAATGATGGAGCTCATCTTGTCTGCCCCAATAATCATTACCTTCTTGTAGCGGCCGCTCTCAATAAACTTGGCGCCCGTGTCCAGCGCATAGAGGAAGCCGGAGCAGGCGGCGCCAATGTCGAACCCGAAGGCATTTTTGGCGCCTATCTTATCCGTAACCACGTTGGCGGTAGCCGGGAACACCATGTCTGGCGTAACGGTGGCTACTATCAGCAGGTCAATTTCTTCGGCGGAAATACCCCTTTTCTTCAGGATTTCCTGCGCTACGGGCACACAAAGCTCTGAGGTGCCTTTCCCCTCACCCTTCAGTATCCTTCTCTCTTTGATGCCCGTTCTGGTGGTGATCCATTCGTCAGTAGTTTCAACGAGTTTCTCCAATTCCTGGTTCGTTAGTACATAGTCGGGAACATACCCACCCACCGCTGTAATAGCGGCTGTTATTTTGCTCATATTGTTAGGATAAGTTATTAAAATGGGCGTAAAAATACGACATAAACGAATAATTATATTTATGATTTAAATTTGGGCCCCTTATTATTGCATATGATCGCTTACCTCAACGGCAAATTGGCCTACAAATCGCCCGCCCTGGTGCACCTCGACGTGAACGGGGTAGGGTATGAAGTGCAGATCAGCCTTCACACCTGGACCCAGATCCAGCACCTGGAAACTTGTAAACTGTTAACTTACGTACATATCAAGGAAGACGCCCACACCATGTACGGCTTTTTTGAGGATGCGGAGCGCAGCATGTTCCTGCAGCTGATCAGCGTTTCCGGCATAGGGGCCTCTACCGCCCGCATGATGCTCAGCTCCCTCCATCCGGAAGACATTCAGCGGGCCATTATGATGGAAAACGAAAAAATGCTGGAAGGGGTGAAGGGAATTGGCGCCAAAACCGCCAAGCGCCTGATCCTGGAGCTGAAAGACAAAATGAAGAAGCATAAAGAAGAAATAACATATTTATCTTCACCTACCCACAATACAATACAGGATGACGCGTTAAATGCTTTAGTCAACCTGGGAATAGCCCGCAATATGGCTGAGCAGGCGGTACGGAGGGTACTGAAAGCGGAGCCACAATTAAATGAATTGGAGATACTTATAAAGAAATCCCTCAAAAATTTATAAATTTAAATCCTTGACCTCTTATAAAACCTAAGATCGCTTGGCAAGAAAGAAATACTATGGTGCTATTGCAGTAATAGGTGTTGTATCTTTAATCATTGTAGAATCTGCCTCCAGTAATAGTTCGGGAAATACCTATAAAAGAATACGGGGAATAGTTGAGATTGACAAAGGGCATATACCTGTTCCAGATACGACTTCCAAGCCGGACACGCTGAAATACCCCATCCGTGACAGGAGGGGTACGGCTGTTACAGACCCCGTACGCAATGCTATTGACCTCAAAGACCCCGCCAATATCCAGAAATCCGTTGAGTACGACCCGGCTACCAAACAATACATCGTCACAGAAAAGATCGGGAACCAGTTTTACCGCCAGCCCACGGTGCTGAACTTTGATGATTTTTACCGGCTGCAGGCGGCACAGAGCGAAAAAGACTACTGGCAGAAAAGGGCCAGCACCATCGGCAACCTCAACCAGCGCAGCCAGGCGCCCCAGCTGTACTATGGGGACAAGCTTTTTGACCGTGTGTTTGGCGGCACCAAGGTAGACATCAGGCCCCAAGGGAGCCTGGGCCTCACCTTCGGCTACCAGGGCCAGAACGTGAAAAACCCGGTACTGGTGGAAAGGGCCCGCAAAAACGGGGGCTTTGACTTCGATATAGACATCAACATGAACGTGACCGGGCGCATCGGGGAAAAACTGAAGCTCATCACCAACTATAATACCCAGTCTACCTTCGATTTCGAAAACCAGGTAAAGCTGGAATATACCGGCTACCAGGACGAGATCATCAAAAAAATAGAGGCCGGTAACGTGAGTTTCCCCCTCAGCAGCTCCCTGATTCCCGGCGTACAATCTCTGTTTGGTATCAAAACGCAGCTGCAGTTTGGCCGCCTCACCGTAACCAGCGTGCTCAGTAACCAGAAGTCGCAAAAGCAGAATATGGTGCTCCGCGGCGGCAACAGCACGCAGGATTTTGTGAAAAGGGCAGATGAGTACGAAGACAACCGCCACTTCCTGCTGGCCCAGTTTTTCCGGGATACCTTCAACTACGCCATGGGCAACCTGCCCGTGATACGCAGCCAGGTGTACATTAACCGCATTGAAGTGTGGGTAACCAACAAAACCGGCGCCACTACAGATACCCGTGACATTGTGGGCCTGATGGACCTGGCGGAGCAAAACCCGTTCAACAAAACCGCCATTACCGTACTGACCAACAACAAGCTGCCAGACCGCAATACGAACGACCTGTACCGCAACCTCGTGAGCGACCCGGGCGCCCGTTACTCCGGCACCGTGGTGAGCCGCCTGCTGGCCCTGGGCCTGCAGCCCGTACAGGAGTTTGAAAAAACCTTTGCCCGCAAGCTGGACTCTACAGACTATACCCTCAACCGCCAGGTGGGCTTCATATCCCTCAACCAGCAGCTGCAGCCTGATGAAGTGCTGGCCGTAGCCTATCAATACACCTATAACGGGAGGATCTACCAGGTAGGGGAGTTCTCCCAAGATGTACCGCCAGACCAGAACAACTCCGCCAACCAGCAGATACTGTTCCTGAAAATGCTGAAAGCCACCTCCGCGCGGCCGGCCCTGCCCATCTGGGACCTGATGATGAAAAACATCTATTCCACAGACGCCTACCAGGTAAACCGGGCAGACTTCAAGCTGGACGTACTGTATAAAGACCCGGGAAAAGACCAGGGTGCCGACACCCGCGTGCCCAGTGAAAAGCGCTACCTGCCGGATGCCAAAGGGCAATACGCCGGGGCGCCCATCATCTCCATCCTCAACCTTGACCGGTTGAATAACCAGAATGACCCGCAGCCAGACGGGGTGTTCGACTTTGTAGAGGGCTATACCATCACTTCACAGAACGGCAAGGTGATGTTTCCCGTGCTGGAACCGTTCGGGGAAGGCCTGAAACCGGCCTTTGCCGGAGATGCGGCGCTGGAAAAACAATACATGTACACCATGCTGTACGACTCCATCAAAGTAATTGCGCAGCAGTTCCCCAACCTTAACCGGTACCTGATCAGGGGTTCCTACAAATCCAGCAACTCTTCGGAAATATCTCTCAACGCCTATAACATACCGCGCGGCTCCGTGTCTGTAACGGCCGGCGGGCAAATGCTGCGGGAAGATGTGGATTATGTGATAGATTACAACCTGGGCCGTATCAAGATCATCAACGGCGGCGTGCTCAGCTCCGGCGTGCCTATCAATGTACAGTTTGAGAACAACGCCCTTTTTGGCCAGCAGGTGCGCAACTACATGGGCACCCGCCTGGACTATTTTGTGAACGACAAGCTGAACATAGGCGGTACCGTTGTAAGAATGAGCGAGCGCCCCTACTACCAGAAGGTGAACTACGGGGATGACCCCATCAAGAACACCGTGGTAGGCCTGGACGCTAACTATATTTCCGAATGGCGCGGCCTTACCCGCCTGCTGGACAAGCTGCCGAACTTCCAGAGCCAGCAGCCTGCCTCCATCAACTTCACCGGTGAGGTGGCCCGCCTGTTCCCCGGTCACAGCAAGCTGGTAAATGCCCCCGGCAGCAAGCAGGGGCAGGTGATGATAGATGATTTTGAAGGCACCCGCAACGGCTTTGACCTCAAGTTCCCGGCCACCAGCTGGGCGCTGGCCTCCACCCCTAAAGACGCCACAGACGCTAACGGCAACATCCTGTTCCCGGAAGCGGACGATAACGATACCCTTTCTTACGGCAAGAACAGGGCGCTGCTGGCCTGGTACATCATTGAGCCCACCCTGCAGATACCCAACTCGCCCAACCGCCCGAGGGGGGTAGACGCCAAATCGCAGCGGGACCTCCGTACCCGCCTCATCTACCAGCGGGACATTTTCCCGAACCGGTCTACAGACTTCGGGCAAAGCCAGCTGAGCACGCTTGACCTGGCGTATTACCCCACCGAGAAAGGCCCCTACAACTTTGAGGCCACCACCGCGGGGCTGAATGCGGACGGTACGCTGAAAAATCCCAAAGCCCGCTGGGGCGGCGTGATGCGCGCTATCGATAACAGCGACTTTGAAACGGCCAACATCGAGTTCATTGAGTTCTGGATACCTGATCCGTTCTACAATAACCCCACAAGCGACGGCGGGTCACTGTATTTCAACCTGGGTAACGTGTCTGAAGACATCCTGAAAGATTCCCGCAAATCTTTCGAGAACGGCCTGCCGGACCCTTACAACCCGGCTAACCGCAACAAGCTGGACTCCACCCGCTGGGGCCGCATTCCCAAATTCCAGCAGCAGATCACGCAGGCCTTTGACAACGACCCTGCCATCCGCCGTTACCAGGACGTGGGTTATGACGGGCTGAACAGCGAAGACGAAAAGAACTTCAGGGCGCAATACCTCACAGACCTGGCCAGTGTGTTCGGCGCAGGCTCTCCCGCTTACCAGAATGTAGTCAACGACCCCTCTAATGATGACTACCGCTGGTACCGCGACGGGTATTATGACCAGGGCGCCGGCACAGACATCCTGGGCCGCTACAAACGCATCAACGGGCCGGACGGCAACTCGCCCATTTCCAATGATAATTCCGCCTTCTCACAGGCCGCTACCAACTACCCCGAGTCTGAAGACCTGAACCGGGACAATACCATGAACGAAACGGAAGAATACTTCCAGTACCGGGTAGATATCAAGCCGGACATGCAGGTGGGCTCCAACTACATTGTAGACAAGTTCCCCGTGAGAAATGAAATGGAAGACGGCACCGTTGTAACGCAGAACTGGTACCAGTTCAAGATACCGGTGAACCAGTATGACAAAAAAGTGGGCAACATCCCCGACTTCAAGTCCATCCGCTTCATGCGCATGTTCCTCACCGGCTTTGAAGACTCGGTGGTGCTCCGTTTTGCCAAGCTTGACCTGGTGCGGAACCAGTGGCGCCGTTACCTGTACGAGCTGCGCCCCGGAGACCCCGTACCGGTAGATGAAAGCACTACCTTCAATGTATCTGCCGTGAACATTGAGGAGAACGCCCGCCGCGAGCCTATCAATTATGTGCTGCCTCCCGGTACGTTGCGGCAGAACACGCTCAGCAACAACAACACCAACATTCAGCTGAATGAACAGGCCCTTTCCGCCCAGATCTGTAACCTGAAAGACGACGAGGTGCGGGCCGTATACAAAAACCTGAACCTTGACTTGCGGCAGTACAACCGCATGCAGATGTTCATCCACGCAGAAGCCGTGGGTGACGCGCTGGCGCTGAAAGACAATGAGCTGCAGGCCATTATAAGAATAGGCAGTGACTTTACGGAGAACTATTATGAATACCGTATTCCGCTGAAGGTAACACCCTGGAAGGCCACGCGCGATACCGAGGTATGGCCGTCCGAGAACGAGCTGAACCTTGACCTGAACGCTTTTGCCAAGCTGAAGATGGAGCGTAACAACGATGGTTCCGCTTCCCCGCTGCTGCCTTACGTGAAGCAAGACGGGAAGAACATCCTGGCCGTGGTGGGTAACCCCAGCCTGGGTGATGTACGTAACATCATGATCGGTGTGCTGAACCCGAAAGATGACGGGTTGCCGCATTGTACCGAAGTGTGGTTCAACGAACTGCGCCTCTCCGGCCTGGATGAAAAAGGCGGTTATGCCGCGCTGGCCAGGGTGGATCTAAACCTGGCAGACCTGGGCACCCTCACCTTCAGCGGTAATATGCACACCGCAGGCTTCGGCAGTGTAGACCAGCGCGTGAACGAACGCTTCCGCGACAACTTCCTGCAGTACGATGTTGCCACCAACCTCGACCTGGGCAAGCTGCTGCCCAAACGCACCGGCATTACCGTGCCCGTGTACGCCGGTTATTCGCAAACCACCAGCAACCCGGAATACGATCCGTATGACCTGGACATCAAACTGAAAGACAAGCTGGCCATGGCGAGGGATAAGGAGCACCGGGATTCCATCCGCCGCAACGCGCAGGATTTCACCTCCATCAAGAGCCTGAACTTTACCAACGTGCGCAAGATGGGCGCGGGCAGGAAAAAGAACCGGATATGGGACATCGAGAACTTTGATGTGAGCTATTCCTTCTCGCAAATGAACAGGCGCAACCCGGTAATTGAAAGTGACGTGCTGACCCGCCACCGCGGCGGCGTGGGTTATAACTATGCCGGCACGCCCAAATACATAGAACCGTTCAAGAACCTCATCAGGAGCAAATCTCCCTGGTTTGCGCTCATCAAGGAATTTAACGTGAACTACGTGCCTTCCATCATGAGCGTACGGGCAGACATTACCCGCCAGTTTGGCGCTACCCGCCTGCGCAATGTGGGCGGCGGGCCGTTCCAGCTGCAGGAAACATACGACAAGTATTTCCGGTTTGACCGGTACTATACCTTCAAGTGGGACTTCTCCCGCAACCTGTCTCTTGACTTCAATGCGGTGAACAACTCCCGCATAGACGAGCCGAACGGCCGCATCAACACCGATGCCAAAAAAGACAGCGTGCGCAGCAACTTCTGGAAAGGCGGCCGTACCACCAACTATTTCCATAACGCAACCGTTACCTACACCGTGCCTATGGGCAAGTTCCCGCTGCTGAGCTGGACCAACCTGGCACTCAGCTACGGCATGGAATACCGCTGGGTGGGCGCTTCCCGCCTGGCCACCTACCTGGGCAACGCCATTGAGAACTCCAACCAGAAAACCATTACGGCAGAGCTGAAGTTTACGGAGCTGTACAACAAGAGCAAATGGCTGCGCAAGATGAACGCCTCTGCCGCGCCAACCAGGGAATACGTGCCGCCCGGCATGGCCAATGCGCCCAATGCCGCTGCTGCACAGCAAAAGAAGGCGGAGGATGATGACGCTACTTCACCAGCGTTGAAAGCGCTGATGCGTGTGCTGATGTCCCTGAAGCGGGTGAACATCAACTATACGGAAAATGTAGGCACCCGCCTGCCCGGCTACCTGGACAGTACCAAGCTGCTGGGTATGAACTGGCAAACCATGGCTCCCGGCCTCGACTTTGTGATAGGCAAACAACCCACCAAACAATGGATGGACAACTTTGCGAAGAAAGGCCTCATCACGCCAGACACGCTTTTCAACATCCAGTTCCAGCAGCAGTTTACCCAGAAGCTGGACATACAGGCGCAGCTGGAACCGGTGAGAGACCTGCGTATAGACCTGAACCTCACCAAGTCTTTCACCAAAACGCATACAGAGCTGTTCAAAGACACTATTGGTGACGGCAACGGCTTCGGGCACCTGAGCCCCTACGATGCCGGTGGTTTCGACATTACGTTCATTGCCATCAAAACCATGTGGGGCAAGATCAACGCTACCAACGGCGTGTCTGAAACCTTCCGCCAGTTTGAGAGCTACCGCCAGATCATTTCTGAAAGGCTGGGCCGGCAAAACCCGTACAGCAACAACGGTACGGTACCGGAGTTCGATCCGAAAGACCCGCAGTACCGCTACGGTTACGGCCGTTACGCGCAGGATGTATTGATACCGGCCTTCCTGGCGGCGTACACAGGCAAAAGCCCGGAAAACGTACCGCTGCTGAAGCAGGGCAGTCCTACCGTACGTACCAACCCGTTCAAGAACATATTGCCCAGGCCCAACTGGCGTATCTCTTACAACGGCCTGAGCCGTGTGAAGCCGTTTACGGATTTCCTCACCAACTTTACCTTGACGCATGCCTACATCGGCCGGCTGACCATGAACTCCTATAACACGGCGCTCATGTTCTACGACCCGCTGTACCTGGGCTTCCCGTCTTTCAGGGATTCTATATCAGGCAACTACATTCCGTACTTCCTGGTGCCCAACCTCACTATTTCAGAGCAGTTTGAGCCGCTGCTGGAGGCAGACATGACCTTCACCAATTCCCTCAACCTGCGTGTGGGCTTCAAGCGCAGCCGTACCCTCAGTCTCAGCCTGATTGACTACCAGCTGAGCGAAATGCGCAGCAGCGAAATTGTGCTGGGCGGCGGCTACCGCGTACGCGGCCTGCCCATGCCGTTTGCAGTAGGTAAAGACGGGGGAAGGAAGCTGGAGAACGATATGAACTTCAGGCTGGACCTGAGCTTCCGGGACGATAAAACAACCAATAACCGGCTGGATGCAGACTCGCCCCTGCCAACAGGCGGGCAAAAGGTGATCAGCATTGCGCCTTCAATAGATTATGTGGTGAACAACCGCTTGAACATCAAGTTTTTCTATGACCGGCGGCAAACCATACCGGTTATTTCTACCGCTTATCCCATCACCAACACCCGTGGCGGTATAACGCTGCGCTTCATGCTGGCACAGTAGGGAATGAAAAGATATGAGCGAACGGGGAATCTGGATCACCAGGTTCCCCGTTCGCTATGAATGAGCATAATGATGAAAATCATTTGGCTGCAAAGCATATAAGTTTACTTTTGTAGTGTTCCTTATGAAGTACATATTCGTCATAGTCACTTTAACAGGCCTTATGCTGCAAACCTTCGGCAAAGGACTGGTATTGGCGGAATACCTGCTGAACAAGGAATACATTGCCCGCGTGCTTTGTATCAACAAGGCCGAACCCAAAAAAGGCTGTAACGGCCAGTGCCATCTGATGAAGCAGATGGAGAAGGAAACGAAGCAGGAAGAAAAGGGCAACGCGGTGAAAGACAAATATGAAGTAATTATTGCACAGGCAGATTTTCCTCTTTATTTAACCCCTGCCGCCGGCAGCGTAAAGCTGTTTGACGCGTACAACGGCGGTATGGCGCAAGACCCGCTCCATGCGGTATTCCACCCACCCAGGGTGTAAGTTGCAATTGACTGTTGCCCGTTGCGGCGGCACGTTTTCAGTTTCATTTATTGAAGCAGGATGAATGCATTTTTGCATGGCGGTACCAGCCTGCAAGCATCTCCTTACCGGAACCAGGTTTGCATGTGTATACCATGCCATGCCCGTAACCGGAATTGATTCACCGGCAGACAACTGTAAAGGGCCCTGTACTGCGCACCCTGCAGCGCCCCGCAGGAGTCCGTCTGCATCGTACAACCGGCTGTTGCCGCCGGGCCGTTCTGTGTGCCCGGCAACGCTATGGCCGTTGGTTACGTAAAAATTACAGCATGTCAAAATTTTCCGTCCTTATTGCGCTTTTAATATACTGTTTACCCCTGGCCGCGCAGCAAACACTGAACGGCACGGTGGTAGATGCCCTCACCGGCGAAGCCCTGCCCGGCGTTAGCGTGCGTGTGCTGCACAGCGGCGCGCAAGGCTGCCTCAGCAACCAGCGGGGCGCCTTTACATTGGGCGGCCTCCGCACCGGCCATGATTCCATTGCCCTTTCTTTTATAGGCTATGCGGAGCAGCGCCTGCCCGTAACGGCCGCATCTTCCCGCATCATCTACCTTGAACCGCTGTCTACCCGGCTGAACGAGATCATCATATCCGCCGGCCGGGACAAACAATACCGCACAGAAGCGCCGGTAGCCATCAGCACCATTTCCACGCAAATGATCAGGGAAACAAAAGCCACCTCGCTGGAGCAGGTGCTTAACAAGGTCAGTGGCGTATACATGGTAGACCTCGGCAACGAGCAGCATACCATGGCCATCCGCCAGCCTATTGGCTACCGCAGTCTTTTCCTTTACCTGGAAGACGGCATTCCCATCCGCACCACCGGAGATTTTAACCATAATGCCCTGATCGAGATCAATATGGCCACCCTCAAAACCATAGAAGTGATCAGGGGGCCGGCGTCTTCCCTCTACGGCAGTGAAGCCGTAGGCGGAGCGGTGAACTTCATCACGGCGTCCCCCACATTGCTGCCCACAGCGAGGGTACAGGCAGAAATGAGCAACCAGGGCTACAAACGTACAGACTTCAGTGTGTCTGGCACCAGCGGCAAGCTGGGCGTACTGCTGGGCGGGTATTATGCAGACCAGCGGAACGGCTACCTGGAGCATAGCGATTTCCGCAAGCTGGCGCTCACCCTGAAAACAGAATATGCTTTCAGTGATCGCAGCAAGTGGACCACCACCGCCTCACTAACGGATTATAAAACAGACCAGACAGGCGGCGTAGACAGCGCCAACTTCTACTCCAAAAATTACAAGAGCTTCCATACTTTCTCTTACAGGCTGGTAAAGGCATTGCGGCTGCGCAGCACGCTGGAGCAGCAGTGGAACGAGCAAAACCTCACCAGCTTTACGCTCTTTTACCGCCACAACGAAATTGGCCAGAACCCTTTCTACGCTATTAAAACCACCAGCAACCCGCTGAAAGCGCGCGGCGAGATCAACAGCGATCATTTTCAGAGCTATGGCCTGCTGGTGCAGCACAAAAAGAACTTCAGCTGGCGCAATGCTTCACTGATGGCGGGCGTGAGCGCAGATTACAGTCCTGCCGGCTATTACGCCCGTTACATAGATGTAGACCGTGATGCCGCCGGTTACTTCACCGGCTATACGGAAACAGACTCTACGTTAACAGACTACCATGTTGCCTTGCTGAACACGGCGGTATATGCACAGGCGGAAATGAGCCCTGTTAACCGTATGAAGGTGATTGCCGCATTGCGGTATGACAGGATGGATTATGACTTTGACAACCACCTGCCGCCTTCGGCTTTCACCGGCTCGCCGGACGAGCGTAACTACTTCCACGCCTGGACGCCGAAGCTGGGCCTTACCTACGATTTTGGTCACGACAGAGGCCTGTACGCCAACTACAGCGTGGGGTTTGCGCCGCCCAATATTTCAGAGCTGTACCGCGGCGTAAAGGTGCCGGTACTGAAACCCGCCACCTACAACAACTACGAGCTGGGCGGCTGGTTTGCCTTTGCCGGTAACAAGGGATATGTAGATGTAAGCCTTTACAGGATGGACGGCCGCAACGAAATTATCAGCGTGCGCCTGGCCGATAACTCCTCAGAGAACCGCAACGCCGGCCGCACGCGTCACAGCGGGCTGGAGTGGAACCTGCGCTATGCCCCGCTGCCGGGCCTTTTGCTGCGCACCGGCGGTACCTGGGCGCAGCATGAATTTATTACGTATGAAGATAAAGGCATGCAATATGGCGGTAACCGCATGAATGGCGCGCCTGCGGTGATCAATAATACGGAGCTGGGCTGGAAACCCGCTTTCCTCAAGGGTGTGCGCACGTCTGTTGAATGGCAGTACGTAGGCAAATATTACATGGACCCCGCCAATACGGAGTCTTACGGCGGGTATAACCTGTTGAATGCGCGCATAGGTTATAACTGCAAAAATTTTGAATGCTGGGTGAACTGCCGCAATGTGGCCGATGTGATGTATGCCACCACGGCAGAGAAAAGCGCTTTCGGCAAAAGCTACCGGCCCGGCCCCAACAGAACGTTTAACGTAGGTGTGGCGTATACCATCACTGCAAAAAAATAAAGATGCGATATTACCTGGTTTTGCTACTAGCGCTGGCAGCCTGCCAGCAAAATAGGTTGAAAGAAGCGCAGGAAACGGTGCTGTCAGATACCACGCGCAACGCCTCCTGCGCATACATGACCATTACCCCACAGGGCCAGCCCGTGGTGAGCTGGGTGGAAGACGGCAGCATGTACTTTGCCATATCAACAGACGGCGGGCAAACCTTTTCCCCGCCGGGCCATGTGACCACCGCCACCGGCATTCAGCCCCATGCGGAAAACATGCCCAAGATCATTTTCAGGCCCAATGGGGAAGTAATAGCGATGTACGGCGTTGAAAGCAACGACCCGCGGAACAAGTACGCCGGCAAGGTGCTCTATGCCCGTTCCGCAGACGGAGGGGCGCACTGGGAGCCCCCGCGCCCGTTGGTAACAGACACCACAGGTTACGACCAGCGCTACTTTGACATGGCGCTGCTGCCCTCCGGCGAGGTGGCCGCCATCTGGCTGGACAACCGCAAGTTCCACCAGCAGGAAGGCTCCACCCTGTATATGGCCGTTGCCACAGACTCCACCGGCTTCAGGCAGGAGCGGCCGCTGGTGCAGACCGTTTGCCAGTGTTGCCGCACGGCGCTCTACACAGATGCACAGGGCGCGCTGCATGCCGCCTTCCGCGATATTCTGAATGACAGCATCCGGGATATGGTACACATGGTATCAACAGATGGAGGGCAAACCTTTTCCCCGCCCGTGCGCATCAGCGCAGACAACTGGGTGATCAACGGCTGCCCGCACACCGGGCCTGCCATGGTGAAGAACAGCAGCGGCCTGCATTTTGCCTGGTTCACCATGGGCAGCGGGCAGGGCGTGTTTTACTGCCAGTCTCCAGACAACGGCATCACCTACTCCAAAAAAGAAAGCATCAGCGCGCTGCCCACCGCCAAACACCCGCAATTGGCGGCCCTCGGCAACGGAGAATTGGTGTTGGTATGGGACGAAGCGGTAGACACCGCCGCCAACCGTATTGGCATAGTGCATAAAACGGCGGAGGGAAAAACGGTAGCGCAGGGTTTCCTCACGGCAGCAGGCGGCTACGCCAACTTTCCCGTGCTGAAGGCAGTAGGGGAGAACAAGCTGCTGGTGGCGTACAAAAAGCGGCAGGGGCCGCGGGAAGTGGTGTGCGTACAGACGGTGAGTTTGTAGCCGGGCGCTTGATCGGATCAGGAAAATATAAGGGGAAACGTGGTGACCGCGTTTCCCCTAATTCATGCTCCATACCACGGGGCCGCCTATCCCAAACGCAGGCCCCTACGGCTGTTGAAAGGGCCATGACGCTAACTTGACATTGTTCAACCCGGACACCAATGATCGGATCGGGAAAATCTTCACCAGGCGCGCGCTCCGCCGCCTCAAAACCCTTTGCTCTTCAGTACTTTTGCATCTTCAGATCAAGGGAAACCAGCTTTAGTGGAGATGTTCAGTAATTCAAAGAGACATAGCATACATTTAATTCTCACTTTATCCCTTCTGCTCGCAGCGCCAGCCTATACCATTGCCCAGCAAACATCGGGCGTATTATCTGGCCGCCTGTGGGATAAGGAGAGCGGGCGCGGGGCGGATTCCATTCTCGTTATTGCCCAAAAAGACAGCATGCAGTTCCGCACCTTCAGCGCCAACGGCGGCCGTTTTTCCTTCGGGCCTCTTCCTTTCGGTACTTATAAAGTCAGTATAGCGGGTATGCTGTTTAAAGCTCCCGGCAAAACAGTTCACCTGCATAAAGACCAGCAGGTGGAGCTGACGGTGGAGAAAGCGTTGCAAACCCTGCAGGAAGTGTTCATCACGGCTTCCGAAGCAAAGGCCATGACCAGCACTTCCGTGATAGACCGCAGGGCCATGCAGCACCTGCAGCCGTCCAGCTTTACAGATTTGCTGGAGCTGTTGCCGGGCGGGCGTTCCAAAGACCCTGCGCTGACCACCATGAACCGCATCAGGCTGCGGGAAGCCGGGGCGCCTGAAACAGGTTACGATATCAGTTCCCTGGGTACGGCTTTCCTGGTAGACGGAGCGCCCATCAATACTACCGCCAATTTGCAAAGTGTCAGCGTGTATGTTGCAAATGACCCTAACCAATACCGTAACACCACCAACCGCGGAGTAGACATGCGCACGCTGTCTACAGACGATATTGAGAAAGTGGAAATTGTACGCGGTATTCCCTCCGTTGAATACGGAGATCTCACCAGCGGCCTCATCAAGATCGAACGAAAGAAAGGATATACGCCAATCACCGCCCGCATGAAAACAGACGGTTTCAGCAAACTCTTCGCATTGGGCAAGGGCTTTAACGTGCCAGGGCAGGATATGTCCGTGAATGTAGATCTTGGTTTCCTGGATTCAAAAAGCAAGCCCACAGATAATTTCACGAATTATAAAAGGATCAATTCCAGTGTGCGCGCAGAAAAACGCTGGGAGAACAGTCTCCGCCGCATGAAATGGGCCGGCTCATTTGATTATGCCACCACGGTAGATAACCAGCGTACAGACCCTGACAACGGGTACGCGCCTGTAGACAAGTTCCGTTCCCGGTTCAACCGCTACGTATTCAATACCAGCCTGAAAAATGAAGTGACCCGTTTGGGCGCTCTTGTAAAATCGTGGGAAGTAAACACACAGGTAGATTACCAGCGGGACAGGATGGACGTTACCAAATGGGTGCAGGCCCGTTCAGCCACCGTTTTGGCCAATGCCCTCACGGAGGGGGAGCATGACGCTACATTCATCACCCCTAGCTATGCCGCTGAATTGCTGGTAGATGGCCGGCCGTTCAACGCCTTTCTTAAAGCGAAAATGAATATCGGTTTCCGAACGGCTGCCATTACGCACGATGTGAAGCTGGGGCTGGAAACCAATTACAGCAAGAACTTCGGTAAAGGCCAGGTATATGATCTCACATACCCCATGAACCCGACCGGTTCAGCGCGGCCCCGTGCTTTTGATACCATCCCGGGCATGCTCAACCAGTCTTTTTTTGCGGAGGATATGATGACGTTCAACGTGGGCAGGCACAAGGTTTCTACCGCTGCCGGCCTCCGTGGCATGAGCCTGCCGGCAATGGACGGGAAGTATGCTATTGCCAGCAAAATTTATCTCGATCCCCGCATCAACATGCGGTGGGCACTGCCCGGCCTCCCCGCCGGTCAGCACCGCCTGCAGGTTACCCTGGGCGCGGGGTTTGGCCTGCATACAAAGATGCCTACGCTTGACATGCTCTATCCCAACCCGAAGTACACAGACATTGTGCAGCTTAACTTTTATCACAATAACCCGGAATACCGGAAGGCAAATGTGGCCACCTACGTAGCTGACGGGATCAACTACCACCTGAAGCCCGCCGTGAACCGTAAACTGGAGTTCAATGGAGACTTTGAGCTGAACGGCAACCGTCTCTCGCTGACCTACTTCCATGAAAAGCTGACGTCGGGCTTCCGCACTGTTGCAAGGTTCCGCGTGCTGGATTTCAAAGTATATGACAATAGGTCCGTAGACGCCGGAAACCTGACTGCTCCGCCCGCTACCAGCGATTTTGATTATGAACATGCAAGGCAGTTCTTCAGCTATTCTGTTACGGCCAATGGCAGCGCCCTCATCAAGGAAGGCGTAGAGTTCCAGTTCGTTTCCAGAAGGCTGCCCGGCATCAATACCCGTTTCACGATGAACGGCGCCTGGTTCAAGACCAATTATGTTAACAGTTTTCCCCTGTATAAAGGCATTTCTGCCAATGTTATCGTTGACGGCAAACAGTCTCAATACGTGGGGGTATATGATTACCAAGACGGAGCTTACCGCGGTCAGTTAAATACCAATCTGACCGTGGATAGTTACCTGCCTGTGCTGGGTCTCACAGTGTCCGCCTCCCTTCAGAACATCTGGTACCGGATGGAGCAGTATCACTATAACGATGGTACGCCCGTGCAGTACATGGGGGTAGACGGAGTATTGCATCCATACACCAAAGAGAGCCTGGAAGACCCTAACCTGGTTTGGCTGAAAGAAACTACCAGCGGCATTCTTTTCCAGAAGCGTATTGTGCCTGTTGACCTGCAGGGCAATGTGAAAGTAACCAAGGACTTTAAAAAGAAGGCGGCTGTTTCCATGTTCGTGAACCGGTTGTTCACTTACACGCCTGACTATGTTTTCAATAATACTATCAATAGAAGAAGCGGCTTTAGCAGCCCGTATTTCGGAATGGAACTGAATCTTAACTTTTAAACAGAACAGATATGCGTCAATTTAAATTACTCTTGTTCATACTTGCGGTGGCCGGCACGGTATTTACTGCCGCCTGTAAGAAAGACAACCTGACCATCAGGCAATCTGACGTGGGCCTTACGCTTACGCCGCCTGCAGGGTTGCAGAATGTACGTACATCTAACGTAGTGCTGGTGTTCAAGGAAAGCAACAGCGGCGTAGACAGTACTTTCCAGATGAACGGCAGCATGCCTCCCGTTATCATCCTGCCAGACGGCTCTTATGAAGTGACGCTGGAAGGTGATGTGGAATATGAGCTGGACGGTGTAAAGTACAGCCGCAAAATACGCGGCCACAAACAAGGTGTAGCCGTTAGCGGCGGTTCCGTGACCCTGGATATTCCCCTTTTTCTGTACGATGAAACGGCAGGGCTGGTGTTCAAGGAAATATTCTTTACCGGTACGGTAACGCCGGAAGGCAAGCAGTATAACGGTGACAAGTACTTTATCATCTACAACAACTCTGAAGACACACTCTATGCAGACGGCCTGGTAATTGCAGAAGCGGCTTTTCTCTCCACTACCAAAAGGACGTATGACCCGGATGTAATGCCGGAAGCCTTTACGCCCGGTTCAATTGTGATGATACCCGGTAAAGGCACAGATCACCCGATATATCCCGGCAAGCAGATAGTGGTGGCCAACAACGCCATCAACCATAAAGAATACAACCCCAATTCATTTGACCTGAGCAAATCTGAATTTGAACTGACCATGCTGGGCTCCATTAATGTTGATAACCCGCAGGTGCCTGACCTGGTGAACGTGAACGGTTTTATGACCATGCATAACCGCGGGTTTAAAAGCTACATTATGGGCCGTTTGCCGGAAGGAACAACTATAGACCAGTATAAAGAAACCCAGAAGTACACTTACTCATATATACAAACCAACGGTACGCCCAGATACACTGAGGGATATAAATTCCCTAACAGCTGGATCATAGATGCGGTGAACCTGTCTGTACCCGCCGTGTTTGAGTGGATACTGACCGCGCCTGCGCTGGACATGGGCTGGACATATTGCGGCAAGGTAGACTCTGACGATGGCCGTTATGGCAAAAGCGTAAAACGCGCCGTACTCTCTACCAACCCGGATGGCCGCGTGATACTGAAAGACACGAATAATTCTACCAAAGACTTTGAAGCAGAGGCCAGGCCCTCATTAATGCAATAACACATGCGCTGGCAACAAACGATATTGACGATGGCAATCCTGGGCGCCGCTTTTACCGCGGGCGCCCAGGATTCCCTTCCGGTGCGGTTGATCAGGGAACAGACATCACCGGTGGTGTTCCTGCGTGATGAGGTGTATGCCAGTCCCTCATTAAAAGTGTACCAGCGTGAAACTACCTGGTCCCGCCTGTCTGCCTCCTTTCGCCATGCTAACCAGGAGCTTTATTTACAGCAGGAGGGCAGTGGCCGGCAAACTTTCAACGTACACTCTGAAACGTATCTGAAACCCGGCCCCAAAGCTACTGTATGGGGCCAGGCCTACTATAGCAGTGAAGAGCTGTACAAGGTGAAGTTCAATGAAACGGCAGACTATCACATGGTATACCCGTATTTGATGGCGGATTCCGTGGGCGGAGACCTGAAGTCCGAAACCTACGCCTTTGCCGGCGGCTTGGCAAAAGCAGCGGGAGCATACCAGTTAGGTTTACATGCCGGCTTTAAAGGGCTGCAGTCTTACCGCGACAGAGACCCCCGGCCGGAGAACATATCGTCTACCATCAACCTGGGCCTGTCCGCTTCCCGTAAAGTGCTGGAGCGGTACGCCCTGGGCCTTGACCTGAACGGCGTAAAATACGGGCAGAACAACAAGCTGGATTTTGTGAGCGAGCTGGGTTATCCGCTGGTATATCATGAAGCCGGTTTGGGCGCCTACAATGAGTTTCTGGCAGGCAGCCGCACCAAAGCCAGTTTTGAAGGGCTGGGGTATGGCATGGCCTTGCATTTTGCCCCGGTGCAGTACAAAGGATGGTTTGCACGTGCCGGATACAACCGCCTGAACATGCGCAAGCGGTTGCCGGATATTATTGCCGATATCAGCACTGTTCACGAAAACACCCTGAACGGCGCCGTTGGCTACATGTTAGATGCAGACCGCCGGCACTTTATTGCCGAACTGCGTGCGGCCACTGTAAAACGGGAGGGCACAGAAGCCCGCTTCATCAACACCGGTGGCGCCAACGGTGTACAGAAAATAGCCGAAGACGTAAGGTACGTGCACGATGTAACCACCTTCCGCTTCCGCACCGTATACGGGCGCAGCGGCGGGGCTATAGACTGGTTTGCCGGGCTGGAAGCCGGGTATGAAGATAACGCGCAGCAATACGTAATGCCCAACCGGGAGCTTTCATACAGCCAGGTGCTGGCCGGCGCTGACGTTACCGTCAGAAAGCAGCTGGGCGGCATCATGTTGTCGCTGAACGCAAAGGCGCAGCGGCAGGAAAACCTGGAAAGCACCGGCCGCTGGAACGATGTAAGCCCCCAGCGCGCCATTTTTACCATGCTGAATAGTAACTTTGCGTACCTCACCACCTCCGGCATGAACTATGGCGGCGGCCTGCGCGCAGACTTTCGCCTAACCGGCAAGGTGTTCTGCTTTATCAGCGCAGACGCTGCTTACCACAGTGGCATTGATAAAAAAGCGGTAAGGGTGATGACGGCATTTCAATTTTAATAACAACGACCAATTGCAATGAGGCGGGAACTGATCATACTGGCAGTATTAATGATTTTTTTGACAGGCACGGGTTTCCTGTACAAAGCAGACCCCGGCAGCCTGCGGGCGCTCTATGAGAAGCCGGTGGCGGAATGGCCGCGGCCGGATATAGACTCCGGGGTAGTGTGGGCGGAATTTAAATCCCTGCCCGGAACAGACACTTCCTATTTCAGGACCATAGCGCAGCCGCAGGTAAAACTGGGTAAACTGCTCTTTTTTGACCCGCTATTATCCAGCTCCAGCCAGATATCCTGCAGCAGCTGCCATGACCCGCACCTTTCCTGGGGAGACGGCCGCCGCGTATCACTCGGCAGCGATCACCTGCAGGGTACCCGTAATACCCCCAGCCTGCTCAACATCGGCCAGCGCAAGTCTTTCTTCTGGGACGGCCGGGCCTTTTCACTGGAAGACCAGGCCACTTTCCCCATTGAAGCGCACCATGAAATGAACATGGACGCCAAACAGCTGGGCCCCAAATTAGGCGCCATCAAAGCTTACCGGGCGCTGTTCAAAGATGCATATGGTACGGAAGACATTTCTACCGAGAAAATAGTGAGCGCGCTGGCAGCCTTTCAAAAGACCATTACCAGCCGGAGAAGCCGCTTTGACAAGTTCCTGGACGGGGACTATAAAGCCATGACAGATGAAGAAATTCACGGCATGCACCTGTTCCGCACCAAAGCCCGCTGCATGAACTGCCACAACGGCCAGTTCCTTACAGACGAAAGTTTCCACAACATTGGCCTCACCTATTACAAACGCAAGTACGAAGACCTTGGCCGCTACAACCTCACCAGCAACCCGGAGGATGTGGGCAGATTCAAAACACCTTCCCTGCGGGATGTGATGCACAACGCGCCCTGGATGCATAATGGCCTGTTCAATGACATTACCGGCATTGTAAACCTTTACAACAGCGGCATGCATATGATAGACCCGAAGCCGGAGCAAAAGCAGCAAGACAGGCTGTATCCCTACACAGACCCCCTGCTGAAAAAACTGAACCTTACGCGGGATGAAATAAAAGCAGTAGTAGCTTTTATGGATGCCATTACGGCCACGCAATACAAGATGCAGCGGCCGGAGCTTCCAAGAGACTAAGCAGCCAATGCGCCGGAAATAATAAAGGCCTTCGCATAGCGAAGGCCTTTATTATGAAAAGAATTTTTTCAGCTATAGCCGAAAGTGTAAGATTTCTCCACTTTCCAGCTTTGACGCATGGCCCAGCGGCCGTAGTTGTTTCTGCGAGACCTGTCGAAATAGAAACTCAGAAACTCCTTACATCTAGGATAGTACAGTCTGATGACGTACATAGTAACAAATGTTAGCATAGGGATATGGTTATAGGATTTATAGGCTCGTTTTCATAGTTACGCCCTTTTGGCGCTACTGTACTTTCTGTATATCTCTTCCGTGGTATTTATAAGGCACCCGGCTCACGGCCGGTTCACACAAATGCCGCTCAAAACATATGGGATTTCAAATATAGCGTTTAATCATAAAGTATACCATAACACGTATGTGTAGTTTTTACCGGTGAATATAATACGCATTGGCTTGCGCCGTTGGCGTTACCACCAGGTCATTGATACACACATGAGGCGGCAGGGAGCAGCAGTAATACACCACATCTGCTACATCCTGCCCGCTGAGGGGCGTAAAGCCTTTGTACACATCTTTAGCCTTGCCTACATCCCCCTTGAACCGTACCAGCGAAAATTCCGTTTCCGCTGCGCCGGGGTGTACTGCCGTCACTTTGATGTTGTAGGGCAGCAGGTCTATTCGCATACCTTGTGAAAGCGCGTCTACCGCGGCTTTGCTGGCACAGTACACGTTCCCTTTGGCGTATACGGTTTTGGCGGCGGTAGAGCCTATGTTCACAATATGCCCTTGCCTGCGGGCCTTCATCCAGGGCATAACAATGCGGGATACGTACAGCAGCCCCTTCACATTGGTATCCAGCATGGTATCCCAGTCTTCGGTATTGCCTTCGTCTATGGGGGAGAGGTCAAGCGCCAGGCCGGCATTGTTCACCAGCACGTCTATGGCCTGCCATGCTGGGGGCAGGGAGTGGAGGGCGGTTTCACAGGCGGCTTTGCTGCGTACGTCAAAAACAAGTACCTGTACCTCAACGTTGTACTGTTGCTGCAGGCGCTCCTGCAATTGCTGCAGGCGCTCCTGCCGGCGGCCGGTAATAATGAGGTGATAACCTTCTTTGGCAAACCGTTCTGCGCAGGCTTCACCAAACCCGGCGGTAGCGCCGGTAATCAGGGCAATTTTTCCAGTCGTCATGGTGCGTTTGTTTAACGCAGCAAAGTTACCGTTCCTTTCTTTGAAATTTTCTGCCCGTTGAGATCGGTGCCTTCAAGTATCCAGAGGTAGGTGTCAATTGCGGCCGGGCGGCCCCTGTAGTAGCCGTCCCAGCCACGGCGGAAGTCGAGCGAATCGAATATCAGCTCGCCCCAGCGGTTGAAAATGCGGAAATAAGCATAATCCCTGATGCCAACTGGGGTGAAGCGGAAGAAGTCGTTCAGCCCGTCTCCGTTGGGCGTAAAGGCATTGGGGATGTAAAATTCCGGGCCGGTGTAATACTTCACATTAATGGTATCGTACCCGAAGCAACCCTGCCGGTTGCTGACGCGCAAAACAAGATCTATCTCGCTGTTCCAGTTCAGCAGCGGATCAGGTATGCCCGGGTTATTCAGTCCTGTAGGTGGCGACCAGGCGTAGATCTCCCCGCCGGAGCCCTGCAGCCTTAATGGCTGCCCCCGCGCCAGAATGGTGTCATTGCCGGCAAAGGGATTGACCTCGTACAACCTGAAGTTTTGGGTAATGGTGGCGGCGCAGCCCCTGTCTGTTTCCAGATGGAGCGAAATGCTGTATACCCCTCCCCGGGGGAAGCGGTAAACGGGGTTGGGTATCCGGGCCGTATCCAGCGGCGTATCCGGCACGCCAAAATCCCATTGGCGGGAAACGATATGGCCATAGCGGTAGCTGGACGTGTCGTTGAACTGCACCGGGTTTTCCCGGCAAAGCCCGTTGATGGTGAAACCCGTGCGCAGGCCGGGGTAGTTGTTAATGCGGCCCGTGATACTGTCTGTACAGGGCAGGCCGGGGTTCACCACCAGTTTTACCGTATACGAGCCGGTGTCAGGGAAGTGATGGAAAAACACGTTGCGGGAGTCAGTGATGGTATCTGTACCGTCACTGAACGTCCATTGGTAAGTGGAAGTAAAACCCGCCACGCTGTTATTGGTAATGGGCACGGCAAAGCCCAGCGTATCATTGCAATGGTTGAGCAGGCTGGGTGTGGAAGCGGTAATGCGGGTTACGCAATTGTATACGGTGATGAGAATGTCTTTGTGATGCACGCCCAGCAGGCGGCCGGTGGCACGGTCCCATTCAGACACACAAACGGACACTACAAACTTGCCTGACCTGTCAGGTACGCCGGTAATGAGCCCGTTGTTATCAATAGACATCGCGGGATTGCCGCCCATGGGCGCACCGCCGTGGTAAGGCGGAATGTAACTGACGGTGGTGGTGTAGGGCGGGGGCGAAACAGCTTCGCTGGTGCGGGAAGTGCCTCCTGCCAGCGCGCTGCAAAGGGAATAGGTCAGGCTGTCCCCATCCGGGTCTGTTGCCGAATAATTGTAGCGGAACGGAAGGCCGGAGCAGATCACAGGGGCCTCATCTATCCCGAAGTAGGCGCTGTTATTGCCGGGCCTTGAATCGCTGCCAGGAATTACGGTGTAGAAGGTAGACCCTTCTCTTTCGGAATTGTAGATATTGGTCAGCGCCTCACCACGGCAGCAGCGCTGGTAAGATACGGTGTAGCCGCCCGGTACGGGCGCCAGGTCTATGGTATCGCTTTCATAAAAGGCTACTTCCAGGTAGATGGTTTGCGGGGCCAGGCAGGGGTTTTTCAAAGTGTCCCGGATGGGGCGGGTGGTTTTGATCTCCATCATTCTGGCCGCTGTAACGCGCTGGCCTGAGGCGTTGAAAATATTGACGGGTACGGGGTTCTCAAAATAGTCCAGGCACCCCTGACGGGTGCCGCATACAAAATCTCCGTCCCGGTAAAGCTTCAGTATAAAAATATAACGATAGGTCCCGTTGGTGGCATTAAAACCTACTGTGCGGTAGTAGATCTCACCGCCGATGATATGATAAGCACTGGCGGTGCTGATCAACATCCAGCTTAGTATAAGAAGGGTAACAGACTTGCCCATGGGGAAAGGCTTTCTTGTTACACTGAATTTACGGAAAATAAAGGGGCCGCTGAAATATAAATGGCCGGAAAGCCGCTACAGTTCTATATATTAAAGATAATAAAGTGTAATGCCCTAGCTGATAGATTTATCCGGAAAAAGGGTAAAAAAGGGGCTGCGGGAGGGTATCAGCGGATAAGTGTTACAGTGCCTTTATATTCAACCATTTGCCCTGTTTCATTCAGTCCGCCTACCACCCATACATAGGTGCCGTTGGCTGCCTGGCCGCCGCGCTGTCTGCCGTCCCAGCCTTTCATGTACTCCTGCGTGCTGAATACCAGCTCTCCCCACCGGTTGTATACCCTGAAGTAATCCAGTTTTGTAATGCCCACCGGCAGGGGCCTGAATACATCGTTGAGGCCGTCTCCGTTGGGCGAGAACGCATTGGGCACATATATTTCCGGGCCGGCCATAAAGCGCAGGTTGATATCGTCTTCACCCAAACAGCCTTCCGGCGTGTATACTTTCAGGTGATAGGTGAACGAACGGTCAATAGTGGTAACGGGGTTGGGGATGTTGGGATCGCTGAGCCCGTCTGCAGGGGACCATTGATAGGTATAGCCGCCACTGCCGTTCAGCTGGAAGGGGCGGCCCTTGATCACGATAGTATCGTTACCGGCAAATGCAGGCACCGGGGGCACTACGTTCACCGTAACGGAAGACGTAACTGGTTTGGGACAGCCCAGTGTATCCGTTACCGTTACCGTATAAGTGGTAGTGTCTTCAGGCCATGCCAGCGTGCGTGGCTGGCGGGGACTGGTGAGCGTACCGGCGGGAGACCAGCTGTAAAACGCGCCGCCGCTAGCTTCCAGCCAGATGCTTTCACCATGGCAGATGGTAGCGTCCGTGCCTGCGTAGGCAGCCGGCGGGTCTACCAGCTTGTAGAAAACAGAATCCCGTGCAAAGCAGCTGCCCAGCGTCACCAGTATTTCATATTGCGTGCTTCTTACAGGTACAATGGTTTGAGAACGTTGCGTGCCTACTATCTGCCGGGTGTCGAGGTCTGTCCAGGTGAAGGCGTAAGGCCCGTCTACGATAGCACTTAATGATATGGGATCTCCCGTGCAGATCACACTGTCTGCTGGTGCGGTAACCAGCAATTCGTCTTTTACGTCAATGAATATCTTTTTGGTGTTGACACAGCCTGTCTGGTCTGTGAAGGTTACTTCGTAGGTAGTATCAACGCGCGGGGTTATCACGGGCGTGGCGGTGTTTTCTCCCGTGATGTTGTACAAGGGCTGCCACTGGTAAGTGCCGGCCAGGCTGCTTTGTGCATTCAGCTGCAGGGCGTCCAGGTGACATATGGCCGTATCGCCTGTGGTGGTGAAGGGCGGCTTGTCATATATCAGCAGCGTGTCCGTTATGGTGCGTTCGCAACCCATCTCCGTACGCATGAAGAGTTTTACCACGTAGTTGCCGGGTTGTGTGTACTGCCATTGTGAAGCTGCCAGGTTAGATGTATCGTGCTGCAGGCTGGCTTCGCCAAAGTCCCATTTCAGGTATTCAAAATTGCCCACGTCATTGGTGGAGGTATTGGTGAACGTAGTGGGCTGCGTGGTGCAAAGGCCCGCAGAGTTGAAAGAAGGCCGCAGGAAGGGATATACATGCACCGTGGCATAGGTGCTGTCTCCGCAGCTGCTGTTGGGGTCTACCACCAGCTTCACCTGGTAGGTGCCTTGTGTGGCGTAGGTATGCGGGAAGGTGCTGAGGTCTGTAGTGGAAAACGGCGCCGAGCCATCCCCGAAATCCCACACGTATTCTTTACCCACGGTGCTCTGGTTGCTGAAATTGATCGTATAGCCGTCACAGTCTGCATACTTGTCTGGCATGGCCGCTGTTACCTGCCTCACGCATGATTCCACGGTAAACTGAAACTCTTTCCGGTGCTCCCCGATCAATACGCCGTTGCGGTATTCATGTGCAGACACCGTTACAATATAAAGGCCGCTCCGGGGCGCAATGCCGGAAATAAGGCCGGTTTGCGGGTCTATGGTCACCTTGTCTCCCAGCGGCTGATCTGCGGTGAACGGGCTGTTATAGCTCACCGTAGCGCCGGGCCCGCCAGACGTGACGGGTTTAGGGTCTGACTGGCTGCCGCCGGTATAGGCGGTTGAGAAGGAATACACCAGGGAGTCCCCATCAGGGTCTACAGCCGCAAAGTTGTAGCGGAAGCGGTTCTGGGCGCAGACAATGGCGCCTCTTTCCGCGTCGAAGCGGGGGCTGTTATTGGCCTGGAACCCGCTGGCGGTGCCGGGAATACGGGTGAAGTAGGTGCCGCCCACATCGTTATTGTTCGAAAAAATATTGGTAAGGCCGGTACGGCGGCAGCAGCGTTGGAAGGTGGCCAGGTAGCCGTTCACACTGGCCGGTAATTTCACCGTGCCGGAGTATAATGCTATCTGGTAGCAAACCGTGGGCGGGTTCACTATGCAGGGGTCTATGTCTGTAGCGCCATAACGCTGCAGGCTGCCGCGGTCAAACTGATAGCTGCCTACCAGAGAACCGCCGGCATGGTAGATAGTGACAAAAGCCTCCGGATCAATTTGTGAAGGCGTGGCATCACAACGGATAAAAAGTTTGAGGGTGATCTGGTACACATTGTCTGTGCCTTCGGCCCTCAGAAAATTGTAATACATTTCCCCGCCGATAACATGATCGGCCCTTGCAGCCATGGAACCCAGGCCCAAGAGGAATATAAGCAGCAGTTTCCGCAATGTTTGTGAGTGCTACGACGAATGTTGGCTAAATGCAATGAAATGGTGCAATACCAGGCTGCTTTCCTCATATACTTCCAGCAGCCCCATATGCCCTACCTGGTCAAAAATATGTATGCTGGCTACCGCGGGCATGGTTACCTGTGGCAGCGAATTATCAAGCGGTACGGCCTGATCTTCTTTCCCGATAACAAACAATACCGGCACCTGGATGGTTTTTAGCACTTCCGTGCGGTCTGGCCGGGCCATCATGGCTTCGTAATAGGCAATGCAGCCTTCCGGGGTACCGGTGGCCAGCGCCTGCTGGATGTAGTTGTCTACCCGGGCGGCCTGTTGGTTGCGGAATGTAGCGGCAAACATGCTGGGCAGCATTTGCCGGAAGAAAGGTTCCAGCCCGTATTGCTGCATCATGCGGATGGATTTTTGCCGGCCTTCTTTCTTCTCCTCACTGTCTGGCCGGGCCGTGGAGCTGAACAGCCCCAGCCCTTCCAGCAGGTGCGGGTATTTTTCCGCAAAGGCCAGGGCCACGTAACCGCCCATGGAATGGCCTATCATGGTTACCTGGCTGATGTTTTCTTCTACCAGTATGGCATATACGAACTCGGCCATACTTTCTACGCTGAGTGGATCTGTCAGTTGAGATTTGCCGGTGCCCGGCAGGTCAGGCACCAGTACACGGTAGTGGTTGCGTAAAAAGGCGGTCTGATGCTCCCACACGGAATGGTCTTCGGCAAAGCCATGCAGCAATATTACTGCCTTTCCTTCTCCTTCTGACCAGTATGCGCCTTCACGGCCGCCGTTATTGATTGTTTTCCACATACTTCCTGCGTGTTACCCTTGAAACAATGGTGTATAACAGCAGCAATATACAAAATACCGGGGGAGCTTTGGCAATGTAATCGGCGAATCTTACATAAAAGGTGAGGAACTCTTCCTGCTGCACGTTGGCGGTGAACACGCCTTCTTCCCAGTACGGCAGTTTTTCATGTACCTGCCCCCACTGGTCAATGGCGCAGGAAATACCGGTATTGGCGCTTCGCACTACCCATCTTCTTGTTTCAATGGCCCGCAGCCGCGCATACTCCATATGTTGTTTATGCCCCTGCGTATTGCCCCACCATCCGTCATTCGTGCTCACAGCCAGGAAGTTGGCGCCCTCCCGCACTTTTTGCGCCACCAGGTCGCTGTATACGGACTCGTAACAAATGGCATCAAATACCTGTATGCCGCTCACGGGATCTCTGAACTGGCTTACGCCCGGGGTAAGCCCGTAGCTGCCGGTAATACCGCCGAAGTCAAGCGCCAGCTTTTTCATGAAGGGGAGGTAGCGCATGTACGGCGTTATTTCCACGCCGGGTACCAGCTTCATTTTATGGTACACCTGTATGCTGGTGGAAGTGTCTACCTGTATGGCGGAGTTAAAGGCATCGTAGGTAAGGTTGCCGTCTGATGTGGTCCTTGCGGTGGCGGGTATTTCATCCTGCCCTGTATATTTTTTGTAGGTGGAAGCGCCGGAAATGAGCTTTACATTGGGGTACTGCCGTAAAAAGCTGCGGATGAGCTGTATCTCCGGCTGCGCGTTCAGTTCATGCTCCCAGGCGCCCTGCGGGAAGAGGGCGGTTTCCGGCCAGATGACGTAGTCAGTTTGTTCCGTTAACTGCTGCCGGGTGAGGCGCAGCAGTTTTTCCACCTGTTGCTGCGACATGCCGAAGGAGAACTTTTCGTCATACGGATCTATATTAGGCTGTACCACTACTACGGAAATACCTGCGCCTTTGGTGAAAGACAGGGCCCTTACAGCAACGGAAATGACCATGGGCGCGAGGATGAACAGCGCCGGCAGCCAGGCCTTTTTCCACCACGCAGCGCCAGCCCTGCATTGCCTGATAAACTCGTACACAAGAATATTGGCCAGCAGTACGTACAGGGAGCCGCCGGGCGTGCCCGTATATTCGTACCACTGTACCCAGCCGGGGCGTGAAGCAAAGGCATTGCCCAGCGTCAGCCAGGGCCAGCTCAGTTCCCATTGCTGGTGAATGTATTCAAATGTGAGCCAGTATACTACCAGCGCAAAATAGGCTGTAAGGCGGCTGGTACGTTCTTTCGCTATTTTAAAGCCCAGCAGGGGGATGCTCATCAGCAGCGCATTGAACGCATTGGCAAAAATGCCGCTGGCGGGTACGGTGGTATTGCCTACCCACCAGGTAGTGCCGGTGTTCCATATCCACAGCGCCAGGTAAATAAGGCCAAAATAAACGCCCCGCCGCTGCACCCGGTCCGCAATGGCCAAGAGGGGCACAAAGCCGGCAAATACGAGAAAGGTAAGGGGAGAGGTAGGCCATGCCGCCCACATGGTACAGCCTGCAAGAATGCTGAGCAGAAGGGGCATGCGTTTGCTGATGGAAGGGTTCATGCTCCAAAAATAAAATAAAAAAGAGCATACGGGGAAAGCGGTGCTCTTCGTATGCCCTTTTTAATATGTTGATAATAGTTAGCGGCTGTAGTTAGGCGCTTCCTTGGTGATCACAACATCGTGCGGGTGGTTTTCTTTCACCGTTGCGGAAGTGATCTTCACAAACTGTGCATCCTGCAGGGTCTTGATATCTTTGGCGCCGCAGTAGCCCATACCGGCGCGGAGGCCGCCTACGAACTGCTGCACTACTTCAGACAGGTTGCCTTTGTAGGGCACACGGCCTACAATGCCTTCCGGCACCAGTTTTTTGATGTCTGCCTCCACGTCCTGGAAGTAGCGGTCTTTGCTGCCTTCAGACATGGCCTCAATGGAGCCCATGCCGCGGTAGCTCTTGAACTTACGGCCTTCGTAAATGATGGTCTCTCCGGGGCTCTCTTCCACTCCGGCAAAGATGGAGCCTGCCATGATGGTGGATGCGCCGGCTACCAGGGCCTTCACCATGTCTCCGGTATAGCGGATGCCGCCGTCTGCAATAACAGGGATGCCTGATTTCTTCAGGGCCTGCGCTGCGTTCATGATGGCGGACAGCTGGGGGAAACCTGCGCCTGTTACCACGCGGGTGGTGCAGATAGAACCGGGGCCTACGCCCACTTTAACCGCGTCCGCACCAGCGGCGGCCAGCGCCAGCGCGCCTTCTGCGGTGGCTACGTTGCCGCCTATCACCTGCAGCTTCGGGAAAGATTTCTTGAGTTTTTTCAGCGCTTCCAGTACGTGTACGGAGTGGCCGTGCGCACTGTCTAGCGTTACCACGTCTACGCCCACATGGATGAGGGCGGAGGCCCTTTCCTGGAGGTCTGCCGTAATGCCCAGCGCGGCGCCTACCAGCAGGCGGCCGTAAGCGTCTTTGGCGGCATTGGGGTAGCTTTGCAGCTGCAGGATGTCACGGTAGGTGATGAGGCCTGTCAGCTTGCCCTGCTTGTTCACTACGGGCAGCTTTTCGATGCGGTGCTGCTGGAGTATTTTTTCGGCCTTCTTCATGTCAGTGCCTTCCGGAGCGGTTACCAGCTTGTCTTTGCTGGTCATCACCTCACTGATGAGCCTTTTGGTATTGGATTTTTCAAACCGCAGGTCGCGGTTGGTGAGTATGCCGATCAGCTTTTTATCACCGTCAACAATAGGAATACCGCCAATGCCGTTTTCCCGCATCATGCGCAGCGCCTGGCCAATGGTGGAGTCTGCGCTCAAGGTCAGCGGGTCCAGGATCATTCCGCTTTCACTGCGTTTTACCTTTCTTACCAGCTCCGCCTGTTTCTCTATGCTCATGTTCTTGTGCAGGATGCCGATGCCGCCTTCACGCGCCAGCGCTATGGCCAGGTTGGCTTCCGTAACAGTGTCCATTGCGGCAGACACCATGGGGATGTTGATCTTGAGATTTTTGGTAAGTTGGGAGGAGATGTTCACTTCCCTGGGCAGCACTTCTGAATAGGCTGGTACCAGGAGCACATCATCGAAGGTAAGACCGTCAGCTACAAATTTTTGTTTGGATTTTCCCGCAGGCATATTGCAATTATTTTGGCAGTTTTCTAAATAATTGCACGCAAATGTACGACTATTTTGCGTAATCAGCGCAGCTCATTTTTCATGTGCAGATTAATTGATATGTATTGCCCGGCATGGCGCGCACCAGTCCTTCCATTTCCAGCTGCAGCAGCACGCCGGGTATCTGCTGCTGCGGAATGCCGCTGCGGTACTGGATTTCATCTATATGCATATGGTTGCCGCTGTTCAGCACCGCTACCACCTGCTGCAGGCCGGGCGCCAGGTGATGGAACAACCTGCTTTGCACCACAGGTGTGGTTTTGGGCGCCGCCGGGCGCCAGTTCAGCATGTCCAGCACATCTTCCGGCCCGGCTACCAGCGCGGCTTTGTTGCGGCGTACCAGGTCAAGGCAGCCTTCGGAACGGGAGTCGCCGATACGGCCGGGCACGGCCAATACGTCACGGTTATAGCCGCAGGCTATGTCTGCGGTGATGAGAGACCCGCCCTTGATGCCGCTTTCAATCACCAGTGTGGCGTCGCACAACCCTGCCACTATCCGGTTGCGGCGGGGAAAATTCTGTTTGCCCAGCCTGGTGCCGCTGCAGAAGTCGGTCAACAACCCGCCGTTTCCCAGCATCTGCTGCGCCGTGTGGTGGTGAGCGGAGGGGTAGAGCTTGTCAAGCCCATGGGCCAATACGCCAACTGTAGGCAGCCCGTGGGCCAGGGCGGCTTTGTGGGCCGTAATATCTATCCCGTACGCCATGCCGCTTACAATAGTGATGTGGTGCGCGGCAAAGGCAGCTATGAACTGCTCGCAGATAGCGTGGCCATAGGCAGTAGGGGTGCGGGTGCCCACCACGCCCAATATCTTTTCCGCCTGCAGGTCCATATGGCCTTTGGCGTAGAGCATCACCGGGCTGTCATAACAATGCTGCAGGCGCCGTGGGTACTGCGGATCTGTATAGAACAGGGGCTGCACGCCGGCCCTTTCCATAAAGGCGATCTCCGCATCGGCCAGGTGAAAGTCGTTAAATGAACGGATGGCCGCGGCGCGTTGTACGCCCACGCCGGGAATGCTCTCCAGTAATTTCCTTTGTGCCGTGAAAACATCCTGAGCAGTGCCAAACCGGGAAAGCAGCTCTTTGGCTACCACGTCCCCTACCTGCGGAATGAGGGTTAATGCAATACGATAGTGTAATTCGTTGCGCATGGGTTAACAATTTAAGTATGATCAATTTACGGTTTTTTGGCGAAGTTTGCAGCTCATACACATTGTTATGCAAACACGTTACCTGGCATGGCTGCTGCTCTTTTTTGCAGCCTGCAAAACCCCTCAACACACCACCAGCAGCACCTCTTTCGCCAACACCGGCCCCGCCTGGGGAGCGCTCTGGCAACAACGCGCAGCAGAAGGCGCTTTGCCTGCAGGCATACCAGGCAGCGGCGCAGCGGGTGGAAGTGATGAGCCACCAGCAAACCCTGCGGCCGAGGGCCATTGTAACAGACATTGACGAAACGGTGCTGGACAACAGCCCCTTCTCCGCCAAAACTGCCCTGGCCGGCCACCCTTATTCACAGCAGGCATGGGAAGCGTGGACCGCCCTCGCCGCGTGCGACACGGTGCCGGGAGCGCCTTCGTTCTTCAAATATGCCGCGGAAAAAGGCTTTACCATTTATTACGTGACCAACCGGCTGGAGACAGAAAGGGCCGCTACCCTGAAGAATTTGCAACGCTGGGGTTTCCCGTTTGCGGACAATGAACACCTGATCCTCTCCAATGGCAATTCCAACAAGGAACCCCGCCGCAACGAAATAGCGAAGAAGTTCGAGATTGCCATGCTGGTGGGCGATAACCTTGGCGATTTTTCGGAAGTATTTTATCATAAGTCTCCAGCCGAACGGGATGCCGCGGTAACGCAGCTGCAGGCGGAGTTTGGGGAACGTTTTATTGTGCTGCCGAACGTGATGTATGGTGATTGGGTGACGGCGTTGTATCCACGCGGGCTCACACCGGCGCAGGTAGATAGTGTGATGAAGATGCAGGTGAAGAGTTATTGATTTTGTATATTCAGGGAAACGCTATACACTATGAAAAAGATCATCCTGTTTTTTGGCCTGGTAATTATTTCGAATTTGGTTGTTGCGCAGTCCCTTCCGGCGGGTGTTAGCTTTCAATCGCCAGACGTTCAGGTGCAGCCACCGTCCCATCCCTTGGGGTTGTCTCTATCCACAACCACCAGTTTTTTGAATAATCAGGCAGTGAGCAGCTTCGGCCTTCAACGGAAACAGTTTCATTCTGCCCAGCCGACAGGTAATGATATGAATGATGAAGTATCTATTTGGATTAAGGGTTATTATCAGAATACCGCTGTTGCCTTGCCGGTATTGCTGGGTGGTTATGGCTGGAATTCAGAGACGGCTCACATGATTGTTGACCGCAATGGTAGTGTTGGTATTGGTACGCTGGTGCCGGGGAGCTTTGCTAACCAGAACCTGGTAAACTATCCCCGCACATATGCTCAGCAAGACAGGGTAGTAAGCATTATATCTGAGGAACAGCCTGTTCTGGAATTCGGCCGTCCTGTAACTGCCATGAGCGCAGGGGAAAGAGTAGGTGCTATTTTCTTCACCAACACCACCGGCCAGGCGGACGCACACCGGCAGATAGCTGGAATTTGGGCGGAAAAGGTTGGCCTGCCGGACTATCCTTACCTTGCAAGCGCACGCCTTGTTTTTGCCACCAAAGTGCCTGGTGGTCCACACTACAACAAAATGACCTTCGATGAATACGGCAACCTCTCCATCGGCACTCCCACAAGCGGCGGCTACAAACTCGCCGTTAACGGCCCGGTGAAAGCCCAAAAAATAAAGGTGACCCAAACCGAATGGCCTGATTATGTATTCGAACCATCTTATCAACTAAAATCGCTCGAAGAGCTGGAATCTTTCATCTCCAAATACAAGCACCTCCCTGAAATGCCCTCAGCTGCGGATGTTCAGCAAAATGGGCTGGATGTAGGGGAGAACCAGGCAAAATTGCTGCAGAAGATAGAAGAGCTTACGCTCTATATGATCGATATGAATAAAAAAATGACCACGCAGGAAAAGGTAATAGACGCGCAGCAGCAACGGCTGGCACGGCAGGAGAAGGAACTGGAAAATCTGAAGAAACAAATTAGCCAAGACTGAATTAATAAAAAAAGAAACCGCCGCAAACACCACGGCGGTTTCTTTTTTATCAAACGATCTTACAAACTGATCACCTTCAACTCCGTTCTCCTGTTCTGCGCACGGCCGGCATCGGTATCATTGGTATCTACCGGTTTGCTTTCACCATAACCTTTGGCCTTCAGCCTTTTTGCCGCTATGCCCTGTTTCACCAGGTATTCCACCACTGCCTTGGCCCGGTTTTCGGAGAGCACCTGGTTGTCCGTATCGCTGCCCACATTGTCTGTATGCCCGCTCAGCTCCACTTCCATGGTGGGGTTGCTTTTCAGCAGGGCCACCAGTTTGTCAAGCTCTGTGGTAGAAGCGGGTTGCAGGGTGAATTCGTTGCTGGCAAAGAAGATGTTGCGCAATACCACCACGGCGTTGGCTTCCAGCGGTTGCAGCGGCACGTTCTTTTCAAATGGCTGGCCTTCTTTCACCTCTTTCAGCGAAAAGTTCTCGGAATAAAAGAGATAGCCTTTCCGGCTTACGGAGAGCGCATAGTCTTTACCGGTAGGCAATGGCACAAGGTAATCCCCGTTCTCGTTACTGCGTATGTTCGCTACTGTTAGTTTGGTAGCCAGGTCTGTAAGCTCCAGGGCGGCTACCAGGCGCTGGTTGGTTTTTACATCGTATACATACCCTCTTACGTAGAGCGTGGGCTGCGGCCGGGCGGCTTCATACAGCTCAAAGCTGTAGATGTCAAGAGAGCCGCGCCCGTCAGAGCGGTCGGAGGCGAAGTAGGCCGTAACGCCGTCTGCGGCTACGGTGAGGCTGCCGTCTTCGTCAATGGTGTTGATGGGGTAACCCAGGTTTACAGCGGGCCCCCAGGAGCCGTCCGGCTGCAGGCGGGAATAGAAGATGTCCAGTCCGCCGAAACCCTGATGCCCGGTAGACGCAAAGAACAGCGTTTGCCCGTCTGCATGCAGGAAGGGCGTCATTTCGCGGCCGGGGGTGTTGATATTGGGCCCCAGGCGTTCTGCCAGGCTCCAGCGCCCGTCAGCACTGCGGCGGCTCACAAAAATATCGGCGCCGGCATCCTGTGTTTCGCGGGTGAAATAGAGCGTTTGTTTGTCTGGCGAAAGGCAGGGTTGCGATTCCCACAGTTCGCTATTGATGGCAGGGCCGATATTGCGCGGGGCCTGCCAGCCGTCAGCGGTTTTAACAGAGTAATAAATATCGCAGCTGCCGCGCCCTCCCGGGAAATCACAGCCGGTGAACACCAGCATTTCCCCGTCTTGCGAAATGTTCTGTGCGCCTTCATTAAAGGCGGAATTGACAGGCTCTCCCATGTCTTTGGAGAGCTGCCATTGCAGGCTGTCTTTTTCCGATACAAAAAAGTCTTCATTCCGGCCGCCCACGCGGCGTGTATACACCAGCGTTTTGCCGTCTATGGTCAGGGAGGGGAAATATTCCGCGTCTGCCGTGTTGATATTGGGCCCCAGGTTCTTAGGCTCAAAAGGCACGGGTTGGGTGGAGAGGGCGTACTCCATGTTCTTTTTAAACTGGGCCTGTTCAGCAGAAGGTTTTTTAGAAATAGCGATCTGCTCTTCCACCATCTTCAGGGCATCTGCAAATTGCCCGTTGCCGGCCAGGGCCTTGGCGTAAGACATGCGGATGAAACGCAGGCCGTCAGCATCAATTTCCAGCAGTTTTTTAAAGGCGGCGATGGCTTCCTTGTACTGTTTTTTAGCCACATAGGTAAGGCCCATCTGGCCGTAGGCATCGGGATAATTGGGCTTTACTTTCAGGGCTTCGTTCAGGAAGTGGATGGCGTTGTCATACTGATAAGTGCGCATGGCCTGGATGGCCTGTTCAAACAGTTCGCCGGCCTTTCTGTCGGCCTTGTCCGTTTTTTGCGCCATCAGCCCCAGGCTGATCAGGCAGCAGAGTGATAACAGGATGTGTTTCATAGTTAATCACTAAATAACGGAAAAAAAGGGGTTTATGATATGGAAGCGTGAAGAAGATCAGGGAACGTTGATGTATTTGTGGATCTGCAGGGAGATCTGCCATTGGGGGTGTTCTTTCACGTAATCGATGATGTAGGGCGTCATTTCCGCGGCGCGGCTCCACTCCGGCTGCAGGTACAGCTTGCATTGCCGGCCCACCAGCGCTGCATATTTCTCTGCCCAGGCAAAATCAGATTTGTTGTAGATCACTATTTTCAGCTCATGCGCTTTGGCGCAGATTTCCGGCAGGGGCGCCTTGAATTTTTTGGGAGAGAGCGTGATCCAGTCCCAGCTGCCGCTCAGGGGAGAAGAGCCGGAGGTCTCAATGTGGTTCCTGAACCCTGCTTTGTGCAGGGCGTTCGTAAGCGCTGTCAGGTCATGCATCAGCGGTTCCCCGCCTGTGATCACGGCAATGCGGCCGGGGTTGGCGGCTGCTTCCAGCACCATGTCGGGGATGGCCATTTGAGGGTGTTTGCCGGCATCCCAGCTTTCTTTCACGTCACACCATACACAGCCTACATCACAGCCGCCCAGGCGGATGAAATACGCAGCCTTCCCCTGATGGAAGCCTTCCCCCTGCAGGGTGTAGAAAGATTCCATCACGGGTAAGGTAGCGGTATGTAAAGCGGTGCCCTGCATGGTACAAAGGTAGCTCATTTATCAGTTCTGATGCCCGCGCTGCCCGGTGGCGGCGAGGTAGGTGTTTTTCAGCAAGGCGGCAATGGTCATGGGGCCTACGCCGCCGGGAACAGGGGTAATGTAGCTGCAGCGCGGTGCTACGGCTGCATAATCCACATCGCCCACCAGGCGGAAACCGCTCTTTTTGGACGCGTCTTCCATACGGTTGATGCCCACGTCTATCACTACGGCGCCTTCTTTCACCATATCTGCCGTTACAAAATTGGGGCGGCCAATGGCGGCAACCACAATATCCGCCTGGCGGCAGATCTCTGCGAGATTTTTTGTATGGGAGTGGCACAGGGTTACCGTGCAGTTACCGGGATTGGTATTGCGGCTGAGCAGGATGCTGACCGGCGTGCCTACAATGTGGCTGCGGCCAATCACTACAGCGTGCTTGCCTTTGGTGTCTATGTTATAATGCTCCAGCATCAGCATAATGCCGTAAGGAGTGGCGGGAATAAAAGCCGGCAGGCCGCTCACCATTTTACCCACGTTCATGGGGTGGAAGCCGTCTACATCCTTGCTGGGGTCTATGGTATTGATCACCAGCTCTTCGTTGATGTGTTTGGGCAACGGCAGCTGTACGAGAATACCGTCAATATCCGGATTTTCGTTCAGCATGGCAATATGGTCCAGCAGGTGTTTTTCAGGGATGGTGTCCTCAAAACGGAGCAAGGTGGAGTTGTAGCCGATCTCTGCGCAGGATTTGACCTTACTGGCCACATAGGTTTCGCTGGCGCCGTTGTTGCCTACCAGTATGGCGGCGAGGTGAGGTATTTTTTTGCCCTGGGCCTTCAGCGAAGCCACCTGCGTGGCCAGTTGATCTTTTACAGCCTGGGATACGAGTTTGCCGTCTAAAATTTGCATGCGCAAAGGTAAGGAAAAAAACGGCGAATGGAAAGGGGCTGCCTGGCCAGAGGCAGCCCCGTAAACCAAATTGATAAATGAACGTGGGAATCTAAAAAAGGAAAACTGCAAACGGCTGGCCTTGGCACAACCTGGAATCTATAAAGGCTTTGTCAGATCACACGCTAGGAGCGGCGGCCAGTATTTCCTCACCGGCCTGGGCCGCATATTTCTCAAAGTTCTTTATGAACTGTTCTGCCAGGTCTTTGGCCTGGGCGTCATAGGCGGCGGTATCTGCCCAGGTGTTGCGCGGGTCCAGCAGCTCGTCCGGCACGCCGGGGCAGGCTTCCGGAATGGCTACGCCAAACACTTCGTGGTTCTTGTAAGCCGCTTTTTCCAGCTCTCCTTTCAGCGCCGCGCTGATCATGGCGCGGGTATAGCTCAGCTTGATGCGCTGGCCGGTGCCGTAGGCGCCGCCCGTCCAGCCGGTGTTCACCAGCCAGATGTTCACTTCATGCTCCCGCATCCTTTCTCCCAGCATCTGCGCGTAGCGCGCGGGGTGCAGGGGCAGGAAGGGGGCGCCGAAACAGGCGCTGAAGGTAGACTTGGGCTCTGTTACCCCGGCTTCCGTACCGGCCACCTTGGCCGTGTAGCCAGACATGAACTGGTACATGGCCTGGCCGGGGCTCAGGCGGGAAATAGGGGGCAGCACGCCGTAAGCGTCGCAGGTAAGGAAGAAAATGTTTTTGGGAATATTGCCGGTGGAGGGCTCCTGCGCATTGTCTATGTAATGCAGCGGGTAGCTCACGCGGGTATTTTCGGTAATGCTTTTATCTGCATAGTTCACCTTGCGGGTGCCGGGAAAATAAACGGTGTTTTCCAGCAGTGCGCCGTCACGGATGGCATTAAAGATCTGCGGTTCTTTTTCCGCGCTCAGGTCAATGGTTTTGGCGTAGCAGCCGCCTTCAAAGTTGAAAACGTTGTGGTCCGTCCAGCCATGCTCGTCGTCTCCAATGAGCTTGCGCTCCGGGTCTGCGCTGAGCGTGGTTTTACCGGTGCCGCTGAGGCCAAAGAAAACGGCCGTATCGCCATTTTTGCCCTGGTTGGCGGAGCAGTGCATGCTGAGCACGTTCTGCGTGTGCGGCAGCAGGTAGTTGAGAATGGTGAAAATGCCTTTCTTGATCTCCCCGGTATAGGCGGAGCCGCCAATGAGGATCATTTTACGGGTAAAGCTCACCACGGCAAAATTGTGCTGCCGGGTGCCGTCTGTGGCGGGGTCTGCATGACAGCCGGGCGCCTGTATCACCGTCCATTCGGGTTCCATATGCTCCAGCTCTTCTTCGCCGGGGCGGAGGAACATGTTGTATGCAAACAGGCTGGACCAGGGCGTTTCCGTTATTACACGGATGTTGAGCCGGTACGCCGGGTCGGCGCAGGCCTGGCAATCTCTCACCCAAACGGGCTTGCCGGTAAAATAACGGGTAATGCGGCGGTACAGCTTGTCAAAGTTCTCCTGTGAGAATGGTTGGTTGAAATCGTTCCAGTTCACGGAGTTGGCGGTGAGCTGGTCTTTTACAATGAACTTGTCTTTCGGGGCGCGGCCGGTGAACTCGCCGGTATTTACCATCAATGCCCCGGTATCTGTCAGGCTGCCCTGGCCCAAAGCCACGGTTTGCGCTGTCAGCTCCTCAGGAGGCAATTGGTAATGTACATCAGCGACGTTCTCTATGCCCATGCTCCGCAGTTCCTGGAGTGTATCCCTTACACTGCTGATTTGCATAAAGAAAGATTGTTTTGGTGTATGGGCAAATCTATGCATTTTTTGATATTATCAAATTTTATGCATGTTGTGCCATCTAATTTCCTGAATAATTCCTTATTTTATGGCTTCTTTTTAGATATTATCTAATTCATTCGATTTCAATTTATCGGAAAATCAAAGGACAGCGCGAATATTTATTTGTTAATTATCCCTGTTATTTTCACGGCTGTTAACGCCGCGGCGTTTTTGCCGGTTGGTGATTTTCCGGTAAGTTTGAGGCTTCATACTTCGTAAACACGCAACTGATGAAATATTTACCACTGGACCCGCAGCTCTTTGTCAAAAACCGGGAGCGCTTCCGGGCCAAGATGAAGGAGAACTCGATTGCCATCTTTAATTCTAACGATGAATTGCCCACCAACGGAGACGCCCTGCATGCCTTCAAACAAAATTCCGACCTGTACTGGCTTACCGGTATAGACCAGGAAGACACCATGCTGGTACTGTTCCCTGATAATCCGGACCCGAAGTACCGCGAAGTACTGGTGCTGGTACGCCCTAATGAGCTGAAAGAGAAATGGGACGGGCACCGCCTCCGCCGCGAAGAAGCGCAGGCCATTTCAGGCATCGGCACCATTGTGTGGCTGGACAGCCTGGACGCCCTGCTGCAGCCCTGGATACATGACGCGGAGAACATCTATCTCAATACCAACGAAAACAACCGTAAAGCCAATCTCGTACCCGTGCGGGATTACCGCTACGCCGCTGAGCTGCGCAGCCGCTATCCGCTCCACAATTACTTCCGCGCAGCCCGCATCCTGAAAGAGCTGCGGGTGGTGAAAACAGCGGAAGAAGTGAAAGTGATACAGCAAGCTATAGATATCACCGAAAAAACCTTCCGCCGCCTGCTGGCATTCATCAAACCGGGCGTGTTCGAGCACGAGATACATGCGGAGATCATGCACGAGTTCCTGCGCAACCGTGCTACCGGCGAGGCTTACGGGTCTATTATTGCTTCCGGTGACAGGGCGCGTACGCTGCACTATGTGTCCAACAACCAGGAGTGTAAAGACGGGGAGCTGATATTGATGGACTTCGGCGCGGCTTATGGCGGCTACAATGCAGACCTGACCCGCACCGTACCGGTAAACGGGAAGTTTACAGACCGCCAGCGCCAGGTGTACAATGCCTGCCTGCATTTGCATAACTACGCCAAATCCATCCTGGAACCGGGCATCACCATCGGCAAGTATCATGAAATGGTGGGCGTGGAAGCCGGTAAGGAGTTCGTGAAACTGGGCCTGCTCACGGAAGGTGACATCAAAAACCAGGACCCCGAGGCACCTGCCTACCGCAAATACCTGTACCACGGTATTTCCCACCACCTGGGAGTAGACGTGCATGACCTGGCGCCCTCCTTCCACCAGCCCCTGCCCGAAGGCGCGGTGCTTACCGTGGAGCCGGGCATCTACATTGAAGAAGAGAAAATGGGTATCAGGATCGAAAATAACATCTGGCTGAAAAAAGGCGGGAATGTAGACCTGATGAAAAATATCCCGATCACGGCGGAAGAGATCGAAACGCTGATGAAAGCGTAAAATTGCTGTGGCCGGGCTGGCTGAAGGATAAACCGGAATGTTGATATTTGCGTAAATACAGGCTTCCGTCAGGATGCCTGATAAAAAACATCTTCCTTTTTGCCGGCCCGGCTTCCTGCTCACACCCGGCATGGCAGGGCCATTGAAAGACGAATAAAACACTGATGAAACAAGTTCCCAATATCCTTACCCTTTCCAACCTCTTCTGCGGCGCGCTGGCCATAATTTTTATCCTGCACGCGCCGGAGTACATTGCTGAATTTAACGGCCGCGAATACACGGTCACCAATCCCGAGCCTATTTACTGGGCCTCCGGCCTGGTGGTGCTGGCCGGTATCATCGATTACTTTGACGGCTTTGTAGCGCGGTTGCTGAAAGTGGCTTCCCCGCTGGGCCGGGAGCTGGATTCGCTGGCAGACGTGGTGACCTTTGGCGTGGTACCCGGCATGATCCTGTTCCGCCTGCTGCGCAGTGCTTACCTCCGCATGCCCGACGTGTTTGACGTATCTTATATCAACCTGGCGCCCGCGTTGCTGGTGCCCTGTTTTGCCGCGTACCGCCTGGCCGTTTTTAATCTCGACACGCGCCAGTCCGAAAACTTCATTGGCGTGCCTACGCCCGCCGTAGGCTTTCTGGTGGCCTCTTTCCCGCTCATCATGCTCAACAATTCCTTTAACCTGGCCCACTGGCTGGAAAACATCTGGGTGCTGTATGCCATCATTTTTGCGCTCTGCTACCTCATGGTCAGCTCTCACCCCATGATCAGCCTGAAGTTCAAGAACCTGGGCCTGAAAGATAACTGGCCCCGTTTCCTGCTGATAGCGCTGTCAATAGCGGTTATACCGGTACTGGGTTTTGCGGCGGTGCCGTTCATATTCATTGTATACGTGGGGCTGTCCCTGCTGGTGCCGCCGAAAGTGGCCGCTGCCTGAACGGAAATGCACAGGCCTGCTCGCCGGAAATGATCATGACGAGGCTCCCGCAACGTATTGTTCCTTCAAAATGGCAGCCGGAGGGCCTACGCCTGTTCCCTCCAACAGCTCACCATACCCCGGCGGTGTGCTGGCTGGCAAGCTCGCACAAACCGGGTACGGAGGCAAACTATTTGTTAGTTCCAGGAAACTATTTGTTAGTTCCTTAAACATTATTCCCTAGTTTTGCGGCAAATTTTCAGGAAAAATGACATTTACTGCGCATATCAACGTGATGCCGCTGAAGGAACTGCTGGACCCCCAGGGGAAAGCCGTATTGGGCGGGTTAAAGAACCTGGGCCTTGGAAATGTACACGACGTACGGGTAGGCAAACACATTACCCTGCAGATAGAAGCCTCCTCCCGGGAAGAAGCCCAGCATATTGCTGAAAACGCCTGCCAGAAGCTGCTGGCCAACCAGGTAATGGAATTTTACGAAGTAAACATTCAATAACATTGTCCAAACTCTTCATCATTCCTTCGCCCATCGGCAACCTGGCGGACATGACCTACAGGGCCGTAAAAACGTTGGAAACGGTGGAGCTGGTGCTGGCGGAAGATACCCGTACTTCGGGCATCCTGCTCCGGCACTATGGAATTACCAGGCCTGTAACACCTTATCATCAGCATAATGAGCACAAGGTGTTACAGCACCTGGTACAGCAACTGCAGGCAGGCAAACAGATGGCCCTGCTTACAGATGCCGGCACTCCCGGCGTATCAGACCCGGGTTTTCTGCTGGTACGGGAGTGTATCCGCGCCGGCATACCGGTAGAATGTTTGCCCGGCGCCACGGCTTTTGTACCGGCGCTGGTGAACAGCGGCATTCCCATGAACCGCTTCGCATTTGAAGGTTTTCTGCCCCCCAAAAAAGGCCGCCACACCCTGTTAACCCGGCTGGCCGAAGAAGACCGCACCATGGTGTTTTATGAATCCCCTCACCGCCTCGTCAAAACCCTGGAAGACTTTATGGAATATTTCGGCGCCTCCCGCCCATGCTGCGTTTCCCGCGAGCTGACCAAAATGTTTGAAGAAAACAGGCGCGGTTCCCTGCAGGAAGTGCGTGACCATTTTGCGGAAAAAGGAGTAAAGGGAGAAATTGTGATCATTGTGGAGGGCAAGACCGCCTGACACTTTTTTGCCATGTGGTGAATAATGGTTAATATTACGTAGACAACAGCCCCGGAATAGACAATAAAAGTTAACATACTTCAAACCCCAGGATACCGGAAAAAGCATAGGGCATCTGCATAGATGCAACCCCAATTAACCAGGCATCATTCAGCATGAGGCATGTAAACTTGTACAGGTATTCAGTATGCTATGGAACGTCCCGTAAGGCTATCAAAAACAAATTTTTATGGAAGTTGGGAATAGTGCATTGTCACAACAGGAGCAGCATAACAGCCTGTATCCTGGACCTGAGCAGGAACCGCAATGGGGGCTTTGCTCCGTGAACGAGATCTACCAGTACGCCTGGTTCTTTTTCATGCAGCACGGCCTTATTCCCTGGTGGATGCAGCAGGAAACGCCGGCTTCGCTGGAAGAAAATATCATTGCCGCAGTACAGCAGCAGCCGGCGCTATACCGCACCAGGTGGTTTCAGGCCTGGGCCGGTAACCGGCTTTGTATTCCGCGCTGGGTGCTGCAATGCTCCCCGACCCTGCGGCAAACTGCGCTGTGCGCCGTATTCGGGGCAGCGGCAGGAGAAGCGGCCGCTGCCGGGGAAAGCAGCCTGCTGCAGCGTTTCGCTTCATGGCCGGTTGTTCCTTACCGCCTTCGCTGCCTCTATTGGGACGCCTTGTTCACCACCCTGATGGCCACAGAAAGAACCAACCTGAAGGACAAGATCAGGGAAAAGTGGAACAAATGGATGCAAACAGCCATCAGTATTGCCGGCAGCAGCCTGCTGGACGAGATAACTTTCCCTGACGTGCTGCACGGGCTGGTGGCGCCTGCGATCCATACAAGTACAGTTGATGCCGTAACCGCGCCTGACCTGGGGCTGGATGAACCGCTGCTGGCAAAACAGGCAGGGCTGGTACTGCTGCATGCGCAGCTGGCGCGTTTATTGAAGGAAGTGCAATGGCTGCTGCCGGGCGGTACGGGCATTCTGCCGGAGCGGTATAGCAGCGCCGTACACCTGCTGGCGTTTATGGCAGGGGAGGAAGAGGCAGTGCCGGAATACAACATGGCGCTGCACAAGCTGCTTTGCGGCATACCGTTACATGAGCCGGTTGAAAAAGACGTCCAATTAACGGAGCAGGAAAAACAGGCGGCGCTGGCGCTGGTAGATGAACTGGCCGCTGCCTGCCACCTGAACCGCCAAAGTTTCCGCAGTACCGTGCTGCAGCGTAACGGCAAGCTGCAGTTCAACGGCGTGGAATGGATGCTGACGGTGGCCGCAGAAACAGTAGCACCCTGCCTGGCCGTGAAGGAAACAGCGGGTCAGCCGCTGCAATTACCCTGGATGCAACACCCGGTCTCCGTGCAATGGACAACATAAATCCCAAATAGTTACTTATGATTACCAATGAAATCAAAAAAAAGATCATCAGCATCGTGAACGTGTTTGAAACCGGCAGCGCAGAAGGCGAGTACGATGCCCTTGTGATTTACCCGGACGGCCGCGGCGGCAGCCGCCAGATCACCTACGGCCGCAGCCAGACCACAGAGCAGGGCAACCTGCGCAACCTGCTGGAGCGCTACATCGGCATGGGCGGCAGCTTTGCGGCTGCATTTGAGCCGTATATGAGCAAAGTGGGCCGGCAATCGCTGGTGAACGACAAACAGTTCATCAAACTGCTGAAAGACAGCGCCCGTCAAGACCCCATCATGCGTGAAGCGCAGGATGAAACCTTTGAACGCCTGTATTTCGACCCTGCTTTCTATTTCTTCAACGCTGAAAAATTCCAGCTGCCGCTAAGCCTGCTGGTGATTTACGACAGCTTCATCCACTCCGGCACCATCCCCGGCTTTTTACGCGTCCGTTTCCCGGAACGCACGCCGCTGCACGGCGGGGATGAAAAAAGCTGGATACTGGCCTACACAAAGGCCCGGCAGCAATGGCTGGCCACCCATCCCAAAAAGGTGCTGCATCCTACCGTATACCGTACCAAAACTTTTTTAGCCCAGGCCGACAAAGGCAACTGGGACCTTTCTGCCCCGGTTATCACCCAGGGCATCACCATTGCATAACAGGCAGCGCTCTGTATGCAGAGGAAAAACCCGCCTGCCGGCCCGGTGTAGCAAGCATCCGTGTTGAAATGCGCCGGCAGGCCTTCTCCTGACCGTACATCCCAAATACCCCCGCCGCCACGGTTAATTTCACTATTTTCGCGCCTTATACCAACAATCCGAGTATGAGGAAACTTTTTTTTCCGGTGATGATACTGGCACTGGGAACTACCGCAGCCTGGGCACAAACAGACCGCTGGCAACAACATGTGCAATACAAGATGGACGTTCAGCTGAACGTGCAGACCAACCGCCTCACCGGCAAACAACAGTTGCAATACACCAACAACTCGCCAGACACCCTCTTCCGCGTGTTCTACCACCTCTACTGGAACGCATTTCAGCCCGGCAGCATGATGGACGTGCGCAGCCGGGAACTGGGGAAGATCATAGTAGGGAAAGATGCCCAGGGGCATAACCGGCACGATTGGGATGCCCGCGTTACAGACCGCATCTCCAAACTGCAGCCCAACGAGATCGGCTACCAGAAAATACTTTCCCTGAAGCGGGACGGCCGTCAGCAGGCCTACCGCACGGAAGAGACCATACTGGTAGTGGAGCTTGACCAGCCCATTCTCCCCAAAAGCAAAGCCGTGTTCGACATGGAATTTGAAGCGCAGGTGCCCGTGCAGATACGCCGCAGCGGCAGGCACAACAAGGAAGGCATTGACTTTTCCATGGCGCAATGGTACCCCAAAATGTGCGAGTACGATTACGAAGGCTGGCACCCCACGCCCTACATTGCCCGTGAGTTTTACGGCGTTTGGGGAGATTTTGACGTGAAGATCACCCTGGATAAACAATACGTGGTGGCCGGCACCGGTTACCTGCAAAACCCCAACCAGATAGGGCACGGCTACGAAACAAAAGGTGCAAAAGTGACCCGCCCTGCCGGCAAAACCCTTACCTGGCATTTTCTAGCGCCCAATGTGCATGATTTTGTATGGGCCGCAGACCCGGAGTATAAACACATCACCAAACAGGTAGATGATTTCACCGCGCATTTCTTTTACCGGGAAAATGATACCACCAAAAATACATGGCCCCGGCTGGCGGAAATGATACCCGCCGCTTACGAGTATATCAAAAAACATTACGGCCCTTACCCGTATAAACAATACTCTTTCATACAGGGCGGAGACGGCGGTATGGAATACCCCATGGCCACGCTCATTATGGGCAACGGCAAAATGGACGGCCTGTACGGCGTGGCCATTCACGAATGGATGCATAGCTGGTACCAGGGCATGCTGGGCACCAACGAAAGCCTGTACCCCTGGATGGATGAAGGTTTCACCACCTTTGCGGAAGACAATACCATTGGCAATACGGTAGATTCCCTGAAAGGCAGATGGCACCAGGCCGGCAACTACCGTTCCTACTTTGCCCTTATCAGGAGCGGTTTTGAAGAGCCTATGAGCACGCATTCAGATCATTTCAACACCAATTACGGATACAGCATCAACGCCTATTCCAAAGGCGCCGTGTTCCTGGAGCAACTGGGGTACGTCATAGGCGCCGCCAACCGTGATGCAGGGCTGCTGCGTTATTACCGCGACTGGCGCTTTAAACATCCCAACGCAAAAGACTTCATACGCGTCATGGAAAAAGAAAGCGGCCTGCAGCTGGACTGGTACCTGCAGTACATGATGAATTCCACCAAACACATAGATTACGCGCTTGACAGCATTTATGAGGCCAGCGGGAAAACCGTGGTGCGCCTGCGCCGCGTGGGCCAGTTCCCCATGCCGGTAGACGTGGAGGTGGAGTTGGCTGACGGGCGCAAGGAAATGCACAACATTCCCCTCACGCTGATGTTTGGCAGCAAACCCAATGAGAACGCGGGCCAGAAGTACATTGTGCATGACGGCTGGCGGTGGACGCACCCCACCTACACCTTTACCCTGGATGTGCCCATCGGCCAGTTAAAAAGCATAGAAATAGATCCCAGCATGCGGCTGGCGGATGTTGACCGCAATAACAACAAAGCCGTTTCTAGGTAGGCAGGAAAAAACGAAAATAGAAGAGGGCTGTTCATCATTGTATGAGCAGCCCTTTTTTTAGCCGGCCGGATGCTCTTCAAAATATTTCCGCGCCGTTTCTTCCCCGTAGGCCACCATTTTTTTCATTTCAACAGGGTCAAACACCAGCCCGCCGGGGCCGCCGTTCAACGGCTTCTCCGGCCTGATGATGTGGAGCGTCAGATCTCTTTTGCCCATGAACGGGTTGTTGAAAGGGATGTCAAAAAAAGCTTCAATGTCTTTGACCTTCAACCCTGCTTCTTTCATTTTTGCTTTTACGGCTTTGAGGTAGTGCAGGCTGCGGTTAATGAACTTCGGCATTTTGAGATCGTTCACGGCCACGTCCATCGTAAACCAGTCCATGGTTTGCTGCAGAATTTCAAAGGGGCTTTTGAACACCCGGTTATCTGCTTCCGGCGTTTCAGGAGAAAGCAGGATGGCATATACTTCCGTGGCGCCGGTGTCTATGGCAAGGTCTACCGGCGCGTATTCCCGCACGCCGCCGTCTACATACTGCAGGGGTTCCGATTCCAGCACCTGGTAGGGCGGCATGAACACCGGCTGGCAGGAAGATGCGAACATGGCCCGGCGGAAGGTGCTGCTGTTCTGCACCCGTATCACGTCATAGTCTGGCGAGGTCATGGGCTGGTCGCTGTTGGTGAAATACACGATGCGGCCCGTTTGCAGGCAAACGGTGGTGAGGTAGATGGCTTTTTTGCTGTTCAGCAATGCATCGTACATGGCGTCTGTGTAGGTGTTTTTGATGAGTATGCTGAGGGGCTGCGCGTCAAAGAGCGAATAGGTATCTTTTCCGGCAAAGCGGTTCACCACGTTGCCGGTGGTGATGATATCGCTGGTTTTGTGCGTGGTGTATAATTTTTCCAGCAGGTTGATTTCTCCCAGCGCGGCCAGCGGCACAATGAGAGAACCTGTGCTGGTGCCGCAAAGCGTATCGAATTTTATTTTGGGCGTGGCGGCCATGTATTTCAGGACGCCTACGGCAAAGGCCCCTTTGGAGCCGCCGCCGCTGATGACCAGGGCTGTTGTGGGCATGATGAAGCGTTTTAGGATTTATAAGGAAGGCGGCGGCGCCACTTTTTTCCGGAACAGGTGAATACCCAGGCTGCCCTGGAACCACCAGTTGTTCAGCGCATAGTCACGATGCGTTTTTATTGCTACGGTGGCCATGGTACCTATCTCGGCCGCAACACCGCCACCGGCCAGCCGCTGGTCTTTGGTGCCCAGCAGGTACTCGCCCACCAGCTGCACGTTAAACACGGAGCTTTCCAGCACCTTGGGCCCGCCCCACACCAGCAGGGACACCCTGCCTCCGCCAATGCCGTAGATGCGCTTGCCGGTGAAGGCCCCGCCCGCCGTGAGGCCGGCACGCAGCCTCCCCGGCACCACCGTTACCTGCGGGGAAAAGGCCAGGGTGGCCAGGTAAAGGTCTGGAGAGGAATTGAAGGCCGTTACGGCTCCCTGCCCAAGTTCCAGCGGAAATAGCCAGCCCCTTGCAAATTCGCTCTGGGCAAAAGTGCAGACAGGTGCATACAGCAACAGCACAACGCAGATCAATTGTTGTGTACGTTTCATAAAACAAATGTTAGGGGGCAGCGGCCAGGCTGTTATTGTTTTTTGGGGTTGGCCATGGCTGCCCTTGGGGTTAAGTAGTACAGGAAGGTACGAATTTTATGGCAAAAAAATAGCGGGCACTTGCTTATGCCCGCTATACAACAGTATGCTGAGAGTATGTAAAACTAGAATATAGCCCACTCCAGGTGGCTGGCCCAGGGCTGGCTGAGCTGCTCCCGCTGCTGCAGGGCATCCAGGTGATGATAGTTGTGATAAGCCGTAAAGTACAACACTTCCCGTACCGTGAGCTTGCCCAGCAGGGGGTGAGGCACCTGGTACCTGTCCAGCTCTTCTTCCGTCCATTTATCCAGCAGGGAGATCATGTTGTTCTTTTGCTGTGCAAACTGCTGCACCAGCCGCGCCCGTTCCTCCGCTTCCGTTACCGGCGGAATGTAGGGCCGGGTGGCTACGCCGCCCTGTGCCAGCACGCTGCGGTAGGTATCACGTATCTGCTCATAGCTGCGTGACCGGGCAATAGGGCGGCCAAAGAAACGCAATACCAGCTTGGGCAGGCCCAGCGCGGTATTAACCGGTTTGGCGCTGCGTATCAGGTGGTCCATTTGTTGTCCGGCAGACCATTTCCCTTCGGGAGAAACCACAAACCGGTGATCAGATAAAGTGTCTATAAAAGCGGAAAACGCTGAAAAGCTGTTGTCCAATAAAGTAATGAGGGCTTGTTTGTTCATATGGTCATGGTTATCCTCGTTAACAATCAATTATTCATCATTCCAGCACTTCGCAATAGAAGCCCTGTTTTTGTACAAAACTGATAATGGAGCGCTCGTCTACTTTCAGGTCTACAATGCGGAGTACCTTGTCGCAATCTTCAATATCAACATGGCAGGATGCCACATCAAAGTTATTACAAATTGCGTCAATAATGAGATTCCGCTCGCGGTAGGTGCCTATATTGGTTTTGAAGATACCGATCATAGCACTGGTGTTTAAGGAGGGTTGCATAAAGTCAGGTTAAGTCAGGTTAAATGTGGTTATTCCTTGGTAGCTTCCGGCTGATCTTTTTCCGGCTGGTCTTTTTCCGGCGCCATCCAGCCTCCCCAGCGGGGGCCCATGCACCGGTTGAGCTGTGCCTTCATTTTTTCCCTTTCTTCGGGGCTCATATGTTCGAGTTTCGCTTTCATTTTTTCTTTCCATTTCCGGCGTTTGGCCCCCCAGTCGCCATCCTTGTCCTTATGCGGGAACCCGAACAGCAGCTTGCAGAGCAGCAGCAGGCCCAGCGCCTGCCAGAAGGTGATAACGGGGCCCGCAAAAAGCGTGGGCACCAGCCAGTTCCACAGGTACATGACGGCAAAGCCGAAGGCCGCCACACAGGCCACGCCCAGTACTATAAACCCTAATATTTTACCTACTTTTTTCATGATCGTACTTTCTTTAGTCGTTCAACAAATCTTTGTATATACCTGCCAGGCTTTCACGCAGGGCCAGCACGGCGTACCGCTTGCGGGAAAGCAGCGTGTTCACCGGCACGCCCGTGGCGGCAGCCAGTTCCTTGAAGGAGCGGCCTTCCACTTCGTGCTGTAAAAAAACGAACCGCTGTTCTTCCGGCAGCTCTTCTACCGCTTCCATAATGGCCTCCAGCAAGATCTTCCTTACCATGGGCTCATCCGTTTGAGCGGCGGTATCCGGCAGTATATCTGATAAATAAAGTGGCCCGTCACCTTCTGAAGAAGCCAGGGCGGTGTCTGAAAACCGGTCTTCCTTCTTTTTCCTGAACCAGTCTGTAATGCGGTTGCGCGCTACGGCAAACAGCCAGCCCGTCAGTGAGTCAATATCCGACCCAAGGCGGAGGTATTGCGTGAACTGAACGAACACGTCCTGCAGAATGTCTTCCGCATCGGCCACATTATCTACCCGTGTACGGATAAAGTTCAGTAGCCGTTTGCGTTCTTTTTCTACCGTGCGTTGTATGCGCTCGTTTTGTTCAGCTGCCATGGGTTTTTTTATGGAAAGCCACTCGTTCATCTTACATACGTAGACGAACAAGGCCGGGGCATATTTTGTAAAGGTGATCTTTTTTTTGCCGCCTGGCCCCGCCTGGGGCTTGTATATTGATAACCAGTAATTTAACGAAATAAGCAGGATTTTGTTACAAAAGGTCCCGGTGGGGCTGCCACGAGCCCGGGCGTGAAAATGCCGCCTTCCGGGGCCAAATTTGCCTCTGCAAACGGGCCATCATAGAAGGTTTCAGGGTTTTGGCCCGCCACCACAGCGGGTTCTGGCCGATCCGAACGAAGGAGTAACGAACCTACAACGAACCTACAACGAACAAGTAACTTTTGGTTGCTTGTTCGTTCATCTCCGGGGGAAGGTTCGTTGTTCCTTCGTTCATTTCACCGCCACCACGTATTTCTCACGGAAAAACTCTTCGGGGAACAGCTGGTGGATATTCACCAGCCGGGGCCTGCAGCCGCTTTCGGAAATTTCCTGTGCCAGGTCGCCGCCCTTCAGGCAGATCAGCCCGGAGGGCCGTTCCGCCGGCGGGTTCTTCTTCAGGAGGGGTTTGCTCCAGCCCCAGAGGTCTTTCAGGGGCGCTACCGCGCGGGATACCACCAGGTCAAACTTCCGGTTTTTGATGTCTTCCGCCCGGGAATGCGCGGTGGTGACGTTGGAGAGGTTCAGCCCTTCGGCCACGGCCTCCACCACCTTTATTTTTTTGCCGATGGAATCTACCAGGTGAAACTGTACTTCGGGGAAAAAGATAGCCAGCGGAATGCCTGGAAAGCCGCCGCCCGTGCCCAGGTCAAGCACCTGCAGGCCGGGGGTGAGGTCTGCAGCCGCGGCAATGGCCAGGGAGTGCAGCACGTGTTTTTCATACAATGCGTCAATATCTTTCCGGGATATCACGTTGATCTTCTCGTTCCATTCCCGGTATAGCGGCGCCAGGGTACGGAACTGGTCCAGCTGGCGGGGGGTGAAATCAGCAAAATATTTTAAAACGATCTCCATGGCTATTTCCACTTGCTTCTTCCTTTTTTGAAGAATAATGCGGGCGTGAAGATAACATAATAAAGGAACATGAGAATGTCCATCAGCCAGCTGTACCAGAAAAGGTCTTTCTCGTCCAGCTTCCTGAGGGCCAGCCAGGTGATGATGGACTGCACCAGTATTTTACCGCCCAGGATGTACAGGGTGATGTACAGCATGGGCGTATAGAACAGGGCCGCAACAAGGGCCGGGTAGAAAAGGAAGTGGGAGAGGGAAAACAGGCCCAGCAGCACCTTGTGGCCGAAGCGGTAGTGTTTGCCGGTAGACATGTGCCTGGTTTTCTGCTTGAACCAGTATTTCCATTTCGTTTTAGGCTCCGAATAGGCAAAGGCGTGTTTGTTGATGACCACGGCCGTGTTACGCCCGTTGGCCGCGCGGTTGATGAACAGGTCGTCATCTCCGGAGGCCAGGTGCTGATGCGCGGTAAAACCCTTGTGCCGGAAAAAAAGCTCTTTTTTATAGGCCAGGTTACGGCCTACGCCCATGTAAGGAATGCCGGCCAGGGCATAACCAAGGTATTGCAGGGCGCTGAAATACGTCTCGTACCGCACTACTTTATTGAGGAAGCCCGGTTTTTTGTAATAAGGCCCGTAGCCCAGCACAACCTCCTTGCCGCCTTCAAAGCCCTGCGCCATCATAGACAGCCAGTAGGTGCTGGCCGGCTTGCAGTCTGCATCCGTAAGCACCAGCGTATCATACTTGGCGCCCTTGATGCCGATGGAGAGCGGGTATTTTTTGCCGGGAATGAACTGGGCGGATTGTTTGATCTCAATATGGCGGTAATGCGGGTAGCCGTTTTCTATAGACGCCAGGTAGTACTTGGAATCATCTTCCGAATTATCGTTCACCACTATTACCTCATACGCAGGCTGCTGGTGTACATGGTACCGTTGCTGCAGCACGGTAGGCAGGTTTTTGGGCAGGCTCCTTTCTTCATTCTTGGCGCAGATCACTACAGAAAGGTCTTCCTGCGGGGGAAAGTCTTCATCAAACTGCCGTTTGTAAAAGGCCACCCTTGAAAAAAAGATCAGGTAATACAAAGCCTGCACGCCAGCCGCAGCGGCAAAACAGTAAAAGACGATAATCCCCAGATTGTCCGACATAGGGGGCAAAAATATATGTTTTTATTTACCTATGTAAGCATGTGGAAAAAATAATGATCCAACGGGCGGATGGTCAATATTCAATACCTTTGCGTCCTGAAAAAACACAGCGGTTTTGCAATTCGATCTAATTACCACAGACGGTTCGGGCGCCAGGGCCGGCCTGATTACAACAGACCATGGCAGCATAGAAACGCCCATTTTTATGCCGGTGGGCACCGTGGGCTCCGTGAAGGCCGTTACCCAGGAGCAGCTGCGGCAGGATGTGAACGCCCAGATCATACTGGGCAACACCTATCACCTGTACCTGCGGCCGGGCATGGAGGTGCTGCGCCAGGCCGGGGGGCTGCATCAATTCAACGGCTGGGAGCGCCCCATCCTGACAGACAGCGGGGGCTACCAGGTGTTTTCCCTGGCCGCCAACCGCAAGATCAAGGAGGAGGGCGTAGTGTTCCAGAGCCATATAGACGGCAGCCGCCACCTGTTTACCCCTGAGAACGTGATGGACATACAGCGCGGCATCGGGGCGGATATTATCATGGCCTTTGACGAGTGCCCGCCTTACCCCAGCGAGTACCGCTACGCCAAACGCAGCATGGAGCTGACGCACCGCTGGCTTGACCGCTGCATACAGCGGCTGGGTGAAACCGCCCCTGAATACGGGCATGAACAAACGTTGTTCCCTATAGTACAGGGCAGCACCTATAAAGACCTGCGCAAGGCCTCCGCTGAGGCCATTGCCTCCCGCAATTGCGCCGGCAACGCCATTGGCGGCCTCAGCGTAGGGGAGCCGGAAGCGGAGATGTATGAAATGTGCGGCCTGGTAACGGAAATACTGCCCAAAGAAAAGCCCCGATACCTCATGGGCGTGGGCACCCCCTGGAACATCCTGAACAATATTGAGCTGGGCATAGATATGTTCGACTGCGTGATGCCCACCCGCAACGGGCGCAACGGCATGCTCTTTACCTGGCAGGGCGTGGTGAACATCCGGAACAAAAAATGGGCAACCGATTTTTCGCCGATAGATCCGGAAACGCCCTGCGCCGCCAGCCAGCAATATTCCCGCGCTTACCTCCGCCACCTGTTCGTGGCCGGGGAATTCCTGGCCATGACGCTGGCCAGCGTTCATAACCTCTGTTTTTACCTGGAGCTGGTCAAAACAGCAAGGGTACAGATTTTGCAGGGTACCTTCGGCGCGTGGAAAAAAGAGGTGCTGCCAAGGCTGCAAACCCGCCTGTAATAACATTGTTTAATTTGCATATGTATTGCTAGCTTTGGAACTTTAAAGCCCTGCCGCCAAATTATATGAAGAAAATAGACTGGTATATATTACGCAAGTTCATCGGTACCTTCATTTATTCCCTGATGATATTACTGGTGATCTCTGTTGTGATAGACATCACGGAAAAAGTGGACGATTTCATGAACCACAATCTTTCCCTGGGGTTTGTGTTCATGAACTATTACATCGGCTTCATCCCTCACATTGCCGCCCTGCTTTTTCCCCTCTTCATCTTCATCTCCGTTATCTTTTTCACCTCCAAGATGGCGTACAGAACGGAAATCATCGCCATTCTCAGCTCAGGGGTAAGCTTCCGGCGCTTTCTGCGGCCATACTGGGTAGGGGCCTTCCTCTTTGCCAGTATTCTCTGGGCCGCCAACCGCTGGGTGGTGCCCAATGCCAACCGCATCCGCACTTCTTTCGAAAATAAATATGTAAGCGCCCCCAAGGAACAGCTGGCGCTGAGAAATAAAACCCTGCGGGTAGACAGTACCACCTATATCACCTTCGGGTATTATGACCCCAACTACAAAAACGGTTCAGACTTTACCATGAAGCGCATCAAAGGCCAGCAGGTGGTGTACAACATGCGCGCCGAAAGGGTGAGCTGGGACTCCGTAGGCCGCAAGTGGAAACTGGAGTTTGCCAGCGAGCGTACGGTGAACGGGCTGAAGGAAACGCTCAGCACCCACCAGGATACTTCCCTGAAAATACCCCTGCACCCGGCGGAGCTGATAGAAGAAAAAAACAAGCAGGAAACCATGACCACCCCTGACCTGACGGCGTTCCTGGAAAGAGAGGAGCTGCGGGGCGCGGAAGGGCTGAACGTGTATTACGTGGAGAAATACCGCCGTACCTCCGCGGCCGTGGCGGTGATAATACTGGTGCTGATCGGCGCCATTATTTCCAGCAAGAAGGTGAGGGGCGGCAGCGGCCTGCACCTGGCCCTGGGTATCGTGATCAGCGCGGTCTACATCCTCTTTATGCAATTCTCAACCGTATTTGCCACCAAAGCCAATCTTGACCCCCTGCTGGCGGCCTGGATACCCAATTTTGTATTTGCCGGCCTGGCGTTTTACCTCTACTTCCGCGCACCCAAATAAGGGTTTACAGTAATATGTGGAAATAATACATTAAATCTGCGTTTTCGCTTAGTCTTTTTGCGATTAATCGTTACTTTTGTTCATTGATCGAATTCGTTAATTTTTCTAAATCATTGCGGGAAAATGAGTTATATAAAAGAGAAATTCAAGGCTAAGGCAGATGAGCTGAGCGCGGAAGTAAAGGACCTGCTCAAAAATCATGGCACAAAGAAAGTAGACGATGTTACCGTTGCCCAGGTATACCAGGGCATGCGCGGCATTACCGGGCTGGTTACAGAAACCTCCCTGCTGGATGCAAATGAGGGTATCCGTTTCAGGGGTTATTCCATCCCTGAACTGCGGGAGCATCTTCCCAAGGCGCCGGGTGGCGTTGAACCGCTGCCGGAAGGGTTGTTTTACCTGATGCTGATCGGTGAGCTGCCAACAGAGGCGGATGTGCAGAACCTGAGCAGCGTGCTGGGCCGCCGCTCCCACGTGCCCAACCACGTGTTTGACGCCATTGAGGCCCTGCCTATCTCTACTCACCCCATGACAATGTTTAGCGTGGCCGTAACCGCCCTGCAAACCGAATCCGTATTTGCCAAGGCATATGCGGACGGGATGAATAAAAAAGACTACTGGAGCTATATGTATGAGGACACGCTGAACCTCATTGCTCGCCTGCCCCGCGTAGCCGCTTACATCTACCGCCGCAAGTACAAGAACGGCCAGCATATTCAGCCTGACGGCATGCTGGACTGGGCGGCCAACTTTGCGCACATGCTGGGTTACAGCGACGAAGGTTTTAAAGAGCTGATGCGCCTCTACATGGTGATACATGCAGACCATGAAGGCGGTAACGTAAGCGCCCACACTACCCACCTGGTAGGTTCCGCGCTGAGTGATGCCTACCTGTCTTTCGCCGCCGGCATGAACGGTCTGGCGGGCCCGCTGCACGGCCTGGCCAACCAGGAAGTGATCAAATGGATATTGAACATGCGTGAAGAGCTCGGAGGCGGCATGCCCACCAAAGAGCAGATCGAAGCATATGTGAAAAAGACCCTCTCTGAAGGTAAAGTGGTACCCGGCTACGGCCACGCCGTACTGCGTAAAACAGACCCGCGTTTCACCGCGCAGATGGAGTTTGCCAAAAAACATCTGCCTGAAGACGAGCTGGTGCGCATTGTATGGATGGTGTATGATACCGTGCCCGGCATCCTGCAGGACCTTGGCAAGGTAAAGAACCCCTGGCCCAACGTAGATGCCCACTCCGGCGCGCTGCTGCTGCACTACGGCTTTGTAGAGTACGAGTTCTACACCGTGCTGTTCGGTGTTTCACGCGCGCTGGGCGTACTGGCTTCCCTCTGCTGGGACCGCGCCCTCGGCCTCTCCCTGGAACGCCCCAAGTCAGTTACATCAGAATGGATGAAACTGTTTGTGGAAGGCAAGGTAGAAGCCATCGCAGAATAGAACGTTATATCACCAAACATATCAAAGGCAAATGGCTCCGGCTGTTTGCCTTTTCTTATGAAATTCCCGTACTTCGTGAACTGAATAATTTACGGCGCAGTTGAACCTTGTTTCTTCCATATTATCCAACCCGATAGAATACCTGAAAGGCGTGGGGCCGCAGCGGGGAGAGCTGTTGCGCAAGGAGCTGGACCTGCATTCCTTCCGCGACCTGCTGGAGTATTACCCCTTCCGGTACGTAGACCGTACCAGGGTAGACAAGATACGCCACCTCAGCGGCATGGAAGACTATGTGCAGATACGCGGCCGCATTATTCATATGGAAGTGGTGGGCGAGAAGCGCAGCAAACGCCTGGTGGCCACCCTGCAGGACGAAACAGGGAAAATAGACCTGGTATGGTTCCAGGGCTGGCAGTGGATGCAGAAGTCGCTCCGCGAAAACACCGGTTACCTGGTATTCGGCCGGCTGTCTCAGTTCAACGGCATTCTGCAGATGGCCCACCCTGAAATGGACCTGCTCACGGAAGAAACGGCCACCGGCCGCCAGCACCTGGAGCCGGTATATTATACTACAGAAAAGCTGAAGGCGCGCGGCCTGACGGCCAAGGCTATCGGAAAACTGACGCGCAACCTGCTGGAGCAGCTCAACCTGGCGGAGATATGGGAAAACATTCCCGCGCCCGTGCTGACGCAGTTCCGCCTCATGCCGCGCGGGCAGGCCTTTTTCAAGATACATTTGCCCGCTACGGAAGAAGAGGCCAAACAGGCGCAGCGCCGTCTCAAGTTTGAGGAGCTTTTCCTGGCGCAGATACGCATCTGCCGCCTGAAGATCCGCCGCCATAAGGCCAGCCACGGTTTTGTGTTCAACGCCGTGGGAGAAGTGTTCAATACCTTCTACAATCATCACCTGCCTTTCCCCTTAACCGGCGCGCAAAAACGAGTGCTGAAGGAGATACGGAAAGATACCACCACCGGCCGCCAGATGAACCGGCTGCTGCAGGGAGACGTGGGCAGCGGTAAAACCATGGTGGCCTTGCTTACCCTGCTGATGGCGCTGGACAATGGTTTCCAGGGCTGCCTGATGGCGCCCACTGAAATACTGGCGCAGCAGCACTTCAAGGGCATTTCTGAACTGTTGAAAAATATGCCGGTAAAAGTGGCCCTGCTCACCGGCAACGTAAAAGGCAAGGCACGCAAAGAGATACTAACGGGCACGGCTGATGGCAGCATTCACATCCTGATAGGCACGCACGCCCTGCTGGAAAAAGAAGTGCAGTTCCACCACCTGGGCATGGCCATTGTGGATGAGCAGCACCGCTTCGGCGTGGCGCAACGGGCCCGGCTATGGGAAAAGAACAACACGCCGCCCCACATACTGGTGATGACGGCCACCCCCATTCCCCGTACGCTGGCCATGACGGTGTACGGAGACCTCGACGTGTCTGTAATAGACGAAATGCCGCCGGGCCGCAAGCCTATTACCACTGTACACCGTACAGAGTACCAGCGCCCGCAGGTGATGGACTTTATTAAGGAAGAAATACGCAAAGGCCGCCAGGCCTACATTGTATACCCGCTCATTGAAGAGTCTGCCAACATGGACTATGAGAACCTCACCAAAGGTTATGAAGAGGTGAAAGCCTTTTTCCCGGAGCCCAAATACTGGATCAGCATGGTGCACGGCCGCCAGCCGGTAGAGCAGCGGGAAACCAATATGCAGCGCTTCGTAACCGGAGATACGCAGATCATGGTGGCCACCACGGTAATAGAAGTAGGGGTGAACGTGCCCAACGCCTCGGTGATGGTGATAGAAAGCACGGAGCGCTTCGGCCTTTCGCAGCTGCACCAGCTCCGCGGCCGGGTGGGCCGGGGGGCGGAGCAAAGCTATTGCATCCTTATGACGGGCAACAAGATCGGGAAAGACTCGCAGGAGAGGGTGAAAGTAATGGTACAGACCAATAACGGCTTTGTGATCTCCGAAAAAGACATGGAGCTGCGGGGCCCCGGAGATATTGAAGGTACCCGCCAGAGCGGCCTGCTTGACCTCAAGCTGGCTGACATTGTGCAGGACCGCGCCATGCTGCAGGCCGCCCGGGACAGCGCCGAAAACATCCTGGAAGCAGACCCCGACCTTGAACTTCCTGAAAATAAACCGCTTCACGATTATTTGGCCACTCAACGGTCAAAATCCGCATGGAGTAAAATATCCTGACCGGTTTTACGTTGATGTTTTTGGAATGACTGGCAGGGGTGGTTGATCCTGAACCTGTTGCTTGCCTAATACCTTCGTGGACCGCCTCCTGCCAGTCGCCAACCAAGCCGCACCCCCGTAACAAATTGACACGCGAAACCGTTAAATAGAGTATATTAGTTTACTGGGACAATCTTAAAAATCAGAACCGTTTTGAAATCTACACGCCCTGTCAGTCTTTCTAGCGCATTGCAAGTATGGATAATAATGCTCTTCAGCTTGCCTGTGGCCGCACAGGAGGCTGCCGGCAACTATTCTCCGCTGGAATATGTGGAAAATAAAGGGCAATGGGCCGGCGATTTTCAGTACAGGGCCGCTTTGGGTACGGCCAACATTTACCTGAAAAAGAACGGCTTCCGTTTCCTGCTGCTGAGCAAGGAAGATATGCAGAGAATGGAGGTTTTCCGCCATGGCCACTCCCATATTACGGATACCGTATATAACCCTGACCCCAACAAGCCGCTCCCGCCCCGGCCAGGCCAGCCCGGTACAGGGCCGGAACCGGAAAAAGTGCGCGGCCATGCCTATGACCTGGAGTTCCTGAATGCGCGGCCCAACCCGGTAATGACGGCCTCCAAGCCCACGCAGGACAATATTTCATACTTCATCGGCAACGACCCCTCCAAATGGAAGGCCGGCATTGGCGCCTATACGAACGTACTGTACACAGGCCTTTACAATAATGTAGACATGCAGGTGTACTCCGAAAGCGGGCAAATGAAGTACGATCTGATCGTTCTCCCCGGCGGAGACCCTTCGCAGATCAGGTTTCAATATAAGGGCGCTACCGGCGTGAAGCTGGAAAAAGGCAACCTCCGCATACAAACGTCTGTAGGCGATGTGGTAGAGCTGATGCCTTTTGCCTACCAGTATATCAACAATGAAAGGAAAGAAGTAACCGTACGGTACCAGCTAACCGGCAATACCGTGTCTTTCAAGGTATCAGGGAAGTATGACAGCCAATTCCCGCTGGTAATAGACCCTACGGTGGTTTTTGCCACGCTCTCCGGTTCCAGGGCGGATAACTGGGGTTTTACCGCTACCTACGATGCCGAAGGTAATTTTTACGGTGGCGGCATAGCCTTTGATGCCGGTTACCCTACTTCCGCCGGCGTGTATGACCAGACGTTCAACGGCGGGGAGTATGATATGGCCATTACCAAGTTCAATCCCTCCGGCACCCGCATCATTTATTCCACCTACATCGGCGGGGCGGGAGAAGAACAGCCGCATAGCCTTTTTGTAGACGCGCAGGGCAACCTGGTGATCTCCGGCAGAACAAACTCCGGCAATTTCCCGGTCCTTAAAACGGAGGGCCCCGGCGGCGGGTACGATATTACCATTACCAAGCTTAATGCCACCGGCACCGCCCTTATCGGTTCCATGCGCATCGGCGGCACGGCCAACGATGCCTGTAATATGAGAAGCCAGAAAGGAGGGGGAATAGACCAGCTGCTCCGCAATTATGGGGATGACGCCCGCAGTGAAGTGGTGATAGACGGCGCCGGCAATATTTATGTAGCCAGCTCCACCCAGTCTTCCAACTTCCCCGTTACCGCCGGTGCGTTCCAGACCACCTATGGCGGCGGGCGGCAGGATGCCGTGGTGATGAAGATCAGCCCCAACGTTGACAACCTGATATGGGCCAGCTTCCTGGGCGGTTCAGATGCGGACGCGGCCTATGTGCTGGCCGTTAACGGCGGCAACAGCGTGTACGTGGCCGGCGGTACGGCAAGCCCGAACTTCCGCACCACACCGGGAGTAGTGTACCCCGGCTACCGGGGCGGCGCGTGTGACGGCTATATCACGCATATTTCAACAGACGGCTCCTCTATCCTGCAATCTACCTTTATCGGCTCTGACAATGCCCGGGCAGACCAGGTATATGGCATTCAGCTGGACAGGAACGGGGATGTATATGTAATGGGTACCACCGAAGGTACCTGGCCCATTATGCAACCCGCCGGTACCGCTACTTTTTATAACGACAATTCCAAGCAGTTCATTACCAAGCTGCGGCCAGACCTCACCGGCTTCATCTATTCCACCACCTTCGGCAAGTCTGCCTCACAGCCCAGCATCTCCCCCGTGGCCTTCCTGGTAGACCGCTGCCAGAACGTATACGTATCCGGCTGGGGCGGGGTGCTGAACCAGGGTTTCAGCAGCTCCGGCACCAACGGCCTGCGCGTAACGCCTGACGCCCGCAAAGGCACGTCAGACGGAAGCGATTTCTACTTTTTTGTGATGAAGCGGGATGCCCTTGACATTTTGTACGGCACCTTCTACGGCGGCAACGGCCTGGCGGAGCACGTAGACGGCGGCACCAGCCGCTTTGACCAGAACGGGGTGATCTATCAGGCCATCTGCGCAGCCTGTCCCAACCCGGAACAACCGCGGCTGCGTTTCCCTACCACGCCCGGTGCTTACAACAGCGGCATTCCCCGCGGCTGCAACCTGGGCTCGCTTAAAATAGCTTTTAACCTTGACGGGGTGCGGGCAGCGTTTACCACGCTGGAAAGAAAACGCAACTACTGCCGCCCGGCAGATATCACTTTTATAGATACCACCAATGTGCCCGCGCAAAGCTGGCGCTGGGATTTCGGGGACGGCTCGCCGGAAGTGACCACCACAGTGCCTACGGTAGACCATTCTTTCCCTAACATTGGCGATTATAACGTGCGCCTGATCAAATACGACCCCGCCAGCTGCAACCTGTCAGATACGGCTATTGTGCCCATCAGGGTGCGGGATGACAGGGCTACGGTAGATTATTCCTACCAGCGCCTGACCCCCTGTGAAGACCTGGCCTACGAGTTTGACAACCTGTCTGCTGCGCCGGCAGGAAAACCCTTCACCGCACAGTCTTTTGTATGGAACTTCGGGGACGGCACGCCTCCTGATACTACGGATGACCAAACCATGCGGCACCAGTTCCAGAATGAAGGTATTTTCAACGTAACGCTCACGCTGATAGACACCAACTACTGTAACGCGCCGGAAACGATCACGCGGCAAATTCGTGTAGCCGAAAACGTGGTAGCTTCCTTTGCACTGCCGGATAGCGCCTGCGCACCGTTTACCGCTCATATAGACAATACCTCCCGCGGAGGAACATCCTTCCTGTGGACGTTCGGGGACGACGGGTCTACCTCCACGGATATATACCCCGTGCATACCTTCACGCAGCCTGGCACCCACACGGTTACCCTGCATGCGGAAGACCCCACTACCTGCAACCTCCGGCATGATACCACCATGCAGATAGTGATACTGCCGCCGCCGGTGGCCGCCTTCTCCTTCCAGCCCAACAAGCCGGTAGAGAACACGCCCACTACGTTCACCAATGAATCTACGGGCGCATCTTCCTACTGGTGGGATTTTGGGGACGGCAACACCTCTACCGAAGTGAACCCCACTTACCAGTATTTCAAAACAGGAACGTACCAGGTATGCCTGATAGCTACCACGCCCTTCGGCTGCCAGGATACGGTGTGCCATGAGGTAAGCGCCATTGTGAACCCGTTGTATGACGTGCCCACGGCCTTCTCTCCGAACGGGGACGGTATCAATGATAAATGGGAGATCAAAGGGTTTGGTATAGTGAAATACGATATGAAAGTTTTCAACCGCTGGGGGCAGCTCATGTTCCAGTCTAATGACCAGAAGCTGGGATGGGACGGGCGTTTCAACGGCACCGTGCAACCCATGGACGCTTACGCCTTTGTGCTCAATATAGAGTTCTCTGACGGTAACCGGGTGTCGAAAACGGGGAATGTAACATTGTTAAGATAGCAATTGAGGGTTATGAGAAAAACATTGAAACACATCACCATTTTTTGTTGCTTGGCCGCCGCTTTGCCGGCAGCCGGGCAAGACCTGCATTTTTCGCAGTTCTTTAACTCGCCCCTGTCTACCAACCCCGCCAATACCGGCTTCATACCAGACGGCAACTACCGCATCGGCATCAACTACCGCAACCAGTGGGCCTCTATTCCCGTGCCGTATAAAACCATGTCTGCCTTCGGAGACTTCCAGCTGTTCCGCGAGCGGCTTACCTACGGCTGGGTAGGGCTGGGCGGCATGGTGCTGCGGGACGTAGCGGGCAGCGGCAACCTCACCTCCACCAAAGCCTACGGCTCCATAGCCTATCACCAGCTGCTGGGCCAGAGCAGCCTGCTTTCCGCCGGCTTCAACGTGGGGTATGCAGATAAAAGGGTTGACCTGAACAAACTTACCTTCGGCACCCAGTGGAACGGGCAGTTCTTCGACTCCCAGATGTTCTCCGGGGAGCCCATCACCCAGGGCTCCATCGGCTACTTTGACATGCAGGTAGGCTTGAACTACGCTTATTTTCCGACAGAAGAAATATATATCAACGGCGGTTTTTCCGTACACCATGTGAATGAACCGCGGGAAACCTTCTACGCCGGCAATAACCAGATAGCGCGCCGCTACATCGGTTTCCTCAACGCCAGCCTTAAAGTGTCTGACAACGTGATACTGAACCCCGGCGCCTATTATGCCCGGCAGGCCACGGCCAGCGAAACCATGGTGGGCGCTTACGCTGCGTACAACCTGGCAGACCACGGGGCAAAGCAGGTGTTTGGCGGCGCCTACTACCGGTTGAGCGATGCGTTCGCCTTCCTGGTAGGGTACCAGATGAACAATTTCAGGCTGATGTTCAACTATGATGTAACATCCAGCGCGCTGTCAGTAGCTAACAGCCGGCAGGGCGCCTACGAGCTGAGCCTGATCTATGTTGGCCTGTACCCGAACCGCAGCTTCTCCAATGCCCGGCGGCATACGCTCTGCCCGTCTTTCTAGCGTTTAAAGAAACGTTAATATAGGCGGCAGATCAGCAAAAAACAGATAATTTAGCGCCTGTACCCATTTAATATGCACATGAAACGTATAGTCCTTGCAGTTATATTCCTGGCCCTTGGCCAGGCAGTATTTGCCCAGTCTCGCGAAGAAGAAGAGGAACCTCCGCGCCAGGAAGAGCCGCAGAAAGGGTTCAACCCCCGCAACGTGATGGTGGGCGGCGCGCTGGGTATGGCTTTTGGAGACTATACCTTCGTGAACGTATCTCCCATGATAGGGTACCGCTTTTCCCGGCTGTTTGCCGCAGGCGTTAACATCAATGCCCAATATTCCAGCGGGAAGAGTTACGGCTATGACAATGTGGTGCTGTCAAGGAACAAGTACACCATGTTCGGCGGCGGCCTCTGGGGCCGGTTCTACCCCCTGGACATGATCTTTATTCATGCCCAGCCTGAATACAATTACATCTCCGCAAAAATCACCGAATACGAGCCGCGGCGGGAATATAAAGACCGTTACGGCGCGCCCAGCCTGCTGCTGGGAGGCGGTTATGCCCAACCCGTAGGCGGCAACTCCGCCATTACCATCATGGTCCTGTATGACGTGCTGCAGGACAAAAATACGCCTTACCTCAACCGCCCCATTATTTCCGGCGGCGTCAACATCGGGTTGTAATTTGCGGGCCATAAAATCTACAGCATGTTGCCGGGCGTATTTGTATTGTTCATGGCCAGCTATTTTCTGCTGCTGCTGCTCATTTCCTGGTTTACCGGCCGCAAGGCAGACACACAGGCCTATTTTATCGGCAACCGCAACTCCGTCTGGTATGTGGTGGCCATCGGCATGATCAGTGATTCCCTCTCCGGCGTTACCTACATTTCCGTGCCCGGCAAAGTGCAAACCGCGTCTTTCTCCTATCTGCAAACGGTGCTGGGGTACGTGCTGGGATATGTGGTAATAGCCGCCGTGCTGCTGCCGCTTTATTACAACCGCAACCTTACCTCTATCTATACTTACCTGCGTCAGCGCTTCGGCCCCGTCAGCCAGAAAACGGGCGCCATCTTTTTTATCCTCTCCCGGCTCACCGGCTCCGCCGCCAGGCTGTTCGTGATTGCAGGCGTGCTGCAGCTGTTCGTGTTTGATCATTATAACATTCCTTTTGCCGTTTCAGTGGCTATCATGATAGCTTTAATGCTGGTGTACACCTACCGCGGCGGCATTAAAACGCTGGTGTGGACAGACGCGCTGCAAAGCGCGCTGCAGGTGCTGGCCCTTGTGCTCACCGTGGCGGTGATAGGCAGCAGCCTGCACTGGGGCCCGGCAGAAATGGTATCGCGCGTGGTGAACAGTGAAAAGAGCGCCACGTTTTTCTGGGACTGGCGGGCCGTCAACTTTTTCCCGAAAGACTTTTTCGGCGGTATGATGATTGCCGTTACCATGACGGGGCTTGATCAGAACATGATGCAGAAAAACCTGAGCTGCCGCTCTTTGGGAGAGGCCAAAAAGAATATCTATACGTTCAGCATCCTGCAGCTGCTGGCCCATGTGCTGCTGCTGGGCCTCGGTATTCTGATGTATGAATACATGAAGGCATACGGTATACAGGCGCCCGTAAACGCGGCGGGCGCACCGGTTACAGACCAGGTATTCCCCCTGCTGGCGCTTCATCACCTGGGCGCCTTTGCCGCGGTGGTATTCCTGATGGGGCTTACGGCCTCCACTTTTTCCAGCGCAGACAGTGTGCTCACCACCCTTACCACATCGTTTTACATAGACATACTGGGCTACTCCACTGAAGGTATGAACAGTGCCCGCAGGCGGTTGAAGAACGGCATTCACATTGGCTGCGGTATGCTGCTGCTGCTCACCATCCTGCTGTTCAAGGCCTTTAATGAAAGCGCCCTTATTGACACCCTGCTGTTCCTGGCCGCGCTCACCTATGGCCCTATGCTGGGCCTGTTTGCCTTCGGCATTTTCAACCGCCGGGCCATTATAGACAAAGGCGCTATTGTGGTATGCCTGCTGGCCCCTGTGCTCTGTTTTTTCCTGAAACAGCATTCGGCCGCCTGGCTCAACGGGTATAAATTCGGGCATGAATTATTGATAGTAAACGGTGTGTTTACGTATATTGGGCTATGGTTACTCTCGCTCCGGCGCGGTAACCCCGCTTAATCATTTAAAACAGAAGAGGAGATGAACGATTCATTAAAGAACCTGAATAATCGCGACTGGACGGAAACCAAAGCGCATTCCAGTTGGCAGATCTTTAAAATTATGGCGGAATTTGTGGATGGTTTTGAAGCCCTGGCAAAAATCGGTCCCTGTATCTCGATTTTCGGCTCCGCCCGTACCCGGGAGGGCAACCCGTATTACGACCTGGCCTGTGAAATAGCGGAGCGGCTGGCGGAAGACGGCTTCGGCATCATTTCAGGCGGCGGCCCCGGCATTATGGAAGCTGCCAATAAAGGCGCGCAGAAGGCCAAAGGTAAAAGCGTGGGCCTCAATATTACCCTGCCGCATGAACAGTTTGCCAACCCTTTTATAGACTACGATAAAAACCTCAACTTCGACTACTTCTTCGTTCGCAAGGTGATGTTCGCCAAATACTCCCAGGGCTTTGTGATGATGCCCGGCGGCTTCGGCACCATGGACGAGTTCTTTGAAGTGGCCACCCTCATACAGACCAAAAAAATGACGGAAACGCCGCTGGTGCTGGTAGGCACGCAGTACTGGTCAGGCCTGCTGGAATGGATAGACGCTGTGATGATGAAAAAGGAAAGCAATATTCACCCGGAAGACCTGAACCTGCTGAAAGTGTTTGATACCGCGGAAGAAGTGGTGGAATACTTCAGGGTGTTCTATACCACCAATAAATTGCGGCCTAATTTCTGAATGTTGGAAGCCGGCGGCAGTACGCTGTTCAGCCGCCGTTGTGTCACTCACTTCAGCGTCCGGCCATATGATGGGCATCTAAAGACGCCCCATTCCCCCGTTTTTCCTTAGGTTTGCAAAAAAAAAGGAGCATGGAGGTAATACCACCGGAGATACAGGCGTTTGCAGAGAAGTACACCACCCCGGAAACGGAGCTGTTGTACCGGCTGCACCGCGAAACCTATCTGAAGGTAGACCAGCCTCACATGCTCAGCGGCCATGTGCAGGGCCGGTTCCTTTCCATGGTGAGCCAGATGCTGCGGCCTGCCCGCATCCTGGAAATAGGCACGTACACCGGCTATTCCGCCATATGCCTGGCGCAGGGCCTGGCGGAAAACGGGCTGCTGCATACTATTGACGTGAATGAAGAGCTGGAAGAGATCAGTTCCCGGTACATCACGGAAGCCGGCCTGCGGCAAAAAATAGTGCAGCATACCGGCAAGGCCGCACAGATCATACCGCAGCTGGATGAAGTGTTTGACCTGGTGTTCATAGATGCGGACAAGGCAGGCTACGGCGCGTATTACGACCTGGTGTGGGAGAAGCTGCGGCCCGGTGGTTTCATACTGGCAGACAATGTGCTCTACCACGGAGAAGTGGTGCTGCCGGAAGCAGCGCAGAGCAACAATGCCAAAGCCATGGTGCGCTTCGTGGAGAAGGCCGTGGCAGACGGCCGCGCGGAAACCCTCCTGCTGAGCCTGCGGGATGGCGTGATGCTCATCAGGAAAAAATAAGACCCATTAAATTCAACATATTCATGCAAGTAAAGTCATACTGCCTGGCCATTTGTCTGGTGATATGCGGAGCACTTGGTGCAGCCGCGCAAACCATCAGCACTACCCAGTACATAGACAGTTACAAGAACATTGCCATGGAAGAGATGCGCCGCTCCGGCGTGCCCGCCGCCATCAAGCTGGCCCAGGGCATCCTGGAAACACAGTCCGGCAACGGCTGGCTGGTGCTCAATTCCAACAACCACTTCGGCATCAAGTGCAAAAACAACTGGGTAGGCCAAACCGTTAATTACGACGATGACGAGAAGCAGGAGTGCTTCCGCAAATATGCTTCCGCTACAGATTCCTGGAGAGACCATTCCGAATTTCTGCGCAACAACCCGCGGTATAAATTCCTGTTCGACCTCAACCCGGAAGACTACAAAGCCTGGGCCTACGGCCTCAAAACAGCCGGCTACGCCACCAGCAGGACCTATCCGCAGCAATTGATCCAGATCATAGAGCGTTATAACCTGCAGCAATACAACACGCTGGCCATGAGCAACGCGCCCATTCCCACCGGCCCCGTATTTGTGAAGGAAGAGGGCTACGCGCCCGAAGCGCCGCGTCAACAAACGCAGCAAACAGCGCCCGTGGCAACCGCCGCTCCCGCCAAACCAAAATATCCCCAGGGCTCCGTATTCAAGATCAACGGCCGCAAGGTGATCTTTGTGGAAGAAGGCACCGCCCTCATTCAGGTAGCCAACCAGCGCAACATCCGCCTCAGCAGCCTGCTGAAGTACAATGACCTGGAGCAGGACGTGCCGCTGCAAAAAGACATGCTCATCTACCTGCAGAGCAAAAGCAAGCGCGGCCAGAATGATTATCACATTGTGGCGCCCGGTGAATCCCTGCATGACATTGCGCAGGCGGAAGGCGTGCAGATGCGCTGGCTCCGGAAACGGAACAAGATGCAGGAAGGAGAACAGCCCGCCGCCGGTGAAAGAATTGCGCTGGACGGCTATGCTTCCGCAAAACCGAAGCTGGGCAGCAACACCGTGGTAAAAGAAGATACGCACAAAGACCTGCAGCCGCGCCAGATCATCAAAGATATCAGAGAGGAAATTGAAAAGGCCCGCAACCCCGGCGCTGAAACCGCGCAGGGGACGGCCGAAGCAGAGAACGCTGCACCCGTTGCCAGCCGCTATGAACAGCCGGCCCGTACCGCTCCGCCGGCCGCGCAGCAACCCACCGGCATTCCCCGCTCCATGGTGGATGACCTTAAAAAAGCAGGCGGCACGGTAACGCCCGCCGGCGGCCAGCCAGCAGGGGATAGGACCGGTAACGCAACACCTGCCGGCAACAAGTACCACACGGTAACGCAGAAAGAAACGCTGTACAGCATTTCCCGCCGCTACAACATTACCGTGGCGCAGCTGCAGCAATGGAACAACCTGGCAGATAACGGCATCAAAACAGGCCAGCAACTGATTGTTGGGAAATAACCGAAGGCTTATGAAGATACAAGTGCACGATAAAAAGTTCGTACCCTATATTACCGAGGCAAAGCTGCAGCAGCGTATTAAAGAGCTGGCGCAGCAGATCAGCCATGACCTGGAAGGCACGCGCCCCCTGTTCATAGCCATTCTCAACGGCTCCTTCATGTTTGCGGCGGATATTTTCAAACATCTCAGCATTGAAGCGGAGATATCCTTCATCAAACTGGCGTCTTATAAAGGCACCAAATCTACCGGCAACGTTATTACCGCCATTGGCCTGGAAGAAGACCTCTATGGCCGTACGGTGGTGATACTGGAAGATATTGTAGACACCGGCAAAACCCTCAGCCAGTTTTTGCCCCAGCTGCGCCACCAGCAGCCACAGAAACTGCTGGTGACCGCCCTGCTCCATAAACCGGAAGCTACCACGCATCCCATCGACATCGATTACCTGGGCTTCAGCGTGCCCAACAAGTTCCTGCTGGGGTACGGGCTTGATTATGACGGCCTGGGCCGCAACCTCCCGGAAATCTACCAGCTGGAGGAATAGGATTATTTTCTCCCGGATAATCAACTAATTAAATATTTCCTTAATTTTATGTGTCGTTGTATGTAAATAAATCACGATGCATAAGGTCTTCATGCTGCTCATTTGCATAGGATGGGCCATGATGGCAGGGGCACAACAGAGAGGCTGGGTTACCGGCGCCGTGCAGGACAGTGTAACCCGTCAGCCCATTAAGGGCGTAAAGATCAGTATCCCGGGAGATACGGTGTACGTCAAGACTAATCAGTATGGCCTGTTTCGTATAGATCTGCCCGTTGGCAGCACTCACCTGGTTTTTGAGCACCCCGGTTACAGCAGAAAAACGATTGCCCTCAACCATCATGACCGTATGCTTATAGAGCTGGCTCCCACGGGAGAAACGGTACAAAAAAATGATATTGCCAGTGCCAAGGCAAAGGCAAGAATGGCGCACAGCACCAATCCCAATTACGGCAATGTGGGCATGGGCACCGGCATTGCCTCCTTTTTTGATGAGACCTACGGCAAAATTTATGAGAACAAGTTTGTAGACAGCAAAAAGAGCAGCACCTCTTCCTTTGCTATGGACGTAGACCGGGCGGCCTACAGCAACATGCGCCGTTTTATAAAGCTGAAGGAACCTATACCGGTAGATGCCGTACGCATTGAAGAGCTGGTGAACTACTTTCACTACAGTTATCCCCTCCCGCATAACGACAGCGTGTTTGCCATTTACTCCCACTATACGGAATGCCCGTGGAACCCTGAGCACAACCTGCTGCAGATTGCCGTGCGGGCCAAACAGGTGGATATAGACAGCCTGCCCGCCAGCAACCTGGTGTTCCTCATAGATATTTCCGGCTCCATGGGCACGCCCAACAAACTGCCGCTGCTGCAGGCCGCCTTCAGGGTGCTGGTAAACAACCTGCGCCCGAAAGACAGGGTGTCTATTGTAGCCTATGCCGGCGCGCCGGGTATTGTATTGCCCTGCACCATGGGCAGCCAGAAACAGAAAATACTCAACGCCATAGATTACCTCAGCGCCGGCGGCGCCACCGCGGGAGAAGCCGCCATCAACATGGCCTACCAGCTGGCGGAAGAAAACTTCATCCCTGAAGGCAACAACCGCGTAATAATGGCCACTGACGGAGATTTTAACGTGGGCCAAACCAGTGACCAGGATATGGAAGACCTCATTCTCCGCAAAAGGGAAAGCGGCGTGCTGCTCACCTGCCTGGGCTTTGGCATGAAAGACTATAAAGACTCAAAGCTGGAAACACTGGCGGCCAAAGGCAACGGCAATTTTGCTTACATAGATGACCTGGAGGAGGCCAACAAGGTGTTTGCCCGGGAGTTTGGCAGCACGCTTTTCACCATAGCCAAAGACGTGCGGGCGCAGGTAGACTTCAACCCGGCCAGGGTCAGCTCTTACCGCCTCATAGGGTATGAGAACAAAGTATTGAAAGAAGACAACAGTAACGGAGACCATATAGAAGGCGGCATTGTAGGCTCGGGCAACTGTGTGGTAGCCCTGTACGAAGTAGTGCCCGCCACGCCAGACCCGGAAACCGCGCTGGCAGATGTGAAGATCTGGTACCGCAGCCCGCCGGACACTGCTATCCACTTCCAGCAAAAAGCCATACAGGGCCGGCAGCAAAGTTTCAAAGCCGCTCCTGACGATTGCCGTTTTGCCGCCTCTGTGGCCTTATTCGGCCTGCTGCTGCGCAAGTCTTCCTACAAGGGAACAGGCAGCATAGGCATGGTAACAGATATGGCTAAACGCTCTATGGGGAAAGATGCTGGCGGTTACCGCGCCGAGTTCCTGAAGCTGATCAAACTGGTGAAAAAGAACAATAGCTGGCTCAAATAACCTGCTGCGTCTTGGGCCGTACCAGGAAGGCGCCCAGCAGCATACCGCCAATACTGCTCAGCAGCCCCACAAAAAGGGAAGGCGTTTCGGTCCCTTGCCATTCCGCCACCGCATAACCCGCTGTTCCCAATAGGATAGACAGGATGGCCCCGGCCTCATTGGAGCGTTTCCAGTACAGCCCCGCCGTAAGCGGCACAAATAGCGATACCAGGCTGAGCACGGAAGAGGAGGCTACCAGCTCATAAATATCCTGGCTGCCCAGCGCCATCACCATAGAAATGGCCGATACCGCTACTACAGACAGCCTGATCACCAGCAGGAATTTTTTATCTGAAATATCTTTGAAAAAGGGGCGCACAATGTTTTCGCCCAGCACGGTGGCGGGGGCCAGTATGGCGCCGCTGGTGGTGCTCATCACGGCGGAGAGCAGCGCTCCAAAGAAAAGGATCTGGATGAACAGGTTGCCGTGCTGCAGCACCATATTGGGCAGGATCTTCTCTGTATCGCCCGCTGCCAGCTCAGGGTACAGTTGCTGCGCGCACAGTACGATCAGCAGCGGCAGGCAGCCAATTACAAGGTACATGAGCGCGCCCAGGTAAGAGGAATGCTGCGCTACCCTTTCGCTTTTGCTGCTCATGAGCCGTTGAAATACATCCTGCTGGGGAATGGAGCCCAGGCCAATGGTAAACCAGGCGGCCAGGTAATGCAGCCAGTTATTCCAGCCGCTTTCAGGAAAGAAACGGAAAGTGCCGGCCGGGGCGTTGGCAATTACCGTGGTCAGTCCGCCGGCCTTATCTACCACTATATAAGTGATGATCAGTATGCCGATGATGATCATGATGGTCTGTATAAAATCTGTTACAGACACAGACCACATGCCGCCCATATACGTGTAGCCCATTACAATAATGCCGCTGGCTACCATGGCCACGGTGGTATCTATGCCCATCACCGTGTTCACTACAATGCCCATGGCCACTATCTGCGCGGCTATCCAGCCAAAATAGGAGGGTATCATCAGCAGCGCCGATATCAGTTCGGCCTTTTTACCGAAGCGCACTTTGAAGAAATCGCAGAAGGTGAGCAGGTTGCTGCGGTACAGCTTGCGGGCATAGAAGAGGCCTACCAGCAGCAAACACAGGGAGGCGCCAAAAGGGTCTTCCATTACGCCTGTGAGCCCGTGTTGGGCAAACTCGCTGGTGGCGCCCAGCATGGTCTCGGAGCCAAACCAGGTAGCAAAGATCACGCAGGTACTGATGCCCAACGGCAGGCTGCGGCCCGCCACCACAAAGTCATTGGCGGTTTTGACCTTCAGGGCGGCCCAGCGCCCCACCAGGATGGTGAGCAGTAAATAGAGGATAACGAATGCTGCCAGCATGGGCGAAAAATAGGAAAATCCCGGATTATTTATTTGATCATCCTGAAACAATGCCTCAACAGCTTGCCCTGGAAATCGAACGGTTCTGTTTGTTTGGCGATGTTCTTCACAGTGCTGGCGGTAATGGCGGCCTCATCCAGCTCAAACTTGCGCAGGTTGTTGCTGAAATACAGCACGCCGCCGGGCTTCATGGCCAGCATCACCTTGTTGATGATGTCTGCATGGTCCCGCTGAATGTCAAGAAAGTCTTTCATGCGTTTGCTGTTGGAGAAAGTGGGAGGGTCAAGCACTACCAGGTCATAGGTATTCAGCTTCAGCTCATCGAGGTATTGCAGTACGTCTGCATGCACGTACTGGTGTTTGGCGGGGTCAAACAGGTTATTGAGCCGCATATTGTCTTCCGCCCATTGCAGGTAGGTTTTGGACAGGTCTACAGACGTGACGGAAGCCGCCCCTCCCGCCGCCGCATATACGGAGAAGGAGCCGGTATAACAGAAGAGGTTCAGCACCTTTTTGTCCCGCGCTTCTTCCCGCACCATTTGCCGCGTAATGCGGTGGTCAAGGAACAGGCCGCTGTCAAGGTAATCAGACAGGTTCACTTTGAACCGCAGGCCGCCTTCCTGCACTACAAATTCTTCCTTGCTGAAATCCAGCTTTTCATACTGGCCCTGGCGGCTCTGCTTGCGCTGGCGGGTGCGCAGGTAAAGACGGCTTTCCGGTACCTCCAGCACTTTGGCGGTAACGGCCAGGCTTTGCTGCAGCCACTCGTCATACGCCTCATCGTCCATGCCATGCTGGCTGCGGTATTCGGCTACATAAACATGGTCTTCGTACAGCTCTATGATCAGCGGAAATTCAGGCAGGTCACGGTCGTATATCCTGAAACAGGTAATACCCTGGCGCCTGGCGGTTTTGCTCAGGTGCCGGTACACTTTGGACAGGCGGTTTTCGAACATCTGGAATTTGTCTGACATGGCTGCAAAGATGGGGAAATAGGCGGGCATAAAAAAACTGCTCCATGGGTATGAAGCAGTCTGCAATATTTTTGGTGGCCGTCTCAGCTGAAAATATCCTTCACCTTTTCAAAGAAGCCTTTATCGCTCTTTTCAGGGTTGGGTTTAAAGTTGCCGGACTCCTGCAGTTTTTCCAGCAGGTTCCTTTCTTCGGAGGTGAGCGTTTGCGGCGTCCACACGTTTACGTGTATCAGCTGGTCTCCTTTTTCATAGCTGTTCACAGAGGGAAAGCCCTTGCCTTTGAGGCGGAATATTTTGCCGCTCTGCGTACCGGCCGGCACTTTTATTTTTGCCTTGCCGTCTATGGTGGGCACTTCCAGGCTTACGCCGAAAGCGGCGTCAGGGAAGGAAATGTGCAGGTCATAGGCCACGTTCAGGCCGTCACGCTGCAGCTCCGGATGCGGTTCTTCTTCTATCAGTATGAGCAAATCCCCGGGAGCGCCGCCTCTTTCGCCGGCGTTGCCTTTGCCGCTCATGCTGAGCTGCATGCCTTCCATTACGCCCGCCGGAATGTCTATAGATACTGTTTCTTCCCCGTACTGCCGGCCTTCTCCCTTGCAGGAGGTACATTTGTTGGTGATGATCTGGCCTTCTCCGTTACAGGTAGGGCAGGTGGTCACCGTCTGCATTTGGCCCAGGAAGGTTTGCGTTACCTTGCGCACCTGGCCGGAGCCCTGGCAGGTGGTACAGGTCTGGAAAGCATTTTTGTCTTTTGCTCCCAGGCCGTTACAGGTAGTACAGGTAACGTGTTTTTTTACCTTGATCTTTTTATTGGCGCCTTTGGCTATCTCTTCATAGTTCAGCTTGATTTTCACCCGCAGGTTGCTGCCGCGCGTGCCCCTGCCTCTGCGGGCCCCGCCGCCACCACCGCGGCCGCCGCCGAAGAAGCTGCCGAAAATGTCTTCCCCGAAAATGTCCCCGAAGTTGGAGAAAATATCGTCCATGTTCATATGGCCGCTGCCGCCAAACCCGCGGTTACCCATGCCGGCATGGCCAAAGCGGTCATATTGTGCGCGTTTGTCGGGGTCGCTCAGTACTTCATAGGCTTCGGCGGCTTCCTTGAATTTTTCCTCCGCCTCCTTGTTGCCGGGGTTACGGTCAGGGTGGTATTGCATGGCCACCTTCCGGTACGCCTTCTTGATCTCGTCCTGTGAGGATGATTTGCTCACACCCAGTATTTCGTAAAAATCTCGTTTGGTGGACATCTTTTACACTTGAATAGCCCACTCCAACGGAGCGGGCCGGTTATCACATATTTATAGTGCCATGGTTATTTTCCCACCACAACGCGGGCATGGCGAATAATCTTGTCGTTCAGGTAGTAGCCTTTTTGCAGCTCATCCACCACTTTACCTTGCAAATCTTCCGTAGGTGCGGGAATTTCCGTAATGGCCTCATGGAGGTCGGCATCAAACTCCTGATGAAGGCTTTCCATGGGTTTCAGCCCTTTGCTGTACAAAATATTGCGTAATTTATTGAAAACAAGCAACACGCCGTCTTTCACCGCTTCGTTGCCTTCCGTTTTCTCCAATTGCTGGGTAGCCCTGTCCGCATCGTCCAGCACTTCCAGCAGGGCGGTTACCACTTCCCGGTTGGCCGTGCCGATCAGTTCGATACGTTCACGGGCATTTCTTTTCTTATAATTATCGAAGTCAGCATTCAGCAGCAGGTACTTTTTCTTCAGTTCCTCCAGTTCTGCCTGTGCTTTCTCCAGTGCACCCTCATCCTGCACGGCGTCATTCAAATGGGTGGAGCCGCTCTGGTTCTCATCGGAATTAATGTCAATCTCGTTGGGGTCGGGCTGCCCATTTGCCTGCATTTCTTTGTCTTTTTCTGTCATGATGGTATAATTATCTTCAAAAGTACAACTGGCAATTATTTTGCCAATAGGGGCGGAGGGGACAATTTGGCAGGGGCCGTGCGGAATTCCTGCGCCGTCATTTATCTTTGCGGGGCATGACAAAGGTTTTTCTCAAGAAAAAGATACAAAACAGGGTACTGCTGGGGCATCCCTGGATATTCGGCAATGAAGTAGGCCAGGTGGAAGGGGAGGTAACCCCGGGGGATATTGTGGACGTTTTCACGCACAACGGCGTGTTTGTGGGAAGAGGGTACATTAACCCCCAGTCACAAATACTGGTACGGCTGCTCACCCGCAACCGGCAGGAGCAGATCAACGACGGTTTTTTCCTGCACCGGCTGCAAAAAGCCTGGGATTACCGTAAAAAGATCGGCTATGTGGAAAACTGCCGCCTGGTTTTTGGTGAGGCAGACGAGCTGCCGGCCCTTATTATCGACAAATTCAATGATTACCTGGTGATACAGACGCTGGCGCTGGGCATGGATAAGTGGAAACCGGCCATCGTAGCGGCGCTGCAGCAGATTTTCAAACCCAAGGGCATTTATGAGCGGAATGACGTGCCGGTCCGCGAGCTGGAAGGCCTGCCGCAACAGAAGGGTTTTTTAAGCGCCCCGTTTGACACCAATATCATCCTGAACGAGAACGGGCTCAAGTTCCATGTAGATATTGAAAACGGCCAGAAAACGGGGTATTTCCTGGACCAGCAGGACAACCGCCGGGCCATTCAGCATATTGTAAAAGGCGCGGATGTGCTGGAGGCCTTCTGCTATACCGGCACTTTCTCCTGCCACGCCGGCTACTACGGCGCCAAAAGCGTGCTGGGGCTGGATATTTCGGAGCATGCCGTGGCCACGGCCCGCCGCAACGCGGAGCTGAACAACCTGCAGGACGTTTGCCATTTCCAGGCCGTTAACGCCTTTGACCAGCTGAAGCAGTGGACAAAGGAAGAACGGAAGTTTGACGTGGTGATACTGGACCCGCCGGCCTTTACCAAAAGCCGGGAAAACATCCAGAAGGCTATTACAGGGTACAAGGAGATCAATCTCCGGGGCATGAAACTGCTGAAGCCCGGCGGTTTCCTTGTTACCGCCAGCTGCACCAACCTGGTAAACCCCTCTATGTTCCTGGAAATCATAGATATGGCGGCCAAAGACGCCCGCAAAAAGCTGCGACAGGTCACCTTCATGACGCAGGCGCAAGACCACCCCATACTCTGGAACATCGAGAACACCACTTACCTGAAGTTCCTGATAGTGGAGGTGCAGTAATCAGGATTAGTTTTGAGCATTGTAAACCAATATCAGTATTTTCTGACTAAAGGTGTAAACCTATATCAGGACAAGACCCACCTAGATCGACGTAGATCAGAGGCAGACTATATGCAGACTGTACCAAGGCTATATATAGGTTGGATGTAGTTTCTACCTAGGTTAGATGTAGTTCCTACCTGGATTACCCCCTTGTGACCGCGTTTTATCCTAAAGCATAAAAAAAGGGTATCTCCGATCCGGAAATACCCTTTTCTATATAGCTTGAAGCAGTTTTTATTTTACAACATTAAATTTTCCCGATTCCACCAGGGTTCCGTTCACTTCCCTCAGCTGGAAAATATACAGGCCACTGTAGTAATTTTCCAGGTTCAGTTCCTTTTTCACGCTCACGTTCTTGAGGTGGTCTACTTTTTTTCCCAGGAAGTTGAAAACAATAATCTCGTATATCTTGTCGTTATTACGCTGAATTTCGAAATAAATCTTTGTGGAGGCGGGGTTCGGATAGGCTTTCACGATCTTGACAACACTCTCCTGCTCGGTAGAAGTAGGTTTGCTTTGAGACCATGCCGGCAGGGCGAAGGTACAGAGCAGTAAAAATAAAATGAGAGTAGAGTTTTTGAACATAGTATTCAAAGATAATAATTTTTTTAAATATTACTCAAATCTTTCCTGATTTAGTTCCTTGTAAATATAACAAACCACGCGCCAAAAAGTAAATCCCGGAAAGGCTTTTTTTCAAAATTTTAACGCTTTTTAACTATCCCGTTCAGAATGAGGGGCATGTTACGCTGTTAAGCGTGGTGTTCCGGCTGTTCAGGAAGTTCTTGAAAACCATGGAAACTTCAAACCCGCCCATGTTCTGACTGGCAGTCCGCAGTTTTGACATATTCACATCATAGCTCACGCCAATTTCGTATGCTCCCATGTCCAGCCGCACCACCGGCACAAGCGCATCGTTCCAGCGGTAAAAAACGCCTCCGTACACGCCCCGGTCAGATTCCAGGCCCTGGTCCATCAGCCCGTAGCCTACCAGCCCGCCGCCAATAAACTCTGTATACGCGCCCTGGTGCATCTGGTTGTAATGCGCCACTATCTTCACCCGTTCAGATACGGGAATGGTAATGCCCAGGTTGAAGCTTATCTTGGGGTCCAGCGTCACCTTGTCGTCACCATAGAACGAAACAGAGGGCCGGTTGAAGTGATAGTAGGCCGCGCCCAGAAAGTAGTTTGTGGCTTCACCGATCACCCCGTTGTAGCTGATGCCCGCGCCTACATCCCAGTAGCGGTACCCTATCCTGGCCAGGCGCCCTTCTTCCCCGGTGGGGGCAAAAGGGTCAAACCGCCCGCCTGTATACTGGTTGTTGAAGGTGAGGTGGGTAGGGTCAAACTGGCGCTGTACCATGCCGCCCATGAACCCTACAGACAGGAAGCTGTTTTTATCTTCGCTGAGAGATTTGTGGTAGTTGACGGCCGGCAGTATCTGAACAGACTGCAGGGCGGAGGTGCCCGCCTTGTCATAAGACAGCTGCAGCCCTGCGGTGATGTGGTCATTATAGTTCCCGATGGGAAATTTCATTTCCCCGCTCATAGTGCCCGTCTGGTAAGGAACGGTCACGCTGTTCCACTGGTTGCGGTATACTGCCTGCAGCCGCACGTCGCCCTTGAAGATCCCTATCAGCGCGGGATTACGCAATATGGGCGTTTCCGCGAACTGCGAGAGATGTATGTCCTGCGCCCCGGCCTGCAGCCCCATTGCCAGCAGTATGGCGCTTTTCCACAGCCTTTTCATGCTTGTGCGTTTTTTTTGTTATCGTAATAAAGTCACATTCCCTTTCAGCTGAAAGCGCTCGCCGGTGTCGCAGATGGCGTCAAATAGCCATACATACACGCCGGTGCCCGCTTCGCGGCCGTTCACGGCCCCGTTCCATCCCTGGCTGATATCGTCTATATTAAAGTTCTCCCGGCGGAACACTTCCTGCCCCAGCCGGTTGAAAATGCGTAAGGAAACTACCTGCCGCACGCCCTTGCCGCGGGGGTAAAAAATGTCGTTCTCGCCATCTCCGTTGGGGGAGAAGCCGCCGGGCAGAAATATCTGCCCCTGGTCACACACTAGTGTTACGTTCATCACATCAGATGCCTTGCAGCCCGCAGTGTTGGTCACTTCCAGCGCATAGTCCATAGACTGCCGCGGCGCTGCCACTGTTTCCAGGCAGGAGGGGCAATCCAGGTAGGTGTTGGGCTTCCACTCCGCATTCACTACATCCGCGCTGTAGGCGCCTTTAAGATACAGCAGGCTGCCCGCGGCAATCACCTGGTCTGGCCCTGCATTCACAGTGGGCACAGGTTTCACGGTGATGTTGACTTGCGCGGAGGCGGAGGGGCAGGCGGGATCGTTGCCTGCTGTTACCGTGTAGGTAGTATTGTCTGTGGGCGCTACCACGTGCCTGGATGTGCCGGCGCCGCTTGTGCCGGCGGGCGTCCAGGCATAGAACGCGGCGCCGTCTGCCCGCAGCTGCGCGCTCATGCCGCGGCAAATGGCAGTGTCAGGGCTTACAGCAAGCGTTACGGCCGGCACTACCTTGAGCGCCACCGTGTCACTGGCCGTGCAGCCGTTGGCGGTAATGGCCGTGGCAATATAGGCTGTGTCTTTCAGCGGTGTTGCTGCGGGGCTGGGGCAGTTGCCGCAACCCAGCTGGTAAGCCGGCTGCCATTGCAGCGGGGCGTTGCTGATGCCTTGCAGGGTTACGCTATTGCCTTCGCAAAGTTTGGCCTGCGGTGTTAAGGCATGTACAATGGGGCTGGCGTGTACGGGCGTTTGCAGGGTAATAGAGTCCATGCAGTTGCGCGCGTCCTTCACTACCAGCTTCACCGGGTATTGCCCGCTGGCCTTGAACTGTACGGGCGGCGGGGTTTCCGCGGAAGAGGTGGCGCCATTGCCGAAATCCCACTGCCAGTTGGTAAGCGGAATATTGGGAGAAGGGCTGGAAGCATCCTCAAACTTCACTGGCTGCCCTTCGCAGGCGCTGGTGGCCAGCGTAAAGTACGCTGCGGGGGCAATCACGCTGAGGTGCTGCTGCTTCACCACGGTGTCATTACAATAAGCCGGATCTTTATAAAAGATCACCAGCATGTCGGTGAAAACACCGGCTGAGGGCATCGTTTTTCGTATGTCCACCTCCGTTGTATTGAGCACGCTGCCGTCTCCGAAGCGCCAGCTGTAAGTATCTACCAGGGTATGCGGCACATGCACCACACCGTAAGGCACTTCGCTGTTGCGGCATACGGTGCCCACGCCGGTGTGGAAGTCTGCGTTGAACACCTGCACGGTTTTGAAAACTGTGCTCATACAGGACTGCGCCGCATTGCGGGCTACCAGGCGTACGTTGTAGGTGCCCGGCTGGGTGAATACATGCGTAGGGTGCATGCTGTTATCTATTGGTGTATTGTCGTCAAAATACCACTCATAAGTATCTCCCGGCGCTCCCGCGGACGTGTTGGTAAAGGTGTAGGCATTTTTATTGTCGCAACGGCGGATGAAGCTGAAATCTGCCACGGGCCCGCTGCTGGCCAGCGTTACAGGCGTGGCGGCGGTATAACACCCGTTGGAGCCGGCGCTCATTTGCACAGTAACGTTGCCGGTTGTACGAAAGGTGTGGTTCACATCGTTCTCGGGCCCTTCATAGGTTTGCCCGTCCCCAAAGTTCCATCGGTAGCGGGTGGCGTTGGTAGCGGATGCCAGCAGGCGGGTGCTGGTGCCTGCGCAGTCATCGGGCCGGGTAGCGGTAAAGCTGACCTGCTGCGGCGCTGTGCCGGCGCGTACCAGTTGCGGAAAGTTCTTCAGCGCGGTGCAGCCCTGCTGTGTGGTAACAGACAGGCTGACGTTGTAGGTGCCCGTGTTGCTGTAGGTATGCTGTATAGAGGGCACGGCGGCGCTGCCGCTTTGCCCGTCACCAAATATCCAGTTATAGGCCGTTACGGGGTCATTGTTGACGGTGGTAACCTGTGCTGTAAGCCCCGCCTGGAAAGGTGCACAGCCCTCCAGGGCACTGCCGCTCACGGTAATCTGCGGAGCGGCAATGGCAATAAAATCTTTTTTGACCACCGTGTTCGTACACCCGTTGGCGTTGGTAACGGTGAGCTTTACATCGAAAGTATCCGTGCGGCTGTACTGGTGCGTAACGGTGGCCTGGCTGGTGGTAACGGGCGCGGAGCCGTCGCCAAAATCCCAGGTGCGCTGCTGCCCGCCGGGCGTAAGGTCTGTGAAAGAGGCCGTATAGGGGCCGCAGGCTATCTGCCGGTCTGCCGAAAAATCTGCCGCCGGCGCGCCGTATATCGTAAAACTTTGCGTGGCGCTGCTGGTACCGCTGCTGTAATATGCCGTCAGCGTTACAGACACCGGGCCGGGATTGGTGAACGTGATCACCGGCCGCTGTTCCCTGGAAGTACGGCCGTTCCCGAAATCCCATACTACGCTCAGGGGAGTGCCTGTACTGGTTTGCTGAAAGGTGAAGGTGGCCGGCCCGCAAAGGGTTACCGGCGCCGCGGTATAGGTAAATGCCGCCTGCTGGGCCTTCAGGGCCCCCGGTGACATGGCCATGCACCATATCAGCCATCTTCGGTAAAACTGGTTTTTCTTGGCAGGTGTCATCTTTTCACAGGATATGGATAGTTATGAATTATACAAATTTATAATATTATTTGGATATTAGCGTAAAAGCGTCACATTTCCCTTGAGCAGCAATGGTTCATTGGTGTCGCAGGTAAGCTCCGCAAAATAGATGTACACGTCCGGCGGCAGCAGCTTGCCGTTGAAGCGGCCGTCCCATCCGCAGGAAACATCGTCCGTATTACAATTCACCCGCTCAAACATCAGCTGTCCCCAGCGGTTAAAGATCTTGAATGATTTGATGGCGCTGATACCCCCGCCCCGTACGTAAAACACATCGTTCTGCCCGTCTCCGTTAGGGCTGAAGCTGTTGGGTATAAAGGCCGTACTGCCGGGGCATACCAGCTTGACAGGCAGCAGCGCTATGGTTTGGCAGCCGTAGCTGTTGGTGGCCGTGATGTTGTAAGTAACGTCACCTTTGGGCGTTACTACCGGGGCAGGACAGTCTGCGCAGGATATCCACTGGTTGGGATACCAGCTCCATTGTGTAACATCAGCGCCGCCTTGCACATGCAGCGGCACCGAAGTGCCTGCGGCCACTTCTATGGGTGTGGCGCGTATATCGGGACTGGGGTTGACGGTGAGCAAAACACTGGCCGTGTCGGTAAAACAATTGTCTCTGCCGTAACCCACCACCCGGTATTGTGTAGTGGTAGCCGGAGACGCCAGCGGACTGGCCACGTCTGCCCGGCTGAGCCCCGTGGCGGGCAGCCACCTGTAGGAAACGGCGCCGCTGGCGTGCAGCTGTGTGGGCCTGCCGCTGCACATCACCGCGTCTGCCGCGCGTACGGTGAAGGGCTGGGAAACGGTAACCCTGGCAGCATCCTGCCTGATGCAGCCAAACTGGTTGATGGCCTGCACGCGGTAAACCGTATCACGCTCCGGACTTACGGTTGGATTGGCGGCGCTTGCGTTGGAAATGTTATAGTCTGTCCAGCTCACCTGCGCATTCCCTGCGTTGGACTGTAACTGCAATGACTGACCCAGGCAGATGTTGGTCAGCCGCGGGCTTACATTCAGCGAAGGCAGCGGGTTTACGCTGATGTTGGCGGTGGCGGTATTGGGACATTTGTTGTTTTCATTCGTGATCACCAGCTGTACCACATGCAGGCCGGCGCTGCTGAAAGCCAGCCTGGGCGCAATATGCGGCCCGTTGTAAGGCTGCCCGTCTACCACCCATTGCCAGTGCGTGCCCGGCAGGTTTTTGTTCTCGCGGCCGGAGAGGCGGATGGAATCTCCCTCACATACCGGCCCTACGGGATTGATGACCGCCTCCGGCAAAGCCTCTACAGTAACGGTGCCTGTGGCTGCGTCTGTACACCCGTACGCAGTGGTCACTTCCACCCGCGCGGTATATGTGCCTACGCCCTGGTAGAGGAATGATGGGTTTTGCTGGTTGCTCACATCATCTGTACGGCTGGCATACCCGAAATCCCACCGGAAGGTATGCGGCTGGCCCAGGCGGTCTTTGGAAAGGCCGGTGCTCAGGTCTGTAAAGAATACTTCCCCGGCATCGCAGGCGCGGCTGTCATCTACCGAAAAGGCGGCATTAACGCCATCTACAATAATGTTGGGGCCGGAGCTTTGCGCAGGCACCTGGCAACCTTTCGCATCTTCCAGTATCACTCTCGGCGTATAAACGCCCTGGGCGCCGTAGGTATATTGAACGGTATTGGTAGCGGTGGTTTGCACGGTGCCGTTATCAAAGTCCCAGATATATTTCACCGCGTTGGGAGAGCTGGCGGTAAATGTAGCGCCCAGCGGCAGGCAGCCGCTTTCCGGCGTCCAGTTGCTGGTGCCGGTAGGGCCGTCTATCTTCACGGACTTTGATACGCTGCTCATGCAATCCCCTTCTGAATATACCTGCAGGCTGATGGTGTAAGTACCCGGTATATTGTATACGTGGGAGGGAGATTCCACGCTGGAGCGGCTGCCATCACCAAAATCCCATACGGAGCGCACAAAATCCGTGCTCTGGTTGGTGGTTTGCACCAGCACGGGCGGGCACTCGGCCAGGTTGGAAGGCACGCTGAACCTGGCTTGCGGGTCAGGCACGTGAATGTATGCGTCTTTCACCATGGTGGCGGTACAACCGGGACCGCCGGTTACAGTAAGCGCTACCGTGTAACGGCCCGGCTGGCTGTATGGCTTGAGCGGATGCGCTTCCGTGCTGGTGGTATTGTCTCCGAAGTTCCAGGCGTATTGCAGGTTGGCGCCGGTGGAGAGGTTGCTGAACAGCATCTCCTGGTCCAGGCAGGCAATGGGGCCGGCAGAGCGGAAATCTGCCGTAACACCGGTAACAGGCACCGGTTTGGTAACGGTAGTTTCGCAACCTGCGTTGTCTGTTACATGCAATTGCACATTATAGGTGCCTATGTTGGCAAAGGCATGTTTGTGGCTCAGCGGCTGAACAGTGACGGCTTCTACAGGCGTGCCGTCCCCGAAGTTCCAGCTCCAGCCTGTAATGGTGTTGCCATGGGTGGAGGTGGAAGCATCTGTGAACGTGATCTCGTCGTTACGGCAATTGCGGCCGCTGAAAGAGAAGTCTGCCATAGCGCCGTTTACCTGTACAGTAACGGGGGCGGAGGTGTTAACGCAACCGTTCAGGTCCGTTATCTCCAGCGTAATCTGGTACGTGCCCGGTTGTGTATAGGTTTTATTGATGGCATCTCCGGGGTTGGGGGAATAGGAGTTATCACCCCAGTTCCAGTACCAGTTGCGGATGTTGGCCTCATTCAGGGCATCACGGGTCACAACTACCGGCGTACCGGCGCAAATGGCGGCTTTGTCTGTGTACACAACAGGTTTCTCGTCTATGATCAGCACTTGTCTCTCGAAGTTAGACTCGCAGCTTTCATTGTTGACGGTAAGCCGAACGGTATACAGGCCGGGCGCGGCGTATACATGCACGGGGTGCTGCTCAGTGGAAGTGGCGCCATCCCCGAAGCTCCACTGCCAGTGTTCCGGCCCCGGCACCGGGCCAAAGTTGGACACGTCCCGGAAAGTGACCGTGTACCGGTCTGCACAGCTTTGCGTAAAGCCGAAGTTGGCTACCGGCGGCTTCAGGGTAATGAAATCCGTTTTGGTGAGCGAGCGGCGGCAGCCGTAATTGTTGACCATCAGCGTTACGCTGTGCTGGCCAATATTCCTGAATTCCCGCTGAGGGTTTTCCTGGGTGGAAGTAGCGCCGTCTTCATGAAACGTCCATAACCACTCCGTACCGCGCGGCTGGCTGAGATTTTCGAAGCGTACCAGCTCATTGGCGCAGGGCGTTTTCGGGTTGGCGTCAAAATCTACCACCGGAATTTCACCGGCGGAAACGATAGACTGGCGTACAATGCGGCAGCCGCCGGCAAGCTCCGCGGTTAAATTTATGATGAACTGGCCTTGCGTAGTGTAGGTATGTGTGGGCTGGGCTTCGGTAGACGTGGTGCCGTCACCAAAATCCCAATGCCAGGAAGTAATAGTGCCTACGGAGCGCAGGGAAGCGCTGAAGGAAACATCCAGCGGCAGGCAGCCTTCCTGGGCAGAACGGTTTATTTGCAGGCTGGGCTCCGGTACCTGTATGTATTGCGGCTTGCTAACCACGGCGGCGCAGCCTTGTGCGTTTGTGACGCGCAGAGTAACCGCGTAGTTGCCGAACTGCTGATAGGTATGTGAAGGAGATTCTGCCGCAGAAGTGGTGCCATCCCCGAACGTCCACTGCCAGGCAGTGGCGCCCTGGGATTCTGAGCTGAACTGCGTGCTGAAAGGAACGCTGCAGCTGGTGAGCGGCGAAGCGCTAAACTCCGCTACGGGCGGCTGGTGTACGGTAACGGTTTTTGTAACGGTTTCCATACAGCCGGGCAGTCCGGTATACAAGGTGACCTCGTAATCTCCCGGTGCAGAGAACATGTACACGGCGTTGGTGGCAGAAGAAGTACTGCCATCCGGCAGTGTCCAGGTGGAGTGTTGCGGCCGCGGCATGGTGGTGTTTTCCAGCGTAACCAGGGAGCCTGCGCAGGCCGGGCCCAGTACATTGAAATCCGCCTTTGTTTTTTCAATAACGATGTATGATTGTTTGGTAACCACTGCTTCACAGCCTTCTGCCGTGCGGGCCACCAGCGTTACGGTGTAGCGCCCTTCCTGTGTGTATTCATGGGAAGGGTTCTGTTCTGCAGATGTATTGGCCGCGCCGGAGGCAGGGTCTCCAAAATCCCATGTATAAGTAAGCCCTGCCGGGCCGCTGCTGTAAAAAGTGACGGGCAGCGGCGTGGAGCAACTGCTGGTGGTATTGGCGGTAAAGTCTATCTGCGGTGTTTCTCCCACCGTGATGAGCCGTGTTTTGGTAAGGCCCTTTGAGCAGCCGAAGCTGTTGGTCACAATAGTGGAAATGGAAAAGGAACCACCGATGTTGTAAGTGTGTACGGGGCTGGCCTCCTGTGAGGTGAGGCCGTCCCCAAAGTCCCACACCACACTGCTGATGGTGCCTGAACCGGGGGCAGACTGGTCTGTGAACTGCACCTGCAGCGGGGTGCAGCCGGTGGTGGCAGACACGGCAAATTCCGGAACAGGGTTTTCATGTACGGTGATGGTGCGGCTGAAGGTTTTAGGCCCGCCGGGATAGGTGACCGTCAATGTAACGGTGTATGAGCCGGGGTCTAGAAAGAGCCTGTCTGCGTCACGCGTGGTGGTGCCGCTGCCGCCGTTGCCAAAGTCCCAGCTGTAGCTGAGCGCTCCGGCGTCTGAGCCGTTGGTGAATGAAACGGTGAGCGGCGCGCAGCCGGATTCCTTACTGGCGGTAAAAGTGACGTTTTGTGCAAATGCCGGGGCAATAGTGCCAAGCAGCACCAGCAGGAGCATTACAGGATATGCGCGCCAGTAGGAAACGCGAAGACGGTCAATCATGGATACCTGGATAAAATCGGCGGCGAACTTAATGTGTTCCGCCGGTAATACACAATAAAATTAATATTTAAAAAACAATTATCTGTCTGTATTAACATTATGTTTTCAAGCAGTTAGCTGATTTATTACTTATTTGCCGCTGATACCGGGGTCTAAACCCCTGTATTTCAAGTTGGTCAGTAAAATAGTCAAGTGGCATGCAGGCATTAGATAAAGCATATTGGAACGCCCGCTACGAGCGTGGCGAAACGGAATGGGACATGGGAACAGTATCTCCTCCTTTAAAGAACTATATAGACCAGTTGCCGAACAAAAATCTCCGCATTCTGATACCGGGGGGCGGCAACAGTTACGAGGCAAGGTACCTGTGGGACAATGGTTTTCATGACGTTACCGTGCTGGACATTTCATCCGTGGTAATAGACCGGCTGAAACGGGAGCACCAGCAAACCGGCATCAAGTTCGAGACCGGTGATTTTTTTGAGCACGAGGCGGAGTATGACCTCATTATAGAACAAACCTTTCTTTGCGCGCTGGACCCCAGCCTGCGGCAGGCCTACGCCCGGCATATGTATGACCTGCTCTGGGAAGAAGGCAGGCTGGTGGGTGTACTGTTCAACCGCGAGTTTGACCCGCCGGGCCCGCCGTTTGGCGGCGGCATCAAGGTGTACCGCCGCATGTTTGAGCCGTATTTCAGTTTCAAGACCTTTGCGCCTTGTCATAACTCACACCCCGCCCGCCAGGGAAAAGAGGTGTTTATCAACTTCCGGAAACTGGACCCGCTGGCGAGAAAGCGCTAAAAACCTATCTTTAGGGCCGGAACAAAGGATTATTCAGATGAACAGGATAGTAATGGCAGTTGCCTTGCTGCTGATGGCAGCAACGGCTGCGGCGCAGAACGCCGTAACACCGGAAGTGTTTGAAAAAGGCATGCAGCAACCGGGCATCCAGCTGCTGGATGTGCGCACGGCCAGGGAATTTGGCACCGGCCACCTGAAAGACGCCCTGCAGGCGGATTTCACAAAAAAAGACGAGTTTGTTGAACGTGTCAGATACCTTGATAAATCAAAGCCCGTGTACGTGTATTGCCTGAGCGGCGGGCGCAGTGCCGCAGCGGCCAAATGGATGCGGGAAAACGGGTATACGCAGGTAGTGGAGATGACCGGCGGCGTAATGGCCTGGAAAAATGCCGGTAAAAAACTCACCGGCGCTGCCGCAGCGGGCCCCCAAATGGCTGTTGCAGACTTTCGGCAGGCGGTTAAAACAAACAAATGGATACTGGTAGATGTAGGCGCGGCCTGGTGCCCGCCCTGCCGTACCATGGAGCCTGTGGTGAAGCAGTTCCAGGCAGAGAAAAAAGTGAAAGTGCTGAATGTAGACGGCGGAAAAGATACAGACGTGATGAAGAGCATACAGGCCGCCACGCTGCCAACGTTTGTGCTGTATAAAGACGGTAAGGAGGTGTGGCGCAAAGAAGGCGTGGCTACGCTGGAAGAAATGAAAGCGGCAGTGAAATAGAAAAACTATCTGAACAAAAAAAGATCGCTCATCCGGGCGATCTTTTTTTATGTTCAAAATGCGGTTATCTACAGCTCGTAAATACCCCCGAACTTTTGCTGTGCATAAGCCAGGAAGTATTTGAAGGACAGTTTTTCGCCCGTTACCTTTTCACATAATTCATTGGACGTATAAAAACGCCCGTACCGGTGAATGTTATTGCGCAGCCACTCCAGCAGCGTATTGTAGGAGCCGGCGGCAATGGCGTTCTCCAGGCCCGGCACCTGCTGCACGGCGGCGTTGTAGAGCTGCGCGGCGTAAAAGCTGCCAAGGGAGTAGGTGGGGAAATAACCGAAGCTGCCGTGAGACCAGTGAATGTCTTGCAGCACGCCCCGCAGGTCGTCCGGCACTTTTACCTGCAGGTAATCCAGGTAATACTGGTTCCATACGTCACGCAGGTCTTTGGTTTGCAGGCTGCCGTCCAGCAATCCTTTCTCTATTTCGTAACGGATCATGACGTGAAAGTGATAGGTCAGCTCATCGGCTTCCGTGCGGATGAGGGAGGGCTGCACCAGGTTGATGGCCTTATAGAAATTCTGCAAAGGCACTGCCAGCAGGTTACTGCGGAAAATGCCCTGGAGGTTGCCATAGTGGTGCTGCCAGAAAATGAGGCTGCGGCCAACATTGTTTTCCCACAGCCTGGATTGGGATTCATGAATGCCCAGGCTGGCTGCTTCACCGCAGGGCAGGCCGTATTCTTCCGCCGGCAGCCCCTGCTCGTAGAGCGCATGCCCGCCTTCATGAATGCAGCTCCAGGTCATATTGCCCAGGTCTTGCTCATCTATGCGCGTGGTCACCCTGACGTCCTGCGGGTTGAAGCTGGTGGTGAAGGGGTGCTCGGACACGTCTTGCCGGCCGGCATTGAAATCGTACCCCATGGAGCGGAGTATGCCCAGGCCAAATTCCCATTGCTGGTCTTTGGCGTAGTGGCGGTTCAGGAACCTTCGGTCAGGCACGTCCCGCAGGGCTATCTGCTGCAGCAGTGGCAGCAGGGAGTTTTTAACGTCCCGGAAAATAGTGTCCAGCATCTGCACGTCGGCCCCTTTTTCATATTCGTTCAGCAAGGCATCGTAAGGGTGGCCGGTGTAGCCCAGTATGTCCGCTTCCTGCTTTTTCAGTTGCACCATGCGGGCCAGCAGCGGTTCAAAAACGGCAAAGCTGTTTTCCTTGCGTGCCTTGATCCAGGCGTGGTAGGCGGCGTTGGTGGCGGAAGACAGTTCCGCAACAAAGGCAGCAGGGTATTTGCGGTTCTTTTCGTAATCTTCAAGGGAGAGCGCGGCGTTTTTCTTTTGTATGGCGCTCAGGTCTGTGCGGTTGTTCAGCTCTTTCAGCAGGGCGCCCAGCGCCTCATCTGCAAACAATTCGTGGGCAATGGTGCTGAGGGTGGTCAGCTGGCGGCCCCTGAAGGCGGCGCCGGCGGGAGGCAGGTAGGTTTCCTGGTCCCAGCCCAATACAGACATGGCATTCCGTACATCCGCTATTTTTTGCATCTTTTCAACATAATCCTGGTAAAGGTCGGCCGAAGTTTTTTGTACTGTCATTAAAACCGTTTTATTTTACAAATCTAAGGAACGCACCTATAAGATATGTACATCCGTGATATAATACAAGTGCTGGAAGCGTTTGCTCCCACCAGCTACCAGGAGCATTACGATAACGCCGGCCTCATCTTCGGCAACCCTGATGCCGCCGTTACCGGTGTGCTCCTTACGCTCGATGCAACAGAGGCGGTGATGGACGAAGCGCTGGAAAAAGGATGTAACCTGGTGGTGGCCCATCACCCCATTGTGTTCGGCGGGCTGAAGAAGATCACCGGCCGCAATTATGTGGAGCGCGTGGCCATTAAAGCCATCAAGCACGATATTGCCGTATATGCCGCCCACACCAACCTTGACAATGTGCGGGGCGGCGTCAGCGCCATGATGGCGGCGCGGCTTGACCTTCAGCACACCAGGGTGCTGGCGCCTAAAAGGGAGCTGCTGCGCAAGCTGTACACCTTTGCGCCCGCCGCTGATGCTGAAATAGTGAAGAACGCCCTTTTTGCCGCCGGCGCCGGCCATATCGGCAAGTACAGCGAGTGCAGCTTCTACCATCCCGGCAGCGGCACCTTTAAAGGCGCCGAAGGTACAGACCCCTATGTAGGCAAGCCGGGGGAAAGGCATCATGAAGACGAGATCAAAATAGAGGTCATATTCCCCGCTCACCTGGAAGGCAGGGTGATCAGCGCCATGCTGCAGCACCATCCTTATGAAGAAGTGGCGTACGATGTGGTGAAGCTGGAAAACGCCTGGGCGGAAGTAGGCTCCGGCCTGGTGGGCTCCCTGCCGGAAGCTATGGATGAAATGGACTTTCTGCGTCTGGTAAAGGAGCGTTTCCGGACGGGCTGCGTACGGTATACCCCTCTCCGGAACAAAAAAGTACAGAAGGTAGCCCTCTGCGGCGGGGCGGGCAGTTTTCTGCTAAAGCAGGCCAAAGCGGCCGGGGCGGACGCCTACATATCTGGTGATTTTAAATACCATGAATTTTTTGATGCTGAAAATCAATTGATTATAGCGGATGTGGGACATTTTGAGAGCGAACAGTTCGCAGTGGACTTATTTTATCATATATTGACCGAAAATTTCCGTAAATTTGCGCCTCTAAAATCTACCATCAACACAAACCCGGTAAATTATTTATAATACATGGCTACTGTTAAAGAATACAACGTTGAGGAAAAGCTGGTCTCTGTACTGAAGCTGCAGAAGATCGACTCCAAGTTGGACGAAATCCAGGTACTGAAAGGTGAGTTGCCGATGGAAGTACGGGACCTGGAAGACGAGATCGAAGGCCTCAACCACCGCCAGGCTCATATTGAAGATGAGATCAAAGGCATTTCCGACTTTGTGGCCGCCAAAAAAGCAGCCATCAAGGAAGCGGAAGCCCTGGCAAAAAAATACGAGAAGCAGCAGGACAATGTGAAGAACAGCCGTGAGTTCGAAGCCATCAGCAAGGAGATCGAAATGCAGAACCTGGAGATCAAGCTGGCGGAAAAGCATATCAAGGACGCCAATGAAGAGATCAAGGAAAAGAACCGCGCCCTGGAAGTAGCTAAAAAAGTAGTGGCTGAAAAGGAACAGAACCTGAAGCATAAAAAAGGCGAGCTGGAAAAGATCATCGGAGAAACTGACAAGGAAGAGAAGCAATACGAGAAACAAAGCGCTGAAGCCCGTGAGAAAGTAGACGCCCGTTTGCTGCAGGCTTATGAGAAGATCCGCAAGAACTACCGCAACGGCCTGGCCGTGGTAACCATTGTGCGTGACTCCTGCGGCGGTTGTTTCAACGCCATTCCGCCCCAGCGCCAGGCTGAGATCCGCCAGCGCAAAAAGATCATTGTTTGCGAACATTGCGGCCGCATTGTGGTAGATAATGACCTGGAAGCCACCGTTACCATCTAGGCATCATACAGCACATAACTTATCTTTTATAAAAGGAACTCCGCGCATGTCCATTGCGCGGAGTTCCTTATTTTTGCCCCTATGCGTTTTATTTTCATCATTGCCCTGTTTTGCAGTATATCCGTTACCGTACAGGCACGGCAGAAAAAGTATGAGCTGAATACCCGTTGCCAGCAGGCTTATGATGCCATTATGCAACTGCGCCTGAACACCGGCAGGGCCATACTGGAAGAAGAAAAGCAAAGCAATCCTGATAACCTGCTCCCGTATTTCCTGGACAACTATATTGATTTCTTTACCCTCTTCTTTAACGAAGACCCTGACGTATATGCGCGGCAGCGTAAACAGCGCGCCGCCCGCCTGGAGCTGCTGGCCCAGGGCCCCTCTGATTCTCCCTGGTACCTGTACACGCAGGCCGCGCTCAAATTCCAGTGGGCCATTGTACGCGTGAAGTTCGGGGAAAAGTGGGATGCCGTATGGGAAATACGCAAAGCCTACCTCACTTTGAAAGAGAACCAGCGCAAGTTTCCCGGTTTTCAACCCAACAACATGATGGTAGGCGCTATGCAAACCGTGTTCGGCACCGTGCCGGAAGGGTACAAATGGATCACCAACATACTGGGCCTGCGCGGCAGCATTAAAGAGGGCATGAATATGCTGCAGGGTTTTATTGACAGCAATGACCCCACCGCCGTGGCTTTCCGGGAAGAATCTTATTACTACTACTGCTACCTCAAACTGTTCATCGAAAACAAACCGGAGCAGCTCTGGCAGTTCATCCAGCAGAAAAAGCTGGATACGGAACACAATTACCTGTTTGCACTGATGGTAGGCAACCTGTCTATGAACACGCAAAAGGCCGCGCAGGGCATCAAGGTGCTGGAAGATTTTAATCATACGCCGGAATACGCCGAAGTGCATTACCACAACTACGTGATGGGCATTATGAAGCTGGAACGGCAGGATGATGATGCCATTGCCTACCTGGAAAAGTTCGTGAACAATTTCAGGGGCAAGTTCTATGTAAAAGAAGCGCTGCAGCGCCTGAGCTGGGCATATTACCTGAAAGGCAACATGGCCATGGCCAATAAATACCGCGCCCTGGTGACCAAACGCGGCAATACGGAAACTGATGCAGACAAGCAGGCGCAGAAAGAAGCAAAAAGCGGCCAATGGCCCAACCCCGTGCTGCTGAAAGCCCGGCTGATGAGTGACGGCGGGCAGTACGCCGCCGCCCGTGACCTGCTGCTGTCCAAACGTGCGGGAGACTTTGCCACCGTGGCGGAAAAACTGGAATACGCTTACCGCCTGGGCCGTATTTATGACGAAATGGGGCTGGATTCCAACGCCATGCGCCTCTATGAAACCACCATCAGGCTGGGCAGCAACCGGCCTGAATATTTTGCCGCCCGCTCTGCCCTCCAATTAGGCTATATTTATGAAAAAGCGGGAGACAAGGCCAAAGCCCGGCAAAGTTTCCAGACCTGCCTGGACATGCAGGGCCACGACTATAAAAACTCGCTTGACCAAAGGGCCAAAGCAGGGCTGCTGCGGCTGGACGGAAAATAAAATACGCAATAAACCATCCTTAAATTCGTAATTCGCAACCGAAATATGTTATTCCGCTTAGTCATTCAGAATTACGCGATCATTGAGCAGCTGGAGGTGGATTTTTCCGCCCATCTCAATGTGATCACCGGCGAAACGGGCGCCGGTAAATCTATTTTGCTGGGAGCGCTCAGCCTTATTTTGGGTGAACGGGCAGACCCTTCCGTGTTATTTGACAAAACACGCAAATGCGTAATTGAAGGACAGTTCAGGGTGAAAAAGGAACAGGTGCAGGGCTTTTTTGACACCCATGAGCTGGACATGGAAGAGAACGTGATCATCCGCCGGGAAATTTCTTCCGCAGGCAAATCCCGCGCGTTCATTAATGATACGCCGGTAAACCTGGGCCAGCTCAATGAACTGAGCGGCCTGCTGGTAGACCTGCATCAGCAGTTTGACACGCTGGAGCTGGAGAAGTCAGACTTCCAGCGGCAGGTGATAGATGCGCTGGCCGGCCACCAGGATGTGTTGCAGGCTTACGTCCGCTCCTTCCGGGAATACGCCCTCCGGCAAAAAGAGCTGAAAGACCTGCAGCAGCAGCGAGACCATGCCAACAAAGAATCAGACTACAACAAATTCCTGCTGGACGAGCTGCTGGATGCAGCCCTGCAGGAAGGGGAAATAGAGGCCCTGGAAGCCGAGCAGCAATTGTTAAGCCACGCTGAGGAGATCAAAGGCACCCTCAACCGCATCTGCTTCCAGCTGGCCGAAGATGAGCAGCCCGTGCTGCAGCAGCTGCGGCAATTGCAGGCCTCCCTGCAAACGCTGGCCGCCTACCATAAAGACGTACCGGCCCTGGCGGAGCGCATGCAAAGCAGCTACGTAGAGCTGCAAGACATTGCCGCTGAAATAGAGCAGCTGAATGACCATGTACAGTTTGACGGGGAGCGGCTGGAGCAATTGAGCGAGCGGCTGAACCTGGCCAACCGCCTGCTGAAAAAGCACGGTGTGCAGGACACGGCGGCGTTGCTGGCCATACAGGCGGAGCTGGAGCAGAAGCTGGAAGGCATGCTGAACCTGGATGACCGTATACAGGAACTGGAAAAAAACATAGCCGCTTTACAGCAGCAGCTGGAAAAGGCCGCCGCCGGTATTACCAAAGCCCGCCAGGCCCAGGTAGCCCCCTTCGAGCAAAAGGTGAACGCGCTGCTGGCCCAGGTAGGCATGCCCAATGCGCGCATTAAGGTAGATATTCAACAAGGCCCGCTGCAGCTGTACGGGCAGGATGTGATCGAGTTCCTGTTTGATGCCAACAAGAGCAACCAGTTTGGCCCCATCCGCAAGGTTGCTTCCGGCGGGGAACTGAGCAGGCTGATGCTTTGCATCAAATCACTGGTGGCCCGCTCTGTGGCGCTGCCTACGCTGATATTTGACGAAATTGATACCGGTATTTCCGGTGAAGCGGCCCGGCAGGTAGGCATCATCATGAAAGAACTGGCCCGCGGCCACCAGGTGGTATGCATCACCCACCAGCCGCAGCTGGCCGGGAAGGCAGATGCACACTACTTTGTATACAAACAGCTGGAAGGCGAGCAGGTACATACACACGTACGGCTGCTGACGCAGGAAGAACGCATCACCGCCATTGCCAAAATGCTGGGAGGGGAAAAGCCCACGGCCGCCGCTTTGGAGAACGCAAGGGAGATGGTTATGCAATAACATTTCAATTTTCGGTTTAATCGGCTAAATTTGCCCAAATTTTAATCAATGGCTCATAACTTATTACAAGGGAAGAAAGGTATCATCTTTGGAGCACTGGACTCAAATTCCATTGCGTGGAAAACCGCCGAGCGCTGCGTAGAGGAAGGCGCGGAGATTGTGCTGACCAATGCCCCTATTGCGCTGCGTATGGGTGAGCTGAACAAGCTGGCCGAAGCCTGCAAGGCCCCGGTAATAGCTGCAGACGCCACCAGCATGGATGACCTCAACAACCTGTTTACCAAATCTATGGAGCACTTTGGCGGAAAGATCGACTTTGTGCTGCATTCCATTGGTATGAGTGTGAACGTTCGGAAAGGGAAACCCTATACTGACCTGGACTATGACTTTTTTCACAAAGGGCTTGACATTTCAGCGCTCTCCCTGCACCGTACGCTGCAAACGGCCTATAAGCTGGATGCCATCAACGAATGGGGCTCCGTGGTAGCGCTTACCTATATTGCCGCCCAAAGGGTATTCCCTGATTATGGAGATATGGCAGACGCCAAATCCCTGCTGGAATCTATTTCCCGCAGCTTTGGCTACCACTACGGCGTGAAAAAGAAAGTGAGGATCAACACCATTTCACAATCTCCCACCCGCACCACTGCCGGCAGCGGCGTAAAAGGCTTCAATGATTTTATCAGCTATGCCGAGAAAACCAGCCCGCTGGGCAATGCCACGGCAGACCAGTGTGCAGACTATACCGTTACCCTGTTCTCAGACTACACCCGCATGGTGACCATGCAAAACCTCTTCCACGACGGAGGTTTCTCCTTCACCGGGGTTTCTGCGGCCGTGATTGAAGAAATGAACAACAAATAGTTGGCTGTACAGCAATAAAAAAAAGGAAAGCGTAAGAAGTGAAATACTTTTTACACTTTCCTTTTAATTTTTTCAGCATAGGTAAACGCTGAGGGCATACAAGGTACAGGCGGCGGCTAATACTCGTCTTCGTTGAAGAAGAAGTCGTCTTGAGACGGATAATCAGACCAGATATCCTCAATACCTTCATAAATTTCCCCCTCATCTTCCAGTTCCTGCAAGTTTTCGATAACTTCGATAGGTGCACCGGAACGGATGGCGTAGTCTATGAGTTCGTCTTTTGTAGCGGGCCATGGAGCGTCCTCCAGGTACGAAGCTAATTCTAGGGTCCAGTACATCTTATATAAATTTTTACTTTTCCAAATTTTCGCAAAAGTATTATTTAATTTGAAATAAACAACTATTACTATTTTAACGGTTAATTACTTCGTTCGGTTATGCTTGTTGCTCGCAATGTTACCAAAAATTATTCCAACCTTTCCGTGCTGAAGGGGGTAGATATTTCTGTCAGTAAAGGTGAAATAGTGACCATTGTGGGCTCTTCCGGGGCGGGCAAAAGCACGCTCCTGCACATTTTGGGCACGCTGGACGTGCCTTCCGGCGGGGAAGTGCTCATTAACGGGGTGTCAACAGGCGCTTTGCAGGGTAAAAAGCTGGCAGACTTCCGGAACCGGCATATTGGCTTCATCTTCCAGTTCCACCACCTGCTGCCGGAGTTCAGCGCCCTGGAGAACGTGTGCATACCGGGCTTTATAGCCGGGGCTAAAAAGAGCGCGGTAAAGGAGCGGGCGGTTTATTTGCTGGAAACCCTGGGGCTGGGAGAGCGGCTGGAGCACCGCCCCAACGAGCTGTCTGGCGGGGAGCAGCAGCGGGTGGCCGTAGCCAGGGCCCTCATTAACAAACCTGACGTGATCATGGCAGACGAGCCCACCGGCAACCTGGATTCCCGCAATGCCCGGGAGCTGCACCAGCTTTTTCTGCAGCTGCGGGACCAGTTTGGACAAACCTTCATTATCGTGACCCATAACGAAGAACTGGCGACCCTGAGTGATCGCCAGTTAGTAATGAAAGACGGTAAAATAGTCAGTTAGGATCATTTTCCCAGGCAAACTGCCAAACTGTCTTTCCAGTAAGGTATCGTTAACCCGTACACCGATTTTATCTTCCCCTTGTTCAATACGCTGTAAGCGGGCCTTTGCGCCGCTGTAGGGAACTGATCAGAAGTAACCGGGTGAATGGCACAGGCAGACCCGGTGAGGGCCTTAATGGCCACCGCAAAGTCGTACCAGCTGGCAACTCCCTCGTTGCTATAGTGGTAAACCCCGCCACGGCCTTCTGCCGGCTGCTGCAGGATGGTAAAAATGGCCGCTGCCAGGTCTGGCGCATAGGTAGGAGTACCCGTTTGATCAAACACCACGTTCAGGCTTTCCTTTTCCTGCATCAGCTGCTGCATGCGGAGCGCAAAATTGACCCCGTTGCGGGAGTAGAGCCAGGACGTGCGGAGCACAATGGCCTGGGGGTGAATGCCCAGCACCGTGGCTTCCCCGCGCAGCTTGGAGCTGCCGTAGATGCTCTGGGGAGACGTGTCGTCCGTTTCCGTATAGGGCCGGCTGCTGCGGCCGTCAAATACATAGTCTGTTGAAATATGAATAAAACCGGCGTTATGCTGTGCAGCGGCCTCTGCCAGTATCAGCGGGGCCTGGAAGTTGAGCTGGAACGCCGCTTCTTCATCCTGCTCCGCCTTGTCTACCGCCGTATAGGCGGCACAGTTCACTACCGCATGCACGGGCTGTTGCTCAAAAAACGCATTCACAGCGGCTGCATCCGTAATATCCAGCTCGTCCTTGTCTGTGCACAGCAGGTGAAAGTCAGGGTACCCGCCGGCAATAGATTGCAGTGCCAGGCCCAGCTGACCATTGGCACCTGTAACCAGGATGTTCTTCATGCTCTATGATTTGTATACAAAATTATGTTCACAGTTGGCCAGCAGGGGCAGCACCAGGTCTTTTTCAGACACTTTTGCCGCCGCCGCGGGAATGCCCCAGTCTATGGCCAGGGCCGGGTCATTGTAAATAATACCGCCTTCGCTGGCTTTATGATAAAAGTTATCGCATTTATACATCACTTCCGCCGTTTCGCTCAGTACGGAATACCCGTGGGCAAAACCTTTGGGTACCAGCAGCTGGCGTTTGTTTTCAGCGGAAAGCTCAATAGTGTACACTTTCCCGTAGGCTGGGGAGCCTTTGCGCAGGTCTACCACCACATCCAGTATAGTGCCTTCCAGGGCCCGGATGAGCTTGGTTTGCGCATGGGGCTCCCGCTGAAAGTGCAGGCCGCGCAGTACGCCATAGGAGGAGCGGGCCTGGTTATCCTGTACAAATACGATGTCTACGCCGCCCCCCCGGAAGGTGTTGGCGTTATAACTTTCAAAAAAATATCCCCGGTGATCTCCGTGCACAACCGGCTCGTAAATCAGCAAATCCGGGATACCGGTTTCAATAAATGGCATTAGCGCTGCTGGTATTGTGTTTCGTAATATTGTTGATAAGCCCCGCTGGTAACATGCTGCAGCCACTCTTCGTTGGCCAGGTACCAGTCTACCGTTTTCTCCAGGCCTTCCTCAAACTGCAGGCTGGGCGCCCAGCCCAGTTCCTTGTTGAGTTTGGTGGCATCAATGGCGTACCGGAGGTCGTGCCCGGCGCGGTCTTTCACAAAGGTGATCAGTTGTGCGGACGTACCTTCCGGCCGGCCCAGCTTGCGGTCCATAACGGCGCACAAGAGGCGGATGAGATCGATGTTCTTCCACTCGTTGAAGCCGCCGATGTTGTAGGTTTCCCCGGTGCGCCCTTCATGGAAAATGGTGTCGATGGCCCGTGCATGGTCTTCCACAAACAGCCAGTCACGCACGTTCTCACCCTTGCCGTATACCGGTACGGGCTTATTGTTTTTGATATTATGAATGGCCAGCGGTATCAGCTTTTCAGGAAAGTGATGCGAGCCGTAGTTGTTGGAGCAGTTGCTCAGTACCACCGGCAGGTGATAGGTGTGGTAATACGCTCTCACAAAGTGGTCTGAACTGGCTTTGGAAGCGGAATACGGACTGCGCGGATCATAAGGCGTTTTTTCAGTGAAAAGCCCTTCTTCTCCCAGGGAGCCGTATACTTCGTCTGTAGACACATGGTAGAAACGTTTGTTCTTCATATTGCCCTGCCAGTATTTCCTGCAGGCATTCAGCAGTACCGCCGTACCCAGTACATTGGTTTTGATAAAGGCCAGCGGGTCGAGTATAGAGCGGTCTACATGGCTTTCGGCAGCCAGGTGTATAACACCGTCAAACTGGTATTTTTCAAAAAGGGCGTTCACGGCGTTTTCATCCGTAATATCCACCTTCTCGAATACATAGTTGGGTTTGTGGCTGACGTCTTGCAGGTTTTCCAGGTTACCGGCATAGGTCAGCGCGTCTCCGTTCACAATGCGGTAATCCGGGTATTTGTTGACAAACAGCCGTACCACATGAGAGCCGATAAAGCCGGCTCCGCCGGTGATCAAAAGGTTTTTCTTCATAGTTCGAAGTTATCGGGAAACAGGCAATTATTTCCCCAATGCTTGCTTAAAATATTCATAAGTGATCTTCAGACCGTCTTTCCTGTCTACTTTCGGTTCCCAGCCCAGCAGTTGTTTGGCCTTGGTGATGTCTGGCTTGCGCTGCTTGGGATCGTCTTTCGGCAGGGGCTGGAAGATGATTTTCTGCTTGGTGCCGGTGAGGGCAATGATTTCTTCGGCAAACTGCAGCAGCGATATTTCTGCCGGGTTGCCGATGTTCACGGGCAGATGGTAATCACTCATCAGCAGGCGGTAGATGCCTTCTACCAGGTCGTCCACATAGCAGAAAGACCGGGTTTGAGAGCCATCTCCGAACACGGTGAGGTCTTGCCCGGTGAGCGCCTGGCTCATGAACGCAGGCAGCGCGCGGCCGTCGTCCAGCCGCATGCGGGGGCCGTATGTGTTGAATATGCGGATGATGCGGGTATCTACACCGTGAAAATTGTGATAGGCCATGGTAATAGACTCCATGAAACGTTTGGCTTCGTCATACACGCCGCGTGGCCCTACCGGGTTCACGTTGCCCCAGTATTCTTCCGGCTGCGGATGAACGTTAGGATCTCCGTACACTTCGGAAGTAGACGCCACCAGGATGCGGGCCTTCTTTTCCTTGGCCAGCCCCAGCAGGTTATGTGTGCCCAGGGAGCCTACCTTCAACGTCTGGATCGGCATTTTCAGATAGTCTATAGGGCTGGCGGGAGAGGCAAAATGCAGGATGTAGTCCAGCTCTCCCGGTACGTGCACAAACTTGGTCACATCGTGGTGATAATATTCAAACTGTTTCAGCGGAAACAGGTGCTCAATATTCTTGATGTTGCCGGTGAGCAGGTTGTCCATGCCTATTACATGGAACCCTTCTTTTATGAACCGGTCGCACAGGTGCGAGCCAAGGAAGCCGGCTGCGCCGGTAATCAATACGCGTTTGTTTGTCATGTTAGGCAAGGTTTTAAGGTTTAGCTGCCTGGCGGCCTACGCTTTCGTAATAATATCCCAGTTCTGCCATACGGGCTACCTCAAAGAGGTTGCGCCCGTCAAAGATGGCTTTTTGTTTCAGGCTGGCAGCTATTTTATCAAAGTCGGGCGTACGGAACACGCTCCATTCTGTGGCTATGATCAATGCATCGGCATTTTCCAGCGCGGCATACTGGTTTTCTGCATAGTGTACCTTGTCACCGATCAGCTGTTGCACATTGCCGGCAGCTTCCGGGTCAAACACAGACAGTGTGGCGCCGGCGGCTACCAGTTCATCAATGATGTACAGTGCAGGCGCTTCCCTGATATCGTCCGTATTGGGTTTGAAAGCCAGGCCCCACAATGCGAAATGTTTGCCCTTAAGGTCGTTGTTGAAGTATGCCTGTATTTTGGGCAGGAGGAACAGCTTCTGTTTTTCGTTCACGTCCATAACGGCTTCCAATATGCGGAAATCGTATTGCGCTTCCTGTGAAGATTTTACGAGGGCCTGCACGTCTTTGGGGAAGCAGCTGCCGCCATAGCCGATGCCGGGGAACAGGAAGCGTTTGCCGATACGGTCATCACTGCCAATACCCCTGCGCACCATGTCTACATCCGCGCCCAGCTTCTCACACAGGATGGCAATTTCGTTCATGAAAGAAATTTTGGTGGCCAGGAAGGAGTTGGCGGCGTACTTGGTCAGTTCCGCAGACTTTTCGTCCATAAAAATAATAGGGTTGCCCTGGCGTACAAAAGGTGCATACAGGTCTCCCATAATTTTACGCGCTCTTTCGGATTGTGTGCCTATCACCACGCGGTCAGGCTTCATAAAGTCTTCCACAGCTACCCCTTCCCGCAGGAATTCCGGGTTAGACACCACATCAAATTCTACTTTGGCGTTTTTGGCGATGGCTGCATGTACTTTTTCAGCGGTGCCCACGGGCACGGTGCTTTTGTCTACAATTACCTTGTAATCCGCCAGTATGCTGCCCAGCTGGTCTGCTACCCGGAGTATATAAGAAAGGTCTGCAGAGCCATCTTCTCCCGGAGGGGTAGGCAGCGCCAGGAAGATCACCTGCGCGTCTTTAATGCCTTCCGCAAGCTGGGTGGTAAAATGCAGGCGCCCTTCTTTCAGGTTCCTTTCAAATAACTTTTCGAGGCCGGGCTCGTAGATGGTGATCTGGCCGGCGGAGAGTTTGTTTACTTTGTTAATGTCAATGTCAACGCAGGTAACGTCATTGCCTGTTTCAGCAAAACAGGTACCGGTAACCAATCCTACGTACCCGGTGCCTACAACGGTAATTTTCATGTGGGGTTTATTTTAAAAATGATTGAACTGAGGTAATGATGTGAGAAAGCTGATCCTCATCCATTTCAGTGTGAATAGGCAGGGATATCACTTTCCCGGTAAGGCTGTCTGTAACCGGGAGATGCTGATGCAGGTCGGTCATGCCTTCGAACATTTTCTGGCGATGCGCCGGTACAGGGTAATATATCATGGAAGGCACCCGCTTTTCCTGCAGGTATGCCTGTAATTCATTGCGGTCCGCACCTTCCAGTTGCAGGGTATATTGATGATAAACGTGCAGCTGGTTGGGCGCTTCATAGGGCGTAATGATCTGCGGGATGCCGGCAAACGCATCTGTATAGGCCTTTGCTACGGCGCGGCGGGCGGCAATGTATTCATCCAGCAGCTGGAGCTTGATGCGCAGCACTACGGCCTGCAGGGTATCCAGGCGACTGTTGACCCCTACCGTGTCATGATAATATCTTTGAGATTGCCCGTGGTTGGCCACCATCCTGATCTTGGCCGCCAGCGCATCATCGTCCGTGAAAATGGCGCCGCCGTCTCCATAACACCCCAGGTTCTTGGAAGGGAAGAAAGAAGTGCAGCCGATGTGGCCGAAGGTGCCCGTTTTTTTAGTGAGGCCGTCCTTTGTGGTATAATGGCTGCCAATGGCTTGTGCATTGTCTTCGATCACATACAGCCCGTGGCGGTTGGCGATATCCATGATAGCTTCCATGTTGGCGCTGTGGCCGTACAGGTGCACCGGTACAATGGCCCTGGTTTTGGGCGTGATGGCCTTTTCTATGGCCTGCGGGTCTATGCAGTAGGTTTGCGGGTCAATATCCACAAATACCGGTTTGAGGCGCAGCAGTGCAATCACCTCAGCGGTGGCAATAAAAGTAAAAGAAGGAGTGATCACTTCATCGCCAGGTTCCAGCCCCAGCGCCATCATGGCTATTTGCAGCGCATCGGTGCCATTCGCGCAATTGATCACATGCTTTGAGCCCAGGTATTGGCCCAGCTCCTGGGCAAACTGTTGTACCGGGGCGCCGTTGATAAAGGCGGCGCTTTCCAGCACGTCCTGGATGGCAGCGTCAACCTGCGGTTTAATTTTGCTGTACTGGCGTTTCAAATCCACCATCTGAATAGGAACCATGAAGGATATCTTTTTTTGAGTCCGCAAATTTACAAATTTTGAGTTAGGCAGTAGGACTATCTTTGTGAGGTAACCGATTTACTGAGTTAAGGATCAATTCTGTGGATTTATCGCTTTTTTTATATAACACCGGCATCCGCCTTTACCAGGCCGCCGTACGTCTTTCAGCTTCCATAGGGAAGAACAGGAAGGCGCAGCAGTGGCTGGATGGCCGCAACAATAGCTGGCCCGCCCTGAAAGCGGTGGTGCAGGGCCCTGAGCCCGTCATCTGGGTGCATGCCGCCTCACTCGGAGAGTTTGAGCAGGGCCGGCCCGTGCTGGAAGCCATGCGGAAGGCCTACCCGGCACATAAAATATTGCTGTCCTTCTTTTCCCCCTCCGGCTACGAAGTAAGGAAAAACTACCCCGGGGCGGATTACGTTTGTTACCTCCCGCTTGATACAGCCGCCAATGCCGCCGCTTTCCTGGATATTGTGCAGCCCCGGCTGGCGGTTTTCATCAAATACGAGTTCTGGTACCATTACCTGAGCGCCCTGTATGCCCGGAAAGTGCCCGTGATACTGATTTCCGGCATCTTCCGCCAGCAACAGGTGTTCTTCAAATGGTACGGCGGCCTCTTCCGCAGGCTGCTCCGGCAAATGGACCATCTGTTTGTGCAGAACGAAGCTTCGCTGACGCTGTTGCATAACATTGGCATTCAGCATGTAACGCTGGCGGGAGATACCCGTTTTGACCGCGTGTGGGCCCTGCGGCAGCAACCCGTGGCCCTGCCGGAAATAGAAAGGTTCATTACCGGCCCCAAAGTGCTGGTGGCCGGCAGCACCTGGCCGGCAGATGAAGAGCTGCTGGCGGCATGGTGGTACGATGGCGGGCAGGAAGGCCGTCAGCTGATCCTTGCCCCGCATGAAATAAATGAGGCCCACCTCCGGGACATTACCCGCCTTTTCCCTGACGCGGTGCTGTATTCCGCCTTTGCCGGCGGGCAGGCCCCCGGAAGCCGTGTATTGGTCATAGATAATGTGGGCATGCTGTCCGCACTTTACCGGTACAGCAGCATCTCTTATGTAGGGGGCGGTTTCGGGAAGGAAGGCATCCACAACCTGCTGGAGCCGGCCACGTACGGCAAGCCGGTGCTCATTGGCCCCATCTATCACCAGTTTAACGAGGCGGAAATGCTGGTACACCTGCGCGGCGCCATAGTGGTAACAGACGTGGCTTCATTGCGGCGCAGCATTGAAGCGCTGAACGATGCGTATTATTATCAGCAGGTAACAGAAATAACCGGGCGTTTTGTAGAAGAACACCAGGGCGCTACGGAAAAGATCATGCGGTATATTCAGGAAAAACGTTTCCTGACGAGTGAATAGAAGTGCTTCACCAGCTGGTCATTTTCGTTCCAGCCCAGTTTGATCTTCAGCTCCCGCTCTATCCAGTACACGGCTTCCTGCAGGGAAGTGCTCTCATTGATGGTTTTAACAGAGCGTTCGTACATGGTTTTATCTCCACGGAAGAGCTCTTGTATGAACTGGAACTTGTCGTTGATGCCGATGGCGTTTTTCAGGTCGTTCACGCCCATGCCGCCCAGCTTTTCTCCCAGCTCTATTTTGCCGGCGGAGCGCAGGGAATCATTGAGAGAAGGGGCGTGTTTGCCCACCAGCTCATTCAGTTCCTGGCGGATGTTGCCGTTGTCTTGCCCGTTTTTTGGCGGAGGGGGTGGGTCAAAGAGAGTGGCGGCTACCGGTTTTTCCTTCACCGGCACCCGGTCTGGCGCATATCCGTTCCCGTTTGCGGCGGGCGGGGCTTCTTGTGGAGCTGTTGCTGAAGGCGCTTTCTCCGGCGCGGCCGCGGCAGGTGCGGAAAATGCTTTTTCCGGTGGCGGGGGCGGTGCGGCAGGCGCAACTGGCGTTGGCTCCGGCGCAGGGCGGGATGTTGCCGCTGCTTCCGGGGGCGGAGCGGGCGCCGGCTTCTCCAGCACAGGCGCATGAGCAGGCATAATGACCGCTACATGGCCATTGCCCCTCAGTTCCTGCTGCTTCTGCATATTGCGCTGGTGGAGTATTTCCGCCTGCAGCAATTGTGTATAGTAGGATATGGTTTGCAAACCCGCATTGGAATTTTTTAATTCCTGCAGTTTGTCAATTAATGCACTTATCTTTTCCATGCCTTAATTGTTAACGCCGTCTGTAAGAAATTATTTTATTTGCACTAAGTTATACTTTTTTAACAACTTAATAATCAAAATACTATAATATGTTTATTGAACCTTCTCTTACAGGAGGTCGCCGGGGATGGATAGAAGTGATCTGCGGGTCTATGTTTTCCGGTAAAACGGAAGAGCTGATACGCCGGCTCAAAAGGGCGCGTATCGCCAACTTGTCTGTAGAGATCTTCAAACCGGCCATAGACACCCGCTATGATGAACAGAACATCGTCTCTCATGATGAAACAAAGATACTGTCTACGCCGGTGGAAAGTTCCCAGCAAATATTGTTGCTGGGGCAGGGGGTAGATGTAGTAGGCATAGATGAGGCGCAGTTCTTTGACATGGAGCTGCCCGCGGTATGTGACCAGCTGGCCCAGAGCGGCATCAGGGTCATTGTTGCCGGGCTGGACATGAACTACCAGGGAATGCCCTTTGGCCCTGTGCCGGCGCTGCTGGCCCAGGCGGAATACATCACCAAGCTGCATGCCGTTTGCGTGCAATGCGGCAATATTGCCTCCCATTCTTTCCGCAAAAGCGCCAACACCAGCATGGTGCTGCTCGGAGAAAAAGACCTGTACGAGCCGCGTTGCCGGTATTGTTATCACAACGTACCCTGAGAACATGCATATTGTTAAAATCCACCTGTAATCCCCTTTATTTAGCAATTCATTCGTAGCTTTGCCGCGTTTTCAGCATGAAGCAGTTGATCATCGATATACTGGCATTTTTTTACAAGCCTTTTGCGAAAATCATGCCTTTCCAGACCTTCCGCTACCTGGCCTGCGGGGGCGGCAACACGCTGCTGGATATTTTCCTGTTCTTTATCTGCTACAATTTTGTCCTCAACAAAGAAATGGTGCATCTGCCGTTCATTACGGTAAGCCCGCATATTGCGGCCGTGCTGCTGGCGTTTTTTGTTAGTTTTCCCACCGGTTTCCTGCTGAACAAATACATTGTATTCTCCGAGTCTAACCTCCGCGGGCGTACGCAGCTGGTGCGCTACTTCATACTGGTAGGCGTTTGCCTGCTGTTCAACTATGTGTTTATGAAGGTATTTGTGGAATATTGCCGGTTTTACCCCACCATTGCCAAAATTCTCACCACCATACTGGTGGTATGTTTCAGCTACATCACACAAAAGAAATTTACGTTCAAGGTAAAGGCGGAACCCTGAGGGGCGTTTGTGCCTTGCCGTAAACAGCCCTTCAGGGTGCTGTTTTTGCAGGCCTGTGCCCGCTGATGTATATCCGGAGCAGACCTGTTTTCCTTGACTGTAGCGGGTTTGAGAGGTGTTTTACGACTAAGATGCCCATCTGGGGCCGTTTTGAACGAAGAAGTAACGAAGGAGTAACGAACAAGTAACGAAGGAGTAACTTTTCGGTACTTGTTCGTTCGTCTCCGGGGGAAGGTTCGTTATTCCTTCGTTCAAAAAGGTGTTTATCCCGGTCTTTTCCGCTGTTTCCATCAAAAAACGTTCTGAGGGCGGTTATTGCAGCCTGGTACCGGGTAAGGCCGCTCCGGGGGACCTACCGCAGTTTTCTCCGCTGTTTCCACCGGGAGAGGCCATTTTGGGCCCCATTGGCCACGGGCGTTTGCGGTTTTACCGCTTGCTGCCACAGCTGCGCCGCCAGTATGGCCGCCGCCTTTTCTTCGGTCTCATTTTGCCCGGTGAGCGCCTGGGGGGTGAAGTACTTGCCAATGAAATTGGTATCGAACTGGCCGTTGATGAAAGCGGGGTGTTGCAGCGCCCATTTGCCGAAGGGAAGGGTGGTACGGATGCCGGTAACATGGTATTCGTCTATGGCCCGCAGCAGCCGCAGCCTCGCTTCTTCGCGGCTGGCGCCCCAGGCAATGAGCTTGGCTATCATGGGGTCATAAAAAATGGGGATGTCCATGCCCTGCTCGTAGCCATCGTCTACCCGCACGCCGTAACCCTGCGGGCGGATGTAAACGTCCAGGCGGCCGGTGTCTGGCAGGAAGTTATTGGCGGGGTCTTCCGCGCAGATGCGCAGCTCTATGGCGTGGCCGTTGATCTGCAGCTGCTGCTGGGTGATGGAAAGCTTTTCGCCGCGGGCTATCCTGATCTGCTCTTTTACGAGGTCAAGCCCGGTGATCATTTCCGTAACCGGGTGCTCTACCTGCAGGCGGGTGTTCATTTCCAGGAAATAGAAATTCAGCTGCTCGTCTACCAGGAACTCTACGGTGCCGGCGCCGTAATAGTCACAGGCCCGGGCCACATCTACCGCGCATTTGCCCATGGCCTCCCGGATGGCCGGGGTGAGCACGGAGGAGGGGGCTTCTTCTATCAGTTTCTGGTGGCGCCTTTGAATGGAGCATTCCCTTTCAAACAGGTACACACAGTTGCCATGCTGGTCTCCCAGCACCTGTATCTCAATATGGCGCGGTGCGCCCACATATTTTTCAATGAATACGGCATCATCCCCAAAGGCGCTGAGGGCCTCGCTTTTAGCCAGGCGCACCTGCTCTTCCAGCTCAGATTCCTGCTGTACCACCCGCATGCCTTTGCCGCCGCCGCCGGCAGACGCTTTGATCAGGATGGGGAAGCCGGTCTTTTTCACCACTTCTCGTGCTTCATCGATGCTGCGGAGCGGGGTTTCCGTGCCGGGCACCATGGGTACGCCAAAGCGTTGGGCGGCCTGCTTGGCCGCCAGTTTGCTGCCCATTACCTCAATGGAAGATGGGGAAGGGCCTATGAATACCAGGCCGGCGTCTTTCACCGCCTGTGCAAATTTTGCGTTCTCGCTGAGAAAGCCGTAACCGGGGTGTATGGCATCCGCACCGGTGCTCCGGGCCGCGGCTATGATCTTGTCTGCCAGCAGGTAACTCTGGCTGCTGGGGGCCGGGCCTATGCACACTGCTTCGTCTGCATACTGCACAAAAGGCATGTTCCGGTCTGCTTCTGAAAACACCGCTACAGTGGCTATTCCCATTTCCCTGGCTGAACGCATCACGCGCAGCGCTATCTCTCCGCGGTTGGCAACTACAATTTTTTGCATACGCGAATATAAACCAAACGAAGTTATCTTTGCCGGCGTGAAAAGTTCTCTTTCCCGCATAGCGGCCCTGGTCAAAAAAGACCTCCTGCTGGAGTGGCGGCAGCGCCATGCCCTGTTCGGCATACTGCTGTACGTGTTTTCCACCGTGTTCGTGATCAACCTGATGGTAGGCCAGCCGGAGGAAAGGATATGGAACGCCATGTTCTGGGTAGTGCAGCTGTTTGTATGCGTAAATGCCGTGGCCAAGAGCTTTTTGCAGGAAAACCGGGGCCGCCTGCTGTATTATTATTCGTTGGTGCATCCCCGTTATTTTATCACGGCCAAGCTCATTTATAACCTGCTGCTGATGACGGTCATGAGCCTGGTATCTTACATCTGCTGCATTATTTTCCTGGGCAACCCCCTTATTCACCCCCTGTATTTCCTGGGCGTGGTGGTGCTGGGCGGCATCAGCCTGTCGCTCCTTTTTACCATGCTGGCGGCCATTGCCGCCCAGGCCAGCCAGAACGCGGCCCTGATGGCCATCATGGGGTTCCCCCTCATTATGCCGGTGCTGATGCTGCTGGCCAATATTTCACGCAGCGCTTTCATACCCGTTGTGCAGCCGGGCCTGCCGGGCATGTTCCTGCTGCTGGGGGGCATGGACGTGCTGGTGATAGCCCTGGCCCTCATCCTTTTTCCCTATCTCTGGAAGGAATAGCCATGCTTTTTTTAACAAAAAGGCGCCGGTGATAGCAATTTTTCAAGCATTCCGCATTCCGCGCCGCTAAACATCAAAATCCCTTTTTCGCTTTGCCGTTAACGCTAAAACCTGTAGGTTTGCCTCCACATATTTCTTTAGAACAATGGCTAAACATTGGTGGAAAATTCTGGCGGTAGTACTGCTGCTGTATGTTATCATCGGCGGTTTTTTGATAAAAGTGCCTTCCATCGGCAATAACCAGCAGGCGGCGCGCAGCATTTTCTTTCACTTGCCCATGTGGATGAGCATGTACACGCTCTTCTCCATCTCAGTGGTCAATTCCATCTGGTACCTTTCCTCCAATGACCTCCGGCGGGATATCCGCGCTTCCAGCGCAGCCAGCGTGGGCGTGCTCTTTGGGGTGATGGGCTTCCTCACCGGCATGCTGTGGTCTACCTACACCTGGGGCGGCACCATCGTAAATGATCCCAAACAAATGACCACCGCCATTGCCCTCGCCATTTACATGGCTTACCTGGTGCTCCGGCTTTCCTTTACCGATCTTGACAAAAGGGCCCGCGTATCCGCCATCTTCAACGTATTTGCCTTTGCCTTGCTGATACCGCTTACCTATATCATCCCGAGAATGGTGGAGTCTTTACACCCCGGCAGCGCCAGCAGCCCGGGTTTCAGCTCCCAGGATACGGCCGGCACCATTAAAATGGTACTGTGGCCTGCCTTCATCGGGTGGACCTTGCTGGGCATCTGGATCTATACCTTAAGGAACCGTTTTAAAAGACTCGAATTAAAAAATATTCTTCATGGCTAACAGATGTAGCTTTTTACTTTTTGCCGGCCTGATGTTTCTCTGTACCGCTGTTTTTGGCCAGGATACCACCGCCCGCGTTATAGACGGCGCTACCCAGCAGCAAAACACCGAAACCGGCGCCGTCAATGAATTTTTCAGGAGCAACTCAAAAATTTATGTGGCCGTAGGCCTGCTGGTGATCATTTTTATTTGCATCATATTATACCTGATAAGGCTGGACCGCCGCCTTACCAGGCTGGAGAAAGAATAAGCAGGCCATACCCCGTAGCAAAGCACCAAAACACCAAAACAACATATCTAAACCGTTTTTTATGGCTAAAGCAAAAGCGCTGACGCAGGAGCAGCACTATAACTTTTTCCACAGCGTGGAAATGAGTTTCGACAAAGCTGCGCAATTTACCAAATGGAGAAACGGGATACTGGAGCAGATCAAGGCCTGTAACGCAGTATACCGCATCAAATTCCCGGTAAGAGTGGGAGAGAACATAGAAGTAATTGAAGCCTACCGGGTACAGCACTCCCACCACAAACTCCCCTGTAAAGGCGGTATCCGTTTCAGTGAAGAAGTAAACCAGGATGAAGTGATGGCCCTGGCCGCCCTGATGACCTACAAATGTGCCATCGTAAACGTGCCTTTCGGCGGCGCCAAAGGCGGTATCAAGATCAACCCCCGCAACTACAGCCCCTTCCAGCTGGAAAATATTACCCGCCGCTACACTGCCGAGCTCGTGAAAAAGAACTTCATTGGCCCCGGCATAGACGTGCCTGCGCCTGACTATGGTACGGGCGAAAGGGAAATGAGCTGGATACTGGATACCTATATGAGCCTGCGGCCCGGTGAAATAGACGGCTATGGCTGCGTAACGGGCAAGCCCGTATCCCAGGGCGGCGTTCGCGGCCGGAAGGAAGCTACCGGCCTGGGTGTGTTCTACGGCCTGCGGGAGCTTTGCAATGTAAAGGAAGATATGAAACGCCTGGGCCTGGAGCCTGGCCTGGAAGGCAAAACCGTGATCGTGCAGGGTATGGGCAACGTGGGCTACCACGCCGCCAAGTACTTCCACGAGGCGGGCGCCAAAGTGATCTGCCTGATAGAATATGACGGCGCCATCTACAACTCCAAAGGCCTTGACCCGGACGCCGTGCTGAAGCACCGCAACGAAACCGGCTCTATTGTTGGCTTCCCCGGCGCCAAAAACCTCAAGAAAAATACGGACGGCCTGGAGCTGGAGTGTGATATTCTCATTCCCGCCGCCCTGGAAAACGTGATACATGAAGAGAACGCGCCCCGTGTAAAGGCCAAGATCATCGGGGAGGCGGCCAACGGCCCGCTTACACCGGAGGCAGATGAAATACTGGCCAAGAAAGGCGTAATTGTGGTGCCCGACATGTTCCTGAACGCCGGCGGGGTAACCGTATCTTACTTTGAATGGCTGAAGAACCTCAGCCACGTACGTTACGGCCGCCTGGGTAAACGGTTTGACGAGAACATGAACATTCACATCCTGGGCCAGATAGAGGAGCTGACGGGCAAGAAGGTGTCTGAAAAAGAAAGAAAATTCATTGCTCACGGCGCTGATGAGGTAGACCTGGTGTACTCCGGCCTGGAAGAGACCATGATCACCGCATTGCACGAAGTGCGTGAAAAATCACTGGAGCATAAAAAGATCAAGGACATGCGCACGGCCGCGTACGTTTGCGCCATAGACAAGGTGGGCGCGGCTTACGAGCAGCTGGGTATTTTCCCCTGATGCCAATATTTTTTTCAGGAAGCGGGCGTGGCGCAGCTGTGCGGCATGCCCGTTTTTTGTGGTGGTTGAAGGAGCGGCGCATTGTTCACTATGAGAACGCCCGGCATTACGCCTTGCCCGATGCGAACATCCTTCAGTCCTCTACCATTGGCGGGTCTTTTTCTTGCGGCGGCGCCACCGCCGGGTAATCAGGCAGGTCTTCCACAAACTCCCAGTTGCCTTCCGCCGGGTTCAGCTTGCAGCACCAGGTATGCGCGCCGTTGGTAATGACCAGGAACGGCGCCGGCAGCGCCATATGGTACCTGACAATCTGCTCCAGCACCGGCATGCCCAGCGGCACGCCCATCTCCTTGCATTCAACTATCATCCATGGTTCCGCCTCGCGGGAGTACACCACAATGTCACAGCGCTTGCGCAGCTCGCCCAGGTTCATCTCCTTTTCAATGCTCATCAGCGCGCCGGGGTACTCGCGGCTTTTCACCAGGTAGTTGAGAAAATTCTGGCGCACCCATTCTTCGGGCGTAAGCACCACGTACTTCTTGCGGAACGGGTCAAAAATCATTTCCTGACCCTGCTGGGCTACAATACGGAAATCAGGCGGGGGAAAACTGATGCTGATCATACCGTAAAACTACTGAACGCTGGCTGATTCGTGAAAAAACATTACATTCACTTGTCAAAAGGCTATGAAGACGAAAGAAGAGATAGTAGCTAACTGGCTTCCCCGTTACACCGGAGAGAAGCTGGAGAACTTCGGTTCCCATATTCTCCTGACCAATTTTTCCAACTACGTTACCATGTTCGCCCAATGGAATAAAGCCCGCATTATTGGGGTGGATAAACCTATGCAATGCTGCACCGCGGAAGATATCACCATCATCAATTTCGGGATGGGAAGCCCAGGGGCGGCCACGGTGATGGACCTGCTGAGCGCCATTATGCCGAAAGCGGTGCTCTTTTTGGGGAAATGCGGGGGACTGAAGAAGAAAAACAGCATTGGAGACCTGATATTGCCCATTGCGGCCATCCGCGGGGAAGGCACCTCTAATGACTACTTCCCGCCGGAAGTGCCTGCCCTGCCGGCGTTTGCCTTGCAAAAAGCCATTTCTACCACCATCCGGGAATATGGCTGCGACTACTGGACGGGCACCTGTTACAGCACCAACCGCCGGGTGTGGGAGCATGACGGTGATTTCAAGAAATACCTGGAGCGCATCCGCGCCATGGCCATTGACATGGAAACGGCCACCATCTTTTCCGTAGGGTTCTATAACAAGATACCTACCGGCGCCTTGCTGCTGGTGTCTGACCAGCCCATGGTGCCGGAAGGCGTAAAAACGGAAGAAAGCGATAAAAAGGTGACGAACGAATATGTAGAGCGCCATCTGAAAATTGGGGTAGACTCCCTCAAGAATCTCATCAACAGTCACCAAACCGTTAAACACCTGCGCTTTTGAGCCATTCCCAGCCTTTTATTTCCATCCGCAACCTGGCGGTCACTTTCCGTTCTGAAGAAGAAACGGTGACGGCTGTCAATCATATTTCGCTGAACATCATGCCCGGTGAAATACTGGGTATTGTGGGCGAGTCTGGCTCCGGCAAATCCGTTACGGCGCTCAGCCTGATGCAGCTGATACAGGCTCCCGGCCGCATCAGCGCCGGTGAGATCATATACCAGCCGCCGGGAAAGCCCGCCGTAGACCTCCTGAAACTACCCGCCGCCAGCATGCGGGAGTACCGCGGGGCGGAAATAGCCATGATCTTCCAGGAGCCCATGACCTCCCTGAACCCGCTGCATACCTGCGGCCGCCAGGTGGCGGAGGCCATCCGCCTGCACAAAAGCGTGCCTGAAAAAGAAGCCAGGCGCCAGGCTATTGCTTTATTTGAAAGGGTACGCATTCCCCACCCGGAGGAGGCGTATGATAAATACCCCCATGAGCTGTCCGGCGGACAGAAACAAAGAGTGATGATAGCTATGGCCATCAGTTGCGGCCCGCGGTTGCTGATCGCAGACGAGCCAACCACTGCGCTGGACGTTACGGTACAGAAAACCATCCTGGAACTGCTGCGGGAACTGCAGCAGGAAATGGGGATGAGTGTGGTGTTTATTACCCATGACCTGGGAGTGATTGCAGAAATAGCTACCCGCGTGGCCGTGATGTACAAAGGGAACGTAGTGGAAGAAGGAGCAGTGGCAGATATTTTCAACCATCCGCAACATCCGTATACCAAAGGCCTGCTGGCCTGCCGCCCGCCGCTTGACCTGCGCCTGCGCCGCCTGCCGGTGGTGAGTGATTTCCTGGAAGGAGGCCGCGCTGCCGATGTGGATGCTTTTGTGCGCTCGCTGGTGCTGCCGGAGGAAGACGTTCGTACCCGGGCCGCCCTGCTGGAAGAGCGCCCGCCGCTGCTGAAAGTGGAAGGCCTCAGCACCTGGTTCCCGCGCCGGCGCAGCCTGTTGGGTAAAGTGCGGCAGTGGACGAAAGCAGTAGATGATGTGAGCTTTGAAGTGCGCGAAGGGGAAACCCTGGGCCTGGTAGGAGAGTCCGGCTGCGGCAAAACCACCCTCAGCCGCACGCTGCTAAGGCTGATAGAGCCCACCCATGGCCGGATATTCTATAAAGGGCGTGACCTCCTGAGCCTGTCCGCCGCAGATATGCGGGAGATGCGGCGGCACGTACAACTGATCTTCCAGGACCCCTATTCTTCCCTCAACCCGCGCATGACGGTAGGGCAGGCCATCATTGAGCCCATGCAGGTGCATGGCCTGTATGCCAGTGACCGCGCCCGGAAAGAAAAAGTGCTGGAGCTGCTGGAAAAGGTGAACCTGCGCCCGGAGCATTACCACCGCTACCCCCACGAGTTTTCGGGCGGGCAGCGCCAGCGTATTGTGATAGCCAGGGCCCTGGCGCTGAACCCGGAATTCATCATCTGTGACGAGTCTGTTTCCGCGCTGGACGTCAGCGTACAGGCCCAGGTGCTTAATTTGCTGGTGCAACTGCAGCAAGAATTTAACTTTACGTATATATTCATTTCTCATAACTTATCTGTGGTACATTTTATGAGTGACCGCATGATGGTGATGAACAAGGGTAAAATTGCCGAAATGGGGCCGGCAGGGGAGGTATACCACCGCCCGCAGTCTGCCTACACCCGGCAGTTAATTGCCGCTATACCCGGGCGGTAGACTTTTTTTGACGAAGTGCGGTATATTCCGTACCTTCGCCCACCTTAAATTCATTCATACCGTAATATGAAATTATCACAATTCAAGTTCGATCTCCCGTTAAACCTGATCGCACAGCACCCTTCAAAAACAAGAGACGAGAGCCGTTTAATGGTGGTAAACCGTGCCACCGGCAAAATTGAGCACAAGGTTTTCAAAGACATTCTTGGTTATTTTAATGACAAGGACGTGATGGTGGTGAACAACACCAAAGTGTTCCCTGCCAGGCTCTATGGCCGTAAGGAGAAGACCGGCGCAAAAATCGAAGTGTTCCTGCTGCGTGAGCTGAATAAACAGAACCGCCTCTGGGATGTAATTGTTGACCCCGCCCGCAAGATCAGGGTGGGCAACAAGCTGTACTTCGGGGACGATGAAAGCCTGGTGGCCGAAGTGATAGACAACACCACTTCCCGCGGCCGTACCATCCGTTTCCTGTTCGAAGGCAATGATGAGGAGTTCAAAGCCGTGCTGGACAGCCTGGGGGAAACACCGCTGCCCAAGTACATCAAACGCAAGCCCGAAGAAGAAGACAAAGAGCGCTACCAGACGGTGTACGCCAAGTACGAAGGCGCTGTGGCCGCACCCACCGCCGGTTTGCACTTCAGCCGCGAGCTGATCAAACGCCTGGAGATCAAAGGCGTGAAATTTGCCGAAGTAACCCTTCATACCGGCCTGGGCACCTTCCGCCCCATTGAAGTGGAAGACCTCAGCAAACATAAAATGGACGCGGAATATTTCCACATAGATGAATATGCCGTGAAAATTGTGAACAAGGCCAAAGAAGAGAACCGCAAGATCTGCGCTATCGGCACCACCACGGTAAGGGCCGTAGAATCTTCCGTAACCGCGCAGAACCACCTGAAAGCGGCAGAAGGCTGGACGAACACTTTCATTCACCCGCCTTACGATTTTTCTATTCCCAACGCGCTGGTAACCAACTTCCACCTGCCCAAAACAAGCCTGCTCATCATGGTTTGCGCTTTTGCAGGGTATGACCTGATCATGGACGCCTACCAGCAAGCCATCAAGGAAAAGTACCGTTTCTTCAGCTACGGCGATGCCATGCTGATCATCTAAGGCATTATACAGACCGGAAAAATTTTAGGGCAAATAGCAGTAATGCTGTTTGCCCTTTTGTTTTAAATATGCTTACTTCGTGCTGCGGCGCAGTGAAACGCACTTATGCTGGTCCGCAGTTCCTAAATCATACTTCGTCATTGAAACAGAAGATAGCCGTTATTGTTGCCGGAGGTTCCGGCCAGCGCATGGGCAGCGCTACTCCCAAACAGTTTCTCGCGCTGGCGGGCAAGCCCGTATTGTACCACACCATTGCGGCGTTCAGGGCGGCGTATGAGGATATGCATATTGTGCTGGTTGTACCGGAGGCCCACCAGTCTCAAATAGCTTATGTGCTGGCGGCATTTGACCGGCCCCCGTCCGTTACGCTGGTAACCGGCGGGGAAACCCGTTTTCATTCCGTGCGCAACGGACTGCAGGTGATAAAGCAGGAGGCTGTGGTGTTTGTGCATGACGGCGTGCGCCCGCTGGTATCTCCTTCGTTGGTCCGTACCTGTTATGAACAGGCGCTGGTGCACGGGAGCGCCGTGCCGGCCATTGCGCTGAAAGACAGCATCAGGGAGGTAGACGATGAGGGGAACATGGCGGTAGACCGTGCCCGTTTCCGCATTATTCAAACTCCGCAAACCTTTTTATCGGACTTGCTGATACCGGCCTTTGAGCAACCTTATGATCCGTTGTTTACAGATGAGGCTACCGTTGTGGAAAGAACGGGGCATGCCATTCACCTGGTAGAAGGGGAGGAGCACAATATCAAAATTACCCGGCCGGCAGACCTGGCCATTGCAACGGCGTTTTTACAGGGCGCGGAATAACCTGTTATAAGACTGACCGCAGCACGGCGTTCCAGCTTACTCAGACTGCCCTTTGCTGATCTTCTGCAATATCTGGTGCGCAGCTTCCAGCGCCTGGAAACCATCTATCACGTTCACAGCTACCGGTTTGTTTTCCAGGATACTGTCCCGGAACAGCTCCAGCTCCATGCGGATGGCGTTGGATTGTTTGATTTCCGGGTTGTCTATGGCAATGGTCTTTTTGCCGGAGTTGGTGGCAATGTCTAATGTAAAGAGGCCTTCGTCTTCCGGCGTTTTCAGTTTAATGATCTCTGTTTTTTTATCAAGGAAGTCGATGCCGATGTAAGCATCTTTCTGGAAGAGGCGCATCTTGCGCATTTTTTTGAGGGAGATGCGGCTGGAAGTGAGGTTGGCCACACAGCCGTTGTGAAACTCTATGCGTACGTTGGCAATGTCAGGCGTATCGCTCATAACGGCCACGCCGCTGGCGGAAATGCGGCTGATGCTAGATTTGACGATGCTGAGCACAATGTCTATATCATGTATCATCAGGTCCAGTATCACGCTCACGTCTGTGCCGCGGGGGTTAAATTCCGCCAGGCGGTGTACCTCAATGAACATAGGTTTCAGGTCATATCCCTTCAGGGCCAGGAAGGCCGGGTTGAAGCGTTCTACATGCCCTACCTGGAATTTGATGCTGGCCTCATCTACCAGCTTTACCAGCAGTTTGGCTTCTTCCATGGTATTGGTCATGGGCTTTTCCACAAAAACATGCTTGCCGTTACGGATAGCCATTTCACACAGGGCAAAGTGCTGGGTGGTAGGGGCCACAATGTCTACGGCGTCAGATGCGGTGATGAGTTCTTCCGCCGAGGTGAAGCGTTTGATCTTGTATTGCTCCTGCACACCCTCCGCATTGGCATCATTCGGATCAAAAAAGCCGGTTACCTCAACATCTTTCATGGTAGCCAGCTGAGATAAGTGGATCTTGCCTAAATGCCCTACACCGAACAAGCCTATTTTGAGCATGAGTGGTTTTTTTTGTGGAAAATTCCTGCAAATGTAACAAAAGCGACCGTTATTACTTTATATAATAATTCTATATTGCCCTTCTGTTTTACATGCATCGTTTTGTTTTCACCATATTAACCCTTTTATGGGCTGCACAGCAGGCTATTGCGCAATGTTCCACGCTGGGGCAGTCTCCGCAGAGTGCTTTCCCTGTTTGCGGTACGCGCGCGCTGCAGCAGGTACAGGTGCCGCCTTGCCCGGGAAGGGACATGCGTATACGGGGATGTAACCGACCTGCGCCTTTCCGCGATGTGAATGCCTTCTGGTATAAATTTACCTGCTACGATGCCGGCACGCTGGGTTTTTCCATTACACCGGCCGACCCTAACGATGATTATGACTGGCAAGTGTTTGACGTAACCGGCCGCAACCTGAATGAAGTTTATACCAATGCAAATACCCAGGTATCCGGTAACTGGAGCGCCATTCCGGGAGAAACAGGCGCTTCTGCGGCAGGTACGGTGCAAATTGCCTGTGACGGCTATAGCGAGCCCAAATGGAGCCGGATGCCCACGCTTATTGCCGGCCATCAGTATCTGCTCATGGTCAGCAACTTTTCAGAATCCCAAAGCGGGTATGCCCTGTCTTTCCAGGGAGGCACCGCCAATATCACCGATCCCTTGCCCGGCGCGTTCAAAGAAGCGGCATACCGCTGCCTGAATAACCGGATCGGCGTCAAACTCAATAAACGTTTCCAGTGCTCCACCCTTACCGCTTCCGGCAGCGAATTTGAAATTGTAGGTGGCGCCGCTGTGGTGACAGGCGCCCAGGCGGTAGGCTGCAGCAGCGGCTTTGATATGGATTCCGTGGTGCTGGAGCTTGACCGGCCCCTGCCTGCAGGCAACTATACCGTGCGCATACGCAATGGTACCGACAATAACACCCTGCTGGATGCCTGTGACAATCCCGTTGCCGTGGGCCGCGACGTGGCTTTTACCGTGCCCGTTCCGCAATATGTGCCTTTTGATGTCCGAAGCATCCGCCCGCCGGGCTGCCAGCCGGACAGGATAATGGTACGCCTCTCCGGCCCTGTCCGCTGCGCTTCCATAGCTGCCGATGGCAGCGATTTTGTACTGGGCGGCACCGGGCCGGCCGTGCGCATCGTAGCCGCCAACACCTTCTGCAACGATCAGTTGACAGACAGCGTAGAACTGATATTAAGCAACACCATATACGAAAACGGCAACTATTCCATCACGCTTGCGCGCGGCAGAGACGGCAATACGATTGTTAGCGAGTGTGGTCTGGAAACGCCGCCCGGCGGCAGTGTGCCCTATATCACCGCAGATACCGTTAACGCCCTTTTCTCCTACCGCACCCGGCTGGATTGTGTGTATGACACCATTTTCCTGCAGCACAATGGCGCTCATGGCGTGAACAGCTGGCAATGGTCTTTCGAAGATGGCTCTGCCATGACCGGGCCGGCACCGGAAAAAGTGTACACCGTTTTTGGCGCCAAAACCGTTACACTATCTGTCAGCAACGGTGTTTGCCAGGATGAGCATACCGAACAGATATTGCTGGATAACGAGTTGAAAGCTGACTTTACCATTAATACCCCGGTGCTTTGCCCGCTGGACATGGCGTCTTTCACCAATAACAGCATCGGCCATATTGTTTCCCATAACTGGGATTTTGCCTACGGCCCCGGCTCGCGCATGATAACGCCGGAGCCCTTCCGTTTCCCGCTGGAAGGCCGGGAACGTACTTACCAGATCAGGCTGATAGTGGAAGACAACCTCCAGTGCCGGGATACGGTGGTGCATACCCTCAAAACGGTGCCCAGTTGCCGTGTGGCGGTACCTACGGCCTTCTCTCCCAATAACGACGGCCTGAACGATTTCCTTTACCCCATCAATGCATACAAGACCGCTGACCTGTATTTCCGCGTTTTTGCCCGCAATGGTCAGCTGGTATTTGAAACCCGCAACTGGACGCAGAAGTGGGACGGCAAGATCAACGGCTCCCCCGCAGGCGTAGGTACCTATGCCTGGGTGCTGGAGTATACGGATACCGAATTGGGCACCCGTGTGTTCCAGAAGGGCGTGACTACGCTGGTACGCTAGGCAATATGCTATAACAGCCCATCTTCCCGTAAGCTGAAATACCCTGTATCCGCTACTATCAGGTGGTCCATTATTTCTATGTCCAGCAGGCGGCCTGCCTCTTTCAGGCGGTGTGTCATGGCTATATCTGCATGGCTGGGCCGCAGGTTGCCGGAAGGGTGATTGTGGCAGAGCAGCAGGCGGGTAGCCCTGTGAAGCAGCGCGGCCTCAAACACCAGCCGCGGATCTACGGTGGTGGAGGTTCTTCCGCCAGAGCTGATGCAACCATAACCCAGCACCTTATTGGCATGGTTCAGGTAAATGGCGTAAAAGCTTTCCTGCTGTTCGTCTTCCAGCAGGGGCTTTAGCAATGCCGCCGCATCTGCGCTGGAGTACAGCACCGTTCTGTTGCTGGCCAGCCCCGCTGTTTGCTTTCTGCGTGCCAGCTCCAGGGCAGCCAGTACAGTAACCGCCTTGGCCTCTCCGATACCGGGAAATTGTTTCAGGTGGTGCGGCCCCAGCCGCCCCAGCTCCGCCAGGTCGTTGCCGCAAGACAGCAGGATGGACTGGGCCAGCTCTACGGCAGACTGGTCTTTATTGCCCGAATTGATCAGGATAGCCAGCAATTCAGCATGGCTGAGCGCCCGGGGCCCTTTGCAGAGCAGCTTTTCCCTGGGCCGGTCATCTTCCGCCCATTCGCGGATGGGCGGCAAGCTCCGCCCGGTACCAGCCAGGTACTTGGAAATAGGGGGTAAAAAAGCAGGGGTAACTTCCATCATCACCTTTATGTTTCTCCGAATATACTAATAATATTAGCAAATTATGCCACTATTTTTAGCATTTCCTCTTCATTAGGCTACCACAAAGGTTTTAGGCAGTCATGGGATTTTTTTTTCGTCTTATCTCATATAAAGTCATAGTTTTGCAACCTCTTTTCTTCATCATGAATCCACAGGTAAAAATCTTCACAGGTAACAGCAATCCTGAGCTGGCAGCGCGTATTGCAACCAGGTACGGTAATGGTTTGGGTAAAGTGAATATCCAGAAGTTCAGCGACGGTGAATTTCAGCCGGTCTTCCTTGAAAGCATCCGCGGCGACTATGTTTTCCTCGTGCAGGGCACCAACGCCCCCACAGAGAACCTTATGGAGCTGCTGCTGATGATAGATGCTGCAAAAAGGGCCTCTGCAGGGTACATTACAGCTGTAATACCCTATTTCGGCTTTGCCCGGCAAGACAGGAAAGACAAACCCCGCGTGGCCATCGGCTCCAAGCTGATTGCCAACCTGCTCACCGCAGCGGGAGCTAACAGGGTGATTACCATGGATTTGCATGCTCCCCAGATACAGGGGTTCTTTGATATTCCGGTAGACCACCTGGACAGTTCGGCTATTTTTATTCCTTATATAGAGAATCTGAAGCTGAAAAACCTTACCTTTGCGTCCCCTGACGTGGGTTCTACCACCCGGGTGCGTGAAGTGGCAAGCTTTTTCAATGCGGAAATGGTGATCTGCGACAAGCATCGTAAAAGGGCCAATGAAATTGCGTCTATGGTGGTGATCGGTGATGTAACGGATAAAGATATCGTACTGATCGATGATATCTGTGATACCGCCGGTACGCTCACCAAATCAGCCGCCCTGCTGATGGAAAAAGGAGCAAGAAGCGTAAGGGCATTCTGTACACACCCTGTATTCAGCGGTAATGCGTATGAGAATATTGAAAATTCTGTGCTGGAGGAACTGGTGGTATGTGATACCATCCCGCTGAGGAAACAAAGCGCTAAAGTGAAAGTGATCAGTGTGGCAGACCTTTTTGCAGTGGCCATCCGCAACATGCACGAAAACAAGTCTATCACAAGCTTGTTTGTACATAGCCAGCGCAGAATGTAAGCAGTGTATTTTTTTATTTCTATAAATGTTTAAACAATGAAAACAATAACCATCGAAGGACAACTCAGGAGCGAATTCGGCAAACAAGCCACCCGCCTTCTCCGTTCTGAGGAAAAAGTGCCTTGCGTTATTTATGGGGGTGCGGAAACAATCAGCTTTTCTGCTGATGCCACTGCATTTAAACCGCTGGTGTACACACCTGATTTCCAGCTTGCTGAGATCAAGATTGACGGAAAAACTTACCGTTGCATTCTGAAAGACCTGCAGTTTGACACCGTTACAGACGAGCTGACGCATGTTGACTTCCTGGAGCTGACAGAAGACAAAAAAGTAGTTGCCACCCTGCCGCTGAAAACCGTGGGTTCTTCCATTGGCGTGAAAAGCGGTGGTAAGCTGGTAGTGAAAATGAAAGCGCTGAAAGTGAAAGCTCTCCCGAAAGACCTGGTAGAGAGCCTGGAAGTAGACATCACTAACCTGGACCTGAACGAGAACATCCGCGTGGAAGACGTAAAGGCTCCCGGCATCGAGATACTGAACTCTCCCCGTATCCCGGTTGCTTCTGTGGTGATGACCCGTCAGCTGAAACAGGAAGAAGCTGCTGCAGAGAAGGAAGCCAAGAAAAAATAAATAGGCGAAATAATTATATTAAAGAGCCCGGCGTAATATCAGCCGGGCTTTTTATTTTTGGCATCCCGAATCAATCGTTTATGTTATGAAGTACCTTATTGTTGGATTAGGAAACATTGGAGCGGAGTATCAGCATACCCGTCACAACATCGGTTTTGACGTGGCAGACGCGTTGGCCCGCAAACACGGCGTGAGCTTCCGCAGTGACCGGCTGGCAGACGTGGCGGAGATCAGGTGGAAAGGGAGGGTATTGGTGGTGATCAAACCCACTACCTACATGAACCTGAGCGGAAAAGCCGTGAAATACTGGATGGACAAGGAGAAGATACCGGTAGAAAATGTGCTGGTGGTGCTGGACGAACTGGCCCTGCCGCTGGAAGTGCTCCGCCTGAGGCCCGGCGGCAGCGATGCAGGCCACAATGGCCTCAAAAGCATACAGGAAGCTATTGCCACCAACCAATATCCCCGCCTCCGTTTCGGTATCGGCAACGACTATCCGAAAGGCCGGCAGGTAGATTATGTGCTGGGGAAATGGAGCAGCAAGGAAGAACCCGTAGTGCTGCAAAAAACAGATAAGTGTGTGGAGATCATTGAGAGTTTTGCAAGCATTGGGCTGGAGCGCTCCATGAACAATTATAACAAGCTTACTTTTCCATTATAGAAGTAAATTGTATATTTCATGCCTAAAAGGTACCCTACCTTTACCGCTATAGGTCATGATCCGTGTACCAACGATTCGCTATATCCTGCGGAAATACTGCAGTTATCCGGATGATAGTGCGTACGTTGGACAATGTATTGTGGACTATGGGTCAAACCATAGGCTTTATTAACCTTACAAAATACACGCATTATGAAAATTATCTGCGTTGGAAGAAACTATGCCAAACATGCAGAAGAATTGAAAAACGAAGTGCCCTCCGATCCCGTGATTTTCATGAAACCGAAGAACGCCTTGCTGCAAAACAACCATCCCTTCTATTATCCGGAGTTTACGGACAACCTGCACTATGAATGTGAACTGGTGCTCCGGATCTCAAAAAACGGGAAACATATACAGGAGCGTTTTGCTTCCAAGTATTATGACAGCATGTCTGTTGGTATAGATTTCACTGCGCGGGACCTCCAGGAAAAACAAAAAGCCAAAGGGCTTCCCTGGGAAATTGCCAAATCTTTCGATAATTCTGCCGTGGTGGGGAAGTTTATTCCTATTACCGAAACAACAGACCTGAAAGACACCAATTTTGTTTTGTACAAGAACAAGGAACTGGTGCAGCATGGGAACACCAAAGATCTCCTTTTTAACTTCGACAAACTGATTGCCTATATTTCCCGGTTTTTTACACTGAATATCGGTGACCTGGTGTTTACCGGCACCCCGGAAGGGGTGGGCGCCGTTGAAATTGGCGATACGCTGGAAGCATTTATTGAAAATGACAGCCTGCTTGAATTTATGGTGAAATAACCATATAAAAAGGCCGGTTGAAAAGCAGCTTTTTTTCAGCCGGCCATTTTTCCCTGTCAGGGAATGTTGCCGTAAATTACGTCCAGGATGCGGGTCAGCTCCTGGTAATCTTTCTCCGTCAGGTCTTTCCAGCCCGTTTTCCGCATTTCCAGCACCATCGGGCGTACATCTTTATACTTGTTCACCCCGGCCGGCGTCAGTTGCACGTATACCTTCCGGCGGTCGTCTGTAGACCCCTGCCGCTCCACCAGCTCCTTCTTCACCAGTAATTCAATAATGCGGGATACCGTGGTAATATCTTTAGACGTGAGCCTTGCCAACTCATTGTGAGTGATGCGTTTGTGTTTATAGAGGTTTTCTATCAGCAGCCACTGGTCTACCGTAATATCTTTCCCCTGCGCATCAAAATTCTTCTGCCAGTAGTTCCGTATTTTTTTCAGGGTGGCATCCAGCTTAAAAAAAGATGGATTACTCACAAAAGTGTCGTGCATATTGATTAATTTGCAGTAGCAATAGTTGTTATAGCAACTATCCGGTTTTGACCGCCAAAACAGTTTTACGTGCTTAAAGATAACATAAGCGTACCTACTTTGAAAGCCACCATTACACACCGGGAGCAAGACGCCGATTTCCAGGCGTTGCTGCGGCAGGCTTACCGCATGATGTGCCTGGCACGGAACATGGCTGTAAAATACGAAACCAACCGTGCTGTCTGCAAATATGTGCATTCCACTTCCGCCGGGCATGAAGCCATCCAGGTGGCGGCCGGGTTGCAGCTACAGCCGGGGGACTATGTGAGCCCTTATTACCGGGATGATTGTATGATGCTGGCCATGGGCTTTTCTCCCTACACGCTGATGCTGCAGTTGCTGGCCAAGGGAGAAGATCTGTTCAGCGCCGGCCGTTCTTATTATTGCCATCCCTGCAGCAGGGACGCTGACAAGCCCGTAATTCCCCACCAGAGCAGCGCTACCGGTATGCAGGTAATACCCGCCACCGGCATGGCCCAGGGGCTGCAGTACCTTGAGCAGACGGGGCTGGCAGACGCCGGCAGGCAACCCGTGGTGCTTTGTTCCCTGGGAGATGGCAGTGTTACGGAAGGGGAGGTGAGTGAGGCCCTGCAGTTTGCCGTGCTGAAAAAACTGCCCATCATTTACCTGGTGCAGGACAATGACTGGGGCATATCCGTGACCGGGGCGGAAGCCCGCGCCATGGATGCTTATGAGTATGCAGGCGGCTTTAAGGGCCTGGAGAGAATGAGGGTAGACGGGAGTGATTTTGAGGCGGCTTACCACGCCATGGGCTCCGCTATCAGGTATGTACGCGCGGAAAGGATGCCGATGCTTGTACATGCCGCCGTGCCCCTGCTGGGGCATCATACATCGGGCGTAAGAAAGGAATGGTACCGTACAGAAGAAGACCTGGAGAAACATGCGGCCAGAGACCCCTTGCTGCTGTTGAAGAACCGGCTGGCCAATACCGGTAAAATAGAGCAGGAAGCGGCAGCCGAAATAGACCTGGCTTTTGAAATGGCCTGCAACAGCCCGGAGCCTGACCCCGCTACCGTCAGGAACCATGTATTTGCACCCACACCGGTGAAGGAGGAAAGCGGAACACGTACGCCCGCTGGTGGCAGTAAAGTGGTGATGGTAGATGCGGCCCTGCACGCCATAGAAGAGATCTTGCAACAATTCCCGGAAGCCATCCTTTTTGGGCAGGACGTTGGCCGGCGCCTCGGCGGCGTATTTCGCGAAGCGGCCACCCTGGCGGAAAAATTCGGAGATCACCGGGTGTACAATACCGCCATACAGGAAGCATATATCATCGGCAGCACGGCGGGCCTCTCTGCTGTAGGCGTGAAACCCATCGTGGAAGTACAGTTTGGCGATTATATCTATCCCGGTTTTAACCAGCTGGTGTCTGAAATTTCAAAAAGCTGCTACCTCTCCGCCGGCAAATTTCCGGTGCAAACGCTCATACGCGTGCCGGTAGGCGCCTATGGCGGCGGAGGCCCCTATCACTCCGGCTCTGTGGAAACCACTTTGCTGAGCATCAAAGGCATCAAAATAGCGTTCCCTTCCAATGCGGCAGACCTGAAAGGCCTCATGAAGGCGGCCTTTCTTGATCCCAACCCGGTAGTCATGCTGGAACACAAAGGCCTCTACTGGTCAAAGGTACCGGGCACGCAGGAGGCCATGACCATTGAGCCCGCTGCAGACTACATATTACCCTTCGGCAAGGCCCGCATTGTACAACCGGCGGAAGACGGCGTATGTGTAGTGACTTACGGCATGGGAGTTTACTGGGCAAAAGCCGCGGCGGAAAGTTTTCCCGGCAGGGTTGAGATAGTTGACCTGCGCACGTTGTTCCCGCTGGATGAAGCGCTGGTATTTGACACGGTGCGCAAGCACGGCAAATGCCTGGTGCTCACGGAAGAACAGCTAAACAATTCCTTTGCCCAATCACTGGCCGCACGTATTTCGGAAGCCTGCTTCCGCTGGCTGGACGCGCCGGTACAGACCATGGGCGCGTTGGATTTGCCGGCCGTACCCCTCAACATAGCCCTTGAAAAAGAAATGCTCCCCAATGCAGGCAAGGTGGCGGAAAAAATCAGCAACCTGCTGGCTTACTGAAAATATTGATACCTGCCTTTTTGAGAAAAAATAATCCCCGGCTGCTATGGCCGGGGATTTATATGTAAAAAGCTTATTGACTTTATCAGAACCGGAAAGCAGCACTGGCAGACAGCCTTCTGGGCAATTGCTTTTCAACGGTGGTCCACCCGCCGAAGTATTCCTTGTTGGCTATGTTATCCAGCCTCAGGCCCAGGCGGTAAGACTTGGCCTGGTAGAAAACGGTGGCGTTCAGCACGGTGTAGGAGGGCAGGGTGAAGATGCCCGTAACGGCATCGTTGGTGGTCACGTTCTCGCTGGCATAGTTGCCGCCGAAACCTGCGCCCAGGCCTTGCAAGGGGCCGCCCGGCGTAGTGTAGCCTATCCAGAAGTTGGCCAGGTGCTCAGGGCCGGCGCTGGTAGGCCTTCTGCCTTCAAGGTTGGTGGAAGCTTTCACCATTTTGCTGTTGTTGTATCCGTAGCCGGCAACAATGTTGAGGCCGGTAACCGGGGTGGCTGACAGGTCAAGCTCAACGCCTTTGCTTTTCTGTGTGCCGTCTTGTATAGTGTAATTGTAGTCTACCCCGTCATTACCTTTGCCGGTTACCTGGCGTGTCATGTTAGACACTAGTATGTCGTAATAGCTGGCGGTGAAGTTCAGCTTGTGGTTAAGCAGGTCAAGCTTCACGCCGCCTTCGATCTGGTTGGCTTGCTGCGGCTTGTATTTGATGTCAAGGCCCAGGGCCGGGTTCGGCTGTGCGGCCGTTACGTTCCTGAAACCATTCATGTAATTGGCAAATACGCCTACCTTATCTTTCACGATCTGGTACACAAGGCCAAACTTCGGAGATACGGCGGTTTGGCTGTAGTTGCCGGTGAGCGTACCGTTCAGGAAGTTTTTGGTGCCTTTGTTGTCAAAATGGTCTACCCGTAAGCTCAACATGGCAGACAATTCTTTGGTGATATTCAGTACGTCTGAAATATAGGCGCTGTAGGTGTTGATGGTTGCGGCATTTTTTGTGTGGCCGGTGGTGAGTGTGGCCAGTTTCGCGTCTACCGCGGAACGGGTAAGCTGTCCGTATTGCGGGTCTTTTGTGTTCACCGCGCTTACATAGTCAAATATGGCATAAGGTGAATAGTTGTTGGTGGTTTGCTGGCTGAGGAAATCCAGTCCTACTACCACCCTGTTCCGCAGGCCGCCTATCTTGAAATCTCCGATGAAATTCTGCTGGATGTCTGTGGTGATAGCCTGCGAGTTTTGCGTATATACAAAGCGGTTAAGCAAAGTATCGTTCGGGGCGCCGTTGGCATCCATGAACATGACATAGGAATAGTACCCGTCGCTTTTGCGGACGCTATGGGCGGCTACCGTCTGGGAAGTCCACTGGTCAGACAGCTTGTAGGTGATCAGGCCGGTGAGGTTAACGGTGGGAGTTTTGTAGCTGATATCGTTGCTGGTGAATGAGCGGTTAAAGTCCATCCCCAGTTCTGCCGGAGTTCTGGCTATCAGTTGGCGCTTGCGGTTGAGAAATACCATCAGCGCGTTGGTGCTTTCGGCACTGTAGATCTCTGTATTGATATCGAACGTCAGCCTGTCGCTTGCCTTGTAAGTAAAGCTGGGCGCAAAGAAGAAAGACTTTTTAAAACCTGCGTCCTGGAAGCTGCCTTCGTTATGATAAGCAGCGTTGACCCGTAGCAGCGCCGTCTTGTCTTCGTTCAGCGGGGTGTTCACATCCGCTGTTACGCGGTTCAACCCATAGCCGCCGCCGGTGTAGCTGATATCTCCACCAAAATAATCGTACGGTTTTTTGGTAACAATGTTGATGAGCCCGCCAAAGGAGATGAGGCTGCTGCCGAAGAGCGTACCGGAGGGGCCTTTGATGGTTTCAATGCGTTCTATGTTGGCCGGGTCTACGCCGCCGTTGGTAAGGCCGGCAATGCCGTTGATAATGGTAGGCTGCACGCTGAAGCCCCGCATGGTGAAGTAGCCGGCGCCGTCACCGGGGCGGCCGGTAGATGACCAGAGGCGGCTTACGCCCGGGGCATTTTTCAATGCATCGTCAAAGGTAACAATACCCTGTTCGCGGATCAGCTCCTTGTTCACTACATTGTATACTTGCGGGTTTTCAATGTTTTTGATGGGAAGACGGGCTACAAAATCGCTCTCCTTTTTACCCGTGCGTGCCTGGTTACCCTTAATGATCACTTCCTTGAGCTGTGTGTCAGACACTTCCAGCTGGATGCTGACAGTAGCGGTTTCTGACCCGCTGACCCTTACTTCCTGCTCTGCCGTCTGGTACCCTACCAGAGACACCTGTACGGTGTAAGTGCCGGGCTGCAGGCGGCGGAAGGTAAATTCCCCTTTCAGGTCAGTTACCACGCCCCGGTTGTTATTTTTGACCAATACACTTACGAAAGGCGCAGGTTGCCCGTCACTGGTGCGTACGGTACCTTTAATAGTTCCTGTAATATTTTGAGCTGCAATGCTTTGTGCACAAAAAAGCAGCAGAATGAACGGTATGAATTTTTTCATGCCGCAAAATTCTAACGAAAGAAGGGCTGCCGTTTACTCAAACGGGAAAATTATTTACGAAATCCGGAAAAAGATGGGCGAATTGTCAGCGGGCCAGTAAAAAAAGCGCAAATATGCCTATGCCCACCGTGCCGCCCAGGACGCTGGCAATGGCGTCTTTTATTTCGTAATGTCCTTTGCCGGTCAGCAGCGAGATCAGTTCAAACCCGTAACTAATGGCGCATACGGCCGTGAAGGCCAGCAAGTACATAAGGGGAGGGTACAGGTACCAGGCTATAGCTTGCAGCACAATTCCCATAGGGATGCCTGTTAGGAAGTGTTTCCATTTGTCAGGAGCGATATTGAGCATATCTGCAATAATACTAAGTTTCGGCTGGTATGGTAATTGTGTTCTTGAAATTGATGAAAAAGCTAATGTATATACTCGCATGCGGCGCCCTGCTGGCCTGCGGAAACAGCAAAAGGGAAAAGCAGCCACAGCAAACGGCAGTACCTCCCACAGAAGATTCCGCGGTTCAGACCACCGGCGCCAATCCGCCACCGGTAAGCACGGACGAGCAGCAGTTCAGAGCGTTTTTCGGCACGTTCCAGAACGCAGTGGCCGGTACGCATGATACGCTGTTGCAGGGCATGATCCGTTTCCCCCTCCCGGTAGACAATACAGGTACGGAATTAAAACAGGCGGAATTCAAAAGCCGGGAAAGCCAGATATTCAACGGGGATGTGGTCAGGTTGCTGCCTACTGCAGGTGATGCCCACATTACCGAGATCGGGGAAGACAATTCCACCGCTTATTATAAAAAACTGCGGGCAGGTACAGACCCCGGTACGGGCATTTATGAGGTGCATATGGAATACCCTGACCAGAACAGCAATAAACAGAGCTTTTTCACTTTTGTATTTGGCAAGGTAGGCGGACAATATAAACTGATAGGATACCACCGGAACCTGCCGGTGAAAGAATAACGGAGCTGCCCTCCCGCGGAGGGAGGAGGCAGCCCGTTTCTTTTATTTTGCCGGGTGGGCGGCATACCACTTCATACCTTCGCTGATGAAGGCGGCGTATGCCGGATCTGTTTTGCCGTCCGGTGTTTGCGTGTACCGTTCATCGTCTACATACAACTGCGCCAGGCCTTTGTAAGCCGCCAGCCGTTCTTCTTCCGGCACTGCATTTCCCCAGAACCGCCTGATCAGCTCAAAATGCGTGTGTATCACTTTCTGCACTTTGGGGTGAGAAGGGGGCAGGTGCATTACTTCCTGCAGAGCCGTGCGGATGTTCACAAATTCGTCTTTCAGTTTCAGAAAAGCCGCTTTGTCCATTTTACGAAGATTGTTCTCACTGTTTTCTACCGCTTGCCGGCCCCATTTGGCAACCGCTTCCTCGCGGTAGGTGTTTCCCTCCGGGAAACCTTCATATAGCTCTTTATCTGTCAACATAACTGGTCCTCCTTTTAAAGTTGAAAGTGTTTTGTCAATAGTTTTAATTAAAACGGAAATGCGCTTACGCCGTGCCTGCAGGGCTTTTTTATGCTCTTCAAGGGCAGCGGCCGGCTCAAAGCCCGGGTCGTCAAGTAGGGCCGCTATGTTTTCCAGTGAAAGGTCAAGCTCCTTGTAAAACATAATTTGCTGCAACCGGTACAGTTCGTAAGCGCCGTACACGCGGTACCCCGCCGGGGTACGTTTTCCGGGCTTCAGCAAACCGCAGGCGTCGTAGTGGTGCAGTGTGCGCACACTCACCCCCGCCAGCGCCGCCAGTTGCTTAACGGTATAAGTTTTTTCCATAAGGCAAAGGTAGGGTATCACGTTACGTAAGGGTCAAGGGGGTTTGATTCTTTCGTAATCCTTTTTATCTTGTCCATAATATTCACGACCATGAAAAATTCCACTTTGTCTCTTTGTTTGCTGCTGTTATGCAGCTTTTCTTCCTTTGCCGGAGAGTTTTACCAGGTAAAGATCTACCACCTGAAAACGGAAGCCCAGGTGGCGCGGGTAGACAGTTTTTTGAGTACGGCATTTCTGCCGGCGCTGCACCGCGCGGGTATCAGGCAGGTAGGGGTATTCAAGCCCATTGAGCAAGATACGGCAGACCTCAAGGTATACGTGCTCATTCCCTTCAAATCACTGGAACAGTTTGAGCGCCTGCCAGCCATACTGGAGAAGGACGCGGCGTACAAAAAAACAGGCAGCAGTTATATTAATTCAGATTATACAGACGTGCCTTATGCCCGCCTTGAATCTGTTCTGTTGAAATCCTTCCGTGATATGCCTAAAATGGAAGCGCCTAAACTGACCGGGCCCCGGAAAGACCGGGTGTACGAGCTGCGGAGTTATGAAGGGCCCACTGAAAAGTATTTTCTGAATAAAGTGAAGATGTTCAACGATGGGGACGAGATAGGCATTTTCAGGAAACTTGGGTTCAATGCTGTATTTTATGGTGAAGTGATAGCCGGCAGCCGCATGCCCAACCTGATGTACATGACCACGTTTAATGATCAGGCAGACCGGGATGCGCATTGGAAAGCGTTTTCTGCAGACCCGGACTGGAAGAAACTTTCCGGCATGCAGGAATACAAAAACAATGTGTCCAGGTCAGACAAGTTTTTCCTGCGGCCCACCGAGTATTCCGATATTTGATCAGGCAGATCGTTATCCTGCCTTTACAGGGCCGGCCAGCAGTGATGGCCGGCCCTGTCTTCTTTTTTCATGCCGGGTAACGGAGCTTCCTTTTTTATTTGTCATATATAGAGACATGTTATGAAAGCACTAGCGATAGATCTCGGAGGTACCAAAATGGCCGTGGCCGTTTTTTCGGAGGATGGCGTCATCCTCGAAAAGCATGTACATCCCCTGGGTTCCCGCAGCGGGGAGGCCGTGGGGGCCATGATCACTGAAGCCGTACAGAACATGCAAAAACACGAGTTCCACGCTGTGGGCATAGCAGTGCCCGGCATCAGTCGCCGGCAAACAGGCACCGTATGGGCGCCCAATATTCCCGGATGGGAGAATTATCCGTTGCTGAAAGAAGTCAATGCTGTGGCCGGCCCTCTGCCGGTGCGCATAGAAGGAGACCGTTCCTGTTATATTATGGGCGAGGCCTGGAAGGGGGGCGCCCAGGGATGCAGCAATGCCATTTACCTGGCCGTAGGCACAGGCATTGGCGCCGGTATTATGGCAGACGGATGTTTGCTGCACGGCGCTTCAGACATTAGCGGCGCTATAGGCTGGATGGCGCTGCAGCGGCCTTTCCTGGATGAATACACCGCATGCGGCTGTTTTGAAAGTATGGCTTCCGGCGAAGGTATTGCCAAAGTGGCGGCTGCCCTGGCCGGCAGGGAGGCCGGCTACGCGGGGCCGCTGAAAAAAGACCAGCTGCAGGCAAAGGATGTATTTGACGCATATCAGCAGAAAGACCGTATAGCCTTTACAGTTATTAACCAGTGCATTGAGTTGTGGGGAATGGCGGCTGCCAACCTGGTAAGCCTGTTCAACCCGGAGAAGATCATATTTGGCGGAGGCGTATTTGGCCCGGCAGTACAGTTTTTACCGGCCATTGCAGCTGAAGCGGCGCGGTGGGCGCAACCTGTAAGCATGGAGCAGGTGCGGTTCGAAGCATCAGCGCTGCACAGTGATGCCGGCCTTTACGGTGCGGCCTGCCTCGCATTTCATGCATAACCTGTTAACACGTATGTACAACAAACGGATCGTATTCATGGCGGCCTGCCTGGGCCTGTTGCTCTTTGGCGTTACTCTCATTACGCTGGGCGCCGTGGTGCTTGACCTGCGGCAGAAATTCAGCCTGGACGGTATTGCGGCGGGTACGCTGTTTTCCATTATGCCCATTGGCATACTGGCCGGTTCCCTGTTCTTCGGGCCGGTGAGTGACCGGTATGGTTACAAGTTGTTGCTGGTGCTCTCCTGCCTGGGGCTTTGCGCCGGCTTCCAGGGTATTGCGCATGCGGCATCTCCGGACATACTGAAGGCCTGCATTTTTGTGTTCGGCCTCTCGGGCGGGGTAGTAAACGGCGCCACCAATGCGGTGGTGGCAGACATTACTGTTCGCGGTAAAGGCGCTTCCCTGAGCCTGCTGGGCGTTTCGTTCGGCATTGGCGCCCTGGGCATGCCGCAGGTGCTGGCGGCATTGCGCCAGTATTACGCCTGGAATGAAATTGTGTCGGCCGTTGGCTGGCTTACGCTCATCATGGCCGTTTTGTATGCGGTTATTAAATTTCCGCCACCCAAACACCTGCAAGGCTTCCCGCTGAAACAGAGCGGCCGGATGTTCGGGGACCTCACCCTGCTGCTGATCGGTTTTTTCCTCTTTTGCCAGAGCAGCTTTGAGGCCATTATCAATAACTGGACCACCACCTACCTTACCGCCGGAGACCATATGGAAGAAAGCAGGGCACTTTATGCACTGTCTTTATACATTGCCGGCTTCACCGTGATGAGGCTGCTCACCGGCAGCGTGTTCCGCACCGTGCCCCCCCGTCATATGCTCATTGTGTCTTTGCTGCTGATGCCCGCCGGCATTTTACTGTTGCAGACCGGCAGCACATTTGCGGTGTCTGCCGCAGGCCTCATTCTGCTGGGCGCTGGGCTGGCAGGCGGCTTCCCCATTATGCTGGGCTTTGTAGGAGAGCGGTATGCCTCTCATTCCGGTACGGCATTCAGCTTTGTGCTGGTGATTGCCCTCATCGGCAATATGCTGGTGAACTACATGATGGGGCTGGTGGTGCAGCACTACGGCGTTCAGCACCTTACCACCGTGGCGCTGGCGGAGTGGCTGGCCATGCTGTTATTGTGCAGCACCATCGTAAGAAGATTACAATAAACCGTTTTCATATGCTTGCAAAACAATGGCTCACCAATGCCAGGAACGTAATGGCACAGATCGAAGACACACAGCTGGACAATATCCGGAAAGCTGCGGAAGTAATGGCAGACAGCATCGCCGCCGGCCGCTGGGTCCATACCTTCGGCTGCGGGCATGCCACCATTCCCATTGAAGAGATGTACCCGCGTATCGGCGGCTTTGTTGGGTTCCACCCCATGATAGAACTGCCGCTTACCTTCTTTACCCGCATTACCGGGGAAATGGGCGTGCACCAGTTTGTGTTCCTGGAAAGAGTAGAAGGTTACGGGGTAGAGATCATGAAAGGCTACAACTTTGACCCCCGCGATACCATGTGGCTCTTTTCGCACTCTGGCATCAATAACGTGAACATCGATGTAGCGCTGGAAGCCAAAAAGCGCGGCATGAAAGTGATTGCCTTTGGCTCTGCCGCGGCTGCGCAAGGCAAGCAGACACGCCACTCCAGCGGTAAAACTATTTTCGAAGTGGCGGATATTGTGGTGGATTCCTGCGCTCCTATAGAAGATGCATCTGTACCGCTTAAAAATCACCAGGATAAAATAGGGCCCGTTTCAACCATGGCCTTTGTAACCTGTGTGTGGATGACGGTAACTACAGTAGCGGAAATCCTGGCAGACCGCGGGGTGCAGCTGCACATCCATCCATCACATAATGTACCGGGAGACGGTACGGCGCGGCAGCGGCTGGAAGCGGCGTTGGCGGCTTATAAAGAAAGAATTGCCGGTGTATAGCAATAACATAAAAGGTCCGTTATATGACGGACCTTTGTTTTACTACTGAAAATTGAGACTAGCAATCTATTTGTTTAGGCAGAATTAAACTGTTGTAGAAACTTGCCGGCAGCTTTTCTTCAAGTGGTTTGTCAGCAGGTGATTGAGCCTTCCGTTGCGGCTTTTTTTGCGGCGGCTCAACGTGCTTTTTGTCGGCGTCTGCCGGTGCTGTTTTAAACTTGCGGGGGAAGGGTTTGGTTTCCCATTTAGCAGCCGCTTTTTTATATTCTAGTACTGGCTTTTGATAATAGGTCTTGTCAAACCCGGACAGCTTGTAGGCCAGTTTAGGCCGGGAGGAATCTGGGGGGTATCTCCAGTTACTTTTCTTCGGGTACTTGTCCGGCGCTTGCCGGTAACGCATCTGAACCCTTTTTTTTTGCCAGCTTGAGTCTGTCAGGCTGGTTTCCCCCTTTAGCGGCTTACGTTGATCTTTTTTAAATACGGGATGAGTGGTGTCAAGATTAAAATTGAAATTTTTATTGAATTTAGTAGAGTCCAGCTGGTATTCATATTTGTATGAATAGTTGAACTGGTTGACCTGTTTGAAGCTGGAATCGATTTTCAATTCCACGGTAGCGTCTGTTTCTGTGAAGAAGACCGTGTTGGCCTGGTAATTCAGATCATATTGTTTGAGTTGAGTATTGGGTGCGAAGTTGAATGCGGTATTTATCAGCGCCGAGTCTTTAAGCAGGCTCCTGTCGAAGTGCAGCGTGGTATCCAGCTGATAAGAATAATTGAACGTAGTGGCTGATGTTTGCCTGCCGGGCACTACTGTATCTTTGTTTTGCATGGTGGCAGGCGGCAGCACGGCTTTGCCCGCGGCTGGTTTGTAAATCACAAAAGATTGTACGGGGGCTTCCTGTACAGGTTGCGGCGCCGGAGGTTCCGGTATCATGCTGAAGGCAGAAATCACCACCAGCCCGATGATCAGTATTGATTTTTCCATAACTCCCAGTTTTTGATTTTCCTGCGTCAGCATTCGTTTAACGCGGTTCAGTAAATGATGTTTTTTGTGGATGATGGCCATCTGTAGCCCGTTTGCAGGCGTATGGGCGGCAAAGGCCACGAGGGCATGCAGGTAGCTGCCCTGCTGCGGCGTGTATGCCAGGGCTACGTCATCACAGCAGGCCTCCCGTTCGTCCCGCAGTCTTGCCGATATCCAGAGCAATGCAGGGTTGAAAAAGAAAATGCTCTCTACGAAGCTTTGTACAATATTTACCAGGTAATCTTTCCGGCGGATGTGCGCCAGTTCATGCAGCAGCACTGCTTCCACCTGGTCTGGAGGCAGCTGTGCCAGCAGCCCCAGCGGTATAAAAATGCAGGGTTTCAGGAACCCTACGGTGAGAGGTACCTGTACCAGGCCGGACTCAACCAGCTTCACCACCCTGCGGATACCTAACAGGCCGGCAAGCTGTTCTGCGCGGATTTTCCAGCTTTCATCAGGCTCATGCACCTGGTGGCGGCGGATGTGATGAATGTGGTAAAAGCCCATGCCCATCCTGAAACATTTGAAGAGGAATACAATACCCCATACAAGCATAATAAAAGGCGCATGTGTATTGAGATAGTTTACCAGCATGTCCCAATAACCGGCAGTGGTAAGCGCTGCCGGCGCAGCAGCTGAAACGGCGGCAGTTGAGACCGGTGTGGACGCTGGTTCGCTTACCGAACGCAGTTCCGTTACCAGCGTGGCAAAGGCCGCCAGTACGCAAAGCACCAAAATGCCTCCCAGCAGGTTGTAACGGCGCCGGGCAGAAGAGCGGCGGGTAAGGGCTAATACCACTCCAGCTATAATGGCTGCCAGCAGGCCTTGCCAGATAGAGTGAAGGAAGGTGCGGCAAATAGCCGGCAGTATTTCGGAGGTGAACATGAGGTAGTGGTTTGAAGTGATTATTTATCTATCTTCTTCAACAATTCCCGGATGGCATCCAGTTCTTTTTTGGATGTTTTTTTATTGCCCAGCAGCTGCATCATCAGGCTGCTGGCAGAGCCGTTATACAGTGTGTCTACAAAACGTTCCAGCAAATGGCCTTTGGTGGAATGTTCTTCTACTGCTGCGCTGTAAATATGTTTCATCTGGCTTTCGTCCCGTTTCAACCAGCCTTTTTCCACCATTATTTGCATCAGCTTGAGGGTAGAGGTGTACTGCACTTCCCTTTTCTGTTCGTTCAGCACATCATTTACCGTCCGCACGGTGGAAGGGCCCTGCTGCCATAATACCTGGAGTATTTCCAGTTCAGATTTGGTAGGCTCCGTGCTATTTTCTTTTTTATTCGGCTTCATAATTTAAAGGTAGGAAAAATTTCGTACGAAACAAATATTACCTAAGCCTGTTTCAGTATCTGAGCCGTTGAAATTTCGTGCAAGGCTATTGTGTTTCGGGATTTTTGTGTTGATTATCAATTTATTAAATGTTGGGATCGCCGCCAGCTTATCCAGCAAAAAATGCTTTGAAATTCCTTACATTCAGGGTATGAAAAACATACCATCACTGTATGAATGGGCGGGTGGCCAGCCTGTTTTTGAGCGGCTTACGGAGGTGTTTTATGCCAAGGTGCTGAAAGACGGGTTGCTGGAGCCCGTTTTCCGCCACATGAGTGCGGACCATAGCCGCCATGTGGCCCATTTCATTGCGGAGGTATTTGGCGGCCCGCCCGTTTATACGGGAGAAGACGGTGGCAGCCATGCCACTATGGTACGCCATCACCTGGCCAAAATGCTCACCGAAGCGCAGCGCCGCCAATGGATCAGCCTGCTGCTGGACAGTGCGGACGAAATAGGCCTGCCCGCAGACCCTGAGTTCCGGTCTGCTCTGGTGGGGTACCTGGAGTGGGGGAGCCGTATAGCTGTGATCAACTCACAAACTGACAGTAATCCTGTGAACGAGAGTGAGCCGATGCCGAGGTGGGGCTGGGGCGAGCCCGGCGGCCCTTATCAGCCGTAATGCAGCACCATAAGGAGACGAAAACTTTTTTGCCTTAACTTTTGACTTTTAAAAGTTTAGCCTGTATCTTTGCACTCCCGATTTAGAAATAAGCGGGATTTTTGGCGAGGTAGCTCAGGTGGTTAGAGCGTTGGATTCATAACCCAAAGGTCTCGGGTTCAACTCCCGATCTCGCTACACGACCCGATAACAATTGGTAATCAATTTGTTGTCGGGTTTTTCTTTTTAGTTTTATTTGAAATGAGAATACCAATTCCCATTTACTTTCTCAATGTAAATATAATCGGCATAGCGCTGCATGCCGCGGTGAGGTATGAGCTGAAAGCTTTTCCGCACAATGTACCGGTAAGCCCCTCCGGGGATATCGTTGCCAAAAATCTCCGCGGACAGGCCCTACAAAAAGGAATTGCACCGCATTTTGGGAATGAACGAAAACGAACTATCTTCCGCTGCAAAAAGGGATGAACAAACGTTCATCCCTTTTTTTATTTTGAAGGAGCCGCCGGTTAGTACGTCCATGCATTTTCATACGCTTCAATGATCACATCCTTTACCACGCCGATGTCGTTTGAGATGGAGTTCGTATTCCACGCCAGCTGTACATTGTTGGGGAAATGCGCGATCATCGTGTTGGTGCCGCGGAATTTGCTATCGTAAGCCATGCCGGCTTTAAAGTAGTAGGTGCCATGCCGTCCCCTGTATTTGCTGTCGAAGCCCATGAGCTTGTTTTTCATTCGCTGTAACATTGCGTCGGACACGATTTTTTTTGATTCCGCTGCTGCATGAACAAGCGCGAGTTCCTGTGCACTCATATACCAATTGCCCGCGCCGCCCGATTTATAGTTCGTATAAATTGAAATGCCGTGGTAAACAGGCTCCGAATAATTGTAGTATAGCGTTTGGCTGCTCCCGGGGGAATTTGGGTTCCAAACAGGGCCCAGGTTGTTCCAGGGGCCGAGGTCTACCAGAGAGTAATTAGATATGCCGGCAGGATAGAAGATCGCCTGGCGGACGTAGCTCCGGTAGAACTGCGATACGGCTTCATCTGCATTGTTATCTGACATTGCCGCGTACCAGCCCGCGCCGTTTACGATGCAGGCAAGCAATACCCGGCAAAGATGGTAGTTTACCACGGTGTTTTTAAAATAAGCATCGCCGTAACCCGTGGTAGGCGTTTGCATGGTGGTACGCAGTGAAGTATAATCGTAACCGATGTACTTCAGTCCGGATGTGTGAGATAGGAGGTGAGCAACGGTGATTTTCCTGTTTGCTACGGGAATGTTCCAGTTGAGAGGCAGCAGCTGCCATATATAGGCGTTTTCGTCCATGCCTTTGGCTTCCAGCGCTTTTAAAACTGCGAGCGCGGTAATGGTTTGTGTGGCCTCCGACGTTCCCTGGCGTGTAGTAGGCAAATAGGGATGATGCCCGTCCATCAGCCGCCGCGAATCGCCCCCCGTGATTGTTGTTACCACCTCTCCGTTTTGTGCAATCGCGAAGCCATAACCGATTGTTTTGCCCCCAAAACTTTTCATAAGGCTCTGGGTGAAAAGCGATTGGTTGAATTTGAGGGTAGTACCCGGTCCTTGGGCAAGAGCACCGCCTAATTTCTCTTTGGGGATGATATTCTCCGGCTTTTCACATCCGGCCAGCAGGGCGCCGGCGAACAGCAGTGTCGTGGCGGATCTTTTCAGTAAAGTTTTCATTTGTGTGGTTTGAGGTTCATGCGGCAAAGATGCGGCGCGCCCGGAAGAGGAGGGGGACTGTTTTAATGAATAGGGGTATTGGGTTAACAAAAACAGAATGCGAATTTTCAGGAAAATATCGAAATTTCCCGTTTTCTTTTCCCCCGGAAACCTACGCCAAGTCAGCAGCTACACGAACGAACCCATTAATTCTCATAGCAAGATATTTTGAGACCACGGTGGGGCGCCTATTTAGCAACAACCGCCTATTTTCCCTCCATTCTCTTGTTTTTCTCCCCAAATTGCTACTTTTGATACATATCAATCAAAATTAGGACCTTGCCATCCCCTGCTGCCGATATCGAAAAAAGCCTCTTGTCGCAGATCGCCGAGGGAAATGAACGTGCGTTCAGGCAACTTTATGACCTGTACTGGGCAAAGTTGTACAACTACCTGATCCGGATCATCAAGTCTCCTGAGATCACGGAAGAGATCGTGATAGATATTTTCCTGAAATTATGGACCGGCAGGGAACTGCTGCACAATATTCAGCATCTGGACGGCTTCCTGAGAAAGGTGGCTTACAACAAAGCCATGGATTTTTTCAAGATAGCCAGTCGCGATGAGCAGCTGAAGCGGATCGTTGCCCGTGAAATGGAAATGGAGGAGACCAGCGGCGCTGATCACCGGCTGCTTGATGGTGAATCGAGAGGCATACTCCAGCAGGCCATTCTCCAGTTATCTCCCCAACGCCGTCTTATTTTCACGCTTAGCAGGGAGAAGGGGTTAACACATGAACAGATCGCCCGGCAGTTGAACTTATCCCGCAATACCGTCCGCAATAGCATGGCAGAAGCCCTGAAATCCATTCGCCAATACCTCAAAAGCAATGATATTGAACCGCTGATAGCGCTTGGCGTGTTCTTTTCCTCTTGATCTACACCTTCTCTGAAAAAAATCCGGACAACCGGATAGTACTATCTGTATTTTTTAGCCGTCTTATAATTATGTCATCCAATCCAATCAGGTTAAAATATCTGTTCGAAAAGTATTTACAGAACAATTGCAGCAAAAGCGAATTGGACGAATTTTGGCAATTGATGTCTCAGCTTTCGGAGAACGACCTGGTGAGCGAAGAGATGACCGCTTTATGGGACAAGATGCCGCCGGAACATCAACCATCCGGAAGGACAGATAAAGAAAAGATCTATGCAAGCATCCGGGAAAGGGCGGTTGCGCAGCAAATAGACTACAACAGGCTGCATCAGAAAAGGCTGCATAAGCCGCTGATACGAACTCTAAAAATAGCGGCAGTATTATTTGCCTGTGTGGCGCTGGCCTGGTGGCAATGGGGCAGGAAAGAGCGACATGCCGCGCCACCGCTTGCAGCGGGGCATGCTCCTTCTCATGTACGCCAGGTGATCAGTTTGCCAGACGGCACCACCGCTATATTGAATAGCGATAGCAAACTGGATTATCCGCCCCTGTTCTCAGGGAACAGCCGCGATGTGTACCTGACAGGAGAAGCTTATTTTGATGTGCAGCAGCAGCCGGGGCGGCCTTTTGTAGTGCATACCGGGCAGTTTGCCACCACGGTATTGGGCACCCGGTTCAATATCCGGAACTATCCCGGAGAGGAGGACGTGGTTGTAACTGTTGCCAGCGGCAAGGTGAAAGTGTCTGGAAAAGAAAAGACACTGGGCATACTTGTCCGCAATGGCCAGATCATTGCAAATAAATCATCGGGAACGGCTTTACAGCGGGAAGTGGACGTGCGGCAGGTGACGGCCTGGAAACGGCAAAACCTTTTCTTCAAGAACATGACACTGGGAGAGGCCGTTGCCGTTCTTAACGATCATTATGACGTGACCATCCGGTTCCGTAACAATGAGCTGCGTCATTGCAGGTTTACAGGCACATTTTTGAGTGATAACAAGCTGGAGCAGGTGCTGGATGTGATCACCTCGGTAACGGACATCAGGTGGCAAAGGGAAAAAGATACCATCTGGCTGGATGGCAACGGCTGTACAGGAAAAGAATAAGCATATACCGAAAAAAAGGCTACACTGACTTGGGATCAGCGTAGCCCGGCGTTTTAAGTGTTTTGAGTACTTGAAAACTTCTCCAAGTTATGAAATTATTCATTATGGAGTTGTATGGCGATGCCGTGCTCCGCCAGGATGTCTCCTGAAAATGTGTATCTAATGCGCCTCGGTCCTCTATTACCTGTATTACTCTTTCTTTTCGTCAATCTATTACTGACGATGCCTGTGAATGGTCAAAATATTAAAAGTACGATGGTTACGATCAGCTTAAAAGATGAGCCGCTGGTAGCAGGTTTTCAGCAAATAGAACGGCAGACCGGTTTCAGGTTTGCTTATGTGGACGCGCTTGTGAGCCCGTACCAGCACTGGAACCTGCCCGTTGCTACACGCTCCGTGGAGGAAACGCTTGACCTGCTGTTGAACAATACCTCCCTCGTTTACAAAGTGAACCAGAACAGTATTGCCATACTACAGAGAAAAAAAAGTGCAGACAGCAGTTGCACGGTGCGCGGCAGAGTGTTTAACGAGGAGGGAATACCGTTACCGGGCGCAACGGTCATTGTAAAGAACAGCGGCCGCGGCGCCACAACGGATACAGCAGGGAACTTCACATTGGAGCAGGTTACGCTGCCAGCCCGGTTGCAGGTGCGCATGATAGGCTACGTTGCGCAGGAAGTGGAGCTAAAGGAAAAACGTAAGGCTCCTTTTTATATCTCGCTCAAAATCGATACAAGATCGCTAGACCAGGTAGTGGTGGTGGGATATAGTGCGCAAAAGAAAAGGAATATTATCAGCGCCATTGCCACTGTGCCGGGCACCGAAATACAAAAGGCGCCAACTTTAAATATCTCCAATGCCTTTGCAGGAAGAGTGCCGGGTGTACTCGCTACCACTACAAGCGGCCGGCCGGGCATTGGCGCATATTTCAGGATCCGGGGAAAGGTATCGCTCAACGAGCCGGGCCCGCTGGTGGTGATAGACGGCATTGTACGGAATGACGAGTATGGCAACATCAACCCGTATGAGGTGGAAACCATTTCAGTGCTGAAAGATGCGGCCGCCGCGGCGGTATATGGTGCGAGAGCGGCGGGAGGCGTGATACTGATCACTACAAAGCGGGGAACAGCGGGTAAGCCGGAAGTTACCTGGAACGGCTCCACCGGCACGGAAAGCCCTACACGGTATCCGCGCCTGATGAATGCGTACGAGTACGCTGCCTTATGGAACCAGGCCAGCCTGAATGCCGGCTATGATCCCGGTAATCCTGTTCATGCCAGCAGGTTCTACTCTGCACAGCAGCTGGAGGATTTTAGATCCGGCAAAGCGGGTACCGACTGGTGGAAGACCGTTTTTTCAGAGAAAGGTGCTTTATCGCGGCAGAATATTTCCATCAGGGGTGGCTCTGAAAACATCCGGTATTTTGGTATGCTGGGAACTGCGTACCAGCAGGGGTTATGGGATTCCTACAATTTCAGGCGCATCAACCTGAGGTCTAACGTGGACATGCGTGTCAACGCAACGCTCACCGCAGGGCTCAACCTGGAAGCAAGGCGCAGCACCACCCGCGCCGCTGGGCTGGATGCGTATAATATTTTCGAACATACGGTACAATCACCGCCCACCATCCCTGCATATACGGCCAGCGGTAGGTTTTATGACGCCTTGATCCCCCATCCGCTTGCGGATATCAAAGAAAGCGGAAAGAATATGCAGCGTGATGAGGTGTTTCAGGGAACGATATTCTTTGAGCAGCAACTGCCTTTTATTACCAAAGGCTTATCAATAAAAGGCACCGCGGCAGTGGTAAGACGCCAGTATTTTCAGAAGTGGTGGAGAACACCCTACCTGTTGTACCGGGAAGATAGCCAGGGGAATATCACCGGCGTGCGGTCTATCGGCATTGGAGACCAGGTGAGCACCTCGTTGTTTGAGGAGTCCCGGCAGTTCATCAACAACACCTGCAACATTTCGCTGAATTATGTGAAAACCGCCGGGAAGAGCGAGATCAGCGCGCTTGCCTTATATGAGCAGATTGGGCAGAACAGCGATTACTTTAACGCCAGCCGGCGGCAGTTCCCTACCAACTGGCAAGATTATTTTTTTGCCAGCGGCCCGGATCAGCAATCTATAGACGGAAGATCGGCCATTGATGATGCAAGGCGCTCGCTGGTAGGTATCGTGAATTTCACGTATAACAACCGGTACCTGGCAAATGTTACTGTACGTTATGATGGTTCTTACCGCTTTCCTCCCGGGAAAAGATGGGGGCTCTTTCCTTCTGTTTCGGCAGGATGGCGCTTGTCCGAAGAGCCATTTTTGCGCGACGCTGGGTTTTTCAGTGATCTGAAATTGAGGGCCTCCGCAGGCATCACCGGTAACGATAATGTTGGTGCATTCCAGTACCTCGATGAATATTTTTTTTCACAGGGGCAGGTGCCTGGAAGTTTTCCGCCGTTCTATGCGCCGGTACTGGATAATGAGCCTGCTATCGTATTGTACAACGGTGTATACGCCAACCGGAATATCACCTGGGAAAAGCTGCGCACGGCCAATATAGGGGTAGACGCAACGGTGCTGAAGGGCAGACTGGAGCTGAATTTCGATTATTATTTCCGCACAACTACCAATATGTTGTGGGACAAGGCACGCTCCGTTCCCGCAACATTTGGCAGAAGGCTGCCCAAAGAAAATTATGCGGAGATGAAAAGTAACGGATGGGAACTGGTACTGCATTACAATGGCCAGACGCGGGCGCTGCAGTACAACCTGGGCGTGCAGGGCTCTTTTGCTGCCAATGAGATCACAAGAATAGACGATCCCGTAAATGGCCCTTCCTGGGAAAAGCGGCAGCGCAGGCCAATCGGTTTTCAAATAGGATACCGGGCGGCAGGTATTTTCCAGTCTGAAGCGGACGTGGAGAAATGGTATGGTGGAATGCAATTTGGCCGGAAGCAGGCGCCGGGGGATATCAGGTATGAGGATGTGAACGGAGATGGCCAGATCACGGACCAGGACCAGGATGTGATCAGCCCATACGATGTGCTGCCACAGCTCACTTACGGCATTTCAGGCGGCCTGCAGTGGAAAAATTTTGACATGGATTTTTTATTCCAGGGCGCGGCCAGGCGGTCATTGATGCTGAGCATGGAAGCCATCACGCTTTTCCGGGGCGGCAAATACAACTCATTTGCGTACCTGATGGACGCATGGCAGCCCGAAAACCAGGATGCAAAGTATCCCCGTGCCACTATAGACGCCAGTTTTAACAATAGCCGGTATTCCACTTTCTGGTTGAGGGACGCATCATATCTAAGGCTAAAAACGATCAATATCGGCTATACGTTCAACTGGAACTGGCTGAAAAAAAATAACAGGAAGCTACGTATTTACGTTGCCGGGGCAAATCTCTTTACCTGGAGCCCTTTGAAAGAGTTTGATCCGGAGGCGGAGAACGGGATGGGATATTATTACCCGCAAATGAAAAATTTCACGGCAGGCGCAGGGTTTTCATTTTAGGCAGCGCAGGAACGCGGGCAACAATACGCTAAAATCAAGGATCATTTTACCAGTGCAGATCATCATGCGGTCTGCGCCTGGCCATCTATTGCGCATACTTTTTTAATCAGGCATGTTAAACAACCAAATATTAATTCGCACCAGTTATGAAAAAGAAATTGTTCTACGCATCAGGGATCATCCTGTGCTCCCTTTTCTCCAACTCATTGTTAGCGCAGGTAACAGACGTTACCGGCAAAGGTGGTATAAAAAAAGCCCAGTTTGTTCCGGACAAAACTGAAGAAGATATAGACAAGCTGTTCGACAATAATAAGAACACCAAGTATTGCTACGGCTTTTCCAGCAACCTGTGGGTGCAGTACCAGCTGCCCGAACCGGCCATCGTAAACCAGTACGCGTTGTCGTCTGCAAACGATGTTCCTGAAAGAGATCCCAGGAACTGGAAGCTGCTCGGGTCTGTGGACGGGAAAAAGTGGGTGAAGCTGGATAACCAGGCCAAAGAACGCTTTGACGAAAGGATGCAGACAAAAATCTACTCCTTTGAAAATACAACACCCTATACCTACTACCGCCTTCAAATTACAGCCAACAACGGCGATCAGGCCACGCAGCTGTCCGAATGGCGGCTGTTTTACGAGAAAAAATAGACGGTGACCGGTCACCACTTACCTAAATAATGACAATATGAAAAAGATCTTTACTGCAATGTCCCTGCTTTTGCTCGCCTCGGGAATATTGGAATCCTGTACCAGGGGGATAGATGTGTCTCCTTTTACGCGGGTGGTTGCCGTTGCGGATTTTACGGCTACCATTCAGGCTCCCAATAACCTCACGGTGAAGCTGGCAAACAAATCGAAGAACGCGAAAAGCATCACCTGGGATTTTGGTGACGGCAGCCCCGTTTCCAACGAAGCGGAACCAACGTATACCTACGCCGCTCCCGGTGATTATACCATCAAGTTGACGGTAACAAGCGTTACGGGTATTGAGTCTACTACAGAAAAGACCGTTACCACCAGGCCGGTAGACATTATTCCGCAGATCAACTTCACCTATGCGGAAGACCCGGTAAACCCGCTGAAAATAAAGTTCACCAACCAATCCGTGAACGGCATATCCTTCACCTGGGATTTTGGAGATGGCAGCCCTGTTTCCACGGAGGAATCACCGGAGCACCTGTATGCGGCAAATGGCAGGTATAACGTGGTGCTGACCGCAAAAAGCGTGACGGATAACGAGAACAGAAGGACCATCAGCATCAGGGTACCCAAACTAACGGCGCCGGAAATGATACCAATCGCTAATCCGGGTTTTGAGATGGACCCTAAAGACAGTTATGTAGTCACAGGCTGGGAACCGGTGAAGGTAAGTTATCCCGGCAGCCCGGGATGGGGCGGCTTTTTCATCGCGGAAAGCCCGAAGTCTGGCACGCGCTGCCTGCTTTTCTGGACGCCGTCTGTAGACCCCGGGAACGGTCACAAGTATGAGCTGGCCTATGTAGGCTCCGTTACCCAGCAGATCACCGGGCTGGAAGATGGCAAATACACTTTTAAAGTATGGATCAGCTCTACAGACATGGAAGGGATGTACCTGATCGCCAACGGCGGCGGGGCAGAGGTAAAAAAAGCGGTAGGCAGCAACAACGGGTATACTCAGCTGAGCATTGACTTTAACGTAGTTGGCGGAACGGCCAGGATCGGGTTTATGATGGACAGGCCGAAAGATATAGGAGATAACTGGAGCCCGAATTTCCAGGCGGATGATGCAGAGCTCTGGATCAATCCGTAACCGCCCGGTAAAGCAAATTTCGCATTCATCAAAAAACAATTATGAAAAACAGATTAGCCGCATTTATATTTTCCCTGCTTGTCATGGCTGGCCATAGCCAGGCGCTTGCAGGCGTAAGGGAAACGCTTCCGGCAACCGCCGTACCGCTGGCAGACATTGCCGTGAAAGGCACGGTCACCGATAAATCAGGAAAGGTGCCGGGCGTTACAGTATTGATCGAAGGTTCCAATAAACACACCATTACAGATGAAAACGGGAGCTATTCCATTACAGTTCCTGCCAACGGGGTATTGGTGTTTTCCATTGTGGGCTATAAAACCCAGCGGATACCCGTCAACAGCCGGGAAAGGGTAGATGTTACCATGACGGAAGAAGTTCGCGGGCTGGATGAAGTGGTTATCAAAGGATATACCTCGCAAACAAGGGCAAACCTGACCAGCGCTATCTCTACTGTTTCGGGAGAGGAGCTGAAGCAGACCGCCACCTCCAACATAACCAACGCATTGGCGGGGCGCGTTACCGGCGTGCTGGCCACCACACAGTCCGGCCGGCCGGGTATCGGCGCCTGGATACAGATACGGGGCAGAAGCTCCGTAAATGAGCCCGGGCCATTGATCCTCGTTGATGGGGTGGTAAGAGAAGATTTTGGCAATATAGACGCGAACGATGTAGCCAGCATTTCCATTCTGAAAGACGCATCGGCCACGGCCGTGTACGGAGCCCGGGCGGTTGGCGGCGTGATACTGATAACCACCAAACGCGGGCAGATCGGCAAGCCGTCTATCACCTACAGCGCTTCCACCGGTATTGAAAGACCCACTAAATACCCGGACATGATGAATGCGTATGAGTATGGGGTTACACGCAATCAGGCGCAGCTGAACGGAGGCTTTGACCCTGCCAATCCGTCACAGGCAAGCAAATTCTTTACGGCTGAGCAGCTGGAAGGCTTCAGGACCAACAGCACAGACTGGTTTAAGGAAACCTTTAAAGGCAACAGCACGTTGAGCCAGCACAACATATCTGTAAACGGCGGCACGGAAGCAGTAAGTTACTTCGCGTCTATGGGTTACACGAACCAGAACGGCATGTGGGACCAGTATAATTACCAGAGATACAATCTCCGTAGCAATGTAGACGCGCGGATCAGCAGTACCTTGAAAGTGGGGCTAAGCATCGATGCCAGCAGGGCCAATACCAATGCAGCCGGCCTCGATGCCTACCCGATCTTCATGCATGCCATACAAGCCGCTCCGATCTACAGGCCGTACAACTCTTCCGGACAGTTTAACCACCTCAACGGCCAGCCCAATCCCGTGGCTGAAACCAGTGAAACCGGGTACGACAGGAACCGTATTGAAACATTCGGCGCTACGCTTAACGCCGAACAGAAGCTGGACATTCTCACAACGGGCCTCAGCCTGAAGGGCACCGTTTCCATCATCAGGAATTCCACCTTGCATAAAGTCTTCAACACGCCCTACATGGTGTATAAAGACAACGGCGAGGCAAGCCTGATCAACGTCAACAATCTGAATAAAACGCAGCTCGATCAGAATGTGAGCGAAGCCAACCAGCTTACTATGAATGCTTCGCTGAACTATGCGCGGCAATTTGGAAAACATAATGTTTCAGCAATTGCATTGTATGAGCAGCTGGAAAACAAGGGTTTTATGATGGGCGGGCTGAAGCGGGATTTTGTGTCGTCCATAAAAGACGAATTGAACGCCAGCGGCCCGCTGGAGCAGTCGCTTTCGGGCACCTCCACCATTGGCGATGCGCGGAGGTCTTTTGTGGGGATACTGAACTATAGCTATGATAACAGATACCTGCTGGAGGCATCCGCCAGAAGGGACGGCTCTTACCGCTTTGCAAAATCCCAAAGGTGGGGGCTGTTCCCCGCCGTATCGGCCGGTTGGAGAATATCGGAAGAATCTTTTTTCAGGGAAACAAAAGCTTTCGATTTTATTGACAACCTGAAGATCCGTGCGTCCGTAGGTGAAACGGGGAACGACAAGATATCATCATTCCAGTTTATGGATTCCTATAACTATATGCAGGGAAAATATCCTAACATCTGGCCGGATTTCTTTCCACCGGTGATAGAGAACGAATCGCAGATCAACCTCGTGTCCGGTGTTTTCCCGAATTATAACCTTACCTGGGAAAAACTGGTCTCAAAAAATATAGGGCTGGACGCCACGCTTTTTAATAACCACCTGGGCATTGAGGCGGACTATTTTTTCCGGACTACCAGGGACATGCTCCGGCCTCGCATCCTGTCAACCCCTGCTACATTCGGCCGCAGGTTGCCGGATGAGAACTATGCCGAAATGAAAAGCAAAGGTGTGGAGGTAACGCTTTCGTACCGTGGAAACATCAATTCTTTCGGGTACAATTTCCGGTTCAATTTTTCATATGCTACCAACAAGCTCACCAAACTGGATGTGCCGGAAGGCATTGCAGACTATCAGAACAGCCTGGGCCGCCCGCTGAACGCAATGGTGGGATATGTAGATATGGGCCTGTTCCAGGACCAGAAGGAGGTAGATGACTGGGTAAACCAGTTTGGTGCCAAACCCAGCGTAGGCGATATCAGGTATGCGGACATCAGCGGAGACGGGGAAGTGACCGAAGCGGACCAGATGCAGATCAGCAATAATTCCGGCGCGCCGTTGATGGTGTTCGGCTTTTCTTCGGAGCTGCGCTGGAAAAACTTTGACGCCAACATTTTCTTGCAGGGGGCTGGTAAACGGACCATTATGCTGGGAGAGGAGGCAATGGTGTTTTTCAGAGCTGAAATAAACAATAGTTTTGCTTATCTTAAAGACTACTGGACGCCGGAGAACCCGGATGCAAAATATCCCAGGCCAACGATAGATTACAGCAACAACAACTCGCGCAGCTCTACTTTCTGGATGAGAGATGCCGCTTACCTGAGGCTGAAATCGGTGAACATCGGCTATTCTTTGAATACGCTTCCCTGGATGAGAAAGCACGGCATGAAGCTCAGGGTATATGTTGCAGGCACCAACCTGCTTACCTGGAGCCCCTTCAAGGAGTTTGATCCGGAGCTGGGCGATGGTACAGGCAGATCTTATCCGCAGCAGCGCAACCTTTCATTGGGCCTTAATTTTTCATTCTAAAGACTGTTTTTATGAAACATATATCACTGAATATATTGCTCCTGGCCTGTGCGTCCGTTCTTTTCAGCGCATGTGACAAAAATCTGCTGGACCAGAACAATCCGGATGCCATCACATCAATAGACCTGTGGAAAGACCCCAAGCTCATTGGCTTGTACCTGAATACGATCTATGGCGACCGGCCAGGCTGGAACTATAACTTTTACGACAACATAGCAGACGATTCCCGCAGCAACTGGACCGGGAATGAACCTAACAATCACATCTACGACCAGTGGGTGGACGGGGATGTTGGGGGTTACACCGCATACTGGAAGTACGAGGAAGTGGTAAGGATCAACGACTTCCTAGCCAACATAGATGCCGCACAAATGGATGACGCCACTAAAACCCGCTACAAAGGGGAGGCCCGGTTCATGAGAGCCTTTCTTTACTTTGAAATGGTACAGCGTTATGGCGGCGTACCGGTCATTACGAAAGTACAGCATATTACAGACGACCTAAGCGTTCCGCGGAATAGCCTGAACGATTGTTTTAAGTTCATCATTGCCGAACTGGACCAGGCTGCCACCGAGCTGCCGCCGGATGCGCCGCGCGGCAGGGTAAGCAAAGGCGCGGCAATGGCCTTGAAGGGAAGAGTGGCCTTGTATTGGGCGAGCCCGCAATATCTTACCACGGATGATAACGCCCTGTACAAAGATGTGGAAACCATCAATTCCAATACACAGGGGGCCGGAGCGGCCGAACGCTGGAAAGCAGCTGCAGATGCCAACCAGGCTGTAATAGCGTTGGGCGCGTATGATCTCAATCCCGATCTGAAAGCGCTCTGGCTGGACAAATCCGCCAATAACAAAGAGGCCATATTTGAGGTGCAGTACAAAAAAGGATTCAAATCCCATGGCCTGGATGCGCTGGTGAAGCCGCCCTACCTCGGCGCCGGAGACGGCGGGCAACGTTTCCCTTTACAGGAGCTGGTAGATGCTTTCCCCATGAAAAATGGAAGGCTGATCGGGGAAGCCGGTTCCGGCTACGTTTCCAGCGATCCCTACGCGGGCCGTGACAATCGTTTTTATGCCGCCATCGGTTACAACGGCGCCAGAACCTGGGGGAACAAAGGAGGTGCGCTCACCCAGATATCGCTTGAAACTTTTGAGGGTGGCCGCGATTACGGGAATATGGACGCAGGCAACACCCTTACAGGATATTATACATTAAAAGCGCTGGATACCCAGAACATCAATTACTCTTACCGTGCCGGCTCAGACCAGCCATGGCTTGAAATAAGATATGCAGAGGTACTGCTCAATTACGCGGAAGCAGCCAATGAATACTTGCCCGCGCCGGACCAGTCGGTGTATGACGCCGTAAATAAAGTACGGGCCAGGGCCGGGATCACAACAACGCTAACGGCAGGTAGTCTTTCAAAAGACCAGATGCGCAGCCTGATCAGGAACGAACGTTACGTAGAGTTCTGCCTTGTTGAGCAAAAGCGGTACTGGGATCTCAAACGCTGGGGCGTGGCGCACGAGAAGTTGAACAATGTAAAATATCGTAGCGTATACATCACCAAAACCGGCAACACCTTTACTTATGACTATCCGGAGCGCGACCCGCGGCCGCTCAGGTTTGATAAAAGAATGTATTGGTTCCCCATTCCGGGTTCCGAGCTTACCAAAAATCTCAAACTGATGCAAAATCAAGGCTGGCCGCTGCCTCCCGGCCGCTAGTATATCCCTGTATCTATGTTAAATATCCCCGCGCGTTATGCCGGGGATATTCATTTAAACCATTCGATCAGGAACAATTAATTTACCTCCAGGCCCCGTCATACGCATTCTTGATCACATTCTCCGGGTCGCCAATAACTGTTTTCCGTGAATTGGTATGCCAGGCTACCTGTACGTTATTGGGGAAATGCATAATAACGGTGTAAATGCCACGGTCCTGCTCGTCTGCCCATAACCCGTTCTTCCAGTAATATTCTCCGTGCTTGCCAACTATTTTGTTATCAAATCCCATCAGCTTGGTTTTCATGCGTGTCAGCATTTCTTTGGATACCAGCTTGCCCGCTTCTGCAGACAGCAGCACCTGCGCCATTTCAGGCGTATTCATGTACCAGCCGCCGGCGCCGGCTTCCAGGTATGAGGTGTATTTCATCATGCCGTTCAGTGTGGGTTGGGAATAGTTGTAATAGAGCGTCATGCTGCGGTCAGGGCTCTTTTCGGTAATAGGCCCCGCATCGTTCCAGGGGCCGATGTCTATTTTGCTGTAATTCGGCAATCCTGACTTTTTGAATATCTCTTCGCGGATGTAAGTGCGGTAGCCCTGCGCCGTTTCTCCGGCAGCAAATCCGGGCAACCAGGAGAAAGAATCCTTCCCTTTCACAATACAGGGAATCAATACACGGCATAACAAGTAGTTCACATTATTGTAAGCGTAAAAGGACTGATCGTCGCCAAAGCCCGTGGTGGCGGTTTGCATGGTCTTCACCAGGTCGCTGTAGTAGTTGCCAAAGAAGGTAAGGCCAGACTTGTGCGCCAGCAGGTGAGAAACCTTGATCTTCCTGTTGGCCGGGTGAACGGTCCAAATAGTAGGCAGCAGGTCTGCCAGGTAAGCATCTTCATCCAGCCCCTTTGCTTCAAGCGCTTTCAACAAGGCCAGCGCCGAGATGGTTTTGGTACAGCTGCCGGTTGCTTGCCGGGTGGTTACCAGGTAGTCTGTTTCGGGCATGTCAATGTCTTTCCTGGCAAGCCCGCCTTTGTCGTACTTCACGATCTTTCCGTCTTGCGCAATGGCAAAAGAAAAGCCTACGGTTTTACCTTCAAAACTTTCTTTCAGATTTTTGGAGAAGAGGGCAACGTCAAATCCCTTGTTAACGAAGTCGTCAGGTTTTTCACAAGCTGTGAGCAGGGTTCCTGTCAGTGCCAAGGAAAGGCCTGCGTTTTTAAGTAAAGTTTTCATTTTGTAAAGTGTTTTTGAGGTTCGGAAGCAAAGATGGGGTAGGGGAACGGGGTATCTATAAGAGGATTAACGAATGCAGATTTCGGGTTAACGAAATGGCAAAATGTATGGCTCCCGCAAAGTGAGCCAGATGGTGGTTTTCGCCCGGAACAGTGCTAAAGCTTCAACAGCTTTTTGATCTCTTCTGACAGCTGGACTACCTTGTTTTCTCCATAACCCGTAGACACGTACCTGATAACGCCGTTCTGATCAATCAGGAAATTTTTGGGGATGCTTGCCTTGCCATATTTATTCCATACAGTTTTGTCAGGGTCTAACGCTGCATTAAAATCGATGCCTTTCTTTTTCAGGTCTGCCATGGTTTTTTCTACCAGGTGCCTGGCTTCCCCTATGGAAATGGGAAGGAAAACAAATTCTTTATTCCTGAACGGTGTAAGGATCCGGGAAGGGATTTCATGAAATTCCATAATACATGGAGCGCACCAGGTGGCCCAGAAGTTGACCAGCACCACTTTCCCTCTGAGATCAGACAGCCTGATTTTTCCGCCACTTAGCATTTCTACGGTAAAGTCTGCCGCCGGGTCATTCTTTTTAAGAATGTACCCTTCATCAACCGGGTGCACTGGCTGTACCGCTGGTTTGGGCTGGCTGTCCCTTTGTTTCTTTTCTTCTTCTGTAAGCAGGGTGATCAGCATGATGAACCGCCTGTCATCTCCCACGCGCGGGCCAAGTTTTTCCCTGAGCCTGCTCATCTCTTCTTCAGATACGCCTTTATGCATGGCTTTAATGTAACCGGTTTGGGCATAGTGGTTTACTTTGTCCATGGAAACAATAGAATCATTGACGATGATGACATATTCCGGTTTCTGAATGGTTGTTTCCTGTGCCTGCAGCAGGCATGTTATAAAACAGAAAACAACGACAAGGATTTTTTTCATTCCAGGTGTTTTGTATGGCCTATTGCGGCAAGTAGTTACGAATGCATCGTAAATTTACGAAATATTCGTAAATATATCTGGTTAATTGTCTCGTTATTGATTTGACCGCTGTACGGTGGTATCTGCGGGGCGGGGCAGGGTACTGTCAGCAGGCTGGGTTTGCGTACTGTCTGGATGTGTTGTTTGGGCGGTATCTCTTGTTTTTCCGGTCAGAATGCTGTCTGCCTGCGTGGAGGTGATACGGGTGTTGGGAGCATCGCGCTCTTGCCGGGTGAGCGTGCCCATCTTCTCCATTTCCTTTCTTTCTTTTTTGCTGAAGAGGTTTTGCGGATTTTTTTGTTTTCTCAGGCCTTCTTCAAAGCGGTACTCGGCACCCAGCCGGGGAGGCTGGTATATACGTTCCTTCCGCTGAAAAGCGCCCCTGAACCCGGAACAGCTATACAACAGCAGTATCAGACAAAAAGCGGTTACTATCTGCAGGGGGAAACGCATGATTTACATGATATGGTTATGACTCTGGAAGTTTAACGCAGCAGGGGGCCGGTTTATTGCCTGGCTTTCCCGCAGGCGCTGCTGGAAATGCTGTAGCTCAAACCGCCAGCATCTTCAGGTATTCCCGCGGCGTTACTTCCTTGATTTCCTTGAAAAAGCGGTTGAAGTTAGAGAGGCTGTTGAAACCGCAGTTATATGCAAGGTTAGCGATCTGGGTGTCTCCATCCGCCATCAGCTTGCAGGCATGGCCCACCCTTACCTCATTGACGAACTGTACAAAGGTTTTCTGGGTGCGACTTTTAAAATACCGGCAAAAGGCCTGTTTGTTCATATTTACCAAACCGGCTACATCGTCCAATTGAATATCTGTTTTGAAATGGCTGAACACGTATTTGAAAACCTGGTTGATGCGGTCGTTGTCTTTTACCTGGTAGGTATTCACATAACCCTGGCTGGCCAGCAGCTCATATTCCCGTGTGCGGGCCAGCAGGTCGAGAATTTTCATGAAGGAAACGAGGCGGGTGAAATCATGCTGGGAGAGCATTTCTATCAGCAGTTTTTTCAGGGCCTGTTTGGTGTGCCCGGAAAACTTCATGCCGCGGCGGGCTTTTTTCAGCACTCCTTCCACCTGCTTTGCCATGCCGAAAAGCGTAAGGGCTTCCAGCAGCTTTTCGGGGTCAAAAAACAGGGCAATGGAGCGGGCGTGGGGCTCTTGCTCTCCGTTCCCTTTCTCAAAATAACGCTTGTCGTTATGCCATACATGCGGAATATCAGGGCCCAGGAGAATCAGCTCATCACTGCGGAATGTTTCAACGCTGTCACCAATAATGCGTTTGCCTTCGCTCTCCATCACGTATACCATCTGGCATTCCTTATGAAAATGAAATTCGGTGGAAAAATAGGGAAGGTCTATCACCCGCATGGCAAACACGTTCATCTGGGCATCTTCCTGTATCTTGGCAAAGATCGGTTTCATATTAGCGTAATATGGTTGACTTCTTGTAGGTTATTGCTAATATACGGTGTTTTTAGCTTGAATATTGACCCTGCATGCTAAAATCCGGCAAGAACTGGTCATTGTTCATGTAGTTTTCCCCTGCGGAGGTATTTAGATTTGTATATGCCTTGTGTGGCAACAATCTGAATTAAACCGGTATGATCAATAGAACAGACGTCAGAGATGTAAGATACAACCTGGAGAATGGCGCAGGCAGCGATGCCGTACATAAAAACCCGCAATATGCCTACGCTGCGGCAATGCTTGCGGACGATACCGGTATAACAGGAACGGGGCTCGCTTTTACGCTGGGAGAGGGGAATGATCTGGTATGCAGGGCAGCCGGGTTTTACGCAGACCGGCTAAAGGGGCAGGATATTGAAGATCTGATGCAGCACTTCGGCCAAACTTTTAATGCCCTTTCTAACGAGCAGCAGTTCCGTTGGCTGGGCCCTCACAAAGGCGTAGTGCACCTGGGGCTGGCCGCCGTTACCAACGCCTGTTTTGACCTCTGGGCCAAAAAGCGCGGCGTGCCGCTCTGGAAGTTGCTCACAAACCTTACCCCGGAGCAGATCGTGAACATACTCGACCTCAGTTACCTGGAAGACGTGCTTACCCGCCAGGAAGCGCTGGATATGCTGAAAGAGCAGGCGGCTTCCGCGCCTTCCCGCCGCCGCATCGTGGAAACGGGCTACCCCGGCTATGACACCTCTGTTGGATGGTTTAACTATAACGATGAACAAGTGCGCGAAAACTGTAAAAGGGCGCTTGACAAAGGGTTTAAAGCCATGAAGCTGAAAGTAGGCGCCGCAGACCCCCTCCGCGACGTTCGCCGTGCCAACATTGTGCGGGAAACGGTAGGCAGCACGGTAAAGGTGATGCTGGACGCTAACCAGCAATGGACGCTGCCACAGGCCATTTCCGTCTGCCGGGAGCTGAAGGCCATGGACCCTTACTGGGTAGAAGAGCCCACACATCCTGACGATGTGCAGGCCCACGTTACGCTTGCAAAGGCGGTAGCTCCGGTGAGGCTGGCAGTGGGGGAGCACGTACCTAACCGCATCCTGTTCAAAAACTATCTGCAGGCGGGCTGTGCCGGCTTTATCCAGGTAGATGCCGTAAGGGTGGGAGGGGTGAGCGAGTTCATCACCATCAGCCTGCTTTGTAAAAAGTATGGCGTTCCCGTGGTGCCGCATGTAGGAGATATGGGGCAGCTGCACCAGCACCTGGTATTGTTCAATCATATTGCCATGGGGCATGAAGCATTGTTCCTGGAACATATTCCTCATCTCAAACAACATTTTGTGCACCCCGCCAGGGTAGAGAACGGTGTATACCTTACTCCGCAGGAGCCCGGCAGCAGCTGCGATCTTAAATAGTGCAAGATGATAGGTACTACAGACATCATTATCACTATAACTTATATACTCTTTATTGTCACAATAGGGCTGTGGTCCGGCACCCGCAAGCAGCGGGGCCGGAGCGGCCCTTCAGGGGAGTACTTCCTTGCTGGCAAAACCCTCCGCTGGCCCATGATTGGACTGGCGTTGTTTGCTACCAATATTTCCTGCCTGCACCTCGTGAGCCTTGCCCAAAGCGGGTTTGATTCCGGCCTGCTCAACGGAAATTTTGAATGGATGGCTGCCTTTACGCTGGTACTGCTGGCACTGTTCTTTGTACCGTTCTACATCCGTTCCGGTGTTTCCACCTTGCCTGATTTCCTCGAACGGCGGTATAACAGGGCCTGCCGTGACTGGCTGGCTTTTGTTTCCATTGTTTCAGCGGTCATCATCCATATTTCATTTTCCTTCCTGGCCGGCGGCATTGTGTTGGAAACGTTGTTCGGCATCAACATGTACACCAGTATCATTGTCATTGCGGCGCTTACCGGGCTATACACTATCATAGGCGGCTTGCGGGCGGTGGTGGTAACGGAATCTGTTCAAAGTGTAGTGCTCATTGCCGGTGCGGTGATCATCACCGTGGCGGCCTGGAGTAAAATGGGCGGCTGGCAGCCCATGACGGAAGTGCTCAGCCATCACAATGCGTTGGACAAGCTGAGCATGATACGTCCTGTAGGAGACGCCAGCGGCATGTCATGGATAGCCGTGTTCCTGGGTTACCCCGTGCTGGGTATCTGGTACTGGTGTGCAGACCAGACCATTGTACAGCGGGTGCTGGGAGCCAGGGATGAAAATCACGCACGTGCGGGCGCCCTGTTTTGCGGCTTCATTAAAATACTGCCGGTCTTCATTTTTGTATTGCCGGGGCTGTTTGCCTATGCGCTGTACCAGTCAGGCTCCCTGGACCTTACTTCCCTGCAGGAAGGAAACGCGGTGAATACAAAAGGCATTTATACATTGATGATCACGCAGTTGCTGCCCGGCGGCCTCATTGGCATACTTGTGGCCGCCCTGCTTTCCGGGCTCATGAGCCAGATTGCCGGCGCGCTCAATTCTATTGCTACTCTTGCCAGCTTTGACCTGTACAAACGCTTCCGGCCGGAAACAACTGACGAAAAGCTGGTGAAAGTAGGGCGCTGGTCTTCCGCCATTGCGCTGCTGGTGTCTGTTGGGTTACTGCCCTTGCTGAACCGCTACCAGAGCCTGTTTGAGGGTATCAATGACGTAATAGCACATATTGCGCCGCCCATTACCTGTGTGTTCCTGCTGGGCGTTTTCTGGAAGAAAGCATCAGCGGGTGCCGCGCAGCTTACGCTGTGGGCGGGCTCTTTGCTGGGAGCGGTGGTATACGCGGTAAACAAGCTGTACCCTGCCAACGTATTGGGCCAGGTGCCTTTTATGATGATGGCGTTTTACCTCTTTGTGGTTTGTGTGGGAATGCAGGTAGCGCTCTCTTATGTGTACCCGGTGGTGCATACCGCGCAAAGCAAAACCCTGTACTGGAAATCTCTCCGGGAGCCGCTGCAAAGCCGGGGTTGGAGCGGGTTGGGTAATTACAAGGTGCTGTCGGTCCTGCTGATATTGATCATGGCAACGCTGTATTGGTTCTTTAAATAATGAAAACGGAATAGTTATGTTGAAGAAAGTTACCTGTCTGATAGTATGTTTGGCTGCAGGCTTGCTGTGCGCAGAAGCCCAACAGGCTCCGGGTGCTGTTAAAACAAGCGCTGCTGCCATAAATAATTTCATGAACATGCGGTTCGGCATGTTCATCCACTGGGGGCCGGTGAGCCTCCGCGGAACGGAAATAGGCTGGTCTCGCGGAAACCAGGTGCCGAAGGAAGAGTATGACAGTCTGTATAAAGAATTCAATCCCGTGCTGTTCAATGCTGACGCCTGGGTGAAAATAGCCAAAGACGCAGGCATGAAATACCTGACCATCACCGCGCGCCATCATGATGGCTTCTGCCTCTGGCCAACGGCATACACCAGCTACAACATTATGTCTACCCCCTATAAAAAAGATATTGTGGGCGAGCTGGCCCGTGCATGTAAAAAGCAGGGCATCAAATTCTGCATTTATTACTCGGTGCTGGACTGGTACCACCCGGACTACCCGGTTCATTCTCCCGGGAACCAGGCCATAGACCCGAAGGCCGACATGAGCCGCTATGTGGTTTTTATGAAAAACCAGCTGAGGGAGCTGCTCACAAAATACGATCCTTACATGCTCTGGTTTGATGGGGCCTGGGAGGCGCCATGGACAGATGAAATGGGCCGGGACATGTATGCCTACCTGAAAGGCATCAGGCCGGGCGTTATCATCAACAATCGCCTGGGCAAGGAGATGACCGGCACGTCCACCACCAAAAAAATAGATGTAAGCAAGATGGTGGGCGATTATGATACCCCCGAGCAGGTTGTGGGCCGCATGAATATGGAAACACCCTGGGAAAGCTGCTTTACCATTTGCAGCCAATGGTCATGGAAACCCAATGATAAAATGAAGTCATTAAAAAACTGCCTCAGCATCATTTCAAAAACCGCCGGCGGTAACGGCAACCTGTTGCTGAACGTGGGCCCTATGCCGGATGGCCGCATCGAAGCCCGGCAGGCAGCGCGCCTTAAAGAAATAGGCCGGTGGCTGCAACGCAACGGGGAAGCCGTATACGGCACTCTCGGTGGCCCATGGGAGCCGGCCGAAAATTATGCTTCTACGAGGAAGGGTAACAAGGTATTCCTGCACGTATTGCAAACAGACCTGCCGGAACTGGAGCTGAAGAACATCCCGGGTAGAAAGGTGCTGAAAGCGGCTGTGCTGAACGGCGCCGACGTGAAGGTATCCCGGCAGGGAGACACCCTCCGGGTACAGCTACCTGCTGATGCGCCAGACGGTGCAGGTTACATTATTGAGCTGGAGCTGGATGACAATGCAGCATCCCTTCCGGTGATATAAATGCGTTTTATGAAAAAGCAATGGTATTTTCCTGCGTTGGTCAGCTGGTTGCTGGTAGCTGCTTGCAGCCCGCAAAAGGCCGGTGTGCAGCGGTTTGGCATGGTAACCGGTATCAGGCCGGACAAAATTGCCTATTACAAACAACTGCATGCGGCTGCATGGCCGGGTGTACTGGAGAACCTCAACGCCTGCAACATTCACAATTATTCCATTTACCTGAAAGAAATAGAGGGGAAACATTACCTCTTCAGTTATTTTGAGTATACTGGCAGTGACTATGAAGCGGATATGAAAAAGATGGCGGCAGATACCACCGTTCAGCGCTGGTGGAAAGAAACAGCCCCTACCCAGCTGCCCTTGCCTGACGCTGCGGCTGCAGGGCAAACCTGGAGCAATATGGAAGAGGTGTTTTATCAGCCTTAAGCAACTGACAGCAACAATATTTGAATACTGAACCTGGAACGGGCCCCCCGACTCTTCGGGAGGCATTCCTTCTAAAAGACATGTTATGATGAAATACGTTTGGATATGGCTGCTATTGCCCGCGCTGGCCGCTTCAGCGCAGCCGGGGCCGGAGCATAATCTCCGGTTTGACAGCCTGGCCACCCGCTGGGATGAAGCCATGCCCCTGGGCAATGGCCTGCTGGGCGCGCTTGTCTGGAAAAAGGACGGCAAGCTGCGGTTGTCTGTAGACAGGGTAGACCTCTGGGATGACCGCCCCATGCCGGGTATAGACCAGTTCAACTTCAACTGGGTGGTACAGCAGGTGAAGAAAGGGCAATATGATACCGTCCAGAAAATGGGTGATGCGCCTTACGAGCGTAACGCCGCTCCCACGAAAATACCGGGCGCCGCCCTGGAATTTAATATCGGCGCGCTGGGGAAGGTAGTATCCAACCAGCTGGATATTCAGACCGGCATTAACACCATACGGTTCAGCAGCGGGGTGATCTTTACCACCTATGTTCATGCAACGGCCGAATACGGCGTGTTTACCTTCGAAAACATTACCACGCCGGTGCTGCCGGAAATGGTAGTGCCTGCATATGCTTCAGGGGAGAACGATGGCGGCGCCAGTTCTGTAGACGGGCAGAGCCTGCGGCGGCTTGGCTACCCGAGGGGTACAGTTACACCAGGGGCCAATACAATAACATATCACCAACCTGTTTATGACGGCAACTACTATGAGGTATTGGTACGCTGGAAGCAGTTGCCGGGAAACAAAATAACCGGCATGTGGACGATCAGCAATAATACCTCCGCCACCCTGTCTGCTCCAGGCAAGGCCACCCTGCGCAAAGCCCGGAAAAAACATGCGGCATGGTGGGGGAACTACTGGCAGCGCTCCTCTGTTAACCTCCCTGAACCGCTATTGGAGAGGCAGTACTATCTGGATATGTACAAGTTTGCCGCGGTGGCCAGGGGCAATACGCCGCCCATATCCCTGCAGGCGGTATGGACGGCAGACAACGGCAAGCTGCCGCCCTGGAAAGGTGATTTCCATCACGATCTGAATACGCAACTGAGCTACTGGCCAGGCTATACGGCCAACCATCTCGACCTCACGGAAGGGTTTACCAACTGGCTGTGGAAAACAAAAGAAGAGAACAAACGGTGGACAAAACAATATTTTGGCGTAGACGGCCTCAACGTACCCGGTGTAACCACCATTTCCGGCAAACCTATGGGCGGGTGGATACAATACTCGCTCAGTCCTACCACAGCGGCCTGGCTCTCCCAGCATTTCTACTGGCAATGGAAATACAGCGGCAGCCAACGGTTTCTCGAAGAGCAATGCAAGCCCTGGTTCAATGAGGTGTTCCGGTATTTCAACAACATCAGGGTAAAAGACAGCACAACGGGCAAGTACAAACTTCCGCTAAGCTCTTCGCCGGAATACAACAACAACAGCATCAATGCATGGTTTACCGGGTTTACCAACTATGACCTGGGGCTGGTGCGTTTCTTTTATGACAAGTATGCGGAAGTGACAGGTGCGGCCGCATCAGGCAGTAATGACTTTCCTTATTTTGATACAGACAGCGCGGGCCTTACTATTGCGCCCGGCCATCCGCTCACTTATTCCCACCGCCATCACAGCCAGCTCATTTCCATATACCCGCTGAAAGTGATCACCTACAACAATGCTGCCGGCAAAAGCATTATTGACCGCTCGCTGGCACAACTGGCCAGAAAAGGCACGCGCAACTGGGTTGGGTATTCCTTTCCCTGGACGGCCTGCCTGTACGCGCAAACCGGCAATGGAGACAGTGCAGTGAGCATGCTCCGGAAGTTTGCGTCCAACTTTGTGTCTGTTAACAGTTTTCATTTGAACGGAGACCAGAAGGGAGGCCAGTATGCAGATGCCACCTACAGGCCGTTTACGCTTGAAGGGAACTTTGCTTTTGCGCAGGCGGTGCATGAATTATTGATACAGACCCGGCAGGGAGTTATTACCCTATTCCCGGCTACGCCGGCAGAGTGGCGGCAGGCGGCATTTCAGCAGCTGCGTTGCGAAGGGGGCGTGCTGGTTTCCGCCACCATGCGGGAAGGGAAAGTAACGCAACTTGTTCTGAAGGCAGAGCAGGCGGGGCCTGTGAAGGTAAAACTGCCGTTTGCCAGCTTCCTCCTCGCCGGCCGGCAGCGGCCATATGAAGCGAAAGACGGCGTATTAACGGTCAGCATGAAGAAGAATGAAATTATAACAATAAAACAGATGGCACAGTATTAGATAACTTTGCTAGTACTTCAAGGTTAATAAACTGGGCAGCATGAAAACCATTAATATATCCGGAGCGCGTCAAAACAATCTGAAAAATATTTCGCTCAAAATCCCCAAAAACAAAATCACGGTTTTTACGGGCGTTTCAGGCTCGGGGAAGTCGTCACTTGTTTTTGAAACTATAGGAGCAGAAGCGCAGCGGCAGATCAATGAAACGCAACACAGTTTTATTCGCAACCGGCTGCAGCATTTTGGGGTTGCCGATGTGGAGAAGATAGAAAACCTTAACGTGCCCGTCATCATCAACCAGAAAAGGATAGGAGGGAACGCCCGTTCCACTGTAGGCACCATTACAGACATTTATTCGCACCTGCGCCTGTTGTATGCACGCATGGGAGAGCCGTTTATTGGTTATTCCAACGCCTTTTCATTCAACAATCCGCAGGGTATGTGCAAGCGTTGCGATGGCCTGGGAAAGGTGAACACCGTGAACGTAGACAAACTGATCAACAAGGAAAAGTCGCTGAACGAAGGCGCCGTGAACTTCCCTTCTTTTCAGCCAGGCGGCTGGCGCTGGACGCGGTACGTTTACTCCGGCTATTTTGATAATGATAAAAAGCTGAAGGATTATACACCTGAAGAATGGCAGCTGCTGTTATATGCAGAAGAACATAAGCCCCCGCGGCCCGGTAAAGAATGGGGCAAAACAGTAATGTACGAAGGTGTTATTGCCCGCATAGAGCGGAGTTTCCTGAACAAGGAATCGGCGGAGTTTGAAAGGGGAAAGGCCGCTATCCGCAAGGTGATCAGGGAAGAAACCTGCCCGCGCTGCCATGGGGCAAGGCTGAATGAAGCGGCGCTGTCCTGCAAGATAAATAACAGGAATATTGCAGACTGTACAAAAATGCAGATAGACGAACTGCTGGCATTCGTCAATACCCTGCACTCTGAAAAATATGAAACGGTTATTGGAGAGCTGCGCAGCAAATTGGCCCACCTGGTAGCCATTGGCCTTCCATACCTTAGCCTGGGCCGGGAAACGGCCACGCTTTCCGGCGGTGAATCCCAGCGTATCAAAATGGTGAAGCACCTTGGCAATAGCCTGGTAGATCTTTTATACATCTTTGACGAGCCCAGCATAGGCCTGCATCCGCAGGATGTAGACAACCTCACGCACATCCTGCAACGCCTGCGCGACAAGGGAAATACCATACTCGTGGTGGAGCATGACCCTGACGTGATCCGGATTGCAGACCACGTGGTAGACATGGGGCCACGCGCCGGCACTTCAGGCGGCAGGGTCATTTACGAAGGCAGCTATGCCGGGCTGGCGCAATCTCCGGGATTGACAGGCGCATATTTTTCAAAGCCAAAGCAGTGGAATATGCAGCCAAGATCCTGGCATACCAGCATTCCTATACGTCATGCCAATCTTTTCAACCTGCAAAATATCAGTGTAGACATCCCGGAGCAGATCATGACCGTGGTAACCGGTGTGGCCGGGTCCGGAAAAAGCACCTTGATCAACAAGGTATTGCCGGCCGCCCATCCGCATGCCAGCATCATTGACCAGTCAATGTTTACTGCCAGCGTCCGCTCCAACCTGCTCTCCTTCCTGGGTATTGCAGATGATGTGAGGCTGCTTTTCGGGAAAGAGAACCGTGTAAGGTCGGGGCTGTTCAGTAGTAACAGCGAAGGCGCCTGCCCGGAGTGTAAGGGCCTCGGCGTACTGAAAATTGACCTGGCGTTTATGGAAGATGTGGAAGAACCTTGCGATAGCTGCGGCGGCAGCGGTTTTTCGCGGGAAGCGCTACAGTATTTATACCATGGTAAAAATATTGCAGAAGTACTGGCACAGACGGTAGAAGAAGCGATCCTCTTTTTTGGCCATCTGCCTCTGGTAAAACCGATGCAGCAACTTTCCCGGCTGGGTCTTGACTACATCACGCTGGGGCAGCGCCTGAGCACTTTTTCGGGCGGAGAGCGCCAACGCCTCAAGTTATCTGGCGAGCTGGAAAGCAAACAGGGCCTCCTGGTGCTTGATGAGCCTACCACCGGTCTGCATCCTTCAGACATCGGGAAGTTGATGGAAGTGATCAATACACTGGTGGTCAACAAAAACACGGTAATTGTGATAGAACATAACCTGGACGTTATTGCGCAGGCAGACTGGATCATAGATCTGGGGCCCGGCGCAGGGGCTGAGGGCGGTCGGGTAATGTTTGAAGGCACGGTGGAGGGCATTCTGGAATGTGAGGCCTCTGTTACGGGGCGCTGCCTGCAACGTTACCTCTCTGCGTAATATTTCCTTACTTTGTAACTGATGCCCAACCGCCTGAAATTACCAACGCTGCTCCTGCTCTGCATACTGGCCGCATCCTGCGGTACGGCCTACCGTTTGCCGTTGCCGCCGCGCCCGCCCGGCGCTGCCAGCGGCAATGGTTTTTACAAGGTAATAGATTCCATGAAATGGCACACGCGGGAGCCGCTTGCCATGCGGGAAGTACTTTCCGGCAACGTGCCTGATTTTCTCCGGAAATTTGTACCCATCCACACTTCCATTACCGGCGCCAACGGGAAAAAAATTACGGCTACTTTTTGGGTAGCGCCTGATTACCTGTCTGTTGGCGGTAACAGTGACTTTGCCCGCATACCGTTTACGCCCGTCACCGCCCAGCGCATTGCAGACAGCCTGCAATGTTTTTTGCCCACCCGAAAAATGGTGAACGATATTTACAGCCAGGCCAGGGTAAAGCTGGAACCGGTACCCCTGTATGCTTTTCGTGACAGCGCCATTATTTTCTACCATCATCACCTGATCATTGAGGGCCAGCGTAAAGGAAGGAAAGGCCTGATTGCGGGCATCAAAAAAGATGTGGTGATCAGCGCAAAGGTGGCGCAAGACAAAAGGCCCAACAGGGTAGCTATTTACGGATGGCATAAGCTGGACGGGAAGCCCATTCAACCCTTATACACCGGGCATGTAGACTGGTATGTAGACTACAGCCATGGCATACGCCTGGTGTACCGGAAAATTAAAGTGGATAAACGGTGGATGGACTACACCGAAGTATTGCAGCACCCGGAGTACAGGGCGCTGCTCTGTGATGAAGATGCCTGTGACTTCTTCCGCTACCCGTACTAACGTTTCACCTGCTCAAAAAAGAACACGCCTTTTTTGTTAGATATCACAATGTCTTTCAACCCGTCTTTGTTCATGTCCTGCACTACAAAATTGTTCCCTACACCGGAGTTGTTGTCAATTTCATGCGCCGTCCACGTGGGTGTTTTGCCGGGTTTGAACGCAAACCAGTATAGCACCGCGAGCTCGTGCGCGCCGGGGTCTTTGCCGTTATGGGCATAATAACGTTTACCGGTGATGATGTCCCGGTGGCCGTCTCCGTCAAGGTCTTCCAGCGCCAGTGCATGGGTCTGGGAAAACTGTTTGCTGATCTCGTGCGTTGTCCACTGGCCGTTTCGTTGCTCATGCCACCAGATGCCGTATTTGTGGGCGGAGGAGCTGATGACGTCTGCTTCGCCGTCCCGGTTGGCATCCAGCACTACCATATTGGAGCAGTCTTCCCCAAGGTTGGCGGCGTGAAACGTCCAGTTGGAGCGGGTTACATCGGCAGGGCCTTCCCACCAGCCGCTTTTGATGATCACATCCTTCCTGCCGTCTTTGTTCAGGTCTCCCCAGCCCAGGCCGTGTGTATATTTGTGCGTGCCGCGGAGGCTGTCTGTGCTGATCACGTACCGTTGCCATTGCGTATTGCCTTTGCCGGAGGGGGCCTTCATCCACACCACTTCGCGGGCTTCCGTATCGTTACAAATGATATCGTTTCTGCCGTCTCCGTCTACGTCAACAAACAAGGGTGTTTCATTACCGGCGGTTTTCAGGATGGTGTGCCGTTGCCAGGGCTTACCTGTTGTTTTGGGGTTTTCATACCAGGTACAGGCTGCGCCGGGCTGGTCAAAGCGGATGAGGTCTTGCCAGCCGTCACTGTTTACGTCCATACGGTAATTCAGGAAGGTGGTGCTGTAACCGGCTATGGCATCAGTGGTATCTGCGTGCAGCAGGTGGCGTGTCCAGTTGGGGGCTTCATACCACCAGGGGCCGGCCAGTATGTCTGTCTTTCCATCGTTGTTCACATCTCCCACGGCTACGCCTTCAGATACAAATACGTTGCTTACAACATGTTTTTTAAAAGATATGGGCGCGCCGGCCGAAAAAATAGCTGCAAACAGGGTGGAGGCGGCGTAGTAAAAAATGTGCTTCATGTGTTTTCGTGGAATCTGGTGAAAAAAGAACAGGTCTTAAAATAGCAAAATAATCGGGTATCTCACAGCACAAAATAGCGGGGGCGGTGGTTGTCAGACAGCAAGGCTTCTGCATAATCCAGCACGCCATTGCGGGAGAGCTGTTCCAGCTTCAGTTTTACCGGTGCATAGTCAAGGTCTGCAGGAACATCCAGCACAAAGTAGCCGATGCCTGCGGATGCCATCCCGCAACCCATTTCCCGGAAAACTCCGCTTATGGTCTCTTCATTTTTTGTGGTATGCATCAACATCACCTGCACGGTAGAGTGACCAGACGGCTCAATAATTTCCCGGCAGTAGAAATTGTTTTCTTCCGCATCATGCTCCGCCCTTACAACATCCCCGCAGGCTACGCCGGGCATGTACAGCGGAATGCTGGTTATTTTATAACGCCCTTCCATTCCGCTTATGGCTTCAGCGGCAAGCGTTTCAATAGTTTCTTCTCCCAGCACGCTGCTCTGAAAGCGGAATACAATATTTACCGGCCTGTTTGTCATAACCGGCAAAATACAAAAACGCGTTTGAATGCCTCAGAAATTGACGGCCGCGCCCTGCCGGGAGGGCAGCGTGGCGGGAGACTGGCCCCAGCTTGCACGATAGTACTGCGTGCTGTCTACATCCACACCTGTAGCATTTTTTAGCCTGATGGCAATATTGTTTTCTGCAGCTTTGACCAGTTTTACACCGGAGATGCGGGCTCCCTGCACATCGTCCAGCATAATGGCATACCGGCCGTCTGGCTGCTCCACGTTGAAACTGCTGTTGGTAACGGTCAGGCCCTGCACATGCCGTGCCCATAAACCGTAAGAGGGCTGCACCTTGAGGTTGGAAGCATTGTACTGCCCCACGCCCAGCTCAGGTGGGGTGGCTGCAGTATCTGATAAAGGATTGCCGCCTTTTGCCAGTATATGCACATCGTTAAACACAATGTTCCGGATATAGCCGGTATGTTGGCCGTTGGGGAGCGTGAAATTGAGGCCGCCTTCTGTAACGCTGTTGTCTGGCAGGCTGTAACCGGCTACAATGGGGCTTGCACGCCGCTGGGAGCCGTTGTAGGGCTTCCAGCGCTGGCCGCTGAAGGAGCTGCCGGCATATACCTCATAAATGTCTATCCCGTTCAGGATGATGTTCTCCACACGGCCTATGTTCACGTTTTTGGCCAGCAGCTCGTGGTGCGGCACGCCGTTGTCCGTAAAGGCATATTTACCCACTTCTGCGCCCAGTATACGGGCCCTGTTGGAGATGGAAATAAAAAAAGGAGTGAAGGTGCGGTACATTTTGGAGCGGGCATGCAGGGGGCCGGTGTGCCCGCAGTTGAGGTGAATGTCTTTGATGTGCGCACCATCGTTGGTGGAAATGGAAAAGCCGGCTTTGTTGGCGCCCAGCACGTAGATGTTGTCCACACAAATATCCATAATGTCATCTGCCGTTTCAGAACCTATCTGGAAAAGGTTGCAGTTGGTATCGCCAATTATGTTGCGCACGCGGTGGCGGCTCGCGGGGCGGGTGAAGCCCAGTGAGCAATCTGACCCGGGTTTTACAATATCGTCAGAACTTACCTTCGAGTATATATTGGTAACGGTTACGTCATTACAGGCCATGAAATCATAGATATCACGGGCATTGGAAGTATGATGTTTGCCGAAATAAGTGTCATGTACGTTGATATGGTCACTGCCTGTGGCCAGCAGCACAAAATGCCCGGCGCGGTCTATCTGCAGCATGTTATCGGTGTCTGTCAGCTTTTCACCGTTTTTGCCGATGTAGCAGGGAGCATCTTTTGCTTCATCGTACCAGAGATCTTCCTTCCGGTAAATGCCGCCTATTTCAATATTGGTGCAGAGCTTCAGGGTAAACATCTTGTCTGCCCGGCTATCGGGCGCATTGTTCATCACTTTGTCACTCGTAGCCAGGTTGCCGTTGCCGGTAATGCGGCCGTTGCCCACGATCTTGATATTGTTGAGGCGCTCACCGAAGAACATGGTGTTGCGGAAGTAATGATGACCTACGTCCTGCTTGGTAAGATAGTTTTCCGGGTCTTGGTAGGGGCCGATGTCTGTTGGCGAAAGGCCGGAGCGGTACTTTTTGTCGCTGAACCAGGTGGTTTCCGGTGCGTCCGCGCCTTTGAGCGCCTTGATAGTGGCATCCTTATCTATATACAGGTAAACATTGCTTTGCAAATGCACCGTACGCACGCAATACGTGCCTGCGCTGAAAAGCAGCGTGCCGCCGCCGCTTTGGTGCAGGTAGGCAATGGCTTCATTTACCCGGGCCGTACAATCTTCTCCGTCCGTTCCTTTTACCCCGAATGTTTTGATGTCGATTTTACCGGAATAGAAGCGCGTAATATTGGAAAAGCCTTTGTGCGGCCCGCTTTTAACAGAGAGGCGGAACAGGTAGTGTTGGTCAGGTTGCAGGCCGTTAACGGTGGCAGCAGCGCGTTGCAGGTCTATGGCAGCATTGGCGCGGCTCCATGTTTTTCCGCCGTTGAGGGATTGCATCAGCTCCAGGCCCGCCGCATATTTCACCGGGCTCCAGGTGAAGCGGGCGGTGGTGTAGGTATCTGCCGTTTCGCCGTATTGCAGGCTTTGGTCTGCCACGCGCTCCAGGTCTGCAATCTGCCGCGTAACGGTCAGCATTGCTACTTCATTGCCGGTGCCGGCGCTGCTGAGTACCTCCGGCTGTGCTGTTGTATACGAGGCTTTGAAAGGATAGCGCCCTGCTTTGGAGAGTTGTACCCCGCTGATCACCAGCTTTACATCGGCGCCGTTGGCCGGGCGCAGGTCAAGCCCACGGAGGCTGAGCAGCGTGCCGGTGGCAGTGGGGGTAATGTTAAATGTGCCCACCTGTGAATAACTGTACCGGGAGCCTGCCCGGCCAATAGATTGTGTGGGCAGGTTTTTCAGTTTCACATCGCCGCGCCCTATGATGTTGACGGTAACGTTATCTGGCGTAATGGTGATGCCCGGCGGAACGTAGATATTGACGGTGGCGGAGGGGCTCCGCTGGCCGGCTGTGAAAAAGAGCGTAAGGTCTCTGTGAGTATTTTGTGCAATGGCTTCCTGCGCCAGCTGCAACCGGCCGCCGATGGCCATAGGGCTAAGGCAGATGTAATAGGTTTTGCCGGCTTTGCCTTTTGTTGTTACCACCAGCCGGTCTCCTGTTTCAAGGCTGCCCGCGGTTTTTTGGGCGCCGTTTTTACCGGTAATAGCATATTGCTGCGCCACGCCGTTTGGCGCCACCAGTTGAGAGAGCAGTTGCCGTACGCTGGTGGTGGTAGTGGTGAGGCCCTGGTCTTCAGGCGTGTCTACCGTAAATGCATAGGTGCTGCCGGTGGCTACCACAATAGTATCTCCGGTAATACGGGCAATATGGGTGGCATGGGAACTAATGCTTACACCCGGGCCGGCAGGAGTGTCTCCCGCGGTAACGGGCAGTGAAAAGCAGGCTAAGGCGCAGAGCGCCAAAGACAGTAGTTTCATAATCGTGGATTTAGCAGTATGTTATGTTCCGGCTTGCAGTAACCGGCAAATTGTTCTCCAAGATAATAAATCTGACATGCTTTTGCGCTAACTTTAATATATGTTCACCCGGAGAACCTTTCTTCAGCAAAGCGGCGCCCTGTTGGCTGGCGGCCTGCTGCTGCCCGGGGCCAGACCGGCCCCTGAGGCAACGGTAATGACGGTGAGCGGCCCTCTCGGCGCCGGCAAACTGGGGTTTACGCTTACACATGAACATGTGATGGTAGATTTTATTGGCGCGGACCAATCCAGCCCTGACCGCTACAAGGCTGACGAGGTATTCAATACGGCGTTGCCTTTCCTGCGCAGCGCCAGGGAGCGCGGCTGCACTGCGCTGGTAGATTGCACGCCCGCTTACCTGGGCCGCAATGTACAATTGCTGCAGCGGCTGGCCGCTGCTTCGGGCCTGCATATAGTCAGCAATACCGGTTACTACGGGGCTGCCAAAGAAAAATACCTCCCGGCGCATGTGCATACAGCAACAGCGGAACAATTGGCCGCCCGCTGGATAGCGGAGTGGAAACAGGGAATAGAAGGCACGGGCATCCGCCCGGGATTTATAAAAACGGGTACAGACAAAGCGCCGCTTACACCGGCCCAGCAAAAGATCATAGCGGCGGCAGCTATCACACACCTGGCTACGGGGTTGACCATTGGCGTGCATACCGGCAACGGCGAGGCGGCGGTGGAGCAACTGGCAATCTTGCAAAAGCATGGGGTACGGCCATCTGCAAAGATCTGGATACATGCGCAAAGCGAACCGGATGCTGCGTATCACATTACTGCGGCGCGGCAGGGAGGATGGGTATCTTTTGACGGTGTAAGCCCATCGTCTGTTGCCAGCCACATTACCTGCCTGCAGAACATGAAGCGGGAAGGTTTGCTGAAGCAGGTGCTCGTTTCTCACGATGCCGGCTGGTACCACGTAGGAGAGCCGCAAGGCGGAAATTTCAGGGACTACAACTGTATTTTTGATACGTTCATACCTGCCATGCGGCAGCATGGGTTCACGCAGCAGGAAATCAGTACCGTGTTCATAGAAAACCCGGCCCGGGCGTTTGCAACCGGGGTGAGGAAGCAGTAAGCCGGTTCTTTACACTTTTCCGAACACCACAATACCGTTATGGCCTCCAAAACCGAAAGTATTGCTCATGGCAATATTGATGGGATGCTCAATAGCCTGGCCGGTAACTATGTTAAGACTGGCCGGCACTGCAGGGTCCAGCACGGTGGTATTGATAGTAGGCGGTACAATATTATGCTGCATGGCGCAGAGGCAAATGATGGCCTCAATGGCGCCCGCCGCGCCCAGCAAATGCCCCGTCATGGATTTGGTGGCGCTGATCTGCATATTGTTGGGCTGGTCTTTGGTAAGCCGGAGCAATGCTTTCAGCTCGGAGAGGTCTCCTACCGGGGTGGAGGTAGCATGTACATTAAGATAGTCTACCGCTGTAATATCTATGCCTGCTTCTTCAAGCGCCAGTTCCATGGCTTTGGCCGCGCCAAGGCCTTCAGGGTGAGTGGCCGTCATGTGGTAGGCGTCTGCCGTCATGGCCGCGCCTTTCAGCTCCGCGTAAATATGCGCGCCTCTTTTAACCGCGTGCTCATATTCTTCCAGTACAAGCGCGCCGGCCCCTTCGCCCATCACAAAACCGTCCCGCTCCACATCAAAGGGCCGGGAGGCATGTTGCGGGTCATCGTTGCGGGCAGACATGGCTTTCATGGAACTGAAGCCGCCCAGGGAAGCAGGTGTAACCGGCGCTTCCGAACCGCCGGTAATGATGATTTTGGCCTTGCCCAGCCTGATATAGTTGAAGGCATCCATAATGGCCGTATTGGAAGTGGCGCAGGCAGATACGGTGGTGTAGTTGATGCCCATGTAACCGTTCCGCATGGAGATCATGCCGGAAGCCATGTTGGCTATCAGCTTGGGTACAAAGAAGGGGCTGAAACGGGGCGTACCGTCTCCCAGCACATATTCTTTCACCTGTTCCTCAAATGTTTCCATGCCGCCCTGGCCGCTGCCCCAGATCACACCTACGTCAAACGGGCTCATGCTGCTGATATTGATGCCGGCGTCTTTAATGGCCTCGTCTGTAGCTACCAGCGCATATTGCGTAAAGGCGTCCGTTCTTTTGATGTCAGCCTTGTCAAGGTAGTCAGCCGCGTTAAACCCTTTCAGCTCACAGGCAAACTGTGTGCGGAACAGCGAAGCGTCAAAGCGGGTGACCTTTGCGGCCCCGCTGGTGCCGGCGGCAATGTTGCGCCAGAACGTTTTTGTGTCATTCCCCAACGGGGTCAATGCGCCCAAACCTGTAACAACTACCCTCTTTAACATAGTGCTCTTTTTATGGCAAATATAAACATAAAGCAAAGTAACGTACTCGCCCCTTTATAACGTTTCCTGCTCCTTTCGCTGCCAGTCTCGCAGACCTTTAATGATACGCAATACTACCGGCACTGTTACACAAACAATAATGCCTGCCACTACGTAGTTCAGCACCGGCTGCAGCGCGGGCCAGCTGCCAATCAGGTATCCCGCCAGCACAATGCCGCTTACCCACAGCACGGAGCCCGCCAGCGCGGGTAATATGAACTTCCGTAAGGGCATGCTGATCATGCCGGCAATGATGGGGGCAAAAGTGCGGATGATAGGCAGAAAGGGAGCGGCAATGAGGGTGAGCTTGCCGCGTTTACCGTAAAACTCTTCTGCCGCTTTCAGGTATTGCACGCGAAAAAAACGGGAGTCTTTCCGCCGGTAAAGCGCGGGGCCTGTCTTTTTCCCGAACCAGTAACCGGAGAGGCTGCCTAGCATGGAAACCAGGCCCAACAACCCGCAAATGGCAAATACATTGTAAGGCAATACCCCGGTGGCCATAAACACCCCGCCGGTGAACAGGAAAGCGCCGGTGGGAATAAAAAACAGCAGGAACAGGGCGTTGCCTGCAAACAGGATGAGGCAGATAAGGGGCAGGCCGCCGTACCGGATGAGCGCTTCCGCATCAAAAACGGCCAGCAGGGAAAGCAGAAGGTGTATACTTTGGTGCGCTAACATCCGGTAAAGGTACTGTAAAGGGATTAATTGCGGGGCTACGCTGTCTCTTTGCCACCCTGAAGCCCTGGTTTTGCCATACATATCGTACACCCCCCAGGCATTAGGCTGGAAGCTGCCCGCCGGCGCGGTATGCATGTCTGTCTGCAGGTGGTTGCGGCCGTGCCAGATATTGGCATACCGGCCTGATATTTCATCAGGATTATTTGTTTCCCAAAACAGCGCAAATTGGTGAAGTTCACGATAATCGGTAAATTGGAATCAATACCCCTTCACTATTGTCCTGTTGCATATGATACGCATTAAACGAATATATGAAGCTTACGACGCTGCAGACGGCTACCGCATACTGGTAGACCGCCTCTGGCCGCGGGGCATCAAAAAAGAAAATGCCCATATAGACCTTTGGGCAAAAGAGGTGGCGCCTTCTGATGCGCTGCGCAAATGGTTCCACCATGAAGTGGCCAACTGGAAAGAATTTGAAAAACGTTACAAAGCTGAACTGAAGGAATCAGACGCACTGTCTGCCCTGTTGCCAGAAATTAAAAAACACAAGACTGTTACCTTGTTGTACGGTGCAAAAGATGAAGAGCACAACCAGGCGGCCGTGCTGAAAGAGCTGCTGGCCAAGCGTCTCTGAAGCGGCGTTTACTCTTTGTCCATATCCCCGTCTGCCTTGCCCGTTCCCGTTTTGATAGCTTCCCGTTCAGCGCGGGAGGCTTCATGTACAATTCCCTTTCCCGCTTTTTCACTGGGCTCGTTCAGCTTGCGGCTTTTGGCTGCGCTGGCGGTGGTGCCCATCAGATCAGACATCCACACATGCATTTTGGTTTTGGCGCCGGAAATGATCTTGCTTTCGCCCTTCATCAACGCCTCATACCCGTCTTTGGCCACATCTTCAGGGTTTGCCAGCTCCTGCTCCTGGTACCCGACAGTGCCTTCCTGCTGCGCTTTGTGGAAAAAGTCGGTGTCCGTAGCGCCTGGCAGCAGCACGGTAATGGTGACGCCGGTATCTTTTACTTCGTTGGCGAGCGCGGCGCTGAAAGACAGTACGAACGCTTTGGTGGCTGCGTATACAGAAAGGAGCGGCATTGGCGTAGTGCTGGCTTCAGACCCCAGCTGCAGTATTTTACCTTCATTGCGCTGCACCATGTCTTTGAGGAAGAGTTTGGTAAGGGTGAGAAGGGAAATGATGTTCAGCTGGATGATGTCTACATCCCGCTGAAGGTCTGTTTCAAGGAAAGGGCCCCATTGCCCCTGGCCGGCGTCGTTAACGAGTATGTTGACGGTAATGCCCATGTCTTTGGTATGCTGGTAAACGTCTACTGCCGCATCCTGCTCAAAGAGGTCTTTGGCCAATGGCGTTACCTCCACGGCATACAAGGTTTTCAGTTCATCGGTCACTGCCTGCAGCCGCTGCTGGTGGCGGGCTACCAGTATCAGGTTGTAGCCGTCCCGTGCAAACAGTTTTGCCACCTCATAGCCAATACCGCTGGTGGCGCCCGTAATAAGAGCGTACTGGTTCCGGTTGTCTGTGTGTGATGTTTCCATACCCTTGGGTGGCGCAAAAAGGGAGCCATGCCGCCCGGGCCAACTCCGGGAAAACAACTGCGCAATTGCATGCACAGCGGTGTAGCACGTTTGCCCCAAAATGCACGGCTGTTGACCATATAAGGCTGTGGCATGGTTTTATTGCTGCAACCCTTAAAAATTGTTTATGTACACGCTTGGGATCAATGCTGCATTTCATGACTCCGCCGCCTGCCTCATGGAAGACGGGCGCCTGGTGGCAGCCGTGGAAGATGAAAGGTTTACGCACGTTAAGCACGGGAAACGGCCTATTCCTTTTTCCGCCTATGAACTACCTTTTCACGCCATTGATTATTGCCTTAAAACCGCCGGTATCCATTTGAAGGACGTAGACCATGTGGCTTACTCCTTTGACCCATATATTTTGATGGACAACCCCGCTCATGAGAAAGAGATCAGCCTGCCGCTGAAACCATCTGAGCAGGTGCTGCATGAAAAATGGAAATCTCCCTGGGACCCGCTCTTTCTTTCCGCTATCATCAATGCTCCGGGACAGCTGGTAGACGGGTACCCCCACCACCTGCAGCAACGGTTCAAGGGGGCCACCCTGGCGCCTGAGCAATGGCATTTTGTAGAGCATCACCTCAGCCACGCGGCCAGCGCCTTTCTGCCATCTCCGTATGAAGAAGCTGCGGTAATGACCATAGACGGGCGGGGAGAAACGGCCACCACCACCTTCAATATGGGCAGCGGCAACCAGATGGAGCGGCTGGCGCAGGTGGATATGCCGCATTCCCTGGGGCTGCTGTATGAGCAGGTTACGAGCTACCTGGGCTTTCAGCACTCTTCAGACGAGTACCGGGTAATGGCTCTGGCATCTTATGGAAAACCGGTGTATGTACAGGTGTTCCGGGATATGGTGCACCTGATGGACAATGGCATGTATACGGTGGATGACGAACATTTCACGGAGGCTTTTGGCCCCGCCCGGAAAAAAGGTGAGCCTTTTACCATGATACATTTCAACATAGCGCATTCCCTGCAGGTAGTGCTGGAAGAATCCGTACTGCAGTTAACGCGCTGGCTGAAAGACAAAACAGGCGCCGCCAACCTTTGTTTTGCAGGGGGCGTGGCGCTCAATTGCGTGCTGAACGCCACCCTGCGGGATGCAGGGATATTTGACGGCATCTGGGTGCAACCCGCCGCGGGAGATGCGGGCACGGCGCTTGGCGCGGCCATGTGGACGGATGCGCAGCTGCGCCATACCGATGCGCGCGGCTTCTGTATGGAACATGCCTACTGGGGGCCGGAATATGAGGATGAAGAGATCCGCCGCTTTCTCCGTTGGGCCAAAGTACCGTTCCGCGAAATGAAAGACGTGGCGGCAGAAACGGCGGAGCTGCTGGCGCAAGACAAGATCATTGGCTGGTTCCAGGGCCGCATGGAGTTCGGGCCCCGTGCGCTTGGCAGCCGGTCTATACTGGCGTCTCCGCTGAAAGCGGAAATGCAGGCAAAGCTGAATGAAGTGAAAGACCGCGAAGATTTCCGCCCGGTAGCGCCGGCAGTGATGGAAGAAGAGGCGGCGAAGTGGTTTGAGCAGGCGGATTATTCCCCCTTCATGCTGTTTGTGTACAAGGTGAAACCGGAAATGGCCGGCAAGATACCGGCCGTTTGCCATGTAGACGGTACGGCACGCATCCAGACGGTGAACCGGCAGCAGCACTCGCGGTACTATGACCTGCTGAAGGCGTTCAGAGATCGAACGGGCGTACCGGTACTCATCAACACGTCATTCAACACCCTGGGCAAACCGATTGTATGCTCCCCGCGGGATGCGCTGGAATGCTTCTGGTCATCTCCCTTTGATGCCCTTGTTATTGGCAGTTACTTAATCGAGAAATAATATGAAAATCTCTGTTGTCATTCCTACTTACAAACGGCCGCTGCTGCTGATGGAGTGCATTAAGGCGCTGGCCCGGCAGCGTTTTCCGAAAGACGAGTTTGAGGTGCTGGTGGTTAGCGACGGCCCTGATCTGCTCACCAAAAAGCTGGTAGTGTCATGGAAGCACACCGGCCTGCTGGACATTGAGTACATAGCCCTGCCCGGCAAAAAGGGCCCTGCCGCCGCCCGCAACGCCGGCTGGAAAATTGCCAGCGGGCAACTGATTGCCTTCACGGATGATGATTGCCTGCCGGACGAGCACTGGCTGGAAACCATCTGGGAATCTGCCCGGCATCAGGCACCCTGCGCATTTGCGGGTAAAGTGATAGTGCCGGTACCGCCCACGCCTACAGACTATGAGTGGAACACGGCAAGGCTTGAAACGGCTGAATTTGTGACGGCCAATTGTGCCTGCACCCGCAGTGTGCTGGAAAAAACGGGCGGCTTTGATGAACGGTTCGAGATGGCCTGGCGGGAAGACAGTGACCTGGAATTTTCCATCCTGGAAAACCAGATACCGCTGGAGCCCTTGCCGGAAGCTATTGTTGTGCACCCGGTGAGGCCGGCGCGGTGGGGTGTGAGCCTGTTTGAACAGAAAAAAACAATGTTCAATGCCTTGCTGCATAAAAAGTTTCCCGCTTATTACCGGGAACGTATCAATGAAGGCCCGCCCGTATATTACTATGTGATGGCAGCAGGCCTTGCAGGAGGGCTGGTCGCCTTGCTGGTACGCAATTATACGCTGGCATGGATATGCCTGGGCATATGGGCCTGCACCTTGCTGGTCTTTATTGCAAAACGGCTGTGGGATACTTCGCACGCCCCCTCACACGTACTGGAAATGACCGTTACATCTGTTTTCATCCCGTTCCTGTCCCTTTACTGGTACTGGTATGGCGCCTGGAAATTCAGGAGAAGCCATGTATAATACCATTGCCATTTTCAGGGCCTTGCAACTTGGAGACATGCTGTGTGCCGTACCGGCGTTGCGCGCACTGCGGCATGCGTACCCCCATGCTCATATAGCGCTCATCGGCCTCCCCTGGGCCGCCGATTTTTCCGAAAGGTTTTCCGCCTATGTTGACGAGTTCATTTTATTTCCCGGTTACCCGGGCCTGCCTGAACAGCCTGTAAACGCAAAAATCACAGATGCTTTTTGCGATGATATCCGCGCCCGCAAATTTGACCTGCTGCTGCAGATGCAGGGAAACGGCTTTATTGTCAATCCCTTGATAGAATCACTGGGAGCAAAGGTTACGGCCGGTTTCTGGAGAAGGCGGGACTATTGCCCTGATGCGTCCAGATACATGGAGTACCCGGAAGACGAGCATGAAATTAACCGCCACCTGCTGCTGATGGAATATTTAGGTATTCCTTCGCAAGGCACGCATCTGGAGTTCCCTTATTCGGCAGGAATGAACCTGCCGGATACCTTCATTTGCGTTCACCCCGGCTCACGCAGCGGCGCCCGGCAGTGGCCTGCACGGCATTTTGCGGCGCTGGCGGATTTTTTTGCGGGAGAGGGCTACACCATTGTATTGACCGGTACAAGCGGTGAAAAGCCGCTGACGCGGGAAGTGGCAGCCCGGATGGATTATCCCGCACTGAACCTTGCGGGCCAAACGTCGCTGGATGAAATAGCCTGCCTTATACACCACGCCGCGGCCCTGTTTGCCAATTGTACCGGTGTATCTCACATAGCGGCCGCCCTGAAAACGCCCAGTGTAATTGTCAGCATGGACGGAGAGCCTCACCGCTGGGCGCCGCTCAACCACGCGTTGCACCGCACCATTGACTGGACGGTGAAACCGGATTACAATATTGTACTGGAAGAAGCCAGGGCATTGTTGGCTGCAAAAGGCCTGCGGGTTTGATACAGCGCCTGCACGGCCGCCAGTACGTTACCAGGTGTGGCGTCCGGGCCGGGTTGCGCAGGATAGTACTCATGCACAAAACGGATCACTTCATTTCTGCTGCGCAGCGTTTCCGGCACGTCGAAATAGAGTACGGCTGAAGTTGCTTTCCACGGCGTATGTTGAGGATTGGTTTGCGCATACAGCACCACTACAGGCGTGCCGGTAGCTGCGGCTATGTGTGCCGTAACAGTGTTGACGGATAGTACCAGCGGGCACTGCGCTATCAATGCAATAAATGCGGCATGAGAGAATTGTCCTGCCAGGTTAAAGCATCCCTCCCCGCATTGCTGTTGCAACGCCGCTGCCAGCGCTGTATCCTGCTCATTGCCCGTGAGCACCAGCTGCATGTTCATTTCCCGCGTCAGCAATTGCGTGGCAGCGGCCCATTGCTGTAAAGGGAACTGGCGTTTTACTTCGCTTACACCTGGGTGCAGCACCAGCCACGGTTGCTGCAGGTCTACACCGGCGGCCTGCAGTTTCCGTTTCACGCGGGGCCACTGCTGAGGATCGCTTTTCAGTGATAACGTTTGCCGGCTTGTATAGGCGCCCAGCTCTGCTACCAGGTCAAGGTCACGCTGTACCTGGTGGCGGATAAGCGTGTAGGGCTCCTTGTCCGGCAGCCAGTGGGTCAGCAACTGGTAGGGATTTTCCCGGCAGTAGGCCAGCCGTACCGGAATACCGGCCAGGTAGGCCAGCATAACGGAAGGCAGCGGATTTTGGCTGTATACGGTAAATATAACGGCCGCATCGTACCGGTTGAGTTTCAGCAGCTGCACCACGTCATGCAGGGGATGTACCTCGGTAGAAGGCTGCTGCACCCAGGGTGCGTCAAATACAATGGTGGCGTCAATTTCCGGAATGAAGGGCGTAATGGCCGCCCCCGCGGAAGAGGTCAGTAATGTAATGTGTGCGCGGAAAGTTTCTTTTAGTGCCCTGATAGCGGGGGTGCTCATCAGTATGTCTCCCATATTGTCCGGTCTGATACACAGAATCCTTTTCATTATACGGTTTTAAGCATTTTGTGTGTAGATATTTTCCTGATCACCAGTGAAGTAGAACGCCCCGGTACCAACGGGAGTATTTCCACGCTGCCTCCCATGGCCTCCACCAGTGCGGCTTCCGGCAGTTCTTCGCGGGTGTAGTCTCCACCTTTTACGAACACTTGCGGACGGATGGCGGTTATCAGCTCAGCAGGCGTATCGTCTGTTTCCTTTCCAAAGGGCACCAGGTGTGTTACGGCTTCCAGTCCGGCCAGCACCTGCATTCTTTCCTGCAGGTTGTTGATGGGGCGGTGGCTGCCTTTCAGCCGGCGGATGCTTTCATCTGTATTGATGCCCACTATCAGCACGTGGCCCAATGCCCTGGCCCGTTCCAGGTAACTCACATGGCCGCTGTGGAGGATGTCAAAGCAGCCGTTGGTGAATACCACCTTTTTTCCCTGGGCGCGGTACATGTCAGTAAGCGCTTTTACCTGTTCAATGCCGGTATTGACTTTCTGCTGCAGGGAAAAATGCGCTTCCAGCTCAGACTGCCTGCAATGTGCGGTATCTGTTTTGGTAACGGCTACTGCGGCGGCCGCGCCCGCAATATTGGCGGCCTCCGGGATGGTGGCGCCCGCCGCACGGGCAAGCGTGAATGCGCCAATGTATACGTCGCCCGCTCCAACAACGTTGGGGTGGGGCACGTACGGCGCCTGTACTTCGGCCACCGCCTCATTGTTGTGGAAAACAACGGCGCCTTCCTCATCCAGCGTTACGGCTACAATGTCTGCACCGGTGGCTTCATGCAGCTGTGCTCCATGCGCCTTTACTTGCTGGCAGCGGCCTGCGGGTTGAGCAGCAAGGCCGGTGAGCTGCAAGGTTTCCGTGTAGTTCGGCTTTACGAGCGAAGGGCGCAGGCGGCGGTAGGTGCTGGTCTTTTTTGCATCTACAGCCAATAGCTTCGTATGTACCGCCTGCAGTTCCTCTATCTTTTGAATTATTGCGGGTGTGAGCAGGCCTTTGTTATAGTCGGCAATCACCACCGCATCATGCCGTGGATACTCTTGCTCCAGCATCTGGCATAGCATGGCTTCTGCTTCCGGCGTGAGGGGCGTTTCGGTACCGCAGTCATACCGCGTGAGCAATTGCCCGTCTGCCTGCACCCTTGTTTTTACAATGGTTTGGCGGAACGGGTGCTGGTATACCGCGGTTGTAATGCCGTGCTGTTCCAGCAATTGCAATGCGGCCATGCCTTCCTCATCTGCCCCGGTAACGCTGCAAAAGGTAACTGAAGCACCCAGCAGGCGGAGGTTGATGGCTGTATTAGCGGCGCCGCCGGGCACGTCTGTGCGGGTATGAATATCCACCACCGGCACCGGCGCTTCAGGTGAAAGGCGGGTGCTGCTGCCTTTCAGATAACGGTCTGTCATCATGTCTCCAATAACAAGGATAGACAACAGGTTAAATTGGGTAATCAGATGATTGTACATACGGTTTATGTTGATGTTCGTTAGCAATAATAAAAGCAGCTGCGTCCAGCAGATCTCCGGCTATATAATCCGGCTTGCGCAGTTCCGTTACTTCCCACTCCGTTTCGCCGCCGTTGTCTAGCAGCACTGTTCTGCAGCCTGCGCGGTTACCGGCTTCCACATCATGCAGAATGTCTCCTATCATCCAGCTGGCGTGCAGATCTATGTTGAGCAGGGCGGCAGCCTGCAGGAGCAGCCCTGGTCTGGGTTTACGGCAAACGCAGTGGTCTTCCGGCAGGTGAGGGCAGTAAAAAAAACCGTCTAGCTGCACGGGGAGCAGTTGCCTGATCTTGTTACTTACCTCCATCAGCGCAGCTTCGCTGAAGAGCCCGCGCCCCACGCCAGACTGGTTGGAGGCAACTACCAGCATGTAGCCGTTGGCCTGCAGCAGTTGCAGGCTGAGCGCTGCGCCTTCCTGCAGGCTCACCAGCGCGGGATCTGCATTGTACGGTACATTGTTGATGAGCGTACCGTCTTTATCAATGAACACTGCCTTTTTCATGAGCGGCCGCTAATTGTGTTTTTTGTAAAGTGCCATTGCCTTCTTGCAGGGCAAACAATCTTTTTTCCACCAGCAGGCAAATGGAATGCAGCAGGTGCAACTGTATTTCCTGCACGCGCAATGTGCTGGAAGAAGGTACTATGATGTTCAGGTCACCGTACGCCGCTGCTTCTCCGCCGCCCTTGCCCAGCAGGTTGATGCAGAGCATCTGTTGCCTGCGGGCCGCTTCCAGCGCCCGTGTGAGGTTGGGAGAGTTGCCGCTGCTGCTGATGCAGAAAAGAATGTCTCCCTTGCGGCCCAGCGCTTCTACCTGGCGGGCAAATACATCGTCAAAACCGGTATCGTTAGCCCATGCGGTGAGAAAGGCCGTGTCTGCCGTAAGACTGATGGCTGGCAGCGCGGGACGGTGGGGCATTTCAAAGCGCCCCGTCAGTTCTGCGGCAAAGTGCTGGCTTTCTGCCGCGCTGCCGCCGTTGCCGCATACCAGTATTTTTTTGCCGTGCAGCAGGCAGCGGCAAATATGGTGGGCCGCATCCCGCAGCGGCGCGCGCAGTTGACGGCGGCTGAGGGCCAGCGTGGTTTCCAGGCTGTCAAACGCCTTGTCTATCACTGAAAAGTCTTCCAGTACCGTACCTGCTACGGCCACGCTGTGGCGGGTAATGATCTGTTCGTACACCAGTACCATTTTATGCGCCACATGATGCCAGGTAAAGAGGTTATGCACCCGCCTGATGGCCTGCTGCCCCATGGTAGCCAGCAGCGCAGGGTCTGCCAGCAAGGTATTCAGTTTCTCCGCCAGTGCTTCCGGTTGCCGTGGCGGTACCAGGGCGCCGGTTTTCCCGTCTTGCACGCTGTAGCGGATGCCGCCTACGGCCGCCCCTACTACCGGCGTACCACAGGCCATGGCTTCCAGGGGGGTAATACCGAAGGGCTCGTACCATGGTGTAGTGATGAACAGGTCTGCTGCGGCGTAGTAATACTTCAGCTCGTCGCGGCTTTTGCGGCCGGCAAAGGTAACAGACTGTTGTACGCCCGCTTCCCTGGCTACTTTTTTGAGGCGGGCAATTTCCGGGTTGATGCCTTCGCCGCATACCTCCGCTTCGCCCCCTACAATGATCAGCCGCGTCTTTTTGCCCATGTATTTCATTTTGCCCAGCGCCTCAATAACATTGTCTACTCCCTTGCGGGGCACCATGCGGCCCAGCTGCAGCAGTATATGCTCATTAAGCGGCAGCTTCAGGTGCATGCGGGCCACCTGTTTGTTGACCGGGAACATTTCTTCCGGGTTTACACCGCAGGGAATGATGGTGATCTTCTCCGGCGGCGCATTATAGTGCCGTATCAGGTCTTCCTTGTCTTGCGGGCATTCGGCAATTACCATATCTGCCTGCCGGATGGCCTCTTCTTCAATATCCGTGCGTTCCGGCGGGAACCTGTCTTGCCCGCCCTGGTGCAGCTTGCGCACATGCCCCAGCGCGTGGAAGGTTACCACAAACGGAATGTGCAGCAGCGTTTTCAGCTCCATGGCCACCAGTGCGGACATAAAAAAGTTGGCATGCACCAGGTGGTAGTGAATACCTTCTTCCCTGATAAAGCTGATCATGTCATCACGGAAGGCGGCCATGTACGGCAGCAGCTTTTCTTTTTCCACGCACTCCGGCGGGCCTGCGTCTACATGAATAATGCGGATGTGCTGGCTCCACTGCAGGCAGCGGGGATAGGCAGGGCTTTCCCGCCGTGTGAAGATGTCTACCTCAAATCCTTTTTTGGCTACCTGGCGCGCCAGCTCGCCTACATACACGTTTTGTCCGCCCGCATCTACGCCGCCCAGTGCGGCGAGGGGAGAGGCATGCTCACTGATAAAAGCAATCCTGGTTCTCATACCTGTTCATGTTTAGTTTAGGTTTAAATGGAAATTGCAGTTGCCACCGGTTTTTGCTGTACCAGGCTGCTCAGCAGGTGCTCCCATTCGTTGGTAAATCTTTTAATGCAAAAGCGTTCCCTGGCGGTAGCACGTCCTGCCGCGCCCAGCTCTGCCGCATGATGCGGATCATTGAGCAGCCGCTGCATGCAGTCTGCCAGGTAACGGATGTTCGTATGTATGTAACCGTTATAGCCATTTTGGACCACTGTTACCAGTTCCGTAGTGGCCAGCCCCACCACCGGTATGCCCTGCATCATGGCCTCGCATACCGAGAGGGCCAGGCTGGTGTGGCGTACGGGGTGAAAAACAAAACGGTAGCGCCCCCTAAAGGCAGGCAGCTCGGGATGCAGCACTTCGCCTTTGCCGTCTTCCCCGTTGCCCATGCCAATCAGGTCGAGCGGCAGCTGCGTGCGTAACTGCCGGAAAATATCCCAGCCCAGTGTTCTGCCCCGCTGCGGCAGGTGGTTGATGATCACCAGGCCGCGGGCCAGCTCCCCGGTATACGGCTCTTCGGGCTGTGTTACGCCGTGCCCGATCACTACGGTAGGCGTACGGTTATTGTTCCACATCAGCTCGTTGTAATGCGTAACATGTACCAGCAACACCCCGGGGTCATCCACAATATGCCGTGTGTTCACTGCGCTGCCTGCAGGCGTATTGTGCTCCAGGTAAATGCGCGGCAGCAGCCGTTGGTCTGCTGACAGTACCTCATACTGGTCTGTTGTATAATTTTTCCCGGATTGGAAAATGATCACATCAAAATCCTGCTCCCTCACTTCTTCTGCCGGAATTTCAATCACGTTGGGGCCAAAGGGGAACGTATGGCCACGGCCATAATAGCCTTCATCCTTGTCTGTATTTACGGGAATGTAGATGTCGAAATTGCCTTGCGATAAGTAATACAGGTAACTGCCGTGTACATGCCATGTGAACACTTTTATTCTTTGCTGCCGCATGATTTCCATACATCACAATTGTTTATTGAAAGATGTGATTCAATTATGGAACCAAAGAAAGAAGGGCCAAAGTTGTTACTTCTGCCGCGGGTAGCCTGTAGAAGCACTTCAGACAAGCCATAGCCGTAGCTTTGTAGGTATATGTGTCAGATAATTCATGTTGTGCCGTATGCCGCTACAGTAGCCGGATCAGGCAGTCAGGTTGTTGACTTAATTACTCAACTGTAGCAAACGATGCACCGTTGTTATCCCTTGTCAGGCGCAGATTACCCGGCATGAATTGTGTCGCTGTTACTTCAAAAAAAACAGATATATGCCTGAGTTACCAGATCTGGAAGTTTTCAGCGCCAGCCTCACCAAACAACTGAAAGGCAAAAAGGTGAAAGCCGTGAAAGGCCGTGGTACAACCGTAAAGAAGGAGATCACCGGGCAGGTGCTGGAAAAGGTGGAGCGCGAAGGAAAGGAGCTGCGGTTCCGCTTCCGGAATGGCGCTGTGCTGGGCATGCACCTGATGCTGCACGGTGAGCTGCATGTGTTCCGGCAGAAAAATACGAACGCCCATACAATGCTGGAGATCAGCTTTGAAGACGGTACAGGCCTGGCGCTGACAGATTTCAGGAAGATGGCCAGCTATAGCATGAACCCCGGTACTCCCAATGTGCCGGACGCATTAACGCAATTGAAGCTGCCAGACCTGGAAAAGCTGTTGTCAGGAAGCAGGGCCACCGTTAAAAAACAGTTGACAGACCAGCACAAAGTGCGCGGCATCGGCAATGCCTATGCAGATGAAATACTGTGGGAAGCGCGCATTTCCCCGTTTTCCGTGAGCCGCAATATTCCTCCCCAAAAGGTTAAGACACTGCATAAAGCCATCCGGTCCGTGTTGAAAGACGCTGTAAAACAGATCCGGAAACACCACAAAGACGCCACTTTTGGCGAGTACCGGGAGTTTTTGAAGATACATCGTGCCGGGAAAGGGGAAAGCCCTGCCGGCGCTGCTATTAAACATGCTTCCACTGGTGGAAGGAAAACATATTATACAGATGAACAGGAAAAATATTAACGCCTGCCTGCTGTTATGCCTGCTGGCCATCATGTACGGCTGTTATGGCACGAGGGCTTCCAAAGGCGGCGGCCAGACCAGCGTACCGCATAACCGCACCACGCGGGCTGCAGACCTGTTGTTGCCCGAAGGCTACCGTGCGGAAGTAGTGGCCACCGGCCTCAACTTTCCCACCGCGGTGGCTTTTGATGACAACGGCGGGCTATACGCCATAGAGGCGGGCTATAGCTACGGGGAAGTGTTTACCCACCCACGCCTGCTGAAAATTACGGACGGCAAGGCGGAAACGATAGCGGAGGGAGAGAAAAATGGGCCGTGGACAGGCATTTGCTGGCACAAAGGGAATTTCTATATTGCTGAAGGCGGCCAAACGTCTGGCGGTAAAATACTGAGGGCCGGCATAGACGGGAAACTCACACCCCTGGTGGAAGGCTTGCCCGGCCAGGCAGACCATCATACTAACGGCCCAGTGGTGATGAACGGGTATGTCTATTTTGGCACTGGTTCCGCCACCAATTCCGGTGTGGTAGGGCCAGACAATGCGGCCTTCGGCTGGTTGAAACGCCACCCTTCCCTGCACGACATTCCCTGTGAAGACATCACACTCAACGGTGTAAATTTCGAAACAGACAACCCCTTGACTACAGACCCGGCAGATAAAGCCGTTACCGGCGCCTACCTGCCGTTCAATACGGCGGCTAAAGACGGCCAGGTAATAAAAGGCCGGCTGCCTTGCACGGGCGCTATACTACGTGTACCGGTTACCGGCGGCAAACCGGAGCTGGTAGCCTGGGGCTTGCGGAACCCTTACGCGCTGGCCATTTCGCCAGACAACAAGCTGTACGTAACGGAAAATGCGGCAGATGACCGCGGCAGCCGCCCGCTGTGGGGTGTTGGTGATGTGCTGTGGGAAGTAAAAGACGGTGGCTGGTATGGCTGGCCTGATTATTCGGAAGGCAAGCCCATCAAACTTTTTAAACCGCCCGGCAGCCCTACCCCGCAGCCGCTTCTGAAGGCCCCGAGAGCTACCGTGCCGAAACCCGTGGCCGTATTTGCGGTACACTCTTCGTCTAACGGCATTGATTTTTCCACAAGCGAACAATTTGGTTTTGCCGGTAAGGCATTTGTTGCCCAGTTTGGAGACATGGCGCCCAATGTGGGTAAAGTACTCTCACCCGTGGGCTTCAAGGTAGTGTGGGTAGATGTGGCCACCGGAGAGGTGAAAGATTTTGCGGTGAACAAAGGCAGAAAGAACGGCCCTGCCAGCAAGCTGGAAACCGGTGGTCTGGAAAGACCTGTATCCGTCAAATTTGACCCTTCGGGGAAAAGCCTTTACATCGTGGATTTCGGCATTCTTAAAACTACCCCGGACGGGCAGTCTGTGCCGGTACAAAACACCGGGGTTATCTGGAAGATCTCAAAACAGGAGGTATTATGAAACGGTACATGTTCACCATTTGCCTGGGCGCACTGCTGGCCTCCTGCTCTGCGAGGCGCATGCCAGCCACGGAAGTAAAGGAAGAAGTGAAACCGGAAGCGGTGATGGGGCGTGACAAGTACATGCAGTACTGCCAGAAATGCCACCCCATGGGAGAATCTGGCCTGGGGCCCGCATTGAACAATAACCCTGCGCCGGGCTTCATCAAACGTTTCCAGGTGAGGCACGGGCTTGGCGCCATGCCCGCTTTCAAGGCGGACGTGATCAGCCGCGCTGACCTGAACCACATCATGAAATACCTCAAAACGATGAAGCGCCGTACGCCTCAGCCTTCCTGATGCCGGGTTTATTCGGCATCAGCGGAGCCGGCCTTGGTAGTGTCTGTTTCGTAAGGCGGAACGCTGCGGTTGATCAGCTTTTCGTTGCCCTTGTCACGCGTTTTTTTGTTGGACTGGAACACCACATATACAATGATCAGCACTAACACGGCTACAAGGGCGAGCAATGGTACTAGCATAACGGTGAGTTTTAAGGAACCACCGCATATTGTGTGCCTGAATGGAACGGCTGTATTATTGCATGAGAGACCGTATCCTTTCCTGCCCCGTTACAATGTCTGCCTTCAGGTCACTCAGCATGGAGTACAGCCCGAAGTAGGTACGGTTGATGTACAGGGAGTGGCGGCTGCCGCGGGCTACCCTGGACTCGCGCACCTCCTTCAGGTTTGCCACGTAGTCCATGTACGCATAGATCTCGTTAAAATAATTTTCGTTGCCGAAGTCAAAACGCTCTACCGTAAAGGGATGGGTAAGCAGGCGGATCATTTCCTGGAACAGGCCGGAGAAGAAAACAATTTCTTTTTCCGTGTCTGAAGGGTGTATCATTTCCAGGTTGGTATAAATTTCCCGGCGCCGCGTTTCGTTTTTCAGCACTTCCTTGTCTGTCAGCAGAAAATAGTTCACATAAAAATCTTCCGGCACTTCTTTCACGCAGCCAAAGTCAAAAATGCCCACTGTACCGTCTGCCCGCAGCAAAAAGTTGCCGGGGTGCGGGTCTGCATGCACTTTTTTGAGCTTGTGTACCTGGAACTGGTAAAAGTCCCACAGCGCCTGCCCGATTTTATTGCGTACTTCCTGCGATGGGTTGGTGGCCAGGAACTCTTTCAGATGCAGGCCGTCCAGCCAGTCCATGGTGATGATGCGGTCTGAAGACAGCTCCGGGTAATACGTTGGGAACACCAGGTTGGGGATGTGGGCGCACTGGGCAGACAGTTCCCGGGAGCGGTGCAGCTCCAGCGCATAGTCTGTTTCTTCCAGCAGCTTGGACTCTATCTCGTCAAAGTATTTGTCCATATCCACTTCGTTCATGCCTACAATTCGGATGGCGAAGGGTTTTACAATGCGGAGGTCTGACTTCACGCTGTTGGCCACGCCGGGGTACTGTATTTTCACGGCCAGCTCTTTACCGTCTTTGGCCGCTTTGTGCACCTGGCCTATAGACGCGGCGTTGCTGGCCTTCATATCAAAACGGTCATACAGCTGCGCAGGTGTTTTACCCAGCGTTTTCACAAAAGTGTTCACCACCAGCGGCCCGGAAAGCGGAGGGGCGCTGTACTGGCTCATGGCAAAACGTTCGGAATAGGCCCTGGGCAGCATGCCCCTGTCCATACTCAGCATTTGCGCCACTTTCAGGGCGCTGCCTTTCAGGTTGCTGAGGGTGGCGTATATATCTTCCGCGTTCTCCTGGTGAAGCGCGTCTCGCGTAATGGTGGGGTCTATCAGCTTGCGGGTGTAGTGTTTGATATAATTGGTGCCTACTTTCAGTCCGGTGGTTACAAACCTGCCGGCCCTTTCCACTTTGCCGGTAGGGATGTTGGTCTGTTCTTTCATCCGTAAATGTTATTTCCTGGTCAGTATGAATTTTCCAAAATCCAGCAGGCTGTCCAGCGTATTGGACTGTATCAGCTGGAAGCTGAGATGTACGGCCTTTTCAATGGCGGCGTCTGTCATTTCAAAGTTCAGGCTGCTGTCTTCTATCCAGTATTTGAGCACAAACAGCGCCTGCATCCAGAAGCCGTGCACGTACTGGTCTGAAATATATTTCCGTTCTTTTATTTCCGTGGTGAGATAGCCTTCTTTGATGAGGCCGGCGGCATAGTCGTAAAACGCTTTTTTGAAATCGGACAGCTGGCGTAGCTGGCCACCCGGTAAATGGGAGCGCTGATGCTGCTGCAGCACGTAGCTGCGGTCTTCCTTCAGTTTCTGCACCCAGAGAAAATAGAACGCCAGCAGTTTCTCCTGCGCGGAGTATTGCTGATAGGTAGGGTCGTCTTTTAACTGGTCAATGGTACGCTGAAAAAAGTCCAGCCAGATGTCTCGTTCCACGCCTTCCATGGCGCTGTAATATTCATAGAATGTTGATTCAGGGATGTCCAGGACCTTGCAGAGGGCGAAAACAGACACGGGCCTTTTGCCGTTTTCGAGCCAGTAGCGTTTATATGCTTCGCGAATGGTGTGTTTTTCCATAATCGGTACCTTTTAAATGATAAGAACTTGTGGGGACATTACAAATTTACGGCGCGCTTGCTTACAACAATCGGGGGCGTGTGACGGTACCGGGGGAAAATGATGGGAATTAGCTACAGTGGCTTGTTTTCGGCAATTGTTAAATATTTGCCAATGGCCTGTTTTTAAATACAAAAACGAAGCGATCATGACAATAAGATCAAAAACGGCTGTTCCGCTTTGATGGAACAGCCGTTTTTACTCAGGAGGCAATGGCCACCTCATCCGGCGCAACTACCGGCGCCGTCTGCCGCTGCACCTGTTTATTGAGGTAGTGCATCATAACGGCTGTAAAGGCAAAAGCCCCTAAAATCACATATCCCAGTATTTCATAATGGAGCAACACCCCGCTGCTGGTCTGATACACGATGAGCCCTGCCACAATGGAGGCTATGCCGCCGGAGATCTGCTGTACGGAGGAGTTGACGCTCATGAACGCCCCCCTGTCCTGCACGCTGGGCAACGAGGTCATAATGGCCTGGGCGGGAATGATCCGGCCAAATACCCCTATCATCATCAGCGCATTAATGGCAATGGCCATATAGAGCGGGGTAATGCCCAGGTTGGTGAAAATTACCACCATGATGCTGGTGAGCAGGGTGGCGCCCAGGAACACTTTCATTTTTCCCAGCTTGTCACTCAACCGGCCCAGAATGGGCGCGCCTATGAAGGTGGCAACACCGGTGGCCATGTAGAGGATGGTGATGTCTGACTGTGCCAGCCCCATATTATGCCGGCTGAAGGTGCTGCCGAAGGGCATCAGCATGAAACCGCCGGTAGAAAGCAAAATGGTGGTGCAGAAAGCCAGGGAATAGTGTCTGTTCTGCAGCGTGTTCTTCAGGTGCACAAAGGCGTTCCTTTCCACTTTCTGCTGCAGGTGCGCTGTAACCGGCTTCATGTAAACGGCCATTATAATGCCCATGATGGTGCCGAAGGTCCCAATCATCCAGAAGGGAGCATGCCAGTTGATCCTGTTGGCCAGCTCCCAGCCCATGGGCACGCCAATGATCTGGCTGAGGGCAAAGGCCATTTGGACAAAACCCATCACGCGTCCGCGTACTTCCGGTTTAAAAAGATCTGCTATAATAGCCATGCCTATGGCGCTGATCACCCCGCCAAAGAGGCCGGTGATCACCCGGGCGGCCAGCAGAAAGCCATAGGTGGGGGCCAACGCGCAAAGAAAGGTGCCGATGATGAAGCCGGAGTAAAATACCAGCATCATTTTTTTACGGTCAAACTTATCTGCAAAGCCCGCCGCCAGTACCCCTGAAATGCCCGCGCTGAATGCATAGGCAGATACCACCAGCCCAAATTGCCGGGTGGTGATGTGCAGCTTGCCCAATAAAATTTCACCCAGGGGGCTCAGCACCATAAAATCCAGCACTACCGTGAATTGAAGCAGGGCAAGTATGGCTATGATGAATACCTGGTATCGTGAAAAAACCCGTTCCGTTGTTTTCATATAATTGTAGTGTGTATTGTTAGAAAAAAGACCGCAATAGCCGGGCCGTTTATTCTGGCAGTTCCTCACAGTCAAAGCCAGCGTGGGTTACAAGCTGGATGACGTCCCTGGCAAGCAGTGAGTTGGTTTCGATACGAAGCACTTTGTCGCTGTCTTCCCGGTCTACCGTCCACCGCTGTATGCCGGGCTGTTTGTCCAGCACGGGCCCTATCAGTTGCAGATCTTTCTTGAACCGGATATTGGTGCGGAATACCAGTACTTCCAGCCCCGTGTCCGTCATAAAACTTGTGTTCATAGTAAGCGCATTTAGTCAGGTGGTTAAATTTTTTACGCGTCAGGGTTTCAGGGCTTTCAATACCAGTTGCAGCGCCTGTTCCATGACGTCTTCCGTAAGGGTGAACTTTTTATGGCCAAAAGCCTTTTTCTGTGTATGGAACTTGATCAGCTGGTACAGTGGCGCATAGGCCACGGCCCAGTATACTTCAAAGGAAAGCGGTATCAGCTCCTTCCTGTTTACGGCGTTGTTGTAAAACCGCCCCATCACGTCTTTAAAAGAAGTATACAGGTGTACCGCCACTTTATCATACAAATGGGAGTACCGCATTTTTTCCATAAACTCCACGTCTAGCGGGTTCTTCAGGAAATACTGGGCCCGGTTGTGCCACTGTTTGCGCAGCCCTTCCTCAAAACCCATGGCCGGATCAAAGTCTTTCAGGCTCTCTTGCAGCATTACATCCGAAACGCGCAGGGTGGTCTGGATGATGAGGTCTTCCCGGTCTTTGTAATAAATGTAAATGGTGGCGGGAGATACGCCGGCCGCCCTGGCCAGCTTATTGATCCCGAACCCGTCCAGCCCTTCCTGTACGATCATTTCAACCGTTTTCTGGTGAAGCTGGCAAATTTTCTTTTCGTCCCTGATCCGCATAATGGCCACAAAGATAAGTGAGCGTTCGCTTACTTATAAAATTTATTTGGGGGCTAGATAAAAAAAAGATGCCCCCGGGATGGGAGCATCTTGCTGCTTTGCGGCCGCACTTCCTGTATAACTACTTGGGCTGCACTGTTTTGCCGGTGGCATGACAGCTCGGTACGGGTCATTAGCACTGCTGCAGTGCAGGGCTATGCCTGGCGGAGCGGTCAGGAGGCGTGCTGCCGGTATGCCTTTTTCCCGGCCAGCGGACAATACCGGTATTGCCATGTCTTCTCCCTTGCTGGCCAGGCAGGGGCGGAACACAGTGCAACAGCCGGCATCTCACCACGCGGCAAGAGCAGGGTAGCCAATACGGTATTCATCACATACGCGCTTGCATCACGGAAGCTGTGATGTCTTGGAAACTGGTGCAACTATACGTAATAACAAACCGAGGGTGAATAAATACTTTAGATCATGAGAGGGAAGCAGTTATGCAGGGAGGGCGGAAAACATCCGTCATAGTCCCTTTGCTGTAATGGCAGGGAGCCATCAGCGGCGGGGTGAAAGCGGGGGCAGGCACGGCTGCCAATGCCGGCCAGGAATGTGCCGGCACATAATCCTGCAGTTTCAGCACGTGGGCTGAAGGCTGCAGCTGGTTATTGTTCCCCTGACCGTCAAATGCCTGTGCAATGTAATGCGCACATCCGCAGTCCTCGGCAAAATCCTTATGGTCTGCGATATAGGCAGTTACCATACAATTCACATACCCGCTGAGGCGGGCGGTAAACTGCAGGCTTAACGCTGCAAACAGGCATATGGCGAGTAAAGGTCGCAAAGCATTATAAATATAAGGAAAAACTGTAAGTTTAGCCCATGAAAACAACAGCTGAACATTGGAAGAAAACGCTACAGCTCACGCAGCATGTTGAGGGAGGATCTTTCCGGGAAACGTATCGCGCACCGCTGGTGATTGACCGGGAGGCATTGCCGGAACGTTTTGCCGGTGCGCGCAATGCATCAACGGCTATTTATTTTTTGCTGGAAGACGGTGATTTTTCCGCGTTTCACCGCATTGCCGCAGACGAAATGTGGCATTTCTACGATGGCCAGCCCCTGCATATTTACGAGATAAAACCAGACGGTTCCCTGCATGTGCACCGCCTTGGCCGCGATGTTGGGCAGGGAGAGCAGCTGCAGCTGGTTATTCCCGCCGGAAGCTGGTTTGCGTCAAGCGTGGAAGAAACGGGCGGTTTTGCGCTGGTAGGCTGCACCGTAGCGCCGGGTTTTGATTTCGCTGATTTTGAGCTAGCGGAAAGGGAAACACTGTCCAAACAATTCCCGCAACACGCGGGCCTCATTGCATTGCTCACACGGGCATAAAAAAATGAGGATTGGTGAATTTGTTCTACATTTATACAAAATTGTCTTCTTCATATGTCAAAGAACGATCTGATAAAAGATCTGGGCCCCATTGCGCAGCGCACCATGGCAGACGTGGTGGAAAAAGAGCTGCGCGAGTATCTTAAGAAAAAGTCCTTCAAACCCGGGGACGCATTACCCTCTGAAAATGAACTGGCCGAAGCGCTGGGCGTTAGCCGTAATGTAGTAAGAGAAGCCTTGAGCCGCCTGCGCATGCTGGGCATGATAGAAACCAAAAAGCGCAGGGGCATGATATTGTCTACGCCAGACATATTGGGCTCTTTTGAACGCGTGCTGGACCCGCTGATCATTGACGACAGCACCCTGCAGGATATTTTCGAGCTGCGGCTCACCCTTGAAATGGGCCTGGCAGACATCCTCTATCTCCGCAAAACAAAAAAAGACATTGAAGAGCTGGAAGCCATTGCCAAAAGCCAGGACCCCCGGGGGAAAGGGCAGGCCTTCCGTATCAACAACGAAATTGCCTTCCACGGTAAAATATACCAGATGACGGGCAACGAGACGTTGTTGCGCTTCCAGAATATGCTGCTGCCCATTTTCGGCTATGTGATCAGCCTCGAGAAGGTGCCGCAAATAGGCAAAGTATCCCACATTGACCTGGTAAACATCCTGAAGAACGGCAGCAAGGAAGAATTCAGGCAGGGCATGCTGGAGCACCTGAAACCGCATTTTAACCGGCTGAAGAAGTAAGCCGCCGGCAGGGAGGAGGGGGATTTGATGCATGGAGTCAGATCCCCGTCTGTTCTCATTTGCCGGCCTTCATGCCGTCTTGTCAGCCGCCGGTTAAAATCCGCATTCATTTCCCCCATCAGGATTTTTCTCCTGCCAGCATGTTTCCACAATCCCCATCTACGTATTTGATCTTTCTTTTCCACCTGCTGTATCTTCTTTATCCACGCTGCATATTCAACCCTTCCGGCCCAACAGTTCCAGCTTCATTTACTGCCTCCTTTATTCCCATTCGTTCTACATATTCAATCTCACCAGCTCCGTTCATATCATTCCATTTCCCAATCAGCCGCCAGTCTTCTTCTACCTCCTCAAAAATTTAATTTGGAGATATTCCCATTTTTAATCTACATTTGATATGTACTACATAAATACAATAATAGCTAAATTCCATTTTTTCCGCTAACAGTGATCCGTTATGAATCTGAAACTTCTCATCTCCAAATGGAGAGTTCTCCTGGTAATTACTGTGCTTTCCATGCAGGGCGTTTACGCCCAGGCACAGCAGACCGTTACCGGTAAAGTCACAGACTCCACCGGCAGAGCGCTTGAATTTGCCAGCGTGCAGGTAAAAGGCACCACCAAAGGCGCCTTTACGGGCGCAGACGGCAGCTTTTCGCTCAGCGTGCCCGCCAACGCCACGCTTGTTTTTTCCAATATCGGCTATACCACCCGGGAGGTAACCGTAGCCGGGAAAACAACACTGAACGTTATCCTGGCCCTGTCTAACAGAACATTGGAAGATGTGGTAGTAGTGGGGTACGTACAACAATCACGCGCCAAAACCACCGCCGCCATTTCCAAACTCAACCCGGCGGAATTGAAGAACACGTCCAATCCCAACCCCATCCAGGCCATGCAGGGGAAAATTGCCGGCGTGTCTATCCCCATCCAGTCCGGCCAGCCGGGTGAAGGGGCCACCAACATCATTATCCGCGGCAGCACCAAGCTCAACGCGTACGGTACCGGCTCAGGCACCAGCGGCGGCAATGTGGCCAACACAGACGGCAACGTGAGCCCCCTGGTGATCATAGACGGGGTATTCCGCTCCATGAGTGATGTAAACCCTGATAACATCGAATCCATACAGGTGATGAAAGATGCGGCATCTACCGCCATCTACGGGGCCCGCGGCGCCAACGGCGTAATTGTGATCAAAACCAAGGGCGGTAAGGCCGGCAGCAAAATGAACCTGAACATCAACCACCGCACCACCTGGGAAACGCCCGCCAGGGATTATAAATACCTGTCCGCTACGGAGTACCTCAAGCTGGCCCGTACCACCGTGCAAAACACAGCAGACAAGCTGGACAAGAACAACCTGCTCAACAACGGCGGCTTTTCCGCCGGCACCCGCGTGTATACGGCCAAAGGCCAGTACGGCAACAACATCAACCTCACGGCTTTATATGATAATATTGTGGCCATAGAAGGGCAGGCCTACGTAGACAACCTGCTGGCAAATGGCTGGATGACGATGGATGATCCCATCAATCCCGGTACCAAACTGCTGTATGCAGATAATAACTACGAGAACCTGATCTGGAAAACAGGCCTCTCCAACAATACCAACGTGTCTGTAGACGGCGGCTCTGAAAAGGCCAACTACAACGTGGCGCTGGGTTATACAGATCAGCAGGGCGCCTTTGTGGGCACCAACTACAAGCGGTATGACGCGCTGGGCAACTTCGGTATCCAGGCGTCAGACAACTTCCGGCTGGATGCCATGCTCAACTATCAGCATGTTCTGCCTAACTACGTGGAAAACTTCCAGAACGAGCTCACACGCGGTACGCGCATCACCCCGCTGATACGCATTTTCAAGGATGACGGCAACCCCACGCCGGGGGAGCTGTACACTGTGCGCAACCGCCTGCACACGCTGAAGTATGATGACGTACGCGTGTCTACAGAACGCCTGGTGTCTCGCCTGGCGGGAGACTGGACCATTCTGAAGGGGCTGCATTACAGGCCCTCCATCTCCTACCTGCTGCAAGACTACCGCTATATGTTCATGCGCAAGGCCACCCCTCCCAATGAGGTACAGCCTTCTACGCAGCGGCAGAAGAACGAGAACACCAACAACTCCCGCCAGCTGATGATAGACCAGGTGCTGCAGTATGATTTCAGCTTCCTGAAAGATCATCATGTAACGGTGCTGGGTGGTTTTAACTTCACCCGCAACACCAACAGCAGGATAGACATCGGCTCGCAAAGGGCCAACAATGATTATATCTACACCATCAACGAGCCTTCTACCGCTATTGTAGACGGCAAGGTGGTAACCAACGTAACGGAATGGGGCACCAGCCTCGGAGAATCCCGCTCTGCCAGTTACTTTGGCCAGTTCAGCTATGACTATAACGGCAAGTACCTGGCCAGCGCCGCCCTGCGGTACGACGGGTTCTCCAACTTTGCGATACAGAACAAGTACGCGCTCTTCCCCTCCGCCTCCGTTGGCTGGAACATTCACCGGGAAGATTTCTGGCACCTGCAGCCTTCAGCCGTTAGCAGCCTGAAGCTGCGCGCCAGCTGGGGTGAGGCGGGCACCAGTGACCTGGCCATTACAGATACTTACGGCCGGTACAACGCCGTCTCTTACGCGCAGGGCTCCGGCATTTACCGCGCCAACCTGGCCAACCCCGGCCTGGTTTGGGAAACCACTACTTCCATGGATGTGGGCGTAGACGCTGCGTTCCTCAACAGCCGCCTGAACGTTACGGTAGACCTGTACCGCAAGCTGACCAAAGACCGTATTGATTCAAAGCCCCTGCCTTCTGAAGCGCCCTTTGGTTCCATTGTGTTCAACAACGGCGTGCTGCAGAACAGCGGGGTGGAAGTGGAAATTGGCGGCACGGTGCTGCAAACGCCTTCCTTCTCCTGGCAAACGAATTTTTCTTTTGCCTACAACAAACAGCTGGTCAAGGAACTGCCGGGTAACGGCCGCGCCAAAAACAGGCAAGGCGGAGACGTGATCTACGACCCGGTAAGCAAATCCAATATCGAAGTGGGCGGTTTGGCGGAAGGGGAGCGCCCCTTCGGGTTATGGGCCTACCAGGTGCTGGGCGTTTTTTCTACGGACGAAGAGGCCGCCGCCTGGAACCAGACGCATAAAGACAACCTGGCCTCCGCATCCGGCCAGCAGGTAGGTAAACGCGCGGGAGATTTCATATTTGCAGACGTTAACAACGACGGCATCATAGACACCAAAGACCAGGTATTCCAGGGTTACCGTACGCCCAATAAGATCGGCGGCTGGCAGAACAATTTCTCATACAAGGGCATCAACCTGAAAATTTCTTTGGACTATGCCATGGGCCACATGATCAGCAACGGCGCGCTGGCCCGCTCTCTTGGCCAGGGCAGGGCCTTTAACGAAGGTGCTCCCGAGCAGGCGCTGGGGCCTGACATCTGGCAGAAACCGGGAGACGCGGGTAAAAAATATGCGCGTTTCTCTTTTGCCGATTATGACTTCGGCCAGCGCAACTACCTGCGCGGCGCTACGCTGGGTGTAAACAACAGCTATTCTTCAGATGTGTCCGTAATGTATGAGAAGGGAGACTTCCTGGCCCTGCGCGAGATCACGCTCTCTTACGATATACCGCGTCATATCATGAAAAAGATACGCGCCACCGGCATGAATGTTTTTGCCAGCGTGTACAATGTGGGCTACCTCACCGCGTACAAAGGCATCAACCCGGAATCTTATACGGGTTTTGACGCCATTGGCTATCCGCGCCCACGGCAGTTCTCATTAGGTGCAACCCTTAAATTTTAAAATTCAGAAGGATGAAAAAGATATTCCTGTTCAGCCTGCTGCTGGCCTCACTGGCCGCCTGCAAGAGCATACTCGATATAAAGCCGCAGTCCAGCATCACGGACGAAAACTATTTCTCCAACGAAAGTGATTTTGAGCCGTATGTAACCGGCATCTACCCCTTCATGCGCTTTTTTGCCAATAACGTAACGTATGGTACAGAAAGGGGAGAGGAGCTGGTACCTGCGCTCAACTCCCGCTTCGGCACGGCCTGGAACCAGATTCTCAGTCCTACTACAGGAGCCATTAACTACAATGATTGGTACAAGGCCATCGGCAACTGCAACCTGCTGCTGGAAAAAATAGCGCCGTTCCCGTTCACCTCCAATCCCGATCTGCGGAAAAAGATACTGGCGGAAACCTACAGCCTGCGGGCGTATTTTTACTTCCACCTCTCCCGCGTAATTGGTGATGCGCCGCTTATGCTGCAGGCCGTGGTAGGAGACAACGTGCCGGTACTGCCCCGCAGCAGCGCCGCCGAAGTGTTCAAACAGATCAACGCAGACCTGGATACGGCCATCAGCCTTTTCAGATCTGTGGGCAGCTTCAACCCCGCCACGTACACGTCCAAATACCGTTTCACGTACGGCGCGGCGCAGGCCCTGAAGGCGGACGTAAAGCTGTGGAGCGCCAAAGTGCTGGGAGGCGGCGCGGCTGATTTCAACGCTGCTATTGCGGCCATTGACGAGGTGGAAAAAACTGGCGTAACGCTCAATGCAGATTTCAAAAATGTAACCACCGTGCGCGCGGCTACCAACCCGGAAGTGATACTGGCCGCGTTTTTCCTGAGGGATGAGCCTACCACCGGCATCAGCGGTATTCCCAACACCACGCCTTACGTGATGAATGCATTGCCTTATAAAACCGGCGTGCAGGGCGCGCTCAACCTGGATAGCCTGCCGTATTGCGAAACCACGGCCAACGGCCAGGGTGCTTACCAGATCAGCCCTGCTTCCCGCGCGCTGTTTGCCAAATATCCGAATGACAAGCGTGTTCCTTTCACCTGGGTAACAGAACGGCAAACCACCGGCCCCAAAATTTCCTGGATCACCAAGTACCCCGGCACCCGTTATGTAGATGACCGCGTGCCGGATAACGACATCATCATGTACCGCCTGGCAGACATCTTCCTGATGAAGGCAGAAGCCTACGCCGCGCTTGACCAGACGGGCCCCGCCATCCAGTACCTCGACAAGGTAAGGGTGCGCACCGGCAACGGCCCCTACACGGGCGCCACAGACAAACTCACCGTTGAAAAAGAATTGTTGGACGAACGCGGCCGGGAGTTGTATTTTGAGAATAAACGCTGGTACGACCTGGTGCGTTTCCACAAAGGCGGAACGCTGGACATTTACAAATACATTCCTAACCTGGTGGGCAAAACCACCCCCATTTACTGGCCGCTCAATATTACCGTGATGGCCAACAACGATCTGATCACTCAAACCGAAGGATACAATTAATAACACATTTGCGAAATATGGAAAAAGTACAAGGACTAATTGCTGCTGCATTCACACCTTTTCATGAAGACGGGTCTATCAACTACAGCCTGATACCCGCGCTGGTAGACAAACTGGTGGAAGACGGGCTGCGGGGTATTTTTGTTTGCGGCAGCAATGGTGAAGGCCCTAACATGACTACAACTGAAAGAATGGAAGTAGCGGCAGCATTCACAAAGGCTGCCAACAAACGCCTGCTTATTTTTGTGCACGTAGGCCACAGCAGCATTGCAGAGGCCAGGCAGCTGGCCGCGCACGCCCAGCAGATAGGGGCGGACGCCATTTCCGCCGTAGCCGCTTTTTATTTCAAACCCACTTCCGTGCAGAACCTGGCAGACAGCATGGCGCAGATTGCCGCCGCCGCGCCGGAGCTGCCGTTCTACTACTACCATATTCCGCACCTCACCGGCGTAGGCATGGACATGATCCAGTTCCTGGAAATTGCGGGTCCCGCCATTCCCAACCTGGCCGGCATCAAATACACTGCCACCACGCTGCAGGAATACCAGGCCTGCCTGCAGTACCAGGGCGGTAAATACGATATTCTTTACGGGCTTGATGAAATGCTGCTGCCAGCCATGGCCGTAGGCGCAAAAGGCGCTATCGGCAGCACTTACACCTTTGCCGCGCCGCTTTACCTGCAAACCATGGAAGCCTTCCGCAAGGGAGACATGGAGCGCGCCCGCGCCCTGCATGCCTACATGGTGGAAGTGATCCGCATACTGGTAAAATATCCGCCCATTCCGGGGCAGAAGGCCATTATGCAAATGCTGGGCTGGGACCTTGGCCCCTGCCGCCTGCCGCTCACCACTTTCCCCGAAGCGGCCTACCTGAAATTCAGGGACGAGCTGGCCGCACTGTCTTTCTTTGACAAAGCGCCTGCGCGCAACGTTGTTCATACTTAAAATGCACCGCATGCAAATAATGAGAAGAATGCTGGTGCTCCTGCTGTGTTTGCCGGCCATGAAGGCCGGCGCGCAACATGCCGCCGGTGAAGTTTTTTTTAACTGGAAAGAGATCACATCACTGCCGGGGGCAGACGGGCTGGCCGGCAGCTACGCCGGCGTAAGCAACGGCGCGCTCATAGTAGCCGGTGGCGCCAATTTCCCCAACAATACCAGGCCCTGGGCCGGTGGTGTCAAAACCTGGTATGACACCGTGTGGGTGCTGGAAAATGAAGGCGGCCAATGGAAAGCGGCCGGCAAGCTGCCGCGGCCCATGGGTTACGGCGTATCTCTCACCACGCCCAACGGCTTGCTGTGCGTAGGCGGCGGCAATGCGGATGGGAATTACACCGATGTTTTCCTGCTGAAATATGTGAACGGTAAAATTGAAACAGAAAATTATCCCGCGCTGCCGGAGCCGCTGGCCAATGCCTGCGGCGTATTGCTGAACGGCAGGGTATATATTGCCGGCGGGCAAACATCTCCCACAGGCGGCGCCACGCGCCACAGCCGGGTGCTTGACCCGGGTGGAAGCAGCTGGCAGGCCTTGCCTGACTTGCCCGGCCCGGGCAGAATGCTGGCCATGGCCGGCGTGATGGACGGGAAAGTGTACATCTTCGGCGGTGTAGACCTGCAACAGGGCCAGCGCAAATACCTGCAGGATGCCTGGGTTTACCAGCCCGGCGGGGCCTGGAAGCAGATAGCCAACCTGCCGTACGCATTAGCGGCCGCGCCCACACCGGCATACCCTGCCGGCCAATCACACCTGCTGCTTTTTGGCGGGGATGACGGGGTGAATGCAATAAAAACAGCGGAGCTGCAAGACGCGCACCCCGGTTTCAGCAACAAGGTGCTGGCTTACAACACGCTTACAGACGCCTGGTCCGTAACCGGCAACATGCCTTCCAATACATTGCCCGATGCCGCACTCAACCCGCATGCCAGCACGTACGCCCCCGTTACCACCCCGCTGGTGGTATGGAACAATAACGTGGTGCTGCCCGGCGGCGAAGCGCGCCCTGCCGTGAGAAGCAAAAAAGTGCTGGTGGCCGCTCCGCAGCAGCCCGGCGGCCGCTTCGGCGGACTTGACTGGGCGGTGATAGGCGCCTACTTCCTGCTGGTAATTGCCATCAGCGTAACCGTATCCAGGAAAATGGGCAACAGCACCAGCGACTTCTTCCTGGGCGGCCAGAAAATACCCTGGTGGGCCGCGGGCCTCAGCATATTCGGCTCCAAGCTCAGCGCCCTCACCTTCATTGCCATCCCGGCCAAAGCATATGCTACAGACTGGGTGTACATTCTCAACAATCTCATGATCATTGTGGTGGCGCCTATTGTCACCATGTTCTACCTGCCTTATTTCCGGAAGCTAAAGCTCACCAGCGTTTATGAATACCTGCAGATCAGGTTCAACACGCGGGTGAAATTGCTGGGCAGTCTTACGTTCGTGCTGTTCCAGCTCAGCCGCCTGGGCGTGGTGATTTACCTGCCCGCCCTGGTATTGAGCACGGTAACGGGTACCAATATCTTTGCCTGCATTTTGCTCACCACGGTGGTTACCACCGCGTACAGCGTGTTGGGCGGTATTGAGGCCGTGGTGTGGACAGAGGTGATGCAGGTATTTGTACTGCTGGGCGGCGCCCTGGTAAGTTTCTTTTTTATGGCGGCCAATACAGACGGCGGCCTGGGAGGTATGATGAGCGAAGCCTGGCAGCATGACAAGCTGCGGGTGGCCAACCTCGGCTGGAGCATCTCCGAGCCGGTGCTGTGGGTGGTTGTAGTGGGGGCTTTCCTCACCAACCTCGTTACCTACACCTCAGACCAGGTGGTGGTACAACGGTATCTTACCACACCTACGGAAAAAGAAGCCCGCCGCTCCATCTACACCAACGCCCTCATGGTAATACCCGCCACCTTCATATTTTTCGGCGTGGGTACGGCGCTGTGGTTCTTTTACCGCCATCACCCCGGTTCCCTGAACCCGCATGGCCGTACAGACGATGTGTTCCCCTGGTTCATTTCGCAGCAGTTGCCTGCCGGTTTAAGCGGGCTGGTAATTGCAGGGCTGTTTGCCGCTACCATGTCTACCATCAGCTCCAGCATGAACTCTATTGCTACGGTGCTGACCACAGACTTCTATAAAACCTTCCGCAAACAGGCAACAGACCAGCAAAGCCTGCGGTTTGCCAAAATAGTGACGGTGTTCCTCGGCATCATTGGCTGCGGCATTGCCATGTACCTGGTGTACCTGCAGAACGCTTCCATATGGGACCAGTACCTGAAAATCATCGGGCTGTTCGGCGGTTGCCTGGCCGGTATGTTTGCCGCCGGCATCTTCTTCCCGAAAATTAACAGTCGCGGTGTGTTTGCCGGTTTTGTACTGAGCAGCATTGGCCTCTATTTTATCCAGCAGTCTTCTGCCATCAGCTTTTTCCTGTACCCCTTGTTTGCGGTGGCGGGCTGTGTGCTGATGGGGTATATCTTCAGCCTGGTAATGCCGGAAAAGCCGGGAGCGCAGGCGGCTGAAGGGATGTAGCCGGATGAATGTTTATCAGAAAAAATTATGACGTAATGAAAAAATTGATCACCACAACGGCCTGTTTGCTGGCGGCGCTTTTTGCCGCGGCGCAGATAACGGTTTTTGAGTCAGGAACAGAAGGGTATAAATCTTTCCGCATTCCCACCATCATCAGTTTGCCCAATGGCGAGCTGCTGGCCTTTGTTGAAGGCAGGGTGAGCAACGCCAGTGATTTCGGGGATATTGATATTGTGATGAAACGCAGTACAGACAGGGGCAACACCTGGAGCCCGCTGCAGGTGGTGGCGCAAAATAAAGACCTGCAGGCCGGTAACCCCGCGCCTGTATTGGATATGTCAGACCCCGCCCATCCCGGTGGCCGCATTTTCCTTTTTTATTGCGCCGGCAATAACCATGAAAATGAAGTGCGGAAAGGGAACGGCCTCCGCGAAGCCATGTACGTCACTTCCATAGACGGCGGCAAAACCTGGTCAGAACCGGTGAACATCACCCGGCAGGTACACCGCCCCAAACAACTCGGTTTTGCGGAAGACTGGCGCTGCTTTTTCAACACACCCGGCCACGCCATGCAGTTCACAACCGGCGCGCATAAAGGCCGCATTTTTGTGGCCACCAACCACTCCGCCGGAGATCCGCAGCCCAAACACCGGGAGTACCGCGCCGGTGGTTATTATACGGATGACCACGGCAAAACCTTCCACATCAGCGAAGACGTGAACATCCCCGGCAGCAATGAGGCCATCGCTACAGAAATAAGCGGCGGCCGGCTGATGATGAACGTGCGCAACCAGCAGGGCAACATCAAGGCGCGCATTGTAGCCCTCAGCGGCAACGGCGGCGCCACGTGGGATACGGCCTATTTCGATATGGACCTGCCTGACCCCGTATGCCAGGGCAGCATGCTGACCGTTGGCAAACACAAGGGCAAAGCCATTGTGGCTTTCAGCAATCCGGCAGATACTTCCAAAAGGGATAACCTGACCCTGCGCATCAGCACCAACGATGGCCTCACCTGGAAAAGAAGCTACAAAATTGATCAGACGGGCCAGCCCGGTAACGCTGCTTATTCAGACCTGGTGGTAACCGGCAAGCGCGAAATAGGGGTGTTGTACGAGAAAGACAGGTATAAAAAGATACTCTTCACGAAAGTGAAGTGGAAGAAATGAATTGTTTAAGTTTCACTGTATACACGCCGGTCTATATCTATAGGCCGGTATTTTTCTTAATTAGCAAATTTTAGCAGGATAATTTGGCGGAGAAGTTCCTATTTTCCCTTTTTAATTGAAAGAAAATATGAGCCGTAGAAAATTCCTCCAGCAATCTGCTATCCTGTCTTCCGCATTTCTTTTCCGCCCCGCCCTTACCTGGGCTGCCGGGCAGGATTTTCCTGTAGTGCGTATCCCCGAAGCGCAGCGGAAGTTCCGCAGCGAAGCGGTAGAAAAGGCCATTGAGGCCGTGAAGGCAAAAAGCGGTAATGCAGAGCTGGCGTGGCTCTTCGGGAACTGCTTCCCCAATACGCTGGATACTACGGTGGAGTTTGAAATGAAGAACGGCCGCCCTGATACGTACGTGATCACGGGAGATATAGACGCCATGTGGCTGCGTGACAGCACCGCCCAGGTGTCTCCCTACCTGCAGCTGGTGCATGAAGACAAAGAGCTGCAGCACCTCATTGCCGGCGTCATCAACCACCAGGTGAAATGCATCCTGAAAGACCCGTACGCCAATGCATTTTATAAAGATGAAAATAAACAGGGCGAGTGGAAGTCTGACCTGACAGACATGAAGCCCGGCATCCATGAGCGCAAATGGGAAATAGATTCGCTCTGTTACCCCATCCGCCTGGCATACCTGTACTGGAAAAAAACAGGAGATACCGCGCCTTTTGACGATACCTGGAAGTCTGCTATTGCGCTCACGGTAAAAACCTTCAAAGAGCAGCAGCGGAAAAACGGCCCCGGCCCTTACCACTTCCAGCGCAAAACTTCCTGGGCTACAGACGGCGTGCCGCTCAGCGGCTATGGCTACCCGGTAAAACCGGTAGGCCTTATCTGCTCTACCTTCAGGCCCAGTGACGATGCTACCATTTTCAGCTTCCTGGTGCCCTCCAACTTCTTTGCTGTGGTGAGCCTGCGCCAGGCGGCTGAAATGCTGCAGGCCCTGCATAAAGATGCTGCCTTGGCGGCAGAATGCCGCGCGCTGGCCGCGGAAGTGGAGCAGGCGCTGCAAAAATATGCCGTGGTAAACCACCCGCAGTTTGGCAAGGTGTACGCCTTTGAAGTGAACGGCTTCGGCAGCTTCAACCTGATGGACGATGCCAATGTACCCAGCCTGCTGTCTCTCCCGTACCTGGGCGCCATCAAGCCATCAGACCCGGTGTATGCCAACACCCGCAAGCTTATTCTTTCTTCAGAAAATCCCTTCTTCTTCTCCGGCAAGGCCGGCAAAGGCATTGGCAGCCCGCATACCGGCCTGCACCGCATCTGGCCCATCAGCCTGGTCATGCAGGGCCTCACCAGCAACAACGATGCGGAAATACGCCAGTGCCTGCAAACCCTGCAGAAATGCCACGCCGGCAAAGGGTTCATGCATGAGTCTTTCCAGCAAGACGATCCCGCGCAGTTCACCCGCGCCTGGTTTGCCTGGGCCAATACCATCTTTGGGGAACTGGTCTGGAAAGTATACAAGGAAAGGCCGCACCTGCTGAAATAGTACCCAAAGAATAAGCAATTGCTTATTTTTAGCTCCTAATGCACTTAATTCCCTTATGGAAAATAAGCAAAACGCCTATTTCATTACACGCTGGCAATCCCAGATCAAAAAAGGACTGTTCGAATATATCATCATGCTCCTGCTGCAGAAGAAGGAGCGGTACGGATATGAGCTGATCAGCGAGATCAAGAAGCTGGCGGATATGGATATTGCGGAAGGCACCATTTACCCCCTGCTCAGCCGCCTCAAAAAAGAGAAGCTGGTAGATTCCCGCTGGGTGGAAATGGATGAGGGAGTGCCCAGGAAATATTACAAACTGACCGAACAGGGCAATGCTTACCTGGAAACCATGTACCAGTACCTGGGTGAGCTCATGCAGGCCATCACCGATCTGAAGAACGTTTAAACTTGTTGCGCTAATGAACGCCCAAAAGAAATACATCCTGTCTCTAGACCTTGGCTCCAGCGCCGCCGGCGCCGTGCTGTTCTCCCGCCAGGGGCAGGTGGTGAAACAGCTGCAGAAGGAATATGAAAAATATTACCCGCAACCCGGCTGGATAGAAGTAGACCCGAACGAGATATGGTTTACCATGCTGTCTGTAATGGAAGAGCTGGTGGCCAGCACAGGCATTGGCGCGCAGGAAATTGCCGGCATCGGCATTGCTACCCAGCGGGAAACCACCGTGATCTGGGACAGGCAGAAAGGCGAACCCGTGTACAACGCCATTGCCTGGCAAGACAGGCGTACGTCCAAACTCTGCGACGAGTTCCGCTACCAGGGTTTCTCGGAACTGATCCGCCAGAAAACAGGCCTCATCCTGGACGCGTATTTCTCCGCCAGCAAAATATCCTGGATACTGGACCACGTGCCGGACGGCCGCATCCGCGCGGAACAGGGCCAGCTGGCCTTCGGCACCATAGACGCCTGGCTGGTGTGGAAGCTCACCGGCGGCAAAAAACACGTTACCGATATTACCAACGCCTCCCGTACCATGCTGTTCAACATTCATGAACAGAACTGGGACGAGGAGCTGCTGCGGTTGTTCAATATTCCCCATAAATTATTACCGGAAGTATGCTCCAACAGCGAAGTGGTGGCCCATACCGCCCCCGGTATACTGGACGCTGAAATTCCCATTGCCGGCATGGCGGGAGACCAGCAGGCCGCCCTCTTCGGGCAGATGTGCCTGGAGCCCGGCATGGTAAAGAATACTTACGGCAGCGGCTGCTTTGCGTTGATGAACACCGGTTCCACGCCCATCGTGTCTGACCATCACCTGCTCACCACCATTGCCTGGCGCATCGGCAACCAGGTTACCTACGCCCTGGAAGGCAGCGTGTTTGGCGGCAGCTCCGTGTTCCGGTGGATCAGGGACGGGCTGGGGCTCATTGAGTCTACCGCCGAAATTGAGGCGCTGGCGCAAACGGAGCCTGATAACGGTGGCGTACTGTTTGTGCCCGCGCTCTCCGGCCTGGGAACACCCTACTGGGACCCGTATGCCCGCGGCATGATCATCGGCATTACCCGCGGCACTTCCTCCGGCCACATTGCCCGCGCCGCCCTGGAAGGGGTGGCCCTGGGTATTGCAGACGCGCTGGAAGCCATGGAAAAAGACAGCGGCCGCGCTATTACCGAACTGCGGGTAGACGGTACCTCCGCGCTGTACGACTTTTTCATGCAAATGCAGACCAATATTCTGCAGTACCCCGTAATGCGGCCGCAGGTAATGCCCGCCGGCGCTACCGGGGTAGCCTACCTGGCCGGCCTGGCCACCGGCTTCTGGACGCTTGATGAAGTCAAGGCCCAGTACACCATTGCCCGCGTTTTTTCTCCTGAAGCGCCCCCGCCGGGACAGGCCCGGCTGCGGGAAAAATGGCAGAAGGCCATTGCCAGGGTGAAGAACTGGGATTTCTGATCCGGCACCTTTTATGCAGCAAAACAAACGGGGTGGGTTAACCTGTTTTTATAAACACCTCAATATCAATTATATGGAAAGATCCTGGCGCATATGTTCAAAAAGTCTGGAAAGAGCCGTTTAAATCGTCTAATTTTGCCAGTATCGGATTACGATGTATATTGTATAATAATGCTTGAACAATCGATCAATGAACCGTTTAGAACAATTGAATGCCATCGGGAATGGTGAAGAGTGGGATGTGCTGGTGATAGGGGGCGGAGCTACGGGGCTGGGCGCAGCGCTCGAAGCAACCACCAGGGGGTACAAAACACTGCTGCTTGAACAGGCTGATTTTGCCAAATCCACATCCAGTAAAGCCACCAAGCTCCTCCACGGCGGCGTTCGTTACCTTGCCCAGGGAGACGTGGCGCTGGTGCGGGAGGCCAGCATAGAAAGAGGGCTGTTGCTGAAGAACGCGCAGCACCTCGCCAAAAATCTTTCTTTTATCATCCCCGCCTATAGCTGGTGGGAAGGCATTTATTATACTATTGGCCTGAAGCTGTATGACTGGATGGCCGGCCGTCTCAGCCTGGGCCGTTCCGTACACATTTCCCGGCGGGAAACGCTGGAAAGGCTGCCGGGCCTGAAGCCTGCTCATCTTTCCGCGGGTATTCTTTACCACGACGGGCAGTTTGACGATGCCCGCCTGGCCATTAACCTGGTACAGACCATTTATGAGCAGGGCGGGGTAGCCCTCAACTATATGCGGGTAAAGGGGCTGGAGAAAAACGGCCATGGAGAATTGTCTTACGTAACGGTAGAAGACACTGAAACAGGCCAGCCTTACCGCATCAAAACCAAAGGCATCATTAACGCCACCGGCGTTTTTGTAGACGATATCCTCGAAATGGACGACCCTGGCATCAAACGCAAGATAGTGGCCAGCCAGGGCGTTCACCTCGTGCTTGACCCGGAATTCCTTCCCGGCAGCAACGCGCTGATGATCCCCAAAACCAGCGACGGCCGCGTGCTCTTTGCCGTACCCTGGCACAACAAAGTAGTGGTGGGCACTACGGACAACCCGGTGAACGAGATCAGCCTTGACCCCGTGGCCATGGAAAAAGAGATCAACTTCATTCTTCAGACGGCCGGCCAGTACCTGGCCAAAGTGCCCACCCGTGCAGATGTAAGAAGCGTATGGGCGGGTCTCCGCCCGCTGGCCAAACCGGAAAAGAGTGAAAAGACCAAGGAAATTTCCCGCAACCACAAGATCATGGTGTCTGCCTCCGGCCTGGTAACCATACTGGGCGGAAAATGGACTACCTACCGTAAAATGGGGGAAGACGTGGTAGACCGGCTGGAAAAAGTGAAGCAATGGCCGCATGTGGCCTCCGCTACCCGCCAGCTGCCCATTCACGGCTCCGCGCAGAAGCTGGGAGAGGAAGATCCTTTATATTATTACGGGGCTGATGCCGCGGCGGTGAAAAGCGTACCCGGCGGCGAAGCCGTGCTCAGCGCCGGCCTGGGCATCATCAAGGCGCAGGTAACCTGGGCGGTGCAGAAAGAAATGGCGCATACCGTAGAAGATGTGCTGGCCCGCCGTACCAGGGCCCTTTTCCTGGATGCGGAAGAAGCGGTGCGCATAGCCCCGCAGGTAGCGGAGATCATGGCTGCCGAACTCGGGAAGAACGGGACATGGAAAGAGCAACAGGTACGCTCTTTTGAGGCGCTGGCCAGAACGTACCAGTTGCAGTAAGTAATCTACATCCACTTCACTTTTTCTTCAAGAGGCTTCACGCGCCGTCCCGGCCGTGGAGCCTCTTCTGTATACCCCAGGTAGAGGAAGCCCATCACCTTGTCATCGTCTCCCAGGCCCAGGTAGTCTTGCATGGCGGGGTGGTACGTCATACCGCCGGAGCCCCAGTACATGGCAATGTTCTGCGCGGTGGCCGCCAGCCAGATGTTCTCCACGGCGCAGGCCGTGGCGGCAATTTCTTCTATTTCAGGGATCTTGGGGTTGCTGCCTCTTTTCATGCATACGGCAACCACGTGGGAGGCCAGGTTGCCCTGGGTGCCCAGCTTGTCGTAATTGCCCGGTATATAAGCGGCGGCGGGAGTATAGGTTTTGTACATCTCCGCATGCTCCCGGCAAAACTCCTGCACCTTGTCCCCGCTGTACACCACAAAATACCAGGGCTCCGTCAACCCGTGGGTCGGCGCCCAGTCCGCCAGTTCCAGCAGTTCCCGCACCGTTTCGTCTGCTATCTTTTTCCCGTTCATGCTGGTGGGTTTCACCGTCCGGCGCTGCCGGATCACTGCTGCTATTTGCTCCATGCTATTCATTGTTTTTTTCCTTAAAGGCCTCCGGCAGCCTGGCTACCTTGCGGCTGTTATAATCAAAGCACACCATGCCCGTTTTGGCTTCGGTGATCAATATGGTTTTTTCATTGCGTACCGTGCTGATGCGGTAAAAAAGGTCAAAGCCCACGCTGCCGAGCTCGGCGGCGCCAACTTCTACGGTCAGCACATCCCCGTAAAAGGCTTCTCCCTTGTAGGCAACCGCCAGGTCTGCCATAATGAGGCCGGTGCCGAAGAAGTCAAGCTCCGTGCAGCCCAGGGAGGCCAGGTATTGCAGGCGGCACTCGTGCAAGATGGATACGATGGCGTCATTCCCCACGTGGCCGCCGTAATTCACGTCACCGATGCGCACCGGTAATTGGGTGGAAAAGGGCAGGCGGGCGGGCATTTCTATTTTAACTTTTGCCATCAGGGGAAGTTTGCTGAAGGAAGGCGATCAGTTTTTTGAAGGCCTTGCCGCGGTGACTGAACTGGTTTTTCTCCGCAAGGTCCATTTCCGCAAAAGACTTGCTGCTGCCTGCGGGCTGGAAAATAGGGTCATAGCCGAACCCCTTGCCCCCTTGCCGCGCTGGCAGAATAGTACCTTCCGCCACGCCTTCAAACTGGTGCTCCACCCCGTTCAGGATGAGGGAGATGACGGTACGGAAGCGGGCGCTGCGGGCGGTTTGGCCGGCCAGCTCCTGCAATACCTTGTCCATATTGTCTTCTGCGTTCTTCTGCTCTCCGGCATACCGGGCGGAGAGTACGCCGGGCGCTCCGTTGAGGGCGTCAATTTCCAGGCCGGTATCTTCCGAAAAGGAGTTCTGGCCGGTGAGCCTGTAAATGGTTTCCGACTTTTCCCTGGCGTTGGCCTCCAGGGTGTCATGCGGTTCGGGGATGTCCATGTCTATACCCGCTTCCTTCATCGTAATAATGGAAAAGCTGTTGTTCAGCATGGAGCGGATCTCCTTTACTTTGTTCTCGTTGTTGGTAGCAAACACTAAGGTCATTGAATATAAAGGTGTTATCAGATTCCGAAAAGTTGTTTGAGCCCCTGCCACAGCCGCCCCTTCAGGGCCTTGTCTGTTGCAATCTGTTGCAGGCTGCCGGAATAGAGCGCCATGGCGCCGAAGTGGCTCTCCGGCAGGTAGGGGGCCATCTCCGGGAGGCCCAGTCCCGCGGGCGGTATGTCAAAAATGATGCATTGACGGAAGCCCAGCGCCGTATGATAGTCCTGCAGCGTTAAACCGGGAGTGGCTGCAACATTGAGCAATGCAACATCCTGCATGCCGAGTTTGCATGCATTCAATATATTGGTGAGGAGATTGAATAATTCCTCGTTCAAATAGGCTTCGCTTTCATTTTGTATGAGCAGCAGGATGTTTTTTTGATTTTCGCCTAAATATTTGAGTTTGGGCAATACTTTGGGGGCAACGGGAGCGGCCGTTCCCGCCTCCGGGATGATAGGCTGGTGGTACATTTGCGCCAGCAGGTAGGGGTCCAGTTGTAATTGCTCAAGGCTCATAAATATATTGTTAAGGTTTAATGTGATTGCCCCATGTTGGGGAAATAACGTTTATTTGCGAATCGTTCGGGGAACGATGGCCTGCTTTAGAAAGTGTAAAAATATTGAGATAAAATTGATTAACCATGATGGCAGTTGAGTATACCGGCGCTACATCCCCCCTGATGGAAGAAGCAGCCCGGAAGATTAAGGTGACAAAAACAGCTAAGAGCCGCCTGGCCGAAGTGGATTTTAACAACCTGGTTTTCGGAAAAAAATATGCAGACCACATGCTGGTGGCTGATTTTGATGGCAAGGAATGGAAAAATGCCGAAATTCTCCCGTTCCAGCACCTGAGCGTGAGCCCTTCCAACGCCGCCTGGCATTATGGCCAGGCCATTTTTGAAGGCATCAAGGCGTATAACGACCAGGAAGGCAACCCCATGATCTTCCGCCCTTATGACAATTATGACCGTTTCAACAAAAGCGCGGAAAGAATGGGCATGCCCGAAGTGCCGGAATGGCTCTTCATTGGCGGCATGGCCATGCTGATAGACCTTGACAGGCAGTGGGTGCCCTCCAATGAGGGCTGCTCCCTCTACCTGCGGCCCTTCATGATCGCGGCAGACGAGTTCATTGGCGTTCGCCCCTCAGATACCTACAAGTTCGTGATCATCAATTCCCCCTCCGGGCCGTACTTCAATAAACCTATTCACCTGCTGGTGCAGGATAAATATATCAGGGCCTTCCCCGGCGGCGTAGGGTACGCCAAGGCAGCCGGCAACTACGGCGGGGCCATGTACCCCACCATGCAGGCGCGCAAGGAGGGGTACGACCAGATACTGTGGGTAGACGGCCAGGAGCACAAATGGCTGCAGGAATGCGGTACCATGAACGTTTTTGTGATCATCGGCAACCGTGCCCTCACGCCAGACCTCACCAACGGCACCATCCTGGCCGGGGTAACCCGCACCAGCGTAATGACGGTGCTGGAAGAAATGGGTTTTGAGGTGGAAGAGCGCCCCGTGTCTATAGACGAAGTGGTGGCGGCCCACCAGAACGGCACCCTGCGGGAAGTGTTCGGCACCGGCACCGCCGCCAGCGTGGCCTATGTGGAGCAGCTGGACTATAAAGACCACAAGATCTCCCTGGACACTACCAAATATGAGGTGGGCGCCGAAGTGATCAGCCGCCTGGATGCCATCCGCACCGGCAAGGTACCGGATGACAAGGGCTGGAATTACAGGATATAACCAGCAGTTATATATGGAAGCCTCCGGGAAACCGGGGGCTTTTTTTGTGTTCGTGGTACCCATGCGGTGCCTGAAAACAACCCGGCAATGCTTTCATGAAAAGGCAGGGTACAATTTTTTGTTGATTTACAGGTAGTTATAAGCCTTAGTGCGTGAAAATAAGGGTCATTTCGGCCAAAATAGCGTATAAGTAATTGAATATGTGTTGCTTGTAAAATCGCTAAAACGGCGTTTATGCCTAAAACATACACTCCCTATGCACTATCCTGGGAGTATCCTGGGAGTAAGGTGGGGGTTACTATGGAGTAACGTGGGAGTAACTACGGAGTAACGTAGCGGCAGCCCGTGAGGAATTGCCGTTTTACGCCCCCGGTGGTAGGAATTTGCCGCCTCAAACGGGTAAAAGACGAACCTACAACGAACCTACAACGAACCTACAACGAACCTACAGCTTTCGGCTGAAGGTCCGTTCATCACCGGGGGAAGCTTCGTTGTAGGTTCGTCTTTTACCCGATACTTTATCAATATTCACTATCTTTGCCGCCCATGACCTTCGATCAGTTTAAAAACAGCCTGCAGCAGCCGGCGCCTCCCCCCGGCCTGAGCCCGGTGCTGGAAGCCATGTGGTGGGACGGCAAGGGAGACTGGGAGCGCAGCCATGATATTGCACAGGAAGTGCATTCCGCTGCCGGCTCCTGGGTGCATGCCTACCTGCACCGCAAGGAGGGAGACCTGGGCAACGCCGGCTACTGGTACGCCAGGGCAGGGAAAAGGATGCCTTCAGTGGGCCTGGAGGCAGAGTGGGAGCAGATGGTGAAGGGGCTGTTAGAGGAAAATGCCCGTTAATGCGGCTTTTTGAAAAATTAATTCGATCACAATTTTGTATTCTAAATAGGAAGTGATACCTTTGCCCTCCCAAATTCTCATAATGGGCTATTTGGATGTCATTGTAAACTAGCAGAAAAATATAAAATAGGTAAGAATGCCTACAATACAACAATTAGTAAGAAAAGGAAGAGAAATTATCCGGGCCAAATCAAAGTCAAGAGCTTTGGATGCCTGCCCTCAGCGTCGTGGCGTATGTACCCGTGTGTACACTACCACCCCTAAAAAGCCGAACTCTGCATTGCGTAAGGTTGCTAAAGTGCGTCTGACCAATAAAGTAGAGGTGATTGCCTACATTCCGGGTGAAGGTCACAACCTGCAGGAGCACTCCATCGTTCTGATCCGCGGCGGCAGGGTAAAAGATCTGCCGGGTGTTCGTTACCACATTGTACGTGGTTCCCTGGATACTGCTGGTGTGAAGGACAGGAAGCAGAGCCGTTCCAAGTATGGTACCAAAAAGGAAAAGGCTAAAAAATAATCATTCAGTAAATAGTTGAAATTTTTCAAATAAATGAGAAAGCAAGCTGCAAAAAAATTACCCCTGGCGCCCGATCCCAGGTTCCAGGATAAACTGGTAACCCGTTTCGTGAATAACGTCATGGAACAAGGGAAAAAGAGCATTGCCTATAAAATTTTCTATGACGCTATTGACCGCGTTAGCCAGATGACCAACGAAAATGGTTACGAGATCTGGAAAAAAGCATTGTCTAACGTAACGCCTGCTGTAGAAGTACGCAGCCGCCGTATTGGTGGCGCTACCTTCCAGATCCCTTCCGAGGTGCGTGCAGACAGGAAAGTGTCCCTGAGCATCAAATGGCTGGTTCGTTACGCTGGTGAAAGGAACGGTAAGAGCATGGCAGAAAAGCTGGCTAACGAGATCGTTGCCGCCAGCAAAGGTGAAGGTGCCGCTTTCAAGAAAAAAGAAGATACCCACCGTATGGCTGAAGCCAACAAGGCTTTCTCTCACTTCAAAGTGTAAACATCCCCGCCTCCGGCGGAATGAATATAACGCAGGAACACCTCCCGGATTCGGGAGGTGTTCTTTTTTTGTATACCCCGGCCCGGTGTTCAGCTCACCCTGGCGGAAAAAGTTTTTCCCGCACCAACCCTTCGTTCTCCCTGGGATGAGCCTTTCCCGGCCATCAGCCGCCTCCGGCAGAAATGAAAAAAAAACCGGCCCCCGCGGGCCGGCCCTTCGCCACAAAAACCAGACATAAACCTCTAAAGCGTTTAAACCTGGCTTCCGGGCTGTTATTTTACGTTTACAAGTACCTTGATCTTCCCTTCTCCCGCCGCCAGCTCCTGCAGCGCCTTGCCGATCACCTGGCCCGGCTTCACCTTCTCAGGGTCTGCTTTCATGGCATAACCGGCCTTGCTGGAGGTTACCAGCAGGTCCCCGCGTTTGATGGCGCCGCCTTCGTCACATACCTTGGTCGGAATAACGCCTATCACCCCCATGGGTACCTGGTCTGTAATATCTTCCACGCCTTCCTGCTCCGTGAGCAATACGCCCGGTTTGGTGGCATATACGCCGGCTACCAGGCTGGAGTAGGGAGCAGATGATTTTTCCATGGTACGGTCCTGGCTGGTAGAGATCACCATCACATCTCCGGGCTCATAGGCGGAGAGCGCGCCGGTTACATCGAAAGCTTCCGCTACGTCTGCCCCGCTGTTCTGCGTGCCGCCGTTGAAGAAACCGCGGCCGGCGGAGTTGATCCTGGCCACATTCACGGTACCGGGGTTACCGCTTTTGAACAGGGCTATAGACCCGTTGCTGTGCTGTTCTACGGTGAGCACCGGGTTGGTATTGGAGGTGTTGAAGTTTGACATTCTGGCTGCGCGGCCCTGGCCGAAGTTGGGCACCCAGGCGTAAAGGGCGTTGCCGGTGCCGTCTGCCGTGGTTTCCACCCCGTCTCCCGCGTTAGATGCATTGGCGGTGATACCGTTGCCGTTGCCGTCCGCAATGGCAATCAGGGCCGGGCCGTTACCGGCCGGGTTAGATGCATGGAAGAGGCCGGCGTAGCCGCCGGTACCGGAAGATATGCCGTAAATACCCGCCGTACCGAAGTTGGCGAACTGAGAGTTCACCTCTCCGCGTACCGCCGGTTTGGTGCCGGTTATTTTGTCTACCTTGAAGTTGCCGGCTATGCCGTTCCCGATTGTGGTAACAGTGATCACATCACTGGCGTTGTTTTCATTGAAGATGTTGAAGCGCCCGGCGCGGCCGGTGGCAAAGGAGGGCACCCATGCATACAGGGCATTGCCGCCCCCGTCAATGTTAGCTTCTACGGCATTGCCGTCTTTTGAGGCATTGGCCGTAATGGCATTGCCGTTCCCGTCCTGGATGGCTACCAGCGTTGGGCCGTTGCCGCTAACGTTGGAGGAATGGAAGAGGCCCGCAAAGCCGCCCGTGCCGGAAGAGACACCGAATACGCCCGCCGCGCCGAAGTTGCCGAAAATGGTCTTTACTTCGGAACGCACACCTGCTGCCACGCTGTTGGTATTGTTCACCAGGAAGGAGGCGGCATTGCCCTGGGTATTATCCGGGATATTGCCATTGCTGTTGGTTTCCGCTTCCAGCGTATTACCGGTGGTATTGGTAGTGTTAAAGTTCTCAAAGCGCCCCGCTCTGCCGGTGCTGTTATTGAGGCCCACTTGTCCGAGCACGCCAATGGCTGTACCGGCGGTGCTGGTGGCTATAAACCCGCGCACGCCGTAGCCGCCGCCATCGTTGCGGCCTACCACGGCGCCGGCAATGTCGCTGGTGGTGCGGCCTACCACGGCTTCACCACCGCCGTTATTATCACCCACCACGCCGGCAGAAGTAAGTGCGGTGGTAATGCCATGTACGCCGAAGCCTGCAACAGCGGAGCTGCGCACACCGGCGCCGTTACCGGTGGTGGTAACATTTACCACCGTACCGTTGCCCACAGAGTTGGCAACCAATACGTTGTTGTTGTTGGCATTGTTATAAATGCTGAAGTTGGCGGGAATGCCGTTATTGCTGGTTGCATTAAGGCCTGTACCCGTATTGGCGTTGGCATAAACACCTATACCGTTGGCGCTGGCATTGCCGTAAACGCCTAGCCCGTTGGGGGTAACACCGTAAACGCCCCAGCCGCTGCCGTTCTGCGAGCCGTATACGCCAACACCAAGGCCGCCGGTGCCGTTGTTGATACCGCGCACGCCGGCGGAGAAACCGCCGGGAGAGGCGCTAGACACAATGCCGCGGATGGACGCAACGTTGCTGGAAGTAGTGTTGTTCACACCTTCCAGGGAAGTGCCGTCTCCGTTATTAGTGATGGAGAACAGCGTTGCCGCGTTGTTTTCAACGGCATTGTAAGGTAGCGTAAAGGCGCCCACTACAGAGCCTGGCGCCCATTCCACGCCGTTGAATTTCAATACGTCATTGGCCGCAGGCACTGCTGCGGCAACCGGCCGCGTCTGGATCTTTGCCACTACAGGGTCAGGGTAGCTGCCGGTCAGGTCTCCACCGGCCGGTGCGCTTTCAATAGAACCGGCGGGACCAGCGGGGCCAGCAGGGCCGGCAGGGCCCGCGGGACCAACGCCACCAACAGGACCGGCGGGACCAGCGGGACCAGCAGGACCGGCAGGGCCAGCAGGCCCCACGGGGCCCGGTACACCAGGTGCGCCCACAGGACCGGCGGGACCAGCGGGCCCCGCAGGGCCTTCAGCCCCCGGAGGGCCAGCAGGGCCAGGCGTACCGCCGTTAACGGCAAAGAGGGCGTAAGGCACGGCCATCAGCTGGCTGGTACCCAGTACATTGAACCCGCTGCCCGCGTCCACTTCCACACGTATGTACTGGTTGGCGTCTGCCCAGGGAACGGTGGAGAAAGTACCGGTAACCGGTGTGCCGCGCCCTATCTGCAAGCTGAAAAGCCCCAGTTGATTGGTATTGGTGGTATGTGTTTCCTGGTATTGCACCGGGCCGTCTGCCGCGCCACCCAGCACAGAGAACCGCACGGTAACGGATGCGTTAGATAAAATGGTGCCGTTGCTGTTACGCACCACGGCCTGGTAGTTGGTGCCGGTCAGGCCGCTCTGGGCCAGCGCTTGCGGCAAATATGCAAGCAGGAAGAAAATAATGAGGTTACATATCTTTTTCATAGCGGATGCTTTTATTGTTTAGGCGCCTGGCTTTCTTGTGAAGGGATCGGAGTGACTTTTACAGGTTGGGCGGCTGCTTCTTTCTCTTTGGCCAGCTCTGCCGCAGTGGCCTCAGACGGCAGCTTTGCGTTGGCCGCCTTGCGGGCGGTTTCCTGCAGTGCAGGCTTTACTGCGGCCTGTTGGGGCTTGTAGTTCGTAAAGATCAGCTCGCGTACATTGCGCGTGGTCTTGCGTTTGTCATCAACATTCAGCGCGGCGTCTGCTTTCAGCTTCGCTATGTCTGCATCATAATCCGGGAAGAGGCGGTATTTGGTAGACTGCGCTGCTTTCGGGGATTGGCTCTGGGCCATCAGGGCGCCTGCGGAAAACAACAGCAGGCAGGTGAAAAGAAATATAGCTTTCATGTTCAGGAGGTTTAAGGTGAGGATTTATTTCTGTGGTGAAATATTATACATCAGGGTGAACAACAGGCTTCTGCGTTGTATCAGGCTGGTGCCGGTGGGCATGAGGTAAGCCATGTCTATCTGCACGCCGGAAATATTGACGCCAACGCCGGCCGTAAAATGTTGCCGGTTGCCTTTATTGGGGTGTTCGTAAAAATACCCCGTGCGTACAAAGAACTTGTGCTGGTAATCATACTCCAGCCCTGCCGCCAGTGAAAATTCCCGCAGTTCTTCGTTAAACCCGCCGGGCGCGTCCCCGAAGGAGCTGAAGATGGCTTCCGCCACACCGCGGTTGGGGTCTTTCCCTTTCTCAATTTCAGCGGTGGGGTTGCCGTTGCCGTCCAGCTTGTAAATGGGCGGGGTAGGCACCAGCAGCTTGTTCACGTCAAGCGCTACGGTAAACTGGTGGTCTTGCGTGTGCACAAAAGAATACCCGCCGCCAATGCGCAGGTTCATGGGCAGAAAAGACTTGCGGTTATTATCGTCTGTATACTTCAGCCGGGAGCCCAGGTTGGTAAAGCTGATGCCCCAGGCGTAGCGGTTCCCGTAATCCAGGTTGTCCGCATAGTTCTGGTAATACAGCCCTACGTCTCCCGCTACGGCAGAGGCCGGTTTTTGCAGCTGCCCGTTGTAGGTGCCGCTGCCCAGCTCGCTCCGTATATACCTCAGCGTTACCGCCAGGGAATATTTGCTGCCCAGCTTGCGGGCATAAGCAGCGTCTATGGCAAACTCCCGCGGCCGGTACTGCTGCAGCTCCATGCCGTTCTCGTCACGAAACGTCACGTCACCGTAATTGAAATACTTCACGGACACGCCCACGCTTTGCTGTTCAGCAAAGGTTTTGAAACCGGATACATAGGCCATGTGCGTTTTATGGTCATTGAGGTCCCACATCCAGGGAGAGTAGGAGGCGCTTACGCCCCAGCTGCCGGCAAACGGAAGCTTGGCCGCGTTGCCGAACATGGCGTTGGCATCCGGCTCAATACCGGTTACGGCATCACCCATGGCGCTGCTGCGGGCGTCAGGGTTTACCAGCAAAAAGGCGCCGCCTATGTTCAGTGGCTGTTGTTGCGATTTCTGTGCAAACAGGGGATGTACAACCAGCACGCAACAAAGCACCAGTAGCATTTTTAATTGCTTCATAAAAAAACATTTCAGGCTTTTGCGAATGATGATTATTGTACAATGAGCTTTTCTGTATATACCTGGCCCTGTACCTTGAACACCACAGTGTAGATGCCTGCCGCCAGCCTGTCTACCGGCGTGGGTATCACAATTTTACCGGGGCCGTACATACGCACGTCCTGGTAAATGACCTGCCCGGTGGTATTCACCAGCAGGAAAACCACTGATGCGTCCGTCAGCAGGTTAAAGCTGATTTTCACCGTAGTGAGCGCGGGGTTGGGGTATAACATAAAGTCCATCACGGCTGGGGCGCCGGGGGCCAACGGGGGTAACACTTCCGGCTGATGGAAGCCCTGCGTGAGCAGTATGCCGCCCGCGCCGAAGGTTTCCACCACGCCTTCTCCAATGGTGTAATCAATAGTAATGCCGCCGGCGGCCCCACTGCCGCCGCTGCCGGCCACTACTTCCCGTACCAGCGTCAGCTGCGCCTTTGAGGGCAGCCATGCCATGGCCAGGAAAATTGCCAGTAACAGATACCGGGTAGAAAAATGTTTCATAGTACTTGAGGTTATGTAATGGAATTTGGAAATACTGCGTAATAGAGGAGAGAGTACAGGTTTACCACACTGTATCACGTGCATTGAGCTTTAGACGACTGCTGCCTGTTACTACATACTATACATACTGCTTCCGCCTCCGGGGAGTGTCTTGTTTATGGGGCTCCCGGAGCAAATGATTCGCTCTTTGTTTTTTTTCTTAGTGGGGTTTCTTCAGGCTGAGAACAACGTAAAGGTAGGTAAAAAATGATCCGTGTCAAGGCGTGAGCGCCGCCGTTTCATTTTTGGCCGGTTTAGGATGATGAGTGGTTGATTTTGGAAAGCAGATGGAGGCGTTTTCCGGGATGACAAACAGCGGCCGGTGTATATACGCCGGCCGCTGGTACGATCAAAGATATCTGAACGGGGTGTACATGATGGTGAATACCATGCTCTTGCGCTGAAGGAGGCTGCTGCCGGTTGGAGACAGGTAAGCCACGTCTATGGAAATGCCTGAAAAGTTAACGCCGGCGCCCATGGTAAAATGCTGGCGGTAACCTTTATGCGGGTGCTCATAAAAATATCCCGCGCGCACAAAGAACTTGTGCCGGTACGTATATTCAATACCGGGGGCAACGGAAAACTCGCGCAGCTCTTCATTGAACCCGCCCGGCGCATCGGCAAAGGAATTGAAGATGGCGCTCACAATACCGCGGTCAGGGTCTTTACCTTTTTCTATCTCGTCGGTGGGGTTGCCAAGGCCGTCCGTTTTATAAACGGGCGGCGTAGGTACCAGCAGTTTGTTCACGTCTGCCGCCACGGTAAACTGGTGGTCTTCCGTATGCACAAAAGAATATCCGCCGCCAATGCGCAGGTTCATGGGCAGAAAAGACTTGCGGGTGGCATCGTCTGAATACTTCAGTTTTGAGCCCAGGTTGGTGAAGCTGATGCCCCAGCAGTAGCGGTTGCCGTAGTCCAGGTTGTCTGCATAGCCCTGGTAATAAATTCCTACATCTCCCGCTACGGCGGAGGCCGGTTTTTGCACCTGCCCGTTGTAAGTGCCGTTGCCGAGCTCGCTGCGGATGTAGCGGAGCGTTACGGAGAGAGCAAACTTATCGCTCAGTTTTCTGGCATATGCCGCATCAATGGCAAATTCACGCGGGGTGTAATTGTGGAGCGCCATGCCGTTATCGTCCCGGAAAGTAAGCTCACCGTAATTGAAGTATTTAACGGACATGCCTGCGCTCTCCCGGCCGTTCCAGGTTTTGAAGGCAGATACGTATGCCGTGTTCGTTTTATGATCGTTGAGGTCCCACATGAGCGGGGAATAGGAAGCGCTTACGCCCCATTCCCCCGCAAAGGGAAGTTTGGCCGCGTTGGCAAAAATGGCATTGGCGTCCGGCTCCAGGCCGGTAACGGCGTCTCCCGTGCCGCTGCTTTTGGCGTCGGGGTTAACGAGCAGGAACGCGCCGCCTATATTGACGGGCTTTTGCTGTGTTTTCTGCCCGTACAAAGCATTTGCCGCCAGCAGGCAGCAAAGTATCGCAAACAGGTGCCTGGCTTGCATGATAGTTTGTTTTTGAAGGTTATTGCACAATGAGTTTCTCTGTGTAGACCTGTCCCTGCACTTTCACTACTACCGTGTAAATGCCTGCCGCCAGCCGGTCTACAGGGGTGGGGATGAGTATTTTGCCTGCGCCGTAATGCTGCACGCTCTGGTACATCAGCTGGCCCGTGGTGTTTACGATCAGCAGCGTCACGGTAGCATCTGTTACCAGGTTGAAGCCCACTTTTACGGTGGTGACGGCGGGGTTGGGGAAAAGCAGGAAGTCGAAAAGCGGCTCGCTTCCCGGCGGCAGCGCCGGTACAATTTCCGGCTGCTGAAAGCCCTGCGTAAGCAGCAGGCCGCCGGATGCAAGACTTTCCACCACCGGTTCCCCTACTGTGAAATCAATAATGAGGGAGCCTGCATTTCCGCTGCTGCCGGCGCTGGCCGCTACTTCGCGTACCAGCACCAGCTGGGCGTCTGCCGCATGCATGGCCGCCGTCAACAGTATCAGCAGGATGAATATTTTTTTCATGAGGCCGCTTATTTTACGTTTACCAGTACATTGATCTTTCCATTACCTGCCGCGTGCTCCTGCAATGCCTTGCCAATCACCTGGCCGGGCTGCACCTTGGCGGGGTCTGCTTTCATAGCCGTGCCGGGCTGGCTGGAAGATACCAGCAGGTCTCCGCGTTTGATGGGGCCGCCTTCATCACAAACTTTGGTGGGTATTACGCCTACTACGCCCAGGGGTATCTTGTCGGTGATTTCCTGCATGGCATCCCCGCCGGTCAGCAGCAGGCCGGGTTTGGTAGCATATACGCCCGCAACCAGGGTAGAGTAGGGGCCGCTGCTTTTTTCCATGGTACGGTCTGCGCTGGTGGAGATCACCATTACGTCACCGGGCTCATAACTGTTTTTGCTGCCGGTTACATCGAAGGCTTCTGCTACGTCCGCGCCGCTGGCCTGTATATCGCCGTTAAAGAATCCCCTGCCAGACTTGTTGATGCGGGCCACGTTGCCGCCCTGGTTCTTGAGCACCACCAGGTTACCGGTAGCGCCGGTGTGATTGATTTCAAGCGCGGTTTGGGTGCCGGCGTTGGAGATCATTACGGTGGATTTGTCATTGGCCGCATTGGTGTTATTGAACATGCCGGCCACGCCCGTGCCGCCGTTGGCGCCTACCGTGGCGAGCAGCGCCCTGGCCGCGCCGCTCTGGTCGTTTGAGGCGGAAGCCCAGATGCTGGTACCCGCCCCGGTAGCAAAACTTCTGACGCCTACCTGGGCGCCTGGTACATTCACATCTATGCCCGTACCGGTGCCGTCGCTCAACACGTTGATAGCCGGGCCGCTGCCATGGTTAATGGCATAGAGGCCGGGCGCATCTTCTGCCTGAGCGCGTATGGCCGGGCCCTGCCCGTAGCTGTAAGCCTCAAGGGCACCTTTACCTGCAGGGTTATTTTCTGCCCTGAAATAGCCGGCTGCTGATGCATTGGCATAGGCGGCGATGGCGTTACCCGTTCCTTTATGGTCTACCCGGAGCGCCTCCTGCGAATTGGCTACATTGGATATCTGGATGTGGCCGCCCCTCCCGTTCTCGCTGGAGCTGTATATGCCGGTGCTGTTTACGGAAGATGCATACAGGCCGTTGCTGGCTTCGCTCTTAGCGCGGACGCCGTTGCCCTGGATGGAGCTGCCTTCTACGCCAATACCCTGGGTAGAGTGGCCAGATACGCCCCAGCCGCTTCCTTCCGTATAGCCGCGTACCGCATGGCCGGCGGAGTTGCCGCCCAGGTTTTCACCCAGTATGGCAATGGAGGAGGCGCCGGTACCCTGGGTGGTTACCTGCCCGTGGATGGCCATGGCGCCCGTTTTTTGCGAGTTGGTGAAGGCGGCAACGGCAGGCGCTTTGGCCGCGGTGGTGGCTTGTACAACAGGGTTGGTGCTTTCCGTACTGATCACCTGGAACTTGCCGGCTGTGCCGGAGATGCTGGAGCCTGATATGGCGGTGCCTGTACCCGCATTGCCCTGTATCGCGGTGCCTTCGCTGCTGTTGCCATGCACGGCTATGCCTGTTGGCGCTGAACCCAGCACGCCTACGCCAGAACCTCCGTGAGAGCCGTGCACGCCAACGCCCTGGGTGCCGGTGCCGTTGTTGATGCCTCTTACCGCCACCGCATTGCCGGCCGGGGCATTGCCGGCTATCACGCCTTTCACGGCAACGGCATCTGCCTGTACGCCGTTGTTGACACCTTCCAGCGGGGTGCCGGCGCCGTTATTGGTAATGCTGAACACTGTTTCGGGAACATCTACCGTAGCGGTGTAGGGAATTTTGAAGGCTGTGCCTTCCGGGCCCTGAGGCCCGGCGGGGCCTGCTGGTCCTGCCGGACCGGCTGGTCCCTGAGGCCCCGTGGCTCCTTCCGGCCCCTGCGGCCCTGCCGGTCCGGTTGCACCCGTTGCGCCGGCCGGCCCTGCTGGCCCCGGAACACCTTGCGCACCCTGCGCACCGGCTGGTCCCTGCGGCCCTGCGGGGCCAACCGGGCCTTGTGCGCCCTGCGGCCCGTTAGCGGCAAACTGCGCAAACGGAACGCTCATGAACTGGCTGGTGCCCAGCAGGGTGTAACCTTGCCCGGCGTCTGCTTCCACCTGCAAAAACTGGTTGGCGCTGGCCCAGGGTATGGCGGCAAAAGTGCCGGTTACGGGTGTGCCGCGGCCTATCTGCAGGGTGAAGAGCCCCTGGCTGCTGGTAGTGGTGTTGTGCGTTTCCTGGTACTGTACGGCGCCGTTGGGGCCGCCGGTCAGTATGGAGAAGCGTACGGTCAGGGACTGGCCCGCCTGTACGGCGCCGCTGGCATTGCGGGCCACGGCCTGGTAGTTGATGCCGCTGAGGCCGTTCTGGGCGTGTAACCCTGGCAGCGCTGCGGTCAGAAAGAACAGGATGAGGTAAAAAATCTTTTTCATGATGTGCGGGGTTTGTTTGTTTCAAATACGGGCAATACAATGCCATTACGAGGTATAAGCCGTTCGTTTAAAATTGGTTATCAATTAGTTGAAAAATGAAAACGTTGGTTGCTATCCCGGGGGAACAACAGAACAGTGGATCATTAGATTTGGGATTCCATTCAAATAAAATGATTTGCGGAATAAAAGTAGAAAAACACCGTTTTACGGCTTTTACGGGTTAATTTTTGTTAAAGATGGATTAACGGAGAGGGCGTTCTGGTTAATACATCCCCGCCGCGCCGGAATTAACATTTTCACAAAGAATCGGGTTTTATTAATTAAGATAAATAGTTTACCTTTGCCCCCCAAATTGCATTACTTATAGTCATTTTACTTTTATGGCAGACTTAAGATTTCAAAGAAACTTTGGTATTGCGGCGCACATCGATGCCGGTAAAACCACTACCACAGAGCGTATCCTGTATTATACAGGGAAGACCCACAAAATCGGTGAGGTTCACGAAGGGGCAGCTACCATGGACTGGATGGCTCAGGAGCAGGAGAGAGGTATTACCATCACATCTGCTGCTACCACCTGTTTCTGGAACTTCCCTACCAACCAGGGAAAAAGTACGCCTGATACCAAACAGTATAAATTCAATATCATCGATACTCCGGGCCACGTGGACTTTACCGTAGAGGTGGAGCGCTCCCTGCGTGTGCTGGACGGTCTGGTTGCATTGTTCTGCGCCGTATCCGGTGTTGAGCCCCAATCTGAGACCGTTTGGCGCCAGGCTAACAAATACCGCGTACCCCGTATCGGTTTTGTGAATAAAATGGACCGTTCCGGGGCCGACTTCCTGAACGTGGTTAAACAGGTAAGGGAAATGCTGGGTGCCAACCCCGTTCCCCTGGTACTGCCCATCGGCGCTGAAGATAACTTCAAAGGCGTGGTAGACCTGATCACCATGAAAGGTATTATCTGGGACGAAGCCGGTAAAGGCGCCACCTTCGAAGAGATCGAGATCCCCGCAGACATGAAGGACGAAGCCGAAGAATGGAGAGGCAAGCTCGTGGAAGCAGTAGCTGACTACGATGACAAGCTGCTCGAGAAATTCTTCGACGACCCGAACTCCATCTCTGAAGCCGAGATCCATGAAGCGATCCGCAAAGCCACTATTGACATGGCTATCATCCCCATGATGTGCGGTTCTTCCTTCAAAAACAAAGGCGTTCAGAAAATGCTGGACGGTGTTTGCCGTTACCTGCCTTCTCCGATGGACATTGAAGCGGTAAAAGGTACCAACCCTGACAACGGTGAGGAAATTGAACGTAAACCCGATGCAAAAGAACCTTTTGCAGCGCTGGCGTTCAAGATCATGACAGACCCCTTCGTAGGCCGTCTGGCATTCTTCCGGGCTTACTCCGGCCACCTGGACGCAGGTTCTTATGTGCTGAACACCCGTACCGGCAAAAACGAACGTATCAGCCGTATCATGCAGATGCACGCTAACAAGCAGAACCCCATCGATTTCATCGAAGCTGGTGACATTGGTGCTGCTGTTGGTTTTAAAGATATCAAAACCGGTGACACCCTTTGCGCGGAAGATCATCCCATTGTACTGGAATCCATGACCTTCCCTGATCCCGTGATCCACATTGCCATTGAGCCTAAAACTCAGGCAGACGTAGATAAAATGGGTATGGCCATTGCCAAGCTGGTGGAAGAAGACCCCACCCTGAAGGCAAAAACCGACGAGGAAACCGGCCAGACCGTATTGAGCGGTATGGGTGAGCTGCACCTTGAGATCATTGTTGACCGTATGCGCCGCGAGTTTAAAGTGGAAGTAAACCAGGGTGCTCCCCAGGTTGCTTACAAAGAAGCTTTCACGCAGAAAGTGGAACACCGCGAAGTGTTCAAGAAACAAACCGGTGGCCGCGGTAAATTCGCAGACATCCAGGTGGAGATCGGCCCTGCTGATCCGGAATGGCTGAAAGAGAACGACGGCAAATTCTTCCAGTTCGTGAATGACATCTTCGGTGGTTCTATTCCCAAGGAGTTCATTCCCGCGGTACAGAAAGGCTTTGAGCAATCCATGAACAATGGTGTGCTGGCCAACTTCCCGATGACGAGCCTGAAAGTACGCCTGTTTGACGGTTCTTTCCACGCGGTTGACTCTGACGCTATGTCTTTCGAGCTTTGCGCCAAGTCTGCCTTCCGTGAAGCCGGCCGTAAAGCGAAACCCGTTCTGCTGGAACCCATCATGAAAGTGGAAGTAACCACGCCTGACCAGTACATGGGTGACGTTACCGGTGACCTGAACCGCCGCCGCGGCATGCTGGAAGGTATGGAATCCCGCAACGGTGCACAGGTGATCAAAGCCAAAGTGCCCCTGAGTGAAATGTTCGGTTACGTAACGCAGCTGCGTTCACTGTCTTCCGGCCGCGCTACCTCCATCATGGAGTTCTCTCACTACAACCCTGCACCCAACAACATTGCTGAAGAAGTAGTGGCCAAGGTGAAAGGTAAAGTGAGCGCCTAAGCACAAGTTGATAGATAGAAATAAAAGGGCCCTCCGTACGCGGGGGGCTTTTTTTATCCTGTAACTTTCCCGCCCGCCCGTTCGCTTTACAGGCACAAAACCCCTTTACACCATGCTCAACCTCAAAATGGCTGCCGCCGCACTGGGTATACTCCTGGTTGCCGCCTGCAGCAAATCCCGCAAAAAAGATACGCCTCAGCCTGCCTACAGCTACCGCTCCCTGAACAATGTGGAAGTGCGCAACCTCAAGCCCTATTTTCTGGACATGAATGACGATGATGAGTTTGATGTGTACTTTATTGTTGGCGTTGTGAATGACCAGGAAGGCACGCACGCCAAATTTGCCGCCGTGGGCACCCTGGCCTCCAAAGTGCTTTCCATACCCGATTCCGTGTTCAGGCTGAACGAGGGAGATGAAATACCCGTGCTGCCCGTGCACCCGCAGGAGTGGAACGCCCTCACCCCTTATTTCTGCGAGCTGCTGCTGCCCGCCGCAAACCCGGCTGATACTACCTGGCGGGGCAGCTGGGTAGCGGCCAGCAAAAAGTATATGGGCGTGCAGTTCCGGAAAGGAGATGACACCTTCCTGGGCTGGGTGTCTTTGTCTGTAGATACCGCCCGTGATTGCATGGTGCTGCATGACTATGCCTGGCGCCATATCAATGCGGGAAGCGTTAAGGCCGGGGAACGGCAATAGTTGCCGTATGGCCATGACCGGTGCCGGCGTCACCGTTGCCCGCCGGTTGAAGGTCACTCCGGCTTGCTCACCTCAATGATCTTGCCGGGACTTTCATCCGTACAGATGTACACCCGCCCGTTGGGCGATACGCAAACATCCCGCAGCCGGCCAAATTTGCCGGTGAAGTAGGTTTTGCTGCCTGTAACGGTTTTCCCGTCTGCACTGAGCTGCAGCTGGTACAGGGTAGTATTTTTCAGGCTGGTTACCAGCAGGGAGTTCTTCCATTGGGGAATGCGTTCGTGATGGTAATAGTCCAGCCCGCAGAGGGCAAAAGTGCTGCCGCCGGTAGACCAGATGGGTCCTTTTACGTTATTGGCCGTGCAAAAAGCCGTTTCTGACCCGGTATTGCAGGGGCCCTCCACTGTAGGCCAGCCGTAGTTCCGCTGTTTTTCAATGATGTTCACCTCATCTTCTATGCCTGCGCCGTGCTCTGCGGCGTAGAGGATGTTATTGGCCATCACCAGCCCCTGCGGGTTGCGGTGGCCATAGCTCCACAGCGGGTTGTTGGGGATGGGGTTGTCTGCCGGTATGGAGCCGTCCAGGTTCAGCCGCAGTACCTTGCCGCTGAGAGAGGTGGTCAGCTGCGCATTGCCGCTGGCCGCTGCATCACCGGTGGTGATAAAAAGCTTGTCCCCGCTGATCAGCAGGCGGGAACCATTGTGGATGCCGGCGGCCGGGATATTGTCAAGAATGGTGGTGGGGGAGGCCAGGGTATTGTTCTCGTAACGGTACCGCACTACTTTTTCCCGGTAAGGGCTGCCATAGTTGTACACCAGGTATACAAAGGGCTGCTGCGCAAAGGAAGGGTGCAGCACCATGCCCAGCAGGCCACCCTCGCCGTTGGCCACTACTTCAGAAATGGTCAGCAATGGCTTCAGTTCCCCGGTTTTGGGATCTACCCGGCTTACCTTGCCGCCCCGCTCCGTCATCCAGATATGATCATCAGGCCCCCAGAGAATTTCCCAGGGGCGTGAAATGCCTTGCTGCACTACTACGCGCACGCTGTCTTTCGGCCAGTCGGGGTCTTCGCCGTCAGGCGGCGGGTTAGTTGATTTTTTATGACAGGAGGCAGCCAGGAAGGAGCCGGCGCATACAAGCACCAGCAGGGCGGTAAATATGGGGGCAGGTTTCATAGTATTTTTTATTAGAACAACTATTTAAGGGAACAAATTGTCTGCCAGCTTAAAAAAAATAAAGATTTTATAAAACCTTTTCCGCATCCGGGTGTTTAAAATATGTTTATTGAATTCATAATCAATCACACTCGTCCTTTTTCGTCCCTTTGCCGTGAATGTTCAGGAAGCATGCAATTTCATCAAAACACAAATCATATGAGAAAAATTGGTTACTTAACCCTCCTCATGTCCACAGTTCTCTTCGCGGCCACCGGTTTTGCGCAGACCCAGAAAGGAAATGTAATGGTAGGCGCACAACTTGCCAATATCGGGGGCACCTTCCAGAATGGAGGCAGTGTATTTAATTTGAACCTTACTCCCAAGGCTGGCTGGTTTATACAGGATAACGTGGCCCTGGGGGTAGACGTTAACCTTGGGCTGACTACCGGTAATGACCAAACGGATTTCCTTTACGGCATTGGTGCATTTGGCAGGTACTATGTGGCAGACAAAAAAGTGGAAATTGACAGAAAAGCCCGCTGGTTCTTTGAAGCAAGCGCAGGTGTTAACGGCATTAACCACAAGGCCGGAGATGTAAGCACCAATACCAACGGTCTTGGTTTGGGCATCGGCCCCGGCCTGGCTTATTTCATTACGCCCAACATTGGTTTGGAAGGCCTGGTGAAGTATGACCTGACGGTGGGTTTCGGCAGCTCCACCACGGCCCACAGGGTGAGCTTCAACCTGGGCTTCCAGATCTATCTGCCTTCAGCCAAGGCCCGGCAGACCATCAGGGAAGTAGGGAACAAATAACGGGATACCCTCCAAGTCGATCAATACAAACCGTAAACGGGTTGTTTTCCGCTGAAAGCGCGGGGAACGGCCCGTTTTTCATTTGCCGGGCGGTGCGGATGTATATGGCGGTGCCGAGATATTTGCGCGGGGAGCCTGTTTTATTTGCCTTCAGCCGCCTGTTTACCCGGCAGCTCAAACCTGATCACCACCTGGTGCTTGGAGGCTACGGCCTTGCCGTCCAGCCGCGCCGGTATCCATTTCGGCATTTTTTCCACAATGCGCATGGCTTCTTCTTCCAGGCCGTAGCCAATCACATTGCCTACGGTAGAAGGGTTGCCTACGCGGCCATTGGCCAGTATCAGGAACTCAACGGTAACGGCCCCTTCAATGCCGGCCGCTTTTGCCTCTTTGGGGTATTGCATGGTTTTTCTGACATAATACCGGAGTGCCTGCCCGCCGCCGTTGAACTGGGGCAGGCTGTTCACAGCCGGTGTGGTTACATCCGCCGGCTTGCGCAGGGAGTTGGGGATGGTTACCCGCAGGGGCAGCGTCATCCGCAGGTCTACCGGCTTGCCGTTGAGCAGGCCCGGCTTCCAGCGGGGCATGCCGGAAAAGAGGGTCACCACTTCCTTGTCCAGCTGCCGGATGCCGGGGTATTTGATCTTCACGTCCGTTACATAGCCGGTGCGTTCTACCAGGAAATCCACATAAACCATTACAATTGAATCGTTTCTGAGCTCAACGTAAGGGATCTTGAGGTGGCTGGCTATCCAGGCATGCATGTATTCTTCTCCCTGCGGAAACTGGGGCATTACGTCTACTCTCATGGCGTCCAGCTCACGTGCCAGCTCAGCCCGCATTTCCGCTTCAGAAAGCGGGGCGGAGGCGGAATCCTGGGCGGCGGCAGGGGGCAGGATGCCCGAAAAAAGCGCCAGCAGCAGGATTTGGGTGAAATAAGCGTGGAGAAGCCGGTAAAGCATTGGGAATAAAAAGGTTAAGTATTTTTTGTAACTTGCGGGGCCTGGCCCCATTACTAATAAAACTACCGGAAAAGCGGCAAAAAGTCAATATTATCCTGAAATATACCCCTGAAATATTTGTCGCAATAAAAAAAACACTTACCTTTGCCCTCCCAAATTGAGGGGTAAATTAGAAGAAGTTCATTGCATATGTCTCAGAGAATTAGAATCAAGCTGAAGTCCTACGATCACAATCTGGTAGATAAATCTGCCGAGAAGATCGTTAAAACCGTGCGTAACACCGGTGCCGTGGTAACAGGTCCTATTCCTTTGCCAACAGAGAAAAAAATCTTTACGGTATTGCGTTCTCCGCACGTGAACAAAAAAGCGCGTGAGCAATTCCAACTGTGTACGCATAAGCGTTTGTTGGACATTTACACATCTTCTTCCAGGACCGTAGATGCGCTGAGCAAGCTCGATCTGCCGTCTGGTGTGGAAGTGGAAATTAAAGCGTAGTAAAAAAGGACCTCAGCAAAGGTGGGCACAAGGCCCGCCTGAGGTATTTTGTGACAACAGCATTTAAACCAGGTCACGCCTTCCGGGTGGCCGCCCAATAAAGCATTTAAACCGCTCATCCTGAGGATAGCTAGAGATCCCTCAGGCGCTGGGCTAAATTATATAACACATGAAAGGTATTATTGGTAAAAAGATTGGCATGACCAGCATCTTCGAGGCCAATGGCAAACAAACTGCCGTTACCATTATCGAAGCCGGTCCAAACGTGGTTACCCAGGTGAAATCCCAGCTCACTGACGGGTACGACGCCGTTCAGGTAGCTTTTGGTGAGAAAAAGGAAAAAAACACTCCCAAAGCAGAGAAAAATCACTTCGCGAAAGCTCAGACCTCCCCTAAACGTTACGTAAAAGAATTCCGCAACCCTGATGCAGCCGTGGCTAAGGCCCTCGGCGAGTCCATTACTGTAGATATTTTCACCGAAGGTGAAACTGTTGACGTTGTGGGTACCTCTAAAGGCAAGGGTTTCCAGGGCGTTGTAAAACGTCATGGATTTAGCGGTGTGGGTGAATCCAGCCACGGTCAGCACGACCGTCAGAGAGCGCCCGGTTCCGTAGGTGGTTCTTCTTATCCTTCCCGCGTTTTCAAGGGTATGCGCATGGCAGGCCAGATGGGCAATGAAAGAGTGAAAGTAAAGGGCCTGAAAGTCGTTAAGATTTTCCCTGAAAAGAATTATATCCTGGTAAGTGGTTCCGTTCCCGGCCACATTGGTTCAATCGTTTTAATCCAGAAGTAATATGCAACTCGATATTTTAAATATAGAAGGTAAGAAGACCGGCAGGACTATTGAGCTTCCTGAAGAGATCTTTGGTGTTGAGCCGAACAATCACACAATTTACCTGGCTGTAAAACAATACCTGGCTGCACAGCGCCAGGGTACGCACAAGGTGAAGACCCGTGCTGAAGTAAAAGGTGCTTCCCGCAAGCTCCACAAACAAAAAGGTACCGGCGGTTCCCGTAAAGGCAACATCCGTAACCCGCTGTATAAAGGCGGTGGTACCATTTTCGGTCCCAAACCGCACAGCTATGACATCAAGCTGAACCGCAAGGTGAAAGATGTGGCCAAGATCTCTGCACTGTCTGTAAAGGCTAAAGAGAACGCCATCATTGTGGTGGAAGACATCAACTTTGAAGCGCCCAAGACCAAACAGTTCGGAGCGATCCTCAAAGCCCTGAATATCAACGTAGCCGGTAAAAAGACCCTGGTGGTACTGCCGGAGTATAATGATAACGTATACCTGTCACTGCGCAACATCCCTACTGTGGACAGCACCGTGCTGAGCGACGTGAACACCTACGATATCATGAACAGCAACTACCTGGTAATCACGGAGAGCGCAGCCAAGATCTTCACAGAAGAGCCGGCTGACGTAGTGGAAGCATAATAAAATTCAGTAAACAAGCGCCAGGCCTGATGGAATATCGGGTACAGGCACAAAAAATAATAACAGATGAAACTGTCTGATGTTTTAATCAAACCGGTGATCTCTGAGAAAGTGAACAAGGCTACCGAAAAGTTCAACCGCTTTTACTTCATTGTTGACAAAAAAGCCAACAAACTGGAGATCAAGAAAGCAGTGGAAGAGTTCTACGGTGTAACCGTGGCCGAAGTGAACACCCAGGTAATGCCCGGCAAGAACAAGACCCGCTTTACCAAAGCCGGCTTTATTTCCGGCCGCAAGCCTTCTTACAAGAAAGCAGTGGTAACGCTGGCAGAAGGAGAATCCATAGATCTGTATGCTAACATATAATATACCAGTGCCGTTAACGGCGTAAGCCGCTAACCTGGATGTATATACAGATCAACTATAAATAGTCTATTAAATCATTGAATTAAGTAGAAATGGCACTGAAAAAGTACAAACCGATTACAGCCGGTACCCGTTGGAAAATAGGCAATGCGTTCGCAGAGCTGACTACCGACACTCCCGAGAAGAGCCTGCTGGCTCCCGCAAAACGTACCGGCGGTAGAAACGCACAGGGCAGAAGGTCTATGCGTTACATCGGTGGCGGGCACAAAAAACAATACCGTATCGTTGACTTCAAGCGCGATAAGGCGAATGTTCCTGCAACCGTTAAGTCAATTGAATACGATCCGAACCGTACCGCCTTCATCGCCCTGCTGAACTATGCAGACGGTGAAAAGCGTTACATCCTTGCTCCCCAGGGCCTGCAGGTAGGCGCTACCGTTATCAGCGGAGCAGACGTTGCCCCTGAGCTGGGTAATGCCCTGCCGCTGAAGAACATGCCCCTGGGTACCGTAGTGCACAACATTGAGCTGCAGCCCGGTAAAGGCGGCGCCATTGCACGCAGTGCAGGCACCTACGCCCAGCTGAGCAACAAGGAAGAAAAATATGCCGTGCTGAAAATGCCTTCCGGCGAGCTGCGTAAAGTGCTGAGCACCTGTGCGGCCACTGTAGGTACAGTTTCCAACTCAGACCACGCCCTGCAGTCTATCGGTAAGGCCGGTGCCAACCGCTGGAGAGGTATCAAACCGCGTAACCGTGGTGTTGCCATGAACCCTGTAGATCACCCGATGGGTGGTGGTGAAGGTAAATCTTCAGGCGGTCACCCGAGGTCCAGAACAGGTAAATATGCGAAAGGCCTGAAAACCAGGAAGCCGCATAAGAGCTCTGATAAACTGATCATCAGCCGCAAAAACGGTAAGAAATTATAATCACGCTTAACAAGTTTCAATCCCGGTAAGGGCCGGGGTTGAAATCTTAAATAAAGAATAACATGGGTCGTTCCATTAAAAAAGGTCCTTACGTAGACTTTAAATTAGAGAAGAAGGTAGTAAAGCAAAATGAAGGCACCAAGCGTACGGTTATCAAAACCTGGAGCCGCCGCTCTACCATCACTCCGGACTTTGTGGGCCATACTTTCGCCGTTCACAACGGTAACAAGTTCATCCCGGTGTACGTAACCGAGTTTATGGTAGGTCATAAACTGGGTGAATTTGCACCTACCCGCAACTTTAAAGGGCACGCTAACAAGAAAATGTAGTAACGGTTTGACAGTTTCCCGTTTTCGGTTCCGGTAAAGAGAACAACAGAAAGGCGATGGAAACAGCATAACCGGAAGCTGAAACAAGAAACTAATATAACACAGAAATCAATAACAATGGAAGCAGTAGCTAAGCTGAACAATAATCCTACATCTACCCGCAAAATGCGTTTGCTGGCAGACCTGATCCGCGGCCTGGATGTAGAGAAAGCTTTGAATATTTTGAAATTCCATCCCAAACACCCGAGCACCCCGCTGGAGAAACTGTTGCTCTCCGCCGTGGCTAACTGGAAAGTGAAGAACGAAGGCGCCAGGGTAGAAGATGCCAACCTGTTCGTGAAAACCGTTTTTGTTGACGGTGGCCGCGTACTCAAAAGGATGCGCCCCGCGCCGCAAGGCCGTGGTTACCGTATCCGCAAGAGAAGCAATCACGTAACTATTGTTGTGGACGGCCGCGCCGCCCAATAATTGGCAAACTGTAGGAAAAAATATATTTAAACTCATAGACAAATAAAACCAGAACATGGGTCAGAAAACAAATCCTATTGGTAACAGGTTAGGTATCATCAGAGGATGGGACTCTAATTGGTATGGCAGCAAAAAAGATTATGCTACCAAGCTGATCGAAGATAACAAGATCAGGACTTACCTGAATGCCCGTATCAACAAAGGCGGTATTTCCCGCGTAGTGATCGAGCGCACATTGGGTAAGCTCATCATCACCATTCATACCTCCAAACCTGGTATCATCATAGGTAAAGGCGGTAACGAAGTGGATCGCATCAAGGAAGAGCTGAAGAAGCTGACAGGGAAAGAAGATGTTCAGATCAACATTCTGGAGATCCGCCGCCCTGAAATAGATGCCACTATCGTTGCTGAAACGATCGCCAAACAGATCGAAAGCCGCATCAACTATAAACGCGCCATCAAAATGGCAATTGCTACCGCGCTGCGCATGGGTGCAGAAGGTATCAAGGTGAAAGTAGGCGGCCGTTTGGGCGGTGCTGAAATTGCCCGTTCAGAAGAAATGAAACAAGGCCGTGTGCCCCTGCATACTTACCGCATGGACATAGACTACGCTTCCCTGTTCGCGCTGACCGTTTACGGCAAGATCGGTATCAAGGTATGGATCTGTAAAGGTGAAGTGCTGGGCAAACGCGATCTCAACCCGAACGCAGTTTCCGGTAAGGAAGGCGAAGGCCGTATGGGCGGTGGCGAGCACCGCGGCGGAGACCGTGGCGGCCGTGGCGGAGACAGAAGGGATAACCGTGGTGGCGGAGAGAGAAGAGGTGGTGGAGACCGTGGTCCCCGCAAATAATTCACTCAGCCGTTAGAAATATCATTTAAACAACTTTTTAACAACATAAACGATGTTACAGCCCAAGAGAACGAAACACAGGAAGATGCACAAAGGCCGCATCAAAGGTAACGCCAAGAGAGGCGCAGCCCTTTCTTTCGGTTCATTCGGCCTCAAAGCATTGGAACCTAAGTGGATCACAGACCGCCAGATAGAAGCTGCGCGTGTCGCTCTGACCAGGCATATGAAGCGTGAAGGTAACGTGTGGATCCGTATTTTCCCCGACAAGCCGATCACCGCCAAGCCGCTGGAAGTGAGGATGGGTAAAGGTAAAGGTGCCCCTGACCATTGGGCAGCAGTTGTAAAGCCCGGTCGCATCCTGTTTGAAGCAGACGGTGTGCCCCTGCAGGTAGCAAAAGAAGCTATGGAGCTGGCCGCACAGAAACTGCCGATCAAGGTGAAATTTGTAGTGCGCCGCGACTTCGTTGCCTAACCGCAGCCGGTCCCTTTTAAACAAACCTGATAACCAGAAACAAAATTTAATACAATGCCTAAAGCAAAACTGGATCTGAAAAGCCTGAGCGACCAGGACCTGAAGGAGAAACTGTCTGAAGAGTCCCTGCGCCTGAAAAAGGTAACGTTCAGCCATGCGGTAACGCCCATCGAAAATCCCATGAGCATCCGCTTCATGAGAAGGGAAGTTGCCCGCATCCAGACGGAGATCCGCAGAAGAGAATTGGGCTTCTAGTCCCAATCAGGGCCAGGAATAGTGATAGCTATTGACCAGCAAAACAATTAACAAATTTATAGCCGCATAAAAGCGGTTTGGAGGTAAAATAACTTTCAAAATGACCGAAAGAAAATTAAGAAAAACCAGGATCGGCGTAGTATCCAGCAACAAAATGGATAAGACCGTAACCGTGAGCGTTGAGCGTAAGGTGAAACACCCGATCTATGGTAAGTTCGTAAAGAAAACCACCAAGTTCATGGCACACGATGAAAAGAACGAGTGCAGCATTGGTGATACCGTACGGATCATGGAAACCCGTCCGCTGAGCAAGAACAAATGCTGGCGCATGGTGGAAGTGATCGAAAAAGTAAAGTAATTATTCATTTGTTTCAAGCTGCCGGTTTAGCAGTAAACCCGCAGCCGCTGCTTAAACAATTAACAAACGTATTACGATGATACAACAAGAATCAAGGCTGAACGTAGCTGATAACAGTGGTGCCAAGGAAGTACTCTGCATCCGCGTGCTCGGCAACTCCGGCCAGGACTATGCAGGAGTAGGTGACAAGATTGTAGTAACGGTAAAAGACGCCATCCCCGGTGGTGGTATGAAGAAAGGCACCGTAACCAAAGCTGTTATTGTAAGAACTAAAAAGAAACTGCGCCGCCGCGACGGTTCTTACATCCGCTTCGACGACAACGCCGTTGTATTGCTGAACAACTCCGACGAGCCCCGCGGTACCCGTATTTTCGGTCCGGTTGCCCGTGAGCTTCGCGACAAAGGATATATGAAGATCATCTCCCTGGCACCTGAAGTGCTTTAAGGAGTCGGCATAAGGATTTCGGGTTTAGGATTCAAAGCAATTATTAATTAAAGGTGTATATATTCAAAATACCTTTATCTGAAGGCTGGAATCCAGGATCCGAAATCTTTGCATATCTTTGCAGCCCGTTTCAAAAACGACATAAATATTAATCAAGCGAAGCCAGTGTTTCGCTTGGCGTTTAAATAAACAAACAGAATGAAAACTAGATTTAAGCCTAAGTTCAACATTAAGAAAGGCGACCTGGTTGTGGTAGTTACCGGTGACGACAAGGACCGGACCAAGCCCCGCAAGGTGTTGGAGGTAATTACCGACAAAGCACGTGTGCTGGTAGAGGGTGTGAACATCATCACCAAACACACCAAACCTTCTGCGCAGAATACCAAAGGTGGTATTGTTAAGCAGGAAGCGCCTATCGCCATTTCCAACGTAATGTTGTGGGATGCTAAGGCTGGCAAGCCCACCCGTGTGGCTCGCCAAAGAGAAAACGGTAAAGTAGTTCGTATCGCTAAAAAATCAGGGGAGGTAATTAAATAATGGCAAACACATCATATCAACCCAGGCTGCAGGCTAAATACCGTAATGAAGTGGTAGCTGCCTTGCAAAAAAAGTTCAACTACAAGAGCGTGATGCAGGTTCCCCGCCTCACCAAGATCTGCCTGAACCAGGGCATCAACGGTGCGGTAGGTGACAAAAAGCTGGTAGATATCGCAGTAGACGAAATGACCCGTATTGCCGGTCAGAAAGCTATTGCCACTTTGTCCAAAAAAGACATCTCCAACTTTAAACTGCGTAAGCACATGCCCATTGGCGCACGTGTTACCCTGCGCGGCGTAAATATGTACGAGTTCCTGGACAGGCTGATTGCCGTATCCCTGCCCCGCGTACGTGACTTCAAAGGTGTGAACGAAAAATCTTTCGACGGCCGCGGTAACTACACCATGGGCGTTACCGAACAGATCATCTTCCCGGAGATCGACATTGACAAGGTGAACAAGATCACCGGTATGGACATCACTTTCGTGACCACTGCCCAAACCAACGAAGAAGCTTACGAGCTGCTGAAAGAGCTGGGCATGCCGTTCAAGAACATCAAAAAAGATAATCAATAATACAATATGGCAAAAGAATCCGTAAAAGCCAGACAAAGAAAGAGAGAAGCCCTGGTGGCCAAGTTTGCAGAGAAACGCGCTGCCCTCAAAGCAGAAGGCAACTATGCTGAACTGGACAAACTGCCCAAGAACGCTTCTCCCGTTCGCCTGCACAACCGGTGCCAACTGTCAGGTCGCCCCAAAGGCTACATCCGTCAGTTCGGCATCTGCCGTAACATGTTCCGCGACATGGCGCTGGCAGGCAAGATCCCTGGTGTAAGAAAAGCAAGCTGGTAATACAAGGTTGCCAGAACAGACAGACATTCAGATTCCTTTCTATATCGATTGGATATCGCATTGTGAACACATTTGTAAACTTTTATTAGAACAATGGTTACTGATCCAATAGCAGATTTTTTAACACGCATCCGTAACGCCCAGATGGCTAACCACAGGATCGTGGAAATTCCGGCTTCAAAACTGAAGAAACGCATTACCGAAATTCTGTACGACAAAGGCTACATCCTGAAGTACAAATTCGAAGAGGACAACAAACAGGGCCTCATCAAGATAGCGTTGAAATATGACCCGCAAACCAAGGTACCTGCCATCCAGGACCTGCAAAGGATCTCCCGTCCCGGTCTGCGCCAGTATTCCAAACCTGGTGACTTTACCCGTATCAAGAACGGCCTGGGCATCGCTATCATCTCCACTTCCAAAGGTGTAATGACCGACAAGGAAGCGAAAGCACAAAACGTAGGTGGCGAAGTAGTTTGCTTCGTATATTAATATATTTTGGTCCCGCCCCATGTAAATGAGGCGGGACTAACGGCATATCTGACAATTAAGCCTTCTATACGGGCTGAACACGGGATGCCGGTTCACAACAACAATAAACTGACTGATTATGTCACGTATAGGTAGAAGTCCTATTAAATTGGCCAGCGGTGTAACAGTAAATGTTTCCGCTGCTAACGAGATCACGGTAAAAGGCCCTAAAGGCGAACTGAAACAGGCCATTGACCGCGATATTAAAGTGGAAGTGAAAGACGGGGAGATCGTGATCACCCGTCCTACAGACCAGATCCGCCACCGTTCCCTGCACGGCCTGTACCGAGCGCTGATCGCCAATATGGTGACCGGTGTAACAGACGGCTTTAAAAAGCAGCTGGAACTGGTAGGTGTGGGTTACAAGGCTGCGAACGCAGGTCAGTTGCTGGACTTATCTTTGGGCTATTCTCACAACATCATCTTCGAAGTTCCCAAAGAACTGAAGGTTTCCACCCTTACTGAAAAAGGCCAGAACCCGAAGATCATGCTGGAAGGTACTGACAACCAGCTCCTGGGCCAGGTTGCCGCCAAGATCCGCAGCCTGCGCAAACCTGAGCCGTACAAAGGTAAAGGTGTACGCTACAGCGATGAGGTTGTTCGCAAGAAAGCAGGTAAATCTGCCGGCAAGTAATGACCTGATGCGCCGCGCTGCATAAGGCAGCCGGCGGGAAACTGAATTATTAAAACTTATAGCGGTAAAGGCCGCATCAAAAACGGTCTTTACCCTTACATTGGTCCCGGCAGCATCGGGGCTTCAAATACACTAAGTGATGAGTACAAAAACAAACAGGAGACAGAATATCCGCTACAGGATCCGTAAAAAGATCAGCGGTACTGCACAAAAACCAAGACTGGCTGTTTACCGCAGCAACGCTGAAATTTATGTGCAACTGATTGACGATACCAACGGTACCACCCTGGCATCCGCTTCATCCCGCGATAAAGCCATTGCTTCCCAGAGTGTTCCGAAAACCGAAAAATCCAAACTGGTAGGCGCTGCGCTGGCTGCCAAAGCTACCGCGCTGGGTATCACTACCTGCGTGTTCGACAGAAGTGGTTACCTCTACCATGGCCGTGTGAAGTCAGTTGCTGACGGAGCCCGCGAAGGAGGCCTGCAATTCTAATCTGAAGGACCAGGAGTTAAAACAATCTGATATCGTAATTCTTATTAAATAAAAATGGCAAAGAATTCATTCAATAAAGTAAAAGCTGGCGATCTGGAACTGAAAGAAAAGGTTGTAGCTATTAACAGGGTTACCAAAACTACCAAAGGCGGCCGTACTTTCAGCTTCTCCGCGCTGGTGGTGGTAGGTAACGAGAATGGCGTGGTAGGTCACGGCCTTGGTAAAGCCAAGGAAGTACAGGAAGCGATCACCAAAGGGATAGACGACGCCAAAAAGAACCTGATCAAGGTTCCGGTACATCACGGTACCATTCCTCATGACCAGCTGGCCAAGGAAGGTGCTGCGAAAGTGCTGATCAAACCGGCCGCTCATGGTACCGGTGTGATCGCTGGTGGTTCCATGCGCGCCGTGCTGGAAAGCGCAGGTATCACAGACGTACTGGCAAAATCCCTGGGTTCCGCTAACCCCCACAACGTGGTGAAAGCCACCTTCAAGGCACTGGGCCTGTTGCGCGAGCCTATCGCTATCGCAAAACAACGCAGCGTGTCCCTGAAGAAAGTATTCAACGGTTAAGCATAAGGTTCCAACACCTGGCACTCTCTCCAAAGGAGAAGCACCGGTCACTTTAATTGGAAATATTTAAATAAAATGGCAAAGATTAAGATCACCCAGGTTAAAAGTGGTATTGACCGTCCCGAACGTCAGAAACTGACGCTGAAGGCTCTCGGGCTGAAAAAGCTGAACAACACTGTAGAAGTGGAAGCTACCCCCCAGATCCTCGGCATGGTTCGCGCCGTAAACCACCTGGTAAAGGTTGAGCAAGTGAATGCATAATGTAAAATTTTCATTTTTACATTTGGCTTCTTGTTTTTTTGAACTATCATTGTAAAAGCGAGCGGTTGATTTCCGCGTAAGTAAAACAATTCAAACTATGAGCTTACAGAACTTAAGACCTGCAAAAGGAGCAGTACATAAAGAAAAACGTTTAGGCCGCGGTGAAGCTTCCGGTAAAGGTGGTACTTCTACAAAAGGTAACAAAGGCGCCCAGTCCAACACCGGCTATTCCAGCAAAAGAGGTCACGAAGGTGGCCAGATGCCCATCCAGCGCCGTCTGCCGAAACGTGGTTTTATTCCCATCACCCGTACCGAATACAAAGTATTCAACATAGGCGAACTGGAACAGATTGTTGAAAAATACGGTCTGCAGGAATTCTCTCTCGAAAACCTGTACATGAACGGCCTGATCAGCAAAACTGCCAAAGTAAAAGTACTCGGCCACGGGGAACTGAAAAGCAAAGTAACGCTGAAAGTGAACGCGATCAGCGAGAAAGCCAAGTCTGCCGTTGAAGCTGCCGGCGGATCAGTTGAGCTGGTTTAAGAAAATTACGATAGAGAAGGCGCCTACGGAGTAGTGCGTCTTTTCGAATTTTACACGCGTTATTAAACTCTTATCTTCCTGTGAAGAAATTTATCGAAACCATAAAGAACATCTGGAGCATAGAGGACCTGCGTAAACGCATCCTCACCACCCTGCTCCTGGTACTGGTATACCGTGTGGGTTCCTATATCACCCTTCCCGGTCTCGATCCGAACGAGCTGGCCAAATTCTCTGAGACTTCCCAGAAAGGTATCCTTGGGCTCTTCAATATGTTTGCCGGCGGGTCTTTCTCGCGGGCTTCCATATTTGCCCTCGGTATCATGCCCTATATCTCGGCGTCTATCGCCATCCAGCTGCTCACCATAGCAGTGCCTTATTTCCAGAAACTGCAGAAAGAAGGTGACAGCGGAAGGAAAAAGATTAACCAGTATACCCGTCTGCTCACCGTTGTGGTAACGGCGTTCCAGGCCAGCGCATATGTTGCTTACCTGAGAACACAGTCCGGCGGCGCCCTCATTCCGGAATACGGTACCTTCCTGTTCTGGCTGTCCACCACCGTGGTGCTCACCGCAGGTACGCTGTTCATCATGTGGCTCGGTGAAAAGATCACGGATAAAGGTATTGGTAACGGTACTTCCATCATCATCATGATGGGCATCCTGGCCCGCCTGCCTGAGGCGCTCCTGCAGGAGCTGTCTCTGAAAACAACCGGCTCCGGCGGTGGCCTGCTGCTGTTCCTGATAGAAATAGCCATGTTCATCCTGATCACCGTAGGCCTCATCCTGCTGGTACAGGGTACCCGCAAGATACCGGTGAACTATGCCAAACGTATTGTAGGCAACAAACAATATGGCGGGGTACGCCAGTTCATTCCCCTCAAGGTGAACGCTGCCGGCGTAATGCCCATCATCTTTGCCCAGGCTATTATGTTCATTCCGGCAACCGCCATCGGCTTTGCCACTTCAGACAACGCGTCAGCATTCATCCGCATATTCAGCGACCATACCAATCCCTGGTATAACGTGATCTATGCGGTGCTGGTGGTAGTGTTCACCTTCTTCTACACGGCGCTCATCTTCAATCCCACGCAGATGGCGGATGAAATGAAACGTAACAACGGTTTCATTCCCGGTGTAAAACCCGGTAAGGCTACCGCAGATTACATCGGCGCTGTAATGGACCGTATTACCCTGCCCGGCGCCTTCTTCCTGGCACTGGTAGGTATCCTCCCCGGCATTGCAGCCGCCGCCAACGTGAACAGCCTGTTTGCCACCTTCTTCGGCGGCACCTCCCTGCTGATCATGGTGGGCGTTATACTGGATACCCTGCAACAGATAGAAAGCCAGCTGCTCATGCGCCACTACGATGGCCTGATGAGCTCCGGCCGCATCAAGGGCAGGACCTCCCCGGCCAATGCCTGATCCATCAGAACAAATGAATTTGATATAACTGCCACCGGGAGCATTTACTCCCGGTGGCTTTTTTTATACCCTGCATATTGAACAGTAGCCCGTTCACCGCTGTTGTGAAGGGGACAAGTCGTAATAATTTTATAATTTCGCGTGTTATGATCCATTATAAGACAAAAGAAGAAATAGAACTGATCCGCCATAGCGCCCAGCTGGTAAGTGCTACGCTGGCAGAGGTGGCCGCAAGGCTGAAGCCGGGCATGACTACGCTGGAGGTAGATGCCATTGCGGAACAATTCATCCGTGATCATGGTGCTGTGCCTTCTTTCAAAAACTATAAAGGCTTCCCGAATACCTGCTGCATTTCTGTAAATGAGGCCGTTGTACACGGTATTCCCAACGGGCATGTTATAAAGGAGGGAGATGTGGTGTCTGTAGACGTAGGAGTGTACGCCAACGGTTTTCATGGAGACAGCGCTTATACCTTTGCCGTAGGCGAGGTGCCGCCCCATGTGCAGAAACTGATGGCCGCCACCAAAACAGCGCTGGCCAAAGGCGTGGAAAAGGCTGTGGCCGGCAACCGGGTAGGAGATATTGCCTACGCCATACAGGAATATGTGGAGAAGGAGAGAGGTTACGGTGTAGTGCGGGAACTGGTGGGCCACGGGCTTGGCCGCAACCTGCATGAAGACCCCCAGGTGCCCAACTACGGCCGCCGGGGCAGCGGGGCCGTGCTGAAAGAAGGCCTGGTGATTGCCATTGAGCCTATGGTGAACCTGGGTACCAGGGATGTGGAATACCTGGAAGACGGCTGGACGGTGGTGACGCGAGACCGCAAGGTGTCTGTTCACTATGAGCATACTGTGGCCGTGATGAAAGGAAAAGCAGACATGCTGTCTACTTTTGAGCACATTGAAGCCGCAGAAAAACAGAATCCGGCACTGAACGGCGCGTACATCAGCGCCTGAGGTACTGTGTAATCTGGCTGTAAATACGTATCTTTGCTTGCTTTTTGAGCGTTTGGCCGCAATCACAAGCGGTTTCCCCTCAGAGGTATTATAGCATTTAAGACTGTATAATTAATTGATATAGAGTAGCTTTATAGAAATATTGCGATATTTTTTAAAAGTTATCCACATAACGCGGCTTTTTCATCAATTATTTCCGGTAATTTTTTCGGTTTAAGAAACTTTTGTGGTATCTTTGCATTCCTAAAAATTTTTATGGCGAAACAGGCACTCATTAAACAGGATGGTATTATTCTCGAAGCCTTATCTAATGCGATGTTCCGGGTAAAACTGGAGAACGGACACGAGATTCTGGCTACCATTTCTGGCAAAATGAGAATGCACTATATCCGCATCCTGCCGGGAGATAAAGTTGGCGTTGAGATGAGCCCTTACGATTTGAGCAGGGGTCGTATAATTTTCAGGTACAAATAGTAACAACTGGTAGATTTATAACATTTGACTCATGAAAGTAAGAGCTTCCATCAAGAAAAGAAGTGCAGACTGCAAAATTGTTCGCCGCAAGGGTAAATTGCTGGTGATCAACAAGAAGAATCCCCGTTTTAAACAACGTCAGGGTTAATCAGCATCTGTATACATTAAACGAATTATAAATTAAACAATTGATATGGCACGTATAGCCGGTATTGATCTTCCTAAAAACAAAAGAGGCGAAATTGGTCTGACCTATATCTATGGTATTGGCCACTCTACCGCCCAGTATATCCTGAGCAAAGCAGGCATTGATTTTAACAAGAAAGTGAAGGATTGGAACGATGATGAGCAATCTGCCATCCGTAACATCATTCTCCAGGAGCTGAAGGTAGAAGGTCAGCTGCGTTCTGAAGTGCAGATGAACATCAAGCGTTTGCTGGATATTGCCTGCTACCGCGGGCTGCGCCACAGGAAAGGTCTGCCGGTTAGAGGTCAGCGTACCCGTACCAACAGCCGCACCAGGAAAGGTAAACGTAAAACCGTTGCTGGTAAAAAGAAGGCACCGAAAAAATAATAAGATCCCTTGGCCGGTGTCCTTTTTTCCAAGTCCGGGAGCTGGCGGCATAAAGGGTTTTTATATAAACAGGGATTTGGAATTTCATCGTTGGAATTATAACGAATTATGGCAAAAGCAACTAATACAAAAGCTGCCGCTAAAAAGAGGGTAGTAAAGGTGGATAACTTCGGGGATGTACATATCTCTGCAAGTTTCAACAACATCATTGTAAGCATTACCAACAAACAGGGTCAGGTGATCTCCTGGTCTTCTGCCGGTAAAATGGGTTTCAAGGGTTCTAAAAAGAACACTCCGTACGCTGCCCAGCTCGCTGCTTCCGATGCTGCCAAAACTGCCTTTGACGCTGGTCTGAAAAGAGCGGACGTATTTGTAAAAGGCCCCGGTGCCGGTCGTGAGAGCGCTATCCGTGCTATCTCAAACTCAGGTATCGAGGTAACCCTCATCAAGGATGTGACCCCGCTGCCCCACAACGGCTGCCGTCCTCCCAAGAAGAGAAGGGTATAGGATATTCTGTTGCGAATTACGAATGGCGAATTACGGATCTGGACCAAGATCATGAACGTAATGCGCAATTCGTAATTCGTAATTTTTATTTGTATATTTATTTATCACAGTGGGTGCAAGATCGGGTTTTAAGATTTTTAAATGAGCTTGCACCGTAACTAAAAATCTGAACAACAAAACATGGCAAGGTACACAGGACCAAAGACCAAGATCTCCAGGATTTTTGGAGAGCCCATTTTAGGTAATGGCAAGTATTTAGGCAAGAACAGCAACCCTCCCGGTCAGCATGGCGCACAGCGCAAGCGTAAACAACTGGGTGAGTATGCATTGCAGCTGAGAGAGAAACAAAAAGCAAAATACACTTACGGCGTGCTCGAAAAACAGTTTCGTAACCTGTTTGAAGAAGCCAACCGCAGAAAAGGCGTTACCGGTGAAGTATTGATCAAGCTGCTGGAAGCCCGCCTGGACAATACCGTGTTCCGCATGGGCATTGCCCCCTCCCGTCCCGCTGCACGCCAGCTTGTTTCCCACAAGCACGTAACAGTGAACGGTGTGGTAGTGAACGTACCCTCTTACCAGTTGAAACCCGGTGACGTGGTTGGCCTGAAAGACAAAGCCGCCGGCAACACCGCCCTCACCAGCGCTATTCGTGGTAAAAACCCGAAGTTCAGCTGGCTGGACTGGAATGAGAAAGACATGAAAGGTACATTCATTGCGTATCCGGAGAGAGAAAGCGTTCCCGAGAACATCAAGGAACAACTGATCGTAGAATTGTACTCCAAGTAATAAGTTATAGCCACCAGCCGGTGGCTATAGCCGTATAACATAAGTTAAAACTCATAAATCAAGCATATCAATGGCAATTCTTAATTTCCAAAAGCCTGACAAGATCGTTTTGCAGAAGTCTACCGACTTTGAAGCTCAATTCGAATTCCGTCCGTTAGAACCGGGTTATGGTGTGACAATCGGGAATGCGCTCCGCCGCGTACTGTTGTCTTCATTGGAGGGCTATGCCATTGTGGGAATCAAGATTGAAGGCGCTGATCACGAGTTTGCCACCCTGAAAGGGATCACGGAAGACGTTACTGAAATTATCCTCAACCTGAAACAGGTTCGTTTCAAAAAGATTGTTGAGAACGAAGTAAGCAGCGAAAAGATCCAGATCTCCATCAAAGGCAAAACCGAGTTCCGTGCGGACATGATCGAGAAAGCCACCAATTCTTTCCAGATCATGAACCCCGAGCTGCTGATCTGCACCCTGGACCCTTCTGCCAAGCTGGACATTGAACTGACCATCGGCAAAGGCCGCGGTTACGTGCCGGCTGAAGAGAACAGGCCCAAAGATGCGATCTTTGGTTACATCGCCATCGACTCTGTGTTCACGCCCATTAAAAACGTGAAATACAGCATCGAGAACACCCGTGTGGAACAAAAAACGGACTACGAAAAGCTGATCATGGAAGTGGTCACTGATGGTACCATCCACCCGGAAGAAGCCGTTAAACAGGCTTCCCGCATCCTGATCCAACACCTGATGATCATCACTGATGAGAACATCAGCTTCGATACCAAAGACACTGAGAAAGAAGATGTAGTGGACGAACAGACACTGCAGCTCCGCAAGATCCTGAAAACGCCGCTGGAAGACCTGGACCTGAGCGTTCGCGCGTTCAACTGTCTGAAAGCCGCTAAAATCAACTCCCTGAGCGAACTGGTACAGTACGAGCAGGAAGAGCTGATGAAGTTCCGGAACTTCGGTCAGAAGTCTCTCAGCGAAATTGAGCAGGTACTGGGCGAAAGAGGTCTGCACTTCGGTATGGACCTGTCCAAACTGAAACTGGACGAAGAATAGTATTCGTATAGCACAAATCACGGAGCCGGAAGGCATCCGTGATTTGTATTTTATAACAAGTACCTTATAATTCCTGACACGGTATAAGGGAACACAAACAAACAAAAGTCATGCGTCACGGAGTAAAATTGAACAGGCTGAGCCGTACTTCCGCTCACCGTAAAGCGCTGATGAGCAACCTCGCTTGCGAGCTGATCAGCCACAAACGTATCCAAACCACTTTAGCGAAAGCAAAAGCGCTGCGCGTTTACATTGAACCAATGCTGACCCGCGCTAAAACCGACAGCACTCACAACCGTCGTATTGTTTTCAGCTACCTGCAGGATAAAGAAGCCATCACTGAACTGTTTGGCACCATCAGCGAAAAAATTGCCAGCCGCCCCGGTGGTTACACCCGCATCATCAAACTGGGTAAAAGGATTGGTGACAATGCAGAAGTAGCCCTGATCGAACTGGTTGACTTCAATGAAATATACGGTAAATCTGCCGAGGCTGAAAAAGCACCGGCCAAGAAAACCCGTCGTGCCGGTGGTGGCAAGAAGAAAGCAGAAGAGAAAGCCGCAGAACCTGCCGCTCCCGCTGCTGAAGCACCCGCTACTGAAGAAAAAGCTGCTGAATAGTTTTTTTTCTAACGATACAGGAAAAGCTGCCCTCTCACCAGGGCAGCTTTTTTTTATACGGAAAGGCCTCCATCCGGGTTGTTATATGTAAAAAAATATTAATTTAGTGCAAATATCCCATACCTATGCACTATCTTAAATGTGGTCATTGTGGCCGGCACAGTGCCCTCAAATCCGAATACGTCACCCTCTGCGATCACTGCAGCAAAAAATTCCCGCTTACATTTCCCGTTTGGCAGGCCCGCCATCCACATGGCAGCTTTGAGCAGTTTGCCACGGAAGCAGGCATTTCAGAAGCTGCCTACCAGGCCATTATTAAAAAACAGCAGCACTGGATGTTGACCATCCGCCAGAAAGCTGCGCTCATCACGGGCATCGTAATACTGGTGGCCTGCAGCACCTTGGGCGCCTGGTACGGGCCCGGCCTGGTAAAGATGTTCAGCAAGCCCACCGTACCGGCTGCCATGCTGGAAACCGGTGGCTGGCGTACTTTCCGGGGTAACGTGTTACGGCTGCAGACACCGTTCTCCCTTTCTCCGGCAGACCGGAAAGACATGCCCAACCTGCGTTTCAAGGCTTTCACAGGCGGGGGCAGGGCGGAAGGGCTGGAAATCACCATGGAGGAAGCCATTTTTCTGGCCCAGTCACAGGTAGAGCTGGAACCGGCGGCACGGGCGGCTGCTGACGCGCTGGCGCGGCAGAAAGGAGTTTCGCAGTTCAGCTACACCGAAAAACGGGTGCAGCTCAACGGGGCGCCGGCCATGTGGCAGCAGGGGAGCTATGTGCAAGACCATTCCGCCCCCATGGAGTTCAGCAGCCTGGTGGTCGTAAAAGGCGGTATCAGCGTACAGGTAGTGGTAACTCATACGGGAAATGATTCCACAGGCAGACGGGTGGCGGAGGAAGTGTTAAAATCAGCCCAATTGAACTGAACAGCCGTAAAATAGCTGCTCAAAATTCAAAATCATGCCCTAACTTTGCAAAGTTTTAACCGTTCCGTTTCGGAACATAAAAAAAGAAAGGGTAAGCAGAATGCCGCAAACTACCAGATCCACACAGCCCGCCATGCTGTTGTTAGAAGATGGCACCGTTTTTCATGGTAAAGCGTTCGGAAAAGTTGGGACCGCATCCGGCGAACTTTGTTTTAATACGGGTATGACCGGTTACCAGGAAGTTTTCACCGATCCTTCCTACAAAGGGCAGGTATTGATTATGAACAACTGTTACGTGGGGAATTATGGTACCAAGAACGAAGATGTAGAAAGCAGCAGTGTGAAAATCAGCGGCCTGATCTGTAAAAATATAGCGCATAACTATTCCCGCAAAATGGCGGACGAGTCTCTGGCCAAGTTCCTGGAAGACAATAACCTGGTGGCCATTCATGAAGTAGATACCCGCGCCCTGGTATCTCACATCCGCAGCAAAGGCGCCATGAACTGTATTATTTCCTCTGAAATACTGGACGAAAAGAAACTCAGGGAAGAACTGAGCAAAGTACCTTCAATGGAAGGGTTGGCACTTTGCGCAGAGGTATCTACCAAGGAGCCTTATTTTGTAGGAGACCCGAATGCGGAGATCCGTATTGCCGTGCTGGACAACGGAGTGAAACGAAATATGCTCAAATGCCTGTCTGAAAAAGGGGCTTACCTGAAAGTACATCCTACCCAGACCAGCTTTGAGGAGTGCGAAACCTTCAAACCGCATGCTTATTTCATATCTAACGGTCCTGGTGACCCGGCGCCGCTTGCATATGCCGTAGAAACCATTAAAAAGGTATTGGCAGCCAACCGCCCCCTGTTTGGTATTTGCCTGGGCCACCAGTTACTGGCCATGGCCAACGGCATCCCTACCTACAAGATGCACCACGGCCACAGGGGCCTCAACCACCCGGTAAAGAACCTGCTCACCGGCAAATGCGAGATCACTACCCAGAACCACGGTTTTGCCATCGACGCAAAAGCGGTGGCAGCCTCTGAAAACGTGGAAGTTACGCATGTGAACCTGAATGACCAGTCTGTAGAGGGCATCCGTATCAAAAACAAACCTGCCTTCTCTGTGCAATATCACCCGGAGTCTACCCCCGGCCCGCATGATTCCCGCTACCTGTTTGACGACTTCTTTACGATGATCCGCGCAAACATGTAAGGGAAAGCTCCCCCGAATTTTACATACTGGAAAAAAATATAAACGGTCCTGAGGAATCAGGACCGTTGCATTTTAAAATTCCACGTTATGAAAACTAGCGAAAGGTACTGCGCGGTTAAGCACAATACCCACCTTGTCTTTTCATTACATGACAATAATATGAAAAAATCAGGAGCTTATAGCGGCAAAATAGGTTGAAATTTCCTTGAAATAGAGGAATTTAAATTGCAATCGGTTGGAAAAAGATAAATTCTGGAATTAAGGATAAAAAAATACGGCTCTGTGAACAGAGCCGTTTGCCTTTATAAATTCCACGTTATGAAAAACTGATACAAAAATATGATTAATTAGCTAAAACGTTTTAGTTTGTCGCCGACTTTTTACATAATGTTGATAATGCAAAGGTCGCGCCATTTTCCCATTTGTCAAAATTATACAAGTTAAATTTTTGCTAAGGAGCTTCCGTATTTTTGTCCACATAAATCTAACTTTTTGTTATTTGTTTAATCAACCCTTTGCGTATCGATTACACAGTAAAAGTAGACAATAAATTTAAATTTCAAAATTCATTTTCTGAAAATTTTAGGCTTTTGAGCTCAAAAAATAAATATAGAATTTATTGTAATGTAAATATTCAGTATTTATAAGCGTTCCAGCCGATATTTTAAGAAATATGATTTTTGTCATGTTTTAGAATGGTAATGTTTTTTTAACCTTAAGCGACTAAATATTACCGGCTCTCCGTGAATGGTTTTACTGGCGGCCAGGGTATACTTCCAGCGCTTTGGCCAGGCAATCCATGGCTTTTGCGATATCACCCAGGTTCAATACATATGCCAGCCGTACTTCCTGCTTGCCCAGGCCGGGAGTAGCGTAAAAGCCGGTGGCGGGAGACAGCATCACCGTTTGTTGCTCGTGGGAAAAAGACTCCAGCAGCCACTGGCAGAACTTATCCGCATCATCAATAGGCAGGCGCGCCATGGCGTAAAAAGCACCGCCCGGGTTGGGGCAGAATACGCCGGGAATGGCGTTCAGCCGCGCTACCAGCAAGTCACGCCGGCCCTGGTATTCCGCCTTGATGGCGTCAAAATAATTATCTGGCAGGTCTACCGCCGCCTCTGCTGCAATCTGGGCAAAGCTGGGCGGGCTCAGGCGGGCCTGGGCAAATTTCATCACTGCATCAAGCAGGCCGCGGTTATGTGTCACCACAGCGCCAATGCGGGCCCCGCAGGCGCTGTAACGTTTTGAAATAGTGTCAAATACCACTACGTGCTGCTCCAGGCCCGCAATATGCAGGGCGGAGATATTCTCGCCGTCATAGCTGAACTCCCGGTAAGCCTCATCGGAGAATAAAAACAGGTTGTGCTTCAGGCAAAGCGCTTTCAACACCTCCATTTCCGCGCGGCTGTACAGGTAGCCCGTGGGGTTATTGGGGTTGCAGATGAGAATGGCCTTTGTTTTAGGCGTTATCATTTTCTCAAAATCCTCAATGGGAGGGAGGGCAAAGCCTGTATCTATGGTAGAAGTAACGGGTACTATGTTCACCTCGGCCTCCACGGCAAACCCGTTGTAATTGGCGTAAAAAGGTTCGGGAACAATCACTTCGTCACCCGGGTCCAGGCAAGCCATAAAACCGAAAAGGATGGCCTCAGAGCCGCCTGTGGTCACAATGATCTCCGTATGGTCCACCGTAATGCCAAACTTGCTGTAATAGCCCGTCAGCTTCCGGCGGTAGCTTTCGTTACCTGCGCTGTGGCTGTATTCCAGTATCCGGAAATCAGATTTCCTGACGGCTTCCAGCACCGCTGCGGGCGTTTCAATATCTGGCTGGCCAATGTTCAGGTGATAGACCTTGGTACCTTTCTTTTTGGCTGCTTCCGCAAAGGGTACAAGCTTGCGGATCGGCGAGGGCGGCATAATCTGCCCCCGTTTGCTGATGTTAGGCATTTGGTGTTTGATTTTAGCGATGCAAAGTTAAGGGAAGCATATAATAAAAAAGGCCCCCGTTATGAACGGGGGCCGATATCAGTGAGCTTTTACGCTTTAGTTCTCTACTGTGCCGGTGATCACCAGTTCTTTTTCCTGATCTATTCCTTTGAGCTTCAGGTAAACGGTTTTGGTGGGCTTGCCTGTGGCGTTTGCGCTGTAGGTGGCGGTGATTTTGCCGCTTTTGCCCGGGAGGATCGGTTCTACGGTCCAGTTAGGCACCGTACAACCGCAGCTGGCCTTCGCCGTTTCGATCAGCACGGGCGCCGTGGAAATATTGGTAAATTCGAACGTAACAGTCACCGGTTTGTTCAGCTTGGTTACGCCAAAATCAACAGTTTCCTTCTTGAACTTCAGTTTCGCATCTACGGCATTGGCCGCGCCTGAACCGTTCTGGGCCTGTGCCCACGCACCGGTGGCCAGCAGCATGCTCGCAAATAGGGATAAGATAAATTTTTTCATCTTGTCAAGTTTGGTTTTAAAACGATTGGTTAAAACGATATAGTTCACACCAGTTTCCAAATCAAATTTACGGCCAAAAATTGAACCGCAGGCGGCAAGATATTAAAAATTTCTTAAAAATTTAATTATTCACAGGAACAGCCGGTGGGTATTACCCATTCACCATTTTACTTTACATTTGTGTTTTAACCAAGGTTGGCATGATCGAAAACAACGAATTAGCTATGAATATGCAGAGCCAGTTGTCGTTTGAGGAATTCCGCAGGGAAGTGTTGAATGATTTCAGGCTCGCTTGCATCAGCAGGGAAGTAAGCCTGCTGGGCCGCCGCGAGGTACTGACCGGAAAAGCGAAGTTTGGCATTTTTGGGGACGGCAAGGAAGTGGCGCAGATTGCCATGTCAAAATATTTCAAACCGGGCGATTTCCGTTCCGGTTACTACCGTGACCAGACCATTGCCTTTGCCAGTGGTATTGCCACCGTGGAGCAGTTCTTTTCTCAGTTGTATGCAGACCCGGATATAAATAACGACCCGTTCTCAGCCGGGCGCCAGATGAACTCCCATTTTGCCACGCCTAATATTGATGCGGAAGGCAACTGGCTGAACCTGGCCTCCATGAAAAACACCGCGGCAGATATGGCGCCTACCGCCGCCCAGATGCCCCGCGCACTGGGGCTGGCCTATGCCAGCAAACTGTTCCGTGAAGTACCAGAGCTGCAGCAGTACGATCATCTTTCCCGCAACGGCAACGAAGTATGTTTTGCTACTATTGGTGACGCCTCTACGAGCGAAGGCCACTTCTGGGAAACCGTAAACGCCGCCGGCGTATTGCAGGTGCCCCTGGTGATCTTTGTATGGGATGATGGTTACGGCATTTCCGTTCCCCGCAAATACCAGACTACCAAAGGTTCTATCAGCACCGTTATGGAAGGTTTCCGCAAAAACGGCAACTCCAACGGGCTGGAAATATATAACGTAAAAGGATGGGATTATGCCGGCATGTGCGAAACCTTTGAAGAAGGCATTCGCAAGGCCCGCGAAACCCACGTGCCCGTGCTCTTCCATGTGGAGGAGATCACACAGCCGCAGGGCCACTCCACTTCGGGTAGCCATGAGCGTTATAAAAGCAAGGAGCGGCTGGCATGGGAAAAGGAATTTGATTGCAACCTTAAAATGCGGCAGTGGCTGCTGGAGAATGCACTGGCAGACGAAGCGCTGCTACAGCAAATAGAGGCTGAGGCTAAAACCATTGCGCAGGATAGCCGCCGCGCTGCCTGGGAAAAATACATTGCGCCTATCAAGGCGCAGGTGCAGGAGCTGCTGGGCCTGTGTGAAGCCTTGCTGGCCGAAGGCCGCGGAGATACCGCCTACATTACGCAGGTAATGCAGGAGCTGGCCTCCAACCGTGAGCCGCAACGCAAGGATGTGTTGAAAACAGCCGCAGGCATACTTTTCAAGCATCCCCGTAACTTTTCCGCTGCGCTGGATGACCTGCAGCAGTTCTATGACCGCCAGCTGGCCATCGAAAAAGAAAATTACAACACCTACCTCTATGCCACCGGCCCCAACTCCGTGCTCAACGTACCGGAGGTGCCGGCGCAATACGCGGAAGACGCTCCGCTGATCAACGGCTATGAAATACTCAACCGGTATTTTGACCAGCTCTTCAGCCACCATCCGCTGGTATTCGCCTTCGGAGAAGATGTAGGCAAAATAGGAGACGTAAACCAGGGTTTTGCCGGCCTTCAGCAAAAACACGGCAAAACGCGCATTGCTGACACCGGCATCCGTGAGCTGACCATCATGGGCCAGGGCATTGGCATGGCGCTGCGCGGCCTGCGCCCCATTGCGGAGATCCAGTACCTGGATTACCTGCTATACGGCCTGCAGCCGCTGAGTGACGATGTAGCGTCACTGCAATACAGAACAAAAGGCACCCAGTTCTGCCCTATCATAGTACGCACCCGTGGCCACCGCCTGGAAGGCATCTGGCACTCCGGCTCCCCCATGGGCATGATCGTGAACTCGCTGCGCGGCCTGCATGTATGCGTGCCCCGCAACATGGTACAGGCAGCCGGCATGTACAATACGCTGCTGCAAGCCAATGAGCCCGCTATTATGATTGAGGCGTTGAATGGCTACCGCCTTAAGGAGCGCCTGCCGGAAAATCTGAAAGATTTCACCGTGCCGCTGGGCGTGGCCGAAGTGCTGCACCCCGGTACAGACATCACCATCGTATCTTACGGCTCTACCCTCCGGATAGTTGAAGACGCCATGCAGGTACTGGAACAGCAGGGCATTTCCTGTGAGTTGATAGACGTGCAGACCTTATTGCCGTTTGACATTCACCAGTCCATCCTGGCATCTTTGAAAAAAACAAACCGCATACTTTTTGTGGATGAAGACGTGCCCGGTGGCGGCACCGCCTATATGTTCCAGCAGGTGATGGAAGTACAGGGCGGCTACCGCTGGCTGGATGTGGCGCCCAGAACGCTGGCCGCCCAGGCGCATCGTCCCGCCTATGGGTCTGATGGGGATTACTTCTCCAAACCCAATGCGGAAGACGTGGTGAAAATAGTAATGGACATGATCAGGGAGTAGTTCCTGCAAACATAAACTGACGTAGCAGCAGCGCACCCCCTGTACAACGCAGGGGGTGCGCCTGTTTTAGGCCGTCTGCAAACAAGCTTCCGGCATAATTTGTTATATTCTTACAAGTATGGAGTACAAAGACTATTATAAAATTCTTGGTGTAGATAAAAAAGCCAGCGCGGAAGACATTAAAAAGGCTTACCGGAAACTGGCGGTGAAGTACCACCCGGACAAGAACCCAGATGACAAGCTGGCTGAAGAAAAGTTCAAAGAGCTGAATGAAGCGTATGAAGTGCTGGGAGATGCAGAAAAAAGGAAAAAGTACGATGAGTTTGGCGAGAACTGGAAATACTATGAGCAGCATGGCAACGCCGGTGGCGGAGGATTTGACTGGGGCAGGTGGCAGGCCCAGCAAGGCGGCGGCCGGCAGCAGTATGAAGATGTGGAAAGCATGTTTGGAGAAGGGGGGCAGTTTTCCGATTTCTTTGAGCACCTTTTTGGCGGCGGCTTCCGGAGCCGCGCGCAGCAGGGCCGCAGCAGAACACGCCGGGGCGGTGATGTACATGCTACCATGAAAGTTAGTGTGCAGGACGTATACACCGGCGCCACGCGGCAAATAGAAGTGAACGGCCAAAAGCTGAACCTGAAAATAAAGCAGGGTACTTATAACGGCCAGGTGCTGCGTTTGAAAGGCAAAGGCCAGCCGGGGCGGAACGGTGGCGAGCCGGGAGATTTGCTGATAGAAGTGGAACTGGCTACAGACGGGCAGTATGAATTGCAGGGTAAAGATGTGCACATGGAAGTGCCGGTAGACCTGTACACTGCTGTATTGGGCGGAAAAGTGCCGGTGGCGGTGCCCGGTACGCCATTACAATTGAGCATTCCGGCCGGCACAGACAGCGGCCGGCTTTTCCGGCTGAAGGGGAAGGGCATACCCTCGCAGGAAGGTAGCACGGAAGCAGCAGGGGATTTGTATGTGAAAGTGAAGGTCACCGTACCCAAACAACTGACGGAAGAGGAGAAAGAGCTTTTCACGCGGTTGATGCAGATGCGGGCAAGCTAAGGCCGCGGGCGGGAAAAGACCAGGCCCACCGTAATTTTGCGTGAACCGGCCATCGGCAAAAATGCGGCTTTCCCGGTTGTTTTACCTGAAAAAACTAATATCATGATACTGCAACCATTTGATTACCTGGATGAGATACTGGAAAACCAGCACCGTCATGAGCAGGAAACGGCGGTAGCGTATTATGCCAGTGAAGTGCTGGAGGCCCTGGGCTACGGCCCCGGGCAGGGCGAGGATGCGCTTCAGCGTGCCATGCGGGCTTGCGCGGCATTACACTTGCCGGTGGAGCTGAATTTCCGGAAAACATATTGCTCTCACGCAGGGCAAATGGAACCAGACTGGCAATTGAGCCCGCTGGCCAGCTATTTCCTCATTGTTAACTGTGACCCCAGCTATCCCCAGGTGGCTCAAGCCCAATTATTATTTCTTAAAAAGCATCGTTCATTATAACGTGTATTGAATTTATTTTCAATCGATTGATTGTTCATTCTGTCGTAATTATTCATTCCCCGTTCATTGTTTTCAGCCTGGTACAGGCGTAGTGGAAAGCTATAAATTAGCAGTGTTAATACAGTCATAAACATTGCTTAGACGGTTCAAATAGGCTGAAAATGGGGGCCGTTCAGTTTTGAACGGCCTTCCTCAGTTCAAGGAAACAGCAATGAATACTTTTTCCTTTGTAATTGATTTCGTAACTTAGGTAAGCAGAAAAATTCGAACTAACCATCATCCTTTGATAAATTAGACAAAAACCTGGCCTGGTTTTTACAAAATTGTTTAACCATCATCCTCTGATCGCTGACATGGATTGTCGGAAAAAACAGGCCCAGGTTTTACTTACATGACGGAAGGACCTTTCCTTATTTTTCTCCTTTTAGCATACCGGCATAGATTGTTTGTTGAGCCGCAGGCAACTCCACGTTGCGTATATGCATACATTAAAGACATCTGACAAAGCAAACTTTACAGCCAAAGTCTGTTGGATTTTTTTGTACCCAAATCAACGTAACATGGAAGCTAGATGTATCAGATGCAGCAATATTGTGCATTCCCACAAGAAAATTTCCGAAACCAAATGTAAATGCGGCGGCCAACTGCAACGCATGCGTTTTGTCAGGCTGATAGAGGGCATGCACCCGCTGGGCAAAGAGCACAACATTCAGTTGAACGGTAAATTATGTTACGGCACCTACCGTTCTGTTTACGGGAACTTTGTTATAGACAAGGTGAATAACACCTTTGCACGCGTAGACGTTTTTTAGCCTGCAATTTTTTCAGCTAATGCCGTACTTTTATTCTTATGAATATAGTTGTACTGGACGGCTACGCCCTCAACCCCGGCGATCTGAGCTGGGACGCGCTGGAAACCCTTGGAAAGGTAACTGTATATGACCGTACCCCGCCGGAGCTGGTAGCGGAGCGGGCCAAAGAAGCAGACATCATTCTTACCAACAAAGCCCTTGTGCCGGCAGACACCATCCTGCAGCTGCCGGCCCTCCGGTATATTGGGGTAATGGCCACTGGTTACAATATTGTAGACGTGAAGGCCGCCCGGGAAAGGGGCATTACCGTCAGCAACGTGCCCGCTTACAGCACTGCCTCCGTAGCGCAACTTACCTTTGCCTTGCTGCTGGAACTGGTGCAGGGCGTTGGTCTGCATGCAGACAGCGTGCGGAAAGGAGAATGGGTGCAAAACCCTGATTTCAGTTACTGGAAACAGCCGCTCTGGGAGCTGCAACATAAAACCCTGGCCATTATCGGCTTTGGGCAAATAGGGCAGGCCGTTGCAAGAATAGCCATGGCCTTTGGCATGCGCGTTATTGTGAGTCACAAACACCCGGAAAGGGATAAAATGGATGGGGTCATCTTTACAGACCAGGCCACCTGCTTCCGGGAGGCAGACCTGGTAAGCCTGCACTGCCCCCTGAACGCTGAAAATAAAGGGTTTGTAAACGCCGCCCTCCTCAGCACGATGAAACCATCTGCTTTTCTGATCAATACCAGCCGCGGGCCGCTCATTAATGAAGAAGACCTGGCAGCTGCATTGAATGCTGGCCGGCTGGCCGGCGCCGGGCTGGACGTGTTGGCCACGGAACCGCCGCCGGCGGGTCATCCGCTGTTCAGCGCTAAAAACTGCCTTGTTACCCCGCATATAGCATGGGCTACGGTAGAAGCGCGCAAGAAGTTGATGGACAAGGTGGTGAGCAATGTAAAAGCATTTCAGAACGGGCAGCCGGAGAACGTGGTGAAGGGGTAGATCACTCCTTTCGGCGGCCATAAGCACCATGAACGCGCTTACAGGTAGTGATGTTCCGGCTTCAAGGTGGACGCCGGAACAGTACTATTCCCAAAAGGCCACGAAATACGAAGGGCTGACCCGGTCAGGTCAGCCCTCCAAATATCTGCGGCGTAAACTATTTCAGGTTATGGAACACCTGCTGTACATCCTCATCCTGCTCCAGCCGGTCAATCAGCTCCAGTACTTCCTTCGCTTGCTCTTCCCCTAATTCCACGGTAGTGCTGGGTATTCTTTTCAGCTCGGCGCTGATGATGTTAATGCCTTTTTCTTCCAGCGCCTTGGCCATATTGCCAAATTCATTGAAAGCGGCGCGGATAATGATGTTGCCTTCGCTGTCTTCTCCGATCTCTTCCAGGCCGAAGTCTATCAGTTCCAGTTCCAGCTCTTCCAGGTCTTGCCCTTCATTTTTGATCTTGAACTCGCCCAGGCGGTTGAAAAGGAAACCTACAGAACCGCTGTTGCCCAGGCTGCCGCCGCCGCGGTTGAAGTGCATGCGCACGTTGGCAACCGTGCGGGTAGTATTGTCCGTAGCGGTTTCTACCATTACGGCAACGCCGTGGGGCGCATATCCTTCATATACAACTTCTTCATAATCAGTTTTGTCTTTCCCCATGGCGCGTTTGATGGCAGCTTCCACGCGGTCTTTCGGCATATTCACGCCTTTAGCGTTCTGAAAGCAGCGGCGCAGGGCGGGGTTATTGTCCGGGTCAGGGCCGCCTTGTTTTACGGCTATGGCAATTTCCTTTCCAATGCGGGTAAATTGTTTGGCCATGCGGTCCCAGCGGGCAAACATGGTATGTTTTCTTACTTCGAATATACGTCCCATAGTAAAATACGTTCCTTGAATGTGGCTGCAAAAATATTAAATTCTGACAGATTAGCGTCAAATAAAAGACCCGCTGCGGAGCGCGGCGGGCCTTTGAAATATCATCTATGGTCAATTTATGGCTTTTCTTTTCCCAGTTTGCTGTTGTGCCTGCTATAGAAGAAATAGATAGCCAGGCCCAGTGCCAGCCATATAGCCAGCCTTGCCCAGCTTTCTTTGGGCAGGGAGTACATGAGGTAACCGCATACCAGCACGCCCATAATGGGCACAAAGGGCACCAGCGGGGTTTTGAACGCACGGGGTATTTCCGGCATCTTTTTCCGCATGATGATCACGCCGATGCATACCAGGGAGAAGGCGAAGAGCGTACCGATGCTCACCATGTGCCCCAGATCGCTTACCGGCACCAGGCCTGCAAACAGGCTTACGAACACCATGAAGAAGGCATTGGTTTTCCAGGGCGTTCTGAACCTGGGATGTACATCACTGAAAAATTTCGGCAGCAGCCCGTCACGGCTCATGGAGTAGAACACGCGGCTTTGTCCGAGCAGCATCACCAGTATCACGGAGGTATAGCCCGCCAGGATGGCTATAATGAGGCCGGTCTGCAGAAAATCGTACCCTGTTTGCGCAAAAGCGGTGGCAGCGGGTTTGGCGTCTCCGGCAAAGAGTTTATAGTTCAACAGCCCTGTCATTACGTGGGCAAACAGTACATAGAGGATGGTGCAGATAATGAGTGAGCCAAGGATGCCGATGGGCATGCCTTTCTGCGGGTTTTTGGCTTCCTGCGCGGCGGTAGATACGGCGTCAAAGCCAATAAAGGCAAAGAACACCACGGCCGCCCCGGTGGCAATGCCCGTCCAGCCAAAGTTTTCATATTTGCCGGTGTTGGCGGGGATATACGGGTCATAGTTGGCGGGGTCTATATGGCTCCAGCCCAGTATGATGAAAACGATCACTACGGATACTTTCAGGATTACCAGGAAGTTGTTCATGCCGGCAGACTCGCGGGTGCCCTTGATGAGCAGCAGGGAGAGCAGCAGCACAATGATAACCGCAGGCAGGTTGAACAGGCCGCCTTCAATAAGGGTACCGTCGCTCATTTTTACTGTTTCCCAGGGTGACACCGCCAACTGGTGGGGGATATGGATGCCGAACTTATGCAGGAACTCCAGCAGGTAGCGGCTCCAGCTTACGGCCACGGTAGCGGCGCCCAGCGCATACTCCAGCACCAGGTCCCAGCCAATGATCCAGGCAACAAATTCACCCATGGTAGCATAGGAATACGTGTAGGCGCTGCCCGCAACGGGTATCATAGAGGCAAACTCTGCGTAGCACAGGCCGGCAAAGGCACAACCAACGGCGGCCAGTACAAAAGAGATGGTTACAGCGGGCCCCGCATTTTCAGCAGCGGCAATGCCGGTAAGGGAAAACAGCCCCGCGCCTATAATGGCGCCAATGCCCAGCGCTACCAGCGCCCCGGAACTGAGTGTTCTTTTTAATCCTTTTTCTGATTCTGAAGCTTCTGCTAATAGTAATGGAAGAGATTTCTTGGCAAAAAGTCTACTCATACAGTAAAGATGTGAGGTTGATTTAGAGCTTGTTTAGATTTTACAGATCGTCAAATATAGTATCTAAAATCATAAAGCGGTATTTTATTTTATGTACGTTCAGGGCCGCAATATGGCCGCATTCTGGCAACATTTGTGGGGATTTTGCGTTCAGAACCTTATTTTTGGACAATTTTTGACAAAAACCTTGAACTAAATCACCTCTATGAATAAGAAGCTGGCGGCTCTTGTTGCGTTGATCGTTTTTACGATAGTTTCCTTTGTACATACGTTCGATCATTTTGGCTGGATGGAAGTGCCGCCGGTAGTATTGATGGTGCTCCGGTGGGTAACCGTGGCCACCGTTGTATGGTTTGCCGTTACCAAAAAATCCCTTACTACCTGGATACTGGTGAGCATGGTCATAGGGGCGGAGCTGGGGCATGATTATCCTGCCATAGCCGTCAACTTCCAGGTGCTCAGCAAGGTTTTCCTCCAGTTGATCAAAACCGTAATTGCCCCGCTGCTTTTTGCCACGCTGGTGGTGGGCATTGCCGGGCACTCCGATATCAAACAGGTGGGGCGTATGGGCTGGAAGTCACTGGTGTATTTCGAAATAGTGACCACTATTGCCCTGTTCATAGGCCTGGCCGCTATCAATATCAGCCAGGCGGGGGTAGGCATCAAAATGCCCCCGGAATCGCTGCATGAAAAACTGCCTGAAACCAAGCCCCAGAACTGGCAAGACGTGATCCTCCATGTATTCCCGGAAAACATTGCCAAATCCATCTATCATGGGGAAATTCTGCCCATTGTGGTGTTCAGCGTTATATTCGGCATTTCCCTGCTGCTGGTGAAAGACAAATTCCGGGGCCCTATGCTGGCCTTCTGCGAAAGTTTGTCTGAGGTCATGTTCAAGTTCACCAATATCGTGATGTACTTTGCCCCGGTGGGGGTGGGAGCGGCCATTGCCTACACGGTGGGGCATGGCGGGCTTTCCGTGCTCAGCAACCTGCTGCAGCTGTTGCTCACCCTGTATGTAGCCCTGATCGTTTTTATACTCGTGGTGTTCGTACCCGTTGCGCTCATTATCAAACTGCCCATAGGCCGGTTTATCAGGGAGATATCCGAACCGGTGTCTATCGCCTTTGCCACTACCAGCTCCGAATCTGCACTACCCAAGGCCATGGAGGCCATGGAAAGAATGGGCGTACCCCGCAAGGTGATCGCTTTTGTAATGCCCACCGGCTATAGTTTTAACCTGGACGGGTCTACCCTTTACCTGGCGCTGGCTTCAGTGTTTGTAGCCCAGGCTGCCGGCCACCATCTGAGCTGGGGCCAGCAGATACTGATGGTATTTACGCTGATGCTTACCAGCAAGGGGGTAGCCGGCGTTCCCAGGGCCACTTTGGTGATCATTCTTGGCACCGTAGCGTCTTTCCACCTGCCGGTATGGCCCGTGTTCCTCATTCTGGGCATAGACGAGCTGATGGATATGGCCCGCACGTCCGTAAACGTAATTGGCAATTGCCTGGCTACAGCCGTCATCGGGAAATGGGAAGGAGAGGTGGATTTCAAACAGCTGCCGCCTGAAACGAAGGCCTAGCCTGCCTTTCATAAAATATTAACTTCCTCTTGACATATTATGACGTATTTTCGGGCGTCCTAACTAATTCTAATTTTAAACAACAGCATGGATCAGATTATCGAGTTTTTTAAACATTTAATTAACCCCGAGTGGATTATTCAGAATGGAGGATTTTACCTGATTCTGGCTATCATATTTGCAGAAACCGGGTTGTTTGTGGGATTTTTCCTGCCAGGAGATTCTTTACTTTTTATAGCCGGCATTTATGGTGAAATGCTGGGCCAGAGCTTTTTTAATATGCCGCTGGTGGTGATCATGACCCTGATTGCCATTACAGGTGTGCTGGGTAATATTGTGGGCTACTGGTTCGGCCGCAAGTCAGGCCCCATCCTTTTTAAAAGAAAAGACACTTTCTTTTTCAAGAAAAAACACCTCTGGCAGGCCAAGGAGGTATATGACAAGTATGGCGGCGGGGCTATTTTCGTGGCCCGTTTCCTGCCGGTGGTACGTACCTTTGCGCCCATTGTGGCCGGTATTGTGGGCATGGAGAGGAAAAAGTTCATGTTCTGGAACATTGTAGGCTCCTTTTCCTGGGTGTTTTCCATGATGCTGGCGGGGCACTATCTTGACAAGGCTTTCCCCACCCTGAAAGACCACCTGGAGTGGATCATCATTATTATTGTGGTCATTACCACCCTGCCGGTGGCCATCAAGTTTATTTTCGGGAAAACTACCATACACTCCCACTTCGATGAGTTTGGCAACCCCATAGAGGCACCGGCCAAACAGGAGGAAGAAGAAATAAAATCGTAAAATTCTTGTATATCTGGAGAGACGCAATTACTTTGCGTCTCTTTTATTTATGGGCTAACACATCAACCTTCTAAATATTCAGACAGTATGAATTCCACGCAGAAACCGGTCAAGTTATTGAACGCGGCAGTAATTGTGGCCTCTCTGGGCTACTTTGTAGACATCTACGACCTTCTCCTTTTCGGTATCATTCGTATTAAAAGCCTTACAGACCTGGGTTTGCAGGGTGAGGAAATTGACAATGTGGGCATGTGGCTGATCAATATACAGATGGTGGGCATGCTGATAGGCGGCATCATCTGGGGCGTGCTGGGAGACAAACGGGGGCGCCTTTCCGTGCTGTTCGGCTCCATATTGCTGTATTCAGTGGCCAATGTGGCCAACGGCATGGTGAGCGGCGAGAACGCCATTACCTGGTACATGATCTGGCGTTTTGTTGCCGGTCTGGGCCTGGCGGGAGAGCTGGGAGCGGGCATTACCCTGGTATCCGAAGTGCTGCCCAAGGAAAAACGCGGGCTGGGCACCATGATAGTGGCCAGCGTAGGCATTTCCGGCGCAGTGGTGGCCTATTTTGTATCAGAGTACTTCGGTGACAACTGGCGTATCTGTTATTATATCGGGGGCGGCCTGGGCCTGGCCCTGCTGATTCTCCGGGTGAGCGTGGTAGAGTCTGGCATGTTCAACAGCGTGAAAGAAAAAGGCGGTGTGAGCCGGGGCAACTACTTCAAGTTCTTTACTAACCGGGAACGTTTTCTGCGATACCTCAAATGCATACTGGTGGGCCTTCCTACCTGGTACGTAGTGGGCATATTGATGACGTTTTCGAATGCTTTTGCGGAAAAAATGGATGTACAGGGAGAGATAGACCCTGGCAAGGTGATTATGATAGGGTACGCCGCGCTCACGCTGGGAGACTTTGCCAGCGGTTATCTGAGCCAGATGATCCGGAGCCGCAAAAAGGTGCTCTACATCTTTTACGCGCTGGTGATGGCTTGCGTGGTGCTGTATTTCAACATGCACGGAGCGTCTGCTACCATGTTTTATACTGTTTGCGGATTGCTGGGTTTCAGTGTGGGGTTCTGGGCCATTTTTGTAACGGTGGCGGCAGAGCAGTTTGGCACCAACCTGCGGGCCACTGCGGCAACCACGGCTCCTAACTATGCGCGGGGCCTGCTGCCGGTTATTTCCATGCTGTTTACCGGGCTGCAGGGCAGCTTCGGCTTCACTTACCTGCAAAGCGGGCTGATCACCGGTGTTATCTGCATCGCTGCCGCTTTGGTAGCTGCTTTTACCATGCGGGAAACTTTCGGGATAGATCTGGATTACGTGGAGGAGAACTAATATGTGCTTAACAACTTATCCAGCAGCTTATTGAGCTGCACTACTTCTTTTTCAGTGAGGGATGCCTTCAGGGTATCTTCCAAGGTGCCAATTTCTTCGTCAATGGTTTTCAGTAGCTGAAGGCCTTTGGCGGAGATCTTGACATCTACCGCCCGCCTGTCCAACTCACAGCTTTTGCGCTCTACCAGCTCCGCCTTGCGCAGCCGCTCCACCAGGCGGGACACATCACTCATCTTGTCCAGCATCCTTTCTTTCAGCGTATTGATACTGGCGCTTTTGGGGTGTTGCCCCCGCAATATGCGCAGTATATTGAACTGCTGCATGGTAATGTCATATTGTTTGAAAAATGCCTGGTGTTTGGCAATGATCCAGTTCCCTACAAAAATGAGGCTCACAAGGCCTTTATGGTGTTCACTGGTAAAATTCCTGATAGAAATAAGCTTTTCAATATTAGACATATGCGGAAAAAATATAGCGCAATTTAAAGGATAAGGGAATACAAAGCGCAATTGCTAACACTTTCATCCTCTTGCTCTTATGAAATCATTGCTGTACAAATTCCAGCTTTAGCTCAATGTTCACCATTTTATCTACCACCATGCCCCCGGCTTCCGTCAGCTTGTCCCATTTGAGGTTATAATCAAACCGGTTGAGGTAGGTGTTTGCCTTGAAAACCGCCCGCTGCTTGCCGGCGGCGTCTTTTGTGGTGCCGCTGTAGGCTACTTTGAGTTTTATTGGCCTGGTAACGTCACGGATGGTCAGGTGGCCGGCCAGCAGGTACTTGCCATTGGTAACCCGGGTCAGGGAGCTGCTTTTGAAAGTCATGGACGGGTATTTTTCTGCATTAAAAAAATCATTTGATTTAAGGTGATTGTCCCTGGGGGCATCACCGGTATTAATACTGAAAACGTCTACGGTAAAAGTGATGGCCGCATCTGAAAAATCCTGGCCGGTGGTGGTCATATCCCCTTCAAAATTCCTGAATACGCCATCTACTTTGGAAATAACGAGGTGGTTAACGGAGAACTTCACGGTAGAATGCTCCCTATCAGTTTTCCATGTAACAGTTTGTGCCCATACCCATGCGGGGCTGCAAAGCAGTGCGGCTAGCAGTAGCTTGATCATGATTTTGTTGCCGGAAAAATACGTCTGAATTCGTTTTCCTTGTCTGGTGGTGTACAGTTACGCGTTTGAGCCCTCGAACAGGCTAAAGTTACGAATATCCTTGTTACAACAGCAAAAACTGTTCAGATTGACTGACAATAAAAAAGCACCTGCGCTTTTCAGCACAGATGCTTTCCTGGTATGATCTACCGGCCTTTAGGCGGGTGTTTTCATGTTGTCCAGCACGTCCATTACCTCTTTTACGTGTTTGGCGGAGGTATTGAGCAGTGCCTGCTCGTCTGCGTTCAGTTGCAGCTCAATGATCTTTTCAATACCGTTTTTGCCAAGTACCACGGGCACGCCCAGGTAAATGTCTTTCAGGCCGTACTCGCCGGTAAGCCATGCGCAAACGGGGAAGATGCGTTTTTCATCTTTCAGGATGGCCTCCACCATCTGGGCAGCTGCTGCGCCGGGAGCATACCAGGCGGAAGTGCCCAGCAGGTTCACGATCTCGCCGCCACCCACTTTGGTGCGTTGAATGATGGCCTCCAGTTTGTCTGCCGCCACCAGTTCAGTAACCGGAATACCGGATACGGTGGTGTAGCGGGGCAGGGGTACCATGGTATCTCCGTGGCCGCCCATCAGGATGGCCTGTATGTCTTTGGGAGAGCAGCCTATCTCGTCTGCCAGGAAGGCACGGTAACGGGCCGTGTCAAGAATACCGGCCATGCCGAATACCTTGCTGCTGTCTTTTTTGGCGTTCAGGTAAGCGCAGTAGGTCATTACGTCAAGCGGGTTGGACACTACGATGATGATGGCATCAGGAGAATATTTGATCACATTCTCGGTAACAGATTTAACGATGTTGGCGTTGGTAGAGATCAGGTCATCACGGCTCATACCGGGTTTGCGGGGCAGGCCGGAGGTGATCACCACCACATCGCTGTTGGCGGTTTTGGCGTAGTCATTGGTAACACCGGTCACTTTGGTGCTGTAATAGTCTATGGGAGCTTGCTGCCATGTATCCAGTGCCTTGCCTTCTGCAGTGCCTTCCTTGATGTCAAGCAAAACAACTTCCTGCAGAAAATCTCTGTGGGCCAGCACGTTAGCACAGGTTGCTCCCACATTGCCAGCTCCTACAACAGTAACTTTCATCGTATCTGAGTATTTTAAAAAGGTGAAGAATTATTTGGGAAACAAAAATAGCATATCGGAGCCGGAATTTGGGTACCCTGTGAAAGAATTTTACAAGTGCTTTAACAAAGTGTCCAGTTTAACGGTACCTTCGTAGTCCGCCACAAGTTTGTGCTTCCGGTCGTATATATAAATACCCGGGAAGTTCTTCAGGTCGTAATAATAAGCGATCTGGCGGGTGGGCTCCGCAGCCATGATAATATTCGGGTAGTTTTTGATGTTATACTGGTCATACCAGGCTTTCATCCGCTCCAGTTTAAAGGGAGTGACCATCAATATGGTGGATTTTCCGAACTTGCCGATGTTTTTGAGAATATCTTCCGTCATGTGCGCACAGTGGTCGCACTCCACGCTGAAGAGGAATACCATCACGGGCTTGTTCTTCGGCAGGTCATTTTTAGTGAATACCTGGCCGCTGTAGAGGGTAAGCGGAACGGGAGATATGATCCCGTGTTGTTTAAAGGGCGGTGTTTGTGCCGCTGAAGGCGTAACAGACTGGGCATTTAAAATAACCGGCAGGCATAAGAACAGGAATAACCATCTTCTCATAATCATATTTTTAAAAATAGTAAAGTGATAATTATCTTCGCGTGAATTTGTACCAAAACTATACCGCTTTTGTGGGAAATCCGGCAAGTTTTGTTTGTTCATATGCGAAAATTTTTACTTTTGCAATCCTAATGTAAATTTTTAACTTTAAATCAGTGACCTTTTATGGCTACCACCGCAGATATCAGAACAGGATTGATCATTAAGCTGGATAACAGCTTGTATTCTGTTGTAGAGTTTGGTCAGAACAAAACAGCCCGTGCCGCTGCAAAAGTATGGGCAAAATTGAAGGGGGTTGACAATAGCCGTTCAATTGAACACACCTGGAACTCCGGTGATACCATTTACCCGGTACGCGTGGAGAAAAAAGCTTTCCAATACCTGTACCAGGACGAGAGCGGGTACAATTTCATGGATAAAGAAACCTTTGAACAGATAGTAGTGAGCGAGCAGCTGGTAGATGCGCCGCAGTTCCTGAAAGACGGGGATGAGGTGTCTATTGCCATCAATACCGAAACAGAGCAGCCCATGGGCGTGGAGCTGCCTGACAAAATTGTGCTGAAAGTGACCTATTCAGAGCCGGGCATGAAGGGAGATACCGCCACCCGTACTTTGAAGCCTGCTACTGTTGAAGGCGGCGCAACGGTAATGGTGCCCCTGTTCGTAAATGAAGGGGAACTGATCCGCGTAAATACCAAAACAGGTGAATACATCGAGCGTGTAAAAGAATAGCCATATACTTTTTTTCAATTCTATCTTCAGAGAACCAGCATTTAACTAAAAACCAAAAACTGTCTACATGGACTTTAAACAGATTCAGGAGCTGATAAAAATGGTTAACAAATCAAATATCAGCGAACTGAGCATTGAGCAGGACAAGTTCAAGATTACAATAAAGCAGAAGGAAAGTGAAGTACAACAGATCGTAACCGTACCGGCCGTAACGGCGGTGCAGCCTGTAGCAGTGGCTCCCCAGGCAGCGGCGGCACCCGCGCCTGCCCCGGCAGCGGCTCCCGCGCCAGCGGCGGCGCCTGCGGCCAGCAGCAACCTGATCACCATCAAATCTCCCATGATCGGTACCTTCTACCGCAGTGCCGGCCCTGACAAGCCGCCGTTTGTGAACATAGGGGACGATGTGGCGCCCGGCAAGGTGGTTTGTATCATTGAAGCCATGAAACTGTTCAATGAAATTGAAAGTGAAGTGGGCGGCAAAATCGTAAAGGTGCTGGTTGATGACGCCTCCCCGGTAGAGTACGATCAGCCTTTGTTCCTGGTAGAACCATAAACGCTTTGATAACGTAAGAAGGTTGTAAGGTTGCTTGCAACCTTTTCCCTTTTTAGTTTTTATATCACCTATAAGAAAAACATGTTCAAAAAGATATTGATCGCCAACCGTGGCGAGATCGCCCTGCGGATCATCCGTACCTGTAAGGAAATGGGGATCAAAACGGTGGCGGTATATTCAACCGCGGACAAAGACAGCCTGCACGTCAGGTTTGCAGATGAGGCCGTATGTATAGGAAAACCACAGAGTAGCGATTCTTACCTTAATATTCCTCACCTGATGGCCGCTGCGGAGATCACCAATGCAGACGCCATTCATCCCGGCTACGGCTTTTTGGCGGAGAACGCCCGTTTTGCGGAGATCTGCGGGGAGCATGGCATCAAGTTCATTGGCCCCACCCCGGAAATGATCCGGAAAATGGGAGATAAAATGACGGCCAAGGAAACCATGATCAAGGCCGGCGTACCTGTTATACCCGGTTCCGAGGGTTTGCTGGAAAGCGTGGAACAGGCCAAGGCGCTTGCTAAGGAAATGGGCCTGCCCGTGATCATGAAAGCTACTGCCGGTGGCGGCGGTAAAGGCATGCGCGTGGTGTGGGACGAGAACGAGATCGAGAACGCCTATACCATGGCCAAAACCGAAGCCAGGGCCGCATTCAGCAACGACGGCATTTACATGGAAAAGTTCGTGGAAGAACCCCGCCATATTGAGATACAGATTGCAGGTGACCAGTATGGCAAGGTATGCCACCTCAGCGAGCGTGACTGTTCCATTCAGCGCCGCCACCAGAAGCTGGTGGAAGAATCTCCCTCACCCTTTATGACGCCTGAGCTGCGTGAAAAAATGGGAGATGCCGCCATCAGGGCCGCCAGTGCCATCAATTATGAGAGCGTGGGTACCATTGAGTTCCTGGTAGACAAGCACCGCAATTTCTATTTCATGGAAATGAACACCCGTATACAGGTGGAGCATGGTGTTACGGAAGAAGTGATCAATTTTGACCTGATCAAGGAACAGATCAAGATTGCCGCAGGCATTCCCATTTCAGGTAAGAACTACACGCCGCAGATGCACGCCATTGAGTGCCGCATCAACGCCGAAGATCCCTACAACGATTTCCGTCCCTCCCCGGGCCGCATTACCGTGCTGCACACGCCGGGCGGCCATGGTGTGCGGGTAGATTCCCATATTTACGCAGGGTACGTGATTCCGCCCTACTATGATTCCATGGTGTCTAAAGTGATAGCCGTAGCGCAAACCCGCGAAGAGGCCATCAATACCATGGAAAGGGCCCTGAGCGAATTTGTGATAGAAGGGGTGAAAACCACCATTCCTTTCCATCAGCAGCTTATGCAGGATGAGAATTTCCGCAAGGGTAACTTCACCACCAAGTTTACAGAATCTTTCAAGCTGCAGTAAAACAGCGGTGAAAATATGCGAAAGCTTCCCGGCCATGGCCGGGAAGCTTTTTTTATTGTAATGGTGCTTTCTTTAAAAAGCCGGTAAACAGGCCTTCAGGGCAAAATACCCGGCTGGCTGATGTCTGTGTGAGGCAATAACAATAAAAAACAGGCTGCCTGAAAAAGCAGCCCGTTTAAACCTTAAAACCTTTTAAAATGTATTGCTCAGATTTGCATGAAAAGCGTTGCTACAGGTTGTCCGTAGCGTCTTTTTTCTTCATTTTCATTTCCATTCCCGCCTTTTTATGCATGGATTTATAGTGTTCTCTTTCTTTTTTCCGCCACGCATCATATTTCTGGTATTGGTCATTGCCCAGTGCCAGCTTTATTTTCTCCAGCCTTGCGCTGTTCAGTGACTTCATCTGCTCGTGGCGCTGTTCTTTGGTGAGTGAGGTGTTTTTTCGCAGCTCACCAGCTTTTGCCATAAAATCTTTGTTGATGCTTTGCAGCTCCTGTCCCTGTGCATCTGTAAGGCCAAGGGCCTTGGCTGTTTCTTCACTGCGCTCGCCATGCCTGCGGCCGTCTTTTTTATGCCTTTTCGTTTTATAGGCATCGGCCCGGGCCATGGTCTTTTCGCGGTTGTTTTGCCATTTGTCGAATTGTTCAGCGTTGAGCACAGATTTGATCTTGTCATGCCGTGCAGTGCTGAGCGCTTCCAGCTGCTTTGTTTTCTCTTCCTTGCTTAAGGCATCGTTCTTCCTGACTTCCTGGGCGCTTTTTATGTAAGATCTGTTGATCTGCTGCAGTTCTTTGTCTTGCTTTTCGTCCAGCTTCAGATCTGCCACCTGCTTACTTTTCAGCTTCGTTTTAGCGTCCTGGGCATAACCCATGGTGGTTACGCCGGCCAGGAACATGAATAATAAGATCTTCTTCGTAT
>NZ_JBCNJR010000007.1:0-335573 GCF_039596455.1 Chitinophaga sp.
TTAAAGGCCAAATCATGGATACTACGACGGCCCCTTCTTTTTAATTGATTCATTGGTTTACATTTTTGGGTGTAAACCTATTTTAGGATGTGACCCTGATATTGGTTGACAATGCTCAAGACAGAGCCTGATTCCGGATTACATAGGGGGGTAACAGAAACTGCCTTTCAGGTACCTGGGGGGCCGGCCTGCGGGGGGAGGCTACCGTATTTTGCGCCGTTTAAAGCCCGTTTTTTCCTTGAGGGGAGGCGGGCGGGGGTTCGCCCTCCCAATGGGTTGCCAGCCTTAGGACGGCTTAAAAAGGGGGTTGTATGATGCGTTAACGGCGTCTTCCCACCTCCAAAACGTCATTTTTGCCATCCGGGACCCCGTTTTCAGTCCCGTTTTTTGTATTTAGGTCATAGGGAGTGCGTGGTTTTAAGGGTATAAAAAACAAGCCGGTACAAATCACCGTCCCGTTTCCGGGACTGTTTGCAAATTTCGGCAGTCCCGTTTCCGGGACCGGAACAGTCCTGTTTCCAGGACAGCGGGGTGCCTCCGGGAACAATGATAATTTGCGCTGTAAAAAGCCGGTGAAAAAAATTATTTTGTGACTGCTTGAAAAAAAATTCCACGTATTATGCAAAGACTCGCTACTGCACTGGCCATTGCTTTATTCGTACTGGCATCCTGCTTCAACAGCCACGCGCAAGATATACAGGTTATTAAAACACGCATGGTGGGAGACCTGCTGGAGCCCCCTGTAAACGCCGCAGCCATCACGCAGCTGATGCGCACCATCAAGGCAGACGGCACCTGGCCCAACATCAACTATGAAGATGTTTCCCGTACCGGCTTCCAGCATGCGGAACACCTGGGCAACATGCTGGCGCTGGCCCGTGCCTACAAGAAACCCGGCTCTCCCTTCCTCAATAACGCGGCGGTGAAAAAGACCTTTTCAGCCGCGCTTGATCTCTGGCTGGAGAAAGACTTCCGCTGCCAGAACTGGTGGTGGAACGAAATGGGCACGCCCAGCCAGATGATCAACATTCTGCTGGTGATGGACAGCAGCCTGACGGAAAAACAGCGCGTAGAAGGCCTGCGCATTGCCCGCAGGGCCAACCTGGAAACCTTCGGCGCCCGCCCCGGCGGAGACCTGATGCCTATTGCCGGCATGCTGGGCAAGCAGGCCCTGTTCACCAACAACCCGGATACGCTGCAGCGCGTTATCAGGGTGATGGCGGCGGAGATCAAGACCAGCACCGGCCGCGGCCTCAAGCCGGATATGAGCTTTCATCACCGTACAGACAATGTGATATCCACCCTTACCTATGGCTCCAACTTTGCGGCCTCTTTTGCCTACTGGGCGGCCAAGATACAAGGCACGCAGTTCTCCTTCCCGGAAGAGGCCATGAAGCTGCTGGTGGATTATTACCTGGATGGCATCTGCCAATCGCTCGTGTACGCCACCTATCCGGACCCGGGCGCCATGAACCGGGACGTAAGCCGGAGAAACGCCCTGCGGAAAGAAGGTACCGAAGTGCCGGAAAACCTGCTGGCCGCTACAAAGTACAGGGCCGCCGAACTGGAAAACGTGGTCCGCATCCGCAGGGGAGAGGTGAAGGCTGATCTGACAAGAGACCGGTACTTCTGGTACTCGCACTACTACACCCATCAACGTCCCAATTACTACGCATCTGTGCGCATGCATTCCGCCCGCGCCAATAACATGGAAGAGCCGCATAATGAAGAAGGCATCAAAAACCATCATTATGGAGACGGTTCGTTTTTTATATCGCGCACCGGCCAGGAGTATTTCAATATCTATCCTGTATGGGACTGGCAAAAGATACCGGGGGCTACCATCCTGCAAAAGGCAGACGTACCGCACTGGAAGCAGCTGGCCAAAAAAGGCCGTACACATTTTGCCGGCGGCGTGAGCGATGGTGTGTACGGCGCGGCCGCATTTGATTTTGCCAGCGTGCATGACCCGCTCAAAGCGCACAAGGCCTGGTTCTTTTTTGACAACGAAATTGTTTGCCTGGGCGCAGGCATTCATGCAGACACCGCTCTGCCGGTGCTCACCACCCTCAACCAGTGTTTGCTGAACAAACAGGTGGCGGTGGGTGCAAACAACAAGACCACCACGCTGAAAACGGGTAAACACGCGCTGCAGAACGTTTCCTGGGTGTGGCATGACAGTGTGGCCTATGTATTCCCGCAGCCGGCCGGTGTGAATATCACAAACGGGGAGGCTACGGGCAACTGGCGGCAAATTACCCACCAGGCCTGGGCTACCACCGCCACCGTGCGTGAACATGTGTTTTCCCTCTGGCTGGACCATGGCGTACAGCCGCAAAATGCCAGTTATGCATGGGTGGCCGTGCCAAACACCAGCACGGCGTCTGCCGCGGCGTACAGCAAAAACATGCCGGTGAAAATACTGGCCAATACGCCCGCGTTGCAGGCCGTGCAGCATACCGGCCTGCAAAGAACAGGCGTGGTGTTTTACGAAGCAGGATCTGTGAAGGTCAACGACCGGTTAACGCTGGCGGCCACGCAGCCCTGCATAGTGATGATCAAGGCAGACGGCGCCGCGGTAACCGCGCTGACGGTAGCAGAGCCTACGCAGAAACTGGCGTCCCTGCAACTGAAAGTAAATGACCGTACTATAGCTGTTACATTGCCCACGGGAGCGCAGGCCGGCAGCACTGTAACAGTGCAATAGGCAGGCGGGTGACGGATGGCTGCTGATGCCCGGGGCGCTTGGCTGCTCCGGGCATCAGCGTTTAAGAAAAGACGCTTGTTTGAATACCCTTTTAGGCGTAGATTTGAGATATACCCTATCCGGCAGTTGGCCCTGAAGACAATGCCCCAATGTAACCCTGCCGGACCGGTTTTACGGTTTTTTCCACGTTCCTGAATTTCCAGACCGCGTTATGGATTGTTAATGAATATATAAAGTATTCTTAAGATTCCCGTAAAGCCCGTTCCTCAATTTTACACTTTTAAACTCCTGCCACATGAAATCGAGATCTCTATTCATTGCAGTACTGCTAATGCTGCTCACGCCATCTTTTTTGTTTGCACAACACGTTTTAAAAGGTCTGGTGAGAGATGACCAGGCGAGGCCGCTTGTGGGCGTTACCGTGATTCTCGAGAACAAGGCAACCAAGCTCAGGAAAGGCTTGCAAACCAACGTGGACGGCCGCTTTTCCTTTACAGACCTCCCCGCCGGCAACACTTATTCCCTCCGGATATCTTACGTGGGCTTTGAGACCCGCATCATAGACCCCGTAACCGTAGGCAGCGGCCAGCCGGAGCTGGCGGTAAACCTGGAACCGGCAAAGCTGCTGAAAGACGAGCTGGTAGTGGTGGGCTACTCCACCCAAAAGAAAGCCAACCTTACCGGCGCGGTAGACCAGGTGTCTGGCAAGGTGCTGGAGAACCGCTCCCTGCCTAACCTTTCACAGGGGCTGCAGGGTATGGTGCCCAACCTCAACCTGGTAATGGGAGACGGCAAACCCACACAATCTCCCGCCTTCAACATCAGGGGCAATACGTCTATTGGCCAGGGCGGCAACGCACTGGTGCTGATAGACGGGGTGGAGGGTAACCCCAGCCTCATCAACCCGGCAGACGTGGCCACTGTAACCGTACTGAAAGATGCGGCCTCGGCAGCTATCTACGGGGCGCGCGGCGCTTTCGGCGTAGTGCTGATCACCACCAAGGTACCGGTAGAAGGGAGAACTACCATTACCTACACCGGCAACTACGCCTTCAAATCTCCCGTAGTGCGGCCGCGGTACGTTACCAACGGCTATGAGTTTGCCCGCATCTTCAATGATGCCTGGAGCGCCTGGAACGATTATTCGCAGTTCCCGCAGAACGTGAACAAAACCGTGCGTTTTTCGCAGGAATACCTGGCAGAGCTGAAACGCCGCAACGAAGACCCTTCGCTGCCGAAAGTAGACGTTAACGCCAACGGCGAATATGTGTATTATGATAACACAGACTGGTACGGCCTGCTGTATAAAGACCATACCACCGCCATGGACCACAACGTGGCGGTGAGCGGCGCCACAGACAAGGCGAGTTTCATGATCACCGGCCGCTACTACGGGCAGAAGGGGCTCTTCCGCTTCAATAGTGATGATTACAAGATGTATAACTTCCGCGCCAAAGGCGCCGTGCAGGTATTGCCCTGGCTGCGCGTGGAAAATAACATAGACTATTCCAACATGCTCTACCACAACCCGCTGAACGTAGGGGAGGGAGGCGCCATCTGGCGGAACATTGCGGACGAAGGGCATGAAATGTCACCGCTGCTGAACCCTGACGGCAACCTGTCTTACTCCGCGGCTTATACGGTAGGCGATTTTTATTACGGCAAGAACGGCATCGATTTCGATACCCGCATTCTCCGCAACCGTACTTCCTTTGTAGCGGAGTTCCTGGACAAGAGCCTGCGCATCAAGGGAGATTTCACCGTGCAGGATTTTGACGATAACAGCACCATGACGCGCGTGCCCGTGCCTTACAGCCGCAAACCCGGTGTGGTGGAATATGTAGGCGTGGCCACCAATGACATTGGAGAAACCTACAACGAAACGCAGTACCTGGCGTCTAACCTGTACGCGGAATACGAAAAGCTGCTGGCCAAAAAACACAGCCTCAAGCTGCTGGCCGGCTTCAACTATGAGCAGTCTACCTATAAAGGGCTGAACGCGCAGCGCAACGGCCTTATTTTTGACGATGCGGAAAGCATTAACCTGGCGCTGGGCACCTCCATTACCACCGGCGGGCCGTATGAGCACTGGAATGTACGCGGGGGCTTTTTTCGCGTCAACTATGTGTTTGACGAGCGTTACCTGCTGGAAGTGAACGGCCGGTACGACGGGTCTTCCAAATTCCCCGCCAGCAAGCGGTATGCTTTCTTTCCCTCCGTATCTGCAGGGTGGAGAGTGTCAAGAGAGCCATTCTGGCAAGTGAGCGATAATATTATTTCAGACCTGAAGGTAAGAGGCTCCTATGGTTCGCTGGGCAACGGCGCCATTGCGCCCTATTCTTTTATTGAGCAGTTCAGGATTTCCCAGAGCGGCCGCATGCTGGCCGGCACCCGGCCGCAAACCACCGGGCAGCCCACCGTATTGCCGGATAACCTTACCTGGGAGAAAGCTACCACCACAGACATCGGGCTGGACATCGCCTTCCTCAAAAACCGGCTGCAGGTAAATGCAGACTGGTACCTGCGCAATACAACAGACATGTTCACCGCAGGGCCGCAGCTGCCGAAAGTGTTCGGTACGGACGTGCCCAAGGGCAACTATGCAGACATGCGCACCAAAGGCTGGGAAGTAGTGGCGGCATGGCGGGATGCAGGCATGGTGGCCGGCAAACGCTTCGGCTACGGCATCCGGCTCTCGCTGGCAGATTACCAGGCGGAGATTACCCGCTTCAACAACCCCAACAAGCGGCTGGATGATTACTATGTAGGCCAGAAGCTGGGAGACATCTGGGGGTATGTAACAGATGGCTTCTTCACGAAAGATAATATCAACGAAGCCTCCAAACAGACGCTCATCAAAAGCTCCAATTCCGGCACCACGCTGGTGGGAGACATCAAGTTCCTTGACCTGAACAAAGACGGGGTGATCAACACGGGCGGCAATACCCTGAGCGATCCGGGAGACAGGCGCATCATCGGCAACTCCCAGCCCCGCTATTCCTACGGTGCGCTGTTCGATTTTGACTGGAACAACTTCTTTGCCGGTGTGTTTTTCCAGGGCGTAGGCAAGCAAGACTGGTGGCCCGGCGCGGAGGCAGACGCTTTCTGGGGCCCATACAACAGGCCGTACAACCGCGTGCCCGCGGAAATGGTGAGCGAAATATGGTCTGAAGAAAATCCCAACACCTACTTCCCCCGCCTGAGGGGTTACATTGCCCAGGGCACCGGCCGCTCGCTGAACGTGGCGCAAACAAAGTACCTGCAGAACGTAGCGTACATCCGGCTGAAGAACGTACAGCTGGGGTACAGCATTCCCGCCGCTTTGCTTGACAAGGTGAAGCTCCGCATGGTACGCGTATATGTGTCTGCGGACAATATCTGGACATGGTCTCCCATGTACAGGGTAACGCACAACCTGGACGTGGAGAACATCCTGGGCTCAGACCGCGTGCTGACCAACGGCAGCAACGGTAACGGCAATAACTATCCCATGCTGAAAGGCATCACGTTCGGCCTCAATGTAGGTTTCTAGTTCATCACACCAAATACGAGAACAACATGAAAAAGATCATCCTGTCCATAGCCATCAGCGCAACATTCATTTACGGCTGCAAAAAAATAGACCAGGACCCGAAGGCCACTGCTTCCAAGGAGGCCGTGTTCAGCAGCGAAAAGGGCCTGCAGCTCTATGCCGCATCATTCTACAACAGCCTGCCTGCTGCCAATGACGTAGTAAGGGCGGATAACATGGCAGACTACGCCGCCAGAACAGACGTGCCCACCTTTCTCACGGCCAACGGTTTTTCCTCACAGCAAAGCTCCGGCTGGGATTGGGGCGCGTTGAGAAACATCAACTACTTCATTGAGAACTGCACGCACCCCGCCGTGCCGGATGCAGTGAAGCAGAACTACATCGGCATTGCCCGTTTCTTCAGGGCGGTGTTCTACTTTGAGAAAGTGAAGCGTTTCGGCAATGTGCCCTGGTACGGCAAAACCATCGGCATTTCCGATTCGGCGCAACTGTACAAGAAACAAGACCCCCGCAAGCTGGTGATGGACTCCGTGCTGGCAGACCTTGATTTTGCCATTGCCAACGTCACCAGCACAGACGCCACGCGCAGCATGGTGACCAAATACGTAGCGCTGGCCTTCAAATCCCGCATCTGCCTGTTTGAAGGCACCTTCCGGAAATACCATTCCGCTGCGGGCGGGTTGGCCGAAGGCCTGGGCAATACCGCCAACGAGTGGCTCACGGAAGCGGTGAACGCATCTGCCGCGCTGATCAAAGACGGTGGTTTCAAGCTCAATACTGCCGGCAGTACAGACCTCTCTTACCGCCAGCTGTTCACCAGCCAGCTGCCTGTAACCACGGAAATCATTCTCTCCAACGTATGTGACGCCACACAGAAAGTGCTGAATGATGCCAACTGGTACTGGACATCCGCCACCTACGGTTCCCGCCTGAGCTTCACCCGCACCTTCGTGAACACCTATCTCAAAATAGATGGTACGCCCTTCACCGCCACGCCCGGTTATCAAACCATGCCGTTTGCAGAAGAAGTGAAGAACCGCGACAAGCGCCTGCAGCAAACCATCCGCATGGGCAACTACATGCGCATCAACGGCGGCGCGCCGGAAGCCGCGCCTCCCGTGTTCTCTTACACCTACACGGGTTACCAGCCCATCAAATGGTGCCTGGATGATGTGAAGCTGGACGGCGGCACGCTGAACGACAACTCCATTTCCATCATCCGCTACGCAGAAATACTGCTCAACCTGGCCGAAGCAAAGGCGGAGCTGGGCACGCTCACTGATGCGGACTGGGCGGCCACCATTGGGGCACTGCGCGCAAGGGCGGGCATCACCGGCGGCCTCACCACCAAACCCGTGGTAGCAGATCCATACCTGCAGGCCAATTATTTTAAAGACATTACAGACCCCGCGCTGCTGGAGATCAGGCGTGAACGCGGCATAGAGCTGGCCTGGGAAGGCCTCCGTTTCCCCGACCTTATCCGCTGGAAGCTGGGCAACCTGCTCACCCAGACCTGGAACGGGTTTTATGTGGCGGAGCTGAACAAACCGATGGACCTCAACGGAGACGGGCAAAACGACGTGCTGTTCTACAGCGGCGCCGCGCCGGCGCCCATCAAAGGCGTTACGTTCGTGAACGTATCTCCCACGCTACCTAATGGAAACGTAAACCCGCAAAGGCTGTCTGAAGGCACAAAAGGAGAGATCACCTGGCTGACCAATATTGAGCGGAAATGGGAAGACAAGAAATACCTCTATCCCATACCCTTGTCTGACATGCAGATGAATACCCGGCTAGATCAGAACCCCGGCTGGCAATAAGCCCTGCCTTGTAATGCAAGAGCCGGAAGGATAATCTCCTTCCGGCTCTTTTTATTGGCAAAACAGGCGTTTAGTTGTTGCCCAGGCTGAAGTTGTAACGCAGCGTTACGCCGTATGTCCTGGGGTCTCCCAGCACGCCGGCATAGTGCCCCGCATTGCCGGCCGCCACCAGCAATTGCTCGAAGTAATCCTTGCCGAAGAGGTTGCGCCCCCATACAAACACAGACACGCCTTTGGTGGCGCGGAAGCCGAGCCTGCCGTTGAACAGCGCATAGCCGTCTACGTTAAGATAGGGCGAAGGAGAGGGGCTGGAAGAAAATTGGGAGCGGTAGTAACCGTCCAGTGCCAGGAAGTAGCGGCCGCCCTGGCCGAGGAACTTGCCGCCGGTAGAAGCTTCGCCGCCCAGCGTTACCGTCCAGTCTGAAATACCGGGCAGCTTGCTGCCGGAGATGTCTTTGAAGGCGCTGGGGCCGCCGGTTTCTTCCAGCGGCACGGGCGCGTTCTTGAAAGATTTGTACTTGCCGTCTGTATACGCTACCGCACCAAAGAGCGAGAAGTGATTGTTGAACCGCACGTTACCGTCCAGCTCCACGCCGCGCACCTGTACCTTTTCCGCATTGGCCAGGTAGCCGCGGTTTACGCCCAGCTCGGCCGTTTGCACCTGCGTCTGGAAATCCCTGATGTCTGTATTGTAAACAGCGAGGTTCAGCGTGCTGGAAGCGGTTGGCGTGGTTTTGATGCCTGCTTCGTAATGCTGCACATATTCAGGCTTGATCTCCGCCAGCTCCAGCATGGGTTTGCCGCCGGCGGTAGGCAGGCCGCCCAGGTTGAGGCCTACGGGCTTGTAGTTGGTGGAGAAGGTGGCGTAGGTATTGATGTTGTTATTGGCTTTGTAAGAAACGGTGAGCTGCCCGGAAAGGTTGGTGTTGTCTGTATTGGCAATGAACGCCTGGTCTGTATATACTACCGCTTTCAGCGCCAGCAGGGCGGGGTCTGTGGTTTCAAGGCCGCCGTACGTTTTGCGGTTGAAGTCCACTTTCTTGTCGTCATAATTATACCGCAGGCCCGGCAATACGTGCAGCTTGTCTGTGATGGCCCAGTCCAGCTGGCCGAACACGGCGGCGCTGAGCGTTTGCAGGCGGGAGGTGGTGCGGATGCCGTAGCCTTCCAGCAGTCCGGGTGTTTTCCACAGTTCGCTGGTGGAGTTTTGTGAGAACCGCCATTGCGCGGCGCCTGATTCTTCAATGTGTACAGGGTCTGTTTTAAGGTCTTGCCCTATCACGAACACACCTATTACGCCGCTCAGTTTGGAAGAGAAGTTACCTGCGTAGCGTACTTCCTGAGACCATTGTTTGTGTTTGGAAGTGGCCTGGGAGAGCGTCAGCACAGGCAGGGCGGTAAAGTCGCGGTCGTTAGACGGGTCCCAGTTCCAGTAGCGCCAGGCCGAAGTGGCGGTGAGGGTACCGTTGCCTATCTTGGCATCCAGGTTGAGCGATACGCCGCCCTGGTCGTTACCGGAGCGCCAGGTGGTGTTGTGATCTATCAGCCTGTCAAACGGGTTGCGGCTGGGCAGCTGGTATTTCAGGTCTGCAATGATGGCATCGAATTGCCGGTAATCAGGCCGCTGCGTTTTTACCACACCGGCTACTACCTGCGCGTACCCTTCGGGGCGCTGGCGGGATGCGTCTCCCGTGAGCGTGAGGCTTACGCGGTCAGTAAGCGTATAGAGCAATTGCGCCCGCCCGCCGATGTTGTTGATATCATTCACATACTTCATGGAAGTTACGTTATAGATAGTACCGTCCCGCTGCGTGCCGGAGAAAGACACCCTGCCCGCCAGCTTGCTGCCAATACCACCGGTAATGGAGCCTTTGGCCTGGATGTAGCCATAGTTGCCATAGCTTACTTCCGCGGTGGCGCCGGGCGTGAAGGAAGGTTTGCGGGTGGTGATGTTGAGGGCGCCGGCCGTAGTGTTCTTGCCAAACAGCGTACCCTGCGGGCCGCGCAGCACTTCTATCTGCTCTACGTCTACAAAATCGAACGTAGTGGCTGCGGGGCGGGCATAATACACGCCGTCCAGGTAAAAGCCCACGCCGGGGTCAATGCCGTCATTCGTAAGGCCGAAGGTAGAGCCGAGGCCGCGGATGTTGAGCGTGGTGTTGCGCGGGTTGGAGGAATAGAGCTGCACGGAAGGTATCAGCTCCTTTACGCGGTTCACGTTAAAAGCGCCCGCATCTTCAATAACGCCGCCGCGTACCACGGAAATGGCAATGGGCACGCTCTGAATCTTTTCATTGCGGCGGCGGGCCGTAACAGATACTTCGTTGAGCTGGCGGTTGTCTACCGTCAGAATGATTTCCAGCGTTTGCAGGTTCTGTTCGGTTACCTCCACTTCGCGGGTGGTGAAACCAATAGAGCTGATGGCCAGGCCAATTGGGAAAGGGGCGTAGGTTTGCAGGCTGAACTGGCCCTTGTTGTCTGCAATGGCATGGTTGGTGGAGCCCTTGAGGCTAATGGTGGCGCCGGGAACGGGAGATCCTTTTTCGCCCCTTACAACGCCTTTGATGACTTTTTGTGCAAGTGCGGCGTTGACCAGGAGGGTGGTGAGGAACAGGAGAGAAAGTGCTTTTTTCATGTTGATTATTGTGGATGCTAAGTAATTAGTCTATATAGTCTACCAAATTTGTAGACAAATATAATGCGGGATTTGAACTTTTTATTATTTTTTTCAGAAACGGGCGGGTGAAAAGCATTAAACCCCCGTAAAACGGGGGCTTAATGATCTTGCAATCAGTGGTTTGGGGTGTGGTTGAATGGCGTTACATCTTTTCTTTGGTAAACACCCGTTCCCGGCCGTCCCTGATAATGGTCATCTCGTTTTTCCCGGCGTCAAACCTGAACTCCAGCGGGAAAGACCCGGCTTTGAACCTGTTCTGGCTAACCGGGTCCAGCGGAACAACAGACTTATCCGGCAGCTGAATAAGCAGCTTGCCGCCGTCTCTTGTTACGGTGAATGTTGCAGGCGCTTCCGGGTTGGCGTATACACCAGTATATTTATCCAGCAGGTCTGAACTGACCACTACTGTTTCGAAAGCAGGGACGGTGAAAGGCTGGTCATAATAAATACTGGTAATGCCGTCTATGATATTGCCGACGGGGTATACCTTGGCATTGGTGGCGTAGGCCACTGCCAGCTTTTCTTCCGGCTGGTACATCAGCCATGCGCCGAAATTGTCTATACCGCCCGTATGCCCGTAGAAGGTTTTGTTGTTATAGGTAAAGGTAGCCATGCCCAATTCGTTTTCCTTCATCTGGCGGAGGCTCTCATTTGAAACCAGCTGCAGGCTGAACAGCGCGTTGATGAACCGGGCCAGGTCTGCCGCCGTGGAAAGCAGGGCGCCCGCGCCGCCGGGAATGCTGAGATGGGTTTCTTTTTCCTGCTGCCAGTCTCCCAGGTACTGATATGAAAAACCTTCATTTTTGCTGGTATCCGTATAACCGGTGCCGGCATGGGTATCCTTGAGCCCTGCTTTTGCAGCCACCCTTTCCTGCAAAGCTTCCTCGTAGCTTTTGCCTGTCAGCTTCTCTATGATATAACCCAGCACAATGTAGCCGCTGTTACTGTAGGCATACTGTGTGCCCGGCTCAAAAGCAGGTGTGCCCCTGGCCATCTGCGCCAGTATTTCATCGTGCGTTTTGGGCTTTGTTCTGCCAGACCCGTCCTGGATGCCGGGCATGCCGCTGCGGTGCGCAAGCAAATGCAGCATGGTGACCTTGCCCGCATTCGGAAGCTGCGGGAAGAAGCGGCCGAGCGTATCTGTCAGCTGTAGTTTCCCTTCTTCTACCAGCTGGAGCACCATGGTGGCTGTGAACATTTTCGAGACGGAACCAATGCGGAGCCGTGTGGCGTCGGTCAGCGGTTTCCTGTAAGCGCCGTTCACGTAGCTGTAGCCGATGCTGCGGTGGTACAGGGTATGACCGTCCCTGGAGATGCAGAGGCTCCCCATGGCCTTGTTCTTTTCCGCCAGCCGGTCAAAGAACGCATCCAGCTTGCCTTTGCCGGGCCATTGTGCAAAACCGGCGGAGCATGCCGCCAGCGCCAGCAGGGTGAGGAGGAAGGTTTTAGTGATGGCGCCGCCATACGGGGCGCGAATGTGGTGCGTTCCCATAACTTGAGATTTGGATGAGGTGATGGTTTGTTGTTGCTGCAGTTTCCCTGACCGGCCTGGTGGAATATGTCCGTTACTCCAAAGGTAATGAAAAGTGCTTTGTATTTCAAAGTAAGTGGATGAAAAAATAGTCCGGGGCCCCTGTTGCGAGCCCGGACTATCCAATTTTATTGAGCCGCCGGTGCGGTATTTAGACCCGCAGCGAGCCGCGGAAGCCCCTCACGCCGTAGTATGACTGCGCGCCGTTATGGTATACAAAAACATGGCCGTAGCGGCGGTCACAAAACAGGGCGCCATCCAGCTTCCGGATGTCTGCCGGTGTTTTTATCCAGCTGGAGGTTTTGGTATCGAAGTTGCCCAGTTCCTGCAGCTGCCGGTATTCTTCTTCTGTCAGAAGCTCAATGCCCATGTCTGCGGCCATCTCCACTGCGCTGTTTTCCGGCTTGTGCTCTTTCCTGGCTTCCAGGGCCTCATGGTCGTAGCAAACGTTCCGGCGGCCTTTAGGGGTTTCCGGAGCGCAATCGTAAAAAACGTATTCGCCTGTTTTTTTATCATAAGCAACTACATCCGGTTCCCCGCCGGTTTCTTCCATTTCATAAAGAGACCGCAGTTTTTTTGCACTGGCTTCCAGCTTCTCCTGCACCTTTGCCCATTCAATGCCTTTGTGACGGTGTTTGTTTTTCTCAAAACGCGCCTTCAGAGTTTTGAACAGTTCTTCGCGTTCTGCGGCAGACAATGTTTTTTTACTGCTATTGGCTTTCATTGAGTAGTTATTTGGCTACAAATATATTTGTTTTGCAGATTAATTATTATCTTATCGCTAAATTTGAGGATTATTCAGAAAACTGGCCGTTATTGAATACGCAGTACCATTCTTATACTGACGAGCAGTTATTCTCCTTGCTGCAGGATGGCGACGAGGCCGCTTTCACCGAAATTTACCAGCGCTACTGGAAACTGCTATTTGCAGTAGCCGCCAATAAAACGGGTGTGCTGGCAGATGCCGAAGAAATTGTGCAGGAGATATTTGCCGACCTCTGGAAACGGAGAACGGTGATCAGTATCCGCCATTCTCTGAAAGCCTTTCTGGCCGGCGCCGTTAAATTCCAGGTATACGTTTATTTTGATAAGCAGCACCGCCAGCGTATCTGCCGGCAGGAAGCCGTTCCCGACACCGCGCAGGTAGAGCCGGCTTATGATTACAAGGCGCTGGAAGAGCAGGTGCACCAGGTAACGGCGCAGCTGCCGGAGCGCTGCAGGCTGGTGTATGAGCTCAGCCGCAATGCCGGCCTTACGCATAAAGAAATTGCCCGCACGCTGGATATTTCCGAAAAAACGGTAGAAAACCAGATCACCAAAGCGCTGAAGCACTTACATGCAGCGCTCCGTTCCCTGCTGTCTCTGGTAGGGATCTTATAATTTTTTTTTTTATTGGCATAGGGGGAAGCCCGTCGTTTTCTTACTTATAGGAAAACAAACGCGTTATGGCCGGAAACAACGGGGAAGATCTCGCCTATTATCAGGAGCTTATCCGGAAGCTGATGGACGGATCTATTACATCGTCAGAGCGGCAGCAATTGGAAAACTGGTACAATAAAGGATTGGAAGACCCTGTTCACATACCGGCCGCTTTCGTGGCAGGAGAAGAGGAGCAGGAGAAGCGGCTGCTGGAACAGATCAGGAACAAAGCAGGGTTGCCGGCCGGCAGGCGGGTAGCTATGTGGAGCAACCGCGGCTGGTGGGCCGCCGCAGCGCTGGTGGTTATTGCAGGAACGGCCTTCCTGCTGTACCGTGGCGGTGGCAACGGGGCAAAAAAAGGGCCCGCGCCCATTGTGCAGGATGTACAGGCGCCACGCTCCAACCGCGCTACCATCACCCTGGCAGACGGCTCGCAGCTGGTGCTTGACAGTATGGCCAACGGTACAACGGCGTCTCAGGCGCATGCGCAGCTGGTGAAGCTGGGAGGCGGCCAGGTAGCGTATAAAGACGCAGCGCCGGGCCCCGGAACGGGAGAACCGGTGTACAATACGCTGAACAACCCCCGCGGCAGCCAGGTGGTGACCATTGCGCTGGCAGACGGTTCCCGCGTGTGGCTGAACGCAGGTTCCTCGCTCACCTATCCCGTAGTGTTCAACGGGAAAAAACGCAGCGTGGAGCTGAAGGGAGAAGGGTATTTCGAAGTGGCTAAGCACGCGGGCCAGCAGTTTGTAGTAACGGCACGCGGCGTACAAACAGAAGTACTGGGCACGCATTTTAATATTAATGCTTACGAAGAAGAAGCAGATACCAAAATCACCCTGCTGGAGGGCGCGGTACAGGTACAATTGCCCGGCGCGGCGCAGAAAGGCCCGCATATTTTGAGACCGGGAGAACAGGCATCTGTAACGGCGGCAGGAAAGCTGACCACTACGCGCCCTGAACTGGAGCAGGTAACCGCCTGGAAACAGGGAGACTTCTATTTCAGCGGCGCAGACATTGAGACGGTAATGCGCCAGGCGGCCCGGTGGTATGACCTGGAGGTGGAATACCGCGGCAAAGTGACCGGCACGCTTTCCGGAGATGTTTCCCGGAGCGTCAATGCCTCGGAGCTGTTCCATATGCTGGAGCTGACCGGCCGCGTAGGGTTTGAGATACAGGGAAGAAAAGTGATCGTCATTCCTAAATAAATTCAGAGTATATGCAACATGACCAAAATCAAGTTTATTACGGCGCAATGCCGGCGGTGCAAGACAGCGGGGGATTAACGCAGCACCGGGGCAAATAACGGACATCCAGAAAAAGCCGTTCCGTGGATCAGACGGAACGGCCGGAATTTGGGTAAGCTTCCGATTTGCACCGGGAAATACAATCTCGTACGACTGTTCTCTTTTATTCACCCAAACCAGTCCCGGGGGTAACCGGGACCCGGCAAAGATATGACTTTAACCAAGAAGTTGCCTGTCAGAAGATGGCGCAATGCGCTTCCCCGCGTCACTCTTCTTCATGAAATTTTTAAACACAATGTGATCCGCGCCATGAAACTGTCCACGATCTTTTTACTGATCGGGTGTCTTTCCGCTAGTGCCAGAGGATACACACAGGTACTCACCATTAACGAGAAAGACGCGCCCATTTCCCGCGTGTTCCGGGAAATAAAGAAGCAGACGGGGTATAACTTCGTCTACTTTGACAGTGATATACGGCCCACGCAGCGCATTACCGTACAGGTGAACAACAGTCCCCTGGAAGATGTGCTGAAGCTGTGCCTGAAAGACCAGCCGGTATCTTACAAGATCGTGAACAAAACGATCATCCTGTCACGCAGTGCCACCTCTTCCTTCCGCCAGGCCGCCACGGCCGATTCTGTAAAAGGGGATATTTCAGGCCGCCTCATCACACCGGCAGGAGAGCCGGTATGGGGCGCCAGCATTTTTATCAAAGGCAGCTCCAAAGGCGCGCAGTCTAATGAACAGGGCCGCTTTCAGCTGAACGGCGTGAAAGAAGGCGCAGTGATCGTGATCACGTTTGTGGGATATGCCACCCAGGAGCTGACGGCCCATTTCCAGCAGAACGGCGCCGTTCGTTTAACCGGCGGGAAAGACGCGTCTGTATCCCGCACGGGAGACGGTGAATTGACCGTGATCATGAAACCGGCGGCCAGGCAGATAGATGAAGTGCTGGTAGTGCCTTACGGTACGCAAAGCCGCGCTTCCTATACCGGCTCTGCCACCACGGTAAAGAGCGAGCAGCTGGAAGACAGGTCACGCCCTTCTTACCAGCAATCCCTGCAGGGCAACGTAGCCGGTTTGCAGGTAATGGAGTCTACCGGCCAGCCCGGCGCCGCGCCTACCGTGCGGCTCAGGGGCATCAGCTCTTTCAGTGGTATCAACACGCCTTTGTACGTGGTAGACGGGGTGCCCATGCTTACGCAGGAAATCACTACGCTGGCTACTTCATCCAACTCCGGCGCGGGCATCAACCCGAACGATATTGAGTCCATCACCGTGCTGAAAGACGCTTCCGCCGCGGCCATCTACGGCTCGCAAGGCGCTAACGGCGTTATTCTCATCACTACCAAAAAAGGTGCGGCGGGCAAAACAAAAATATCCGCTTCGGCCAACTACGGCATTAACCAGATGGCCACTTCCTCCCGTAACAAGCCGCTGAGCACAGCGGAAATGACATCCATGCTGATAGAAGGCGTGATCAACCGCAAGGTGAATAACATCACTACGCCAGATGCGGCCCTCCAGTACCTGGTGAGCCAGGGCCTGAAACCCGATGTCAATACGGACTGGATGGACGTGATCACACAAACCGGCCAATACCAGCAATACAACATCTCTGCCTCCGGCGGTAATGATAAAACGAAGTTCTTCCTCTCAGGAGGTTATTACAAGCAAGACGCTGTTACCCGCGGGCAATGGTTTGACCGGAAAACCGGCCGCCTGTCCGTGAACCACAAGGCCAGCAACCGGCTCAGCTTCAACGGCTCCATTAACCTGGCGTCTCAGCGGCTGAGCACCGTGCCCGCGGCAGGCCTGGGTCAAAACCCGGTACGCGGCCTGTACAGGCTGGTGCCCTGGCTTTCGCCCTATACGGAAACAGGGGAGTACAACCCCCTGATCACGCACAACCCGGAAGTGGTAAGGAACGAGAATAAATACGAAACCAGCATTTACCAGGCCATCGGTAACGTAGGCGCGCAGCTGCAGCTGACAGACTACCTTTCCGCAGAGTCCAAGCTGGGCATCGACCTTCATTATTCTGATGATTACCGTTACTGGAGCCCGCTTTGGCCGGACGGCAGGGGCACCAACGGCAGAGGGTCTGAGTACAGCACCCTGTGGCATAACTGGACGGTGTCTAACCTCCTCAAGTTCAACAAACAGCTGGGCGGCCTGGGCATTAATGCCACAGTAGGGCAGGAAGCCGCGCGCCGCAACCTGAAAAGGGTCAGCACACAAGCCAACAATTTTGCCGCCGAAGACCTGTACACCCTGGGCAACGCTTCCGAGCCGTTCATTGCCTGGAGCTACAAGGCAGCGGCCACCCTGGCTTCCTACTTTGTGAACACCAGCTTCAATTACGATCAGAAATATTACCTGAACCTCACCGGCAGGAGAGACGGTTCTTCCCGTTTCGGCAGCCTGGTGCGCTGGGCCAACTTCTGGTCTGCCGGCGCGGCCTGGAATATTGAGAAGGAAAACTTTATGACGAACGTGAGTTGGGTAGACCGGCTGAAACTGCGCGTGAGCTACGGCTTGAGCGGCAGCCAGCTGGGAGAGTATTATGGTGCGCAAGGCTACCTGCTCGGCGGCGCCAACTATATGAACCTGCCGGGCTTCATCATTGCGCAGATAGAAAGCGGCATGCTCACCTGGGAAGAGAACCGCCCGCTTGACGTAGGGCTGGAGTTTGAACTGCTGCGCGGCCGCCTCTCCGGCGCCATTGACTGGTACACCCGCCGTACGGATAAATTGTTCCAGGACATGCCGGTGCCCATGGAAAACGGCGTGAGCTCCCTGAATTACAACGTAGGCTCCATGAAGAACTACGGCTGGGAATTTACCCTTAACGGGCAGCCCGTTAAGCCGAAAACGGCCGGCGGCTTTGCGTGGAACAGCAGCTTCAACATTTCCACCCAGAAGAACAAGATCCTCAAGTACCAGGATTCCAGCAAGGTGCAGGGCGTGTACCTGCGGCAGATAGGCGGGGACTTCTACCAGTTCTACCTGCGCGGCTATGCCGGCGTAGACCCCCAAACAGGGGAGGCGCTCTGGTATACTAATGCCTCCAAATCCGCTACCACCAATACCTTCAACCAGGCGGCCCCCTTCAAACAGGAAGGCATGAGCGCACTGCCGCGGTTCTTCGGCGGGTTCACCAATACCTTCTCTTACAAAGGACTTTCGCTGTCTGCCCTCATCTATTTCAACTGGGGCAATTATATCTATGATAACTGGGGCCAATACACCCAGTCAGACGGTTCCGCCGGCCTGGCGGAAACGGCGCAGATGAGCCGTATGACCTACAACCACCACTGGAAACAGCCCGGAGACAATGCCAAATATCCCAAGATGATGTACCGCGGTACACAGTCAGGGCTCACCGGCCAGTCTTCCACCCGCTTCCTGTACGATGGCAGCTACATCCGCCTGCGGGAAGTAACGCTGTCTTACCAGGTACCGCTGAAAGGCCCGTTAACACAGGTAGTGAAAGGAGCGCAGGTATACGTAAGGGGCAATAACCTCTATACCTATATCCGCGATCCGTACCTGCCCTACGATCCTGAAGTGGACATCAGCGGCATCCTCGACCAGAATCTGCCCATTTCAAGACAGTATGCGGTGGGCGTCAACTTATCACTATAAACCGTCAATACATAGTTTATGGAAAGAATTACAGCCAGGGTAATGCGAACGCTGCATAAATGTGCATTGCCGGTAATCATAGCCGGGGCAGCATTGCTGGCCGCCGGTTGCGGCAAGAGCTTCCTGGAATTGAAAAATCCCCAGGCAATAGACTTTGATCACATCTCCGACCTGGAATCCCTCACTACGGCTTCCACGGGCGTATATAGCCTCTTCAAGCAGGCCAATTATTATAACCGTACGTTCACGCTGATACCGGAGCTGATGTCTGACAACAGTTTTATCAGCATCAAGAATTCCGGCCGGTACCTCAACGAAGACCGGTTTACCGTGACCAACGGAGACTCTTACGTCACCGGCGCCTGGCAACTGATGAACCAGGTGGTGGCCAATGCCAACCTGGCGCTGGCAGCCAGCCGTACCATCAACTTCTCCGCCGCAGATCAGCCACAGGCCAACCAGATCATTGGCGAGCTGTATGCCTGCCGCGCGCTGGCATTCTTTGACATGGTACGCTTCTTTGCGCAGCCCTACCGCTTTACGGCAGATGCATCTCACCCCGGTATACCCATCTACACGGAACCGGCCAACCAGATCATCTACCCCGCCCGTGAAACGGTAGCCAAAAGCTACCAGCAGATCATTGCAGACCTGAAGCAGGCGGAAACGCTGCTGGACAACAGCAAAAAGAACGGCCGCTTCACGCTGGCCGCGGCACAGGCGCTGCTGGCCAAGGTATACCTGTACCAGGAAGACTGGGTGAATGCGGAACTGTATGCCACCAAAGTGATAGACAATGCCACTTATACTTTGCTGACGAACCAGAACTACGTAGCCGGCTGGGCGGCCAAGTTCACCGCGGAGTCTATCCTGGAAATCGGGAACACTTCCACCAGCAATTCCGGCTCGGACGGCATCGGCTACTTCACTGAGCAGACCGGTTACGGAGACCTGCTGGCCACCAAAGACCTGTATGATACCTACACCGCCACAGACGTTCGCCGCAAGCTGATAGTGCCCGGCGTGCGCACAGGCGGGGAGGCGCAGGCGTATTTCATCAAAAAGTACCCCAATGGCGTGGGTACCAAAGATGACAATCCCAAAGTGCTGAGAAAGGCGGAAGTATACCTGATACGCGCGGAAGCAAGAGCAGAGCTGGCGCTCACAGACGCCTCTCACCAGGCGGGCGCGCTGGCAGACCTGAATACCATCGTTAAACGGGCAGACCCGCAGGCTGCTGATGTAGCCCTGAGCGGACAGGACCTCGTAGACCGTGTGCTGCTGGAACGGCGGAAAGAGCTGGCCTTTGAAGGCAACCGCCTGTTTGACCTGAACAGGAAGCGCAAGGATGTGGTGAATATTCAGTCAGACGCACAAACCACTTACACCTATCCGCACAACCGTTTCATCATGCCCATTCCGTACGATGAAATAAACGCCAATCCCAATATGGAGCAAAATCCCGGCTGGCGTTGATCTGGAAATTATTTGTTAACTGAAAACTCAAAACTATGCGTTGGTACTATTCTAACCGTTCAATAAAGTTATGCTCATTTGTGCTGGTGGCTGCCATGCTGCTGCTGGCGGCGTGTTCCAAAAAAGACCTGCCGCCCACTTTGCCCGATGCCCGGGCAGATACCAATGAAGACCTGACGCTGACCGTAGACATGCCGGTGATAGACACACAGATCACCAACTTCATGGCGGAGTACAACGTGCCCGGTGCTTCGATAGCCGTCACCAAAAACGGCAAACTTGTCTATGCCAAGGGCTATGGTTTTGCTGACACGTCAACACTGGAAGCAGTAGACACCGCCAGCCTGTTCCGCATTGCCAGCCTCTCCAAATTTGTTACGGCCATCGGCATCATGAAGCTGGTGGAAGATGACGAACTGGAGCTGACAGACAAGGTATTCGGCGCCACGGGCCTGCTGGGAGATACGCTGGGCACGCTGCCGTATCCCGCTTATGTAGGAGACATTACCGTAGAGCACCTGCTGCGCCACGAAGGCGGCGGCTGGGGCAACTCCTCCAACGATCCCGCCTTTGCGCAATCAACGCTCAACATTGACCAGCTGATAGGCTGGGCCATAGACAACCGGCCACTGGCCACCGCGCCCGGCACTAATACGGATTACTCCAACCTGGGCTTTATGATATTGGGGCGCATCATTGAAAAGGTGAGCGGGCAAGCATATGTTGATTTCATTCAGCAAAATGTGCTCACACCCGCAGGTGTTACCAATATGCAGATAGGCGCTTCCACGCTGGCGGGCAGAAAGCCCAACGAAGTGAGGTATTACGGGCAGAGCGGCCAGAACCCGTACGGCTACGCCAGCAACACCTTTTCAAGGTTGCGTGCCGCGGGCTCGTGGATTGCCAGCGCTATTGACCTCCTGCGCATCATGGTGCATGCAGACGGGTTCACCACCGTGCCAGACATGCTGGCGCCGGCTACCATTACCACCATGAGCACGCCATCTACCATATCGAACTACGCGTTCGGCATCCGCATCAGCGCCGTCAACCATAACTGGTACCACGGCGGCTCCCTGTCTGGCACCCGCACCTGGATGGTGCGTACGTACCACGGGTATTGCTGGACAATATTGCTGAACACGCGCAATACCACTGCCGCTTTCAGCACCGCGCTTGACCGGCTGATATGGCCCGCGGTGAACAGCAGTAGCACGGTATGGCCTAACCAGGACCTGTTTTAATATTCAATCAACATGATGAAAGATAGCATCAATCTGACCGGCAGCATCTGCCGGAAGGCACTGGTTTTGTGGTGCCTGATGGCTGCCTGTGCAATGAGCGGTTACGCCCAGCGCAAACAGGCGCCGTTGCCCCCGGGGCTGGACGCCTATGTGGAGAAAGTATTGAAGGTATTTCATGTGCCCGGCCTGAGCATTGCCGTGGTGAAAGACGGACAGGTGGTGCTGGCCAAAGGTTACGGCGTCAGGAAAACCGGCAGCGGTTTGCCGGTAGACGAACATACGCTGTTCCCCATCGCCTCCAACTCCAAGGCATTCACCGCCACGGCGCTGGGCATACTGGCGGAGCGCGGCAAGCTGCGGTGGGATGACCCGGTGATTGACCACCTGCCGTGGTTCCGCCTGTCTGACCCCTACGTAACGCGGGAGCTGACCATCAAAGACCTGCTGGTGCATAACAGCGGCCTGGCGCCTTACGCCGGTGACCTGCTGCAATTCCCGGTAACCACCTTTACCCGCCGGGAAATTGCGGAGAAGATCCGCCACCTCCCGCTGGTGAACAGTTTCCGTTCCGCCTACGCATATGACAATGTGTTGTACCTCGTTGCGGGAGAAGTGATCAAAGCCGTAAGCGGGCTGGATTGGGAAGATTTCATCCGCCAGGAAATATTGACCCCCGTGGGCATGCGCGAAACGCTGCACCGCTTCTCCCTGTTCCAGCAACAGGCCAACGCCGCAGCTTCCCACATCCCGGACAGCAAGGGGAATATCAGCGTACTGGAAACCTTTTTTGAAGAGGGGATGAGTGATAAATCCAACCCGGCGGGCGGCATTGTATCTAACGCCGCAGACATGGCCCGGTGGATGCAGGTACAGCTGGACTCCGGCAAAACGGCCAGCGGCAAACCGCTGTTCACGCCCGCTACCGCCTCGCTGCTGTGGCAAGGCGTTAACCCGATGCCGGAGCTGAACGTGCCCGCCTGGATAGCGCCGGCGCGTACATCACTGAACAGCTACGCCCTCGGCTTCCGCGTGTACATGAACCGCGGTACCAAGGTGGTGACCCATGGCGGCAAGCTGGACGGTTTTGTTTCCTGCGTGATGATGTTCCCGGAAATCAACCTGGGCATCACCGTGCTCACCAACCAGGAGTCAGGCAACGCCTACAACGCCATCATACAGCATCTTGCAGACTATTACCTGAAAACGGCGCCGTTTGACTGGATAGCGGGTTACCGCAAACAGGAAGACGCCAAATTTGCCCGCTTCTCACAACTGGAGCAACAGGCGCTGGGCGTGCGTGACAGCAACTCCCGGCCCGCATTGCCCCTGGAAAAATACTGTGGCACCTACCGCGACCCGTGGTATGGAGACGTCACCATCAATATGAAAGACGGAAACCTGCTTATGAAATTCAGCCACACGCCGGTGTTCTATGGCAAACTGGAGCACTGGCAATATGAGACCTTCATAGTGCGCTGGGACCACCGAGAAGTGCGCGGAGACGCTTTTGTTACCTTCTCGCTGACGCCTGAAGGAAAGATAGACGCGGTGAAGATGAAAGCCGTATCGCCACTAACAGACGTCAGCCTCGATTTTCATGACCTGGATTTAAAACCTGTTAACAAGAACTGATTATGAATTTTAAATATCTCCGGATAGGATGCTGCCTGGCCGGCACGCTGCTGTGCTCACAGGCGCAGGCGCAGCAGCAGGACCGTGTTGTGCAGCAGCTCAACCGCCTGGTAGGGTCTTACAAGGCCAACGAGCCCGGCGGTGTGCTCATCGTAAGCCGGCAGGGGAAGGAGATCTTCCGCAAGGCCTTCGGTGTTGCCAGCCTGGAGCAGCCGCTGCCCATCACCGACACTACTTTGTTTGAAGCCGCCTCGGTTACCAAGCAGTTTACCGCCACGGCGCTGCTGCTGCTGGTAAGGCAGGGAAAGCTGAAGCTGGAAGACGATACACGCAAGTATTTCCCGGAACTGCCGGACTATGGCCGCACCATTACCATCCGGCAACTGCTGGTGCACACCAGCGGCCTGAAAGACTGGCGCAACGTTACCTACCTGACCAGCTGGCCCACCGGCTACCGACTGATGGACATGGCCTTTTCGCTGCAAACCATCTTCCGCCAATCTAACCTGAACTACGAGCCCGGTGAACGCTTTTCGTATACCAATGCCGGTTATGACCTCTCTGCCCGGCTCATTGAAAAGCTGACCGGCGTTTCTTTTTCGCAGTTTGTGCAAGACAGCCTGCTGGCGCCCGCCGGCATGACGCGTTCATTCATCCGCAAGGGCTTCCGCTCCGTAACGCCTGGCAGGGCCACGGGTTATTACCTGGACGGGAAAACCTTCAAAGCCGGTACCGTGATGGACGAAAGCTACGGTGCGGCCGGGTTGATCACCACGGCAGAAGACCTTCAGAAATGGTTGCTGTACGTGAATCACCACTTCGGCCCCAATGACCCTTTCACCAAAATGAGGCTGGACCGGTATGTGCTGAACAACGGCGATACTTCTGACTACGCCAACGGCGGTGTGTACGTAAAGAACATCAAAGGCATTACACAGATCAGCCACTCCGGCTTCCTGGCCGCCTTCCGTGCGCTTACCACATACTACCCGCAGGGAGATATTGCCGTGAGCTACATGGGTAATAACCAGGAGATCTCCACTACGGAGCTGAATAACGACATCTTCAAAATACTGTTCAACCGTGAAGTGTCAGACCCGCTGCCGTATTCCGAAAAAGACACCATTGTGCTGAAACCCACAGACCTGGCCGGGAAAACAGGCAGCTACATGAACACTACAGACAGTTCAGACGTGCTGCAGTTCTTTGCCCGCGGCAACCGGCTGCTGCAATACCGCGCGCCGCTGCATGCCCTGCCCGGCGGCCGGTTCCTGTATGACAAGGCGTTGTACCGCTTTTCTCCCAAAGGGGAAACGGTCAGCATCACCCGCGGCAGTACAACCACAGACTATGTGAAGCTGGCTTCCCGCCCCGTTTCTCCCGCTTTGCAGCAGCAGCTGGCAGGCGCGTACCACAGCGAGGATTGTGACGTAACCCTCTACCTGCGGCCGCACGGCAAAGGGCTCATGATGTACCGCGCCCCCTCGGATTCAGTAGCGCTGGAGCTGGTGTATAACAACGGAACACAAGTTGGTTATAAAGGCTTTGATCACGGCCTCCGGGCCATCTATGATTTTACGGTAACAGCAGGCAAGGTAAGCCGCCTGTCTATCAGCCTGCCGCGTGCCAACCGCATTTATTTCTACAGAACAACAACAGAAAAAGGCACACCGCGCTTCCTGGCGGAGCTAGGCGCCCGCTAAATCATATTCCAGGACAATCGAAAAAATAAATACGAATGAAACTCAGCTTTGAAAAATTCGAATTGAAGAAAAAGTACCCGTTCACTATTTCGGGTCATACCATGCTTTCCCAAACAGTTATTTATGTTACCCTGGAGCACGGCGGCTACACCGGCACCGGCGAAGCCAGCCCGGGGTACTATTTTAACGAAACGGTAGATGATGTAATAAACTTCTATACATCCCTGGTACCTGATTTTGAAAAGTTCGAGAGCCTCGACAACCGCCAGGCCATCATGGATTTTGTGGACCAGAAGCGGCCCGGCCTTACCGCCGCCAAGGGAGGTATAGACATTGCGCTGAACGACCTGTACGGCAAGATGTCTGGCGTACCCTGTTACAAATTGTTTGGCGCCAACCCCGCCACCATGCCCATTACATCTTTCACCATCGGTATGGACGAGCCGGCCATGATCCGGAAAAAAGTGCGCGAAGCCACCAACTTCAAGCTGCTGAAAATAAAGCTGGGCGGCGAGCGTGACAGGGAGATCATTGAAGCCATCCGCGCAGAATCCAACCAGCCGCTGACCGTAGACGCCAACCAGGGCTGGACAGACCGCCAGGAAGCGCTGGACATGATCCACTGGTTGAAGGAACAAGGCACCATCTTCATTGAGCAGCCCATGCCGGCAGACCGTCGGGATGACAATGCCTGGGTAACCGAGCACAGCCCGCTGCCCGTAGTAGCAGACGAAGCCGTGCAGCGCCTGGCGGACGTAGAAAAAGCAAAGGGCGCCTACCATGGCATCAACATCAAAATGTCTAAATGCACCGGTATGCTGGAAGGCCACAAGATCCTTCAAAAAGCGCGCTCCCTGGGGCTGAAGGTTATGATCGGCTGCATGGGAGAATCTTCCGTGGCCATATTGGGCGCCGCCGCCATTGCCCCGCTCTGCGACTGGGTAGACCTTGACAGCAGCTGGCTGATGGCCAACAACCCTTATGAAGACCCGATGCTGAAAGACGGGAGAATTATTTTATCAGACGAACCGGGCCTGGGCCTGCGTAAAAAATAAAGAGGAGCAAGGTCATTATGGATTTATTAACCGCCCGCACCCCGTTGATCGAACAAGACATAGTAGTATTCGGGTTGCTTGTTTTAATTGCCGCCGTGGTGCAGCTGACCTCCACGTCGCCTAACAGGTTCCTGAGGAAATTCTATTTTTTCTGTCCGCCGTTACTGGTCATGTATTTTCTGCCCGGCATATTGAACACCACCAATGTGATCAATGGAGACAACTCACGGGTATACGAGATCATTTCCAAATACCTGCTGCCTGCAGGCCTGGTATTGTTTACGCTGAGCGTAGACGTAAAGGAGCTGTGGAAGCTGCGCAAAAAAGCCGGTACCATGTTCCTGGCCGGTGCGGTAGGCGTGATCATAGGAGGGCCGCTCACCATCCTCATCGTGAAACAGTTTGCGCCGTCCCTGGTGGGCGGTGAAGGCCCCGATGCCGTATGGCGCGGCCTGGCCTGTGTTTCCGGCAGCTGGATAGGCGGCAGCGCCAACCTGGCGGCATTGAGTGAGGTGTTTAAACCCAGCCCGCAGCTGTTCTCTTCCATGGTGATACTTGATACCATTATTGCCAATCTCTGGCTGGCCATACTGCTGTACGGCGTGGGCAAGAACCGGCAGCTGAACCGCTTTTTCCGGGCTGACGACCGGGATGTGGATGAGGTGCGCGAGAAAATAGAAGCCTATCAACTGTCTACCGCCAAAATACCGGTGCTAACGGACGTGCTGCTGATACTGGCAGTAGCCTTTGGCGGCTGCGGCGTGGCCTATTTGCTGGCAGACCCGCTGGTTTCCTACATACAGCAGAACTTTCCGTTGCTGGAAAGGTTCAGCCTCACATCCTCCTTCTTCTGGGTGGTGATCATTTGTACCACGCTGGGCGTCATCTTGTCTTTCACCCCGCTGCGCAGGCTGGAAGGCGCCGGCGCGTCCCGTTCCGGCAATGTGTTCCTGTACCTGTTCATCACCGCGGTAGGCATGCAGATGAATATTGTGAGCGTGGTGGAGAATTACGGGTTGCTGCTGGTGGGCCTCATCTGGCTGCTATTTCACATTTTGGCCATGGTGATCATAGGCCGCCTGATCCGCGCGCCGTACTTTTTCTTTGCGGTGGCCGGTGAGGCCAACCTGGGCGGTGCGGTACAGGCTTCCCTGATTGCCTCCGCCTTTCACCCGGCGCTGGCGCCCGTGGGCGTGCTGCTGGCGGTGCTGGGCTATGTGTTCGGCAACTATGGTGGATATCTGTGCGGGTTACTGATGCAATGGGCAGCTTCATGATGTTCTGATTTCCGGCAGGGAGGTGCAGGATGCATTTTTCCTGGCTTGGTGGTAAATTGTTATGATTACCGCCAATGCATCCAGCTATGAAAAGAAATATTCTACAATATGTTACCCTATTTGTCCTGATATTTACAGTGGGAGGGGCCTGGGCACAACAAATCCCAGGCCCTGTCACCACGCCGCAGCTGGTGTCATCTTCCAGTGCCGATACCTGGGTGGCCGTGGACGGGCTGAACAGGGACCTGGTTACTGAAACGCACAAAGGCTCCATCCGTAAGAACCGGTATGTGGGCATTTTTTATTTTATCTGGCACGGCGCGCATGGTTATGACCGCCATACAAACGCTACCGCTCCTTCTGAGGGCGTGATGGAAAAATTGCCTTCTGATACCCTTAGCCCCTATGACAATACAAAGATCCTCTCTGCCAACCCCGATAATCCTCAATGGGGCCCTCATTTGGCCTGGCATTACTGGAGTGAACCTTACTTTGGCTATTATCTTCCTACTGATGAATGGATCATCCGCAAGCATGCCCAGATGCTTTCAGACGCCGGTGTTGACGTGCTGATACTGGATGTGACCAATTCGTTTATTTATCTGCCGCAGGTGACCAAACTGGCTGAGACTTACCGCGCCATGCGGAAGGAAGGCAAGAGCACCCCGGCCTTGAGTTTCATTGTTAACACTGCGCCGGAGAAAACAGTGCAGCGCTTGTATGACAGCATCTATAAACCCGGCAAATTCCGCGATCTATGGTTTTACTGGAAGGGAAAACCGCTGCTGCTTTGTCCACAGGAGGCCACTACGGCAGAAACCCGCGCCTTCTTTACCATCCGCCGTTCCTGGGCCTGGAGCACCGGGCAGGAGTGGTTCGGGGACGGCAAAGACAAATGGCCCTGGCTGGACCATACGCCGCAGAACTATGGCTGGCATACGTCTAAAGAGCAGCCGGAGCAGATCAGTGTGGCCATGGCGGAACATCCTGTTTCCAATATTGGCCGCAGCTTCCACAATGGCCGGCAGCCGGAAGAGGTGCGGTCTGCGGATGGGCTTTATTTTACGGAGCAGTGGAAACGCGCCCTGGAGGTAGACCCTGAATTTGTGTTCGTGACCGGGTGGAATGAATGGGTGGCTATGCGGTTCAATGGTGAAGGGCCGAAGGAGTTTGTAGGGAAACCGCGGAAGAAGGGCGATACCTTTTTTGTTGATCAATATGATGAAGAATATAGTCGTGATGGGGAGCCGGTGAAGGGGGCATTGCGGGATAATTACTATTATCAGCTGGTGGATTACATCCGGCGGTATAAGGGCGCGCGGCGTTTGCCGGTATCAAGGAAGCATTTCAAGATTGCTGTTGATGGCAGTTTTGCAGACTGGCAGGCGGTGACGCCGGAGTTTAAGGACGATGTAGGTGATACCTTCCACCGTAAGCATCCTGGGTGGGGGCGTATCAAAGAGTACATAAACAACACCGGGCGGAATGATATTGTGGGCGCGAAGGTGGCGAGTGATGCGGAGTTTGTTTCATTCTACGTGCGGACTGCGGCGCCGCTTACTGCGCCTGATTCCAGCTGGATGCGGTTGTTTATTGGTGTTGGTAACGGGCCGGAGTGGGAGGGGTTTCAGTTCTTATTGGGCGTTAGTTCGGTGACCGGGCAATTCTCTGTTGCGCGGTGTAAGGGCGGTTGGAACTGGGAGGAGATGGGGGGTGTTCCTTACCGGGTGAAAGGGAATAAGCTGGAGTTGAGGATTCCGAAAAAGATGTTGGATATTTCAGGGGATAGTTTTACGCTTGATTTTAAGTGGTGTGATAATGTGCCGGGAGACGGGGATGCGATGCATTGGCTGGATAAGGGGGATGCGGCGCCGAATGGGAGGTTTCGGTATAGGTATGTTGCTACTCATTGATACGATAAATGGAGATTTATCAGGTATAGTAAAAGATATTTCTGCAATTTGTTGTTAATGAGCATCGTCTCTGTTTGTTATATCACTATTAAAATTAAATCTTCCAAATATTAAGATTCTAAGGGCTAGATGTTAAGTTGTGGATAACACATTTGTGTTAGGTTTGCATAAATATGCTTGGAGATTTGTATATTACGATGCGTTAGTGTTCCATTGTTAAATAAAACAATAAAAAATGCACTCACCCTCTACCATTATTTACCCTAAAAGCACAACTAAGTCAACACATTTATATCTGATAGGACTCAAAATAAGAATGAGTTCTCAATAGCAAGATCAACATTTCCTGACAGAGGTACAGTTATGGGCATAAGATGGGGATTTCAGCGAATGGTAGGATGATCCAGAAAAGCGATATCCTCCCATAATAGTTTAATACCCACTTTGGCTCATGTTGCAGATTTTAGAAAGCCGAAAATTTCATCGGTGAAATTGACAACGATAATATTTTTGTAACTGATATATACATGCCTACCCACTTCTAGTCATCTTTCTACTTTTCTACTTTAGAGCAAAATATAAAATAGATGTTATGGGAAAATATATTGCATATTTCGATTATTTAGGATATCAGAAGTTTATCGAAAATTGTGAGCCAGCGAGATTGAGAGAAAGAATTGGTCACTTATTAAGGGATATAGAAGTGGCTATGGGAGATGGACAGTATAGTCTATCCCCAAGGGGGCATTTAATCGCTGATATATCCACATCGAGAATAAATTGTTTGGCAATTTCTGATACGGTAATATTTTCTACACAAGATGATAGCATTGAAAGTTTAAGAGAGATTCTGAAAGTGGCAAAAAAATTCAATTTTCAAAGTATATTTTTTAATATGCCGGTTCGAGGTGTTATTGTATATGATCAATATGAGATGATAAGTAGTCAAACAAAAAATCCACAAGGTTCTGTGTATAGTGCCAACATGATTTATGGTAAGGGATTGGTATATGCTCATGTAAAAGCGGAAAGTTTAAACTGGGCAGGTACCGTTGTAGATGATAGCGTAATTAATAAAATAGGCGAATTTGGAGATGTTGACGAATCCTTAAGGCCTTATGCTAAAATTTACCCTATACCATACAAAGTTGAACCTTATATTCGTAATGAGTATGCACTTAGGCTTTTAGAAGACAATCAAAGTGAGGCTTCAATAAAAAATATGTCAAATAATGTAGTAGATTCTTTTTCAAGAGATAACAAGCCCACCGACAATGAAAGAGTTCAAACGCTTACTAATAATACATTGGAATTTTTGAGGTCACATTTGGAATAAGCAAGTCAGTAAGTCAATGACATTGTTTTTTGCGTAAATGATTACTAAATTACTGATCAAATATACATCAATGAAGCCGTTAATTTTGGAATTCGCTGAAACTTCTTCTGAGCCAGCTCCTGATTTCACAATGATTGAGTATTCAGATACACTTAACTTAAATGTGTTGAAGAAGACTCAATCTCCTGCAATCATACTTGTGTCTATGGATACGTTAACCGGAACATTTGATCAGACAGAAAGTAGCGACGCTGATCCCACTCGGCCATTAAATATTCAACTCGATACAAGTACGGGGACCAAGGTAATGAATGAGGTGTCAGATACCGACAATACAAGGCTGTTAGATGCCCTGGATACAGCAACAGGCACAAGGGAAAATAATGAAGTTCCTGATGAGGATAGAAGCCATTGTAGTCTATTTCAATTGCTAGATACTGCAACCGCAACAAACACGCAAAACCCCGATTTGGAGATAACCGATACTGATAACGAATATCAATGATTCTGATTATTACACATAAGGCTGATTTTACTGCTGACTACGTAATTAATAAGTTGAATCTACTGAACATTCCTTATTACCGTTTCAATTGTGAAGATGTTCTTGATAGATATTATTCGATAGAAATCGTTGACAGGATTAAGTATTCTCTTAATGGGAATAATACTTTTAGCGCTGTCTGGTTTAGAAGGACTAAGTTGCCAGAGTTTAAAGGCCAACCCTTGGAAACAAGAGCTTTTTTACAAGGGGAAGTACGCTGTTTCTTTGATAATCTTTTTAGTATCATACCTGCCAGATGGCTCAGTCCTCCTATGAATGTTTACAGAGCAGAGAATAAAATATTGCAACTGCAAGAAGCCACTAAAATTGGATTTACAATTCCTGACACTATTGTTACTAATAGCAGAGAGTTAATAAAGGAGTTTTACTATCGTCACGGTAAAGAGGTGATTATAAAGCCCTTGTACAATAATAAGCTTATGGTTGAGGGAAGATTGGGGCTCATTTATACCAGCAGGATTAAGCAACAGTATATTGACGAAATTGATCAATATCTTATTTCTCCTAGTATTGTGCAAAGTGAAATAAAAAAGGAATATGAATTGCGTGTAACTGTAGTTGGAAATAATGTTTTCCCTGCATCTGTGAATTCTCAGTCGGATAGAGATACGATAATTGACTGGCGGAAAAAAAGACTTAGATTTAATTCATATAAATTGCCAGATGATATTAAGAGGAAATGTATAGAACTTGTCAACACTTTAGGACTTTCATTCGGAGCTATTGATTTGGTTAAGTCAACAGACGGCAAATACTATTTTCTAGAAATTAATCCCAATGGTCAATGGGCATGGATTGAAAATGATACTGGCTTGAAAATTTCTGATGCAATTATTAACTACTTATATTCTGCTTGATGAAAATAAGATTTTTTGGTGTTAATTACCTTTACTATTATGGGGTAATTAAGAAAAAGAATATAAATTCAAGCGAACGATTGCTGTATCCTAAAAATTGTACTTTTAAAGCTGAACATAAGAGATACTTAAAGGAATTAGTATTCTCGGAAAACGAAAGACAAAATGCTATTGAGGGAAAAACCTCTCAGCTTATCGGTCAGTGTGGATTGATTTTTTCCCTTTTGGGTTTATTTGTTCCCGTCTTCTTTGATAAGTTTGTTGAGTACTCAATTGTAATAAAATTAATGATCTTATTTCCGTTCTTTTCGGCGTTTTTCTTTTTTATTTTAACAATAAACAATGCTATTAAGAATTATAATATAAAGAACTTCAAATACATATCTGGTAGTCCTTCCACAGTGTGTAAAGATAATACAGAAGATGATTTTCATAATGAGGAAATAAATGATCTGATTTTAGCAATTAGACATAATGCTGCGAATAATAATGATAAAGGCAGTAACTTACTTCACGCTTTTCGCGCATTTAGAGCTGCGATTTTTTGCATCGCAATTATGGGTTTTATTATTTGTATATTAATGCTATTTAAGGGGAAAGAGGAAAAGGGTATCATTCGAATCGCAGCGCCAGTTAAAATAGATAATCTGGATTCTAATATGCAGGAAATTAAAAGCGCGATCATCGAAGGTGTAAAATATCTTGAAAATTCATCGAAGCAAATACCAAGTGACACCATTAACGCAGACCAATGATTTTTTAGAATTTTATTAAGGGCGAATGTGGTAAATAGGCATCTACAAAAAACTTGTCCTAGAATCGATAACTTTAAGAAAGGGCATACCGAGAGTGATATGCCCGTGGTTCAAATTTATGCTAACCAACGTCATTTGTAACTTTCTTCAACTAATTGATGATTAACCTTGAAATTTTCAATGCCAGCGCCGAATTTTTCATAGATTTTGGCGTGTTCCGGATTGGCCCAAGCCTCTTTTCTGCTTTCAAAGAAACCTCTGTCATACCACGCAACTCCAAATCTTACATCAAAGTCTTTTACTAAAACCTTTCTCCAATCCCATCCGCCTCCACCACTACGTTCTCTAATTCGCCTATCAGATTCTTCGAGTTCTCTAATGCAGATGTTTAGGCTGTTTTCATCTGTAAGTTTGATTTCCACTTCTGTTACCGCGACAATTTTTCTTCCATACTTTTCTCTCCTGCCATCTTCTTCTCCGGGTAATATTACCGTCCATCCATCCGGTGTTGTGTAAGGTTGAAATACCTCATCCTTGTTGAAGATACCCATAAGGTCTTCTTTTCTTGTCTTGTCTTCCATGAATTTGGGATTTAGGGGTGAATATTGCTGAAGGAGATATTCGGAGAACAGGTATTGATGTTACAATTTAAGTAAAAGAAATGGTATTGACAAAATAAAAAGGTGTCTATTTGAAGTGCGCCAAAAGAGTTGGACATTTTTTTGGGGGCATTCCAGTATGGCCATTCAAGTTGTCTAGCATAATGTATGCAACTATAGTTTAACTACCCTATAAGAGCCTATATTTATATCCTTGGGTACTTCAAAGAAATAGCTTTCAGTAAAATAGTCTCCCTTCTTAAAACTATCTTCGTTTTTCTTATTGGTAATTAGCATTTTATCATTTAGGCTATCAACTACTAGATAGAAATCGGTCGTCATTGAAAGTACTAGGAGATTTGTTTCTTCATTTACTGAATCAAAATCTATAATCTGTACTTCTGCATCTTGATATTTTATTTCAAATCTTCCCGAAATGTCCATTATGCCTTCCGTATAATTTAGGATTTCTTGAAAGTGTGTTTGAGATAGTTTATTTAGTTCTTTGGTAAAGTTGACTTTTGTTTCTCCATGTTTCATTCCCCAATAGCCTATCCTCATTTGTGTATAAGTATGATGGAAAGCTTTGTAATACTCTTTCAGTGTTTCAGAGTTGTTTTTTGGGGTGATTTCAATTTGTTTACGAAATTTAATTAGTGCAGGTATCATTATGTTTATGTTTGGTTTATACAATGGTACAACTACAAATTTGAATTTTTAATATCAAATTTTCACTACAATTTTCATTTTTGGTAAAGCATACCCTCAAATCTTTCACTGCATCGGATTTAAGGGATGAAAGCAAGTAATTCTAACTGATGTGTATAGAAACGATGGGCGCTGTTTAGGGTTGTTTTCCCAATAATTGCGCCGTCATAACCGGGCTATACCAGCAGCGATACACTTTGAATTAAACCATGTTTAAAGCAATACAAATCCCTTTCCTCAATCTTTAACGCCTTCATTACTGGCTTTAAAACCCTTCTTTGAAAAGCCCTGTCATCAATGGGTAAGTCAGTGGAGAAAACAAACAATAAATCATCAGGCTTTTTGTCAGTCAAAGGTTTAGTTACTTCCCTTAATTCAGGGTTTAAAGGCATTTGCCTTACTTTATCGTTCTTTGTTTCCTTACGTATTCTGGCATTTCCATTGGTTCTATTCAGGTTCCTTGCCATTGCTTCTTCCATGGTTATTAGGTTCTTTTCACGGTTTATGCTTAAGCCTTATACCTACAGCTTCGGCATTCCTACAGCCAGTTTTGAAGATAAAATAGACAAAGGGGTAGTAGTGAGAATGTTCATGCCGGGAACTCTTAGGAACGTGGGTATCATTCTTAATAGCCTCTAGTATCTTGTTAGCTTCTTCTTCAGACAATAGTTCCCTTTTAGGATTGGCTTTCTTACCGCCTTTAGGCTTTCTGGTGGCAACATCTTCAAATGGGTTCAGGGGATAGGTTTTGTGCTTAATCCCCATGTATAAAAAGCCTGTAACATGGGAAGGGTGTTGTTATAGGTCTTTTCGCTTACCTGTTCCTTATTGAATAGGATTAGGGCTATTTCAGGCTTAAACATTTCCCAACGTTTTAGTAATGCTCTAACTCTATTATAGTGGCTGCTCTTATCACAATCCTTATTTTTGTAGTATTTCGTCCAATACTCAGAATCCGTAATTAGAGCCTGGTTTAAGGGCTTAGGTATCTTTACAGGGGGAACAGTTGTCTTTTTCTTTTCTGGCTGAATAGGGGGCAAAGAATTGAATCACGATACCTTTCTAAACTGGTATCAAAGGTTTCGTTATCAATATCAGCTTTAATTGCTTTGCCGATTCTCTTTGCTGTCTTTAGGTTTGGCTTGTCGTAATCAATTGAAGTAAAAAGCGTGTAGCGTTGACCGTTATAGCGAAAGCGAAGTCTAATTTTTCCCCGGTCATCTAAAAAAGAAATAGTTACGGTTTGACTAATTTTGCGTCCCATTTCCCGTCCCAATATTTATTTCGGGTCGGATTCTGGAAAATTAATAATCCGTAACTATTTACAATCAATCGGTTGTCGGGATGACTGGATTCGAACCAGCGGCCTCTTCGTCCCGAACGAAGCGCGCTACCGGGCTGCGCTACATCCCGAATGGGCTGCAAAGTTAACCTTTGCAGCGAAAAATCAAAAAAAATATTTGAACATTCCGGAATGCGGCATGGCTGCTACAGTCCAAGAAGGCGGGCCACAGTCTCATAGTCGTCCAGTCTCATCCGGGCCTGGCGCAACTGTGCGGCCGCCTGGCCGGTTACGGTCACTACCTTGAACTTCAGGGTGGGGATGATGGTGGTAGACGCTGATGGCGGGTCAACCGTTATTTTGTGGAGGAAGTAATATAGCCGCACTTTCCCCGGAAAGGTCTCAAAGAAATAGTTGGTTGAATAGCCGTCGCCGGGGAAGGTAACGGGCAGCGGCATCCAGCCGTTGGGGTTTGAGTTGGCGTTATGCGTGAAGTATACCAGCACCATGCCATTGTCCAGCACATCCTGCGTGATGTGGTCATTGAAGCGCTCGCATATCCTGGAAGGGATGCCCACGGTGCTTTCCGGTGAAGCAGCGTAGTTGAAATTGTAAAGGGTGCGGGGGTAATCCTGATTAGATAAGGTAAAGATGTCTACCGTTACATTGGCGTTGCCGGCGGGGCCTTGAGGGCCTTGTGGTCCCTGGGGGCCGGTGGGGCCTTGAGGGCCGGTTGGTCCGGCGGGCCCTGCAGGCCCATCCTGGCCTTGTGACCCGGGTTGGCCATTGGTACCGGTGTCGCCTTTCGGGCCTTGCGGCCCTGTGGGCCCTTCTTTGGTGCAGGAATAGAGGGTTACGGCGCCTGCAAGGGCAAGCAATTGAAACAGAAGTCTAAAACGCGTCATGGTTTTGTGATGATTTATTGATGTTTAAAAGGAAAGAGGCGCGGGCACTGCCGGTTAACGCTTTACGGGGGTTATTGTCAGGGCGCTCTTTGCGTTGGCAAAATTAGGGACGATCAAGGGGGCGGAAAACGGAAACATGTTGACTGGCAACCCTAAATAAGCAACTGGCGGGCAATGGCAGGAAAACGGAGGTGTTTTTTGTGCAAAAGGCGGCCGGGAGATGACATTCGGTAAAAGAATGGCGGTTATCCTTTCAAAAACTTCAAATTCCGCCGTATCCCCGCATACTTGCTGCGCTTCAGCGGAGAATGCCGGAATATCCGCTTAAACTCTTCCTCCGTCAGCTCCTCCCATTCCGCAGTGGTGAAGTTCAGCACTTCCGGCAGGGGAGTAAAGGTGCTGTTGGCCGTAGAGAACCGGTTCCAGGGGCATACGTCCTGGCAAATATCGCAGCCAAACATCCAGTTGTCAAACCGGCCGTCCATGGAAGAGGGGATGAGGGCGTCTTTCAGCTCTATGGTGTAATAGGAAATGCAGCGGCTGCCGTCTACCACCGTGGGAGATACCAGCGCGCCGGTGGGGCAGGCGTCCAGGCAGCGGGTGCAGGAGCCGCAGTAGTCGCCGGTGGGGGCATCGTAGAGCAGTTCTACGTCTACAATGAGGGTGGCAATAAAAAAGAAGGAACCGGCCTGTTTGTGGATCAGGTTGCCGTTTTTGCCTACCCAGCCCAGGCCGCTCCGCTGCGCCCAGCTCCTTTCCAGCACCGGCGCGGAGTCTACAAAGCCGCGGCCCTGGATGTTGCCCAGGAAGCCCCGCATTTCCTGCAGGAATTCGTTCAGCCTGGCGCGTATCACCTCATGATAGTCAGCACCATAGGCATATTTGGCTATTTTAGGGGCATCAGGCTGCTGCAGGGCGGGAGGGTAGTAGTTCAGCAGCAGGGTGATCACGCTTTGGGCGCCTTCTACCAGCTTGCGGGGGTCTATACGCTTGTCGAAGTAATTGGCCATGTAGCCCATATTGCCGTGCATGCCTTTGTTCAGCCATTGCTCCAGGCGGTAGGCGTCTTCCGTCAATTCCTCCGCACGGGCAATGCCGCAATGGTCAAAACCCAAAGCACGGGCTTTTTCCTTCACCAACCGGGTATTTTTCTCCAAAAGCTGCATTTGTGTGCAAGTTACACCTATGTGTCATAAAAATTTATACATTTAAGCCTAGTTTTGAATCCCACAATACCTATTAATGCATAACAAAGCCTTTACCCTGCTGTTTGGAGCCTTGTTTTTATCCCTGTATGCTATCGCCCAGGATAAAAGTTCCGCCCGTTTCGGGAAAATCTCCCCGGAAGATTTTAAAACCGATCAGTACAAAATAGACACCGGTACCAGTGCCGTTATTGTGGCAGACATCGGGTCTTCCGCCTTTGAATCCGGCAACGAGGGGTTCATCCAGGTGTTCAAACAGTACAAACGGGTGCACATCCTCAACAAGAACGGCTATGACGAAGCCAACCTGACCATCTACCTGTACGTGGACGGGCAGGACGAAGAGCGTGTCAACAACCTCAAAGCCGTTACCTATAACCTGGAAAACGGCAAGGTGGTGGAAACCAAAATGGAGAGCAAAAGCGTGTTCACCGAAAAGCGGGATAAAAATACCATCCTCAAAAAGTTCACGCTGCCGGCCGTAAAAGAAGGCTCCATCATAGAGTTCTCTTATTCCATCAATTCCGAGTTCCCTTACAGGCTGCGGCCCTGGGCCTTCCAGGATGCCGAGCACCCGGTGCTCTGGAGCGAATATGAGATCACCCTGCCGGAGTATTTCGAGTACATCTTCCTCAGCCAGGGCTATCACCCTTTCCATATCAAAGACAGTGAGAACAGCCGCAAGAACTTCTCTTTCCGGGTACCGGTAACCGGGGGGTATGGTACGGCTTCCGGGCGTTCTGAATCAGTGTCTGTTACGCCGGGCATTACCCGCCACCGCTGGGTAATGAAGGATATTGAGCCCTTGAAGGAGGAGAATTTTGTGACCACCCTGGGCAACCACATCAGTTACATCGAGTTCCAGCTGGCCGCGGTGCGTTATCCTAACGCCCCGGTGCAGAACATCATGAGCACCTGGCCCAAGTACATGGAAGACATCCTGAAAGCGGATTATTACGGCGGCTCGCTTGACAAGAACAATAATTTTATGGCGGATGAGGTGAAAGCGCTCACTGCCAGCGCTACTACGGAAGTAGCCAAGGCGGAGAACATCTATAATTATGTGCGGGACAATTTCACCTGTACAGACTATTCCAACCGTTATACGGAACAATCCCTCAAAACCACGTTCAGCAAAAAGAACGGCTCCGTAACAGACATTAACCTTTTGCTGGTGGCCATGCTGCGCCAGGCGGGGCTGCAGGCGGCGCCGGTGCTGCTCAGCACCCGCAGCCATGGCAAGGTGTACCCGCTGTACCCCATTGCCAGCCGCTTCAACTATTCCATTGCCTCCGTGCAGGCAGACGGCGCTACTTATAATCTTGACGCTACCCGCCCGTACCTGGGCTTCGGCAAGCTGCATGCTTCCTGCTACAACGGCCATGCGCGGATGGTAACGCCTGAAGCCACGGCGCTTTCTTTTGAGCCAGATTCCCTGAAAGAGCACCGCGTAACGGGCATTTTTATTGCGCCGAATGAAAAGGGGGAACTGGCAGGCCACTACCAGCAGCAGCCCTCTTATTTTGAGTCTTATGACCTGCGGGCGAAAGTAAAAGAAAAAGGGGAGGAGAGCTACTTTAAAGACCTGGCCAAGAATTTCAATACAGACGTAAGCGTGAAGAACGGGAAAATAGACAACCTGAAAGATTACAAGGAATCCGCCATCGTGGAATGTGATTTTACGCTGAATATGGACAATAGTACGGGCATGGTATACCTGCACCCCATGTTCTCCGAATCCATGCGCAAGAACCCGTTCAAATCGGCCATACGCCGCTACCCCGTAGAAATGCCGTCGGTGATGGACGATAACTACACCCTGAGCATTCAACTGCCGGAGAGCTATACCGTAGAAGAAATTCCCAAATCCACCATTGTGAAGTATAACGATGGGGAAGGGCTCTTCCAGTTCCTGGTACAGCAAACCGGCAACATGATACAACTGCGCTCCCGCGTCAAGCTGGGCCGCGCCAATTACGATCCGGACGAATACGACAGTCTCCGCCAGTTCTTCGACGTGATCGTGAAAAAACATGCTGAACAGATCGTTTTAAAGAAAAAAAGCTGATGACCAGGAAAATATTATGCTTATTGCTCTTGAGCGGCGCCGCTTACGCCGGTGACCCGAAGTACCCGGTCAGCGCCATCCCGGAAGCGCTGCTGAAAAATGCCCATGTGGTATGCCGGCTGCAGGAGGTAGATGTGAAGATGAGTGACCTGAAAGACATGCGGGTAGTGGAAAAGTATGTATACACCATTCTCAATGAAAATGGTGCAGACCATGCGGATTTTGAGGCTTATTACGATAAGGATACAGACATCCGCAGCATCAGCGGCGTGTTGTACGATGCGCAGGGCAACGCAGTGCGCAAGCTCAAAAAAAGTGAAGTGGCAGACCTCAGCGCGGTAGGCGAAAGCCTGATGACAGACAGCCGCATCAAAACACACAGCTTCCATCACAGGGTGTACCCCTATACCGTGGAATACGAAGTGGAAACCCGCTCGTCTTTTACCGCCGTTTTGCCGCCCTGGGTGCCACAGAGCGGGCTGAACTTTGCCGTGGAGCAAAGCCGTATGTCCGTTACCGTGCCGGAGAATTACAACCTGCGTTACCGCCAGCATATGTACAAGGGGGAGCCGGTGCAAACCACGGCCAAGGGAACTAAAACCTTCACCTGGGAAACAAAGGGCATAACGGCCCTGGAAGATGAATGGATGGCCGGCTCTTACCAGAACCGCACTACCTGGGTGTACCTGGCCCCCAGTGACTTCTCTTTCGGCAGCTACACCGGTAACATGAACACCTGGAACGATTTCGGGAAGTTCTTTTCCACGCTCAACGCCGGGCGAGACCAGTTGCCGGAAAAAATAAAAGCCGAAGTGCACGCGCTCACGGACGGGCTGAAAACCCCGCAGGAAAAGATCAGCACGCTTTACCGCTACATGCAGAAAAACACGCGCTACATCAGCATACAGCTGGGCATTGGAGGCTGGCAAACCTTTGATGCGGCCTACGTGGCCAGCAAAGGGTATGGGGACTGCAAGGCCCTCAGCAACTACATGCGCTCGCTGCTGAAAGAAGCGGGCATTCCTTCGCATTATACCATTGTATTTGGAGGCACTTACCCGCCTGATATTCTGGAAGATTTCAGCATGAACCAGTTCAACCACGTAATTCTCTGCGTGCCGCTGGGGAAAGATACTACCTGGCTGGAGTGTACCAGCCAAACCCTGCCGCCGGGTTACCTGAGTGATTTTACCTGCAACCGGGCCGTGCTGCTGGTGGAGGATAACGGTGGAAAGCTGGTGCGCACGCCCAAATATCCCATGGGGCAAAACAAACAGCTGCGCAGCATAACCGCCAGCATCAGCCCAACGGGCGATCTGAGCGGGCAGGTGAAAACCTTGTACACCGGCCTGCAGCAAGACTGGTGCCACGGCCTGGTGAACTACCTCAAGCCGGAAAAGCAGCTGGAAAGCCTGAAGAGAAGGTTCAATCTCCCCAGTTACGATATTGCCAGATACAGCTACACCGCCAACCCTGTTGCGCAGCCGGTGCCTGAAATGGGAGAGCTGCTTGACATTACGGTGAACAATTACGCCTCCGTGAGCGGCAAGCGCCTCTTCGTAACGCCCAACATTCTCAACCGCAGCAGCGTGCGGCTGGATGCGGACAAGCAACGTACATCGCCCATCCGCATCACCTATCCCTGGAAAGACATAGACACGGTGAAGCTCACCATACCGGCAGGCTACCGGCTGGAAAACGCTTTTCCGGCCAAAACCATGGAGAATAAATACGGCCGGTTTTCCGTGAAGGCTACGGTGGAGGGGAACGTGATCACCTACATCAGGGAAAGGGATCAGAACGATGGGGTGTTCCCGGCTTCGGAATACGAAAAGATTGCGGAATACTACAACGCCATAGACAAGGCAGACCGTGCCATGCTGGTGTTTGTGAAGGCTGAATAAGATCGTTTGTCCGTTGTGCAACCGGAGCACATGGCATGAAGCGCCGGACATGGGGCCCTAACCCCAAGGCCATAAAACAGAACGAAGGTGTACCAGGCTTCCCGGTACACCTTCGCTATTATTGCATTTAAATCTATTTCTCGCGTACGCTCACGGATATTCTCCTGTCTGCTTTCCTTTCCTCGTCCGGCGCGTCTGCCGGGGCTTTCGCAAACTCTGAGCCGTACCCTTCCGCGCCCATGATCTGCACGGGTTTTACATGCGCGGCCTGCAGGGCGTTCACTACAGATTCAGCTCTTTCCTGAGACAGCTGCTTGTTCTTTTTAGGATCTCCCACTGCATCGGTATAGCCGCCTATCTTGATCTTGGCCTTCGGGAAGGCGTTCAGGATGGCTACGATGTTGTTCACCTGCGCCTGGCTTTCCGGGGTCAGTTCGGCGCTGCCGGTCTTGAAGTTGAGGTTGTCGAAATCGAACCACTGATCTTTGCCGCCCTTGGTGTTCGGGTCTTGCAAAAATGCCACCAGCCGGTCTTCTATGCCGCCTTTGAAGGCGTCCAGCACGGTGCCGTCCGGCAGGGTTACCTTGATAGACTCGCGGGCGGGTGCGGCCGTTGTAGTGGCGGCTTCCGTTACATGCGCCACCGCGGAGTCATGCATATGGGAAACGCTGGCGGAGTCTGTAGTAACGGTGGTATGCTGTTGGCCGCAGCCGCGCAGCAGGTACCAGAGCAGTAAAATGATGGCCAGTATGGCTATCAGCATCCACAGCCAGCGGTTGCCGCCGGTCCTTTCCACGGCATGGCCCACAGTGTTGGCGGTATGTTTCATCCCGCTGCCAACACCGGAAATAAGGCCGGTCAGCTTGTTGCCGATGTCTCCCAGGTTGCCCACACCCAGCAGGCCGGCCAGGCCCAGGCCGGATGGTACTGCCGCCAGTATTTTATCTTTCTGGCTGTTGAGGAAAGCCAGCAATCCGGGCCCGCTGTCTACCTGCTGCCCAACAACACCCAAAGAGGCAGGGGCGGCCGTTTGCAGCAGGGTTTCGGCGCTTGCCGGTTTGATACCGGCATAGGAGGCAATGGCCCCCGCAATATCTCCCGCTTTGTTGCCGAACAGGGAGCGCAGCAGGTCTGCACCCTTGGCCAGCATGCCGGCCGGCAGCGCGCCGGCCAGGTTGCCCAGCCGGGAAAAATCGCCGGAGGCGGCATCTTTTACCAGGCCCAGCAGGTTCCCCGCTTCTCCCGGAGAAGAGGCCTTGTTCAGCAGGCCTGTTAACACGGTGGGGATAATGCCGCCCAGCGCCTTCTGCACATTGCCCTCGCTTTCTCCCAAAGATGTGGCCGCATTCCGTGAAAACTCGTTGTTGAAGACGTTTTTCAGGGTGTCGAGCAGATCAAATGCCATAAATGTAGGTTTTGGTGGTTATGGAATAGAATAGTTATGCATGGATAGAATAAAATGACAGGTCCCGAACAGATTATATAACAGGGAATACCGGGGTTGGTTCAACTATCGGAGGCTCAAATAGACAAAATAGCAGTTTTTTAATATATAGGCTGAAAATAATGCAGTTGCAACGGCCGGTTTCTGCCATTATAGCTGTTAACATACCGTGGTGTAACATTTGATCAGGGGTAAACAAATCAAAAATCCAATCGTTAACCTAAAAGGAGACAAAAGAAAACAGACATGAACCTGAACAACTTTACCATAAAATCACAGGAAACGCTGCAGCAGGCGCAGCAGCTGGCCTTCAATCACCGCAACCAGGCTATTGAGACCGGCCATATATTGAAAGCCCTGCTGCAAGACAATGATAACAGCATAGAATACCTGCTGAAGAAGAACGATGTGAACACCGGCTTCCTGGAGGGCAAGCTCAACGAGCAGCTGCAGCAATACCCCGCCATTGGCAGCGGGGAGGGCGGCCAGGTGCTGAGCCGTGAGGCCAACAATGCCCTGCTGCGCGCCGGCGCCAGCATCAAGGAGTTTAAAGATGAGTTTGTGAGCGTAGAGCATATTTTGCTGGGCCTCCTGGGCGGCAGTGATGATACGGCCAAACAGCTGAAGGCCGCCGGTCTTACGGAAAAAGGACTGAAAGCCGCCATCACGGAGCTGCGCAAAGGCGGCACCGTCAACTCCCAAACTGCTGACGCCCAATACAACAGCCTGGAGAAATACGCTAAGAACCTCAATGAACTGGCGCGGGCGGGCAAGCTGGACCCCGTGATAGGCCGTGATGAGGAAATACGCAGAACGCTGCACATCCTTTCCCGCCGCTCCAAGAACAACCCCATACTGGTGGGTGAGCCGGGCGTGGGTAAAACCGCCATTGCAGAAGGCCTGGCGCACCGTATTATCAATGGTGACGTGCCGGACAACCTGCATAATAAAACCATCTACGCCCTGGATATGGGCGCGCTGATGGCCGGCGCCAAATACCGCGGCGAGTTTGAAGAAAGACTGAAAGCCGTGGTGAAGGAAGTGGGAGACAGCAACGGAGATATTATCCTTTTTATAGACGAGATACATACCCTCATTGGCGCAGGCGCCATGGAAGGGGCTATGGACGCGGCCAACATACTCAAGCCCGCGCTGGCAAGAGGGGAGCTGCGGGCCATAGGCGCCACCACCCTCAACGAATACCAGAAATATTTCGAGAAAGATAAAGCCCTGGAACGCCGTTTCCAGAAAGTACTGATAGATGAGCCCAGCACGGAAGATGCCATCAGCATTCTCCGTGGGCTCAAGGAAAGATATGAGAACCACCACCACGTGCTGATCCGCGACGAGGCTATCATTGCCGCCGTGGAACTGTCTCACCGGTATATCACAGACCGTTTCCTGCCGGACAAGGCTATTGACCTGATAGACGAAAGCGCGGCCAAGCTGCGGCTGGAAATGAATTCCATGCCGGAGGAGCTGGACGAGCTGGAACGCCGCATCCGCCAGCTGGAAATTGAGCGCGAAGCGATTAAACGTGAGAATGATGAAGACAAGCTGCGTGAGCTGGGTGCGGAAATAGCGCGCCTGAGCGAAGAGCGCAACACCTTCAAATCCAAATGGCAGCAGGAGAAAGAGCTGGTAGATAAAGTGCAGAACGCCAAAGCCGCCATAGAAGAACTGAAGCTGGAAGCCGAGCAGGCTGAACGTAACGGCGACTTCGGGCGCGTGGCGGAAATACGCTATGGCAAAATAAAGGAGCAGGAAAAAATTGTGGCAGATCTTTCCACGGAACTGATCACGCATTCCGCCAGTCATAAAAGATTGTTAAAGGAAGAGGTGGATGCGGAAGACATTGCTGAAAATGTGGCAAAAGCTACCGGCATACCGGTTACTAAAATGCTGCAAAGCGAGCGGGACAAGCTCCTGCACCTGGAAGACGAGCTACACAAGCGGGTGGTAGGGCAGGATGAGGCCATTGTGGCCGTGGCAGACGCCATCCGCAGAAGCCGCGCCGGCCTGCATGACCCCAAACGCCCCATCGGTTCCTTCATCTTCCTGGGTACCACCGGGGTAGGTAAAACGGAGCTGGCAAAAGCCCTGGCAGACTTTCTCTTTGATGATGAAAGCATGATGACGCGCATAGACATGAGCGAGTACCAGGAGAAACACGCCGTAAGCCGCCTCGTAGGCGCGCCTCCGGGATATGTAGGCTACGATGAGGGCGGGCAACTCACTGAGGCCGTTCGCCGTAAACCTTACAGCGTGGTGCTGCTGGACGAGATCGAAAAAGCCCATCCTGACGTATTCAACATACTGCTGCAGGTGCTGGACGATGGCCGTCTTACAGACAACAAAGGCCGCGTGGTGAACTTCAAGAACACCATCATTATCATGACCAGCAACATGGGCAGCCATATCATACAGGAAAACTTCGAGAAGATCAACGAAGGCAACCGGGAGGAAGTGGTAGACGCTACCAAAGAACAGGTGATGAACCTGCTGAAACAGACCATCCGCCCCGAGTTCCTGAACAGGGTAGATGAAGTGATCATGTTCCAGCCGCTGCTGCGCTCGGAAGTGAGGGGAATAATTAACATACAATTACAACAATTGAAAGACCTGGTAGCAAAGAATGGCATGATATTGGATTTTTCCGATTATGCGCTGGACTACCTGGCAGAACAGGGTTACGACCCGCAATTCGGTGCAAGACCGTTGAAGCGCCTGATCCAGAAAGAGATAGTGAACCTCCTCAGCAAAAAGATCCTTGCGGGGGATATAGACAAAACCAAACCCGTGCTCATAGACGTGTTTGACGGGGTGGTGGTGATCAGGAACAATTAACATTTCTATTCTTAAATACGACGATATACAGTTACAGGTAATGCCCGGGTGATTCTTCACCCGGGATTTTTTTTTCCCCAAGACGATCAGTCTCAAGCCCTTGCAGGGATATATAAATTAAAATATTGTTTAATCTGATTTATCCCCTTATATTGCAGCCGGGCCGGCCGTTAACCGTGTGGATCAGCTGCCCGCATAACCAGAACCTGAAACCTATGAAAACGATCAACACCGGGGCGCTCCGTAGCCGCCTGTGCGCGTGCCCTCGCAGCAGCCGTACTTTTACTGATCGTACAAGCGTTCCCGTAGTACCGGCTGACCATCACCTGCATTTTCCTTATCACCATACTTTTCGCTCCTTTGTCTGCATACAATTATCCGGAGGTGTTTTGCCTGCCATGTTAAACGCTGTGTTGTAGGAAATGGGGGTTAAAAGGCCTGCAGGAAGGGCGTGGGGCAACCCGCTCTGCGCCTTTACCTGTACGGTGAGGCCTGCTGCCCGGAGAAGCCGCCGGTATGCGCATAAAACAATACTTTTGTGTACAGCGTTATACCATAAAAATGAAAAGCATATGCAGATAGGAGAAAGGGAAAGAAAGTTCATGGCCATGGCCGTGGAGCTGTCCAAAAAAGGGATGGAGGGAGGAGACGGCGGCCCCTTCGGTGCTATTGTGGTGAAGGGCGAAGAAATTGTCGGTGAAGGGTGGAACCAGGTGCTGGCCCATAATGATCCCACCGCGCACGCGGAAGTGGTGGCCATCCGTGATGCCTGCGCCCGCCTGGATACCTTCCAGCTCACAGACTGCGAAATATTCACCTCCTGCGAGCCCTGCCCCATGTGCCTGGGCGCCATCTACTGGGCCCGCCCGCTACGCGTATATTTTGCCAACACCAAAGAAGAGGCGGCGGCCATTGCTTTTGATGATTCCTTCATTTATCATGAAATAGAAGTGCCCCACGGGCAGAAGAAGATACCTTTCATTCCCATGCCCACGGAAGCGGCCAGGGAAGTGTTTGCCATGTGGGCGAAGAAAGGGGATAAACATTTGTATTAATGAAGTGATGTGTTGACAATATCCGCATATCGGGTAATTTCTCCGTATTGATTACCTCTTGATTTTTTACCTGTTCGGCCTCCTGGATGACGGATGGCACCGCTTCCAGCGCGGCGTAAATTACCAGGCTTTTCTGGTTATCAAAAAATAGTGCTAATTTTAAAACATCTAAACAGAATTTTTATGCTTTTCAGCTTCTTCAAAAAGAAAAAAGAAAAAGAGCTTAAAAAGAGCGGAGTAACGGTTTGCGAGTCCATGAAAGACTATAGCAAAGAAGAATACTTTGTAAAAAAGGCAGAAGCCGCCGCAGAGGTCCTGAACAAATGGGGCTTGCCCAAAGAATTGCTTACCAGATAATAATCTGAAATCCTTCTTTAAGAAGGATTTTTTTTTGCCCTACCTCGAAAAATGATACCCCCAATACAGCGCAATAGCCAGCAATATCACCACCAGCGCCACAATTCCGATAAACAGGTAAAAATCCTGCTTGCGGCGGGTGTGGTTTTTCCTGCGCAGCTTCTTCAGCACGTTCCATTTGGCTTCCCGCAGCCAGCCGGGTATCTGGTCTTTCTGCGTAATGGCCTGTAAACCTTCCACCGCTTCGCTGCAAAGATCGCAATCCTGCAGGTGCATTTCCACACGGTGGCGCTCAGCGGCACTGAGCTTGCCTTCTACGTAGGCCAGTAGCTGCTCCTGCGTAGGACATGCGGTTTCGGTGAAGATATCGGCGAAATGATCGTTCATAATTATGCTTTCGCTAATGCAAGTTAGCGCTTATTTTTACTATACTTTTCCAATAATAATTTCAGGTTGCGTTTGCCGTTCTGGATGTAGCTTTTTACCTGCAGCAGGCTATACCCCGTTTCGTCGGCAATTTCCTGGTAGCTTTTCTTTTCCAGGTAGAAGAGGCGAACGCAGGTGCGTTGCTCATCGTTCAGCAGCGCCATGGCGGCCTGCATGTTTTCCAGCAGCAGGTCTTTCTGCACATGCCCGGAGTGGTCTTCTATTTCCGCCGCGCCGGGCATATGGCTTTCTTTCAGCTCCACATCCTTATGGTGGCGCAATTGCATCAGGCAATGGTTGCGCGCCACCTGGTAGATCCAGGCCTTGAAATACACCACATCGTGCTTGTGAATGTCAGACAGTACCTTCAGGAAGATCTGCTGCACACTGTCTCTTGCGTCTTCTTCGTTTTTCAGGTATTTCATGCACAAACCCAGTAGCAGAATGGCGTAACGGTCGAATAATATGCCTATCCAGTTGCTGTTGCCGTCAGTTTTGTACCGCTGCAGCAGTTCCTGGTCTGTCAGTTGTTGTTCGCTGGGATAGTTCACAGTGTAAAGATAGCGTTCTCTGTAAAGATGCGCGCCGGGGCAAATTCCATAAAAGTTTTTAGGGCCGTATGGCCGGCACCGTTAGTTCATATTGCTCAGCTCGGCCTGGGCCTGCGCTTTGAGGTTGCCGTCCATTTTTACCACGTCTTTCAGCAGCCGGCGGGCCTTGCCGTTCTGGCCTTTGTTGCGGTACAGGATGGCCAGCTGGTATTTTACGCGCTCTTCGTAACGGTTGTTGCCAGAAAGTTTTTTGAGCTGGTTAATAGCGCCGTTTACGTCTCCCTGCTGCTTCAGCTGCATGGCGGCGCGGTACATGGCCTCTTCTCCGCTAACAGGCGGGGCGGGGCGGGGTGCTTCTTCTGCCTTTTTTTCTTCCTCCGTTTCTTTAGCCGGTGGCTGCTCCTGCTGGATAGGCGTTGTGTTCACGGCCAGCTTCTCTGTTTTGGGCTTGGGCGTGTCTTTGGCCACGGGAGGCTGTGGCGCCTTCAGGGCCACGCGGGCATTGGAGTCTGGTGTTGACTTGCGTACGGTATCTTTGGCGGGTTTTTTCTTCAGCTGCGCGGAATCTTTGGCGCTGAGCGCGGCCACCCGGCGCTGAACGGTGTCCCGGTTGCCATAGTGGGTCTGTATAACGGGCGTGGTCTTTTTTTCTTCCGGCGGCGCGGCTGAAACGGCTGCGGCAGGTTGGGGGGCGGGCGGTATTACCAGCGCTTCTGCCGCCCTGGCGGGTAGCAATGGAAAGGCGGGGCGGTTTTTCAGGTGCTGCTGCAGCAGGAACACGCTGCCGCCGCCAATAACAATGAACATGATCACCCAGAAATAGGAAAGCAGGCTTTCCCGGCTCATCACCTGGCGCGCCGGCCGCACCTGCTGCTTCTGCTGCTTCGGCGCCGGTGCATATTCCCGTTGTATGAACAGGCTGAGCTGCTGGCTGAGCCGGTCATAAGGTTCATGGTTCTTCGGGTTTTCAAGCGCCAGCAGGGCATGATGGCAGAGGTCACAGTCTACCATATGCTGCTCTATCAGGTGCTTTTCCACAGCGGTCATCTGTCCGCGCTGGTACCGCAGCAGCTGGTCCCTGTTCATGCAGCGCACAGGGGTGAATATCTTCAGGATGCGTTCCTGCCTGGGTGTTTGATTGTTCATAAGCGCTGATCCATCAAATGAGTAGCTAGTTTTTTCCGTATCTGCCTGAGATGATTCCTGATTTTGTCTGTTGTTGTATGTTGGGCTCTGGCCAGTTCCTGGAGGGACTGGTGTTCAAGATAAAAGCGGGTTACCAGCTGGCGTTCTTCCGGCTGCAGGGTATTCAGCCCTTCTTCCAGGCGGCTGGCAATGGTATCTTTTTCTATCGGGTTATTGCCTGCAAGGTCTACCCGGTTTTCCAGCCGCTGAATGGCTGTGGGGGAAGAGGGCGGGTATGGCAGCGGATTTTTGTTGCCTTTGTGGAAGTAATACTGCACCATTTCATAAATAGTATCGCTTACTTTTCCGTAGGAAGACTGAAGGCGGGTAAACAACTGGCGGACCAACGCCGGGAAAGCTTCCTCCGCCGCGTTTTCCGGGCCAAGCCGGGGCAAGCTGGTAGCTACCAGCAGGTGGCTGTAACGGTCCAGCAGTACGCCGGCCGCTTCGCGGTCTTGCAACTTCCTGATCCGCAACAACAGCTCTTTATCATTCAGGTTATTTAGCAGAAGGTGCATAAGCTTATTACCTTATATTTACGCATTTTCTTGTCAAAAGTTCACCAGCACTTCATATTACTTAAACAATTAACATGCCATTTGCAATTACCATAGTGCCCGTGATGCCCATGCGGGCGGAAGCCTCCCATAAAAGCGAGATCATTTCCCAGGCGCTTTTCGGGGAATGTGTTGAAACAGAAACAGTTAATGCGGACGGATGGGTAAAGGTGCGCCTGCAGGCAGACGGGTACGAAGGATGGGTAACCCATTCCCACCTGGAAACCATTACGTTAGAGGAATTTGAGGCCCCGCCCACCCATATTGCCACGGAGTGGACAGGCATCATCCATCTCAACGGCCCGCCCATGCACATCCCTTACGGATGCCTGCTGAAGCTGGGCAATCCCCAATGGGGCAACTACCGGGTGGAGCCCATAGCCGGTATTGCACCCTGGCAGGCCCCTGCTTCGCCTCGGGAGGTTTGGAGCGGTATTGCCCACAACTTCCTGAATACGGCCTATTTATGGGGCGGAAAAAGCGTTTTCGGGGTAGATTGTTCCGGGTTTACCCAATCCGTGTATAAAATGCTCAATATTCCCTTGCTGCGGGATGCTTACCAGCAGGCCACCCAGGGGGCAGACGTGGGGCTGCTGCAGGAAGCGCAGCCGGGAGACCTGGCATTTTTTGACAACGAGGCGGGGAAGATCACCCATGTAGGCCTGCTGCTCAATGATCACGAGATCATTCATGCGGCAGGGAAGGTGCGGATAGACCCGATTGACCACCAGGGCATCGTGAATTCGGATACCGGGTTGAGAACCCACCGGCTGCGGCTGATCAAAAGATTGTTTGCATAACTGATACTATTTTACCATAGGGCTTTGATCGACCCTCAAGCGAACGAGAAGCGAAGGTGAAGCGAAGGAGAAGCGAAGGAAAGAGGGGGTAAAACGATGTTAAAATAGTACCTGAAAGAAAAGGGGCCCGCTTGATGGCAGGCCCCTTCTCTTATTTCAAAAATTTGTTATTTCTTGTCACCAAAAGTGGTATTATACAGTTTGAACGCATCCAGGATGATCTGTTCAGCCTTCTCCTTGTTCTGAAACTCTTCCACCTTTACGGTTTTGTTTTCCAGCTTTTTGTATTCTTCAAAGAAGTGGCGCATTTCTTCAATAAAATGCGGCGGCAGTTCGGAGATGTCGTTGATGTGATTGATGCTCATGTCATGCGCGGCTACGGCAATGATCTTGTCGTCCGCTTCCCCGCCGTCTATCATCTGCATAACGCCGATCACTTTGGCATCCATGATGCAAAGGGGCACGCAGTCTATCTGGGAAAGGATGAGAATGTCAAGCGGGTCATTGTCATCACAGTAAGTTTTCGGAATGAACCCGTAGTTGGCCGGGTAATATACGGAGGAATACAATACTCGGTCAAGCTTCAGTAATCCACTTTCCTTGTCCAGCTCATATTTGGCGCGGGAGCCTTTGGGTATTTCAATAATACCGGTCACTACATGGGGTGCGTTATCGCCAGGGCTCACATTGTGCCAGGGATTCGTTGTCATCATTCAATGCTTCATTTAAAAAGTATACAATCTCGTGCAGCGTATAACCGTGGGCCGCGGTAATTTTGATCAGGAATGCGGCAGCCGGTTTGCTGACGGCGGCAAAATTAAGGAACAAACCCCGGAATTGCTTGAAAAAATGTAAAAGGCCTTGTGGTTTACTGTTTTACGCGGGAAAGGAATATCATTTGGTGGCAGAAGAATCCGTTGCCGGGGTCATGTTGTTCATGTCCATGGTACCGGGCGCTACATAGGTAGGAAGGATGCTTTCAAGTGTCAGGGATATTTTCCATTGACCGCTTTCTTTTACCAGCTGCAGCGTTTCCTGCTGGCTGGCGGAAGAATTGAGGATGGTTACCGTAGCTTTGTCTCCTTCTTCCTTGTGGTCTACTACTTCAAGCTGGGCATTTTTGATCTTCTCTCTTTCGTTCTCGTTACGTTTACCATCAAAAATAGAGTAGAGCAGTATTACCTGTTGTGATTCCTTGGTAGCGTATTCTTTTGCACGTTCAAAATTCGATTCCTGGATGGCGTGCATGAATTCAAGGGCTACCTCCTGCGGTTCAGGCCGCTTTTTGCAGCTGCTGAAAATAATAGCCCCTGACACGCACACCATATATACAATTCGCCTGTAATAGCTCATGTGGTTGATAGGTTAAAGTTATAATGTCATTGTCAAAATTAGCAGGAATCGCTCAATTGCACAACTTACAACAACGGCTGTTAATATACTGTTAATTGTGATCTTCCTTGTTTGCGTCGTAAGCCTTGATGATGGCCTTTACCAGCCGGTGGCGCACCACATCTTCCTCATCCAGTTCCAGGTAGCCGATGCCTTCAATATTCTTCAGGATACGGGTAGCTCTTCCCAGCCCGCTTTTCTGGTTTTTGGGCAAGTCTATCTGCGTAAGGTCTCCGGTAATAATGGCCTTTGCATTGGCGCCTATACGTGTGAGGAACATCTTCATCTGCAGGTCTGTGGAGTTCTGCGCTTCGTCCAGCAGAATAAAGGCATTGTCAAGCGTACGGCCGCGCATGTAAGCTAGGGGGGCTATCTCGATGATCCTGTTGGTCATGAAATAGCTGAGCTTGTCTGCGGGGATCATATCGTCCAGCGCGTCATACAGGGGGCGCAGGTAAGGGTCGATCTTCTCTTTCAGGTCACCCGGCAGAAAACCCAGGCTTTCACCTGCTTCTACGGCGGGGCGGGTCAGGATGATCTTCCTCACGGCCTTGTTCTTGAGCGCCCTTACGGCCAGCGCAACGGCGGTATAGGTTTTACCGGTACCGGCAGGGCCTATGGCAAACACAATGTCGTTCTTGTCTGCCAGGGCCACCATTTTTTTCTGGTTGGCCGTTTTGGCGCGCACCGTGCGGCCGTTGGGGCCGAATACCAATACTTCGTTGGGGTTCCGGTCTTTGAAATGATCAACGCCAGTCCCTTCTTCGTCTCCCAGTATTTGCTCAAAATAGTTTTCGCTGAGGTGCCCGTTCCGTTCCAGGTAACTGACAATCTGCCCTATTTTTTCCCTGGCCGTGGCCACTTCTTCCGGGGCGCCAGAGAGCTTTATCTGCGTACCCCGGCTGAGGATCTTTAACAATGGGAACTTCTTTTTCAACAAGTCCAGTTTTCCGTTATTGACCCCAAAAAACTCTATGGGGTTCACATTATCAAGGTTAATGATAGATTCTGTCAAGTGCGGTTCAATTTAAGTTTCTTCATTTCGGACCTGAACATTGTTAAAACCGGGCCCGGAGGCCCGGTGAAAAAGATGCTGCTAGATCCGGTATCCGTTCTGTTTGAACGCTTCCACGCGTTCAGCGATCTTCTTGTCGCCAAGGGCTAATATACGTGCGGCCAGTACTGCTGCATTCCTGGCGCCGGCCTTTCCTACTGCCAGGGTGCCAACAGGCAGGCCGGCGGGCATTTGTACAATTGAATAAAGGGCGTCTATGCCGCCGGGCAATCCTCCATCCAGGGGAACGCCCAGTACGGGAAGGGAAGTGTATGCGGACACAACACCCGGCAAGGCTGCCGCCATACCTGCTGCCGCAATAATCACACCATACCCCTGGGGCTGCGCGTTGATCACCAGTTCCCGCACTTTGTCAGGGTTACGGTGAGCGGACGCTACCACCAGTTCACTTTCAATACCAAAAAACTGTAAAAAATTCTGAGATTCCTGCATTACCGGCTTGTCGCTCTCTGAGCCCATGATTATTAATACTTTCATCCTGTTACTTGATTTTTAATCTGCTATAATTTAACGTAAAAAGTTGTCTGTTTGTTTTGCGCTTCAAAGATATTTAAAGTAGGCACGCTCCCCAAGAATAGCCATATGAATTTTTTGAAATCAGTGCATTCCCTCCCTGATAGCATGAATTTGTATAATATAATTGTTACATTTGGCACTCATTCCAAGTGCCTATGCCAAATTGAAGAGCTCCATGAACAATGCCCTGCTGCACCAGGTAGTGGAGGCCTTGCCTGACCCAGCGGCCGTTTTTGACCGGCAGTTACAGCTGGTAGCCGTCAACCGGGCCTTTACAGAAGAGAACCGTCAACTCCTGGGCTTTGAACTGACAGGGGGAGACAGCCTCCATAAAATTTGCGATGCCTGTCCCCACCTGGCCGAACTATTGCTGAATTACTGGCAGCGCGCCCTGCAGGGAGAGCGTTTCAATACCGTATTGACCTTTGGCAGCCCCTCCCGGCACTATAAAACCAGCTACAGCCCCCTCTGCTGCGAAAACGGCCATGTGGAAATGGTGATGATGGTGGTGCGCAATGTACAGCCCGAGGTGGAAGCCAGGGAAAACGCGCTGTTCTTCCGCAGCGTGCTGGAGAACCTGCCCGTGGGCCTGCACGAGCTTACGCCGGACGGCAGGCACCGCAATATGAACGGCGCCCTGCGCCGCATGCTGGGAGAAGACCACCCGGCCGTGAAAAACGAACCCTACAATATATTTGAAGACCCCATCAACGCCCGGAACGGCCTGAACGGCCTGCTGGCGGAAGTGCAAAGGCTGAAAGCGCCCGTAAAAAAGGAGATGTACCTGCACTATGTGGAAGAGGTACATGATAATGTGACCCGCATCCGCCCCATGTACTACGAAACCACCGGGTTCCCGGTGCTGGACGCCCAGGGCAACATTTCCTGCCTCTTCCTCATCCTCAACGAGATCACGGAGAAAAAGCTGGCCCAGCTGAGCCTTGAGAAAAGCGAACGCCTGCTGCAGACCATTGTAGAGCACCTGCCGGTGGGCTACATCCAGTTCGATAACTTCGGCTTCATACGCCGCGTGAACCAGACGCAGCGCCGCTTTTTCACCTGGCAGGAGCCGGAAGGCCCGGCCAGCACAGCGCTGCATCAAGACCCGTTTTCGAAGCTGTTTGAGCTGGACCGCCTCTTTGCCCAGGTATTGCAGAACGGCAAAATGGTACGGCTGGAGAAAAAGCTGGACTATCTGCCCGGCCAGCCCGGCGGTGCGGAAGGGGAGGTGTTCCTTGACCTGACCATGTTCCCCGTGGAAGACCCGGTAGACAAAGACCGTATTGTTGTAGCCCTGGTGAATGACATCACCGAAAAGAAACGGCAGGAGCTGGAAAACAACAAGACGCACGAGTTTCTGACCCAGACGGGGGAAATAGGTAAAATAGGGGGCTGGGAGCTGGACATGCAGACCCGCACCATGCGCTGGAGCGCACAAACCTACAAGATACACGAGCTGCCGCCTTACGCCGCCATGACCACGGAAAAGGCCCTGTCTTTCTTCTCGGCAGAGTCTCGCGTAAAAATAGAGCAGGCGTTCACGGCCTGCATGGAAAGAGGCAAGGCCTTTGACCTGCAGGTAACCGTTCACACCGCCCGCGCCAACCTGCTGCAGGCCCGCATTATTGGCAAGCCGGAGTACCGCAACGGGCGTATTATCCGTATTTACGGGGTGATCCAGGACATTACCGAACAATACAAAATAAAACACCAGCTCACCCGCAACACGGAGCTGATGCGGCTTTTCTTTGACACCATAGACATGGGCTACGCCGTGATGGACAAGGAGGGCAAGGTGAATTTCATCAACCGCAAGGCGCAGGAAATTGTAGACCACGGCACGGTGATCGGCAAAAACATCTTTGAAGTATTCCCCATGCTGGTGGGCTCCACCTTCCACGCGCGGGTGCAGCAGTGCATGGAGCTGCAGGCGCCGGTGTCTTTCTCCAACTACCTGCCCGTGCCAGACAAGTGGTACGAGTTTCTGCTGGCGCCCATGCAGGATGGCAATATCTCCATCTTCACCCGCAATATTACAGACAGTAAAAAGATGCAGCGGGAGCTGCGCAAGGCCAACGAGCAACTATCTTCCCTCAACAAATACCTGGTGAACCAGAACAAGCAGCTGGAAGACTTTGCGCACATCACCTCCCACAACCTGCGCGCGCCCATTGCCAACATGAAAGCGCTGATGCAGATCATGAGCGAAACAGACGGGGAGGAGGAAAAAGAGCTGTACTACAACATGTTCCAGGAAGTGATCCGCAACATAGATGAAACCCTGAACGACCTGATAGAGGTGGTGCAGATCCGGAAAGACCTGAACGTGGAAAAGGAACGGCTGGCCTTTGCAGACCGGCTGCAGAAGGTGAAAGACATCCTGCTGGTAGACATCGAGACCAGCGGCATCCGCATCACCACAGACTTTACCGAAGCGCCGCACATCGAATACCCGCGTATTTACCTGGACAGTATTTTACAGAACCTGCTCACCAACGCCATCAAGTACCGCTCGCCGGAGCGCAAGCCCACCGTGCATTTCCGGAGCCGGGTGGGAGACGGCGTGGTGGAGCTTACCGCGGAAGACAATGGCCTGGGCATAGACCTGGAGCGTTACGGAGGCAAGCTGTTCGGGTTCCGGAAAACGTTTCACAAGAACAAAGACGCAAAAGGAATAGGGCTGTTTATCACCAAAAGCCAGATAGAAGCAATGGGAGGCAGTATTGTGGCAGAGAGCAGCCTGGGTAAAGGAACCAAATTTATCATTACCTTCAGACCCGAATAGTAATCTATGAAGCCGTTAAAGTCGATCTTTATAGTAGATGATGACCCCATTCACCAGCAGATCACGGAGATCATGCTGCACAGATTGAGCATCTCTGAAGCTGTCAGCCGTTTTTCAGACGCGCAGGACGCGCTTGACCACATCCGCGCCAATATGCATAACGCGGAGGCCATGCCAGACGTCATTCTGCTTGACCTCAACATGCCGGTGATGGACGGCTGGGAGTTCCTGGAAGCGTTTGACGCCGTGCGCAGCACCCTCCCCAGTAAAATAAAAGTGTACGTGCTCACTTCCTCCATTGACGAAAAAGACCGCGAGCGGGTAGCCCGGTTCACATTTGTAGAGGGTTATCTTACCAAACCCCTGAGCAAGGAAATTATTTTGCAGCTGGCGCAGTAAGCGCATTTTTGAGCGCGCTGATGGTAGCCATCGGATCTTTGGAGCCAAACACCGTGCTGCCCGCCACCAGTACGTCCGCACCGGCCTCTACAATGGCGGCGGCATTCTGCAGGGTTACGCCCCCGTCTATTTCAATCAGCGCACCGGAGCCGGCGGCCGTGATCAATTCTTTCACCTGCCTGATCTTGGTATAGGTATGCTCAATATAGTGTTGCCCGCCAAAGCCGGGGTTTACGCTCATGAGCAGCACCACGTCTATATCCCTGATGATATCTTCCAGCAACTGTACCGGCGTGTGCGGGTTAACGGCCACGCCTGCCTTCATGCCCAGCGCCCTGATCTGCTGGATGTTGCGGTGGAGGTGGCGGCAGGCTTCAATATGAACGGACAGCACCTGCGCACCGGCCTTTGCAAAAGCTTCCGTGTACTTCTCCGGCTCTTCTATCATCAAATGCACGTCACACACCTTTTTGCATACTTTAGCTACCTGCGCTATCACGGGCAGGCCAAAGCTGATATTGGGCACAAAACGGCCGTCCATCACATCCAGGTGGAGCCAGGCGGCCTCGCTCTGGTTGATCATGTTCACCTCCTGCTCCAGCTGCAGAAAATTGGCGGCCAGCAATGAGGGGGCAATGATTGGTGTTCTCTTTTCCAAGGGCTGATGATTTATGCTGTATGCAAACCTACTGAAAATTGTTGGCCACTGCGGAGTCGAGCAGGGCTTTTGCAGCAGGGAATTGTTTACGGAACGAAAGGGCTTTGGTCAGATCGTCCATGCCGGCGGCGCGGTTGCCCAGTTTCAGCAGGGTTTTGCCACGGTGGTAAAAGGCGTCTGCGTCAGTAGGGTCTGCCTTGGCGGCCAGGTTGAAGAAGTTGAGCGCGGCCTTTGTATCACCGCTGTTTTCTTCAAACTGTCCCAAAGCAATATAGGCGGGACTAAAAGCCGGGTTTACCTGTATGGCCTGCTGGTACTGCGCCAGGGCTTTTTGCCGCTGCCCCAGCAGCTGCTGGCTGCGGCCTGCGCCGTACAGGGCTTCTGCGGAAGTGGAGTCTATGGTGTACGCCAGCTGATAGTAAGGCAGCGCATCTTTGGCGGCTCCCCGCTCCAGCAGCAGGTCTGCCGCCATCATCACCGCTTCGTACTCACTGGCCGTGCCTTGTTGCGCAATGGCGGCGGAAAGGTGCTGAATGGTGGAGGTGGTGTCTTTCCGGAGAAGGGCTACCAGCGCCCTGATGTAATGCGCACGGTGCGCCTGCGCGCTGTCTTTGGCCAGCAGGGCGGCCACACTATCTGCCGCGGCGTACTCGCCATGTTCGGCCAGGGCGTTGGCCAGGTAGACGCGCAGCTCCGGGTCGCCGGGCTTCACGGCCAGGTCTGCCCGTATATTACGGATGGCGGTAGCCAGGGAATCTGCATCTGCGGCGGCATCTTTTTGCTCCCGCCCGGATGGCCGGCAGGAAGCAAAAAATACCAGTGCTATCAAAACATATTTCATTACCCGCAAACATATGGAAGAAATACGGCATAACAAAAATGCCGGCATCAGTCCGTTTTCATGAGCCAGGCCTTCATCTGTGCATAGTCCGCGTCCATTCTTACCGCCTGTTTTTGCTGGCTGAACAGGGCCTGCACACGGTCTGGAATGCTCACTTTGCCGGCCAGGCTGGCGGGCATGGTGTTGGTGAACTTCACCGGGTGGGCCGTTTCCAGGAAAATACCGGTATGGTTGGGGTGCTGCTGCATGTATTTTTTCAGGCCCAGGTACCCCACGGCGCCATGCGGTTCCAGCAGGTACTGGCGTTCTTCGAACACCTTTTCCATAGCGGCCACGGTTTCCGCGTCTGTAAAGGAGTAGGCCGTCAAACTGGCTTTCAGCGCTCTTTCGTTCTGCGCGAAGAGTTGCAGGATGCGCACAAAATTGCTGGGGTCTGCCACGTCCATCGCGTTGGAAAGGGTGGGCACGGCGGCCAGCGGTTCATATTTGCCCTGGCTGAAGAAGCGGGGCACCGTATCATTCACATTGGTGGACGCCACGAAGTGCGTAATAGGCAGGCCCATGGCGGCGGCCATCATGCCGGAGCAGATGTTGCCGAAGTTGCCGCTGGGCACGGAGACCACCGTTTCTTTCTTGAACTGTTTCACCTTGCGGTAAGCCATAAAGTAATAGAACATCTGCGGCAGCCAGCGGGCCACGTTGATGGAATTGGCGGAGGTAAGGGGGCGCGCGGCCTGCAGCTCGTCATCCAGGAAAGCGGTTTTCACCATCCGCTGGCAATCGTCGAAAGTGCCGTTGATTTCCAGCGCGCGCACGTTGCGGCCCAGGGTGGTGAGCTGTTTTTCCTGCAGCTCGCTCACTTTGCCGGAAGGGTAGAGTATCACTACTTCCACGCCGGGTACGTCATAAAAACCATGGGCCACGGCGCCGCCGGTATCTCCGGAGGTGGCTACCAGCACGGTTACGGGCTGGCTGCTGCCGCGGCGGAAGTAACCCAGGCAGCCGGCCATGAAGCGGGCGCCTACGTCTTTAAACGCCAGGGTAGGGCCATGGAATAACTCCAGGGCATACACGTTCTCTTCCACTTCACGCAGGGGAAAGGGGAACGAAAGGGTTTCTTTGATGATCTGCTTGAGGTGATGCTCCGGTATATCCTCTCCCACAAATGGCTCAATGGCCTTGAAGGCAATGTAGAGCGGGTCATATTCTTCCAGCCGGTCTATAAAGTTCGCTTTTCCCAGCTTCGGTATCTCTGCCGGGAAGTACAGGCCTTTGTCTGGCGCAAGCCCGCGCACCACGGCCTCACGGAACGAAACACGGTGCTGGTGGTTCTGTAAGCTGTAATACTGCATGTTCTAAATTTCTTTTACGCCCGAAGTGCTGATCCGGGACACATAAATTTTATAATCCACACCCAGGGGCGCGTAAATTTCTTCCATCATGGCCGCAACGGCGCGGGCGTTGTTTTCCCCTTTGCTGAGCATGAACACGGAAGGCCCGCTGCCGGAAATACCGCCGCCCAGGGCGCCGGCCTCTTTGCAGCGCAGCTTCAGGTCATAGAACGCGGGAATGAGTATGGCGCGTATAGGCTCTACTATCACATCTTCCAGGGAGCGGCTGATGAGGGCGTAGTCTTCCCGGTAAAGACCGGCTACCAGCGCGCCCACGTTGCCCCACTGGCGGATGGCGTCTTTGAGCAGTACCTGCTGTTTGAGAATGCCGCGGGCATCGGAGGTCTTCACCTCTATCTGCGGGTGTATCACGGTTACCCAAAGGTCTTCCGGCGTATGCAGGCGCACCACGTCAAGCGGCTGGTAGCTGCGTACCAGCGTGAAGCCGCCCATAATGGCGGGGGCCACGTTGTCTGCATGCGGGGTGCCGCAGGCCAGGCGTTCTCCTTCCATGGCAAAGCGCACCAAGGCTTCCGGGGTAAAGTGGTTGTTCAGCAATATATTGGCGCCGGCCACGGCCCCGGCCGCGCTGGCCGCGCTGGAGCCAATGCCGCTGCCGGGCTGTATCAGCTTGCGGATGGATACTTCCAGGCCCAGCTCCGGCTGTCCGTACTCCTGCAGCAATGCCTGCAGGGCCACGCCGGCCACGTTCTGGGAGGCCTCCAGCGGAAGGTCTGCGCCTTCTATGCTTGTAATGCGCACGCCGGGCGTCTGGCTGCGGCGTATCTCCATTTCATCTCCCGTGCTTTCCAGCGCCAGGCCTATGATGTCAAAGCCGCAGGCAACATTGGCCACAGTGGCGGGGGCAAATACCTTAACGGATTGTTTGTTCTGTTGGCTCATATAATTTTTATCGAACGGTTCTGATAATATCAGCAAATATGCCGGAGGCGGTTACGTCTGCCCCTGCGCCCGCGCCTTTTACGATCAGCGGCTGGGCGGAGTAGCGGTGGGTGGTGAAAAGCACAATGTTGTCTTTCCCTTCCAGCTGGTAGAAGGGGTGCTGCGGGCCTACGGACTGCAGCCCAACGGAGGCCTCGCCGTTGTGGTACCGCGCTACGAACTTCAGGCGCTCTCCCTTGTCTGAGGCGTCTTTCAGCAGTTTCCCGAAATGCGCGGCATGCACGTCCAGCTGCTCATAAAAGGCGGGTACATCTTTGGCGTTCAGGGCTTCGGCGGGCAGGAAGGAATGGTTCACGATGTCTTCCATTTCCAGCTCGGCCCCGCTTTCCCTGGCCAGTATGAGTATTTTGCGCATCACGTCCTTGCCGCTGAGGTCTATGCGCGGGTCTGGTTCCGTATAACCTTCATCTTGCGCGGCTTTCACCACTTCACGGAAGCTGGCGCCGTTCACGAAGTTGTTGAATACGAAGTTGAGGCTGCCGCTCAGTACGGCTTCTATGGTCTGCACCTTGTCTCCGCTGCGCACCAGGTCATTCAGCGTATTGATCACGGGCAGGCCGGCGCCCACGTTGGTTTCAAAGAGGAAAGAGGCGTTGAACTTGCGGGCCAGGTCTTTCAGCTTTTTATAATTGGCATATTCTGACGAGCAGGCTATTTTATTGCAGGTCACCACGGAAATGCCGTGCTGCAGAAAGGTGCTGTACACGCCTGCAACGGTTTCACTGGCGGTGTTGTCTACAAACACGCTGTTGCGGAGGTTCATGTTCTGCACGCGCTGCATGAACTGCTCCAGGTCCATCTCATGGCCGGCTTCCAGCTCTTCCTTCCAGTTATTGAGCTGTATGCCGCTTTCGGAAAAACGCATCTTGCGGCTGTTGGCCAGCGCTATTACGCGCACCTGCAGGCCCAGCTCTTTTTGCAGGTAAGACTGCTGCAGCTGCAGCTGTTCCAGCAGCTTGCCGCCCACGTTGCCCGTGCCGGCCACAAATACGTTCACCTGCCGGGTTTCCGATTCAAAGAAGGCTTCATGTATCACGTTGAGCGCCTTGCGCACGTCGTTCTTGCTGATCACGGCGGAGATGTTCTTTTCAGTAGAGCCCTGGGCTATGGCGCGCACGTTGATGGCGTTGCGGCCCAGCGCGCCGAAGAGCTTGCCGCTCATGCCGTGATGGTTCTTCATATTGTCTCCCACTACGGCCACAATGGCCAGGTCTTTTTCCACGATGAGGGGTTCTATGCGTTTGTCGTGTATCTCCTGCACAAACTCGCTGTCTATGCCCACCTTGGCTTTGAGCATATCGTCTTCATGCACGCCCACGGTGATGGAGTGCTCTGACGAGCTTTGGGTGATGAGTATCACGTTCACCTTTTCCCGCAGCAGGGCGTCAAAGAGCCGTTTGGAAAAGCCGGGGATGCCTACCATGCCGCTGCCCTCCAGGGTGAGCAGCGCTATTTTCTGGATGCCGGAGATGCCGGTAACGGGGAAGGTTTTTTCGCCGTTGTCCTGTATCAGCGTGCCGTAATCATCTGCGGCAAAGGTGTTCTTGATCCAGATGGGGATGCGGCGGTTCATCACCGGCTGTATGGTGGGCGGGTAAATGACCTTGGCGCCGAAATGGGAAAGCTCCATGGCCTCCTCATAAGAGATCTGCGGGATGGGAATGGCCTGCGGCACCAGGCGCGGGTCTGCCGTCATCATGCCGCTTACGTCCGTCCATATTTCCAGTACGCTGGCGTCCATGGCCGCGGCTACAATGGCGGCGGTATAGTCGGAGCCGCCGCGGCCCAGGGTGGTGGTTTCCTTGTCTGCAGTGGCGGCTATGAAGCCGGGCAGCACTACAATATGCGCGTTCTGATGCTGGAAGAAGCCGGTGATCTGGTGGTCTGTCACCTCAAAGTCTACCAGGGCATGGCCAAACTGTGCGTCTGTGGCAATCAGCTCCCGGCTGTCTTTCCAGGCGGCGGAGAGGCCCATCTGTTTCAGCTTTTCCGCTACCATCCAGGAGGAAAGCAGCTCCCCAAAGCTCATAATTTTGTCCAGCGAGCGTTTGCTGAGCTCGCCCACCTGGAAAATGCCGTCACACAGGGATTCCAGCTGGTTGAGCTGTTTTTTCACCTGGCTGAGCAGGCTGCTCTGCATGGTAATGGGGAACAGGCCGCGGATGGTATCCAGGTGCCTGTCCTCAATTTCCTGTAAGAGGCTTTTGTATTGCTCCTGCTGCAGGCCGGCCAGCTGCCCGCACTGTATCAGTTTGTCCGTAGTGCCGCTCATGGCGGAAACTACCAATACCAGCGTGCTTTTACGTTTATATTGCGCTACGATGTTACAAACCTGCTCTATAGCCTGGGTACTGCCAACGGAAGTACCCCCGAATTTTAAAACTTGCATGAAAAGAGAATATTGAATCAGAAATGAGGCAACCCTTGCCTGAGTGTACCAGTTGCCTGGCCGGTGGACGATATGAGAAAATTAACCCCGCGATGGGGTTGTAATGGTTGTGGTGGTAATAATAGTGCTGAACGCTCCTGTGGAGAGGGAAGCATTACGGATAATATGTGAATTGTGTATACGCACTATTGATTTTATGACTTTTGCGTTACAAAGGTGTAACATTTAAAGTGAAAATACAATGGGGCCGGAAAAAATTAGAAAATATTAAAAAGATGAGGATGCTTGCCACCACTACGCCTACGCATATATTACGGCGTCCGGGCTAGTCAGGACGCGATGTATTATGACAATTTTGTGACTAATCTTGGATCGGAAGGATGTCTGCTGTATGAGTAGCGGCTTCAAAATCTACGGGGTCTTCAGCACTGCTGAATGCACCATGTACCAGGAAGGCCGATAATAACATATAGCTCATGTAAATACCGGCCTGCAGCAAATAACTTAGAAAAAAAGCTATCCACTCGTTGCTGGCCAAAAACATCAGTGGTTTCAATATTAAGCTTTCCAGCTGAAAATAAACGGCAGATATGAGCGTGCTGCCCGCAAAACCGGTAATGAGCAAACTTGCTAATACCGGACGCCAGGTGCCGGCAAAACGCAGGTTTGCGGTCTTAATGTACAGGATTGCAGCAAACAGATAGGGCAGAACTACTCCTGCCAGGTCTACCAGGTCATAAAACCAGGGGAGATACGTACTGCTGCTGACGCGTCTGAATACGCTTGCATTAATATCCTGCCGGTAGCGTGTGAAGTAGCCATGTACTGCAATAAAATGTATCAGGCAGATTATAGCTGTTGCCAGCAGCCAAAAATACCAGCTTCTGGGCGGGATGGCTTTGACAAAAGTTCCGAAGTTGGTGAATGCCCCGTTGTGCTCCCCGATCCGTTGGCGGAAATAGGCTGCCAGCAAGCCGCTGCCGATGATCATGGCCTGGAAGCCAGTTTTAAAAGCATATCCGCCCCATTGCATAATTAGCATCTTCTCATTACTGAGATCTGCCCATGCAGGTTTCAACACGGTGGCCAATGTAATGAGCATGGCAAATGAAAGCAGGGTGCCCGCCAATATGAATATACGTCCGGACAGCATTCCGGGCTGCGCCCAGGAAGAGTAGTGAAGCCGGCATAATTCAAGGCTGCCAGCCACCGTGCGGCATAATTGTTTCCACATAGACAACAGGTATAGGTATCTGCCTAATGTACAAAAAATCTTTTCTCCTATTCCAAAAAATAACCATACTTTTAACCTGGGTTTACAACATGCATTCCTCACTGACATATAAGAACCAGCGCAGCTATTGCTTCCTCATGGCCACCCTCGCCATGGATTCGTCGTTATAACCCGTCCTCCGTTTCCCGTTTATAACAATCTTGTTACCGGTTTGCTGCATCTATTTCCGCAGTCAATTGTTGTATTCAAAAAGCCATTATGCCACATTACCATACTTTGGGGCAGGTCCCGCACAAGCGGCATACACAGTTCCGCCAGCCAGACGGCCGCCTGTATTCAGAGCAGCTGTTTTCCACGGAGGGGTTTTCTTCCCACTATTCCCTGCTGTACCACTGCCACCCGCCTACAGAAATCGTGAAAGTAGGGGAGCCTTACGCCGTAACGCCGGAGGTAGCGGAAGAAAAGATGCTGAAGCACCGCAGTTTCCAGGGATTTAATATGCAACCCCAGGCAGATTACCTGCAAAGCCGCAAACCCGTACTGGTGAACAGTGACTGCCATATTTCCCTGGCCGCGCCGCAGCAGGGCAACAAAGACTATTTCTACAAGAACGCTGACGCAGACGAGCTGCTGTTCATTCATGAAGGCAGCGGCGTACTGCGCACGCAATACGGCCGCATTGAGTTCGGGTATGGGGATTACCTGGTGATACCCCGCGGCACCATTTACCAGCTGGAGTTTTCCAATGCGCAAAACCGCCTTTTTATTGTGGAATCTTTCAGTCCGCTCCGTTTCCCGAAGCGCTACCTCAGCCAGTACGGCCAGTTGCTGGAAAACTCGCCTTTCTGCGAGCGTGACATCCGCCAGCCGCAAAACCTGGAAACAATCGATCAGGCGGGAGATTTCACCATCCTCATCAAAAAGAAAGGCGTGATGTATCCCATCCACTACGGGCATCACCCGTTTGATGTGGTGGGCTGGGACGGCTGCGAGTATCCTTTTGCGCTGTCCATTCACGACTTTGAGCCCATCACGGGCCGGGTACACCAGCCGCCGCCGGTACACCAGACCTTTGAGGGCCACAACTTCGTGGTATGCTCCTTCTGTCCCCGCCTCTTTGACTATCACCCGCTGGCCGTGCCCGCGCCGTATAACCATAGCAATATAGACAGTGATGAAGTATTGTATTATGTGGATGGGGATTTTATGAGCCGCAAGCATGTAACCCGCGGCATGATCACCCTGCACCCCGCCGGCATTCCGCACGGGCCGCACCCCGGCGCCGTGGAAAAGAGCCTGGGGGCAAAGGAAACAAAGGAGCTGGCCGTAATGGTAGATACCTTCCACCCCCTGCAGATCACACGGCAGGCGCTGGATATCGAAGACAAACAATATGTAATGAGCTGGGCGGAATAACTACTTTTGGAAAAAAATTATAAGCATGGAATACAGAAAATTAGGAGAAAGCGATCTGGAATTATCGGCCATCACCTTCGGCGCATGGGCCATTGGCGGCTGGATGTGGGGCGGCACTGAACGGAAAGAGGCCACGGAGGCCATCCGCGCGTCTATAGACATGGGCGTTAGTTCAATAGATACGGCCCCTATTTACGGCCAGGGCACCAGCGAAGAAATTGTGGGCGAAGCCCTGAAAGGCATAGCGCGTGACAAGGTGCAGATCCTCACCAAATTCGGCCTCACCTGGGAAGGCACCAAAGGTAAATTCAACGTTAAAAGCAAGAACAACAACAACGAAGACATTGAAATTTACAAATACGCCGGCAAGGAAAGCGTCATCAAAGAGTGTGAAGACAGCCTGCGCCGCATGCGTACGGACTACATTGACCTCTATCAGATCCATTGGGCAGATGAAACAACGCCCATAGAAGAGACCTTTGAGGCCGTACTGCGCCTGCAGGAGCAGGGCAAGATACGCGCCGCGGGCGTCTGCAACTATAACGTAGAACAGATGAAAAGGGCAGACAGCGTGGTGAAGCTGGCTTCCAACCAGGTGCCTTTCAGCATGGTGGAGAGAACTATTGAGAAGGAAGTAACGCCCTGGTGCATCGAGCACAACAAGGGCATACTGGCTTACAGCCCGCTGCAGCGCGGCATTCTTACGGGCAAGATCAAGCCGGGCCATATCTTCAGCGAAGGAGACCACCGCCCCACCACCAAATTCTACCAGCCAGACAACATTGCCCGCATCAACGCCTTCCTGGCGCTCATCAAGCCGCTGGCAGAGAAAAAGAACGTTACCCTGGCGCAGCTGGTGATCCGCTGGACCATTGAACGCCCAGGTATTACCGTGGCCCTGGTAGGCGCGCGCAACGCAGACCAGGCCGTACAGAACGCCAAAGCCATCAATGTCAAATTATTGCCGGAAGAGATAGACTTTATCAACAAACATTTATACGCCTTACAATTAGTATAGGCCAGCATTTTTTTCAAAAACCATCATTACCAAAACAATCTTTTTATGAAGAGTGCAGTCGTAATTCCGAAGCCTGCGCAAACTGAGCAGGATTTTCTGCCGCTTAACGGTACCGACTACGTGGAATTTTACGTAGGCAATGCCAAACAGGCGGCGCATTTCTACAAAACGGCCTTCGGTTTCCAGTCGCAGGCCTATGCCGGCCCTGAAACCGGGGTGAAAGACCGTGCTTCTTACGTACTGGTGCAGAACAAGCTGCGTTTTGTGCTCACCAGCGCCCTGCATCCGGACAATGACATTGCCCGCCATGTAGATGCGCACGGAGACGGCGTGAAGGTGCTGGCCATCTGGGTAGACGATGCCCGCCTGGCCTTTGAGGAAACGGTGAAAAGGGGCGCCCGGCCTTACCTGGAGCCGGTTACCGAAAAGGATGAGTTCGGCGAAGTGGTGCGCAGCGGTATTCATACCTATGGAGATACGGTACACATCTTCGTGGAAAGGAAAAACTACAAAGGCCCCTTCCTGCCCGGCTACCGGGAGTGGAAGAGCTGTTACAACCCTCCGGAAACCGGCCTGCAGTACGTAGACCATTGTGTGGGCAACGTAGGCTGGAACGAAATGAATACCTGGGTAGATTTCTACGCCAGCACCATGGGTTTCCACAACCTGGTGTCTTTTGATGACAAGGACATTTCCACAGAATACTCCGCCCTCATGAGCAAGGTGATGAGCAACGGCAACGGCCGCATCAAATTCCCCATCAACGAGCCGGCGGAAGGGAAGAAAAAATCCCAGATAGAAGAATACCTGGAGTACTACGGCTCTCCGGGCGTGCAGCACGTGGCCATTGCCACCCATGATATTGTACATACCGTGAGCGAGCTGCAGCAAAGGGGCATCGAGTTCCTGTCTGTGCCGGACTCTTATTACCAGACCCTCCTGGAGCGGGTAGGGAAGATCGACGAAGACATCCAACCCCTGCAGGAGCTGGGCATCCTGGTAGACCGGGACGATGAGGGTTACCTGCTGCAGATCTTCACCAAGCCGCTGCAAGACAGGCCTACCGTGTTTTTCGAGATCATCCAGCGCAAGGGCGCCAAATCTTTTGGGAAGGGCAATTTCAAGGCCCTGTTCGAGTCCATTGAAAGAGAGCAGGCCCTGCGCGGCAACTTATAAAAACCAACCACTGATCGTTACCATAAAATCAAACCTTTAAACGCTGCCGCCCGGGTTTTCCCGGGCGGTTTTTTGTGGCCTCTTCCCGGATATATGTGGATGCCTTACGGCGCTTTTTATGCAAAGTTGTAACATTGCCGCCGTCAGATTTTAGCTTTAACGGAGAATAATTTAGCCTAACTGCAGATTCCCGGCGCGGTACCCTGAAAAAACGGTCCCGAACGAAGGATGAACGAATCTCCCCCCGGAGGCGAACGAACAACCAGCCAAAATTTGATTGTTCGTTGTAGGTTCGTCGTAGCTTCGTTGTAGGTTCGTTCGATACGGCCCAAAGTGGCCACTGTGGCGGGGCGTTCTGCTGAAATGCCCTGCAGTAGCGGAGAGCGGAAACAAAAAACACCTCCTTTTACCGCTTTTCCGAAAAATTAGTACATTCGGCGGGAAATTTTCCCGGCAAACTGTTGAACGACTTTAAAGACATATCTTTCCGCAAGCGGCTCCGTATTCTCTTTCTCCTGGTATTGAGCCTGTTTTCTACGGCTTCTCCCATTTTGCCGGATAGCATCAAGCCAGGGAACCGCTCCCTGCTGGAATCTCTTGTATACGAAAATGACAGCCACGAGGTAGGTAAAACCGGGTATGAGGTAACGGCCGTGCGCAAGGCAAAGGCCATTGCCCGCAAGCTGTGCGCCGAAACGGCCGGCGGGGAAACAGTTGTTCCCGGCCGGACGCTGTACGCCCCGTGGCTGCGCCCGGAGAGTTACAGGTTTTTATACCGGCTGCACCCGTTCTGACCCGCTTTCATTCCATAGTACTTTTTTCCCTGGGGGGTGAAAAGGCCATTAACAGTATTTGTTTAGACTAAAAGAATGAAAGACATGAAATGCCCGAACTGCAATGAAACGCTCCTGATGACGCACAGGAACAACATAGAGATAGACTATTGCCCCAACTGCCGGGGTATCTGGCTGGACAAGGGGGAACTGGACAAGCTGCTGGAACAGGAGGCCCGGCAGGGTGACGGTGACCGTGGTTATGACCGCGACCGTGATCGTGACCGTAAATATGACCAGCCCCGGTACGATGAACGCCATTACCCCCGGAAAAAGAAAGGTTTCCTGGGTGACTTCTTTGACTTCGATTAACTTCAGAACATAAAACACTAAAAACAAACCGATGGAATTTGTCATTCCTGATTTCGCAGATCCCTCCGTATGGATAAGCCTGCTCACGCTATGCTTTCTTGAAATAGTGCTGGGCATAGACAATATCATTTTTATTTCCATAGTGGCCGGCAAGCTGCCTCAAAACCAGCAACGCAAGGCCCGAAACATCGGTCTCAGCCTGGCCATGATATTCAGGGTAGCCCTGCTGCTTTGCATCAACTGGATCATTGGGCTGAAAGACCCGGTGGTGAACTTTAAATGGCTGAACGGAACGGTGATCCCCCTCAGCTGGAAAGACATCATACTGCTGGCGGGGGGCGTGTTCCTCATCGTCAAAAGCACCTTGGAAATACACCACAAGCTGCAGGAAGGCGGGGAAGAGCAGCAAAAAACGGCCCGTGCCGCGCATAGCCTGGGCGCCGTGCTCTTCCAGATAGTGCTGGTAGACGCTGTTTTCTCCTTTGACTCCATTCTCACAGCGGTAGGGCTGGTAGATGACGTGGTGGTGATGATCATTGCCGTTATTGTATCTATTGCGGTAATGATGCTGTTTGCCGGCCCGGTTACGCGCATCATCAACAAACAGCCCACCCTGCAAATGCTGGCGCTCACCTTCCTGGTGGTAATTGGCGTTGTGCTGATTGCAAGCGGCTTTCACCAGGAGATCAGCAAGAGCATCATTTACTCCTGCCTGGGCTTCTCGCTGATAGTGGAATTGCTGAACATACGGCTGAGAGGGAGGAAAGCAAAGAATATCACGTTGAATAATCAGGAAATGTAAGTTTCCCGGACTACTGAAAATAAAAACCGCCCGGTTGCTCCGGGCGGTTTTTTTATGACATGAAAGATGGGCTTTATGCTCCTGGCTGCTGGTATACCCGCACGTAATCTACCAGCATCCGCGCAGGGATGTGGGCGTCCGGAATTTCTTCCCCGTTCTGGCCCAGGGCAAGGTTGAGCAGCAGGTAGAAATTTTCGCGGAAGGGGTTGTTCCCCTCTTTGTGGTTGACTGTGTTGGCGAGATCTGTAGTATTGAGCACCTGCCCGTCTACAGATATGACCATTTTGTTTTGGTCCCACTCCAGCACCCATTCATGGAAATCTGCTGCCCAGCGCTCGCCGCCCCATTGGGCCACGGGCCACTTGCGCTCGCTCCAGGCGGCGCCCTTATTGCCTTCCCAGGCCAGGTTGGCCAGCAGGTTGCCGCGGTAAAACTCCATGATGTCTACCTCGCCGCATGCCGGCCAGTATACCGGGCCGCGGTTGCTGCCCAGCATCCAGAAGGCGGGCCACATGCCCTGCCGTACGTCTATTTTGGCGCGCATCACCACTTTGCCGTAGCGGAACTCGTATTTCCCTTTGGTAATGAGGCAGGCGGAGGTGTACTCCGCATATTCGCGGTTGAGGCGCCAGTCTTTGCTGGCCGCATCATACTGCGGGTTCCTGTACTTTTCTTTCCGTGCTTCAATAACCAGCATCCCGTCTTTACACCAGGCATTTTCAGGCCGGTACCACTGGGGCTCCCGGTTGCGGATGAAACCGCGCTCGTAGTCCCATTTAGCCGGGTCTGGCGTACCGTTGTTGTTGAACTCGTCACTCCATACCAGTGCATAGGCGGTGGAGTCTGCCGCAGCGCCGGAAGCGGCGGGGGGATACGCCGGCCGCATACCGGCAAACAGGGCCAGCCCGGCGGCGGCTGCTATAAAAAGACGTATAGGCATGATGGTATGCGTTGTAGTGCCTTACAAATTAGTAAAAAATCAATAACCCGGGTTTTGCACCAGCAGGCGGCTGTTCTGCACGTCTGTGAGCGGAATGGGGTAGAGGTACATGGCCCTTGTCCATCCGCGGTTCTCTATTACCGTGCGTTTATAGAAACCTTCCAGCGTAGGCGCGTTCATGTCCATACCGTAGTAAGGGCCGCCCTGTGCGCCTTTGCCTGAGGGGTTTTCGGCAATCATCCAGCGGCGTACATCAAAGTAGCGCTGCCCTTCGCCCGCCAGTTCCACCCGCATTTCGGCGCGGATAGCATCCCGCTGGGCGTTCTGGTTGCCTGCTATCTGCGGTTTGATCACCTTCAGGCCGGGAATACCGGCGCGGCTGCGCACCCTGTCTACATACTCAAGTATGCGCGGGTCTCCGGGCTGCACTTCGTTCAGCGCTTCAGCATACAACAGGTAAAACTCCGCCAGGCGGTGAATGATGCCGGGGCGGTACTCGCTCTTGGGATTGCTGCCCAGGTTGTACACCCGCTTGCTGAGCTTCTTGTAGAAAATGTAGCCGGTGCGGGCATGGTCTTGCGCGCTGTTGTCACTGTTGCCGCCTTTGTTGAAGAAGATCTGCTCATTGCCCACGTGCCACCTGCGGCCATTGTAGAAGATGGCCTGGTAAAAACGGGGCTCACGGTTTACCCACATCCTGAACGTACCGGTGGTGGTACGGCCTGTTGGGTCTTCTCCGGCAACGGAAAAACCGGTTTCACTGTATTTGGGGCTCTCTTCAATGGAAAGGCCGTCGTTCATAAAAAATGCGTCTACCAGTTCCTGTGTGGCAGCAATGTAACCGGTGGCCGCGCTGCCGCCGCGGGCGCCGCGAGGTACGGACCAGCCGTCTACGCCGCCATTGGGCACGGTGCCCCAGTTCACATCGGAGCGGGCAAAGATCACCTCTTTGTTGAACTTCATATGCAGCTCATACAACGTCTTGTCAGGGTCATATACGCCGTTGGTGTTTTCCCGGTGCAGCTCGTAATGGCCGGCCTCCGCGTAGTCGATGAACTCCTGCAGCGCTGCCAGCGCTTTAGGCCATTTGGTGGCATCTGCGGCCGGGAACAGTTTTTTACCGTCTTTATTGGCCAGTTGCAGCGCTTCTGCATAGCCGCCGTTGAAGAGCGGGCTGGCGGCATATACCAGCAGCCTTGCACGTATGGCCAGGGCAGTGCCTTTGGTGGGCACGGCCAGGAACTGCTGGTTGCTATAGTCAGGGTTCTTCAGCTCTTTGGCCACTTCTGTCAGCTCGTCATATACAAACTGCACCACTTCGTCTACGGAGTTGCGCGCAAAGTCGAGATTGCGGCTTTCCGGGTCTGCAGATTCTTTCATGATGGTGACGGGGCCGTACAATTCAAACAGCAGGTAATGATAGTAGGCGCGCAGGAAGCGGGCCTGCACCTTCAGCTCCTGCAGCTCTTCGGCGCTGATGAAGTCTGCCTCTCCGCTGCGCGGTATTTCTACGGCGTTTTCAAGAAACACGTTGGCCTGGCGGATCAACTGGTAAAGAGACCAGCGGCTCCAGGTGTTGTGGCTCACCGTGTAGGGGGCCAGGTTATATTCGGTTACCTGCCGCAGCTTCACCTCGTCACACATGCGCAACCAGGGGTTGTGCAGGCCGTTGATGTCGTTGCGGCTGTAATTGGCCATGTTGGGAATGCCGCTGAAAATGTTCCGCTGCCATCTTCTTACATCGGCAGGGGTGGAGAATATTTTTTCAAGGTCCCTGTCTTCAGCCAGCTCTTTTGAAACATCGAGATAGCTCTTGTTGCAGGCCAGGGTGCAGCACGCTGCTATGGTGATAATAAAAATGCTGAATTTTCTGATCATGATCGTTTGATTTTAGAATGTTACCTCCAGGCCCACTGTCCAGGTGCTGGGCAGGGGATATTTGGTACCGCCGGCGCTGTTGCCCAGTTCGGGATCGTACACTTTTACTTTGTCCCACAAGGCCACGTTGTTGCCCATAACGTACAGGCGGCCGGTTTTCATTTTGGCGTATGACAGTAACCTGCTGTTGAAATTATAGCCCGCTTCCACGGTTTTCAGGCGCAGGAAAGACGCGTCGCGTACCCACCAGGTGCTGGCCGTATTGGTGTTGGCCATTTCAGTAACGCGCAGCCGCGGGAAAAATACGTTCTGGGAAGGGTTGGCTTCCGTCCACCGGCTTTCCACTACTTCCATGCGCACATTACTTTCATCTATTCCCCAGTGAAAGGGCATAAAGGCATTGGCCTGGTTGTTAATGTTCAGGGATACGTTGCCCGTGCCCTGGAAGAACAGGTTGAGATAAGCGCCTTTCCATTCTGCGTTTACGCCAAAGCCATATACCAGCTCCGGCACGGTGGGGTGGGCGGCGTCTTGTACCCGGTCAAAGTCGTCTACCACGCCGTCTCCGTTCAGATCAACGTATTTGATATCACCCGGCATTACATTGGCCACATAATTGGTTTTGGCAATACCGTCTTTCAGGGTATACGTTTTATTGCCGGCGGGGTCTGTACCTATTACAAAGTCCGCATCGCTGAACAGGCCGTTGGCAATCAGCACGCCGTTAATGCCGTTCAGCCGTTTGCCGGTAACGTTCATCCAGGGGTGCATTTGGGGTACCTCATCGTACTCTATGATCTTGTTACGGGCAAAAGTGACGTTGCTGCGGGCGGAGAGCATAACCTCACCTACTTTGTACTTGAGGTTGAGGCTGCCGTCTATGCCTTTATTGGTTACTTCTCCGTAGTTCTGGTAAGGAGACTGGCGGAAACCGGCAATACCGGGAATGGTGCGCCTTTGCAGCAATATATTGCTGCGGCGGTTGTCAAAATAGTCTGCCTGCAGATCTACCATACCGTTCCAGAGCGAAATGTCTATCCCGTAATTGCGTTTCAGTTCTATTTCCCAGGAAATGGACGGAGAGCGGAAGCGCCCTTCAATAAGGCCGTTGCCGCTAACGCCGTTAATGGCGCCCGTGCTGCCAATGCCCCAGCTATACCCGTCTCCGCCGGCAAAGGTGGGGCGGTACATGAACCGCACGGGGTTGCCGCTGGCATCATTCACATTGTCATTCCCTGTTCTGCCAATGGAGGCCCTGAGCTTGAAGCTGCTGATGGCCTTGTGCAGGGATTCGGGGAAATAAGGCTCATTGGCCACGTTCCAGGACACGCCAACAGCGGGGAAGAAACCAAAGCGGTAGCCTTCCGCAAAGTTCTCGCTGCCGGTGAGGCCGAAGTTGGCTTCCACAGAGTAGCGGTTATCATACGTATACACCGCGCGGCCAATATAGGCCTGCTTGCGGTAGGCCAGCGCGTCATTATGCAGCTGCCGCTCCTTCTGGTAGAACAGCGCCATACCGTTGACCGTATGTTTTTTGAAGGTCTGGTCATAGTTGATGGCAGACTCCATGTAGATGTTCTTATTGCCTGTGTTAGACTCGAGCGGGTCTGCAAACGGGGTTTCGTTACTTACCTGCCTGAATATCAGCTTGCCGTCTGCATCACGGCCGGTGGCAAAAAAGGTGGCCGGCGTTTTCAGCCGCGTCATGTTATACTGGGAATTGGCGTCATAGCTGATGGCGCCCCTTATTTTAAGGCCCGGCGTAATGAAATCAAGCTTCTGCTCAATGTCTACCCTTGACTGGATGGCGGAGCGCCATTCTTTCTGGTAGCCGGATTCCACCAACTGGTTGTATGGGTTCACCTTGTTGGAGTTTTGAGTGGGGTGGCCGGCCAGCGTACCGTCTGAATAAATAGCCGGGATGAGGTGGGGCGGTATGCGGGAGAACCGCTCAAACAGGTTGGTAGCGCCAAAGCCGGGGTAGTTGGTCTGGAGGTACTGCCCGCTGAGGTCTATCCTGATGAGCGTGGTGGAGGTCACGTCCAGGTCTACGTTGGTGCGCAGGTTGTAACGCTTGAGGCCTGCGTTGTTGTTATAGTTGTCATTCACCTTGTACAGCCCGCTCTCACCAAAATAGGCGCCGGATACAAAGAAGCGCATGCGGTCTCCGCCGCCCCGGAAGTTCAGCGTGTGGCGGGTGTTGGATGTGTGATCACGCATGAGCAGGTCCCACCAGTTGCTGCTGGGATAGAGGTCAGGGTCTTCTCCGGACTTGTATTTGGCCAGTACCTCATCTGTAAAGGCAGGCGTTTTGCCTTCGTTTTTCAGCGCTTCGTTGTAGAGGGATAAATAGTCGAATGAATTGGCGAAGCGCGGGCGGCGGGTGGGGCGTAGCTGGCTGTATTCCCCGCGGTAGCTGATACGTGTTTTCTGGGCCTTGCCGCGTTTGGAGGTGATGAGCACAACGCCGTTGGCGCCTTCCGCACCGTAAATGGCGGTAGCGGCCGCGTCTTTCAGCAGGGTAAAGGTTTCGATCTCATCCGGCTCAATATCGTTCATGGCGCGGGGCACCCCGTCTACCAGCACCAGCGGGCTGGTGCCTGCGGCAAAGGAACTTACGCCGCGTATCCAGAACTCCGCATTGTCATACCCCGGCTCTCCGGAGCGCTGTACGGCAATGAGCCCGGGTACCTGGCCGGCCAGGTTGTTGCTGAGGCTGCGGGTGGGCATGCGCAACTGCTCGCCTTTGATGGTGGCAACGGAGCTTACCAGGCTCTCTTTTTTCTGTTTGCCGAACCCCACCACTACTACTTCACCCAGGCCCTTGGCGTCTGTCTGCAGTGTAATGTCGATCACCTGGCGGTTGCCGACGGTTACCTCCTGGGAGATGTAGCCGATGAAGTTGAACTGGAGCACGGCGTTTTCCGGTACGTCCAGTATGTAGCGGCCGTTGGCGTCAGTAACAGTGCCTAGTTGGGGCCTGCTGCCTTTCACTACTACGGTTACTCCCTGCAGGGTCTGCAGGGAATCACGTACGGTACCGCGCACCTCAATGTTCCTGCGCAGCATGCTTTTGGCGCTGGCGGCAGATGCTATAACAGTGATATTTTTCCCTTTGATGCGGTAACCCAGCGCACGCTCTTCAAAAATGGCCTGCAGCAGGCCTTCCAGCGGCTTGCCGGCAACACTGAGCGTTACGGGTGCGGCGTTGGTCAGCACGTCTTCCCGGTATAGAAAATGATAACCGGTTTGCTGCTTGATGCGCGAGAGCACCTCTTTTAAAGGCATGTTTTTTACGGAAAGCGTTACCTGTTGAGCCTTTCCGGAGGCAAGCGCCCCAAGTGAAAAAGCAAGTACCAGAACAAGCGTAATTCTCATAGCTCTGAAAATTAGAGCACCGGCAAAGCAGGGGCGCCGGTGAGCATACCGGCATGCTTTGCCCGCAGAAAAGAAATTCATAGTTTTACAATGTTAGGATTGATAATAATGCACAAATCAGCTTAACGTGGCAGTAATGCCTCCAGCCGGGAGTGGTGGAACACTTCCGGCTTTTTTGTCAGAAATAATAAAGAGTAGCCCGTTTGTTCATACGCGTATTTTAGATTTGGTGAAATAATATAGTCTGTCTCTGATGTCTCTAGTCTTTTGGCAGGGGACCGCTGCTAACGGTCAGTTTCTTCCCGTCTATATGGAAATGAAGCGTGCTGATGGTCTTAAGCTGTTCCAGCACTTCCCCCAGTTTGGCATCGCGGCTGATGCTGCCGCCGTATTTAACTGATCTTGAAATATTGCCGTGGTAGGCCACTGTTATCCCGTACCAGCGGGAAAGCTGTTCCATTACGCCGGTAATGGTGGTCTCGTTGAAATAGAAGTACCCGTTTTTCCAGGCGGTTACCGCTTCCACATCTGCCGCGTGTACGGTTAAAGAGCCGGGTACGGCTACGGCCTGCTGCCCGGGTTTGAGAACGATGTTCTTACCCTGTGCCGCCACGGCAACTTTGCCGGAGAGCAGGGTAGTGGCGGTATGCTGTTCACTATAGGCGGCAATGTTGAAGCTGGTGCCCATTACATGTATCTCGTTATTGTTCACTGTTACTGTAAATGGCCTGCCGGCATCCTGTGCTACTTCAAAATATCCTTCTCCTTTCAGCTCCACACGCCGCTCATTGCCGGAAAACCTTACCGGAAAGGTCAGTTCCGAAGCGGCGTTCAGCCAAACGCCCGTGCCGTCTGGCAGCCGCAGGTGAAAAGTGCCGGCGGCGGGTACACGCAAGGTGTTGTAAAGAATGGCGCTTTCCTGCTGTACAAGCGCTCCGGCAGAGTATTGCAGGGCGCCATGGTTGCTGCGCAGGCGGGTACCGTCTTCTTCCTGCAGTTCTACACTGTCTTTCCGCAGCATAACCTTTTCTCCGTTGGAAAGCGTCAGCTCAGCCTGTGTAGTGCCGGGCAAAACATCGTTCTTGTACCCGTATACCAGGTCTGCCACAATGCGGTCATCAGCTTTGGGCACGGTTAGCCAATACAGGGCGCCAATGGCCAGCAATGCTGCCGCGGCAGCGTAACCCAGCCGCCTGCGCCAGGTGTGGCGGCGGGAGCGCTTTTGTTTATGAAGCACTTTTTTCCAGGCGGCCTTTTTGTCCAGCTGACGCAGGTAAGCCAGCCGCTGTTGAAAAGCCGGCGTGTCTTTGAAGGTGTTCAGCACTTTTTCCCGCGTAGCCGCGTCCAGCAAGGTATGCAGCTGTTCCATTTCCTGTGCGGAAATGTCATCCTGTAAAAACTTCGCCATCAGGCAGGCCGATTCATAAGGTAATTCCCCCCAGTTGTGGTCAGTGCCGGTCATATAATCCTACAACACGCATGTGGAGAGAAAGAATGGAACGGGAAATGGAAATTTTTTTGGATAATGCTTAACCTATTGATTTTAAGCAATTAGCAGGAAGCGTCTATGATGATGGCCAGTACCATGCCGGCAATGTTCGGGTCAAGCCGGTCACGCAGTAATGAAATAGCCCGTTGTTTCTGGCTCTTGACAGTATGAATGGAAATGTCCAGTTGCTGCGCTATCTCCGTATTGCTGAGGCCTTCCAGGTAGCCTTTGCGGATCACCAGCGCGCAGCCTTCTGGAAGGCTGTCAATAGCCTCCATCATGGAGGCCATTACTTCGGAAGAAATGATGGATTCAAGTATTTCCGGTGCTTCGGCCTCGCTTTCCTGCTGCCGGCTGCTGTCTATATGCCGGTTCACCACCTTCAGGTGCCGCAGCTTGTTAAAACAGGCATTGCGCACCGCCACGTAAAGATAGCTGCGCGCGGCAAATTCCGGTTCCGGCAACGGGTCCTTTCGCTCGCAGATGGTCACAAATACGTCCTGCACCACATCTTCCGCCAGGGCGCCGTCTTCCAGGTATTTCATGGCAAAGTCGCACAGGCGGGGGTAATAATGGGAAAAAAGCTTTTCTACAGCAGTAAGGTCCTGGTTGTTGTGTACAAATAAGTTCACCATTCCACTAGTTTTTCCGTACAGCATGCAGCCACGGATGAAGAGCAGCGTGCTGTTACATGCCTGCAGCACCGCCGGCAACGGTAATGATACCGCATAAAATTCAGCAATAAATATATGGTTTATGCAAACGATAGCATAAAATCTTTTTGAACAGCCGTTCAAATACTCATTTTTCTCCTGCCTTTACCCACTAAATTGTTAAATTTGACGTTAATATCTATGGATTTAAAAGAATTATTCGGTTATTTATTCATCCTTGCAGGGCTTTTTCAACTGCTCACTGCATACCTGATATTCGCCGGCCAGAAACATTACATTTTGCGCCTGGCCAACAGGAAGGTTGGATCAATAATATATGTTATTTTTGCATTTGTACTGTTCTACCTGGCTTATTATTTCCTGGGATGATTGGTACGATTTTTTGGAAAGTTAAAATATTATGAAGCGTTTACTCATTGGCATTTTATCCCTCATGGCCGCTATGAACGTACAGGCACAGCAATCGTTCCTCGATAACCAGAAAATGTTTCCGAGGGTAGGGGTTGCGTTCCGTGAAAAGGAGGAAAGCATCAAGCAGGAGTTTGCGAAAAAAGGCATTGCCTACCCGGCAAAGCAGATCTACATCCGCTCTTTCAAGCTGGATAGCGAGCTGGAAATATGGGTGCGCAACAATGTGACGGATACTTTCCAGCTGCTGAAAACCTACCGCGTTTGTTCCCTCTCCGGTAAAATGGGGCCTAAACGCAAGGAAGGTGACCGCCAGGTGCCCGAAGGGTTTTATTACATCAATGATTTTAATCCTAACAGCAGTTTCCACCTGTCTCTGGGTATCAACTATCCCAATTATTCAGACAAGATATTGAGCGACCCCAGGAAACCCGGGGGAGACATCTATATACATGGCAGCTGCCTCACCATTGGCTGCATTCCCTTAACTGACGATTTTATTGAAGAAGTATACCTGCTGGCCGTACACGCCAAGAACAACGGACAGGACTTCATCCCTGTTCACGTGTTCCCGGTGCGTTTCGGCAACTCCAGGTCTATGGACTACCTGGGCAGCGTGTCCCTCTCAGACAATGAGTCCCAGAAATTCTGGCTGAACCTGAAAGCCGCGTACGACTACTTTGAAAAACACCGTAAGCTGCCCGTGATCATGGTGAACAGCCAGGGCAAATACGTGTATACCACGCCCCAGCAGAACGGGCCACACCTTGCTCAGGGCAAAACGGCATCCGGCAACTAGCGGATCAAAACACATAAAAATACCGGCAAAGAGGCGCATAAACATGCGCCTCTTTGCGTTTTAGGGGGTACTTCGTGTTAATTTCACACATTAATTTGCCCGGCAGGCCCAAATTATTTTGGATTCTCGATTTTTTTTCGAAACTTACCAGGCAAGGTCAAATCAATTTACCAAATTATGAATAGAAGAGATGCTATCCGGAACGTAGCTATCCTTATGGGGACGGCACTTTCCGCTTCCACGTTAGCGGCATTGGAGGGTTGCAGCTCCGGGCCCAAAAACTATACCCTGCAAACGCCGGAAACCAGGGCGCTGCTGGCAGAAATAGCCGAAACCATCATCCCGGAAACCTCCACGCCCGGCGCAAAGGCAGCCAAGGTAGACGAGTTCATGCTGGTGATGGTAGGTGACTGCTATGACGAAAAGGCCCAGAAGGTTTTCACAGACGGGCTGAACAAGATCGATGAGGAGAGCAAAAAACGCTTCTCCAAAGGTTTTGTAGACATTGCGCCGGAGCAGCGTACCGAACTGCTCACCGCAATAGATAAGGAACGTATCGAATACAACAAGCGGAAAGACAAAAAAGAAGGCGATCCTGCGCATTACTTCCAGTACATGAAGGAACTGACGCTGCTGGGCTACTTCACCTCGGAGCCCGGCGCCACCAAAGCGCTCCGCTATATTAAAGTGCCCGGCAAGTACGAAGGCTGTGTGCCCTACAAGAAAGGAGACAAGGCATGGGCGTAATTTTCCAACTTCTTTAAACAAACAGAGTAATGAACCTGAACATAAAAGCGCAGGACCAGAATACGTATGATGCCATCGTAATCGGTTCCGGTGTGAGCGGCGGCTGGGCTGCCAAAGAGCTCACAGAAAAAGGCCTGAAAGTATTGATGCTTGACCGTGGTAAAGACCTGAAACATGGCCAGTACGAAACGGCCAACAAAGATCCCTGGGAGTTTCCCCACCGTGGCCGCATCACTGAAGAGCAGAAGAAAACGCACGAAAAGCTGAGCCGGGACTACCCTTACAGCGAGCACAACGAAAAATACTGGATCAACGACAGCGAAAGCCCTTATAAAGAAGACAAACGCTTTGACTGGTACCGCCCCGATATTGTTGGCGGCAAATCCATCATGTGGGGCCGCCAGAGCTACCGCCTCAGCGATCTTGATTTTGAGGCCAATGCTAAGGAGGGCATAGCTGTAGACTGGCCTATCCGTTACAAAGACATTGCGCCCTGGTACGATTATGTGGAGAAATTTGCGGGCATCAGCGGCCAGAAAGAAGGGTTGCCCCAGTTGCCGGACGGGCAGTTCATGCCCGCCATGGAAATGAACTGCGTGGAAAAAGACGTCAAGAAAAGGATTGAAGCGGCTTTCAAAGGCCGTATCATGACCATCGGCCGCGTAGCCAACATTACGCAGCCGCTGCCGGGCCGCACCAACTGCCAGTACCGCAACCTGTGCAGCCGCGGTTGCCCCTTCGGCGCTTATTTCAGCACGCAATCCTCCACATTGCCCGCGGCCATGGCCACCGGCAATCTCACCCTCCGTCCTGATTCCATCGTAAACTCCGTGATCTATGACGAAAAGCAGGGCAAAGCCACCGGCGTTCGTGTAATAGACAAGGTAAGCAAGCAGATGACGGAATATTACGCCAAGATCATCTTCATCAACGGCTCTACGCTGGGCTCTACCTTCGTGATGCTCAACTCCACCTCCAGCCGCTTCCCCAACGGGCTCGGCAACGACAGCGGAGTGCTGGGCAAATACCTGATGGACCACCACTTCCGTAACGGCGCTTCCGGCACGGCAGAAGGTTATGAAGACAAATACTTCTTCGGCCGCCGCGCCAATGGTATCTACATTCCCCGCTACCGCAACATCGGTTCAGACAAGCGTGATTACCTGCGCGGCTTCGGCTACCAGGGCAGCGCCAGCCGTTCCGGTTGGAGCAGGGGGATTGCAGAAATGGGTGTGGGTAAAGACTTCAAGGAAATGCTCACCGAGCCCGGCCAATGGTCTATGGGCATCGGCGGTTTCGGAGAATGCCTGCCCTATGAAGATAACTACGTAACGCTCGATACGTCGGTGAAAGACGCATGGGGCCAGCCCATCCTGCGCTTCAACGCAGAGTTCAAGGAGAACGAAATGAAGATGAGGAAAGACATGATGAACGATGCCGCTGAAATGCTGGAAGCCGCCGGTCTCAAGAACGTGAAAACGTACGACAGGGGCTCATGGCCCGGCATGGCCATTCACGAAATGGGCACCGCCCGCATGGGCCGCGATCCGAAAACGTCTGTGCTCAACGGCTGGAACCAGATGCACGCCGTGAAGAACGTGTTCGTTACAGATGGTGCGGCCATGACTTCCGCTTCCTGCGTGAACCCTTCTCTCACTTACATGGCGCTGACCGCCCGTGCGGCAGATTATGCCGTGAAAGAACTGAAGAAAGGCAACATCTGATAATAACGGCTTTACATTACATATTCCATAAAGAGCCGCGTTACCATGCGGCTCTTTATAGTTTAAACCCGCGTTTACATGAACCTGAACATCAAAGCAGACCAACAAAACACTTACGATGCCATTGTGGTGGGCTCCGGCATCAGCGGCGGATGGGCCGCCAAGGAGCTTTGCGAGAAAGGCCTCAAGACCATTGTGCTGGAAAGAGGCCGCAACGTGGAGCATATCAAGGATTATACAACGGCTAACCTGGCGCCCTGGGAAATACAGCACCGCGGCTGGCAGACAAAAGAGATGAAGGAGAAACACCCCATCCAGAGCCGTTGTTATGCTTTTGATGAAACTACGCAGCAGTTCTGGGTGAATGACCTGGAGAACCCCTACAACGAGATCAAACCTTTCAACTGGCTGCGCGGCTATCATGTAGGCGGGCGCTCCCTCATGTGGGGCCGGCAGGTATACCGCTGGAGCGATATAGATTTTGAGGCCAACGCACGGGACGGTCACGGCGTAGACTGGCCCATCCGCTATAAAGACATTGCGCCCTGGTACAGCTATGTCGAGAAATTTGCCGGCATCAGCGGGCAGAAAGAAAATCTGCCGCAATTGCCTGACGGGGAGTTTCTGGCGCCCATGGAAATGAATGCACTGGAAAAACACGTGGCAGCCCGCATCAAAGAAAAATATAAAGACCGCATCATGACCATAGGCCGCGTAGCGCATGTTACAGAAAACCATAACGGCCGCGGCCCCTGCCAGTATCGCGATCTTTGCGCCCGCGGCTGCCCCTTCACCGGTTACTTCAGCAGCAACGGCGTAACGCTGCCCGCTGCGGCCAAAACCGGCAACCTCACGCTGCGCCCTCATTCCATTGTACTGAAAGTGTTGTATGACGAGGGTACCAAAAAAGCCAAAGGCGTACGCATCATGGATGCTGAAACAAAACAGACCGTGGAGTATTACGCAAAGATCATTTTCATCAACGCTTCCACGCTGGGCACTACCGCCATATTGCTCAATTCCGTCAGCAACCGCTTCCCCACCGGGCTGGGTAACGATAGTGACCAGGTAGGCCGCAACCTGATGGACCACCACTTTGGCGTAGGCGCCGGCGGCTCTTTTGACGGCCTGCAGGACCAGTATGTTTACGGCAGAAGGGCTAACGGCATCTATATTCCCCGCTTCCGCAACATCAGCGCCAGCACCCGCCGCAAAGACTACGTGCGCGGCTTCGGCTACCAGGGCGGCGCCTCCCGCGGCCGTGGTATACCGTTTGAAGGCATAGGCGTTGGCTTGAAAGAAGCGCAGACGGAAGCCGGCAACTGGGGCATGTGGATAGGGGCCTGGGGCGAGCATTTGCCGTATGAAGACAATACCGTGCGCCTCAACAAGGAAAAGAAGGACGTATACGGCCTGCCTACGCTTGATATTGACTGCTCTTTCCGCGAAAATGAAATGGCCATGCGGAAAGACATGCTGGAGAGCGCCAGGGAAATGCTGGAGAACGCCGGCCTGCAGAATGTTTGGGCTGGTGACGATATGCCGCCTCCCGGCCACTGCATCCATGAAATGGGCACCGCCCGCATGGGCCGCGACCCGAAAACGTCTGTGCTCAACGGCTTTAACCAGATGCACGCCGTGAAGAACGTGTTCATCACAGACGGCGCCTGCATGACCTCTTCCGCCTGCCAGAACCCGTCTATCACCTATATGGCGCTGACGGCCCGCGCGGCTGATCATGCGGTGAACGAGCTGAAGAAACAGCATATCTGACGCACCACTGCGGCAACAGTAACAGCCGGGAAACAATGGAGTAAAAAACATCAACTGTAATTCATTAAACGATAGTAACACTGGTGAAAAGGAAAAAGAACTTCGGTGCTTTTTCCTTTTTACTGTTTGCTATTCCCGATAAAAAAAACTAACTTAAAGTAGTAATTCCACACCCGTATTGTTTAACATCTAATACAGCTTACCATGGGGAGAGTCAGAAATATCTTGGTGGGCAAAGGACACGCAGTTTATTCCGTGCATCCTGACAGTACAGTTTATGAAGCCCTTAAAGTACTGGTAGACCGGAATGTGGGCGCACTTGTTGTTGTAGACAAAGAAGAGCGCTTCCTTGGAATATTTTCAGAACGGGATTATGCAAGAAGGGTGATCCTGAAAGGACGCGCTTCCAAAGAAACTACCATCCGTGAAATAATGACGGAACATCCTATCACTGTTACAGAAGACGAGACAATTGAAAACTGCATGTGCAAGATGACTGATAAAAGGATCAGGCACTTACCTGTAGTAGACGATAACGGACGGCTCGTAGGACTCATTTCCATTGGTGACGTAGTGAAGTTCATCATGGACGAGCAGAAGCATATCATTGAAAACCTAGAATGCTATATTCACGGCACTCACCACTAGCCAGGCATTAAACATCAATAGGCATTTTCCGGCACTAAAGCAGTACCCGTCCGGGTAGTGTTGCTTTGTTTGTTTTATTGTTCTAACGGAAGACTGGACCGTCACGTGTTGAACTGCAATAAAACAATTGATCGGAGAACAACAAACTATCTGCATACAATAAAACAAATGCCATGGACCCTGTATGGCCATTCCTTGTATTTGGAGCCATCGTACTGGTATTGGTGGCTGCCATCCTGGGCCTGTCCTTCCTGCTGGGGCAGCGCCATAACGACCGTGCTACGGCCGAGGCTTATGAGGCCGGTATCCTTTCCACCGGTTCCGCGCGCATGCGCTTTCCTTCCCAGTTCTATCTTGTTGCCATGCTCTTTGTGATCTTTGACATCGAAACGGTGTTCGTGATCTCCTGGGCCATCGCGTTCGATGAGCTGGGGTGGGCGGGCTTTATAGGCGCCGCCATTTTTATTTTCATATTGCTGGCCGTGCTCATATACGAGTGGCGAAACGGGGCGCTGGACTTTGGGCCGGATGGTAAAAAGATACTCAGGGCCTATAAAAAAATGCGGAAAGAGAAAACCATTAAACATACAACGCATGAAGTGGTGGTTAACTGATCCGAAAGAAGCCGCGCCGCAGCGATCCGGCAATTTCTCTATGGAAGAGTCCGTTGGGCAGAGCGTCATGCTTACCTCCGTAGAGCGGCTGCTGGCCTGGGGCCGGAAAAACTCCATGTGGCCTTTCCACTTCGGCCTTTCCTGCTGTTTTGTGGAAATGGCCACCGGCATGACGCCCAAGTACGATATGGCCCGCTTCGGCGCGGAAGTGATACGCGGTACGCCCCGCGAAGCAGATGTGATGATCATTGCCGGCACTGTGTTCATCAAAATGGCGCCCATCATCAAACGCCTCTATGAACAGATGATGGAGCCGCGCTGGGTCATTTCCATGGGCTCCTGCGCCAATTCAGGCGGCATGTACGATATTTACAGCGTAGTGCAGGGCGTAGACAAGTTTTTGCCGGTGGATGTATATGTACCCGGTTGCCCGCCCCGGCCCGATGCCTTCATGCACGGGCTGGTACTGCTGCAACAATCTGTTGGCAAGGAAAAACGCCCTCTCAGCTGGACAATAGGGGAGCAGGGCGTTATCAAACCGGAGAAGATCTCCATGCAGGAAGTGCATAAGGCAAGGCGGGAAGAGATGACGGAATTTAAAACAACTGACGAGATATAGCTATGAAAATCAGACGGATCACTGCAAACGTATACGAAGTACCGCTTGGAATGGTGAACGCCTTCATTGTAGAAGACGATAGCCTGATATTGATCGATACCGGCGCTCCGGGCAGCGTGGATAAAATATGTGCTGCCGTGCGTGAAATTGGCCGCGAGCCGGAAGATATACAACACATCCTGCTTACCCATGCGCATCCTGACCATGCGGGCAGCGTAGCTGAGCTGCGGCAGCTCACGCAGGCAAAAGTATGGATGCATGCGGCGGAGTTCCCTCACCTGCAAAGCGGGTTTGTGCCCAAACCGCCGCAGCCGGCTTTCAGCAGCCTGCTGAATAAATTGTTGTACCGGCTGTTCGTAAAGAACGCCTCCAGTGAAATACCGGCCGCCACGGCCGATGAGCTGATAGAAGACGGAGACTGGCTGCCGCTGGCCGGCGGCATGCACGTGATCCACATTCCCGGCCATAGCGCGGGCCAGGTGGCCTTCTTTATGCCGGGGCAGAAAAACGTATTGTTTGCGGCAGATGCGGCAGACAACATGTTCGGCCTCAGCTATGCATGTTTTTATGAAAATCTGGCAGACGCGCAGCACAGCCTGGAGCGCCTGTCTACATTCGATTTTGACGTAGCCTGCTTCGGGCACGGCCGCAGCATACTGAAAGATGCCGCGGAGCGTTTCCGCAGGAGGTTCATACCGGTGCATCAAACAACAAAAGCACCGTCAGAATGGATTGCTGTGGAAAAGGAAGCAATTGCAGGGATGCATGAACCGGCAAAAAAGACCTGAATTACATTACGCAAATCAAACTGATACAGCAGCTCATTACAGCAAGGGATTAAAGCTTGGCAAAGCTCAACAGCATGGCGCATTGATACAATTAAAACTGTCATCATGCCCACAAGCATTTTTCAAACCCTCTGCTCCCGGTTTGGCGACAATGTTTTCCACGAACAGGCCACACGGGATGAGACGCCCACCATCTGGACGCCACAAGGGAAGATTATTGCCGTATTGCAGTACCTCCGCAGTGATGTGGAACAACCTTACCGCATGCTCTATGACCTCACGGCCATTGATGAGCGTGCCCTGAAAAGTAAGTACAACGGCACCGGAGATTTTACCCTCATTTACCACCTCTTCTCTTTCGAACGCAATGCCCTGCTCCGTTTGAAGGTAGTGCTCCGCGGAGAGTATCCCGTCACCCCCAGCATCACGCACTTATGGCCTGCCGCCAACTGGTATGAACGTGAAGTGTATGACATGTTCGGCATCCGCTTCGAAGGCCATCCGCTGCTTAAACGTATTCTCATGCCGCTCACCTGGGAGGGGCACCCGCTCCGCAAGGAGCACCCCGCCCGCGCCACTGAAATGGGCCCTTTCCGCCTCTTCAACGAAAAGGAAGACAAAGAGCAGGAAGCCCTGCAGTTCAAGCCCGAAGAATGGGGCCTGCAACGGCATAGCGAAGATTCAGACTACATGTTCCTCAACATAGGCCCGCAACACCCCGGTACCCATGGTGTACTGCGCATTATTCTGCAGCTGGACGGGGAAGATATTGTGGATGCCGTGCCGGATATCGGCTTCCACCACCGCGGCGCTGAAAAAATGGGGGAACGCCAGAGCTGGCATACCTACATCCCCTATACAGACCGCATAGACTACCTGGGCGGCGTGAACAACAACCTGGCCTACCTGCTCTCCGTAGAAAAGCTGGCAGGCATCCAAGTGCCGCCGCGCGCGGAGGTGATACGCGTCATGCTCTGCGAGCTGTTCCGGATAGCCAGCCACCTGGTGTGGTACGGCACCTTTGCGCAAGACGTAGGGCAGCTCAGTCCCGTATTCTACATGTTCACAGACCGGGAGAAGATCTTTTCCATCATAGAAGCCGTATGCGGCGGCCGCATGCACCCCAACTGGTTCCGTATTGGCGGCGTGGCGCAAGACCTGCCCCGCGGCTGGGATACACTGGTGCGTGACTTTGTGAACTACTTCCCGAAAAAACTGAAAGAGTATGATAAAATGGTGATGCGCAACAGCCTGTTCAAAGCCCGCACTGTAGGCATTGGCGTGTTTACGCAGGAAGAGGCCATAGACTGGGGCGTTACCGGCCCGGGGCTGCGCGCCTGCGGCATGGATTGGGACATGCGCAAGAAGCAGCCCTACAGCGGGTACGAAAACTACGAGTTTGATATTCCCACCGCGGAGAACGGGGATTGTTATGACAGGGCCGTGGTGCGGGTGAACGAAATGTGGCAGAGCCTGCGCATCGTGGAGCAATGCCTGAACAACATGCCGGAAGGCCCTTACAAGTCAGACCATCCGCTCACCACGCCGCCGCTGAAGCAATTCACCATGCAGGATATAGAAACGCTGATCCACCACTTCCTCAACGTAAGCTGGGGGCCGGTGATGCCCGCAGGGGAAGCGCTGGTGATCACAGAAGCTACCAAGGGCTGGAACAGCTATTACGTAACCAGTGACGGTAACACGTCGCCCTACCGCGTGAGGGTGCGCACGCCGTCTTTCGCGCATATGCAGATGATACCGTATATCAGTCGCGGTTACACCGTAGCCGACCTGTTATCCATATTGGGTGCCATGGATTATGTGCTGGCCGATATTGACCGTTAAAACTGTTTGAACTATGCTCACTACTTCAGAAAAGGAACAGATCGAAAAGGAGATCATGCAGGTGCCCGTAAAAAAGGCAGCCTGCATAGAAGCGTTGAAGATCGTCCAGGAACACCGCCGCTGGGTGTCTGATGAAGGTATCCGTGATGTGGCAGACATCCTGGACATGAGCCCGGAAGAGGTAGACAGCGTGGCCACGTTCTACAACCTCATTTTCCGCCAGCCGGTAGGGCGTCATATCATCCTGTTGTGTGACAGCATCAGCTGTTACGTGATGGGTTACCGCCAGCTGCACAGCCACCTGGTGCAGCTGCTGGGCATACAGTATGGCCAAACTACGCCCGATGGCCGTTTTACCCTGCTTCCGAACCCCTGCCTGGGTACTTGTGACCATGCGCCTGCGCTCATGGTAGACAATGACCTGTACCGCAACCTGGGGCCCGCAGAGCTGGAATCTATTCTTGCTAAATATACCTGACCATGGAACGTCCGTTAACACAACATATCACCTTTCCGCCGCTGGGCCTGCGCCAGTATGAAGCCGTAGGCGGCTACCAGGCCGCGCGCAAGGCCGTGCGGCATATGGAGCCGAAAGATATAACGGCGCTGGTGAAAGAGGCCAATATGCGCGGCAGAGGGGGAGCGGGTTTCAGCACGGGGATGAAGTGGAGCTTTGTGCCCATGGACGTGCCGGGCCCGAAATACCTGGTGTGCAATGCGGACGAAATGGAGCCGGGTACCTTCAAAGACCGCTGGCTGCTGGAAGGCAACCCGCATCAGCTGATAGAAGGCATGATAGTGTCTGCCTACGCCATACAGGCCACGGAATCTTTCGTGTTCCTCCGCTGGGCGTATAAATCAGCGGCGGAAGAGATACGCAGGGCCATTGCAGAAGCGTATGATGCGGGGTACCTCGGCAAGAACATCCTGGGAACGGACTATTCCCTGGAAATGCACCTCCACACGGGCGTAGGCCGCTACATGTGCGGTGAAGAAACCGCGCTGCTCAACTCGCTGGAAGGGAAAAGGGCCGTTCCCCGCGCCAAGCCGCCATTCCCGCAGGTAAGCGGCTTGTTTGGCCGGCCTACTATTGTCAATAACGTTGAAACACTCAGTTATATCCCGCACATCGTGAATCATGGCGTAGCCTGGTTCCAGTCGCTCAGCCGCACGGCAGACGGCGGCACCAAAATTTACGGTGTAAGCGGCCGGGTCAATAAACCGGGCGCATGGGAACTGCCCATGGGCATCACCATGCGTGAGCTGATAGAAGAGCATGCGGGCGGCATGCAGAACGGTTACCGCTTTCGCGGGGTATTACCGGGTGGGGCCTCTACAGACTTCCTGGTAGAAGAGCATATGGACGTGCAGATGGATTTCACCGGCGTGGCCGCCGCCGGCAGCCGCCTGGGCACCGGCACCATGGTAGTGCTGGATGACCGCACCTGTCCCGTTGGTTTTGTACATAACCTGGAGCACTTTTTTGCGCAGGAGTCTTGCGGCTTCTGCACCCCCTGCCGCGAAGGCCTGCCGTGGACGGAAAAGCTGCTCTGGGCGCTGGAGCTGGGAGAAGGGAAGGAGGAAGACCTGGCCCTGCTGGCCTCACACGCCACGCTGCTGGGGCCCGGCAATACCTTCTGCGCGCTGGCGCCGGGGGCCATGGAGCCGCTGCAAAGCGCGCTCAAATATTTCAGAGATGATTTTGAACAGCATATCAGGCAAAAGAAATGTCCGTATCACGATTGAGGGTATCTATTTCTAATCCGTAATTGACAGTCATGGCCAGGATATTCATAGACAACAAACCATACGAAGTAAAAGAAGGCAAGAACCTGCTGGAAGCCTGCCTGCAGCTGGGCATCAACCTGCCTTACTTCTGCTGGCACCCCTCTCTTGGCTCCGTGGGCGCCTGCCGGCAATGCGCCATCAAAAGCTTCAAAGATGAAGATGATAAAAAGGGGAGGATCGTGATGAGCTGCATGGAGCCGGTGCGGGACAATCTGCGTATATCCGTTGACGATGGAGAGGCCGCTTCCTTCCGCGAGCATGTTATAGGCTGGCTGATGACCAACCACCCGCACGATTGCGCCGTGTGCGACGAAGGCGGCTCCTGCCACCTGCAGGATATGACGGTGATGACCGGCCACAGTTACCGTGACTACCGCTTCACCAAACGCACTTACCACAACCAGGACCTGGGCCCTTTTCTCAACCATGAAATGAACCGCTGCATTCAGTGTTACCGTTGCGTGCGTTTTTATAAAGACTATGCCGGCGGTAAAGACCTCAATGTATTTGCCGCCCACAACCACGTGTATTTCGGCCGTCAGCAGAACGGCACGCTGGAAAGCGAGTTCAGCGGCAACCTGGCGGAAGTTTGTCCTACCGGCGTGTTCACAGATAAAACCCTCAAATCTCACTACACCCGTAAATGGGACATGACCTATGCGCCCTCCATATGCCAGGGCTGCTCTCTGGGCTGCAACATCAGCGCCGGTGAGCGCTACGGCTCCCTGCGGCAGATCGTGAACCGGTACAACGGGGATGTGAACGGGTATTTTTTATGTGACAGGGGCCGGTATGGCTACGAGTTCGTGAACAGTTCACAGCGCATTGTTCACCCCGCCATCCGCCCGCATCACAATGGCTCCGCCTCCCGTGAATACATCATTGGCGAAGTGGCTGCCCGGCTGAAGAACGGCAGGGCCATCGGCATAGGGTCTCCCCGCGCCAGCCTGGAATCCAACTTTGCGCTGCGGCAGCTGGTGGGAGCGGAACACTTTTACATCGGCATGTCTGATACAGATCATGACCATACTTCCCTGGCCCTGAAAATACTGAAAGAGGGGCCGGTGCGCACACCGTCTCTGCATGAGGCAGAAACGGCAGATATGGTGCTGATACTGGGAGAAGACCTGACCAATACGGCGCCGATGTTGGCACTGGCGGTGCGCCAGGCTGTGAAGCAAGTGCCCATGCACGATGCCATGCAGCAGGTACACCTGGCCGCCTGGCAGGATGCCGCCGTGCGCGAAGCCATGCAGGAAGCCAAAGGCCCGCTGTTCATCCTCCATACCTTCCCCACCAAGCTGGACGAGCTGGCCACCGCTGTTCACCGGGACGCGCCGGACAACCTGGCCCGTGTAGCCTTTGCCGTTAGCAGTGCCCTGGGCGCGCCCATCAATGGAGATGCGCAGCCGGGTGAAACGGAACAGGAGCTGGTGAACAGTATCGTAACCGCGCTGAAAGCCGCCAAACGCCCGCTCATTGTTGCCGGCTACGGCACCGGCTGTGACCATATGATGAAGGCCGCCGCCAACATCAGCTGGGCATTGCTGCAAAACGGCGGCCAGCCCATGCTCAGCCTCACTTTGCCGGAGTGCAACAGCCTGGGTCTTGAGATGCTCGGCGGCCACCGCTTCGATTCCGCGCTGGCTGCGCTGAAGAACGGCGAGGCAGATACGCTGGTGATACTGGAAAACGACCTCTACCGCCGCGCGGACAAACATATGATAGATGAGCTGTTCAGCTACGCCAAAGACGTGATACTGGTAGATCATTTGTATAACCAGACGGCGGAAAACGCTACCGTGCTGCTGCCTGCAGGCACCTTTGCGGAGGCAGACGGCACCATTGTGAACAACGAAGGCCGCGCCCAGCGGTACTACCAGGTATATGTACCCAAAGGGGAAGTGCAGGAAAGCTGGCGCTGGTTCCTGCAAATTGCGGAGAAGGCGGGCATACAGCGCCTGCACGGCCTGCATCACCTGGATGATATAGTATGGGCCATGACCACGGCCATCCCTGCCCTGGAGCCTATTGCGCAGCTGGCGCCCACTGCAGATTTCAGGATGGCCGGCCAGAAGATCCCACGGGAGCCGCATCGCTACAGCGGCCGAACGGCCATACTGGCCAACGAGAACGTGAGCGAGCCCCGGCCACCGGAAGATGAAGACACCCCGCTGTCTTTCACCATGGAGGGTTTCCAGGGTGAAGCGCCGGCGCCGCTGATACCTTTCTTCTGGTATCCCGGCTGGAACTCGCCGCAGGCGGTCAACAAATTCCAGTCGGAAATAGGCGGCCACCTGCATGGGGGAGACCCCGGCAAACGCTTGCTGGAACCGCATGTGAACGGCAGTATTCCTTTCTTCTCCGAAATGCCGCAGCGGTACCTCGCCATGCCCGGCCACCTGCACGTAATGCCCCTGTACAGCATTTTTGGCTCGGAAGAATTGAGTATGTACACTAAAGGCATTGCCCAGCGGGCGCAGGATTTCTTTGTGATCTACATGAACCTGGAAGATATTGATGAATGGAACATTACACCCGGCACCTGGGTCAACTTCCATATTGAAGGGCATGCCTACCTGATGTCTGCCGTGCCCAACCACTGGCTGCCGCGTGGTATTGCCGCCATGAACGCGGGGCTGCCCAAATCACAGATCATTGACCTGCCGCAGTGCATCCGTTTCAGCGGCAGCGAGGTGGCGTCAACCTTTTAAAAAACTGTAGTATGAATTACTGGTGGATCATAGGAGGCGTTTTATTTGTGCTGCTCAATACCGCGGCCGGCCTGATATGGCTGGAACGACGGATGCTGGCGCTCTGGCAAGACAGGTACGGCCCCAACCGCGCCGGGCCCTTCGGCCTCTTTATTGTACTGGCAGATACGCTGAAGCTGTTTTTCAAGGAAGACTGGATACCACCCTTTGCAGACAAGGTGGTGTTTGTGTTTGCACCGGCCATTGTGGTGGCCAGCGTGCTCATGAGCTTCACCGTTATTCCCTTTGCGCCCAACATTATGGTGGCAGACCTGAACATCGGCCTCCTGTTTTTCCTGGCCATGTCTTCCCTGGGCGTATATAGTATAGTGCTCGGAGGATGGGCCTCCAACAACAAATATGCCCTGCTGGGCGCCATGCGCGGCGCTTCCCAGATGATCAGCTATGAAGTGTTCATGGGCATGGCGCTCATGGGCGTGGTGATACTCAGCGGCAGCTTCAACCTGCGGGAAATAGTGGAAGCGCAGCGGAAGATATGGTTCATTATACCGCAGTTCCTTGGTTTCGTCATCTTCCTCATAGCCGGCATAGCTGAAACGCACCGCCTGCCCTTCGATATACCGGAAGCGGAAAGCGAGCTGGTAGCCGGTTTTCATTCCGAGTACTCTGGCATGAAGTTCGGCATGTTCTTCATTGGGGAATACCTGGGCGTAACGCTCATTTCCGCCATGCTGGTAACGCTGTACTTCGGCGGCTGGCTGGGGCCTGATTTTCTGCCCGGCATTGTATGGTTCGTCCTGAAAACTTTTGTGTTCATCAGCCTCTTCATCCTGCTGCGCGCCTCCATGCCCCGCCCGCGGTACGATCAATTGATGGAGTACGGCTGGAAGGTATTGTTCCCGCTGTCTCTTCTTAACCTGATGGTGACGGCGGCTATTGTTTTAAGCCTGAAATAAAAATGACCGCGTATGTTTAGTTTGATCAGAAGCATGTGGCTCGTATTCCTCCACGCTTTTCACAAGCGGGAAACCTACCAGTACCCGGAAGAAGCGGCGCCCTTGCCGGCCCGGTGGCGCGGCCGCATTGTGCTCACCCGCGATCCCGACGGCGGCGAACGCTGCGTGGGCTGTTACCTCTGCGCGGCGGCCTGCCCGGTAGACTGTATTTCCCTGCAGGCAGCAGAAGCGCCGGACGGCAGGCGGTACCCCGGTTTCTTCCGCATCAATTTCTCCCGCTGCATCTTTTGCGGGTTCTGCGAAGAAGCTTGCCCTACCTACGCCATTCAGCTGATACCTGATTTTGAAATGGCGGAGTATAACCGGCAGAACCTGGTGTATGAAAAAGATGCGCTGCTCATCAACAGCCAGGGTAAATACCCGGGGTACAATTATTACAGGGTGGCCGGTATGTCTATTGGCGGGAAAGACAAAGGAGAAGCGGTTAAGGAAGAACCGCCGGTAAACATAAAAAGCCTTTTGCCTTAAAACCTTGTGTTATGGGAGCCGCATTTTATATAGCCGCAGCAATTGCCGTACTATCTACCGCCATGGTCATTACCCGGTACAACATCATGCATGCCCTGCTGTACCTGATAGTGTCCCTGTTGAGCGTGGCGGTGATCTTTTACATCTACGGCGCTCCCTTTATGGCGGCGCTGGAAGTGATCATCTACGCCGGGGCTATCATGGTGCTGATGATATTTTTTGTGATGATGCTGAACCTGGGCCAGCAGTCTGCCGGAGATGAACGCCACTGGCTCACGCCACGCGTCTGGATAGGGCCGGCTTTGCTCTGCCTCTTTTTGCTGGGAGAGCTGGTGTACCTCATTCTGCAGCCGCCTGCGCCGCCGGTGGGAGAAATTGTGATGGTAGACCCCAAGGCGGTAGGCAAAAGCCTCTTCGGGCCGTACATCCTGGCCGTGGAGCTGGCCGGCATGCTGCTGATGGCCGGTATTGTGGGCGCTTACCACCTGGGCAGGCAGAAAAAGAAGATCACCCATCGTTTCCTTGAAAGAGCAACACAATGATAACGTCAACTACAGCAGGCCTGGTGCTTGCAGGCATTTTATTCACCATGGGGCTGGTGAGCATGCTCATACGCCGCAACGTTATTTTCATGCTGGTGTCTGTAGAAGTGATGCTGAACGCTGCGGGCCTGGCCTTTATAGTAGCTGCCTCCCGCTGGGGGCAGCCGGAAGGGCAGGTGATGTTCATGTTCATACTGGCCATGGCCGCTGCAGAAGTGTCTGTGGGCCTGGCTTTGATATTGCAGCTCTATCACCAGCTCAAAACGCTTGACAGTGATGAGGCCAGTAAAATGAATGGATAACAAAACATGTTTTTTATGAACTGGATGTACCTGGTTCCCGCCATGCCTTTTTTAGGCGCCCTGCTGCTGGTGCTGTTCTCAAAGAAGATCGGCAAAACCGGCGTATCACTGATCGGCTGCGGCAGCGTGGGCATTGCAGCCCTGGTAACCATTGTGGCCGGCCTGCAATTCATGAACAGCGGGCTGCAGCAGTTCAGCCTGCCGTTGTGGAACTGGCTCAGCATAGGCAGCTTCAACATCGGCATCACCCTTCACCTCGATGCGCTCTCGCTCGCATTTACTTTTGTGATCACCTTTGTAGGGTTCCTGATACATATTTATTCCACCGGCTACATGGCGGAAGACCCTGACTTTGCGCGCTTCTTTGCCTGCATGAACCTGTTTGTGGGCGCCATGCTCATGCTGGTGCTGGCAGATAACCTGCTGCTGCTGTACTTTGGCTGGGAAGGCGTGGGCCTATGTAGTTACCTGCTCATCGGCTTCTGGTATAAAGACCCAGCCAACGGTGCTGCCGCCCGCAAGGCTTTTATTGTGACCCGCGTGGGAGACACGGCTATGGCCATTGCCCTCTTCCTGCTGGTACAGCATACCGGCAGCCTGCAGCTGACAGACATCCTGGCCAAAGCCCCCACACTATGGACGGCCGGTGACGCCACGGTAGTGACCATTGCCTTTTTATTGCTGGGCGGCGCCGTAGGCAAATCAGCCCAGCTGCCGCTGCAAACCTGGCTGCCAGACGCCATGGCCGGCCCTACGCCAGTGAGCGCCCTCATACACGCCGCTACCATGGTTACCGCAGGGGTATACCTCATTGCCCGTACCAACGTGCTGTTCACCATGGCCCCGGCCGCACAGGCCACCGTGGCCATTGTGGGCGCGGTCACGCTGATACTGGCCGGCGGCAGTGCCTTTGTGCAGACAGACATCAAGAGAGTGCTGGCATACTCCACTATCAGCCAGATTGGGTACATGTTCCTGGCCCTTGGCGTGGGCGCCTGGTCTGCCGCTATCTTCCATTTCATTACACATGCCTTCTTCAAAGCCCTGTTGTTCCTGGGAGCAGGGGCCGTCATTGTAGCGCTTCACCATGAGCAGGACATGTTTAAAATGGGCGGCCTCCGCAAGAGCCTGCCCGGCGTGTTCTGGGTATTCCTCATCGGTTCCGCGTCATTGGCCGCCATTCCCTTTGTAACCGCCGGTTTCTACAGCAAAGACCAGATTGTCTGGCTGGCCGGCGCTTCGGCGCAGGGCGGTGCGGGTTACTGGATAGTGGCCATAGTAGGTGCTTTCATTACTGCTATGTACACCACCCGCATGATGCTGCTGGTATTTTACGGCAAGGAGAAAACACATGTACATCACCGCCCGGGCCTGAGCATGATGGTGCCGCTCTATATACTGGCGGTATTTTCCACCCTGGCAGGTTTCATAGAATTGCCGCACACCCTGGGGCATGTTACCCTGCTCAGTGATTTCCTGCAGCCGGTACTGCCTGCCGTGGTAACAGCGCATGCCGGCACGGCGCTGGAATGGGGTTCCCAGGGTATTGCCGCGCTGCTGTGCCTGGCGGGGATCTATATTGTCTGGCGTGTGCTGCCCATTCCTTTCCCCAAAGAAGTGAAAACATTCCTGAAAGATGGCTGGGGCTTTGATGCGGCGTACAACCTGCTCTTTGTGCAGCCTTTTGTACAGCTGGCCCGCATCAACCGGAAAGATGTGGTAGACAGCCTTTACGCCGGCCTGGCTGCTGTTACAAAGTATTTTCACCGCATGATGTCTGCCACACAGAGCGGCATTTTGCGCTGGTATATTATGGGTATTGTGATGGGCGCAGTGGTGATACTTTCTGTTATCATCTGGCGCCAATACACTATTTAACGCTTAAACCGTTTGCGCATGATACTTTTTTTGTTCATTCTCGTTCTGGTGCTGGGCGCATTTGCAGCCTGGCTGTCTGCTGCATGGAACAAAAAGCTGCCGCGGTGGATAGCGTTGATGGTGCTGGTGTTTGAACTGGCCATGGCCGCCGCTTTCTGGGCTGACGCCGGTGGTGGAGATGCAGGCTGGTATGTTACCTTCATCCGCCCGTGGATGCCGCGCTTCGGCATCAGCTTTTCACTGGCCATGGACGGGCTGAGCCTGCTGATGCTGGTGCTGACCTTCTTCCTGGGCACTTTGTCTGTACTTGTATCCTGGAACGAAATAAAGGAACGGACGGGTTTCTTCTTTTTCAACCTGCTGTTCGTACTGGCGGGCATTACCGGCGTATTCCTCACCATGGACCTTTTCCTGTTCTATTTCTTCTGGGAAGTGATGCTGATACCCATGTATTTCCTCATCGGTATCTGGGGCCATGGCAACCGGCTGTACGCCGCCCTGAAGTTTTTCATTTTCACCCAGGCCGGCGGCCTGCTCATGCTGCTGGCCATCCTGGGCCTGTATTTTATACATGGTCAGAACACCGGGGTGTTCACCTTCAATTATTTCGACCTGCTGAATACGCCCATGGCGCAGGAAACAGGCCGCTGGCTGATGCTGGGTTTTCTTATTGCATTTATTGTAAAACTGCCCGCCTTTCCTTTCCATACCTGGCTGCCGGATGCGCATACGGAAGCTCCCACAGCAGGTTCTGTGATACTGGCCGGCCTGTTGCTCAAAACAGGCGCATATGGCATTCTGCGTTTTGTATTGCCGCTCTTCCCCGAAGCTTCGCAATTCTTTGCACCCTACATTATGCTGCTGGGCGCCATTGGCATCTTGTACGGTGGCAAACTGGCCTATGCGCAGACAGACTTCAAGCGCCTGGTGGCATATACCAGCGTCAGCCATATGGGTTTTGTACTGGTGGGCGCCTTCTCTTTCAATGAGCTGGCCTACCAGGGCGTGGTAATGCAGATGATCACGCACGGCATCAGCACCGGCGCGCTGTTCATGATTGCCGGCTCGCTGTATGACCGGTTGCACACCCGGGAGCTGGACAAAATGGGCGGCCTCTGGCCCGCGCTGCCCGGCATGGGCGTAGTGGCCATGGTGTTCGTAATGGCCTCATTGGGCCTGCCCGGCCTGGGTAACTTTATTGCAGAGTTTCTGATACTCGCCGGCAGCTGGCAGGCGCAGCCATGGATCACTGTGGCCGCCACCATAGGGCTGGTCGTAGCTACCATATACTCACTGCGCATTATGCAGAAGGTCTTCTTCGGCGTTTCGCTGCGGGAATACAAGCTGCCAGACCTCAGCCTCCGAGAAGTGCTCATGTTTATACCGCTGGTGATAGTGATCATCTGGCTGGGCGTATACCCGCAGCCCGTGATCAACACCGCCAAGCCTGCCACGCCGGCCGTGGCCGTTCATTTTACTTCTAAATAGCAAAAGCATATGTCTGCCTCCGACCTTTTAAGCATATTGCCTTTACTGATCATCAGCGGCGCCGCTGTAATAGCCATGCTGCTGGTGGCTATAAAAAGGAATCACCGTGTTATGCACGCTTTCACTGTGCTGGCGTTCATATTGGCTTTCCTGGCGCTGTTCCTGCATCCCGGCCCGCTGCCATATGTGCTGGAGCCGCTGTTTGTGGTAGATGCTTTTGCCATGTTCAATACCGGGCTCATACTGGTGGCCGGCCTGAGCGTGCTGTTCCTGTCTTACAGCTATTTTGAACAAAGGGAAGAAAGGAAAGAAGAATATTACATTCTGTTGCTGCTGGCCACGGTAGGGGGTATTGTGTTGGTAGTGAGCCAGCATTTTATTTCCCTGTTCCTGGGCCTGGAAACCATGAGCATCAGCCTGTACGGCCTTATTGCCTACCTGCGTGCCCGCGAGCGGTCAGATGAGGCGGGCATCAAGTACCTGCTGCTGGCCGCCCTGTCTTCTGCATTCCTGCTGTTCGGCATGGCCCTCGTATACGCTGAAAGCGGCCGGATGGATTTCACCGGTATCGGCCGTTACCTGGCCGGCACTGCCGCTGTGCCGGTGACCGTGGTGGCTGGCTTCGGACTTATGCTGATAGGTGTAGGGTTCAAGCTGGGCATAGTGCCTTTCCATATGTGGACGCCTGATATTTACGAAGGCTCTCCGCTGCCAGTGGCCGCCTACATTGCCACCGTGTCCAAAGGCAGCATGCTGGTGCTGCTGATGCGTTTCTACCGGGATATTAACGGGTATGAATACACAATACTCTGGTGGGTGATTGCCATTATAGCCATGGCCAGCATGTTTGCCGGCAACTGGCTGGCGCTGCTGCAGCAGAATGTGAAACGGTTGCTGGCCTATTCTTCCATTGCACATATGGGGTATATTCTCATTGCTTTCCTGGCCGGTCAGGAAGCAGGGCAGGAGGCCGTTATGTTCTACCTGGTGGCGTATGTGATTACTAGCATCGGCGCCTTCGGGGTGTTGGCGCTGCTCTCAGACAAGGTAAGGGATGCGGAGGACCTGGATGATTTTAAAGGTCTTTTCTGGCGGCAACCCTGGCTGGCCGCTATTTTCACGGGCATGATGCTTTCCCTGGCAGGCATTCCCCTTACCGCGGGCTTCATCGGCAAGTTCTATATCGTAGCCGCCGGCGTAGACGCCGGCCTGTGGCTGCTGCTGGTGTTGCTCGTGATCAACAGCGTAATTGGTCTGTTCTATTATATCCGCATTGTAGCGGTGATGTTCCAGCCCCTGGAAGCCCCGCAGCGGAAACCTCTGCCTTTCTTCGGGATATTTGCGCTCACCGGCCTCATGGCGCTGCTGCTGTGGCTGGGCATTTACCCGTCTTCACTCATAGCGGTGATCAGGGATATGATGCTGACAATGGGGTGAGGGTTACGGCTAAACCCGCCGCCGGTACATTTAGCAGCCTCAAATTACCCGTTTTCCCCTATTTTGCAGCATTGCCATTTTAGTGCAACAAAACCCATAACCGCTTATGATGTATAAATTTATTGGCCTTGCCGCCGGCGTCCTCCTCGCCCTCGGCCCTATATCTGTACAGGCCCAGTCAGAAACAAAACTTTTGAGGAACCCCGCCGTCAGTGAGAAACATATTGCGTTCATGTATGCGGGAGACATTTGGCTGGCCAACCGCGACGGCTCTTCTCCCGTAAGGCTCACGGTGAACCCCGCGTTTGAGCAAGACCCCTATTTTTCCCCTGACGGGAAAAGAATTGCCTTCACCGGTAATTATGACGGGAATACGGACGTGTACGTTGTTTCCGTTGAAGGAGGAGACCCTCAGCGGGTTACCTGGCACCCGGCGCGTGACCTGGTGCGCGGCTGGGTTGACAATGACCACATCCTGTTCGCTTCCGGTGCGGAATCTCCTACGGGAAGGACCACCCGGCTGTACAGCGTAAACGCCAAAGGCGGTCTGCCGGCAGCTCACGCTAAAATACCGGAAGCCACGCAGGGCGCGGTTTCTCCAGACGGTAAATACACCGCCTATATCAAGAACCCGGACCCTACCGAAGGCAGCACCATGTACCGCCCGTTTAAACGTTACCGTGGCGGCTACATGCCCAAAATCTGGATATTCAATAACAGCACATACCAGATAGAGGAAATACCGGCCGCCAATTCCAACAATATCCGCCCGGTATGGGTGGGCAAAAGCGTTTTTTTCCTCAGTGACCGTAACCATACCATGAACATCTTCCGGTATGATACAGACAGCAAACAAGTGACGCAGGTAACGAAGTATAAGGATGATGATGTGAAAACGCTGACCACCGACGGCAAAACGCTTGCCTTTGAACAGGGCGCCACGCTGCACCTGCTGAACCCGGCCAGCTCCGCGGTAACAGATGTTAAAGTGAGCATCCGGGCAGACATTCCTTCCAAACGTCCGCGCTATGAAAATGTGCGCAATTTTGAACGCGTGAACCTGTCGCCCACCGGTGTAAGGGTATTGGTACAGGGCAGGGGAGAAATTTTCTCCATCCCCAAAGAAAAGGGCGATGTGCGCAACATTTCCAACTCGCCGGGTACTCATGAGCGGGAGCCGGCCTGGTCTCCTGATGGCAAGTGGATCTCTTACCTTTCTGACAAGGACGGCAACTACAAACTGGTATTGCGAGACCAGAAGGCCATGGAAGCGCCTGTAGAGATCGAGCTGGGCAAAACGGTGTATTATTTCGGGCTTGGCTGGTCGCCAGACAGCAAGAAGATCGTATATGCAGATGCGCACTTTAACCTCTATTACGTAGATGTGCAGACGAAAAAAATTACGCATATCGATACCAACAACAACGGCTCCATCCCTTCCGGCAGTTCCAATGTATTTGCGCCTGCCTGGTCTCCAGACTCGAAGTGGATCAGCTACATCAAGCTGCAGGAAAACGGGTTTGACGCCGTGTACCTCTACAGCCTTGAATCCGGCAAAAGCGCGCGCATTACAGATGGTATGGGAGATGTAGGCAACCCCACCTTCAGCGCAGACGGAAAGTACCTGTTCTTCCCGGGCAGCACCAACAGCGGCATGTCTCTCAGCGGGCTGCATATGCAAACCTACGGCCGCAACACATCTTTCAATATCTACGCGGTAATGCTGGCTAAAAATACGCCCACCATCTTCACGCCGGAAAGTGATGAAGAAACAGTAAAAGGGGCAGAGCCCGAAAAGAAAAAGGATACCGCCAAACCTGCCGCCCCTGCCGGCACCAAAATAGACCTGGACGGTATTGCGCAGCGTACCATTGCCTTGCCGCTGCCTGCGGCCAGTTACCGTTTCCTGAGCGGAGCGGTGAAAGACAAGCTGTTTTACCTGTCAGACGGTGAGCTGCGCTACTACGATCTGAAAGAGCGAAAAAGTGAAACCTTTGCCAAAGCCGGCGGCTACATTGTGAGCGCAGACGGCAAAAAGATATTGCTGGCTTCCGGTGGCGGTTACAGCGTAGTGCCTGCAGACCGCAAGCCCAACGCGGGAGACGGGAAGATAGACGTTTCCAATGTCAGCGTATATGTAGACCCGGTGGCAGAATGGGACCAGATATTTGATGAGGTGTACAAAATAGAAAAGGACTTTTTCTATGTAAAGAACATGCACGGTGTAGACTGGGATGCCAACAGGAAAAAATATGCGGCGTTGCTGCCGCATGTAGCCAACCGTTCAGACCTGAACTACCTGCTCAATGAAATGATGAGTGAAATGGTGGTAGGGCATAACTATGTGGGCGCGGGAGACATTCCGTCCGGCCCGAGCGTGTCTACCGGTGTGTTGGGAGCAGACTATGAAATTCACCAGAACCGTTACCGCCTTGCCAAAATATACAGCACCCTGACCTGGAACCCGCAGTTAAAGGCGCCGCTGGCCGTACCCGGCCTTGATGTGAAGGAGGGAGACTATATTCTGGCTGTAAATGGCCGGCCCCTCACTGCAGACATGAACATTCACGCCCTGTTGCAAAACACCGTCAACCGGCAGGTAACGTTGAAAGTGAACAGCCAGCCTGCCGAATCAGGCGCACGGGAAATAGTGGTGCAGCCTGTTGACGCAGGTGTGGAAATGGAATTGCGCAAGCAAGACTGGATTGAGGGCAACCGTATGAAAGTAGACCAGCTGAGCAATGGCAAAATAGCCTACGTGTACATGCTCAACACCGGCCAGGAAGGGTATACCTCCTTCAACCGCTATTATTACGCGCAAACAGACAAACAGGCCCTGCTGCTTGATGAACGCTTTAACGGCGGCGGGTCTGTTGCAGACTATGTAATAGACGTGCTGAGCAGGGAGGTGCTGAGCTTCTGGGGCGTAAGGAACGGCCGCAGCTTCACCACGCCCGGTAACGGCATTTATGGCCCTAAAGCCATGTTGATCAATGAGTACGCCGGCTCCGGCGGAGACATGATGCCCTGGATGTTCCAGCAGAAAAAGCTGGGCAAGCTCATCGGTAAACGTACCATGGGCATACTGGTGGGCATCAGTGGTTATCCCAGCCTGATGGACGGCGGCTATGTAACCTCGCCCAGCTTTGGCATCTACGATACCAAAGGTAACTGGATCATTGAGAATGAAGGCACGCATGCAGACATTGATGTGGAGCAAACGCCCGCAGATGTGATTGCAGGCCGTGACCCGCAGCTGGAGAAAGGTGTGCAGGTATTGCTGGAAGAGTTGAAAACGAAGAGCTTCAAACCCGTGCCCAAACCGGCAGACCCGGTGAGGGTGAAATAACGGTGTGTTATCACGTTAAAACGGGCGCCCGGTTAATGGGGCGCCCGTTTTTTTATAGGCAAAAGCGAAAGCTTTTACGATCAGTTATCCCATTTGGGATTCTGGGTAAGGTTGCTGTTCAGCTGCAGTTCCTGGATGGGAATGGGCTGCAGGTAGTCGCGTTCCTCATTGAATGTTTTGGTAATGTTGCGGTTGATGATAACGTTGCCGCCGGCCGCACCGTTTTCCAGGTCCATTTCAGTGCCCAGTTTGAAGTACTGCACGCCTTTTACAGCAGGGTCGGGTTTGGCGCCTTCGTAGATGTGCACATCGGTTTTGCCGTCACGGTCAAGGTCGTATTGCCCGATGCCGGGGAAGTACATGCCTTTGAACTGGCGGGTGAGCAGCTTGCCTTCTTTCCAGCGCATCAGGTCCCACCAGCGGTAGCTTTCCATTACCAGCTCAATCCTCCTTTCTCTGCGTATTTCCAGGATCACGCCCTTGTTGGCGCCGGTAACTGTAGTGTACTGGTCTGCCAGGTATTGGTCCGGATTGGCATTGGCCGCGGCCATATCCAAATTCGGCATGCCCACCCTGCCGCGGAGCAGCTTGATAGATTTATCGATGTCTGCCTGGGTAAGCGAGCCCAGTTCGGCTTTTGCTTCCGCATAGTTCAACAGCACTTCCGCGTACCTGAAAACAGGCATGGAGTTGATAGAGCGGTTGAATGAATCGAACGAAAGGTCTGTTACGAACTTGATCAGCTGGTAGCCCGTCACGCTTGCGCCAAAATCAGGCGCCAGCCTGGCCGTTGTGCCAATGCGGGAGTAGCCGGGCGTGCGGATGGTCTGGGAAAGCCGCGGGTCGCGGTTCTGGGTTTCCGCGTAGAAGGTGATGGTATCATACCGGGGAATGTCTGTGAAGCGGGAGCCGTCTTTCATCAGGTAGCTGTTCACCAGCTGTTTTTCCAGTCCGGGTTTTCCGTAAGACGATGTGATCGTATAGTAGTTCACGTTATGCCATACCTGTAATTCATTGCTGAATGTTTTGGCCAGTATGATTTCGTCCTTGATGGGCGCTATGGAAGCAAACAGCTCCAGGTACGCCTTCTCCGGCGTGGACGTGTATATCTTGTACTTGTTGCTGTTTATCAGCGCTTCGGAAGCCTCCACAGACTTTTGCAGGAAGCTTTGCCAACCGGGCAGCTCCATTTCAGGATGGTACTTCCGGAAGGTGCCCTCAAACAGGCAGATGCGGCTCTTGAGCGCAAGGGCGGTGAATTTGGTTACGGCATCCGTGCTGGTAGCGGCGCCGTCCATTTTTGCAATAGCATAGTCAATGTCTGCAAGAATGGAATCTACCACCAGTGCGCGGCTATCACGGGCTTTGGTAAGCGCGTCCTGATCTCCTTGTAGAATGGTGGAGCTGTACCAGGGCACGCCGCCAAAGCGCTGTACCTTGTCAAAGTAAAAATAGGCACGGAAGAACTTGGCTACTGCTGCATATTTCTCTGCCTGTTGCTCCGGCATTACCCGGTTGTAATTGTCAAGGAAGAAATTGATCTTCCGCAGCTCCGTCCATGTCCAGTTACCGCCCGTTACCGGTACGGTACGCCTGCCGGTGAGGTTATCTCCCAGGGAAGTTTTTACAATATTGTCAATATCCTCATTGTAAATGCCTTCAGCAGACGGGAAGGCGCTGTAGAGAGAATTGAGGTACGTGCTCAGTTCTTTTTCGTTCTTGAAGAACTGGTCAGGCGCAATGTCAGACAATGGCTGCCTGTCCATGAATTTGCTGCAGCCGGCAAACATGCTGCCGCCCGCAAGTATGAGTATGGATAAGTACTTTTTCATTTCAGTTCGTTTATTGGTTAGAATGACAGGTCAAGGCCGGCAGAATAGGTTTTCGCGAACGGATATACACGTCCGTTAGCATCCGCGGCGGCTTGTTCCGGATCTATGTATTTCGTTTCCAGCTTCGTCCAGGTTGCAAGGTTGTCTCCGCTTACATAGAAACGGCAGCGGCTCAGCCGCAGGCGCCTCAGCAGGTGGTCTGGCAGGGAATAACCGATGGTGAGGTTTTTCAGGCGGAGGTATGCGAGGTCTTGCATATACCTGTCGTTCGTATTGGTGAGCGGGTTATTGCCGTTGAGGGCAATGTAACCGCGCAGGCGCGGGAAGTAGCTTGACTGGCCTTTTTCCGGGCTCCAGATCTTGTCCATGAAATTTTCAGGTACAAATGAATAGTAAGGGCGGCTGTACGGGCCCCAGAATTTGTCTGCATTAGCGCCGGGGTACCAGTTTTTGCGGCCTATGCCCTGGAAGAAGAAGGAAAGGTCAAACCCGTTCCAGCTGGCGCTGCCGGTAAAGCCATATGGGAAGCGGATCTGGTTGTTGCCCAGCTTCACCAGGTCTCCCGGATCTTTAAGCGTGTTTTTGCCCGGGCTGATCACACCATCGCCGTTAAGGTCCTGGAATTTCAGGTCTCCTGCGCGGAGGCGGTTCCATTCGCCGCTGGCACTTACGATGTTGGAGCCTACCAGCTTCTGGTCTACCTTGGCAGACCAGGCAGCTGCTTCTTCATCGGTATTGAAATAGCCGTCCGTCAAATAACCCCACATATCGCCATAACGCTGGCCAACATAATAATCGTTCAGCAGCTGGCTGGGGTTGTCAAACCGGGTGATAACAGAAGTGAAATCGCTCAGGTTACCGCCAACGCTGTATATGAACGGTTTGCCGGCTATATCGAACTGGTTGTTGTAGCTGATGTTCAGCTCAAAGCCGCGGGTGCGGAGGTCTGCCGCGTTTTCCCTGGGTTCTCCTGTACCGAATACGGCCGGCAGGGTTTTACCCTTTGTCAGCATGTCTTTCGTATCGCGGATGTAATAGTCAAAGTTGAGGATCAGCTTGCTCTTCAGCAAAGCTGCGTCTACACCGAGGTTAACAGAGCTGGTCTTTTCCCAGGTAAGGGTGGGAGAAATGGCGTTTGGCGCGGTAAGGTATTCCAGTTTCCTGCCCCCTGCTATCCAGTCCAGCGTTCCCCTGCTCAGCAGCGGGATGTACGGGTATGCGGAGTTGGTGATCTGGTTGCCCAGCGAGCCGTAAGATGCCCGGAATTTCAGGTCGGCTACGGCGTTTTTCAGCGGCTCGAAGAAAGATTCCTCACTCACCCTCCAGCCTGCGGACACGGAAGGGAAGAAACCGAAACGCTGATCTTTCGGGAACCGGGAGGTGCCATCATACCGGCCGTTCACTTCAAGCAGGTATTTGCCTTTGTAATCGTAGTTGGCGCGTGCAAAGAAACCCAGCAGGGCCCACTCGCTCTGCGCACCGTTGAGGGCGTAGTTGCCGGAGCCCAGGCCTATGTCTATCAGGTCTTCAGACAGCAGGTCTCCCCGTTCGGATGTAATGCGTTTGAATTGTTTCAGCTCCTGGTTGTACCCCATCATGAATTTCACGTTGTGGCGGCCATAGCTTTTAATGAACTCGCCGTAGGCGTTAGCTACATGATACATATCGCTGTTCACCTCCTCTCTCAAAAAGTCTGCACGCGGCAGCTTGCTGATAACACCGGGGTAGATGGAGTAGGGGGCGGCCGCCTGGCGGATGGTGGTGGTGGTAGCCGCATCGTTGTCCCTGGCCGGGTTGAGGGTGAAGGTGTAGTTGGCGTAGAGGTTGATGTTGTCGTTCACCTTGATGGTGGCGCCCCAGGTGCTCATCAGCTCGTTCCAGCGCTCAATGCCTCTTGATTTGCCGTACAGCAGGTCTGCATAAATACCGTCACCTATCTGGTAGTTGTTCAATGCCGTAATGTAGGTGGCAGTACCATCAGGGTTGCGCGGTACGTAAGAGGGGAGGGCGTGTACGGTGATAGACACGAAGTTGTTGTTAACGCCCCAGCCCGGGTAAGTATACTTGGCAATGCTGAACTGCGTGTTGTTGGTGAACGTGAGCCATTTGTTGGCGCGTACCGTCAGCTTGGTGCGCAGGTTATAGGAATTGTATTCGTCCCGGTTGATGCGCATCATCCCCTTCCGGTGGTACATGCGGCCGGACAGCATGAAGTCTACCTTGTCCGTTCCGCCGGTAACGCTGAGATTGTGTTCCATGGCGGGTTGCGCGTCAAAGAACATTTCTCTCCACCAGTCTGTATTGCCATAATAAACGTACTGGTCCCTGCCGTTCCGGTTGTCTATCACCACGGAGGGGAGCGATTTATCGGTCTGGCGTTTCTTCAGTTCTTCATAGTCTTCCGGCGTATAGCGGGTATAGGTATTCCCGGTAGATACGCGGAACGCTTCGTCGTTCATCATGGCCGCGGTATACCCGTCCGTCATGAAGTCAGTGCTCACGGTTGACCTGGAAGAAGAAAAGTTGTTGCCATAGTTGACCGTCAGCTTACCGTTCTTGGCGGCTTTGGTAGTAACCAGTATCACGCCGAAGGCGGCGCGGGCGCCATAGATGGCGGAAGCGGCCGCGTCTTTGAGGATGGTCACGGTCTCAATATCCCGCGGGTTCACATTGTTCATGGAGCCGGGTACCCCGTCTATCAGCACCAGCGGGCTGGCGCCGGAGCTGAGCGGGTTGTTGCCGCGGATGTTGAAGCGCCCGTTAGACCCCGGACGGCCATCAGTGAAGTTGATGTTCAGGCCGGGTACAGCGCCCTGGAGGGCTTGTGTAACGTTGGCTACGGGGCGGCTTTCAAGCACTTTGGCGTCTACCTGGCTCACGGCGCCGGTGAGGTTCACCTTACGTTGCGTACCGTAACCCACTACTACCAGTTCGTTCAGTTTCTGGTTGCCTTCTTTTAATTCTATTTTCAAATGGTTGTTGCCGGCTTTCAAAACCTGGTTGTTCAATACGTACGTTTCATAACCAATGAAAGAAAATGTAACAGTTACCGGTGCGCCCACAGGCAGGCCCGGAACGGTGAAAACGCCTTTTACATCGCTGGCGGCGCCCTTGCGCTGACCGTCTGCCGTTTTTACTTCTACGGAAACACCCGGCAGCAGCTCTCCGCCGGTACCGGTTACAACGCCGCTTAGCGTGGCGTTGGGTTGCTGGGCCATAGCCGCCGCAGGAAGGAGCACCAGCAGCCATAGCCAGATCTTGAATGATTGTTGTGTAAGCATGACGAAATAGATTTTATAGATGAACACTGTTAAAAGCCGGAAATAGAAAATCCGTTCAGGGCAGTTTGCTGCACTGTCAGATAGTAGACGCCGTTCCAGTCTCGAGAATCAGAAATGCGCCCGCAAGATGGGAAGAAATGCAAAGGATTGCATTCCTTTCAAGGTTAAGTTACCTTTAAACAATTGTTAAGTGATTGAAACAGGCTGATGACAAGGCCAATCTGGTTGAATTTTCATGACTCGTGGATATAACGCTGATTTAAATATGGTTGCCTACTTGTTTTTACAGGTTTTCGGCTCATCCTGGTTTTACAATATGGTCGCTGCACGAAGTACATTATTCACTGCGCTGATAAAAATAAAAACTATTTTCTACATTTTAATAATAAAATAAAAGTAGAAAAGGAAAGAAGTTGAAATGTAAGAAAACCTATTGGGCGGGATGATAAATTTCCGCTAGATTTATTGCAAGGCACGTTTCTCTGTGCCTTTTTTGTTACCCAGATTGCTATTTCCCACCGGAGAATGAAGCGTAAAAGAAAAAGTTCGCGTTTTGCGAATTATTGATTAACTTCGTTAAGTCAATTGGTATGAAAATACATTTGATCCGGAAGGAATCTATCGAAGCTTTCAAAAGGGTATATCCTTCCAGCCGGGCGCCATTCAGAGCATCGCTGTCCATTTTAAAGAATGCCCGCTGGGCCTGCCCTGCGGATATATTGAAAACGTTCGGCGCCGCAGACCTGCTGGGAAACGGCAGTAACCGGGTAGTGTTTGACATTGGCGGCAACAATTACCGTATGATCTGCCACTACGTGTTCGGACAACGCGAAATGCACCTTTTCATTTCATGGATAGGCACCCACACAGCCTATACGGCTTTATGCAGGGAAGGAAAACAATATACCATTTGTGAATATTAAACTACAGATATGGAACCGCTGAAGTACAAAGTGATCAAATCCACCACCCAGTACAACCAGTACTGCAAGTTGCTGGAGGGCCTGGTAACCCTTAAAAAGAAAAGCGCCGCAGAAGCGGACCTTATCGAACTGCTGCAGGTGCTCATCGAGAAGTATGACCGGGATAACAGCACTTTCTCCGATGCCGGCCCTGTTGAGGCGCTCCGCTATCTCATGAAAGAGCATGGCCTCAAATCAATAGACCTTGCCAAAGAGCTGGCTATCAGCCCCAGCCTTATTTCAGACTTCCTGCACCGCCGCAGGGGGCTTTCCAAAGAAAATATCCGTAAACTGTCCGCACGCTTCTCCGTAGACCAGGAGCTCTTCAACAGGCCTTATGACCTGGCGCCGCAGGTGAAAAAGCGTTCCTGATACCCCTTACTTCATCACCAGCTGTACCGTACTGTCTGACCGCTGTTCCAGCAATATCTTGTGCCCCCTGGTCAGGTTTTCAAGCAGGCCGTTCTGGTAATGCCGTACGGTCAGCAGCTCCAGCCCCTCATTGTAAGAGATCTTGAAACCGCTGTGCAGGGCCTTGATGAGCAGCTCTATTTTCTCAGGGTTATTGTCTATGCAGCAGGAAAAGCTGATGGCCGCGTTCTGGGTGAGGTTGATCTTGATCTTTTTGGCGTGGAATATCTCGTAGATGTCGCTGATCTTATCTTCGGTAATGAACCCGAAATCGCGGGACGTGATGGTGATCAGCACCTGGTTCTTTTTCAATACAATAATGGGCGGCAGCTTCCGGTTGTCTGCATCCTCACGGATCACGGTGCCCGGCAGGTCTTTGTTCAGGAAACATTTTACATACAGCGGTATCTGCTTGTTCTGCAGGGGCTTGATGGTTTTGGGATGTATCACCTGCGCGCCGTAGTAGGCCATCTCGATCACTTCGTTAAAAGCTATCTCCGGTATATTGACCGTATCGGAAAACAGTTTCGGGTCAGCGTTCTTCAGGCCTTCCACGTCTTTCCAGATGGTCTGGCTTTCGGCGTCCAGGAGGTTGGCAAATACGGCGGCGGAAAAGTCGCTGCCTTCCCGGCCCAGGGTGACGCTTTCGTTCTGGTCTGTACTGCCAATAAAACCCTGTGCGATCACAATATCTACCGCGTTGAACAGGGGCAATACTTTCTCTTTCACCTGCTTCTCCGTTACTTCCCAGTCAATATTGGCATCACGGAAGTTATCATCCGTACGGAATACGTCACGCACGTCTACCCAGGCATTGGTAATGCCCGCCTGGTTGAAGTAGGCGCTTACAATGGCGGTGCTGAGCAGTTCGCCCAGGCCCACCAGCTGGTCATAATAATAGTCGTAAGGGCGGAGGGGCTTTTCTCCCAGCGTCCATTCCGCTTCCGTAAAGAACTGCTGCAGCTGGGTGAATAGGGAATGATCCCGGCTGCCCAGCAGGCTTTCAGCTACCTGGAGGTGCTGCTGCTCAACATTGTACAGCAACTGGGCGGCTATTTCCCGCTTGCGCATGAAGAAATTCTGGGCTACTTTTTCCAGCTCATTGGTGGTTTTACCCATGGCAGACATCACTACCAGTATTTTTTCACCGGCATAAGACTGCAGAATATTACCCACATGCTGAATGCGCTCAATAGTTTCTAAACTTGCGCCGCCAAATTTGAAAACCTTCATACGGAGAATCGACTTCTGTTAAAAAATTGTCCGGCAAAGTACGGCAACTTTAGAATTGTTTAAAAATGAATTTACCGGAAAATGACAATTTCCGGTAAATAGCCCTGTTTAGCTTAATTTAGCACACCTTAACCAACACGTATATGAAAATGAACCAACGAGTTATGACGCTGGACGAATTTACCATCCAGGAACTGAGAAACTATCCCGGCGCCACCGGCCAGCTCTCCGGCCTGTTGCGTGACATTGGGCTGGCTGCCAAGAGGGTGAACGTGGAAGTGAACAAGGCCGGCATTGCAGACATACTGGGGGAAGCCGGTAAAACCAATGTGCAGGGTGAAGCGGTAAAAAAACTCGATGAATTTGCCAATGACCAGCTCATCAACTCCCTGCGCACCAGTATTTACTGCTGCGGCGTAGCATCTGAGGAGAATGAAGACTTTATCTGCTTTGAGGACGAGCTTTCCAAAAACTCCAAATATGTGGTGCTGATGGACCCGCTTGACGGGTCGGGCAACATAGACGTGAACGTGTCTATAGGCACCATCTTTTCCGTATACCGCCGCCTTTCTCCCAACGGCGAGCTGTGTACCCGGGAAGACTTCCTGCAGCCGGGCAACATGCAAATAGCCGCGGGGTACATCATTTATGGCTCTTCCACCATGCTGGTATACGCCACCCGCAGAAGCGTGCAGGGCTTTACGCTAGACCCCAGCATAGGAGAGTTCTGCCTTTCTCATCCCAACATGCGGGTGCCGGAAGACAGTGATATTTTCTCCGTGAACATGGGCTATTATTACCTCTATGAAAAGAAGATACAGCAGGCCATTGACCTGTTCATGGCGCAGAACGCGGCAGACAAGGTATACCGCCACCGTTTTGTAGGCTGCATGGTATCTGAAATACACCGTACGCTGGTTCAGGGCGGGGTATTCATGTACCCGGCTTTCGGCAAGTATACCAACGGCCGCCTGCGCCTTTGTTACGAGTGCAACCCCATGTCTTTCCTGATGGAAAAAGCGGGAGGCGCCGCCATTGCAGACGGGAAGCGGCGTTTGCTGGATATCAAGCCTGACGAGCTGCACCAGCGCATCCCCATTTTCATTGGCTCCAGAAAAATGGTAGAGGCCATTCAGGTGGTGATTGATTAAACTTTTGGCGCGAAATTGGATCATACAATTTTCAGTATTAAAAAAACGTTTCTAAAAGCATGTTTAATCAGCACTATTGTAAGGTCCTTTTGCTCTCCGCGGCGGTATTGATGGGCAGCCAGGCCTCTGCCTGCAGCAAATCAGTAACCGGCAAGCCCGCAACCACGGCTGTACGTAATAACGGCGATGTGGAGGAAGATATCCTGTATTATGTTAACAAGTTCCGCAAATCAAAAGGCCTGCCCGCGCTTAAAATGAACGAAACCATCAATGCCGAGGCGCGCAGCCACAGCAAGGCCATGGCCAACGGCCGTACCGGTTTCGGGCACGACGGGTTTGAAGGCCGTGTAGATGATATTTCCAAAAAGCTGGGCCGGGTAAGCGGCGCTGCTGAAAACGTAGCGTACGGCAACCTCAGCGCAGAGGCAGTGGTAGACGGCTGGATCAAAAGCCCCGGCCACCGCAGGAACATGCTGGGCAACTTTAACCTGATCGGTATTGGTGCGGCCAGGGGAAAAGGGAATATTGTTTACTTCACGCAAATATTCATCAATAAGCCGCAGGCTACGGCTTCCAAATAACTGCCTGCAAACCTTTTAAATTCAGGAAGGAGGCGCCCGGTAAAACGGAGCGCCTCTTTTTTTGTGTTTTTGTGTAATTTGGCCGAATGGAAAAACGCAAGATCATTGAGGTGAGAGACCTGGTAAAGCAGTATGGGGACTTTACCGCCGTGAAAGGGATCAGTTTTGATGTATACGAGAACGAAGTGTTTGGCCTCCTGGGGCCCAATGGCGCAGGCAAGTCCACCACGCTGGAAATTATTGAGACGCTGCGCCAGAAAACCTCCGGCACCGTGATAGTAGATGGCCTGGACCTGGATGAGAAGCCAGACGCCATCAAGAAGATCATTGGCGTGCAGCTGCAGACGTCCGGTTATTACCCTGGTTTGAACCTGCTGGAGCTGATAGAGCTGTTTGCCGGGCTGTACAACCAGCCCGTAAACGGGATGGAGCTGCTGAAGGAGTTCAACCTGGAAGACAAGGCAGGGGAGAAGTTCAAATCCCTCTCCGGCGGGCAGAAGCAACGTTTTTCCATTGCTACCACGCTGATCAACCGCCCCCGCATCATTTTCCTGGATGAGCCTACCACGGGCCTGGACCCCCAGGCCCGCCGCAACCTGTGGACGCTCATTCAGCATGTACGGGCACAGGGCACTACCGTAGTGATCACCACACACTATATGGACGAAGCGGAGTTTCTCTGTGACCGCTGCGCCATTGTAGACAGCGGCCGCATCATTGCGCTGGACTCTCCTGATGCGCTGATAGACCAGCTCGTGGCAGGCGGTTTTGAAAGAAAGAAGGAAGTGAAAAAGGCCAACCTGGAAGATGTGTTCATTCACCTCACCGGGAAAGACCTCCGGGAAGAGTAGCCGGCATTCGTCAATCGTAACTGTTTCATATGGAAGATTTACGCTACCCCATCGGCCCCTTTCAGGCACCGGTGGTGATCAATGCAGACATGCGGAGAAAGTTCATTAATGACATCCGCTATTTGCCCTCCCTGCTGGAGCTGGCCGTGCAAAACCTTGATGCGCATCAGCTGCAGACGCCCTACCGCCCCGGCGGGTGGACGGTAGCGCAGGTGGTCCATCACCTGGCAGACTCCCATATGAACGGTTTTATCCGCATCAAAATGGCGCTCACGGAAAACAACCCTACTATCAAACCTTACGATGAAACCGCCTGGGCAGAGCTGCCTGACGTGCAGCATGTGCCCATCAATATGTCCATCACCCTGCTGCATGCGCTGCATGCCCGCTGGGTGGCCGTGCTGGAGCATCTGGAGCCCGGAGATTGGGACCGCACCTTTTTCCATCCCGGCAACAATGCTTCGTACACCTTGTCAAAACACCTGGCCAACTATTCATGGCATGGCCTTCATCACCTGGCGCACATTGAGCGCCTCAAGGAACGGGAAGGCTGGAAATAAGGTGCATTTCTCACATTTGTAACTAACTGCTTTGGACTGGAAACTTGTAAACTCGGAATACCTCTATAAAGAACCCTGGTTAACCCTGCGCAGGGATATCTGCGAAACGCCGGCCGGTGTGCTGGTAAACCCGTATTACGTGCTGGAGTACCCGGATTGGGTGTGTGTGATGGCCGTAACGGAAAACAGGGAAGTGATCCTCATCAGGCAATACCGGCATGCGTACGGCAAGGTGCTGCTGGAAATTCCCGGCGGCGTGATGGATGCTACGGACACTTCGCCCGAAGCTGCCGCACGCCGGGAGCTGCTGGAAGAGACTGGCTTTGCCTTCAGTCACTTTTATGACCTGGGAGTGGTATCTCACAACCCGTCTACCAGCACCAATCTCACGCACATGTTCCTGGCCACCGGCGGAAAGCGCGTACAGGAGCAGGCCCTGGACGAGAATGAAGAAATAGAAGTATTACTGAAAGACGTAGACGAAGTGGGGAAAATGCTGAAAGAGCGCCAGTTCCTGCAGAGCCTGCATGTAAGCTGCCTGCATTACGGGCTGGAAAAAATAAAGGAGCTGCGTGACGCAGGCCAACTGTAGGGCCGATGCTTCAGACGCCCGGCACTTCGCCCACAATAAACACAGAGCCGCAAACCAGCACCATGTCTTCATCACCAGCGTTGGCAAGCGCTGCGTGATAAGCAGCAGGTACGTTTTCATAGGCCGCTCCCCGGAGGCCGGCTTCCTGCGCCATGCGGTACAGTTCGTCTTCCGGCAGGGCGCGCGGTATCTGTGCTTTGGTGAAATAATATGTTGCGTTCTTCGGCATCAGGGTTAGTGCAGCCGGTACATCCTTATCTTTTACGAACCCGGTCACAATATGCAAGTGGCGGTATTGAATCAGCGCCAGCTGTTCCAGTATAGCTTTGATGCCTGCTTCGTTATGCCCTACGTCCAGCACGGTGTAGGGCGCCTGCTGTACTACCTGCCAACGCCCCCCTAACCCCGTAAGTTTCCGCACGTTGGCCAGCGCAGCCCCCACATTGCCTGTTTTCCAGCCCGCCTGCTGCAATACGCGCAGCGCAGACAGTACGCCCAGCAGGTTTTTTTCCTGGTAATGGCCCGGCAGGTCAAGCGTATAGGTCTCCTGCTCGCTGGTACGTGTATTCGCCACCGTTACCGCCAGCGAATCCAGGGCGGGGAAGGAGTCTATGATAGCCCATTCCTGGTCTGCAAAATAAATGGGAGAGAGGCGCTGATCTGCCGCGTCGTAGAATACGGGAGCGGTTTCAGGCTGTGTTTCGCTGATCACCACCGGCACGTCAGGTTTGATGATACCTGCTTTTTCATAAGCTATCTGCTGCAGGGTATTGCCCAGCACGTTCATATGGTCAAAGCTGATGTTGGTGATCAGGGAAAGCACGGGCGTGATCACGTTGGTGCTGTCCAATCGGCCTCCCAGCCCGGTTTCTATAATGGCAATATCTACCTTTTCTTCCGCAAAGTAGGCAAAGGCCATGGCTACCGTCAGCTCAAAGAAGGAGGGTTGTATGGTGTCTATTTTTGCGCGCAGGCGCTCCACAAATTCCACTACCCGGTTTTCGGGTATCATGGCGCCGTTGATCTTGATGCGTTCCCTGAAATCGTACAGGTGGGGGGAGGTGTAAAGCCCGGTTTTATACCCGGCCTGCTGCAGCACGGCCGCCAGCATGTGGCTGGAAGAGCCTTTGCCGTTGGTACCGGCAATGTGTACAGACGGGAAGCGGTTTTCCGGGTGGCCCAGTATGGTGCAAAGCTCCCGGGTGTTCAGCAGGTCATGCTTCAGGGCAGATGCACCCTGTTTGCTGAACATGGGCAGCTGGTTGTACAGGTAGTCGATAGTTTGCTGGTAGTTCATATGCCTGGCTATATGTCAGGGCAGGCAACGCTGCTTTTCCGCCTGCGAAAAATGCCGCCATCTCCCTTGTCCCAGCTCCCCTTTTTAAAGCGGATCGGGATCACGCGCAAAGCTACGAATACATCCGCATGATTGATGCGGGGCTGGAAAAGAGTAGTAAAAAGACTGGAAGAACCGATGACCAGCGGCCCGGCACGCAGGGCCAGCCCCGCGTCTACCTGCCCGTAGCGGTTAACGGAAAGCGGCAGGTAAGCGCCCAGGTGTTTCGTTTCAAAACGTGGGGTTACCATCAGCCAGGTGAGGGCGCTGGTTTTGTGATCGTCATTGGTACCGCCGGTGAGGGCAATGGTAGCGCTGGCGCTCACAAAAAAGCGGCCGTCTATGTTATAGTCTCCCATCAGGTTGAGGGAGGTGGGCAGGTTCATGTAAAAGGTACTGTCCGATTCCAGGGAGGTGAAGGTGCTGGCCATGCGGTTGGCATATTGCCGGATGCTTTCTTCCTTGCGTTTGCCGAGCATGTTGGCCGGGTAATTCTGCGCCCGCATGTCAAGGTCTGCGCTGATGGGTGACTTGTCATACCTGATACCGCCGATGTCTACCACAGAAATGCCTGCACGGGCTTTCCAGGTATCGGCGTCAGGGTTCCAGTCGCCGTTCTCGTACACGCTGCCAAAACCGTCGTTATCTGTCCGCCATTCGTAAATAAGGCCAATGTCTGCCCCTATGCCCGGGTTATGGAAAGGGCTGTAAAGAGATTGCCAGCTATCTCCGTTGGTATCCAGCTCTGCGTTATAACCGTAGAATACGGTACCCTGGTTTATGTCAATCAGGTTCTGGTTTTTCAGCAGCAGTGAGCCATCCCGCCCTACGGCATATACAGCGGCCTGGCCGGCCAGGTACTTGAGCGTAATGCCGGCTTTTAGGCGGTGATCTCCGCGGTCTCGTATTACCCGGGCGTAGCTGAGGCCAAATTCGTTCCACCAATGAGCGAAACCGCCGCCGTAGGTGTCTGAAATATTGCGGTTGTTGTATTTCGGGTTAGGGTAGTTGATGGCGAAGAAATTGGCGGTGGAGGCTTCCAGGCCGCCGCCGTACGTAGACCCGCGTACGCGCCAGGTGAAGGCTACAGACTGCTTTTCGTCAATAGCGTACAGCCCTGAGGGCATCATGATGTCTGCGCTGCCCCAGGCGTATTGTTTGCGGGTGGCATTGGTATCCGGAAAGTAATCCCGCCACATCCGGAAAGAGTCTGCAGAGAGCAGGGAAGATTTTTCGAACTTGACGTAGGTATTGCCGGCCCTTGCATCGGCCCCTATGATATTCACATCCCAGCGGTAACGGCTGCCGGCCGCGCTGGCAGGGTTGAACGGCACGGCGTGTATACCTGCGTACTGGCTGGTATGATACCCCGGAAAACTTTGCGCCTGCACAGCGGCAGCAGCGCATATTCCCGCTATTAACAGTAAGAGCCTGTTCTTTAAGTACATAGAATAGTCGGCAGATTAGTTTTTAATAACGGGAAAACCGGAATAATATTCTCCTTATTGCGCTTTGAAGTAAAAACGGATAGGGCCGAACTGTTCTTCCGGCGCGTCCGAACTGGCATTGTACTTGATTCTTTTAGCCGCTTCAATGGCAATCTGGATCGCTTTTGGATTGTTAATGGTAGAATTCTTCAAGGTATAGGCGGCGCTGATCACATTGCCCTGCCGGTCTACTTTTATGTTTACGGCTACATAGCCGGTTTCGTTGCCATCCCACGTCACAGAGGGCCTGTTTACCAGGTTTCTGCCCTGCAGGCGGAAGTCAGACGCGCCCCTGCCTGCGCCGGGCGTGCCGGTATAGCCGGTGGCATTCGGGTCTCCGCCTATTACGCCACGGTCTCCGGGCCTGCCGGTGTTGCCTTCGCCGCTGGAGTTGTTGCTGCCATTGGCGCTGTTGCCACTATTGGCATTGTTGGAGCTGCCGCCGGTGAACACTGCCTTGGGCCTTTGGGGGGCCGGCGGGGCGGGTGGCGCTACAGCCTTGGGCTTGCGTGGTGTCTTTTCCGTTTTGGTCTCTATGGTTTTAGCAATTTCTTTGGGTTTGGGCGCCGGTTTGGGAGGATTTTTCACCTCAGGGGCGTCTTCTTCGTTCTGGGTGGCCAGGTCTTGCGTATTGCCCTGGTCTTCAGCCGGGGCCGGCGTGTTTTGAGGAACAGAAGGCGCCGGCTGGCTGGCTGCAGGCGGGTTGGGGTTCAACGGTTGTTCGTCTCCCATTCCATCATCCGAGGTGCCCAGGTTCACTTCCATGCCCAGGTCCTGGTTGGGCAGCGGCGGCGGTGCTGAAAAGCTGATCATGAACAGGCCCACTAACAGCAACGCATGCACGGCAATTGTAAAACCGGCGGCTTTTATATTTTTCTGTTGTTTTTGTTCCTCCATCTTGGTTCCAAAGTTAATATTTTTTCAATATGCCGCCCGGGGATTGTATGAGCGGCGGAACCCGCCCCCGGCCTTTGCTGCATAATTGCGGCAAAAACCGCACCAGGCGGAGGAGAAAATGGCGCTGTGGCCATTTCAGGCAACCTGCCGGCCGCATTACCGGATAAACGCAATTAATCAACAAATCACCTCATTGGTAATATTCCTTTTGGTTCTTACTGCAACCCGGCATAGCTTGCAAACGCATATGTACAACAAAACGATCTCGCTTTACAGGAACGCCTACAGCGGCATTTCCCCCCGCGTATGGTGGCTGGCCGTGGTGTTGCTCATTAACCGGAGCGGCAACATGGTGATCCCCTTTTTAACGATCTACCTGACGTTTGAATTGCATCTGCCCCTGGAACAGGCCGGCATCATCATGACCCTTTTTGGCGCCGGCGCTATCTGCGGCTCCCTGCTGGGCGGCAAGCTGGCGGATACCATCGGTTTTTACCCCGTGCAGTTCTGGAGCCTGGTGCTCAACGGCACCATGTTCATTTTGCTGGGACAAATGCACACCTTCCCCTCCCTGGCCGCAGCCATCTTCTTCCAGGGCTTGATAGGTGAATCTTTCAGGCCGGCCAATGCCGCCGCCGTAGCGCATTACAGTGACGCTGCCGGCCGGTTGCGGGCCTATTCCCTCATCCGCCTGGCCACTAACCTGGGCTGGGCCGTTGGCCCCGCTTTAGGGGGCATGCTGGCTGCCATCGGCTACAAATGGCTGTTCTGGACAGACGGGCTGGTGTGCATCACCGCAGGTTTGTTGATGCGCATGGTGCTGCCGCCGGTAAAAGTGCTCCGGGAAAAGAAGGAAGAAAAAGAAACGCAGGTCAAAAGGCTGGATTCTGCGTACAAAGACTGGGTATATCTCTTTTTTATACTGCTGGTTACTTTGTTTGCCGTGTGCCTGTTCCAGATGTTCACCATTGTGGGCGTGTTCTTTAAAGATAAATTGCAGCTTACGGAAGGCCTCATCGGCATTGCGCTGTCCGTTAACGGTCTGCTGATAGCGCTGGTGGAAATGGTGCTGGTATATAAACTGGAAAATAAACGGCCGGATGTGTACTACATCAGCATAGGAGCCCTGCTGATGGGCCTGGCGTACCTGGTGTTCAATATTTTCCCTGCGGTAACCGCCCTGGCGTTCATCTACATCATCACGTTCACTTTTGCGGAGATGATGACGCTGCCTTTTATGAACAACTTCTGGATTCACCGCAGCAAAGACCACAACCGCGGGCAATATGCGGGTTTGTATATGGCCTGCTACAGTGCGGCGCACCTTATTGCGCCCACATTAGGCGCATTTGTAGTGAAAAACCTGGGTTATTCGGCCTGGTGGTACATGGTAGCGGGCATTTGCGTGCTTACCTTCATCGGGTTCAGATGGCTGTTCAGGCGTGTGCAAAATCCTCTTCATAGTTCCCCAGCATCCGTTCCATCGGTGGGTTGAAATAGCCGAACTTCAGATCCGGGAACTCCTCGCGCAGCAGCTCCAGCATTTGTTTCATGCCCAGGCAGTCTCCGGTTTCGGTAACGCCGATCTTGCCGAGGTACCAGTCAGGGTCAATATTGAAGTTCCGCCATTGTATCATGCTCAGGCCGGTGGTTTTGATCAGTTCGCGCAGCGCTTCATATTCCTCCACGCTGTCTGTCATGCCGGGGAACACGAAGTAATTGATGGAAGCCCAGCCGCCATGCTCCCGCACCACTTTAATGCTTTCCACAATGTCTGCAAAGGTGTAGTTATTGGGGCGGTAATACGGCGTATAGATGTGCTCTCGCACGGAGTTGAGGCTTACGCGGATGCTGTTGAGACCCGCCTTGCACAGCTCCCGCACGGCGTTGGGTTTACTGCCGTTGGTGTTGATATTGATGCTTCCCTTGGAAGTATGTTTGCGTATTTCGAGAATGGACTCGCGGATGGTTTCCCACATCAGCAGCGGCTCTCCTTCGCAGCCCTGGCCGAAGCTCACAATAGGGAAGGGCGCCGTTTCCAGGTGAGGCACGGTGAACTCTACAATTTCCGCAGCGGTGGGTTTGAAGCTGAGACGGTCTTGCGTAGATACAATGGTTTCTTCTTCCGGCTGGAAAGAGATGCAGCCAATACAGTTGGCGTTGCAGGCGGGAGAAGAAGGCACCGGGCACTCCCACCGGCCCATGAAATAGTTGCGGGCGGCGGGGCAGTGGTAGGTGAGGGCGCAGTTGTTGGCCAGGTGCTGCACCAGGCGGTTGTGCGGATAGGCTTCCAGCAGGGTGGATACGCCGCTCTTCACCTTGCTGTCGCTAAAACCGGCGCATTCCTGCCGGATGTCTTGCTCAATGCGGGTAGCCGGCACGTAAAACTTGTCATCATGCCAGCCGGCTGCGGTATAACAGAAAAGCGGCAGCGTAGGCGCATCAGGCATGGTCTCATAAGCGGCCAGGTAAAAGCCGGTATGTGCGGGCGGAATGAAGGCGGCCACCGCCCAGCCTTTTTCACAAAGGCGCATTTCTCCCGTTTCCACATCTATGCCAATACCACGGCGGCCCGGCAATTCGTACAGATTGCCGCCGTCCGGCAGCTCTATCCATTCATCGTCCGGGATGGGCAGGGCATCCCAGCCGCTGCGCCCGGCCACGTAAAGGGAAGTGTCTTCAAAAATATTCCCTTTACCGTCTGAATAGAGTATGTATGGAGATACGTTCATTGTATGCGTGTTTGGAAAAATTGGTTCATTTCCGCGGCTTTGGTGGTGGAAATATCGTCCAGCACCTCCAGCTGCAGTATTTTATTGTTCTTAAAATCCAGCGTGAGCAGGTCGTTCCGCAAAATTACGTTTTTCATTTCGTTCCAGCCTATGCGGCGCGTGCCGAACACGGTAGGCAGGGTAATGCCTGTGGTGTCAAATGATACGTAAGACGGCTGCAGTATCTTGTATTCCGCATAGCCGATGTAGCCGATGCCCAGGCCGGCCAGGAAAAGCGTAAAGCCCACAATGGGCTGCATGTGCGAAAGGAAGTACAGGCAGCCGCTCAGCATGGTGAAAGCCTGCAGCATGCGCAGCACCGTATTGGCTTCTGAAAATTTGCGGATGCGGCGCATCAGCAGGGGAAAAGCCACGCTCACCAGGCCCATTGCTATAAACAGGAAGGCTATCATCCAGTTAGGGCGCTCCAGCTTATAGGTGCCTATTACGTTAAAGAGGAAAAGTATACCCACCATGCCATGCATTACCGGCTGCAAACGCAGGCGGGTCATAGCGTTGGGATGTAAAATGCGGAATTTGTACATGATTATTTCACCATCAGGTTACACAACTTGAAAAGCATGCGGGCGCCTACGTTGGCATCCCACTCATCCAGCCCTGCGCTCACTTCCACCAGGTCAAAGCCTATCAGGCTGCGGCCGCTTTCCAGTATTTTCCTGAACAGGTAAAATACCTGCGGCCCTTCCAGCCCGCCGGCTACCGGGGTGCCTGTATGGGGGCACAGCTTCGGGTCAAGCCCGTCTATGTCAAAACTGATATACACCTGCTGCGGCAGTTGGTTGATAATATCGTCGCAAATGCTTTTCCATGATTCGCCTTCAAAGCCGCGTTCCTTGATCTGCTGGTCAAAGAAGGTCACCACGCGGCCATTGCTGTTGCGGATGTACTGCAGCTCCTCTTCACAATAATCCCTTACGCCCACCTGCACCAGCTTCTTCACCTGCGGTACTTCCGCCAGCGCATTGTACATAATGGAAGCGTGGGAATATTTGAACCCTTCATAGCTGTCACGCAGGTCTGCATGCGCATCTATCTGCAAAATACCATAGTCGCCCTTATGCTCGCCTATGGCCTTGAAATAGCCCAGCGGCGTGCTGTGGTCTCCTCCTACAAGGCCTACCAGCTTGCCGCGCTGCAGCAGTTCTTTCGTTTGCTGGTATACCCAGTTGTTCATTTTCTGGGTTCCCCTGTTCACATCATCCAGCGAGCGGCGGAGAAAGTCGTTTTCCTGCACGTCACCGCCTTCTGCCAGGAACCGGAGGTACAGCTCCGCCTCCTTGCGGAGATAGTCGCTGCGGAGCAGGAGCTGCTTGTCGCACTCCCGCATGTAAAACCCCTGGCGCCAGCCGCCGTCCACATCCGCGTCGTAAAGATCTACCTGCAGGGATGCCTTGAAAATGTGCTCCGGCCCGCGGGCTGTACCATGTGTGTAAGACACCGTCACTTCCCAGGGCACCGGCACCAATACCAGCCGCGCATCTTCCTCACCGAAGGGAAGCCCGAAAATGTTATTGGACAATAACCCCGGCGAGTTGGGATCAAAATTCGAAAGATCAGCCATGATTATTTCAATATACTTTGCTATTCCGCCGCAAAGGTAACGGTAAAAATCGGAAACCCCGTCCCGCAAACCTGACGAATATCAGCCTTCCCCATTCAGTTTTTTGGCTACCTTTGTTAACAATTAATCTGGTAAGGATGAAGAAAACTAGTATCATTTTACTCGTCGTAATAGCCGTATGTGTGGCCGGTATGGTAATGATGGTGGGGGATTTCAGTACCTATGAAACATTTGCCACCGCGCGCAAGAAAGAAGGGAAGAAAATTCACGTGATAGGCGCGCTGGACAAGGATAAGGAGGTGGTGTACGATCCCGCCAAAGATGCCAATTATTTCAGCTTTTTTATGAAAGACAAGGCAGGTGAGGTAACCAAAGTGGTCTTCAACGGCACCCGCCCCACCGACTTCGAAAAATCTACGGAGCTGGTGCTCACAGGCAAAATGGTAGGCTCAGAGTTCCATTGCGACAAGATACTGATGAAATGCCCTTCCAAATACAAAGACGAACAAACGGCCTACAGCGCGCAAAAAGACATATAACGTCATTTTCACAACTACAACAACTTACGGATCACAGCTTTGGAAAATATTAAATATGTAGGGGAGCATTTACTTCCCGGCCAACTGGGGCATTTCTTTACCATCCTGGCATTTGTGGCTTCCCTGGTGGCCACCGTGTCTTATTTCAGCAGTGTACGGCAGCAAGACCCGCTTAAAAAGGCATCCTGGCTGAAAATGGCCCGCTGGGCCTTTTTTGTGCAAACAGCCTCTGTGTTTGCCGTGTTCGGTTTCCTGTACTATATCATTTCCAATCACCTTTTTGAATACAAATACGCCTGGCAGCACTCTTCGCGAGACCTGGAGGTGAAATACCTACTGAGCTGCTTCTGGGAAGGGCAGGAGGGCAGCACGCTGCTCTGGAGCGTTTGGCACAGTGTGCTGGGCTGCATCCTCATCTATACCTCCAAAAAATGGGAAGGCCCGGTGCTGACCGTGATCTCCTTTGCCCAGGCCTGCCTGGCCGCCATGCTGCTGGGTATTTACATCTTTGACTACCAGATGGGCAGAACGCCCTTCATCCTGATGCGGCAAGACGCGCCGGACTCTCCCGTGTTCATGAACCCCAACTATCTGCAGTTTAAACAGTTCGTAGACGGCAACGGCCTCAACGAGCTGCTGAAGAACTACTGGATGGTAATTCACCCGCCGGTACTGTTCCTGGGTTTTGCCTCCGTGATTGTGCCCTTTGCTTACGCCATCGGCGGGCTGTGGACGCGTAATTACAGCGAATGGGTGAAACCCGCGCTGCCCTGGGCCCTTTTTGCCACCATGATGCTGGGTACCGGTATTATGATGGGCGCGGCCTGGGCGTATGAATCGCTCACGTTCGGCGGCTACTGGGCATGGGACCCCGTTGAGAACGCCTCCCTGGTGCCCTGGCTCACCCTTGTGGCCGGCGTGCATACCCTGCTGGCTTACCGCAGCTCCGGGCATGCGCTGCGCTCCACCTTTTTCTTTTTCATCATCTCTTTCGTATTCATCCTGTACTCCACCTTCCTGACCAAGAGCGGCGTACTGGGCCAAACTTCCGTACACTCCTTTACAGACATGGGCATGAGCGGCCAGCTGCTGGTGCTGCTGGGTCTGTTCTCCATTCCCTCCTTCTGGCTGCTCATCAAGCGGAACAAGGAGATACCGAAAATTGTCAAGGAGGAAAGCACCTACTCCCGCGAGTTCTGGCTGTTCGTAGGCGCGCTGGTGCTGCTGGTATCAGGCCTGCAGATCACCTTCATCACCTCCATTCCCGTTTGGAACAAGCTGCTGGACTTCTTCGGCCTTAAAAAGCTCTTCAACCTGGAAGACTTTGCACCGCCCACAGAGCCCGTGTTCTACTACAACCAGATCCAGATATGGCTGGCCATTATCGTAGCTACGCTTACCGCCGTGGTGCAGTACCTGAAGTATAAAGACACGCCCAAAGGTACCGTAATGAAGAAGCTGGGCTGGCCCACGCTGATAGCCCTGGGCATTACCGTGCTCATTGCCTGGGCCGGGCGTATTTATTATACCAATTACGGCGCCGGCTTCCTGGTGGCCATCTACCTCATGCTGTTTGCCAGCGTATACGCCATAGTGGCCAACTTTGGTTACATCTTCCTGGTATTGAAAGGAAAAACCAAAGCTGCCGGCGCTTCCGTGGCCCACATCGGTTTTGGCCTTACGCTGCTGGGCATTCTCATTTCTTCCTCCAAAATGGAAGTACTGTCAATTGACAGCATGGGCGTGCTCAACGGTTATTTCACCAAGGAAAGCGGGCAAAACTCAAGGGAAAACGTGATGCTGCCCAAAGGGCTGCCTGTGCAGATGGGACCTTATTTTGTGACTTACCGCGGAGATTCCGTAGATGCGGCAGACAAGTCCAAAACCCTTTTCATCATGGACTATGAAAAGAAAGCCCGCCTGGAAGATGAGCCTACAGAGCGCTTCACCCTGTACCCAGATGCGTTCCTGAACGTAAAAGGGCAGGAGGGCATCACTCCCAACCCCGATTCCAAACACTACCTCACCCGCGATATCTTCACCTACATTACCGCCGTACCGCGGAAAGACGTGGTGACAGACAGTACGCCCTACAAGGAGCACATCATTGCCCAGGGAGATACCATTTATTTCTCCAAAGGCTTTATGGTACTGAACAACCTGAAAACGGGCCCGCAGCAAAAGAATTATCACCCTGAGCCGGGAGATATTGCCGTAGGGGCGGACATTTATGTGCACACCAAAAGCAACGGGGATTTTAACCTGCAGCCCGTCTACTTCATCCGTGACAGCAGCTTCCAGAGCAATATACCAGACTCCATCAGCCCGCTTTCCCTGGCCGTGCGGTTCACCAAAATACTGCCCAACGAGAACAAGGTGCAGATAGAAGTGAAAGAAACACAGGCGCCGATGGACTACGTGGTGATGAAAGCCCTGGTGTTCCCCTTCATTAACGTGTTGTGGATAGGCATCCTGGTGATGATAGTGGGGTTTGTGATGAGCATCCGCCAGCGCATCAGAAGATAGATAAAATAAAAATAATATGGGGAGGGCAGCCGCAACAGGCTGCCCTTTTGTTATATTGCAGGTAAATAACGCCCCGATGCGCCGTATCCTCCGTATAATATTACTCGTTCTGGTGCTGTTCGGCATCCTGTACTTCCTGGGCCCCAAACCGGCCCCGCCCGTACTGGGAGGCTCGCTGCCGCCGGTGCCGGAAGGGTCTATTGCGCTGGAGGGGTATGTGAAACGGAAAGAGGCCGGTTTCCGCACCCGGCCGCATAATGAGGCCCGCATTTGCTGGGCGGATTCCCTGCACCAGAAAACGCCTTACAGCGTAGTATACCTCCACGGTTTTTCCGCCAGTGAAAAGGAGGGAGACCCCGTACATCACGATTTTGCCCGGCAGTTCGGCTACAACCTCTACCTCAGCCGGCTCAACGGCCATGGGCTGGATACTTCGGAACCATTGCTGAACATGACCTCCGCCGGCCTCTGGCAGGATGCAAAAGAAGCCCTGGCCATCGGTAAAAAGCTGGGGCACAAGGTGATACTGGTAGGCACCTCTACCGGCGGCACGCTGGCATTGCTGCTGGCCGCGGAATTCCCTGACGATGTAGCCGCCGTGATCAACCTTTCTCCCAATATTGCCATCAATGAGGCTATGATAGGGCTGCTGGACGAGCCCTGGGGCATTTACCTGGCGCGACTGGTAAAAGGCAGCAAATACAACGAATACAAGCCCGAAAACCCTGAAAAATCAAAGTACTGGTATACGAAATACCGCCTGGAGGCCGTTGTGGAGCTGGAGAACCTGGTGTCTCATACCATGACGCCGGAGCTGTTCCGTAGGGTGCACCAGCCGGTGCTGAACCTGTATTATTATAAGAATGAGCAGGAGCAAGACCATACGGTGAAAGTATCAGCCATCCTGGACATGCATCAGCACCTGGGTACGCCCGCCGCCCTGAAGCGCGCCGTAGCCATTCCCAACGCCGGCGCGCATGTAATAGGTTCCAGCATTACATCAGCCGATGTGCCGGCCGTAAGTGCCGCTATCAGCCGCTGGTGGAAGGAAATCTCCGCGAATCAGAACTAATTCGTATCTTGGTTTCATTCGAAATTGTATGTGCCGCTTCCTGACAATTGCCGTTTTTTGTACGCTATGCCTCCAGTTCACTGCCTCCGCCCAGCAGCGGAGAGGTGCAGACTCTGTGGCGGTGCGGGCAGTTGTAGTCGGAACAGACACCATTCCCTCCATTACCCTCGCTATTGTAGAAGTGGTAGACAGGCTGCCCAAACGCCTGCGCAAGGAGCGCGCCCGGTGGACGAGGCTGCGCAATGCCGTCTACGTTACCTATCCCTACGCCGTTACCGCCAGCCGGGTGCTGAAAGACGTGAGCGTTGAGCTGAACAAAATGCCCAACAAGAAACAGCGTAAAGCTTACCTCGCCTCCAAGGAAAAAGAGCTGAAAGAGCAGTTCGGCAACAAGCTGGAAAACCTCTCCGTATACCAGGGCAAGGTGCTCATGAAGCTGATACACCGGGAAACCGGCGAAAACTGCTACGAGATCATCAAGGAGCTGAAAGGCGGCTTCAATGCGCGGGTATACCAGACGGTGGCCTTCTTCTTCGGCGGCAACCTCAAGAGCGAGTTCAACACGCAGGACGACAGGGATATTGAGATGATCGTGCAGGAGATACAGTTGTATCACCGGTTTAATTAGATGTTGCCCCTCCAATTTGGAACATCCCCCCATAACCCCGAACTTTGCCCCGCTAAATTTATGAAAGAATGAAACTGGACATACTGGCAATAGCCGCCCATCCGGACGATGTAGAACTGTCTTGCGCCGGCACCCTCATGGTGCACGCGCTGCAGGGAATGAAAGTAGGGATCGTAGACCTCACCCGCGGTGAGCTGGGCACCCGCGGCACTCCTGAAGGCCGCCTGCTGGAGGCCGCAGACGCCTGCAAGCTCATGGGCCTGGATGTACGGGAGAACCTGGGGCTGGCAGACGGTTTTTTTCAGAACACCCGGGAAGACCAGCTGGCCGTGGTCCGCGCCATCCGCAAGTTCAAGCCTGAAATTGTGCTGGCCAACGCGGTAGACGACCGCCACCCTGACCATGGCCGCGCCGCCAAACTGATAGCAGACAGCTGCTTCCTGGCCGGCCTCCGCAAAATAGAGACCACAGGAGACGATGGCCAGCCGCAGCAGGCCTGGCGCCCCAAGCAGGTGTTCCACTTCCTGCAAGACCGGTACCATGAGCCGGATTTTGTGGTAGACATCAGTCCCGTTATTGACAAGAAAATAGAGGCCATCAAGTGTTTTAAAACCCAGTTCCTGGCCCAGAAAGACAATGAGCCGCAGACGTACATCTCCTCCCCGGAGTTTTTTGACAGCGTGCTGTACCGGTCTAAAATGCTTGGCAAAATGGTAGGTGTGGCCCATGCAGAGGGGTATACATCCGCTAAAATGATAGGGGTGAGGAGCCTGAAAGACTTTATCAACGAAAACACCTGATAGTACTGCCGTGAATGCTGCAGCTGGCTTCAGCCTGACACCGGGCTGTTAGTGCGCGCAGTTATCACCGGGCATCCGCATAGCAAAAAAATAAAGCGGGTTGAACGTCAATGTTTCAACCCGCTTTTTTATGTAAAACCCCGGAAAAGGGGGCAGGATGCCTTTCTGATGCTCACTGCGCCAGGATGCCAGTGGCAGCAAAACAGTTCCACGTGTTCTGCACGAGAACATTTTTTTCAGATACGGTACAATGGAACCCGCTGCGGTCAAAGGCCTTTAGCTGCCTCATGACCTGCCGAAACTAGATGAATAAATCCTGCGTTGCATCAAATTCATCTTGTTTGTTGATGCTGTTTTTGATAAACGGAATCAAAGCAAGGCCAACCGTAAGGATCACTAAAAGTACATTTCTCAATTTCATATCCAGTCTTTTTAATTCTTGCTACATATATAACTAAATAACGTGCCAAAAGGTTACGGGAAATCGTTAAAAAATTGTGTGTTTTAGCGGCCGGAATGCCAGTAAAATAGGGAGGTTCAGGCTGGTAGCGGGTTTGCCGGGAATGGTGTCTATTGAATTTGCAAACAGTATAGATAAAGTCGATATATGGTAGGGCGAAATCTATTTGATTTATAGGAATTTGATAGTGACCTTTGCGGCGGCTTTACTAAATAGCTTAGCATTCAAACAATAAAACAGAAATAGAATCATGAAAAATGCAGTTGTATCCGTAGGGTCTCAATTCCCTGAGTTCGCAAAAAAGGCAGTTGTTTCAATCGAAAAAGGGAAAGAGTTTTACGAGATCTCTTCCGAAGAGATCAAAAACTCCGGTAAATGGATGGTAATGTTCTGGTGGCCTAAGGATTTTACGTTTGTTTGTCCTACCGAAATTGCTGAATTTAACAAGCACTACCAGGATTTTGCTGACCGTGACGCTATCCTGATCGGCGCTTCTACAGACTCCGAGTTTGTGCACCTGGCCTGGAGGAAAGATCATGAAGATCTCCGCGGCCTTCAGTTCCCCATGCTGGCAGACACTTCCAAAAGCCTGGCGGAAGAACTGGGTATCCTGCAGGCAGATGAAAAGATCGCTTACCGCGCCACTTTTGTAGTAGACCCCCAGGGTATTGTACGGTGGACTTCCGTATACGACCTCTCTGTAGGCCGTAACGTGAAAGAAGTGATCCGTGTGCTGGACGCCCTGCAAACAGACGAGCTGTGCCCCTGCAACTGGCAGAAAGGCGAAGCAACCCTGAACGCTTAATTGACTGGCGGAAGGGGCTATACCGGCCCCTTCCGCTTTTTATCATCACTGAATATCTAAAAAGACTAATATGTTTGCTACCAATACACAGGAGACCGCCCAGCAACTGCTGCAGGCGGTAGGGATGCCCAGTGCCGACGTGCCGGGAAAACTGGCCGCGCTGGCTGCTACGGACGCCCGCTACCTGAAAGACCTGAAGATCAATGTGACCAATGCCCTGGAAGCCGCTACCCTCAACAAGAAGGAAGCCTACCTGCTGGGCCTGGCCGTGGCCGTAAACGAGAAACTGCCCACGCTGCAGGGAGGTTTTGAGCAGCTGGCACTGGCTGCCGGTGCTACAGACAAGGAAGTGGCCGACGTGCTGAGCTGCACTTCGCTGATGAACGCCAATAACGTGTACTACCGCTTCCGCCACTTTGTAGGCAAGGAGTTTTACACCACCGCCCCGGCCGGCATCCGTATGAGCATTATGGCCAACCCGGTGATAGGGAAGGAGTTCTTCGAGCTGCTGAGCCTGGTGGTATCTGCCCTCAACGGCTGCGAAATGTGCGTGAGCTCCCATGAAGAAGCGCTGCTGAAGCACGGAACGGAACAACAGCGCATCCTGGATGCAGTGAGGCTGGGCGCGGTTGTCAAGAGCCTTGGCGTACTGCTGTAAGTCGCGCAGGTGTTCACAAAATTAGACAGTCTCTAATTATGTGAATAAAAACAATTCACATAATTTGATATTTCCATAAAATAGTGCGACTTTTGCAGTCCAAAATTTTTAGAACATGGCAAGAGTATGTCAGGTGACAGGGAAAAAACCAATTACAGGTCATCATGTATCTTTTTCGAACATCAAGACGAAAAGGAGGTTTCTGCCCAATCTGCAAACCAAGCGTTTCTTTTTGGCAGAAGAAGATCGTTGGATCACTTTAAAAGTGTCTGCTGATGGTCTGAGAACCATTAACAAACGTGGCCTGTATGCCGTAGTAAAAGAGCTCCGCGCAGAAGGTAACAAAGACATCTAATTGAGGACCAACTTAATCCGAATAAACAATGGCAAAGAAAGGTAACAGGGTGCAGGTGATTCTGGAATGTACGGAGCATAAAACCTCCGGCCAGCCGGGTACTTCCCGCTACATCAGCACCAAAAACAAAAAGAACACTCCGGAGCGCCTGGAGTTGAAAAAGTACAATCCTATCCTGAGAAAGGTGACTGTACACAAAGAAATCAAATAAGGTCAGTTAATTGCTGAGCAGTTAATCGTTTCGGGTTTCATACGATTAGCTCTGAATGATTGACACTTTACAATTAACGATTAACTTTTATACCAATGGCAAAACAAGCAAAAACCGCGATCAAGAAAGATGCAAAGGCTGCTGCCGAAGCAAAAGTGTGGACCAAGGTGATCAAAGCGGTACGTTCTCCGAAAAGCGGTGCGTATACTTTTAAAGAAGCTATCGTACACAAAGACAAAGTTCAGGAGTACATTAACCAGAAGTAATTCGGCTTTACTAATCATACTGCAATAAAGCTGTTCGCTCCCGCGGACGGCTTTTTGTGTTTTGGGGCAACTGTAAAGGCACGCAAGGCCGCTATCGCAAGAAATAGAGAAAGCTCGCCCAAGACTTTGTTGACCGCGTCAAGACCGGGAATTAGCCTGTAAACCCGGATCAGGATTAGTTTTGAGCCTTGTAAACCAATATCAGTATTTTCTAACTAACCGTGTAAACCTATATCAGGACAAGACCTAGTAGGCCGGGTTATGGGCAGTCGTTGCCCGGTAATGTGGCGCCCAGGTATTCCAAGTACGTTCCAAGTACGTTTCAAGTACCTTCCAAGTACGTATGAAGTACCCCCATATATAGGGGTACTTCATACGTACTTGAAACGTACTTGGAATGTACCAGGTACCTGCCTGGTACTAACTGCCGCTACCTGATTACGATACTGTTGCCCAGTCAGGCGTAGCAACACGCTGCCGGGCAGGGCGGCATACCAGCACAGGCACGCCTTACAACCTCTTGCAGGAATATTTTTATACATCACATCGTGAATAAAGCTACATTTGTACCCTGCTTCGGAAAACAGGCAGTTAACCGCCTCCGGAGATGTATTAACACCGTAATTGACTTTGTATGGGTTTTTTCAATAAGCTCTTCTCCCGGGAAAAGAAGGAAAGTCTGGACCAGGGCCTGCAGAAAACAAAAGAAAGTTTCCTCTCCAAAATTGGCCGCGCTATTGCCGGCAAATCTACCGTAGACGCTGAAGTGCTGGATAACCTGGAAGAAGCGCTGGTATCTGCAGATGTTGGGGTAGATACTACCGTTCGTATCATCAATAAAATAGAAGAACGCGTAGCGAGAGATAAATACTTGAACACCAGTGAATTGAACAGAATACTGCAAGAAGAAGTGGCAGCTATTCTCGTAGATGCGCCAGATAGCGGCTTCCGTGATTTTGACGTGCCCGCCGGTAAAAAGCCTTATGTGATCATGGTGGTAGGCGTAAACGGGGTAGGTAAAACCACCACTATCGGCAAGCTGGCCTATAACTTCAAGAAAGCCGGCAAATCTGTACTGCTGGGCGCCGCAGATACCTTTCGTGCCGCAGCGGTAGATCAGCTTACCATCTGGAGCGAGAGGGTAGGCGTACCCATCGTAAAGCAGCAAATGGGCTCAGACCCGGCCGCCGTTGCCTTTGACACCGTGCAAAGCGGCGTGGCCCGGGAAACGGACGTCATCATTATCGACACCGCCGGCCGCCTGCATAACAAACTCCACCTGATGGATGAGCTCAGCAAGATCAAAAGGGTGATGAACAAGGTGATCCCTGACGCGCCGCATGAGGTATTGCTGGTATTGGATGGCTCCACGGGCCAGAATGCCCTGGAACAGGCCAAACAGTTCACTGCCGCTACCGAAGTAACCTCCCTGGCCATTACCAAGCTGGATGGTACTGCAAAAGGCGGGGTAGTGCTGGCCATTGCCAACCAGTTCAAAATACCGGTGAAATACATCGGCATAGGGGAAAAAATGGAAGATCTGCAGGTGTTTGACAGGGAAGAGTTTGTAGATACACTTTTTAGCCTAAATAATTGATTGTTATAATACTGTATAAAAGGCCGGGAGTTTTACTTCCGGCTTTTTTCATGGCTGTAACTCTTGGTCACCATTGCGAGAAACCTCCCCGTACCTAACTATTTATCAACCTTTTACGCACCCTGTACTTCTATTGCGGCAATTCCTTAAATTTGATATAGTTTAATATTGTTTCACCCGAAAACAATTCGTTTTTATGAAAATACAATCCATAGATCGAGTTGAGCATATTTCCGCAGAAGATTTCAGGACACAATACTTCGAACCACGCAAACCCTTGATCATCACAGGATTGTCTAAAGCCTGGCCTGCATATGACAAATGGACGTGGGATTACTTCAAATCCATTGTAGGAGACAAAACAGTTGGGGTTTACAACAATGAAAGGGCAGGGGCCAAAACCCTGGTAAACGGCGCAGATGACTATATCAGCTTCGGAGACTACCTGGACATGATACAGCAGGGGCCGGTCAAGCTACGCATTTTCCTTTTCAACATCTTTCAGCACGCCCCCCAGCTGGTCAATGACTTTACGTGGCCTGATTTCCTGGCAAAAGGTTTCCTGAAAAAATACCCCATGCTGTTTGTGGGCGGGGCCGGCTCCGTGGCGCATATGCACTACGATATTGACCTGAGCCACATTTTCCACACCCAGTTTCTGGGCCGCAAAAGGGTGTTGCTGCTGGAAAATAACCAGTCGCGCCTCATTTACCGCATGCCCCTCACGGTAGAAAGCGCGGCCAATTTCGTGAACTGGAAAGAGCAGCTGGACGAAACCAACTACCCTGCGCTTCAGTACGCCAAAGGGTACAGCACCATCCTGGAGCATGGAGATACCATGTTCATGCCCGGCGGCTACTGGCATCATATGGAGTATATGGACGGCGGCTTTGCCATGAGCCTCCGCGCCCTTGACCATACCCTGGCCGGCAAGCTGAACGGCCTCTACCACATTGCCGGCCTCCGCAGCATGAACAACCTCATGATCAAGATGGCCCCGGAATGGTGGTACCACTACAAACGCAAGGTAGCCCGCCAGAGAGCGGAAAAGGCCATGAAGGAGCTGGTGGTAGCGGGCAATGGCCTGCAGGCTTGATTAATTATATGTTAATACACATATTTTCAATATAATTTGCTAACTTTGCACCTTCTCAAGAGACTCCACAAAGACTCATAGTCACTCAAAAACAGCCGCCTGCTGTACATTCATAGCGTGTCTGCGCGTCTTCGTGGCAATATCGGGCAACCGGTACCAACTTAAATATTGCTATTTGAAGACAAGAACTTTAAAGAAGGACAAGGTTAATATTATTACGCTGGGTTGTTCCAAGAACATGGTTGATTCCGAAGTGTTAAGCGGTCAGTTGAAAGCCAACGACATTGACGTGGTGCACGAAAATGCCAAACGGGACCATAACATTGTGGTAGTGAATACCTGCGGGTTTATTGACAAGGCCAAGGAAGAATCCATCAACACCATTCTTGACCAGGTGGAGCTGAAGAACCGGGGCCGGCTTGATAAAGTGTTTGTAACCGGTTGCCTGAGCGAGCGCTACCGTGGAGACCTGGAGAAAGAGATACCCGGCGTGGACGCCTGGTTCGGTACCATGGAACTGCCCCTTATCCTCAAAAAATTTGATGCGGACTACAAGGCGGAACTGGTGGGGGAGCGGTTGTTAAGCACCCCTTCGCACTATGCCTACCTCAAAATATCGGAAGGCTGCAACCGTACCTGCGCTTTTTGCGCCATCCCCCTGATGCGCGGGCAGCACGTGTCCAAACCCATTGAACAACTGGTAGCGGAAGCGGAAAAGCTGGTGAAGAGCGGTGTAAAGGAAATCATGCTGATTGCGCAGGAACTGACCTATTACGGTCTTGACCTGTACAAACAGCGCCGCCTCTCAGACCTGCTCCACGCCCTGGCAGACGTAAAAGGGCTGGAATGGATCCGCCTGCACTACGCATATCCCACCAGGTTTCCCCTGGAAATACTGGACGTAATACGGGAAAGGGATAACATCTGCAAGTATCTTGACATGCCGCTGCAACATATTGCAGACCCCATGCTCAAGGCCATGAAACGCCAGATCACCCGCAAGGAGATATTTGACCTCATCCAGACCATCCGGGAAAAGGTGCCCGGCATCTGCCTCCGCACCACGCTCATAGCCGGCTTCCCCGGAGAAACGGAAGAAGATGTGGAAGACGTGAAGCGTTTCCTGGAAGAAGTGCGGTTTGACAGGGTAGGCGTGTTTACCTACAGCCATGAGGAAAATACTTCCGCCTACGCGCTGGAAGACAACATCCCCGCGGAAGAAAAGGAAAGGCGCGCGCAAGACATCATGGAAACGCAACAGGAAATTTCCCTGGAAAAGAACCAGGAAAAAGTTGGAAAGGTATTTAAAGTAATCGTAGATAAAAAAGAATCCGGCCGTTACCTGGGCCGTACGGAGTTCGATTCGGTGGAGGTGGATAATGAGGTGATCATTAACACAGACAGGAAGTTGAAACCCGGCGATTTTGTACAGGTTAAAATAACCAAGGCGTTCGACTATGACTTGGAAGGAGAGCTGGTGTAAGACAACAACCGGCAATTGATCACCCGGCCTGTTAAAAAAACAAGCGGGCCACCGAAAAAAATTAAATGACAACATTCGAATCATTAGGACTGCAGGAAAACCTGCTGAAAGGTGTTACAGACCTTGGCTTTGTTTCCCCTACGCCTATCCAGGAAAAAGCAATTCCCGTGCTCCTTGGCGGAGACAGGGATTTTGTGGGCCTGGCACAGACCGGCACCGGTAAAACCGCTGCCTTCGGCCTGCCCCTGCTGCACCAGCTGGACGTAAAAGTACGCCAGCCCCAGGCACTCATTCTTTGCCCCACGCGCGAGCTTTGCCTCCAGATCACCAACGACCTCAAGAATTTCTCCAAATATCTTGGCGATGTAAGCATAGTTGCAGTATACGGCGGTACCGCCATAGGCCTGCAGCTGCGCGAGCTGAAAAGGGGCGTGCACATTGTAGTGGCTACCCCGGGCCGCCTGCTTGACATCATCGAGCGCGGCGCCATCAACTTCGAAAAAGTACGCTATGCTGTGCTGGACGAAGCGGACGAAATGCTGAACATGGGCTTCCAGGAAGACATCAACAGCATTCTCTCCAACACCCCGGAAGAAAAGACCACCTGGCTGTTTTCCGCCACCATGCCCGCCGAAGTACGCCGTATTGCCCAGAAGTACATGGACGATCCGTTTGAGCTGACCGTAGGCAGCAAAAATAGCGGCAACGCCAACATTGAGCACGAGTACTACGTGGTCCGCCCGCGTGACAAGTACGCCGCGCTGAAACGCATTGTAGACTATAACCCGGATATTTTCGGCATCATATTCACCCGTACCAAAATTGAAAGCCAGGAGATCGCGGAAAACCTGATCAAGGACGGGTACAACGCAGACGCCCTGCACGGTGACCTCACCCAGCAGCAGCGTGACAAGGTGATGAAACGCTTCCGCGAAAAGTCTATACAGGTGCTGGTAGCTACAGACGTGGCCGCCCGCGGTATTGACGTGGACAATGTGACCCACGTGATCAACTACGACCTGCCTGACGATGTAGAGAACTACACCCACCGCTCCGGCCGTACCGCCCGGGCAGGCCGCTCCGGTGTGTCTATCGCCATCATCGGCGGCCGGGACATTGGCAAGATCCGCCAGATAGAACGTGTGCTTGGCGGCAAGAAATTTGTAAAGGCCGAAGTGCCGGACGGGTTTGCCGTATGTGAAAAACAACTCTTTGCCCTCGTGCACAGGGTGCATAACGTAGTGGTGAACGAAGAACAGATAGATCCTTATCTCACACGCATATACGAAGAATTTGCAGACCTGAGCAAGGAAGAGCTGATCCGCCGCTTTGCTTCCCTGGAATTCAACGAATTCCTGGAATATTACCAGGATGCGCCTGACCTGAACGTGAAAGAAGAACGCCGCGGCAGTGAAGATTTCGGCCGCTCTTCCCGTAATGGCAAGTTCAGCCGCCTGTTCATCAACCTGGGCTCTGTAGATAACTTCACCCGCGGGGACATGCTCCGTTTCATTTGCGACAATACCGGCCTCCGTGGCAACATGATTGGCCGTATTGACCTCAAAGGGGTATACTCCTTCTTTGAAGTAGAGAACGACGTGGTGGAAAAAGTACAGAACTCCTTTAAAAAGGTAGAGTACAACGGTCGCTCTGTAAGGATAGAAACCTCCCAGGATGGAGACAAGCGCCGCTCAGGCGGCGGTGGTTACCGCTCCTCCTATGGAGACCGCCCCCGCAAAACCTGGCAGGGCAGCGAAGACGGTGGTTTCCGTCCGCGCCGCGAGTTCTCCAGGCCCGGCGGCGGCTTCCGTGGCAAACGCTAAAAACAGCCACACAGATATTTATTTTAACCCGCAGGCGGAAGTTTGCGGGTTATTTTTTTTATCTTGAAAAAAAACCAGCAGGCCACCCGTATGAGCAAAGCCCGTAACCTGAACAAAAGCAACATTCCACAGGATGAAGAGCCCTTCCGCACGTTAAAGACCGTAGAGCCGTTTTCCCTGTTCTCCGCCCGGGACGTTCAGCTGTTCCAGGAAGGTACGCATGACCGCCTGTATGAAAAATTCGGTTCCCATGCGCTCACCTACGAAGGGGTAGCCGGTACCTATTTTGCCGTATGGGCGCCCAATGCCGCTTTTGTGTCTGTTATAGGCGATTTTAACGGCTGGAACAGCTACAGCCACACCCTGTACCCCCGCTGGGACAAGTCCGGCATATGGGAAGGTTTTATTCCGCATCTCAAAGACCAGCAGTTATATAAGTACTTCATCCGCTCCAATTCCGGTGAAGAATTGCGCAAGGGAGACCCCTTTGCCAACCAGTGGGAGGTAAGGCCTAAAACCGCCTCCATCACTACCCAGCTTAACTATAAGTGGAAAGACGGGGCCTGGATGAAGAAACGCGCCGCCAAAAACAGCCTTACCAGTCCTTTCTCCGTGTACGAAGTACACCTTGGTTCCTGGCGCCGGCCAGACCCTGAGAACCACGAGGTGTTTTACTCATACCGGGAAATAGCCGCCATGCTGGTTCCATACGTCAAGGAAATGGGCTTCACCCACGTGGAGCTGATGCCTGTAATGGAACACCCGTTTGACGGCTCCTGGGGCTACCAGCTGACCGGTTTTTACGCGCCTACCTCGCGGTATGGCACGGCGGAAGACTTTATGGCCATGGTAGACGCTTTTCACCATGCCGGCCTGGGCGTGATACTGGACTGGGTGCCTTCTCATTTCCCGTACGATGACCATGGCCTTTACCGCTTTGACGGTTCCCACTGCTATGAGTATGCAGACATGCGCAAAGGTTTCCACCCTGATTGGAACAGCTATGTGTTCAACTATGCCCGCAATGAAGTAAAGTCTTTCCTGCTCAGCAATGCCCTGTTCTGGCTGGACAAATTCCATATAGACGGGCTGCGGGTAGACGCCGTAGCCTCCATGATACACCTGGATTATTCTCGGAAGGCCGGCGCCTGGGAACCCAATGCCCAGGGCGGCAATGAGAACCTGGAGGCCATTGCCTTCCTGAAGGAAATGAACAGCACCATTTACAGCCGCTTCCCCGACGTGCAGACCATTGCCGAAGAATCCACCTCGTTCTACGGTGTATCCCGCCCCGTATTCATGGGCGGGCTGGGTTTTGGTATGAAGTGGATGATGGGCTGGATGAACGATACGCTTGACTATTTCAAGAAAGACCCCCTTTTCCGCAAATGGTACCAGAACCAGATCACTTTCAGCATCATGTACGCCTTCAGCGAGAACTTTATGCTGCCCCTCAGCCATGATGAGGTGGTACACGGCAAAAGCCCGCTGATCTATAAAATGCCGGGAGACGACTGGCAGCGTTTCGCCAACCTCCGCCTGCTGTATGCCTACATGTTCACCCACCCCGGTACCAAATTGCTGTTCATGGGCGGGGAGTTTGGAGATACAAAAGAATGGAACTACAAGAGAGAGCTGGGCTGGCACCTGCTCCAGCACCCTACCCATGAAGGCCTGCAGCAGTTCGTAAAAGCCATTAACAAGCTGTACACCGGCGAGCCGGCCCTGTATAAGACCCAGTTTGACATTAACGGCTTTGAATGGGTACACCTGGCAGACCAGGATAACAGTGTGATGGTATATGCCCGCAAGGGGGAAGAAGGGGAGGTGATACTGGTTGTCCTTAATATGACCCCCGTGGCAAGGGAAGACTACCCCGTTGGCATTCCCTGGAACCTTGCCTTCAGGGAAGTGCTGAACAGTGACGAAGCGCGGTTTTATGGCAGTGGCGTGGTCAATACCGGCCTTGTCAAACCCGTGCCCGGCCGCTTTGGCAAACCTTATGACATCATACTGCGGCTGCCGCCCCTCGGAGCCGCTATCTTCAAAAGCAGGAAGCCCGGCAAAAAGGGGGCGTGAAATTTTTTTTAAAGCTGTTTAAACCTTCCCCAAAAAATTGCATCTAACACGTTGGTGCAATAAGCAAACGTGACTTCACGTTTATTTACCACTTGACCTGATTATTCCATATAAGTTGAAAAACGAGTAATTAACTCTAAAACCAGTCTTTATGAAAAAAGTGTTCCACAAATGGGGAATGCCCGTTATGCTCGTGGCTACCCTGTCTCTCATCTTGTACGCTTGCACCAAAAATAACTCCGCTGAACCGGGTGAAGTGCCCGACGGGAAGCAACGTGTAAGCATTATGCTTACAGACGGCCCTGGCGTTTTTGACCAGGTGCTGATAGACATTCAGAAAGTAGAAGTGCTCATAGATACCTGCGCCCGGAATGTTGATGATGACGATGATGATGACCGCTGGGATGACCGTGACCGTTGCGGCTGGTGGGAAGACAGGAGAGGCCGTGACAGGGATGACGATGATGATAAAGACTGCCAGGTATGGGATTCTCTGGCCATCAGGCCTGGTGTATATGACGTGCTGCAGCTCCGCAACGGTGTAGATACCAGCCTGGCCGCAGGCGTTATTGCCAAAGGCAAGATCAAGGGCATCCGCATCACGGTAGGCCCCAACAACTCCCTCGTAAAAGACAGCATCAGCTACCCCCTCAAGTCTATCAACGGGCAGGTGAAGATCATGATCAAGGTAAGGCATTCCGAATGGGATGAGATCTCACCAGACAACCTGCAGCTCTGGCTTGACTTTGACGTACAACGTTCTATAGTACAGGTAAGCAGGGGCAAGTTCATCCTGATCCCCTACATACATGTGTGGACGTTGAAATCTACCGGCTCCGTGTCTGGCAAGGTATTGCCCACAGACGCCCAGTCAGTGATCACCGTATACAACAGCGCAGACTCCATGTATGCGCTGCCGGGCCGCCATGGCGAATTCAAGATCCGTGGCCTAAAAACGGGCACTTACAGCCTGTTCGTGAACGCCGGCAACGGGTATAGAGATACTACCATTACGGATATAAAAGTGGAAAGAAACAGGGAAACCAAGATTCCGTCTATTACTTTAAAAAAGTAAAATCTTGCAACCTGAATTAATACAACAGGGGCCCCGGTATTGTCCGGGGCCTCTTCTTGTAAAGGAAAATGCTTAACTTGTGATATACCAATAAATCCTATCATTCCTGTGAAACAACTCATTTTATTGATTCTCTGCTCATTTGTTGTGCTTACTGCCGCTGCTCAAAGCGGCATGAACAGCATAGACGCCAAAAAACGCAAACAGGGCCCCTGGGTAGAACAGGTGCCGTCTGTACGCGGAGAGCCCGGTTACTCCTGGGAAGGCAGCTACAAGAACGACCGTAAGGAAGGCATCTGGAAAAAATACAACGTGAATGGAGACGTTATTGCCGAAGAGACTTTTAAAAACGGCGCACTGGACGGCCTGTGCAAATACTATTACCCGGACGGGCGGCTGGCCGCTACCGGTGTGATGCTGGCCGTAGACCTGGAAGGCCAGAAAGATACCGTAACCGTAGTAGACCCTGTAAGCGGAGAGGAAACCCTTACTGAAGTAACCCGTAAAGGCCACTCCGTAAGGCACGGAGAATGGCGTGTGTACGATGAAGACGGGAGTATGATACGTGAAACTTATGAACGCGGGGAACTGAGCACTTCCGCCCCCAGCAGCAAACCCCGCAATACCAATACCCCTTTGCCGCACGAACAGCAGGCCGGGAAAAAGAAGAAGGGGAAAGAGTAAGTTTTTTCCATTTAAAACCGCTCCGCAAGTATTACATGCTGGTTGATAATGTGGTACGGGCGGGGAACTTTTTTCTCTTTGTTTAAATCCGGATAACTGCCGGCCAACGTATATATCGCGTTAGCAAATTAGGACAGTATTCCTTAAATTTAGTAAGAGCAAATAACAACCAAAATTTATCATCCCCTGTGTTTTGAATACCGTGTCTTTATTGGGTAGTGATAATGTCAGTCCTATTGTTTAATTAAACCTGTTCGTGATGTCAACTCTTATATCCCAAACGTTCCGCGCAAGGCTACAGCACATTTTCAAGTTGGGCACATCGCGTACATCTGTCAAGGAAGAAGCCCGCAGAATAAGGGTGGTCAACATTGTAAGTTTTGCTACCGGCATATTGGTAACGATATATGGAATATCATTTTATCTCCTGCTGCGTTCCCTGCTGATATTGATACCCGCCGTGTTTGTTTTTTGTCCCGCTTTTTTTGGCATGATATGGCTCAACTACCGTGGGTATTTCAATGCTTCCCGCATAGGTTTGCAGGCCATTTTCATTGTGATCATACTATACTACGGCGCCATTTTGGGCAGAGTTACTGAAGTGCAGCTGCTGGCCGTGTTTTTGATGAGCGTGGCGCTGCTGGTTTGCCGCCCGCAGGAAAAAGCGCAGCGCATCATATGCGTGTCCATGCCTATTATTTGCCTCATAGCGCTGGAGTTCAACTACTATTTCGGCATCGTAGCGCCCTTGCCGTTATCAGCCCAAACACAGAATATGTACCGGTGGATGGTGATGCCCGTGGTGTTATTTCTCAACTATCTTGCTATCAGCCTTTACCAGCGTAACATCATGGACCTGCTGCGTGTATTGCGCAGCCGCAATACGGCCCTGGTACGCAGCCGCAATGAGGTGCTGGCACAGCGTATGGAGCTGGCAAAATACAGTGAAGAGCTGGAAGACCTGGTGCATGACCGCACCATGGCCCTGCAAACCGCCAACGATGCCAAGACCCAGTTCATCAGCGAGCTAAGCCATGAAATACGTACGCCGCTCAACACCATTATGGGCATCGGCGAACTGCTGACAGAGGCCCTGGGCCAGCCCGATTCAGACGCCAGGATCAGGCAGATGGCCAGAAACCTGCATGCCACCAGCCACAACATACTGGAGCTGGTAAACAGCGTGCTGGAACTGAGCAAAATTGAAGCCGGCAAAACAGATGAAGTAAAAATGAGCGCCTTCTCCCTGCGGGAGTGGCTGCAGAATACCGTCAACATTTACCAGAGCATAGCCAGCAAAAAATCAGTGTTCATCCACCTTGAAATAGATGGGCGCTTTCCTGAAATGATACTCGGAGACAAGCTGATGCTGGGGCAGGTGGTCAACAACCTGCTATCCAACTCCATCAAGTTCACCCCCTCGGAAAAAAACATCCGCGTGCGCTGCTTCCACAACATGCGCAATGTGTTCATACAGGTGTGTGATGAGGGGCGAGGTATTCCCGCCCAGCAGCTGAGTGCTATATTCAAACCCTTTGAGCAGGGAGACCGTGACGTATACCGGCAGTTTGGCGGCAGCGGCCTGGGCCTGGCCATTGCGAAACGAAAGGTGGAGCTGATGGGCGGTTCCATAGAAGTGAGCAGCCAGCAAGGCGAAGGCAGCAACTTCCTCATAGCCCTGCCGTTGCAGATCAGTACGGAGAGCGGCCCGCAAACCACGGGAGAGCTGACGCTGCTGCCTGTCAATACCAAAGTACTGGTGATGGACGATAACGCTATTGACCATACCATTATGAAACATTTCCTGGCCCGTATCGGCATTACCCAGACCGGCTTTGCTAAAAACGGCCTGGAAGGCATTGAGCTGGCCCGCCAGATACTGCCGGACGTGATACTGATGGATCTTCACATGCCCGTCATGAGCGGGCGTGAAACGTTTTTTAACCTCCGGCAGCACGAACTGCTCAAACATATCCCTATTGTAGCCGTTTCTTCAGATGCCTTCAAGGAACAGGAGCAGGAATATATTTCCATGGGCATGGACGGGTATATTCGCAAACCTGTGGAAATAAGGGTGCTGCACGGCGTGCTGGAAAAGCTGCTGTACGGGGCGCCTAATGCGGCGGCTGGTGCGCAGTCTCATGCGTGTTGATCTTTATTTGCAACAGCAGGTAACAATTGTTTGCTTTTTGCAGAAAAAGTTATTTGTTTTACACAACCGCCCGCTCATCCGTAGAAAAACATTATCATGCGTTTAATTCAACTTGTATGGCCAGTGCTGGCACTGGCTGCCTGCCAGCCACGTTCCGCCGGGACCGAAAAGAACACCACAGACAGCGTTGCTGCTGAAAAACCTGCCACCACCGGCTCTACCACCGGCATGGTGCTTGTCAAGGGCGGGGCTTTTGAAATGGGTTCGGACGAGTTCCCTGACAGCCGCCCTGTACATACCGTTACCGTCAGTGATTTCTGGATGGACGAGCATGAGGTGACCAATGCCCAGTTTGCCGAGTTTGTAAAAGCCACCGGCTATAAAACCGTATCGGAGCTGCCGCTCAACCCGGCTGATTATCCCGGCGTTCCCACGGAAAAGCTGGTGCCCTCTTCTGCCGTGTTCACCCCGCCGTCGCAACCCGTATCGCTAGACAATCCTCTGCAGTGGTGGGAGTACGTGCCAGGCGCCAACTGGCAGCATCCGTTCGGAGAAGGCAGCAGCATTGCCGGCAAGGATAATGACCCTGTAGTACATATCGCATATTCCGATGCCGCCGCTTACGCTAAATGGGCGGGTAAACGGCTGCCTACGGAAGCGGAATGGGAATATGCGGCCCGTGCCGGCGCGCGTCATACAAACTATTACTGGGGCAATGAACTGAAACCCGGCGGTAAATGGACCGCCAATATTTTCCAGGGCAATTTCCCCTCCGGTAATACCCTGGAAGACGGCTTCTCCGCCGTGGCCCCGGTAAAAAGTTACCCGCCCAATGCCTTTGGCCTGTATGATATGGACGGTAATGTATGGGAATGGTGTGAAGACTTTTACCGCCCGGACTATTATGCACAGAGCCCGAGCCAGAACCCTAAAGGCCCTTCAGACAGTTATGACCCTGATGAGCCCGGTGCCGTGAAGCGGGTACAACGGGGAGGGTCTTTCCTTTGCAGTGACCAGTATTGCATCCGGTACCGCGCCGGCAGCAGGGGCAAGGGCGAGATCAGCAGTGCCAGCAATAATTTGGGGTTCAGGTGTGTAAGGGATAAATAAAGAGATTGGGAAAGCGTATCGGAAATGATACGCTTTTTTATTAAATTCGAGTTTAACCCGGATAAAATGTACCCTATGCCTAGAAACGCCCTTTTCCTCATCTTGACTTTCCTGTTTGTGTCAAACCGTTCTTTTGCCCAGGTAAATGCTGTTACGCTGGAAGGAGATGCCGCGAGTTTTAATGATTCAGTTACAACCAGCAAGCATTTTTTAGGGACTATAGGTAGAACGCCCAACCCACATTACTCGCCGCTACCCACAGACTGGTGGAGCGTAATCAATATCAGGCACCGGAATGGCTCAGCAGATGGCCCGTTATGGGGTACACAGATAGCCACCGGATTGACCTATAACAGGAACCGGATGTTTCTCCGCTCACAGGTAGGGGGGACATGGGATAATTGGGTGGAAGTACTGACTAATGCAACGCCCCGTGCCCTGATCAATGGAACTGTTGATGATGGTTATTCCGCCTTGCAGATTAACGGAAATACCGCCGCCGCTTCATACATAGCAAAGCAGGAAGCAGGTCAGTATGGCTCCAGGTTGTATAGCCTGCACAACACGCAAGATCTGCCAAGGTTTGCACTGGGGTATCATCAATTGGAAACAGGCAACAATACCGGTAGCAACTTTGCCATTTTTTCGTACGACGATGCCGGCAACTATCTGGGCGCGCCTTTGGTTATTGCAAGGGCCACCGGCAACGTGGGCATTGGTACGGATATAACAAATGCAAAACTTACTGTCAATGGAGGGATTTTGGCAAAAAAGGTGAAGGTGAGCGAGAATTTGACCGCGTGGCCGGATTACGTCTTTGATAAAAATTATATTTTGCCATCATTGGAGTATGTAGCCCAGTATATCAGTAAGCATCAACATCTGCCGGAAATCCCTTCAGCCGCTGAAGTAGCAGAACAAGGCCATGACCTTGGCGAGATGAATAAGAAGTTGCTGAAAAAGGTGGAGGAGCTGACATTGTACCTGATAGACCAGCAAAAGCAGTTGGAGCAGCAGGCAAAAAAACAGGCCGCCCAACAGGAAGAAATCAATGCCCTGCGTGTGGCTATGGACAAGCGGAAATAAGATCAACGTATTACCCATTCATCTGTCTGACTGGCGCAGCCGCTGTATCTCCCGGGCCAGCAGGTAAAGGAATTGCGGGTCAAAATCTTCCTGGTGATTGATAGCCCGCAGGCCGTCATGATCGTCCCGGGCAAAACAGATCTCTTTTTCTTCTATTTCCGCACTGATCTTGAAACCGGCCCCCAATTCCTGCACCTTTACCGGCAGGCGCCATGTTTTGCCTTTATGGAATAGCTGTACAACGTATGATTCGGTTTTCATGACTTAAAAGGTTTAGCAGGTTAATGTACAAATACCAGGAACCAGTCATAGATTATTTCCAGCAAGAATGTTAACAATGCCCGGAGATATGGCAGGCCCAGCCAGGCGGCGGCTATAGTTACGCCCCAGGCAATCTCCGCGGCGGTGAGCAACGGCTCTTGCCGGCGTGCTGTGCTTTCGCGTGGATATGTGATTTGCATACAACAGATTTTTGAGCGTGAATAACACCCCTAATTTCCGGAATGAGCGGCATGCGGGCAATGATTTTGGGGGACGTATGTCATGATCCCGGTCAGCAGGAGAGGCAAAGAGAATGCTGCATTGATCGCAATCATAGAAGCGCATGACGGGCGCTCTTTCCACGGACAGTTACGGGAGCGAACTTTCGTGAAAATAAAAATGATGTCAGTTACCACCCAGTCTCCCCCTGCGGGCGCACAAGACAAGGAAGCGTTCCATAAAGAGGAAAGGTATTTCCTGGAAGGTCCCAGATCACGGTTGCGTGAGTTTTTTTTCCTGCTACAGATCATTGGCGAATTTATACGCGGGTTCAGGGTTTTTCACTTTGTACGGCCTTGTATTGCGGTGTTTGGCTCAGCGCGGGTACGCCCGGGAAGCGTTTATTACAATAATGCCGTAGCCATGGGCAAAGGCATTGCAGGCCTGGGGTTTGCGGTAATGACCGGCGGCGGGCCGGGAATTATGGAGGCGGCCAGCCGGGGAGCGTCGGAAGCCGGTGGTACGGCCGTAGGGTGCAACATCCGCTTGCTGCACGAACAGCGGCCCAACCCATGGCTTGACGCCTATTTCAACTGCCGTTATTTCTTTGTCAGGAAAGTGCTGATGTTCAAGTACTCTTACGGATTTGTTATTATGCCCGGCGGCATAGGTACGCTGGACGAATTTTTTGAAGCATTGACCCTCATCCAGACGCAAAAAATACTGGATTTCCCGATTGTGCTGATGGGAACTGAATACTGGCATGCAATTGCGGATATGCTGGACGTTATGGTCAGGGAAAGTATGATATCGCCGGCCGACCTCAACTATATTCTTGTAACAGACAGCCCGGAAGAGGCCCTGGCCCACCTCCGCCATTATGCTTCCCTGAAGTATCAGGCCAAAAGGAAAAAGATCTTCAAACGGTTCACCTTGCTGGGTGAATAAAAATACGCTTACTGGTGAGAAATGAAGAAATAGGCATGCTGAAGTTCCAGCAGGCTGTCTGCCTGGCTTTCCCGGAAAAAGCGTGAGGCCCTGCTTCTGCCATAGGCGCCAAGGGTAATGACGATGTTCCTCCTGAACTGGAGGCATACCTTGAGGGAAGCCGAAGGGCTTCCATGCAGCGTCTGGAATGTCAGCTTGCGGCAAATGCCTGCCAGGTATTGCCGTAGCAACTCTTCATCAGGTACAGTATCATCCCCGTTTTCATTGACGTACATAACGGTTACCTTACGTAAGCCCAGGGCAGGAAACAACCGGAAGAAGTTGCGGATGGCGAGCATGGAAGAATGCGTACCGTTATATGCCAATACCGTTTCTTTAATGTCCTGCATGGTAGCGGGAAGTGTGAGAACGGGGCATTCCGCCTTTTCCAGTATTTGCCGGATAGCCCGCGGCGGCTCGCTGTCACGGATGCCTGAAAGAGACAAAGTATGGGGCACCAGCAGGATATCCGCAAAGCGGCTCTCGTGCACCACCGTCTCAACGGGCCGGGCGGTAACCGTAGTGAAAGTATATTCCATGCCTTTTGCCGATAGCAAGGCCTTTAGTTCCTCCGCATGCTGCCGGACCTCCTGCTGAAGTTCTGCAATATGTTCATCTGCAGCCTCATTACTGTAATACATACTGTCTGCCACGGCAGGAAGTAATGTGGGAAGGGGAGGCGGAATAACGTCCAGTAAAATGATTTTCAGTGTCCCGTGGGCCAGCCGCGCAATATATTCAATGGGCCCCGCCTGTGAAATGGAGAAATTAAGGCCGTCCAGTACAACCAGGATGTTTGTCATATCAGGATGTTTGATGCCTAAATTTAAAACATACCGGGCTGAAAACGCGCGGCGTATCATCGGGTCATGCCCGGCCGTCACTGCCGTGATACAATGCCATGCTTGCGGAGCTCCCTGGTAACCACTTTACCGTATTCATGCGCCATTTTTTCCAGTGAAGCGGGATCGAAAGTCATGGTTTGGGTGGCAAACAGGCGCCGGCCTTTTTTTACGCAGTAAAAGTTGCTTTCAAAAAGGTATTGATCGGCTTCCTTGTAAAATTCGGGGGCAAACAGGCGGAAGTAGTCTTTTGCATATTGATCTGACAACAGGTAGTAGAGGCTTCCGGGGAGAAAGAAGCCCTCAGTGCTTTTATTCAACAGCGAAATGGTCAGTACGCCGTCTATCCCGGCTTCTGAAAATTGGCGCATCACATCCTTGTCTTCCGTTCTGATGAAAGAAAACGTATCAAACCCGGCGCTGGCCGTTACGGCAGGAATACCTATATCTGTAAGGTCTCCGGCAATATGCGCTTCCATCCGTCCCCGCAAAAGCGGGTCAGGCATCATGCCCAGCACAAGAATTTTCTGGTAGGTTTGCCGGGTGAGCTCCGGAGATGTCCAGTATCCTGTGGGCCTGGTGGAATAACATCCGCCCAGGAGCAAGGTGATGCCTAGCAGGAGTAAGATTGGATATTTCATGTTTGTTCGTTTAGGTCCGTTTCCGGAATTTCAGGTCCGGCCGGAATCTGGGATGCCAGGGCCTCCAGTTCCTGCAGCGTACGGTCGTCAGTAGCAGTGGTTTCCAGCCATGCCGCCCCTGAGCGCCTGAAAACCTGGGCGTTCAGCCCCAACTGCCGCAGGAACTGCCGCTCCAGCTGCTTTGCTGTTACCTGTGGCCCAATATCTATCCAGCCGGCAGCATGAATGTTGCGTATCTCGTCTATTGGCGTACCGGAGGGCAGCAATTCAGACGGCAGGCTGCCTTCATAGGCGGCGTGAGGGTTTTTGAAGAACAGGATTTTCAGGTTCGGGTACACCGCCCTGAACTCATTCTGGATGGACTCCAGCAGAAATTCTTCGGTGATGAATATTTTCATGATGATAGGTTTTAGCGTTGCGCTTCCTGTTGGAGATCACGTAACTCGTTCACAATGGGCTGGATGTGCTCCCTGGATACGTTGTTATAGTCTTCCGTATGGATATTTTCCCCGCGCCGTTTTGCCATGCGGGAGCCTAATGTGAGCATCAGCTTGTCCATAAGAGACAGCTTCCTGAACCGCAGGCTGCCGGGGAGGAAATAAACGCTGGCCTGATGCCTCAACTGCACGGGTACGCCGCCTTCATAGTAGCCGCGCAGCTTCTCTGTTTCATGAGGCGGTGTGCCTGCTACAATGAAGAAGACCAGCTTTTTTCCCTTGAGCCAGGATGCATGTTTCCCGAGCCAATTGGCTATTTGCAGCTTGCCGATGTATACGCTCGTTCCAATTATTACATAGTCCAGCCCGGCAAGATGGGTTTCACCGGCAAGGTCAGCTTTCACCGCCTGGGTGTTCAAGGCAGCCGCTATCCAGATGGCGTACTGCATGGTAGCGCCGTATTTCCCTTTATATAGTACTATACCTTTCATAATTGCGGGTTTATGGATGTGTGATGAAGAGCGGGATATTGGCGGTGCGCAAGATGCTGTCCGCATCGCTGCGGTGAAAAAAGCGGGAGGTCCTGCTGCGGCCATAGGCGCCCAGGGTCATAATACTGTCGGTCTTGTGTACCACTGTAGCCAGCAGCTCGGCAGAGGGCGCTCCCTGCAGGGTTTCAAAGGATATGTCTTCATAATGGTGGCGCAGGTAGTCTTTTAGCAGTTTCCCCTGCGGTATCTGCGCCTGATCTTTTTCCTCCACATAAATCACCCGTACCGGAACGTCGCTGAGCTCTTCGAATATTTGCGAAAACTGGCGTAGGGCGTATACGGAGGAATCAGAGCCGTTATAGGAAAATATGAGTTGGCGGATGTAGTGCACATGTTCCGGAATAACCATTACCGGGCAGCGCGCATCTGCCAGCAGGTCTTTCACAAACCCCGGCGGGTTGGAGTCAGGCAGCTGGGCAAAGGAGGTAGTGCTGCGTACCAGCAGCAAGTCTGCAAAGCGGGTTTCCGGAATAACGTCGGCTGCCGGCATGCCCGTTAGTTCACGTACGGTTATGTCCATGCCGCTGTCCCTGTAGAAGTTTTTCAGCTGGTGTATGTTTCGCCGGGCTTTTTCCTGCCTTTCCCTCACGCTTTTGCGGAAAATTTCGTCATAGTCAACCAGCGCGCTTTCAGGGTTTGCGGGAACGGCGTATTCGCCTACGATATTTTCCAGGAACAGCACAGTGAGCTCTCCCCGGGCTTTGTCAGCCAGGTACTTATAACTGCGGAGCTCCAGTTCCGAAAAGTTAAGGGCATCTACGGCGGCTATTATTTTTTTCATATCGTGAGGTTTTGATACGAAAGTAGATGAACCATGGCTCCAGGAAAATGACGGGGGAACAGAGGCTGAATGATCCTGATCAACAGATGGGGCACGGTAATGCCCGCCACCCATGATTCACGTCAGCGGTATAGGAGCAAAAATAAAAGCCGGGAAAATGCCGTATTTACAGCATTTTCCCGGCTATGTAGCCGTGGGTGGATTCGAACCACCGTGAAAGGCTTTGCAGGCCTTTACCTAACCACTCGGCCACACGACAATATTATTGCGCCCGCTGAAATAACAGGCGGTGCAAAGATCTTTCGATGCGCGAGAAATAAAACGTTACCAGTCCAGCAAACAGCAGTACGCTGGCAAATACGTACAGGTGCGGGAAGTACACCAGGAATGTAACCGCAATGAGCATCATGCGCGCATACTCCAGGTAGAAGAACCATTTTTTCTGCTCCAGTATGGCGCCGGTGTTAACGAGGCTGAGCAAAATGAACAGAACTATAAATATATTCAGGCCCGTGGGAATGTAGGCTTCCAGCAAGGTGGCCACAAACAGCAGGCTGATGCTGATCACCGTTTGTATGATGATGTAAATGCGCTGGAACTTTGTTTGTTTCCGCGCTTCCGTTTTCCGCAACCATACCGCTTCCAGTTGCCCACGGATGTCAGGGTCAATATCGTCAGGTTTGCCGAATATCACCTTCCAGCGCGCTTTCCAGCTGCCTGCCCGTTTAAAGGCCGTGAGCAGCTCCAGCATGAAATGGAATTGCTGCCAGAGGAAGCTGTGGCTTTTCAGGGGTTTGGTGAGGCCATATATGCAGGGCTCTTCCTCCTGTTCCGGGGTGAAGGTGCCGAACAGCTTGTCCCAGATGATCAGCACGTCCCCATAGTTTTTGTCCAGGTACTTTTCATTGGAGCTATGATGTACGCGGTGATGGGAGGGCGTTACCATAAAGTATTCCAGGATGCCCAGCTTGCCAATGGTTTGGGTGTGGATGAAGAAAGGGTAAAGGCCGTGCACCAGCAGGAGGGAGGTGATCATGGCCGGCGGAAAGCCCGCCAGCGGCAATACCGCCCAAAAGAGGGAACGTGCGGCCGCCTGGAACACCGTGATCCTGGCTGATACGGTGTAATTGAAATCTTCACTTTGGTGGTGCACCACATGCGCCGCCCAGAGAATGTTCACTTCATGCGCCAGGCGGTGGTACCAGTACCATACAAAGTCTGTAACCAGGAAAAGCAGGAACCAGGTGTACCAGGTTGGTTTGATATGCCAGAGCGCAAAATTGCGGTAGATGTAATCAAAAAAGAAATAGAACAAGCCCGTCACAAAAATGTCCAGCAACCGCTCGGCTATGCCAACATTGAGGTTGGCAATGGATTCGGCAAACTGAAAGTAGTTCTTTCCCGTTCTGCGGGATATCACGTACTCCAGCCCTATAAAGAACAGGAACCCGCCAATGGATAGTGCGATCCAGTTGAAGTGATGCATAATATGGTTAGTCTATTGATTTTGTAGACAAATATAATTGTTTAGGGTTATTGAGGCAAATTTTTTTGAGGAAATGACCAGCATGGGTTATCCTGATGATCAGCGTCAACTGTGTAAATCCCTGAAAACGTAAATTTGTATTATGGAGCATCTGGAACAAATACCTGAATTCCGCTCTTCCCCGGAGCTGCTGGAGGAATTATACAAATACGGCCTGCAAAAGGAATACAAGGCCGGCACGGTCATTCTGAATGAGAACGCTTCCATCCGTTCAATCCCCATTGTTACCAGGGGAGCCATGCGCGTAGTCAGAACGGAGGAAGAGGGGAAGGAGATATTGCTGTATTATATCAAGGCAGGTGAGAGCTGCATTATGTCTTTCCTGGGAGGGCTGCATAATGAAACGAGCAAGGTGAAGGCGGAAGTGGAGGAAGACGCGGAAATTCTTTTTCTGCCCATTGAAAAGGTGCCCCATTTCATCAGGTTGTACCCGCAGTGGCTGGATTATATTTTCCGGCTATACCACAAGCGTTTTGAAGAGTTGCTGGAGGTGGTCAATGCCATTGCCTTCAAGAAGGTAGATGAGCGGCTCCTGGACCTGCTTCGCAAGAAGTCTGAGCTGGCATCGTCCAAAACAGTGCAAACCACGCATGAACAACTGGCTAATGAGCTGGGCACCGCGAGGGTAGTGGTATCGCGGCTGCTGAAGCAGCTGGAAGAGGATGGTGTTGTAACGCTGGGGCGGAATAAAATTACCCTTTTGTAACTAAAGTAGCTGTAGCCGTTATCTGGTTGATGCACTTTTGTGCCATCAATCTGAAACACATGGAACTACCGGGTTACATCGCATCAGTGCTGATAGGGATATCATTAGGCATCATCGGCGGAGGTGGCAGTATATTAACAGTGCCCTTGCTGGTGTATGCATTCGGGATAGATGCCATGCAGGCAACGGCTTATTCCCTGTTTATTGTAGGTGTTACCAGTGCAGCCGGTGCGGTCCCTTATTTCAGGAAGGGGCTGGTGAATGTCAAAACAGCCATCGTTTTCGGAATACCCTCCATTGCAGCTGTTTTTCTGACAAGGGCCTGCCTGGTGCCGGCCATTCCGCGGGAAATATGGCAGATGGGAGATTACACGGTAACCAGCAGCAGCTTGCTGATGGTGGTTTTTGCACTGCTTATGGCAGGCGCGTCTTATTCCATGATAAGGAAAGAGCGGCCGGTTGTTGCAGGGGCAGCCCTTAAACAGCAATTCAACTACCCGCTTATTCTCCTGCAGGGCCTGATGGCCGGAACGCTGACAGGGCTGGTGGGCGCCGGGGGCGGTTTCCTGATCATTCCCGCACTGGTGGTGCTGAGCAAACTTCCCATGAAGGAGGCCGTAGGAACATCCCTGGTTATCATAGCAGTGAACTCGCTCATTGGTTTCCTGGGCAAGGGAGGAGGAGCGCAGTTGAACTGGGGCTTTTTACTGCTCATTACTGCGTTTGCCATTGCCGGTATCTTCATTGGCTTCACCTTGTCCAAAAGAGTGAACGGCGAGAAGCTGAAGCCTGCCTTTGGCTGGCTGGTGCTGGCAATGGGCATTTACATCCTGGTCAGGGAAATATTACCCGCTTTGTAACAAAAGTAGCTGTACAGCAATATTAAACAAAAGACCTTTGTAAAGTCGATCACATAAAAATATTCAGTCATGAAAATAGAACAGATATACACGGGATGTCTGGCACAGGGCGCATACTACATCACTTCCAACGGAGAAGCAGCCATTATAGACCCGTTACGGGAAACCCAGCCATACCTTGACCGGTTGAAGAAAGATGGCACCCGGCTCAAATACATATTTGAGACCCATTTTCACGCGGATTTCGTAAGCGGTCATCTTGACCTCAGCCGCGCAACACAGGCGCCCATAGTTTACGGGCCAACTGCCGCGCCTGCATTTGACGCTATTGTTGCGGAAGATAACCAGGTGTTTGAGCTGGGGCAGGTTAAGATCAAAGTATTGCATACGCCCGGCCATACGCTGGAAAGTTCCTGCTTCCTGCTAATAGATGAGAACGGGAAAGAAACCGCTTTGTTCAGCGGCGATACGCTTTTCCTCGGCGACGTAGGCCGGCCGGACCTGGCGCAGAAAGCTGCTAACCTGACACAGGATGAGCTGGCGGGGTTGCTGTATGAAAGCCTGTACAACAAGATACTTCCGCTGGCGGATGATATTATCGTATATCCCGCGCATGGGGCCGGGTCTGCCTGCGGAAAGAACATGATGAAAGAAACAGTTGATACGCTAGGCAACCAGAAGAAAGTGAACTATGCATTGAACCAGCCCGGCAAGGAGGCCTTTGTAAAGGCAGTTACTGACGGGCTGCTGCCGCCGCCGGCCTACTTTAGCATGAATGTGGCCATGAACAAAAAGGGCTACCACAGCTTTGATGAAGTGCTGAGCCAGGGCATGAAACCGCTTTCAGTAACGGAGTTTGAGCAACTGGCTGAGGCAACCGGCGCGCTGGTACTGGATACGCGGAGCGATAAATCATTTGCGCAGCGGTTCATTCCGCAATCTGTCAATATCGGCCTGGGGGGCGACTTTGCACCTTGGGTAGGGGCAATGGTGAAAGATGTGGACCAGCCTCTTTTGCTGGTAACTGAGGCAGGCAAGGAAGAAGAAGCAGTAACCCGCCTGAGCCGGGTTGGTTTTGATAATGTGCTTGGGCATTTGAAAGGCGGTTTTGACGCCTGGGTAGCGGCAGGAAAAGAAACGGATGCCGTTCACCGCATCACCGCGGAAAAATTTGCGGAAGAGCAGGAAAACAAACAAGGCAAGGTGATAGATGTGCGGAAGAATAGCGAGTATGAAGCCGAGCATGTTGAAACGGCCATTAACAAGCCGCTGGCAGATATTAACAGCTGGATCGAGGAGATTGATCCGAAGGAGCACTTTTATCTGCATTGTGCAGGCGGTTACCGCAGCATGATGGCGGCCAGTATTTTACAGGCAAGAGGGTACCGCAACTTCACGGAAATTGAAGGTGGGTTTAATGCCATTTCCAAAACCGCTGTTCCGAAAACGGCCTATGCGTGCCAGAGCAAAACGGTCAAGTAGTTTAACAAAACGGATCATCATACATGTTCGAGTTCATACAACAACCCTGGCCCTGGTATATTGCGGGGCCTTTGATCGGATTAACTGTGCCGCTGCTGCTCATCATCGGAAATAAATCTTTCGGTATCAGTTCATCCCTCCGGCATATTTGTGCATCGTGCATGCCGGCCAATATTCCTTTTTTCAGGTACAACTGGAAAAAGGAGGTTTGGAACCTGTTTTTTGTAGCAGGTATTTTCCTGGGCGGGGTGCTGGCAGCCCGCCTGCTGGCAAACCCGGGTCCCGTGACGGTCAACCCTGCGCTAGCGAAAGAGCTTGCCGGGTATGGCATCACCAATTACAATAGCCTGGTGCCTGAAGACATTATCAACTGGCGCACGCTGTTCAGCTTGAAAGGGCTGCTGGTGATGGTCGCGGGCGGTTTCCTGGTAGGTTTCGGTACCCGCTATGCCGGTGGCTGCACCAGCGGCCACGCTATCATGGGCCTGTCTAACCTCCAGTGGCCGTCTCTGGTAGCTACCGTCAGTTTTATGGCCGGCGGGCTTGTCATGGCCAACTACATATTGCCGGCAATCCTTTCACTTTAATAACAACAACATGCAGGAAAAAGTAATGGCCCGCGCGGGTAATGACGTTCGCCGGCAGGATGTGGTATGCATCAATGAAAGCCGACTGGAGCACAAGTGGTACCACAATCTGAAATACCTGGCCGCAGGCTTGCTGTTCGGTGTTGTATTCGTAAAAGCAGAAGTGATCAGCTGGTTCCGGATACAGGAGATGTTCCGTTTTCAGTCTTTTCACATGTACGGGATTATTGGAAGCGCGGTGACGGTAGGGATGCTGTCTGTTTGGCTGATCAAAAAATTCAGGGTTAAAACCATATATGGAGAGCCGGTCACCATTGCTCCTAAAAAGTTCAACAAAGGACAGGTATACGGGGGAATCATATTCGGCCTGGGCTGGGCTCTTACCGGGGCCTGCCCGGGGCCGCTTTTTGCACAGATAGGGGTGGGGGCTTCGGTGGTTGCCGTTACGCTTCTCAGTGCCATAGCGGGTACGTGGGTGTACGGGTATTTAAGGGAGAAGCTGCCGCATTAGTGTGCTTGGGCAACTAAATCCTCTTCAAAAACACTTGTTTAAAGAATCCCTTATAAGCAACACCGATAGAAATATCTGAATATCCAAAACCCAGGCTGGAATTGACTTTTTTAAAGTCGGTCAGGCCGTAGCCGTATTTTGCAAATACAGAAAAGAACTGGAAGCCCTTCAGGCGGAAATACTTGTTCAAGGCAACACCGGCTGTTAATCCCCTTGTTTTACTAATATTATAAGTCTTACCCAGCTCCTCTTCATTTATGACAGGAAAACTATTTGCAGTGAATGCTATATAAGGCTCCAATGAGACATTGTGCTTGAAATCTACAGAATAGCTAAAGTCATAGTCTATTTTATTAGGATTTAGTTTTGCATTGCCGGTGAGTTGCTCCCCGTCAAAGTCCAGGTTTTGTTTCGGGCGTACCGTTGCCGGTTTGAATTTAACGCCGAAGTTGAAGTTCCCGTATGCAATCGTCAGTCCTAAAAGCGGGCCGTTGTGGTTCCCCAGCCAATTTTTTGTTTTAGCATTGTATCTGTAGTGATTAAACCCTACGTCTATCCTGATCCCCAGTTTCGACACTTTTGTACATTCAAAAGCTTTGTATTGAATTCTGGCCCCGGTCTTCATATTGATGTAATCAACGTCAATTGTATCGTTCCCGCAGGTCCTGCTACGTTCATAGTTCTGGCCGAACGTGTGTGTTGAAAGCAGTACGAATATCAGGGGGAGTACACGATGTATCATAAGGTATATTGAGATATGCGTTCAAATATATTAAGCCTGAACTACAAATGCAATTCGCTGCGCCGGTCGCCAAACACCAGCAACACTGCGGCCAGCCCTATGATAAAGAAACTCAGCACCAGGGGAAATACGCCGTACACCATAAAGTGGCTGATAACCGCACCCAGGGACGAGCCGATGAAGAAGAAACAGGTGCCGTACACCGCCGCCGCAATGCCTGCAACGTTACCCAGCGGTTCCAGCGCCAGGGCTCCGCTGTTGGGTTCTATAGCTAAATTGAGCGCCATCATCAGCGAAACGGCCATGAAAAATACACGCATATCTGGCGGGTCGGCGGTCAGGAAAGTGAAAAGCAGCAGCAAAGCGGCTATTGCCAGGTAAACAAGCAGCAGCCACCTGATGGCGCGCTTTGCCCCGAACCTGCCGGAAAGGCGGGAGTTCATCAACGCAAAGAGCGCCATCAACAGCCCGATGCCTGCAAAGATGGGGGAGAACAGCTCCGGCCTGCCGTAAATTTCGCCCACTATTCTTTCCGAGCTGGAAACGTAGGAGCTTAATGCGGCAAAAAGAAGGGTGGTGGCCGCCATATACCGCAGAAACACACGGTTGCTGAGCACTTGCCGTACCGAGTGAACAACAGTTGCCCATTTGAGAGCAATGCGCCGTTCCGGCGGGAGAGACTCTTCCAGCCGGAAAGACCACAGGAAAATAATAACGGCAAAGAGCGGCGGCGTGAGAAATACCATTTGCCACGATGCCACGGAGAGAATGGCCTGCCCCAGGAAAGGGGCTACCACTGGCGTGAACAGGAAGATGGTCAGTATCAGTGACATGGTGCGGGCCATCTGGTCTCCCACAAACCTGTCCCGAACACCGGCAATGGTGGTCATAAATACGGCGGAGGCACCCACGCCGGCCACGAAGCGGGCCGCATACATCAATTCCAGGCCCGGCGCAAATGCGGCGGCAACGCCACCGGCAATGTACAGCGGGAACCCCGTGCGCAATATGGCCTTCCTGCCAAAGCGGTCGGAGAGCAGGCCGAAAACGATCTGGGCAACCTGCCCCATAAAAAAGAACTCGATGATATGCGTTGTGGCCGTGGAGTCTGGGCTGAGCCCGAAGTGCGCACGCAGCTCGCTGAACACAGGGAGCATAATGTCTATGCCCAGCGCGGTCAGGATCATGCTGCAGGCAGAAAGCGCTATGAACTCCGCCGGCTTCATGGCATACTTCGTTTTTACGGCCTGTGTTACAGGATTACCGGTCATTTCTGGCGTTTGTTTGTTAGATCGTACAAAGCTAATGGCTGCATGTTTACCTGGAGGGGTGTTTATTGGACATTGTAACAGGCGGATCTGGACAAAAAAAGGCCGGGGTGTTTCCCCGGCCCGGATGGTTATTTTATTACCAGCTCTTCAAACTTCCGTTCCAGCGCAATTTCTACCACGCCGTTCTGCAAATGTCCGGGTTGCAATGGCTTTGCTTCCCCGCCGTCAACAATATACGTGGTGGGCGTGAACGGCAGGCCGTGAACGCGCACGCGGTGGTGCGTGTAGTCTGCTTCAAACCGGCCCACGAACTTTTTCTTCAGGCGGAAGAAGGCGGGCTCTGACGTTTGTTTGAAACGCACCAGGTTGTACTGGCCGGTTTTGTAGGCGTAATGGTCGCCGGCGTCTTCATAGAGGATGCTGTGCGTGGTGCCTTCACCGAAGTATACCTGCAGTATCATTTCCATGATCTTCTTTTCGCCAACATATTGCAGGTCAGGGTACTGGGGCACTACGGCGCCGCCTTTCACAAACAGCGGCATCTCTTCAATGGGCGTGGGCACGGTTACGGCCTGGCCGCCGGTGTAGCGCTGGTCATTGAAGTAATAGTACCAGGTGCCTTCAGGGAGGTAAACGGATTTTTCTTTCATGCCGGGCTCGCTTACGTGGCTTACCAGCAGGCTGTCTCCCATGAGGAACTCGTGGTTCAGGTCGTGGGTGTTTTCATCGTGCTGGGCTACAAAGGCCAGCGGGCGCAGCATGGGCGTGCCGTAGGCCGCGTATTGCCAGAAGGTGGTGTAGAGGTAGGGCAGCAGCCTGTAGCGGAGCTGGATAAAGGACTTTATCACTGCTTCGTATTCGGGGCCAAAGCTCCAGGGCTCCTGGTTGAAGCCGGTGTCGTTGCTGGCGGAGTGGGTGCGCATGAGGGGGTGGAAGGCGCCCAGTTGTATCCAGCGGGTGTAAAGCTCGCCGTCAGGCTCGCCGATGAAACCGCCAATGTCGCTGCCGGCAAAGGAAAGGCCGGAAACGGCGAGGCGCTGGCATTGTACAGAGGCCAGCCAGAGGTGTTCCCAGGAGGCAATATTGTCTCCCGTCCACACGGAGCTCCAGCGCTGTGTGCCGGAGTAGGCGGAGCGTGTGATCACAAAGGGGCGGTTGGGCATCAGGTGTTTCTTGAGGCCTGCAGCCGTGGCTTTGCTCATGAGGTGGCCGTACACGTTGTGGGCCTTGCGGTGGCTCACGTTTTCCCCGTCATAGTCGTGCCGCACGTCTTCCGGGAAGGTGCCCAGCTCAAATACGGCGGGTTCGTTCATATCGTTCCATACGCCGCGTACGCCGGTTTCTGCAAGGCCGCGGAAGAGGCCGGCCCACCACTCGCGTACTTTAGGGTCTGTAAAGTCGGGAAACACGCATTTGCCGGGCCACACGTCTCCCTCCATGGGGGCGCCGTCTGCCCGTTTGCAGGCAAAGCCTTTTTGCACCAGCTCCTGGTAAATGCTGTATTCAGGGTCTACCTTAATGCCGGGGTCTATGATCACCACGGTTTTGAAGCCCTGGTCAGAGAGGTCTTGCAGCAGCCCCTTCGGGTCGGGGAAGCGCTCCTGGCTCCAGGTGAAGCAGCGGAAACCTTCCATATAGTCAATGTCGAGGTAAAGGGCGTCGCAGGGAATACCGCGTTTCCTGAACTCCTGGCCTATCTCTTTCACCCTTTTGTCAGGGAAGTAGCTCCAGCGGCATTGGTGGTACCCGAGAGCCCAGAGGGGCGGCAATTCTGCCGTACCGGTAATGCGGGCGTAAGATTCTGCTACTTTCAGCAGTTCAGGGCCGTAAATGAAATAATAGTTCATTTCCCCGCCTCTGGCCCAGAAGCTGCTCACATCGTCCCGCTCCTTGCCAAAATCATACAGGGTGCGGAAGGTGTTGTCGAAAAATATGCCGTAGCCAATGCCGTTGTGCAGCCCGTAATAGAAGGGGATGTTGCGGTAGAGGGGGTCGGTGTCTTTGGCATAGCCGTAGGCGTCCGTGCCGTAGTTTTCCAGCCGTTTGCCGCGCAGGTTCAGGTCCATCGGCTTGTCTCCCAGGCCGTAAAAGGCTTCGCCTTCCTGTACCAGCTTGGTGCAGTACACTATTTTTCCGCCTTTTTGCAGGTAATACTGCCAGTGAAAACCGGTCTCATCCTGGTTAATGATGCGGCCTTCGGTATCCGTGATGGTAATGCGCAGGTTTTCACGGGCTACGAACACCCTGATGGCGGTGGTAATGATCTCGAAGGAGTCCGGCCACTCGCGGATGTCGAAAAATTCAGGAGATTCTTCCAGCTTTTCACTGAGAGCATAGGAGAAGTCACGCTGGAAAGTGCCGTCTGCTGCATAGCGGAAGCGCACTATCTTATCTGAAATAACCCGCAGTTCAAGTATGGTCTCTGAAGTATAGAAATAAAAGTAATTTCCTTCCTTTTTCCACGATTGAATATTGTCCGGGTAATGTTTTACGGAGTATTTACCCGATGATGTAGCCACTTGCATCGTGCCGATCTGATTTTCTGAGTACTATAAATACAGGCCCGCCGGGGCCCTGTTCCAAACTAAATTATAAAAAAAAGAGGGTTGCCACACATTTTTTTGCTGCATTGACCGCCCTAATTCCGCCTTTAACAAATTAAATTGCTGCCTTGGCGAACTTTGTAGGAATTATTGCAGTGGAAAATGTTAATTTCAGGTATATGTACTTTTTGCTTTAACCTATTGTTCCGGTTGTGATACAATAAGCGTATTAAAAAATACAAGGCGCTTCTTTCCAGGGCGCCTTTTTCACGGCCAGGCGGTTTCCCCGGGCCCTTCCCCCTGACATGCTGCTGCCCCTTGCTTCTTTCCGGCAGGGCTATTTTCCCCCAACTGCCGGCCAAATATACGGTATTCCCTTTTTTTGCCCTTTTTCGGCATGCCAGCCCCCTGGATATCGCTTTGGAGCAATATTAATTAAGAAAAATATAAAATCGTTAGAAAGTGTATCACAGAATTATATATTTGCATTTACCGTAAACCCGCAAACCATCACCCATCAATTGATGATGCACCCGAAAATCCAGATAGGCATCCTTACCCTGTGGTTCTGCACCATTTTCTCAGTTGTATCCGCGCAGGAACGGAATTATAATTTCGATTCTTACGGAGTGGAGAACGGTTTGTCTCAAAGCAGCATCAGCGGGGTGATACAGGACGAAGAAGGTTTTTTGTGGATCTCCACTTTTGACGGTATCAACCGGTTTGACGGGTACGTGTTCAACGAATACCGCTATAATCCTTCCGGGAAAGACCGGATGGCCAGCAAACCGGAAGAAAGGGTGCTCTACAGCTCCGTTTCCCAGCAGGGCCGCGCCGTAGTAAAGAGTTTTGGCCTCATGGGCACCCGCAGCTACTCCTTCTACCAGGATTCCCGGAAGCAGCTGCTGCTGGCGCACAACCTGGGTATCAGCCTGTATGACCGGTACAAGAACACCTTCCGCCATGTGTTTACGGACACGGCATACGTCAATGAAGCGGAGCGGGACTTTATTCCCAAATTCCAGATTCTGGGGGAAGACCCCGCCACACAGACCCTCTGGGTATGGCGGCCGCTCAAAGGCCTGTACGTGCTGGACAATACCACTTACGAGCTGAAAAAGACCATCCTGTACCCTCCGGCCTTCATGGCCAAAAAACAGCGCCCGCTCACCATCACCAAGCAGGACAACAACATCTGGATGGTGTTTGAAAAGGAGCAGCTGGTGAAAATGGACATCCACACCGCCCGCCTCACCACCTACTGCCTGCCCACCCTGCAAGACAAACCGGTGATCAAGGTGCTCAACACAGACTCGCTGCTGCTGGCCAGCCACGGCCACATCACCATTTTCGACATCAAACGCAACAAATACACAGACCTGCCCTTCAGCCACCCTAACCAGCTGAAAGAACCTTTTCTGCCCACCGCCGTGGAGCTGGATGACAGGGGCAATGCCTGGATCGGGGGCAACAACGGCGTGCTGGTATACAACATCGGCAGCCACGAGATCACCAATCACATCACCAGCTTCAACACCTTCGAAACCAACTCCTTCAACAAGATCATCTGCCTCTTCCGCGACCGGAATGATAACATGTGGGTAGGCACGGACGGTGACGGGCTGAAGAAATACGCGCCCAACAAAAAGGTGTTCTCCCTTTACCGCTCGCCCCGCATGTCTCACAACGTGGTGAAAGCCGTGTACAAGCATGACGATGGCCGGCTGTTTGTGGGCCTGCTGCAGGACGGGCTGGATATTTACGAGAAAGGGGGCAAATATCTCAAGCGCATCTCCAATGAAGAAACGCCGGGCCGCTTTCCCGCCAATAACCTGCACGCCATTTGCCGGGAAGATTACGGCACGCTCTGGTTCCACTTCGTAAAAGGCAGCATTGGCCTGTTTGACGTAACCACAGAGCAGTTCCGGGACCTTACGCCCAGTGTGCTGGCGCTGGGCCTGCCGCCGCAGGACGATGTGTACCCCTTTGTGGCCAAACGCCCCAACGGGGAAACCTATTTCAACTACGGGGAGTACCTGCTCATGTTCTCCGAAGCGGAGAAAGGCTACAAGGCGGCCATTGTGCACCGCTTCGCCAACGAACAGCTGACCTGTTATTTTGAAGATTTCTGGGGCAACCAGTATGTTGGCACCAAAGCGCATCTCTATTGGCGCAAGGCAGACAAAAGCGTCTGGGAAATGATACCACTGCCGCTGAAAGACCTGGAGATCAAGTCTATCAACAAAAATGCCCACAAACACCTGCTGCTGGCCACCAACAAGGGCTTGCTGATTCTGGACGACCAGTACCGCAAGAAAGAACATTACAACAGCTATGACTACCGCGGCATGCCGAGCGACTATGTGTACGCCGTGCTGCTGGACGACAAGGACGGCATCTGGGTGAGCCATAACCGTGGTATCACGCAGATTCGGCAGAACACCAACAACCTGGTTACCTACAATTTTGAAGACGGCCTGCAATCAAACGAGTTCAATACCGGCGCCTATTTCAAGTCTATGGACGGGGAGCTGTTCTTTGGCGGCGTGCGCGGCGTAACGGGTTTTTATCCCCGCAATTTCAAGAACAATCCTTACATGCCCAAGGTGATCATCAAACGGCTGGAAGTGCTTGACAAACCCTATAAGTCAGACACCGCCATATCACTGGTCACCAAAGTGGAGCTGCCGTATAACCAGAACACCATTGCCATAGAGTACGTACCGCTGGAATTTACCAACCCGCTCAAAAACAAGGTGCAGTACATGCTGGAAGGAGTGGACGAAGACTGGCTGATGGCCGGCAACCAGAGCGTGGCGCGGTATACCAACCTGCGCCCCGGCAATTACACCTTCAAGGTAAAGGCCTGTAATAATGACGAGGTGTGGAACACGGAGCCTACCATGCTGCAGATCGTGATCAAGATACCTTTCTGGCAGTCTCTCTGGTTCCGCTTCTTACTGCTGTTACTGATATTGGGTATTGCTTATTATTTCTCCGCATTGTACCTGGATTACAAGATACGCAATGAAAAGCTGAAGCTGGAGAAGGAACAGGCGGTAGACCAGGAGCGGGCGCGTATTTCCAGCGATATGCATGACGACCTTGGCTCCGGCCTTTCCACCATCAGGCTCTTGAGCGAAATAGCCAAACGGAAGATCAAAGACACAGGCCAGACAAAGGAAATAGAACGTATTTCGGAGGCGGCAGGTGAGCTGGTAGACAAAATGAGCGAGATCATCTGGGCCATGAACTCTTCAAATGACTCGCTGGCCAACCTGATTGCCTACATGCGCAGCTTTGCGGCAGACTTCCTGGAGCATGCCCACATTCCGCATCATTTCATCATTCCTGACAATATTCCCAACCTCAAGCTCAGCGGCGGCACCCGCCGCCATATTTACCTGGCCGTAAAAGAGTCCCTGCACAATGTGGTGAAGCATTCAGAAGCCACAGAAGTGATCATTGAAGTGAAAGTTTTCAAAAATATGACCATCATGGTCAAAGACAACGGCAAGGGCTTTGACCCCGAAAAGGTACGGCTGTTTGGCAACGGGCTCAAAAATATTGAGAAGCGCATGCAGCAGGTGGGCGGGCAGGCAGACATCATATCTCAAAACGGCACAACAGTTTTCCTAGATATACCATTAAATTAATTTAAATTTGATTTTTATAACATCTTGGTGTTATGACTTTAAATTGAAATGATGGTATATTCGAAAAAAAAGCTGCAAAATAGCATGGATATCATCTCTGTGGCTATTGTTGAAGACAATCATGATATCCGTTCCGCCATGGAGTTGTTGATCAATGGTTCTGAAGGGTACGCATGTATTGGCGCTTTCAACAATGCGGAAATGGCACTGGAAAAAATTCCTCAATTGTTACCCAATGTAGTGTTGATGGATTTTAATTTGCCGGGAATTAACGGAATTGAATGTATTGCACGTTTGAAAGCCGAATACCCCGACATGCAATTTATGATGCTGACCGTGTATGAAGATGATGACAAGATATTCATGGCCCTTGAAGCTGGCGCCAGCGGCTACATCCTGAAGAAAACCTCTCCCGGTGATTTGTTGGACGCTATCCGTGAGCTGCACGACGGCGGTTCACCTATGAGCTCGCAGATTGCACGCAGGGTAGTGGCCTACTTCCAGAAACAGGCCCGCCCTAACCCCGCGCTGGAAGCGCTCACCTCCCGCGAAAAAGAAATTCTCGACCAGTTGTCCAAAGGTTTTCTTTACAAGGAAATTGCCGGCAACCTGTTCATCAGTATAGAAACCGTGCGCAGGCACGTGCATAATATTTATGAGAAGCTGCACGTGCGCAGCCGTACCGATGCGGTAAATAAGTATTTTAACCGGTAACACCGTATACAACGAAAGAGGGGGCTCTGCGCCCCCTCTTTTGTATCAGTTCAGTAATATCTCGTCTACGAACACCCAGGCTTTCTTCCCCTTGCCTTCATGCCACTGCGGCAGTTTGGGCACCGGTACCGCTACTATTTTGAGGCAATTGATCTCCTGCTCCGGGAACCGGCAGGTAATGTCAATAAAAGCGCCGCCGTCTTTTTTGCCCGGTTGGGCCGGAATCACTTTTTTCAGCAGCTGCAGCTTGTCCGGCTGCGGGCCGCCCCATATTTCCACCAGCTGCGGCGGGAAGATGTAGCTGCGTGTATTGCGCATGGTATTGAGCGTAACGGCTTTCATCTTCACCGGCTGTTTGAAAAGCATCAGCAGCTCCATGTTATTATAGCGGAAGCCCAGCCATTTGCCGCTGGCCAGCTCAAAGTTACCCGTTTGCCGGTCTGACAGGCTTTTGGCTCCCTGCGCTACGTACCGTTCGTTCGCTGGCTGCAGCAATACCGCACTGTCTGGCAGGTAGGTGGTTTTCATGAACCGCATTTTCACCGGCTCGCTGCCGTACCAGCCTGGTTTGTAGGCCCGGGCTTTGATGGTAAAGGAGGAGTCTATCTGCAACGAATCTTTGAAGATGGGGGAGTGAAGGCTGTCTACCTCAGACCCGTCCAGCGTATAGCGTATTTCCGTGCCGCGGATGGGGTGGCGCAATACCAGTCCCATGCGGTGATTGAATATCATTTCTTCATTTTCAATGATGGGCGGGTTGAGCCGCAAGGAATCACTGCCATCGTCCACATACCCTTTTTCAAAGCGGATGTGTTTGATGGCGGCCAGTTGCTGCCAGTCTTGCCCGGTAATGCCCGTATTCCAGCAATAGATCTCTTTCAGGCTTTTGCTGGCCGCCAGCGGCTGCAAGTGGGCGGCTGTTACCCGCGTGCCTGACACAGCCAGGGAACGCAGGCGGGGTAAAGCGTTCAGCTCTTTCAGCGCGGCCCCGGTAATGGCGGTAAAATCCAGGTTGAGCCTGCGCAGGTTCTCGAACTGTTTGATGATAGACAGGTCTGCATCCTGCACCGGCATTTTTTGCAGGTGCAGCTCTACTATCTGCGTTTTCAGCGCCAGCAGCTCTTCCAGCGCTTTAGACGAGTATTGTGTTTTGTTGTAGAAGTTCACAACCAGCGCAGGGGAGTGGCGGGCCACGGGGTATATCACGCGGTAGTTATTGTTGAGTTTTTTGATAACGTTCTCATCAGCCGCGGCAAAAGCGTACGCATCATCCGCCTCAGCCGGCGCCAGCTTTTGCAGGGCCAGCAGGTACAGGCTGTCTTCCGCGGGCAGTTCAGTTACCTTGCGTTTGAAATCTGCGCCAGACCGTATCCAGTGTTGCAGGATGGCAATTTCATCAGGCTCCAGCTGCGTTTTGTTTTTGGGCGGCATGTGTTTCTTTTCTTCCAGCGGCAGGTGTATGCGTTGCAGCATGAGGCTGGCGGCGGGGTTGCCGGCAATAAAGAGCAGGCCGCTCTTGCCGCCTTTGAGCAATTGCGCCGGCGTTTCCATGAGCAGCTGCCCTTTGGCTTTGGAAGCGTTGTGGCAGCTTGCGCATTTCTGTTCCAGGATGGGTTTTACCAGGTGGTCATACACCAGCGCCTGCTCTATGGGCACGGTGATCTTTTGCGGAGGCGGCGTTACCGGCGCCAGCAGAAAATCTGTACCGTGTGTGAGGTTGGCGCCAAAATGCCCGGCCATGGCCAGGCCCGCCAGCATCAATACGCTGCCGGCCATAAAAATGGGCTGTTTGTAATAACGCAGCATGTACAGCAGCGAAGAAAGCCATACAATGCCCAGCCCCGTCCATTTATGCCAGCTGAGCATGCTGCCGCTGTATACGTCTTCCACAGACAGGAACAGCCCTGAAATAGCGGTAATAGCGGCCGTAAGCGCGCCCGCCAGCCAGAGGTTGCTGATCAGCGGCTGGTAGCCGCGCAGCGCGGCGTTGCGCAGCATCATCACATCAAGCACCAGGGCCAGCAATAATAACACAATGGGAAAGTGCAGCAGCAGCGGGTGCATTCTGCCCGTTACCTGCACCCAGGCGGGTAAATGCAATGCAGGGTAGAACAAAAGGATAAACAGGATGAAGACATTCGCGGCAATCAGCAGGTTCTCAGCCAGGCGTTTAATGTTCATTGGTTATGCTATAAGGTCTTTTACCACGGTGCCGGCCACGTCTGTGAGGCGGTAGCGGCGGCCCAGGTGTTTGTAGATGAGTTTTTCATGATCAAGCCCCAGCAGGTGCATCACGGTAGCCTGGAAGTCGTGCACATGCACGGGGTTCTGCGTGATGTTGTACCCGAAGTCATCCGTTTCACCGTACACAATACCCGGCTTCACGCCGCCGCCGGCCATCCAGATGGAGAAGCAGCGCGGGTGATGGTCTCTCCCGTAATTGTCTTTGGTGAGTTTGCCCTGGCTGTAGTTGGTACGGCCAAATTCACCGCCCCAGATCACGAGCGTTTCATCCAGCAGGCCCCGTTGTTTGAGGTCTGTTACCAGCGCGGCGGAGGCCTGGTCTACATCCAGCGCCTGGCCGGCCATTTCTTTGGGCAGGTTGCCGTGCTGGTCCCAGCCCTGGTGGTACAGCTGTACAAAGCGCACGCCGTTTTCAGACAGCTTGCGCGCCAGCAGGCAGTTGGAGGCAAAGGTGCCGGGCACCAGGCAGTTGGGGCCGTAGAGTTTAATGATATCGTCTGATTCTTTGGAAAGGTCTGTAATATCGGGCACGGCGGTTTGCATGCGGTAGGCCATTTCATACTGCTGGATCTTGGCCGTGATCTCCGGGTCTCCAAATTCGCTGTAAGAAAGCTGGTTCAGCTCGGCCAGCTTGTCCAGCATCTTGCGGCGGCCGGTAGAGTCTATGCCGGCGGGATTGTTGAGGTACAGCACGGGGCTTTCGCCGCTGCTGAACTGCACGCCCTGGTGAATGCTGTCAAGGAAGCCGTTGGTCCACAGTTTGGAATACACGCCCTGCCCGTTGCCTTTACCGCGGGAGAGCAGTACGCAGAAGGCCGGCAGGTTCTTGTTCTCGCTGCCCAGGCCATAACTCACCCACGCGCCCATACTGGGCCGGTTGCCTTGCTGGGCGCCGGTCTGGAAAAAGGTGAGGGCGGGGTCGTGGTTGATGGCTTCGGTGAACATGGAGCGCACGATGCAGATGTCGTCTACCACTTTGGCCGTATAAGGAAACAAGTCGCTCACCCATGCGCGGGCCTCACCGTATTGTTTAAAATCGTAGAAGGAGCCTACCAGCGGGAAGGAGCTCTGACCGGAGGTCATGCCCGTCAGGCGCTGGCCCATGCGTACGGAGGCCGGCAGTTCCTGCCCCATCATTTCACGCAGCTTCGGTTTATAGTCGAAAGATTCCAGTTGCGAAGGAGCGCCGTTCTGGAACAGGTAGATCACTCTTTTGGCTTTGGGCGCAAAGTGGGGGATGCCAGGCGCCAGGCCCATTTCTTCCACGCCGCTGCCGCCGCCGAAAAGGTCTGGTATCAGCAGGGAGCCCAATGCCACGCTGCCCAGCCCCAGGCTCAGCCGGGAAAGAAAGCGGCGGCGGTTCATGTTGAGGCCGTGTTCCAGGAATTCTTTGTCCATCGTGATATATATTTTATGCTGCAGCCGGCTTTGTTGCGCCTGCTTTCCGGATGCCGGTGCGCAGGCCCATAGCCGGAACACGCTACGTTTTAGATAATGTTTCCTCCAGGTTGTAAATGGTGGTAACCACCTGCATCAATGCCGCAATGGCGGGTTTGTCTGCCTTTTCCGGCAAGGGGTATTCTCCCTGGGAAAGCAGCTTGGCCGCATCTGCCGGCTTGCTCCTGAAGTATTGTTGTTGTTCACTGTAGTAAGATTTCAGCAGGGCCAGCTCCTTTTCGTTCGGCTTGCGGCAAACAATGCGGCGGAAGGCCGTTTCAACCGGGTCTGTTTTTTCCTTCAGCAGTGTTGCGGCCAGCACGCGGGAAGCTTCCAGTACCTGCGGGTCGTTCAGCATTACCAGCGCCTGCAGCGGCGTGTTGGTGGAAGTGCGTTTTACTTCACACTGATCGCGGTTGCTGCCGTCAAATATCAAATGAGAGGGCGGCGGCACCGTTCTTTTGATGAAGGTGTAGAGGCCGCGCCGGTAGAGGCTTTCTCCATGGTCCTGCACGTAACGCGCCAGCTCCCCGCGGCCGGAGGTGGCCAGTTCCCACAGCCCTTTCGGCTGGTACGGTTTTACGCTGGGTCCGCCTATCTTTTTCACCAGCAGGCCGCTGCTGCTGAGCACCAGGTCTCGCGCCAGCTCTGCGGTAAGGCGCTGCCGCGGCGCGCAGGAGAGCCAGGTATTGTCTGGGTCTGCCGCCAGTTTCTTTTTGCTGGCTACGGCGCTCTGGCGGTAAGTGGCGGAGGTCACCATTTGTTTCATGAGGCGTTTGATGTCCCAGCCATGCCGCATAAAATCTACCGCCAGCCAATCCAGCAGCTCAGGGTGGGAGGGCAGCTCGCCCTGCATGCCAAAATCACCGGAGGTTTTTACAATGCCCTTGCCGAACACTTCCTGCCACATGCGGTTCACGAACACCCTGGCCGTGAGCGGGTTTTTAGGACTGAACAGCCACTCCGCCAGGCCCAGCCTGTCTTGCCGGTTGCTGAAAGAAAGGATGGAGCGCGGCGTGCCGGCCGTTACTTCACGGCCATGCGCGTCATACACCCCACGTTCAAGGATATACGTTGTACGCACCGTATCCTGGTCTCCCATTACGGAAACGATCAGGCGGTTGGTATCAGGTTTGTTGATGAAGTTCAATACGTCTTTCACCTCCTCGTTGGATATTTCCATGAAAGGTTTTTTGGCGTAGGTTTCCGGCCCGCCTATAACAGATTCCAGGCCTACTTCTTTGATGTTGTTAAAGAAGGCGTAGAGCTTGTAATATTCCTCCTGCGAGAAGGGATCGTATTTATGATCGTGACACTTGGCGCATTCTATAGTAACGCCCAGGAAGGCTTTGCCGAAGGTGTTGGTGCGGTCAGACACGTATTCTACCCGGTACTCTTCGTCTATCACCCCGCCTTCTTCCGTGATCTTGTGGTTGCGGTTGAAGCCGGAGGCCAGCAGCTGTTCCCGTGTAGCGCCGGGCAGCAGGTCTCCCGCCAGTTGCCAGGTCACAAAGCGGTTGTAGGGCATGTTGGTGTTGAAGGCATGTATCACCCAGTCCCGCCAGGGCCACATGGAACGGTAGCCGTCGTCCTGGTAGCCGTGGGAGTCTGCGTAGCGCGCCACGTCCATCCAGTGTACCGCCATTTTCTCCCCGTACTGCGGCATGGCCAGCAGGGTGTCTACCATGCGCTCATAGGCGTCCGGGCGGGTATCTGCCAGAAAGCGGTCCATCATCTCAAGGGTAGGCGGCAGGCCGGTAATATCGAGCGCTGCGCGTTTGAGCAGGTGCTCGCGGTCTGCTTCCTCATTGGGGCGCAGGCCGGCATTGTCCATGGCTTCCAGTATGAAGCGGTCAATTTCGTTGCGGGGCCACTTGTCATCTTCATCTCCCGGCGGCTTCACTGCTTTGGGCGGTACAAAGGCCCAGTGCGGCTTGTATTGCGCGCCCTGTTTGATCCATTTCTCTATGAGCCTGATCTCCCGTTCCGTGAGCTGCAGGTTGGAGTTGACAGGAGGCATGCGCAGGGAGGTGTCTTCCGTGGTGATCCTTTTGTATACTTCGGACAGATGGGGCTTGCCGCGCACAAAAGCAAAGGCGCCGGGCGTTTCCTGCAGGGCTTTGAAGGCGCTGTCCCCAATGTCCAGCCGCAGGCCGGCTTCACGCTTGTTGGCGTCAGGGCCGTGGCAGGTAAAACATTTATCTGACAGGATAGGGCGGATGTGGAAATTATAGTCCACTTCGTCCGGCAACCTGCTGGCATCCGCGGTGGGTTGCGGCCGGTTACAGGCAAAGAACAAGAGTAGGAGCAGGCAATATTGTATTTGCATATCGGTGGAATCTATTCCCGCTGTATTAGTGATAAAACGGTGTAATAACTGTAGTGCTGCGTCTGTAACAATATATGCTTTTTCAGTGGAGTTTACAAGTACAAATTGAAAAAGGGGCTGACCGGAAAGCGTAGCACTTTCCAGTCAGCCCCGAAGCCAATGCCTGGATATCGCATCAGCCTGCAGAGCGGACCTTCACCATGCGTGTTCTCATGTATTTACGCGCAAAATGGGCAATCAGCACTACAGAGGCAATGCAAAGGCATGCCAGTTTGAACAATAAGCCGGTTTTCATAGGTATAGGGATTTAGTCAGTTTCTGAAAAATTGGAAAAAAAGAGCGCAGGAGTGTGCCCCCTTCAGCGGAGCATTTGCCAGGAGTCGAATTTCTGCGCCACCCGGATGCAGATATCCTTAATGCGGTACATCGTCCGCTGCTCATGTCCTATTAATAAGGTAACTATGATAGCTATCACCATTACCGCCGCTACAAGTGTAAAGAACAGTGTTTTCATCAGGATAGATTTAAGGTTTTCAAAAAGGGATATGCTCTTGCAGATGCATCCCGGCGGGTCTTCAGCTAATGGATGTGGATGTAAATATAGATAATTAAATCATATAAAATAATATTTGAATAGAAATTTATTTGAGCCTAAATCTGCCTTGTATCCGTTTAAAAAAATATGACTTTTATTGAAAATAATCATTATACGAAAGTGTGATTTTAGACTGGAAGGGGATGTGAATTAAATATTCAAGACGCTTGTAACCAATGGAATAGGTATAGTGCATAAAATCTACTTGGGATTTTATCCGAATCCTTTATTTTTGCCAACGACCGGATTTTGCTAAAAGATTTAGTAAGCCCCCGGGCGGACACACTGCCCCAATGCTTTCTACATCAGGTATTTACCCGGTTGCGATTTGCTTTCTCAGATTAATTGACAAACTATGGCAGAAAATAAAGAGCTGTTCAATGCCTATACCGAAGAGTCTATCCGCTCGCTTGACTGGCGGGAGCATATCCGCCTGCGCCCCGGCATGTACATCGGGAAGCTGGGAGACGGCAGCAGTATGGACGATGGTATCTACATCCTTATTAAAGAGGTGGTAGATAACTGTATAGACGAACACATGATGGGTTTTGGCAAACAGGTAGACATCAAGGTAACGGAACACAGTGTAACGGTGCGTGACTTTGGCCGGGGCATTCCCCTGGGCAAGGTGGTAGACGTGGTGAGCAAGATCAACACCGGCGCCAAATATGACAGCAAGGCCTTCCAGAAGTCGGTGGGCCTTAACGGGGTGGGTACCAAAGCGGTGAACGCCCTTTCCAGCTATTTTAAAGTATCCTCTTTCCGTGATGGCCGGGTAAAGGCCGCGGAGTTTGAGCGCGGCGTGCTCACCAAAGACCACCGCGAAGCGGATGCCAAAGAGCCCAACGGTACGCTGGTTACTTTTGTGCCGGACGATACGGTGTTCAAGAACTATCATTTTATACCGGACTTCCTGGAGAACCAGATATGGAACTACTGTTTCCTGAACGCAGGCCTCACCATCAATTTCAACGGGCAGAAGTATCTGTCCAAAAACGGGCTGCTGGACCTGCTGCAGCGCAAAACCAACCCGGATGATCTTCGGTACCCCATCATTCACCTGAAGGGGGAAGACATTGAGGTGGCCATTACGCATGAGAACCAGTACGGTGAGGAATATTATTCTTTCGTGAACGGTCAGCACACCACCCAGGGCGGTACGCACCTGGCGGCCTTCCGCGAGGCGTTCGTGAAAACCGTGCGTGATTTCTATAAAAAGGACTACGATGCTACAGACATCAGGGCTTCCATTTGCGCGGCCATTGCCGTAAGGGTGCAGGAGCCGGTGTTCGAAAGCCAGACCAAAACCAAGCTGGGCTCCCTGGCCGTATCAGAAGGCGGGCAGAGCATGAAGGCGTTTGTGCTCGAGTTCCTGGCCAAACAGCTGGACGATTACCTGCATCGCAACTCCGCCGTGGCGGATGCGCTCAAAAAACGCATTGAGCAAAGCGAGCGCGAGCGCAAGGAGCTGGCCGGCATCAAGAAGCTGGCCAACGAAAGGGCCAAGAAGGCCAACCTGCACAACAAGAAATTGCGTGATTGCCGTGTGCACCTCAACGAAGAGTACAGCGGCAAAGGCAAGGAAGAAATGGAAAGCCGCCAGAAAGAGACCACCATCTTTATTACCGAGGGCGATTCCGCGAGCGGTTCCATCACCAAATCCCGCAACGTGGAAACGCAGGCGGTGTTCAGCCTGCGTGGTAAACCCCTGAACTGCTACGGCCTTACCAAAAAAATAGTGTACGAGAACGAAGAGTTCAACCTGCTGCAGCACGCCCTCAATATTGAAGAAGGGCTGGAAGGGCTGCGGTACAACAATATTGTGATTGCCACAGATGCTGACGTAGATGGTATGCACATCCGCCTGCTGATGCTCACCTTCTTCCTGCAGTTCTTCCCTGACCTGGTGAAGAACGGACATGTGTACATCCTGGAAACGCCGCTGTTCCGCGTGCGCAACAAGCAGGAAACCATTTACTGCTACAGCGAGGAAGAAAAGCAAAAAGCCGTGAAGAAACTGGGCAGCAAGCCGGAGATCACGCGCTTTAAAGGGTTGGGAGAAATTTCTCCGGAAGAGTTCGGGCAGTTTATCGGGGACGATATGCGCAAGTCTCCCATCATCCCCTCCAAAGACATGCCGGTGGCCAAAATACTGGAGTATTACATGGGCAAGAACACCCAACACCGGCAGGAGTTTATTATTGAGAACCTCCGCTATGAGAAAGACCTGGCGGAAGAAACAGTGAGCTGACAATATGATATTGCATATAGTATTCGGACAATCATCGGCCGCCAACCTGAAGGCCGCTTTTGAGCTGGACCCCAACCTGGCGGGAGAAGTATTGTGTTTTGAAGATGACCTGGCCGTAGGCCCGTTGTTCATACTGGACACGCCTGACGGGCGCCGCGCGCGCAAGGAATGGTGGGCCGCCATGCAGGCTGCAGGCCCCGCTATGGCGGGTACGCAGGCCGCACTGGCGGTAGATGCCGCCCCGGAAGCCGAAGCGCCTGAAACAACGTATGAAGATGTAGACCCCGTGCGCGCCCTCAAAGGCCGCCTGCGGGAAGAAGAGGAGCTGACCGTATGGATATGGGCCGGGCAGAATGCCACAGACGTATGCGGCTACTACTGGCTCATCAGCCAGCTGGACCGTTTCTCCGGCCGCATCCACCTCATCTATCTCAACAACCTGCCTTTCCTCAACGAAAAGAACGCCGTATTTTATCCTACCCACCTGCACCAGATACTCCCCAAAGAATTCCTGAAAGCCAAAAAACTGGCGCGGGAAGTATCTCTGGCGGAATTTGAGCTGGATGGGGACGAGTGGCGCCGCCTTATGAACGAGAACGCGGGCGTACGCCTGCTGGAAGGCGGCAAGAAGATCAGGGGAGAAGCCGCGGCATTTTATGATAAAGACCTGCTGCAAGCCGTAACGCAGGAGTTCCAGAAAGCGAACAAGGTGATAGCGCAGGTTACCGGCAAGTTCAAATACCCCGTGATGGACCAGTACCTCAACTGGCGGCTGAAAGAGCTGGTACGCGAAGAGAAGCTGGAAGCACGCGGGGAACTGAAAACCATGAAAGACTATGAAGTGAAGCTGCCCGGAGGCCCTGCGCCACAGGCAGACGCCACTGAAGAGGCAACCAACTGATATGGCACAGATCATTATTACACCGCTGGAGCTGAAAGGTGAAGACAACAGAGGCCGCAATTACGAATGGGCCACCTTCCGTACCGGCACCTTCATACTCTGCTACCGCAACGCCGGCAGCAGCAGCGGGCAGCATTACCACAACGGCCACAGCGATTACAAGAATCCCGAGATCATGTACCTGCTGAGCGGCCGCGCGGCCATACACTGGTGCCCTATTGAAGAGACCGCCATCCGAACAGACGTGGTGGAGGCGCCGGCACGGGTAGAGATACCCATCCGCATCTGGCACGAGCTGGAAGCCATTACCGATTGCTCTTTTATGGAGCTGAACACGCTGGAAGATGTGAAGATAGACTCGGTGCGCGTGTGGCGGGATGATTTTCTGCGCGGCAAGCGGTAAACAACATTTTAAGGAAAGTTTTTAAAGGATCATATGAGTACTATAAACGAACCGACGGACGAATCACTGCACGGCATGGAGCATGTGGATGAGAAGTACAAGGACTGGTTTCTTGATTATGCATCTTACGTTATCCTGGAGCGTGCCGTACCGGCAGTGGAAGACGGCCTGAAGCCCGTACAGCGGCGCATTTTGCACGCCATGAAGGAAATGGACGACGGCCGTTTCAACAAGGTGGCCAATGTGATAGGGCAAACGATGCAGTACCACCCCCACGGAGACCAGTCAATCAGCGACGCTATGGTGAACCTGGGGCAAAAAGACCTCCTCATTGAAACCCAGGGTAACTGGGGCGATGTGCGCACCGGAGACGATGCAGCCGCCGCCCGTTACATTGAGGCCCGCCTCTCCAAGTTTGCGCTGGATGTGGCCTTCAACGCCAAAACTACAGAATGGCAACTGAGCTATGACGGCCGCAAGAACGAGCCGGTAGCCCTGCCCATGAAGTTTCCCCTGCTGCTGGCACAAGGCGCCGAAGGCATTGCCGTGGGCCTCAGCACCAAAATATTGCCGCACAACTTCTGCGAGCTGATAGACGCATCTATCAAATACCTGCGCGGTAAAAAATTTGAGCTGTACCCTGATTTTGCCACCGGCGGCATGATAGACGTCACCAATTATAACGACGGCCGCCGCGGCGGTAAAGTAAGGGTGCGCGCACATATTGAGGAGAAAGATAAAAAGACCCTCATCATCCGTGATGTGCCTTACGGTGTTACCACCACCGGCCTGATGGAGTCTATCGTTAAAGCTAATGACAACGGCAAGATCAAGATCAAAAAGGTGGTAGACAGCACCGCCAAGGAAGTGGAAATAGAAGTGCAGCTGGCCCCCGGCATATCGCCTGATATTACTATAGACGCCCTGTACGCCTTTACAGACTGTGAAGTGTCTATTTCCCCCAATGCCTGCGTGATCATTAGTGACAAACCCCGCTTTATTGGCGCTTCAGACCTGCTGCGCCAGTCTGCAGATTTCACCAAAGAGCTGCTGAAACGGGAGCTGGAAATAAAGCTGGAAGAGCTGGAAGGCAAATGGCACTATACTTCGCTGGAAAAGATCTTCTTTGAAAAAGGGATCTACAAGGAGCTGGAGCAAAAGCACAAAGACTGGGAAACCGTACTGACTGCCATAGACAAAGGTTTCAATCCCTACAAGAAACAGCTCCGCCGCGAGATCACGCGGGAAGATATTCTCAAGCTCACGGAAAAGCCCGTGCGCCGCATCTACCGGCTGGACATTAACGAGCTGGCAGAACAGATCAAGGCCATTGAGGCAGACATCAAACAGGTGAAGCATGACCTGGCTAACCTTACAGACTTCACCGTACAGTACTATGAAACCCTGCTGAAAAAGTACGGCCGCGGCCGCGAGCGCAAAACAGAGATCAAGCTGTTTGACACCATACAGGTGCAGCAGGTGGCCATTGCCAATACCAAGCTCTATGTAAACCGTGCAGACGGATTCATCGGCACTTCGCTGAAGAAAGATGAGTTTGTAGCAGACTGTTCAGACCTCGACAATATCATCGTATTCCGGAAAGACGGCGTAATGCTGGTTACCAAGGTGGCAGACAAAACCTTTGTAGGGAAAGACATCATTCACGTAGACATATTCCGCAAGGGAGACGAGCGCATGATCTACAACATGATCTACGCAGACGGCAAAACCGGCTACAGCCTGGCCAAGCGCTTCAATGTAACCGGTATTACGCGCGATAAGGAATACAACCTCACCAAGAGCGAAAAAGGCTCCAAGGTGCATTACTTCACCGCCAACTCCAACGGAGAGGCGGAAGTGGTGACCGTGAAGCTGAGCCCCAACTGCCCGGCCAAGAAGAAAGAATTTGATTTCTACTTCGAGACCATTCCCATCAAGGGCCGCGGTTCTATGGGCAACGTGGTGACCAAGTACCCCATCCGCACCGTGAAGTTCAAGGAAGCAGGCGCTTCCACGCTGAGCGGCATCAAGATCTGGTATGACGATGCCGTAGGCCGTCTCAACACAGAGCAGCGCGGCCTGTACGTGGGCTCTTTTGAGGGAGACGATAAAATACTGGTGTTCTACAAGAACGGCACCTATGAGCTGACCAACTACGAGATCACCAACCGTTACGAGTCTAACGACGCGGTGTATATCGAAAAGTTCAGCCCGGAAAAGCTGGTAACCGCCATCTATTATGACGCAGATAAAAAACAGTTCAACGCCAAACGTTTCAAGATCGAGACGCAAACGCTGAACAACAAGTTCCTGTTCATCAAGGAAGGCGCCAACAACTACCTGGAGCTGGTTACCACGCAGGAAGACCCGATAGTACTGCTGAAAACCGGCAAGAAGCGTGATCCGCAGGAAGAAGAGATAGCCCTGGCGGAAACCATTGAGGTAACCGGCTGGAAGGCCGTAGGCAACAAGCTGGCGGGTGATGATTTTGTTAGTGTGGAGCTGCTGAATGAAGAGGAGGAAGAAGCACCGGAAGACGAAGGGAACATACAGGGAGAATTATTCTGAAAATAACAGGGCGCATCTCAACAGATGCGCCCTTTTTTCTTCTATCAACTTACGCTGCCTCACTGGCAATGGCGCTATCAGCGCCAAAACTCGTCTTTGTAATCATCTTTTTTCTCCGCCGCGTGCAGCCGTGTCAGCTCTGCGCCGATGCGGGCCAGCGTGTCTGCCGGCAATACTGTTTCCAGGTGAGGGAACAGCTCCCGCTCTTCAAAGCGGATGTGCTGCTCCATCAGGGCCGCCAGCTCCGCCAGCGAGCCCGCGTCTTGCCGTTTTACCAGCGCCGCTATGGCCGCGTGCTGCCGCAGGGCTTCCGTGCAACCTTCTTCTTTCACTGTGTTAAAGAGTAATGTCTCCTCTTCCCTGAAATGCTGCTTTAGGTGGGTTTCCCAGAAGTACGCCACATACGCGGCAATTCTGGCCGTATCTGCCTGTTTTTTCAGTCCCTGTTTTATTTTCCAGGAGAACAGCAGGCCGTGGTGATGGTCTCTTGACAGCGGCGCAATATGTTCGCTACGTTTGATGGGCTGTGTCATATTTGAAAAGGCTGATGCCGTAGGCGGTGAGAAGGGCGGTTTTGATCACTTCCGCTATTACAAAGTACACGTGCAACAGGGAGGGCGGTACCGGCTGCCCGGTGATGTACAGTTCCGCGCGTGCGTCAAGCGCAGGCAGCAGCCAGACCGTTTGCACCGCCAGTACGGCAATCACACAAAGCAGTACTGCATGGGCTGCGCTCAGCAGCCGGTGGCGGGCATACAGCCATGCGCTGGCCAGCAGCACAATGGCAAACATCCATTCCACCTTGTTCAGCGCGCTGAACACCAAGCGGCCAATACCCAGGCCCAGGGGCAGGGTAATGCCCGGCGCCCTGAACTTCAGCCAGGCTTCCAGGAAGCTGATGGCGCATACGGCGCCTATCCAGATAAAAGTGCCTGCCAGTGCGTATGATTGTGCAATGCCAGGGGATATAGCGGTACGCTTCTCCCGTACATTATTCTGCTTTGCCGGTGCATAAACGTTCATAACAGCGGTTTTGAGCCGGTGTGCCGGTAGTATTCAATTTTGGAAAGGAACATGCCGGCCATTTTATGCGCCCGCCATTTGGCCTCTTCCGCTTTGGGGCCGGCAAAATGCCCGTCTACCGTCTGGTGCCAGAGCTCCAGCCAGGCATCAAAATGGCGCTGGTCAAGCGGCATGTTGGCGTGAGGGGGAAAGGGGCTGCCGTAATAGGTATGCTCTTCCAGCAGTACTGTTTGCCAGAAACGGTACATCTTGTCAAGATGCTCCGGCCAGCGGCCGCCGATGGCGCCGTTAAAAATGGGGCCCAGCAGCGGTTGTTCCCTCACTTTTCCGTAAAAGGTGTCTACCAGCAGCCGGATGTCTGCTATTGTTGAAATATCCTGCATGGTATAAAGGTAGGGATAACGAAGAATAAAGACAATGACATCTTTTATTTGAAGATATGATCTTGCTCATGTTCCCGTGGCTTATTCCTCAAACAGGTAGCTGGCATGGGTATCGTAGTCAATACCATGTTTTTTCTTCAGCTCCTGTATGTGCTCAAGGGTGTGGAGGGTATGGGGACTTGCCACGCTGTCTCCCACGCGCTCAAAGGTATGCAGCAGGGTTTCTTCCAGGCAGCTGCTGATGCTCATGCGTTTGTGCTTTGCCAGGTCTTCCAGCAGGGCGGCCAGCCGTTTTTCCAGGCGCACCGGCACGTCTACCCGTTCAATTTTGATTTTGGGGCCCTGGTTGTAGATATAATGCCCGAAGCCGATGAAGTTGCCCCAGGGGTCTTTTACCGCGTAATCACGGATGCCATAGGCCCGGTCGTCTACCGGCACGGCTATTTCCACGCCGTTGGCCTGGTGAAAGGCATAAAGTTCGTCTGCGTTCTCTACGATAAAACTTATGTTGGAATGGCCGGTAACGGAAGGCTCCTGCAACTGCAGGTGTAAGGTAGTATTGCCCAGGCCAACGCCTGCAAAGGTGGGCGGGTCTTGCCAGGTAAAACGGAGGGTGAAGCCGAGGCGTTTCAGATAAAAATCGAGGGCGGCGGTTATATCTCCCACGGCAAGGGTGGGGAAGACCTGCGCATATTCAATATGAGGAGCCATAATACTTAGTTTTCCAGTTTTTTGCCTGTAGCAATTTTGGTAACGGCCGCAGCGATGCGTTCAATCCTCAGCTTTTCATCTACCGGTTCGTTCACCCACTTCACCCAGGCCTTTTGATCCGCTTTAGAGAAAGCCAGGTAGTGCTCCCAGGCCGCGGGCTCGTCTTTCAGGCAGTCTGTAAACTCGTCTGCCGCCACGGGCCCGGTGTTTTCGTTTACATGGAGCGTGATGTGCACCTTGTCTCCGGCCTCTTTGCCTATTTTTTTGCGGATGGCAGCGTTCACCGGCAGAAAGTATTGTTTGTTGCCCATAGACATCAGGGTGGCGTTGCTGATCTCATACCCGTCTATAGTGCCGGATACTTTGGTGAAGGAGGAATATTTCCGCTTGCCGCTGCTGAACTCGGGGATGCGGGCGTACGTCCAGCCGCCTTTGCCGGGGAATTTTTCGAGAAGGTACTTTTTATTGCACAGCGGGGTTTGCATAACAGGCACAATATAGTACAAAACGTTGAAGAGTGCGACGCAACGGACGCTCCATAGCGGGCCGAAGCCGGGCTCCCCCTACCTGTCTTTTTTCTTCTTTTTACCCTTTTGCGCCGCTTTTTCTGCCTCTTCCGCCATAATTTCTTCCGCGGTACGCGGGCGGGTGAGATCTACGCGCTTGCGGTCTATCGGAGCTACCACGGGGGCTTTGCCCTGCTCCAGGGCATCGTGAAATACCTTTTCGATGTGCACCCATTTGCCGGCTTTCCATTTGAAGCCTTCAAAATCCAGGTCTGGCACGTAGGTGTATTTTTTATGGTCTTCGCCCGTTTCGGAGATCAGGTGATCATACACCACCATGTCCATTTCCGGGTTGTAATTGAGCGTGGCTACGGCATCCCGCTTGTATTCAATGATGAAGCGGTTGCGGGTGGGCTTGCGCACGGTATCTTCCGCAAAGCTGAAATACGGGCCGCCAAACACGGGCTCGCCGTCTTTGAAGGTGAGCATTTCCATCACTTTTTTCTGTGATGTCTGGGAGTTGGCGTCCCAGCCGAAGAGGGTGTAGTACTCGTTGTTGAAGAAACGGCGCTGTATCATGGCATAATACAGGCAGCCGTACCAGGCTTTGTGGTTGGTGATGGTGTCCAGATCCCTTGTAAAGTCTGAATTGTCGAACAGCGGGAACAGTTTCAGGGAACCGTCTTTGGTGTTCATCTGTATAACGCCGAAGTGGCGGAAAGTGCTGTTATCGTACTCCAGCGGCCAGGTAATGACGCGGAATGTGCTGTCTGCCGGGTATACTTTGGCCATGGTGCGCACGGAGTCAAAAGGGTAGTAGTAGGAGTAGGGCGTTTTGAGCGCTTTTACCAGTTTGGGAATGAACTCGTCGTTACTCCGCTCGCGCACGGCCTGCTCCTTGCCGTGAATAATGTTGTAGCTCAGCTCACGAAGCGTGTCTTCCACCGTGCGCAGCGCGGCTGTGCTGGTGCTGCTGATGCGTTGGGCGGTAGCGGTAATTGTCAGGAAACTCAAAAGTGTGGCAATCAAAAGCTTCATAGTGCAATAACAATAAAATTCGCGGATTATTGTGCCAGGGAACCAAGCACGTCCGTAAAATGCTTCCAGGAGTATAGCTGTTTCTGCTCCCGTATAAAGTTACTGAAAACTCCCGGAGCTTGCTCCAGGAAACGCAAAATGCCGTCTGCAATGGCTTTCGGCGTGGTATCCGTTACATAGCCCGCCTTGCCGTCCGGCACAATTTCAGGCAGACCGCCCACATTGGTGACCAGCATGGGTTTCTCAAAATGATACGCCATCTGTGAAATGCCGCTCTGGGTGGCCGTTCTGTAGGGCTGTACCACCAGGTCTGCCGCGGAAAAGTAGTATTTCACCTCGCTGTTGGGAATAAAATCTTCCACCAGCTCTACCCGCGGGCCCAGCAAGGGCTCATATTTCTTTTTGTCTTCATAAAATTCCCCGGCCACCAGCAGCCGCAGGTTGTCTATGGCCTGCAGGCGCGGGTCTGCAAAGGCTTCCAGCAGCAGGTCAAGCCCTTTGTAGGCCCGGATGAAGCCGAAGAACAGCAGGTAACGGTTGTTTTCATCCAGCTGCAGGTGCTGCAGGGCCGTTTGGCGCGGCACGGCATCTCCGAAGCTGTCATACACCGGGTGGGGCGCAAAGTCCACCGGGGCGGCGGTGTGGGCGCGCAGGTCTTTTTCCACTTCGCGGCTCAGCGCAATAAAGGCATGGCACTGGCGGATGAAGTATTTGGTGAACGGCACGTCTCCCGGCCGTTTTTCATGCGGAATGAGGTTGTGTACCAGGCCTATGATGCGGGAATGGCCGTTCTTCCTGATCATTTTGGCCACCGTTCCCAGGCTGGGCGCCATCATGGGCAGCCAGAAAGCTACTATCACTATATCAGGCCGCTCCCTGGCAATAGCCTTGCCCGTGCGCAGCCAGTTGAGCGGGTTCATGGAGTGCACGCTGCGTTTGATGCGGAGGCCTTCCGGCCCCGGCCCTCCGGCGTATTGTGTTTTGCCGGGGAACATAAAGCCAGGGTACTGGAAAGAAAAGGTATGAATAGTTACTTCGTGGCCCTGCTGCTGCAGCTCCAGCGCCAGGCGCTCATTAAAAGCAGCCAGCCCGCCCCGCAAGGGGTGGGCCGGGCCTATGATCGTTATTTTTTGTGGGCGGGTCATGTATTATCCAGCGTTTCTTCTACCAGGTAGGCGTTGCGCTCAGGGGCGTTGCGGCCTACCATTTCGGCAATAAAGCCGGTGAGGAACAGTTGCGAGCCGATGATGAGCAGCAGCAGCGCCAGGAAGAAGATGGGCCGCTCCGTCATTTTATACTGCAAAAAGAAAATTTTGGCAAAGGCGAGGTAGGCGGCAATGATGAAACCCAGCAGGAAGAACAGGGTGCCCAGCGCACCGAAGAAGTGCATGGGGCGTTTGCCGAAACGGCCTACAAAGGTGATAGACGCCAGGTCAAGAAACCCGTTGATGAACCTTTCCAGCCCGAACTTGGTGCTGCCGTACTTGCGTTTGCGGTGCTCCACCACCTTTTCGCCTATTTTGCGGAAACCGCTCCATTTGGCTATGACGGGAATGTAGCGGTGCATTTCCCCGTACACTTCAATGGTCTTCACCACTTTTTTGCGGTAAGATTTCAGGCCGCAGTTAAAATCGTGCAGTTTGATGCCGCTCATTTTCACCGTGGCCCAGTTGAAGAGCTTGGAGGGAATGTTTTTGGTGAGGGTATTGTCATACCGCACTTTTTTCCAGCCGCTCACCAGGTCATACCCGTCATTCACGATCATGCTGTACAGGCCGGGTATTTCATCCGGGCTGTCCTGCAGGTCCGCGTCCATCGTGATCACCACGTTGCCCTGCGCTTTGCGGAAACCTTCGTTCAGCGCGGCAGATTTGCCGTAGTTGCGCTGGAACTTGATGCCCTTGATGCGCGGGTTTTCAGCGGCCAGGCGCTGTATCACCAGCCAGGACTCGTCCGTGCTGCCGTCATCCACCATCCACACTTCGTAAGAAAAATTATTTTCCTCCATTACGCGCGCTATCCAGGCTGCCAGTTCCGGCAGGGACTCTTCTTCGTTTTTCAGAGGAACTACTACAGATATATCCAGCTGCTGCATTTACGCTTTTCTTTTTTTAGCAACGGCGGCGCCAATAAGGGAGGCAATAACGCCCGTGAGCAGGTTCATGAAGAGGGCGCCGCCCACCATCATGAGGGTAAAGTTTTTACGGGTAAATTCCATGCCCTGTTCCAGCTGCTCCTGGTTCACGTTGCCCGGTGCATTGGCAATGGCCTCTTCTATGGCCCTTTCCTTGAAATCAGGGAAGAGGCTTACAAAAATGCCGTAGAACACGCAGGTGATCACCGTGATGATGGCCGTTATCTTGAAACCGTTGCCGAATACTTCCCCGAAGGTAACATCTTCACCGTTGATCTTGCTGTAGTTGATGCAGCCGGCAATGACCACGCCTACCAGTACCAGTACGGGCACCCAGCGCATTACCATGTTCTGGGAGGAGATTTTGGCAAAGTACTGGATCATGAACAAAACGATCAGCACCAGCGCGCCCACAAGGCCGTAAACAACATGGTTTTTGTTCTTCATGGGAAATACATTTTAGTGGTTTTCAAATAATAGTTTGTTATGAACAATCGCTTTTGCCTTACCGGTCAGCTCCGTGCCCAGGAAGGGGGTGTTGCGGCTTTTGGAGCCGATGTGCTGCTCCGTGAAGGTATACTTTTCATCCGGCTCAAAGCAGGTGAGGTCTGCCACGGCGCCCTTTTCTATCTTTGCCTCCGGCAGCCCGAAAATGGCACGCGGGGCGGCGGTGAGCATATCCGTCAGGCGTTCCAGGCTTACATCGGGCAGCGCCTTGCGCAGCGCGCCGAAGCAGCTTTCCAGCCCTATCATGCCGTGTTTGGCGTACTCGAACTCTACCTGTTTGGCATCCCAGTCCTGCGGCTGGTGGTGCGTGGCAAAGCAGTCTACCGTACCGTTCTTCACCGCGGCTTTCAGGGCCTCCACATCATCCGCGCCGCGGAGGGGCGGGTTCACCTTCAGGAAACTGTTGTAAGAGGCCATGTCTGCATCCGTAAACAGCAGGTGGTAAGGCGTTACGGAGCAGGTTACGCGGATGCCCTCTTTTTTAGCCGCCGCAATCAGCTCCACGCTCTGGCGGGTGGAGACGGCGGTAAAGTGGATAGCCGAGTCTGTGTACCTGGCCAGCTCCAGGTCCCGCCGTATCATGATCTCTTCCGCTATGGCCGGTTTGCCGGGCATGCCCAGCTGGGTGGAATAGATACCCTCGTTCATGAGGCCATGGCCGGAAATGCTGGTATCATCAGGCACTTGTACAATAGTGCCGTTGAATGCTTTTACATATTGGAGCGCCTTGAGCATGATGCCGGAAGACTGCACCGGTTTGAGGCCGTCTGAAAAGGCGATGGCGCCCGTTTGCCGCATTTCATACATCTCCGCCAGGGAGGCGCCTTCCAGGTTTTTACTGATGGCGCCCATGGGCAGTACCGTCACCGCGCCGAAGCGGGTTTTGCTCAGCACGTATTCCACCTGTGTTTTGGTGTGGATGGCGGGCTGGGTGTTGGGAACTATCATGACGGTGGTGAAGCCGCCTTTAGCTGCGGCGTTGGCGCCGGAGCTGAGGTCTTCCTTATACTCCTGCCCCGGATCACAGAACTGTGCAAAAACGTCCATCCACCCGGAGGAAACATGCAGGTTGTTACCGGAGATCACTTTGGCGCCTGCCGGGGCGGAGATGTCTGCGGCAATGTTGGCAATAGCGCCGTTGTCAATTAAAATATCCTGAGTTTGCCCGTGAAAGGGGGAGAGAGGTGCGATGATTTTTGCGCTTTTGATTAAAATCTGCATTGTATAATTTTAGCCCAATCAGGGGCAAATGTAAGCATTTATGCTTTCATACGTATGCAGGAATGCATGGGGAATTTTGGGCATTTGATAAAAAATCTGCACAAATTTTTCATAAAATGAAATTAATGTTTACATTTGCATCCCGTTGTAAACAAAGCGATTTGTTTGTACGGCAGAAGCGAAAGTTTCTGTTACCGGTTTCGGGACGTAGCGCAGCCCGGTAGCGCACTTGCATGGGGTGCAAGGGGTCGCTAGTTCGAATCTAGTCGTCCCGACAAGCTTTAAAGAGGTCGTTTCAGCAATGGGGCGACCTTTTTGTTTTTGAAAACTGCTTGAAAGCTTCCTTCATACATTTTTGTCTGGTAATACTTAACGGATTTTTATTAAACTCCTCTACTGATTTTAAAGCTATACATATGAATGGCATACGTTTTCTAATTTCTTATATCGGCATTATCTTATTGTTTGGACTCATTTATTTTTTCACTTGGTTTTTTTATCCCGATTCATTCGTGATAGATGAACAATATAACTTGCATCCATTTTCTTCGAAAAGTATTATGGGAGAGGACGCAATCAGTCTTACTTATTACCAGCGGAAAGCTGATTCTATAAGGAAGAATGAAGGCTATCTAAGAACTCAAATAGTCATCTACAAGAAGATCATTGATTCATTAGAGCCGCTCAAAAATGATGCATACAAGCGCTTTGAAGATAAGCAGTGGGAAAATGCGGATAAATGGGAGAAGGCACAACTCGACTCACTTACGAAGAAGCTCAGAATTATTGAGAGTGCAATTGAATACACCTCTGGACTAAGTCATACTGAAGTTGCACTTGCGCAGTTGAAAGTTGAAAAGTCAGCCATGGACTATGAAATAGCCAAAGTAAAAGTAAATGCTATCGATTTTGTACTATCCAATTTGACTATGTTTCAGGACAGCGCTTTAACAAACAAAATGATGACTTTAGATTCATTATATACTTTAAATAAGTATCAGTTGCTACCCAAAGCAGAACTTGCTCTTTTGAAAAATCAATTTGATATAGATCAGTTAAGGTTCGAAGCATTAAGCTCCTTTTCCAAAAGAATATCTTTTTTAGATTTTTTATTGTTCAGTGCTTCTAATTCTTCTACTGTTACCTACGGCGATGTAATTCCTAATTCTAATTTAGTCCGTATAATACTCTTTATTCAGGCTATAACTTGTATTTTCTTGATTGCCTTGGGAACAGATAAAGTACTGAAAAAATACATGACGGAATCAAGATGATATTTTAACTAATCTAGTCGTCTATGCAGCTTTAAAGAGGTCGTCTGCAATGGTGGCCCTTTTTGTTTCCGTCACTTTTTTTGACGTGCTAAATTACTGTTATCTTTCAGCATCTTACTTTTAACCCATATTTTCTGTCATTCCATAGAGTCCCCTAACCTTGCCGGATCGCATTGAAATAATGATTCCCCCCTTCATTATCCAGCTCTTCAACAATAGATAATCCTGATGCAGAAATGAGCTCCCTGTATTGCTCTGCCCCGAGTGACCTGGAGAGCTGTTCGGTCATTGCATCCTTCCATTCTATTTTGTAAAGAGGAGCGGTGAATGATAATCTCCCGCCGGGGTTTAATGCTGCTGCCATTTTGGGGATTACCGCCCGCTGGGTTTCTTCAGGGAGCAGAAAGATCAGTCCCACGGCTATAATGCCATCGAAGGAGCGATTAAAGAAAGGCGACCTCTCAACAGATTCACAGGCAACAGGTACATTTGGAAAGTTATGGCGAAAGGCTGCAATCATTTTGGGGGATGCATCCAATGCGTAGGCGGTTAACCCTTCATCGAGCAATATTTTCATAACTGGAATACCCGTTCCACATCCAATATCCAATACTACGGAGCCTTTAGTAAAGGTTCGAGCCCATGCCCGGGCAGTTGACGAACCTATACCATTTACTGCCCTGCCTCGCCTTTAATATATATTTCTGCAATGCCTTCGTAGCCCTTTGATTCGTCCATCATAAACGAGGTTTAAACTAAAAATACCCGGTCTATTTAATTTTTAAAAAATTTCTTTAAAAGTGTATGATGCCCGCCCCAACCTATCCCCCCAGCATCCTAAAGCTATTTTTGACTACCTTAACAAAGAAATACAGCAACGGAACACACAAGAAAGCCTGCAAAACTCCGGTAAACTCAAAAATGAAATTACCCGGCATAACATACGTAGGCGGCGGAAACAGGCGTACCATAACTTCCGCAGGCGTACCGGAAAAGAATAGGATGTTTTTTACCAGGTGATTATATCCGCCCTCGAACAATCCGATCAGTGAAATAGTGATAATAAAATTGATGGCTAACAGCAGGTAAACGGCGATTTTATTCGCCCTGAACTTCAAATTGAGAATGATATTGAGTAGAATAACCGGGATGCTGAATGCCAATATATGAAGGCGCCAGGGCGTATCATAAATATAAGCACCCAACACATGATGGATGCTGGTCAGCAGCATTAACGCATTGCAGTAAAACAGGAATCGTTTTGTCATGATCGATATTTTTTCAAATATCAAAACATGAATCTTTATAGGCAATAAGTTACCATATGGTTACCTTTGGAACATCCAAATTTGAAAACTATGCAGCCAGTGCATTATGACGCCAACTTATGCGTAATGACCAGGTTTTCGGGCCTGATCATGGGAAAATGGAAGCCAATTATCCTGCATCTGGTGGAATGCGGAATTGACCGCTTCAGCGCAATGCAAAGCCACATGCCCACCATCAGTAAAAAAATCCTTACAGAACAACTGAGAGAGCTTGAAACCGATGGGCTGATCTCCAGGCAGGAATTGAAAGCCAAAGCCCCCAAGATCGTGGTGTACAGGCTCACGCCCCAAGGCACATCTTTAAGAAGGCTGATTGATGAGATCATTGCGTGGACGCTGACGTATTTGAAAGACGAAATCCCGGATGATGTAGTAGATGTTTATATCAACACTCACCCTGATCTTGCAAAGAGACTGCCTTGGCTGAAACATAAACGAAAGGATGAAAATCTTTCGTAAGAAAGCACCTGCTTGGGGAAGCGTACCGCAGTCTTTTCCCATCCAATCTGCAAAAATTAACGCAAAACCAGTATAGCGAGAAAAAAAAGTTGCGCAACTAAATAATTGCATTTATATTTGCAACCAAATGGTTGCGCATTGTAAGGTGAAAATATCTAAAAATAAAGAAATGAAAAAGGTAGCACTATCGGACAGTAATGAAATGCAGGTTAAAAGGGTCATAGATGACTGGTGTCAGGCCATTCGTGACATTAATTATGAAAACCTGCTATCAAATCATGCCGATGATGTTTTGATGTTTGATGTTCCGCCGCCTTTGCAAAGCAAAGGGCTTGATCAATATAAAAAAGCATGGGATTTGTTTTTTCAGTACAGTTCGGGAGGAGAAGGCTCATTTCAACTGGAAGAGCTGCAGATCACCGCGGGAGAAGACGTTGCTTTTTGTACGGCATTGCTTGCTATTGGAAAAGGCAGAAAGCCGGAGTGCCGTCTTACTGTAGGGCTAAAAAAAATTGATGGCAGGTGGTTGATTACGCATGAGCATCATTCCGCACCTGCACCAATTTCCTAATTTCTCAACAACAACATTATGGACAAAACAATCACAATCAGCTTCACATTCGAGAAGAATGGGGAAGAAGCCATCAAATTGTATGTAGATCTGTTTGACAGGGTCTTCGGCAGCACAAATGGTGTATCGAAGATTTTAAAGATCACCTACTTCGGAGCAGAAGAGCTGGAAGGGTTGAACGACGTGGAAGCGGTACCCAAAGATATGCTTCCCGGACCGGTCGGTTCGGTCAAGACAATCCGTTTCCTCTTAAAAGGGCAGGAATTTGTTGCAGTGAACGGAGGCGGGTATTTTGGCAAATTTCATGAAAGTGTTTCCCTCTACATAAGCTGCCAAAATCAACAGCAAATTGACGCACTGTGGGAAACCTTGTCGCTCGATGGGGAAGAGCAACCTTGCGGCTGGGTGAAAGACCGTTTTGGGATTTCCTGGCAGATTGTTCCGGATGTGTTGTGGGAGATAGATGAAGGCGAGGACAGGGCACGGGCACAACGAGTGATGAATGCCATCTACCATATGACAAGGATTGATATTAAAAAAGTTGTCGAAGCTTAAGGGGGAAACGATACAAGCTTCCCAAAAAAAGGCTTGCGATTCAACGGCAGCCCTAGGACTTGCATTGCACCCTTTTAATCCCCGGAAGCATTTCATCCCGCTGAAACTCCGCCCTTGCCTTCGCTAACCGCCTGGGATCGTTTTTGTATTTGGATTCAATCTCATTCCACAGGTCTTCCAGCCGTTTGTATTCGGCCACCTTGTTTTCCCAGCATTGCCTTTGTTGTGCGGCCCTGGCCATCTGGTTCCGGGACACTCTTCCATGGGCCATGTCTTCGTCCAGCACGCAGAGCTTGTGTTCCAGTTCCCTTCTTTCAATGGCAAAAGACATCATCGGGTTGTACATCGCGGCAAGACTGTATATGTCGGCCTCGTTGGAGGCCCTTATTTTTTCATGCTGCAGCTTTTGGAGTACTTCTTTTTCTTTTTGTGCGGCTTTCAGTTTATAAGCCGTCCATTCGGCCTTTTTTGAAGCGCATGGGGCTGTGGACGTGTTTTGCCTGCTCAGTTTTTCTTCCAGCTTCCTTTCCCGTTCCGTGGCTTCATCCACGGCAACGGGAACTTTTTCTTCCTCCATCACGGAAAATGAAGCAGTGGAGAAACAAAGCCCGCCAAGGCCGAACTTTTCTATTTCACGAACGGCCATATTAAATTCCGATGCCCTCGTATGCCCCAGCACCAGGTAATAACCCGCGTCGGTTTTGATATGCCCCAGGCCATAGGCGCCCAGATGGTCCCTGACCGTCAGTTCTTTCGGATAGTCGTCGCCGGCCAGGAACAGGCTGGATTTACCGTCGTCGGTAACGTACTCCCTGGCCTTGACATGCCCGTTCAGGAATTCCCGGTAACTGCCTTCCTTGAGGTGCAGTATTTTCTGGTCCATCACCTCGTCCATTTGGTTGCGGTGGGTATTGCCTGTGATAACATAATGTTTGATAACCGCCGGCCGGCTTGCATGATCTCTTTCTTCGCGGTTGAAGTAGCGGAATTCCAGCCCCTTTTTTGTAAACAGCATGAACTGGAAGCGCGGGTCCAGGATGTCGAAATCACATTTGCACTGCGCATCGTAAAGCGGAACGGCGCCGGCAAATCCTGATTCGCTGTTGATCACAAAACAGCAATTGATCACCTGGCCCTGCATCTCGCCGAGGACGAAGAATTTTTTGTCGAAACAGATCGTTTGTTTCGGTTGTATCGTTTTTTTCTTTTCAGGGTATTGCAATACTGCCGGGATAAGCTGCGGCGCCGGGCCGGGGCCCGTCCACCATTTACCGCCTTTCACGGTATCCTTTCTGGGGGTTGTTGGCTGGGCAAATACGGCCGTGGAAAACAGCGAAAGAATGAGAATGTTTGATAAGGTTTTTTTCATCAGGGCTGTTTTACAAATTCCACTCTGCGGTTTTGCGCTTTGCCTTCTGGAGAATTATTGTCTGTAACAGGCTGTGACGAGCCCTTGCCGGCTGTGGTCATCCGGCTGCCGTCAATCCCGAAAGTCTGGCTGAGATAGTTTTTTACGGCTGCGGCGCGCTGTTCCGATAATTTTTGGTTGGTCCCTGCATTGCCGGTGTTGTCTGTATGCCCGATGATCTGGACCTTCAGTTGCGGGTTTTCTTTCAATACGCCGGCAATTTCTTTCAATATGCCATGAGATTCGGAGCGGATGCCGGCTGAACCGGTGTTGAAGTAGATCCCGGAAGTGGAGAATTTCCCTTCGGTGACCAGCTTGTGCCTTGTATCGGGATCGCCCACCGCAAGGCGGATATTGGAAATGAAGAAATATTCTCCGGCTTTGCTCTGCCTGGTGCAGAACACCAGCTTGTTATAGTTGCCGTTTGCGGTGAAAGCCTGCGGGATGTCCCAAAGTTTGGTTTCCCCGGCATAGATGCGCAGCCGCTGCTTTTGCCGCCAGAACGCCATATGCACCTTGTGCCTGTTTTTGTTGAACGCTTCAACGGCATTGGCCTTATTGGTCATGGCCAGTTTCCCGTTTTCGTACACGGAAATGGCCGTACGACCAACTGGTTTGGAGCTGGCGTCTTGTGGGTGGAGCTCCAGCCTGACCCCGGAAAGGGTAGGCCTGCCAAAATGCACCCAGTTGGTAAAATCGTTCTTGCTGCGGGATTCAACAATGCAGATAAAAAGCGCATCGTTATAAAAACCATAAGTGGGACTAACGTCCAGGTCAAATTCTACGGTGGCGTTTTCCGGGATGGAATTGATGAAGTCAGGGGTGAAGGCGCCTTTGCCTGTAAAGGCCAGCCAGTGGCCTTCTTCTCCGTTCATGGTCATGATCTCGCCGGTGGCGTTGGTGTTCCATTTGGCGGGGAAGTCACCCACGGCGTCTTGCATAAAATCTTCCATCACCATCACTTTACTGCCGGGAACGAAGTCGTATTTGGAATTGGCGGAGAAGCCGCCGGTTGATTCATGCCCGCCACCGGATGGAGGGTTTTCATTTCCGGTATCCTGCTTGCCGGTCTTTTTCTTTTTCCCGCTGAATATGCCTTCTACTTCGTCGAGACCCTTATCTATGGCCTTGTCTGTTTTCCTGTCCACCCGTTGGTTGGCTTTGCGTTCTACCTTTTTACCGAGTTTGTCGATAATAGACTGCGCCTGTGAAATATTGCATGCCGCAATCAGCAAAACGAAGAACAATATTGTTTTCATCGGTTGTTTGTATTTAGGGTTGTAAGAAAAGCAGGCCACTAAGGGGCGTGGCCAATGTTATGCTGCAAAGGTTTTAAATACCGTCAAGAATGACAATTACACATTCGGGTAGTGAAAGATGGAGGATGCGCCGGGGGAGGTTATACAATTTTGTGTTTCAATGCTTTGGCAACGGCTTCCGTGCCGCAATTGACATGAAGTTTGCGGTAGATGTTCTGAAGGTGTTTTTTTACCGCGTCAATAGTAATGCCGGCGGCAGCCGCAATCATTTTGTAGGAATTTCCTTTTACCAGCAGGTCAAGTATCTCTTTTTCCCGCGCGGTAAGGTTGAAGGGGTCTTGTGCAGGCACCTGCGACCGGAAATGCTGAAATATTTTCTGGGCAACAAAAGGGCTCATCGGGGCATGGCCTTCCAGCACTTCGTGCAACGCCTGTACCAGTTTCAGGGGCGCCGTATGCTTCAGCAGGTAACCGTCGGCGCCGGCGCAGATGGCATTGAATATCCGGTTGTCGTCGTCAAAAACGGTATGGATCACCACCTTGGTATCGGGCAGTGCGGATTTAATGGTCCGGGTGCCTTCGATGCCGCTGGCGCCCGGCATGTCAATGTCCATGATCACCAGCTCGGGGAGAAGTTCGGCAGCGTGTGCGGCCGCATCGTTGCAATGATCGAATGAGCCGACCACAATAAACCCGCTGTCGCCCCCGAGCAGCAGCTCCAGCGACTGCCGCAGGCGGAGATTGTCTTCATATAGAATCAGTTTGGCCGGCATTTGGCGTAAAGTTAAGGATGCATCTCATGAAAATTGACTACACAATCGGGTACCCTACCGTCACAAACGTAATTCGAGAAAAATGGAGGCCCCATTGCCCGGGCTGCTTTCAATGCTCAGGCGGTCTTTCCAGAATGCGGCCCGCTGCTGCATATTGGACAGTCCATTCCCGTATTGCGCCTGTGATTGGTTGAACCCGATGCCATTGTCTTCCACTTTCATGATCAGCCTATTCCCCTCAAACAGCACTGCAATGGATGCCGTGGTGGCCTGCGAGTATTTCACCAGGTTATTGACGGCTTCCTTGAAGATGAGGTAAAAATCCCTCCGGCGTTCCATGGTCATGCCGATGTTATTGGCGTTATCGGGGAAGTTCAGGGTGTAGTTGATGTTTTTCCCGTCCAGCATATCGGCGGCATACCGTTTCATGCGGATGAAAAGTTGCTGCAGGTCGTCGTACCGTGGATTGATATTCCATACAATATCGTTGAGGTCTTCGCTGATGCGCTGGATGTCTTCCCCCGCTTTGTCCAGGTATTGGGACGCCAGTGCCGGCCTGGAAGTGTTCTTTCTGGCCAGTTCGTTCAGGATGTGGATATTGCTGAGGGAGGAGCCGATATCGTCGTGAAGGTTTTTGGCGATGTCGTTCCTCACGGCCAGCAATGCCTGTTGCTCATTGATCTTTCTTTTCAGTTTATACCGGTTGAAGAGGAACCAGACAATGATCAGCATCATGATAGCGCCTGCGATCAGCGCATTGCCGAGCAGGTTCGATTTTCTCAGGGCGGCTTCCTGCAGATCTTTTTCCTGTTGTGCCAGCAGCAGCGCCTGCCGCTGGTTTTGAACCGTGAGGTTTTGTTTTTCAAGGTCTTCCTGTTGCTGCAGGATCTTTATTTGCTGCAGCTCCCGCCCGCGTGAAAGCAGGTCTATCTCGTTTTGCCGTTGTTGCGCCAAAAGCGCATTCCCCGCAGCCAGCGCTTTTTGTTTCTCCGTTTCCAGTTCCTGGATGCGGCGGGCGTTGGCCAGCTGTTTTATTTCATTGTCTTTTTTCTCTGTTTCGTACCTGGCCTGGGCTTCGGATATTTTCACCAGGGTTTCCTGGTTGATGATGCTGTCCCGGTAGAGGATGTATTTTTTGTAATTCTCGTACGCATTGTAAAAGTCTTTATAATCCTTGTACAGCACCGTTTTGTTGAGATAGATGTCCCTGATGTTGGATTTGTTGTTCAGTTTGCCCGAAATATCGAATGCCTGCTGATAGAATTGCAGGGCCTGTGCCGTGTCTCCCGTGATCTTGGAGAGGATGCCGGCGGCAATCTGCCGGCGGGCCTGCATTTCGCTGTTACCCGTCCTTCCCAGGATGTCTATCGCTTTTTTCTCATACTCCAGCGCTTCCGCGTTCTTTTTTTGCCGGTTCAGCATGAGCGCCATGTTGATATAACTCTGCGCCATGCGGGATTCCAGCCCGCTTAATTCCGCATACCGCAAGCCGGTCTCCTGGTAATGAAGGGCCTGGTTGATGGAATCGAGGCGGAGATAGATCTGGGAGAGGTTACCGGCGCTGATGGCCACACCGGCTACATCGTTAACCTTTCTTCTCAGCTCAACGGCCCTTATGCCATATTGAAGGGCCCTGCTGTAATTGCCGGCGTCATTGTAGGCCACGGCCAGGTTATTGCATGTTTGGGCAATGCCGGTCTCTTCCTTCAATTGTTCGCGGATTTTCAGGGCTTTGAGCAGCCATTCCACCTGTTTGTCCAGATGGTTCAGCTTGCCGTGAAGCACCCCGATATCGTTATAGACAGTGGCGGTGTGGGTGGAATTTTCATTGCCGAATTTTAAGGACAGCGCCTTGTCAAACAGCCGGAATGCCTGCGTGTGGTCGTCAATGCTCATAAAATACACACCGAGCCGGTAAGTGGAAAGCGCCGTGATAAAATTATCTTTTAGCCGCAGGCCGATCTGCAGGGCCGCTGAATCATAATGCGGCAGGAGATGGAAGTCTGACCGGCGGTAATGCACTTCCGCAATTTTCAGGAGCGCCATGGCTTCCTGGAAAGGGTATGCGTTTTCCCGGCTGAATTGCAGGGCGGCCTCGGCTTTCCGGATGGCCTCAGGGTACCTGGCAATATGGGTCAGGCTATCCGATTCGGACAGCAGGCGGTCTATTTGCCGGGAACCGGAAGTTTGAGCATCCGCCGGGGTAATGCTGCAGAGCAACAAAGCCAGCAGGAGGAGGGGTAGCGTATATTTAGTGGCTTTCACGGTGATAAGGTGCAGCCCAAATGTAAACAATCCGGGCTTATTTTGGTAGCGGCCATGCCGGTATATTATTTCTTGCCGTATCTTTAACACGGCAGTCAGCCCCCCGCAGGCAACGATCCGCGGGGAAACGGGTAGCTGCCATTCCATTATTTTATCTGAAAAATCCAACAACATGCTGATGAAAAAAATGCTGGCCGTTCTCGCGTTGGTGCTGGGGACCGGTACGTTCGTGCTTGCCCAGGGCAGCCCCGAAGAAATGGCCAAAGAATGGGAACGGGCCAAGGCTTACACCCTTGAATATCTCGAAGCCATGCCCGAATCCGGCTACGCCCTGAAGCCCACGCCGGAAATGCGCTCCTTTGCCGAACAAATGCTTCACCTGACAGACGCCAATTACGGGCTGACCTCCGCGGCACTGGGCGTGAAAAGCCCTGTTGGGTTCGGTGAGTCCGAAAAAATAGCGGACAAATCGAAGGCGAACGTCATCAAAGTAGTGATGGCCGGTTACGATTATGCCATAGAACAGGTAAAGAAAGCCCAACCCGCGCAATTCGATGAAAAGATCAAACTGTTCGACAAGTTTGAAACTACGCGCGGCATGGCGCTGGCAAAATCTTTCGAGCACCAGACACACCACCGCGGGCAAACAACGGTCTACCTCCGGCTTGCCGGGGTGAAGCCGCCGCAGGAAAAATTATTCTGATGCGAAATGGCGGCCCGGTACTGTTTGGCGCCATTCTTCCAAAGAAAAAGGGAGGCGGAAGCCTCCCTTTTGGCCACCAGGCCTGTATTGTCAAATAGTTGTTCCTAGAAGTTCCTATACTCCCCGGTCAAATACTTATTGGCTTCCTCTTCCTTAAACCGCGCATTAGCCCCATCCCAATGAAGCGTCTGATTCGGGAACCGCGCCGCAACCACGCCCAGCAATATCACTTCGGTGAGTTTCGCTGCATAAGAGAAAGGTGCGCTGCATTTGGATTTTCCGAGGCAGGCGTCTACGAACTCGTGATAATGTTTATCTCCTTCAATATCGTAGCTAACCGTGGGTTTGCCTGCTTCTCCTTTCGGATCGTATTTTTTTGCATCGATCTTTTCGTACTTGTTGTTGACGATCAGTTTAGGGAACTCCATAAAATGCGGCAGCAATAACCGTTTGCCATTCTCGCCAATAAACATGGCGCCCTGGTCAGGCAGCTTGTCTCCGCCGGGCAATGCCAGCTCTTCCTGCAGTTCCGGCGCCCCTTTGCCATCGTACCAAACCCACTCCAGGGTTTTGGCGGTATACTTTGTGCCGGGGAAAACGTAGGTTACATGGTTCTTTTCAGCATGGCCAAAATCATTCGGCTCACGGCATTCATTTTTTACCGTTAAAGGAACACCCAGCTTCAGCGCATTATAGGGCGTATCGAAGATGTGAACGCCCATATCGCCCAATGTACCGCATCCGTAATCTATGCACCTGCGCCAGTTGCCGGGATGGTAAAATCCTTTTTTGTATGGCCTTTCTTTTGCCGTTCCCAGCCAGAGGTTCCAATCCAGTCCCTCCGGTACCGGATCGCTGCCTTCAGGCGCGGGCCCGTCGTACCCCCACACTTTGGGAGACCAGGCTATTACCTTTTTTACCTTGCCGATGATGCCCTTCTGGATCAGAATAGTGGCCAGCTTGTAGTCATAGAAAGAATGTACCTGGATGCCCATTTGAGTTACCAGTTTTTTCTCTGCGGCAACGGCCTCCATTTTGCGGGATTCCGAAATGTAGTGGGTGAGAGGCTTCTGGCAATAAACGTTTTTATTCATTTCCATGGCCATCAGTGAAACGGGCGCATGCGCATGATCAGGCGTTGATACCACAACAGCGTCTATGTCTCCTCCCATGCTCTTGAACATCTCCCGGTAATCTGCAAATATTTTTGCGTTAGGGTACTTGGCCTTTACAGCGTTGATCTTGGTGAGGTCAACATCACAAAGTGCAACCACATCCACAGACGGGTGGGAAGATATGCTCTTCAGATCGCTGACACCCATCATTCCAAGCCCTACCTGGGCAATCCTTAATTTTTTATCGGTGCCAAACGCCATGGAGCGTAACGGCAGAAAGAAAGCCAGACTTCCGGCTGCGGTGTTTTTAAGGAAACTTCGTCTATTCATGAGTTTTAGTTTTTGAATGCTTTTGGCGATCCCTCAAATATAATAAATATTGACACTTTGTACTACCTTTTAGCCCTTAGTTTCCTTTCGCTGCCGCTTACAACAATGACACCCTTGTAGCTGACCATATTGGCGATAGCCAGCCGGCCGGGCAACCCGGCGCCGGAGGGCTTCCAGTACCCGGATTGCTCATCCATCCGGTAAACCCCGTCCCATTGCCCGGCCAGTAAGGCATGGCCGCTCTTTATTACATTGAAGGTATACAGCTCTGCAGGTAGGCCCTTTTGAATGTTTTGCCAGTTGTTTCCCTTGTCAGATGACGAGAACAGCTCGTTATACACCATTGCATAGAGGGTTTTGCCGTCTGTGCTGATATTGTGCAAGGCCCCGTTTGAAAAGATCTTCTTCCAGTCTTTTTTGCCTGCTGGGGAGCTGAACGCGCCCTGGCTGGTTGCAATGTAAATGCTTCCGTCCAACACTGCAATGCCGTTTACCTGCAGTGTGCTGTGCCCGTATTCCTGTTCCCATTGGCCGCGTAAGCTATTGTAGGAGTAGAGCCCGGAGTTTGTTGCGGCGTAGAGCTGATGGTCAATTTCGGCAAGTTTCCGGATGGTCAGGTTATCCAAACCGGTATTCAGTTTTGTCCAGCTTTTTCCTTCATTCCCGGAGTAGAAAACGCCGCCAAATTGTGTTCCTGCATAGATGCGGCCTTTGTGGAACAACAAAGCTCCCGGATTGCTTTTAATCAGTTGCCTGTCTGTAGGGACATTGATCCATTTGCCTTCCCGGTCATTAAAAAAGTAGAGCCCGCTGTCTTTAGAGAGGAGGGCAAGCCTGTTTTCGGAGACGGCAATTCCACCCAGCCCGATGCTGGTTGCAGCGGGCAAACCTGCGCTTTTATTTTTCCAGGTCAACCCGTTGTCGGCCGAAAAATAGACGATGCCGCCTGCCGTGTCTGGCGGGTGGTCAGTACCGGAGGAAGGAGCGCCTTGCGCGGTTGAAACGGATGTCGTTTCACTACCGGTTTGTCCGCTACAGGAAGTTAAAAGAGCAAGAAGCGGTATTACCAGGCATCTTATTATCCTTGCTGGTTTCATAAACCATTTTTTGAAAGTATATGCAGCTCCTTCTAATATAATGCTAATGCCGGATTTATTTATGCCTAAACAGTTGCCTTTTTCATGCAAAATCGTTTAATTCGTTTAAACCAGGAATGATGGCATTACAGGTCAGCCCCGGCATATGATCAATAGAAAAACACAGCACATGATAAAAAATGCTACTTTAATCAGCCTGTTTGTCTTAACCGCACTCGCCGCACTGGCGCAAAAGAATGTGACCATCGAAGGCCGCATCAAAGGCCTGCCCGCCGGTCAGACTGTCTATTTAAGCTCGCAAGTCAGTGGGTCGGATACAGACTCCGCTACTACCACATCCGGCCGCTTTAGCATCAGCACCCGTGTGTTGCCCGGTGAAGGGAATGGTTATATGCTGCAGATTGGGAGGGGCCACAACCATTACAACGGCATGTATATATACCTGGACGAAGGAAACCTCCACATCAGCGGGAATGGCCCTGGATTCAAAGACGCCAGGGCTACCGGTACCAGGGCAATGAATGACTATAACAGTTTTGAGACTGAAATGGGCAAAGCACCGCAGCTTAAGGGGCGCCTGGAGTTGTATAAGAGATTGCATGCATCTAGCGCAAAGGATTCAGTTTCTTACAAGGCCCTGCAATATGAAGTGCAGAAAATGCGGGAGGCGGAATCCGCATTCACGCTCAATTGGGTAAAGGACCATCCTGCTTCCCCAATCAGCGCCTACCTGATGACAACGAGGCTGGGGCGCGAGGTAACGGTTGCAGAAAAGGAAACAGTATACAATGCACTGACCGAATCAGCCCGCAATAACGCCCCGGCGAGGATGCTTGAGACCGAATTCCGGAACGCCAAAACGGCGGTAGGAACAATTGCACCGCTCTTTACACAAAACGATACGCTCGGCAAACCGGTAAACCTGGCAGATTTCAGGGGAAAATATGTGCTGGTGGATTTCTGGGCCAACTGGTGCGTGCCCTGCCGCGCGGAGAACCCGAATGTAGTGGAAGCTTTCAAACAATATCAATCCAGAAACTTTACAGTGCTCGGTGTTGCTTTTGAACGGCCGGATGAAAAAAATAAATGGATAAAGGCCATTCACGATGATGAACTGACCTGGACGCATGTATCTGACCTCAGGTTTTGGGACAATGCCGCCGGAAAGCTATACGGTATCCGCTCCATCCCTGCCAACGTGCTCATAGGGCCGGACGGCCTCATTGTAGCCAAGAACCTCCGCGGAAAAGAGCTGTTCAGAAAGCTGGAAGAGCTGCTTGGGCCCGCCGGAGAGTAAACGGGACCGGTTTACCTGTCAGGGCGTCCAAAAAACAGCACATACCCGTTAACATCCTGCACTTCAAATCCCCGCAGCCCGTCATTATCATTAACACTATCCTCCAGTGTTCGGAAAAACACCACCCCGCGGGAGGAAAACTCTGCCGCCAATGCGTCGGGGTCTTCAACATAAACGTAGGCATCCCAGCGGGCAATGCCTTGTTTAATATCCCTGGTGTAGTTGGGTACGGGGTCAACGCCAATGTCCTTAAAGAAGATCATTACCGCGCCCCGGCGTACGATGCCGAAGAAAATATCGTCTTCACTGGGCCCCTGAAACTCAATTTCAAATCCCAGCCGGTCGCGGTAGAATGACAGCGCAGCCGGAACATTCTTTACAATGAAGAATGGAGCAATACTGGAAATTTTTGCTTGTGTCATATGGATAGGCATGAAAAGCTCCTGATAAAGCTAGTGATTATTGCCCGTTTTTCCATTACTCCCGGAATCCCCAAGGTTCCGTATATTGAGACCAAGTTGAAAACAACCCGTAGTATGTATTTATTGTCGATGAATGGTATCTATCCCGTGCTGGGCTGGGTGGGTACGCTTGCCTACCTGCTGGCCTACTTCCTGCTGAGCGTGAACAAGATCACTGCCCGGCAGCTGATCTACCACACGCTGAACCTGGTGGGCGCCGTGGGGCTCACCGCCAACGCCCTGTATTATGCAGACCTGCCTAATGTAGTGGTCAATTTTGTGTGGGGACTTATTGCCCTCAGCGCTTTTATTGTTATTTCCCGGAAGCGGAAGAAGAAACCAAATTGAGTTGCTGCAAGGCCAGCCCTTTGTACTGCGCCAGCTTTTGTTTGTATTCCCGTTTGTTGCTCACCAGGCTGAGGTAATAATAAGCGCCGTCTACCATTACAAAAATGGTGTCTGCCGCCGCTGCGGGGTCTTTCACCTTGAGCACGCCCTGCTGGTTGCATTCTTCTATCAGTACCCTCAAGTTCTCCCGCAGCGTATCCAGCAATACCTTATAGTTCTCCTTTACCTTCTGATCGCGGAAAACGAGTGAATAGCAGCTGTACGCAACACTGTCGTCAAACAGCAGGTGCCATTTATGGGAGAAGATGTTGTCTATTATTTTCAGCAGCTTCTTGCCGGGATCATTCTTGTAGGCAGGGGGCGTTTTATAGATCAGCAAATATTGGTCAAGGATGTATTCAATAAGCCCGTAAACCAGGTATTCCCTGGTTTTGAAGTAGTGGATGACCAGGCTGGGGTTGATATTGATGAGCGCAGCCGTTTTTGCTATAGAGGCATTTTCCAGCCCTTCCTTCTTTGCAATCGTATAAAAAGCCTCAATAATTTCCTTCTGCCTTGACTCCTTGATGCTTCTTCTTCCCATAGTAGTGCTGTCTGCTGATTTCCGGCAAATATAACATTCCCGGTTCAATGTTGTATGTGTGTTTGCTATCGTTTGCATGACGGGCCGGGCTCCCCCGAACTTATCTGCCATAGACATTTCCCCCGGGATCTGTGTTAACTAATTGTAAAGATTTTATTATAAAAATAATAATAAATTGAATGAATGTTCAATTAATTTTTATACTTTGATCTAAATGTAGATTTTTACGCCGGTAAAAACACGAACCGATTTCTAGCACGCAATCCCATTTACTAACAACTAGTTTCATTTATGAAAACAAATTTTTTACTCATCTTTTCGTTGCTGTTACAGATGTCAGCATTCGCGCAGAATGTCACCGTAACAGGCACGGTACGCTCCACCAGCGATAATGCGCCGCTGATAGGCGTATCAATAGCGGTGAGCGGTACCAGCAGGGGGACCACCACCAATGTAGACGGCAGGTATTCCCTCCAGGTCCCCGGAGATGCCGTTCTTATATTTTCCTTCCTTGGCCACGCCACCCAGCAAGTGGCGGTAAACGGCAGAACGAACATTAATATTGATTTGCAGCCAGGCGGCAGCGACCTGGCGGAAGTAGTGGTAACCACGGCGCTGGGCATTAAAAAGCAGCAAAAAACACTGGGTTACGCCGTACAGGAAGTGAGCGGTGAAACGATGGCCAAAACCAAAACCCCTACGGTTTTGGGCGCTTTGACCGGTAAAGTCGCCGGCCTCAACATCAACAACACCACAGACCTGTTCCGCAACCCGGGCATATCCCTCAGGGGCAGATCGCCGCTGATCGTAATTGATGGCATCCCTGACCCGGATGCAGACCCCTACAAGCTGAATGCGGACGATATTGAAAGCATCAGCGTATTGAAAGGTACGGCCGCGGGCGCCCTGTACGGCGCCATGGGGGTGAACGGCGCTATCCTGTATACCACCAAAAAGGGGAACAAAGGCAAGCTGCATGTGGAGATCAATTCTTCTACCATGTTCCAGCCCGGCTATACCGTTATTCCTGAGGTACAAACCGTATACGGCGGGGGAGACCAGGGGAAATATGCCTATGTGAACGGTTCAGGCGGCGGCACGGAAGGCGGCGGCTGGATATGGGGCCCCAAGCTGGACCAGCGTGACCCTTCCACGCCCAGCGGCTTTTATGAAACCACGCAGTATGACAGTCCTATAGACCCCAATACCAACCAGCGTATAAAAACGCCCTGGGTGTCAAGGGGCCGTAACAATATCAAGAATTTCTTCAGAACAGGCCTTTTATCTACCAACAGCGTTTCCGCGTCTATCGGTACTGATAAAGGCTCCTTCCGGGTGTCTGCCAGTCATGTTTTCCAGAAAGGGGTGGTACCCAATACGGAGCTGAACAACACTTCTTTCTCCATCGGCGGTAATTACCAGCTGTCTCCCAGGCTCACTATGGATAGCAAGCTGACCTACAACAGGGAGTACTCTGATAACTACCCCACGGTAGGGTACGGCCCCCCCAATTACCTGTACAACCTGATCCTCTGGATAGGGCCTGATATTGATATCCGTGACCTGCAGAACTACTGGATGCCGGGCAGGGAAGGTTTGCAGCAGCGCAACTACAACCTGTCATGGTACAATAACCCGCATTTTGTGGCCAATGAGCTGCTGAACGGGTACAAACGGAATAACAGCTTCGGGCAGGTAACGTTCGATTATAAAATACTGGACAACTTTACGGTCAAGTTCCGGAACGGTTTCAACCAGTATTCCACCAACTCCGAACTGCGCGAGCCTAACAGCTATATTGCCTACGACTATATTTCACGTGGCAACTATTCTACTGACATGGCCAATTACTTCGACATTAATTCAGACCTTATCCTGAACTACAACCACCAGTTCGGCAAGAACCTGAAAATTAATGTAACCGCCGGCGGCGCCAACAATTACAGGAGGTTCGAATCTGCATATACCACTACAGACGGCCTGACCATACCGGGGTTCTATGCCATCAGCAATACCATCAATCCCCTCAAGGGCTCCAACGTGCTGCGTGAGCGCAGAACGGCCTCTGCTTATGGCATGCTGGATGTTGAGACCCTGGGTTTCCTCTACCTGTCATTAACCGGCCGGTATGACAAAACCTCCACGCTGCCCATCAAGAATAACGCCTATTTCTATCCTTCCGCAGGCGTGTCTGCCGTACTGTCTGACGTACTCACCCTGCCCAAGGCCATTTCTTTCCTGAAAATACGCGGCTCCTGGGCCAAGGTGAACACAGGGTTTATTGATGCCAATAATCCCTACGCGCACATCCCCACCTATAACATCGGGGCCAAGTGGAACAATATACCTTCCCTGGGCGTACCGAGCCAATTCATATCGCCAGACCTGGTACCTGAAACAGTACTCTCCGGAGAGTATGGCATAGCCGCCGGCTTCTTCCAGAACCGGCTTAATGTAGACGCCACCTATTTCAGGAACAAGGACTATAACAATTTCCAGCTGGTGTCTATTTCCCAGGGCAGCGGTTATGGCAGCATCCGGAAAAATGCGAACGTTTTCCTGCGGAAAGGGTGGGAGTTCATGCTTAGCGGAACGCCGGTAAGAACGAGAGACTTCAGGTGGGAGGCATCCATCAACTTCAGCAGCGTACACCGCTGGCTGAAAGATGCTACGGATAATCCCGACGGTTACCTGGGGCTGGTGAAGGAAGGCCAGCGTATGGACCGGATCTATATCACAGAGAGCCGCGCCCCTGACGGTCAGGCCATCTATAACGCCAACGGCATGCAGGCCTTTACGCCCGTGGGCCAGTTTTTTGGCCATAGTGACGAAGACTGGATCTACGGCGTGCAAAACACGTTCAAGTACAAGAATTTCTCCCTCAGCCTGTCTTTCGACGGCCGCCTGGGCGGATTGATCTATTCCACCACCAACCAGAAAATGTGGTGGGGCGGTACGGCCAAAGGAACGGTTACTTCCTATCGTGACGATGCCAACGCCGGCAAGAACACCTATGTAGGGCCCGGCGTGGTGGTAACCGGCGGCAGCGTAACCTACGATGCATATGGCAACATCACTTCAGATACCCGCAAGTTTGCTCCCAACACCACAGAAGTGAACTACATCAGCTTCATGCAAACCACCAGCGGCGGCATGCTGAACAATTACCACTACTACAGCGGAACCTACCTGAAAATGCGTGAACTGGTGCTGACCTACAATTTCCCTGACCGGTGGATCAAGGGTAAATTCAACGGCGCTTCTGTATCATTGATAGGCAACAACCTGTTCATCCTGTCAAAGATGCCCAACGTAGACCCGGATGCTGAAAGCGATAACCTGCAAACGCCTTCCATGCGCTCTATAGGGTTCAACATCAACCTGAAGTTCTAACCAGTTGCATTCACATTTATTAAACGTTAACAAGATGAAACGACATACATTATTGTTCCTGTTACTGGTTGCCGGTTTTGCTTCTTGCAAAAAGTTTGAGGACTTCCAGATCAACCCGAACAATCCCACCATAGCAGACCCTTCACTGTTGCTGCCTGCTATTGAAAGAACGGCCTTTTCCACCATATCCGCAGACGCCGCCCTGGCTTCCAGGTACCTGGTGTATACGCAAAGCGTGAGCAATTCCCAGTATTACGGCTGGCAACGCAGCGGCATGGGCTATGGCAACATCAGCCAGGTGGTGAAAATGGAACAGGAGGCCGCCCGTACCGGTAAGCAGAACTACCGGTACATCGGCAAGTTCTTTACTTCCTATTTCATTGTGAACATGACGCAGACCTTCGGGGATATTCCCTATTCAAAAATGATGCAGTCTATCCGCTACAATAACGTAACAGATACCGCCGCCATCAGGCCGGCGTATGACAAGCAGCAGGATGTATACCGTGGTGTGCTGGACGAACTTAAAATTGCCAGCGACTCCCTGTCAGCCGCGGAAGTGGCCGTAACGGGAGACCTGGTGTACGGCGGCAATATTGAAAGATGGAAAAAACTGGTCAATTCCTATACGCTGCGGGTACTGATGAGCTTGTCTAAAAAGGAAGGAGAGGCCTCTTTAAACATCAAACAGCGTTTCAGCGAGATCGTCTCCAATCCTGCCAAATACCCGTTAATGGCGTCTAACGCGGATAACGGGCGGCTGCCTTATTATGACATCACGGGCAACCAGTATCCTTATTTCAACAACAACTCCATGAAAACGGACTATTACCTGGATAGCACCTTTGTTGATATCCTGCAGGAGCTGAAAGACCCCCGCCTGTTCGTTTTTGGCAAGCCCAAACCTTCTTCCGGCCTCCCGGTGAAAGATTTCAATGCCTATGACGGCCTGCGGGGCAGCGCTTCCCTGGCCCAGAATACCGCCAAGAGGGGAGCGGGTAATGCCTCCCAGATCCATGACCGGTATGCCTACCAGGCCATTAATGAGCCCAGCGTGCTGATGAGCTATGCCGAGCTGCAGTTCATACTGGCTGAGGCGGTAGTACGCGGCTGGATCACCGGCAATGCGGACACCTATTACAAAAACGGCATCAGGGCTTCCCTGGAGTTCTCCAATTTCGGCAATGCCTACTCCGCTACCGAGATCAATGACTATCTTGCCCAGCCTGTTGTAGCTTTACAACCGGGTAGCGAGATCAGGCAGATCATCACGCAAAAGTATGTCAGCATGTTTATGAATACCGGCTGGCAGCCGTTTTACGAACAAAGACGTACAGGCTTTCCTGCCTTTGACGTAACCGGCTCGGGCATCCTGAACGGCGGCCTTGTGCCCAAACGCTGGATGTACCCTAATGATGAGTTTACCAACAACCGCGTAAACGTGGAAAATGCGGTGAAAAGCCAGTATCCCGATGGGGATAATATCAACGGCGTAATGTGGATCTTGCAATAATAAAGACATTCAGATAACATGAAGAAAGGATTTTTAATAGCCGTATGCTTTGCCTGTGTTACAGGACTGCAGGCGCAAAGAACAAAAAAGGCGGTATTTGTGATAGTAGACGGTATTGCCGCTGATGTGATCGAAAAACAACCCACACCCCACCTGGACAAGATTGCCAAAGCCGGCGGTTATACCCGCGCGTACGTAGGCGGCGAGAAAGGCGGGTATTCCCAAACGCCCACCATTTCCGCGGTAGGCTATAACAGCCTGCTGACCGGTACCTGGGTGAACAAGCACAACGTGTGGGACAATGACATTGCCGCTCCGGACTATAACTACTGGACTATTTTCCGCTTCTTTAAAACACAATACCCGCAAAAGAAAGCGGCTATTTTTTCCAGCTGGCTGGACAACCGCACCAAGCTGGTAGGAGAAGGCCTGCCGGCCACGGGCAACCTGCAGCTGGACTATCATTTCGACGGCCTGGAGCTGGACACGGTGAAATACCCGCACGACAAGAAAAAGGAGTACATGCACCTCATAGATGAAGCGGTAACAAACGAGGCCGCCCGCTACATCCGCCAGGAAGCGCCCGACCTCTCCTGGGTGTACCTGGAATTTACGGACGATATGGGTCACCGTTATGGCGACAGCCCCGAATTCTTCCGCGCCGTAGACCTGATGGATAAACAAATGGGCCGCCTCTGGGAAGCCATCCAGTACCGCGGAAAACAATTCAGGGAAGACTGGGTGATCTACATCACCACAGACCATGGGCGTGACAGTGCCACCGGCAAACACCACGGCGGCCAGTCTGACCGCGAGCGGAGCACCTGGATCGTTACCAATGCCAAGGGCCTGAACAATTACTTTAAAACCGGCCATCCGGGCATAGTAGACATTATGCCCTCCATTGCCAGCTATTTAGGCGTAAAAATACCCCGTGAGCAGCTGATGGAAGTAGACGGCATCCCCCTCACCGGCCCCGTAGCCGCCACGCACCCCGGCGCCAGGCTGGAAAACGGGAAGATCAAAGTAACCTGGAAGGCCACCGGCCGGAAAGGGAATGCAAAGATATGGCTGGCCACAACCAACCAGTTCAAGGAAGGCGGCCGTGACCAGTACGTGCTGAAAACCACAGTACCTGTCGGCAAACAGGAAGCCGTGATTGATGCAGGTCAGTCCGGTTTTTACAAGATAGTGATCGAAACACCGGATAATTTCCTGAACCGGTGGATAGTGGTGAAGTAGCTGATCAGAATTATTTGAGCAGGGGCTGTCAATTTATTGGCAGCCCCTTTTTTTACTGCTGACATAGGGTTGACACCAGCCTTTTTTAATTTCGCCCTTTATTGCATGTTTTTTATGGAATTGCTGCTAATATAGCATCCTTCTGCTAAATTTATTCCATGAAACACCTGTTGCTATTGTTTAGCCTCTGCAGCCTCGTATGGGGACAGCCGGCCCATGCCTGCAGATGCATCTCCTTGCCAGTTCTTGATTCCATTTCCCAGTTAAACAAATACAGTTTTATTGCCCACGTATCTGTGACGGACGCCGGAGACCGCGGAAGCGCGCACACCGGGACGGTACAGTTCAAGATCATAGAATTATTCAAAGGCGACCGGATAGACAGCATATTCGAGTCCGATAAAATGTCCTCCTGCGATATCGGCATATCAGACCAGGAAGAATGGATACTATTTGGCATTATGCACAACGGCAAGTTGCTGCTTCAACCCTGCGACCGGAATATCAGGTATAAGAACCAGCAGGGAGAAAGAGACTGGCAATTTCTCAGGGGGATAGGAGACCTGCAAAAACTGCGATCATTGTACCGGCATACAGTGCAGCAGCACCCTGACGGCTCCCATACCGTATATTATCCCTCCGGTAAAAAAGAGCTGGAAGAACACTATTTGTCAGGGCAGCTGCATGGTTCCAGGAAGATTTGGCATGCCAATGGACAGTTATATGCATCTGAACATTACCTGCATGGTAAGCTTGACGGCAAGTCAGAATGGTTCTATCCCAGTGGGCAACTGTCTTTCGAAAGCTATTACCGGGCCGGAAAAAAGTATAATGTTTCCCGTTACTATTACGATACTACACTGTCTGACCGCCAACGGCGGATGCTGATAGATGTAGTCTATAAAACGGCGGACTCTTTGAACAGCGAGTACAGCAGGATACAAGTTCATTTAGAAAATATATATGACCAGGAGGGAACGCCAGTGATCACCAGGGAATATTACAGGTTAGGGAGGATCAAGAGCGAATGGGTGAATGATAAAGATAGCAGCATCAAGATCAATATCAATTATTACCCCAACGGCCTGATTAACTACATATCACGGTTTCGGGAATCGCGCACGGTTGGACAATACCAGGAGTTTAATGTAGACGGCACATTACGCCGGTGGGGGGAATATGATGAGAACGGCAGGTTGAAGTGGGCGGAGTGAAAGGTTGTTATGGGCATTTTTCAAGAATTTTTTCAGCCATGGTTTCGAACTCCTCGTAACTTTTTTGTACTGCATAAACATGCGTGCTACTGACATAGGGTTGACACGAACCTTTTTTAATTTTGACTATCATCAAAAAAAGAAAGAAACATGGCAACAACACCTTCCTTGCGCGGTTTGGCCACCGTCAACTTTTACGCAGACGATCTGGCGGCGGCTAAAAAATGGTATGCGGAATTCCTGGGCATAGACGCCTATTTCGCTTTTCCCCAGACAGGCGCACCCGCTTACATTGAGTTCCGGATAGGGGACTACCAGCATGAACTGGGCTTCATTGACCGGAAATACGCCCCTAAAAAAGCGGCCCCCGGCCCCGGCGGCGCTATCACTTATTGGCATGTAGACGATATTGAAGCCGTGTTCCAAAGGCTGCTGTCCCTGGGCGCCAGGGAGTTTGAGCCTATTACGAAACGCGGCACTGCCGGGTTTGTGACCGCCGCTGTTATAGACCCTTTCGGGAATGTTTTGGGCATTATGTACAACCCGCATTATCTTGAGGTGTTGAAAGGGGAATAATTGTCTGTTTCAAAACAACCGTATGTCTAGAGAAATCACCATCATCAACCCTGGCAGCCGCGCCAAATGGAGGGAGTGGCTGGAAGAGCACCATCTGCGGCAAGGTGTTACCATCTGGGTAATGATCGCAAAAAAGAACGCGGAGAAGCAGGGGCTGGCGTATCACGAAGCCGTTGAGGAAGCGCTTTGTTTCGGCTGGATAGATAGTACTACCCGCAGTTACGACGAATCTCACTTCATCCAGTCATTTACCGTCCGCAAGCCTAAAAGCCCCTGGTCTCCCATCAACAAGGAAAGGGTGAAAAGACTGGTCAAAGACGGCCTGATGATGCCCGCGGGGCAGAACAGCATCAAAGTGGCCAAAGCCAATGGTTACTGGACTATTATGGATGACGTGGAGCAACTCAAAGTGCCGGAAGACCTCCAGGCAGCCTTCCGGAAAAACAGGAAAGCGGAAAAGTTCTTTCTCGGGCTGAGTAGTTCAGACAAGAAGCTGGTGCTCCGCTGGCTGGTGCTGGCGCAGCGGCAGGAAACCAGGGAGAAGAGGATTGCTGCGATTGTTGAGAGCGGGAATGCGGGGCAGAAGCCGGGGGCGGTGGGGTGAGTGGGCAGTTCTTCGCTGTATCTTCAACTGAAGTGATGCTGTGGTAAGTCCGCGGTCATTTTAAAAGGAAAACTATGAGTACAATAACTTTGCATGTGCCTGAAAAGGTGGAACTGGACCCAAGGGAAACCGCGCGTTTTTTGGCTGCCAAGCTGTATGAGGCTGGCAGGTTGTCTTTGGGGCAGGCGGCTGAGTTAGCGGGCCTTCAAAGGCGACTTTTTCTGAGCTGCTGGGTGACTAGGATGTGGCATTAATCAATTATCCTGTTTCTGACATTTTGCGCGATGCTTCAAGGATATGATGGAGCAGGATGAATACTAGAAGCTGAAGTTGAGGCAAATCATTGGTTTATAATCTTCAAATGGAATTTAATCTGTCGATGATTAGTACCTGCGGATCAGGTGAGGGATTTCTTACTTAGCTATTGGAATTGTATATATTCGAAATGAGATCGCTCAACAATTCATAATAGAGTAGAAGGTTGGCTCTGTCCATCCCATTCCACATGTCCGCATGCTGGCTTCCCATAGCTGCAACAAGCAATTCCCAGAGAGGCTTTTGAGCTTCCTCTACGGAGGGATAAGTATCCTTTAAGTTTTCTATTGTTGTGCTTGAAAGGCAGGAGGGTTGAACAATGGCCTTTTTCATATTTTCATGATTTATATAAGTACAAATATTGCAACGCAGACTTTATCTCGATACCCAAACCACATGTACAAATTTAAGGGTAAATTTTATAATTGTCAAATTTGACAATTATATTCTTCGCATCTTTTCCATTTTTATTGGATGAAAGTACGTAACGATGCTTACCTGAAGGCTTTTGGTGAGAATTTAAAGCAATTGATGGCAAAGAGTAATAAAAACGCCGAAACCGTAGCAGCCCTGGGAGGTATTGAAACCAAACAGGTTTATAGGGTTATTAACGGAGAGCATAGTGCTACTCTTTCGATAGTCTATGCCATAGCCAAAGGTCTTGAAGTTCACCCGAAAGAGTTATTTGATTTTACGTTTCAGGAGTAGGCCCCGGCTTAGTTTAGCTTTGCGAAGGCCGTTTTTCCCCAAAGTACAAACGCGTCTATTTTGCCTTCCTCCATCAAAAAGTAGCGTCTAAATGAGCCGGTCCGGTCGAATGCTATATATGATCTATCCCTGTATGAAGGGCTAAGCTGCATAATTTGTAAAGAATCCGGTGCATCGTTATAGGGAACTATTTGCAAGTCTTTTTTCTTTACTTGGTGAAGCTGTTTATTCAACCGTTTTAATTCAGCTAAAACATACTGTCTCCGGAATTTCAGGTTTGTCGTATCGTTTTTATAAAATATAAGATGGCGATCTGTTAAAGTGTCGAAAAAATGCATAGTGTGCCGGTCAAAAAGGCTCCAGTTCTTGGTTGCAACATAGGAGAGGAACTCCATTATCGTCTTTTCATCGTTAGCCGGAGATTGTCCACGTACCTGGAGGTAGAGAACAGAAACAAGGATTGTAAAGAGTATCTTCTTCATTGCTAGTTCTAATTACAGTTTCCTGCGTTTTCTTTGGATTTTCCAGGGCCTGCAACAGCTCCACGCATTTTTTTGAGATCCTCTCCAAAATTTGCCGGATTCAGTCCTGAACCTACAACCCATGACCCTTTTGTGCGATTTACCTTAACGCCACAGGCGTCAGCAATATCTAGAACAAAATTAGTGCAATTATAGTTTTCAAGGTGGTAGGTTGGATTGTAATTTTGTATAAGACCTAAGACGTGCTCCAATACAGCAGGCGTGACAGACACGTCAAGACGCACATCATATGGCTCGTTTGAGTCGTCACCAAGCAGGCTTTCGCTGCTTTTGGAAAGAAAAGGGGATACGGCGTCGCTTGGATGGAAGCCAATAGTTCTTCTTGTTATATTGCCATTGTCAAGTTGTTCTATTGTCAGAAACGCATGGCCGACTTTCTCTTTCATACTAAACGGCTCTGAAGACCCAGCTAGCGGTTGATCTGCAAAGAAGGTAATGATCGCTCCCTTATTTGATGAAAAGCATCCCAGGTATTTGGTCACATCCGTAATGGGCTTTGACGGTGGAAGAACGGCCGCCAAGGCTTCTTGCTCATTTTCTCCAAAAGCCCCATCACAATCATTGGAAGGCGTGGGAGTACCCCCGGTTCCATTTCCTTGACCAAATGAATAGTCATCGGGATAAGGATTATAACCCATATCATATCCGCTGTTGTCATCTACCCAAACCGCTGACAAAATACAATCCCTCTGCACCACCACCTCCCCAATACAATTTCCGCTCCCATCACCCGTACAAACCGTTGTATAATAGCAAGTCTCAACATACCCCACAATTTCCCGCGCGGTCAAAGTAATCGTCATCCCCGGCTTCGCCATCCGTGCACCCGTGATATACGCCCTTTCCATACGAGACATCATACAAGGGTCATTAATGGCTGCCCCGTCGTGGTCAAACGCCCGCTGGTTAAACAGGTCTGCCGCAATGAAAACATTTCGCGCACTGAGGCCCTTGCCGTATCCATACTTTCCCGGCTTCTCCGCATCAAAAATCCGTACACTGAACTTCCCGTTATTTTTCAACGCTATCAGGCCAGAGACGCGTGAGCCTCCGTTACGCACCATAGGCGCCAGTACCATTAACCCGCCACTCTGTATACCTATTACCGCATGTTCCCACAAGGGATAACCATAGGCATTGGCGGCGCTATCCATGAAGGGGCGCAGTTTTTCCACGTGCTGCAGGGAGTCCATGAACGGAGCAAGTCTTTCGTCAGCGCCGTCTTTTAGAGTGGCAAATTGATGAAAAGGCGCTTTTACTTCAACGTTTTCAATACCTCTGGAACAAGCGAAAAGAAGCATGATAACGCTAATGACGGGTAACCAGGAACGGGATACTAACATCAGGTAACATTTTAGGATTAAAACAACAAACAATTGCAAAGCTTGGTTCTCGATTCTGGCTGGCTACATGTAATTTAACTTTTTTTCATATCAGTGACTAAATTTTTTGTTTCACAAAGTGGTTTGTGAAATACGGTAAATAGTGGTAAACGAGTCGTATTATCCTTGGTAAAACGTCGTTCGGACATCGGTCACCCTTCAATGTTCCTTCGTATATGAGCCGTGTATATCCCGTATATATCTTGTGTTCCAGTTGTCTATATCTTGTCTCTATATAGACACAACTCATTCTTGGCTGGAAAACAATTTTCATATAATTTCGCCGCAATGGAAAACGATTGTTAACTACCTAAATCCCAAACATCATGGCGAAGTTCAAAAGTCTGTTTGATTTTTCGGGTAAGAACGGCAAGTACTCCATCTACAAAAGGAAAGACTCTGACGAGATCATTTTACGAAGAAGCGGCGGCCCCACAAAGCAGCAAATCAACTCATTACCCCAGTTTGAACGTACGCGGCAGAATAATAGCGAGTTTGCCGCCTGTTCCATGTTTACAGCGGGCATCAGGGCCGCCATGTACCCGGTTAACCACCTTGGAGATTCCGGTTTTACAAGCGCATTGACCTCATTGGCAAAGAAGATTCAAGTACTGGATGAAATGGGGGAAAGGGGAGAACGAAACATTAGGCTTTCCCGCTTCAGGCATATGTTAGATGGTTTTAATCTTAACCTGGAGTGCCCGTTCGACGGTGTATTCCGTGCGCCGGTAGTTGTAAAAACAAACAGAAAGAATGCCACTGCCAGTATTATTATCCCGAAGGCGGTGCCTGGGGTCAACCTGCATCTGCCATGGAAAACACCTTATTATCGCTTTATTTTTTCCCTTGGCCCTATAAGTGACGTATTATTCAAAGACAACGCTTTTGACTGCAAAGATGCTGGAGCTACTCATTTCAGCTTTGCCGAATGGCAACATGCAGAAGCATCTGCTGAAGAGACCGTTATTGACATGCAACTGGAAAAATCTTCTTCGAGGACGGTTTCCTATGTGCTGGCCATTGGCATTGAGCCGGGCGTCCCCGACCGCTTTGGCGAAAAAGAACCGAAAACAGGAGCAGGCACCGCCAAAATTCTGACCGTGTTTTAGATGTTCATGAACGATAAAGGGGGATTCATTAGCTGAAAAGCACATTTCGCCGGACTTGTGCCGAACGAGTTTGTTCCTGTTTTACATTTGCTTGCATGAAACGCTGGATACACATATCGATTCACATATTGCTCTGGGCGCTGGCGCTCTGGATGGTTTTGCCCAGACCTATGCCGGATGGCGTAGCTTTTTGGGCCATGCTGGTTACTCCGGCAAGCACTATCGTGATGTTTTACTATTGCTACTCGCTGGCTTGGCCATGTCTCAACCGGAAGGGTAAACGCTGGCTCACACCGGTATTGCTGGTAATAGTTCCTCCACTGTATTGGCTATGCCTGTTCGTTTTGCACAGGTTCGTGTACCTGGTAGCCGGTTTGCCGCCAACGATAAGGACATACGGAGACACAACCATGTATGCGTCCGAAAAGGTGATAACGCTGGTTATTCTTGCCGGCGCAGTATGGGGCATACAGGCATGGTCAGGAAAAAGGAGAGAAAACCGGCTGCTGGAAAAGGAAAATGAAAAAATGGAGATGGATTACCTGCAGATGCAGTTTAACCCCCACTTCCTGCTTAATATGCTGAATAACCTCTATATCTGCGCAGCTGAGGTGTCTGAAGAACTGGCCTTGCAGGTGAAACGAGTTGCAGACCTGATGACGTATGCCATCAGGATTCATAGCGATGGGCTGGTTCCACTGAGTATAGAGGTAGAACACATACTGAATTATACAGAAATATTCCGGATGCGTTTCGGACCAAGGTTTCATGCTGAGGTAGAGGTAGAGGGCAGTAACGAAGATCTGCAAATTCCGCCGCTGTTGCTGATGCCTTTTGTGGAAAATGCCTTCAAACATGGGGTGGTCACCGACCCGCAGCGGCCAGTAAGGGTGCAGCTGAAAACCGAAGGGAACACCCTGTGGCTCACGGTACAAAATATAATTGCACAGCACAACTACAAAGACTCGACAGGGGGAGTGGGCTTGCCAAGCATCAGGCGGCGGCTGGCATTAATATACCCCGGAAAGCATACGTTGAAAATTACTGAACAGGCGGAAGTATATACTACCAATTTGCAGATAATCCTTTAAAAATCGGTATATATGGCAATTTCACCAATCCGTTGTATTGTAGTTGATGATGAGCACAAAGCGGCTGATCACATTGCCGGCATGGTCAGGCAAACTCCCTTCCTGGAACTTGTAGACGTAAGTACGGACCCGCATGAAGCTTTGGCCTGGGTAATGGAAGGCCGTGCGGAGCTTGTTTTCCTTGACCTGAACATGCCGGTGCTGCATGGAACCGATTTTGTCAGGATGGCCGGTGGAAAGAGCCGGTTCATCATCACTACCGGGTTTGCGGAGTATGCCCTGCAGGGGTATGAGCTGGGTGTGACGGACTACATTGCGAAGCCGGTCACCTATCAGCGTTTCCTGATGGCTGCAGGTAAGGCCCTGGAGGTGCTTAGGCCGGCTGCACCGGCTTCTCCGGTAGCGCGGCCGGATTGCAGCTTTATCAGGGGAGTGGGCAGGCAGCAATTTTATAAAGTTGATCACAAAGACATATGCTATATACAGGCAGAGGGGTATAAGTCCATACTGCATTTGAAAGAAGGCTGCCTGGAATCTTCTACGCCGTTGAGTGAATTGGAGGCTACACTGCCGGAAGGCCATTTTTTGCGCGTACACCGCTCTTTCATTGTAGCTCTCACCGAAATTGAGACCATCAGCAATAATATTATCACTATACAGCAAACAGAGATCCCCATAGGTCAGTCTTACCAGGAGAAATTCTATCAAACCGTACGTTAAGCAAGTTACAGGATGATAAAATGTTTACTTCCATATGGGAGCAGGCTTTTTTTTGCATACGCAAAAAGCCCCCTGCAAAATGCAGGGGGCGGCCAAACAAATGGAGTGATGTTACATCATTCCTGCTTAACTGCGGTTTGGCTTACGGCGCGGTTATGGACGCGGAGATACGGCAACTATTTGCACTGCATCATATTTCTTGTTCCTGAACCGGCCAGATTTGCCGAACATGACCTCATGAAACTCAATGCTGAACAGCATAAACAGCGGATGAACACTGTTGGCCTCCAGATTGACCTCCAGGCTAAATCCCTCCACAGGGGTTTTATTGATACGTACAAAGTCCGTGGCCATAAATGCGTTGGTGAAACGCTCGTTCACGAAGTCAATAGACGCACCACCGATGGTCATTTTCAAATGTGTGGATTTTTTTGGCCTTTTAAAATTGGAAGGCACGTAAGCTGGAAGATTTACCTTCAGGATACCGGTAGCACGGTCAATAAGAGCCATGTTTTCCTGCACCCTGTAACTTTTAAGCTTATAGGCATTGTTGAGTTCAAAACGCCGCAGCTTTTCCAGATCGCCCAGGGCTATCTGGCGTTCGCCCCGTTCGTTTTCAGGGTCTTGTTGCAGTGCCGCAAAAAACGCGCTCTGCAATCGGGGGTAGGCGCCTCTTGTAATGTGCGAAGGCAATATCGGCGAAAAGGCGTCCAGGAACAATGAAGCGGCTTTGCCAGCCCTGCCGAACTCGGCATTGTTTTCCCTGGTGCGTTCGAAGGCAAGATCGTTTTCAATGAGATTTGCCATCGTGTTTGATTTTTTCTTTACGGAAATACCACCTTTGGTTTCCGTAATAGTGAAACTTGATTTAGACATAATTGTAAGTTTTAAAAGATGAATAAAAGGGCATTCTGAAACGCCATGCCCGTAAGGCGTTCCGACCGGTCAGAGAAGAAAATTGTAATTACACCACGAATGTAAACCCGCTTATAAGAACCCTTGGCCGAAATGGCCATTTTGGCCGTTTTGGCCGATTTGACCGAAAAACACCAAAATGGCCGTTTTGGCCGTAAACTGATTGCTATGAAAAATCGAGAATTACCGTGGCTGCCCCGGCTGGTGATTTACCCGAAAGATGTGGCGAAAATCACCGGCAAAAGCGAACGTAAAGCCAGGAGAGACCTGGCCACCATCAGGGATGCGAAAGGGCGGCGCAAGAATGACCCTGTAACCATCTTCGAATTCCTGGAGTATTTCCCGATGTATACGCTGGAAACGGTGCTGGTAATGCTGAATTGAGATGTAAATTTTTTGTCGGAAATTCGGGGTACCATATTTATTGCAAACCCTCAACCCATAAAATGGAAAACAATACCACACAAACCCAGCACCCTACATACGTGGCAAGGCATGTCAGCGTATCCATCAACCGCCCCGTAGCGGACGTGTATGACTTTGCATCAAACCCGCAGCATTTGCCGGAGTGGGCAAGCGGGCTAAGTACCGGCACGGTCAAAAAGGAAGGAGATCAGTGGCTGATGGAATCCCCGATGGGTAAAGTCAAAGTAAAGTTTACCGGAAGGAACGAGTTTGGCATTATAGATCATGAGGTAACCCTGCCTTCCGGCCAGAAAGTGTACAACCCTGTTCGTGTATTACAAAATAACGAAGGCAGCGAGATCATTTTCACCGTGTACCGCCTGCCCGGTACAACCAATGAGGCTTTTGAGAAAGATGCGGCCACCGTGCTGGCTGACTTGCAGCAACTGAAAAAGGTCCTGGAACGGTAGACTCCCCCAATATAATACCCCTGACGCCGCCCCATAGTCCCATGGGGCTCTTTTTATGATTTCCCGTGAAAAATAGTACTAAAAATATAATTGATAGTATACAAAAGGGCCGGATAGTTGGAATAAATTTGGCCATATTTAATTTCAGAGGTTTATAATCACGCTTGTATAAAGACGTACCACGTTAGAAAGATCAACTGAAATCAACAGCTAGACATGACAAGGGGGTAACAGGCATTTTTAGCTTTTTTATTGACAGCCAGCTTGGAGAAAGGGGGCAGTTTGCCCCTGCAGGACAGGTATGTTCCGGCGGGATATTTTATTGAGACATTATTGAATGTATACATATGAAAAATGCTAGACTAATTTGGCACATTTTGTCCTGCTGCTGTATAGCGCTGACGGGGATGCTCATAACCGCCAACGTTGCCATGGCCCAGGTTGCGGCCGGGCAGCAGATGGTGAGGGGCGTTATTACAGATGAGGAAGGTAACGCGCTTCCCGGTGTTACCGTCACTATTGAGGGCAGTACAAAAGGTGTGATCGCGGACGAGAACGGCAGGTTCTCCATTGAGGCGCCGGCGGCCGCCAAACTCGTGTTTACCTTCATCGGCATGGAAACGCTGTCTGTACCGGTCAATGGCCGCAAGCAGCTGGATGTGCAGCTGAAAAGAAAAAAAGACACATTTGACGAAGTAACGGTAGTGGCATTTGCCACGCAGAAAAAAGAAAGCGTGGTGGGCGCTATAACCACCATCAAACCTTCGGAGCTGAAGGTGCCGTCCAGCAACCTTACTACGGCCCTGGCCGGCCGCATTGCCGGCATGGTGGCGTACCAGCGCAGCGGGGAGCCGGGGCAGGACAATGCGGACTTTTTCATCCGCGGCGTTACCAGTTTCGGGTATTCCAACCGGCCGCTGATACTGGTAGACGGGGTAGAAGTACCCGCCAGCGAGCTGGCGCGCCTGCAGGTAGATGACATTGCCAGCTTCTCTATTATGAAAGACGCTTCCGCCACCTCGCTTTATGGCGCCAGGGGCGCCAACGGCGTTATACTGATCACCACCAAGGAAGGTAAGGAAGGCAAGGCCTCCGTAACACTGCGCCTGGAAAACTCTATTTCAAGTCCTACCCGGGAGCCGGAGCTGGCAGACCCGGTAACATATATGGAGCTGGCTAACGAAGCGGTACGCACCCGCGGGCGCGGGCTTTCGCCCTTCTCCCAGGAGAAGATAGCCAATACCAAAGCCGGTCTGCATCCCTTGCTGTACCCGGCTACAGACTGGAAGCAAATGCTGCTCAGGAACAACGTGATCAACAACCGGGCTAACCTCAACGTGAGCGGCGGCGGCAAGGTTGCCAGGTACTATGTGGCGGCCACCTACAATAAAGACAACGGTTTGCTGAAAGTAGACAAGCGGAATAATTTTAATAACAATATCAGCCTGAAAACTTACGGCCTCCGTTCCAATGTGAACATCAACCTCACCAAAACTACGGAGGCCATTGTAAGGCTGAATACTACCTGGTCTGACTACAGCGGCCCCATCAACGGCGGTGCTGACGTATACAAGCAGATCATGCGTACCAGCCCGGTGCTCTACCCGGCTTATTACCTGCCTGATGCCAACAACCTCTCCACCAGGCACATCCTGTTCGGCAACTATGATGCCGGCCAGTACAGCAATCCCTATGCAGACGTGATGAGGGGCTACCGTGACTATACCAATGCCATGATGCTGGCGCAGTTCGAGCTCAAGCAAGATCTGAGCTTCATCACCAAAGGCCTCAAGGCAAGCGGTATGTACAATACCACGCGCTACAATTATTATACGGTAACGCGCAACTACAATCCCTTTTACTACAACATAGGCACTTACGATAAAAACACGGGGGCATATACGCTGACTGCGCTCAACCCTACGGTGGGTACGGAGTACCTGGGTTATACGGAAGGCCAGAAAGACGTATCTACCGAAAACTATTTCCAGGGCATTCTGAGCTACGATAAAGAGATCAATTCCCGGAACACGGTGAACGCCATGCTGGTATACACCATGCTGAACAAGCTGGAGGCCAACGCCGGTACGCTGCAGAACTCGCTGCCGCACCGCAATATGGGGCTGGCGGGCCGCTTTACTTATGCCCTGGCCAACAAATATTTCCTGGAAGCCAACTTCGGCTACAACGGCTCCGAGCGGTTCTACAAAAGTCACCGTTTCGGGTTCTTCCCCAGCATCGGCGGCGCCTGGTATATTTCCAGGGAGCCATTCTGGGAGCGCTTCAGCAAAACGGTGTCTAACCTGAAACTGCGCGGTACTTACGGCCTGGTGGGCAATGACGCCATCGGCAGCCCCAGCGAAAGGTTCTTCTTCCTTTCAGAAGTGAACATGAACAGCGCGGCGCATGGTTATACCTTCGGCTCCGAGTTCGGCTATACGCCCAGCGGCATCGTGGAATCCCGCTACGAGAACCGCAACATCAGCTGGGAAACCGCCAAAAAAATGAACCTGAGCGCGGAAATAGGGCTGTTCGGGTTTATAAACATCATTGCAGACGTGTATAAGGAAAGCCGTTCCAACATCCTGATGACACGCTCGCATATTCCCAATACCATGGGCCTTGTAACCTTGCCCAAGGCAAACGTGGGCGCGGCTACCAGCAAGGGTTTTGACCTTTCCGTGGAAATGAACAAACAGTTCTCGAAGCATTTTTTCCTCTCCGGCAGAGGCAACTTTACCTATGCCACCAGCGCCTTTACTACTTATGAAGAGCCGGACTACAGCGCCGCTCCCTGGAAGTCGAGAATAGGCTATCCCCTCGGCCAGTCATGGGGTTACGTGGCGGAACGCCTCTTTGTAGACGACAAGGAAGTGCGCAACTCGCCCGCCCAGGCGGGAGAAGTAATGGGAGGAGACATCAAGTTTAAAGACATCAACAAAGACGGCAGGATAGATGCGCTGGACCAGGTGCCCATCGGCTACCCCACCACGCCTGAAATCGTGTACGGCTTCGGCTTGTCTGCCGGGTATCGCAACTTCGATATTTCCTGCTTCTTCCAGGGCCTGGCGCGGGAGTCTTTCTGGATTGACCCTGTGGCCACTGCGCCGTTCATTGGTGCGGAAGGCTCATCTAACCAGCTGCTGAAAGTGTATGCAGACAATCACTGGTCTGAAGAGGACCGCAACATCTACGCGTTGTGGCCACGTTTGTCTGACGTGTCCAACACCAACAACAGCGCCATCAGCACGTGGTTTATGAGAGACGGTACTTTCCTCCGCCTCAAACAGCTGGAGCTGGGGTATACCATTCCGGAAGCCGCCATGAAAAGAGTGGGCATGTCGAAGCTGCGCATCTACGCCAATGGGGCCAATCTTTTCAGCTTCAGCAAATTCAAGCTGTGGGACCCCGAAATGGCGGGGAACGGCCTGGGCTACCCGCTGCAACGCATCATTAATTTCGGTATTCAATGTTCTTTATGATCCAGTCATATGTCAATCTGATGAAAAAAACATTATTATTCGCCATAACGGGGCTGCTGCTGTGCTCCTCCTGTAACAAGTACCTGGACGTGATCCCGGATAACGTGCCCACGCTTGACCACGCGTTCAGAGACCGTGTAGGTGCGGAGAAATTCCTGACCACCTGCTATTCCAGGTTACCCAGGGTAGGTACGCTGAACGAGGTAGGGTTTATGGCCGGGGAAGACATCTGGTTTCACCAGGATGTTGACAACAGGGTGCAATACGCCTACTCCCTGGCCCTGAACGGCAACAACATTGTACGGCCGCTTTTCAGCAACTGGCACGGTATTGAGGCCGGGCTGGCACTGTGGCAGGCCATCAGGGACTGCAATACTTTTATTGCCAACGCAGGCAATGCCAGGGACCTGGACGGCTTTGAGCGGAAGCAATGGATAGCAGAAGCAAAAACGCTCAAGGCATTCTATCATTTTTACCTGATGAAGCAATACGGCCCCATTCCGATAGCGCGGGAGAACCTGCCTATTTCCGCCTCGCCGGAGGAAGTACTGGTATACCGGGAGCCGGTAGATGACGTAGTGAACTATATTGTTGAATTGCTGGACGAAGCTATTCCTGACCTGCAGCTGAACATTACGAATGAAATTACGGAAGCGGGGCGCATCACCAAAACAATAGCGCTGGCCATCAAGGCGCAGGTGCTCGTTACCGCGGCCAGCCCCTTGTTTAACGGCAACCAGGATTACGGCAACATGGTAGACAGCCGGGGCGTGAAGCTCTTCAATACCACCTTTGACCCGGGCAAGTGGGACAAGGCGGTGGTGGCCTGCAAAAACGCAATAGATACCTGTCACCTGGCCGGCATCCAGCTATACGAATTCAACAATCCGTCTCTCAAGATCTCCGACTCTACCAGGTACGTGCTGCTGCCGGGGCAGATCGTGACGGACAAGTATAACCGGGAAAGAATCTGGTCTTTGTCCTCTTTTGTCAGCTCTTCCCTGGAGCTGGCCACTATTCCGCGCCTGCACCCTGACCATGAGAACGTGGTGTTCCAGCGGCTGGTGCCCACGCTCAAAATGGCGGAAATGTATTATACCAGCAACGGCGTGCCCATCAATGAAGACACCAAATTCAAGTATAACGAACGTTATGAGCTGGCGGTAACGCCGCAAGACCATCTCTATTACATGCAGCCGGGTTATGTTACCGCCAACCTTCACCTCAACCGGGAGCCGCGTTTTTACGGCAGCCTGGGAGTAGACGGCGGCTGGTGGTTTGGCCTCGGGCGGCTTGATGACAAGCAGCAGTGGCCGCTCAACTGCCGGCTTGGGTCTATGACCGGCGGCCGCATTGGTACTGCCCGTTATTCCGTCACCACGCTCTATATCAAAAAGCTCTGCAACTACCTGTCTACCTACAGCGGGAAAACCTTTGTGGGCAAGCGTTTCGATTTTCCCATCATCAGGCTGGCAGACCTTTACCTGATGTATGCCGAAGCGCTCAACGAAAGCCTGCCGGCGCCAGACCAGGAGGTGCTGAGATATATTGACCTGGTGAGGGTAAGGGCCGGGCTGAAAGGCGTGGCGGAATCATGGTCCCAGCATTCTATTTATCCCGGCAAGTACCAGACCAAAGAAGGGATGCGCGACATCATCCAGCGGGAGCGGAATATTGAGCTGGCGTTTGAAGGGCATCGTTTCTGGGACCTCCGCCGCTGGAAAAAGGCTATTGAGTACTACAATCAGCCCATCATGGGGTGGAACACGGAAGGAGTGGCCTCTGAAGATTTCTATCAGCCGGTCACTTACGGCCGGAAGCCTTACACCCTTAAAGACATTTTGTGGCCCATCATGCAGGATGAGCTGCTCAGGAACTCCAAGCTGGTGCAGAACCCCGGGTGGTAACACAGATCATAAAAATATACCGATATGAAAAAATATTTACTGCTCCCGCTGCTCATTGCGCTTTTGCAGGCTTGCCGGGAAGATGACCAGATAGGGCAATATGCCGTTGATAAAGTGCCGCCTGGCCCCGTTACGGGCGCCGCGGTGGAAAATGTGGCCGGCGGCGCCATCATCCGCTACAACATCCCGGCTGATGATGACCTGCTGTATGTAAAAGCTGTTTACCAGCGGAATGGCAAACAGGTGGAACAAAAAACTTCCGTGTATGACAATCAGCTGCTGGTGGAGGGTTTGGGCAAATCGCAAACGCAAGCGGTTACGCTGACGGCGTATGACCGTAGCGGGAACCCCTCTTCACCCGTATCTGTAGATATTACACCGCTTGACGCGCCGATCTTTTCCATTTTGGAAACAATGAAGATGCAGGCAGATTTTGGGGGGATACGCCTTAACTGGGCCAACCAGCTTGGCGCTGACGTAATAGTTACCGTTATTACCCGGGAAATCCGGTACGGCGTGGAAGAATACGCGCAGGCGGCCAATTTCTACACCAAGGCCGTTGCCGGTGTTGGTGCCGTACGCGGTTATTCTGACGAAGAGCGCGAGTTTGGCGTATATATACATGACCGCTGGAATAATGTCACAGACACCGTGTTCGGTACCTTCAAACCGTTTTTTGAAGAGGCGCTTGACAAAAAGCTGTTCAGGCGGTGGAACCCGCCCGGCATCCCTTATTCAGCCTACACCACGCCCAACTGGTATATAGAAAACCTCTGGAACGACCGGATAGAGGCAAGTCCAACGGGCGGAACAGGCTTCGCCAACTTCGGGCTGGAGTTTACTTTTGATATGGGGCAAATGGCCAAGATCAGCAGGTTCAAGATCAACCAGCGGCCCGAGCCAACCCTGCTCTACAACTACGCACACCCGAAGAAATTTGAGCTCTGGGGCTCGCCGCATCCCAACGTAAATGCAGACTTCTCTACCTGGATCTACCTCGGAACGTTCGAATCCATCAAACCTTCAGGGCTGCCGCTGGGCCAGCTGACAGATGAAGACCTGCAATATGCTCATGTGAACGGTGAAGAGTGGAACATGCCGCTGGATGCCAAGCCGGTACGGTATATCCGTTTCGTTTGCAAGGAAACCTGGGCGCAGGCTAATGACGTGCAGGTGATGGAATTATCTATGTGGGGTGATACCAACTATTAAAACACAAAAAGAAAAGAACATGATCCGCAACTATAGATCACTGATCGCAATCATTCTGCTGCTGGGCGCAGCGGGTATGGCGGCCTGCTCAAAAATGAACGATCTGCATGACAAGTACCTCAGGGAAGGGGAGACCATCTACGTGAGCCGGCTGGATGCCGTAAAAGTGCAAGCCGGCCAGAACCGGGTGTTGTTCCGCTATGTGAACAAAGACCCCAAAGTGGCCCGGTTGCTGGTATACTGGCGCTCCCGGCAGGATTCCGCCATGCTTGATCTCCCTCCGGGCACGGGAGATACGCTGAGTGTAGTGGTGGGCAACCTGCCTGAAGATAACTATAATTTCGAGCTGATCACCATGACCAAGGAGTCCAGGTACCCGTCAGTTCCCTACGAGGTGAGCGGGAATGTGTATGGAGACCGTTTCCAGGCAACCCTGCAAGACCGTGCTGTCAGCAGCAGGGAGCTGGTAGAGGAAGACAGCAGGCTCACCGTAAAGTGGGTACGTGCGCCACAGTACGCTGTATTGACGGAGATCAGTTATACAGACCTCGGCGGCAACGCCGTAGTAAGGAAGGTGCCGGTTACAGATACCATGTCCGTAATAGAAGGGGTGGCCTCCGGAGACGTGCAATACCGTACGCTCTTCCTGCCGGAACCCGATGCCATAGATACGTTCGCTACCAGCTTCCGGCCGCTGGAACCCATTGTGGTGGAAGGCGTAGCGCTGAACAAGGCGCTCTTTAAACGCTGGAACCCTACGGGCATCCCGTATGCCGGCAACACCGCCGCTGCCTGGAAAATAGAGAACGCATGGGACAATTCCATAACCGTGGGCTTCGCCAACAACAACGCACAGTTTACGCTGGATATGGGCCAGCAGGCCAGGTTGACCCGTTTGCTGATCAATAACAGGCCGGAGTCCAACCTCTTGTTCAATCACTCCCACATGCGGAAGTTCCAGGTATGGGGCAGCGCTACGGCCAATGTAACGGCAGACTTTGCCGGCTGGACGCTGCTGGGAGAATTTGAGTCGTTAAAGCCTTCCGGCGCGCCCCTGGGCACTATACTGCCGGAAGATCTGCAATACGGGCATGTTGACGGGGAAAAGTTCTATTTTCCCGCTGCTACGCCTGCTGTGCGTTACCTGCGCATTGTGAGCCAGGAAACCTGGGGCAAGCAGGCAGGCATACAATTTATGGAAATGAGCCTCATGGGTGTTAAATAAAACAGACAGATGCGGAAACTTTTTTTGTGGACATGCGCCGCCGTCTTCCTGCGCCTGCCAGATAGTGCGGCGCAGGAGCAGCGGCCGCTGCAGCTGGAAGACAGGCGGGAAATATTCGTAGATACGCATTTGATAGGCAGCTTGCATAATGTGCGTATGGCAATGCATACCCCGCAGGAAGCGGGTGTGGCCTTTTATTTTGACAAGCCGTGGGAGGGTCGGTTCAGCGGTTATGTAACGGTGATACAGGACGGCGGGCGTTTCCGCGCGTATTACCGCGGAGAGCCGGTGGCCGGTAAAGACGGCAACGCGGGAGAGGTAACCTGCCTGGCGGAATCAGCAGACGGGAAAACATGGCAAAAGCCGTTGCTGCAACAATACGTGGTGGCCGGCCACAAGCGCAACAATGTGGTGCTGGCCCATGCAACGCCGGCCAGCCATAACTTCAGCCCCTTTCTTGACAAGAACCCCGCTGCCCCGGCAGCGCAGCGTTACAAGGCTTTCAGCGGCACCAGGGAAACCGGCCTGCTGGCATATGCGTCTGCAGACGGCATACGCTGGGAAAAAATGCAGGCCGCGCCCGTCATCACCAAAGGCGCGTTCGATTCCCAGAACGTAGTGTTCTGGTCGGAAAGCGAGCGGCAGTACGTGTGCTATTTCCGTACTATGACGGCGCCGGTACGCGGGGAGCGTTTCAGGTCGGTTAGCCGGTCTGTTTCCAAAGACTTCCTGCATTGGTCCGAGCCCGAAGAAATGCAGTTCGGCAATACGCCCATGGAACACTTGTATACACAGCAAACCAGCCCCTACTTCAGGGCGCCGCATATTTACCTGGCCATTGGCGCGCGCTTCATGCCCAACAGGCAGGTAGTGCCCGCGGAAGAGGCCCGCAGGCTGAAGGTAGACCCTGCGTATTACAAAGATTGTTCTGACGTAGTACTGATGGCCACAAGGGGAGGCAATGTTTATTCCAGAACGTTCATGGAATCTTTCATACGGCCGGGCATCGGGCTTGACAACTGGGTGTCACGCTCCAACTACCCCGCGCTGAACGTGGTGCAGACGGGGCCTGATGAGCTATCGCTGTTTGTTAATGAAGCATACGCGCAGCCGGGCGCCCACCTGAAAAGATATACCTTGCGGCTGGACGGTTTTGCTTCCCTGAATGCGCCATACGCAGGCGGTGAAGTAATTACCAAAGCCTTCACGTTTTCCGGCAGGGAACTGGAGATCAACTATGCTACCTCCGCGGCGGGCGGCATCCGCATAGAGATGCAGGATGCGGAAGGAACGCCCCTGCCGGGTTTCACTATGGAAGACGCCACCACCATCATCGGCAATGAAACCAAACGCGTGGTGCGCTGGAAAGGAAGCGCAGACGTGAGCGCATTGGCCGGGAAAACCGTACGGTTAAAGATCCATATGAAAGACGCTGACCTGTACGCTTTAAAGTTCAACAAATAAACTTACACAAACCTGCCTTTGCGCAGGCATACCATATGGAGAAAAGATCATTGGGTAAAACAGGCATCCGCGTGTCTGAAGTGGCTTTCGGCGGCGTGGAGATAGGCATGCCCTACGGCATAGGCGTCAGCGGCCGGGAGCATATGCTGCCGGAAAACGAAGCGGTGCGCCTGCTGCATGCTGCTATAGACGGCGGCATTAATTTTTTTGATACCGCACGCCTCTACGGCAATAGCGAAGAGATCATGGGCCGCGCTTTTCAAGACCGCCGCGGCGAAGTGGTGCTGGCCACCAAATGCCGCCATGTGCACGGTGCTGACGGCGTGCTGCCGCCGTATAATGAATTGAAGGAGATAGTAGAGGCCTCCTTACAGGAAAGCCTGCAGGCTTTGCAAACAGATTATGTAGACGTATTCATGCTTCACCAGGCCAGTGCCGCCATACTGGCCAGTGAAGATATTGCCCGCATATTCACGCAGCTGAAGCAGCGCGGGCTGTGCCGCGCAACCGGCATTTCCACCTATCACGTGGAAGAAACGGAGGCGGCCGTTCAAAGCGGCGTATGGGATGTAGTGCAGCTCCCCTTCAACCTGATGGACCAGCGGCAGGAGGCCTGTTTTGACAAGGCGGAGGCCGCGGGCACAGGCATTGTAGTACGCTCCGTACTGTTGAAAGGCGTACTGAGCGGCAGGGGGGAAGGGCTGCACCCGGCATTGAAGGAAGTAGAAGCGCACGTGCAGCGTTATGGCACGCTGGCGGGAGAGCTGCCGCTGGCGGAGTTTGCCGTGAAGTTTGCCCTTTCTTTCAGCAAGGTAGCCGCTGTGCTCATAGGGATCGATAAACCCGAATATCTCAACGCCACGCTACACACTGCCAACGGCCGCTATCTCAGTGATGAGCTGCTGGCCGCGGCCAGGGCTTTGGCTTTCCCCGATCCGGAATTTCTTGACCTGCCGGCCTGGGACCGTAACGGCTGGCTGCGGTAATTTGCAGGTACAAATATGAAAGGCGGCGTATCCGGTTACTGGATACGCCGCCTTTTTATTTGCGGTTGTTATGCTCCTTTGGCGGCTTTCGGCCGGATGAGCAGCAGCACCAATACGCACAGCAGCGCAACGCCCGCAGCCAGCTGGAACACGAGGCGGAGGTTTACGTCGGCATCACGCAGGGCGCCGCCGGCGTAAATGCCGATGCCGCCAACAATGCAGCCCACCATGTTCAGGATGCCGTAGCCGGTGGCGCGGTAGCCGCTGTCTGATATCAGGCAGAGGATGGGCATCATGTTGGCATCTGTGAACGTACGGGTGAAAGCGAACATTACAAAGCCGGTGATAGCGAGTACAAGCACATCGGTACTGCTGGCCATTAAAATGCAGGGCGCGGCAATGGCAAGGCCGATGGCCGGCACCAGGATGCGCGCCCGCGGGTTGCTGCGGCTCCAGCGGTCTGCCCAGGCGCCGCCCGCCAGCACGCCCAGCAGGCTGGCGGTGTGGAAATAGCCGGTGGCGTATAAGCCTGCAATGCTTTGAGACAGGTTGAATTGTTCTTTGTAATACGTAGGCAGCCAGGACACGATCATCCAGTTCACCACCCCTATAAGGCCCCAGAAGGCCAGCGCCAGCCAGTATGCCCGTGTGCTGAACAGGTTGCGGACGCCTTCCCTGAAATTGACCGGCCGCTCCGTTGTTGCGGCGGTTTGTCTTTGCGGCGCGTCCCGCAGGAAGAAGAACAGGATGAATGCATACACAATGCCCACTATACCGAACAGGCTGAACGCATGAGACCAGTCTGACCGCTCCGCTATCCACCCGCCTACAAAACCCAGGCTTTGCCCGAACATGATGCCGGCCATGTGTATGCCGGTAGCCAGCGAGCGGGTGGGGCCGCGGTGGTAGTCTGTGATCAGGGCCAGCGCTGCGGGAATGTAACAGGCCTCACTGATGCCCATCAGCGCGCGCGTGGCCAGCAGCTGCTCATAGGTAGTGGCATGCGCGGTAAGCCAGGTAACGGCAGACCATACAAAGAGGCTGATAATGATCACGCGGCTGCGGCTGAAACGGTCTGCCAGGAAACCTGCAAACGGGCTCAGCAGGCCATATACCCAGAGGAATACAGACGTAAGCATGCCGAACTGCGTATCTGTAATGGAAATGGCGGATACAATGGATTCCCGCATGGTGGTGATCATGATCCTGTCCAGGTAATTCAGGCAGCCTACCACGCAGAGCAGGGCCACCGCCAGCCAGGCGCGGAACATAGGCCGGGAAGCGGGTATAGCGTTGATGGTCGTCATATCAGGTGTTTGCATGTCAAAGCTCCAAAAGTAGCCCTCCGGTAACAGCGTTGCTGTTACGATCATCTATATTAATGGTACTATTTTTCATTATATTGGCTATGCTTTTTTGCAAGTGATCAATATACGAAATATCGGGTAGCGCAACCCTTGAAAGAAAGTATCATTAATATAGATGATCGTAACAGATGCGGCTGCCTTTAGTGGGTACTTTTGAGCTTATGCCGAAATATCTTTTTGCTGTGTTCCTGCCGCTGCTGGCCGCCTTTCAAGCGTCAGGGCAGGGCCGTACCGCGGAATGCCTGTCTGTTTTAAGAGGGGCCATGGCCCACAGCAGCCAGTTCCTGGTAAGAATGCACGCTGCGGAAGCCCTGACAGGCAACGGCTATACGAATAACGTGGCAGGTTATTTCCCGCTGCGCAGGCGCATGCCTTCCATTGAAACTACCGGCTCCGCCCGTGTGCGGGCCAGGCTGCAACGCCGGAAAGCCATGGAGCGCCGCATCATAAAAGAATTTTTGCATGCGGATTCCGCACGCGCCCGGCTGACGGCGCTGGAAAGCCTTGCCAAAATAGGCTTCAGCAAGCCGCTGCGCTCCATCACGGCGCAGGCGGATACCGGCAGCGGCGGTTTCAGGGCCATGGCCTTGTGGGTGCTGGCCAACAACGGTACAGCGCAGGGAGAAGAACGGCTGGCCGCGCTGCTGGCTTCTGATGTACCGGCTGAAAGTTATTACGCCGCTTACGCGCTGCGCTTCCGGCAACGTATACTGCCCGCTACTTACCGCCTGCTGGACTCATGCGCAAGGGCTGTAACCACGGGCAGCACAGGCAGCGTGCTGGTGCTCAGTTCCTTTTATGCCCACGCCGCGCCGGAGCGCCTGGCGGAAGCCAGGGCGGCGTTGCTGAACTGCCTGCAGGGAAACGCCGGAGACCGTTACCAGGTAGCGGAAGGCCTGGCGCTCAGGGGAGGCCCGGCAGACTTGCCGGTGCTGGAACGGATGCTGGCCGATGAAAATGAAGACGTAAGAGTGGCCGCCGCCAATGCTATTTTACACATTGAACAACGCAATAAACAATAAACTGACAGGATCTATGAAAATGAGAGAAAGCCGGGTATTGAATAAATTAAGGGCAGGCGGTACGGCCAGTTGCCTGAAGGTCAATTTTGGGGACGCCCAGGTGTCTGAACTGGCTGCCATGACAGGGTTTGACTGCTTATGGGTAGACAGGGAGCACCTGGCGCAAGACTGGTCTGTGGTAGCTTCACACGTGCGTGCCGCCAAGGCGCATAACGTAGATGTGATGGTACGCGTACCGCGCGGCAGCTACAGCGACTATATCAAACCGCTGGAGCTGGATGCCACCGGCATATTGGTGCCGCATGTCATGAGCCTTGAAGATGCCAAAGCCATCGTAAAAATGACCCGTTTCCACCCGCTGGGCAAACGCGCCATAGACGGCGGCAGCGCAGACGCGGGTTATACCGGCATTGAGCTGACGGAATATATGCAGCAGGCTAACAGGCAGCGGTTTGTAATATTGCAGATCGAAGATCATGAACCGCTGCGGGAAATTGAGGCCATTGCCGCCCTGGAAGGGTATGACATGCTCTTCTTCGGCCCGGGAGATTTCAGCCAGAGCATTGGCGCGCCGGGCCAGTGGGACCATCCGGAGCTGCTGAGAGCCCGCCGCCTGGTGGCGGAAGCAGCCCGCAAGCACGGGAAGTTTGCCGCCACTTCCGGAAGTATAGACAGCCTGAAAGATTTTCTGGGCATGGGGTACCAGTTTGTAAACGTGGGCGCTGACGTGGTAGGCATGAAAAATTATTGCCGCCAGCTGGTGCAGAAATTCAGTGAAGCATGATCAGGACGGGCATCATCGGCATGAGCAGCGGCAACGCTCATCCATACTCCTGGTCTGCCATTATCAACGGTGTGTTTGACGGGGAGGAGATCACCCGCGTGGGGTACCCCGGCGTTACTGCTTACCTGCATGCTAACCAGGACACGCTCGGCATCCCCGCCGCGCGCGTAACGCATGTGTGGGCGCAAAGCGCGGATATAGCGGAAAGCATTGCCAGCGCTGCCGGCATTCCCCATGTGGCGGCACGCCTGGAAGATATGATAGGCCAGGTAGACGCCGTCATACTGGCCCGGGACGATCCTGAACATCACCGCGAAATGGCGGAACCGTTCATCAGCGCCGGCATTCCCATATTCATAGACAAACCGCTGACCATCAGCCGGGATGACCTGGCCTGGTTTACGGAACAGGTGGCAAAGGGCCGGTTCATCATGAGCTGCTCCTCCATGCGCTATGCGGCAGAATGCTCGTCTGCCAGGGCAAACCTGCACACGCTGGGGCCAATAGAGCTGGTAACGGCGGTAGGCAAAAAGGATTGGGTCAAATACGGTGTGCATATGCTGGAAGCGGTGTTTGCCCTGCTGAACGATCCGCGCCCCCTTGCCGTTACCCATACCGGCAAAGCGGGGCAGGACATGGTAACGCTGGAATTTGAGAACGGCGTGCGGGCTGGCATCCACCTGTTCATGGATATTACGCCTACCTTCCAGTTGTCTGTATTCGGCCATAACGGCTGGCGGCTGGTGGAGATGACAAATTTCTACGCCATGTTCCGGGACAATATCATCGAATTTATACGCTCCGTGCAGGAGGGAAAACCGCGGCTTCCTTTCGAAAAAACGGCCGCCATTATTCACACGCTTATTGCCGCCCGCGAAAGCCTGGAGCAGGGCGGAAAAAAGATACACTTAAAGTAAACGGGACCCATGCATATTCAACAATTATTCAACCTGCAGGGCAAGGTGGCGCTGGTAACCGGCGGCGCCGGCAAGTACGGCAAATGTATAGTGGAGGCGCTGGGAGAAGCCGGCGCCACGGTAGTGATAGCTTCGCGTAACCTGGAAGAAGGCCGCAAAACGGCGGATGCTTTCAGGGCGCAGGGCCTGCTGGTAGACGCGCTGCGGCTTGACCAGGGAGACCATGGTTCCATTGCCGCCCTGACCGCACAGGTCAGGGACCAGTATGGCAGGCTTGACGTATTCGTGAATAACGCCGTCAGCCGCCCTATGAAAGGTTATGACGCGCCTATTGAGCAGTTTGCGGAGTCTATGCAGGTGAATGCCACCGGCATGATGGACCTGCTGCGCGAAATGGCCGCTCTTATTGCTGAAAGCGGCGGCGGCAGCATCATCAACATTGCTTCCATGATGGGCATGAAAGGCCCTGACCTTTCCAATTACGAGGGTACGGACATGGGCCATCCGCCGCCTGATTACTTTTTTCACAACGCGGGGCTCATCAATTTGTCCCGCTACCTGGCGCGTATACTGGCAGGCAAGCAGGTGCGGGTGAACTGCATCAGTCCCGGCGGCCTGTTCAACCACCAGCCGGAGCAATTCCTCCACAACTATTGCAGGAAAGTGCCGCTGGGCAGAATGGCTAACAACGACGATATTAAAGGATTGGTAGTATTGCTGGCCTCCGATGCAGGGGCTTACATCAACGGGGAAAACATCCTGATGGACGGCGGCCTGAACGCGTAAAATGTAACCCTCATATACCCGGCACCAGCCCCCGGCAACGGGGGCTTGCTGTTTTTTAGAGCACCAGCGTGCGCTTGAATTCACTCGGCGTCATGCCTTTCAGCTTCTTGAACTGCCGGTTGAAGTTGGCAAGGTTGTTAAAGCCGCATTCATAGGCAATTTCGGCAATGTTGTGGTCTTTATCAGATAGCAGTTTGCAGGCATGTCCTACCCGCACGGAATTAAGGTATTCAATGAACGTAACACGGTGGTGTTCCTTGAAGTAGTTGCAAAAGGTGGTAACCGCCATGTTGGCAACGCCCGCTATTTCCGTGAGCGGAATGTCACGGTCGAAGTTGCGCATGATATAGTCTGTAATATCGCTGAACCGGCTGGACGTTTTGAACTGCACGTTCTTCACAAACGCCGGGCTGGCCAGCAGCTCGTACTCGGTGGTGTTGGCCAGCAGGTCAAAAATGGTGAACAGCGCGGAGAGCCGCTGCATGCCGTTCATGGCCTGCATCTTTTTCATCACGGCGTTGATCCTGCTGCGGGTTTCGCCTTTGATGGCCATGCCGTGGCCCGCCATCTGGAATACCGGCTGCATCATTTCCATTTCAGGCGCCGCAATAAATTCTTCACCAAGGAAGTTTTCCATGAAATGCAACACAACGGCGTCTGCCTGGTGGTCTGCCTCGCCGTTCAGGTATACCGCATCGTTTACCCATACATGCGGCAGCCGGGGCCCCATGAACACGAGGTCATCCTCTTCGAAATAACCAATGTGATCGCCCACCATGCGGCGGCCCGTGCTTTTGGTAACTAATACTAATTCATATTCGGGATGGTAATGCCATGGGCAAGGGAAAAAAGTGCCTACTTCCCGGAACACGGTGAACGACTTGTCGAAATCCTTTGGTATACGGTGTTCTGTAGCTTTCATGACTGCAATAGTTGGTGACTACAAGATAGCAAAATAACCACTGTGATGTAAAGGTGAAAATAGCTTTCTGAAAGATCGTATCACAATTGTAAACAAAAGTAACAGGAAAAAGAAGGGGCGCAGGGTACTTTTGGAAAATGAAGAAACAGAAAATAGTCCATCCGCACCGCAACCCGTCTTTTGTGACTGGTGCTTATTCAGACGCCCTTATTGTAGACGGGCTGCTTTTTGTAAGCGGGCAGGCTTCCGTTGATTTCACTACCTCGCAGTTTGTAAAAGGTACCATAGAGGAAGAGACCGCCAGAACGCTTGACAACATCAGGGCCATACTGGAAGCCGCCGGCGCCGGTATGGAGGATGTGGTGAAGTGTACCGTGCACCTGGCAGACATTGCCGAGTTTGACCGTTACAATGCCGTATACGCGAAATACTTCACCGGTATCAGGCCGGTGCGCACCACTGTACAATCGGTACTGGCCGAAGGCCTGAAAGTGGAAATTGACTGCATCGCAAAACTTCCCGGCTGATGGCAGATCGTTTCAATACGGCCGCCACAGCAGTGGGCGTGGTGGGGCTGGGGCTCATGGGCAGCAGCATAGTGGTATCCCTGTTGATGGCGGGGCATGCTGTAAAGGCCATTGCCCCGCTTCCCGAAGATATGGAAGCCGGGCCGCGGCGCATCCGTGAGCAGCTCCTGTACTGCAAGGCCGCCGGCCTGCTGGAAGGCGCCGTAGAAGATTGCCTGGTCCGGCTCACCATAACGGACGATTACGGCGCGCTGCGCGGTTGCAGCCTGCTGCAGGAATGCGTCATAGAAAAAGTGGAGATAAAAGAACAGGTATACCGGAAAATGGCGGCCGCAACGCCGGAGAATCCCGTGATAGTCAGCAATACTTCCGCTATTCCCATCAGCACCCTGCAGCTGCTGGTGCCCGCGCCGGAACGTTTCCTGGGCCTGCACTGGGCGGAGCCCGCCTATGCCACCCGCTTCCTGGAGATCACCTGCGGCGCCCTCACAACGCCGGAACATGCAGAATGGGTGTTTGCCCTTGCCCACCAGTGGGGGAAAGAACCTACGCTGCTCCGTAAAGACATCAGGGGCTTTATCACCAACCGCCTCATGTACGCAGTGTACCGCGAAGTGCTGCACCTGGTGGCAAAAGGCTGCGCCACCCTGGAAGACGCAGACAAGTGTTTCCGTTACGATGCAGGCTCCTGGATAACCCTGATGGGCATCTTCAGGAGAATGGACTTCACAGGGCTGGAAGACCATGCCGCGGTTTTCAGGAACTATTTTCCCCGCCTCAGCAATGCCAGTGGCGTGCCGCCGCTGATGCAGCAGATGGTGAGTGAAAACGCACGGGGCGTGCACAACTGCAACGGCTTTTACGAGTATACGCCCGAAGAGGCGCGGCGCTGGGAGGAAGCGTTCTCGCATTTCAACCGGGATATTCACCGCCTTGCCAGGCTTTACCCGTCCAACCCCGTTACACCGGCTAATGTATGATACGGCCGGAAAAAAGAAGATCATGAAAGCATATCAATACACGCAGTCTGCCGCGCTGCTTGAAAGAGCGCAGAAAGTGCTGGCAGGAGGAGTTTCTTCCGAGTTCAGGAAATACAATCATCCGCATGCCTTGTTTTATACCCATGGCGCCGGCAGCCGTATCTATGATGCAGACGGCAATGAGTACCTTGATTTTACCCTGAGCCAGGGCCCGCTGATACTGGGGCATTCACACCCCCGCGTGCTGGAGGCCGTGCAGGAATATTCCGCTGCCGGCCAGCTGTTTGCCGGCCAGCATATCAGGGAGCTGGAGCTGGCGGAACAGTTGCAGCGGCTGATACCTTCCGCGGAAATCATGCGTTTCTGCCTTGACGGTTCGGAGGCGGTGCAAACCGCCTTCCGCGTGGCGCGCGCAAAAACCGGGCGCCCTAAGTTCCTCCGTTTTGAGGGGCACTATCACGGCTGGCTGGATAACGTTTGCTGGGGCATTTCCGCGCCCGATGAAGCTGCGCTCGGCAGCAGGGAGGCCCCCGTGGCCCAGCCCTTGTCTGCCGGCCTGCCCGCGCGTACCGCAGATGAATTTATCATATTGCCCTGGAACGATCTTGAGCTGGTGAAAAATACCCTGGCGGCGCGCCACCAGGAAATAGCCGCCATCATTACGGAACCCGTGATGTGCAACAACGGCTGCATACTTCCCCGCCAGGGTTTCCTGGAAGGCTTGCGGGAGCTGTGCAGCACATATGGCATTGCCCTGATCTTTGATGAAGTGATTACCGGCTTCCGCCTGTCTACCGGCGGCGCTCAGCAATATTTTAATGTTACGCCCGACCTTTCTGTATTTGCCAAGGCCATGGCCAGCGGTTACCCCATTAGCGCTATTGTAGGCAAGCGCGAGTGGATGAGCCTGATCACGGAAGGCAGTGTGGTGCACGCCGGCACTATGAATGCCGGTAACCCCACCATTGCCGCGGCGCAGGCCACGCTGCAGGTGCTGGAGGAGACGCAGCCTTATGAGCGTCTCTTCCGGTATGGGCGGTTGCTGATGGAAGGGTTGCGCCAGGCGGCGGAAAAAACAGGGCAGCAGCTCCTGGTATCCGGTCCCGGCCCCATGTTCCACATAGCGTTTACCAGCCGCACGGAAGCTGGGGATTACAGGGATACGCTTTCTTTCGACAAGGGAAAACTGGCAGCGTTCATTGCCGGCATGCACAACCGCGGCGTCCGCATCATTGGCCGCGGCCTTTGGTATATCAGCGCCGCGCATACGGAAGAAGACATCCGCCATGCCGTACGTACAGCGGAAAGCGTGATGCAGGACATGTAGCACAATCACCGAACTATGGAAAAAGGAAAAGAAGAACAAGCCCGGAAGGAGCCGCTGCTGGTATCCGGTAAAAGCCCGCTTGCATCAGGCATTGCAGTGTGCCTGCTGCAGGCAGGCCACCCGGTTACCCTGCATACCGCAGACGCGGCTGCCGCGGCCGGACAAATAGAAAAACATATTGAACAGGCCGGCAAATACGCCGGCCGCCGTATATCCGCGCAAGACTGCGAAATCACTTACCGCCTGCCCACGGGCCGCAATTTCAGCGCGGCCATTGCCGTAACGGCAGAATGTGAGCGTAGCAAAAGGCAGCTGCTGGCGGCCTTGGAAGGCATCATGCCGCCAGATGCGGTTATTGCGGTCAACACGGAGAGCATTCCCCTCAGCGCCCTGCAGGAAGGCGCCGCTCATCCCTTTCGCATCATTGGCGTGAACTGGGCGGAGCCGGCGCATACCACGCTTTTTCTCGAAATGATCGTGAACGGAACATGCCGGGAACCGCTGGTGCAGGCATTCAGGAAGATGGCCCTCGGCTGGGGGAAAGACCCTTACCTCATTACCGGGGAAGAAGGCATCCGCTCCCGTATGCTCAGCGCCCTGGCGCGTGAGGCATTTTACCTCGTGGAAAACGGGTATGCCACCCTGGAAGATATAGACCGCGCCTGCCGTAACGATGCTGGTTATTACCTGCCCTTTGCCGGCAACTTCCGGTATATGGACCTTATGGGCCCCTACGCGTACGGCCTGGTGATGAAAGACCTGAACCCCGAACTGGCCCGTGACAGCGAGCCGCCCCCGTTCATGAACGAGCTGGTGGCCGCCGGCCACACCGGTATGGACGCGGGAAAGGGCTTTTATGAATATAACCCTGAAGAGGCGGAAAACTGGAAGGCAGTGTTCAGCCGCTTCAGCTACCGCATACGGCAGCTGATGGACCGCTATCCTTTTGGAGAAAATGAAAAAAATAAAGTATGAAGGGTACCTTTATCGTAGATGCCCACCTGGACCTGGCCATGAATGCCATAGAGTGGAACCGTGACCTTACACAGCCGCTCAACAGCATCCGCCAGCGCGAGATGCATATGAAAGACAAGCCTGACCGCGGCCGGGGTACGGTGTGCCTGCCGGAATTGCGGAAAGGGAAAATTGGCCTGGTAGTAGCCACGCAGCTGGCGCGGTACACACCGCCCGGCAGCGCGCTGGCGGGCTGGCATTCCCCGCAGCAGGCCTGGGCCATGACGCAGGCGCAGCTGGCATGGTACCGGGAAATGGAAGCGCTGGGGGAAATGGTGCAGATCAAAGACCTGCCCGGCCTGGAAGCGCATCTGCAGCTGTGGGAAAATGAAACCGTGCCGGACGCGCAAAAGCCGGTTGGCTACATCCTGAGCCTGGAAGGAGCAGACTCGCTGGTGGATATTTCTTACCTGCACCGCTCTTACGAGAATGGGCTGCGGGCCGCAGGCCTGTCGCATTTCGGCCCCGGCCGGTATGCTCCCGGTACCAAAATGGAAGGGCCGCTGACAGAACAGGGCGTTGCCCTGCTGAAGGAAATGAGCAGCCTGAACATGATACTGGACGTAACCCACCTTACAGATGAAGGGTTTTACCAGGCGCTGGAATTGTACCAGGGCCCGGTATGGGCCAGCCATCACAACGTGAGGGCAATAGTGCCTACACAACGGCAGCTCACAGACCACCAGATACGCTGCCTCGTAGAAAGGGATGCCGTGATAGGAGGCATGCTGGATTGCTGGGCCATGGATATACGTTTTATAGATACCGTGTCTGACCCCTGGCAGCTCAATATCCGCCTGGAGCAACTGGTGGATCATTGGGACCACATCTGCCAGCTGGCCGGTAACAGCAGGCACGTAGCCATTGGCAGCGACCTGGACGGTATATTCGGTACGGAACAGTCGCCATGGGACATGCAATCCATCGCAGACCTGCAAAAGTTCCGGGATATACTTGGCCGCAGAGGCTATGCGCAGGAAGACATCAACAACATCCTGCACGGCAACTGGCTCCGGTTTTTAAGAAATGCCTGGGCTGCATAAAAAGAGTTTATGACACAAACAGTATTCAGGGCCGGCGCGGCCGCCACAGATATTACACCTTCCCCGGGAACGCTGGTGAACGGAGATTTTTTCCCGCACCGCGCCACCCATATTCATGACAGGCTGCATGCCCGGGCGCTGGTGCTGGAGCAAGGGGATATGCGGCTGGCCATAGTGGTGGTGGATATTTGCGTAATACCCCGCGGGATGATAGATGAGATCAAAACTATCATTGCCGGGCAAACGGGCATACCTGCCCCGCACATGCTTGTTTCCTGTACCCATACGCATGCAGCCGGTTCTGTGGGAGATATTTTTCTCACCCCGCCTGATGAAGCTTACGCCGCCTTGCTGCCCGGCCTGGTGGCCCAGGCGGTTATCTTGGCCATGGGGGAATTGCGGCCCGCGGTAATGGCGTACGGCTCTGTGCAGGCGCCGCAGCACGCAGTATGCCGCCGCTATTTCATGAAAGAAGGATATGTGCCGGAGAACCCCGTCAGCGGCGGTACGGATGCTGTCAAAACCAATCCCTTCGGCGCGGAACATATGATAGACCGCCGCGTGGCGGAAGCAGATACGGGCCTGAGTTTCCTGGCCGTAAAAGGAGCAGGCGGGGAGTGGATTTCCGTATTGGCCAATTATTCACTCCATTACGCGGGAGACTGGGAAAACGGGACTATTTCGCCTGATTATTTCGGCGTGTTTTCCCGCCATCTCACCCAACTGCTGGAAGCCGGCAGCGGTTTCCAGGCTATTATGAGCAATGGTACCAGCGGTGATGTGAACATATGGGATTTCCTGCAACCGCAGCGTTACCCCACGGCTCACTACGCCAAAAGTGACATCATTGGCAAAGACCTTGCGGAAGCGGTGTACAGCGCCCTGCCGCAGCTGGAGTGGAACGCCGCCCCCGTGCTGGCGGCAGCGCATGACGAGGTATTGCTCAAGGTTCGCAAACCCCTGCCGGCGGAAGTCAGTGCAGCGCGGGAACTGATGGCGGCTACGGATTACACCGCGCTCTCTTTCAACATGGACGCCTTGCGCCGCATTTATGCAAGAGAACAGGTGTTACTGGCAGATATGCCTGATGAACTGCTTTGCCCCGTGCAGGCCTTGCGCGCAGGAGATGTCACAATAGGCGCCCTGCCCGGCGAGTTCTTTGCAGGAACAGGGCTGCGCCTGAAGGAGGCCATGCCACATTATTTTACGATAGGGCTGGCCAATGCCAACCTTGGGTATGTACCGCCGCTGGCAGAGATGGAGCGCGGCGGCTATGAAACCTGGCGCTGCCGCAACAGCTTGCTGGAAGCCGCCGCAGAAGAGAAAATAACAGCCCGCCTGTTACAACTATTACAAAGCCTACAATAATTCATCAGCAATATGAGAATTTTATCAGCCATGTTCGCGGCCGCCATTTTTCTGCAGGCCTGCGCAAGCAACAAGGGAACTTCCGCCGGCGAAACCCCGGCGCCTGAAGTGGAAAAGATCTGGGACAAGGCGCCGCACAACGCCTTCACAGACCTGCTCCGCTTCAACAACGCTTTTTACTGCGCCTTCCGCGAAGGCAATGGCCACGTTTCCGGGCCGGACGGTAAAGCCAGGATACTCCGTTCAAAAGACGGTAAACAATGGGAAAGCGTGGCCTTGCTGGAAGTAAAAGACCGGGACGTGAGAGACCCCAAGCTGTCCATTACCCCAGACAACCGGATTATGGTGCTGATGGACGTGGAGGCGCATGAAGGTAAAAAGGTGATCAGCCGCAAGCCGCTGATATCCATATCCGACGCATCCGGCACCACGTTCAGCACCCCGGAGGAATCTGTGGTAGACCCGGCCATTGCTTCCTGGTCAGACTGGGTATGGCGCCTTACCTGGCTCGAGGGCACCGGTTACGCCATTCTCTACCAGATAGGAGCGGACAAGGTCTTTCTCGTCAGCACCAAAGACGGCCGCTATTTCCAAAGCGTATCGCAAATTGAAGTAGACGGCTATGCCAATGAAAGCACTATCCGTTTTGACAAGGATGGCAAAATGTACGTATTGATACGCCGGGATCAGGGTGACGGCATGGCCATGATAGCTACAGCAACCGCGCCGTACAAACAATGGGAGCTGTCGAAAATGAAACACCGGCTGGGCGGCCCCAACTTCCTTTTCCTCAATGATGAAACCCTGGTGATGGGCGTACGCAAGTATGTACCGAAAACAGGCACCGTGGTGTATGTAACTGACCTCAAAGGCAACGTGCTCAAAGGCATTGACGTGCCCAGCGGAGGAGACAACAGCTATCCCGGCATGTTGTTCCATAAAGGGAAGTTGTGGATGTCTTACTATTCTTCCCACGAAGGCAAAACATCCATTTACCTCGCTAAAATTCCGTTGAAGCAATTGAAAAGCCGGTAACCATACCGGCACAGGCATTATATAAAAAGGCCACCCTTGCAAGAGGGTGGCCTTTTTATATAACAGGCAGCAAGATATTACCGGGCGGATTTGCGGAGAATGGCCGTACCGCTCACCTGGCCGCGTACACGGTTGTCCTGGAAAACCGCCGCCTTGATATTTACCGGCAGGTCTACCTCGAAGGGCTGCCGGTATTGGGCAGAAGTGGCCGTAGGTTCGTTACCGTTAGTAGTGTACCGGATGTTGGGCCGGTAGCTGTCTGTTTGCAGCGTTACCCGCGCCTTGTTCCGCACAGAGTCTGTTTCTACTTTGAACATCACATTGTATGCGCTGGTGGCATAACCAATGCCGGCGTTATCATACCGCAGGTATTGGCTTTCCATGCGGCGGGTAAAGTCTTCCCAGTTTTTCCGCCCGGCGCTGCTCCAGCCTGTTTCCGCCATGGCTGCGGCGCGGGGGAAGGTCATATAGTTCGCTTTTTCAGGGCTGTGAATGTACTCGCACCATATGTTGGCCTGCACGCCCAGGATGAATTTGGCTTCTTCCGCATTCAGCTCCGCCGGCACCGGCTCATATTCATATACCTTCCGCAGGGGCACAAAACCGCCAATGCAATAAGGTTCCAGGTAAGCTTCTCCCTGGTAATAATCGAAGTACATAAAATTGTTAGGGGTCATTACTACGGGGTGAAGCTGCCGGGCAGCCTCAATGCCGCCCTTGGTACCGCGCCATGACATTACCGCTGCGTTGGGGGCCAGGCCGCCTTCCAGTATTTCGTCCCAGCCAATAATGCGCTTGCCTTTGGTTTGCAGGAATTGCTCTATACGGGTAATGAAGTAGCTCTGCAACTCGTGCTCATCTTTGAGCTTGTTGTCTTTGATGCGTTGCTGGCAGCGGCTGCAGGCTTTCCAGCGGTCTTTCGGGCATTCGTCTCCCCCAATGTGAATGATCTCGCCGGGGAAGAGGGCGGCCACTTCGGTGAGCACGTCTTCCAGGAAGGCGAAGGTTTTGTCGTTACCGGCGCAATACACATCTTTCTGGATACCCCATTTCACAGGCATTTCAAACGGCCCGCCGGTGCAGGACAGCTCCGGGTAAGCAGCCAGCGCAGACAGGCTGTGGCCGGGCATTTCAATTTCAGGCACCACCGTAATGAATTTGGATTGGGCGTAGGCCACAACTTCCTTCACTTCCTCCTGCGTATAAAAACCGCCGTGCGGATGGTCATTCACCCGGTTGTTGGTGAACTGGGTGCCATTGCGCCAGGCGCTTACGGAGGTGAGGCGGGGATACTTTTTGATCTCGATGCGCCAGCCATGGTCTTCTGTGAGATGCCAGTGGAAGGTATTGAGCTTGTGCATGGCCATGTAGTCTATATACTGCTTGATGTAGTCTACCGGGTAATAATAACGCCCTACATCCAGCATGAGGCCGCGCCAGCCGAAGCGGGGCTTGTCTGCAATGGTCACCGCGGGCAGCACCGGGCTTTTAGACGGGCCTGCCGGCAGCAGCTGCAGGATGGTTTGCGCCGCATAAAAAACACCGGCGGGCTGGGAGGCGCTGGCGGTGGCAAGGCCGGGCCTCACCGTCAGGCGGTAACCTTCATTGCCCAGCGTGTCTGCCTGCAGCCGCAGCACAATGGCGTTTACCGGCACCATTTTGCCCAGCGCGCCTACAGGTAATTGAAGGCCGCTTTGCCGGTGGATGCCGGCGGCCAGTTCTTTGGCCACGTTCTGGAGATCTTTGCTGCCTGCTTCCACCAGGATGCGTGTTTGCCGGTTGAGCGGAAAGCTGCCTTTGCCGGCCTGGATGTGGAGCGGGGCCGGGATAACGGAAAAAGACGTGTCTGCCGCCGGCGCCGCTATGGCTGTAGTGGCGGGCAGAAGGGCCAGGAACAACATCCTGGAGAGTTTGTTCATCTTCATGCTTTGGTTTTGAGAAAACGTTGATGGGCTGTTCATCTGTTTCGTGGAAGAATGCACAGCCTGTTAAAACGGGTTGATTACTGTAGGCGTGCACAAAATAGAAATTTAATCGGGATAATGAAAGCTTTTGAGTGGATCGTCACCAGTTATCCCCCCAACCCCGCCATCCACAAACCCGTATTTGGCGGGCATCCCCATATTGTTTAAATTACTGTACACCCCCTCAATTAACAACCATGGAAAAGCTGCGTACACTTCCCTGCATTTTCCTGCTTGCGCTGGCGGCTTGTAATAACAGCAACAAGGTGCCCACAGCGGCCACCATTTCCGCCATGAACCTGAAGCAGGGCAAAACCATTCTCTGCGGCCCGGCAGACAAGCAGCTGGGCGCCGTTTCATTCGAGACCTCCTGCTCCGGCAAAGTGAAGGAAGAGTTCAACATGGCGCTGGCCCTGCTGCATTCATTTGAATATGACGAGGCGGAAAAGGCCTTTGCCGCCATCATTCATAAAGAACCGGCCTGCGCCATGGCGTATTGGGGCGTGGCCATGAGCAATTTTCACCCGCTGTGGTCGCCGCCTGCTAAAGACGAGTTTGAAAAGGGCCGCAAGGCCGTGGCCATTGCACAGTCTATCAACAACAAATCAAAAAGGGAGACTGACTATATCAATGCCATAGCAGCATTTTATGAAGCAAACGCGACCCACCGCAACCGCTGCGCCAACTTTGAAAAAGCTATGGAACAGCTGCACCGGCAATACCCGGAAGATAAAGATGCGGCCGCGTTCTATGCGCTGGCGCTGAACAGCGCGGCAGACCCGGCAGATAAAACCTATGCCAAACAGCGGAAGGCAGGGGAGGTGCTGGCTTCTTTGGGGGCAGACAAGTCTTTTCACCCCGGCGTGATCCACTACGTGATACATAGTTACGATTATCCCGCCCTGGCAGCCATGGCGCTGCCGGCGGCGCAAAAGTACGCTTCTGTGGCGCCTTCCTCTGCGCATGCGCAGCACATGCCTTCACACATCTTTGTACGGCTGGGTCTCTGGAATGAAAGTATTTACGCCAACAAGGTGTCTGGCGCGGCTGCCAAATGTTACGCGGAGAGCCTGGGGCTTGACGGGCATTGGGATGAGGAGCTGCATAGCATGGATTACCTGGTGTACTCCTACCTGCAGCAGGCAGACAACCAGCGCGCCAAAGAGCAGTGCGACTACCTGCGCAGCATCAGGAAAATTTACCCGGAAACGCCGAAAGTGGTGTATGCTTTTTCCGCCATTCCCGCACGTTACGCGCTGGAAAACAGGCTGTGGGCGGAAGCGGCCGTGCTGGAGCCCCACTCTATGGCGGGCCTTAACTGGGACAAATATCCCTGGGAGAAAGCCATTGTACATTTTGCGCGGGCGCTTGGCGCGGTACACCAGAACCAACTGGATGTGGCCCGCGCGGAAGTGAAAGTGCTTCACCAGCTGCACGATGCATTGCTGCAGAAAGAGGAGGCTTACAAGGCCAACCAGGTGCAGATACAGGTGAAAGGGGCGGAAGCCTGGGTGCGGCTGAAAGAAGGAAAGCACGAAGAGGCGCTGCAGCTGATGACGGCAGCGGCCGTTATGGAAGAATCAACGCCCAAGCCGCCGGTAACGCCGGGTGAAGTGGCGCCCGCCAGGGAATTGCTGGGAGATATGCTCATGGCCATGAATAAACCGGCGGAAGCCCTGGAGGCTTATGAGATCAACCTGAAAGACCGGCCCAACCGGTTTAATGCGCTTTACAATGCGGGCCTTGCAGCGGAAAGGTCAGGTAATGCTGAAAAAGCGCGTTCTTACTATGCCCAGCTGCTCAAAACCTCCAATGCAACGGGCGCCAGCCGGCCGGAGCTGGCTGCCGCTCGGTTGTTCCTGGAAAAGAACAAGGTATTGGCCGCGAAATAGGCAATATGGTGTGCTGCTGAATATTCAGGGATTATTCTTATTTTAGGCCCTGCATATCCCTGCACGCTATGAGGAAGTTTCCCCGCATTTTAATGATTCTGCTACACCTGGCCTTCACCTCAAGGGCGGAAACTTTTGTGGTAACTTCCAATGCAGACAGCGGCCCCGGCACTTTACGGGAGGCTTTACAGAAAGCCGCCGCCAATGGTAGCACTGAGAAAGATTATATACATTTTAACCTTCCGTATACCACCTGGGATGAGCGTACTATTGTATTGTACAGCAGCCTGCCGGAGATCGGAAGCAACATTGTTATAGATGCCACCATGCAACCCGGAGACAAACTGGGCAGAAGTGATGCAGGGGTGGCTATCCTCCGGGCAGACGTCCTCAGTCCGTTGCCAGACAACCGCTTCTTTGCTTTCCAGATCAAAAATGCGGAGTACGTGGAAATATACGGGATTGCCCTCAAACATACTACCCAACGCTACTATGGTTACGGCATAACATTGGAGAATGCCCGGCATATCAGAATAGGCGCCAGCGGGAAAGGCAACCTGGTGTATGGTTTCAATAACGGATTTTACAACGACCAGGGTACCATTGAAGACCTTGTGGTGGAAGGGAACATGCTGGGCGTGGAGGAAGATGGCATAACCGGTAGCCCCTGCAATATACACCTGGAATCTGTGAATGGGATCGTTATGCAGGGCAATCACCTGGGTTCAGGTGGAATGGACGTGAATACCACCGGGGGGCCATTGATCGTGAAAGAGAATAAAATTGCGGTAGACTACACCGGAAACAGGGAAATACGGGCTTATGACGTGTGGCTCATGGGGAATGCTGACGATATAAAAATAACAGATAACCATATCGGTAACGGGCTGTTATACCTCATCAGGTTCATTCACCCCTTTGTAGTGCAGCGGAACAAAATTGGCACCGATGCCAGCGGGCAGCAGAAGCTCACCACTACGCTGCGGCATGAAGTAGGTTTGATGATGCTGGAATGCCAAAAAGGGCTGGTTGGCGGAGAGAACGGTAATGCCAACATTATAGCAGGCTGCGCATTTGCAGGGATCAATATGATCAATTGCCCCAGCGTTACCATCAGCGCCAACGAAATGTTTTGCAATACGGTGGGTATACATATATCCTGGTTCGAAGACCGGATCGGCCGCCCTAAACCTTTTGTGAATATCACTGAATGCTCTTCTGCAGGCACCGGGGGAACTGCTACCCCCAACTCCAGGATAGAGCTGTTTCAGCCCGATAATTGCGGCATTCTGATAGGCGCTCACTGCCAGGGCAGAAAATATATTACATCTGTAACCGCAGACGCCAACGGCAAGTGGTTCTATCCTTCCACTGCCGGTGTGGTGGTAACGGCTACTGACCCGCAGGGCGCCACGTCAGAGTATTCCACCGTAACCTTGGTGCATGACGAGAGTAACAAGGTGACAGACCCTACCTGCGGCAAGGCCAACGGTGCCATAAGAATGAAGGTAAGCCAGGGCCTGGTGATAGGATGGAAGGATGGCGCCGGCAACCTGATCAGCACGGATACCAGCCTGGTGAACGTACCCCCGGGAACCTACACGATGATTACTGCGGGCGCGGGCTGCAACACCTGCCTTTTTCATTCTAATTTCAGGCTGGAAGACAAAACGCCGTCTATCGATTCCCGTTTCATGCGTATCAGCCATTCTTCCTGTAATCAAAAAAACGGCTTTATTACGGGAGTGTATGTAAACGGCACCACGGCAAATACTTCCTACGCATGGCGCAATGAGGTGGGGGAAATAGTAGGGGACAAGCCGGAACTATATCCCATTGGACCGGGAAAATACACACTCACGGTCAGCATCAAAGAGGGAGATTGCCCGGCAGTGGCAGGGCCGTTTGAAATAAAAAGTATGTCTGGCCCGGTGCTAGACATCAGCAAGGCTGTTGTTACGCCGGCGCTTTGCAACCAGGCAAATGGCAGCATCGCAGGTATTACGGTGCAAGGCACGGGCACTGTTCAATATCAATGGGTAAATGAAGCGGGCAGCATTGTGAGTACGCTCCCTGACCTTACGGGTGCTGCCGCCGGAAAGTACGTGTTGAAGTATAAAGATGCCGGCGGTTGTGCCCAGGCCGTTTCGGATACTTTTACGCTGGGCAGTAATGGAAGCATCAGTGTATCAACGGCTAATTTGAAAATTACCCTGGCCAGCTGCACGGCAGACAACGGCGGCATCAGCGGTATAGAAACCACCGGGGCCACAAGCTTCAAATGGGTAAATGAGAACGGAGAAACGGTGGCGCAATCACCCAGCCTGGAAAATGCCCCGCCGGGAAAATACAGGCTGCTATTGAGCAATGCATATGGATGTGAGGTATCTACCGCTTTTATGGAGGTAACCCGGATGCAGGCTTCCGGCATGAGCGTGGAGCGGCTGGCTACGGTGCCTGCGCATTGTGGTGAAAATAACGGCGCCGTAACAGAACTTGTGATTAAGGGAAGCGTACCTGTTGCTTACAGGTGGGTAGACGACAGGCAGCAGCTAAGCAGCACTGAGCCTACAATGGGCAACCTGGCGCCGGGAACGTATCAGCTTCACGTTACAGACGCCGGAGGTTGTGAACAGCTTATTGCCACCGCAGTGATAGAAACGGCGCCCCTTCCGGCATTGGATGAGAGCCAGGTAAAGATCAGCCCGGACCAGTGCAACCAGCTTACCGGGGCCATTTCAGGAATTACCGCAAGCGGCGGGCAGCCCATCTCTTACACCTGGTATACCGGCAGCAATGCGGTTGCGGGCCATGGCCAGGGCCTGTCAGGCATCCCGGCGGGGGACTACTACCTGCTGGCAACAGACAAGTATGGCTGCAAGGCGCAAAGCGGAGTATATAACGTGCCAAACGTTGACAGGGTGCTGGCCGAGCCGCAGGTACAGCCTGTCACAATATTAAAAGGCATGCAGGCTACACTGAAGGTCACAGACCCGCTTCCGGGAATGTACTATTTATATGACCGCCCTGATGCCAACCCTTTGCAATACAACGAAGCAGGCCAGTTCGTGTTAGAGGGCATTGAGAAAACCACGCCATTCTATATTGCCCTGCAGTCTGGCACCTGTATAAGCCCCCGGAAGGAAGTAATGGTGAACGTGGTAGACGACGTGAAAGTAGTGGCGGCTACCGCTTTCAGTCCTAATAACGACGGCCGGAACGACCGTTTCCGCATTCACGCATACGGGCTTGCCAGGCTTGATTACTTCACCATTTTTAACCGCTGGGGAACGCCCGTATTTACAACCAATGATGCTGACGCATGGTGGAACGGGCAATTGAACAATATGCCCCAGTCCGCCGGCACGTACATCTGGGTAGTAAAGGGGCTGGACATAAGAGGAAACAATGTGGTGACATCCGGTCATGTGCTACTGATCAGATAATCTAATGCCCCTTTATTGCAATTCTTGTCACGTCCTGATCTCTCTTCGCATAAACAAATAATAAGACAAAGCAAAGCATACCACCGTGGCGGCAATGAGCCCGCTTACCTGCGGCCATACTACCAGCAGGCTTTCCCGCACGGAAATGGGCGCAGGAATGGCACCGGCCATTTGCTCCATGGTGAGCGGGCCCAGGCTGCGGACAGAAGGCATCAGCAGGGTAGTGGTGGCGTCTGTGAACAGCTGGCTGGGCACAAAGCGCAGGAAGGTGAGTATGATGTTGTTATAGGAAATGATCTGGCCTTCAGAAAGCGTGTTAGGGTCTGGCAGCAAGGCCCTGATGACGAGGTTCACCAGTATCTGGTAAAACACTGTGAAAAACAGCCAGATGGCAATAGCTGTCAGCGCTGAGGTGGCCGTTTGCCGGAACTTTACAGACAGCAGTACGGCAGCGGCCGTTATGGAAGAATCAACGCCCAAGCCGCCGGTAACGCCGGGTGAAGTGGCGCCCGCCAGGGAATTGCTGGGTGATATGCTCATGGCCATGAATAAACCGGCGGAAGCCCTGGAGGCTTATGAGATCAACCTGAAAGACCGGCCCAACCGGTTTAACGCGCTTTACAATGCGGGCCTTGCAGCGGAAAGGTCGGGCAACGCTGAAAAAGCGCGTTCTTACTATGCCCAGTTGCTCAAAACCTCCAATGCAACGGGCGCCAGCCGGCCAGAGCTGGCTGCCGCCCGGTTGTTCCTGGAAAAGAACAAGGTATTGGCCGTTAAAATGTAATATCGTCTGCCACATTGCCGCCCTGGTCTTCTGTAAACAGTTGCTGGTATTTGGCACGGTAGGCGTCCTGGCGTTGTGTGTAGGCCTGGAAATCGGCCTGTATATCTGCATGTATCTGCGCGTTCCATTTGGACGCGGCCATCTGGAAATCTCCCAGGGCAATGCCGTATTTGTCTGCTATCCACTGCGCGCCGTCCAGCCCGTATTCATAAGCTATGGAGCGCGCCACTTCCAGCTCCTGGTAAAAATCTTTGTCTGCCTTGATCTGCGCGGTGTAACCTTCTTCAGCGGAGGCTGCGGGCGCTGCGTTGCTGAATTTGGGATGCTGGTCTGCCTGGCCGAAGTACTGGCCAAAGAGCGTTACCACTTCAAAAGTGGAGTCTTGCTTCATGCGCTCCGTCCACAGCAGGCTGGCCTCCTGCCATACGGGTAGTTCAACGCCCAGGGCCTGCGCCACTGTTTCTTCTGTTAAGCCGTTGGCCTGTTTGGCGCAGGCGGCGCTGTAATCTTCCAGGCTGATGCCGTGAATGGGCGCTAATAATGGGTTCTGAGACATAAACATGGTATTTAAAGATGATCAATATGGTAATCCTCCAGCAGGCGGAGGTAGAATTTTTCGTTCTCCGCCGCCATGTCAGGGGTGATCTTGTTCCATTCATCGAACATGGCCCGGAGGTATTGTTTGTACAAAGCAGGGTTCTGAGGCTGGCTGTTTTCATACGCCTTCAGCAAATGGGCGGTACGCTGCTCTGCCAGGCTGCGGGCCTGGTGCAGCACCATGCGCGCGCCGCTGGAGGGTAAAAAGGTGTTCTGCGTCTGGCACCAGGGGCAGGTTACATACGTGGCAATGAAGAACATTTTTGGGATGCCGATGTGGCCGCTGCATTGTTTGCAGGTGAACTTGTCTTTGATCTGTTCAAAGGCAGCCATTTGCTCCTGGTAAAAAGTCTCAAGGTCCTGCTCACCGGCGGCTTCTTGCAGCAGGCTGGTGTAATAGTGCACCTTTTCCTCAAACTGGTAATGACGGTTGTAGCAGGCTTCCTGGAACGCAAAGGCGGTGTGCCCGGTGGTATACAGCAGGCCGATGATCTGCTGCTCCTTTACTTCAGTGGCCTTGGCGCGTATCTGGTTCAGCTGGCCGAGCAACCCGGCCAGCAGGCGGCCGTGTGTTCTTTTATACGGGTCTGTATCTTCTTCAAAAACTTTTTTGAGCTCAGGCACGGCGGCGGTGCACATTTCCTCCATGCGGACCTCCAGCTTTTCCAGGAAAACAAACCACCGCTCCTTCGTTTGCTGCATCACTTCGTTCATCATGAATTGTTTTCTTTCCTGATGTGAATGCCATCTGTAAGCCGGATGTTCATAAAGCTGAAGCCGCAATAGGCGCAGTGCGTCAAACCATGCCTGTAAGCCCTGCCGGCCCCGCAATTGGGGCAGTCCCGCGCTTCTATCCTTGCTTCCTCCTGCGGCACGTCACCACCATAATGTTGCTGGTTAATGGCTTTCTGCTTCAGCTTTTCCAGGTAGCTGAGGGTCTTTTTCTTTTCTTCGTCTGTCATGTCTACAGGAGTTTTAACAGCTCTTCTTTCTTGGCGGTATATTCTGCCTCAGTAATAAGCCCATCCTCAAAAAGCAGCTTCAGCTTTTTAAGGCGGGCCGTTACGTCTTCCGCCGGTTGGGCGGGTTGCTGCTGCTGCATCATGATGCTGAAGGCGGCTGCCTGCTTCACGGCGTCATTCAGCGCGGTATGGTCTTTACCGATGGCATTGGCGGAGTTGAAGCGGGTGAACTTGTCCATATCATTCACCATGTTCATGCCGGTAACGGTATCGTAATGTTTGAGCACGTCTTCCGGCAGGGTAGCGCTGGCAATGGTGAAGTGGGTCACTTCCAGCCCCAGCTCGTTGAAATAGGGCTGAATGAGGGGCTGCACCTTTTCATTCAGCGCAGTGAGGTTGCAGGCTACGTCTATCACAGAGATGTTGGCCTGCGCCAGCACTTCCGCAAATTTGGGCGCAATAAAATCACGCAGCTCCCACTCCAGTTCTGTTACGCTGAGCTGCGGCCAGGTGCCTGCGTATTGTTTAAAGAACCTGCCCACATCCGTTATCTGCACGTTGAAGGAACCGAACGCGCGCACGCGCACCTGGCCGAACTGCTGGTCTCGCATCAGTACCGGCGCAAGAGTACCCCATTTGAGGTTGATGAAAGGGTGGGTGTTGAAAAAATAGACGTCTGCCTTGAAGGGGCTTTTGAAGCCGTATTTCCAGCCTTTTAGGCGGGTAAGCAGGGGGATGTTGGCTGTTTCCAGCTTGTACTTGCCGGCAGTGAATACATCGGCCAGCTGGCCTTCATTCAGGAACAGGGCCTGCTGGCTTTCCCTTACGGTTAACATGGCGCCATCCTTTATTTCCTTGTCTCCATCCGCAAACTTCCACATCAGCATATTGGGGTGTGGCGTAACGGATTCAATAATCTCAATAAAAGGTAATTGCATAAACGGATTAACTATGTGTCATTAAAAATACAACTTTAGTTGTAAAGGAGCGCATTTGTTATATTTGGCCAATGATACAGGTAATCAACAGGGCAATTGACATATTGGAATACCTGGCTGCTGAGCCGGAAAGGCCCAAGCCGTTGGGCGAAATTGCCGGGCATTTAAATCTGAACGAAGGCACCTGCGCCAACATTATCAAAACCCTGGTACATAGAAAGTTTGTTGACAAGTTAGAGAAGCGGCAGGGGTACTGCCTGGGCGCAAGGGCCTATGCGCTTACCGGCAATGAGGGATATAAGAGAGAGCTGATAGCCGCGGCAAAAAAAGAAATGGAAAAGCTGACCGGCAAGCTGAATGAAAATTCCGTGCTGGCCGTGCTGAACAAAGAAACCCGCCTCGTGATTGCCAGTGTGAGCAGCACCCACCCGGTACAGGCCGTTACCAACCAGGAGAAACGCGCGTATGATTCCGCTTCCGGGCGCCTGCTGATAGGCATGCTGCCGGAAACGGAGCTGCTGGCTTTTCTTGAAAAATACGGTTTGCCGAAAGCAGGGGAGTGGGAAGAGGCGAAAGACAAAAAGTCTCTCCTGAAAGAAACCGCCAAGATCAGGCAGCAAGGTTATGCCATGCAAAAAACGGCCGGCAAGATAGTGGGGCTGGCCGTACCCGTATACCTGGGAGAAAAAGTAGTAGCCTCACTCAGTGTTTACCTGCCGGATTTCCGGTATAAAAATGCCAACAAGAATGAATTGATAGACCTGCTGGCCCAGGCTGCAGAAAAGATCAGCCGTTCGCTGGGCTAACGGAACAGCAGGGTAAAAAAAGGGATTGCGGGGTGCTGCCATCCCTTTTTTTATGTGTGAAAGCGCCGGCATGGATTGATGGAAATCGGCGTACTTTTACCAAAACTTATTTTATGCCACAAGTGAATCCGTACATCAATTTCAGGGGCAACTGCGAAGAAGCCTTCAAATTCTATCAGTCGGTATTCGGTGGAGAATTTCCGATGGTAGGCCGTTACAAAGACATGCCTAAAGATGATGCCCAGCATTTCGGGAATGTTGACGGGGAAAAGATCATGCACATGTCTCTCCCCATCAGCAAGGAAACCGTGCTGATGGGCAGTGACATTGGCGGTGAATGGGCCAAACAAACTGTAGACGGCAACAACATACAGCTGTCAGTGAACGTGGAATCGGAAAAAGAAGCAAAAAGGATCTTCGACGGGCTGTCTGCCGGCGGGAAAATCATGATGCCGCTGGAAAAAACCTTTTGGGGTGCGCTCTTTGGCTCTTTCACAGACAAGTTCGGCATTGTCTGGATGGTGAATTATGATTACGAAAAGAAGTAGCGCCCATCAACATGAACATGAACTGAAAGGGCTGCCCCGGGTTTGGAGGCAGCCCTTTTTTATGGATACCTATTTTTTCATCAGGTCCGTATCTCCCTGCGCATAAACAGGTAGTAAGACAAAGCAAAGCACACCACCGTGGCGGCAATGAGCCCGCTTACCTGCGGCCATACCACCAGCAGGCTTTCCCGCACGGAAATGGGCGCAGGAATGGCGCCGGCCATTTGTTCCATAGTGAGCGGGCCCAGGCTGCGGACAGAGGGCATCAGCAGGGTAGTGGTGGCGTCTGTGAACAGCTGGCTGGGCACAAAGCGCAGGAAGGTGAGGATGATGTTGTTATAGGAAATGATCTGGTCTTCCGAAAGCGTGTTAGGGTCTGGCAGCACGGCCCTGATGACGAGGTTTACCAGTATCTGGTAAAACACCGTGAAAAACAGCCAGATGGCAATAGCCGTCAGCGCTGAGGTGGCCGTTTGCCGGAACTTTACAGACAGCAGTATGGACAGGTTGAGCCAGAAGGCAACGTAAACAACGCTCAGCGCCGTAAAACAGAGTATGCGCACCAGTTCTGACGGCTCAATTTTTACGCCGGTGATGAAGAGGCCGCCGCCTATCATCAGCAGGCTGAGGGAAAGGAAGAGCGTGCTGATCACAATCAGGGAAGCCGTGAACTTGGCGTTGATCAGCGAATCCCGGTACACCGGCTGGGCCATGAGGCGTACCAGCGTGCCGTTAGACTGTTCCGAATTGATAGCGTCAAAACCCAGGGCAATGCCCAGCAGAGGCCCCAGGAAGCTGATGAACACATGGAAGGGCGGCAGGGTGCCGTCTGTAATGGTCAGCAGCTTGAGGTAGAGGAACAGCCTGTCCGGGTCTGCCACGTTGGCCGTTGCTTTCTGGATGTTGGAGAGCGATACGTACATGGAACCAAGGAAAGTAAGCAGTATCAGCCCTGCCAGTACAATAAACCGCCAGCTCCGCACCTGGTCAGATACTTCCTTGCGCACCATCACCGAAAAGGGAGAGGCGCTAACGTTTCTTTGACCTGCCGAAAAAAGACCGTTGAAATAGGCCGCTTGACTTTTCATTGGCAATATTTTCGTTTAAGTTGTTTTCAAAATAACGGTGATAGATCTCGTCCAGCCCGTAGGTTTTTTTGTGCACGCCCGTTACGTCAAGACCTTTTGCAACGAAGAAACGCACAACGTCTGGCGTAATATCTTCCCCGCCTGAGATCTCCACGGTATTAGCACCGCCGGTAACCGTTTTTACGCCGGGCATTTGCAGCAGCTCCTGCTCCAGCGCTTCACGTTGCGGCACGGCCGCTTTGAGCGTTACTTCCACTACCCAGGGGGCCGCATTGAAGAGGTTGGCGGCCAGCTTTTCCACGTTGCCTTCCGCCAGCAGCTGCCCGCCTACAAAAATGCCTACGCGGTTGCAGACCTGCTGTACCTGGTGCAGGTGATGGGAAGAAAGCAATATGGTAAGGCCCTGCTGCTGGTTGAGCTGCCGCAGCAGCTCCAGGAAATCACGCACGCCGGCGGGGTCTATGCCCAGGGTAGGCTCATCGAGAATGATCACCTCCGGTTGTTTGATGAGCACATCTGCCAGCCCCAGGCGCTGCTTCATACCGCGGGAAAAGGCGCCGGCCTTTTTGTGAATGGCGGCCTCCAGCCCCACGTCTATGAGCATCTGGCGGGCGCGGCTGTGCACCTCCGCTTCGGGAACGCCGTTGAGCCGGGCAATGTAGGAGAGGTTTTCCAATGCCGTGAGGTCGTTGTAAAACCCTACGTTATCCGGCAGGTACCCTACTTTCCGTTTTACGGGAATGGGGTTGCGCGTGGCGTTGAGGCCGCAGATGCGGGCCTCGCCTGCATCTGGCTCCGTGAGGCCCAGCAGCATGAGTATGGTGGTAGACTTGCCGGCGCCGTTAGGGCCCAGCAAGCCGAAGATTTCTCCTTTTGCTATGGACAGGTGCAGGTTATCTACGGCCTTGAGGGAGCCGTAGCGTTTTGTCAGCCCATGCATTTCAATTATTGGTGATTCCATAGCCCATTACCTCCTGCCATATTTACGGATGAGGTAATAAACGGCCCCCAGTGCCGCCAGTATCACCAGCAGGCCCAGCCAGCCGGTGAGCACGGAGGTTTTGACCGTCATTCTGAAAGAGGCGCTTGACGTGGCGTTGGAGTTTTTGGCGGTGAAGTTGGTCACATAATCGCCGGCAATGGTTTTGTCTGGCACGTTGAGCGTGGCCGTTACCTCGGCATCTTTACCCGGCTCCAGGCGGGTGATGGTGGAAGGTGCAAAGGTGGCTTCCCATTGCGGGGGCGCCTGCGCGGAGAGGTCTATGTTATCCAGCGCAATGCTGCCGGTGTTTTTCACCTGCAGGCGTATCTCCTTGCGGCTGCCTTCGGTAACGTCTGCGCTGAGGCGGCCGGTAGGCGTGGTGAGCGTGAGGGCGTAAGAGCCTTTTACTACCGCTTCCAGGTCAAGCTTCAGCGAGTCAGCGCCGGCGGTAGCGCGTACAGGAACGGGATATTTCCCCGGCTTTACGTCTACAGCGGGATTGACGTCTATGACAATGTCATACGCTTTTTGCGGCTCCATGCTGAGAGAAGTAACCTGTATGCCTTCCACCTTGAAAGAAACGTTCCAGCCCGGAGGGGCAGCGGCAGATAACTGGTAGATGCGCGGTGAAGAGGTGACGTTCTGCAGCCTGGCGTTGTAGGTGAAAGTGGCGTTGCCCGCGGCCTCAATGTTCATCAGGCGCACTGTGAAGGGCGGGGAAGACGGGCTGTTGGTCTGGGCCGTGCCCCGCTGGGCAAACAGGAAGAACGATAAAATAAAACAAAACAGGTGGTTCGGATACAGCTTAATCCGGCGTTGGTGTTTTTCGTAACTGGCTGACATTGCTGATTAGATTAATAAATGATAATTATATTCCGGTTGAAATAATACCTACCTATTTACCTTTCCGTTAAGCAAAGGATACGGAACTTTTTTTGCTCCGGCGGCGGCCAAATTAAAAAGAAAGACAAATAAAAAGTGTAAAAAAAATGTGAAAATTTCTAGTGTAGGGTTCACACTTGTTGAAACCGTTCCTGGGGGAACCTCCCCGCAACAACTGTTCATTCTGTTCATTCGCTGATCTCCCTGTTCATTTTCCGTTCATTCCTTGGCTCCTATATCAAAACCGGCGTTTTTGACCGTGCTTTGCCGGTACAGTAACCCAGGGGGCAGCAACCCCTTATTGATGAGAAATCCCTGTACCGAATGATGCCGTGTCCTGTAATGCATAACCAAACTCTCCTGCGGAACTATTCCGGCAGGGCATGGCGGCCCACCTTCTTCCTATTAGGGATAATTTTAATTCATTGCGGCGTGTTGCGTGCCCAGTGCACCCGTCAGGAGCGCCTGTATGCATCTTCAACGAAAACTTCCGGAGATGTGACGGATGCGGGGAGTGCGGTAGACGGCGAGCCCGGCAATTTTTCCACCATCAAGGCAACGCTGGTGTTTACCAGTACCCAATACCTGAAGTTCAGTGAACGAATTGCCGGTGGTACGCCTGTTACCATAAAACTGACTGCCCCCTCGGGAGGTATTGGCGTGCTTTCCAATCTCACGCTGCAGGCCTATACGGAGTCTTCATCAGGGGTGAGAACAAATGTTGGCAGCCCGGTGGTTGACGCCTCCCTGCTCAATGTGCTGACATCTTCCGGTGGTATGGAATTTACTTTCACCCCGAAGACGGGGGCAGGGGTTAATGTAGACTACGACGGTATTTCTGTAACGCTGGGGGGAGTAAACCTGACTACGGTGAGCATGTCCCTTTACCACGCTTATGTGATGAAGGATGCCACCGCAGACATTTCCTGCAACCAGCCGGTAGATTACCTCTATGGCGTAAAAGCCAACGCCGTCAACCTGCTCACCTTTGCCAACAAGGTAGTTGAGCCGGAAAAAGCTTTCGATAACGACCTGTCTACTTATGCGGCCCTGCAAACGGCCGTGGGCGTGCTAACGGCCTTGTATGAAACGGTGGTTTTTAAAACACCTTCCAGCCCGGGAGATTCCCTGCGGGTCATACTCAAAGACCCTAATAACCCTGTGCTGACCCTTGCTTTGCTGACGGGTTTTACCGTGCAGCCCTACCTGGGCCAAACTCCCGTGGGCGCCCCGCTTACCAGTGCTTCTGCATTGCTTAATCTCCGGCTGCTGGATGGGGGAACAGACCAGCAGTATGTGCTTACCGCGGCTATAGCCGGCCCTTTTGACCGGGTGGAGATCATTGCAGGGGGGCTGACCGGCCTGGCGAGAGAGCTGCGCATATATGACGTAACACGCATTGCCCGGGAGCCTGATCCCGATTTTACCCTGGGCGGCCAGCCGGCCGGCAGCCCGGTTTGTATCACAAAGGTGAACGACGTGCTGTTCACCGCCAGCGGGGAAAGCTGCGCCACCTACCGCTGGTATAACGCCAGCAATACCTTGCTGTCATCCGGCCCCACTTTTACGCCGGCCATCACCACAGCAGGTACTTATACCTTCTATGTAGCCGCCCAGCGTACGGGCTGCACCAATATCGAAACAAAAAAACAGCTATCCCTCACCGTTAGCGCCCGGCCCGGGCCGCCAACGCTCACCATTCAAACTAATCCTTAACATATGAAATGCTCATCCCTTTTTACCAAAATTACTGCAGGCTTTTGCCTTGCGTTTTTGCTGATGCTGGCCGGCCAGCTGCAGGCGCAGACCATCAACACCCCGGCAGACCTCTACAAGAACACCGGAGACCCGCTGCAGGGTACTTCCACCAATGACGGGAACACTATTATTTGCGCCAACGCCGCGGCCTTTACGCTGGTATCTACCACGGCAGATGCCAGCAGCGTTCCGTACACCGACTGGAAGTGGGAGGAGCTGCAGACAAACGGCTCCTGGTCAACCACTATTGAAAGCGGCGCCGCCGTAACCGGAGAGCCGCACAAGCTGAGAATGACCGGCGCCACACCGGGCTGGCATGTTTACCGTGTAACCGCCGCCGTAAGCACGGCAGGGTGTTTGGCAGACCCGGTGCTGTATACGGTATTCGTATTACCTGCACTGAGCGTGGAAGCCAAAGCCAACAAAGCTACTGCTGACGAACTGACCTATTGCGCGGAAAACGGCGCGCCTACCGCAGCCAGCACCGGCGGCGCAATCAGGTTCACAGCCACGCCCTCCTTTGCCACCGCGCTGCGCGCTGTGCCCGGCAGCACCGGTGCAGGTACCACTACAACATTGCCTACGCTTACTATTGCCGACTTCAAGATCAACTACGCCTGGTACAAGGTAGAAGACGGTGGAAGCGCTACAGGTACTGCCGTTGGCAGTAACGATGACGAGTATGAAGTGAACGATGCCGCCACCACCGGCGCTACCACCGTAAAAAAGTACACCTACCGGCTGGAGGCAGATTATGCCGTGAAGGCTTGTGACCTGAAGAACGTGACCGCGGTGCTCAGCGGCGGCTCCGGTACGGCTACCATTACCGTAACACCGAAACCCGGCGCTCCCACCATCACTATTGAATAACGGATGCGCCTGAACGCCGTCATATTAGCTGCCTTCTTCACCGGGGCCGCGGCCGGCGTCATGGCGCAGGGCACACCACTGACCCGTTACATTACTCCGGGCCAGCAGGTGAAGCTCACCGCCACGGCGTCTTCCGCCCCCCATTACCAGTGGTACCGCGATGGCCTGCCCCTGAACGGGGCCAGGGCCCGTGAGCTGCTTACATCCACGCCGGGCACCTACACCGTGCAGGCATATTACCGGCTGGAATGCCCCTCTGATTTTTCCCCTCCGGTGGTGATCAGGGAAATGGCCGGCACAGCAGTTGACCTGGCCATAAGCAAGCAGGCAGACAAGCGGGCCGCGCTGGTAGACTACAGCCTGGGTTACCTGCTCACCGTTATCAACAACGGGCCGCAAACGGCCGCCGCCGTGGTGGTAACAGACGCACTGCCGCGGCAGCTGGGGCTGGAGAGCATCGGCATTCCTTCTGCGGGTACGGCCAGCTATGACCCCGCCACCCGCCGTATTACCTGGCAGGTGGGAGAGCTGGGTGTACAGCAGCCGGCTACGCTGGCGCTTACCGCCAAAGTGCTGGAAGCGGGGGCTATTACCAACACCGCCAGCGTTACCGCCGCGCAGCAAGACAGCGTACCGGGCAACAACACAGCCGTGCATGTGCAACAGGTGCTGCCCATCCACATACCGAATACCATCACTCCCAACGGAGACGGCATAAACGACCGCCTCCATATCAGGGGGCTGGAGCGGTATCCTGAAAATGAGCTCATTATCCTTAACCGCTGGGGCAATCATGTTTTTGAACAAAAGAACTATCAGCAAAACTGGGAGGGGAAAGGCCTCACGGAAGGCACCTACTTCTACCTGTTACGGATCAAAGATGAAGGCGGGCATTGGCAGGATTTTAAAGGTTATATCATGATTCTCCGTTCACGCTGAAATTTATGAACATGCGTTCCCTGATCTGTTTTTTCTGCCTGATGGCCGTTTGCCGTGCCGCCACTGCACAGCAAGACGCGCAGTTCAGCCAGTATATTTTCAACGGCATCTACATCAACCCTGCTTACGCCGGTTACCGGCAGGAGCTGAACCTCCATGCTTATTACCGCCGGCAGTGGACGGGCGTTAACGGCGCCCCTGAAACCATGAGCCTGGCGGTAGACGGCGTTACCGGCAACGAGCGGGTAGGGCTGGCCCTGCAAATGGCGCATGACAGGGTAGGTGCGCAAAGCCTTTTTTCAACGTACGCCAGCTACGCCTACCGCATCCCGGTAGGGGAACATGGGAAGCTGGCCTTCGGCATCGGTGCAGGGCTCACGCAAACCGGGCTTGACGCCGGCCGCATTGATACAGAAAATCCCAATGACCCCATGCTGGCTGCCGGCCGCCAAAGCATGCGTTTCTTTGATGCGCGGGCCGGCGTTTATTTCAGCACGGAAAAATTCTTTGCCGGTTTTTCTGCAGACAACCTCACGGCCCAATACCAGCAAAAAAACAAACCGCTCACCAGTTACTTACCCGTACCAAAACCGCACTACTTCCTGACGGCGGGCGGCATGCTGCAGCTGGGAGAGGAGGTGTGGTTGAAACCATCCTTCCTGCTGAAAGATGACAGGGGCGGCCCCACCAGCGCAGACCTCAACCTGTTTCTGCTGCTGAAGGAGCTGGTATGGCTGGGGGCCAGCTACCGCACGGCGGTATTACTTTACAATAAGCCCCATTTGCAGAAAGGCCTCACCCGCGCCAGTGATATAACGGGCATTATAGAAGTATTTGCGCGGCCCCAATTGCGGGTGGGGTATTCATATGACCATCCCCTCAGCAGCTACCGGGCATACGCAGGCGGCTCCCATGAAATATCCGTTGGCTATTATTTCAGGCGGGAAAATGAGCGTAGCAACCAGCTGCGGTGCTTCAGTTTCTGAGCGCGTTATTCAATACCCCTGATGGCTTCCGTCAGTATGGTATAAGATTTCAGTTTGGCCTGCGGGTCATAGATGTGGCTGGCTATCATCAGTTCGTCAACGCCGGTTTCTTCAATGAAATAAGACAGCTTGCGGCGCAGGCTGTCTACACCGCCGGTGAAGGTGCAGGCCGTCATGTTTTTCACGTGCGCCTGTACTTCGGGGTGGTAGAAAAAGGCCGGCAGCTCACCCGGCGGTTTGAGGCCGCTGCGGTTGTTGGTAATGATGTTCATGAAGAGCCGGTAGAGGCTGGTAACAAGGTGCTCCGCCTCCGCGTCCGTATCTGCCGCAATCACGTTCACACAGGCTATGATGTAGGGCGCCTGCAGGTAGGGGGATGGGCGGAAGTTCTTGCGATAGATGTCTATGGCGGTGGCAAACTGCGCCGGGGCAAAGTGGGCCGCAAAGGCATATGGCAGCCCCATTTCCGCGGCCAGGTGGGCGCTGTCTGTACTGGAGCCCAATATCCACATGGGTATCTGCAAGCCCTCACCGGGGAAGGCCCTTACTTTGGTATCCGTATCGTCATTCTCGAAATACGCCTGCAGCTCCCGCACTTCCGAAGGGAAGTTGTGGGCAGACGCCATATTGTTGCGCCGCAGCGCCATGGCCGTCAGCTGGTCTGTTCCGGGCGCGCGGCCCAGGCCCAGGTCAATACGGCCGGGGTACAGGGTTTCCAGCGTGCCGAACTGCTCCGCAATTACCAGCGGGGCGTGGTTAGGCAGCATAATGCCGCCGGAGCCCACCCTAATGGTGCTGGTTTTACCGGCTACATGGCCTATCAGCACGGATGTGGCGGAGCTGGCAATGTGCTCCATATTGTGATGCTCTGCCAGCCAGATGCGTTTGAAACCGAGGGCTTCCGCGTGCTGCGCTACAGCTACGGTGGTGTTGATAGCTTCCCTGGCGCTGCCGCCTTCCACTACTGTGGCCAGTTCAAGAACGGATAATTGAATGTCTTTCATTTCCTCTCTGCTAAATGTCTGTTTTGATAATACGGCTCAGGGCCTTGAAGGCCGCTTCGTTCCGTTTGTAATACGTCCACTGCCCGTTCCGCTCGGAAGTGAGCAAACCGGCTTTCTGGAGCATGGACAAATATTCGGAAATAGTGGATTGCGTCAACCCCGCTTTCTGCTGAATATAACCCACACACACGCCCTGCCGCTCAAAATCATTATTGTGCGGGTTGGGAAAGTGCTTGTCAGGCTCTTTCAGCCACTGAAGGATCTGCAAGCGGGTTTTGTTAGACAGCGCTTTGAATATTTCTAGATGCTCCATGCGGCAAAGGTACGGAGATATATCGGTTTTTCCCGAAATGCCAATGAAGGGTACAGCCTGTTATTTATCTATTATCTTTATGCCGCACCCTTTCCATCAACATGAAAAACATTTTTCTGCTCACGCTGCTGCTCCAGGCGGCCGGCTTTTCCGCTGTTGCACAACACAAACCCAATATGGTCATTTTCATAGCGGATGACCTGGGCACTATTGACCTGCCGGCCTACGGCAACAAAGTGGTGAAAACACCGCACCTTGACCGGCTCCGGAAGGAATCCCTGCTGTTCACGCAAGCCTTTGCCGCTTCACCCACCTGCGGCCCCTCCCGCAGTTCTTTGCTGACCGGGCTGCTGCCCATGCGGCATGGGGCGCATGGTAATCACAGCGGAGTGAAGGAAGGCACCCGCTCGCTGGTACACTACCTGCAGGCGCTGGGCTACCGCGTGGCTATTGCGGGCAAGCTGCACTTTGGGCCGGCGTCCGTTTTCCCGCTGGAGCATATTGCGGGTACCAATACCATTGAGCCGGGCTTTGAGAAAACACCGGGGCTGCATTATGACCTGAACCTGGGGCCGGTAGACGAGTGGCTGGGCAAAGCGGGGCACAATAAACCTTTTGTGCTGCTGGTGGCAGATCACAGCCCGCACGTGATATGGCCGGAAAAAGCCACCTATGATACGGCAGGCATCGACGTGCCGGACTTTCACATCAACACCCCGGAAACCCGCAAGTCACGGGCAAGGTATTATACAGACATCACCAAAATGGACGGCAACGTGGGCCGTTTGATGGCCCTGCTGAACAAACATGGCCTCTCGCAAAACACCGTGCTTATGTTCACGGCAGACCAGGGGCCGCAGTGGGCCTTCGGCAAATGGAGCTTGTATGATTACGGCATCAGGGTGCCGCTGCTGGTTAAATGGCCGGGCGTTGTAAAACCGGGTACACAAACCGGCGCACTGGTTTCACTTGTAGACCTGCTGCCCACCATGGTAGAAATAGCCGGCGGCACGCCGCCGCAAAACATAGACGGTATCAGCTTCTACGCTCCGCTGCAAAAAGGCGCGCTGCAAACACACCGGCAAACAGTATTTGCCAGCCACACCGGAGACGGCATGATGAACCGCACGCCCATGCGCATGCTGCGCACCACCCGCTACAAATACATTCTCAACATTGTGCCTGACACGCTCTACAACACGCATATGAACAAGGCCCGTGACCACGACGGCGGCCGCGAGTACTGGGATTCCTGGCGGAAAGCAGCTTTCACCGGAGAGCATGCCGCCGCCGTGTTGTGGCACTATCATCACCGCCCGGCGGAAGAGCTGTATGACCTGCGGGCAGACCCCTCCGAGAGGCGCAACCTGGCTGCCGATACGGCGTATACGGAACTGATGCAGCAGTTCAGGAAAGACATGGAAACCGCGCGCCGGCAACAGCAGGATACGGTTACCGGCCCTGAAGTGATCATAAAGAAAACCGGCCCGCCGTTAGCGCCTTATATCTTCTAGGCGCCTTCCGGAATTATGGAATTGGCGTTTTTTAAACATCTTTGTTGTAACTAAACGGAAACTCATATGAAATACCTCCTGATATTGCTGGCCGGGCTCCTCTATATGCAACCTGCTTCAGCCTGCAGGTGCCTGCCCTTGCCCGCGCTGGAAAATACTGCCCAGCTGGAGGGTTACAGTTTTATTGCCCGTGTGAAAGTCACAAAGGTGAAAGGGCAACAGATCAAGATCAAAGTAAAAGAGCTGTTCAGGGGAGAAAAGCGCAAGCTGGTGTTTGAGCCCGCCAAAGGCACCAGTTGCGACCTGTTCATTGCCAAAGGGGAGGAATGGCTGCTGTTCGGTAAAATGGAGAACGGCAAAATGGCTATCCACGCCTGTGACCGTAACATGGAATACCGCACCCGTAACATGCCGCCCTCAGATGCCGGGCAGCAGTTGCTGGGAAAATTACGGGAGTTGCGCAATACAGGTTCCTGAGTACTGTAACGCGTTAGCTGCGTAGCGCCAGCACGCGTTCATAGATATCTGCCGTGATGCGCCCCGGCGTTCCATTGCCAACAGGGCGGCCGTCTATGCTCACTACGGGCAGCACTTCTTTGGTAGTGCTGGTAATAAAGGCTTCGCGGGCTCGGGCCAGGTCTGCCAGCTGCAGATCAGCTTCCCTCACTGTCAGGTCCGGGAACGCTAGTATCTTTTTTCGCGTAACGCCTTTCAGGATATTCTCCGCCGGCGTCAGCACCTCATCATTTTCCGTTACAATGAAAAAGTTGGCCCGCGGGCATTCCCGGAGGCTGTTGTTATGGTGGTACAGCACATCGTCTGCCTGCTGCTCCGCAATGTGGGGCTGGAGGTAAATGGCCTGCAGGTAGTCTATTGTTTTGACCTGTGGCAGCTGCCGCTGGTAATTATGGGTGATGAGGCGGATGCCTTTGCTGAACGCATCCTTGTTGAAGATGAAAGGCGCCTGGGTGATGAGCAGGTTGGGCTGCGCGGGCGTGTACCCGTTTTCCGAATAGCCCCCGGTGAGCGTGAGGCGGATGCCGGAATCAGGCAGGTTGTTTTTCTCTGTCAGGCCGTGTATGAGCTGCTTCAGCTGCGCACGGTCTGCCGTTACCGGCAGGTTCATGAAAGCGGCGGAATGGTAGAAACGGTCAAGGTGATCATCCAGGAAAGCGGGTTGGCCGTTCACCGTTCTCAGGTAGTCGAATATGCCGTAACCGCGCTGGATGGCAAGATCTGAAATAAGCAGCCTGGCTTCTGTTTCCGCAATGTATGTGCCGTTGATCACGGCGTAGGTATTGGTCATTGTTGAATGCTGTTATATTTTTTCAAGATAGGGATTACTTGTTCTAATGGCAAGGCCATGGCCTTGTTGCCTTTCCTGCCGGTAACGGTGCGGGCGGCAAACAGGGAGTTGATGATGGCTTCTTCCGTAGCTTCAATAGCGGCCATGAAGAGGGGAGACGTGTTGTCATTCTGCAGCAGCGGGGTGCTGATAACGGGCGTAGCGAGGGAATGAGGGATGCGCAGCGCTTCCGCCGTGGAGAAGGCAATTACATAATCCCCGCTGCCGTTGGAGGCAATGCCGCCGGTTTTACCCAGGCCCAGCATGGCGCGTTTGGCCAGCCGCATCAGGTTGCGGTGGTCAATGGGCGCGTTGGTGGCCACCACTATCATGCAGGAGCCGTCTGCATTGTTCAGCAGCCGGTCGCTAAAACTGAACTTTCCCATTTCCCTGCCAACAGGCGCCCCGCCAATTTGCAGGTTGCCGCCGAAGTTGGTTTGCACCAGCACACCTACCGTATACCCTCCCAGGCTGGCAGGCAACCGGCGCGACGCAGTGCCGATGCCGCCCTTGAAGCCGAAACAGACCGTGCCGGTGCCTGCGCCGGTGACGCCCTCTTCCACGGGGCCGCTTTGGGCGCCGGAGATGGCCTGCAGCACGTCATCTGCTGTTACATGACGGCCGCGTATATCATTCAGGTAACCATCGTTGGTCTCTCCCACCACGGCGTTTACGGACATCACGTTCTCATTGCCCTTTTGCCGCAGGGTGTAGGTAATAAGGGCGTCCATGGCGGTGGCCACACTGAGGGTGTTGGTGAGCACTACCGGGGTTTCCATATTACCCAGCTCGTTTACCTGCGTGCTGCCGGCCAGTTTGCCGAAGCCGTTGCCGGTGTAGACGGCGGCGGGTACTTTTTCCTGGAAAATATTACCGCCATGCGGCAAAATGGCCGTAACGCCCGTGCGTACGGAATCTCCCTTCACCAGCGTAGTGTGGCCTACTTTTACACCGGGCACGTCTGTGATGGCGTTCAGCGGGCCGGGCGCCATTACTCCCGTGCGGAGGCCGTAATCGCGGCTGCGTTTCTTTTCCTGTGCCTGCAGCAGTGCAGGCAGCAGGCATAAGGCCAGCAAGATGGGTTTGGAAAGGAGCATACCTGCAATAATAATGAATTTATGGCTGGGGAATGCGTCTGCGGGCATACTTTCACCGGCCATAATCCGCCATTCACCCCTCATTTTATGCTATTGGCGAACTGGTTGGCAGAAATAGCCTTTCTTGTGCCGGAAAAGTTCTATACTTGCGCTTTCTTAACCTCAAAAAAAACAAGCACCAACATGAAAGTTTTACGCCCCATTATGCTGATGGCAGCCGCTACCGCACTGGCCGCCAATGTACATGCCCAACGCATCAGGGTCACAGAAGGCAGCCTGGACGTACTGAAAAATGAAAAAGACATCAACATCGAGTATTCTTATGACCATATGAAAGTGGGCAAATTTGACAAGGAAGCGGATTATGTAACGAGCAGAACGGAAGAGCTGAACAAAAAGGAACCGGGCCGTGGAGACACCTGGGCCAAGGCCTGGGTGGCAGACCGCAAAAGCCGCTTTGAACCGAAGTTTGACGAGCTGTTCACCAAAACGGCCGACATGACGCTGGCCACCAAAGCCAAATACACCATCATCTTCAACACCTCCTTTGTAGAGCCCGGCTTTAACGTAGGCGTGATGAAAAAGAACGCTTATATAGACGGGGAGATCCTGATCGTGGAAACGGCAGACAAAAACAAGGTAGTAGCAAAGGCCACTATTGAAAAGGCGCCCGGCAGAAGCTTCTGGGGCAATGATTTCGATACCGGCGAAAGGATATCTGAAGCTTATGCCATGGCCGGTAAGGCCCTGGCCAGGAAAGTGAAATAACACGGTGACATAAACGTACAAGCCCCCGGAGCACAGACGCTGCCGGGGGCTTGTTATTTACGGGCGTTTTACTCCATTGGCTGCCCGTTTTTTCGGCCAAATAGCGGCTGGTATTTGCAGATATTAGAAATTGTGTTAATTTTTAGCCTGTAAACATTTTTAACCTTCATCCCCCTTGTCTATGGAATCTGCATCTATGGAAAAACCCTCCCCGGACCTGCTGGCCAATGAGATCAGCCTCGAAATGGCCAGCAGCGGCAAGCGCCTGGCCAATTACCTGATTGACCTGGCCAGTTTTTACCTGGTAGTGTTCATGCTTGCTATTGTACTGGGCATACTGTACCCGACCCTTTTCGATTACGTAGACAACCCAGGCGGCGAGCTGATAGACCGTTTTCTTACCCTGCTGCTTTATGGCCTGTACATGGGGACGGTGGAAGCGCTTTTTAAAGGCAAAACGCTGGGCAAGATGATCACCGGCACCGTGGCCGTCAATGAAGATGGTACGCCCATTACCGGCGGTACGGCTTTCAAGCGCGGCATCATCAGGGCCATTCCGTTTAACGCTCTCAGCGGCCTGGGCACGCCCTGCCGCCCCTGGCAAGACAAATGGTCTGACACCCTGGTGATAGACATCAAAAAATCCATTCTGCCGGCAGCGGAGTAATGCTTATTCAGGCTGCACGAAAAGGCTCTCCCTGCGTACGTACTGCGTCATGCCGCCGTCTGATACGCTCCGGTCGTCAAAAATAGACAGCGTATCTCCCCGGAGCTCGTAAAAACGCTTCTGGGTCAGCTCCTTGTCAAAAACAATGCGCCAGCCTTTTTCGTTGGACTGGTAAAACCAGTCGGGCGCCAGCCGGAAAGTGCCGGCCTGGCCCGGTATGCCGCTATTGAACGCGGTATACCGGTTGCCCTGAAAGTCAAAACCGGTGCCATTGCCTTCGGGGTATTCAATGCGGCCGGTGAAACCAAAGCTGACCCTTTTTTCCCAGCTGCCGTTAAACGCTGAATCTGTATTGTCCTTTTTACAGCCGGCAAGGCCGGCGGCCAGGGCCAGTACGGAAAGCGTGAGTATCTTGTTTTTCATGAAGAGGGGGTTGAGATCAATGCCTGTTAAACGATACAGGGGAGGGAAAAGTTACATGTTATATTTTCCCTATTTTTATGGAGATAGCCGCCTTGATCTGCCCGTAATGTAGCGGCAGCTGTGAAATTATGTTTTCTTTATTATCTTTAGCGCCCTTTAATACATACAAATGAACTCCATAAACGAGAAGTACATCGATCTGATGAAAAACGTGCTGCTGGATATGCACCGCCTGGAAAAAGGCGAGTACGTTCCGGTATCCAGGATGACCCTGTTTGGCAAAAAGAAGCTGTGGGGCATTTTAGACAAGTGGATAAAACCGTGGAACATGTCCGTCTGCAAGGAGGTGAAGTTCATGCGGGACCAGCGTATCAACGGGCTTGACTGGCCGGTGAACGCAGACTCCATGATCGGCATGAAACGTATGGACAACATCGAGTACTGCGTAAAGGAAGTGGTGCGCAACAACGTGCCCGGAGACCTGATTGAGACGGGCGTATGGCGCGGCGGGGCCACCATCCTGATGAGGGCCATCCTCTACGCGCTGAACGTAACGGACCGTACCGTATGGGTGGCAGACTCTTTTGAGGGCCTGCCGGAGCCGGATGATAAATATGAAGCAGACAAGGGAGACATTCACCATATCTTTAAAGAGCTGGCCGTATCACAGGAAGAAGTACAATACAACTTTGAAAAATACGGCCTGCTGGACGGCCAGGTGAAATTCCTGAAAGGGTGGTTCAAAGACACGCTGCCCACCGCGCCTATTCAGCAACTGGCCGTGGCCCGGCTTGACGGGGACATGTACGAGTCTACCATAGACGGGCTCAACGCATTGTATCCCAAGCTGTCTAAGGGCGGCTTCCTCATTATTGACGACTGGGGCGCTGTAGAAGGTTGCCGCCGCGCCGTAATGGACTACCGCAAGGAACATGGCATTACAGAAGAAATTATTGATATAGACGGGCAGGGCGTTTACTGGAAACGGGAAAACTAGGCCTGATGCATAAGGTACACCAACAAGGCCGGCAGGGAACTTCCCCGCCGGCCTTGTTTATTTTTCCATGGCACTTTGCCACTGAAACGCTATTTTTAATCCAGCCTCAAACATACATATATGCTGCATATCCTCTACATTATTGCCATCACCGCCGAAGCCATGACGGCGGCGCTGTCTGCCGGCCGGCGCAATATGGACTGGGTGGGTGTTTGTATCATAGCCTGGGTAACCGCGCTGGGTGGCGGTACCATTCGTAACATATTGCTGGGCCATTACCCCATGACCTGGGTGGAGCATCCCGAATACCTGCTGATCACTGCAGGCGCGGCCTTGTTTGCAGCGCTTATTGCTTCCGTGATGAAAAAGCTCAAAACACTCTTCCTTTACCTGGATGCGCTGGGCCTGGTGGTGTTCACCATCATTGGCTGCCAGATGGCGCAGGACATGCATCTTTCCATCATCATTGTGCTGTTCAGCGGTATGATCACCGGTTGCGCCGGCGGCGTGCTGCGTGATGTGCTTTGCGGGGATATTCCGCTGCTGCTGCGGAAAGAAGTATATGCCAGCGTGTCTATCGTCACCGGCGGTATTTATGTTGGCCTGCAATACGTGGAGTGGGGCATGCATTGGGCAAGCCTCATTGCGGCAACCGCGGGTTTTGTATTGCGCATTGTAGCTATCCGGTATGAATGGCAGATGCCGAAGTTCGTGTATAAAGATGAATGGCATTGACCATTCCTTCAATAATGCTTTAAACTGTGCCCCGCCCTTAACAATTAAATAATACACCCCATGCCGGGCATCCCATCCCCGGTTAACATATCATGCCCGCTTTTTAAATGTTCCTGAAACGCTTTATAGGCAGGGCATAGCGGAGAATTAAAGACATGCAGGATGACCGAAAGAACAGCGAAAACGGTTTCGTAAAAATCATCGTGCATGTGTATAAAACCCGTTAAATTACTATCGCAATTACAGGTATATCAACCAAAAGATCTGATACAAAAAATATAATACAGTGTTCAGTTCCACATAACGATCCGGTAACAGCGGGTTGTTTTCTTTGTCCTTTTATTACGTAAACAAACTCAATTGTTTTACATGAACAAATTCTACCTCAAAAAGCATTACCTCCCGCTGGTTCTCGCTTCTGTAGTCTGCTGCTGTTCTCTTTCCACTACCGGCCATGCGCGGGCGGCCGGCCTTGTACATGAAAAAGGCAGCGCCAAGGTCCAACAAACCATTACCGGCACTGTAAAAGACGCCACTACCGGGGAGCTGCTGGCGGGCGCCACCGTGGGCGTCAAAGGCGTTGCCAGAACAACCAGCACAGATGTAAAAGGCGCGTTCTCGCTCGTAGCGCCAGACGATGCAAGCGTGCTGGTGGTAAGTTTCATCGGTTATGTAACGCAGGAAGTGCTTATTGCAGGCAAAACGCGGATAGACGTGAGCCTGCAGCCGGCCACTACAGACCTTACGCAGGTAGTGGTGGTAGGTTACGGCACGCAGGCAAAGAAGGATGTAACAGGCGCGGTGAAGTCTTTAAAAAGCGAAGCTTTCAACAAAGGTATCATCAACGCGCCGCAGGAGCTGCTGCAGGGCAAGATGGCAGGTGTGAACGTTACGTCTGTAAGTGGTGAACCGGGTGGTATGCTGGGTATCACCGTGCGCGGCCCCGGCGGAGTGAGAACGGGCAGCACGCCGCTGTTTGTGGTAGACGGCTTGCCGCTTGACAATTCCAGCACCGGCGGCGGTGACCCGCTTAATTTCATCAACCCGCAAGACATTGAGTCTATAGACGTATTGAAAGACGCTTCCGCCACGGCCATTTATGGTTCCCGCGGCGCCAATGGCGTTATTCTTATCACCACCCGCAAAGGCAAGGCCGGCGCTTCCTCGCTGCAGTTTTCGGCCAGCGCGGGTTTCTCTTCCCTGGCCAGGGCATTGCCCCTGTTCACCGCCAGTGAGTTCCGCGCGGAAGTACCCAAGCTCGGCGGCACACTGGATGATAAGGGAGGGGATACGGACTGGCAGAAAGAGGTGACCAGAACGGCATTCACCCAAAACTACAACCTGGCCCTCAGCGGCGGCGCCAACAAACTGACGTACTATGCGTCTTTCGGCATGCAGCGGCAGGAAGGGATCATCAAAGACAATGAAATGAACCGCTATTCCGGCCGCTTCAACGCCACACAGAAGTTCTGGGATAATGACAGGCTGGTGGTGGAAGTGAACCTGGGTGTGTCTAACACCAAAAACGAGCGTCCGCCCATCAGCACTATCATCGGGGACGCCATCGGCAACAATCCCACCTACCCGGCGTATGACGCCAATGGCCAGCAGGCCAGGTACGAGAACATGAATAACCCGCTGATGTATTTCGACCTGGATGACGACATTACCACCATTAACCGTGTAACGGGCAATATTTCTCCCTCCCTCCGTATCATCAAGGGGCTGGTGTACAAGCTGAACTTCGGCATAGACAATGCCACCGGCACGCGTGACATTGTGAACAAGCCCAGTGCTGTACCGCAACGTGACGGGCGCCTGGAAACATGGCATAATTATAACCGCAACAGCCTGATAGAAAACTACCTTACCTATACGTATGACCAGGGCCTGCATAACCTCTCGGCTATGGCCGGCCATTCTTATCAGAAAATTTTTGTGCAAGGCAGGAATACGAGCATCAACAAGTTTCCCATCTCCCCGGTAGACCCCATTTACAATCCGGGGCTGGGACAGGAGCTGACGCTGGCCAACAACCGGCCGGGCGGCTATGCTTTCATCAACGAGCTGCAGTCTTTCTTTGGCAGGGTTACCTATCAGTATGCAGACCGCTACCTGGTAACGGCCAACTTCAGGGCAGACGGCTCTTCCAAGTTCGGGGCCAACAACAAGTACGGTTTCTTCCCGTCTTTCTCCCTGGGCTGGAAAATTTCTGAAGAGAACTTTCTCAAAGGCTCTTCTTCCATCAGCAGCCTGAAGCTGCGCGCAGGCTGGGGGCAAACGGGCAACCAGGAAATACCCTCCAAGATCACGCAGGCGCTGTTCACGTCTACCGTGTCAGGCAGTACCAGCTACCCGCTTTACGGTACCGGGCCTTACCCGGCAGGTACGGTGTACTCCCGCCTTGCCAATCCTGACATACAGTGGGAAATTTCCAAGCAGACCAATATAGGCCTCGATTTCGGTTTTATGAGAGGAGCGCTTTCAGGTTCTGTAGATGTGTTCAACAAAATATCCAGCAACATACTGCTGGAGGTGATACCTGCAGACCCTGTGCAGCCGGCCGGTACGTTCTGGACCAACGTAAAAGACATGACCATCACCAACAAAGGCGTGGAACTTGACCTGGAGTACCGGCAGCACTTTACGGCTTCCGGCCTCGGCTTCAACCTGGGCGGTAACATCACTTACATGAACAATGAGGTGAAAAAATCTCCCTACTCCGTGATCCCTTCCGGTTCCGCTTCCGGCTCGGGCCTTACGTCTGCCACCATCAACGGTTACATCAACGGGGAACCTATCGGCACTTTCTACCTGAAGGAGTGGACGGGTTTTGACAACAACGGCCTCAGCACCTACGCAGATCTTGACAAAGATGGTATAGTGTCAGACAAAGACCGTGTTGCCGCCGGTACTGCATTGCCCAACGTACTGTACAGCTTCCACGGCAGCGTGAACTATAAGAACTTTGACCTCACCGCCAATTTCAACGGCGTGTCCGGCAACAAGATCTATGACAATACGGCCAACGCCAGCTTCTACAAACTCAAGCTCTCCAAAAACGTGAACACCACGCCGGAGGCCATCGCATACCCTGAAGAATCAGTGAACAACTCAGCCCCGGTGAGCACCCGTTATTTAAAAGACGGGGCTTACCTGCGGCTGAACAACGTTACCCTGGGGTACAACTTCAACACTACCGCGCTCGGCATCAAGAACTGGGTAAACTCGCTCCGGCTGTCTGTAACCGGGCAGAACCTTTTTGTAGCCACCAAATATGACGGCTATGATCCCGAAGTGAATACAGACAGGACCATCAACGGCATTTCGTCTTACGGCATTGACTTCATGAGCTATCCCAAGGCCAAATCCGTCATTTTCAGTTTAAATGTTTCATTCTAAGAGCTTTCGTATATGAAAAAGATAAAACTAGCATTACTGGCAGCGGGCGCAGGCATTGCCATTCTTTCCGGCTGTACCAAGCTGAACGAGGAAGTACTGGATGAATCTTCTGTAACCGGGCTTACAGACAAGCAGATAGCCGAAGGTATTATAGCGCCGGTATATGCCAAGCTGCCGGAGATCTGGCTGCACACCAATTATTTTGCGTTGCAGGAAATTTCTACGGACGAGGCCATTCTGCCTTACCGTGGCGGTACGGACTGGGGAGATAACGGTATCTACATTTCCCTGCATAAGCATGAGACCACCAGCACAGACCCCAATGTACGCGGTACCTGGAACAACATTCTGCAGGGGGCATCACGTGCCATTACCGCCATTAATACATTGCCGGAAAACAAAGACCCCAATGCCGCGCTCTTCCTGGCGGAAGCAAAGGCCATGCGTGCCTATTACTCCATGCTTACGCTTGACCTCTTCGGGCTGGTGTTTGTGAAAGACAAGCTGGATGAGGCCTCCAAAATATTGCGCGGCACGGAAGCCCTAGAATACATCAAATCCGAGCTGCTGGCGGTAGAGCCAGTGCTGGACAATACCACCGGCCCCGGCCGCCTCACCAAAGCCGGGGTATGGGGCTTGCTGGCGCGGTTGCACCTCAATGCGGCCGTGTACCGCGACAGGTATGCTGCTACTTTCGATTTTAAAAAGGAAGACATGGACAAGGTGGTGGAATATTGTGACAAGATCATCGGCACGCCGCAGTTCGCACTGTCGGCAGATTATTTTTCCCTGTTTGACGATGCCAATCACAACAACAAGGAGCTGATCTTTGTGGTAGACCAGCGCGCAGACCTGAACGGGCATAACCGCATGGCGTACTTTTCCATATCGGGAGACCAGTTCCCGCTGCCCGCTTATACTGGCGCCAACGGTACAGACGGCCCGGCCATTACATCAGATTTCTACAGGGCCTGGGTAAATGCCACCGCGCCGCTAGACCCCGCCGTGGCAGACCCGCGTTTCTACAAGCAGAACCTGTCTATCTACACCAATCCCGGAGATTCCTGCGTGGAAGCGTCCAAATTCAACATCAACCGTGGTATTCTGCGTGGCCAGCAATATGGCCTGATACGGGAAGGCGGTGTGTTCCTGAAATGCGCAGACGGGAAAATGACGGTAAGGAAGCTGTATTACAACACCCGCAACAAACCCACGCTAGCCGTAGATTTTACGGAGCAGGTAGATTTCACCGTGGCCGGCAGCAATTACAACTCGGGTTACCGCGTATCCAAGTACGAGTTCAGCAAAACTTCCGTGAGCGGCCGTAATTTTGGCGAGCATGATATTGTGATACTCCGCCTGGCAGATGTTTACCTGATGCGCGCAGAAGCCAAACTGAGAAGGGGAGACGCCGCCACCGCCGCGCTGGCAGACGTAAATGCCGTACGTGCGGCCAGAACGGCCACTACGCCCGCTGCCCCGCTCACCACCATTACGCTTGACCTGCTGCTGCGGGAAAGAGGGTTTGAGTTTTACTGGGAGGCGCAACGCCGTACAGACATGATCCGCTTCGGCAAATATGAAGGCACCTGGACGGAAAAGACCAATACAGACAAACAGAAAAGAATTTTCCCCATTCCGCAAACCGCTATAGACGGCGCCAGCAACCTGCCGGGTTACCTGGCCCAGAACCCCGGCTATTGAGTATGCTGAGAAATATAAAACGTGCGGCTGCAATGCGGCCGCACGTTTTTTTTACATAAAAAAGCGCGCCCTTCCGGAGCGCGCTGTGCAATTACAGGTGAGCCGGCGCTATCCATAGCCCAGGCAATTCGCCGGCAGGGCAGGTACCTAACCGACGGTTATCTCTTTTTTAGCCTTAACCTGCTGTTCGCTTTTGGGAATAGTGAGCTTCAGCACCCCGTCTGTATAGCTGGCGGTAATAGCCCCGTCCTGCGTATTATCAGGCAGGCGGAAGGAGCGGGTGAAGGAGCTGTAGCTGTATTCCCGGCGGCTGTATTGTTTGTTGTCCCCGCCTTCTGTGGTTTCCTGTTTTGTTTCCGCGCTGATGGTAAGCGTATCCTCTTCCACATTTACCTTGAAATCCTCTTTTTTGAAACCTGGGGCTACCACATCCACCTGGTAGCTCTTGTCATCTTCAGAAATATTTACGGCCGGCAAGGCGGAGCGTTTGGTGGAAAACTCCGGGAAAAAACTTTCCAGGTTCATAAAATCACGCCAGGGGTCGTACGCAGGAAATGATCTGTTTCGTTTTGCAATGGTATTCATGGCTATAATTTTTTGTTCCTGATAGATGGGCACAAAAAATATTCCCGATGGTGGAGCTTCCCTGCCAGGTGGAATGGTGGCAGGGGCGGGGCTTGCACGGCGTACCCAGAATGCGGAAATATGTCTACAGGTGGCAGGGTGTTCACCGGTGCTGTTACCGCTGTTTCCACCGCCGGTGCGTCCATAGCCAGTACTGCGGAGATTCGCAGATGTCTTGCTCCAGCATTTCCGTGAACTTCCGGGTGATGTGGTAGGGCGGAGAAACGGCAGGGGTATCACAGATCAGCCGGAAGGAAATTTCCCAGTCTGCCGGCCCCTCCGTTTTTTTGACCGATGCGTACACTACGGCCGCACCGGTTGTTTTAGCCAGCCTTTCCGCCCCGGTAATAACCCGGGTGGGCTGATGCAGAAAGCTCAGGGTATGGGCCTCCTGGGGCGGGAACTGATCCGCCACGAAAATATATGCCCCCTTGGGGCCGCGGGTGGTCAGCATATGGCGCGCCGTTCTGTGCATAGGCAACAGCCGCAGCCCGAAGCGGGAACGCAGCCGCTGCATGACGCGGTCAAAGAAAGCATTGGAAAGCGGTTTGTATACGGCATAGAGGGGAAAGCTGCAATATCGCGGCAATATGTTGAGGCATTCCCAGTTGCCATAGTGGCCCAGCATGATGATGATGTTCTTCTGCTGCGCGTGGTAGTGCTCCAGCAATGCCGTGTCCCGCACCACTACCTTTTCTTTCACCCGCCGCTCCGGCATCAGCAACATGAGGCCCATTTCGATGAATATACGGCAGAAGTGCCGGTAAAAGCCCGCTGCTACCTGCCTGATCTCGCCGTAAGACCGTTCGGGGAAAGAGCGGGAAAGATTTTGCACCACTACGCCATAGCGGTACCGGAAAATTTTATACAAAATGAAATATAGCATTGGCATATAGTTAATGAAGTGGCAGGAGCGGGTAGGGGTGAAACCTGTTTTCTCCGTTCCTTTTATAGAGCGCTGCTGCTGCGCAGTGCAAAGAGAAGGATTTCAAACAGCGGCGGCTTGCAGAAAACGGAAAACAAGTTGCGTAAAACGGATTATTATGGAAACAACATACAGGCACATCACCAACGAGGGCGGCTGGCAGCATCTTTACCTGCAGGCCCGGGCGCTGGAGCAGCTGGCGCTGCAATGCAAACAACAGGAAGATGCCGTCCGCCTGTCATCGTTACGGCGCACGGAGGTAGACAAAATACACCAGGCCCGAGAAGTCCTGCTGCGGGACATACAGCACCCGCCTTCCCTTGGGGCGCTGGCCCGGCTGGCCGGCCTCAATGAATACAAGCTGAAAAGCGGTTTCAAGGAAGTGTTCGGCAACACTGTGTTCGGCTACCTTAAAGACCATCGCCTCAACCTGGCGCGGCAGCTGCTGCTGGAAGGGAACAGCACGGTTACCGAAGTGGCGTATGAAACGGGATATACCACGCTGCAGCATTTTAGTAACGAGTTCAAGAAGAAGTTCGGCGTTGCCCCGGGGCAGCTGCGTTGAAGGGAAGTTAGTGTGCGGAGCGTTCCCACGCGCTGGTAAAGATAATTCGCTCCGTAATGCATAAAATGCTAAATTTGTTAGCATGAAGCGCTCCGGATCTGCAGACTTGCCTTTACATTACGGTTACGTGCCCCGCTGGCTGGCGGAAAGAATGGCCCGCCTGGGCCTGGCCGTTACGGAGTCCATTCTGGCGGAATATGGGCGGGAAGCCTTTCTGAGCCGCATCAGCAGCCCATTCTGGTTCCAGAGCCTGGGTGCGGTAATGGGAATGGACTGGCACTCCTCCGGCATCACCACTTCCGTGATGGGCGCTCTGAAAAAGGCCATCAACCCTCATGCTAAAGAACTTGGCATTTATATTTGCGGCGGCAAAGGGAAGTTCTCCAAAGAAGCTCCCGCGGAGCTGTTTAAAATTGCCGATCAAACCGGGCTGGACGGGAATTACCTGGTGCGTTGCAGCAAGCTGAGCGCCAAGGTAGATAATACGGCCGTGCAAGACGGATTTCAGCTTTATACGCACAACTTTATTGTCAGCAGCGAAGGCCATTGGTCTGTTATACAGCAGGGCATGAGCGCCGGCAGCAAAACAGCGCGGCGTTATCATTGGCATTCCGGGCAATTGAGGTCTTTCGTAGAAGAGCCGCATACAGCAGTATGCGGCCCCAATCAGGGCGCCATTCTCAACCTCACGGCGCAGGAAGCCGCAGGCGCCCGTAACGGCATTCTGCACCTCACGCAGGAAAAGCCGGAGCTGATGCTGCAGGAAGTACAGCAACTGGTAATGCCGCACCATCACGATGTAAGGGCCGAAAACGTAGACCTGAAGCGGCTGGGTACGGTGTTGTGGCTGGCGCAGGAGCAGCAGCCGGCCGGTTTTGAAGACCTGCTGCTGCTGCAGGGGCTGGGCCCGCGCACCCTGCAGTCCCTGGCGCTGGTGAGCGAGGTGATACACGGTACGCCTTCCCGGTTCAAAGACCCTGCCCGCTTTGCATTTGCCCACGGCGGGAAAGACGGCCATCCTTTCCCCGTACCGTTAAAAGTATATGACGAAACCATCAGCACGTTGCAAACAGCCGTATACAAGGCCAAAATAGGGCAGGGAGATAAACAGCAGGCCATTAAGGCGCTGCATGAGCTGGCCCTGAGATCCGAGAAAGATTTTGTGGCCAATGACCGGTTTGAGGAACTGGTGCAGCAGGAACGTGATAACTCCTGGATGTACGGAGGGCGTACGGTGTTTGGCAAGGCGCAGCCGCCGAAGCGGGCCAAAGGAGTGCAGCTGCGGTTGTTTTGATGTTCCGAGAGGGCGGATGGTATGTGCTACAGGTTCTCTTTCCTGAATTTCTCCGGCATGGCAATGTTCTTTCCGGATATCATAAACACACCTTCTCCGCGGTAGTGCACTGTTTTAGGGTATGCCGGGTAAGCAGCGGCCTGCGCTTTCAGTACCTCAAAAATGAAAAAATTGTATTTGTCCAGCAGCCGGCGGTCTGCCAGGCGGCATTCTATGTTGGCATAACATTCTTTTATCAGGGGAGCTTTTACCGTGGAGGCGGCCTCCGGCGTAAGGCCAAAACGGGAGAACTTGTTTACCCGTGTACCGTGGCTGTTGCCAATGGCAATAATGGTATCTATCATGTCTGCCGTAGGTATATTGATGACACATTCCCCGCTTTTGCGGATCATGTCAAAGCTGTGGTTGGCGCTGGTGATCATGCAGCCCAGCAGGGAAGGGGAAAACTCCAGCACGGTATGCCAGCCCATGGTCATGATATTGTTCCTGCCCTGCCAGTGCGAGCTGACCAGCACAATTGGCCCCGGCTCCAGGAATTTGCGGACCTGCCATACAGGAAGGTCTGTTTTTTTATACGGTCTTTTCATGATACGGTGATGATATTTTATTCCCTGCTGTAACCGGAGAAACATTGCAGAATGTAATCCCATCCCTTTTCTGAATCCATGGCCTGCCGGTATTCATCCGCTCCATCTCCATGCCGCTCAAAATGCCGGTGCTCAAACTCAATAGCCTGAGGTAAAAAACGTACACTTATTTCGCTGGATTTGTCCGGGTTGGGCTCCGGCGCACGGGTAGGCCCTATCTGCCAGGTGAAAACGATAGACTCACCTGCTTCTACGGCAATTACGCGGCCCCAGTCACAGCGGAAACCGTAAGGCCCCGTTTCGTGGCAAAAGCCGCCCCGCCGGTCGTCTATGCAAATATGCTGCAGCTTCTCCTGCGCCCAGGTATACTCCCTGGGCCACCAGTTGTTCAGCTCATGTACAAACTTTGCGTAAGCCCGCATGGGCGGAAGATGGGTGGAAATGGTGCGTTTGATGCTGTTCATAACGGAGCGGTTTGGGTGATGGTGTAACAAAATAAATGCCCTTTGGCAGTGCGGCGAATGCTTCCCAAATTTAAACACATTCCCGCAGAACGGGCTAAAGACGCGTTATGCCTTGAAATTCAGTATATTCGGTATGGCCCAAACTCACCCGTACCATGCGGTATTTTTATTACTTTCTGTACATTGGCTGGCATTGGAACTTTACCCTGGCGTACTTCGTGATCCGCCATGAAATTGCAGGCGAGCGGAAGTACGGCATCCGCACTACCGGTACCTACAACCTGTCAGATGCTATTGCCCGGGAAGACCGGCAGTATGCTACCTGGTACGAGCCGGTGAACTATTATTCCGCCGGCTGGCTGTTTGACCGTTTACAGCCGGCAGACCTGCAAACCGGTTTCCTGGACGTTGGCTGCGGCAAGGGGCGTGTGCTGGCTATGGCGGCAGCATATGGTTTCAGACATATCACAGGCATTGACTTTTCTCCAAAACTCTATATGGCGGCCAACCGCCTCAGGGCAGAACTGGAAACCGCTTATGCAGACCTTTCCATAGCCGTACATTGCGTAAATGCCCGCTACTATGAAGTGCCTGATACTACGGGCGTCATTTTTCTTTTCAACCCCTTTGATGCGCCCATGATGGAGCTTTTTATTGAACAGGTAAAAAAATCGCTGCAGCGCCTGCCGCGCGCAGTGAAAATACTGTATGCCAATCCCCAATGCCGGCAGCTTTGGATAGACGCGGGGTTCAGGGAAACAGACGCATTTGTGAAGCTGGTGCATTTGAAGGGAAGTGTGCTGGAATTTGCGCCCGGTGCGCTAACGCCCGGTTGTGGAATGTTGGGGAAATAACGCACCACTTTGTATGCGGCAAAAAAAGCGGGCCTCAACATGGCCCGCTTCTCTTTTATAAGATCTGGATCAACTCTGATGTTCTATCTCCCGCCCCAGCAAATACAGGAACTGGGGGTCGAAATCATCCGTGTGGCACAGTGGCCGGAGGCCATGGTGGCCGTCTCGGGAGAAAAATATCTCTGCCCCGTCTACCTCAACACTAATGGCGTAATAGATGCCGGACTTCGCAATTTTTACCGGCAGGTGCAGCTGGCGGCCATCATAATTCAAATTGATATGGAACTTTTCTGTGAGCATATAACAGGGTTTAAATGGTAAAACTGATACATCCTGATATAACATCAATAAGCGAGCCGTAATATTGCTGAAGCACTTCCTGCAACATAACCAATTAAAATCAGTAAAAACCATAACGGCGGTCATTTTTCGGGCGTTTGGCCGGATTTAATTTAGCCGCCAAACAGCCGTTGCTATTGTTGTACAGCTAAGGAGCTACTAATCAAACCGGCATGTGTTACGGAAAAATGCTAGATTTACTTTTTATAATTTAAGGCAGTAAAATGGAGGAATCACACGGTTTGATCAGCTTTGACGCATTGTTCCGGCATGCTACCATCGGGATACTGGTAACAGACGGGCGCGGCCGCATTATACTGGCCAATCCCTTCCTGCTGAACCAGTTTGGCTACACGGAGGCGGAGCTGGTGGGAGAACGCGTGGAAAAACTGGTGCCGTCCCGCTTTGGCCACCGCCATGAGCAGCACCGGGAAAAGTTCCATCAGCATCCCCGCAGCCGCCCCATGGGCGTTGGCCTCGATCTGTTCGGCGTAAAGAAAGACGGCACAGAGTTCCCGGTAGAAGTGAGCCTGGGCACATATAACAATACGAGAGACGGTGAGTTCGTGATCGCTTTTGTAAGTGATATTTCTTACCGCAAGGAATCTGAAAACGAGCTGAAACGCCTTAATGCCGAGCTGGAGATGAAGGTGGCGGAACGCACGGAGTCTCTTTCTGACACGGTGAGAAAGCTGGGAGAACAGATGAAGGAAGTGCAGGCGAAAGACACGGAGCTGCAGCGCATGAACAGTTTCCTGAGCAGCATCTGGAACCACGCGGAAGCCATTATTATTGCCACAGACAGCAATGGCATCATCAAGCTGTTTAACCCCACGGCGCAGAAGCAACTGGGGTACACAGCAGAAGAAGTGGTAAACAAACACAGCCTCACACTTTTTCATGACCCGCAGGAAACGGCGGAAAGGGCCGCTCTTTTCTCCACACAGTTGCAGCAGGAGGTAGCGCCCGGCTTTGATACGTTCGTGGCCAGGGCACGGCTTAACTTGCCCAGTGAGCATGAATGGCAGTACCTGGCCAAAGACGGCAGCCGCTTTCCCGTTACCCTCACGGTGTCTGCCCTGAGAGACGGAGATGGGCTTATCAGCGGGTACCTGGGCATTGCGATAGATATTTCGGAACGTAAAAAAGCGGAGAACGAGCTGCGCGTGGCGCTGGAAAAAGAAAGGGAATTGAACGAGCTGAAGTCACGCTTCGTTTCCCTGGCCTCTCATGAGTTCCGCACGCCGTTGAGCACCATTCTTTCCTCCACCTTCCTCATTTCCCGCTACAAAAGGGCGGAAGAGCAGGAGCAGCGGGAAAAGCATACACAGCGTATCGTATCCTCCGTCAATATGCTGACAGACATCCTGAACGATTTCCTGTCTGTCGGAAAAATTGAAGAAGGAAAGATACAGGTGCGGTACGCAGACTTTGACGCCCAGCAGCATGTAGGCAATATAATAGCGGAAATGCAGGGCCTCCGCAAGGAAGGGCAGCAGGTTACCTACGTGCATGAAGGGAATGCCCGCCTCCACCTGGACCCGGCGCTGCTGAAGCATATTGTGATGAACCTGCTTTCCAACGCCATCAAGTTTTCTCCGCCGGGCTCCGTTATCCGCGTCAGCACCACGCATGACGGCCGCCGGTTTACGCTGCGCGTGCAGGATGAAGGGGCTGGTATTTCAAAAGAAGACCAGCTGCACCTCTTTGAGCGCTTTTTCAGGGGCAGTAATGTAGACAACATCCAGGGCACCGGCCTGGGCCTGCATATTGTGGCAAAATACGCCGAGCTGATGAACGGCGGTATTACCTGCAAAAGCGAGCTCGAGAAAGGAACTACTTTTACAGTGATATTTAACCTTTGACATATTATGGCAGTAACAATACTGGTCATCGAAGACAATGCGGACATCCGCGCCAACACGGCAGAAATACTGGAACTGGCCAACTACAAGGTGCTGACGGCCCCGAACGGCAAAGAAGGGGTGCAGCTGGCCATGGAGCACAAGCCAGACCTGGTGATCTGTGATATCACCATGCCGGTGCTGGACGGTTACGGCGTGCTGCACCTGCTGCACAAGCACGAGGAAATGTCTGGCATTCCCTTTATTTTCCTCACCGCCCGCTCGGAACGGTCAGACGTGCGGAAAGGCATGGAAATGGGCGCGGATGATTACATCACCAAACCCTTTGACCCCATAGAGCTGCTGAATGCCATTGAAGGCCGGCTGAAAAAGGCGGCCCGTCTCAGGCAGGAGCTGCCGCAGGATATGAACGGCCTCAATACCCTGCTGCATTCCGTTAGCGGCAAAGACCTGCTGGAAGACCTCCGGGAAGGCCGCAACGTAAACCGCTACAGGAAAAAGGAAGTGATCTACTCGGAAGGCAACCATCCTGCCTATCTGTATTACATACTGAAAGGGAAGGTGAAAACCTGCAAGCGCAACGAAGACGGCAAGGAAATAATTACCGGCCTGTACAACCAGGGAGAGTTCCTGGGGTACACCGCCTTGCTGGAGTCTGGCATATACAAGGAAAACGCGGAGGCGCTGGAAGAAACGGAGCTGGCCATTATTCCGCGGGAAGATTTTGAGGAGCTGGCCTTTAACAGCATAGACGTGATGAAAAAGTTCATGCACCTGCTGGCCCGCAATATTGCAGACAGTGAGCGGCAACTGCTGGGTATAGCTTATAATTCCCTGCGCAAAAAGGTGGCAGACGCGCTGCTGTTCCTCAACGCAAAGTATAACCCGGACAATAACCCCCAATTCAGCATAGATATCAGCCGTGATAACCTGGCTGCAGTGGCCGGGGTAGCCAAGGAATCCCTCATACGCACGCTGGGAGATTTCCGGGATGAAAAGCTGGTGAACATCGTGGAGGGAGAAATAGTGCTCACCAACCTGAAAAAGCTGGAGAGGATGATGAACTGATGACAGGCGTCACACAAAGCCCTGTTATCCATCATTGCTGAGGGAATGGCGGCATGGTAGATTTGGCGACAAATCAAAACCCATTGCCGGAAAATATGAAAAGGATAGTAGCAGTTGTTGACGCGGTGCATTTCAGGGAAGAGCAGTTAGACGCTTTTCAGTATGTGACCTGGTTGCTGGAGGGCAGCCTGAAAGTATTGTTGCTGGAGAATGAGGCTAGTCTCGCCGTACCCGCCGAAATGTGGCAGCCCCCCGCACAGATACCGCCGGCAGACCTGCAAATACTGGAAGAGGAATGCCGCGAGCGGGGCATTCAAACCACCTGGCAGCGGGGCAAGGGCATTGCCCTGAAAGAAGTGGTACGGGAGAGCCGGTTTGCAGACCTGCTGCTCATAGACCGCAATACCTCCCTCAGTAATTTATTCCCGGCAGATGTACCTGGTTTTATCAAAGACGTACCGGCAGACGCCCAGTGCCCCGTGCTGGTACTGCCGGAGGGCGCGGGCCGCTTCGGGGAAGTGGTGTTTACCTACAACGGCAGCTACTCCTCTGTATACGCCATGAAGAAGTTCCTGCAGCTGTTTCCCCGCCTGGGGCATGAAAAGGCCACCGTTATTTATGTGCCGGAGAAAGGCATCCCCATCATTCCCAACGAACAATTGCTGAAAGAATACCTGCACCTGTACTTTACTGAAGTGACCTTTGTAGTATTGCAGGGCCTGCCGGAGGTGGAGATCAGGAAGTTTTTGCAGGAGAAGGAAGACGCCGTGGCGGTAATGGGCGCATATGGCCGCAATACTTTTTCCCGCTTTTTTAACCCCGGCAATACCCGTAACCTGTTGCGCAACCTGCACGTGCCGGTGTTTATCACACACCCCTGACTATTGCTCCGCCAGTTTTTTGAACTGCGCCATGGTTTTGAACAGGTTGCTGTGCACAATAGGGTCTGATACCCAGCGCGGTATTTTCTTGCTCCTGTCTGTGGTGATGAAATAGGTGACCCTCACATGGCCGGAGTGCATGTTTTCCATCACCCACTTGCCCTTGGTGCCCGTCATGCGTGACATGCCGGCCGTAACCGGGAAAGCGGCGTTATGCGTACTTTCAAAGCTCACTTCGTTGTTGTGATAGTGATATGCCAGGCAACAGTCCTGGTCATCAAACGGCCAGGGAATATCATACTGTATATAACTGATCCAGCGGTTGGCATCCTGCAGGGGCAGCACCTGGTAGGTTCTGGCGTTGGCATTCCAGCTGCGGCCGCGCGCAGGGTCTTTGATCAGCGCTACAATTGCGGGCACGCTGGCCCTGACCAGGAACACGGCTTTTATTTCCCTTACTTTCCCGCTTTCAGGAGCGTCTATCCACCGCTCGTACAGGAAAATGTTGTCTGCCTGCTTTACCAGCGTAAAGTCACCGGTAAGCGGCTGGCGGGCAAAAAGTGGCTGTATAAACACCGCGCTCATAATGATAAGGTTCATTAAAATTTTCATGCTGATGGCATTTGACAACAAATGTGCACCCATTGCGCCGGGGCGCCATGAAATTTTTGTTGAACCGTTGAGGAAGGGGGCTGAGTTGTAGAGTAGGGGGGAACGATGAAGGGGCTTTAGGGAATCTTTAACAAAAAAGGGAGCTGACCTACTTTCACAGATCAGCTCCCTTCAGCTGCAGCGGCGTTTACGGCACCGCCTGCGTATCATAGGCGGTATAGAACGTGTCAATGGCCGTTGGCACAGGTTTGTATGCCGTTCTGTAACGGAAGCTGGTGCCCTGTTTGTAGTCAGCCAGCCTTGTTGTATCCGGGAAAGCCATGGGCTTGAAAGGGTCCGGCCTTACGGCCACTTCCCGTTTTTTTACCAGGTCCCCATTTACATTGGTATACTCAATGTCTACGGCCACCGCCTGCGGGTTTACACCAAACCAGATTATTTCCGCCCTTTTGGTGCCGCCCTGGTAAGTGGTTTTCCGCACCGGCCGGTTGTACAAAGATGCAATGTAGTTATCGCCATATACCGTGCCTATTATTTCTTCCTTTACGGAAGAGTTGCCGGTGTTGTCATATGTGTACACGTCAAAAGTGAATACATTTTCTTCCAGGTTATCCAGCACCACGTTGATGGTATCAATGCCTGCGCTGCGCTGTACAGGTACGGTCACGGAATCTTTCCCGCTGTTCCAGAACACCCGGCATTTGTCTATTTTCGGGTCAGACACCAGCAGCCAGGAAAGCGCAATACGGTTCCTGCCGGGAAAGGCTTTCAGGGAATCTACCTTGGCCGTATAGATGATCACGCCGTTTTTGAGGTACTCCTGGTAGTTGTCTTCCATTTTACTGCATGCGGCCAGCAGGCCAAGGCCCAGTATGCCCCATATATATTTCTTCATTCGCATTGTCCTTTTTGATTGAGATGTTATTTAATCTGGCCCCAGATAGACATTTCAGAGAGGTGGAAGTGCCCCAGGTAACCTTCTATGGAAGCCCAGCTGTCAATATGTTTCCAGGCAATGTACCGAACGGCCGGTGCGTCTATCGGGAACTCGTATTCCTGTCCGTTGGCGGCCACCTGGGTGTCTTCCGTGCTGTTGTCGCTGAGGGGGCGGCCGGAGGGTTTCACCATAATGCGGGCGTCAAGCAGTACCCAGCTATTCACGTTAGTGGGGGTGTTGGTACCCCATATCTCCCACTGGTGAGGGTTGCCGTGGTTGTAGATGTAGCCGCTCTGGCGCTGCCAGATCTTGTAACGGCTCAGCCGCGCTGTTACGCCAAGGTCCATCGGTATCCAGATGGGAACGTCTTTGTTTTCCGTGGTATGGAAACCATTGTTGCCGATCACGCCGTCAAACATTGCGTCAAACTTCCAGCTGGAGAGGTTGCCGGGTTCCAGTATGGCGCCGCCTGATTTTGGCAGCGGCTCCCGCTGGGGAATAGGCCATTTCTTGCGCATGTCCTTGATCTTGTCTTTATCCAGCTCTTCTTCATAAATAGGCGTTTTGACGATCTGCAGCGTATCGGAATGGTTATTCCAGCGGTCGCGCACAAATATGCCGAATTTGATGGGCACTGCTTCCTGGCCACGTACGGAAAACTTGCCGGAATCAAGCGCGGTGTAATGCGCGTCTATGCTCACCCATTCTTTCTGCGCTTCGTCCCAGCGCAGCACGCCTATCATGATGCTGGCCTTGTGCGGGTTATCGAAGCGGGTATTGATGCCGCCGAAAGACTCCACGATCTGGAGGGACTTCCGTACCGTATCAATAGCCGGGGGCAGGGGGCGTATTTTCAGCTCTACCGGGGCAGAAGTTTTTTCAGCATAACTGACGCTGTACAGTTTTATGATGTATTCACTGGTGTTGCCGAAGCCTTCTACAATGAGGGAGCGCTGGTAGAAAGACGATTTCATTTCCCGCTTTTCCCCGTTCACCTCATATTCAGCCTTTACATACGCCAGGTTTTTGTCATCGGGCAGGGAATAGCTGATTTTGGCCCCGCCGGCCATGGCTTCATAAGTAGCGTTGCTTACGGGTTGGGGTACATTCCCGTCTTTGGAAATGGGAGAAAAGGAATCTTCCTTGCAGGCCGTTATGGCAACGGCCAGCAGAAAGCAAATGATCAGTTGTTTCATAAAAAAATGTTTTTGCATGAAAAAAATCAAAACCATTTCAGGCATTACCAACCCGGGTTCTGCACCAGGTTCTTGTTGATGGTGATCTCGTTCAGTTCAATGGGCCAGAGGTAATCACGCATGGTGAACCGCTGGTTGAAGAGCAGCCTTTCTTTGTAGTAGGAGGGCGCATCTTTCTGGGTAATGTCCCAACCCTTGATGGGGTTGTTCAGCTCAACGTGCGCTGTTTTCCAGCGGCGCAGGTCCCAGTAGCGGCTGCCCTCAAACGCCAGCTCTATGCAGCGTTCCTGCTGAATGATGCTGCGCAGGCCTTCTTTGGAAAGGTATTTCTGCGGCTCGCGGCTGAAGCTGCTCCATGATTCTTCTACAGTTTTAAGGCCGGCCCTTGCCCTTACCAAGTTCAGGTATTCAGTAGTGGCGGTGCTGTAACCGTTTGCCTCATTCAGTGATTCGGCGTAGAGCAGGTACAGGTCTGCCATGCGGAACTCGGGCCAGGGGTAGGAAATGATGTTGTTGGTCATGTTGCCGTCTGTAGCCACGCTGGTTTCAATGTTCACCAGCTTCTTGATGCCGTAGCCGGTTACGGAGTAGTTGCTGATGCCGCGGCGGGCGCTGAATTCCGTGTTCCGCAGCTGCGGGTACAGCAGCGCTTTGGTAACATCGTAGTTTTCTACCCAGTTGCCGAACCAGGTACCCCGGTCAAAGGATACGCTGGCGTAGAAACGCGGCTCGCGGTCAAAGTGCAGCGCGGCGGTCTCTTCCCCGTCTTTTACCCAGAACCTTTCGGCCGGTACTGCTTTGCGGAGCGTGTAGCGCTTGCCGTAGTCGAACGTCAGATCTTCATTGATGGGCACGCCGTTTTTGCTATAGAACATTTCCACGATTTTCAGGGTGGGGGCCAGTATGCCTTTGGGGCCGGCGGTGCTGGCGCCGGGCGCTATCAGCGGCATTGACCAGCGCTGCATGTCAACAGCGGGACTGTTGGTATTGGCCCAGATCACTTCCGTGTTGTTGAAGGTGGAAGTGAGCGCGGCGCGGAGGTCAAGCTGCGTCTGGATGGTGTCATTGATCTTGTAGCCGGTATTGCCGGGGAAGTGGTAGAGGGCATAACCCTGCTCATGGCAAAAATCAATGGCTTCCTTGCAGGCCTGTGCGGCCCTTTTCCATTTATCTACGCTATAGGTTTGCGGGAAAAGCGGTTCCTGTTTGTCTCCCTTGTTTTTCAGGCCGGCGTATTCTGTGTTGCCGTTAAACAGGGGGCTGGCCGCCGTTACCAGTATTTTGGCCTTCAGGGCGTAGGCAATGGGCTTGGTGATTCTGCCCAGTTCCGTGCCTTCCGTGCCGGAAAGCTTTTCCGGCAGGTAATCGCTGGCAATGCACTCGTCCAGCAGCTGCACCATGTAGTTCACGCAGGTGTCTACCGGCTCGCGGAACAGCTGCACCTCATCAGGGCCGCTGGCAATAGGCAGGTTGGTGCGTATCAGCGGAATGGGGCCGTACATGCGGAAGAGGAAGAAATGGTAGTAGGCTTTGAGGAATTTCACTTCCGCCATCCATCTTTCTCTTTCAAACATGGTGAGCTCCCGCACCAGGTGAATATTGTCAAGGAACACATTGCAGTCACGCAGGCCAACAAAGAGGGCTTCCCCGCGCGCGCCGCCAGACCAGTAGTTGCCCAGCGGGCTGGCCACGCTCTGCTGGCCTTTGGCAATGTTGAAGAAGGTAACCTGTATGTCTTTGGGCGGGTCATCGTGCCAGATCTCGTCTCCTGCCATAAAACCCAGGTTGTCATTAAAATGCCCCGTCATGGGCATGTAGGAATAACAGGTGAACAGGAACTTTTCAGCAGAGGTGCGTTGTGTGAAAGCGTTCTCTATGGTGGCAATATTGTCCGGCACCACATCCAGGTATTTACAGGCGCCCAGTGTGCCCAGTGCAATGAGCAGGAACAGTTTTTTATGTAGTTTTTTCATTTGTCAACAGTTGATGAATGTTAGAAACCGACCTGCAGGCCTATATTGATCACTCGCTGTATGGGATAGCCCAGTCCGCGGCCTGCCATTTCAATGTCCCAGAGCTTGAATTTGCTGAGGGTGAACAGGTTGGTGGCCGTTGCGTACAGGCGGAAGTTCTGCATATGCAGGCGCCTGTTCCATGCCGCGGGCAGGGAGTAGCCTACTTCCAGCTGCTTCAGCCGCAGGAAGGAGCCGTTGCGCATGAACCAGGTATTGGGCTGCACGCTGTTGGCGTTCACAATGGGGCTCAGGCGGGGCCAGAGGGCATAGAGGTTGCGGTTTTCCTCAGACCAGTAGTTGTCTGCATAGGCCTTCAGCAATTGCGTTTCGCCGCCAATGGCCCTGCCGCCTACCGTAAACGGAGAGGTCACGAAGGGGGAGGTTTGCTCTACGTTGATCCAGAAAGAAGAGCGGGCAGAGCCCTGGAAGAACAGGGAGAAGTCAAAGCCCTTGTATTTGGTGGTAAGACCGGCGCCGTACACAATTTCAGGCCTTTCCGGGAAGCCGATGGGCACCATGTCACGCTGGTCAATGATCTTGTCTCCGTTGATGTCACGGTACTTGATGTCTCCCGCGCGGGTCTCAAAACCGTTGAAGCGTTGCTCCGGAGAGCTTCTTACTTCTTCGTCGTCAATAAACAGGCGTTCTGCTATATATCCCCAGCGCTGCGCCGTGGAGTGGCCTTTGCGGTAGCGCCAGGGCTCATCGTACATAGGCTCTTCATATGCTTCAAACACGTTGCGGGCATAGGTGAAGTTGCCGCGCAGGCCCAGGTACCAGTTTTTGGTGATGTTGGCGTTGTAGTCAAGCGAAATATCCAGCGAGCGGGAGGCGGCGCGGCCTACGTTGGCCTGCGGCGTTTCTCCCTGCAACCCCATGGATTTGGGGATGGATGCGCGGGGCATGAGAATGTTGTAGCGGGACTCTATGAAGTACTCCACGATCATGTCCAGCTTGCCGAGCAATCCTATCTCCATACCAAAGGTGGAGTTCTTGGCGGTTTCCCAGGTAATGGCCCGGTTGTCGTACCGGCTGATGGAAATACCGTCCCTGTAATAGCCGCCGGTGGTGCCGAAACGGGCGCCTTTTGCCGAGGTGGACATGTTGACGGTAGAGAGGTAGAAGAAGCGCTCGTCCTCGTTGCCGATGGCATCGTTGCCTACCAGGCCGTAGTTGGCGCGCAGCTTCAGCTTGTTCACAATCCTGCGGTACGGCTCCCAGTACTTTTCGCTGGATACCATCCAGGCGGCGCCAATAGTGGGGAAGAAACCGAAGCGCTCTGTTTTGTAGAAACGTTCGGAGCCGTTGTAGCCGAAGTTGGCTTCAAGGAAATATTTATCATCATACGCGTAGGTAACGCGGCCGGAAAGGCCGAGGTTGCGTGCCGGCAGGGAGCGCTGCAGGCTGGAGCCGGTAACGCCGTTGAGCCGGTTGCGCGCTATGAAAATGAGCATGCCGGCCACGGTATGGCGGTCATTGAACGTACGGTTGTAGTCCATGGCAGACTCCAGGTAGAATACGGACTGCACGGTTTTTTCTCCCGGCTCAAAGCTGAGGTAGTCCGTACCTGTTTCCGGGTTGATGTTGTAGATCTTGTAAGCGTTGGTAGGCCTGTCATAACTGCCCACCGTGTACAGGAAAGGCCTGTAGGCCCTTATCAGCTCCACATAGGCAGAGCGGTTGGTGTTCATCATGGCGCGAATGGAGAGGCCTTTGGTGATGAAGTCTGACAGGTCCTGCTTCACTTCAAACTGCGCCAGCATGAGCGAGCGGGAGGTTTCCTTGTAACCCCGTATCATATCAGCATAGGGGTTGAGGTATTGCCCCTGGTCTGCATTGCCGAAGAGGATGTGATTGGTGAACTGGTGCTCATCATCTACCGGGTAATAGGCCGGGAACATCACCTGGTTGGCGCGCATCACTTTGGCGTAAAGCATTTCGCCGCCGTCTATAGGCCCGTTGTAGTCATCAAACGTACCGTGCAGGCGCACCATGGCGCTGGTAGACTTGGTGAGCTTGAGGTTGACGTTGGAGCGGAGGGTGTATGTTTTCAGATCGATGTTGTTGTTGAAGTTGTTGCGACCGTCTACATTGAGCACGCCGTTGTCTTTGGTAAGGCCGCCTGAAACGTAATAAGTGGCTATCTGCCCGCCGCCGCTTACGCTGAAGTTGCCGCGCTGGTTCATGGTCCTGTCTTTGAACAGCATGTCCCGCCAGTTGGTGGTAGGGAACACCACCGGGTTGAGGCCGCTTTCCGTATTGTCTATCTTGGCTTGTGAGTAAGGTTGTATGCCCAGCGGGTTGCGGGTGAGCACGGCTTCATTGTTCAGCTTCATATAGGTGACGGGGGCTGCCAGCTCTACATTGCGGGTAGGCTGGGAGATAGAGTTTTCCAGCCTGATGTTGAGCTTGGGCTTGCCTTCCTTTCCTTCCTTGGTGGTAACCAGTATTACGCCGTTGGCGCCGCGGGCGCCGTAAAGCGCATTGGCTGTAGCGTCTTTCATGATGGAGAAGCTGGCAATATCGTCCGGCTGCAGGCGCGCCAGCTCCGTGGTGGTATATTCAATACCGTCTATCAGGATGAGCGGGTCTTTCTTGTAACCGAAGGTGGTGGCGCCGCGGATGAAGAATTCCGCATTGTCCATACCGGGCTCCCCGCTGCGCTGGTAGGCAATAACACCCGCCAGGCGGCCCGCCAGCGCGGTGGTAAGGTTGCTGGAAGGCACTTTCAGCTCTCCGGGATTAATGGTAGTAATGGAACCGATCACCGATTCTTTTTTCTGTTTGCCGAATGCCACCACCACCGTTTCACCCAGCTGGTTGGAGGAGGGGCTCAGCTCAACGTTGATCACACTGCGGCCGTTCAGCGGAATTTCGCGGGGCGTGTAGCCGATCATGCTGAACACCAGCACCAGCGTATTATCCGGTACTTCCAGTATATACCTGCCGTTAATGTCTGTAGTAGTGCCAATGTTAGGGCTTCCCTTTACCAGTATGGTAACACCGGGCATAGCAGCGCCCGTGCTGTCTGTTACCTGCCCGCGAACTTCCTTGTTCAGTTTCCACATGGCCGCAGGTGCATGCGCAGCGTGTGGACTGGCGGTGTGTACAGGGCTGCCTAAGGAAGCTTTTCCCGGCAGCGTTCCTGCTGCCTGTGTTTGCAGCGCAACGGGCAATAGCACGCCCATCACACCACAAACGCGCATGGTGAGTGTTCTTTTCATTTGTATGTTTTTTCTGATCACAAAAACCCCGGCCCTTCATTCAGGAGCATAACCTGCCCGGCCGCCTGCTGCAGCATAGCGGGATAGCCTGCACAAGGTGTACATGCTCCATTTGAAGCCCGAAGCGCTTCTTTTGGTTGAGTGGATTTCTGATTCTAAGATCTGCCAGTTTTCATAACATGTTCTTTTAGGGACGCACCAGTCCTGTTTGCATACTTTGCCTTTGTTTTAAACTGCAATCGTTTGCATTAACTGGTAAAAAATAAATGCCTGGTCTCACCTTGGCTTTCGCAGCCAATCAGCAAATTCTGTCATAAGGTAAAAGAAAATAAATGCAGCACGGGCTTGGTTGCGGCCCCTTCTTTCGTAACGTACAAGTCGTATCTAGTTTTCTTCTGGTGGAATTATCATGACGTCTCAAGTACACTTAAAACGTTTGCATAAAAGTCATACAATTATCCGCATGTACCTACTTGAATTTTAGCAAATGTTTGTAGTTTTTTACCAGTTATCGGGAAAGCGCCTTGCCAAATTGCGCCGGCCTCAGTTCCTGTTCATGAAAAGGTTCACTATTTTGTTATTCAAACCGGGATATCCTGATAACTGTCCCGGACTATCGGATTATGATACAACCACGTCTGCTCGCCGCCCTGGCGCTGCTTTGCATGCCGCTGGCGCTGATGGCCCAGCAATTTTCCAACCCGGTGCTCAACCGGGATTTTCCAGACCCTACCGTGATACGCGCGGAAGGAAAATACTATGCCTATGCCACCCAGTCAGGCGCCAACATACAGGTGGCGGTTTCTGCTGACCTGCAGCACTGGGAGCTGCTGGGAGATGCGCTGCCGGAGCCGCCCGTATGGGCCAATACCCATTACTGGGCGCCGCATGTGCTGTATGATGCCGCTTTGCGGAAATACGTGCTCTTTTACTCTGGGGAGTCAGTGTCTGACTCCACCGGCAAGTGCCTGGGCGTGGCGTATGCAGACAGGCCGGAAGGGCCGTTTAAAGACAAAGGTTCGCCCCTGGTATGTGGGGAAGGTTTTGAGCATATAGACCCTATGGCCATTGTAGACCCCCAAACGGGCAAAAAGCTGCTGTACTGGGGTTCCGGCTTCAAACCCATCCGCGTACAGGAAATGACGGACGACTGGAGCGCATTTGCACCCGGCAGTGCAGCCGTTCCCGTGGTAGAGCCCGGGAAAGAAGCAAAATATACCAGGCTGATAGAAGGGGCCTGGATAGACTACCGTGGAGGGTATTACTACCTCTACTATTCAGGAGATAACTGCTGCGGGGAAAAAGCCAGCTACGCCGTACTGGTGGCGCGCTCCAAAAAAGCCACCGGGCCGTTCCGCACCATGGCGGAGGAAAGGGGAACGCCTAACAGTGTGATACTTGAAATGGACAGCACCTGGCTGGCGCCGGGGCATAATTCTGTATTCAGCGATGCAAAAGGCAAACAATATATTGCTTACCATGCTATTCAGCGGGGCAAAGGCGGCGCCAGGGTGTTCTGCATCAGGCCGCTGCGGTACGTGAAAGGCTGGCCGGTGGTGGAGTAGCTACTCCGCCCTCGTCCACACCGTTGTGCGCCCGAACACAGACACGCCCACATACCCGCGTATGTTCAGCTGCCGGCCGTCCAGCTTCATTTTGCTGCTATAGGTCTTGCCGCTTTTGGGATCATATATTTTGCCGCCTGTCCATTCCCCGTCATCATATTTGAAACCGGTAAGTATGACCAGGCCCATCAGCCCGCGGTTGCGCAGCTTGGGGTCTGCGTTCTTGCTGTCTTTCCGCGGTGTTTTACCATCATCTTCAAACTGCCGGGCTATCCATACCAGCTTGCCGGCATACTCGTTGCCGGAGCGGTAGATCTGCACTTTGGCGTCTTTCTCCTCGTTCAACCATGTGCCCACCACAGCGTCTGCCTGTTGCGCCCTGGAAAGGCCGGGCAGGGCAGACAGCAGCAGCATGGCCATTATCACTTTTTTCATGGTATTCATTTTCAATGGTTAGAAATGCATGTTCCCGAATATCGTTAAAATATGCGTAGCCACCTATGCCCCGGTGTACTTTTTACGGTAGCCCAGCGGGTTATAGCCTGTTATTTGCCGGAAGGCGCGGTTGAAGTTGGAAAGGGTATAAAAGCCGCTCTCGTAGCATATGCGCGCCACGTCCATATTCTCTTCCATGAGCAGCTTGCAGGCGTAGCCAATGCGTATTTCCGTGAGGAAGTCTGAAAAACTGCGGTTGGCATGCGTTTTAAAATAGCGGCTGAAGGAAGTAGGTGTCATGTTGGCAATAGTGGCCACTTCGTTAAGGCTGATCTTTTCCCGGAAGTTTTTCATCACAAAGGCATGTACACGGTTCATACGCTCCGTATCCGATGCCTTCAGCTGGTTGGTATAGCCGGCGCTGGAAAGCTGGCGGAACTCCGCAGACTGCGCCAGCAGGTGAAGCAATTGCAGCAGGGTGAGTATGCGGTCAAAATCATGCTGATCCAGTATTTGCTGCATCAGCTGCGTACCTTGCCGGCCTGTATTGCCCAAAAACTCTATGCCCAGGTTGCTGCGCTGCAACAGCTGCCGCAGCTGCCAGCTTTCTCTTTTGCCCAGGAAACCATGGCCCAGGAAGTCTTCCGGCAGGTAGATCACAATTCCCTCCGTCAACAGGTTTTTATTCCCTTCAAAGTACTCCGGGTCACTCTGCCACATGTGCGGCAGGTTGGGGCCGGTCATCACAAAATCTCCCTGCCGGAAAGGGGCCAGGTGGTCTCCGGTAAAGCGGGTACCTGTGCCTTTCAACACCACAAACAACTGGTACTCCGGGTGAAAATGCCAGTTGGGGTCAAAGTGCGGCTCCCGCAAAAACTTCGCTTCAAATACCCTGTCTGCCGAAATAGGTGATTTCTGTAAGGCGGGTTTCATAACGCGTAATTCTTTTCATTTACCATAATAGGATATGTTCAACTGTATTTTATGACATAAAATAGTCAAAATCTGGCAATATCAAGGAAAGCAGGCGGATTAATTTTCCGGAATTTCGTTATGTTATCTTTCCGAACCATGAACAAGCGATTCCACGTCTACCTTCTCAGCATGATATGCTGCTTTGCATGGGCCGCCTGTGCCAAACAGGCGCCGCGTAAAATAGAGATCCTTTTCCTGGGCCACCAGAGCGAGCATCACAACAGCGCGTTGTACATGCCTATGCTGGCTTCGGCGCTGGCCACGGAGGGCATACAACTTACCTATACAGACAATCCTGATGACCTTAACAGCAGCAACCTGGCGCAGTACGATGGCCTGCTGCTCTACGCCAACCATGATTCCATCACGCCGCCGCAGGAAGAAGCACTGCTCCAGTTCGTGAAATCAGGCAAAGGCTTTATTCCCGTTCACTGCGCCAGCTACTGCTTCCGCAATTCTCCGGAGTTTGTGAGCATGGTGGGCGGCCAGTTCCTGAAACATGGTACAGATTCCTTCACCGCGGTGATCACCAATAAAACACACCCCGTCACCCAATCCCTGAAAGAGTTTGCCACCTGGGACGAGACCTATGTGCACGATAAGCTGACAGGAGACCGTACCGTGCTCATGGAGCGGGTAGAGGGCGCCCACCGCGAACCGTGGACCTGGGTGAAACAGTACGGCAAAGGCCGCGTGTTCTACACCGCCTATGGCCACGATGAGCGCACCTGGAATAACCCCGGCTTTCATGCATTACTGAAAGCGGGTATTCTATGGGCCGTGGGAGACGATGTGAAAGCCCTCTGGGAGCCATACCGGGCTGCCATGCCCAAACTGGCGTACCGGCAGGAGGCCAATATTCCCAACTATGAACAACGTGTTCCCGCCCCGCAATACCAGGAGCCGCTTTCACCGGAAGCCTCCGCCAAACTGATACAGGTGCCGCCGGGCTTTGAGCTGCAACTCTTTGCTTCAGAGCCAGACATCATCAATCCCATTGCAATGGACTGGGATGAAAAAGGCCGCCTGTGGGTGATTGAAACGGTAGATTATCCCAACACCGTGCGGGATGATAAAAGCGGGGGAGATGACCGTATCAAGATCTGTGAAGACACAGATGGAGACGGCCGGGCAGACAAGTTCACCATATTTGCGGAAGGGCTGAACATCCCCACCAGCCTGGTGTTCAGTAATGATGGCATCATCGTGTCACAGGCGCCGCATTTCCTTTTCCTGAAAGACACCACGGGAGATGGCAAGGCAGACGTCCGCAAGGTGATCATGGACGGATGGGGCACTTTTGACACCCATGCCGGGCCCTCCAACCTGCGTTATGGTATAGACAACCATATATGGGGCACCGTGGGTTACTCCGGTTTCAAGGGCACTATAGCCGGAGAGCCGTATGATTTCAGCCAGGGCTTTTACCGCTTTGCGCCAGACGTTTCTACTTTCGAATTTATGACCGGCACCAGCAACAATACCTGGGGGCTGGGCTTCACAGAGAACAATGATATATTCGGGTCTACCGCCAACAACACCCACAGCGTGTTCATGGGCATTCCCAACCGCGCGCTGAAAGGCGTGGAAGGCATCAGGGCGGGCGGCAGCAGTAAAATAGACGGGCATTATGCCATGCATCCGATTACACAGCATGTAAGGCAGGTAGATGTATTTGGGGGCTTTACTGCTGCCGCAGGCCACAGTTTTTACACCGCCCGCAATTATCCTGAACCTTACTGGAACAATATTGCTTTTGTATGCGAGCCTACCGGCCACCTGGTACACTCCGCCCGCATAGAAAAAGACGGGGCCGGTTTCAGGGAGAAAGACGGCTGGAACCTTTTTGCCAGCGCTGATGAATGGGTAGCGCCGGTAGAGGCCAAACCCGGCCCGGACGGCGCGGTGTGGGTGCTGGACTGGTACAACTTCATTGTACAGCATAACCCTACGCCTACGCCTGAACGCGGGGGCTACGCCGCCGTAAACGGCAAGGGTAACGCCTACGAAAATCCCCTGCGCGATAAAAGCCATGGCCGTGTATGGCGCGTGGTGAGCAAAAGCGCGAAGAAAGTAAAGCCCTTGCAGCTTAGTAAAAAGGAGCCGGAAGGCTTGCTGGCCGCGCTGGAAAATGACAACATGCTCTGGCGCACCACTGCGCAGCGCCTGCTGGTAGAACGCGGGCAAACAGACGTGCTGCCGCAGCTGGCCGCGCTTGCCAAAAAAGACGGCCCCGCCGCGTTGCATGCCCTGTGGACGATAGACGGGCTGGGCGCTGCCACAAAAAACGGTACGGTGGCCGCCGCGCTGAAACATAAAAATCCCGCCGTGCGCAAAGCCGCCATCCAGATACTGTCACGTTACAACTGGACGGAAGAGCAGGTGATCAGCAGCGGCATTTTGCAAGACCGGGATGCCAACACCCGGCTGGCTGCGCTGGTATCTCTCACGGAAACGGCGCCTTCTGAAAACCTGGGCAAGCTGTTGTACGATATGAGCGGCGAAGAGGCCGTGAAAAAAGACGACTGGCTGGGCAGGGCGCTGTACGCCGCCGCCGCCCGGCACCGCAAAGGCTTTATAGACGCCTTTATGGCTGCCCATCCTGGCTTCAAAATTGAAGTGCCGGCAGCCGTGAACCGCTCCGCTTCCACGCTCAATGATGGGGCATGGAAGCAGATGAAGCTCCCCTCCACCATTGAAGATGCCGGCCTGGAGATAGACGGTGTGATATGGTTCCGTAAAACAGTGAACATTACAGCCCTCGGCAAGGAGGCCGTTATTTCCCTGGGGCCGGTAGACGATTCTGATGAAACCTTTGTGAACGGCGTATCTGTTGGTAAAACAGAACGTAAATGGAATGCTCCCCGCCGTTACAAAATACCGGCGGGCCTGCTGAAACCGGGCGCTAATGTAATTGCGGTACGGGTAGAAGATACCGGCGGCGGCGGTGGCATTTACGGCAAGCCGGAAGAGCTTTACCTGCAAAATGGCAGTGAACGTGTAGCCCTCACCGGTAACTGGCGGTATGAAGTGGAAAAGATCACCCGCGGCCGCTCTGCCAAACTGTTCGGAGACGCCGGGCTGGCTGAGACCTTTGTGCGCGCTTACCTCAATAAACCGGCCACGGAAGAAGCCGGCGCTGCAGGCGGCAATGCGGCCGTTATACAGCTGAAGGTGATCAAGAACGAAATGAAGTATGACCTGAAAACCTTTACCGTAGAAGCCGGAAAGCCTGTGGAGATCGTTTTTGAGAACCCTGACTTTATGCAGCACAACCTGGTGATCACCCGGCAGGGCGCGCTGGCCATAGTGGGCAAGGCGGCAGACAAGATGGCTTCCCGGCCGGACGGCGCTGAAAAGCATTATGTGCCGGAAGTGCCGGAAGTGCTGTATTCTACCAAACTGGTCAACCCGCAGGAAAAGGTAACGCTGCGTTTCACCGCGCCTGCGCAACCGGGAGACTATCCCTTTGTATGCACCTTCCCCGGTCACTGGTCTATTATGAACGGCATTATGAAAGTGGTCGCTAAAAAATAATTACACGGCATGCAGCAACAGATACAATTAGGCGTGAGCACCTGGCTATGGACGTCTCCCTTCACCACAGACACCATTGCCCTTTTTCCCAAAATAAAGGGGATGGGCTATGACGTGGTGGAAATACCCGCGGAGTACCCTGAACTGATCAACGGCCCGGAAGTGGCCCGCGCGCTGGCGGATAACGGGCTGAAAGCCGTGGTATGCGGCGCTTTTGGCCCTACGCGTGACCTTACGCATACAGACCCTGCCGTGCATGAGAACTGTTTTGCCTACATCCGCGCCTGCTTTGAACTGTGCAACGCTGTGGGCGCCACCTTCCTGGCAGGCCCCATGTATTCCGCGGTAGGAAAAACGCGCATGCTGCCGCCGGAGGAGCGGCGGCGGGAGTGGGAGCTGGCAGTGAAGAACCTGCAACGGGTATGTGCCGATGCGGCTGCGCAGGGCCTATCCATTGCCCTGGAGCCGCTGAACCGCTTCGAGTCTGACCTGGTGAACACCGCGGCAGACGTACGCCGCCTGGTAGATGACATCAATCATTCCGCTGCCGGCATTCTGCTGGACGGTTTTCATATGGCCATTGAAGAGCGCAACCTGGAAGCAGCGTTCCGGCAGGCGGGCAACAAGTTATTACACGTGCAGGTAGCGGAAAACTACCGCGGCGTGCCGGGCACGGGGCAAACTCCCTGGCAGAGCTTTAGGAAAGGATTACAGGCCATTGGCTACAACGGCGTGGTGAGCATAGAAAGCTTCACGCCAGCAATAAAAGAACTGGCCGGCGCCGTATGCATCTGGCGTTCTTTTGCAGACAGCCAGGATGCTTTTGCGCAGGACGGCTATCATTTTTTACATCAATTGTTAAGATCATGAGCAAGAAGATCAATATTGCCATTGTGGGCCTGGGTTTTGGCGCGGAGTTCATTCCCATTTACCAGCATTACCCTCATGCCAACCTGGTGGCCATCTGCCAGCGTAACGAAAAACGCCTGAACGAAGTGGGAGATGCCTTCGGCATTGCCAAACGGTATACGGACTACGATGCCTTGCTGAGAGATCCGGAAATAGATGCCGTGCATATCAACACGCCCATTCCTGACCACGGCATACAATCCATCAAAGCGCTGCAGGCAGGTAAACATGTGGCCTGTACAGTGCCCATGGCCACTACCGTAGAAGAATGCGAAGAAATTGTACGCCTCACCCGGGAAAAGGGGCTCACCTATATGATGATGGAAACGGTGGTATACGCCCGTGAGTTCCTGTTCATGAAAGAACTGTACGAGAAAGGGGAACTGGGCCGCCTGCAGTTCCTGAAAGCCAGCCACCAGCAGGATATGGACGGCTGGCCCAACTACTGGCCCGGCCTCCCGCCCATGTATTACGCCACGCATTGCGTGGGCCCTGTGCTGGGCCTGATGCGCGGCGAAGCGGAGTACGTGAGCTGCATGGGCTCCGGTACCATCCGCGAAGAGCTGCAGCAGCATTATAATTCCCCTTACGCAGTAGAGACCACGCATATAAAATTCCGCAATTCAGACCTCTGCGCGCATGTATACCGCTCCCTGTTTGATGTGGCGCGCCAGTACCGCGAGAGCTTTGAAGTATACGGGTCAAAAAAATCTGTAGAATGGCCTTTGATAGAAGGCCAGCCCCTGGTGGTGCATACGGCCAAAAAACCGGAACCTGAAATACCGCAGGAAACGGAATGCCCTGACTATGCTCACCTGCTGCCGGAGCCCATCCGCCGGTTCACCCGGCAGGGCGTGTATGATGCAGACAGCCATCAGCACCTTTCATTCACGCAGGGCGCGGGGCATGGCGGCTCCCACCCACACCTTGTACATGCCTTTGCAGACGCGCTGGTAAACGGCACACAGCCATACCCCAACGCGGTACAGTCTGCCAATATCACCTGCGTGGGCATACTGGCCCACGAGTCTGCGAGGCAGGGCGGCGCCATACTGCGGCTGCCGGCTTTCACTCTTAGTTTATAACGTGTAATTTAAGTGTAAACATGACCAGGCCCGGGCACTTTTGCCCGGGCTTTTTTACCGCTGACATACCACTGTCATTTCTCTTTCGTTACTTTGCTGCTGACATCAAACTACACCATTATGCAACAGGAGAGCCCTATTGTATATGTTACGAGGAATTACGCCGGTTATAACTACTGGGCCAATAAGATGCTCATAGACTGGCTGCGTACAAAGCCGCAGGACGTGCTGCATAAAGAAGTCCCGTCAAGCTTCCCTTCTATCTGGCAAACGCTGCAACATATGCTGAAAGCACAACGCTACTGGCTGGCGGTGCTCCGCAGGGAAAAAGATGCACGGAGCGAGCTGTCAGCCCCGGGGCCTGATGACGTGCCGGAGAGCATGGTGGCTCATTCGAAGGAAATGGCGGCGTTTATCAGCGGCATGAGCGAATCCGCCATCAACGAGCCGCTGCTGGTGGTGAACCCCTGGTTTGAAAGCAACCTCCCGGCCTTTGAATATGTAATGCAGGTGGTGAACCACAACACCTATCACCGTGGCCAGGTGGTTACCATGGGCCGCCACCTGGGGCTGACGGATGCACCTATGACTGATTACAATTACTTCAATGTTTTCGGTAAACAGTAAACGGCTGAAAAAATAATATGTATTTTGGGCGGACTAAAAAAACACGTCCTCAGTATGAAATTATTGTTACTGACCTCCAGGGTGCTGATGCTGGCCGCCGTTTGCGTGCTGCTCTCTGCGCCCGCTCGCGCCTCACAGACAGATACCGTTGAAACCTACAGCGCGGCCATGCAGAAAACCATCAAGGCCGTGGTGATCAAACCGGAAGGATATAATAATGCCAAAGAGCTGCCGGTAGTGTACCTGCTGCACGGCCATGGCGGCAATTATGCAGACTGGGTGAAAAAAGCGGAAGGCGTACAGGAGCTGGCAGATACTTACAATATGCTCATTGTTTGTCCTGACGGGGGCGTGAGCAGCTGGTACTGGAACAGCCCGGCAGATGCATCTTACCAGTATGAAACCTATGTATCCAAAGAGCTGGTGGCCTGGGTAGACAGTCATTACAAAACCATCCGTGACCGTAAAGGCCGTGCTGTTACCGGCCTCAGCATGGGCGGCCACGGGGCGCTGTACCTGGCTTTCCGCCACCAGGACGTGTTTGGCGCTGCCGGCAGCATGAGCGGCGGTGTAGACATCAGGCCTTTTCCCAACAACTGGAACATGGCCAAACGCCTTGGTACTTATGCAGAGCAGCCCGCCCGCTGGGAGAGCCATACTGTCATCAATATGCTGCACCTGCTGAACCCCAAAGAAAAAGAACTGGCGCTGGTGATAGATTGCGGTACGGAAGATTTCTTTTACCAGGTGAACGAAAACCTGCACGAACAATTGCTTTACAGGAATATCCCGCATGATTATTATACACGCCCCGGCGCGCACAATTGGGACTACTGGAAAAATGCCGTCCAGTACCAGCTGTTGTTCATGCACCGTTTCTTCAACCGGAAAGGCTGATCCTCAAAGTGCCCCCTCCGCTCCACAATTTAGCGCAGGCTGAAACTCACTGCCGATGCGTTATTGACTGGAAATCCGGGTGTTAAGGTAACGGCCATTGGCGGCTGTAATGCCAAGCACAGCTTTTGTTTCCCTTTCATAAACAATAGGATGTATGAAAGGCATGCAATTGCTGGTGGCAGCAGCGCTGATGGCCGTTTCCTGTGGAGGTGAGGGGCCCGGTGTTAACCCGCCCGTGCTGACGGAGCATGACAGAACTTTTGCCATAGAAGCGTCTTACGGCAACTACGCTGAAGCAGACCTGGGCACGGTGGCAGATACCATCTCCACCAATGATTCCGTGAGCGCCTTTGCCCGCATGATGGTGGCAGATCATAACGCTGCACAAACAGAACTGGAAAATATCACCAGCGCCTGGCCTGTTAACCTGCCCGAAGGGCCTGATTCCCTGCACCGCGCCCTGAAGCAGCAGTTATTGACCCTGCAGGGTTTACAGTTCGATACTACCTATATGAACGCCCAGATCACTGATCATGAAAGGGCCGTGGCCTTGTACCAGAAAGCGGCAGACAGCAGCAGGGTAGGAGCCTTGCGCGCTTATGCAGCTAAATATCTGCCCGGCATACGGATGCACCTGGAGCAGGCACGCACCATGCGGCAGCAATTGCGTTAAAGCGCCGCAAGGTGGAAAAAAAAAGTGATCCGGCATGGATGATCACGGGTGTTTCTGAAAGGCAGGCTCTGCGGAGCCTCCTTTTATTTTTTAAGCCAATTTTAAGCCTTGTGTTCGCCTAAACAGCTTAACTTTTGGTAAAATTCATACCATGAAAAAACTGCTCACCATCATTCTGGCACTGGCAATGAGCGCTACCGGCGTCATAGCCCAGCAAAAGGCCGCGGCGCCGGCCCAGCAGCAGCCCGCTACGGCTACAGCTCCGCAAAAGACGGCCAACGCCAAACACCTCAAGAAAGACGGCACACCGGACAAACGATATAAGGAAAACAAAAAGGCCAGTGCTCCGAAGAAGAAAGACGGCACGCCAGATATGCGTTACAAGGAGAACAAGGAAAAAGCAAAGAAAAAGTCATAATCCCGGCAAATTCGTGTGTATCAGTACCGGCCACAACCCGCAGCTTTCCAGCCGCGGGTGGCCGGTTTTTTATGTGCCTGCCCGGCATTGCGCTTCACGTGTTATTGCTTTCAGGTGCCGGTGTTACGGTACAGTACCTTTGACACCATTATACCTGCCCGCCCCTTTGTCGGATTTCCCCCTCTTTTTGCCGCATTCACACGCTATTTCTACCCGCAGATCATTTTACATTTGTACCAGTGGAGGCGCAGGCTGATGAGCGTCGCAAACAGAGGGCTACTATGAAGAAAAAACAAATATTGTTCCTGCACAGCGGAGGGCCGCAGGGCCCGCATGAAGGGAGTAACGACCTTGTGCGCAGTTTGCAGGAGGCGCTGGGAGAGGGGTACCAGGTATCCTACCCGCAGATGCCGGACCCGGAACATCCCGTTTATGCACTATGGAAAGCCGAGCTGGAAAGGGAAATAGCGGCGGCGGAAGACGGTGTGGTGCTGGTAGGTCATTCCCTGGGCGGCTCCGTGATCCTCAAATTCCTTTCAGAAGAAAAATGTGATAAAGCCATTGGAGGGCTCTGTATTGTGGCCGCGCCGTTTTGGGGGCCGCCTGACTGGCAGGTGGAAGAATATATGCTGACAGAGAACTTTGCCTTCCGGCTGCCCCGTATTCCACGCATTTTCCTGTACCACAGCCGGAATGACGAAGTAGTACCTTTTGAACATGTACAGCATTACGGCGAAGAACTCCGCTGGGCCACCATCCGCGCGTTCGAGAACCAGGGCCACCTGTTCAGCAGCGGCCTGCCGGAGCTGGTGAAAGATATCAAACAACTCGCATCTTTACCTTATGAACGATACTGAAAAAGTAAACGAGCTGATGCAGCGCCTGGAGCACCCGCTGAAAGCGGAAATAGAGGCGGTAAGGGCCATCATCCTGAAAGCAGGTGGTGAAGAGCTGGCCGAGCGGGTGAAATGGAACGCTCCCAGTTTCTACCCGAAAAAAGACAGGAAAAAAGACATGGCAGCCTTCCATACCCGTGCTACTCAGCATGTACACCTGGTCTTCGTTTTCCATAACGGCGCCATGATACACGATAGCAGCCTGCTGGAAGGAGATTACAAAGACCGGCGCATGGCTTATTTTAAAGACATGGCAGACGTGAAGGCCAAAAAGAAAGAACTGGAAAGAGTAGTAAAAGAATGGGTGAAACGGCATGAATAGGCGTAAAAACGGCATTTAGAGGGGTTGATTGCGACAATTATTTGTATTACATTTATGATATGAAACACGTATCCATTCTTGTTCCACGCGGGCTTACGAGCCTGGTTAATATGGAAGGCACCTATCACATCCTTTCAGAAGTAAACACTTTGCTGGCCTCCATGGAGCGGGACCCGCTGTTCCAGATACAGCTGGTGGGCATCTCCCAGGAGTCTGTACAGCGCAACGGCCTCTTTACCGTTACGCCTGACGTGCTGGTAAAAGACGTTAAAAAAACAGACCTGGTCATCATCCCTGCCACGCAAGACCAGCCTAATACGGTGCTGGAGCTCAACAAGGAGTTTATACCCTGGGTGGTAGACCAATACAACAACGGTGCTGAAATTGCCACTTTTTGTGTGGGTGCCTACCTCCTGGCGGGCACAGGCCTGCTGAAAGGCCGGCAATGCGCCACCCACTGGAAAATGGTGAATGATTTCAGGCAGATGTTCCCGGACGTGAACGTGGTAGACGACAAGATCATGACGGAAGAAGACGGCATTTACACCAGCGGCGGCGCCTATTCCTTCCTGAACCTGCTCATCTACCTGGTAGAGAAATATGCGGGAAGAGACGTGGCCGTGCTCATTTCGAAGGTATTTATGATAGACCCGGACCGCGTGAGCCAGTCACCCTTCATTATATTCCAGGGGCAGAAGGAACATGAAGATACCCCCATCAGGGAAGCGCAGGAGTTTATTGAAAAGAACTGGCAGGAAAAAATTACGGTAGACCAGCTGGCTTCCATGTTTGCGCTGGGCCGCCGTAACCTGGAGCGCCGCTTCAAGAAAGCCACTTCCAACACCGTAGTGGAATATATTCAAAGGGTGAAGATGGAAGCCGCCAAAAAAGCGCTGGAAACCAGCCGCAAGAGCGTGAATGAACTGATGTATGATGTGGGGTATTCAGATACCAAGGCCTTCCGTACGGTGTTCAAGAGAGTAACCGGCCTTTCTCCCATAGAATACAGGAACAAATACAATAAAGAAGCCGCTACGGCTTAACCATAGCGGCCTTCATAATATGCATAATGCCCGGTCACAGCATGTTGGCCGGGCATTGTTGTATAGTTTAGCTGATGCCCAGCAGTTCTACGTCAAATATGAGCGTGCTGTTGGGGCCTATCTGGGCGCTTACCTGCCGGTCTCCATACCCGAGGTGAGGCGGTATGAAAAAACGCCATTTGCTGCCCTGTTCCATCAGCTGCAGTCCTTCCGTCCAGCCTTTGATCACCATATTGAGGGGGAAAGTGGCGGGTTGGCCGCGCTGTACGGAGCTGTCAAACACCGTACCGTCTATCAGCGTGCCGTGGTAATGGCAGGTTACCTTGCTGGTGGCGGAGGGCTTGGGGCCGTTGCCTTCCTTTATCACTTCATACTGCAGCCCGCTGGGCAAGGCCACCACGCCGGGTTTCTGCTGGTTGGCCGCCAGGAAGTCCTGCCCGGCTTTCAGGTTAGCCGCGGCCTTTTCATTTTTCATCTGAAAGAGTTTATCTGCAATTCCCATGTTTTAATTTTTGCAAAGATACGTCATTTCCGCACGGTGCTCTGCCTGCATTTTGCTAATTTTGCGCAGCATTCAAACCATACATAATGAATTTTTATACCAGGAAATGGGTGAAGCCGGAAGACCTTAACGCGCACGGTACCCTCTTTGGCGGCAGCCTGCTGCGGTGGATCGATGAAGAGGCCGCCATTTACGCCATTATTCAACTGGGCACCAACCGCTGCGTTACCAAGTACATGTCCGAGATCAATTTCATCAACTCCGCGCGCCAGGGAGATATTGTGGAGCTGGGCATCAAGGCTACCCACTTCGGCCGTACTTCATTATCACTCGCCTGCCAGGTGAGGAACAAGATCACCCAGAAAACCATTCTCACCATAGATAAAATAGTGTTTGTCAGCGTTGATGAAAACGGCGTGCCCGCCCCGCACGGAAAAACCACTATTACTTATACGGACGAGCGGCTGCGGGAAGATTGATTTTTTTAATAGTTTCGGAAGATGAGATCATGCCCCTTATTCCTGCTTTCTTTTGTATTGGCCTGCTGCCTTTGTGTACCCGGCGCCGCCCAGCAGGTAAACATTGAGATTAACACCCTTTCCCTTTTTGACAGCGCCCGCAACCGGCCGGTGCCGCTGTGTATTTATGCACCTGTGAAGGAAGGTAAGGGCCGGTTGAAGCCGGCGCTTATCAGTCATGGTTATGGCGGGAAGAACAACGGGTATGGCTTTATTGCGGCCTACCTGGCTGCACACGGTTATTATGTGGTCAGCATTCAGCAAGACCTGCCGGAAGACGCCCCCATGCCCAACACGGGCAAACCGTATGAAGTGCGCATGCCCTTTTGGAAACGGGGCGCTGAAAGCATCTTGTTTACGCTGAACGAACTGAAAAAAACAAAGCCTTCGCTGGACTATCAGCACCTGTTATTGGTGGGGCATTCTAACGGCGGGGATATGAGCATGTTGTTTGCGAAGAACTATCCCGGCCTGGCGGCGGCCATTATTTCACTGGATAACCGGCGCATGCCTTTTCCCCGGGCGGAACGCCCGCGGGTACTTTCCCTCCGCTCCAGTGACCAGCCGGCAGACAGCGGTGTAATACCCACGCCGGCAGAGCAGGCCCGCTATCACATGAAAGTAGTGAAATTGCCGGCCACCATCCATAACGATATGTGGGATGGCGCTACGGAAGCCCAGAAAGCAGAAATGCTCCGCTATATAGGAGCATTCCTGCGTACATTGTAAGGCGGTGTTATTCTCCCGTCACTTCCCTGCATTTCTCAATGAACCTTGCAGAAATATTGTCTCTTGAATAAAAAGCGTGGTATATGGCGTTGTTGTACGTTGTGCCCAGCCCGAAGCGCTTGTGTTCCGGGTGGTAGAGGTCCCATTTTTCTTCTTCAATGTGTGTGGGCCACCAGTATTTTACCTGCCCGCCGTTCCGCTGAACATGTTCTGTGAGGTTTTGCCCTGCGTCCATATCTTCCGTCATGTTCATGTCCGGGTAATTCAATTCTTTCAGGTAGGCGGTGGAAATGGCAAAAAAGAAAGGGGAAACATACAGGTTTTGCCCGTTGCGGAGGTGGTTGGCGGTTTGCGCTGCGCCTACAATAGTGTGCGGCTCCAACAGGTCATTCAGCAGCCATTGCAGCCATTGCGGATGAGTGGGTATGCAGTCTATGTCGAAAATGATGATGTAGTCCGTATCCGTTACGTTGCGGCATACGTGGTTCAGGAAATCCCCGTGGCTGAAACGTTTGTCAAACACATGGTTGATGCTGAGACCGAATTTGGAGAACACCGTCTTCTGGTACACCGGCACGTCAGGGTTCACGTTCTGGTTATAGAAAGAAAATATCTTGAAAAGGGACTGTTCCTGTTTTTTCTTCTTAAAGAACATGCTGCTTTTTTTTATTGTCTGTACATGAATTTTTTGATCAATGCCCTGGGAGTATTGTTTTTACCCGGCAGGGGCGAGAGGTAGAACAGGGTCAGCTGCTCATCCTGCAACTGCCGGTCTGTAAGCCCCAGGCGGCAGAGCAATATCCTGAACGGCGCCAGTGCCAGCAGGCGCCAGCGGTTCTTTTTGCTGTTCCTGTGATGCAGGCGAAGTGCAAGGTCGTATTCTCCCAGCACTTTTCCAGCTTCCACAATGCCGGCCATCAGTTTTTCCCGGTAGGGAACGGTGAGGCGGTCTTTGGGAATGAAGTGCTGCAATATCATCTGTTCATCATAGTACAATTTATATCCCCATAGCAGCAGGCGTTTGCAGTACTCAAAATCGTCCCCGGTGCTGAGGTGCTGCCCGTCGCGGCCATTGAGGAGGGAAGGGTAGCGGTCACTGTTCACTTCCAGGAAGAGAGATTTGCGGGTTACGAGGCCTGCGCCCAGCACCAGCCCGCGGCTGCTTACGTCTCCCGAAGGGCCGAAACGGATGCTGACGGCATATTTGTCTTTGTATTCCTCAAACCAGTCAGGATAAGCGGGCGCATCCGTTACCGGCACGTTTTTGCCGCCGCCGGCGCCAAATTGCGGCTGCTGCGCCATTGCCCAGGCATGGGCCACATAGTTGTTGCCCAGCCAGTTATCATCATCACAAAACACCAGGCATTCCGCCTGCGCTTCCTGTACGCCTTTTTTACGCGCGTGCATCTGGCCCGGTTGCGGTTCTGATACCACCCGCAACGGTACGCCTGGCGGGCCAAAGCGTTGCCAGCAATCTGTGGCTGTGGCGGCGGTATTGTCTGTAGAGGCGTTGTCTATTACCAGCACTTCCCAGCTGCCCTGCGCCGGAGGCTGCTGCTGCGCAAGGTGGCGCAACGTGTCCGGCAGGCGGGCGGCACTGTTAAAGCAGCATATAATTACGGATACTTGTACGGGCATGTGTTACTGCAGGTTCAGGAATTTTACAATATTCACTACCGTGGCGGGCAGCGGCTTGTTCAACGCGGTGTAGATGCCGGCGTTGATGCTGAGGAAACGTACCAGCTCAAACTTTTTCATAGGGTTGCGGTGCCAGGTGGCTTTAATGGTGCGCTTCAGCGCCTGCCTGCTGAACTTGGCTTCGGCCATCAGCCGCCGCAGCAGCTGCGGTTTTCTTTCGGGGAACACTTCCAGCATGCAGCTTTCATAACACAGGCCGGTGCCCCAGGCCAGGCGCTGCAGGTACTTGCGGCTGGCGCGGCTGCGGGGAATGATATGATGCATTTGCAATGTGGGAGACACGCCGGCGGCATAGCCCTTGCTGATGCAGAGCAGCACCATCTGCGTATCTTCTCCGCTGGTAAGCGCCGCTCCCGTTCTGCCGGGCTGCGTGAAACGGCCCTGTTCTGCCAGCTCTATATATTCCTTCAGCAGAAAGGTATAAGTGCACAGGCCGGTGCCAAAGGGGTAGCAGTGCTGCCACTCCCTTTCGGTAGAAAATTCCGCTGCCTCATCGTGCCGCTCCTGGAAAGCCATCCGTGCATAACCCTCTATCTTTTTGTCTATGCCGTCAATAAAATCCACATATACCTGCCCGGGGCCCCATGCGCCTACCTGCGGAAAACGGTCGTTCAGGCTTTTTAGCTCCTGCAGGTAGCTGGCGGCCGGTTCATTATCATAGTCTATGTACACGGTGAATTTGCCCTGCGCCTTTTCTATGGCGGCCATACGCGCGTACCTTACGCCCTGCTGTTTTACTTCCAATATTTGAAGATCGGGAATATTTTTCGTGTGTTCCTGTACGTAAGCAAGGCTGCGTACGGGTATTTTACTGTTGTTGTCTACCAGTATCACCTCCGTGCGCAGGCCTTCCCTGTCCAGTTCAGACACGGCCTTCAGGCACCTGGTGAGCAGCCGCTCGTCAGGGTTATAAGTGCATATCACAATGGAATAATCCTTGTCATAGTTTGCTTTCATTGAAACAGGCTTTTCATCCATCTTTTCAATCTGTTTTTGAGTTTCCTGTGCCTTCTCCATTTCTGTGCCAGGTCAAATTCCTTGTTGAGGAAGTAATAGTCCGCCGCTTTTTCAGGTAAGAAATATACAGGATGCGTTAATGCTGTCAGCTCACCCGCAGGCAGCGCTGCGTGATGGTTGGCCGGGTTGTGGGTATGCGTGCCGTCTTCCCTGAAACCGATATTGCTGATCAGGTTCACATTGGGAGTGGCACAGAGGCCGTTCTCGAAAAACGTGATCAGGTTCAGCTGGTAGTCCCACGTATCAATTTTACCGGCCTTGAGGTCTGCGAATATTTTTTCCCATTCCTTTATTAAGAACGGATCGTCAAACACTTTCCGTATATGCTCCGCCGCTTCTTCCTGCGTGTATTGCCGCAGTTCCGGGTCATACCGCTCCCAGACGCGCCGCCAGCTTGCCCAGCCCCAGATGTTGCTGTACTGGGAAAAATAATAGCTGGCCTTGCCCCATTGCCGGCCCATTTGCAGGTTGGTGCCTGTAATGATGCGCACCCGCTCGTCATGCCGGTATTTCTCCAGCAGTGCGTCGCAGAAACGGAAAAAACTGCTGTTGGGCAGGCAATCGTCTTCCAGTATGATGCCTTCCGTTTCCTGGTCAAAAAACCAGGTAATGGCGGAAGCTACGGCCTCCCTGCAACCCAGGTTCCGCTCCCGGAACAGGGTATGGCAGGTGCAGGGCCAGTCTACCTGCTCCGCTACCGCCCGGGCCTGCCGGCACAGCTCCACGTCTGCCGTATTTCCCTCCCGCGGCCCGTCTGCCGCAATATAGAGGCGCGCGGGGCGTGCCGCCCTGATCTGTTCAAAGACACGCTGCGTTAAATCCGGACGGTTGAAGAGGAGAAATAAAACGGGTGACTGCACTAAGTAGGTCTCCATAATGGTTGTAAACGATTGATGCTGGGAATTAAAGATAAGTTTTTTATTTTAACAGCAATGGAAGGTAAATCAGAACGCATTACGCTCAGCATCATTATTGCCACCTGCAACGCCGGCGCAGAGCTGGAAGCCTGCCTGGCTTCCATTGCCGCACAGCCCCTCCGCAATATGGAAGTGCTGGTGATGGACGGCGGCAGTACAGACAATACGCTGAACATTTTGCAAACACACACCATGCCACAGCTGCGCTGGAGCAGCGGGGCAGATGAAGGTATTTATGACGCCCTGAACAAAGGCATAGCCAAGGCCCGCGGCACATGGCTGTATTTTATGGGAGCGGACGACCGGCTGCTGGCCGGTTTCAGCGAGCTGGCGGTGCGGCTGAAAGACCCCAACACGGTGTATTATGGCAACAGTGAACCTTATTACGGGGCGCAGGAGCCGAATATGGAATTGCTGAGCGGCCGCTTTTCCGCCTACCGCCTGGCCAAACACTGCATGAACCACCAGGCCATTATTTACCCCGCCGCCGCTTTTAAAAAATACCGGTACAACCTGCGGTACAAGGTATTTGCTGACTATGCGCTGAACATTATGCTCTGGGGAGACCCGGGCTTCAAAAAAGAATATCATTCCTTCACCATAGCCCGCTACAACATGACCGGGTTTTCCGCGGGTACGGACGATAAACCTTTTAAAACGGACAAGCTGCAGCTCATCCGCCAGCATATGGGCTGGTGGATGTACATGAGAATGCGGTTAAAGCAGCTTAAAAAAAGGCTGCAGGGGGAGCCTGATTTCTGGGACCCTGCCGCCAGGCCCTGAGCTTTTTCATCAGCCTCACGGTGAAACGCTTTTCATTTTTTACATGAGCGTTGCGGAGCGTGGAGTAAACGCTTTCATGCACGCTGAACGAAAAATAGCCCGCCTTTTTGATGCGGCTGTTGTAATCTGCGTATAGCTGCTGCAGGTCAGGCCTTTCGGCCAGTGTAAAGCGGTTGTAATGAAAAAGGGGCAGCTCCGCTACGTCAGGTTTAAATGAGCTGAAGTGGAAGAACTTCAGCAGGCTGCCGCCATTTACCAGGTATTGCCCTTTCTCTTCCGTCAGGTAGCGCTCATGCAGGTTCCAGGGCGCCATGTTCAGCCCCATGTCTTCCAGTATATGAACGCCTTCAAAAAAAAGCGGCGCCAGGTTGACGGGCAGCTGGTCTACAAAAATGCCTTCTTCCGGCCTGAAATAACCCTGGTGATAGGTAATGTTCTTCCACCAGCGGATGAAGCGCAGCGCCTCATTGCCCCGGCTAACGCCCACAAACCCCAGGTTATAAATGCCGTAGTTGAGAAAGGTATGTTCCGCGGGCTTTTTACCGTCAAGCGGAATAGGCGTGTAAATGTGCGGTGTAAGGGCCACGGGCGCATTGTCCAGCACATCAAACACGGCGGTGAGCGGCTGGTAGAGGAGAATGTCAGGGTCGAGGTACAGTACTTTGGCGGCGTTCCTTTCTTCCAGCAGGTATTCCAGCACGCGGGGCTTGATGCAGGTGTTCAGTTCTACGATGTTGTACCGGAGTGCCAGCGCCTGCATTTGCGGCTCAATGTCTGCGGCGGGCAGCACTTCGTCCGCCAGGCTGCGGTAGTCGATGTCTGCCAGCATCTCGTCACAAAGGCAGATCATGAAGTGCGCATCCGGCTGGTGCTCTTTCACGGAAGCGCCCAGTACAGCGGCTTGTGCAAGGTAATTATTGGAACAGATGGTGAAAATCGTTTTCATGGATCAGCAGGAATTTAACTATCTTGGGCCGCACACACCATGGCGCTCAGCATAGACGTAGTGATACCATCTTTCCGGCCCGATGAACAATACCTGTTACCGGTGCTTGGCCTGAAACGGCCTGCCGGGGCCGTTGTGCGCTTTTACCTGGTGATAGACGACCCTGCCGCAAAATTGCCGGAGGCTATCCGCGGCATGGCCGACAATAATACTATTTTTATCATCGTCAACGAGAAAAATATGGGCGCCGCCGCAGCCCGCAACCGTGGCATTGATGCATCGGCGGGAGAGTGGGTGCTGTTCCTCGATGATGATGTATTGCCGGAGCCGCAGTTGCTGGAAGCATATGCTGCCGCGGCGGCGGAGCAGCCTGCTGCTACAGGTTTTATTGGCCTGGTGCGCTTCCCGCCTGCGCTCACCCGTTTCTCCCAGGCGGTGCTGGCCAGCGGCTCCATGGATATTTTTAACATTGCGGAACGCCGCGCGTCTTTTGCCTGGGCCGCCACTGCCAATGTAATGGTGCGGCGCGGCGCTATGGACGGGCTGCGTTTTTCTACCGCGTTCCCGGCTTCCGGCGGCGGGGAAGATGTTGACTTCTTCCTGGACCTGATGACGCGCAACAACGGCCAGCGCCTGCACTGCGTACCGCAGGCCGCCGTGAGCCACCCCTGGTGGAACAACGGCCAGCCCGGTTACAAGCGGCCTTTCCGCTACGGCATCGGCAACAGCCTGCTGGGCGCCCTGCACCCCCAATTCACCTACTATGATTTTCTGAACACCCCTGAAACACTGCTGCTGCTATGCCTGCTGCTGCCCTTACCGGGCTGGACGGGCGCTGTGCTGCTCATGATGGGAGGCGTGATATGCATAGAATTTATAGCCAATGCCGTGCAGGTGCAAAAAAGATACCCCGGCAGCAGTATCACGGCAATATATTATGCCGCCGTGCTGAGGCTGGCGCAGGATGTTGGCGTGCTGTGGGGAAAGCTGAAGAAAGGGCAATTGTACCGCATTGGCGAGCGGTTTCATGACGATGGCCGCATCCGCAAGATCAACTTCTACCGTTCCAATACCTACAGAACAGTGAAATGGCTGTTATACCCCGCGCTGGCCATTGGCGTAGCTCTGTGGCGGGCTTCCGTAAACTAGACTTCCGCGTACCCGTTGGTGCAGAAGGTGAGCCGCTTCACCACCGCTTCGCTGTAGCGCCGCTGGTTGACCTGCTCCTGCTCCCGTGAGTTGCAGCTATGGTGCAGGTGGTAACACACCGCCGCCAGCTTCAGCCGCCGTTTCAAAACGCCGGTGTTGATCAGCCGGGCGGCAAACTCATAGTCTTCAGAGCCCCAGCCATGAAAAAGATTGTTGTAGCCGTTAATGGCAATGAAATCATCTTTCCAGAAAGCCAGGTTGCAGCCCTTGATATTTTCGGAACTGCGGGAATTGGCGCGTATCAAAAACGATAATGAAGGCAGGTGCACGCTGTTGAAACGGTTGCTGATGCCGCTGCTGAAGAAGTTGATGTCTGGCTGGCCCGTGGCCAGTATCTCTCTTGTTTTGTGTTCGCTGATCATGGTGCGGGCGCCCTGTACAAAAATGCCGCGGCGGGCGTGGCGCACGTGGTCTTCAATAAAAGCAGGATGGAGCACAATATCTCCGTCTATTTCAATAATATAGTCTGCTTCCGCCAGCTTGATGGCCTTGTTGAGGATAGTGCTTTTCCTGAAGCCGGCATCTTCCTGCCAGGCGTGCTTCAGGGGAATGTTGAAGATGGAACGGTAACGCTCAATCAAAGCAGCCGTTTCCGCACCCGAGCCGTCATCCGCTATCAATATCTCATCCGGCTGATGCGTTTGCTGCATTATGCTTTTGAATATCACTTCCAGTGCCTGTGGCCAGTTGTAGGTGGACACAAGAATGCCCACGGAAAAATTCCTGTTCTTCATGCTATTCCGGTTTTCAATTAGTCCATGGTTACGCTCTCAACACAAGAACGTTCCGGTTTATCATATAAGTCGTACAACACCCCTGTTTTGTTACACAAACCAGGCCTTTTTTTTATTTATAACGTATCAACATTTTTTTAGTTCGAACTAAAAGTTTGCATATCTATCAGCCTGCGGTATAATCCATTACCTTCTATCAACTGTTGATGTGTTCCTTGTTCAATGATCCGGCCCCTTTCTATGACAACGATCAGGTCTGCGTCCTGCACGGTACTGAGGCGGTGGGCAATAACAAGTGAAGTGCGGTTCTTCATCAGGTTGTTCAGCGCCTCCTGTACCATTTTTTCCGATTCAGTGTCCAGTGCCGAGGTGGCTTCGTCCAGCAGCATAATAGGCGGGTTGGCGAGCACCGCGCGGGCAATACAAATGCGTTGCCGCTGCCCGCCTGATAATTTAACGCCTTTATCCCCGATATTAGTCTGGTACTGTTTTTCTGTGGCCATAATAAATTCATGGGCATTGGCAATGCGGGCCGCAGCTTCCACTTCCGCCTGCGTAGCGTCTGGCTTGCCGAAGGCAATGTTGTTGAACACGGTATCGTTGAAAAGAATGGACTCCTGGTTCACAATGCCCATCAGCCCTCGGAGAGATTCCGTGGTCAATGCCTGGATGTTCACCCCGTCCAGCAATATATTGCCGCTGCGCGGCTGTATGAAGCGGGGAATGAGGTCCATCAGCGTAGACTTGCCGCCGCCGGAGGGCCCTACCAGGGCTACGGACTTGCCTTTGGGTATAGTAAGGTTGATGTGCTGCAATACTTCTGTTTCGGTATAGGCAAAAGAAACGTTCTCGAAGCGGATGCTCTCGTGGAAACCATCTGCAGGTTTTGCGTTTGGCGCATCAGCTATCTGCGGTTTTTCATCTATCAGGGCCAATACCCTTTCCCCCGCGGCAATGCCGGAGTGAATGTTGCTGAAAGCGCCTGAAATGGCCTTGGCCGGCCGCATTACCTGGGAGAACAAAGCTATGTAGGCAATGAACTCCGCGGCGTTCAGGCCTCCTTCGTTAGACAGTACCAGCGAGCCGCCGTACAGCACTATCAAGGACACAGTGGTAATGCCCATGAACTCTGAAACAGGCGAGGCCAGCTGTTGCCGGCGTGCCATGGCGCGCACAATATTGGAATAATGCTCGTTTTCCTTGTTAAAGCGGTGCTTGATGAAGTTTTCCGCCCTGAACGCCTTGATGATCTTGATGCCGGCCAGTGCTTCATCCAGGTAGCTGATCATATTGCCATAGGAGACATGCGACTCGATGGCCTGCTCTTTCAGCTTTCTCACAATGCGCGATATGATAAGGCCAGACACCGGTATCACCAGCAGAGACACCAGCGTGAGCTTGTACGAGATGATGAACAGCAATACAACGTAGACCAGCAAGGTAAGCGGCTCCTTGAAAATGACCTGCAGCGTGCCGGTAACGGTGTATTGCACCACCTGCACGTCTGAGGCCACCTTGGAGATGATCTCGCCCTTGCGCTCATTGTTAAAGAAGCCCAGGTGCAGGCCCATGATATTGTCAAACACAGACCGGCGCAGGTTCAGCAGGGTATTGATGCGGAGGTTTTCCATGGTGCGCTCCGAAAGGTAACGGAAAACATTGCCCAGCAGCACAGAGGAAACAATGGTGATGCAAACATACAGCAGCGTGCGCTCCAGCCCGTACCGGGCGTTAGCCACGTTGGAGTAGTAATTGAGCATTTTGAAAACGTCAAAAGGGCTGTCTGGCTTCACAATGGCCTGACCGGCCTCATGCTGGCTGAACAGGGTGTTAAGCAGCGGCGCCAGCAGGGCCAGGTTGAGGGTGCCGAACACCACTGCCAGCAGGGTGAAAATAATATAGGGTATAGCGTATTTTCCTATCGGTCTTGCAAATGACAACAGCCTGAAGTATGTCTTCATATATAGTTAAGTCGAACAAAAAGCGTGATAAATATAATAAATAATTAATAATTCGTATGCCTCAGCGAATTTTCCGGGCGGTCCAGAGCGTATCGAAGCTGCGGTAAAAACGAAAGTTGGCAGAAGGCATTATCATGTTGTTTACCACAAAAGTGGAGCCAAGGTCTGTACTGTTGGCATAATAATCATGAAAGGCAATAATGCCGCCGGGCGCCAGCCTGGGGGTGTATTGCTCAAAATCCGCCATGCAGCCGGGTATGGAGTGATCTCCGTCAATGAAGAGCAGGTCAATTTTCTCGAAGTCGCCGGCAAACTGGCTGGAGTATCCCTGTTTAACCTGGATTTTGTGCAGTACGCCCAGCTTGTCCATATTTTGCCGGAACTGCGCCAGCAGGTCTTTCCCCGCCTTTTTTTCCATGTATTCCTGCTCGCTGCGCAGGTCAAAGCCGCCGGAGGCGTTAAACGGGTCTATGGCGTATATGGTGCCGGAGCGGAGGCCGCTGGCCAGGCAGTAGGTGCTTTTGCCCTGCCAGCTCCCTATTTCCACCACGGTGGCATGAGGCGGCAGTTTAGAGGCCAGCAGGTACAGGCCTACCGCCTCGTTGGGTGTCAGCCAACCGTCTATCCCTTCAAACGCACTGATCTTTTTCCGGATACGGCCCTCAACAAAATTTCGAAACATGGGGCCAAATTTAGGGTAAATCACTCATTCACCCTCCCATTCCCTGTAAAACCGCTCCAGGAAGCCCTCCATATAACGGTGCCGTTCTTCTGCGAGGCGGCGCCCGGCGGCCGTGTTCATGCGGTCTTTGAGCAACAGCAGTTTTTCGTAAAAATGGTTGATGGTAGGGGCGGAGGAATGTTTGTACTCCTCTTTGGTCATTTGCAGGTTGGGCGGTATGGCCGGGTCATACAATGCGCGGTTTTTGAACCCGCCGTAGTTGAAGGCGCGGGCAATGCCGATGGCGCCCATGGCGTCAAGCCGGTCTGCATCCTGCACCACGCCCATTTCGGGAGAGTAAAAAGCCTGTTTTTCCAGCCCGTTCTTGAAAGACATGTGGCGGATGATGTTTTCCACATGCAGGGCCGTGTCTGCCGGTATGTTGTGTGCCTGCATGAACGCGGCGGCTTTGGCGGGGCCTATGTTCTCGTCTCCCTGGTGAAACTTGGGGTCTGCAATATCATGCAGCAGTGCGGCCAGCTCCACCACCAGCATGTTGGCCTGCTCTTCCGCCGCTATCTGGCGGGCCTGCCGCCATACCCTGTAAATATGCCACCAGTCGTGGCCGCCTTCCGCGCCCGCCAGCTCCTGCTGTACGAAGGCAACGGTAGTGTCTATAATAGCCGGGTTATTGCCCATATTTCCTGATCCAGTTAATGATTTCCGTTGCTACAATAGTGAATATTTCGGGCTTATACAGCCCCAGGTCATGCCCTTCTCCGTCTATGGCCACCAGGCGATGGGGAATAGCCAGTTCCTCCAGTTTCCCGGCCAGGATCTCCGCCTGGCTGTACAGCACCACATTATCAGCAGTGCCATGTATCAGCAGGCTGGGTATGTTTTTGGCGTGCCGGACCGGGCTGGCTGCGGCAAACTGCGGGGCCAGGGGCTGGTTGGGTATATATGTAGCGCCTGTCATATTAAGAATGGCGGGTCCGAGGCCTACGGAACCAGCGTAGTTCAGCATGGTGAGATCTGTCAGGTCTGTGGGCCCGGAAAGGGAGATGATGCCGCTGACGAGCTGCTGCTGGTCATACTTGTAGCCGTACAGCAAGGCCATATGCGCGCCGGCGCTGGCGCCGCTGATGATGTAGTTCCTGCTGCGGATACCCCAGGCCGCGGCGTTGGCGGAACACATGGTTACCGCCTTGTGCACGTCTTCCATCAGTTCTTCGTAGTGCACGCTGGCGCTGGCATACCGGTAGCTGAGAGAAACGCTGCCTATGCCGCGCTGCAGCAACAGGTCCTGGAAGCCCTTCATGTCTTCCTTGTTGCCTGCCATCCATGCGCCGCCGTGCATCAATACCACGAAAGGCGTTTCCGCGCTGCGGTTGGCAGGCAGGTACACGTCCATCTTGTTCCGCGCGTGCGGGCCGTAAATAACGTTGCTGAGCCTGGCTTCCTGGCCCACCGGGGGCGGGGGCGCTTCTTTTTTGGAACAGGCGGTGAGTAAAAGGATGCTCGCACAGAGGAGCCAGGTCATGGGTTTCATCACCATAAATGTATGAAACCCATGGCTGTTTTTATGATTTTTCGAGTATTTCCTTCAGCTTTTCCAGCACCATGGCCCAGTTGGAATTGGAGTGCTCCAGCTCTTTTTCAGAGTGGATGTTGTCCTGAGACAGGGTGACCATGGTTTTGCCGTCTTTCTCCCAGATGTTATAGGTGACCAGGTGGTAGTTCTCCGGTTTGTCTTCTTTGGTACCGCTCAGGAAAGTGCTTTGAAACACCTTTCCCGGTTCCATTTTTTTGATCACGCCCTTGTCCCGGTACTTTTTCCCGTTGTATTCCCCTTCATAAATGATCTCGCTGCCTTCTTTCCAGTCAGAGGTTACCTGCGTGCCCAGGAGGAACTGATGTACGGTATCTGGCGTAGTAATGGCCTCCCACACTTGTTGCGGCGTGGCTTCAATGGCTACGGTGGCTTCGGAAATAAGCGTTTCTTTCATGGTGCCTTTTTCGGGTAAGCGGCCAAATGCTGTGCCACTGCCGTTGCCGCAGGAGAGGGGCCGCTTTCAGGCCTGCAAGGGTACACGGAGTGTTGCATTTATTCCCCAGTTCCGCTGGTGGCCGGCTGATCGTCTTTCCATTCATCCGCATTTTTGATGCCGAGGCGGCCGGGCCGGAAAACGGGGTCGAGGCCGGCTTTTCGTTGCGCCTGGTAGTCTTTCAGCGCTTTGAGCGCGGGTTTTTGCAGCAGGAGGATGGCAATGATATTCAGCCATGCCATGAGGCCTACACCAATGTCTCCCAGCGTCCAGGCCAGGGTGGCCGTTTTGATGGAGCCGTAAAAGGTGGTGGCCAATATAACGCAACGCAGTACCCAGGTAAGCCAGGGATTTTTACCTGCTTTGTTGAGATAGCTGAGATTGGTTTCCGCAATATAATAATAGGCCATGATGGTGGTGAACGCAAAAAAGAGCAGGGAGATGGCCACAAATCCGGAACCAATGGCAGGGAAGTGGGCAGACACGGCGTACTGCGTGAAGGCCGGCCCTGTTTCCACACCAGGCAGGTGCTCTACAATGAAACCGCCCGCCGGGTTGATAACGTTGTACTGGCCGGTAAAAAGGATCATGAAAGCGGTAGCGCTGCATACGAACAGCGTATCTACGTATACGGAAAAGGCCTGCACCAGCCCCTGTTTGGCGGGGTGGCTCACTTCTGCCGCCGCGGCCGCATGCGGGGCCGTGCCCTGGCCGGCTTCGTTGGAGTAAATGCCTCTTTTTACGCCCCAGGCTATGGCGGAACCGAACACGCCGGAGAAAGCGGCCTCCAGGTTAAAGGCGGAACGCAATATCAGGGAAAGCACGGAGGGTACCTCGCGGATGTTGATGGCAATAATGATCAGCGCCATCAGGATGTAGGCGCCGGCCATAAAAGGCACCACAAATTCCGCCACCTTGCCGATGCGCTTTACGCCGCCGAAAATGATGAGGCCCAGCAGCAGGGTGATGATGCCGCCTGTAACGGCCACGGGTATATTAAAAGCGTGGGCCGCGCTCTGGGAAATGCTGTTGCTCTGCACGCCGGGCAAAAACACCGCCGTGGCCAGGATGGTGGCTACCGCAAACACCATGGCGTACCACTTCACGCCCAGGCCCTTTTCTATGTAGAAGGCCGGGCCGCCCCTGAACTGCCCGTCTTTCAACTGCTTGTAGATCTGCCCAAGCGTAGCCTCAATAAAAGCGGAGGCCGCGCCCAGGAAGGCTATCAGCCACATCCAGAACACTGCGCCGGGGCCGCCCATGGCTATGGCCGTGGCCACACCGGAAATATTGCCGGTGCCTACCCGCCCCGCAATGGCAATGGAAAACGCCTGGAAGGAAGTAACGCCCTTGTCTGAGGCCTTGCCGCCAAAAAGCAGCGTTACCATGTCTTTCAGATAACGTACCTGCAAAAAGCGGGTCGCAAAAGAGAAATAGATGCCTACGCCCAGGCAGAGGATGATGAAGGCATTGCTCCAGATAACGTCATTAATGGCGGTAACGATCTTTTCCATATTGGCAGGTCTGATATTGGTTGAACAGGTTTAAAGGGATGCAAAATACAGTTTTCCTAATTATAATCAGGAAAGGATACTGACCGGCATCAGCCGGATTCCTCATTAAACTTAGTACTTTTACCATATGGATGATTTCCTCGCCGCACGGTCCCAAATGGCCCTTTCCCTGGGCTTTCATATCATCTTCGCCTGTATTGGCATGGTGATGCCTTTTTTTATGGCGGTTTCCCATTATAAATGGCTCCGCACGGGAGACGAAGTGTATAAACATGTTACCAAGGCCTGGAGCAAGGGCGTGGCCATTTTCTTTGCCACGGGCGCCGTATCGGGCACGGTGCTTTCTTTTGAGCTGGGGCTGTTATGGCCTGTGTTCATGGAGCATGCAGGCCCTATTTTCGGTATGCCGTTCTCGCTGGAAGGAACGGCGTTTTTTATTGAGGCCATTGCCCTGGGCTTTTTCCTGTACGGCTGGAACCGCTTCAACCGCTGGTTTCACTGGGTAACAGGCGTGGTGGTGGGCATCAGCGGCCTGGTATCGGGCATACTGGTGGTGGCGGCCAACGCATGGATGAACAGTCCCGCGGGTTTTGATTACGTGAACGGCCAGTACCTGAACATAGACCCCATGCAGGCCATGTTCAACGATGCCTGGTTTTCACAGGCGCTGCACATGAGCGTGGCGGCCTTTGTGGCCACGGGTTTTGCCGTGGCGGGCATTCATGCCCTCATGATGCTGAAGGGGAAAAATATTGCCTTCCATGCCCGCGCTTTTCGTATAGCCGCCATCTTTGGCGCCGTGGCTGCTATTTTGCAACCCATCAGCGGGGATATTTCCGCCAAAGACGTGGCTAAACGCCAGCCGGCAAAGCTGGCCGCCATGGAGGCGCATTTTCATACGGAAGAAAAAGCGCCGCTTATTGTAGGCGGTATTGTAGATGAAAAGAACGGCAAGGTAGACTATGCGCTGAGAATACCGGGCATGCTGAGCTTCCTGGCGCACGGCAACTTTACGGCTGAGGTGAAGGGCCTCGACCAGGTGCCGCCTGAAAACCGGCCGCCCATTGCGGTTACGCACTATGCCTTCCAGGTAATGGTGGGGCTGGGCATGGCGTTGGTACTGGTATCCCTGTTGTATTTCATAGCGCTCTGGAAAAAGAAAAGCTGGCTGCGGGGCCGCTGGTTGCTGAAGCTTTTTGTGATAGCCACACCTATGGGCTTTATTGCCGTAGAAGCGGGCTGGACGGTAACAGAAGTGGGCCGCCAGCCCTGGATCATCCATGGCATTATGCGTACGGCGGATGCCGTTACCCCCATGCCGGGCATTGTTTACTCCTTTTACATTTTCACCGCTGTATATATTTCACTCTCCCTGATAGTGGCCTTTTTGCTGTACCGCCAGATCAGGATGGTAGATAAACTGTATAACTGATCATGCTGTACGTTGTAATTGTATATCTCTGGGCGGCCATTCTGCTGTATCTCCTCCTGGGCGGGGCAGACTTTGGCGCGGGCATCATTGAGTTCTTCACCTCCCGCCGCAACCGCAGCCGTACGCGCAGGACCATGTACCAGGCTATAGGCCCGGTATGGGAGGCCAACCACATGTGGCTGATCATTACCATCGTGATCCTTTTTGTCGGTTTCCCGAAGATATACACTACCATGTCCATCTACCTGCACATCCCGCTGACGGCTATGCTGCTGGGCATCATAGCGCGCGGCACTGCCTTCGTGTTCAGGAACTATGACGCGGTGAAAGACGACCTGCAGAAACTCTACAGCCGCATTTTCATTTACTCCAGCGTGATCACCCCATTCTTCCTGGGCATCATAGCGGCCAGCACGGTGTCTGGCAGGGTAGACCCTTCTGCGGCCAGCTTCCTGGATGCATACGTGTTCAGCTGGCTCAACTGGTTCTCTGTAACCGTGGGTTTCTTCACGGTGAGCATCTGCGGTTTTTTGGCGGCGGCGTTCATTATCGGTGAAACGGGCAATGAAGAAGACCGGCTCTTTTTCACCCGCAAGGCCAAGTGGATGATGGCGGCGGCCGTAGGCTGCGGCGCGCTGGTATTCATAGCGGCCTACATGCAGGGCGTACCGCTGGTGGAGTGGATATTCGGCAAACCCGGCGGCATTCTGGCCATTTCGCTGGCCAGCCTGTCACTGCCTTTCCTGTGGTATGGCCTGGAGAAGGGAAAATCTATCCTGATCAGGCTGATGGCGGGTTTTGAAATAACCATGATACTGTTTGCCGCCACCTACCGCCATTTTCCCAATATTGTGCTGCTCAAGGGCGGCGGGTATCTCTCCCTCTTGGAGCACCAGGGGCAGGGTAAAACAATTGAAGCCCTGGCATGGGCGTTGCTGCTGGGCAGCATTTTTATATTGCCGGCATTGTTTTACCTGCTGTACAGCTTTGAAAAAAAGAAGCCCGCCCGGCCCGGTAGTTATTCATAATACAGCATGATCTCTTCCCCGATGGCGTCCACGAGCTTCTGGTCTTCCGCCCGCTCCATCTTCCAGCCAGTTTTCCGGGAACGGATAATGCCCATGTGAAAATCATTCAGCGTAACGTCCAGCTCAAAACAAACGCCATCGTGGCAGGTGCCGGGCACCGGTATGGCTTCTCCCTTGTAGTTGACACCGTTGTACTCAAATTCAAGCGGTATCACTTTTTCTTCCAGCTCGTGTATCATGTCTTTCAGGAATTTGATGAGATGTTTGCGTTGGGTGGCGGCCTTGGCGCTCCATTTGTCTTTGCCCGCCCGTTTGTGAGACAGTTTGTATTTCAGGCCGGAGAGCACCGTGCTGTAATCATTGGCGTTGAGCTTTTCCACATGCTGGTGGGCCATGATGTACCACTGGTAACCTGTACCTACCGCCGCGCCGGAGCCTTTCGGCGCCTTGCCCGCCCGGCGTTTGGTAACGGCGTAGGAAATACGCCAGAGGTCGGGCGTAACCTTCGTTTCTTTCCATTCACCTTTATCGTAATACCATTTGTGCGTACCGCCTATCTTCATGCCGGTGTACTGCTCGCCTTCATATGTTTTGAAACGGTTATAGGAAGCGGCCACGTCCTTTTTCTTTTTGACCGCCGCCGTTTTGGCGGTAGAGGCCGTTTTAGCCGCCGTTTTTGGTTTCCTTTTTACCACAGCCTTGCTTTTGGGCCGCTCGGCCACTTCCACCGCTTTTTTCCGTTTTGTAAGGGTAGCCATACCGTTCAACCCTGAAAAATTATGCCAGCAACGAAGGCTGGCGGGGCTTTTGTGCATATGCCGTTAAACACATTTATCATGCAAAAGGAAACAACCGTTAAAAAACCGCAGGAAACAAAAGTGGAGCCGGAGTTTGAAGGGAACGACAAAGCGCCGGGAGAAGAGCACGGGAAAAACGAGCTGGTCACCAAAGAAGACCTCACGGGCAAACAGCAGATAGATGAAGACCCGACAGAGCAGGAGGAACAGCAGTAGCAACTGTGTAGCTGTTTACACATTACGATGAATAAAAAAACAGCAGGCAACACTTTTAACAAAATGTTAAAAACTTGCCGCTCGTCATTTTACCGTTTTTATTTCCAAGATGGTTCTCATAGCTTTGCACCGGATTAACTCATTCGCTAACTGACATGACACCAGACAGGCCCATCTTGCAAAAGGTGCTGTTTTTACTTCTTTTCCTCTGTATGCAGCACGTAACCGGTTTTGTACCGGGGCTTTCTGCATCCATGGAGGCAAAGGCCTGTGTAAAGCGAGACCAGGTCAGGCCTTTGCTGGTAGAATTGCAGTCTGCCTTCCACCTTCCCCCGAAATATCTGCCCGCAGATACGGAAGATGACTGGGCCAGCATACGCAATTCCCAGAGCCGCCGGAGGCTCCGCTTTTACCAGGCCGCTGCCGGTCAGCAATTCAATTTTTCCCCGCGCACCGTACACTTTGAGTACGATCATTCCCACGCGGTAATTGCAGAGGAGAAAAAAGCCGGTGAATACCAGCACCAGGATTCATTTCTGCCGGCTTACTACACTTTCCTGTTCAGGTATACCCTGTTTTGATACCCGTTCCCCGATTTCCATCCTGTCCCTTTCTTAACAGATCATGATACCGGCCTTTCCGGTATTGAACTTTTTTTGACTGATGCGGCCACCGGCCGCGCCAAATACTTGTGTTTATTATGCGTCACTTAACAGGACTCACCATTATTGCTATGTCCGCAACCTTCGGCGGCTGTGTTACAAAAGGAGGATCAGTGAACAATGAAAACGACGTGCAGTCGTTCCCGGTGGTACAGCTGGCCGTAACAGACACGGTGCTGCACCATGATTACGTGGCAGACATCCAGGCCGTGCGCAACGTAGATGTACGGGCCCGTATCAACGGTTTTCTGAACAAGATCTATGTAGATGAAGGCCAGCATGTAAAAAAAGGCCAGCTGCTGTTCAGCCTTAACGATGAAGAGTTTCAGGCCAACCTGGCCCGTGCCAAAGCAGCCCTCAGCAGCGCCATTGCGGAAGCCAAGGCCGCGCAGCTGGAGGTAGACCGTGTAAAGCTGCTGACAGACAAGAAAGTGCTGGCCAAAACGGAGCTGGAAGTGGCGGAAGCCCGCCTGGCGGCCTTTAACGCCAAAATAGAAGAGGCCCGCTCCGCGGAGGCCAACGCCGCCACGCATCTGTCTTACACCAGCATCCGCGCGCCGTTTGACGGGTTCATAGACCGTATTCCCCTCAAAACCGGCAGCTACGTGACGGAAGGCAACCTGCTCACCACCGTGTCTGACATTGGTGAAATGTACGCCTACTTCAACGTGTCTGAAACGGAATACCTGGAGTATTCCCGCAGCAAGGAATCCAAGAACGACCGCGAAGTGAAGCTCACCCTGGCTGACGGCAGCCCGTACCCTTATATGGGGAAAATTGAAACGGTGGAAAGCGAGTTTGAAGAAAACACCGGCTCCATTGCATTCAGGGCACGCTTCCCCAACCCGAAGCAGCTGCTGAAACACGGCGCCAGCGGCAAAATAGTGCTCACCAACAAACTGGAAGACGCGCTGCTGCTGCCGCAGAAAGCAGTGTTTGAGATGCAGGACAAAAACTATGTGTACATACTGGATTCTGCCAACCAGGTTAAAATGAAAAGCTTTGAGCCGCAGGCCCGCATTCACCATTCCTACATTGTGCATGCCGGGCTGAAGCCGGGAGAAAAAGTAGTGTACGAAGGCGTGCGCAACCTCCGCGAAGGCATGACCATCAAGCCGGAGCTGGTGAAGCTGGACTCTGCCCGCGCGCTGTAGGCCACCGGTTTTTTTTCATTTTAAACGAATCTGAAACAGTATGTTCGATACTTTTATCAGGCGGCCTGTGCTGTCGCTGGTGATCTCTTTGTTTATAGTTTTGCTGGGGCTGCTGGCGCTCTTCGGACTGCCGGTTACCCAGTTCCCTGATATTGTGCCGCCGTCTGTAACGGTTACGGCCAAGTACACCGGCGCCAACGCCGAAGTGTGCGCCAACGCGGTGGCCATTCCGCTGGAGCGCGCCATCAACGGCGTGCCGGGCATGACGTACATGACCTCCGTTTCCAGCAACAACGGCATCACGCTCATTACCATATTTTTTAAAGTAGGTACAGACCCTGACCTGGCGGCGGTGAACGTGCAGAACCGCGTGTCTACCATCATTGACGAGCTGCCGGAAGAAGTGATCAAGGCGGGCGTTACCACGGAAAAAGAGGTGAACAGCATGCTGCTGTACCTCAACATCATGAGCGAAGACCCCGCACTGGACGAGAACTTCATCTACAACTTTGCAGACATCAACGTGCTCAAGGAGCTGAAGAGGATAGACGGTGTGGGTTTCTGCGAGATCATGGGCGCCAAGGAATACGCCATGCGCGTGTGGCTGCAGCCTGACCGGATGCTGGCCTACAACGTGTCTGCCCAGGAAGTGATAGACGCCATCCGCCGGCAGAACATTGAGGCCGCGCCGGGCAAAACGGGTGAAAGTTCAGACAAGGCCCCGCAAATGCTGCAATACGTACTGCGTTATACCGGCAAGTTCTTCAAGCCGGAAGAATATGCAGACATCATTATCCGTGCAGATGAAAGCGGTTCCGTACTGCGCCTTAGAGACGTGGCGGACGTGGAGTTTGGCGCGCTCACTTACAGCATGGTGTCAAAAACGGACGGCAAGCCTTCCGCCTCCATCATGCTCAAGCAGCGCCCCGGCTCCAATGCGCAGGAAGTGATCGAGAACGTGAAGCTGCGCATGGAAGAGCTGAAAAAAGCTTCCTTCCCGCCGGGCATGACCTATAACTTCAACTACGATGTGTCCCGCTTCCTGGATGCCTCTATAGACGAGGTGGTGCGCACCCTCTTTGAAGCTTTCATACTGGTGTTTATTGTGGTGTTCCTCTTCTTGCAGGACTTCCGCTCCACGCTTATTCCCACACTGGCCATTCCCGTGGCGCTGATAGGCACCTTTGCGTTCATGCAGCTCATGGGCTTTTCCATCAACCTGCTCACACTCTTTGCCCTGGTGCTATCTATCGGTATTGTGGTAGACAATGCTATTGTGGTGGTGGAGGCCGTGCATGCCAAAATGATGGAAACGCATCTGCCCGCGCTGCAGGCTACACTGGCTTCCATGAAGGAGATCAGCGGGGCGGTGGTGGCCATTACGCTGGTAATGTCTGCCGTGTTTATCCCGGTGGCCTTCCTCTCCGGGCCGGTAGGTGTGTTTTACCGGCAGTTCTCGCTTACGCTGGCCTTTGCCATCATCATATCGGGTATTAACGCCCTCACGCTCACGCCCGCTTTGTGCGCGCTTATGCTCAAGCACAACCCCGGCGCGGCCCTGAAGCAAAACCCGCTGCAGCGTTTCTTTAACGGTTTCAACCGCGGCTATAACGCCACGGAGCGCGGTTATAAACGCCTGATAGGCCGTATGGCCGGCCGCCGCATACTTACGCTGGCTTTGCTGGTACTGTTCTTTGTGCTTACCTGGGGCGCTTCCGCCATTTTGCCGGGCGGCTTCATTCCCATGGAAGACCAGGGCATGATCTATGTGAACGTAACCACGCCCAACGGCGCCACGGTAGAAAGAACGTCTGCCGTGCTGGATGACGTACAGAAAACGGCAGACGGCATGGATGCGGTAGAGTCTGTGTCTACCCTGGCGGGCTTCAGCCTGGTGAACGATGTGGCCGGCGCTTCTTACGGTATGGGCATGATCAACCTCAAGCCCTGGGATGAGCGCTCGCAATCTGTAGACGACCTGATAGCGGCCTTGCAGGAAAAAACGAAACATATCAAAGACGCCACCATAGAGTACTTCCCGCCGCCCACCGTGCCCGGCTTCGGTAATGCCAGCGGTTTTGAGCTGAGAATACTGGACCGTACCGGGGGAGACGATCTGCAGCAGACGGCGGAGGTGACCAACAAATTCATTGAGGCGTTAAAAAAACGCCCGGAAATAGGCAGCGCCTTTACCAGCTTTGACCCTGAGTTCCCGCAGTACATGATACATGTAGACCAGGCCATGGCGGCCAAGAAAGGGGTGAGCGTGGAGAACGCCATGAGCACGCTGCAAACCCTGCTGGGCAGCTTCTACGCGTCTAACTTCATCCGCTTCGGGCAAATGTACAAGGTGATGGTGCAGGCATCTCCCAACTTCCGTACCAAGCCGGAAGATGTGCTGAACCTCTACGTGAAGAACGACCAAGGGGAGATGGTGCAGTACTCCAACTTTGTGAAGCTGGAAAGAGTGTACGGCCCTGAGCAGCTTACGCGCTACAATATGTACACCTCCGCCATGATCAATGGTGATGCCGCGCCCGGCTACAGCAGCGGGGAGGCCATCAAGGCCATTGAAGAAACGGCCGCTACCGTGCTGCCCCGCGGCTTCAGCTTTGAATGGAGCGGCATGACGCGTGAGCAGGTACTGTCCGGCAACCAGGCCATTTACATTTTCGGCATCTGTCTCCTGTTTGTATACCTGCTGCTGGCTGCTCAGTACGAAAGCTTCCTGCTGCCGTTGCCCGTGCTGCTGTCTTTACCCGCCGGTATATTCGGCGCTTTCCTTTCACTGAAAGTTGCCGGGCTGGAAAACAACATCTACGCGCAGGTGGCGCTGGTGATGCTGATAGGCCTGCTGGGCAAAAACGCCATTCTTATCGTGGAGTTTGCCATTCAACGCCAGAAGCAGGGGCTGACGGTGCTGAAAGCGGCCATAGAAGGCGGCGTAAGCCGCTTGCGCCCCATCCTGATGACCTCCTTTGCCTTTATTGCGGGCCTGGTGCCGCTGGTAATTGCCAGCGGGGCAGGGGCCATGGGCAACCGCTCCATTGGTACGGCCGCGGCAGGAGGCATGCTGATAGGCACCCTCTTCGGGGTAATTGTGATACCGGGCCTGTACGTATTGTTTGCAGTGATGAAAAACAGGAAGAAGAAAAAGATGAAGATAAAACCCGTACCCGCTGTGATATTGTTGCTGGTGCTGGCAGCAGCGGGCTGCCGTACGCCGCAGGACCTGCAGTTGCCGGAGCAAACCGCCCTGCCGGCCACCTTTGAAGGGCAGCAGGCAGACAGCACGGGCATTGGCAGCATGGGCCGCAAAGCCTTTTTTGCAGACCCTTACCTGCAAAACCTGCTGGACACGGCCGTGCGCAATAACCGTGACGCACTGGTAGCTGTACAGCGCATGCAGGTATCACAGGCTCAGCTGATGATGGCGGCCAAAGCCTGGCTGCCTTCGCTGAACGCCGCTGTGAGCGGCGGCGCCAACAAGTATGGCGACTATACGATGGACGGCGTGGGTAATTACGATACCAACCTGTCTCCCAATATCGATAAAGACCAGCGCATCCCCACCCCGGCGGTGCCGGACTATTTTGCCGGGCTGCAAAGCTCCTGGGAAATAGATCTCTGGGGCAAGCTGAAGAACCGGAAAAAGGCGGCCTACGCCCGCTTCCTGGCCAGCCGGGAAGGATTGCGGCTGGTGCATACCCAGCTGGCCGCACAAGTGGCCGGCATGTATTACCAGCTGATGGCGCTGGATTATGAGTGGAACGTGATACAACAAAACATCACATTGCAGGAAGCCGCTATTGGTACTGTAAAGGTGCAGCAGGAAGCCGGCCGCGCCACTGCGCTGGCCGTGCAGCAGTTCACCGCGCAGCTGCTTAACACCAAAGCCCTGGCTTACGGCGTGCAGCAGCACCGCCTGCAGCTGGAAAACCAGCTGAACACCCTGCTGGGCCGGCTGCCACAGCCTATTGCCCGCAGCAGTTCACTGCTGGAAGCGCCGCTGCCGCCGGCGCTGAGAACGGGCGTGCCCGCGCAAATGCTGCAACGCCGGCCCGATGTGCAGCAGGCCATGCTGGAGCTGAGGGCTGCCAAAGCCAATGTGAAAGCGGCCAGGGCAGACTTCCTGCCTTCGCTGAACATCACCGCTTCTTTGGGGTACAACGCGTTCAAGGCAGGACTTTTGTTCCAGAGTCCCGCATCTATTGCCTATAGCATACTGGGCGGTATCACCGCGCCGGTGTTCAATAAAAAACAGTTGAAAGCGCAATACGGTATTGCTACCGCGGAAGGAGTGTCTGCATTTTATGATTACCGCCAGGCCGTCATTAACGGCTACCAGGAGGTGATGACCTCACTCAACCGCGTGTCTAACGCGCAGGAAGCGTTTGCGTTAAAAGAAAAAGAAGTACTTGTGCTGAAGGAGGCCGTATCTACTGCCGGGGACCTGTTTGCCACAGGCTATGCGAATTACCTGGAAGTGATCAATACCCAGAAAAGTGTACTGGAGGCGGAACTGGCGCTCACACAGTACCGTAAGGAGGTTTTCCTTGGTACTATTGAGCTTTACCGCTCCCTGGGCGGAGGTACGGAATAGGAAGAAAAGGCCGGCATGATGATGGCCGGCCTTTCTTTTTTATAAACGTTTTTTCAGTTTGGTAGTTACATAAGCCTTTTGCACCATGGTGGAGCGAATGCCGTCTTCATTGGAACTAACGGTATTATCGAACTCGAATTTGATAACAAGTGTGTCTCCGGCCCAGGAATACCTGTTGCCCATAGGTCCTGTTGGAGCGGGGGGACTGCCCGGTACGTTTACAGGGCTGCCGGTGAGGTAAATAGAGTCTGTACCCGCCAGCCGGTAGGTAGCGCTGTTACTGGTAGGGGGAAGTGTGAAAGAAAATGGTGCTGACTCTTCAAAGTCCAGCTCGCCGTTCCAGTATGTACGGTTGTACATCAGTGTGTCTACCGCATAGGTAATGTCTGTGGCTACAAACTTGTCTGCTCCGAAAGTATAGGTGCCGCCATTGTTCTTCGAAAAGTAATGAGACACTGTTATTGATCTTGCGGTGTTTTCGGCATCGAATATAATAGTTTGATCGGCTTCCGTTTTTGCTTCGATGCCTACAAAATCGTAAGTGCCGGCAATTTTGCCGCCATCAATTTCCGGCTCCAGAGATTCTTCTTTTTTACAGGAATACATAGCTACGGCTAACATGGGCAACAGCAGGAGGAGTCTGTTTTTCATAGATGAAATAAATAGGTTTAGCCCGTAAGATACATAACGCCACGTGAAAACAAATAAAATGTTTGTGCCATGTTTACTGCGGCTTAATTTTGTTGATGATCTCCTGCCATACCAGCCGCGCAATTTGCTCCTGTTCCACGGTTTTCAGCGCAAATTTTTCAGATACCTTGCCGTTCTCGTTAAATTCCAGCGTTTGCGGAATATAGTCCTCGTGTTGTTCCGAATCCACATAATAGGTGGTTTTCTGCTCTTCATGGTCTACGGCCACGTTGAAGCGGTAAGGCTTGTTCTCGATGTACACAGTGATTACGGTTGTTTCCATGATGAATCGTGTTTTTCCAATACCCGAAAATACCGTGCCGTTAGCGGAAAGATGATGGTAAAACGCGTATCAGATCACTTCTTCAAATTCAGGCAGTATTTCACCGGAGGCGCTGATGGTGTTTTCCACATTGCCCCGCTCCACCACGGCAGTAGTAATGGCGGCGGCGCGGAGCACGGGTTTGACGGCATTGCGGAGCAAAAGGAAGCCGGCAATGGCCGCGGCAAGGCAGGCCCCTGCAATGAGCCAGCGCTTCCTGCTGGCACGTTTTATTTCGGCGGGTGAAATTTCTTTATCCATGTGCCGGAGTGATTCAAGCGCGGTGCCAAACTTAGATGGTTCGTTTACAGGATGTTGCGAAGGTGGATAAGCAAAAAAGTGTCCGGTTCCGGACAAAGTTTCCGGAAATGGGAAGACCTCCGGAATTTATTTATCTTGCTGCGCATTAAAGTTCCATGTCATCATTATGAAAACTGTTCTGTCCCTAGCGGGAGCGCTGCTCCTCAGCATATCTTCCCTTGGCCAGGGTTTCCTGAAAACTTCCGGCCAGCGCATTGTAAACGAAAAAGGTGAAAACGTTCTGCTGCGCGGCATCGGCCTGGGCGGCTGGATGCTGCAGGAAGGGTATATGCTGAAAGTATACCGGCAGGGTCAGCAGCACAAGATCCGCCAGCGGCTGGAAGCCCTTATCGGCACGGAAAAAACAGAAGAGTTTTATAACGCATGGCTGGCCAACCACGCCACCCGCGCGGATGTTGACGCACTGAAGGCCTGGGGCTTCAATTCCGTACGCCTGCCCATGCACTACAAGCTGTATGACACGGAAAAGGGTTTTGCGCTCACAGACAGCCTGCTGGCCTGGTGCAAGGCCAACAGCATGTACCTCATTCTTGACCTGCACGCCGCGCCCGGCGGACAAGGCAACGATCTCAATATTTCAGACCGTGACGGCAGCCAGCCTTCCCTCTGGGAAAACGAAGCGCACCAGCGCGCTACGGTAGACTTATGGCGCAAAGTGGCCAGCCGTTATAAAGATGAACCGTGGATAGCAGCGTACGACATCATCAATGAGCCCAACTTCGGGTTTGAAGACCCGGTGAATGACAAGAACGGCATCAGGGAAAAGAAAAACGAACCGCTGCGCAAGCTCATGATAGAGATCACCCGCGCCATCCGGGAGGTAGACCGGAACCACATCGTGATCATTGAAGGCAACGGCTGGGGCAACAATTACAATGGGGTGCTGCCGCCGTGGGACAATAACATGGTGCTGAGCTTCCACAAATACTGGAACTACAACGATGAAAATTCCATCAGCTACATTCTCCGCTACCGGGAGCAATACAACATTCCCGTATGGCTGGGAGAAACAGGAGAAAACTCCAACGTCTGGTTCACCAATGCCATCCGCCTGCTGGAATCCCACAACATTGGCTGGGCCTGGTGGCCGCTGAAAAAAGTAGGCATCAACAACCCGCTGGAAGTACCGTCCAACCCGGAATACCAGCAGGTAACCGCCTGGTGGAACGATTCCGCCAAAGCGCCCAAACCCTCCGCAGAAACCGCTTACCGCGGTGTAATGGCCCTGGCCCGCGCCACCAATTTTGCCAGCAACGTGGTCCATCACGATGTGATAGACGCCATGCTGCGCCAGCCCGCAGACCCTTCCGCAAGACCGTTCAAACCCAACAACATCAAAGCCGGGGTTACATTGCAGGCGGCAGATTACGACCTTGGCAGCAACGGTTTTGCCTACTATGATACCGATACGGCCAACTACCGCGTGTCTGACCCCAAACATACCGGCGGCAACCGCGGCGGCGCTTACCGGAACGATGGGGTAGACATAAAGCAGGAGGGAACGGAATATTACATCACAGACATTGAAACCGGCGAGTGGCTGCAATACACGCTGAACGTGGGAGCAAAAGGCAACTACACCATCCGGCTGCAGGTGGCGGCAGACAGCCTGCCGGGTAAAGCAGCGCTGGAAGTGAACGGCGTTGTGAAAGAAGTGGCAGTGCCCGTTGGGCCGTGGCAGTGGGTGGAGATAAAAAATGTTTCCCTGAAAAGAGGCAGCCAGGCATTACGCGTAAAGGCGCTGGCAGGTGGGTACCGGTTGAAGGGGATACGGTTTGAAAAGTAACACCTCCCGTTAAAATGCTATTACCCTCCATCCGGGAATTTCACTAACATTGCGGGCGCAACGTTTGCGCAGTTTTAAAATTCCCGCATGAAAACATCATTATACCTGCTGGCAGCCTGCCTGCTGGCCACGCTGTCATTACAGGCGGCCAACATCACCGTCAATTCCCTTCCCGCGCTGCAAAGCGCCATTCACAATGCCCGTCCGGGAGATGTGATCACCCTTGCCAATGGTGTGTATAAGGGAGATTCCGTGATCGTCATCAACAAACAAGGCACGGCCGGCAAGCCTATTGTCATCACTTCAGAAACCGTTAATGGCGCCGAGATAACCGGCAACGGCGGTTTCAGCCTTGTAGCACCGGCTCAGCACATCGTCATCAAAGGTTTCCGTTTCACACACCGCGCCAACCGCGCAAAGTCTGCGCCCGGCACTTCTTTCTGCCGTTGGACGCGCAACCTTTTTGAAACGCCGGGAGACGGGGAGAACCTGTCCATTGCCGGCAGCGATCATGAGGTAGACTACAACACCTTCCAGCACAAGAACGCCATGGGCCGCTTCCTGGCCATTCGCGGCGCCGGCGGCCAGATTGCCGAAAGATTGCACATACACCATAACTATTTCTTCGACCAGCGGCGCCAGTCCGGCAACGGCATAGAAACCCTGCAGTTCGGGCTGAGCGGTTTCAGCATGTCTTCCAGCAACAGCGTGGTGGAATATAACCTCTTTGAAGACTGTGCGGGAGAGAACGAGATGATATCCGTAAAAGCGTCTGCCGTGGTGCTGCGTTACAATACCATCCGCAACTGCCCCGCGCAGTTCACCCTGCGCCATGGCAACCGCTGCGAGGTATATGGCAACTACTTTGTCAACACACCCGGCATCCGCATCTTCGGAGATGACCATGTAATACACAGCAACTACTTCGAGCAGTGCAAACCCGCCATCAACATCGGCAATGGGGACGGAGAAGTAGCAGACGGGGCCAAACTGACCTGCCACGACAGGCCTGACCGGGTACTGATCGCTTTCAACACCCTGGTGAACAATACGGAAAACATCACCCAGAGCGGCCGCAACAACGGCATGGGCGCCACGGGCATAACGCTGGCCTGTAACATCCTGCAGGGGAGCCAGGCGCCCGCCGCCCAGCTGGCGGGGCCCAATAAAGACATCTCCTTCAGCGGGAACATCCTCCACCAGGTGGCAAGCGGGGGAGATATGCCGCAGGAAGGCTACAAAAAAGCCGATCCCCGCCTTTTTAAGACCGCTGAGGGCGTTTACCACCTCCAACCCTCCAGCCCGGCTAAAGGGGCGGTAAAAACGCCTTATCCGGCCGTTAAAACGGATATGGACGGGCAGCCACGTAACCTGCCGCTTGATGCAGGGGCTGACCAGGTGTCTACCGCGCCGGTCACTGTTCGGTTGCTCACCAGGGCCATGGTGGGGCAGGAGGCAGCCCGGTAGCGGTTTCAGCTGGAGCCTTTTAACGTCTTTGAAGTTGCCCTTCCTGGGGTTGCAGGGGCCAGACTCGCTCCGGCAGTGGGGGCACACGGTGTCGCGCATGGTAAACCGTAACCAGGAGTTGTTGGGAGCATTGTAAACCAGTATCAGTATTTTCTAACCAACGGTGTATACCTGTATCAGGATAAGCCCCCAGGTACCTGTAACGAGCCTTCAGTTAAGACAAAGTGTCCCATTACAGAAAAAGCTTTACATATTTTTAGAATAGGGGTACACTAATTATTTTACTAATATGAAGAAGCAATCCTCCGGCCCACCGGCCAAGTATTCGGCGCAAGAGAAAATCGCCATCGCCCGCCAATATTTAGCCGGCGATGCGGGCTATGGCCAGTTAGGTCAGCAATATGGGCTGCCCAAGCGCACTATCATTCACTTTGTAAATTGGTACCGACGGCATTACCCGGAAGGGGAAGCAGTGGCAGATAAGGGAACGGCTACGGCCGCTCAGCCATCGGCACAGGCGGCAGCAAGCCCGGCTGATCGGGCTAAAGATAAAGAACTGGAGCAGGCGCGGCTTAAAATAGCCGCCCTGGAGTTGCTGCTGGCTAACGCTAAGGAAGAACTGGGAATTGACCTGGTAAAAAAGTCTGGTACCAAACAGTCCAACAAATGAAGCAGTATTATCCGCATATAGGGCTGGGACGGCTCTGCGGGCTGTTTGGTAAAACACGGCAGGCTTTCTATGAACATAGCTGGCAACAGACTGACGGGCAACTGCCGGAAGCAGTGGTGGTGTCCCTGGTACGTCAACTTCGCAGCACCATGCCAGGTGTGGGCGGGGTCAAGCTGCACAAGATCGTTCAGCAGCAGTTGCAGGGGCACGCTGTGCTGATCGGGCGGGACCGCTTTTTCAAGCTGCTAGGCAGTCATGACCTGTTAGTCAGGCCCCGGCGCCGGTATGTAACCACTACCCATTCCCATCACTATTACCGTAAATGGCCCGATCTTACCGCCGGTCTGTCCATTACCGGCTCTTCGCAGTTATGGGTTAGCGACATCACCTATTTACGCACTGAAAAAGGGTTTCTTTACCTGTCACTGGTTACCGATGCCTATTCCCGCAAAATAGTGGGTTATCACCTGAGTCAGCAATTAGGTGCCCAGGGACCGGTCATTGCGCTTAAAAAGGCGATCAGCAGCCTGGCAGGCGGTGTGGCGGGTCTGGTCCATCACTCCGACCGGGGTATTCAATACTGTTGCCAGGAGTATGTCCAGATATTGCAGCAAAGCGGTATTGCCATCTCCATGACCCAGTCCGGCAGCCCATATGAGAATGCACAGGCAGAAAGGGTCAACGGTATTTTGAAGACGGATATGGGGCTTGGCAAGACTTTTAGCGGCTATCAGCAGGCGGTGGAAGCCACGGCCAAGGCCATTGACGCTTACAACCGGCTACGGCCGCATATGAGCTGCAACTACCTGACGCCCAACCAGGCACATCAAAAAACAGGGCCGCTTCCTAAAAAGTGGCGGCCCAAAAAGAAATCAAAAACTATTTTAGAAGTGTAAAGTGATAACGGTAGCATCAACCGCTACTGTAAAGCTTTAGCTGTATCAACTCGCGGGACTGTAAAGCAGATCCTGTATTTATATCACCGTACCCTGTAAGGTTTTTTCAGTATAAGACAGGAACTGGAAGCGCTCAGAAAGATCAAAAAAGAGCTGGAAAAGAAGCTGGAACAGGCCAATATGCAGATATTCGGGCTGCAAACGCTCATTGATGTAGCTGAGGAAAGCCTTCAAATCGACATC
>NZ_JBCNJR010000008.1:0-296175 GCF_039596455.1 Chitinophaga sp.
GTTTTAGGGGAGTGTGGCAATCTTTGCAACAACGATTTTGACTGTAACAGGTCCGGGGGTTCGAATCCCTCTTCCTCCGCTCACTTTTGAATGTCTCGCAGGTTGCGGGGCATTGGTGTTTTAGGGGCACTCCATCCCGGAACCCGCTACCTCCCGTTTTTCGAAAAATCTGTTGGCGCATAGCCAAACTGCTTCTTAAACGCGAAAGAGAAATGGGACAGGTTTTCAAAACCAACTTCATAACAAACGTCTATCGGCTTCTTCTTTTTCTCCGTTAACTGATAATATGCCAGCTCCAGGCGTTTTTTAGTCAGCCATCGCTGCGGCGTTGTGGAAAATGCTTTTTTGAAATCCCTTTTAAAGGTTGTCAGGCTTCTGCCGGTAAGGTAGCCGAACTTCTCCAACGGCATGTTGAACATATAATTCTTTTCCATGTAGTCAGCCAGGTCAATTTTGCCGGGCTCCTCGAAATTGGCAAGTACATTGTCAATGCCGGCATCTATCGAACGCAGGATGGTGACGGCTTCGGTGAGCTTCAGATGGGCAATGTCTTTCGGCAGCTCTTTCATATCGAAATACGGGACCAGTGACGATAAACAGCTTTCCAGCAAGGGGTGACGGGCATAATGCCGTATCCGCCGGGTATCTTCCGTTACGGGCCTGACATCGAGCCTGGCATAGAAGTTCCGCAGCCATTCGGTTGTCAGGTGCATGACCACCGTTTTATGGGGCAACCCGTCTTTAGGATAGTTGATAATGGTGGCGAGCTGATTTCTTGGAATTAAGAAAATATCTCCTTTTTGAAACAGGTAGGTCCCCTCGGTGCGGACAATTTTGGTTTCGCCGGAAATGAACCAGATCAGCATGTGCTGTTCGAACATGATGTCTGATTTAAAGAACTTGTCCTGGTAGCAGGACAGCTTAATGTCTTCAGTAATATATTTAGCCTGATATTCCATATTGATACCGTATTACCGTGTTACAAATTTACTGGAAACCGCCGGTATGTTTTACAGTGGCCTATTTGATGGTGAACCGGAGGCCTGTCATTTCTTCTGTGAGCGCCCAGAGGCGCTTGGCGCTGTGCTCATCCAGCGAATATGGTTGTACGCCGCTTTTGTGAAGCTTCATATGCGCAAGGTCTGAAGACAGCAACTCCGCAATGTCTGCATCTTCACAGTAGACACCGCCAATGTCATTGAGCTGCGGGCTGGTGGCAGCCCAGATGGTAGTGGCGGCTCCCTGTGGTATAGTCTTTAGCGTGGCCAGCACCTCCGGCCGCATATTCCCCTTGTCATCCAGGAACCCCATTTGCTGAAACAGCTCAACGGATGCTTCCCTGGCCAGCTCGGTACCGGCTATTGATCCCGGATGTACTGCGTATGCCCTTACATTATAAGATTTCGCGCGGTTATCCAGTTCCAGCGAGAACAGGTTGCTGGCTGTTTTTGACTGACCGTAGGCTTGCAGTGTTTCATATGGGCGGTGCTCAAAATGGGGGTCGTCAAAGTTGAATGGTGACATGTGATGCCCGAGTGAGGAGACATTCACTACTCTCGCTCCATTTGCCTGCTTGAGCGCGGGCCAGAGCAAGGCAGTCAGATGGAATTGCCCGATGTAATTGGTGGCCAGTTGGGATTCAATGCCCCGTTGGTCTCTGCGCAGCGGTACCCACATGATTCCCGCATTATTGATCAGGAAGTGCACGGGCCGGCCTGAAGCGAGGAATTTTTCCGCGAAGGCAGTTATTGACGCAGGATTCATGATGTCCATAACTTCGATCTCCACATTGGCAATACCTTCCAGGTTTTTCCTGGCCTTTTCCACGTTCCTTGCCGGAACGATCACTGTAGCTCCGGCAGCGGCCAGCGTCTTCGTGGTTTCCAGGCCAATGCCTGTATTGCCGCCGGTTACAACGGCCATCTTGCCGCTGAGGTCAATGCCTTTGATAATATCTGCAGTAGTTGATCGGGCGTTGAAGCCCGTGCGGAGCGGGTGCTGAAGTGCTCCCTGGTAATTGTTCTGTATCATTTCAATTTGTTTTTGTTGATACAAAACTAGCGCGCAGGTTTTGAGCCGACTTTGTTTAAAAGGCCGAATATGCTTTGTTTAAAAGGCCGCCTCAAAGTTATTGCCGTGAAAATACGTGCCCCGAGGCACTGTGGCAGGCACTTTCGGCCGGGTTTTGCAAAATTTAAAGAACAAACTATATTTAGTTAAAAAGAATATGATAAGGAGTATCGTATCATTAATATTATTGCTTCTGTCTGTCTACCTGGCCTTCAAACATGGCTGGGAGGCGCTTAATTACAAGAATAATCCCGAATCTCTGAAGATGATGCATGAGCTGGGAATCAGTGAACCGGTCATTCCTTTTTTTGGAGCGGTAACAATGCTGATCGGGGTGCTGTTACTGATACCCAGAACATTTTTTCTGGGTAACGTGTTAAACGCAATATCCATTGTAGTGGTGATGGCATTGGCCGTCAGAGCCGGGAATTTCAGAATGGCATTGATAGAAATCCCTTTTTTGATAATGCCCCTGGTGATGATATGGCTAAAGTACCCATTTGTGAAGACTGCAGTTTGACCACGAAGCCGGTAATCATCAAAACCATTTGCGGCAGCTCATCGTAGCTGTTCTTTGCCGCCATTCATTCGGCCGTTATCAACCAGCCATTTGAGCAGAAAACGCCCCTGCTTTCATCATTATTGTGCATGAAAAAATATAGTTGAAAAACCGCACTTTGATACGTTATACCCTATACTTTTGTCCCCTCACACCTCAAGACACCCAGCATATGAACACATACGTAATTGGCTTCCGGGAACTGGACAAGTCTAAACTGATGCTTGCAGGCGGTAAAGGCGCTAACCTGGGGGAACTAGCCACTATCAGCGACATACAGGTACCTGATGGTTTTTGTGTGACTACCGAAGCGTACAGGGAAGCAACAGAAAATAACAGGGAGTTGAACAGCCTGCTGGATGAACTGGCGCGTGTTGGGCCGGGAGAGCGGGCGCACATCGGGAAAATCAGCGAAAAGATACGCAGGGTGATTGAAGGGATAACCATTCCTGGGCATATTGTCGTAGAGATCATGGCAAGGCTTGATGAGCAGGAAGCCTACGCCGTACGCTCAAGCGCTACGGCGGAAGACCTGCCAACGGCATCATTTGCGGGCCAGCAAGACACCTATCTGAACGTCACCGGCAAAGCGGCCGTATTGCAGCATATCAGCAAATGCTGGGCGTCCCTGTTTACGGAGAGGGCCGTTACTTATCGTATTCAAAACAGCTTTGATCACCGCAAGGTGCAGCTGGCCGTAGTGATACAGCAGATGGTGTTCCCGCAGGCCGCGGGTATCCTGTTTACGGCAGACCCGGTTACCGGCAACAGAAAGGTTTTGTCTATTGATGCGGGCTTTGGGTTGGGGGAGGCGCTGGTAGCAGGCCTGGTAAATGCAGACAACTATAAAGTGGTTAACGGTCATATTACAGGCAAGCAGATACCCGCCAAAAAACTGGCTATCCATGCAATGGCAGGCGGTGGTACAAAAGAAGAGAAGATGGCTCCTGAACACCAGAACAGGCAGGTGCTGACGGAGGAGCAGATACTGGAGCTGGAGCGTACAGGCCGGAAAATTGAAGCACACTTTGGCAGCCCGCAAGACATTGAATGGTGCCTGGCGGACGGTACGTTTTATATTGTGCAGAGCCGCCCCATCACCACGCTATATCCCATTCCTGAGGCGAATGACGGGGAGAACCACGTATATATATCTGTAGCCCATCAGCAGATGATGACCGATCCCATCAAACCCCTGGGACTATCTTTCTACCTGCTATTGACTCCCGCGCCGATGCGCAAGGCCGGAGGAAGGTTGTTTGTGGACGTTACGCAGATGGTGGCTTCTCCTGTGAGCAGGGAAAATTTATTGAACGCTATGGGCAAGTCCGATCCGCTCATGAAAGATGCATTGCTGACTGTTATTGAGCGGGAAGGATTTATCAAACCATCAACAGGGGAAGAGGCCAGTACAGGCAAAAGGCACACCGCATTGTCTCACCCCGGCACGCCGGTAGAAAACGGCCCGGCCGTGGTAGCTGATCTGATCAAGACGAGCCAGGCGGCCGTCACAGCGTTAAAACAAAACATCACGGCCACATCAGGGCCGGCGCTGTTCGATTTTATCCGTGAAGACATTCAGCAGCTGAAGCAGGTGATGTTTGATGCGAGGAACATGGCCGTGATCATGGCCGGCGTCAACGCGGCGTCATGGGTCAATGAGAAGATGCAGGAGTGGCTGGGCGAAAAGAACGCGGCAGACACGCTTTCCCAGTCTGTGCCCCATAATGTTACGTCTGAAATGGGCTTGGCCCTGCTGGACGTGGCGGATGTGATACGCCCTTACCCGGCGGTAATTGATTATTTGCAACAGGTGGAAGATGATAACTTCCTGGATGAGCTGGTGAAGCTGGAAGGGGGAGAAGCGGCCCGCAGCGCCATCCAGGCGTATCTCGATAAATACGGCATGCGCTGCGTAGGAGAGATCGATATCACCAAAACCCGCTGGAGCGAGAAGCCGGCCACGCTTGTACCCATGATACTCAGCAATATCAGGAACTTCGAGCCCAACGCCAGCCACCGCAAATTTGAGCAGGGGCGGCAGGAGGCCTTGAAAAAGGAAGCGGAAATACTGGCTCGGTTGCGGCAATTGCCGGATGGTGAGCAAAAGGCGGAGGAAACAAAACGGATGATAGACCAGATCAGGGATTTGGCCGGTTACCGGGAATATCCGAAATACGGCATCGTTAGCCGCTATTTCGTTTACAAACAGGCGCTGCTGAAGGAAGCGGAAAAACTGGTGAAAGCCGGGGTTATTCCTGAAAAAGAAGATGTGTATTACCTCACCTTCGAAGAGTTCCAGGAAGTAGTCCGTACCGGCCAGCTGGATGGCCAGGTCATTCACCAGCGAAAGAATGACTACAAAGTATATGAAAAACTGACGCCTCCGCGGGTGCTCACATCTGACGGCGAAGCCGTTGCCGGCAGGTATCAGCGGGAAAACCTTCCGGCCGGGGCTATTCCGGGACTGGCAGTTTCTTCCGGGGTCGTAGAAGGCCGGGCACGGGTGATCCTGAACATGGAGGACGCCGACCTGCAAGAGGGGGATATACTGGTGACCGCGTTTACAGACCCCAGCTGGACGCCGCTGTTCGTATCCATCAAAGGCCTGGTCACGGAAGTAGGCGGACTAATGACCCACGGCGCGGTCATTGCGCGGGAATATGGCCTGCCGGCGGTGGTGGGGGTGGAAAAGGCTACCACGCTGATCAAAGACGGGCAGCGGATACGGGTGAACGGAACTGAGGGGTATGTGGAGGTGCTGTAAATAGCGCTTCCTATTCCTCCTCCCTGTATTCCAGTATATCCGCAGGCTGGCAATCAAGCGCCTTGCAGATAGCGTCAAGCGTGCTGAACCGTATCGCTTTGGCCTTGCCGGTTTTCAGTATGGAAAGATTAGATAGGGTGAGACCTACTTTTTCAGACAGTTCGTTTAATGACATCTTGCGTTTGGCCATCATCACGTCCAGGTTTACAATAATCGGCATGGTTATACGGTTAATTCGTTTTCTTGCTGTATCTGGATACCGCGTTTAAAAATGTGTACGATCACAAAAAGTATAACGCTCATAAACAGCCACACATCCCCGCCACCCAGGCGCATATGTTGCGCATCGGGCATTGCCAGGCCTTTCTCCGCCAGCCACTCCGCATACTTGATGCCCCACAGGGAAAACAGGCCGATCAGCAGGGAGAGGTAAGATATATCAAAAATGAAACGCCCCACCTGCTTGTTGAAGGGCTGCGACATGTTCAGCTTTTTATTGTGCAGTATTTTGATGATCAGGTAGAACATCCATGCTTTCATCAGGTTCACAACAAACATGAAGAAGGTGAGCACGAGGAAATGCCCCCGGTCATACTTGAAAAGGTCTGAGAGGTCCATCCGCGGCCAGAAAGATCTGGCGCCCTCAGGGTTTATTGCCAGCGTATAAATGGTGTTGGACAAGAAACCACCCGCGTCAATACATATACCAACAAATATGATCCACGAAAGGATATACAGTACCATGAGTATCTGCTTTGTACCTATTTTGATCTCCATGAGTAAGAGTTTTAGAAGTGATAACGCAAAAGTATAAATATTTATTGAAAAACAATAAAAATAGATTAAAAAGTAATAAAAGACTGCTGCGTCATTGAATCAGGGCCATTGGCCTTACGGGAACATTCCCACAGTATTGGGAGGGTTCCCGGCGCTTTTCTGCCGGTTGAGGCATACGTTCTGCCCCGCCCGTTTTTTACATTTGAGGATGTTTCCACGTATTTGTTGCCTGTTGGTACTGCAGTGCATTTTCCTGAACGTTTACCCGCAATCCGTTTTGCGCCTTACTCACGCGGGCAGTCCGCTTTCTGTAGTATTGTCTGCCGAGAATGGCGCTTTGAACTGGTCTGTTACCGCCGGTCATAAAGCACTCATAGCGCCCTCTGCCGCCGGTTTCCAGCTTAACAATGCTTCCTTTGGCCTTGCAGTAGAGCAGATGGAAGTATTGCACGGTGCAGGATCAAAATATACCGTTGCGGTGAAAGACCGGCAGGGTGCTTTCAACATGGAGTTCCGGCTGTTTAAAGACGGTTGCGCTTTCCGGTACATACTGCCTGCGGGCGGCCAGCTGATGAAAGAGCTGACGGCCTTCGGCATGCCGGCAGAGAGCCGGGTATGGTTCTTTGAAAGGACGAACGCCTGGAAGCTGAAATCATACGCCGGGTGGTGGACGCATACCACGGTAGACAGTCTGCCGGTGATTTCCCCCACCGGGCCGGTGCAGGGCAAGCCGCTGGTATTGGAGCTGCCTGGCCGCTCTTATATGGCCATCACCGAAGCAGCCTTGTACAACTACAGCGGCATGCGGCTGGAAGCAACGGGTAACCGCATGGTACAGGTGAATTTCACCGAAGGGAATGCAGGGTTTCATGTTGACGCAGGGCAGCTTACGCCCTGGCGCGTCATCATGTATGCAACCGATCTTAACTCGCTGGTGAATAACGGGATGATCAGGGCATTGAACCCGCAGCCGGACGCCTCCCTCTACCGTGACGTATCCTACATCCGCCCCGGTAAGGCCGTATGGAGCTGGATCACCCGTAAAGAGAACTACATGCAGCCGGCGGAAGAAAAACGTTTTATAGACGCGGCGGCCGCGCTGAAATTTGATTATACGCTGCTGGACGAAGGCTGGGAAACCATATGGCCCGACAAATGGGAGCAGTTGACAGATATTTGCCGGTACGCGGAGGAAAGAAAGGTGAAAGTATGGGTGTGGCGCGATTCCAAACTGCTGCGCAACCCCCGGCAGCGGGACCTGTTCCTGGACAGCCTGGTGCAGTGCGGCGTGGCAGGTATCAAGACGGATTTTATGAACAGTGAGGCCAGGGAGCTGATAGATTTCGAGATCGGTTTCCTCAAAGCCACGGCCGCCCGCAGGCTGATGGTGAACTTCCATGGCTGCCATGCGCCCACGGGCGAAAGCGTTACTTATCCGAATGAAATGACCAGAGAGGGCATCCGCGGCCTGGAGCTGAACCCCATGAACGAACCTATTCCGGCCTGGCATAATGCGGCCCTGCCGTTTACCCGCTTCCTCTGCGGGCATGGCGACTATACGCCCGGCTTTTTCACCAACAAAGGCCCTACCACCTATGCGCACCAGCTGGCGCTGATGTACCTGTTCAATTCACCTTTCCAGTGTGTGGCAGAAAACCCGGTCACTATTCTTAATGACCCCTTATACGCCCCCATCATTCCGCTGCTGCAAACGCTGCCCGTTACCTGGGATGAAACGCGCGTGCTGGAGGGCAGTGAAATAGGGGAGCTGGCGGCGCTGGCAAAAAGAAGCGGGAAAGAATGGTACGTGGCGGTGATCAACGGTACAGACCAGCCGAGGGAGTTCACCCTGCGGCCGGATTTTCTTCCCCGTGGCAGGCACCGCGCACTGGTGGTGAAAGATGGCAACGGGTTCGTATTGGAGGAGCAAACCATCCGCCGGCAGGATGCGCTCAAGTTCACGCTGCCGCCAACGGGCGGGCTGGTGATCCGCATCAGCCGGTGACCGGCAGATGATGCGGGCCGTTCCCGGAACGCATACCTTCATGCCCCCGTTTGCCCGGCATATATTTTGCGCCGCCTCTCACATGAAATTGAGCGCCGGCATTCTCCTGTTCAGGCTTCGGAACAACGTTCCGGAGTTTTTTCTTGTACACCCCGGCGGGCCGTTCTTTGCCCGTAAAGATGAGGGGCACTGGACGGTGCCGAAAGGAGAGTACCCGCCGTCAGAAAGCCCGCTAGATGCGGCCATCAGGGAGTTTGAGGAAGAAACAGGCTACCGCCCTTCGGGGAATTTCATCGAGCTGGGGCCTATTGTACAAAAGGGCGGCAAAAAGGTGCTGTGCTGGGCCGTTGCGGGTGAGCTGAACGCGGCGGCCATTCGCAGCAATACTTTTGAGCTGGAATGGCCGCCGCGTTCAGGTAAAAAGAAATTGTACCCGGAGATAGACAAAGGAGACTGGTTCACGCTGGCGGATGCGAAAAAGAAGATCAAGGCCGCGCAAATCCCTTTCCTGGAGGAATTGACCGCTATTCTTTCACGAGGCTGATCATTGCCTCCAGTGCTACACCCGGTGCCGCTGCCTGAACTGCGAGGGAGTGAGGTGCACTATTTTCCTGAACTGCTTGGAGAAATTGGTCATATTGTTGAAGCCGCTCTCGTGGCACACATAGCTGATGCTGAAGTTGCTTTTCATCAGCTGCCGGCAGGCATAACCCACTCTGATCTGGTTCACAAAATGGGAGAAGTTCTTTTTGGTGACCTGCCTGAAATACCGGCTGAAGCTGGACGGGCTCATCATGGCCATGCGCGCCGCTTCTTCCAGCTGTATGTCTTGTTTGAAATTGGCCAGCACGTAGTCGAATATCCGCTGCAGGCGGTCGTTCGTCTTGTGGCTGCCGCCGGTCATTTCAGGGCTGGAGAGCACGGTGTATTCGGCAGATTCAGAGAGCTCTTTCAACATAGAGAGCAGGTACATCAGCCGTTCCATACCGGTATGCGCCAGCATGGCCTCCATTTTTGCGCCTACGCTGGCACTGGTTTTACCGCTGAAGTGCAGGCCGGTTGCAGACTTCTCGAACAGCAGCAATATTTTCTGCATTTCCGGGATCTGTAAAAAGTCTTTTCCCAGGAATTCTTCCCTGAAGTGTATCACCAGCGATCCGCCTTCTTTTTCTTCATCATGTTTCCGGTACCAGTGAGGCAGGTTAGGGCCCAGCAGGTCCAGCTCGCCTTCAGCGTAGTCAGACACATGGTCTCCTACAAAACGTTTGCCTTTCCCCTTGATGATCAGCACCAGCTCATATTCCGGGTGGCAGTGCCATGGCGTTTCAAAATGCGGTGTGATGTAACGGTCCGCTACAAAAGAGGATTGCTCCGAAAGGGGCAGTTTTTGAATGAGGGACTTCATACCATTGCCTTTGGATATAAAGTTAAAATACTGAAAAATGCCCTGCCCGTGGTAAAAAAGGTCAAAAAAGTTGTTTTTTTAGCCCAAATAGTTGTACAGCCGCCTGCCGGTAATCCCCAATTTTGGATAGCTATCAAACTGAACTGTATGACCACGTTATTCACTCCTGAACAGATACAGCAGTACCATCGAGACGGGTACATCATTGTAAAAGACCTCGTATCGCGGCAGGAAACAGACCTGCTCTATAAAACGGCGCTGGAAGATGATGCCATGCGCAAGAACGCGCTTGACCTGAATGACCAGGCCGGCAAAAAAACAAGGCTCTCGCTCTGGTTCACCCCCGGCAACGATGTATTCGGCTACCTCACCCGCAGCGAAAGAATAGTGGGCAGGGCTGCGCAGCTGCTGGACAGTACGGCGCCTGTTTGCCATTTCCATTCCAAGCTCATGCAAAAGGAACCGAAGGTAGGCGGGGCCTGGGAGTGGCACCAGGACTATGGCTACTGGTACAAGAACCAGTTCATGTTCCCTGACCAGCTGATTTCCGTCATGGTGGCGCTAACGGCTGCCAACAGGCAGAACGGGTGCCTGCAGGTGATCAAAGGCTCGCATAAAATAGGCCGCGTAAACCATGGTTTTGCCGGTGAGCAGGTGGGGGCAGACATGGTGATGGTGAACAATGCGCTGCAAACAATGGAACTCGTGTACGTGGAAATAGCACCCGGTGATGCATTGTTCTTTCACCCCAACACGCTGCACCGCTCCGAGGCCAATCTCTCTGACCACCCGCGCTGGTCTGTTATTTCCTGCTACAGCTCACAGTCTAACCTGGCGTATAACGAAACTTCCACCGCCTGGAAAGAGCCCGTGCAGGTAGTGCCGGACGAAGCGCTGCTGCAGTGGAAAGCGGCTTCCCTTTCTGAAGCGGACTTCCTGAAAAAAGAGAACGACCCGGCGCTGAAAGAGACCGGCTGGGAAAATGATGTGGAGGTAAAATGACCGGCATGATCTCCCGTAGAAAATGGTTGACGCAAACCGCTATGCTGGCGGCATTGACGCCATTGGCCGCCTGGGTGCAACGGCATGAAGCGCCTGTAAAAAGCCGCTTCCGCATCGGCGCGTGCGACTGGTCTATCGGCAACAGCAGCAACATCAAGGCTTTCGACGTAGCCAAAGCAATTGGCCTGGAAGGCATACAGGTCAATATGGGCTCGCTGGCCAACGGCCTGCATCTCCGCCAGCCGGCATTGCAGGAAGCTTATTTGGAAGCGTCTCAAAGAACCGGTATAACCATATCCAGCCTGGCCATTGCGGAGCTGAACAACATACCCTACAAATCAGACGCCCGCACGGAAGAATGGGTGTGGGACAGTATTGACGTGGCAAACAAGCTGCATGCGCCGGTGGTATTGCTGGCATTTTTTGGCAAGAACGACCTGCGGCAAGACGAGCAGGGCCAGCAGGAAGTGATCAGGCGGTTGAAGATAGCCGCGCCCAAAGCCGAAAAGAACGGCGTGATACTCGGCATAGAATCTTACCTCAATGCCGCGGAGCACTTGCGGATCATAGACGCCGTAGGTTCCGCCAGCGTACAATGTTATTACGACTTCCGGAACACGGCGGATGCAGGCTTTGACGCCGTAAAAGAATTCAAGGCGCTGGGCAGGGAACACATCTGCGAGCTGCATATGAAAGAGAACGGCTCTCTGCTGGGGAAAGGAACGCTGAACTGGGCCGCTGTTGCGGAAGCGGTGAAGCAGTCTGGCTTTGACGGCTGGATGCAGATAGAAGGAGCGCTGCCTGCCAAAGCGGACATAACAGACAGCTACCGGCGGAACCTCCGTTTTTTAAGATCACTTTTTCCACAATAACCAAGCACCACGTCATGAATATCACCCGCTACTTGTCCCTTTCGCTGCTGCTGGCCACCATGGCCTGCGGGCAGCCTGCCGGAGAAAAAGAACGCCAGCGCTCAACGGAAACATGGAAAAGCCTTGACCTCTACCTGCCCGCAGACCTGGAGGCCACCCTCTGGGCGGAATCTCCCATGTTCTACAACCCCACCAATATGGACGTAGACAGCCGCGGCCGGCTGTGGATCACCGAAGCGGTAGATTACCGCAACTACAACAACGACTCTCTCCAACACCTGCACCATACTGCGGGAGACCGTGTAATGGTGCTGGAAGATACGGACGGTGACGGCAAGGCAGATACGGCCAAAGTGTTTGTACAAGACCGCGACCTCATTGCCCCCGTGGGCATTGCCGTGATCGGCAACAAGGTGCTGGTATCCTGTTCTCCCAACCTCATTATCTACACAGATGAAGATGGAGATGACCGGCCTGATAAAAAAGAAATATTCCTCACCGGCTTCGGTGGCGTTGACCACGATCATTCCCTGCATGCTGTATACGCCGGCCCGGACGGCAACTGGTATTTTAACACCGGCAATGCCGGGCCGCACCTGGTGACAGACAAAAGCGGGTGGACGTTGCGCTCCGGCAGCATCTACACCGGCGGCTCGCCCTATAACAAAGAGAACAGCGGCAACAGGAAGAGTGATGACGGCAAGGTGTGGGTTGGCGGCCTGGCCCTGCGCATCAAACCAGACGGCACGGGCCTGACGGTATTGGGCCACAACTTCAGGAACTCTTATGAAATAATACCGGACTCTTACGGCAACCTCTGGCAGAATGATAATGATGACCAGGTGGTCACCTGCAGAACAACCTGGCTGATGGAAGGCGGCAATGCAGGCTTTTTCAGCACAGACGGTACCCGCTACTGGCAGGCAGACCAGCGCCCCGGGCAGGATATATTTGCCGCACACTGGCACCAGGACGATCCCGGTGTGATGCCCGCAGGAGACCGGTCTGGCGCAGGCGCGCCCACCGGCATCACCGTCAACGAAAGTGATGCATTGGGCAGCGGTTACCGCGGCCTTCTGTTAAGCGCAGATGCGGGCCGGAACGTTATTTTCGGATATTACCCCGCCATCCAGCAATCAGGCTACAACCTGGGCAAGCGGGAAAACTTCATCAGCTCCATCTCTAACGCAGACGAGCCGTACGTATGGAACGACACGGCGCAGAACAGGAAACAGGAAAAATGGTTCCGCCCCAGTGATGTGACCATTGGCACAGACGGCGCCATCTATGTTTCCGACTGGTATGACCCCGTGGTAGGCGGCCACCAGATGCAAGACAGTATAGGCTATGGAAGAATTTACCGCATAACGCCGCGCGGCAAAAAACTGACAGCGCCCAAAATAGATCTTCACACTACAGCAGGCCAGATCGCCGCTTTGAAGAGCGCGGCCATCAACGTGCGCAACCAGGGCTTTGAGCGGCTCCGGCAGCAGGGGGAAGCAGCTGTAGCGCCCGTGCAGGCCCTGCTTAAAGATGACAATCCCTACATCAGGGCAAGGGCCGTTTGGCTGCTGGCGCAACTGGGCGCAAAAGGCAGGGCAGTGGTGGAAGAAACGCTCAAACACCCGGATGTGGAACTAAGGGCCACCGCATACCGCGCCCTCCGGCAGGGCAATGCGGACATATTGCCCTATGCGCGGCAACTGCTGCGGGATACGTCTGCTTTTGTGAGAAGAGAAGTGGCCATTTCCCTGCGGGATATGCCTTATGAACAAAAGAAACCGCTGCTGGTAGAACTGATCAAACAATTTGACGGCGCAGACCGCTGGTACCTGGAAACCCTGGGCGCCGGCCTGGAAGGCCATGCATCAGACATCTACCCGGAGATCGTGAACATATTCGGGGAAGGGAAAGTCCCCTCCCAATGGAACCCGCAAATGACCGCGTTTGCCTGGCGCCTGCACCCGCCGGAAGCAGTACCCGCTTTAGCAGAAAGGGCAGGCAATAAACAACTCCCTGAGCAAGCCCGGCGCGCCGCCTTAACCGCGTTGGCCTTTGTGAACACCCCACCCGCTGCGCAGGCCATGGCCGCGCTGGCAAAAGACAGCCTGCAGGATGTGGCGGAGATGGCCGCTTACTGGCTTTCTTTCCGGCAGGGGAATGACTGGTTCAACCTGCTTGACTGGAGCAGCATCAGCCTCAATACTGCCTACGAGCGCAAGCTGGCGCGCATGCGTGTTAAAAAACAAATGGTGCTGGATGAACATCAGTCGCTTCCGGAAAGAAAGCACCAGGTACAGCAAATGGCGGCAGATTCCGTGGGCGGCCAGATGATCATCGGCATGGCGGAAGAGAAAACGCTGCCGCAAGACCTGATGGGTTTTGTAGCGGAAAAGATCTTCCTTAACCCTGACGCTACCGTGCGCATGCAAGCCGGCAAATACTTTAAACAGCCCGGCTCAGACAAGTCTTTTTCCATACCGGCCATGCTGCAGATGAAGCCCGACGTGACCAACGGCAAAACGGTATTTACCACCCGCTGCGGCAGCTGCCACAAGCTGAACGGGGCGGGGAGCAGCATTGGGCCAGACCTCACCGACATCGGCAAAAAGTTTGACAATGCCGCCCTGCTGGATGCCATTGTGAACCCCAGCGCGGGCATTGTATTCGGCTATGAATCATGGCTGGTCAATACAACCGACGGCGCCACGCTGTTCGGTTTCCTGCTGTCGGAAAACGAACGGTCTATTGTGATCAAAGACATCGGCGGGCAAAAACATGTGATAGACAAAAAGAAGATCAGCTCCCGCAAGAAACAAGGCAAGAGCCTGATGCCAGACCCTGTAAGCAACCAGCTTACGGAGAAGGATATGGCGGATGTGGTGGGGTTCCTGAAGGGGCATGGTTAAGGCAGACAGTTCGTTCTGCGTAGCCATAGCCGAACCGCGACATTGATCATATATATTTTATAAAGTATAAAAATATGAATATCAGTAAGTACAGTGCTGTCTACTTACTTGTTTTTTGATTCGCGATTCGCGAACAGAAAATCATTACTTTTGCCTTATGACGGGACATCATGGAATGCGTCCACAGGACATCGTTATCCTGTTAAAAATTATAAGTATAGGCCATAGGTCATGGCAGCAACGGGATCTGGCAACCGGACTGGGTATCTCTGTTTCCGAAATATCCGTATCCTTGAACAGAAGCCAAATTGCGGGGTTGGTTGACGGAACAAAGAAGCGCGTACATCGGCAGGCATTGTTGGAGTTTCTGCAACACGGCGTACGCTATGTATTTCCCGAAATGCCTGGTAGTGTTGTTATAGGTATGCCTACAGCACACTCCCATCCTTATTTCCAAGAAAAGTTCATATCGGTGGAAAAATATGTTTGGCCGGATTCAAATGGTCAAGTCAGGGGACAGGCCATAGACCCCTTGCACCCTGGCGTTCCCGGTGCGGCTGTTAAAGACCCGGTGCTTTATCAGCTGCTGGCAAGTGTAGATATCCTCAGAGTAGGCAAAAAACGGGAAATAGAAACCGCGTCTGCATTATTGAAAAAGATGATCTTACAAGATCCTGATGATATCATTCCCTTAATATTATGAGTCACGCCCAAAACATCGAACGGATCAAGATTGTCTACAATGCATTAGGGGAGATCGCGGATGAAGTGGTTTTTGTAGGTGGAGCAACAGTATCCCTTTATGCTGACCGTCCTGCCGGCGAAATTCGGCCAACGGACGATGTTGACATCATGGTGGAAGTAGCAGGATATGGGGGATATTCAGCGTTAGAAGAAAAACTGCGCCGGAAGGGTTTTACTAATGATCAAAACTCCCGTGTGATATGCCGCTATCAGGTTAATGGCGTTATTGTGGATGTGATGCCTACAGACCAAAACATTCTTGGTTTTTCCAACAGGTGGTATAAACCCGCATTCGCATCTGCTGTTGTGATTGCACCCGAAGAGGGATACTCTTTTCGCATATTACGACCAGCATACTTTATCGCCACGAAACTGGAAGCTTTTATAGGTCGCGGGCGTGGAGATGGTAGAACCAGCACCGATTTTGAAGATATTGTTTATATTTTCAATAACCGCACAACGATCTGGAATGAAATGCGGGAGGCAGACCTCCATTTATTAGAGTATTTTAAAGACCGCTTTGCTCAATTGTTGCAAGTCCCATACGTGGAGGAATGGATCGCTGCGAGCCTCGATTTTTCCGAACGTAACCGAACGGACTATATCGTGCACAACTTGCGCAGTCTTTTATGAGGTCTGCGTTATACTGGCACTAGTCGCCGATGGAATCGTCTCCGGCCCATTTTCCTCCACAAACTTCTTCAACACCATCAACGTACCCCTCCAGTAAAAATCCACATGCCTGAAAATGGTTTCCGTCGGGAAATTGCCGAGCCTCAGCGTCAGCAGGGTCTGGTTGCCCTGGGGCGTTAGCATGAACGTAAGGGAAGTCCGGTTTTCGGGTATGTCCGGGAGGCGGGAGAGGGAGCTGATATAGTCGTATTGCAACACGCTTTCCGGCTCAAATTGCAGTACGGTACCCCTGTTTTCGAATGTTGCATGGTGGAAGCCGCTGATAACGACAGGTTGCCCTACCCGCCAGTCGGTCACTACCGTAATGTTCATCTCCGGTTCTCCCATCCATTGCCTGATCAGGCCGGGCGAGGTGAGCGCGTTCCATACTGTATGCGGGGCCGCGTGAATGATAACGGCCTTTTCGATCTGTTGTGTCATGTTGAAGAGAATACCGGCAACAATTTACGTCATTTTCGCTACCTTGATTGGTCAGTAAATCAAAAGATCATGAAAGTAAAACGCATCGTCACCAATATCAAGACCAGCCATATAGAAGCCGCCCGCAAATTCTACGAAGACGTGCTGGGCCTCGATGTACTGATGGACCATGGATGGATACGCACCTACGGCAATGACGAATCCATGCGGGTGCAGGTCAGCTTTGCGGAGCAGGGCGGTTCCGGCACGCCTGTGCCTGATATCTCCATTGAGGTAGATGAGGTGGATGAGGCATTTGTGCAAATGAAAGCGGCGGGTTTTGCCATTGAGTACGGCCCGGCGGATGAGCCTTGGGGCGTGAGGCGCTTCTTTGTGCGCGACCCTTTCGGCAGATTAGTGAATATTCTCTCCCATAAAAGTTAACATATATTAAAATCGCTGTGCCATTTCATGTTTAGACGGCCTCTGCGCAGTGATTGGCGTATTTTTTGGGGCAGCTGGCCATTATGGCAAAGCAAACCGGGCTCATCAAATTCACCAAGAAGGTAGGAGACCTGATTGGTTACCGCGTAGGCAAGGAGCACTACCTCCGCTCCATGCCCGCTGAGGTGCGGCAAAGCCCCCGCACAAAGATCAGCGCGCGTTATTTTGGCAAGGCCAGTACGCTGGGCGCCGCCATGCGGCATGCCGCGTACGGCCTGCTGGACATTCCGGGGGAAATGGGGCTGGGCAACCGCCTGAACAGGGCGCTCCTGGGCGTGTTGCGGCAAGACGACCTGCACCATTCCAAAACGTTCATCCCGCAAAACTTCCGCGGCCTGAAGGGGTTCAGCTTCAACCAGCACACCGCGCTTGACGAGGTGCTGACGGTAACTCCTGTGGTTACCCGGGATTTTTACGGCAACCTGCACGTTACTGTTCCGGCTATGTCTTCCTACACCTGCAACCCTGTGGCCACGCACCTGCGCATCAGAGCGGTAGGCGTGTTCCTGCAGCCGGGTTTTACGGAAGCTGCGGCAACGGCGTCTGAAGCGGTGCTGGTAGACGTTAGCCGGCCGTGTGAAGAGCTGACGCTGGTGGTGCCTGCGCAAAAAGGCGCGCTGTGTACCGTCATCCTGGAAGTCATGTGCTGCAAGCAGGAAAATGGCCGGATGGTGATGCTGCTGAACAGGAAGTATTCCGCTGCGGAGGTGATTGCCGTGCTGACGAGCAGGAAGGAACCGAAGGAGCACAGCCACGCAGCAGAGCCGGAGCAAGAAGCATTGGCCGGGCGCGGAGCGCTTCCGCTGGTGCCTGGACTGGTCATCAATTTCCCGCAACGGGAATAGCGCCTGCCGTTTTTCCGCCGTTTCCGTTTATTTACCCTTAGTTTTCCCACTTCTGTCCACGCAGAGCGCCTCCCCATGCGCTTTCCCCTCATTTTTCCGATATTTTCCGCCTACGCACAGCACATTTGCTGCCATGTGAAGTGAAAATCTCCCATTTCCCATGAAGAGCGCCCGCATTTTTCAGCCAATCACCCGCAACAGGGTATCTGCACACCACCTCCGCACCATTTCCGCATCAAGTCCACCTACCATTCGCTTTTCCTTCGCTTTCCCTACGCTTTCCCCGGTATGTTCCTTCCCCTTTCATCCTATGACGGCATAGGGAAGGTTTCATGATGGCCAGGTTCGTCCAGGATGATGAACGGGAAAGCAGGGTAGCGGAGGAGAGGCTTATCTGCAACCACGAAGGGAAAGATTCCCGCCGGCGATGATGAAGGGGGCATGACTCCCGGTAATGGCATTTATTGACGGCTGCCGGTTTTGCTGAGGTAGATGGCCAGCTGGTCAAACTGAGACGCGAAGCCGCGCTGCATGTCTTCACGGATGGAGTGGAAACCGTCTGTTTCCTCCGCCGTGCCGTTCACCGGTTTGCCGGTGATAACAATGCGGGTTTTGCCGTTCTCTTCGCTGAATACAAGCCGGTAGGCGATCTCCGGCGGCAGCGGAATATCAAACGGAGCTTTTACCACATTGGCCTGTTCGTCCGCAAACGCGTTTGTGAACTCCAACAGGTCGTACGGTTCAATTTTATCAAAGATCAACCTGCCATAGGAAACCTGTTCCCCGAATTCCATTTTGAAGTGAAACATGCCGCCGGGCCTGAAATCGAGGCTGATGGCGCTGTTTTTGCTTTCCGCGGGGCCCCACCATTCATTCAGCGCTTCTGCGGTGCTAAAGGCATTGAACACCAGCTGCTTCGGGGCGTTAAATTCATACGTCAAGGAAAAGTCCTTTTGAGAGCTTGTTTGAACGGTACTCATTTTTTGGGTTTTTGGGTTTGTACGTTGGTGAGATATTTATCCAGTGACTTGAACTGCTGCGTCCAGAATTGCCGGCAATAATCTACCCAGTCTGCTACTTCATTCAATTTGTCCACCTTCGCTTCGCAATATCTTTCCCGGCCCTGTCTTTTCACCACAATCAGCCCGCATTCCTCCAGGATTTTCACATGCAGTGAAACGGCCTGGCGGCTTACGTCAAATTTCTCCGAAATGGCGTTTACGTTCAGGGGCTGGCGGGAGAGCATCTCTATGATCTGCCTCCTGGTAGGATCGGCAATGGCCTGAAATACGTCTCGTCTGGATTCCATTATATGCAAGTATTTGCTTGCAAATATATGTGCAAGGGTTTACTTGCGCAAATTTATTTTCCGGAGTTAGGGAAGAGGGCTCTGTATTGTTGCAAGACAGCATTGACGGGCATGGCGCTGCATGCTTTTTCAGGATGGCTTTGTAATTGTTGCCGGGACGGCCTTTTCAGGAAGCCGCTTAATAAACGATCACCGTTTTACCAATACTTTTCCCGCTTTCCTGCAGCCGGTGGGCTTCTTTCAGGTTCTCCGCCGTAAGGCCGCGGAGGGTGGTTTTCAGGGTAGTGACCAGCGTGCCGTTATCCAGCAGCGTTGAAACATTGTTGAGGATGTTGTGCTGCTCCTGCATGTCTTCCGTCTGGAAGCTGCTGCGGGTGTACATCAGCTCCCAGCTGAACGTAACGCTTTTGCTTTTCAGCTTGTTGAGCGCAACGGGGGTGGAGGAGCCGGTGATGGATACTATATGGCCCTGCGGTTTGATGAGGTCTGCCATGGCATCCCAATAAGCATTGGTATCTACAAAGTCGAGAATAAAATCTGCGTACCGGAAACCTGCCCGGCGTACTTCTTCCACGAGGTGGCGGTGGTTCACCACTACATCTGCCCCCATTTCTTTACACCATGCCGCCGTTTCAGGTCTTGACGCGGTGGCAATCACGGTGAGGCCGGCTATTTTTTTAGCTATCTGAATAGCGATGGAGCCTACGCCACCGGCGCCGCCAAGTATCAAAATGCTTTTCCCTTTGTCCTTGTCATTGATGCGGATGCGGTCAAATAGAGATTCCCAGGCGGTGAGGGCGGTGAGCGGCATGGCTGCTGCTTCGGCGGCAGTGAGGTTTTGCGGTTTGCGGCCCACGATGCGTTCATCTACCAGCTGGTATTCCGCGTTGCTGCCGCTGCGGGTAATATCCCCGGCGTAAAATACTTCGTCCCCTTTTTGGAACAAAGAGACGTCGCTGCCGGTGGCTTCCACTACGCCTACCGCATCCCAGCCGATGATCTTCGGTGTTTCCAGCACCGTGTCTTTGGCGCTGTTTTGCCGTATTTTGAAATCTACCGGGTTTACGCTGATGGCGGTAATTTTCACCAGCAGGTCTCTGCCGGTGGGCGTGGGGATGGCGGTATCAAATTCTATGAAGCTGTCTTTATCAGTAATGGGCAGTGATGTTTTGAATCCTATGGCTTTCATTTTCACGTATGTTTCCGGCAATATACTGTTTTACACGTTATTGTTTCTTCAACATCGGGAACAGCCGCCTGATCTCCTCTTCCGTAGGCCGTGCGCCATATTCGCATAACTCAAACGCTTCAGCATATTTTGCCGCGCCTGCCTGCGCGGGGCTGTACCATTTTTCCAGCCCGGTTTTGAGGGCAGGGGGAATGGATGGCCACCGCGTGGTCTTGATCCACTCTTTGCGCTCCTGTTTGCCGGCGGGTATGGCGCCTTTGTAGCCGGATACCCAGGGCAGCCATTCGTAGAACTGTGACTCATGCGCGTCCAGCGCGTCTATTTTTTTATCTATCACGGCGGTGATGTCTATGCATACATCCGGCTGAAAAATGGAAGGTTTGGTGAAGTGGTCCTGGAAATACAGGAACACGGGGTTTTTGGTGAGGGGAGGGGTATCAGGCGCAATGTTGGGCACCATCACCATAAAGGCCGCGTCCTGCACCAGTATGCCGGTGTAGCGGTGGTCAGGGTGGTAGTCTACCGGCCGGTGGGAGATCACGATGTCTGCCTTCCACTCGCGTATTTTCCGGATGAGGGCAAGGCGGATATTGAGCGTGGGTTCCAGCTCGCCGTCGTGATTGTCCATAACATCATACGTAATACCCAGGCGCCTGGCGGCTTCCGCGGCTTCGGCCCTGCGGCGTTTGGCCAGCGCGCCGCCGCCCTGTTCCATATGCCCCGCATCTCCATTGGTAACGGAAATAAATTTCACGGCATGGCCCATTTGGGCAAACAATGCGGCCGTTCCGCCGCTTTTGATGTCGCAATCATCAGGGTGTGCGCCTATCATTACAATGCGCAAAGGATTATCCTGCGCATGGACGGTGTAAAGGCAGAGGCTTAGAAAGAGGGTGCAGATCAGGTGTTTCATATTGTTCATTGTTACCCGCCGGGGGTGGAGCATTGCACAGGGTCATCAGGCGCCGGGCGGCGTATGGTAAAATAAGCAATATGAGCGAAAAAAAATAACCGGCCGTTCTCCATGAAGGAAGAACGGCCGGCCCTGTGGCGTTCCATAAGCATGGCACCTTATGCGGTAAAGCGCTGGCAAGCTGCCGCAGCTACGGGAAAATATATTTCACCGTGCCGGCAAACGTTCCGCTGCCGCTGAACGTCTGGGATTCTACCGGGGTGTTGTTCACCAGTATTTCCAGCTTCAGGCTGCCGCCAGCAGTGGAGGCAACGGTGAAACCCACATAATCTAACCGGTTCACGGTGCGTTTGAAAGTTTTGGTAATGGGAACAGGCACGTTCTGCTCTATGGTCATGCCGCCGGTTTCATTAAAGTAGTCGAAGCGGCAGGAGGGGATGGCGCCGGAGGCCACCGTTACCTTGTAGGTTACGTTCACTTCTTTTGGGTAGCCTGTACCGGGCTCAGGCACGTCATCTTTCTTGTCTTTTTTGCAGGAAACAAACAACCCGGCCGCCAGCGCCACCACGGCCATCCGCTGCAGGTACTTTTTAAATACTGAAATGGTCATATGCATTTATTTTGTTTAAACGTTTTTTGCGTTCAACAAAATTAGGCGCGTGCAGAGGCGGCAACAATACCATGGCGGGGGTAGGCGCATCTACCATATTCATGGTAGATATCAGATCAATGCATGGTCTATGGCGGCTTTGATCAGCGCGGCGGCGTTGTTGACCTTCAGCTTTTGCATAATGTTCTTGCGGTGGGTTTCCGCGGTGAGGGTGCTGATGCCGAGCTGGACGGCTATTTCGGGGTTGGTGAGGCCTTTGGCTATCAGCTGCAGCACGTCTTTTTCCCGGCGGGTGAGGCGGGGCGCTTCCGCCGTGCTGCCGGATGCGGCCATGATGCGCTGTACGTCAGGCCCCAGCACAATACGCTGTTCCAGCACCTGCTGAACGGCATCCATCAGCTCTTTGGACGATGTGTTTTTCAGCAAATAACCGTTGGCGCCGTTCTGCAGCATTTGCAGAATAACGGAACGCTCGCCGGAGGCGCTCAATGCCAGTATTTTCACCGTGCCGTCTATCTCCCTGATCTTGCTGCAGAGCGCAACGCCGCTGATATCCGGCAGGTTCACGTCCAACAGCACCACATCTACGGGGTGCGTTTCCAGAAAGGCCAACGCTTCCAGCCCGGCGGAGAAGCTGCCGGCCAGCTCTACTTCCGGCCTGTTCAGCAGCAGGGAGCGGAGGCCTTCCATCATCAGCAGATGGTCTTCAATAATGAGCAGTGATATGGGCGTTTGTTTGTTGTACATCAAATTCGATATTTACGGTGGTGCCTGCGCCGGGGGCAGACTGTATGTCAAGCCGGCCTTTCAGGTAATCTACACGGGCGCGTACGCTTTGCAGGCCCATGCCGGTACCGGCGCGTGTGGCGCTGGTATCGAAACCGTTTCCGTCATCTTCCACGGTGAGAAATATTTCCTGCTCTCTTTGCAGGCATTGCACCAGTATGTTCTTTGCGCCGCTGTGGCGGAGGGCGTTGCCCACCAGTTCCTGCACCAGGCGGTATATCATGATCTGCTGCTGCTGCGGGATGTTATGCTGGAGGTCGTACGCCTGGCATACCATGTGAACGCCGTCTTTGCCCATGTGCTCACAAAGATCTTTGAGTGCCGCTTCCAGTCCTGATCTGAGCAGTATTTCCGGCATCAGGTTATGCGCAATGCGGCGCAGCTCCTGCGCGGCGCCGTCAAGCCGCGTTACGATCTGCTGCAGCGCGGTGTTGGGAGGGGAGCTGTCTGCCAGGTCTGCGGCCTTCAGGCGGATGCTGGCCATGGTGCCGCCCAGGCCGTCATGCAAGTCTCGCGCCAGCCGCTGCCGCTCCTGTTCCTGGCCTTCCACCATGGCGGCGTAGTTTTGCAGGCGCCGGGCCTGCCTGATATTTTCCAGCTCCTGCCGTTGCAATTGCTCCTGCTGGGCCGCCAGCCGGTGTTTGTGGCGGTAGATGATATATACCAGTAGCGCCGCGAGGGCCGCCACCAGCAGGCCGGCCAGCAACAGGACGTTGTAGGTGCGGCTGCGCTGCAGGTCCAGCTGCTGCTGTTTGTTGCCGTTTTCCAGCGTCAATATCTTCTTTTCTTTTTCCGCCGCCTGGTATTTCATTTCCAGTTCATGCAGGCGCACTTTGCCTTCATCTTCCCTGATGCTGTCATTCAGCTGCACGTACTCCCGCAGGTAGCGCAGGGCGGCGGCATGCCGGCCGTCTTTTTCTTCCAGCCGGGAGAGGCTTTTGAGCCCGAAGAGGATGTTGGTTTGCCAGGGAATGCTGCGGGAAAGCGACAGGTAGGCCTCCATGCTTTTTTTGGCGGGGCCGTAACGCCGCTGTGCTTCATACATTTCAGACAGCGCTTCCAGGGCATTGGCGCGGTTCAGCGGCAGGCCGGTGCTCTTGACCGCCAACGCGCGGCGGTAGGCCTTTTCAGCGTTAGCGAAATCTTTTCTTTTAAAATAATACAGGCCCCATGCTATTTCATAGCTCTCCAGCACCCCTGCGTTGGAGCGGTCTATGATCTGCTCCGCCTTGTTGAGGTAGCGCGCCATGGCGTCAATACTGTCCAGGTTCATGGCGCACCAGGTGGTGATGAGATAGGCTTCCGTGAGCTGCGCGGAGGGCCGCCTTTCATGCAGGGCCACGGCTTTTTGCAGGTAGTTGTACGCTTTTGAGAACTGCTGCCCGTTATAGAACTTTACGCCCACGTTAAAATTGGCCACGGCCAGGGCCAGCGTGTCTTTCACGCGCTCCAGCATGGGTATGGCGCTCAGCACCATTTCCAGCTCTTTTTCCGCCATGCCGCGCTGGCCGTAGATATTGGCCAGGTTGCCGGTAAGCCTAGCACGGGCGTAGGTGGCGGGTATGGACGTATCTTGCGGAATGACGGCCAGCCCGCGTTTATAGAGGGCTTCTGCGGAATCAAGACGATTGTAGGCGTGGTAAATTCTTCCCTGAGAAAAAAGCGCCAGCGCAATACCGGGCTTGTAACGCTGCTTTGTATGCAGGGCCAGCGCCTGCTGGTTGGCCTGCATGGCGCCGGCAGAGTCTGTTAGCCGCAATGCGTCTACCAGCCGCAACAGCAGGTTGGCTTTTACGGTGTCTGTTTTTTCAGCCGCTATCAGCTGCCGCAGGCTGTCTGTATTTACAGGCGGCGCCTGTGCGGCAACAAGGCTGCACGCAAACAGGAGCGGCAGGGCGAGATATGCTGTGCGAATGGCTTCCATAATATGATGGATGAAACTAAGAACTAATTATAAATTAATAAAATGCCACGTGAAAACGTAAAATAATCCATCTTTTTCATGGAATCCGCTATTTAATATTTTGCCGCAGGAAAGTAGGTTTGAACTGCTGATTTAGCCTGGTACCGGAACATGAGAAGATCATCATTTTTCCACGGCAGCAATAGAACTTAAACAAACCTCCTATCACCTGTAGAACGTGCCGGAGCTTTCACTAACATAATTATTCAGGATCTTAAAATCTCGTTATGAAATGATCAATGCTTCTTTTGCTTTTATGCACATAGATACTGCCAACTTGATTCAACCAAATAAACCAAAACGTTAAACTTATAATGATGAAAAACGCTATACTCATTTTTACATGGGTATTTTCCCTTTTGTTTTTCGAAAATGCAATGTCTCAGACCACGGTAGTCAAAGGCAGGGTAACTGACGGAAAAGAACCGCTGCCCGGCGTAAGCGTAAAGATCAAGGATACGAATACGGGTACCATTACCAACGTGAGCGGCGAGTTTTCGATCAATGCAAAAGGGACGGATATCCTGGTATTGTCTTTTATAGGCTATACCACCAAAGAAGTGCCGGTAGGCGGTAAAACCTTTATCAGCACAACGCTGGCGGAGGGAGACAGCCAGCTGGGCGAAGTAGTGGTAGTGGGCTACGGCGTACAAAAAAAGGCCACGGTGACGGGTGCTATTTCTACCGTAAAGGGAGAAGACCTCGTAAAAGCCCCGGTAGCAGGCATCAGCAACGCCCTCATCGGCATGGCGCCGGGCCTGCAGGCCGTGCAGAACTCCGGTGAGTTCGGGAACGACAAGGCCACCATTTACATCCGCGGCATGGCCACGCTCAATGGCAGCGGCAGAAATCCCCTCATTATGGTAGACGGGGTGGTGCGTGAAACGTACAACAACCTCGACCCCAACGAAATTGAATCTATCAACATCCTGAAAGATGCTTCCGCCACAGCGGTTTTCGGGGTGCGCGGCGCTAACGGCGCTATTATCATCACTACCAAACAAGGTAAGGTGGGCAAGCCGCAGGTAAGCGTAAGCAGCAACCTGGCGGCCATTCAGCCTACTATTCTGCCGGAGCTGCTGACCTCGTACGACTATGCGCTGCTGCACAACGAAGCGGCCCGCAATTCAGGCGTGACGCCCCGCTTCACGGAAGAAGACATCCGCCTGTACAAGACCGGTGAAGATCCCATCTTCCACCCCAGCAAGAACTGGATAGACGAGATGATCAAACCGTTCTCCTTCCAGCAGAACTATAATGCAAACGTTTCCGGCGGTACGGAAAAGCTGCGGTACTTCACCTCCCTGGGCTATTTCAGCCAGAGCGGCGGTTACCACCAGCCGGAGCAGAGCTTCGGCTTTCCGTACAAACATAAATATGACAAGTACAACATCCGGATGAACTTTGATTTCAACCCGGTAAAAGACCTCACCATTTCCGTGCGGCTGGGCAACCAGATCACGGATAACTACATTCCCAACGGCGGCGCCTGGGGCGCGTTTGACAAGGCGGCCAACCTGCCGCCCATGACCAGCCCCGGTTTTGTGGAAGGGAAATACATAGAAAGAATTATGGGCCTGCCCTCCGGCGTGCCCAACTTCAACCCCTGGGGACAGGCCGGCCCCACCAGCACCGGCGGCGCCTTTGTAACGGAAGATTATTCCAGCACGCTCAATACCAACCTGGTGATCAACTATGACCTGGGCCGCTTTGTAAAAGGCCTGTCTGTACGGGCCACCGGCGCGTATGACAGCTACTATATGAAAAGCGCGCGGCGCACCAAGCTCTTCCCGGCGTACACCATCATGAAAGATCCGAATGATCCTTCCAAATACATCATGTACCAAAGCTCGGACACCGGGCCGTTCCAGGGCCTGAGCGAAGGCGTTTCTGACAACAATAAATGGCGCAAGATGTACACGGAAGCGGCTATTGACTATAAACGCACTTTCGGCAAACATACCGTAACAGGCCTTGCACTGGGCAACTTTGAGTACGGCTATTACCCCAACATGGCGTTCAAGCTGCCCACCGGTTACCTGGGGGTGGTAGGGCGTGTTACTTATGACTATGCCAACCGTTACATGGCGGAGATCAATGCAGGTTACAATGGTTCGGAAAACTTCATGGAAGGCAAACGTTTCGGTTTCTTCCCGGCGTTCTCCCTGGGCTGGACGGTAACGGAAGAGCCCTGGATGCCTAAAAACAAAGTGCTCACTTTCCTGAAGTTCAGGGGCTCTTACGGCGAAGTGGGGAATGACAAGATAGGCTTTGACCGGTACCTCTACCTGGACGGCCCGTACACACTTACCAACGGAGATTTTCAGGCCGTGGTATTTGGAGAGGCCGGCTCTAACATGGCCCGCTACAACATGTACCGGGAGGGTAAGCTGGGTAATCCTGACGTGACCTGGGAACGTGCCCGTAAAATGGACCTCGGCGCTGAAATGCGTTTCTTCTCAGACCGCCTTTCTTTCACCGGCGACTACTTCACTGAAAAAAGGAATAACATCTTATGGCGGCTCAACACTGTTCCGGAACTGGTATCTGCAGATCTGCCCGCCGCCAACATCGGCAAGGTGGAGAACAAAGGTTACGAGCTGGAGCTGGGCTGGAAAGATCATGTGGGCAAACTGGACTACTGGGTGAAAGGCGCTTACTCCGTTGCCAAAAACAAGATCATTTACCAGGATGAGGCTACCAACCTGCCGCATGAGTACCTGCGGCGCACCGGCCGCCCCCTGAGCCAGTACTTCGGCCTGGTCTTCGAAGGGTTTTACAATACACAGGAAGAGATAGATGACCCCAAGCGCCCCAAATCAGATTGGGAAGGCGCGGGCCTGAAGCCGGGAGACATGAAATATAAAGACCTGAACGGCGATGGCCGCATCACCGTGAACGATATGGGCCCGGTGGGCTATTCCAACTGGCCGGAAGTGACCTACAGCGTATCTGCAGGCGCCGCCTGGAAAGGGTTTGACATGTCCGTACTGTTCCAGGGAACAGACAGGGTATCTGTGAGCTTTGCTTCCGCCGCCGCCTATCCCTTCACGGCTGAATGGGGCTCTGCGCAAAAGTGGCACCTGGAGCGGTGGACGCCGGAGCGCTATGCCGCAGGGGAGAAGATCAGCTTCCCCCGCGTGGAGCTGTCTCCAGACAAACAGCACAACTACCAGGCCTCCAGCTTCTGGATACAGGACGCTTCTTATGTACGCCTCAAAAACCTGGAGCTGGGCTACCGCTTCAGCTCCAGGGCGCTGCAACGCATCGGCTTAAAATCCATGCGCGTGTACATGAGCGGCAACAACCTGATTACCTGGACGAACATGAAATACGCCAAAGACCCCGATGCGCGGGAACTGTGGGGGAGGGTATACCCTTCCATGCGGGTGTATAACGGCGGCGTAAACTTTCAATTTTAAAGAACCTGAACTTACCTGATATGCGAAGGAATGTATTTTTAAAAGGCAGCCTGGTAGTGGTACTCACCCTGTTGTTCACAGCCTGCAAAAAACTGGAGAAGCCGGTGAGCAGCGAGGTAACGCTCAAAGAGGTGTTCGGCTCCAAAGACAAGGCGGAGCAGTTTCTCTGGAACGTGTACAGCACCTGTTCCATATTCGAATTTCCGTATTACTGGAACTCTACCAGCAGCGGCTATTACCACTACGGCGCTACATACACCATACTGGCAGCAGCGTGTGACGAGGCAGACGCTTACGCCAACTACACCGGCGCCGAAGCCTTCAACAAAGGAAACTGGGGGCCCTCTGATATTTACTGGTACGAGTTCCGTAGCGAGTTTTGCTATAAAGGCATCCGCAACGCCAACATCTTTATAGAGAACATAGACCAGTCTCCTTTCTCAGACCAGGAAAAGGCCGCCATGAAAGCGGAGGCCATTTTCCTGCGTGCGCTGATGCACTTTGACCTGATGCAGCGCCTCGGCGGTGTGGCCATTGTAGACAAAGTGCTGAAAGTAAGCTCTGCGGAAGATATTCCTGAAGTGACCATTCCCCGCAGCACCTTTGCGGAAACAGTAGACTTCATTGTAAAAAGCTGTGACGATGCGGCTAAAGACCTGCCTAACGTGTATGAGAGCCGCTTCCGCGGCCGCATCGTGAAAGGCGCCGCCCTGGCGCTGAAGGCCAGAACGCTGCTGTACGCCGCCAGCCCGCTGTATAATTCCGGCGAGCCGTACGTGCCGGTATCAGACCCCGCCCTGCGCGCCATGGTAGGGTATACAGACGGGTATAAAGAAGACCGCTGGCGCCTGGCCGCAGAGGCCAGCAAGGCGGTGCTGGACTGGGCTAAAACGGAAAGCGGCTGGTGTGGCCTGTACATGGGCAAAAACAATCCGGTAGACCGTTATGAAGAGATCTTCATCAATCCCAATAATAACGAGATCATACTCGATGCGGGCCTGATGGGCACCAATACCAACAACTACTTTGTACGTTTCCTGACACCCGGCATGGTGGTGTACGGCGGTACAGACCCCGTGAACGTAGGCATCACCTTCAACTTCACCAGGTTCTACCAGAAAGCGGACGGTACGGACCAGGTGTGGAATGAAACACCGGGCACGGCCTATCCCTACTCGGAGTACCAGCGGAAGCTGGGCGAGCTGGAGCCGCGCTTCCAGGCGTCGGTGTTCCAGTCCGGCACCGAATGGTCTCGCGGTACCAACGTTCGTTATCATTTCTACGAGCATGCCGCCCGCCAGCTGGACCGCTACAACGGCGTAGGTTTCCTGCGCAAGTTCGTAAAGGGCGTATCCAACAACTCCAGCCCGGCGCCGCGCTGGATCACTTTCCGCCTGGCGGAGTTTTACCTCAACTATGCGGAAGCGCTGAACGAGATCAACGGCTCCTCTTCTGAAATCACCTGGGCGCTGAACGAAGTGCGCAGCAGGGTGAACATGCCTGGCATTGCCTACACCGGCCAGGCAGAGATGCGGGAGAAGATACGCCGGGAAAGGGCGGTAGAGCTGGCCTTTGAGCAGCACCGTTACTTTGACGTACGCCGCTGGAAAATTGCAGGGCAGGAGGGCGTGATGAAAGGCGGCATGTGGGGCCTCAAGCTGGCCGGTGGCGCCAACCCCACCTACACGCTGCAGAAGTTTGAAGACCGGGCCTGGGAAGATAAAATGTACCTGTACCCCTTCCGCGTGAGCGAGACCAACCTGGGATACATTGTACAAAACCCCGGATGGTAAGGCCATGCAAAAACAGCTATTTGTTTTTATTCAACAACCACAGTCATGAAAGTTCAACCGCATAAACATATACTTCCCGCCGCCGCGCTGCTGCTCTCCCTGGCCGCATGGCCGGGCACGGCAGCCGCACAGTCTGCCCCCGCGCAAGACTCGCTGCAACGGCTGGCTTACGGCTCCCAGCCCAAAGACCAGGTAACCGTTTCCGCTGCCTCTGTGAGCGGCGCGGAGCTGCGCAAAACGCATACCACCAGCCTCTCCAATACCCTCATAGGCCGCCTGCCAGGCCTCGCCATCATGAACAACGGCGGGGAGCCGGGCTTTGACGACCCGGACGTTTTCATCCGCGGCCGCCATACTACCGGCAACAACGGCCAGCTGGTGCTGGTAGACGGCATCCAGATCAACAGCCTCAGCTATCTTTCCGTAGATGAAATTGAAAGCGTAACGGTGTTGAAAGATGCCGCCGCGCTGGCCCTCTTCGGCGCCAAAGCGGCCAACGGCGCCCTGCTGGTTACCACCCGCAGGGGCAGCAAAAGCAAAAAGGTCAACATCGGCTTCAACGCCCGCTACGGCTTCCAGGCGCCTACCGTTATGCCCAAGCTGGCAGGCTCTTACGATTATGCCAGGCTGCATAACGAAGCCCGGCAGAATGACGGGCTGGCGCCGCTCTATACCCAGCAAGACCTTGACGGTTACAGGGCCGGCACAGACCCTTACCTGTACCCCAATGTGAACTGGTATGATGAGGTGCTGCGCAAAAGCTCGCCCCTGCATGATTACAGCCTCACCTTTGACGGCGGCGGCGAAACGGCCCGGTACTTTGTGATGCTGGGGTATATGAACAACCAGGGCCTCTACGCCGGTACAGACGGGAAGAACAACGCCAACATCCAGTTTCAGCGCATCAACTTCAGGGCCAACGTAGACCTGAACATCACCAAAAGCCTTACCGTACAGGCAGGCCTGGGCGGCAATATGCAAGACAGGAAGTTTCCGCCCATCAGCACGGCAGACATGTGGCGCAACATGGTGACCTACGCGCCCAACCTCTACCCGGTGAGAACGCCTGAGGGCAAGATCACCGGCAGCGCCAACTACCCCAACAACCCGGTGGGTTATTTGCTGGAGAAAGGCTACCAGAGCCGGCATGACAGGAACATCCAATCTACCGTGCGCGTTACCCAAAAGCTGGACGTGATCACGCCCGGCCTGGAAATATTCGGCGCCATGATGTTTGACAACGAGTTCAACGGCCGGTATGACAAGCTGCGCAATTACGCCTACTATGAACCCATCCGCACCACCGGCCCTGACGGGCTGCCGCAGGTGAGCTTCCTGGAACGCGGGCTGAATACAGACCTCACCGTTACCACGGGCAACGACTACGAGAACAACCGCATCATCTTCAACGGCGGCCTCAACTATAACCGCCGCTTCAACCAGCACGGGCTGGCCGCCATGGTGATGTTCCAGCGGGATAAATATACCGTGCTCAACAACCAGAGCGCTTTTGCCATGGAGAACCTGGCCGGCAGAATTTCTTATGACTACCAGCAGAAATACCTGGCGGAATTTTCATTCTCCTACAGCGGCCTGGAAAACTATCCTCCCGGCCGCCGCTTCGGGTTTTTCCCCGCGCTGTCTGCCGGATGGCTGCTGCACAAGGAAGATTTCCTGCAAAACAGCCGCACCATCAGCTACCTCAAGCTGCGCGCCTCCGCCGGGCTGGTGGGGAATGACAGGGGAGCGTCCCGCTTTGCTTACAACCAGTATTGGGGAGAGCAGTCCAGCCAGGGTTATTACTTCGGCACGGGTACTTCCTTTTCCCCGGCCTTTGTGCAGCTGGGCATGGCCAACCCCAACATTACCTGGGAGAAAGGCCTGATCTACAACTTCGGCGCAGATGCGGCTTTCCTGCAAAACAAACTCAGCCTTACGCTGGACGTGTTCCGCGAAAACCGGTATGATATACTCGTGAACATGGGCAACGTGATACCCGGCCTGGCGGGCATTCCCACCGCGGCCATGGAGAACAGGGGCAAGGTGCTCAACTACGGTACGGAAGTATCTGCCACCTGGAAAGACAAGGCCGGCAGCGTGAACTACTTTGCGGGCGGCCAGTTTTCCTTTGCCCGCAACAAAGTGACCGAAGCGTACGATGTACCGCGCAAGGAAGCCTACGCTTCCCGGCAAAACCAGCCGGTGGCGCAATACTTCGGCCTGGAGGCGCTGGGCTTTTTCAAGAACGAGAGCGACATTGCTTCCAGTCCCACGCAAACTTTCTCCAACGTACGCCCCGGAGACATCAAGTATAAAGACCAGAATAACGACGGCATTATAGACATCAATGACGAAGTGCCCCTGGGCCGCCACAGCTACCCGGAGATCAACTTCTCCTTCAACGCCGGCGTGGAATACAAAGGCTTCAACCTGGAACTGTTCTTCCAGGGTATGGCCAACAGAACTATTTACATGGAAGGTTACCTGTTCCAGCCCTTTGCCAACGGCGCCAACATTACCGACTGGTACATGGAAAACCGCTGGACGCCGGAACGCCACGCCGTGGCCACTGCGCCGCGCCTGACCACGGAGCCTAACCCGAACAACTACCGCGCGTCAGACTTCTGGTTCCGCTCCGGTTCTTTCCTGCGGCTGAGAAACGTGGAGCTGGGCTATACGTTCCCCAAACACATGCTCCGCAAGCTGCACATGCAAAACCTGCGCATATTCGTGAGCGGGCTGAACCTGCTGAGCTGGGATAACCTGGATGCGAACATAGACCCGGAAACGCTCAGCATAGGCTACCCGGTGCTCAAAACATATACAACAGGCCTAAGCGTCAATTTCTAGAACCGTGGACTTTAAAAGATATATCATGAAACTTTCACAACTTATATCAGGGCTCATCTTGCTGCTGGCCATGCTCACGGGGTGCAGCAAAAACTTCCTGGAAAGGGAAATACCCGTCAACTACAGCGAAGACGAGATATTTGTGAGTTACGAACGCATGAGCAAGGTAGGCTACGGTGTGTATACCTTCCTGTTCAACCGCTTCGGCTTTCACCGTATAGACAATGCCATGCTGGCCTCCGCCAGTGATGAGGCAGACCATGCGGACGTGAACTCTTCCATTCAGCGGTTCAACATGGGCACCTGGAATGCCGCTTCCAACCCGGAAGACTGCTGGGCGTATTTCTACCAGGGCATCCGCCGCGCCAACCTCTTCCTCCAGAACTCTGAAGATTACAAGAACATCATTTTCCGGGATACTATAGACGTGGCCAACAAAGCCAAATACGAGTACAACGTGCGTGACATAGAATGGCTGCGTGCGGAAGTGCGCTTCCTCCGCGCGTTCTATCACTTTGAGCTGGTGAAGCGCTACGGCGGCGTGCCCATTATGGAGAAGGCCACTACCGATGTAGCCGAGCTGCAGGCCATGACGCGCAAGAGCTTTGATGAATGTGTGGAATATATTGTGAGCGAGTGTGACGCCGTGCTGCCCCTGCTGAAAGAGACCTGGGTAGGCTTTGACTCCGAGAAGTGGCGCGGCCGCGTTACCCGCGGCGCGGCGCTGGCCCTGAAGGCCCGCCTGCTGCTGTATGCCGCCAGCCCGCTCCACAACCCGTCTAACGACGTGGCTAAATGGAGAAAGGCCGCACAAGCCGCTCATGATGTGATTGCCCTCAACCGCTACTCCCTGCACAGCAATTACAAAGACCTGTTCAGGCTGGGCAACGGCGCAGACGGCAACGCCGAAGTGATCTTTGCGCAGCATGGCTGGTCAAGGAACGACTTCGAGATGTACAACTATCCCATCGGGTACGACCAGGGCGGCCGTGGCAGCACATCGCCCAGCCAGAACCTGGTAGACGCCTACGAGATGAAAGCCACCGGCCAGCCTATTGGCGAGCCCGGCTCAGGCTATGACCCTGCCAATCCCTATACCGGCCGGGACCCGCGCCTGGCCCTGTCTATCCTGACCAACAACACCACCTTTAAAAACAGGCCGGTGGAGAGCTGGGTAGGCGGGCTGGACGGTCTCGGCAAGCCCCGCGCCACTACCACCGGCTACTACCTCCGCAAGTTTGTGGACGAAGGCCTGAACCTGGCGCAGAACCAGTCCAGCATGCACACCTGGATACTGTTCCGCTACGCGGAAGTGCTGCTGAACTACGCAGAGGCCATGAACGAAGCTTACGGCCCTGAAACCACCGGCGGCATGACGCTCACCGCCAAAAAAGCGGTAGACATGGTGCGCGCCCGCGCCGGCATACAGATGCCGCCGCTGCCGCCCGGCCTTTCACAAGCTGAAATGCGCGAGCGCATCCGCAACGAGCGCCGGGTAGAGCTGGCCTTTGAAGAGCACCGTTTCTTTGACGTGCGCCGCTGGAAAATAGCCATGCAAACGGAAAACAAACCCGTAATGGCCATGAGCATTACCCGCAACGCCAATAATACGTTCAGCTACCAGGTCATAAAAGCAGAAGACAGGCAATTTACCGAACGCATGTACCTGTATCCCATCCCGGAAGTGGAGGTGTTGAAAAGCAATGGCAACATCACACAGAACCCGGGCTGGTAACAATATTTCAGTATTGATGCTTTCAAATTAGTACGAATGAAAAACACAATTCTAAAATTTTCGGCAGCAGCGGCAGTGGTATTACTGGCCGCTTGCGCCAAGGTACGCCTGTTCCCCGATACTGTTTCAGACAAAGTGCCCCAGCTGAAAGAGGCCGCCGCGCAGTTCCTGTGGATAGGCCCTGAATACAAGCTGGCGCTGCAGGCCAAACTGGAAGACGGTGAAGGTATCAGCAAGGTGAGGATCAAGAACGGCGAGTGGGAAATTGATTCCGTGCTCACCGTGAACAACCAGCAGTCTTTCACCATCAACGATACCTTCCTGGTAGTGAAAGACGTGAACGCCACCAAACACATTGTGGAGCTGACCATTACCAACAGCAAAGGCGGCGTGGTAAAAACGAACATAAACGTGGAAGACCTTTCCGCGGAAAACCAGATACCCGGCTACAGTCCTGACCTGGTGCCGCCCGCCATCACCGTTACCAAGCCCACCGTTACCAAATACCTGGGCTTCAGCAACGATGCCATCAACCTGGACGTGGAGGCGGATATCAAAGACTCGAAGATCGCTTCTGTGGAAGTAAGGGTATGGGGCGAAACGGCCGCCGGCGAGCCGCTGCTGGTGGAAGACGTGAAAAAGCCCGCTAATGCAGATGAGGAAAAGAATTTCAAATATGCCAGAACGTTCTCCCTGCCCGCCGGTAAAGTAGGCGAGTACCAGTACGTGGTAAGATCTACCGATGCCGCCGGCAACAAATCAGTGAAAGGCGGTACCATTACCGTGGGGTACATAGACAGGCTGTACCTTTCGGACGCCGAAACTGAGGCCGAGGTGTTGAACCAGGGCTTTGACCACTATGGCAACGCCCGCGGCATCGGTACCCTTCTTTCCATGAAAAAGCAGGGCGCCAATACTTTTGAAGCGGATTTCTACTACCGCAATGAAGCCACGGACAATATCCGCTTTGTGGCCTTCCTGGGTACAGACATGCCCTTCATCACCAACCAGAGCAAGGTGAACTACACCCTCACAGGCCCCAACGTGGTGGCCATGAGCGCCACGGAGTCAGGCAAGATCACCACCAGCCTGGCCGCGGCCGGCTTCAAGCTGCCCGTTAGCCAGAAAGGGTATTATAAAGTGACGGTAGACATGACGGCCCGCACCGTGAAGGTCACTTCTTTCACGCCGCCCGCGCCCGCAGACGCTACCAAATACCCCGGCTGGACGGCCGCCAACCCCTGGGCTTACCTGGCCGTAACCGGCGCTTCCGTGGTAGGTACGGCCGGATGGACGGAGGTAGCCACTTCACCCAAGCTCAACAAGGAGGCCAACCATGCGTACCTCTACACCGGTACGTTCAAAACACAGGGCAACTCGGAGAATATCAGCTTTAACGCGCCCCTGGCCGCCAACACTGATGTGTGGGGCAAAGGCTGGTTCAGGATGGTTGCCGCCCGCGCCAATATGAAAGACGATTACGGCAGCCTGATCACCAAAGTGGGGCCGGTAGGCGCCAGCGGCGGCGGGGCCAACTGGGGCTTCTCCCTGGCACAGGCAGGCACCTTCAAAGTGACGTACGATATTGTTTTGCAGAGAATGAGAGCAGTCAGAACCGGCAACTAGCGCCAATAACTTTCTAAAAATATCATGTTAAAATCCTTTTTTTTCTTTTTATCGGGAATCATCTGTTTTAATATTCAGCTTTTTGCACAGGGCCGGCCGGGGCAGCACCAATACGAGGTGCTACCCATGGCCGGCATCTGGGCTTTTAAACCCGATCCTTTCGAGACAGGAGTGAATGCCAACGGCGTGCAGCTGCAACCCCAACTGGCAGAGACCATTACGCTGCCCGGCTCTACAGACGTGGGCGGCAAAGGCATCAAAACGCAGGGCATGACATCCCTGCGCCTTACGCGCGCTTTTGAGTACAAAGGCATTGCCTGGTACGAAAAAGAAATATTTGTGCCTGCGCAGTGGAAGGGCAAGGAAATAGACCTCTTCCTGGAGCGCGCCCACTGGGAAACCACCGTGTGGGTGAACGGCAAACCCGCCGGGCGCCGGGAAAGCCTTTCCGTACCGCATGTATACAGCATCTCTTCCCTCATTGAGCCGGGTAAACGGAACAAGGTGCGGATCAGGGTGAACAATGACAAGATCTATGATATAGAATACGCCCATGCCATCAGTGCGGAAACACAAACCAACTGGAACGGCATCATCGGCAAAATAGAGCTGCGCGCATTTGACAAGGTGCATGTGGCTGACGTGCAGGTATACCCGGATGCGGCCGCTAAAACCGCCCGGGTGAAGGTAACGCTGCGCAACCCCGGCAAGCTGGCCGTGAACGGGCAGCTGCAGTTTGCCGTAGTGCCGCCGCAAAGCGGGGGAGACGCCGCCTCCCACAGCATGGCCGTAACGGGTAAAGATTCCGTAATGGTGCTCACGGCCAACGTGCCGCTGGGCAATAACATACAGTGGTGGGACGAGTTTACGCCCAACCTATACCGCATGCAGGTACAGCTCACCGCTACCGGCGCTGGTACAGAATACCAGAGTGCCGCCACCGTGCCCTTTGGCGTGAGAACGCTGGCCACAAAAGGCACGCAGTTCGTTTTCAACGGCCGCCCTGCTTTCATACGCGGTACGGTAAACTCTTCAGAGTTTCCGCTCACCGGTTACCCGCCGGCAGACGTGGAAGAATGGATGCGCATCTTTAAAGTATGTAAAGACTATGGCCTCAACGCCATGCGCTTCCATAGCTGGTGCCCGCCGGAAGCCGCTTTCATTGCGGCAGACAGCCTGGGCTTTTACCTGCAGGCAGAAAATCCTGACTGGCGTTTCACTGTGGGTAAAGACTCCGCCACCAACCGTTTCCTGAAAGAGGAAGGGGAGCGCATACTGGATGCTTACGGCAATCACCCTTCTTTCATCATGTTCTGCGAAGGCAACGAAATGGTAGGCCCGAAAGTAAAAGAGTTCCTGAGCGAACAGGTGAAACACTGGAAGGAGTACGATCCCCGCCACCTGTACACCGGCAGCGCCGCTTACCCCATAGTGCCGGAAAGCCAGTACAACGTGTTGTACGGCGCCCGCCCGCACCGCTGGAAGGAAGGGCTGAAAAGCCGCTTCAACGTGCGCCCGCTGGATACGCGGTATGACTATGCAGACTACGTGTCCAAACACCCCGTGCCCATGATCACGCATGAAATAGGGCAGTGGTGCGTGTATCCCGACTTTGACGAAATACCCGCCTACACCGGCGTGCTGAAACCATACAACTACGAGCTGTTCCGTGAAATGCTGCGGGAAAGCGGCATGCTGGCGCAGGCCAGGGATTTCACCATGGCTTCCGGCAAGTTTCATGTGATCATGAAAAAGGAAGAAGTGGAATCTTACCTGCGCACGCCCGGCTTTGGCGGCTACCACATGCTGCAGCTGAATGACTTCCCCGGCCAGGGCACGGCGCCCGTGGGCGTGGTAGACATTTTCTGGCGTCCCAAGCCCTACACCAACGGCGCAGAGTTCAGCAAGTTCCAGGCGGCCAGAACGCCGTTGCTCAGAACCAATACCTTCACGTATACCAATAACCAGTTGTTTGCAGCTACCGCCCAGTTCGCTAACTTCGGGGCCGCACCCATGGAGAACGCGGTAGTACACTGGGCGCTTCAGTACCCTGACGGGAAAGTGTATGCCGAAGGAGACCTGCCCGCAGCCAACATACCGGTAGGTTCTCCGTTTACACTGGGTGAGCTGTCTGTACCCCTGAACAAAGTGGAGGAAGCTGTACAGCTTCGTTTAACCATGAGCGTGAAAGGCACGGAGTACAGCAACCAGTGGAGCATCTGGGTGTACCCGCAGCAACTGCCCGCATTGCCCGGTAAAGATGTAATGATCGCCTACAACTGGGACAATAAAGTAAAAAACTATTTGGAGAAAGGAGGGAAGGTGCTGCTGCTGGCAGATACGGCCAAAGTGCGATCAGACGCAGACCCGGTATTCTCCGGCATATCCTGGAACACCGTATGGTCTGGCATGCCGCCCAACCTGCTGGGCATTCTCTGCGATCCCTCACACCCGGCGCTGAAACACTTCCCTACAGAGTTTCACTCCAACTGGCAGTGGTGGGATGTGGTGCGCAATTCCAAACCAATGGTGCTGGACAGCCTGCCGTATGGCTTTACGCCGCTGGTGCAGATGGTGCCAGACTGGAACCGCCCGCGTAAAATAGGCCTGGTGTTTGAGGCCCGTGTAGGCAAAGGCAGCCTGCTGGTGACTGCTTCAGACCTGCGGAACGATATGGAGAAACGCCCGGTAGCCCGGCAAATGCTGTACAGCCTGAAGGCGTACGCCAATAGCAAAGATTTTGCACCGGTGCAGCAGGTAGATGCGGCACTGATAGATAAACTTTTTAAATGATGAGGATGAACAGATTTATGCTGACGGCGCTGTTGTGCACAGGCACCCTGTTTAGCGCCAGCGCACAGGTGGCGGATACGGCTACGTACCTGGCCGGCGTAAAGGCCGAGCTGGTGAAGAAATGGCCGAAGAACCGCACCATCAACCTGGTATTTCACGGCCACTCCGTGCCCAGCGGCTATTTCAGAACGCCAGATGTGAGAACGATGGACGCGTACCCTATGCAGGTACTGACCGCGGTGAAGGAGCGCTTCCCCTATGCGGTAGTGAACGCCATCACCACCTCCATTGGCGGTGAAAACTCCGAACAGGGCGAAAAACGTTTCAAAAAAGACGTGCTGGTGCATCAACCGGATGTGCTGTTCATAGACTATGCGCTGAACGACAGGGCTATTGGCCTGGAAAGGTCACGCAAGGCCATGGAGAAGATGATCAAAATGGCGTTGAAGAAACACATCCCTGTAATACTGCTCACCCCTTCGCCAGACCTGCAGGTAGACCTCCTGGAAGACGGCAACGTACTGGAGCAGCATACCAATCAGCTGAAAGCCCTGGCCGCGCAGTACAAGATAGGGCTGGCAGACAGCTACGCCGCCTTCAGGGCCGTAGCCGCGCAAGGGCAGGCATTAAAAGAGCTGATGGCGCAAAGCAACCATCCTGACAGGAAGGGGCACACGCTGATCGCTCAACAGGTTTTAACTTACTTCGGACAGTTATGATAAGCAGATTGAAAATGATGGCGGTGCTGTTTTGTATGGCAGTTACCGCGCAGAACGGAATCGCACAGAAAAAAGTAAGTCGCCGGGCAGATGCGGCCGTGTTGCAAATGGCAGACCAGGCGCTGCGCGAATCAGTGCAGCAGTATAAATTGCTGATGAAACAGCTGCCGCCGAAAAAATTGCCGCGTACGTACGAGAAAGGGCAATTGCTCACCGTAACGCCATATGCCTGGATCAGCGGGTTCTACCCCGGTTCCGTGCTCTATCTCTATGAGTACTCGAAAGATACCGCGCTGCTGCGGGAAGGTGTAGAAAGACTGCGGCAGCAGGAAAAGCTGCAGACCGTCACCGCCAACCATGACCTCGGCTTTATGATGTACTGCAGCGTGGGCAACGGCTACCGCCTGTTCAATAAACCGCATGATAAAGACGTGCTGGTACAATCCGCCAAATCACTGGCCAGCCGCTTCTACCCGAAAGTGGGCTGCATCAAGAGCTGGGACGGCGTTAAATCTCTTGACGGGAAAAGGATGCTGGACTTCCCGGTGATCATAGACAATATGATGAACCTGGAGCTGCTGTTCTTTGCCTCCCGCGTAACGGGAGACCCCAGCTACCGGAACATTGCCGTAACGCATACGGAAACCACTCTAAAGAACCATTTCAGGCCTGATTACAGCAGCTACCACGTAGTGAACTACGATGGGGAAACCGGCGCCGTAAAAAGCCAGGAAACCCACCAGGGTTTTTCTGATAACTCCACCTGGTCACGCGGGCAGGCATGGGCCATTTACGGTTTCACCATGGTATACCGCGAAACGGGTAACAAAAAATACCTGAAGGCCGCGTGCAAGATGGCGGATTTTTTCCTGCACCATCCCAACCTGCCGGCAGACAAGGTGCCTTACTGGGATTTTAACGTGGGTCAGCCGGGTTACAACCCCGTATGGAACTTTGACCCGAAGCGCTACCCTGAAGTGCCGAGAGATGCTTCCGCGGCCGCGGTGGTATCTTCCGCGCTCATAGAACTGTCTGGCTACGTAAAAGGCAAGGCAGGCAAAGAATACCTGGCCGCGGCAGAAGCCATGCTGCGCTCCTTAAGCTCCCCGCAATACCGCGCGGCGGCAGGGGAGAACGGCGGGTTCATCCTGAAACATGCTTCCGGCGGCGTGCCGGGCAATATTGAAGTAGACGTGCCGCTTTCTTACGCGGACTATTATTACCTGGAAGCGCTGATGCGGTACCGGGCTTTGGGGGAATAACGAAGTGATCATGAAGATGAATAAAAGACTTTTAGCAGCCATCATTTTTCAATGCATATTTTTCAGCACAGCCCATGCGCAGCTGGACACTATTGTGAACCGCTATGAGGCCTACCTGCTGCGCACTAATGTACCGCAGCCCGCCGTTGCGCAAGACTGGGCCGCCACGCTGAACGCTAAAGGGCAATGGGCAGACATACCGTATGACGACAAGCAGCTTTCCGGCTGGAAAGTAACCCTCCACCTGGCGCGCGTGCGGGATATGGCGCTGGCATGGGCGCACCCTGCTTCGTCCGTGCGCAACAACCCGCAGCTGCTGGAAAAGGCCGGTCAGGCCTTAGACCACTGGCTGGCCTGCCGCTACCAGAGCGCCAACTGGTGGCATAACGAAATTGGCGTGCCACGGTACATGCGGGATATTATTGTTTTGCTCCGCCGCCAGCTGGACACGGCGCGGCTCCGGCAGTGCCTCGAAGTGATGGCGCAGCTGCGCGTGCGTGAGAACTATGTGGGCAGCAACCTCATCTGGTGCGCAGACCTTGGGTTGAATTACGGCGCCCTTACCGGCAATGAAAAAATGGTGGAGCGCTGCATCCGCCTCATCCTGAAAGAGATCCAGATCAGCGACGGGGAAGGCGTGAAGCCAGATTACAGTTTTCACCAGCACGGCGCACGGCTGCAGATGTACCAGTACGGTGAAGCTTTTCTGACGGAGAGCGTGCGCATAGCCTGGCAGCTGCGCGGCACGCCGCAGGCCTTCCCGCAGGAGAAAATAGACATCCTCAGCAATTTTGCGCTCAAAGGCTGGCAGTGGATGGGCCGCGGCATTCATACCGTACCCGGCACCATGGACCGTTCTTCTTCCCGCGTAGGGGAAATGCACGGCGCGGAGCTTCGCCCTACCATTCCCTTCCTGGCGGAGCTGCAACCGCGTGAAGCTGCTGCGCTGGCCCGCATGGAAGAGATGCAGAACGGCAGGGGCGCGCTGAATGGCCATCGTCATTATCCTTATTCAGACTTTACCGTTTACCACCGCCCCGGCTTCAGCGTGTTCCTGAAAACCATTTCCACACGCACGCTGGCTACAGAATCTATCAACAACGAAAACCTGAAAGGCCGCCTGCTCAACAGCGGGGATGCGTACCTGGTACGCAACGGCCAGGAATATTATAACATGATGCCCGTGTGGGACTATACCGCCCTGCCCGGCATCACCACCTTTAAAGGCGCAGACCACATCAAACGCCTGCCGTTCACCGGCGGCGTGAGTGACAGCACCAGCGGCCTTACCGCCATGGACTATAACATGCAGGACGAAACGGGCAGGCAGGCGCTCAGGGCCCGCAAGTACTGGGCCTTTCATGGTAACGTGGTGGTTTGCCTCATAGCCGGTTTGCAGGCGCAGCAGGTAACCGGCGATGTTTACACCGCCCTTGACCAATGCCGCGTACAGGGCCCGGTTACCGTCAATAAACCGGGGCAGCAGCTGCAGCCCGGCGTGCACCCGGTGGAGCAGGTGAAATGGGTGCATCATGCCGGGTTTGCTTACATTCCGCTAGAGCCTGCGCCCTTCAATGTAAAGCTCGAAGAAGTGACCGGCGCCTGGTCTGCCGTAAACGCCTCCGAATCTGGTGCGCCGGTTACTGAAAAAGTGTTCAGCCCGGTGATGCTGCACCGCGGGCAATCTGCCGCCGGCTATGCGCTGGCCTTCTGCGAAACGCCCGCGCAGGCCGCAAAGCTAGCCAAACGTCCGCAGTGGAAAGTGTTAAGGAACGATACTACCTGCCAGGCCGTACAGTTCAAAGATGGTACGCTGATGGCCGTATTCTATGCAGCCGGGGAAGCGGGTGGCATTGCTGTAGACCAGCCCTGCCTGCTGATGCGGAAAAAGAACTGCATTCACCTCAGTGACCCTGCGCACCAGGGAATTACGGTGAACGTTACCATGCGTCATACCACCCAGGCAGTGACCCTTCCCAAAGACGGGTCTGCCGTAAAACTGGCTGAATGATGAGGAACAGGATATGGATATGGACGATGCTCTGCTGCCTGCCCGCTTTGCAAACGCAGGCGCAGGAGCGGGAGCAGATCGTTTTGAAAGGAACGTGGCAGTTCAGGATAGATAGTACCGGCAAAGGCCTGCAGGAAAACTGGCAGCGCGCCGCGTTTGCCGAAACCGTGCAACTGCCCGGCACCATGGAGGAGAACAGGAAGGGGAGGCCGGTGCAGAAAGCATCACCCCAATACCTGAACCAGACCTGGCAATACGCCGGCGCGGCATGGTACCGGAAAGAAATTGAAGTGCCCGCATCATGGAGCGGCCGGCAGGCGCAGCTGTTCCTGGAGCGCACCAAAGCCACCCGCGTGTGGGTAGACGGGCGCCCGGCAGGGGAGAGCACGCTGCTGTCCGCCCCGCAGGTATACCGCCTGGGCCACCTGCTCACGCCTGGTAAACATACCCTCACCATTATGGTGAACAATGACCCGAAGCTGTTGCCCGTAGGCGGCTCCCACATTCTCAGCGAGCATACGCAAACCAACTGGAACGGCATCATCGGCAACATGTACCTGGAGGCGTTACCCCCGCTGGAGATAACGCAGGTGCGCATTACACCGGATGTGAAGAACCGCCGGGCGCTGGTGAAGCTGCGTGTGCTCAACCACCTTCCGGCTCTGCAGACCGCTACGCTCGAGTTGCAGGCCGCTCTGTGGAACAGCCCGCGCAAACACAACGCCCCGCCGTTGCAGCGGGCCCTGCAAGTGAAAGGCAGGGATACGGTGATAACACTTTCATATCCCCTGGGCCCGCAGGCCGCCCTGTGGAGCGAATATAACCCCGCGCTGTACCGGCTGAACATTGCCTTGCGGAACGGGAAAAAGATATTGGACCGGTCTGTTACAGACTTTGGCCTGCGCGAGTTCAGAACCGCCGGTACGCACTTTGCCGTGAACGGCGTTGTTACCTTTCTGCGGGGCAAGAACGATGGCTGCATCTTTCCGCTCACCGGTTACCCCCCAACAGATACTGCCGCCTGGCGCCGGTTGTACCGTATAGCCAAAAGCTACGGCATCAACCATTACCGTTTTCATTCCTACACCCCGCCGCAGGCCGCATTTGCGGCGGCCGATGCGGAAGGTATCTACATTCAGGCGGAGCTGCCCAACTGGTCTGATCTCAAGATAGCAGATACCTTCCGCGCCGGTTTTCAGCTGCGGGAAGGCCTGGCCATACTGGATGCTTACGGCAACCACGCCTCTTTTGTGATGTGCAGCCTGGGCAACGAGCTGAGCGGGGACGATGAGGTGCATAACAAGCTGGTGCGCGCCCTCAAAGCGCATGACCCGCGGCGCCTTTACGCGCACGGCACCAACGCTTTCTACGCAGACCCCCGGCCGGGCCCGGCAGATGATTTCTGGGTAACCATGCGCACCGGCAAAGAATCTCCGCAGCGGGAAACGGACGTGCGCGGCTCTTTTGCTACTACAGAAGATGTGGAGAACGGCCTGCTCAATGCCTGCCCGCCAAATACCCGCCGCAACTTTTCCGCCGCGCTGAAAGGCTTTGGCCTGCCCGTGGTGGGCCATGAAACCGGGCAATACCAGGTATACCCCAACTACCAGGAAATACCGCAATACACCGGCGTGCTGAAAGCCGCCAACCTGGGCATTTTCAGGGACAGGCTGCAAAAAGCGGGCATGGGCGGCCAGGCGGAAGACTTTTTCAAAGCCTCCGGTAAACTGACCGCGCTGCTGTACCGCGAAGAAATTGAAATGGTGTTCAGAACACCGGGCATGGCAGGCTTCCAGCTGCTGGACCTGCAGGATTTTCCCGGCCAGGGCACGGCGCTGGTAGGTTTGCTGAACGCATTTATGGAAAGCAAGGGGCTGATAGATACGGCCACGTTCCGCAGCTTCAACAGTGATGTAGTGCTGCAGCTGCTCATGGACAAGTACACCTGGGCCAGCAATGAAACCTATGCCGCGGACGTGCAGTTAGTGAATTATAGTCCGGCCGCTTTGCGCAATAAAACCATCCGCTGGACGGCCACCGATGGCAGCAGGGTAGTAGCGCAGGGCAGTCTGCCCGTACCGCTGGCACGCAATGGCGGCATTCAGCCCGCAGGCCGCATCCGCATTCCGCTGCAGCAGGTCAGGGCGGCAGCTAAACTGACCATCAGGCTGGAGGCTGCCGGTGTGCGTGCGGTGGAATACCCGGTGTGGGTGTACCCGCAGCAGGCAGCCGTGTATCCGGGCAAAGGTGTAGCGCTTGCCGCCCGCCCCGGTGCCGCGCAAAGCAACGTGCCGCAGCCAAACGCAGACATCACCATAGCCACCGCCCTCACGCCGGAGGTTACAGAGGTATTGAACGCCGGCGGCAAGGTGCTGCTTTTCCCTGACCATCAGGCAGTAAAAAACAAAACCGTAGGCCCGCAGTTCATTGCCGAGTTCTGGAACTGGCTGGTGTTCAAAGGCGGGGCGGAGCGCATGAAAAGACCCGTATCTGCCGGTACGCTGGGCATTCTTACAGACCCGGAGCATCCGCTGTTCCGGCATTTCCCTACGGAGTTCCATACCAACTGGCAGTGGTGGCATATTCTCAAAAATGCCCGCCCGCTGGTGCTTGATAAAACAGATACCGCTTACCGGCCTATTGTGCAGGTGATAGACAATATTGACCGCAACCACAAGCTGGGGCTGATCTTCGAATGCCGCGCGGGCAAAGGCAGCCTGCTGGTATGCATGGCCAACCTGCCCGCCATACAGCAGCAGCCGGAAGCCCGGCAGCTTTATTACAGCATGCTGGAGTACATGCGCAGCAACCGCTTTCAGCCGCAAACCAGCCTCAGCATGGCGCAACTGCAGGAAATCTTATAAAACAGACACAGATGTTACACATTCGCCACATACTCTTTTTGTTATTGATCTGCCTGGCCGCCATGCCTTCAACGGCGCAGCGGCTGAAAACGAATAAAAAGCTGCTGAGAACGGTAGCGCAAAGCCAGCAGGCATCCGCGGCGCAGTACAAGCTGCTCATGCAGCAATTGCCGTTAGACCGCTTTCCCGTAACCTATTATGAAAAGACGCGCAAGCTGGTGACCAGCGGCTCAGAACCCTGGGTGGGCGGCTTTTACCCCGGCGCGCTGCTGTACCTGTACGAAGGCACCAAAGACACGGCGCTCTTCAACGAAGCCATGCGCAAACTGGGCCCCATGGAAAAAGAACAGTTCAACAAAACCACGCACGATCTGGGTTTTATGATGTACTGCTCCTTCGGCAACGCCAAACGCATTGCGCCCCGCCCGGAATATGACCAGGTACTGATCAACAGCGCCAGATCACTCTGCACCCGTTTCTCCGAAAAGGTAGGCTGCATCCGCTCCTGGGATTCAGATGCCGCGCGCTTTATGGTGATCATAGACAACATGGTGAACCTGGAGCTGCTGTTTGCCGCCACCCGCCTCACCGGTGACTCAACGTATTACAAGGTGGCCGTTACCCACGCCAACACCACCATGCAGCATCACTTCCGGCCGGATTACAGCTCTCACCACCTGGTGATCTACAACCCCGCCACCGGCGCGGTGTCTAAAAAACAGACCGTGCAGGGCGCGTCTGACAGCTCCGCCTGGGCGCGGGGGCAAGCCTGGGGCCTGTATGGTTATACCGTGATGTACCGGGAAACAAAAGACAAAAAGTATCTCGATCAGGCCAATCATATTGCGCAGTTCATACTCCGGCATCCCAACCTGCCGGCAGACAAAATACCTTACTGGGACTTCAACGCACCCGGCATTCCCAACGCGCCAAGAGACGTTTCAGCCGGCGCGGTGATCTGCTCCGCGCTTTTCGAACTCGCGAAATATGTAGATGGCCGCACCGCCCGCACGTATTTCAAGGCAGCGGAGAGCATGCTGCAAGCCATGTGCTCACCTGCTTACCTGGCGGCTGCCGGTACCAATGGCGGTTTTCTGCTGATGCACGGGGTAGGCAACTACCCCCGTAATGCGGATATTGACGTGCCGTTGATCTATGCGGATTATTATTTTACAGAAGCTATGCGGCGGTACCAGCAGTGGTAAAATTGGGTTTACGTGGCTGGCTTGCGCCTGGCGGCACAGCGAGCCTTTTTCACTGCCGGCTCATAACAGGCCTTAGCTCCCTGCCCATCTGGCTAAAGCGTTCATAAGTGGCCTGGCTGTTTTCTTTTTTATTAAGCTTGATGCGCAGCCTCCCCGGCTTCAGCAGGATGTAAAAAATAGCGCCGTTTTTCAGGGTGGTGGTGGCATCCAGCTCAACATCCCGGAAGGAGAGGTTGGTGTATGGGCCCAGTTGCTCCTGCAGGTAGGCGCGCACCTTGTCAGTTTGCGCCCTGTTGTACTGTGCTTTTATTTCATACGTATTGTCCGAGTCCATTACGTGGTAGGAGAAATTACCGTCGTTAAAAAGATGGCCGCCCCAGCCGGTTTGCCTGCCGTAGATGTAAAGGGCGCCAAGAATGCAGAGCGCACCGAAAATGAATAATAGAAGATTTCTGTTCATACCGTTATAAATTTAGCCGTGCGCGGGTGGAGTCTGCCAGCCCGTCCTTATGCAGCATTACAGAAATGGATTTCAGCCTAATGTAAGGGATGCTCATGTAATAGTACCCGTCTTTCCCGCTGCGTACGCCCCATGAGTTTTTGACCTTGTAGTATATTTTCCCTGTCTGGTCTTGCACCTTTCCGGTGATGTGCATGTTGTGATCATCTGTGGTGTTGAAGTTCTCGAACTCCTGCTGCCGGTATGCCTGGGTCACATTTTTTTCCGGGGCCGGCTCCGTGAGTATCATTTCTTCATCTTCCTGCCGGTTTGCTACCACTGCCAGGCCGTCCGCAAAGCCATTTTCGGTGCCGTCCGTATCAAGCGCCAGGCTGTAGCCATTGGCCAGGGCATGGTCTATATTGGCCATATATTCATCCAGCGGGAGGTTATAAAAACTTTCGTTGAGGTGGTTGGCGGGGATGTTCAATATAAAGCGTTTATAAAAAGGCTCATGGGTAAAGGAGGTGATGGTCACATAATCTGATAACCGGAGGCCTGTGGCCGCCATAAAACTTTGCGGGGTATAGGTTTTGCCTTTCCAGGTGAACGTTTTTACGCCGGGCCCCAGGTATTTGTCAAGAATGGCGGGTACTTCCTCTTTCCAGGCGGTGGCGGGGCGCAGTTTTTTCTGCGCGTAGCCGTCTACCCGTTCTTTTAGTTCCTCAAAGAGGCGGTAGTGGTTGTGCACGGAATCTTTGCCCACCAGCCCGGTATATACGCTTTGCGGCACCATGCCAAATTCTGCGGCGCTGATCACGGGGTCATGGTTGAGGCCGCCTTCCGAAAACCGGGCCGCGCCCTGGCGCATGATGTAGTTGCGGGCTTTGTAAATGTATGCGCAGCGTACAAAGTACATTTCGGAGAGGTCTGTTTCCTGGCCGGTGATGCGGAGTATCTCTGTTTCGAGAAACGAGGTGGTGGAAAAGCACCAGCAGGTGCCGGAGCTTTGCTGATCTGCCACAGGGGTGGTAGGGATGTCTGACACCGGCCTGAACCGGTATTGGCTGGGCTTGCGCTCCTTTGCTTTTACGGGCTGGTGATGGCAGCCGGTAAAGGCATGCAGGCATAGCAGGGCGGCAGCCAGGAAAGGGAGAGAAGCCGTATTCATAGCGTTAAGTATCTGACCGTTTAATGAATTGAGCGTACAGCAGAAAGGCGGCCGCCACGCTGAAGGTCATGATCACCAGCGAGTGCATGCCCAGGGGCTGGAAGAACGTAATGAGCATCAGCCCGAACCCCACTCCTGACAGCACGGCAAACCACTTCAGCGCGGTATTGCGGGCGGCGGTATTGCCGGCGCGGAAGAAGCTGGACATCTCGCTGCCGGAAAACCCCCTGTCTACCATCCTGCTTTTTAACTGATGGTCCAGTACCAGTTTTACGATGGTGATAATGAATGTGCCCACCAGGTACATGCACAGCACGATGGCGAAGATGCGGAAGGAAAGCTCCAGCACGCTGCCCATGGGGATGGGCCGGGTGAGGTCTTGCGCCTGCACTGCTGTGGCAGTTGTGAGGATGGCCGTTGTAATGGTTATCTTTTTCATGATGTTATGGATTAGACAATGGCAGGTCAGTTAATGTTGCAGGATCTTGTGTATTTTTTTCCGATAGGATTGCAGCATGTCCAGCCCCTGCATGACCAGTATGGTCAGTATGGTAGTGGCGGCCAGCCCTGTCAGCATGGAAACGGCGCCGCTAAAGAGCTGTGCCACATCATGCCGGAAGAGGTAAAAAGCGGCCGCTGCGGGGAGCAGCAATGCCGCCAGCGCCACATACAGCACCAGGCCGGCTATGCGCCGCGCCGGGCGCAGGGCAGCAGGCTGGAGGCGCGCCATTACCAGCGCGTGGGCGTCGAAACTGAAGGAGGGGGCAGGCAGTTCCCGGAAGGCAGCCGCCATGTTGCGGTACATCTCCATTTTGGCGCGGCAGGCGGGGCACTGTTGCAGGTGCTCCTGTGCTCCCGGCTCAGTGCCGGCTTCCAGCGCGTATTGCTGGATAACATCGTCAGAAAGGTGTTTCAATGTCATAGCTCTTCCTTTTTATACTGAAGCAATAAATGGTCACGCAGGGCCCTTCTGGCCCTGAATAAATAACTTTTTACCGTACCGGCGGGGAGACCGGTGATCTGGGTAATTTCATCGTAGCTGCATTCCTGTTGATGGTAGAGGGAAATAATGGTTTGCTGAACAGGCGGAAGCCTTTCTATGGCGGCCTGCAGTATACCCGCCAGCTCCTTGCGTGACAGGAAAGCGGCAGGGGGCTCGGTGTCAGGCAATGCCGTTTCTCCCGAATCTCCCGGCAGCAGCAGCTTCTTTTTTTCCAAATAATTGATGCAGGTATGATACGCGATCTGTCCTACCCAGGTAGATAACTTTGACCGGAACCGGAAGCCGGGCAGGTGCTGGTAGGCCTTCAGGTAAATTTCCTGTACCAGGTCTTTCCGGTCTTCCACATGCTTCACCATTCTGCAGACGATCTGCGCCACCAGGGCCTCGGTGTTCCTGACAATGGCGCTAAAAGCCTGCGCATCACCACGCAGCACCTGGTTTACGAGGTGGTGGTCTGTTGGAGTATTTCCTGTTAAAGCATGCACTGGGTGGATTAGACAGGTGAGGGGCAAAAATGTTGCACTAAATCTAAGGGATTTTCGGGAATAGGCGGGTTGTTATAAATTGGGTTTGGGCACCGGCAAGCCGGCGCCCTGAAACCCGTGTTCATGCTTACACTATATATAGTATTCTGGAAATTGCGGCTTTTGCAAGGTCAAAGCCTTGACTTGAACACCTCATTGTAGTAGGGCGCGGTGTAAAGGTCTACCTGAAAGTAGTGTTTACCATAGTTTATGGCATTGTGTTCCAGCCTGCTTTCATGGAACAGCACAAAATCAGCAGGGCGGTACTTGTTTAGCGCTTCGTTAGAAGCACGTTTTCCATCTATCCAAACCCCGTATTTGGAGGCATTTTTCCAGGCCGTTAGCTGACTGGCGGTGGGAGATATCTTAACAGGCGGCGGGGGCGGGTTGCCCGTCATGTCTACATTTATTTTGAGTGCCGGCGCATTGAGACGCTGAGGGCCGTCCATCTTCCTATATATCTCGATCATGCGGGCATGTGTTTTTCCGTCCAATTGGTACATATCACGACCGCTTTCCGTACGGATTTTTGTATTGACTTTTTTTGCCAGGGCTGCGTACTCATCCAGTTCTTCCTGAGACGCGCCTTTGCCGGGGGCAAGGGTGCGGCGGGTGATGACCGGCGGCGGGAAGGTGTCTCTGGCAGCGGTTTTTGCTTTGGGAGATGGAGTGAGGTTGACACGCTCGATCCTGGGAGGAGGGAAAGTATCTCTGGCAGCGGTTTTTGCTTTCGGAGACGGTGTGAAATTGATACGCTCGATCTTCGGGGGCGGTACTGCTTTTCTTTTTTGCTGCGCTTTAACAGGTAGCGTGTCTTGTGGGGCGACCGCAGTTTGTGCATTTACCGGCGGCTTTCCCGGGGCTGCCGCGGCAGCCAGCAGCAGCGCTGTGCCGGCCAGCGGAATAATGGCCAGTTGCCGGAGCAGGGCTGATGTACGGGTGGTGTGGGTAGTCATCATAAGAAACCTTTTTTTGATGGCGGCAAAATGAAGGCCGCTGGTGATGGGTATATATTGCGGGTTGGCCAGGGCATTGAACACCAGTTGCTGATAGTCTTGCAGCGAACAGTGACCCAGCGCCGCGCCATCTGCCAGAAACTCATGGTTGAGGCGGATGGCCTTTTTGTATAACCAAAGCACGGGGTTCCACCAGCAGCATACCAGCAACAGTTCTGCCAGCAGAATATCTATGCTGTGCAGCTCCCTGGCATGTGCATACTCATGTTGCAGCATGGGAGTGGGGATGGTAGTTGCATTGCCAACAAAAACGTACCGGAGGAAAGCGTAGGGCGCCACAGCTTCTCCTGTCTCTATTACCCAGGCTCTGTGGTAAGGTGTTTTTTTGCAGCCGCGTGTTTTTGCATATATGCGGTAGAGGTTGCGGATGAGGCGCAGCAGCAGCAAGGTGGTGAGGGCTATGTAGATGGCCGGCAACCAGCGGGCAGGTGTGCCGGTACTATAATAGGCTGCGTCTGCAGACATGCTTCCGGTATTTATGGTAGTATGGTTTCCGGCATTGGAATTCGGGAAATTTCCGGGACCTGTTTCAGCAGCTTTTGTATTTGTTCCCGTAGCGTTTGCCGTATTCGCTTTTGAAGAATTTTCTGCATTTGTTTCTGTCAGGCTTGCAGGATTTGCTTTTGCGAGGCTCCCGGTATTCGTTTCAGCATCCGCCTTCATAAACCATCCCGCTACGCCGCTATATTCCGCCATTCTCTCCACCACGCCGCCCGCAGGCCCCTGCACCGTTACCAGCGGCGCCAGCAGCGGCAGCATCAGCGCAGCCAGCAGGTACGCCCTGGAAAACCGGTGCAGCCTGGCCCGCTCCAGCAGCAGCCGGTATACGAGCAGCAACAGGCCGGAGCAAATGATCACTTTAAGAGCGTAGAGTATCATTTCTTTTTCTTTTTAATTTCAGCGTCAATGATCTTCTTCAGCTCTTCCAGCTCACTTTTGGAAAGGTTGGCGGACTGTGTGAAGAAAGAAGCGAACTGTGCCGCTGAATCGTTAAAAAAATCCCTGATAATACCGTTCACGTGGTTCGAAAAATAAACCTGCTTGTCTACCAGCGGATAGTATTGCCTTGAATTGCCATGCTGCGTATATGCCACAAAACCCTTTTCCTGCATGCGCTTCAGCAGGGTGGCCACCGTGGTGGAGGCGGGGCGCGGCTCCGGCAGGGCTTCTATCAGGTCTTTCATATACACCTTTCCCCGCTGCCAGATGTGCTCCATCAACTGTTCTTCCGCCTTTGACAATTGTACCATGTTCTACGTGTTTAGAGTATGCTCTACAAATGTAGAATAAGTACTGGTACAGCCAAATTAATTTTCCGGCATATTTTCAGGAAAGGCATTAATCCCTGCAGCCCATTCGTCATTTATCATTATTTTGATCCGTGGAATAAAAACATCAAAGCAACAGCTTATGGACACGAGAAGAGAATTTTTACGGAAAGCGGCCCTGCTCACCGGCGCGGGCGGTCTTGCCAACATGCTCCCTGAAACCATTCAACGCGCGCTGGCCATCAACCCCGCTCCAGGCAGCACTTTTCTTGACGCGGAGCACGTAGTGTTCCTGATGCAGGAGAACAGGTCTTTCGATCACTGCTTCGGCCGCCTCAAAGGCGTACGCGGTTTTAACGACCCCCGCGCGCTGAAGCTGGAAGACGGCCGCCCCGTGTTCCTCCAGAAAAACACGGCAGGAGAGACCTATGCACCCTTCCGCCTCAACATCAAAGACACGAAAGCCACCTGGATGAGCGCCTTGCCGCATTCCTGGGCAGACCAGGTAGACGCGCGCAATAACGGGCAGTACGACCGCTGGCTGGACGTGAAGAAGTCAGGCAACCGGGAGTACAGTCGAATGCCGCTCACCATGGGCTACTACGACCGGGAAGACATTCCCTTCTACTACGCCCTGGCGGATGCTTTCACGGTATGTGACCAGCATTTCTGCTCTTCTCTCACCGGCACCACGCCCAACCGCCTTTACTTCTGGACAGGCACCATCCGCCAGGAGCAGCGCAGCGGGGTAAAGGCCAACGTCTACAATTCCGATGTAGATTACGGCAAGCCGGCTTCCTGGCCTACCTTCCCCGAAATACTGGAAGCCAATAACGTATCATGGAAAATTTATCAGAACGAGATCAGCGCGGACGTTGGGTTTGAAGGCGAAGAAGATTCATGGCTGGCCAACTTTACAGATAATCCCATAGAATGGTTCTCCCAATACCATGTACAATATTCGGAAGCGCACCTGGCTTACCTCCGCAAGGTGAAGCAGGAAGCGCCGCAGCAACTCGCCGCGATGGAAAAGGAGCTGGCGGGCCTGCCGGCAGGCAGCAAAGAGCGGCAAGACCTGCAACGCAAAATACAACGCCGGAAAGACCTGCTGGCTTATGCGGAAAAAACGCTGAATATGGTGGCCCAAACCCCTTTCGGCGCTTTGCCGCAGCGGGAGCAGCAGCTGCATAAAAAAGCGTTCACCACCAATGTGAACGACCCTGACTACCATTCTCTCACCCGCCTGCAGTATAAAGACGGAGATACGGAGCGGGAAGTGCAGCTGCCGAAAGGAGACATCCTGCACCAGTTCCGGCAAGACGTAAAAAGCGGCCAGCTGCCCGCCGTGTCATGGATAGTGGCACCGGAGAATTTTTCTGATCACCCCGGCGCGCCCTGGTATGGGGCCTGGTACCTGTCTGAAGTGATGGACATACTCACGCAGAACCCCGAAATATGGAAGAAAACCATTTTTATACTGACCTATGACGAGAACGATGGTTACTTTGACCACGTACCGCCCTTTGTGCCGCCCACGCCCGGCAGCCTGGAAGGCGGCAAGGTATCCAAAGGGATTAACACGGCGGTGGAATACGTAACGGCAACAGAGCAAGACCCCGGCCGCGGCGCGCGGGAAAGCGCCATTGGCCTTGGTTACCGCGTGCCGCTGGTAGTGGCCTCTCCCTGGAGCCGTGGCGGCTTCGTGAACTCGCAGGTGTTTGACCATACGTCAGACCTGCAGTTCCTGGAAAAATGGTTGTCTCATAAACTGAAAAGGAACATTGCATCACCCAATATTTCTACATGGCGGCGTACCGTCTGCGGAGACTTTTCCTCTATTTTCCGGCCTTATAACGGCGAGAAAATTGCCACGCCCGCATCTGTAGAAAAAGAGGCGTTTATTGAAACGGTACACAAGGCCCGTTTCAAGGCGCCACCGGCCAATTTTAAAAACGTTACCGGCCAGGCGGTGCTTTCCGTAAGAGAAGGGCAGGAGCTGGGCCTGCTGCCCGAACAGGAGCCCGGCATACGCCCCGCTTGCGCCATTCCGTACGAGCTGTACGCGGATGCCGCCCTCAGCGCCAACGGCAAACAGGTGGTGCTGCAACTGGAAGCGGGCAATACGCTTTTCGGCAAACAGGCCGCCGGCGCGCCTTTTCATGTATACACCGGCAACAACCGCAACAGCAGGGCCTATGCCGTAGCGGCGGGAGACAAGTTGACGGACGAATGGAGCACCGCCGATGGTTACTCCCTGGAAGTATACGGCCCCAACGGCTTTTACCGTGACCTGAAGGGAGACGCATCAGACCCGGGCCTCACCGTAAAAATGGAATACACCCGCAGCGGTAAAAAGGCTGACGGCAACGTTGCATTTCTGTTGCACAACACATCGTCACACTCCCTGGAAATTGCGGTAGCAGACGTTTCTTACGGCGGCAAAAGCCGGAAGCTCACCCTGCCCGCAGGCGCCCGGCAGAAAGTAGCGGTGGCGCTGGGGGGCAGCCATGGCTGGTATGACCAGCTGATCTCTGTGAGAGGGAAAAACAATTTTATGCGGCGGTATGCGGGGCATGTGGAAACGGGGGCGGCGAGTATGAGTGACCCGTTGATGGGGAAGGTGGTGTAAGCTGGAGGATATTATAGGTAACGGGCGTTGTTGGTCAGCGCCCGTTTTTTATGTGCTCTTACGAATACAGATAATTACTTATTTGACTGATATTTCGGTATTTTTTTGTATTTTTGACTGAAATATCGGTAGAATGAAACCTAAAAAGACCATATTACTTCCTTCTGCTGAAAATACGCTGAAGGAGTTGGGAAGCAATATGAAGCTTGCCCGCAAGCGCCGCAGGCTAACTGCGGACCAGGTTGCGGAAAGGGCAGGCATTGCCCGGTCTACCCTGCAATTGATCGAGAAGGGCGACCCCGGCGTGGCTATGTCTTCATACGTGCAGGTACTCTTTGTATTAGGTTTGGACAAGGATATTATGAAAGTGGCTGCGGATGATCCATTGGGAAGGAAATTGGAGGATGCCCGGCTATTGAAAAAAGGAAATTGAACATGGCAAAAGTAGCTTTACAGAAGGAGATCTTTGTTTACGCGGATTGGCTTGAGCTAAACGGCGCCCAATTAATGGGAGTGCTGACGGTAGGATCAGGGCGCGGACGGGAAACCTTTTCATTCTCTTATAACCCTGTGTGGCTGGAAGGGGCGCCGGCTCTTCTTCTTGACCCGGACTTGATGCTATACCCAGGCCCGCAGTATGTGCGTGATGAGAAACCGAATTTCGGACTCTTTACAGATTCTTCACCTGACCGCTGGGGCCGCGTGCTGATGGAGCGGCGGGAAGCTTACAATGCACGGCAGGAAGGGCGCAGAGCAAGGGCATTGATGGAAAGTGATTATCTGCTGGGTGTACATGACCTTTACCGGATGGGAGCCTTGCGTTTTAAACTTGACCCTGACGGCCCGTTCCTGAATGATAATACGGCTATGGCAGCGCCACCCATGACATCGTTGCGTACGCTTGAAGAAGCCAGCCTGGCTCTGGAAAGGGACGACGCTGCGGAAGACCCTGCTTTTTCTCAATGGCTGAACATGCTGATGTCTCCGGGTTCCTCACTGGGTGGGGCCAGGCCCAAGGCCAGTGTTGTTGACCCCCAAGGACATTTATGGATAGCCAAATTTCCCAGCGGGCGTGATGGCTGGGATATCGGTGGATGGGAACAGGTATCCCATATGCTTGCCACGCAGGCGGGCTTGAATGTAGCGCAAAGTAAGGCAAAACGATATTCGCAGGATAATCAGACTTTCCTCTCAAAGCGCTTTGACCGCACAGCAGCCGGCCGTATTCATTTCGCGTCCGCAATGACGCTGCTGGGAAAAACTGACGGGGTTGACGCTGCGGCCAATGTATCGTACCTGCACCTTGCCGAGTTTATTGTACGGCATGGTGCTGCCCCTGATGAAGACCTGGAAGAGCTGTGGCGGCGAATCGTTTTTTACATCTGCATCAGTAATAGTGACGATCACCTGCGCAATCACGGCTTTCTGCTTACGCCACGCGGCTGGCGTTTATCACCGGCGTATGATATTAACCCCGTGCCCAACGCTACGGGGCTGAGCCTGAATATTTCTGAGTACGGGAATGAACTGGAGCTGGACCTGGCAAGAGAAGTGGCTGAACGGTTCCGCATTCAGGAAAAGAAACGTGAAGCAATTATAAAGGAGGTTTCCAAAGTTGCAGGGCACTGGCGTGAAGTAGCTACCGGTATTGGCATTCCACGGCGCGATATGGAGAGAATGCAGCATTGTTTTTATAATGCTTCCGGGAAATAAATCCTTTCTACTTCTGATACTTCCAGTTCCTGTGCTTCCCCTCCGCCATCCACTCCACCGCCGTTTCCAGCCGTTTATTGCGCGTAGCCTCCGTTTTGGCGTCTTCTATCCACTCTATATATTCCTTACGCGCAGAGTAACTAAATGCCTCAAAGTTCTTGGCCGCGGTTTTGTTTTTCTTCAGCGCGGCTGCCAGCGCCGGGGGGGTGCTGATCTCTTTTTTATCTGTTTTAGCGGCTTTGCTGGGCTTGATACCTTTTTTGTTGAGCTGGTCTGCTTCTTTCAGGTAGGCGGCCAGTATCTTGTCTGACGGCAGGTCTTCCAGGCTGGTAATTCTCCCCAGCTGCCCCATGGCGGTTTCCCCGATTTGGGTGAAGAGGCCGTGGCTGTCTTTCAGCAGCGAGGCTTTCCAGAAGTTCACGATACAATGTTTTTTGAAGGCGGCTATGCTGCAAAGGTTATCTCCATAGGTCTCGAAAAAAGGTACGCCCCACTTGATGGTCTCGGTGGCATGCGGGCAGGTTTTCAGCACCAGCTTGCGGATGTGCTGCAGGATGGGCTGCGCAAAGGGAGCTGCTTTCGAGATATACAGGGTAGTTGCGTCCATAATTGAAATTAAAGAAAATTCCTATCTTGTACACATTGGGCGGCACCGGTTATACCCCTCCGGGAAATGCAACAGGTATTTATACGTTTTTTTTCGGGCAATTGTACCTGCCCGCGCTTCCATTCATCGTTTTACCTTGCAATTACTCACATAAAAAAATACAATTGTTATGAAAAGATCCCAAACAGTGCTTTATTTCATCATCCTCATCCTGCTCATATTGCTTATTTACCGGGAATTTGGACGGGATGGCGGCATTCCTGTAGACAAGGAAAGGGCCAGGGAGCATGTGATCCCGGTAGACGAAGCTGCGGCCTATACCAAGGCTTTTTCAAGCGCCAAAATGGAGTTGCAGAAGCAATTGCAGGATACAGGGTACCTCAACCGCAATTTTAACCTCCCCAAAGCTGAATCTTTCAACCGGCATGCTATTGCCGCCCTGCTGAATAAAAAAGGCGCAGACGGTATCAGGATCTACCTGGGCCTGAACCCCAAGAAAGAAGTGGTATTTGTATTGCTGCCGGTAGATGCGAAGGGAAAAGATATTGCGGAGAAACTGATAGCTTACGAAACGCCCTGGATACCTGGTGTGAGCAGGGCCATGGCATTGCCGCCCGCCGAAGATGCGGAGGCCATGGAGCGTGGCCACCGCTGCCCCCATACCTGCGATCTTGAAAGCCCCGTGACCGCGCCCTGATGCAAATTTCTATAACCTGCTTCCCATGTCCAATACCGCTACACAGCTACTGAGCTTTACGGTTCTCATACCTCTGATAATGGGGCTGGCACGAATGAACCGCGTTCGTGCCAGCTTTCATCCTTTTCTGCTGCTGCTATTGCTGGCCTTCACCGCGGAAGTGGTGAGCCAGATCACTATCCGCCTTACCAAAGACAACCGCATTCCCAGCAACATTTACATACTGCTGGAAGCCGGCATCATCCTGTACCTTTTCTATACCTGGGGTTTCCTGAAAAAAAGGAAGTGGCTGTTTGCCGCGCTGGCGGCTATTTACCTGGTGGTATGGGTGGTGGAGAACATCTGCATGGGCGTGCTGGCCAACGGCTTCTCCTCCTATTTCGTCATCCTCTATTCCCTCACTACGGTATTTTTATCTATCAGCGAGATCAATGCGCTGGTAACTTCCTATAGCGACAACCTGTTCCGCAATTCCAAGTTCCTCATCTGCACCGGTTTCATCATCATTGGTGTATACAGTCTCATTACAGAAGGGTTTATGCTGATAGATCCGGACAATTCAAAAATTGGCCGGCAGATCTTCGGGATTTTTGCGTTTATCAACGCTTTTGTTAATATTGTTTACGCCGTAGCCGTTTATTTCATGCCCGTGAGGGACGACTATTATTTTTCCAAGCGGTTTAAAGCGTAGGGCCCCATGGAAGAAAGGATCGTTTATACCACCGTGTTCCTCTGCTCGCTGCTGGCGGTGATCATCACCTTTTTTATCGTGTCTATCATCCGCTACCACCGCCGCTACATCCGCCTGCAGCGGGAGCGTATTACGGCAGAGATACGCCTGCTGGAAAACGAACGTAAACGTATTGCCACAGACCTGCATGACAGCCTGGGCCCGCTGCTTTCCACCGTAAAGCTCAACATCAGCAGCGTGGAAGTACCCGATGCGCGTGACAAGGCGGTGATAGCCAAGTCGGGTAAATACATAGACGAGATCGTAACGTCCATGCGGCAAATATCCCACAACCTGCTGCCTAACACGCTGGAAAGAAAGGGCCTGCAGGATGCCATCCGCGAGTTTTACCAGTTACTGGGGCAGGAGGGGCGCATGGAACTGCGGGTGTATGCGGTGAACGACATCACACCTCATCCGGAAAGGGACATCCACATTTTCCGCATCGTGCAGGAGATCATCCATAACACGCTCAAACATGCCGGCGCAACGCGCCTGGAAATCGGCTTCAGTGAAGATGACAGGGAGCTGCTGGTGCTGGCGGAAGACAACGGCAAAGGCTTCGATGTGGAAAAGAGCCGCCGCAACTCCCGCGGGCTGGGGCTTAAAAGCCTGGAAATACGCACAGACATCATCCGCGGCCATCTCTCCATCTATTCCGCCCCCGGCCGGGGCACGCGCTATTATATCAGGATACCTCTGGGATAATTCGTATATTTGTCAGCAACCTCAAACACTACATTAGCGGCATGAACTACGATATTCGCCTTGCAGTTGCAGACGATCACGAAATTTTTCTGGACGGGCTGGCGCTGATGCTTTCCCGGCAGGAAAACATCATACTGGTAGGCCAGGCGGCAGACGGCCGCGAGCTGCTGGAGCTGGTGGAAAAGGAGAACCCCGATGTGATCATGACAGACATCAAGATGCCGCGTATGGACGGCATTGCCGCCACCCGCGAGCTGGTGCGCCGAAACCCTGACGCACGTATCATTGCCCTTTCCATGTTTGATGAAGAAGACCAGATCGTCGAAATGCTGGAGGCCGGCGCCAAAGGATACCTGCTGAAGAACGCGGACAAACAGGAGATACTGGACGCCATTGCGCACGTGTACGAAGACAAGGTGTACTATTGCAAAAGCACATCCGCCAAGCTGGCCGGCATGATAGCCCGCAGCCGGTTCAATCCCCATAAACCCCGTGAAGTGGTCACGTTCACAGACCGCGAGCAGGAAATTATCCGTCTCATTTGCCAGCAGCTGACCGCGCAGCAGATAGGTGACCGCATCTTTCTCAGCAAACGTACCGTAGAAGGTTACCGCACCCGCATCCTCGAAAAAATGAACGTGCGCAACACCGCGGGCGTAGTGATGTACGCGCTCAAAAACCATCTCATCCGGGAAGAAGAACTGTTATAAAAAAAGAGGGCGCCCACGCGGGGCGCCCATGGCAGATCGGTGCTCGGTTGTACTAAAACCCTAATGTTTCTGCCTGAAGGTCTACCGTATTCCAGTCGCTCACAGATACCACCAGGTCATGATTGACCGGCAGCTGCAGCGATACTTTTTTGTTCACCGGCGTATTGGCCGTTTTGTTCACAGAGAAAGCCTTCACTTCCACATTTTTCAGCGAGCTGCGGTTGCCCAGCCTGAACAGGCTGAGGTCTGGCGCCACCGTAATATCTGCCTCCGTGGCCGGGCCGCCGCCTACGCCGCTGATAGCCAGCGAGCGTACCTGGTTGCCTACCAGCTTGGAGAAGGTAACGGTGAACTCTTTTTCCGCATGCGGCGCAAAGCGCACCTGTGAAGCGTCTGCGTTCATCATCAGCGTATCCCGGTGGCCGGGCTGGGTGGCCACGTTTTCCAGTTTGATGGTAGTACCGTCCGGCATAATGCTGTTGAAGGTGTAAGTGCCGCTGCCATTGCCTACAATATGGCGCGTATAGCTACGGTCTACGGGCAGCAGGTAGGCGCCGGGCACCAGGTAGCAGGGGTGCGAGTCCGGCACCTCACTGTAGATGCTGTTGTTGAAGCGGCCAACGCGCAGGCCGTTTTCATCCAGTATTTCCAGGTCTGCAGGGCTCAGCAGGAAGTCGATGATAAAGCTGGTGAGACCGAAGGGGCCGGAGAAGGGCAGGTCATGGTCCGCCAGCAGGTAATCTCCGTTGCTCATCTGGCCCAGCGTAATGTTATCGCTGCTGGAGAACTGTATGTCCGTGCCGCCGTCAAAATAATCATAGTGCAGCACGCCGCCGTCCATCCTGAATTTGATGCGGCAGTTAGGATCATCCTGGTGGTTGCAATCCCAGCAATAGAGCTCTACGCCGTTCAGACTGGCCGTGGTGGTGGATCCATCTGCGCTCAGTTTGGGGCCGGGGTGGCCTTCCGGGTATACGAAGCGGTAAGGCATGAGGCAATGGCTGGAGCTGAGACCGTCTATATACCCAGCGTCCCATACGGCGCCGGAGGGTATGAAGAACAGGAGGGGCGCCACGTTACGGTCGCAGCCGGTGAGGAACACCTTTTCAATTTCACGGGCCGTTTTTTCCACGCGGGCAATTTCCTGCCGGCTTTGGTCATGGAAGTGGATGAGGCTTTCGCGGCTGAGCAGTTTGCCGTGAATGGCAGTGAGCATTTTATGGATGCTGGCCTTGGAAAAAGTGACGGCGTCGTTTTCTCCCTTCCAGAGCTTGTCTGCCACAAAGCTGGCCATGGAGGTGCAGAAGCCGGTGGCCAGGCCGCCGTTGGCGGTGCCTTTCAGGAAGTGCTCATAGAAAATATAAAACGCGCCGGTGAGCACGGGGTGGCCAAAGAGGGGGTCAAGCAGCTCATGCCATACTTCGGCAGTGCCGAAGGTATCTTCAAACGTGCCCCAGTCAGGCACGCCGTCTGTGGGATTTTTGAAGGGCAGGTTGTTGGCGCCGAAGGTGAAGGGTATTTCCAGTATGCGCGGTTTGGAGGCGGTGCGCGTGTTGCTCACCAGCCCGTCAGGGTTCCTGACCGCTACGTTTACCGTGCCGCCGCTGCTGCCGGTACCGCCGGTGCCCGGCATGCGGAACACCACCTGGGTGGCGGTAACGCTGCTGGCGGGTATGGCGGCGCCGTTGATGAGCACGGAAGCGCCGGTGAGGAAGGCCTTGCCGGTGATGGTCACGTCCGCATTAGGTGGCAGACTGGCGGGCAGCGTGTCCAGCTGCGGTTTTACGCGGATGGGTACGCGGTTGCTTTCCGTACCGTCTGATGCGCGCCTTACGTATACAGACTTCTGGCCGCCTGAAATATTGAGCGGCACGTTTACGGAAATGCTTTCATCTGCGTTGATGGTGGGTACCAGGGTGGCCACGCCTTCTATCACCACCCGGTCATTATTGGCGAACTGCGTGCCGCGCAGGGTTATTTTATTGCCGGGGAATACTTCGGAGGGATTGATCTCTGTTACAAAAGGCCGGGTAAGCAGCTCTTCCCAGGCGTCTTCACTGAACTGGAAGAAGCGGTTTTCCGCGTCGCGGCCGGCCAGGGAAGCGTCAGGGCCTGTAGCGCCGGGTTGCCCTTTGGAGCCGTTGTGGCCGTTGCGGCCGTCTTTGCAGGTTTCACCGTTGCCGCTGCGGCCGCCAATGCCGCCGTTGCCGCCTTCACCGCCCGCGCCGCCGCGGCCGCGCTGGCCGCCCTGGTTTTTGAGGCGGAAGGCGTTGTTGGTAACGGTGGAGGCCAGGGTGCCGTCCAGCACGCCAATGGTGATGTTACCGCCTGCGCCGCCGTTGCCGCCGCGCCCGCCGTCACCGCCACGGCCGCCATTGCCGCCGTCTCCGCCATCTCCGGGGTCGCTCACGCAATGCCAGCCAAATACCCATATCCTTTTACCGCCAGCGCCGTCTGCGCCGTCTCCGCCGCGCCCGCCACGCTGGCCGGCGCCGCCTTTGATGCCGTCTTCCCCGTTCAGGTCCAGGTTAGGAATGTTGGTAAGGTCTTTCACCCACATTTCCAGTGCAGGCGCATTGCGGCCGCCTGCGCCCGGTATGCCTTCCGAGCCGGGTTGGCCGTTGGAGCCGTCCAGCCCGTCACGCGAATCATGTTTGGTATGGATACCGTTCCAGCCCTGGCCGTTGAGGCCGTCATCATTCAACCGCGGCGGAGTAGAGCCGCCGGGGCGCCGCCAGGTAATGGTGGCGTTGGGGCCGCAGATCACTCTTTCCGCTATGATGTACAGCTTTTCCACATCCGGTTCTATCACCAGCTGGGTGTTGGTAAGGTCCAGCACGCCGGCAATGATCACAGACGCGCCTATGGGCAATGTGACCATTTTAATGGGCTTGGGCGGCTGCGTGAGCATGGGCCAGGCTTCCGGCTTGCGGGCGGCTATCTGTTGCAGAAAGGTTTCCTTGTTGTTGAGCCGCAAGCCTGTACCACTGAGCTGCACTACTTCGCTGAGGCTGACGCCGGGGCGGAAAGCGGCCAGAGTGGGGCTGTTGCGGATCACGTCTTTAGGCAGGCGCACGCCGGTACGGTTCAGGATGGTGAGATGGTCCAGCCGGCCGGAGAGGCCTGTGGCGCCAATGGTATTAACAGGGGTGATAGGCCCCGGTGCGGGATGCGTTACGGTAGCCGCCGCCTTGAGCACGGCGCTGCTGTTGCGGTTGGGCAGGTAGCGCGCCAGCTGCTCTTTTTTCTGCGCGGCCGTAAGCGCCTTGAAGCCGCCGGCAATATTGCCCCAGTTCACATCTATGATCCTTGACTTGCGCGGGGCCACCAGCAGCTTGCCTTTGGGAATGGCGGTGGGCACTTTGACCTGCAGGGTGGAAAGATCGCTGATCTTCTCCACGCCGGCGGCGTTCATGATTTCCTTGATGGGCTGCAGGTGGGCGCGGCTCTCGTCAAGGCTGGCTATAACAGATACCAGCGCGCCGGCGCCTATTTTATTTTTGATGCTCGTTTCGAGGATCTTGGCGTCCCTTACCCGTTTGTTCCAGGCGGTGGCGGTAAAAGCGCCTTCGCGGATGGTGATGTTGCCGATCTTCCCTTTGAACTGGTAGGCTTTGCCGTCCATGCCGGCGCCGGCCCTGAAGCCCAATTGGCCCACCGGTTCCAGGGCGCCGGTGGTTTTGGACGTGGCTACAGATTTGTCGTTCACCTCCAGCGTCATTTTGCCGCCCGCGTCTCTTGAGAAACGCACACGATAGGCTTTGCCGGCTGCCAGCGGGGTTTTGGCCGCCAGGCTTTGCCAGCCCGTTCCTTTTACGTGCACGCTGCCGGTGAGCAAACCTTTATTGTCGATGAAAAGCGCGGCTGGAGGGGATTGAGATTCCATGATGTTCTGCCGGCTGCCGGTAACGGCCTCGGGAGTGATCACAGCTTCCAGGGTAAAAGCGCCGCTGGTTTCCAGCCCCGGAATTCGGCCCATGTTGATGAAGCCTTTTGTGATTAAAAATTCGTCTTCTTTGGTGGAATGGGTAATGCTGCCATTCATGGTGATGGGCGTGCCCAGAAAGGAGCCGTCAAATACTCCGTTGTTTTCGGCACGCACAAACAGCAGCGTTTTAAGCTGTTCCATAATTGTGCTTTTTGGGGTTATGAAATAAGGTATGCGGGATATGGTCAACATAAAGTTAGGGCTTTTTCAAATACACCGGGTACGTACTAGTACGCAAGTTTTGCCGCCTTTTACGGCTGTTTGTTTTATTTTAGCCGGATAATATTGATTTTTACCTGGAATCTAAATCTGTTTCTGCAATGAGAAGATCTGTACTATCCCTTTGCCTGCTGGCAGGGCTTGCGGCCCATGCCCAGGACAATGTGACCTATCAGAGACCGCCCGCTGTGCTGGAAGAGCTGCTGCTGGCCAAACCCACACCCTCCGTCAGCGTAAGCAGGGGCGGGGAGTGGATGATACTGACCGAACGTAATTCTTATGAACCGGTAGAAGAGCTGGCACAGCCGGAGCTGCGCATAGCCGGTCTTCGCCTCAACCCGCGCAATTTCGGGCCCAGCAGGCAAGCCTACGGCGCAGGGCTGCAGCTCAAGAACATCCGCACCGGGGAAGTATTCAGCATCAGCGGCATGCCCGCGGAGCCGCGCATTTCCAGCCTGAGCTGGAACAGCAACGGCCAACGCGCCGCTTTCCTGCATAGTGAAAATGATCGTATAGACCTTTACGTTATAGACATTGCCGGCCGCGCCGCCCGGAAGATCAACACCGCACCGGTGAATGCGGCTATGGGCGCAGCCTATACCTGGGCAGGCAATGATACGCTGCTGTACAAGACCGTGCCCGCCGGCATTGGCGCGCTGCCCGTGCAGCCCGCGGCTCCCCAAGGCCCCGTGGTACAGGAAAGCAAGGGCAGGGCCGCCGCTTCCCGTACGTACCAGGACCTTATCAAAAGCCCGTATGACGAAACCCTGTTTGCTTACATCACCACCTCCCAGCTGGTGCTGAACAACCTGCAAACCGAGCAAAAAATAGGTACGCCTGCCATCTACGCCAGCATGTCCGTTTCGCCGGATAAACAATACCTCTTGCTGCGCCGTATAGAAAAGCCCTTCTCTTACCTGGTGCCCGCCTACGGCTTTCCCTCCACCACACTGGTAACAGACCTGAACGGTGGAGAGAAGAAGGTACTGGCCAAAACGCCCTCTTCAGAAGGCGCGCCCATCGGGTTTGATGACGTGATGGACGTACCCCGCGGCTTTAGCTGGAAAGATGATGAAGCGCATACCATCACTTACATCAAGGCGCTAGACGGCGGCCTGGGCCGCAAAAAAGCGCCGTTCCGCGACGGGTTGTACGCCATAGATGCCGTTGCCGCCGGGGAACCGAAAGAGCTGTTCCGCACCCAGCGCCGCTTCAGGCGCGTAATATGGGGCAGCACAAAAGAACTGGCGCTGGTGTATGAATCTATGTTCGCAGACCGGCGGGAACGTATCAGCACATTCAACAGCGTAACGGGCCGGCTGGATTCCCTTTTCGAAAAAAGCAGCAACGACGCTTACAGCGATATTGGTACCCCCTTCACCGTATACAACCAGTACAACGAGCGCGTACTGTTCGTAAGGAAGAACGGGGAGCTGCTGCTCAACTCAGACGGCGCTTCCCCGGAGGGAGACATGCCCTTTGTACAAAGCTATAACCTGAAAACCCGCAAAGGCACTGTGCTCTGGCGTTGCCAGGCGCCTTACTATGAGCGGGTGATAGAGGCCCTTGACCCCGAGAAGCTCATCATGCTCACCCTGCGTGAAAGCGTTACAGACGTGCCCAACTACTACATCCGGGACCTGCGCAAGCGCTCCGCCACCGGCACGCCCATCACGGACTTTGCCAATCCCTACAAAGCCATGGAAGGGGTGAGCAAACAAAAAATATCCTACAAAAGGGCAGACGGGCTAAACCTCACCGGCAACCTTTACCTGCCCAAAGGCTATGATGCCAAAAAAGACGGCCCGCTGCCCGTGTTCATCTGGGCTTACCCGCGTGAATACAAATCTGCCGCAGATGCCGCCCAGGTGCGCGGCTCCAGGTACACGTTCACCCGTGTAGGGTATGGCGGCCCGCTGTTCTGGGTTACCCAGGGCTACGCTATTCTTGACAATGCGGAAATGCCCATTGTAGGAGAGGGCAATAAAGAGCCGAACGATAATTTCATTCCCCAGTTATACCTCAATGCCCACGCCGCCATTCAGGCACTGGCTAAAATGGGCGTGGGAGACAGCACTCGCGTAGCCGTAGGCGGCCATAGCTACGGCGCTTTCATGACCGCTAACCTCCTCGCACATACGAAGCTGTTCAAGGCCGGCATTGCCCGCAGCGGCGCCTATAACCGCACGCTTACGCCCTTCGGTTTCCAGGCGGAAGAACGTACCTACTGGCAGGCCCCGGAGGTGTATTACAACATGAGCCCCTTCAGCTTTGCAGACAAGATCAAAACGCCGCTGCTGCTGATACACGGGGAGATGGACAATAATTCCGGTACCTTCCCCATCCAGAGCGAGCGGCTGTACAACGCCATCAAAGGACATGGCGGTACGGTGCGCTTTGTGCAACTGCCGTTCGAGAGCCATGGGTACACCGCCAGGGAAAACCTGCTGCATATGCTGTGGGAGCAAACGCAATGGCTGAACACCTATGTGAGAGACGCCAAGTAAGTGATAAGCCGCACATCAGCAGTGATCAAAATTATCAAGATAAAGGGCTGGCCGTTGTGAACGGCCGGCCCTTGTTGTTGGTACCGGCGCCGGCTTTTTGTTTCCCGGCTCCGCTTATCACTGCCTTTTTCCGGTCAACACCCGTCCTCCCGCCGTTAACAATTTTTTGCCCCGGCCGCCGAATGGTTCCCGTCAAAACATCGTCCAACCAATCAGACTAACCAACGTAATATGCGGCATGCACTGATTTTTACAATTTTATTGCTGACCTGCGCACATGGGTTGTTTGCGCAGGAACTGGTACTGAAAGGAGTGTTGAGGGATAAGGGGGATAGTACCGTTTTGAGAAACGCAACCGTAAGGCTGAGCTCCCCGGAAGATGCCGCATTCAAAAAACAGGCTATCACCAACGCTTCAGGCGCTTTTGAACTGACAGGTCTTGCCCAGAAGCCTTATATTCTTACCATCAGCTTTGTAGGGTACGGAGAACTGACCCGCGCCATTATGCTGCAGGCGGAAACGCAAGACCTGGGCACTATTTACATGCCCAAATCCTCCCGCGAGCTGAAGGAAGTAGTGATCAAAGGCCAGGTGCCGCCCTCCCAGCAAAAAGGAGACACCCTGCAGTACAATGCAGATGCTTATAAGGTAAACCCTGACGCCAGCGGGGAAGACCTGGTGAAAAAGATGCCCGGCATTACCGTAGAGAACGGTACGGTGAAAGCGGGCGGCGAAGATGTAAAGAAAATTACGGTAGACGGCAAGGAGTTTTTCGGGGATGATGCTACGCTGGCCCTGCGCAACCTGCCCGCGGAAGTGATTTCCAAAATTGAGGTGTTTGACAGGATGAGTGACCAGGCGCGCTTTACCGGTTTTGACGACGGTAACTCTGTAAAGGCCATTAACATTGTGACCCGCGCGGAGATGCGGCAGGGGCAGTTCGGCAGGATATATGCCGGCTATGGTACAGACGGGCGTTATTCCGCCGGCGGCAACGTGAACCTCTTCAAAGACGATAAACGCATTTCCATCATTGGCCTGGCCAACAACGTGAACCAGCAGAACTTCTCCAGCCAGGACCTGCTGGGCGTACAGAATGCCGGTAGCGGTGGCCGTGGCGGCGGGCGTGGCGGAAGAGGCGGCGGTGGCCGCGGCGGCGGCGGCTTCAGTGGCGGGGGCAACAACTTCATGGTAGGCCAGCAGAACGGGCTGAACACCACCAATTCTTTCGGCATCAACTTTAACGATAACTGGGGCAAAAAAGTGACCTTCAGCGGCAGTTATTTCTTCAATAACGCCACCCAGCGCAATTCCGAAATATCACGCGTGCAAACGGCTATAGATTCCATTACCCAGCGGATAGAGAACGATACGGCCACCAGCGGCAGCACCAACTACAACCACCGCATCAATGCACGGGTGGAATACAACATAGATTCCAACAATACCATCATATTCACGCCCAGCATCAGCTTCCAGAAGAACAGCGGGTTTTCCAACTCCTTTGGCAACACGCTCACCAACGAAGACCTGATGAGCACCAACGCTGCCAACAGCGACAGGGTCAATTCAGGCTACAACCTGAACGGCAACCTGCTCTACCGCCACGCCTTTGCCAAACGCGGGCGCACCATCAGCGTGGGCCTGGGCCTGAGCACTAATGACCGTACCGGGGAAACCTTTACCAACAGTGACCTTAACTACATTGTAGGGAAAGGTATTGACGACTCCCTGCGCCAGCGCGTAAGGCCCCTTTCCAACGGCCAGTCTTTCAACGTGAACGTGTCTTATACGGAGCCTGTAGGCAAGTCAGGCCAGCTGCAGGTGAGCTATAACCCCTCGTGGTCAAAGAACAGCTCTGACCGCAAGGCGTATGAATATGACTATGACGGGAAAGACTACACCATACTCGACCCTTCGCAGTCCAACCTCTTCAGCAACAAATACAACACACAGGCCGCAGGGCTTACTTACCGCCTGGGCAACCGTGACAAGATGCTGTCTGTAGGCGTCAACTACCAGTACGCGGAAATGGAGACGAAGCGGGAGTACCCTACCGTGTTTGCCGGTAAGCAAAGCTTCCAGAACATATTGCCCAATGCCATGCTGATGTACAAGCTGTCTGACTACAGCCGCCTCCGCATCTTCTACCGGTCATCCACTAACCAGCCGTCTATAGACCAGCTGCAGGATGTATACATCTATTCCGGCCTTACCAACGTAAGGATCGGTAACCCCAACCTGCGGCAGCAGTTCGGGCACATGGTGGCCGGCCGGTATAACTACACCAACACGGCCAACGGGAATAACTTCTTTGCCAATGTGTTCGTTCAAACCAACCAGGACTATATTGCCAACGGCATCTACACCAGCGCGCGTGACTCCCTGCTGACGGCTACAGACACCCTGAAGGCAGGCGGCCGCCTTACCAAGGCCATGAACATGGACGGGTATTTCAGTGCGCGGTCTTTCTTTACTTATGGGGTACCGCTGAAGTTCATCAAATCCAACTTCAACATGAACGCAGGCCTGGGCTACGTGCGTACGCCCGGTGTGTCTAACTATGTGGAAGGGTTCTCCCATAACTACAACTACAGCCTGGGCGCGGTGGTAAGCAGCAACATCAGCGAGTATGTTGACTTCACCGTGTCTTACAACGCCAATTTCAATGTGCTCAAAAATACCATAGACCCCCGTAACAATGCCAACTATTCCACCCACAATGCCGCCGCCAGCGTAAACCTGCTGAGCAAGAACGGCTGGGTGGTGCAAAATGAGGTGAACCACACCTTTACCAAAGGCCTGGGCGACGGTTTTGACCAGCGTTTCTGGCTCTGGAACGCCGCCGTGGGCAAAAAGTTCCTCAAAAACCAGCGCGGTGAGCTGCGGCTGTCTGTATTTGACCTGCTGAAGCAGAACCGGAGCGTAAGCCGTACCATGAACGGGCTGGAGATCATTGATGAGCAGAACCAGGTGCTCACACAGTATTTTATGCTTACATTTACTTACAGGTTAAGGAACTTTGGCAAGCTCAAAATGCCGGAGCGGGAGCAAAGAGGTGAGTTCCGCGAGCGGTATGACCGTGGAGACCGCGGTGACGGGCCGCCTCCCGGTATGATGCAGCGCAACAGATCGTTTTAACACCATACACAGAGCGCATTGACGGACATCATAGCACAATTAAAGCAGGGGAACGAGGCCGCCTTTAAAGATCTGGTGGCCCGTTGGCAGGGCATGGTTTACAACACTGCCCTTGGCATCCTGCAAAATGCCGCCGATGCCGAAGATGTAGCCCAGGAAGTGTTTATGCAGGTGTTTGAGTCTGTTGGCAGCTTCAAGGGGGAATCACAGATATCTACCTGGCTGTACCGCATTACGGTTACCAAGTGCCTGGACCATTTGCGGAAAAAAACACGCAAAAAGCGCTGGGGCAAGGTGTACAGTCTCTTCGGCCAGCAGAACGAGCTGCTGATAGACCCGCCGGACTTTCATCACCCGGGCGTGCAGCTGGCAGACAAGGAAAGGGCCGCCCTGCTCTTCAGGGCCATTGCCAGCCTGCCGGAAAGCCAGAAAGTGGCCTTTGTGCTGCAAAAGCTGGAAGGCCTCAGCAGCCGGCAGATAGGGGAGGCCATGGATGCCAGCGTGTCTGCGGTAGAGGGTTTGCTGCACCGCGCCAAGCAGAACCTGCGGGAGCAACTGGAAGATTATTACAGAAATGAAGATTAAGTGCAAGTTTTCAGCATAATTATCGTCTAATTTAAATACAGCGAATATGAAGCAGAGACGAGACATACAACAGGAAACAGAACAGACCATGCGCAGCCTTGACGGGGTGCAGCGTGCAGAACCGGCGCCTTATTTCTATACCCGGCTCATGGCACGTATGCAGCAGGCCAGGCCCGCAGATGCCTGGGACCGTCTTATTGCGCTGATCACCAGGCCTTCAGTGGCTATTACCGCGGTGGTGCTGATACTGGCAGCCAACGGGTTCATGTTTGTATCTAAACTCAAAACCACTGCGGAGCTGGTAGAAACCACCGCCCTGCAGCAGGCCTTTGCCGATGAGTACCAGTTGGGCATCACCACTTTTTACGAATATGATAAAACAGAGCCATAATGAAGGAAACATTTGCGAGGAATAAGGTACTGAGTTTACTGGTACTGGTACTGTTACTCACCAATATTCTGCTGCTGGTGTTCTTTGTTTGGGCAAAGCCGGAACCGCCCCACCCCGGTGGCAATGGCGCCAAGAGTGACAGGGGAGGAGTAACCCAGATACTGGAAAAGGAAGTAGGCTTTAACGCAGAGCAGATGGAACAGTACAAAAAGCTGAAAGACCAGCATTGGGATAAAATGAAGCCTTATTTCGGGGAGCTGCGCAACGCCCGGAATAATTTTTACAAACTGCTGAACCAGGCCAGCGTGCCGGATTCAGTGATCAACAGCGCCGCAGACTCCATTGCCGCCAAACAGAAGCAGATGGACCTGCAAACATTCCGTCACTTTCAACAGGTGAAAGCCATCTGCACCCCTGAACAGCAGGCCCGGTTTGACACACTGGTGCAGCAGGTTATCAAACGCATGGGCGGCGGCCCGCGCAGAAGCCAGCCGAAAGAAGACAGTACCCGTCACGGATCATGAGCATTAATATAAATTTCCTTAACAGCACCCACTAACAACGAAAAACATGAAAAAGCTCCTATTATTGCTGGCTTTCGGGCTGGCCGTAAACTTCAGTGCCCAGGCCCAGCAGGGTGGCCAGCGCCGCAGTGTGGAAGAACGCGTGAAAATGACGCTGGACCGTATGAAGGAAACCCTCCAGATAACGCCGGAACAAACGGTGAAGCTGGACTCTGTGTTCACCAAATCATTCAAAGACATGGAGAAAGCGCGTGAAGGCGCCAGAAGCTCCGGCAACCGCATGGACCGTGATGCGTTCATGAAATTTGCCAATGAAAGGGACGAAAAGATCAAATCCATTCTCACGGAAGAGCAGTACAAGAAGTACAAAGCCGCCGAAGAAGAAAGGCGCCAGCGCATGGGCAACCGTGGCGGCGGCGGGAATAACTAGGCAACCCGCAAGGAAAGTAATGGCCGTATCATACCGCAAAATAACCCGGAAGAATGCACGCGGTATGGTACGGCTTTTTTATGCCGTGTAAAGAAATCCGTATTATTGTACACGGTATGCTGCAATTCCTCAAAGACCACTGGCAATCCATCGGCATTATTATTCTCTACGGCCTTACGGCGCTGGTAGCCGTTAAAGCCCTTATGGAAACCCGTACCACGGGTAAAACCCTGGCTTACCTGCTGCTGCTTTTTTTTATTCCCGGCCTGGGCGTGGTGATCTACCTGCTCATTGGCGTAAACCGCCGTGTAAACCGTATCTACAGCCGCAAATGGATGAGCAACGTGCGCCTCAGCGAGCGGCTTAAAGACTATCTGCGCAAGGAGAACAGGGATACACTGCTGGAACACTCCGCCCTGGTAGACAACAAGGGCGGCATTGCCCGTCTGCTTTTCCGGGATACGCTGTCTCCCATCACGGCAGACAATGAAACGGAAGTGCTCATTAACGGAGAAGAGAAGTTTCCCGCCCTGCTCAGCGCCCTGCGCAGCGCCCAGCATCACATCCACCTGGAGTACTACATTTTTGAGGAAGATATCATTGGCCGCGAGGTAATGGACATCCTGACGCAGAAGGCCAGGGAAGGCGTGGAGGTACGGTTCATTTATGACGATTTTGGCAGCAGTGATATTAACCGCCGCTTCCTCCGGGAAATGAGGGCCGCCGGCATCGAAGTGTACCCTTTCTACAAGATCAGGCTGCTGGCCAACCGCCTCAACTATCGCAATCACCGTAAAATAGTGGTGATAGACGGGCATACCGGCTTCATAGGCGGTATCAATATTGCAGACCGCTATATCAATGACCCCCGGTACCGCCAGGCTCACCAGCACTGGCCCTTCTGGAGAGATACACACCTCCGTATCAAAGGCCAGGGCGTGCATACGCTGCAGTTCCTGTTTATGGGAGACTGGAACTTTTGTGCGGAAACAGACCTGCCCATTACGCAGGAGTTTTTCCCGGACATTGAGACCAAGGGAGATGACCTGGTGCAGATTGCCGCCAGCGGCCCCGATTCAGAGCGCTCTTCCATTATGCTCTCCTTTCTGGCCGCCATTAATCAGGCGGAGCGTTCCGTCTACATTACCACCCCGTATTTCATTCCCAACGAAGCCATTTACAATGCCCTGCAGCAGGCCGCCCTCTCTGGTGTAGACGTGCGCCTGCTGGTGCCCGGTGAAAGTGACAGCCGCCTGGTGAACAAGGCCGCGGAGTCTTTTTATGAAGACCTGCTGGCCTGCGGTGTGCGCATTTTCCGGTACAACAAGGGTTTTGTACATGCCAAAACCATGGTGGTAGATGATAACCTGTCTGTAGTAGGCACGGCAAATATGGATATCCGCAGTTTTGACTTTAACTTTGAGGTAAATGCTTTTGTGTACAGCCGGGAGATCAACTGGAAGCTCACGGAAGTATTTTTGCAGGATGCTCTTTACAGCAATGAGCTGATGCTGGACGGCTGGCGTGACCGCGGCCGCTGGGCGAGGCTGGGGGAGGCGGTGGTGCGGCTGATTTCCCCCCTGCTGTGACAGTGCCCAGGTTGGCGGAGAAAAAAAATAAATCGATAGATTTCGATATTTCAAAAAACTACCTATATTTGCATCATGGACGCAGCGATGATTGAGAAAGCAGCGAACGCTCTGGCAGACAAGAACCGGATGGCTATACTCATGAAGATAGCACGGCAGGAGTGTCTTTGCTGCGGTGAGATTAAGGATTTTACCTGTCTTTCGCAACCTACCGTATCCCATCACATCAAGATACTGGTAGATAGCGGGGTGCTCATCAGCACCAAGGAGGGCCGGAATGTGACGTTGACCATCAACAGGGAAATGATGAAACACCTTTCCATGTTCTTTTTACAGCTCAGCTGATTTTTTTTGGCCAAATACATCGAAGTTTTTAAATAAATCGATATAAATTAACACACACTTTTATGAGCACCTTACAGAATAAAGTGGCCGTTATCACAGGCGGCAACAGTGGAATAGGGTACGCTACGGCAGAAGAGTTCATAGCCAGGGGGGCAAAGGTGGTGATTACGGGGCGCAACCGCACTGCTGTTGAAGCGGCTGCAGCCACGCTGGGCAACGGTACTTTGGGTATTACCGCTAACCAGGCCAGTCTCACCGATGCCGCACAGCTCACAGAACAGGTAAAAACCACCTATGGCAAGGTTGACGTGCTGTTCGTCAACGCCGGTATAGGAGCGTTTGTACCCGTAGATCAGGTTACGGAAGCGCAATTTGACGAAACGATGAACATAAATTTCAAGGGCGCCTTTTTCACTGTACAGAAATTTCTGCCCTTGCTGAACGATGGCGCTTCCATCGTACTGTTATCTTCCGTGAATGCCTTTACGGGCATGCCGGGGTCTTCAGTATACTCTGCCAGTAAAGCCGCGCTGAATTCCCTTGGCCGAACGTTAAGTCGCGAACTGGCCTCCCGTAACATCCGCGTAAACGTGGTGAACCCGGGACCCATCGTAACACCCATACTGGCCAAAGCCGGTATGGACGACGACAGCATAGCAGCGTTCCACAAAAAATTTGCAGAAAGGATACCGCTTAACCGCCCCGGGCAATCGGCAGAAGTGGCCAAACTGGTGGCCTTCCTGGCCTCCTCGGACGCTTCTTTCATTACCGGCGCAGAATACAATATTGATGGTGGGCTCACCATCCATGAACTGGTAGGATAAAAATCGGAAGACTGCATACTTTCATAGTCCGTTGATTGACCCTGATGCGTTTAAAAACAAATTGACACTAGCAAGGCCGGGCAGTTTCGCACTGGTCCCGGCTTTTTCTTTACATTCGAAGCATTAAAACCATGCGATATGATCAAAGAACCGGAAAGCCTTTACATTATCCGTTTTAATGACTGCGATCCGTTCAGCCATCTGAACAATGCTGCCTACATCAACTATTTTATGAATGCCCGTGAAGACCACCTGGCAGACGCTTACGGCATTCAGCTGAAGAGCTACGCGGCCAAAGGGTTTGGCTGGGTAGTGACCCAGCACCAGATAGCCTATCTTAAACCGGCGCTGGTAGCGGAGCGGGTGTGTATCTTTTCCCGCGTGCTGGATTTTACGGACAGCCAGATAAGGGTGGAAATGTGGATGACGGACGAAGAAAAGAAAAAAGTGAAATCCGTGCTCTGGTCTACTTTCACCCATATAGACCTGAAAACCGGCCGCCGCGCGGTACATGATGCGGGCATGATGGAGCTGCTGGGCCAGATTGCGGCAGACCAGCTGCCGGCAGATACCTTTGAGCAGCGGGTAACCGCCATGCGGCAACCGGCCTGAAGCATCCTTTGTTAAACACCTCATAAAGAATATTGAACCGAATAAGTAAACAGTTGTAGGAAAACAGCCGCCGGGGTAATCGTACCCCGGCTTTTTTATTTTTTATTTGGCCCGTTCAATTATTTTAATATCTTTGTCAGGAGTTTAACCAAATGGTTAAATAAGAGAGTTAACGATGCAGACATTAAATACCACGGAGCAACAGATCATAGAAGCAGCCAGGAAAATATTCATGCACAGGGGCCTGGCCGGCGCCAGGATGCAGGATATTGCGGACGAAGCGGGTATCAACAAGGCCATGCTGCATTATTACTACCGCAGCAAGGAAAAGCTGTTTGAAATAGTGTTCTGGGAGGCTATAGATCAGCTGCTGGTGAGGGTGAACGCCGTATTGGCGGAAAAAATGCCGGTGCAGGACAAAATAGGTGCGGCCGTGAGCCATTACATCACCACACTGAGTGACAATCCGTACCTGCCGTTGTTTGTGCTGAATGAAATTCAGCAAAACCCGGAGCGTATTGTACAACGGTTTTTGCATGCGCCCCTTTTTCCCAACGTACAGGTATTTATCAAGGAAATAGCGGCGGCCATGGAGCAGGGCGTTTTCAGAAAGGTGAATCCCGGCCAGCTGATGATCAGCATTATTTCCATGTGTATATTCCCGTTTGTGGCCAAACCTTTGCTGCAGGCGGCTTTTACAGTAAATGATGTACAGTTCGGCATGATGATGGAAGAGCGGAAGAAGTTTGTGACGGATTTTGTGATGCACGCATTACGGCCCTGATTTTTTTTGTGATGGAATTAACCAAATAGTTAAATAAAAGAGTTAATTATGAAATTCTTTCCCCTGCTGCTTTTGGGGCTGCTGGCCACAGGCCGGTTACACGCCCAGGAGCAGCGCCTCACACTGGATTCCGCCTGGCATTACGCGCGGGAGTATTACCCCATGCTCAAACAGAAACAGGTGGTAGACGAGGTAACAGCCCTGCAGCTACGTAACATCAAAACCGGTTACCTGCCGCAGGTAGAGCTGGGCGGCAAGGCCACTTACCAGTCAGACGTAGTGAGCATCCCCATTAAACTACCCAATGTGAACATCCCCACTATTCCCAGAGACCAGTACAATGTTGAGCTGATGGTGAAACAAACCATCTGGGACGGCGGCGTCACCGCAGGGCAGCGGGAGCTGCAGCTGGCACAACAGAAAACCGAGCAGCAAAGGGTGGAGGTGGAAATGCACAAGCTGCGCCAGCAGGTAATGCAGGTCTATTTTAACGCACTGCTGTGGGAAGAGAACCTGGCCGCCAGGCAGCAGATGCAGGCCGAGGTAAAGCAGCGGATGGAACGGCTGCAGGCCGGGGTAGACAACGGCACGGTGCTGGCCAGCCAGGTAGACATACTGAAGGCGGAGCTGCTGAAAACGGAGCAGCAGGTATATGAGGCCCAAACAGGCAAACGCGCCGCCATTCAGGTACTGGCCTTGCTCACGGGGAAAGATATAGGGGAAGATGTGCAGCTGCAATTACCCGCCGCTCAACCTGAGCAAAGCGGAGAGCTGCAACGCCCTGAGCTGCAGCTGTACCGCTACCAGGCAGACGTACTGCAGCAGCAGGGCCGCCTCACCGGCACGCGCAGCATGCCCAGGCTGAGCGCCTTTGCCACCGGCGGTTATGGCCGGCCGGGTCTTAATATGCTTGACAACAAGTTCGACTTCTACTACATAGGCGGCCTGCGCCTCAACTGGACGCTCTGGAACTGGCGCTACAACCGCACGGAGAAAGCCATTCTCCAGCAGCAGGAGCGTACCGTGGCCGCGCAGTCTGAAACCTTTTCCCTGCAAACGCGTTCGCAATTGCTGCAGCAGTCTGCCGAGATCAGCAACCTGTCCGCCGCGCTGGAAAAAGACAAGGAAATTGTTTCCCTGCGCAAAAGCGTGCGCACGGTATCTGCCGCGCAGCTGGACAACGGGGTGATGACGGTACATGACTATCTTACCGACCTGCACGCAGAAACGCAGGCGGTGATAGCGGAGAAAACGCACCACATACAATGGGTCTACGCCACATTGAATTACCAGGTTATTAAAGGCAATTAAAACATACACTGATGAAAACAACGGTAACGGCCATATCAATACTAACGCTCTTAACCGCCTGCGGCAACAGGGAAAACGCGGCGGACGCCTACGGGAACTTTGAGTCCACAGAAGTGATCGTGTCTGCGGAGGCCACCGGCCGCCTGCTCACTTTCAGCGTGGAGGAAGGCATGCAGCTGGCCGCCAATGCCCTGGTGGGCGGTATAGACTCCGTGCAGCTCAACCTGCGCAAAGCGCAATTGGGCGCCAATATCAAGGCGGTGCTGAGCAAAAAGCCGGAGGTAAACCCTCAACTGGAAGTGATCCGCCAGCAGATAGCCACCCAGCAGAAAGAAAGGCAGCGCATCCAGAACCTGCTGAAGGCCAACGCCGCCACACCCAAACAACTGGACGATATCAACGCGGCCATTGCCGTGTTGGAAAAACAATATGCCTCCACCGCCTCCACTCTCCATACACAGGTAAGCGGCATCAGCAGTGAAACGCAGCCCCTGCAGCTACAGGTAGAGCAGGTGAAGGAGCAACTGGCCCAAAGCCGCGTTATCAACCCCGTGGCCGGTACCGTGCTCACCAAGTACGTGGAAAAAGGAGAGGTGGTGAACTACGGCAAACCGCTATACAAGATAGCAGACCTCAATACCATGTACCTCCGCGCCTACGTGAGCGGCAGCCAGCTGCCGCGCCTGAAAACCGGCCAGCAGGTAACGGTGCAGACAGACATGCCTGACGGCAGCCTCAAAAACTGGCCGGGTACGGTAAGCTGGATAGCGTCTGAAGCGGAGTTTACGCCCAAAACCATCCAGACAAGGGAGGAAAGGGTACAGCTGGTATACGCCGTAAAAGTGCGCGTACAAAATGACGGCAGCCTCAAAATAGGCATGCCGGGAGAATTAAGGATCACTCAATAATTGCGTTATGCAACCCATTGTGATAGAAAACGTACACAAGAGTTTTGGTGATGTAAAGGCCCTCCACAACATTTCTTTTGCGGTGGAAGAAGGGGAGCTGTTTGGCCTCATCGGGCCGGACGGCGCGGGAAAGTCTACCCTGTTCCGCATACTGGCCACACTGCTGCTGGCAGACAAGGGGAACGCCTTTGTGAACGGCCTGCATGTGGTGAAAGATTACAAGGCCATCCGCCGGCAGGTGGGTTATATGCCGGGGCGCTTCTCCCTCTACCAGGACCTCACCATTGAAGAGAACCTGAATTTCTTCGCCACTATTTTTAAAACCAGTGTGGAAGAGAATTATGATCTCATCAAAGACATCTACGATCAGATAGCGCCCTTCAAAAACCGTCCGGCAGGCAAACTTTCCGGCGGTATGAAACAGAAGCTCGCACTGTGTTGCGCGCTGGTGCACAAACCAGCCGTGCTGTTCCTGGATGAGCCCACCACGGGCGTAGACCCCGTTTCCCGCAAAGAGTTCTGGGAAATGCTGCAGCGCCTGCGGCAGAAAGGCATCCCCATCCTCGTATCCACTCCTTACATGGATGAAGCTATGCTCTGCGACCGGGTTGCGCTGATCCAGAAAGGGGAGATCATGCAGATCAACACGCCCGGCAACATCGTAAAAAGCTACGGCAAAAAGATATGGGCTATGCGGGCAGACAATATGTTCCGTCTCATACAAGACCTGCGGGCCTTTGAAGGAACAGACAGCTGTTTTGCCTTTGGGGAATACCTGCATGTAACGCTGCATGTACCCGTAGCAGCAGCGGAAGCCTACCTGGCCCCGTTGCAGCACGGCAACCTGGTGATCAAACCCGCGCAGCCCGGCATTGAAGATGCTTTCATGCAGCTGATGCAGGAACAAAATGAAACGGTATGAGCAAAGCTATCGTTACCCGCAACCTCACCAAACGTTTTGGCGATTTTATTGCCACCAACGCCATCACTTTTGAAGTGGAGCAGGGGGAAATATTCGGCTTCCTGGGGGCCAACGGCGCCGGGAAAACCACCGCCATGCGCATGCTGTGCGGCTTGTTGAAACCTTCTTCCGGTGAAGCTACAGTAGCCGGCTTCAATATTTTCACACAGGCTGAGCAGGTAAAGCGGCGCATCGGCTATATGAGCCAGAAGTTCTCGCTTTACGAAGATCTGACGGTGAAAGAGAACATCCGCTTCTACGGCGGTATTTATGGCCTGAGCCACCAGCAGATCAAAAGCAAAACGGAAGAGCTGCTGGGAAAGCTGCAGCTGCAAAAGGAGGCGGATCACCTGGTCAGCTCCCTGCCGCTGGGCTGGAAACAAAAATTGTCTTTTTCCATTGCCGTGCTGCACAACCCGTCTATTGTGTTCCTGGATGAGCCTACGGGCGGGGTAGACCCCATTACCCGGCGCCAGTTCTGGGACCTGATCTACGAAGCGGCAGACGGCGGCGTCACCATTTTCGTGACCACGCACTATATGGACGAAGCGGAGTATTGCAACCGCATTTCCATTATGGTAGACGGCAGAATAAAAGCGCTGGACACGCCGGCCCGCCTGAAGGAACAATACCGGGCAGATTCCATGAACGAGGTGTTCCTTCAGCTGGCGCGCGCCAAACCGGCGGAAAACAATTCATCATCTTAACTGACCATCATGCGGGAGTTCTTCGTTTTTGTCCGAAAGGAATGTTATCATATTTTCCGTGACAGGCGCACCCTGCTCATCCTCTTCGGCATGCCCGTAGTGCTGATTGTGCTGTTCGGCTTTGCCATCACGAATGAGGTGCGCAATGTGAAAATAGCGGTGCTTGACCAGGCGCAGGATGCCTATAGCCGGCAGCTCACAGACCGCATCACCGCATCTGGGTATTTCACGGTAGACCGGTACCTGCATGCGGAGCAAGATATTGAGCCCGTTTTCAGGAAAGGGGAGGTGAAAATGGTGATGGTAGTACCGCCCAATTTCGGCCATAAATTTTACCACGGCCGCAAAGCGCCGCTGCAGCTGCTTACAGACGCATCAGATCCCAACACCGGCACCACGCTGGTGAATTACGCCAACGCCATCATTCTCCGGTACCAGCAGGAAATGACGGGGAAGATCACTTTGCCGCTCACCATTCAGCCGGAGGCCCGCATGATCTACAACCCCTCGCTGAAAAGCGTGTTCCTGTTCGTTCCCGGAGTAATGACGCTGATACTCATGCTGGTCTGCGCCATGATGACCTCTATCACCATCACCCGGGAAAAAGAGCTGGGCACCATGGAAATACTGCTGGTTTCTCCGCTGAAACCCGTTACCATCATAGCGGGCAAGGTGATACCCTACATCGCCCTTTCTTTCATTATTGCTCTTACCATATTGGCTATGGGTTTCTGGATATTCGGCATGCCCATCAGGGGCAGCCTGCTATTGTTGCTGCTGGAGTGTTTGCTGTTTTGCCTGGCCGCGCTTTCACTGGGCATCCTCATATCCAGCCTGACCAATTCCCAGCAAACGGCCATGATGATCTCCATGATGGGCCTGCTGCTGCCTACCATACTGCTTTCCGGCTTTGTGTTCCCGCTGGAGAGTATGCCGAAGCCGCTGCAGATATTCGCCAATATTGTTCCGGCCAAGTGGTTCATCATTATTTTGAAAGATGTGATGCTCAAAGGCGCCGGCCTGCGCCAGGTATGGCAGCCCACGCTCATCCTGGGCGGCATGACGCTGTTCTTCCTGCTGGTGAGCGTTCGCAAATTTAAAACCCGCTTAAGCTGATGCGTACCATCTTCTTCATATTGCAAAAAGAGTTCCTGCAGGTGTTCCGCAACCGCTCCATGCTGCCCATCATTTTTGTGGTGCCCGTGGTGCAGCTGCTGGTGCTGGCCTTTGCCGCCAATTACGAGATCAGGAACCTCTCTGTAGACGTGGTGGATTACGACGGTTCCACCTGGAGCCGCCAGCTGCGTGACAAGCTGCTTTCTTCCGGTTATTTCACCCTGCACCGCCAGTCTTACAGCCACAAGGAAGCGTTTGAAGACCTGGAGGCCAACCGGGCAGACCTTGTGCTCACTATTCCCGCACATTTTGAGCGGGACCTGGTGCGGGAAAATGAGGCTAAAGTGCAGCTGCTCGTAAACGCCATCAACGGCAGCAAGGCCGGCCTGGCCTATGGCTACGCCGCCAGCATTATTGGCCAGTTCAACCGGCAGGTGCGCATGGACTGGCTGGCGCTGGATGAAGACGATGGTCCGGAGCATATAGACGTTACCTACCGCTACTGGTACAACCCCACGCTTAACTACAAGTTTTTTATGGTGCCTGGTATACTGGTGGTGCTGGTTACCCTTATAGGCGCATTTTTATCCGGGATGAACATTGTGAAGGAAAAGGAAATTGGTACCATTGAGCAGCTGAACGTAACCCCCATCCGCAAGCATCATTTTATAATCGGCAAGCTATTGCCCTTCTGGATCATAGCCTTGTTTGAACTGGCCTTTGGCCTGACGGTGGGCAAGCTGGTGTTCAGCCTGCCCTTTGAAGGCAATATTGCCTGGGTGTTCCTTTTTGCGGCCGTGTACCTGCTGGTGATGCTGGGGCTGGGCCTGCTGATTTCCACCTTTACGGAAACGCAGCAGCAGAGCATGTTCATCACCTGGTTTTTCCTGATCATTTTTATCCTGATGAGCGGGCTGTTCACGCCCATAGAAAGCATGCCCGCATGGGCGCAAAAGCTTACGCTCATTAACCCCGTAGCTTATTTTGTAAAGGTGATCCGCATGGTGATGCAGAAGGGGAGCGGCTGGGCGGACATACAACATTATTTCGGCATCATGCTGCTGATGGCCGCCGTGGTCAATGGTGTGGCCGTATGGAACTACCGTAAAACGGTTTAGTAAACAGTTGTAGGAAAACGGACGGCCGGGGCATTTTTGCCCTGGCCTTCTTTTTCTCACCGCAGCGCCTGGTGTACCAGCTTCCCGATGGTTTTTAACCCGTCATCCACCTGTTTGCTCCAGGGGTTGGCAAAGCTGATGCGAAGGCAGTTATTATACCTGTCCTGCAGGGAGAAGATGCGCCCGGGCGCAAAGCTGATCTTGCGTTTCATGGCCTGCTCGTACAGCTCAATGGTGTTCACCTGCTGGTTCAGCTCCAGCCACAGCACATAGCCGCCCTGCGGGCGGGTTACACAGGTGTCTTCCGGAAAGTAGTCTGCTATGGCCTGCTGGTAGCGGAGGCATTGGGTGTGCAGCAGCGTGCGGATGTTGCGCAGGTGGTGCTCATAACGGCCGTTTTCTAAAAAGTGGCCAATGGCCGCCTGCGGCAGCGTAGCGCTGGAAACGGAGTGGTTCAGCTTGAGGCGGAGCACCTTGTCTTTGTACTTGCCCGGCATGATCCAGCCTACGCGGTAGCCCGGCGCCAGGGATTTGGAGAAGGAGTTGCAGTAAAGCACGTTGCCGGTGCGGTCATACTGTTTGCAGCTGCTGGGGCGGGTTTTGCCGAAATAGGTATCCCCGTAAATATCGTCCTCTATCAGCGGAATGTCGTATTTGTTCATGAGGCGCACCAGCTCCCGTTTGTTTTTGTCTGGCATGCAGGAGCCGATGGGGTTGTTGAAGTTGGTAACAAATACGCAAGCCTTTATTTTGAACTTGGGAATAGCTTTGTCAAGGTACTCCAGGTCTACGCCGCATACCGGGTTGGTAGGCACTTCCAGCACCTTCAGGCCCAGGCTTTCCGCCAGCTGGAAGGTGCCGCAATAGGCCGGGCTTTCCAGCGCAATGACGTCTCCCGGCTGCGTGGTGGCCGAGAGGCAGAGCGTTAAAGCGTCCATACAGCCTGTTGTGGTCACGATATCATCCTCTGTAATAGTACCGCCCCATTGCAGGCTGAGGCGGGCAATTTGCCGCCTTAAATTCACGTTGCCCTGCAGGTTCTCGTAACTGGTGCCGTTGGCGGGCAGGCTGCGCATGGCCTGTATAAGCGATTTGCTCAGTTTGGCGGCGGGCAGCTGGCTCTCATGCGGCGCGGCTACGGAAAAACGCAGCACGTCGTCAGGCGAAAGGTGGTAGAACACTTCGGTGATCATGTCACTCACGTTCACTTCCGTGGCCTTTTTTACCGGCCGGCTGATCTTGGGCATTTCCGGCAGGCGGCGCGGGGAAAAACGCACGTAATAGCCCGATTTGGGCCGCGGTTCAATGTAGCCCTTGCTTTCCAGGTGATAATACGCCTGGAAAACAGTGCTCATGCTGATGCCCTGCTCCTTGCTGAGGGAGCGTACAGAAGGCAGTTTGTCGCCAATACGGATGACCTCTTTTTCGATCATCGTTTGTATACGTTCCGCCACCTGCAGGTATAAATGGTCCATAACGCCAATTTTGTACTGATATGGTCAAAATTACGGAAATGATATCTGTTTGGCTGGAATTTCCTAATTTCATTTTTCATTTAACCTGATTGCCGCCATGCCAAGATTACCATTTTCCGTAGACACCCGTTTCCGCACCCAGCACCTTTCCCTGGCTGAAATGACCGCCGATCTGCCGCAGGAGCACCTGCAGCGGGAAGTGCGCCCCGGCAAATGGACGGCGCTGGAGAACGCGGCGCACCTGGCGGTGTTCCACCCCGTGTATATGCAGCGTTTTAAACGGATACTGGAGGAAGACGAGCCCGTGTTTGAACGCTATGTGTGGGAAAACGATCCCCTCTTCGCCCAATATAAAAACGTACGCAATGCCGCACTGCTGGATGTTTACCGGAAAGACCGGGAGAGCATGATAGCGTTCATAGACGGGCTGGATGAAAAAGCGCTCCGCCGCCACGGTACACACCCTGCTTACGGGCGGTTTGACATCACACAGTGGGTGGAATTGTTCATCCTGCATGAAGCCCATCACCTGTTCACCATTTTCCAGCTGGTGCATACCAAATCATCATGATCACGCTACCCGTCACCGACTATAAACATTTCAACTTTGCCGAAAGCCTGCAGTTCCTCAACCGTTCCCCGCGGGAATGCCTGCATTATGTACGGAACGGCGCCGTGTACAAGCTGCTGGCCCCCCGCGGCAATCCTGTGCTGCTGCGGATAACGGAAGCCGCCGGCCAGGAAGCACTGACCGCCGAAGTGCTGCAGGGAGCAATAGATGCTAACGGCGAAGCATATATCGAAAGCTACATTAACCGTTGGCTGCACCTGGATGGCAGCATGCGGCCCTTCTACCGTTTTGCCGCCACGGATGCCCTGTTGGGCCCGCTGGTAGAGGAGTTCAGCGGGCTGCGGCTGGTGGGCATACCAGATCTTTTTGAGGCCATCACCTGGACCATCACCGGCCAGCAGATCAACCTGGCTTTTGCCTATACCATGAAGCAGCGGCTGGTGCAGGCCTTCGGGCATGCGGTAGAATGGGAGGGAGGCACGTATTACCTCTATCCGCACCCTGCCGTTATAGCCGTGCTGCGCCCTGAACACCTGATGCCCATGCAGTTTTCCCGCACCAAGGCAGAAGGCATCATCCGTATTGCACAGCTGATGGCCGGCGGGCATTTGAGTGAAGACATGCTGATGCAACTGCCGTATGAGCAGGCCCGTGATACCCTGTTGGCCATTAAAGGCATTGGCCCCTGGAGCGCCAATTATGTGCTCATGAAATTTGCGCAGCACCCGCAGGCATTGCCGCTGGAAGACGCCGGCCTGCACAATGCCCTGCGCCGCCGCCTGGGTCTGCCCGCCAAACCCGGCATACAGGAAGTAAAAAACATTACCCAACACTGGCAAAACCATGCAGCATATGCCACCTTCTACTGCTGGCGTTCCCTCTACGCCAAATGAGTACGCGCTCAGCATGCGTTCTCCCGTAGGCCGCCTGCTTGTCAGGGGTACAGCGGAATATATCAGCGCCGTATTGTTCACGGATGACGGGGAGGAGAGTGCGGATGCCCCGCCTTTGCTGCATGAATGCATCCGCCAGCTGCAGGAATATTTCGGGAAACAACGCCGCGTTTTTGAACTGCCCCTGCAACAACCCGGCACGCCTTTCCAGCAAACGGTATGGCATCAGCTCACCACCATTCCTTTTGGTGAAACTATCACCTACCTGGCCCTCGCAAAAAGGGTAGGCAATGTTAAAAGCATCCGCGCCGTAGGTACTACCAATGGCAAGAACAACCTGGCCATCATAGTGCCCTGCCACCGCGTGATTGGCAGTGGTGGCGAACTTACCGGTTATGCCGGTGGCTTATGGCGTAAACAGTGGCTGCTGGACCATGAGCGCGGCGGCCTGCTCTTCTGAATGACGAACCGCATTCGTCACGGATCACGGTTGCTTGTCAACCCATCTGATATGGTCAAAATTTACAAAACTGAATCTGTTTTTTTATACAGAAAAGCTTGAATTTTGTGTTGTCAAATTGAGACCTAACAACCGCGAACCATGAACGCAACATTCCGCCACGACCTCTTACAGTTGAATGAACTGCTTTCCCAAACAGCCGCTTATGCGGGCGGTTTCCTCTCCCGGATCAACGAGCTGAAAGTGAGTTTGCCGGTACCGGCCTTCCCGGCTACGGTACTGCCGGAAAAAGGCATGGGCGCCGCTGCTGCGCTGGAGCATTTTGACAACCGTTTTGGTGATTACCTCACCGGCAACGCCGGCCCCCGCTACTTCGGTTTTGTGACCGGCGGCGTTACGCCTGCGGCCCTGGCCGGGGATTGGCTTGCCAGTACTATTGATATGAACCCGGCAGACAAGTCCGCCGTGTCTTTCCATATAGAAACCGAAACACTTGACCTGCTGAAACAATTGTTCGGCCTGCCGGAAGAGTTCCTGGGCTGTTTTGTGAGCGGGGCCACCATGTCCAATTTTACAGGACTGGCCGCCGCGCGGCAGTGGCTGGGCAGGCAGCAGGGAGTGGATGTAGATACTGCCGGCGCAGGTGCACTGAAAGACGTAAAGGTATTGGCCGCCACGCCTCATTCCAGCATTGCCAAAGCATTATCCATGCTGGGCCTGGGCCGCAACGCCCTGGTGAAGCTGCCCACGTTGCCGGAGCGGGAAGCGGTAGATATCAACGCATTGAAAGCCTGGATAGCCGCGCACCCCGGCGAGCCCTTCATTTACGTGGCCAGTGCAGGCACGGTGAACACGGTAGACTTTGACGATATAGCCGCCATTGCGGAACTGAAAAAAGAACATGCTTTCTGGTTGCATGTAGACGCCGCTTTCGGCGGGTTTGCGGCCGCCAGTCCGAGATATAAACACCTGCTGCGCGGGTGGGAAGCGGCAGACAGCGTTACCATAGACGCCCATAAGTGGCTCAACGTGCCGTACGATGCGGCCATGATATTCACCCGTCATCCCTTGCTGCAGCTGGCCGTGTTCCAGAACGCGGGCGCAGCTTATCTGGGAGACCCCTCACAGCATTTCAATTACATCAACTACGCACCGGAAAACTCACGCCGCCTGCGCTCACTGCCCGCCTGGTTTTCACTGAAGGCTTACGGGGCCGAAGGTTACAGGGATATGGTGGAAGAGAACATACGGCTGGCCCAGCAACTGGGCGAACGCATCCGCAAAAGCGAACGTTTCCGCCTGCTGGCGCCCGTGCGCCTCTGCGTGGTATGTTTTACGCTGAGCCATGAAAAACGAATGCTGGCGGAGCATGTACAACTGTTCCTGCAAAAACTCAATATGCGGGGCGTGGTATATGTAACGCCTACCCAATACCAGGGGCTGCCGGCTTTAAGGGCGGCGCTGGTCAACTGGCGGACTACAGACCAGGACATTGACAAGGTGATGGACGAACTGGAAACCGTTGCTGCTGAAATAGCCCATCTTTCCGCCATCCTGGAGAATAATTGATTTAGAGGTTGATATTAGTAAAGGCGGCGGGTATCCACCCGTTGCTCGTTTTAACCTTGCCTTCTGTGAAGGAGCACCATATCAAAAACAAGTCATGAAAAAGAACAACATAAACGCTTATGTGGCATTGGTAATAGTGAGCATCTTCTGGGGTACCACCTACCTGGCCGCCAGAATAGGCGTACAACATATGCACGGCATGTTGCTGGCCGCCCTGCGGCAAACGGCCGCCGGCGTATTGCTCACAGGCTTCTTCCTGATACGGGGGTACAAGCTGCCGGAGCTGCCTGTGCTTTCCCGGCTTTTTGTAATAGGCGTGCTCATGCTCTGCGGCAGCAACGGGCTCATGACCTGGGCCATGGCCTACATCCCCAGCGGCATGGGGGCCATTATAGCCGCTACTGTGCCTATCTGGATCACCATTTTCAGCTACTTCCTGGTACAGCGCACCAAAATAACGGTGCAGCTGGTGCTGGGCATGGTCATCGGTCTGCTGGGCATCGGCGGTATCTTTTGCGATCACATCAGGGAACTGATGGACCCGCAGTACCGCTTCGGCATTATGCTCATCACCGCCGCCTGTGTGTTCTGGGCATTGGGCTCCGTGCTCACGGCCAAGTGGGCGCTGGGCGTCAACTACCTGTACGGCGCCGGTTTCCAGATGTTGTTCAGCGGCATCGTGATGCTGGTCATTTCCCTGTTCATGGGCCAGGCGCTGCATATCAGCAGTTTTACCGGGGAACTGTGGGGCAGCCTGCTGTACCTTATCTTCATCGGTTCCCTGCTGAGTTATTCCGCTTATGTATTCGCCCTGAACAATTTACCGCCTTCGCTCGTTTCCATTTATGCGTACATTAACCCTGTGGTGGCGGTAATTTTAGGCTGGCTCATACTCAGCGAAAAACTGAACTGGACAATTGGCGTTTCCTGCCTGGTAACCTTGCTGGGCGTATACCTCGTCAACAACGCATTTAACAAGAATAAAAGTTATGAACGCAGCAAATGATGCAAGGGTGCTGGCCTGGCACCCTGACTATCAGCCTTACTTCGAGCAGTTCAACAAGGCGTGGATCACCCGCAACTATACGCTGGAGCCAATTGACCGCGCCGTGCTGGAACACCCGCAGGAGCACATCCTGGCGCATGGGGGAGACATTATTTTTGTGGCCCTGGGTAACGACATGGCCGGTACCGTGGCCTACAAGCAGGTAGACGAGAACACCGTGGAAATGACGAAGATGGCGGTAGACGATGCTTTCCAGGGCCGCAAGCTAGGCTGGCTGCTGGCAAAGACCATTATGGAACGCGCGGCGCTGGCTGGTTATACCCGCATGATACTGTACTCCAACACCAAACAGGCGGCCGCCGTGGCCATGTACCGCAAGCTGGGTTTTGAAGAAATGGAGCTGGAAAGCGGCGGCTATGAACGGTGCAATATCAAAATGGGCATTGACCTGCCAGCACCGCCGTTAGCGGGGCTGGCCCGCGAGCTGCGCCATACAATTGCGCAGATGACGGAAAAGCTGCTGCGTTTTTCAGAAGAAGAGGCCGGCGCCCGGCCCTCCCCGGCCAAATGGAGCCGCAAGGAAATACTGGGCCACCTCATAGATTCCGCCGCCAACAATTACCCGCGCTTCATCCGCGCGCAGCATTCAGAATATTCCGAACTGCCCGGTTATAACCAGGACTTTTGGGTGGATGCCCGCCAATACCAGCACGAGCCCTGGCAGCAGCTGGTACTGCTCTGGAAAACGCTGAACCTGCACATTGCCGGGCTGCTGCCCCTCATACCTGCTGAAGCGCTGGGCCACATCTGCGTAATAGGCCCCGGCGCGCCGGTTACGCTGCAATACGTAGCGGAAGATTACCTGCGGCACATACATCATCATCTCAACCAAATATTTCCTGTTCATGCAAATTATTAAAGCAAGCGCCAGCCACCTGGCTCCTTTGGCCGCTCTCTTCGACGCCTACCGGCAGCATTATGAGCAGGCGCCAGACCTGGAAGGCGCCAAAGCCTACCTGGCAGCGCGTTTCGAGAACAATGACAGTGTGATCTACGTAGCGGAAGCAGAAGGCCAGCTGCTGGGTTTCACGCAGCTCTACCCGGTGTTTTCTTCCATTGGTATGAAAAAGGCGTGGATATTGAACGACCTGTTCGTAGACCCGCAACACCGCCGCAAAGGCGCGGCCCGCAAGCTGATAGGGGCATCCAGGGAACTGGGGCAGGGAACGGACGCGCGGTACATTATGCTGCAAACGCACATCACCAACACGCCGGCGCAGGCGCTATATGAAGATGAAGGGTTTAAGCGGGATGAGGAGTTTTACTATTATTATCTTTCCATTTAACCACCAATAGGGCGGGAGCGGAAACGCTCCCGTTGCTGTTTACAGCGGAAGCTCCTGCAGGTCTTGTGCCGCTTGAGGCCGCATTTTTGCGTGCAGCCCTCTCTGCCAACCTGGTTCCTTCAAAAAGTAAACCCTACCATAAATACGTTGGCAGCCGCCGGAAACTCTGTGTCAAAGGAGTGGGGCAGGGCCCGCTTGCCCTCATACCGCATATGGTACTCCCGGCGGATGTAGGAGGCAAACAGCCACACCTTGTCTGCCCGGTACTGGAACCCCAGCCCTGTACCAAAAAAGTGGCGGCCGTTTAGTTTGATGGGAATGGTCGAGCCCGTTTCTTCCCGGTAGGTGAGCGCATTTTCCTTGTTGTACAGCGGTTTGCCGAATTGCCCCAGGGCATAGGGAATGAACCGGCCTGCCGGGTATTTCAAGCGTACGTCAAAGTAGGCAGGTACCATCAGGGAGTTGCAGAAGCTGGTGATGTCTACCCCTGCGCCTACGCCTGCGTACTTGATGAAACCAAAGGAATTGACCAGTGAAATGCCGGCCTGGCTGTTGTGCAGCATGGCGCCCAGGTAGGCATTGCTGAAATTCTCTCTTCTCTGCGCAGTAGACACAAGGGGGCCCAGGAGTAACAGTATGAGGTAAAGTTTTTTCATTAGCATCTTGTTTATCTGAACAATAACCTGATGGACTAATTTTGGTCGGGCGAACGAAATTGAAATCTTGTATAAATATATCGCTTTTTCCACGTTCTTTGTTCAATGGAACAACAACAAAATCCCTGGCAGATCAAGGCATCTGCGCTGCAGTATGACAACCGCTGGATCAGTGTTACGGAACACCAGGTGATCAACCCCTCCGGCGGACCGGGCATTTACGGGGTGGTAAACTTCAAGAACCTTGCTATTGGCGTACTGGCGATGGATGAGGAACAAAATACCTGGCTGGTAGGGCAATACCGCTTTGCCCTGGAAGCCTATAGCTGGGAAATTCCCGAAGGAGGAGGCCCCCTGGGGCAAGACCCGCTGGCCTCCGCCAAGAGGGAGCTGCTGGAAGAAACCGGGCTGGTAGCCAGCCAGTGGGACCTCATTGTACAGCTGCACCTCTCCAACTCCGTGTCAGACGAGTTTGGCATGGTGTACCTGGCCCGCGGCCTGGAGCAGCGGGAGCCCCAGCCGGAAGAAACGGAACAGCTGGCCATTCTCCGCCTGCCCTTTGAAAAAGCCTACCAGATGGTAAAAAAACACGAGATCACAGATTCCCTCTCTGTGGCGGCCATTCAAAAGATTAAACTCATGATGCTGGAAGGGGAGCTTTGATGCGTTATCTTTGCCGCTGATGAACAATCGATTTAAACCTTCGCCGCCGAAACCGAAACAATCAGCCCTGATCATTGGCCGCCAGCCCCTGCTGGAAGCCATGCGCTCAGGGAAGGCCATTGAACGGATCTACCTGCTGAAAACCGCCACGGGAGATATTATTCCCCAGATCCGCCAGCTGGCCGCGGAGCAGCGCATTCCCATCAACACCGTACCGGTAGAAAAGCTCAACAGCCTCACCCAGGCCAATCACCAGGGAGTAGTGGCCATCACGGCCAAAGTGGCTTATCTTGACCTGCAGGACGTGATCTCTCACGTAACAGACAAGGGCGAAACACCGCTTTTCCTCATCCTGGACGGTATTACAGACGTACGGAACATTGGCGCCATTGCCCGCAGCGCAGTTTGCTGCGGCGCACAGGCCATTATTATACCAGACAAGGGCATTGCCGCCCTTAATGAAGAAGCCCTCAAATCTTCCGCCGGCGCCCTGGAAAAAATTGCCGTGTGCCGGGTGAACAGCCTGCTGAAGGCCATTGACACCCTGCACCTCAACGGTATACAGGTAGTGGCCAGCGAAATGGAGGCAAAGGAAACCCTGGTTAACCTGCCCTGGACGGAACCGGTGGCCGTAATCATGGGTTCGGAAGATAAAGGCGTGTATCCGGCGCTGCTGAAAGCCGCAGACCGGCAGTTTTATATTCCCATGCAGAACAGTTTCGAGTCTTTCAACGTGTCCGTTGCCGCAGGTATTATTTTGTATGAGGCCATGAAACAACGGATGCAGGCAGGGTGAAACCTGTTTTGCCAGGTATTTAAAAAACCAGAGAAATGAAATTCATAGAGTGCCCCCGGGATGCCATGCAGGGCTGGCCGCACCAGATCAGCACTGCCGCCAAAACGGACTACCTCAACGCTTTGATGGAGGTAGGCTTTGATACGCTTGATTTCGGCAGTTTCGTTTCACCAAAGGCCGTTCCCCAGATGGCAGACACCGCCGCCGTGCTGAAAGGCCTGCGCCCCAACGGCAAAACCAGGCTGCTGGCCATTGTGGCCAATGTGCGGGGAGCGGAAGAAGCGGTAGGCTACGATGCCATTGACTACCTGGGCTTTCCTTTTTCCCTCTCGGAAACCTTCCAGCTCCGTAATACCAATAAAACCATTGAACAATCCCTGGCCGAAGTGCAAACCATGCAGGAGCTGTGTATCAAGAACAGCAAACAACTGGTGGTATACCTGTCCATGGGTTTCGGCAACCCTTACGGAGACCCGTACAGTCCGGAGATAGTATTGCAGTGGGCAGACACCTTTGCCGGCATGAACATCGGCATTCTCTCCCTGGCAGATACGGTGGGCGTAGCGGAACCGGCCAATATTGCCACCCTGTTTTCCCGTCTCATTCCCGCTTACCCTGATATTGAATTTGGCGCGCACTTCCATTCCACGCCCTACGCCTGGGAAGAAAAGATTTCCGCCGCCTATAACAACGGCTGCCGCCGCTTTGACAGTGCGCTGAAAGGTATTGGCGGTTGTCCCATGGCGCAAGATGAGCTGGTAGGCAACATTGCCACGGAAAACCTGGCTGCCTGGTGCGCCCGCCAGCAGATACCCATGCCTTTTCATATGACAGACATACTGGACGCCGTACAGAAAGCGGAGCGGCTGTTTCATAAAGATTTGATTTGATAACTTCGCAGCATGAACTTCAGAATGACCTTCCCGGTAGCGCCGCTGGAACCCTCCGTGCAATACGCAGATAAAATGCTGCTGGCAGGCTCCTGCTTTGCCGAAGAAATAGGCGGGCGGTTGCAGCAGCACAAGTTCAACGTGCTGGTAAACCCCAACGGCATCCTGTTCAACCCGCTGAGCATTGCTCAAAGCCTGCAAGGGTATATGGATGGGCGGCGGTATACGGAGGCAGACCTGTTCATGCATGAAGACCTCTGGCACAGCTGGGACCATCATTCCCGTTTCTCCGGCCCTGACCGGGAAGCCGTACTGGCCGGCATCAATGATTCCCAGGCCGCGGCCAGCCAAAGGCTGAAGGAGGCAGACTGGCTGGTGATCACCCTTGGCTCCGCTTATGTATACGTACTGAAAGAAACTGGTAACATCGTAGCCAACTGTCATAAAGTACCGGAAGCATCTTTTTACAAAAGGCTGTTGTCTGCAGACGAGATCATTGCCGCGTTGGATAATATGATGCATCGCCTTTTCTTCTCCAACCGCAAGGTGAACATCCTCTTTACTGTAAGCCCCGTGCGCTATCTGCGGGACGGGGTGGTGGAAAACAACCTGAGCAAAGCCATCCTGCTACAGGCCGTGCATCACCTGGTCAATAAATTTGACCGGCTGTTTTATTTCCCTGCCTACGAGCTGGTGATAGACGACCTGCGGGATTACCGTTTCTACAAAGAAGACCTGGTACACCCCAACGAGCTGGCCATTCAATATGTATGGCAACACTTCACCACCGCCTGCCTGCACCCCGATGCGCAGCAGCTGGAAAAACAGGTAGCAGACATCCTCCGTGCGCGGCAGCACCGCCCATTCAACCCGCAAACGCCGCAGCACCGACAGTTTCTGGCGGCGTATGCACGAAAAGTGAAAGCTTTGTCGGAGGCGCATCCTTACCTGGAGATGAGCAGCGAGTGGGAATATTTCAGCGGGCAATAAGAAAGACAATATTAAAGCAAAGGCCGCCTCCTGCAATAGGGGCGGCCTTTGTATTTACCGTCAACGGACTTAGACTTCCGGTACTTCCGCATATCCGTCTGCCGTCTTTTTCTCTTTGATAAATATTACACCCACTACCAGGCAGATCAGCGCAATGGCCACCGGGTATACCAGCCCCGCCAGGTGGTTGCCTGTTTTCTGAACCATGAGCGTAGCAATGGCCGGCAACAGCCCGCCAAACACGCCGTTGCCGATGTGGTACGGCAGGCTCATGGAGGTATAACGGATGCGGGTAGGGAAGAGCTCCACCAGGAATGCGGCAATGGGGCCGTATACCATGGTTACGAATATCACCTGTATCAGCACCAGCACAATCAGCCAGATGAGGTTGTTGGTGCCTACTTTCACTTCTTTTTTCACCTCTTTTTTGTCTTTGGTGACGGTGGTTATTTCTTTCACCACGGTGCTGTCTGAATACGTACGGATCTTGGCGGATCTTTCTATGGTGCTGCCGTCTTCCTGCGGCACCAGGGAGCTCTCTACGCGGTACATGGAAGTGACTTCCTGTTTGGCGGAGAGGTCTACCGTTTTGTCCATTGCGTTATAAATAGGGAAATACGCCAGCGCCGCAATGAACATGCCCGTCATCATGATCTTTTTCCGGCCTATTTTGTCAGACAGGTGGCCGAAGTAAATGAAGAAAGGTGTGCCGATGAGCAGCGCTATGGCAATGATCACATTGCTCTGCACAAAATCTATATGCATGGTGCTTTGCAGGAAGGAAAGCGCGTAGAACTGGCCGGTGTACCATACCACGCCTTGCCCCATGGCGGCGCCGAACAGCGCTAGCAGCACCAGCTTCAGGTTTTCTTTATTGCCGAAGCTTTCTTTGAGCGGGTTCTTGGAGGTTTTGCCTTCTTTTTTCAGCTGCGTGAACAAGGGGGACTCATGCAGCTTGATGCGGATGTAGTAGCTCATCAGCACCAGGAAGATGCTCAGCCAGAAGGGAATGCGCCAGCCCCAGTCGTTAAACGCCTCAGCGCTCATGCTGGTACGGGTGGCCAGTATCACGCCCAGGGATACGAACAGGCCCAGCGTGGCCGTGGTCTGGATGAAGCTGGTGTAATAGCCGCGGCGGTGGGCAGGGGAGTGCTCTGCTACGTAGGTGGCCGCGCCGCCATATTCTCCACCCAGCGCAAGGCCCTGCGCCAGCCGCAATATCAGTACCAGTATAGGCGCTACCAGGCCAATGGTCTTGTAACCTGGAATAAGGCCAATGGCAAAGGTGGAGCCGCCCATGATGAGCAGCGTGAGCAGGAAAGTATATTTCCTCCCCACCATATCGCCCAGCCGGCCAAACACAATGGCGCCAAAGGGGCGCACAATGAAACCCACGGCAAAAGTGGCCAGGGTGGCTATATACGCAAGGGTGGGATTGCTGTCGGGAAAGAATTTTTCAGACAATATCAGGGAAAGACTGCCGAAGATGTAGAAGTCGTACCATTCTATCAATGTCCCGGCAGAAGACGCAAATATCACCTGCCAGATGTTCTGATGCTGTTTCGTGGAGCTCATAAAGTCAAATTGTTATCCCGAAAAGATAGAAAAATACTTTAATAATTTATGCATCCGTAAAATCCTTTATCTTTATTATACAAGGACAGTTAAGCCGCATGCGTCGTATTTTTGTTATTCTTATCCTGCTGATTTTAACCTATCCCTCCAGCCTATACGCCCAGAGACCGGGGGTAGGGCTCACCCTGAGCGGGGGCGGGGCCAAGGGCCTGGCCCATATTGGCATACTACAGGCTATAGACAGCGCCGGGCTGAAAATAGATTATGTGACCGGCACCAGCATGGGCAGCATTGTAGGCGGTTTATACGCCATTGGCTACTCCGGGGATTCCATTGAGCACATGGCCCGAAAGCTCGACTGGAACTCCCTCTTCTCCAATCAGCCCACCATGGACGATATCAGTTTCGAGGAACGTGCCGAATACAACCGCTATATGGTGGAGGTGCCCTTTGAATATGGCAAGCCCAAGCTTACTTCCGGCGTTATTTCCGGGCAGCAGCTCTGGCTGGAGCTGGCTGCCATGTGCTGGCCCGCGCGGGATGTGAAAGACTTCTCCAAATTCAGCATCCCTTTCAAATGTATAGCTACAGACGTGGCCACCGGTGAAATTGTGACGCTGGACAGCGGGGAGATCGTTTCGTGTATGCGTGCCAGTATGGCTATTCCTTCCATTTTCACGGCCGTGAGGATAGACGGGAGAAAGCTGGTAGACGGCGGGGTGGTGCGCAATTTTCCCACCATCACGGCCAAAGAGATGGGGGCAGACATCATCATCGGCTCCAGCGTAAGCGGCGGGCTGGCCAAGGCTGATGAGCTGGTAACGCCCATCGACATTATTTACCAGCTGGGATTTTATAAAGACGCGGAAGATTTCAAGGAAGCCCGTAAAATAACGGACATTTACATAGAGCCCAACCTCAAAGGTTATGGCGCCGCCAGCTTCGGCAGCGTAGACTCCATTATAGAGCTGGGCAAAAGAAAAGGCCGGGAAATGTACCCCGTGTTTAAACGCCTGGCAGATTCCCTGAACGCCCTGTACCCGCAGCCGCCGCCACCTAAAAACCGCGTGCCCGTGGTGCCTGATATTGAAATTGCAGACATTACCATACGCGGCCTGTTGCATTCTGATGAAAAGTTTTTCCGCGGCAGGCTCAACCTCAAGCCTGGCGGTTGCTACACCCCGCAAAAAATACGGGAGGCAGTGGTGAACGTGTACGGCACCCGCTTCTACAAGCAGATCACCTATCACCTGAACCCGCTGGGCTATGGTAAAAGCGAACTGGAAATTGACGTGGAAGAAAACCCGCTCACTTACGTAAAATTTGCCCTGCATTATAATACGTTCACCAATGTAAGCGCCATCATCAACATCACCCAGCGCAATTTCATTGTGCCCAACTCCCGCGCCTATGTAACTGCTGCCATCAGTGAGAACCCGCGGCTGCGCGGGGAATATTTCAAGTATTTGGGCCGCAAGCGGAACGTTGGTTTCGGGCTGGGAGCGTACTATGAGAACAATCCCCTCAATTATTACGATAATTTCAAGAAAATACAGGAGTACCGTAACAAATACGCGGCCGTAGACATTCATATGCAATATATGCTGAACCGCGTAATGGCCGTAGGGATAGGCACGCGGTGGGAGTACATCCGCCTGAAACCCAGCCTGAGCCCGTACATTGAGGTAGACGGCAATACCAACCAGCTCAATTCTTTCTTTTATTACGGCCTCAGCACCATTAACCGCAAGATGTACCCTACCAGGGGGGCGCAGATCACGCTGGAGGCCAGCACCATACACAACCAGAACCCCACCTTTGTTATGCGCAATACAGACGGTGCGGAGCTGAATCTTGACAGCCTGGGTTTCCGTTTCAACAACTATCAGCGTGCCCTCCTGAAAATGAACTATTATTTCCCGCTGGGCCGTAAAAATACCTTTAACCTGAACCTGTACGCCGGTGTGAGCTACAATTACAACCAGGAGCTGGTGAATGATCTTTTTATTGGCGGTCTCACTGACTTCAGCCGCAACCAGATACCCTTTGTAGGGCTCTATGACGGGGAAATGAATACCTCACAGGTAGGGTCTGTACAACTGGCCTGGCAATATGAGGCATTGAAGAATATTTTTGTAATACCCCGTGCTTCCGCCGCTATCTTTAACAGGCAAAGGTTGGTGCCCGTTTTTGACAATGTGCTTACCGGCTATGGCATCACCCTTGGTTACAGTACCCGCCTGGGGCCGCTGGAAGGTACATTGATGTATAGTGACCAGGCTAAATACCTGAAAGCGTATGTGAACCTGGGGTTCCATTTCTGAGGGAGAGCGTCAATGCATCCTGTCACCCCGCACTTCCAGGGTCTTGATCATGTCTGCTTCATAAGCCAGCCATTCCTGCCAGCGTTTTTTCACTTTTTCTTCCGGCAGGTATTCGTTGGCAAGATCGATGAACAGGCGGTAGTGGCCTGCTTCAGACACCATGAATTTATAGTAGAACTGGCGGAGGTATTCATCTTCCAGCCCTTCGCTCAGCAGGCGGAACCGCTCGCAGCTGCGCGCTTCAATGAGCGCGAATATCAGCAGCCTGTCCAGCAGCACGTCTGCCGGGGAGCCGCCCTTTTGCTGAAAGGCCATGAGGGCATTCACATAATCATCTTTCCGCTGCTTGCCGAGCGTAAAGCCGCGTTTCTTCATTTCCGCCAGTACCTGCCTGAAATGCCCCCATTCTTCCGTTACGATAGGCGCCAGCTCTTCCACCAGCCGCTGTTTTTCCGGGTACCGCTGAATCAGTGAAATGCATGAAGTGGCCGCTTTCTGCTCGCAAAAAGCATGGTCTGTCAGCACTTCTTCCAGTGAAATAGCGGCCAGGTTCACCCAGCGCGGGTCTGTGGGTAACTTCAGGCCGAGTATTGAAACTTTACTGCTCATACGGTGTTGATATTGGAGCACAAAGTTATAGATTTGGACCATGCAAAAGGAGGACTTTCTGGAAGCCGCCCTTCAGCGGCGGCGTGAGCAGCATGCTTTCCGGCAACTGCGCCTGCCCGGCCAGCAGGTTGATTTCTGTTCTAATGATTACCTGGGCCTGGCCCGCAGCGAGCGTGTGCAGGAAGAGGCGCTCACCATTTGCCGGCAGCTGCCGCAGGTGCATGGCAGCGGCGGTTCCCGCCTGCTGGCCGGCAATTATGAGCTGGCGGAGAAAGCAGAAGAAGTGCTGGCAGCTTTCCACAACGCTCCCGCAGGCCTCCTCTATAATTCCGGTTACGATGCCAACCTGGGCCTCTTTTCCTGCGTACCGCAGAAGGGGGATACCATTGTGTATGACCAGCTGATACATGCCTCCATCCGTGACGGCATACGGCTGTCTGCCGCGCAGGCCTATTCTTTTCAGCATAACAGCCTGGAAGACCTGCAGAAGAAGCTGCAGAACGCCGCCGGTACCCGCACGTTTGTGGCCGTGGAGTCTGTCTATTCTATGGATGGTGACCTGGCCCCGCTAAAAGAGATCAGCCGGCTTTGCCGGCAGCATGGCGCCTTGCTGATAGTGGACGAAGCCCACGCCACCGGCGTGGTGGGGGAAAAGGGAGAGGGCCTCGTACAGGCGTTGCGGTTAGAAGACCGCTGTTTTGCCCGCGTGCATACCTTTGGCAAGGCTGTTGGCTGCCACGGCGCCATTGTGCTGGGTTCAGCCATATTGCGCAGTTATCTTGTCAACTTTTCCCGTTCTTTCATTTATACTACTGCATTGCCGCCCCAGGCCGTGGCCGTTATACTGGCCGCTTACAGCATTTTCCCTGATATGCGGCAGGAGCGGCAGCAGCTACAGCAGCTTATACAGCAATTCAGGGCGGCCGTGCCCCCGGAGCGGCGGCTGGAGAGTGAAACGCCCATACAGGTGGTAATGGCCCCCGGCAACGAGGCCGCCCGCGGATTGGCACAGCGCTTGCAAGAAGTAGGGTTAGACGTGCGCGCCATCCTGCACCCTACGGTGCCCCGCGGAGGGGAGCGGCTGCGGGTGGTACTGCACAGTTTTAATACGGAAACCGAAGTGGCCAGGCTGACCGGAACTATTTTTACCTAAAAGGCGTATATTAACAATGATTTCTCACCCTTCTAAAACTGTTTTTTATGGACATTCACCCTGTTTGGAAAAAAGTGTTGGAAGAGCTCGATATCTGTAGCTGGTACAACTCGCTGCTGGCGGAGTACCAGGGTACACCGGCCTTTGCAGACCACAGCATTACGGAAGCACATGAAATGATCAGGGAGTTTGGGTATGAAAAAACGACCTATGATGCCAAAAGCGCCGTTTACACCGTAGAAGTGCTGGAAGAAGTACGCACCGTAAAAGGCCTTGGCTCCGGCATTGCCATTTCCCTGAAAGACGGGCTCATAGATGTGGCCATGGTATTTGACCTGGACCATGACGTGAAGGAAGGCGGCAAGCTGAACCGCCTGTGTGAAGTAATGGACCAGCCGCCGTCGCCGGGCAAGCCGTCTTTCACCAATTACAAGGAGTTGTACGCCCTGCTGAAAAAGATTTTTGCCAAGTATGACGAAATCAGCAACAAGGTAATAGACCTGTACCTGGAAGAGCCGGCTTCGCTGTCTCGCCTATAACCATCCTCTATGAGATTGATCCCCCTCGTTTTTACGATAGCGCTCGTATGGGCGCTCAACCACAAATGGGGCAGCCTGCCCGCGCTGGGCATGCTCCTTAGCCCGCAACACGGTTTCTGGCAGCATGCAGAACCGCTGGCTGTGGAAGCGGAAGAACAACTGGTTATTCCCGGTCTGAAAGGCGCCGCCCAGGTATGGTTTGATGACCGGATGGTAGCCCATGTATTTGCCGCGCAGGAGCAGGACGCCTATTTTGTTCAAGGCTACCTGCACGCCAAAAACCGCCTCTGGCAAATGGAGCTGCAAACCTACGCCGCCGGCGGCCGCCTCTGTGAAATATTGGGCCCCGGCCTGTTGCAGTATGACCGCCGCAAGCGCCGTGAAGGCATGGTGTACGCTGCTGAAAAAGCCGTGTCCGCCATCGAGGCAGACCCGGTTTCAAAAATGCAGAGTGATGCCTATACCGCCGGCGTAAACGCCTATATAAAGGAATTGCGCCCCCGCCAGTACCCGCTGGAGTACAAGTTGCTGGGCTACGCCCCAGAACCCTGGAGCAACCTGAAAACGGCCCTGCTCATCAAGTATATGAGCTACGACCTGGCCTCCAGCGCGGATGACCTCGAGTACACCAATGCCCGCCAGCTCTACAGCAAGGCAGACTTTGACCGGATGTACCCTGATTTTACGGACCAGCAGGCCCCCATCATCCCTGCCGGCACGCCTTTTCCAGCGCCCACCGTGCGCGCTGTGGCGCCGCCAGACAGCCTGCTGGGTAAAATTTACAAGGTGCAGGCCGCTGTGCAGGACAGGGATAAAGGCAGTAACAACTGGGCCGTTTCCGGCAGCAAAACCCGCTCAGGCGCGCCCATTCTCTGTAACGACCCGCACCTGGAGCTGGGCCTGCCCTCGCTCTTCTACGAAATGCAGATCAAAACCCCCAATATGAACGTGTATGGCGTGTCCCTCCCCGGCGCGCCCGGCATCATCATCGGGTTTAACGACCATATTGGCTGGGGGCTTACCAACGGCTATATGGACGTGCTGGACTTTTACCGCATGCAGTTCCGCAACGGCAAAAAAGAATACCGCTTCAACGGCGCCTGGCGCCCCGCCAGCCTGAGGGTGGAGGAAATCAAGGTACGCGGCCAGCAGCCGTATATGGACACCGTGGCCTACACCGTATGGGGCCCTGTGCTGTACGACAATACCTTCCCCGATCTGAAATCTCATGAAGCCTTCCTGGCCATGCGGTGGACGGCACACGACCCCTCTAACGAACTATTGAGCATTTACCGTCTCAACCACGCCCGTAACTACAGTGACTACCTGAAGGCCATGGAACTGTGGAACTGCCCCGCCCAGAACTTTGTATTTGCCGGTAAAGACTCCGGAGACATTGCCATCTGGCACAACGGCCGCCATCCGTTGCGGTGGCAAGACCAGGGCAAATTTGTGATGCCCGGTTCAGACAGCACTTATGCCTGGCAGGGCTTCATTCCCCAGGCGGAAAACCCGCACAGCTACAACCCTGCGGAGGGATTTGTCAGCTCCGCCAACCAGGCCGCCACAGACAGCACTTATCCTTATCATATGTTCGGCTACTACGACCTGTTCCGCGGTATGCGCATCAAGGAGCGGTTAAGCGCCATGCAGGGCATTACGCCGGAAGATATGATGACGTTGCAAAAAGACAACAAGAACCGCCTGGCGGAGGCCGCATTGCCGTTCCTGAGCCAGTACATGAATGCCGCGGAACTCACCGCTCCGCAGCGGGAATACTGGAAAACCATCTTTGCCTGGGATGCCGTCAGCTCCCCGGAAAGCAAGGGCGCCACGCTGTTCCTGCTCTGGTGGGAGCAGCTGGAGAAACAGATATGGGATGATGATTTGGTACGTGACAGCATTGCCTTGGTGCGGCCGCTGGAGAAAACCACTCTCTTCTGGCTGATGCGGGACAGTGCCATGCATTTTGTAGACAACGTGCATACCCCGCAGCGTGAAACCCTGCAGGATGCGGTGCAAACCGCCTTCCGGCTGGCAGCGGACTCTGCCGCCATTCTCGACAAGGCCGGCAAACTGCCGCTGGGCAAGTTCCGCGGTACAGACATAAGGCATCTCTCCCGCAGCCTGCCCGCGCTGAGCCGCATGGGCCTCAACACCGGCGGTGGCCGCCACATCATCAACGCTACCAAAAAAACAACCGGCCCATCCTGGAGAATGGTGGTGGAGCTGGGCAAGGAAACGCGGGCCTGGGGCATTTATCCCGGTGGGCAAAGCGGTAATCCCGGCAGCCGGTATTATGATAACATGGTAGATGATTGGGTAGCAGGAAAATATTATTCGCTGCGTTTATATGACGAACGAAAATCACCAGAAGGCATTGTAAAGAAAATATTTTTTGCGCCTGGAACGTAGAGTAGGAGAGGGTTTGAGAGGATGTGTCAATTTTATTTATTGAAATATTTGGCGAAAATAATTTAATACATATCTTTGCAATCCCAAACGAAAACGGGTGATTGATTCCGTAGCTCAGTTGGTAGAGCAATACACTTTTAATGTATGGGCCCTGGGTTCGAGTCCCAGCGGGATCACAGAAGGCGCTAGAAATAGCGCCTTTTTCGTTTAAACCTTTCGTCACCCTCGGGTTTTACGTAATAATTCGCACAAGAAAGCACAAAGTCTATCAGATCATTCGGGGACCTGTTCGGAGACCTGCTCCGGCGGCGTAAATTAGGTCCCCTGCCACTGATTGGGTAGCGGTTTTTAGGCTCATTCAAAAATCTGAAACTTGTGTGAAATGGAGTCAGTTTATTTATCCTCCTCCAACTCGGTTATCCGCTCCCTGATCACCTGTGCATTTTCCAACCCCCACCGGTCTATCTGTGCAAGAATTGGCAATAAGGATTCGCCCAGACCTGTGAGCTTGTATTCCGTTCTCTTAGGATATAAATCCTCCGTATATTTTTCCACCAATCCATAAAAGAGCAGCTCCGCCAGCTGCATCTCGATCACGCGGACGGAAGCGTCGCTGATGTAACGCGCAATCTCACTGGGACGTGTAATATCCCTGCTGATGGCATCCAGAATGCAGCATTTCCACTTGCCGCCCAGCACTTTCATGGCCAGGAACAGGCCACAATCTGGATCGTCAGCTATTTTTCTCGTGTACATATAATTTACTTGTGTCTGCTAAAATTACGTAATCCCTCTTAATTCAGCTGACCAACCCATACCGAATCTTTTATCGGTTATTGTGCTACTGATAACTCCACGCGAAATTTGCTTTCGGCTTTTCAAATTTATTGTACACTATAAAGAACCTGGAAATGGAAAAGGAAATGGATGTAAAAACACAATTCGTGACCAACTGGACGGATATCTTTCCATTATTGATTTGGATCGGAATCTTCTTCATGACCTGGCTGTTCATGCATGGAGCAGATCACTACTTGCAGATGACGCCCGAAGCATTGGGAAAATACTTCCCGGTGCGTTGGTTCCTCATCGCGCATATTACAGCTGGCGGAGGAGCATTGCTGTCTGGAATTGTTCAATTCTGGCCAAAGCTGCGCAACTATAGCTGGAAATTACACCGTGCTATCGGCTACCTGTACCTGCTGTCGATCCTTGTGAGCAGCGTCAGCGCCATTGTACTTGCTTTCACAACAGCTTATGCAGTGAACTGGGCTTATGCATTTACCTTGCAGGTGTGGGCCAGCATCTGGATCAGCGCTACGTTCATTGCTTTCTACAAGGCCATCAGGAAACAGTTTAAATTGCATAAGGAATGGATGATACGAAGCTATATCGTTACTGTGGCTTTCCTGATATCTGGATTTGCCTACAAGATCCCGTACATACAGCAACTGGGTAGTTTTGAAGAAGTAACGGTGCCGCTTTTCTGGATGGGATGGGCCGTTCCTCTTTATACTTATGAGGTGATACGCAGTAGCCGCGGCCGGCAACATAAGTGTGGATAAAGACGGCAATCTGTATATTCGGCACTATTCACGATGCTTTTAACAAGCATTGGCACTATTGCCCCATTAATTGTCACTTAACCCCATCCGCTATTCTCCCTGCCGGCAATAGTTTTGTATATTGGAATTACAATTCAAAACAAACAAAACACACTCAAATGAGAAAGCTGGTTTTATTTGCGCACATGTCTCTCGATGGTTTTGCCGGTGACAAGAATGGCGGCCTTGGCTTTTTGACATATGATGGTGAACTGCAGCAATTTGCGGACGAGCTGGTTAAAACAGTGGGCTCCCCGGTGTACGGCAAAAACACCTACCATTTAATGGAAGGGTACTGGCCCGGCGTACTGGAAGACCCGAATGCAAGCAGGCACTCCCTTGAACACGCGCAATGGGTGCAGAACGTTCCCAAAATAGTTTTCTCAACAACCTTGACCAGCGCTGACTGGAACAATACCACATTGATCAAAGACAACATTGTGGAGGAGGTGAACAAACTGAAGCGGCAGCCGGGCAAAGACCTGGTAATATTCGGGAGTCCCGGCCTCTCCAAAAACCTGATGAATCTCGGGCTGATAGACGAGTATAAGCTGACCCTGCATCCTGTAATATTAGGAGAGGGGATCAGCCTGTTCGATAGCAGTACACAGATGAGTAATTTGAAATTACTAGCGTCAAAAACGCTTGGTTCCGGCGTTGTTACATTGCACTACGCGAAGCGATAATTGCTATTAACAGTTCCCTTTGGAAAAACGTTAAAATTTTCCTAAATCCCTTTACCTTTTTCCCCAGCCAGCTGTTCAACTGTAAATTTGCAACCATCAGGAGCCGGTATGGCCCTGGAAAAGTATATTTTATAACCCCAAAAGTATTGCCCGTTAGGTTAATCCCAAATTAGTCTACACGCACACCGTCAGGTTGTGGGCAATGCCTTTTCAAAACAATCACAATGAACCCAAACAAAGCATTATGGGAGAAGGGCGATTTTACCAAGATCGCTGAAAGCATGAGGGAAAGCGGCGCCGCGCTTGTTTCCCAATTAGGCGTCACCAAAGGTCTTAAAGTGCTGGATCTCGGCTGTGGCGACGGTACCACTGCCATTCCCGCCGCAAAGCTCGGCGCGCACGTATTAGGTGTTGACATTGCCAGCAACCTGGTGGAAGCCGGGAACCGCCGGGCAAAAGCGGAGGGGCTTGCCAATTGCGAGTTCCGTGAAGGCGATGCCGTTCAACTGGACGGATTGGAAGACCAGCGTTTTGACCTGGTGGTCAGCATCTTTGGCGCCATGTTCGCGCCCAAACCGCTGGATGTAGCCAGGGAAATGGTGCGGGTAACCCGTCCGGGGGGAAAAATTGTAATGGGCAACTGGATACCGGGAGACCCCACCCTGGTGGCCCAGATACTGAAGATCAGCTCAGCGTACACCCCTCCGCCGCCGGAAGGTTTCATCAGCCCCATGTTATGGGGTGTTGAAAGCCATGTAATTGAGCGCTTCACCAGTGCCGGTGTAGCCAAGGAAGACATTTCCTTTGCCAGGGATACTTTTAATTTTGAGATCTCCGGCAGCCCAGCGGAGTTCCTGGCCAGGTTCAGGAACTATTATGGGCCTACTATGAATGCTTTTGAGGCTGCTGAAAAGAACGGCAAGGCCGCTGAGCTGCAACAGGAACTGGAAGAACTGTTCAACCGCGAGAATAAAAGCGGGAGCAGTGATGCCACGCTTATTCCCGCTACCTTCCTGAAAGTAACGGTTGTACGCAGGTAACCGGCAAATATTAACCGGTGCAGCCGTGGTAAAGCGCGGCTGCACCGGTTTTTTGCATGTTAGCGCTCTACATATGGAATACATTGAACTTATGGCCATCCGGGTCTGCAAACACAAAACCGTAATAACCTTCTCCAAACTCTTCCGGCTTTGAAACGATTGTTCCCCCGGCTTCCCGCACTTCTTTTTCCCAGTTATTAACCTCTTCCCTTGTGTCTGCTGACAGGGTAAATATAATTTCGTTCCCGGCTTTTGCATCTGGTATTGGCCCCTTCATGGCGGGCTCAAGCACATCTTTCAAAAAGAAATGGATCACAAAGTTGTTGTCTCCAAAGAAGAAGCTGGTCAGCTGGTCTGACGCACCGTTGTGTTTGAACCCGAGCTGGTTGTAGAATGCAGTGGTTCGATCTAAGTTTTGGACACTGAAATTGGCCCAGATCCTTTTCGGTTTCATATACTAGTGTTATGGTGGTTAATTACACAACCCAAAAGTAGCCCATTACCTTATGAGAGAGGGAGGCCGTTTGCGAAATTTCCGGGGCCATTTCCGTCTTTCCTTAATATAAAAAACGGAGCCGGACAGCTGTAAAACGCTTGTCCGGCTTCGTGCTGTTACAATGGTCTAGTATTCCAGTACAAAGAAGCCCGTCACTTTTTTGCGCGTACCGCCAGATGTATAGAAGAACATGTAATAATACACGCCTTTCGGCAGCAACTGGCCGCCGGAATTAGCATATCCTTTAAAATCATTCCGGTACGGTTTGGCTTCAAATACAATTCTGCCGGTTGCATTGGCAATATGCATCTCATTGTCAGGGAAATTGCGCAGGCCTTCTATCTGCAGGAAGTCGTTGATGCCATCCCCGTTCGGGGTAATCGCATCGCTTACTTTTATTTCCTGGCCGGAAGAGACGATCTCCAGTGTTTGCGTAACTGCCACAGCTGCTTCGAAGTTGGCGTTGCCCGCCTGCCGCGCGGTAATGCTGGTAATGCCGGCGCGCAGGGGCGTTACCAGTTCATTGCTGGCGGTAGCAAGATTGGTGTTCTCTATCTCGTATGTAACCGGCAGGCCGGAACTGGCCGTGGCGCCAGGGTTGAAAGGCGGTTCGTTAACGTTGCGGGGCGCCAGCGGCCCGAAGGTGATGGTTTGCTGGGCTTTTCTTACTACCAGTTGTTTAGACAACGTGGCGGCGGCGGAATAGTTGCCGTTGCCGCTTTGCGTAGCCGTAATAGTAACGGTACCCGCACCGGTGATGTGGACCTGGCCGGCGGCGTTCACAGTGGCCACGTTGGCGTCTGAGCTGGCGTATTCAACGGGCAGGCCGCTGGAGGCTGCCGCGCCGGCAGGGAAATCTGCATCACCAAAGGTTTTGACCGGCAGATCGATCCATGTTATCTGCTGTATGGCCTTGCTGATGGTGAGCGTTGCGGTGATGCTGACGGCCAGGTAGTTACCGTTGCCGGCTTGTATAGCAGTTATGGTAACGGTACCAGCACCGGTGATATGAATAGTACCGTTGGCCGCAACAGTGGCAACGTTAGGGTCTGAGCTGCTGAAAGTAACAGGCAGTCCGGAGCTGGCATGCGCGCTGGCGGTGAAGTCCGCGTCACCGAAAGTTTTGGCAGGCAGCGGATCAATCGTGATGGTTTGTGTTGCCTTATTAACGGTTAATACGGCGGTAGCGGTAGTGCTGTTGTAATTGGCATTGCCGCTTTGCGTAGCGGTAATGGTAGCGGTGCCTGTGCCCGTGATGTGGATCTTTCCATCTGCAGCAATGGTGGCAATGTTGGCGTCTGAACTGGTGAGCTGAACCGGCAAACCGGTACTGCTTTCTACCTGCGGGTCAAAATCCGCATCACCAAAAGTTTTGGGTGCAATGGCCGGAAAGGTGACGGTTTGCGCCGCTTTGCCCACCGTGAGCGTTGCCGTGGTGGTAGCGCTGTTGTAATTGGCATTGCCGCTTTGCGTGGCTGTGATAGTAGCAGTGCCTGTGCCTGTGATATGAATTTTCCCATCCGCAGTGATGGTGGCAACGTTCACATCCGAACTGCTGAGCTGTACAGGCAGCCCTGCGCTGCTCTGCACCTGCGGGTCAAAATCTGTATCCCCGAAGGTTTTGGGTGCAATGGCCGGGAAGGTGATGGTTTGTGATGCGGGCGTGACGCGTAGTGTTACCAGGGCAGTATCTCCAAGGTAGTTGCCGCCGGTTTGCTGCATGGCGGCAATTTCAGTGGTGCCTGTGCCGGTGATGTGAATATTGCCGGCGGCGTCTATAGTAGCAACGGCAGGTTGGCTGCTGCTGAAGGTGAGGGGCAGCGCTGGGTCTGCCTGTACGTTGAGCGTAAAGTCTGCGGAGCCGTATACTTTGTCCGCAATAGGGGTCAGCACAATGCTGAGCGGCTTCGGCTCAATGGTAAGCGTGCCTTGTTGATAGGTGAAATTGTAATTGGCTGCTGCCGCGCCGCTGGCGTTGATGGGGTAGGCGCCCGCGCCGCTGCTGCCGGTGGCCGTGGTGGATATTTGCACGGGCTGCGTTAGTACACTTTCGTTTTCACTGCCCGCAAAGCCGGTAATATGGTAGGTAAGCGCCGGAAGGGGGCTGCCGTAGGTGATCTTCTTGTCATCTGCGGCAACAACGAGCATTCCGCGCGTGAATATCATCGTTTTCTGGATCACGTTAACGGGCAGCCACTCCCCGTTGCCATGGTGATAGGCAATGAGGGAGCAGGTGTCTACTGCTTTGATGCGGACCTTCCCGTCTGGCAGCAACTCCGCCGCGGAAGGGTTACCTAGTTGAATGGTGAGCGGCAGGCCGGAGCTGAGGGTGGCGGGTATAAAATCCGGATTGCCGTATTGATGCGTGAGGTCATTCAGCTGAATGGTTTGTGATTTGCGGGTGGCAAAAGATTGTTCCGCGGGAAAGGCAGAGCCCGCCCAGGCGGCGTCTATAGCCTGTACGCTCCAGCGGTATACCTTGTCATACGCAAGACCGTGGAACGTGTAGCTCGTGTTCTGGGTAGCGTTGCCTACGGCTACCTGCCTGCGGTAGCCGCCGGGCGCCGCATACCCGTTTACTTTCACCAGGTTGCCGGGGTCTTCGTACAGGTAGATGTTGTAGTGTAGACCAGGGGCAGGCGTTTGTGCGTCAGTAGCCGGCTGCCAGGTGAAGGTGACGGACTGCTCATCGGCCGAAATGGAATGAGACAGGCCGGTGGGCGCTGCGGGGCGCGCATTGGCAACTGCGGAGGTATTCCGGTACAACGTGCAGGCAAATGAACCGCTTAGCTCGGAGCCGATCCATAGCAGATCGAGCCGGCCGTCGTTATTGTAGTCTGCCCATGATGCAGAGGAGAACCTACGGGCATCCAGCGTTGCTTCGAGGGTAAAATTGTTGCCGCCCCTGTTCATATATATGTACGTGCCAGACTGGGGGGTTGAGGGGTCCCAGACCGTTTGCCCGGCGGCCGCTATATCCAGCAGCCCGTCGTTGTTATAATCTCCCCACGCGGTGCTGCCACTCACCCCCTGCAGGTTGGCGTTGATGTCCGTAAACCCGGTGCCGGCATTGTTGCGGTAAATTTTAGTAAGATACTGGTTTGGGTGCTGCGTACTGAACCCCGATAGCAGCAGGTCAGGGTACCCGTCGTTATCATAATCGCCCCAGCTGATGGAGCCGTAATGGAAGCCATAGGCTCCCACCATTGTGCCGGTAGAAAAATTGCCGTTGCCCAGGTTGCGGTATAAGCTGTTGCGGGAGCTGCTGTTGTCAGAGCCGGTCATCATGAGGTCCAGCAACCCGTCTTTATCATAGTCTGCCCATGCAAAATCTCCGCCGCTTACCGCCAACAACGGTGTGCCCGTTTCTTCAAAGCCGCCCTGGCGGTTATTGTGATAGATTTTTGCTACTCTGGCGCTGCCATCGAAGCCGCTGATGGCCAGGTCCGGATACCCGTCGTTGTCATAGTCACCTGCCGCTGCGCCGCCAGTGCTCAGCCTTTCCGGCAGCCCGGTATTGCTGACGGGAACAAATGTGCCGCCAACGTTCCGGTATAGTATTACCGGGCCGCCCACCAGCAGGAGGAGGTCCAGCTGCGCATCGTTGTCATAGTCCAGCCAGACAATAGTCATTTCGGAGTCGTTTGCGCCGGTGTTACTCAAATTGGCGCCGATGTCTGTGAAAGTACCGTTGCCGTTGTTGCGGTAAATACGTGCCTCGTAGCCGCCGCCATACATCAGCCCGGCAATGCATACGTCCAGGTCGCTGTCGTTGTCGTAATCAGCCCATGCGGTGCTGCCGCCGTAGGTATTGAGGTTGCCGAAACCGGCAGTGGGAACCGCGGTAAACGGCCCGGTTTGGGAATAGGCGTGGAATGCCGCCGGCAGCAACGCCAGCGTGCAGAGCAGTTTTTTTATGCGGGAAAGAAACATATCATGCTGAATTTGAAAGGAACGGATATTACCACCATTTATAGGGAAGGAAAGCGCCTGCGGCCCAGGGTATCCTGTAGTTCACGAAAATTTCGTGAGAGCCGGAGCTGAAACGGATAATGTTCCGTTTGTTGCCAAGCGCGAAGATGTAGGAGTAACCCAGCTGCAGCCGCCGCTGAATGGTGTATTGCAGCGCGGCGTTCATCTCGCCGGTACTGCGCCAGGTGAGGCCGGCAGCGGCGCTTTCACGGTATATCACGGTGGCGCCTATGTCCAGCGGTTTGTCTTGCGGGAACAGGTTGTACAGCAGGGAAGGGGCAATGGAAAAATCTTCTCCCAGCGGGTGAATGCTGCCTGCCGCTATATACCCGCTGTTGCCCTCATCTTCCGGCCGCAGCTGGCCTTCGCTTTCGAAGTTTTTCAGCTTGATGCGCGGCATGGAAGCGCCGATGTAGAAATTGTCACGGTGCAGCATAATGCCGAAGCCAGCCACGCCGCGCCATTCGTTCACCGGCTGTTTGTTGGCCAGCGCGGGGTCTCCCTGCCCCAGGCCGCTGTAGCGGGCGGAAAAATTGTCCATGCCGCCGTAGAAGCCGAGGGTGAGGCGTTCTGTTGGAGTGATGTTCACCGTTTTGGACACCATTGCGCCCAAAGAGGTGTAGGAAGTAACGGCTACCTTTTTATACTCCGCCACCAGGCCCACGGCAATGCCCGGCTTTGGTACGAAAGTATTGCCGGTGAAGCTGAAGGCCATGGGCGCATCGTTAATGCCGGCCCATTGCTTGCGGCCAAACGCCGTCAGGGAGGTGGAAGAGTCCATGCCCATGATGGCGGGGTTCACCAGCCCAAGATGTTTGTTGAAATTGGCGTAAACGAAACTTTCCTGCGCCTGTAAACATGGGGATAAGAGCAGGAGCATGCCCAGCAGGTGTAAATGTTTTATCATGCACGGATACGGTTGTGTCAAAGAGGATACTGTCACTGCAAAGGACGGATATTCCCGAACACACCGGTATCCCTCATTTGGGGGAAGCGGGGTGGGGCGCATTATTTCCAGCTGCCAGATATGGAAATGCTCAAACTGTCATTCGTTACTTCCATATCAATAGGGAAGATGATCTTGTACTCATCCATATCCACCCGGCAGCCGCCAATATAACCGGAAACGTCTCCCCAGAGCTGGAACCGGTAATGTTTTTTGTACAGCGTCATCGGTATGGCCGGGTGAACGCTGAAAGTAGCCGGCAGCGTCAGGTTGCTGGGGTATCCGTTGGTATGCGCCAGCACCTTGGCGGTATCATCTTCACAAACTTTTAGGTAAAGCTGTTGGGTGGGAAGACCGCTATGCCGGTATTCATGCAGCCGGATGGTTTTTAGTGTAAAGGCGATGTTTTCTTTTTTGCAGCCTGTGCACAGCAGCACAAGGCATATCATCAACAGTCTGTTCATATCAATTATATTATGCCGGAGAAAGCCTCCTTGACCTTAAATACACTACCGTCCGGTTCAGGTAGGGGAAGAGGGCAATGAGCAGCAGCGTGCCCACAATCACCCAGGCCATCAGTTCGTAATAGTCCATGCCGTAGCGGAGCTGCCCCTGCCCGTTGATGCGGCCTACCAGTAATTTATAGGACGCCTTTGCAGCCTGCTCCGGCGCCATGCCTTTGGCAACCAGGTATGCCGATTGTTTTTCGAGGTTCAGCCTCACCATGGGGTCTACCAGCGTCAAATGGTCCTGGAAGGCATTGTAATGCCTGCTCTTTCCCCACAGCTCAAAGTAGTTGATGATGCCGATGCTGACACAAAAACCCAGGTACCTGATAGCCAGGCAGATGGCGGAGGCGGAAGGCGCCAAGGCTACCGGCACGGAAGAAATGGAATAGATGATGGTGGGCACCATAATGAGGCCCACGCCCAGCCCCTGGATGAACAGCGGCACAAAGTAGTTATGCTCATCACCCTGTACGTCAAAAAGGAAGAACATGATCACATGAAAGGCCAGCAGCAGCAGGAAACCCGGCAGCCAGGTATAACGTATCCGTTTTTTCTGCAGTATCATGCAGCAGGCTATGATAACGCCGGTTACCAGCCCCGCCAGGTTCAGGAGGTTGATATATGAAACATGCATAGGGTCGAAGCGGTATACCGTAGCAAAGAAGTTGTTCGAAACGCCGGAGGCGAACCGGCAAATGTACATCACAAACAATACCACCAATCCTATTTTGAAGTTCCGGAACCGGAATATGTGCAGGTCTATGTAAGGGTGCTTCATGGCCTTCTGCCGCAGTATGTAAATGGCGCCAAGGCCTGCAATCCCTATCACGCTGTACCTGATGCGCATATCATCCAGCCAGTAGTATTCCTGCCCGTAGATCATGATGTAGCCGGTCAGGCAGAGCACAATGCTGTAGATGGCAAAGCTTTGCCAGTCCAGCTTGTACAGGGGGAACCGCACGTTCAGCCGCACGTTGTTCATGGTCAGCATCAGCAGCATGAGGCAGGGGAGGAAGGAGAACAGCGCGGCTTTGTATACGATGTTGAAGTTATGGGCGTCTATCAGGTCTGCCGTAACAAAGTTGTTGAAAGGGATGGCGCAAAGCAGCAGCCCGAAGAAAACGGAGAAGCTAACTTCCCTGGCCCGCTCGCTGCGCAGTCGCGTAAACATGAGCGCCAAAGAGAGGTTGACGGTGCTGGAGAAAAGCATGCCCTGCATGAACCGGATCGGGAACAGGATGTATACCTCGTGTGTCAGGTAACAAACCAGCGTACCCAGCATTTGCAGGAAGGTGATCAGGATGAAGTATTCCCTGGCGGCCAGGTAGGTGAAGAAGCGCCGCTCCAGGCTGTAGAAACCTACATACCCTGCGTAAAAGAGCGCCACGGCAAACTGGATGTCTGCAGGCTCGCTGCCGTAATAACCCGCGGCGGCATTGACATTGGCCAGCGGCAGGAAAAACAGTACAATGCTGGGCAGTATGACCAGGAAGAGGATGATCTTCACCAGCCATTCCGGCGCCCATTGCCTGAATATGGGAATACCATTAGTCACGGTGCTGTTCTTTAGGAATGTACACGTTTACGTTCATGCCCACCTTCAATACGTCTGTTTCCGCGCGGGCGCCGTCTATGCGGATGCGCACGGGCACGCGTTGCACTATCTTCACATAGTTTCCCGTAGAGTTGTCTGGCGGCAGCAGTGAGAAGCTGGAGCCCGTTGCAGGGGAGAGGGAAATAATGGTGCCGTTGAATTTCCGGCCGGGGAAGGCATCTGCCACCACCACGGCGGAATCACCTATCCGCATGTGGGCTACCTGTGTTTCCTTGTAATTGGCCACCACCCATTTATCCGTTTCGTTATTGACAATAAAGGCCAGCGTTTCTCCCGCATCTATCATTTGCCCTACTTCCACCGTGCGCCGCCCCATTCTGCCGTTGTAGGATGCCGTGATCACGGTGTAGCTGACGTCCAACTGGTGCCGCCTCAGCAGGGCTTTTAAGCGCGCTATTTCCGCCAGCACTACCGCTTTTTCCGCCCTCACGTCTGCCGTGCGGGAAACAGCGGCCTCATGGTTGTCCTGGGCGGCCCGGTAATCGCTGGTGTTCACGTCTAGCGCGGCCTGCATATGTTCCAGCTGCTGCCTGGTGGCTGATTCTTCTTTGTACAGCTCGAGGTAGCGGTCATAGTCCAGCTGCTGCTTCCATACTTTTGCCTTGGTAGCCGCCACTTGCGCCCGGGCGGCCTCCGCGGTTTTATGGAGCGTGTGGATGTTGCTTTCCAGTACCAGCAGCTGCGCTTCAGCGCGCTGAATGGCGGCTTTTGTTTGTTCTTCCTGCAGTACATACTCCCGGTTGTCTATGAGCAGCAGCGTATCTCCTTTTTTGACGAGCTGGTTTTCCTCAAATTTTACGGCCACAATAAAGCCGCCCGCCCGTGAAATAACGGGGTTGATGTATTCCTGCACCTGCGCGTCATTGGTTTGTTCGTAGGTGTAGTAGCCCCAGAGGGTGTACACGCCCCAGATGGCCAGGGCAATAACAATAATGCCGGATATCCACCCGGTGATCCTTGTGATGAGTCTGTCTGTAACAGCGTATTTCTTTTTCATTGTATTTATAGAACGCCAGTGATGTTTTGGAGTAAATAGTACCTGGTTTGCGCAGTGATGCGGGCTGCAGCCAGCTCAAAGCGGGATTGCAGCACCTGTATGTCTGCGTCCAGCAGGTCTGTGATCAGCGAAGCCTGGTTGAAGTAGGTGTTTTTGATGATGCGCGCGTTTTCTTCCGCCTGCGTTACGTTCACTTCCGCCACGTTTATTTGCACCAGCGCTTCCCTGTACCGCAGGTAAGCCTCCCTGACCTGCTGCCGCACCTTGTCTTCCGTATCATGATGTATCTCTTCTTCCTTCTCAAGCTCCAGTTTGGCGGCCTTCACCTTATGAATGTTGTGATAGAGTGCCGAAAGGGGGAACGTTGCCTTCAGGCCCGCCACGCCCAGGGAGTACCAGTAAGGGTTGTAAGGGAACAGGAATATCTGCGGGTTGGCATAATAGAAATCTCCGTACAGGCCCAGGTGGGGGCGTACATTGGCTTTCACCTGCCTGATGCGGAGCTTGCTCAGTTCCGTTTGTTTTTCTGATATATGATAGGGAAAGGAGTGATGCAGGGCTTCGGCCAGGTAGTGCTCATAGGGAACGCGCTCATCCTGGTGGGGAGTGGTGGCAGCGGGGTGGATGATGCGCTCGTCTGGCTCTCCCATGATGATGTTGAGCTGCTGGGTGGTGATCAGGATGTCATTATTGATGGTAACCAGGGCCATTTTGCGGCGGGAGAGGTCCAGCTCCACGCGCAGCACGTCGCTTTTCAGCACGGTACCGTTCTTGTGGAAGGCTTTGATCTCCTTCAGCTGCTTTTCCTGGTCTGCAATATCCTGCATGATGAGGTGGCGGAAAATAAAAGACTTCTGGAGGTCTAGGTACAGGGCGGCTGTTTTGTACCGTATGTCAGACAGGGCCTGGTCTTGCTGTATCTCGCTGATGTGGTGCAGTATCCTGGTTTCCGATACTTTCAGGTTGAGCTTGTTGCCGTGGTAGATGTTGAGGTAAAGGTCTGCGCCGGCTTTGTAAAGGGTGTGGATCACCTCATGCTGGGAGGGTTTGGAAAACAGGCCATGGTCATAAATGGGGATGTTGGAGGCTTTTTCCGCCGTGCCTTTCAGGCCCAGCTCCGGGAGCCGCTCCATCTGTACGTCCCTGATCTCTTCACCGGCTATGGCTACCGTTTTTCTTTTGATGGCTACAAGGCGGCTGTTGGCTTCGGCTTTTTGCCAGGCTTCCTGCAGGGTGAGGTGTAGTGTGTCTGCTGTTGCACAGCGGGAAAAACGGTGATTCGCATTAGAAACCTGTTGCAAATACAACAGGGAAAGCAGAACTGGAAGTGTCCGCATACTGTCTTACTCAATTTGGAGCGCAAAGCTACAGTGCGGGAACATCCGGCATTATATTACAATAGCCATATTTTTATCCGATCCGGCCAAAATAAATATTTGGGATCTGGCTGCTTGTAGATAACTTTGCAGCGCAACAGCATTATGGGATTAATAGCATCATTGCCGGATATAGACAAACAGCCACGGTCTGTTTTTGTTATGCATGAAAAATCTGAGAAGCTCATTCCCCTGCATACCCACCGCAAAGGGCAGTTGAGTTATGTAGAAGGTGGCATTGCCTATATTACCATTCACTTCAAGACCTATGTAGTGCCCGCCCGCCACTACTTCTGGATACCGAAGGGAATGCCCCATGTGTTGCGCATCGGCCATTCAGCCACCGTGCTACGCTCTCTTTACTTTTACGCCACAGATGATGCCGGCCATCCTTTTTATGACCAGCTGGGCATTTACCCCGCCAGCGAGCTGCTGATACAGATGATCAACTATACCGAGCGGTGGGACGGCAAACACATCAACCAGAAGAGCTACAACTTCGAGTTCCTGGTATCTCTCAAAAAACTGCTGCCGCAGCTGAACAACAGCGCCTTGCCCATTGTATTGCCCATTACGGAAGACGAGCGCATGCAGCCTATTATTAAATACCTGGAAAAGAACATCGGTGAACCCGTTAACCTGAAAACACTGAGCGCCCGTTTCAATATGAGCGAGCGTTCCATGTCAAGGCTCTTCCAGTCTCACCTGCACATTTCTTTCCTGCAGTATTTAAAAACGCTGCGGATGGTGAAGGCCATTGAAATGATCGTAAAAACCAACATGCCCATTACAGACATTGCTTTTGAAGTAGGGTATGACTCCATCGGCTCCTTCAGCAATACTTTTTATGCTTTTACCCATTCCCGGCCCACAGACCTCCGCAAAAATTAAGACCGGCGCCCCTTGGAAATTTTTTTTGGAAAAGATTGGTTTATGTTCCAAACTTTAGTATGTTTGAACATTCATACATGAGTTTGAAGATAGACCATAAGAGTAAACTGCCGCTCCACATCCAGGTGGAAGAGCTGCTCCGGAAGCTGATCAGCCAGCCGGAGTACCAGAACGGCTCTTTCCTGCCCAAAGAGGTGGAACTGGCCAACCGGCTGGGCGTTTCCAGGAACACCATCCGCCAGGCCACCAACAAGCTGGAATATGAAGGCTTGCTGGCCCGGAAGAAGGGGGTGGGCACCAAGGTGGCGCAGCGGCAGCTGTCTACCAGCCTGCAAGACTGGCAGAGCTTTACCAAGGAGATGTCCAAGCGCGGTATCATTACTTCCAACCTGCTGCTCACGCTGGAAAGGGTGAAGGCAGATGAAAAGATGGCCGGCTTTTTCAACATCCCGCTCCACACGTCTATCTGCAAACTCAGCAAACTCAAAGGGGTAGATGGCGAGCCCATCGTTTACTTTGAAAGTTACTTCCATCCACGTATCACCCTTACAGAAAGTGACGATCTCAACCGTCCGTTATACCAGCTGCTGTCTGAAAAATTTGACATCATTGTGGTGCGCTCCAGCGAGCACATCAGCGCCCTCATGGCCGGCAATGTGGCAAAGAAGCTGCAGGTAGACCAGAAGTGCCCCGTGCTCTTCAGGGAACGCTTTGTGTATGACCCGGGAGACAGGCCTATTGAATACAACATCGGTTATTACAGGTCAGACAAGTTCACTTATTCCATTGAGATAAGGTCAGAAAGCTGATCTTTTATGTGATCTCCTTTTTTTGCTCCGTGCAGGAAAAGGATATTTTTTTCTTCATTTTTAATATGTTCAAACATATGAACAATAACTATGTGATCGGTGCGGATATAGGTGGTTCACATATTACCGCCGCCCTGGTAGATCTGGCCAATGGTGCGGTGGCAGACAGTTCCAAGTACAAGGAGCCGGTAAACGCGGGTGCGGACGCAAGAGATATTCTCACGCGGTGGACGAAAGCCATCGGTCATGTGCTCACCGCCGCTAATGGAGAAGTAGCCGCCATCGGCATTGCCATGCCGGGGCCGTTTGACTACCCGGAGGGCATCTCACTGATCAAAGGCGTAGCGAAATATGAGTCCCTCTACGGCATGAATATCAGGGCCGCGCTGAAGGCGTCTTTAAGCTTTGACGGCGGCATTTATTTCGAGAACGATGCGTCTTGCTTTGCCCTGGGAGAAGCATGGGCGGGGGAGGGAGCAGGCTGCAGCCGCATGGTGGCCGTTACGCTGGGCACCGGCCTGGGCGGCACTTTCCTGCACAACAATATTATTCTGCATGAAGGCAAAGGCATACCGCCTGAAGGATATATCTATCACCTGCCTTACAAAGCTGGCATTGCGGAAGATTACATCTCTTCCCGCTGGCTGCTCAACGAATACCAGCAGCGCACCGGCCAGCGTCTGAATGAAGTGAAGAACATAGCAGACCTGGCGGAACAGCAGGATGCCATAGCGCTGGCGCTGTTTGCAGAAATGGGCCATTCACTGGGAGAAGTGCTGGCGCCCTGGCTGAAAGACTTTGCCGCAGAGCGGCTGGTAATAGGCGGCAACATCCGCAAGGCGCACCCTTACTTTTTACCTGCCCTGCAGGCCTGCCTGCAGCAAAACAATATCAACACCACCGTACATATTTCCAACCGCGGGGAGAACTCAGCGCTCTCCGGCGCGGCGTGGATCTGTAAATCGATACTCGTTACCAACAATAATGCGCGATAGAAAATGAACACCATCATGAATTGGAGAAAAACAACCCAACCCCTGATGCCGGCCACCACGGCAGAGAAACAGCCTCCCGCGGCAGGTGCGTACGATATGTACCCCTTTGCCCAATTGGGAGCAGGCAAGATCCGGAACGGATATGCCAGCCTTGCTAAATGGATGACCGGCCGGAATGTTATTTTGATAGACGGATATATTGGTAACGACTGGGAGTATATAGCCGGCTCCCTGCAGCGGGAGCTGGAGGCTGCGGGCGTAGCCGTAACCGTGGTATGCACTTCCACCCTCATGAAGCCTTCCACCGAAATAGAAGCACTGGTAGCGCCTTTCCTGGGAGAAAAAGGTACCGTGTGGGGCAGAAGGGCCACCATTACCCTGGAAGATCTTTTTGACAAAGAAAAGCTGCGCAATGTACAGCCCGCCGCGGAAGGCATTACGCTGGTGATCGGCGTAGGCGCGGCGCTCACCGGGCTCAATGCGCCGGTAGTGTACATAGACCTGCCTAAAAACGAATTGCAATACCGCATGCGCGCCCGTACGGCCAACAACCTGGGCAAGCAGGCGTGGGACGATAACCAGGAAACCTACAAACGTTTCTACTTTGTAGACTGGGTGCTGCTCAATGCGCACAAACAACAAATTCTGTCCCGCATAGAGGTGATAGCAGACGGCCAGTGGAAAGACAAGATCTCCTGGGCCACCCATGCGGCCATCAGCGAAGGGCTGCAATACCTCTCCCGGAACGCTTTCCGCGTACGGCCCTGGTTTGAGGCCGGCGCCTGGGGCGGAGACTGGATGAAGAAAAAGATTCCCGGCCTGAACAAAGAAGAAGTGAACTACGCCTGGTCTTTCGAAATGATAGTGCCGGAAAACGGGCTGGTGTTTGAAAGCGACGGCCACCTGCTGGAAATTGCGTTTGACTGGCTGATGATGAAACACGCCAAAGACGTGCTGGGGCAGGATGAACAACGCTTCGGCATAGACTTCCCCATCCGGTTCGATTTCCTGGACACCTTTGACGGCGGCAACCTCTCCATCCAGTGCCATCCCCGCGTGCAATACATCCAGGAGCAGTTCGGGGAAACCATCACGCAAGATGAAACCTATTACATGCTGGACTGCAAGCCCGGCGCCAAAGTATACCTGGGCTTCCAGGAAAGCATTGACCCGGCGGCTTTCCGCCAGGCGCTGGAAGATAGCGTAGCTACCAACACGGCCATTGACGTTGAAAAGTACGTGCAGGTATTTGACGCCCACAAGCACGATTTTTTCCTCATCCCCAACGGCACCGTGCACAGCTCCGGGAAAGACAACCTGGTACTGGAAATCAGCGCCACGCCTTACATTTTTACGTTCAAGATGTATGACTGGGTAAGGCTTGACCTCAACGGGAAGCCCCGTCCCATCAATATAGACCATGCTTTCAATAACCTGGACTTCAGCCGCAAGGGCGCAAAAGTACAGGAGGAACTGATCTCCAAACAGCAGGTGATCGAGAAAGGGGAAGACTGGCAGCTGGTGCACGCGCCTACCCATGCGGAACATTTTTATGATGTGCACCGGATGGAGTTTGCGAAAAACATGACGGTAGATACCAACGGCAAATGCCACGTGCTGATGCTGGTAGAAGGGGAGTCTGTAGTGGTAGAGACCGCCAACGGCTTCCGCCAGCGGTACAGCTATGCTGAAACCTTCGCGGTACCTGCCGCAGCGGGGTCTTACAAGATCATCAACGAAGGCAAAACAACCGCCAAAGTGGTAAAGGCCTTTGTAAAATAAAAACTGAAACTGCCCGGTAACGCTTGTTCCCGGGCAGTTATCATCACCACAAAACAATTTAGGTATGAGAAAGGAAAATTGGATGCTCTGGTTGTTGCTGCTGGTTACAGCATCGCTCAGTGCGCAGGAAAAGAAAGATTGGGTTAGCTACGTAGATCCGTTGATAGGTACGGCGCATTGCCGCTGGTTCCACTTTGCGCCCGGCGCTTCGCCGTTCGGGATGGCAAAGCCGGGGCCGTCTACCAACGGGCATTACGGCAACCCCAACGGTTGGGAAGCGGTGGGGTATGATTACCGGCACACCTCTATTGAAGGGTTCCCCAATTTTCACGAGTTCCAGGTGGGCGGCGTATCGCTGATGCCTACCAAAGGGCAACTGGTTACCGTGCCCGGCCAGTTGGAAGATTCTCTCTCCGGCTACCGTTCCGCCTTTGACCGTGAGCAGGAAAAAGCCACCGCAGGTTATTACTCCGTGCTGCTGAAACGGTACGGCATCAAGGCAGAAGTAACTGCTACCGAGCGGGTAGCTTTTCAGCGCTTTACCTTCCCTGCCGGCGCTGATTCACATATTTTGTTTGACATCGGCAACAAGCAGGGAGAAAGCGGCGAAGTGAAAGACGCCCGCGTATACCAGGCGCCTGATGGCCGCATTGAAGGTTACGTGATCACCCTGCCCGCCTATGTACAGAAATACCAGAAAGGCGCAGAGGTTGCCATGTACTTTTCCGCCGTGGTAGACAAACAACCCTCCGCCGTGGGCACCTTCCGTGGTGAAACGCAAACGCCCGGCGCTACAGACATCAGCGGCCAAGGCGCAGGGCTGTACCTCACCTTTAACACCAAAGACCAGGAAGCCGTTACCGTGCGCCTGGGCCTTTCTTATACATCTATAGAGAACGCCCGCCTCAACATGAAGGCGGAGGCCGCCAACATGAGCTTTGAGCAGGCCAGGCAGCAGTCTCACCAAAAGTGGAACAACTACCTGGGCCGCATCACCGTCACCGGCGGCACTACAGCAGACCTCACCAAATTCTACACCGGCCTGTACCATGCCGTGCTGGGCCGCGGCCTGGCCAGCGACGTGAACGGCGCTTATCCTAAAAACACCGGCGGGGTGGGGCAGATACCCCTCAACGCACAGGGCGTTCCTGTTCACAATCACTACAACACAGACGCCGTTTGGGGCGCATTCTGGAACCTGACGCCCCTCTGGGCCCTCGCTTACCCTGAATATTACTCAGACTTCGTAAGCAGCCAGCTGCTGGTGTATAACGACGCCGGCTGGCTGGGAGACGGTATTGCTTCCAGCAAATACGTATCCGGCGTGGGTACCAACTTTGTGAGCCTGGTGATGGCCGGTGCGTACAACTATGGCATCCGCGATTTTGACGTGGCCAAGGCCTATGCCGCATCCCTCAAGAACGAGATAGGCTATGAGAACAGGCCTGAAGGCGCGGGCAAAGACGATGTGGAGCGCTTCCGTAAATACGGCTATGTAGACCACGTAGACCCGGCGCCCGGCGAGTGGTGCTTCTCCGGCTCCCATACGCTGGAATACTCCTTCAGCGCCTACGCCGTAGCCCAATGGGCCAAAAAGCTGGGCAAGAAGGAAGATTACAACACCCTCTTGAAACTCTCCAAAAGCTGGCAGAACATTTTTGACCCGTCTACCAAATACATGCGCCCCCGCCGCGCCGATGGCAGCTTTGTAGACAACTTCAAACCCACGGAGCCCTGGCGCGGTTTCCAGGAAGGCAACGCGGGGCAATATTCTTTCTACGTACCGCACGATCCCGCTGGCCTCATTGCCAAAATGGGCAAGGCGGAGTTCAACAAGCGGCTGGACAGCATTTTCACTGCCGCGCAGAAAACCACCTTCGGCGGCGGCACTACCATAGATGCCTTCTCCGGCCTGAGCGCGCCGTATAACCATGGCAACCAGCCCTGCCTGCAAATGCCCTGGATGTTCAACTACTCCGGCAAGCCGCACCTTACGCAAAAGTGGGTGCGCGCCATCTGCAACGAGTTTTATGGTACGGAAGGCATTCACGGGTATGGCTACGGGCAGGATGAAGACCAGGGCCAGCTGGGCGCCTGGTACGTGCTGAGCGCCATCGGTCTGTTTGACGTGCAGGGCGGCGCAGCGGCCAAACCGGAGATGCAGATCGGCTCTTCCATTTTCGACAAAGTAGAGATCCAATTGAATAAGAAATACTACAAAGGTGACAAGCTGGAGATTGTAACGCGTAACAACAGCGCCGGCAATATCTACGTGCACCGGCCCACGTTCAACGGCAAAAAGCTCAAGCGCAACGCCATTCCCTTTGAGCAGCTGACGCGGGGCGGAAAGCTGGAGTACGAACTGTCAGACAAACCCGCCGCGTATTAATGCAGCGAAGCATGAGATATAAAAACCACACATTCCACTGATCAAAAAAAATTAAGCCTATGTTCGCTTATTGTCACGTTATCGCAGAGCGGCTCTTCCGGAAGAACGGCCGGCCATTGATGGCACTGCTGCTGTTTCTCGCCATGGCCGGCGGCGCTTACGCCCAGCAGCCGCGCACCGTTACCGGCCGCGTTACAGACAGCGCCTCCAAACAGCCTATACCGGGCGTATCCGTTTCTCTGAAAGGCACCGGCACCGGCACGGCCACGTCTGCCGAAGGTACCTTTTCCCTCAACATTCCCGCCGGCAGCAACCAGCTGCTGGTATTCTCCTCCATTGGCTACGCCACGCAGGAGGTGGCCATTCCCGCCAGCGGCCCGCTGAACGTATCCCTCAGCGTAGCCAGCAGCACGCTCACTGACGTAGTGGTGGTAGGCTACGGCACGCAGAAGCGCACCAGCCTCACTGGCGCGGTAAGCGTGGTAACGGCCAAAGAGCTGGAAGGCAAGCCCGTGGCCAACGCCGTGCAGGCCCTGCAAGGCGCGGCGCCCAACCTCATCATCCAGCAGAACGCTACGGAGCCCGGCGCCGCCATGAACATCAACGTGCGTGGCGTGAGCACCGTGAACAACTCCAGCCCGCTGGTGCTGGTAGACGGTGTGCCCGGCTCACTGGAGCTCATCAACCCGAATGATATTGAGAGCATCAGCGTGCTGAAAGACGCCGCTTCCTCCGCCATTTACGGCTCCCGCGCGGCCAATGGCGTTATTCTCGTTACCACTAAAAAAGGCAGGCTCAACAAAGTGCCGCGTATTACCTACAACGGTTTTGCCGGCGCGCAGCAGCCTACCTTCCTGATCAAGCCGGTAAGCGGCGTGGAGTACATGCAGCTGAAGAACGAAGCGCTCGTGAACTCCGGCCAAACCGCGCAGTTCAGCCCGGAGCAGATCCGCCAGCAGGGCGCCAAAGGCTCTGAAAAATGGTGGATGGACGAAGTGATGCGCCCCGCCGTATTGCAGCACAACCACAACCTGGGCGTTACCGGCGCAGTTGGTAAGGTATCCTACCTATTGTCTGGCGGCTACATGGACCAGAACAGCCTGTACCGCGGGCCCAATTACGGCTACCAGCGGTATAACGGCCGCGCTAACCTCAGCACGCAGCTGGGCAAATTGAAGCTGGGCGGTAACTTTGCCTATGCCAAACAAAAGATACGGGAGCATGCCTATTATTCAGACTGGCTGGTGTCTACCGCCATCCGCATTCCCACTATCTATCCCATAAAAGACACAGCAGGCCATTACTTCCTGGCGCCCACCGCTTCCAACAACCCGCTGGCGCAGCTGGAGCAGGGCGGCCGCAGGCTGTATAACAACGATAGCTATAACTACATGGCCAACGCGGAATATGCCCTCACCAAACACCTCTCCGCCAAAGTGGTGTACGGGGCAGACATCCGCGTGAACAATATGGACGAGTTCCGCCGCTCTATTGACTACGCACCCTATTCCGGCTCAGACAACCAGAGCAGCAGAACGGTGAATCATTCCCGCAGCATACAAGACAACTTCCAGGCGCTGCTCAACTACGATCAGACCTTCAATAAAGTACACGAAGTAAAAGGCCTCCTGGGTTACGCTACAGAAGGGTGGAAGAACGAGTACCGTCAAACCCGCCGTCTCAACGTAGACAACAACACCGGAGATTCCACCACCGGCACGCAAACCCTCACCGGGTTTAACGACACGTACGATACCCGTATAGACCAGTGGGCGCTCAACTCCGTGTTCGGCCGCCTGAACTACGCTTACAATAACAAATACTATTTCGAGTTCAACTTCCGGTACGATGCTTCCAGCCGCTTTGCCAAAGGCAACCGCGGCGCTTTCTTCCCGTCTTTCTCCGCCGCCTGGCGTATAACGGACGAGCCGTTCATGGAAACGGTGCGCCAGAAAGTGGGAGACCTGAAGCTGCGCGGCTCCTGGGGCCAGCTGGGTAACCAGCAGATCATTTCCAACTACGGTTACCTCAACGTGTACACCACTGTGAGCAACATGTACGGCTTCAACAACCTGCCCGTGGCCGGTACTTCTTTTGCCGTGGGCAACCCGGTGATCACCTGGGAGTCCGCCAACTCCGCCAACATCGGGTTTGACCTGTCTATGCTGGACAACCGGCTGACCATCAGCTACGATTATTTCCACAAGATCACAGATAACATCCTGCTGCAGCTGCCTGCTCCTGGCCTCTACGGCGCTACGCCCGCCTTCCAGAATGCCGGTAAAATAAAGAACCAGGGCTTTGAAGTGGCCGTGAACTACCGCGCCAAAACCGGAGATTTCAACCACACTATTGGCGCCAACCTGGCAGACAACCTCAACGAGATCGTTGACTTCAAGGGCAGAACGTTCATACAGGAGGGAGACGTGACTTATATTAACCGAGAAGGTTTCCCCATCAGCTCCTACTACGGCTACCAGGCCGCAGGTTTTTACCAGAGCCTGGAAGATATCAAGAACAGTCCCAAGCCAGCCTTCGTAAATGAAGTGAAGCCCGGAGACATCAAGTACGTAGACCGCAATGGAGACGGCGTGATTGATAACAACGACCGCTTTGTGATGGGCAATCCCTTCCCCCGCTTCACCTTCGGGCTGAACTACGGCGTTACCTGGGAAGGCTTTGACGCCAGCATCTTCATCCAGGGCGTGGGTAAAAGGAACGTGTACATGCGCGGTGAAGGCGTAGAGGCGTTCCACAACAACTGGGACAACGTGTATTCCCAGCACAAAGACCGGTGGACGCCCAACAATCCCTACGCGGATTACCCCCGCCTCACCATCGGCACCGCCTCTGTCAACAACAACGCCAATTCCACCTTCTGGCTGGAAAACGGCGCTTACGCCAGGCTGAAGAACGCGCAGATAGGGTATACCCTGCCTGCCAGCCTCACCAGCAGGGCCAAGATCCAGAAAGTAAGGATATATCTCACCGGGCAAAACCTCCTGACCGTAACCGGCATGAAGAACGGCTTTGACCCGGAGCTGACGGAGTTTAACAATACCCTCAACCTGAACCAGCTCAGCAGCGCCACCAGCGGCCGCATTTACCCGGTTCAGAAAGTATGGGCGGTAGGGCTGGACATCAACTTTTAACCACGTTTAAATGATCTTATTATGAGGATAAGAAAGTATAGTACAATAGTGATGGGGGCGCTGCTGATGGCAGCCGTGGGATGTAAGAAGCTCGATCTGGGCCCTTCTTACCAGGATACGGACCTCACCTTCTGGCAAAAGCCTGACGCTGCGGAGCAAAGCCTCAACAACGTTTACGCAGGCATGTATTCAGACGATTATTATTTCTTCAACGAAAGTCTCAGCGATAATTCCTTCAGCTCCAGCTCCGTAAACGGCGGCGCCGCCCAAAGCATTGCCGCCGGCGCGTACGATGGCCGTACCAACCGCGTGGCAGGGGAGTGGGCCTTTCATTATGGCGGCATCCGCAACGTGAACAACCTGCTGGCCAATATAGACAAGGTGCCTGAGCTGGACGCCGCCCTGAAAGCCCGCTACCAGGCAGAAGCCCGTTTCATCCGCGCGTTCCACTACTTCCACCTGGTGAACTGGTATGGAGACGTACCGCTGATCAAGAATGAAATTTCTTACGAAGAGAGCTTCAACATCGCCCGCACCGCCAAAGCCGAAGTGATCAGCTACGTGCTGGCCGAGCTGGACGAGATCACCGGCGCCCTGCCCCTCAAGGCCGAATACGCCGATGCAGACAAGGGCCGCATCACCAGGGGCGCCGCCGCCGCGCTGAAAGCCAAGGTGCTGCTGTATGACAGCAAATGGAACGAAGCCGCCACCGTGCTGGAACAGATCATGGCAGGCACTTACGGCACCTACACCCTGTTCCCGTCTTTTGCCGGCATCTTCCAGCCGGAGAACGAGAACAACAGCGAAGTGATCCTCAACATGGAGTACGTGCCCGTACACAGAACGCAGTCCATGCAGCGCTTCTTCATCCCCTTCAGCGAAGGCGTGCTCATCAGCGGCATGGCCCCTTCACAATCTTTAGTAGATGATTTTGTAATGACCAACGGCAAGGGCATCCGCGAAACCGGTTCCGGCTACAATGAGAACGCCCCCTTCGCCAACCGCGACCCGCGGCTGGAAGCCACCATCATACATGACGGTTCTTCCTTCATCACCAAACGCGGGGAAACCGTGGTGATCCGCACCGCGCCCGGCACGGGAGACAATGCGGTAGACAAGGCAGACGCTTCCAAAACCGGCTATTACTTCCGCAAGTATTACGACCGTACGGCAGATGGCAACAACAACTCCGGCCTCAACCTCATCCTGCTCCGCTATGCAGACGTGCTGCTTATGTACGCCGAGGCAAAAGCCATGCAGGGCCAGCTGGATGAAGCCACCTGGAACAGCACCATCCGCCCCCTCCGGGAACGCGCAGGCTTTACAGACCCGGCCGCCCTCAACTTTGCCAACTACGCCGGTTTGGGCAACACGGGCCTCACAGACCTGGTACGCCGCGAGCGCCGTACCGAAATGGCCCTGGAAAGCCAGCGGGTATTTGACATCCGCCGCTGGAAGATAGCCGAGACCGTGATGAACGGCACGCTCTACGGCATGAAGGTAGGCGGCAGCCACCTGGTGGTAGACCGCCGTGTGTTTGACGCCAATAAACATTACCTCTGGCCCGTACCGCAGGCAGATATCGACATGAATAAAAACCTGCTGCCGAACAACACCGGCTGGTGATCATAAGCTATATCCACAAATCATCAAAAGACATTGTCATGAAACATACTCTCAAATTCAACATATACAGCATCGTAGCCGCACTGGTGGCTATCGGCACCTTCACTTCCTGCGAAAAGGAAAAGACCATCAACAGCAATATTTCCACCGTTAAGGAATTGTATTACCCCGAAGTGGGCAAATACTTCAAGCTGCAGCCTGCCACCAGCGCCGTGGTGAACTTTGAATGGAGCGCCGCCAGGGCGGAAGACGGCAGCCTGGTGATGTACGAAGTAGCGTTTGATACCGTGGGCGGGGATTTTCAGCGCCCCATCTACACCGTGGCCTCCAACGGCAACGGCGTGCAAAACTCGCTTTCGCTCTCTCATAAGGTGCTGAACAGCATTGCCAGCAAGGCCGGCATCCAGCCCTCCACCAGCGGTTCCCTGCAGTGGACCGTAATAGCCAGCAAAGGCCTCAACGAAAAACGGGCAGACTCTTCCCGCGTGATAGTGATAGAAAGGCCCGCAGGCTTCACGGAAATACCCGCCAACGTATTCGTTACCGGTGCGGCCTCTGAAGGCGGTGCCGACCTGGCCAAGGCCACTCCCATGAAACTGGGTGCAGACGGTGTGTTTGAAGTATTCACCAAGCTGAAAGACGGCGCCTTCTTCTTTGCAGACCGCAACAGCGGCACGCCCGTAACTTATTCCATCCAGGGCACCCGCATGCAGGAAGGAGGGGAGAACCAGCAAACCGGCGAAAAGCTCTACCGCATCCGCCTCGACTTTGCCAACGCCGCCGCTGAAATGATCGAGATCACAGACGCAGGCGTGTTCGCCTCCGCGTATAACAGGTCTATCGGCAAGCTCACCTACGCCGGCAACGGCACCTGGGAAGCCAAAAACGTACCCATTGCTTACTTTGATTTCGGCAGCTGGAAAGATGACCGCTTCAAGTTCCAGTTCCTCACCGCAGACGCAGGCGGCACGGCCGGCACCATGTATTACGGCAGCGTGAACCAGTCTAACTCCACGCCGCCCGATGCCAACACGCCCGCCGCTTACTACCGCGTAGTGCCGGTAGATAATTCACAGTGGGATTACACGTACAAGTACCCCGCCGGCTCAGACGGCAAAACGGGAGACTTTACCCTGAAGCTGGGCGCCAAAGAAGATTACAGCTACCAGCTCACCGTGCATTAATTGCTGAACCATTAAAGCCATTTACATGAGATCGATCTTTTTAATCATAGCAGCCGCGGCCATCACCCTTACCGGGTGTTACAAGGAGCGGGAAGACGTGCCGGTGAAGGTGGATGGAGATACCGCCACCGTGCAGCTCACCTACAAGCTCAAAGCCCGCCAGGCGCTGGAAGATATATACAAGAACTACGGCATCAGTGGCAGCAACTACGTGCGCGAGAGTTTCCCCGCCCAGCCCGGAGACCCGAAGTACGCCTACCTCTGGCCGTACTCCGCCATGTTCACCGCCGCCACGCTGCTGAAGCAGGTGGGGTATACGGATGAAGCCGCCCAGGGTTACTACAACAGCACCCTGGCCGGTATGGAAGGCTACCTGGACGCGTCCAGAACGCCGGCCGCGTACCAGTCCGTGCCCGTGAGCGAAGGCCTGGCAGACCGGTTTTATGACGATAACGCCATTACCGGTATAGACATGCTGGAAGCCTACCAGGTAACCGGCAACGCGCAGCTGCTGCAGAACGCCAGGATCTGTTACGAGTTCTGCGCCTCCGGCGAAACGCCCGAAGCAGGCGGCGGCCTGCACTGGAACGAAGGCGTGCGCAACAACCCGGACGATCCGAATTATATCAAGGCCACCAACGTGACCGCTCTTTCCGCCACCCTGGCCCTGCAGTTGTACCAGCAAGACAAGAACGAGGTATATCTTACTTCCGCCAAACGCTGGTACAACTGGGTCAAACAATACATGCTGGACCCCGCGGACCAAACCTTCTGGAACTCCATCTGGATCAAAGACGGCAGCATCAACTACGCCAAATGGACGTACAACTCCGGCGCCATGATTCAGAACGCCGCGCTGCTCTACAAGATAACCGGTGAGGAGTCCTACCTGACGGACGCTAAAACCTGGGCCCAAGGCTCCTACAACGTGTTCACCCGCCAGGTGTCTGGCCTGGGCCGCTTCTTTACGCCGCACGACCCATGGTTTACCGCCGTGCTGCTGCGCGGCTACCTGGAGCTGCATAAGGCAGACCCAACCGCCGCCACCTACATCAACACACTGGTGGCTAACGTAGATTACGCGTGGCAGCACGCCCGCCTGCCGGATACCAAACAGTTTTACGAAGACTGGTCTGGTTCCGACCTGGGCAGGTATCATTCCCTGCTCACGCATATTGGTATGGTAGAGATCTACGCCAGGATCTCTATCTGGAAAAACGAAGAATAGAAGATGATGAAAAGGATATTATTCAGCATGGTACTGGCCGGCATGGCCCTTACCGCCGCCGCGCAGCAGGTGCAGCCCGCAGCCGAGTACCAGCGCAGGGCTACGGAAATGTTTCACCGGGTGTGGACGCTCTACCGCGTACCGCAGCACGGGCTGTTTTCAGAATATTACCCGCAGCAGCATAAAGATTCCCTCACCTATATGCAGGACGGGAACGTGCAGTCAAAAGAAGTAAGCTACCTCTGGCCGCTGAGCGGCATTGTAACCGCCTCCAGCATCATGATGCGGCTGCCCGGCAAAAAGGCCGTGTACAAGCCGTATGTAGACTCTTCCATGGCCGCCATGTACCAGTACCGGGATACAACACGTCATCCCGCCGGTTACCAGGCCTATCCCTCAAAGTTCGAGAAGGTAGACCGGTATTATGACGACAACGGCCTTGTAGCTATAGACTACATCGAAGCCTACGAAAATACCCATAACCCGGTGTATCTTTCAAGGGCTAAGGAAGTGTTCACCTTCATCATGAGCGGGTGGACGGACGTGCTGGGCGGCGGCGTAACCTGGCTGGAAGGGCATGAAGACCAGAAGCCCGCCTGCAGCAACGGCATGGCTACCCTGGCCGCCCTCAAGCTGTACCAGGCCACCAAAGAGCCGTATTACCTGCAGCAGGGCATCCGGTATTATGAGTGGATGAACAAACACCTGCGTGATTCCGCCGGTTTGTACGCCAACGATATTAAAACCGCCACCGGCATCGTGAACCCGACGTATTACACGTACAACTCCGGCTCCATGCTGGAAGCCGCCGTGATGCTCTACCACTTCACCCGGCAGCAAAAGTACCTGCAAGACGCCCGGCAAACCGCGGAATCTGCGTATCACTACTTCGGCAAACCGCAAGAAGGCATGCGCAGTGAGTTTTGCGACCTGCCCTGGTTTGCCACCGTACTGTTCCGCGGCTACGCCGCCCTGTACGAAGTAGATAAAAAACCGCAGTACCTGAAAGCCATCATTGCCAGGGTAGATCATGCCTGGAATAACCGCGACCGTTACGGCCTGCTCAACCACAACTGGGTCGATGCGCGTGACGAAGCCGGCAAACCCAAATGGCTGCTGGATGAGGCCTGCATTGCAGAGCTGTACGCCCGCATGGCCCTGCTCAACTTAAAATAATATTGCTATGACGCAAGCAACCAGCAACATACCGCAGCCGCCCGCCAAAACCAGGGTAATGCAACTGGCGCCCATCCTGTTCGGGTTCTTTATTATGGGCTTTGTAGACGTGGTGGGCATTGCCACCAACTACGTGAAGAAAGACTTTGCGTTGTCAGACACCCTGTCTAACCTGCTGCCCATGGCCGTGTTCCTGTGGTTCCTGATCTTTTCCGTGCCCACCGGCATGCTCATGAACAAGATAGGCCGCAAACGCACCGTGCAATTGAGCATGGTGGTAACCGGCATAGGGCTGCTGGTGCCCATGCTCTCCTACACGCTGCCCGTGGTGCTGGCCGCCTTTGCCCTCATCGGCATCGGCAACACCCTGCTGCAGGTAGCCCTCAACCCGCTGCTCACCAACGTGGTGAGTAAAGACCGGCTTACCAGCAGCCTCACCGCCGGGCAGTTCATCAAAGCTATCTCTTCCTTCCTGGGCCCCATCATTGCGGCGTTTGCCGTGGCCCAGTTCCATAACTGGCAGTGGCTCTTCCCGGTATTTGCGGGCATCACCCTGCTCTCTTTCCTCTGGCTGAGCGCCACGCCGCTGCAGGAAAACGACCGGAAGGAAAGCACCTCCACCATTGCAGAGTGTTTTGCCCTGCTGGGAGACGGGAAGATATTCCTCTACTTCCTGGGCATTCTCACCCTGGTAGGCATAGACGTAGGGCTGAACGTATCCGCCCCCAAAATATTGATGGAGCGCACCGGCATGGCCCTGGAGCAGGCGGGCTACGTGGCCAGCCTGTACTTTGTGTTCAAAACCGCGGGCACCTTCCTGGGGGCTATCTTGCTCGCCAAATGGTCTGCGCACCGGTTTTACTTAATCTCTTCGGTAGCCGCCGTAGCGTCCATGATAGTGCTGCTATTCGCCTCCACCGCCGCGGTGATCTATTTCGGCGTGGCGCTGGCGGGTTTTGCCTGTGCTAACATCTTTTCCATATTGTTCTCCTTTGCCCTGCAACGGAAGCCGGAACGCTCCAATGAAGTGTCTGGCCTGCTGATCATGGGCGTTTCCGGCGGGGCTATTTTCCCGTTCCTAATGGGCGTGGCCTCTGATGCGGCCGGGGCGCAGTGGGGCGCGGTAGCGGTGTTGCTGGTGTGCTGCTTGTACCATTGGGGGCTAGCGGCGAAGGGGAGGTAAAGAAGCTTGTTTATGTTTTTTGAAGCCGGGGGGATGGGTTTTTACCATTCTCCCGGCTTTGTTTTTGCGTATATTTAAGGTAAATGCCCTGCTATGAAACTGGTTTGTTTCCTGCTTTTTTGTTGCAGCGCGGCCAATGCGCAGACGGATTCCCTGCCTAACTATGCGTATATGAGCACCCATGAATACTATACTGACTACTATACCGGCTGCTGGAAGGCGCGTGATACGGCTAGCGGTAGCCTGATTACCAGGGCAGATGGTACGTTTCAGTGGGTGAGGCTGGGGGAGACCTTGCAGGGGAGCTGGCGGATAGCGTCTCGTTTTAGTATTCCGAAGAAGGTGACGGTGATGGTATTGAAGTTTTCGGGTGGGAAGAGGGAGAGGTACCAGGTTGGGGTTAGTTCGTTTCCGGCGGTTATTTATTTGTCGGAGGATGATGAGTTTCGGAAGGTGGGGTGTAGGTAGGGGATCGTGGAGGGGCAAACTAGTTTGTTTTTGCGCTCCTGCTTTTGGGTTTATAGTGGAAAAATATTGTCAAAACGGGTTTATAATGGAAAATTATCTCCATAAAGTGGTTATAATGGAAAATTGTTGCCAAAAATGGAGTTATAATGGAAAAATATCTCCGTTTGGGTGGTTATAGTGGAAAATGGTCTTTGGGGTAGATTGGGACTTTGGCTGCTGATTTTTGAAATGGTTACTTAGAATATTCAAACCAATATGAGTGTATGGAGAAGAAAAGCGATAGCATGCCTGCCTCACCTAAAAACTGAGCTTGAGAGTAAAGACGTTTCCATTTATGAGGTTTTCTCTGAACTACTGGCTGAGACTATTGCTGCTCACAAATCTGGGGATGATGTGAAGCTGAAGGCCTGTTATGAGTTTGCGGAGTGGTGCTTGCAGCAGAAGGAAAAGAAGCTGTGGAATGCCGCTGGAGTTTCTTTTTATGAGCATTTGGGAGATCAGAAAGAAACGATGCTTGTTATGCCGCAGTGGGTTAGGAGAGAGCTATATGAGCAAATCAAGGGGTTAATTGCATTACGTATTGGGGAGGGAGAGATGAAGGTGGTGGATAGGTTGTATGGTATCATATGACCATATTATTATTGTTTCTTCCATAATCTAATTGAATGATAAATTCAACTTGCCCTTGTTGTGGGTATATTACTTTGTCAGAAAGAGGGGGATATGAAATTTGCCCGATATGCTTTTGGGAGGATGATCCGTATCAATTCAGCGAGCCGGACTACCAGGGTGGGGCGAATAGGGTTTCTTTGAGGGAGGCCCAGCAAAACTTTGTGGCCTTCGGAGCTTGTGAGCGGGAGGCAGTACGTCGTGTAAAGAAACCTGCGAGTAACGATAAAAGAGACCCTGACTGGAATCCTTTGTAGTTTTACTGCACTTTTATTTATGGGCTTACAAATAATTCCAACAGACTTACTACGAGACTATATCAGGCAGGTTGGCGGCCTTAATTTGAGTAATTGTTTTGATTTGCTTAAGGAAGCGGATTTGTCTAATGAGGATTTTAGTTTTCATATTGCCGCCGCTGCCGTTTATTCAGGGAGAATTGAAGGAGAGGCAATTGAACTTGATTCTTATGTCAAATACAAGCGGTTTGGTGTAGAGTTGCAGCCGGATTATGTGTGTAAAACTGATGACCTGTATGCTGCATATCAATTTGCTAAAAATACGCCCATAACTCCCGAAAATATAGCCCAAGCGCATGCTTTGCTGGCTCAACATATTCTTCCCGAAGATTCACAGGGTAAGTTCAGGAATACAAACATGTATGTTACCTCAATGGATGGAAGCATTGAGTATGTTGCGGCGCCCTCATTTGAGGTGCTGGAGGCTATGAAGAGGTTCTATAGTGATCTGGCCGTTTTGCTGGAAAGGGAAATGTCTATTGCAGAGGTTTTCTTTTTTGCCAGTATGATTCACCTGATGTTTGTGAAAATTCATCCATGGCGTGATGGGAACGGCAGGAGCGCCCGGTTGCTGGAGAAGTGGTTTCTGGCGCGGAAGCTGGGAGCTAAGGCCTGGTTGGTGCGGTCGGAGGAGTATTATTATGTGCATCGTCGGGCTTATTACGATAATATTAAGGCGCTTGGGCTGGAATATGGGAGCCTGGGGTTTGGTGAGGCGGGGGGATTTTTGCGGATGTTGGTGGGGAGTGTGGGGAAAATGAGAGTTATAAGAGTGTGTTATAAAAGAATTTGTAACTGATTCTTACCAGAGATTTTGGCAAGAATGCCGAAGGGTAAGGTTTCTTCGTTTTTTTTGCTTTATTTTGTATGAGCAGAATGTTTCCTAGACGCTAATAAAGGCTTGTTGACTGAATTTGCACTTGATACCCCAGACTAATAAACAATAGAGTTTTTATCCCCATATATCCCTAACACTCAAATCCCCCATTTTTATGAAATCAAAATATCAAATGTTAACTGTTGCATTAAACATGGTATGTTTATGTATGTGTCTCCCGCTAGTCACTTTTGCTCAAATGAAACAGCGTTTTAAATATCAGATAGGGAAGGATTCTTACCCAATAAATTATCTTGTAAAGGATACTACTTTTTGCTCAGTAAAGCAAAACGGAGTTAAGGCAATAGCCCAAATAAACATTAAGGAATATGTTTTGAATGCTAAGAGCAATATCATAGTTGATACAATTGCTAATGAAACATACCCTATTATATCGGAGAAAGTGCCGAGATTATCTCTTTGCAGTCGAAAACTTGTAGGAGACCTTATCCAGAAAGATGATATTTCCGGTAGGGTTTATATAAGTTTCTGGGGTATTAAATCACAAACAGAGCCAGCTAACTGTAAACCTAAAGATGGTATGCCTGCGGAATACATACACAGTGGACTGAAGTTGGGTGAGTTTTTTTATCAAATCTCAACGCAAGATTCACTCAACCACATTAGACAGTATATTTCAGTTCCATTCTCAAATAGTGAAATAGGCATAATTAGCATACCCTTTAAATACCGATTTAGCTATAAAAAGGATTCAGTACATGTGCCAACTGAATCATCAAGTTCCTTAAACCTGGGAGCCTATTTTGGATTCCGTTGGGGAGTAACGCGCTTCTATGTGGACAGAACGAAAACCAAGAACGCCCGACAATGGGTTGTCGGCTTTTTTGCCGCACCTACTCTTTTAGCTGTATCGTCTGATAATAGCTTTCCTACACAAGATTCAATATTAAAAAAGCAGATTGCAGCCAAGCCTACACAACTAGGGTTGAGTACAGGCATCGCTATAGTAAAAAGTTATGGTGATTTGAATATTGGGTTATTTGCAGGAACAGATATTCCACTCACTAAAATTAGCAGACAATGGTATTATGCCTACAAGCCTTGGATAGGGTTTGGAGTGGGGTATAAACTGGCCATGCTTGGTGAGAAATAATAACATTCAATCCACGTATGTACTTTTTTTGAAAGTAAATTGTCTGGGATAAAATTTCTACCGACCAATTCTGAATGGAAGCCTAGCGTTTTAGATATAACAACTTACGCCAGGCTTCCTGTCTTTTTACGCAGCTACGGTAGTGTTGTCCATAGCGGTGGCGCTAGGAGCAATTGTTCTATTTGATGGTTTGATTGATTACCTGGAGATTTGGTCTTATGGTGGTATATGCCCATCTAAAACCGCGTAATTCCTTCCTATTATTTGTAAAAATAAAAGACTTCACTTATTTTCGACTAAAATATATCCCTTTACCTTAAATAACAAATTTCAATGACAAACGAACCAATTATCAATGCCAGGTTTAAAAAATTTAGAGATAACTATGGCCTTAATAATATCGCTGATGGTGAGGCATTTGAACAATTTGTAAACTCGGGCATTCTTACTCAACATCAGCCCGATGCATTCTCTGCTGATTCAGAACTTTTAGAAAAGATTTGTGTAGGTGGGCCGGAAGATACTGGGATTGATGGTGCCGCAGTGAAAGTAAATGGACTTTTGATAAAAAGTATTGATGAAGTAGACGATATAATTCAAAAGTATAGGCGCATTAATATCGAATTTATATTTATTCAGTCTAAATATAAACCTAACTTCGATGCTGCGGAACTTAATAGTTTTATTGCGGGAGTGAGAAACTTTTTGTCGAATTCCCCTACACTGCCGATGAATGAGAAAATCAAGGAAACGATAAAAATAAAAGAGTATTTATTAAGCGATGAAATTACCTTTAACTGGAACAATCCCCCAACAGTAAGAATGTATTATGTTGCAATGGGAAAATGGAGAAATAATCAGCATCACATGGCTTTAGTAGAACAGGCAAAGAATGATATTTTAACATTGAAAACTTATGACAAAGTAGATGTACATTTTATTGATAGTGACTCATTTCGAAGTATTTTAGATAGTAATGAAAATAACTTTACTGCAATTATTGAAACCATTGGAAGCATGGAGTTAACCTTTGTGGATAAAGTAGATAACTCATGTATTACATTGTGCTCAGCAGAAGAATTTTCCAAGATATTGACTACAGAGGAAGGTGTAATTAGAAAATCCCTTTTTGACGATAATGTTCGAGACTACCAAGGTGAAAATACTGTTAATAATGAAATATTTGAAACGATTCAAGATGAACCTCAAAAATTCATCTTACTTAACAATGGGATTACGATAGTATGTGAAGAGTTCACTTCGAATAATAGAAAGCTAAAAATTATAAACCCTCAAATAGTAAACGGTTGTCAAACTAGTCACGTAATTTTTTTAGCAAAACAAAAGGGACTGAATATATCTAATGTTCCGCTTAATGTTAAGATAATTGCAACAAAGGACAGTGATATTTCAAATGAAATAGTTAAAGGGACCAATAGGCAAACCATCGTTTTAGATGAAGCATTTGAAGGGACAAAAAAATTTCATAAAGACCTTGAGGCATTTTGCAATCACTACATTGCCGAATTTACTGACAAGATATATTATGAAAGGAGAGCAAAGCAATATGCTCATAATCCCACAATAAAACAAGTACAAAGAATCAACTTGAGAATTCTGACCCAATATTTTGTTGGAATGTTTTTAAACAAACCACATCTTTCACATAGGCACGAATCTTTTCTATTAAGAGAATTCTCGAACATAATTTTCCAAGAGACTCAATCTAAGCTTCCGTATTTCACTACTGCCTATTCATTTTACAAGCTTGAAAAATTATTTAGAGAAGAGCGTTACTTTCCTGAATTGAGAGCTTATAAATCACAATTATTAATGCTTTTTAGGCAAGCTATAGCTGGAAATTGTCCTAATCTTAATTCTGAAAAACCAGTTGATGAACACTCTTTAAAAATAATAACGGTCTTAAAAGATGATAAATTAACAAGACAAAAATTTTATGAAGTAGGTACAATATTTAAAACAGCGGCATCTATATGGATCGATCAATTAAATAAAAGCAAGTTTGCGATGAAAGATGTACCAGACTTCACGCAGTTACTTTTAAAAGAGGTGAGGAAAAAATTTACTGTGCAACAAGACACAATTTTAAACGATGAGAACTTTTTTTATAAAGGGCCAGTTATAAGAACTATGCTTGATAGATATGGGAACTATTGCGGATTCATTAAGCGATATCCAAATAATATTTTCTTTCACTCAAATCAGAATAAGAATTTAGATTTCAAAAATATCAAAGGAAAATTCGTTGCATACAAAGTTTCAACAAGCCCTAAAAATAATATGCCTTTGGCGATAGAGGTCAATTTGGAAAAGTAGTACAAGGACTTTACCTGTTTACTGTTATCCAGTTAAAGTAAGGTAGCCTAGCAGTTTGATTTCAATCTTAGAATAAGACGATGTTCAGAACTCTACATCAGAAACAGAACCTCTGGTTTTCAATGACCTTTAACTGGATAACTGTAAAAAGTTTTGGTGAAAGGGGGGTATTTTAGAAATTGTTTATTCGAAAGCATTACGCAGGAATGCTAGTTTGACCCCTTATTCTCGGAAACAAATTTCGTGATTTCAAAGAAACCTGAGTTTGATCCTTCTGCTTGCTTGCTGGACAGATAGCCTGTCGTATTATACTCATATATTGCTTTTGCAACCTGTAACATTAGCGCATTTCGACTTGCCATATCTTCAGAGTTAATAGAGCTTGAAAAGAGCTTGTAAGAATTCAAAGCATTTTTTCTGTGACTGTTAACCGTTTGCAGATGTTTCGCAATAGAGAATTGCTTAAAGTTGAATGAAATTAAATAAAGCCCTATGGAAACAACGATAATTTTTGACACAAGATTAGAATAATTGATTGTACTTAACGATTTGTCTAGCCCGGGCTGGTATATATTCATTAAGTCAATATTGCTTGATATAATGATGAATATTATGAACGCAGTAACAATTGAAATAGAGCTGATAAACCATATTCTTGAGATTTTTTTATTAGCGAGTTCCTCTTTCTCAAATATTTTTGCATAGTTTGAAACAACTTCTTCTGACGCCTTTTTACTTAATTCATTAAGGACGTCGTCAGCCTGCTTTAACTTATGTTCGACTTGAGAATTTAGATAGTTATTTTTTTCAAGGATGCTTTCTTCAAGTGACATAGAATTAGAACTACAAATTATAGCCGAGATAGTAGGCATCGTTTTGCTGCCGCTTGAAATTTCAAAGAAAGTAGAATAATATGCATCTAATCTGCCCAAAGCTGTACCCAAGGATGTTCTTTGATCCTGCGGGGTGTTATCAGTGAGTGTTTTCTTCAGGAAAGAAATATTATCCAGGTAGGTGTCAACAATTTCTTCTAAATTTTTTGTGAGAGGAGCGGGAGTGCCATAACTCAGCGCCGCAGCTGTGGCCCTTTGGATATAAGTATGAATTACAGATAGCTGATTTGTAATTTTATAGGCGTTTTCCTTGAAACTATCTGGAATTGATGATTGTCCGAGAATTTCAGCAATGTTGATATCATTGAATTTTTTAACAGTTTCTTTATTCATAAGTATTGGATATTATTGGGATTGCTTTGCTGTTTTAAGGAATATGTGGAGTGGTAGGCTTGGCAGATGATATCACAAAGATTACTCTACAAGCCTACCAAGTAGTTCTTTAAGCAGCCTTAGAACTTTCATCTACAATATTTGCGTCCGGCGCATTCCTCTTCACCGACTCAATACCGCCATCCCTTCCAGACGCAGTCTCATACAATTCACTAGTCCCAATAGTTTGCCCATTGGAAGCTTTTAGATTGAAAAAATGCTTACCATTGCTTGAAGTCTTTTTTTCATAATTAGCGTCTAATTGCGAGTTCGTTCTAACAGACTCAATCCCGTTCAAACAACTTGCTTTAGCGGAGTAACCTTCACTGGTAAGAATCGTCTCACCATTATCCGCCTTGAGATTAAACTGAAATTCCCCATTACTTCTTTTGGTAATTACAAACTTTCCCATAGTTATGGTTTTTAGGGTTAAAGAATAAAATCAATATACTTCAAATCGCTGAATATTCCAGCAGCAGTGAATGTTAATATCATCTTACAGCTCTATTGATTTAGAAAGGATCCTCCGGAAGAAAATCTCTAGGGGAGCACTCAAATATCTTAGCCAGCTCATTAATCTGCGCAGTACTATACTTATCGATGTATTTAGGGCTTTCTACATTCCCAATAAACCCTTTGGAAACACCCAATCTTTCCGCCAATTCGTCCTGGCTCATCTTTAAGGCCTTTCTCTTTTCCCTTACTACGTCAATTATGTACTGATCTATCGGTGCCATGGCATTTCTTGTTTAAGGGCAAGAAAGATTTTGGCAGATTATTTTCCACCCAGATATTCTGAGTGTTTGTATTTTGCTTATTTTTGTAGAGACTGAGTGACGCCCTCAATCAACTGAGCGGTCAATTCTCATTTTGAAAGTACAACTTTTATTGTTTTTTAAATCATTGCGGTAGGTTGATAGACTATATGCTTATGAATCTACTACAAGTGTTAACCTGAAAACCAAAGAAAGATGAGTCACAACAACCAATCACAAAACGATCTTCCGGTGAAGGGTTCTTTATCACAAATCTTCGCCAGCCTCAACCTCATCACCGCTTCCATAGAAGCCCGTATCTGCATCACCTGCGGCTGGGATGATGATGACCTGGAATATTTCTGCCGCCATACAGATGAAATCCCCGAAGCGCAGAAGCATCAGATCAACAACATCATCACTTCAGAGCTGGCAAAAAGACTCATAGCCGCCCCCGCCATCCCAACAAACATTCACATATCAAACAGTCCCGAAATCTCCCACTAACCCTAACCTCCCCAAAACAGGACTGTCCCAAATGTACCTTACCCCCGAAAACGCCCAAAACATACACTCCCTACGTACCATCCTGGGAGTATACTGGAGGTATACTGGAAGTAAGGTGCAAGCAAGGTGCAAGTAACGTACTAGCATCCTACCTTTTGCGTAGCTCCGCCCGTACTTCTTCCTCGTCCATGCCCGTGAAGTAGCAGAACTCCCGCAGGGTCACAAAAGCCCCGCGCGGCTTGCCCAGCGCCCGCCTGATCTGCCGCAGCAGCTCCGAGGCGGAACGCTCGCATTTGCCGATGAGGTTCTCTACGTCTTTCGGGTAGATCACGATCCTTTCTGGGTATAACTTGGCCATATTATGTGGATAAAAGTCCGGATTCCGGCAAAAACCGGTAATACCGGCAAAGTTGTTTGTTGGCGGGAATGAGCGCCGGTAGTTTCGATGTGTAATTACGTTGCACCTGATCAGTGCAAAAACGCTCAAAGGGCTTGGCGATGAAAAAAGCCCGCATCGTAAACTTCAAAATTTTACAACTATGCCAAAACAAAAAGGGATACTTCCCATTCAGGGTACCACGGGTAACCTCACATTCTACAAAACGAAAGACGGCTATGCCGTACGCGCAAAAGGCGGGGTAGACGCCTCCCGCATCCTCAACGACCCGAAGTTTGCCCGCACCCGTGAAAACGGGCGGGAGTTCGGCCGGGCCGGCAACGCGGGCAAGGTGTTGCGCGATGCCATGAAAACGGTGGTCAAGCGCGTGGGTGACGGTAGTCTCGTAAGCCGCATGAGCCGGTTGTTCAACCGCGTCATCAAAACAGACGGCGTTAACCTGCGCGGCGAGCGCAAGGTAACGGAAGGGGAGCTGGGCTTCTTCAAAGGCTTTGAGTTCAATGCCAACAGCCCCATGTCTACCACGCTCTACGCGGCGGTAACGGGCGCTATAGACCGCGCTTCCGGCACGGCTACGGTAGAGATACCGGCCATGATACCAGCCAAATTCATGGCGGTACCGCCCGGCGCCACGCATTACGTGCTCACGGCGGCTGCTGCGGAGGTAGACTTTGCCGACGGCTCCAGCGTAAACGCCATCGCCGCCACGGCAGAGCTGCCCATCACGGAAGTGGAGGCGGCCCCCGTCAGCCTGACCCTGAACCTGCCTGCCAATAGTGATAAACCCCTGTTCCTGGCGCTCTGCATAGAGTTCCTGCAGGAAGTGAACGGGCGGTTCTATGGCTTCAACGCGGGCGAGTTCAACGCTATGACCATGTTGACTGTCAATGCCGCTGCATAATTGGTGTTGTTTGTTGTTTCTATTCACTTTAAAACCGTTTTGTTATGAACATTTTCCAAAGACTGACGGCCCCCACGCCGCTATTTTTCCAGAAGCTCCGCAACTGGGGCCTGGCGCTCACCGGCCTTAGCGCCTACATACTGGGCTTGCCCTTTGCGCTGCCGGAGGAGATGACCTCCCTGGCGGGGTATATAGCCGTGGCGGGCGCGGTGCTCTCCGGCGTAAGCCAAACGGCGGTGGAGCAGGAGTGATCTGGCAATCGGCCAACTTAGAGGCAGGCCCCGGCAACGCGCCGGGGCCTTTTTTTGCCCCCTTAGCGCCGCTTGTCTGGCGATTCTTCGTGAAAGGCTACCAGGTTGAGCATTTCCCGCATGCGGCTGCGCAGGCGGTTGCCATAGGTCTCTTCCAGCTCCGCGGGGCCCAGGTTGGTGGTGAGGTGGGTCACAATGCCGCGGTGAACAAAGGCCTCGTAGCGGTTAAAGAGCACTTCCGCCATTACGTTGCATTCGCTTTTGTAGAAGTAGCCCTTGGGCTCCAGCCCCAGGTCGTCAAAGCAGTAACAATTCCATGGCAGCGTGTCCGAGCCGGGCAGGCAGCTGTACCGGTGTATGATGCCGTAGCCGGACTCGGCAAAGCGGGTCACCACGTTGCGGCAGGATACAATGCCGTATTGCAGCTTTTCTGGCAGCAGGCTGCGCAGTATGTGCAGCAGCGAGCTTTTGCCGCAGCCCACGGGGCCGCATACCAGCAGCCCTTTGTGCAGCTGCAGGCCTTCCTGCGGGGCCAGGGCTTCGTCTGCCATGAAGTAGGTGATGAGCTTCATCACCACGGCGCGGTCTACGTCCTGTACGGCGTATTGCGGCCCGTAGAGCTTCTTGCCGCGTTCCTGTACCAGGTGCAGCAGATGAACGTAGTCATAGCGGGTCTGAATAACGCTGCTTACGGGCGTTGAGGCGTGTGGCTGGATTGTCATGCGTGTTGGGTTTAAAGTTTGGAACGTTCAGCATCCATTTTTCCGCGGCGGCTTGCCAGTTACGGATGGGCAGGCCGTTGCTCTGGCGCCAGCCGTTGGCCTGGTAGTGGCTGAAAAAAAGCTGGGCCTGGGCACGAGGGTAACGCATTTCCCGGAACCAGGCGGTTACTTCTTCGGCGCCGGAGGGCTTTTTCAGTCCTGTTTTTTGCTTTTCGGGGGGAGGGAGTGCGCTGTTTTTAGGGTTTGTTTTGTTTGTATGTTTATTTAAGCGTCCCGGTTTCGGGACTGCGGCGGTCCCTTTTTCGGGACTGTGCTGTCCTGTTTCCGGGACTGTTTCAGGCCCGTTTTCCGGACTGCCGGACGTATCTGGAAAAGGAGGGTAGGCCGTCAGTTCCTCAAACGAAATGGTGTTGACGGAAGCAAAGGGAAGTATATGCACTTTGGCCATGCCGCCCCGCTTGGCGGAAGGGTAGTAGCGGATGTAGCCGAAGGCGTGCAGCTCTTTGAGCGTTTTGGTGTAGCTGTCTCTGGAGCCGATGTGGCTGGTGTCCAGCACCTGCTGCCGGTAAATCACGAACGGGTTCACAAAGAAGTTCCTGTTCCAGCAGCCGAACAGCGTAACGTAGAGGCTTACATGCGCGGGCTTCAGCCGCGGGTCTGTTTCCATGGCGCTGATAAAACCGTTCATGTGACGGAGGTAGTTGGCCGGTACGTGTGCCGGCGTGAATTTTCTGGGCATAACAATCGGGTTTAGAGGTTACTGATGCGGGTCTAGCAGCCGCTTTACATTGTGTTCGGAAATAACCGGGTTGGCGTGGTAGGCGGCGGAAAGGATCTCGTACAAATACCGGCCGCCTTTGGCGGGCTGAAAAAAGGTGCAGGCAAAGTTGAGCAGCACGCCGGGTTCCATACCGGCCACTACCTGGTGCTCCTGCAGGTAGCGCAACAGGTAGCCCAGCTTCTCCGGCGGCAGGTTGACCTTGAGTTGCTGCGGGCGGCCTTCCGGCGGCAGGGCTTCTCCAAGGAAGCGGCCGGCGCTGAGGCGGAGCTTCAGGCCGTCAAGGTAATCTGTGAGGCGGCGCATGATGTAGTCTTTCAGTGGCGGCTCGTCAAAAAAGGCAGGCGTGGTGGAGCGTTTCCGCTGCCTTATGCGGTTGATCACCTTCACCATGGCGGTAATCTGCTCTTGCAGCGGCAGCTCCCGGAGGGACTCAATTTCCTGGTAAAAAGTGAAAGCGGCATACTCTTGCCAGTTGAAGTTGTTGTTCCACAAATGCGTGTGCAGCGTGGATACCAGCTCATCTTGCGGCACCTTGCCGTACAGGGCATTAAAAGCCCCCACGGCAACGGATTCCATGTACTCCATTTCCCGGTAGCTCATCTCGCCCAGAGGGCGGCCGGTGTCATCAAAATCGAATGGCTTTTTCAACCAGTTCAGTTCTTCTATCACTTCAGCGGGGAAAGGATTGCCTTCCATCAGGTTATCCCACATGCTGCGGTAGCTGGTAGTGCGTTTGAAATAGTAGATCCAGGGCATCATGCTGTCTTTGTCTATAAACCCGGAGAAAAGATCTACCAGCAGGTCTAGTACCGTGCAAATCATTGTACAGGCCAGGCGGCAGTATCTCAGTAATTCTTCTGGTGTGCTGTCTGCTTCCGGCTCTGCCGGGGCCTTCTTCGGCCTGAGCTCAAACTCATATGCAAAAAGGACAAGTTCCACCGGATTCTGTATGGCACGGACGATTTTTACCATGTTGCGGTCAATACGGGGCGACTTGAACAATTCTTCCAGGTAGGCCGTACACTCGTTGGCTTCTTTCCGTATCGTGGCCAGCTTTGAAGGAATGTCATCCAGATCGATGGCAAACAGGTGATCGCGCGGAGAGTCGGCGCCAGGGTCTAAAAAATTGCGTGTTTGTTGAAAAAAATCGCGGAGTTTCATGGGTGGTATTTTTTAGGTGAGGAAATAATATGCAATAGTCTGCCCGGCGGCCTTTTGAGGCTGCATCTCACGGGATTATAGCAATGTTAGACGGAGCAGGCTGTCAGGTGGTATTCAGGCAGATGTTCGCTATCGTGTTAGTATCAGGTGTATCTCGCCTTGGGTTATCTGCCAATACCGGGTTTCGAAATGACTTTGTTGCAGTCAAAAATAAAGTACGAATGCTATTCAAAAAGTTAACATTTATTAACTTCCGTCATATTGCAGCAATGGAAAAATGAAGAAATACAGCTCAATACCGGGGCGTCTGCCGATTTGATTGGCAAAGCGGAAGCCGCCACCAGCTTCGTATTTCCCAAAGAGTTCAAAAGGTTATACATGGAAGCTGATGGTTTCCAGAATTTCGGCTGGAGCAAAACCATGTTTTCTGTCTGGCCGCTGGAACGGATTTAAATACTACGGAACAGAGGAGCACACCCTCATTGCGGATACATGAGTACCTGGGATGTTAAATTATTTCTCCCCACCTTCCCGCAACATCTTTGCCTTCACCCTGCTAAATGTCTGCAATTCCATACCCAGGAAAGAGGCCATGTGGTAATTGTTCACCCGTTCATACAACTTGCGGTAGTTCTCAAACATGAATGCGCACCGCTCAGTGGCGGTCATGAACCGCATGCATCCTCTTTCATCTGACTCCGAATAATAATACTCCGTGAGCCTGCTCCGCAAATCTTTAAACTCCGGGTACCGCCTGCCAATTTCTTCCTGGTTTTTTTTAGGCATCACAATACATTGGGTGTTCTCCAGCGCCACGATGCGTTGATTGCTGGGCTGGTCAAAAAAGAAGCTGTTGACGGAAATGAACACATCGCCTTCCATCATCAGCCAATGAATGTACTCCTTGTTCCTCAGCTCAATGTTGATGGCAGTAACGCCGTTGGTAATGAAATACACATGTTCGCAAACATGTTTGTAGGGAAGGATGGTCTCGTCTTTCTTGTAGGTTTCCAGGTAGGTGGTGGCCATAATTTCTTCCTTCACTTCCGGGGGAAAGGTGTACCCCAGCTGGGCAAAACACTCAAAAAGCATGGTGAACTCACGTTGGTTTGAATGCATAGTTATATGGTTTGGTGAATGAATGCTGTGCGGAAGGTTAACTGTGGGAGATGCGAATATAAGCTTTTTCTCAGTGATGCAATTGCCTGGAATATGCTTCGCCAAATCCGTAATATATTACTGATTTGCTTGTTTACGGAAGAACAAGTAACAAAAATCAGGCGTAATCGGTAATATATTGCGGATAGATGGCGGTTACAGTATTCCGTAAATGACAATGAAAGCCCCCCGTTACAGGGTGCGTGATTGATGCGGCGACGATATGAACTTTTGACATTGCGATTTTTAATATTAATTTGCGATCACATAATGTTACTCCCGGCATCTCGACCCATATCAGAACTATATGCAACTTACCAATATCTTACCCATGGCTAAAAAGTGTTTAACTTTCCTCGCCCTGCTACTGCTGTCCTCCGGCGGTTACGGCGCCATCCGCGCGTTCCATGCCGACAGCTCCATTACAACATCCGATGGGGTGAAGCTATACCTGAAAGCCAGCGGGAAAGGAAGCCCCTGCATCTTTATCCATGGCGGGCCTGGCGCATGGAGCAAGTCTTTTGAAGTGCTGGGCGGAAATGCCCTGGAAAGTACGCTTAAGATGTATTACTACGACCAACGCGGATCTGGACGTTCGGAAAATTCGGCAAATGGCGATTACAGCCTCGCCAGGATGGTGGAAGATATCGAAAACATCCGGCAGGCAGCCGGGGCAGCGCAGGTTTACCTGATGGCTCATTCCTTCGGAGGAATACTGGCCTATAACTACGCGCTTCGTTATCCGGGCCACGTAAAAGGGTTGATGTTCCTCAACGCCACGCTGAGTATCAACAACTCGCTGCAAAGCCAGATCGCCTTTGTCAATAGCAAACTGGGCACCAGCTTTCATGCCGGTGATTCTGCAGCGGTGGTGACAACTTATTCCAAGGCCATGACCGCACTGCGCGGAAAAGGACTGGGCTACCAAATGTTGTCTGACAAGGAAGCAAACGTAAAGAAACTTGATAGTGTAGACAATTGGGCCCAACGGAATTATACTTTCGGACGGGCAGCTTTGGGCATGGCGGAATACTTCACCGACTTTACCCAATCCACCGGCCAGCTTAGCCTGCCCGTGCTGGTCATTTCCGGCGCGGCAGACCATAACATTGGGCCGGATCACTACAAGCTGTTCCGTTTTCCAAACCAGAAGGTCTTCGTCATCCAGGGAGGGCACATGCTTTATTTTGAGAACAATGCCGCTTTCGTGGATGCTGTAGCCGGCTTTGTGCGTTAAACGCGTAACGATCTCTGCGGAATGGCATGTCATGCATATCTTATACGCAACCATAAAATAGCGGCCTGTATATTTACAGGCCGCTTTGTTTTCATCATCCGGCTATCAATACTTCCTGTCTTTGCGGTGCCTGGATACCTGTTTAGCTATTTTAGCGAACTGCTTTTCATTCCGCCGCTTTTCCGCTTCGCTGGCCTGGAAGTGGTATTGTTCACGCAATAGCTTCAGGTAGCTGCGGTATACCGGCTCAGGCAATATGCCCTTGCGAACAGCGGCTATAACAGCGCACCCAGGCTCATGCTGATGGGTGCAATCGCCAAACCGGCATTGCGGCGCCAGCTCATCTATCAGCGGGTGATGCACGCCTTCGCTTCCGCTCTCTCCAGTAACCCCGAACTCACGCATGCCCGGCGCGTCAATGATCATGCTGCCATTGGGAAGCAGTACAAGGTGCCTGGCGGTGGTGGTATGTTTTCCTTTGCTGTTGGCGGTACTGGTAGCGCCTTCTTCCTGCAGCCTGTAACCCAGCAGGCTGTTGAGCAGCGTGCTTTTGCCTACGCCTGAAGAGCCCAGCAGGATGTAAGTGTGTCGGGGCAGGAGGTATTGGCTTGTCCATTCTTCTTGCTGCGCCTGGTTCAGCGCGCTGGTGAGCACCACCGGGCAGTTGTATCCCAGTTCCTGTACCGCCTGCCGGTACGTTTCCGGATCGGGTACCAGGTCTGCCTTGTTGAGAATGACAACGGGCTGAATATGGCATTGCACTACCTGTTGCAGGTAGCGTTGCAAGCGCATGAGGTTGTAATCCCGGTCAAGCCCCTGCACAATAAACGCCGCGTCTATGTTGGCTGCCAACACCTGCCGGGTACTTTGCGTACCGGGCGCTTTGCGGCTGAGCTCGTTGATGCGCGGCAGTGTATCGATGATAATACCTTCTTCATCGTACCGTTTCACCAGCACCCAATCGCCTACTTTGGGATAGGCCTCCGGTTCGCGGCTGTTCATCAATGCGCCGGCAAGTTGCGCTTCCAGGTTGCCTGTTTCAGTGGTGAGCAGATGTTTAAATCCTTGTATAGACAGCACTCTTGCGGCTTCGAGATGCTGAGATGTATTTGTTTCGAAATGACGCATGAAATGCTCATTCCATCCGTACAGTTGTAATGCCGACATGGTATAACAATTCTGTCTTGCGTATGCGGACAAGCATAGCAAGGCGGGTCCAATAAATTAATTGAAGACTTTCAACGCAGGTAGCCGGGAGTATTAAAGCGGGAATGCTTTGTGGGCCTGCGTTAGGCTGCAATGATCGACAGCTGGTAATATGGTGATGGGCGTGTCATGAGTCACAAAGGTAATGAAATATTGGTTATGTCCGGAAAAAGAAAACGGGCAAACCAGAGATTATCATCAAAACCATTGTTTTACATGTATTTCCGGATGAACGGGACCTTCTTCAGCAAGGAGGCGGCAAACCAGGATAAGGACAGGCTGAACGAGAATACCAGCAGGAACTTCAAAAATGCCGGAAGGTTTGCGTTCACTAGCAAGTACTGCAGCCAGATCACGAAGGAATAGTGGATGAGGTATATGAGGTAGGCATGACTGACCAGATTGTCCCACCAGGCAGCACGTTTACTGGCCAGCGCCCGGAAAGCGGTCATAAAAGCTATCGAACTGAGGGAGCAGGAGATGGAGAATACGGCGAAGTAGATCATCCAGCCGGTGAATGCATTCATTTTTCCTTCCACTACCAGTTTTCCCAGCAATTCGAAGTTGCTGATGAGCACGATCACTCCGAAGGTGAGGAGCGCCAGTAAGGCCCAGACTTTCCAATTACGTACCAACCGGGAACTGACGGCAAACAGCCCTTTGTTGAAATCGCCCATGCCCAGGCAACTTCCGAGTAAAAACCAGGTAAAATACAACACGATCCTGCTGAGCTGGAAATCGAACGGTTGCCAGCCCGTCCAGGTACCGGCCCCTGCGGAATATGCCAGCGGGGTAAAAGCGGTCCACGTTATGATTATGAGCCATACCGCCGCCTGTACCGGTTTATTGCCCAACACGTTCGCCCGCTTTCCCAGAAGGGAAAGGGCATTGCCACACACCCGCGAAAGGGGGACATATGCCAGGTTGAAGGCGAGCAATATCCAGATGAACCATACCGGCCCTGCAGGCCACGCCTCCGTCGTAAAGAAATCCTGCAGGAACGCGGTAAGGCTTCCGGTGCCATGCGCCAACCGGAAAGGCGGATAATAAGTGACGAACGCCAGCACGGTGGCCCCGGCTACAAAAGGGACGAACAAACGGTAAATGCGGTCTGTAATGAAGCCCCGGGCACCTTTTCGTTGCAGACTGCCCGGCACAAAAAAACCGCTGATCATGAACATCAGGGACATAAAGAAGATATCGTTAAAGTTTTGAAAAATGTCCAGCCCCAGCCACCTTCGTTCATCTACAACAGGGTGAGTAGAGCGCACGTATGCCTCCGCGTTGAATGCAGCAAAAGTGGTATAAGATAGCGATGCGTGATGCGCTACTACCAACACCGTGATGGCCGCCCGCAGATAATCGACCCATACATCCCTGTGTTTTATTGTCATAATGACACATGCTTTCAAGGTTAAAATTTGCCACGGATAGATATCGGCGGCCAGTTAATACCAGCCCGGTCGACCTATTCTTTTTTCAATGCGACCGCATATAAATAACCATCCGTGCAAGTAAAATACATCGAATTTCCATGCAGTACCGGTGCGCTTGTTACCGGTCCGAGTTTGTAAAAAAGGTCCATCACGGCTACATTCGTGCTATACCTGACCGGATCTTTCCCGGCAGCGCTGTACATGAAATCCAGTTTACCCGAAGCGTTCAGAACGGTAGCGGCGTGTTGCGTCCGGCCGGGCGTGTCGAACGTGTCGAGAATTTTTCCGGTGGATTTGTCCAGCAGGCGTATCCTACCGGTAAAATCCCCGTAGCAGATCGTGTTCCCGGCGGCAGCGGGGGCGCCGAAAATGTAACCTCCACCATGCTGCCGGAAAATCTCCCTGCCAGTGTACGCATCGAGGGCCAGCATAAGGTAGCTGTCGGAGGTTCCCACAAATAGCCGGTCACCTGCCGCAATGGCGCTTCCGGAAACCCAGGCGTTGCCTGCGTCGTATTTCCATTTCAAGGCCCCGGTGACCGCGTCCAACGCATATAGGTGCGCATCGCGGCTTCCGATCACAACGAGACCTTCTGAAACAAGGGGAGTGGCCTGAATTCCCTCCAGCACATGATAAACGGAATCCCTTGCGGTGGTGAATCGCCAAATTTCCCGGCCGTTAACCGCATCCAGGGCATAGATGTTACTGTCCCAGCTCCCGGCGTAGGCGCGCCCTTCATGTACCGTTACTCCGCCATGCACTTTTCCGCCCGTTTGGAACTTCCAGACGGACAGGCCGCTGTTTTTATCCAAAGCGTAAATACACCCGTCGCTGCTACCGAAGTAAATACGCCGGTCATCAACCGCCGGCGTGGAAAGGAAGAAGTCGTACAGATCGGTCATGTAGAGGCTGTCTGGCTGCATCGTCCAGAGCCCCCTGGCGCCGATGCGCGATTCGCCGCCGGTGGCGAACCGCCAAATCAGCGTCCCGGTACCTGCGTCCAGCGCATAATAATGCCCGTCGTAGCTCCCGAAGAATACTTTTCCTTCCTGCACAACAGGGGCCGTGCCGATGGCGCCGCATTGGAACCGCCATTTTTCTTTGCCGTCGGCCAGGTTTATTGCACGGAGAGCGCCTGCATCGTTGCCGACCAGGATGAGATCATTGAAAATGGCGGGAGCCGAATAACACTTCCCTCCGGCGAAAAATCGCCATTGAAGGTCGCCGAAACCCGTAAACTGGGCTTCGGCGGCAAATGAACAACAGCATAATGCCCACAGCAGTACGGTCAATTTCATACACTATTGTTTTGAAATTGAGTATGAATAATTTCCGGCAAGCCTTAGGTCGAGCGTCACCCGGTAACTGCCTGCAGCGTCTATCTTTATCGGCGGTCCGCCCGCGTCGAGGAAGGGATCGCCCGGCCTGTTGTCGCCATACACGAGCACGTCTGCCCGGTTCGCACGGAATTTGAACCCACCGGCGTCCAGGTCCAATACGGCAGACCAGGTGCCCGCATCTTCATCGAAAGTCAAATCCACATCTTCACCATTGTTCTTTACAGCCGGTCCTGCAACCGACCAGCTGGTTTTGTCGGCGCTCCAGGTCATGGCTTTCATATCCACTTTGAAGAGATAATAACCTGTACCCTGGATGCTCAGATCGCCACCGCCCCTCACCAATGTTCCGGCATTGGCGTTGCTGGTGCCACCGTAGTTAACGTCCCAGTTAGGCGCGGCGGTTATTTTGAACTGCGTGGCGTTGCCGCCAAGATGCACATATCCCTCGAAAACGTCGTTATTGCCCACGTCTGCCAATCCAGGTGCGTTCTCCGGCGCCCAGCCTTGGTAGCTTCCCGGCACGTACATCATTTTATAGGTTTTCAGGTCGAGGTAGGGGCTGAGCGAAAGCGCGGACCTTTCGGAATAGGCTGCGGGAAACGCGGGGCTTATCCTGGCGCGGACCCGCACTTCCACATCACTGCTCACGCCAATGGGCATTCCCAGCCCCATGGCAGCACCGTTCAGTTCACCGACCGTCAGTTTCCGGCCGCCGCGTGGCACATCGATGGAAACGCTTTGCGAAAAATCGCCTCCCTTCCGGTCTATTTCGAGTGCATAGATAACTATCGCGGAATAGCCGAAATCCGCATGGGTGAAGTTGACCGCCAAAACACTGTCTGCAGCGTGGCTCTTTTCAAGGATGAGATCTTTCGCGGAGAGTTGCATGACAGGCGAGGTACCGTCTTTGGCTGCCAGTTTTGTTCCGTCTTTTTTACAAGCGGTGGCTGCGATCAGGCAAAATGCCAGCGCATAATATAGTTTGGACATAATATTTCGTTTTGACTTGATTAATATCCCTCATTCTGTACCAGTCCGGGATTGGCAACGATATCTGAAGCCGGAAGCGGAAAAAGGTTACGGTAGGCCTCCACGCCGCGTCCTTCCTTCACACCTCCTTTCCACGGCCAGAGGTAGGTGTTGGTTGTGAAAAGACCAAAGCGGATGAGATCCGTCCGGCGGAAGGCCTCCCAGTAAAATTCCCGGCCCCGCTCGTCAATGATATAGGCGAGGTTGAAGGAGGCAATATTGCCGGCGCTGTTTCCGTAAGCCCGTTCGCGGAGGCGGTTGAGGTATGTCAGCGCCAGGGCTTCGTCGCCACCGGTTGCGCCGCGTTTAACTGCTTCCGCGTAAATAAGGTACATTTCGGCCAGTCTGAACAGCGGAAAGTCTACGGAGGAGAAATTGGGGTTGCCGACGGGCATTTGTCCCTGCTGGTCGATATTCTTGAACTTCATCACTTTGATCCCTTGTGCAAAATCCCGGGGATTGTCGATTTCGGGGTTGGTGTTCTCGGTGTAGAATATGGAACGGCTGTCGGCCGTATTCACATAGTCCCCGAAGAGCAGCGGCAGATTCTTTGTGACCCGGTTCCCGCCCCATCCGTTGCCTGGCATGCCCATAGCCCGGCCGTTCATGGGGCTTCCCAGTCCGGCGTTGATAATAAAGCTGGTGCCGCCTGCGTTTTCCGTGGATACGGCATCGTAGTTGATCGGCATGATTACCTCGGGGTTATTCCGGTCATTGTCTGTCAGGAAGAGGTGTTGATACGCAGGCATGAGCGAATACCCGGCGTCGATCACTTTCCGGGCGTTCAGCATCGCATCAGTATAGCGCTCGTTGCCCGCACCCAGGTAAACGCCTGCGTTGAGGAACATCCGGGCTTTCAGCGCCCATACCGCCGCCTCGTCGGCACGTCCGTATTCGTTCTGCCGGGCTTTGGCCATAAGCGGCTCTATTGCGTTCAGCTCCTGTTCTACATACCTGAACAGGTCCACGCGCTTGATCTGCGGGGGGATATTCTTCCCGACTGGCGTTTCCTCCGTCACGAACGGCGGATTACCATAAACATCCATCAGCACCCAGTACTGGAATGCACGGAGGAACCGTGCTTCGACCCGATAATTCCTGATTTTCTCCGCGTCGCCTGCCGTAATCCCGCGCGCTGCCAACTTCTCTTCAGTAGATTCGCGGAGGAATTCATTGCAAATTGTGATTTGAAAGATGCACCGGTTGTATAAGCCCATCAGTATGATGTTGTTGGAAGACCAGTCCATTTCGTGGAAATCCGGCACCCCAGGGTCTGCCCATACGCAGATGGCCTCATCCGTGGTCAGCTCTTGCACGTTCCAGTACAGACGTAAAAAATCGGACGCGCCGGGGTCGATGCCTGCCAGGTCAGAAGAGCCGTTGCCGGCGTTACCAGTCAGCCCGAAGCTGCCGTACATCTTCGCCACGGCTTTCTGGTAGCCCTCCATGTCTTTGTAAGCCACGTCGGCGATCAGCGAATTGGTGGGCTTGCGGTCCAGGTCTTTGGTACAGGCGAAACAAACCAGTGCCAGCATCACCGGCAAACCGTATTTTATCGTGCGTTTCTTGTTCATGTGCAAAGTTTTTCAAATTATAAATCCAGGTGAAGGCCCAATACGAATGTCCGGGCGCGGGGGTACAGGTTGTAGTCGATCCCGCTGCTGAGCTCAGGGTCCAGCCCGCGGTATTTGGTATAAACAAACACATTCTGGCAATTGGCGCTCACACGCAGCCCCGCTTCGCTTTTGAACAACCGGCCCACGTTGTACGTTACGCCCACATTATCCATCCGCAGAAAGGAGGCATTGCTGATGTAGTAATCGGATTGATATTGGGGCGCGGAGAATCCCGTACGGTAATAGTCGGGAATCCCGCCGTTGATGAATGCGTTGGATGCCAAGGTGTTGCTGTTGATCCCGAAGTTGGAATTTACGTTGTTGTACACATAGTTGCCTAGATTGGCGCGCAATACGGTACTGAAATACCATTTGCCCCAGGCCACCTGCGTCGAAAAACCCAGCATCACACTCGGGGCGGGCGATTTGTACCAGTATTGGTCCTGCTGATTAATGACGCCGTCTTTGTTGAGGTCTTCATACACGCCCTCCAGCGGCCGTCCATCCTTACCATACACCTGGCGGTAGATGAAGAAGGAGGAAACCGGATGGTTGACGCTGTGTATCTGTACCGTTTGCCCCGTTCCGCCTGTGATGCCGCCTGTTTGGTTGCCCACAAAGGAAGGATTGTTGACGGCCGTCAGGTTGGTGATCTTGTTTTCGTTGTACGTCAGGTTGAAACCGATGTCCCAGTTGAGTTTTTCACTTGAAACCGGCGTGGCCGCGATGGAGAATTCCAGGCCCTTGTTTTCGATATTCCCCACGTTGGTGAGTATCTGGTTGCTGAAGTTGGAGCCTGCAGGAATGGGTACCGTATTGAGCAGGTTCCGTGTCTTTTTGATATAGGCGTCCACGCTGCCGCGCAGCCGCCAGGTTTTGAGTGCATAATCGAGCCCTACGTTGTAAGTGGCGGTTTCTTCCCACTTGATCTCACTGTCGTAAGCCGCGGGAGATGCCATGTAATAGAACCTGTCGCCGATCTGGTATTGCGATTTTGCGCTGCTGATGGAATACACCGGCATATAGGAATAATTGGCGATCCCGTCCTGGTTCCCGGTTACGCCATAGCTGACCCTCAATTTCAGATCTTCGATTTCCCGGGCCGATTGCATGAACGCCTCCCGGTTGATGCGCCAGGTAAAGGCCGCGGACGGGAATACGCCCCAGCGGTTTTCCGGCGAGAAGCGCGAAGATCCGTCTGTCCGGATAGAAGCCGCCACCGTATATTTCTCATTGAACGAATAGATGAGCCGGCCGTAATAGGAGATAAGTGTATTGCGGGGGATGTCGAACGGAAATACCGGTTTCGTTCCATCTACCGTATCTCCGTTGGCCGCAAGCGTGGCAAAGTTGAAGTTGGTGGTGGCGTTATCGTAGTATCCGTATCCCCCCGTCACGTTTACGGTGCTTTTGATCTGGGGGAGTTCTTTGTTGTAAGCCAGGTAAAATTCCATCACCCTGTTGTCGACTTCCTGCCTGAATTTATTCTGGACGCCCCGGTATTGCTCGCCATAATTCTGGGCAGCATTTTCCGGAACGTTGATGTTTCCGTGCCCGCGGGACAAGTCGTAGCCGAGGTTCAGGTTGGCGCGCAGATCGGGCAGGAAATGGAATTTATAGTCCAGCTGCAGGTTCCCGAAACTCCGTTTCACGGTATTATCGTTATCCTGCATGCGGATGAGCGCCACGGGGTTGCGGGGCGCTATGGAATTGGGGCTCACCTGGCCCGTCTGTCCGTCCCTGGAGTACCATTCGAAGTACCCACCGAAGGGGCTTTCCGGATCGTACACCGGCTGCGTGGGGTCGAACTGCACGGCGTTGATGATGGCGCCGGCATTCGCATAGTGCGCCTGCGTCAACGCGCCTTTCACGTTCACATCAATTTTCAGGTGCTTGTTGAACAATTGGGGGCTGATGTTGATGCCAGCGGAGCCGCGCTGCAGCTTGTCGGTAATAAGCACGCCGTTCTGGTGCAGGTAGCCGGCAGACAGGCGGTAGGGTATATTGTGGAAGGCGCCGGACACGCTTAGGTTGTTGTCGTTCCCGATGGCCGTCTGGTAGATTTCGTCCTGCCAGTTGGTGTTGGCATCGCCCAGCAGGCTGATCTGGGTGGGCGTGCCGTTCGCCTTTACGTGTGCCCGAACTTCATCGGCGCTCATGACGGCGATTTTCTTCGCCAGCGTAGCGGCCGATACCTGTGAGGTGAACTGGAAGCGCGCGCGGCCGGAGGTGCCTTTCTTCGTCGTGATCAATATCACCCCGTTCGACGCCCTGGAGCCATAGATAGCGGTAGCGGAGGCGTCCTTCAACACCGTGAAGCTTTCGATGTCGGAAGGGTTGATGAGGCTCATGGGGCTAGGGGCGCCGTTCAGGGAGCTGCCGCTGAGGGGCACTCCGTCTACCACGATGAGCGGATCGTTACTGGCGTTAAGCGAAGAACCGCCACGGATGCGGATCGTACTGCCCACGCCCGGCTGGCCGCTATTGGAACTAATAGATACGCCCGCCACTTTGCCCGCTATCAGCTGCTCAGGCGTCTGAATGTTGCCTTGTTGGAAGTCTTTCGCGGTGACGGTCGTAATGCTGCCGGTCAGTTCCTTTTTCTTCTGCGTACCATAGCCGATCACAACGGCTTCCTGCAGCTCGTGGTTGTCGTCTGACAGGGAAATGTTGATGGTGCTGCGGTTGCCGACGGATACTTCCTGCCGCTGCTTGCCCATGAAAGTAAAAACCAGCACGGAGGACGCATTTGTTTCCGCAATGGTGAAAAGACCATTCGCATCGGTTTGCGTTCCGCGGGAAGTTCCCTTGACCTGGATGCTGACGCCCGGGATGGGCGCTCCGCTAATGGCATCGGTCACTTTGCCGTTTACCTGTGCCTGTACATCGGTCTGCCAGCCAACCAGGAGCAGCAGCAACGGTAACCATGACCAGTTGTAGATTTTTTTCATAACGAAAATTGGATTTGGAATTAAGCGATCTTGATGATAGTATTCGTATTTGGTTGAATGTGCTGATGCTATTTTTGCAGTTCCAGCACCCACATCGTCAACGGCGGCAATTCCGCCGCCTGCGAAAGCGGCAACACGCTGCCCGTTACAACGTTGGTGGCGGTATTAAATCCTGACGTCCTTTCACTGAAATATCCGAAGTCGATATGGACCGGTTTGGTGGAAGTGTTCATGACACACATCACGGTCTGGATGTTGTTGTACCTGAAATATGCGTACAGGCCGCCGTGGGGTGCATAATGCATGAACCTGCCCGATTGGATGGCGGTCGAATTTTTACGGAAGTTGCCCAGCTGGCGGACGAGCTGCTGCATTGAACGTTCGTCTTCGGAAAGCCCTTGCCTCGTAAACCCATTCTTTTCATCGCCGGGCCAGCCGCCGGGAAAGTCGAGCCGTACCAGCCCGTCGGGCTTCGTATCTCCCGCCATCAGCACCTCCGAACCATAGTAGAGCTGCGGAATGCCACGACAGGTCAGCAGCCAGGTGTAGGCCATCCGCTGGCGCGCCACATCTCCGTTCACCCGGGTAAAAAACCGGGGGAGGTCATGATTATCGAGCAGCAGCACATTCCGGTCTGGATGTTTCAGCAAAAAATCATGACTGATCACATTGTACAGTTGAACTACGCCCGTATACCACCCGGGTTCCTGCGTAAGCGCCGGGCCGATGCCGTTGAACAGGCACTGGAAGTCGATCAGCGACGCCAGGTTGCTTTTAAACGGCGTAGCGATGTTGTTGGCCGCGAAGTACGCCTGGTTCGGGGAATGTTGCACCAGCACCTCGCCGAAAAGGCTCAGGGCAGGATACTCCGCCATCAGCGCAGCGTTGCAGGCGTTGCTGAAAACCAGATCGTTGTACATGTATGTATCCAGTCTCACGGCATCGATCCCGAACTCTTCGATATACCAGATAGCGTGCTGGGTAAGAAAATTAGCAACATAAGGATTGCGCTGGTTCCAGTCCGGCATTTCCTTCACGAACCATCCGTCGCTCATCCGCTTTTTGTCGGCCTCGGAAGCATAGGGATCGAACAAAGCCTGCTCCCGTGCGCTGGTAGACGTGAATTGCGGCCATTGGTTCAGCCAGTCCCGGTCTGGCAGGTCCTGTACGATGTTATGAAAGGTGCCGGTATGATTGTACACGGCGTCCTGCACCAGTTTCATGCCCCGGCGTGTCAGCGAATCGCGTAAAACCCTGTACATGCGCTCACCGCCATACCGCGGATCGATGCGGTAGTGATGGGTGATCGCATATCCGTGTTCCGTTCTGTCGGGCATATCGTTCTCCAGCACTGGTGTCATCCACACGGCGGTCACGCCCATGTCCTGCAAATAACCGAGATGATTGATGACGCCCTGGAAATCTCCTCCGTGCCGGGCGTAATAGTTTTTTCTGTCGAGCGACTGGTCCCGCATCCACGGCACGCGATCGTTGGAAGCGTCTCCGTTGCTGAAGCGGTCCGGCATCAGCAAATACACCATATCCTTTCCGGACAAGCCCCGGGCGAAATCCTTTCCCGGAATCCCCGTGCGGGCTTTTAGCGACCAGGGAATGGGGGTCTTTTTCCCGTTTCGCTCATACATCAGGTACACGGTGCCGGGCTTTACGCTGGCTGAAAGTTCAATGTCGATGGCCAGGTAGCTTCTGTTCGCGAAAGTATGCAACCGTTTGGCAGAGACGCCGGGATAGCTGGTCGTTATTCTCCCTTTTCCGAAATCGGGATCGCCGGTTTTGATCAGTAACTGGAGTGAACGCGTTTTCATGCCCGCCCACCAGTGGGTGGGGTAGACCTCCTGGGCGGCGATTTTCGTTGTGGAGATGGCTGAAAATATCGAAAGGAAAAGTATCGTTTTCTTTATCATGATGTAGACGTGGATTGTATTCGCTGGCTAAGTTATACATTCACTTCCCACTGTGAAAGCGACTTATACCGACAGCAAGCCAACCGATATAAATACAGTAAACCAGGCCGGTTTGAGCCGGTAGTACCGGCAAAAACGTCGTTTGTATAAATTAGCACGTATGTGCCGATAATTCTTTAGTTTACCGTATAATTTCCGCGTTGTCTATGATCGATATACCAGGCTCCAGGTGGGGGAAAAGGAGTTTCTATGTCATTTACTGGCTCGTGTACGTACTGGTCTTCGGATTTGCACAGGCAGGGCCGGACCGGGATTTCCGGAACGCGTTCGCTTCGGAACTGATCAGCCTGCCCATGCGCGCCGTGTTCGTCGCCATCGTGCTGGAAATATTAGTGGAGAAATTCCTGGAACATAAAAAAGTGCGGCTCTTCCTGCTCTTCTACGTTCCGCTCATTCTTCTCTTTGCCGTGATCCAGCGGTGGCTCGATAATTACGTGATCCTGGAATTTTTTCTGACCCACTGGAAGAAGGAGCCCATATTCAGCATCTCGCCATTCATTTACAACGTCATCAAGCTGCAATTCGTCGTCACGATCCCTTTTTCCATCAAACTGTTCTACAACTGGATGCGGGAACGGCATCAGGCGGTCATGACCGCGAAGGAAAAAGCACAGGCGGAGCTGGTCATCCTGCGCAACCAGTTCCATCCGCATTTCATTTTCAACGTATTGAATACGCTGTACGCAAAATCCGTTTTGACGTCTCCCGAAACTGCGGAAATCATTTCGCGTATGTCTTCGCTGTTACGGTTTTCCATCTATGAAATCAACACCAGGCAGATCCCGCTCGACAAGGAAATCGGGTACCTGGAAGATTACATCGCCTTGCAGAAGGCGCGGTTCGATCATCATGTCCATATAAGCTTTCATGCGGAAGGCGATATGAAGGACAAATGGCTGGAACCGTTCATGTTGATGGTGTTCGTGGAGAATTGTTTCAAACACCTGATGCCCAACGAACAGGGAGAGAGCTGGATCACGATCTGGATTTCCGTCCAGAACGGCTGGTTGACGACACGTATCGAAAACAGCGCCGTTTGCGGCTACTCCGGTCATCAACTCCACAAAGGCGAAGGCGTGGGACTTGAAAACGTCCGGCGAAGGCTCAATTTGCTGTATGAAAACAACCACGCCCTGAAGATATCTCAAAATGAAGACAGCTACTCCGTATACCTACGGCTAAAACTCGAAACCTATGACAGAGCGAATTAAGTGCATCATTATCGAAGACGAAAAACCCGCCTCCGATCTGTTGCAATTGTATATTTCAAAAGTGGATATTCTCCAGTTGTCTGGCACTTTCACCAATTGCACGCAGGCAATGACCTGGCTCGCCCATCATACGCCTGATCTCATCTTTACTGATATCAACCTGCCGGGCATTAACGGGCTCGATTTCATCCGCTCGCTTACGCCTGCGCCAAACGTCATTTTCACGACGGCCCATGGACAATATGCCGTAGACGGATTTAATCTCGATGCGGTCGATTTCCTCCTCAAACCCATTTTGTTCGAACGTTTCCTCAAATCCATCAACCGTTTCATCAAATGGGACAAACTGCCAGTCGATTTGCCTGGAAAGCCTGAGGCAGATCCGGAGCCGCCGTTCATCTTCATCCGCTGCGACAAAAAAATGGTCAAGATTTACCTGGACGATATCCTTTACCTGGAGGCGCAGAAAAACTATATCCAGATCAAAACCAACTGCGACAGCTTTCGCACGTACCTGTCTATTTCCGAGATGGAGGAAAAACTGCCTGAAACGAAGTTCGTCCGCATTCACCGCAGCTTTATCATTTCGCTGCACCGGATCGGGAAGTTCAGCCATGCCATGGTAGAGATCGACGGGACCAGCATCCCCATCGGCCGGCATTACGCGGCGCATACGTTGCAGTTGCTGAACGAATACCGGGTACGGGAGAAAGGATAGAAGCCGGGTAAACACCCGGCCTCGTCGTTTGTGCTAAATCGCACGCAACAATCGGTCCGGGTAAATAGCCGGACAGTGATCGCCGTGACTTTCTTTATACTTGGCTGAACATCTACTGCGTTGTTTTTTTTCGGCTGTCTTTGATCGGGGTGATTGAGATGGCCAGTCCGCCGCCGGGCGCCAGGTACTCTTGCAACAGGGTGGAAGCGGTCACCGGGATTTCCCGGATGGAGTATGCCTGCGGGTTCTTGTCATAACTGGCATTTTTCGCATCGTTGTATATCCTGGCCATATACTTGCTGCCGGCAGGCAGGAAACCGAGGTGGATAGGTGCGGTGCGGGCGTTCTCATTAGTGATGCTGCCAACGAACCAGCTGTTACTGTCTTTCGCTTTACGGGCGATGGTGATGAACTCACCTGGTTCCGCTTCCAGGATGCAAGTGGTGTCCCAATCCACGGGCACATCTTTGACAAACTGGAAGGCATCCGGGAAGCGGTTATAATGTTCCGGAAGGTCTGCGGCCATCTGGAGCGGAGAATAGATGGTGACGTAATATGCCAGTTGCTTGACCAGCGTCGTGTTCACCCTTCCGCGGTTACCCGCGTACCAGGAAAGATCTGTTTGGAATATGCCCGGTGTATAATCCATCGGGCCGCCGATCAGCCTGGTAAATGGCAGTATGCATGCATGATTGGGAGGTAGCCCGCCCATGGACTCAAACTCCGTGCCCCGTGCGGATTCCTGGGCTATCCAGTTGGGATAGGTGCGATGGAGGCCGGTAGGGCGGACCGCTTCGTGGCTGTTGACCATGATGCGGTGTTCCGCCGCTTTTTTCGCTACGTGCACGTAGTGGTTGACCATTGTTTGCCCGTCGTGGTGCTCACCCCGCGGGATGATCTTGCCGACGTATCCCGTTTTCACGGCGTTGTAGCCATTTTCCTTCATGAACCGGAACGCCGTATCGAGCCTGCGCTCGTAATTGGATACTGATCCGCTGGTTTCGTGGTGCATGATCAACTTGACCCCTTTTTCTTTCGCATAGCCATGCAGTTCATCGACGTTGAAATCCGGGTAAGGCGTTACAAAGTCGAATACGTCCTCTTTCCAGTTGCCGAACCAATCTTCCCAGCCGGTGTTCCAGCCTTCTACGAGTACGGCGTCTATTCCATTGACAGCGGCAAAATCGATGTAACGTTTTACGTTCGCTGTATTGGCGCCATGTTGGGAGCCATCTTTTCCGTACGCCCAGGTGCTTTTGCCCGTCACGAAATATTCCCACCATACGCCGATGTATTTGATGGGCCTGATCCACGAAACATCACTATAGCTGGAGGGCTCGTTGAGATTCAACACAAGCCTCGACGCGGGGATGCCGGCTGCCTTATCGCTGACGATGACGGTCCTCCAGGGCGTGTGGGCGGGTGTTTCGAGGTAGCCTTTATTGCCCAGGGCATCGGGCGTGAGGTGAGACGTGAAGGTCTTGGTGCTTTCGTGCCAGGCGAGTTGCATGGCGGGATAGTTATACAGCGCCGCTTCATGGATGTTGATATACAGTTTGCCGGGAGAAAACAGCATCAGCGGGGTTTGGACGGAAGGGATCTTAACGGGCGATTGCGCATGGACGGGGAAAGGCGGTTTCTCCCACTCCCGGTTCAGGCCGCTGAGGCGGGTACGGGAATAAGGATATTCGTTCGTATCATAATCGCCCCGCATCCAGAGCGCGAGATGGTCTTCCGCCAGCCTGAATTCAGTTCTTTCTTCACGGATAATAAAAAAGCGAAGAGAGTCCTGAACAGGAAATTCGTACCGGAATCCCAATCCATCGTTAAACAACCGGAACCGAATATACAGCGTTCTGCCGTTCCTATTTTGCCGGAAGGCCAGCAGCATTTCATGGTAATGATCCCTGATATTGCGTTGTTCGCCCAGCACAGGCTGCCAAACGTTGTTCACGGTATCGCGGGAAACCTTTACCGGCTCAAAATTGTCAAGCAGGGGCTGGGTATCTTTCAACACAAAGCCCAGTCGGGAAGGCTGCAGCACTGGTTGTTGCTTGTAATCCAGCTGATAGGAAATGGTCCCTTTTTTATCGCACGATACGGTTAAGGAAAGATGGCCATCCGGCGAGGTGAGTTGCTGTGCAGCTGCGCTGCTGGTAAAGGCCGGAGCTATCATGCAAAGTCCGAAAGCGACAACGCGCGAATACCATTTGTACATGTTGGAATATGATTTTGCTACCTGTTTTTAGTAGAATGGCAGCCAAAATAGATATTAAAAACATGGAAAAAGGGGGTTAGGTACGAGTAGCGGCGCAACCGCTACAGACGGCGGAAAAACAGGTGCGTACAGCGTTTGTATAATGGGTGTACTCCTTGGGGATAAAACAAAAAAGACAAATCAGCCTAAACCGATTTGTCTTTTTCCGAGTGCCCAGAACTGGATTCGAACCAGCACACCGTTGCCGGCGCTGCGACCTGAACACAGTGCGTCTACCAATTTCGCCATCTGGGCATCCCGTTCAGGGAGTGCAAAGGTAAGGAGTTTTCAATTATTTCCAAACACTGCACCCAAAAAATTATAAAATTAAACAGCAATATTGAACTCGCGCAGCGTGTCGTTCAGGCTGGTTTTCAAGTCTGTAGAGGCCTTCCGCTGGCCAATGATCAGCGCGCAAGACACCTGGTATTCACCCGCCGGGAATTGCTTGGTGTAAGTGCCGGGTATCACCACGCTGCGGGCCGGAACGCGGCCTTTGTATTCGATGGGCTCAGGGCCGCTTACGTCTATGATCTTGGTGCTCTGGGTGAGTACCACATTGGCGCCCAGTACGGCCTCTTTTTCCACGTGTACGCCTTCTACCACTATGCAGCGGGAGCCAACAAACACGCCGTCTTCAATGATCACGGGGCTGGCCTGCAGGGGCTCCAGTACGCCGCCAATGCCTACGCCGCCGCTCAGGTGAACGTGTTTGCCTATCTGCGCGCAGGAGCCGACGGTGGCCCAGGTGTCTACCATGGTGCCTTCGTCTACATAAGCGCCGATGTTCACGTAAGAGGGCATCAAAATGGCGCCTTTGGCTATGAACGCGCCGTAACGGGCCACGGCATGGGGTACCACGCGCACGCCCAGCTCTTTATAGTTGGTTTTGAGCTTCATTTTGTCATGGAACTCGAAGGGGGGCAGTTCCATGGTTTCCATGGGTTGTATGGAAAAATACATCAGGATGGCCTGTTTTACCCATTCGTTCACCTTCCAGCCGCCTTCGCCGGGCTCCGCTACGCGTAGCTTGCCTTTGTCTACGGCCTCAATAACGGCTCTCACGGCATCGGAATACTCCGTTTGCTGTAACAGGCTACGGTCGTTCCACGCAGCCTGGATTTGTTGCTGTACATCCATTGCTAAGAATATTTAGACCGCAAAAATAATATAATCGGGCACAGTTGTTAGTGTTCACTCCCTTCTTTCTGCGGCATTTAATAATATTGCGGCCAGCTGGCGGGAAATAGCGTTGTTGCAGAGCTTGTCCAGCCAGAAAAACTCCCCGGCGGCATTCACTTCCAGGAAGTAATATTGCCCGTCTGGCGTGAGTATGAGGTCTATGGCGCCGTAGTTGAGACCGTAAGCGTCCATCATGGCCATGAGGGCCTGTGTGATGTCTTCCCGGAGGGGGTAGGGCTTCCAGCTGTTCACCAGGGCGGCGCCTTCCTTGCGCCAGTCTGTTTCCGCGCCGGGCATTTGTTGTGAGTTGATGGCGAAGGAAAACAGCTGCCGGCCTACGATGGTGACCCGCAGCTCCAGCGCTTTGGGCAGTTTCTCCTGGAACACCATAGGGCAGTATTTCAGCTGTTCCAGCTGCAGCAGGTGCTCTTCCGTGATCTCATTAGTGAATACTACGTGCTCTTCGCCTTCCCGGTAAATGGCAAAGGCGCTTTGCATTTTGGCCACCACGGGGCCGCCGGTTTGCTGCAGGAACTGCTGCAGCTGCTGCGGGGAGTTGGTGATGCAGGTTTCGGGCACCAGCAGACCGCAGTTCACGGCCATGCGGAGCTGCTCTTCCTTGCTGTCCAGCCGGCGGTATACGCTGTAGCGCTCCAGCTGGAAGCAGGGCAGGCCCTCCAGCATGCCGAAGAGGGTGCGCCTTACCTCGCCCAGGGCGGAGCCAAGGAACTCCTTGTCCAGCAAAGGCTCCAGGCCTTTGCCGATGTGGTAGCTGCGGCGGTACCATACGGCGGTGATATCGTCCAGCCGCTCTTCCCCCAGCCACAGCTCCCAGCGGCCCTGCCGGTAGGTGGTGGTGAGCGTGAGGTCTGCCGGGTAGCGGTCTACGTCAAAACGTACGCTTTGGCCGCCCATTTCGGAGATGTAGCGTATAACGGTGTCTACGGCCTCATTATCGGCCGTATGGGTGATGATCAGAACTTTCCCTTCAGGCATGGGTGATCTTTTGAACAAGTTTTTCTGCTATGGTCTCGGCTATTGGAAAACCTAAATATTTCTGCAGCATGCCCCATTCTCCCTGCGGGTTCACTTCCAGGAACACGTATTGCCCGTCTGGCTGAACAATCATGTCTATGGCGCCAAAGGGCAGGCCCAGCAGCTGCATCAGCCGGCTGATCTTTTCTTCCTGCGCGGGCGGCAGCACAAAGGGCTCCCACTGTATGACGGTGGTGCTGGCGGTGCGCCAGTCTGTAGTGTCAGGCGCGCGGAGGCTGCCGGTGAAAAACTCGCCGTCTACGTACACAATGCGCAGCTCGCGGTCTTTCGGGATGTATTCCTGCAATATCATGGGGCAGGCGGAGAGAGATTCCAGCATGGGTACGTCTTCCTTGCGCAGGCGGGTGGTGGGGAAGAAGTTGCCCCGCCCGTCCATGGTTTTGGACAAGGCGCCGTGCAGCTTTACCACCACGTCCCCATTATGATCGTCATAAAAACGGATGGCGTCTTCCGCGTGGTTGCTGAAAAGGGTTTGCGGCACGGCCAGGCCGGCGGCCTGCGCGGCGGTGAGCTGCAGCAGCTTGTTACCGCTCACGGCGTGGTCAAGGTCTATGCGGTTCATCCAGGGCACGTCCAGCGCGTCCAGGAAAATGTGGAGGGAGGTGTTGTATTCTTTGATGAAGGCGGGTACATACGCCGCGTCCAGGGAGGGGGGCACTTTCAGCTCCCAGAGCTTGCGGTACCATACGCCGGTAATGTCTGCCGCGTCTATGAGGGTGAGGCCGTGCTCCAGCTGGTATTGGGGGCCGGAGGCGGTGAGCCGGTACCGGAGCCGGTAACGGGTGCCGAATTCGTCCGAGTTGAAGCGGAAGCTGGGGTAGCCCAGTTGTTCAAGATGTTGCTGTACGAGGTCAATGGTATAAGTGTCCTGGGAATGGGTGATGCAGAGAATCATGGAACCGTCTTATAAAAAACAAGCAACAGCCGCGGCCATTGCTTGCAATGATCAATTTGAATGTAACGGCGGCTTACAACAGCCACCATTCCTCATCCCCGTCTGAAGGGTATTTGTGCGTCTGATCGGGTGCATCAGCCAGCTTGCTGGTCCATGTACCGGCCGCCTGGCGATTTTTCTCTTCTTCCGCTTTCATTTGCGATTCAAGGAATTGCGCAAAGAATGGCTTTAATACCTGTTCATTGGGTTTCATAATATGATTTGTTTTTTAGTTACAGATAAGGTTTAAGAAGATATTACAGATAGCATTAAGTAGATGACTGTCCTTTTCTGGTGGACAAACAATTTAGCATTTTTTACAGAAAGAAAAAAATATTAACGATGTGGGAGGGAGAAATATTATTTTGCCGCCGGATAAAACGCTTCACACCTTGAACATCGGTTTCGACGCCAAACGGGCCTTCCAGAACCGGACGGGGCTGGGCAATTACAGCCGCACGCTCATCCGTTCGCTCGCGGAAATATACCCGCAACACCAGTATTTCCTCTTTGCGCCTAAAACGAAGCCCCTCTTCCGGCCGCCGGCCGGTATGCAGGCGGTGCTGCCCGTCAGGGCCCATCACCGCTGGCTGAAGTCCGTATGGCGCAGCCGCTGGATGGTGAAAGACCTGCAACGGCAGGAAGTGGATGTGTTTCACGGCCTCAGCGCGGAGCTGCCCTTCGGCATTCACCGTACCGCCATCAAAACGGCAGTTACCATGCACGATCTTATTTTTGAACGCTACCCGCAGCAATATAACCCGATAGATGTGCTCACCTACCGCAAAAAGGCCCGCTACGCCTGTGAGCAGGCCCACCGGGTGATTGCCATCAGCGAGCAGACAAAGGCAGACCTGGTGGAGTTTTACGGCACCCCGGCCAACCGTATCAGCGTATGCTACCAGGCCTGTGACCCTGCTTTCGAAACCCTGCATTCCCAGGAGGCCATTGCCGCCATGTTGCAGCAATACGGCCTGCCCGCCCAATATTTCCTGTACGTAGGCTCCGTAATAGAGCGCAAGAACCTGCTGCGCATTGCCGAAGCGCTTCACCAGCTGAAAGGCCGGCTGGATATACCGCTCGTTGTGCTGGGAGACGGCAGGCAATACAAGGAAAAAGTAAAGCAGTTCCTCCGGCAAAAGGGGCTGGAAAAGCAGGTGATATGGCTGAACGAAGTGGCCGATTTCGCTTTTAAAGACCTGCCCGCGCTGTACCAGGGAGCCACCGCACTACTGTACCCTTCATTGTTTGAAGGTTTTGGCATCCCTATACTGGAAGCGCTCTGGAGCCGCACGCCGGTGATCACCTCCCGGGGCAGCTGCTTCCTGGAAACGGGCGGCAACGCGGCGCTGTATGTAGACCCCCTCAACCCGGCGGCCATTGCGGAAGCCATGGAGCAGGTGGCCGGAAATGGAACGCTTGTTGAGGGCATGAAAGAAAAAGGCATATTGCATGCGCAAAATTTTACGGTGCCCAAATGCGCCGAGGCAGTGATGAACGTATACGAAAACCTGTAAACCGATGATCCATTTTGAGAACGACCTGGAGCATGCCCTCGCCGTACTAAGGAACGGCGGCACCATTTTGTACCCAACAGACACCATTTGGGGTATTGGGTGTGATGCTACTGACCAGCAGGCGGTGAAGAAGATATTCGGCCTGAAAAAGCGGGATGAGTCCAAAAGCCTGGTGATCCTGATGGCTGATACCAAAGACCTTGTAAAATACCTTTCCCAGCCCCCGCCGGATATTGCAGATGTGCTGGCGGGCTTTGACCGGCCCACCACCGTGATCTATGAAGGGGCGCTGCACCTGGCGCCCAACGTGGTGGCGGAAGACGGCACGGTGGCCATCCGCCTCGTGAAAGATCCTTTCTGCCGCCACCTGGTAAAGCGCCTGCGTAAACCCCTGGTGTCTACCTCCGCCAATATCAGCGGTGAACCTGCACCGGGCAGTTTTGCGGATATTTCCCCGGAAATAAGAAGGGGAGTGGATTATGTGGTAAAATACCGTCAGGATGATACCACCCAACACCAGCCTTCGCGCATTGTGCGCATCAGCAAAAGCGGCGAGCTGGAGGTGCTGCGGCCATAGCGGCCCCTTGGGTTCCTGCTCCAATTCATTTACTTTTGCGCCTTAAACCACTAGAAAGTATATGCAGATTCCCTGTACGCAACGGGAAATGGATTTGTTCGAAACCGTGGCCGGCGCGGCCCGCCAGGTGGGCGTACCCTGTTACCTCATCGGCGGCTTTGTGCGTGACAAGCTCCTGGGCCGGCCCACCAAGGATATGGATATTGTTTGCGTTGGAGACGGCATTGCGCTGGCCCATAAAGTGGCGGCCATGCTGGACCCTTCCCTGAAAGTGAACTATTTCAAGAACTTCGGCACCGCACAGATACGTTATAAAGATCTCGAAATAGAATTTGTGGGCGCCCGCAAGGAAAGTTATAATCGTGACTCCCGCAACCCGGAAGTAACGCCCGGCACCCTGGAAGATGATCAGCTCCGGCGTGATTTTACCATCAACGCCCTGGCCATCAGTCTCAATAAAGCAGATTACGGCCAACTGCTGGACCCCTTCAACGGCCGGGAAGACCTGCAGCACAAGCTCATCCGCACACCGCTGGAGCCGGGCGCCACCTTCAGTGATGACCCGCTGCGCATGATGCGCGCCATCCGCTTTGCTTCCCAGCTGGATTTCAGCATTGTGCCGGAAACCTTCCAGGCCATTGCAGACCACGCCGCGCGTATCAAGATCATTTCCCAGGAAAGGATCACAGACGAGCTGAATAAAATACTGCTCTCTCCCAAGCCCTCCGTGGGTCTGGATCTCCTGTACAAGTCGGGCCTGCTGAAGATCATTTTCCCGCAGATGACAGACCTGGTGGGCGTGGAAATGGTGGAAGGAAAAGGGCATAAAGATAATTTTTACCACACGCTGCAGGTGATAGACAACATCTCCCGCCATACGCCGGACCTCTGGCTGCGCTGGGCCGCCCTGCTGCACGATATTGGCAAGCCGGCCACCAAACGCTTTGAAGAAGGCCATGGCTGGACGTTTCACGGTCATGATGCCGTGGGCGGCAAAATGGTGCCCCGCATCTTTGCGCGGCTCAAGCTGCCGCAGCATGAAAAAATGCGGCAGGTGAAAAAGCTGGTGGAGCTGCACCTGCGCCCCATCAGCCTTACCAAGGAGAATATAACAGATTCGGCTATACGGAGACTGCTGTTTGATGCGGGGGAAGACCTGGAAGCGCTCATGCTGCTCTGCGAAGCGGACATCACTTCCAAGAACCGCGCTAAAGTGAAGCGGTATCTGGAAAACTTCGAGATGGTGCGCGAGCGGCTGAAAGAAGTGGAAGAAAGTGACCGCATCCGCAACTGGCAGCCGCCTGTTACCGGGGAGCTCATCATGGAAGTGTTTGGCCTCAAGCCCGGGCGCATAGTGGGAGACTTGAAAAATGCCATCAGGGAAGCCATTCTTGACGGTATTATTCCTAACAACTACGAAGCGGCCTACCAGTACATGCTGGAGAAGGCCAAAGAACTGGATTTGACCCCTGTAAAATAATTTGGTATTTTTGCTGGACGCCTATAACTTAATCATATGCCGGTATTGAAGTTTAGAGTTTATTGGGAAGAAGATGAAAGTGTCTACAGAGACATAGCGGTAAAGCCTTCCCAGAATTTTTTACAGTTCCATCAAGCCATATTGACTGCATATGAGTTTGACAGCAAGCACAAAGCCACGTTCTTCCGTAGTAACGATAACTGGCAGCGTGGCCGCGAAATAATACTGGAAGCAGACAACCAGCCCCGCAAAGCAGAGCCGCTGCTCATGTCTGATACGCCTATTGGCGCCATGGTAAAGGCTCCCAACCAGAAATTCATTTACCTGTATGATTTTGCCAAGAACTGGACTTTCCTCGTAGAACTGATCGGTGTGGCCAAAGACGAGAACGCCAAGCTCAGCTACCCCGCCTGTGTGCGCAAGGAAGGCCTGGCCCCGAGCCAGTATGGCACCAAAGGCCTTATTGGAGACAAGCTGGTGGAAATGGAAGAGAAATATGACCTCAACCGTGAAGGCATGTCTGAAGAAGGCTATGGCGAAGAGGGGGAGGAGTCAGGAGAAGATGGTGAAGACGGCATGGAAGAAAGCGGCGGCGAAGAAGAGAACATCTATTAGCAACACACAGGGTGAGGCGCTGCGCCGGCCCCTTTCAGCATATGGAACATACGGTTGTTGTACTGGCCGGCCCTACGGCCGTAGGAAAAACGGCATTGGCTATACGAATAGCGCAAATGCTGGGCACGGAGATCATCTCCGCAGACTCCCGCCAGTGCTACCGCGAGCTGAGCATTGGTACCGCCAAACCCTCCCCGGAAGAGCTGGCGGCCGTTCCCCACTATTTTATCAATTCCCATTCCATCACGGAAGAAGTGAATGCGGCCATGTATGAGCAGCTGGCCCTGCAATACGCCGCCGATATCTTTACCCGCCACCCGGTAGCGGTAGTAACGGGCGGTACGGGCCTGTACATCCGCGCTTTCCTGGAAGGCATGGACGAGATGCCTGCCATCCCGGAAGAAATACGCGCCGCCGTGCGCCGCCAATACGCGGAAAACGGCCTGCCATGGCTGCAGCAAACGCTGCAGGAGCGAGACCCTGCTTTTTATGCCATTGCGGAAACACAAAACCCCCAACGCCTCATGCGCGCCCTGGAAGTGCTCGAAGCCACGGGCCGCTCTATTTCTGAATACCGCACCGCCATGCGCCGTCAGCGGCCCTTCAAGATCATAAAAATTGGCATTGAGCTCCCCAAAGAACTGCTGCACGCCAATATTCACCGCCGTGTAGACGCCATGATGGAAGCAGGGCTGGTGGAAGAAGTAAAAGCGGTACAGGCATTCCATCACCACAACGCCCTGCAAACGGTAGGCTACACCGAAGTGTTTGATTACCTGGATGGCCGCGCCAGCCTGCCAGAAGCAATAGAGGCCATTAAAACCCACACCCGCCAGTATGCCAAGCGTCAGCTCACCTGGTTCAGGAGAGACGCAGAGATGCAATGGTTTGATGCGAGGGAAGGAGAGGCGGTGATGGAATGGTTGCAACAGCAGCGCTAAACGAAAAAGGAAAGAGCGGCTGCCCTTTCCTTCTCCATTTTGTATCCGGAATTTATATGATCAGAACTTGAACCCGATGGTGGCCATTACGGCGCCGCCAGACATATCTATGGTAGCGGGCGCAACCGCGGCATCACGGAGAACGTAAGGCTGGTAAGCCTCTTTGGCCAGTGTATGCACGTACGTGAGGTCTGCAAAGAAACCTTTGTTACGGTAACCCACGCCGCCGCTGATCTTTTTGATGCTGGCATCTACCGTGGAGTTCTCATAAGGGTCTCCATAGTAAGCAAAGCCGGCGCGTACAGCCAGTACGGTGAATTTCATTTCACCACCTACACGAACGTTTACCGTGCTTTTGTACATGTTCTCGATAGACTGGTTCAGGCGGTCCGCAAACTCGCGGTCTGAAGCGGTGCCTTTGTTGAACTTGTATTTGGCGGAGGCATAGTTCACGTATTCCACATCAGCGGTAAGGAAACCGTGCTGCTGGCTTACGTCTGCATTGGTGCCGAAAATATAGGATACGCTGCCCAGCGCGCGCCAGGGCGTTTTCAGGTTGTACTCGTACTCTACGGGGTAGCCGTCCAGCAGGTCTCCTGTAGACTGCCAGCGTTCGCTACGCCCGTCTGGCTGATAACCTTCGGTATCTACCTGAACGTTGGCGCTGGACTGGTCTCTCATGGAGTACCAGGTGGGCGTATGGAAAGCGGCGCCAATGCGCAGGCTGGGCATGGGCGCGTAAATGGCCCCCAGCTTGGCGTTGAAGCCTACCGCGTCTGTTTTCAGGTTCTCGGTGTATTCAAAATAGGAAAAGTCGTTGTTGGTATCGCCGGAGAGGTCGTCTTCCGCCCAGGTACGGTTGCGCTCGTAACGCAGGGTGGGGAAGTTCAGGGAAACGCCCATGTACCACTGGTCGGCGTAATTACCGCCCAGCGCCAGGGAGAATTCGTTCTGCCCGCCCTTTTCTTTCACAATGGCCTGCTGCTGAATGCCTGCCGCGCCAATCGGTACACCGGAAAAGTAGCCGGTAAGGTTGCCGTTGGGATCAAGCTCGGCGTCTATCAGGTAGGTGTTCAGCGCAAGGCTGGCGCCCAGGGGATAGTCTCCCGTGGCATTGTCGAACGGAATGGGGCTGCCGTTGTTGTTCAGGTCTTGCACCCAGCGGTCTGAATAGCTGGTGGTGGTGTTCACCCCGTTCAGCCGGAAGGTGTTGTTGAAGTCTGCCAGCCGGTTATAGTCCAGGGAAAAAGCAAGGTTGCGCCATTTGGAATTGTTCCTGCTGGCGGGTATGCCAAACACAATGCCGGCGTTGCCCAGCATGGCGCCAGATTTACTTTCATCTGCATTGGTGCCGAGGTAGCTGGCGCTGTTGCTGCGGAAATAAAAACCGGGCGTAAAAACCACTTCACTCGTTTTGAAAAAGCCGATGCCGGCCGGGTTTACGTGAGAGGCGGTAATATCACCTCCCAGAGAACCTGCCGCCCCACCAATGGCCTGCGTACGGGCTGTACCGCCTGTGGTCAGGCGGCTGTACCGCAAGGCGTCTCCCTCATCCTGCGCCCATCCGTGGGCAGATACACCAAGGGCTATCAAAAGAAATGTGATCCTTTTATTCATCTGGTAACAATTTATTTTTCAGAGGTCAGATGGAATACCGGCTGACCCGGTTTCATCTTTTCAAAAGTATGGTGAGAAATAGCGTGCTTCCGTTGCAAGGGCATAGGATATAAAAGGGAATGATCAATCACGGGAGGCATGTGGGCCTCTCCGCAATTGATCATTCAATGAATATTTATCAGCCGCCACGGGGACGGAATGTTCTTGCCGGTGCGCTGTTGCTGCCGCTGTTGTTAGACGGTGAGCTGCTCGGGTAGGAGCGGGCCGGTGCGCTGCTGCGTTCCGGAGCCCTGTAAGTAGGTTCGCTCCGTACGGGCGCGCTGCGTTGCGGTATGCTTCTGCGTTCGTTGCTGCGGTCATAGGTCGGTTGTGAAACCGGACGTTCTGAGCTGGAGCGTTGGAACACTCTTCTGGTGCTGTTGCTCGGTTGTGAAGCAGGGCGTTCTGAAGAAGACCTGTCAAACACTCTCCTGGGAGCGCTGCTGCCGTTGCCGGGCGTAGTGGTGGGCGTGCCGCTGCGGTCAAACACCCTTCTGGGCGCTGCGCCGCTGGTGTTGCGGTTGCCGGTATTTACGTTGCCGGAGCCGGTGTTGAACACCCTGGAAGAAGCAGAGCCTCTCGGGCCCCATGAGTTGGACGGGCGCGGGTTGGAATAATGGCCGCCCCAAACAGGGTAACCCCATCCGCCGCCATGCCAGCCGCTGCCGTACCATCCGCTACCATACCAGGGGCTGTACCACGGGTTATGATAACCGTACCACGGGCTGTACCAGCCACCCCAGCGGTAGGGGTTGTAACCCCAGCCAAACCCGAGGCCTATGCCGAAAGACGGGCCCCAGTAAGAACCCCAGGAACCCCAGCGGCTTCCGTAATAATTGTTGATGTAAACGTTCGGGCTGCCGTAAAAATCGTCGTAGTAATAACCGTCCCAGTAGTTGCCGCGGTAGCCCCTGCTGAAGTTATCAATACGGCGGGCATAATCGTAACGCTCCTCATCGTCCTGATAAGTTACATAAGTGTCGCCATTGTCATCATACGTCTCCTCTACTACATCACTTCGCGTATTGCTGGCAGTGTTACTGGCATACACAGTTTGTGGTCTCGCCGGAGAGTGATATACATCATCCGGCGTTTGTGCGGTTTGATATGCCGATGAACAGCTGCTTAACACAAGCACGGCAGCCACGGCACTATATATCATAGGTCTCATCTGGTGATATTTGATTAACAATGTAAATTTACTCAATTTAAACGAATTTTATCGTTGAAATGGGCCCCGCACCAAGCGTTTTATTATCTTCGCACACCCGGCTAAAATTTTCATCTGTTTTCAACGCAGGTCCGTGGCAAATTCCGTATTATTATATAAACAAATATTACGCCAATAAATTGTGTCAGAAGCGCCGGAAATACAGGGTTTCTGCTGAATGGCCACTGAAACGGATAAACGGAAAAATCACCGCATTAACCGCCTGTAAGGGAAGCAGTTGAAGACACCAAAAACCGGGTAAACGGTAAAAGAAAAAAACTTATATGAGCAAAGAGATTACAGCCCGGTCGGCAGACTATGCGCAATGGTACAACGACCTCGTTCTGAAAGGCGGACTGGCTGACTATTCCGCCGTGCGCGGCTGCATGGTGATCAAACCCTACGGTTTTGCCCTCTGGGAGAACATGAGAGACGTGCTGGACAGGATGTTTAAGGAAACCGGCCACCAGAACGCCTATTTCCCGCTTTTTATCCCTAAAAGCTTTCTCAGCAAGGAAGCCGCCCACGTGGAAGGTTTCGCCAAAGAATGCGCCGTGGTAACCCATTACCGCCTCAAAAACGATCCCAACGGCGGCGGCGTGATCGTAGACCCGGAGGCCAAGCTGGAAGAAGAGCTCATTGTCCGCCCCACTTCCGAAACAATTATCTGGAATACGTATAAAGACTGGATCCAGTCTTACCGGGATCTGCCCCTGCTCGTGAACCAGTGGGCCAACGTGGTACGCTGGGAAATGCGCACCCGCCTCTTTCTCCGCACCGCGGAGTTCCTCTGGCAGGAAGGCCACACCGCCCACGCCACTCCGGAAGAGGCGGTGGAGGAAACCCGCCGCATGCTGGACGTGTATGCGGACTTTGTGGAGAACTATATGGCCGTGCCCGTAGTGAAAGGTGTAAAATCTGCTTCCGAACGTTTCGCAGGCGCGGTAGATACTTATTGCATTGAAGCGCTCATGCAGGATGGCAAGGCCCTGCAGGCCGGTACGTCCCACTTCCTGGGGCAGAACTTCGCCAAAGCCTTTGACGTTCAGTTCTCTAACAAAGACAATAAACTGGAATATGTATGGGCCACCTCCTGGGGCGTATCTACCCGCCTGGTGGGCGCATTGGTAATGGCGCACAGTGATGATGACGGTTTGATACTACCGCCCCGCATTGCACCGTTACAGGTGGTAATTGTACCCATTTACAAGGGAGCAGACCAGAAAGGCCCCATAGATGAGAAAGTGGGCGCTATTGTGAAAGAGCTGAAAGCGGCCGGCGTAAGGGTGAAATACGATGATTCCGATAACTCCCGCCCCGGCTGGAAGTTTGCCGAATATGAGATGAAAGGCGTGCCCGTGCGCATTGCCATCGGCTCCCGTGACCTGGAGAACAATGTGGCGGAGGTAGCCCGCAGGGATACCCGCACCAAGGAAAGTGTTTCGCTGGACGGCCTGGCTGCCAATGTGGCAGCGCTGCTGGAAGAGATCCAGCAAAACCTGTATAACAAAGCCCTGGCTTACAGGAACGAGCATATTACCACAGCAGATACCTGGGAGGATTTTGAGCGGCTGCTGGATGAAAAAGGCGGGTTTATTTCGGCCCACTGGGACGGTACCCCGGAAACGGAGGCTGCCATCAAGGAAAAAACAAAGGCCACCATCCGCTGCATTCCTTTGAACAATCCGCAGGAGGCAGGCGTTTGCATACTGACCGGCAAGCCCTCCAAAGAAAGAGTACTGTTTGCAAGGGCTTATTGATTCAAAGCATAACTACAGACATCCACCGTTGATGCAAGCCATCCGTTACATAATATTCCTGCTCCTGGGCCTTGGAGCGTACGCCACCGTGCGCGCGCAAGGCCTGGTGATCCGCAATTACAATGTAAAGGATGGGCTTGCCAACGCTACCGTATACGGGGCCGTGCAAGACCCGGAAGGCTTCATCTGGTTTGCCACCCCCACCGGTGTGAGCAAGTTTGACGGCAGGCGTTTCCGCAACTACACCAAAAAAGACGGCCTTACAGACAACGACGTCATCAAGCTGGCCGCAGACTCACGCGGCAGGGTATGGTTTTTTACCAACAACGGCAAACCTTCCTATTACTACCGGCATACGCTCCATAACGAAGAAAATGACACCAGCCTGCGGTTCAACAGCCGCAGCCACTACATGCAATATGCCTTTGAAGACAGGGCGCGCGCCGTATGGTTCCTCAACACCGCCGGCCGCATTGTGCAGTACAACGGCCGCCAGCTCATTTATGACAAGCTGGGCGCCAAACAGACGGACGTGCTATGGCTGCTCAGCAAAGACAGCATTTTCAGGCCCCTGCAGCGGTATTTTAACCTGCAGGCCGTAAAAGACAGCAACAACGTTAGCCAGAAGATCTTCCTCACGCCTCCTTACCCGGTTACAGACCCTGAATTTGCCGACCGCATCCGCAAATTCCCCATTTTGCTAAGCGGCAACGTGGCCTATTCCTACACCTCCGGGGAGCTGATCCCTTTCCTGAAAGGCGCAGAATGGGGTATACAGGAGGAAATGAGCAGCATCTGCACAGACCGGAATAATCTCTGGATAGGCACGCAGCGCGCGCTTTATTACATCCGTGACTTTTTCAAGGGGGAGAAAAAGGTCAGCAAATTACTTGATAACCACTACGTTACCGGCATTCTGAACGACCGTGACGGCAATATCTGGATCACCACCTATGGTGACGGGGTGTATCACATCCCCTTCAAACATTTTTATTTCGGTTACCTGGACAATACCAACGGCCTCTATTCCCATTCCGTATACAGTGTGTTCAAAGACCGGCGCAACGGCCTGCTTTACATCGGGGAAAATGCCGGTATGCTCAATACCATGGACCGTAACGGCACTATTTCCCGCCTTTCGCTGGATTCTACCATTGGCCGCAACAGCGTATTCGGCATTTTGCCGCTGCCCAAAGGGGAGGAGGTGGTTATTGGTACAGACAACGGCATTTACGAGTATTCTCCCGGCACCCGCAGGCTGCGCCTGCTCTACACCATGCGTACCATTAAAGACATGGACATTACGCCTTCCGGCAGGGTGCTGGTGGTAAGCCGTAACCGGCTGCTCAACGGGCTGGAAGGGAAAAACGTAACAGACCTCAGCGGACTGGAAACCCTGGTATCGTCTATCTCCTGCATCGGGGATTCTGCCTATTACCTGGGTACCGGCGCCGGGCTGTACTACAGCAGCGGCGGGCGGCCGCCAGAGCCGGTGCGCGGAGACCCGCGGCTGGGCCTGAGCATCAAGGACATGCAGTGGATCAATGGCTACCTTTGGGTGGGCACCAGTGATGAGGGCATTTTTGTGCTGAAAGACAATGAAGTGGTGCGGCATTTCCGCACCAGTGACAACCTGGTGAGCGATATCTGCCAGCAATTGTATTACGACGGGAAAGACCGGCTCTATGTAGCCACCAACCGGGGCCTGTCTGTCATAGACGCCAGGGAAAGGGTGCTGGTGCGCAACATCACCTCTAATGACGGGTTGATGAGTGACGACATCAGGGGGCTCTGCCACTATGGAGATACGCTCTACGTAGCCACCTCCAACGGCCTGTGCTACTTTTCGGGAGATCACATCCCCGTAGATACCATACCGCCTACGGTGTACCTCAACGCCATCCGGTACGCAGACAGCACATTTCCGCCCAAACCGCATTTTTCCCACCTCTATCAGCGCCGGGGCGCGCTGGAAGTGGAGTTTGGCGCCATTGCCTTTGACCTGCCGGAGCTGGTGGAGTACCAGTACAACTTTTCGGGAGATACCCTTTCCGGCTGGGTGACCACCATGAGCAACATTGTACCGTACCCCCGCCTGCTGCCCGGAGATTATACCCTGCTGTTCAGGGCGCGCAAGTATAAAAGTGACTGGAGCCCTCCCGTATCCCTGCGTATTTCCATATTGCCCCAGTGGTACCAGGAGTGGTGGGCCAGGGGCATACTGGTGATATTGGGCCTGTTGGCCATATTATTGATACTTAGGTACATAGTGGGTCGTATCAAGGGCGGGGAAAAACGTAAAACCGAGTACAACCGCCGTATTGCGGAGCTGGAGGCCAAGGCCCTCACCAACCAGATGAACCCGCATTTCATTTTCAACTCCCTCAACTCCGTACAGCACCTGATACTGGAGAAGGAGGAAAAGCAGGCCCTGAACTTCCTGGCAGACTTTGCCACCCTCATGCGGCAGATGCTGAACAACTCCCGGAAGTCATACATCTCGCTGGAAGAGGAGATCGCCTTCCTGGCGCGGTACCTGGAGCTGGAGAAGATCCGTTTTGCCAATTCTTTCGTCTATAAGTTTGATCTGAGCACGGAGCTGAAGGAATACACCGTTTATATTCCCCCCATGCTCATACAGCCCATTCTTGAAAATGCGGTGAAGCACGGCCTGGCGCCCAAAAACGGCAGCGGCCACCTGCTGGTGCGGCTGGAAATGCATGGGGACCTGCTGTACTGCGCCGTGGATGATGACGGTATAGGCTGGGAGCACGCCAACAACATCAAGAGCGGGAAGCTGGCCAAGCATGAATCAACGGCTTTGAGTGTTATTAAAGAAAGGCTCCAGATTATTAAATCTTTTAATGGAAGCGTTGGAAAGTTAGAAATTATTGATAAATTTAAGTCTGGATTCGGCAACAAGGAAGGTACCTTGGTTGAAATCCTGATTCCCATTGTAAAGATGTTATGAGTATTATAAAAGCTGCCATTGTAGACGACGAGGTCCGCAACATTCATATCCTGCGAAACATACTGGAGAATTACTGCAAGGATGTAAAAGTGATAGGAGAAGCGCAAAATATCCATGAGGCCGCTGAAATGATCAAGAATAACCCTATTGATGTATTGTTTCTGGATATTGAGATGCCCCCACATAACGGTTTTCAGTTACTGGAAATGTTCCCTGTCCTTAACTTTGAAGTGATTTTCATTACAGCGTTCCAGGAATATGCGCTCCAGGCCATAAAATTTGCGGCGTTAGACTACCTGCTCAAACCTATCAAGGTGAGCGAGGTGGAAGATGCATTGGAGAAAGTGAAGCGCAGCAAAAAAGGCCGCCTCAACGAGCTGGCCTCCATCCTGAAAGATTATGTAAAGAATAATGATAATGCGTTCTCCAAGATCGTGATACCGGTGAACGACGGGTATAATGTAATTGATCTGAAAGACATCATCTACTGCGAAGCGTTTGACAGCTACACCAAAATACAATTGATCAACAATGTGTCTCACCTCATCTCCAAATCCCTGAAAGAGTATGAGGAAATGCTGTCTGACAAGGGTTTTTACCGCGTGCACAAATCCTTCCTGATCAACATCCACCATATTGTCAAGATCATCAAGGGCTTAGGTACCGCGGTGATCATGAGTGACCAGAAGAACATTCCTATTTCGTCCCGCAAAAAAGACGAGTTTTTCACCCAGCTCAAGGGCGTGATCAACCTTTAACCCCTGCCTCCCGTTCTTTCCGGGCAGCCTTTTTATTTTCACCTTTCGTTTATTACCGTTAACGGACAATTTCCCTGCGTTCACCAAATGGCAAATTAGGGATACAGGTTATAGTCCTACATTAGAGTAGGGTTTTCATAGGATATATGGTCATTCCTGTAAGCCTTTACCGTAATGGCCATAATAAAAGCCCTCCGCCAGGAGGGCTTTTTCAATTCATTCTGATCAAAAACAAGAAGGCCACCCGAGAAGCGGGCGGCCTTCAATCCTAACCTATAAAACCTATATGAAAACACTTGTTAAAAATCAACGGTGGTGGCTGCGCCGCTGAGGTCAAGGTCGTAATACACAATATTACCGTACTGGTCATTGGCGTTGAAGCCTTCTAGCCTTACCTTGCTTTTCCCTTCCAGCGCTTTTTTCAGCACATCTACGTTGGTCACTTTTGTACCGCCGGCTTTCAGTATCACGAAGTACGGCCGCATGCTGGTCTGTTTCTTGATCAGGCCGCTGTTGATATTGGTGACCAATACGCCGCCTTCTATCCCCATTTCTTTGGCATACCTCGTGTTCAGTGTTGAAAACTCGGCCCCCAGGTAGTCGAGTACACTTGGCTTCACAATGTCCGTATTCCCGTCGAGGTTCTTCAGAATTGTATTGGCCGTGTACTCTTTGTTGTTGCGCAAATAGTTCACGCTCACTTTGTCACCTGGTTTGTACCGGCTGATCTGCTCCATCAACTCCGGAATTGAGGAGGTTTTCACGCCGTTTATCTTTGTAATAATATCTCCTTCCTTGATGCCTGCCGCGGCGGCTGCGCCGGTGGCAGGCACGTTCATTACCTTGATGCCTGCCATGTCTCTCGTCATGCCGGCCTCTTTCAGTTCCTGGTCAGACATTACGTTCGGGTTCATGTACTCAATGCCCAGGTAGGCGCGTTGTACGTTGCCGAACTTCATGAGGTCGTTCACGATCTTTTTCACCAGGTTCACGGGTATGGCGTAGGAATAACCTGCGTATGCGCCCGTGGGGGAAGCAATGGCGGAGTTGATGCCTATCAGCTCGCCCGCTGTGTTGATCAGCGCGCCCCCGCTGTTACCCTGGTTCACCGCCGCGTCTGTCTGTATGAAAGACTCAATGGCGGAGCGGCGGTTGCGGGTGTTGATGCCGATGGCGCGGCTCTTGGCGCTCACTATACCGGCAGTTACCGTGGTTTCCAGGTTCAGCGGATAACCTACGGCCAGCACCCATTGGCCAACCTGCACATCGTCAGAGTTCCCGTACAGCAGGTACGGCAGGCCCTTGGCGTCTATCTTGATAACGGCCAGGTCTGTGTTAGGGTCTGTCCCAATCACTTTGGCCGTGTAAGTTCTGTTGCTGCTGAGGGTAACGGAAATTTCGTCCGCATCGTCTACCACGTGGTTATTGGTTACAATAAACCCGTCGTCAGAGATGAGTACGCCCGAACCGGAGGCCATCTGGCCGGGAGAATAATACCGGCGGCGGCTTCCTTCGTCCTCAAACTGCTCCCCGAAAAACTCCTCCAGCAGGCTCCTTCTTTTCTGGATGTTGCTGGGCAGCTGCTTCGGGTTGATCTTCGTTTTTATATGCACCACCCCCGGCGTGCCAATTCTGGCAGCTTCTGTAAAGTCCGTGGGCGGGGTCAGATTATTGTTGGCTGCAGTACCCGGCATGTAACTGGCGTAGTTTACCGGTACCGCCATGGAGCCGTTCTGAAACATGCCTTCCTGCCTGTGTTTGGGCTGAAAATATTTGCTGTAGACAAATATGCTCCCGAAGGCGGTGGCAGCGCTGATCAGAACGGTTGTCGCAACTTGCCTGAATTTCATATTTGTATTGGTTTTAGAAGGTTATCGGGTAAAAATTTATTCAGGTACTTCAGATCAATTTGCATGCCTGTTACTTACAAATTTAACCGTGAAACGGGATTAGAAGTTATAACACCAAAGTATTTAACAGATTTTTATACCAATCGTTAAAGCCACCTTAATGGTCCTTATATAAACGGCACAGGCACTGCCAAAAGTATTGGCGGTGCCTGTCAAGATAACAAAGAGAAATGACATTTTGTTAAAGCGAGGCGAAGAACGCCGCGGTATCCACCCCGTCCGCATAATCTGTCAGCGAAGGGCGCTGGGCCTGCCCGAAGGGGATGGCGTCTGCCGCTACAAGGCACTGCAGGTCAGGGTTGGCCTTCAGTTGCTCCTCCAGCTCCCCGCGGTGGCGGTAGAAGCCGTAATGCAGCACGCTGAGCGGGGAGAACAGTGATTCGTTCTCGTGCAGCAGCAGGCTGTTATTGGTAAGGTAAGGGGAGGAGTTGAGCAGGTAAAGCGCAAGGTTGTAATCGTAATTGTTCTTGTACTTGTGGTGCTCCGCCAGGTAGTCATATTTTTCCAGCGCTTTCAGCAGCGGGGCAAAATCATAGCCTTCCGGCACGTATACCTTGGTAACGTTGCGGCAGCCCAGCCCGAAGTAGAGCATCACATCGTCTGCCAGCGCTTCCAGCTCCTGCGGCGTTTCACTGCCGGTGAGCACGGCGGCCGAGGTACGGTTGCGGCGGATGATATGGGGGTATTTGGCGAAATAATAATTGAAATACCGGGCGGAATTGTTGCTGCCCGTGGCAATATAGGCGTCACAGTCTTTCAGCACTTCCTGCACGCTGGTAGCTGCGGCGGCCTCCGGGGCCCATTCAGCCACCTTCTGCAGCAGGTGAGGCAGCAGTATATTGTCTTTGGACGAGAGTTTGAGGCGGATGGCATGGCCGCTGAGAAAACCCGTCAGCCAGTCATGAAAGCCCACCAGCGGAATGTTGCCAGCGGCCACGATGCCCACTTTTTTGGGAGCGGCCGGTTGGCCGAAACCGGGGTATTGCGCCAGCCACTGTTCCAGCGCCGGGCGGTTGAGAAAATAGGTACGGATGTTACTGATGGCCAGGTTGATGAACTCGGGGGTGAACCAGCCGTTATGCTGGTACGCCAGTTGTTTGGCCCGTTCCAGGCTTTCCTGTTCTTCTTCCGTGCCCCCGCCGCCCAGGTAAGCGCCCAGGCGCTCCAGAACAGCTATTTTCTGTGATGTTTCTGTCTGCATGATGTCTGTCTTTTCACGGCCCGGTTTCCACATTCGGCACATTTTTATATTTTAGCCGTTGAATGTTCCCGAAAGGTCATGAAAATTATTTGAGTATTTAAATTGAAGATATTCTATTTTTGAAGCAAAATTAATGGCTTACATCCTAAACAAAAAGTTTACAACATGGCAATTAAGATAACAGACGAATGTATTAACTGCGGCGCGTGTGAACCGGAATGCCCGAACAATGCCATTTATGAAGGCGGTGTAGAGTGGGCGATGGCTGACGGCACTACCGTAAAAGGCTCCTATACCCTCATGGACGGCACTGAGCTGGACGCAGACCAGCGCAACGCCCCAATAGCTGTGGATACTTATTATATTGTACCGAATAAATGCACAGAATGCCAGGGTTTCCATGAAGAACCCCAATGTGCGGCCGTATGCCCGGTAGATTGCTGCGTGCCTGACGAAATGTACCAGGAAACGGTAGACGAGCTGATGGCGAAGAAAGCCAAGCTGCACCTGTAATCCTCATAAAAAGTTAAAAATTGCTATAAGTGAAAAGGAAGGGCCGGCAATTGTTGGCTCTTCCTTTTTAATTTTTTACTTTTCCGGTCATTTTATAAACCCTTATGAAGAAAAACATAGCCCTCGTAGCCGGTGGTTATTCCGGCGAGTACGTGATCTCGGTGCAAAGCGCCGCTGTGATCGAAAAAAACATCAACGCGGCCCTGTACAACGTGTACAAGATCATCATTACCAGGGAAAGCTGGCAGTATACCGCGCCTGACGGCGGGGTTCACCAGGTAGACAAAAATGACTTCAGCCTGCTCCTGGACGGTAATAAAGTAACGTTCGACGCCGTTTTTATTGGTATTCACGGCACGCCGGGAGAAGACGGGCGCCTGCAGGGCTACTTTGAAATGCTGGGCATTCCCTATACCAGCTGTGGCATGGTCACCTCCGCGCTCACCTTCAACAAAAGCTATTGCAACAAGGTGGTGGCCGCTCTTAACGTGGTGAACGTGAGCCGTTCCGCGCATATTTTCCGTGAGAAGCCGTACGATGTCAAAGACATCTTGCAGCAGCTGCGCCTGCCGGTGTTCGTAAAACCGGCGGAAGGGGGCAGCAGCATCGGCATGAGCAAGGTGAACAAGCCGGAAGAGCTGGAGCCGGCCATTGAGAAGGCGTTTAAGGAAGATAGCCAGATATTGATAGAAGAGTTCATCAAAGGCACGGAAGTGACCTGCGGGATGTTCTTCGCGGGAGGCAAGCTGAACGTGCTGCCGCTGACGGAGATCCGCAGCACCAAAGAGTTTTTTGACTATGAGGCCAAATATACCCCCGGCATCACCAATGAGGTGACGCCTGCTGAAATACCCGAAGCCGCCGCGGCACAGATACGCGCCGCCGGGCAGGAGCTGTACGTGCGGCTGAACTGCAGGGGCATTGTGCGGGCAGACTTCATTCTGGAAGAAGGCACGGGCCAGGTGTACTTCCTGGAAGTGAACACCATGCCGGGCCAGAGCGAGAACAGCCTGGTGCCCCAGCAGGTGCGCGCGGCCGGTTTAACCCTGGAGGCGTTTTACGGCATGCTTCTTGAAGAATGCCTCAGCAAAAATTAAAAGGAATTACCATACATGAGACCGGGCATGATCTATACTGCCCAGGGCGATGTAAATGCGATGCCCCATCTGGCCCGCAAGAAAGTCAAATATTAACAGATGAAATTATTTCAGAACATCACAAAACGCTCCTTCGGGTTTAACATACTGGTGATCCTTGGGGCGGTTGTGCTCGTATTTATCATCTTTTTCAGCTCGTTAGGGTTCCTCACCCGCCACGGAGAAGAGGTAACCGTGCCCGACGTAAGGGGCAAAACCATCAAGGAAGCCACCACGGCGCTGGAAAAACTGGGTTTTGAAGTGGAGGTGCGAGACTCTATCTATATAGATACCATGCCCGCCCTGCTGGTATATGAACAAACCCCGGAGCGCGGTGATGTGGTGAAAGTGAACCGTACTATCTACCTCACAGTGAACAAGGTGGTGCCGCCCATGGTGCCCATGCCTGACCTGGAGGGGCTGACCTACCGCTCCGCGGAAATGACCCTGCGGGCGCGCCGGCTGAATATAGGGGATACCATCTACAAACCAGACTTTGCCACCAATACCGTACTGGAGCAATTGCTGAACGGCAAGCCCATCAAACCCGGTAAGGAAATACCGGAGGGCAGCAACATCACGCTGGTATTGAGCAGCGGAACGGGCAGCATGGAAAACCCGGTGCCAGACCTTATTGGCGCTACCTATTTTGAAGCGCGTGAGATACTGGCGGCCAGCAACCTGAACGTGGGCACGGTGTTGATAGACGGGGGAGTAACAGACACCCTGGGCGCCTTTATTTTCAAACAGACGCCGGCCCGCCGCAACGAGCTGGGAGAGCTGAACCTGATACGTGCGGGGGAAAGCGTAGACCTCTGGCTGACGGCCACCAAACCAGTTAAAGACAGCACGGCCGTGCTGCCGCCGGCGGCGCCTAATGTGCAGCCTGCGCCGGCAGAATAATTAATACTAACTTTGTAAAAATATTCGCAACATGGAAAATATCACTGCGGAAGAAGTTAAGCAACGCCTGGACAAGGGCGAAACCCTCCACCTGGTAGATGTGCGGGAGCCGCACGAAAACGCCGAATTCAACATTGGCGGCACCTTGCTGCCGCTGGGAGACATCCGCGCCATGCAGACGGACGTCATTGAGCACCTGAAAGATGAAGAGGTGATCGTGTATTGCAAGAGCGGTAACCGCAGCGGCCAGGCCGCCATGCTGCTGGAAACTTACGGTTTTCAGAACGTGAAGAACCTTACCGGCGGTATGATGGGCTGGCAGCAGCAATTCGGCCAGTAAACCGTGGCGTATAAAAGACTGACAGGCCGCTCCGCTTGGGGCGGCTTTTTTATGCGCGGACGGCATCCGGCGCCTTTTGCAGGAATCCCTGCGCCGCCAGGCGGCGGAGCCGTGGCCCTGCATTCTATTTTTTATACCTGTCATCAACCTTTGAGCGCCGGCACCACGGCGGTAGCCTCAATTTCCACGAGCAGCCTGGGGTCAATGAGGCGGCTCACTTCCACCATGGTGGTGGCGGGGCGGATGGCCTGGAAGAACTCGCCGTGGGCGCGGCCTATTTCTTCCCATTGGGAAATATCGGTCACGTACATACGGGTGCGCACCACATCATGCAGGGAGGCGCCGGCCTTCACCAGTACGGCCTCAATTTTGGCCAGGATATGTTTCGTTTGTTCATAGGCGTTACCCTGGCCTATCACTTTCTCCCCGTCTACCGAAACGGTGCCGGAAACCTCTACCACATTGCCGGTGCGCACGGCCCTGGAATAGCCCACTTTGGATTCCCAGGGGGCGCCGGAACTGATGTTTAAGCGTTGCATATATTTCGGTTGTTTATTCAAAAAAGCAACTGCTGCCGCCTACCCAGTCCATATCACGGTTGAAGTTCACGCCAATCATCTTTCCTTTGCTCAGCCGGGCCAGGTTATGCGCCAGTATGGGCGCGGGCGCGTTGTCCGGCCAGCAGTACATCAGCCTTATTTCACATTTGGCCAGGCCGGTAGGGGTTTCTATCACGGGGGCGTATTCCACTTTCTGCTGCAGTATCCAGTTTTCAGGGTCGGTAATACGGTCGGCATCTTCCGGCGTGGGGTCTATGATCACGCCCTGGCCCGCAAAGGAGAACAGGGGTTTCAGCACATAGTTGTGCAGGTCTTGCGGCAGCACGGGAATTTCATGCAGGAACCAGGCTTTGGGGGCAAAGGGCCCCTGAATGTGCGGCAGCAGGAACTTGCTGACGCGGTAGTACCAGTTGGGATGTGTGGCCCATTCCACGTCCAGCTCATGCTGAAAGTTAACGGTATCTCCCAGCAGGGCGCGGTGCTGCTCTATCTCTTCCGCAATTACGCGGTTGTAGATGCGGTGTACGGGCAGCAGCTTGCCATTGCGGCGGTAGAAGAGCTTTTTGCCTTCCTGCACCAGCTCAGACACGCAAACGGTGGGAATGCCCAGCATTTTTTCCGTGCATACAAAGTCTATGAGGGTTTTCTGCTGCTCCGGCAGCACTTCCAGCAGTATCACAGACGCGGGGTCGTGGCCGGCCAGGATGGTGCGTTGCAGCAGCGCCGTGTAGCTGTGCGTGTCCAGGCCGCTGCCGAAGTTGTTCATGCCCGGCGGCACTTCCATATACCGGCGGTAGTGGCGGGCCAGCAGCTCCTGGAAGCCGAAGAGGCTGGGAAAGCCCTGCAGCTCAATGAGCCGGGGCGCCAGCTCGCCGTTTTCGTTGCGGGTAACGGCAAAGTCTATGATGATGAAGCCGGGATGCGCATCTTCGCGCGGTACCAGCTGATGTTTAGGGATAGCCGCTTCCGTTAGTTCCTTGAAATCAGGCCGGGCAATAATGGCGTTGATGGCGTTGCCGGCGTCCAGCAGCTGCTGGTGCAGGGCCGCGGGCACAAATACGGGCGTTTCCGCCACCCTGAAGTCAGGCGTAATACCGGTTTCACCGGCAAGGCCCTGCAGCAGGGCTTTATACCGTGCGGTGGAAAACTGTTTGTTATATGCCTGGCGTATGGAGGGGATCATAGATCAAAGTTAGGTGTACTGATATTCCCGCTGGTGCTGCAACGCATCTTGCAGGAAGTTGGGCAGCAGCGTGTTGTGGGTCAGCGGTATCTTGTCTGCTTCCATCAGCAGCTCCAGCATGCTGTTGTATTTTTCAGCGCCATGGTCTGCAATAACCCGTTGTTTCCTGGCGGGCAGCAGCAGGTGTTTGCGCATGCCGGCCGGGTCTGCTTCCGGGTGAAACTGGGTGCCTATCATATACTCATTGAAGCGGATGGCCATGGTGGCGCGCTCCAGCGGTACATGCGGCCGTTCCTTTTCTATGGCCAGTATGCTGGCGCCCATAGCGGCCAGCTTGGCCTCATCGGGCTGGACCACCTGCCAGTTACGGCTGTCTACAATATAGAACGGGTCAGGCAGGCCATTGAAGAGCGGCTCTTCCATGCCGGCGGTTGTTTTATGTACGGGAAACACGCCAAAGGCGGCGGATTTGCGGCGGCATACCTGCGCCAGCTCAAAGTAGCGGCATACTACCTGGAAAGAGTGGCAGATGAGGAACACATATTTCTTGCGTTTGCCGGGCGCTTCGTTCCAGGCCAGCACGCTGTTCAGCCATTGGAAATAAGCCGCTTCCCAGGCGCTGCCCGCACTGTCTACCGGGCTGCCGGGGCCGCCGGAGGAGATGTATACGTCGTAAGACAGGTCTGGCACCTTCTGCAGCCGGCGTACGTCAAATTCATTCAGCTGCAGGGGTATCTGCTCCGCTTCGGCAAATTGTATCAGCAATTCGCGGATACAGCGCATCCCTTCATTCTGCACGCCTTCGTAGAGGTCTAATACGGCTACCTTCATACTGCAAAATTACGCCAGAAACCGGGATTGTATGAAATCAGTTACGGAAACGAGGTCTGCCGTGTCTTCAAACACCTTCAGCTGCTTGTCTGCACCGGTGCCTTCGGCCAGTATGCGCTGGGTGCCGTCTACCGCTGCGGAACGGGAGCCCAGGTCGTCCAGCACATCGTCTACAAAGTCCAGCAGCTCGTAAACAAGGGCGCGGGTATTCACTTCCATTTCTTTCCCGAAATCTATCAGGTTGCCGTCTATGCCGTAGCGGGAGGCGCGCCATTTGTTTTCGTTCACCAGCGCGCGGTTATAGATAATGAAGTTGAGGTTCTGCATGCGCAGCTTGTATATTTTAGCGCATACGGCCTGGAACAGGGCGGCCAGGGTGATGGTTTCCTGCACGGTGAGAGGCACGTCGCAAATACGGAACTCTACGGTGTCAAAGAAGGGATGCACCCGGAGGTCCCACCACACTTTTTTGGCATTGTCTATACAATTGGTTTTGACCAGCAGCTTGATGTAGTTGTCATATTCCTCTATGCTGGCAAAATAATCCGGTATGCCGGTACGGGGAAATTTGTCGAACACCTTGGTGCGGAAAGATTTGAAGCCCGTATTGCGGCCTTCCCAGAAGGGGGAATTGGTGCTGAGGGCAAAGATGTGGGGGAGGAAGTACCGCACGCTGTTGGCAATGTGGAGGGCCATTTCGCGGTTTTCCATGCCTACATGCACATGCAGCCCGAAGATGAGGTTGGAGCGGGCGGCGTCCTGCATTTCGTTGACCAGCTCAAAGTAGCGCGGGTGGTCTGTGATCAGTTGCTTCTCCCATTTGGAGAAGGGGTGGGTGCCGGCGGCGCCTATACTGAAACCCAGGTCCCCGGCTATCTGGGTGATGGTTTTGCGCAGCAGCAGCACGTCTGCCTGCGCTTCTTCTATGTTGGCGCAGATCTGGGTGCCTACTTCCACTACGGCCTGGTGCATTTCGGCCTTTACTTTGTCTTTGATCACCTTCTGCGCCTGCTCTACAATTTTCTGCTCATGGGAGCGCAGCTCGCGGGTCTGGGGGTCCAGCACCATATATTCTTCTTCAATTCCAAGGGTAAACGCTGAAAAATTCATGCAAGATCGTTTATGAAGGGCCTGTGTTTTTCCTGTTTTGAACTGTGAAGTTCGCATTTATTTTGATCTGAAGGTAGGGTATGCTTGCGCTGCCTATTTGCGTGGCGAGGAAGCGCGCCGCCGCTTTGCGCCTTTGCTGACAAAGGCGCCCCAGGTAAGGTTATCCCGGCCAAAACGCTGCGCCTGCGCGCGTTCTATGGCGTAGCGGGCCAGGGTATCTACCACCCACTCAAAATTTTCTTCGCCCACGGAGGCGGCGTCTGCATCCGGCGCGGGGTTGCAGAAGTCTATGGCATAGGGGATGCCGTTGCGCACGGCCAGCTCTACGGTATTAAAATCATACCCCAGCGCGCGGTTGAGGGTAAGGATGGAATGTTCCATGGCCGCCTGCAGCGCCGGGCCGGGGCGGAAGTCTGCCTTGTACCGCTCGGCCGGCGGGTTGCGCGGCTCGTAGGGCATGATGTGCAGGTGTTGCCCGCCAATGCAGTAGCAGCGGTAATACTCTTCAAACAATATCTCTTCCTGCAGCATCATGGTTTCCTGGCCGGTTTGGGCGTGTTTGGCAAAAAAGTCTTCTTTGTCCGTTACGCGGTACACGTCTTTCCAGCCGCCGCCGGCGTAAGGTTTCATATAGGCGGGGAAGCCGGTGAAGGCAAAAATGGCATCCCAGTTCATGGGGTAGCGCAGGTTGCGGAAGGAGCGGCCGCTGGTATCCGGCGGCAGCTCAAAGCTGGGCAGCAATGCGGTTTTAGGTACCGGTATATCAAGGCTGAGGGCCAGGGCGTTGTTGAAGAATTTTTCATCAGCGCTCCACCAGAAGGGGTTGTTGATCACGGCGGTGCCCGTGAGGGCGGCGTTTTTGAGCCAGGCGCGGTAGAAAGGCACATCGTGCGAGATGCGGTCTACGATCACGGCGTATTCTCCCGGCTGGCCTTGCAGGGCCTGGTCTATCATCACAAACTCCGCGCAGAGGCCGGGGCCGCAAAGGCGGTTCACGCGGTCTGTAAAGGCCTGTGGGAAGGTGTTTTCCTGTCCGAACAAAATTCCGATCTTTTTCATCCGCCTGAATGGTTGAAGGTGAAAAGGAATGCGTTTAGTCAGTATTACGGCTTCAGCAATGACAAATAATGCGGCAGCATTTCCCGCCACACGGGCCAGTCATGCACCGAGTTGGGCCTTACGTCCAGCCAGTGCTGTATGCTTTTCTGCTGGAGGATGCCGGAAAACTGTTCGTTCTGGCCCCGGCTCACGTCTGTTTCTGCTGCGCCCAGCACAATACCCATGCGCCAGAGGTCCGGGTGGGCGTTGTCAGGCATATAATCCATCGGGTTGTTGAAATACACGTTATCGTCATAATGCCCGTCTGTACGGGAGCGGATATCGAACAGGCCGCTCATGGAAAAGAGGTAAGACACCAGCTCCGGGTGGCGGAAGGCGAAGTTGGCGGCATGGTAGCCCCCGAAGCTGCAGCCCGCCACGGCCACCCGCTGGTAACCCGTTTCCGCTACAGCGCGGGGCAGCACTTCCTCCTTGATCAGCTCATCGTATAAAGTATGATTGTAGGCCCTTTCAGCGGGATGGGCGTTCTTGTTGTACCAGGTGAGAATGTCCAGGCCGTCAGGACAGTAGACCTTTACGAGCCCGTTGCGCACGAACCAGCCTGCCGCCTCAATGAGGCCGCGGTCTTTACTTTCGTAATACCGGCCCATGGAAGTGGGGAACAGGATGAGCGGAAAGCCGCCCTCGCCGAACACCAGCATTTCGAATTCGCGGCCTATGCGCGGGGAATGCCATTTATAGTAGTTTTCAGTCAAAGGACAGGTTTTTTGGTGAATGCTTTCCAGGTTTCAGGATGTGTTACGAATTTCACGAAAAAAAGCGGGTTCTCAAAAAGGTAAAGGGAGTACTGTGCCCGGTTGCTCCTGCCGGCCTCTTTTTTTCCGGCAGCTCGTAGGTGCTTGCTATCGGGAGCTTTCCTGTTGTGCCCGGTTACCGCCTTCATCCTCCGCAGCTCGCAGGTGCTTGTTATCGGGAGCTTTCCCGTTGTGCCCGGTTACCGCCTTCATCCTCCGGCAATCTACAGGTGCCGGTACGGTGAAGGCGATCTACTCCAGGGGCGGCAGGGGCGCGTTGCCCGTCATTGCCGGGTAGAGGTACCGCTGGTACACGTCCCATTCCGCATCCGGCCGCATATGTACCTGCCAGGCGTACTGCGGGAAGTTTTGCCGGTAAAAGGTTTCCAGCACGGTACGCACATCCGCCGTATCACTCAGGTAATAGTAGCTCCTTTGATTGCAGTTATACGTAAAACCCGCCGCCTTTACGGCTATGCCCAGCAGCTGCAGCTGGCGGGTGGTGGCATCGTCTATGGTCTGCAGGGTTTCGCGGAAACCCTTTTTCGGCAGGCCCTTGCCGTCACATTCCAAGAAGGTGATGCCGGTGATCAGCAAAAAGGTTTTGCCGGCATCCGGCGCGCCGGCTTTCAGGGAACCGTTCAGGGACATGAGGCCTGTTTTACCGTTGTATTTCCTCGTGTAGGTTGCGGGCTCCTGCGCTATGGCGGGCCCCGCCAGCAGTAACATCATCAAAAGCGTCTGCATCATTTTCATCTTCGTAATTTAACAATTATTCACGGCAACTCTGGCGCTAATTTTTTAACTTTAGATATAACCCGTCTGCTTATGCTTCCCAGAAAAGAATCTTATGGACAGTACTCGCTTTTCCTGCAAAGGGAAGTGACGTTTGACGTGTACCTGCCGGCCAATACGCGGGATACGCCGCACCTGCTGCTGCTGAATGACGGGCAGGACCTTGACAGCATGGGCTTCCCCGCCATGCTGGAGCATTTGCACAACACCAGCCATCCTTCCCTGTGGGTAGCGGCCATTCATGCCGGCCCGCAGCGCCTGCAGGAGTATGGTACCGCCAGGCATATGGACTACCAGGGCCGCGGCTGCAAGGCCGGCCTGTACACCCGCTTCATTCTGCGGGAGCTGCTGCCTTTCCTGGAAAGCCGTTACCACCAGCAGTTCCCCGACAAAACCTTTGCCGGTTTCTCCATGGGCGGGCTTTCCGCGCTGGATATTGTGTGGAACCACCCGCAACAGTTCCACAAGGCCGGCGTATTCTCCGGTTCCCTCTGGTGGCGCTCCGCTAACGACGTACCGCAACAGCGCCGCATCATGCACCGGCAGGTGAAAGAAGGGCGCTTTCATCCAGACCTGCGTTTCTTTTTTGAGGCGGGTACGGAAGATGAAAAGGAAGACAGGAACGTGAACGGGGTGATAGACGCGGTAGACGATACCGAGGAGCTGATGACGCTGCTGGAAGAAAAAGGCTATGAAAAAGGCAAACACATCCATTATACCCTTGTAAAAGGCGGCCGCCACGATGTGGCCACCTGGGCCGGCGTGATGCCGGAGTTCCTGGACTGGGTGGTGAAGGCATAAATCATGTTCAACATACAACAGGAAGGCCATTTCCATCGGGAAATGGCCTTCCTGTTGTATGACAAAGCTGGTTATTAGAAGCTGTAACGCAGCCCTAACTGCATATTCCAGGTATTTCTCACATCAAACCAGTCACGGAACGGAGAGTCAGGCATGTAATACTTGCCACTGGCGTCCTGCACTGCTATCATATTAAAGGTAGGCACACCGGCAGGCGTAACACTGGCTACGTTCAACAGCGTGTAGTTGTAAGAAGAGTTGTTGTTCAGCTCTTTGGCTACACCCCATTTGGAATTGATCAGGTTGCCTACGTTCATGATATCCAGGCTGATCTGCAGCGAGTGCTTGCGGGTGCCGATGTTGGTGAACACGTCCTGGAGAACCCGCAGGTCAAAGCGGTTGAGCCAGGGAGCGAGGCCGTTGTTGCGTTTTACGTAACCGCCTTTTGCTTCGCGGAGCACTTTGTTGTTTTCTACAAAAGCATCATAGGCGGCGCGTTGCTCTTCCGGAGAGGCGGTGAAAACCACTTCATTGCTGGAGTTCCTGATGGTCAGCGGCGCGAAGTTCAGTTCTGCACCGCTGTTGGGAATATACATCAGGTCGAGCGATACACCGTCACGGTTGATGTCTCCGTTGTAGGTGTAAGCAAACCGGCCGCGGTTGGTACCGATGCTGGAGAGGTAGTTGGTGCCCTCATAAAACAGGGATACCGTGGTGGCCAGGTGTTTGGCGTACTCAATGCGGTAAGAAACATTACCGGAAACGCGGTGCGGCGCAGCAAACTGGGAGTAGCCCAGCAGTTGCTCGTTCGGGTCGTTCACAGAGTAGTTATTAGACCAGGCAGAGTTGGCGGCAGAGCCGGGGTTGCCGGTGATGTCTTTGGCGGAGGTAAAGGTATAATTCACGCCGGCAGACAGGCCCTTCCTGTACGGCAGCGTGAGACCGAAGCTCACTGCGGCAGAGTAGCCCTTGCTGGTATTGCTTAACACCGGTACAATGGCGCCGGTAGCGCGGTTGTAGGTAGCGTTTGCCGAGGCGGCCCAAAAATCGCGGTTGTCACCGGAGTAGGTCATTTTACCTGGAGCGGCTCTTCTGTTGGCGTTATACTGGTACACGGCATTGATGTCTTTGCTGTAGATAGCGTCCAGTGTAGCGATCAACGGTGTACCGGGAATCCTGTAATCAGCCCCGATGTTGCTGCGCCAAACCTGGGGCATCTTGAAATCAGGGTCTATCAGCGCAACGGTACCGGGCGCTGTGCTGGAAGGTGATTTGGGGAACGCGTCCAGCCGGTTCACCCAATAATAAGGGTCTTTGTTGAAGCTGGTGATCTGGGCCAGTACGGACGCGCTCACCGGTTCCAGGGTATTCTGTATTACGCCGGAGTTGGTGGGCATGTTGGTAAACCATACAAACGGGATCACGCCGGTAAAGATACCGGTACCGCCGCGCAGCTGCAGGGAACGGTCGCCAAAAACGTCGTAGTTAAAACCAACACGGGGAGAGAACAGGGGTTTGGATTTCGGCCATTTGTCGGTAGAAAAGTTAGCCGGCCCGCCGTTTTTGCCTAATAACTGCAACGTATCTACGGTGGGGTTATGCAGGGCGTCGTTCAAGAACAGCGGCAGGTCTACACGGAGGCCCACTGTTACATTGAAACGGTCTGTAATAGATATTTTGTCCTGTGCGTAAATGCCGCCCAGTGCAAACTTCACCTTTGCCATCGGGTCTGCGCCGGTATAAGGATAGGTGATGCCGAATGCGATAGGCTGGGCATCCGCCAGGAAGTCTGCTACGGAATTATAACGGTAATAGGAGGTGCCCATACGCAGGTAGCTGTTGCCATAGCTCATGGTCTCGAAGCTGATGCCGCCGGTAAGGGTATGTTTGCCCGTGATGTAGGTAAGGTTATCAATAAAGGAGAAGTTATTGTTCACCACCTCGTTACCGTAGGAAAAGAGCTCGGTACCAAAGCTCATGTAGTTGTCTGCCTGGGGAGTACCGTCGCGGATGTCTACGAACGGGAAGATGTCTCCCGGGGTTTTACGTTTCTTCTGGATGTAGCTGTAGGTAGCCAGGAACTGGTTGGACAGGCTGGGTGAAAAAGTGCTGTTCAGCTCTGCCGTCAATGACCGGATGTTGTTTTCTTCCTGGTACAATGCGTTCTCGAAAGCAATGGAGTTCCGGCTGATACGGTTGGAGCTGGCGCGCGGGTTGGGCCCGGAGTTCGCATTGGTCAGCTGGTCTTCCGTACCGTTCACCTGGTTGTAACGTACGGTGAACTTGTTTTTGTCGTTGATGTTCCAGTCGAGACGTATCAGGAACTTCTGGTTCTTGTTCGTATTCTCGTTGGCATAATTCTCATATGCGCCCGGGTCATATCCGTATTTGGTGATGAGCAGATTCTTTACCGCTTCGAGGTCTTCCGCGGTGGTGCGGGCCACGTTGGCGCCGGTGAGGCCGGGGCGGGAAGCTACCCAGGTATTGCCCGGGAACATATACTTTTCGTATTCGTAGTTGGCGAAGAAGAACAGTTTGTTCTTGATGATGGGCCCGCCGATGCGGCCGCCGATCACGCGGTTGGACGATTTGGCCGCCGCAGGCAGCTTACGTTCATTTACTTTGGTGCCGTTGAAATTCTCGTTGCGGTACAGGCCGTACACAGAACCGGTGAATTCGTTGGTACCGCTGCGGGTTACGGCATTGATGCCGGCGCCGGTGAAGCCGGTCTGCCGAACGTCAAAGGGGGCAACGTTTACCTGTACTTCCTCTATGGCATCAAGAGAAATAGGCTGCGCGCTCCCGCCGGGGAGCAGGCTGTTGTCTGTACCGAACCCGTTGTTGAGCACCGCACCGTCAATCTTCACGCTGTTGAAGCGGTTGTCGCGGCCGGCAAAGCTATTGCCGTTTGCCTGCGGGGTGAGGCGGGTAAAGTCGGTGAGGCTGCGGCTAACGGTAGGCAGCGAATTCAGCTGCCGGGCGTTGACGTTGGTGGAGGCGCCGGTGCGTTCGTTATTCAGGATAGGGCTTTTTATACCGGCAATGACCACCTCGCTGAGCTGGCGGTCACTCGTGCCCAGTCTTTCGTTCACCACGTAAGACTCGCCCAGGAGCAGGGTGATGCCTTCCAGTACCTTCGGCTCATAGCCAATAAACGAGATTTCCACTTTATAGGGGCCGCCTACGCGCATGCCCTGGATGTTGAAGTTGCCGGACGGCTGGGTAACCGTTCCGTAAACGGTGCCGGAAGGCTGGTGGGTAGCTTTAACGGTTGCGCCAATCAGCGGCTGACCGTCCTTATCTTTGATGTTCCCGGTAATACCGCTGGTGGTCACCTGTGCAAACACGCCACTGACCCCCAGCATACATAGGAATGTAGTGAGTAACTTTTTAAATCCCATAACAACATATTTGATGATACTGCAAAGATGAAGAAATAAGCTATTCGAATTTTAACTTCAAATTAACAAATTGTTACAAGTTGCGTTTTTCGAAGAATCGGGCCTTGCTGATTTTGATTGAATAACAGTAAAACGGTTTTTCAAGGGGAAATGTTCGAATACCGGCCCAGAATTTCCAAAATATCAAATGTGAATAAGTCTAATATGGCAAGTTATGCACCGTAAGGGGGCCATATCCCTAAAGCTCGCTTTTATGTCATAACTTTGCACATTCTTTTATCTAACCGGAAAGACATTATGCTGGATACTATAGAGTCCGCCATTGAGGATATAAAACAGGGAAAACTCGTGATTGTGGTGGATGATGAAGACCGCGAGAACGAAGGGGATTTTATTACTGCCGCCCGGAACGTAACACCAGAGATCATTAATTTCATGAGCCTTCACGGCCGCGGCCTCATTTGCGCCCCGCTGGTGGAAGAGCGCTGCGAGGAGCTGGGGCTGGAGCTGATGGTGAGAGATAACACCGCCCTGCACCAGACGCCCTTCACGGTGTCTGTAGACCTGCTGGGCCATGGCTGCACTACCGGTATTTCAGCGCATGACAGGGCTAAAACCGTACAGGCGCTGATAGACCCGGAAACCCGCCCCGAAGAGCTGGGCAAACCCGGCCACATTTTTCCGCTCAGGGCCAAGAAAGGGGGCGTTCTGCGCCGCACCGGCCACACGGAAGCTACCATAGACCTGGCGCGACTGGCCGGTTTTGAGCCCGCCGGCGTACTGGTGGAGATCATGAATGAAGACGGCTCCATGGCCCGCCTGCCCGAACTGCGGGAAATTGCCAAGAAGTTCAACCTGAAGCTGGTCTCCATTAAAGACCTGATAGAATACCGCCTCCGCACAGAAACCCTCATTGAAGAAGAAGTAAGGGTGCAGATGCCCACCAAATACGGCAACTTTGAGCTGGTAGCTTTCAAACAGCTCAACTCCGGAGACATTCACATGGCCCTCAAGAAAGGAGACTGGGAAGCAGGGGAGCCGGTGCTCACCCGCGTACACTCCAGCTGCTTTACGGGAGACATCCTGCACTCTCTCCGCTGCGACTGTGGGGAACAATTACAGGCCGCCATGCAGATGGTGGAAAAGGAAGGGAAAGGCCTCATCCTCTACATGAACCAGGAGGGGCGCGGCATTGGCCTCATGAACAAACTGAAAGCCTACAAGCTGCAGGAAGAAGGCCGCGATACCGTAGAGGCCAACCTGGAGCTGGGCTTTGGCATGGACGAGCGGGATTACGGCGTAGGCGCCCAGATACTCCGCCACCTGAACGTGACCAAAATACGCCTCATTACCAACAACCCGCGCAAACGCGCAGGGCTTAGCGGCTACGGGCTGGAGATCGTTGAGAACGTAGGCATCGAGATATGTCCTAACCCGCACAACGAGTTTTACCTGAAAACGAAGCGGGACAAGCTGGGGCATGAGATCATGAAATAAAGAGAACATATAGGAAAAGGGAGGTATCATTTTTTGATGCCTCCCTTTTTTCATTTCTGAAAGATCATACCATCAATACAAATAAAAGTAGCAATCACAACGCCCGGTTAAAGCTATTTTTGACCCAGAGGCCTGCGCGTAACAAGGCCGGATAAAATATGTAATCATGGGAACAGATAGTTTTTTACGGCTGGATAACCAGTGGATTTGGGTATTTGGCGGGGCGGGTTACCTGGGGCAGGCGGTTATTGCGCAGCTTATCAGCGCCGGCGCAAAAGTGTTGTGCGTAGACCTGGACAACCGGGCGGCGCTGGCTGCAAAAGCATACGGGGCGGGTGGGAAGGTTGTGCCCGCCACGCTGGATGTAGGGCAGGTGGAAGCCATACCGGCGTTCGTGAAAGAAAATGCGGCGCGGTACGGCGTGCCTGCCGGTATGGTGAACCTTACATTCGCCTCTACCGCCAAAACAATGGAAGACCTGACGGCGGAAGATTTTGACAGGGCGAACCATACGGGTATCACGGCCGGTTTTGTGCTGGCCAGGGAAGTAGGCAGCCTGATGAAAGAAAAAGGGAAAGGCAGCATCATATTATTTTCCAGTATGTACGGCATGGTATCTCCGCGGGCGGAGCTGTACCAGGCGCCCATGAACAAAAACCCGGTAGAATACGGTGTTGGAAAAGCCGGCATCATCCAGATGACAAAATATCTCGCGGTACACTGGGCAGGCAGCAATGTGCGTTGCAATTGCATATCGCCGGGGCCTTTTCCTAACCCGGCCGTGCAACAGCAACACCCCGCGTTTGTGGAGCGGCTGGCCGGCCAGTCTCCCATGGGGCGGGTGGGGCATGCTGCCGAGATAGCGGGCCCTGTAGCGTTCCTGCTGTCTGACGCGGCTGCCTACATCACCGGGCACAACCTGGTGGTAGATGGCGGCTGGACCTGCTGGTGAATATCCGGTACTTTACTTAATAGACGCTTTTGAGGAAGGCGGGTTTCTTTCAAGTTACCCGCTTTTTTATTCCCCCAACGCAAACGCCACATAACTATCCCCCGGCTTTGTTCCCAGCTTGCCGCCGCCGCAGGCTATCACAATGTATTGTTTCCCGTTCACCTCATACACCGCCGGTGTGGCAAAGCCCGGTGCGGGCAGTTTGGTTTCCCAGAGCAGCGCGCCGTTGCGTTTGTTGAAAATACGCAGCTTGCTGTCTGGCGTGGCGGCAATAATGAGCAGGCCGCCGGCTGTCACCACCGGGGCGCCGTAGTTTTCCGTGCCCGTGTTGCCCAGGGCGGATTCTCCCAACGGCACCTTCCAGCGGTATTCTCCCGTGTTCAGGTCAATGGCGCTGAGCGTGCCCCAGGGCGGCGTTACGGCGGGGTAGCCTTCTTTGGTCTGGAATTTTTTGTAGCCGGCCATGTTGTAGGGCAGGTTGCGGAAACTGTCTGTGGGCGCGGTGGGGCCGGTGTACGTGCCGCCTGCCGGCATATTGAGGACATATTGTGTAACCGCCTTTCGTTCTTCCGGGTGAAGGTAGCTGAACGCCGGCATCATGCGGCGGCCGGTACGGAGCAGTTCCTGTAAGGCCTGAAAGGTGTATCTCTTTTCAACGTCAAGCAGGGAAGGGTAGTTGCCGCCGCCTTTTTTATCTGCCCCGTGGCAGCTGATGCAATGCTGCTGGTAAAGCCGCCGGCCCGCGGCCTGCAAGGTTTCGCGGCCGTTCTGCTTAGCGGCAACGTCTACCATTTGCAATATCCACGGCACTTCGTTGGCATTTACATACAGCATGCCCGTGGCAGGGTCAAAGGCCGGGCCGCCCCATTCGCCGCCGCCGTCAAAGCCGGGGAACATGAGCGTGCCTTCTTTGGAGGGCGGCTCAAACATGTGGCTTTTGCGCAGGGTGGCAAAACGGGTTTTGATATCCTGGTAAGAAGAGTCGGGTACCTGTGTAAGCAGATCGGCTTCCGTCATTCCCTGCCGCACAAAGGGTTTTGGATGCAGGGCATAGGGCTGTGTGGGTGAAAGCACTTCGCCGGGCAGGGGGCTTTGATGCGGTACTTCCTTTTCCACCACGGGGAAGAGGGGCTTGCCGGTTTCGCGGTTGAGCAGGAAGATGAAACCCGTTTTGCTGGTTTGCGCTACGGCATCTGTGGGTTTCCCTTCATAAGTGATGGTGACCAGCGCGGGTGGGGCGGGCAGATCTCGGTCCCACACGTCATGATGAATGCCCTGGAAGTGCCAGATGCGCCGGCCGGTATTGGCATCCAGCGCCAGCAGGCAATTGGCGAAGAGGTTGGTGCCCAGCCGCCTGGCGCCGTAGAAGTCGAACGCGGCGGAGCCTACGGGTGCAAAGAGAATGCCGCGCTTTTCATCCAGGCTGAAACCGGCCCAGGCGTTGGCGCCGCCGATGTGACGCCAGGCGTTGGGGTCTTTCCAGGTATCATGCCCGAATTCTCCAGGCTGCGGAATGGTATGGAATATCCATTTCAGCTGGCCGGTGTGCACGTCATAGCTGCGGATGTGGCCGGGCGCGGCGTCTGCGCCTTCAGATACGCGCGTGCCCATGATGATCTGGTCTTTATAGATCATTCCGGGCGAGGTGGAAGTAACGTACAGGCTTTTGGCGCTTTCTCCCAGGTGATCATGCAAATCTATGCGGCCGTTGCTGCCGAAGGTTTTTACCGGCCGGCCGTCTGCCGCGCTGATGCAATAAAGAAATGCGCCTGCGGTGTAGAAGAGGCGGGCGCTGCTGTCTCCCTCCGCATAGTATGCCAGGCCGCGGGCGTTGTTCACGTTAGCCGCCGCATTTTTCTCAAAGGGGTCAAACACCCATTTGGGCGCGCCGGTGGCGGCATGCAGGGCAAAGAGCTTCAGGCGGGGAGAGATGCCGTACAGTATGCCGTTTACTACCAGCGGGTTGCATTGTATCTGCGAGTTTTTAACCGTGTCCGCATCACCGGTGCGGTATTGCCAGGCTACCTGCAGGTGCTGCACGTTGGCGGTATCAATCTGCTTTAACGTGGAATGCTTTTGGGCGTTGCTGCCGCCGTTGTAGGCGGGCCATTCTGTACTGCCCGTGGAATGGCAGGCGGCCAGTAGCAAGATAAAGGGAACTATACTGTAGCGCATATACTTTAAATGTAGAAATTTTACGTAGTTTTTCATAAATCATTCCCATGATCATCAACCACCTGCAGGCATTCTCCGGGCAGCATTGTGAAACCACCGCCACCGGCACGTTATTGCTGCAGCAGCAGATCTCCCTGTCGGAGCCCATGCTGTTTGGGCTGGGAGAGGGGCTGGGCTTTATTTTCTGGCATATGAAGGCGATGGATTTTCCGTTCATCGGCGGGCGGGTGAAGCCTGATGTGCTGACGGAGAACATTGCCGCCAACCTGCGGTTGCAGCTGACCGTGAAAGAAACTTCTTCTGCCCGCAAAGCCTGGGAAGAGGTGAAGGCATTGCTGAATGAAGGCCAGGCGGTGGGCCTTAAGCTGGACTGTTATCACCTGGAATATTTTTCAAAGCCTTTTCACTTCGCCGGCCATTACACGGCTATTTACGGTTATGATGATGCAAATGCCTTCCTGGTAGATACGCTGCAACAGGGCGGCCGCGTCAAAACATCGCTGGAAAGCCTGGCCAAAGCAAGGGCGGAAAAGGGCCCCATGGCATCAAAGAACCTCTATTACACACTGCATAAAGGGAAACCTTACAACCTGGATGAAGCGGTACGCAACGCCATCCGCAACAATGCAAAGGCATACCTGCATCCCCCCATCACCAACATCGGTTACAAAGGCATCCTGAAAACGGCAGGCGAGCTTGAAAAGTGGTTCAACACCAGTTCCAGCCGGGAACGCGATTTTTGCACCACCGCCATGATGATGGAGAAAGCCGGCACCGGCGGCGCCTTGTTCAGAAACCTCTACCGTGATTTCCTGCAGGAGAGTTATGCACTGCTGCGCCTGCCTGTATTGCAACAGGCGCATGAGGCATTTGTAAACATTGCCGCGCAGTGGACGGCGGTATCTTCCCTGCTGGACGAAGCGGGCCGCACGGAAGATGTACGGCCCATCCGCGAAGCGGCGGCTGTCCTCAAAAAAATATCGGCGGAAGAGCAGACGGCTATGGGCTTGCTGGCGGATGTTCCTCCCACCGCTTAATATTGCCGTAACATTGGAACGTTTTATTTGCGGTATGATGTTGTTCTACCGCACCTTCCTGACGTTGCTGCTGGCCGGCTGCTGCTGCGCGCTCCATGCCCAGGAAGAAAAAACGCTGATCATCCACCAACCGGAGCAGGTGCGCCCGCCGGCAGATACTTCCTTCCTGGCCTGGAAAGACGCCTGCAACAAGGCCCTGGAGCAAAAGAACTATTTGCAGGCCGCCCGCTGCTTCCGGCAAATGGGGCGCATCTGCTACCACCTGGGGCACTATCCGCAGGCGCTGGACTATCACCTGCAGGCCGGCCGCCTCTTTCAACAGCAGGGGGAAACATTGCTGCAGGCGGAAAACCTTACTGACATTGGCACCCTTTATTATTATAACCGCCAGCCCGCGCAGGCAAGGCAGCAGTTCAATGAGGCCTTTGCGCTGTACAGCAGCGGGCAGCACCAGGCCGGCATGGCCTTCACGCATGGTAAAATAGGCCACCTCTACGAAAAGCAGCAGCAGTATGACAGCGCTTTTTATTATCAGCGCCTCGCCCTGGCCCGGTACCTCCAGATAGATGACCACCGCGGCATGGCCAAGATCTACGAGAACATCGGCAGTATTTATGAAGACCTGGCCCGGTATGATTCCGCCGCGCCTTACTTCCGCCGGGCCCTGGCGCTCAACCGCCAAACGGGAGACTCCATTGCCTGCATAGAAGTGCTCAACAACCTGGGAGACGTACTGCGCAAAACCGGCCGCCACGCGGAAGCCCTGCAGCAAACCCGCGCCGCCCTGGCGCTGGCGCTGCGGCACAACGAACAATACCAGGCCTGCAGCGCCTACCGGGATATTGCCAAGGCCTTCAACGGCCTGGGGCAAAACGACAGCGCCTATTATTACCTGGAACTGAGCCGCCACCACCTCTTGCAGATCTACTCCCGGGAAAACGGCCGGCAGGTGGCCCTGCTCCAGACCATGTACGACATAGAAAAGAAAAACAATGAAATAGGCCGCCTCCGCAATGCCCGCAACATCACCCTGGCGCTGGTAGTGGTGGGCCTGCTGCTGGTCATCATGGCCATGCTGATCATCAGCCGCCAGCGCCTCAAGATCCGCAACGCCCAGCTGCTCAACGCACAGGAGAAACGGAATTACGAGATTGCCAAAGCCCTGATGGAATCCGAAATGGAGCATAAAAAGCTGCAGGAGCATTCTCTCAAGCAGGAGCTGGAAGTACGGTCTAAGGAGCTGAGCACGCACACCCTCCACATCATCCAGAAAAACCAGCTGCTGGAAAACCTGCACAACCGGCTGGAGGAAATGGTGAAGGAAGACCGGCGAGACCAGAAGAAGCAACTCAAACAGCTTCAACTCCAGATTAACCGGAATTTTAACCAGGACCAGCATTGGGACGAGTTCAGGGGCATTTTTGAACAGGTGCACCAGTCTTTTTTCGACAAGCTGAAAAGCTGCTGCGAGCACCTTACACCGGGAGACCTTCGGCTTATTGCCCTGCTGCGCATGAACCTGCCCTCTGGAGATATTGCCACTTTACTGGGTATTTCCCAAGACAGCCTGCGGGTGCTCCGCTACCGCCTCCGCAAAAAACTCAACCTGCCGCAGGGGGAAAGCCTGGCGGTTTTTATACAATCGCTTTAGTGGTAACGTTTTCTTAACAGGCATTTTGTAACGGACGCAGCAATTGAGAACCAGCAAGTTAATGCCTGTTTGTTGCCCCTTTGTTCACGCTGCCGGAAAGGGCTGTAGCCTTTTTGTTCACGCCGGAAGTTTGCCGGGGGGCGGTACCGGGCCACAACTTTGTGCTGTCTGAAAAAAAGACGTACCGCATGAAAACACTTTTATCCTTTCTCGTTTTTTCCTGTTTAAGCATAGCCGCTTATGCACAGGGCACCGGCCTCGTCACCGGCCTGGTGGTAGACAAAAACCAGCAATTGTCCCTCCCCGGCGCCACGCTGCGCCTGCGGCCGGGCAACCACTACACCGTGTCCAACCAGCAGGGCCGGTTTGAATTCCTGGGCGTGCCCGCGGGCAGGTATACGCTGGAAGTGACCTACATCGGGTATGAAAAAGCCGCTACCGAAGTGGACGTAAAAGCCGGCGCCAACGTAGTTGTCAATTTCGGGTTGGAAGCCGGCGGCATCCACGGCCGGGAAGTGCTGGTATTGGGAGACCGGCTGCGCGGCCAGGCCAAGGCCCTCAACCAGCAGAAGAACAACCCCAACGTAACCAATATCGTCTCCGCAGACCAGATAGGCCGTTTCCCGGACGCCAACATTGGCGATGCCATCAAACGCATACCTGGCATCACCATGCAGAACGACCAGGGGGAGGCGCGCAACATCATCATCCGCGGCCTGGCGCCGGAGCTGAACGCCGTCACCCTGAACGGGGACCGCATCCCTTCCGCGGAAGGAGACAACCGCCGCGTGCAGATGGACCTCATTCCTTCAGACATGGTGCAGACCATTGAAGTGAACAAAACGCTCACGCCTGATATGGATGCAGACGCCATTGGCGGTTCCGTCAACCTGGTCACCCGCGCCGCGCCCAATGGCCCGCGCGTGTCTGCCACGCTTTCCGGCGGTTACAACCCCATCCGCAACCGGCCGCTGTACAACGGCTCGCTGGTGCTGGGCAACCGCTTCTTCAACCGGAAACTGGGCGCGGTGGTCAGCGCATCGTACAATAACAATGATTACGGCTCTGATGATGTGGAGGCCGTGTGGGCGAAAGATGACAAAGACAGGGTGTTCACGGAAGAGCTGGAAATACGCAAGTATTACGTGCAACGTGTACGCAGAAGCCTTTCCGCCGCGGTTGATTACAAGCTCAATTCCAAAAACACCCTCTATGCCAACGCCATGTACAACTGGCGTGACGACCGGGAGAACCGTTACCGCGCAGGCATCAAGGACATTGAGCCCGAATATGACGCTAACGATAACCTTACCGGCTATACCGGCGCCGTATCCCGCCAAACCAAGGGCGGTATTGATAACAGCCGCAACAAGAGCCGCCGCCTGGAAGACCAGCGCGTGCAGAACTATTCCCTGCGCGGGGAGCACCTGATAGGCAGCAAGGTAGACCTTGACTGGGCCGCCAGCTATTCTTCCGCCAGTGAAGACCGCCCTAACGAGCGGTATATTGAATTTGAGCAGGAAGGCGTACCCGTATCGCTCAACCTGGCCAACCCGCGTTTCCCCCTCGCTACAACGCCGGGCAGCAGCAATAACGACCTGGAGTTTAACGAGCTCTCCGAAAACCACGACTATACCCGTGAAAACGAGCTGGGCCTGAAGCTCAACCTCCGCTTCCCCCTGAGCGTGGTGCCCGGCCAGAAAGGCCGCCTGCGGGTAGGCAGCCGCCTCCGCCTGAAAGACAAAAAGCGGAACAATAACTTCTTCGAGTACGAGCCCGTTACACCCTTCGGCAACCTGTCGGTCATCCCCCTGTACACTTCAGACGGCAAAGGTTTTCAGCCCGGTGAGCAATACAACCCCGGCTCGTTTGTTTCCAAACAGTTCCTGGGCAGCCAGGCGCTGGGCAACAGCACATTGTTTGAACAGAACGATAATCCCTCGGAATACCTCGCCGTAAACTTCACCGCCAAAGAAACCATCACGGCCGGGTACATCCGCTGGGACCAGGACTTTTCTTCGCGCTTTTCCATGATTGCCGGCCTGCGCCTGGAGAATACGCAGATAGATTATGACGGGAATATTGTGGAGGAAGAAGAAGAGCTGGCCGGTAAACGCAGCGTGAAGAACAGCTACCTGAACGTGTTGCCGGGCCTTACTTTCAAGTACGACGTAAACCCGAATACCATACTCCGCCTGGCCGCCACCACGTCTATTGCCCGGCCCAACTATTATGACATTGCGCCGTTCATCAGCAGCGTGGCGGACGATGAGGAGCTGGCCGCCGGCAACCCGCAGCTGAAGGCCGCTTACGCGTGGAACTTTGACTTCATGGCAGAACATTATTTCAAGTCTGTAGGCATCCTCTCCGGCGGCGTGTTCTACAAGCACATCCGCGATTTCATTTACATGTACAACGATGAGCAGTATACCACGGAGAAATTTGCCGCCGAATATCCCGGTGAAAAAAATCCCGTGCCCGCCGGTGAAAGCTGGACGTACAAGCAGGCCCGCAACGGCAACAAGGTGAAGGTGTACGGCTTTGAGGTGGCCCTTCAGCGCCAGCTCGACTTTTTGCCCGGCGCCCTCAAAGGTTTCGGCATTTACCTGAACTACACCTACACCAAATCATCCGCCGAAGGCGTGTATAACGGAGACGGGGAAAAGCGCACCGGCGTAACCCTGCCCGGCACGGCGCCGCATATGTTCAACGCCTCTCTCTCTTACGAAAACAAACGCTTCTCCGCACGGCTTTCCGGCAACTACGCCGCTGCCTACCTGGATGAGCTGGGCGGCTCCGCGTTTGACGACCGGTATTATGACCGCCAGTTTTTCCTGGACGCCAACGCTTCTTTCAGGCTCACCCGCCAGCTGCGCATGTTCGGGGAGGCCAACAACCTCACCAACCAGCCGCTGCGTTACTACCAGGGCGTTTCAGACCGTACCATGCAGGCGGAATATTACCGCCCCCGCTACAATGTTGGATTTAAATTTGACCTCTGACCATGACCAGGAAATATATAATATGGCTGGCCGGCGCAGCGCTTTGCAGCGCCTGCCAGACGCAACCCAAGGCCCCCGGCGCCCTGCAGCCCGTAGTGATCACAGAACAGGTAGTGCACGATACCGATGACCCTGCCATCTGGATCAACCCGGCAGACACGCTGCAGAGCCTCATCATCGGCACAGATAAAGACAGTGACGGCGCGCTCTATGCCTTTGACCTCAACGGTAAAATAGTGCGCAAAACCGCACGGCTGCAACGCCCCAATAATGTAGACATTGCTTACGGCCTGCTGCTGGGCGGCCAGCGGGTAGACGTGGCTGTGGTCACAGAAAGGGAAACCAACAAGCTCCGCGTGTTCAGGCTGCCCGGCCTGGAAGCCATAGACAACGGCGGCATACCCGTGTTTGAAGGCGAGGCGGAGCGCGCGCCCATGGGCGTGGCCTTGTACACCCGCCCTGCAGATACCGCCATATTTGCCATTGTAGGCCGTAAAAGCGGCCCCGTGAACAATTACCTCTGGCAATACCGCCTGCAGGATGACGGGCAGGGCCATGTAACCGGCGCGCTGGTGCGCAAATTCGGCCAATACAGCGGCAAGAAGGAAATTGAGGCCATAGCGGTAGATAATGCGCTGGGCTACGTATACTGTTCAGATGAAACCGTGGGTATCCGGAAATATAACGCCAACCCTGATGACACCGCTGCTGCCGGGCTGGCCCTTTTCGGTACCACCGGTTTTGCATCTGACCATGAAGGCATTTCCATTTATCCCCTTACCGACAGCACAGGGTACATCCTGGTGTCTAACCAGCAGGCCAACACGTTTATGGTGTTCCCGCGGGAGGGGGCGGCCGGCAACCCCCACCAGCATACCCTTCTGGCCGAAGTACCCGTGTCTACCGTAGAAAGCGACGGGTCTGAGGTAACCCCCGTGGCGCTGGGCCCCAGGTTCCCGAAAGGCATGCTGGTGGCCATGAGCAACGGGAAGGTGTTTCATTATTACTCATGGAGTGATATGGAGGCGAAGATCAGGCAGCAATTGCCCTGATTTACCTGATGCTGTATGCACTATTGTAACAACCGGGCCTGCCTAAATGCAGGCCCGGCTTCATTATTGCTGCTGTTAACAACTGCGGTTACCCGTTTTCCGTAACTTCAGTTAAAAACGATTCACTTATGGGCAAGCAAACAGGGCTATTGAAATTCACCGGCCGGGTAGGAGACCTGATAGGCTACCGCGTAGGGAAGCAGTACTACGTGCGCTCCATGCCTGCTGAGGTGCGGCAAAGCCCCCGCACCAAAATCAGCAGCCGGTACTTCGGTAAAGCCAGCACCTTGGGCGCCGCCATGCGGCATGCCATGGACCCGCTGCTGGACATCCGTTATGAACACGCCATGGGCAACCGCCTCAACAAGGCTTTGCTGAACGTGTTGCGGGAAGATGACCTGCACCGGCAGAAACGCTTTATTCCCCGGCACTTCCGCGGGCTGGAGGGGTTTTCCCTGAACCAGCATGCCAACCTTTCCCATGTGCTGACGGTAACGCCGTCCGTTTCCCGTAATTATGACGGCAGCATTGAAGTACACCTGCCTGCCATGGAGGCGTACACGGCCAACCCGCTGGCCACCCACCTGTGCATCAAGGCAGTGGCCATCTGCGTACAGCCCGGCTTTACAAACGCCGCCGCCGTGGCTTCCGCACCGGTGCTGGTAGACGTGAGCCGGCCGTCTGAGGCGCTTACGCTGGTGATGCCGGCGGAAAAGGGCGCATTGTATTGCGTGGTGCTGGAGGTGATGAGCTGTGTAGCGCAGGGCGGCAAGATGCATATGTTGTACAACCGCAAATTCTCCGCGGCAGACGTGATAGCGGTACTGCCGGGTAAAGAGGAGCGGGCGCCGCGGCCGTACACGGCGGTAGCGGAAGATGCGGCCATCCCTTTTGTACCGGGGCTGGTGGTTAACTTCAATCAACGGGAATAGGAATGATGTTTTTTTATACGCCGCGTATTTTTTTTAGTGTCACTTTACCTGCAATCTTCCGGGTTGATGGAAACTCATGCCTTCTTGCCTGATTTTTGTGTTTGTTACGCCTTTCTTCCGTTTCTTTTTTCCTGTTTTTATGCTTTTTCCGCTCAAAATGTATGGAGTAATACCCTTTTACGGCATGTGAACACGTTGTGCGGGGCAATTCCGTAGCAAGTCCACCTGCGGTACTGTTCTCCTATAGTGTTCATAGTGTTTTCCTGCATGGTTACGGCAGGGTTGGGCCGTGTTGCAGCCGCAACTTACAGCCAGTCGTCCTCTTCCAGCTCAAAGAGCTCGTCAGGTTTGCAGCCTAATACCCCGGCAATTTTAAAAGCCAGTATGGTAGAAGGAACAAATTTGCCTGCTTCAATGGCTATAATGGTCTGCCGCGCTACTTTTACTTTCTCCGCCAGCTCCGCCTGTGTTAAATTTTTCCTTGCCCGTTCCACTTTTATGAGATTCTTCATTCCCGTTCATTTGATGTTATCTGGTGTTTCAGGTAGTAAAAATAACCTGTTGCCATCATGAGCGTTAACGCCAGGAACTGGTAGGCGGAGATGGACAGGATGATGTCTTTCCCCCGCTCCAGGCGCCAGTTCAGAAAAATGTAATTGTAAAGGTGGGTGATGGAGAACGCAACAATGACGGCTACCGCCAGCGCTTTGAATTTCAGGCTCCGGACCATTTCATCGTCTGTTCTCTTTTGAAAAGAAGATAAAAACAAAGCCCCAGCTCAGGCCTGCCGCCAGGTCATTGAAATCATACACCCCTTTTTTATGATGCTGGAAGAAAAAGCTGGCAATACCGGCCAGCACTATCAGTGCCCCCAATATTTTGGCCCAGTAGGCATACGGGAAAGGATTTTAGCGCATAAAATGTAATTTTTACATTACTAAATGTAATGTATAGTTTACATTTTGCCAAATAAATGTGCCGCTTTTGCTTTTTCCCCTGTTCTGGTTGATTGCTGTATATTTACCGCGCCTGACTATATGAAACATTTATTTTCAATACCCTTCATCCTGTTGGCAGCCCTCACTATTGCAAAGGCCCAGCCCCTGGTGGATGAAAAAAAGTACGTAGACAGTCTTGTTCAGCTGGAACAGTACGGGCTTACGGACAGCCTGCGGGCGCGCGCCAGTTACCTGTTGTCTGACTTCTGGTCTTATTCCGATACCGCCAAAGCGCTGCACTACCTGCAGGCAGGAAAAAAATACGGCGGAGAAAACGGCTACCTTCAGGCCGTACACCGCTTCTATGAAGCCGGTTATTTTTTTGATACGGACGTAGACAAGGCGCTGCAGCTCTACGCCAAAGCCGCCGGGATGTTCAGCAGGTTCCGCACAAAGGAAAGCTACGTGTTCCAGGCAAGGGCCTGGCGCAATTCCGGGGCGCTGTACCAGCGGAAGAACGATTTAACGGAAATGGTCAACCTGATCCTCACCAAAGCCATTCCCATGGCGGAAAAAGCCGGGGAAAACATGCTGATTGGCGGATATTATGCGGATGTAGGCATGGTATTCATGAACCTGCGCGTACATGCAAAAGCGGCCGGATATTTCGATAAAAGCCTGGCGTACTACAAAAGTGCCCGCCCGCCTTTACACACCGAAGTTACCACGCTGCTTTTTGCCACGGACAACTACGTGTATATGGACAGCCTGGCCAGGGCAAAACCCCTGCTGGACCAGGCCGGTGAGCTGCTGCAACCTTTTCCGGAATCGGAATATAACCTGGACTATTGCAATTCCGCCGCCATGTATTACCGGACCGCCGGTAACCCTCGCCAATCCCTGGCCCATCTGCAACGCGGCATTGCCCTGGCGGAAAAGCTCAACAAACAATATAAGCTGAACGAGCTGCGGTTCCATCTCTACAAATTATACTTTGTCCAGGGGCAGTATGAGGCCGCCCGGAAAACGTTGCAGCTGGCCATTGATGAAACGCCCGTGAACCTGGATGGTAACAGGATGATCTATTTTATGAACATGTCTGATACCTATGAGAAAATGGGCAACCTTCCCAAAGCTTACGAGTGGCTGAAGAAATTCAACAGTGTAAGAGACAGCGTATACCCTGAAAAGCTGAAAAGCGAACTGGCCACCATTGAAAGCAAATACAACGTAGCGGAAAAAGAAAAGCAGATCATCCGGTTGCAGGCGGAAAAGCAGCAGGTACAGATGAAAGAAAAGAACCAGCGGCTGACCAACTGGCTGCTGGGCAGCGCGGGGCTGTTGCTGCTGGCCATTTCGCTATTGCTGGTGATCTTTTACAGGAGCAGCCGCAAACGGGCCCGGCAAAAGCTCATTGAGATAGAGCAGCAGCAGGAGCTGAAGCTGGCTAATGCCATGCTGGAAGGAGAGGAGCAGGAGCGGCAGCGCGTGGCGAGAGACCTGCACGATGGCCTTGGCGGGGCGCTCTCCGGTATCATGATAAAATTGTCTGACCAGCAGCGGAAACAACCCGTTCCGTATCTCGATGAGGCCATCGGGCAGCTGGAAGATTCCATTGGTGACTTGCGCCGCATTGCCCGTAACATGATGCCGGACAGCCTGCTGAAATCCGGCCTGGAGACAGCGCTGCGCGACCTGTGCGCTTCCCTGCGCACGGATGATACCCATATCGAGTTCCAGGCAAACGGTATAGCGCAAGGCATGCCCCTTGCCGCGCAGGCCAACATCTACCGCATTGTGCAGGAGCTGCTCACTAACGCCATCCGGCATGCCCATGCCCGCAAGATCATCCTGCAGTGCATACAAAACGGCCACGTATTCCTTATTACAGCGGAAGATGACGGCCGCGGCTTCGATGCGGGCATCCTCGCCACCTCAAACGGAATAGGGCTGAGCAATATCCGCAACCGCGTGAACTACATGAAAGGCCGGCTGGATATTGAATCCACCCCGGCTGAAGGCACCACCATAAACATTGAGCTGTATGTCTGATCACAAAAAAATACTGGCTGTAGTAGATGATCATCCCATCGTTATCGAAGGCATGAAACACCTCCTGGAAGCCGATCCCCGGTATGCAGCCGTATTGAGCTTTACGGATGCAGGCAGCTTCCGGTCTTACCTGGAGAGCAACAGCGTGGATATAGTGCTGCTGGATATCATGCTCCCGGATGGCAACGGCATAGACCTGTGCAGGGAGATCAAGGCACAATTACCAGGCGCCTGCATATTGGGAATGAGCAACCTGGCAGAGCGCAGTACCGTTTTGGAGCTGTTGCAGCACGGCGCATCAGGGTATATCCTGAAAAGCTCCCCCGCAGCGGAGATACTGAACAGCATAGAACTGGCCCAGCGCGGAGAGGTAGTGCTCAGTGCAGCGTTGAAGGGACTGATTGTTGATGCCTTCGTAAAGAACGCCAAACCCCTTCCGTCACTTACAAAGAGAGAAAAACAATTGCTGCAATTGCTCTCTGAAGGCAAAACAACCGCGGTGATAGCCGCTGAGCTGTATTTAAGCCGTTATACGGTAGATACCTATCGTAAGAACCTGCTGCAAAAGTTCGGGGCAAAAAACACGGCGGAGCTGTTGATGCTGATGGTGCAGGAGAAGCTGCTGTAAGCCACCCTCCTGTAATTAGGAGGGTAAAAAGCCCTATTCCCCGGTATTGTTGGCATTTTGAGGCAGGTTTACCTTTGGGCCATTAATTACATTTAACCCAAAGGAAATGGAAACTACAAGAGTAAAACGTATTATTTTCAGTTTGTGCCTGATGGCTATTGCAGGTTTAATATTCACGGGATGCAGCAAAGACGACCCCAAACCGGCTGCCAGGAAAATATCCATGAAAGTTACTATTACCGTAACCGGTCTTGCCGAGGGTGACCAGGTTGATTTCGGGATAGGGGCGGGAAACCATGACGCCAGCCAATACGGCGCTCCTGTCTGGAAAATAAACGGCGTAACCCAGGGTAATGAAGACCATATCTTGCTGGGTGTGCAGGAATTCAGAGCTAACCAAACATATGTGCTCGAAACGGTGAAGCCCTTTGACTTCGGCAGCCTGAACGCAAGCTGCATCAATGGTTTGGAGGCTAATACGATCACGATGAGCTATAAGGTGGAAGTAGATGGTAAAGCGGAAACGAATGTTGAAAACCTGGTTATTGCCGGCGGGCAATCTCATAACAAGAATTATAGTTACCAGGCGAAATAGTACTGATTGTTGGAAGATTGATGGAGCATCAACCAGTTTTTGGGGGTGCTCCATTTTTTTTATTCGCGGTCATATGGTTCACGCTGATCGATGTATTCAAGCCTGTTCAGGTTATCCCTGGTGCCGGTGAGCACGATCTTCTTTTCTGCTATCCATTGAATTACCTGTGCAATATCTGTCTGCAGTTCCTCAAAGGAGGCAGGCGTGATCTCAAATTCCGCATTTCCGTTTTCCTTATGGATAACAACTGACAAGCCCTGCCCCAGGGCAACTTTTTGCAGGAAATAGTAGCCGTCGCAATACTGGTAGTAGAAAAGCTCCAGCAGTTCCGGCAGGCCGGGAATTAGTGTTTGTGCTTCTTTTAGCCGGGACAGCAGTTTGTGGGTTTCGTATTCTCCCATGTCAATTACTGCTTCCAGTATTTTTATGAGATTGTACCTGCTGTCTGTTTTGAAGCGGAAAGAGATGAGGCTGAGGTAGCGTTCCGGGCCTATGTATCCTTCCAGTTCAGGGTGGGCGTAGAGCCAGGTTTCGAAGTCAGGGGTGGTGATCTTTCCTGCTATTGTGTTGAATATTGTTTGTTGGTATGTGAGTGGGAGGTGGTGCATGGCTTATTGATGCATGCAAAGTAAAGAATCTTACTAGTTTTTCACGGAATCTACAGATTAAAATGCTATAATAACCGATAGTTTTTCAGGTATTAGAAAATGACAAGCGTTGTACATTGGCAGGAATATTATTTTCTGTAGTTTTGAATAACACGTTTAGCATCGAATTTTTTTTACTTGTTCAATCCCGTTTTTCATTTGAAAGGCATTGGTTAAATCCGTGATCCAATTTGCTTAGACAAGAAAATAAAGTACAATACCTCCGATAATTTATGAACTATGAACGCAAAATTAAGACCTCATAATGAGATTGTTTTCTCACCGGGAGCTTTTGTCAGGCTGTACGAGCAGGACAGAGCGTCTGTAGTGTCAGCCAGGTTTATTCCTCCCCGTTTAGGTAGTAATGAAGTTGGCGGGTCCGTTCGGGTGGTGCTCAAACCCGGTTATAAATATGCCTCAAAATTTACCGCAGCGAAACAATCAAACAAATAGCCTAGGCGAACAATCTATAAGGGAATTTCTTGAATTGCAGCGGGAAGAATTAAGGCTGCGTCATCAGGAAAACGAACTTCGTAAAATTGAGCTTCAGCAGAATTATGAACTTTCCAGGGAAGGTCTGAAGCAGCAAGGCGAATTCATAAAAAATGCACCACGTCATGGATTGCATCATAAGATTTTGCTCGCTGTATTTTTTACTATTATTCTCCTGATAGTGTCAGGGGTGCTTCTGTATTGTGTACGTGCAGGCAAAGAAGAAATAGCATTACGGATACTGGAAATAGTGGCTACCGCAATTATTAGCGGGAGCGGAGGGTATGCATGGGGAAGGAGTAAAGCCAGGGCTGAGGAAAACCCTGGCTTGGAAGTGCTTGATTGAATGCGGATCATGCGTGTCAGCTTATCCTATTCATCTGGCAAACCGGAATACAATCCGGTCATCACTTCCCGGCCACCACCGGCAACCCTTCAATATGCTCCGTACAAAGCCGCAACGGATCGTAAGAAGCAAACTCCGCCGCCAGCTTTTCCGTATTCCGTTTGTAGGTACGGTCTGCCAGCACCTGGAGGACGGCCTTCTTAACGCGCCCCGCAGACGGCTTTTCTGTACGCAGGTTGATGCCCAGCCTGAAATACCCGATGCGTGCGCATATTTCATTCTTCCCTTCGTGAATGCCCGCGGCTACAATAGGCAGTTTGTTGCAGACAGACAGCATCACGCCGCCAAACCCGCCGGTAGACACAAACACGTGTGCAAACGGCATGATCCGCTCAAAGGGGATGAAATCTTCGATCACCACATTGTCACTGCTGCCGTACCGCTCGCGCAGGCTGCCGGTATGCCAGCCCGCGGTGGTAACGATCACCAGGTGGTCTGTATCGCGGAAGGCTTCCAGCGTGGGCACAATGAGCTTGTTCACGTCCGGCTCAAAGGTGCCCTGGGTAACCAGTATCACTTTTTTGTACCGTTGCAGCTTGTCCATAAAGGGAATGTGATAGTGGCTGTTGTCCCGGTGGGGGAGCAGGGGGCCTATGAAATGGATGTGGCGGCTCATGGCGGGGCGGGGGTATTCAAAGCCCGGCGAGCCGCTTTGCAGGTAGAGGGTAGACTTTTCTATCTGCGCATCAAAGAGGTTGCTGTCTCCCAGGGTAATGCCGTACCGCCGGTGGCAGGCATGCATTAGCTGATGGGGTTTTTTCAGCAGCACCTTGTTCACCAGCAAACGGAGCGCGGCGTGAAAGGCACGCCCGGCCGGGGTGGTAGCCGGTGTAAGGCCCATGATAGGCGGCGGCAGGTTGGGGGAAGATTCGCTGAGGGGCAGTATGCCAATGGCCACGGTGTGTTTGCGGAGCTTTTCCTTTACAAAGGAGATGCCGGTGAAGGTGTTGTCTGCCACCAGTACGTCAAAGTCATAGCTCTCGTTAATATCCCGGATGTCTTCATAAAACTCCGGCCCTCTTTCAATAAAATAGGTGCAGATGTCGAAGATCACTTTTTTAACATGGTTCCTGATCTGCTGCCGCCGGGGAAAAACGGCGTCTATGTTGTGAACGGTCACTTCCTTTGCCTTGTTGAAGAGGTAGTAGGGAATGCCCAGCTTTTCTATTTTGGGGGCGTAGCTGGGGCCGGTGTACCAGCGTACTTCATGGCCCTGGTCACGAAGGTGAACTGCCAGGGCGGTAAGTGGGTTAAAATGCCCGTCTGCGGGAATGTTGGCAAAGAGGATCTTTTTCCGCCGGCCGTTCAGCAGCGCCGGCATGTTTGGGGGGATGTTGATCTTGGGGGATGTCATACGTGATTTTTTCTGCAAAGAAAGCCCGGTACAACAGGCGGAAAAAGTGTAATTTGTACTTGAAACAGGTCATTTTACGCCATGGGATTACAGGCAACCGTTATACGGGAAATATTGCACACTGCCGCTACCTACGGGGAAGCCTATGATACCCTGCGCGAGCTGGCCGGTTTTACGCAGGAAGAGATCAGTGACTCCGAACAAAAGGTGGAATGGCAAAAGGCCGCCGCCTTGTATGATCTGCTGGCAGACCTGACCGGCAACGAACAGGTAGGCCTGGCCATCGGTTCTGAGATCAGCCTTTCGATGACGGGCATGGTGGGTTTTATGATGCAGGCCAGCCGCAACGTCAGGGAAGCGCTGGAGGTATATTGCCGCTACGGCTGCATGGTGTGCCCCATGATTACGTTCATGTACCGCGAAGAAGGGGATAAAGCCATGGTAGAGCTGCACCAGAACGCCGCCTGGAAAAGCGCCTATCCCCGCAACGCCCGCATTGCCATAGACATGGTGCTGGCCAGTATGCTGTACCATATGCGCTTGCTCACCGGCAGGCACATCTACCCGGCTGCCGCGGAGGTAGAGTTTTCCAAAACCGCCGTTTCTGCTTATACAGACGTGCTGCATTGCCCGGTGCTCTTCAACGCCCCGCTTCACCGGGTGGTTTTCTTCACCAGTGACATGGATACCCCGGTCCTCTCGTCAGATAACTCGCTGTACCAGCTCTTCAACAACATCCTGGGCCAGAAAAAATCCCTCCAGCTGCAGGCAGACTGCCGCGCCAGCCTCAAGCACCTGTTGCTGATGCAGTTCAAAGGCCAGCTGCCCACTATAGAAGACGCCGCGGCGGGTATGAACGTAACCGTCCGTACCCTGCAACGCAAGCTGTCTGAAGAGAACACCAGTTTCAGGGAAGTGGCCGGCGAAGTGAAAAGAGAGCTGGCCCTCCACCTGATGAAAAATCCCGCAATTTCTATTACGGAGGTAGCAGGCATACTGGGTTATAACGATCTGCCCGCTTTCCGCCGCGCATTCAAAACCTGGACGAATGCTACGCCTAAAATGGTGAGGAAAGAGATGTCGGCCTGACACCCCCCCTCACCGCGGCTCCGGCACATACACCAGCCGCATCTGCACGCTATCTCCCGCTAACACTCCCCTGAACTGCAGATTCCTCCCGCTTAGCGGCTGCATTACACCCTCAAACCGGAAATCCGTACTGCGCGGGTATCTCCATTTGGCGCTGATCCGCCGGGAAGCCTCATCATACTGATATGTACCAATGTACCGGTTGTTGTAATGGTTGAATTCGAGCACAATATCATCCTGCAAGTCCATATACATTACCGTGAGCACACTGTCACGGAAGCTATGCGCCCGCTGTGGAGCACCGTTCACATGCAGGTCTTTCACCTTGTACTTGCCGGTGAACTGCGGGTGCCAGTCGGGTTGGGAATAGGTGAGCAGCAGCACCAGCGGTAATGTCAGGATCAGGAGGCCGATCACCCAGGGCGTTTTGCGCAAGGGCAGCAGAGTGGGAGCAACCCTGAAAAAGAACGTGATCAGCCCCGCCCGGTACTGGTACAAAAGATAGGCAACGCCAGACATCAATACCAGCGCATGCACCAGCACCCAGGTATGCAGGTGGTAGAAGGTATCGATCAGAATGATGTTGAGCAGCACCGGCACCAGCATGATCAGCCCCAGCAGGCGGGTGCGTTTGAAAAGCAGCATTGCCGAGCTGGTCATCTGCGCAAGGCCAATGGTGACGGTGAAGGGGTAAGACCTTCTGAAGTACGCCCAGGTAAGCGTTTCCCCGTCAAGATCATTGAACGGCAGGTCTAACATGCCCAGCGGCACCACCATTTGCAGGTGGAATATTTTCTGCCAGCCGAAGGAGTAGAGGTCCCACGCCAGCAGAAATACCAGCAGCATGTTAAACGGCGCCAGCAAATCAGGCGGCGGGGTATCGCTTTTCCGGAAACGGAGGTAACGGATTACGCCGTATACCAGCGCCGCAATCAGCACCAGGAAGGCCAGCCCCCAGATGGCTGCCGGCGGCATCCAGCTCTTGGCGTAGCGGGCGGTTACCCTGTACACAACCAGGCAGGCCATCAATCCCGTCAGTGTGGCGGCCAGCATCAGCGGGCCAAATTTCAATTGCTTCATAGTATTGCTTTTCTTGCAATACTAGCCACTGGCAAGGTTTCTACTGCCCGCCTGCATCCAGGCGCACCACTAAATTCCGGAATTCTGCAGGCGTCATGCCCACTATTTTCCGGAAGGCGCTGTTAAACGCTGTTTTGGAATTGAAGCCTGCTGTAAAACCAACGGCCAGTATGCTCAGGTGCTGGTGGTTGGGCGAGTGCAGCAGCTCTTTCGCTTCTTCTATCCGGAAGTGGTTCACGTATTGATAAAAATTTTTACCGATTTCCTTGTTCAGCAGCCACGATACTTCATGCAAGGAAACGTCCAGCCTGTCTGCCAATCCGGAAAGGGACAGCTCCGGTTCCGTGTATAGTTTTTCTTCCTGCATGAGCGTGGCCAGCCGCTTCTTCAAAACAGCCGCCTCGTCTTCAGGCAGCCGTGGCGCTCCGGCAGACGGCTGCGCCGGGAGGGGGCCTTCTTTTTCCCCGGGCGGAAATACCGGCCCCTGCCGCAATGCATGGTAACAGGAGAGGTAGATGGCTGCCAGGTAAATAATGTAAGAAGTGCCCTCCCAGGTATGCGGCCGCATAAATGGCGAAAGGAGAAAATTGACGATCATGATGCCGGTGAGTATCACCAGGTTTTTCAACCAGCCCAGCGTAGCCCCACTGGTGCTGGAAGCAACGTTTTCCAGCCGCGACCGGTGCTGCCGGAGCAGGCGGTAGCTGAGCACCCAATACACCACCAGCTGCAGCTTGATGCCCATGCCTATCAACATACCTCCACAGGCCGGCAGGTAGCGGCTGCCGCCGAAGAGTATGGGCAGGAAGAGCAGGGCGGGGAGAAAATGCAGCAGGTCAGTGAACCGGAAGCGGTAACGGATGCTGGTATAATGCTTCACCGAAAAATAAAGCGCGGGGGCCATGGCAAAGCGGGTGGTTTCCGTAGCCGGTATCAGCCATTGATAGCCGGGGGAGGAGTGCTCCGCAATAGCACCCAGCATGGCAAAGCCGGCAAAGAGGTAGAAAATGCCCATCCATCGGTTGGCGCCCGTGTTGACGCCTTTTACATTGCTCAGCAGCAGAAAGGACAGCAGGAAAATGCTGCCGCAGCTCAGTTGAAAGAATAACAAATGCCAGTGGTTTTCTGGTATAGATGCAGCGGGGCGGATATTCCATAAAGGCGGGGCCACAAAAGCGGCGCTGTGCGCGAAATATTGTGGGTATGAGAAATACTGGCTATATTTAATGTAAATAATCAAACCCTCAATAGCCGCCATTCTTCAAATAATACCAGGTACCATGTACGTAAAATCCCTCTGGCTTTTGCTGCCAGCATTGTTGATAGCCGGCGCCTCACCGGCTCAGCAAACACCTTTTACCCGATATGTAGAAACCCGCTGTGCCAAAGAGCATAAAGGCGCGTACCAGTCGGCTTACGTTTCGCTCTGCGAGCTGCAGCTGCTGGAAAAACAGGCAGACGGCACGCTGCGCATCCGCGCTACCCTGCTCAACTACAAGCCGGGTAAAGGGGCGTTGCCGGAGCGCATGACAGACATGGCGGAGTTCCCGATGAACACTACAGAGCCGTTGCTGTTTGTGCTCTTGCTGCAGGTGCCGGTGGAGATCTTGTACCATCCCGGCGGGCCCGCTCGCCCGCGGCCGGAGCTGGAGCAGCTGGTGGAAGAAAAAGCCCTGCAGGTGGGTATTGACAAAAATCATATTAAACCCCTGGTGGGAAACGTACATAGTTTCCTGGACAGGGAGATCCGTTCCGTTTTTCTCCCGGTGCCGCCCGGTACAGCGCATTGGTTCAACGCAGATTCTACGCTTGCATTTACAGCTGCCCCGCAGGCAGGCGGCGCCCGCACTATTACTGCCGTTCAGCATAAGCCTGAAAATACCCCCGGCCTGAAAAACGAATATAGCCAGGTGTACCAATGGAATGATGCTGCCGGCGGGCTGACGTCCGCCAGGTTGACCACCAGTGTAAACGGCGTGGCAGACGTGAACGGGAAAAAGCATCCCCTCCATTATTATGACACCGTGCTGCTCCGGGTTATAGAGAAGCCAGACATGGCCCGCATCCCGGCCGTTACGCCCGAACTGCGCGAAATGCTCATTCAAGGTTCCAGCTGGAGCGCGGCCCTGAAAGACAGCAAAGGCGTGGAGTACGATTCCGCCAGGGTGATGGCGTTCATCCATAAAATGGACCCGTTGTTCGGCACCAGCAAAAATTATGTGAACACCAAGCTCGGCCTCATCCAGAGAATGAATATAGAGAGCAGTTATGAGATATACAGAAGGGAACTGAAGACCGTGCCTGATTACATGCTGGAGGGCAACTCCATTCACCTCCACAACAAGCTGCAGAACGTTTGGGCAAAAGATGCAGACAGCGCCATACAGCTCATCCACTACCTGGGCGCGGCGCGGCGGCAATCTCTGGAGGATTGGCTGCAACACAGCTTTGCGCAAAGTGTATTTGAGACTTTCAACCCCGCTGATATGGAAAGGGCTAAAAGCCATTGGCGTAAAAACGGCCTGAGCGAAGAAAGAATAGCTGAGCTGGAAGCAGACTATCACAACAGCCGGCGCAACGCGGCGGGCCTCCTGCAAAGGCTGGCGCAAGACAAGGATACCGTTATTCGCCAGGCGGCCTATCCCATGCTGCTAGGCATGCAGGCCACCCGCACCACTAATCGGGATTCTCTCCGCCTGCTGGCAAAAGCGTTCGGTAAATTGCGCACCGGAGAACGGAAATACGGCAACGGCAGCCGCTACCAGCTCATGCTGTACAAACAGATGCAGGCAAATGGCATGCAGGAAGAAGCAGCCGCCACCCTGAAGGCCGTAACCGCCATACTGGAAAAAGGCACAGCAGACAGCCTGAGCAGCACCCGCTATACAGATCAAAACATGCTGGCTTACGCTTATTTTCTGCGGTATGAAGCCCTCAAAGATAAAGACGCCGCACAGGCCCTGAACTATTATGCCCGCGCCGCCGCCGTTTCTCCCCGCAGCAAGGCAGAACGGGCGCACAGCAGCTTTTATGACCGCGTAATGCTGAAGTCTGAAGAAACATACCGCCCCGGCTTCGCCAATGCGCTCTTCAAACAGGGAGATAGCCGGGAGGCCATGAAGGTAATGGCCCAGCAGGTGAATGCAGACCCCTCCATACTGCCGGATGTGCAAAAGGCCTTTGCACAACATATGCCCAACCGTGATTTTAAGGACTTTGTGCACAACACGCTGGTGCGTACCTGGAAAACCGCGCCGGACTTTGAGCTAACCAGTCCTGACGGCAAAAAGTACAAACTTTCGGACTACCGCGGCAAATGGCTGCTGGTAGATTTCTGGGGCACCTGGTGCCAGCCCTGCAGAAAGGAGCTGCCGGAAGTAGAAAAGGTATCCCAAAGCCTTCGCAACAGTACGGAATCTGCCTTTCTCTCCATTGCCTGTCATGACACACCGGAGAAAGTGACCCAGTTCATGGAGGGCGAAAAGTATACCTTCCCCGTGGCCATGAGTGATGGTAACGTGGAGAGGAGCTACAAGGTAAGCGGTTATCCCTGCAAGATCATGATCTCGCCAGACGGGCGCATGCTGGAAGTAGCCTTCAACCTCGACTGGAAAGGCGCTTTCCAGGCATTCAGCCAGCTGCAGCCTCCAAAAACGGATGGGAAACAACAAACGGTGCAACTGGAAAAGAAGGGGGAGATACAATAGCCCCACATCCCCGCACGGGGTATTCATGGCATGATCATCCCGGTTGGTCACATTCAGCCGGTTACCACCAGCCAGTTGACTATTCTTGCGGGGAAAATTATCTGCTATGCAAAAGAAATTGTTGCTGGCGCTGCTCCTGTGCTGCGCGCAAGCCGGCATGTCTCAAACTTTACTGACCGGCAAGATCAGCGGCCCAACACCTGCAGCGGTAGAGCTGAACATATCCCGCGATGTATGGTATCAGCCTCAAAATTCCATGTATGCAAAAGTTACTGCTGACGGTACCTTCACTTTCTCCCTGCCGGAGAATGGCCCTGTGCTGGTCACGCTGCTCTATAACGAAAAAAGACAGCCGCTGCTACTCAGTGCCGGCAGGCCCCTGCATGTTACCTTTGATGCAGCAGACCTGCCCGGCACCATCCGCTACAGCGGCAAAGGCGCTGCGGAGAATAGGATGGTGCATGCCTTTTTCCCGCCCCGGCCTTCCTTTTCAAAAGAGTTTTCCGCCAAAAACGAATATGGCAAATGGCCGGGGGATTCCCTGGTCAACATCCTGCTGCCGGCTGTTTTAAAGGAAGCAGACAGCCTCCGGCAATCCGTCTCTAAAGCCTCGTTGTCGGATAATATTAAGAAGTCTCTAAAAACGCATGTTAAATATTATTACGCTTTGAACCTGGAGGAGTTCTCCATGGTGCTGGAAAGCTACAACAGGAACCCTGCCGGGGAAGCGTGGCGGGATACGGTGATGAATATGACCGGTATTCCGTCTGTACAGGAATTGAACAGCAGCCCTTACGCCGGCTACTTCCTGCAGGCCACCGTCAAACATAATACAAGGAAGATAGGCCGGTTGTACAAGCAAAACAAAGAGCAAGGCCGCAAAATGCTGGAAGAAGCCACCGGTCTTTCTTTTGATTCCCTCATGCATTTGGCCAACACGTATAACGATGAGGTTGTTGACCTGCTGCTGGCAGCCGGCAGCCTGCCCGCCCCGCAGTATGAACACCTGCTGGCCAACCGGTTGGTGTATTACAGTAATGCAAAGGAACTGGGAATGGCCCGCATGATACAGGGCGAGCTGGAGAAACGTTTTGCCGCAGGCACAGCCGCCGCGGACGGCCGCAAAAGGATTGCGGGGCTGGAAGCGCTGTTGGATAAAGGAAAGCAGAACAGCCACATCGTTTTCAGGGAAGATTACCGGCAGGTATCTTCTGTTGAGGAGTTGCTGGCGCCCTACCGGGGGAAGGTAGTGTACCTGGATATCTGGGGCACCTGGTGCGGCTGGTGCAAGGTGGAAATGGGCCATGTGCCGGCCCTGAAGGCCAGCATGGCGGGAAAAGACGTGGTATTCCTCTACCTTAGCTACGATAAGGATGATGCGGATATGCAATGGCGGGAGTATGTGCAGCTGCATCACATCACCGGGCAGCATGTAAGAATGCCGCAGGAGCGGATCTCGAAAATATGGGAGGAACTGCTGCCGGGTGAAAAGGAGCAGCGTTATCCCACGTATTTTATTTTCGGGCGGGATGGGAAGGTAGCGGTGAAGAAAGCAAAGCGGCCCAGTGACGGGGAGGCGTTGTATACGCAGCTGGCGGAGCAGCTGTAGGGCTGACGTATTGTGAAAAAACGTATTATCTTTGGGGGACAAACTCCTGTATCTATGAACGAGCAAGTCTCCTACCTGGACTCCGAATTTGATGAGCCAATTAATACAAGGGCCAAGCTGCTGCCCAAATGGATGAAAGTATTCTCCTGGTTGTTTATTTTGTCCGCTATTATTGCAATTGTATGCCTGGTGCTGGGCTTATTGGGAAAACTAGTCAACCTGGCGTTGTACGGGTTACAGACAACCGATGCATTATCTGGCGCAGGACTGCTGATTATTGGTATTTACCTCTACAAAGGAGTGGTGGCCATCGGTTTGCTTGGAGAACAGGACTGGGCGGTAGATGCAGGTTTGATAGATGCTGTCATCGGCATTGTTCTCTGTATATATTTTACTATTGAGCCCTTTATTACGGGAGGCACGAACTTTTCAATCAGGCTGGAGCTGGTCTTGCTGGGGCTATTTTTCTGGAAATTGATAAAGATGCGTGACGGTTGGAAGAAGGCGGTGAAAAAGGGATGATGAGAGGGGCGGCTATTTAGACCAAAAAACACAACAAAATCCCCGAATAGTTGTATTTTGTGCAACGGATCAACCATTTGTATAGAATCAATCAACCATTTTGGTGCTTGCTTTGGAGGATATTGAATTAATAAAAAGGATCGGGGAGGACGACCACCAGGCTTTTACAGAACTTTATGACCGTTACTGGGACCGGCTGTACGCCTCCGCCTACTTTCACCTGAAAGACACGGCCGCCGCTGAAGAGCTGGTGCAGGACGTTTTTGTGGCCATCTGGCAGAAACGCCGGGAGCTGGCCATTGAGTCGCTGCAGCCCTACCTGGCAGCCATGCTCCGGTATGCCATTTACCGCCACCTTCACCGCAACCGCCGCCGCCGGGAGCATCTCCGCCAGGTGGCCAATGCCGCTCCGCTCATGCAAGCCCCCGAAGATATTGATGAAAAGCTCCTGCTGGAAATGGTCAGCAAGCTCAGTGACCACCTGCCGGAGAAGTGCAGCATCGTGTTCCGCGCCAGCAAGCTGCAAGACCGTGCGCTGGATGACATAGCGCGCGATATGGGCATCTCCCTCAAAACCGCCGAAGCGCATCTTACCAAAGCCCTCAAATCCATACGCATCAGCCTGGGAAGGGCGCTGCACCTGTTTTTATGGTAAGCTCCGGCGGCCTCAAAAAAAAATTTCTTCTCCACTAAGGGTAACTCGTTACGAGATGTCTCTATAATCATAAGCAGATGGACCATCAACGCATAGAAGAGCTGGCCGGCAAGTTACTGGCAGGCACCGCCACAGAAGCGGAGCAGCAGGAGCTGCATGCCTGGTATGACGGCATGGACACCTCCGGGGAAATACCCGCCGGCAGGGAAGCCCTGCGCAGCCGCATGCTGGCGCAGGTACAACGCCGTACCCGCCCGGCCCGCCACATCTGGCGTATGGCTGCCGCTGCCGCCGTGTTTGCGGCAATAGGTGCATCAGGGTGGTTCCTGCTGAGGCAGCCCCGTGCAGACAGCACCCCTGCCATCACTTCCGTATATGGGGCAGACGCGCTGCCGGGTGGTGACAAGGCCACCCTTACGCTGGCGGATGGTACCGTTATTGAGCTGGATACGGCGCAGAACGGTGCGCTGGCGGCACAGGGCGGCGCGCAGGTAGCCAAGTCTGCCGGCATGCAGCTGGTATATGTAGATGCCGCTGCACCGGAAGGCCCGCCGGTATTCAATACCATTGCCACGCCAAAGGGCGGCCAGTACCAGGTGCAATTGCCTGACGGCAGCCGCGTATGGCTCAATGCGGCCTCTTCACTGCGCTTCCCCGCTTCCTTCCAGGGGGCAGACCGCCGCGTGGAGCTGCGTGGCGAAGCATATTTTGACGTAAAGGCCGATGCGGCGCACCCCTTTGTGGTAGCCATGAAAGATATGGAAGTAACCGTGCTGGGCACGCAGTTTAACGCCTCCGCCTATGACCGCGAAGAGCAGAAAACCGTGCTGCTCAAAGGCGCGGTAAGAGTGGAAGTACCGCAGGGCGCCGCCGTGCTGCGGCCGGGCCAGTCTGCGCAATGGCAGGAGGGAAGCCGCCTGCAGGTGCAGGAAGATCCGTATGCGGAAGATGCGGCGGCCTGGAAAGACGGGATGTTCATCTTTACGAACGAGCCCCTGGCCAACATCATGACGCAGTTAAGCAGATGGTATAATATTGAAGCGGAATACGAACACGCATCACTCAAAGGGAAAATATTTACGGGACAGATCTCCCGGGGAGAAAAATTATCAGAAGTGCTAAAAATGCTGGAAATGACGGGTACCATTCATTTCCGTATCGAGAACAGGACCGTAACGGCTATACCGTAAGCGGAGCCTGCATACACCAAAATCGGGACGCTGTTCCTTCGCTATGCATGCGCAGTTGCTATTTGTAATGTTTTAAACGTACTGTACCAGTATGAGACGTAGCTATTATCGTAATTCGCCCCCAGGGGCGGGCAGGCGGCGCTTTGTCCGCGCTGCACTGTTCATCCTGCTGTTGGCATTCGCCGCCGTGCCGGCGGGAGCCCAGCAGGTGACCCTTACCGTGAAAGACATGCCGTTGCCCGGTTTTTTCCGGGAACTGCGCAAGCAGACAGGCTATTCATTCCTCTACAACAACGCCACCCTGGCGGGTACGCGCCCCGTTACCCTCCGGGTGAATGACGTCAGCCTTTCCGAAGTGCTGGACGCCGCGCTCAAAGACCAACCATTAACGTATTCCATCAGCAACAAAACGGTGATACTGAAAGCGGCGCCGGTACGCACCACCGCTGCTCCGCAGCAGCAAGACCCGGTAGAGGTAAAAGGCCGGCTGACAGACGACAAAACAAAGGAGCCCGTAGTAGGCGCCACCATTGTAGTGCGCGGTACCAGCACCGGCGCCATCTCCGGCCTGAAAGGAGAGTTTGCCGTGCGCATCCGCCCCGGAGACCAGCTGCAGATCAGCTACATGGGCTATGAAACAACCGTGGTAACGCCCCGCGCAGGTGAAACGCTGAACATCATCATGCGCGCCTCCCAGCAGTCTATTAAAGACGTGGTGGTAACGGGCATGTTCAGCCGCCCGAAGCAAAACTTCACCGGCGCCGCCTCTTCCTTCACCCGTGAAGACCTCAACAAGGTGACCAACAGCAACGTGCTCACCGCGCTCAGCGCGCTGGACCCTTCGTTCCAGATGCCTGACAACCTGAACTTCGGCTCCAATCCCAACATGCTGCCGGAAATAACGCTGCGCGGCGGCAACAGCCTGGTAGACATCGGCAACGGCGGCAGCGGCAACACCTTCAACTACGCCAACGCGCCCAACGTGCCGCTCTTTATACTGGACGGTTTTGAAGTAAACCTGCAGCGCATCAATGATCTTGACCTGAACCGCATAGCCAAGGTAGACATCCTCAAAGATGCCGCCGCTACCTCCATCTACGGCTCCCGCGCGGCCAACGGCGTAATAGTCATTGAGACCATCCGCCCGCAGAGCGGCCAGCTCATGATCACCTATAACGGCAACGTAACCTCAGAGCTGCCTGACCTGCGCGGGTACGATCTGCTCAATGCCCGCGAGAAGCTTGACCTGGAACTGAAAACCGGCGCCTACAACAACACCTGGAACATGAGAGATGAAGAGCTGAAGCTCTACTACCAGCACCGCCTGTCTGAAATAGAGCGCGGCGTGAACACAGACTGGCTCAGCAAACCGCTGCGCGCAGGCTGGGGCCACAAACACAACGTATACGTAGAAGGCGGCGGCAACGATGCGCTCTACGGTGTAAACCTCAGCTACGACCAGCGGGAAGGTGTAATGAAAGGCTCAGACCGCCGCAACATTATGGCGGGCACTTACCTGAGCTACCGCTACAAAAACCTGCAGTTCCGGAACGATCTCAACCTGGGCTTCAACCGGGCCAACAACTCACCCTACGGTCATTTCCGTCAATATACCCAGCTGAACCCGTACTGGACGCCGTACGATGCTGACGGGAACATGAAAATGTTCCTCGAAGAAGTATACGGCCCCAGCGGCAACCGCCTCAGCAACTTTGACCTGTATGATAATCTTGACGGGCAGAAGGCCGGCCGGGCGTTGAACCCGCTGTATAACGCCAACCTCAACGTGATAGACCGGAAGCAGTACACTAACATCACCAATAACTTTGCACTCATCTGGCAGGCCAAACCCTGGCTGCGCGTAAATACGCGCCTGGCATACATGCGCCAGCTGGATGATTATGATGTTTTCGCGCCAGCACAGCATACGTCTTTCGTGAATACGCCCACCTTTGAAAAGGGGAGCTACACCAAATCTACCGGCTCCAGCACTACGGTAGAAGGTTTCCTGGGAGCGGATGTCAATAAGACCTTTGGCCGCCACCTGTTTTTCGGAACGCTGGCCACCAACATTCAGCAGCAGGCCTTCAGCTATGCTACCGTGCGGGCTGTTGGTTTTCCCAACCCGCAGATGGATGAGCTCATCCTGGGCAGCAAATACGCGGAAGGAGACCGGCCCTCCGGCCTGGAAGGCCAGGCCCGCCTGGCGGGTTTTGTGGGCAACGTAAGTTATGCGTATGATAACCGTTATCTGCTGGACTTTTCCTACCGTGTGGATGGTTCCTCCCAGTTCGGCGCTGAGCGGCGGTTTGCGCCCTTCTGGTCTACCGGCGTGGGTTACAACCTGCATAAAGAAAACTTCCTTCGTGACGTTACCTTTATCAACCGCCTGAAGCTTCGTTATTCTTTCGGCTACACCGGCTCACAGAATTTTGACAGCTACCTGGGCGTTACCACCAGCGCGTACCACTCTATGACAGACTACCGCGGCGTGATAGGCACCGGGCTGATGGGCTACGGCAACACCGCCCTGGGCTGGCAGCAAACACGTAAAAGCAACCTGGGGGCAGACATCACCCTGTTCAACAAGCTGGACCTTACGGCCAACTACTTTATAGAACGCACGCAGGGCAGCATTGCCCGTATTTCCACCGCCCCATCTACCGGCTTCCCGTATTACTACGAGAACATGGGAGATGTGCTGAACAAGGGCTGGGAAATAAACGCGCGCCTCAACATCATCAACAGCCAAACCAGCAGAGACAACTGGTCTGTCTTCGTCAATGCCTTCCATGTGAAGAACTCCATTGAGCGCATTTCCAACACCATTGCACAGCTGAACAAACGGGCAGATACCACCAATTCCTCCACGCCGCTGCCGCGCTACGCGGCCGGGCAGTCTACCACCGCCATCTGGGTAGTGCCCAGCCTGGGCATAGACCCTTCTACCGGCCTGGAGATCTTCCGCACCCGCGATGGACGGCTTACTAATGAGTACAGCCCGCTTGACCAGGTGATCATAGGAGACAGCCGGCCTGAAGTGGAAGGCACCTTCGGCACCAACGCTGAAATACGCGGCATAGGCCTGAACATGTTTTTCCGTTTCCGCTTTGGCGGCCAGGCTTACAACCAGACGCTGATAGACCGCGTGGAGAACGTGAACGCCGCGCTCTACAACGTAGACCGCCGCGTGGCCGAAGAGCGCTGGATGAAACCGGGAGACAAGGTATTCTTCAAAGGCGTGACCAACGCCGGAGGGTTCCTGACCGGCCTCACGCGCGCTTCTTCCCGCTTTGTGCAGGATGATAACGAGCTGATCTGCGAAAGCCTTTCCGTGTACTACCGTTTCCCGGAACGCATGCTCAGCAAAGTGCACATGAAGAATACGCGGATCACCTTCTTTACATCAGACCTGTTCCGTTTCTCCAGCGTGAAGCGGGAGAGGGGCCTGGATTATCCTTTCTCAAAATCTTATACGCTGCAAATTCAAACTTCTTTCTAGTATGAAACAATACCGCATATTGATACTGAGCGTGCTGCTGGCAGCCGCCTCCATAGCGGGAGGCTGCTCAAAGTGGCTGGATGTGTCTCCGAAAACGCAGATGAAGGAAGACGAACAGTTCTCTTCCCGCCAGGGTTTCATAGACGCCCTGTTCGGTGTGTACCAGCGCGCCGCGGCAGACTCGCTATATGGCAACAACCTTTCTTTCGGCATGCTGGACGTGCTGGCAGGCCGCTATGAGAACAAGTCCGGCACGGGTAACTGGTACAGCCAGATGGCTATGTACAATTACACTTACAACGCAGGCCTTGGCGTGAACGTAGAGCGTGAGGTAGCAGAAGTATGGAGCACCGCCTATTCCTGCATTGCGCAGGCCAACTATATTCTCCGCAACGTAGATAAAGGAAAGAGCATTCTTGGGGAACAGGCTTACCAGATCATCAAAGGCGAAGCCCTGGCCTTGCGTGCCTTCTTCCACTTTGACCTGCTGCGCCTATACGCGCCCGTGCCCAACGCGGCCAATAATGACAAACCCGCCATTCCCTATATGGATGCGTTCACCATTCAGCCGCAGGCCCGCCAAACCGTTGGCCAGATCATTACCCGCTGCGAGCAGGAGCTGCTGGAGGCGGAGCAGCTCTTGTCTGTTCACACGGAAATAGACCAGATAGCCGGCAACCAGAACTCCACCAACCCTGACCTTTTCCTCATGTACCGCCAGAACCACCTGAACTACTGGGCCGTAAAAGCGCTGCTGGCACGGTTGCACCTGTACAAGGGAGATAAGGTGAACGCGTTGAAATATGCGCAGGAGGTGATCAACAGCGGCAAGTTCCGGTTCATGACCAGCGCAACCCTGACCAGCACTGACCCGCTGACGGAAAACTCAGACCTTACGTTCACGCCGGAGCATATCTTTTCCATCTATGCCTCCCATCTCAAACGCGTAGCGGACGACCTGTTCAAACAAAGCCCGGTTAACAACAATGAAGATAACCGCGATCTGTACACTACCCAAACCAAGGTGAACAACATGTACGAAGCCTCCGTGCCCGGTTACAGTACAGACATCCGCCTGCCCATCCAGGCCAAATCCCTGTGGACGGTGGTGAACACCCTCAATAACCTCTACACCAAGAAGTACCACGCAGACAACCAGCGCAACGTGCGCCAGCGGCTGATACCCGTTATCCGCCTCCCGGAGATGTACTACATAGCGGCGGAAGCAGCGCCCACGCCTGATGAAGGGCTGGTATTCCTCAATGCCGTGCGCTCCGCCCGCAGCCTGCCCGCCCTGGCCACCGCCGCCAACCTGGAAGCGGAGATCATGAAAGAGTACCGCAAGGAGTTTTACGCCGAAGGGCAGCTCTGGTATTACTTCAAACGGAAGAACACGGCCACTATACCAGACGGTGTAGGCAACCCGATGACCGAAGCAAAATACATTTTCCCATTACCGCTGGACGAGATCCAGTTCGGTAAATAATAAACAGACGCAAGCATGAAACGCAGATATATCATTATACTCTCCGCCATCCTGGGCCTTGCAGCCTGCAGCCAGGATGACCGGCTTATGTACGAAGAAGACCCGCGGATCTATTTCTCCAAGTTCGTCACCAATGCAGACAGCATAGACTATTCTTTTGCCGTAAAGGATGCCAGCCTGATGCAGGACACGGTTTGGCTCACCCTGCGCATTATGGGCTCCACCGCGGATAAAGACCGGGAGATCAAACTCAGCGTGTCAGACACCTCCAAAGCCCGCGAAGGGTATCACTTCAGCTTTGGCCCGCTGGTTGTGCCCGCCAACCAGTTTGAAGCCCGCGTGCCCGTGGTGCTCTACCGCAAGCCCGGCCTGAAAGACAGCCTGCTGACCATAGACCTGGCCGTGGAAGAGTCCGCCGACTTCAAGCCCGGCTATAACGACAACCCGGGCACCTCGCGCATAGACCGGCTGCATTACAAGATCAGCGTAACAGACCAGCTGCTGAAGCCCGCCCGCTGGGATGCCAGCCTGGCCGGTAGTTTCGGTGTATATTCACAGGTGAAGTTCCGCTTCATGATACTGGAAACAGGCAAAACGGACTGGAACACCACCATCTATCCGGGAGACCTGCAGTTCCTGATCCAGACCGTGAAATACGCGCTGTACAAATATGAAGAGGCCCATGGCCCCCTGCTGGACGAAAACGGCGCCCGCGTCGTATTCCCCTAACCGCTTAAATGCATTGCAATGAGAATCCAGATACTTTCCCTGCTGGCGGCCGTAGCCCTGGCAGGATGTTATAAAGACAAAGGCAATTACGATTACCGGCCCGTGAACGAGATTGTAGTGGAAGGCGGCAAGGCGCCGGAAGCGCTCTCCGTGCTGTTTAACGACAGCCTTAAAATCACGCCCGCCTTCACCCAGACCATGCCCGGTAATGATACCAGCCTGGCCTTTGAATGGACGGTGTTTGACAACAGTCCGGCCAGCTCTTACACCCTGCCCAGGAGCATTGTGTCTACAGACCGCAGCCTGGCCATCAAGGTAACCAGCCCCATTTTCACGCTGGGGCAAAACTATCGTTTAGGCTACAAGGTGATGGACAAACGCACTGGCCTGGCCGGTTATCATTTCTACAACCTCACCATTACCAACAAATACGCCCGCGGCTGGATGTTCCTGGAAGAAACCGGCGCTACCGGGGATTTTTCCATGATACTGCCAGACGGTACGGTGGAGCATCACATTTATTCCACCATCAACGCCGGCCGCCCTGTCAGCAAGCCCGTAAAGCTGGAGATCACGCCCTTCCAGGTAACGGACGATCTTTCCCCTTCATCCCGGAAGCTCTACATGTTATGGGAAAACGGTGGCATGGAGCTGGACTACCAGACCCTGCAGCATAAGTTTGACTACGGCTATCTCTTTTACCTGGCGCCAGATGTGGTGAAGCCCGCCATACAAACCTGGATGAGCACCAGCACCGGCGCAAATCTCTCCGCCTCCCTGGGCGTAGCTATTAACAACGGCAAGGTGCACGCCAACCTGGTAGGCGGTTTTCCCGGCTCTAAAAAATGGGGCGGCGTGCTGCTCACGCCCGAAGGCACGCCCAATTACAACGTGGCGCCCTTTGTAGCCGGCGGTACCACGTACACCGCGCTGGTACATGACAATACCGGCAAACGTTTTCTCTCCGTTACCACCACCGGCCTGCAACGCCTGCCCACCCAGGCCAGCAGCAACGTGTTTGACATGAACAGCACCGGCATGGAGCTGGTCTACATGGACTCCGCCAACGTACCGCGCTATCATAACGCCGTGATGAAAGACGCCGGCGGCGTGCCCTACCTGCTGCAGTTCAAGGCTATTGTAGCCACCGGGGAATCTCCCGTGCTCACGCTTGCCAAAACACAGATGAACGCCCCCGGCATCCTCCAGATGAGCGCCGCGGCAGGCTCTACCGCCACACCGCATCTCTACTATGCAACAGGCAACAAGGTGAACCGCTATGAAACCACTTCCAACACCACCACAGAGCAACACGCCTTCCCCGCGCAGGAGCAGGTGGTGCGCATGAAGTTCAGGCGCGAGCCCGGCGGCACCTCCCAACTGGCCGTAGCCACCTGGAACGGTACGGAAGGCAAGGTGTATTTCTTCAACGTGTCCAACCTGGGAGACCTTACGCTTACCGCCACGGCATACGGCGGCTTCGGCAAAATTGTAGACATGGGTTATAAAGTACCGTAAATTGTTAAACCTGATATATGAAAAGAACAAGCATTCTGATATGTTGCCTGGCCGCAGGCATGCCGCTGCTGAAGGCGCAAAGCGGTTACACCCTCAAAGGCCGCGTGGCCGGCGTGCAAGACCGCAAGGTATACCTGAGCTGGTCTGAAGGCAAAACCAACAAAACAGATTCCGTAGTGAGCAAAGACGGTACGTTTACTTTCCGCGGCCAGCTGAAAGGCGCTACCCTGCAGTTTCTGCGCGTAGAGGGCATCCGCCGCGGCTTCAGCTTCATGGCGGAAAACAAGCCGCTCACCTTCACGGCAGATACGGCCATGACCAACCCCGTGCTGAAAGGCTCCGCCACCCAGCCGCAGTGGGAGGAGTGGAACAAAACCTGGAACACCATTACCGCCAAAGCCGGCGGCCTGTACCAGGCCATTGACGCCGCCACCAAAGCCAAAGACACCGTAGCCCTCAACCAGGCCCGCAAAGGTTTTGAAAACCTCGACCTGGAGCTGGACTCCGCCGTTACCCAGCTGGTACGCCGCTACCCCGCATCTCCCGTGGCGCCGCTGGTGATCATTCACCGCTACATTGATTATCCCAACCCGGCCAAAGTGGAACGCCTCTACGCCATGCTGGCGCCCGCGGCCAAAAGCTCCATCTACGGCAAGGAGATCACCGAATACCAGCGCATTGCCTCCAAAACAGGCATCGGCGCCCGGCCGGATTTTACGTTGGCAGATACCAGCGGCAACCCGGTGAAACTCTCTTCCTATAAAGGCAAGTACGTACTGGTAGACTTCTGGGCCAGCTGGTGCGGCCCCTGCCGCAAAGAAAACCCCAACGTGGTGGCCGCCTACCAGCAATACCACGGCAAAGGTTTTGAAGTAATTGGCGTAACGCTGGATACCAAGAAAGACGCCTGGCTGGCCGCCATTGCCAAAGACGGCCTCACCTGGACGCATGTAGGAGACCTGGAAGGGTGGAAGAGCCCCATCGTAACCGACTATGGTATACGCGCCGTGCCTACCAACTTCCTGCTCGATCCTTCCGGGAAGGTGATCGCGAAAGACCTGAGGGAGAAAGCGCTGCAAGACAAGCTGGCGGCGATCTTTAAATAGCGCCCGGTCTGAAACCTCGATAGTTTGGAGGGAGCTGCCTTTTGGGGCGGCTCCTTTTTTTATGGTGTATATTTATGTACTATCGGACCAATTTAACGGCGTACCAATTAAAGCTAACGGAATCACGATATAATTAACTCCTCAAAAATTAAGTTATGTTAGCTAAAACATGTTTATCCCAATTGATTCTTGCTTGCATAGTAACAGTTGCCAACGCGCAGGTTGACCAGCAACGCGCCATGGAATATTTCAAAGAGGCCCAGGCGCTTTGTGAGCGGGATAATGGCCGTTTATGGGGCATTCCCATCTGCGGGCCAATGGTGGTCTTCGACATGCAGACAAAAACGATGGCTACCAGCAAGCCTGCACCGGATGGGACCAGGCCACGGCTTCTTGGTCTTGTGAATGCCCCCATTCAATGGGGCGGAGAAACATGGGGCGCCTATATCTGGAATGATGTTGCAACCAAGTCCCCCCGTGATAGAAAGGAGCTGCTATTGCACGAATTATTTCATGGCGTTCAGCCGCAGCTCAAATTGGGTGCGGCAGCAGCTACACCTGAACATCTTGATTCAAAAGAAGGCCGGTATTGGTTGAGACTGGAGTGGAAGGCGCTTGAGCAGGCGCTCCGTAGCTCCGGCAAGCAGCGAAAACAGGCTATTGGCGATGCCGTTGCATTTCGAAAGGCCCGGCACCTTCTTTTCCCGGCCAGCATCGAAGACGAAAGAGGACAGGAAATTACAGAAGGGCTTGCCGCCTATACCGCCACGGCACTGGTGGCGGATTCCGGTAGTGATGCTATTGCTGGTGCGCTTGATCTGCTGGTTAGTATTGAAAAGAGCGCTAAGGATGCCAGCTTCGTTCGCACATTCGCCTATTTCTCCGGCCCTGCCTACGGCCTGCTGCTCGATGCAGGCCTTCCTGACTGGAGAAAGCGGGTAAAAAATACGGACGATCTTGCCCTGCTCCTGGTGCAGGCACTAAAAATCCAGCCAAACCCTGAAGTCACTACAGCTGCTGCCAGGTACGGCGGCGCTGAAATTCTTTTATCCGAAGAGAAGAGGGAGCAAGACCGCAAGGCCCGTCTCGATGAATTGCGTAAGGCCTTTGTTGAGGGGCCGGCACTTTCGTTCCCCGGAGGCAGCCACAGTTTTGACAGCCGGGGGGCCGTTTCGCTGCAGGGAGCGGGAACGGTATATTTCGGGCCTTTCCGTGCCTCAGGCCCCTGGGGAAAGCTGGAAGCGGAGAAAGGAGTGCTGGTATCGAGTGACGGTAGTTACCGTTGTGTTGCGGCGCCAACTAAACTTGATGAATCTACTTATTCGGGAGACGGCTGGAAATTATCTCTGTCACCCGGATGGACCGTAAAAGAAGGTAAAAGAACGGGAAGCCTTGAGGTGGTGAAAAAGTAAGGCTTCCGGCAGCCCCCTTACTGGGAAATTGGTAACTAATGATCCCGAACGGGTATAATATCCTGAAGATATCGTCAAATTATACCCGTTCGGGTATATTATTGGTCTTTTTTGTATGAATCGTACCCGAAAGGGTATAATTTAAATGGCTGAAGTTTATAGATATAAGTTTTTTGAATAAACCAGTAAGGGATACCTACAATTCATTTATTTGGTCGGTATGCGCATCCAGCGTTTGCGGGAAATATTCCAGGTATTCAGGTATAGTTTTGGATACCAATATAGAATATAATCCCTGTTTTTTATTCTACTCCAGCCACACCATCTGCGTAAACGCCCCGTTCGCCGCCACATCCCACGCTTCTGCGCGTACCCACTTGCGGCCGGCCAGATTCACCGGCCAGCGGAAAGCCTGTTCCCCGAAAGCCTTCGTATGGCTGAGATCAAAACGCTCACGATATACTTTATGACCGTCTCCGGATACTATTTCCACAAAGTTCATCGGGAACGTCCACCGCAGGCGCATTTCAACAGTAGCTTTTCCGGCGCTGTTCAGCTGCAGCGTTTCCCCGCTTTCCTTGCCGTTTACGGTAAAAGCGGGCATCAGCACTTCCCCTGTAGATACAAAGAATTGCCCCTTGCGGAGCACGTCCAGCACGGATTGCCAGCCGTCTTCATAGCGCGGCAATTTGTCGATTTTGAGATAGTTCACATTGAGGTGGGCGTACATTTCGTTTTGCTCCGTGATGGTGAAAATGTCTGACTCCGCCAATACATACTTTTTCAGGCCCCAGTTGGCCATGTCATCCAGCAGGTGCAGCACGCGTTTGCTGAGGGTAGGCCAGGAGAGGTCTGCGGGGATGGCCTTCCAGGCCGCGCCCAGGTACGTGGGGGAATGGAAGAAGGCTTCGTCTTTATACCTGTCAGGAAAGCCGGTGGAGCCTTTTGTTCTGGCATGCGCCACCCAGGCCAGGCCTTTTTCCTGCTCCAGCAGCTGCAGCATCTCTTCCTTGTTGCCGATGTGGTATACTTTACCGTAGGTGGGGTGCTGTGAAACATATGGCTCACCTTCCTTGCGTGACATTACCCAGTACACCGGCTTCGGGAAAAACGCCAGCCAGTGCCCGCCGTAAAAGTTGTTGGCCTCTTCACCCGGCAGCAGCAAAAAGCCGGTGTCGGAGAGGCGCCGGGTTTGCGTGAACAAACTCTCCAGCTCCTTCAGTCGCAAACTGTCTGGCCCCTTCGGGTGGCCGGGGCCATGAAATTCCGCCAGCTTTACGATGTTGAGCCCGGCCTTTTTGAGCACTTCGGTAAACTCCGGTTTTTCCGGTATGGGCTGGCCGCTGAGGGCTACTTTGGTGATAAACTCGTTATGAAAATGGCTGGCCATGGTTTTATAGCCAGGCAACGGTGCATAGCTGTCGTTATACGTGAACTGCTTCACTTCATTGAGCGCGGCAGGGGCTTTGCCGGTGCTGATGAGGCAGAAGAAATTGAGGCGCTGCATGGTGCCCGGCGGTGCGTTGAACCAGGGAACATACCGGTGGTCTCCCTCAGGATCTTGCCGGATGCCGATGGCAAAGCCGGGTACCAGGTCCAGGTAGTTGGCGCCGCACCAGGTGAATTTCAGGTTAAAGGCCTCGTCAAGCGGGTAGAAGTACTGATGCGGCGCGGGGAACACGGCCAGGCTGCCGGCGTTGCTTTCACCTATCACTGTTCTGTATTTTACTTCCAGGTGCCGGCTTGGTTCCTGCGGACGCGCGGGGGCGTATTGCATAGCGCTTTTCACGTCAGACCAGGCTATTTGCTGCCAGGGGGTACCGGTTAGCCCGGCATCGTAGAGAATGGCGGTGGAATCCTGCTGTGTAGAGAGCACGGCCGCCACATTGAACAGCGGGCTGCCATTGTAAACGGTTACTTCCAGGTGGCCGCGGAAAAGCGGCGTGCTCACCTGGCCTATTTTTACCACGGTACGGGAACCGTTGGTAGATACGGCGGCGCTGCCCTTGGTGAATTTCACCAGCTCTGTGGTGTAGGGGCGCTTATACACGTTGTCAAAAAACACGTCCCAGCCGCCGCTCTTGGGGCTCAGGGTGCGCTTGCCGGTTCTTAGTACGAAAACCGGGTCTATGCCTTTGGCTACTTCTGTTTGCGCCTTGCCCAGGCGGATGCTGTGGAACAAGGGGGCATTGCCTTCCAGGTTCAGCACCATGCTGCCCTGGCCAGATGCGCCGGCGGGCCAGTTGATGGTGAGCAGGTTTTTATTGACGCGCACGGTAGCGCCGTTTTTTTTGAGGCCGCTCAGGTTTACGGGTGTCTGCGCGCTGAGGGCATGGCAATAGAGGGTTACGAATAGTAACAGGATTTTTTTCATCCGCTGGTTTTTAAGCGTGTTAATGTGTGTGGGTCGTGGACACCCCGGTTGATGCCTGAAAATAAGAAAAGCGGGTTAGATATCAAAGTGTTTCAACTGTGCTTAGAAATACGTCAAATAAAATAATGATATTTACAATGTTTTTGATAACCATTCGATCAGCATGAGTCATGAAAAATCCCAACTGGCGCAGAGATGAGCTTATTCTAGCGCTTGCTCTATATTTTTCCTCGGACAGGGGGCCCATAGACAAAAGAAACCCGAAGATTATAGCACTTAGCAATCTTTTGAGGAATATACCTTTTAATTTTAATGTAGCGGAGCCTGACAAATATAGGAACCCGGACGGAGTAGCTTATAAATTGCTCAACATTGCATGGCATGACCCCAATTACGTAGGCGGAATGCCTAACGGCTCAAAACTAGATAAGGCTATATTTAATGAATTTATTGATGACCAGATAACGCTGAAAGAGATCGCGACGGAAATAATAAAGATCATCACCAAACCCGAACTTCGGGCTGAGGTGGCTACCATTGAAGATGATGAAGAGATACAAAGCGATAGTGTGAAAGAGGGTAGTGTTTTGTACAAGTGGCATAAAAGTATTGAGCGTAATAGAAAGATCACTGAACGAAAGAAGAAGCAAGCTGTCCGTTTGTTTGGACGGTTGGCCTGTGAAGTTTGCGCATTTGATTTTTCGCACACTTATGGCCCTATTGGAGAAGGATTTATTGAATGTCATCATCGAATTCCATTGGCCCTGATTAAAGTGGAACGTGAGACAAAATTGGAAGATTTGGCATTGGTATGTAGCAACTGTCACAGAATGTTACATAGAAGGCCAGAGGTGCTAACCATAGATTATCTGAAAAAGATGCTGACGAATGCAAGTAGAAATGATATTAGTAAATGACCAGTGGTCACCTTGCATCAATCGCCTATTTTTAGGCATTCACACAATGTGGATAAATACACACCTTCTGTTTTTGGCTTATTGGGTATAAAAATTTAGTTTCGCTATCGAAACACGCAATATGCTCACGGTAAGTCAGGTCGCACAACAATTGAATTGTTCAGAACAATATATAAGAAAATTGGTCCGGGAAGGGAAAATAGAAGCGGAAAGAGTGGGGGGCTCTTGGATAGTTCCCGAAGAGGTAGTTGATGGATTAACCATTGAGGATATCAAAAAAGTGCAGCCTGGAAAGGTGCCTGACAGGGTGTCTACGCGGAAACGCTCAAAAACGAAATTGAACGTTCTGTCTTTTTTTTCAGGAGCTATGGGGCTGGACCTTGGCCTCGAAGCGGCAGGAATGAACGTTTTGTTAGCATGTGAGATCGATAATGCTACAAGAAAGACAATTGTGAAGAATGAAAAAGACATTGGGCTTATTGGTGACCTGCTCTCTTACGATGTCGAAGAAATATTGCAGTATGCTAATTTAGGCGCTGCGGAGGAGGTCGATGTAATTGTAGGTGGGCCTCCGTGTCAGGCTTTCAGTACTGCCGGCAAACGAATGGGTTTTCAAGACGAAAGGGGGAACGTTTTTTTAAAGTTTATAGATCTTATAAGAGCAATAAAACCCAAATATGTTGTCATAGAGAATGTCCGGGGATTAATGTCCGTGCCAATGACAATTGATGTGAAGGACAAGCTGACACAGCACATGGATATGAAACATCTTAATGGGTCCTCCTTGTATTTTGTGAAAAAGAAGCTTGAGTCAATAGGCTATAATATTACCTTTAATCTGTATAATTCCGCCAATTTTGGTGTTCCACAGATACGAGAGCGAGTGGTGATCATAGGGACCCTTGCTAAAATCCCTGTTCCCTACCTGACCCCCACACATGCAGAGAACGCAATGCCAGGGTTGAAACCTTGGGTCACCTTCCGGGAAGCAGTGTCTGGTTTGAATAATAAGAATGCGCACTTTGTCAAATTTCCGGAAAAGAGGCTTCAATACATCAGGCTATTGAAACCCGGTCAAAATTGGAGAGATCTTCCTCAGGACCTGCAGCCTTTGGCCATGGGTAATTCTTATTTTTTGGGTGGTGGCAAAACTGGATTTTACCGAAGATTGGCCTGGGACAGGCCGGCACCCACCCTCGTAACCCACCCGGCAATGCCAGCTACGGAACTTGCACATCCAACCGCAGACAGGCCGCTGTCTGTGGAAGAATACAAAAGGATACAACAGTTTCCAGATGAATGGAGCATTGAAGGCTCAATAATTGACCAATACAAGCAGATAGGGAATGCAGTCCCTGTTGGGCTGGGTAAGGCCATCGGGAAAGAGATCATGGACCATCATAAAGGGGTAGAGAAAAAAGTTATTGATGGGTTTCCCTATTCAAGATACAAGAAAACGTCTGATAAAGAATGGGAAGCAGATTTTTTGCTGAAAGCTAAGAAAATGGAAAACTGCATTTAGTTTAATTGGAATTTGGTTATCTTTATTAGGTAGCATTCCCTAATAATACAGATAACCATGTGTACTATACTTTATGATAAGGATGGTAACGAATTGGAGTACCATAATCTGCAAGATAAATTGCACTGGTGCAGAGAGGGTGAAAGTAAGGAGCAAGCTTTTGTGAGAAGATATGTTTCCCTTGGCTATAAAATGAATCCCGAAAAGGAAAGTAATGAATATGCTCCTGATCTGATTTCCACCACTAATGTGCTTACTGACCTCAAGTCCCAACATTCCCCTTTTTTCAAAGCGGGTGAGCGGTATGGCATTGATCCGAACTTTGCTGTTGTTTTTAATGTAAAAGACAAGGTACGTTATAAGAAGGAATACCCGGACATTGACATTCTGTATTACGTGGATTGGATCGCAGTACGCGCAAACATATACGGTAAATCTTACGAAGTACAGCCGTTAATAGGCGTGTACAGAATTTCCTTCCAGGATTTTTTGCCGATTCTTGATGGCGCGCCGGTACATGAGTATATTCAACGAAAAGGCGATCTACGTGGGAATGCAAAAGATAGCTATGTGCTTGATATAAGGGACCCAGCTTTTGAACGGTTACATTAGGTTGAGATGTATTTTTTTGACAACAAGGTCCATGCTTCCTTTTAGCTCATGCTCCCAAATCGTGATAACTTTATATCCGATGCTTTTGAGGGCATCTATTTTCTGCAGATCGCGCTGACGGTTCTTGTTGATCTTATTGACCCAATACTCCGTATTGTGTTTAGGTGGCTTCCAGCCACATTGTTGGCAGCCATGCCAATAGCAGCCATTAATAAAAATCGCGATCTTCCATTTGGTATAAGCAATGTCTGGCTTGCCTGGGAGTTCTTTTAGGTTCTTTCTGTAGCCCCTTAGGCCCACACTAAAAAGTGCCTTACGTAGTTGTACTTCGGGTTTGGTTTCTTTTGATTTAATGGCACTCATTACCTTGGAAACAGTCCCGTTTTTGGGTACTGGCGACCTCTTATCTCTTTTGTACTCTTTATTTGTCATTTATGTATGCTCTATAATGCTTATATTTACGGGGTAGTAGAAAAAGCATTCCTATATCCGAAAGATAAAGAATTTTATGGCAAAATTTGATCTGGCCCAGGTAACAGCGTATGTGGAGAAGCATATAGCAGCATTCCACAAAAGCCGGCTAACTAAAGTCGAAAGCATCAAGTTGAAGCAGGTGCTGAAAAGCAAAAACCCCTACTTGTACAAGGCAAAGAACGTTACGCAATCCCGGGATATTATTGAAAGTATCTTGAATGCCTTTATTTCTTCAAGTGAAGAAGGCATATTTGGTAATTGGCTGGAGCAGCTTGCTATTTATGTCAATGATATGGTCTACGAGGGAAGAAAGGCTGGGATAGACGGGATTGACCTTGACTTTGATAAAGATGGCAAACGTTATCTTGTTGCTATTAAGTCGGGACCAGCTTGGGGGAACGACAGTCAAGTCAAAAAATTGATCGATCAGTTTGATACTGCCAGAAAGCGTTTGGCAACATCAGGTTCACGGGTTGACACTATATGCGTAAATGGGTGTTGCTACGGCAAATCGAAACCAGAGACGGAATACAAAAAAGGGAACTATTACAAAATGTGCGGAGCTCGATTTTGGGAACTGATCTCAGGAGAAAAGGACCTGTACGTTAATCTTATAGAGCCTCTAGGAAAAGATGCTGATGAAATGGACCTTTTGTTTAGAACATCGTATGACAATCTTGTTAACCGATTAGATCGTGAATTCCTCATTGATTTTTGTAAGGAGAATGGGGCAATTGACTGGGAGAAACTAGTACGGTTCAATTCCTCTTGTGAGTAACGAAGAACTATCGAACGCCGTAGTTTGGTCTTGATTTTGGGGATTGAGCAACACAGAATTCCAATAGATAATCTTCACGCGAAAAATATTAGTTTTAGGCGAATGGCTCATGCTAAAAACTACAATTCCACATGAAACAACGAATACTGGCAATCCTTCTCTTGTCGATTTACCACCTCACGGCCTCTGGCCAGAAAAAACCGGATGAGATCAACTTCGTAAGGCAAGGCGTACAACGCATGATCTTTGAGGAAAACCAGTCCATCCCACTGGCCAGGCTGGAACCTGCCAACATCATCGGCATCTCCGCCATGCATCCCGCTCAGCATCGCCTTAAGAACCGGTCAGATATCACTATTGATAAAAACAGGCTGGTGCTCACCTCAAAGGAAAAGTCGGAAACGGCCATCTGGTTCGGCGGCTTCAACCCTTTTGCCACTTACACCATAGATTTGGACGCATTGTCTGGTGAAGGAGAGATCGGTTTTGAGTTTGCCGGTAACGGGGAGCAGGTGTTGATGACGGTGAACGTAAAGGATAATGTATTGAACGATGTGCAGTTCAAAACAAGCCTGGCAGCAGCTAAATCCATCATGGTAAAACAACAGGAGCCGGTGAACATCCGCGGCAAGATCATCCTGCAAATGCTCGGCAGCGGGCTTGTGCTGTATCATCATAGCACCGGTTTGCCGAAGGTGATAGGGCAGGTGGATTTCGATATGAACATGGACCTCCGCGCCAAAGACCGCATCCATACGTTCCAGTCCAATCTTTTCGTCCGCCTCACCAACGGTCAGGCCATTATCAACCGCGCGGACATGGCCCTCACCACCGGCATGGGCCTGGCAGACATACGGCCCATCACCTGTGAGAATGGTGATCCGTATCTTGACCAGGGCCGGTTGTGGTACACCATGTCCATCCGCGGGCGGGCGCTGCCCCATCACATCCAGGGCGTGTTCAGCATGAACCCGACGGTGTTTGATGTTAAGCTCGAAGGTATTATACTGTTTGACAGGAACGACGGGCTGCTGCGCAATGAGGTAGCCTCCCATATCTTTTACGACAGAAGGACGGCCACCTGGCGCGGCATCACTACCGGCTTCAGCGCCTATGCCAACCCCGGCAAGGAAAAGAAACAGCTGCTGGCCGTGGAAAGCAAAAGAGACCCCCGGTTTGGTTTTTCGGTGATGAACGCGGCGCCTTTCGGTGTAGTGGGAGATATTGAAGATCCACATATCCTGTATGATCAGGCCGCAAAGAAATGGCGCATCCTCACCTGTGTCAACCAGGACGGGTACAAGGCCGTTGTGCTGGAATCTGACCACTGGAACAAGGGATACAACCAGGTGGCCGGCCCGGTGAAGCATAATTCTACCGGTACTTCCATCACGAAGATCAACGGCCGGTATTATTGTTTCTCCGGCAGCTCGGAAAGGGAGATCTTCATCTACACTTATCCCGATCTCAAGGAAGCAGGCACGCTGAAAATGGACCTGCCGCCCTGGGACAGCACCGCCAATACAAGGGTATGGCCCAACGTGGTGCAAATGCCGGAAGGTTATCCGTTCAGGTTTGTTTCACTGATGATGGACCGGTACAACTATCCCGGTATGAAAGGGCCCAACTGGACGTATGGGGCTATTTATCTCTATCACGGGTATTAGACATCTTATTTGATGATCTCAAAAAAGCGTACACCGCGTACAAGGTCAGCGGGCGTACCGGTGGCAGCCTTTTCCCATTTCAATTCCCCGTTCAGCCATATTTTGGTCAGGAATACGGAAGAGCCCGGCCGCTGAAACTCGCAGGTAATGGTGTCTGTATCAGCATCGTTCCACTGGATGAGGGTTTGCGGGCGGGCTTCTTTCTCCATGTTGGGGAATATACGCAGCAGGTGCTCGTTTTTGGCCGCGTTCTCTACCAGTTGAAAATTCTTCGGAAGGTCGCGGGAAGAAGAGTAGACCGGTACCTTCTGGCCGTTGACGATATAGAACAGTGCTATTGTTGCAGCATCGTAAACGCCGGTTTGCGGGTTAAGCAGGTCTTTTCCCTGCGCGTCTGATACCTTGAGGGTAAGATCAGTATCTATCACCACAGGCCCGTCTTTTTTCTTGCAGGAGAAAAGGGCGGTGGCAAGCAGGCACAAGGGGAACAGGTATTTGGTTTTCATGAAGCAGCGGTTTCACACTGCGCAATGCAGCTATGGTAAAAGTATCGCTTTTTGTCACAGAAAATTGTTAAATAATCATTATGTGTTACAGGGCGGGCGTATTGCCTTGTGCCTCATTTTTTTAACACGGCATTAAAATACTTTCGTATATTCGTGACGTTAGATTAATATCGCTGCCAATAGAAGCGCCCAACGCTTTGTTGTGAGACAAATGAGCCCTATTCTTCATTCCTTCAACAGCAGCACCCGGTTTTCGTCATTTAAACACATCCGACACTAATTGCCCTCTGCGCAAAAGAGGGGAGCTACATCCGGCATTGCCCCAACGGGCGATCCACAACAGGCATTCCTGCAAGTGACTTGCCGTGCCGCCCGCATACATCAATACCGGGCGGGCTGATATATTATTGCCCGTACAAGCGGCTTAAAACAGAGTCAGGCTAATCATTTTGTTAACTAATAATTTTAACCATGCGTAAACATTCTATTCAGGTCACATCCATTTATTGCAACGCAACCTCTGAGTCAGGCATCACATCGGGAGATGAAGTATACCTGGTATGCCAGGCAGACGGCGGTTTGCCCATCCGCGTGCCAGGCAAGATCAATTCAAGCGAGAATATGAAGAAAGGAGACACCTGGAAGCTGGACAATCTCGTGCTCAACTTTGAATATGAGGTGCTGGTCACACTCTGGGACCACGACCTGAATTACGACCCCAACCTCGCCACCTACCTCCAAAGCAACGATTTCCAGCCGGGTACCGGCTCCGGCTCCAAACGCCTCTCCAACCGCAATGGGGCGGATTACACCATCTCGTATACTTACATTGACTAACACCAAAAAAAGATCATCATGAACGATACACTGAAAATACAGCTGGCCAATTATGTGAGCGCTTACCGGTCCATGCCTTCTCCGGCGCCTGCTGAACGCCCTTCCAACCCCGTATTGACAGAGAATGAAAAGAAGGTATTTATGGAAGCGGAGAAAGCCTGGGCAGCCTACAGCAGCTCTCCGGAAGGTAAAAAGGAGCTGGCGGCAGTAGAAAACATGGACTTGCCTGAGTTGCGTGCATATGTAGCCGGGTTGCCTGATAAACCGGTATTCAGCAAACTGATCAAATGGATCAGGTCGCTTGACTTGCCGGATAGCAGCTTTTCTATAGGCCTGTACGTGGAGGCGGAGCTGGTGATCGGCTTCTCCGGTACCCTAGGCGTTGCCGTTGGCGTGGGGAATTCCGCAGGCGCACAGTCTTGCGAATTTTTGTCTGTATCACTGGAGGTGGGCCTGCAAGCCGGGGCATTGGCAGGTGTGCAATTCGGGTTGTGGAACCAGGCGCCGGCTGAGCTTGAAGGGAACGCAACGGGCGTGGAGCTAGACTTGGGCATTGAATTTGAGATGAGCGGCGCGTTTTATTTTAACACCTCCGGCCTGCGGGGCGCCACCCTGACGTTGGGTGTGGGCGTGGAAGACGGCATAGCGGTGGTGGAATGTTATACCTTCATATTGGGAGACCAGGGCGCAGACCCCTATATTAAACCCGTGGTGCAACCCAGGAAGAGCAACTTCCTCATCATCGAAAGTTTAAAATGCGTGCATCCGTCCAATGACGGGGCAGGAGATGAGAACGAGATATATTTTATTTTCCAGGCAGACGGAGATACGGCGTATCCTTACCCCACGTACGATTATTTTTCTATGAAAGAAGGAGATACCTGGCAATGCGGCCGCTCCGTGTGGTTCAACTCCAGCGTAGCGGTAACAGTGTATGACGAAGACGGCACCAGTGGTAATGATGTGGTGGGCACGTTCAGCATCAGCCTCTCGCAGCTGAAGCTGGGCACGAGCGTTACCTTCAAAAGCACTAAAGATTATTCTTCCGGGTTTGATAAGGTGGAATATACGATCAATGTAAAGTTGATTGCCCAGAACGTTTCATAAAAAAGAACAATAGCATAAACTGTAAAAAAAGCCGGTCAGAAAAGTAGTCTTACTTTGGACCGGCCCTTTTTTTCAGTAAATATTCTGATTGTCAACGGAACAGGTGAACGGTAGCGCCCACTTCGAAAGCGCCGTCTACATAATTTTTGATACCGCCTGTCTGCGCGTTGTACAATGCCTGTACCTGCACGGCTTTCATGATGTTGAAGCCCAGGCCGGCAGTGACGCTTCCTGAGGAATGGTACATACCCATTACATTGGCTACGTTGTTGAGGAAGCCGATCTGTACGCCGGCATCCAGGATATTGTCATATCCTTTTACGCCACGGTAGCTTACTTTGGGCTCAATGCGGCTGATGGCGCCGGGTAATGTAAACCGGTAGGAGGCTGCGGTGAAGAACACGCCGCCGCCGTTCACGCCCAGGTCTTTCCCGGTAAACAGGGCCCGTACGTTGGGAATGGCGGCCTGGAGGGCCCACGGCCCGTCTGTATAAGCCATGCCATATTCCGCTTCAAAATAATCGTCCCGCCGGTTAAAGGCTCCCAGAGAAGGGTCTGTTGCATCCCCGTCTACATGCTCATAATTCAGGCGCTGCACATTGAACACGAATGAAATCCCGAAATGCAAACGCTGGCCGCGGGCGCCCAGGGGCAGGTGATACGCATAAGTAAGTCCTATGCGGGTGCGGTTGATCAGGCCCGCCTGGTCATTGAACACATTGACGCCTGCGCCAACCCTGTTGGTCATTGCGCCGTCTGCCGTGAAGAAGGCGGTTTTAGGCGCCCCTTCCATGCCGCTCCACTGGCGGCGGTAGGCTGCGTTTACGTGCATGCCGGTGTCTATGCCGGCCATGGCTGGGTTGGCAAGGTACTGGTTCTGGTACCATTGCGTGCCGGAAGGCTGCAGCAATGCAGGCGCTTCTCCAAGGCTTTGCGCCTGCGCCTGGTGAACGCATGCTGCTGAAAACAGCAGCATGCAGAAGGTGCGTATATATAACGGTGTTGTGATAAGTCTTTTCATTTTGCTGAACATTTAATGGATTATTTACTGTCCCGTACAATGGTGATGTATCCCTTGGCCATGGCTGCTCCGCCGTTGATGGTCAGGATATAATAGTAGGTGCCTTCCGCCAGCGGGCTGCCGTTGACGGTGCCGTCCCACTCGTTGCTGTAATTCCTGCGCTGGTACACCAGGCGGCCGGAGCGGTCAAATATTTTCACCTCATTGTTCGGATAGCTGTCCAGGTTGCGGACCACCCAGCGGTCGTTCCGCCCGTCTCCGTTCGGTGTGAGTATATTGGTGGCGTCTACTTTAAAGTCGTTCACCACGGCTATGCTGATGCTGCCGGCGCCGGTGCAGCCGGCGGCGTTGGCGGCAGTCACCTCATAAGTAATGTTGTCCTGCGGCCTTACTTCCAGTACGGCGCTTTGCCGCCCGCTGATAATACCGGGTGCGTCCGCCCATTGGTAGGTAGTGCCGCCGGAAGCGGTGAGCCTGACCACGTCCCCCTTGGATACGCTGGTACCTTTATCGCTGGTGATGCTGATGGCCGGCGGGCTGGTGAGCGTGATGGTGAAGCTGCGGCGCAGGGTGTCTGTTCCGCCGTTAACGGTGCCGCCGTCATCTTTGATAGTAACGGTAACGGTTATATTGCCCGCCGCGGTGCCGGGTTTCAGCCGGTAGCTCAACAGGCTGGAGGCGTTAACGGTCAGCAGGTCAAATACATCCTGGCTGGCAGTGGCCGCAATGGTATACGTTTGCGCCGGTTCTACAGCAGATGCGCCGGTTAGCTGAACAGTGTGCGTTTCCGTATCAGGGCAGTGGCTTATGTTCCCAATCGGGTCCAGGGTGGGCGCCTGGTTCACGCGGTTGACCTGTACGGTTACCGGCACAGGCGCGCTGGTATTCAGGCCGTCACTTACAATAATGCTGACGGTAACGGTAGTGCCGCCCAGCGGGCCCAGCAGGTTTACATCTTTTACGCGCAGCATGCCGGTGCCGGTAATTTCAAGGGCGCCGCCGGAGCCGTCTGCGGCAATGGCCCAGTTCTGCAGGGCATCTGTACCTGCAGTGGCCGCTACCTGGCCTATTTCAGTGCCGGCAGGGCTGTACTGGTTCACGGTGAAGCTTTGCCCGGTATTGATCACGGGGGCGGTGGCATCGTAGGTGAAGGAAATGGTATTGGAAGCATCATTGCCGTTACCTGCAATGTTTTCCGCAACATCTGCCGGCAGGGTTGCGCTCACGGCGCCGTCTGCCGCCGGGGTAATGGTAGCGGTGTAAGTAATGTTGTCTGTGGTTTGCAGGCTGGAAGCAGCGCCGTTGGTAACGGCAATGTCTGTGGCCAGCAGGCTGGTCACTGCTTCGCTGAAGCTAAGGGTGATGGTTACCGGCGTATTTACCCGGCCGGTGGCGGAAGCGGTGAGCGTAACGGCGGGGCGGCGGGTGTTTACAAACACGCCGCTGGTACTGCCGGGGTTATTCAGCGCCAGCGCTGCATTGTTGCCCGCTGCGTCTTGTATGGTGCCGCCATTCAGCGCCAGTGTGGCGCCTATGCTGATGCCGTCCATGTCAAGGTCTCCGTTCTGCACGGTGTAGCGGAAAGTGAGGGCGCTGGTGCCGGAACCGCCGGTATAGCCTGCTGGCACGGAAGCTGTGCCAATGGTAATACCGATGGCCGGTGAGCCGCCTGCCGTGTTCACCGTTACGTTCTCGTTAAAATGTATGGTGAAGTCAAGCGTTTCGCCAGTGCTGTAATAGCCATTGGCTGGTACATCTACCGCGGTAACCGCCGGTGCGGCGCCATCGTACGTATAGGAGATTACGTTAGACGCCTGGTTGCCGTTCTGGCCGGCGTTTTGGGCTGCATTAGCCGGTATGCTGATGTTGACGGTTCCATCTGCTACCGGCGTTACCAATACCGTATAGGAGATGTTATCTGCAGTCTGCAGATTGTTCAGGGTAGCGTTGGTAACGGTAAAATCCGTGACGGTAAGGCCGGTTACCGCTTCGCTGAAGGTGGCGGTGAGTGTAAACGGTGCGTTGGGAGACGGCGTGCCGGAAAGTATAACTGTAGGAACAATAGCGTTCACGAGAACATTGTTTGTATTGCCAACGCTATTTAACGTGAGCGCCGCAGTGTTTCCTGCAGCATCTCTTAGTGAGCCGCCGTTCAGCGCCAGGTTGCTGCCGATGGTAATGCCGTTCATATCCAGGTCTCCATTCTGCACCGTGTAGGAGAAGGTCAGGGCATCAGTACCTGTGCCACCGGTATAGAGGGCCTGTACAGTGGTAGCGCCAATGGTTACCGGCAGGGAAGAGGTGCCAGTCACCAATACATCCTCAGTATAATTGACAATGAAGTTCAGCGCATCGCCGGCGGAGTAAATGCCGTCGGCGGGTACACTTACCGAGCTTAGGGCAGGGGGCGTGCCGTCATACGTAAGGTTGAGCGTATTGGAGGCCAGGTTACCGTTTTTCCCGCTGTTTTGCGCAATGTTGGCAGGTAAGGATATGGAGACCGCACCATCGGCAGGTGGTGCTGCGGTTACGGTGTAGGTCGTGTTGTCTGCTGTATATAAACCGCTCAGGCCGGCATTAGTAGTTATAAAGTCGTTTATCGTAAAGCCGGTGACTGCTTCACTGAAAGTAACCGTGACCGTAAACTGCTGGTTCACGAGAGAGGCGGCGGTGGTAGACAGGGTGACGGAGGGAGATGCTGTGTTCACGAATACGTTGCTGGTAGGCATTACATTCTGCAACGCCGGCTGAACATTGTTCCCGGCCGCATCCCGTATGGTGCCGCCGTTCAATACAATATTGTTTCCCAGTGCAATACCATCCATATCCATATCTCCCGCCTGAACGGTGTAGGAAAATACATGCGTGCCGGTGCCGGAGCCGCTTTGGTAGGCGGCATGTACCGTAGCGCTGCCAAGTATCAGCTCCAGGTAAGGCGTGCCCCCGGAGGTGTTTACCGTGAGGTTTTCGTTGTACTTTACGGTAAAGCTAAGTACGCCTCCCGCATTGTAGTAGCCGTTGGCAGGTACGCCCACGCTGGTTACGGCGGGGGCTGTAAGGTCTATGGTCCAGCTATGAGAAGCGGGTGTGGGGTCTACGTTGCCGGCAGCGTCCCGCGCCCTTACGGAGAAGGTATGCAGGCCTTCGCTTAGACCCGTAAAAGTACGCGGGTTGGCTACGGGTGAAAAAGGGCTGCCATCCAGCTGCGCTTCAAACGTGGCGGCGGGATCGTCAGAATTAAATGTGAAAGTAGCAGTGGCGCTGCTCGTAAGGGCAGGAGGCCCGGAAACAATGGTAGTGCCGGGCGGCGTGGCATCCAGCGTGATCTGGTCCTGCAGCAGGGTTATATTACCCGCGGCATCGCGCAGCTGCATGTATACCGTCTTGAGCCCGTCTCCGGCGGTGAGCGTCCATGCGCTGCTGGCAGCTAGGGGTACAAAGGCGCTCCAGGTGGTATTGTCATTGGAAAATCTCATCGTATAGGCGGGGGCGGTACCGTCTGCAGTAATGGCAAGCGTTACATCAGGGTCATTGGTGGCAGCCGCGCCGCCGTTAACAGATAAGGTACCGGCAGGCGCCGTTTTGTCTATGGTGTACACCTCACCGAGGGCGTAAGGAGCATTGCTCACAACATTACTCATGCCAACGCCGGTTACATCCAGGCGCAGCTGGCCGCTGCCTGTGCCGGTATTGACGGTAACGGTATATGTGGTACTGTTCACAGCAGTTACGCCCGCCACGCTGGCGCCTGTAATACCGCCGGAGGCGAATAGGGAAAACGCGGAAGCTGTGACGTCACTGGCCGCCCCGCTGAAGGTAACGGTGAACTGTACGGTGGGGGTGTTGGTAGGGGTGGTGCCGGCTCTGGCCGAGCCGGTTACGGCAATACCCGGAGGGCTGAGTTTTACGAAGCGGCCGCCGGTGGTTGAGCTGCCGTCTCCGATAAATACTTCTCCCTTCCTGTTGACGGCGAGGCCCCAGGGCCTTGCCAGCCCGTCTATGCTCAGGTTATCCAGCAGCAGCTCTCCCGTGGGTTGGGTAAAGTCTGCCCGTTTTACCACACGGTAAGTAGCACCCACTTGTTCAGTGGTGTAAAAATTGCCGTTCCTGTCAACGGCCAGGGCGGTATAGTACCCGCCGGAGGCCAGTATATCATGCGTGCTATAACCTCCTGCGGCATTTATCCGGATAATTTGTCCGCCGTTATTTTCATGAAGGTCAAGCACATAATAGTTTCCTGCGGCGTCCATTACTACTCCCCAGGGCCAGGATGATGTTGCTCCGGGATGTACGGTTATAGGAAGCGTGAGCCAGGTGCCGGCCTGGTCTTCTTGTCCCGGTTGGAGAGATCTTATGCGGTACCTGTCTGGTGAAAAAAGATACTCCAATGCCAGTAATGTGTTAGCGCTTCCCTGTCCGAGCGCCGAAAACCAGGCGCCGCTTTGTATCACCTCGTCTGCATAGGTGCCGCCCGGCCCGGGTGTCAGCCTGATGATCTCCCAATTGTTGGCCGGGTTCGGGTTGGTTACAAACACCACTCCGTTATCATTGACAGTAATTCCCCAGGGTAGGGCACCGGGCCCCGAGGCCAACCCGTCATAGATGACGGTAGGCGTACCCGCGCCATTGATGTATTTGGCTATTTCATAACTGGCGCCGTTGTAGCGCACCACGTAAACATTGTCGTTTTTATCACAGGCTACCGCGGAGTAATATCCCCCGGTTTCCAGGATAGTTTCAGTGTATTGCGCGCTGGCCGTAGTGCCCAGCAGGCAGCTGAATGTAAACAGTAGGAGTAATCTGGTGTACTTGGTAAAAATTTGCTGCATGGTATGTTTTTAAATACAGAGAAAGGGGTTCTGCCAGCCGGATACACTGTCGTTGTGTATTTCTTCCAGCTCTTTTGCATCGAAGCGCATGCCCTTTCCCCGGTCAAGAATGATCTTGTGTATGTTGTGACCCCGTGTTGTGATCTTGATAATGTTGGGGGTGGATAACGCAAAGCCGGAAACAGGGTAGAAGTTCTTTTCACCGCAGGGGCCGTTGATGATGCCATTGCGTAATTGCTGCTTCACCGTGTCCCAGTCTTTTTTTTGCGCATGGGGAAGCACTTCCTTCCATATCAGGCCTGCTTCATAACCCATCAATGCATAAATGTTGGCGGGCTGTTGCGCCACCTGTTCAAATTGCCGGACAAACTGCCGGTTCACCTTGTTCTCGTCTTCCCGCATCCATAAGCTGGAGGTATATACTTCGAGGTCTGTATGCCTGACATCATCCAGTATGTCATCATAGGCCATCGTTTCATGTACCAGCAGCGGTATTTTTTTATGAAAGCCGCTGGCCATCCATTGCTGGAAAAAGAGCCGGCCCATGCTGCCGCAGAATACGGCATACACATAGGGTGGGGGATCTTTTGCGAGCGACGCAAAAAAAGCGCCCAGCTCCATCTTGTACGGATCGTTTTCGTCAAAAGGCAGTACTGTCAGCTTCAGTGCTGTTCCGCCTGCGGAAATGGTGCCCTGGCGGAAGGTGCTCGAAAAGTGATAGCCTGCTTCGTACACAGGCATGATCATATGGCCGCCGTTGCCGAACGTGGCTTGTGCCCAGCGGCCCAATGCGTACTGTGATTGCCATAACTGGTGGGAAGCATAAAACACATCAGGGCTCAGGTACGGGAAATGCGGTACATATTCCCCCAGGTCAAAAAAGAAAGCCGGCCGCCGCTCTTTTTCAACAAGTGGTATAATGCCCGGCGCAGCTTTGTAGCTGATAAGGCCAGACAGGATATCCACCCGGTTGAAAAAGAGCAGCTTGCGGGCAGCGGCTTCCGTAGTTTTCATACCGCCCATCTCCGTGTACTCCTGTACAAATTGAACAGTGGTCTGTCGCGCAGGGTCAAGCCCCATGCCCAGCAGCCAACCTGTAAAGAGGTGCGGAGCGTAGTATGGATAAATGCCGGAATAGGGGCTCAGAAAGCCAACAGTAAGGGCAGGAGCCATGAAGTAGTGATCTTGTTGACGTGGTTGATAAAGTGATGTGCTCCTAGCTCCTGGAAGGGAAAATACCCTGCGTTGCAATCAGGTAATTCATGGCCAGGTAAGGGTTCTGAATGCTGAAAGGCTGGTTGCCGCCGGCTATGCCTATAGCCACATTGCCGCTGATTTTACCGGGGGCCAGCGTGCTGCTGCCGTCTTGCTTGGCATAAGCCTTTACAGTAATGGCGGTAGGCCCGCTGCCTATAGTGGGTACCTGTGCAGGCACCATGTCTGCGGCGGGAATGTTGGTAATACCATCGGCTGTACTGGCAGAAGGTATCATGCTGAGCCCGCTTGCATCCGCAACGTGGTTGTGTGCCGGCATGTTGATAGTAAGCAGCGTGGCAGATTCTGTTCCACCCATCTGCCCCAGTACATAATTGGAAAGGCCCGGACCCTGGCCAATGCCGATGGGCGCCCGGCCCCGGAGGTCAGGCAAGGCAAAAGTGTTCCGCCCGTCGCCGCCGTAGGTAGTGCCCAGCAATGAAAATAATGCGGAGTTCTGGGCAATAGAGAGCAGCTGCCCCTGGCAGAAGGCCCAGCCCCTGATAGCGAAATCGCCGCCGAAAATGCAGATAAGTGCAAGGTAAGCTTCCATAGACTATATGATTAAGGAGTAAACAATATCTTTTTTGAAAAGCGATTGTTCTGCTTAAATGAATTTCAGCTAAAGACATCCTGGAAGACTGATACGGACGGGAGATACATTACTCTGCCGAAGTTTAGTATTGGTTTTTTATAGGTTACTGGGCAACCGGGTAAACATAAGACTTCTCAAGGGTCGAAATGTGAAACGATGGTTCAAATATAGGGCATATCTTCATTTTTCCGGTAAAAATATTATGCACTTGTGGCTTAACCCGGCTGCGCTATTGCAAAAAAGCCTGCAAACCGTTTTTGCATCCGGCTTTGCAGGCTTTGCTTATTTCATCGTTTTACACCTTCTCCGCAAACTCCTTCGCAAAATCTTCCAGCTTCACCTTGCCGCTTGCAGGAGCGCCCTGCTTTTCAAAATCAGCCTGCAGCTTGCCGCTGCGGAAACCTGCGCCCATCTCTGTGTACAGTCCCGCTATTTCTTCCGGCAACCCTGCCTGTGTCATGCCTTGCAGGGATTGTTCGTCTGTAAACTCCACCCAGGGCATGTCTGTTTTGCCGGCTGCCTGGCCCAGTACTTTGGCCAGATCTGCCGCCGTCCGCACATCACTCACTACGTAGCGGATTTTTTCACCGGAAGGTTTTTGCAGCTCTTCCGCCGCTATGGCCGCAATATCCCGCGGGTGCACCAGCGGTACCCGCGTAGCGGCAGGGTAGTTGGCGCCCATAAAACCCTGGCTTTTGATCAGGGGGATGTCTGCATAAAAGTTCAGGTAGAAATACCCGGCGCGCAGGTACGTGAAGGCCGTGGCCTGTATCTTGTTATAGAACTGTTCTATGTTGTACAGCGCTGCAATAGGGCCGTTGCCGCCTGGCAGGTCTGCGCCTACGCTGCTCAGCACTACTACCCGCGGTACGCGCGCCTGCTGTATGGCCGTGGCCAGCGCTTCACCGGCTTTGGTGTTGTTGGCTACAATGTTGGAGCCACCCATGCCCGGAGGCGTCATGGCATATACGGCATCCGCACCGGTGAAGGTGCTGGTGAGAAAAGCAGCATTGCCCAGGGAGCCAATGGCGGCGGCGGCGCCCAGGGCCTCAATGTCTTTCTGCCTGTCTGCACTGCTGCTGATAACAGTTACCTGGTGGCCGGCGGCTATCAATGTGGTGGTTAACGGTTTGGCGGTGTTCCCTAAAGAACCTGTAACTATGATTTTCATGATAATTGTTTTTTAATTCCGGGAACAAAGGTATCTTTGTACTTACTTTTTGACAAGTACTTACCCTGAAGTATGTATCATGACAGCTATCAAACAATCATCTGTTATACAGGAAAACAAGCAGTATGCGCTGGACCTTTGCCCGGTCACCTACGTAATGGAGAAAATAGGCGGCTACTGGAAGCCTATCATCATTTACCACCTGGCCGGCGGCCCCAAAAGGTATAGTGAACTGAAGCGGGCCATACCCGCCATTACGGAGAAAGTGCTGATTCAGCACCTGAAGCAGCTGGAAGAAGATAACCTGGTAGTGCGGGAGTCTAAGCCCGTGGTGCCGCCTTTTGTAACCTACCGGCTGAGCAAGGCAGGGCAGGGGCTGCAGGCGGTGATTGATGCCATGGAAACATGGGCGGTGAAAGACAAGGCGGGGAAATTCAAAAAGTAAAGCTACACCAGCGCCTCCTTGTTGTATTTGTTCCGGTACGCTACCGGCGATATGCCTGTGATCTTTTTGAACACTTCCCGGAAAGCTTTTATGTCCGAATATCCCACGTCATACATCACTTCATTGATGGTTTTCCGCGTAGTCTCGAACGCTTTTTTGGCAGACTCTATCTTGACCCGCTGGGCGTATTCTACCGGCGTGTTGCCCGTGGCTTTGATGAAGCGCCGGTCAAAGTTGCGCCGCCCCACGGCAAACCTGGAAGACAGTTCTTCTACGGATATTTTTTCATGCAGCCTGTTTTCAATATAGGCTTGGGCTTCTATCACCATCTCGTCTCCATGCTGTTTCTGGCCCCTGAATATGGTGAAGGCAGACTGGCTTTGCCGGTCCATTTCGATCTGGAATATCTTGGCGCAATAAATGGCCGTTTGCCGGTCATAGTACTTTTCTACCAGGTAGATCACCAGGTGAAGGAAAGAGTACGCCCCGCCGTTGGTATAGATGCCGTTTTCATCTGTGATGAGTTTGTCCGTTTGCAGGTTCACTTTCGGGAACAAGGCCCTGAATGCGTCTCCGGCAGACCAGTGGGTGGAGCAGCTCCGCCCGTCAAGCAGGCCCGCCGCAGCCAGCATGAAAGCGCCGGTGCACATGCTGGCTATTTCAGCGCCGCCAATATACTGCTGTTCTATCCAGCTGATCAATTCCTGGTTGCCGTTCAGCGCCTCCCGGTAATCACGCACCAGGGAAGGGATGATGATGAGATGCGTTTGCCGGATGGCCGAAATATGTATTTGCGGCTTTACGGAAAACAGGCCGTCGTATACTTCCGCTTTTTCTGAAACACCGGCCAGCTCTATCCTGAACGGCTTTTCCCTGCCGGTTTCCACCCAATGCCCGTTGGCCCGGGTAAATATCTCGTAGGTGCCCACAATGCTGGCAATGGTACTGAGGTTGCTCTGCCCGTCAGGCACTATGATGGTAATGTGTTTCATGCACGGTGTTTTGGCAAAGGTAGGCATTTGCCATGTCCAGATCACCCCGCTATAAAGTCCATTTTGCCACCCTTCCAAGCCATATCTAGACGGTAGCTTTGTATCTCACACACTAAACGGTCAATCATGGAAAATCAAAGTTTCACTGCCACGCTGCTGGTCAGCCAAACCCCGGAAGAAGTTTTTGCCGCTGTTACAAACCCCCGTGCCTGGTGGTCAGAAGAAATTGAAGGCGGCACCGCAAAGCTCAATGACGAGTTTTATTATCATTACAGGGACGTTCACCGTTGTACCATGAAGCTGGTGGAGGTGATACCCGGTAAGAAAGTAGTATGGCATGTGCTGGATAACTACTTCAGTTTCACGGAAGACCAGGCCGAATGGAAAGACACCCGGCCCACTTTTGAGATATCAAAGGAAGGAGACAAGACCCGCCTCCGTTTTACGCACCAGGGGCTGGTGCCGTCACATGAATGTTACGAGATCTGCCATAATGCATGGACGAACTACATCACCAGCAGCATGTATGACCTCATCACCACCGGTAAAGGGCGGCCCAACACCAAAGAGGGAAATGAATTTGAAACAACCAGGCCAGACCGCGTAAGCAGTTAAGCTGGCGCTGCCAGAAATGCAACAAGCGCTCACGGTGAAATGAGCGCTTGGTTGCGTGTACATGTTTGCATGGTTACCGCGTGGTATACCCTCCGTTCGCAAAAATGGTTTGCCCCGTGATCCACCAGCCGTCTGAAATCAGGAACTCCACCAGCGGGGCAATGTCTTTGATATCCGTCAAGCCGCCCAATGCGGAAGCAGATTTGTGATAGGCTACCGCATCTTCAGACTCCTGCCCGTAGAAGAAGGGCGTGTCCATAGGGCCGGGAGCTACCGCGGTGACTGAAATTCCCCTTTCGCCAAACTCCTTGGCCGCCGCGCGCGTGAAGTGCTCAACCGGCGCTTTCAATCCCTCGTAGGTAGAATAATACCCCGTAAAAGCCGCCAGCAGCGAGGTTACAATGGTGCAAACCTTGCCATTGTCATTCAGCTTTTTACCGGCTTCCTGTATAAAGAAATAAGCCAGCTTGGAGTTGATGTCAGCCATGCTGTCATACTCGGCTTCCGTTGTTTCCACAAAGGGTTTCTTCAGCACCTTGCCTGCAGTGTTGATGGCAATGTCTATGCCGCCGAATTTTTTGATGGTTTCGTCAAACAGCTTCGTGATATTGCTTACCTGCGTCAGGTCCGCCTGGAATGTGAAGGCTTCGCCGCCGGCCTCCTGAATGGCTGCCAGCGTATGGTCCGCATCAGATTTTGTACCGGCGCTGTTATAGTGGATGGCCACTTTCGCTCCTTTGGCGGCGAGTTTTTTGCTCAACAGGCCGCCCAGGTTCTTGGCGCCGCCTGCAATTAACACAACTTTCCCTTTGAGATCGTTTCTTGCCATATTGATTCTTTTTTGATGAACAGTATGGCAAATCTCACCAAAGCGGCCGGATACCTTATGGTGAACTTTTGGGAATTTCCGCCGGTCAGCCTTTTAATTGTGCTTTCCTGTAATCTCCCGGTGTCTGGCCGGTGAGCTTTTTGAAGAACTTGCTGAAGTTGGAAGGGTCATAGGTTAATGTGAGCGCAATTTCTGAAACGGGCAGGCTGGTTTCCGCCAGCATCTCCTTGGCCTTGAGAATGATCTTCTGATCATAAAAGTGGCAGGGGTGATGCCCCAGCAGCTGCTTGACGGTATCCGTCAGGTGATAGTGCGAAATATAGAGGGCTGCGGCAATTTGCCGGAGCTGCAGCATTTGCGTGGCTTTTCCCTGCACCAGGTCATCAAGATGCCCGTCAAGGAACTGCAGGTATTGCTGCACAATTTCTTCCGGCCGGCTGGTATTTTGTGGCGCTGCTTTCTTCATGGTGTCCGCTTGTAGCCTTGAAGTTATGATTTTTTCCGTGCCCGTTGCACCAGGTAGAGACCGGCCACCACCAGCACTACGCTGGCCAGGGTGTACAGGCTGAGCGGCTCGCCCATGAGCGCGGCGGAAATGCCGAAACCGAAAATAGGGCAGAGGAACAGCCAGAACGATGCGTTCACGGGATTGTCTTTCAGCAGGTACAGCCACAGCAGCACGGCAATGATGGATACCGGTATTACCAGCCACAGCGTGGCCAGCAGCCAGGTAAGATTAAAATGGTTCAGGCCGGGCTGGTACCAGGCGGCCATAAGCGGCAACAGGAAAATGCCGCCGAAGAGCGTTTGCCAGCCGTTGATGGTGAAGATGTGCAGGTCTGTCCACACGCGGCCGGAGAAATAAATAGACCCGATAGAATAGGCTACCATGCTCAGCAGTACCATGCTGAGCCCCCAGGGAGTGGCGTAGCTGTCTGCCATCAGCGGCCATGCCGCCACGCCAATGCCGGCCAGGCACAGGAGCAGACTCACTACAGTAACCGGCCGCAGCGGCCTGCGCAGCCATATGGTGCTGAGCAGACTGATGAATACGGGATTGGTGGCGGCGGCCAGGGCGCCCAGCCCGGCAGATACCTCCGTCATGCCCACTACGTAAATGCCCAGGTACAGCGAGATGTTGAACAGGCCGTATATGGCCACCTGCCGCCATTCTTTGCCCTTCGGCAGGCGTTTCTTCAGCAGCACGTGGGAAATGAAAAGCATAATAGTGGCCGCCATGAAAAAGCGCGGTACAAACAGCACAAACGGCTGCACGGCGCTCAGGCCCACTTTGGTGCCGGCGGAGGCAGAGGCCCATAAAAATGCGAAGATGATACCCGCCAGTATCAGCTTGCCACGCGGCGCGCTTGTAGATGGCATGAAACGAAAGCAATGGGTTTTGCAAAGCGGCCGTAAAAATAGGTAATTATGCTTTCCCTTTGCTCAGAAAGGCCTCAATATCTTGCCGGAAAGGCCCTTTGGTTTTAATAGCTTCCCTGATCTTTTCATGCGTTTTCCAGGGAAATTGCTGATGCAGGTATTCAACCTCGGAGGGGTCCTTTGCGTCTACACGGATGTCATCCTGCTTGCCGGTTAATTTTTTATCGTCACTCATTATATAGGATTTTATACAACAGGAGCAGCAAAAAGAAAGCCAGCGGCAAACGTACTAAAGCCGTTTGCAAGTGATTGTGGCACAATGGCATCCATTTACTGGCACAACCTTTGCAGACACCCGTTTGTTATCCACTTGAGGTAATAATTCTTCATATTAAATAACAAACACATGAGAGTACCGGTTTTATTATCATCATTAGCGGTGGTAGCCATTTTAGGAGAGGGTTGTGTGAGCAACAAGAAGTTTAGCCAGTTACAGAGCAGTTATAACGAATTACAGAACCAGAACAGGGCATTGGACGGTAAATACCAAGCCTCTCAGCGTGAGCTTTCAGGCGCCACCACACGGGTGCAAAGCCTGGAAGAACAAATAGCTGCGCAGCGTAACAACCTGGTGGCGCTGCAGGCCGCGTTAGACAAATGTCTGAACTCCACAAGCCAGGGTAATGTGAACATTTCCAAACTGGTAGACGAGATCAACGCTTCCAACAAATACATACAGCACCTGGTGAACACCAAGAACACCAGCGACTCCCTGAACCTTGTGCTCACCAACAACCTCACCCGTTCCCTCAGCCGGGAAGAGATGCAGGATGTTGACGTGCAGGTGCTGAAGGGCGTAGTGTACATTTCGCTGTCAGACAAGATGCTGTACAAATCCGGCAGCTACGAGATATCAAGCACCGCCGGGGCCACGCTGGCCAAGATTGCCAAGATCATCAAAGATTACAAAGACTATGACGTGCTGATTGAAGGTAATACGGACAATGTGCCCATTTCCAAGACCAACATCCGCAACAACTGGGATTTGAGCGCCCTGCGCGCCTCTTCCGTGGTGCAGTCTTTGCAGAACGATTATGGTGTAGATCCTAAAAGGCTCACAGCGGGCGGCCGGGGCGAGTACAACCCGATTGCTTCCAATGCTGACGATGCAGGCAAAAGCCGCAACAGGCGTACGCAGATCATCATCACGCCCAAGCTTGACCAGTTCATGGAGCTGATAGAAAAAGCGCCCGATGCGGAAGATCCTGTAACTCCAGCAGCGCCCGCAGGCAATACGCAACCACCGGCAGGTAACCAGCAATAACAGCGGGTAACCCCACAATAAAGCAGAGGGGCTGCATAAAAAGTAACCATTTACTTTTTATGCAGCCCCTTTCTTATGTACAGCCGAGTGCTTACTTCTTCGATATCTTATACAGCCGCCCGCCGTCAGTAACGGCATACAGGGCGCCGTCTTTTCCTTCCGTTACGTCACGGAAACGCTGCTTTTCATCTGCCAGCAGCCTTTCTTCACCCACAACCTTGTTGTCTTTGATCACGATGCGGGCAATGTGCTGGCTGCTCAGGCCTGCAATGAACAGGTTGTTCTGCCATTCAGGAATAGCGTTGCCGGCATAGAAGGTGATACCGCTGGGGGAGAGCACGGGGTCCCAGTAGTACACCGGTTGCTCAAGCCCTGCTTTCTGCTGTATGCTGTCACCTATCTTTTTGCCGCTGTATTCCAGGCCGTAGGTAATGGTGGGCCATCCGTAGTTTTTGCCCGGCTCAATGCGGTTCAGCTCATCACCGCCGCGGGGGCCGAATTCGGTTTCCCACAGATCGCCTGTAACGGGGTGGAAGGCCAGGCCCTGTACGTTGCGGTGGCCGTAAGAATACAGCTCGGGCCGTGCATCCTGCCTGTTGGCAAAGGGATTGCCGGCTGCGGGTTTGCCGTCTTTGGTGATGCGTATGATTTTGCCCAGGCCGGATTGCAGGTCTTGCGCCTGCGGGCGGGTGGCCAGATCTGAACGTTCTCCGGTGCTGATGACCAGGTTGCCTTCCTTGTCAAACAGGATGCGGCCGCCGTAGTGGAGCGTACCGTCATAAGCCGGTGTAGCGCGGTAGATCACGGTGGCGCCTTCTATTTTCTTTTCATCTGCAGACAGTTTGCCTTTTGCTACCGCCGTCAGGTTGCCATCGGGCAGCTTTTCGGAAAATACCCAGTATACCATCCTGTTGCTGGCAAAGTCAGGGTCAACACGGAGGCCCAGCAAACCGCCCTGGCCGCCTGAGTTAACGGCCGGAAGACCGGTAATGGGCTCGCTTACTTTTCCCTCTAGTGTGGCAATGCGCATGGTGCCTTTCTTTTCCGTGATGAGGAAGCGGCCGTCCGGCAATTGTGTGATGCCCCAGGGAGATTGCAGGTCACTGCTGAGCACCTGGCTTTGATAGGGGGTGGTGGTGGTTACACCGCCAATCCTTGTCTGGCCGGGGAATGCGGGTTTGTAGTCAGTGTTGGCGGCCTTGGTTTCCACAGGCGCGGCAGAGCTGTCTGCCGGCGTTGCAGCACTGTCAGCAGGCGTTTTGGAATGATTGCCGCTGCTGCCCTGGCCGCAGGAGGCCAGCACCAGCGCGCCGCCTAAACAGATAGTAGACAGAAATTGCTGAGACAAATGCATAATTGATGGTCTTTTATTCACCCAAAAATAAGCTATACCGCTGTATAAAGGGGAAAGATTTACATGCCTGAAACACGCACTTCCCTTGCCGAAATATGCATGTTCCAGAAAAAATCATGCATTTTTGTGCGGGAAGTGGGTATTTTGTTTACCTTCATATGGCTAACAATTCAACAACCCCGCTATATGCTCAAAGAAGAAAGACAGAACGTTATTCTTCATGAGGTCAACCTCCACAACAAGGTGCTCACCACGCATCTTGTAGAGCGGTTGAACGTGTCTGAAGACACCATCCGGCGAGACCTCAATGAGCTGGCAGACGCGGGGAGGATCATCAAAGTGCATGGCGGCGCGCTTTCCCGCTCTTTCCACAACTCCTTCAACATTACAGACATTTATTCCCTGCCTGAGAAGAAACGTATTGCGCAGAAAGCCATCGGGCTGATACAGGACGGCATGTTCGTGTTCACCACCGGCGGCACCACCATCCTGGAAATGGCCCGTGCGCTGCCGCCGCAGCTGCGCGCCACTTTTTTTACCGGCAGCCTGCCCGCAGCATTTGAATACCTGCAGCACCCGCATATTGAGGTGATACTGATAGGTGACAGGCTGTCCAAAAGCTCGCGCATTACGGTAGGAGGCGGCGCTATTGCGCAGATCAGGCAGGTGAAGGCAGACCTCTGTTTCCTGGGCACCAACGCCATAGACATTCATGCAGGCCTTACAGATAACGACCTTGATGTAGTGCAGGTGAAAAAGGCCATGGTAGAATCCGCATCAAAAGTTGTTTCGCTGGCTATATCGGAAAAGATCAACACGGCCCAACGGCTGAAGGTTTGCAACGCAACAGACATCGACATCCTGATTACGGAACTGGACCCGCTTGATGAATTATTGGCCCCCTACCGCGATGCAGGTATGGAGGTACACTGACAGGCTATTATCATGATCGCTGACAATGACGTCTCCGGGCAGCAGCCCGGCTGAATGCATCTCCTGTATTCAATACGGTGAACAAGTCTTTCTTACTTCCTTTTTCTAACGCCAAAATTGAGATCATTATGAGAAGTCCACTTAGACTCCTGCACAGAAGATGGCAAGCGCTTCCGCTTATCATCTTGTTCCAGCTGCTGGCCTGCCTGGTTACGGCGCAGGTCCGCATCAGCGGAAGAGTTACCTCCCCCGCGGGCCAGGGGCTGCCCGGCATTACGGTGCAATTGCGCGGTACCAGCACCGGCGCCACCACAGATGTAGAAGGGCGGTACAATTTTACCACCAATGCAAAGCCCGGCAGCTACATGCTTGATTTTTCCGGTATCGGCTTCAAGTCGGCGCCGCAAAGCATCACCATCGGCAGCAGCCCGGTTACGGCAGATGCGGTGATGCAGGAAGACGTGCTGAATATGGATGAAGTGGTGGTGATCGGTTCCACCCTCCGGCAATCCAGGAAACAGCTGGGCAATACGGTCAACTCCGTGAACGCCAAACAGCTGACCAACACCGGCTCAGGCAACCTCGGCGCGGCGCTGCAGGGCAAGGTGCCGGGCGCGCAGATCACACAAACTTCGGGAGACCCGGCTGGTGGCATTTCCATCCGTATGCGGGGCACCAGTACTATTAAAGGGTCTTCCGAGCCGCTATACGTGATAGACGGCGTAGTGATCAGCAACGCCACTACTAACGTTACCAACCTTAACGTAACCACAGACCCCGGCCAGCGAAACGAGTCCAGCGCCGAAGTGGGCACTAACCGTATGGCAGACATCAACCCGAACGATATTGAAAAGATAGACGTAATACCGGGCGCTTCCGCATCAGCCATCTATGGCTCCAGGGCCAGTAACGGCGTGGTGCTGATCACCACCAAATCCGGGAGAACGGGTGCGCCGAAAGTTGATTTCGGCACCAGCATCATCGTGAACGAGCTCCGCAAGCGAGTGTATATTTCCACCTACGGAAAACAGTTTGGCTCCGCCACGCTGCGCCTGGGCAATATCAGTGACGGGCCGGCTCCCAATGTGGTATATACGCGGCCGGACGGGCAGGTGAGAAGGCTCTCTACCGGCCTGGTAGACGTAACCCGTTATGATTATCAAGACCAGATATTTCATACCGGGCTGGGTACTGATAATTATGTATCTGTTAGCGGCGGCACGGAAAAGACAAAGTATTATTTCTCCGGCGGCTACTATAAAAATGAAGGTATTATCCGGAATACGGATTTCAGGCGCTATAACTTCAAAACCAGGGTGGAGCAAACCATTGGCAAATACATTACCCTGGTAGGCGGCGTAGCGTATACCAACAGTTTTGCCAACGAGAAGCCGAACGGCAATGTTTTCTGGGGCCCCATCAATTCCGTGAACATCACCAACAATATTTACAACATTGAAGAAAGGGACGTGGCCGGAAACCTCAAAAACGTAGAGCCTACCCGCGTGAACCCCCTGAGCGTGATAGAGGACATGCATCTTACACAGGCTGTAAGCCGCACCATCAGTGACTTGCAGGTAAAGATCAGGCCGGTGGAGGGCTTGAGCATTGATTATGTACTGGGCGTAGACAATTACAGCCAGGAAGGGAACAACCTGATTGAACGGTACCCATACATTGCGGCGCAGGAAGGAATAGGGTATGTGTCAAGCGCCATGGTAAATTCCTACCTGATCAATAATGATGTCAATATTTCCTACAACGCGCGGATGGGAGATTTTTCTTCTCTCACTACCGCCGGGTTTAACCACCAGTACCAGAAGATCACAGGCCTCTTTAATGAAGGGCGTGACCTGCTGAACGGCATCACCACCATCAACGGCGCAGCCACCCGGCTTGACCCGCGTTATACATATGATCAGCGGCAGATATTCGGCGGTTTCCTGCAGGAAACCTTCGGCTACAAGAACATAGCCTTTATTACCGCTGCGGCCCGTATAGACGGCAGCACATCTTTCCCGAAAGACACCCGCACTTACTTCTACCCCAAACTGAGCGGTTCTTGGAGCATCAGTGACATGGGGTTCTGGAGCGATATGGGCAACTGGTTCACCTCCGCCCGTCTCCGCGCATCCTGGGGGCTGGCCGGCAACCTTTCGGGCATCGGCTCTTACGACCGGTTCTCCACTTATCTTCCGCTCAGTCTCAACGGCGTGGCCACCTATAACATCAACCCGCTGTTGGGAAACGAGCTGGTAGAGCCGGAAAGGTCAAGCGAAATGGAATTCGGAACAGACCTCTCTTTCCTGAATAACAGGCTGGGTGTCATTTTTACGATCTATAACAAAAAGATAGTAGACGCCTCCCTGCTGGTAGACCGCGTGCTGGCCCCGTCTTCAGGTGGCAGCAGGCGTACGGAGAACGTAGGAGATCTTACCAACAAAGGCTGGGAACTGGGCATCAATGCAACGCCGGTTTCTAATAAAAACTTTACATGGACAGTGGGTGGCTCACTGGCCAGGAACAAGAACCTGGTAACGGCTTCCAGCCAGGTAACGCCTATTACCTTGCCCAATGCTGCAGGTTCATTGTCTGTAATACTGGCTGGTGAACCGCTGGGCGTATTCTACGGAAATTATTTTGAGCGGGACGGCAAGGGAGGCATGGCGCTGGATGCTGAAGGAAGGCCCATTGCCGCCATAGATCCCACTACAAAAGTGCTGTTGCGCAGAGTGCTGGGCAGCCCTCACCCTGACTGGCTATTGAGCTTTAACAGCAGCCTGTCTTACAAAAAACTCAGTCTCAGCTTCCTGCTTGACGGAGCGCTGGGACAGGAGATATTTAATGCGGACAGGAGAACACGCCAGGGCGTAGGCATCGGAGATTATTCCGAAAGGGAAATAAAAGGCGAGCTGCCCCGCGGGTACATCTTTGCCATTTACAATACTGAAGAATGGAGGGTGGAGAGCGGATCATTTGTGAAGCTCCGGGAAGTAGCCTTGTCTTATGAGTTGCCTTCCTTTGCCAGCTTCATCAAATCGCTCTCCGTTTCCCTGGTAGGCCGCAACCTCATCAGCTGGGACGATTATGACGGCTACGACCCGGAAACCAACGCAGGCGGCAACAGCTCCGTGCTGCGCGGCATAGATTTCGGCAACGTGCCCATTCCGCGCACTTACCAGTTGTCTTTAAGAGCCAGTTTCTAAACCCAAACACGAACAGCCATGAAAATGATCCATATACAACAGATCGCTTTATTGCTTTTGCTGGGAACGGTATTTCCCGTTGTTTCCTGCAATAAAGAATACATCAACCCCAGTTCGGCATCGGTACCCAGTGTTACCACCAGCCCGGACGCGTTGATGAACCTTTGCGCCGGCCTGCAGCGCCGCTTTACCATTGGCAGGCAAAGCCCCCTGTATTGCGCGCCCGTGGGCGGTGCGTATGGTGTGTACGCATTGTATACCCTCAACATCGGGAACACTACGGAGAAGGAGCTGGAAACGGGCAAAGGCGCCATTACCCTCAATAACTCTGTGGTAACGCAGATGTGGACGCAATGCCTGCTGGGCCGCACGGAAGCGGAAACGGTGCTGAACAACCTGGACGTAGCCACGGAGGCGGGAGACAGGGTAGGGCTGAAAGCCTACGCCAGCATCTTTTACGCACTGAATATAGGCACGCTGGTACAGTTTTATGAGCACATACCGCTGGCCACGGAAAACAATGCGGCGTTCAGCCCGCGCGCGGAAGCGCTGCAACGCGTTATCTCCGTGCTGGAAAGCGCGGATGCAGACCTGGCCACCACCAATCCCAGCGCCAAGTTCATCAGCCGGATACCTGGTACTGTTCCGCCCGGCACAACAACGCGTGTGCCTTCCATCGACATGAAAAACACCGTGAAGGCGCTGCTGGCAAGGTACTACAACATCCAGAGCATGATCACCGGCACCTACGATGCCGCTGTGGGCAACAAAGCCATTGCCGCCGCGGCCGCGGCCAGCCAAACCATTCCGTCAACGTTCACTTTCTCCACCGCCACTACCAACCCGCTGGGAGAATGGAACGCCACCGTCAACGTGTTTGGCGCTATTGACTCTACCCTGGGCCTGCGCAACGGGCTGGCGCCGGTGCCTGCGGCTTCAGATCCGCGGGTGGGTTTCTACATCAGCCAAACCGGGCCCACCACTTACCCGCTGAAAGCCTTTGCGCTCAATACCACGGCCATATACCCGGTATACCTGCCGGGAGAAATGAGCCTCATCATGGCCGAGAACTACGCCCGGCAGTCGCAGTTTGTACAGGCCAAAACGGCGCTGGACGCGGTGCGTACCAAAACAACGGACGTGTTCGGCATCGGTGCGTCTCAACCGCCCTACAGCGGGGCCATGACCATGCCGGCGCTGCTGACGGACATCTACAAACAAAGGAGGCTGGAGATGTTCATCAGCGGGCAGGAGCTGGAAGACAGCCGCCGCTTTGGCCGCCCCGGCCCCAACCAGCCAGGTGAGGAGCGGAACCGCAACTTCTATCCCTACCCCTTGATAGAAAGGGACAATAACGTGAATACGCCGGCAGACCCTGCCATCTGACGGTATATATTATTTGGAAAGACCGGCCCTGCGGCCCCTGTGCTACCATCACAGGGGCCGCAGCTTAACGGCCGGTTCTCTTGCAACCATACGCCCATCAAATATCCCCCGCAATCTGCACCCGTTTGCCCGCAGGACCCGGCCCTTTTTTTGCCCCATGTACCCGCCGTCGCTTTTAAGATAACATCCGCTACAAACAGGAAAATATCGTATAACATCCCAGCCGGCATAATTAGGATATTTGTTACATGAGGCGGCCGGTAAAACCCTGTATAATGGCCGCAGCCACGTTACATACCACTCACCAAAAACCAAAGCACATGCATTCGGATTCCCGTCGCAACTTTATCAAAACAACGGCCATGGCGGCCGCGGCGTTTACCATTGTGCCCCGACACGTACTAGGCGGCAAAGGCTACCTGGCCCCCAGTGACCGGCTGGTGATTGCCGGCGTAGGCGTAGGGGGAAAAGGGCGCTCAGACCTCAGCAGCTTCTTCCAGAGCGGCAAGGCAGACATCGGTTTCCTCTGTGATGTGGATGACCGTATGACGGCCGCCTCCCGCGAGCGCTTCCCCAAAGCGAAGTTTTACAAAGACTGGCGGGAGCTGTTTGACAAGGAGTCAAAAAGCTTCGATGCCGTGTCTGTTTCCACACCAGACCATAACCACGCGGTTATTGCCATGGGCGCCATGCAGCTGGGCAAACACGTGTATGTACAGAAACCTCTCACCCACGATATTTACGAAGCCCGCATGCTCACCAAAGCGGCAGACCGTTATAAAGTAGTAACGCAAATGGGCAACCAGGGCGCTTCGGGAGACGGCGTGCGGCAATTGCGCGAATGGTACGACGCCGGCGTGATCGGTGATGTGCATACCGTTTACATCTGGACCAACCGCCCCATCTGGCCGCAGGGCATTCCCTGGCCCAAAGAAAAACCGCCGGTGCCGAAGGAGCTGGACTGGGACCTCTGGCTGGGCACGGCGCCGCAAAAAGATTACGTAGACAACCTCATACCCGGCAGCTGGCGCGGCTGGTGGGACTATGGTACCGGCGCCCTGGGAGACCTGGGCTGCCACCTCATAGAAGCCCCCTTCCGCGTGCTCAACCTGAAATATGCGCTGGATGTGCAGGCCAGCGTAAGCAGCGTGTTCACCGCCTTCGGGCAGCGCGGCTTTTTCCCGGACAGTTGTCCACCGGCCAGCCATGCCACGCTCACCTTCCCCAAAACAGACAAAACAAAAGGCAAGGTAACGATGCACTGGATGGACGGCGGCATCAAACCCGAAAGGCCGGAAGAGCTGGGGCCCGATGAGCTGTTCGGAGACGGCAACAGCGGCATCCTGTTCATTGGCAGCAAAGGCAAGATGATGGCCAGTGAATATGCGGCCAACCCGCGGCTGCTGCCGCTCTCGCGCATGCAGGAAGTGAAGGTGAAACAAACGCTGGCCCGCGTGCCGGGCAGTGCGGACGGGCATTATGCGCAATGGGTGGAAGGCGCCATTGCCGGTTACGGCAACATGGAGCTCAGCTCTCCCTTCAGCCTGGCCGGCCCGCTCACGGAAGCAGTGTTGATGGCCAACCTGGCCATCAGGGTGGCGGATATTCCCGTGCCGCGCAAAAGCGGCCGGGGTAATGACTATCCGGGCAGCAACACCAAGCTGCTCTGGGACAATGAGAACATGCGCGTTACCAATTACGATGCCGCCAACCAGTTCGTGAAACGGGAATACCGGCAGGGTTGGGGCAGCCTGGGATGATCCTTTTTTTTAACCGAAAAACTATCTGTTATGAAACCTTCAGTATGGCTTGGATTAATGGCGATAGGCCTTTATGCAGCGCCGGATACCGCCCAGCCGGCGGGTACATTTGCTGCCGCTTCTCAGCTGGGTATTGAGCGAAATAGCGCCGTTCCGTGGGCGTATAACAGCGTGGAAAACGCCCCTCCGCAAAACGGCTGGGTATCCCTCTTTGACGGCAAATCCCTCAAGGGCTGGAAAGTAGGCGAGAACGCCGGTACCTTTTCCGTGGAGAACGGTACCATTGTAGTGCACGGCCCGCGCGCGCACCTTTTTTATGTGGGCGATGCGGCGCAGCATAACTTCAAAAACTTCGAGTTTGAGGCCAAAGTAAAAACAACGCCCGGCTCCAACTCCGGTATTTATTTCCACACCGCCTACCAGGAAAAAGGCTGGCCGGAAAAAGGCTTTGAAGTGCAGGTGAACAACTCGCACACAGACTGGAAAAGAACTTCCAGCCTCTACGATATCAAAGACATCAGGGAGGTGCATGCCGCGGACGACGTATGGTACACCCAGTACATCCGCGTAGAAGGCAAGCGGGTTACGCTGAAGGTGAACGGGAAAACGGTGCTGGAATACACCGAGCCGGACAATGTAGCCGCCCCGGAAGGCCACGTTGGCCGGGTGATTGACCGCGGCACGTTTGCCCTGCAGGGCCACGATCCGAAAAGCAAGGTATACTACAAGGATATAAAAGTGCGGCAGCTGCCGGATTAAAAACAAGTACATGAAACCGATTGTACAGATATCGCTCGATCTCACCAACATTGACGAAGCCCTCGAAACCGCCGCGCTGGCCATGCGCGCGGGTGTAGACTGGCTGGAAGCCGGTACGCCGCTCATCCTGGCGGAGGGCCTGCATGGCGTGAGGAAGCTGCGCGAAGCCTTTCCCGGCGTGCCCATTGTAGCAGACCTCAAAACCATGGACGGCGGTTACCTGGAAGTGGAGATGATGGCCAAAGCCGGCGCCACACACGTAGTGGTGATGGCCAGGGCCCATGAAGAAACCATTCACTGTGCCGTAAAAGCCGGGCGGGACTTTGGTGTAAAGGTGATGGGAGACAACCTGGGCTGTCCGGATATGGTGGAAGGCGCCCGCCAGCTGGAAGCGCTGGGGTGCGATTATGTGATCCACCACATCGGGTATGACGAGCGGCGTGGCATTGCGGCGCGAGGCCAGCGCATGCCCAGCCCCTTAGACCAGCTGCGCCAGGTGGTGGCCGCGGTGAAGGTGCCGGTACAGGCCGTGGGCGGCCTTTCGCTGGAGCAGGCCATCCGCTGCCCGGAGTACGGCGCGCCGCTGGTAGTACTGGGCGCCCCCCTGACTATAGACGCCGATGCTTTTAAAACGGCAGACGGCAACCTGGAAGCATCCCTGAAACTGATATGCGATAAAATTCATGCCTATGGCGACGTAGCTGTAGGGCATGCATCCTTAAATCATTAGCACATGAAATCAGCCGCTGTAGTCAACTACGCTCCGGAAAAAGGAGCGGTGGAAATACGTGAGATACCCAAACCGGAAACAGGCCCTGACGACGTACTGCTGGAAGTAGCGTACGTAGGCGTATGCGGCAGTGACCTCCATCAATGGACCAATGGCCATAGCTGGCCGGTCAATTACCCCGTAGTGCTGGGCCACGAGTTTGCAGGCCGCATTGCAGAGCTGGGCGCCGCCGTTACCGGCTGGCAGGTGGGAGACAGGGTGGTGAGTGAAACCGCTGCTATCATAGACCCTGCCAACCCCATGTCTAAAATAGGCCTCTACAATCTTGACCCCACGCGCAAAGGTTTCGGGTATGGCGTAAACGGGGCCATGACGCGGTACGTGTCTACCCCCGCCCGCTGCCTGCACCGCATACCGGAGCATCTTCCTTTTGAGCATGCCTGCCTCACGGAACCTTGCTGCGTAGCCTATAACGCCGTAGTGAACAATGCGCGCCTGCGCCCCGGAGACCGGGTGGTAGTACTGGGCCCCGGCACCATTGGCATTCTCTGCGCCGCGGTGGCGCACCTCTGCGGTGCAGACGTAGCTGTGGTAGGGCTGGAAGGAGACCGCGGCAGGCTCAGCATTGCGGAGCAATACGGTTGCGAAGCTATTGTTGGCAGCGCGCGAGACTGGGCCCGTGCGCAAGACGGGCTGGGCGCCGATTGTGTGATAGACGCCGCTGGCGCCAGCGCCACCCTCCAGGTAGCCATGGAGCTGGTACGGCCCAACGGGCACATTCTCAAAGTAGGCTGGGGCCCGCAGCCGCTGGGCTTTTCGCTGGACCAGCTGGTGCAGAAGAACGTAACCCTGCAGGGCAGCTTCAGCCACAACTGGCCCGTGTGGGAGCGGGTGATTGCGTTGCTGGCCAGCGGCCGGCTGGACGTAAAGCCCATCATAGGCGGTATATGGCCCCTGGCGCAATGGCACGATGCGTTTGAGAAAATGCACCGCGGGGAAGTAGTAAAAAGTATCATTAAACCGGCATAACTATGCGGCTGAAAGATAAAGTGATCATCGTTACCGGCAGTTGCACCGGCATTGGCAAAGCCATTGCCATCCGCTGCGCGGCAGAAGGGGCGCGGGTGGTCATACACGGGCTGGATGCAGACAAGGGAGCGGATATTGTGCAGATGCTGGGAGAAGACAAAGCAGTATTGCACATTGAAGACATCACCGCCAACGGCGCCCCGCAGCGCCTCGTCAACCTGGCCGTTGAACGCTTCGGCTCCTTGCATGGCGTGGTAAACAATGCCGCCATGATAGCATCTTCCAACCTCCGGTCTACCACCTTGCCCTTTTTTCGTGATATACTGGAAGTGAACCTGCTGGCTCCCTTTGCGCTTATACAGGCCGCCCTCCCGCACCTCAGCGCGGCGCGCGGCTGCGTGCTCAACATCGGCTCTGTGAATGCCTGGAGCGGTGAGCCCAACCTGTTTGCCTACAGCGTGTCCAAAGGCGCGCTCATGACGCTCAGCCGCAACCTGGGCGATACGCTGCACCGGGAGCAGGGCGTGCGCGTGAACCAGATCAACCCGGGCTGGGTGCTCACGGAAAAAGAAGTAGACATCAAACGCTCGCAGGGCCTGGCGGATGACTGGCACCGGCAGGTGCCCACGGTATATGCGCCCGCCGGCCGCCTGCTGCAGCCGGAAGAAATAGCGGCCGCCGCCGTGTACTGGCTGGCGGACGAAAGCGGCCCCATCAGCGGGCAGGTGGTAGACCTGGAGCAGCATCCCTTCATTGGGCGCAACCCGCCTAAAGATGATACGGTATTGCCTGCACGAAAATAGATCAACAACATAACTCAATATTATGCCTCAACTGGCCGTATTTCCCAAAGCCTTTATGCATGCCCTTTGTAAAGACGGCAGCATGCGCCTCTCCGAATGGATTGAACTGGCCGCCCCGCTGGATGTAGACGGGCTGGAATGGTACGCCGGTTTCCTCGAAATGGAGAACATCGCCAACTGGCCCCGCTTCCGCCGGCAGGTGGAAGACAAGGGGAAGGTGATCCCCATGATGTGCTGCTCGCCTGACTTTACGCATCCGGACCGTCATTTTCGCGAAGAGCAGATCAGCCGGCAAAAACGCTGGATAGACATGACGCATGCATTGGGCGGTACGTATTGCCGCGTGCTGTCAGGCCAGCGCCGCCCGGAGCTGACAATGGAAGAAGGGCTGAAGCTGGCGGCGGATTGTATAGAAGCCTGCATCCCTTACGCCGCAGAACGGGGCATCACGCTCATCATCGAAAATCATTACAAAGACGATTTCTGGGAGTACCCGGAGTTTGCGCAGCAGATGAACGTGTTCTGCAAACTGGTGGATATGATACATCATCCCAACTTCGGCGTGAACTATGACCCCAGCAATACCTATCTTGCGGGAGAAGACCCGCTGGAGCTGCTGCAACGCGTGGTGCACCGCGTGGTGACCATGCACGCCAGTGACCGGTACCTGAAAGAAGGCACGCTGGAAGATCTCCGCCGCGAAGAAGGCGGGGCTGCAGGGTATGCCAAACGCCTCAGCCATGGTGAAATAGGGAAGGGGCTGAATGACTATGACGCCATTTTCACCACCTTGAAAAATGCAGGCTTCAACGGCTGGATCAGTATTGAGGACGGGGTAGACGGTATGGCGCAGCTGGAGCGCAGCGTTGCCTTTCTACGCCGCAAGCTGGCGCAGTACTGGCCCGTTGCAACAACACAACTATGACAGCATCCGTATTATCCAACACAGCATGTATTTTGGGCGAAGGCCCCGTATGGCTGCCTGCCACGCGCAAGCTGATGTGGGTAGATATTGAGGGCAAAACCCTCTATGAATATGACTGGGGCCACCGTACTACTGCCTGCTGGCAGATGGGCCACCGCGTAACGCTCATTTTGCCTCTGCACCAAAGCAGCAACCTGCTGCTGGGCATGCAGGGCGGCCTGGCCGCGTTCAACCCTGCCAGCGGCTGCCTGCAATGGCTGGCAGACCTGGAAAAAGATCTTCCATTGCACCGCTGCAACGACGGCGCCTGTGACCCGCAGGGCCGCCTGTGGGTAGGCACCCTGCACATGCAGTTCAACGAAGGCGCCGGCTCCCTGTATATGATGGACGGGCAGCTGCAACTGCACCGCCGCTTGCCGGGCCAGACCATTCCCAACGGCCTGGTATGGTCACTGGACAATAGCAGGATGTATTACATAGACTCCACCCGGCGTTGCGTACAGTCTTTCCTCTTTGATGCGGAAAGCGGAAACATCACCTTTGAAAAAACAGCGTTTAAAATACCGCCGCTGATGGGCAGCCCCGATGGTATGACAATTGATGCCGAAGGCATGTTGTGGGTGGCGCATTACGGCGGCTTCGGCGTTTACCGCTGGAACCCTCTCACCGGCGCCCTGCTGGAAAAGATAGGCCTGCCTGCGCCCAATGTTACCGCTTGCGTGTTTGGCGGGGATAACATGGATACGCTTTTTATTACCACTGCCCGGCAGGAGATGAGTGAAGAAGCGTTGCGCCTTTACCCGCAGAGCGGCAGCCTGTTCCAGGTACGCACTGGCGTGAAAGGCCTGCCAACAGCGGCTTACCATCTGCAGGCCGCAGCGGCCGGCGAGCCGGTGTATGTAGAGAAATGCGCGGTGCTGAACGGGGCCATGCCCTGAGACGTACTGTACTGATACGGTGTTGTAGCGTTGCTTGCTGCTTTAACCCCGGTTATACCTTGTTGCCGGCGCTTGCCTCAAGAGCTGCTCTATGTAGCGCCACTTGTTAGCGCAATCCCCTGCACCACTGTTCCGCGTTATCCCGGTATATTTTATCCACTACCGTTTTGGGCAATTGCAGCCCGGTAAACACGCCTTCGAAAGACGGAGAGCGCAGCGTATCCCTGCCGGTGAAGAAAGCCCAGTCACGCAGCCAGGCTTCATGAATGAACTGCGGGGCGGGGCCATCGTCTTCCGCCGTGCGGTCAGTGCCGTATATCAGCCTGTCCTGGTAACGGATAAAAAAATCACGCACCTTTTGCCGGTCTTTCATGGCCTGGAACTGCAGGTCGCCTATCCTGGCCGCCATATCTACCGCCATGTTCGGAAATTTGTCAAGGCAGGCCGCCAGCGTATCCGTGTTCCATTCCAGGCTGCCCAGGTGCGCGCCAATGAAGCGCAGCTGCGGGTGTTTTTGCAGCATGCGGTTACGGGCGGCTATCTGTTCATGGTAAGAAGGATAGGAGGGATGGGCGTACATGTGGAATTCCGGGTGGCGGCTGTAGTATTTCCGGTTGCTGTTCATCTGCATCTTTTCCAGCGGCAGCCAGCAGTCTTTCGGTTCTCCAAAGTGCCCTATCACCGGTATGCCTTTGCTGGTCAGGAAGCTCAGCACCGTATCAAACCGCGGGTGGTCTATCATCACAAAATTCCCTGCTTCGTCTTGCAGTTCCATGCCGATGGTTTTGTAGAACTTGATGGCCATGGCCCCGGCGCTGATCATGGAATCCAGGTGGGCAATGGTTTTTTGCGGCCAGTTCGGGTGGTCCCAGCCCGCAATGGAAAGCGTGGCGGCAAAGGCCACCTGTTGCGGGAAGCGCCGGTGGTGGGCAATGCCCAGCCGCTCCTGCAGCGCCATGCCGGGCGGCTCTTCTACAGCAATGGTGAGCAGGCGGAAATTGTCTTGCCGGGCCTGGTGAATGAAGGCGGTGTCTGCCGTGTAGATGTGAACATGGGCATCTGTTTTGGGAAGGCCGGCAAAATCTTCCGCGGTGTAGTATTGGCTGTGGTTGCCGCAGGCGCAAAGCAGCCAAAGGAGGCATATGTTAAAAAGGCCCTTCTCCATACGCCTTAATGTATGATTTATATGCGAGCGGTTTATGCCGTTTATTGTCAGTCTGCTATACTATATTATCATACTGTTGGTTATTTGTAAATCATGCTTTTTTACCCTATATTTAGAGAAACAGTTTTCCTCCGGCCATGAAACCGCATTTTCATAAAGTTCCACGTCCGCTGCAAACCTCATTCAGCATACGTCATGACATTGAGCCCAGCTTCGACACCACCTGGCACTACCATCCCGAGCTGGAGCTGCACTGTGTGCTCAAAGGCGAAGGCATCCGTTTTATCGGGGATAAGATCAGCAACTTTTCAGCAGGGGAAATGATACTGCTGGGAGAGAACATGCCCCATACCTGGTACTCTAAAGAGGAAGATACCGGCAAAGGTTCCCATAAAGACACGGAAGCCCTGGTGCTGCAGTTTTTACCCAACTGCATGGGAGATGATTTCCTGGCGCTGCCGGAAGCCCGCCTGCTGCTCAAGCTGTATGAAAAGGCAAAGAGAGGCATGGTGATCTACGGCAATACCAAACAACAGCTGCTGCCCCTGCTGTTCCGGCTGCTGGATATGGAAGGCCTGGAGAAAATGGTAACGCTGCTGGCTATTCTGCGCCTGCTCTCTGAAACGGAAGAATACTCCTTTATCAGCAATACCTACACCTTTCAGCCGCCCGGCCGGCAGGAAACAGAGCGCCTGAGCGCGGTATACAATTATACGCTCTCCAATTTCAGGAAGGTGATCACCCTGGAAGAAATAGCCGCCATCAGCAACCTGACCGTTACCTCCTTTTGCCGGTATTTTAAACTGATGACCCGGAAAACCTATTATGATTTCCTGACGGAAGTGAGGGTAGGCCATGTATGCCGGCTGCTGATAGAAGACAAGCTCTCCATTCCCCATATCTCCAACGAGTGCGGTTTCCTCAACATTTCCAATTTTTACCGGCAGTTCAAGAAGGTAACGGGCTTTACGCCGGTGATGTACAAGCGGAACTACCTGCAGGTGAAAACTTTTGCGTAACGGAATTTGGATGTTGCAAGAATGTTTTTTATACTTGTGTACGGGTACGTACACATTTTTACCGCGTTTTTCAGTCAACCAGATCAGCAATCTCCTGCACACACGCTGAGGGTAGGCAAGTAATTAAAGACATATGAAAAAATTGATAGCTGCTCTGGCGTTGCTGCCTGCGTGCCTGCTACAGTTGCCTGCACTGGCGCAGCAGAAAGCTTCCGTTAATACACCGGAAGAAATAGCGCGGTTAGACGCTTATGAGGCCCAACTGGAAAAATACCTGACGCATTTCCTCGTAGATGAATATGACAGCCGGGCGAAAACCCTCTGGCACCGTGACTATAGCAGTGCAGACGCACTGGAGCGCAGCGTGGCGCCCAACAGGAGGGCCTGGGAAGTAGTGCTCAGCCCCCCCGTGCTCCGTAAAACCGGCCCGCTGCAGAAACGCCCCCACCAGATAGATGATGTGAAAGCCGAATGGCTGAGCCTGCCGCTGGGCATTGTAACGGCAGATGCCGTGCTGGCCATCCCCGCATCGGCCAGCGCCAAAAAGCCCGTACCCCTTATTATAGTGCAGCACGGCATCGGCAGCTCGCCGGAAACGCCCTTCTACGGCGGTAACTATAACGCCTACGCCAAAGCCTTGCTCAAAGCGGGCTACGCGGTGCTGTGCCCGCTCAACATGCGCAGCATAGAGCGGCGCAACAACGTAGAGCACCTCTGCCGCCTGGCCGGCACCAGCCTGCCCGGCATTGAGCTGGTAAGGGTGCAGCATTTGCTGGACGTGGTGCTGGCAGACCCGCGCATAGACGCCGCAAAAGTGGGCATGTGGGGCGTGTCCCTGGGCGGGATGGCCACCATGTTCTGGATGCCGCTGGAGCGGCGTATCAAAGCCGGCATCGTATCCGCCTGGTATAATGACCGCATCAATAAAATGGTGGTGAAAGACAAACGCTACAGCAGCTTTCAGCGGGGGAATGAAAACTACGTGTTCGTAAGGGGCTGGCTGCAGCAGTTTGCTGACCACGACCTGGTATCGCTGATCTGCCCGCGCCCGGTCATGGTGCAGCACGGCAAAAAAGACGGCATTGCATACTGGCCGCAGGTAGAGGAAGATTTCAAAAAAGCGCGCACCCATTATGAGCGCCTCAACATGGCAGACCGTATGGAGCTGACCATGCATGAGGGCGGCCACGAAGCCGTGGTGGAGCCGGGTATACGCTTTCTCGACAAATGGTTGAAAGGAAAACAATAAAAGACGTCATGGATACCACTTTATTGCAGGAACAGGTTGCCCTTGGCAGGGACGAGAACGCCTACAAGCGCCTGTTCCTGCATTTCTATAAAGGGTTGATCCGCTTTGCGGATACCTACGTGCGGCAGCATGAGGTAGCGGAAGAAATAGTGTCTGACGTGATGCTGAAGGTATGGACCATGCAGGAAGCCCTGCTGGATGTACGCAACCTCCGCGTGTACCTGTTCAGCGCCGTGCGCAACGGCGCCATCAATTACCTGCTCAAAAACCGCAATTACACCACCTGGGACATTGACCAGGTAGCCCCTGATACGTTTGTTTCCTCCCATACGCCCGAAGAAGAAACCATTCACCGCGAGCTGAAGCGCAACTTTGCCGAAGCCGTCAGCCAGCTGCCGCCCAAATGCCGCATGGTGTTCAAGCTGGTGCGGGAAGACAGCTTTTCCTACAAGGAAGTGGCCGCCATCCTGGATATTTCTGAAAATACGGTAGACAGGCACCTAAATATTGCCATGCACCGGCTGGCGGATGTACTGCAAAACTACCGGCAACGCAGCGGGCGCTGACAGGCGTAAACGCAGCCGCGGATGTTGAAAAGCAAACGGGCAGCACAACAGCCGCTGACTGTCTGGCCTGCAACAACGCCCCGGAACCTCACTGAAAATTTTTTTTAAAACAATTGGGGACTTTCCCTCCGCATCTTGTCTTACCTGTAACCGCCCCTTATATTTTTTATGAAGGAAGAACGTTTTTATGCCCTGATGAGGCGGCTGATGGCCGGCAAAACCAGCGAAGAAGAGCAGGCTGAGCTGCAGCAACTCATGCAGGAAGATGAACAGCTGGCCTTGTTGTACCGGGAGTTTGTTCCCGGTATTGAAGCGGGAGCGCAAGATGAAGACTCTGAGGCGCTGCTGGCCTATTCGGCACATTACGCCCGCATGCAGATTGCCGGGCTGTTTGATGCTGCGCCGGTTGCGGAAGCGCCGGAGCCCGCCCGCCCGCGGCGCAGAAGCATGTACCTGCTGCCTGCGGCCGCCTGCGTACTGGTGCTGCTGCTGGCCGGCGGCTGGTGGTTCGGCATCCGGGAAAAAACGGCGGCAGGCCACGAGATCAAAACGCAGAAAGGCGCGCGCACCCACCTGGTACTGGCAGATGGTACGGAAGTATGGCTCAACGCCAACAGCTCCATTCTCCAGAGCAAAGGTTTCGGCCGGGCCAACCGGGAGCTGGCCCTTACAGGGGAAGCTTATTTCAAGGTGGCGCCTGATGCAGACAAACCTTTCATCATACAGGCGGGAGGGCTGAAGGTAAAAGTGCTGGGCACCACCTTCAACATCCGTTCCTATCCTGATGAACCGAATATTGAAACCACGCTGGAAAGCGGCTCTGTAGAAATTACGCTGGACGATCAGCCGGGGAACAAGATACAGCTCAAACCCGGGCAGAAGCTCAGCGTAGACAATACCGCCGGCAAGGCATTTGTGCCGGGCATGCCGGAAGACAGCCTGGCGGCGCCCATGCTGCTGCTGAGCAAAACCCGCGTAGACACCTCCGGCAACGCTACGGTAGACGCGGCCTGGACGGAAGGGAAACTGATATTTGACGGAGATGACTTTCTGCGCGTGGCCTCCAAAATCGAGAAATGGTACAACGTAACGGTAGTGCTGGAAAATAAAAACTTGTACAGCTCCAGCTTTACCGGCGTATTTGATAACAAATCGCTTACCACGGTGCTGAACACCCTGCAGGAGACGGGTAAACTGGCATACCGGCTGGAAAACGATACTGTGTACGTCCGCTAAAGAAAAACGAACAACAACTTAAACAAACAATGGTCAACTGAAATCACAGAAAAAAGGAAGGAGAATGCGCTAACACTCTCCATTCCAGAAGGTAATGTTTCATGTAACGGCTTTTTCCGGGTTCTAAGGGGAAAGAAGCCATTATTTATTATCACCCAATAACCAAAAGTATGAAAAAAATGAGAATAGGCCCGGGCTTTCAGCCCGGCTGGCCTGTTGTACCACTTGTCAAGTTTTTACTCATGATGAAATTGGCAGCCATTATTGTGTGTGTATGCACTGTTCAGGCTTTTGCGCTCACGGGCTACTCGCAGGAGCGGGTGTCTCTCAACCTCCGGCAGGCGCCCCTGAAAAAGGTGCTGAAGGCTATTGAGCGGCAAACGTCTATCCACTTTGTGTATAATGATGAGATACTGGCAAATAAAGCCCCGGCAGACGTGCAGGTAACGGATAAAACCTGGGCGGAAGCGGTGGTGCACCTGCTGCGCAATACCGGCCTCACCTACAAGCAGGTAGATGAGAACCTGGTGGTGATCACGCAGGCGGCTGGCCAAACGCAGGTATACCAGACCACCGTGCGCGGCAAGGTGGTGATGAAAGACAACCAGCCCCTGCCCGGCGTTACCATCATAGAGAAAGGCACCATCAACGCCACTACCACGCTGGAAGACGGCACCTTCACCATCAAGGTGAAAAATGACTCCGCCATCCTGGTATTCAAATACATTGGCTTCGTAACCAGGGAGCTGCCCGTAGCGGCCCAGATGAACATCACCATGATGGAAGACAACACCGCGCTGGACGAAGTGGTGGTAGTAGGGTATGGAGAGCAGAAAAAGATCAACCTCACCGGTGCGGTAGACGTGGTGCGTGGCGAAATGCTGGAGAACAGGCCCTCCGCCAATATGGGTGAGCTGCTGCAGGGCGCTTCCCCCAACCTCAACATCGGCGTTACCAATACCGGCGGCGAGCCGGGCGCCAGCCGTACCTGGAACATCCGCGGCCTGGGCTCTATTGCCGGCAGCAGCGCTCCGCTGATACTGGTAGACGGGGTGGAGATGAATATCAACAACCTGAACCCTGAATCCGTAGAAAGCGTAACCGTACTGAAAGACGCGGCCGCCTCCGCCATCTATGGCGCCCGCGCCCCCTTTGGCGTGGTGCTCATCACTACTAAAAAAGGCTCTGCCGCGAAAGGCGTGCAGATACAATACAATTACAACCTGGGCCTCGCATCGCCCATTAACCTTCCCAAGTGGAGGAACTCGCTGGAGTACGTTACCGCCCGTAACCAGGCGCTGATCAATGCGGGCCAGCCGCCCAAGTTCCCCGCGGAGCAGATAGACCGCATCAAACGGTATATGGACGGCTCCTACCTGCCGGAGTATGACACGGCCAACCCGCCGCCCACGCTCTGGCGCGGCCGCCACGACGGTAATGCCAACTACGAATGGTTTGACATGTATTTCAAGGATGTGGTACCCAATCATAAACATGGCCTCAGCCTGAGCGGGGGAACGGAAAAATCGCAGTACTACATTTCCCTCGGCTACTTTAGCCAGGGCAGCTCTTACAACTGGGCAGACGAGAATTACAAAAGGTACAACCTGGTGTCTAACCTCTCCACGCAGGCCACCAAATGGATGACGGTCAACCTGAGCACCAAGTTCGCCACGTCCATGCAGCATCACCCCATTGGCTCCAGCGGGCTGGAAAAGAAACAGATCATTTCCGAGATGATCAAGTTCTATCCCACCACGCCCATGTACAACGTGAACGGCACCATCAACAACCCCTACGTGCAACAGCTGATGAACGCCGGCCTGGAACGCATGCGGGATAACGACCTGTGGGCTACCATCAGCGCAGACCTGGAGCCGGTGAAAGACTGGAAGTCTACCGTTTCCTACAGCTATAACTACTACGGCGGCAAATACACCAAACATGACAAGCAGGTGTGGCTGGAAGCGCCTAACGGCACCCTCTGGAACATCGGTTCCCCGGAGAACGGGTTTACGCAGGATTGGGACGAGAACTATTATTCCTTCCTGTCTGCTACCTCCGCCTACCAGAAGCAGCTTGCAGGCCACTTCCTCCGTTTGATGGCGGGGTATGAGCAGGAATACAAACAATACAACAGCCTCTCCGGTAACAAACGGGCGCTGATCACGGAACTGGTGCCTTCCATTTCCACGGCTACCGGCCCCGTACAGTTGTATGATGGTATGAGCCACTGGAGCACGCGCGCTTTCTTCAGCCGCTTCAATTATAACTACAAGGAAAAATACCTGCTGGAAGCAAACGCCCGTTATGGCGGCTCCTCCCGCTTTGCGCCTGATTCCCGCTGGGGCCTGTTCCCGTCTTTCTCTGCCGGGTACAACGTTTCCAGGGAAAACTTCTGGACGGGCTGGCTGGCAAAAGCAGTGAACAACCTGAAAATAAGAGGCTCTTATGGTACGCTGGGCAACCAGAATGTAGACAACTACCTGTACATGTCCATCATGCATACGGCCAGCAACCTGGAGTGGATACTGAACGATACCCGCCCCAACTTCGCCGTTATGCCCAACATCAAGAGCCCGAATATTACCTGGGAGCGCATCAGCACGCTTGACTTCGGCGTAGATGCAGCTTTCCTTAACTCTCGCCTCGGCCTCACTTTTGACTGGTACGACCGGCGCACCAGCCGCATGTTCGGCCCTGCCATCACCCTGCCGGCAGCCCTGGGTACCGCCGTACCGCTGGAAAACAATGCCTCCCTTTCCACCAAAGGCTGGGAGCTGTCTCTCACCTGGAAAGACCACATTGCTAACGACATTTTTTATAACCTCCGCTTTACCCTGGCAGATTACCGTTCCATCATCCTTGAGTACAATAACGGCGCCGGCCTGATAGACAACTATTACAAAGGCAAAGTGTACGGAGAAATATGGGGTTATACTTCAGACGGCCTTATTCAGCAGGAAGGAGAGAAGATGCCTGATCAGTCCAAGTTCTTCAACAAATGGGGCCCTGGAGACATGAAATACAGCGACCTCGACGGCAACAACATCATCAACGATGGTAACCGAACGCTGGCCAATCATGGAGACCTGCGGGTGATAGGCAACAACCAGCCCCGGTTCAACTTTGGCCTCAGCGCCGGCCTTTCCTGGAAGAACCTTGACTTTTCCATGTTCTGGCAGGGCATTGGCCGCAGAGACCTGTATGTGAGCAGCGCATATGGCAACGCCCTGTTCTGGGGGCTGGTGAACAACGGGGAGGCGTTCTTTTACGGGCATGAAGACTACTGGCGCCCCGCCAATGAAACCAATATACTGGGGCCCAATACAGACGCCTATTTCCCCAAGCCGTATGAAAATAACGAGACTTACAAGAACCTGCAGGCGCAAACCCGCTATTTGCTCAACGGCGCCTACCTGCGCCTGAAAAATGCGCAGATAGGTTATACGCTGCCTAAATGGCTGACCACCAAAGTAGCCATCAGCAACCTGAAAGTATACGTGTCTGGCGAGAACCTGCTCACGTTCCAGAAAATGCCTAAACGGATAGATCCGGAAACTGCCTTCACCTCCATGGGCAGCAGCTCTGTGGAAGGCCTGGGTAAGATCTACCCCCTGTCAAGAGTGATTTCTTTCGGATTGAACATCACATTTTAATTGAGTGCCATGAATCAGATTAAGTATATCATATTCGCCCTTGCGGTTATAATAAGTTTCGGTTCCTGTAAAGACGATTTTCTGCAGAAAGACCCGCTAGACCAGGTGTCTGAAGAAGTGTACTTCCGTACCACATCAGACCTGATGTTGTATGTGAACCAGTTCTACGACCCCGCCAACCGCTTGCTTGATTTTGGCAGCAGCGGCGGCCTGAACTATAACAGAACGGTGTTTGCGCTTGACCTGGCAACAGACAATTTCATTAACGCCTCCATCAGCCCGCTGCTCAACGGCACGCGCGTGGTGCCCGCTTCCGGCGGCGGTTGGGACTACAGCCTGGTGCGCAAGGTGAACTACTTTTTCGAGAACTACGAGCGCTGTAAAGATGCCTTTGACAGCTATAAACAATACGTGGGCGAAGCGTACTTCTTCCGCGCGCTGATCTACTTCAGGCTGCTGCGCACCTTCGGTGACGTGCAATGGTTCAGCAAGGTGCTGAATACCAACTCGCCGGAACTGTTGAACCCCAGAACGCCGCGCAATGTGATTGCAGACAGCATACTGGCAGACCTTGACAAGGCCGCGTTGTATATGTCCGCAGAAAAAGTGAGCACCGGTCTGCGCCCCAACAAATGGGTGGCGCTGGCATTGCAGTCAAGAGTAGCGTTGTATGAAGGCAGTTGGGAAAAATACCATGCCGGCAGCCCCTTTGCCGTAAACGGCGCCAATCCTGAAAAGTACTTCACCAAAGCTGCGGAAGCTGCCGGGGCCATTATGGCCTCCGGCAAGTTCCAGCTGTACTCCACTGGTAAGGCTGACAAAGACTATTATGATCTCTTCGTATTGCCGGATTACGCTACCAACCCGGAAATACTGCTCTGGAAGAAGTTTGACAAAGGCCTGGGCATTGTGAATTACCGCAGCGTGTCCAGCGACTTCCCCGATGGCACCGGCATCACCAAAGGCCTGGCAGATGCCTACCTCTGCAAGGATGGCAGACCCATAGCCGCCAGCCCCATGTTTGGAGGCCATGGCAGCCTTGCCGCCGAAATGAAAGACCGCGACCCCCGCTACGCACAAACCATTTTCTCTCCCGGCATGCCCTGGGAAATAAAAGGTACGGATACCATCAACTGGAACCAGGCCGTGTATTCCAAATTGTTCATCAGCTCGGAATATTCCACGCCCACCGGTTACGTGATCAGGAAGGGCTACAGCGCAGCGTTCGTGAACCACGATCTTAGCGGCGGTACGGAGCCCGTGATATTTTTCCGTTATGGCGAAGTGCTGCTGAACTATGCCGAGGCTAAAGCAGAGCTGGGCCAGCTTACACAGGCGGAGGTAGACAAGTCTATCAAGCTGCTGCGAGACCGAGTTGGCATGCCCAACCTGGATGTTGCCGCCATTACGCCAGACCCTAACTGGGATTTTCCCACCCTGTCCCCACTCATCAACGAAGTGCGCCGCGAGCGCCGCGTAGAGCTGTCTCTGGTGGGCTTCCGCTGGGACGATATTGCCCGCTGGGCCGCTGCGGATGAATATATTGCCGGCAAACGCCCCAAGGGTATTTTTTACGGGGAACAATTCTCCAAAAACCCTTATCCGGATGATGCAAACGGCTTTATGGACCCCTACCAGTCCCCGCTGCCCAACGGCTACGGCTTCCGGCTGGACAGGGATTACCTGAGCCCCCTGCCGCAAACGGAGCTTACGCTGAACCCGGCGCTGACACAGAACCCGGGCTGGGTGCAATAAATGTACTGTTACGGATATACGAAGCGCCCGCACCGCGGGCGCTTTTTTAATTTTTTTTCATCCACTTCTGCGCAATGCGTATGGCGGTTTCCAGCATATGGGGAGACCATTGTTCTACCTGCCAGTGGCTTTGCGCAAGGGAAGATGCCTGCAGGGCATGAGTGGCGGCTTCAAATGACGGGGCGTTTTCGAGGATGGAAGAAAGCTCTGTTTGCTGCTGGTGCAGCGCCAGGTCTTCCAACGGCGCGCCTTGCGGCGGGGTGGCGGGCGGGGAGAAGGGATGAAGGATCTCGTCTCCCTTTGTAACATTCCATTGTCCGGCAATAGCTGCCATCCGCCGGAAATCGGCACGGAATGCGGTTTTGCTGTCTTCCGTTTCCAGTCCTGCCCCGAGTTGTTCCATCACCAGGTAGCGCAGGTGAGGGCATTGGGGGATGATGTTTTCCAGGTAGCGGAATACTTCTTCCGGAACCGAATCGTCGTGGGTATCGCGGCGGATGGACCGGGATCGGTCTTCCGAGGGTTCCCATCTGCCGCCGGAAATATGGATCTCCCTGACGCGATGCAGGGGATAGAGCGCGGCCAGCGTTTCGAAAGGGAGGTCGAAGTTGGCTACCTGGCAATAGAGGTTGTGGAGGTCGAGGATGATGAAACCGTTGACGGGCTCCATCAGCTGGTCCAGGAAATCTCCGTGCCGGCGCACCTCTTCCACAGACCATGAAAACGCAAGATTCTCGAGCCCTACCGGCCGCCCGCAGGCATCCGCGATGCGCAGGAGGCGGTCCTGCCCGATACGCAATGCCGCATCAGTATAAGGAATATTGAGCGGCGCGCCATGATGGAAGTCTTGCCCGGTCATGAACCCGAAATGTTCGGTGATATGATCGAACCGGTATTTCCGGCAGACGGCGGAAAGCTCCCGCAGCCAGGTTTCCTGTTCCGGGTGCCATTTCCCGGAAAACAGCGAAAAGAAAATACCATGGCCTATCAGGCGGTTACCCTCACTGAAGGCGTTGATCAATCCATGGAACCAATCCGGCAACGCATCCAGCCTGTACAATGCATCAAAAGACCATTCGATGGCATCGGCTTCACCAGATTCGAAGAGCGGGAGGCAGGCTCCCAGCAAATGGGGGTCCAGGTTACAGGCTACGGTGGAAAGCAGTCGGGGCAAGGCAGGAATGTTTTTCGTTCAGCATCAGCCCATTCCACAGGCCGGACAAGGGTCCATGTGGCGTTTCTTTTCTTCTTCTTTTTTCTTGGCTTCCTTTTGCTGGGGCGTCAGATCTCTGTCTTTGGAGCAGGAAGGCAGCGTTTGAATGGCAATGCCGGCCATAATGGCGCCGATCAGGATTTTGGAAAGTTTCATAGATCGTGTTTTAAGAATAATGATGCTGTTTCCTCACAATGCAATGGCTTCAGTTGATGTTAAACGGCCGGGTACTGCGGAAAGTTACAGCACTATCTTTTTTTTTATTTCAGGATAGCATGTATTTTGGCTACCTATTTATTCACGAAACCATGTAACATTGTTATGAAGAGATTATTATTGTCAGCCCTCATCCTGCTCTTTTTCAGCGCCTCCCTTTTCCTGACCCAGATGAGCTGCAGAAAGGAAAGCAAGGCAGAAACACCTGTTGACTATCCGCAGCGTTTTGTATTCACAAAAGACACCCGCGGCCAGTCATCCGAAATATGGATATCCAAAATTGACGGCACGGACCAGCAAAAACTGAACATCACGTTGCCGGCGGGTGAGTTCATTGCCCCGCAGGCCAGGATTACCGCCAACAAACAGGGCGTTGTTTTTGTAGCTATGGACGCTGAGGAGAAAGAGACCGGCATTTATTACTGCAAGCTGGATGGCACGGGATTGAAAAAAGTAGCCGAAGCGCCGACCGGCACTAATACCGGGCTTACTTTGCAGGATACTTTTTAAGCTTGATTGATATTTTATGAAGGCTGTATTCTTGGGGGTGCAGCCTTTTTTATGATTCCTGGCTTTAATCTTCAGGTGCGTTGTCCAATTCAGTCAGAATGGTATCCAGAAATTCTTTGAGATTTGAAAGCTTACTTTCAATAATATTCCAGACAATATCATAATCTACACCGAAATAGTCGTGTATAAGCCTGTCCCGTGTTCCAGCCATTTTCTTCCATTCAACATAGGGGAACCGGCTTTTAAATTCGTCATCAATTTTTTTGGAGGCTTCGCCTATAATTTCCAGGCTTCTGATAATTGCGCGGCTTAAAACAGGATCGTCAACAACATCGTGTTTACTTTTACCATGCGTGGAGTCAAGAATAAAAGTGGTTTCATCGTAGATATGTCGCAGCAGTTCAAGATTAGAGGCTAACATGCTCCACTTCTTTTAGAATATGAGGGCCAATGTGTTTGCTGAGAGATTCTGGTGTTACGAGTTCTACTTTCCTGCCCAGGAGGTCTTCCAGGTAAAAAGCAAGTTCTATGAAGTTGTCATAGTTTTTCTTCCCTCTCTCAAATTCAACAAGGAGGTCTACATCGCTTTCGTGCTTGATGGAGCTGTCTCTTTTGAACGACCCAAATAGTCCCAGTTCCTTTACACCAAAAGATTTTATCTCATCACTATGAGATAGCAACCGATGCAGCAATGATGACTTATTTGGTACCGAAGTGTTCATTGATCAAAGATAGGATTTTTATTAGATGTCCCCTATTGTAGTTATATTTATATACCCGCAAACCGGACAATCCGTTAAATAACGCTATACTATATGCGATACGCTGAATCCCCCTCTTCACGCAGTATCCTGGAAACTATCCTTGTGTTGCTGCTATTGCTGGCCCTGCTGTTGGCGCTGTATGACGTGATGAAGGTCTTTTTTGGTGTGTTTACCTTCGCTATTATTTTCTACGTATCCATGGCGCAGCCGTATGAGCGGCTGGTGCGCCTCCTGAACAACCGGCGGAAGCTGGCCGCGGTCATCTACTCCGTGGTACTGGTGCTGGTGGTGGCGTTGCCATTTGTATACGCTATTGCCGCCCTGGGCAGGCATGTAAAAGATGCGCTGCACCTGGTGGAAGAAGTGAAGCAGCACGGCTTGCCGGACCTGCCGCCGAATATAACGGGCATGCCTTATATAGGCGAGACCATCACCGCTTTCTGGCAGCAGCTCCAGGACAACCCGCGGGAAACCATTGTCGGTTACGAGCAGCAGATAAAAATGGTGCTGCACCACCTGCTGACGGGCGGCGCCGGCATCATCGGGGCGGCGTTGCAGGTGATACTGGGCGTTATCATATCCTCCATGCTCCTGGCTACAGGAGATAAAATACTGCAACCGCTGCAATCCACGCTCCGGCATCTGCTGGGCAGAAAAGACGGGATGAGCCTCATGTATGCCACGGCGCATGCCATCAGGGGCGTATCCATAGGGGTGATGGGCACGGCTTTTATTGCCACGGTAATTTCCTGGATAGGTTTTGCCATTGCGGGCCTTCATTTCAAGGTGCTGCTGGCGGCCATTGTGTTCTTTGTGGTACTGATACAGGTGGGCCCGCTGATTGTATGGGCGCCGCTGGTGATATGGGCCGCTACGCAAGGCCATACAGGTACCGCCATCTTCCTGGGCATTTACGGCGCGGCGGTGCTGGTGGCAGATGCTGTATTGAAACCCGTCCTGATCGCAAGGAGCGGGGGCAAGCTGCCCTTCCTGGTGCTCTTTGTGGGGGTAGTGGGGGGAATGGCGGCCTGGGGTTTTACCGGCATGTTCAAAGGGGCTATCATACTGGCGGTATTTTATACCGTGTTCAACTCCTGGCTGGAACGGAAACAGAGCATGGCCACCCGGCCTTTCACCGGCACAACAAACGCCTAGTTATTGCTGCAGAAAGATACATGGTAAGTTGAAACAAGATCGTTCCGGGCTTTCCGGGGAATTATTATATTTTTAATTCACGGAAACATTAACCTAACAGCTACTTATGAAATTTCACCATGCTCTAACATGTATCGCATTGTTTGCGCTCATTTGCCTGTCCTGCAAAAAAGACAAAACATCCGGACCGCCGCTTCATTTCAGCAGCAACGAAGTAAACCTGCTCTCCGGAGAAGACACCGCCGTTACCATTGAAGGCATTGCCCCGCCTTACACCGCCACGGCCGGCAACGCGCAGATCGTGCAGGTAAAGGTGGAGAATGACCAGCTCCTGCTCACCTCAGACCTGGCGGGCAAAACGGATATCACCGTGAAAGACGGCGCCGGCAACGCGGCCATCGTCAAGGTGAACGTTACTACGATGGACGGAGACTGGGGAAGAGTAAAAGCCGCAGACGAGTCTAACGGCAAGGTAACAGTAGAAGCGGGAGACGCGGCTTTTGCCGCCAGCCTGCAGCAAGAGCTGCTGGAGGTGTCTGCCACCAGCGTTATTGGCTACCAGTTCCGGGCGTCTGAAAAAGCGTTCAGGGAAGTGTACGGAGACCGCAAGTTCAAAGAGGGCACCTTTACCTACAACAAGCTGGCGCTTACGCTCACCCTTGACGGGAAAGACGAAGTATGCCGCATCATACCCGCCAATTTCCGCTTTGTGGCGCTGGAGCGCGATCTCACGGCCAGGTACCAGGCCCTGCACCCTGACAAGAACATTCAGAAAGTGGTGGTGACCATCTACCTGCGGTTCAAGCCCATGTACGGTTAATGCCGGTTATTTCCCGTTCAGGAAGGTGTTGATCATGCTCACAACAAACGCCGGCATGGTACTGTCAGCTTTCGCGGATAATATCTCTCCTATATAATCCCCGTGCCCGCAGGGCAGTATAGCCAGCTGCGCATGCGGCAGCGTGCGGGAGAGGGCCACTGAATGCTCCGGCGGTGTTACGTCTTTATCTCCGCTGATAATGAGCGCAGGCGCCTGTACGGTTTTAATGGCGGCATCGGGGATGTCTTTGAAATCTATCATCCTGGCCGCATCCCGGTTAAACATGGCTTGCAGGCCTTTAGGGTCGGGGTTGATGGCGAGGTATGCCTCATGATAGGGTTGGGGCATGTCTTTCAGCGTAGCCTGTTTCATGCCTTCAAAGAAGCCGGGCGGCAGCGCGTCACGCCGGTAGGCAATGGAAGCCAGCACCAGCTTGTTCACCACCTGCGGGTGGCGGATGCCTATTTGCAGGGCGGTAGTAGCGCCGTTGCTGAAACCCATGATGTTGGCCTTTTCAATTTTCAGATGGCGGAGCAGGGCCGCCACATCGTCTGCATCCTGCTCAAAGCTCAGCGGCCGGTCAATGTCTGCCGTATGGCCATGCGCCTGCAGCTCAATGGCAATCACCTGATGTGTTTTAGCCAGTTCGGGCAATATGCGGCCATAGGTGGTGGTAATGGTAGAGCCGCCGCCATGCAGCAGCACCAGCGGGTAACCGTTGCCGTGGATCTCGTAATATAACTGAAGACCGTTGATGGCCGCGTACTGGCCTTTAGGCTGTTGTGCTTTCATGGAAAAATGAGTGGTGATGAGTAGTAATAAAGTTATAAGAAACCTGCGTTGCATAGGCTGCTTGTTTTGTACCCTGCAAATTACGAATGATCAACCGTTTGCCGGGGCGGTGAACACGACAAATACAGGGCTTATTGCGCCACTGCGCCAATCATGTCTATGGTAATACCGCGCCCCGGCAGGGCCAGTTGCGAAACAGCGGCCTTGGATGCGGCGGGCGGGCGCTGCGGGTTGTAATAGCTGCGCCTGATCTCGTTCAGGCTGGTGCTGGCGCCGTTGTCAGACACATAATACAATGCTTTCACCAGGTGCTCCATGTTGCCGCCCGCGGCCTGCATGATGTTTTTCAGTGACACGAAGAGGCTGTTCACTTCCGCTGCCGCGCTGCTGGTATCCGTGCCGTACAGGGAGGAGCAGTATATTTTTTTGCCGCGGTTCAGCCGGGCTACCTTGGCATAAACGGGAGAGGCCGTCATGCCCGGCGGGGTAATGAACTCCAGTTGCGCTGCGCCATGGGCAGGGGAGGCGGCAATCAGCTCAATTTCCACCAGCGGGTCTTTGCTCACCCATTCCACGTACACCACCGGCGGTATGGCCGCGCCCGCAAAGAACGCTTTGAACGCGCTGTCTGCCGTGCGGATGTCTGCCATGGGGTTGATAAACGCTCTTACCTGTACAATGTTTTCTTTTGCCAGCTTCAGATGGCGGAGGGTAGTGTCCAGCTGCCGAAGAGTGCCCATGGTGGCCTCTCCCAGCGGGCCTTTATCTGCCTGCCCGGAAATATACACGGTCCCGCCGGCGGGCAGTACCGCTACGCCGGCGCCTGCGGTGGGGAAGCGGGTCTGTTGGGAATAATGATACGTGACGGCGGCGCCCTGGCGGCGGGCGGCCACGGCTACGGCGTCTATGCCCAGCAGGGCGCCTGCTGCCGGGAGGTTGCCGGTTACATAACTCACGGCGGGCTGTTTGCTCCCGAAACGTTTACGCAGCATGCCTTGCACTTCCTGCAGCAGGCCGGGGTGATGCAGGCAAACGTTCAGCTTCACCACGTCTCCCATGCCGGCCTGCACTTCCTTCAGCGAAAGCGCCAGGTTTTTCAATACCTGTTCTGTTTGCAACCTGATGTTGCCTGCTCCCGCCAGCTGGCCTTTTTCATTGAGCGGCAGCAGCTGCGCGGTATGGGCCAGCGGCACTTCGTCTACCACCACGGCAGCGGTAGCGCCATTGGAATGGAAATGCCGCATCTGCGCGCCGGCGGCCAGGGTGAAGGCTGTAAAGCTGAGGATGAACAGGGTTCGTTTCATGATGTTGTTACATTTACGGGTACGTGCCCGTAAGGTAATGATTATTGTGCAGAATTTCCTGCAGGACAGCCCTGTAAAAACAAACACGCGCCCGGTGTTCCGGACGCGTGCCTGTAGTATGCAATACGCTGTTTAAATATTCCCTTTCTTCATTTCCGCTACGGCATAATCTACCGCTCTTGCCGCCAGCGCCATATAGGTAAGGGACGGGTTTTGCGTGGCCGTGCTGGTCATGCAGGCGCCGTCTGTTACAAATACGTTGCTGCAGGCGTGCAGCTGGTTCCATTTATTGAGCATGGAGGTTTTAGGATCATGGCCCATGCGTACGCCGCCCATTTCATGAATGTCAAGGCCGGGCGCCTGTTTGCTGTCTGTTACCTTGATGTCTGTGAAGCCGGCTTTGGTGTACATCTCCGTCATCTGCTCATGGAAGTCTTTCACCATCTTTTCATCATTGTCGTCATACGCAATGTTCACCTTCAGCAGCGGCATGCCCCAGGTGTCTTTTTTGCTGCCGTCCAGCGATACGGTGTTGCTTTCTTTGGGAATGGTTTCGCCCATCATGTGAGAGCCTACATGCCAGCCGTTCAGTTCTCCTTTTTTCAGCAGCTGGTCTTTCAGGCCCTGGCCAACGCCGCTGGTATCCCGCCGTGTGCCGCGCCCGGCAGAGAAGCCGGCGGCATAACCGCGGAGGAAGTCTGTTTCCTGTTTGTACACATTGCGGAAGCGGGGCAGGTACGCGCTGCTGGGGCGGCGCCCTTCTGTATATACATCCTTGAAATCGTTGCAGGCGGCTGAAATGCGCGCGCGGTAGTTGTGGAAGGCCACGTACTTGCCCAGCACGCCGCTGTCGTTCCCGAGGCCGTCGGGGAAGCGGTGAGACTTTGAATTCAGCAGCAGCAGGTTGGTATTGAGCGCGGCGGCGTTCACAAAGATCACCTTGGCGTAATATTCTGTAACGGCTTTGGTGTTGGCGTCTATTACGCGCACGCCGCTGGCCTTGTTCAGCTTTTCATCATAGATGATCTCCTGCACCACACTGTCAGGCCGCAGCGTCATGTTGCCCGTTTTAGCGGCCCAGGGCAGGGTAGAGGCATTGCTGCTGAAATAGCCGCCGAAGGGGCAGCCGCGCTGGCAGAGCACGCGGTTCTGGCATTGCGCCCTGTTCTGCTGCAGGTGTATTTCCTGCGGCTCCGTCAGGTGGGCGCAGCGGCCGAATATCACGTGGCGGTCTTTATAGTTCTTGCTGACAAAATCCTTGAAGTAATTCTCCACATCGTTGAGCGGCAGCGCGGGGAGAAACTCGCCGTCTGGCAGGTTGGGCAGGCCGTCTTTATTACCGGCAATACCGGCAAATTTTTCTACATGGCTGTACCAGGGGGCAATGTCTTTGTAGCGGATGGGCCAGTCTACCGCAAACCCGTCGCGCGCGGGGCCTTCAAAATCAAAATCGCTCCACCGCTGCGTTTGCCGCGCCCATAGCAGAGATTTGCCGCCTACCTGGTAGCCGCGTATCCAGTCGAACGGTTTATCCTGTTCATACGGATGCTCCTTGTCTTTCACAAAAAAGTGCATGGCGTCTTCCTTGAAGGCGTAGCAACGGCTTACCACCGGGTTTTCTTCCGTTACCTCCAGCGGCACCTGGCCGCGGTGGGGAAACTCCCAGGGCATCATATTAGTGGTAGGGTAGTCCTTGAGATGCTGCACATTCCTGCCGCGCTCCAGCACCAGTGTTTTAAGGCCCTTTTCGCACAGCTCTTTGGCGGCCCAGCCGCCGCTGATGCCGGAGCCTATTACAATGGCATCATAGGTGCGTTCTTTCGCAGAATCGTTGATATTGAACATAAACTGAGTGGTCTGTTGTGAGTGGTCTAAACTTTTACGCTGCTGATGAATTTACCGGGTACCAGCTTGTACACGTCTACCTTGGTGAGGTAGTATTCGGAACTGGTGTACGCCTGTATGGTGAGGCGTTTGAAGGTGTTGAAGAAATAAGCGTTGTCTTCGCCGTTCTTCTTGTCCCCGGCTTTGCCGAGAATGGCCTCTTTTTCAGCGGCGGTACATTTCTCAAAGGGTTTGCCTTGCTGCTGTTGTACCTGGCCGGCAAAGCCGCGCAGGCCGCTGAGGAATTTCTCGCGGTCTTTCTTTTTGTAACAATCGTTCACCATGCGCAGGGCAAACAGGTGGGCCCCCACCTCTTTGGCGCCGGGCGTGTCTGTAGTGGGAATAATGGCGGAGGCCATGTCTTCCAGCAAAGCCTGTTCATCTGCGGTAACGGGCAGGTTACTGAAGGTTTGAGCGGACGTTTTTTTGTCGTTCACACAGGCGGGCAATATGGCTGCGCCTGCGGAAATAATGAAAAGCTGCCTGATGGCGGTGCGTCTGTTTATTGGCATGGACGTGGATTTCTGAAGTCACAATATAGCGGAATGGGCGGAAAATAGCAACTGTTTTGTATATTGATGGATGATGCAAAGGATTTTCTTACTCATGCTGGCGGTGTACTCCCTGCCGGCGTTTGCGCAACAAGGAGACATCAGGGTGAGCGTGCCGGGCAAGGCGGGAGAGCAGATCATCATAGTGCCGCCGCAGCAGGGCACCTATTTCAGCGGCGGGGCCCAACACCTGATGCTGGACGGCAGGGGGGAGCTGGTGCTGCCCAACCGGGAGAAAGTACCGGGCATCTACCATTTTGTATTTGACGGCATCGGATTATATAAACTGTACGTGAAGCCGGGCGGCAGCTATTCGCTGACGGTCAGCACGGCAGACAGGAAAGCTCCCTTCTCCGTAACCGGCCCCGATGCGGAAGCGCAACAGCAGTTCAACCAGTCTATGCGGGAGTTTTACCAGGAAACAGGCATGCGCTGGTATAAGGAAGATTCCGTATTCGCCCATAACAAACAAAGAACGCTGGCCCGGCGTGACAGCGTGCTGCAACTGTTCCGCAACCTGCACGCCGCAGGAAAAATGGACAAAGGCTTTTTTGCGGCCGCGCAGAAGGTCAACAACGCCTATCATGCCTCCATCCTGGGCGCTACGCTGATCATGCCCATTTTTAAGGTGGTATATAAGAAAGACCAGCCGGGATATAGTGAGGCCGTGCTGCAGGAAATGGATGCCAGCTGGAAGGAGCTGCCCGCTATTTCAGACGTGCATGACCGCAGCCAGGCCGTTTCCATGGAGTTTTACGATTATGTGAACAACCTCTGGGCCACCATGTACCTGAGAGGCCTGCTGCCCCGGCTGAAAGACTCGGTTGTACCCAAAAACACCCGCGAGGAGGCAGAGCTGTACCATAAGGAGATTATTGCCGCGCATTTCAAAGGCCCCATGCGGGAATATGTGCTGGCATCCTGGCTGGGAGACCAGATAACGGGCGCAAAGTTCTACAAGTTCATACCGGCAGAATATGCCGCATTCAGCAAAGCCTATCCCAAAAGCATGTTCAACGCCATACTGGCGCCGGGAGCAAAAGAAGCGGAAGCATACCAGCAAAAGGTAGCCGCCGGTTTTTCCAAAGAGCACCGGTTTGTGGAGAACCCTGATAAGCTGGCCAGTGTGCAGGAGCTGGCCGCCGCGTATAAGGAAAAGACGCTGTATGTAGACCTGTGGGCCACCTGGTGCTCGCCCTGCAAAGCCGCTTTTGCGTACAACAAACCCCTGCATGCGCTGCTGGAAAAGAACGGCGCGGAGGCGTTGTATATTTCCATAGACCGTGACGGGGACGAGCAAAAATGGAAGGAAATGATCATGTATTATGACCTGAAAGGTTATCACATCCGCGCTACGGGCGCATTGAATAAAGACATCACCAGGGTGTTCGGGAAAGCCGGCAGCCTGAGCATTCCGCGTTATGCCATTTTCCGGAACGGCGAAGTGGTATTGGGTGCAAAACCGCCTGACCAGCTCCGGGAGCTGGAAGCGCAGCTGCAAGGTGTCACCGCTGCAAAATAGCGGTCATTAGAAAGTTTTTCTGTAGCTTTAACTATCACTAATTCCACGCTCTTGGCTGCATGTACTCCATATGATATTGGTGACGGCGAACTGCTGGCCCGCCTGGTGAAGGGAGAGGAGCAGGCTTTTTCCGCGCTGTATGACCGGTACCATGCCGCTGTAGCCCAGTTTATACAACTGCTTGTAAAATCTCCCGCGCTGGCGGAAGACCTGGCCCAGGAAACCTTCATCCGCATCTGGGAGGTACGTGCGCAGCTGGCGCATGTGCAAACCTTCAAAAGTTACCTGTTCACCGCCGCCCGCAACCATGCGCTGGACTGCCTGCGGCGGGCTTCTTCAGAGCTGGCCGTAAAGAGCGAGATCATCCGCCGCTTCAGGGAATTGCGCAACAACACGGAAGAAGAAGTGCTCACCCGCGCTTACCTGCAGCACCTGCGCCGCCTGCTGGACACGCTGCCGCCGCAAACCCGGAAAGTGTTCAGCCTCTGCCGGGAACAGCAGCACAGCTATGAAGAAGTGGCGGAGCAGCTGGGCATTTCCCGCAACGCCGTTAAAAAACATATGGTAAGAGCCATGAAAACCCTCAAAGGCGGAGCGGAAAAAGACCTGGGCATTTCCTTCGGGCTGCTGCTTACGTTGATTTCAAGAATGTAAAGTATTTCCCGCAGTCCTGAAAACAGGCCCCGGTCAGTCCCGGAAACGGGACGCAGCCTGTCCCGGAATCAGGCCCGTGGCAGTCCCGCATCCGGGACGCACAAAAAAGCGCCTCCCAAAAACATACCCTTAAAACCACGCACTCTCTCCCCCTGAAAAACAGAAATCGGGACTGAAAAAGCACTCGAAAACCGGTGAAATGCCCCCTTTTTTGCGGAAAATCCGCTTTCCACCCCCTGACCCTTGCGTTCACCATGGAATGAAATGCCCCTTTTCAGGCGCATACAGGCTGTAAATGCTCTTTAGTGACAACCAACCCCGCCACCACCTGGATCGTGCCTGTATTGCCCGGCAAAGAGCAAGTATATCGCAAATGGGTATCAGGAGAAGACACTTCCGGAGCGTATCAGGCCTCCCGGCTGCCTGTAACGAGCCTTCAGTTAAGACAAAGTGTTGCGCTCAGGTATTCCAAGTACGTTCCAAGTACGTTTGCAGTACCTTCCAAGTACGTATGAAGTACCCCCCTATATAAGGGTACTTGATACGTACTTCATACGTACTTGGAACCTACCGGGTACCTGCTCGGTACTAACTGCCGCTACCTTACAAGGCTACTGCTACCAGTCTGCGGTCTTGTCCTGATATAGGTTTACACCTTGGTTTAGAAAATACTGATATTGGTTTACAATGCTCAAAACTAATCCTGATTCCGGCTTACAGGGTGAATTTTTGGTCCTGGTTACGGTTTACAGGCGG
>NZ_JBCNJR010000009.1:0-292991 GCF_039596455.1 Chitinophaga sp.
ATGGGCGACTACTTGCCGCTTAAAGGCCAAATCATGGATACTACGACGGCCCCTTCTTTTTAATTGATTCATTGGTTTACATTTTTGGGTGTAAACCTATTTTAGGATGTGACCTGCCCCCAGGTTACTCCCAGTCTCCGGCATAGTAACCCCCACCATACTCCCAGTATACTCCCAGGATGGTACGTGGGGAGTGTATGTTTTAGCCATTTTCAGGGGTAAGGTACATTTGGGACAGTCCCGGTTTCCGGGAGTTTGGTACCGGTACCTGCAACTGCCGGTTTCAGGACTGTAACCCCCGCCCGTAAAATTTTTTTCCGGCAGGGTACCCTCCATGCCTTTCTTTTCGTCTTATACGGGAAAACACGTTATCCGCGGCCCACACGCGGCAAGCATACTGATACGCATGGAAAACAAGGCATTTTATCAACGGCTGGTACGCAGGTACATGGAAAACAAGGCTTCTGATGAGGAGCTGGAAGTTTTTTTTCACCTGCTGGAAAGAGGTTTGCTGGACGAGCCTATCACCGCCTATATGAATGCAAGGGCGGGGGAAGAACAGCCCGGAGGGGAAAGCGAAGCTCCCGTCCGCCGCATCTCCCCGCGAAAGCTTTGGTGGGCCGCCGCCACACTGGCGGGCGGGCTGCTGGCAGCAGGCGCCGTTTATTTCATGCAAGGCGGCAAAGCCCCGCAGCCGCTGGTACAACAAAACATAACGCCCCGGCAGGATATTGCGCCCGGCGGGGACCATGCCGTGCTCACGCTGGCAGACGGCTCCACCATTACGCTAGACAGTGCGGGCAACGGCTCCCTTTCCACCCAGGGCGGCACCACCATTTACAAACACGCGGGCGGCAGGCTTGCCTACCAGGCCGGCGGGGCACCGGAAACCGTTCAGTACAACACGCTCAGCACGCCACGCGGCGGCAAGTACCAGGTGCTGCTGCCGGACGGCACCTCCGTGGTGCTGAACGCGGCCTCTTCGCTTCGTTTTCCTACCGCTTTCAGCGGCAGCAGCCGGGAAGTGGAGCTGAACGGCGAAGCCTATTTTGAAGTGGCGAAAAACGCCGCCGCGCCTTTCCGCGTAAAAGTACAGGCGGCCGGCGGCCCGGGCAGAACAATAGATGTACTGGGCACCAGCTTCAATGTAATGGCCTATCAGGATGAGCCGGTGATGAGGACCACGCTGGTGAGCGGCGCGGTAAAGGTAACGGCGGAAGGCGCCCCGGCGTTGCTGCAGCCGGGCCAGCAGGCTGTTATCAGCAACACGCAGTCCGGCGGCATCAAGGTGGAAAAGGCCGCGCTGGATGAAGCGCTGGCATGGACGCATAACGAGTTCTATTTTTCAAATACCAACATCTACAGCATAATGCGGCAAATATCCCGCTGGTACAACGTAGACGTGAGCTATGAGGATTCCCTGCACGTGTTCCTCAACGGTAACATCCGCAAGAACGTGCCCGCATCACAGGTGTTCAAAATGCTGGAGCTGACGGGAGAAGTGCAGTTCAGCACGGTGAACGGGCAGGTGACGGTGCGCGCGGCAAAGCGGTAAAAGATTATTCAACCAAAAAAATCTGCCACGTATGAAAAAATGATCCATTCCACGCACAAAAAAGGCCAGGAACATCGGAAGTGTTCCCGGCCGGTCAGGCGCTAAAAAAATTCCGGGCGGAATTTCTCATTCACACCTAAACATTTTAAAAGTATGCAAATTTATGCACGCTGCAAAGTCTTATGCATAAGCAGTCCTTACCTTTCCAAAACCTTACGGTGTATGCGATTAACAACCATCCTCCTGTTCACCTTCCTGATGGAAAGCAGTGCAGAAGGTTTCTCGCAGCAAACCATCACGCTGTCTAAAAAAGATGCGGCCATTCAGCAGGTGTTCCGTGACATCCGGCGGCAAACAGGGTATGATTTTCTCTACAGCAGCCAGGTGCTGGCCAACGCGCTGCCGGTTACCGTTTCGCTCCGCAACGCTTCATTACAGGAGGCCATGCAGGCGGTGCTGAAAGGGCAGCCCATGGTCTACAATATTGTAGACAGAACGGTGGTGATCAAACTGAAAGAACGGGCGCCCGCGCCGGCGGCAGATACCACGCAGCCCCTGCAGGTAAGCGGGCAGGTGAAAGACGATAAGGGCGAGCTGCTGCCCGGCGTTACCATACAGGTAAAAGGCACCGCCACCGGCAAGGCTACAGATAAAGACGGGCGCTTCACTATTGCCGTGCCCGGCAAAGACGCCGTGCTGCAATTCTCCTATATCGGCTTCAGCCCGCAGGAGCAGCCGGTAGGGGAGAACACTGCGTTCAACATTACGCTGCGGCCCTCACTGGAAGGGCTCAACGAAGTAGTGGTGGTAGGCTATGGCACAGTGGCCAAAAAAGACCTCACGGGTTCTCTCACACAGGTGAAATCAAAAGAAGTGAACGCGGTACCGGCGGGCAACGTGCTGCTGGCGCTCAGCGGCCGCGCGGCCGGGGTGCAGGTCATGCAGAACAACGGCGCGCCGGGCGGGCCGGTGAGCATCCGCATCAGGGGCACCAACTCCATCAAGGGCAGCAACGAGCCGCTGTACGTGGTAGACGGTTTCCCGGTAAACGGCACCAACCCTACCATGATCAACAATATGGACATTGAGACCATAGACATTCTCAAAGATGCCTCCGCCACCGCCATTTACGGCTCCCGCGGCGCCAACGGCGTGGTGCTCATCACCACCAAACGCGGCAAGGCGGGCAGAACGAAAGTAGACTTCGAAACCAGCTACGGCATACAGCAATTGCGGAAGAAGCTGGACCTCATGAACGCAAAGGAATACGCCACGTTTTACAACGAACAGGCAAAGAACGATAACCAGCAACCTTATTTCACCCAGCAGCAGATAGACGGCTTCGGGGAAGGGTATGACTGGCAAGACCTGGTGTTCACCACCGCGCCCATGAAGCTGGCCAGCCTCAATGTGAGCGGCGGCAACGAGCGCACGCAATTCTCCATGTCTGGCAGCGTATTTGACCAGGCGGGCATTGTGAAGGGCAGCAACTACAAGCGTTATTCCCTGCGGGCCAATGTTAACCACGAGATCAGCAAGAAGTTCACGTTCAATCTCACCAGCACGCTCACCCGGCTGGAAACAGACCGCAAAGACCACGAAGGCGGCAGCCGCGGCAATTCCATGATCTCCGCCGCCATTTCCGCGCCGCCCACCTTAACGCCGTACAATGATGACGGCAGCTACCGCGTGCTCTCCGGCGCCTATCCCTTCGTAGCCACAGACCTCATCAACCCGCTCAATTTCCTGAACGAACGGAGCCGTACCACCAAAGCCAATGTGATATTGGCCAACGCCTCCCTCAGCTACCAGGTACTGCCGGGCCTCACGCTGAAAATTGCCGGTGGTATCGAGAACCGGGACGACCGTACGGACGAGTACGTCACCTCCAACTACATCAATTCCACCGGCTCCAGCAGCGTAAGTACCGGCCAGTTCACCAGCCTGCTGAGCGAAAACACCATCAGCTACAACAAAACCTTTGGCCGCCACAGCCTGGCGGCGGTAACCGGCTTTACTTTCCAGGACTTCCAGACCACCTTCCTCAGCGGCGGCGGCACGGGTTACCTGAGTGATGCGCCGGGCACGGGAAACATAGGCTCCGCAGATGCGCCCGGCGTTCCCAGCACGGGGTACGCCAAATCTGCGCTGGCTTCTTTCCTGGCCAGGGTGAACTATAGTTATGACGATAAATACCTGGCCACCATCAGCTTCCGGCAAGACGGGTCTTCCAAATATTCTGAAGGCAACAAATGGGGCGGCTTTCCCTCCGCGGCGCTGGCATGGCGTATTTCCAACGAAGATTTTATGAAAGGCAACGGCGTGGTGTCTGACCTGAAGCTGCGCGCCAGCTGGGGCGTTACGGGCAGCCAGGCCATTGACCCCTATGCCACGCTCAACCGGCTGTTCTCCAACAAAACCGTGTTTGACGACAAGCTGTTCACCACCTACGCAGCGGGCAACGTGCTGCCCGGCAACCTGCGCTGGGAAACCACGGAGCAGAAAGACATAGGCCTGGATGTTGGCCTGCTGCAAAACAAAATAACAGTAACGGCCGATTATTACGTGAAACATACCCGCAACCTGCTCAACACCGTGATACTGCCGTCTTCCATGGGTTTTGGCAGCACGCTGCGCAACGTGGGAGAGATCAAAAACCAGGGTTTTGAGCTGGGCGTGGACGCGCATATTTTCACCGGCGCCTTCCAGTGGGACCTGGGCGGCAACATTTCCTTCAACCGCAACAAGGTGGTAACCTTGTATGGCGGGGAAGACATCATGGGCGGCGGCGTGGGCGCCATCATCATTAACGACAACAGCAACATTCTGCGCGAAGGCCAGCCCCTGGGCCGCTTCTGGGGTTATGTGGAAGACGGGTATGACGACAAGGGGCGCATCAAATACATAGACACAGACAAAGACGGCGCTATCACCGCCAGGGACAAAACCTACATCGGAGATCCCAATCCTGATTTCATTTACGGCCTCAATTCCAACATGTCTTACAAAAACTTTTCACTGAACATATTTGTGCAGGGCTCCCAGGGCAATGACATCTTCAACATCAGTGCCATCGGCAATACCATAGACTACGGTTTTGGCCTCAACATGCCGCGGGATGTATACAACAACCACTGGACGCCGCAGCACACCAACGCAAAATACCCGCTCATCAGCGTGAACGCCAATGTGAAAACATCCAACCGCTTTGTGGAAGACGGTTCTTACCTGCGGGTGAAAAACGTGGAGCTGGCCTACCTGCTGCCGGTACAGAAAGCCGGCATCAACTGGCTGCAGAGCCTGCAGATATTTGCCAGCGGGCAGAACCTGCTCACGTTCACCCAATACTCCTGGTGGGACCCTGAGGTGAATGCCCGCGGGGGAGAGAACTCTACGTCCCAGGGCTATGACGCCTACGGCTATCCCATCTCGCGTTCTTATACATTCGGCATCAGGGCCGGTTTTTAACATTACTGGACGAAAAAAGAGGTATCATGAAAAACAACATTCTTGCAATATTGCTGAAAGCCGCCATGCCGCTGCTGTTGCTGGCCTGCAAGCACGAGCTGACGGAAAGCCCGCAATCATTGATGGCGGAAACTTTTTATAACACGAAGGCGGAAGTAGAATCTGCCGTGTTCGCTATTTACCTGCCGCTGCGGCCCAATACCATGCCCAACTATTACGCCACGCTGGAGTGCCAGTCTGACTACGGCTATGGCCGCGGCAGCTGGGCGCAGATGAACGAGTACCAGGGCTTCAACGATGTCAATACCAACCGCATCAACCCCTTCTGGGCAGATTTTTACGTGAGCATCCGGAACGCCAACTTTGTGATCAGGAACACGCCCAACGGCAATGCCATCAGTGAAGCGGAGAAAGCCATGTACATCGGTGAAGCCCGCTTCCTGCGGGCCTTCGATTATTTTCATCTGGTGCGCAACTGGGGCGGCGTGCCGCTGCGCACGGAAGAGAACCTGGATGTAACAGACATTCCGCGCAGCAGCAAGGAAGACGTGTACGCGCTCATCCTGGCAGACCTGGCGTATGCGGAAACCAACCTGCCCGATGTGGCCGCCCAATCAGGCCGCCCTTCCAAATGGACGGCTAAAACCCTGCTGGCAGACGTATACCTGGAGCTGGGGCGTTTTGCCGAAGCGAGAGACAAGGCAGACGAAGCCATCAAATCAGGCAAATACGCGCTGGTGCCGGTCAGCAGCACGGCAGACTACCAGAAGATTTACGGCCCGGAAGTGATCACCACCAAAGAAGAGATCTTTTATTTCAAATACAGCCGGCAGGTAGAGCAGGGCAACTACATGCTCTGGATCACCAATCACCCCAGCACCGGGCTGTTCAAGGCCGGCGGCGCCTATGCCATTTACAGCGAAACCACCAACCCCGTATATGCCGGCTGGAACAACGCAGACTTCCGCAAAGGCATGTGGACGAAGATCAATATCGGCCTGGGGCCTAATTCCCTGGTGAGCAGCAAGTACCAGGACCCGCAGGCCATCAGCCAGCGCGGCGCCGGAACAGACCTGCCGGTATACCGCTATTCAGAGCTGCTGCTCATGTACGCGGAAGCCGCCTGCCGCGCGGGTAACGCGCCCACGGCGGAAGCTATGGAAGCGCTCAACAAGGTACATCGCCGCGCGTACGGTTATAACCCGGAAGCGCCTTCTGCGGTAGACTTCAAGCTGGCTGATTACGATGCCCAAAGTTTTGTTGACCTGGTGATGAAGGAGCGGGGCTACGAGTTCCAGTTTGAAGGGAAAAGATGGTTGGAGCTGAAGCGCAGCGGCCGCGCCAAAGAGATCATCAAGGCGGTGAAGAACATCACGGTGGCAGACAAGAACATGCTCTGGCCCATTCCGCTGTCTGAAATGAATTACAACAAGGCGCTTGACCCGGCCAAAGATCAGAACCCCGGCTATTGAGGCATTCATTCACGTTTAAAAAAAGATCATGGAACATAAAAAAGGAAAAGACCAACAGCCCGCAGGCTCCCTGCAACACCGCCGCGCCTTCATCCGCTCTTCGGCACTGGCCGCGGCTTTTATTCCGCAGCTGTTTTCGGCAGGCACGGCCGGCGCGGCAGATTTTATACTGGACGTAACCGGCCCCCGGCAGGAATTTGACGTAGTGGTATACGGCGCCACGCCCGCAGGCATAGCGGCCGCCGTGGCCGCAGGGCGGGAGGGGAAACGCACCGTGCTGGTAGAGCCGCTGCTCATAGCGGGTGGCATGATGAGCGGGGGCCTCAGCTTCAGTGACTCCAACCAGATGGCGCGCGAAGCGCTGCGCGGCATTTTTGAAGAGTTTCACCTGCGCGTGGAAAAACATTATAAAGACAAAGGCGTACAGCTGCCCTATGAAGTGGGCGTAAAAGATAACCGCCCGTGGACGTACGAGCCGCATGTGGCGGAAAACATCTTCCTGGCCATGCTGCAGGAAGCAGGCGTAACCCTGGTGCTGGGAGAAACCTTGCAGCGCGTGCGCAAAAAAGGGAAAGCATTGCAATGGCTGCGTACCGCCTCCGGCAAAACCTTTGCCGGCAAGGTGTTCATTGATACTACCTATGAAGGAGACCTGATGGCTGCCGCGGGCGTGCAATTCCGCGTGGGGCGCGAGGGCAGGAGCGAGTTCAATGAAGCTTTGGCCGGCGCGGCTTATCCAAAAAAGCCGGTGAAGCTGGATGTGTACGATTCGCAGGGCAAACCGCTGCCATACATTTCCGCTACCAAAAGGCCGCCCGAAGGCGAGGGAGATGATCTCATCATGACCTACTCCTTCCGCTTCTGCTTTTCTACGGACCCCGCCAACCAGGTGCCCTTCACCAAACCGGACAACTACGATCCCGCCGAGTATGAGCTGGTACGCCGTTTCCTCAAGGCCTACCCGGAAACGGAAAGGCTCATTGATCTGTACCAGTTACCTGGCAACAAGTTTGACGGCAACAACGGCATCGGCCTGCAGCTGTCTATAGGCCTGGTAGGTCTCAACGCGGAGTATCCCAACGGCTCCGCCAGCCGCCGCAAAGCTATCTGGGACGCACACACGGAGTACTGCAAGGGGCTGTTCTATTTCCTCTGTACGGACCCGGCCGTGCCGGAACATATCAGGAGCAAAATGAAAGGGCTGGGGTATGCCAAAGACGAGTTCGCCAAATTCGGCCACTTCCCGCCGGTGCTGTACGTGCGCGAAGGGCGGCGCATGGAAGGGGCGTATTTCCTGACGGAGAAAGACATCTTGCATGATGTGGAGAAACCTGATTCCATCGGCATCGGCTCCTTCCCCGTAGATTCTCATGATTGCCAGCGCATAGCCACGGAAGACGGCTTCATCAACGAAGGCACTATTTTCCCCAAACGCCTGGGCAACCGGAAAATAGGCCGCCCTTACCAGATGCCCTACAGGGCCATTACGCCCAAAGCGGAGCAGTGTACCAACCTGCTGGTGCCGGTGTGCCTCTCTTCCTCCCACGTAGCGTTTTCTTCCGTAAGGGTAGAGCCGGCCTGGATAGTATTGGGGCAAAGCGCCGGCGTTGCGGCGGCAGCCGCCATTGATGAAGGTGCTGCCGTGCAGCAGGTAGATTATAAAAAGCTGGCGGCCCGGCTGGAGAAAAGCGGGCAGCAACTGAATATTCCTGTAGTAGACTAGTGGCAGGATGCTATGGTACGGAGGGCTGGTCTGCGATCAGCCCTCTTTCTTTTCTTCCCCGTCCCGCTCCACGGTAATGGTACATTCCCCCACAAAAGCCGCCACGGCGCCTACCGCGGCCAGCACCGGCGCCAGCAGGGCGCCCACTACGCCAATGGTGAGGGGAAAGCTCATGAATTCCTTGCCCTCCTTGTCGTGAATAGTGATCTTGCGAACGTTGCCTTCCGCAATCAGTTCCTTTACTTTTTTCAGCAGGTTTTCACCATGCAGGGTAAATGTTTCTTTGAAGCTCATGGTAAATGGATGTTATGATGATGAACGGTTGAGGTACATGTTGAGTTTCATGCGCAGGCGGTCCAGCCGGTCTTTCGGAAAGTTCTTGTGCTCGTACGCCGCGTTTTTGCTGGTGATGCGCAGGAGTTTGTGGTTGCGCATATAGCTGTCTACCCGCTTTTCAAACAGCTCGCCGCCATAGGCGGGGTAGCGGGCGGAAAGGGGATGGGTCTCGTTGTAGATGCGCTGCCTGAAATCTGCTGTTCTGACCAGGTAACACTGGTCTGAAAAACCGTAGCCCAGGTAAAAGTTGCCGATGCTGTCAAAAGATTCCTCTTCGGCGTGCGTGAAACGGTAGTCCCACGTAGGGTTGGCCACCAGCACGTCTTTCCTCTCTTTGAAAATAGCCAGCGCTTCCGGTATCCAGTTGGCGTGAACGGGGCCGGGCATGGTATCGCTGGAGAAATGGAGCAGGTATTCCGTCTGGCACACATAAATGCCTACCAGCTCTGCAATGGAGTAATAATAGCCGCCGCGGAAAGACTGCGGGTCAATATCAAAAAACGTCAGTGCCTCGGCGGCATGCTCTTCCGCCACGTAGTAGGCGTCAATAACGCCTTCCCGCACTTTTTTATCTGCATGCCTTTTGACCCTCCTGGTGTTCCGTACGTTGTTGATGATCACCACCCGCCTGGTGAAATCCACTCCGCACCGCTCCGCCATCTGTTGCAGGCGGGGGCCTTTGAGCAGGAATTCCCAGTCGTTTTCATAGCATTTTGTTTCGAATGTGAGCATGGTGCGCTGTTTCTGGGTTAAAGGTAGGTTTTTTCAGCTTTACGCTTCCTTAACGCGCCCAAATTTGAGTATTTGAAACAAACTGTTATTTTCGGCTTTATTTTTCAACCAAAATATAAACTGAAGCATAGTTGACGGAGCACATGTCATACGGCGATGAGGAGCTGGTACTGAAGAGTATCAGGGGCGATGTGCAGGCTTTCGGGGACCTGTACGAGCTGCACCGGGACAAGGTGTTCGCTTTCAGCTATACCCTCACAAAAAGCCGCGACGTGGCGGAGGAAGTAGTGCAGGAAGTATTTACCCGCTTGTGGGAAAAACGGGAACAGATCAAGCCTGACCACTCCTTTGCGGCATATCTCCGGAAAATCACCTACCACGAAGTGCTTGCCTTTTTCAGGAAAGTTCAACGCAACCATGCATTAAAGGAACGCCTGTACGCCAATATGCAGGCCCTGGCGCATACCAGCCCTGACGAGCTGATAGGGAAGGAGCTTTCCCGCCTGTACCGGGAGGCGGTAGAGCAGCTTCCCGCGCAAAAAAAGCAGGTGTACCTGCTCAGCCGGGATGAGGGCATGAGTTATGATGAAATAGCCGGCAAGATGGGCCTCAGCAAAAACACCGTAAGAAACCATATGACCGGCGCCATCCGGCAGGTACGCCATTATGTGGCTACGCACGGAGACCTGGCTTGCCTGGTGCTGGCCATTTGCCTGCGCTGAATTTTTTTTATATCCTTATAGTACTTTTTCTTTTCACCGGCATATAAGTATAGAGATCACCACGTATGCACGTTCCTGAAGATCAATTGCGAGACATTTACCGGAAGTATGTCAACAATCAATGTACACCGGAAGAGCTGGCCCAGCTGGTAGCAGCGCTGGGAGAAGATCTGTCTCCTGCAGCGGAGGAGCAGGTAGCCCGGCTGATGGACGAAACCTGGGAGCAGTTGCAGACCACGCCCGGGCAGTATCCATTACCCGGAACGCCCGTTGTTCCCATGCGCCCTGCCGCCGTTCGCCGTTGGTGGAAGCCGGTGGCGGCCGCCGCGGTGTTACTGCTGGCAGCGGCCTTGTATTTTTTAAGACCCTCTCCATCACTGCCTGCGGGCCAGCCACTGGCAGAGGCCGCCATCGCTCCCGGTCAGCAAGGCGCTTTGCTCACGCTGGAAGACGGCAGAGTAGTAGCGCTGGATAGCGCCGGTAATGGCGTGATAGCGGTTCAGGGCAGCGCAGAGCTGGCTATAGACAGCGGAAAGCTCACCTATAACACCCGGCCCGGCGCGCAGGCAGCGCCCGCCATGAACGTGCTGCACACGCCGAGGGGGAGAACGTTCAGGGTGATATTGCCTGACGGTACCGCCGTTTGGCTGAATGCGGCCAGTACCCTGCGTTACCCGGTGGCGTTCACCGGTGAGGAACGGGCAGTGGAGTTAAGCGGTGAAGCCTATTTTGAGGTTGCGAAGGCGGAACGGCCCTTCAGGGTCAAAGCCGGCGCCCTGGCGGTAGATGTGCTGGGTACCCACTTTAATGTCAATTCTTATGCAGATGAAGAACGCGCGGTTGCCACCTTGATGGAAGGGCGCGTAAAGGTCAATAACAATTTGTTGACACCGGGGCAGCAGTTTGTGCAGGAAGGGGGCAAAGGGCGCGTGATACCCGCGGCAGACACGGAAGAGGCCATCTCCTGGAAGAACGGTTACTTCCGGTTCAAGGATGAAAATATTCAACGCGTAATGAGGAAGATAGAACGCTGGTACGATGTAGAGGTAGCGTTCCGCGGAGAAGTGACCCGCGAAGAATTCAGCGGTACCATTTCACGAGACCGCAGCATCACGGAAGTGCTGGAGCTGCTGGAGTCTACAAAAACCGTCCATTTTAAAACCGAAGGGCGGAAAATCATTGTTTCCCGGTAACATTCATTGTGCCCTTACCTGAAGAGAAACCAGGGAACCGGCTGGAACCGGCTCCCCGGGGAAGGTATGGCATTTTGTGTACCTGCATAACAGATATTGATCACTGCAAAGCGTCCGGCCATCTTGCAAATGAAGGACATGCTTTGCGCAAAGCCAAACGTGCCAAATGTACAGTTTTTACATTAGAAACCTGCCTGTGCCTATACGGTACGTGCAAAAAATCCTGCTGGTTATGAGGATAACAGCATTTCTTGTCTTTGTGGCGCTGATGCAGGCCTCCGCCGCATCATACGCGCAAAAGGTCACATTGTCTGAAAAGAACGTTCACCTGTCTGTACTGTTCGAAAAGATCCGGGACCAGACCGGTTTTGACATCCTGTATACCAGGGCCATGCTGGATGGTACGCAACCGGTATCGCTCTCTGTGAAAAATGCACCGCTGGAAGAAGTGCTGCGCCAGGCCTTCAGTAACCAGCCCTTGCAGTATGAGCTGCGGAACAGGGCGGTGGTAGTATCCCGCAGGCTGCCCGGAGAAACAGTGCGGGTGGCCGGTATTGACGTGCGCGGGCGGGTGCTGGGAGAAGAAAAAATACCACTGCCCGGCGCTTCCGTGAAAGTGGCGGAAACAGGGCAGGCCACCGTTACTGGAGAAAATGGCCGCTTTGAGCTGAGCGGCGTGGAAAGCTCCCATCACCTGCTCATTACCTTTATCGGTTACCAGCCCAAACGCATAGCAGCCTCTGCCGTGAAAGGGGACATACAATTGCAGCCGCTCTCCCAGGAGCTGCAGCAGGTAGTGGTAACGGCCATGGGCATCAAACAGGAAAGCCGTGCGTTGGGCACTGCCGTAACCGTGCTGGACGGTAAAACCATTCAGGACGCGCAGCGGGAAAACTTCATCAATGCATTACAGGGCCGCGTGGCCGGTATTGAAGTAGCCAATACTTCAGGGCTGCCGGGCTCTTCATCTTCCATTGTCATACGCGGCATCACTTCGCTCAGCGGCAACAACCAGCCGCTGTTCATTGTAGACGGGCTGCCGATAGACAATACCACCTTCGGGGCAGAAACGCTGGCCTCCAATTCTCCCGGCTCTTCTACCGGCATCTCTTCCAAGAACCTGGATTTCAGCAACAGGGCCGCAGATATCAACCCGGACGATATTGAAAGCATCACGGTGCTGAAAGGCCCGGAAGCCAGCGCGCTTTACGGAATTGATGCGGCCTCCGGCGCCATTGTGATCACCACCAAAAAAGGGAAGGCCGGCGCCGCGCGCATCAATTACCAGAACAGTTTTAAGGTGGCAAAGGCTACCCGCTACCCGGAGATACAGCAGGTATACGGGCAGGGCGTGGTGGGCGCCCCTAATGCCGCCAGCTTTATGTATTTAGGCCCCAAATATGCAGAAGGCGAAGTGCTGTACGATAACATCAAACCTTTTTTCCGGAACGCCTTCACACAAAAACATAACATCTCTTTTGAAGGGGGAACAGACCGTGCCACGTATCGCCTGTCTTCCAGCTACCTGGACGAAAGCGGCATCATTGGCGGGGCGGACCTTAAAAGGCTCACCGTTACCAGCGCTACGTCTGCAAAGATCAGCAGGCTGCTCACGGCGGATGTTACGCTCAGCTACATCAACCAGGTGAACAACCAGGTGTTCAAAGGCGCCAACGGCGCGCTGCTGGGCCTGCTCACCTGGCCCACTACGGACGACGCGCGGAACTACCTCAACCCTGACGGCTCCCGGCGGGCCGTAGGCAGTGACGCCAACCTGGCGGACGAACCGGAGAATCCTTATTTCCTCATTAATAAAAACAAGAACCAGAGCACCACCAACCGCGTAATGACCAACGCCGCGCTGACGCTTTCTCCCGTAAGCTGGTTTACCAGTAAAGGGCAGGTAGGGCTGGACGTGTATGCTACAGACATCAGCGTGCTCCGGCATCCTGAATCCAATTTCGGATATTCCAAAGGCGGCCTGATAGATAATGCCACGGTGACCAACAAGAACCTCAACATCCAATGGATCAATACTTTCAGGTATAACACCGGTAAATTTAAAACCTCCCTGTTACTGGGCGGGTCTATCAATGACAGCCGGTATGTAACGCATTCCGTAACGGCAGAAAATTTCCAGGTGCCTGATTTTTTCAACATCAACAATACCCAGCTGGGTACCAGCCGGCCTTCCACCATTTACCGCAACCGTTACCTGGCGGGCGTGTTCTCCAACCTCAATGTCAACTACGGCAACCTCCTGTACCTCACGCTCACCGGCCGCAATGACTGGACGTCTACGCTGGCGCCCGCCAACCGTTCTTTCCCTTCGTGGTCTGCGCAGCTGGCCTTCATTTATACAGAGCTGGAAGCGTTCAGGAACATTCCCTGGCTGTCTTTCGGCAAGCTGCGCGGTTCAGTGGGCAGCACGGGTAAAGATGCGCCGCCTTACAGCATCTACGCCGCCCTGGAAAACCAGGTGACAACAGGCGGCGGCTACGCCTACGGCTTTACCGGCCCCAGCCCCAACCTGAGAGCGGAGCGTACCCGTTCTTATGAAGCGGGCATGGAGATGAAGCTGTTCAGGAACAGGCTGGGCATAGACGTGGCCTATTACCGCAAAAATTCCCTTGACCAGATCATCAGCGATCTCCGCCTGAGCTACGCCACAGGCTCCGTGCTGCAGGTGCTCAATGGCGGCGATATCTGGAACAAAGGCGTGGAAATACAACTGGAAGGCACACCGGTGAAGTCGAAAAAATTCAGCTGGAACATACTGGCCAACTTCAACGCCGCAAGAAGCCGCCTGGTACGCCTCCCGCAGGAGTTGCCGGAATTTTACGTGTCAACCACCCGCCTCGGCAGCTTCAACGTGAGGAATGGCGCGGTGCCGGGAGAATCTGTTACCTCCTTCACGGGTAAAGCGTACCTGCGCAACAACAGGGGAGATATTCTCATCAACCCCGCTACCGGCCTGCCCCTGCGCGAAGCCACAGATTTCAAAAAAATAGGAGACCGCAATCCGGACTTCACCGCCGGCCTTACCAATACCTTCCGGTACGGGAACCTGTCTTTGTCTTTCCTGCTGGATATGCGTAAAGGAGGAGACATATTCAACGGCACGGAGCTTTACCTGGTGAACCGTGGCCTGAGCATGCGCACGCTCAACCGCGAAGAGCCGGTGGTATTCAAAGGCGTGCTGAAAGACGGGCTGGAGAATACAGACCATCCCACCGTCAACACCCGGCAAATTGTTCCCTATTTCAACGTAGACTATTACAGCATTACGGCAGGCACCGCCAATGAAGAAGATTTTATTGAAAGGGACATTAACTGGATCAGGATGAAAGACGTAACGCTCAGCTATGAGCTGGGTAAAAGCATTATCAGGAAGGCGCGCGTTATCAGAACGGCCAGCGTATTCTTCACGGCAACAGATCTTTTTCTCATCACCAATTACTCCGGCCTTGACCCTGTAGTGAACGGCAACAATGCCTCCATTGGGGGCAGCGGCTCCGTAGGGTTCGACTTCGGGAATTTCGCTTTCCCCGTTGGGCTGAATTTCGGTATCAGGTTAGGACTGTAAAACAGAAAAACATGAAAAATTATTTGATCCTTTCTTTTATAGCGGTGCTTGTACTGGCCGCCGGGTGCAAAAAGCAACTGGAAGCCAACAGGAACCCCAATTACCCGGTAGAGATAGCCCCGTACCTGTATATGCCGCCCATTATTTCCAATATGGCGCTGGGTGTGCAGTTTGATGCAAGAGTAGTAGGCAAGCTCACGCAGAACTGGTCTTCCACTGCAGCCAACGATGTTTGGGAGCGACATGGCTATGCCCCCGGCAGCGATGGCGGCGGCGATATCTGGAAGGCCGTGTACTTCCTGCTGGGCAACAACCTGGGAGATATGATCCGCATTGCCGAAGAAGAGCAGCGGTGGGATATTGCCGGCGCCGGCAAAGTGATCAGGGCATGGGGCTGGCAAATGGCCACGGACTATCACGGAGAGATCGTTCTCAAAGAAGCATTCAACGCCAACCAGAAGGTATTTGCATATGACAGCCAGGAAGCGGTGTACGCGGAAGTGATGCGGCTCTGTGAAGAAGGCATTGCGCTCCTGCAGCGGACAGACGGCAGTGTGTCTCAAACTTACATGGCCAAGGGAGATATGCTGTACCAGGGGGACCGTTCCAAATGGATAAAGTTTGCCTACGGGCTGATGGCGCTGAACAGGCTGCATCTTTCCAATAAAGCCGGCTATGATGCGGCCAAAGTGGTGGAGTATATTGACAAATCTTTTACCTCCAATGCAGATGACGCACTGGTGCCTTTCACCGGCAGCAATACGGCAGATGGCAATTACTTTGGCCCGCGCCGCGCTATCATCACGGCTTTCCGGCAATCGGAATACCTGGTGAGCCTGATGAACGGAACGGTCATCACCGGTGTGGCAGACCCGCGTATGAGCCGCATGCTGGTACCTTCCCCTGACGGCACGTATAACGGCGTTCCCACAGGGCGCGGCCAGGGCGCTATAGCCGTGGCCGCCAAAAGACCGGTAACGGTATGGAATACCGCTGGTGCGCCGCCTGTCAATACTGTAGGGCGGTTCTTGTTTCATGACAATGCAAAGTTCCCGCTGATGACCTATGCGCAGCTGCAATTCGCAAAGGCGGAAGCCGCGCTGTCATCAGACCCCGCGGCCTCGCTGCGGGCGTATAAGAACGGCGTGCTGGCACATATGGAATTTGTAGACAAGGCCAATGCAGACATCCAGGCGCCCGGCGTAACACCCATCAGCCAGGCGGAAAAAGACACCTATATGGCTAGTGCGGCCATACCTGCCACGCCGGGAGAACTGACCGTTAGCCGCATATTGTTGCAGAAGTTCATTGCCCAGTATGGCTGGGGCTTCCTGGAAGCCTGGTGTGACATCAGGCGGTATCACTACGACCCTGACATGCTCAACGGGTTTACGCCGCTTGACAGAACAAAGCTGTACCCTGACAATAACGGCGCTTACGGCCAGCGCTACCGCCCGCGATACAACTCGGAGTACATCTGGAACGTAGAAGCGCTGGACAAAATAGGCGGCCTGAACCCGGACTACCATACATATGAAATGTGGTTTTCCAAACCTTAACCATTCAAACCGGTCAGACAATGAAAAAAGATCAAATCATCCGCTGGTGCATATATACCTGTTGCTGCCTGCTGGCAGCTTGTGCAAAAGACGGTCTCATAGACCGCACGGCGCCAGCCGGCAAAACAAGGCTCATGTTCATCCACGCGGTGCCGGAAGCCATTCAGTTCAACTTCTTCAGCGGCAATACCAAACTTACCGCCGCTATTCCCAACGCGTCTACGGAACAGCAGCAGGGCATGGGCTACAATACCGCCAACCAGCCTTCTTATTTCGGTTACCTCGGTATTGCGGGCGGGGCCATGCCCATCAGCGCCATATTGCCGCAGGATTACGGCGTAGGGGAGAAAGATACGCTGTATGCAGGCGCCAGCGTGCTGGACACCAGCTTTATACCGGAAGAAAATAACAGCTATACCATTGCCGCCTTTGGTACGGCAAAATCAGTAACCAGCCTGATACTGAAAGACAGCCTTATAGCGGCAGACAGCTGCGGCGGCATCCGCTTCATCAACCTGATGCCCGGCACGGTGGTGGTAGATCTTCAAATGACTTATACACCTCCCAACGGCGATGCTCCCGTTACCTCCCTCTTTGCGGAAAAGATCGCCTACGGCGGCGCAACAGGGTTTAAGGCGCTGAAGCCCGGCAATTATGTGTTTCAACGGAAAAGAACAGGTACGCAAACCAATGTGGGCAGCGCGCTTTCCATTACCCGCCTCAAAGCGGGGCAAAACTTTACGCTTTGCGCAAGAGGCACCCTGGCGGCCATGCTGCAGGTGCCGCATGAATAACCTTTTAAACCGTATCATATGGCAATTCATCATCGTTTTCTCACAGGCAGTGGTGTATGTATGATGGCAATAGCGCTGCTTTCCTGTTCAAAAAAAGAAAAGCAGGCCCCGGCAATGGCGGCACCCGCTACGTTGTCCGTAACCGCCTCTTCCTCAGCGGGGGCGCAAACCGTACAGGTAATGACGTACAACATACTGCGGGGCAAGAACCGGGACGGGGTAGACAAACTGGCCGAAATATCTTCACTCATTGAAACCTCGGGCGCGGACGTGGTGGCTTTGCAGGAAGTAGACAAAAATACCGTGTCTTCCGGCAATACGGACCAGATGGCATGGCTGGCGGCCAACACGCCGGGGTATCCCTATTATACTTTTGCCAGCCATTTCAACTACGACGGCGGGCAGTACGGGCTTGGCATCCTTTCCAAATACCCTTTGTCAGACATCCGGAATAACCGGATCACCCACCGCGAAGCCGGCGAGCCCAACACTACGCTTGCCATGCTGACAGCGCGGGTGGCGCTGGGCAGCGGGCGGTCTGTTGCACTGGCCTGTGTTCACTACTCCGGAGACAACAAGCTGGAACAGGCGGAAGAAACCCTGAACTATCTGCGGTATTATAACAACACGCCTGTTTTTGTAGCGGGAGACCTTAATTCCATCCCGGGCTCGGCGCCCGTGAACCTGCTGCTGGGCCAATTCGATGATACCGAAAACCGGTATGGCAACACTATCATGGACTATTATACATTCCCTGCGCATAACGTGCCTGACAGTACCTACCGCAAAAAACTGGACTATGTGCTGGCCAGCAAGCCGCATGTATCCGCCATACTTTCCCGCACAATTATCCGCGTACCGAATGTTACGAGAGATCATTATCCCTTCCTGGCCGCGGTGGAGATAAAAGGGAATTTCTTCACGGCAGGCAACCTGCTGGTGGAGCGTTATGGCAACGGGTCTGCCCTGAGCGCGGTTACCACGCAGGTATTCATAGATGAGTATACGCCATCGGGTACGCTGGTAAACACTGTTGCGGTGCCCGTTACTTCTTCCTCAACCGGTGGCGTGGTGTTTAACAGGAGGCTTACCGGCATTGGCACTTCCACCCACGAGGGGCTGATGACCCGTTCCCGCAACGGGCAGTCTGTTTCCTTGATGGGGTACGACCTGGCGGCCGGCGTTACGCCGCCTTCACCTATTGCTTACCGTGTGGTAGGCTTGCTGACGGCAGACGGCGTGCTCAATACCATGACGGCCACCAACACCAACTCCGGCAGCACTCGCTGTGTTACCAGTGTAGATGGCAGCGCGTTCTGGTCAGTGGGTTCAGGCGGCAACATACGCTACATGCCCATGGGCCTGAACGGCGCCGGCGGTACAGACCTTGGCGGCCCTTCCGGTTCCAGGAGCGTTTTCCTGTATGACAACAACGAGCGGCTCTATTTATCTACCACCATTGCCGGAGGCCCGCGTATTGCCCGGGTAGGCGCCGGCAGCACGTTGCCAACCAGCGGCACGCCCGTGCTGGGGCCCTTTCCGGGATACCCGGCTACCAGCACGGCGCCCAACCAGTTCGTGATGTTCGATACGGGTACCAACAACACGCCAGACGTTCTTTATGTAGCAGACGATGCCACCGGCGAAGTGCTGAAATATACCTACAGCTCCTCAGCGTGGGTGGCGCAGGGAGCGGTACCGGTGCCCGGCATCAAAAGCATCACCGGCAAAATAGCCTCCGGCACGGTTACCCTATACGTTACCACGGTGGGGGCCGCTTCCGCGCTGAAAACTATTACCAACGCCGCCGGGTCAACGCTGACGGGCGCTACCGTTACCAATGTAGTATCAGCCCCTGCCAATTGTGTATTTAAAAGTGTGGCTTACGCCCCTGTTTTCTAATTTTACCAGTATGAAAAAACAATTACTGCTGCTGTTTTGCCTGGCTGCGGCTGCGGCGCTGAACGCCCAAACGCTGAAAGTGATGAGCTATAACATCCATCACGGGGCAGACGCCACCGAAAAAGACCAGCTGGACAATATGGCCCGCTTCATCAAAGCCTCCGGGGCAGACCTGGTGGGCCTGCAGGAAGTAGACAGCGTGTGCCGCCGCTCCGGGCAGGTTGACCAGATGAAACGCCTGGCGGAGCTGACGGGCATGTATTACGCTTTTGTACGGCACCGTGCGTATGACGGCGGGGCGTATGGGCAAGGTATCCTTTCCCGTTATCCCGTGTCAGACGTCAGGAATGACCGTATCACTTTACTCACCGGCAAGAACGGCAGCACGGCGCTGTTGTCTGTGAAAGTAACGCTGCCGCGTAGCCGCTCCCTCAACTTCGCCTCCGCCCACTTTGCGCTGGACTCCGCCAGCAGGCTGGTACAGGCGGAAGAGACCATCAGATACCTTGGCAGCCGCGGCCTGCCCGTTATTCTCACAGGAGACCTCAACACGCTGCCTGAGAACCGGGACGTGCGTCTGCTGCACGAACAATTTGCAGAAACGGACCCGCAGGGGCTGCTTACCTTCCCGGTAAAAGTGCCGGTTAAAAAAATAGACTACGTACTGGTATCCCGCCAGCACCTGCGGAAAGTGAAAGACTACCGCGTATTCAATGATATTATCTATTCAGACCACCTGCCGGTAATGGCAACGGTACAGTTGCGGTAAGAAAAATACGGGTATAAAAAAAGAGGCTGCATCAGTTTGATGCAGCCTCTCGCTTTTAAACAATAAACAGTTGCAGTAATAGCAGGGTTTCCGTTCTTACTTGTTGTACTTGACAGATACATGCACCAGCCTGCAAGCCGTAGTAGCCCCCAACGTACCGCCGGAGGGGTTGGTAGACGTGCCCGCCGTTTTGTTGGCCACCCTTATTCTGATGTAGAGATTGGGCAGCCCGCTGGCGGCCTGCGGGAAGTTGAAGTTCACCACCTTGTAGCCCGGCACCTGTGTGAGCAGGGTGTTAGACCAGTTGGCCACGTCTTCAAAAGTAAAGGTGCCTACGCTGCTGAAAGTGGTATTGTCTGCAGACCATTCCACTACAAAGTTGCGCGGCCCGCCAATGTCTGTATTGCCTTCCAGCTGCAGGGAAATGGGCGTGCTGATGCCCGCGGTAGAAATGTTGATGCCCCAGTATTCGCCGCGGTTGGCGGTGGTGTTCCACCAGTTCTTGGAAGCCCAGCCGCCGTGGGTAACGGCGCCTTTCAGGGTGGTAGGGTCTTGCTGCAGGCCGTTGTAATCCGTAGTGGTGTAAATGCCTGTGCCGGTAAAGTCCATTTGCGTTTTGGCGCTCTGGAACAGGAGGCCCTGGCCTGCGTCTGGCGTGAGGGGATTTTGTGTTTCGGTAGGTGTAGCGGCAAATTCGTTCTTGAACCGGCTCCATTCCACCAGCACGTTGGAGAAGCCGTTGTTCCTTTCAGGTTGCAGGGCAATGTCTTCCCGCTTCAGGTGGCGGATGGCGTATTTGCCGATGTTGCCGCCGAAGCGCTCCATGGTCTCGCTCACCAGCACGCCGGCAATGGTGCCGGAGCCTTGCGGTACGGGCGTACCGTCACGGCGGTAGGGCACGTCCAGGTTGGTGAGCATGTACAGGCTGCTGCCCTGGATGTCACGGATGTGGGTGGGGTAGCAGTCCATACGGGCGGTATACCCTTCGTTGATGTTGGTGAAAGCGCCGGAGGGCACGGATATTTCCACGTCTTTCAGCTTCACGTAGGTGTACAGGTCGTTATCCGTCAGCTCGCTGATGTATTTTTCGCGGGGCTGCAGCGGGGCGCTGCGGCTTTCCTTGTGCATCACGCGGGTGGCTTCCAGGCCGCTGATCACGGTGCGGCCGGGGTTGTTGAGTTTGGCCAGCGTGGCGCCGCCGAGCCATATCTTCACATGGTCATTGAAGCTGAAAATATTATCGCCCGCGGTCTTCATTTTCAGGTAGAGGCCGGTGGTACCGTCCAGGCTCTGCACGTATACGGCAATGGCGTTCTCCGTTTTGTCTACCGTATGTTTATTGGTGGCGGTGTTGAGGTTTTTGGCAATGTTGGGATGCCCCTTGTCACTGATCACCACGCCTTCGAGGTAGATGTTTTCCGCAATGGCGCCGGCGGGCAACCCTTTGATGTACGCAAAATCTTTCAGCACGGCCCCGTCAAAGCTCATGCCGGGGTGTTGCCTGATCTTCACGGAATCACGCGTGGTGGCGCCCAGCGCGTCAAGATAGCTGAGGGTGAGCACGCCGGTGCGGGCAGCGGCGGTTTTATTGGTGTCTGCCTTTACGAAGAGGTAGCCGTTGCTGATGCTCACGTCTTTCAGCCAGCCGCTTTGCGCAGCGTCTTCATACCGGTAGTCTATGGTCATTTTCTCCAGCGGTACGTTGGTGGCAATTACGGTTTTGAGGGAGCCGCCGTTGGCGATGCTTTGCAGGGTAGTGTCTGCAATGGCCACCTGCGGCACCAGGCCGCGCTGCTGCAGGGAAATGGTGTCTGTTTTGCCGCCGGCGCGTACAATGAGCTTCACGGCGCGGGGCAGCTGCCCGTTGTTGTCCGTCACCTCCGCGCGCACGCTGCCTTTCCCGTTGCCGGCGGTTGATTGCAGCTGCATCCAGTCTGTTTCTTCCGCGGGCTCAATGCTCCACTTCCCGTCTGCGTACACAATGATCTGCGTAGTGTCTGCATTGGCGTTGAGGCGTACAATGCGGCTATCTATGGCCAGGTCTGTGCTGAACTTGTAGTCTTCCGTTTTGCGGCAGGCGGATGCCAGCAATGCTATCAACCCACAGGCCGCCAGGTATAAGAACGATTGTTTCATGCCGTTAGTTTTTTAATTCGAGTATGATGGGCTTGTGGTCTGAATGGGTAGCCGTAAAATCATCGTAGATGAAACGGCAGGTACCTATTTTTTTGGCCAGGTCGCTGCTCAGGTAGATATAGTCTATCCGGGAATTGGTGGCAATGGCGCTTTTACCGGTGCGGGCGGTCTCCCGCTTGTCCCAGGCGTGCCCCGCATCGGTGAAGCCGGCGGAGAGCATGTTTTGCTGTACCTGGAAGTCGATTTCCTTGCCGTTCACCAGGTTTTCCAGCACGGGCCTTTTGGCGGCGGCGGCCAGCGCTTTTTCCAGGTAGCCGCCCTGTGCCAGGCGCTCCTTGTCAAGCGGCGACACGGAGTTGAAATCTCCCATGATGAGCCAGTTCTTCCGGTCTTTCTGCAGCTCTATGTTTTTCAGCACCTGCGCAATTTCCGCCCTTCTCTTCCAGTACTTGTGCGGGTTGAGGTGGAGCACCACAAAATTGTACTGCTCTATGCGGGCCATGATGAAGCCGTGGGTCATGCTTTCGTTCACCTTGCGGATGTCTGCAATGGGAAACCTGGATGTAAGGCCGGTAGGGTAGCCGTTCTCCTTCACAATAACAGCGTAGGGATGGCCCCAGGAGAGGGCCAGCTCTTCCAGCGTTTTTTGCGTGAAGCCGTTGCATTCCTGCAGGGCCACCACGTCCGGGTTGAGCGCCTTCACCCATGCCACAAAATGTATCTTGCCTTTGGTAGTATCTTTTACCATGCCCTCCAGGATGTTGTAGCTCAACACCTTCAGGGAAGTTTGGGCCGCAGCGGGCTGCGCCAGGCAGCAGGCGGCCGCGATCAATAAAAAGCCGGTCAGTTTTTTCATGTGTTGTTATTGATATGCAGGGTTAGTTAATGCACCGCCGGAACGTACCACTTCTTTATCCGGTATCGGGTAGTATTCATGATAGGGGCGGAGGTTTTCCTTGATCACCGCGTATTCTTCCGCAATGGTTTCCGTCAGCACGCGGTAGTAGTCTCCCCAGCGCACCAGGTCCCATTTACGGCCGTATTCTCCCATCAGCTCCCGCGCGCGTTCTTTCTTCAGCTCTTCCAGGAACTCCGTTTTGCCGGGGTAGCTGGTGAGCTTGAAGTCTTCACCGGCCCTGCCTTTCACTTCGTTGATGCATTGCATGGCCAGGTCTGTATTGCCGGTTTCATTGGCGGCCTCCGCCAGCATCAGCAAGGCGTCTGCATAGCGGAACACTTTCTGGTTGTTGCCGTCTGCAATATTGGTCATGCCCGGGCACCAGAATTTGGGGCCCATCCAGGGTTTGCCGGTGCCGTTGTTGGCCATGGGGCGTTTGAACCAGGTGCCGTTGTAGCTGTAGGCCAGTATGGTTTCCTTGCGGGGGTCTGCCAGGTCGTAGAGCGACATGAAATATTCCGAAGGCGTGATGGAATTGAAAGGATTGGCGGCGGAGCCCAGCTCCGGGATGTTCACGCCGTCATACGTACTGGTGCCGGAGGCTTTGGTGGGCGTGAAGAAGGCGGCCACGGTGGTGGTCTTTTTCAGGCCGGTAGCGCTCCAGGTATACTGCACCTCAAAAATGGATTCAGGCGTGTTCTTGTTCCGGAACCAGGTATCGGAGAGCGGGTATTGCAGCAGCTGGCCGTATATCTTCCTGATCTCTTCCATAGCGGTTATGCAGGTAGCGTAATCCTTGTTCCAGAGGGCCAGCTTGCCTATCAGCATGTAAGCCATAGGCGCTGATATGCGGTTGTCTTTCACTTCAGCCGTGCGCATCTGGGGCAGGTGCGGCACGTATTCCTGCAGCTCCTTGATCAGCGCGGTGCGGGTGTCTGTAGCGCTCATGCGGCCCATTTTGGCAACTGTTTCCAGCACGGCCAGGCTGTTGATGTCTTGCGTGTAGTAAGGCACATCCCCAAAGCTGCTGGTGAGAATGTAGTAGTACAATGCCCGCAGTGCGACAGCTTCCGCTTTCAGCGGCGGCTTTTTCTCATCGGGGATGGTGGCGTTGTCTATACCGCTGAGGGCGGCGTTGCAATACATCACGCCGCGGTAGCAGGCCGTCCAGATGTTATCTCCAGCGCCGGGGTTGGCGGGGGAGATCTCCAGCTTGGCATCCAGGTTGGAGGAGTTCAGGAAAGCCAGGTCTGTAGCGCCTTCCAGGGCAATCATCAGGTCTGCCATGTAAAGGTTGTTCAGGTCCATGTAACAGCTGTTCAGCGCGGCAATGCACTGGCTTTCAGACTTGAAGAAACCGCCTGCGTCTACAAAGCTGTGCGGGTCTTCTTCCAGCAGCTTGCTGCAGCCGCCAAAGGTGAGGGTGCTGCCCAGCGCTATGGCTAAAAATATGTGGTGTTTGTTCGTTTTCATCGTCAAGATCGGTTTTAGAATTTCAGTTCTGCACTAAAAGTGATAGTTCTGCTGGTGGGGTAGGCGCCGTTGTCCATCCTGCGGATGGTGGAGCCGCCGCTCTGGGTAGATACTTCGGGGTCATACCCGTTGTAATATTTCCAGAGCACCAGGTTGTTGCCGGTGAGCGCCAGGTAGAGAGACTGCAGCTTGCCGCCGGTAACACGGGCCAGGTTCAGCGGGTAGCCTACAGATACGTTCTTGAGGCGCAGGAAGCTGGCATCGTGCAGGAAGCGGTCGTTCGGGATGTCGTCTTTGGAATCTGCCCGCGGGTAATCCGAGTTGGGGTTGCGCACGGGGTGCCATGCGTTCACCATGTAGCGGTACTGGTTGCTCAGGTAGGTACCGGTGCCCATGAACAGCTCCGTAGGGTTGTATATTTTACCGCCCAGGGAGTAGTTGAGGTATACGGACAGGCTCAGCTTCCGGATGTTGAACGTGTTCTGGATGCCGCCGTACACGTACGGGTCTGCATTGCCGAGGTAGATGAGGTCGTTATTGTCCAGCACACCGTCTTTATTCTGGTCTATATACCGCTGGCGGCCGGGAGAGTAGTAGCTCACCGCGGAAGAGGCGTACTCTTTGGTGGTTTTGTTCTTCTCTATTTCTTCCGCGTTCTTCCATACGCCGGCGTATTGCATGCCCCATACGGCGTTGAGCGGGCGGCCCTGTACATAGCCGTACATCATGTACTGGGCGCCGTAGGGGTTGTCATATACAGACACCCTGTCAAGCCCGCCGATGTCTTCCACGCGCTGCGTGTTATGCGCGGCGGTAACGGTGGTAGACCAGCTGAAGTTCTTGCGGCGGATGTTCTCGTGGTTCACCGTCAGCTCTATACCGCGGTTGGAGGTTTTGCCGATGTTGGCCAGGCGGGAGCCGTAACCAACCTGCGTGGGCAGCTGCACGGTGAGCAGCAGGTCAGACGTGGTGCTGCGGTAGGCGTCTATCACAATGTCCAGCCGCTTGTTGAAGAAAGAAAGGTCTATGCCCGCGTTGAAGGTGGTGGTCTTTTCCCAGGTCAGCCCTTCGTTGGAGATGCGGGAAGGGTAGTAGGCCACGGGTTGCGCACCACTGAAAATATATCCGCCGGTGGTGGAAGAAAGGCGGGAGAGCGACTGGTAACGGGAAATAGCATCGTTGCCGGAAGTGCCGCCGCTGAGGCGGAAAGACAGCTCGCTCAGCTTGGTGAACTGTTTCATGAACTGCTCGTTGCTCACGTTCCATTTAAAGGCGGCGGAGGGGAAGAAAGCCCACTTGTTGTCACGGGAGAAGTTGGAGGCCCCGTCACGCCGCATGGTGGCGGTGAAGTAGTACCGGCCGCGGTAGTTGTAGTTCAAACGCGCCAGGTGGCTCATTCTGCCCAGGGTTTCCAGGGAAGAGCCGAGGCTGATGGTTTCTTTTGACGGCAGGGCGCCCAGGTCGTTATTCTCAATATCGTCTACAAAATACCCCTGCCCGCTGGCGGTCATGTTGTTGTACTTCCTGCGTTGTACGGTGAAGCCGTACATGGCGTCGAAGATATGGTGTTTGTTGAACGTCTTTTTATAGGTGATGGTGTTCTCGTTCAGCAGGTTGTTTTCCGAATAGCTGCTTTTGTAAGCGTACCCGCCTGAATTGGCGTTGATGCGGGTGGGCAGCGTGGAAGGAAAATACTGGTCATTGTTGCGCACCAGGTCTGAATAAGAAACGGTGGAGCGGATCAGCACGTCTTTCACCGGCTTGATCTCGATATAGGCCATGGAGCTGAGGCTTTTCTCCAGCCGGTTGTTTTTCTTCAGGAGGGCGTTGGCCAGCGGGGAATCAAACAGGGTGCCGCTGTACCATTGCGAGTTCCAGTCGTTCAGGCTGCCGTCTTCCTTATACGCCGGAATGGTGGGCGCCAGGAAGATGGTAGAGCGGTACCAGAGCGTTTGCGTGCCTACGTCTGCATTGTTCAGTGCCCGGTCTACGTTGGAGTAGTTGAAGCGCACGCCGGCTTTCACGAACTTGCTGATGGTCCTGTCGAGGTTGAGGCGCACCTGGTAGCGTTTCATGCCGCTGTTGAGGATGATGCCCTGGTTGTTATTATAGTTGGCGGAGAAATAATATTGCGTGGCCTTGTCACCGCCGGAAGCGGAAAACGTCAGGTTGTGATAAGGCGCGCGGCGGGTGATCTCTTTGGTCCAGTTGGTGCCTTCTCCCAGCGCCAGCGGGTCAGGGTAGGGATATTCTTCCAGCGGTTTGGTCTGGTTAGCCGTGCTGGCAAAATAATAACGGTCGTTCTGCAGCTGCGCAAATTCCGTGGCGTTCATCAGGTCCAGGTAGCGGGGCAGCTCTGAAATGCCCACATCGTTGCGCAGCGTAAAATTGGTTTTACCGGTTTTGCTGCCGCCTGTTTTGGTGGTGATGATGATAACGCCGTTGCTGCCGCGGGAGCCGTAAATAGCGGTGGAAGAAGCGTCTTTCAGCACGCTGATGCTGGCAATGTCTGAAGGGTTCAGCTCGTTGAGGTTGGTGATGGCGTCCATGAGCCCGTCTACAATGTACAGCGGCTCGTTGCTGGCGGTAATGGAGCGCGTGCCCCTGATGCGCACGGAAGTGCCTGCACCGGGCTCGCCGTCTGTAGACACGAACTCTGCGCCCGCAATGCGGCCCTGCAGCATCTGGTCTACGCGGCTCACGGGCACGTCTGCCAGGTCTGACATTTTCACGGTAGATACGGCGCCGGTCAGGTCTTTTTTGGTAACGCTGCCGTAACCGATCACCACTACTTCATTCATGCTTTTATTGGAAGGCTGCAGTGTCACTGTCAGCGGCTGCTTGATGTCTTTCACCGGCAGTGCCCGCCTGTCAAAACCGATGTAGGAAATATAGATCACGTCCTGCTGGCCGGCGGTAATGCTGAACTCGCCTTTTTCGTTGGTCTGCACGCCGCGGTTGGTACCGGCAACAGATACGGTGGCGCCCGGGAGGGGATTGCCCGCTTCATCCGTTACCGTGCCTTTCACAGGCGGGTCTGCCACCACGGCGGGCTGCTGCGCGGGCGTAGCGGCCGTTTGCGCACGTTCCTTGATGGTGATGGTTTTGCTGCTGATCTCGTAATCAATGGGCTGGCCGGCCATCACCGTGTTGAGAAAGGTTTCCAGCGGCATGTTCTGCGCATTGACGGTTACCGGCGTTGTTTTGCCCAGGAGGGCCTGGTTGTAGAACACCACGTAACCCGTCTGTTTTTCCAGGCGGGAAAAAATTTCCCGGAATGAGAGGTCTTTGCCGCTGAGGGTAACGGTTTGGGCGGTGACCCTGCCCTGTACCTGCAGGCAAAGCACGGTCACCAGCATGGCAATCAGTTTCATGACCAGTAATTTTTGTTTGCTGAAAACCGGCGGAGCGGGCAGGCGCCCGGCTATGACCGGCATTGTTCCTGTTGTGCGGTAGTTGATTGGCAACATGTTCGTTTTACGAATTTTAAATACATAGGCATCCCGTCCGTAACCAGCGGTTACGGTTGCGGGGCTTTTCCTGTTACATGAATTATTGTGTGACGATCAGTTTTCTTCCTTCCAGCCTGCAATGCACATTGGATATTTCCAGTATCCGTGTAATGTTCATCAGGCTGAGGCTGCGTTCTATTTTTCCGCCGAACTGCATGGCGGGTATACCGTTTTCATATGTTACATCTATATCGTACCAGCGTTCCAGCTGTTTCATCACATCACTGATGCCGGCGTTCTCAAAGTTGAACATGCCGTTTTTCCAGGCCATTACCTGGCTGGTGTCTACGCGGCTCACCTTCAGGGCGCCGCCTTCCGCAATACGCGCCTGCTCTCCCGGCTGCAGCACTTTGCTGTTCACCGCTACCTTGCCGTGCAGCAGGGTGGTGGCCATTTGCGCATCGTTGCTGTAGGCGCTTACGTTGAAGCCCGTGCCCAGCACCACTATTTCCTGGCCGGCGGCCTTTACTTTAAAGGGCCGGCTGGCTTCCGGGCTGATGGAAAAATAGGCTTCGCCGCTCAGCTCCACCGTTCTGTCTGCACCGCTGAAGCTGGTAGGGTAGCGCAGGGTGCTGGCCGCATTGAGCCACACGCCGGAGCCATCTGGCAGCGTGATGTGGAACACACGGCCGCGGGGCGTATTGAGCGTGTTGAAGGTAACGGCCTCAGACTGGCTGCTGTTGTAGGATACAGAGCCTTTGCCCAGCAATACCTTTGTGCCCGCCTGGTTGGCAATGAGGCCCTGGCCCAGGCTGTCCAGCGAAATTTTGCTGCCGTCCGCCAGGGTGAGCACCGCGCCGCTCACGGCGGCGGGAATGTCTTGCACTACCGGGCTGCCTGCAGGCGGCGCCGTTGCCGGCCGTTGCTGGAAGTACCGGATGCCTGCCGCCACCAATGCCAGTATGGCGGCAGCCGCAGCCACCCGTTTAAGCAGGGTGAACACCTTGCTGCGCCGGCTTTTGCCGGTGCCCGCTTTCAGGATAACGGACAATATCTCCTGGGCGCGCGCGGCGTCTACTTCCTTCTCTTCGTCCATGCCGGCTATGAGCCCGTCCAGCAGCTGCTGCAGGGCCGCATCGTTCTCCGGCCGGGCAATGAGGGCAAACAGCTCCCGTTTTTCCTGCTGCGTGCAGGAACCGTTGATAAACCTGGAAAATAACTCATCGAGTCTGGACATAGGCGGCGTGTTCTATAAAAGGAGACAGTAAAAAAAGAAAGATGGGTCAGCGGAGGGGAAAATAAATGACACTCATAACAATTCCTTAATAAGGACCAGCGCACCGTACATGCCCAGGTGGGAGAGGCAGTATACGCGGATGAACTGCATGGCCTCGGAAAGGTGGCGTTTGACGGTTTCAGGGGAGAGGTTCAGCTCTGTGGCGGCTTCTTCCCGCTTGAGGCCGTGCTCCTTGATGAGGTGGTACACTTTTTTCTGCTGGGGCGGCAGCTGGTTCACCGCCTGCTGCAATACGCTGCGGTACTCTTTTTCCTGCAAGATGGCGCCGGGGTTGTCTGCATGGGGCAGCAGGTATTCTTCCTGCTCCATGAGCGGCGCAGGGGCCATTTGCATGGCCGTTTGTTTCAGCAGGTTAAATATATGGTTGCGGGTAACGGTGAACAGCCATGCGGTGAAATGTGTGATCTGCGGCAACTGGCCCCGCTTCAGCCATACCTTCAGGAATACGTCCAGCAGCACTTCTTCGGCAAGGGCTTCAGAGCCGGTTACCTTGAAAGCAATGGCGTATATCCTGTTGCGGTAAAGATGGAAGATTTCGCTAAAAGCCTTTTCATCCCCTTCAGAAACTGCTTTTAACAGACCGGGCTCAATATGTATTTTATGAGCAGACATCACATTGATTTAGGTTGCAAATATAATATGGCCGTTAAGAAAGGCAGTTCCATCCGCTTGCGCCCGCCTGCGCGCTTACCGGCGGCAGTAGCCGCAAAAGCTGCCTGCTGGCTGTAATACGCGGAAAAATAAAGCTCATGCCGTTGCCTTGAATTAACGATAATATAACGTGTTCAGATCCTGGTTTTGGTTGTTTTACGGGGATAAAGTACAAAATTAAAACTATCGGGAAGGAAAAAATAAAACAGCCGGGGCAGGTCTTTATTGGCGGCCTGCCCCGGCTGTTCAGCAACGTATGCGGGTTAATTATCTTCTTTCGCTTCAGAGAGGAAGCTCACCACGTCACGTATTTCTTTTTTGGACAGGATGGCTTTCATATCCGGCATGCTGGAGGGGGCCAGCGTTTTCTTCACAATGTCCGCCGCCGCAATGGTGCGTTCCGGCTCCAGCCCTTCTTTTATCTTGATGCCTGTTTTGCTTTCTCCCTGCAGTACGCCGGTGAGTTTTTTACCGTCTTTCAGCTCCAGCGTTACCATGCCGAAGCCGGGCGCCAGGCGTTTGCCGGGGTCTATGAGGGCTTCCAGCAATTGCTCGCGGGAGAGGCGGGCCGCTACGCCGTTGAGGCGCGGGCCGGCGTTGCCGCCCCTGTCGTCATACGCGTGGCATTTCATGCACTGCGCGTTCTGGTTGCGGTAGAAGATCTGCCGCCCGCGCTGCGGGTCTCCGCCCTGCAGGCTGCTGGCGTAGGAGGCCAGCAGTTCATCCTGGCTGAGGCCGCGGTTAATGGAGGCATAACGTTCTTTCAGCGCTTTGGAGCCGGTGCTGTCAATGGCTTCGCCCAGCTCCAGGTAAATGCCTGCGCCCAGTTTGCCGGCCGCCATTTTATCCAGCAAGGCGGTAATGGCGGGTTGGGTGTTTTCCAGCGGCAGGCGGCCCAGGGTGAGCACGGCGGCCTGCTGCTCTTCCATGGTTTTGGTATTGATCACGTCTGTGAGCAGGCTCACCATGGTGTTTTTGGGAATGTTCATTTTCTCCAGCAGGTCAAGCCCGGCTACACGCACCTTCTTTTCCCTGTCAGACAGGGCATGTTTGATGGCCTGTTCCATCCGCGCGTCCTGCACGGCTACCATGGCCTTGAGGGCTTCCACCCGCATGGCGGGCTCGGCGTCTCCCATTACGGCGGTGAGCAGGGCCGGCGCCGCATGCTGGATGTGGAGCTTGTTGATGGCTTTGGCGGCGCTGATCCTCACGGGCAGCTCTTTATTTTTCAGCAAGGCGGTCAATGCCGTGGCGGAGGCGGCGGTGGTGGTAGCGGCGCTTCTTTCCACGGGGCCGCGGAGGCGGCCGTCTACCCGGTCCAGCACAGAGGGTTTGGGCCATACGCTGATCACATCTATGGCTTCCGCCCGCATGGCCGCGGGAGCGCCTTCTTGCTGCGAGTAGGCCACCAGGCTGTGCAGCGCGCTGTCTGTACCCACGCGCAGGTTGGCGTTGATAACGCGGCGCAGCAGCGCTTCATTGGTGAACGCGGTAGTATGCAGCAAGCCGGCCAGCGCGGGCAGCGCGGCGGGAATGGACAGGTCGTCATTAATAGCGCGGGCGGTTTCGGTTACCACAAACTCATCCTGGTCTTTGAGGAACACGGCAATGCCGGGGTGGGCCATGCGGCGCAGGGCTACCACGGCGGCAATCCTCAAGGCGCGGGACGGGCTGGAGGCCAGCGCCAACAGCGGCTCCGGCTGGCCAATGCGGGCCAGCGCCAGGCAGCCTGCGTGGCGGAGGTAGGCATCTTCGTCATTATTAGCTTCCAGCATGGCAATGAGGGGCTGTACGGCCGGCGCATGTTTGATTCTGCCCAGGGCTTCCGCGGCAAAGAAACGGGCGCGGCTGGCGGTATCTTTCAGCAGGGGCAGCAGGGCGGCCCCGGCTTCCGCATAGCGGATGTCTCCCAGCCACTTGGCGGCCTGTGCGCGTATTTCAGCGTCCTGGTCTTGCAGCAGCGGCAGCAGGGGAGCGGCATACTTTTTATCTTGCCGGGCCAGCTGGGCGGTGCCCCAGATGGCGTGTACCCGTGCCAGTTGGTGGTCTTTCTGCTGCAGGGCGGCTTTAAACACTTCGGCGCCCTTGTTTTTCCGTTTCACCAGCTCAAACTGCGCTTTCTGGCGGATGCGCATGTCTGCATGTTTCAGCAGGCCGCCCAGCTCATCTTCCTTGCGGTCTGCAAAACTTTCTCCGAGCAGCTTTTTCACTTCAGCGCGGATGGCCATAGATCTGGCGTCTTTATGGTCCAGCTTCCAGATGCGGCCATAGTCATGCGTGTCCCAGCCGTCTATCCAGTCTGCCAGGTAGAGCGCGCCGTCTGGCCCAAAGTCAAGCCCGGTGGGCAATACGCCGCCCAGCACTTTTTTATGCTCGCCCAGCTCAAAGGTGGCGCCTTTGGGGTTCAGCTTAAAGCTGTGGATGCCGGAGCTGGAGGGGTTGCCTACAAACTCCGCAATAAAGAACGTGTTGTTGTATTCCGGGCCCAGGGCGGTGCCGGGGTTGTAGGCCATGCCGGCGGGGCCGCTTACGAAGTTGGTGATGCAGGGCGTGATGTAGGCTGCCTGGCCCTCAAAGCGGGGCAGGTACATCTTTTCGTCCATCCATACCTTGTAGGTGTTGTTATTGGGATCACGATACTTGCCGTATTGCCAGTTGCTGCGCCAGCCGGCGTCAGAACCGTTCACGATGTATACCAGCCGTTCTTTTTCGCCGGGGTGGTCTCCGTCGTTATCTTCACTGATGAGGTTGGCGTATTCGTCAAATACGAACTTGTGCGTATTGCGCGTGCCGTGGGCAAATATCTCGAAGTCGCTCCCGTCCGGGTTGCAGCGGGCAATGACGCCGCTGTTGGGGTGTTCCCATTTTTGCCCGTCAGGGCCTTTGCCGTTGAAGCCGATGTCTCCTATCTGCCAATAGATACGGCCATCAGGCCCCATCTCTATGCCGCTCATGCCGTGGCCGCTGAAGCCGATGTGTATGCCGTAGCCGTGGGAGAGGGAGATCTTTTCATCGGCTATGCCGTCTTTATTCTTGTCCCGCATCTTCCAGAGGTCTGGCGCTACGGCCACGTACAGATCTTCCCCATTGGCCAGCACGCCGCCGGCCACGTCCGTCACCTCGTCGTTAAAATCATCTACCACCAGCTGGGAGCGGTCTGCCACACCGTCGCCATTCAGGTCTTGCAGGCGGTATACATGCTCTTTTTCGATGGTGAGATCGCGCCAGTCGTGAGAGCTGTCTCCGTTCAGGTCTTTGAGCCATTTGTTGCGGTGGCTGTTTTCGGGAGAGAGTTCCTGGTGCAGGAAAGCGCGCCGGTCTTCTACCGTTTGCAGGCTGATGGAGGGAATTTCCCAGTCGCGGTGGCCGCGGATGTCAAATTCAGAGTTCTTTTGCCGGGAGGTGGTGGTGAAATACACCTGCCCCTGCTCATCCACATCGAGCGCAATGGGCGAGATCACCAGGGAGTCTATGCCCCACAGCTCAAGCGTGAGGTTGTCTGCGATGGTGGGTTTCATGGCTTTGGTGACAGAGTCTGCAAAGCGGGCGGTAAAGGTGGAATCCATTTCTTTTACGCGCAGGTCGGCGGCCTGTTGCGGCCCGCAGCCATGCAGCAATGCGGCTGTAACGGGTAATGAAAACAGGGCAAGGTGTTTAATCTTTCCGGTAAACGTGGACATTTTCAAGATTGTAGACGTTATAAAAATAAAGGCCGGTAGCCGGGCCATGAACGGCCAGTTAAAATATAGTAAAAAACAGCTAAAAGCAAGAAAAGCGGGATTTTTTGGAGGAGCGGCTTTCTGCCCCGGTTACCTGCGAAACGCATTTTTTCCTTTCTTTGCCTGTAAACATGCGCCCATGAAACATCTTGCATTCCTGTTACTGCTATGCCTGGCCTTGCCCGCGCTGGCACAGGACGCCGTTTATAAAGAGCAAAAAAATGTTGCCTACCGTACCGGTCAGCAAACGGACTATATGAAAGAACGTTGCGTGCTGGACGTATACTACCCTGAAAAAGCAAAAGGCCTGCCGGTGATAGTATGGTTCCATGGCGGCGGCATTACCGGCGGCAATAAAAGCATACCTGAAGAGCTGAAAAAGCAGAACGTCATCGTAATGGCGGCCAACTACCGCCTCAGCCCCAAAGTGAGCTGCCCGGCCTATATCGAGGACGCGGCGGCTGCCGTGGCCTGGGCCTTTCAGCATGCAGCCGAATACGGTGGGGATACGGCGCAAATTTACGTGGCGGGCCACTCCGCGGGCGGTTACCTCACCTCCATGATAGGGTTGGACAAACAATGGCTCGCCAAATACAACATAGACGCCAACCGCATTGCCGCGCTGTTCCCTTTCAGCACGCAGGCCATCACTCACTTCACTGTGCGGAAAGAAAAAGGCATTCCTGAAAAGCAGCCCACCATAGACGCCTTTGCGCCGCTCTACCACGTGCGGGCAGACGCGCCGCCGTTATATCTCTACACCGGCAACCGGGATATGGAAATGCTGGGGCGGTATGAAGAAAATGCCTACCTGGCCCGGATGATGCAGCTGGTGGGGCATAAACAGACCTACCTGTATGAACTGGATGGTTACGGGCACGGAGATATGCCGAAGCCTTCGTTTTATTTGATGTTGAAGGAGATCAAGAAGAAGAAGTGATGATATTGCAAGAAAGGCCGCCTCATTTTGGGGCGGCCTTTTGTTGTAAGGTTTATAATACAGTTAAAGAGACGGGTAGGCATCCAGCAACCGCTGCAGCTCCTTCACCTTGTCAGGGAAGCGGGCGGCGAGGTTGTGTATTTCCGAAACATCCCGGGAGAGGTTGAACAGTTCTGTTTCAGCCGGTGCCGTTTTGGCTACCCGCAGTTTCCAGTTGCCCTGGCGTACAGCTTCCAGCGCGCCTGAGGCGTTGAGGTAATAGAGCGTTCTTTCCGGCGGCGCGGGCTGTTGGCCGCTGATGTGGGCCCACATGCTGACGCCGTTCAGGTTGCCGGGCAGCGGCCGGGTGTAGCCGGTGGCGGCGGCCAGGGTGGGCAGCATGTCGTTCATGATGCAGGGGGCGGAAGAAGAGGCGCCGGCAGGTATGCGGCCGGGCCACCAGGCCAGGAAGGGCTCGCGGTGGCCGCCTTCGTAGGTGTTGGCCTTGCCGCCGCGGAAGGGGCCGGTGGAGCCATGGTCCCAGGGCTTTACAATATCCCGCCCGAACATGCGCTCCGGCATATTGTTCCAGGGGCCGTTATCGCTGGTGAAAATCACCAGGGTGTTTTTGTCCAGCTTCATGCTTCGCAATTGCTCCATAATTTTTCCAATGCTGCCGTCTATTTCTTCTATCACGTCTCCATATTCACCGGCGGCGGAATGGCCTTTCCAGCTTTTTCCGGCGGCCACGGGGGCGTGGGGCATGGGGATTGGCAGGTAGAGGAAGAAGGGCTTGCGCTGTTTCCCGGCCCGGCTGATATAGGCCATGGCGCTGTCTGTATACAGCTCCATCAGCGTGCTGTGGTCCGGTTTTTCCAGCACGCGCGTATTGTCATAGAACACGGCCAGCGTGGTGTCTGTTTTTACGAAGGGATCTTTATAGTCATGGCTGTACAGCATGCCGAAGAAATGATCAAAACCATGGGAGAGCGGTCTTGTATCCGGCCTGTCTCCCAGGTGCCACTTGCCGATGATCATGGTTTGGTAGCCCTGTTCCCTGAACATTTTACCGAGGGTGAAAATGCTGTCTGCCAATCCGTTTTTGCCGCCGGGGCCTACTACATGCCCCATGTTCACCTTGTCAGGGTAGCGGCCGGTGAGCAGGGCCGCCCTGGCGGGCGTGCAGGCGGGAGAGGGTACCATAAAGGCGCCGCTTTTAAAACCTTCACGCGCCATGCGGTCCAGGTGCGGCGTTTTGATCAGCGGGTGCCCGTAGCAGCTGAGGTCTCCATACCCCATATCGTCTGCCAGTATAAAAATTACGTTGGGCCTGGGCGTATTTTGTGCCTGTACGCCAGCCGCAGCCAGCAGCAGGGTGCATAGCAGCCTGTATAGTCTATTCATCCGTTATCTGTTTTATTGTTTTACCATCCCGGGTTTTGCGGCAGCAGGCCGGGGTTGAGATCTACTTCCGGCTGCGGTACGGGCCACAGGTAGTGTTTCGGTTCAAAGTTGCGGGTAAAGCCGCTGACGGTAATTGTTTTCAGGGCGCCGCCATCCATATACGTCATGCCGTATACTTCACCTTTCATAAGGTCTGCCGCCGTTTTCCAGCGCCTGATGTCAAAGAGGCGCAGGCCTTCCAGCGCCAGCTCTGTCATGCGCTCATGGCGTACTGCCGCGCGCAGCTGGTCCTGGCCGAGATTGGCGGCTATGGGAGGCATGTTTACGTCTGCGCGCGCCCTTACGTCGTTAATGGCCTTGTATACGCTGGCATCTATCTGGCCCAGCTCAATTTTTGCTTCCGCGTAGGTCAGCAGCACTTCCGCATAACGGAGCAGTATGATGTTGATGCCGCAGTTGCCGGGGTTGGCGTAGTCTTCCGCATTGATGTACTTTTTAATATTGAAGCCGGTGCTGGTGGCCAGGTAGGTATTGCCCACCGCATCTGCGGTGCCGCTGTTGGGAGCGGGATTGTAGGTAATACCTGAAGGCAGCGCGTCTCCCTGTATGAATATGGAGTATCGCAACCGGGGATCGCGGTTGTCATATGGATGCGCGGGATCAAAACCGCTGCCGGCTTCCGTGATGGCTTTGCCGTTGCTCATCTGGTAGGCATCGGCCAGCGTTTTGGTGGGCACGTAGTAGCTGGTGGCGCTTTTCTGGCTGTAGGGCGCCAGGCGGTTGAATATGTTATTGGCGGCCACATCCTTGATGTATTGCCGGTCCAGTATCACTTCGCTGTTATTCTCCGCGGCGTAGGAAAACAGTTGTTTATAGGAGGGATACAAGGTGTAGCCCAGGCCCATCACGGCCGCTGCGGCATCAGCAGCCTGCTGGTAGCGGCCGGCGTAGAGGTTGGCCCTTGCTTTGAGCGCCAGCGCGGCGCCCCGGGTGATGCGGCCTTTTTCAGCGGCCGCATAGGAGGGCGGCAGCAAAGGGGCGGCGGCCGTCAGCTCTGCGTCTATAAAATCCCACAGCTGCGTTACTGGCGCGCGTTTTACTTTGCCGGCTTCGGCAATACTGATGGTGGCCGTGATCAGGGGCGCATCTCCGTAGAGTGCGGCCAGCCGGATGTACTGGTAGGCGCGCAGCGTTCTGGCTTCGCCTTTCAGGCGGTTCACCAGCACGGTGTCTGTAATGGTTATTTTGTCAACGTTTTCCAGGAAATAGTTCACGGCGCGGATGCCGGCGTAGGCCCTGGCCCATTCGTCTATCACCGTTCTGTTCAGCGCGTCATAGTTGCCCCTGTCAAGCGCGGCTTCGGCGGCAATGTTCTGGTTTACGTGCGCAATATCGGTAAGTGCGTCCCAGGTGAAAATATTGGTGGAGTCCAGGAAAGGATAAAGGGCGTTGACGGCCAGTTTGGCATCGTTATCCGTTTTCCAGAAAACACCGGAAGAAAGCCGGTCGTTCGGCACGGTCTCCAGCAGGCTGTTATCACAAGCCTGGAAGCCGAGCGCCGATAGTAACAGGATGTATATGGTTTGAATACGTTTCATATGTTCTGCATTGAAGAATGATTAAAACTGGATGTTGCAGCCAATAGTGTACAGCGCAGTTTGCGGGTAGTACTGCAGGCGGCCGGAACCGGCTTCAGGGTCGAGGTTCCATTCATTCAGCTTTGATATGGTGAAAAGGTTGGTGGCGGCCACGTATACCTTCACGCTGTTCAGCACGTTGCGCGTCCATTGCTGCGGCAGGGTGTAGAGCAGCTGGATGTTCTTGAGGCGGAGGTAAGAACCGTCTATCACCAGCCTGTCTGAGGTCATCACGTTGCGGAGGTCGCTTTTCACGGGCCGGGGAAACCGGGCGTTGGTGCGTGTGGGCGTCCAGTAGTTGTTGGTGAAGATGCTGGACACAAAACCTTCCTGCACGCCCATTTCCGCCAGGGCGCCGGAAAGGCGGGCGTCTACATCGGCCACTCCCTGGAACAGGGCGTTCAGCTCAAAGCCTTTGTATTCCAGCCCTGCGTTGAACGCAAAGGTATATTTGGGAAAGGAGTTGCCGATGGCGGCCATATCTCCTGCGTCTATTTTGCCGTCATTATTCCGGTCTATGTACTTCACGTCACCGGGTTTGGTGTTGATGGCATAATGCGGGTAGCGGTCTATTTCGTCCTGCGTCTGGAAAAGCCCGTCCGAGGTGTATCCCCACAGCGTATTGATAGGCAGGCCCACCCTGATGATGTAGCGCGGGTCTGTATCCGAGCCGGTAATGTAAGGGCCGGTGCCCTTCAGGTCTGTCACCTTGTTCTGGTTGATGCTGAAGTTGCCGCCTAGGTTGTAGCGCAGCGCTCCCGCCTGGTTGCGGTAGTTCAGGGATACTTCCAGACCTTTGTTCTCTACCACGCCCGCGTTCTGCGGCGGCGCGGCCAGGCCCACTGCGGAGGGGATGGGGAGGTTCAGCAAAATATCGTCCGTTACTTTTTTGTAGTAGTCTACTGTGAGTGACAGCTTATTGTTGAACAGCGTAGCATCCAGCCCGATGTCTGTTTGTGTGGTGCTTTCCCAGCCAAGGCCGGGGTTGGCCAATACCAGCTGGCGGTAGCCGTTTACGGCGGCGCCTCCGAAGGTGTAGGAGCTGAGCACCAGTGATTCGTAGAAGCTGTACAGGTCTACAGACTGGTTGCCGGTAACGCCCCAGGAGCCGCGCAGCTTCACGTTGCCGGCCACTGTTTTGAGCGGCGCCCAGAAGCTTTCTTCAGACAGCCTCCAGCCGGCGGAGAAAGAGGGAAAGAAGCCGTACTGTTTGCTGCCGGTAAAGCGGGAAGAGCCATCGTACCGGGCGTTGGCTTCCAGCAGGTATTTATCCCGGTAGCTGTAGTTGACGCGGCTGAAGTAGGAGCGGAGGCCAAAGGTGGCGTCGCTGCCGTTGTTGGACTTGGTGCCGTCGTTAGCGCCCTGGCCAATGGAGCCCAGGTCGTTATTATAAAACCGCTCCCGGTAAGCGCTGAGGCGTGTTTGCGTGTTGCCTATCTGCGAATAGCCAACCAGCGCTTTCAGGTTATGCCCGCCAAAGTCCTTTTCGTAGGTCAGCAGGTTGTTCAAAGTGTATTCCCGCAGGGTATTGCGCGTTTCGGTAAGCGTATTGTTGGCTACCGTGCGCACAATGTTGGTGGTTTTATCGCGGTTCGTATAGGCATTGGTGTATTCCTTGCCGCCGGAGAGCATAAAACGCTCGCCGTATTGTACAGACAGTTTGAGGCCATTGATGATCTCCCATTCGCCTTTCAGGTTGCCCGTGAAATAGTCTATGCTTTGCCGGTTGGTACCGCCTATTTCCGCAAACATCAGCGGGTTGGCACCCTGCGGGCTGAGGCCGTAGGTACCGTCTGCATACTTGGGTACTGCCCACAGGGAGCCGTGCAGCATATACTGATAGATGGTGCTTTCATTAGCCGGGGAGAGAGATGAATTGTTGCGGTAGTTGGCGTCTGCGCTGAACTTCATGCGGTGCGGGGCATTGAAGTCTGTGCTGACGCGCACCTCTTTCAGCTTGCTGTTGAAGTTGGGGAGAATACCCTGCTGGTCTGCATACCTTACGCTCATGCGCGCCCTGAAGTTTTCACTGCCGCCGGCAACCGCCAGGCTATGGTTCATTTGCGGCGCCACGCGCAGCATTTCCTGGTACCAAACGTTCGGCAGCGGGAATTTTTCACGGTCTGTGGCATTCACCCAGTTGTTGATAGACTGTTCGGAGAAGCGCGCCGGAACGTTCACGCCGGCATTGGTATAAGCATCTACCTGCTCCCGCATATAGCTCTCGAGGTCCATCATTTCAGGATTGTTGATGCTTTTTTGCAGGGCGTAAAAGAAGTTGTAGTTCACGGCCAGCCTGCCTGCCTTTGCTCTTTTGGTGGTGACCATCACTACGCCGTTGGTAGCCCTGGAGCCGTAAATGGCAGTGGAGGAGGCGTCTTTCAGCAGGGAGATGGATTCAATATCGTCAGGGTTGATGTCTGACAGCCGTTGTTCAATACCGTCTACAATTACCAGCGGCTCATTTTTGCTGAGGTCATAACCGCTGACGCCGGCGGTGGCGCCGGCATTGAAAGTGGTAATGCCCCTTACCCTGATGGTGGCGCCAGACCTGCCGGGCGCGCCGCCGTTGTCAAGAATGGTAACGCCGGGGGCGGCTCCCTGGAGGGCCTGCTGGATGTTGGATACCGGCCTGCGCGTCAGATCTTCGCCGGTTACCTGGGATATGGAGCTGGTAAGGCTTACTTTTTTCTGTACGCCGTAGCCAACTACCACGATGTCTTTCAGCGCCTGCTCCTGTGATTGCAGCTGTATGTTGAGCGGGCCGCCGCCGCTCACGGTCACTTCTTTGGACTGGTAGCCCAGGAAAGAGACCTGGAGCACATCACCTTCTTCCACCGTCAGGGTGAAAGTACCATCTGCCGCGGTAACCGTGCCGGCGGGTTTGCCTTTTATTTTAATGGTAACACCGGGCAGCGGCAAGCCGTCTGAAGAGGTGACGGTGCCGCGTACAGGCGGAGCGGCGGCCGTTGCTGCGGCCAGCGGTGCGGCGGGCTGCGGCAGCGGTTTGATGATCACGTTCCGCTCCACTATCCTGTAGGAAAGGTTCAGCCCTTTCAGGCAGGCATCCAGCGCCTGCTGCAGCGAGGCGTCTTTCAGGTCTACGCTTACCGGCTGCAGGCGGTTGATCTGTTTATCATCGTAAAGGAAAAGGTAGCCTGTTTGCTGCTTGATGTTGTGCAGTACTTTTTCAAGCGGCATATTGCCGGCCGTCAGGTTGATCTTCTGGGAAACGGCCTTCCCGCTTACATGCAGCAGGCCCACCAATAAGAAGAATGCGGTCATTTTCATGGCCAGAAGGAGTTTGGATAAAGCAGGCCCCCTCATACCAGGAGCCTTCCCGATAAATTTTAAATGCATACATTTACAATGTTTGGGTAATACGAAAATCAGTCTTTGAAAGGATCGCATTTGCGGATGCCCGAACGCTTTACCGGGGGTGCTTCCAACACCTCCGGCTTTTTCGGGACTTAGCGTGGTGTTAAGTCTTCATGCCGTGTATTTTTTGGTTGATATAAACTTGTTGCCCGTTACTTACGGCAGCACGGTAAGCTGCCGGCCGCTGATGCGGAAATGCAGGTCGGCCGCCTGTAATACGGCCAGCGCCTGCTGCAGCGTATAGCTGCGGTATACTTCGCCGGTGAGCTGCCTGGCAGCCGGTTGCCCTTCAAACACCACTTCCACATCATACCAGCGGCTGAGCTGCCGCATCACCGCGTGAATGTCTGTTTTGTTGAAAATAAAAAGCCCGTTCTTCCAGGCCATGGTACCTTCCAGGTCTGCCGGCCGCAGCAGTATTTCTTGTTCCCGCATGCCGGCCTGGTAGCCGGGCTTCAGCATTTTTTGCGTGCCGGCGGCGGATATCATGACGGAGCCTTCCAGCAGCGTGGTGGTCACTTCCGGTTCGTCCACATAGGCGTTCACGTTAAAGCGTGTGCCCAGCACCGTTACTTCGCGCTGTGGGCCTATCTTCACCCTGAAGGGGGCGGCGGGGAGGTGCGTTACCTCAAAATACGCTTCGCCGGTAATGGTCACGTTGCGGGCCGTATCGCTGAAGGCGGTAGGGTAGGTGAGCGAGGAAGCGGCGTTGAGCCACACCCTGGTACCGTCAGGCAGCAGCAGCTGAAACTGCCGGCCGCGAGGCGTGGTGATGGTGTTATAGGCCACGGGTTCCCCTGCGCCTGTATGCTTGTCTTTTTTATAGGAGAGCTGCCCGTTTTGCAGTATTACCCGGGTAGCGCCCTGGGCGGCAATGGTGCCGTTGTGCAGGCTGTCCAGCTCAATCACGCTGCCGTCTGCCAGGGTGAGCACAGCGCCCGTGGCGCCGGGAGGAATGGCGCCGGCAGCTGTTTGCGCGGTTTGAACGGGTGTTGCGGGCTGTTGCGGTTTTTGCCACCATAGCAAGGTGGCGGTGGCTGCCAGTATTGCGGCGGCGGCGTAAGGCAACCACCGGCGGAGCGGCATCACACGGGCCGCTTCTTTTTTGCCCGGCGGTTCCGCCATGGCCAGCCGCACTTTGTCCAGCACGCGCTCACGGGAATCAACAGCCTCATACATCCTGGCTAAACCCTGTTTCAACACCTCCGGCCGGCCAAGCTCTTCATACAAACTGCGGTTGGCGGGAGATTCCGCCAGCCATGCATCCAGCTCCTGCTGTTCCGCCGGCGTCAATTCTCCCGTGAGAGACCTGAAAATCAGTGTGCTTAGTCTTTTGGTGGCGTCCATATGCTTGCGGTGACGGTGTGGTTTACCATAATAACAACCAGGTACCGCCGGCGTACAAGTGAAACAGGATATTTTTTTCGGGAATGAAGCGATCAGGTCAGGAGGAGGAAAGAGAGCACGAGTAAAAGGTCTGGGTCCCTGAAGATCTTCCGCAAGGTTTTCAGCGCTGTTACCTTCTGGTTTTTGACCGCCTGCACGCTGATCTGGAGGGCCGCCGCAATGCCGGCATTGTCCATTCCCTGGAGGAAAAACATTTGTACAATGCGTTGCTGCTGGGGGTGGAGCTTGTGTATTTCCCGGAGAATGAGCGCCTGGAGGTCTGCTTCAAGCTTGTCACGGAAATAGAGGTGCTCATACCCGGCTTCGGTTTCATGCAGCAGCCGGTGTTGTTTCTCCGTATGGCGCTTCTCCTGCGTCAGCACGTTCAGGCAGGCATTCCGCACCGCCACCCGCAGCCATTTATGAAGGGCGGGCATGCTGCTGAAGGAACCGGTGAATTGCCAGAGTTTGATGAATACTTCCGCCAGTACGTCTTCTGCCTGCTGAAGCGGTAAAAAACGCTGCGCAAAAAACAGCAGGCCATTGTAATATTCCTGGTAAATTTCCTCGAAAGCGGCCCTGCTGCCTGCCGCCAACTCCGTGAGCAGCATTTTTTCATCATCTTGTAGTTCACCTGTTGGCATGCCCGGGACAATCTTGGATCAGGTATAAACATACAAAAAAAGAACGTTGCACGGCCGGTGCGTCAGGGCATGCGCAAAAACTGCCAGTTCCGCATGTCTGCAAAGAAGGGGAAGTAACCGAAGCCCCACTTGTCAAGCGCTTCGCACTTTTTCAGATCGCTGATGATCTGCTGTTTGTCAGTGGCGGGAATATTGAGCGGGGGATTGGTGTTGAGGTATCGGGTCAACGCTTCTTCATCTGTACGTTTTACCTGGCTTGCAACGTACGCATATTTTGCAAGGCGCATATAGGCGCGTTGCAGGAAAAAATTCGGTTCGTAAGGTTCCAGCGAAAGGCAGGTATCCATATACTGAATAGCTTTATCAAACTGCAGGCTGTCTACGGCCGCCTTTGCCAGGTAGTGAAAAACGTCGGGATGGCCCGGATAGAGATGGCGGGCTTTGGTGTATTCCCGGTTGTCTACCAGCTCGTAGTATTGCCGGATGTGCGGGGGGCGGTACAGTTGTTTGCTTTTGTTCTTGTACTTCACTGTTGAGTCTCTTACAAGCCCGGAAGAGAAGTAGGAAACAGATAAGGTACGCTTGTCTGACACGGAGAGCTGGTGTTTCACCTGGCCGTTCACATAATAACTTTCCGTTTGCTCAGGCCGGTTGCGGTAGCGCACTTCACGCCTGGTGAGCCGGCCTTCGGTGTCTGTTTCGGTAACCTGTACCACACCGTTGCTCTTATTGGTGTAGGTGCGCCGCATGGCCACCCCGAAAGGATTGTAATAAAAGTGGGTGCCCTCCGGCTTCCCTTTTTTGATAGAACCCCGGTGGCTGACCTTGCCGTTGTAAAAATAGTCTATCACCTTGCCGGTATAGGGTTGCCCTTTGTAATAATACAGGTCTCCAAAAAGCGGGAGCTGGCCCATGGCCGGTATCTGCTTCAGTTCAGCAGGGCGGTCTACCCAGGCTTTGGTAAAGAAGTATATCAGGCTGTCATACGCCGGGAACGGAATAATTTTGCGGGTGGCCGGGTAGAGCACCATGTCATAGTAAGCAAGGTCTTCCTGCGATATTTGCGGGGCGCCGGTCAAGGGCACGGAATCAACAAAATACTTCACCCTGCTGCGGTTTTTGGGCTGCTGCGCGGCGGTGTGCAATGCGGCCATGGAGAGGAAGGTGATGATGAGGAGGCGGAACATAGCATTATTTCAATTGATACCCGGCCGGGAACCTGAAATCTTCAGTCGACATTTTTTGCTCGTTCACGACTTTTGCAACAGAAGTCCATATAAACTTGTTTTTGTGATCTTTCATGACAAACTTCAGCGGCAGCGCGCCATTGCTGGCTTCCATGTATTTATTCCAGTCGCCAAACTGGTGCCTGGCATAGGTGGCCGGGTCAACTTTTATCTTGTCTGAATAATAGTATATCGTGGTGGTAGAGCCGGTTTCCATCTGCAGCGCCTGACAGTCGAATCCGGCTATTTTTTCTTTTCCGGGATGTTTAGTGATAACAGCCGGAGAGGAAGAGCTGGTGGCTGCGTCAATTTTATGTGCAGCATTGCCCGAAAAGTGGTAGTAGGTATTAGTTTGGCCATTGTATAGTTGTATATACCGGCCATTTTCATTCAGGGCCTTATAATTTTTGTCATCTATAAGGTAGTGTTGCTCCCGTCCAAGTGCAGTATACAGTGCATTCATCGTCTCTTTCCCATCTAAATCTGTAAAAGTATGCTGGTAAACTATTTTGCCGGTAAAGTAGGAAGGGGCGTGTATAAACGAACTGAATAATGTTATCAGCATCAGACAATATATTTTTCTCATGGTATCGGTATAAGCAGTACTAAAACTAACAATTTATTGCCAACCACCCATGTTAAATATAACAAAGACGCCCGCACAGTGTGCAGGCGTCTTGATACAACCCGGGCTGCCTATAGCTTCAGCAGTACAGCCCCGCCCACTGTTTGCTGTGCGGCCACATCCCAGGCTTTCAGGAAGTAGACGCCCCGGTTCAAGGGCACGTTGGGCACAATGTTGATCTTGTGCAGGTAGTCTGCCAGCACCGTTACCACGGTACGGCCGCTGAGATCGTGCAGGGTGAGCACGTATTTCCTGGACGGCTGCAGCCCTTCTACCGTGAATTGTGTGGTGAAGGGGTTGGGGTAAACGATGATGAGCAGCTTGCTGTCAAAGTCTTTACCGGGTATGTGGGAAAGGAAGGTCTTGATGATGTGCACCCGGTCTGTTGCCACAGAATCTGTTCCGCAGCCGGTGCGCAGCCTTACGTAGATATTGTTGCCGCCTTGCTGCAATGCGCCGGGGGGCAGCAGCAGCACGGAGTCTGTGCTTTCCGGCCGCAGCAGGGAGGTGAACGATGTATCCCGCGCAAAGGCGAAGAGGCCGGGGGCGCTGCCATGGGCGGTGAGCACCACCGTATCACTGTTGTTGTTCACTACGTTGATGCTGGACGTAAGGGTGACCGCTGCAGGCGGGCAGGCCACGGGCGCAAAGCGGAACCTGATCAATGCATACGGCGTGGAGGTGGCGCCGTCATTGGCCGTCCATAACACAGAGTCTATGCCGGAGGCGTTGGGAGACGGCAGATACACCAGGCTGTCCAGCCGCGCACGGTCTATCCAGCGGTTGTACAGCTGGAGCGTATCTCCGGCGGCCACCAGGTAGCCCTGGTACGGGCCGTTGAAGAAACCGGCTGATTGCAATTGGCCGGGGCCGTATTTCACGCCGGTATAGTAATTCAGCAGACTGTCCAGCGTGAAGCGGTACGGAACGCCGGGCTGCACGGTTACTTCAAACGGCAGCACCTTTGGTTTAACCATGTCTGGCTGTACGCGGTACACGGAATCGTTATAGAAAACATAGAACGATCCGTCTTTATACACATGCGGGGGCACCTGGCTCCGGCCGTTCCAGGGGAAGCTGGCAATGAACCGTGATGCGCTGTCCCACGGCGTGTAATGCAACCCGTTTTCCCACCGGTAGTTTTCTTTGGCCAGCAGCAGGCCGCCGTTTTCAGTGAGGCCCCATAGCTCCGGGCGTACCCGTACGTCCCCGCGGTCTCCCAACTGGCTGAAGGCCAGGTTCCGTTTTCCGGAAGGGGCTCTTACGTACACCGTTGTGCTGGCGGTGGGGTAGGGCCAGGTGTCTCCCGTCTGGTCTATAGACACAAAAGCCGCGTACCCGTTGTTGAGGCTATATTGCTGTTTAAAGAAAATCTGCTGGTTGGAACCGCGCAGTATGGCCACAGTATCCGTTGCAGTACCGTTGTAGAGATAGAGCGTGGGGTTTTGATGTGCCTTTTCCATGAGGTACATGATCTGCTGCCCGTCAGTGACCACGTACAGGAACCTTTCAGACGTTTCCTCACCGGTGGCAAAGGGAGTGGTAACGCCGTTTTTGTGGAGGTACAGCGTATCGTCAAGGCTATACAGGTACCAGCCTTCGGGAGACATGGTGAACGTTCCCGGGTTGGTGGATACCCGTTGTTTTTCCGCGCCGGAACGCTGGGAGTAGAAGTAGCCCCAGCTTGTCCACAGCACGTCGTTACCGCCCACTTCCACGCTGGTGGCCTGTTTTTCCACTACCGAGAGCGTTTGGCCGCGCCACTCATATAGCGCCACCATGCCCGCCACGTCTGAAGGCACGGTAACGAAAGCACCGCTGTCTGTGAGCCATCCCTGCCTGTCTTGCTGCAGGGCCAGGGCGGGCGGTTGGTGCAGCGGAATGTCTATGGTATTGCCGGTATTCAGCTGGTGGATGTGATAAGCGCTGTCTCGCCAGTAGAGCAGCCGATCTTTTTGGAAGTCGAGCACCTGCGTGGGCCCGTTGCCGGGAATATCGTAGAAGAAATGGAAATAAGGACTTTGCTGGGCAGAGGCAGTCAGGCTGCACAGCAAAAGCAGAAGGGGGTAGATATTTTTCATGGAGATACGGTTGATAGTGTGAACGGAAGGGTTCTCGCCGTATTAAAAGTAGCAAGTAACGGCGGGGTAAAACATACTTGAATAAGTAGTTAAAGACCGGGAGGAGCGGGGGATGGGTTACTAGACCGCAGGGTTAACGGGGAGCAGTGAAGATATGCAGTAGTTGCGAACCAAGCCCGCTGATGAACATGCGTTCCTTTTTATCATGCAGCAGTTGTTGCGTCCAGTTCACCAGCCCGCCGTCACCTATTTCAAATTCCCGCTCCTCCAGGGCCACAATTATTTTCACCTGCAGGCCGCTGTAATAGTTCTTGTTGACGGGTTGCGGGCGGACGGTGACATGCAAGCCCGGCGCTGCTGCCTGCAGGTGCTCCATGCAGGCGGCTATGAGCGGGTGTGTGGCGGAATAGCCCTTTTGCGGGACCAGTTCGGCGCGTACCTGCGCTTTGCCATACACCTGCATGCAAACGGCGTTCTGCACTGTAATATGTTCGAGCAACGCGGTCTTCTCAAATGTAAAGCTGCCGGCATCGTGCCCCATGGTGGTGAGGGTACATACGGCAAAGTGCGGTGTGAAGGCGGGGTCTGGCAATGCCTGTGTTCTCAGTACTCTGCTGATGCTGCAGAACCGGTGGGCGCCCTTTGCCAGCGCGCCCGTTTTCCGCTGGTGGGCGTAGTGAAGGGCCAGGGCATTGGTAGGGTCTGCCTGCACTTCCGTGCCCCTGAGCGCCGTCAGCACTTTTTTCTGGTCTACCGCGGCTATCACAGAGCTGGTACCCAGTTGCGCCACCGGCGATAGTTCAACCGGTTCAAAACCCGCCTTTTGAAGCAGCTGGTAAGTTTGCAGCTCTTCGGCCTTCAGCCTGATAACGTCTACCGCGGCGGGTTTCACCAGGCGGTTCTGCGCATAGCCGCGCAACAGCGCGCCGGCATTCAGCTGTGCGGTGCGCTGATGAAATACGTCCAGCAGAATGGAGTTGAGGGCTGTTGCGGGGAGGCGGCGGGCGAGGGTGTTCACCAGTTCCGGGTCGTTTATTTTTTTGAGGATGTGGTGGCTGATGTTCTTCATACGGGAGCGGCGGGTTTGCGGGCCGGATGTTAAAGATACAACTCCGCCATCATCTCCGCTATCACCTTCCTGTCTGCCTCCGTTCTGGCCAGCCCGTGAGCTGCCTGCAGGCACGCGTGCGCCTTGTGGTTATCCATGCCGCGGTACAGTTCCCCCAGCAGGGTGTAGTAATATTGATTGCCGGTTAGCTGCAACTTCTCCGCTTCTGCAATGGCAGCGGCTTTGCCTTTGACCCTGGACAGTGCGAACGTTCTGTTCAGCGCGGCAATGGGAGAGTAGTGCAGCATCAGCAGCTGGTTGTACAATTGCAGGATGGCGCCCCATTTCTCCGCCGTGTCTTCCTTGATGGTATGATGGTAAGCGATGGCGGCCTCCAGGTGGAACCTTGACAGCCGGCCGCCCGTGGAGGCGTTATGCAGGTAAAACGCACCGCGGCCGATCAGCTCCTGGTTCCAAAGCGTGGTATCCTGGGCGTGGTACAGTACAATTTCACCGTTAGCATCTTTGCGGGCGGGGAAGCGCGAAGCATGGAAACACATCAGCGCCATCAGGGCGTTTACGGGCGGCAGGTTGGTGTTTTCATTCTCTATGAGCTGCAGGCAGAGGCGCATGGCTTCCCGGCAAAGATCTTCCCGCAGTACAGTGTTGCTGCTTTCAGAGTAGTAGCCTTCGCTAAAAAGCAGGTAGAGCGTGGTGAGCACCACGTCCAGCCGCTGGTGCACTTCCGCGGGTGGCGGGAATACGATGGCCACTTTTTCCTGCCGCAGTTTTTCACGCGCCCTGTACAGTCTTTTGTTGATGTTCTCTTTGGTGCTGAGCAGGGCGTCTGCAATTTCTTCTATGCCAAAGCCGCAGAGAATACGCAAGGCAAGGCCTATCTGCGCTTCCGGGGCAATGGCGGGGTGGCAGATGGCAAACAGCATTTGCAGCTGGCTGTCTGTAATGTTCTGGCCGGAAAGGTCTATGTCTGATTCTTCCGCGGCGGGCGTGGCACGCTGCAATGCGGGAGAAACATTGGCCTGAAAAGTACGGTTGCGCGAAAAATGATTGTGCGCCTTGTTTTTGGCCACGGTGTACAGCCAGGCCACGGGGTTTTCAGGCACGCCGCGGTAGGGCCAGGTTTCCAGCGCGGCCAGGAAGGTTTCTCCGGCAATGTCTTCCGCCAGTTCCATATGCTCCATGCCGAAGTGGCGGCAGAGCACGGCGGTGATCTTGCTGAACTCTGCGCGGAAAAGATGTGGTATGAGCTCCTGCTGTTTCATGTGATGAGGGGGCTGACCAAAGAGTAAAATCAAGGTGCCGGGAATTGCCGTGAACCCGGCTTCGTTCCGCCACCTGCCCGAGACGGGGAACCCGTTTTAGTCAGCCCCGTAAGTGTTTTAATATGCGGCCTGCCTTTCAGGGCCGCCCGTGATCTTTAGTGTACACCGTCTCCTGTTACTATCCGCCGTACCTCCACCGTATTCCCTTCTCCCTGCAGCACGGGACAGCCTTTGGCAAACTCCGCCGCTTCTTCGGCTGATTCTGCCTTTACCATCACATACCCGGCCAGCGTTTCCTTGATATCTCCAAAGGGGCCGTTGGTCACCACCTTGTTGTGGTGCACTACGAGGGCATCGTCAAACAGCAGGCCATTGCCCGCAATGAATTTGTTCTGCGCGGCAATACCGCCTATCCAGTCCATGGTCTGTTGCATCCAGACCTGTATCTGTTCGGGAGAGGCAACCTTTTTGCCATCTTCGTGCCTGAAAATCAGCATAAATTCATGCATGGTAAATCGTTTTAAGTGTTATTGAATGATGTTATAACCCAATAACAAACGCCCATGGCCGGATTGGACATTGCCCGTAAACTTTTTTCCGGGGCGCTCTTACAAAGTACGTGGTATTTTGTATAAATGCGGTCTTGCCGTATCTTCTGCCCCTGATCAATATTTCCAGGATGTATATACGCGGATATTTCATTTTGCTGACCCTGCTGCTTGCAGGCCCGGCGCTGCAGGGGCAGCAGGTTATTCCTTTGTACAACGGCCCGGCGCCAGACATGCTGCCGGCCGCACAGGTGCAGGAGAAAACCCGTACAGATGCGGTGATGGGCGTGCTGGTAACCATGGTTACCCGGCCTGCGCTTGAAATATTCCTCCCTGAAAAGAACAAGGCCACCGGTACCGCCGTGATCATCTGCCCCGGCGGCGGGTACGGTACGCTGCTGATGAGCCGGGAAGGCAGGGATGTGGCGCGTGCATTTAACCGGCTGGGCGTGGCCGCTTTTGTGCTCAAGTACCGCCTGCCCCAGCCGGCGGCTATGCGCAACCCTGCCATGGCCCCGCTGCAAGACGCGCAGCAGGCTATCAGGCTGGTAAGGCAGCACGCGGTGGAGTGGGGCGTAGATACCGGCAAAACAGGTATTATGGGCTTCTCCGCAGGCGGCCACCTGGCTGCTACGGCGGGCACCCATTTCAATCATCAAGGCATTGACCTGCGGCCCAGCTTTATGCTGCTTATCAACCCGGTGATCAGCTTTTCAGACAGCATTGGCCACAAGGGCTCCCGCAAGAACCTGCTGGGGCCTTCTCCGGATGCGGCGCAGGTGCGCTGGTTCTCCAATGAGCTGCAGGTAACGGACAAAACACCGCCGGCCTTCCTGGTACATGCCGGAGACGATTCTGTGGTACCCGAAGAGAACAGCCTTTCTTTCTACCGGCAGTTAAGGGCGCATGGCGTACCGGCGTCTTTACACATTTACCAGCGCGGGGAACACGGTTTTATAAAAGAGCCGGCTTTTGAGGAATGGTTCGGCCGCTGTGTGTTCTGGATGAAACAGGCGGGTTGGCTGTGAGTTGCCCGGCATCAACGAATTATGCAGTAACTTGCCCGTATGAACGAATTTTTGCTGGATAACCCGGCCTGGAGCGCGCTCACCACGGAGCATGCGGACTTTGCCATGGGCACTGCCCGCGCCAAAAGGTACCGGCCGGGCGTACTGCCCTTTACGGCCTGCCGCCAGCCGCAGGAAGAGGGCATCAGCGAACTGGCGCCCTGGATGGCCGGCGGGGAGAATTTTTATATCATCGGAGCGCTGCCGCCTGCCTTGCCGCCGCACTGGACGGTGGAGCATGAGCTGCCCTGCGCCCAGATGCTGCTGCAGCAGCCGCCGCGGCAGCAGGAGACAGACGCCGGCATTGTGCTGCTGGGGCCGGAGGATGCGGAAGTGATGTACCAGCTCATCAACCTGGTGCAACCCGGCTACTATAACATGGATACCCGTTTGCTGGGCACTTACTTCGGCATCAAACAGGAGGGAGAACTGGTGGCCATGGCAGGGGAGCGCATGCGCATGACCGGCTTCAGCGAGCTGAGCGCCATCTGCACCCACCCCCAGCATACCGGCCGCGGCTACGCACAGCGGCTGATCACAGCGCTTTGCAATAGGCATGCGGAGAAAGGGATCACTTCCTTCCTGCACGTAGCGCTCACCAATGACCGCGCCATCAGGCTGTATGAGCACATGGGCTTTGTACAGCGGCGGGTGATCAGCTTTTACAGGGTAAGGGTAAAGGCGTAGCATCTAGCTGCGCACCGCTGTAGACTTCCTTTCGATCAGCAAAGATTTCAGGATCACGTTTTCCCGCCGTTCCTTTTTATGCTTGCCGTCTATCTGTTTAAACAGTTCCCGCGCCGCCGTTTCACCAATGTCGAAAGCCGGCTGGGTAATGGTAGTGAGTGAAGGGTTGAGCAGGGAGGCTGTTTGCAGGTTGGAAAAGCTGATCACCTTCACCTGGTCCGGAATGGTGAGCTGGACCTTTTCACATACGCGGTAACAGATCACCGCCAGCTTTTCTACGGAGGCAAAAACACCATCCGGCCGGTGGGCCGTCAGCATTTTTTTAATGGTCATAAAAGCATCGTCATAATCACTGGCGCACTCCACCACCAGCGGCGTTTGCTGCGGGGCGTAGCGGCTCAGCGCGTCCAGGTAGCCCTGCATCCTTTTTTTACCGATGGAAATGTTTTTGGGCAGCTGCAGGTAGGCTATCTTTTTGCAGCCGGCGTTGATCAGGTGGCGGGTGGCGGTAATGCTGCTTTCATAATTGTCTGAGGTCACTTTCACATTGTCTGCCGTTTCACATACCCGGTCAAAAAAAACGAGGGGCACCCCGTTCCTGTTCAGCTCTTCAATATGGCTGTTCTGGTTGTTTTCCCCTGATACGGACAGCAGCACGCCGTCTACTCTTCCGTTGGAGAGCATGTTGATGAAAGATACTTCCAGCTCATGGTCTCCATGCGTAAAATACATCAGGATGTGATAGCCTTTCTGATGGGTTACTTTTTCAATACCGCCAATTACAAGGGAAAAGAAATCGTTCACCATTTCCGGGATCACCACTGCAATGGTTTTGGTCTTTTGCGCCCGTAAACCGCTTGCATTGGGGTTCGGCTGGTAATTTAGCGCTTTGGCCAGCGCAAAAACCTTTTCCTTGGTTTCCGCGCTTATTTCATAGCTGTCTCTCAAAGCGCGGGATACGGTAGATATGGATAGGTTCAATTGCCTGGCCAGGTCTTTGATATTGATCTTACTCATTGGATAGGTCTCAACTCGCTGTGCACTTTAAAATGTATGAATAATACGGTTTACTTCCAACAATAAATGCCCCTTTTCACGGAAACGTTTCCGTAAATAAATGATCTAAAACTGGCAAAAGCGGCGTTCTTTGTATCATGTAGCGGCCAGAAAGTTATTCCACGTAAACTATTCACGCCACAAAAAACCAAAATTGAATGAAACAGATCGCCACCAAACCGGCTACCCTTGGCATAACCTGAATACCTGGTAAAGCTGTTCCCTGAAGGGGGAGCTGTATGCCATTCCTATGCCTTGCCCGTGCACGGCCGGGATTGTTATGCGCGTTCTATTCGTCACTTTAAAAATCGCTGAAATTCCTACGTATGAAACATTTCCAACTAACCAGTATGGTACAACTGCCGTTTTGGACGGCCTGTTTATGCATCTGGCTGATCTCTTTCCCGGCAAGGGGCAGCAGCGGCGGGCCAGCCACGGTTACCGGCAAGGTGACGGCCCCCGGCGGCACTGCCGTGCGGGGAGCGCAGGTGCAGTTGAAAGGCGGTAAGGCCACCACGTTCACGGCGGATGACGGTAGTTTTTCTATTGCCGCGGAAGCCGCCGCCATTCTCATTTTCACGCACGAGCGTTTTGCGGCCAAAGAAGTGCCCGTGGCGGGCCGCACGGCGCTGGCGGTAACGCTGGAAGCTAACATGGCCGGCAGCTCGGACAGCCTGTACGTGTTCAACGGCCGCCAGGCCAAACACAATGCTACCGGCGCCTTTGCGCAGATTTACGGCCCCGTGGTTGACAATGTGCCCATTATCAATAACCGCAACAGGCTGCAGGGCATGCTGCCGGGGCTGTTTGTGATGCAAGACAACGGCGAGCCGGGAGATGAAGGCGCTTCCATGCTGCTGCGCGGCAGGCGTACCTTCCGTACCAACTCACCGGTGGTGATGGTAGACGGGTTTGAAAGAAGCATGGACCTGCTGGACCCGAACGAAATAGAATCCGTTACCCTGCTGAAAGATGCGGCGGCCACAGCCCTCTATGGCCTGCGGGGCGGCAACGGTATTATACTCGTTACCACCAGGCGCGGGCAGGAAGGGAAGATAAAAGTCTCCCTCAACGCGCGCGCCGGCATTAAATCGCCTACCACGCAACCCAGGCTGCTCAACTCTTACAACTACGCCACGCTATACAATGAAGCGCTCACCAACGACGGCGGTGCGCCCCGCTACACTGCGGCAGACATCGACAAATATGCAAAAGCGGCACAGGGCATTTATGAAAGCGAGCTGGACCGTTACCTCTACCCGGACATTAACTGGTACGATCAGTACGTGAACCGCTCCACCTGGCAGCAACGCTACAGCCTCAGCATAGACGGCGGCAACAAGAACGCCCGGTATTTTATTTCTGCCGGCTATACCAACAACAGCGGCCTGTACAAGGTGGATAAAAATGCCAATACCTATAATACCAACGCCAATTTCAACATGATCACGCTGCGCTCCAACGTAGACATTACCGTGAACAAACGTTTCTCCGTTACGCTGGATATTGCGGGCAGGCAGGAGCAGCGCACCTATCCCGGTTCCCGGACGGACGCTTCGCTGCGCGTGTTCCGCTCCCTCTATAAAACGCCGCCCAACGCCTTTCCCGTGTTTACGCCAGACGGGCTGCTGGGCGGCACCAAAGATTATAAAGACAATCCCTACGGCCTGCTCAATAACCAGGGCTACTCCCTTTATTACGTGCGCAGCATGTATGCCACACTGCGGGCAAAACATGAGCTGGACTTCATTACCAAAGGCCTTTCCATCAGGGGGAGCGTGGCCTTTGACAGCTGGTACGATCAGAATACCAACCGCAGCAAACAATTCAAGGTGTATGATCTGCGCCAGCCCAACGGTACCGTAGCGTACAAGCCGGATGGCAGCATCCGCTACGTGGAAACGGGCTCCAATACACAGATGGCGTCCGGTGTGGAATACCCCGCCACGCAGCGCGTATTCAACACAGACGCTTCGCTGGATTATGCGCGTGATTTCGGCCGCCACAGCGTAACGGCCTATGTAGGCATCATGCAGCGCATTCTCTCGGACGAGAACAATGGCAACGTAGACCGCGCTTACCTGGGCGGCAGCGGCCGGGTAGCCTATGCTTATCACCGGCGTTACCTGGCGGAGTTCAACTTCGGCTACCAGGGCTCCGAGCAGCTGGTGGAAGGGAGCAAGTTCGGGTTCTTCCCGGCCGTGTCTGTAGGCTGGGTGCTGACGGAAGAGAGCTTCCTGAAAAACAAAAAATGGATCAGCTTCCTCAAACTGCGCGCTTCACAAGGTATAGCGGGGAATGACGACCTGGGCGGCTATTTCATCTGGTACCAGAAATATGCGCAGTCCGGCACCATGAACTTCGGCTGGACCTCTCAAAGCTACACCGGCTGGAACGAGTCTGCCTTTGCCCTCAACAATGTGACCTGGGAAAAAGTGAAGAAGAGCAACTACGGCATAGACGCCGCCCTGCTGCAAAACAAGCTCACCCTTTCCTTTGATTATTTCCATGAAAGGGACCGGGATATTATGATACAACCGGCGCTGCCCAACATCATGGGCATCCGCTTTCCGGACTTTCCCATTGGCGTAGTGGAAAACAAGGGCTTTGATGCGGCGCTGGGCTATACAGACCGGATAGGGCAGCTGCAGTTCTCCATCAACGGCACCATTACCCGTGCACAGAACAGGGTGCTTGACAGGGGAGAGGAAAAGCAGCGCTTTGAGTACCAGGCCCGCACCGGCCGCTCGCTGGATGCCATTTTTGGCCTGGAAGCGCTGGGCTTGTTCCGTGACCAGGCGGAGATAGACGCCAGTCCCGCGCAGACCTTCGGCGTAGTGAAACCCGGAGACATCAAATACAAAGACCAGAACGGGGATGGCGTGATAGACGCGTATGACCAGGTATACCTGGGAGAGGGCGGCATGCCCAAACTGCAGTACGGCGCCGGGCTGGGGCTGCAATACAAGGGGTTTGACCTCAGCGTGCTGATCACCGGCCAGCAGGGCACCCTGCAGAACATGACCGGTGAGGCCATCTGGGAGTTCCATGACAACGGCACGGTACGGGAGCACCACCTGGGCCGCTTCAATCCCAATGATCCCGCCAGCTGGGACGGCGCCACCTACCCGCGCCTGTCTCTTTCCAACAAGGCCAATAACCAGCGCACTTCCACCTACTGGCTGAAAAACGGCGCCATGGTGCGGCTGCGGTCTGCCGAAATAGGGTACTCCCTGCCGCAAAGCCTCATGGCCCGCTGGAAGATGCAGAAAATAAGAGTGTATGTGAACGGTTATAACCTGCATACCTGGTCTTCTACAGACCTGATGGACCTGGAGGCGCGCTCCAGCCACTACGTGGTATACCCCATTCAGCGCATCATTAACGGGGGGCTGCAAGTAACATTCTAAAAGATTACCTGTCATGAAAAATACTGTGAAAAAACTGGTTGTTATCTGCTCCATGGCCGCGGCGGCATTGCCTGCCTGCAGGAAGCCGCTGTTTGTAGTGCCGGTGGAGTTCAAGTCTGCGGAAGACGTATTTACCGATTCCGCCCGGGCAGAATATTTTATCAATAACGCCTATACAGATATGCCGGCAGACGTGGCCGGCAGCTTCAACTGGCTGGACGGCAACGCCATGCTGGCCTCCGCATCGGATGAGGCCATGCACGTGTCTACCAACAAAACGGCCCCTTCCGCCGCACAGCGCATGAGCGCAGGCAACTGGAACCCTTCCAACATGCGCTACTACCGCGCCAGCGACGGGGCGGGGGAGATAGGCTCCTGGCTGAAATGGGGCGGCTATCATGGTAACCGCAAGGCCAACACCGCCCTTAAAAATGTGCACCTGCTGCCTGCTAATACTACCCAGCGCTTCCGGGACCGCATCAAGGGGGAGGCCCTCTTCATCCGCGCCATGCACCATTGGTTCCTGTTCCAGAAGTGGGGTGGCATTCCGGTGGTAGATAAATCTTTTGAAGCGTCTGACGATGTGCGGCAGCCCCGCAACGCCGTGCGCACCGTGGTAGATTTTATTGTGCGCTCCTGTGATGAGGCGTACGCCCTGCTGCCGGAGGAGCCCTACACCGCGCCTTCTGAAGTAGGCCGTGCAGACCGTGGCAGCTGCATGGCGCTGAAAGCGCGCGTGCTGCTCTACGCCGCCAGCCCCTTATACAACCAGGCGGGGCCTGACAGTCTGACCTCCTACGGCCATGAAGACGCCACCCGCTGGCAGCTGGCCGCCAAAGCGGCGCAGGCCGTGGTAGACCTGGGCTGGTACCAGCTCTACAAACCCAGCACCACCGGGCAGCGCAATTACCAGGAGCTGTTTAACGCCTGGGGCGCCGGCAACAGCAACCGGGAGTATATTTTTGCCCGCCTGAGAACGCCCAACCGCGATACGGAGAACGATAACTTCCCCGCCGGCTTTACCAACGCCAAAGGCGGCACCTGTCCTTCGCAAGACCTGGTAGATGCCTACGAGATGGAAGACGGCACCCTCTTCAGCTGGAATAATGCCACGCAGGCCGCTAACCCTTACCAGAAGCGAGACCCGCGGTTTTACGCCAGCATCATTTACAACGGCGCCAAGTATGCCAAGTTTGCCAATAAAACCAATTACACCTTCCAGACCTACACCGGCGGCGAAAATGCGCAGGGCCTCGCCAAAACGGAAACGTCCTATTACCTCATGAAGTTTATGGACTACGCCAACGTAAACCCCGCGCAGGGCACCGGCTCCGCCTACCATAACTGGCCGTATTTCCGGTATGCGGAAGTATTGCTGAACCTGGCCGAAGCGGGCAATGAAGCAGGCGGCCCCGCCTACGTGGTACCCGGAGCGGTAAACGCCCTCAGCCCGGTGGCGGCCATCAACCTCATCCGCGCACGCGTGGGCATGCCTGATGTGCAAACCACCCTTGCCCGCAGGGGCCAGCCGCTGGACCAGGCTTCGCTCCGGGAGCTGATCCGCAACGAGCGCCGTATTGAGCTGGCCTTTGAAGATCACCGCTACTACGACGTGCGCCGCTGGATGATCATAGAGCAGCTGCCGAAGTTTATCCGCGGCTGCACCATCACCAGAGAAAGCAACGGCTCCTTCACCTACAACCCCAACGTGGTGGTGGAAAACAAGGTGTTTGAACCGAAACACTACTTTTTCCCCATCCCGCAAACGGAGGTGAACAGGAACCAGAACATGCAGCAAAACCCCGGCTGGTAACAGGGCTTAACCTTTAAATTTTTCAAGGATGAAAAAAATTATATCCATCATCATACTGCTTTTTATGCACCTTCCCCAGCTGTGGGCACAGGGCAGGCAGGTGGCGGGCAAGGTAGTTGACCAGGATGGTGAGCTGCTCATAGGCGCCAACATTGTGGAGAAAGGCACCAGCAACCGCGCCATTACTGACCCCCAAGGAGAATTTACCCTGACGGTAGCCGGCGCCAACAGCGTGCTGGTGATCTCCTACATCGGTTATGTAGCGCAGGAGGTAGCAGTGGGTAACCGTGCCAGCGTCACCGTCCGCATGCGCCCGGACGCAACAAGCCTGGGAGATGTGGTGGTAGTAGGCTACGGCACGCAGAAAAAGGCCAGCGTGGTAGGCGCTATTTCCCAGGTAAAAGCGGAAGAGCTGCAGCAGTCTTCCACGCCCAACCTTACCAACGCCATTGCCGGCCGCGTATCTGGCGTAGTGACCATCATGGGCGCGGGCAAGCCGGGGGCAGACAATGCGGAGATATTCATCCGCGGCATGGCCACCACCAACACCACGGCCCCGCTGGTGCTGGTAGACGGGCTGGAGCGGGAGTGGAGGCAGATAGACCCGGCAGACATTGAGACCTTTTCCGTGCTGAAAGACGCTTCCGCCACGGCGGTATACGGTGTACGCGGCGCCAACGGCGTAATACTCATCACCACCAAACGCGGGGTGAAAGGGCGCCCGGTGCTCAGCGTCTCTACACAGGCCGCCGTGCAGCAGCCCATCCGCACGCCGCAATACCTGGGCTCTTATGATTTTGCCATGCTCACCAACGAAGCGCTCACCAATGAAGGCAAACCGGCGGAATATTCCGCCAGCGACCTGGAGCATTACCGTCTGGGCAATTCACCGTACACGCATCCTGACAATGACTATTACAAGGATTTTGTGCGCAGCTCCTCCTGGCAGCAAATGACCAATGTGAACGTGCGCGGCGGCAATGAGGTGCTGGCGTATTTTATATCGGCCAACCACCTGCACCAGGAAGGGCTCTACCGCGAAATTCCCAATGCCCGCTATGAAACCAATTCCAACTTTGAACGCTACAGCTTCCGCTCCAACCTCGACTTTACGGTAACGCCTTCCCTCAAAGTAGGGGTAGACCTTACCGGCCGCTTCGAAGTGCGGAAGCAGCCCAATTTCGGGGAAGACCTTTTTGACAAGCTGCGCAGGCTGCCGCCTAACTGGCAGGCCTATGTGAACCCTGACGGCAGCCTGGGCGGCCGCTCGGACGAAAGCCGCCTTTCGCCCTACGCCCTGCTGTCACAGTTCGGCAACCGCCAGCGCAATACCAACGTGCTGGAAGGCGCCTTCACCGTGAAACAAGACCTCCATAAAATACTGAATGGGCTCTCTTTCCGCGCCCTGGCGGGTTTTAACAGCAACTACGAATCACGGCGGGATATTGTGGAGAAACCGGAGCTGTGGGAGTACACCCGCTTCGGGCAATATATTCTCAACAAGTCTCCCACGGAGCTGAGCATTTCTACCGGCAAAGGGCCGGGGCGGCGCAGGATGTCTTTTGAAGCCGCACTGAACTACAACCGCACCTTTAATGACCACGCCGTTACCGGCATGGTGCTCTACCAGCAAAGCCAGTATTACGATGAAGGTAAAATACCTACGGGGTACCTGGGCTGGGTGGGCCGTGCTACCTACGCCTTCCGGAACAAATACCTGTTTGAAGTGAACGCGGGCTACAACGGCTCCATGCAGTTTGACGCCAGCCGCCGCTTCGGCTTTTTCCCCGCCGTATCCCTGGGCTGGGTGCCTTCTGAAGAAGCTTTCTGGAAGAACAATATCCGGTTTGTGAACTACTTCAAGCTGCGGGGCTCTTATGGAGAGATCGGGAACGACAAGATCGGCAACTTCAACTACCTCTATGAACAGCGCTACCTCTACGCGCCGGATGAAGACGGCTGGAAATACGTGTGGGGAGAAAACTCCTACTCGGAGCGCGGCCTCATTGAAGGGCAGCCTGGCAATGCATTCGTAACCTGGGAACGGGCCCAAAAATCCAACATCGGGTTTGACGCCAAAATGCTGACCAGCAAAATATCCGCCACGGTAGACGTGTTCTATGAAAAACGGCGTGACATCCTGGCCATACCTTATTCCGTGCCCCTGCTCTACGGCATGAACAACCCGCAGGGCAGCACCCGTAAAGACGGGCAGGGCCTTCCACCGGAAAACATCGGCCGCGTTACCAACAAGGGGATCGATTTTGAGCTGGGGTTCAATGACAAGGTGGGGCAGCTGAACTATTTCATCAAAGGCAATTTCACCTTTGCCCGTAACGTGATCGAGCGCATAGACGAAGAAGGCAAACGGTACGAATGGCAGAAGATAGAAGGCAAGCAGATAGGCCAGCACTTCGGTTTGACAGACATCGGCCTCTACTCCCGCAATGATTTTGAGATGGATGCCAACGGCGAGCTGCTGCTGGAAGGCGGTTTTCCCGTGCTGAAAAAAGGCATGCCCATTCCGTCTTTCGGCGTGGTATACCCCGGTGACGCGCGGTACAAAGACCTGAACGGAGACGGGATTATTGACAGCTACGATGTAGGCGCCATCGGCAAAGGCACCGTACCGGAGTACATCTACGGCATTACGCTGGGCGCCAGCTACAAAGGCTTTGATATCAGCATACTGCTGCAGGGCGCCGGCGGGGCGGATATGTATTACAAGGAAGATGCCGTGTGGGAGTTTTTTGCCATGGGCAAGGTGATGAAACACCACCTGGGCCGTTACAACCCGAACGATCCCTCCACCTGGGAAACGGCCACTTACCCGCGGCTGCACCCCAGCGAAAATACCAACAACCACCGCAAGTCTACCCGCTGGCTGTTTTCCCGCAACTACATCCGCCTGAAGAACGTGGAAATAGGCTACAACCTGTCCAAAGCCATGTTGTCTTCCATCAAGCTGAGCAGCGCCCGCGTTTTTGTGAACGGCACCAACCTGCTTACCTGGGACAAGATGATGAACTGGGACCCCGAGGCGGCCAGCGAAACCGGGAACTCTTACCCGCAGCTGCGCACGTGGAATTTTGGTGTAAGAATATCGCTGTAATGCTGACTAAAATGAAAAAGACCATGAAACAATTCAAACATATACTGGTGATGCTGCTGTGCGGCTCCCTGCTGGCCGCCTGCACCAAAGACGGCGCCGGCCTGCTTGACAAGGCAGAGTCTGGCGAGCTGAATGAGGAAAGAGTATTTTCCAACGCAAAATATACCAAGGAGTTTCTGACAGACATCTACCGCCGCATCCCTTACGGCTGGGACGAGCAGGTGTACCTGGACGCGGCTACGGACGATGGAGAGTCCCGCCCATGGTGGGGCTGGGTGAACAACGTGCATGTGGGCGCCTACAATCCCACCAGCCTGCCGGACAAGTTCAAGCGCTGGGCCAACTACTATGCCGCCATCCGCGCCTGCAACCTCTTCCTCAGTAAAATAGACAATGCGCCTACTGACCCGGAACAATACATGAGCTCGGAGGAGGTGAAGGAACGTATGAAGTACGAAGCCGTATGCCTGCGGGCTTACTTCTATGCGGAGCTGGTACGTTGGTACGGTGGCGTGCCCATTATCACCAAAGTGCTGGAGCGGGATTCTCCCGAACTGTATTCCGCCCGCGCGGGTTTGCAGGAAGTGAAAGATTTTATTACAGCGGAGTGTGACCTGGCCGCGGCGCATTTGCCTGCAAAACAAACAGGGGTAGACTACATGCGTATTACCAGCGGCGTGGCCAAAGCCATTAAAGCAAGGCTGCTGCTGCACCTGGCCAGCCCGCTGTTCAACAGCACCGGTGCGGGCCCTGTGAGCCCCTGGTCTTGGGGCGGGTACGATGCAAACCGCTGGAAAGAAGCGGCAGATGCGGCCCTGAACGTGATCAACCATACGGATGAGAACGGCGCGCCGGTCTACAGCCTGGTGGTGAAAACGGAAGCGAACAACTATTTCGGCAACGGCGTTACCTATCCCGGCTCCTACAAGGCCATGGGCTGGTACAACGTGTTCATCACCCGCGTGAACACAGAAATGATGCTGGCGTACGGCAAAAAAGGCATGACCAATGAGCTGGACAAATGGCAGCTGCCCGGCGCCATGCAGAAAGCGGGAGACGCCTCCTACACGCTGCCTACCTACAACTATGCCGCCTGCTTCGAGAATAAAGAGGGCATACCCGTTTACCAGACCAACGAGTACGGCATGCCGCTGCTGGACGCCCAGGGCCAGTTCCTCGTAAACCCCGCCTCCAATTTTGATCCGCAGAAGCCGTATGACAACCGGGACTCCCGGTTCTATCATTCCCTCTGGTATAACGGCGCGCGGTTTGGCGGCGCTACTTTCAACACCTGGCGTGGCGAAGATGGTTCCCTGGGCGCGGAATACCTCACCGGCTACGGGCATACCGGTCTTTTCCTGCGCAAGTTCATGGACCCGAAGAACATCTCCCTCAGCAACGGCGTAACGGGGCAAACCAACCATAACTTCCCGCTGTACCGTTATGTGGAAATGCTGCTCAGCTACGCGGAAGCCATGAACGAGTTTTTGCCTGACGGGGCTTCCCGCGCGGCCATTATCCCGGAGCTGAACAAAATACGCCTCCGCGCAGATATGCCGGATGTGCCCACCACCTTTACCCGCAACGGTTGGGACGTGAACAACCAGCAGCACATGCGCAAGTTCATCCGTAATGAACGAAGAATTGAGCTGGCCTTTGAAGAGCACCGCTTCTTTGACGTGCGCCGCTGGCTGATAGGGGAGCACACGCAGCGGGTAGTGTATGAGCATGACGTGCTGAAGAAAGCCAACGGCAGCTTTGAATACACCATCAAGGTGTGGGAGAGAAGGGTGTTTGAGCCCAGGAACAACCTGCTGCCCCTGCCGCAGTCTGAAGTGAACAACAATCCTAACATGCAGCAAAACCCCGGCTGGTAATGCTTTAAAAAAGATGGAACTATGAAAGGAAGATGGTTATTTTTTATACTGGCGCTCCTCACGTTCAGCAGTTGTAAAAAAGATGATTTTTATGACAAGTTTGCGCCGGAAATATTGTTTTACGAGAAGAGCAAGGTAGAGAATGCGGACTTCGTAAGCATTACCCTTGGCAGCGGCGTGAGTGAATGGACGGTGAAAGCGCGGGTGAGCGCACCTTCAAAATTGAAGCAGGTACGCCTGTCTAGGAACGGGTCTGTGCTGGAAACCTATGACGATCTGAGCCTCACGCCGCATGTATTTGACCTGGAATACCGGTTGCAGGGCATTACGGCGGAAACGGCGGTGGAAGTGACGGCGGTTGATATGAATAATAAAAGCACCACACGGCGGTTTACGGTGAAGGTGCAGCCTTGATAAACGTGAACGGCAGCATCAGGCCTGGTTTTCACTGGAACCACGCGGGTAGTTATGGACAAGTATATAAATTTATACTTGTCCATAACTATCAAGTATGATTTATTTCGGGACGATTATAAAAAATAATTACCTCTCTGGTCCCCCACTTATTATTTATTCCTCCGTTTTCTGTACCTCCTGCTTCCAGCCCAGCGGCGCCTCTACGGAAACGTTCCGCACATTCTTGCCATAGAAGAACGTACCGGCCGTATTGTTCCTGATCTTCGACACGTTACGGATCTGCAGGTCTTCCACGTCTACCGCAATTACCGGTGTACGCGGATCTGGCGCTTCAGCGCCCAGCATCAGCCCGTTGATCTGTACGTTGCTGGCGTGGCGGATGAAAAGGCCGGATGAAGGCAGCTCTTTCCACACCGTAGGCTGCGGGTAACCTTTTTCATCTTCCTTCACGTCTTTTATATCTGCAATATAACCACCGGCCTGTAACCCGCCTTTGTTGAAGAACTGCACGTTTGAAATGGACACGTTCTCCACATAGTGGCCGGGAATGGCCGTGATGGAGGAGCTGTAATTGCCGGTGCCGTAGGCCGTTACGTTGCTGATGGCAATGTTGCGCATTTGCCCCATGGGCGGAACAGGCGCGCTCTGCGTATGCTTGCGGGCGCGGTTGCCCAGCCTGATGTAAAGGGGGCAGGCCGTTCCTTCAATGGCGATGTTGCTGATGGTGATGCCTTCCATCATGCCGCCGTCTACGATCTCCAGGGAAAGGGCCGCAATGCCGCCGCGCATGCCGTAAACAGGCGGCCGGGTGTTTACGCCGGGTTTGACCACGCAATTGGAAATGGCAATATTGCGGAAGCCGCCCGTGCTTTCCGTACCCGCCTTGATGGCATTGCAGAAGCTGGATACTATGCAGTTATTGATCACCACGTCTTCTACCGCGGCGGCCCCGGTACATTTGAGCACAATAGCGTCATCGTCCGTATCAAAGGTGGAGTTGGACAAAATGAAGCGGCGGCAGCCGTCAATGTCTATACCGTCGTTATTGCGGTTGCCGTGGTTGTACACCTGTATGCGGTCTACCACCACGTCTTCGCAGTTCAGGTAATGCTGGTTCCAGATGCCGGCGTTGCGCATGTGCACCTGTTCTACCCGGATGTTCTTGCAGGAAATGAACAGGATGTTGCGCGGCCGGCCGTCAAGGTCGCCGCCCAGCTTGTTGGCAGGGTCCGGCTTTTGCTGCGCGCCGTTGCCGTCTATGGTGCCGGGGCCGGTGATGGCAATGTTATTCACTTCGTTGGCGTAGATGAGCGCGCGCCAGCCGCCGGGGTCTTTCTGGGAGCGGTAAGCGGGCTGCGGCTGCAGCGGGAAGTCTTGCAGGGCCGTGCTGGCCAGCAGGGTAGCACCCATTTGCAGGTGCAGCTCCACGTTGTTTTTCATCAGCAGCGTGCCGGTGCTGAATACGCCGGCAGGTACCACTACGCGCCCGCCGCCATGTGTATGGCAGGCCTGGATGGCTTTGTTGATGGCAACGGTGTTCACCGCCTTGCCGCCGGGTTTGGCGCCGAAGTCCGTGATGAGAAAGTCTTTGCCGGCGCTTTGCTGTGCAAGGAGGAGCAGGCAAAGACGAAAAATAGTTTTGAGCATGATACGTGGTTTACATGAAAGGCCGGCTACCTGGAGCCGCCGGTTAATGTGGTGAGAGATTGGGTTTGCAGCCATTTTTTCAGTGCATCGTGCAGCTGTTCCGTACCCGCTTCGGGCACTATCTGCAGGCGTGTCTCCGCATGCTGGCCGCGGTAGGCTTTTTTGACCAGATCCGCTTCATCCGCATCTCCGCCGTTGGCAATCAGCAAATAGCGCGGGGCCAGGCTGGCGGCCAGGTCTGGCAGGTCATACGCCCCCAGGGCGCGGGGTACGGCGCTCTGTATGGCCTCGGGAGGGTATTGCAGGGTACTGGCAATGGACTGGTATGAAAGGCCGGGATTGACCAGCGCTATCCTGGTAATGTTTTTATCGAAGGCAGCTGCATGCAGCAGCACGGGCGCCATTTCTTCTTTGGCCAGCGCGCAGACCTCCTTTACGTCTTTATCCTGCGCCAGCACCTGTGCCAGCCGCACCACATCTCCCGCGCGGATGCCGGTAATGCTGCGGCCGGTCAGCATGGCGGCAAACCAGGTGTTGTAGGTGCAGCTGTCTATATAGGAATCGCCTTTGAACACACCCGGGCCGGTTTCACCGGTGCCTAGCAGGTCTGGCGCCAGTACGGTGAAGCCGTTTTTCGCCAGCCACGCCATTTCACCGGCTGCGTCTGCCGCTTTTCCGGCGGGGTGCAGGTAGATGACGGCCTTGCCGGTGCTGCCGCTGCCGGGCCGCAGGGTGATGTACGGCACGGGGTAGTCTCCTTCTCCCTTGATGAACGCTTTTTCTATGGTATACCCTTCTTTTTGCAGCCGGCCGGTAAATACAGGTTTTTCAGCTTTACCGGGAGCGCGGTAACCGCTCAGTTCGCGGGCGTTTTTCACGGCCCCGGCAAGGTAGTCGGGCTGCTGCCGCGCTTTTTGCAGCTTGTTTTTCAGCCGGTCAGCTTCCCGGAGGTTGAGGGTGAACACCGTTTCTCCCTGCAGGGAGGTGGCTACCTGGCCGCTGGGCGTTACCTGCAGCTCTTCATCCGTCAGTGCCGTTACGGGCTCGTCTTTCCCGTTGCCGGGGTTGTTCAGGTGCCGCTGGAAAAAAGCGTACATGGCCTCCCGGTTCTTTTCCGTGGAGGCATGGGCCGCATCGTCTGTTACCATGCGGAAGTTATCTTGCTTGTGATAAGCGGCGTAAGCGGCTTTTACTTCTTCCGCCGTTTCTATGGAGCCTTGTATGGAAAAAATATCGCGGGTGGTGGTGATCATGAGCGTGGGCGCGGGCGCGCGCACCAGCAGCAGGTCCCCGATATCAAAACCGCGGGCAATGGCCTGGGGGAAGTTCTGCTCCGCGTCTTGCGGGCCCATGGTTTGCAGCAGCCGGGTATAGCTGGTTACATAATTCTCCGGCGCGGCGGCCTTCACCCGTTTGTCAAACGCGGCAATGTAGGCGCTTTGCGTGCCCCCGCCGGAGCGGCCGGTAACGCCGATGCGCTGCGCGTCTACCTCCGGGCGGCTCACCAGGTAGTCTACAGCCCTGATGCCGTCCCATATCATGTACCGCGCCATGGAGCTGCCGGTGATAAAGAGCTGTGCACCGGGGTAGGAATGCTCCCAGGTGGGCCATTTGAAGCGTGATGTTCCCGTTTCGGGGTTCATGTACTGCAGCCGCTCCCCCTGGCCGACGGGGTCAAATGCCAGCACAATAAAGCCTTTTTTGACCAGGTTCAGGATAACGCGCTGGTACGCACCGGAGCGGTAGCCGGTGTTGGAATGCCCGCTGCAATACAGGATGGCGGGCGCTTTGGCGCCTTTTTTCAGCGTGGCGGGCAGGTAGAGCGAAGCGGTTACATAAAAGGAAGGCTGTGACTCAAATACCACATGCTCCACCCGGTAGTCCGTTTTCTGCACTGTGCGCATCACTTTGGGGCGCAAGGGCGTTGGTCCGGGGAAAGGGCCCAACATCTCCATCAGGTTGTTGCGGATGCTTTGCTGCCGCTGCTGCCAGGCAGCCTGCCCCTTCAGCGCCGCTACTGCTGCCTGGCGCCGGGCCAGCAGGGGATAGGCCTCCCCGGCGAGGTGGCGGTAAAGGGAATTGGGCGCATCGGTAAAATGCATCCAGTTGCGTATCACATCCAGCTCCTGCTGGGCCTTCAGGCCGGCAGGGCAGCAGAGCACCAGTACGCATAACAGTTGGAACGTTCTGAAAAAGCCGTGCAATTGTTTCATATCTATGAGACAACTGAAATTACACAGGGGAGTAGTGAAAAGGAAATTTTTTTGCCGCCGGTACGGTTGTTCCGCTACTGCTGTGGCACCATATTTGGAGCCCGCAGGGTATTCATCATCCTAAAAATGCTATTTATGGACAAGCGGGAAAAGGCGCAATTGATGGACAAGATCCTCCGGGAGCTGGAAGACCTTAAAAATACCCAGTCTTCCCTGGTAAAAAAGATCGGGCAGATAGAAACGGATAATATCAACCTGGGAGACAGTGAGCTGGAGAAATCGCTCGGCGATATTTATGACAGCATTGTGGGCGGTACAGACAAGGTAGATGGCCTGCTGGTGAGCTACAAGGAGAAGCGGGACAAATACGTGGCGGATAACGGCCTGGAAGAATCGCTGGCTGTAGAATAGCCGCCCTGCCTGATGTTCCCTTTGCGCAAAAACGGCAGTTTTTGGCCGCAGCGGCATGTTCAGGCATGTTAATTGTGGCAGCGCAGGGCGTGATGACAAAAAGGACAATTTTACTGCTGGCGCTGCTGCTGGGCTGCGGCCAGCTGTTGGCGCAGTTTAGCGACTCTACCCATTATTACCTGAAATACGCTTCTACCGGCTCTATGAACCATACCAATGATGGCCGGGCCTATCTCCTCAACAATGCCCTGGGGTTCAAGGTGAGCAAAAGAAAGATCACGCTGAATGCCAATGCCGCCTATATTTACGGCCAGCAAAACAGCGATCTTACCAACAACGATTTTTCAGCCGCAGTGGATTTCAATCTCTACCGTGACAGCAGCCGGCTTTATTACTGGGGCCTGGCCAGTTATGACAAGAGTTATTCCCTCAAGATCAATGACCGCTTCCAGGGCGGCTTCGGGCTGGCGTACGATGTGCTCAACAAACCTAACGCCCAGCTCAATATCAGTGACGGCCTTTTGTTTGAGAACAATGACCTGATGCTGCATGACACCGTGCCGGACGTGTACCAGACCTTCCGCAATTCCCTGCGCCTCCAGTACAAGTTTACCATAGCCAATATGGTGGTGCTGGAAGGCAGGCACTTTTTACAGAACTCGCTCTACCTCCGCCGGGATTATATCATTAAAAGCAATACCAGCCTTTCCGTAAAGCTGCGCTCCTGGCTCAGCATTACGGCCGCCATGACGTACAACAAGCTGAACCGCACCAACCGGGAAAACCTGCTGATGAACTACGGGCTAACCGTGGAGAAATATTTCTGATGTAGCAGGAAAAAGTGATGGGCGACGGGGATTGATTGCCTGCCTTTTGAACAGGAATAGCGGCGCTGTGCCGGAAAATGCACCCTGGACCGCCAAAGAGCAGGGCCGGCCATCATCCGGCCGGCCCGTTAAAGAGGTATTCTCATGCCTGTTTCTGAACAGGCTGCGGGCATGCGTGCAGGAAAGGGCCGTAACGCCCTCCCGCGGGCAGAGGGCCCGCATTAAATACTGTTCAACTGCGATGTAACAATATCCGCTTATTTCACGTGCTGGTTGATCAGTTTGGCCAGCTCGAACATGGAGATCTGGTCTTTACCGAAAACAGGCTTCAGCTTGGCATCTGCGTTGATCATGCGTTTGTTTTTCTGGTCTTGCAGGCCGTGAGCCTTGATGTAATCCCAGATCGCTTTAACAATGGCGGTCCTTGCCAGGGGTTTATCGCCTATTACGGCTGCCAATGCAGGGCTGGGGGTGAGGGGCGCCATAAAACCTGAATTGGATTTTTCCGCCGTTTTTTTAGTTGCCGTAGCTGCTTTTTTTACTGCTTTTGCCATTGTGAGTTGATTTTAAGTTCGTTAACACTGCAATGTAATATATTGTTGCATAGGGCGGGTGCAAATTTTATGCCCCGGACGGGGAAATTTCTCCCCGGGCTATGCAAACGTTTTCAAAAACAGGCCAATTGCCGTATTATTTTCACCCGGTTCACCACACCTCATCGCCCCCTGCTTCAATGTCCGCTCCGCAAAGCAGCTTGAAAACTTCATTTTCCCGCATTTGAACACCATGTCAAAAAAGTATCACTATTAGCGAATAAACATCAAGGAATTTCAGGCGAATTAAGTGACTTTTACGGCAGTAAACGTTGATGCCACGGTTATGAAAGAGCAATAGCTTACCAAAATCAGCTTACGGACTTAGTATATGTAGCAGATGGATTTAGGTAGAATATTCAGGTTCATTTCAAACAATTTCATGTAAATAAAACGGCAGACCGGCAAAAATTTCATCGTTGAAAAACGGACGGGCTGGACCGCTATTTTTTTGAAGATTAATGCAAACGATTGCATTCCTTCGGTAAAAAAAGCAGGAGATCCGGCCCGGGATATATTTCATTGTAGAAAAAAGAGTAACACGTTATGACAGGCCATCTATGCTTCTTGTCCGGGTTTTACCCCGGAGCCAACTCAGCTAGTTCCTAAGGACCGTAGGCTAAATTCCAGTTCACCAGCTTCTGTATCTATTTCAAAAATTTTAAAGCAATTCCCTTATGAGAAAACGTATGAGCGCAAACACCTGCATTTTCTACGCCAGGAAGTGGCTTTTGCCTTTTACCTTCCTGTTGCTGCTGCAGGCCTGGGCCGCCGCAGCTTTTGCACAATCAGTAAAAGTGCAGGGCGCCGTAAAGGATGAGAAAGGCAACGCCCTGCCGGGCGTAAACGTTGTGGTAAAAGGCACCAAACAGGGCGTAGCCGCCAATATGGAAGGCCAGTACATGATTTCCGTAGCCCCCGGCGCCACCCTGGTGTTTTCCATGACCGGTTTTCTGAGCAAGGAAGAAGTGGTAGGAGATCGTACTACCATCAACGTTACCCTGCTCGAAAACATCTCCACCCTCAACGATGTGGTAGTAGTAGGCTACGGCACCCAGAAAAAACGGGACGTGACCGCGGCCATCAGCTCCATCAACGCCAAGGCCATTGAGGAAAAACAACCGGTCAGCATCTTTGACGCCATCCAGGGCGCCGCCCCCGGCGTAAGGGTAATGAGCAACTCCGGCGCGCCGGGAGATGAGCAGGATATCACCATCCGCGGCCTCTCCACGCTCTCCGATGCCGGCGTAAAGCCCCTGTACATTGTAGACGGGGTGACCATGAACAACATCAACAGCATCAACCCGAAAGACATCCAGTCTATCGAAATACTGAAAGACGCCGCCTCCGCGGCCATTTACGGCTCCCGCTCCGCCAACGGCGTGATCCTCATCACCACCAAGCGCGGGGAAGAAGGCAAGCCGCAGGTAAACCTGGATTACTTCCGCAGCTGGGGCAAGCTGGCCAACCGCGTACCGCAGTCTAACCGCCTGGAAAGGCAGATCTACGAGCGCCGCGCCAACATCGGCCTTGACCCCAAGCCGGATGATTCCACCTCCTTTGCCCGCAATGCGGACAATGATTACCAGGCCCTCATCACGCAAACTGCCATCAGGAACCAGTTTGACATCGGCGTGAAAGGCGGTACCAAACAGCTGAGCTACTATACCGGCCTGCAATACCTCAATGAACAGGGTATTGTGCTCAACACCATGAACAAAAGGTTCTCTTTCCGTACCAATATCGAATACCGGCCGGGTAAAAAACTCTCCATGGCCACCCGGTTTTTTGCAGGGTACCAGGACAGGAATAACGTAGATGAAGGCAACGTGATACGCCAGGCGCTGCAACGCCCTGCGGGCATGGCGCTGTACCTGCCCAGCGGGGATTACATCCTCAACAACGGCGGCCGCAGAAACCCGATAGCAGAGTCTTACCTCCGCAAAAATAATTCACACATCTACCGCTCCACTGTATACCAGTCTTTCGACTACGCGTTCATGCCCTCCCTGAGCCTGCATGTAGACGGGTCTGCAGACCTGGAGCTGAACAAGAACAAAAGGTTCAACTCCAAGCTGGTAGATTTTAGCGGAGACCCGGTGGCCACGGCCAGTGAAAACACGGCGCTGCCCATCAGAACACAGTCCAACGCCTACCTGAGCTATAAACAATCCTTCAACGATGCGCATAATGTATCCGCCACCGCGGGCCTGAACTATGAAAGGAACACCGAAGAAGTGACCAACATAGGCGGCCGCAGGTTTGTAACGGAATCTGTAGAATCATTGAACGCGGCTACGGACTTTTCTCCGGCAGACCTGTATACCAACGGCGTCAATTCCTCCCTGCTGGGCTTTTTTGGCAGGGTAGGGTATGACTATAAAGGCCGCTACCTCATCAACGGCGTACTGCGCCGGGACGGGTCTTCCCGCTTTGGCCGGGACATGCGCTGGGGTAACTTCCCCTCCGTATCAGCCGGCTGGCGCTTCAGCGATGAGCCTTTCATGCGCGGCCTCTCCAAAATACTCACAGACGGCAAGCTGCGCGCCAGCTGGGGCGTTACCGGCAACCAGGCCATTGGCGAGTACGATGCGCAAACACAGTTTGTTTTCGGTGAATACCGCTATGACGGCATCAGCGGCGTCAGAACAGACAGCCGCCTGGGCAACCCTGACCTGAAATGGGAAGAGACCGTGCAGTCAGACATCGGTATTGACCTTACCTTCCTCAACGGCCGCATTGTTTTTATAGCGGACTATTACGAAAAACATACCTCAGACCTCTTGTACGATGCGCCGTTGCCCCTGGAGGCCGGCTACCCCGGCAAGGTGCGAACCAACGCCGGCAGCATCAAGAACAAAGGCATTGAGCTGGGCATCACGGCCTACCCGCTGCATACCAAGAACTTCCAGTGGATGACCTCCGTGAACTGGACGCGCATCCGCAACAAGATCACCTACCTGCCGGGCGGCGATTACGTAGACGGTATCTGGTACGTGGGCCAGGGCATGGAAGCGGGTAACTTCTACGGTTACGAGTACCTGGGCATTTACGAGTATGACCAGAGCAACGCCTGGACGCCCGACTACAAAACCCGCCTCATTCCCGAGTTTCAGAAAGATGAGCATGGCAACGTGATCATCGAGAAAAACATGCAGCCCGTACTGGTAGGCTACCATACGCCTGACGGCCAGAAATATACCGGAGATGTGAAGCGTATGACCACCGGCGGCAATGTATCTAAAGGAGGTGACATCATATGGCGCAACCTGCCGGATGCAGACGGCAACCTCAACGGCAGCATCGGCAATGAAGACAGGAAGATCATCGGCTACGGCCAGCCGCGCTGGAGCCTGGGCTGGGCCAACTCCTTCTCCTACAAAACCTTCACGCTGTCTTTCAGCTTCTACGGCAACTTCGGCAACAGCATCTATAACGAGAACAGGCGCAACACCGCTTCCTTCTCCAACAGCAACACCACGCCCGAGCCGTATTTCATCTACAACATGTGGAAATACCCCGGCCAGATCACGGATTCTTACCAGGGCGGGGACAAGCTGGCAGACAACTCCCGCCGCGGCGGCAGCTACTTCCTGGAAGACGGTTCTTTCATCAGGCTGCAAACCGCCAGGCTGGGCTATTCCCTTCCGGCGGATGTTTCAAGAAGGCTGCGCATGCAAATGCTGAACGTGTACGTATATGGCAATAACCTTTTAACGTGGACAAAATACACCGGCTTTGATCCGGAAGTAAGCCAGCGCAGCGTGCTCAAGCCGGGAGACGACCCGGGCAAGTACCCGCGCCGGCGCGAAATAGGGATGGGTGTAAATGTTTCATTTTAATCTGAACAGTGTATGAAAAGATCCAACTTTTTAACAATAGTCTTTACGGGGCTGCTGCTGGTTTCCAGCCTGCAGTGCAACAAAATGCTGGATGAAAGCCCGGTGTCTACCGCAGATCCGAAAAACTTCTGGAAAGACCAGAACGACGCCAAATCCTGGATGGCGGGCATTTATAACCAGCTGCAGAATGTGCTGCGCACCAACTGGTTCGACTGGGGAGAGGTGCGCTCAGATAACATGACCGTGGCCGGTACCGGCAATGCGCAAACGAAGCTGCTGAACAATGCGCTCACGGCCAATGATAGTGATATCAACGGCATTACGCGGTGGACGGACCTCTACACCGCCATTTCCCTCTGCAACTTCGGCATCAAGTATTTCCCGGAAATGATCACGGAGAACCGTGACCAGGGCCAGGCGCTTTACAAGGATTACCTCGGCCAGTGTTACGCCCTGCGCGGGCTGCTGTATTTCTACGGCCTGCGTGTTTGGGGGAAAATGCCGATGCTGCTGGAGCCGGTGGAAGACCTCAACCAGGAGGTGCAGTTTCCCCGCTCGGAGATTGCCGTGGTGAAAAAACAGATACAGGACGATATTGAGGCTGCCCTGGGCCTTATTGGCAACGACCTGACCAGCCGCGGCATCAAATACCGCATCCAGAAAGCCGGGGTATACGCGCTGCAAACAGACGTGCATATGTGGTTCCAGGAGTATGACCAGGCGCTGGTGGCTTCGCAGAACTGCATCACTACCAGCAAATGCACCTGGGTAAGCACGCCCATGCAGTGGAAAGACATGTTCGTGAACCCCGAAGCCTCTACGGAAACCATTTTCAACCTCTACTGGAACGATGTGGAAAGGGGCAACACCGGCGTAGGCGTATGCCAGAAGCTGGGCTCCGGCTCCAACACCCACCAGTACAAGGTACGCCCGGAGCTGTGGCAGGAGCTGAAAAACCATACGGAGAACAACGTGACCACAGACGGCCGTTTTTACCTCTGCTGGGATACCGTTACCTACAACCTGCAGTCAGATTATGCCGCCAACGTAGTGCAGTTCGGCAAATTTGCGGTGTGGGAAGCATTGCCCGGCGGCGATTTCATTTTTGAAGGCAACAACCAGTGCAACGCCAAAATTCCCATTTACCGCTATGCAGACGTTATGCTGCTGCGCGCGGAAGCGCTCACCCACAAAGGCCGCTTCAGTGAAGCGCTGGAAATTGTGAACAAGGTGCGGCAAAGGGTAGGGTATATGGAAAAGGCGGAAGAAACAGACGTGCCTCCCGGTGAAGACAAAACGAAGTACATAGAGCGCCTCATCCTGAAAGAACGGCAGTTCGAGTTCATAGGTGAAGGCAAACGCTGGTTTGACCTCTGCCGCATTGATAAAATGTATGACTTCAGCAACAACGGCTATGCTTACCTGCGGGAAATGATGAACCCCATCCTGGCCGCCAGGGAAGGCGCTACGCAGTTTGATAACAACGCCGGCACGCCCAACGCCATGGGCCGGGTGCTGTATCCCATCAATTCTGACGCGTTCAATGCCAACCGCAAGCTGGTAGGAGATCAGAACCCGCCTTACGATGAATAACAACTTTAACGTCAATCCGAAATGTGTATGAAAAACGTTCGTCAATATATTTTACCGGTGCTGTTGTGCGGCATGGCGTTGTCTGCCTGCGAAAAGCTGCCGCTGCAGCCGGGATATGACTATGACAAGTCTTATTACGATAACAAGGTGAACATGACGGCCATGGAGTTCATGAAGTCACGGCCGGAGCTGTTTTCCAGCATGCTGGAAGCTATTGATTATGTAGACAGCGACCCGGCTTACAAAGACATCAAGCCGCTGTATTCCGCCACCGGGTATACTTACCTGCTGCTGCATAACACGGCGCTCAGCAACCTGGAAGACGCCAACAGCTTCTATTCCAAAAACACCTTCCCCAATCCTGACCCGGCGCTGCCGCCCAACAAAGGCACCAGCTGGACGCAGTATGACAAGAAGAAGGTGGCAGACCTGCTGAAGTACCACATCCTGAAAGGCCGCTGGGATTATTCCAACCTGAACTCCACGCCGGTTTGGGTGGATTCTTACCTGGCCGGGGAAACCAACCCGCTGGCCAAGGTGTACATCTACATGCAGGCCACGCGGGAAGGGTACATTTTCTTCAACAACTACCTCGTGTTCCCGGATGCCGCGTACAAGGAAATACGTCCGCGTACGCCCAATATCCAGGCCACTAACGGCCCCATTCATGTCATGAACCGGTACTTTGTTCCGCCCACGCAGGAGCAATTCGATAACAATAAATAATTGAGACCGATGAAAAAGATATATCACCCGCTGCTGTTCCTGGCCATGTGCGCGTCCATGGCGGCCTGCAAAAAAGATGACCCGGTGGAGATAGTGACCCTCAGCAAGGCAGGCAGGGAATTTTATTTCGGAGAGAAAGTGCCGGTATGGGCCGGTACCAATGGAGACAAAAAAGACATCACTTACTCCTGGACGGCTACCGGCGGCACCTTTGACGGCTGGAGAACGCAGAATCTGTTCGAGAACCTCTGGATAGCGCCGGCAGTGGCTGGAGAATACACCGTAACCGCCACGGCCAAAGACGGTAAAAACACGTCTACCCGGTCTACCACCATGAAGGTGACCCGTTATTTCTTTGACGAGTTCCAGGACAATTTCACCACCACCGGCTCCGGTTGGTCAGAAAGCAATACAGACCGGAAAGTGGTGGCGGATACCGATCCCGCCAAGTCTATCATAGAAATATCCAATAAAAGCACCAGCGGCCCCAACCTGCGCCGCTCGCTGAACCTGGCGGAGCTGAAAATACCTTTCTCCGTAAGCGCGCAGTTTGGCTGGAAGAGTTATTTCAGGGCCAACCAGGCCATCACCTTCTCCCTGTATTTTGTACAGCCGGTGGCCAACCCCACTTACCCCTTCCTGAAGGAGATACGCTGGGAAATTTTCCCCACCGTCAACCCGGCCACTACAGACAACTACCAGCTGCGGCTGGTAACCAACGTGCCTTCCAACACCACGGGAGACCAGTTCAGCGCCAACGGCAATACCGCTGCCACGCTGCCGCTGCCCCTGCCGCTCATCAGCCCCGTAAAGGGCAAAGTGCCGGCCCTGGCCATGGCCAGCGGTGTTGAAAAGAAGATCACCTTTTCTGTAGATGCCAACCACGTGTTCCACGCCTACATAGACGGCGTGCTGTGGTTTACCAGCAACGGGCTCAAAGACTGGCTGGCCTATTGCAAGGCTACCTATGCGGGTTTTGAAGACCCCGTTGCCAGGGAATTCAGGGTGGCGTTCCCGGCCAAGGCCAATAACAACGAAAAGGTATCTACCATCTTCCTGAACAGCGTGTATATTGTTAATGACGGCAGTATTCTGAAATAAATCTGCTATATTCGTAACAGCCAACAAAAAGCCGGCGGGTAAATTTTACCTGCCGGCTTTGTTATGTCTGGTATTATTTTAACATGGTGCCTGACCGACCCTCAAGCGAACGTGAAGCGAAGGAGAAGCGAAGGAGAAGCTTTTTTGAGAAGGGTTAAAATAATACCATAATTGTATGTTTTGGGTAGATGTTAAGCCTGCGGACTGCTGGGGCCATAAGATATCATCCACTGGATGCCGTACCGGTCTGTCAGCATACCGAAATAGTCTCCCCAGGGCGCGTCTCCCATGGGCATTTCCGCTTTACCGCCTTCAGACAGGCCTTTGTACAGCTTGTCTGCATGCTCCCGGCTGTCTGCGCCAATGGCGAGTGAGAAATTGTCTCCCTTGGTGGCCTTGCCGAAGGAAGAAGGGCGGTCGCTGCCCATCAGGATGGAATGCTGGCCGATGGGCAATGCCATATGCATCACCAGGTTGCCATCGTCACCCGCCTCCATATGAGGGCCGGGCATGTCTTTGAACCGCATCACCGTGGCGAACTCGCCGCCGAATACGGATCTGTAAAAGTTGAACACTTCTTCACACGTGCCGTCAAATGTCAGATAAGGATTAACGTTTGCCATATTGTATGCGTTTTTTGGTGGAATAATATGCTTCAAACTTACAACCGTTTTGCCATTCCGGGAGAGGGCAGTTAAGACAATGTGCAGGGTGTTTTATGACAAAAAAAACCTGCACGCAGGCAGGTTTTTTTACATGTTATAACGAACGTTTTATTTTTCTACCACTCTCCGGATGTTGTCGAAAGACTTTTCCATGTTACCGCCCATCATGTTTTCCATGAAAAGGCCCATGTACTTGTAGAGCGGGTTGTTGCCCATGCTGCCCTTGTCTGTCCAGGTTACTTTGGTGCCTTCCGGTACCGCTTCAAAATTCACATAGCCGTACATGGGTTCATCAAAACCTTCAAAGGCAATGGTAAACTCCATGGTTTTCGGCGGCTCGCTTTTCACAATGGTCATCTCTCCCTTTTCGTTCTTGTTGGCCACCCAGCTTTGTTTGGCGCCTACGCCGGAAGAAGGGTCTGAAGTAGTGTACTGTATCTCTTTATACATGTCATCAAAAGTGTTCCACTGCCGCCAGTTATTGAAATCATTGAACTGGTCAAACACCGCTTCGGGAGGGGCTTTCATAACAGTGGTACGGGTGATGCTGTAAGAAGAGGGGAGGAAAAAAGAAACGATCACCAGCAGCACGATAATAGCCGCCAGGATGAGGAGGATTCTTTTCAATACTTTCATGGTTGACAAATTTCACGCAATCTAACAGTTTCCATTGTTAAATTATACGGAAGCTGTCGCAATCAACCCCTGGAAGTTTGTTTTTTCATCCACCTGCCTAGTAACGGTCCCAGAAAGGCGCCGGTTCTATACCCAGCGAGCGCAGGTATACATAGCCCTGCCCGCGGTGGTGTATCTCGTTATCAAACCAGTAGAGCATGAGGGAGATCACCGTGCCTTCATATTCCCCGAAGGCTTTTTCAGTTTCGCGGAAGCGGCCGTCCGGCAGCTGTGCCCACAGGCGGTCTATGACCTCCGTGATCTTGTCCCAAAGGGCCAGTAGCTCCGCTTTTGTAGCAGGTTTGGCGCCGGTGTGCAATTGGCCCGTAGTGTCCAGGCTGCCGGTGGCCATCTGGTACATGCCGAACTCCGCAATACGGATCAGCTCCATGGCCATTTCGGAAAAGGGGCGCATGCCGCCGATACTGTAGGTAAAAAGCTCCTTTTCGGGGAAAGCGTCAATGATGCGGCGGGTAAGCCCGCGGTGGCCCTGCCAGTGCTGCAGTAATTCTGATGAGGTAAGAACGGTGTTTTCCATGTGTTATATCAATTTATAACACAAAGAAAAAGGGGGGCTATGACAACGGTATGTCAGCAGCCGTTCTCAAAAAAAGCTCAGTCTTTCAAACGTTGCAGCAGCTTGCGGCTTTCCTTGTTCACAAAAGTGATAGGCACAAATTTGTCTGTTGGGGTGCCGATGTAATACACCGTCCATTCAGGATCGTGATGGGCCAGCATTTCACTGATGCAGTCTGCCCGGTGCGCGGTAGGGATGGTACAGTCTTCCCAGTAAAACAGCTCCACGCGGTAGTGCAGCTGCTGCTTCTGGTTGTTGATGGTCACCTCGATCTCAATTTCCTGCTTGCCGGAATGAGGGGGGATGGGAATGACGATGTGGCTCATAAAAACCGGTTGAATGAAGTAAAATATTGTACGTACATCAAAAGCTTACCACAAGAAGATTGCCATATTGCAATGCACTGTTCTGCTCATGTTTTATGTATTGTTTTTATGAAAATGTGTTCACCGGTGAACGAATGGTGTCCGGTATCTAATCTGTACGGATGCTTCTCAGCGGGTTGGAGAGCGCGGCTTTGATGGATTGGTACGCCATGGTCAGCGCGGCAATGCCGGCAGAGGCGCCAATGGCGGCCATGAACACCCCGGCGCCCATGCTGGTCTGGTACGCGAAGTTTTCCAGCCAGCGGTGCATGATGAACCATGCCAGCGGCGCGGCCACTAAAAAAGCCAATGCTATCAGCACAAAAAATTCCCGTCCAAACAGGCTGAGGATGTGGAAGGGGGAGGCCCCCAGCACTTTGCGGATGCCTACTTCCTTGGTGCGCTGCATGGCAGCGTAAGATACAAGGCCGTACAGGCCCAGGCAGCCTATGATGATGGCCAGTATGGAAAACAGGCGGAAAGCGGCATACACCTTGTCTTCCTGCCGGTACATGCCGGCAATATGATCGTCAATGAACTCGTAGTGGAAGAGGGAGGCGGGGAACAGCGCAGACCAGTCTTTTTCTATGCGGGAAATGGTGGCGCGGGTGTTGCCGGAACGCAGTTTTACGCTGGCGGTAAAAAAGAGGTTTTCATGGTACATGAGTATGCAGGGCCTCCTTTTTTTGTGTTTGGACTCGCTCTGGAAATCTGCCACCACGCCTTGTATAATGGCCGGCCCGCCGCTATAGAAGGTAGTGCCGATGGCATCTTCCGGCTTGCGGTAACCCAGCTTCGCTATGAGAGATTCATTCACCAGCACGTTACGCAAGGTATCTCCGGGCGCGGTTTTCATCAGTGCCCGCCCGGCCAGCAGTTTGATGTTGAACAGGGAAAGGAACTTGTCGTCAATGAATTTCAGTTCGGTTACATCATCTTTGTCAATGCCCAGCTGCGGTGCGTTGAAAGGTGCAAAGTTGTTGTTGTAGGTAGGGGCGCCGGAAGAAAGGGTTACGTCTGCCACACCGGGGTTGGCCCGCAGTTGCTGCAGCAGCACTTCTTTTTTGCCGCGGTCAGGGATGGGAAAAGTGACCACGCCTTCCTTGCTGAAACCCAGCTCCTGGTTCTTGAAAAAGTCCATCTGGTTGGCCACTACCAGGGTGCCTATGATGAGTACCTGCGAAATGGCGAATTGTACGAACACCAGCGTCTTTCTCAATCCCAGCCCCTTGAAACGGATGGTGGTATTGCTTTTCAGAGACTCTACCGGTTTGAATGAAGATTGCACAAAGGCGGGGTACAGCCCCGCGGTCAGGATCACTGCCACTGCCAGCGCCGCCAGCAGGCCCAATACCGATGGTTGCAGCAATTGCTGGTTGGTCACCTGCACGTCCAGCACCGCGGCGGTGTGCGGCAGGAACGTCAGGGCCAGTATCAGTCCCAGTACAATGGCCAGCACTACCAGTATAGACGTTTCCCCCAGGAACTGGCGTACCAGCTGCAGGCGGTTGGCGCCAAGCGCTTTGCGCACGCCTACCTCGCGGGCGCGTTTCAAGGCCTGCGCGGTGGCCAGGTTGATGAAATTGATGCAGGCGGTGATGATGATGAACAACGCCACCACGGCCAATGCCCAATAGGTGGTGCGGGAGGTGGTGGGGGTGGGGCCGCCGGTGAGGTAACGCTGGTCAAAATGAATGTCTTTCAGCGGTTGCAGCAGCAGTTTGGCGCCCTCTGCTATATCTTTGCCCCAGTTCCGCTCAATAAAGGAAGGCATGGCGGCGGCCAGCTTTTTTACATCATAATGTTCCGGCAACAAAATGAAGGTATTGCCGCCGGCAATGGCGTAAAAATTCTCCAGGCTCACTTTCATTTCCGGTTCCACCGTTTTCCATGATACCAGGAAGCGGAAGGGCAGGTGCGTATTGCCGGGCTGGTCTTTTACAATGCCCGTTACCTGCAGGTCATAGGAGCTGTTCAGCTGCAAGGTTTGCCCCATGGCCTGCTTGTTCCCGAAAAACTTGCGGGCGGCAGACTCCGTGAGCACAACGCTGCCTGGCCCGGCCAGGGCCGTAGCGGGATTGCCGGCTACCCAGCCCAGGTCGAAAATGGCCGGGAAGGAGCCGTCTGCATACATGTAATCACTTTCATTATACCTTTCTTCTCCCGCCTGCACCATGCCGTGGCGCTGCCACCATATCTGCGATACCTGCTCCAGCTCCGGGAAGCTGTTCCGCAGCGCCGGGGTAACGGCCATGGATACACTGGAATTGAAGTCCAGCGCATTCAGCGTAACGCGGTAAATACGGTCTGCCTTCCGGTGGTAGCGGTCATAGCTCAGCTCATTGCGCGTGATCAGGAAAATGACCAGGCAGGCGGCCACACCTAAAGTAAGCCCCATCACGTTCAGTAATACATACCCCGCATTGCGGCGCATGTTCCGGAAAGCGATCATGAAGTAATTTTTGAGCATAACAGAAAGGGTTGAAAGTATGCCGAAGGCGCTCAAAGAAAATGCCTTTTTATAAAGATGTTGATAATCATTTTGTTAAAACAGCTGCCCGTACGCTGGTTGTCCGGATTTGATGAGGCGGATGTCCGTTTCCGGACACGGCGGCATGAAAAATATTTAGCTACCTTGCGGAACAATGATGTTTGAAACAAAGGTATGTATTATAGGCGCCGGCCCTGCCGGCGCTACCACGGCGCTGCAATTGGCTTATATGGGCATTCCCTGCCTGGTGATAGATAAAGCCGTTTTCCCGCGGGACAAGGTGTGCGGTGACGGCCTCAGCGGCAAGGTGCTCACCCTGCTGTCCCGCATAGATAAAGGCATTGCGGAAAGGCTGCAGCAGGCCGCTTTCAAGGAAGACAGCTGGGGCGTTACTTTTGTGGCGGCCAACCGCATGGGCATGAACATTCCTTACAAGCCCGGCTACCAGAAGCTGCCCGGTGAGCCGAGAGGGTTTGTATGCAAACGCCTGCACTTTGACAACTTCCTGGTGGAGGAACTGAAACGCTGCCCGCAGGTGCAGCTGATGCAGGGAACGGCTATTACCCGTTACCAGCTGGAGGAGGGAGGGTACCTGCTGTCTGATGAGGCCGGCACCGTGCAGGTGAAGGCGCAGCTGGTGATAGCGGCTAACGGCGCGCACTCCGGTTTCACCAAAGATGTAGCGGGCATCCACATGGAGCCGGCGCATTACGTGGCCGGCATCAGGGCTTACTACAGCGGCATTACGGGCCTGCATGCAGATAACCTTATTGAACTGCATTTCCTGAAGAACATACTGCCCGGTTACCTCTGGATATTCCCCCTGCCGGGCGGGGAGGCCAATGTGGGCATAGGCATGCTCAGCAAGGTGGCCCGCCGCAAAAAGGTAAACCTGAAAAAGATGTTGCTGGACACCCTGCAGCATGACCCGGTGATGAAAGAACGTTTCAAAAACGCCACCCTCCACGGCAGCATAGACGGCTACGGGCTGCCGCTGGGCAGCAAAAAAAGGCGCCTTTCCGGTGAAAGGTATATGCTGGTGGGAGATGCGGCTTTTCTTATAGACCCCTTTACGGGAGAAGGCATCGGCAACGCCATGTACGCCGCCCGCATGGCCGCGCAACAGGCTGCCGCCTGTATTGCGGCAAATGACTACAGCGCCGCCACCTTGCTGGCCTATGATGAGAACGTATACCGTGTGCTGGGCCCTGAACTGCAAATGAGCACCCGGCTGCAGCGCCTCATCCGCTACCCCTGGCTCTTTAACCTGCTCATGCGCATGGCCGCCCGCAACACCCAGCTGCAGGAGCTGATGTCTGCCATGTTCCATGAAGTGGACCTGCGGAAGAAACTGGCCACCCCGCAGTTTTATTTGAAGCTGCTGCTGGGGCGGTGAGTTGCGTATTTCCCCCTCTTTTTGTCGCTTTCCACCGCTGACCGGCGCATTTTTCCATGCTACCTTAGTACCTGTTAAAACTATTGTGCATGAAAAATGAATTACTGGCAGAGCTGCGGCAGAACAGCGAAGAGCTTTTCCGCGTGCTGCCCTCCTTTACGCCCGAACAGTTCAACCAGGTGCCTTTTGCCGGCAGCTGGACGGCCGGGCAGGTGGCCTCCCATCTTTCCATGGCGGAAACCGGCGTGGTGAGCACCCTCTTCGGCAGCAGCCGGCCCACCACGGAACGGGCGCCAGACAAGAACGTGGCCGGCCTCCGGGAAGCCTTTCTGAACTTTGACATCAAGATGCAGGCGCCAGACTTCACCATCCCGCGCGCGGACGGCTATGAACAGTCCGCGCTGATAGCCGCTTTCCGCCGCTCCCGTGAAAAGCTGGAGGAAGCCATTCAAACCATGGACCTTTCTGAAACCGCTACAGACTTCGAGTTTCCCACAGTGGGACATATGACCCGGCTGGAGCTGGTCAACTTTGCCATTGTGCATGCCATCCGGCACACCCGGCAGATGAAGAACATTGCGGCTAAAATATCAGCATAAAAAAAGCGCCCTGTTGAGGGCGCCTTCACTTTTATGGCTGGGTGGCGGGCTGTTGTGGTGCCTGCGCCGCTTCCTTTTTTTCACGCTTCGCTTTTTTCCTGAAAAAGCCGCGCAGCAGAAAGTTGTGCTGCAGCGCTTCCATGTTCTCATCCAGCTTTTCCGTGCTGGTTTCGAGGTTGCGGATAGTGGCTTTCAGGGACTCGGCCGTTTTTTCATCGTTGAGCAGCACGCCGGCAGGAGTGGAGTTGCTGCGGAGGTTTTGCTCTACGCCGGCAGAGGCTTCCCGCAGATTTTGCATCACGCTGTCTGCATTGCCCGCCACAGCAGAAAGCTGGGTAACCGTAGCGCGCAGGTTGGCAAACACTACCGTGTCTGTTACCAGGTCATTGGCCAGTGAGCCTTCCGTTCTCAGCTGGGCCGCATAGCTGGCCAGCCCTTCCGTTAAACGCTCGGTATTGGCCGCGGTTTTGCGCAGCGTGGCCAGGGTGCCGGCCAGGTTGAGGTACAGCGTTTCATCGTTCAGGAGCTTGCCTACCGTGCCTTCGCCGTTCATCATCTTCTGGGTGATGGTTTTCAGGTTGCCGGTAATTTCTACCAGGCTTTTATTGTTTACCTGCAGGGTGTTCATGATCTCGTCTGTGCTGATGCTGGTTTCCACCACAATGGTATCTCCGTCCGCAATAGGCGGCGCAGTGGCGGTGCCGCCGGCCAGCGCAATGATCTTGTTGCCCACCAGCCCGTCCGAGCTTACCTTGGCGCGTACATCTTTATGGATAAAATTGCGGGAGTTCTTGTCTATGTCCATCTGCACCTCAATACGGTCATGCGTAAGAAAAGAAATGCTTTTGATGGTGCCCACCTTCACGCCTGAATACCATACGTTATCTCCTTTAGAGAGGCCGCCGATGTCGTGAAAAAGGGCGCTGACCCTTACAGACCGCATGAAGGTTTTTTTCTGCCCGCCCAGCAGCAACACGCCGGTGGCGAAAATGACCAGGCCCAGCAAAATGAAAATGCCCACAATAACGGTCCTTTTGGTGCTCTTGTCTTTCATAGTTTACTGAATAAAATTGTAATCGTAAAATTCCTTGATCAGCTCGTCGTTATCGGCAAATACTTCATCAAATTTTCCCTGCCTGATAAATTTCCCTTCTTTCATCACGGCAATATTATCTCCTGTTGCCCTGGCACAGGTAAGGTCGTGCGTGATGATGATGGAGCTGGTATTGAACCGGCGTTGTACTTCGTTAATCAGGTTGTTGATCTCCGTGCAGGTAATAGGGTCAAGGCCGGCGGTAGGCTCGTCATACAGCATGATCTCCGGCCGCAGGATGAGGGTGCGCCCTATGCCTATCCGTTTGCGCTGCCCGCCGCTCAGCTCCGCCGGCATCTGGTCTATGGTATGGGAGAGGCCCACCGCGTCCAGCACAATATCTACAAGTTTGTTCCGCTGCTCTGCGCTCATGCCCGGCTCGTTGCGCTGCAGGGGGAAAGAGAGGTTTTCTCCCACGGTCATGCTGTCATACAGCGCGCCGTGCTGGAAACAGAAACCTACTTTCAGCCGCAGGGCGCGGAGGTCTTGCGGGCTGAGCTCCGCCACTTCCTGCCCCAGCACGTTCACCGTGCCCGCATCTTGCCGCAGCAGGCCTGAAATGATCTTGATCAGCACAGACTTGCCCGTGCCGGAGCGGCCCAGCACCACAATGTTCTCGCCCTTGTGCAGCTCCAGGTCCACCCCGCGCAGCACGTGATTGCTGCCGAAAGACTTGTACAGGTCTTTGATGGAGATGACCACGTTGTTCCAGTCTATTTCAGGCGTGAATGTTTTCATACCGTTACCGTATCGAGTTTACTATCTGAACAATGACTATTTCTTCAATAAATATCAGGAACATGGAGATCACCACGGAAATGTTGGCGGCCTTGCCCACGCCCTGCGTACCCTGGCTGGCGTTATAGCCCTGGTAGGCGCTCACAATGCCGATGGTGAAGCCGAATACCGTGGCCTTCACAAAAGAGGAGCCCAGGTCAAGGAACGAAATGCTTTCAAAGGCTTTCTGGAAAAAAGCCACCATGCTGGTCTGCTCGTTCAGGTGAACGTCCAGGTAAGAGCCCATCAGCCCCACTACGGCCGTGTAAGACATCAGCAGCGGCAGGCAGATGGTGCAGGCCAGCACGCGGGTTACCACCAGGTATTTGAAAGGGTTGATGGCAGATACCTCCATGGCGTCTATCTGCTCCGTTACCTTCATGGAAGCCAGCTCCGCGCCAATGCTGGAGCCTACCTTGCCTGCGCAGATGAGGGCCGTTACCAGCGGGGCCAGCGCCCTGATCACCGCTATGGAAATAAGCGAAGGCAGCCAGGAGGTGGCGCCGAACTCCGCCAGCGAAGGGCGGCTTTGTTTGGTGAACACCAGGCCGGTAATAAAACCGGTGAGGCTGATCAGCGCCAGCGATTTATAGCCCACCTGGAAACACTGGCGTATCAGCTCCTTGATCTCGAAAGGGGGAAGCAGCACCTCTTTGAAAAAACGGCTGATAAACCGGAAAATATCGTGCACGCCAATGAAAAAAGCATCAAGGCCTTTGGAAATAAGTGGTTTCTCCGTTTGTTCGTTAGGGTCCATTTGCTGCATTTTGTCAAAAATATTACAATTTCGGCTGATTGATTGTTATAATATCATGCCAATTCTTAACGCAAACCGCATACCGTTATCAAAATTGATGTTGTTTTAACCATACAATGAGTATCTTTCCGGCCGAATTTTTATAGCCATGATCATCGATTCTTTAGACAATGCGCATCTTTACCACGGCCTGGGCCCCAGGTTCGTGAAGGCTTTCGAATACCTGCAGCAAACGGATTTTTCCAGACTTGAAAAAGGCAAGTATGAAATTGAGGGCAACACCATTTTTGCTATTGTGAACGAGTACCAGACGGTAGACCCGGCCGGGGAGCAGATGGAATCTCACAGGAAATACATAGACGTACAATACGTGGCAAAGGGCGAAGAGCAGATAGGGCACGATTTTCTAAACGGGCAAACACCCTCCAAAGCATATGACGAGGAGGCAGATTACATGCTCTTCGGGCACAAGCCGGCCTTTTTTTCCCGGCTGGCGCAGCATCATTTTGCCATATTCTTCCCCTCAGACCTGCACATGCCCAACCTCACCGCCCAGGTGCAGCAGCAGGTAAAAAAAGTGGTGATCAAGATCAGTGTGGCATAAATTCCCCGGTTGATAACATAAAAGCCGGCCGGAAGGAGGAAACCCCTCGCTTCCCGGCCGGCTTTTCTTCATATAAGGCTGCCCGTTACCGCCTTAACAAACATTTAACCGGCTCGTAATCAATAATTTTACAAATTACGATCACCGCTTTCTCCCCCAGCTTCGGACCACCGGATTCACCTCGTTTTTTCCATTGTATCCCTCCGTATAATGCATACATGGTTGACATAAGCGTACATATAGAACCGCCGGTTCATGCCGGCATCTGAATACCTATGTTTTTGGTTTTTCGCTAGTGCCCATATCCATGGGCATTATTGTTTCCGGTTTCTTTTAAGCGGCGTGAGGTCTACTTTCCGGAACTCCACCTCTGAACCTTCCGCCTGCAAGGCAATCTGCCCGCGGGAAGCAGTAGCGTTGGTACCTTCGTTCACCAGGTCTCCGTTTACCCATACCTTTACCGTGTTGCCCCGGCATTCAATACGCATGTGGTTCCATTCTCCCAGCGGTTTTTCAGAATTGTCTGTCAGGTTCTTGATGCGGCGCTCCTTGCCCTCCGTAGTGCCCCAGTTTTCACGCGGGCCGCGCCGGGTTTCCATGTCAGGCACTTCAATGTTTTCACCGATGCACCAGAAGTCTCCCGCGTTCTGATGCATCATCTGCACCTCTATAGACTGGGGGAACATGCTGTACAACATTCTCGGCTTGGAGGCAAATACCAGCACGCCGCAGTTGCCCGGCTTGCCGGGGAAACGGTACTCCACATCGAGCCGGAAGTTTTCGTACACCGCGTCCGTAATAACGTGGCCCTGCGGGTTGGCCAGGCTCACCATCATGCCGTTGCGGATAATGAAGGGGCTGGGAGTGGAGCTGTCCTTTTCCATGGCGGGCACATCTATATGCCAGCCGGTAAAGTCTTTCCCGTTGAAAAGGCTGCGGGTTTGTGCAAAACATAACGTGGCGCTGCAGAGCAGGGCAGCGGAGAGGAGGAACTTTTTCATACTCCCAAGATATTCAAAAAATTACTATTTTACCTGCTTGCACCATTGAACAAAAAAGCACAAAACACAGGTTCATGAAGAAACTATTTTTATTACTGCTGGTGGCCAACATAGCGCAGGCGCAAAGCTGGCAGGTAGTACCGGGAAAGATCACCACGCCCTGGGCAGAGAAGGTAACGCCGGAGAATGTATTGCCCGAATATCCGCGCCCGCAGTTTGTACGCGGCAACTGGAAGAACCTGAACGGTTTGTGGGACTATGCCGTAACCCGCCGCAGCGGAGATAAAGCGGCCTCCTATGACGGGAAGATACTGGTGCCCTTTGCCATAGAGTCCGCCCTTTCAGGCGTAGGCAGAACCGTGGGGAAAGACAGCGTACTCTGGTACAGCACCACCTTTACCCCGCCGGCCGGCATCAAAGGAAAACGGGTGCTGCTGCACTTTGGCGCGGTAGACTGGGAAACGGAAGTATATGTGAATGACATGCTGGTAGGCAGCCACAAGGGCGGCTTTGACCCCTTTTCTTTCGATATTACCCAGCACCTGAAAAAGAAAGGCCCGCAAACCCTGGTGGTAAGAGTGTGGGACCCTACAGACCAGGGCCCCCAGCCGCGCGGCAAACAGGTACGCAAGCCGGAAGGCATCTGGTACACGCCGGTAACCGGCATCTGGCAAACCGTTTGGCTGGAAGCCGTGCCGGAAACCTACCTGGCTACCATGAAACAAACGCCTGATATAGACCAGCAGACCCTTACCGTATCTACCACCGTGGTGAACCCCGTACCGGGAGATAAAGTAGTGGTAAGCGCCTGGGATGGCGGCAACAAAGTGGCCGAAGGTGAAATGGAACCCGGCGGCACCGCCGTGCTGAAGATACCTTCCCCCAAGCTATGGTCTCCCTCCAGCCCCTTCCTGTACGACCTCCGCCTGGAAATTGCCCGCAAAGGCAAGGTAGTGGATACCGTACAGAGCTATTTTGCCATGCGCAAGTCTTCCATGGCCAAAGACGAGAACGGCGTATACCGCATGCTGCTCAATAACAAGTTCCTCTTCCAGTACGGCCCGCTTGACCAGGGCTGGTGGCCTGACGGACTGTACACCGCCCCCACAGATGAAGCCCTGCTTTTTGATGTGGAGCAAACCAAGGCCATGGGCTTTAACATGATCCGCAAACACATCAAGGTAGAGCCCGCGCGCTGGTATTATCATTGCGACCGCCTGGGCATGCTGGTTTGGCAGGATATGCCCAGCGGAGACCTGGGCAACCGCTGGGAACCGCGGCCGGGCATCGTAGGCAAAGGCACGGAGCAGCAACGCAGCCCCGCATCTGAAAAAGCCTACCGCGAAGAATGGAACGCCATCATGGAAGCGCTGCACAACAGTCCCTCCATTGTAGTATGGGTACCGTTCAATGAAGCCTGGGGCCAGTTCAAAACGAAAGAAATTACCGAATGGACCATGGAAAAAGACCCTTCCCGCCTGGTGAACAGCGCCAGCGGCGGCAACTTTTTCCCCACCGGCCACATCATTGACCTGCACAACTACCCGGAGCCCGCCATGCCGCAGGCAGACATCTACGGCGGCAAACAGGCCATTGTGCTGGGCGAGTTCGGTGGACTGGGCCTGCCCGTAGACGGCCACGTATGGCAGCAGAAGAACAACTGGGGATACCAGACCTTCAAAACGGCGGACGAACTGTTCAAACGCTATAAAGAATACATGACCAGGCTGAAAGACCTCATTCCGCTGGGCCTTTCCGCGGCCGTGTATACACAGACCACAGACGTGGAAATTGAGACCAACGGTCTTATCACGTATGACAGGAAGGTATTCAAAAACCCTGTGAAATCTTTTTATGAGGTGCATCAGCAGCTGTACAACCCGGCGCTGGTGAAAGGGAAGTTTTGATGTAAGCGGATAATATAATTGAACGGCTCATGCTATTGCGGCATGGGCCGTTTTTTTATAGTATATTTACCACCCCCGCCCGCGGGGTTGCGGTCTTTATCCCGCATTAAAATCTATAAACCAACACCATTTATGAAAAGAAATTTTCTACTGCTGACGCTTGCCGCTGCAAGCGTTTTGCCCGTATCTTTCATCCAGGCGCAGCCCAAACCCAAACAGGCGGCCGTTAAGTCTGCCATCGGCACCATACCGGCAGACCCCGATGTGAAGATCGGCAAGCTCCCCAACGGTCTTACTTATTACATTCGTAAAAACAGCGAGCCCAAAAACCGCGCGGTACTGTACATGGCCCTGAAAGCCGGCTCCCTTATGGAAACAGATGCCCAGCAGGGCCTGGCCCACTTTACGGAGCACATGGCCTTTAACGGCACCAAAGATTTTCCGAAGAACGAGCTGATCAACTACCTGCAGAAAGCCGGCGTAAAATTCGGGGCTGACCTGAACGCCTATACGTCTTTTGACCAGACGGTGTACCAGCTGCCCATTCCTACAGACAGTGCGGCCCTCTTCAAGAACGGCTTCAAGATACTGGCCAACTGGGCGGGTTATGTGAGCATGGAGAACGATGATATTGATGAGGAAAGAGGGGTGATTGTGGAAGAAGACCGCCAGCGCGGCAAAAATGCGCAGTCCCGCATGCAGAAAGAGCTGCTGCCGGTGCTGCTGGGCGGCTCCCGTTATGCGGAACGCATCCCCATCGGCAAGCTGGACATTATCCAGCACTTCAAGCACAATGAAATAAAACAGTTCTACAAAGACTGGTACCGTCCGAACCTGCAGGCAGTAATAGCCGTGGGAGATTTTGACGTGGCGCAGGTGGAAGCGCTCATCAAGGAGAATTTTAGCCCGCTGGTGAACCCCGCCAATCCCCGTCCGCATCAAAAGTATGATCTGCCTGACAACAAGCAGCCGGTGGTAAAGCAGGTAACAGACAAGGAATTTCCCTACAACGTGGTGATAGCCTTCATCCGCCGCCGTTATAAAGAAACCGGCGGCGTGGCAGACGTGCGCAAGGGACTTATTACCAGTATGATCAATTCCATGATGGGTGCGCGCCTGCAGGAGCTGAAGCAGAAAGGCACTGCGCCCTTTGTAGACGGCCAGTTCAGCTACGGCGCCTACCAGGGTGGCCTGGTGCCGGGCATTGACGCTGCTACCATTGTGGCCGTTACCAAAGACCCCGGTGAGCTGGCCAAAGGCCTCGGCGGGGTAGCGGCGGAAGCGGAGCGCATGGCGCAGTTCGGCTTCACCGCTTCGGAACTGGAAGTAGTGAAGAAGAACATGGAAGCCGGCAACGAAAAGAACTATCGTGAAAAAGACAAAATAAACTCCAACGCCTTTGTGCAAACGTACCTGAGAAACTTCCTGTACAAATCACCCATCCTCAGTCCTGATTTCCGTTACACGTTGACCAAACAATTGCTGAACGAGATCACCCTGGCGGAAGTGAACCAGTTTGCCAAAAAGATCATGACGCCTGAGAACATCACCATTATATCCCAGGCTCCTGATAAAGACAAGGCAAAACTGCCGGCAGACGCCCAGCTGCTGGACGCGTTGCGCAACTCCGGCAAAGGGCTTACCGCCTATGTGGATGCAGGCGTGAACAAGCCCCTGCTGGAAAAGAAACCTGCGCCCGGCAAAGTAACGGCGGAAGAAAAGATCGAAGGCATAGATGTAACCAAGCTCACGCTGTCTAACGGCGTGAAAGTATACCTCAAACCCACTACCTTCAAAAACGACCAGATCATCTTCTCTTCTTTTGCCGAGGGAGGTACCTCACTGGCGGAAGACAAAGACTACATGGCCACCAATTACGCCGGCAATATTGGCGGGGACGGCATCGGCGAATTCGAGAACACCCAGCTGAGGAAGATGCTGGCCGGCAGCACCGCCAACGCGTCTGTTTACATCAGCAGCCTGTACGAAGGCTACAGCGGCAGCGCTTCTCCCAAAGACCTGGAAACCGCGTTGCAGCTGGTATACGCCCACGGCACCAATCCGCGCAAAGATCCCATCCTCTTCAAAAAGAACATGGACGAGTTCAAAGTATACCTGCAGAACGCTGATGACAGTCCGGAAAATGTTTACGCAGATACCATCACCTCCGTGATGTCTTCCAACAACCTGCGCGAACGGAAGCCCACCCTGGCCGAACTGGACCAGATCAGCCTTGACCGCTCTTTCGAGTTCTTCAAAGACCGTTTTGCAGATGCCAGCGGCCAGACGTTCGTGTTTGTAGGCAACTTTGAGGTGGAAAAGATCAAGCCCCTGCTGGAAACCTACCTGGGCGGCCTGCCCGCTACCGGCCGCAAAGAGAAGTTTGTAGACCGCGGTGGGAAACCGCTCACCGGCAACGTGACCCGCATTGTGAAAAAAGGCATTGAAGACAAGGCGCAGGTAAAGCTGTTCTTCCACGGCGACTATGACTATGCCGCAGACAACAACCTGCAGCTGAGCGCCCTTAGCGATGTGCTGGAATTCAAGGTGCTGGAGCGCCTCCGCGAAAAGGAAAGCGGCGTGTACAGCCCCAGGGTAGGCGTGAGCTATGAAAAATACCCGCAGCCTTATTACAACCTCACTATTTCATTCAGCTGCGCATCTGCCAATGTAGACAAGCTGGTAAACGCCGCGCTGGACGAGATAGAGAAGATCAAGAAAGAAGGCGCCACCGCCGTGGATATAGAGAAATTCCGCGCCGAAAGCGCCCGCGCCATGGAAGTAAGCCTCCGGGAAAACAACTTCTGGCTGTCTTACATCACCTCCAAGCTCAAAACCGATGAAGATCCCCTGAGCGTGCTGCGCCATGCAGAACGCCTGAAGCAGGTAACGGAAGCCAGCGTAAAAGCAGCTGCTGTGAAGTACCTGGGCGGGGCCAACTACTTCAAGGCGGTGCTGGTACCTGAAAAATAGCTAAGTTTGCCGCAAATACGCACGAGGCCGCTTCCGGAAGGAGGCGGCCTTTTTTACCATGAAAATCATTATTGCACCATACTCCCCCGCATGGCCCGCGCTCTTTGAAGAGCAGGCGGCCATTATCCGTACCGCCATTGGCCATCTGCACCCGCGCGTAGATCACATCGGCAGCACCTCCGTGCCCGGCCTCGCCGCCAAACCGCTCATTGACATACTGGTGGGCCTGCAGCAGGAAGAAGACCTGGAAAAAGTAGCCGCTCCCATGCAGGCGGCCGGCTACACTTATTTCAAGATCTACGAGCCGGACATGCCTTACCGCCGCCTCTTTGTAAAATTGCAGCCGCTGTCTGACCGCCTGCCGCCGGCCATTGTAGCCCATGCATCAGACATTGACCGCAGCCTGTTCGAAAACAAGGTACATGTGCATATCATCCCGCAGGCCTCCCCGCATTGGCTGCGCCACATTGCTTTCCGGGACTACCTGCGTGCGCATGAGGATGTGCGTGAAGCTTACGCGGAACTGAAGCATACTATTGCACAGCGGGAGTTTAAAGACATGCTGGAATACAACGATGCAAAGGATGCATTTGTGAAGGAGATGGAGCGGCGGGCGGTGGAGTGGTATACGAGCGGCCTGTAATCAGATCACCACCTTCACCCTCAATGCCCGCAACCCGCTCAACCCCTGCAAATCCTCCAGCAGCAGATCTTCCACCTCCGTTTGCAGCACTTTTTTCTCCTGCAGGTACTGGATGAAGGGGAAATAATCATCCACGTCCTTGCGGTTAAAGTAGATGAGGGCAATAGTATCAGGCTGGGTCAGCCGCTCCTGCGTGTCCCGGATGTGTACCTTGTCTATCCGTTTTTTGATCATCTGGTAGCGGATGTTGTAGGCGCCTTCCACGTCAAATTTCCTTTCGTCTGTTCTGAAGCTGATATCAATGGTCTGGTTATGTACAAAGATAAGCTGCGTAGTATACAGCGGTCTGGGCATCTGTGGCAGCAGGCCGTGGGTGAGCCGGGCAATGGCGGCCATGGACGAAAGCTGCCAGAGGCGCACGTTTTTCAGGTGAAAGGGGGAGAAGGGCTGCTCCGGGGCTATTGACTGGCCGATGTAAATATCGTACTCAATACCGTCAGTCCTGAACTTTTCAAAGTAGCAGGGGTAGGAGCGCTGCAGCTCTTCCTTTTCCGCTTCCAGGTAAGTGTTGATGCGGTTGTTGAGCATCTGCATAGACAGTTCCAGCGCACTCTTGTGCGTATCTCCGGAGGCCGCGGCAGCCTGGTAATTGGTGACCAGCTGCTGCACGTCCGCATGTTGTGCGCCTATGTGCTGCAGGAAGGGCAGGGCTTCTTCCAGCAGAAAGTGGTTGATGTTGCTTTCGTCTATCGTGTTGAGCGGCTGCTGCAAGGTCTGCTGCCAGTTGCGGCAGGTGAACTGCATGCCGTCAAGCAGTGAGGAGTGGTGTTGCAGGCCAATGGCGGCCAGCGTGTTGGCCAGCAGCTGCAACTGCTGCTCCAGGTCTGACCTGATGGCCAGGTTCCTTTCCAGCGTGGAGTTGCGGATGTCTATGGCGCCGTACAGGGGGTATACGCCGGTAAACAGGATGGGGTCTGCCTCCGGCATGGGATCGTTCTTTTTCTTGCGCAGCAGGTATTGCCAGGCTGCTTCATTGAACTTCCATTGCACGGCGGGCTGTATGGAAGTGAATTTTTCCTTGATGATGTTCTCTATCTCCAGGTTGAACTCGTCTATGTAGATCTGCAGCAGCTGTGCTACGGCGCCGATGGCGGGTTCCAGCAGGGCCAGCATTTTTTCATCGAAATACTCATCTTTCCAGGTGTGCATGCACAGCACGCCTACCAGGGCCTGGTTATAAAACACAGGGGTAAGTGAAAGAGAGCCCACGCCCAGGTTGATGAACTTTTTCAGCCAGCCGTTCTTGACCAGGTCTTCCTGCGCCAGGTTGCGCGAAAAAAAGGAGTTGGGCCGGCGTGCATAGCCTTCCGCCTGTTGCTGGAAGGTTTCCGCGGTCATGGAATATTCGCCCCATACCTTGTACAAAATGCCGGTGCCGCCTTTTTCATAGCCGTACACCAGCTTGCCGTTTACCCGCACAAACGTAAAAAGGTCGAACTCTATGCGAGGATTGCCTACCAGTGTTTTCAGGCTTTGTATTACGTGGCGGTAGGTGGCGGTGTTGTCTTCCGGCGTGCGGCTGAGCCTCACCTTCCTGATGTTTTCCACGGCCTGCAGGGTGGTGACGTCTGTTACGGTAATAATGGAAATTCCCCTGAACCGGAACAGCTTCAGCGGGATGACATCTTCCAGTATATCATACCCTTCCCCGTCGTTCAGGCGGGCATGCAGGCTGGAGAAGTCTATAGACGGCAGCTCTCCCAGGGGCTCCACGTCAATAAAATCAGTATTGATGTTGATGGTGAAATATTGCAGCAGGCCTGTTTCCTGGTTGGAGTAGGCATGGTACAGCTCGCTTTTGCGCGGAGGCTGGAAGTTGTACAGCCGGCGGAGCAGGAAGGCGTAGATCTGCTGGAGGCGTTCTTTCTGGAAGTCTTCCGGCGTGCGCGGAAAGAGGTCTTGTTTCCGGTTGTTCAGCAGATGCATCAACCCGTCCGTAGCGTACAGGATCACCGGCTGCAGCGGTACGCACAGGCCCCAGATGCTGTCTTTTTTGGCCAGCAGCGAAGGGCTGAGGCAGGCATGCACCATTTGCACCATTTCTTCTTCAGAAGGGCCGGCGGCAAAGCGCTGCAGCACCTGGCGGTAAAACGCTGCCTTGATGGAGTCTTCTTCCTCCGCCTGTTTTTCAAGATGGGTTATGAAAGGCGCGAAGGAAAGTGCTGAATCAACGGGGATGCCGTCAGGCAAACCGCCTGATACATCTATCTGCAGTTTTTTCATTGGAACGGATGCTTACCCCGAATATACTCCTAATCAGGTTATTAATATTTGCCCGGGCACAGAAAAAAGAAAGGCATATGGAAATTGAACACATGCGCATCTTCCTGGCATGCACTACGCCCTGTTTCTCCTTTCCGCCTTTATTACGGCGCCGGCAACGCCGGCATCACCCACCGTTGCCGCCATTTCCCTTCCCCCGGGCTTCACCCGCATGCACCAGCCGCCCGGTTCTTTCGGGGCATGGCTGCGCGCCGTGCCGCTGAAAAAAGACAATACCGTGTATCTGTTCAACGGGAAGAAAAAACTCAACCAGGAGGCCCAGTTTGCCGTGCTGGACATATCTGTTGGCAGCAAAGACCTGCAGCAGTGCGCAGACGCCGTGATGCGCCTGTACGCGGAATACCTGTATGAGCATCAACAGTTCGGCAAGATAGCCTTCTACGCCACAGACGGTACGCTGATGGATTATGAGGGCTGGCGTAACGGCATCCGCTACAGCCTGCAGCAAGGCCGCCTGGTAAAACGCAGGGCAGCCGCGCCTGCGGAAAACCGGCAGGTGTTCATGCAATACCTGGAAACGGTTTTTGCCTGGGCAGGCACCCTTTCTCTCAGCCGGCAGCTGAAACCCGCAGCGGAAATACGGCCCGGCCATGTATTCATCCAGGGCGGCTCACCAGGGCATGCGGTAATAGTGATAGACGTGGCGGTGAACGGGGCGGGGGAGCGCAGGTATTTGCTGGCGCAGAGTTATATGCCGGCGCAAAATATTCATATTCTCAACAACCCCAACGGGCAAAGCCCCTGGTACAGCACGCTGCCGGACCAGCTGCTGGTTACTCCGGAATGGAGCTTCCGGCCGGGCAGTTTGAAGAAGTTCTGAGAAGGATGCCACCTGGCCCGGCGGACAAAAAAAAGGCCGGTCAAACAGACCGGCCTGTAAAACATATTTTAAGCAAGCTTAATCAATACGTCTAACGTTAACGGCATTCATGCCTTTCCTGCCTTCCTGCAGTTCAAACTCAACACGGTCATCCTGTTGAATTTCATGAATGAGGCCGTTTGCGTGTACAAAAGTTTCTTTAGCAGATTCATCATGTTTGATGAAGCCAAAACCTTTTGTTTCATTGAAGAACTTTACAGTTCCTGTGAATTTTTGTTCCATTGTGTAAAAATTATAAAAATAAGGAGCCGAAGGTAGCATTAATAATCCGTAGCGCCTAATAATATGTGTTTCAATTGTTCAGGGCATATTTATTAGTTGTTTACGAATACGCTATTTAAAGCATATGTGGCATATCCCCGCATTTTGCAAGATTTATTTTATTGTACCTTTGCGCTTTATAAAGCGAATTTATGATCCATGTAGGCGCGTACAATACTTTAAAAGTGAAGAAGGAAGCGGATTTTGGTGTGTACCTGGACGGCGGGGAGCAGGAAATCCTCCTGCCTAAAAGATACGTGCCGAAAGGAACGCGGCCCGGTGATGAGCTGGAAGTGTTCCTTTATCACGATTCCGAAAACCGCCTCATTGCCACCACGGAAAAACCCCTGGGCATTGTGGGCGATATTGTCAGCCTCAAAGCGGTAGATGTAACAGACCAGGGCGCCTTCCTGGACTGGGGGCTGATGAAAGACCTCTTCGTACCCAAGTCGCAGCAGCTCTCGAAAATGCGTAAAGGCCAGGAATACCTGGTGATGATCTACATAGACAAACTTACCGGCCGCATTGCCGCCACGGAAAAAATAGATCCTTACCTGAGCAATGAAGACCTCACGGTAAAGGAAAAAGACGTGGTAGACCTCCTCATTTACCGCCGCACAGACATCGGCTTCGTCACCATCATCAACAACCGCCATACCGGCGTGCTGCATTTTGCTGACCAGTTCAGGCCCATGGATATCGGAGACCGTTTCCAGGGCTTCATCAAGGCCATTAAAGACGACAATAAAATAGACGTGGTGCCCGGCCGCCAGGGGTATGGCAGGGTGGAAGACGAAACGGGGAAAGTACTGCGCCTGCTGCAGGAAAATAACGGCTACCTGCCGTACCACGATAAATCAGACCCGGAAGAGATCTATGCCTTCTTCGGCATGAGCAAAAAAACATTTAAAATGGTGACCGGCGCTTTATACAAACAGCAGAAGATAGCCTTCACCAAAACCGGCATTCAGTTACTGGAACAATAACGCACATGAAAGACTACAAAAAACATTTCGAGATACCCGCACCGCCTGAAGACGTGTACCGCGCACTTACCAACCCCGCTACCATCCAGCTGTGGACGGGAGAAAAAGCGGAAATGAGCACAGAACCCGGCACTGAATTTTCCCTCTGGGACGGCAGCATTGCAGGCAAGAACCTGGAGTTTGTGGAAGACAAAAAGATTGTGCAGGAATGGTATTTCGGAGAGCAGGAAGCGGCCTCCATTGTAACCATCATCCTCCACCCCCATAAAAAAGGCACCTCCGCGGAGCTGAAACATACCAACATCCCCGATGAGGCTTACCATGATATGGTGGAAGGCTGGAACGATGCCTATTTTGGGGCTTTGATAGATTTTTACCAGGAATAGCCGGGATACATGAAAGTAGCCACCATCAATGAACTGAAAACGGAGCTGGCCACCCTGCCGCCTGCGGGGCTGGTGGAGCTGTGCCTGCGGCTGGCCAAATTCAAGAAAGAAAGCAAGGAACTGCTCACCTACCTGCTGTTTGAAAGCCACAACCTTGACGGGTACATAGCCTCCGTGCAGGAGTACATAGCCCTTGAGTTTGACGGCATGACCACCACGCACCTCTACCATGCCAAAAAGACCCTGCGAAAAATACTGCGCATCACCAATAAACACATCCGCTTCACCGGCTCCAAACAGGCGGAAATAGAGCTGTTGCTTTTTTACTGCCAGAAAATGAGGCGCTGCGGCATCCAGATAAACAAGAGCGTACAGCTGGCCAACCTGTATACCCAGCAGCTGCGCAAAATTGAAAAAGCGCTGGAAACCCTGCATGAAGACCTGCAGTATGACTACCGGAAGCAGCTGGACGTGCTGACGTTTGCGTAGCAGGGCGCCGCATTAATTTTTCGTTGCCCGGCTTCCTCCGCTTCCCGGAAATAAGTATCTTCATGGCATGCTCACACGTCGCAAATTCCTCGAAAATACGCTCAAAGGCATCGTGCTCATTGGTGCCGGTAATACCCTGCAATCTTTTGCCGCTCCCGGCTTTACGCTGCCTGCCAAAGACAAGGTAGCCCTTCGTTTTGCCCTCACTTCAGACGGCCATTTCGGAGAGCCTAAAACTACCTGGGTGGAAAACCACCAGCGCATGACGGCCTGGCTCAATAAAGAAAAAGCAGGCAGGGGCCTGCATCGTGCCTTTATAAACGGCGATATCTTTCATAATGACCCCGCCTTTCTGCCGGAGGTAAAACGCACCTGGGACCAGCTGCAAATGCCCTACGCCGTGTCTCATGGCAATCATGACATGATTGCGGAAGACGATTGGGAAAAGACCTGGGGCACGCGCTGGCACCATGTGGTTGAACAGGGCAATACCGCTTTCCTGGTGCTTAATACGGCAGATGTAAAAGGCAAATATATTTGTCCCGACCTCGACTGGACGCGTGCCAGACTGCAGGAGCTACGTAGCAAAAAACACCTCTTCGTGATCATGCACATCACCCCCGTGAAATGGACGCAACACGGTATTGACTGCCCCGAACTGACGGAGATGTTCTCCGCCCAGCCCAACCTCCGGGCCATCTTTCATGGGCATGACCATGCGGAAGACGGCATGAAGGAAAAGAACGGCAAACATTATTTCTTTGACGGCCACCTGGGCGGCAGCTGGGGAACACCTTACCATGGCTACCGCGTGGTGGAAGTGCTGACCAGCGGTGAAATACTGTGCTACCAGGTAAACCCCGCCGAAAAGGAACCCGTGAACCGGAATGTGCTGAAGGCTTGATATATGTATGGCGCCCGCGGCTTCCAGTTTTTTACCGTTTCCTGCCAGTATATTGATCTAAAGGAGAAATGGCGGATTTTCTTGCTAACTTGACGCCCGCAATTCCATCGAGTTATGAAAACAGTCCGTATAATACTGGCGTGCCTGCTTTTGTGTGCCGCCGCCGCCGCACAGCAATTATCCTTAGAATGGCAGCAGGTGCAGCCCGGCGTCTGGAAAGCCGTAGCCGGCACGCCTGAAAAGATCAGCCTCCTCAAAGCCGCAGGCGCTACGCCCAACGCAACCTCCCTGAAAGAACTGCCCGCCACCGGGTTTCCCATGCCGCAGGCGGATATCACCGCCCGCCTGCAAGACGGCAAGGTATACCTCAAGTTTCCCCTGGAAAGGGACGAACAGCTTTTCGGCCTTGGCCTCAACTTTAAAACCGTGAACCAGCGCGGCCGTGTAAGCCAGCTGCATATGGACCACTACGGCGGCACAGACAACGGGCGCACGCATGCCCCGGTACCGTTCTACGTATCGTCCCGCGGATATGGCGTACTGGTAGACGCCGCGCGGTACCTCACAGTATACGCCGGTACCGCTGTACGGGTAGATACAAAGAACCCGCCGGAGCTGATAGACCGTAATGACAAGAGCAAGAAATGGCAAAGCATGCCGTACTCGGACGGTGTGGAAATACTGGTGCCCGCCGGCGGGGTAGAGATCTACGTGTTTGGCGGCCCTACGGCCATGAACGCCGTACAGCGGTACAACCTCTTCAACGGCGGCGGCTACCTGCCGCCCAAATGGGGGCTGGGTTTCACCCAGCGCGTGCCTACACTGTACTCCCAGTCAGACATTCTCCGCGAAGCCACGGAGTTTGAAGAGCACAACTTCCCGCTTGACTTTATTGGTGTAGAGCCGGGCTGGCACTCTATGAGCTACCCCTGCACGTTTGAATGGGACAAAAACCGCTTCCCCGATCCGAAAGGTTTCATCACCAGCCTGGCCCAAAAAGGCGTTCGCGCCAACCTCTGGCTGAACCCTTACGTGTCTCCCAAAAGCAGCCTGTACAGCAAGGTGAAGCCCTTCGCCGGCACCCATACCGTATGGAACGGGCTGGTAACAGACTTCACCATTCCCGAAGCCCGCCGGTACTGGAAGGAGCATTTTATCAAAAATCATATATCCATTGGCGTGAGCGGGTACAAGATGGATGAGAACGACGGGTACGACAAATGGCTGTGGCCCGATGTGGCTACCTTTCCCTCCGGCACCACGGCAGAGCAGATGCGGCAGGTGTATGGCGTGATCATGCAGAAAATGACGGACGAATGGTACCGGGAGCAGAACCTGCGCACCTATGGCCTGGTAAGGGCTTCCAACGCAGGCGCCAGCAACTTTCCGTACGTGATCTATAACGATTATTATTCCCATCCTGATTTTATTTCCGCCCTGGTGAACAGCAGCTTCATTGGCGTGCTGTGGACACCGGAAGTGCGCGCTTCCAAATCTGCGGAAGAGTGGGTGAGGAGAATGCAGAGCGTTTGTTTTTCCCCCATGGCTATGCTGAACGCGTGGGCAGACGGTACCAAACCATGGTCTTTCCCCGAAGTGGAAAAGGCGGTGCAGGATGTGGCCATGCTGCGGATGCGGCTGCTGCCTTACATCTATTCCACCTTTGCCCAATATCATTTTGAAGGCAAGCCCCCGTTCCGCTCCATGAACCTGATAGACGGTTTTGCCTATGCCGCACAGGAAACCGGCGGCAAGCTGGACGCCACGCTGAACCCCTACGAAGCCAAAACGCGCGCAGAGCTGAAAGATCAGTACATGATGGGTGACAATATACTGGTGGCGCCCGTGTTTGCCGGTGAAAAAAGCCGTAAGGTGCAGCTGCCCGCCGGCAAATGGTATGATTTTTATACCGGGCAGCTGGCCGGCGAAAACCAGGAGATCACCGTTACCGCTGTGCTGGATAAAATTCCGCTGTTCGTGAAAGACGGCGCCATTATTCCCATGATACCTGCCCGGCGGCAGGCGCCTAAAGCAGGGGATGTGCTGCCATTGGAAGTAAGGCACTATGGCACTGCAGCCGGCAGCTTTACTTTGTATGATGATGACGGCACTACGTTCAATTACGAGAAGGGCGCTTTTTCAAAGGTGATGCTGAAGGTATCAAAAGACAGGAATGGCAAGCTGAAAGGGGAGATGAGCGCACCGGCGGCAGGGAAACCTTTTGGGTATGAAAGGAATGTGAAGTGGGTGTTTATGACAGGGAGATAAAAAATTGCAGTGCTTTTTTTTGTTTCGTAAATAATAATTTACGTACCTTTACATCGGAGGCTTTGACCGGGAAACTGGCATTGCCTTTTTTCTTTTATACAGGTGTAACGCTCCAGATCAGGTGCTTGTTGTTATCGCCTATTTCTCTCGTCGTTTTATATCTCATCGGCTTTATCAGATCAACAAATTCTTTCAGCTCTTCCCTGCCTGGTTTTATCATTTTGGCTACCCGGAAACTCCAGGAGAACAGGTATGCAACAAAATCAACTATTTGTATGCCGGTGGTAAGATCGCTGTGAACAAAAAACGGTTCTGGTATGATACGGCTGCTTCTGGCTCTTCCCTTGGCAGTATTTTGAAAATACCGTTCCATTTGCGAAAGCAGGATATGACTGGCTGATTTATCCAGTTCATCGAATACAATAATACCCCTGGGTTCTCCCGGCATATCTTCCAGAAAATAATAGAACCGCTCAAACAGGTAAACGTAGTCTTTTCTTAACATGGAGGCATCTGCGGGCATTCTTGCAGGGGCCGTGGTGATGGCGGCAAAAACTTTGCAATAGTACCTCCGGCAGAGGCGGAAGATCTGGTTAACGTAAGACAATTTGGCCTGTGCAAGTGCGGTCAATTGGTTTCTGTTGGCATTTTCTCCATTGTCCAGCGCCTGCTTGGCCCATTCCGTACGTTCAGGCAAACCAATTGGCTCCATTTGGCTTGCCAGTCTGAAGGTTTTTCTGTTGAGGAAATTGGTGGCCTTGATTTCTCTACCGTCATGCCGGTATCTTCTGCCGAAGCAGCCTAGCTCTATCTTGTGAACTTCTTTCACCAGTTCCCAAAGCATTGTATCCATGATGGCAACGCCGGCCAGCACCTCATAAGGCGAGTTTCTGTGGTCGTGCCCGCTTTCATCAATAAAGAGGAAATATGCCATGCAATGATTCCTTAGGTTAACGCTTCAAAACAAATCCGGCCCCCGATTAAAAAGGAGGATCTCGTTTGCAGTGGTTGGTTTTATAATATTTCAATACTACAAAAAAATACAACCGGTAACTCACAGGAGTGTGAGAAATATAGGTACTCCCGGTTCCATATTTTCTCCCCCCTTTATCACAAAAATTCCCGTATATTCAGATTATACCCTATGTTTAAATCATGAAACATTTCCTTACCGCAGCCCTCCTGCTGGGCTGCAGCCAACTATATGCACAGAAAGGGCCCGCGCCCGCAAAAGATTCTGCTGACGGCAGGTTTTACAGCGCTGCCGCCGGCCGCTCGCTGAAAATAGACGCCAGCGTGGTAACCCGGCATGAAGTGACCATCCGCGGGCAAAAGGTGCCCTATAAAGTAACGGCGGGCTCACTGCCCGTGTGGGACGATGACGGCAAAACCATAGCTGGTGTTTTTTATACCTATTTTGAAAGATCGAATGTAGACAACCAGGCAGCCCGGCCGCTGGTGTTTTCCTTTAACGGCGGGCCGGGTACGGCGTCTGTATGGATGCAGATAGGGTACACCGGCCCGAGGGTGCTGAATATTGACGATGAAGGCTACCCGGTGCAACCGTACGGCCTGAAAGACAACCCGCATTCTATACTGGACGTGGCGGATATTGTGTACGTAGACCCTGTGAACACGGGCTTTTCCCGCACTACGGGCAAAGACGTGCCGGGCACGAAGTTCTTTGGCGTGAACCAGGACGTGAAGTACCTGGCGGAATGGATCAACACTTTCATTACGCGATACAACCGCTGGGCCTCTCCCAAATACCTGGTGGGCGAAAGTTATGGCACCACCCGCGTTTCCGGGCTGGCGCTGGAGCTGCAGAACGCGCAGTGGATCTATGTGAACGGGGTGGTGCTGGTATCTCCCACAGAGCTGGGCATTGAGCGCTCAGGCCCCGCCTCCGCCGCGCTGCGCCTCCCGTACTTTGCGGCCACCGCCTGGTACCACAAGGCATTGGCGTCAGACCTGCAGCAGAAAGACCTGCCGCAGATGCTGCAGGAAGTAGAGCAGTTCACCATCAAGGAATACCTGCCCGCCCTGGCGGAAGGCGGCTTTATTACCGACGCGCGCAAAAAGGAAATAGCCGCCAGGGTTAGCCGCTATTCCGGCATCTCCGAAAAAGCGGTGCTGCAGAACAATCTTGATATTCCACTGAACTTCTTCTGGAAAGAGCTGCTGCGCGAACGCGGCTACACCGTTGGCCGGCTGGATTCCCGCTACCTGGGCATTGACCGCCGCGACGCGGGAGACCGGGTGGATTTTAACGCCGAGCTGACCTCCTGGCTGCATTCTTTCACCCCGGCCATCAACATGTACCTGCGGGAAGAGCTGAAGTACAAGACAGACCTGAAATATTATATGTTCGGGCCCGTGTTCCCCTGGGACAACAACGGCAACAAAACAGGGGAGAACCTGCGGCAGGCCATGGCGCAAAACCCTTTCCTGCACGTGCTCATACAGAGCGGCTACTATGACGGCGCCTGTGACTACTTCAACGCCAAATACAGCATGTGGCAGCTGGACCCCAGCGGCCGGCTGAAAGACCGTCTCTCCTGGGAAGGCTACCGCAGCGGGCACATGATGTATCTCCGGAAAGATGACCTGGCCACTAGTAATGACCACCTGCGCGAGTTCATCCTCAAAGCTATTCCGAAAAACGGGCAGGCGGCAAAATACTGATCTTCACATAATTCACAGACCGGCAGCAACAGCTGCCGGTTTTTTTATGCCCGCACATGCCGCATTTTTCGGAACTTAGAACATCAGGAAAAAGTTACTGCGTATGAGGACCATTCTGCCTGCATTCCTGCTGCTGTTGTTTGCCGCCCCGCTAGAGGCGCAACAGCGCACGTACTGCAACCCGGTGAACATTGACTACGGCTATACGCCCATCCCTGATTTTGCTGCCTGGGGCAAGCACCGCGCCACGGCAGACCCGGTGATCGTTAACTACAAAGGGGATTTTTATCTCTTCTCCACCAACCAGTGGGGATACTGGTGGAGCAGCAACATGCTGCAGTGGCATTTTGTGCCCCGCAAATTCCTCAAACCCTGGCACAAGGTGTACGATGAGCTGTGCGCCCCGGCTGTAGCCGTGATGGGGGATACCATGCTGGTGTTCGGCTCCACCTACTCCACCAATTTTCCCATCTGGATGAGCACCAACCCCAAAGGCAACGAGTGGAAAGAAGCGGTTGATTCCTTTGCCATCGGCGGCTGGGACCCTGATTTTTTCCCGGACGATGACGGCCGCCTGTACATGTACAACGGCAGCAGCAACCGTTACCCGCTGTACGGTATTGAGCTGGACCGTAAAACCCTGCAGCCGCTGGGCGCCCGCAAGGAAATGTATCTGCTGGAAGACTGGCGCTACGGTTGGCAGCGCTTCGGGGAATACAGTGACAATACTTTCCTCGACCCCTTTATTGAAGGCGCGCATATGACCAAACACAACGGCAGGTACTACCTGCAATACGGCGCTCCGGGCACGGAGTTCAGCGGGTATGCGGATGGCGTGGTGGTGGGTGACCATCCGCTGGGGCCCTTCACGCCGCAGGCGCACAACCCCTTTGCCTACAAGCCCGGCGGTTTTGCCCGCGGCGCCGGCCACGGCAGCACCTTCCGTGATAACGACGGGCAGTACTGGCACGTGTCTACCATTGTTGTATCTGTCAAAAATAATTTTGAGCGCCGCATCGGCATCTGGCCCGCGGGCTTTGATAAAGACGGCGTAATGTACTGCAACACCGCTTTCGGGGATTACCCGCATTACCTGCGGCCCGATGGCGACACGTATTTCACGGGCTGGATGCTGCTGAACTACCAGCGGCCCGTGCAGGTATCGTCCACGCTGGGCGGCTACCTGCCTAACTACGCGGTAGACGAGCATATCAAAACCTACTGGAGCGCGGCCACGGGTAACAAAGGGGAATGGATCAGCACAGACCTGGGCGCTACCGGCACGGTGCATGCCGTGCAGATCAATTATGCAGACCAGGATGCGGAATTCCAGGGCAAACAGCAGGGTACTTACCATCAGTACAAATTGTATTACTCGCAGGACGGGCGGCAATGGAAACTGCTCACTGACAAAAGCAACAACCGGCAGGATGTGCCGCATGATTATGTAGAGCTGCCCCGGCCTGTAAAGGCACGTTTCATCAAGCTGGAGAACATCCACATGCCCACCGGCAAATTTGCCATCAGCGGTCTGCGGGTGTTCGGCAAAGGCAGCGGCGCCCCGCCTGATACGGTGAAGAACTTTGCCGTGCTCCGCACGGAGAAGGACAAACGAAGCGCCTGGCTCAAGTGGGCGCCGGTAGACAATGCGTACGCTTATAACATTTACGTGGGCGTGGCGCCTGACAAGCTGTATAACTGCATCATGGTACACGGCCAGAACGAATACTACTTCAAGGGGATGGACAGGGAGCGGCCTTATTATTTTTCCATTGAAGCCATCAATGAAAACGGTACCTCCGCGAGGGGGGCGGTGAGGATGTCTGAATAACCTGTCCGATTCCGGACAAAGGCTATCCTGAAAGCGAACACATGAATGCATAATGCCATCTGTTTTCCGTTCATATACAAATGCCCGTAAACTGGTATTGAATTAGCGCCGCGGTGCACATAATTCGCCTTTATGCTGAAAAACTATTTCAAAATGGCCTGGCGCAGCCTGCTGAATAACAAGCAGTCGTCTTTCCTGAATTTGGTAGGCCTTTCCACCGGCCTTGCCTGTGCCTTGTTTATTTACCTGTGGGTAGCTGATGAGCTGGCGGTAGACAGGTTTAATGAAAAAGACAGCCGGTTGTACCGGGTAATGGAAAACCGCATCCGCGCCGGCGGCATCTGGACGTCTCCCACCACCTCCGGGCCTATGGCGGCGGCCATGAAAGCGGACATGCCGGAAGTGGAATACGCTGTTACGGAGCAGCCGTTTGATAACGCCACCCTTAGCGTAGGGGAGAACGACGTGCGGGCCAACGGGAAGTACACCGGCAGAGACTTTTTCAAGATGTTTTCTTACCCTTTGCTGCAGGGGAATGCAGACCAGGTGTTGGCCGGTAATAACTCCATTGTGATCTCGGAAACCCTTGCCCGGAAGCTTTTTAACAATACCGAAAATGTAGTAGGGAAAACGGTGGAATTGCAGCATGAAAAGCAATACACCGTGTCAGGCGTATACAAACCTGCGCCCTCAAATGCCACCGAGCAGTTTGATTTTCTGCTGCCGATAGATATAAGGTTCGCCTCAAACATTTATATAGGCAGCTGGGGCAACACGGGTACGTATACCCGCGTGCTGCTGCGCGAAGGCACGGATATAGACCGGTTTAACAGCAAGCTGGCGGGATTCGTAAATGCGCAGACCAATGGTAAGGTCAAACACCGCACGCCTTTCCTGAAGCGCTATTCTGAAGATTACCTGTACGGCAGCTACGAAAACGGGATAACCACCGGCGGGCGTATTACCTATGTGAAGATGTTCACCATTATAGCCGTATTCATCCTGCTCATTGCCAGCATCAATTTTATGAACCTTTCCACGGCCAGGGCGGCCAGGAGAATGAAGGAGATCGGCATCAAGAAAGTGGCCGGCGCCAGCCGTTTTTCGCTGATGCTGCAATATATGGGTGAAAGCGTGCTGCTGACCTTTATGGCGCTGGCGGTGGCAGTGCTGCTGGTGGCCCTCCTGCTGCCTTCTTTCAACAATATTACGGGCAAACAGCTGGCCCTCTCCATCAATCCGGCCATGATCGGCTCTCTTGTGCTGATTACGCTGATGACGGGTTTGCTGGCGGGCAGCTATCCCGCATTGTACCTTTCCGGCTTCAAGCCCATTGCCGTGCTGAAAGGCCGGCTGGCCAGCTCCGCCGGGGAACTGTGGGTGCGCAAGGGGCTGGTGGTGTTCCAGTTTGCCATTTCCGCCGTGCTCATAGTGTCTGTAATGGTGGTCTACAAACAGATCGCTTTTGTACAAAATAAGAACCTGGGTTATAAAAGAGACAATGTGATCATGTTTGACCGGGAAGGTAAGCTTGACGCGGAAGATCACCTGGAGGCGTTTATGGAGAGGGTGAGGAGCGTGCCGGGCGTTGTGAGCGCCACTTATATGGCACATAACATGACCGGCCATAACAGCGGCACCTCCGGTGTATTGTGGCCGGGCCGCGATCCTGAAGACAGAACGGAATTCGAGAACGTGGCCGTTTCATACGACGCGGAAAAAACCATGGGGTTCGAGATAAAAGAGGGGAGGACTTTCTCGAAAGATTTTGCATCAGACAGCAATGCCATTATTTTTAATGAGGCCGCCATCAAATACATGGGCTTGAAAGAGCCCCTGGGCAAAACGGTGCAGCTCTGGGGCGAGCCCCGTCATATCATTGGCGTGGTGAAGGATTTCCATTTCGAATCTTTGCATGAGGAAGTAAAGCCGCTGTTTTTCCGCCTCAACGCCGGTAATACCTACGCGGTGGCTATCAAGATACAGGCCGGGCGGGAAAAGGAAACCATTGCCGGCCTGGAAAACCTGTACCGCCAGTTCAACCCCGGCTTTACTTTCAGCTACCAGTTCCTGGACGAAGGTTACCAGAAAATGTACACAGCAGAAAAAAGGATCGGCGTTCTGAGCCGGTATTTTGCGGGGCTGGCCATCCTGATATCCTGCCTGGGCTTGTTTGGGCTGGCTGCTTATACCGCCCAGCGCAGGCAGAAAGAAATTGGTGTGCGTAAGGTGGTGGGCGCCTCGGTAAGCAGTGTGGTAATGCTGCTTTCCCGCGAGTTTCTAAAGCTGGTAGCAGTGGCGGTGCTGATTGCGCTGCCCCTGGCCTGGTGGGCTACCCACAGCTGGCTGGAAGGCTTTGCCTATCACGTGACGCCAGGCATCGGCATGTTTGTGCTGGCCGGGGTGGTTACTTTGCTGATCACCTGTTTCACCATCAGCTTCCAGGCCGTTAAAGCGGCGCTGGCCAACCCGGTGCATAGCCTGAAAGCAGAGTGACGGGGAAGCCGGAAAGGGGCCGCAACCGGTGGGTGAGCAGTGTTGGCGCCCAAGCGGCCGCAGGCCATCAGAACAGGCTGAGCTGTTGTGCGGGAGCGGCAGGCGCATCGTCCGCAAAATTGGAAAGGGTGATGCCCAGCAGGCGGATTTTTACATCCGCAGGGTCTGTTTTCAGGAGTAATTGTTTGGCAGTAGCGGCAATGGTGGCCAGGTCTCCCACCGGGAGCGGGAAAGACTGGTTGCGGGTGATCTGGCGGAAATCGCTGTACTTGATCTTCAAGGTGACAGTGCGGCCGCGCAGCTGGTATTTTTCAAGCCGGGCGGCTACGGTGAGGGCTATTTTGTCCAGCTCCAGGTTCATTTCCTCAACAGTGGTAAGGTCATGCGGAAAAGTATCTTCGGCACCCAGTGATTTGGTTTCGCGGTGAGGCTGCACTTCCCGTTCATCAATTCCTCTTACTATGCGGTAGTAGAAATGCCCTGTTTTCCCGAAAAGCTGCACGAGGTTGGCTTCTGTCAGCTTTTTAAGGTCTGCGCCCGTGTGCAGGCCCATCCGCTTCATTTTGTCCGCCGTTACCTTTCCCACCCCAAAAAACTTTTCCACCGGCAGTTTTTCCATAAAATCTTCCACCTGCTCAGGCGCTATGAAAGTGAGGCCGTCAGGCTTCTGCATGTCTGAAGCAATTTTTGCCACGAACTTGTTAACGGAAACGCCGGCGGAAGCGGTGAGCTGCAGCTCGTCCCGGATGGCCTGTTTGATCTGCCGGGCAATGGCAATGGCGGAGCCGATGTGTTGTTTGTCTTCCGTCACGTCCAGGTACGCTTCATCCAGGGAGAGGGGTTCAATCAGGTCTGTATACCGCCTGAAAATATCGCGTACCTGCTGTGACACTTCTTTGTAAGCCGCAAAGCGGGGCCGTATGAAAATTACGTCGGGGCACAATTGCAGGGCTCTTTTGGAAGGCATGGCCGAGCGGATGCCGTATTTCCGGGCCTCATAACTGGCCGTTGCCACCACTCCGCCACGCCCTTCCGGGGAGCCGCCTACTGCAATGGGTTTGCCCCTGTATTCAGGAAAATCGCGCTGCTCAACCGATGCATAGAATGCATCCATATCCACATGAATGATTTTGCGAACGGTCATGCCTGCAAGATACAGAAACATTCCAGCCGGTGCGCGCTACCGGCCCTGGTAACGGGGCATCACCAGCAGCTTTACAATGGTGTGCGCAGCCGCAGAAAGGCCGAAGGCCACTACAATGATCAGCCAGCGCTTCACCGGCGTGTCAAATACATCGATAACAGGAGATTCCCCTTTGCCTGCATACAGTGTTGCCATAACAAAAAGAACGGCCCCGCAGATCCAGAGGGTGAGGTGAGACCAGAGGTACTTGCGTTTGTGGTAAATACCGCGGCCGAATGAGGTAAACAACAAAAACACATGGGCTACAAAAAATACGGCGGCAGCAACCGCCAACAGGGTGAAAAGAGTCATAGTGTATGGTTTAAGGATATATGATGGTTAAATATAATAAAAAAACCTATATGGTACATGATTTGTTCTATATGCAAAAGATAAAATCTCATCATATGAAAGTTGTCAAAGCTATACCTGTTCTGCTGCTGCTGATGGCCGCCTTCCTGACCGCGGGCGCGCAATCCAGGGCGCAGGTGAAAACGTCCAAAGCGGACAAGATCAAACAGCTGGTGCAGGGCCGGAACTATGTTTTTGAGGCGCAGTCTGTGTTCCCCATGAGAGGCCGTACAAGGCAGATAACGGGAGAGGGGTATGACCTTACCGTGTCAAGAGACACTGTCAATTCTTACCTGCCCTACTTCGGGCGGGCCTATTCCGCTCCGCTAGACCCTTCCAAAGGTGGCATCCAGTTCATTTCAAAAGATTTTGAGTATACGGAAAAACCCGGCAAGCGCGGCGGCTGGGATATTACCATTCAGCCGAAAGACGTGCGCGAGGTACAACAGCTTTTTCTCTCCGTATCTGAAGACGGGTACGCATCCCTGCAGGTAACCAGTACCAACCGGCAACCTATTTCCTTTAACGGCGTTATCACGGAAAAACGGACCAGGAAGAAGAAAAAATAGGCATTATACGCGTTTTTTACAAGCGGGCGGCAGGTTTCTGCGGCCCGTTTTTTATGTTGTGCTGCGCAGCGGGTAAGGGCAATCCGCCTTTCCCTTCAATACCCTGTTCAACCGCCCCTGCAGCAGCCGTTTCCGGAAGGGCGGGAGATAGTCGAGGTACAGTTTTCCCTGCAGGTGATCATATTCATGCTGAATTACCCGCGCGGCGTCATCTTCAAATTCCCCTGTTTGCGGCTCCAGCTTTTCATTGACCCAGCTTACTGCGATGCGTTTTGCCCGCGGCACGTTTTCCTGTATGCCTGGAATGCTGAGGCAGCCTTCTTCGTCCCACAACTGCTCCGGGCTGTACCAAAGGACCTGCGGGTTGATGAACACGCCGGCCGCTTCCGTCACAAATACACACTGCGGCACGTTCACCTGCGGGGCGGCCAGCCCGGCGCCATGCGCATTTTTCATGGTATGCAGCAGGTTGCCGACCAGGATGGGGAGTTGCGGGTCTGCCAGGTTAGCGGGCCGGCAGGGCACGCGCAGAATGGGCGAGCCGTAGGCTACGATGGGTAGTATCATTTTTTTGACGGCAATTTGCGGCGCTATGGAAAAACCGGAAAGCAGATTTTCGACATTTGTTTACAGCATGCGCTGAAACGCCCGGTTGCCGCTTCGCAAAGTACTTTTTAGACATTTCACCCACTGCCGGATTCCTTATTTTTGCAATATGCCCGTTCAATTGTACACATACTTCCTGCAACGCAGGGCCTTCCCGGAAAGCAGCCAGGTGCTGCCACCCCCGGCTTTGCTGAACGGCATTGTGGAAAGCTGCCGTTTATTTGACGGGCATGACGGCGCCTGCTGGTTCAGCGACGGCCGGCCCTGTATGGTGTTTGTGCTGAATGAAGAAGCACAGGTGCAGGCCGGCTGGTGCAGCCCGCAGCTTTTAGAGAACGTGCATCAGACCACCAATGGCCATGCCTTGCTGATAGTCCGTTTTACGCCCACCGGTTTTTACCGGCTGGCGCCCGCGCAGATGCGCCTGCTGCGGCATCAGCACCGCTGGGCGTTTGAAGAGCTGTTCGGGGAGAACTGGGTGGCCGCGTTACAGCCGCTTCGGGGAGTAAAACAGGTGGCCGCGCAGGTAATGCAGTTGCTGGCGGCACAGCTGAAACACCCGGCGCCGGTACCGCCGCTGCTGGAAGAGGCGTTGCAGCTGATCAGCAGGGCGAAGGGCAATATTGTTATAGATGATCTTGTTAGGCAGCTGCGCCTCAATTATAAATGGCTGGAAAGAAAGTGCCTGGCCGTAACCGGTATTGCTCCCAAGGAATATGCGCGCCTGCAGCGTTTTTTGCATGCATGGCTGCACCTGGTTGAAACAAACGGGCAAGACCTGATGGGCACGGCGCTTGACCATGGTTATTGCGATCAGCATCATTTCTCCAAAGAGTTCCGGCGGTTTACGGGGAAACCACCGCTGGCTTATCTTTCAGCAAAACAGTAATGCTCATTGCCGCACCGTTTTCCCGAATTGCAGCAAGCGCTGGCCTTCCCGCTGGCTTTCATAGTCCAGCTTGATCCAGTGCTCATCTTTCACCACTTTCAATACCCGCGCTTCATCCAGCCAGCCGTCCCAGAAGCGGCCGCCCTTGTCCGGAAACTGGCTCTGGTTGCCGATGCCCACCGGGTGATCGTCTGTTTTCCATTTGCTGTCAAAGGTAGCCGTGGCGTCCAGCACGCCGTTTACATACAGGCGTACATAAGGGTGATCATGCACGCCGGTGATGTGGAACCAGCGGCCGGTGACCATATCCGTTTTCCCGATCACGCAGAGGTCTCCTTTAGGGTCAAGGCGTTCCACGCAGATCTCTATCAGTTCTGCCGGCGGGTTGTGCCAGCCGCGGGCGCCGTACTTCTGCAGCCGCCAGGAGTTATCTCCCTTCGCTATCATGGTCTCGTAACCGGGCAGCACCCGTTTGGCCTCATTGCCTTTATTGGCATAGCTGCGGGCCCGGGCCCAGATGGAGAAGGTGAGCTGGTTGGTGAGGTCGAACAGCTTGCGTTTGTCGCTGTCTATTTTGATCCATTGCTGGTTGCTGTAATTGAACTGCTGCGCTTTGCCTAATATGCCGGGGGCCAGGTTGCCGGGCAGCATGTTCACGCCCGTGGCGTCCGCGGCGCTGGCGGTAGCGTCTTTATAGCCGCCGGGCAGGGTGTTGCCGGGCTCGTTGAGGTGGTATACGCCTACAAAACCTTCTTCCGTGTCAAATACTTCATGAGAGCGGTCTTCTCCGCCGGCCGCGGCATTGCCCCAGTGCAGCGTAATGAACTGCTTGGCGTTGTTGCCTTTGATGAGCGGCACCTTCACCCATACGAGCGCTTCGCGGTGAACGGGGTCCCACCACTCAATGCTATGGGGCAGAAAGGCGGCGCCGCCGGGCTGTGAAAAACGTATATCCGCGCCGTTAGCTTTGGCTTCCCCGAAATCAAAATGCTGTGCGTCCAGTTTTATGGCCAGCGGGTAGTTGTGTACGTCTCCGGGTATAGCGGCGCCGGCGGCCGTAGTGTTGATGGTGATGGTTTGATGGTATTTCCAGGGGCGGGTATCCTGTGCGGAGGCATGCAGGGCCAACGTCAGCATCAAAGGGACCAGGCAGTTTTTCATGACCGGAAATTTAATGAAATCCGGCTGCCTTTAAAAGCTTTTGGAACGGCATCTTTTTCCGCATCAGCCGCTGATACAATTTCTTTGGGGCGTGTGCCAAATAAATAATACTTTCGTGTAATACATAACCTCGAAATATCCTTTGAATGAAAAACAAACTCTTCCTGATGATGGCCGTGTTGCTGTTGGGTAGTCTGGCAACACAGGCGCAATTAAAACGTTTCAGCCTGGGCCCTTATGTAGAAGCCGGTTTTCCCGTAGGCGATTTTGGAGATATCAATAAGACCGGGTATGGCGTGGGCCTTAATGCAGACATCAAACTGATAGCGGGTTTTGGGGTAACAGGCTCCGTAGGCTACATGCGCTTCGGCGGCAAAACCGTAACCAACGTAGATTATCCTGCTGTAGCGGCCGTACCGGTAAGGGTAGGCCTGAAGTACCAGCTGGTATCCATCCTGTATGTGAAGCTGGAAGGCGGCGCCGCCAATTTTGTGGGCGACCTGGACGGTTCAGCGTTCCTGCTTTCTCCGGGCGTGGGCATCCGCATACTGGGGCTGGATGTGCAGGCCAAGTACGAAAACTGGTTCCGTGACAGCGGTCTGGGTTTCTTTGGGTTGAAAGCCGGGTTTAACTTTTAATTTTCGACAGAAAGACATAAGTAAGAAGCCTTTTGAAAGAGCCGTCCGGCCTTTCCAAAAGGCTTTTTCTCTTTCGCATCGTATTTGACATGACGGAGGAACGGTTCAGGAAAGCAGCCGGCCGCCATAAAGATCTCGATGACATCGAAAAACTGGCATCTTCAAAATGAAACATACAGCCCTAAAGGCTGCATATATAGTTGTCATTCCCCCGGCGTACACACCCCGTCATCGCAAACGGCGCCCGGCGCTGCATCTGCCGGCCGGCTTTCTTCCCATACTTTCTGCAGCGTCTGTTCAAACACGCTGACCGGTTGCGCGCCGGAAACGGCATATTTGCGGTCAAACACAAAAAACGGAACGCCCCTGATGCCGATGGCCTGGGCTTCGGCTTCATCCGCCCGCACTTCCTTCGTATAGGCGTCTGAGTCAAAAATGCCGGAAGCGTCTATGCCGGCGGCTGCGGCAATGGCCTGCAGCGTTTCAGGCCGGCCTATGTGTTTGCCTTCCGTGAAGTAGGCGGTAAACAGCAGCTCTTCCACTTCGTTCTGTTTGCCGTGCTGCGCGGCCAGTTGTATAAGCCGGTGGGCGTTGAAGGTGTTGGTAGGTTTCACATTATCAAAGTGGAACTGTATGCCGGCCGCGGCGCCGGAGGCTTCCACGCGCGCTGTGCTCATTTTGGCCTGCTCTACAGACATGCCGTATTTTTGGGCCAGCAGCTCATACTGGTCCTCTTCATAATCCTGCTGCGCACGCGGGTCCAGCTCAAAGCTGTGCCAGGTCACTTCCACGTTTTCCCCGTGAGGGAATTTCTCCAGCGCAGCCTCCAGGTGGCGCTTGCCAATATAACAGAAGGGGCACGCCACATCTGACCAGATATCTATCTTCATTCGTCTGCAATTAAGCTGCAAATTTACGCTTTTTATCCCTTATAGCGGCTGAAGGAGAACAGCGCCGCATCCGGGTGCTTTTTGCCCTGTACAAGCCGGCAAACAATTTCCGCGGCCACCTGGCTGAAGGTGATGCCATTGCCGCCGAAGCCCAGCGCAAAATAAGTGTGGGGCATGCGCGGGTATTCGCCAATGTAGGGCAGGCCATCTTGCGTGCTGCCGAAGGTGCCCGTCCAGCTGAATTCTGCGTGGAAGGGGATATGCGGGAACCTGCGCCGCACGTCTTGCTCCAGCTGGCGGGTTTTGGTTTTCAGCAGCTTGTCCCGGCGGGCGGGATTGTAAAACTTTTCGTCGCGGCCGCCGGCCAGGATGCGGTGGTCTGTCGTAACGCGCATGTACAGGTAGGGATCTTTGGTTTCCCAGATCAGGCAGTTCTCGTACCAGGGCATGGCCGTTTCACTGTGCTCGCCCGCTATAGCGTAGGTGGAGCGCAGGTTGACGATCTTTTCCCGGATGTACTGCAGGGATTCGTAGCCGGTAGCTATTATGATGTTGCGGGTACGCACGGTATGGCCGGTGGCGGTGGTGAGCACCGCGCCTTTTTTGTGGCATTGGATGTCTGTAACCAGCGTTCTGTCATACACCTGCGCGCCTTTTTTGATGTTGTAGCGGTGCAGGCCGTGGGTGAGCAGGTAGGCGTCTGTTTGCGCGCCGGTGCGGGAATAGATGGCGCCGGGCGCATCAAAACCGATGGTATGTTTCACCGTGTCTGCATCCCAGAGCAGCACGTCAAGCCCCATGGCGCGCCGCGCCTTGTGTTCCGCTTCTATCAGCGGCAGGTGTTTTTGCCAGGAGGCCAGGTAAAGGCTGGGTCTCATTTCAAAAGGCACGCCAGGCAGGCGTTTGCTGATACCCGCCAGCGTGGAGATGGAGTCTGCGCAAAGCCGGTAGGCGCGTTCCGCTCCCACGCGCCCAATTTTTTGCATGAGCCTGGTCAGCGGTATGTCTATTTCATATTGCAGCAGGGAAGTGCTGGCAAGGGTGCTGCCAAGGCCCACCGTGCGCGCGTCCAGCACCACGCAGTCTATGCCCGCCTGCACCAGCGCATGGGCGGTGAGCGCGCCGGATATGCCGCCGCCAATAACGGTAACGGTTGTACGGAGGTCACGGTCCAGCTTTGGATAATCATTGGGCAGGCCGTATTTTACCAATGAATAGGGGTAGCCTGATTGCAGGTCCATACGCACAGGTGGTTTTAATTGTCCGGAAACGGACGGGCATTGTACTGAAATGGACAATCGTTTAGTTATAATAAACTGATTGCCAGTTAATTGACAGGTGGTACGATTTTTAACCTGCCTTTATATCAACACAAAACGCATACCCAATGTTCCGTAATCACTTCAAAATAGCGCTGCGCCACCTCTGGAAGTACCGTTCCTATACGGCCATCAACCTGGCCGGGCTGGCCATTGGCCTGGCCGCGTGCTGGGTCATTCTGCTGTATGTGGGGAATGAATGGAGTTACGACCGGTTTCACCGGCAGGCCAACCGTATTTACCGCGCCGCGGTATTGGCCTCCTGGCCGGGCAGCAACCTGCAGCTGGCGGTATCTTCCGCGCCTATGGGGCCTATTCTGGAGCGGGACTATCCCGAAGTAGCTGGTTACGTCCGCGTACAGGCCGAAGGCGGCGGTTTGCTTACGGCCAACAGTAAAAGCCTGCAAACGGATGCGGCCATTTTTGCGGACAGCACTTTCTTCAGCATATTCAGTTTCCCTTTACTGGCCGGCAACCCCGCCACCGTGCTGGCAGCGCCGGATGCGGTGGTGGTGTCTGAATCCCTGGCCCGCCGGTTTTTCGGTACGCCGGAGGCTGCCCTGGGCCAGCAGGTAACCTGGGATTTGCAAAAGGCCAATACCATTACCGGCGTCATGAAAGACGTGCCCGCCAACTCGCACCTGCAGTTTGAGGCCGTGCGCTCCCTGCCCGCCAATTTTACGGACGGCCTGCAGAACTTTAACCTGTATACCTACCTGCTGCTGAAGCCCGGCGCCAGCATTGCCACGCTGAACAACCGCCTGCGTGATTTCTATGAGCGGTATATGAAGGCGGAAATGGGAGGAGGGATCGATTTCCGGCTGGAGCTGCAGCCGCTGCCGCATATCCACCTGCGTTCCGCGCTCAGTTATGAGGCGGGCGTTAACGGCAGCCTGCGCAATACCTACCTGTACGGCATGGTGGCAGTGCTCATCCTGCTCATTGCCTGCATCAATTATATGAACATTTCCACCGCCCGCTCCGCCGTAAGAGTAAAAGAAATTGGCGTGCGCAAGTCGCTCGGCTCCGTACGGCAGCAGGTGGCGGCGCTTTTCCTGACGGAATCTGTGATGCTCACCTTGCTGGCCGCCGTACTGGCTACTATATTGACATCACTGGTGCTGCCGTACTTCAATGCCATGGCCGGCACTTCTTTGTCTCTCTGGCAATACGGTGTGGGGTATACGGTCAGCGCGCTGCTGGCCTTTGCATTGCTGGCCGGTTTGCTGGCGGGTTCCTATCCTGCCTTCTTCATGTCTGGCTTCAAAACGGTGAATGCGCTCAAAGGCAGGCTGGGCAGCCGCTTTGGTAATGCATCATTCCGGAAGGCGCTGGTATCTTTCCAGTTCACCATTGCCATTATACTCATCGCGGTGTCTATTGTATGCTGGCTGCAGATGCGGTTCATGCAGCAGAAAGACCTGGGTTTTCAGAAAGACCAGGTGCTCACGTTCCACCTGCACAGCGAGGCCATGCGCAACAGCGTGGCGGCCATCAAGGCGGAGCTGAAAAAGAGCCCCTACATCGAAAACGTAGCCTCTTCCAGCAACCCCATTGGCCGCAACAACATCGGCTCCAACGGTTTCAAGGCGGAGAAAGACGGGAAGTTTGAAGTAGCCTCGCTCATCACGCAGAACTTTAAGGTAGATGAGGACTTTATACCCACCATGGGCCTGCAGCTCCTGGCGGGGCGCAATTTCACGCATGCAGACCGTTATACCGGCATGCTGGTGAATGAGACCATGGTGAAGGAAATGGGCCTGCAAAACCCCGTGGGCAAACGTGTGCAGTTCACGGCAGATACTGTTAGAGAACGCCGCATCATTGGCGTGGTGAAAGACTTCCATATCTATTCCCTCCAGCACAAGATAGCGCCCGTTGCGCTCATGATGCCGCCCACGCCTTCCTGGGAAGATAACCTGTATGTGCGCCTGCAGAAAGGCCGCATCCCCGAAGGGCTGCAGCACATTGAGAAAGTATATGCGCAGTTTGAAAAGAACTACCCGCTGGAAGTGCATTTTACGGACGATGACTTTGCGCGGCAATACCATTCGGAGCAAACACAGGGCCGCGTATTCCTGGTATTTACAGCGCTGGCCATCTTTATAGCCTGCCTGGGCCTGTTCGGGCTGGCCGCTTTCACGGCAGAGCAACGTACCAAGGAAATAGGCATCCGCAAGGTGCTGGGGGCTTCCGTGGCCAATATCACCGGCATGCTTTCGCGCGATTTCCTGAAGCTGGTGCTGCTTTCCGCCATACTGGCCATTCCCCTGGCCTGGTGGGTGATGGGTATGTGGCTGGAAGACTTTGCCTACCGCATTTCCCTCAACTGGTGGATGTTTGCGGTGGCCGGAGCGCTGGCCTTGCTGGTGGCCCTGGCCACCGTAGGGTACCAGGCGTTGCGGGCCGCGCTGGCCAACCCTGCCGGCAGCCTGCGGGCTGAATAATCCTTATTTTTACAGGGTTATGCTCATCAAGGAACGTCACCTGCAAGGCATATTGCAGGGCAAAATAACGCTGGCCTTCCGCAAATGGAACAGGCCTACGGTCAAGGCAGGCGGCCGGCTCACTACCAAGGCCGGCGTGCTGGCCATTGACGCGGTAGAGGTGGTAACCGCCCGCAGCATCACGGAAGAAGAGGCCCGGCAATCCGGCTTCCCGTCTAAAGCCGCCCTGCTGGCAGAGCTGGCCAAACACGCCGGGGAAAAGCTCTACCGCATCCGGCTGCGCTACGCCGGGGAAGACCCCCGCATTGCCCTCCGCGAAAACAGCGAGGTGTCTGACCAGGAAACCGCCGCCATTCTCAAAAAGCTGCAAAACATAGATGCCCGCAGCATTTACGGGCCGTGGACGAAAAAGGTGATGGGCCATATAGACCGCTATCCGCAGACCAAAGCGGGTGATATGGCCGTGGAAATGAACATGGACAAAGACTGGCTGAAGGTCAACATCCGCAAGCTCAAAGCCCTGGGCCTTACGGAAAGCCTGCACCCCGGTTACCGGCTGAGCCCGCGGGGAGAGGTGCTGCTGGCGGCTTTCAAGCGGCTGGGTTAGCGGGTGGCATCAAAGCCTCCCGGCGCCGCGTTTACTGCATCCCGCTGGCAGCCGCCGCCCCGCTTGTCATTTCCGGCTTTTTAAAACCGGATATTATCCCTAGTTTAGTCCGTTAACGCTAACAAAATCTTATTATGCCTGCACTACAGCGAAAAAAACAGTGGATAGCCATCCTGATGGGATGTATTTGCCTGCCTGCGGCCCTGTCTGCACAGGAGAGTGCCTCAAAGTTCAACGCCTACGAAGCCTTTAAGCCGATGTTCTATGAATCTGAAGGGAATGACATCCGCACGGCCAGCGGAAGGCCCGGTACCCGGTACTGGCAAAACGCGGCAGACTACAAGATAGATGTAACGTTCGATGATGTAAAGGAACATATCAGCGGTACCGTGCTCATCACCTACAAGAACAACAGCCCTGAAAACCTGCCTTTCCTCTGGCTGCAGCTGGACCAGAATATTTATAAGCCAGACTCCCGCGGTGCGGCCGTAACGCCGGTTACAGGCGGCCGCTGGGCTAACCGCAATTTTAACGGCGGGTATACCATTGGCGGCGTTTCCCTGCTCAGCGCGGGTAAAGAACAAACCGCCCGGCATGAAGTGATAGACACCCGCATGCGCATTGACCTGCCGCAGCCGTTGAAAGCCAACGGCGGCGTAGTACAGGTGAAAGTGAAGTTCGCGTTCAATATTCCGCAATACGGAACAGACAGGATGGGCATTCTGCCTACCAAAAACGGCAAGGTATTCGAAATAGCGCAGTGGTACCCCCGCATGTGCGTGTTTGATAACGTGCTGGGCTGGAATACGCTGCCATACCTGGGCCAGGGAGAATTTTACCTGGAATACGGGGATATTGAATACTCCATCAACGCGCCTGCCAACCATATTGTAGTAGGCTCCGGCCTGCTGCTCAACCCGGCGGAAGTGCTCACCCCGCAGCAGCTGCAACGGTACAAGCAGGCGCAGCAAAGTGATAAAACGGTGATGCTGCGGGATGTGAACGAAATAACGGACCCGGCTACACGCCCGCGCAAGGAGCGCCTCACCTGGAAGTTCAAATGCACCAACACCCGTGATGTGGCCTGGGCTTCCTCCGCCGCTTTTGTATGGGACGCGGCCCGCATCAACCTGCCCGCCGGCAAAAAAGCGCTGGCTATGAGCGCATATCCTGAAGAAAGCGCGGGAGACTCCGCCTGGCGCCGCTCTACAGAGTTTGTGAAAGGCTGCATTGAGCATTACTCCGAAAAATGGTACCCCTATACTTACCCGGTAGCGGTGAACGTGGCGGGCATTGTAGGCGGTATGGAATACCCCGGCATTGTGTTCTGCTCCGCCCGCTCCCAGAAGGCCGGCCTCTGGGGCGTTACCAACCACGAGTTTGGCCACAACTGGTTCCCTATGATCGTAGGCAGCAACGAAAGGAGTTTTGCCTGGATGGACGAAGGTTTCAACACCTTCATCAACGGCCTGGCAGATAAAGCCTTCAATAACGGCGAGTTTGACCGCAAAAACCGCGACCGCCACGCCATGAGCCGCACCATGTTTTACGACTCCGCCAGCGCCATCATGCACCGCGCAGACGTGATCCAGAACCGGAGCCTGGGCATACTGGCCTATTACAAGCCCGCTATGGGCCTTGACCTCCTGCGGGAAGAAGTATTGGGGGAAGAACGGTTTGACAAGGCTTTCCGGTATTACATAGACAACTGGGCCTTCAAACACCCCACGCAGTGGGACTTCTTCCGCGCCATGGAAAACGCCAGCGGCGAAAGCCTGGACTGGTTCTGGCGCGGCTGGATCATCAACAACTGGAAGGTAGACATGGCCGCACGGGGTGTTACCTACGCCAATGACACCACCGCTATTGTAACCGTGGAATGCATTGAACAGCTGCCCATGCCGCTGACGGTAGAGATCAAAACCACAGACGGGAAATCAGACCGCGTACAGCTGCCGGTAGAAGTATGGCAAAACGGCGGCGTGAAGCAGTTCAGGCATGCCCTGCCCGCCGGCGTCAAAATAGAAAGCGTAACGGCAGACCCGGACAAGCGCCTGCCAGACGTGAACAGCACCAATAATACATGGAACAGGCCGGCGTAGGTACAGCCTTCACTGCATGTTTATAATCCGCTTTACAGCTATATCATTTCCTCCGGCCGCCCTCTTGCTGATGCCCGCAACCAGGCGGCCGGGCTTTTTAAATTCCACGCCCTTCCGGGCCTTTTTTTGCGCCTTTATGGCAATTTGCAGGATAGCGTGAGGTGGACGGGACAGGGCCGGAATAAAGCCTTAAACAGGCGTTTTTCATCAACGGCCGGCAAACCTGCTGACATCCTCCTGCCATCCTTCGGTGATCCTTCGGTGTTGTTCGGTGGCAGTACGGGTTTGAGGGTGTTTAACCGAAGGTTGACCGAAGGATCACCGAAGGATGGCCGAAGCTTGTCAGGTTGATAATATATGTACATTTTTGTGAAGTGATATAACAATTAAATAATACTAAAAAGGACTGCTGTCAATACCGGAAGCAGCCCTTTTTTAGTGATATATCCACCTAAATTGTTATATTCACCACACACCCACGTCCAAATTCCATGTTAAGAAGTTGCATACTGGTTTTGTTGCTGCTTTTCCTGCTGCGGTTTACCTATGCGCAGCAGCAGCCTGTACAATTTTCAGGCCTCAACATCCACACGGGCCTCTCCAATAACCAGGTGAACTGTATTCATAAAGACGCCAAAGGTTTTCTCTGGTTCGGCACCATGAGCGGCCTTAACCGGTACGATGGCAGCAACTTCAGGGTGTTCAGGCACAGCCTCTCGGATTCTCTTTCCCTCAGTGACGATTACATCACGCATATTTTTTCCCTGCCGGATAACCGCCTGTTCATCAAAACCCGTAATGGAGACAATCTTTATGACCCGGTAAAGGAACAGTTCTCCAACGCCGCTCCCTGGCTGCAGGCCGCCGGCATGCCCGCTTTGGGCGTCAGCAGCGTGCTGAAGGCGGGCAGCAGTTGCTGGGTAGCCTATGCAGACTCCGGGCTATACCGCATGGAGGCCGATGGCCGCGCGCGGCGCATTCCGTTACCGGGCGGCGAAGCGTCTGTAGCGGATATGAAAATGTACGGCGCGGATTTCCTGTACGTGCTGCTCTACAACGGCGGCCTGCTGAAGCTGGACGCACGCACGGGCCATATTGTTCAGAACACCGGCGTGCTGCGGAAGTATGTTACCGCGCGCCCGCTCACGCTGCAGCTGTTTGTAGATGCGGCAAAAGAGCTGTGGGTGTACATGCCGGGCATAGACTTCGGGGTGATGTACCTCAACCCGCAGACCAATGTGGTCAAACACGTGTCCCGCCGCCAGGGCATTCTCAACAATGATATTGTGAACAGCGTGATACAGGATGAGCATGGCACCATGTGGATTGGTACAGACCATGGCGGCATCAACCTGGTGAACAAACATGATTTTTCTTCCACCTTCCTCACCAACCAGCCGGATGATGTAAAGAGCGTAGCGGAAAACGCCATATACGCGCTCTACCGGGACGATCAGGGCATCATCTGGTGCGGCACCTACAAGAGAGGCATCAGCTACTATGCGGAAAACAAAATGAAATTTACCCTCTACCGCAACAAGCAGGCGGGGAAAGGGCCGGGGTTGAGCTATAACGATATCAACTGTTTTGCGGAAGATAAAAAAGGCAACATCTGGATTGGCACCAACGGCGGCGGGCTCATCTACTTTGACCGCCAGGCGGGCACGTTCCGCCAGTTCAAACATAACCCTGCGGATGACAACAGTCCTGGTAATGACGTGATCATCAGCCTCTATGTAGACAACTGGGACAACCTCTGGATAGGGTATTACTTCGGCGGCCTGGATTATTACAACCACAGCCGCTTCAACCACTACCGCCATTCCGAGCAAGATCCCAACAGCCTGTCTAATAAAACGGTCTGGAAAATTTACCGCGACAAGCGGAACAACCTCTGGGTAGGCACCCTGGGCGGCGGGCTGGACAGGTTTGACCCCGGCAACGGCATCTTTTATCACAACAATATCAGCCTGCCCAATTCTGTACACTCCAACTTCATCAGCGCCCTGGCCGAAAGCCCCAACGGCGATCTCTGGATTGCCACGGCTTATGGAATAGATATTATGGACAAGGAGAAGGGCACTTTCACGCACCTGCTGCACAGCACGCATAACCTCAGCAATGATAACGTGACTTCGCTGCATTGTGACAGTCGCGGTAACATGTGGGCCGGCACGCGGGAAGGGCTGAACGTGTACAACGCCAAAACCGGCACTTTCCGTTCTTTCCGTATTGAAGACGGGCTGCCTGACAACAATATCAACAGCATACTGGAAGACAATAACCGCCAGTTATGGGTGAGCACTTCCAACGGCCTGAGCCGCATCACCGTAGAGCAAGACCATAACGGCATTCACATCCATTGCCGGAATTATGATGAAGATGACGGCCTGCAGGGGCGGGCCTTCAACGTCAGCGCCGGCTTCCGGCTGCGCTCCGGCGAGCTGCTGTTTGGCGGGGCAGACGGCTTCAATATTTTCAACCCGGCAGACATGCGGCAGAACCAGCATGAGCCGGTGCTGGTGTTCACCGGCCTGCACATCTCCAACAAACCCGTGACGGTAGGCGAGAAGCGGCAGAACCATGTGGTATTGCCCGCGGCGCTGCCGGAAACCCCGGCCATCACCCTGCGGCATAACGAGAACGATTTTGCCATAGACTTTGCCGCCCTCAATTTCATCAACACCCATAAGAACCGCTACGCTTACCAGCTGAAAGGTTTTAATAAGGACTGGGTGACCACGGACGGTAAAACCCGCCGCATTGCCTACACCAATATCAACCCGGGGGAATACGTGCTGCACCTCAAGGCCGCTAATGAAGACGGGGTATGGAACGAGGAAGGCATTTCCCTGCGCATCCGCATACTGCCGCCGTTCTGGAAAACCACCTGGGCGTACCTGCTGTACGCGGTGGCCGCGGTGGCGCTGCTGCTGTTTGCCCGCAAGATGACCATCAACCGCGCTCACCGCCGCTTTGCGCTGCAGCAGGAGCGGAGGGAGGCGCAGCGCCTGCATGAGCTTGACATGATGAAGATCAAGCTGCTCACCAATGTGAGCCACGAGTTCAGAACGCCCGTATCGCTCATTTTATCTCCCATAGAAGAAATGATCAAACAGGCGAGAGACCCCGATGAGAAGCAGCGCTTCCAGCTGATACGCCGCAACGCCCGCCGCCTGCTGAACCTGGTGAACCAGCTGATGGACTTCCGGAAAATGGAGATGCAGGAGCTGAAGCCGGCGCCCGCGCCCGGAGACCTGATGGCCTTTGTGCAGGAAACGGCAGACTCCTTTACAGACCTGGCGGAACGCAAGGGGGTGGCCTTCAGCTATCATACCAACTGCACCCGGCTGCCCGCGCTGTTTGACCATGACAAGATGGAGCGCATCCTTTTCAACCTGCTGTCTAACGCATTCAAATTCACGCCGGAAGGCGGCTCCGTCAGCGTAACGGCCAACGTGGCCGGCCAGTGGCTGGATGTCAGCATACAGGATACCGGCATTGGCATACCCGAAGAGCGGCAGGAAACGATATTCGAGCGTTATTTCCAGCTGCACAATCCCGGCACTTTTGTGAGCCATGGCAGCGGCATCGGGCTGGCCATTACCAAGGAGTTCGTGAAGCTTTGCAACGGAACCATTACCGTGTACAGCAAGGAGAACGAAGGCACCACTTTCAGCCTGCGCTTCCCGGTGGTGAGGGCCGGGGCGGAGGGCCTTGCGGCCGGTAATAATGACGGCGCGGAAGCGCTCCGGCGCGCCGCTTTGGGCCGGCCGGCGCCTGGCGGTACACATGAGGCGTTGCATGGCGCCGGAGATGTGGTTTCGGGCGCGGCGGCCTCGTATACGGAAGCCCCTATGGAGGATAACCACCGCGCCGCCGCCCGCCCGGCAGACAAACGGAAACGGAAAAAACAGAGCATCCTGCTGGTGGAAGACAATGACGATTTCCGTTTCTACCTCAAAGACAACCTCAAGGAATGGTATGATATTATAGAGGCCGCCAACGGCGCCGAAGGCTGGCAGAAAACCCTGGCCCGGTTGCCGGACCTGGTGGTGAGCGATATAGACATGCCGCTGATGGACGGGCTGGAATTGTGTAAGAAGATCAATGCCGATGCCCGTACCCGCCAGATACCTGTTATACTGCTCACCGCCATGGCGGCGGAAGATGCGCAGCTGAAAGGCCTGGAAACCGGCGCGGCAGACTATATGGTGAAACCCTTCAACTTCGAGATCATGCTTTCCCGCGTGCGCAACCTGCTGGCCAGGCAGGCGCCCGTGCAGCTGGTGATACCCCGGCCGGAGGCCGCGCAGGAGGCGGCGCTTACCGCAGATGACAAGTTCATGCGCCGCGCCCTCGAAATTGTGGAAAAACACCTGTCAGACGCCGGCTTCTCCGTAGAAATGCTCAGCCGGGAGCTGTGCATGAACCGGGTATCTGTATACAAACGCATTTTTGCCCTCACGGGGCATTCACCCATAGAATTTATACGCACCGTGCGCCTGCAGCATGCCGCCCGGCTGCTGAGCCAAACGGAAATGAATATCACCGAGGTGGCGTACGAGGTGGGCTTCAACAACCCCAAGTACTTTGCCCGGTATTTCAAGATAGCCTATCATATGCTGCCTTCGGCCTATGCTTCGGCCATGCGGAAGTAGCCAGGTCAGAATGCAGCACCATGGCCATTCTTCCCCCTGTCAGGCAACAAATGATACCCCTCAAATAAACATTTGATCTATAGCGGGCAACATTCTGTCCGTGATAATAAACATACTCCGCCCCGGAATATGAGCGCCTGTACCTAGCTTTAGCCACTATGAAATAACAACCAAAGTCGTCACTCAAAATTCCAGATTCCACTCAAAAACTAATTTCTACGTATGAAAAAAAACAGTTTTGCAGTAAGACTATGCCTGGTATTATGGGCCATGGTCTGCACCTGGCTGGCCACGCAGCCGGTGTATGCACAAAACGCCACGTCTACGGCCAGAAAGATCACCGGCACCGTTACGGACCAGGCTACCGGCAGGCCGGTGGCAGGGGCTACCGTAGTTGTCAGGGGCTCCACCAATGCGGTGGTATCAGATGCCAGCGGCAACTTCAGCATTCCTGCTGAAACGGGGCAGGTGATCGGTATCTCCTTTATCGGCTATGCCAGCCGCGAGCTGAAAGTAGGCAGCTCCAACGTCATGAACGTAAGCCTGGAAACAGACTACCGCATCCTCAATGATGTGGTGGTGGTAGGCTACGGCAAGATGAAAAAAACAGACCAGAGCAGCGCCCAGGTATCTATCACCTCGGCAGACATCAACAGAACGGTAAATACCACTATAGACCAGGCCATCCAGGGCCGTGCGGCCGGTGTGTACGTTACCCAGAACTCCGGGCAGCCCGGCGGCGGCCTCTCCGTGGTGATACGCGGGGTGAACACCCTGAGCGGCACCAATGAGCCGCTGTATGTTATAGACGGGGTGCAGATACAGCCGGCCACCGTTTCTTACGGCAATACCAGCTCTGTGAACCCCCTGGCCGGCATCAATCCCTCGGATATAGAATCTGTGGAGATACTGCAGGGCCCTTCCGCCACCGCGGTGTACGGCTCCCGCGCCACCAACGGGGTAGTGCTGGTGACCACTAAAAGAGGCAAGGCCGGGCAGCTGAAGATCGGGTATAATTATTTATACTCCCTGCAAGACAAGCCGGACAACCTGCCTACCATGTCTCTCCAGCAGTTTGCCATCATGAACAATGAAATTGCGGCCATCCTCAACCGCACGCCCACGGCCGAGTTTGCCAACCCCTCCGTGCTGGGCGCGGGCACCAACTGGCAGGATGCGCTGTTCAAGACCGCCCCCCTGCAAAAACACCAGCTCTCCATGAGCGGCGGCAACAATAATACCACCTACTACCTGGGCGGCGAGTATTTTGACCAGGAAGGGGTGGCCATCGGCTCCAACTTCGAGCGTTATTCTTTCCGCCTGAACCTCGATAACCAGGCGTTCAAATGGCTGAAGCTCAGCACCTCGCTCAACTTTTACCAGACCAAGGAAAAGCTGGCCTCCACCAGTGAAGACGTGATCCGCAACGCCATCAACCTGGCCCCCAATATTCCCGTAAAGAACCCTGACGGCAGCTGGGGCGGCGCCACGGAAAACGAGTACGGCAGCAATGCCAAGTTTGCGCCGCTGAACCCCGTGGCCATTGCCAACCTGGTGAGCAATAACCTGAAAAGAACGGGCGGCCTGGGCGGCATTTCCGCAGATGTGAACATCATTAAAGGCCTGGTGTTCCGCACCAGCTTCAACGGCAATTTTGAGTATGCGGACGGCAGCAAGTTCACCCCCACTTACCGCCTCGGTTTCAATGCCAATGAAAAGGCCAGCCTGAGCATTACCAGTAACCGCAATTTTTACTGGAACCTCAACGAGCTGCTGCAATACAATACGGACATCGGCAAACACAGCATTGGCGTAATGGCCAGCCATGAGGCGCAGGCCTGGAACTACCAGAACTTCTCCGCTACCCGCGTAGGTTTTGCCAGCAACGAGATACCTTCCATCAACCTGGGGGATGCGCTGGGGCAAACCACGGGCAGCTCCAAGGGCTCCGGCGCGCTGGAATCCTGGCTGGGCCGCATCAATTATTCTTATGACAATAAATACATCCTGCAGCTGGCCGGCCGGGCAGACGGCTCCTCCAACTTCGGGCCTGAGAACAAATGGGGGTATTTCCCTTCCGTATCGGCCGCCTGGCGTATTTCAGAAGAGCCGTTCATGCGCGGCCTCACTTTTATCAGTGACCTGAAACTGCGCGCGGAATACGGTACCACCGGCAACAACGGCAGCGGCGGGGCGCAGTACTCCGCCCTCAACTCCGTTACCACGCCCTGGGGCGCGGGCTTCCGCACGGGGCAGTATGGCAACGCCGGGCTGAAATGGGAATCTACCGAAACGCAGAACATTGGCCTGAACGTGAGCCTGTTCAAAGACAGGGTGCAGCTGGAAGGAGATTATTACATCCGTAAAACGGACAACCTGCTGATGCCGAACCCGCTGCCGGCTTACATGGGCACGCAGGGAGAAGGAGGCATCAACCCGCCCATCGTGAACATCGGCGCCATGGAGAACAGGGGCTTCGGCATCACTGTCAACACGGTGAATATCGATAACAGGAACGGCTTCACCTGGCGCAGCAACCTCAACGTCTCCTCCTTCAAAACCAAGATCACGAAGTTCTACTCAGACGCCGCCTTTCTTTCCCGCTCCGCCTGGTATATGGACAACTTCACTTCCCGCTCCGCCCTCGGGCAGGCGCCCTGGATGTTCTGGGGCTACATAGCGGAAGGTATTTTCCAGTCTGAAGAAGAGATCAACAAAAGCGCCATTCCCGCGCAGGCAGACGGCTCCCGCCTGCCGGTGAACAAAGATGCGGGCGTCTGGACAGGAGATATCAGGTACCGCGACCTGAATGGAGATAACATCATAGACTCCCGCGACCAGACCTTCATCGGCAACCCCTGGCCCAAGCTCACCTTCGGTTTTACCAACACCTTTGCCTACAAAGGCTTTGACCTGAGCATACTGGTTACCGGGGCGCAGGGGAACGATATTTTCAATTACCTGGCCTACACCAACACGCAGCCCAATAACATCAACCTGGGCCGCAACCTGCTGCGGGACGCCTTTAACTATGCCCGCGTAACGGCAGACGGCAAGCTGGAAAACCCCGGTACCACCGTACCCCGCATTGTAGGCAGCGACATCAACGGCAACGGCAACCGCTTCACCAATCTTTTTGTGGAAGACGGTTCCTACATCCGCATCAAAAACGTACAGCTGGGTTACAACATCCCCGGCGCCCTGCTGCGCAAACAGAACGTGGTGAAGGGCGTGCGGCTCACCGTAGGGGCGCAGAACCTTTTCACTTTCACGAAGTACAAAGGTTTTGACCCTGAGGTGGGCGCCTACCTCGGCAAGGAAGTGCAGCTCAACAGCCAGCTCATAGCGGTAGACGCCGGGCGCTACCCGCTCACGCGTTTGTACACGGCCAGCATTGGCGTTGATTTTTAATGCAGAAAATATTACATCATGAACAAGCTTACATATACCAGGTACATCATAGCGTTGGCAGGCCTCATTTTGCTGGGCGCATGCAGCAAGGAATTTCTGAACCGGCCGCCGGAAGACGCCATTGTAGACGTGAACTTCTACAAGACGCCGGAGCAGGTGCTGGCCGGTACGGCGCCGCTGTACAACATTGTATGGTTTGCGTATAACGACAAGGCCTCTCACGGCCTGGGAGACGGCAGGGGCGGCGTGCTCATGTCCGGCTCCTACCAGGTGGAGAACATCCGCATGCAAACCACAGACGTAACGGGGGAAGTGTACACCTCGTGGACCTCCTTCTTCAACGTGGTGGCCCAGTCTAACATGATCATCAACAACCTCACCAAGTATACCGCCCCCTCCGTGTCTGAAGCCGCCAAACAGGCCGGCATTGCGGAAGGCCGCTTCATGCGCGCGGTGGCATATTCCTACCTGGTGCAGAACTGGGGGCCGGTGCCCATCATTACGGACAATAACACCCTGCTCACAGACACGTCCATCACCCGCAACACCGTTGAAACCGTGTGGGAGTTCATTATCCGCGACCTGCGTTTTGCCGCTGAGTACCTGCCGCCCACACCCGCCCTCAAAGGGCGCCTCACCAAATGGGCGGCCAAAGGCATGCTGGCCAAAATGTTCCTCACCCGCGCCGGTGTTAGCGGCACGCGCAACCAGTCAGACCTGGACAGTGCGGCCAAACATGCGCTGGACGTGATAGAGAACAGCGGCGCCAGGCTGATGACCAATTACGAAGACCTCTTCCTCATGAAGAACAACAACAACTCCGAAAGCCTCTTTGCCCTGCAATGGAAGTATGATGGCGACTGGGGCACGCAAAACAGCGTGCAGGCCTTCCTGGCTTATGGTTCAGAGATCACCGGGTTTGGAGACGGCTGGGGCGGAGACCTCGGCGCCTCGCTGGACATCCTGAAGATGTACTCCCCGGCAGACAAGCGGCTGAAAGCCACCTTCATGATGCCCGGTACGCATTACAGCTACATCCACCAGTCTGTAGACGACCCCGCCAACCCCGGCAAAAAGATCATACAGGAACTGCAGGTGCCCTGGAACTTTGTAGGTTCAGACCGTTACAACACCCGCGCCTGGGTAAAGAAATACGTGGTAGGCAGGCCGGAAGACAATGACGGCAAGGTTACGCAGCAGCATACGGAGATCAACACCTACATGCTGCGGCTGGCAGACCTGTACCTCGTATACGCAGAGGCCAAACTGGGCGCCGCCGCGTCTACCGCAGACCCACTGGCGCTAAAATATTTCAACGCCGTGCGCACCCGCGCGGGGCTGGGAGAAAAAGCGCTCATCACCGAAGATGATGTGTTCAATGAGCGCAAGCTGGAGCTGGCCATGGAAGGGCAGGCCTGGTACGATGCGGTGCGCATGCACTATTACAACCCCGCCAAGGTGCTGAACATGCTCAGCAACCAGGACAGGGGCTCCTACCGCATAGTGCCCAACGCGCCCGCCTACGCCACGTCCTGGACCATCACGTCAGATGTGCCGGCCTATTACCCGGTAACGGAAAGCAACTTTTACCTGCCTTACCCGGCAGTTGAAATGGCCGCCGCGCCCAACCTGCGCAAGCCGCCTGTACCTTACCAGTTTTAATGCCTAAAAATGAAAATTATGCGTCAACATACCTGCATTGCATTTCTGCTACTATGCCTGCTCTGGGCGGCCTGTTCCAAAGACAACGACTTCAGCGGCCCGCCCGTGGTGAAGGCGGTGAGCCTGCTGGATTCCGCCCGGCAAGACAGTGCGTTCATCCGCGCCCTGCCCGGCACCCTGGTGCTGATCACGGGTGAGAACCTGGGCGGTGTTACCAGCATCTCCTTCAACGGTTTGCCGGCCTACTTCAATCCAACGTACAATACCCACACCCACATCATACTCACCATTCCTGACAATGCGCCCACAGAGGCCACAGACCCCGGTGTGCCCAACGAGATACACATTGTGACCACGCATGGGGAAACGCGCTATTCCTTTACGGTAGACATCCCGCCGCCCTCCATTGCCTACATCTCCAATGAGAACGCGCAGCCCGGAGACTCGCTGATCATTGTGGGCTCCAGCCTGTGGCTGATAGACAAGGTAACCTTCCCCGGCGGCCGCGAAGTAACGGCGCTTGCCGGAGATGAGGCCGGTACCTGGGTAGGGATGATCATGCCAGACCTGGGTACAGACACCGGGCGCATCACCATTCATGCCAAGTACGGCACCGTCAGCTCTCACGGCCCGCTGAACGACCACCAGAGCGCCAACCTGCTCAGCAACCTCACAGAAAAGCCGGAAGAAGGTGAAACGCCGGTGTTCAACTGGGCCTGGTGGGGCGCCAACCGCACCAACGATGCGGCGCTGTTCCCCGGTACCCGCGGTTATTACCTGCAGAACATCTTTGGCGGCGTAGGCGCTAACGACGGCGCCTGGTGGAACGGCAACCGCTCCGGCAACTTCAACGAAGTGCAGCGCTTTACGCCCGCCGTGCTTACGGAGCAGGCCAGCAACTACGCGCTGAAGTTTGAAGTGAATACGAAAGAACCGTGGACGAACGCCATCTGTGTACTGCGTTTCAACGATGGCCCCACCACCTTTGCCTACCGCTTTATGCCGTTCAGCGGCGCGCCGGGCCAGCGTTTCCATACCGAAAACAAATGGGGCACTGTAACCATCCCCTTGTCTGAGTTCAAGTCTACCGCAGACGGTATAGAAGGCACAGGCTCCAATGCGGTGGCCATGAGTGATGTGGTAAAATCAGACGGCAAGGTGGCCTTCGGCTACCGCTTTATTGCGGGAGATACGCCTATAGAAGTGTTCAACGCCGCATTCGACAATTTCAGAATCATAAAGATCAGGTAATGATAAGAACAGCTAGTGGTATGTTGTTAAGCATGGTGTTTACAACAGTGATGGCATGTAATAAAAAATCCGCGGAAAAATATAACGGGAGCGATACATCAGGAACGGTCATCACCGTTCCTGATCCCGCCGTGGCGCCCTCCATCGGTTTCTTTATGGAAGGCTGGAAGGAAAAGGCCTTCACGGCGCCGCCTTACGTGGAGAAGGAGCCGCCTGCAGATGCGGCCTACACCATAACGGCAGACGCTTCTACCATTGTTACCAAAATATCCCCCGCGCTGTTCGGCAATAACAGCAACATCTACATGAGCCAGGTGGTGACAGAGCCGCAGCTCTTGCATCACCTCAAGGCGCTCTGCCCCGGCATTGTGCGTTATCCCGGCGGCAACCTGAGCAGCGTGTTTTTCTGGAACGCGGCCCCCGGCGCCCGCCCCGCAGGCACGCCCGAGAAGCTGTCTGACGCAGACGGCCACCTCACGGACGCCGGCTACTGGTACGGCGGCAATACAGACAGCTGGACGATGTCTGTGGCCAATTATTACAAGATGCTGGAGCAAACCGTCAATGAAGGCATTATCACCATCAACTACGCCTACGCGCGGTACGGCACCGCCGCAGACCCCGTAGCCGCCGCCGCGCACCTGGCGGCAGACTGGGTACGGTACGACAAGGGGCGCACCCGCTACTGGGAAGTAGGCAACGAGAGCAACGGCGTATGGCAGGCCGGTTACCGCATAGACGTTACCAATAACAAAGACGGCCAGCCGGCCATCATCTCCGGAGACCTGTACGGCCGGCACTTCAAGGTATTTGCGGATTCCATGCGTAAAGCCGCGGCAGAGCTGGGCAAAACCATCTACATCGGCGCGCAGCTGCTGGAGCATGAGCCCGCGCTTTGGGCCACGGCTACAGACAAGCAGTGGAACGCCGGCGTACTGAAGCAGGCAACGGGAGCAGATTATTATATTGTGCACAGTTATTTCACGCCGTACAATACCAACTCCAACCCGCCGGAAATACTGGCCTCCGCAGACGCTGTCACCAAAGCCATACTGGATTACGTAACGGCCGCCGCTACGGCCGCGCAGGCGCCCATGAAACCGCTGGCGCTTACGGAGTGGAATATTTTTGCCACCGGCTCGCAGCAAATGGTGTCCCAGGTAGCAGGCATGCATGCTGTGCTGGTAGTGGGAGAGCTGATGAAAAACCGTTACGGCATGGCCAGCCGCTGGGACCTGGCCAATGCCTGGGAAAACGGGAATGATCACGGCCTGTTCAGCCAGGGAGAGCCCGCTTCCGGTGAAACGAGATGGGCGCCGCGCCCGGCTTTTTATTACCTCTATTATTTCCGCAGAATGGTGGGAGACCGGCTGGTGAATACCGAAGTGAGCGGCAGCAATGCCAACATCAGCGCATACGCGTCTACCTACAGCTCCGGTGAAATGGGGCTGGCGCTGGTGAACAAGGGCACCGTTGCCCGTAATGTGGAGCTGGCTTTCCGCAACTTCAGGCCGGGCAAGCGGTATTACTGGTATGTGCTCACCGGCGGAGACGGCGGCACCGGTTTTTCACGCAAGGTGCTGGTGAACGGGCAGGGGCCGGCAGGCGCGGCGGGCGGGCCGGAAGGGTACGAGGCGCTGAAGGCGTGGTCTGCACCGGTGGGGGAAAGCATCAGGCTGGCTTTGCCGCCCATGTCTGTGGTGTTTGCGGTGGTGGAGGATTAAGCGGAATAATAACATTGCCGTCGGCAAAGTAAAGCCGCAGAAAAGCACAGTGTTGACGGATGGCGCCCCGCGGCGCGTTGCTGTCAGTTGGTTGCCGGTATTTGCCGTGGCGTGAAGCTGGCATATTGCTGGTGAACGATGCCGCCGCCTCACCCCATCCTGATAGCCTCATAAAACTGTTTTACATACGTATCCCCGATGGGCACGGTATGCGGGCCCAAAAAGATACGCTGCCTTTCCACGCTGTCTATTTTGTCTATAGCCACAATGAACGATTTGTGCACCCGCACAAAACGTTGCGGCGCCAGCACTTCTTCAAAGCTGCGGAGGTTTTGCAGGGTGAGTATTTTCTGGGAAGTGGTCTGGATGGCCACGTAATTGCGCAGGGCTTCCAGGTAGAGAATATCTGGCAGGTTAACGCGTATGATGCGTTTGTCTGTACGGATAAAAATATGTTCGCTGGCGGCAGGCGGGGGCGCTGCTTTGGGCGTGTTCTTTTGCAGCACCTTGTGAACCGCTTTGGTGAACCTTTCGAAAGAAACCGGTTTGAGCAGGTAGTCTGTAGCGTCATACTGGAAGCCGTCCAGCGCATATTCATCGTAGGCGGACACAATGATCACGTCTGCCGTGCCCTGCCTGATCTGCATAAATTCTATGCCTGTCAGCTCAGGCATTTGTATGTCAAGAAATACCAGTCCTGTCTGCGGCTCCTGCTGCATGTACGCCAGTGCTTCCAGCGGGTTGTTGAAGCTGCGCAGCAGCTGCAGTTCGGGCATTTTCCGTATAAACTCCGTGATCACCTGTACAGACAGTGGTTCATCATCTACTACAATACATTGTACGGCCATATGTTTGCTATTTACCAGCGTATTTGCAAATTACAATAATAGTCCTGCTCCGTTTCCTGCACCTGCAGGGTATAACTGTTCCCATACACCAGCTCCAGCCGCTTGCGCACATTAAGCAGCCCTATGCCGCCCGTTTTGTCTTTCCGCCGCGCCGCCTTGGCATTGTGTACGCTGAACTCCAGCATTTCCGGGCCGCAATGCAGGCTGATGCGCACCGGGTTGGCCGGCTGGTTGGCAATACCATGTTTGAACGCATTCTCCACGAAAGGCACCAGCAGCAGGGGCGCAATTTCATGCTGGTCTGCCCGGCCGGTTACCGTCATCTGCACGCAGTTGCCGCAGCCTGTGCGCAGGCGCTGCATGGCAATAAAATCTTCCAGGTAACGTACCTCATCTGTCAGCTTGCTGCGGTAGCCGGTAACGGGCGGCTGCGCCACCATGTATTCCAGTATGTCCGTCAGCGTACGGGTGGCGCCCACCACTTCAGGAGAGCGTACCAGCGCCAGGGAATAGATGCTGTTGAGGCTGTTCATAAGGAAGTGCGTGTTCAGCTGCATCTTCAGGAAGGCAAACTCCGCTTCCTGCTTTTGACGGTACAATTGTTTGCGGCGCTTGTCTTCCCGCAGCCAGCTGAAAAAGAGCACATAGGCCGCCGCGGCCATGAGCACAAAGGAGTTGTTCCAGAAGCCGCTGCGGGCATACTGCCAGAAGGTGGTGTATACCTGCACTACGTTGCGCCTGCCCCGTAGCAATACATCGTCACGGAAGAAATTGTAAGCCACCAGGTATTTGATGCAGATAGCTACTACAATGAGCAGCAGCAGCGCTCCCAGCAGCCGCGGCCATTGGCGGTTTTCCAGGAACTGCGGGAAGGGCCAGCGGGTGGCGGTATAAAAAAGCAGGAAGTTGATGAAGCCGAACAGGCCGTTGCTGATATGCATTCTGCGCAGGATGGCGGGCGTAAGTTTTACGGAGGTGCTGAGCAGGTCCATACCGTACATGAGCGCCATCCATACCAGCAGCAGCGCCGTAAATTCAACCACCCTGCGCCCGGTATCAGACAGCTTCGGCATGAAATGGCGGTTTAGGACGAAGAATGCCCGTTTGTACTGCAAGCTTCAGCATGAACGGTGTTTTAAAAAGGAGGTTTCCCGCTTTTACTATATCAGACAGCTTCGGCATATAACGGTGTTTTGAAACGGTGCATCACCTGGTACCCTTTGAGGGAAGACAGCAGGCGCTGCCAGGCGCCGCGGGGCGGCAGGGAAAGGGCCAGCGCGCCGGGCGCTATCTGGAGGCGCAGCGTAACGGGGGCGGCGGTGGCTTGCTTCTGCAGCAGCTTTTCGGTAGCGGTTTGCAGCAGCAACGGCTCTATGTACAGGCCCTGCGGTGTGCCTTCCATATGCAGCTGCACCTGCTGGTGCGGAAAGAGGCGGTTGTGCAGTTGCAGGTAGGTATGATAGTATTGCAGTTCTTTTTCAAGGGGGGCTTTCTCCTGCTGGGCCGCCTTGTCATACAGCATGTACCGCAGCAGCTCAGACAGCTGGAGAATGGCGGCCACGCCTTCCCCGTCACGCTTGTCTTCCTGCTGCAGCATGGTGTTCAGCGCTTTCAGCTTGTGCAGCAGCAGGGTGGAGGAGAACTGCATGCGCTCGTATTGCCGCAGCGCGTCTGCAGCGGCCTTTTGCAGCAGGCGGCTTTCCTTGTCGCCGCTGCGCCAGCCCAGGAAAATATAATAGGCGTACGCCGCCGCCGTTACCGCTATGCCTGTTTGCAGCGTAAGGCGGAAGTAACCGGCAAAGGTGAAATACGTTTTGGGCAGGCCGATGAGGGCAATAGCCTTTTGCAGCACTTCATCCGGAAAGAGATGCCCCACACCGTATTTGATCAGGCAGAAAGACAATACCAGCGCCACGGCGGCCGCTGCCGCTTTGCCATGCTGCTTTTTAGCGTGCAGCGGCAGGGCGGTGAACACCAGCAGGTAAAAGAGATGGAAATTGATAAAACCGTAGCCGAGATACCGGATCACCGTCCACCGCAGGCCCAGGGTGCTTTCCCAGTTTACCCGCAGCACAGGGAAAATGTACAGGGTTACCAGGGCCATCCAGATGGCCAGGTGGGCAAGGTAACGGTATGGTGCGCGGTTGCTCATAACCGCCCCAAGATACAGCATCCGCGGGCATTTTGGCGCATATTTTTTCGTCCTCCCCGGCCGCCGGTACGTACCCGTAAAATGCCGGTACGTACAGTTTTTGACCTGCTGTTGCGCCTGCGCTGTATTTTGTGGGCCATTCATCCGGCGAGCCAACCCGTGCTAAAAGATTGTCATGAGATATTTTTTTACGAATCAGGAACCAATCATCCAACCACCAACCAAATCTTGAATGTATGAGGCATTTTCTATTATTGTCCCTTGCCTGTATGATGAGCATGGGCGCCCTTGCCCAGCAGGTGATCAGGGGCACTGTACGGGATTCCGTTACACAGGCCCCCATTCCCGGCGCCACCATTAAAGTGGTGAATGGCACCGGCGGCGTGGTGACCAACGCCAAAGGCGAATTTGAGCTGCGCGTGCCCGCCAACGCCCAGCTCCGCATTTCTTCCCTGGGTTTTGAAAGCATGGTGATACCCGCCGCAAGGGTGATCGTGAAACCTATTATGCTGCGCATTGCCGCCACAGACCTGCAATCTACCGTAGTGATCGGCTACGGGGACCAGCAGCGGCGCAACCTGACCAACAGCATCTCTACCGTTACCAGCAAAAAGCTGGCCCCGGAGAACAACATTGTCAGCGACATTGGCAAGGCGCTGCAGGGCCGCGTGGCCGGTGTAACGGTGGCAAACACTTCCGGTACGCCCGGCAATACGCCCAACATCCTGATACGCGGCGTGCAGTCTGCCCGTGCGCAGGATGCCGGCCCCCTGCTGGTGATAGACGGGCTGGTGGTAGAAGGCGGGGCCGTAGCGCTGAACGCCATCAACCCGCAAGACGTAGCGTCTGTTGAAGTGCTGAAAGACGCCGCTTCGGCCGCCATTTACGGCGCCCGCGGTTCTACCGGCGTCATCATCATCACCACCAAAAAAGGCAGGCAGAACAGCAAACCCGTTTTTGCCGTAAACGCCTACACCGGCTTCAACAACGTGCCTACCAGCCGGCGCATGCTCACCACGCCGGAATACGAAGAAGTGTTCAAAGAAGCACGCAGCAACCGCGTGCAGGATATTGACGCGCAGCTGGCCAACCCCGGCAACCTTACGCCCACGCAAATACTCCAGCTGCAATCTGAAAAAACCAGGCTCAACAACCAGGTGAACGCCTTGCAGATGGCAGACCGCAGCATAGACTGGATAGACCGTGTGAAGAACAAGCAGGCGCCCGTCAGCAATATACAGGCCAGCATGAGCGGCGGCGGGGAAAAGAGCAGCTACTATATGTCACTGGGCCGTTACCGCGAAGAAGCCACCATCGGCACCGGCCGCTTTGAAAGATATACCGGCAAGGTAGATATTACCCAGCAGGTGAATAACTGGCTGAAGCTGTCAGGCAACCTCAACATTTCCCAGGGGGTGAGCAGAGACAATTCCTACCCGCTGGTAAGCGCCTTCAATGCCCGGCCAGACACGCCGGAAGAGCTGATCTACCTGCCAGACGGCACGCTGACCTATTACGTGGGCCGCCAGCAAAACCCGCTGGGTGAAATGCTGGAGAACCGCAACAAACGCAAAACGCTTACCTACTTCGGCAACCTGGCCGCAGAGCTGAAGCTGCACCGCACGCTGCAGTTCCGCTCCGCCATGTCTGTCAACAAATACAACACCAATAATACAGACTTCCAGTCTGCTTTCGGTTACCTGGGCAACTTCAACAAAGGCTACCTGAAAACCAGCGGCAGCGATAACTTTTCCTATAACTGGGACAACTATTTTACCTACAACAACCGCTGGAACAAACTGGGCCTCACCGGCACCGCCGGCTACGCCTTTTACAGCATAGAACAAACTTCTTTCGGATATGACCTGAACGGCTTTCCCAAAGTGGACGGCATTACCGGCGGCGCGGCTGCGGCCGCATACGGCAGCGTAGGTTCCATTTCCTCGCTCAACGGCAACACCATCGAAACCTCTGAAGCCTATTTTGCCCGGGTAGGTTTTGACTGGGACGGCAAGTACCTGCTGAACGCCAGCATCCGTACAGACGGGTCTTCCAAGCTGGCGCGCGGCCACCGGTACAGCTGGTTCCCCTCCATATCTGCCGGCTGGGACCTGGCGCGTGAAGATTTCATGCAGGCCCTGCCTTTTGTGCAGCTGCTGAAGCTGCGCACCAGCTACGGCCTGAGCGGTAACATCCGCCCGCTGGCCACCTACGGCGCGTTTGACCTCATGCAGGCCACTACCTACCTGGGAGAGCCCGCGCTGAAGCTGCGGGATATGGTTAGCAATCCGAACATACGCTGGGAGCAGACGCGGCAGGTGGATGCGGGCATAGACATCGGCATGTTCAATAACCGCCTCAACCTTACGGTGGACTATTACAACAAGATATCAGAGGGCCTGCTGAGCACGCGCAACATTCCCTGGGAGTTTGGCGCGCAAACCATTCCCTTTAACATAGGAGACATCCGCAACCGCGGCATAGACCTGGAGCTGGGCTATGGCAGCCGCGCTGACGCCACGCTGCGCTGGAGGGTGGAAACCAACCTCAACTTCAACCGCAACCGCATCCTGTCACTGTCAGACTCTGTGCTGAATTACGGCACCTTCATTTTCGGCGGCCCCGGCTCCAAAGTGAAAGTAGGCCAGCCGGTAGGTTCTGTGGAAGTGTACCAGTCGCTCGGCGTAGACCCGCAAACGGGAGATATGGTGTATGAAGACCAGAATAAGGACGGGCTGATCAACACCAAAGACTATGTAACCGTACCCATTGCGCTGCCCAAATTCAGCGGCGGCCTCAACCTCAGCCTGGGTTACCGCAGCTTCTCACTGGAGGCGCTCTTCAGCTTTGTTGCGGGCTCCAAAATTTATGACTATTACGAACAGACGCTGCGTAACTACGATATGGACTTCTTCGGTGTGATGCCCAACAAGTTTGATGTGGTAACCACCCGCTGGCGCAAGCCGGGAGATGTGGCAGACGTGCCGCGCGCCGTAGTGGGCGCCCATGGGGCAGGCAAAACTACAGACTGGAACTACCGCCCGAGCACGCAGTTCATTTATGACGCCTCTTACCTGCGCCTGCGCAACCTGATGGTGGCCTATGAGCTGCCGGCCAGGCTGATAAACCGCGCGGGCATGACCAAAGCCCGGCTCTACGCTTCCGCCCAGAACGTGTTCACCATGAGCCAATACATCGGCTTTGACCCGGAGGCGGCCTCCAACAGCGGTATTGTATCCAGCAACCTGCCTAACCCGCGCGCCATGGTAATAGGTATAGATCTCTCATTCTAAATCGCAACCAACATGAAGAAGTATTTCATTTATCATATCACTGTTGCGCTGCTGGCCTTGTCTGCCTGCAGCAACAAGCTGGACGTGTTCCCTGATACGCAGATAGCGCCTGACCAGGTGTCCAGGAACAACCTGCCGCTGCTGGTGAACGGCGCCAGGCTGGGCCTCACCAACAATTCATTTTACGGGTATTATGTGCTGCACGATGTAATGTCTGACGATGTGCAGACGCTGAGCTTTGCCGGCTTTGAGGCCGGTAATATTCCCACCACGGAAAACGTGCTCACCTTTGCCTACCGCTATCCCTACCAGTGCATTGCCAATGCCAACAGCGCCATCAGCTTCGGTGAAAAGAACCTGGATGATGCTATCAAACCCGCAGTGGGAGAGGCCTACCTGTTGAGAGCCTACGCTTATTCCATGCTCACCGAGCAGTTTGGGGACGCCGTGATCATACTGGGCGGTGAAAACCCCCTCACGCTGCCGCACCGCGAGCCCGCCGCCAAGGTGGAAGCGCAGGTAGCGGCAGACCTGGCCAAGGCCATTGAGTACCTGCCAGACTTTGCCGGCAAAACGCTGGTGGCCAGCAAACAGGCCGCGCAGCTGCTGCTGGCAAGATTTTACCTGAACACCGGTAAACATACGGAAGCCAAACAGCTGGCGGAAACCGTGATCAGCTCCGGCAAGTTCAGCCTGGAAGCCGGGAAGTATGTGGAGATGTTCAAATACAACAGTTCCGCGAAGGAACTGATCTATGCCATTGGCGAAACTTCCAACAACAACAGCACCGCCTACGGCCTGCCTAATGTATACGGCCCCGGCGGCGCCGGCCAGGCAGGCAGCGGCAACACCTGGATAGATTCCCTGCTGGTAAAGAGCTATGAGAACGGAGACATCCGCAAAGCCGCTTACCTGAAAAAGAAGAACGAAAACCTGGGCATAGAGCTGTACTACCTCACAAAATTCCCGATGGAGGCTACGCCTGCGTACCCCATTTGCCGGCTCAGCGAAGCGTACCTTATTTCCGCCGAGGCCACGGCCCGTGGCGGCGTGGTAGACGTCACGCAGTACAACGCCCTGCGCAGCAAACGCGGCGCCAGCACCCGGCAGAACGGAGATTTTGCCGGTCCGCAGGCTTTTCTCGATGAAATTGAGCAGGAGCGGAGAAGAGAATTTACCGGCGAGCGCATGCGCTGGAACGATATGCGCCGCTTCGGCAAGGCCGTGCCTTTCCTGGCCAGCCTGCAACAACCCGCCGGCCACGTGCTGATGCCCGTGCCGGACAGAATGCTAACGCTTAACCCGAACATTCAACAGAATAACGACTATTAAAAAAACAGGAACCATGATCAAAGCAGCAATGAAATCAGCCATGGCGCTGGCTCTTTTGAGCCCGCTGGTGCTGATGGGGCAAAAAGCGGCCCTGCCAAAACAAATTACGGTGAAAGGGAAGGTGCAGTTTGCCACACCGGAAGGCCAGTCTAAAAAGATATGGCTCAGCCGCGATATGGGCACCGGCAAGATGGTGCCGGTAGACTCTACGGAACTGGGGGCAGACCTCACCTATACGTTCAGGATCAAACAAGATCATCCCGGCATTTACCGCCTGAATATCATGTACTGGGACCACATCAGCTTCTGGAGCGATGCGGATGTGAACATCAGCTCCCGCGGGTATGATACGGCAAAAATAAAAATGAAGATACCGCACTTCTATTTCGTGGAAGGCTCTTCAGACAACAACTTCATTAACCAGATGGAGCTGAACGGCACCAATAACTACCTGCGCATGGTAGACGAGCTGAACCTGGAGTACCGCGCCAGCCAGTACAAGGAAAAAACGGGAGACTCCGCCTGGATCACAGATCTGAAAACCACGAAGCGCTACAACCCCCTGCGGGAAGACTACAATCAGCGGCAGGAAGTGCTGATGAAGATCTATGAGAACAGGCCTGTGCTGATCTATGCCCTGCGTGGCATGAGCGGCCCGCAAAGCAGTGAAAAATACGCCGAAGCGCTGGCTAAGCTGGACAACCTGATCAGGCTGTACCCCTGGCTCACGGAGGCGAAAGACATGAAGGCCACCATTCTCAAAAACAAGGCCCAGGCCATGAAGCTGCAACCCGGTCAGCCCGTGCCCGTTATTTCTTACCCTGATGCTATGGGTAAGCTGCAGGGCTTGGAACAATACCGCGGCAAATACCTGCTGATAGACTTCTGGGCAAGCTGGTGCGGCCCCTGCCGCCAGGCCATTCCCAAAGTGCATGCCCTGTACGATGCCTATAAAGCCAAAGGTTTTGATGTGGTAAGCGTGTCTATCGACACAGATAAAAAAGCCTGGAGAAAGGCCATGGACGATGAGAAAATGCCCTGGCTGCAGCTGCTGAGCGATAACAAGGACAAGACCATGGAAGAGTTCCAGTTTTCGGGCATTCCCACCTTGTACCTGGTAGACCCGCAAGGCCGCATTGTGAACAAATACACGGGCTATTCTCCTTCCGCCGAAGCAGAGATCAAAGCCGCTATTGAGAAAGGTGTAATGGCGAAACCCGCAGGGGAACGGAAAGTAATGCCGGCCATGGCCATGTAAAATTAGACAACATGAAACGAACACTTGGTTTAATAGCAGCGTTTGCATGGTGCATGCCTGCATTTGCGCAGCAGGCCTATACAGTAAAGGCCCACGTGAAAGGGCAGGGCGCGTACAAACTTACCCTCAGCTACAACAGCCCGTCTGGCCGGGTATCAGACTCCTTGCAGCGGGAAGGCGAAGACCGCTTCCAGGTGACCGGTTCCGTACAGGAACCGGTAGTGGCCTACCTGTTCAACAGCCACCCCGCCGCCCGGCATGAAATTGTGAAAGGAGGGATGTTCATGCCCGCGCCCGCCCTGGAATTTGTACTAGAAGCAGGGCAGATCAGCATCAGCGGCAATGCGGACAACGGGTATTTGGCCACGGTAAATGGAGGCCGGCTCAATGCCGAACTAGGCAGGCTGAAACAAAAAGAAAACCCGCTGGTGCAAGAGAGCTGGGAGCTGCGGAAACGATCTGCTGCCATCAAACGCACTGATACTGCCGCTGTCAGCGCCATACGGCAACAAATAGCGGCCGTTGAGAACAAGCGGCTGCAGGTACGTAAAGACTATATTGCCGCGCATCCGGCTTCCTTCATCAGCATGTACCTGCTCAGCCAGCTGTATGCAGATTACAGCCCGGAAGCGTATGAGCAGGCTTTTGCAAAGTTGGCGCCCGCTTACAAAAACTCGCAGTACGGCAAAGTGGTAGCCGGCAAAATAGAAAGCGCCAAAGCCACTGCGCTGGGCCAAACCGCTATTGGCTTCAGCAAGAAAGACATCAATGGCCAGCCCTTCCACCTTTCTTCGCTGAAAGGGAAATACGTGCTGCTGGACTTTTGGGGCAGCTGGTGCGGCCCCTGCCGGCAAAGCCATCCGCACCTGAAAAAGGTATATGAAAAGTACAAGGCCAAAGGACTGGAAATTGTAGGCATTTCAGAAGAGAAGATGGCAGACCTGGCCAAATCTGAAGCCGCCTGGAAAAAAGCGGTGAAAGATGATGGTATTGACTGGGTGCATGTAATGAACAACTACGATAAGGAAACATTTGACCTGGTGCAGAAATACGGCGTAACGGGCTTTCCCACCAAGTTTTTGCTGGACAGGGAAGGCAGGATACTCTACAAGCTGATAGGCGCGGGAGAAGAAGGGGACAAGGCGCTGGATGAAAAGCTGAAAGCGGTGTTCGGGGAATAGCAGATCAAATATGGAAAGGTTTAGGCAGGGAAGGTGCGGGTAATGCCCGTGCCTTTTCTTTTTGTTCATGCCCGTAGAAAGCTGAAGGAACGGAGGCTGAACAAGGCGAATACAACCGGCATCCGCTTTTGTTTTTTGCCGGTGTATGTACAAAAGCTGAAGTGAGTGACACAACGGGGGCTGAGCAGGGCGCCAAAGCCGGTTCCCATTTCCTTTTTACTCCACCCAGGAAACGATCTCTTCCAGGTACTGCCGGTCAGTTTCGTCAAACGTGTTCAGCTCCGTGCTGTCAACGTCCAGCACGCCGATGACTTCACCGTTTTTGAATATGGGCACTACAATTTCCGAGCGGGAGAGGCTGCTGCAGGCAATGTGGCCGGGGAATTTTTCCACGTCAGGCACAATGAGGGTTTTTGCTTGCTGCCAGGCCGCGCCGCAAACGCCCTTGCCATAACGGATGCGGGTACACGCTACAGGGCCCTGGAAGGGCGCCAGCACCAGCTCATTGTTTTTCACGAGGTAAAAGCCTACCCAGAGCCAGCCGAACTGTTCTTTCAGGGCGGCGGTGATGTTGGCCAGGTTGGCCGTCTGGTCCGGCTCCCCGGTAATCAGCGCTTTGATCTGCGGGAGCAGGGCGGTATATTGTTCGGCTTTGCTGCCTTTTGCAATGGTTAAGTCTTCTGCCATAATGAAGTGTGTAAATGCGGTGGGGGAACAGGCCCGCGCCGGTATAAAAAAAGCGTACCATATTCCAGGTACACTTTATCGCTATTACAAAAATCCTAATTCGAGTTTAGCTTCTTCGCTCATCATATCCCGCGTCCACGGCGGGTCAAAGGTGAGCCTTACGTCTGCGCCGCCCACGCCGGGGATGGCCAGTATCTTGTTATTCACCTCTTCCATAATGCTGCCGGCTACGGGGCAGCCGGGGGCAGTAAGGGTCATGATCACGAGCACGTTGTTATGATCCCCGATCTCTATCTTGTATACCAGCCCCAGGTCATAGATATTCACCGGGATTTCCGGGTCGTGCACGGTGCGCAGCGCTTCTTCCACCTGGTCTCTGAGTGTTGTTTCCATGGTTCGTCAGTTTTGTTGAACAGATTTGGCCTGGTACCCGATGGCGTACAGCTTGATCTGCTTCAGCATAGACAGCAGGCCGTTGGAGCGGGTGGGGGAGAGATGGCTGGTGAGGCCGATGGCGTCTATAAAATAGATATCTGCGTTGGCAATGTCTTTCGGCGTCTGGTGGCTGAGCACCTGTATTACCAGGGCTACCAGCCCTTTGGTGATCACCGCGTCACTGTCTGCCGTGAACACCAGCTTGTCTCCCTGCATTTCCGCATGCAGCCATACCTTGCTCTGGCAGCCGCGGATGAGGTTATCATCCGTTTTGTATTGCGGGTCTATGAGCGGCAGGTCTTTGCCCAGCTGAATGATGTACTCGTATTTCTCCATCCAGTCTCCAAACACCTCAAAATCAGCTATGATATTATCCTGTTGCTCTTTTATGGTCATTGTACTGTTCCGTTTGGTTTATCCCAGCAAAGTTACGGCTTTTTGCACACCTGCTACCAGGCGGTCTATGTCTGCCGTAGTGTTGTACAGCGCCAGGGAAGCCCTGACGGTGCCCGGGCATTCGAAGCGGTCCATCAGCGGCTGGGTGCAGTGGTGGCCCGTGCGTACGGCAATGCCCTGCTGGTCAAGCAGCACGCCTACGTCTGAAGGGTGGTGCTGGCCTACCAGGAAGGAAATGGCGCCGGCGCGGTGTTTGGATTCACCTATCAAACGCAGCTCAGGTATGGTTTTCAGCTGCGCTACAGCATATTCCGTGAGCTGGTGCTCGTACGCCTGTATTTTGTGAATGCCCAGCTGCGTTACATAAGCTACGGCCGCGCCAAAGCCGATGGCTTCGCAAATGGCGGGCGTGCCGGCCTCAAACTTCAGCGGGGGCTCCGCGTAGGTGGTTTTTTCGAAAGTTACATGTTTGATCATGTCTCCGCCGCCCTGGTAGGGAGGCAGCTGCTGCAGCCAGCTTTCCTTGCCGTAGAGGATGCCGATGCCCGTGGGGCCGTACACCTTGTGGGCGGAAAGGGCCAGGAAGTCTACATCCAGCTCATGCACCCTGATGGGCGTATGCGCCGCGGCCTGCGCCGCGTCCAGCAGTACGGGAATGCCTTTGGCGTGGGCCATGGCAATAATGTCTTTCACCGGGTTGATGGTACCCAGGGTGTTGCTCACCCATGCTACAGACACAATTTTCACGCGCGGGTTGAGCATGGCGGCAAACGCGTCCATGTCCAGCTCGCCTTTATCCGTTACCGGTATTACTTTCAGGTGTGCTTTCTTTTCTTCACAGGCCAGCTGCCAGGGAACAATGTTGGAGTGGTGCTCCATGCCGGAAATGACCACTTCATCTCCCTCCTGCAAAAACGCCCTGCGGAAACCGGCGGCTACCAGGTTGATAGCGTCTGTAGTGCCTTTGGTGAACACCACTTCGTGATGGTGGGCGCCGATGTAGGCGGCCACCTGGTGGCGGGCCGCTTCGTAGGCGCTGGTAGCTTTCTGGCTGAGCGTATGCACGCCGCGGTGAACATTGCTGTTGTACCCGGTATAATATTCCTGCATGGCGCGGATCACCTGTACCGGCTTTTGCGTGGTGGCCCCGTTATCCAGGTACACCAGCGGGTTGCCGTTCACGGTCTGCTGCAGAATGGGAAATTCGTTCCGGATCCGTTCAATGTCCGGCCAGATAATATTTTTCGCGGTGGCGGTTTCCATGGTAATCCCTTTTTTTTAGTTGTTAACCGCGGCGCTCAGGTAACGGGTGGCAACTTGCTCCACCTGTTTGCGCACGGCTGGAATTTTGACCTGGGCGGTAATATCAAAGGCAAAGGCCTTCACCAGCATGCTGCGGGCCATGGCATCGCCAATACCGCGGGCTTTCAGGTAAAACAGCGCCTCTTCGCTCACCTGGCCAATAGTGGTGCCGTGGCTGCATTTCACATCGTCCGCAAAAATTTCCAGTTGCGGCTTGGTGTAAATGTTGGCCTCAGGGCTGATCACCAGGTTGTTGTTCTGCTGGAAGGCGTTGGTTTTCTGCGCATCTTCATGCACAAATATCTTACCGTTGAAAACGCCGGTGGCTTTGTCCATCAGCACGCCACGGTACAGCTCGTTGCTTTCGCAGTTGGGCATGCGGTGGTCTACGCTGGTATGATTGTCTACCAGCTGGCCGCCGGTAGCTATATAGAAGCCGTACAGGTGTGTTTCGGTACGCTCATCGTCTAGCGACACGTTGAGGTTGTTCCTCACCAGTTCCGATTCAGAGAGCGTGAAAGTGTAGTTGTTATACAGGCTTTTGCCGTGCTGCTGCACCAGCGTCTGGTTAATGGACCGGAGCTGGCTGCCGCCGGTCTGCACCTGGTAATGGCTCATTTGGGAGCGCTCTGCCGTTACGGCTTCTATCACACTGTTAACCACCATGGCGCCGTTCTGGTCAATGCCGGCGGCAGACTCTATGATCTGTATGCCGGCCCCTTCCTGCGCTACCCAGAGGTGGCGCGGGTTTACCAGCAGGCTGTTGGTGTTGTGGTAGAGGTGAATAACGTGCAGGGGCTTTTCCACCTGGGCCTTTGCCTTGGCTTCAATGAAGAGGCCGTTGGTGAAGAAGGCGGTATTGAGCTGGGCAAAGTGATGCTCTGCCAGTTTTTTGCTGTTGTTAAAGTGGGCTTTGAAGGCCGGTTCTGCGGCGGCGTCGCTCATTTTCAGCACGGTGGCCTGTTTGGCCGGCGGCAGTTCGGAGAGCTGCGGCTGCAGTTCGCCGTTGAGCAGCACAATGCGGTAAACGTCTGGCAGCAGCAGGCCGGTGGCCTCCAGCTGCGCTTCCGTTACAGCAATGGGAGCGGGCAGTTGCAGGGTTTGCAGGTTACGGAAGAAGGGGATCACGTTGGTGTATTTCCAGTCTTCCACCTTTACCGTGGGGAACCCGCCCAGCGCCTGGAAGCGGGCAAACGCCTCCTTCCGGGCTTCCGGCCATTGCGCGCCAGCGTTCAGGGTGCTGAACTGGTCCGGCAGCGTATCGTATAATGATGATGATATGTTGCTTGCTATAGTGGTCATGGTCTATTGTACAGGTTCTTCTAAACGGATGTCTTCTTTCAGCCAGTCGTAGCCTTTTTCTTCCAGCTCCAGCGCCAGTTCTTTGGTGCCTGATTTCACGATGCGGCCGTTGTAGAGTACGTGTACAAAATCCGGAACAATGTATTCCAGCAGGCGTTGGTAGTGGGTGATGATGATGAAGGCATTGTCTTTGCTGCGCAGCTTGTTCACGCCGGCAGATACTACGCGCAGGGCGTCAATGTCAAGCCCGGAGTCTGTTTCGTCCATGATAGCCAGTTTGGGTTCCAGCATGGCCATCTGGAAGATGTCGTTCCGTTTCTTTTCGCCGCCGGAGAAACCTTCGTTGAGGGAGCGGTTCATCAGGTTGGCGTCAAACTCCATCAGTTTCTGTTTGCTTTTCAGCATGTCAAGGAACGCCTTGGCCTGCATGGGGGGCTGGCCGTGGTAGGCGCGTATCTCGTTCACTGCTGTTTTGAGGAAGTTGATGTTGGATACACCGGGTATTTCCACCGGGTACTGGAAGGCGAGGAACACCCCTTCGCGGGCACGCACCTCAGGGCTCATGTCCAGGAGGTCTTTCCCTTCAAACTCCACGGAGCCGTCTGTTACTTCATAAGCTTCGCGGCCCGCCAGCACAGAGGCCAGGGAGCTTTTGCCGGAGCCGTTGGGCCCCATGATGGCGTGTACTTCGCCCGCTTTTACATTCAGATTAATGCCTTTCAGAATAGCATTTCCTTCTACTGCAGCATGCAGGTTCTTGATATTGAGCATCTCTTTATTATTAATAGTTATCCAACACTACCTTCCAGGGTAATGGACAATAATTTTTGCGCTTCCACGGCAAACTCCATGGGAAGCTGGTTTAAAACTTCTTTTGCGTATCCGTTCACGATCATATTCACTGCCTGTTCACTGTCTATGCCGCGCTGGTTAAGATAGAACACCTGGTCTTCCCCGATCTTGGAGGTGGTAGCCTCATGCTCTACCATGGCCGTATTGTTCTTTGACTCGATGTACGGGAATGTGTGCGCCCCGCAGCGGTCGCCTATCAGGAGGGAGTCACACTGCGTAAAGTTGCGGGCGTTGGTGGCATTGGGCCCTACTTTCACCAGGCCACGGTACGTGTTCTGGCCGTGTACGGCGGAAATGCCTTTGGAAATGATGCGGCTGCGGGTGTTTTTGCCGATGTGCACCATTTTGGTACCCGTATCTGCTACCTGCCGTTTGGAGGTAACCGCTACGGAATAGAACTCACCGATGGAGTTGTCTCCCTGCAGAATAACGCCGGGGTACTTCCAGGTGATGGCGGAGCCGGTTTCTACCTGCGTCCAGGATATCTTGGAGTTCTTACCCTTGCAGATGCCGCGTTTGGTTACAAAGTTGTAAATACCGCCTTTGCCTTCCGCATCTCCGGGGTACCAGTTCTGTACGGTGGAGTATTTGATCTCCGCATTGTCCATCGCGATCAGTTCCACCACTGCGGCGTGGAGCTGGTTCTCGTCACGCATGGGAGCGGTACAGCCTTCCAGGTAACTTACGTAGCTGCCTTCATCCGCCACAATGAGCGTGCGCTCAAACTGGCCGGTGTTTTTGGCGTTGATGCGGAAGTAGGTGGAAAGCTCCATGGGGCAGCGTACGCCCTTGGGGATGTATACAAAAGAGCCGTCTGAGAACACTGCGCAGTTCAGGGCGGCGTAAATGTTGTCTGACTGGGGCACTACCGTACCCAGGTATTTGCGGAGCAGCTCAGGGTGTTCCTGTACCGCTTCGGTGAAAGAGCAAAAGATGATACCCAGCTCATTGAGCTGTTTTTTGAAGGTAGTGGCTACGGACACGCTGTCAAACACCGCGTCTACCGCCACGCCGGAGAGCATTTTCTGCTCTTCCAGGGGAATACCCAGCTTTTCAAAGGTGCGGAGCAGTTCCGGATCAACTTCGTCCAGGCTCTCATACTTTACCTTGTTCTTGGGTGCGGCATAGTAGGAAACGCTCTGGAAGTCTACTTCCGGAAGCTTGAAGTTCTGCCAGGTGGGCATGGCCAGCTTCTGGAAGAGTTGGAACCCTTTCAAACGCCACTCCAGGAGCCATTCCGGTTCGTTCTTTTTGGCGGAAATGAAGCGGATAATGTCTTCATTCAGCCCCGGAGGCGCAATATCCATTTCGATATCCGTCTCGAACCCGAACTCATAATCCCGGCCGGCCAGTTCCTGTAATATGTCTTGTTCTGCGCTCATAATATATATACTTCTCTATCAATTTGTTGGGTTAAGCTACGGGGACGGGAATAATCCGCTTTTCCGCAGGGACTGCCACCTTTTCATACCGTAATTGAAGGGTAATTGCTGGTTACGCCGGTACAAAGATAGTGCCTTGGGAGCGGTAATTAATCACTGTTAACCGCAGAATTTCAAACTGGTTTTCAAATACTTTGTTTGAAATCCCCACAAAGTTACGATATTTGCGAATAAAGCAAGTAAAAACTTGGAAAACTATAAAGCATCTCACACTTCATCAACAGACCGTATGTTGCTGCTGCTCAAGACGAAAGGGCCGCTAGCCACTACTGCTGTTGCGCAGGAGCTGGGCATCACGGGTGAAGGCGCCCGCCAGCAATTGCAGCGGCTGGCAGAGGAGGGCTGGGTGGTGTTTGAGTCTATTTCCAGGGGGGTAGGACGCCCGTCCCTGGTATGGAGCCTTTCCGGGCGTGGCAACCGCCGTTTCCCGGATACGCATGCCGAATTGACGGTACAGCTGATCAATACCATCCGCGACGTGCTGGGAGATGAGGCCCTGGGCCAGGTTATTTCCTCCCGCGAGCACAAACAGCTGTTGCGGTATTATGATATATTAAGACTGGAAGACGGCCTGGAGGCCAAAGTGAAGAAATTTGCCGAACTGCGCTCCGCAGACGGCTACCTGGCCGAATACCGGCCGGACGGGGAGAGTTTTCTCATGATTGAGAACCATTGCCCCATATGCGCGGCCGCCACGGCCTGCCACGACATCTGCAAGGTGGAACTGCAAACCTTTCAGCAGATATTTAAAGAGTGGGGTACCATTGAGCGGCTGGACCACGCGCTGGAAGGCGCGCGGCATTGCGCTTACCGGATTACGCCTGTTTAGCTTGAAGTGACAAATATTTTGTTTAACCCGTTTTCCTGACAGGCATCACTGTTTTCAGCGGCATACTGCCATTGAAACAACTATATGGAAAGTTGTTCTTTAGGGAAACTTTTGTATTTTTGTATGGTAGCAAAGAAATACCGGACTGTAGCATTCTACAAGGATTATTTTTCGACTTTTATTGCGGCGCAGAAGGAGGAAGTCCGGAAGAAGATACTATGGACTTTGAAATTGATTGAAGAACTGGATGTTGTTCCGGAAAGCTACCTGAAGCATATTGAGGGAACAAAGGGATTATATGAGGTGAGGGTGAAACAAGGATCAGACATTTTCAGGATCTTCTGTTTCTTTGACAAGGGAAAGGTGGTTGTTTTAGCAAATGGCTTTCATAAGAAGACGCAGAAAACACCCCCCAATCAAATTAAAAAAGCACTGAAAATCAGGGAAGAGTATGAAAAAGACGGGAAACAGTAAACTTACAGGCCTTGACCAGTTCATAGAAAAAGAATATGGTAAACGCGGCACAGAAAAGCGGGATGAATTTGAAGCAGGATACGAGGTGTTCAAGCTGGGAGCTTTATTGCATGATGCAAGGGTAGCTAAAGGATTGACACAGGAGGAACTTGCGGCCAGGGTTGGGAAAAACAAATCTTACATCTCGAAAATAGAGAACGATATCAAGGAAGTCCGGCTTTCCACTTTACAAGAGATAGTGGAAGTTGGATTGGGAGGCAAGGTAAGGGTTTCTATCAGCCTGTAGCTACCTCAATCAAACGTATCCTCCAGCACCGCACTGCCGTTCAGCCGCGCCAGCTTCACGCTGTTCACAGCCCCAGGGCCTTCAAAACGGTAGCTGACGCCCACCACTTTGTTGGCCTCCCCGGCAAAAGCACCTTCATAAGCTTTTTTGCCGTTCACAGAGATCTTTATCTGTTTGTTGCGTACCTCGCAGCGTAATTGCACCCATTCATTCATATTCACGCCAAAACCGGAAAGGTCTGTGTTGGCGGCCATCATTTCCTTTTCAGGCAGCATCAGGAACATATCTCCCACGCATCCGGGAATGCCCAGCGGGATCATGAATATGGCGTTTTCACAGTGCACCAGCACGGTAGCCCGCTGGCATACGGCGGAGCCCTGGCCAAATTCGCTTTTCAGCTCGGTATCAAATACAAAATTATCGTTCATCAGGCCCTGCATGTCACCTATATTATAATAACGTACCTGGGGCACCTGCGGCTGGAGGGGGATGTTCCTTGTTTGCATGAGGGCAGGGGTGATGTGCAGCATGCCGCTATCTACTGTTTCCTGCCGGCTGAAATAGACCGGTACAGGTTCCTGCTCTACTGCTGCCAGCCAGCCGTTGGAGGTGATGAGCAGGTCATGCTCCTTGACGATCTTCTTGCCCACTACCAGCTTGGCCCGGAAGTAACCGGGGTAATAATATATAGAGGTGTAGGTACGTCCGCCTGCCGGTACAGGGAAGCGCCGCCGTGGGTCCCATGACTGCTGGATGAAAACAGAATCATCTCCCGCCGCGTCAGCGTTGTAATTAAATATCACTGAGTTGGGAATGCCGCTGGCCAGCGGCTGGCTGCTGAAGCTGTAGCTGTCTGAACTGGTGGCGCCGCTTTTTTTGTACATCCAGCCGGCCAAAGCTAGTACCGCTATCACGGCGGGGATGGCGTACCAGGCGGGGTGGCGCTTGCGCGGGGCGGTGATGTCAGCAGGCAGAGTAACAGGGTTCCCGGAGGAATGCCCGGTGCCGGTTACGCTTCCCTTCGCCGGCGTTTCGTTATCATCCGCATCCGTCCACTCCTCATCGCCTTCATTACCACCAGCCGGAGAAACAATCCGGTCTGCTAATTTGCCATCAGGCGCATCCTGCCCCCCGTTGCCATTACCCGCTACCTGCTGCCGGAACGCCCGCCAGTTTTCATACCCTGCAAATACGGCGAGCGTGTTGAGCGTGGTCACCGAGGGGAAGCTGTCATACTTCACCTTCCCCCACACTCTTTTTAATGTGCTTACGCTCAATACTACCTGTGTTTCATCAAATATGCGGGTGCTAAGGGCGTCAAAATCCTGGTTCTGCCAATGTTCGCTGCTGCCCCAATCAAGTTTTTGTTCTATCAGGGCGCAACATTGCTGCAGGAGTTGGGAGGTGTTCATGATTGATAATCAATTAAATATGGCGTGAACAACTTTGAACGGTTTTGCACTTTGCATGAATAGCCGCGGGCTGTTGGAAATAATACCTTGCATCTGGTACCACATCCAAAATACTGTTTTTTTTAACCACTTAACGCATTGTATTCATGTTCCGCCTTTTTATTATCCTGATTATTTTTTCTAGTCATGCTTCTGCACAAACGGCCATTCCGTTTGATTCTCCCCGCTGGACGATACAGGCGGAAGAGGCCGTGCAGGAGACCCACCTGGGGCAGCCCGCGCTACGGGTCAAACGGGGGGCCGCAGTGCTGAAAGATGCCAATTTCCGTAACGGTATTATTGAATTTGATATTGCCTTGTCTAACGGCCGCTACTTCCCGGCCGTCAACTTCCGCATGCAGGACGAGCTGAATTACGAACAATATTACCTGCGCCCCCACCAGTCCGGCAACCCTGACGCCATGCAGTACACCCCTGTGTGGAACGGCCTGGGCGGCTGGCAATTGTATTACGGCGCCGGTTACAACAACCCGGTGCAACTGCCGGTTGACCGCTGGCTGCACGTGCGCCTGGTGGTGAAAGACAAACAGGCCGAAGTGTATCTTGACAAGAAAGACACGCCCGTGCTTTTCATCCGGGAACTGAAAAGGGACGTGGCCAGCGGCATGATAGCCCTGGTCAACGGTGCCCCTGCTACCACCTGGTTCAGCAATTTCTCCTACGCGCCGGGTGATGACGTAACGCTCAAAGGCCGCGCCGAACCGCCGGCGCCGTTGCCTGCCGGAAGTATCACAGAATGGCAGGTGAGCAATGTGTTCACGGAAAAAAGCCTGGCCGGTAAAACCTGGCTGAAGCCGGAAGATGCGGCCGCGCTCAGCTGGAAAACGCTCGGCGCAGACTACAACGGCATTACAGACCTGGCTATGCTGGCCGGCGTTACGCAAGACAGCAACACCGTTTTTGTGAGAAAGGTAATAGAGGCAGACCAGCCCGGCATCCGGAAACTCTCTTTCGGTTTTTCAGACCGGGCAAAGGTATATCTCAACAACAAGCTCCTCTATGCGGGGGAAGACGTATTTATGTCGCGAGACTACCGCTTCCTGGGCACCGTAGGTTTTTGGGACGCTGTTTATCTTGATCTGAAAAAAGGCCGCAACGAACTGTGGATAGCCGTATCTGAAACCTTCGGCGGCTGGGGAATAAAAGCCAGGCTGGAGGAATAACACCTGCATCTACCGCTGCGATCCGGACAATGAGCGTATCCGCCAGCGCTCATTTCCGGATTTGACTATTATCCGCGCCTGGCGCAGCTTCATTTTTTGCTAGTTTGCCGGCAAAAAAAGATGAAGCCATGCTTGTTCGTTCTTACGTTCCTGTTAGTTTCCCGTTCCACTTATTCCCAGCAAACCACTTATTCCCGGCAGGCATTGATCAATGACCTGGATTACCTGGAGCAGGCCCTGAAAGAAACCCACCCCGGCCTCTACCGTTACCAGACCGCCGCCCAGTTTGACAGTGCGCTGGCCGCTACGCGCGCGGCCGTAACAGACAGCATGAGCCACCGGGCATTTTATGCCTTGCTGACCCGGCTGGTGGCAGGCATACGTTGTGCCCACACGGTAGCAGAGCCGCGCCGCAACTGGCTGGACACCCTGCATACCGCGGGTTTCTTCTTCCCTTTCCAGATCTATTTTCTGGAAGGGGGGCCCTATCTTGTCATGAACCGCACCACCAGTACCGCCGTTGCTACAGACAGCCGCCTGCTCACCATCAATGGCCGCCCCGTGAAAGACATTGTGCAGGAAATGTTCCGCCATATATCGGCAGACGGCTATAATGAAACCCTCAAATACCGGCAGATATTCGATTACATGTTCTCCTTTTATTACAATGCCCTGATAGCGCAAACAGACACCTTCCACATCACCTACGCAGACCGCAAGGGGCAGGAGCATAGCGCTACCGTAAACGCTGTTACCGTGGCGGAGGCCAGGCGCAACGGCCAGCAAAACCCGCTCAACAAGCCCCTTTTCCAGGGCGCCCGCAGGGAGTTCAAGGCCACCAAAGGATTGCGGCGGTATATTTCCGTTAACCGCAAAACCGGCGTAGCCACCCTGGTGCTGAAAGACTACTTCGGAGGTAAAACCGCTGAAGAAGCTGACGCCAAACTGCGGGCGTTTATGGACGATTGTATGCAGAAAATAGCGGGAGCCAAGGTAACGCACCTGGTGGTAGACCTCCGCCAGAACGCCGGCGGTTATGACTCCCAGGGCTTTGAGCTGCTGGGTTATTTTATTGACAAGCCCGTGCGTTATTATGAAAGCCTGCACATGATCACCAACAATTCTCCCTTCCTCCGTTATTCCAGCATTCCGCAGGAGCAGATAAAAAACGAAGCCCCCAGGCTGCAGCGGCAGCCAGACGGCACTTATCCGCTCAATGAGGGCCTTATGCGCACGCTGGGCTATGTACAGCCCAGGCCGAACGCGTTCAGGGGCAAAGTGTATTTCCTGGCAGACGGCGGCACAGGCTCTGCCGCCGCCGAGTTCACCGCCGTGGCCCACAGCCTTGGGCTGGGCACGTTTGTAGGGGAAGAAACCGGCGGCAACTACACCGGCGGCAATGGCGCCGAGTTTATTGGCCTGGAATTGCCTGCTACCAAAATGCGGGTGAATATTCCGTTGATGTATTACCGCAATGCTGTGAAAGAGCCGGCGGAGAAGGGCAGGGGCACCATGCCGCATTACGCCGTGTCTTATACGGTACACGACCTGGTGACCGTAAAAGATACGCAGCTGGAGTTTGTGTACCGGTTGATTGCGGAGGAAAAGAAAAAGTAGCGCTTTTACCTGTTTGCCTTTTCCCGGAAATTGCTGATGCGGTGGAAGGTGAGGTAATTGGCGTCATGATTATTGTGCGCCTGTCCGTCCTTTTCGTCAAACGCCGTGCGGCAGGCCACTATCATGTCTTCCCCTTCAAACAGCCAGTCTACGTACTGGAAACCGTGGCGCAATACATCCGGATGCTGCAGTATCACGGCATGCTCCTGCCACTGCTGCAGGTCTTTGGAGCTCATGAGCACCAGCGTATTGCGGAAACCGGCAGGGTTCCTTTTCGGGTATTGTTGCCGGAAGGTGTCAGGGATAGCGTTGGCCAGCGTCCAGTACCGGCCTGATTGCTGATCAAAACGTATCACGAACTTTTTGCTGCCGCCGGGGAAGGAGATAAAGCCGGTGGCAGGGTCAAAGCTGGCTTTTTTGCCGTCTGCGCTGATCTTCACAATGGCCGCTTTTTCATCAAGAGATGTTTTGTCGTCTACCCGGAGCATGTCTACCATACCGCCGTCTGGCGCAGGTACCGCGTTGCCTTCCAGCCAGCCGGTGAAGCGGCCGTTGAGGTAGCTGGAATCATAAAGGAGGGAGTTGCTCACCGTCCAGCTGCCGGCGTTCAGCAGGTTTGCGTCTACCGGGGCAGACATCACCATGGCGCCGTAGCGTTTCCCCCATTCCAGGATGGGGCCGTGGGCCGTTTCCATGGCGCGCCAGAGGCGGCCGTTGTGCACTACTACCGGCATGGGCGCGCAGTGATACTGCCCCGCCAGCAGCAGGCCGTTCTCTTTGGTGGTGGGCTGTGTCCATGTTTTGCCGCCGTTCACGGAGCGGCGTATTAGCACCGTACCGTGATGCCTGTCTGGCCCCAGGAGGTACAAGGTATCTTTATGCGTAAAGAGGCTGGACCAGAAGGCGCCCCTGATCTCCGACACTTGTTTCCAGGTTTTCCCCTTGTTTTTGGAGCGGTACACCCGCGTAACGGCCTGCACAAATTCGGAGCTGTTGGGGCCGAAGAGATCGTGGGAGGCTACGTAATCTCCATTCGGAAGAATAGCAATGCTTGGCGAGCCTATATAGGTTTTGGTGGCGGCGGGAACGTGGGTGATGATGGCGCCGGGAGGCCGCACGTCCTGCGCATGGGCGGTAACGAGGATGGCAATGACCAGGGCGATGGATAGTAAGTGTTGCTTCATCTGGTGGTGTGATTTGAGCGGGACAAAGAACAATGATAATAATAAAATTGGAGGGATGAAAGGGAGGAATTTTGTGGGAATTGCGGATAATTTACTAGATTTGACCACTTTTTTGACTCTGTAGCTCAGTTGGTAGAGCAGCTGACTCTTAATCAGCGGGCCTAGGGTTCGAGTCCCTACAGGGTCACGGTTTGGGATAAGTCCTTTTCTAGACTTGTCCCATTTTTTTTACCCGTTTCAGTTTGATTGGGATCACCGTACCGTATAATCCCTCACATCCACCTCCGACACCCTGAAATACCCATAAGCAAAGTTTGCAAAATGCGTCTGGTTGATGATATTCCCTCTCACCTGACCAGGCGTTGTTTGAAACGGGCCGCCACCAGCCCCGGATGCGGTCAATAATTTCCTGAAATAATCATAATATCTCCTGGAAATCCCATACAGCCTGATATTTATCATATCTCCGGGCTTCAGGTCTTTGTCGGAAAAATATTCCTGCATCAGGTTGCCCTGGCTGTTCCCGTCATCTTCGGCTTTATAGTCCGGGAATGTTGACACGGGAGATACGATGCGGTGCAGATAGTAATTTTCCTCATTGCCGTTATCCTGGTAGTAGTAGGAGATTTCCACTTCATCACCGCCAAATCCGCCGGCATTGTTCTGTTCAATATTATTTTCAATGTCCGGCGCAGCAATACAAGTTTCAGTGGCAGTATAGGTTTCGCCGTGTAAAACTACTTTTAATGTATAGGTTTCCCCGATAACCGGGTGGAAGTTTGAGCAGATATATTCTCCCGTACCGGCATTTTCTACAAAGCTGAAAACAGTATTCTCTGAATTTGTTACCACTATATCCGCTCCTGAAACTGCCGGGAATACCGGGTTGTAATACCCGGTTGTAGTGGAGAGTTTGATCTTCTGCTCATTGCCTGCGGTACCCTTTATCCAGTCAATAGATGCGTCAATTACCAGTTTGGGTTCCGCTGTTTCCAGGTCTACTTCCACTACTTTGGTGCAGGCCAGCGGAAATAAGCAGCAGGAAATAACCAGGTATCTAAGTATATTTTTCATGTTGTCAGGATTAAAATCTGAAATTGTAGGTCACACCGGGGATGATACCGAAAATAGATATCCGTTTGGCTTCGCTCAGCCCTGTTTCCCTGTTTTGCTCAAACATGAGAGATGCGGCGTTGCTTCTGTTGTAAACATTGTAGATGCTGAACACCCATTCGCCTTTCCACCGCTTTTTGCTGTCTGGCTTGGGCGTGTAGGTGGCTGATAAATCCAGGTGATGATAAGCCGGCAGCGAATTGATATTCCGCTCCCCGTAATTGGCCACGGTAATTCCCTGGTACTGATATTTGCCGATGGGATAGGTGGCGGCTTTCCCGGTCTGGTAGGTGAAAATGCCGCCAAAACTCCATTTCCTGGAGAGCTGATAAGCGGCTGTAAGTGACAGGTTGTGCGTTTTGTCGTAATTGGCACGGTACCAGTCGCCCCTGTTAATGCCGGGTTCTTCCGCGTTTCTGCCCGGCGTGCGCTGCTCTGCCCTGGAAAGTGTGTAAGAAAGCCAGCCTGTCAGCTTTCCGGTGTTTTTCTTCAGCATCAGCTCCAGCCCGTAAGCCCTTGCCTCCCCATTGAGCAGAACCTGTTCTATGGCTCTGTGGGCAATCAGTTCGGCGCCGTCAATGTAGTCTGCCTTGTTTTGGGTCTTCTTGTAAAAAGCTTCAGCTTCCAGAGAATATTTTCCGTTGCTGAAATTTCTGAAATAGCCCAAGGCCACCTGGTCGAGAATTTCGGGCTTCAGGTACTGGTCGCTCGGCGCCCAGATATCTAGTGGCGAAACGGAGGCCGTGTTGGAAATTAAATGGATATACTGGCTCATCCGGTTATAACTTGCCTTGATGGATTGGTGGTCATTCAGGGCATAAGATACCGCCAAACGGGGTTCCGGATTCCCAAAATCAATGATCTTCCTGTTTTTATCGTAATGTGTTGTGCTTACAGGCCTTGCTTCTTCATAGATTTGCAGCTCAGGGTTAAAAAGTACTGCCTGATCACCGGCATAATTATTTACATGCTGTTCCCCCAACCGTAGAAAACTGCTATACCGCAAGCCATAATTCAATGATATTTGATCCGTGAGCTGATGATCTGCGCTGATATATAATGCATTTTCCCAGGCATATTTTTTTTCGATCTGGCCGGCGTTGACAGGCGATGCAGCATCCATCGGTTTGATGGTGCCCGGATTGAATTGGTAATAGATGGAATTGACGCCGTAATTCAATACCAGCTTGTCAGACAGATGGTGGCTGAAATTGTATTTCAGATTATAATTACGGATGTCAGAAACCCAGTCAATGCCAACATATTTTATCTTCAGGCCGTAATTGTACTTGCTGTAAATGACCGATGCATTGGAAAATAATTTATCGGAAAAAACATGGTTCCAGCGAAGGTTAAAGAACGAGTTTGAATAATTATTGCGGAAAAAATTGCTGAAATCCATGTTATCCTTGCCGAAATATCCTGAAAGGAAGATCCGGTTGTTGTCATTGATCTTGTAATTCAGTTTGGCATTCAGATCATAAAAAGAAACAGCGTTGGGGTTGTCTGCCAGTTTCAGGAACAAATGACCGTAAGAAGCACGGCCTGCCACCACGAAAGACCCTTTATCCTTTACAATAGGCCCTTCTGCCAATAACCGGCTGGAAACCGCTCCAATTCCGCCCGTGAGGTGATATTCCTTGTTGTTCCCTTCTTTTTGATAAATGTCCAGCACGGAGGAAGTGCGGCCGCCGAAACTGGCAGGTATCCCGCCTTTATACAATTTCAGGTCTTTGATCACGTCAGCGTTAAAAACGGAGAGAAAGCCGAACAGGTGCGAAGTATTGTAAACCACAGCTTCATCCAGCAGTATCAAATTACCGTCTACCGGGCCGCCCCTGACGTTAAAGCCCGTTGCCCCTTCCTGTGCATTGGAAACCCCTGGTAGCTGCAGAATGGCTTTCAGGATATCAACCTCGCCCATCACTGCCGGCATCTTTTTGACGGTGGCAATAGATAGCTTATTCACGCTCATTTCCGGTTTCCGGATGTTGCTGGCCGAGTTATTGTATTTTACCACTACTTCATCCAGCGTTTTGCTTTTTTCAAGCATGGAAAAGTCTTTCCTGGTGTTTCCCGTCAGCATGATATGTTCCTCGATGTTCTCAAATCCTACATGGCTGATCACAATGGTATATTCTCCCCTGGGGAGGGTGATAGAATAAAAGCCATAAGCATTGGTAACTGTTGAAACTTTTGCTGCAGGAATAAAAATGCTTGCACCGCTGATGGTTTCCGTGTTCGTTTTTATGGTGATTGTTCCGCTCAATGTAACTTTCTCCTGTGAGTAGGCCCTGAATGAAGTGGTTATAAGCAGCAGCGCATAAATGATCTTGTATCTCATGTTTTAAAAGTCGATTTAACAATTTCAACCTGGATACAAAGAAAAATCCTTTCTATAACCGCCTTTTTCTAATTATACCAAATGTGGTATCTTTTATAGCAAAGTATAGCGGGGCGCTACAAAATATGCTTTCGTATAAAAAGGATGCGTTTTCGTATAAAACCAGGTCAGGACAGGGGGTTAAGTATTAAATTTGTATACATAATTTTATAAATGAGTGAATTTACCCGTCAGCAGCTTGCTAGCGAAAACATGCTTTTCCGCTTTCTGATCTCACCTGACCGGAGGATATTCCGGCACCTGCTGCTCATCGTTTTTATAGGTGCTGTGCTGTACAACAGCGCCTCTGTTATTGACAGCCCGGTATTGGTATTTGTGTATTTCATTATACTGTTTTATGTAAATATGTATGTGCTGGTGCCGAGGTTTTTGTTCAGGAACAGGAATATTGCTTACTGCTTGTCCGTGATCGGCATTCTTGTTATAGTAGCTGTTTGTGGTTATTTTCTCAATCCTTTTAATAAAGAGAATGGGCTGAACATTCCGCTTTTTTCCTTCCTTACCGCGCTGCTTTTAGCGGCTTCTTCCTCAATAAAGCTGTTCCAGAAGGGAATGATGGACAAACAATTGATCTACGAGCTGGAACGGTCAAAAACTTATGCGGAACTGGAGCAATTGAAAAACCAGATCAACCCGCATTTTTTGTTCAATACGCTAAACAATGCCAATGTGCTAACGAAGAAAGACCCTGAAAAGGCCTCCCAGGTTTTAATGAAGCTGAGCGATCTGCTGCGCTACCAGCTTTATGACAGCGCAAGGGAGAAGGTGTTGCTGACCTCGGACATTCATTTCCTGGAAGATTTTTTAAATTTGGAAAAGGTGAGGCGGGACAGCTTCGATTTCCTGATCTCAAAAGAAGGGGATTTGAGCGGTGTGCAGATTCCTCCTTTGCTATTCATTTCGTTTGTGGAAAATGCCGTGAAGCATAACAATGATGCAACAAGATCGTCTTACGTAAACCTGTATTTTAATGTCAGGAACAATGAGCTTTTCTTTACATGCATCAATTCCAAACCAGTGCTTAAGTCTGTTAATAATGCAGGCGGATTGGGGTTGGCAAATGTTAAACGGAGACTGGAGCTTTTGTTCCCGGCTGCACATAGTCTGAATATTGAAGATGACCCCGAAAGGTATTGCGTAACCTTAACCATAAAGCTATGAACTGTATTATTGTAGATGATGAGCCACTGGCAAGGGAAGCCATTGAAATGCTGGTTGACCAGACTGACAATTTGAATTTGACCGGGTCGTTCAACAGCCCCGAAGCAGCCAAAAGTTTCATGGAAAGCAATGCAGTTGAGTTGATCTTTCTTGACATACAAATGCCCGGCGTTAACGGAATTGAATTTGCCCGTACCATTCCGAAAGAAACATTCGTGATTTTCACCACCGCCTATTCTGAATTTGCTACCGACAGTTATGAAGTGGATGCCATTGACTACCTGATAAAACCCGTAAAGCTGGAGCGTTTTCAAAAGGCTGTTGAAAAAGCCCACACCTACTCCAGGCTATTGAAGGCGGGTTATGCCAATAATAATATTGAACAGGTAGCAGACGATTTTTTCTTTGTAAAGGCAGACCGGAGAATTTTCAAGATCAGTTTCAACAACATACTGTTTATTCAGGGGTTAAAGGATTATGTGGTGATGCACTGCGAAAATCAGAAAGTTATTACGGCAATGAATATCAAGACCATCTATGATCAATTGCCCAAAGACATGTTTGTAAGAGTAAGCAAATCTTATGTCATCAACGTTAAACATATAGATTCTGTGGATAATAACACGGTGTATATGGGTACGAACGAGATCCCTGTCGGAAGTATTTACAGGGATTTTTTCTTCGATGAATTTGTGACAAAAAAGATCGTGGGCAGGTAATTTACTTTCCGGCGCAGGTTATTTGACGCCGGGTACCAGCTCAACCCTGTTCAATGTATAACTGAATTCTTCATCCCCAACCCTGAATTGTTTATTGTCATCCAGCACAAAAAGAACATTTTCACTGCCCTTGTACAAATACAGGCGGGTTTTCGGGGCGTCGAAATCCAGCGCATATACCTCTGCCTCCGGGTCTGCGCCAAGCCCCTTAACGATTGACCATTTGCCCTTCAGGTACTGCCGGCGGTAGGTGTTCCCGTCTTGTTGCACCTCTTCGCCACCGCCAACGATATATAGCGTAAAGGTGGCCGGTTGCCGGTAAAACACAAGTTCACATTTCAACTTCGGGCAATCAGCCGGTACCGGCAGTTGCAGCTGTCTGGCTATGGCAGGGCAGGGTGGCCGCCCCTGGAAAACACCCAGAACGGAGGGGCCTTTCGGTATGGGCCGGAATGTGATGGCCTGTGAAAGCCTGTTGTCAGCCGCGGCTGTTTGCGCTTCTGAAAGATGCACAAACAAGAGGCAGCAAGCTATGGTGAGGACCGTTTTCATGATGGTTTATTTATTTTCAGTTCTGTTCAGGGTATAGCTCCATGCGGCGCTGCCTGTCATCAATTGGAGGTCGGCGTCCAGCAGGTGAAGCAGGTCGTTGCCGAGCTTTAAGAATGAGATGGCGCGGTTCGTTTTGCTGTCGTGGAGCTGGTAAATTACTGCATGAGGTTTTGATGCCGTGCCTTTCAGCACCGTCCATTTTCCTTCCAGCTCAATTGTTGTTCCCCCACGGGCAAGCCCGGTAGTTCCTTGCCTGGGTAAACCATACCAGCAATGGAGCTGGTAGGTGGCAGGGGTTTTCTTTTCCTTGTGCTGGTAAAGGACAAGCTTCCACTTCATCAGCTCGCAATCTGCATTGGCGGGAATGCCTGGCAGCGGTTTGGTGCCCTGGCTGCAGGGCGTGCTGGCAACAAAGGTTCCCAGAACGGATAAATTTTCCCGGCTATCGTGCTGTGAACGTGCGCATGCTGCTGTACATAACAATAAAGCAGCTATCAAAACAGGTCTGGACTGTTTCATATACGGCAATTTCCCCAAAGCTACGATCTGCCGGGCAGGGGAGAGGGATCTTTACACTTAATGCTGCATAATCTTGACAAACGGCAATATTACTCCGGTACCGCCTGTGGCGCAGTAGTAGGCCCTTCCACCACCAGCTTCCCGTTCTTCAATATCTTCATCCGGTCAATAAAGACCACGCGTTTATCGCCGGTTGCGGATGTGCGGGCATGATATACGCAAAGCATCTCTTTCCCGTCTGGCGACCAGGTGATGCTGTTATGCCCGGTGCCGGTCACTACGCCGCCTTTCTCCACGTTTTTCTGCAGCACGGGGTTGTTGGTTGCCTTGGTAAACGGTCCCAGCGGGCTTTTGGAAGTGGCGTACCCAACTGCGTAGTTCTTGCCGCCGAAATAGTTGGCGGAGTACATCATATAGTAGGTATCGCCTTTTTTGAAGGCAACGGAGCCTTCCGTCCACCGGCGGTTTACTTCTTTGGAGGTAACGGAACGGCTTTCCCATTCCGCCTGTTTATCGTTCATTTTTACAGGCGGACGCAACAGCATCACAGGTTCGCCAATTACGCCGCTGAAATCGGGTTTCAGCTCCACGCCGTATACCCAGCTTTCCTCTATGGTGTCATACCATCCCTGTTGCCGGGCCCAGGTGGCTACTTCGCTTTCTACCGCGTGTTTGTAGCAGCAGCGGGAGTAATAGAGATAAATTCTGCCGTCTTTATCAAAGAGTACGTTGGCATCAATAATAGGATAGCCGGGGTCAAAAACCGGCTTGTTGTGGAGGTCTATGAACGGGCCGGTGGGGCGGTCTGCCACCGCCACCCCTATGCGGAAGTTTTCCAGTTCCTTGGTGGGGTTCTCTTTCCATTGCGCACTGTAGAACATGTAGAATTTGCCTTTGTATTCATATACTTCAGGCGCCCAGTAGGCCCCGTTCCAGGCAGCGGTAGAATCACTCCAGCCGTTCTGGTTGCCGGCGTAATATACCTGGCCTTCTTTTTTCCAGTTCACCAGGTCAGGAGAGGAGTAGGCGGCAAACCCGTTTTTGGCGCCGCCCGTGCCGTACATGTAATATTTATCGCCTTTTACCTGCAACACGTACGGGTCGCCAAAGGCAACCGGTAACGGGTTTTGATAGGTGCGGCCGGCCTGGGCCTGTAATTCAGTGGTATTGAGGGCCAGTGTTAACAGGAAGAGACCCGTTGCGGCCTTTATGGTTCGTTTCATTATCCGGTATTTGTTTCTCTGCAGCCAAATATAACCGTAAGAAGTTACATATTATAATTTGGCGGGGAGGAAAGCAGGGGCCTACCTGTACCGGTGATGGTCTTCCCGCATAGCCGCCTTCCACCGGGCAAACTGTTCCTTCAGCCTGGCCGCTACGGCCGGTTCTTTCTCAAGAAGGTTCTCCCTTTCACCGGGGTCTTTTTCAAGGTTGTACAGGGCCAGTTCGTTATTATGCGCGCCCAGCAGTATCTGGCTGGTGATGGGGCGGTCTGCGGGATTATAGTCGAATGTGTGCACCAGTTTCCAGGGCCCGTCTATCACGGCGTAGTGTTTGTCAAACTGGAAGCAGAGGGGCGCCGCGGCCGCTGCGGAGGGGCGGTTTGCCTTTACCGGCTGGAGGATGCTCACGCCGTCAAACTGTGTGGTGTTATTGATGCCTGCCGCTTCCAGCGCAGTGGGCACAATGTCAAGCGCAGACACCCGGTGGCTGTATACCTTGCCTTCCGGCAGCTTACCCGGCCAGGCCATCATGAAGGGCACGCGTATGCCGCCTTCATGCATGGTATACTTGGAGCCGCATAGAGGAAGGTTATTGGCGCCGCTTAAAGGCTCGCCGCCATTGTCCGAAACAAAAATGATGAGGGTGTTCTCCAGCAGGTTGCGGGCATTGAGCGCATCCAGCAAACGGCCGATGTTATCATCCAAACAATTCAGGTTGGCCAGGTAATAGCGGCGCATTTCATCGTCCGTGATCTTGTTCACCTGCGTATAGTCCCAGTAGTACTGGGCGTATTTGCCGTAAGCCGTATCATAATCGGGAATTTTGCGAACGCCCCATTTGTTGAGGTACTTCTGCGGTACCTCGTGTATCAGGTGGTGTACGGCGTTGTAGGAGAGGTCAAGGAAGAAGGGCTGGCCGTTCTCTTGCTCGTTGATGAAGCGGATGGCTTCGTCTGTGAACAGGTCTGTAGTATAGGTATTGCGGAAACTTTCTTTGGTGGTGTCCCGGAACAATCGCCCCAGCGCTTCACTCGGGCCGTAGGGATCTGGCGTGGCCTTTTCAATATCCTCGTCCAGCAGAAAATAATCGTGCGCATGGGCGCTGAAGCCCAGGAAGTGATCGTAACCATGGCGGGTAGGGAACTCCCGTGCGTTGGCGGTATGATAGTGCTTGCCGTAGTCGCTTTTGCCGATCTTTTGCGTGGTGTACCCGGCGCTTTTCAGCATTTCCGCAAGGGTGCGCACATTGCCCGGCAAGCCGGGGCTCCAGTACATGGCGGAATCCCAGCGCTGCTGGTATTTGCCGGTATAGATGGCGGCGCGGGATGGGCTGCAAACAGGAGCGGAAGCGTAGCCGTTGGTGAACAGCACGCCGCTTTTGGCAATGCGGTCCATGTTGGGGGTGGTGCAATCTTTTGAAACGTGAGAGTAGGCGCTGAGGTCGGCGTAACCCTGGTCATCAGTTACTATCAGGATTACATTGGGTTTCTTTTCCGGCGTGGTACAGGCGGCGAAGAGCGTCAATACAAAACATGCGGCGAAGGCGTTTTTCATACGTAGCGTTTGGTTGCTACAATATTACTTTTACAGGGTTTTATTTTAATGGAAATTTTTATGGCATACATGGATAATATTACGCCTTATTCCAACACCCGGCGGAGATAATTCACCTGGCCCAGATGGTAGTTCAAATGAAGCGCCAGCTGCGTCAGTACATAGGCAACAGAACGTTGGGCGCCATCAAACTCCCGCGGGTACGCAGCTTCGAGCTGTTCCGGAGAAAGGCTGCCTACCGTTTTGCCGACCAGTTGCGCCAGCGCTTCCAGCCGGGTTATCAATACTTCCCGTTTCACGCCCTTTGTGGTAAATTCCGCATCACGGTCACGGATATACCCCGTTCCGGCCAGCGTTGCGCCTATCAGGAAATTGGTACCGCCAAGGATGTGCAGCACAAGGTTACCGCAGGAGTTCTTCACTGTTCCGGCGGTTTTCCAGAGATTTTCCTCATGTTTGAACAGCCTGACCTCTTCGATCAGTTTCTGGAGGTCTCTTTCGTAGAAGCCGGATAAGATGGTACTCAACATGGTGTGTGGATTTAACTAGTTCCCCCCTTTTTAAGAAGGATTAACAATCTTGCCAACCGATAGTAACTATCAATACCCCGTCAACGCTTTCATATCAATCTCCAGTGCATCTGCCAGCTTCACCAGGGTGGTCAGCGTAGGATTAGTTTCCCCGGCCTCTAATCTTCCCACAGAACTATGTGATATATCAGCCTTGTAGGCGAACTCACGAGTACTGAGTTTCTTTGCAATTCGCAACTTTTGCAGGCGTTTGCCAAAGTCAATAAGAAATTTGTTTTCTGTAATTGCCATATCAGGAAGGAAATTCCAACGATTTAATAAAATAATTGTACCCAAGTATGGGTACAATTTGGTATTTCATGTATATTGCATCAGTATGGCAACACCCGCAGTGCAGGCTTGTACGCGAGCCAGCAATTCCATTGTACATTAATCAATTCCAACCACAATGCAACACCAAACATCCAGAACCTGTTACCAGCTTCCGCAAGCTATCTCTGTCCTCAATCTCCTCAGCGACGCCGTTTACGCCCGCATCTGTATGGAATGCGGCTGGGACGATGAAACCTACAACTTCTATTTAACACACAGCCATCGCATCCCGCAGGAAGATCTTCAGAAAATCAATCGCATCATCACTTCTCAAACCCGTCGTCTGGCTAAAAAGCCGCCGCTGATAATAACTGCCAGGAGAAGCTGAACTAGCATCACTCCGCCCGCAAGCTCTTCACCGGGTTCACCAGCGCCGCCCTGATAGCCTGAAAACTCACTGTGCTCAGTGCAATCAGCAAAGATAGTACGCCCGCTGCCACAAATACCCACCAGCTGATGTCTATCCGGTAGTCATACTGTGCCAGCCATTCATGCATCAGCCACAGGGCCAGCGGGGAGGCAATGCTGCAGGCCAGCAGCACCAGCAGCACAAATTCTTTAGACAGCAGCATCCAGAGGTTGGCCACAGAGGCGCCCATTACTTTGCGGATGCCTATTTCCTTGGTGCGGCGCTCTGCCATAAAAGCGGCGAGTCCAAACAGGCCCAGGCAGGATATAAAAATGGCCAGCGCGGCAAACACGGCGGCCAGTTTACCGGCCTGGTTTTCGGTAGTGAATTTTTTGGCAAACTCCTCATCTACAAAACTGTACTCGAACGGGTAGGCCGGGTTGTGCCTTTCAATAACGGGCTGAATGGCGCCCAGCGCCTTGCGCAGGTCTGCCTGCGGTTTGAGGCGCACCAGCATAATAAAAGCGTTGGAAGGCTGAAAGAGGAGCACCCCGGGATAAACGGGCCTGAACGGGTCTCTGTTGATCACGTCTTCAATTACGCCTACCACGGTAAGCGGTTTATCATTCAGCTTCACCACCTTGCCGATGGGGTCTTTCAACCCGGTCACCTTCAGCGCAGCCCGGTTGAGTATGATGGCGGAGGTATCTGTGGCATAAGCGCTTGAAAAAGGCCTTCCCTGCAGGAACTTCACGCCCGTGGCCTGTTCGTAATCAACATCCGTCATCACCACATCAAACACTACATCGTCTTTCACGTTAGGAGCGGCGCCTTCCCAGGTAAAGCCGCTCCAGTTGTTGTAAGACTGTGTCATGGGGCTGGATGCACGCGCCACGGAAGCTACCAGCCCGGTGTTCAGCAGCTCCTGCCTGGCCGCCTTGAAATTTTTCTGCAGGTCGTTGCTCATGTCTATGGTGATCAGGTTATTGGGGTCGTACCCTACAGACCTGTTTTTGGCGTGCTGTATCTGCTGGAATACAATGATGGTGCAAACCACCAGCGCTATTGATACCACAAACTGTGACACCACCAGCACCTTCCGGAATGTGATGGCGCCCCTGCCTTGCTGCAGCTTTCCTTTCAGGGCTTTCAGGGGCATGAAGGAAGACAGGTAAAAAGCAGGGTAGCTGCCTGCTATCACGCCGGTGAACAGGCAAACCAGCAATACGCTGCCCAGCAGGGAAACGTCTTTGAAATCAAAACGGATATGTTCAAAACCGAGGTCTTTCAGCAACGGCAATATCATTTGTATCAGCAGCAGGGAGAAAAGGAAAGCGATGAAGGCGGTAAGCATAGACTCGCTGAGGAACTGCAGCACCAGCTCTCCGCGCCGGGAGCCTACCGTTTTACGGATGCCCACTTCCTTGGCGCGTTTTTCGGAACGCGCGGTGGCCAGGTTCATGAAGTTGATGCAGGCAATGAGCAGCACAAATATGCCGATGATGCCGAACAGCCGGATGTATTTGATGCGGCCGCCCGTGTTTTTCCAGTTCTTGTATTCTTCGTACAGGTGCACTTCTTTAAAAGGCTGCAGGAACAGGTGCTGGTTTTTCAGGGTGTTGTCTTTCTGCATGATGAGCGGGTCTATCATCTTCGATACGGCTTCCATAGAAGCGCCTTCCCTGATTTCCACCACGTTGGCCAGGAAGTTGTTGCCCCATTGCGTTTTGGCATTTTTGATAAAGTCAAAGTTCTGCACCTTGAACTCGAAAGGCGCCAGGAACTCGAAAGTGATAGAGGAATTGACAGGCACGTCTTTCACCACGCCGGTTACCATTACATGGTACTGATTATCTACTTTCAGGGTTTTGCCCACCGGGCTGCTTTCTCCAAACAGGGCTTTGGAGAGAGATTCCGTGAGCACCACGGAATTGGGCTCATTCAGCGCGGTCTCTATATTTCCTTCCACCATGGGAAAGGTGAACATTTGCAGAAAATCAGGGTCAACATAGAGCCCTGCTTTGGACAGCTTTTTATCTCCCGCCACCAGGCTGTGATTATTGCCCCAGTCCATCCGTGATGCACGTTTGATGGCGGGGTAATTGCTTTTCAGCTCGTCGTACAAGGGGAGGGGAATGCCTACCTGGGTCTTTTTTTCATTGTTGGAGAAAGTATGTTTCCGGATCAGGCCAATACGGTCCCCGTTCACATGAAAGGTGTCAAAGCTGGTCTCATACCTGATCCACAGCCCGATGATGATGGCAAACGCCATCCCTATGCCAAGGCCCAGGATGTTGATGGCGGAAAGGCCCTTGTTTTGCCGGAGATTGCGCCAGGCAATCTTGAGGTGGTTTCTAAGCATGGGAAAACGGCCGCCAAAAGAATGCCATCTGCATAAATATTGCGAATGAGGATTAAATACATGGTGTTTATTTGTATGTGTTCGGTTTTGGAACAGGGCGCGTCCGGATGCGGGAATTAGGTTATTTTAGGGCCTAACCTATACCACATGAGACTTTTTTTCCTCTTCGCGCCGCTATGCTTTTCACTGCAGTTACATGCCCAGTTTGCATTGGTTGAAGACAAAGACGGCCATGTGAACGTGCGTGACAAACCTTCGCTCTCAGCTGCCATAACAGACCGTGTGCCCGCCGGCGGTATTGTTTTCTGCATGGAAACGGAAGGGGAGTGGTATTATGTGGATTACGGCACCGGCAAACAACCCGGCTCCGGATATATTCACCGTTCCCGCCTGAAAATGGTGCAGGGTTTTCCGGAAGTGCCCGTGCATAAAACGGCGGGAGACAGCCTGGTGTTCCAGCATGATTCGCTGCGCCTCGTGCTGCGGAAAGGCCCTTTCAGGCAGGAGAGCCGCCGCCTGCAGTATAGCCGGAACGAAGGGTTTGAATTTGTGACCCATATCGACGGCCGCGACTTCTGGGGTACAGACGGCGGCGTACCCCGCGAAGAGTACAGCGCCTTCCGGCCGTCCTGGAAAGGCCGCCCCGTAAACATGCCAGATAGTGCGTTCAACGACGTGTTTGAGCCCAATTTTTATCATACGCAGCTGCGGTACGACGGTGCAGGCGGCAGATGGTTCCTGGAAGCCTTCAACTCGGATGGCGCCGGCGGTTATGTAGTGCTGTGGATGTTTGAGCGCAACATGTATAAAGGAAGGCAGCTGTTTTACGGGTTCTGATAGTTCGCGCGTACCCCAAAATTATTAGTCTACTAGTTTGGTAGATTAATAACTTGTATCTATATTTGACTTCTGAAAGAGATGGGCCATTATCTGACATCGAACGATCCGTACGCATGCTTCTCTGCCAACCAACAGTACCAGTGCGGCTTACCCGCAGGGGAGGTGTTATTCATCACTGCCAAATACATAAAAACATGAAAACATAAAAAAAGGGAAACACCTCACGGTATTCCCCCTGGTTAATGTATGAAACAGGCTATCAATTGGCGTTGTCACCTGCTTCAATTTTCTCAATCAACCATTGTAAAAGTATGCAAAATTTCCAAAAAGCAGTTCGCCTGTTCACGGCGGAGGCTTTCACGCGTGCGCGGTTTCACGGTTGGGCCGTTGCGCTGCTGTTCTCACTTCTCCCGGCCCTTTTACGGGCGCAAACCAAACCATTGATCAATTCTACCCTTACCGGCAAAGTAGTGGACGCCACTACCAAAGAACCACTGCCGGGGGTAGTGGTACACATCAAAGGGACTACCCATACGGTACAGACAGATGACTACGGCAAGTTCGATTTTGTAACTGGCCAGAAATTTCCTTACACCTTGCAGCTGAGCCTGCTGGGTTATGAAAAGCTGGAGCTGGATGTGAGCTCCAGCCCGGTTACATTGGCGCTCAGGGAAGTGGCCAGTGAGCTGAACACCGTAGTGGTAGTAGGCTATGGCACGCAAAGCAAAAAGAACCTGCTGGGCGCTGTATCTGCTGTCAAGGCAGACGAGATCCGCAATAAGCCGGTAGCCAGCTTTGACCAGCAGCTGCAGGGCAAAGCGGCCGGCGTGCAGGTATCTGCAGGCACCGGAGTGCCGGGAGACGGGCTTTTCTTCCGCATCCGCGGCTCCACTTCCATCAACGCTTCCAATGATCCGCTGTATGTGGTAGACGGGGTGTTCATCAATAACTCCTCCCTGCAAAAGATCACCACGCAGGGCCAGGCCAACAACCCGCTGGCAGATATCAACCCGGCGGATATAGAAAGCATCTCCATTCTGAAAGATGCCGAAGCAACGGCCATCTACGGCGCGCGCGGCGCCAACGGCGTTATTCTCATCACTACCAAACGCGGCGCGTTCAACAGTCGCCCCAAGGTTGGTTTTTCCGTATACGGCGGTGCAGCCTGGGCGCCGGAGCTGTGGGAACTGCTCACCGGCCCCGAACATGCCACCATTATCAATGAGGCATGGGCCAATGACGGCAAGCCTTTTGCCACAAGACCGTTCCGCCCGGTGTCTGAAGGCGGGCGCGGTACGCCGGAAGAACAGCCCACGTATGACCGGCTGCACGATATTTTCCGTACAGGCTACCTGCAGAACTACGATGTGTCTGTCAGCGGCGGGAACGACAAAACTCGCTACTATATTGGCGGCGGTTACAACTCCCAGCAAGCCACGCTGAAAACGAACGATTTTCAGCGCGCCAGCTTCAAGGTGAACCTGGACCAGCGCATCAACGATGTAGTGCGCATCGGTACCAGCAACTCACTGGCCAGAACGCGGCGCACCAATGCAAGGGTGGGAGACGGGCCGCAGGGCGGCATTCTGCAGGCAGCGCTGCATACGCCCACCTATCTGCCCAAGTTCAACCCTGACGGCTCCTACGGCAAATGGGCGGGCTTTGATAACCTGGATGTGCTCATCAACAATACAGACATGCACTCCACCAGCCTCCGCTACATCGGCAATATTTACGGTGAGGCAGACCTCCTGAAAACCCTGAAATTCCGTTCCAGCTTCAGCATAGACTATAACAACTACGAAGAGTTCGAGTACTGGAACCGCCTTACCAACCGCGGCTCCGCCAACGGAGGCCTGGGCACCTCTTCTATCAGCACTTACCTGATATGGTCTGCAGAGCAAACGCTCACTTTTGCGAAACAGTTTGACCGCAACCATTATTTCTCCGCGCTGGCCGGTAATTCCGTACAAGGTGCGGTAGACCAGCAAACGCAAACACAGGGCACCAATTTTCCGAATGACGATTACCGGTACATAGCATCAGCGGCCACCACTACCGGCACTTCTAACCGCTCCCGTTACAACCTGCTTTCTTTCTTTTCCCGGCTGGGTTACAACTACAAAGGCCGCTACTTTGCGGAAGTGAACTTCCGTGCAGACGCTTCGTCCAAATTCGGGGAAAATAACCAGTGGGGGTATTTCCCGTCCGCCGGCGTGGCCTGGCGCATAAAAGAAGAAAACTTCCTGAAAGGCTCGTCCCTGTTCAGCGATCTGAAGATCAAGGCCAGCGCCGGGCTCACCGGTAACCAGAACGGTATTGGCAACTATGCGGCGCGCGGTTTATGGGGAGCGGGCCAAAACTACCTGGAGAACCCCGGCACCGCGCCGGTGCAGCTGGCCAACCCTGATCTGAAATGGGAAACTACCCGCCAGCTGAACCTGGGTGTAGACGCGGGTTTCCTCAAAGACCGCTTGTCCTTTGAGCTGAACCTCTACAGCAAATACACTACAGACCTCTTGCTGAGCGTACCGCTGGCGCCCACTACCGGTTACGGTTCCATTATCCGCAACGAGGGGGAGATCAGCAACAAAGGCATAGAGCTGGGCATCAGCTCCCTGAACATAGACCAGGGCGGCTTCCGCTGGCAAACCGCCTTTAACATTGCCCGCAACGTGAACAGGATTGAGAAGCTGAACACGCCCATAGATGCATCTTACAACGCCATCCGCATGGTACAGGGCTACTCCCTGAACACTTATTTCGTGTACAAACAATTGTATGTAGACCCGCAAACGGGAGACGCGGTGTATGAAGATGTGAATAAAGACGGCAAGCTGACGGCCGCAGACCGTCAGGCAGTGGGCACGGCACTACCCGATTTTTTCGGCGGCCTGAACAACACGCTTTCCTATAAAGGCTTTGACCTGTCTTTCCTGTTCAGCTTCCAGTTCGGCAACCATGTGTACAACAACAACCGCTTCTTTCATGAATCCGGCGGCACGCGGGACGACCGCCGTGCCATCAACAAGAACCAGCTCAACCGCTGGCAGAAACCCGGAGATGTTACAGACGTGCCGCGCGTTACCACCACCGGCGTGAACTATACGCTCAGCCCCAGCAGCCGCTTCCTGGAAGATGGTTCCTTTGTACGGCTGAACACGCTTAACCTGGGTTACACGCTGCCGCCCGCCGCCCTCAAACGCCTGGGCATCGCCAGCCTGCGGGTGTACGTAGCCGGTTCCAACCTCTGGCTCTGGAAAAAATACAGCGGCCCTGACCCGGAGATCAACGTTACTGCCAACCCTTCCGTATTGGGGTATGACCTGGGCACGCCGCCTATTCCCCGCACCGTACAGGCCGGCTTTAACCTCACGCTTTAAAAGATCTGAACATGAAACGAATTGCATATTTACTTTTTATAACGCTTACCGCCGCTTCCTGCAAGAAGTTCCTGGACGTGCAGCCTGACCTGCAGATAGACGAGTCCCGCGCGCTCAACAATGCGGGTTCTGCGGAAACGGCGCTGAACGGATTGTACAACCGTTTGGGAGATAACGGGTATTACGGCTCCAACTTCCAGGCGCTGTCTTACCTCTCCGGCGGTGATATCAAATGGACCGGTTCCCAGGCCGCCCCGCAGGAAGTAACGCTCCACAAACTGTCTGCTGACAACGGTTATGTGGGGGATGCCTGGAATGCCATTTACACCACTATTCTGCAGGCCAACCTGCTTGTTGGCAAAGTGCCGGGCATTACAGACCCGGTGTTGACCGAAGCGCGCAAAAAGACCATTGTGGGGGAGGCGCTGTTCATCAGGGCGCTGGCTTATTTTGACCTGGCCCGCGGCTGGGGTGGCGTGCCGCTTATTCTTTTACCCACCGAAGTGGCGTCAGACAACGAAAACGTAGCCCGCAGCACGGAGGCGGAAACCTACGCCCAGGTGCTTAAAGACCTGGATGCCGCTGAAGGCCTGCTGGCAGAAACCGTGAACCGCAACAAGGTGACCAGGAAAACGGTATGGGCGCTGAAAGCGCGGTTCCATCTCTACCGGCAGAACTGGGAACAGGCAGATGCCTACGCTACGCTGCTGATCAAAGACGTTGCCAATTATTCATTGCAAAAGCCCTACAGCAGCTTCTTTGCCAATAATGCCGCCAACACGCCGGAGTCTATCCTGGAGCTTGCCTACAGCAATTCTTTCAAGAACAACCACAGCAACTGGTGGCTGCCGCCCGCTTCCGGCGGCAGAAGGGAATGGTCTCCGGCAGACCACCTGGTAACGCTGCTGAACACCCCGGCCACCGGCGGCACACGCAGCGCTGCCATCAAACAAACGTCTGCGGGACTGTGGTATGGCAATGTGTATTACCGCAGCCCTGTGGGTATTGACCCCAGCTACGTGCTGCGCATAGCGGAACAATACCTGATACGGGCGGAAGCCAGGGCGCACCAGCACCGTACAGATGCTGCGCTGGAAGACCTGGACGCCGTGCGCAGCCGGGCCGGGCTGGCGCCCTCCGGTGCTACCAGCGAAGAAGATATTCTGCGTGCCATCAGCGAAGAACGCCGGCTGGAATTTGCCTTTGAATCAGACCGCTGGTACGACCTGCGCAGAACAGGGCGCATCACCGAAGCCACCGGGGTTGCCGACCCTGACCGTTTCCTGTTCCCGATACCTACCAAAGAACTGCAAACCAATACAGCCATTATCCAGAACGAAGGATATTAAAAATCAATGCCATGAAGAACATCTTTTTTATTGCATGCATGCTGTCTGCCCTGGTGGCGCAGGCGCAAAGCAAGGTAGGGCCGGATAAGGGCTCGCTTGTGATCGTAGGCGGAGGTGAAATAGGCCCGGAAATATGGGCGGAGTTCGTAAAGCTGGCGGGCGGCAGCAAGGCCCGCATCATCTATGTGCCTACTGCGCAGGAAGACAGCACTATTGCCCGCAGCCAGTTGCGCACCATCCGGAAGCTGCGGGACGCTGGCGCTGCGGATGTAACGGTATTGCACACACGAGACCCTAAAGTAGCCAATACCCCAGCTTTTACAGCGCCCATCCGGCAAGCTACCGGCGTGTGGTTTGAAGGCGGGCGGCAATGGCGCATTGCAGACGCTTTCCTGAACACGCTCACCCACCGGGAGTTTAATGCCCTGCTGGCGCGCGGCGGCGTAATAGGCGGCACCTCGGCGGGAGCCACCATCATCGGCTCCTTTTTGGTGAGGGGGGATACCAAAGGCAATACCATTTTGGTGGGAGACCATGTAGAAGGGCTGGGCTTTGTGCGCAATGTGGCCATAGATCAGCACCTGCTGAAACGCAACCGCCAGTTTGATCTGGTAGAGGTGGTACGTACGCGGCCTGAGCTGCTGGGCATCGGCATTGATGAAAGCACAGCGGTAATTGTGAGCAGGGACACGTTCAGGGTGGAAGGCCGGTCTTACGTGGCCATCTACGATCCTGCACGCCTCACCGCATCACCGGGCCCCTTCTTTTACCTGCAAGCCGGGCAGCGGTTCAACCTGGCTGAGCGGCAGGTGATACCTGTGCCCAAACCCGTTTCTTCCACCGCGTCCAATTAAACGTTCTGCTCATGGCACATACATGGAAATCATCAGAGAAAGCCGTGTTCAGGCTGGTGTTTCTCTTCTTCTTCCTGCAGGTGGTACCGCTTGACTGGAAATACTGGCGGCACGTGTTTGCCATTGACTGGAGCGCGCTGCATTTCGGAGATATCTTTTACATCAGCCGCTATACCCCGCAATGGCTGGAGAGTTACCGGCCGGGCAAATGGGGACTGTTCTCCTGGGAAGACTGGGGTATTAACGGCATCATAGCATTGGCGGGCGCCATCATATGGGGGCTGGCAGAAAAAGGCCAGCCTGATTACGGGCGGCTGCAATACCTGCTGCGGGCGCTGGTGCGCTACCGGCTGGCAGTGGCGCTGCTGGCCTATGGTTTCATCAAACTCTTCCCGATGCAGGCGCCATACCCGTCTTTGTCCCATTTAAACACGGCCTATGGAGATTTCTCCGCCTGGAAGCTGTTTGCGCTGAGCCTGGGCATAGTACCGGGCTACGAGTCTTTCCTGGGCGTGGTGGAAACGCTGGCGGGCCTGCTGCTGCTGTTCAGGAGAACGGCCACCCTGGGCGCGTCAATTGTGATCTTCTTCACGGGCAACGTGTTCATGAGCAACCTGGCTTATGAGGGCGGGGAAGTGGTGTACAGCTTTTACCTCGTTTCCCTGGCCCTGTTCGTAGTGGCCTATGACCTGCAGCGGATAATAAGCCTCATCATTCTCCGGCGGCCCGCGCAGCCCGCTATACACCGCCCCTTGTTTATTACAACCGGCTGGCGGTACGGCAAGTTGGTGGCAAAGGCACTGTTCATCTTCTTTTTTGTGGCCTTGTACGGCAGCCGGGTGTACACGGCCTATGCAAAGGGAGGCTATCATTACCCTGCCGCGCCCGGCCTGAAAGGTTGGGAAGGTATTTACAACGTAGCCGTGTTCAGGCTCAACGGGCAGGAGCTGCCTTACGCGCTGAACGACAGCATACGCTGGAAGAACGTGGTGTTCGAAAAATGGGCCACCCTCAGCATCGGCATCTCCCGTGAAAACGCGGCGACGGTTACCAATACCGAAGAGATCAGCGTACCGGATGGCGGGAGAACTTTTGAATCAGACGGCGTAAGCGGCAGGAGGTATTACGCCTACAAGGCAGATACGGCGCAGCGCGTAATTGTGCTGGCAGACAACAGCCGCCTTCGTTATGAAAGAAAAAGTGATTCATTGGTAGTGCTGGCCGGGCTGGTGCACGGCACAGATTCCATTTATGCGGAGCTGCAAAGAACAGATAAACGCTACCTGCTGCAAGAAGCCAAAAAAGGCAGGCGGAAACCGTTGAAACTTTGATAAAAACCATTCTTATGTCTAATATAGATATACCGGTACCGCAAAGCCGGCCGCTGAACGTGCAGCCGCCGGAACGCAGCGCCACGCAGCCGCCTGCTGTGTGGAAGGGGTACGAGAAATACCTGTTCAGGGTGGCGTTCATCTTTTTTGTGATCATGAGCATACCCACCGGCAGCGGCTGGTATGTGAATCTTTTTACGATAGACTGGACGGCGGTCCACTACCGTGATCTTTACGATATTGCCCGCTTTCAGCCCAACTTCCTGGGCGGCGGGGGAGAAGGCGGAGGGCCTTCCGCCCTTTACGGCTATGCGGACTGGCTGCTCATACTCGCCATAGCGCTGGCCGGTGGTGTGATCTGGAGCCTGTTTGACAGGAGGCGGCTCAACTACAACTTGCTCTATTACTGGCTGCAGGTGATCGTCCGTTACAGGGCGGCCATCGGTATTATCGGCTTCGCCTACACGAAGGTATTGCCTGTACAGATGCCGTACCCGTCTGAAGGGTTGCTGAACACGAATTTCGGAGATCTTACGTCGCAGAAGATCTACTGGCTCAGCATCAGCATTGTACCCTGGTACCAGGTGTTTGCCGGCATAGTGGAGCTGACGGCCGGCATTTTGCTGCTCTTCCGCAAAACCGCCACCCTGGGCGCTATTTTCCTGTTTGCCGCACTGGGAGACATTGTATACGTGAACCTGGCGTACGATGGCGGTGTACATGTATACAGCTCTTACTTTGTATTGTTTGCCGCCTTCCTGCTGGTGAAAGACGTACCCAAAATATATAACCTGCTGGTGCGGGAGCGCTATACGGCGCCGGTGAATTACGAGCTGCAATTCAGGCAGCCCTGGCTCCGGTGGGCGCGCATTGGGCTGAAAGCGGCCGTGATCTATATATTTCTCATACTCCTGGGCTGGGTGCAATGGGAGAATTTCCGGTACGATCCCTACAAGCAGCCCGCCGCCAAAGGCATTACGGCGTTGCGGGGGTACTACGAAGTAACGGAGTTCCGCCTCAACAACCAGCTATTGCCTTACCACCCGCTTGATTCACTGCGCTGGCAGCAGGTTACATTTGAAAAATGGACAACGCTCACCTTCAAAGTGAACCGCCCGCAGCGGCTGGACCTCTCCAACGGCGGCGGCTCTCCCATGCGTGATATTAACCGCACCTTTGAGCTGGCCGGTGTAGGCGGCGGGCAAAGAGTATTTTATTACGAAGCAGATACCGTTCATCATGTGCTGTACCTGCAAGACAAGAACCGCAGCGGTGTAGCGCGCAATGCCCCGCCGCAGCCGCAGTTCCTCACTGCCGACCAGGAATACCGCCAGATACATGAAAGCGCGCTCACCACACGCCGCCGGCGCGGCATTCCGCGGGAGAGGGCCCGGGATGGCGGCCGCCCCCGCATGACGCTGCATTACGAAACCAATGCAGACGGTTCGGAAGTAGTGCTGCGCGGTGTGGATGAACGGAACGATTCTGTTTATGTAGCCCTGAAGCGGTTGAATAAACAATATACCCTGAGCAAAAGCAGTCTGAATGCGGGCGAATATTAGAATGTTGGTGCCGGTGCTGCTGGCCGCCGCTTGCCGGCAGGCGCCGCAGAACACGCACCAGGCAGTACCATATGAGCAGATCAGCGTGCCGCCGGCAGACAATGGCCGCTGGCCGCAAAGGTTCGGCTGGGGCCGTGCGGCAACAGGGGAAGACATCCGCGCCAAAGATATTGACGTGCGGCCGGACGGGAAGGGGTTGCCCCCCGGCAGCGGTAATGTGGCCGGCGGCCGCGGCGTTTACGCGCAGAAATGCGCCGCCTGTCATGGTACAGATCATACAAGCGGGGCTTATGGCCGCCTGTTCCCGCATGCCGTACCTGATTCCTCCAAAGGGGAGAAGCTGATCGGGAATTACTGGCCGTATGCTACCACGCTGTACGATTATATTAACCGCGCCATGCCTTTTAACCAGCCCGGCTCTCTCAGCAGGGAAGAAGTATACAGCGTTACGGCCTACCTGTTGCACATGAACGGCCTTTGGGCGGAAAAAGCGGTGCTGGACCAATACAATCTTCCCGGCGTACAGATGCCTGCCAGGGAAAGGTTTGTGCCTGACAACAGGAGTGGAGGCCCGGAAATCAAATGAACAGCATGAACGAAAAAAAGAAGATCAGCAGGCGCACACTACTGGGCGGAGCGGCCGCCACTGCGGCAATAGCCGTTCAGCACGCTTTCGGAAAATGGGTGCAGCGCCCTGCTGTAATATCACAGCCTGCAGACCCCACGAAAGTGCAGGGCCCGCCGCCCGGCGCGCTGGGTACACGCTCGCCGTTTGAGCAGCTGCGTAAAACCACGTCAGAAACTTCTTCACGCACGCCCCTGCAATCACTGTACGGCGCCATAACGCCATCAGACCTTCATTTTGAAAGGCATCATGGCGGCGTGCCCGCCATTGACCCGGAAAAACATGAGCTGCTCATACACGGCATGGTAGATAAACCCATGGTGTTCACCCTCCGGGACCTTAAACGTTTTCCTTCCTTCTCCCGCATCTGTTTCCTGGAATGCTCCGGTAATTTCAGGGGCAACCGGCCAACCTTGACCCCGCAGGATATTTGCGGCCTTACCAGTCAAAGCGAATGGACGGGCGTATTGCTGTCTACCCTGCTGCGTGAAACCGGCCTGCGCCCCAAAGCAAGCTGGTTCCTGGCAGAAGGTGGAGACGCCGCGGTGATGACGCGCAGCATCCCGTTAAAAAAAGGACTGGAAGACGGCCTCATTGCCTACGCACAAAACGGAGAGGCGCTGCGTCCGCAGCACGGTTATCCCTTCCGCCTGTTTTTACCGGGCTGGGAGGGCAACACATCCGTGAAATGGCTGCGCCGCCTGGAGCTGTCAGATCAGCCGTTCATGACGCGGGAAGAAACGTCTAAATACACGGAGGGCATTAAAGACGGCAAGATCAGGCAATTCAGTTTTGACATGGACGCACGCTCCATCATCACTTTCCCGGCCTACCCGCAGGTGGTGGAAAAAGGCTGGATTGAGATACGCGGGCTGGCATGGAGCGGCCGTGGAAAGATAATACAGGTGGAGATCAGTACAGACGCGGGCAAAAGCTGGTATACCGCCAGGCTGCAGGAGCCGGTGCTGGACAAGGCCCATACCGCCTTCCGTTACCTCTGGTACTGGAATGGGGAGAACACGGAGATCATGAGCCGGGTCACGGACGAAACGGGTTACCTGCAACCCACCATGCGGCAGCTCGTGGAAGCCCGGGGCAGCAGCATGGGCGGCTATCACCTGAACCCAATTACAGCCTGGGTAATAAAAAAAGACGGTACGGTGCTTTTCCGGCCGGAAGAACGAAAATAGATTAACGTATATTTAGCAGATGGAACAACGGGATTTTGACGCCATAGTAGTAGGCTCCGGGCCAAACGGCCTATCTGCCGCTATCACCCTGCAGCAGCAGGGCCTGCGGGTATTGGTGCTGGAAGCAAAAGAAACCGTTGGCGGAGGGCTGCGCACGGCGGAGCTGACGCTGCCCGGTTTCCTGCACGATGTCTGTTCTGCCATTCACCCCATGGCCGCCACATCCCCCTTCTTTCAGACCTTGCCGCTGCAACAGTTCGGGCTGGAGTTTTTATATCCTGCCATTGCCGCTGCCCATCCTTTTGATGACGGCCATGCTGCCGTATTGAGCAGTGATATGTCTGAAACCCTTGCCACCCTGGGGCCTGATGCGGAGGCTTATCAATCCCTGTTGCAGCCTTTTATAGAAAGCTGGCCGCAGATAGTGAATGATGCGCTGGGGCCTTTCCATTTTCCCACACACCCGCTAAAAATGGCTGCTTTCGGTTTGAAGGCGTTGCAGCCTGTTACCATGCTGGCCAAACGTTTTGAAGGCATGTACGCCCAGGGCTTGCTGGGCGGCATGGCGGCGCACGCCGTTCAGCCACTTGAAAACATGGCCACCGCTGCGGTTGCACTGGTGCTCTCTATTGTAGGTCACCGGCAAGGCTGGCCGCTGCCCAAAGGCGGCTCGCAAAAAATAGCAGACGCGCTGGCGGCATATTTCACTTCACTTGGCGGCCGCATTGAAACTGATACCTATGTGCAGCATCTGAGACAGCTGCCTTCCCATCACGCGCTGTTGCTGGATATTACACCCAAACAATTCCTGGAGCTGGCAGGACATAAAATTTCCGGCATCTACAAATGGCAACTGGAAAAGTACCGTTATGGCATGGGCGTGTTCAAGATAGACTGGGCGCTGTCTGAGCCTATTCCATTCACTGCCGCGGCCTGCCGCCGGGCAGGTACCGTACACATCGGTAACACGCTGGAAGAAATGGCGGCTTCTGAAGCCCTCTCTCACCGCGGCGAACATGCGGAAAAACCGTTTGTGCTGCTGGCACAGCAGAGTATCGTAGACAGCACCCGCGCCCCGGAAGGCAAACACACCGCCTGGGCGTATTGCCACGTGCCCCATGGATCGGAGAAGGATATGACGGCAATTATTGAAGCGCAGGTAGAACGGTTTGCGCCCGGTTTCAGGGATGTCATCCTGGCCCGGCATACTTTCAATACGCAGGCATTACAGGCTTACAATCCCAACTACATTGGCGGGGATATTGGCGGCGGCATTATGGACGCGCGCCAGTTGTATACCCGCCCCGCCATCAGGCTGAATCCCTACAGCACACCGGCCAAAGGCATTTATTTCTGCTCATCTTCCACGCCGCCCGGCGGCGGGGTACATGGCATGTGCGGTTACCATGCGGCGCGCAAGGCGCTGAAAGATGTTTTTAACATCCGGGTATCGTTGCCGGCTTAACGCCCCGCGCTGCTTTCATCCCACACCTCTTTCCCCGGAACCCGGTTGCCGAACACGGCGGTGCCTATACGTACCAGCGTAGCGCCTTCTTCAATAGCCATTTCCATATCGCCGCTCATGCCCATGGAAAGCCCCAGCGGGCCGGCAACGCCTTCGCGGTGCAGTTTGTTGCGCAACAGGCGCAGCCTGCGCAGGGAAGGGCGCCGCCATTCGGGGTCAGCGTCCAGCAGGCCAATGGTCATCAGGCCTTTGAGATGCAGGGTATCGAAACGTTGCAGGGCCTGGATGAAAGGCACGGTTTCTTCCGGGGTAATACCAAACTTGCTGCTTTCTTCTGAGGTGTTGACCTGTACGTATACGTTCAGGGTACGGCCCTCCGCCTGCAGCCGCTGATGAAGCTGTTCGGCAATGCTGAGCCTGTCTAGCGACTGGATGCAGGTGGCATATTTGAGCACGTCTTTTATCTTGTTGCTTTGCAGGTGGCCTATGAAATGCCGCTCCACCGGCAGCCCTTGCAGGGCGGCATCTTTGTCACGCAGCTCCTGCACCTTGTTTTCTCCAATGAGTCTCTCTCCTGCATCAATGGCCATGCGGATGACCTCCGCCGGTACTGTTTTGGTGGCCAGCAGCAGCTGCACTTCTTCCGGGCTGCGCCCGCAGGCGTGGCAGGCGCGGTTGATCTTTTCCCTTACACGGGCAATGTTCTGTGCAATGGTCTGGTGAGTATGGCGCATGGTTTCCGGCGTGAGCCGCAAAGTTCAGGCGTTGACGTGATAGGCAGGTCATCCAGTTTTAAGAAAAAATGAAAATACAGGCCCATCTGCCGCAAGATACGGGTTGGCCTCACCGTGCCGCTGCTTTACATTGCAGACATGTACCATCATCTGCAACTAGGCAATACCCCCGCGGCCCGCAGTCGCCGCCTGGCGCTGCTGGTGCGCTCCGGCGCGGTAACGCTGGGCGGGTATAAAAAAGCGCGCATTTACGGAACGCTGCATTGCCGTGCCGGTAAACGCATGAAGGCCGCTAACCGCGTGTTTTTTAAAGACGAGGCGGAAGCGCTGCGGCATGGGTACCGCCCTTGCGCGGTATGCCTTCCCGAAAAATACCGGCGCTGGAAGACCGCGCAAGAAACGGGTTGAGCAGGAAAACGTTCGCCGCTAATTTTGTATAAAAAAGAAGATCATGAAAACGAACATGCAACAAGTTATTACGCCTGCAGCCATCAGGGCGCGTATGACAACCGCCCGCCAGCGGCTGGATGTGATCATCAGTGTGCTGAAAAAGGAAGACCTGCCCGGTTTGCCTGTTCACTATGGCTTTTATAACACAACCATTGGTGAAATACTGCTGGCCGCCACGCCGCAGGGCATCTGCTACGCAGGGTTCACCAATGGCCAGCAAGACGTAGCGCTGGTAGACATGGCCCGCCGCCACCCCGGCGCCGCGTACAGCCAGCAGGCAAACGCTTTCCACCAGGAGGCGTTGCAATGGCTGGACCAGCCCGGCCGCACCTCGCCGCCACTGCACCTGCATTTGAAAGGCACATCTTTCCAGCTGGAGATCTGGCAAAAACTGCTGGCCATCCCTTTTGGCGCTGTTACCACCTATGCGCAGCTGGGCGGCAGCCCCCAAATGGCGCGGGCTGCAGGTACGGCCGTGGGAGACAACCCCGTGTGCTTCCTGGTGCCCTGCCACCGCGTTGTGCGCAGCAACGGGCGGTTTGAGGGGTATTTCTGGGGCATGGAGCGCAAGCAACAACTGCTGGCGCTGGAAGCACAACCGCAAGAAACGGGTTCCCAAACCCGCCCGTCACCGGTAACTTTGCCGTATATTTAAAAATCATCGGTCATGGAAACGCAACAGGAACTGGATTACAAGAGAATAGCGGAGGCCATCGGTTTCTTCAGGGAAAACTTCAAGGCCCAGCCCAAACTGGAAGAAGTGGCGGAACACGTGCACCTCAGCCCGTTCCATTTTCAGCGCATGTTCCAGCAGTGGGCCGGGGTAACGCCCAAGCAGTTTTTGCAATACCTCAGCGTGGAACATGCCAAGGAAATACTTAAAACCACCGGCGCCTCCCTGTTCGATACTGCGTTTGAGACCGGCCTTTCCGGCACCGGCCGCCTGTACGACCTCTTTGTGAAAATAGAAGGGATGACGCCGGGAGAATACAAGAACGGCGGCGCTTCGCTGCAGATCAACTACTCCTTTGCAGATACGCCCTTTGGCACGGCCATCGTAGCGTCTACAGACAAAGGCATCTGCCATATGGCCTTTGCGGATGAGGGCGAAGAGGTGGCACTGGCGCAGCTTAAAGCTATGTTCCCGAACGCCCGTTACCACCAGCGGGTAGACATGACACAGCAGAACGCGCTGTTCGTGTTCAGCCAGGACTGGAGCCGGCTGGACGAGATCAAGCTGCACCTCAAGGGAACGGACTTCCAGATAAAAGTATGGGAAACCCTGCTCAAAGTACCGCCCGGCGGCCTTACCACCTACGCAGACCTGGCCCGCAAAGCCGGCCATGCCGGCGCTTCCCGCGCCACCGGTACCGCTGTGGGCAGCAACCCTGTGGCCTTTCTCATACCCTGCCACCGCGTTATCAAAGCCAGCGGTGAAATAGGGGAGTACCACTGGGGCAGCATACGGAAAAACGCCATCATAGGCTGGGAAGCCTCCCGCCGGAACCGCACAGCATAAAAATCATCACCACATGAAAACGGTCAAAGAACGCATCGCAGCGCAAAACTGGGAGCAGATCTCCATGCACTTGCATCAACAGGGATTTGCCATTGTTCCCAATGTTCTGTATAAACAGGAGTGCGAACAACTGATAGCAGACTACCAGGAAAACGAGAACTACCGCAAAACCATCAGCATGGAACGCTACCGCTTCGGCAGCGGCGAATATAAATATTTCCGTTACCCGCTTCCCAACCTCATCACGGAGCTGCGGGAAAACGTATACCCGCACATTGCGCCCGTAGCCAACCGCTGGATGGAGGAGCTGGGCCTGCATACCCGCTTCCCCGCCACCCACGCCGGCATGAAAAAGCTGTGTGCCGACAAGGGGCAAACGAAACCCACCGTGCTCATCCTCAAATACGGCCCCGGCGGGTTCAATACCCTCCACCAGGACCTCTACGGCGAAGTGTACTTCCCCATGCAAATGGTGTTTGTGCTCAACCAGGCCAATGAAGACTTCACCGGCGGCGAGTTCGTGATCACCGAACAAATACCCCGCGCCCAGTCAAAAGCCAACGTCCTGGCGCCCGGCAGGGGAGACATGCTGATATTCACTACCAGCTTCCGTCCCGCCAAAGGCAGCAGGGGTTATTACCGCGTAAACATGAAACACGGCGTAAGCCCGCTGCACAGCGGTGAACGTCATAGCATGGGCATTATTTTTCATGACGCATTAAGTTGATAACTTGCAGGCAAAAGGAACAAAGCATGGCAAAAAGAATAGCCCTGGTTACCTGCACGGCCCAGGCCCTGGAACATGACAGCGAAGATGCCCGCCTGCAGGCATGGTTACAGGAAAAGGGCCTGGAAGTGAACAGGGAAATATGGAGCAACCCGCAAACAGACTGGAAAAGCTACGACCTGGTAGTGCTCAAATCCCCCTGGGATTACCATGAGCAGGCAGATGCCTTTCACGCCTGGCTGCGGGCTCTGCAACAGGCCGGTGTAGCGGTACAAAACCCCGCTGACACGGTTGTCTGGAACAGCAACAAAAAATACCTGGCGGAAATTGCAGACAGCGGCCTGCCGGTAATACCCACCGCACTGCTGCCGCAAGGAAGCCTGCCTGGCCTGGATACGTTCTTTACCCGCTGGAATACGGAGCAGATAGTGATCAAGCCCTGCATCAGCGCAGGCGCTAAAAATACCTTGCTGCTGCGGCGGGAGGAGGCGGAAGCGGAAGAAGACAAGCTGTACATCATGTTGCAGGCGGAAGACTACCTGGTGCAGCCTTACCTGCAGGAAGTGGAGCACGGGGAATGGTCTTTTCTCTTCTTCGGCGGGCAGTTCAGCCACAGCCTGCTGAAAGTGCCGAAAGCGGGAGATTTCAGGGTGCAGCACATTCACGGCGGTACCTACGCCCAGGCCAGCGCCGGAGCGGCGTTTGAAGAAAAGGCCGCCGCATATGTACAGCGTTTTGCCAAAGATACCCTCTACGCCCGCGTAGACGGTATCATCAAAAACAATGAATTTTACCTGATGGAGCTGGAGCTGATAGAGCCGTACCTGTTTCTCAGCACTACCCCGGATGGTTTCGATAATTATTACAAGGCGCTTGCGTCAAAACTATGATAGACCTCTTTACCGCCTACGGCAGCAATCTGTTGCCCTGCAACGGCGAGGTGAACTACTACGGACCCGTGCTGCCGGATGCAGATCGCTACCTGCACGCCCTGCTCCACACCATCCCCTGGCAAAACGACCAGGTGTTTGTAGCCGGAGAGCTGCGCAGCACCAAAAGAAAAGTAGCCTGGTACGGCAATGAGCGCTACCGTTACACCTACTCAGGCGTAACCCGTGAAGCCCAGCCCTGGACGCCGGAGCTGCTGGCCCTGAAAGCTGTGGTTGAAAGCAGGCTGGGCGTTACGTTCAATTCCTGCCTGCTCAACCTGTACAGCAACGGCGCTGAAGGCATGGCCTGGCATAGTGACGATGAGGCCGCCCTGGGCCGCAACACTACAATTGCTTCGCTGAGCCTGGGCGCCGAGCGCAGGTTCCTGCTGCGGCATAAAACCACGGGAGCAACCGTGTCTGTACTGTTGCAGCACGGCAGCCTGCTGGTGATGAAAGGCGAAACGCAGACATTCTGGCGGCACAGCGTACCCAAATCTGCCGCCATACACGCGCCGCGTGTGAACCTCACCTTCCGCACCATCGTACTTTAACCTGCTGCCAGTATTTTGGCAGCACCCTGCCGGGGAACGATCTCAATCAGCTTGTCCGTCAGCGGCGTGCCCATTTCTATGCCCACAGACACCACAACGGCGTACCCTTCTTCTGGCTTGTAAAGGTGCTCGTCCAGCTTCATTTCCACTTGCTGTGCTGCAGATCGTTGCCGCACCGGCTGCCACTCGCCCATAAAATCTTCCGCAAGGGCAGCATCCTCCATCGGCTGTGGTGTTACGCTGAACAGCTCATCCGGCACAACACCGAAAGTTATCCTGAGACGGTAGTATGGAGATTTCCACGGCAGAAAGAGATTAACGCCCGCCTGCAGCTCCGGGATGCTGATGATGGCGGTCCCGGTTTCCTTGTTGATGGTACATTCCAGCGGGTGGCGCACCAGGCTGTCAAACGTGTTTTTCTGATTCAGCTGAAAGCCCTTCAGCAAATAAGCGAAGCGGGAGAAGTAGATGTTCTTTTCTCCGAGTTTGTGTTGATCGTCCCGCTCCTGGATGTTTTTGCAGACCACCTGCAGCACAGGGGAGAAATTATAGTCCGCCAGGTGCAACAGGCGGTAAAGGGGATACCTGATGTTGCCCACTGCCCGGGAGCATGCCCCGAAATCCCGGTTGAGCTTGCGCGTGCGGGCATACGCAGGATCGTTCTTGATCCGCTTTTTGGAAACGCCTCTTTTGAAGCGCACTATCACTTTACCGGTGCTTTGTTGCTGGTAGAAGCTGAGGTTCTTCAGGCGGCCAACGAGGGCGCCGTTATCCAGTAGAATAGCCATAGTTTGGTTGTTTTGGTGTAATACTGATAACAAGCCGAAGCTTAAATGGTTGATACCCGGATTTTTGCCGGCTTTTATAAAGACTGGCATATATCCGGCGATCATCCGGCTTATATCCGGCTTATATCCGGCTAACCTATTCTAACGGCATAAGGATGAGACACTTATGCTAACAGGTTGCCCAACGGTTGCTACGTTATAACCCAACTTGAACGCACCCGTTGGTCAGCTGCAAATCATTGATAATGAATTGCTTGAGAAGCAAGATGCGCATCCGGGCCTGCGGTTCGGGCGCCCCTGCAGTCACACAAATTAGTTTGTGAAACATAGTACTTCATGCGGCGCACATCCGTCTACCAAAAAAACTGAAAAAAATATTTGCGTAGTTAAGTGGCTACATGTATATTTGTAGTCAAATAGCTACGCAATGAATTTGAGAAGAGATGTTTTCCAGGCCATAGCAGACCCTACCAGGAGGGCCATACTGGTATTGGTAGCCTCCCAGGCCATGACGGCCGGGGCCATTGCTTCCAACTTTGACACGGCCCGGCCAACCGTGTCCAAACACCTGCAGATACTCACGGAGTGCGAATTGCTGAAACAGGAGCAGAACGGACGGGAAATATACTATCACCTAAATCCCAAAAAGATGAAAGAAATAGCAGACTTCATTGAACCGTTCCGCCAACTGTGGGACGAGCGGTTCAATAAACTGGAAAGCATCATGAAAAACTATAAACCTAAAAAATAAGCCCATATGGAAATGAAAACAAAGGTGCATGCTGAGAATGGCCGGCACGACCTGGTGATTACCCGGGAATTTGACCTGCCTGTAGAACTGCTCTTCAAAGCGTATTCAGAACCCGAACTGCTGGAGCAATGGATGGGCACAAAAGTGCTGAAGCTGGAGAACAAAAGGTATGGCGGCTGGCAGTTCCAGACCTCTGACGATAAAGGGAACGTGCTGTTCGGGGCCCATGGCGCCATTCATGAGTTTATTCCTGAAAAGAAGATCACCCGCACGTTTGAGATGGAGAATGCGCCGTTTGGCGTAACGCTGGAGTTCCTCGAGTTCGAAAAACTGACAGAAGATACCAGCAAGCTCACTATACACACCGTATACAGAACGCCGGAGCTTCGTGACCAGAACCTGAAACTGCCTTTCAAACAAGGTATCAATATGGCACATGCCCAGCTGGAAAAAGTTGTTAGCAAACTAAAATAAAACCCCATGTCAAAAAGAAACAAGATCATATACTGGATAGCCACCGTATGGCTGGCATTAGGCATGTTTTCCACCGGCCTGGTACAACTGCTCAAAGTAAAAGAGGAAGCGGAATTTATTCTAAATTTGGGCTACCCGGCCTATTTGCTGACCCTGCTGGGCATCTGCAAAATACTGGGCGTGGTGGCGATATTGATCCCGAAATACCCGGTGCTGAAAGAATGGGCATACGCAGGCTTTTTCTTTGTGATGACAGGCGCCATCTTTTCCCATTTTGCCACGGGAGACATGAACAAGATGCTGCCCGCCGTGCTGCTGCTGGTGCTCACAGTAACGTCCTGGTATTTCAGGCCGCCGAACAGAAAACCCGTTTTGGTTAATCAATAAATTTACACGTATGAATCCCAAAGTTGATTTCTTCTTTAACAAAGCCAAACAGTGGAAGGAAGAGCTGGAGCTTATGCGGCAGATTGCGCTGGATTGCCAGCTGACCGAAGAATTAAAATGGGGCTGCCCATGTTACACCTATGGGAAAAGTAACATTGTGCTGATTCATGCATTCAAGGAATACTGCGCGTACCTGTTCTTCAAAGGCGCTCTGCTGAAAGACCCAAAAGGTATCCTCATACAGCAAACGGAGAACGTGCAATCCGCCCGCCAGGTCCGCTTTACCAGCGTCAGCCAAATAAAGAAGCTGGCGCCTGCGCTGAGGAAGTACATTTTTGAAGCGGTGGAAGTGGAGGAATCGGGGGTGAAGGTGGAAATGAAGAAAACGGCTGATTTCCCGGTGCCGGAGGAGTTTCAGAGCAAGCTGGATAAAATGCCTGCCTTGAAAAAAGCTTTTGAAGCGCTCACGCCGGGGCGGCAGCGCGGATACCTTTTCCATTTTAATTCCGCCAAGCAGTCAAAGACGAGAGAGGCACGGGTGGAGAAGTATGTGGAGCAGATACTGGCGGGGAAGGGGCTGGAGGATTAACAAAACAGTGAATATAAACTGCTTTTATGGTGCAAATTGTTGTTATTTAGGTGGTTGTGTGTTTTTTGCTTGAATTCCTAACTTTTTCCCGATTGCGTAAATGAAGTTCCAGATTCGAGTGTTGATAGCGGAAAAAACGGCTGTTCTTTGCAGAAATTTTCAGGGAGCAAATGAAACATGTTTACACCTTAATGCTTGCCGGCGCCCTTGCGGCCCGCCCGGCGGCGGCAGAACCAACCTATCATATGGCAGCAGCGGGAAAAGATACCGCCACCACCGTACCCGAAGACGAAAATCCGCAAAAAGGTGTCTTGAAAGGCCATATATCCACCGCAGACGGCAAGCCGGCAGGCTTCGTAACCGTTGTAGTGCGCGAGCTGAACCGTGGTACCACCACCTTTGAAGACGGCTCCTTCTCGCTCCGCAATATCAAACCCGGAACATACACTTTATACGTGTCTTCTGTTGGCCTCAAACCGGTGGAGAAACAGATTACCATCACCACCGAAGATGGCGCTGAAATCGATATTGCACTGGAAGAAACGGCTCACCAGCTTTCAGAAGTGGTGGTATCCGAAAAGCGTACCCAGAACGATAAGGCCGTTACTCTCAGCAAACTGCCCATTCCCGTGATGGACCTCCCGCAGGCCGTAGCCGTGATAGGACAGGCCACCATCCGCGAACAGCAGGCCCAGCGCCTCAGCGATGTGGTGAAAAACGTAAATGGCGTATACCTCGCCTCCACCCGCGCCGGCACCCAGGAAACCTTTTCTGCCCGCGGTTATGGCTTCGGCAGTTACAATATGTTCAAAAACGGCTCCCGCGTCAACTCCGGCACCTTCCCGGAAATGAGCTCCCTTGAGCGTGTAGAGGTCCTTAAAGGCAGTGCCGCCATCCTCTACGGACAGGTTGCCCCCGGCGCCGTGATGAACCTTGTAACCAAACAGCCCAGATTCGAAGGGGGCGGCGAGATCAGCATGCGCGCGGGCAGCTATGATCTGTACAAACCTGCATTTGATATCTATGGCCCCATCAGCGGAAAAGTGGCCTACCGCCTCAATGGTACCTACGAATCCGCCGGCAGCTTCCGCGATCACGTGCAAAGCAAACGTTATTACGTGAACCCTTCGCTGCTCTTCAGAGTGTCTCCCCGCACGGAAGTGGTCGTACAGGGCGATTACCTGAAGCACGACTTCACCCCGGATTTCGGCGTAGGCACCAACAACGGGAAATCCATCGTAGACGTGCCGAGGAACACCTTCTTCGGCGCGCCCTGGCAATACGCGAAAACGCAGCAGTACACCGGCGGCGTTACCGTAAAACATCACCTGAACGAAAACTGGGCCCTCAATGCCAACGTGGCCTATCAAAAGTATAAGCGTGACTACTTCTCCATCGAAAGGCTGCAGTTCAAAGACGGTAAACTCGGCCGCCCGCTTGGCCGCCAGCTGAACGATGAAGATTATTACAGCGCTACCTTTGATGTAACCGGTAAAGTGAAAACCGGTTCCATCGAGCACACTATCCTGGCAGGCATCGACGGCGACCGGTATAAAACCGAGGCTACCGCCTTTACCATAGATGCGATCAAAGGTGTTACTTACGACACCCTCAGCCTCGATAACCCCGAAAATTACCCGCTGCGTACCGACATGCCGAACGCAGTGGCCAATGCTTTAACGGTTACGCCCGTCACCCGTTTCGGCGGTTATGTGCAAGACCTGATCAGCATCTCCGCGAAATTGAAAGTACTTGCCGGCGTACGCTGGAGCTACGTGCAAACCGGTGCTCCCGAGGTAACGGACTATAAAACCGGCGCTGTTGCCAAAACCGCCGCTAACCGCTATGACAATGCATTTTCGCCCCGTTTCGGCGTAGTGTACAAACCCATTCCCACCACGGCTTTCTTTGTAAGCTACAGCAACTCGTTTACACCGAACAGCGGGTATGACGTGGATTCCGTGAACATGAAGCCTTCCCTGATAGATCAATTCGAAGCAGGGGTGAAGAACGATTTCTTCGACGGCAAATTATCCGCCAACCTGACCGTTTACAAGATCAGGAACAGCAACCTCGCGCAGGTATCTCCCTTCAAGCGTGACGGTGTTACGCCCAACACTGACGCTAATATGAAAGCCCTTATTGGCGGGACTACCAGCAACGGGGTGGAAGTTGACATAGCGGGGCACCCCCTTGCAGGCCTCGACCTGATCCTGGGTTACAGCTACAACGACATCTTCGTGTCTGAAGCCGTTGCGCCCGCCGAAGGCAAGACCAACGGCAACCTCCTCAAAGGCGACCGCCTTGTGAACAATCCCCATCATACCGCCAATGCCAGCGCATTCTATACCCTGCAGAACGGCGCGGCCAAAGGCCTCAAATTCGGCGTGATGGCCTTTTACACCGGAGATCGCAACGTAGGCTGGAACAACACTTCGGCGCAGCCCGACCGCATGTTCAACGTCAAAGGCTACACTACCCTCGACCTGAACATCGGCTACACCTGGAAACAATTCTCCTTCATGGGTAAAATTTCCAATATCACCAACGAATACAACTTCCTGGTGCACGAAAACTACAGCATCAACCCTATTCCGCCGCGGCAATTCACTGCTACGGTGGCTTACCGGTTTAAATACAAGAAATAAGGATACTGGCATATGAAAAGGGGCCGCCTCAGAATTGAGACGGCCCCTTTTGCGTACACTGAGGGGCGGGAAGTTCAACGGCAGTTTTCTGTTATCTGATTAATATTTTATATTCGAGGAGCTGGAAAATTCCGGTAAGCAGACATGTCACAGACCAATGAAAAATTACTATTTATTAAGTTGGGGGCACAAACGGGATTTGGCAAGCGCCAATGCTTTGCAGGCATTGAAATCGGATCATGAGTTAATAGCTCAGCTTGGAGATGAAAAGTCTTTGCCATTCGACTTTGAATTAAGAAGAGTTATAGAAACCGGCAATGGGCTGGTTGTAAATAATGATTTAGCAAGACTAAGTCAAACATGGCTGGACTATCAGCCGAATAATCTTGCATGGCCATTGATGTCGGAACGATTGAGATCTGTTATAGAAAGCAATCTTACGGGAAAGGAAATGGTAGACTGGATTACCTGTAAAGTTAAGGGCGTTGACGGCGAGCGCTTATATTTTATACTCCGGTTTAAGGAAAGGCTGGATGTTTTGGACGTGGAGAAAACAACATTTGTTCATGGTACTGATCATGTTATAAAACCTGTTTTCAAGGGAAGTAAGGTTGCCAGGTTTGGCATATTTCATAAACCACTGTCACATGAGTTATGGAAAATAACACCAGGGCTTTATATTAGTGAAACCGTAAAGGAAGATATTTGGCGGCAGAAACTAACTGGAATGGATTTTGAAAAGGTTTCGGTGTCATGGTAAAGTGAAAGCGCGTCCGGATTCCCCAAATCTCCTGATAACAATATTCAAATGGAAGGAATATTTAACGATCTTGTTGCTTTTATATACGATCAATGCGCTTGTTCAGAAGTGCCGATAACACTGGATAGTGCTATTGAAGACGATCTTGGTATAACGGGAGAAGATGGGGAAGAGTTCATAGTAAAATTTAGCAGTCGATATAAAGTAAATATTGATAATTTTTACTTTACTAAATATTTTTATCCCGAGCCGTTTGTGTCTCGAATGCCAGATAAAATAGAAGGACTAACAGTTGGTCATCTGCTTAAGGCAATTGCAGCGGGAAGGTTGGATGATAATGTAATTAACGGTTAAATACAGGAGCAGATAATAGAATACGAATGTCAAAAAGAGACAAAATACTCAATGAATATGAGAGAATGCTTCTGCTTGATTCGGCGAAAGCCAGAGATCTGATCAAGAAGCTTGATTACAAGAATGCTCCATTGTTATTAGATACATAAAGGGACTAGTACGATATATATACCATTGGAAAGATTTTTATTACCGTAACCAGCATCGTATTATCGCATATGCGGTAAGTGATAATTTGGGATATGAAAAAGCAGGCAATAGCAATTTTCGTTTTTTTAGCGATAGCTATAATTCTAACTGTGACTTGGAAGCTGGTGACTTTTGAAATGTTTGAAGTAACGGAAATTAGTTTGGCAAGCCATCCGGTCAAATCTGGGAATTATACCGTCGAGATAAAATATGTGACCGCAGGGGCAACAACCGTGGACGTAATGCAGGTAAGGAAGGTACATAATGACGGGAAGGTTGATATTGTAAAAAACATCGAAGGGTATAATGATTTAATTTATTCATATCTAACAGGAGATAGCGTGCTGTATATGATGATCAGGGATACCGGATATGATAAAAGCTTTCCGGATACATTGGTTGTCAAACTTTGAGTAGCGTGAAAGGACACTGCTTTAGGCCCAGCGTCTTGAAGGATCCCGATAAAATGAAAAACAGTATGGTGAAAAAAAAAACACTCAACTTTTTAAGAGGGCATGAGTGTCTTGAAGAACTTGAAAAGGAGCAGAAATTAAGGGCTTCCGTGAGAGTTTTTCATTTTGGCTTCGATGACTGTCTGATTAAGCCCTTTACTCACATGTTTTTGCTAACCGTGACAAATTGGATGAGTATTCGTTCGATTTGGAATTTTTGAAGTAATGTAGGCAGCCTTATTCCAACCTAAGTAGTATATTTTCCAATAATTTATATACAAAATAAGTATGACGATAGATGAGACTATTAGAGCATTTTCTGTTTTTTTGAACAACAGCTGGGACACTCTAATGCCTCTGCTTTCCGGCAGGCCTTATGCTACTGATGAAAGTTCGAAAAGTGACTGGCTTCAATCCAATTGGGAGATGTTGGTGGAACGAAAAGTGTTGCAATTGAATGAATACCTGGAAGTATATGGAGAAGGGGCAGATTTTAACGGCAAAAGTAGTCGAATAACGGACATTGAGTCGGTACCTACTCATTCAGTAAAGGTTTTAATTGATGGCTCAAAAGATATACTAAACAATCTGGAAATAGAGGACGGCAGGTATGATTTTGAACGATTAGTAGGATTTGAAAATGGCTTTTACACCAGCATTCCTCCTTTCAATTTTGCCCTTGTACAAGATGAAGGTGCCGGAATAGAAAGAGTATTCCCGCTGGAAGAAATCAGATTTGAATTGCAACTTGTTTAAATAAAAAGCGTCCTCCAGAGGAGGACGCCCGGGTTGTCAAACGATTTATAATTACACCTGTGTTATCATTATTGCTGTGCCTGCTTCTTCTTCACCTGCTTGTCTACAATAGCCCCTGTACCAGCGCCTACACCGGCGCCGATGATGGTACCGATAGCAGCACCTTTCAGACGGTCTTTGTTCACGATAGCCCCGGTAATGGCGCCTGCGCCGGCACCTACTACAGCGCCTTTAGCAGTATGGCTCCATTTCTTTTTCTGGGCGGGGGCAGGAGCGGGAGCGGCGGCGGTTTCCGTTACGGGCGCCGCGGCGGTATTTTCATTATGGCTGAAAGAGGCCGCTTTTGAGCGGTTGGCCTTTACAGCGTTCATAGAGTCAATAACATGTTGTTTTGCGGCCGCAATGGCATTCATTGAGTCTATTGTGGCCTTTCTTGCGCTTTCAATAGCTGCAGTGTCCGGGTTGCCGCCACAAGAGGCTAAAACCGTAGTTGCTGCTAATACTGTTAATAACTGTTTCATGGTTAAAATTTTAGATTTATCACATCCGGCCAGGTACTTGCAGAAACCATGCCAAACTGGTTAATCCTTTGCTGTAGCTGGTTTGAAGTGTTTTTGCTAATGGGGATGACTGCGTTGCCAGTTGGTTTTAAGCTCCAAAATCCCGAAATTGAAGCATGAAGAAAATTACAGATATAGGAGATTTTCCGCAAGGCCTTTCGCAACCTGCCTTGCGTGCATTGGCTACGGCCCGCCTTACCAGCCTCAAACAATTAACTACTGTTACAGAGAAAGAGGTGGCGGGTCTGCATGGTATGGGGCCTAAAGGGGTGAATCTGTTGAAGGAAGCATTGGCAGCAAAAGGCTGGAAGTTTAAATTATAATTGCCGCGGCATTGGAAAGTCATTTTCTGCCATTTGTGTTAAATTTTTGGCCTTAAATCGGATTTTTTCCGGTTTTTGTACAAAAATTTGACAACGAACTTTAAGGATAGTATCCATTTTAGTCCAAACCTATAAACCCGACAATGAAACCAATTTTCCACGTAACTCTTGCAGCCTCCCTGCTGCTCACCAATGTGCCCCTACACGCACAAACAAAACCGGCCCCGGTCATCTTTGATACGGACATGGGCAATGATACGGACGATGTATTGGCGCTTTCCATGCTGTATACCTATCACAAGGCACGCAAAATAGACCTGAAGGCGGTTACCATCAGCAAAGGCCATCCTTACGCGGTTACCTTCACAGACCTGATGAACCGCACCTATGGCCTGGGGCATATTCCGCTGGGCTATGTAGGCAACAATGGCCCTACGCCGGAGGCAGGCGGGTATAATATGCAAACGGTGAAATATACGGAGGAAGGCAGGGCCTTCTTTACCTATGACTCCACACTGGCAGAAAAAGTACCGGAAGCTTACAAATTGCAGCGCAAGGTGTTGGCCGCCGCGGCAGACGGATCTGTGATCATGATCGTAGTGGGCTTCTCCACCAATATTGCACGCCTGCTGCAATCCGGTGCGGATGAGTTCTCGCCGCTGGGCGGCCGGGAGCTGGTGGCTAAAAAGGTGAAGGCGCTGTATATGATGGCGGGTATGTTTGGCACCAAGCCCTTCCCGGAGTATAATGTAGTGAAAGATATTGCAGCGGCCCGTACCGTGTTTGAGCAATGGCCGGGGCAGATCATTGCCAGCGGATGGGAGGTAGGTTCCCGCCTGCATTTCCCCGCGCGTTCGCTGTTCCGCTATTACCCGCAGCTCTGGGAGCACCCGCTGGTGAACGCTTATTTCCACTACAAAAAAATGCCGTACAACCGGGAAACCTGGGACCTCACAAGCGTATTGCAGGCCATAGAACCGGGGAAACAATTCTTCCGGGAGTCTGCGCCGGGTACCATCCGCATTGAGGCGGACGGGAAGAGCACGTTCAGTGAAGGCGGCGGTGGCAAGCATCGTATCATGCTGCTGGATGAGGCGAAGATCAAGCCGGTTCTGGCTCGGTTTGAGGAAACGGTGGGCGGGAAGTATTGACCGGCTGGCGGAATTTGTTTATTTTAATACCTGATGTTTACTCCGTTATACAAATCCCTGCCATATGTTGCCGCCCTCTGCCTGCTGGGTTGCGCACAACCGGAAAACAGCGGCCGCAATGGACCGGTTATCCGCTTTGCGCACACAGAGGTTTTTACCATGGTGCGCGGAAATGATTCCACTTTGACGGCGGAAAACCAGTGGTTCAAAATCACCCCTTCGCCCAACGGCGTGATGAAGTGTGAGCTGTTCCTGCAATCTTACCAGAAGAAACAGAACCAGCGCACGCTTTCTTATTTCAGTACCGAACGGCTCCAGGACTCCAACCACGTGAACAAACGGCTCATCAGGGCGTTCAGGGATGTACCGCTGGAATTTACCGGCGGGGGCAAAGGCGGGCCGGTGGCGTTGCTGAATTACAATAGCCTGGCAGACCGTATCCGGCAGGATGCGGCGCTTGCCCGCTCATCGGCGGCCCGGTTTTACCTCGACAGTAACACGGTAAAAAAAATGATCAGCAGCTTTTTTATGGCGGATGCAGGCAGCTACCTGCTGAAGGAAATAGATACGGTAAAGGGGCTTGACAGGCCTGTTTCCATCCATGTAACTAAAAACAGTACCCAGGTGCTGGCAGATTCTGTCATTGTCAACATTGCCATGGAGCATGCGGAGGAAGAGAATGTATTATTGCAGCGGAACGTGCTGGCATCTGGCCGGCTGACGCGGTATTTGCGGGCAGATACAGGCACCGGCCTGCTTTATTCGGCACTGTTCCGGCACAGGATGCAGTGCCGCTTCCCGGAGAAAAATGACAGCATGTTGATCGTCAATACCAAAAGGATCATCAGGGTCTATAAGGCTTTTTAAGAGAAGGGTTCATAAAAAAGGGAGGCTTGCATCATGATGCAAGCCTCCCTTTTTTATGAACTAAACGCTTATTTCTTCTTCTGCTGAAATACCGTATCCTGCGGGTTTCCACCGGCCTTCAGGTAAGCCATCAAATCTCTCAGCTCTTCGGCATTCAACCGGTTGATCAGCCCCGGCAACATCACAGACACCTTGGACAGTTTGGTGCCAGTTACCTGGTCTTTCTCCAGCTCGCGCAGCGTTTGCGGGGAGAAAGGGTTCTGGGAAATATAGTATTTCTTGCCATCGTCATTCACCATTCTGCCCAGTACAGAGCTACCGTCTTTCATGGTGAACACGGTGGCGGCGTATTGGTCAGATACCGTTTTGCTGGGGTCTATGATCGCTTCCAGGATGTCTTTGGTGGTAAAGCGGGTACCCAGCTGCGTAAGGTCGGGGCCAGCGGTGCCGCCTTCGCCGCGCATGGTGTGGCAGGAGCTGCAGAGGGTAACGGCAAACATGGCTTTGCCCTGTTCGTAGTTACGGTTGCTGAGGCCGCTGTCTATCACGGCTACGGCTTCTTCCAGCTTCCACCTTCTTCCTGGGCCTTTCGGTTGAGGATAGCCGGCTGTGAGGCTGTTGCGGCCGTTTTTCACCAGGGAATCTCCGGAGATGCTGTTGAAATGGGCAAAGTCGTTTTTCGGCAGCAGGGCCAGCGCGTTCTTGCGGGCCATGTCAAGGAAACCGATGAAGCTGCGGCCGCCTTTGAAGCCGAAGGCGTTGGCAAACCATTTAAAGTAGGTTTCCTGCAACTCCGGCGTCCAGCCGGTTTGGGCCTGGCTCAGCACGGTAGCGTACCAGGTTTGCTGCATGGGCGGCATTTTGGCCAGCATGTCCGCAATATCAAGTCCGTACTGGGGGTTGCGCATGATGAGGTCTTCGGAGGAAGTGGCGGTTTTTTGCTCTTCCTTGTCATCTACGGCTTTCGCCATCAGGGCCATGGTTTTAGACACGGCGTCAGGCGCGTTGAGGTACACCAGCAGTTTGCTCAGGGAGCGGTTGAGGGCATTGTTGGCGGCGGGGTAATGGGGGTTGAGGTAGGCAATGAGCCGGGCCTGCTGCGCAGTATCGGGTTTGCCCATGCGGGTCATTACCAGTTCGGCGGCGCGCAGCAGGTCTATTTGCTGGGCGGCGCTGAGCTTGCCATAGTCTACTGTGAGCAGGCGGTTGAAGATGCTGTCTTTGAGCACGGGGGTACCCTGGCGGGCCAGGGCAATGCCGGTTTGTATGATGGTAACCGGGTCTGTTTCCGCCAGTGCGCGGCCCTGCCATTCGGCTACGGGCTGGTTTTCCAGCGCTATGCGGGCGGCAAAGCGGATAAAACGGTCTTCATGCTTCAAATAGGGCCAGGCCACATCTACGGCGCCGGCGCGGGGGCCGCCATGGTATTGCTCCAGCCTGCGGCGTACCTGTTGCGCGTCTGTGAGGGCGGGGGCTTTGAGGGGACTGTTATCTGCGGTATTGTCTTTATAGTATACACGGTACAGGTCTGATTCCAGGCGGCGGCCGCCGGTGAGGAAGTACATGGCGCCGTCAGGGCCAATTACACCATCTGTCAGCGGCAGGGGAGCGCCGGAAAGGAATTCTTCCGCGGTGGCTTTATAGCTGGCGCCGTCCGGCTCCAGGTGTACGGCGTAGATGATGCCGAAGCTCCAGTCAAACGCATAAATGGCTTTGCGGTATTTTTCGGGGAAGCGGGCATCTCTGCCTGATACTACGTTGGTGGGGGAACCCTGGCCAATGTTCAGGATAGCGGGCAGATTGTCCGGGTAGTTGGGAGACCATTTGGCCGTGCCGGGCCGCCAGCCGAACTCGCTGCCGCTGGTTACATGGCAGATGCGGGTAGGGCGGTACCAGGGCATGCCGAAGTCCCATTCCATATCGGAATCATACGTGAACAAGTCTCCTGATTCATTGAACGCAATATCGAAGGGGTTGCGGAAGCCTGAGCTGATCAGCTCCCAGTTGGAACCGGTAGAATCTATATGGGCCACCCAGCCGCCGTGGGAGTTCACGATCCTGTCGTGACCACCGGGGTCTTTGATCATGGGCAGCAGGTTATCTATGCTGTCTGTGGGTCGGCTGCGGTAGCTGTTCATTTCCGGTATGCGGGTGAAGTTGCCGGCCACTACATAGAGTGATTTTTTATCGGGACTGAAAATAATGCTGTGCGGGCCGTGCTCGCCTTCGCCTTTCAGCTCCTTGATCAGGGTGATCTTGTCAAACTGGTCGTCTCCGTCCGTATCCTGCAGGCGGTACAGACCGCTGCCCTGGTTGAACTTCTCGTCCTTGTTATGGTTTACCATCACATACAGGCTGTTGAAGGCATACAGCAGGCCTTGCGCGTAACCCATGGATACTTTGGAAGAGGTGTCCGTACCGATCTTCAGCCGTTCTGTGCTGAGTTTGGTGGTAGTGTCCCCAATGGCGGGTATGGTTACGCGGTAGAGGTAACCGAACTGGTCTGAAACGATCATGCGGCCTTTCGGGTCAAAGGTCATGGATACCCAGGAGCCCTGCATGCTGTCACCGGGACTGTACAAGTGCTCTGCGGTAAAGTTGTCAGGCAGTTTCAGTTTCTCCACCTTTGGATCTAGGGGCCCGGTCTTTTTGGGCTGTGTGGTACAGGCGGCCATGGTAACGGCTACCAGGGCCATTACAGATAACGGTCTAAGCATAGTTTGATGTTAAAGTGCTGTTTACGTGGATGCTCATAAAAAATGCGGGTATAAAATACGCTTTAAGATTTGTTTTTTATAGGGGGCGGCGTAAATATCTTTCTTCGCGGAACTGTTTGGGGGAGGTGCCCATCACCAGCTTGAAGGAGCGGGAGAAGCTGTATTGGTCTGTATACCCCATATCCTGCGCAATCTGTTTGATGCTCAGCCTGGTTTCTTTCAGCAGCTGGCTGGCTTTCTGTATTTTAAGAGAGGTGAAAAGCTGTATGGGCGAGTACCGTGTTTTTTCCTTGAACAGGGCGGAGAGGTAGGAGGCTGACAATTGTGTTTCACGGGCCAGGTCTGCCAGCGTGAGTTGCGTGTGCAGGTGTTGTTTCATGATAAGGATGCTTCTTTCAATAATATTGTCCGCGCCCTTTTTCATATAGTTGAACACCGTGAGGCGGAAGGTGCCCAGAAAACTGTAAAAACGGAAGTTGGCGTACAGCAGGTTCTCGATATTGTTCATCAGGTCCAGGTGGTGATGAATGTCATCAAACTGCGCAATGCGCCCAACCAGGGGCGGCACGGTACGCGGTGCGCCTTTTTTGTCTGTGGAGAGGTAAGCGTAGATCTCGTCTGCCAGCAGGCCGTTGAACTGGATGGTATACAGCCGCCAGGGATTTTTGGGATCGGCCCCCGCTGAAAAGGCCGTTTTTTTTGATATGATCACAAACTGGTTGGTCTTGACAGGAATACGACGCCCTGCATCGTACCAGCCCTTGCCGTGGGCGCAGTATAACAAGGTGTAGTTCGGGTTGCCTTTTGGCTGCTGCCAGCTACGGGGGCTGTTTTCCGGGGAAAATACCATTTCGGTGATATAGAGGTTTTTGCCCAGCGGATGTTTCTCCAGTTTCTTTTGCAGCTGCGGCGGTAATATCCAGTTGGTTTGCTGGAAGGCGGGAGAATTTGTCATAATTACAGTAATTTAAGCTATTCTTTTCATAACATTAAACATTGCGCGGGTGATTATTTTTGGCAAACTTCGCATTCATATTCCGCGTGACACTTTCAACGACTATGAGCCATCTGCCTTTAATTGATTTACTGGTTATTTTCATTTACCTCGTCAGTATGGTTCTGGTTGGGGTGTATTTTTCGAGGAAAAACAAAAATGCGGCGCAGTTCACTACAGCGTCAGGAACAATACCGGGCTGGGCGCTGGGCCTTTCCCTGTATGCTACTTTTTTAAGCAGCAATACGTTCCTGGGCGTGCCCGGCAAAGCATTCGGCAGTAACTGGAACGCTTTTGTATTCAGCCTGTCTATGCCGCTGGCGGCCTACATAGCCAGCCGGTACTTTGTACCATTCTACCGCAAGAGCGGGGAAGTGAGCGCCTACACGCACCTGGAGCACCGCTTCGGGGCCTGGGCCAGAACATACGCCATGGTGTGTTTTATATTGACGCAGCTGGCGCGGATGGGCTCCATCTTTTTTGGAGTGGCGCTGGCCTTGCAGGCCTTAACCGGGCTGGACATGAAAACCATCATGATCGTCACCGGCGCCTGTATTATTGTATATACTGTGCTAGGCGGCATGGAAGCAGTGATCTGGACGGAAGTGATACAGGGCCTCGTCAAAACGGCGGGAGCACTCATTATACTTGGCATCATTCTCTTTGAAATGAAAAACGGGCCTGGAGATATTATCCGGATAGGGGCGGCAGACCACAAGTTTGCGCTGGGCAGTTTTAACATCACTGACCTCAGCACCTCTACCTTCTGGGTGGTATTCCTGTACGGCTTTTTCATCAACCTTAACAACTTCGGCATGGACCAGAACTACGTGCAGCGCTACCACGCCGCCCGCAGTGAAAAAGAAGCTTCCCGCAGCATATGGCTGTGCGTGTACTGGTATGTGCCCGTGTCCCTGGCGTTCTTTTTCATCGGCACCGCGCTGTACGCCTACTTCCAGCAGCAGCCGGAATTGTTGCTGGCGGTGAAGCAGCAGGTAGCGCTGGAGCGGAACGTACCGGTTGATTCGCTGACGCCGGCAGACTATGGAGACAAGATACTGCCTTACTTCATGGTGGCCAAAGTGCCGAAAGGGCTGGTGGGCCTCATTATTGCGGCTATTCTCTCCGCCGCCATGAGCACCGTTTCCAGTGGTATGAACAGCTCTGCTACGGTATTCCTGAAAGACATTTACCAGCGTTATATCAACCCCGCGCCGGGGCCGAAAAAAGAAATGAAGGTGCTTTACATCACCACCACGCTCACCGGCATCATCGCCATCGGTTTTGGTATGGCCATGATAGGGGTGAAGAGCGTGCTGGACATCTGGTGGGAGCTTTCCGGCATCTTTGCCGGCGGCATGCTGGGGCTGTTTTTGCTGGGTGTGGTATCCAGGGCAAAGAATACGGAAGCAGTGGCGGCTACATTGATCGGCATAGTGGTGATACTGTGGATGTCTTTATCCAAATACCTTCCCCAAAGCTGGCAGCACCTCAAAAGTCCCATGCATGTGAACATGGTCATTGTGGTGGGCACCCTGTCCATTTTCCTGGCAGGCACACTGTTTACGCGGCTGAAGCGGGCGCTGGTGAAAACATGAATTTGTACCATTTAATCATAAAACGGCTATTTATGCAAAAGAAGTTTGTGCCTGTGATGATAACCCCCTACAACCTGAAAGCGAAAATAGATTTCGGGGTGGTGGAGAATCTGATCGACTTTTACCTGGCCGCCGGCGTGAAGGGTTTTTTCGCTAATTGTCTTTCTTCGGAAATGTACAGCATCAGTGAAGATGAGCGGCTGGAGCTGACACGGCATGTGGTGAATTACGTGAACGGCCGTGTGCCCATAGTGGCCACGGGCTCCTTCGGCCTCACCATTGAAGACAAGGCGGAGTTCGTTAAAAAGATAGCAGATACGGGCATAGATTCCGTGATACTGATCACCGGCCATTTTGCGCATGTTGATGAGCCTGATGACATATTATGGGAGCGCTTCCACCAGCTCTTCACCCTTACGGGTGATATACCGCTGGGCCTCTATGAATGTCCCGCGCCTTACAAACGCATTATTTCCCCGGAGATATTAAAACGGCTGCTGGACACCAACCGGCTGAACTATCATAAAGACACGTCTTGCAACGTAGACAGCGTGCGGCAGAAGCTGGCCATTGCCGCGGGCAGCAAGCTGGAGTTCTATGATGCGCATACGCCCAACGCGGTAGCGTCTTTGCAGATGGGAGCGGCGGGCATGTCTTCCATTTCCGGCAACTTTTACCCGGAAATACTGGTATGGCTGTGCCAGCACGCCAATGATCCTGACAGGCAGGAAGACGTGGCCTGGATACAGGCGGAGCTGCAGCGTGTAGACCCGCTGATACACATTGCTTACCCGATGAGCGCCAAGTACTTCCTGCAGCTGCGCGGGCTGCCGGTGCGCACCATCAGTCGCGCCCACGTGCTGGAGCTGACGCCGGAGCAGAAGGAAGTGCTCAATAATATTTACCAGGATTTCAGGAGGTGGTGTAAACGCCTCAACATCAGGGAGGTGGCAACGGAGGCGGCTGCGTACCATTAATTCATCGTTATTCCTGCGCGGGAAGTATTGCCGGGTGATTTTTTGTTTGTAGTTTGGAACGCCGATTGCTATTCCCTAATCCTTGCTGCATATGACCAACTTGCATATTCCGCTACAAGATGAACACACGCTCTGGACAAAGCTCCGGGAGGGTGACCGGGATGCTTTTGGCGAAGTGTACCGGCGGTATTTCCCGCTGCTGTTCCGGTACTGCATCCGGTTCACGGATAACCGCCCGCTGGTAAAAGACGTGCTGCAGGATTTTTTTACGCAACTTTACCTCAAACGGCAAACGCTCGCCGTGCCGGAGCGCCCCAAAAGTTACCTGCTGGTATCTGCCCGCCGGGAGCTGGTGCGCAGGCTTGGGAAGGAAACGCGCCATGCCGGCGAGACCCTGCACGCAGAGGCCTATGATTTCAGTCTTGAGCTTTCCGCGGAAAACCTCCTCATCAACCGCCAGCATGAAGAAAGAACGGCGCGCCAGCTGCAGCGCAGCCTTTACCTGTTAACAGACCGGCAGAAAGAAGCTATCTACCTCCGCTTTTATGAAAGCATGAGCTATGATGAAATAGCCGGCATTATGCAGATGAAAGAAGTGAAATACGCCAGAACGCTGGTGTACAGGGCTATTACAGAGTTAAAGGCCGTGCTGGAAAAAGACGGCCACCTGCTGGCAGGGCATTGACGGCGTCATTTTTTTGATGGGTATGTGTTAGTGCGTATGCACTCAGAAAACGATTTTGCCTTTGTATACAAGTGATTTGACTGCGGGAATACGTGCAACGGCTTCGGCAGAGCAACTGGCGTCTACCAGCACCAGGTCTGCATCGTCACCCGCTTTAGGCCATTGCTGTACCCCATTGTCATCTAAAGGCACCGGCCCGGCTGTTGCCAGCTTTAGCATTCTTGACAAGCCGAACTCCGTGCTATAGCCGTATAGCTGCGCCGCCAGGTTGGCTTTTGCCAGCACGCTGCCTGTGCCGAAAGTGTTCCAGTGGTCTATAATGCTGTCGTTCCCCGTCAATACTTTCACATTGTGCTTTAACAAGGTGGGAATGGGCATGATGAGACCGCCGAAAGGTATGGTGGATGCAATGCCTATCTGCGCGGCACTCAGCTTTTCCGCTATTTCTTCCTGTTTAGGTTTATCCAGCCTGCCCAGCACAAAGCAGTGGCTCAGGTAGGTTTTCCCTTTCAAGGCAGGGTTTTCGTTCACCTTGCTGATCAGGTATTCCACGGTTTTCAGGCCGGACTCGCCCGATTCGTGCAGGTGGATGTCTATGCCTTTGCCATTGTCCAGGGCCAATTGTACAGTAAAGTCAATCGTCTTTTCAATGGCTCCGTCTATGGTGTAGGGATCTAACCCGCCGATGAAGTCTATGCCGGATTTGGCGGCTTCTTTCAAGAAGGGTACGGTATCTGTATAGAACACCCCATGCTGCGGGAATGCTACCAGTTCAGCGCCAAACGTGTTTTTCCTGTTCTCCAGGGCTGTCTGGAGGTTTTTGAGAGATGCCAGCCGCGATGTTGGCTCAATGTTGACATGGCTGCGGGCAAAAGAGGTGCCCTTTGACTGCAGCAGCTCTATCAGTTTCTCCGCCCTGAAAGTGGAGGTTTTCAGCATGTCAGGCAGAATCTTTTGCTCCAGGGCTATCATTCCCTTTACGCCGCCTGTTCTTTTCCTGACCGCTTGCCAGGGGCCGCCGTAAAAGGTTTTATCCAGGTGGATGTGCATGTCCCTGAACGAAGGGAGCATAAGCATGCCCCCGGCATCAATAGCCTTAGCGGGCGGCTGGCCGGCGCTGATTTGCTTTATTTTGCCGTTTTCAATGTCAATGGAAAAAAGCCCCGTTCTGGTGGCAATCACTTCATCGTTCTCATACTCAAAGCCGGTTTCCAGGCGAACGTTCTTCAGCGTGTAGCTGGTCCCGCTCGTTACATGTTTCTTTTGGGACTGCGCGTTGAGCGCATCCGGTACCAATGTTAGTCCTGCAAGTCCGAGGGTGGAGTTTTTAAGAAAGTCTTTACGTGATATGGCGGGCTGGTTCATGCTGTTGCTTGTTATTGTTTGCAAAAGTACGCCGCCTGCCGCATGGAATGCGTGCGGTATTTCTGCCATTCCTTGTAAGATTTATCACTTTTCCCGGAAGGCGGTAGGGGTGAGGCCGGTCTGGCTTTTGAAGAAGTTGGAGAAATAGGCATGGTCTGCAAAGCCCAGTTGGAAGGCAATTTCCTTAATGGACAGGCTGGTGCCCTGGAGCAGCCGCTTGGCCTCTGTGCATACCCGTTGCTGTATGAGCTGCGTGGCGGATACTTTCAGGTGCTTTTTGCAAAGGATGTTCAGGTAATTGGCGGAGATATGCAGCTGTTCCGCATAAAAGGCCACCAGCTTCTGCTCCTTGAAGAATTTATCTATAAGCAGATTGAAGGTGGCCAGCCTGGGGTTAGACTGGTATACCCTGAATTCCGCGAAGGCATTTTCAGCTTCCTTGCTCACAATGGCAGCAATTACCGCCGCCCGCGCACTGATCAGCTGCCGGAGGGAGTTTTGCGCTTTCAGCTCGTCACGGATGGCGTTAAATTCATAATGCAGCAGCCTGAAAGCGCTTTCCGTCAGCTGAATGACAGGATGGTTCTGGTAATTGGTGAATGAAAAACGGAAGTAAGGCGCAAACTGCTCCAGGAATGCTTTTTCTATCATCAGCTGGTAGCCTACAGACCCGCTTTTGATGTCCCACGTATGTACCTGGCCCGGAAACAGGATGTGTATCTGGCGGTTGCCCACCCGGTGATCTACTGAATCTATGGTATGTACGCCCTGCGCCTGCTCAAACAGCACAATAACAAAAAAATCGTGCTTGTGTGGGTGATCGATATGTTTTTCACCATACAGGTAATTAAACAGCAGCTCCTCTCTTCCTGCTTCCTGGCCTTCCCTGAAACCATGAAGGCTGATGACGGGAATTAGCGGTTCCATAAATAAATATTCATGTCATTTTAACAAGTATGTGGAAAGGTAAGTTTTTTATAAAAAAAGGGGCATTCCCTGAGGGTATTTCACCTATCTGTTGCCTCCTATATACAGATACACGAGCAATATGACGAATTACAGGCAATTTGAAGCTGCGGATTTTGTTGCGGACACCTCTTTCCAGGCCTGGGTGCAGCACGGCAGTAACCAAGAGTTCTGGGCCGGCTGGCAGGCCGCCAACCCAGACAAGGCACAGGCCATTGCAACCGCCAGGGAGCTGGTGCTGGCCCTGCGTTTTCATTCAACGGAAGTTGACCCGGCTGAAATGGAAGCAGTTATGAGCAATATTGACCAGGCGCTTGACCAGGCTAAAAAAAATAACTCCACTGCGCGGCGGCGGCTGATGTATGTTATATCAGCGGCGGCGGCCTCATTGATATTAGGGCTGCTTTTCCTGTGGCCATCTTCATCAGACACCGTTACCATAACCACCGCATTTGCTGAAACCAGGGAAGTTGTGCTGCCAGACGGCTCGCGGGTGATGCTGAATGCCAACTCCAGCCTGCATTATCAAAAATCCTGGTCAGCCTCCCGAGAAAGGGAGGTGATGTTGAACGGGGAGGCCTTTTTTAAGGTCACCTCCCAACCTTCCGGCCTGCACCCCAAATTCAGGGTGCGTACGCCACTGGCCAGCATGGAAGTGCTGGGAACAGCCTTTAACGTGCATAACCGGCGGGGCGCGGTAACCGTGGTGCTGGAAGAAGGCAAGGTGAAGATGAACGATATGGATATGACACCGGGAGACCTGGTGACCGTTTCTTCCGCAGGGAGCGAGCGCCGGAAGGTAAACCCGGCCAGGTTCCTGGCCTGGAAAGACCACCAGCTGGTATTTGAGAACGAACCGCTTTCATCCATTGCAGACATGCTGGAAGATACTTATGGCTATACCGTACAGTTCCGGAAAACCGCTGCAAAAGACCTGCGGCTCACCGGCACTTATCCCGATAACCAGATAGGCCTGCTGTTCTCTGCCATGCGGGAAGTGCATGGCGTAACAGTAAAGCAGCGAGATTCAACCATCGTTATTGAATAAGATTATTTAAAAACTACCGTTATGCAAAAGAGCTTTACAAAGTTTATCGCTCCATTTCTGGTGATGTTGGTTTTGTGCGGTCCACTGGCCTTGCAGGCACAGGGAACGTTTGTGCGCGGCGCTGAGAGAAGCGCCGGCAAGGTGGCACTGCTGAAGGTGCTCACCGGCCTCGAAGCCCGCTTCAAGGTGCATTTCAGTTATAATTATGAACAGATAGCCAACAAGTACGTAGCCGCCAGCAGCGCCGGAGACCTGGAGCAGCAGCTGGACCGGATGCTGCCGCCCGTGGGCCTCACCGCGGTGAAGCTGGGAGAGGGGGCTTACGCCATCCGCCCGCGGGCCGCTGCCGCAGAGCCGAAAGCAGCTGCGCCCAAAGTGGTTGACCTGGCGGTAAGAGGCCAGGTAACGGACGACCAGGGGCAGGGCATACCCGGTGTGAGCGTTCAGGAAAAAGGCACCAGCAATGGTACCGCTACAGACGGCAACGGCCGCTTCAACATCCGCGTGGCCGGCGCCAATTCCATTCTTGTGTTCAGCTCCGTAGGTTTTGTGACCAGGGAAGTGGCCGCCGGGAATGGCAACCTTGCCATAAGACTTTCGCAGGATGTGCGGAGCCTGGAAGGGGTGGTAGTGACGGCGTTGGGGATCAAGCGGCAGGAGAAGGCGCTGGGTTATTCCATTGCTACGCTGGACGCTGAAAAGATCGCCACCGTAAAAGATGTGAATGTTGTGAATTCGCTCTCCGGCAAGGTGACCGGCGTGAACGTAAGGGCTACCAGCTCTGATCCAGGCGCTACCGTACTGGTAAATATCCGCGGGCAAAGCCGTTTTGGGGACGCCTCCAAGAACCAGCCGCTGTATGTGGTAGACGGGGTGCCCATTGCCGGCGCGGTACGCAACCCGAGGCAGCCGGTGGGCCAGTCTGTGGTAGACTATGGCAGCACTGCTTCTGATATCAATCCCGATGATATTGCCAGTGTTACCGTACTGAAAGGCGCCAGCGCTTCAGCGCTGTACGGCAGCCGGGCCATCAACGGCGTGGTGCTCATTACCACCAAATCAGGCAGCGGCGCCAAAAAGGGATTGGGCGTGAGTGTCAACTCCAGCGCCATGTTTGACCAGGCATGGCTTTTCCCCAACTTCCAAAACGAGTTTGGGGCGGGAGACAGGCCCGGTTCAAATGAAACCATTTCGCCCGCCACATGGGGCCCCAGGATGGACATCGGTACCAAGCACATTCAGTGGGATAGCCCGCTGGATGCCAACGGCAACCCTATTCCTACAGACTGGGTATCTTATCCCAACCGGCACAAAGATTTTTATAGAACAGGTGTTACCCTCACCAATAACATTGCCATTACCGGCAATAACAAAGACGGGCACTTCCGTCTTTCCTACACCAACCTCATGAACGAGGGAATTATTCCCAATACAGACTTGAAGCGTAATACGCTGAATGTGGCCGCGGGCTACAACCTCAGCTCCAAAGTAAGGGTGAGCACCAACGTAGGCTATACGAAGAACAAAAGCGGCAACCGCCCCACGTTTAACCGCGGCAGTGTAGGTAACATTGTATATACCACTACTCCCAATGTGAACATCAAAAAGCTGCGCAACTACTGGATGCCCGGCAAGGAAGGGCTGGAGCAGTTCACGCATCTGCCCGGGGATATGGACAACCCGTATTTTGTGGCTTACCAGTTCATCAATGCTTATGACAGGGATCGCCTTACAGGAAACGTAACCGTAAACATAGATATTACCAAAGACCTTTCGCTGATGGCGAGAACGGGCCTCGACATGTTTTCCGAGTTCCGTGAAAGCAAGCGCCCCTTTGGCTCCATCCGCAACCCTACGGGCGCTTACGCTGTTGAAACCGAAACTTTCCGCGAACAGAACACAGACTTCCTGCTTACGTATAAAAAGAACCTGAACACAGACTGGTTCGTATCAGTGTCAGCCGGCGCCAACCGCATGGACCAAAGCGGCACCAGCACTGTACAGTCATCTGAAAGCCTGGTGATGCCGGGGCTTTACAACATTTCCAATGCCAAAGCCGGTACCGTGTTCAACAACTCTTGGCGTCAGCGTAAGCGTATCAATAGCGTGCTGGGTATGGGACAAATAGCGTATAAGAACTATGCATTTCTTGACCTGACGGCGCGGAATGACTGGAGCAGCACCCTGCCCACGTCTCATAATTCCTATTTCTATCCCTCGGCCAGCCTCAGCCTGATACTGTCAGACATGCTCAAGGTAAGCTCCGGCGCGCTCAGCTATGCAAAGCTTCGGGCCAACTGGGCGCAGGTAGGTGATGATACCGATCCTTACCAGTTGTACAACACCTATGGCTTCGGGCAGGATTGGGGAGAAGTGAAAAGGGCCAACATGCAGTTCGGCTTGAAAAACAATCTGCTGAAACCGCTCATGGCCACTTCCTATGAATTCGGTACAGACCTGCGCTTCTTTAACGGCAGGCTGGGATTCGACTTCACTTATTACAACACCATGATCCGCAACCAGATCGTGAACATACCGTCCACTATGGCATCGGGCTACAGCTCCAAGCTGATCAACGCCGGCAAGGTGCAGAACCAGGGCTTTGAAATAGGCTTGTCAGGTACGCCGGTACAAGGGGCCCTAACCTGGGACGTGAACGTGAACTTCACCCGCAACCGCAACAAGATCATAAAGCTGACGGATGGTTTGACCAGCTATCTCGACGGAGGCGCGGAAGGTGTGCAATATGAAATCAGGGAGGGCCAGCAACTGGGCGATTTTTATGCCCGTACCTGGGCTACCGTACCAGACGGCCCATACAAGGGTGAGCCGCTGCTTGACAGTGACGGCAGCAACCAGCGCCTGAATGAATACATGAAGATCGGGAACTACAACCCTGACTTTATGGTGGGTATCACCAATACCTTCCGGTTCAAGAACTTTACCTTGAACGCGCTGATAGACTGGCGGCAGGGCGGCGAATTTTATTCTTACGTGGCCAAGAACCTGCTGAGCGATGGGCGCACCACCACCACGCTGCGCGGCCGCGACCCGCAAACCGGTGGCATTGCCTGGAAGGACGCCGACGGCAACGAGCGTACAGACGGTATGATTCTGCATGGGTATATTGAAGATGGCGCGGGTGGTTACAAGCTGAACACAAAAGTGACGGACCCTGAAAACTATTACGGTGAATACTATTGGGATTACAATAGCCGGTCTACCTTCGATGCCTCTTACGTGAAGCTGCGCGAAGTGTCACTTACCTATTTGCTGAACCAGAAGGCATTGGGCCGTCTGCCTGTTTCCAACGTATCTTTTGCGCTGATTGCCCGCAACCTGTTTACCTGGACGGCGGCAGAACAGGGATATGACCCGGAAACGTCCATGACCATTTCCAACGGCCGGTTCTCTCCAGGCGTTACCAGCTGGGGCATGCCTTACACGCGTTCCTTCGGTTTCAAGCTCGGGTTTAATTTCTAACACATTAACTATCTCCGCTTATGAAACGTTTGAATAAATATTGGCCGGTACTGTTGATTGCCACGTTGTTTTCCTGCGCAAAAGGGCTGGAAGAAATTAACGTGAACCCTAACCAGTCCGAAAAGGTAAATCCTCAGTTCCTGTTGTCTACGGTACTCATCGCTTCCGCGTACGACTACCAGAAAGACGCATATTATGACAAACCTGCTTCCGCCGGCCGCTACATTACGCTGGTGCGGAATGAAGGCAACGATAAATTTGACTGGGGCCCGCAAAACTGGGACGGTCTTTTTTCCAAGCTTTCCACCATCAAAAACATGATGGACCTCGCTGTGGAAAGTGAAGAACAACAGTATGTTGCACTGGGCAAAATACTCAAGGCATTCAATTTTGCCTATCTCAGCGACCTGTATGGAGATGTGCCCTATTCAAAAGCCCTGCTGTCTAAAGATGAAGGAATCTTGCACCCGTCTTACGATCAGCAGAAGGACATTTATCCTTCCCTGCTCAACGAGCTGAAAGAAGCCAACACTATGCTGGCGGGAGAGCTGGAGGCCATAGATGACAAAGCAGACGCCATGTACGGCGGCAACGTGATGGCCTGGCGCAAGTTTGCCAACTCCCTGCGCCTGCGTATGCTGCTGCGTATCTCCAAAGCCTACCCGCAGGCGTTTACAGAAATGCAGGAAATACTGAACAACAAAACGCAATACCCCATTTTTGAATCCAATGCAGATAACGCGGAAATAAAGTACCTGGGAGACATAGGCGCCAATACCTGGCCCGGCGCCCCGCTGGCCAATGCTTTCTCCGAGTTTGACAAAAGGAAGCCCAGCAAGGAAATTGTAGACGCGCTGCTGCAAAGGAACGATCCCCGCCTGGAAGTATGGATAGCACCGGTAGACGAGCCCGCGGGAGGAACCGTTGACCACAACCTGTACGTGGGTGTTCCCAACGCCGTTCCCGCACCATATGATTACAATGGCGGCACACCTCACATATCCCGGCTGAGCGCCATGTTCAACAGCAACCTCCACCCTATGGTGAAAGCCAGCATGCTCACCTATGCAGAAGTATGCTTCATACTGGCGGAAGCGCTGCAGGCAGGCAAGATCACTGTAGCCGGTGAAACGGCTGAAAGCATGTATTACAAAGGCATCAGGGCCAACATGCGTTATTATGGGGTAGAGGAAGATGCAGATGACGAAGGCTATTTTGACCAGCCGCTGGTGAAATACAACGGAACGCTGGAGCAACTGATAGGCCAGAAGTGGATTGCCGGTTTCCTGAAAGGGGCCGAGGCCTGGTTTGACTACCGGCGCACCGGTTTTCCCAAATTTGTGCTGGGGCCCCTGGCGCCGGGCGGTATTCCCAAACGCTACATCTATCCTGAAACAGAAAGGTCTTACAACGAAGATCAATACCAGAAAGCACTCACCGTATTTGGAGAAGATAAACAGACCACGCTGATGTGGTATCTGAAATAACATGTAATGAAAGGAAGAATAAGCAGCATATTATGCCTGGCGGCGGTTGCAGGCGGAGCGTTCTGCGCATCCGCCCAAACCGCCCGGCCAGACAGGATCATACTCAACGTAACAGAAAACCCGGCTACCTCAGCGGCGGTTACCTGGCGCACTAGTACCGCCGTGAAGGAAAGCTTTGCAGAGATCATTCCAGCGCAGGCAGACCCGCGCAGCATGAGCAAAGCTGTTCAGAGCAAGGCGGTTACCGCGCCCTGGCTGTCAGACACACTTAATGCGCATTACCACAGCATGGTTTTCCGCAACCTGGCGCCCAACACCCTGTATGCTTACCGCGTAGGGCAGGGAGAAGACTGGAGCGAGTGGTTCCAGTTCAGAACGGCGGGCAAGCCGGGAGAGCCCTTTACCTTTATTTACCTGGGAGACGGGCAAACCAACCTGCTCTCCATGTGGTCCCGCACCATCCGCAAGGCGTATGAGATGGCGCCTGAAGCCCGGCTCATGCTGCATGCGGGAGACCTGGTGAACCGGGGCAACCGCAATGTTGAATGGCAGCAATGGTTTGAAGCCGGCGGCTTTATTCACAGCAGCATACCTTCCATGCCTTCTCCCGGCAACCATGAGTACTATTACACGCCTGAAGACAGCGGCATGGTGTCTGCCTTCTGGCGGCCGCAGTTCACATTGCCGGAAAACGGGCCTGCGGGGCTGGAAGAGACCTGTTATTATGCAGACGTGCAGGGCGTGCGTTTCATTTCCCTGAACTCGCAGGAAATCGAGATCAACAAGGCCAACATGCTGAAACAAAAGGCGTGGCTGGAGGAGGTGTTGAAAAACAATCCCAACCAGTGGACATGCCTCGTTTTCCACCACCCCGTGCTCTCTACCAAAAGCACGCGCGATAACAAGGAAGTGCGCGGCCATTTTCAACCGCTGTTTGACAAGTACAAGGTAGACCTCGTAATGCAGGGGCATGACCATACCTATGCCCGCGGCAAGGTTGGCAATACGGTGTACGTGGTGTCTGTGAGCGGCCCCAAGATGTATGAGCTGGACCCTCAGCCCTGGATGCAGAAAACGGGCTCATATACCCAGCTGTTCCAGCTGGTGCATGTAAAAGGCAATAAACTTCGTTACGAATCCTATACCGCTACCGGCGAGCTGTTTGATGCTTTTGAGCTGGAGAAGAAAAAAGGCAGCGGAAACATTTTTACCAACAAGGCGCCCGCAGGTACGGCAGGGCATTGAGAAGATGCAATGCAGCCGCGGGCAGGCGTTTTGAAGTGGACTATTTTCTAACAGCGTAATTGGCTTAAAACGGCAGAATTTCCGGCATGAGGATATTACTTTGGCAACGGCTTTTTTTCATATTACTGGTAGCGGGCTTTTCCAGGCCCGCTGTTGGTGCTGACCCTGCTTTATTGCAGGCGGTCATTTATGCGCCCGGTCACAGTATGGCCGCGCAGGTATTGCAGGAAGAAGTGGCCAAACGTACCGGCCTCCGCTGGGCTGTAACAACAAAGTTCCCTGCTACCGGCACCGTGATCGTCCTGAAGGAAAAAACGCAATCTCTTCCATTCTCCATCACTGCAACGCCCAGGCTGCCCGCAAAAGCAGAAGCCTTCCGGCTGGCAGAACAGCAGGTGAAAGGGCGGCAGGTGATAGTAGTGGAAGGTTTTGACCGCAGGGGCGTGATGTTTGGCGTGGGCAAGCTGCTGCGCATGATGCGTTACGCCCCGAACAGGGTAACGCTACCGGAAGGGCTGGCCCTGGCGGAAGCGCCGGAAAAAGCCCTGCGCGGCCACCAGATAGGCTACCGCAACCTGGCCAACTCGTACGACGGCTGGAGCCCGCAGCAATATGAACAATACATCCGCGAGCTGATGATCTTCGGCGCCAACAGCATAGAAGGCATTCCTTTCCAGCCATGGGGGCCGCATTTCACGTTACCCTCCATGGAGATGAACCTGCGCATCAGCGAGATATGCAAACGGTACGATGTAAATTTCTGGGTGTGGACGCCGGCCACTTTTGACCTGAATGACGCCGCGAAGAAAGCGTACTTTCTCCGCCAGTTCGACACCTTGTTCCGCAAGGCGCCCCGGCTGGACGCGGTGTTTTTTCCCGGTGGAGACCCGGGGCATAATGACCCCAGGCTGGTAGTGCCTTTTCTGGAAGACCTGTCACGCCCGCTGATGCGCCGCCATCCCAAAGCGCGCATCTGGCTTTCGCTGCAGGGCTTTGATAAAGCGCAGAGCAATTTTGTATACGATTATATCCGGCAACAAAAACCGCAATGGCTGGCCGGCCTCGTAACCGGCCCCGGCAGCCCGCCCATGGAAGAAACCCGTGCGGCTTTGCCGGAGGGTTACCAGTTGCGGCATTATCCAGACATTACACATAACGTACGTTGTGATTTTCCCGTGCCCTGGTGGGACCCCGCTTTTGCCTTTACCCTGGGCCGCGAAGCGGTGAACCCCCGCCCGGTGTACCACACCGCGGCATTCCGGCACACCGCGCCGCTGAACGATGGGTTTATCAGCTACTCAGATGGTGCGCATGACGATGTGAACAAAATGATCTGGAGCATGCTGGGCTGGAACAGTGGCCGGGAGCCCCGGGACATGCTGCTGGAGTATACCAATTTCTTTTTTGACAGCGGAACGGCGGAAGCCGCCGCAGACGGCATTCTGGCGCTGGAGCGCAACTGGGTGGGGCCGGCATTGAAAAACCAGGGCATTGTAACCACCCTGCAGCAGTGGCAGCAAATGGAGCACAAACACATCGGCAACTGGCGTTGGCAGATGTTGCTGCTGCGCGCTTACTACGATGCCTATACGCGGGAGCGAGCCTTTAACGAAGCCATTGCGGAAGAAGCCGCCTGCAACGCGCTGATCAAGGCGCCGCTGACAGGCGCAGACTCCGCCATGCGGCTGGCAACAAAAATATTGCAGCTGGCAGACGCTCCGCCGGAACCCGCGTGGCGCGCAAAGATCGTAGCCCTCTGCGATTCCCTCTTCCATTCCATTGCACTGCAAACCAGCGTGCCCAAATACCAGGCCTCCGGCCCGGAAAGGGGGGCCGTGCTGGATTTCCTGGACAGGCCGCTCAATAACCGCTGGTGGCTGGAAGACCAGTTTGCCCGCATACGGCAGCTGCCCGCCGCGCAGCAGCTGGCCGCACTGGACACTATTGCCACCTGGACGCATCCCGGCCCCGGCAGCCATTATGACGATGTAGGCAATGTAAGCCGCGCCTGGCATGTAGTGCGGCCGGAAACACTGGAAACAGACCCGCTGATGCTGCGGAGCGATAACCCTGGGTTTGACTGGTGGGACGGCGGCAAAAGCCGCAAGCGCCTTTCCTGGCAGGTGAGCATGCGCTGGCCGCACAGCCTGGCATATGAGCGGCTGGACACGGCTGCTCATTATACCGTACGGGTTACCGGCAACGGAGAATGCCTGCTGCGCGCAAACGGAGAAAAACTGACACCCACATTATACGGCAAAGGCATCGGAGAGATCAAGGAATTTCCCGTACCGCAGGCCCTTACCCGCCAGGGCCGCCTGCAGCTTACATTCGATGCCATTGATGAAGAACATCTTAACTGGCGCCAGCACTCCCGTGTTACGGAAGTATGGCTCATCAAAAAATAGATCATGACAGCGAAAACTCTTGCAGGGCTTGGGCTTTGCATGTCTGCCTTTACCATGGCGGCCGGCCAGGCTACGGACTTCCCGTTCCATCAACCCGTATCCCTTCAGTATGCCATGCCTGATGAACTGAAAGGCAGCGTGCTTAAAAAAGTAATCACGGATTATAACGATAACGTACATGTGCTGACGGACAAAGGTTTTTACCGCACCAGCGGAGAAGCCCTGGTGCGGGACGTGCGCTTCCGCCCGCTGGCGGAAAAAATACCGCTGGATGTAACAGCGCAGGAGGGCAGCGGGCATTTGTATTACCTGTATGCAGACAAATGGCTCACCAACGGCTACGCGGGTATTCCCTACATGGCATTGCCCGTGAAAGGCCGCTACAACCAGCTGGCGGTAGCAGCCAACGGCAGCGTGCTGCTGGCCGGCCCGGGCGCAGCGGCGCTGGCATATAACGGCAAGCTGGTAAACTGTGTTCCGCCGCCTGAAGAGCTGGAACAGCTGCAGGTGCATAACGGCCGCTTCTATGCGCGCACTGCCAAAGGCATCTATTACCTGGACGGGGAAAAGTTTGTGCTGCTGCAGGCCGTACAGCAACCGCAGGCCATGGCTTTCCGCAACGGAGATGTGATCATTGGCACGCGTATAGGCTACTACGCCGTGAACAGCCAAACGGGCGATACCAGCCTGCGCCTGCAGCAACGGGTGCCCGTACCGGATATCAGCGCTCTGCTGGTACGCAATGGTCGCATCTGGGCCGGTACGCCGGAAGGAGCTTTTGCGGAAGATTCCGCAGGGCTGTACCGTTACTTTGCCTCACGGCGCTGGCTCAACGAAAATGCGGTGAAAAGCATGGCAGTAGACGGGGAAGGGAACATCTACCTGCTCAGCCCCACCGGCCTCAACCGCATCAGCTTCCCGGCGCATACGCTGGCGGAAAAGGCGGCCTACTTTCAACGCAAGATCAGGGAGCGCCACATCCGCTACGGCTTCATTGCCAACCTTCATCTCAGCCGGCCGGGAGACGCGGGCACTTCCCAGATGGCCGATACGGACAACGACGGCCTCTGGACCGCTTTTTACCTGGGCAGCCAGGCTTTCCGCTACGCGGTTACCAAAGAACCCAAAGCCAAACGTTACGCCTGGGAAGGGTTTGAAGCCTTTGAACGCATCCTTTCCGTGAACCAGCTGAAAGGGTTTCCGAGCCGCACGTTTGAACGCAAAGGTTATAAGAACTCCGACCCGGAAAGGTGGAGAGATTCCCCTGACCCTGAATGGGAGTGGAAGGGGCACACCAGCAGCGACGAGTTTGTAGCCTATATCTGGATTGCCGCCGTACTGCATGAAATGGTGGCGGAAACACCGGAAGAGCAGCAACGGGTGGCGGCTTTCATAGACAAGATCATGACCCACATCATAGACAACAAGTACTATTTTGTAGACATAGACGGTAAACCCACGCTCTGGGGCCGCTGGAACCCTGAATACATCAACTGGTACCCTGAAACCATCGGAGACCGCAAGCTGGGCAGCACTACCATCATAGCAGGCCTGCAGCTGGGCTACGCCCTTACCGGTAAAAAGAAATACAAAGACGAAGCCATGCGCCTGATGAACAAACATGGCTATCTCAAAAACATCCTCATCGACTACCGCAAGATCACCTACACGCCCGGTTATAAGCATATGGGCATAGACATGGGTACGGGCGGCTGGAACCATAGTGATGATGAAATGGCCTTCCTGACCTATTGGGTGCTGTACCGCTATGCCTTCACAGACCAGCTGAAGCAGCAATACGCCGGCGTTATCCGCAATCACTGGGAGATGGAACGGCCGGAAAAAAACGCGGTATGGGACCTCATTACCCTGGGCACGGCAGGTGATTCGGACGCGGACGCCACGCTCTGGTGGCTGCGTACCTTTCCGATGGATTTGGTAACCTGGCAAATTAAAAACTCCCACCGCAAGGATTTGACGTTTTTACCTGCTAACTTCAGGGAACAGACCACGGAAAGACTGATACCGCTGGATGAACAGCCTGTTCACCGCCACAATGCCAACGCCTTCAACCTGGACGGCGGCCGTGGCGGCGCCACTGAGCTGGCGGGAGACGAGTATTTGCTGCCTTACTGGATGGCCCGCTTTCTAAAAGTATTGAAATGATAATGTTGCGGAAAAGGAATTGCAGGGTGGAATTGGCAACTTTACCGGTATGTCAAGTGACCGAAAAGTATTGAACCAATGAATAAACAAAAGCTGATTGCCTTATTAGGCTGCTGCCTGCTGCTGCAGGCGGCCTTTGCCCAGAAACCCGCAGAACGCCCTAAAATAGTAGTGGGCATGATGGTTGACCAGATGCGCTGGGATTTCCTGTACCGTTACGGCCAGCGCTACGGCGCGGGCGGTTTTAAACGCCTGCTGGGCGAAGGGTTCAGTTGCGAGAACACCCTCATCAACTACGCCCCCACGGTAACAGCATGCGGCCACACGTCCGTATACACCGGCTCCGTACCGGCAGTGCACGGCATTATCAGCAACGGCTGGTATAACCGTGCATTGAACAGGGATGTGTATTGCGCGGAAGATACCACGGTGCAACCCGTAGGCATCCCTTCACAGAAAGGCGGCATGTCTCCCCGCAACCTGCTTGCCAGCACGGTAACAGACGAGCTGCGCATGGCCACCAACTTTGAAAGCAAGGTAGTAGGCGTTGCCATCAAAGACCGCGGCGCCATTTTTCCCGCGGGCCACAGCGCCAACGCTGCCTTCTGGTATGATGGCGGCTCCGGCAAGATGGTGACCAGCACTTACTACATGAAAGAGCTGCCGGCATGGGTGCAGCGCTTTAATGACAGGAAGCTGCCGCAGCAACTGCTTGCCAACGGCTGGAACACGCTCTACCCGCTGAATACCTACAAACAAAGCGAAGCAGACAATAAAGATTATGAAAAGCCCTTCGGCCATGAGCAGCAACCCGTGTTCCCTCACCAGTTCAAGGGCAGGGAAAACGGGGACGTTCGCTCTACGCCTTACGGCAACACGCTCACTTTTGAATTTGCCAAGGCTGCTATTGAAGGTTATGGCCTGGGCAGTGGCAAGGCAACGGATTTCCTGGCCGTAAGCTTTTCTTCGCCAGACGCGGTAGGCCACCAGTTTGGCCCTAATTCCATAGAAGTGGAAGACGTATACCTGCGGCTGGATAAAGAGCTGGCGGAGTTTTTCAGCTGGCTCGACCAGCGTTTCGGCAAAAACAATTACCTCTTTTTCATCACGGCAGACCATGGCGTATCCCAGTCTCCCGGTTATTTGGAAGAGCACCGCCAGCCCACCGGCATCATTAACGGCAAGGAAGCTATTGCTGCCGTAAACAAGGCGCTGGACGCGCAGTTTGGCGTGCCCAACGGCGTGCTGGCCGTTTCTGCCCACCAGTTGTATCTCAACCGCCCCGCTTTTATGGAACGGAACATAGATATGAGCGTTGTAGAGAAAACGGTAATACGCGTGCTGAAGCAGCAGCCCGGTGTAGTGGCCGCTTACAGCCTCTCGCAGCTGGGTTGCGCGCCTATTCCGGAGCCGGCCAAAACCATGTTCGTGAACGGGTTTAATGAAGAAAGAGGAGGGGATGTGCTGGTGATCTACAAATCTGGATGGAAGGAAGGGAGCCGCACCGGCGCTACGCACGGCCTGTGGTACCCTTACGATGCGCATATTCCGCTGGTATGGATGGGCTGGGGCATTAAACCCGGCAAAACGCACCGTACTACGGGTATGACAGACATTGCGCCCACGCTGGCCGCCCTGTTGAATATACAGATGCCCAGCGGCAACGTGGGGCATGTGGTAACGGAGATATTTGAAAAATAGAGCACATTTATACGAAATATAAAAAACGGGCCGGCTGTTTTTGCCGGCCCGTTTTTTATAGATACTCGTTAAAGCCTTATGCGTACCCCCAGGTTCACCCCCAGGCCGCCGATGTTGATGTAGGATTTAAGATCATTGGCAGGCGCGTTATCATTCTTGTAATTCGTTTTGGCGCCCGTAGTGCCTGTAGGCGTATTGGAATTCTGGTCAAGCGTGGTTACGTAATCCGTATGCCGCTCCGCGGTACTGAGATCATTCAGGCCGCGGTGTTGAGTAGAGATCACCTGCCCGTTGGTGGTGTTGACAACGTTGGTCACCTCATCGTACTCCGTTACTTCCTTGCTTTTACCTTTTACGGGCACGTTGCGGTATTCCGTTTCCAGGAAAATGTCAAGCCGTTTGCCAAGCGGGTAGGTAGCCCCTAATGCGCCCTGGAAGCCGATGGTGGGGCTGGGCTCAATTTCTTCCTTTCGGTGAATGGCGGTCTGCGCCATCACAAAAGCCGGCTGGCCGGGTACGGCGCTTGCCCTGGTGGCATCTGTCTCAATAAAAAGCCGGCCCCATAAAGGCACTACCACGCCGAACCTTACGTACGGGTTCAGCTTTTCGAAGCCGGGATTGATCACCAGGCTGGGCGCAAAATCTACAGCGTTTACATGACCGTGGCTTTCCACGCTGCCGGCCACAGCGCCGGAACCTTCTACCGTGGTGATATTACGCGTCATTAGGTTCTTTTTGCTGTGGAAGTAATTGAACGTTCCTTCCAGTGCCATATACCGGTTAAAGTTATACCCGAAAGTAAGGCCGCCTCTTGCGCCTTCACCGTAAGAGCCCGTGAGCACCTTCTCCGAAATGGTAGTGGTGGCGCCTGTGTTCGGGTTTACCGAATTACGTATGTCTCGCGGGGGATAAGGGCCTACATCAGGGAACTGGCCATTTGAAACGCTGAAAAAATAGCCGCCGGCCGCCTTGATGTAAAATTTGCCAGATTGCGCCTGCGCCATACCGGTGCCTGCCAATACGAGCAGTGCAGAAAAAAGCAGGTGTTTCCGTTTCATATTGACTTTGTTTTGGTGAGAAGAATATGGTCAATACGGAATTTACTGATTTTTAAGCACTTGCGCAAATTATAAATCGAGCGTGACGGTGGTGAGGCCGTCGCTTTTTACGGCTGCTACGTTCACGCCGCCTTTGCCGGTATCTACCTGGATAGTGGCGCGGCCGTTATACAGCTGTACCTTCCGTGAGCCGGAAGACGTGCCCAGGTTGTCTATCAGCCGCCCGTCTCCCGCCAGTGAGAAGTACACCCAGTTAGCCGCGTCCAGACACTGGATGCCTTTATCGTCCAGCAGTTTTACTTCCAGCGTAGCCATACTGCCATTGACTGCCTTCTTTTCAAGTGTCATTTTTGCGGGCTTGCCCCAACTCTCTGTCTGGTATTGAAAAGCGATCTTGTCTTCCACCACGGCTTTGCCTTTTGCGGCCACCACGCGCACTTCATTGCTGCCTTTAGCGAAAGCCACGTTCCAGCGCAGACCTGCAGCCGGAAAATCTGCGCTGCGCCGTTTTTTCTTCCCGTAACTTTTCCCGTTCACGAACAGCTCTGCTTCGTCACAGTTGGAATACACTTTCACCATTTTTTCTTCTCCTTCCTGGCCCCACCTTACCGGCTGGGAATGGCCATAGATGTGTGCCATGGGCTGCGTAGCCCAATACGACTGGAATACGTAGTAGGCTTCCTTCCTGGTGAGGTCCCTTTCCACCAGGCCTTTCTGGTTCATATACGGTACGGGATTGTCTGGCCGGATGGGTGTGGAGAAATCCTTGAATACCCATTGGGCGGTGCCGGTGAGCCAGGGCATGGTTTCCTGCTCTTTCAGGTGCCAGTCCATCAGGTTGCAGATATAACTTTCACTCCAGTCACCATCTTTTGAAACGCGTGCAGCGCCGCCGTATAGGGACGCATCTCCCGCGCGCTCGTCCGTCCCGCCGCCGGTTTTGATGTTTTGCAGGGCCTTGTCAGGACTTTCAGAGTGGCGGCCGGCATGGCTGTCTCCGCCCCATTCCACATGCAGGAAATGGTTTACTTTTTTCATTTCCGTTTCGGAAGTGGATTTGTATTCCGTATAAATGCCCCGGTACCAGCCGGCCCAGATGGAGGGAGAGTATACATCTACAATGTCTTTACAGAAATCGCACCGGCGGATGGCCGTTTTGCGGGAAGGGTCCAGCTGGTGGGAGAGGTCATGCAGCTCTTTCATGAACGCGCGTATCTTCTCCTTGTCAAATTCAGGAAAGTCTCCCGGCCAGTCGTTTTCATTGCCCAGGCCCCATATCACTATGGAGGGATGGTTGTAGTGCTGGTTGATCATGTTGGTGAGCATGCGTTTGGCCTGCTGCTGGTATACCGGGCCGCCAAGGCCGCCGCGGCACCAGGGGATCTCTTCCCATACCACCATGCCCAGGCTGTCACACAGGTTGAGAATGATGCGGGACTGCTGGTAGTGGCCCAGCCTGATGAAGTTCACGCCCATTTCTTTCATGAGTATCATTTCCTGCCGCATCATGTCTTCCGTCATGGCGGCGGCCACCCCGGCATGATCTTCGTGACGGTGCGTACCCTTCAGCAGCAGGCGTTTGCCGTTGAGCAGGAAGGGGCCATGCTGTACAAATTCAAAGGTGCGGAAACCGGTTTTGACCGATTGTGTGCAGCTGGCGCTGTTTTTTGATACGGTAGCTTCTACCGTGTACAGCACCGGGTGGTCTGTATGCCAGGGCTGCGGTTTTTTGACGGTGAAAGTAGCGGCGTTGATGGCGCCATCAAGGTTGCTCACTTCCTGTGTAGACTCGTTGATCTTTTTGCCGGAAGGGTCTTTGAGCGTGGTAGTGATGGTAGCGCCGGTCAGTTTGCCGGGATTGTAAAGCTGCAGCGTTACGTTTACGGTGGCGCTTTTGCCGTTGTCTTTAACTTCAGGCCGCACATGCATTTGCTGTATGGAAACAGGCGGTGCGTAGATGAGGTTGAGATAACGGTAAATACCGCCATATACGTTGAAGTCAGAAAGATCTGAAGGGATCATTTCCAGGTCGCGACTATTATCTGTGCGGATAGAAACAGGTACGGCGCCTTTGAATTGCGGCGTTTTTTTGAAGGCCTCTACGGCGTCTGTAATATCGGCAGTCCATTCATCGTAACCGCCGGTATGGGAGGCTACTTTGGTGGTGTATACATACACGTCCGTTTTCTGACCGGCGCCTTCAAAATGCAGGATGGTCCTGCCGCCGGCGTAGGGATTGTTGATCTTTAGCTGTGTGCGGTACCAGGCGGGGCCCTGGTAATAGTTCACATCAGGGTCTACCGCATCATAGGCGTTGACGCAATGCGGGAGGCTTACTTTTTCCCATATGGGAGAGGCCTCCGGGTTGCCTTTGCCCACGGGGCGTACCGCTTCCCAGATGCCGCCAAGGTCTGAGCGGAGAAATTCCCAGCCGGTGTTCAGCCTTTGCTGTTGCTGGGCACGGGTGGTGACAGACAGTAAGAAAAGTGCTGCAGGCAGCAGGTAGTTTTTAATCTTCATAACGTAGGAATTTTAAATCGTGCCAACGATCATCCCGGCAAAATAGCAAACGTTTGCATAAAATCCGAAAAAAATAGGTATGGAGCGGTGAAAGTGGCCATAGTCGGGCGTTTGGGGCCAGGTGGCGGAGCAGGCAGAAAAAACAGGCCACTCCGGGAGGGAGCAGCCCATTTTTGATAATAGATCCGCCAATCTAAAACTTCTTTTAATTGCAGGCTGCGGTTATGTAGCCTGCTTGTGGTCCGGTGTTTAAGACCTGCCGCCCTTTCCGAACAACCTGTCTTGTTTGTACTTCACATCCTGCTGGCGCTGGTTTTGACCGTTGCCGCGGTTTTCTATCAGCCGGTTGCTGTTGCCGCGGTTGTTATTGTTCCAGGAATTGTTGCGGCGTTCCGCAGGGCGGTTGTTGTTCCAGTTGTCGTTACGACGTTCGGCTGCGCGGTTATTGTTCCAGTTATCATTCCGCCTGTCGTTTCCGCGGCCGTTGTTCCAGCCGTTATTGCGGTGATCATTGCCGCGGCCGTTATTCCAGGCGTTGTTACGGCGGTCATCATCCCAGTGGCGGTTGTTCCGGGAATCGCGGAGCAGCGGCTGGTGGTAGTAGGCGTTGCGGTATTTGGCGTATTGCACACGGTACCTGTCGTGATAACGGAAAGGATCGCGCTCGTTGATCACCACCTTGTAAGTGCGGTAGAAGTCAACGTGGCGGTAGCGGGCCGGCACGTAAGCCGTTCTGATCCAGCGGCCGCGGTCAAAGTAAATATATTGCCGTGCCGGAACATAATAATACATGTCCATGGCGGGCAGGTAGTAGTATTCTACATAATCGTACCCTGCGGGGCCCCAGGCGGGCTGCAGGCCAATATTGATGCTCACTCTCACCTGCGCGCTGGCCGGGCTGAACACGGCGCCTGCGGCTATCAATGAAACCAGGATTAGGAATCGTTTCATACACAATCGTTTTAGTCTGCATATTAGACCGATTGCTGTAAACGGGGTTTAATCTGTTAAAGCAGTTTTAACATATACAAAACAGTTGAATAACAGTAAGTTAGAGCTTACCAGCCACCGCCTCCGCCACCACCTCCGCCGCCGCCTGAAGAACCGCCTCCACTGCTGCCGGAGCTCCAGCTGGAACTGCCTGAGCTGCTGCTGCCGCTGCTGCCGGAAGAGGCGGTAGGGTCTACCTGGGCACGGCCCAGGGAAGATATAAATCCGGAACTGAAGGAAGACGAGAGGCTGCCGTACCGGATCTCCTTGCCTTCATACCAGTCTGGCGCATAGCCGGCCTGCTCCAGTACTGTTTCAAACTTGCTGCCCCATTCGTTCTCAAGGTCGAGCGCAATTGCATAGGGCAGCAGCCTTTCAAACAGCGCGGGCGTGCGCTCGGGCGGAGTGAGCATGTTGAGCCGGTGTTCTTCCGCTGTTTTCAGGTACATCATAAAACCTTCTATTTTGGCCAGCTGTGCCGCGCCCAGGGTGGTGGGCGCCTTGATGAGGTACACGTACCAGGCGTAGGCGAGCAGCAGCGCTATTACAAAGGCGATGGCAATGAAGGGTATTTCTCCCATGTCCATCACCACACATATAAGCGGCATGAAGGTGAAAATAGTGCCCAGGATGGTGAGGAATATGCCTGAACAGCCGTTTTTCAGGCTTCTGAGCCCGCTGATCAGCAGCGTGCCGCCCACAGCTATGAAGGGAGCCAGGAACAGGAGCACAAAAAACTCTCCGAAGTTCATGGTCAGTATGTAGCCAAGCAATACCGCCAACGTAATGAGGCCGCCTATCAAAATGTGTTTGGTATTGCTGACGTAGTAAGATTTCAGGTTGTGTTTGCTGCTCAGTGAATTGCTGTAAGCAGATTGTGCGCTGGAAAAAGCCCTGTGCTGGGAATCGTTCACCTTGATGCTGTTCCTTCCCTGGAACAGTTGGGAATAGATGCCGCGCTCCTCCGGGGTGAGGGCGTCTGCGGGCGTGTCTCCTTTTTCCAGCTTGAACTGGGAGCCGTCTTTTTTGATATGCAGGGCCTTTTTAATGGCCATGCTGATAATGGCGGCTGTAAAACCGGTGTTGTCTGCTTTCTTTTTATACAGGTAGCGGATACCGGCAGGAGAAAGCCCGTCCGGCGGCTCAAAAGCGGGTACCACCACCGGTTTTTCCGGGTCTTTGCCATGTTTGCGCCAGGTGAAGAAACCGTAGCAGAACACAATGACGCTGCCCAGGAGGGCCAGCAGGTACTCTTTGTAGGCCATCAGCTTGTCCCAAAATATTTCCCAGGCGGTGGGCGGGGGCGGGCGGGTGATGATGCCGGGAGTGAAACCGGCTGCAACGGTGAAGCCGTTGCCGGGGGCCAGCAGCTGGCGTGTGTGGAACACGGGAGCACCGCTGCTGTTATACTCCACGCTGCAGTCTGTTTCTTTGGAGCCCATAGGCCCGGTGTAACAGGCTGTTTGCAGCACTTTAGCGCCGTCGGGCACGGTTACCGTGGCACTGGCCTGGTAAATCGGGAAGTTCCAGTTGTTGCCCGTTACGTTCCAGTACAGCTCATCGTACCCGTCAAAAAAACCGACCTGGCCGGATGTTTGGTAAGCAATCAGGTATTCATATATGCCCGCTTCCAGGTCTATGTTTGCATCACCGATGCGTATGCTCAGCTCGCCGTTCTGCTCCGTTTCCTTGTATGGCTCATAGCTGCCGTTTTTCCGTACTTCCGTTACATGAATGGATGCGCGTACCCTGCGGCCATACATGTCATACCGGTAAACCGGAATGTTGCGGAAAATGCCTTTGCGGACCTGCGTCAGGTCAGTGATCACTTTGATATGTTCCGTTACCTGCAGCAGGCCGGAAGGCAATATGCGGAGGTCTGCATGGAAAGAAAGGATGCCTTCGGCAAAAGGGGGCGCTTCTTCCTGTGCCGGGGCTACGCGTGCCGAGATGATGAGCAGCGCGAGCAGGAGTAATTTTTTCATCATAGGGGTTACTGGAAAGAAACGTTGGGCCTTTCCCGGTGAACGGGATTGTCTATCTCGAAGAATACGCTGGTTTTAAACCCGAACATGCCGGCAACAATGTTGGAAGGAAAACTTTCCACCAGTATGTTGTTTTCACGCACGGTGCCGTTGTAGTAGCGGCGGGCGGATTCCAGGTTGTTTTCAATGGCGCTCAGCTCATCCTGCAGCTGGAGGAAGTTGGTACTGGCCTTGAGGTCAGGGTAATTTTCCGCCACGGCTATCAGGGAGCCCAGGGCCCTGCTGAGGTTGTTTTCCGCCTGTATTTTATCTTGCGGGGAATTGGCCTGCATGGAGGCCGTGCGGTAGCGGGTTACGTTTTCCAGCGCCGTTTTTTCGTGTGCGGCGTAGCCTTTGACGGTTTCCACGAGGTTGGGGATAAGATCGTACCGTTTTTTCAAACTGACGTCTATGCCGCTCCAGGCTTCTTTCACAAGGTTTCTCCTGCTAACGAGCCGGTTGTAGAGCGATACTGCCCAAAGAGCGGCAATGGCAATAACGGCGATAACTGCAATGGTGATGCCCATACTGGTGATGTTTGGTTTCTGGGCAGGAAAATAACGAAAAAACAGCTATTGTTTGAGGTATTTGAGGGTAAAATAGAAGATGGAGAACATGCCGGCAAATAACAGGCTGAACGCCCAAACGGAAATATGCGCCGCCGGCTGCAGCCAGTGCTGCCCCACGGCGGAGAACAGCGCGTAAGGGTCAGCCAGCACGTCCCAGCTGTTGAAGCGGAGAAAGCGGCCCAGGTAAACGCCGTACCCGCAAAGCACCATGATGAAGAGCAGCGTTCCGTTCACAGCGGCTTTGCTGAAGTGGGGAGCAAGAAAGCTTTCTACATGCAGCAGAGACAGCGCGCCCAGCAGCAGGCCGTTCCAGGCTGCGGTAGTTACCAGGATGAGATCGAACCACGGGGGCGCGGAAGATGTACCGGTAAAGTGCAGGATGTCCGTAACCAGGTAGGGCGCATTGGGAAAGAATACCAGCCATGCGCCCAGCAACAGCAGGCTGCGCCAGTGCAGCGGCCGCCTGTCTGCCAGCTGCCTGCTGAAAACGAGCGGCATAACGGCCAGCACCATGTTCCATATGTAGAACCCATACATAATGCTACCGGTGTAATACATGCGCACGCCTACGAGGAGCAGGCAGAACGCAACAGACACCAGTAGCATTTTTGCGGCGGAGGAGAGGGGAGCGTTCATATAAAAGCAGCTTGCGGCATATGTTGCGGATGTGTGATACGGTACAGCGTTTTAATGTACTTGAAATACATTTTCCGCATGTACCCTTTGTATGTATTGCCGCCGGCCTTCAGCAGGCGGTGGTGGCCTATCCATACCGTCAGCGCCGTTCCGAAGAAAAAGCAGCGGTAGAGCTGGGCGCAGATCATTTTCCCGAAAGTGGATTTTTGTTCGAATATGATGCCCATCCTTTCCGTCTGGAAGGTGATGTGGCAGGCTTCATCAATAAGTATATCCCGGCAGATCTGTTTGAGCAGCACACAATAAGTGGCGTCTTTCAGGGCCTGGTAGTAGATCTGGGCGGCACTTTCCACGGTGATGACCGCCAGCGTCCATATTTCCATGCTGGTGTTAAAACCGCGTACCTTCCGGAAAAGGGTATCTCCCCAGTCTTTTTTGATGCGCGGCTGGCCAATGAGATCCAGGTATTTGCCCAGGTTTTCCCCATGTTTCTGCTCTTCCCGGATGAAGAGGGTCATGGCCGTGATGTAATCCGGGTCGTTATGCTGGCGGGCGTATTGGGTAACGGCCCGCAACAGGTTATGCCCGTCAGACGTTTCGCCCAGCTGCCAGGCTTGCATGGAACGGAGTATGACGGCGGTTTCCCGCGGGGAGATAGCGGGCTCCAGGTCCCAGTTGATGCGGTGGTACCGCAGGTTGTTGCGGAAATGTTCTATCCATTGGCGGGCGGTGTGCATGGGCGCGTTTTTTTTGCTCACTTTGTGTTGCAAAGTGAAAGGGTGAAAAATCAGCCCGTGTGGACGGGCTGTATTAATAGGATTGAAAAGTACTTTGAATTACAAAGTAAATGTGCAGCAATGACACTGCCAAATTTTTTTTGAGCAGGAGAGGAACGCTTGCGGCGCCGCCGCCGGGAAGGGGGTGACCTCCGCTACGCAAGCCCGTGCGAGGGCGCTCAGGAAGCCGTGATCACGTTTGCCAGCAATTGCACCACGCCGGCTTCCTTCACCGTTACTTTCAATGAAAGCTGCTTGTGGAAGGTAAGCGGTACGGGCCAGCCGATGGTTACCGTTTCAAGGCCGGCGCCGCTGCGGAACACGGAGATACCGTAGCTGTTGTGTGTGGTGAGCCCCTGGTTGAAAAGAGCGGCAATACTGATATTCACCACATTTTTGCCGTCTATGTCCAGTATCACGAAAGAAAGGTCGGAAATACCGCCCTGTTTGGTGATCTCAGCTGAAATGAAGAGGCCGGGGCCTTTGAGCTTTACAAGCTCTTTAGTGGAGTTGATGGCGGGGCTGGTAGCCAAACCCTGCGTACGCACGGGATTTACCACGGCGCCAATTAATGCGGAGGCCATAATACAATGTTTTGGGGTTATGAATTGATTTGTTCCCTGAAGTTACGCATTTTACGGGGTATAAAATGCGGGTTATTGCCTGTATGCATGCGTATTTGTACCTGAACATGCAGGCATTGAAGCGGGAAGAAGGTTGGGGCATTTAAAAATAATTCCGTATATTTGCTGCAATGTCAGGTACACGTACATATATCACCAAAAACGTCATTCGCCGCACTGTTGCGGATGCAATGCCCCTGTACGGTTGCACCTCACAGCAATTCCGCACATTCTGCAAGAAGTTGTACTACTTCTCAAATTTTAAGGACTTCAATAAATTGACCCTGGCCTGCTAAAACAATAATTCCAAGGCTCAGGGTGCCCTTTCCTGTTTTTTACTGATTTAAATGCTTGATGCGAAACCGCATGGTTTGCATTACAGCATAATTTTTTTATTTCCGGGATGAGGGAATTAAACAGACCATTCATTCATTTTTAAATTAACTGCTATGCAAAAAGTAAAACATCAACTGGTATTCAGGGAAGATGATTATGAAATGTTAACTGCCTGCCTGAACGATGGCGTTCGTGCCAGCGCTTTCGGCCCGCAGGTGGTAGAATCGTTACTGGCTGATTTCAAAAAGGCGAAACTGGTGAAGAAAGATGAGTTTCCCGCTGATGTAGTGCGCCTTAATTCCAAAGTAGTGGTAAAAGACACCAACAATAATAAAACCATGGAGATCATTGTGGTGATGCCGGAAGAGGCAGACATCAAACAAAGGAAGATCTCCGTTATGAACCCTGTTGGCGTAGCCCTCATCGGTTTCCGCCAGGGGCAGCAGGTGATGTGGCAGGTGCCCACCGGCCAGAAGAAATTTACCATTATGGAGGTGATCAACCAGGAGTAATGGTACTCAAAAGCCCGGCGCGGTTTCCGCGCCGGCACTATACCGGTAAAAAGTGCCACAAATGCCCCAAATCGTCATTGGCGGACCACCCTAACCGCCGTACCTTTGTGACATCATGAAACCTTCCATTCCGGTATATGACATCTGCACCATCAGCACAGGCCACAAACAGGAAGACCTGCTGGCGGAAAGAATGGGGAAATACCTGCAAAACAACTATCAGCGGGTACACCAGCAACACGGCCATTCTTTCTACCACCTGGTGTTTTTTACGGCCGGAAGCGGTTTCCAGACCATAGATTTTACCCGTTACCCTGTAACGCCTCACCAGATCTATTTCATGGTGCCGGGCCAGGTACACAGCTGGCATTTTGAGCCGGGCGTGGAAGGTTACGTGGTGCATTTTTCCGAAGCATTTTTTCGCACCTTTCTGCTGGACCATGATTACCTGGAGCGTTTCCCGTTTTTCAGCGGGAACAGCGCAGACCAGGTGATGGCGGTGCCGCCCGCAGGCCGGGCGGAGATTATGCTGCTTTTCGAGAAAATACTGGAAGAAACAGCGCAGCAGCAAACGGATATGGTGCGGGTGCTGCTCCTGCAGTTATTCCTGTTCGTTGAAAAGTGCTGCGGAAAAGGTGGCACTAAAATCATTCCCCAGCAAAAACAACTGGTGCTGCGCAATTTCCAGCAGCTGATCAACAAACATTACCGCCAGATCAAACTGCCCAAGGAATATGCGGAACTGCTTTACATCACGCCCAACCATCTCAACGCGCTCTGCCATGACCTGCTCGGTAAAACGGCGGGTGAGCTGATCCGTGACCGTATTTTGCTGGAAGCCAAAAGGATGCTTACCAATGCGGGCATGACGGTTACGCAGATTGCGCATGAGCTGAATTTTGAAGACAATTCCTACTTTTCCCGCTTCTTTAAAAAATATGAAGGCGTTACGCCTGATGAGTTCAGAAAAAATTTAAACTGATGAATACGAAGGAAAGTAAACCGAACATCGTACTGAGCGTGCTGCAGAATAAATGTCCCCGTTGCAGGCAAGGCAAGCTGTACGAAGAGGCCAATCCCTACCACCTTAAAAAATTCATGAAAATGAATGAGCATTGCCCGGTTTGCGGACAGCCTACGGAGCCGGAAACGGGTTTTTATTTCGGCACCGGGTATGTAAGCTATGCTCTTTCCGTAGCCTTGAGCGTAGCCACATTCATTGCCTGGTGGGTATTGCTGGGCTTTTCCCTGTACGACAACCGTATTTTCTGGTGGCTGGGGGTTAACGCCGCCTTGCTGATAGTGCTGCAGCCCTTGCTCATGCGGCTTTCCCGCAGCATCTGGCTGGCGTTTTTTGTGTATTACGATGCCAACTGGCGGAAGGGAAAAGTGCTGAAAGCCTGACCGGCCGGAGGCGCAGCCCGGAACACAAGAGCCGCGCGCACCGGCGCTTCCCACCGGCCCAATTTTTTCTTTCCCCGCAAATCCCTAATTTTAACGCTGGTAACTATACCACGTTGCGTGTATGATTTTACAACCGGGGGGAATAAGACGTATTTTTGCGGCAATACTCTTTATTGTACTGTTCCATTTTGCTGGAAGGGCACAGGTGAACCACCTGCGTTTTTCCCATCTTGGAATAGCGGAGGGTTTGTCTCAAAGCTCCGTGTACAGCCTTTTCCAGGATTCCCGCGGTTTCATATGGGTAGCCACCACTGACGGGCTGAACCGTTACGATGGTTATGGTTTCCGCCACTTCCGTTATGATCCCACCAACCCCTACAGCATTATTAGTAATGAACTGCTCACGCTGGAAGAAGACAGCCAGGGCAACCTGCTGGTAGGCACCGCTTTCGGGCTTGACCTGTTTGACTGCCGGCTGGAACGCTTTCAGCGGGTGCTGCCGGTTCCCAAAGGTGCGGATTATGTGTTCAAGCATGTGAACGCCATCAAAAAAGACAGCCATGGCAACATCTGGATAGGCACGGCCCGCGGCCTGATGCTGTATGATGAAAAGGCGAAGGCCCTCCGCCCGGTAGACCTGGGCAGGGGCGCTGGCGCTCCCTATGTGCGCACCATTGCCGTAGACGCTGAAGGAGTGCTGTGGCTGGCCGGCGGCAAAGAGGTGTTGTGCTACAACCCCGCCAGCCGGCGTGTATTGCCCGCTCCTGAAGCGCTGCTGCAAAACGGGCGTTACGGCAAAAGCACCTTTCAGCAGGTGAATGTAGACAGCGCGGGCAATGTATGGCTGGGCACGGAAAAGGACGGGCTTATTGTATGGGACCGCAAAACGCGCCGCTGCAGTAACTTCAACTCCGAAACGCCCGTCAAAATAGGCAGTGACATGGTGCGCGCCATTTACTTTCAGCAGAACGAAGCCTGGATAGGTACGCGCAACGGCCTGTACATCCTCAACAATGAAAGAACGGCGGTGCGCAATTACGTGGTAGATAAATATGATCCCTATTCCATATCCGGCAACAGCATCCTCTGCATCATGAAAGACAGGGCAGGCAGCATGTGGGTGGGCTCTTTTGCCGGGGGCATCAGCGTAGAACATCCCGGTAACGAAAATTTTAGTTACATCAATGAACAGATGGGGCGCCAGCCGGGGCTTACCTACCGCGTGGTGAGCAGCATCCGGGAAGATAAGGACCAGAACCTGTGGATAGCCACGGAGGGCGGCGGCGTCAACTTCTATGACCGGGGGAACAACACCTTCCGGCATATCCGCATCCATCCCGGTTCTCCACATCATATCAACCCGGAAATGGTGAAAGCCATTCACCTGGACGGCCGGGGCAACCTGCTGATAGGTACGCTGGAAGGGCTTTTCAGGCACAATATCAAATCCGGCGGCATACAGCCCATTCCCCTGAAAGAATCACCGGCCAGGGTGATGGACGATGTGGTGTATGGCCTGGCGGGGGATGCGGATAACCTCTGGGTAGGCACCAAAGGCGGCCTGTTCCACATCAACGGCAGCGGGGAGGTAACCCGTTACCGGAAGAAGAATGACCCGGCCAGCATCATTTCCAACGACATCAACGCGCTGATACAAGACAGTGAGGGCGGCGTATGGATAGGCACGGAAATAGGCCTTTCCTGGCTGCCGAAGGGGAAGCTGGCGTTCCGCAACTACCTGGCGGAATATGACAGCGTGTTCAACAAGAACGCCATTCTCTGCATATACGAAGATGACCGCCGCAACATCTGGATAGGCACCCGTGGCGGCGGGCTGAAGCTCCTGAACCGGGAGCGTAACCAGTTCTTTACGCTGGATACGGCTTTCGGCCTTTCCAGCAACATTGTGCACGGCATTATACAAGACCAGAAGGGAGACCTCTGGGTGAGCTTTGACCAGAGCATTGCCCGTATCGTATTGCGGAAGGCGCATGCGCCCTTTGCACGGGAAGACGTGCAGGTGGTGAATTATTCCGTGAACAACGGCCTGGGCTCCAACGAATTCCTGGCGGCCGCCTGCAGAACGGCGGCGGGGGAGGTAATGTTCGGGGGCAATAACGGCATTGTATCTTTCAACCCTGAAAAACTCATCATCAACCGCACCAAACCGCCTGTTGCCCTCACGTCTTTCCTGATCAAGAACAGGCCGGTAGCCATTGGCGGCGAAGATTCCCCCCTCCGCCAGAGCATCACGTATACAGACCACATCACGCTCAAACACAACCAGGCATACTTTACCGTTGGTTTTGCCGCGCTGAACTACATCAACTCAGGCACCAATCAATACGCCTACACGCTGGAGGGCATGAAGGGAGACACGCAGTGGAGCTATGTAGGCAGCCAGCAGCAGGCCACTTACACCAACCTTGACGCGGGGGAGTACGTGTTCAAAGTAAAAGCGGCCAATAATGACGGGCTGTGGAATGAAACTTACACCAGCCTGCGCATCACCGTGCTGCCGCCCATCTGGAAAACCTGGTACGCTTACCTCTTTTATACTATTACCATTGCGGCCATCCTGTACTTTCTCTGGGCCCATTCCCTCAAAACCGCCCGTCTCCGCCATGAGCTGCAGATGCAGCAGCGCAGCCGGGAAAAAGACCGCGAGCTGGCGCAGCGGAAACTTTCTTTCTTCACCAATATTTCCCACGAGATCAAAACGCCGCTGACGCTGATACTGGCCCCGCTGGAGAAACTGGTGAACGAAGAGCAGGGCAACCACAAGGTGCTGAACCAGCTGCTGCTTATTCAACGCAACGGCGAGCGGCTGCTGCGCCTCACAGACCAGTTGCTGGACTTCCGGAAGTTTGAGGCCGGGCACCTGCAGCTGCAGGTAGCGCAATACGATATGGTGCAGTTCCTCCGGGAGGTGCTGCTCTCTTTTGACGCGTACGCCCGGCAGCGCAATCTCAAACTGGACATGGAAACCGAAGCGCCGGAAATGCTTTTGTGGTTTGACCATGACAAGCTGGAGAAGATACTGTTCAACCTGCTGTCTAACGCTGTGAAGTTCACCCCGCCCGGCGGCAGCATACGGGTATGCCTGCGCACCAATACGGCGCGGCAGGTGGTGATCACCGTGGAAGATAACGGTGCGGGCATTGCGCCGCAGCACCTGGGCAAGATATTCAACCCCTTCCATCATTATAATGATACCGGCCTGCCCATTTCCGGCACCGGTATTGGCCTGGCTTTCACCAAAGGGTTGGTGGGCCTGCACCGCGGGCAGATCACGGTGGAAAGCGTACAGTCTGCCGGCGGCAAACCCGGCCACACCTGTTTTACGGTTACGCTGCCCCTGTACCGGGAGCAATATGCGGAAAGCGAGATATTGCAGCCCGCCGCGGGCGCGCCGCCGGTGGAAGAGCTGCCCGTTCCGCAGCGGGAAGAGGAGGGTGGAGGAGACCAGCCGGTGATGCTGATAGTGGAAGACAATGCGGAAATGCTGGCCTTTATAACCTCCCACTTCAGGGAGCAGTATACCGTTCACGAGGCGGCAGACGGGAAGGAAGGCTGGAAAATTGCCACCGAAGTGCTGCCGGATATTATTATCAGTGACGTGGCCATGCCCGGCATGAGCGGTACAGACCTTTGCCGGAAACTGAAAAAAGACGAACGCACCAGCCACATCCCCGTTATTTTGCTCACCGCCCGCAGCCCCCTCGTGTTCCAGATGGAAGGCCTGGAAACCGGCGCGGACGATTACGTGACAAAACCTTTTAATATGGGGCTGCTGCAGCTCCGCGTGGGCAACCTCCTGCAGTCACGCGCGCTGCTGCGGGAACGGTACAGCAAAGACATCATGCTGCAGCCGCGAAACATTTCCATCACCTCTGCGGATGAGGTGTTCCTTGACAAGGTGATGCACTTTATAGACGAAAACATCCTGGAGCCTACCCTCAATGTGGAGCAGCTGGCCCGGGAGGTGAACATGAGCCGTATTACCCTTTACCGTAAAATAAAGGCGCTCACCAACCAGAGCACCATAGAATTTATCAGGAGCTACCGTCTCAAACGGGCAGCCCAGTACCTGGAACGGAATGAATTCACCGTGACCGAAGTGGCCTATATGGTGGGTTTTTCTGATGTGGATTATTTCCGCAAGTGGTTCAAGACGGAGTTTGGCCGCACCCCCAAGGAATATGCCGCCGCCCATGCCGGTAATACCAGAGAATAGCCATGGTGGCCGATCTTTCATTTTTACCCCTGCTTTTTTGACCCGTTTGCTGAATGATTTAACCCGTATTTAAGCAAGAAATGACGGGTAGCTTCCATTTTTTACCCACCTACTTTTGAAGCATTGAGCTTACAGATCAACCAATGAGTTACAGCTAATCAACCAAATTGATCTTTCGCTGGTCTTTTTAAACTATTACGTTATATGATGAAAAAGTACGCTATGCCCTTTTTCTTTGGAGTGACGGCGGCGGCGCTTTGTGCCCAGCCTGCGGCGGCGCAGGCAGACACCCTGGCCCGCAAAACGCCCGCATATCCAAACGTCCCTGCGCACGCCGGCCGGGTGCTGCCTTTGAAAGACACGGTGCCGGTGCTGTTCGGCCAACAGCCGGGTGCCTCCCTGGTACAGTCTTATGGCATTGTTTACGGAGATGAGTTGCGCAACACGCCCGTTACCACGCTGGAAAATACCCTGTACGGCAAGCTGGCGGGGCTCTACCTGGAGCAGTTCAGCCTGAACCCGGGAGACGATGCGGCCAGCGCCAGCCTGCGCAGCACCACGCCGCTGATAGTGATTGACGGGGTGCCCCGCTCCGGTTTGTCTATAGACCCGGAGCAGGTGGCTTCCATCACTATTCTGAAAGACGCCCTGGGCACCGCCATGTACGGCATGCGCGGGCAAAACGGGGTGATACTGGTTACCACCCGCCACGGCTACAACGGCAAAAAAAGGATTTCCTTCACCGCGCAAACGGCGGTGCAGCAAATGGTGAAAACGCCCAAATTCCTGCATGCATATGACTACGCCAGCCTCTATAACGAAGCGCTGGTGAACGACGGGCGGCAGGCCGTATACTCCGCCGCAGACCTGGAGGCCTGGCGCAGCGGCAGCGACCCGCTGGGCCACCCTGACGTTGACTGGTACAATACCGTGCTGAAAAACCAGGCCGGCATGCAGCGCTACAACCTCAACGTGGCCGGCGGCAACAGGATATCCCGTTACTTTGTGGACCTGGATTACCTGAACCAGCAGGGATATTTTAAAACAGACAGCCGTAACACTTATCCCACCAACAATTTTTACAAGAGATATATTTTCCGGAGCAATGTGGATGTAGATCTCACCCGCAGCACCCTCATGAACCTGAGCGTGTACGGCCGCATCCGCAACGGCAACGAGCCCGGCGCGCGTACGGACAGTATCTTTAAAAACATTCTCAGTACACCGAACAATGCCTACCCGGTGCAGAACTTCGACGGCAGCCTGGCGGGCAATAACCAGTATGCCAACAACATATACGGCATGGCCACCCGCTCCGGCTACCGGCCTACCTATAACCGCAACCTGTCTGTAGACCTCAGCCTGCGCCAGCGGCTTGACGGCTTGCTGCAGGGCCTGTTCGTAAAGGGCCTGGTGTCTTTCAACAGTTATTACGATGAGGCGCTGAACCGCTCCAAATCTTTTGCCGTGTACAACGTGGCCATGAACCCGGGGGTAGACACCGTGATCAGCCAGATAGGGTCTGACGGGCAGCAAAGCAACAGCAGCTCCATCACCTCACAGACGCGGCAGGCTTATACGGAGCTGCAGCTGGGGTATGACTCCACCTTCGGCAAACATGGCGTAAGTTTTACCGGCCTGTATTACCGCGACAGTTATACGGACGGCAACGTGCTGCCGCTGGTGAACTCCGCCTTCTCCGTGCGCGCCGCTTACAATTATGATCTGAAGTACCTGCTGGAAGTGACCATGGCTTATTCCTACAACAACATGTACAGCAAGGGCAACCGCTGGGGGTATTTCCCTGCCGTGGGCCTGGGCTGGAATATTGCCAGGGAAAACTGGTTCAGAGATGCGGTGCCCGCCATCAGCACGCTGAAGCTGCGCGGCAGCTACGGGCTGGTGGGTAACAGCCTGAAATCTGGCTACTACTCCTACCTGCAATTCTTCAATTTCAACGGCACCTATAACCTGGGCAACCCCGCTACCGGTGTATCTACCATCGGGGAGGCGGCCCTGGCCAATCCATTCCTTACCTGGGAGAAAGCTAGGAAAACCAATATTGGGCTGGACGTAGCCACGCATAATGACAAGCTGCAGTTTACGGCGGAGTATTATGTGAACAAGCTGAGCGACCTGGTGATGAAGCGCGGCACTAATGCCAGCGGTGTAATTGGCGCCACGCTGCCGGCAGAGAACATAGGCCGGTCTACACAGCGCGGCCTGGAGCTGTCTGCCGCCTACCGCGAGCAGGCGGGCGTATTGGGGTACTATGTGAAAGGCAACGTCACCTTTGCCAGAACGCGCGTGGATTATATGGATGAAGTGAACCGCCGCTATAGCTGGAACCAGCGCACCGGCCAGCCGGTGGGCCAGATATTCGGCCTGGTAGCAGACGGTTTTTACCAGTCTAAGGAAGATGTGGAGAACAGCGCCGCGCTGGACGGTTACAACCCCGTGCCGGGAGACATCAAGTACAAGGACCTGAACGGAGACGGCACTATTAATGTATTTGACGAGCGTGCCATCGGGTCAGACAAGCCGCTGATCTTCTACGGCCTCACCGCCGGCATCAGCTGGAAAGGCATAGACCTCAACATGGTATGGCAGGGCGTGGGCAACCGCTACATCAACCTGAACGGCAGCAACACCTGGGAGTTTCTGAGCAACGCCAACGGCGCTCCCGGCCAGGCCATGGAACACCACCTGGGCCGCTGGACGCCGGCTACCGCCAGCGCCGCCACATACCCCCGCCTCTCCGTAAACGGGAATGTGAACAACCACCGCACGTCTACCTTCTGGGTGAAAGACGCCAGCTACCTGCGCCTCAAAACGCTGGAACTGGGCTACACCCTGCCGCAGCACTGGGTACGGCCACTGCACCTGCAATCTGTAAGGGCTTTTGCCAGCGGGTACAACCTGCTCACCTTTACGCCGCTTGACAGGGTAGACCCTGAATCTTACCTGGGCGGGTATCCTAACCAGCGCATCATCAACTTCGGTGTGAACATCCAGCTCTAAACTTATCAGCATGCAAAGAAAATATTTCCTTTATATCATAGCCGGTCTTTGTACAGTGCAAACGGCCTGCAAACGCACCCTGGAAACGGAGCCGCAAGACAGGCTTACGGAAGAACTGGTGTTTGACGAAATAGACAAGAACGCAGACAACGCCAAAGCTTTTCTGCTGGGCACCTACAACCTGCTGCCGGCTATCTCCAACCGCATCGGCAACACGCTGCTGGATGCTACAACAGATGACGGCATGGCCTCCAATGACGGAGACCGCAGCAACGATTACCGCCTGGGCCGCATCAGTCCGCTCAATGTGCTGGACAATTCCTGGGACAACAGCTACAAAGGCATCCGCCAGGCCAACATGTTCCTTTCCAAAATAGACCGCGTACCCACTACGGACGAGCTGAAAAAACAGTGGAAGGCGGAAGCCCGCTTCCTGCGCGCGTTCTTCTATTTTGAACTGATGAAACGCTGGGGTGGCGTGCCGCTGGTGGGAGACAAGGTGTTCGGCTTCCGGGAGAACATCAACCTGAGCCGCAACAGCCTGGAAGAAACCAAAAACTACATTGTGTCTGAGCTGGACGCGGTGAAAGACAACCTGCAGCCTAACATCATGTCAGACGGTGAAGTAGGCCGCGCCAACAAGGGCGCCGCGCTGGCGTTGAAAGCCCGCGTGCTGCTCTATTGGGCCAGCCCGTTATATAACGAAGGTAGTGAAGCGCAGCGGTGGACGGATGCGGCCAATGCCTCAAAAGACGTGATAGACCTCGGTGTGTACAGCCTGGCTACTGCCTACATAGATATGTTCATTGCCGGCAAAAGCACCGAGATGATCTTTGCCAAAATGCAGGCGCCCTCCCAAACCCTGGAGCAGCAGAACGGGCCGGTAGGCTACCTGAACGCAGCGGCAGGCAAGGGGCTCACCAGTCCCTCGCAAAACCTGGTAGACGCTTTCCCGATGGACAACGGCCTTCCCATCACCGATCCCCTTTCCGGCTATGATGCCGCCAACCCATATGCTAAAAGAGACCCGCGGTTAGATGCTACTATTTTATACAACGGCAAAAAATGGCTGAACAGGCCTGTAGAAACCTATGAAGGCGGCCTGGACAAGCCCGGAGGCATTGTTACCCAAACCAAAACCGGTTATTACATGCGCAAGTTCATGGGCAAATTTGAAAGCACCGCGGCCTATGCCAACACCACCCGCCATATGATCCACTTCCGTTATGCGGAAACATTGCTCAGCTACGCTGAAGCGCTGAACGAAGCGCAGGGGCCGGTAAAGGCCGTGTATGACAACCTGGTGCTCATCCGTAAGCGCGCCGGCATCAAGGCCGGAGCGAACAACCTGTACGGCCTGCCCGCCGGTGTAACAGACAAGGCGGTGATGCGGAAGATCATCCAAAACGAAAGAAGGATCGAAATGGCTTTTGAAGAGCAGCGTTTCTGGGACATCCGCCGCTGGAAGATAGCTGCAGCAGTGATGAACCAGCCGGTAGAAGGGATGAAGATAGACAAGCAGGCCAACGGCACATTCACCTACACCCGCTTCAATGCCGCCAGCTCTGTGTTTGACGCCACCCGCATGTACTGGTACCCCATTCCTTACGCCGAAATTGAGACCAATCCCAACATGCGGCAAAACGAAGGCTGGGGCTACTGAGCGCGCTTTTTCAAATGAAAAAATCAGGAATCATGAAGCAATTTATTATATCAACCATACTGTTTTCCTTCCTGGCCATCACTGCCATGGCGCAGGGAAGGAAAGTGACCGGTACCGTGATGGACAAAGACGGGCCGGTACCTTACGCTACTGTAAAAGAAGTAGCAGACCCGAAGAACGGGGTGCTCACGGACGATAAGGGCGTATTTACCATCACCCTTAAAACGAACGGCAACGAACTGGTGATCACTTCTGTTGGATATGCCAGCAAAACGGTGAACGTAAGAGGAAAGAACAACGTGGAGGTGATGATGGACGGGGCTGTGACCGGCCTTGGTGAAGTAGTGACCGTAGGTTTTGCCAAGCAGAAAAAAATGACCAGCACCGGCGCTGTGAGCATGATCTCCGGCAAGGAGCTGCGGCAGAGCCCCGCGGCCAGCATCCAGAACTCGCTGGTAGGCCGCCTGCCCGGCTTTTTCCAGCAGCAGCAAAGCGGCCAGCCCGGCAGGGACGGGGCCAATTTCTTCATCCGCGGCGTAAGCTCCTACAACGGCGGCACCAGCAACCCGCTGATCATTGTAGACGACATTGAATATTCTTACGATGCGGTGAGCCAGATAGACCCGAATGAGGTGGAAAGTATTGCCATCCTGAAAGATGCATCTACCACCGCCATTTACGGTATCAAGGGCGCCAACGGCGTACTGGTGATCACTACCCGCCGCGGCAAGCAAGGCCCTCCCAAGATCACCCTGCGCTCTGAAACCGGTTTTCAGCAGCCCACGGTGTACCGCAAGCCCTTGCCTTCGCACGAAGCCATTCCCTTGCTGATAGAACATTACACCAATTCCGGCCAGGACCCGGAACTGTACCTGCCCGGCTACACCTCGCCAGAAGCCATTGAGCACTTCCGCCTGGGAGACGAGCCGTACAAATACCCGAACGTGAACTGGTATGATGAAGTGATGAAGAACAACACCATCCAGCAGCGCAATAACCTGGACATCAGCGGCGGTACGGAAGCCGTACGGTACTTTGTTTCACTGGGCTACATTTTCCAGAACGGGATCATGAAAGACCTGCCGAAGGAAGAAGATTTCAACAGCAACTACTACCTGAAGCGTTACAACTTCCGCTCCAACCTGGACGTAGACGTAACCAAAGACCTCAGCATGCGGCTGGACCTTTCCGCCCGCGTATCCGAGATCAACGAGCCCAACTTCCCTGACGTGATGGCGGGCGGCGCATGGCCTTTCTGGCGCAGGATCACCTCCGGCCTGCTGGCGCCCTGGGTATACCCGGTATACAACCCAGACGGGTCTTTCGGCGGCAGAAAAGACTTTACCCTCAACCCCGTGGGTATTCTCAAATACGCCGGTTACAAAAGGGAATATAACAATGACCTGAACCTCAACCTGACGGCCAACCACAAGCTGGATTTCATCACCAAGGGCCTCAGCGTAAGAGGCTCACTGGCCTACACCAATGACTTCCAGAACCGCAGAAGCCTTACCCGCGGCCGCTTCCCGGTATATGAATACATTGCAGGCACAGATACTTACGATGCCGTGTTCCCAACGCTCAGCCGCATTCCTGTGCTGGCGGAAGATGCAGACTGGCAGAACGGACGCGCAAAACCGCAGCGCATCCTCAATACCCAGCTGGTGCTGGATTACCGCCGTGCCTTCGGGCAACATACTGTATACGGCCTGGCGCTGTTCAACCAGCGTACAGACATTGAAGCGGCAGACATTCCCAGCAACTTCCGCGGCTACTCCGGCAGGCTGGGTTACGACTACCGTTCCAAATACCTGCTGGAATTCAACCTGGGTTACAACGGTACAGACCGCTTCAAGGCCAGCAAGCGCTACGGCTTCTTCCCCGCCATATCCGCCGGCTGGAACATCAGTGAAGAGCCGTTCTTCAAAGACAATGTGCTGTTCGTAGACCAGCTGAAGCTGCGCGGCTCTTATGGTGAAGTAGGCAGTGACCAGTTCCCCAACTCTTTCCAGTACCTCTATGAAGAAATATACACCCGCCCCGGCGGCAACCAGAACTACAACTTTGGTGAAAGCCCCGCCAATTACCTGGCGGTATTGCCCGGCGCGCTGGCTAACGAAGACGTACGCTGGGAGCGTGAGCGCAAGCTGAACCTGGGCGTGGAGCTGCGTCTTTTCAAAGGCAAGCTGGAAGTGATAGCGGACTATTTTGATAACTACCGCTACGATATTCTCACCGCACGCGGCACCGTGCCGGCCTTCACCGGTATTTCCCTGCCGCCCGTGAACGTAGGCCGTGTGAGCAACAAGGGGTATGAGCTGGACGTAACGCACAACAACCGCCTGGGTAACGTGAACTACTTTGTAAAAGGCAACTTCTCCTTCGCCAAAAACAAGGTGCTTTACCGGGACGAGCCGTTCAACTCCGCCAACCCGCTGCTGGCGCAAACCGGCCGCCCCATTGGCCAGATCTACGGCTACACGTTTGACGGGTTTTATTATGATGATGCAGACATTGCCAAAAGCCCTGAAGTAGTAGGCAAAACAGTGAAGCCCGGAGACATCAAGTTCAAAGACATCAATGGAGACGGTCTCATTGACAATAACGACATAGGCCCCATCGGCTATCCCAACCTGCCGCAGGTAACCTACGGCTTCAGCACCGGTTTTTCCTGGAAAGACCTTGACTTTTCCGTGATGTTCCAGGGCGCTGCCCGCGGCAGCATGGACGCGTCTACGCTGCTGCAGATAGGCAACTCCAACGGCATCCCTTCGGAGATACACAAAAAACGGTGGACGCCTGAAACCCGTGACATTGCGGAGTATCCGCGGCTGGGTGGGGTGAACTTCGACCTGTCTACCTTTTGGCTGCGCCCCGTAGATTACCTGCGCCTCAAAAACCTCGAGCTGGGCTACCACCTGCCCAAATCAGTCAGCCGCCGGGTAGGGGTGGGAGATATCCGCCTGTATGCCAACGGTCTCAACCTGCTCACCTGGTACAACCTGAAGATCTACGATGTAGACCCGGAATCGCAGCGCGGCAGCAACCAGACGGAGGCGTACAGCAAGTACCCGCAACAGAAGATCTACAATTTCGGCCTGCAGGTTTCATTTAAATAATTGCGATCATGAGAAAAAAGAACCTTCATACAATATTTTTCGGAACGGCTGCGGCCATGATGCTCTTTGCGGCCTGCCGCAAGGACGGGGAAAGTTTTCTTGACAAAACCGATACCGGTACCATCAACCAGGAAAAGACCTTTGCAGACAGCGCGCTCACCATGGATTTCCTGAACGGTATTTACCGCAACCTGTCTTATACTTACTTTATTGACAACGGCTTGTTTGGCGGCGGCCTCTGGTCTTTTTCAGATGCCACAGACGATTCGGAGATACGCTGGAGCGGTGCTACCGCGCAAACTGCGCAAGCCTATAATTCCGCCACCTTTGCCGGTGTGGCCGAGTTTGCAAGAATGCGTAACGACCACTGGAATACGCCTTACACCTGCATCCGCCGCGCCAACATCTTCCTGGCCAACGTAGACAAAGGGCCTTTGTCTGCCGGACGGAAAGCCCTGGCCAAAGGTGAGGCCCGTTTCCTGCGCGCCTATTTTTATTTCCACCTGCTGCGTACCCACGGCGGTATTCCGCTGATCGGGGACAGGTTGTACGACCTTACGGACGATTTTAACCAGCCCCGTAATTCCTTTGAAGAATGTGTGAACTACATTGTGAAAGAGATGGAAGAAGTGGCCGGCATCTTGCCTGCAGAGCAGCTGGGCGGCGAATACGGCCGTCCCACACGGGGCGCGGCTTTGGCCGTGAAAGCCAAAACTTTGCTGCTGGCCGCCAGCCCGCTGTTCAACGGCGGCAACCTGGGAGAAACGGCAGACCAGAAGAAGATACTGGGTTATGAAAGCGCCAGTGCAGACCGCTGGAAATCTGCCGCAGACGCTTTTAAAGCGGTGATGGACCTCGGCGTCTACGAGCTGATAGAAGATAACACCACCCGCCCCGGCAATGGTTTCTACACCACCTTCATTCAGCGGAAAAACAAGGAGCACATCTTCCAGATCATGCAGGGCGCCAACCGCACCTTCGAGAACCTGTGCCTGCCGGCCACACGCGGCGGACAGACTTACAGCTTCCCCACGCAGCAGCTGGTAGACGCGTTCCCCATGGCTAACGGCAAGCTCATCAACGAAGCCGGCAGCGGCTATGATGCCAATAATCCCTACCAGGGCCGCGACCCGCGGTTTTATTTCTCCATTCTCTACAACGGCTCCACCTGGCTGCTGGCCTCCACCAACCGTAAAGAACCGGTGTGGCTGTACCTCTTTGCCCCGCAAGACGGGTTGAGCACCAACTCATCTTCCACGCGTACCGGGTACCTCTGGCGCAAGATGATGGACGAGAATGCCGGCGGCAACTTCGGCGTATCGCCCACGCGTTGCCTCACGCCCATCCGCTATGGAGAAATTCTGCTGGGTTATGCGGAAGCTTTGAATGAATATGGCGGGCCCACCGCGGAAGTATATACCGCCGTGGAAGCCATTCGCCGCCGCGCCGGCCTGGATCCATACCAGCTGCCCCAGGGCCTTACCAAAGAAACCATGCGGGAAGCCATCCGCAACGAAAGGAGGGTAGAGCTGGCCTACGAAGAAGGGCACCGTTTCTTTGACCTGCTGCGCTGGAAAACGTTTGACCAGCAGGGGGCGGGTGACATGTTTGGCATGCGCATTACAAAAAATGGTGATCTTTATAGTTACGAGCGCTTTGCGTTTGAAAAAAGAACGTTCAGAAGCCCGCAAATGTATTTCATGCCCATCCCGCAGTCTGAGATCAACAAATCTCAGGCGCTGGTACAAAACCCGGGATGGTAAACCCATAATGATGAAAATAAGAACAGGCATTTTAGCGCTGGTACTGCTTTGCAGTGCCGGCGCTTCAGCACAGGAAGTAACACTGAAATACGGTGCGCAGTACACCGGCAAACGTACAGATGAGGCCATGAACAAATGGCGGGGCAACCGCTTCGGCCAGTTTATTCACTGGGGCCTTTACGCCATACCCGGCGGCGTGTGGAAGGGGAAAACCTACAACTATGCGGCGGAGTTCCTGAAGTCCAGCGCAAAGATCCCCACTTCCACCTGGGATTCCCTCATGTACCAGTTCAACCCGGTGAAATTTAACGCAAAACAGTGGGCGAAGATGGCCAGACAGATGGGAGCAAAGTACATGACCATCACCACCAAACATCACGAAGGCTTTTGCCTCTGGCCCAGCCGGTACACAGATTTCAACATCGGTAATACGCCGTACAAAAAAGACATTCTCAAAGAACTGGTAGATGCCTACAACGCTGAAGGCATAGACGTGAACTTTTATTATTCCGTGCTAGACTGGCATCACCCAGACTGGCGGTACGATATCAAATCTGCAGAAGACAGCATTGCCTTTCGCCGCTTTCTCGCCTTTGCGGGCAACCAGCTGCGCGAGCTGGCCACCAATTACCCCACGGTAAAGGGTTTCTGGTTTGACGGCACCTGGGACAACTCCATCAAGAAGAACGGCTGGTGGACGCTGGAAATGGAGCAGATGCTGAAAGAAGTGCGCCCCGGCGTGGTGGTGAACAGCCGCCTGCGGGCAGACGATTTCGGGAAACGGCATATAGACTCCAACGGCAAGCTCATGGGAGATTACGAGTCTGGCTACGAACGCCGGCTGCCGCACCCTGTAAAAGACGTGCAGGTGACGAAATGGGACTGGGAAGCCTGCATGACCGTACCTGAAAACCAGTGGGGCTACCACAAAAACTGGACCGTGAGCCACGTGAAAAGCCCGCTGGAGCTGCTGGAGATGCTGGTGCATACCACGTCTATGGGCGGTAACTTTTTGCTGAACTTCGGCCCTGCCGGAGACGGCAGCATCCGCGCGGAAGAGCAGCATATTGCCCGCACCATTGGCACATGGATGCAGCAGAACGGCCAGGTGATCTATAATTGTGATTACGCCGGCTGGGACAAGCAGGACTGGGGTTACTTCACCAAACCCAGCCGCGGCGGGCAAGTGAACATGATCGTATTCAACATACCTGTGAGCGGCCTGCTGAAAGTAAAAGTACCGGCGGGTACCAAAATTGCCAAAGCCACACTGGCCGGTAAAAGCGTGAAGGTGGAAGAAATTGCGAAAGACCAGTTTTTCATACATCTTCCATTGCAGGCCTATAAAATGCCACCCGTGATCATACTGGAAACTGGCGCCGGCAAAGGCAACGTACAATACCAGGAGGCGAAGACCTGATGCTACTCTTCAGGGGCGCTGCTGATGCAGGGCCCCTTTTTTTATACTTTTTCCGTTTGCCGGAAGATGGTGTTGCACTTTTCCGCCACTACGTGCAGGATGCCGTCCATTTCCTGCGCTACTTTTTCAACATGCGCCAGTAGCGGAGCATTGTCTGGGTGGGACAGGTTGTCTTTATTAAGCATGCTCACAATGCCCAGCATGGAGGCCACGGGCCGGCGCAGGCTGTGAGAACTGAGGTGCGCTACTTTTTTCAGTTCTTCTATATACTTCTTTTTATCTTCAATGTCTTGCATGGCGCCTATCATGCGGATGGGCTTTCCTTCTTCGTTGTACATCACATAGCCGCGGTCGTTCACGCTGCGGTACACGCCGTCTGCGCGCCGGAAACGGTATTCAACGGCCCAGGCGCGCTGGCCGGTTTCCGCTGCCTGCTGGAAGCCTGCTACCACTGTCTCCACATCGTCAGGGTGAACGTGATTTTCCCACCAGCCTCCTTCATTTTCAACTACCGTATGGCCAAACTGCACTTCCAGGTTCTTGTTCCATACCACCTGATTGCTGACCAGGTCCCAATCCCAGATCACGTCACTGGTGGCCAGCGTTACCATGTCATATCTTTCCAGCATCTTTTTCATTTGTATCTCCTGCTGTTTTCTTTCCGTGATGTTGTGGGCAAAACAGGCCACGCCAATGATCCTTCCTTCATCTACAATAGGGTCCATCGTAATTTCCGCGTAGGTGATGCCAGCGTTTTGCAGCTCCCGTTCTTCTTCTATCACCTGCTTTTCGCCCCGCAGGGTGGCTTCGTAGTATTGCTGCCACCTGCGGTATTCCGCTTCACCTTCCGCTTCAATCAGCGGGGTACCCACCTGCAGCGTTACGCCGGTGATGAGCTGGATGATGTTCCGGAAAGCTTCGTTAAAGGCCACAAACCGCATGTTGGCGTCTACGGCCCAAACAAGATCGTCTGTGCTGTTGATAATGGTGCTGAGTAGCTGCTGGTGTTCGTTGAGTGCTTTGTTAGCCAGGAATTTCTCTGAAACGTCCCGGCTGCACACCACCTGTACCTCCTTGCCGTTATACATGGTGGCATAGGCCTGTATTTCTACGTATATTAGAGTGCCATCTTTCTTCAGGTGCCGCCATACACCGGCATCTGCGTAGCCTGTTGAAAGGTTATTGTGATATTGTTTTACCCTTTCTACGTCTTCCGCAGGCCGCATGTCCAGTATGGTCATATGTTTGAACTCTTCGCGGCTGTAGCCGTAGACGTTTACAGCGGCGTCATTCACCTCAAGGAAGCGGAAGTTGCCCAGGTCATAGATCCACATGGGCTGTGGGTTGGCCTGGAAAATATTGAGATACGTGCGTTCAGATTTACGGAGGGAATCCAGGTATTTTTGCAAAAGCCAGTACAGCAGCGCCGCGGAGATCAGCACAAATACGATGCCTTTGAAGTATTGCCCGCTGCGGAGAACGGACGGCGTTTGTTCAGATAGCCAGCGGAGCAGTGAATCTGTGCTGAATACCCATACAGCGCCGAAGATGCAGTATATCAATACCGTCCGGAGCGGGGAAAACAGGTTAATCATACAATCGGTGTTTCAGTTTGTAGGTGCGGCCTTAAAATAGCAAAAAAAACAACTACCTGTTGATGTTCTCCGCAAATTAAAGACCAACAAAACCGGTATTCTGTTTGTAATGCATTATAGACCAAAGCACAAACGCATGGAGCCATATTTTACGCCGGTCAGGGAGCTGAGCAGCCAGCTGCATGCCAACCCTGAGCAGGGCCTTTCCCCGGAGGCCGCTGCGGAACTGTTGCAGCAGCATGGCCCAAATGCCATTACAGGCAAGCGCCGCCGCTCCCCTTGGATGATTCTGCTGCACCAGTTTAAAAGTCCGGTGGTATACCTGCTGCTGGTGGCCGCCGGCATGTCTCTTTTCTTCAAAGAGTGGTTGGACGCTATTGCCATTGGCGTAGTGATATTGCTCAACGCCGCCGTGGGCTTTGTGATGGAGTTCCAGGCGGAGCGCTCTATGGAGGCCCTGCAGAAGCTGGCCAGGCAAATGGCCAAGGTGATCAGGGGCGGCTCCCTGGCGGAAATACCCTCTGAAGAGCTGGTGCCGGGAGATGTAATGGTGATGGAAGCGGGAGACATGGTGCTGGCAGACGGGCGTATCTTGCAGGCTACAGACCTGCAGGCGGACGAGTCTGCCCTTACCGGGGAATCTGTACCCGTAGAAAAAGAGCCGGGCGAGCTGGAGGAGGGCGTGCCCCTGGCGGAACGTACCAACATGGTATACAAGGGCACCTTCATCCGCAAGGGGAACGCCAGGGTACTGTGTACCGCCACCGGCATGCAAACGGAGCTGGGGCATATTGCGGCCATGGTGGCCGGCGCTGTAAAATCAGCCACGCCGCTGGAAAAGAAGCTGGAAAGCTTCAGCAAACGGCTGATAGGCATTACGGTTGTTATTGTACTGCTGATCTTTGGCGCAGGGCTGCTGAACAAGGTGCCCGTGCTGGAAATGCTTAAAACAGCCATTGCCCTGGCTGTGGCCGCCATCCCGGAGGGGCTGCCTATAGTGGCCACACTGGCGCTGGCGCGCGGCATGATACGCATGGCCCGCCACCAGGTGATTGTAAAGAAACTTTCCGCCGTGGAAACGCTGGGCGCCACCACGGTGATCTGTACAGATAAAACCGGCACCCTTACGGAAAACCAGATGACAGTTACAGCGGCAGAGCTGCCCTCCGGTGAAGTGTCACTGGAATCTCCTCCTGATTCAGAAGACTTTAAGATGCTGCAGCGCATAGCCGTACTCTGCAACAACGCCTCCCTGAACCACGAAAAGGGCATTGGAGACCCGCTGGAGATCAGCCTGCTGGAATTTGCCCGTGACACCGGGGCGGATGTTGCCCAGCTTGCGGCAAATTACCACAAAGAGAAAGAGTTCCCTTTCAATTCAGATACCAAGGTAATGGGCACCCTGCACCGTTCCGGGGAAGGGTACCTGGCCTGCGCCAAGGGCGCCATGGAAAACCTGCTGCCTTTCTGCAGGCAGGTGGTGAAGAACGGCCAGCCGCAGCCGCTGGACGAAGCGGCGAAAAAAGAATGGCTGGAAAGAACAGACCACCTGGCCGCATCCGGCCTTAAAACACTGGGGTATGCCTACGCGGAGCCGTCTGCCGCTGCGGAAGATTTTATGAAAGACCTCATACTGGCAGGCATCACCGGTTTCCTGGACCCGCCGCGGAAAGACGTGCAGCAGGTGATCCAGGAATGCCATACCGCGGGCATACGGGTCATTATGCTCACGGGAGACCACCCTGCCACCGCTTCCAACATTGCGCAGCAGCTGGGCATCAGCGGCAAGGCAGACGTAATGAACGGAAAAGACATGGGGGAAGACCCGCAGCAATGGCTGGAAACCGCCGTGTTCGCACGGGTGAGCCCCGCGCAGAAGCTTGACCTGGTAAAGGCGCTGCAAGACCGTCATGAAATAGTGGCCATGACGGGAGACGGCGTAAACGATGCCCCCGCGCTCAAAAAAGCAGACATCGGGATTGCCATGGGCATCCGCGGCACGCAGGTATCACAGGAGGTGGCAGACATGATACTGAAAGACGATGCTTTTTCTTCCATTGTACACGCTGTAAGGCAGGGCAGAACAATATTCGAGAACATCCGCCGCTTCATCATTTTCCTGCTCTCCTGCAACCTGAGCGAACTGCTGGTGATAGGCCTCATTGCCACGTTCAATTTTCCTTTCCAGCTGTTTGCGTTGCAGATACTGTTCATCAACCTCATTACAGACGTATTCCCCGCCATGGCACTGGGTTTTACGGAAGGAGACGAAACGGTGATGCAGAAACCGCCGCGAGACCCGTGCCGCCCCATTATCAGTAAAAAACGCTGGGCGGTGATATGGATGTACGCGGCCATTATTTGCGGCTGCTCCCTGGGCGCGGCCTTTGTGGCAGAGCAGGTGAGGGGCGGCAATGCAGATGAAGGCGCGGCCAACAACGTACTGTTCTTTACGCTCATCGTGTCTCAACTGCTCCATTCCCTCAATATGACGGCCGCCAAAGAAAAGTTCTTCAGCGGCCCCGTGATCAGGAACAAATACCTCTGGTTCTCGCTGGCGCTGAGCCTGGGCATTACCCTGCTGTGCCGGCTGGTGCCGCCGGTAGCGGAGGCCCTGCGGCTGCAGTACATGAGCCGGGAAGACTGGCTGGTGATTGCCGGCTTCAGCGTAGCCTCCCTGCTGCTGATACGCCTGGCTACCCTGTTTGTAAACCGGTAAATACTGTGTATCTTATCCCTACCTAAAAACCCTCGTAACATGACACACACTCGCCGCACCTTCCTGCATGCCTCCGCCATGGCCGGGGCTGCCGTGCTCACCGCGCCGCTTGCCGGCCTTGCCCTGCCCAGGCAACAAAAGAAACTGGGCATTGCGCTCATAGGCCTGGGCGGTTACGCCACCAATCAACTGGCGCCTGCGCTGCTGCAAACGCAGCACATTGAGCTGCGTGGCATTGTAACCGGCACACCGTCTAAAATACCCCAGTGGACAGAGAAGTACAAGATATCTGAAAAGAACGTGTACAACTATGATAACTTCGATAAAATTGCGGATAACAAAGACATAGATGTAGTGTACGTGGTGCTGCCCAACTCCATGCACGCGGAGTTTACCATCCGCGCTGCCAAAGCGGGCAAACACGTGATCTGCGAAAAGCCTATGGCCGTCAGCGTGAAAGAAGGTCAGGCTATGATAGACGCGTGTAAAAAGGCCGGCAAACAGCTGGCCATCGGTTACCGCCTGCATTATGATCCTTTCCACCTGGAAATGATGCGCCTGAGCCGCGAAAAGGTATTCGGGGAAGTGAAGCTGGTAGAGGCCAGTGACGGCTTCCGCGCCGGAGACCCTAACCAGTGGCGGCTGAAACATGCGCTCTCCGGCGGCGGCCCGCTGATGGACGTGGGCATCTACGCCATACAGGGCGCGCGCTACACCGTTGGCCTGGAGCCGGAATATGTAACGGCGCAGGCCTTCCCGAAAACAGACCCCGTAAAGTTTAAAGACGTAGAAGAGTCACTGGCCTGGCAATTGTATTTCCCCAACGGCGCTATCGCCAATTCTTTTTCTACTTATATCACCGGCGTAAACCGCCTGTACGCGGCTGCGGAAAAGGGCTGGTTCGAGATCAACAACGCTTACGGCTACCGTGGCCAGCAGGGCCGTACCAGCCAGGGGCCTATGCAGATCACCCCCATCAACCAGCAGGCCGCGCATATGGACGGCGTGGCCAAAGCCATCCTGGAGAACCGGCCCAACAATGTGCCCGGTGAAGAAGGGCTGCGGGATATGAAAGTGATAGAGGCTATCTATGCGTCTATGGCGGCGGGAGGGAAGAAGCTGAAGATCGGGTGAGGTGAGCGGCGGCTTTAGTTCAACGTATAATCCAGCTCCACCTTACCGGTACAGAAAAACTCCGCTTCCTCGCCCTTGAGCAGGTACCCGTCTACCGGAACCTGCTGGTTGAACAGCAGCGGGGCAAAGAGCTGTTCCGTTTCCAGCGGGTGCAGCTCCAGCAGGTTGCTGGTTACCAGGCGGCCGCTCACGCTGCGGTGCAGCCTGATAGTGAGCACAGACACATTCAGTTCGGAAACGATCACGCCTGCAATAGGCGGGTCATAGTCATTGATCTTGATGCGGATGTGGCGGCCTTTCAGGTTTTTGGGCGCTATGGCCACCGGCGGCGCAGGGTATGAATAAAAAAACATGGACAGAATGAACACCGCGGTATATGGCAACGCATATTCCAGGAAGGAGTAATGCATGCTGTTCTCTTCCTGCACCAGGTTCACCACGCACAGGAGCACCAGCAGCAGGCCTACCAGGGCAATGTACAGCTTCTGCAGCCAGGAGCGGTGCTCTTTTTTCTGCACCCACACGGTGAACTTGTAAAGCACAAACCATACGGGAAACGAAAAGAGCAGGCCTATGGCCACCTGTAGAATGTAGAGCGAAAAAGCCCATTGCGTTTTGTGGTATAGCGGATAAAAAACGAGGAAAAGGAGCGGCGCCAGCAGCACCGGGGTGAGCCAGATGCACAAAGTGTAGTAGAAAACTTTCCGGTTACGCATCAAGGTAGGGATTACAATTGCTCAAATAAATAATATAATGGTGATTCTTCCAAGACTTTTCTTTCTCCTTCTTCCCATTTTATGAGCCTGATAAAGCCTTCCGCAATCTCCAGACCGGTAATGTCGCCATCACTGAAGCAGCAGCAGCCGGTGTTGAAGTAAGCGGGCCGCGCCATTGTTTTGACGATCTGTTTGCCCGCATATTCCGCCTGCCGCTTTGCCAGGTCTGCCTTCAGCCGGGTGGCCAGCTCTTCATTCCCTTCCTGCACCGCCCGTTCCAGCTGTTTGGTGAGCCGGTCTATATGGTCAAGGGAAGCGAATACGGGTTTGTGGGTATGGCCGGTAACGAGAATGGTACGCGGCTGCTGCAGCGTCCATTCATAGAGCACAATGTTATGCAGGTCAACCAGGTCAAAAGAATCTGACACGGTGTTGATGCGGATGTCAAGAAAACGCTGAATGGGCGTCCAGATGGCGGCCACAAACCATTTGGAAAAAGCGTTGCCGTCACTGTGCAGGTCTCCCTGGTGGCCGTGCGTGAGCAGGATGCGGTAGAGGGCCTTGTTGTAAGGTATTTCCAGAATCAGGCCTTCATACACCTTCAGATCGTCCCCAAATATGGGTTTAAGGAACTGGTTACGGGGAATGAGGTAGTTCCACTCCAGGTCATGATTGCCGAAAATGCGGTAGTAGCGTTTTTGCTGCAGGAAACGGGCTTCTTCCAGCAGGGAGGAACGGTGCTGTTCAATTACGCGGGCGGGCGTGCTTTCCCACAGCTCCTCACAGTCTCCCAGGTTGATGAACGTGTAGCCTTCTCCGTAATACCAGGCCAATGCTTTGAGGTAATTGTCCCGGGAGGGCACAAAATCATCCGCCGCATCTCCTCCGCCCTTGTGCTGATCTGAAAATATCACAAAGCGCGCGTTTTCAGGTGTGCAGGAGAGCAGCGGCCCCTTTTCTTTTTTGCCGTTGAGGATGCTTTCCTGCAACTGGGAGAGGGAACTGAATACCAGGCGGCTCTCCGGCCGCGAAGAGAACTTGTTGGCCAGCCAGATCACGGGTTTGCGGAAAAGGTATTGCAGAAGGCGTTTCATTCAGGGGAAGATAGTGAAAAAACTATTCATCCTCCCGCCTTCCGCATACACTATTTGTTCACCACTTCAAATTCTGTGCGCCTGTTTTGCTGGTGCTGGCCTTCGGTACATTTTACGCCGTCCGTACATCCGTTCACGGGTTTTTCTTCGCCGTAGCCGTGCGCCGTCATCCTGCTGCGGTCTATGCCTTTGCCTACGAGGTAATTGAGCGCAGACTGGGCTCTCTTCTGAGACAGCTGCCGGTTGTAGGCTTTGGGGCCGCGGGCGTCCGTATGCGCGTTGAGGCGGATGTACATCTCCGGTTTTTCTTTTAGCACAGCAGCGAGCTTGTCAAGGTCACGCGCGGCGTTTTGCCGGATGTTCCATTTATCGAAATCGTAGTAGATGATGATGCGGATGGGCTGCTCTACCGGCAGCGGGTCAGGTATTTTTGTTTCTTCCGTGGTGGCTGCGGTGTCTGTTTTTTCTGCCGGTACAGGCGTAGGCCGCGGCGCCGGGGCAGCGGCTTTGGCATACCGGTAGATATCGTCACTGCCCTTGCCGCCGGGCCTGTTGGAGGTGAAATAGCTGCTCATGAAATAAAAATCGTCTGCCGGGCTGTTAAGCGGCGGGCCGGGGTTTACAGGCCGGCCGGTGGCGTTTTCCTGCATGTAGATGTCCAGCCCGCCCATGCCAGCGAGGCCGTCTGAAGAAAAATAGAAATGACCGTTCTCATCTATGTAAGGGCTTCTTTCCTGACCGGGAGTGTTCACGTCAGGGCCCAGTTTCACCGCTTCTTTCCAGGCGCCGCCCGGCTCGCGCTCCGTGTAATAGATGTCTGTGCCGCCGGTAGTGCCGGGCATGTCAGACACAAAATACAGGCGTTTTCCGTCTGCCGTCAGGAAAGGGTCGCCAACGGAATAGTCAAGCGGATGATTGTAGCGAAAGGGAACGGGCGTGCCCCAGGCGCTGGAGTCATTTGTTCTCGTTACGGAATAAGTTTCTATGTGTATGCTGTACGCGCTGTCTTTTTCTAAAAACTTGCGCGGCTTGCGGACGTAGCGGGTGCGGGTGAAAAACATTTCCAGCCCGTCTTTGCTCAAAGTGGGCATGCCGGTATGATAAAGGGAGTTGATGCCGTTGTGATCATACAGGCGGGTAGAGGCACTGTCTCCGTTGCTGCCTGTATAGAGCTGGAGGTAGTTGTTGGCCGTCCACCCGTAGCGGTCTGTGCGTACGGGGTTGCCGTTGGAGAATTTCAGGAAATGTTTCCTGCGGGAAGAAGGGCGGTCTGATACCCAGTACAGCTGCCCGTTCTGCTGCAAGGCTCCCCAGTCTGTATACATGCTGTTGAGTGCTCCGGCATTGGTGACCACGTCTGCCCTGGGCGCCTGCTGCCAGGCCACGGCAGAATCGCAGGAGGCAATGTAGTTATCCAGCAGCGCGGCCGGCACGTTGTTACCGGGCATGGAGCGGCAGCGGTTGAACTGTGCTTTGGCGGCTTCATATTTCCCGTTCTGCTGCAGGGCCAAGCCATAATAACATGCGTCTTGCGCGGCCTGGGCCATGTCTTGTTCAGGCAACGCCACCAGGCGGCCGTACCATTCTTCAGCGGCCGGATAGTTGCGCAGCTGGCGGTAAGCTTCTGCCACGGCGCGTGCGTTGGCGGGCGTACCGCGTTTTCGGAAGGCCTTTTCATATAATGCGGCTGCGGAGGAGTAGTGATATACTTCCGCTTTGGCAGCGGCTTCACGCGCTATGTATTGTGCTGTTGCCGGCTGCACGCAAAGCGCACAGATGATGAAAACAGGGAGCTTGTTGAATAACTTCATGTGCTTGCTGCATTTAGGTGGATCAGAAGTACCGCGGTGTAAGCATTCTCGCTTTCCTGGGCGTGAAGAAATAGCCAAGCGAAATTTCATGCGAAGCATAATTGTAGTCGCCCAGCCTGTTCAAGGGAATGTCATAACCATATCCTATTCTTAATTTCTGCGCTACGTATATTTCCGCCAATGCAACAAAAGCGGCGGGCCTTCTCAGGTTAGCGTCCAGGTGATCTTTTTTGAACACATTGAAGGCCGTACGGTAAGATGCGCCCACCCATATTTTTTCGGCAATCAGCAGGAAAGCGTTCAGGTCAAGGCTGCCTGGGCCTGCAAAGTCTTCTTTCCACATGAAGGACGGCTTCAGCAGGAAGTTTTCAGACAGCGGTATCAGTCCGCCGGCAGTCAGATAGGCGTGCATTTTTTTATCGGGGAAAAACTGCTCGTTGTCTTTCTTCGGTTCAAGGTAATGTACAATGATATTGTCTACAGACAGGCCTGCATAAAAGCGGTTGTTGCTGTAATAAATACCTGCGCGTGCGTCAGGCATCAGCAGGGAGCGGCGCTGGTTCAGCAGCAGCGGGTCTGCGCCGTCATTGGGGTCCAGCTTGCTGCCATCCAGCCGGTATTGCGCAACGCCCGCGCCAATGCCGAGGGCCAGCGTGCTGCCGTTTTCCCGGTTGCCTACCGGTATGCGGTAGGCATAGTTGAGATACGCCATGGTGTTAGATTGTGCGCCAATGCGGTCGTTCATGAGCTGCAGCGCCAGGCCTACGCGTTCGTTGTTGGCGGTGGCGTCTACCGCAAGGGAAACGGTTTGAGGAGCGCCATCCAGCCCGCTCCACTGGTTGCGGTAAAATGCCGAAATGTTCAACTGCTCCCGGTAACCGGCGTAAGCGGGGTTAATGTAGATGCCGTTGAACATGTACTGGCTGAATTGCGCGTCTTGCTGCGCCATGGCGGATTGGGAGAGCGCAACCAGCAAGATGCCTGCCAGTGAAATTAAATATGGTTTCATGTGCGTTGCTTTAGAAGTTTGTAATGCCTACCTGGCCAGCATCAGGTAACCCTTGTAATTGTGTTTCCTGCCCTGTGCGTCTGTCAGTTCAAGGATGTAGAAATAGGTGCCTTCCAGCAGCCCGTTCCCGTCCCAGGTATTGGCGTAATTCTGCTGCTCGTAAACATGATTGCCCCAGCGGTTGATGATAGTGAGCCTGTTCTGCCGGAACAGCTCTATCCCTTTGATCACGAACCGGTCGTTATACCCGTCTCCATTGGGGGTGATCACATTCGGTATTTTCAGTCCAACAATTTCCTTGCTGGCGTTGGCCGTGTTATTGCCCGGCACAAGGTCTGTCTGGCTGGAGGTGACGGATGCCGTGCTTTCCAGTGTGCCCAGCTGGGTGGGCCTTACAGTGATCACCAGCGTTTTGATCTCGTTGGGCGGCAGGGTGCCTACGTTCCAGGTCACCGTGTTGCTGCCGGGATTTTGTGTTGCCGTGCCGGTACCAGTGTTGAGGCTGATGTATTCCACGGTGGGCGGCAGGGGAGCGGTTACCAGTACGTTGGTGGCCGTACCCGGACCGTTGTTGCCCAGCGTGATGGTGTAGGTGAACGGATCGCCCACGCCCACCGGCCTGGTTTCAGGCTGTATAGACACTATCAGGTCTACCTCCTCCGGCATCACACGAATGCTCACGGTGGCGGTAACGGTACAGTTGCCGCCGCTGGTGTAGCTGTAGGAGACGGAGTGGGCGCCTACGCCGGCAGCTGCGGGGTTGAAGTAGAACATATTATTTTCCGTTACTACGCCCGGGCCCGAGAAGGTTCCGCCCGGTACGTTGGCGCTGAGCTCCCGCCTCGGATCTGTTACCAGCATTTGTTCCGTGCTGCTGGTGATCTGCAGCGCGGGTTTGGCAAATACGGTAACGGTAAGGGCTGCACGCGGGCTTTCACAGCCTTCCGCACTGGTTTGTGAAGCCCAGTAGGTGGTGGCGCCGGCGGTAGTGGTAACCGGTATTACGGGCTGGGGCAGGGCCGTGCCGCCGCTGGCTGCCGCGTACCATTTGATCTGCGTGCCGGTAGCGGTGAGCGCCGCGGCCGCATCGTTCTGGCAGTAGGTAACATTGGTTACGCCCGGCGCAGCAGGTTGTGCCGGTTGAGCATTGATAGTTACCTCTGCGGGAGGTGAAGTACAGCCATCTGCGTTGCGGGCTGTTACCTGGTAGGCGCCTGCTGCAACATTGTTGAAGGTATTGCCGGTTTGATAATCTGTTCCGTTGATGGAATAGGTGAGGCCGGCTACCGCAGTAACGGTGATGGAGCCTGTGGCTATTGCGCAGGTGGGCTGTGTGGCGGTTACTGCGGGAGCGGTAGGTGTAGCGGGTTGCGGGTTGATGATGATCTGGGTGGCAGCGGAAGTACAGCCTGCGCTGCTACGGGCTGTTACCTGGTATGTACCGGGTGTTACATTGGAGAAGACGCCGTCGGCCTGGTAATCTGTTCCGTTAATGGAATAGGTGAGGCCGGCCATAGTAGCTACGGTAATGGTACCGGTGGGTATGGCGCAGGTAGGTTGCGCGGCGGTGGCTACGGGAGGTACAACCAGCTCTGCTGTAATTTCAATAGCCGCACTGGACGATATGCAACCTGAAGTAACCGTACGCCTGAACCAGGTGGTGGCAGTGAGCGCCGCCGGCGTGTAGTTCTGCCCGTTATTGGCGCCTGCTGCCGGAGCAAAGCCATCTGTTGCGCTGGTGGTGCTGGACTCCCATACATACGTGAAAGTTCCGTTACCCCCACCGGGCACGCTGCCTGTGAGAGCGTTAGGGGTAGCGCCGGTGCAGATAGTTTGTGCGGCACTGATGGTATTGTTGGTGATGGCTGTACTGACAGTTACTGAATTTGTTTTGATGTTATTGCAGCCGGGGCCGGAGGGAGCTGCGTCACATTCCGCCTGCGGGCCTGTGGGCGGGGCTGCGTCCGGGTTGGTGGCGTCCGGGTCCGTGACGTCTGCCGTGCGCATAATGCTGGCGCTGGTGAGCAGGTTGCCGCCTGCCGGCAGGGAGGAGGCAGTACCTGTGATGGTGAATATCATCTGGCCGGTGTTGCCGGTGGTAATCATGGCACTGTACTGACCGGGTACGTTTGTTTCAGACGTAACCAGCATGGTATCTGAAGTAGAGTGTGTAACTGTCACCCCGGTAAGTTCTGCGGGGTAACTAAATACAAACGGCGCATTGGTAACGGCTGAGGGCCCGTTGTTGCGCACGGTTACGGTGTAGGTAACCTGCGTGCCCACGCAGAATGAGGCGGGTGTGGGCGTAATGCTCACTACTTCCAGGTCTGCCGTCTTGATCTCTATGGCTGTGGTGTTGGTAAGCGGGGCGCTGGGAATGTAGGCCCAGCTGTCCATGCCGTTATCGTTTCCGAAGTTGTCGCTCCATTTATGACCGTTGGCAGCGCTGCTTTGCCCGCTGAGGTTACGTTTGGGGTTAGAGTTTGAAGTCGATGGGGTCACATCCGGAATATCTGTATCATCCCAATACAATACATCATCCGGTGCGCCTGCACCGTTCACACGGGTTACAATGATGCCGGTTGGGTTCCTCTCTACGTCCAGCAGCGGGAAGTGCACCTCGCCGCCCAGCATTTCAACGCGGATGGCGCCGGGTGGAAAAACAGCGCCGCCCGGTACAACAACGCCTTCTCCATCCAGCCCGTCCCAGGCTACAGTATTGACGCCAACAGTAGCGCTACCTGTTATCTGCCGGTCTCTTACATCTGTGAAAGAGCCGTTCTTGTCTACGTCAAGACTGATAACATAAGAGCCGGTGTGGGTAGCGGTAAAAGAAAAGCTGCCGCCCAACGGCGGGGAGCCTGCTGAATTGGCCGTGCCTTCTGCGCCGGTAAATGAAAAATTACTCAATGAAGACGCAACAGGCGTAGTTAACAGCCAGTCCGCCGTGCCGCCTGGCGCAGCTGCGCTAACCGGCAGGTCCGTAGCAGGGGAATTGAAGAATAGTTTATGTGTTACGTTGGTGGCATCATCGGGTGTAGTAGGATTATGCACAGGAATGGTGCCAGGAGACGTGCCAATGCCTACCACGCTTTGGTAGTGGGCATTGCCGGATGCGTCCAGGAAGCCTTTGTTGTTCACAAAAAAATCGAACGCAACGCCCTGCATGCCGTTGCCGTTGAAGGTATACTGGTAGCCATCTTTGGTCAGAATGTGAAAGATGCCGTTGAAAGAACCGAAGTTGGCGGCCACGCTTGAGGTAATACCGGCAAACATGTTCAGGTATGCCCTGCCCGGCACAAAGGCGGTATTGCCGGCGTTCCTTACGCTTACATCAAAAGCGGCAATATACCAGCTGTTTGGATTCTGCGTCCAGTTGTCGCCTGCCGGTATCATAGGAGCGGTGCCACCTGCCACGGTGGTATTGGTAGGCATGAAAGTGATTTCCCAGATACCGGCCTGCCCGGCGCCGACAGTAATGATGTAAGGGTTGTAACCAGGGGCTGCCCCGTTGGTGGTGAGGCGCGGGCCCGCCAGTTCTTCAGCTCTGTTGGCTATCAGCCCTATGCTGGGGTCATTACCGGTAGAGCCCGTGGCGCCGTTGGGCGCACGCCAGTTAATGGTGCCTGTAGCGCCGCCCAAACCGGTAATGCCCTGGGCGCTGGAGCCGAGGTAAATCCGTTCTCCTGCATTGGCATACACTTTTATAACGCCCAGGTAGGGGTAGGGGAATTGCGCTGTAGAAGTGAGACTGCTTCTCCAGAAAGCACGATGGCCGCCGTTAGCCGCCAGCTCTTTACTGCCTTCTGCACGGGTTGTAAGGGCACAACAGATCAGGAACGCTGAAATAACGAATAAGCGCAGGGATATTGCCATACATACGCATTTGTAGACTGGTTGACCAGTTCGGAGGTTTACCGTTTTGCACCAGGGAATAAACAGGGTAACGCCATGCGTTTCACTCCGGGGATTGGATAGGTTATGAGAAGGAAAATAAGCCGGGGGTTACCGGGTTATACAAAACACAGTTATGCACATCTAAGCTAAAGGGAGAGAAAAAGAATTGACGATTTGTAATAAGCTATGTGCAATTTATAAATAAATTCTGAAAAAATATATGCTTCCATTAACAAATAATCTGAGGAAGATATTCGGCAAGATGTTATTCCAGCTGAACGCCAATCACAAGATTTATCTGTTTGCCGGCCACTACCGCCAGAACCTGAAAGACCGTGAGCAGCAATGATGCACCTCTTCTCAGTCATGAAAGAGAAAGGCACCCTGCGGAAAACATACTTGTATGTGATTTCTGGCTGTCAAGCAACGAGATCACGCTGCAGCACCGGCATGTTCTGACCGTACCTTACGCCAAAGGGTTTGAAGGATTTTTTGTAGATTTAGGGCTATGCTGAAACGCTTATTCCTTTTCGCCACCGCCATTTCGCTGGCGGCTTGTGCACCGCAGCCCTACAAGGCCACCAACAAGGTGTACAAGCAGCAGGCAAAGCACTGGTCGAACGTGCTGAAGCTGCAGCCGGACGTGATTCCCGCAGATTCCGTGGCGGCTCCGGACTGGTGGGCGGGTACCACCAACTTCAACCTGCGCAAGCCCAATTTTGTGATCATTCATCATACCGCCCAGCAATCCTGTGAGCAAACGTTGCGCACCTTTACGCTGCAGCGCACGCAGGTGAGCGCGCATTATGTGATCTGTGAAGACGGTACCATTCATCATATGCTGAATGACTACCTGCGCGCATGGCACGGAGGCGTGGCGCGCTGGGGCAGCATGACGGATATCAATTCATCGTCTATCGGCATAGAGCTGGATAATGACGGGCGTGAGCCTTTCGCCGCCCCGCAGGTACGCAGCCTTCTCATTTTGCTGGATACGCTGAAGCACCGCTATAACATTCCTCCCGCCAACTTTATTGGCCACGGAGATATAGCGCCCAAACGCAAGGTAGATCCCAGCCGGCTTTTCCCGTGGGACCAGTTGGCCGCCAAAGGTTTCGGGCTATGGTATGGCGATACGGCTACGGTACAGGTACCGGAGTCTTTCAATACTTTAATGGCATTGCGTACAGTGGGGTACGACATGAAAGATACGGCTGCTGCCATTGACGCTTTCAAACGGCACTTCATACCGTCTGACACGCTGAGCCCGGCCGGTATGCTGGACGAGCGGGGAAAGAAGATACTGATCAGCATCCTGGAGCAACATCCGTAAAGCGGGTCAGGAGGGTTTGTCTTTCGTATTCCTGATCAGCCCTATGCCGGCAAAGAAAAAAATGGCGCCCAATATAGCGTAGATGATGATAGATTTGATGTTGCGGGCGCCCTCACCGCCATTCATGAAATTAACGCCCGCCAATATAAGGCCGGTAACGCCCAGCAAGGTGAGAATGATCCCTAGTACGCGTTTTTCCATAACAGTCGTTTCCGGCAAGGGTACAAAATGTGTGCCCGCAGGGCATAAAAAAAGCGGAAAGAGATCTTCCCGCTCGGTTTTTTCCACGTTATCTATTCTATACAATCATAGAACGGATGCTCTTGAATATCTCCTGAAAGGAGTATGTATTGTTTAATTTTCTTTCAATTCAGAAGTAAAATTAGTGTAATTATAAATAAAAATAAATAATTTAAAATCAGGGTGTATAACTTTCCGTAAGTTGGATGATACCGCTGTTTTATTGTAATGAATTGAAAATCACCTTGTTAATTATATGCAAGGATACCGGCGTGCGGGAAGGTTACCAACAGATAACAATGATTTTCTAAAAATCATGCGTAAATTAGGATGCAAAGTTATCGAACAGTGTTATAAGCTGGTGATTTTCAATATGCATAACCACGTTAAAACGAATAATCTCTTATAATATGTCAATGATCAACATCGCAGAGCGGCACAAGTTTATATTAAGCAGGTTGTATGAAAAGGGGTATGTGAACGTAGTAGAACTGTGCAAGGAACTGGACGTTTCCGGTGTAACTATCCGAAAGGACCTGAAGCTGCTGGAAGATAAATCCCTTCTCTACCGCTCCCATGGCGGCGCCACTGTGCAGAACCCTTATACCAATGACAAACCGGTGAACGAAAAGGAGAAGATACGCCGGGAAGAAAAGAACTTGATTGGTAAAACCGCCGCCTCACTGATCATGCCGGGAGACGCTATTATCATAGCCTCCGGTACCACCGTGCTGGCGCTGGCCAAACATATACAGCCCCGCGGCCCGCTGATGATCATTACATCGGCCCTGAACGTGGCGCTTGAACTGAACCGTTATCACGAAATTGAAGTGATACAGCTGGGTGGTGTGATCCGCAACAACTCATCTTCTGTAGCCGGCCCTTATGCGGAAAAGATCCTCAGCGATTTCTCCTGCAGCAAGCTCTTTTTGGGAGTAGACGGTATAGATGTGGAATTTGGCCTCACCACCACCAGCATAGCGGAGGCGCACCTCAACCAGCAAATGATAGCAGCTGCGCAAAAAACCATCGTGCTGGCAGACTCGTCCAAATTCGGCAAGCGCGGTTTCGGCAGGATCTGCCGGCTGGAGGAAGTAGACCAGATCATTACAGACAAAGGCATTTCCGAGCACATGGTAAAGCTGCTGGAAGATATGGGCATTGAAGTAGTGATCGTATAACCGGTCAGGTGCCCTGCGGCTTCAGCGGCTCATTGGTTTTAGACTCTTCTATCCGCAATATTACGTGCCGCACGTTTTTCCTGTCTGCCGTGTAAGTGATATGCACACGGCCTTCCGAATCCTGTATAATGGCGGGGTAGCTGTATTCTCCGCGGTCCTCGTTTTCCAGTGAAAATACAGGTTGCCACTTCAGCCCGTCTTTAGACACGGCCACGGCCAGCTTTGTGCGGCCTTCCCACCACTGCCGGCCTTTCCCCAGCGGGTTGTAAACAATCACCTGCAGGCCGTTCTTCAACGTAACAGCGTCTGTACCGGAGTTGGGGTTGGGCAGTTCCGTGTTGCTCAGCGGGCCCCAGGTGGCGCCATTGTCTGCAGACCAGGTTTGCACCACGTAGTTGTGCTTGCTTCTGCTCAACAGCTGCATGGAATCATTAGGATATTGCAGAATGCTGGGCTGTATCACCTGGAAGGTATCGTTCTGTATGGGTATATGCGTCCAGTTACGGGCATTCTTGTCAGACTTTTCAAGATGGATGTGCCATACGTTCCCCTTTACGCTTTCCGTACTGGTGGGGTAGAGGATGTCTCCGTTCTTCAGCTGCACCGGTTTGTTCTTGATGGGGCCCAGCATACCGTCTGGCAGGCGCTGCGGCTTGCTCCAGCTTTTGCCGTTATTGGCGGATTCCATCATCATGCCCCACCACTCCCGCGGGTTGGGCCCAACCTTATAGAACAGGAACAGTTTGCCGGCTTTTGTTCTGAACAGCACAGGGTTCCAGCAGGGATAGCGCAGGGTATCGTTCATGATGCCGTTAGCCACTTCTACCGGCGCGCCCCACTTGCCGTTTTCGTTCAGGGCCGTCCAGATGCCTACATCTTTATTACCTTCTCTTGTACCGCCAAACCAGGCGGCTATAAAACCTTTTTTGGGCAGTTCGGCTATGGTGGAGGCATGGCACTCCGGAAAGGGAGGGTTGTCCATGATCATCACCCGCTTCTCCAGGCCGGCTACATAGGTTTGGGCGCTGGCGTTGAACCCCGCGCACAGCAGCAGAAACAGGGACAGTTTTTTCATAACGGCAACAATTTTTTGAGGTCTCAAAATATGAAAAAGCCCTGCTATTTGCAGGGCCTTTTTTATGCCGGATTATCCGTGTTGTATACTCAATTATCATCTGTGGGCACAGCGGGTATCACATCTGTTCCCGGTTGCTGTTTGCCCAGGTATCCGGGCAGGTCCATGCCGGCCATGTTGAACATGTCTTGCAGCGGGGGCACGGCTTTGTAGAGACCGGAAATGAAGTTGGCGGTGGAAGTGGTGCCGTTCTGCCCGTTAGCGCCTTCCCAAACCGTTACCTTGTCTATCTTGATGTTCTTGATAGCTTCTGTTTGCATTTTCACCAGCTCGGGCAGCTTGTCTGCTATCAGCAGCAGCACGGCATCTTTGGAGTTGTTGCCGGCCGCCTGTACGATGCGGTCAAGGCCTTCCGCCTGTTTGGTGAGTATTTCGAACATACCTTTTGCTTCGGCTTCCATTTTGGCGTAGATGGCGTCTGCTTCACCTTTGGCCCTTTCCCTGATCTTTTCCGCTTCTGCCTGCGCTTCAATAATGGCTTTCTGTTTCTGTATTTCAGCGGCTACCACAATGTTGGCATTTTGTGAGGCGCGCTCTCTTTCCGCGCGGGCCTCTTCTGCTTTCTGCTCGGCCTGGTAGGCTTCTTCCAGGGCTTTTGCAGACTGGATCTTTTCAGCGGCTACGGCGCGTTTGTCTGCTTCCGCCTCTTTCTCGCGGCGTTCTGCTTCAGATTGGGCAATGCGGATGCGGGCCTCGTTCTCTCCCGTTACGGCAGTGGCGTTGGCCTCAGATGCCTTGATACGGGTGTCTCTTTCGGCTTCAGCTTTACCGATAGACTCATCACGGTTGGCGGCGGCAATGAGGATGGCCTTGTCCTTGTTGGCTTCGGCAATCTGCGCGTCCCTGTCACGTTGTGTTTCGGCAATGCTGACATCACGGTTCTTGAGCGTTTCCTGGATGGTGATATCTTTCTGGCGGTCTGCTTCCGCTTTACCGGTCTCACCAATCTTTTCCTGCTCCGCCACGCTCTTCTTGGCCTCGTTGATGGCCTTGGCAGCGGCTTCCTTGCCCAATGCTTCAATGTAGCCTGATTCGTCCTTGATGTCGGTTACGTTCACGTTGATCAGCTTCATGCCTATCTTCTTGATCTCCGCTTCCACGTTGGAAGCTACATTGGCCAGGAACTTGTCACGGTTATTATTGATCTCTTCAATGTCCATCGTGGCCACTACCAGGCGGAGCTGGCCGAAAATGATGTCTTTGGCCAGGTCATGGATGGCGGGGCGTTGCAGGCCCAGCAGCCTTTCCGCGGCGTTGGTCATGATGCCCGGCTCTGTAGAAATGGCTACGGTAAAGCGGGAAGGCACGTCTACCCTGATGTTTTGACGGCTAAGGGCATTGGTCAGGTTCACTTCTATGGAAATGGGCGTGAGGTCAATGAAGGAATAATCCTGTATCACCGGCCAGATGAAGGCCGCGCCGCCGTGGATGCATTTGGCGCTGTGAGAGCCGTCAGGCCCGCGGCCCACTTTGCCGTACACCACCAGTATCTGGTCTGAGGGGCAGCGTTTGTACCGCTTGAAAAGCGAATAGAGTACAACGAATACAAAAACTACCGCCGCTATGATCGCAATTAGTATAAAATCCATAGGTTATGAGGTTTGTTTGGTTACAAGAAGAATTTCATTGTTCATGACCTGCCGTACGCTTACAATGGCGCCGGTGCGGAGGTCTTCCCCATCGTCTGTCATGGCGTCCAGCTCGCGGAAGGCGCCTTGCACTTTCAGGTTTACCTTGCCTATGCCGGTGCGGGAGCGGGGTATGGTGAGGTACACGGTGGCAATGGCGTTCACGGCGTTCTCCATTTTCAGGGTGCCGCTATAGGCCAGCCTGGCCGTGTAATAGAACAATGTGGCCATCAGCAGCATCATCAGCAGGCCGGCCGCTACGGAAATGAGCACTACCAGCGGGGTAGAGAGGCCGCTGCTGATGCAGGCCAGGCCTGTCCACCCGAAAATGGTGAAAAAGCCGAAGAGGTTGCGGATGGTGAAAAACTGGAACCCGATGCCGTCATCGGCATCCATTACATCATCTACATCACCCATGGCCTGATCATGCTCACCACCGAACAGGCTCAGCGTATTTTGCACCAGGAATAAAAGGGAAAAGAAGATGGCCACGCACCAATAGACTTTCTCAAAAACAGGCAGCGGGGCAAACCAGTCCATAATGTTTAACAAACGGATCATAAGCGGTATAGTGAATATTGAATTGTCAATATAATAAAAGTTTTGGAATGACGGCGGGAGTGGGGAAAAGAATAACATGCGGGAGAAATGCCGGTCAATGAAAAACCGGCCCTCATGGAAGGCCGGCCCGGAAGAATGGCGAAAGCGGCATTGTTACAATAAAGCGTGTGTTCCTTCAGCCGGCAAAAAGGCTGCAAGCCGTTGCCGCGGGGCGGCAGGCGCGGTTACCTGTGTGGTGGTTTTGCCACCCACATGGAAAGTTCCTACCAATTGGCCTTTCGGTAATTCTTTGGCGGTGTAGAAAAACCGCAGGTCACGCTGCTGCAGCGCCAGCAGCTCCTTCACGGCTATTACCATGCCTGACTGTTTGCTGCCAGGGGCATCCGCAAATTTCCATTCCCTGATCACCTTTCCTTTGGCATCTTGTACGGCAATTTTCCGGCCGCTGCCCAGCTTGCCGCAATGGCTGTAGTGGAAGGTGAGCTGGTCATTCTCATTGGCCTTGTCCAGCTGCAACTGCTGCAGGTTCAGCGGTTCCCATACAGGCTGGTCAATAATGAGCTTGTTGTTGAGATATACCTTGAAATAATCCCCACCGGCATGGGCCCGGAGGGAAAGGAGGGTGATGCAGAGCATCACCGCTGCGGCAGACATCATGCTTTTCATAATTGTAAGATTTGGTGTGCAATACAAAACAACGCAAAACCCTCCATGCACAAGGCCTCACCTTGATAAAGCGCTGCCTTTCCTTGATGATCTGCACTTTTTATTTTGAATACTGCGGTAGTCTATTTAATTTGTAGACTAATTATTAAACTATCACATCATGCCAAAAACACCCTTACGTTTTGAAACACTGCAGGTGCATGCAGGTTACCAACCTGACCCCACCACCAAGTCCGCGGCTGTACCCATCTATCAAACCACCTCTTACACATTTGACAATGCCGAGCATGCCGCAGACCTTTTCCAGCTGAAACAGTTCGGGAATATTTACACCCGCATCATGAACCCCACTACGGACGTGTTCGAGAAACGCGTGGCGGCCCTGGAAGGCGGCGTGGGCGCGCTGGCCGTAGCGTCAGGCCAGGCGGCGCAGTTCATTGCCCTGCACAACATCCTGCTGCCGGGAGACAACTTTGTAACCTCTTCCTACCTCTATGGCGGCACCTACAACCAGTTCAAGGTGTCTTTTAAAAGAATTGGCGTGGAAGCGCGGTTTGCAGACCTGGACAATCCCGCCAGCTTTGAAGAGAAAATAGATGGCCGCACCAAGGCCATTTATGTGGAAACCATCGGTAACCCCGGCTTTGCCATCCCTGATTTTGAAAAGATAGCGGCCATTGCCCGGAAACATGATCTGCCGCTGGTGGTAGACAATACCTTTGGCGCGGCGGGTTACCTGTTCCGCCCCATTGAGCACGGCGCCAACATTGTAGTACAGGCCGCCACCAAGTGGATAGGCGGGCACGGCAACAGCATTGGCGGCGTTATTGTAGACGGCGGCAATTACAATTGGGGCAACGGCAAGTTTTCCCAGTTCTCCGAGCCGGACGATGCCTATCACGGCATGAAGTTCTGGGAGGTGTTCGGAGCAGACAGTCCCTTCGGCAACATTGCCTACATCATCCGCGCCCGGGTAACCGGCCTGCGCAGCTGGGGGCCCGCGCTGGCGCCGCAGAACGCTTTCCTTTTCATACAGGGGCTGGAAACCCTTTCCCTCCGCGTACAGCGCACGGTAGAAAACTCCCTGGCGCTGGCGCAGTGGCTGCAGCAGCACCCCAAGGTGGAATCTGTGAACTACCCTGGCCTGCCGGGCAACAAATACCACGAGCTGGGCAAGAAGTACCTGAAGAACGGTTTCGGCGGGGTATTGTCTTTCAAGATCAAAGGCGGGAAAGAGGCGGCAGACAAGTTCGTGCAGTCTTTAACGTTAATCTATCACCTGGCCAACGTGGGAGATGCCAAAACGCTGATCATTCACCCGGCTACTACTACGCACCAGCAGCTGAGTGAGGAAGAGCAAAAGAAAGCCGGTGTAGAACCCGGACTGCTGCGTATTTCCCTGGGTATTGAGCATATAGACGATATCAAGGGAGACATGGAGCAGGCCTTCGAACAGATATGAGTTTCTAATTGAAAAGGCCCGCGGCGGAGCAGGATGCTTTGCCGCGGGCCTTTTTTGTTCAGCCCTTCATCCACACCACCTTTTGTTCCGGCGTGTTGGCCTGGCCGATAATGTCTTTATACAGATCCGGCCGCCGGGCTTTCCGGTACCGGTAACCGCCGGCCTGCTGCAGCTTTTCCGGCGTAATGGTGGCAATGGCATAGTCATTGTCCAGCTTGCGGCACTCTGCAATAACATCCCCGAAGGGGTCCAGTATCATGGAGCAGCCGTTCTTCAGCTGGTCGTCATCCATGCCGATGGGATTGGAGAACACGGCGTACACCGCATTGTCATATGCCCTGGCCGGCAGCCATTTCATCAGCCATGCCTTTCCTTTCAGCCCGTCAAACTCCTGCCGCAGGGAAGTGGGGTCGTTATGCCGGTTTTCCCAGAGCGCGGGGTCTACAAAGCCTGCGCCGGGGCGGGTGGAAGGCGTACACATGGTCACATGCGGCATGAATATGATATCCGCGCCCAGCATGGCGGTGGCCCGCACGTTCTCAATAATATTGTTGTCGTAACAGATCAGGATGCCGCACTTCCAGCCCAGCAGGTCAAATACCACGTAACGGTCTCCCGGCGTAAGGTGCGGGTTGATGAAGGGATGCAGCTTGCGGTATTTGGCTACCAGGCCGTTGCCGTCTACGCATACATAGGCCTTGTACAGCTTGCCGGCGGGGTCTTTTTCAAAGAGGCCGGCCAGCACCGCAATGCCCAGCTCGCCGGCAATGCCGGTGAGGGCCTGTACGCTGGGGCCTGAGGGGATCTCCTCCGCCAGGTCAAGCATCTGCTCCCGGTCAAGATGGCGGGCAAACGTATAACCGGTAATGGAACACTCGTGAAAAGCAATAACGTCTGCCCCGTCTGCCGCCGCCTGAGCGGCCAGCTGGCGGATAACGGAGAGGTTGTGGTGTTTGTCTCCGCTGCGGTTCTCGAACTGCGCTGTAGCTATCTTTAACGGTTTCATACCTGCAAGCTAACACATTTTTTAACCCATCAATCCCAAACAATTTGTAATTTGGAATATTCCACAAAAATGAAAACATGAAACAATTATTTGCCCTTCTTATGGTTACTTCCCTGTTCAATGTTGCTTCCGCCCAATCCAAAGACGAAGCCGCCGTGGCCAAAGCTGTAGAAACGCTGCGCAAAGCGATGGTAGATGCAGACAAGGCCGGCCTGGAAAAGCTCACCGCGCCTGGCCTCACGTATGGGCACTCCAACGGCCGCATTGAAGACCGTGCAGAGTTCATCGGCAACCTGGTGAGCGGACAGTCTGATTTTGTGACGATGGACCTCACCGCCCAAACCATTGCCATCACCGGCCCAACGGCCATTGTGCGCCATACGCTGGCCGCGCAGACCAATGACGGCGGCAAGCCCGGCAATGTGAAGCTGTATGTAATGCTGGTATGGAGCAAAGATGGCGGCCAGTGGAAGCTGATTGGCCGGCAGGCCGTGAAGGTGCCCGTTCCGTAGAAAAATTGTATTATCTTTTAGTCCACCAACAGATGCTGTTATGAAGTGGGTAACACGGCAGCGGCCTAAAGTAGACAGGATTGCCTGCCCATGGCTCATACGCCGGTTCATTGACGCGGAGGCCGAATTTTTATTTGTGCCCGACAAAGACGTGCTGGCCGTGGCCGAAGCCGAGCAGGCCGTGCCTTTTGATATAACGGGCGTGGAATACAGCCATTATGAAGACCGCTGTACCTTTGACTATTTCCTGGAAAAGCATCAGCTCAAAGACCCGGCCCTGCACACGCTGGCAGCTATTGTGCGCGGCGCGGATACAGACCAGCACCACCTGGCCCCCGAAGCCGCCGGCCTTTGGGCCATTGCGGCGGGGCTTGCCTATAATATTCACGATGACCATGCCTTGCTGGAGCAGGGCATGGTTATTTATGACGCCCTGTACAGCTGGGCCAAACACCTGCAGCAGGAAAAACATACCCGGCAATATTCAGAGCAGGTGCTGATGACCGTGTTCCACAACTTTATTTCCCGGCGCTACAGTGACCGGCAGAAGAAACCCGAATGGGCAAGAGAAATTGCCGCCATTATACAAGACCAGGTAGACACCAACCTGGCGCTGAGCCTGAAAGAAGTGGCGGCTATGCTGGAAGTGAACCCGTCTTATCTCTCCCGCGAATTTTCCAGGTATTTTGAAGACCTCAGCTTTGGCGAGTACATCCGCAAGCTGCGCATAGAAAAGGCAGTGAAGCTGATGGAAGAAGAAAAGTATACCCTTACTGAAATAGCCTATATGACAGGGTTCTCAGACCAAAGTCATTTCTCCCGCGTATTCAGCAGGTTTATGGGCAAAACGCCTACCGGGTACCTGAAAACCATACAGGCTGCAAAGCGCAAGGAGGAATAACGGCGTAATGTAGCCGTGGCCGTTATAACCGCCGGTACCTGCAGCGGCGTCTGCCATTGCAAGGCTGATCCCTTGCAACCTTGCGTCAGCCCCATTCCCGACCCGGCTTGCATTTTTTCATCGATGCGCTTCTTTTCCTTACATTTTTACCCTATCTTCCGTTAACAGACACAACAGAACGGATTTTACCCCTATAGACCGGCGCAATACAACAGCAGAGAACGGCACCATGCCGCTATATAAATTTCCACGGAATGATAAACATCAACGGATCATTACAGCCTCAGCAGCTGGCGGCCCTGTTGCAGCAATTCTGGCAACTCTCCGCCGCCAAGATCACCCAACTGGAAAAAGATTATAACACGGCGCAGGGCGCTCCCGTATTCACGCGGGAAGGGAAGTACACTACCCGCGGCTGGACGGAATGGACGCAAGGTTTCCAGTACGGCTCCGCCATTTTACAGTTTGACGCTACCGGAGACGAGCAGTTTCTCCACATAGGGCGCAACAGCACCATAGCCGCCATGGCCCCGCACCTGAGCCATACCGGCGTACATGACCATGGCTTCAACAATGTCAGCACCTATGGCAACCTGCTGCGGCTCATGAAAGAGCAGCGCATCCCGCACAACGAGCGGGAGCAGCAGTTGTACGAGCTGGCCCTGAAAGTGTCAGGCGCCGTGCAGGCGGCACGGTGGACGGGCATCAGCGGCGGCGGTGGTTTCATCTATTCCTTCAACGGCCCGCATTCCCTGTTTGTAGACACCATGCGCTCCTGCCGCATACTGATGCTGAGTGATGCGCTGGGCCATGCGCTGCAGGCGGAGAACGATGTACGCATCAACCTGCGGGAGCGCGCCATACAGCATATGAAGGCTACCGCCCGTTTTAATATTTATTACGGCGAAGGAAGGGATGCTTATGATGTATTGCCAGGCAGAACGGCGCATGAGTGCATATTCAATACGAACGACGGGAACTTCCGCGCTCCCAACGCGCAACAGGGCTACTCCGGCTTCACTACCTGGACGCGCGGGCTGGCATGGGCCATACTGGGTTTTGCCGAAGAGCTGGAGTTCCTTGCCGGCAAAATCCCAGCCGAGGAACTGGCCTGGATGGAAAAGGCGGCGCGCGCCACCTGTGAATTCTACATACATCAAACGCCCGCAGACGGCATACCTTATTGGGATACCGGCGCTCCCGGCCTGGCCCGTCTTCACAACTATCTCGACCAGCCGGCCAACCCGTTTAACGACTATGAACCGGTAGACAGCTCGGCCGCGGCTATTGCCGCGCAGGGCCTCATCCGCTTTGGCAGGTACCTGGGAGAAGCGGAGGGGCAGCGTTACCGGCAGGCCGGCCTCACCGTGCTGCAAACGCTGCTGCAGCCGCCATATCTCAGTACAGACGAGCGGCACCAGGGTTTATTATTGCATACCATTTACCACCGGCCTAACGGCTGGGACTATACGCCCCCCGGCAGCAAAGTGCCCTGCGGGGAATCATGCATGTGGGGAGATTATCACATCCGCGAGCTGGCCCTGCTGGTGCAGCGGATGGGGAAGGGAGAGCCTTATTATACGTTCTTTAACTGCGTGTAACGTTGATCAACCATGAGCGGAACAGATATTTCAAAACTGTGCGTCCACACCATCACCACCAAGCCGCTGCCCATAGAAGAAGCAGCGCGGGCCTATGCCGCGGAAGGCATCCGCGGCATCACCGTTTGGCGGGATGCGCTGGAAGGCCGTGACCCGCGCGCTACCGGGCGCATGCTGCGGGATGAAGGGCTGGAGATCGTATCGCTCTGCCGCGGCGGTTTTTTTCCGCATGCGGCTTCTGCCGGCAGGGCGGAGGCAGTAGATGACAACCTGCGCGCCATTGCAGAAGCGGCGGCATTGGGAGCGCCATTGCTGGTGCTGGTTTGCGGCGCGGCGGCAGGCCTTCCGCTGGAAACCTCCCGCAAGCAGATACTGGAAGGCATTGCCGCTGTGGAACCCGCGGCCCGCGCGGCCGGCGTGAAGCTGGCCATAGAGCCGCTGCACCCCATGTATGCTGACACCCGCTCCGCCGTTAACACCCTGGCGCAGGCCAATGACATGGCGGAGGCACTGGCCTCTCCCTGGGTAGGGGTAGCAGTGGATGTGTACCACCTCTGGTGGGACCCCGCGCTGGAGCAGGAAATCATGCGCTGCGGCCGCAACGGGCATTTGATGGCCTTTCATATTTGCGACTGGCGCGTGCCTACACGAGACCTCTTGCTGGACAGGGGGCTGATGGGCGAAGGCTGCATCCCTGTTCCAAAGATCCGCGGCTGGGTGGAAGCGGCCGGTTTTACCGGTTTCCATGAAGTGGAAATATTTTCTACGGAATACTGGGCCGGCAACCAGTACCAGTTCCTGCAGAAGATCAAACAAGCGTATTTACATCATTCCTGAAATATGTATTATGGCTGACAATCCAAAAAAGGTCCACCGCATCGGCATTATCATGAACGGCGTTACCGGCCGTATGGGCACCAACCAGCACCTGCTGCGCTCCATAGTGCCCATCATCCGCCAGGGCGGCGTAAAGGTGAGCGAATCCGAGTTCATCCTGCCAGACCCCGTGCTGGTAGGCCGCAACCCTGCCCGCCTGCAGGAGCTGGCGGAAAAGAGCGGCATCTCCGCCTACACTACAGACCTTGACATGCTGCTGAAAGACCCCAACTACACTGTTTACTTTGACGCGCAAACTACCGGCGGCCGCGCCGCCAGCATCCGTAAAGCGGTAGCGGCGGGCAAACATATTTACTGTGAAAAACCCATCGCCTCAGATACCGCCACGGCCCTGGAGCTGTACCGCCTCTGCCGCGAAGCCGGCGTAAAACACGGTGTAGTGCAAGACAAGCTCTGGCTCCCGGGCATCATGAAGCTAAAGCGGCTCATACAGCAAAACTTCTTTGGCCGCATCCTGTCTGTAAAAGGAGAATTCGGTTACTGGGTATTCGAAGGGCACTCCATTCCCGCACAGCGCCCCTCATGGAACTACCGGAAAGAAGACGAAGGCGGTATTATACTGGACATGCTCTGCCACTGGCGCTATGTGCTGGACAACCTGTTCGGCAACGTAAAGGCCGTCAGCTGCCTGGGCGCCACCCACATTCCGGAGAGAATAGACGAGCAGGGCCGCCCTTATGCCTGTACCGCAGATGATGCGGCCTATGCCACCTTTGAGCTGGAAGGTGGTATTGTGGCCCATTTCAACTCGTCATGGGCTACGCGCGTGCGCCGGGACGATCTGCTCACCATACAGGTAGACGGCACACAGGGCTCTGCGGTAGCCGGCTTGCGTGAATGTTATGTACAGCACTATGGCCATACGCCCAAACCCGTGTGGAACCCGGATATAGAGCAACCAGTGAAGTTCCTGGAAGGCTGGGCCAAAGTGCCCGAGCAGGAGGTATACGACAATGCTTTCAAAACCCAGTGGGAATTGTTCCTGCGCCATGTAGCCGTTAACGACCCCTTTCCCTGGGACCTCCGGGAGGGCGCCAAAGGCGTGCAGCTGGCGGAAAAAGGCCTGGAAAGCTGGGCCAAACGTTGCTGGATAAACGTAGATCCTTTATGAGAAGAATAGCCCTGATCACCGGCGGCACCCGCGGCATAGGCCTGGGCATTGCCGCCACGCTGGCGCAGCGCGGTTTTGACCTGGCGCTGAACGGTGTGCGGGAACCCGCTGCCGTGGCGGATGTGGTGGAGCAGTTGAAACAGCACGGCGGAAACGTGATCTACTGCCAGGCAGACGTGGCCGTGCGCGCTGAGCGGGAGCGCATGCTGGAGCAGGTTAATACGCATTACGGCGCGCTGCATGTGCTGGTCAACAACGCCGGCGTGGCGCCCAAAGAACGGAAAGACGTGCTGGAAATGCAGGAAGAGAGTTATGACCGCGTGATGAACATGAACCTGAAGGGCCCTTTCTTCCTGGCACAGGCCGCCGCCAACTGGATGCTGCGGCAGCAAACCAGCGTGCCGGGCTTCCGGGGCTGCATCATCAACGTATCTTCCATATCAGCCACCGTGGCCTCACTCAACCGCGGAGAGTACTGTATTTCCAAGGCCGGCCTCAGCATGGTAACCCAATTGCTGGCCCTGCGGCTGGGCGCTTACCAGGTACCCGTGTATGAAGTGCGGCCGGGCATTATTGCTACAGACATGACGGCGGGCGTAAAAGAAAAATACGACCGCCTCATTGGCGAAGGCCTGCTGGCGCAGCCGCGCTGGGGGCTGCCGGAAGATGTGGGCAAAGCCGTGGCCATGCTGGCGGCGGGAGAGTTGGCCTATTCCACGGGGCAGGTGGTGATGATAGACGGGGGCCTCACCATTTCAAGGTTATAACCATCAACAGATACTTATGCCGGAACAAAATTCCACAGCCAGGGAACTGCTGCGCCTGCCCGTACTGGTAGCCGCCTTCGGGTACCTGGTAGATATGTATGACCTCTTTCTCTTCAGCGTGGTACGCGTGCCCAGCCTTCAGTCTCTCGGCCTGCAGGATGACGCGCTGCTGCACCAGGGCGCCCTGCTGCTCAATATGCAAATGGCCGGCCTGCTCATTGGCGGTATTATCTGGGGCGTGCTGGGAGACAAAAAAGGGCGCCTCTCCGTACTCTTCGGCTCCATCCTCATCTATTCCCTGGCCAACATTGCCAACGGCTTTGTTCAGTCCGTGCCGCAATACGCGGCCATGCGTTTCATTGCGGGCATTGGCCTGGCGGGAGAGCTGGGCGCGGGCGTTACCCTGGTTACAGAAGTGCTGCCCCGGCGCATCCGCGGCTACGGCACTACGCTGGTGGCTACACTGGGCGTGGTAGGGGCTATTATGGCGTACTTTATGGCAGACCTCTTCCAATGGCGCATCTCTTACTTCATTGGCGGCGGGCTGGGCCTGCTGCTGCTGGTGCTCCGCATGCGGGTGCTGGAATCAGGCATTTTCCAGAAAACAAAACTAATGCAGGTAAAGCGCGGCAATTTCCTCTGGCTCTTTTCCAACCGCAAGCGCCTGCTGCGTTACCTGCAGTGTATTGCCATTGGCCTGCCCATCTGGTTTGTAGTGGGCATCCTGATTACTTTTTCCCCGGAGTTTGGCAGGGCCATGGAGCTGAACGCGCCCGTAGTGGCAGGCAAGGCGGTGATGTTGTCTTTTGCGGGGCAGGTGCTGGGAGATATTGCGAGCGGCCTGCTCAGCCAGTTTGTACAAAGCAGGAAGAAGATCATCCTCCTGTTCATCCTGCTTTCCCTGCTCATGGTGGGCGTGTACCTGTTGCTGCCGTACAGGGATGTACGGACTTTTTACATCATCTGCGCTTTCCTGGGTTTTACCAACGGGTACTGGGCCTTGTTCGTTACCGTGGCGGCGGAGCTGTTCGGCACCAACCTGCGTGCCACGGTGGCCACCACAGTACCCAATTTTGTAAGGGGCGCCGTTATTCCGCTCACCATGCTGTTCCTTTACCTCAAACCTTATTGGGGCGTGCTGCACAGCGCGGGCATAGTGGGCCTGCTCACCATTGCAGTTGCTTTGCTGGCGCTGCGCGGGCTGGATGAAACGTTTGCAAAAGATATGGATTACCTGGAGTAGCTGTTTGTCCGTTACCGGACAAACATGTGCAGAAACGGACAAGAAAGGAAGTTGAATAGTATTGATAATGAGCAAATTATAAACACATTTCGCTATGGCATCAAAGTTGCCTTACCCCGGCATCATTGTTAGCGAAATTTTAATGGCCTGCCCGGCATCCTAAAGATTGCTACCAAGCCGGGAGGCAAATTTTGTAACCACGCTTCGTGCGTGGTTTTTTTATTCCTCCTGCAGGCTGGTCATCAGCCCGTTGCGGCGTGTGAGGTTGATCTTTTCCACTACGTCCGTTTCACGGAAAGGTTTGACAATGTAGCTGGTGAAGCCTGAGCTCATGTAGAGGTCCAGCTCTTCCTTTATGGCGTTGCCGGTAATGGCAATAACCGGTACGCGGGCCTTGCGCGGGTCTTCCAGGCGGCGGATGTGGCGTACCAGCTGCAGCCCGTCCATTTCAGGCATGGAAATATCGGTGAAAACAATATCGAAGTATTGCTCCTGCATCATTTTCAGGCCTTCCGCGCCGTTTGTGGCAGTGGTGTGCGTAATATGCAGCCGTTCCAGTATTATTTCCAGCAGGCGCCGGTTGAGGGGATTGTCTTCCACTATCAGCGCCCTTGAAATATCAGGCAGCGGAACAGCGCTTTGGGCCGGTGTTGCAGGCGCCGTCACTGTGGCCGCTGTTTTATAGGGAATGGAAAAGCGGAAGGTAGAACCTTCGCCGGGTTTGCTTTCAACGCCCAGCGTGCCGCCGTGGAGGTCTACGATCTTCTTCACAATGGCCAGCCCCAGCCCTGAGCCGATGGGCGTTTCCTGCCCGGCAACGGGCGTGCGCAGCTGCGTGTACTCTTCAAAAATATGTTTCAGCTGTTTGGGCGCAATGCCGATACCGCTGTCTTTCACAGCTACTTCCAGGCTGTGGCCGCCGTTGCGGGCATACAGTACGGCATCTATCAGTATGGTGCCGCCACGGGGCGTAAATTTCACGGCATTGCTCACCAGGTTCACCAGCACCTGTTTCAAACGGAAGGCATCGCCCTCTACCATTTCCCCGCCGGAGAAGCCGAAGCGCTCCCGCAGGCTGATGTTTTTCTGCTCCGCCTGCACGTGCATGCCCCTGGTCACTTCTTCCACTACCTGGCGCGGGGAGAACGGGGCAACGGCCAGTTCCAGCTTGCCTTCTTCCAGCTTGGAAAAGTCCAGCACATTGTTCACCACAGACAGCAGCATGCTGGAAGAGAGCTGTATGGCGCCTACCATTTCTTCCTGTTCGCCTTCCAGCTTCGTTTTTTTCAGCTGCTCCGTAAACCCGATCACTGAGCTGAGCGGGTTGCGGATCTCGTGGCTCATGTTAGACACAAAGTCACTCTTGAGCTTGGAGAAACGCAGCGCGTCAAGCCGGGCGCTGTTGAGGCGCACGCTGGTTTTGTAGCCGATGTAGAGCAGCGTAAGGATGAGGGCTAGCAAGAATATGATCAGCAACGATCCGTTCAGCGCATCGCTGTACCACTCGTTCAGCTGGTGGTTAATGCCGGCGGCTTGCGTCTGCTGCCGCTGGCGGGCCGTTTCCAGCTCATGCTGCCGCAGCTGGTAAAGGTCTGCCAGCAAAGTTTTCAGCATACGGTCATTAGCCGTTACCATTTCATATTCCTGCTGGTTAAGCTGCATCTGCCCGCTGCTGATGTTCCTGAACAGGTTAGTGTAGTAGTTGTGCAGGTTTTGCAACTGCTGCTCGTTGTACTTCCTGCTTTGCTCATCAGGCGTTACAGTGGTAGCGGTTTTTACAACATCCGTGCGGGCAGTGTCACGCGCATAGGCGCCTTTCCTTGACACGGCGTCTGCAATACGGCCCAGCAGCTTTTTCTGTTTTACCGGCTGCCGGGGTACGGAAGCCAATACCGTATCCGTACGTACCTTTTGACTGAACCGGAAACCACTGGCGGGTTTCACAATGCTGCGCTCCTGGGTGGTATCCCAGCCGGCATTCATGGCAATCAGTGAATCTGTGGCCCGTTTGATACCCAGGAAGATCTCGCTCTGTTCCTGCTTCTCTTCCAGCAGGCCGCCAAGGCCCTGTTGTTTGTATTGCTGCAGGGAGTCGAGGTCTGCCGCCACTTCGCGCAGCGCAGTACTGTAACGGGAAAAATAAACATTCTGATAGGTGAGGGTATAAAAACGGAAATGGTTTTCTGCGGCATACATGGTTTGTATGGCATGCCCTATCCAGTCTTTCTGCTGGCGGGTGGCAGCCAGCTCTTCCACTGCGGCATGCAGCTGCTCGTAGCGCTGCTGCCTGTTGAAGCGGACAAGCAGTATGATGGTAAGGGCGCTGATGAGCAGGGCAATGACGGCATAGCGGAGGAGAAGCTCACGGTTCCCTTTCCGCAGGTTTCCGGGAGAATGATGTTGCATGGTACGGAGTAGGTGATGGCAGGCTTAAAATTAAGCCTTCGGGAGTATAAAAAATGTTAATGGCGTTGCTGGATATTTGTTAATGGCAAGGGATAAAAAAGAGCAGGAGCGCGGGGCTCCTGCATATACTCTTATCCTTTCTTTTCAGATTGCATGCGGTAAGCCTGTATGTCACGGTCAAAGAGATAGAGGCCGCTCTTGTCTTCCCCGATCAGCTCCAGCTTTTCATTCAGCGTGCGCGCCAGCCTTTCTTCTTCTATCTGTTCGGATACGTACCATTGCAGGAAGTTATGGGTGGCATAATCTTTTTCCTGCAGGGCCATATGCACCAGGTCATTAATGCTTTCAGACACCTTGATCTCGTGGCTCAGGAATTCTTCAAACACCCTTTTGAGGGATACAAAAGTGATGATGGGCTGCCCCAGGTGAGGTACTATGCCAAACCCGCCGCGCTCGTTCACAAACTTGATCAGTTTCAGCATATGTACCCTTTCCTCATCGGACTGTACATAAAAAAAGTCGGCCACACCTTGCAGGCCGGGTTGTATATCCGCCCAGGAGGCCATGGCCAGGTATGCCTGTGAAGAGGCTGCTTCCAGCGCCACCTGTTTGTTCAGCGCTTCTTGAATAGTTTTACTTAGCATAGTTATAATTCTTGTTGAATTAAATATACAAATTATAAGGCAAGATGCATGCTGCTGACCGGTTCTCCAAAAAAGATGCCGGCCTGCCGGTCAAACGTGGCCGTGTCATCAGTGGTATAGAACATTCTGCCGCCGCCGGTGCTGCATTTGGCCGCCATTTCCGGATGGCGCTGCAGGTAGTCTGCCAGGCTGGCCGCTGCCAGCTCTCCCTGTGAAAGCAGGGTAACGCCGGGCGGCAGGTGCTCCTGCAGCTTGCCGGCCAGCAGGGGGTAGTGCGTGCAGCCCAATACGATAGTGTCTATATCTTCAGACTGCACCATCAGCTGGCGCACGTATTTGTTAATGAAATAATCCGCGCCTTCGCTGTTGTATTCATCATTCTCCACCAGCGGTACCCACATGGGGCAGGCTTGCTGGTACACCTGCACGTCAGGGAAAAACTTTTCGATCTCTATGGGATAGCTCTGGGAGTTAACCGTGCCGGTAGTACCGAAAACGCCTACCTGCCGGCTGCGGGTGTATTGGCCCACCACTTCTGTAGTAGGGCGAATGATGCCCAGCACGCGGCGCTCAGGGTCTATTTTGGGCAGGTCGTTTTGCTGGATGCTGCGCAAAGCCTTGGCGGAGGCGGTGTTGCAGGCCAGCACCACCAGGTGGCAGCCCATGCGGAAGAGGTGCTGCACGCATTCCAGCGTATAGTGGTACACTGTTTCAAATGAACGGATGCCGTAAGGAGCGCGGCCATTGTCTCCAAGGTAGATGTAATCGTACTGTGGTAATGTTTTTACGATCTCTTTCAGTACCGTTAACCCGCCATAGCCTGAATCAAATACGCCTATTGGTCCTTGCTTGCTGTTCATGGCCCGCAAATTACGGAATTTTCAGGCAACGGGCAGCGGTGTTTTAAGCGTGCTGCGGGTGAGCCTTTTCATGGCCCATAAACATAGCATGGTGTACAAGCACCACAAGATGCAAAGGTGATATAATGCAGGCAAACGGTCGCCAATATGCGCGCCCTGCTGTACAATGCCCTGGTAGAGCGAAAGGAAGGGCGTGATAGGCAGCAGGCTGCCTGCGGCTTTGAGCCCGTCTGGCAATTGCTGGATGGGCCAGGTGTAGCCGGTGATAAGAAAAATAGGGTAGGTGCTGAAAGCCAGCAGTTGCGTGCATAACAATTGTGAACGGAACAGGAGGCCGGTGAAAATGCCCATGGGTATTAAAGAAAGCAGGAAGAGCGCGGTTACCAGCGCCAGCTCCCAGGCGTTGCCCAGCAATGTAAGCTCCAGCACGCCGAAGTTGACGGTCAGGAAAAAGAAGGCATAGCAGCTGAACAGGATGAAATAAAAAAGCCCCTTGCCCCAGAGGGCTCTTGAAAGATTGTTGCCTGCCGCCTGCATCCATACGGAAAAAGTATTGCGCTGCCTTTCCGCCGCCGTGCCGCCCGCCAGGCCCAGCAGCAGCGTTTGCTGCAAAATCATGGCCAGCAGGCCGGGCAGCAGGAAGGTACCGTAATCTGTGCGGTTATTGAAAAGAGGCCGTGCATCAGGCTTTACGGCCATCACCTCCCGTCCTGAAATTTCCGTGTTCATGCCTTCCTGCTTTTGCAGGTATTGCAGGCGCACGCCGGCGCCAACGGTGAGGCCTACTTCGGTAATGGCGCCCAGCACATCACTGGATGGCAGGAACCGCGCCGCATTCAGCGCCAGTACCATGTTGGCCTGCTGCAGGGACAAAACTTTCTTTTCCATGCCCCGCTGAATGTACAGGAAACCCTGTGTGTGGCCGTGATACATAGATTCTTTAGCGGCATCCAATGTGGTAACAGCGGTTACATGCACCATCTGCGTATTATTGATCTGCTGGATGAGGGTGCGGGACAGGCCGGTGCGGTCTTCGTCTACCACGGTAATGGGCACTTCCTCTTCCGCCTTGTAGCTGTAAATGCTGCCGTAGAAAAACGCGTACAGCAGCGGCGCAATCAGCAGCGTGAGCAGCAGGCTGTGGTCTCCGGCTACCAGCGCCGCTTCACGCAGCAGCAGGCGGAACGGTTTATGTGCTGGCTGTTGCGGCATACGCAGGTTGTTTATTCAGTTTGATTTGTAAAAAGAATACGGCCACAAAAAAAGTGCAGCCTATGAAAAGCAGCAGGCGGATAATTTCCGGCATGGCGTAACGCAGCGGCAGCTCCATGAAATAGACCTTGAAGAACGCATCGAGGAACGGTGTGTAGGGCATCAGGCTGGCGTAGTACTGGTCATACCAGGGCATGGCCCAGCGCGGGAAAGTGAAGCCGCTGAACACAAAGGCGGGCGATGTGTAGAACAGCCCTACATCCAGCGCCAGCATTACATCTGCCGCCAGTACGGAGATCATCATGCCTATACCGGTACAGGCCAGCGCCAGGAGGTTGTACAGCAGGAACAGCTGCCAGGTGGTACCGGGGTGCTGCAGGGAAAAGAACGGGAAGATGATGCCCGCCACCAGCACAAAGTTGACCCAGGCCACGCCCAGGTGGGCCAGCGTTTTACCGGTGATGATCACGCCGGCATGGTTGCGGGCCATGCCACGCAGCGTGTTCATGCTGCCTTCTTTCCATTCCATATTGATGAGCAGCACCGCTACCATGATGATCATCATTTGCAGCGCTACCGTAATGAGGCCGGGCACCAGGTAATGCTGGTAATTGTAGGTGGGGTTGTACAAGGGGTACACGGTCATGCTCACAGGCATTACCAGGCTCATGGCCTTTTCTGCGGGCATGCCCGTTTTCATGAACTTCTGCAGGTTGACGCCGGAAGCGGCGGTGATGATCACCGTGGAGGCGTCTTTGTTGATGAGCTTGCCGGGCACCAGGGAAGCGGCGTTGGTGTAGATGGGCACCTTTACCGGGTGGCGGCTTTTGATGTCTCTTTCCATGCCTTTGGGAAAATGGATGGCGCCGATGATCTTTTGCTGCTGCATCAGCGCTTCCAGCTCATCCTGGCTGCTGACGGCGGCCGTGATGTGGATGCTGGGCGTTTGTTCCAGCAGGAAGGTGATCTGCCGGGAAACGGGGGTGTGGTCTTCGTCCCAGATGGCCACGGGCAGGTCTTCCGCCTGCTGCTTGTCATAAATGTAAGCGTAAAAGAAAAAGAGCAGCGGCGGTAATACCAGCAGTACCAGGCAATGGTCTGGCCGGGTGAGAATGCGTTTCCATTCCCTGAGGGTTATCTGGCAAATGGCGCGTATCATGGCATGATGAGGGCTGCGGTCATACCTGGCCGCAGGCCTTCAATGGCGGCCACATCGGCGGGTTTGCATTCTATGGTGAAGGTGCGCAGCTCAAATTTTCCTTTCTCCTTTACCGGCACCCAATTGGCAAATTCAAGCGACGGCGCTACGGAAGATACCTGCACGTCAAACGTTTCCGGCTGGCAGCCGGGCACCTTTACCCGCGCTTTGGCGCCCAGCGGGAGCGCGGCGGCGGCATCCTGCCTGATGTTGAAACGGATGAAATAAGACATCGGTTTTTGCAGCGTCATCATGGGGTAGCCGATGCTTACGATTTCCCCCTGGTGTATCACCAGGGAAGAAATGATGCCGTTTGCAGGCGCGTGGATGCGCGTATTGTCTGTTAACGCTTTGGTGAGGGCGTAACCTTCTTCCGCCTGTTTGAGGATGGCGGTGGCGGTCTGTATGATTTCCGGCTGCGTGCCTTTCTCCAGCATTTGCTGGTTGAGCTGCGCTATTTCCATTTCTTTTTTGGCGGCCTGGAACTTGAAATAGATCAGGTCTTTTTCCGTACCGGAGATCACGCTGTCATTATACAGGCGCTCCATGCGCTCATACGTTTTCCGTGCCAGGTCATATTGCTCCTGCGCTATGTGGTAGAGGTTGCCTGCGTTTTTGATCACTTCCGGCCGTGCGCCTTTTTCCAGCAGCTTCACCTGTGAGGAGGCGGCTTCTATGGCCGCTTCCGCCTGGCGGCGGATGGCGTTGATCTCCGTAGTGCGCAGCACGCCCAGCAATTGTCCTTCTTTCACGGTATCTCCGCGTGATACCAGCAGGGAGTCCAGCCGGCCGGGAAATTCCGCCGCCACGTCTACATACTCCGCATCTACCATGCCTATGAAAGATTCGCTGCTGCCCCCATTGCCGCGCATGAGGAAAAGCAGCGCTATCAGCAGGATGATCACGGGGATCAGCAGGGCCCAGTATTGTGATAAAAATCTTTTCATTGTATGAGGCTCGTGATTTGTTGCGGTGTTCCAAGAATGTTATAATATTCGGCCGCAGCCAGCATATAGCCCAGCAGCGCGGCGTAATAAGCCTTGCCGATCTCTTCTTCCACCAATAGCGATTCATTCACGTCTTTCACGGAAGAGAGCTGGTTGGCCAGCCTTTCCTGCACCTGCGCGGTGGTGAGCCGGGCCTGGTCACGCGCCTGCGCCAGGGATTGCAGGTCCCTTTCCAGCACGGTCACTTTATTGCGCACCACGGTAGCGCCGGCCTCCAGTATGTTCCGCGTGTTCTCCGAAGCCAGCCTCACTTCCTCTGCCAGCATGCGGGTGGCTTTTACGCGCTGCTGGTTGGAGAAGCCGCTGAACAAGGTCCACTGCATTTCCACGCCCACCAGCCAGGGCGGCGTAATAACCGGCAGGTCCCGCTGGTAAAGATTGAGGCTGGCAATGCCGAAAATATTGGGCAGGTTGAGGGAGCGGGCGGCCTTCACCGTGGTTTCCGCCAGCGATATTTTACTGTCTACCGCCTTCCAGGCGGGATTGCCTTTCCAGAACTCAACGGGCGGGGCGGTGCTTTGCAGGGAGCGGTACTGCAGGGTATCCGTGATGATGAGCACGGTATCTTGCGGCAGCTGCAGCAGGCGCTTCAACTCCACCATGGCATTGTCTTTTTCCAGCTGCTGGTTCTGCTGGCGGCTGCGGGCGTAAGTAAGCGCCACCGTGGCCCAGTTGCGCTGGTAAGGCGGAATGATCTCGTTGCTCACCAGTGAGGCGGCGTACCGCTCATTGCGCTCCATGGCGGCCACAATGCGGCCTTGAGACAGCAGCACGGAATTGAGGTAAAGGATACGGATATACGCAGTGGCCAGGGCAAAGTCTGTCTGTTTTTCCACCAGCTCAACATTCACCATGCCTGACTGGTGCTCTGCCGCCGCAATATTGCGCGCAGTGGCCAGCTTGCCGCCCAGGTAAATGGGCTGCCGCAGGCCCAGGGCGGCGGTGAAATAGCTTTGTTTGCTCAGCGGCGGGTTATAGTTGGGGTATACCGCGCCAATGATGTTTTTTGAGGTGTTGTAGATACCGTCCTGCACGGGCTGGGGGAGGTCATTACCGGTAATTTCGCGGTATACGGTGTTGGCCGCTGAAACGCTCTGTTGGGAAGAGCCTTCCACAATACCGTCTTTCACCTGCTGAAGGTTCACTTCCAGCGGCCTGCTGAGGTAGTTGTAACCGGCCAGCAGATCCAGCTTGGGGAAGTAGGTAGCCTGTTCGGCCTTCAGCTGGTGCTGCCGCGCGTTCAGTGAGCGGCGGGCCTGCTCCAGCGCTATGTTGCGCTGCCGGGCCAGCCTGAAACATTCTTCAAGGGTCAGTTGGCCTGATTGGGCCTGCGCAGGCCGGGGAAGGAACACCGACATGCACAGGGCGGCCGCAATGGTGCTTGCTGAAAGGTCCATACACTGTTTACTAACAGCAGGCGGCGGACTTTTGTTCGCCTGGTACAGCACCGCAAAAAAAAGCCGGAACGCGCTGAAGGCGTTCCGGCTGTCAGTATCGCTATAAGCTTTACGCTAATGCCTCGTACAATATCTCCACCGGGTGTTTGGCGTGCACGCCCGTACCATCTTTGATCTGGTGGCGGCAGCTGGTGCCCGGCGCGGCAATGAGCGTGCCTTCCGCCGCGTTTCTCACGGCGGGGAACAACACCAGCTCCCCGATTTTCTGAGACACATCGTAGTGCTCCTTTTCATACCCGAAAGAACCGGCCATGCCGCAGCAGCCGGAGGGGATCACTTCCACGGAATAACCTTCCGGCAGGCTCAGTATCTTTTTGGAATGCAGCACGCTGGAAAGCGCTTTCTGCTGGCAGTGGCCGTGCAGTTTGATATGTTGTGCGCCCGGTTTGAACATGGCGGGCGTAATATGGCCCAGGTCTGCTTCCAGGGAAAGGTATTCATCTATCATATACACGTGGCGGGCCAGCTCTTTGGCGGCGGCGCGCAGCGGTTCTCCCACCAGGTCAGGGTATTCGTCACGGAAGCCGAGGATGGCGGAAGGTTCTATGCCTATCAGCGGCGTATTTTCCGTGATGAGGTTGCTGAACAGCTGCACATTTTTCTCCGCTATCTTTTGCGCCTTGCGCAGGAAGCCTTTGGACAGCAATGCCCGTGCGCTTTCCGGGTGGTTGACGGGTATTACTTCGTACCCCAGCTTGCGCAGCAGGTTCACGGCTTTGATGCCAATGGAGGTATCGTTATAGTTGGTGAACTCGTCGCAGAAGAGGTATACTTTCCGCCCGTTGCCGGCGCCGCTTTGGGGGTTGGCCTTCAGCCAGCTGCGCAGCGTTCTTTTTTCCAGCGTGGGCATGGAGCGGTCTGCGGCAAAGCCGGATATGCGTTTGATGAGGCGGGAAGGGCCGCCGGTTTTCACCAGCCAGTTGTATACGCCTGGTGCAATAGCGGCCAGGCTGGTCATCATCCGGAAGTTGCCGATCAGCCAGGTGCGGAAGGGCACGCCGTTAGCATCGTAATAATGCTGGAGGAACTCCATTTTCAGCTTGGCCATATCTACGTTGCTGGGGCACTCAGACTTGCAGCCCTTGCAGGCCAGGCAGAGGTCCATCACGTCATAGATCTCGTCATGGTCAAATTTGTTCTCCTTGGTGGAGTTGGTGAGGAACTCGCGGAGAATATTGGCCCTGGCGCGGGTGGTGTCTTTCTCGTTGCGGGTGGCCATGTAGCTGGGACACATGGTACCGCCGCTCAGCTGCGTTTTGCGGCAGTCTCCGGAGCCGTTGCACTGCTCTGCGTGCTGCAAAATGGTCTGATGCGGGAAATGGAAAACCGTTTTCAGATCTGGCGCCTTTTTGCCGGGCTCGTAGCGCAGCATGCTGTTCATGGAAGGCGTGTCTACGATCTTGTTGGGATTGAAGATGTTCTCAGGGTCCCAGGTGTATTTGATCTGCCGCAGCAGCTCGTAGTTGCGGGGGCCTATCATCTGCGCAATGAACTCCCCGCGCAGGCGGCCGTCTCCATGCTCGCCGCTGAGGGAGCCGTTGTATTTTTTTACGAGAGTGGCTATTTCTTCCGCTATGGTGCGGAAAAGCTGGTTGCCCTCCACCGTTTTCAGGTTGATGATGGGGCGCAGGTGAATTTCGCCGCTGCCGGCGTGGGCATAGTGTACGGCAAAAAGATCGTACCGCTGCAGTATCTGGTTAAATTCCGCAATGAAATCAGGCAGGTCTTCCACCGCCACGGCCGTATCTTCAATAACAGGCACGGCCTTTTCGTCTCCCGGCAGGTTACTCAGCAGGCCCAGGCCCGCCTTGCGGAGCGTCCAGATCTTTTTGGTGTCTTCCCCGAAAAGGAGGGGGAAGTGGTAACCCAGCCCGGCCGCCTGCAGCTCTCCGCGCAGTTTGCCTGCAACGTCTGTGATCTCTTCCCTGGTATTGCGGCAAAACTCCACCACCAGTATGGCGCCGGGGTCTCCCTGAACAAAAAAGCGGTTTTTGCGCTGCTCAATATTGTCTTTCGTGCATTCCAGTATGAAGTGGTCTATCAGCTCGCTGGCGCTGGGCTTGTACCGCATGGCAATGATGTTTGCCCGGAGAGACTCGTCTACATTGTTAAAGTGGATGCACATCAGCCCCGTTTCCTTCGGCGGCAGGGGATCTATATGAAGCTTGATTTCCGTCAGGAAGGCGAGGGTGCCTTCGGAGCCGGCAATCAGCTTGCAGAAGTTAAAATCTTCCTTCCCGGCCGTAAAGGGGGCCGTTTCCAGCAGCAGGTCTACCGCGTAGCCGGTGTTGCGCCGCAGGATGGAGGGTTTGGGAAACTCTTTCCTGATCTCCTCCTGGTTGGCGGCGTTACCCAGGATGGTGCGGATCTGGTGGTACACCTTCGTTTCCAGGCTGCCGTCATTGGCTTCACATTTGGCATGGAACTCGTCAGGGGAGAGGCTTTTAAAGGTGGCTTCGGAGCCATCGCTCAGGAGGGCCTTCACTTCCAGCAGGTGCTCCCGGGTGCTGCCGTATACTACGGAGTTGGAACCGCAGGAGTTGTTGCCCACCATGCCGCCTATCATGGCACGGTTGGCCGTGGAGGTTTCCGGGCCGAAATAATAGCCGTAAGGTTTCAGGAAGAGGTTCAGCTCATCCCTGATAACGCCGGGCTGCACCCGTACCCATCCTTCTTCTGTATTGATTTCCAGTATTTTAGTGAACTTCCGGGATACGTCCACTATAATGCCGCTGCCCACCACCTGTCCGGCCAGCGAGGTGCCTGCCGTACGGGGTATGAGGGATGTTTTATGTTCACGGGCAAAGCGGATCAGAGTTTTAATGTCTTCTTCGTTTTCCGGTATGGCCACTGCCAGGGGCATTTCGCGGTAGGCGGATGCGTCCGTGGCATAGAGGGTACGCATTGTATCATCGAAATACAACTCTCCCTGCAACTGCCGGCCGAGTTGTATCAGCATTTCACGCTTGATCATGACTGCGAAAATAATATATAAACAGGAAGCTTAAAAGAGGGTATTATTATTTACGAACGCCGGTTTGGCCAAACCGAGCCCGCAGCGGGCATTTAGCTGGTCTACAAGGTACACGGTCAGCTCCGGGGAAAAGGCCTCGTCATGCATGTGCATGAAAAAATACAGCTCTTCCAGCCCATGTTCCAGCCAGTACTGGAGGCGGTTCACCCAGTCGTCTACCCGGGTATGGTCTGTAGGGTGGAGGCTGTTGCCCACAAACCGGATGAAGGCGCCGGCAAGGGGCAGGTGCATGTGGGCACAGTCACGCCGCCCTGCCGTATCCGTGATAACCGCGCCCATGCCCAGGTTACGCAGCGTCTGGAACAGCTCCCGGCTATGAACGGGGTCTGCAAACCAGTCCGGGTGCCGCACCTCCACGTAAAACCGGAGGTCTTGCGGCAGGGAGGCCAGGTAGTTGAACAGGTTGCTTTTGCGGGATGGGCCGAATTTATCGCTCAACTGCAGGAAAATTGGACCTAATTGCTCCCCGAAGGCCAATACCTCCCCCAGGAAGGCCGTGGTGGCCTCGGTAGCGTTGGTCAACTGGCTGTAGTGGCTGATAGACTGGGGCACCTTGGGGCAGAACCTGAAATTACGCCCGGCGGTAGTGGCCGCCCATTTCCGCAGCAGGGGCGGGTCTACGTTGTAATGGGTGGCGTTCAGCTCAATGCTGTTGTAATGTTTGACGTACTCCTGCAGAAAATCTTTCTCCCGTGTGCCTTTCGGGTATATTTTGCCCACCCATTCCTTACGGCCCCACTTGGCGCAGCCGAGGTACACCGCCGGGGCTTTTGCCGGGCGGCCGGGCAGGGCGGTTTTGTTGAAAACCGGCTCTGCGGGGAGCTTGAAGTCGATATCGTTCAGCAGTGCTGTGTCTACTCTTCCAAAGTCCATGGTGTGAAGTTAGGGAATCTGGGGGTGGATGGGTAGCGGCCTTTAATAAAGAAGGCGCATTCGGCAGAATGCACCTTCTTATTTCTTACTTGGTGTAAAGAGCTTATTTTTTGATGATGGTCATGTTCTTGACAAAAGCTTTAGCTCTTTCAAGGCTTTCAGGAAACAATACCCTGCCTTTCAGTTTTTCTTCAACTAAAGACAGTAGTTCTTGATCCGGTACTTTCACCAGTTCTTCAGTTTTATTTTCTTTAGTTCTCATATCCTAAAGGTATTCCTTTTTTCATACAAAAAACCGCCTTGTATTCTTTCCCTTTGCAATAGTCTTCAAGCGTCGCGTTTCCATTTTCGTACATTGCGCCGCCATAGAATGTATAAGCATTATTCAGTTGCTCAAAATTTTTTTCCACATACCATCTATAGGCATTTATCCGCCTGTTGATTTTCCTGCAAACTTCTTTGCATCCCTTAAGGCAAGTGACTTTGCAGCAGTCGGCAAACTTCTGGCCGGAATCACTGCCCTGCACCACTATAAGGGCGTGGGGCTGCATTTCGAAAAACCGTGGAATAGTACTTAATATGGTATGAAAAACCGTGTAGTGGTCACCGTTATTACTCACGCACTGGTCTGATATAGTATCCGTCTTCACGTCATAATCACCGAAACCAAGGTTGAAAAGCGGGCTGAAACCAATGTCTTGCATATACTGGTATTCTATTGCTTTTACAATGTTGGCGGTACCATTGCTGACGAAGAGATACATCAGCGATTGCTCCTGCGCGGCTTCCCGTACCGGGTAGATTTTTTCAAATGCCATGGGTTAACAATTTGCCGGCAAAAATAGGGATTCAACCCATGCAAACTGCACCAACAAGTATGTGTTTTACAGGCATGCAATGCCTCCCGTACCAATATTTTCTTACACCCAAAAGCCCTTATCCCTGGCAGGTTCCAGGTAGGATATCTTACCCATGTCTTACCCATATCATAAGGATGTCCCACCCATAAGCCACCACTATATAGGGGTGGCTTATCCCTGGCTGAACCAATTGTTTTCCTTATATTTACCGTATTGTATCTTGAGTAGGAGCCAACCGTAACTACATTGTTAACACCTTAAAACCACCAACCACTTATGGCAAAACTTAATGGCCCCTTCGACTTCTCCGGTAACCTCGGCAACTTCAGCGTGTACAAAATGCGCGGCGTAGACAAACTGGTAGTCAGGCGTAAGGGCGGCCCTACCAAAGAGCAGGTCAATTCATCACCCACACTTGCGCGCACCCGTGAAAACAATGCGGAGTTCAGGGCCTGCACCATGCTGACCAAAGGTATCAGGAGCGCGGTATTCCTGGTTAACCACCTGGGAGACCTTCGTTTTACAGGCGCGCTGAACAGCCTGGGCAAGCAGATGCAGATGTTGGACAAAACCAGTAAAAGAGGCGAGCGGGGCATCAGCCTGTCCCGCCACGGAAGCATGCTGGCCGGGTTCGACTTCAACGCGGAAATGCCTTTCGACAGCCTGTTCAGGCATCCCCTCACCGTTAACACCAACCGCAGGAAGGGCACGGCCACCATCACCATTCCCGGGCTGATCCCCGGCATCAGCCTCAACCTGCCATGGAAGGCGCCTTTTGTCCGTTTCCTGGTCTCACTGGGAAAAGCGGGCGATGTACGGTTCAACGGCACAACGTTTCAGCGGGTAGAGGTGGGAACGGCCCACCAGCAATACCGCATCACTGAATGGCAACACACCGGCGCTGCTTCAGCGCCGGCAGACGTTACCCTGCAGCTGGACAAGGGAGCCGGCAGGGGAGAGTCGCTGGTGCTGGCCATAGGTATAGAGCTGGGCGTTACAGGCCGGTACGGCGAAATAGAGCCAGCGGCCAGGGCAGGAGCGGCCAAGATACTGGCGGTATTCTAGCGGGCGGCAAAAGCTGCCGCAAGGGGTACTTTGCATACATATGCCGGCTGCGGATGAGGGCGCCGCCCGCGGCATGATGCAGGAACTGTACGGCGGGCAGGCGCCCGCCAGGCTCTTCCGCGCCGTAAAAAATAACTTTTTCCTACTTTCGTTTCCTTTTCTCGTTTTTCCGGGTTAAATTATAAACGAA
>NZ_JBCNJR010000010.1:0-179674 GCF_039596455.1 Chitinophaga sp.
CGCCGTACCATAACGTGTACGGCGGACAGATACGCGTGCAGAACCGCGGCGCCTCCGGCACCGGCCACGGCTGGGCCGGGGTGCAAACCCTGTTCTGGAACGTGTATTCCTACCAGAGTGATATAAAGGTGGAAAGCCCCATCGGCGGCCGCAACTGGGGTATCGGGAATATTGGCAGAACACGCAATGGCAACGGTTACTGGGAAAGCTGGGGCGCTCATGTAATGCCCCGCAGCCTTTACCTGGCGCAGCTGGAAGAAAGGCTGGGCGCCGCTGCCGTTGATAACATTGCCACCGCGGCACAGCGCGCCGGCACCTTGTGGGACAGCCTCCGTGCCCAGGCCTTGCGCATTGCCGCAGAGCCCAGGGTGCCTTTCTTCGGGGAGGATACCCTGCAGTCTTTCGACATTACAGACAACGGCGGTATTATTTCCGCGCAGTATGCCAACACCAGCAAACCCGCGGAAAATTATCCCAGCCTGATAGATAACCTCATCACCACCAAGTACTACATCAGCGGCCGCAGGGCGCTGTGGGTGGAATACATATCGCCCCGCCCCGCCATCCTCAGCCGTTACACCATCACCTCCGGCAACGACGTGCCTGAACGTGACCCCAAGGACTGGAAGTTGCTCGGCTCGGCAGACGGCGTTACCTGGGCCGTGCTGGACAGCCAGCTGAACCAGTCCTTCGCCAGCCGCCGCCTCACCCGCAGCTTCCCGCTGGATACCAATACTACCGCCTACCAGTATTACCGCCTGCAGATCACCGCCAACAACGGCCACACCGGCACGCAGTTCTCCGAATGGGAGCTGTGGGAGCGGCGGCATCAAACCATTTCATTTAACGAAGTGCCGGAGATCACTTACGGAGACGAGCCCTTTGAACTGCTGGCAAGCAGCTCCGCCGGCCTGCCGGTGCAAATGGAAGTGGTCAGCGGTCCCGGCATGTTTGTAGATTCCACACTGGTATTCACCGGCGGCGGCACCATTACAGTACGCGCCACGCAGGCAGGCAATGAGCAGTACTTCCCCGCATCCGCTGAAATTGCCATCACTGTCCGCAAAGCCCCGCAAACCATCACCTTCCCGGTTATTGCGCCCCGCCTGAAACACCAGACCGTAACCCTGAATGCCACCGCATCTACCGGCCTGCCCGTCAGCTATTCAGTTGTTTCAGGCAGCGGCATCATTACCGGCAACAGCATCAGGCTCACCAGCGAAGGCCTGATAACGGTAAGGGCCACACAAACCGGTAATGAGAACTATGATACCGCCATGGCAGATCAAAACATACTGGTGCTGGGCCCCGGCGTTATTAAAGATCCGGTAGACATTACAGTATATCCGAACCCCACACGCGGCCCGGTAACAGTGCGGCTTGAAAGCAAGAAGCAGCTTACTTATACCTTCAGGGTATTTGACCGTGCCGGCAACCAGGTGGCGTACGCGGTAATACCGGAGGGGCAGTCAGGCACGGAAATTACGCTGAACCTCACCTCATTGCGGAACGATCTGTACTTTTTACATGTAACGGATGGAACGGATATAACGGTGAGAGGGATATTGAAGTTTTGATGAGAGTGCGTCCGGGGCCGTCATTTCACCGGCTCCGGGCGCTGCTATTGCCAGAGGTCTTCCTTCTCCCATTCAGGGACAAATCCCATCCTTCCGGTAGAAACAGATGGGTATTTTGTGATCAACTGCTTTAGCTGACTGCTGAAACGATTGTAAGGAGCGCATCGATCTAAAATGTACTTCACCACGCATAACTGAAAATAAAGGTGTTCTTTCAATATGCCGGTCGGGTAGTTTTTAATCCATGGAAATTTGCTTCGTATTAATTCCTTTGGAGGGAAATTAAACTTCCGGTAACATATCCTGCAATGATGCGCGCAGTAGTTTCGCAGTACAGAAATGACTACCATCCAGCTCTCAAGCCAGGTATATGTTGGAAGCCCCAGCTTTTGTGCAATTGTCTTTTTCTCCGGAAGATTATTGCGAATGTTGCTGAAAACTTTGGAAAGCGTTCCGAAGCTTAGCACTTGCATAGTTTTCCAGGCAGGTGGATGCTCGCTTTTCCCATACTTCCGGTTGTGATGTGCAACAAAGTCTTCTGAAGATCTTTCCAGCTCTGCATTGATTGACCGGATGTTCTCATCATACCGTTTTGCATGTTCTGCATGGTGGGGGTCGCTGTACCATGTGGGACCGTAAGCCCAACACATTGTATTCACTATCAGGGAACGGAGAGATACTTCTATTCTTTCGATGGCATCAGTTAATAAAAGCCTCAATTCACGATCAAAATTGTATAGCTCTACGACATTTTCAAAAGCGGTACCGGGAATGAATGTGTGCTTAACAGGGTCATTCTGCAGCACCTGCCAGTAGCCCGCCAGCCGGTAATATCCAACATGGGTTAAATGATATTCCAGGGAAGCATGATCATTGATAGTGAGGCCACGCTGTTGCAACAGCGCTATCTGTTCCGTTATGGAAGTGGCTGGTTTTTTGAATGGGTCAACCATAGAAACAATGTATAAAAAAAAGCCTCGCCGTGGGACGCTGATCTTACGGGTAGCGTGGCGAGTTCTGTTGCAACAAAATTAAGCATTTACAACGAGCCGTCAAAATAATTTCCTCTTTTTTTAAAAAAACTGTTCTTCTACGAACAAGACGGGCTGCATCCAATGCCGGATGCAGCCTCCGTTTATCTGCTGCACGCTAATACCCGATATTCCTCAACGCCTTTTCACCCAGCCTTTCTTCCAGTTGCGCCAGGTAAAGGCTGGCCGGTTGTACCGGTGTGCCATGCGCATCGTAAGTACCTTCCGGCAGGTAGGGAATGGTATCGAAAGGAATGGCCCGGCGGGTCCTTTCTCCTTCGCTGCCTATCACCCAGTTAACGGCGCCTGGAGGCTGCTGGTTCAGGAAAGATTTGGCCCTGCAGTTCCAGGCTACGGCCCATCCTACAGACCAGCCGTGCCCTGAGCCCATGATGCCGCGGTTCATAAAATCAATGCCGCCGTCCGGCACCTGGCAGTTGTCTGTGAGCACGCCGGTAGCCCAGCGCTGATGCGGCTGTATCCAGCCATTGCCGCGGAAGGTGCAGTTCAGCAAAACAATAGGCCCGGTTACTTTGGCCCCTGTTGCAAAGAAGAATACATTATCCCCCTGCACCGAGCAGCGGTTGAAGAGCAACTGGGAGCCGTTGCCGCTGAAGTCTGCCGGTTTGGCCGCGCCGATGGTGGGTACTTCGTGCATGATGCTCACCCGGTTTACCGTAATGCGGGATGCATCTGATATGCCGATGCTGTTAACGGTGTTGAACACTTCAATATCAGACGCCCAGCCGTCTGTTACGCCCCGCATATAAAAGGCGCGGTGATGGCCTTCATTGATGGTAACAGATTGTGCGGCGCAGGCGATGCGGAAGTTTTCAATACCTGTGTTCCTGATGGCGCCGGAGGTAGATACTTTGGTGACCGTTACGCCTTGCGGGCCAAGATAAGCGGCGTCATAACTGTCTGTCAGCGGCAGGTCTACCGTTACTTTGTTGCCGCTGATGTGGCGAACTACGCGGGTGGCAGTAATGTCTCCCGTCAGCCAGGTCTGTTTTTTGCCGTTGCGGGTAAGCCCGTCCATGCCCATAAACTTTACCCAGGCGGGTGTAACGGGTTTGGAGATGCTGATGGTATCTCCCGGTGAAAGTCCTTTTACGGATGCCAGGTGAAACGAGTAGGTGCCTGCCGGTACATAGGCATCTGTAACATGTGTGGGCGTTCCGATGGGAGTGGTAGTGGTCCTGCCGCCGATCATCACGGCCGCATGCGGCTTGCCGGTGAGGTGGAGCACAGTGCCGCCCGCACCTGAGCCGCTGCCGCGTATCGCCACGCCGCTGGCCTTGATGGCAAGCGTTCCTTCGCAGGAGTAAGTGCCGGGTTTGAGCAGCAGCGCGCCGCGGAAGCCGTTTACCAACGGCATGGCGGAGATCTCGTCAATTGCTTTTTGAATGGCGGCCGTATTGTCTCCCGCCACCGGGCCAAGCGTGATCTTCACGGCAGGAGAGGGAAGGGCAACGCCTCCGCCGCCATAGCCGGCATAGGAAAAGTCGAGTATCCTGTCTCCCGCGGCCAGTGTTTTGTAAACGAGCTTGCCCTTTGCGTCTGCATGCACCCATTGGCTCCGGTGCGGCGGAGCTTGCGCATGCGCCACGGCCGCCGCAAGCAGCGCGGCCGCCATAAAGATGTTCATTTTCATAACGTGGTAACTAAGTGAGTAATGAATTGAGGGGAAAATTAGGTTTTCGGGGAGAGATATTCAAACCGCTGGTCACAAATGGTGACAGGACGAAAAAAATCCCTACCTTTACACCACTTCACCCTCGCCCTTTTCGGGCGCCTTTCACAACATCCACATCATGCTCAAAACAAATTATTTCATCATTACCGGTGGGCCGGGAATGGGAAAAACATCTTTATTGGACGCCCTGCAGCAGCAAGGCTACACCTGCATACCGGAAACCGGCAGGGCCATTATTCAGCACCAGGCGGCCACCGGCGGCAATGCGCTGCCATGGGCGGACCAAAGCGCTTTTGCAAGGCTGATGTTCCGGCAATCTGTAGCGGATTATGAGGCACAGCGGCCATCGGGGCAACCGGTGTTTTTTGACCGGGGCATACCTGACGTACAGGGTTACCTGGCGTTGTGCGGATTGCCTGTGCCGCCTGATGTAGCAGCCGCTTGCCGGGAGTTGCGTTACAACCCGCTGGCATTCATGACGCCGCCCTGGAAGGAGATATATGAAAATGACCGCGAGCGGAAGCAGTCTTTTGAAGAAGCGGTACGCACCTTTGATATGATGCAGGAAACGTATTCCGGATTAGGCTACCGGCTGGAAATATTGCCGAAAAGCAGCGTGGCGGAACGGATGCGGTATGTATTGTCATATGCGCTCACCGGCTGCTGAGCGCTTCTTTCACCGCAGGCGCCACTTTGGCGCCCAGCAGCGCTATGGACTTCATCACTTTTTCCTGTGCAATACTGCCTTTCACGAGCTGGGCCAGGAAGCGCGTGTGCCCGAACAGGCCGTGCTGGTAAATGATCTTGTCTGTGATCTCTTTCACATTGCCTACAAACAGCGGCCCGTCTGGCAGGCGCATGAACTCGAACTGTTCACGGGTCATGGGAGACCAGCCTCTTTCCTTGCCTACGCGGTTCATCAGTTTTTCATAAGAAGGATAAAAATCGTCTGCCGCCTGATCTGAATCTTCGGCCAGGTGGAACTGGGAGTTGATGCCCAGCTGCAGCTTTGCAGGGTCGTGCCCCGCTTCCAGGGCAGATTTGCGGTATAGCTGGATGAAGGGTACATATTGAGAAGGCCTGCCGCCCAGGATGGCCAGCGTCATGGGCAGGTTCAGCTTGCCCGCCCTGACCGCGGAACTGGGCGTGCCGCCTACTGCCAGCCAGATAGGCAGGGAAGGCTGTAACGGGCGTGGGTATACGCCCAGGTTGCGGATGGCCGGGCGGAAGCGGCCTTGCCAGTTCACTATTTCATGCTGGTTGATATGCATCAGCAGGTCCAGCTTCTCCACGAACAGCTCGTTGTAGTCATTGAGGCTGTAACCGAAAAGCGGGAACGATTCTGTAAAGGAACCCCGGCCTGCCAGTATCTCCGCCCGCCCACCGGAAAGCAGGTCCAGTTCGGCAAATTGCTGGAACACCGTCACCGGGTCTGCAGAACTGAGCACGGTAACGGAGCTGGAAAGGCGGATACGTTGGGTAACGGCCGCAATGGCGCCCAGCACAACCTCCGGGGAGGAAATGATAAAATCAGGCCGGTGGTGCTCGCCCAGCGCAAATACGTCAAGGCCTGTGGCGTCGGCCAGCTTGGCCTCTTCCAGCAGTTCCTGCATGCGGGCATAAGATTCCCTGGCCCCGCCGGCTACCCGTTCGGGATGCACTTCTCCAAATGTGCTGATACCTATTTCCATACTGATGGCTTTATGGAGTGCAAATAAAGCCATATCCGGCGTATTGCCAAATGAGGCTAGCCTATGTGCAGTATTTTGCCGCAGCCCGCATTTTGAGCCCGCCAGATGCCATAGTCAGGATGTGGCGCGCCCATCTGAAAACCAACGGCAAGCACCATGGTATGATATTCTTCCAAAGGCCTTTTGGCGGCCAGCTGCAACTCAAACGTCTGCCCCGCAAATGCCTTTTCTGCATGCTGCCACTCCGTTTCCGCCCGGGCTACAACATGCATCTCATCCCTGTCATAATGATGAAAGCCCTGGTTGGTATGTGCAATGTCTGTTACCACGCCCAACGATAGTATGAGCTGGTAGAAAGGATACGTCCAGGGCAGGCTCAGGTTGAGATCAGGGATCAGCTCCGGGAGTGTCACCGTAGCAGCGGTATTATCACGGTGATGGGTAAACGAAATAGGGTTTTTCACAACGCTGTCAAACAATACGTGTTTATTGAAGTTGAAACCTGTGAGCAAATGCCCGTGATGGGAAAAATATACGCCGCGCTCGCCCAGGCCGTTTTCCGGATCTCTGTCCTGCAGTTTTTTACAGAAGGCGGTGAGCCTCCCGGCAAGGCTGCGGTCTGCCAGCCAGTCCATCGGATAACATGCATCCCGGATAGCCGATGATGCCTGGGAACAGGCGGAAAATTCGCTGTTGAGCAACCTGGTCCGCTCATACTGCGGCAGGTTTTTGATCATTTTTTTGGTGGGGCCGCCTTTGCGCTGAATGATTGTTTTCCCCGTGTCTTTTTGCTGATAGGCAACAAGATTGCCCAGTCTGCCCCTGAAGTTAAAGGGCCCGTCAAGAAATGCCATGGTGTATTCGGTTTGAAGTTAACAATATCCGTTCCTCACGGTATCTATTCTGTATGCTGAATTTAGCAAATATTTAGCAGATGCTGCATCGTTTTCCTGATTTTTTCCTCTCTGTTCCATACCTGTGCCGTATCTTAAATAGACGCGGAACAGGTACGGAACGGATACGTGACAGATACGGAACGGATACGGCACGGGTATATAGTTGTACCGAAGTATGCACAAGTATCAACAAAGGCAGCGGCAAAGGAAAGGCTGAGTATATCAGAGTATGCAGGTAAATGACCGCATTGACACTGAAGTGGTGTAAATAACACGGCTTCACAAGCAAGTTTGTGTATATTGTTCCGGCAGGTACCTAAAACAATCGATTGCCGGGAAAAGCGGGTGAAAAAACACCTACGAAACGGTAAAAAACTGCCAGCGCCCCCCGGCCAAAGCACGTAATATGCGTACGCAACGTAGCTACTCAACCAATACAACCAAACAATGCAGCGAAGAAATTTTCTGAAGAACTCAGGCCTGTTAGGGTTCGGCCTGCTGGCAGCGGAGCTGCCGGTATGGGGCGCCTTTACAAGACCGCCGGGTTACCCGGAACACAATATTCCCGCAAACAAGAGGATAGCCCCCGCCTGGCTGCGTTCCCTCCGCGAAAGAGGGGAAGCCACCGCTTATCTCAAAAGCCGCAATGAGCTGCGTTACATCGGCATGCCTGCCGGCGGCCTGCACAGCGGTACCGTGTATTTGGGGGGAGACGGGCGCTTGTGGCTCTGGCAGATCTACAATGAAAGCATGGAGCCTGTTCACGAAGGCATTGATCCTAAACTGGTGTTCTGGCATGATGGCACCCAGCAGCGCAAAATACGGCCCAGGGACGGCGCTGCGTATGTAGAGCCTGCCATTGCGGGCAATAAGCGTGTGCTGGAGCAGGGGTTTGCCGTGCAGGTGATAAAAGGGGGAACGAAATATATCAAAGAGCTGAATGAAGACCATTGGGACGAGATCAGGTTTGAGCCGGCCTATCCCTGCGCCACGGTTACCTACACTGCCGCCAACTTCCCGGTGAGCGTGCAGCTGCACGCTTACGCTCCGTTCATCCCGCTGGATGAAGACAGTTCAAGCCTGCCAGCCACCATTCTCCGCGTAGCGGTCATCAATCTCACGGGTGAGGCGGTAGACGTTTCCCTGCTGGGCTGGCTGGAGAACGGGGCCAACAAACTCACGGCCAAAAGTGGTAATGGTAAAAAGCGCTGCAGTGTGACCACTGGCAAGGCGGCCACCTCGCTGTACTTTGATTTTGCTGCTACAGATGCGGCACTGACTACGTCGCAAGACGCCGGCAGCATGTCTCTCTGCTGCCACCAGGCCGGCGCCCGCGCGCTGAACGCGCTGAAACCATGGCCGGTAACAGCGGCCAGCTTTGAGGCCGCTGCGGCGGCCGGTGTTGCGGAAACAGATGGGGGTGAAAAGCAGGTAGGCGGTCTCATTTGCCAGGGGCTTGTGGCCGCGGGTCAAACATTCAAGGCAGATTATTCCGTGGCATGGCACTTCAACAACCCGCATCCCAAACTGAAAAAGCTGGTGAAAGATGCAGAGGGCGGCTACTGGTACGGAAAGCGCTTTAAAAATGCGTTGGAGGTGAACCAGCATGTAGCCGGCAATCTGCAATACCTTGTTAACACCACGGAACTATGGCAGCAAACCTGGAACAGCTCCACGTTGCCGCACTGGTTCCTGGAACGCACTTTTGTCAATATCGGCACACTGGCCACGGCCAATACTTACCGCTTTGCCAGCGGCCGCTTCTGGGCCTGGGAGGGGGTGGGGGCCTGCGCGGGCACCTGTACGCACGTATGGCAATACGCCCAGAGCATGGCGCGTATTTTTCCCGCGCTGGAGCGGGACCTCCGCCAGCGGGTAGACCTGGGCGCGGGTTTCAGGCCAGACAGCGGGGCTATCATTTTCCGGGCGGAAAATGAAAACAGGCCTGCTATTGACGGGCAGGCGGGCACCATCCTGCGCTTTTACCGGGAGCACCAGATGAGCGCAGATAACCGTTTCCTCACCGTCAACTGGCCCAGCATCAAAAAGGCGGTGCAGTTTATGCTGGAGCAGGACAAGAACGGTGACGGGATGACGGACACCCCCATGGAAAATACGCTAGACGCGGTATGGGAAGGAGAGATAGCCTGGATTGTTGGCCTCTGCATTGCCGCGGCCAGCGCCGCCGCTGAAATGGCCACGGAAATGGGAGACAGGGCTTTTGCAAAAGCTTGCAGCGGCTACGTGGAGAAAGGCCGCAAAAACATGGAGACACAATTGTTCAACGGGGAATACTTTATTCATAAACCGGATGCCCTCACAGGCAGGAAAAAGCTGGGCTCGTACAACACCTGCCACATAGACCAGGTGTATGGCCAGAGCTGGGCTTTCCAGGTGGGGCTGCCGCGCATGCTGGATGAAGAAAAAACGAAGGCTGCGCTGAAAGCGCTCTGGCAGTACAATTTCACCATGGATGTGGGCCCGTATATCAAAACACACACCGGTGGCCGCCCTTATGCGCTGGCCGGAGAAGGCGGCATGATCATGAACACCAACCCGAAAAATGAAGCAAAGCCTTACGGCGAAGACGTCACCTGGCAGCTCGGCTACTTCCATGAATGCATGAGCGGCTTTGAGCACCAGGTGGCCGCACATATGATGGCGGAAGGCATGGTAGATGAAAGCCTGGTGATGACGCGTGTTATTCATGACCGTTACCACGCCGCCAAACGCAATCCCTTCAATGAAATAGAATGCAGTGACCACTACGCCCGCGCCATGGCTTCATACGGCACCTATATTAACGCTTGCGGCTACACGTATCACGGGCCTAAAGGAAAGCTCGGTTTCGCGCCCCGCATACAACCGGAAAATTTCCGGGCGGCCTTTACCACGGCGGAAGGCTGGGGCACTTACAGCCAGCAGCAGGTAGCCGGCGGCCAGCGTCATCAGATCAGCATGGCCTACGGCAAGCTGATGCTGCAGTCTCTTTCTTTTGAAGCCATAAACGGCCGCACTTTCAAAAGCGCGGCAGTAACGCTGAACGGGAAGAAGGTGAGCGCGGTGTTGAGGCAGAACGGCAGGCAGGTGCTGCTCACGCTGAAGCAGAAGGCTGTTATAACGGCCAATGATGTGATGGAAGTCAATCTGGCATAGCCGTTATATCTCCACCCGCTGCCCGGTTTCCATGGCCTTATAAATAGCCTGGAGGATCTTCACATCCTGCCGGCCCATTTCACCGGGTACCGGGGTGGGGCGGTCTGTGCTGACGGCAATGGCGAAATCGTCCATTTGCCGGGCCTGCTGGTTCACCTGCGGCAGGTCCATAGGGCCGTCTGAGGTACGGCCTTTGATGCCGGAGTAAGGGAAGGCGGGAGACAGCTCAAACCAGCCCTGCTCAGCTTCCGCGCGCAGCAGGTTCATTTCTTCTGAATAGGAGCTGCGGCACTCCGCGGTGAGCCCGCCGGGAAATTCCATTTGCCAGGTGAGAGACTGTTCTACACTGGCAAATTTGGCTGGGTCTGTTTTAGGCCCTTCTTTGGCGGTAACGGCTATGGGCTCCATACCACTGGTGTAACGCGCGCCCTGTACGCAATAGATGCCTACGTCCATCAAGGGGCCGCCGCCGGCCAGTTTCTTATCCAGCCGCCAGCCTTCTGCATCTCCCATGCCGTTATCTGCCTTTATTTTTTTTAGCGCGCCGTATACCTTGTTCTGTCCCAGCTGTTTCATTTGCAGGTTATGCGGCTCAAAGTGAAGGCGGTAGCCGATAGATAACATTTTGCCGGCTTCCTTGCACGCTGCGATCATGCGGTCGCAATCTTCCACGGTAACGGCCATGGGCTTTTCGCAGATCACATGCTTGCCCGCGCGGGCAGCGCGTATCACGTATTCCGCATGCATGGCGTTGGGCAATACCACGTACACAATATCAATGTCTGTATTATTGCGGATGTTGTCGAAAGTATCGTAGTTGTATATGTTAGCATCAGGTATGTTGTATTTCGCTTTCCAGTCACGCGCCTTTTCCGGTGTACCGGTAACAATGCCGGCCAGGTAGCAGGCCTGCGTTTCCTGAAGAGCGGGCGCCAGCTGGCCGGCGGCATATTTGCCGAGACCTACCAGCGCAATGCCCAGCTTGCGCGGAATAGACGTGCCGCTGGCACGCGGGGCCGTGGCGTTTTCTTCAACGGGAGAGAACATGGCGAGATTGTCAAGCGTCATAAAAGCCAGTCCCGCGTTGAGGGACAACTGTTGTATGAACGCTCTTCTTGAATAGTGACCGGCCTGCATAAGAAACAAGATTGGTGGAATGAAGAAGATCGAAAGAATCATGCCATGCAGAACAGCCGTGGGAGGGAGGTAAACAGCTATGGGCCTGTGGAATTTGTTGCCCATGGCATTAAAAAAACTCCCCGGTTGGGCCGGGGAGCTTTTAATTGTCAGGCATTCAGTGGTGTGGCCGCTTCCGCCAGCCGCGTCCGCCCAGGTGAGCACAATCACTACAGGCAGGTAAATGAGGTGCGCGAGGAAGTTGTAAGAGGGTTGCATATCATTGAAAGTTATCTTTTTCTCGTGTGCAATTTTTGTTGTTATGGAAGGAATTATCCTGTTTGCTACAGCGCCATTGGTGTTGCCAGCTAAATGTTATCTTTACCGGCATGCAGCCATCTTACATCATCAGCCGGGAAAACAGCAGGGAACCGTTGGCGGAGCTTCGTGTTATAGACCAGCATACGGCCTGGGAACGAAGGCCGATGTATGCGCTGGTAAAGGTGCCGGCGGGTACTTTTGAGTGCAAAACAGACCTGGCCGTGTACACTGTGCAGGGGCCTGCCTTGTTTTTCTTTACACCGTACCAGCAATATGCGCTGCGCTCGTCTGCCGCATTCCGGGGTGAGCTGCTTTACTTCCACGGCGATTTTTATTGTATAGAGCAGCACCGGCACGAAGTGGCCTGCAACGGCGTGTTGTTCAACAATGTATACGCCCCGCCTTTTGTACTGCTGGACGATGAGAACGATGCGGCCGTCAAAAATTACCTGCGCCTGCTGGGAGACGATATGCAGCGGAAGGAAGATATTGCCCGGCATGATATGGTGATAGCGCATCTTAAAATTCTGTTGATCATAGCGACCCGCCTCAAGCTCCGCCAGATGCAGGATGAAGGCAACCGGTTGCCGGCTGCCGCGGGGCCGCAATTGCAGCAGCTGCACCAGTTGATAGAAGGTCATTTCTCCGAATGGCATAAGCCCGCAGATTACGCGGCGGCACTGCATATTTCAGTTAAAACACTGTCCCGGCTTACGGGAAAATATCTTTCTAAGACCCCTTCTGCGCTCATTGCGGAGCGCATTGTGCAGGAAGCCAAACGGGCGCTTCACTTTTCCAACCTGAGTGTCAAGGAAATAGCCGCGAATATAGGCTTTTCCGATCCATTCTATTTCAGCCGGCTGTTCAGGAAATATACGGGCGTTTCTCCGAGGGAGTTCAGGGAGAACGTAGGAGTGGTTATCTTAACCTCATAGAAAGTATATATTTGAAAATAAAAAAAATATCAATGTTTTCAGGTTTAGAACATTCTCAGCAAGGACATTTCTTTTTTAGAAAAGCAGATAAATAAGCATTGTTAGCGAATCAGTTCCTGATTTACCAGGTATTTTTTACGTTGTACGATTGGCTAAGGGGAGGATGGATGTTGTGTATGTCGGAAAATCCGGTACTACTCTCCAGGCAGGAAATTATAAAGGACAGACTTTACGAGGCCGTATCAACAACAAGAATATTAGTTTTGCTGCAAGTTTTAAGGATATGACCTATTTGTCCGGGTATTGGCGAACATCCTCCATTCCCTGCCGCCACGCAGTGCAATAGTTTTGCAGCATGAGAATTCTGCAAGCCATCAGCCGGCTGGAGGGCGCCGGCATCCGTTTCCTGCGTATAGCTATTTCCGTTATCCTCATCTGGATAGGCGCCCTGAAGGTAGTGCCCTATGAAGCGGAAGGCATCACGCCTTTTGTGGCTAACAGCCCGTTCATGCGTTTCTTCTACCACAACCCGGAGCAATACCGGGAGCACCGTAACAAGGAAGGGGAGCTGGTGCCGGAAAACAAGGCCTGGCACCGGGAAAACAATACCTACGGCTACGCTTACGGCCTGGGCGCCCTGCTGGTTACCATGGGCCTGCTGCTGCTCCTGAACAGGGTGCATCCGCTTTTTGGTGTGGCCGGGGGTACCTTGACATTTATTATGGGCATAGGCACCTTGTCTTTCCTGGTTACCACTCCGGAAACGTGGGTGCCGGCCCTGGGAGACGCGCACCATGGCTTTCCTTATTTATCCGCCGCGGGCAGGCTGGTGATCAAAGACCTCATCATGCTGGCAGGAGCTGTGGTGGTCACGGCGGATTCGGCAAAAAAGCAGCTGGCCCGGTAAGGAATTTTTCCGGGAGGAATAACGGTTAGGCATTTCCAGTTGTTCTTATAAGATAGAAAACCGTTATCAACCAAAATCCCCGGAAAATGCCTAAAACTCTACGCCTTCTGCTGCTCTGCAGCCTTTTGCCCCTCTTTGCCAACGCGCAGAAAGCCCCCAAAAGGGAATTACGCGGCGCCTGGGTAGCCTCTTACTTTGGTATAGACTGGCCCAATAAAACGCAAACGCCGGCCCAGCAAAGGGCGGCATTCATCACCATTGCAGACCATCACAAAGCTACCGGCATCAACGTGTTGTACGTACAGATGCGCAGCCAGTGCGATGCCTTGTACCCCAGTGAAATAGAGCCCTGGAGTAACGACCTGACCGGCACGCAGGGCGTACCGCCTTCCACTCCCTGGGACCCCATGGCCTTTGCCATTGAAGAATGCCACAAGCGCGGCATGGAGTTCCATGCATGGCTCAACCCTTACCGGGCCGTGGGCAATACCGCCAACCTGCCCAATTTTGCGGCCAGCCACGTAGCCAAGCAGCACCCGGAGTGGCTGCTGACGCAAGGCACCCTGCAGGTACTTGACCCGGGGCTGCCTGCAGTGCGGGACCATATCATGAGCGTGATCAATGACATTGTGACCCGTTACGATGTAGACGGCATCCACTTCGACGATTATTTTTACCCGCCCGCCGCTCCGGCCGGCGTTACCCCGTATAACGACGATGCTACTTTTGCCGCCTATCCCCGTGGTTTCACTGTAAAGGAAGACTGGCGCAGGGATAATGTGAACCTGCTCATCAAACGGGCATATGACAGCATCCGGGCCAAAAAGCCCTGGGTGAAGTTCGGCGTATCTCCCTCCGGCATTTACCGCAACAGCATAGACCCTAACGTGGGCTCGCCCACCAGCGGCCTGCAGCACTATGTGACGCTGTTTGCCGATACCAAACGCTGGTTGCAGGAAGGCTGGGTAGATTACATCATGCCGCAGGTATACTGGTGGATAGGGCAACCCGGCGCCAATTACGCTGCCCTGATACCCTGGTGGAACAACCAGGCCGCCGGCCGGCATATCTATATCGGCATGGCAGGCTATAAGGTGCTGGACGATGCGAATGCCAACTGGAAAACAGACTCTACGCAGATACCACGGCAGGTAAGGATGAACCGTGACAGCTTGTATCCCAACATCTACGGCCAGTCTATCTACAACACTACCAGCCTGCGCAATAACAAGAACCGCTTCCGGGATTCACTGCGCCTGGTGTTCTATAACAAACCGGCCCTGCAGCCCGCCATGCCCTGGCGTGATGCGGTGGCGCCCACGGCGCCCGTTGCCCTGGACGCGCAGCAGCAGGCAGACTCCGTGCTCCTGAGCTGGACAAACACGGCGGGTACCGGGGAAATGGACAGGGCGCGGCAGTTCGTGATCTACCGCTCCACCCATCCCCAGATAGACACCACATCCGCAGATAATATACTGGCCATCACCAACGGCAGCGAAACGGTGTATACAGACAAGACCGCCGTTCCCAATACTACTTACTACTATGCGGTAACGGCGCTTGACCGTTACCATAATGAAAGCGGCCTCACCAATCTTTCCGCCAACCTGGCGCCGGAGATCGTTTGTCCGGGTATGCAGGAGCTGTACGGCAACGCCCTCTGTATGGCGGAGCTGCCGGACTTCCGTCAACTGGGCATAGTGGCTGATACCACAGGCGTTACCATTACCCAGCTGCCGGCGCCGGGCAGCCTGGTGGCCCATAACAGCCTGGTACGCCTGGTGGCCGTTAATGCAGGCGGCAAGGCGGATACCTGCAGCTTTGCCGTACACCTGAAAGACACCCTTGCACCGCAGATAGCGGGCCTGGGTACCAACCCGGCGCTCATCACCGTTCCCAACAACCAGATGGTGCCTGTAACGGTGAACTACAGTGTGACGGATTGCAGCCCTGTTACCAGCGTGATCACTGTAACCAGCAACGAGCCGGTATGGGGCGCCCCTGATTGGGAAGTGGTAGACGGCCATACTGTGAAGCTCCGGGCGCAACGCCTGCCGCTGGGTAACGGCCGCGTATACACGATCACCGTAACCAGCACAGACAGCGCCGGTAACGTAAGCACGGCCAGCACCAACGTACTGGTACCGGGCAATAAACCGTGGACGCATGGGGACGGCCTGGCGGTCATAGCCCTGCCCAACCCCACGTTCAGCCAGTTTGTGTTGCTGATGAAGAGCGCTGCTGCATTGCCCATCCAGCTGAACATCTACAACAGCAACGGGCAGCTGGTGGAAAGCCGCAGCGGCATAGCGCCCAACAGCACGTTGACCATCGGCGGCAACTACCCCGGCGGCATGTACTATGCAGAGATCATACAGGGTACCCAACGCCAGATACTGCGGCTCATTAAAATAGGCCATTGATCGTTACTCACACATACAACGGGGCTGCCTGCAACTGCGGGCGGCCCTGTTTTTATTACGGGATTTAGCATGTATCTTCAGTTCCTATGTCAGCAGTCCGTTTTACTAACCGCCAGATATGGGTGGCCCTGTTGGCGGCCATTACCGGTTTTTGCGCCTACACCGCCATTTTCGCTTACCGCAAGGCCTTTAACGTAGCGCCCTTTGAAGGGCACCAGCTGTTCGGAACGGACTACAAGGTGGTACTGGTGGTAACACAGATAGCGGGTTACATGGCCAGCAAATTTTACGGCATCCGCTTCATTGCGGCATTACCCCGCGTACGCCGTCACTGGCTGATATGGCTGCTGGTGGGCATTGCCTGGACGGCCTGGCTGCTCTTTGCCCTGCTGCCGCCGCCTTACAATTTCTGGTGCCTGGCGCTGAACGGTTTTCCGCTGGGCCTCATCTGGGGCATTGTGTTTTCTTACGTGGAAGGAAGGCGCACTACAGACCTCATCAGCGCGGCGCTGGCCGTCAGCTTCATATTCGCCTCAGGCCTGGCCAAAACCACGGCGCAATGGGTGATGAACGCCTGGCAGGTGAGCGAGTACTGGATGCCCTTCACCGTAGGCTGCATCTTTGCTCCCGCATTGATATTGTTCGTATGGCTGCTGGAGAAAATTCCGCCGCCTGATGCGGAAGACAAGCTGCAGCGCATGGACCGCCAGCCCATGGCGAAGGCAGACCGCAAAGCCTTGCTGAGCGGGTTTCTGCCGGGTATTACGGTGCTCACCGTGATCTATATTCTTGTTACTATTTTACGCGAAGTGCGTGACAGCTTTATGGCGGATATGTGGCGGGAATCAGGCGTTACATTTATGCCCGGGGTATTTGCGAGAACGGAAACGCTGATCTCCCTTGTGATATTGGTGCTGATAGCGGTCATGATCTGGCTGCGCAACAACTTCAAAGCTTTTATGCTGGCGCATGGCATCATGCTGGCAGGTTTCTGTACGGCCCTGCTGGCAACATTGTTTTTCAGGCAACAGGCGCTGCCTATGTACTACTGGATGCTGCTGGTAGGGCTGGGACTGTATATGGTGTACATCCCTTTCAACAGTATTTTGTTTGACCGTTTTATTGCCGCTTTCCGTTTCAACGGCAACGCGGGTTTCCTGATCTATATTGCAGACGCGTACGGTTACCTGGGCAGTGTGGCGGTGATGATAGGCGCGGGCGTAATGGCCGGCAAGGTGAACTGGCTGGAGTTTTATACGCAGCTGGTGATGGTGGCGGGCGTAACAGGCATAACAGGTACGCTCGCGGCCATGTGGTATTTCCGGAAGAAAAAGCTAGAACATCACCAGCAGGAACAGCCCGATTAAGGCAGGCAACGCCTGTACAAAAAAGATCTTGCGGCTGGCGCTTGCGGCGCCGTAAAAACCGGCAATGGCTACACAGGCCAGGAAAAAGGCCGCCACGTTCTCTGCCCATTCCGGCTGCCTGATAAACAGGCTCCATACCAGCCCCGCGGCCAGAAAGCCATTATAGAGGCCCTGGTTGGCCGCCAGTGTGCGGGTAGGGGCGAACAGCTCGCGGGGTATCTGTTTGAACACTTTGGGGGCGCGCGTTGTCCATGCAAACATTTCAAGCCAAAGGATATACACATGGATAAGGGCAATGCAGGCAATAACGATCATGGTAATGGTAGCCATAAGGGGTGCTTTTCCCGAATATAGGGATTTAAACCATGGATGCCATAAAAAAGCGGAGGCCATTGAGCCTCCGCTTTGCGATATACAATAACAGGTAAGGGATTTTACTTTTTAGATGCGTTGTCAGAATTTCGAGTTCAGATGTTCCAGCGTAAAGGCGCCGTCTGCCGCCAGGGTGAACATGGTGATGGAAGCATTGTCTTGCACCAGCATGCGGTAGTTGCGCAGGGGCATGCCCAGCTTGTAGGCCAGGTAGAGGCGGTTCACGCCGTTGTGGGCCGCCACCAGTATGTTGCCCTCTGCGTGATGTTGACGTACATCGTTGAAAAAGGCGTCTACGCGGGTGACTATTTCCATGCCGGTTTCACCTGTGCCGCCTGCGCGGTACACGGCGGGATCTTCCATCCAGTTTTGCCAGAGCAAAGGGTTTTCGGCAATAAATTCCTCCTTGGTCTTCTTTTCCCAATCCCCGAAATCCGCTTCTATCAGCCGGGCGTCTTTTTTTACATGCGCGCCGGTGGCAATATTGGCAGTCATGAACGCCCTCTCCAGGGGAGAGGAGTACACGCCGTCAAAGGTGATATGTTTCAGCTGCTCCTTTACCAGTTCGGCCTGTTGTATGCCTTTGGCCGTCAGCGAAATGTCTGACCTGCCGCAGTACCTGTTGTTGTCCGCATTCCAGGCCGTCTGGCCGTGGCGGAGTAAAAAAACTTTAAGCATAAGTATGTTGCGGAATGTATCCTTTTTCAATCAGTTTGTTCTTAAACCGCTGGTACCCGTCAATGTAGCGGGCGGCCTTGCCGGGCTCCGGCCTTACGGTCTTTTCCGTACGGGCCATGGCGGCGGCGGCTTCCATTACCGTGGCGTACCGTGTTTTGGAGGCGGCCAGTATAGCGGCCCCTGCAGCGCCGCTCACCTGTTCCATTTTATACAAAGGCAGATTGAGCACGTTGCAACGGATGTTGAGCCATACATGGCTGTTGCTGGCGCCGCCGGCGGTGTACACGGCTTTCACCTGTTCGCCAGACAGTTTTTCTATCATCTCATAAGCCAGCTTCTCAATGTAGGCCACGCCTTCCATGCCGGCCGTAAAGCGCTCTGCATCGGTAAGGCCCGGTGTTTCAAAGCCCTGTGCCTGCGGGGCAATGAAGGGAAAACGCTCTCCCTGCTGCATCAGCGGGTACACCAGGTGCCTCGTGGGGTAGAGCAGGGCGGCGGCCTCATTCAGCTCCTGCAGGCGGTTGGCAAAGAGTTTGGTCACCCAGTCTGCGCCGGTGTTGCTGGCCCCGCCGGGCATCCAGTAGCCTTCCGGGTGGCGGTGGCTGTACAGGCGGTCTTCCGGGTCTTTGATGGCGGCGGTGGTAACACCTTTTACTACCAGCGTGGTGCCAATGGTGGTATTCCAGTCGCCCGGGTTCACCGCGCCGGAGGCCACCTGCGAAGCGCAGCCGTCTGTCATACCGGCCACTACCACAATGTTTCCGTTGAGCCCTTTGATACGCGCGGTAACGGCGCCCAGGGGCGTGCCGGAGGGTACTACCTCTTGCAGCCACTCCCGGCGCAGCGGCAATTTTTCCCAAATATATTCCGGCCAGCGTTGCGCTTCAACATCGTAACCGGATTTTAACACATTGGTAAAATCACTGCGGTCAAAGCGCCCGCACAATTTACCGATGATATAGTCTGCCGCGTGAATGAACTTGTAGAGCTGTTCCGCCTTTTGCGGGTATTGTTTGACGAACCAGAGCATTTTGGGCAGGCCGCTGGAAGTGTTGAACCCCGTATAGCCGCCGGGGTGGTGCTCCAGGGCCAGCTGGCGGCACAGTTTGCCTTCTTCCGCCTGCCGCCCGTCGCTATACATGATGGCGTTGTGGAGCGGGCGCCCGTTGTGGCCCAGGGGAATAATGGTGCCGGAGGTGGAGGTGACTGATATGGCTTTGATGTTGTAGCCTTCCGGCAATTGCTCCAGGGAGCGGAGGCAGGCGGCCCACCAGTGTTCCGGGTCCTGCTCTTCGCGGTGAAGGGGAAACTGTTCTTCGTGCGCGGCCACGGGGCGGCCCTGTTCATCTGTCAGCAGCACGCGCGCGCCCTGTGTGCCTACATCTATGCCTATAAAATAATCCATGTTAATTCATATTCCTGAAATGGTTCCTTGTTTTCTCCCATTCCGCGTACAAATCCGCGTAATAGGCTTCATCCTGCGGGTAAACGGTTTCCGTGCTGCCGTCCATCTCCACGTTCACCTGCAGCGCTTCGTTGCAGATAAGCGCGCCGCCAATGGCGGAAGATTGCTGGAAAGAGCGGCGCATCTGCACCTTTTTACCCGTGAGGTTGGCAATGATCTGCCGCAACACCTTGCTCTGCAGCCCGCCGCCGCAACCCCAGATGTAGTCAGGCTGATGGCCGGCTACTTCCGCCAGAATGCGGTAATTTTTGACAATGGAGCAGGCAATGTCCAATATGGTAGCCCATACAAAAGAGCCGCGGGTGAGCAGGTGAGAAACGGGCGCAGGGAAAATGAAGCCGCCGCGGGTAAGCGCCACCTCTTCATCCGCCAGCAGGGAACCCAGTGATGCCATGCAGAAGGTATGCGTATTGGCGGCCAGCTCCTGCTCAATTACATCGTAGCCTTCGTTCGGATAGAAGATCTCTTTCAGGCGCTGGTAGTTCAGGCCGGTTACGCCGGCGTTGGCTTCGAATACAAAGCGGCCGTCTTCAATATCCCGGCTCGTCCAGGTGCGTTCGTCATCATCCAGTGTATACGTGCCTGTCAGTTTTACAATGGGTGTGGTGGTGCCTGATACGATCACCATATCATCTACCGCCGGGCGGGTGCTTTTGATGGCCAGCTGCGTATCGCCTCCACCTACCACTATCTGCACGTCATCCCGTAATTGCAGCTCTTTGGCCACACCCGGGCGGATGGGGCCCAGTATGGTGGCGGAGGCGGCAATGGGCGGCAGCAGCGCCGGGCTCAGGCCGAATACGGCGCAGAGCTCGGGGCTCCATTGTTTCTTTGCCACGTCGTACAGCAGCGTTTCGGAGGCCTGGGAGTGCTCATAGCGGCTAATGCCGCTGAGCTTGTATTCTATCCAGTTGCTGATGCTGAGGAAAGAAGCGGTTTTAGCCCATATTTCCGGGCGCCGCTCGCGGATGCCTACCAGCTTCATGGCGGAGAACAGGGAAGTGGGGTAGCGGCCGGTGAGCTGGTACACCCTGCTTTTGTCTGCCATGATGTGCTCCCATTCCCTGCCGCGGTGGTCTATGTTGGGCAGGCCGATGAGAGACTCGCCTTCGGCGGAAAGCAGTACAATGCCTTCCCGCTGGCTGGTGGCCGTAATGGCTTTCACGCGCCCGTCAGGTATCACCTGTTTGGCAAGGCGGAGTACCTGCTGCCAGAGTTGCTCCGGCTCAAAATAAATTGAATCGGGGTAGAGCGGGTCTTTGACATACACAATGTCTTCCCGCGCTACGCCCAGCACTTCACCCGCAGGGGTGGCGGCGGCTACGCGCACGTTGCCGGTGCCTATGTCTACAATAATATATGCGTGATCGTTAACCATTGACCTGTATTGAGCGTATTTCCTTGTTGGCAAGTTCAGCAATAGATTTGTTGCCGTTGGCAAACCATTGTATCAGTGCGCGGTTGAGAATGTCCACATGGTGGTCTTCCACTTCGTGGGTAGCGCCGGCAATGTGCGGGGTGGCTATCACGTGCGGCATGTCAATGATGCGGTAGTCTATGGCGTCCGGCGGCTCGTTGTCAAATACGTCCAGGATGGCGCCGCGGATGGCATTTTTCTCCAGCACGCCGAGCAGCGCTTCCCGCTGTACTACGGAGGCGCGGGCCGTGTTCACAAAAATGGCGTCTTTTTTCATTTTCGATAACAGGCTGCTGCCTATCATGCCCTTGGTTTCTGCCGTTACCGGCAGGTGAACAGACACAATATCGCTGGTGGCAAACACTTCTTCAATGCTCAATTTACGGTATGCCGGGTTATGTTCGGTTACATAAGGGTCAAAGAACTGGATCTGGCAAGGGTAGTCTTTTACCATGCGCGCAATCAGTTGCCCGATGGCGCCAAAGCCCACCATGCCGATGGTTTTGCCGGCCAGCTCGTTGCCTTTGAAGTGGAGGTAAGAATCATGCGCGCCTTCCTGCCATTGCCGGTCTTTCAGCCAGTTGATGCCGGGAATGGTGTTGCGCAGCAGCATGATCACATTGGAGATGAACATTTCCGCTACGGCCTGCGCATTGCGGGCCGGTGTAAAAAATACCGGGATGCCCAGTTCCGTGGCTTTGGGCACGGCTACGTTGGAGGGGGTGCCGCGGCACACGCCAATGAACTGCAGCTGCGGGTTGGCGGCAATCACGCGCGCGGTTACATGGTCATGTTCTGTGATGAGGGCTTCGGCGCTGCTTTCTTCCAGCAGGGCCAGCAGCTCTTCCTCATTCCAGGCGCGGCCATTGGGTTTCCATGATCTGTATACAACTTCCCCGAATTGTTGCTCGATTTCCTGTAATCCTTTTTCATTGTAGGGGGCTGTGATCAAAATTCTCATGCGTATTGTTCTGTTTTAATCGTATGGTGATGTAGTGTCTTAGCATTGTCTGGAAGGGTGATAAAACGGGTTAGTACGGCGCTTACGAGATAGAGCACGGCCAGTATCCAGATCACGCCCTCTTCGCCCGCCATACCTATAAAGAGGCCAACAATAGCGGGGCCAACAAATACCGGCAGGCCGGCGCCCAGGTTGAGGATGGCCATGGCCGCACCTTTGTCTTTCTGTACCAGTGAAGGCACCAGGGCCGTTAACGGCACGTAGCCGGCCAGGAAGGCGCCCCAGAGCACGCCGGCGGTCATCACCATCCAGAAGCTGCCCTGCCAGATCTGCGGGGCGTAATAGAACAGGAGGGTGGTCACCGCGCAGCCTACGCCGCCAAACCACATGATGGTATTGCGCCAGCCCAGGCGGTCTCCCACAAAACCGAAGATGAGGTTGAAAATGATATTGGCGGTGAAGATGGTACCCCAGATCTGCAGCCACTGCGTGGTGTCAAAACCGTGGCGGGCCATGTACATGGGCAGAAAAACAGGGAAGGCGAATTGCGCTGTTGTATTGATGACCCGTACAATGCCGCCCAGCAGCACTTTGGGCTCTTCTTTCACAATGGTGAGGCCTTTTACCAGCTCTTTGGCGCGGTTGCCCGGCGCGGCGGTTTTTTGTGCGCTGGTTTTATTCAGTACCAGCGCAAACAGCGCGCCCAGCAGGGCCCAGAAGAGAGAGGTCCACAAGGTATTGAGATGCCCGAAGCGGGTGATGGCCCAGCTGGAGTAATAGGCGCCCAGTACGTTGAGGCCGCCGGTGAATACGAACCAGAACCAGCCAACGGCGCGGCCCAGCTGCTTTTGCGGGCTGCTGTAAGCAATCCATACCAGGAAGGAGTAGGCAAACAAGGGATAACCGAAGCCACGCAGCGCATAAGTGAGCAGCATAACGGGGAAGTTCAGCTCCGGCATACCGAAACCTACAAAGCCTACCGTGCCCAGGCAATAGAGGAGCAGGCCGGCCGCCATGGTGCGTTTCACGCCAAAACCTTCCGCCAGCACGCCGGAAAACCAGGCAGAAATGGCAATGGTAATGCCGTAAACGGTAAACAGGGTGGCAGACTGCTGTACGGTCATACCATGATCTACCAGGTAGGGGCTGAGCCAGCCCTGTTCAATACCGTCGCCCATCATAAAGATCATGATGCCGATATAGCCCCATAATAACTGCCGGGGAATTCCTGTTTTTTCATAAAACGTTGACATGTGGTATCAGTTGTTGTGGTGAAATTGGGTTTCGTGGAAAATTTGTCTCCTGCAAAGTAGAAATTAAACTTAATTAAACAAAATTTAATTAAAATAAAGTTTGTGAAAGTATTCAAAACCAGCGATTGATCTGCATTGTAAGTGGATTTAACAAGCATGGTAATTGGCCGGCTGCCGGAACATTTGAAAGAAAATATTACTTTTGATGAAAGGAATTTAAACATAAAGAAGACCATTTCGCGATATGAACATAACAGACAGGCACCAGCACATCCTGCAAAAACTGCAGGAAAACGGCCGGGTAGATATACAGGAACTGAGTGAATCTTTACAGGTATCCGGGGTTACCATCCGGAAAGACCTGAAGCTGCTGGAAGAAAAAAAGCTGTTGTTCCGCACCAAGGGCGGTGGCTCCACGCAGAACCCCTATACTGTTGAGCGCCCCATTAACGAAAAGGAATTCATCAAATCAGAAGAAAAGAAAAAGATAGCCAAAGCTGCCCTGACCCTGATAGGGCAGAACGATTCCATTATCATAGGCTCCGGCACTACGGTGTTTGAGCTGGCCCGCGCCCTGCACCCGGTTAAACATCTCACCGTTATTACCCCGGCCCTGAAAGTAGCGCTGGAGCTGTGTAACCGGCCGCATGTAGACGTGCTGCAGATAGGCGGCCTCATTCACCAAAGCTCATCTGCCGCAGCGGGTTCTTTTGCGGAGCGGCTGCTGGACGATATTTCATGCGGCGTGCTGTTTGTTGGGGTGGATGGCATAGACCCTGAATTTGGCCTCTCTATCACCAACCTGTCTGAAGCCAGCCTGAACATGAAAATGATAGGCCTCTCCCAAACCGTAGTGGTAATGGCAGACAGCTCCAAATTTGACCGCCGCGGCATTGGCCGCATCTGCAGCCTGGAGCAGGTGGATTATATTATTACTGACAGCCTGGTACCGCAGGAAACCGTGCGCATGTTGACGGAGCGCGGGGTGAAGGTGATCGTTGCGGAGTAGGGTGTGCCTTAACCCCCTTTAGTCAGTGTTCAGGATAAGCCATCTTATTCCCGGTGCCGGCAGTATGTCCGGTGATGGCATCTGCGAACCCGGCAACCCGCTGAGTGCGCTCGCAATGCTTTTGTGAATGCGTCCAGATAGTATTCCTTCAGCGGGTTTTCTGACCGTATCAGTATGGAGGCATATAAACCAGACAGATTGTATTCTTTTTTGCAGTCAAATCTTTCAATAGACATATGACCGGTTTCTCTCAGCCATTTCCTGAAAATGATGTTTCTGTGCCGTGCATAACCGTCTTTAGTGTCACAGATATAAGATAGGCAGGCGCATTTATTTTTGTTGAAGTAGTTGGAAAGCGCATAAATGATGGTATTCCTGACTTTTTCATCGTATATGTGTCTGATGGCCTCTTCCGCCAGGAAAGCAAATGCAGGTATTATCAACTCTTTTCCTGCGCAGTCTGTCAGATAATATTCTGTGAAATGTAAATGGTAACAAGCTCCGGTTGCAGTAATAAACATGTATCCGTTTCTCGTTGGAGAAAGATCGTAACGTGGTAACAAAACAATGGGTTTTACACGTGAGTAAATAACGACGCAGTAAAAAGGCTGGTGATTTATCTGACAGCTCTAGATAGTAGCCCCCGATAGCTTTTCCCGTTGCGGGTCTGCAAAAGGATCTATAAACCTGATATCCGTCAATGTGGATAAAGGAATGCCATTACGTATGGCATCCGCTATTCTCCACTGGTCACGTAACATTTTAGCAAAAACAGTGTTCCCGTTTTGCCAGGAATAATCAATGGTGGTTGGTTGTTCTTTTGTCATCATACCTGTAAATTATTTTATTCTTTCCTAACAAAAAAATCATTTCTGCCAAAACAGCTACATTGTAAAATATTTGGTACTGCCAGTACTACTTTTTCAACTTAATACACAACACCATGAAAAGACCCGGCAGAAAACCCGGTGAGCCGGATGTAAGCTTTCGGGAAAGGATGGCCGCGTTGCGCAACCTGCCGGCGTTCTTCAAGCTGGTATGGCAAACCAGCCCCGCGCTTACAACTGCCAACATATTGCTGCGCGGCGCGCAATCTGCCACGCCGCTGGCGCTGCTGTACACAGGCAAGCTCATCATTGATGAAGTGGTGCGCATGACGCAGGTGAAAGGAGACCTCAGCTACCAGTACCTCTGGGAACTGGTGGCGCTGGAGTTTGCGCTGGTAATTGCCAGCGGCGCATTGGGGCGTGCCATCTCCCTGCTGGACGGGCTGCTGGGAGAGCAGGTGGCCAACTACACTTCCGTGCGCATTATGCAGCACGCCGCCACGCTAGACCTCGACCAGTTTGAAGATTCTACTTTTTATGACAAGCTGGAACGTGCGCGCCAGCAAACCATGGGCCGCACCATCCTGCTCTCGCAGGTGCTTTCACAGGTGCAGGATGTGGTGACTATGGGCTTTCTGGCGGCGGGCCTTGTGAGCTTCAGCCCCTGGCTGATCTTGCTGCTGCTGGTGTCCGTCATACCTGCCTTCCTGGCGGAAACGCATTTCAATGACCGCTTTTATGCGCTGGCCTGGGGCCAGACCTCAGACCGGCGGGAGCTGGATTATATCCGCTACCTGGGCGCCAGCGACGAATCTGTGAAAGAGGTAAAGATCTTCAACCTGTCAGACTACCTGGTAGAACGCTTCCGCGCACTGTCAGATAAATTCTATCACGATAAAAAAAAGTTGTCCATCCGCTACAACATCTGGGCGGTGCTCTTTGCCATTGTTGGCAGCGCGGGATATTACACAGCGTATGTGATCATCATCCTGCAAACAGTAAAAGGCCAGCTGAGCATTGGCGACCTGGCCTTTCTTGGCGGGTCTTTCCGTCAGCTGCGCGGGCTGCTGGAAGGGGTGCTGATGCGCTTCACCAGTGTAACGCAGGGCGCTATTTATTTACGTGACCTTTTCGAGTTTTTTGAAATAACGCCCCGCATTGTGCAGCAGCCGCATGCACGGCCTTTTCCCAATCCTATCCGGGAAGGTTTTGTATTTGAGAACGTGGGCTTCCGCTACCTGCATGCGGAGCGCTGGGCCAACCGTCACCTCAGCTTCACATTGCGCCCCGGAGAAAAACTGGCGCTGGTGGGAGAGAACGGCGCAGGAAAAACTACCCTGGTAAAATTGCTGGCCCGCCTGTATGACCCTACGGAAGGGCGTATTCTGCTGGACGGGCACGATCTTCGGGAGTATGACCTGCGCGAGCTGCGCAAACAGATCGGCGTTATTTTCCAGGACTTCCAGCGCTACCAGATGACGTTGCGGCAAAACATTGCCGTTGGCAATATTGATGAGTACAACAACCAGCCCATGGTAGAGAACGCGGCCTACAAAAGCATGGCCAATGAACTGACGGAAAGGCTGCCGGGCCGGTACAACCAGATGCTGGGCCGCCGCTTCAGCAACGGCGTGGAGCTGTCTGGCGGGGAATGGCAGAAAATAGCGCTGGCCCGCGCCTACATGAAAAATGCACAGGTGCTGATACTGGACGAGCCCACCGCCGCACTGGACGCCCGCGCGGAATATGAAGTGTTCCTGCGTTTTGCAGACCTTACAAAAGGCAAATCCGCCGTGCTCATTTCTCACCGCTTTTCCACGGTACGCATGGCAGACCGTATATTGGTGCTGGAAAGGGGAGAGCTGGTGGAAATTGGCAGCCATGAGCAACTGCTGGAAAAGGGCGGCCGTTACGCGGAGCTGTTTCACCTGCAGGCGCAAGGCTACCGGTAAAGAGCGGCAATCTGCTGGTAATCAGGCCCTAGCTGCATTGCGGCCCGCGGCATGACGAGAATCATATGCAGAATGACGCCTGTGGCGTAGTATTGCAGCATGAACGCAATTAAAAGATTCCGCATCATAGCCTGGCTGGAGGGCATCTCGTTCCTGCTGCTGATATTTGTGGCCATGCCCCTGAAATATTTTGCAGATGAGCCCTGGCTGAACAGGCAGGTGGGTATGGCGCACGGCCTTCTGTTTGTGTTGTACGTGATATTGGCCATTGAGGTGAAAATAGCCCTTAACTGGAGCCTGAAAAAAACGGCCATTGCCCTGGGCGCTTCCATCATCCCTTTCGGCACTTTCTACATCAACGAAAAGTGGATCAGGAAGAATTAAACTTCCGTTACCTGTAACTTTCAATAGCGCAGCATCGTTTTGATATTACATAACCCTGTAATATCATACGTATGCTGCGCATTATTTTTCCCTGTTTACTCATCTTGCTGGTGTTGTCCAGCTTTTACCCCGTTAGAAGAGTGCCTGCTCCCCAGCTGGTAGACGGCTATGCTCCCGTTTACGGCCCTGCAGACCATCCATCGCTGAAGATCGGCGCCGCGGCTGTGCGGCCCATCACTAACGGCGGGAAGATCTTTGTTATCGGCGACAAGCTCTTCCAGGTGGAAGGCGGCGCCGGTATTCATATCATCGATTATGCGGACAGGCAGCATCCCGTGAAACTGGGCTTTCTGAATGTGCCCGGCTGTACAGAGGTGGCGCTGAAAGACTCCATGCTGTTTACCAATCATTACGGGGACATGGTGGTGCTGGACGTAAGCAAATACCCCGCGGTGGAAGAAAAGTCACGCATCCGGAACGTGTTCCCGGATGTTACTTCGCAAACCCCGCCGGAGCGGATGGTGTATTATGAGTGTGTAGACCCGTCAAAAGGCTCCGTGGTTGGATGGCAGAAAAAGAAAGTGTACACCTCAAATTGTTTTTTCAGATGAGAGCGATCCTGTTTTCCCTGGCCGGAGCGTTATTGCTGCTGGCAGGCTGTTCAAAAGACAATGCCGGCACACCCACACCAGACAGCGGCAAAGGCGGCTCGCTGGCGCGTTTTACCATTGTTGGCAACTACATGTACGTAGTTAACTCGCAGCAATTGAAGGTATATGATGTTACCGCGCCCGGTTCTCCGGTATTCAAAACCGAAGTGTCTCTGGGCCGGGATATTGAAACTATCTTCCCTTATGACGGCAACCTGTTCATCGGCTCGTCTACCGGCCTTTACATCTGCAGCCTGGCAGACCCGGCCAGCCCCAAGCTGGAGAGTATGGTGCAGCACCTTCGTGCCTGCGATCCCGTGGTGGCTATCGGCAATACGGCTTATGTAACCCTGCGCGCGGGCACAGGCTGCGGAGGTACGCAGAATGCGCTGATGGTGTATGACGTGGCAGACATCAGGAGCCCGAAAATGTTAAGGACGATGGTGTTGAAAGGGCCATACGGCCTGGGTGCAACGGGAACTGCGCTGTATGTGTGTGACGGTACCAACGGGTTGCTGGTATATGACATCAGCACGCGGGAACAGCCGGCCCTGGAAAACCGTATCTCCGGCCACGACTATCGGGACGTGATCCCCCACAGGGGTGTGCTGATTGCGCAGCTGGCCAATGGCGTTGCTTTTTACGACATCAGCCGGCCGCGTCAACCCGCACATTTATCTACATTGCTCCATTAAAGCCCCATCTCGTCTGCGCTGGGGCCATAGCTGCCCGGAATGGGGATGTTGAGCAGGCGAAGGTATACGCCCAGCTGCGCGCGGTGGTGTACCGTCTGGCAGAACGCCATGCGTATCACTTCCGCCTTGGAGGTGGCGCTGTGAATGGTATCGCCGGTGCGCAGCGTCCAGATCTTGTCCAGCAGCGCTTCATCGGTTTTTTCCAGTTCGGAACGGCCTTCTTCATAAGATTTCTCGAACATGGCCAGCAGGTCTTCCCGGCTGTTCACCACCGGCTGTTCGTAGGGAGCGGTGGCAAAGTCAAGCTCATCGGTATTCACCGCCATGCTTACCCAGGAGGGCAGCTCTGCAATGTGGGCGCTCAGGGCGCGCATGGTCATGCTTTTGGGATGGGGCTGCCAGTCCAGTTTGTCTGAAGGAACAATAGACAGCATTTTGCGGGTGGTTTGGGCTTCTTGCGCCATTTCTTTGAGGAGGCTTGGAATGATTGACAACATAATTCAGTTTTTTTGGTTTGTTAATTCAAAGTTCCGGCGCGGTTGTGACAGCCCTATGTCAGTAGCATTTAAAAATTATTTAGTAGATTTATTTTATGATGAAAACAGCCTTATTATCCGCTTGTGTACTGGCCGGAGCATTGTTTTCCTGCAATTCCGCACCCTCCAAAAAAGAGCGTGACTCCGCCGTAACCAACCCCGAGCTTACCAATACCAGCGCTACCTGCTATATGAAAGCGGTGGGGAAAGACACGTTTTTGCTGCAGGTGCTGGTAGAAGGAGATAAGGTAGACGGCGTGCTGGATTATGACTTTTTCGAGAAAGACAAAAGCAGCGGCATCCTGGACGGGCAGCTGAATGACAATATACTCCGCGCTTCCTACAGCTTCCAGGCGGAAGGCACGCAAAGCACCCGCCAGGTAGTGTTCAAGCTGATGGGAGATCAGGCTTATGAGGCTATAGCAGACAGCATGGACACGCAGGGCAACCCCGTGTTCAACAGCCAGGACGAATTATTGAAATTCGATCCCACTCCGTACAGGAAGCAGGCTTGCCAGTAAGGTCACAACTGGCAGTTGGTGTGATAATCTACAAGCTGGATGGGCGTTTTCTCCATCTCAAACCCTTCATACGCCCGTAGTACTTCGTCCAGCACGGCATTGATCTCTTCCGGGTCATTGAGTGTAACCAGCCGGCTGCGGAACTCCTTGATGCCGGGCAGGCCTTTCAGGTAATTGAGATAATGGCGGCGCATGGCGTAAATGCCCGCAGCAGGGCCCTTCCATTGCAGTGATTTGCGCAGGTGCTGGCGGCATACCTCCACGCGTTCTGCCACGGTAGGCGCGGGCAGCTCTTCACCTGTTTGCAGGTAGTGGCGCACTTCCCGGAATATCCAGGGGTAGCCAATGGCGGCGCGGCCTATCATGATGCCGTCTATGCCATAGCGGTTTTTGTATTCCAGTGCTTTCTGCGGGCTGTCTATATCCCCGTTGCCGAAAATGGGGATGTGTAGGCGGGGATTGTTTTTCACTTTGGCGATCAGGCTCCAGTCTGCCTCTCCTTTATACATCTGGCAGCGGGTACGGCCATGAATGGTCAGCGCTTTCACGCCTACGTCCTGCAGGCGCTCGGCTACTTCTTCTATGTTTTTGGTGGCATCGTCCCAGCCCAGCCGGGTTTTAACGGTAACGGGCAGGTTGGTGGATTTTACGCAGGCATCTGTAAGCCGCACCATCAGCGGAAGGTCTTTCAGCACGCCGGAACCCGCGCCTTTGGCCACAATGCCTTTTACAGGGCAGCCGAAGTTAATGTCCAGCAGCTCGGGCCGGGTAACGTCTACTATTTTGGCGGCCAGGGCCATGCGCTCTTCATCCCCGCCAAAGATCTGGATGCCGGTGGGCCTTTCTTCGTCGAAAATATCCAGCTTGCGGCGGCATTTGATGGCATCACGGATGAGGCCTTCACTGGAGATGAATTCCGTATATACCAGGTCTGCACCGTTGGCCTTGCATACCACGCGGAAGGGAGGGTCGCTCACATCTTCCATGGGCGCCAGCAGCAACGGAAAATCCGGCAGCGTTATATGATCGATCTTTACCATTTGCGGCTGCAAAAATACGGTAAAAAATAAAGCAGGATGCCCGTTTTGGCGGACACCCTGCATTTTTGGGGTTAAGGGGCGTTTTATTTCGCCCAGATGGCGCTAAAACGGCCATTATTATCGTAGTTCTGCACTTTGATGAGGCGGAGGCCTTCCGCGCTGAACTGGTTGAATTTAGCCTGGTAGCCCGAAGAGGTCATGCCGTAGTAAGCGGCGTAATTGCTCTTTTTGGGGCGCCATACGCCGCCCACGGTGTTGCCGTTCACGTTGATGCTGCGCAGTTCCCAGTTTTTGTACAGCTCGTCAAACTTCTTGTCAAAATCGGCTCCTTTCATGCCGTAGTAGAGATAAAAACCATTGTCGTTCGGTTTGTTCACGAACACAGCGGCATGGTAGCGTTTGCCGTTCACAGTATAGTCAACATGCTCCTGCACGTGCCATTTTTTGTTCACGATGTAATCTTTCCAGAGCGCGTCAAAATTGGCATCGTCACGGTTATGCACGGAAACGGCGCTTTGCCCGGCAGGTTTTCTTTCCCAGATGGCGGAAAACCGTGGGTTGCCGCTGCCGTCTTTCGTAACGGAGAGCTGGCGGGGGCGGTACCCCTGCTGGTCATACGAGCTGAAGAACTGCTGGTAGGTGGTGCCGTTCATGTAGAACCGGGCATACCAGGAGCCCGGCAGCCCCCACTGGAAGGAGCCGGCGGCATAGAGGTTGCTGCCGCTGCGGTCTACGCTCACGGTTTGCAGGGCCATGCCCATGCCGGTGTAATAGCTCCAGAACTTGTTCACAAGGTCAAGCGGTACGTTGTGGAAACTGGGGTAGAAGGGGGCAAACAGCCGGGCATACGGCGTGGCGGCCTCCAGGTCGTAACAGTCTACCCCGGCATGGTTGTAGGAGCCGTAAGGGTCTACACGCACCCATTCCGTAGTATGGCCCGGGCGCGTGTCTTTTACCCTTACTTCAAAGTGCAGGTGTACGTTAAAGGAGCGGGTATCCGGGTTTTTGAGCGTTCCGTCGTCTTTCAGTATTACGCCAATGCCGCCGGAGCCGGTGTTGCCCGCATATGCCAGGAACTGGCCGGCTTTCACGATGTCATTTACCTTTACGGCAATTTTCTGGCTGTTGGTACCCCAGCACAACTGGCTGGTGGTGCCGTTGGTGGCAAAGTCCTTATATTTTCCGCTGGTGGCCTTGGCCTTGGCGCGGTCATGGTCATACCCGTTGCGCAGGTGCAGGTAGGTGCTCCTGTATTTATAACCGTCGGGCGCTGTGTGTTCTACGGTCACAATGTTGCCGCCCCCGTCAGACCACTTCACGTCTATCACTTTGCCAGGCGCAATGGCATACACGCCAAAGGTGGGGTCTTCCCCGGCTGCCACGGAGGTTTTGCCGTAATCTATGGCGCGGTGGGCGTCATTGTTGCCGTCGTTATCATTGTCCCAGCTGTAATAAAATCCCTGCCAGATGCCGGTGCTGCTGTTTTTGTACGGCAGGTACAGCGGCATGTGGGCTTTCACGGAGTTGTACACGGGCTCCAGGTCTGCCTCCACCACCGGTGCGGCACAAAAAGCGCCGCGCATGAGTTTGGCTACGCCGGGCGCATCTGCTTCGGTAAATACCAGCTGCTGCACCGGCTGCATGCTGCGGGTGGCGGTAATTTTTTTGAGGGGCCCTGTTTTAGGGCGATTGGTGGCCTCATCTCCGTCAGGGCCCTCCGGCAGCGGCATGGTGGGCTTTTTCACGCGCTGATAAAGTACTTCCTGGGCATTCTCTTCTTCCTGTGGAATGTTCTGGGCATACGTTCCGGCACAGCAGAGCGCTGCGGCCGCTACTAGATACAAGCATTTCATAAAAAATTCTTTTGTGGGTGTTAACAATTTCAACTGGGCCGCAAACTAGGCCCAATTATGAAAACGGAAAAGCTATAACTGGCAACTGGCGGGGCTGAGGGTATAACTGGCGGAAAAAATCTTACAGGCTGCGGTACGGCTGATTGTTGCGGCCGCGCTCAAAGGGATATAGCTGCTGTACTGCATCCGATTGCAGCACTTCCTTACTTTCTACTTCCATGGCGGAGAGGGGCCCGGTGAAGGCGGCGCCGGTGTCTACGTTCCACACATTGGCGCAGTGCATAGGCCGGAAGATATCATAATTGACGGTGGGCGTATGGCCAATGAAGATCTCGCGGAACAGTTTGAGCCGCCGCGGGTAAAAGGGAGAGCTTTGCGGCATGTTTTTGTCCAGGCTGAGCGCTGTTTCCCAAAGGGTACGGTCCCACCAGTAATTGCTCCTGTCTCGCTCTCTTGAGGGGCCGTGGAGAGAAGAAAAACCGGCGTGCACAAACAGGCGGTTGTCTTCATCTTCATAATAGGAGCGCAGCCTGTTAAAGAAATCAAGATGCGCCTTTCTTTGTTTGCCGGAAACGGGCTCATAACTTTCTACGGTAGATTGCCCGCCATGGAAAAGCCAGGTCGGGTCTGCATCCTGCCCGCCGAGCCAGGCCTCACACCAAACATCGTGATTGCCACGGAGAAAAACGCAGGCGTACTTTTTTTCAAACTCCAGCAGCCAGGCAATCACCTGCGCGGATTCTGACCAGCCGTCTACATAGTCTCCCATGAATATAAAGCGGTCACCCTTCCCGGGCTTCATTTTTTCCACCAGTTGTTCCAGCGCTCTCAGGGCGCCGTGTATGTCTCCGATCACAAAGGTCCTCATGTTGGAAGTGATTTAACGAAGATGCGTGAGCCGTGAATAGACAACCGAGTCCCAGAAGCGGCCCATCAGGAACTCGGCTTCCCGGAAATGCGCTTCTTTCACAAACCCGCATTTTTCCAGCAGCATGGCGGAGGCGGTATTGCCGGGATCTATGACGGCTTCAATGGAGTGGAGCCCCATGGTATTGAAGCCATAGTCTGCCACGGCTTGCAGCGCTTCCTTCATCAGGCCTTTGCCCTGATGCGCGGGGGCAAGAATGTAGCCTGTTTCCGCACGGAAATGTTCCTGCCTGATGTTGAAAAAACCGATGGTGCCAATCAGTGTCTGCTGCCCCTGGACGGTAAGGGCCCAGTGCACGCCTTCGTTATTGGCCGCCATGGTATTGAATTGTGTTATCAGCGCCAGCACGTCTGCTTCCGTTTGCGCCAGGGGGCGGGGAATGTACTGCATTACCGCCGGGTTGGAGCGGAGCGCCAGCAGTTGGGGCGCATCGGAAGGTTGCATCTGGCGCAGCAGCAGGCGCGGCGTGCGCAGTTCCGGAAAGGGGGTGAATTGCACGGTCAGCATTTTGTGAAAATAAGACAATGCTCTCAGGTTTCTGCATTATTTTAGAGTGGTCAATTTAAGACGGCCAAAGGCCGCAAATAAATGTTTGTATGAAAAAAGCTGTTCTCTTCACTTGTTTGATGGCAACGTTCAGCGTTGCCTTGTTTGCGCAAAAAAAGCGCTCGCCCAATATCATTTTTATTTATGCGGACGATCTGGGGGTAGGTGAAATTGGCGCGTACGGCCAGCAGAAGATCAAAACGCCGAACCTTGACCGGCTGGCCGGCGAGGGCATCCGCTTTACGAACTTTTATACCAGCACGCCGGTATGCGCGCCGGCGCGTTGCATGCTGCTCACGGGCCGGCACGGCGGTCATTCCTACATCCGCGGCAACTATGAGCTGGGCGGGTTCCCAGACTCGCTGGAGGGCGGGCAGATGCCCCTGCCCGAAGGCACCCTCACGGTAGGCAAAATGCTGCAGCAGGCGGGCTACCGCACGGCGGCCATCGGCAAATGGGGGCTGGGCATGCATTACTCTACCGGCAACCCGCTGCTGCAGGGTTTCGACTATTTCTACGGCTACCTTGACCAGAAGCAGGCGCATAACTTTTACCCCAGCCACCTTTGGGAAAACGGCCGCTGGGACAGCCTGAACAACCCGCCCATGAACGTGCACCGGCGCCTGGAGCCGGCTGCGGCAAAAGATGCGGATTTTGAATATTACAAGGGAAAGGAATATTCCGTTGATGCCATGACGCGGAAGGCCCTCCGTTTCATGCAGCAGCAGGGCAACCGCCCTTTCTTCCTTTACCTGCCTTATACCATCCCGCACGTATCCCTGCAAGCGCCGGACGCGGCCGTGCAGCAGTACATCGGGCAGTTTGACGAAAAGCCTTATTACGGGCAGCAAGGGTATGCCGCTGCCAAACACCCCCTCAGCACCTACGCCGCCATGATCACTTACCTGGACGCGCAGGTGGGCATCATCATGGAGCAGATCAAAAAAATGGGGCTGGATGAAAATACGGTGATCATGTTCTCCAGCGATAACGGCGCTACCTTCAACGGTGGTGTGGACGCGAAATTCTTCAACAGCGTGAGCGGCCTCCGGGGGCTGAAGATGGACCTCTACGAAGGCGGCATCCGCGAACCACTGATAGCCCGCTGGCCGGGCACTATACCGGCAGGGCGCAGCTCGGCGCTGCTGTCTGTGCAATACGATATGATGGCCACTTTTGCCGCTATTGCCGGTATTCCCGCACCGCCCAACGACGGTATTTCTCTTTTGCCGGAAATGACCGGCAAGCGGGACCAGCAGGCCCATCGCCCGTACATCTATTTTGAATATCCGGAAAAAGGCGGGCAGGTGGCCATCCGCATGGGGCCGTGGAAAGCCATCAAAACAGGGGTGAAAGCCAACCGGCAAATCCCCTGGCAACTGTACAACCTGGAGCAAGACCCCGCGGAAGAGAAAGACCTGGCGGCGCAGCACCCGCAGATGCTGCGGGAGTTTGACGCCATTGTGAAAAAAGAGCACCGGCCCGCGCATATCAAGGAATGGGAATTTCTTGACCCGAAGGTACCGCTGGCGAATAAAGAGTAGCCATGTAAACCGAAAATAACATAGGCCCCCGTAGAAAAATTATTATATTGGGGATTTTCACTCCACGTCTTATTATGAGAAAAGCATTTGTATTCTTTTTGTTACTGGCACAGGCCTCATTTGCACAGCAACAGGCCGATGTGATCATCTACGGCGGCACGTCTGCCGCCATTACTGCAGCCGTTCAGGTGAAGCAGATGGGTAAATCCGTTATTGTAGTGTCTCCAGATACGCATCTGGGCGGCCTTTCCTCCGGCGGGCTGGGTTTTACCGATACCGGGGACAAATCCGTGATCGGCGGGCTGGCACGGGAATTTTACCACCGCGTTTATCTTCATTATCAAACCCCCGCCGCCTGGAAATGGCAAAAGCAGTCGGAGTACGGCAACAAGGGCCAGGGCACGCCTGCCATGGACGGCACGGAGCGTACCATGTGGATATTTGAGCCGCATGTGGCAGAAAAGGTGTTTGAAGACTTTGTAAAAGAGCATAACGTCACCGTGCTGCGCAACGAGTGGCTGGACCGGGAAAAAGGTGTAGTGAAGAAGAACGGCGCCATTGTGTCTTTCACCACGCTCAGCGGTAAAACGTTCAAAGGTAAAATGTTCATAGACGCTACGTATGAAGGAGACCTGATGGCCGCCGCCGGCGTAAAGTACCATGTAGGCCGCGAGGCCAACAGCGTATACGGCGAAGAGTTCAACGGCGTACAAACGGGCGTGTTCCATCACCGTCATCACTTTGCCATGAAAATAAGCCCGTACAAGGTACCGGGTGACCCGAAGAGCGGGCTGCTGCCGCTGATCTCTGACAAAGACCCCGGCATCAAGGGAGAAGGGGACAGCCGCATACAGGCCTACTGTTTCCGCATGTGCCTGAGCAACAACCCCGATAACCGCGTTCCCTTCCCCAAACCCGAAGGCTATGACCCGGCAAGGTATGAGCTGCTGCTGCGCGTGTTCAACAGCGGCTGGCGCGAAACGTTCGACAAATACGATCCTATTCCCAACCGTAAAACGGATACCAACAACCACGGGCCTGTCAGCACAGACTACATCGGTATGAACTATGATTACCCGGAAGCCTCTTACGAGCGCCGCCGCGAAATCATTAAAGACCATGAGCAATACCAGAAGGGCCTGCTGTATTTTATGGCCAACGATCCGCGTATGCCGGCAGACGTGCAGGAGAAAATGAAACAGTGGGGCCTGCCTAAAGACGAGTTTATGGATAACGGCGGATGGCCGCACCAGCTCTACATCCGCGAGGCGCGCCGCATGATAGGGCAGGAGGTGATGACGGAGCATGAAACGCTGAGCAAAAAAGCAGTAAAACAACCCGTAGGCATGGGCTCCTATACGTTGGACGCTCACCATGCGCAACGTTATGTAACGCCGGATGGATATGTGCAGAACGAAGGAGATATAGGCGTGCATGCGAAAATACCGTACAAGATCTCTTACGGCGCCATTATTCCCAAAAAAGAAGAATGCCGCAACCTGCTGGTGCCGGTATGCGTATCCAGCTCCCATATTGCGTTTGGTTCCATCCGCATGGAGCCGGTGTTTATGATTCTGGGGCAAAGCGCCGCCACGGCCGCCGTACAGGCCATTGACAGCAAAAAGGCGGTGCAGGACATCGACTACAACAAATTGCAGGCGCAGCTGCTGAAAGACAAACAGCGGTTGAGCAAACCGTAACATACGTAACTTTGCTGCGGGCCACGGCCCGCAGCTTTGTCTATAAAAAGAGACCACCATGAGAATCCTTGCAGTATTGTTGCTGCTGGCTACCATGCCCGCATTTGCACAGCAACAGCGCAAACCGAACATCATTTTTATTTTCTCGGACGATCACGCCTTCCAGGCCATCAGCGCCTACGGCGGCAAGCTGGCGCAAACGCCTAATATAGACCGTATTGCACGGGAAGGCGCGCTGTTCCGCAATGCATTGGTGACCAATTCTATCTGCGGCCCCAGCCGGGCAACGTTGCTCACCGGGAAATACAGTCACAAAAACGGGTATACGCTCAACGAGAAAAAGTTTGACGTAACCCAGCTGCTGTTTCCCCGTGTATTGCAGCAGCATCAGTACCAGACCGCATGGATAGGCAAGTGGCACCTGGGCAGCATGCCGCAGGGCTTTGACTACTGGCGCATACTGCCGGGGCAGGGGCATTATTATAATCCTGACTTTATTGAAATAGGAGAAAAACGGGAGCGCGTACCGGGTTATGTGACCAACCTGGTTACAGATTTCTCTATAAACTGGCTGGAGCACAGAGACACGTCCAAGCCTTTTATGCTGGTGGTAGGCCACAAGGCCACCCACCGGGAGTGGCTGCCCGATCTGCCTGACCTGGGGGCGTATGACAATGTGAACTTCCCGCTGCCGCCCACCTTCCGCGATGACTATGCCGGCCGCGCGGCGGCGAAGGACCAGGACATGAGCATTGAAAAAACCATGCGCCTGAAAGAAGACCTGAAGGTGCATGCAGACTATACCCGTAACATTTATAACCGCTTCACGCCTGAAGAGAAAAAAGCGTTCCAGGACTATTATGAAGGCCGCGTAAGCAAGGAGTTTGATGAGAAACAGCTTAGTGGCCAGGCCCTTACGGAGTGGAAATACCAGCGTTATCTGAAAGACTACCTGTCTACCGCCAACGCGCTTGACCGCAACATTGGCCGCCTGCTCAACTACCTTGACAAAAGCGGCCTGGCTGCCAACACAGTAGTAGTGTACGCGTCAGACCAGGGCTTTTACCTGGGCGAGCACGGCTGGTTCGACAAGCGGTTTATTTACGAGGAGTCTCTCAAAACGCCTTTTGTAGTACGCTACCCCGGCGTGATCAAACCGGGCACGGTAGTGAACGAATTGATGACGAACGTAGACTGGGCGCCCACACTGCTTGATATTGCCGGCGTGCCCGCACAGCCGGAGATGCAGGGCACTTCCTTTATGCCGCTGGTGAAACAGGGCGGCAGCAAAAAAGGCTGGCGCAAAGGCGCTTATTATCATTATTACGAGTTTCCCCAGCCGCATCACGTATACCCGCATTTCGGGATGCGCACCAGCCGTTACACGCTGGTAAGGTTTTACGGGCAGGCCAATACCTGGGAATTATATGACCTGCAGAAAGATCCGCACCAGGTAAAGAACCTGTATGGCCAAAAAGGGTATGAGAAGATTACCGCGGAGCTGAAACAGCAGCTGGGCCAGCTTATAAAGCAGTATGAAGATGATGAGGCGGCGAAGATCATGCAGCAGGGGTAAGAACAGCAACTTTCTCCGCCGGGTACCGGCATAAAAAAGCGAGGGCACTGCAACACTGCAGTGCCCTCGCTTTTTATGGAATATTGTCACAGCTTCACCGTTTTACCTGTGCGGGCGGAGGCTTTGGCCGCTTCCAGTATTCTTACCACCATTACATTGTTAGACAGTTCGTACAAGCCGTTTGCCGGCACGGTTATTTTTCCGCGCACCACATCGTGCAGGTACCGGAACGGATCTTCATAAACGGGGATGTCTGCCGCAGTTACCTGCCTCCTGGAAACGGGCGTTTTATCATTGTTGCGGAGCAGCAGGGTGTTCTTATCCGGCGCAAACACATATCCCTTGTCACCATACACCTCCATGTCTTTCCGGGAAAACGGCCAGTTCCAGCTGGCCTGTATGATGCACTGCGCATGGCCATAGTCTACAATAATGGTAGCGTCATCATCCACTTTAGGGTATACCTGTGGTTTGAACTGCCGGGTTACGGCGGTCACGGAAACGGGTTTGCTGCCTTTCATCAGGTGTGTCATGAGGTTGGCGCCGTAGCAGCCAAAATCTACCAGCGCTCCGCCGCCATTGCCCACGGGGTCTGTCAGCCAGGCCAGGAACTCAGGGCTGCAGCCTATTTCTTTGGGCCCCTGGTGCCCGTCGTGAATCACTACTTTGCGGATGTTGCCGGCATACCCGCTGTCAAGGCAAAGCTGAAAGGTTTTGGCTACGGAAGGGTACCAGCTGGTTTCGTAGTTGGTGAGCAGATGGATGCGGTGCTGCCGTGCCAGTTTTTCCATTTTCAGGGCATGCTCCAGGCTGACGGCCAGCGGTTTTTCCACCATCACATGTATGCCGCGCGGGGCGCAGGCTTCTACCACCTGCAGGTGGCTGAACACGGAGCCAAAGCCCAGCACGGCCTCCGGTTTTACGGCATCCAGCATGGCGGGCAGGTTGCTGTAGAGCAGCTTTTCGGAGAAGCCGTAACGTTTGGCGTATGTTTTGGCCAGCGCGGTATCCGGCTCATAAATGCCGCAAAGTTCAACATCACCTTTATCACCTCTGCCCAGTATCCAGCCCACGTGCCCATGGGTGATACCGGCTACGGCCACACGTAATTTCTGTGCCTGGCTCACCAGGGCCATCTGTAACAGGAAGAATAAAACGAATAGGGTACGCATGCTTAAATATACGGCGTTCAGCTTAACTAACGGTTCATTTCGTAGATTTGATATATGCAACAACCACCTGATCCCAAACAGATAGCCGCCCAACTGAAGTGCCCGTCCGGTGAAGGCGGCATTATTACCGCCCAGCGGATGAACGAGAACAATGCCGGCATCATCCGCGAAACCCTGCAAAGGCTGCAGCCCGCGGCTAATGACCGTATACTGGAAATAGGCCCCGGCAACGCCTCGCACCTGCCGCAATTGCTGGCCATGGCGGAGGGGCTGCAATACCAAAGCATAGATATTTCCGACACAATGATAGAACAGGCCCGTGCATTGAATGCCGCACATGCGGCGCAGGCTGTTTTTCATAAGGGGGACGGCGTTACATTGCCTTTTACGCCCGCCTCTTTTGACCGCGTCTTCACGGTCAATACCTTTTATTTCTGGCAGCAGCCTTCTCAACAACTGGCGGAAATCAAAAAGGTGCTGAAACCCGGCGGCCGCTTTATACTCTCCATGGGCAGCAAACGTTTTATGGCCAACCTGCCTTTCACCCAATATGAATTTACCCTTTACAACGAGCCTGAAGTGGAGGCCTTGCTGAAGGAGCAGGGGTTTACGGTACAGCAAACGGAATTTTACTTCGAGCCCGGCCCGGAAGGCATGCAGAAGGAGTTCATGATCTTTACGGCAACATATGCTGCAGGATGATGATGAGCGTGTCTGCAATGATGCAGAGCGCACCGATGGCGGTTTTCATCAATTCCTTTTTGGCAAAGATGGCCGTAAGGGCGGCAAATACAGCGGAAAGCAAGGCATAGGTCCACTACATAGAACAAATGTTTGGTTATTTCACTAAATACCGTTTCTTGAAGGCCGTGGGGTTTTCTCCGTTCAGCTTCCTGAATACCTTGTTGAAGTAGGAAAGCTGGTCAAAGCCCGTGCTGAAACAGGCTTCTCCCACCGTTTTGTCTTGCAGCAGCAGGTTTTTGGCCTGGTTGATGCGGCAATGGTTCACAAAGTCTGTAAAGGTAAGCCCGGTCTGTTTTTTGAAATAGCGGCAGAAAGCGGCGGTGGTCATGTGCACTTTGGCGGCAATGTGGTTCACGTCAGGCTTCAGGTGGTAGTGTGTCTCTACATAATCGTAGATCACGGCCATCCGGTCTTTGTCACGGTCTTTTTGCTGCCGGTTATAACTGTTCACCTCGTTGTTCAGCCTCACTACTTCCTTGCTGGTGGCCATTACCTGGAAAATTTCGAGCAGGGTGATGAGCTGCGCAAAGTGCTCCATGCCGGCCATTTTCTTCAGCTTTTCGGCTACCAGGCGTTTGGTTTCCCCGCTGAAGCAGAGCCCGTAACGCGCCTGCCTGAACAGCTCTTTCACGGCCGCCAGCTCCGGCGCCTCCAGGAAGCGGCTGCCCAGGAAGTCTTCCCGCAGCTGCACCACTATCTGGTTGATCTCGTGGCCCAGGCCATAATCGAAGTTAAGATGGGGCACGTCCGGGCCAATGAAAATCAGGTCATTATCCTGGTAGGTGCTCAGGTGCTGCCCTACATGGCGGGTGCCGGAGCCGCCTTCCACGTATACAATTTCATATTCCGGGTGAAAGTGCCAGTAGAAGTTCTTCTTGAAACAGGAGGTCTTGAACCGGAAAGATTTCCCGGTATCCGGCGTGATTTCTTCCAGCTCTATTCTGGTCATGTCTTGTCGTTATTGCCCAAAATTACATCTTTTTAGTGTCAATACAGTGCAAATACTGGTCATTACAGGCGTAGGCGGTGGCTTGCGGTTGAAATAATTTTGCGTCATGCATTTCGCTTATTCACTACCGCTCCGGGTTACCCGGGTGTACCGTATTGCACTGAGTATCTTTTTCTTTGTTCAGGGGCTCGTTTTTGCCAGCTGGGCCAGCCGCATCCCCGATATTAAAACCAACCTGGGCCTGAGTGATGCCGCCCTGGGCGGCCTGCTGCTGGCGCTGCCGGCCGGGCAAATGGCCGGTATGGGGCTTTCCGGCTACCTGGTGGCCCGTTTCGGCAGCCGTATCATCATGCTTATTTCAGGCTTCCTGTACCCCGGCGCCTTGCTGCTGCTGGGCGCGGCGCCTTCTGTGCTAATGCTGGCGGGAGCGCTGGTGATATTCGGCCTTTGCGCCAACCTCATGAACATTGCCGCCAACACCCAGGCGGTAGGCGTGGAAATGCTTTACCGCCGCAGCATATTGGCCAGCTTTCACGGCCTCTGGAGCCTGGCCGGCTTTACCGGCGGCCTGGTAGGCGGGCTCATGGTAGCACAGCATCAGAGCCCTTTTGTACACTATTGCATTATTTTCAGCGTGTCTATCATGCTGTCAGTAGCAGCCGGGCGCTACCTGCTGCCGCGGGACGTGTCCAAGAAAGACAAGGCGGCCCGCATTTTTGTGAAGCCTGATAAAAACATTGTGGTGCTGGGCCTCATCACCTTTGCATGCATGATCTGTGAAGGCACCATGTTTGACTGGAGCGGCGTATACTTTGAACAGGTGGTGAATGCGCCCGTGGCCTGGAGCCGCCTTGGTTTCATCGCTTTTATGAGCACCATGGCAGGCGGGCGTTTCGTGGCAGACTATTTTATTACCCGCTTCGGCACCCGCCGTATTTTGCAGTTCAGCGGCCTGGTGATACTCAGCGGCCTGCTGCTGGCGGTTATTTTCCCTTATATGGTTACCAGTACCATCGGCTTTTTGCTGGTGGGTATGGGCGTGGCGGCAGTAGTACCCATGTCTTACAGCCTGGCCGGGCGCTCCAAAACCATACAGCCTGGTGTGGCGCTGGCCATGGTATCCTCTATCGGCTTCCTCGGCTTTCTGCTGGGGCCTCCGCTGATCGGCTTTGTGGCGGAAGGGTACGGCCTCCGCTGGTCTTTTACCATTATTGCCGTATTAGGCCTGGGCACCACGTTACTGGCAGGCAGTTTAAAACAGCAGGAATAATCGGAGCATGAGCAAGGCCAGGAGGGCGCGCATCGCCATTACGTTTTTCTTTTTTATTTCGGGCTTCGGATTTTCTACCTGGGCCTCCCGCATTCCTGACATACAGCACCGCCTTCAGCTGAATGAGGCGCAACTGGGCAGCGTATTATTTGCGCTGCCTTTGGGCTTGATGTTCACCATGCCCGTTACCGGCCTGTTGCTGCAGCGCTTCAGCAGCAGCGTGATCATGTTTGCCGGCTCGCTGGCCTTTAACGCCATGCTCAGCTGCCTGGGTTTTGCCGGCGAAGTGTGGCAGCTGGTGGGCGGGCTCTTTCTTTTCGGCGCATCGCGCAACCTGCTGAATATTTCGATGAACGCACAGTCTGTAGGTGTGCAGGCGTTGTACAACCGTTCCATCATCACCACCTTTCACGGTATCTGGAGCGTGGCCGGCTTCAGCGGTGCGGCAGTGGGAGGGGTGATGGTATATTTCCAGGTAACGCCCGCCATTCACTTTATGGTTACCGGCATATTGCTGGTGATACTGGGATTTTTTGCATACCCGGGCGTATTGCATCAGCCGCCGGCTTCTACCGGTAAACGCAGGCTGGCCTGGCCAGACAGGCACCTCATGAAGTACGGCCTCATCTGCTTTGCCGTAATGAGTTGCGAAGGCACCATGTACGACTGGAGCGGGATTTATTTCCAGAAGGCCGTGCAGGCCTCCAAGGAAGTAGTAACGGCCGGTTTTGTGGCGTACATGATGGCCATGGCCGCCAGCCGCTTCAGCGGAGATAAGCTGGTGAACAGGCTGGGCGTGGTCACTATGATCAAATACAGTGGCGTACTGGTGTTCAGCGGCCTGATGCTGGCCGCACTGCTGCCTTACCCGCTCACCACCGGCCTGGGTTTTATGATGACGGGCGTGGGTGTTTCCTGCGTGGTGCCGCTGGTATTCAGCATGGCCGGAAAATCTGCTACCATGGCTAACGGGCCCGCCATTGCGGCCGTGTCAACAGTGGGTTACCTTGGTTTTCTGCTGGTACCGCCCATGATCGGCTTCCTGGCAGAAGCAGCGGGTTTGAGATGGGCTTTCGGGCTGATGGCTTTTTTCGGGCTGGCTATTACCTGCCTGGTACTGACGGCGCGCCAGGAAAAATAATGCAAGGTTATTGTAAGGTGGAAGATGCCGTAAGCATGAGCAGCAACGCCACATCATTCCCCAGAGAGGCCCGCAGTATGCGCAACGCCTTACGCATATGCTGTTCCACCGTGTTCACGGAAATATTCAATCTCTCCGCTACTTCCTTGTTGGACAGCTGCGCCTCACGGCTCAGCAGGAACACGGCCCTGCACTGTGGAGGGAGTTCCTGTATGCGCGCCTTGATGTAGGTTTGCAGTTCCTTCAGTTCCAGCTGCAGGTTAACTTCCCGCGTCTGGAAAGGCGTGTCTTTCCACAGCGCTTGCTCTTTGCGAAGCTGTTGCAATAACTGGCGGTGATAGTTGAAGATGCGGTTCTTTAACGCAATGAAAAGATAATTTTCAGGTACGGTATCTGCGCGCAGCGCAGGCATTTGCCGGTAGAAAGACAGGAACACGTCTTGCGCCAGCTCTTCCGCGGCAGCGGCATTGCCGGTCTTTTTATACGCAATGTTCACCAGCCGGATGAAATGCCGTTCATAGATAGTGTTGAACGCTTTTTCATCTCCCTGCTGCCATAACGCGAATAATTCAGGGTCACTATAGTCGGCGTACTGTACGATGACGATAAAGTTTGTTCAAATTTAATAATATTCCGTACTTTTTTCCTGCTTTGCTGAATCGATTCAGCAAAAAAATAAAATCTCTTACATCATACGGACAATCAAGCTGTTATAACAGAAAAACCCAAAAGCCGGAAAAAAATGTGCCGGATAACTAACGGCAGCCGCCGGAAACCGTGTTTTTATTTACAGTTATACTTATGGAAGCACACGCTTTATATGAACTTTTGGAGAAATACCGGCAGGGCAACTGCAGTCCGGAAGAGCTGGAGCAACTGGAGCGCTGGTATGCGTCACTGGGCGCCGGCCGGCCAGACGCGCTGCTGGAAGAAGGCAGCGAGGCAGCGAGGCTGCTGACGGGCCAGAAGTTGCAGGAGCTGCAGGCGGCCGTTGGCCGCAGGCAAACAAAGGTGGTGCCTTTCCATAAAAAGGCCCTGCGCTGGGTGGCCGTAGTGGCTGGGTTGATATTGCTGGCGGGCGGCGCACGGTACTTCCTGAAACCTGTTTCCCGCCAAAGCGGGCTGGTGAAAGAACATCGTATACCGGCCGCGCACAGCCGCCATATCACATTGCCTGATGGCAGCCTGGTAATACTGCATGCAGACAGCCGGCTGGATTACCCCGAAACTTTCAGCGGCAACATCCGCGAAGTAACGCTCTCCGGCGAAGCCTACTTCGACGTTCAGCGGGATACCGCAAAACCTTTTGTGATACATAGCGGCAACCTGCGCACCACCGTACTGGGAACGGCTTTTAACATCAGGGCCTACAGAGATTCTCCGGAAATAACGGTGTCGGTTACACGTGGTAAAGTAAAAGTGGAAACCGAGCACGAAGGGAAGCTGCTGGCCGTGTTAACGCCAGACCAGCAGGTGGTGTACAACAACCTGGTGGCCACGGCGGTGAGACTGCCTGTGGCGGCTGATTCAGCCATACTGTGGGTGAGGAGGGACATGTTGTTCGAAAACCTGTCTTTTGCCACCGTTGCCCAAACCATCAGCAACCGCTACCGCGTCAACATCCGGTTTGAAGACCCTGGTATGGAAGCCTGCCCCATCAGGGCCTCATTCAACGGTACCGAGCCGCTTGAAACCGTACTGTCTGTAGTTTGCGCCATTCGTAATGCGTCATATACCGTAGAAGATGAAAACAACATTCTGATAACAGGAAAAGGATGTAAGCAATAATATAATACTGCCAAAGACCAGATCAGCAACACTATTCGTTCACCAAAAATCGAGTTACGAACATGAAATGGGCCGTTATATAGCCTGTATAAGCCCTGCTTTTGCCTGAATCTATATTTCGCCTTATCCGGAACGGGGCAATTGCATTGCCGCAGGGCATGGTATGCCCGTTAGTCAACCAGTGAATATTCTGTAACAACTAAACCGAAACTAGTTATGAAAACAAACGCAGCTGTTCAAAAACAGCTTGGAGGCTTCCTATTGCCTTTACTGATCACCGTTTTTCTTGTGCTGCCAATGTTCCTCTCCGCCTCAGGGAACGCGCAAGACATGACCACCAAAAAGATCACGCTGTCGCTTGCCAAAGAAACCCTTCGCAACGCACTGGTAAAGGTGGAAACACTTTCCGGCTTCCGCATTGCCTACCCGCCGGAGCAGGTGGCGCGCTACAAAAACATCACGTTGTCTAAAGGCACACGCACGGTGAAAGAGACCATCAACCTGCTGCTGCTCAATACGCCCTTCCAGTTCCGCCAGCAAGACGATATTATTGTTATCTACCGGGAGGAAGATGAAAAAGCGCAGGCAGACACTACAGCGGCACCCGCTGCTGCGCCGCGCCAGGAAGCTAAACAACGCACCATCATCGGCTCGGTTACCGAAGCGCGTACCAACGTTTCCCTGCCCGGCGTAACCGTAATGGTCAAAGGCACCACCAAAGGCACGCAAAGCCAGGGAGACGGCACGTACAGCCTGCAGGTACCGTCCGGCCCCGCCACCCTGGTGTTCAGCTACATCGGCTACGCCCCGAAGGAAGTGGAGCTTACTTCTTCCAACCAGCTGCACGTGGCGCTTGACCCTTCCAACACAGGGCTGGACGAAGTGGTGGTAGTAGCTTATGGCGAGCAGAAGAAAGCTACCGTAACAGGCTCTGTAGCGTCACTCACTACAAAAGAGCTGCAGCAAAGCCCGGTGTCTAACCTCACCAATGCGCTGGCCGGCCGCCTTCCCGGCCTCATCACCACACAGCGCAGCGGAGAGCCGGGCGTTGACGCCAGCACCTTGTACATCCGCGGCATTGGCACGCTCAATAGCGCCACGCCCATTTTTATGGTAGACGGTGTAGAGCGCAGTATAGATTACGTAGACCCCAATGATATTGAAAGCCTGACCATTCTCAAAGACGCCGCTGCCACCGCCGTACTGGGTATGCGCGGGGCAAACGGCGCCGTGCTCATCACCACCCGCCGCGGCAAATCAGGCGCGCCTTCTGTGAACTTCCGCGCGTCAGCGGGTATGCAGGAAGCCAACAAGCTGCCCAAGTACCTGGGCTCGTACGACTATGCGCGCCTCATGAATGAAGCCCTGGCCAATGACGGGGCGCAGCCCGCATTCACGCAGGAGCAGCTGGCCGCTTTTCAGAACGGCACCGCCCCCAATACGGACTATTACAAATTCATCATGCAGCCTTCCAATGTGGGGCAGGCCAACCTCAATGTAAGCGGGGGCGGCAACGTGGCCCGCTATTTCATTTCCGCCGGTTACAACATTGCAGAGGGCAACTACCGCCATACCAAAGCCAACAAGGAAGGGTACAACGGCAACAACATCATGAAAAGATATAACCTGCGCGCCAACGTTGACGTGGATATTACGCCCAACCTCTCCGCCCGCCTTGACCTTGCCGGTATTCTCACAGACAGGACGGACGGCAACAACTCCGCCAGCACCATCATGAACCTGGCCAACCGCATGGCGCCTATTTATCCCATTTTTAACGAAGACGGCAGCATGTGGGGCAATGGTACATTTCAAAGCAATATTTACGGGGAGCTGTCTCAGAAAGGCTACCGCCGCTGGTATAACAACACCACGCAGGGTACCTTTGCCCTTACCCGCAAGCTGGATTTCCTCACCAAAAACCTCAGCGCCAAACTTTCATTTTCCTATGACAACACTAATACCCCTAATGCCTCCTACGGCCGCAACTATGCCGTGTTTGAGCCCTTGCGCAATGCGCAGGGGGAAATTACCGGCTACAAACAATTCGGTAACGATACCCGCATAGACCCCAACGGCGGTTTCAGCGGCGGCGGCGCTGTACGGCAAACCTATATTGAGGCCACCGCCAACTGGAACCGTACTTTCAACAAACATACCGCCACGGCTATATTGCTGTGGAACAGGCGTTTGCTGGAAAACGGCTCCAGCATCCCGAACGCCTATCAATCCCTGCTCTTCCGCGGTACCTACAACTACAACCAGAAGTACCTGCTGGAATTGAGCGCCTCTTACCAGGGCTCGGAAAACTTTCCCAAAGAAAGCCGCTTCGGGCTGTTCCCTTCGGTGTCTGGCGGCTGGGTATTGTCTGAAGAGAATTTTATCAAAGACAATCTGCCCTTTATCCGCTTCCTCAAACTGCGTGCTTCCTATGGAGAAGTGGGTAACGACAGGGGCGGCAGCGACCGTTTTCTCTGGTTCACCTCCTGGGGCGGCGCCACCCAGTACTATTTCGGTACCAACGTAAACCAGGCCAACGGCTGGGGCCAGGGCGCCATTGGCAACCCGGGCGTAACCTGGGAGCGCGGCAAGCAGGTAGACCTGGGGCTTGACCTGCAGATGTGGAACGGGAAGTTTGATGTAACGCTTGACCTGTTTTCCCAGAAAAGGAGGAAAATACTCATTTCACGCAGCACCCTGTCTGACGTGTTCGGACAGAGCATCAAGGCGCAGAACATAGGCGCGGTAGACAACAAGGGCATTGAGTTCGAGATCTCCCACCGCAACACCATCGGCAAGTTCCGGTACCAGATCAAGCCTAACTTTACCTATGCCCGCAATAAAATAGTATACCAGGATGAGGTGGCCCGCCGCTTTCCCTGGATGCGCCGTACCGGCCACCCTATAGGCACCAAGTTTGGCCTGATAGCAGACGGTTTTTTCATGAATGCGGAAGATGTGGCCAACAGTCCCTTCCAGAATTTTTCCGCTTACGGCCCCGGGGATATCAAGTATAAAAAGCTCACCGGCAAAGAATATGACTATGTGCAGGAAGCTTTTGACGAAACGCGCATAGGGTACGCCCGCACGCCGGAGATCATGTACGGTACCACTGTTTCCGCCGGTTACGGCAACTGGGATTTCAGTGTGCTGTTCCAGGGCGCCGCGCATTCAGACGTATTGCTGAACAATGAGGCCGTGTACGAGTTTTTCCAGAGCGGCAAGGTGAAACCCTTCCACCTGGGCCGCTGGACGCCCGAAACCGCCGCTACGGCCACCTATCCGCGCCTGCACAGCAATACCCACGGCAACAACCACCGCGCGTCTTCTTTCTGGATACGCAGCGCGGATTACCTGCGGCTCAAGAACGCGGAAATAGGGTACACCCTTCCCAAACACTGGATCGCCCCGCTGAGCCTCTCTTATTTCCGCATTTATTTCAACGGCATGAACCTGTATACCTGGGACAAGCTGGACGATTTCCAGGTAGACCCGGAAATAGGGGACGGCAACGGCGCCATGTATCCCATTCAGCGCATCTGGAACTTCGGGATAGACGTGAAATTTTAACCACTCATCATTTCAAGCTGATTCAACATGAAACGTAACATTCACCTCACCATACTCTTACTTTCGGCGCTGGCCCTGCTGCCGCATTGTAAAAAGGGCTTTCTTGACAGGGCTGCCACTACGCAGCAGCAAGACTCGGATATCTTTACCAGCTTTGCCATGACAGACCAGGTGGTGAACAACCTGTACAGCAAAATGCGCGGCACCTACACCTATCTTGGCGGCTATAACATGGGCTCCGCTACCGATGAAGCAAAAGACGCCTCCAACTGGATGGCTTCCATGAGCTTCAACAACGGCTCCTGGTCAGGCAACGCCAATCCCATCGGCAATACCTGGCGTGACAACTACGTGGCCATCCGCCAGGCCAATACCATTCTTGAAAATGTAGCCAGGTTCAAAACGCCAGACGATGCCAACAACCCCGGTACGCTGGAAAACAGGCTGGGAGAGGTGTACTTCCTGCGCGCCTATTTCCTGTGGGAACAGATGCGGCAGTTCGGCGGCGTCATCATTGTTACCCAAACCATTGACCAGACAGATGAGGCCGCACTGAACAGGCCGCGTAACACGTACGATGAATGTGTGGCGCAGGTACTGGCAGACTGTGACGAAGCGTTCAAGCGCGTGCAGTACACCTATGATCCCAACACGCAGGTAGGCCGCGTTACGAAGGGCGCCTGCCTGGCATTGAAGGCCCGCGTGCTGCTGTTTTCCGCCAGTCCGTTATGGGCCAATGCCGGTAAAACCAGCTTCCAGGCAGACATTACCAGCGGCAGCAAACCCTCAGACCCGGCTAAATGGAAAAAGGCCGCGGATGCCGCCAAAGCGGTTATAGACCTGAAAGACGGCGGCGGCAGCACCGTATATGCGCTGGAGCCCACGCTGGCCGCCCGGCAGGATATGTTCAAAAGCAGAACGCTGCAAAGCCGGGAAGTGATTTTTGTACGCATGCGGGAAGCCAACCAGGATTATGACCGCTATATATTCCCCAAAGGTTACGGCGGCTGGAGCGGCTGCGCGCCCGCGCAGGAACTGGTGGATGATTACGAGATGAACAACGGCCTCCCCATAGACGACCCGCTTTCCGGCTACAATGAGGCGCGGCCTTACATCAACCGCGATCCCCGTTTTTATGCGGACATCCTGTACAATGGCGCCAACTGGAAAGGCCGCAAGGTGGAAACTTACGCCACCGGGCGAGACAGGCAGAGCACTGAAACTGACCACACCCGTACCGGCTATTTTACACGCAAGCTGGCGGATGAGGCCATTACGCCGGGGCAGAGCGGCAGCCGGTTTATTCACGGCATCAATTACCGGCTGGCGGAAATGTACCTCAGCTATGCGGAAGCACTCAATGAATATGACCCCGCTAACCCTGACGTGCAGACCTATGTTAACCTGATCCGCACCCGTGCAGGGCAGCAGCCCTTGCCGGCCGGCCTCACGCAGGCCGAAATGCGCAAGCGGATACAGAACGAAAGGCGCATAGAGCTGTGTTTCGAGAACCACCGCTTCTGGGATGTACGGCGCTGGAAAATAGCCGAAGAAACACAGAAGGAAATGTGGGGCATGCGGCCCATTATAGATGCAGCCGCGCCGGACGGTTTCCGGTACGAAAGGTTCAAGGTGGAAGACCGGCTGTGGAGGAACGCCATGTACGTGATACCGATCACAACAGATGAGACGCTGCGTAACCCCAACCTGAAGCAGAACGAAGGGTGGTAGACAAAAGTGTATCTCAAACATTTAACGGCATAAAAGAAAACGGAACCGTGAATGAAAGAAAAGCAAAATGAACGGAAAGGAAAGTAATCCGTTGTGAAGGCCGGCCGTTTTTTGCGGCCGGCCTTTTTTGTTCCGGAGCAATCGTTTGCATGCAGATACATCTGCTAAAACCCGCATCTAAATCCTTTTAGCAAGCTATTGCCGTTCCTAAAAAAAATCATTGTGCAATGAAAAGTATTTCTATTTTAGCAACACTATGGTACTAAAATCATCACAAAACAATTTTAGAAGCCGGTCGTGGATCGGCTTTTTATGTGCATGCGGTGCCGGCCTGGTAATGGCCCGGCCGGTACATGCCCAGGAAGGACGGCTGCCGCTGCAAGACCTTTCTTCCTTCAAAAATGCCGGCAGCTCCTGGCAGATTGCGGGAGATGTATCTGCTGTGCTGGGCAAGGCCAATACGCTTAAAACAGCGCCGGGCGCCGGCGTGCTGGTGAACCTGCCGGGAAAAAAGCGCCATGGGCAGGACCTCTTCTCCAGCCTGGAGCATGGAGACATAGACCTGGAGCTGGATTATATGATGGCCCAGGGCTCCAATTCCGGCATTTACCTGCAGGGCCGGTATGAGCTGCAGCTGCTTGACAGCTGGGGCACTACCGCCGCGCCCCGCTCCGGAGACAACGGAGGCATTTACGAACGCTGGAATGACAGTATGCCGGAAGGGCAGAAGGGCTACCAGGGTTATGCTCCCCGCCAGAACGCCAGCAAGGCGCCCGGCCTGTGGCAGCACCTGAAAGTATCTTTCCAGGCGCCCCGCTTTGATGCGGCCGGTCAAAAAATAGAGAATGCCCGCATCATCCGTGCAGAGCTGAACGGCGTGGTGATACACGAAAACGTAGAGCTGATGGGCCCTACCCGCGGTTCCATAGGCGGAGGTGATGAAAAACCGCTGGGCCCCCTGCGCATACAGGGAGATCATGGCGCAGTGGCATTCAGGAATATCAGCATCCGCCAGTTTGCACAAGCACGCCCGGAGCTGACGGGCCTTCAATATTCCGTTTACAAATTCAAGGAACGTTTCAAGCCTGATACAGACCTGTCTAAAGAGAAAGCCGAAGCCACTGGCGCGGCGGCAGCCCTCAGCGCCAACGCCGGCCCGCTTTCCAAAGAATATGTATTGCAGTATAAAGGCACCCTGCGCGTACAGCAGGCGGGGGAGTATAATTTTGCGCTCAATACACAGGGCGGCGGCGGTTTGCTGAAAGTGAACAACCAGCCCGTTGGCGGCGGCAACAACGTGCGCGGCAAAGCGCAGCTGCCGGCCGGTGATTTGCCGGTAGAGATCATTTATGCCAGAACGGGAGACTGGGGCGTACCATCCCTGGGCCTGTTCATGGCCGGCCCCGGCATCCGCGAGTTCTACACCGGAGATGCGGTTACGCCAGACCAGACAGATCCCATACTGGTAGACGCATCTTCCAACACTATTCTCCGCAGCTTTATGGACGTGCCCGGCCAGCCCAAAGTAGTGCACGCCGTATCCGTTGGCAGTCCTGATAAGGTGCATTACACCTACGATATGGACAAAGGCATGCTGGTGCAGGTATGGCGCGGCAACTTCCTGGAAACCACACCTATGTGGCATGAAAGGGGCAACGGCACCGCCCGTCCGCAGGGCGCGCTGCAGCGCTTTGGCACGCCCTTCTTTACACTGGGCAGGCTCAGTGGGGAGCAGGCCGCGTGGGTAGCAGACTCCACCGGCACCGGTTACCGGCCTAAAGGGTATGTGCTGGATGAGCAGGACAGGCCTACTTTCCGTTACCAGATTTACGGCAGCGCCGTTACGGATGCTATTCGCGTAACGGAGAACGGGCGCGGCATTCACCGTGAAATTACGGTAGCCGGTCCCGCGGCGGACCTCTATGCAAAGCTGGCGGAAGGTGACCAGATAGATATGATTGAAAAGGACTTGTATGTGATAGACGGCAAAGCCTGGTACCTGCAATTGCAGGATGCCGGCGGGGCCCGGCCGCTGGTGCGTAACGGCGCCAAAGGCAAGGAGCTGGTAGTGCCGGTGCGCGGCAGGTTGAGTTATTCCATCCTTTTCTAAAAGACCAATAAGCAATTAGATGAAAAATATATTGAAAAAGGCGGCGCTTTACCTGTTGCCGCTGGTTGCACAACTACCTGCCGCAGCGCAGGAAACGCCCAAGGAAGAAGATTATTTCCGCATCATGAAAATGAGCGCGCCGGAAGGTACGCTGCTGGAAGTAGGCGGCCTGGCCGTGCTGCCCAACGGAGACCTGGGCGTGGCCACCCGGAGGGGAGATGTGTTCATTGTAGAAAACCCAACCGGCAGAAGGCCTTTCTTCCGCAAGTTCGCTTCCGGCCTTCATGAAATACTGGGCCTGGCATATAAAGACGGTGCGCTGTACTGCGCTCAGCGCGGCGAGCTGACCAAACTGGTTGATACCAATATGGACGGCAAGGCAGACGTGTATGAAACCGTATACGCCTGGCCTATCAGCGGCCACTATCACGAATATTCCTTCGGCCCCCGGCTGGCGCCTGACGGCTCTTTCTTTGTGTCAGGCAACGTGGCGTTCGGGGATCAGGAATGGTGGCGCGGCGAAAGTCGCGTGCCCTGGCGCGGCTGGATGATGCACATCTCCGCAGACGGTTCCACCATGGAGCCATGGGCCACCGGCATGCGCTCTCCCTGCGGCCTGGGCATGATCAACGGGGAACTGTTCTATTCAGAGAACCAGGGAGACTGGATGGGCTCCGGCGGCATCTGGCAGGTGAAGAAGGGAGACTTTGTGGGCCACCCCGCAGGCCTGCGCTGGGCAGAAGCGCCCAATTCTCCCGTTAAGCTCACCAACGCACAGTTTGTAGCCAATATGGACGAGCGCCGTGTAAAGAACGCGGAAGGCCGCTTCATCAAACCGGAGAACGTGGTGGATGAACAGTTCAAAACCATGTTCGAAATGAAAAAAGCGCTTCCTTCCCTGCGCACTCCGGCAGTATGGCTGCCCCATGGCGTGCTGGGCATTTCCAACTCTGAAATTGTGCCCATCCCTGAAGGTACCTTCGGGCCCTTTGCCGGCCAGGTGCTGATAGGAGACCAGGGGCAGAGCAAGATCATGCGCGTGGTGATGGAAAAAGTGAAAGGCGAATACCAGGGCGTGGCATTCGATTTCAGGAGCGGTTTCCAGTCCGGCGTACTGCGCCTGGCCTGGGGGAAAGACGGTTCCCTGTTTGTAGGGGAGACCAACCGCGGCTGGGGCTCCGCCGGTGACGCCAACGAAGGCTTGCAGCGCCTGGTATGGAACAACCGCATCCCCTTCGAAATGCAGACCGTAAAAGCCATGCCTGACGGGTTCGAGATAGAGTTCACCCTGCCGGTAGATAAAAAGTCTGCCGAAGACATTGCGTCTTACTCAGTGGAAAGCTTTATCTACAAATATCACCCTGTATACGGCAGCCCGGTGGTGAATAATGAAAAATGCGAGATCAAAGGCGTAAAGGTGTCTGACGATGGCCTGAAAGCGCGCATCATTGTAGACAACATGCGCCAGTATTACATTCACAACATCACGCTCGAAGGCATCCGTTCCCGCGATCATTTTTATTCGCTGGTGCACCCGACAGGCTATTATACGCTGAACAACATTCCGGAAGGCGCCAGGCTGGCCATGAGCGAAGTAAGCACTAAAAACTCCGCCAAAGCCGCCGCTGCTGCAAAAGCCGCTGAAGAAAAAGCTGCTGCCGCCAAAGCTGCCGCCACCAAAAAAACAAGCACCGCCAAAACCGCCGCAGCTCCCACCGCCAAACCGGTTGCGGCCAAAGCGGCCAGCTACGAAGAGGTGAAGCCGCTGCTGGCCAAATACACCTGCAATGCCTGCCACAATGCAGACAAAAAGCAGGTAGGGCCCGCGTTCAGGGATATTGCCAAACGCAACTACACCAATGAAATAATGGTGAAGCTGATCTACAACCCCAACCCGGAAAACTGGCCGGGCTATGCTACGGAAATGCCGCCCATGCCGCAGGTACCGAAGGCAGATGCCCTGAAGATAGCCGGCTGGATCAATTCCTTGAAGTAATGACGTAACTGGTTATAACGCCGTTCTGGTCTTTGGCCGGAACGGTTTTTTTATGCCCGGAAATCACCTGTAGGTGTGATATTTTTCACAAACGCTTGTTATACCTTGTATGCCGGATAGAAGTACCCTTATACCCCGGCCCTGACTTTTAGCTGAATAATATTTTTTTGCAGAGAAGGCTCCCGTTTATTGATTTTTTGTAACTGATACAACCCCCGTTTCATGAAGTACATGCTGACCATGCTGCTCCTGTTTGCAGCATTGACCCCCGCCTTGGCGCAGACACAGCCCCAAACCCGCTTGCTGGTGCGCGCAGATACCGTAAAAGTTGCAGACGGTGAATTAATGATCCAGAACAAGTCACGAGATTCTGTTGGCGTGCTGGTGAACACCGGCGGCGGGCGTACGGAGTTCCGGCGTATGCGGCTGGTCAACATCGGAGATACCGCGCTGGCCATTGCCGGGCAGGATACATTGCCGCTCCGCATTAGCGCCGCCATGGCGCCCGGGGATTCCGGCCGCAGCATCCAGTTCAAAACCGGCGTAAGTGAAGGTTTCCCGGTGGCAGGAGATACCGTTTTTGTGCACACCGGCCTTGTTGACCGCAATATCAAAGTATGGCGGAACGGCCTCTTCCAGTACCGCGATACGGCAGACGGCATTGAGGTAGACAGCACATTGGGCCGCATCATTTTCCGCCCGCCGCTGGTACAGAACGAGCGGGTATACATTGAAGGCCTGGGCGGCGTAAGCCTGCTCATAGGGCAACCGGCCGGCAGCGGTTTTTCCACCAACCTTACGCAGCTGCAGGCCGGCGCCAGAGACCATGGCAATAATACTTTTACCCTGCGCTGGGCCACTAACGACAGAACGCTGACCAACAACCCGCGCATGCTGGGCCTTGGCTCTTCCACACTGGCCGGCAACGGCCTGCTGCCGCCTAACCGGCTTGGAGATAAAATAAGCGCCTGGCTGACGGCCAATACCACTTCGCCCGTATGGAGCAACCTGGCGGTAGGCGGTTACAGCAGCAGCAACCTGCTGCCGGTGGCAGAGGGGGGAGTGGCCGGGCGGAATATAGACAGCGCCCTGAACGCCAACGCAGATTTTATTTTTATATCGCTCCCTTCCAACGATGTATACCTGGGCCGCACGCTGCAACAGATCATGACCAATTACCGTAAAATTGATACCATGGCCACCAACCGCGGCATCCCCGTTTTCTGGGAAACCACCCAGCCCAGAACGGCCTTTAATGCCGCGCAGCAAACGCAGTTGAAAATATTGGCTGACAGTGTGCGCAATGCATGGCCCACGAAGTTTGTGGAAGGCTTTTCCAATACGGTAGATGTGAATGCCGCCACAGATGCGGTGATACGGCCGGATTATGCGCAGGGGGACGGTATTCACCTCAACAGTGACGGCAACCAGCAGATTGCCAACAGCCTGTTTGCACGACTGCAATCTTATTTTGTACCTATCACGGGCGTGCAGCAGTACATGGTGGAAGCTTCCGCCAATGGTACTGACTGGTCTCAGTTTGATGTAGTAACAGACCCTGCTGTGGTGAAGAAAACGTATCCCAAACCCGGCGGCGGCGTGCAGTATTTCCGGGTAAGGGCGCAGTATGCCAACAATACATATTCGGCCTACTCCAATATCGCTTCTTACAGTACGCCTAACGGAAACCCGCCCGGTACAGCGCCCACTGTAGATGTTGCCGACGCAACGGTTACCTTGCCTGTGGCTGCCACGCAGCTGGATGGTATTATTGTGGATAACGGATTTACAATCACTGCGTATGAATGGACGCAGCTGTCAGGCCCCAACACTGCCACCATTGCCACGCCGGGCGCTTCGTCTACTATTATCAGCGGTCTCACGAACGGCGTGTTTATGTTCCGCCTGCGCATTACCACCTCTACCAATGTGCAGGTGAGTGATGACGCGGTGGTAACCGTGTACCCTGATAACGGCGGACTAAAAACGCTGCGCGTGCATTTCTCGCATACGGCGGCGCCGGCTATTCCCGGCTGGCTGAATATGAACGGCCCAGTCACCAACAATCACATCGTTAAAACAGATGCGCTTACGGGCTGGACGATAGACAATGTTGGCGCCGGCACTTCTTACTGGGCCGGTCTGGCCGGTTTGAACGCCTCAGATACAGCGGGCATGACTACGGGCAACAACAGCGGCATTGTACCGGATATTGCGTTGAAACGTTACTGGTTCAATTACAGCATTAAATACACTACGCTTGACAATCTTTGGGTAACCGGGCTTAACCCCGCCAAAACCTACACGCTGAAGCTGGTGGCCTCCCGATCTCCGGGCGCTGCGCCGCCGGTGTACGGAAGCTGGCATATTAACGGCGGCACGGCGGTAACGCTCAATGCGTACATGAATACGGCTAACCAGGCAGTTGTAACCGGGGTTGTGCCGGATGGCACGGGAAAGATCAGGCTGGCGGTTTACAGGAACCCCAATGCAGCCGCCTACGGCGGGCTTTCTTTCCTCAATACGCTGATAGTGCAGGAGGAATAGTGTGTCTTCATGCTGTGTTCCCGGACGGCGGCATTTCAATCTGATGGGGGCAGTTATTTTTCCGGCATCTTGTGCGGGGGCATGCCTTCGCACATGGCCTCCGGTTATTCCTCCGGCACCCTCGTTACAGCCAGAATGGCGCCCAGCGGGTCTTGCAGCAGGGCATACTGTAATTCTCCCTCCGCTGTTCTGGCTTCTTTCAGCACCTTGCCGCCCAGCGTCAGGCATTGCGCCATGCTCTGGGCAATGTCTGCTACGTTCACATATACGATCCATTGCGGCGGCAAATCCTGGTTAACGCCGCGGGAATGGCAAACGCCGCCAGCCCAGTTGCCGGCACTGTCTTTCATGACGTAGTCTGCGTAGGTGCCGTTGCCGTCTTTCATGGCAAGGTCTTCAGTTTGCCATCCTATCACTTTGGTGTAGAAATCTTTTAACAGGTCTGCCTGCGGAACGGTAAGGTCTGCAGACACAATGGTGCCGATGTTGAATTTGGTAGCCATACGGATGAGTTTTTTGGAGTTGATGAATATAAATATACAGATTCTGTATTGTTTTGTATCTTTCTGCAAACGTTTGCACTAAATTCCACTTGTTATGAAACGATCTGTTTGGCTGCTGGCCCTGTTCGGCTGTTTTCAGGCTGCAACAGCGCAGCATTTATCACCTTTTGTGCTCACCACGCCGCCTGCCCGTACGCCCACTGGCAAGGTGCCCGATGCCGCGCTGGCCGGCAACGGGGATATCGGCCTTACTTTCGGTGGCACGCCTGACCGCCTGAAGCTCTACTTCGGCAAGAACGATTTCTGGCGCGCTTACCCTGTTTACCCGGGCGGCGGCATAGCGCTCCCGGGCGGGCTTGACGTGTCTGTCAACGCGTTGAAAGGGGCCACTTACAAAGTAGTGCAAAACCCGGCCGCGGCAGATATCCAGGCCACTTTTACCAAACCGGGTTTGCAGGTAGGCATCAAAGCCTGGGTGACGGCCATGCACAATACGGTAGTGCTGGAGTTCACCGCTACACAGGCCTGTACCCTGCAGCTAGACCTCTGGGCGCCGGAGGGCAATACGTCCGTAGTGCAGAAAGGCAGCAGCGGCAAAGTAAGCTGGGTAACCCGTTCTTTTGAAAATACGCCGCTGCTGGAATGGCCCTGCCATGTGGCCTTGGCCATGAACGCACCTGGCAGCAGCTTCACCCTGCAGCCCGGAAAGCCTGTAACGGTAACGGTTACACTCTATACCAACCAGGACAGGCCTGACTGGAAAGAAGCAGCCATAGAAGAAGCGGCAGGCCTCAACACTGCGCGGGTGGAAACCATGCGGCAGGCGCACCGGCAATGGTGGAACAACTTCTGGAAGCGTTCCTTTGTGGAGATAGGAGACACCATGCTGGAGAAATATTATTACACTTCGCAGTACCTGTTTGCCGCTTCCTCCAGGCCGGGCAAATTTGCGCCGGGCATCTGGGGCCCTTTCCTCACCCGCGATTCCAGCGCCTGGGGTGGTGATTACCACCTGAACTATAACTACCAGGCGCCTTACTGGGCGGCCTTTTCGTCTAACTATATCGACCTGACTGATAACTATGACCAGCCGCTGCTGGACTATATGGAGAAAGGCAAATGGCATGCCCGCACCTTGCTGAACATGCGCGGCATTTATTACCCGGTGGGCATCGGGCCCAAGGGCCTTTGTACCACCCGCTGGCCGCTGACGCCGGAAGAAATGCTGCAGCGTTACGGTACCAGGGAAAACACGATAGACAGCGGCTACAAGTTCCTGGGCCAGAAGATCAATGCAGTATTTGGCGCCGCCAACATGCTGATGCGTTTTTACAGTACTTACGATGAGCAGTATGCCCGCCGCATCTATCCGTACCTGCTGGCCTGTGCGGATTTCTGGGAAGACTATCTCAAGTTTGAACAGGGCCGCTACGTGATAGAAATGGACCACTATGGAGAAGTGATGCCCAACCTGCGCAACAAAGGCCAGTGGCGCCATATGCTGGGAGATTATAACTCCACGCTGTCACTGGGCCTGGTTAAAATGCTGTTCAAAGGCATGCTGCAGGTGAGTGATTACCTGCAAACGGATGGGGCGCGGCGTGGGAAGTGGCAGCACATCTATACGCACCTCAGCGCATTTCCGGTGCAGGAAGTTGAAGGAAGGGTACGGCTGAAGAGCGTGGAAAGAAGTCCGGCGGAATGGCACAACCGCGCCATGGGCCTTGCCCGTGTATCTATTCACGGCCTGGTATTGCCGGGAGAAGTGTGCGGCCCGGTAACAGACTCCGCGTTCAACGCTATTCTGCTGAGCGACGTGGCGCACTGGAAAGACCGCATGCAGCAGCCGGGCGAGTGGGGCAATACCCTGGGCAACGGCATAGAGACCTGCTTCCCCGGCGCTGTCAGGGTAGGGTATGATCCAAATGAGATTCTGCGTTACCTGAAAGACCGCATCCGCGCGTCTTCGCTTCCCAACGGCTGGATCACGCAGGCCGGCGGCGGCACGGAGACGCTGGCGGCCGTGCCGCTTACCATCAACGAAATGCTGCTGCAAAGTTATGAAGGCCGCGTGCGGGTATTCCCCAACTGGGACCGCCGCCGCAATGCGGCATTCGGCAATCTGCGCGCGTACGGGGCGTTTGTGGTGAGCAGCCGCCTCACGGGCGGAACGGTCACTGCCGTGAACATTGTTAGTGAAAAGGGACGCGATCTTGAAATTGAGAACCCCTGGAAAGATGGCGCGGTAAAGGTGGAGAGAAACGGGAAGCTTGCGGAAACTGTGTCCGGTAAAGTGCTGACGCTTAAAACCAGCGCAGGGGAGAAGCTGGTGCTCGCAAAAGGATAAAAATGGCAACAGCGTGGAACCTTTTATTCCGCGCTGTTGTTCCAATACATCATATTTTCTTCAACCCGGAATATCTTCTCAGCACCTTCCGGTACAACACCCATCCCGCGGCCGCCAAAACCCACAAGGGCCAAACCTGCAAGATGAACAACGCCAGCGCCCTGAACACGTCCGCGCCGCCGCGCAGGGCGTTCATGGCTGCAGTGCCAAAGCCGGCCCTGGTCAACTGTTGCGGGTTTACCACCACCTGTACGTCTGCTACTTCCGGCTGAAAAAGTTGTACGCTGATGGTGCTGAACGCGGCATTTTCCAGCATGCCCAGGTTGGCAATGGTGCGGTCTATGGCGGCCTCTGTGTTCGCTTCCTGGTGCTGTGTCACTTCCAGTTCCTTGTTCATTTTGGTGTGGGTAGTCTCCCGTTTGTGGTCTTCCGCAGCCAGCGCCTCATTTTTCATGGCGTTGCGCTCATATGCCAGCGTTACGTCCTGGTCCTGCAGCTTGCGGTAATCAATGAACCCCGCCATGGAAGTCAGCGTGCTCACTACGGAGTCAAGGTGTTTGACGGGCACGCGCAGCGTCAGGTTGGCCACCGGCGTGTAACGTTTCACCAGCTTCAGGGAGTCTGCAGACCAGGGCAGGGTGCGCTGTTCCGTCACGTCATTGTGCAGCACGCTTTCCACCACCACGCCTTCTACAGACACCACCATTCTTTCAAGCGTGGAAGCAGCTTTGAACACGTCGGGCACGCGGCAGCGCACATCAGCGCTCCTGATCCTTTTCCTGGCTTCTGATTGCAGAAGTGTTACTTCTTCGGGCGTAGCGGCTTCCCGGTTATATTGCCCGCAGGCAAAAAGGGTCACAAGGGGTATTGCTACCCAATAAATAGAAGGTTTGCGCATAAGAGGAGGATTTCCTGTTTATACAACGGCCGCAGGAAAGGTAACCTTATAGAAATGTTAAAGGTCAGTTCATGCTCTGGTGCTCTGCGGGGTTGAAGGCTTTCTCGGAAAGGCCCAGCAGCACAATGGCCAGCACGCCCAGTATGATCAGCAAAGTAAGCTCCAGGCGGGAGCTGAGCGTAGAGCCGCTTACAATGTTTTTGGAATCGGTCTGCAGGTTTTTGCCTTCGCCTATCTGGATGCTGCTGAGGGCATTGAGGTTGGTAACGGTTTCCTGGAACTCCCGCAGCATGGCCAGCGTATCTCCCGTGGCGGCTTGCTGGCGGTAGGTGGCAAGATGGGATTTGAAAGAGGCCCATTGCTTTTTTTCGTCGGGCGTGAGGTAGGTGGTCTCGTAAATGGTAACCAGGCTGTCAATTGCTTCCCGGTGCCCGTCATTCCCCATCAGCCTTTGCTCGTACAGGTGGTTGGCTATACCGAAGAGGTAAGTGGCCGGCAGCAGCCGGTCCTGGTAAATAGAAGAAATAGAGTGATCAAGCCGGTTGATGCTTCTTCTTTCCCGGAGGTTGTTAAGCAGCACCAATACAATAATCACAATAAACAGGCAGCACACCTTGAACTTGGTCTTGATCTGGAAAAAGCGTTTCATGCGCGGAATTTACTATAATATATTGCTTTTTACGGAATAAACGTGCAAACGCCCTTCATTAATCGCTGCCAACAATCTTAATTTTGTATTAACTTTGAACACACGTCAACCAGAATTTTGTCTGTTCACTACCTTTATCCGGCAGGAACGTATAACGCCACCAATGTCAGTGTATCAAACCTATACAGACGAAGAACTGATGCAGTCACTGAAAAACAGTGATGAGGCCGCATTTACCGAAATATACCACCGCTACTGGCGGCTGTTGTTTGCGGTGGCGGCCAACAAGCTCGATGATCTTTCCATGGCGGAAGACCTGGTGCAGGACGTGTTTACGGACATCTGGAACCGCCGCCATACCATTGCCGTCAACGGCGCCCTGCGCGCATATCTTGCCGTGGCCGTAAAGTATAAGGTGATAGATGCCCGCCACCGCCGCCAGACGGCTGCCCGTCATGAAACCAGCGCCGCGGCGGAGCTTCCCCAAAACCATTCGCTGGAGCAGCAGGTGCATTTTGACGAGCTGCAGCACAAGCTGGCCCTCTTTGTGGCGGAGCTGCCAGAAAAAGCCCGCCTCGTTTATCAGCTAAGCCGGGAAGCCGGTTATGCCCACCGCCAGATCGCGGAACACCTGCAAACCACCGAAAAGAACGTTGAATATCACCTCTACCGCGCCCTCAAGATACTCCGTGTACGCCTGGGGCAAATTTTTTTCTCGCTCATACTAGGAGTTTTCCTTTTTGCACCGACCTGTTAGGAAAGGGTGCATTGTATGCCGGATGAACAACTCGAAAAACGATTACAGGAACTGGAAGCCAAATGGCTGAACAATACCATTACGCCTGAGGAAGCAAAGGAGTATGCGGATTGGTATGCCCGGCACCAGCAGGATGCTGTGCACATCCCGGAGGCCTTTGCCGCCGGCGAAGCGGAGCACGGGCAGCGCATGCTGCAGGAGATCCGCCGCAGAACAGGGCAGCAGCCCCGCCTGGCCGGCATCCGCGGCCGCACGCTGCGCTGGGCCGCCGCAGCGGCAGTACTGCTGGCGGCTGTAGCCGGCGCTTACTGGTTAACGCAGCATAAGCAGCCGGAAGCCGCGCTGGCCGTAAAGCAGCAGCTGGAGAACGACCGTGAGCCGGGCCGCAAGGGAGCCGTGCTCACGCTGGCAGACGGCAGGGAAGTGCTGCTGGACAGCCTGGCAGACGGGCATATTGCCACCCAGGGCGCTACAAAAGTGCTGATGCAGAAAGGCAGCCTGGCCTATAATGCGGCGGCGCATTCCTTGGCCGGGGTATCTTATAATACTATTACAACGCCTCCCGCGCGCATGTTCCAGCTGGTGTTGCCTGACGGCACAAAGGTTTGGCTGAATGCCGCATCAACTTGCCGCTTCCCCGTTGCTTTTACCGGTAAGGAAAGAGTGGTGGAGGTAACAGGGGAAGCATATTTTGAAGTAGCCCGCGATGCGCAGCACCCCTTCACCGTAAAGGTGAACGATGCCAGCGTGCGCGTACTGGGCACTCATTTCAACATCATGGCCTATGCGGATGAGAAGGAGATCAGCACTACGCTGGTGGAAGGCGCCGTGCAGTTTACGCGCGCATCGCGCAGCGTAAGGCTGAAGCCCGGTGAGCAATCTGCGGCCGGCAGCACCGGGCCCGGCGCGCCCAGAGAAGTGGAAGTGGAGCAGGTGGTGGCCTGGAAGAACGGGTACTTCAATTTCAAAGGCGCCCCGCTGCAGGACATCATGCGGCAGGTAGCCCGCTGGTACGATGTGGAGGTGAACTATGAAGGAAAAGGCGGCAACGATCTGTTCATTGCGGAAATTCTCCGCAGCAGCCGGATGTCTGATGTGCTGAAAGCCCTGGAACTGACGGGGAAAGTGCGTTTCCGGCTGGAAGGCAGAACGCTGACCGTGCAATATTTGTAATACAGTCTGGCAGAAAAAAACCGGAAGTGGTTGCGACACTCCCGGCGGAAATTCTGGCAGTGTATAATAAACTCGACCGTTTAAATACTTAACCAAAACTGATCTAAGTTATGAAATTATTTTCTTTCCGGGGGGCTGCCCGCCGGAAGTATCGCCGCATTCGCGAAACGTTGCTAATTATGAAGTTTACCATTTTCTTCTCACTGGTGTTCTGCCTCTCCGCTTCGGCAGCAACGTATGCGCAGAAGGTCACTATTTCGGAGCATAACGTTTCACTGGAAAAGATTTTCAGTAAGATCAAAAAACAGACCGGCCATACGTTCATCTATTCCATCGCTGACGTGCAGAAGGCCGGCAAGGTAAGCCTGACTTTCAACAACGCCTCCGTCAGCGCCGTGATGGACAGCGCCCTGAGCGGCCAGCCGCTTACCTGGACGCTGTTCAACAACATGATCATCATCAAGGAAAAGCCGCACCAGGCAACGCCGGCCGCCCCGGTGGCGGAAGCGCCCGTTGCGGTGACCATCACCGGCAAGGTGACCAATGAACAGGGCGAAGCCCTCATCGGCGCGTCTATCCATGAAAAAGGCACGCAAAACAATACCGTAAGCCGCGAAGACGGCAGCTTCTCGCTGAACGTGTCCGGGCCGGGCGTTACCATCGTGATCTCCTTCATTGGTTATAAAACACAGGAAATCGTGACCGGCACGCAAACGTCGTTTAACGTGCGCCTGCAAACCGCCAATAACGAGCTGACAGACGTGGTGGTGGTAGGGTATGGCACCCGTAAAAAAGTAAACCTCACCGGCTCATTGTCCGTGCTGGAAATGAAAACGGTGGAGAACAGGCCCATCACCAACGCCAGCCAGGCGCTGCACGGCGTATCCGGCCTCTGGGTTAACCAGGCGGGCGGCAAGCCGGGGCAGGATGTGGGAGATATCCGCATCCGCGGGGTAGGTACCTTCAGCGGTTCCGGCAACAGCCCGCTGGTACTGGTAGACGGGGTGGAATACAACCTCAATGAGCTGAACCCTGATTTCATAGAAAGCATCACCGTGCTGAAAGACGCCTCTGCGGCCATCTACGGCTCACGCGCCGCCAACGGCGTAATACTGGTTACCACCAAACAGGGTAAAAAAGGGGAGAAGGCTGAAGTGAACTATAGCTTCTCCTACGGCAACCAGCAGCCTACCTTTATGCCTGACGTGGTATGGGACCCCATCCAGTACATGACCATGAAGAACCAGGCGCTCATCAACGAAGGCAAATCTCCCGCCGCGGTAGATTACTCGCAGGCGCAGATAGATGAATATAAAGCCGGCATGGCCACCAACCCCTGGGCGTATCCCAGCGTGAACTGGTTTGACCTGGTATTGAAGAACGGTTACCTGCAGCAGCACAACCTCCGCATTTCCGGTGGTACGGATAAGGTGGTGTACAATATAGGCCTGGGGTATATGGACCAGGATGGCATCCTCATTGACGCCAACCATGCCAACCGCTATTCCCTGAACATCAACGTGTCTGCCCAGGTGTCCAAGCGCCTGAAAGTAGGCGCCAGCCTGGTGGGCAACTACCGTGTATATTCGGAGCCCGCCTTCGGCAGCCCGGCCACCAAGTATTATTTCACCCGCCTCTTGCGCGTACTGCCCATCTTCACGCCTTACACGGAAGACGGCCGGTACGGCTCCACCGTATTTCCCACGCCGGGCCGCAACACCATCGAGAACCCCATCATGCTGCTGAAAGAGGGCAAGAACGATCATTTTGTGCTGCGCAACCTGGTAAAGGTGAACGCAGACTACAAGCTGCCTTTTGATATCACCTACAGCGCTACGGTGGGGCTTGACAAGCTGGACGGCAAGGCCGAAACCTTTGTGCCTTACCTGCAAACTTTCCATCCCCTCACCGGCGTGCCCAACAATTACAACGTCAACCCTTATTCTTATAACTATAACGAGAACCGCATCGGCCTCTCGCTCTACCATACGCTTAACTGGCAGCGCCGCATTGCCAACGCGCACGATGTGCAGGTGATGCTGGGCAGCAGCTACAACAGCTTCCGCTATAGCGAGTTCAGCGCCCAGTCTGAAGGTTATTTCGACAATACCCTCACAGACCTGAGCGTTGGTTCCCTCAACATGAAAAACAGCGGCGGTGTTACAGACGACAGGCTGCTTTCTTATTTCGGCCGTGTAAACTATACTTACCGCGACAAGTACCTGCTGGAAGGCATTGTGCGTTACGACGCTTCTTCCCGCTTTGCTCCCGGCAGGCGCTGGGCGGCTTTCCCGTCTCTTTCCGCCGGCTGGCGCATAGACCAGGAGCCTTTCCTGAAAGGTACGCGGAATGTAGACCTGTTGAAGCTGCGCGCATCCTGGGGCAAAATGGGCAACCAGGCGGTGCCGCTGTATGCCTATATGTCTGCCGTAGGGCTGGGGCATGATTATCCCTTCAACAATATCGTGAACCCCGGCGCGGCCATCACTGCTTACAGTGACCCTACCATTTCATGGGAGACCACAACATCTTATAATGCCGCCGTTGATTTCAGCTTGTGGAGAGGCTTGCTGGGCGGCAGCATTGATGTGTTCAAAAGGCGTACTTCCGATATTCTCCGGGGTGTGAACATCCCTGACCAGGTGGGCGGCCTGAGCGGCCCCAGCCGTAATGTGGGCGTGATGGACAATGACGGGATAGACCTGGTGCTTTCTCACCGCAACACCCTGGGAGATTTCAGCTACGAAGTATCCGGCGGCGTGAGCTACGTGCGCAACAAGGTGGTTGACCTCAACGGCGAGATCATCATTTCAGGCAAGAAGATCGTGAAAGAAGGTTACCCGCTTGACTCCTGGTACATCTATGAAGCCGAGGGCATTTACCAGAATGCAGAAGAGGTGGCCGGCAGCCCCAAAGTGAGCAATGCCGTAAAACCCGGTTACCTGAAATACCGGGATGTGGACAAGAACGGCAAAATAGACGGGAACGACCGGGTGATCATGGGCAGCTCCATTCCCAAATACACCTACAGCTTCAATGTAAACTTCGGGTATAAGAACCTGCGGCTGGAAACTTTCTGGCAGGGCGTGCAGGGCATTAACCACTATCCGTCGCTGAACCTGGCCATGCCCTTCAACAACGGCGCAGGTGTAACAAAAGAATGGGCAACGGATTCCTGGACGCCGGAGCGCCCCAACGCCCGCCTGCCCATCCTGACCACCGCTACCGGTGCGCCGGAAATATTCGCTCCCGCCAATTCGTCTTCCTTCTTTTTACAGAGCGGTTCTTTCCTCCGCCTGAAAAACATACAGCTCAGGTATGACTTTGGCAGGCCGCTGCTGAGCCGCATCAACATCCAGAAATTGTCATTGTTCGCCAATGCGGAGAACCTGGCCACCTTCACCAAATTCAGGGGCTTTGACCCTGAAAAGGCGGTGTCTTCCGGCGCCGGTGCGGATGATATTTACGAGTATCCCACCCTTAAAACCATCAGCCTTGGCCTGAATGTCACTTTCTAAATTCTACAATTGAGCATCATGAAAAAGAATCACTTCAGCTATATATTACTCATTGCCTTGTTCATAGCCTCCGGCTGCACCGGCCTGCTGGACGTAAAGCCGAACGACCGTTATACGCCGGAAACTTTCTGGGATTCAGAGAAAAAAGCCATGGCGGGGCTGACGGCTTGTTACGATGTACTTACCGCTAACGGCATCTATGGTTACGCCACCCCGCTGTGGGAAGAGACCGCAACGCCCAATGCCTATAACTATGACAACTCCGCCGGTTTCAACCTGATTGCATTGGGCACGCACTCCGCCACCAACGCGGGCACCGGCAACATTGTATCAGGCATCATTGCGCTGCGCTGGGAAAACTGTTATGCCGGCATTGGCCGCTGCAACGAGCTGCTGGCCAATATAGACAATGTGCCGCAAATGAATGAAGACCTGAAGAACCGCATGAAGGCCGAAGCCAAATTCCTGCGCGGGTTCTTCTATTCCCTGCTGGCTACCTACTACGGCGGCGCGCCGCTCATCCTTACCAAACCCAACCTTGAAACAGACGGTAAATTGCCGCGCAACAGCCGGGAAGAAGTAGTGGCCCAGGTGATCAAAGACCTGGACGAAGCTGCCGGAGCGCTGCCTCCCAAATACACCGGCAACGATATTGGTCGTGCCACCAAAGGCGCCGCGCTGGCGCTGAAGGCCAGGGTGCTGCTGTTTGAGGCCAGCCCGCTCAACAACCCTGCTAACAATGTAGCTAAATGGAGCGCTGCCGCCGCTGCTGCCAAAGCCGTGATAGACATGGCCGGTACCGCTGGTTACGGCCTGTTCCCGAACTACCGCCAGCTGTTCATGCCGGCCAACGAGAACAAGCAGGAAACCGTGTTCGATGTGCAATACACCATATCGCAAACCGGTTACGGCAGCTCGTTTGACCTGATCAACCGCCAGTACAATACCAATGCGCCCCTGCGCGGCATGGTAGAAGGGTACCTGATGAAAGACGGTTTGCCTGCTTCCCAATCGCCTTCATTTGACCCAACGAATATTCACCTCAACCGCGACCCGCGCATGTACCAGACGCTGGTATACCCCGGAGATACCTATATTGGCGCTGTTACCACGCCCACGTCTCCTTTCAAACAGACCGGGTACGGCGTGAAGAAATACAGTATTTACGATAAGGAGCCCAACAGCAACCTCATCAACCAGGCCGGCCGCTCCGAGATCAATTATATGGTGATCAGGTATGCAGACGTGCTGCTGATGTATGCGGAAGCGCAGAACGAGGCCGTTGGCCCTGACGCCAGCGTGTACAACGCGGTAGACACCATCCGCAAACGCGCCGGCATGCCGGTGTACGTCACTGGCCTCACACAGGCGGAAATGCGGGCGGCCATCCGCCAGGAGAGAAGGGTGGAGTTTGCGATGGAAGGGTTTTATTACAACGACATCCGCCGCTGGAAAACCGCGGAAACAGTGATGAACGGGGCCATCTACAACTCGCAGGGCGCCGCCATCGTAACCCGTACATTTGACGCGGCCCGTGATTACTGGTGGCCTATTCCTCACACACAAAGGGAGCTTAACCCCAACCTTGAACAAAACCCGAATTACTAAAGATATGACCATGAGAAGAATTGCCGTCTGGATGTTTTACGCGCTGCTGGGCGTATTGATGGCCTGCGGGAAGGGAAAAGCGGAGCCTGAAGGCCCGGATACCGGTAACCCGGGCCCTGGCCCCGGAACAGGGAGCCCTGAGCCGCCGGCCAGCGTGGCCGATTGTAAGAAATGCATCGTGCTGGCGGAGCAATTACACAACCGCGTTGCCATTGCAGACGTACCTTCCGGCCAGATCATCTGGGAGTGGAAGCCGGAGCAGTCTAACGTAAAACAGCAGCACCTGGCCTGGTTTACCAACACCAGTGACGCCAAGCCGGTGTACGATGGAAAATACATCCTGGTGACCGCCTCCGGCGGCGGGGTGGCGCTGGTGCGCATTGCTGACAGGAAAACGGTGTTCTATGCCTACGCGGGCGGCAACACCCATTCCGCGGAGCTGCTGCCAGACGGGAATATTGTGAGCGCCTCCAGCACCGGCAATTTTATGACCGTATTCAAGGTAGACAGCACCAAAGCCGCGGAAGAAGTATACAGCCGGAACTTTCCGCTGGCCTTCGGCCATAACGTGGTATGGGATGAAAAGCAGCAGGTGCTGTGGTCTGCCGCAGACAATCACCTGATTGCCTTCACCTACAACTTCAACTGCAGCGATCCGGCTTTTACGCAGAAGGAATCGAAAGACCTGCCCGGTAAAGATGCGCACGAGCTTTTTCCCGTATACGGTAAAAACGCCCTCTGGCTTACCAATACCACCAACGTGTACCGGTATGACCTGGATACCAAAAAGCTGGAACAGACCACCGGCATCCAGCCGAATATCAAAAGCGTTTCTTCCGGAGACGCCAGTCTGCCCACCATCATCATCCGCCCCAAAACCAGCTGGTGGACGGACGAGGTGATTGATGAAAAAGGTAATACGGTGTTTTACCTGAACGGCTTGAAGATCTATAAAGCCCGCTGGTACCTGAAGAATACTTTCAGTTACCCGGCCACGCATAATATCAGGCAGTGTAAATAGCTGCCTTTGCCCGGCCCGCACCCTGTCTTGACCCTGTTTACACCCTGTTTTGGTAATGTAAGCAGGGTGTAAACAGGGTCAAGGCAGGGTCAGAACAGGGTCAAACCGGGGGCCTGGTGTATTTAATACACCGTGCCCCCGGTTGTTTTTATGAGGCGGTAGATGGAGGGCAGTCAGCATAGTTTCCTGACCCTGCCAGTTGATGTTGAGTCAGTTGCAAAAACGGAGTTCAAAGCCTCTTGCGGTTTCCTGACTCTGCCGGTTGATGTTAAGCCAGTTGCAAAAACGGAGTTCAACCTCTTGAGGTTTCCTGACCCTGCCGGTCAGATGTTGAGCCAATACACCAGCTTTACCACCAGCGCGCGGTTCTTTACGAAGAACGGCTCGGGCAGGTAGTTGTCCGTATACACAATAAAAAGATCTGAAGCAGGCCGGTAACGCCACTGGAAGCGGGTGTTCAGGTTCATGTTCTTCATTTGCTCGTTGTATTGCATAAAACCGGTGAAGAAGAGCGTGTTGGTCATGGTGACATCCAGCCGCGGGCCTACCAGCCAGAAATCATTCAGGCCCCAGGGTTGCGGCAAATCCAGCTTGTTGTAATTGGCGCTGAGAGCAATGCTCACATACGGCTGGAAGCGGTACCCAAATTCCCCGCCCAATGTAAGGCGCCGGCCGTCTGCATAGTAGCCGCCATAGCGGGCGCTGAGGGAATAGGTGAAAAGGCTTTGCGGTTTGGATACATAATCCGCGCCCACGGTATTCCAGTGGTGGCGCGTACCGGTAACAAGACTGTCTTTCCCCACGTTAACCGGGTCAAAAGGCTGCAGCAGCTTGATGTAGGTATTGGAGCCCCAGAGCGTAAGCGTATTTCTGCTCCGGAACACCAGGCCATAGGAGGTGAGCAGCTCATTATCTGTATGCCGCATTTGTTCGTCAAAAAAGCTGGTAGATGTGATCTGCGGGCCGTGGCTCAGCACGGGGCCGCTTTTCGGGAAAAAGAGATGGGTAATCTGCGGCATCAGCTTGATATAACCCTGCCGCGGCACGTAGCCCACTTCCGCCGTATAATTCTTACCCACGTACTCATGCTGCCAGCTGATGTTCCATTTGCGGCTGGTGTATTGCAGGTTGGCGGCATGCGCCCAGTCCCGCCCGGTTTTGCCCGGACTGAAAGACTTCAATACCATGGCCTTGCCCGTCCAGAAATTGTTGGCGGAGGCCAGGTTGTATTCCAGCCCGAAGTTGCGGTTATACCGGGAGTACACCGGCGTGCCCGGCTCCGCTTTTTCAGGATGGTAGTTGATGGATTCTTTGTTGATGGCCAGGAAACCCACGTTGGAGCGGGCAAACACCCGCCGCTGCAACGCGGCCACGGTGAAGTTCTGCGCAGGCAGGGCGGTAGACGACTGGCTGCCGGTTTGCATGTTCATCACCCCCAGCCGCCAGTCTTTATTCAGCTTGCCGCTTAAACGCGCCCCGAAGTGAATGGGCACACCCAGGCCTATACGCCGGGAAAAGAAGGGGCGTATGCCTGCATACCCGAAGTTGGTGAACTGGTCTCCATTTTCCAGGAAAAACTGCCGCCGTTCCGGGAAAAACAGTTCGAAGCGGTCAAGATTAGTGACCTGCTTGTCTACGTCTACCTGGGAAAAATCAGGGTTCACCGTCAGGTCAAGGTTCAGGGAGGAGGTGATGGCTATTTTGGCATCCAGCCCCGCGTCTCCCCGCCATTTTTCAGGCTTGCCGGACTGGTAGTCTTTATTGACGCCGCCCAGCAGGTACGGTATCAGCGAAATATTGGGGCCGGGGTCTGGCGGCGGCACGTCCCACACCAGCACGCCCGTGTAGGCCAGGGAGGCGGACGGGAATTGCCGGGGAACGGGCGCCCAGCTGCTTTTTTCCGTTGTCTTCAGATCGTTACGGCCGAAGTTGATGCCCCATTGGGTAATGCCCTTTTTGTAGCGGATGGATTTGAAAGGGATCACGGCCTCAAACACCCATTTGTCAGGGTAGTTCCTGACCACGGAATGCCACTTGTTGTCCCAGCTCAGGTCTACCTTGCCGCCATCGTACATCAAACCGTCCCACTGCGCTCCCGCGGCATTGGCGCCAAAGGAGAAGCCGTTCGTCTGGTCGTCAAACGGGTCCATGAAAAGCAGGAAGTTGTCGTTTTTCAGGAAAGCAAAATCGCGCCGGAGAGATTCTACCATGTAGGGGCCGGGCACGCCGTTGAAATTTTCTACCAGCAGGTAAATGTTCTGCTGGTCGTACGTCATGCGCACGTCTGTACGTACCTGGGCAAAACTGGTGTCCATAGGCAGTATCATGAAGAAGTCCGTGGCCGTTTCCGCGTCTGCCCAGGCCTGCTCGTCAATAACGCCGTCTATTTTGACGGGAGAAGTGGCTTTGCGGATGTGGAGCTGGTAAGCGCCGTTCTTTTTCTGTGCCGACAGTTGCAGGCAGCAGAAGCAGATGAGTAAACATGGGAGAAGTCGCACAATAAGTTGTTTCCGGGTTAGGCGGACAAAATAGGTAAAAAAGCACGCCCGTGCAACAAAAAACGGGCGCCGCAAAGACGCCCGTCATCAACTGATAACCTTAAAAACAACTAGATCGATTGAGTGTATATGGATTTGATCTTAAACGTCTTTGCATGATTGTCGTACCAGGCCAGTTCGTGATTGTGGCGGAACTGGATATCCAGCAGCTGGTGAAACCTGTCATTGTCAGGGAAGGCCTGTTTCAGGTTGGCAATGGTGAGGGGCTGCAGTTCGCTGCCCGGCGCTGCGCTGAAAAAGTACTGTGTTTCCGTAACACGGCCTTTGCCTTTGGAGGTTTCCACCTGGCGGCTGTAAATCGGGAAATGTTCGGCATCCAGTATCTTGTAGGCGTTGTTGCCTATGATACGGTAATCCTGGTTGCCCTGGCGGTAGCCGTACACGTCGCTTTTGTCAAGCAGCAGCTTTTTGTTGCCGTCAGTCACCTTCACTTTTCCGTACCGGAACGGGATGTGGGCATTCACATCATCGTAACGCAATTGTTTAGCGGCAAAATCCTCTGCGGTCAGATAAACGCCATTTTGTGCAAAGGCAGTGGTGCTAAGAAAGCCCATGCCCAGGATGGACAGTGAGAGAAAGAATCTTTTCATTGCTTTGCGTTTTGGTGTACTGCGAATTTACGGAATCGGTGAGGAGCGGGGATGACATTTATCATGTATGGGGGGAAGAAGTGTGATTTTAACAATTCTTTAAATGGGGAGGGTAACCGGGTTTACTACTCCTTCCCATAACCGCTAAAATACCTATTTTGCATATATGAAAATAGATATACGTGCTGAACAGGCTCAAGACATCCCCGCAGTTTACTCCCTCCACGCCGCCGCATTCGGGCAGGAAAATGAAGGCAAGCTGGTTGACCTCCTCCGCGAAAGCGAACATTACATTCCTGCACTTTCACTGGTGGCCGTGCTGGATGACACCATCATCGGGCATATCCTCTTTACGAAACTGAAAATTGTGACCCAAAGCGGCCGGGAGGTGGAAACACTCGCCCTGGCGCCGGTATCCGTTACCCCTGACCTGCAATACGCCGGTGTAGGCGGGCAACTGGTGCGCCGTGGGCTGGAGGTGGCTGCGGAACTTGGCTACGGCTCCGTGATAGTGTTGGGCCACCCGCAGTATTACCCAAAATTCGGATTTGCGCCGGCTTCCCGGTGGGGGATTACCACCTCCTATGAAGTGCCGGACGAGGTCTTTATGGCCATGGAGCTGCGGCCAGGCGCTCTGCAGGACGCCGCAGGCAGGGTAGTGTACCCGAAAGAGTTTGAACAGGTATAAAGTGATACTATTTTCGCAAACACCTTCAAGGGAACCTCAAGCGAACGAGAAGCGAAGGTGAACCGAAGGAGAAGCGAAGGAAAGAGCCGAAAAATGATGTGAAAATAACATCTATTTCCCCGCTACCTCCAAACAAATCAGCTTCCCGTCCATAGAAGAAGCAATCACCGTCCGCTCATCTACGGGCTGCACTGTATTCACGAGACAATTGGAAAATTTATGCTGCCAGGCCCTGCTGCCGTCTTTGGCGGACAGCGCGGTAACCACGCCTGACTGCCCGGCTACGTATACAATGCCGTTGTATTCATTAATGGGTGAAGGGCATATTTCGTATCCCAGCGCCAGCGGCGATTTCCAGAGCAGCTCCCGCTCGCGGCTGCGCGCGTTCAGCGCTATGACATATCCCTGCATGGTTTTGGCGTAAATGCGGTTGCTGTCTGCCGAGATGCCCAGAGACTCCCGCACGTTATTGTCTGCGTCTTGTACCCGCCAGATGGGGAGGCCGGTTTCGGTGTCCAGCACGGTCATATACCGGTCAGGGCTCACCAGGTAGGCTTTGCCGTCTACTGCCACGGGCCATACCGCGGCGGGGGAGAACATGCGGTTGGAGGCGCCGTTGGTCCAGCGCCAGACCGGCGTGCCGGTTTCGGCGTTCAGGGCATAGAAGGTGTTGCCCCAGGAACCGAAGTATACCTTGTCATGATACACCATGGGCCTTGTTTCCACGAAACCCTTCACGCTGTCATAATCCCAGCGCTGTTCTCCGCTGGGAATGTGCCAGGCGCGGCAATGGCCGTCTGACCCGGCTATGATGGCCAGCTCCTTGTAACGGGCGGCGGAGGCTACAATGGCCTTGCCGGTGGGCCGCTTCCAGGCCAGGTGGCCGTTGGCGGTGCGCAGGCAGTATACATAGCCGTCTGTTGAGGGTACTACAACATACCCGTTGTACACCAGCGGTGTGGCGTATATTTTCCCGCCGGTGCTGAAGCGCCATTGTTTTTTGCCGCTGGCCAGCTGCACGGCGGCTATATCTCCGTTGGTATTGGTATAGATCACCTGGTTGCCGTTAACGGCTACGGCGCTGCCCATATCGCCGGCTTCCTGCACCATCCATTTCACTTTTACCTGCGGAAAGGTGTCGTTCACGGCGTAGGAGGGGCGGGGCGGGTTTTGCTCCCATTGGCTGCCCCGCAGCGCCACGCGGTGCCAGGCGGGCAGGGTGGCTACGCCGGGCGTACGTTCATTGAAATAGATGGAGTCTGCGGTGAGAGACACAATGTTGTACCCGCCAATGGGCGCCTTGGCCCTGAGGTTGGAGCGGCACATTACGCCGGGCTTGCCTTCCCAGGTATAGGCTTTGTTGGCGTGGCCGTGGCCGCAGAGCATCACCTTCACGTCACGGCTGCGCAGGCGGTCCAGCACGTCAAACCAGTTGTTCAGGCCTTCGTCTTGCGGGTAGTGGTTAATGTAGATGATGGGCAGGCCTTTGCGTTTAGGCTGTTTTAATTGTGCGTCCAGCCATACGAGGTTTTCACGCGGCACCTGCCCCGGGCCCATGCGCATATTGGGCCCGCAATTGGTGCCCAGGAACCAGTAACCTTTGTGCACAAAGCTGAAGGTTTCATTGCCGAACACGGTGCGGAAGCTGTTGCAGCCGCTTTCAGACCACTTGGTGTCATGGTTGCCGGGAATGATGTACCAGGGTTTCTGCAGGCGGTTGATAATGCTTTTGGCCAGTTGCAGCTCTTCGTCCGTGCCAAACTCGGTCACATCTCCTGAGAATACCACAAACTCTACCTGCGGCTGGGCATTGAGGTCGGCAATGGTGCGTTCCAGGTCTTCCTGCCCGGTTTGCACGCCTATGTGCGTGTCTGTAACCAGGGCAAAACGGAACAGCGTGTCCTGCCCGGAGGCCAGTACCGGCAGGCAGCAGCAGAGGAAACAATAAAAAAGGTGGCGCATAGTCTATTTATAATCTTCCCTGACGGGGGCAAAAGAATCTATCAGGCGGCAATCTGTAACGGCAAACCCGCCGTGCGGCGTGTGGGCGGGTATCACCACCACATCATGCGCGTGCAGGGTGTGTTTTACGCCGTTCAGCTCCATTTCCAGCGTGCCGGAGAGCACATAGGTCATCTGTTCATGCATATGTTCATGTACGGGCAATACGGTGCCGGCCTTGGCTTCCCAATAGGCCAGCGTATGCTGTTCCCCGTGAATGAAACGGCCGGTCATGCCGGGTACAGTTTGGCGGGAAGGTAAATCCTGGAAGGATACGGGTTTGGTGCTGCTCATGTGGTTAGCGGTTATTTTGTTTGATCATGATGGCGTTGGCCACCCACTGGAACACCAGCAGGCCGCCTGCGTAAACAATGCTGAAAATGTTCCAGGGGCTGCCGCCGCTGAAGGTAAGGGCAACGGCTATGGCGCCAGTTGCGGCCAGTGCGGCAGTGTAGATCACCAGCAGCTGCCGCTTTTTCTGCGGAGAGAACATGGCGCCCAGGGGCATCATGAGGGTGAGCCCGTAGAACAGCAAGAGCACCCAGCCGGCGCCGCCCGTGAGCAGGGCGCCCGCGCCACCGGCCGCGGCCAGCAGCAGGCTGATGCCAACAAAGTTGGAAGACAGTATCTCGTTCCTGTCCAGCAGGTGCCGGCCGTATTTGTTGAGCCGCAGGAAAAGGTTGCTCAGCGGTGAAATGATCCAGGTGGAAAAAGCAAAGGCGATCAGTAATATGATGAGGGGCAATACATAAGGTTCTGCTGAAGGATAAGTTCTGGCAACACCTTGTAATACTTTGGAAATCAAATATAAACCGATAATCACACCCCACTGGTATTTAGCCGTGAGGTTGCCCATCCAGAAGTAGAATTTCATGAATATCCGGTAAATGAAATACCGTGCTTTCAGGGCTTCGGCCATGCCGGCCTGGGCCAGTTCCATGTTGGGATCTATGCGGAGCGCTTCCGTAAAATGTTGCAGGGCCTCTTTGGCGGAGCCTTTTTCCAGCAGGCCCCAGCCGTGGTTGGCATGGGTGTAGGCGTTGTGCGGGTCGTGCCGGAAGGCGCCGTTTATGCTGCTGAAAGATTCTTCTGTGCGCCCAAGCTTCAGCAGGGCGGTGCTGCGGGCGTTCAGCGCCTGGATGTTTTCCGGGTCTGCCTCCAGCCCGGCTTCCGCCAGCTCAAGCGCCTGCTGGAACTGTTTGCGGTCAATTTTTATGAGGGCGTACAGCGCAAAATAATCCGCTTCCTGCGGGTCAAGGGTGATGGCCTGCTGCAGGTCTTTCTCCGCTTCATCGTACTGCCGCTCCTGGTAGATCCGCAGCCGCGCCCGCTGGTAGAAGAAATGCGGCACGTCCGGGAAAAGGCCGATGGCATTGTTCACCACTTCCATGGCCTTGTCGTATTTATCCTGCTGCAGCAGCGATTCCGCGTACAGCGCCATCACGTCAATATTATGCGGGTTTTCCGTGACCAGTCTGCCCAGTATCGCTTCCGCCTCCCTGAACTTCCGCTGCTGCAAAAGAATGGTGGCGCGCTGTATCATTTGGTCAGTCATCTTATTTCTTGATTTTCAGGTAATGAAGGATATCGTCATACAACCCGGCATCATTGGCGTACAGGGCAAAGTTCTTCGCAATGGAGAACCACTCCCGCGTGCTGGCCTTGTGCCTTTTCACGGCGCCCAGGAGGTCTTTTGTTCTGATGGGCTGGGGAATGCCGTCTTTGAAAGAGGCTTCCAGTTTTTCTTCAATGGCCATATCTATTACCGCCTCGATATCCGCCCCGGAGAACTCCGGAGTGTTCTTGGCAAGCTGTTCAAAATCAATATTTTCAGTTGGTTTTCCTGCTAATTTACTTTGCAGCATGGCACTCCTGGCCGGCTGGTCTGGCGGGGGCACGAATATCATCCGGTCAAAGCGGCCGGGGCGCCGGAAGGCGGGGTCCAGATGCCAGGGCAGGTTGGTGGCGCCCAGTATCAGGATGCCTTCGTTGGTATGCTCCACCCCGTCCAGCTCCTGCAGGAACTGGTTGATGAGGTTGCGGCCGGCCGACTGTTTCATATCGCTCCGGCTGGCGCCCAGGGCGTCTATTTCATCAAAAAAGAGCACACAGGGCGTGTTGTTGCGGGCGTACTCGAAAATGTTATGCAGGTTCTTTTCGCTGTTACCCACCCACATGTCCAGTATCTCGTTCAGCCCTACGGAAATGAAAGGCGCGTTCACCTGCCCGGCCGTGGCCCTGGCTATCATGGTTTTTCCGCAGCCGGGAGGGCCGTAGAGCAATATGCTGCCGCCGGTCTTTTTGCCGTAGGCCTTGTAGAGGTCAGGGTGCCTGAGCGGCTGTATGATCTTGATATCGATCTCTTTCTTCACCTGTTCCATGCCGCTCACGTGGGAGAAGTTGATGTCCGGTTTCTGCATAAAGAAAGAAAGGTCATCTTCTTCGCCTTCTTCCTCTTCCGGGTTATAGAGGCCCTTCACCCGCAGCTTGGCATCCAGCTCCGCATCGGTAAAGCCGGGGTGGAGCTGCAGGATGTGCTGGTAGGTGTCACGCGCATTTTCCCAGGCATTTTCCCGCAGGGAGGAGCGGGCGTAGAGCACCAGCACGTCCAGGTTGTCCGGCTCTTGTTTGAGCATATCTTCCAGTATCACATTGCAGGTGGCGTAGGCTTCTTTCCTGAAATATACCGTGGCAAGGCCCATCAGGCCTTTCACGTTGTTTTCCCGGGAGAGGGCTTCCCGGTATTCTTTCTCCGCTTCGTCAAGCCGGTTGAGCTGCAGCAGCGTTTCCGCCAGGTGCAGGCGCAGCGGCACGTTCTCCGGCGAAAACCGGAGCGCTTCCCGTAAACTGTCTATTGTACTTTGTGTCATATCTGTGCCTAAGATAGAATAAAAATTACTGACCTTTTTTCAGCCTGCTGTAAGTTTTTTACATTTCCTGCAACTAATAACCTGTATGAACGAAACGGAGTTTTTAGCACTGATAACGCAGCACCAGGGCATCATTGCCAAAATATGCAGGCTGTACCGGGACGGGAAGGAAGACCGGGAAGACCTTTTCCAGGAAATTGTGTACCAGCTCTGGAAATCAGTGCCCGGCTACAAGGGCCGCGCCGGCTTCAGCACCTGGCTGTACCGGGTGGCGCTCACTACGGCCATTGCGGCCTACCGTAAAAAACAGCCCCGCATCGTATATACGGCCACGCTGCCCGAACAAGCTGCAAGTGCTGAGAACGCTGACCAGGAGCAGCTGCTGCAAGCCCTGAAACGATTGAATGACGGGGAGAAGGCGCTCATCACCCTTTACCTGGAAGACCTCAGCTACCGCGAAATAGCCGCTATTACCGGCATCACCGAAAGCAACGTGGGGGTCAAACTGAACCGCATCAAACAAAAAATCGCAAAAATATGGACGCATTAAAATCAGCCTGGCAACAGTTGCCGGGCGGTGAAAAACAGCCGCAGGAGCTGCGCGGCATGCTGCAGGAAGGGCGCCACCCGGTGCTGCGGCAACTGCGGCGGCAGGTGGTGATAGAAAGCTTTTTGTTCTCCGCATTCCTGGCCGTGTATTATAATATGTTTGACGGGCACCGCCGCCCCCTCTGGGTGAACGCCTTGCTGGTAGCCGGCGTGTTGCTGGTGGTGCTGCACGGGCTGATGGGCTACTTCAACGCCAAACGGCCGGTAAAGGAAGCGGGCCTGCAGCAGGCGCTGGCGGCCAGGCTGCGGCAGCTGAGAAACTTTGCGGGATGGTCTGTGGCACTACGGGTGCTCGGCACCGCCTGCATCCTGCTGTTCTTTATGTACAGCATTACTTTCACTATGGAAAAGGAAATATTGCTGGGCTGGGCCGCATTGGTATTGATGGTTCAGTTTGCCTTGCTGGTCATGCTCTGGAGGAGGCGCATCCGGCGGCTGGGTGAGGCGCTGGATGAGCTGAAGGGGTAGCTCAAAGCAGCAAAATATCTATCCGGTGGGCCATGATCAGCTGCCGCGGCGCAGACCAGGAGAACACGGTGAAATACCCGTCTTGCGAAGCTACCAGCGCCAGCGCATCTTTCTGGTCATGTACAAACTGCGCGGCGGAAAGGTGGCGGGTGCCGCCAATGCGCGAAGGGTGCAGCAGGGCAGGGCTGCCGCCTATGACGGGTTCCGTGAGCAGCACTTCTTCTACGGCCGTGGAGTTGATGGAACGGGTTATTTTGGCGCCGAAGGCCAGCAGCTCATGCTGGTAGTTGATGATGGTGGCGCCGTCAACGGCCGTGAGGCCGGTCACGTTGTCTACTTCCCGCCGCAGGGCGTTCTGCCAGTAAATTTCGCTCACTATATTGCTGTCTTTCCGGATGAGGTCTGCCACGCCGGAGAATGCGGGAGATACAGGGTATTGCATGGGATGTACAATAGAGTCTTTCCAGTTGCTGCTTTCCACCGGCACCACCAGCAATATGCCGCCGCGCTTGTGCGCGCGCATGGATACGGCAATTTGTATCAGCACGTTCACCGGGTGGTTCCATAAAGGAGAAGCATTGATGCCCAGCAGCGAGGTGAGTATGCCGGGGCAGTCCATGTTCACACCGCAGGTCTCATCTACTACCTTCACCTGGTCCCCCCGCAGCACGGCCACATTGGTAAACTTGCCCAAACCCGCGGCGCGGCGGTGTTTCACTACCAGCAGGCCGGGTTCCGACACGTCCAGTACAAAACAGAAATTGGGCAGTTTGGTAGTGGTGCCCCAGATGTAAAGCCCTTCCTCATCGTACCATATGCCTATATGCACACCGGGCCGTTCTACGCCGGGCGCCAGCTTGGTGAGCGCCTTGGCGGAGAGGGGAATGCGGAACTCGAACAGCAGCGGCTTGCCCGCTTGCGAAGGGTGGAGGAAAGCCATGGATATACGCGGGGGAATGCCTTCTTCCCGCCGCAGGCTGGCCCAGAAGGCCACATCTATCATCAGTTCAATATGTTCCTTACCGGGCACGGTGGCCAGTTCTTCTTCCCCTTTTTCACGGCCTGTTTGCAGGTGCCGCGAAAAATGCGCTTCAATATCTGCAGATACTTTTTGCGCTGCCTGGTAAGTGGCTGTATTGCTCCATTCCATAAATTTCATTCGTTTAAACACTGCCTGTTTTGCAATAACGGAACAATGTTTGCTACATCACCGCGAATTTAGACTTTTTAAAATGATAACCCGGATTTCCAGGCAAAGATGTTTATCTTGTCTGAACGTCTGCATGTCCGCTCATGAAAAGTGTTTTATGTCTGTTGAGTTGCATCCTGTTCCTTTACGGATCTGTGCCCGCCCAGTTGCAGCAGCCTTACATCCTGAATGGTGCTGCTACACAGCGGACGTGTAACTGTTATGTGCTTACGGAAGATGTGCGGAATACCAGCGGCACCGTCTGGAATAAAAACAAGATCGATCTTACCCAATCTTTCAACTATGTATTTGATGTAAACCTGGGCTGTAAAGACGGCAACGGGGCAGACGGCATCGGGTTCATTTTGCAGACGCAAGGCACTAATCTTGGAGCCACCGGCCAGGGGCTGGGTTTTGATGGTATTTCACCCTCACTGGGCATTTTAATAGATACCTGGCAAAATAGGGACGAGAATGACCCGCCGTGGGACCACCTGGCCATACAGATGAACGGCGAGTCAGATCACCAGCAGCCGCAAAACCTGGCCGGCCCTGTAACGGTCACCGCTGCCAGCGAGAATATTGAAGACTGCAACTGGCATCTCTTCCGCATTAAATGGGACGCCACCGCCAAAACGCTGGAAGTGAGCGTAGACGGCGAAGTACGGCTGACCCTGCAAAAAGATATTGTACAGGATATTTTCGGCAATGACCCGCTGGTATACTGGGGCTTTGCCGGCTCTACCGGCGGCTCTTCCAATGTACAGCAGTTTTGCGCGGCGCTGCGGCCTGCCTACGCTTTTGACGGCGGGCAGATACTGTGTGACGGCACGCCGGTAAAGTTCCTTGACAATTCCAGCTCCTTCGGCGTGATCACGCGCCGCCACTGGGATCTGGGAGATGGTACCATTTCTTCCGATGCGCAGCCCGCGCCGCATCTATACGCCGCTCCCGGCCTGTATGACGTGAAGCTGGTGATAGAAGACAACAGCGGCTGCATTTCCGATACGCTGAAAAGCACCGTCACCATCGGTTCTTACCCCGTGGCGGATTTTAAACCGGAGCAGCTGTGCCTCGGAGAGCCTTTGCAGATGAAAGATGCGTCTGCCGTAAGCGTGGGCACGCTGCAAACCTGGCGCTGGAACTGGGGCAACGGCCAAACGGCCGCGGTGCAGCACCCCGTTGCGCCGTACACTGCTCCGGGAAGCTACAACGTGGAGCTGGAAGTGGTGAGCAAAGAAGGCTGCGCCAGCAAGGTGAGCAAGCCGCTGCAGGTTTTCGCTTCTCCAGACGTTAGCGCCACTGCCAGGAATGTATGCATCGGGGAGGCCGTGGAGTTCAAAGGAATAAATGAAACGCCTGCCGTTAACATAGCGCAATGGTACTGGGCCTTTGAGGCAGGAGATACTTTGCGCAGCCAGAACGTGTCTTACACCTACTCGGCCGGTGGAAAGCATACGGCGCGCCTGCATGCTGTCAGCAGTGACGGCTGCGCGGCAACAGCAGATACCAGCGTGGCGGTAATAGACCTGCAGCTTTTTGCCGGCAGGGATACGATGGTGGCCAAAGGGCAGCCGCTGCAACTCAATGCCAAAGCCAACGGGGAAGGCCTGCACTATAGCTGGCAGCCCGCCACCGGCCTCACTAATCCCAACATTGCAGACCCCGTAGCGCGGCTGGAAAAAGACCAGGTGTTCAGGGTAACGGTCAGTTCTCCGGAAGGCTGCAGGGATGAAGATGATATTGCGGTAAAAGCCTACACCGGCCCGGAATTTTATGTGCCTACCGCCTTTACGCCTAATAACGACGGACTGAATGACCGCTTCCGGGTGGTAGCGCCGGGCGTGCCGCAGCTGGATTTTTTCAGGGTGTGGGACCGCTGGGGCCGTGAAATATTCAGCGCCCGCTCTCTGGAACAATATTGGGACGGCACGCTCAATGGCAGGCCCGCTGCCGCCGGCACCTACGTATGGATGGTGCAGGGCGTGGATTATGAGGGCCGCCGCTTCAGCCACCAGGGTACGGTAACGCTGATACGGTAACCGGCCTGTTCCGTTAACTTTGCATATGCTATCGCTACATAAAGTACATCACATTGCCATTATCTGCAGCAACTATGCTGTTTCAAAACAGTTCTACACAGAAGTGCTGGGCCTCACCATCATCCGGGAAGTATACCGCCGGGAGCGGGATTCTTACAAGCTGGACCTGGCGCTGCAGGGCCACTATATCATAGAATTATTTTCATTCCCTTCCCCGCCGCCGCGCCCCAGCCGCCCGGAGGCCCTTGGCCTGCGGCACCTGGCTTTTGCCACCAATGACGTAGCAGCTGCCGCGGAAACGCTGCGGCAAAAGAATGTAGCGGTAGAGCCGGTGCGGGTAGATGAGTTTACAGGAAAGAAGTTCACCTTCTTCACAGACCCGGACGGGCTGCCGCTGGAGCTGTATGAAGCATAAACAGCTTACACATTCTTTGAAGGATGCTGCCACGGTTGCCGGTAAGGCCGCTGCAGCAGGGCGGTGGCTTCCTGGTCTCCAACGATTATTTTTTGCTTTGGGTCATACACCAGCGGCCGGCCGGTTTGCATGGAGAGGTTGGCCATAATGCAGCTGGCGGTAGAAATGTGGCCTTCTTCAATATCCGCCACAGGCCTGCCGCCGCTGGCAATGGCTTCCAGGAAGTTGAGCATGTGCAGGCGGGTGGCGGGGGCGGCATTCAGTTCTATGCGAGGCTCATTCACGTCTTCAGGGTATTTCTCTTTTTCGTACACCACATCTTTGTGGATCTTTTCTCCCTTGCCCTGCGGCACAAAATCATACCGCATGGTGCTGGCCATCAGCGTGCCCTTGTCTCCGAAAATTTTGAGGGCCCAGGGGTAATCAGGGTCTACGGGCGTTCCCCAGGTGCGGTGCTGCCATACGCAGTTAAGGTCATCATATTCGAAGATGGCGGTTTGTGTATCTGCAATGTTCGATTTGCCTTCTTTCTGCACGTAAATGCCGCCGGTAGAGCTGATGCGTTTGGGCCAGCCCAGCTGCAGCATCCAGCGGGCAGTGTCCAGCATATGAACGCACATGTCTCCCATAATGCCGTTGCCGTACTCGTTAAAAGTGCGCCACCAGCGGGTATGCGGCAAGCCGTCATAGGGGCGGAGGGGCGCGGGCCCTGTCCACATTTCATAGTCCAGGAAGTCAGGCACTGCCTGTACAGGCGGGTTGCCGTTGGCGCGCATGTGGTAGTAGCAGCATAGCTCCACGTGAGATACCTTGCCCAGCAGGCCGGCGTCTACAATGTTCTTTTTGGCGTCTATCAGGTGAGGCGTGCTTTTGCGCTGGGTGCCCACCTGCACCACGCGGTTGTATTTCCGTGCGGCGGCTACCATGGCTTCTCCTTCCAGCACGTCTACGCTGATGGGCTTTTGCACGTACACGTGCGCGCCTGCTTTCATGGCCTCAATGGCCTGCAGGGCATGCCAGTGGTCAGGAGAGCCTATCAGCACAATATCCAGTTCGTTCTCAGACAGCATTTTACGGTAGTCTCCATACAGCCGCGGCGTTTTGCCGGATTTCTGGCGTTTGCTCACCATGTCTCCCGCTTCCTTCAGCATGTTCTTGTCCACATCACAAAGGGCTATCACTTCCACAGGCGCTACCTGTATGAGACGGAACAGATCGCTTTTGCCGTACCAGCCGGCGCCTATCAGGCCTACGCGGAACGTTTTGGCAGGATGCAGAAAATCAAGCGCCTGCGCACTTAAGGAAGAAAGAACAAGGGAAGCGGTGGCGCCTTTGAGGAAATGGCGGCGGTTGATGTTGAACTGTGTCATGACATGGAATTGTTCTCTAAAATACAAAAGTTAATGAACCGGGAAACAAAAAAGAAAGGCGCGCCTGCTGAACGGCACGCCTTTTTTCTTGCCCATGCATCACTGGTTATTCAGGAATATTGTCGAGCGGAGGCTTGTTGCCTTCATACCCCACATACCCTTTATTCTGGTTAATGATGCCGTAAGTATTGCCCTGTATAGAGTTGGAGGGTACGGGCCACAGCACGTGATACGGACTGATGGTGTATTTGTCTCCGTGATTGGTAACAGTACCATTGCGGTAAAAGTTGTTCTTCTCCATTACACGGTCGTAAAAGAAATTATTGTCGGAAAAATTGTCCAGCGTATAGGTTTTCCCGTTGTAAGCCGCTTTGCCGGTTTTGGCAAAAATGAAGGAGATGCGGGTGAGCTCGGTTTTACGGGGCTCTTCGTAAAACAGTTCCCTGGCTCTTTCGTCCAGTATGGCGCCGATGTTCACCTGTGCCGCGGTGATGGGGGCGCAATGTGCGCGCTCGCGCACCTGGTTGATGTCTGCCGCGGCGGCCGCCAGGTCATCTTTCCAGTAGTAGGCTTCCGCGCGCAGCAGGTAGGTTTCCGCCAGGCGGAACATGTACCAGTCCGAGTGGCCGCCCTGCATGGGAGAGTTTTCCGTGTCTGGTATGAACACCTTGTAATGCGGCCAGCCGAACCAGCAGCGGATGGTATCGGTGCACAGCAGGCCGCCGCTGGCGTTGCGCATTTGGAGCGGCTTCAGGTAATAGGCATCGTTGTTGTTCTTGAGGCCGGGCTCATTGTATACCAGCTCTTCCATGGTCATCCAGTTGCCCTTGGCATGCCGCAGGTCGTTCGGGTCTGTCCACAGCTCGAACTGGCTGTAGTTGGTAGGCCGGCAGCGGCCGATACCGCGGCCGTAGAGGTTAGATTGTATAAACTCCGGGTTCACGTTGTCATTAGTGCCTTTGCGGCCGGAAGGGGTGTTGATGTTGGTGCCCCAATAGGGTACGGCCTGCCGCATGATGCGCATGCCGCCATCATAACCGCCGTCTCCAAAGCGGTCAATGATCATAAAAATGCCTTCCTTGTTTTCTCCCAGTGACTTGTTCTCCGGGCGGTGCAAATCCCAGATCACGTTCTTTTTGGTAGCGCCGAAGGGCTGTTTCATCAACGTGTAGGCCCCGCCGTTAATAATGGCGCTGGCGCTGGCAATAGCATCGTCAAATTTGCCCAGGGCCAGGTTTACCTTGGTGAGCAGGTGCAGCACGGCCCCTTTGGTCACCTCGCCGCGGGCTACGTTATCCTGCAGCCAGTCCTTGGCGGAATCCAGGTCTTTTTTGATGTATTCCAGTATCACTTCCCGTTTGGTGGAATAGAACTCCAGCTGCGGTTCGTTGATCTCTTTCATAATGGCCGGCACGTCACCAAACTGGTGGGTAAGCCGGTAGTAGCGCAACGCGCGGTGAAAGTAAGCGGCGCCCAGTATGGCATTGCGTTCTGCCTGGGAGCTGTACTTGGCGTTGTCTATGCGTGAAATAACGGTGTTGGCGTATTTGATGCCCTTGTAACCTTCGTTCCAGTAATAATAAATGCGCGCATGGTCAGCATCGTTCCGGTTAGCGCCGTCTGGCGTAATGAGCAGGTTGAGGTCTTGCGCCGGGCCGCTTTTGTCTGTAGTGCCTTCTGCTGTTACTTCGGAGAAAACCATTTCTGTCAGTATAGGTGGGTTGTCTCCATAGTACTCAATTCTGGCATTCCGGGCGCAGGCCACCAGCGCGGCCCGCATTGCAGCGGCATCTACGTAGGTCAGATCAGGTTCGTAGGTAGATAGCGGCTGAGGCTTCAGCCATTCCTTGTTACAGGCCGCTGTTCCGTATATAGTTACTGCCAGCAGGGCAGCTTTGAATATCTTTTTCATATCAGATTCCTTGTTTAAGCAGTTAGAACGTCACATTTAAACCCAGTGTATAATTCCGTGCCGGCGGGTTGTTGGCGGTGAAGGCGTACTCGGCGTCCCAGAAATGCCAGTCTGGCTGATACATGGCTACATTGCTGATGTTACCATAGAGTTTGAAAGACGCTATACCGAAGCGTTCCAGCGCATTGTGCGGAATAGTGTATGCCAATGCCAGGGTACTGAGGCGGATGAAAGAGGCCTTGCGGTATACATCGAAGGCAATGCTCCCGTTGCTGGAAAACAGCCGCGCATGGTCATTGAGGGGATTTTCAGGCGTCCAGTACGGGGTGATGTAGGAGTTCTGACGGTCTATGAAGCCGGAGTTGTTCTTGGCAATATTATACTTCTCTTTCTGGCCCCAGTTGGAATAGAACATAAAAGACAGCTCAAAGTTGCGGTAAGAAAAATCGTTGCGCAGCGTCCACTGGAAGCGGGGCGTTCTGTAGCCCTGGAATACCTTGTCCTTGTCGGAAAACTTGCCGTCGCCATCCGTATCCTGCAGCTTGAAGTCGCCGGGCTTTACGCCGAATTTGGCGGCTTCGGCCGCTTCGTTCTGCTGCCAGATGCCCAGTATCTTCATATCCCAGATCTCGTCCATATCATGCCCGATGAACAGCTTGTTGGCCACATCATCCCTTTCTTCACGGCCAATCACCTTGCCGTCTGCGTCCTTGACATCTACTTCTCCGTACAGGTGAACGATCTTGTTCCGGTTCAGGGTGAAGTTGAGGCCGGAACGCCAGCTGAAGCCGCCTTTGCTGCTGATGTTCACGCTGTTGAGACTGATCTCGAAACCTTTGTTCTGCACTTCGCCCAGGTTGTCCATCACGTTGAAGAAGCCTATTACATCAGGCAGTGTGCGCAGTATCAGCAGGTCTTTGGTCACCTTGTTATACACGTCTACAGAACCGCTCAGCCGGTTATCCAATACCGCAAAATCCAGCCCCGCGTTGTAAGAGGTGCTCTTTTCCCATTTCAGGTTGGGGTTGGCCATGCTGTTCACATAGAGCTGAGATACCAGCACTACATTGCCGTTGGGCATCACGTATTGGTATTTGCCGGTGTTGAGGTCAGACAAAGCGCGGTAACGGCCAATGTCACGGTTGCCGTTTACGCCGTAGGAAAGGCGCAGCTTGCCATGAATGAGCCAGGGAGCGTTCACAAAACTTTCTTTGGAAAACACCCAGCCAAAACCAATGGCGGGGAAGTTGGCGCGCGGGTTGCGCTGGCCGAAGGCGGAGTAACCGTCCCGGCGGATGGAGGCCGTGAGCAGGTATTTTTGTTTGAAGCCGTAGTTGAGGCGGGCCATCAATGCATCACCGGTACTGATGGAGTCTGAGCTGGAAATAACGGGTTTGATGCCGGAGCCGATGTTGTGCCAGCTCAGGTTATCATTCGGGTCAAAACCTTCGTTCTCCATCTGGTTGCGCCAGCTCTGGAACTTTTCCGCGTTCATGAGCAGGGTTACGTCAAAGTCGTGCTCCCCGAAGGTCTTGTTCCAGCGCAGCAGGTTGTCTATCTGCCAGTTGTAGGTGGTCATTTCCCTTCTCACGGCGTACCCCTTGCGGGCGGCGTAGCGGAAATCCTTGGCGGAGTTGGCGTTGAAATAACGTTCAAACTCGAAGTTGGGCGTAAAATTCACCTGGTAAGAGAAACCGGCCGGCAGATCGCCCTTGAGGTAAAGCGAGCCGAAGAGCGTGTTATACTTCTGCAGGCGGTTGGTGTAGGCGTTGTTGAGGAAAGGGTTGGTGTTGTTGCCCACGTCGTCATTGGGACTGTCACGCAGGGTAACGCCATCGTCCTTATACTTTTCACCCCAGGGAGAGGCGTTCACCATCTGCCCCCAGTCTACCGGCACCTGGCTTTCATCCCTGTCAGAAAACTGCATGTTAACGCCTACCACGGCCCAGCTGGCCGCTTTGGCCTCTACGTTGATGCGTGTTCTGAAAGTTTCATATTTGTCACCCACCATAAAACCTTCGTTATTCATATAACCGGCGCTGATGTAATAGGAAATGTCCTCTTTCTTGCCGGAAATGCTCACAGTATGATCGTGCCGCAGGCCGTTCTGCCACATCATATTGTACCAGTCCGTTTGTTTGCCGGCCCTGTAGTTCCTCACTTCCACGGGAAACACCTTCAGGCGCGTCATCCAGATGTCTATAGGGTCTCCCTGGGAATTATCATACGCCTTCCACTGGTCTATGGTAATATCCGGCGGCAGGGTGTTCGGGTCGTCAAACTGGTAAGGCTTGGCATTCACGTTGATGCTTTTCAGCACGTCCGTCCGCCATTTCAGAAAGCCGGGGCCGTCATACAAAGGCTGGTCCATGGCCAGCGTAGATACGCCCACGTTAGAGTTGAGGGTAATGGTCGGTTTGGCCTTGCTGCCTTTTTTGGTAGTGATGAGAATGACGCCTTTGGCGGATTTGGCGCCGTACACAGCGGCCGCGCTGGCGTCTTTCAATACGTCTATGGTCTGAATATCGTTAGGGTTGATATCTGCCAGCGAACCGGGATAGATCACCCCGTCCAGCACGATCAGCGGGGAGAGGCCCGCATTAATGGAAGATTTGCCCCGTATGATCAGGTCCCCGCCGCCCTTGGCGGAATTGGAGGTGCTTACATTGAGCCCCGCAATATTGCCGCGCAGCGCGTCCTGCACGCTGGTGGGGTTCTCGTTTTCCAGCTTGGTTACCTGCACCTGGGATACGGAGCCGGTCACATCGCTTTTCTTACGCGTACCGTAACCTACTACCACCAGCTGCTCCAGCTCTGTGGCGTTCTCTTTCAAAGTAACGCTCATAGGGCTGGCGCCGGCCTTCATTTTGATGGTCTGGTAGCCGATAAAAGAAAATGCCAGCGTGGCGCCAGAGGGCACATCGTTCAGCAGGAACTTGCCGTCTGCGTCTGTTGCCGTGCCCCTGTTGGTACCTTCTATCACCACGGTTACCCCCGGTACGGGCTTGCCGGCAATGTCCAGCACAGTGCCGCTCACCCTGCCGTTCTGCGCCTGCGCGGCAGGTGGAAGAAGGAGCAGGAAGGCCAGCGTAAAACAGGCTGTAAGAAAATTCAGCAACCTGTTGCTGATAAGAGTAGTCATTGTAGATCAGTTTTACGATTTAGAAAATGGAATTGTTATGCTTACATGTTTACTGACGTGGATGGCGGCAGGGCATACCTTGCCTTATACCGGAAAAACCGGCCCATTGGCCGATCAGCTTTTACGGTTTAGTAAATGGAACGTTAGCGTAATGTGTACGGGTGTTAGGCCGGGCCGGGCGCAAGTAGCCCCTTACCGGAAAAATTGATCATTGCGGAACAGTTTTTTACGATTCAGAAAATGGAATTTTTTGCACGATATGTACTGCTGTTGCACCGGGCCGGCGTTGCCCTTCTCTTGCCGGGAAATCCGCTTCTGCGGCTGTTTCCAGATCCCTGCTGTTATTCACTGTGCTAAACCCCGCAGGCATGTTGCCAGTTTGCTGTACCTGCCGGAAAAGGTCTCAAAAAGATCAGTTTTTTCGATTTAGAAAATGGACAAGTTTTTTAGTTGTGTTAAGGGTAATCAAGTTTTTTTAGATCTGGTTACAGTTGAAAAATGACGTGAAATTTTCTTGCAGGCAATATATGAATTGCAATCGATTTACAGGAGAAAAAATCCATTTACAACGTTTGAAATAGTTTTTGTAATATGATGCCATGAAAAAGGGTGTAACCATCAAGGATATAGCAAAGAAACTGCATATGTCTGTTTCTACGGTATCCAAGGCGCTGAACAACGATCCGTCTATCAGCGCCCTCACCAGCGAGCGTGTGAAGGCACTGGCCCTGGAACTGAACTACGTGCCCAATGAGGCGGCGCGCCATTTCAAGCTCAGCAAAACGTTTACGCTGGGGCTGATCATACCGGATATTCTGGACCAGTATTATGCCTTCGCCATTAACGGGGTGGAAGCGGTGGCGGAGCAGCGGGGGTACCATGTAATATTATCCCAGTCTCATGAAGACGTGCAAACGGAACAAAAGATCGTTGACGTAATGGTGCGCCACCGGGTAGACGGGGTGATCGTTTCCATCACCAAAAACACGTCAGACATGCAGCCTTTCCTGAAGCTGCTGTCTATGGGCATCCCCGTGGTATGCATCGGGCGGGAGCCGAAGGGGGCGCAATTCGATTTTGTATCATCCAATAACCGGGAGGGCGGCTTTGCGGCCACAGACTTCCTGATAAAAAAAGGGCACCGCCATATTGCCCACCTGATGGGGCCGCAGGGCATGCGTACCAGCCAGGCCCGTTATGAAGGGTACAGGGCCGCGCTGGAAGCCCGCAACATTCCTTACCGCGCGGAGCTGGTGCAGGCGGTAGACCTTACGCCCGAAGGCACGTACAAGGCCATGGAGCGCCTGCTGCAGCTGGATACGCCTCCCACGGCCATTTTTACTTTCAAGAACTACATTACGCTGGAGGCCATGCACTACCTCAAAACGCAGCAACCCGCGCTGCTGGGCAAAATACAGTTCACCGGCTTCGGCAACCTGCCTATTCTGCATTACCTGGACCACAAGCCGCTGGCCTCCATAGAAGAAAGCTCGTTTGAAATTGGGGAAGAAGCCGCGCGCATGTTGTTTGAGCGGCTGGCAGAGGGAGATACGGGGGAAGCCCTGCAATACCGCAGCCGGCAGCTGCCCTGCAGGCTGGTGGAGCATGGGGAATGAGCAGAGATGGTTGCACCGTAACGCCGGTTATCAAACGCAGCAAAGCGAGTAATCGCCCCGCTTACCGGTAGACATACAACAACACCGGCTTCGCAGACCGGTCAAGGTAGGGCTGCAGCCGCGCAAAATATGCCGGGTTGAGGGTAGGGCAACCGTCGCTGCGGCAAATGCCTTCGCTTACTTCCACCGCCGGTACGCACTCATGCGCATGAAGCACCACAAAACGTTCAAAAGCCTTGCTGTTGGTGGGTTCCAGCCCGTGCAGCTTGTAGGCCGTGCCAAAGCGGCCGGTGTATTTGGCGCCGATGCGGTAAATACCGGGAGAAGAGCAGCGGCTGCCCGGCTCGTTGGAGAAGGCTACGGTTTCCGTTCTGAAGTCAGGCCCCTGCCCGTGTGTTACCAGTGAGCGGCTGATGATGCTGTCTTTTTGCAGGTCGTACAATACAAAGCGGCGGCGCCCTGAAAACACGCTGAAATCTACAAAACAGGCGTAGCGGGAGTTATAGCGGCCGGTTGCGGCAAACGCTTTTAAACGGGCGGCTTTTTGCCGCAGCCTGTTCTCGTTCATGGGAGCGGGCAGGGCGGGAGCGGTTTCCCCGCTGCGCTGCGCCTTCCGGGAAGCGGGCTTCTTTTCGCGGCAGGCCGTCAGCAGGCATAATGCGGATATGAATACAATGAATCTGGCGGACATGCTGTAAAGATGTAAATAATTCCTTTTTCCATAAACAGCTGCGGAAGAGACCCCTCCCGGCGTTTTCGCTTTAAATATTACATTTGCGCTTGCGATTGATCAGACATGAAAGTATGTATTGCGGAAAAGCCCAGCGTGGCAAGAGACATAGCCGAAGTACTGGGCGCAAGGCAACGGAAAGACGGTTATTACGAAGGCAACGGGTACCAGGTTACCTGGACCTTCGGGCATTTCTGTACGCTCAAGGAGCCGCATGACTATGTTGCCGGCTGGAAAACCTGGAGCCTGGCAGACCTGCCCATCATTCCCCAGCATTTTGGCATCAAGCTCATTGACAACTCCGGCGTGCAGAAGCAGTTCAAGGTGATCGAAACCCTGGTGCGCCAGTGCGAGGAAGTGATCAACTGCGGTGACGCCGGGCAGGAGGGGGAACTGATACAACGCTGGGTATTGCTGAAAGCCCAATGCCCTGCCCCGGTGAAGCGGCTCTGGATATCTTCCCTAACGGAAGAGGCTATACGGGAAGGCTTCGGCAAGCTGAAAGACGCCGCGCAGTATGATAATCTGTATGCCGCCGGCAGCGCCCGCGCTATTGGAGACTGGCTGCTGGGCATGAACGCCACCCGCCTGTTCACCAAAAAATTCGGGGACGGCAAGGCCGTGCTCTCCATCGGCCGTGTGCAAACGCCCACCCTGGCCATGATAGTGGCCCGGCAGAAGGAGATCAACGCCTTTGTGTCTGAAGAATACTGGGAGCTGAAAACCATATACCGCAAAACGGAGTTCACCGCCGCCATAGACCGCATCAAACAGCAGGAACGCGCTGCCAAAGGCCTGGAGTACCTCAAAGAGCACCCCTTCGAGATCACCAGCTTTGAAAGAAAGGAAGGCAAGGAAGGCAATCCCCGCCTGTTTGACCTTACCGCCCTGCAGGTGGAGGCCAACAAAAAATACGCTTTCTCCGCAGATGATACGCTGAAGCATATCCAGAACCTGTACGAGAAAAAACTGGTGACCTACCCGAGGGTAGATACCACTTACCTTTCGGAAGACCTGCATCCCAAAATAGCCGGCATCCTGCAAGACATGACGCCGTACAAGGCGCTTATTGCACCGCTGCTCACGCAGCCCATTCCCAAGCTCAAAACGGTGTTTGACGATAAAAAGGTGACTGATCACCATGCCATCATCCCCACCGGCATGTACCCTGAAAACCTGCCGCTGGACGAGAAGCGGGTGTATGACCTGGTGGCGCGGCGTTTTATTGCCGCCTTCTATCCCGAATGTAAAATTGCCAACACTACCGTGCTGGGCAAGGCAGGGCAGGTGGAGTTCAAGGCTACGGGCAAACAGATACTGGAACCCGGCTGGAAGGAAGTATACGCTAACGATGCGCCCGCCCAGAAAGAAGGTGAAGAGGAGGAAGAAAAGGAAAAGATACTGCCGGTGTTTGAGGTGGGCGAAAGCGGCCCCCACGAGCCGCGCATTCACAAGGGTAAAACCACGCCGCCCAAACCCTTCACCGAAGCCACCCTGCTGCGCGCCATGGAAACGGCCGGCAAGCAGGTGGAAGACGAAGAAATGAGAGAGCTGCTGAAAGACAACGGCATAGGCCGCCCCTCCACCCGCGCCAACATTATTGAAACACTGTTCCGCAGAAAGTACATCGAGAAAAAGAAGAAGAACATATTTGCCACCCAAACCGGCATAGACCTGATAGACACCATCCAGAACGAACTGCTGAAAAGCCCTGAGCTGACAGGCAACTGGGAGCGCAAGCTGCGCCTCATAGAAAAAGGGGAATACGCTATGGACACGTTCAAGCAGGAGCTGGTGCAAATGGTGGTGGAGCTCACGCACGAAGTGAAGAACAATGCCGGCAAAACCATTTCGCTGGTGGCTGAAAAGCCCGCCGCGGCAGCAAAGGAAGAAAAAGAAAAAACACCCCGCAAATCTCCTGAAGAAATGCAGTGCCCCAAATGCAAGGCCCACCTGCTGAAAAAAGGGAACACGGCCTACGGCTGCTCCAACTTTGCCGTATGCGGCTTCAAGGTGCCGTTCGAGGCTTTCGGCAAAAAGCTGACGGAGAAGCAGGTGACAGACCTGGTAACCAAAGGTAAAACCGGTAAAATAAAAGGGCTGAAAGTATCGGATGCGGAAGTAGAAGGGAAACTTGTGCTGGATGCGGCGTTTAACCTGGCGGTAGAGCAGGGGTGAGGCAGCTATTTATCACCATTCCGGGAACCCCAGGCTGCCCTGGGTAACAGTCGATTTTCTTTTTTTCGGCTTGCGGCCTGTGGTATAAGCCTGCAGCGCCTGCGTAATGGCCTCCCGCCGGTCTGGCAGCGGTACCGCTTGTGCAGGCATAACGCCAGTTGACGCAGCCGTGCCCCGCCATTCGCCATCCACCTCAAATACTTTTGACTCCCCGTACCGCGACGCCACAGCTATTTCCACACCGCAGGCATGGCGGGAAAAAAGTTCCTGCACCAGTTCCGGAGAATTGTTGTCTCGCGAGAGGTGGGAGAGCAGCAGCAATTGCAGGGTATCCGGCCGGCAGGTATTGAACAGTTCCAGCGCCTGCAGGTTAGACAGGTGCCCCTTTCCGCCACGGATGCGGTTTTTAAGATAAATGGGGTACCGCCCGTTCTCCAGCATGTCAGGGTCGTAATTGGCTTCGAGGAAGGCCGCGTGGCAGCGGGAAAAATGATGCGCCAGTTGCTCGCAAGGCACCCCAATGTCTGTGAAAATGCCGATGCGTATATTATTATAGCTGACTATGAAACTGTGCGGATCTGCGGCGTCGTGATGTTTGATGAAGGGCACCACCTGCAAACCGCCAATGGCCACAGGCTCCAGCGCCCTGAAGGGAATGCCGCCCAGGGCCATGCCGCTGTGCTGCAGGGTGGCGGCGGTGATGTATACCGGCAGGCGGTACTTTTTGGCCAGCACGGGAATGCCCCTGATGTGGTCTATATGTTCGTGAGATACAAATATTGCTTTCACACGTGCCATGTCCAGCCCCAGCCGCTGCATGCGGCGTTCCGTTTCCCGGCAGGAAATACCGGCGTCTACCAGCACCGCCTCCGTGGCGTTGCCGATGTAATAACAGTTTCCGTTACTGCCTGAATTGAGTGATGCAATGAATAGCGACATGGATACTGCAAAGAAACTTGATTTCTCTGACAGCGGCAAAACAAATAGTTCTCATTTGAAAACTGTTTGTTTTATTTGAAAACTTTGTGTATGTTTGTGAACCGTTAACCCAAAGCTCGGCAAATGAACAATTTTTTGAAAATGAACAATCAAAACATGCGGATCATTTCAAGACCACCCATTATTGAATTTGGGAAAAAACATCCATTGGCAGTTATTGGATTGAATGACTGGTACAAAAAAACGAAGAGGGCTGAGTGGAGAGATTTTGGCGAGGTGAAGCAGACCTTCAATTCCTGTGACTATATCGGGTGTGACCGGTATGTGTTCAACATTGGCGGAAACAAAGACCGGCTGGTTGCCATGATTAATTTCAGGAAAGGAACGCTGTATGTGCGGGGCGTTTTAACCCACGCACAGTATGATGAGCATGGAAGGAAGGGAACATTGATCACTTTGTAGTGCTATTTAACATGAAAAAGACCATCAAAAACAAGCAGGAGTATTTCCTGGCCATGGCGGCCATGGAACCGTTACTGGCAAAGGGGTTTGATAAACTGAGCCCTGAAGAGGAGAAAAAGCTCGATCAACTGACCGATGCGGTGGAAGAATGGGAAAGCAAGGAATACCCTTTACCTGTTAATCCTGATTTCGTGGCCATTCTTGAACATTTAATGCAAACCAGGGGCTACAACCAGACAGAGCTTTCCCAGGAGCTGGATATATCCAAATCCCAGTTGTCCGGCATCCTGGGGCGCACCAAACACCCCAATGTAGACCTGCTGATAAACCTGCATCAGCGCTTCAGAATAGACGGCAATGTGCTGCTGCAGAGTTTGTCTGCCCGGTAAGGCCTGGGCTTAATTCACATCATACGGAATGTGCACCAGCATTTCAATTTTCCCTTCGGGCAGGGCGCTGATCTCGAAACGCCCGTCGTGCAGCTCGGCCACGTAGGCTATGAGGCTGCAGATGCGCTGGTCAAGGTAGGCTTGCAGGCTTTCGTGCTGGAAAGTCTTGATGGAAGATGAGAGAGAGTGGTCATTCGCATTGGCGAGGTATACGCCTTTCAGTTCAAAATAATCCTTTTCAAAGGTAATGGTGAGGGTGGGCCGTTCCTGCGGCTGGCTGTTGCGCTGCATGCGGAAAAGCAGGTTCAGCAGCAGCTGTCTGATCAGGAACTCGTCTACGTACGCCACCTCACGGTCACTGTTCACGTTATATTGCACCCACGATGCAAATAACGGGGCATACCTGTCGTCTTCCACTACATTTTTCAGCAGCAGTGCAATTTTGGCCGGGGCCCGCTTGGAAGAAAGGGATTTGTTCAGAATATGTTGAATGATGCGTACATTCTGTAAAAGAAATTCCAGTTCAATCACCTGCGATTTAATGGCTCCTGCCTGCCGGTTGATCTTTTCTCCGCTTTTTTCCGTATTGAACTGCCCTGAACCATACAGCTCAATCAACTCAACACTGGACAAAATACCGGAAAGAATAGACCTGATTTCATGGAACACATCTTCAATAAGCCCCTTGTTGTCAGGAAACTTACTTGCTCCCGTTGAAGAAGAAATCATTATGCAACCCTTATTTGTGTATTCAGTTTTAAATAGGACACGATTCTGTCGTAATTAACGTGTTCTTTAAAATTACGATTTTTTGATTATAACGATTCATTTTTTATAAATCCTCCGGCCAGTTTTGCCCGCAGGGAGGCATCCAGCGGCTTGCCGGCCAGTACGTCCATATGGCGCTGGTGGTGAAGGTCTGTGCCGGTAAATTCCACCAGCCCGGCCTCCAGCAATTGCAGGGCCATTTTTTGCACCCGGCTGCCATAATATCCGTATAGTGACAGGATGTTCAGCTGCAGGCGTACGCCTGCTTCCTGCAATTCATGGTAAAAATCCAGGTCGCCATGGAGGTACATGTACCGCTCCGGATGGGCCAGTATAGGCTCGTAGCCGGCCATTTTCAGGTTAAAGAAAATGGTGCGGTAGTTCATGGGCAGCGCCACAAAGGAAAATTCCACCAGCAGGTACTGCCCGTTGATGGTGAGCAGGGGCTCCCGCCCGTCTACGAGCGACTCAAAATAATCGTCCATCAGGTACTCCGCTGCCGCATCCAGCTCCATTTCTATGCCGGCTTCCGCCACCGCCTTGCGCAGGTTGTCAAGCGCGGGCAAAATGGTGCCGGCATCGTTATTATGGATGCCGGACATAATGTGCGGCGTGGTGATCAGCTTGGTGTACCCCAGCGCGCGCAGCTGCCTGATGAGCGAAAGGGAATCTTCCAGCGTTTTGGCCCCGTCATCCAGGCCGGGAAGCAGGTGCGAGTGCATATCCTGCCGGTACATCTCAAAATGCATTTTTCTCTCCTCTTATGGTGTTGGACACCGTTAAAAATATGATCTTCAAATCCAGGAAAATAGACCAGTTTTCCATATACCAGATATCATGCTCCACGCGCCTGCGCAGATGGCCTTCTTCCGTGATCTCCCCGCGGTAGCCGTTTACCTGCGCCCAGCCGCTGATGCCGGGTTTCAGGTAGTGGCGTATCATGTACTGCTGAATGATGCGGGAATACTCTTCGGTATGCTTCAGCATGTGGGGGCGGGGCCCTACCACAGACATATCGCCCACCAGTACGTTCAGGAACTGGGGTATTTCGTCCAGGTTCGTTTTCCGGAGAATGCGCCCCACGCGGGTGAACCGCTTGTCGTTACGGGTGGCCTGCTTCTCGTTGGCGTCTTTGTTCACATACATGCTGCGCAGCTTCAGGCAGCGGAAAGTACGGTTGTTGCGGCCGGTACGGTGCTGTATGAAAAACACCGGGCCTTTTGACTCCAGGCGTATCAGCAGCGCCAGCAGGGGAATAAGCCAGCTCAGCAGCAGCAAGGTTACCAGGGAGCTGAAAAGAATGTCGAACAACCGTTTGCGGATGCGGTTCGCAATATCGTCAAGCGGTTCTGAACGCAGGGAAATAATGGGTATATCGTTATGATAGTCTACATATATCTGCCGGTTCACGAACATCTTGAAATCAGGTACAAACCGGAAGTGAATAAAATGTTGCTCTGCCTCATACGCCAGCTTGTACAGGTAAGGGTTCTGCTCCGGGGAAAGGGTGGAGTAGATCTCCCTGATGTTGTTGCTCTTGGCGTAGGGCACACAGTCTTTCAGATTGCCTATTACCGGGTAATAAGACAGTTCCTGCACGTTGTTGTACTCTTCAAAATACCCTTCAAACTTCAGGTTGCTTTTTTCGGCCAGCAGGTTGTCTGCGAGCTTTTTGGACATTTCGTTGTACCCCAGTATCACCATTTTCCGCTCAATGTCTTTGCTTTTGAGGATGGAGTTGGTGATCCACGTGAACACGAGGCGGCTCAGTATCACGGCAATGATGAACAGGGCGCAGTACATCATCACAAAAAAGCGGGAGTAGAGGTGGCCGTACAGGAACAGGAAGCCCAGCAGCATGAGCAGGTACAGCAGGATGGCCTGCACCGTTTTCCGGGCCATCTTTTCATAGGAAAGGCCCTGGCTCACGGCGTAAATACCGGTGGTATACAGGGCAATGGCCCAGGATATGTTAGACACCAGCAAAAATGCGTCTGCGCCGGAGTGCTGCTGCAGGTTGTACTGCCTGATCTGGAAACCGGCCACAAAAAAGATGGCGTTGAGAAAAATAAAATCCGCCACAATGATCTGGATCAGGCAAATTTTAAGATATCGGTTCAGCATAGTGTGTTAGTTGGAGGGAACGACAAATTTTTTCAAATCAGGTCATTGTTACCCTTTGGTTTTTCAGCTTTGATGGAGAAATTTTTTTCAATCAGCTTGCGCTGGCGGCCAGCGGTTGTTTCATTTTTCTGGCAGGCTGGAACACTTCCCGCTCAAACCTTGCCATAACGCTTGAAATGGCCAGGTTTTCCGCGGCATAGGCGCGGGCGTTCTGCACCAGCTCCCCGGCCTGCTGCTGCATGGCCTGGCGGATGCCTTCGTTCAGCGCCTGCTGGTCTTCCGCGTTCACCAGTATGCCCATGCGGTGGCGGTTGACCAGCTCATGCAGGCCGGAGCCGGGGTTGGCCGTTACCAGCGCCAGGCCGCCTACGGCCAGTATGGTGGTGAGCTTGGAAGGCATTACCAGGTCACTGGCGCCGGCCTTTTGTATCACCAGGTGCACGTCTGCCATATTCAAAAAGCGGTTGAACTGTTCAAATGGCTGCAGCGGCATAAAGTGCACGTTGGTAACCTGCATTTGCTCCGCCTGGGCCTGCAGCTGTGTTTTATAAGGCCCGGAGCCGCATATCAGGAAGGTAGCGGCAGGGTTGGCCTGCGCGGCATGCAAAATGGCTTCCAGGCCCTGCTTTTCACCAATGGCGCCGGAGTAGAGGAAAATGGTGTCTGCCGCGGAAAAGCCGTATTCCTCCTTCAGGGCGGCCTTGTTGTCAAGCGGGTGAAACAACGCCGTGTCTACCCAGTTGGGGAAAAACATCACATTCTTCCCGGTCTTTTCCTGTATCCTTTTCATCATGCCGTCAGAAATACTGCTCACCACGTCAGCCCTTTTCAGGATATATTTTTCCATGCCCAGCAGCAGGTTGATGAGGCGGGCAGACCTGATCATCTGCAGGTCACGGGCAGCCTCTATCTGCAAATCCTGTATGTGGTACAGGAAGCGGGCGCCCCGCAGCTTTTTATACAGTACGGCCAGCAGCCCCAGGTGAAAGGCCGGTACCACAGTAATCACCACATCATATTTTTTAGCAGGCAGCAGCTGCAGCAGCTTGAAGAAAGCAGACAGCCAGAAGGAGGCGTCCAGCAGTATCCTCTTTTTACCGGAAGGCTGCGCGGGCACGTACTGCGGGCAGCGGTAAATGGTGAGCCGGCCGTTGTGCGCCGTTTCTTTCGTGTACCAGTTCTTTCCCTTGCGGTAAGGTTCCTGCACCTGCCACTGCGGGTAATAAGGGTAGGAGGTGATCACCGTACAGTCATACCCGTTATTCACCAGCCAGTCCGTCATTTCGCCGTTGTATTTACCGATGCCGGTCTGTTCCGGGGCAAAGTTGCCGCCTATCAATAGTACTCTTTTACGCATGTGCTTCCTGCATTGTTCTTTTGCGGACCACGGCAGCCGGGTTGCCGGCATATACCTGCCAGGGCTCCAGGTTGCGGGTGGCCACGGAATTAACTGTCAATATGGAATGAGTGCCGCAGTATACGCCGGGGCATACTACAGACCGCGCGCCTATCCACACGCCGTCTTCCAGCGTTATTTTACCAAGGCGGTAGGGAAAATCCCGGCGGGTATAGTCGTGGTTGCCGGTAAGCAGCAACGCGCCTTGTGAAAGGCATACGTTGTTACCGATGGTCACGTCTTCCAGGTTGTCTATCCACACAGATTCCCCGATCCAGCAATGCTGGCCAATCTGCAGCCGCCACGGGTTTTTGATGCGCACCTTGGTCTTGATGACGAGGCCTTTGCCCACACGCGCGCCAAAGAGCTGCAGCAACCAGCGTTTGAAGCCGTAAGGCCATGGCAGGGCGCTGTAAAAAATGTAGTAGTTCACAAAATACCAGGCCAACACCTTCCACCGCGGGCCGGCGGAGTAGCTGCCGGTATTGAATGCTGATAGATCTGTATGCATGGGTCAGATGGCTATGTTGTAATCTTTTTTTAACAATTCGATCATTTTTTCCCGGCTGGTATCTCCCTGCAGCTTTTCCTCAAATTCTTTTACGTTCACGTCTACCAGCAGCCGGTACCAGTAGCCCTGCATGAAGTGGAAAATAAAGCCGCGGTACCCGTCCATAAAGCCGAAGCGCAGAAAGTACCGGAAGCAGAAGTACAGTGAGGCCCGCGCGCCGGGAGAAAGGGAGGCGTACACCTTTTCTTTGAGGAAGCGCTTGCGTTTGGCCTGGGAGCTTTCAGCGCCCAGCAGCCTTTTGTCTTCTTCCAGGAAGCGGTACTTGATGTTCAGCAGGTCTACCATTTCCCGGATGGCGTAGTTGTTATGCTTGTTCACCCACCAGTGAATGGAGTTGAGGTTGTGGTCTACGATGTGCTCTTTCAGCTGCATGGTTTCCCCGCCGGAGATCACAATGTGCTCGTCCATCCACCGCTGCTCTATGCTGCCGGCCGTATTGCGCCAGATGCGGAGCAGGTTGTGGGGGTAGAAGCCGCCGTAGCGGATCCATTTGTCTTTGAACAGCACCTTTCTGCGGATGTACAGCCCTGTTACTTTGGCGGGCACTTCCAGCTGATTGATTTCCCGTACCAGCGCCGGCTCCAGGTACTCGTCTGCGTCCATGCGCATCACCCAGGGGGTGCTGATGCCGCAGTTGTCTAACGCCCACTGGAACTGGTCTGCGTAGTTGACCCACTTGCGCTGGTGCACGCGGGCGCCGTAGCGGGCCGCAATGTCCAGCGTATCGTCTGTAGAAAAGGCATCTATGATGTAAATATCCTCAGATACCTGCCGCATGCTGTCCAGGCAGCGGGCCAGGTGTTTGGATTCATTATAGGTCAGTATGATCACCGAGATCTTCATGGTCAGTTGTTGAGGGCGCGGCGGGTATGCACATCTTCGTACATGCCCAGGTAACCGTTGGCCAGTGTGGTTTCATTAAAATCGTTACGGATAATGGCGGCGGCAGACTGGTGTATCCTGCTTCGCTCTTCCCGCGCGGCATAGGCTTCAGTAAGCTGCTGCTTCACTTCTTCAATGCTGTCTATACCGGTTACCCAGCCCAGTTTATTTTCCTGTACATAGCGGGAGAGGCCAACATGCTCGCTCACCAGCACGGGGGTGCCTACTGCCAGGCTTTCTATGACCACTATGGCAAAATTTTCGTTGTGGGAGGTGAGGGCAAACAGGTCTGAGCCCGCCAGGAAGCTGAACTTTTCTTCGTTGTTCTTCCAGCCCACCCAATCTACCTGTGCGCTGATGCCCAGTTTGGCGGCAGTCTCTTTCATTTGCTGCACATAGGCCTCATCACCTGAGCCGGCCACCTGCAGCCGGAAGGGGAAGTCTACCTTTGACAGGGCCTGCAGTAAAATATCAAGCCCCTTCTTTGGATCTATGCGGGAAAGGAAGCTGATGGTAAACTCCCGGTTCTGCGGTTTCATATAGTTGCCGCCGGGCAGGTCTACCAGGTTGTAGATCATGGCGCCGTTCCAGTTGCGGTTTACCCGCAGGCACTCGTTCCATTCCATATGGGAGCTGACATGCAGGTGGGTTTTACGGAGCAGGAAGCGGCCCAGCATGTTGTGCAGCACTTTTTTCTTCAGCTGGTTCTTGTTGCCGAACACATAGTCACAGAACATGCCGTGCGGGCTGAGCACGGGTTTTACGCCCCGCATGGTGCAGATGAGCGAAGCGCCCATCACCAGGAAGTTCCACCAGGAGTGCATGTGCACGGCATCGTATTGTTTCACCGTGCGCCAGGTTTCGTTCCAGAGGGAAGGGGAGGCATGCGTATGGTCTTTAGTAACGCGTTTGAAGTACCTGACCTTCACGCCGTTCATCATCACAGGCTCGTTCAGGGGCACGTCCAGCTCCGTTTTGCCATTGGCGGTGGTAGTATATACAGTAACGGCATGCCCCAGCTGCACCAGCCGCTCTGCCAGCCTGGCAATGCACACAATGGGCCCGCCGTACACATAAGCGGGTTTGTAGGAGGGAACTATGAATAGAATGTTCATGTCAGAATTTGTTGCCTTTATAGGTTAGCTTTTTGTAGATGCCTTTCAGGTTCTTTATTTTGGTGAAGGCCTCAATGAACCAGGTAGACATAGACGGTTGCTGCAGCTGCAGCTCGCTGATCATCCGGAAATGCTCGTCACGCATCTTGTCTGTCATGGATACGGAGAAGGAGCTGCCGTGCAGGCGGTATTCACCCAGGGGCAGCGGTACGTAGGCCTTGCGTACCGAGGGGTCAAGGCAAACAGATAGCAGGAACTTGGAGTCTGCCACGTATTTGAGAGATTTGTCGAACCCGCCGTTGCGGTCATATACCTCCCGCGTCCAGAAAGAGCTTTGCTGCGCAAACGGCACCCGGCGCAGTTTGCGGATGGCGCCGTGGGAGAGGTTCACGCCTTTGTACGAAAAAATGATGCTGCCGGTTTCGGAAATGTAGTTCACGTCTCCAAACACCAGGTCGCACTGCCGGTCATCAAATTGTTGCACTACTTTCTCCAGGGCGTAGGGCAACAGGCGGTCATCTGCGTTGATATAACAGAGTATGTCTCCGCTGGCCCGGTCAAAACCCTTGCGCAGGGCATCGTACATGCCTTCGTCCTTTTCTGAGAAAATAATATCTATCAGGCCGCGGTGCTCGTTCACAATGCCCATGGTATTGTCTGTAGAAGCGCCGTCTGCCACTATGATCTCGAAGTTGCGGTACGTCTGGTTAAAAATACTGTCCAGCGTTTCCCTGATAAACTCCTGACCGTTGTAAACGGGGATGACGATTGAAACTAGTTTTGACATGATATTAACTGCTGGTGATGGTCCTGTATTTTTTGATAACGGCCGGGTTGCCGGCCACTATGGCATATTCCGGTACGTCTTTGGTAACCACGGCGCCGGCGGCCAGTATGGAATGCGCGCCCACGCGCACGCCGGGCAGTATGATCACGCGGGTGCCTATCCACACATCGTTGCCGATCACTACGGGTTTGCGCTGGCTGGCGCCCTGCTCGCGCATGGGAATGTCTGTACGGTCAAAGTTGTGGCTGCCGGAAAGAATGGTCACCTCCGGGCCGAACATCACATCGTCTCCGATAATGGTATCGTTACCTATCCAGCAATTGTGGTTAATGCCGGTATAGTTGCCGATCACTACGTTCTTCCCGCTGCCGAAATGCACGTTGCGGCCAATCTTGATGTTTTTGCCGCTGCTGAGGAAGATGCGGGAGGCCAGCCATGTTCTGAAGCTCATGGCCAGGCTGCCAATGGGCCGCGGCGGGTCTGGCAGCCAGTTGGCCACACTGTAATAGAGGTACAGCAAAAAAGATTTGTACAGGGATATGTTAGACCTGCGGAGGAAATACAGCGGGTTATCTCTGTACATTTTCACGCGGCCGGTTGCGGCGTCTGTCTTTTCTTCGAATAGTTGATCAGGGACCATTTTATTGCATTTGAAGTTCATAATGAGCCTGCTCTTCTTCGGCTTCAGCTTCCGCTTCTTCCAGCAGGCCGTAGTAGGTGTTAAGGATGATGGCGCTGATGCCGGGTATCAGCAGGCGCAATTGCTGGAAAGGGGAGAACAGGAACGTCCATATCAGCCCCAGGGTCATCAGCACCAGCACAGGGTACAATGCCAGCTCCTGCCCGTTGCGGATAATGTAGAATCCCATCTTCATCAGTACCAGGAAGAGGTACGTTACGGCTATGAAGCCGCCCAGCCCCCAGTTTACCCAGGCGCCCATGAGCACGGAGTGGCTGGGCACCAGGTGGTTGGTTTCCCTGGCCGCCTGAATGTTCAGCTCCTCATCGTGATACATGAGCAGTATCATGTAATACTTCAGGCTTTCGTCTTTAGCCCATGAGCCATGGCCGAAAAGGGGCTTGTCAGCAATGGCTGCGCCGGCGGCAAAGGTTTCCGCGCGCCCCGTCATCAGCAGCTCCAGCGGGTTGTAGGGGTTGGAAAGGCGGGATATCTGGGTGTGAGCGTGCTCGCCGCCTATTTCATTGTTCAGTACGGACTTGACGTAAAAAATATAACAGACCTGGAATATGATGGCAGCCAGTACGGCAAAAACGATGATCTTCTGCCGGGATATCTGCACCTTGTTGTTCATGAAATAGATAATAGTAGCGCCCAGGAAAAAGATCACGCCGGTAGAGCGGCTGTCAAATGCTATACAAAGCACGCTGCAGCCTATCAGCATGGTCATCACCAGCTTCATTTCCCCTTTCTTGTAGAGGTAATAGAGCACCAGGTACAAGGCGCTGGTGATGATGGGCACTATTTTGAACTTGAAGAAGCTCATCTCCGAGTCTACAATATCATCTGTATAAATAATGTTCTTGATCATGGTCATGAACAGGAACAGCAGGATGGCGTCTGTTTCGTTCAGCATTTTGAACAGCACCACAAAAGACACCATGGCAATGATGGTGCCTGCCCAGCCGCGCAGATAGTCTTGCGGCGTGCTGTGCACCACCAGCAGGTCTGTAATGACCTGGAACACCAGCAGCATTACCAGGGCGGCCAGTATCTTCTTCAGGTAAGGATAGGTCTTCAGGTCTCCCGGCTTGAAAGTAAAAGGCGCGGCGGCCAGCACCAGCACCTCATTCAGCCATAGCTGGCCAATGAGGTTCACCTTGATGGTGCTGAGCATGGTATATAATACTACGCCTGCTTTTTTGATGTTCATTCCGTTACCAGTTGAGGGGTGATGGCCGGGGCCTGCTGCATGGCAAAGCGGAGTATGTGCTCCAGCCGCTGTGCATTGACGCCGGCGCTGTATTCTTTCATAAAGTCTTCGTACAACAAATGTCCCAGCGGCCCTTTACCGTTGAAGGTGAGCAGGGCATGCCGGAAAGCGGCGGGGGTATTGGCCACAATAAAATGATCGCTGAGTACGCCTTCCACGCCTTTGGCCGTGGCTATAACGGGCGTGCGCAGGGCCATGGCCTCCAGGCATTTGAGCCGCGTGCCGCTGCCGTGCAGCAGCGGAATGATCACGCCGCTGGCCATGGCAATGTAAGGTTTGATATGCGGCACCTTGCCCACCGCCTTGATGTTTTTCCAGGAATTGCCGCCGGTAAGCTGCTCCAGCGCCTCACGGGAATGGCGGCCCACCAGCCACAGCTCAAAGCGCTCCGCCAGCTCATCGTTCCACACTTCTTCTATCAGCCATTTCAGCCCTTCGTAGTTCATGTACATAGAGAAGTTGGCCGTCATCATCAGCAGGTTGGGTATCCTTTCTTCTTTCACCTGGTATTCCTTTTCATCCAGGAAGTTGGGCACGGTGAATATTTTATGCGGGTCAATAAACTCCGCATGGTACTGCCTGTCTGGCTCGCTCACCACCATAAGCGCGGCGGCCTGCGGGAAAAAGCGGCGTTCGTGCGTTTTTTCCAGGTTCACCAGCTGTGAGCGGCGCAGCTTCTGCACCAGGCCGCGGGCGGGCTTTTGCAGCGTGTGCAGGGCCTGCGAGTTGTGAGAGCCCAGTATCACGGGGATGCGCATGGCGTTGAACCAGGGAATGTACTGGCCAATAAAACCATAGTCCAGTATGGCCACGTCTATATGGCGCCGGTGGCAGATATTCCGGAAGGTTTTCAGCACAGCCGGGTTTTGCCGGAAGTAGAAATTGCCGGTGAGCCGGTCTGCCAGGCTGAGCGGTTTTTCATGGTGAACGGAAAATTCCACGCCCGGTATGCGGTATTCCTCCAGGTCTGCATCCTCTTCATTGCCGATGATGGCAAATACGCGGTGCCCCAGGGCGGCCAGCGTTTTGAGCAGGTAGCTGCTCCGCAGCTTTTCACCGCCGTTTTGCGGGAAGGGGGAAATATGTGTGAAGAATAAAATGTTCATGTCAGACAATTACTTTATGGTTGGGCTTTCAATACCGGCCGTTTGCGGCCCAGTTTGGACAAGGCCTTGCCGGCCATTTCTTCCAGCTTCTGCAGCTCGTACGGCGTAAGCCCCATGCTGCGTACCAGCAGGGTAATGGCCGCTACAGAGAGGCCGCAGGTGGCCAGCAGCCGCACAAATCCCTCCTCCATGGTGTAATACGGAATGAGGGCAATAGCGGTGGCCAGGGTAACCGGCAGCAAAGACTGCCAGGCCACGGTTTTCAGGAACACGGGCACCTCAATGCCGGTGAGCTGTTTGGCTGCCAGCAGGCGGTAGAGGCCAATGAGGCATTCTATCAATACCCCCAGTACCAGCACCGAAGCCGGCGGCAAGCCTGCCTTCAGCAGCAGCCAGGCGCCGGGAATGTTGAGCAGCAGCAGGAAGCAGAGCACCACCTGGAAGGTACCGATGCGGCCTACGGCCTGCACGGCCATCTGCAGCCCGGCAGACAGCTGGTATACCAGTGAGGCGGCTATGATCAGGCGGCAGAAGGCCACCGTATGATCGGGGATGTTTTTCAGCCAGAGCTGCAATATGTAAGGCATCTCTATCATAGCCGGCACGGCAAAAAAGGCCAGCAGGAAGAAGGAGAACTTGCAGGCCATCAGGCTCAGCAGCTGCATCCTTTGCCGGTTGCCGCCGCCTTCGCTCTTCACCAGCTGCGGGTTGAGAGATTGCAGCATGGTAACGGCAAAATAGCTGAGCTGCGCGTTTACCTGGTTGGCAATGGCAAACGCGGCATTGATCACCGCCCCGAAAAACACGTTGAGTATCACGGCAATGCCCTGCGTTTTGGCTATTACGCCGGAAGCGCCTACTACAGACCAGCCGGAATAGGCCAGCATTTCGCGGAGCAGCTTGCCGTCGTAATACTTCGGGCTGATGGCTGTTTCCGTATAGCGCGCGGCGCAGTACAGCATTTTGAAGGCCAGCATCATCACCATGAGCAGGGCCAGCCCGGCGCCGTAATAGATCAGCTTGTCTCCGCTCATGTAACTGAGGCCTATGGCCAGGGCCAGTTTCAGCACCGCTTCCACAATACCGGTAACGGCCACCAGCAGCATGTTCTCATGCGTGTTGATGAGCGCGTCAAACGGCACGGAAATAATGGTGAAGAAGGCGCTGGCCGTCATACAATGAAAAATTATCTTGGCCGCACGCAGCCGCTCGCCAGGAATGTTCAGCACCTGGCCAAAGAGATACATGCCTGATAACTCCAGCAATCCGACTACGAGAACGCTGATGAAGAGATGCAGCCAGATGCCGGAGTTAAATGCTTTCTTTAATTGCAGGAGGTTGCCCGAGCCCAGGAAAAAAGACATGTAACGCTGGGTAGAGAGGGTCATGGAGCTGTTCAGGAAAGACAGCATGGCCACAATGCCCGCTACCAGGTTAAATATCCCGTAATCTTCGGCGCCCAGGCCGTTCAATACAAGCCGGGTGGCGTACAATGCGATGAACATCGTCACCAGCATCTTGCCGTATAAAAAACCTGTATTGATCACTACTTTATTGGCTGCCTGCATGTATTAACCAATGAGGTGTTCAAATTGGGCCACGTCTTTTTTGCGGAACAGCTCCACATCTGCCGCTACCATTTCTTTCACCAGCTCCGCCAGGTCATATTTAGGTTCCCAGCCCAGTTTGGTCTTGGACTTGGTGGGGTCTCCAATGAGCAGCTCCACTTCAGTGGGGCGGAAATAGCGCGGGTCTACAGCCACCACTTCCTTGCCAACGGGCAGAATATATTCCTTGTTGCGGCAGGCGGTTACTACTGCCGTCTCGTTCACGCCTTCGCCAATAAACTCCAGCTCTACACCCAGCTCGTCAAAGGCCATTCTCACAAAGTCGCGCACGGGGGTGGTAATGCCGGTGGCAATCACATAATCATCCGGCTCCGGCTGCTGCAGGATGCGCCACATGGCTTCCACGTAGTCTTTGGCATGGCCCCAGTCACGCTGCGCGTCCAGGTTGCCGAGGAACAGCTTGTCCTGCAGGCCCAGCACAATAGCGGCGGCGCCGCGGGTAATTTTGCGGGTCACAAAGGTTTCCCCGCGCAGCGGGCTCTCATGGTTGAACAGGATGCCGTTGCAGGCATACATGTTGTAAGCTTCGCGGTAGTTCACCGTGATCCAGTATGCATATAACTTGGCCACTGCGTAGGGGCTGCGGGGGTAGAAGGGGGTGGTTTCTTTTTGCGGTACTTCCTGCACCAGCCCGTACAGTTCGGAGGTGCTGGCCTGGTACACGCGGGTTTTCTGCTCCAGCTTCAGGATGCGGAGGGCTTCCAGGATGCGGAGGGTACCTATGCCGTCTGCATTGGCGGTGTACTCCGGCGTGTCAAAGCTCACCCGTACATGGCTCATGGCGGCCAGGTTGTATATTTCGTCTGGCTGCGTTTCCTGTATGATGCGGATCAGGTTGGTGCTGTCCGTCATATCGCCGTAGAGCAGGCGGAAGCGCACGTCGTTGGCGTGCGGGTCCTGGTAAAGATGGTCTATCCTTTCCGTGTTGATGAGGGAGGCGCGGCGTTTCACGCCGTACACCATATATCCTTTTTCCAGCAGCAGTTCTGCGAGGTAGGCGCCGTCCTGGCCGTTTACGCCGGTAATTAAAGCTACTTTGGCTTGTTTCATAAGCTGTTGTTTTTTATATAGCGTTGATCAGTGAATATTGTTTCTTTACAAAGTCTGCGTAGGCCATGTGTATACCTGTATGCAGGTCTGTGCTGTGTTTCCAGCCCAGGGCATGCAGTTTGGATACGTCCATCAGCTTGCGCGGCGTACCGTCTGGTTTGCTGCTGTCAAAAATGATATCGCCTTCGTAGTTGGTTACTTCTTTTACCAGCTCCGCCAGCTCGCGGATGCTCAGGTCTTCTCCCGTGCCGATGTTTACCAGCTCTTCCCCGTCATAGTGATGCATGAGGTATACACAGGCGTCTGCCAGGTCGTCTGCAAAGAGAAATTCCCGTTTTGGCGTGCCCGTGCCCCATACGGTAACAGCGGGTTTGCCGGCGCTGCGCGCTTCGTGGAAGCGGCGGATGAGCGCAGGCAGCACGTGGGAATTTTCAGGGTGGTAATTGTCTCCAATGCCATAGAGATTGGTGGGCATTACGCTGATGAAGTTGCAGCCGTATTGCTGCCGGTAAGCTTCACAGAGTTTGATGCCGGCAATTTTTGCAATGGCGTAAGGTTCATTGGTGGCTTCCAGGGGACCGGTGAGCAGGCTGCTTTCCGTAATGGGCTGCGGCGCCATACGGGGGTAAATGCAGGAGCTGCCCAGGAACATGAGCTTGGCGGCGTTGTGCTGGTAAGCGGCATGTATCACATTGGAGGCTATCATGAGGTTGTCATACAGGAAATCTGCCCGGTAGGTGTTGTTGGCATGAATGCCGCCTACCTTGGCCGCGGCCAGGAAAACATAATCCGGCCTCTCTGCGGCAAAAAAATCGTTCACGGCCTGCTGGGAGCGCAAGTCCAGCTCGCCTGACGTGCGGAGCACCAGGTTCTGGTAGCCGAGTGAAATAAGCTTTCTTTTGATGGCGCCGCCTACCATTCCACGGTGGCCGGCAATATAGATCTTATCGGTCAGTTGCATATGTGTTGTTTGAAAGAACGGGTTTAAAGGAGTTCCGGACGGTTTTCTTTCACCCACTGGTGCAGTTGTTTGATTTCCTGGCCTTTGCCTTTCTGCATTACCAGCAGGGCGGAGGGCGTGTCTACCACCACCATGTTGTCTACGCCTACCAGCGCCACCAGCTTCTCTTTGCCTATCACCATATTGTTTTGCGGGTTGCTGTTGATGAACACCGCCTGCTGGTTCTGGTACTGGTAATGCTGCACGAGGGCTTCGGTGAGCGCTTCGTAGCTGCCTACGTCACTCCATTGCATTTGTGTGGGCACCACTTTCACGCGGTCGCTTTTTTCCATCACGGCGTAGTCTATGCTGTCTGAAGGTATGGCTTCCATGCTGGCGAGGCTGAGGCGGCCGGTGCGCAGCCATTCATTGGCGGCCCGGGCGGCGGCGTCATAAATAGCAGGGGCATATTGTTTCAACTCGTCCAGTATCACCGCGGCGCGGCAGCAAAAAATACCGCTGTTCCAGAGGTAGTCCCCGCTTTCCATCATTTTGACGGCGTTGGCCTGGTCCGGCTTTTCCACGAAGCGGACTACTTCATGCTGCTGCCGGTACTGGATGTAGCCGTAACCCGTTTCCGGGTAGGTGGGCTGCAGGCCAATGGTTACCACGTAGTTTTCAGCCGCCAGTTGGCGGGCCGTCTCAATGGTGAGGACATATTTGTCTGGCGTACCGATGAGATGGTCTGCCGGGGTGATGAGCAGTATTTCGTTGGGGTCGCTTACAAAAGCGGCCAGGGCAATGGCTGCAGCGGTGTTACGGCCTACAGGCTCGGCAAGCAGGGTGGGAGAGACAGCACCTGCCTCGTTTAGTTGTGTCTGGATAACGGCCGCCTGCTGTTCGTTGACAATGGCCATAACATCCGTGCAGGCAAATGTGTTGCGCAAATAAGTGATCTGTAATAAGCTTTTACCTTCAAAGAGGGGCAACAGCTGTTTGGGCGTTTGGCGGTTAGACAGGGGCCACAAGCGGGTACCTGCCCCGCCGCATAGCAGGATATGGTGCATTCGGTATATCGGTTATGGTTTAAAATCAGGATGCAGAGACCATTACTACCTCGTCTGCAGATACGGTGGCCAGCATGGCATAGCCCAGGCTGTTGAGCACCGCTTTCACGCGGTTCTTTCCCAGCTCTATGATGCGCCCGCGGTGGTGCATCAGCGGCCCGGCGGTGATCTCTACCAGGTCGTTGTGGCGGAGCGCAAATTTTTCAAGCTGCACTTCCTTGTAGTGGCGGAGGAAACGCTGTATCAGCTCAATTTCGTGATCGGGTATCACGGCGGGTTTACCGAGCCAGTACACAAAATTGACGATGCCTTCTACTTCGCGCACCAGCTGTTTTTTACTTTCCGGGATGCGCACAAAAACATAGGAGGTAAACAGCGGTTCCAATACAACCTTGCGGCGGTCGCTCCACTGGCGGGTTACCTGGTTCAGCGGGCAGTAACATTCTACCTGCTTGCGCTCCAGGGCGGCAGCTACCTTCTTTTCCCATCTTGACCTGGTATATACGGCATACCAGGCATGTGATTCCTGTTGCATACGGTTACATTTTTACTGGTTAACGGAATACGCTTGCTTTTTTTCATAACATGGAATATATACCGGCAGGCAGGAGGGAAGTGAGGCACAGCTTCGCCCTCTCAGTCACATGAGTAGGCAGGGGCTGTGCGGGTTTTCAATAAATAGGCTTAAATGTTGAATATGTTTTTGATAAATCTTTTTCCTTTCCCGTTCTTGTTCTCTTCCACGTAGCCATAGCCGTAGCCGTAAGCATGGGCGGCCACGCCGCGGGGCTTCACGCCGTTGAACACGATGTTCAGCTTGCCTACTTCGCGGGTGCGGTACAGCTCGTCTATCATTTTCAGGTGCAGCCGCGGCGTTACCTGCTGCCGTACCACGTACAGGCAGGCATCCGTCATGGGCGCCAGCAAACGGGCGTCTGTTACCAACCCTACGGGGGCGGTATCTATAATCACATAATCGAACATTGTTTTCAGTTTGGTCAGCATCTCCTCCAGCCGCCCGCTGAGTATCAGCTCTGTGGGGTTGGGAGGAATAACGCCGGCGGGCAGAATGAACAGGTGGTCGTTGCCGGGCACGGGCCGCAGCATGTCTGCCAGCGCCGTTCTGCCTACCAGGTAATTGGTGATGCCCGGTTCACGGGGCACATGCAGCATTTTGCTGATCATGGGCTTGCGGAGGTCAAATTCCAGCAGCACCACTTTCTTGCGGATCAGCGAAAGGCTGATGGCCAGGTTGATGGAAATAAAGCTCTTGCCTTCACCGGAAATGGAAGAGGTGACCAGCAGCGTTTTATTGTCGCCGTTGAGGCCGATGTAGGAGAGAGACGTGCGCAGGGAACGGAACTGCTCCGCTACCATGCTGCGCTTGCCATCTGCTATCACTACAGACTCTTTGTTGTCATCATGCATGATCTCTGCCACCACGGGTGCGTCTGTAGCTTTTTCGATATCGGCGCGTTCAACAATTTCACGGTTCATCATGTCTTTCAGGGTGATGAGGGCCGCTACAAAGGCAATACCGATGCCAATGGCAATGGCTATCACCGTCATCCGCCGGGGGCTGAAGGGAATGGCCGCGCTCTGGGCCGGGTCTACAATACGGCTGTCTGATATGGCGGCGGCATAGGCCAGCGCTGTTTCTTCCCGTTTTTCCAGCAGGAAGGTGTAAATGTTGTTCTTGATGGTTTGCTGGCGGCTAACTTCCAGCAGGGCCCTTTCCTTGCCGGGTACGCTGCGCAGCATGCCCATAAAGCGGCCATTGGCGGTTTCCAGCCGTTCCTTGCCGGCCGTCAGGTTGCTGCGGAGGCTCCTGATGTTTTCCAGGATGCTGGGCTGCAGCTTTGCTATCTGCCGGTCAAGCGCCTGCAGTACCGGGCTGTTCTCTGCTGTTGTTTTGGCCAGCTTCTCCCTTTCCATCTCCGCCTCATTCAGCTTGCCCACCAGTTCCAGCAAAACGGGGTCTGTAAGGCCCAGGGTGGCCGGCACAACGTGCTCGCCCTTCCGCTTCCCGGTTACATAGTTTTCAATAGACTGCAGCACGGAGAGCTGCATGTTGGCCTCACTCATTTTAGTGTCATTGTCCTGTACGCTTTCCAGGAAGAGCTTGCTTTGTTCGCTGATATCTACAATGCCTTCAGAAGACTTGAAGCGTTCCACTTCTTTTTCCACCTGGTTCAGCTCCTTGGTCACCACCCGCAGGCGTTCTTCCACAAAGCTCATGGTGCTGGCGGCTACGCGGTTCTTGTCTTCAATGGCGGCATTGTTGTATACCCTTATCAGCTCGTTCAGAATGGCCTCACCCCGGCGGGGGGCTACGTCTGCATAATCCAGCTTGATGACGGTGGCCATTTTGGAAACAGGGTACACCTGCAGGCGGCCCAGCAACTGCTGGGCGGTTTGCTGCGCGTCTGTGATCTGCAGGTAACACGGCATATGCGGTACGGCAATACCGGTCCTGGGTTTGATCACCATTTTGCCCCAGGGCGTGCCCACCGTGTCAAACAGGGGGTAAGCCTTGTTATAGAGGAATACCCGGCGGCGCAGGGAATCATATACCATGGGCACTTTTTCAGGAGTGCCCTTTTTGATCTTTTCCGGTTCCAGGAAGGTAAACTCCACCGGCGCATAGTCATACGCCAGCAGGTCATTTACCTTTCCTTTCATGTATATTTCCCCATAGAGGTGCAGGTTTTTGGCAACCGCGTCTGCGAGGGTGCGGGAGCTGAGTATCTGCATTTCGTTCTCTATGTTCTTGTCGGAGCCGAACAGGTCCAACTGAGACAGGAGGTCTGTGTCGCCTATTTTTTTGGATTCTTCCTTTACCAGCAGGGTAGCAGACACCTTGTAAACAGGTGTAGCGTAGCGCAGGTATACAAATGCGCCGGCCACGGCCAGAATGGAGATGAGCACAAACAGGGGCCAGTGAGATAGATAACGATACCTGATCAGCGCCAGCAGGTCCGTCTGGTCCTGCGTTTGCACGCGCTTCTGCGTGTTGGGCTGCTGCCCGTTCGGACGGGAAATGTGTACGTTGTTCATGTCTAAACCTTTAATTGTTCACAACCAGCCTGTCTACCAGTATCACCACCAGAGACAAAGCGCTCAGCACAATGGGTACCACTGTGTTGGCCTTGCTGGTAGTAGCTACCTTGGATTTGGAAGGCTCTACGTATACTATATCGTTAGGCTTCAGGTAAAAGTAGGGGGAGTTGAGGCTGGCCGCATCGTTGAGGTTCAGCCTCCGGGTAGTGCGTACGCCGTTCTCTTCGCGGATCAGGAGTACGTTGTCTTTTTTGCCGTAGATGGTAATGTCCCCGGCCATGCCCAGCGCCTCCAGCACGGATATTTTTTCGCTGCTCACGTTCACTACGGCAGGATGGGTCACTTCTCCCAGCACGGTTACCCTGTAGTTCAGGAAACGGATGCTCACTATGGGGTCTACCAGCAGTTTACGGTTGACCAGCTGGTTTTGAATAGTGTCTGTCAGCGCTTTTTTAGTAAGGCCCGCGGCTTTGATACGCCCCAGAACGGGGTATTGGATATAACCTTCCTGGTTTACCAGGAAACCCGCCGCAGGATTGGCCCCGCCGGCCATTACAGGTTGCGTCATACCGCCGGCGCCGGGTACTGCGCCCGCCGAATACGTATTGGGCAGGTTGTACATGGCGGCTTCAGCCGGGTTCAGCGCACTTACATTGATCTGCAGCATGTCATTTTTTTGGATGACGGGCTCAAAGTCCACTTTTATGGCCGCAAGCGTTGTATCGCTCAGGTTGTTGAAGTAGGCGGCTTTCTTCGTATTGACACATGAAGCGAACAAACAACCGCAAATGGCCAGTAACAAGGTCTCTCTTCTAAAGAATGGTTTTCGGTTCAAGAACATTCAATCGTGTTTAGTTAAAACAAGTGACGGAATCACATTGCAATATTAAAACACCTGCATGTTTCCAGAACTACTCACTAAAGTATAAATCGGGCTGTGAAGAGGAATGTACCTACTCATTAAAGTAGTGCGTCAATAGAGGCTGTTAGACCAGATCTTGGAGATCAGCTCAGACTTGGATGCTACGTTCAGCTTTTGATAGATCTTTTTTAAATGCTGGTTAACGGTGAACACCGTTACGTACAATTTTTCAGCCATTTCCTTGTAAGTATAACCCTCCTTGAGCAGGTGCAGCAGTTCATACTCACGTTTGGTGAGCTTATCTTTCACATGCTCCAGCGGGTCTTTGCTTACATGGTCTATCAGCAGGTGCGCAGCGCGGGGAGAAAGCGTGCCGCCCTGGTTGATAACGTCCAGTATGGAATGATAGATTTCCATGAGCCGGCTGGTTTTAATGATGTAACCGCTGGCGCCTTTCATAATGGATTCTATAACGTATTGTTTGCCGTCATGGCCGGAGAGAATAATGATCTTTGCATCGGGGTAAACACGTTTTATTTCCTCCATACCGCTGATGCCGGATTCGCCGGGAAGCGATATGTCAAGCAGGATGGCTTTTACATCAGGAGCTCTATATGGTAACGCCTTGAATTCTTCCATTGAACGGCAGGCGAATACGACTTTACATTCCTGAAAATCTTCTAGAAACTCCTTATAATTATTCAGTTGAAAGTGGTTGTCCTCAATAATTCCGATCGATATCATATTACGGGTAACGTTAATACAGTGTCAGTGCGATATGGTCTTGAAATGGAAGTACATCAAATTTAATTCCAAAAATCTGCAATTACGGCAACGCCTGCTTTAATAAATTGATAAGTAACGGTTATGGAGCCACAGCTGTATTACTTACTTGAGTAAGTAATATTATAAAAACATATTAATTGTAGAATTATATATCTACTTTTCCACATTTCACAATAAAAATACAAGATTCCTGTTAAAGTGCCGAATACAATTCCTAACTTACTTATCCATTATACACCGTGAGAACCTGAACCGTACAGGGTGTTTATAGCAGGAAAAGACCCCTGAGAAAAACCTTAAGACTAAGCAATGAAACCACTGCACTCCATTAAAGTGAATCATCTGCTCAATGGCATCAAGGCGCCGGTGCTGATCATTAACCCGTCTGCCATGATAGTAGAGAAAGCCAACGAGGCAGCTATTGCACAACTGGGAGACAGCCTTACCGGAAACCCGCTACAAGCAAACCCTCACAACGATTCATTCACACTGACTTCGGCAGCCAACGGCCGCAAGCAGCACATCGACTTCAAGTCCAGCCGCGTTCACATCAACCGCAAAGCCTACCTGCTGGCCATCGGGCAGCCCATAGAAAAGCAGCATGCACTGAAACTGCAGCTGCTGCATCTTGAAAAGGAACGGTCTTTGCAGGAGATGAAAGCCAACTTTATTTCCATGACCTCCCATGAATTCAGAACACCGCTGACAGCCATTGCCACGGCTGTAGACCTGCTGGAGGCCCGTTTGCAGCGGGACGGGAGCATGGACGAGTTTTACAGCCGCAACATCGGGAAAATATCTCACGAGATATTTAACCTGAATACCATGCTCGATGAAATATTAACGCTCAGCAAAATTGTTTCGAACAATTACGAGCTGAACAGAACGCCGGTAGATATCCGGAAAGTAATAGACTACCTGAAGTACCAGTACTTTTCAGAAAGAAAGGATGAAAGAACACTTGATGTCAGCATCACCGGCGAGCCGCGCAAGGTGCTGGCAGACAAAGACCAGTTATCCAAAATACTGACCAACCTGATTGGTAATGCCTTTAAATATTCCGTTAAGAAAAATCCTTCTATCAAACTCCGGTACCACAAGCACAAATGCGTGATCAAGGTATTTGATTACGGCATTGGCATACCGGCCCGTGACATCCCGCATCTTTTCAATTCTTTTTACAGGGGCAGTAATGTAGATGGAATTGAAGGAACAGGCCTTGGGCTGGCCATTGTAAAAACATTTGTGGAAATGAACCGTGGAAAAATAGAAGTGAGCAGCGAAGAAAACAAAGGGACCACATTTACCATTACATTCAGATACAAAGATGAATAGCACCATACTTTTAATAGAGGACAAAACAAGTTTGTCCGATACATTGAAAACATTGCTGGAGCTGCACGAGTATAACGTGCTGCTGGCGGAGAACGGTGAAGACGGCGTGCGCCAGGCGCGCCTGAGCCTGCCCCAGCTGGTGATCAGCGATATTTATATGCCGGTCATGAACGGCTACGAGCTGCTGGAGATTTTCAGGAAAGACAGCACGCTGCGTCATATACCGGTGCTGATGCTCACCGCCAAAACGGGCATAGAGGAGATCAACAAGGCTATGAAGAACGGCGCGGCAGGGTATGTTACCAAACCCTTCCTGTTCAAGAACCTGCACGCCACCATCCGCAAGATCTTAATCTGACCCGAAGCTCCATTGCGCACCCAGCATAAAGCCGGTGTTGCTGCCCAGGTTGCCCCAGTCTACCGCCAAACCGCCGGTAACGGAAAAACCGTTTAACGGCGTTCGCCACTGTACTTCCTGCAAAGTGTACCATTGTGTGAGGCCCCGCGTAAAGTTGGCATCGTTATAATTCCCGAAATTTTTTGTGTACGTGATGAGTGTTTTACCCTGCAAGGCGTTGCCAATGGTATAGCGGCCGCCGAGGTGCAGGCCGGTAACGCGGTTGCTGATAATGTTCCAGCCCCTGCCGGTAGTGGAGTCCCTATGCTGGTCCCAGTCAAACGGTTTTACATCACTGAAGTAATGCTGCCCGCGCTGGCGGTTAATGAACAGCGGCGTGCCTACGATGCGGCCCTGGTATTCCCAGCCGGTGAGGTAGGTGCCGTTGTTGTAATAACTTTCCCGCACGTTCAGCGGGTCCCAGTCATTCATCTTTTTGGTGTTGATAAATTCCAGCGTAAGGCCGCGGAGCGCACCGTCTTCATTTTTGTTCCGGTAGCTCAGCCCCAGCAGGCGGTCTGTATTCTTGATGGAAATATTTTGCCCCGTTTCAAACATGGACTGATTGTAGAGCTGCAGCAGCATGGCGTCATTCTCCCAGGTGATGCCGCCCTCCAGTACGCCGCGGTGGTCTCCGGGGCGGTTGGGCGCAAATTCGTCGCTGTTCACCGTGCCGTCATCTCCCTCTTTGCCTATCACAATGTTGAGGTAGTCTGAGAACGAATTTTTGATCCTGGGCAGGTCACTGCGGTTGCCGCCCCACACGGCAAAGTGCTGCACACCGCCGTATACACGCAGCCGCTCCTTGCCGATGCGCAGGTACAGGGTTTTTTCATGGAGATAAGCATTTTTGATGAACTGGTCTTTCCCCATCCAGCCATGGCTGAACTGGCCTTTCACCTGCAGCCATCCGTTGGTGAACGGTACGTCTGCATACTCCGTGAGGGCTATACCTATTTTCGGAATGGGCAATGCGTTTCCGCTGATGCCCCAGGCGCCGGAAGAAAGCTCATGGTCTTGCTCTCCCAGCATCTCTTCATACCGGCCGCCCCTGATCTCCCATTTGCGGTAGCCCAACCGGGCAAAGGCCTCTTCAAAAAAGACATCCCTGAAATGGTTGTTGTTATACAGGTTGATGCCATAGCGCAGGTAAAAATCTTCCTCCTGCCCGAAGCGGTGGGTATTGCGCAACCGCAGGTGGGTGGAGAGGTCAGACTTCCTGTCGCTGATAGTGCCGAAGCGCTTGGCCGTGAGCCAGAGCGGCAGGTACTCCTGGCTGGCCACCGTGCCGGTGGTGCCTGCCTGCACCTGGAGAGAGTCCGCAAAACTGCCGTTCTGCGCCCAAACAGGCATACAGCAGCCTGCCAAAGATATGGTAATGAGCAGGTGTTTCATTGCCTGCAAATTACCGCTTGCCACGCGCGCACAGGATACTTAAATGAGTACTTATGGCGGCAGGCGGGCCTGAAATGTTACTGAAAACGGTATGGGCGGAGTGGGGAAACAGCCGTAGAACGAATTTTAACATTTTTTACAAGCTGAAATGCCGTAGTTTTATTCTTCACCAAAGAAAAGGAGGTATTCATGCAATCTACAGGATATTCATGGAAGCCTTCGGTTAGTATCGCCTGACCGGGCTGCTCCATATAAGAAAACTGTTTTGACGCAGACGCGTCCAGCCTTCCGATGTACGTCGGAAGGCTTTTTTGTGCACGCCGGGCGGATAACCTGATTTCGTTGCGTACATATTGTGCGCTATTGGCGGATATGCCACATAAAAGCCGTCCCTATATAAGGACAAGATATAGACAACTGGAACACGGGATATAGACATGATATACACGGCTTATATACGATGGGACATCGAAGCGCTACCGAAGGAAGAACGGCGGTCCAGGGGGGAGAGAACGGATAGATATCGGCAAAAGCCCGTTTTTACGTATATTTCTCCCATGACGCACGAACAGCGGATGCGCGTGGAAATGGCGGTCTGGCAGCAAAAAATGCGCAAGCGGCCCAGTGTGGCAGACCGGCTCTCCAAGTCTGTCCAGAGCCGTATTAACCGCCTCATACCGGAGAAAGTGCACAATGCCATTACCGTTACCATCAAACAGATGGTGCGCGGGGTATTGTACGGTTCCACCTATACCGCGCCCAAACAACCTCAGTTTGCCTCCCTTTTTGACCTGGAAGAAGCGGTATTGCGCCGGGTGGACTTTTACCGGAAAACGGCCGCCGCAGAGGGCGGCATTACGGGGGCCGGCGGTATTCTGCTGGGACTGGCGGATTTTCCCATCCTGCTCAGCATGAAGCTCAAGCTCCTGTTCGACATTGCCACGTTTTACGGATTTGACGTGAAAGATTACAAGGAACGCCTGTACATCCTCTATATTTTCCAGCTGGCTTTCAGCAGCCAGCAGCACCGGCGCAAGGTGTTTGAACAGATCGTTGACTGGAAAGAGAAAAGCAAGCAGTTGCCTGACGATATCAATGAATTTGACTGGCTGAGCTTCCAGCTGGAGTACCGGGACCATATTGACCTGGCTAAAATAGGGCAGTTGCTGCCCGTGGTGGGCGCCGCCGTGGGCGTGGTGGTGAACTACCGGCTGGTAACCAGGCTGGGAGATACCGCCATGAACGCTTACCGGATGCGGGTGCTGGACTGACGCGGCCTGTTGCCCTGAAAAATGTAACTTTGCGCCTGCCTAAAATGCAAATCATGAACGGAAGGACCCGAAGCGATATTTACCCAGGCCTTGAAGTAGCCATCATTCTCAAAAAAGACCAGCGCAGCGGCAAGCTGACGTACGGTGTGGTAAAAGATATTCTCACCTCCGCGCCTTACCATTCCAGGGGCATCAAGGTAAGGCTGGAAGACGGGCAGATCGGGCGTGTGGCGCAAATTGAAGGCTAACGCTCAGCGTACCTGCCCGTCTCCGTACACCACCCATTTTTCTGTGACCAGTTTTTCCAGCGCAAAGGGCCCGCGGGCATGAAGCTTTTGCGTGGAAATACCAATTTCCGCGCCCAGGCCAAATACGCCGCCGTCTGTAAAACGGGTGGAAGCGTTCACGTACACCGCCGCCGCGTCCACTTCGTTCAGGAAGCGCTCGCTCAGGGCCGCGTTATTAGATATGATGGCCTCCGAGTGTTTAGAGGAATATTGACGGATGTGATCAAGCGCTTCATCAGCCCCGCTCACCACTTTCACGGAACATTTGAAATCCAGGAACTCCCGCCCGAAATCATCCGCCGTGGCATGCTGCAGCAGCGGGTAACCTGCTTGCTGAAGAATGCCATGGGCTTCTTCATCGGCAAATATCTCTACGTTGTACGCCGCCAGGGAAGGGGCCAGCAGCGGTAGAAAACCGGTGGCCACGGCCCGGTCTACCAGCACCGTGTCAAGCGCGTTGCAGACGGAGGGGCGGGATACCTTGGCGTTGGTCACAATGCGGCCGGCCTTTTCGAGGTCTGCCGTTTGCTCCACGTAGGTATGGCATACGCCCGCCCCGGTCTCGATCACCGGCACGCGCGATTCTGCGCGTACATAATCTATCAGTTGCTGGGAGCCGCGCGGTATCAGGATGTCTATGTACTTCACGGCGGTCAGCAGCTCGCCTACGTGCTTGCGGTCTGTGGGCAGCAGCTGCACTGCATCAGGGTTTACGCCGGCGTTTTGCAGGGCGGTTTTGATGAGGGCCACCAGGCAGGTGTTGGTATAAAATGCGTCTGTGCCGCCGCGCAGCACGCAGGCGTTGCCGGAGCGGAGGCAAAGGGCCGCCACGTCTACCGTTACGTTGGGGCGTGATTCGTAAATAACGCCCACTACGCCGAGGGGTACGGTTTGTTTGCGCACCAGCAGGCCGTTGTCCAGCTTCTTTTCGGATATTACCTGGTTGGCAGGGTCTGGCAGGGCCGCAATATCGTGCAGGCTGGCGGCCAGCCCCTGTATACGCTCTGCGTTGAGCAGCAGGCGGTCTTTCTTCGGGTCTGTGTCCGGCATCTGGTCAAGGTCTTTTTTATTCTCCTGCATGATGGCGGCGGTATTGGCTTCCAGGCTGGCAGCCAGGGCCTTCAGCAGGGCCTGCTTTTCAGCATCGGGCAGGGCCTTTATGGAGCGGCTGGCAAGCTGTGCAGCTTCCAGCATGGGTATGATAGATTCCATGGTTCTTGTGCTATTTTATGTCAGCAGCGGCATTTGGCCGGGTGCTATAACAATACGATCTCATCTGCGTGCGCCACTTCCAGTTTTTTGGCGCGGCCGTTCCCGTCCAGCATATCAGAAGATACTTTGGCGCGGGCCACGGCTATGACGTTGTTTTTCTCATCTGCAATTTCCACCACCTCACCGCGCTCAAACTTCTCTTGTACGGCGGTAACGCCTACTGCCAGCAGGCTGTGGCGCTTGCGCAGCGCCTCCTGCGCACCGGCGTCTACCAGCAGGCGGCCGGTTACCAGGCTGCCGCTGGCCAGCCACTTTTTGCGGGCAGGCATGCTGCAAGGCTGGGGCAGGCAGAGTGTGCCCGTTTTACCGGCTACCGCCAGCGGAATGCCGTTGGGGGTGCTGATGCCGAATATGACCACCCTGATGCCCATGCGCGTGGCCAGCCTGGCAAAAGTAAGCTTGGACACCATGCCGCCGAGGCCCAGGGATGATTTTTTCTTGTCCGCCAGTCCCAGCGCCGCCTCATCTATCACGTCTATCTGCGGCACAATATTGCCTTCCTTGTCCAGCACGCCCGCTACGGAAGTGCTGAAAAGCAGGAGGGAGGCGCCAAAGCCGACGGCTATGAGGGTGGCCAGCTCATCATTGTCTGAAAATTTCAGCTCCAGGTCGCTCACCACATCGTTCTCATTGGCAATGGGAATAATGCCGGAGGCCCACAGCTCCTCGTAGGTTTTTTTCAGCTGGAGGAACTGGTTGCGGTTGGAAAAGTGCGTGCGCTCGCACAGGCTTTGGGCAATGGCAATGCCGTATTGGGAAAAGTAGTGGGAATACCGGTTGAGCAGCACGGGGTTGCCGATGGCCGCTGCCGCCTTGCGTTCGCTGATGGTGCCGTTATAGGCCTTCAGCTGCTTTTTGCCGGCGGCTACCGCCCCGGAAGATACCAGCACCACGTTGTACTGGTCATGTATGGCGGCTACCTGTGCCGCTATGGCCGCTATCACATTTTCGTCCAGCTCCCCGTTTGCCAATGTAATAGACGCGGTGCCGAACTTTATGACGAGAATAGGTTTGTTCATTTGGGGCTAAAAATATAAAATTGATGTTGCATTTTCTGCATGGCGGCCAATTCCGGACGGGAACTGTCCGTTTCCGGACAAACGCGGCAGGGCGTAAAATGCTGCAATGCAGGCCAGTAGCCACCTGCGTGAAATGGCAGCGTTCTTGCTGAGGGCATTGCCAGTAAAAGCCATGACCATGTTGCTGAACTATCTTAAAGTAGCCTGGAGAAACCTGCGCAAGAACAAGGTGTTTTCCCTCGTGAACATTGCCGGCCTCACCCTGAGCATGATAGCTTCCATGCTGATCTTCCTCTGGATCATGAATGAGCGCAGCTATGACTCTTTTCTGCCCGGCGCAGACAGGGCCTACCGCCTGGTACAGCACCAGCAGCTGGACAATGGCGTGCTCTTCAGGTCTGCCGCGTCTCCTGCGCCTTTGCCCGGTTTTCTGAAAGAACGTTATGCCGGTATTACCGAGTTTACCCGCGTACGGCCCAACAACCAGCAGCAGCTGTTCTCCTACAAGGAAACCAGGTTGTATGATAACATCACTTATGTAGACTCCACCTTCTTTACCGTTTTCCCCTTCCCGATGCTGCAAGGCGATCCCGCCACGGCGCTGGTGGAGCCCAACTCCGTAGTGCTCACCAAAAGCACGGCGGAAAGGTACTTTGGCAAGGAGGAAGCGCTGGGCAAAACCCTGCTGCTGAACAATATGGAGCCATACAAGGTAACCGGCATACTGGAAGACCTGCCGGCCAATACCCATTTTTCATTTACTGTTTTGCTGCCCTTCCGCCAGCTGTACCTCAAAAACTGGGGGCTTGACTGGAACAATAATTATTACTACGGCTACTTTCAGCTGGCGCCAGACGCAGATCCCGCCGCGCTCTCCGCAGCCATTTCAGCATATGCCAAAACCAATGATGATCTGGCCGATATCTTTTTCCTGCAGGCGGTAAAAGACATTCATCTTCATTCCAGCCTTGACATAGACCTTTACGGTTCCTCCAAGGAACGTTCCCAATACGTGCGCATTTTCTGGATAGTGGCCCTGCTCATCATCTTTATTGCCTGCATCAACTTCATGAACCTTTCCACCGCCCGCTCCGAAAAACGGGCCAAGGAAATAGGGCTGCGCAAAACCATCGGCGCCAACCGCAGCAGCGTAATAGGGCAGCTGCTCAGCGAGTCCCTGCTGTTTGCCATCATGGCTTATATATTGGCGCTGGCGGCCGTTTACCTGCTGCTGCCTTCTTTCAATAATATGGTAGACAAAAAACTGGAGCTGGGCTTGCAGCAATGGCCCTTGCTGCTGGCTTTCTTCGGCGGCGCAGTGGTGATAGGCCTGCTGGCCGGGAGTTATCCTGCCGTTATATTAAGCAGCTTTCAGCCTATCAAGGTGTTGAAAGGCACCTTCAGCCCGGGCAAAGGCGGCGTGTATTTCCGGAGAACGCTGGTGGTGGTGCAGTTTGCCGTTACCGTTATACTCATATTAGGCACGCTGGTGATATACCGGCAGTTCAACTATTTCATGAACAAAAACCTGGGCTACGCAAAAGACCAGCTGATCTACGTGCCCCGCCAGGGAAACATCTCCAAAAACTATAACGCCTTCAAACAGGAGCTGCTGCGGCATCCGGAGATTGCCAATGTTACCACCTCTTCAGATATTCCCACCTATACGGTACACCTCTGGGGCGGCTTTGACTGGGATGGTAAAGACAAAGATGCCCGCACGCAACTGTACTGCTACACCGTAGGGTTTGATTTTATTGAGACCATGGGCTTTACCATGAAGGAAGGCAGGAGCTTTTCCGTACAGCACCCGGCAGACTCTTTCAACTACGTGCTGAATGAGGCCGCAGTGAAATTGACCGGGCTGAAAGACCCGGTGGGCAAACGTTTTAAGCTGGGAGATCTCCAGGGCTCCATTATCGGCATCGTGAAAGATTTCAACTTCAAGTCCCTGCACCAGAAAATTGAGCCGCTCGTGATCCGCATCAATCCCTGGTGGGACGACTACCATTTTGTGAGGATCAAAGGCGGCCATACAGAAGCGGCGCTGCAGCTCGTGGAAAAAACATGGAAACAGTTCAACCCCGGTTATCCCTTTGCCTATAACTTTGTGAATAAGGATTACGCCAACCTTTACGAGTCTGAAAAACGGATGGGCGCCATCTTTAACTACTTCGCCGCTTTTGCATTGTTCATAGCCTGCCTCGGCCTGTTCGGGCTCATTTCCTTCCTGGCTGAAAAAAAGAGCAAGGAAATAGGCATCCGCAAGGTACACGGGGCTTCCGTGTCCAACATATTGCTGCTGCTGTCTAAAGAGTACATCCGCTTGCTGCTGGCGGCCTTCTGCATCAGCCTGCCGCTGGGCAGCTACCTGCTGCAGCAATGGCTGGCGCGCTTTGCGTTTCATATCAGCATGCCGTGGTGGCTGTACGTGCTGCCGGGACTGATAGTAATGCTGGTGGCCCTGCTTACGGTAAGCGGGCAGGTGCTGAGAGCGGCACGGCAAAACCCGGTTACGAGTTTGAAAGTGGAATAAGCCCGCAAAGCCACCGCCGGAGAGAAATTTTGCTAATTTGCGCCTTGAAACCAATGATGTCACATGCCCTTTACCGAACAGGAAATACTGGCGCAACTGGACGCGGCTGCGGCCAATTACACCTTTCCCATGCTGGACAACGGGTACCTGTTTCATGGGGACCAGCAGCTCACGCTCTTCCGTGACAGCCGCCGCTGGGCCATGCTGATTGAAATAATAGCCTGGAACAACCGGCTGCCCGGCCTTGACGGGTTAATGACCATTGCCTACACATACGGCAACTGCATCAATGGCCCGGCGGTAGACAATGATCATTTTTTCGGCTTTGCGGCAGACAATGAGCTGCCGGCTTTCCCCGAAGGATCAGGCGGCTGCCTGGGCCCGCAGGCACACAGCATACGGGTCAGGAACAGTGTGATACCTATCAGAAGAGATGCCGCGCATTACGCAGCCAGGGGCATCCAGCTGGAAGCGGACGGTAGCATCCATTACGCGGCCTTTATGCGGGGCCTGCTGCCGGAATACGCCCGTCATTTCTGGGTAACCCGCGCGGAAATAGCGCACAAACTGCCGGCAGACCTGCCGGAAATATTTACCATGGCCGCCTGGTATCACCCTGACGTTGCAGGAGAGGAGCTGCCCGGCCATACGGAGACCTTCCGGCAGTTGGCCCGCGTGCTGGCTACCGGCAAGGCAGCGGCTTACCAGCCCACCGTGCTGCCTAACACCCATTGGGCCAACTGGCCGGATGGGGGCGGGTTTGATGAAGCCGTGTGAAAAACCCGGCCGCATTTGGAAAGTTTCCCGGAAAAACGTTAATTTTGATGTATTATGACCATCAAACTACTTGATAATAAAACCTTGAAGGTACAGAACAGGACGCTCTTGCCTGTGAGCCAGAAAAAAGGTTCGGTGGTGGAAATCAATGGTAAAAGATACCGGATCTTCCATCCATCTGTTATTGAGATGTTCAAGGACAAGTGGCCCTGAACCGTTTTCCCTCTTTTGATCCATAATTCCTTTTAATTTGACGCCTGGCGCTTATTTCCGTTCCCTGCACATAGACAAGGTATGCTGCTTCGGGAAAGATTCCCTGCTGAACCTCACTGACGAACAGGGCAAGTGGAAACAATGGACGGTTATCCTTGGGGATAACGGCACCGGCAAAACCACCCTGCTGCAATTGCTGGCAGCTTTCCAGATGACGAAAGACCAGGTGAACAACGAAGCCGGTTTTTCTCCCTCCGGCATGCCGCAGAAAGACTTCAGCGGCAAGCCAGACAGGCTGCTGGCCACCCTGGTGTCAGCCCGTTTCAATTTCACAACAGATACTTACGAAGATGATGCCGTACTGCTCATGAAAGGCTTTGTGCAGATGGGCATGAGCTGGCATAGCGATAAAGCCTACGAGCACATCCAGTGCTTTGGGTACGGCGCCAGCCGCATGACAGGCAACGCCGCCCTAACAGATACCCCGCCGGGCAATGCCGCATCATTGTTCAACGAATACGTAACGCTGGTGAACGCGGAGGAGTGGCTGCTCCAGCTGGACTATTCCGCCAACATCCCCTCCGAAGCGCAAACCCTGGCCATTGAGCGCCGCAACAAGGTGAAGCAGATACTGATAGGCCTGCTGCCCGATGTGGAAGACATCCGCTTCACCACGCCCACCGTAGAAAAGCTGATGCCCGGCGTAGAGTTTCTCACGCACCTGGGCTGGGTACCCCTGCACCACCTGAGCCTGGGCTATAAATGCATGGTGGCCTGGCTGGCGGATTTCGCCTACCGCATGTTTGAGCGCTACCCGGATTCTCCCAATCCGCTGGAAGAGCCGGCCATTGTGCTCATAGACGAAATAGACCTGCACCTGCATCCCAAATGGCAGCGGAAGATATTTGACTTCCTGGGCCAGACCTTCCCCGCCACGCAGTTCATTGTAACCGCCCACTCGCCGCTGATAGTGCAGTCTGCGCCGCATAACGCCAACCTCGTGTTGCTGAAAAAGCAGGGCAGCGAAGTGGTGATAGATCAGAATGTAGACAACGTGCGCAACTGGCGCATAGACCAGATACTTTCCAGCGAGCTGTTCGAGCTGCCTTCCCGCAACCAGGAAGTAGAAGAAAAGCTGGAAAGAAGAAGGGCGCTGATAGGTCAGAAAACGCTCACGCCGCAGGAGCAGCAGGAGCTTGACCAGCTGAACGCCTATGCTGAAACCCTGCCCTATGCAGAATCGGAACTGGACATCAGGGCCAGGAACATTGTAAGGGAAGCCGCGGCCATGCTCCAGGCGCGGCAAGCAAAAAAAGACAAATGATCAGGATCTCCAAAGCTTTGTTACCCGTTCCCCCCGCATTGCAAACTGCCGGCCTGGCAGAAAAGAAAGTACTGGAAGCCGCCTACGATGCCGGTACCCGCAGCTTCATTTTCAAGAAGAACATTTACGCAGACAAAGACGTAAAAAACGCGCTGATTGCCGTACAGCACTACAAATGCTGCTTTTGCGAGTCAAAGATCGGGCATATAGACGACGGGGACGTAGAGCATTTCCGGCCCAAAGCAGCCTCCCGCCAGGCAGCGGGCGCGCCTTTCATACAACCCGGTTATTACTGGCTGGCGTACCATTGGGACAATCTTTTCCTGGCCTGCGCCCGCTGCAACCAGCGGCATAAAGGCAACCTGTTCCCCCTGCAAACGCCCGGAACACGGGCGCTCTCGCACCTGCATAGCATTGAGGAGGAAGACCCGCTTTTTATTCATCCCGAACATGATGACCCGGCGGCGCATCTTACTTTTGACAACGAAAACATCATCCCTTTCCATAACAGCGAGCGCGGCCGCGCCACCATTGAAGGCCTGCGGCTGGACAGAACGGAGCTTACGCAACACCGTGCGGAAATGCTGAGCGTGGTAAAATCGCTGCAAGACGTGATCGCTATTTTTCCTGACGATGAGCCCGCGCTCTGGCAGGAAGCAGTGAGAATATTGCAGCTTCAGCAGCAGCTGCACACACTGGAAGACCATCAGTATGCAGGCATGTTCAGGGCGTATTTCAGCAAACACCCGGCGCCGGGAAGCACTGCCTGAGCATACGTTTTGTATCAACTCAGCCCAGCGGGAGCCGGATGTAAAACGTACTGCCCTTGCCGGGCGCGCTTTCCGCGCGGATGCTGCCCTGGTGGTTCTCCACTATCTTTTTGCAGAGCGCAAGCCCTACGCCGGTGCCGTTGTATTTGCCGCGATTGTTGAGGCGGTTGAAGATGTGAAATATCTTGTCTGCATATACCTGTTCAAAACCGATGCCGTTGTCCCTGAACGTGATAGTAGTGTGCCCGTCTTCCGTATGTGCCTGCACGTTGATCACCGGCGGCCGGTCACTGAACTTCATGGAGTTGCTCAGGAGGTTGCGGAACAATTGTTTGATCTGCGTGGGAATGCCCCTGATCACCGGCAGCGGCTGTACATGGACCGTGGCGCTGGTTTGTTCTATCATCAGGTCGAATTCTGCAAGCACTTCATCGAAGAGCCCGTGAAGGTCTGTGGGAGCATGCTGGTCATTGTGGGCCGTAAGGCGGGAGTAGTGCAGCACATCTTTGATCAGCGCGGCCATTTGCCTGGCAGATGCCCTGATCTTCTGCAGGTACCGCAGCTGTTCTTCAGTAAGGGTGCTTTCATTGTCTGCGATCAGTTCGGAAAAGGTGAGTATTTTCCGGAGCGGCTCCTGCAGGTCGTGACTGGCAATGTAGGCAAACTGCTCCAGGTCATGGTTGGATTTCTGCAGCCGGCTATTGAGCAGCACCAGCTCATGCGTACGCTCGCGGATGATCTGCTCCAGCATGTTCGTGAACTTTTCTTCCTTTTCCCTGAGTGCTCTTTCTGCTTGCCGCTGAGAGGTAATATCCCGGGCAATTTTGGAAGCGCCGATGATTTTGCCGGCTTTATTGATAATGGGGGAGATGGTGACGGATATATCCAGCAGGCGGCCGTCTTTGGTCACCCTTTGGGTCTCGAAATGGTCAATGCGCGCCCCGGCGCTAATGCGGCGCAGTATCTCCGGTTCCTCCTCCAGCCGTTCCGGAGGGATGATCCTGGTAATGGGCTGGCCTACCATTTCGGCGGCCGTATAGCCAAAAATACGCTCTGCGCTCTTGTTCCAGCTGGTAACGATGCCGTTGAGCGTTTTACTCACAATGGCGTCATCTGAAGAATTGATGATGGCGGCAAGGTAAGCGCTCTGCTCTTCAGACACCTTGCTGTCCGTAATATCAACCAGCAGGTTGGTGGCGCCTATGAACCTGCCTTCACTGTTAAAAACGGGTTGGGGGAAGGGCTGTATGAAACGGCGGGTGCCATCCGGTCTTTCCACGATTATTTCGGCGCCCGTTACAGCTGTTTGCTCCTGAAGCGCTACAGCCATAGGGCATTCATCAAGCGGCAACGGACTGCCGTCTGTTTTGAAGATTTTCCAGGAGCCGCACCACTGGTCTTTCCCGATTTCCGGGCTGCGGCCCCATAATGAGGCGGCTGCGTCGTTGTAAAAAGTAATGTACCCCTGCGCGTCACAGGAGTAGACAGCTGCAGGTAAGGCCTGCACCAGCTGGCGGTAGCGTTCTTCACTTTCGCGGAGGGCCTCCCTGATCGTTTCTATGGAACGGTTCACATCTTCAGGACCAACGGCACTTTTATCTATTGGAAACGGATCGAACATAAGATGGTTTTAGTACTGTCGCAAATGGGAATAAGCCTCGTACTAAAATAGTAAAAAAAACGCGTTACCATTGCAGCCCAAGCTGGAAATTAATCTTAACAACAGTAGCGTATTGGCCGTCCAGCACGGCAACAGGCGTAATGCCCAGGCAGAGCCCCCAGTGGCCATGCTCTCCAAACCCGCGCTGCAGGCCGTAATTCACCAGCAAACCGGCGCCCGGATATACCGGCGGCGGGTATAAAGTTGAATTGCCGAACCTGGTCTCTGTTGCTTTTACAAAAGGTTCCACAGAGAAGAAATTGCCGGAGAAACGCTGAACGGATTTGCCCTTTTCCACCCGCCTCGCCATGTTATAGTACCATCTGAGCTCCGCAGAGGGTACATACGCCACGCTGCCGCTGGTGCCCAGGGAGCTGGATGCGCTGAATTGCGCTACCGCATCTATTTTAGCCACCAGTGAAGCATTGCGGCTCAGCCTGTTTTCCATATGTACGTTCAGCGAGGGCAAAAAAGGCAGGCCCAGCTGTACGCGGTACGTTCTTTTCGGGAACTCCTGCGCCTGAAGGGAATGGGCTGCTGCAAAAAAGCAGAAGGATAATAGAAGTACAGGGAACCATTTCATGGGGCGCAAATTAAAAATGTTCCCCGGCCGGCCACCTGTTTTTCTACGAACTGTTGTTTTTAATGCCTGAACGGCCTGAAAAACACACGGAAATAACAAGTTGCTAAAGTCAAATAAAATAGTTGACAAAATCAACTATTTATAATATTTTGGTGGTAAAATCCGCTTTATGACACAGGAACAGGAGGCCACCATGATAGCCAACATCCGCCAGTTCAACCGTTTTTATACCATGCAGCTGGGCCTGCTGCAGCAGCATGTTTTTGATAGTGAATACTCCCTTACGGAGATGCGTGTGATATACGAGATCCATTTCAACCACCAGACTACGGCTACGGGCATACGGGAAGCTCTCAATATAGATGCCGGTTACCTGAGCCGCCTGCTCCGGAATTTCGAGAAAAAAGGGCTGGTCATCAAACACCCGCTCCCGGAAGACGGCCGCTCCAGCTACCTGCAGCTCACGGCCCGCGGTAAAAAGCTGATGGCGCAGATGAACGAGCTGTCAGACATGCAGATCAGGCAGATGCTGGCAGACCTTTCCGTTGAGCAGCGCCGGCAGGTGGGCCATGCCATGAACAAGGTGCGCTGCCTGTTGAAAATGCCAGGAGGGCGGCCGCGCCTGGAAGATGTGGAGATACGCCATGGCCTGCAGCCGGGAGATATTGGAGACATTATCCGGGTGCACGGACAGGTATACGCGGAAGAATACCAGTACGATCTGCGTTTTGAACAGTACGTAACAGAAACGCTGCACGAGTTCCTGCAAACCTACAACCCCGCCAAAGACCGCGTATGGCTGGCCAATTGCTTCGGGGAGCTGGCCGGCATGATTGCCATTATTCACAAAGGCCGCGGCCGCGCCCAGCTGCGCTGGTTCCTCATCAGGCCGGAGTTCAGGGGCATAGGCCTGGGCAGGGCGCTCATGCAGGAAGCCATGGATTTTTGCCGCGCACAGCGTTTCAGGGAAGTATACCTGCTCACCACCAACCAGCAGCAAACCGCCGCCGGCATTTATTTGAAAGCAGGGTTTGTAAAAACTGCGTCTACCCCGGAGCACCTCTGGGGCCAGGATGTGTATGAGGAACGTTACGAGCTGAAAATGCCTACAGGTAGCTGAGCCACCATTGCCGGTGCGTTTGTTTGTATTGGGAGTACCAGCGGCAGGGGCGGTACAATACGGCCACTACGGCTATCCAGATCAGGTACACCGCCCACAGCGGGTAACCGAAAGCGGGCGGCCTGAAAAGGAACAGCTGGTTGGGTGTTACAATATCGTTCACACCATACCCGCTGATAAAAAACGCCACTACACACAGCCCGTGTATCAGGTAAAAGTGCAGGATGTAATAGAAGAAGGGAACGCTGCCATATACCTTGGCCACTTCCGTAACGCGGTTGCGCGTATGTTCCAGCACCGCCAGCATCAGCAGGCCCGGCCCGATGGTGGCGCAGGTATACAGCAGCGAAGGCGGGTATTTCTCCACGTTCATAAATGCATAAAAAGAACCCGCCCAGGGGTCAGGGTCGCCATAAATATTCCAGCCGCGCAATACAACAAAAACGGCCAGCATGGCAATGCCGGTAATAGTGAGCAGCTTCTGCCTGCGGCCGGGGCTCACATCTGCCTCAAACACCCGGCCAAGCCCGTAACCCAGGAGCATAATGCCCACCCAGGGCAGGAAAGGATAGATCACGATCACCCCGTGGCCGGGGAATAATTCGTAAAAGTTATACCGCGTCTGGTGCGCAAATTCCCACAGGGCGCCGGGCTGAAAACCGGGGCGGGCCTGCACATAGTCCAGCAGGTTATGCCCGGCGGCAATGAGTATGCCCAGGCCCAGCACAGCCTGCCAGGGCAGCCACACCAGCAGCGCCAGGAACAGGAAGCCGATGCCGATGGCCCATATGACCTGCAATATCATAACATTGAGGAGCGGGTTGAAGGTAAGCGCCAGAGACACTACCGTTACTTCTATCAGTATCAGCCACAAACCCCGCGTGAGCAGAAAGCGGCTGATTTCCGCCGTGCTCTTGCGGGTATGCATCAGGCGTACGGAAAGGCCGGAGAGCAATACGAACAATGGTGCGCAGAAGTGGGTAACCCAGCGGGTGAAATACAATATGGGAGTGGTGGTCTGGGCGTCAAGCGGGTCTTGCGTCATGGCGGATACATGGAAAAAATCACGCACGTGGTCAAGCGCCATAATGATCATGATCAGCCCTCTCAGCACATCTACGCTGTACACGCGCCCGCGGGACAATTGGGGTGCTGGCATATTGATGGTTTGTTATTGTATCACATGCTTCCTGAGCAGCACTATCTGGCCCAGGTGATAAGCTGCATGCTGCAAAACGCCCTGGATGTAATAATGGGCGTTGTGCTGTGTTTCCGGCACGGGCGTATACAGCTTCTCTTCCGGAAAGTTACGGATTGTTTCCACCATTTGGGTAATGGAATGTTCCAGCCGCTGCAGGGTAGCCTGCCAGTTATTTTCGCCATGGTTCTCCGGCAGGTAGAAATCAGGCAGATCGCCTTCCTGTTCCGGCTTTTCGCCTTTCAGTTTGCGTGTCACGTTCTGGTGCCAGAAAATGATGTGGTTCACCAGCTCCCAGATGTTATGGCTCTGGCCTATGCGGCGGGTGGCCTGCTCCGCATCCGTTTCCTGCAGGTGTTCAAGAAAGGTCACATCCAGCCAGGGCGTGCCGTGGTAGAGATGCTGGAGAGACTCCGATAAAACAACGAGTGTGGACATGACTATTAGGTTTAGTGGCTGATGTTCCATTCACAATTAACAGGCCATTCCCCCATTTTTCCCTTATTTTTAGTCAAATTAAATACCACTTTATGGAGCAACAGCAACTGGAATTTAATAAAAATGAGGATACGATGCGCAGGCTGCTCAGCACAATGAAACAAAGGCTGGCGGTCATAGAGCAGGGGGGCGGGAAAAAAAGCCTGGAAAAGCTCAGGCAGCGGGGCAAATTGAGCCCCCGGGAACGGATCAGTTATCTTATAGACAAAAATACCATCTTTACGGAAATAGGGGCTTTTACGGCGTATGACATGTACGCGGAACATGGCGGCTGCCCGGCGGGCGGCACCGTGGCGGGACTGGGTTATGTCAGCGGCCGCCAGTGCGTAATAGTAGCCAATGACATGACGGTTAAGGCCGGGGCCTGGTTTCCCCTCACCGGCAAAAAGAACCTTCGCCTGCAGGAAATTGCCATGGAAAACCGGCTGCCTGTTATTTACCTGGTAGACAGCGCCGGGGTGTACCTGCCTATGCAGGACGAAATTTTCCCCGACAAAGAGCACTTCGGCCGCATTTTCCGCAACAACGCCCGCATGAGCGCCATGGGCATTACCCAGATAGCCGCCGTAATGGGCAGCTGCGTAGCCGGCGGGGCTTACCTGCCTATCATGAGTGACGAGGTGCTGATGGTGGAAGGCAACGGCTCCATCTTCCTGGCAGGGCCCTACCTGGTGAAGGCGGCCATTGGGGAGGAAGTGGATGCGGAGACCCTGGGCGGCGCCGTTACACACACAGAAATTTCCGGCATCGCGGATTACAAGTTCAAAACAGACCAGGAATGCCTTGACAGGATCAAAGACATTGTGGCCCGCCTGGGGCACAATACCGGCGCAGGTTTTGACCGCATTGCACCGGTGGCGCCGCTGAAGCCCGCGGAGGAGCTGTACGGCATCATCCCGGAAGACGGCAGCAAATCTTATGACGTGCATGAAGTGATAGCCCGGCTCACAGATGGCGGGGTGTTTGATGAATACAAGCAGGATTACGGCAAAACCATCCTCTGCGGCTACGCGCGCATAGACGGCTGGGCGGTAGGCATTGTGGCCAACCAGCGCAAAATGGTGAAAAGCAAAAAAGGCGAGATGCAGATGGGCGGCGTTATTTACAACGACAGCGCAGACAAGGCCGCGCGTTTCATCATGAACTGCAACCAGAAAAAGATACCGCTCCTGTTTTTGCAGGACGTTACGGGTTTTATGGTGGGCAGCCGCAGCGAGCACGCCGGAATTATTAAAGACGGCGCCAAGCTGGTGAACGCGGTGGCCAATTCTGTAGTGCCGAAGATCACTGTGATCATCGGCAACTCTTACGGCGCGGGCAATTACGCCATGTGCGGCAAGGCGTACGACCCGCGCTTCATTTTTGCCTGGCCCAATGCCAAAATAGCGGTAATGGGCGGAGAGCAGGCCGCCAAAACGCTGCTGCAAATACAGGTGGCCTCCCTCAAAGCCAAAGGTGAAACCATTTCTCCAGAAGAAGAAAAGAACCTGTTGAAAAACATCACCGACAAGTATAACGCGCAAACCACGCCGTACTATGCCGCGGCGCGCTTGTGGGTAGATGCCATCATAGACCCTGCACAAACGCGGCAGGTAGTGGCGGAATGCCTGGCAGCAGCCAATCATGCGCCGGTGGAGGAAACGTTCCGCATGGGGGTGGTGCAGGTGTAGGTTTTCACCGTTATTCCCTTATTTTTGCGCCTTAACAAAAACAGACAGGCATTGGCAGCAACGCAGCAATTGATCATTTATACAGACGGTTCGGCAAGAGGGAACCCCGGCAGGGGCGGTTATGGCGTGGTATTGATCTGGGGGGCCGTGCGCAAGGAGCTGTCTCAGGGCTACCGCATGACCACCAATAACAGGATGGAGCTGCTGGCGGTGATCGTTGCGCTGGAAGCGCTGACCAAAGAAGGCCTGAACATTACCATCTATACAGACAGCCAGTATGTAGTGAACGCGGTGGAAAAAGGCTGGTTGTGGAACTGGGTGAAGATCGGTTTCAAGGATAAAAAGAACCGCGACCTGTGGGAGCGTTTCATTCCCCTCTACAAGCGCCACCGCATCCGTTTTCAATGGGTGAAAGGGCATGCCACCAACCCGGAGAACAACCGCTGTGACCAGCTGGCCACGGAAGCCGCAGACGGCGGCCACCTGCTGGTAGACGCCGGGTACGAGCGGGGAGAATAGCATACAATTTTTTCTCACAGATGTGACAAACCATATATCATTATTCAATAATAAATTGTAAATTGCCCTTACGTCTTTAAGCAATTTTTGCTTGTTAACCATTTGAACCGTCAAGCATCATTTTTCATTTTTGAAATTTGTTCATGCCTCAGCTATTTCCAGTAGAGGTCATTGAGCAATCTGCATTCACGTGGCTGCCACGGGTGCGGGTGCGTACTCAATTGATCTACACAACGGTTCTTGTGGCGGTGCTGCTCAGCCTCATAGCGCTGCCTTTCATTAAAGTGGATGTGTCCGTCAAGTCTGCCGGCATTATACGCCCGGTAACGGAGAAGAACGAGCTGCGCAGCCTGGTGGCCGGTACCATTGCGGAAGTGCTGGTAACGGAAGGGCAGCATGTAGAAAAGGGCCAGCTCATCCTGCGCCTGCAGGAAGACATCAGCAACAGCAAATTATTGCAAACCTCCTTTGAACTGAAACAGCGGGAAACCTATGTGAACGATCTGGCGCGCCTGGCCGCCGGCGGCGGGGGCGGCGGGCTGCAGTCTGCCCTGTACCAGCAGCAGTACAGCCGCTTTGTATCTTCCCTCAACGAGCAGCAGGCCACCATGCGCAAGCTGGAAAGTGACCTTGACATGTACAGGAAGCTGTTTGCAGACAAGGTGATAGCCGAAAAAGAACTGCGTGACAAGCAGTACGAGTATGACAAGGCCAAAGCGGCCTACAGCCTGGCCGTACAGCAGCAGCGCAGCGCCTGGGCGGAAGAGCTGAGCCGTTACCGGCTGGAAAGCAACCGCCTGCAGGCAGATGCAGACCAGCTGGAAAAACAGAAGGAATGGAACCTGATCAAAGCGCCGGTAAGCGGCACGCTGCAGGAGTTCAACGGTAAGTACGCCGGGGGCTACATACAGGTGGGAGAAGCCATCGGCATCATTTCGCCAGATTCCAACCTGGTGGCGGAATGCCTGGTATCTCCCAAAGACATCGGCTACCTGCGTGCAGGCATGCCCGTTAAATTCCAGGTAGATGCCTTTAATTATAACGAATGGGGAACGGTGAACGGTACCGTGCAGAGCGTAGATAATGACTTCACCCTGGTGGAGAACCAGCCGGTGTTCAAAGTGAAATGCGCTTTTGCCGCCACAGAGCTGCAAACCGCCGGCGGCGTGAGAGGCACGCTCAAAAAAGGCATGACCTTGCAGGCCCGCTTCATACTCACGCAACGCAGCCTGTTCCAATTGTTGTATGACCGCGCGGACGACTGGGTGAACCCTAATACCGCAGGAAAAAAATAGACCATGTCCACTACCGCAAGACTTAAAAAAAGCGCCCGCATACGCCAGCGGGATATCAGCGACTGTGGCGCCGCCTGCCTGGCGTCTATTGCCGCGTATTATAATTTGCAGATGCCTGTTTCCCGCATCCGGCAACTGGCCGCTACAGACAGCAAAGGCACCAACGTGCTGGGCGTTGTGGAAGCGGCCGCCAAGCTGGGTTTCCAGGCTAAAGGCGTGAAAGGCCCCTTCGAAGCGCTGTTCAATATACCCAAACCCGCCATTGCCCACGTCATCATCCGGGAAAAGCTGCATCACTTCGTGGTGATATACCGCGTTACCAAAACGCAGGTGGTGGTGATGGACCCGGCAGACGGGCAGTTCCATAAAATGAGCCACGCGGAGTTCAAAGCCATCTGGACCAACGTGCTGGTACTGCTCATGCCGGGAGAGGAGTTCAGGCCCGGCAACGAAAAGGTGTCTCACCTGCAGCGCTTCTGGTACCTGCTGCGGCCTCACCGCTCCGTGGTGCTGCAGGCCCTGTTCGGCGCCATTATCTACACCGTGCTGGGTTTGTCTACTTCCATTTACGTGCAGAAAATTGTAGACAACGTGCTGGTAGAAGGCAACAAGAACCTCCTGAACCTGCTGGGCACCATCATGCTGCTGATACTGGTGCTGCAAATGTTCGTAGGGCAGCTCAAAAGCGTATTTGCCCTTAAAACCGGCCAGCAGATAGACGCCCAGCTGATACTGGGCTACTACAAACACCTGCTGCGCCTGCCTCAGCAGTTTTTTGACACCATGCGCGTAGGGGAGATCACTTCCCGCATCAACGATGCGGTGAAGATCAGGGTGTTCATCAACGATGTGGCCATAGGCCTGGTAGTGAACGTATTTATTGTACTGTTCTCTTTCGGCCTGATGTTTACCTATTACTGGAAGCTGGCGCTCATAGTGCTGTGCATACTGCCCGTATACGCCCTGATCTACTGGATCAGCAACCAGGTCAACAAAAAAATGCAGCGCCGGCTCATGGAAGACAATGCGGAACTGGGCAGCCAGCTGGTGGAATCTCTCAACTCCGTGGCTACCATCAAACGTTTCGGGCTGGAAGAATATGCCAATATCAAAACGGAATCGCGCTTCGTGAAGCTGCTGAGATCTATCTTTTCCGCTTCCATGACCAATCTCGGCATTGGCACGGCCGGCGGTTTCATTACCAGCGCCTTTGTGGTGATACTGCTCTGGGCGGGTTCCTATTTTGTGCTTGACCGGCAGCTGAGCCCCGGCGAGCTGCTGAGCTTCTACGCCATAGTAGGTTATTTTACCGGCCCTGCCATGGCCCTGATAGGGGCCAACAGGAGCATGCAGGACGCGCTTATTGCGGCAGACCGTCTTTTCGAGATCATGGACCTGGAGCAGGAAGAAACCGCCAACAAGGTGCGGCTGGCGCCCGAGGAAGTAGGCAACATCCAGTTCACCAACGTGTCTTTCCGGTATGGCACCCGCGTGGAGGTGTTCCGCAATTTTAACCTGCAGATACCCCGCGCCCGCATTACCGCCGTAGTGGGAGAGAGCGGCTCCGGCAAAAGCACGCTGATGGCGCTGCTGCAGAATATTTACCCGCTGCAGTCCGGCAGTATCCAGATAGGGAACATAGATATCCGTTATATAGACCACGAAAGCCTGCGCCGCCGCGTAAGCGTAGTACCGCAGCAGATAGACCTCTTTGCCGCCACAGTGCTGGAAAACATTGCCGTGGGAGAATTTGAGCCAGACATGCAAAGGGTGCTCCGCATTTCCGCGCAACTGGGCATCCTCCACTTTATAGAAAAACTGCCGGAAGGTTTCAACACTCCCCTGGGAGAACACGGCGTCAACCTCTCCGGCGGGCAGCGGCAACGTATTGCCATTGCCCGCGCGCTCTATCGCAACCCGGACATATTGATACTGGATGAAGCTACTTCCTCTCTCGATTCCGTGTCTGACCAGTATGTACAGGAAGTGATGCAGCAGCTTCGGGATGAGGGCAAGACCATCATTGTTATTGCTCACCGCCTCAGCACAGTGATGCATGCAGACAAGATAGTGGTGCTGCAGGACGGGGCCATTGCAGAAGAAGGCACCCATCCTGAACTGCTGGGTAACAACGCGGTGTATTCCCGGTTATGGCAACACCACCAGGCGCTGCCTATATAAACTTTGTGCAGCATCAGTTACAGGGGATGCTGCAGATCAACCATACGGGACAGAAAAAAAGGGTGCAACGCGTTGTTGCACCCTTTCATGTATGGGTTAGTAAGCAGTTTATTTTGCAATGAACTTGGCCAGGGGCGTAGCGTCCTGGTTCAATACCAGGAAGCCTTCGGTCACTTTCCAGTTATTTACCTTGTCTACTATCTGGAGGAATTTGCTTTCCACGCTCATGTCTGCACAGGCCATTTTGGTGGCGGCCAGCGGGGAAAAGGTCAGCTTGTCTGCGGAAACGGTGAATTTCCCGAAAATATTGTTGCAGCCGGCGGAGCCGCTGATGCGCTGTTCCATCTTGTTAAAAGTAAATTCCGCAGGGCGCTGGAGTTTGGTGGTATCTACCGTTTGCCCCTGCACTTCTACGAGGCGCCAGGTTTTATACAGGTCTTCTTCATTGTTGGTGGCCACCGGTTTAGGCGTGCTGCAGCTTGTTGCAAATGCAAGAGCGGCAAAAAAGGCCAGGTATTTTTTCATGTTGTTCATTTTAATGTTTGTATAACAATCTCAATGCCGGAAAGTTAATACCGGCTGTAAAAAGAGCGAAGATCGCCGGCCAGCCGGTCATAAATGGGGCGTGTCAGCTCCATAAAGAGATCTTGCGGCGGCGGTGGCGGAACATCGCGGCCGCCTATCAGCGCGCGGTCTGCGTCGCTGAGGGCGCGCTCGTCCCCGCGGTAGGTGCCGAACTGGTTTTGCCAGGTGAAAGAGCCGGGCACCCTGTCTTGCCGCAACACCTGGTTGGCATTTACATCAGTGATACGGTAGTCCAGCAGGCCGCTGGAGGCCACTGTCTTTTTGGTGATGTAAAGTGTAGCCTTCACGGTAATATCTACCATAATGGCTTTGCCGGTAGAGTCTTTTTTATTGCCGGGCACCGAGATCACTTTGGATACTTCACGCTGGTAGCGGTCTACAAAGGTCTGGCCCACCATAAAGTCCATAAACCGCAGCTCCATGTACTGGTCCGGGCGGAAATCCCGCTCTCCCCGCACGCGGCGCTCGTCATAGAACTTTACGAAGTTATTGATCTGGCGCTGCTCCAGGTTGCGCACCAGCGCATCCCTGAACTGGTCTGCGGAAAACTGGAAATAGGGGGAGCGTACGTCTATTTCGCTGATCACCACGTTCACCAGCCCAATGGCATACGCCTCTTCCCGGAGGCGGGCCGCGTCTTTGTAATTGGGCGTGAGGCGGAGGGCGGCGCTGAACTCCTCATACGCTTCGCGGGCGCTTTGTTTGGTGCCCTGTTCCAGCAGTTGCAGGCCTCTTTCGTAACGCGCTTCAGAAGCGTTTTCCTGCGCGCCGGTGATGGCGGCGGAGTAATCTTTCGGCTTTACCACACCCATGGCCGCGGGAGATGAACGGATGGTATTGTATAGCGATTGCATGGCGCGGTATTCTACCCGTACGGATTCCCATTTCAGGTCATCATTGGAAGCCAGGGCCTGCCTGGCACGGCCCTCATGGTAATCCATAGCGGCCTGGTAGGCACGGGGCAGCAATTGCAGTGAGGTGGCGTCTGCAGGCCGGCGTTGCAGCTTTTTCACAAAAGCTTCTACGGCAACGCCGTAACGGCCCTGGTTGTACAATTTTTCCCCTGATTTGCAGGCAAACAGGGTGAGGATGAAAAAGAGGGGCAGGTATCGGAACATGGTCAGGCGGAATTACGTGATAAATAGTTATGCATGATTTAACAATAAGGCTTACGGTTTTTCATATCAACAGGCAAATGGAATGCCGGAAATAATAGCGGGCGGGGATTGGGGTAGTACGTTTGCCGGAACATGGCGTCAGAGTTTGAAATTCCTCCGCAGCTCACGGTCTGCTTCGCGCTGCTTGATGCTATCCCGCTTGTCATGCAGCTTTTTCCCTTTGCCCAGGCCTATTTCCATTTTGGCCAGTCCTTTATCATTGATGAATATACGAAGGGGAACGATGGTATAGCCTTTTTCCTGCAGTTTTTTCTCCATTTTCTTCAGCTCCTTTTTCTGGAGCAGCAGCTTGCGCTCCCGCAAAGGGTCGTGGTTGGCATAAGAGCCATGAGAGTATTCGGCAATGTGCAGGCTTTTAACGTAGAGCTCGCCTTTGGAAAAATAGCAGAAGCTGTCGTTAAAGCTCACCTTGCCGCTGCGGATGGACTTGATCTCGGTACCGGTCAAGGCCATACCGGCGACGTATTTATCTTCTATCGCAAACTCGAAATATGCTGATCTGTTCTTTAATTCTGCCATTACGCCACAAATATAAGGGGCTGACGCACAGCAGGAGCAGGGTGGTAAAAAAAACGGCCTGTGTCTCCTTGTTTGTCAGCCCCCGGAAGAGGTATTTTAGTTTTTGAACAGTTCCAGTAAGGTACCCAGCCTGCTCTTCAGCTCCTTGCGGTCCAGGATGAAATCAAGGAAGCCATGTTCCAGCAGGAACTCCGCGCTCTGGAAACCTTCGGGGAGGTCTTTCTTGATCGTTTCCTTGATCACCCTTGGCCCGGCAAACCCGATGAGGGCGCCCGGTTCTGCGGTATTGATATCTCCCAGCATGGCATAAGAAGCGGTAACGCCGCCAGTGGTAGGGTCAGTCATCAGGGAGATGTAGGGCAGGCCGGCATCTGCCAGCTGGGTGAGCTTGGCGGATGTTTTGGCCATCTGCATCAGGGAGAAGGCGCTTTCCATCATGCGCGCCCCGCCAGATTTGGAAATGATCAGCAGGGGCAGGCGGTTGGCAATGCAATGGTCTATGCTGCGGGCAATTTTTTCGCCTACTACAGAGCCCATAGAGCCGCCAATGAAGTTGAAGTCCATACAGGCCACCACCAGCCCGTTGCCGTTCACCAGGCCGGCGCCCACGCGCATGGCGTCTGTCAGCCCCGATTTTTTCTGTGCCTCCTTCAGCCTGGCATCGTAGGGCTTCAGGTCATTGAAGCCCAGCATGTCTTTAGGGTAAATATTGGCAAAGAGCTCTTCAAACTCGTTATTATCAAAGATGATCTCAAAATACTCCGGTGAATTGATGCGGTTATGAAAGTTACATTTGTCGCACACGTACAAATGTTCTTTCAGGTCTTTCATGGTGGTCGTTTTCTTACAATTCGGGCATTTGTGCCATAAACCGTCCGGCGCCTCTTTCTTCTCACTGGTAGTGGTGGAAATACCCTGTTTAATTCGCTTAAACCAGCTCATACTAGATTTTGTACTAAAATTAGATTAAAGAATAGTGGTGCAAGATACGATAAAATTAAACTTTTCCGTAAATCAAAAGCCCCCCGGTGTATGCGGGGGGCTTTTGGTCCGGTAGTCTGATTATGCGTTGCGGTTAATGCAGTTGAGGTCTGTAAAGGCCTCTTCCAGCCGTTTTACAAAGGTTTCTTCCCCTTTGCGCAGCCACACCCGCGGATCGTAGTATTTTTTGTTGGGTTTGTCAGCTCCTTCAGGATTACCCAGCTGGGCCTGCAGGTAGCCTTCCTTGGCTTTGTAATAATCCAGCACGCCTTCCCAGAAAGCCCATTGCATGTCGGTATCAATGTTCATTTTGATAACGCCGTAGCCCAGGGTTTCATTGATCTGGTGCTTGGGAGAGCCGGAGCCGCCGTGGAACACGTAGTATACGGGTTTTTTGCCGGTATTAAATTTTTTCTCAATAAAATCCTGGCTGTTTTTCAGGATCTCGGGGCGCAGCTCCACGTTACCGGGGCTGTACACGCCGTGAACGTTGCCGAAAGCGGCGGCCACGGTGAAGCGGCTGCCTACCTGGCTGAGTGTTTCGTAAGCATAGGCCACGTCTTCAGGCTGGGTATACAGCAGTGAGTTTTCCACGCCGGAGTTGTCTACCCCGTCTTCCTCGCCGCCGGTAACGCCCAGTTCAATTTCGATGGACATGCCCAGTTTATTCATTCTTTCGAAATAAGCTTTGGAGATCTCGATGTTTTCATGGATGGGCTCTTCAGAGAGGTCCAGCATGTGGGAGCTGTAGAGCGGCTGGCCGGTCTCTTTTTTGAACTTTTCGCCGGCGGTGAGCAGGCCGTCAATCCAGGGCAGCCATTTTTTGGCGGCATGGTCTGTATGCAGCACTACGGGAACACCATAATATTGCGCCACTTCATGCACGTGTTTGGCGCCGGAGATACCGCCGGCAATATTGGCCTGCAGCTTGTCATTGGGCATACCTTTACCGGCAAAGAACTGGGCGCCGCCGTTAGAAAACTGGATAATAACCGGGGAATTCACTTTGGCGGCCGTTTCCAGCACGGCATTCACAGAATTGGTGCCTACCACGTTCACTGCGGGCATGGCAAATTCATTCTCCTTGGCATCTTTATAGAGCGCTTCCAGCTCTTCACCGAATAATACACCGGCTTTGTACTTTCCCATAGACGTTAAAATGTTTAATTTTTAAAGGAAAGCAAATATAGGCATTTCAAAATTTGCATTTTCGCAAGATTTGGGGTTCTTTTTTAAAACATTTAAAAACCGGGTACGTTCCTCAACAGGAAAAACCGCCCGCCATGGCCGGCGGAGCGGTTTTTTCCTGTTCAAACACTTATTTCACTGTCAGCGTGGTGCCGTTCACTTCAACGGTGTATTTGGCCAACGCCGTGGTGGCGGGGCCGTTGCTCACGGTACCGTCCAGGTTGAACTTGCTGCCGTGGCCGCAGGCGCTGCCGCATTCTATTTTGCCGCCCGAAACACCGGAAAGGGTGCAGCCCATATGGGTACAAGTGCTGGTAAAGGCGGCAAAAGACGCCGCGGCGTTGCCGGTGTTGGTACGTACCAGAACCACTCCGTTGCTGATGATGGCGTCTCCCACATTCGGGATCTGTGTGGCCAGGTTAACGGTCAGCTTGGCGCCAGGGCCGGGACCAGGGCCCGGACCGGGACCGGGACCAGGCGTGGGATCGTCCCCTTTACCGCCGCAAGCCGCCAGTCCGCCCGTACAGGCAATAGCAAGGGTAATGCCCATGCTGGACAAAAAGTTTCTTCTTTCCATAATTGAGTGGTTTAGTTTTTTCGCGTTTTTTTGAAAGGGACCGGTTTTTCAGAATAGGGTACGGGGGAGGAGGTGATGGGGTTGCTTTGAATGGTGGGCAAGTCGGAAATTTGTTATGAATTTGCATGAAACGTGCTATAAAATTCATGCACATTTCATGTGAAGCCGACTGAAAATGAAACAGTTAGAACTTTTGAAAGAAAAATTACAGACCGGCGAGGTATATCGCCGGAGTGATGTTGCCAGGTGGTCAAAGTCTGTAGACCGTGACCTCCAGAAGCTGGTAGATGAAGGTGTGTTGGAAAAACTTTCCCAGGGAATGTACTATGTTCCTGCCAAGAGTGTTTTTGGCAATACGCCGCCTAAAGATGAGGTAATTGTCAAAAGGTTTTTGAACAACGATAAATTTCTGATCACTTCACCTAACTTATATAATACGCTTGGTGTTGGAACAACCCAGTTGTATAACTTCAAAAAAGTGTATAACCGGAAACGCCACGGGTATTACCAATTTGGGAACCAAAAATTTTTCTTTCTGGTCAAGCCTGACTTTCCCGACCGGTTATCACCTGAATTCTTATTGGTAGACCTGATGAATGACCTTGATGATTTGGCGGAAGACCAGGTTGCCGTGAGAGCAAGCGTGTCAGCAAAAGCTGTAGAAATGGACGCTTCCAAACTTCGCGAGGCAGTTAACAGGTTCGGCTCCATTAGCACAAAAAAATTCTTTCTGCCGCTGATCTCGCAATGATGTATTTACATGATCACCCTGAATTTGCCGGCTTGCTCCGGATTCTCAATGAACAGACGGGCATAGACGAGTATTGTTTGCTTGCGGATGAGCGGGTTCGGGCATTTATTGGAACAGAGACCTATCAGCAGCATAAGCAATTAAGGTTTCCGAAAGAAGACCAGGCCATTGCTATCAACGCCAACGAAGCTTTCCTGTTGAGTGACCCTGGTATCCGGCAACGGTTCGCTGACCGGTATAATTCTACGCGTGGGTTATACTACCAGGGCCAACCTGCATTTTCTGATATTCTGGCCCGCATTCATCAATATATCGATTTGCTGTAAAGCCCCGCTATCAGCTCGCCAAAATACCCCGGCGCATACATTAGCCGGCTGCCATACCAGGAAAACATTTCCCCGTCCACCAGCAGCACTTCCGCATCAGGCAGGTATTCCTGTATTTCAGCTATATGTTTTTCCCGGAAGGGGTATGGCTCGCTGGAAAGCAGCACCAGCCTGCAACCGCTGGCAGCCAGCTGCGCCAGGCCCAGCGTGGGGTAACGGGGCAGGTCTGCAAACACGTTGCGGAAACCGCAACGGTCCATCATTTCATTAATAAAAGTATCGCCGCCGGCCACCATCCAGGGGTTGCGCCAGATAAAATATGCGGCGGGCACGGGCGCGGCCAGGGGCTGCAGCTCCCGGAAGCCGTTCTCTATCTGCCGGCGGATGTCTTGCGCGGCGGCCTGCCGCTGCAATATGTCTCCCAGGCTGGTTACCATGCGGCAGGCGTCATCCAGCCCGTGAATATCGCTCACCCATACGGGAAAGCTTGTGGCCAGGGCTTCTATCTGTTCCTTTTCATTTTCTTCCCGGTTGGCAATAACAAGGTCTGGCTGCAGGGCGGCAATGCGCTCCAGGTCAAGCTGTTTAGTGCCGCCTACGCGGGTAATGCTGCGGAACCATGCAGCCGGGTGCACGCAGAATTTGGTGATGCCTTGCACCGTGGCGCCCAGGTGATAGAGCAGCTCCGTTTGAGAAGGCACTACGGATATGATGCGTTGCGGAGGAGCCGGTATCTCCACGGCGCGGCCTAACTGATCGTGGTACAACATGTCAACTGCCGAGTGCCTGAATAATGTCGTACTTGGTAACGATGTGATAGTTGCCGCTTTCATCGTGCGTGAGCACGGCGCCGTTTTCCTTGTTGATGTAAACGGAGAGCTTTTCAATGGGCGTTTCCATGCCCACTACGGGAAAGGCTTTGTGCATCACGGTGTCTACCGCGGCCTCTTTCAGGTCAGGCTGGTCTATCAGCTTGCTGAACAGGCCGCCTTCGGAAATGGCGCCAATGAACTGCCCGTCACTGATCACGGGCAGGTGCTCAATGTCGAACTTTTTCATTTTGGCAATGGCCCCGCTTACTTTCTCGTCTGGCGGAATAGTGACCAGCGGCAGGTTGCGGCGGGAGTTTACAATGTCTTTCACCGTTTTTACGTCCAGGAAGCCGCGCTCCATCATCCACTGGTCGTTATACACCTTGCCCACGTAGCGGCTGCCATGGTCGTGGAACACCACCACCACCACATCTTCGGGCTTCAGGCGGTTTTTCAGCTGTACCAGGCCCGCAATGGCGGAACCGGCGGAGTAACCTATAAAAATGCCTTCTTCCTTGGCAATGCGGCGGGCCATCACGGCGCCGGCCTTATCGGTCACTTTCTCGAAATGGTCTATCACGCTCATGTCGTAATTCTGCGGTACAAAGTCTTCACCAATGCCTTCGGTGATGTAGGGGAATACTTCGTTCATGTCCAGCTCGCCGGTGTCGAAGAATTTTTTGAGCAGGGAGCCGTAGCTGTCTATGGCCCACACCTGTATGTTGGGGTTCTTTTCTTTGAGGTACTTGCCGGTGCCGGTAATAGTGCCGCCCGTGCCGGTGGCCACTACCAGGTGGGTGATCTTGCCTTCCGTCTGCTCCCATATTTCCGGGCCGGTCTGCTCGTAATGCGCATCGCGGTTGGCCAGGTTGTCATACTGGTTCACATAAAAGGAGTTGGGAATTTCCTGGGCCAGCCGGCGGGATACGGAGTAATAAGACTTCGGATCGTCTGGCAATACATTGGTAGGGCATACGATGACTTCCGCGCCAACGGCCTTGAGAATGTCTACCTTTTCTTTGGACTGTTTGTCTGTAGTAGTGAAAATACACTTGTAGCCTTTGATAACGGCTGCCAGGGCCAGGCCCATGCCGGTATTGCCGGAGGTGCCTTCAATGATGGTACCTCCGGGTTTGAGATAACCTTTCTTTTCGGCCTCTTCCACCATTTTCAGCGCCATGCGGTCTTTGATGGAGTTGCCGGGGTTAAAGAATTCCACTTTGGCCAGCACGGTACAGGGCAATTCGGCGGTTACGCGGTGCAGCTTCACCAGAGGCGTATCTCCGATGGTTTCCAGTATATTTTCACAGTACTTCATAATCTTGATGCTTGGTGAACGAAATTAAGGTAATTGGGCGAATGATGGTTTATATTTGCTGCTATGAACAACATCTTCATCACCGGTATAGGTACCGGCGTAGGCAAAACAGTGGCTTCGGCCTGTGTGGCCGAAGCTTTGGGCGCGCAATACTGGAAGCCGGTACAGGCGGGCCTGCAGGATACAACGGATACGCAAACCGTGCGTGCATTGCTGAGCAACCCTTCCCTGGTACGGGATGAACTGTACAGGTTGCGCATGCCGGCCTCTCCGCACCTGGCCGCGAGGCGGGAAGGCATCACCATTTTCGAGAACAAGATAGTGGAACAGGCGCGCAAGCTGCAGCAGCCGGGCCAGCCCCTCATTATTGAAGGCGCGGGCGGGCTGATGGTGCCGCTGAACGGGGAAGTGTTTATGCTTGACCTCATCAAGGCGCTGGAAGCCAAAGTGATCATTGTAGCGCAAAACTACCTGGGCAGCATCAACCACTGCCTGCTCACGGCCATGGCCCTCAAACAGGCGGAAGTGCCGGTAGTGGGGTGGATCTTTAACGGAGACCATCACAGCAATGAAGATGATGTGGTGGAATGGAGCCATTACCCCCGCATCACCCGTATTCCCCGCGCGCGCAAGCTGAACAGGGATTTTGTGCAGCTGCAGGCGGAGCTGATGGGGCCGTTGCTGAAACAACTGCTGGCGGCATGACGTTCACGAAAAAGGATATACGAAAGTCCTATCTTGCACGGCGGCTGGCCCTGCCGGCGGAAGAAGCGGCGCGCCTCAACGAAGCGCTGCTGCTGAACTGCAGGGAGGTACACCTGGGCAGTCCGGGTTTTATTCACCTGTTTCTGCCCATTACGGCCAAAAAGGAGGTAGATACTTACCCGCTGGCCGCCTGGCTGCGGGAGCAGTACCCCGGCGTGCAGCTGGTGCTGTCCCGCTCTTACCTGGCCACCGGCAACATGCAGCATTTCCGATGGGATGAGCAAACGAGGCTGGTGCAGAACGCTTACGGCATCCCGGAGCCGGATAGCGGCCGCATTGTGGCGCCGAAAGAAATAGACGTGGTGTTCGTGCCCATGCTGGCGTTTGACAAGGTGGGCCACCGCGTAGGGTACGGCAAGGGCATGTACGATGAATTTCTGCAGCAGTGCCGGGAAGATGTGAAGGCCGTGGGCCTCAGCCTGTTCCCGCCGCTGCCCGAACTGATAGAAGACGCTTACGAAGGAGACGTGCCGATGGACATTGTGGTCACTCCCCAGCAGGTGTATTATTTCCAGGATTAACAAAAAACAGCAAACCAGGTGTGGCAATATCTGAATTATCTTTTATACCCTTTTTCCCTCTTGTACGGCCTTGTATTGTGGATACGGAACCGCCTGTATGACAACGGCGTGCTCACGTCTGTAGAATTTGACCTGCCCGTAATAGCCGTAGGCAACCTCTCTGTAGGCGGCACCGGCAAAACCCCGCATGTGGAATACCTTATCCGCCTGCTGAAAGAGCATTACAAGACGGCCACCCTCAGCCGCGGCTACAACCGTAATACCAAAGGTTTCTTCATTGCCGGGCCCCAGAGCACGGCGGCAGACATCGGGGACGAGCCCATGCAGTTCCACCGCAAGTTCCCCGAAATTACCGTATGCGTAGGGGAGGAAAGGATGCTGGCCGTGCCCCAGCTGCTGGGAGAGCAGCCGGATACGGCCGTTATTCTGCTGGACGATGCTTTCCAGCACCGCTCCATCAAGCCGGGGCTGAACCTGATGGTAACAGACTACAGCCGCCTGTTCACCCGTGACCATGTGGTGCCCTTCGGCCGGCTGCGGGAAGGCAGAAAAGGTTACCACCGGGCCAATGCCATCATTGTATCCAAATGCCCGCCCATGCTGTCTGTACAGGAAAAAGAGGCCATTATGCGGGAAATAGCGCCGCTGCCGCACCAGCGTGTATTCTTTACCACCCTGCAATACGGCACGCCGTACCCGCTGCTGGCCGGCGGCCCGCAGCAGCTGCCGGAACAGGCGGCCATACTGGTGGCCTGCGGCATTGCCCGCCCGGAGCCGATGGTACAGCATTTGCTGCAAAAGCATTCAAATGTGCACCTGCTGGCCTTCCCGGACCATTACTACTATGCCCGGAAAGACCTGGACAAGATGAAGCTGGAGCTGGAACAGCTGGACGGGGCGCAAAAAGTGATACTCACCACGGAAAAAGACGCCGTTCGCCTGCGGCTGCTGGAAGACCAGCTGCAGGCCATGCAGCTGCCGGTAATGGTGCTGCCCGTGGAAGTAAGCTTCCTGTTCGAAGCGGCCGGTTCATTTAATAGTTATATTTTTGACTATGTAGCGGAAGCTATTGCAGCGGGTGCCGAACCCTAAAATCATATCAATGACAAAAAAGAAAAAACCGAAGAAAGACAGCAGCCAGAAAAAGACATATAAAGGTATTGTGGACGTAACCCGCTCCGGTATGGCGTTTGTGGCCGTTGAAGGCCTCAGCAGCGACATACTGGTGAAACAGAAAAACCTCAACACGGCGCTGGACGGTGATGAAGTACTGGTAGACGTGATCCGCCAGGGCAGGAGCGTGGGCCGCATGGAGGGATTTGTGACAGACGTGCTGAAGCGCCGCAAAACCGAATTTACCGGCACCATCCAGCTGAACAAGACCTTCGCCTTCCTGGTGCCTGAAAAAGGCGACTTTGTGCCGGATATCTACATCCCCGAAAATTCCCTCAAAGACGCAAAAGACGGAGACAAAGCCGTGGTGCGCATTGTAGCCTGGGGAGAAAAAACACGCAAACCCGTAGGCGAAATAGTGGAAATACTGGATGCCAGCGATACGAATGACCTGGCCATGAAAGAAATACTGGTGGAAAGCGGCTTCCCCCTGCAGTTCCCGGATGAAGTGCTGGAAGAGCTGGCCACCATTGAAGAAGACATCTCCAAAGAGGAAATTGCCCAGCGCAAAGACTTCCGGAAAATACTCACTTTCACGATAGACCCGGTAGACGCCAAAGATTTTGACGACGCCCTGTCTATCCGCAAGCTGAAGAACGGCCTCTATGAAATAGGGGTGCACATTGCAGATGTGAGCCAGTACGTACAGCCCGGCTCCGCGCTTGACAAGGAGGCAGACCGCCGCGCTACCTCCGTGTACCTGCCGGACAGGGTGCTGCCCATGCTGCCGGAAAAGATCTCCAACGAGCTGTGCTCCCTGCGCCCGCATGAAGACAAGCTCACGTTCTCCGCCGTGTTCCAGATGGATGAAAAGGCCGTGGTAAAACAGTTCTGGCTGGGCCGTACCGTGATCCATTCCGCCCACCGCTTCACCTATGAAGAGGTGCAGGACATTATTGAGACCGGGGAAGGGCCGTACGACGGGGAAGTGCTGCTGCTGAACAACCTGGCGCAAACCATGCGCAAAAAACGCTTCAAGGAAGGTGCCATCAATTTCTCCTCCCAGGAAGTACGCTTCCGGCTGGACGAGCACGGCAAACCCATAGGCGTGATAGTGAAAGAAAGCAAGGAAGCGCACCAGCTGATAGAAGAATTTATGCTGCTGGCCAACCGCACGGTAGCGGAATATGTCAGCAAACAGAAGGTGAATAAACAACCCGTGCCTTTCCCGTACCGCGTGCACGATACGCCCGATGAGGAAAAGATGCACGTATTTGCCGTGTTTGCCGCCAAATTCGGTTACAAGTTCGATGTGAACACGCCGGAAAGCATTGCCGCCTCTTTCAATAAAATGCTGCAGCTGGTACAGGGCAAGCCTGAGCAGCACGTGCTGGAAACCCTAGGCATCCGTACCATGGCCAAAGCGGTGTACACCACGGAAAACATTGGCCACTACGGGCTGGGCTTCATGCATTACTGCCATTTCACATCGCCCATCCGCCGCTATCCTGACGTGCTGGTACACCGTATACTGGCGCAGGTGCTGGCGGGCGTGGTGAAGCCTGACAAGCTGCTGGAAAAACGCTGCAAACACTCCTCCGAGATGGAAAGAAAGGCCATGGACGCGGAACGCGCCGGCAACAAATACAAGCAGGTAGAATACATGCAGCAGTTCATTGGGGATACCTTTGCCGGCGTGGTAAGCGGCGTGGCGCATTTCGGCTTCTGGGTGGAAACGGTAGATACCAAGTGTGAAGGCCTGGTGAGCATCCACAATATGACTGAAGAGTTCAGGCATTCCGAATCAGACTATGCCTTGATAGGCCAGCAAACGGGCCGTAAAATACGTATTGGCGACAAGGTGATCATCCGCGTGGTGGCCGCCAACCTGGCCAAACGGCAGCTGGACTATGACCTGGTGGAAGACCTGGATACCGGCGCCGCCGCGGGACCAGCCACTGCCCGGCGTAAACCGAAAGCCGCTTCAAAGAGAGGCAGCAAGCCCGCTGCCGGCAGCCGCATCAAAGGAGACAAATCAAAAGGGAAGAAGAAAAAGAAGTAAAACATAAGCCGCAATCATGCATTCATTTAAAGAGTTACTGGAAAAATTCGAACAGCAATTTGGAAAAAGACAATTCCCGGAACATCCTGCCAACTTGTATGACCCGGCACAATACATCCTGGGCATAGGCGGCAAAAGGGTACGCCCGGTATTATGCCTGCTGGGCAACGAGCTGTTTGACGAGCTGCTCCCGGACGCCTACTATGCGGCCAACGCCATCGAGTTGTTTCACAACTTCACGCTCATTCATGATGATATAATGGACAAGGCCCCGCTGCGCCGGGGCATGGCCACCGTACATACCAAGTACAGCGACGCGGCCGCCATACTGGCGGGTGATGTGATGCTGATACACTGCTACGATTACCTGAACAAGATCAACGCCAAAACCCGGCAGAAGCTTACCAACGTGTTCAACAAGGCGGCCCGGGAAGTGTGCGAAGGCCAGCAGCTGGATATGGACATGGAGCAGATGCAACCGGAGCAGGTGAATTATGCGGACTATGTGAACATGATTGCCCTCAAAACCTCCGTGCTGCTGGCCGCCAGCCTGCAGATGGGCGCCATCATAGGCGGCGGCAGCGAAGGCAACCAGCAACACCTGTACGAGTTCGGCAAGAATGTGGGCATTGCCTTCCAGATACAGGACGATTACCTGGATGCCTTCGGAGACCCGGAGAAGTTCGGGAAACAGCAGGGGGGAGACATCCTGATCAATAAAAAGACCTTCCTGCTGCTGAAAGCGCTGGAGCTTTGCAACCCGGCGCAGAAGGAGCACCTGCACCGGCTGATGAGCACCAACCCGGCCAACAAGGTGGAAGAAGTGCTCCAGGTGTTTCATGACTGCCGGGTAGATGCCTGGGCGGAAAAGGAAAAGGAACGGTTCTGCGATACCGCTTTTGAGCACCTGGACGCAATTGCCGTGCTTTCCACGCGTAAAACACCGCTGAAAGACCTGGCAGATTTTCTGCTCACGCGGCAGCATTGATAGCTGAGAAGTCTTATATTTAAATCTATATCAACCTCTTCTTACAACATGTCTAAATCGCTTTTCAGGAAAAAACCGCTGGCCGCTATACTGAAAGATGCGCAGGAAGGCGCGTCTGACGCGCATGGCGCTTCCGGGCTGAGAAAAGTGCTGAACGTGCGTGACCTCACGCTCATGGGGGTGGCGGCCGTTATTGGCGCGGGCATTTTTTCCACCATTGGCCAGGCAGCCTACAACGGCGGCCCCGGCGTTATTTTCCTGTTCGTTCTCACCGCCATTACCTGCGGCTTTACCGCCCTGTGCTATGCTGAGTTTGCCTCGCGCGTGCCAGTGGCCGGCAGCGCCTATACCTACTCCTACGTTACCTTTGGCGAACTGGCGGCCTGGATCATTGGCTGGGCGCTGATACTGGAATATTCCATCGGCAACATCGTGGTGGCTATTTCGTGGAGCAGCTATTTCAATAACGTGCTGGAAGGCATGAACATTCATCTGCCCGCCTGGCTCACTACGGATTACGATACGGCAAAAGCGGCCTACCAGGCGGCTGTGAACAACAACGCCGCGGTAGATACGCTCGCGTTCACCACTGCGCCCATCCTGGGCAGCTGGAAGGTGATCATGAACATTCCCGCCTTCCTGATCGTAGTGCTCATTACCATTGTTGCCTATATAGGCATCAGGGAAAGCAAGCGCAGCGCCAACTTCATGGTGGGGCTGAAAATTGTGGTGCTGCTGGTGGTGATACTGATCGGCGTTTTTTACATCAATACGGATAACTGGACGCCTTTTATGCCCAATAAATTCGAGGGCGTGCTGAAAGGCGTGTCTTCCGTGTTCTTTGCCTACATCGGGTTTGACGCCATTTCCACTACGGCGGAAGAAAGCGCCAACCCCCAGCGGGATATGCCGCGCGCCATGATCTATTCCCTTATTATCTGCACGGTGATTTATGTGGTGGTTACCCTCGTGATCACCGGCATGGTGAACTATGCGGAATTCAACCACGTGTCTGACCCATTGGCTTATGTGTTTGACAAGCTGAACATGGAGAAGATAGGGTACGTGATCTCTATCAGCGCCGTGGTAGCGGCCACCAGCGTTATACTGGTGTTCCAGATAGGGCAGCCCCGCATCTGGATGAGCATGAGCCGTGACGGGCTGCTGCCGAAGCGCTTTGCCAAAGTGCATCCCAAATTCCATACGCCCGGTTTCTCTACCGTAGTAACCGGTTTTATTGTGGCCATCCCGTCCCTGTTCGTAGAGAGCGGTATTGTAACAGACCTGACCAGCATAGGCACCCTCTTTGCGTTTGTGCTGGTATGCGGCGGCGTGCTGCTGCTGCCCAAAGCGGAGCCGGGCACCAAAAAGTTCAACCTGCCCTATATCAACGGGCGCTTCATCATACCCGCGCTGCTGGTGCTGTTCTGCTTCTTTTTCAAGGGCAAAACGGCAGATGCCTTTGCCAATATGCAGGCGGCCTTTGTGTCTGTAGACAACCTGCAGCATGAGTACATCCTCTACCTGATATTCCTGCTGCTGGCCGTGGCCATCACGCTGGTTACCATTGTCAAAAAGCTGTCTCTCATCCCTGTGCTGGGCATGCTCTGCTGCCTGTACCTGATGATTGAGATACCGGTAAAGAGCTGGGTGGTATTCTTCTGCTGGATGGCGGGGGGCTTGCTGGTGTATTTCCTCTACGGTTACTGGAAGAGCAAACTGGCCAAATAACTGAACGCCCCGCTGCCCGGGGCGTTTTCATTTAATATTCGTAACTTTAATACACTTGCTCTTTGATAATCTAAAAACTTCTGTTATGAACCTCGTGAATCGAATAGAACGCTGGGGTGACATGCATCATCCCAAATGGATAGACGGCCTGAGAATCTTGCTGGGCCTCATCCTGATCTGGAAAGGTGTGCAATTCATCAACAACATTGACCTGCTGAAAGCGCAGATCGATGAGCACCCCTTCCTGACGGTTGTATCTTTTGGCCTGGCTCATATCGTTGTTTTCGCCCACCTGGTAGGCGGCCTGTTCATTGCGCTGGGCCTGCTCACCCGTGTAGGCGTTATCGCCAACCTGCCCATTCTCCTCGGGGCGGTCTTTTTCGTCAACTCTTCCACCAATCTTTTTGCCGTGCACTCGGAAATGATACTTTCCCTGGTAGTGCTGTTCCTGCTTTGTTTCTTCCTGGTGGAAGGCAGCGGCCCCATCTCGGTAGACGAGTACATGCGGCGGCACCCTGAAAAAGTTCCGGAAAGCTGATTTTTTTAACCGGCGGCATACTAATTTTGCCTGCTATGAAATATACAGTAGGCGACCGTATCCTGATGCTCCACTCCAAGGAGGAAGGAACGGTGGTAGACATTATTAACGACAAGATGGTGATGGTGGAAGTGGGCGGCACCAGCTTCCCTGTGTATCTTGATCAGATAGACTTTCCCTATTTTCACCGTTTTACGCAGAAAAAGGCGCCTTTACCGCCCAAAAGAACGCCGGGTGAGGAAATACGCCGGGAAAAGCCTTCGGGGGCGCAAAAGCCCGAAAAAGGCATGTTCCTGACCATGCTGCCCGTTTTTGAGTCTGACGGGTATGACGATGTGGTGACCACCCTCAAATTCCACCTCCTGAACGAAACCAACCGGGTATACGCATTTCACTTCGAAATATGGCTGAACAATTCGCTGTTCCTCGAAATAAAGCAGGATATTCACCCTTTCCAGCATACTTACCTGGCAGACCTGGATTTTGACCAGCTGAATGACAACCCGCGGCTGGAGTTCACTTTTTCACCCAAAGGGGGAGACCTCAGCCTGGCGGCCACCTACCGGAAAACCTGGAAGGTGAAGGCCAAACAGCTGTTCCAGCAGCTGGCGGAACTGCAGCAGAAACAGCAGGCCACCATCAACTACACGCTTTTTGAAAAATACCCGCTCCGCGCGGAGACAGATGCCTACGGCTTCAGCCCGGCGGAGATGAAAAAGCTCAGCACGCTTACGTCTGTACAATCAGTGAAAGACACCACGCCCGTTACCGCGCGGCTGGAGGTAGACCTGCATATAGAAAAGCTGACAGACGACTGGAAGGGCCTGAGCAACCTGGAAATGCTGGCCATCCAGCTCAACGAGTTCCAGCATCATCTTGACCTGGCCATTTCACAGCGCCAGCACAAGCTGATAGTGATCCACGGCATCGGTACGGGCAAGCTGCGCGATGAGGTGCACGAAATATTGAAAAGCACGCCTGAGGTGAAGTTTTTCGTGAACCAGTATCATCCTTTCTACGGCTACGGGGCCACAGAAATTTATTTTAAGTAACTTTGCATTTCCGGCAAAACCACCTGGTACAGCGGTGCTATCGATTGCCCACGGCTTGCCGCGGGCGGTAGGAAAGTCCGGACAGCGAAGGGCAACGCACCACCTAACGGGTGGGGCTCCCCGTTAAAAGGGAGTACAGACAGTGCCACAGAAAATAACCACCCCTCCGGGGGAAAGGGTGAAAATGTGGGGTAAGAGCCCACGGTACGGCCGGGCAACCGGTAGTACGGGTAAACCTTGCGTGCTGAAATGCCATGTAAACGGTCGTTTGAGGGCTGCCCGCCCGAGACCGAGGGTAGGCAGATACAGGCGCCCAGCAATGGGCGTCGCAGATAAATGATAGCGGGTTGTTGCAAAACAACTACAGAATCCGGCTTATACACTGTACCAGGTGGTTTTGCCGGATTTTTTCATGGCTGACCCCTGAAAAAACAGATGGCCCTGCCGCATTTCCGCTGTTACGCGTGGTGCGGCAGGGCCATCCGGTTGTTATCAATTGTTCCTTACTTCAATACCAGCGTATCGCTGTAGGTAACCCTGAAGGTATCTATAGCGCGGTGTACCGGTACGTAGGATGTACGGACGGCTATTTTGGTGCCGGCCTTCACCATATCCAGGAAAATGGAATCGCTTTTGGCCGCCACATCTGCGGTATGCACCTGGTTGTCTGTACCCGTGTAGGTAAGCTGCGTGCCTGCGTTCAGGATAGTGTCCGCTGCGGCAAAAAACAGCTTGTAGGTGTCTGCGTCTTCCGCCTTGGGAGGCCGGTTGGCATCCAGCTGGCGGTTCACCAGGGAAGACACATACAGCGGCCCGAAGATGCGCACGCCTGAAAGAGACTGGCCAATGGACCGGTTGCCCTTGTCATCCAGCGTATAGAGCACAAAGTTCTGCACGTATTCCCCCAGGCCAGATATCAGGGTGCTGACAGAGTCAAGCGTATTGCGATTGGAGGCGTCCAGCGTAACGGAGTCTGTCTTGTTGTTCCAGTAGATCACATATTTCGTAATACTGGGATCGGGGCTGGGATGCCACTGCAGCTTGATGCGCAGGTTTCCCTGGAAGGCCTTAAAATGGCTGACAGGGCCGGGGTAAATGATCTCTTCATTGTTCAGCAGCTCCCGGTATTTGGTGATCTCCTTGGAGCAGCCCATGAACAGGCAGCCGGTTAGCAGCAGCACAATGGCCGTTGGTATGATATATTTATTTTTCATGCGGACAATCAGTTTGTGTTTCCAAAAATTGTGATTTCCATAGCGTGGGCAAACGTGGCGCCTGACCAGGATTCTGTGACGGCCAGCCTGATGAACCTTGTTCTGGGCGCGGTAAACGGAATGTTAAACTCCATGCCGCGGTTGAACACGGATCTGTCTGTAGCGGTGGGGGCGGTGGGAGGCGCGCCGGAGGGAGGGGGCGCCCAGTTGTAATTGCCCATGTTCACCCAGTCTCCCACCACGGCGCCTTCTTCCGCAAAGGGCGGCAGCACGGCGTCTGCAGGCGCGGGTTTATCAGAGCCCCAGATGGCGAAGACTTTTGGGTTGCCATGCGCAAATTCATAACCAGACCTGCCAACCAGCACAAAGCGGCTGAGCTTGGCGGATACACCCAGACCAAAGGTGCAGGTGATGGGCAACGGCATGTTTTCCTGCACCGTATGCCAGCCGCTGCCGTTGTTATTGTCCCACAGCCTGGGAACCACCCAGCCGAAGCCTACTTTCGTATCGCTGGGCAGGGCATTGTTGAAGAACTTGCTCTTGTCCAGCTGCTCTTCGAACAAGGGCGCGATGGTTTTGTACAGGGTATCTGAATTATTGCCCCACTGGTCTGTGATATACACCGCAAACTGCTTGGGCAGCGTGTCAAAACCACGGGTAGAAAAACTCATGTGCTCAAAATCACTGAACTCCTGCTCGTAAATCGAATACTGGTCTGCCCCGTCCGGTTTGTAGAGCAGCACAGCGCCTATGGGTTTTTTATTGCGGTTGTCCGTTTGCACGTTGATACCGCCGAAATCTGATTGCATCTGTATGGTTTTGGCCACCACCCGGTACACGGGGGTATCAGGGTGCACCTTCACCGTTACCGGGTCAGATTCTACGTTGGCGCGGGTTACCGTAGTGAGCGTTACTTCATACTCCTTGGTTTCCGCAAAACCTTCTACCGTAATACTGTCACTATAATAGCTGGATTTGGTCTGCCGTTTTTTACCGGTCTTGTCGTCTATCACATAATCAGCCTTCACGTACAGGATATTGCCTGATTTGGGCAGGGAATACGTGATATACGAGCCGCCGTTGAAGTTGGCTACCTTGATGTTGCTGATCACGCCGGGCTTCGTACCGTCTTCCGAAACGGGATCATTGAAGTCTAATACTTTGCTGCAGGCCAGGTGAAGACACATACAGGCGGCCAGCAACAGGTAGATATATTGATTGCGCATAAAGTTCTTGTTTGATGATTTAACCATTACCAATACAGTGTTTGAACCAGGTTGGGGTTTTGAGACAGCGCTGCGTCAGACAGCGGCCAGAAGTAGTCACGCACCGTCATGGCCGGTATGAACAGGGTTTGCAAGGTGTAGAAGTTGGCGTTGGTTTTCTGGAATATGCTCCAGCCCTGTACAGGCGTAGCCAGCACGGTGAGCATTTCTTTCCAGCGCCGGAGGTCCCAGCCTGCTTTTGCTTCAAAACACAGTTCTATGCGGCGCTCCCGGTGAATGATCTCGCGCAGGCCTTCTTTGGTGGATGGTTTGTTAGGCTGCGTGCTGTATTGCGCCCAGGACGTCACTACGCCTTCCAGGCCGGCCCTTGCGCGTACGCGGTCTATATAATCATACACTTCCGGGCTGGGGCCGCTGGCTTCGTTGAGGCATTCCGCATACAGCAGGTAGAGGTCTGCCAGGCGCATGCGGGGCAGGCGGAAGGCTTCCTGCTGCACGCCGTCGTTAAATACAGTGAGGTAGCTTACCAGTTTCTTGGGCCAGATGGCCAGCATGTTGATACGCACACGGTCTTTGGGGCCTGCCTTTGAATCGGGACCTTTGGCTTCTATATAGAGCGGGTTGTTCTGGTCCGTAACGCCGTTGCCGTACCATACGCCGCCGTCAAAACCGATGTTGGCGTAGTAGCGCACTTCGCGGTTGAAGTTGTTCTTGATGGTGGTGTAGCCTGATTTGATATAGTACCTGCTGGCATTGGTGCCTGCCTGCAGGTTGTAGCGGCCGGCGTAATCCCAGGTTTTGTCTTCGTTGATGGGTACGCCCTTGTCTGTATAGAACAGGTCTGTGGTGAACATGGGCACGGTGAAGCTGCCGGCAGCAGCGGTAGAGTTCTGCACGGCCGTGGTGGTGAGCCTGGGTATGCAGAAATTCTGGTACCCGAAGCTGCCGTTCTGCCCCCAGATCACTTCCGCATTAAAATCCCATTTTTCTGTTACGGCATTCTGGATGGTCAGTACCTTCCGCAGGGAATCTACCAGGTTGGGGAGGTTGGCGGGCTGTATGAAAGTGTAGAGCTTCAGGTTCAGCTCAGTTGCCTCATCAATGGCCGCTTTGCAGGCGGCCGCGGCTTTCTGCCATTTGGAGGGGTCTGCGGTGGCGGGGAAGAGCGCTTCGCCGTCTTTGTTCTTGAACGAAGCGTAATCAGGGTTGCCGTTGAAGAGCGGGCTGGCTTGCGTGGCCAGTATTTCCGCCTTTACGGAAAGGGCTATTAACCGGGTAATTCTGCCCAGTTCCTGCTGAATGTTGCCGATGATCACGGGCAGGTCAGGCGCCGCTTCATCCATCAGCTGTACGGCGTAGTTAAATACGGAATCTACCGGCGCCCGCTTTACCCTTATTTCTTCTATAGGCGCGGTGATGCTCTGGTTTTCCCGGTAAATGGGCACGGGGCCGTACATCCTGGCCAGGTAGTAGTGATAGTACCCTTTCAGGAATTTGATTTCCGCTATCCACCGGGCCTTTTCTTCCGCGGCGAGGTCTATCGGCTTGTCTATGTTCTCCAACATAATGTTGCAGCGGCGGATGGCCTGGAAAATGGAGAGGCCGTTGCTGGTACCGTCCCAATAGTTCAGCACCGGGTTGGAAATGTTCTGCGTGGTACCGCGGATGAGCTGGAAACCGATGTCATTGACAGGCCTTTCAGACAGGTCGTTCGGATACACAATTTCCCCGGAGGTGGTGAAGCCGGGATCGTAGATCACGTTGCTCATGCCCTGGAGTGTATTGTAGCAGGTGAACAGGTACTTTTCCGCTTCATTGCGGTTGCGGAAAGCATAGTCTATAGTGCCCACATTTTCAGGCGTAACATCCAGGTATTTTTGGCAGCCCTCACCGGAGATGCCCAGCAGGCAGAGCGCAAAAATGTATAAAGGTTTATATTTTCTCAGTTTCATATAGCCGCGGTTTATAAGTTAACGTTGATACCAAGGTTGTAGGCTCTCTGCAGGGGGTAGTTGAAGCCGTTGCCGCCCAGTTCAGGGTCCCACAGGTCAAACTTGGTGATGTTGAACAGGTTCATGCCGTTGACGTAAATGCGGCAGTATTTCATGTGCAGCCTGCCAATGATGCTTTGAGGCAGGGAGTAGCCTATTTCGGCGGTCTTCAGCCGCAAAAAGCTGCCGTCTCTCAGCCACCAGGTGCTTGGTTGCAGGTTGTTTTCGATAGACTGCGCGCTGACGCCCATGCGAGGGTAAAGCGCATACAGGTTTTGGTTCTCTTCAGACCAGTGGTTGTCTGCAAAAGCCTGCAGCATCTGTGACTGGCTTTGTACCTGCGGGGAGGGGGGAATAACGAACGGGCTCACAGAGCGGGGATCTACAAAGAAAGATACCCTTGACTGCCCCTGGAAGCGGGCGTTCAGCTCCAGGCCTTTGTAGTTAACAGAAAAGCCGAAACCGTACATCACCTGCGGCGTGGTGGGCAGGCCTATGGGGGCCATGTCTGCCACAGTGATGCGCCCGTCCCCGTTCAGATCACGATACTTGATGTCTCCACCTCTCACCCGGTTGCTGGCGTTGCCAAACTGCTGGGGAGGAGAGGCACCTACTTCCTTGTCATCTACAAACAGCCTTTCCGCAATGTAGCCGAATTGCTGATTGAGCATAGTACCGGAGCGGTAACGCCAGGGTTCTGCATACTCCGGTTCTTCATAGGTGCCGTAGGTGCCTTTGGAGTAGGTGAAGTTAGACATGAATTGCACCCGCAGGTTGCGGTTCACGTCATAGTTGTAGTTAGCCGTAAGGTCGAGGCCTTCTACTTTCACGGTGCCTACGTTCGTAAAAATATTTGCTTCCAAACCCATGCTTGAAGGAATGGGCCTTCCCATCAGGATGTTGCGGCGGTCTTGCGTGAAATATTCCGCAATGAAATCCAGCCCTTTGAACGCCGTAATTTCCAGGCCGGTATTCATGATTTTGGCGGTTTCCCACGTTACTTCACGGTTCTCGTAGTTGTTGATCTGTACACCGGGACGACCGTAGGAGTTGGTGATGCCGAATGAAGCACCATTCGGTGCATCGAGGTTTACGTTAGACAGGTAGAAGAAACGTTGTTTACCAATGTCGTCATTGCCGCTCAGGCCATAGCTGGCGCGCAGCTTGAGGGAATTGATCACGCGGGCCAGGTTGTCTCCCCAGAACTTCTCACGTGAAATGATCCACGAAGCGCCAAAGGTGGGGAAGAAACCGAAGCGGTGATTTTCGGAAAAACGTTCTGACCCGTTGTAACCGAAGTTAAACTCCGCGAAATATTTGCTGCGGAAGTTGTAACCCAGCCGTCCTGCCAGGTTCAGGTTGCGGTAGGGCAGGGAATATTGCAGGCTGGGCTGCCTGGTGTCAGGGTCTACTCCATTGGCAACCAGCCGCTGTTCACGGAAGCCTATGAGTGATGCGTCCAGGGAATGGTCTCCAAGTTGTTTGTTATACGCCAGCTGTGCCTGGAAGCGCAGGTACGTGTTGGCGTCTTTGAAGCCCGGTGTGTAGATAAGATATTCCGTGGCATTGCCGCTGTTGCCGGAGCCGGGGCCACCCTGGAACACCCCGTTGGGCTGAAAATTGAGCCAGGTGAGTGTGTAGATATTCCTGGCGCGGTTATAGTCTCCCGGTAATACATTGTAGTAAAACGGGTTGTATGCCATGGTATTATCGAAGTAAGAGTAGCGGTTGGTGTTGAAGAAGCCGAGGAATTTCAGGCCGGGAGTAATAAAATCCAGCTCCTGGTTCAGCTCCACGGTGGCAGACATGCGTGATTCAGAAAAACGCTGGTAACCGCGGAGCATCTGCGCATAAGGGTTAGGGTATCCCACGCCGCCGGCAGTGCTGCCAATTGCGCTGGAGTTGCCGAACAGGATGTGCTGCGTAAGCCGGTTGGCGGAATCAGGCGCATAATACGCGGGAAACAGTACCGGGCTGGTATGCATAGCCACGCTGTACAGGTCTGAGGAGAAAGACGCGTTGTTGGTGATGGGGCCGTTGTAATCATTGAAGTTGCCCCAGAGCCGCAGCACCAGTTCTGTTGTTTTGGTGAGGTTCACGTTCACGTTTGAACGCAGCTGGTAGTTCTTGAAATTGACGTTGTTGTTGAAGTTATTGGCCACGTTCCTTTTCAGCATGCCATTGTCGTTGCTGAAAGAGCCGGATACCATAAAGCGGGCTATGTCTCCGCCGCCGTTCACGCTAACGTTTGCACGCTGGGTGTTGGAAGATTTTTTGAACAGCATGTCCAGCCAGTCTACCGCAGGGTATACATAGGGATTGCTGCCCGGCGCACCCTTCAGCGTCTGTTCCGTATTGTATATCTTGTCTTGCGAGAACATGGGCGGCGTAAGCGGGTCTCTGCCGGTGCCGGCCTGGTTGTACAGCTTCATGTACGTTACAGGGTCTGCCAGCTTGATGGTTTGCGTGGGCGTTGAGATGGCGTTCTCAAGTATTACGTTCAGGCTTGTTTTACCGGCCTTGCCTTCCTTGGTGGTGACCAGTATTACGCCGTTGGCGCCCCTGGCGCCGTAGAGAGCGGTGGCGCTGGCGTCTTTGAGAATGGAGAAGCTGGCAATGTCATTCACCTGCAGGCGGGCCAGATCGTTAACGGTCAGCTCTACGTTATCTATCAGGATGAGCGGGTTTTGCCGGTACCCAAAGGTGGTAACGCCGCGTATAAAGAAGTTGGAATTGTCCAGCCCCGGCTGCCCGCTTTGCTGGAAGCCGATTACGCCGGCCACTTGCCCGGCCAGGGCATTGGTGAGGTTGCTGCCCGCCGTTCTCAGGTCATCTGCCTTGATGGTGGCCACAGAACCTACCACGGCTTCCTTGATCTGTTTCTTGCCGAAGGCGGTGACCACAAAATCCTGCAGCAGGGTTTCGGCTGAGCGCATTGTAATGTTCAGCACCCTGTTTTGCGCGGTCACCCTTACGGAATCTCCGTGGTAACCTACAAACTTGAAGGCCAGTATGGCGCCGGAGCTGACGTCCAGCACAAACTTGCCGTTTACGTCCGTGGCCGTTCCGGACTTGGTGCCGGTAATCATCACGCTCACACCCGGAAGGGGCGTGCCGGCGGTGTCTGTTACCGTGCCGATCACTGCAATTTTCTCCTGCGCGTAGGAAGACCGTGTGCAGATCAAACAGAGAAAAGAGAGCATGAAGTGGATTGCAAAGCCTGGGAGTAGCTTCTTCATCATAGCGTAAGTGTTAGAATTAAGAAATGAGGATAAAAGTGTATTGAACGTGGTTGAAATCTGTTGTGGCTACATTAAAATTTGACGTGGTTAAAAAAAAGCAAACAACTCCCCGGAGCGCGGCAGCGCTCAATAGTTCCTCCCTGTACGGATATATATATGAATTTGGTTGATCGGCTGCCAGGCCGGCCTCAGTTTCAACATGGCACAAGACTATTCCGCGCTAACACACGCCGGAAGCCTGCAGCCTAAGTTCATGAAAAAAAAAAAGATGACGATTTTTTAAACGATGTCGATTTTAGTTATCAGTTTTCCAGAAGACGATCTGTCCCGGTTATCAGTTATGTATCAGTTATCAGTCTATCTTACAAACAATCGGTTGTACGTAACAACCTTTAAACCAAAATAATTCAATTCCCGGGAAGAAAAAACAAAATCGGCCGTATGGATAAAAAAGTACCAGCAATAGAGAGTATCCTATAAAAATACCAAAGAAAAAGCCGCTGCAGCACAATAGTGCCGCAGCGGCTTTTTTGTTTATTGGAAAACGGCTCAGTCTTTATTGACCGGCTGCATTTTCGATCTTTCTTTTTCTTTTTTCCTGTTCTCTTTGGCATTCTCGCCTTTTGTTTTGGCCGCCAGTTTAATGGCTTCATAGGCGTTTACGAGGCCGCCTGACCTGGACAGTTCCGAAAAACTGATTGTCTCGTCTTGCGTGCCGGGTTTGTTCACCGTATTGTCTGGCAGGGGAGTGGCCGTTTTTTCAATGATGGCTTTCAGCTGCCTTGCGCTCAGGTCTGGATAGTAGGAAAGTATCATGGCTGCCAGGCCGGCTACTACGGGAGAGGCCATGCTGGTGCCGCTGGCGCTCTGGTATTTGTTGCCGCCGGGCGCTGCGGAATAGATCTGCACGCCGGGGGCAAATACGTCTACCTCTTTTTTGCCGTAGTTCGAGAAAACCGCCACTTTGCTGCCGGTGCGGCCATTGCCGATGGCGCCCACGGTAATCATGTTATCAGCTTCCGTGCCGTCTTCAAAAGTATCTTTCGGGTAGTTCTCGGTTTCATCATTATTGGCGCCGTCGTTACCTGCGGCGTGTACCAGCAGCACGCCTTTGGACTGGGCGTAGCGGATGGCGTCATCTACCCAGGGTTTCTGGGGAGAGAAGCCCTTGCCGAAGCTCATGTTGATGATCTGCGCGCCGTTGTCTACCGCATAGCGGATACCCAGGGCTACGTCTTTATCCCTTTCATCACCCTCCGGCACCACTTTTACGGCCATGATGCGCACGTTGTCCGCCACACCGTCCATACCAAGGTTGTTGCCGCGGATGGCGCCTATAATACCTGCTACGTGCGTGCCGTGAAAGGCAAACTGGCCGGTAACGTCGTTGTTGCCGTAGTATTTGTCATTAATATCATTGAGGTCGTCCCCTACAATAGTGTTGCGTTTGTCTTTCGGCTCGCCGCCGGTGCTTTCGGCTTTTCTTTTCAGCTCTTTCACGTATTGCGCCAGGTCTTCTTTCAGGTTCTGGTACGTCATGCTTTCGTCTCCGGCGCTGCCCAGGAGGCGCAGGGCAAAGCTGCGTGCCAGCATCACGTCCTGGTCAGCACTGCGCAGGGTATCCAGCTGCTGCCTGGTGAAGTCTTGCGTTTTCAGGTGCTCTGCCAGCACGGCTTCGCAGCGGAGCAGGTTTTCCTGCACCTTCTGCATGGTTTTGTAATCTGTTTTGGCCTGGTGGGAAGGTTTCTGGGCGCGGTCTTTCAGCCGGTTCCAGTAGTTGTGCTCCTTGGTGCCGGGCTGCAGCGCGGAATCAGGGTTGCTGTAGAGCTTGAGGTAACGGTAATACTCGCGGGTAGCCTCATCAGAGTCTTCCTTCACAGAGCTGCCGTCTTTGGCGCCCAGGAAGTTCCAGCCGTAAACGTCATCTACGTAACCGTTACCGTCATCGTCAATATTATTGCCCGGTATTTCTTTGGGGTTGCGCCATAAAACGGCTTTCAGGTCTTCGTGGGTGGTGTCGATCCCGGAATCCAGCACGGCCACTATCACGGTTTTGCTTTCTTTGCCTTTCAGCAGCTCCCTGTACGCTTTTTCGGCCCCGATCCCGTATACGCTATCCGTTGCATAATCCAGTAATTGCCAGTTTTTCGGAACAGCGGGCCTGGTTTGCTGGCCAAAGCCCTGTGCAGACATCAACAATATGACACTTGCTACCATTGCCAGCACTCTGCAGATAGATCTCATTTTATTCAATTTTCCTAAAGATTACAATTCAAATACCACAATTGGTTAAAGATATGATAAATGTGTTATAACAGGGGTTTGGATGTGGTGAGTGGCGAACCGGCCTGACTGCTGGTGCTTTTTTTACTTGAAAAATATAGTGCTCTTAATTATCCTGTTCTGCCGTTTTATCTCACCAGGCCGGCCTTTCGTCACATTTCAGCCGTACCGGCTGCCATTTGGGCTAATTTTAAAGTGTCAACCCTCCCCCTGATTTGCTGTAAAAAGGGGCAAATATCCGCCAATAATCCGGATACCGGATTGACATTAACATTTGTTTTACCAATTAAATTTTCCGCCATGTTACGAATTTCTTTATGCTTGTTAATGCTGTGGGGCATTGTATGCTCCATGCAGCCGCCGGGCACGGCGGCCACCACGGTCGTATTTGTGAACTGTGCCGAAACCACGCCCGGTGAGAAGGGGCCGGTTTTAACGGCTACGGGCAGGGAGCAGGCCGGGCAGCTGGCCCGTTTCCTCCGGGATATGCCGGTAGAGGCCGTTTATTCTCCTTACTCCGGCTGCCTGCAGCAAACGGTAGAGCCGCTGGCCGCCTCCAAGAACACAACGGTACGCTACTTCAGGGATGCCTGTGAGGCCAACCCGGACGTGATGGACCACATTCTCCAGGAAATGATGATCAAACATACGGGCAAAACCATTGTTATTTGCGCGCCGCCGAAAAGTATTTTAAAGATGGCGGGCATGCTGGGAATACGCCAAAAAGAGCTGAAACCCGGAATGGGCTTGTTTGAAGAGATACTGATCGTGAACGTTTTTTATGCCGGCGAAGCGGTAGCACAAAAGTTGAATATGAATTTTCAAAAAAAAGTGTAATATTTATACCCGGAGAGAATATATCTGTACTTCTCAGTACATTATTCTTTCTCATAAGCATGGTTTCCGTTTAACGAAAAAGCGGGGTTATCCAACCCCGCTACTTTTATAACTTGCCTTTCTTTTTATTCAGCTTTCCTGTTTACAAGTCAAATTTGATCCCCTGCGCCAGCGGCAGCTTGTCTGTGTAATTGATGGTATTGGTTTGCCTGCGCATATAGGCCTTCCAGGCATCAGACCCGCTTTCACGGCCGCCGCCGGTCTCTTTTTCCCCGCCAAAAGCGCCGCCTATTTCCGCGCCGGAGGTGCCGATGTTTACATTGGCAATGCCGCAGTCTGAGCCGGCCTGTGAAAGGAACTGTTCTGCCTCCCGCAGGTTCAGTGTCATGATAGCGGAGGAAAGCCCCTGGGGCACGCCGTTTTGCAGGGCAATGGCCTCTTCCATGGTGCTGTATTTGATGAGGTAGAGGATGGGGGCAAACGTTTCGTGCTGCACAATGCTGTAGCTGTTTTCCACCTCCGCTATGGCCGGCTTCACATAGCAGCCTGACTCATAGCCTTTGCCTTCCAGCACGCCGCCTTCCACCACAAAGCGGCCGCCTTCGGCCTTGCATTTTTCGATAGACTGCAGGTACATTTCTACGGCATGCCTGTCTATGAGCGGGCCAACGTGGTTCTGCTCGTTGAGCGGGTCTCCGATGCGGAGCTGGGCATAAGCGTTCACCAGTTTGTTTTTGAAAGACTCGTATACACTTTCGTGGATGATGAGGCGGCGGGTGGAGGTACAGCGTTGGCCGGCCGTGCCTACGGCGCCAAATACGCAGCCAATAAGGCTCATGTCAAGGTCTGCATCTTTGGAAATGATGATGGCGTTGTTACCGCCCAGCTCCAGCAGGGCCCTGCCCAGCCGCGCGCCTACGGCGGCGCCCACGCTCTTGCCCATACGGGTGGAGCCGGTGGCGGATACCAGGGGAATGCGGGTATCTTCCGCTATCCATTCGCCCACTTCCCGCTCGCCGGTTACCAGGCAGCAAACGCCTTCGGGCACGCCGTTGGCGGCAAATACCTTTGCCGCAATGTGCTGGCAGGCAATAGCGGTGAGTGGTGTTTTTTCAGAGGGCTTCCAGATGCAGACATCCCCGCATACCCAGGCCAGCATGGCGTTCCAGCTCCATACGGCCACTGGAAAGTTGAAGGCGGATATAATGCCGGCAATGCCCAGCGGGTGCCACTGCTCGTACATGCGGTGGCCGGGCCTTTCGGAGTGCATGGTGAGGCCATGCAGCTGGCGGGAGAGCCCCACCGCAAAATCGCAGATGTCGATCATTTCCTGCACTTCGCCGTAGCCTTCCTGCAGGCTTTTGCCCATTTCATAACTTACCAGGCGGCCCAGGGCCTCTTTCTGGCTGCGCAGGGCTTCGCCTACCTGCCTCACCACTTCGCCGCGGCGGGGAGCCGGCCAGCCACGCCAGGTTTTAAAGGCTGCTGCCGCCTGTTCTACCACAGCGTCATAGTCTGCACGGGCGGCGGTGGTAACGGTGGCAATTTCCTGCCCGTCTACAGGAGAAAAAGACACGATCTGCCGGCCGGTGGCAGGCAGCCACTTTGTACCGGTAGATACGCCGCTGTTCACTTTCTCAATGTTGAACCCTGTTAAGATCTTTTGCATAATTTATGATTATTCATTGCTAAATTCAATTTTTGCGGGCGTTCACGCATTCGCCATATCCTGTAATTCTGATATATGAACTTTCTGAAACAACCCTGGCCCTGGTACGTTGCGGGCCCCCTGATAGGGCTAACGGTCCCTCTGTTACTGATCATCGGTAACAAGGCGCTGGGCATTTCGTCTTCATTGCGCCACATCTGCGCTGCCTGCTTTCCCGGCAAAATTCCTTTTTTTCAGTATGACTGGCAAAAAGAAAGCTGGAATTTGTTTTTCGTTGGCGGCATTGCCCTGGGCGCGCTGTTTTGCCTGCTGTTCCTGTACAACGGGGAGCCGGTGCAGCTCAATCCCCACACCATAGCCGCGCTGAAGGCGCAGGGCGTGCAGGAGTTTGACGAGCTGATGCCGGGCGATATTTTCAACTGGGGCAATATTGCCAGCCCGGTGGGCCTGCTCTTCTTTGTGATTGGCGGCTTCCTGGTGGGCTTCGGCACGCGCTACGCGGGCGGCTGTACCAGCGGGCATTCCATCATGGGCCTGTCTACCCTGCAATGGCCGTCGCTGGTGGCCACGGCCTGTTTTATGGCCGGCGGCTTTGCGATGACGAACCTCCTTTTACCTTCACTCATGAAATGGCTGCTGTTATGAAAAACCTGAAATACCTCTTCATCGGCATGCTCTTCGGCATCATACTCGTGAAATCCGAAGTGATCTCCTGGTTCCGGATACAGGAAATGTTCCGGCTGCAGTCTTTCCACATGTACGGCGTAATTGGCAGCGCCGTGGTAACGGGCATGCTGGGCGTGTGGCTGCTGCGCAAGCTCGGCATCCGCACGCTGTCAGGAGAGCCCATCGTTATTCCCAAAAAGCCTTTCACCAAAGGGAATATATACGGAGGACTCATTTTCGGGCTGGGCTGGGCCATTACCGGCGCCTGCCCGGGGCCGCTCTTTGCGCAGGTGGGCAGCGGTTTTACAGTGGTGATCGTAACGTTGCTGAGCGCTGTTGCGGGCACCTGGGCGTATGGCCGCTGGCGGGAGAAATTGCCGCATTAGGCATGACTGAACGGCCGCCGGGTGCCTAGTGCTTCCCCGTTGACGCGAAAAGCCGGTACCTGCCGCATTAGGCGCTATTGCTTCCCCGTTTGCGCGGAGTAAGTACTCTCAAAGATCTTGTCTGCATTATTAGCTTCAAAGCCTTCCCGGCGGTGCTCCCGGCGTATTTCGGAGGGAGGCAGCTGCGCAAATTGCGGCAGCACGCGCCGCTCTGCAAACTCCACGTAAGAGCCGGCAATGGCATGTTTTTCATCGTTAGCAAAAGTAGCCTCTATCATGCGCGCCACGGTGGAGCTTTGCAGTAATCCTTTATCAGGACTGGTCTTGATCTTCCCGCCCGAATCATTGAGGCGGAAACCGTGCTTTTCCAAGAAGGTGTTGAAATCCGCTACGGTGTTGTAGCCGGGTTGCAGGTTATGGACGCTGATGGTGAAATGGTTCAGGTAATAGCGATTGTAGATCACCCAGGCGGCATACTCGCTTTCTTCCGCCAGTACCTTGTAGTCTGCCAGTGTGGGCGTACGCCAGAGAGCGCTGTGCAGAAAATGGTCTACTGCCGCGCCGTCATCCAGGTTGAGCGCGTTCACGGGGTCACCGGTTACTTCAGCTGTATAACTTTTGATGATCTCCTGCGCGCGCGGGCTGAGGTCTTTGACCCGCAGCTCGCTGATGAAAATGCGCGGGTATTGTTCAGCGGGGGGAGCATACCAGTACGCGTCCAGCTTTTTTTCAGGAAAATGGTAATAGTCTTTTTTCGTATAGCCGTAGTGGAGGAATATCTTTTCGAGCGACTGTATGCCCAGGTGCTCCACGCCCAGCGTGCGGAAAGCAATGTGGTCGTTCTCGATATCGCCGGCCTGGCTGATGATGCCTTCGGCAATCATGGCATTGATGATGCCGCCTACGTCGGGAACGCGTTCCCTGTAACGGCTCATTAATCCATCCAATACCGTTTCCAGTGTTGTCATAGTCAATTACGGATTAAAAAATGTGAATTGCGGATAATGAAAGAGCGGGGTACGGCAACCGTCATGGCACGTGCGAGCAGGTGCTGCGCAGAAAGGAGAGGAGGGAAAGCTGTATGTTGAGCAATTTGTTCACGGGTACGAATATAAGGAAATTATACCGGGAAGCGTTGGGTTAGTTGATAGGTTTGGCTAGCGGCGGGGTAATACCTCTTTTGCGCATCAGTTGCTTTACTTTCGTTTTCCAGCCGGTACGGGCGGATATCCAGGTTTTGCTATGGGGCAACCCTTGTCAAGTTGTATTCGGGCATCCTTATTTGTGGGAATATCTGTGAAAGAGAGGAACTTGATAACGGCGGGCCACCATCTCGCAGACCCGGTTGCTGATCCTTTCTTTGGTGGATTTGAGGCTCCAGATGATTTCATCGCTAGTGTAAATTATCTCCAACCGGGCAATGTCATCGTTGAAGGTCTTTTCATTACTCATGTACAGGGCACGGGAAATTATCAGATGCTGATCCCGGTCTGCGTCTAATTGTTCCAGCCTGACATCCCAAAAAAGATACTTCGGAAAAATTGATGAAATGTTTATAGCCTTGTTCACCTTCGAAATTTAGGAAATCCTATTTATTACAATTTTGATCAGCGCTTTACACAGTTCTTGAAGTAGTGACGATTTACCTTTGCTCTACAAGGATACTCGTTTCAGGCAAAATGCTATGTTTCATTTCAAAATTTCCTGAAGTTTTGCCCTGGTAATAAAGGCATCAATAACCGCCCAAATGTGTTTCTGGTCGCCTTCAGGCAATTTTGTGATTTCTTGTAACCTGAATTCCTCATTTCCTGCTGTAGTTTGTTCCTGCATTCCATATACTAAAAAGTCGAGAGTAGTACCCAATTCCCGGGCAATCTTTCCTGCCACTTCAATGGAGGGCATAATTGTTCCCCTTTCATACCGGCTAATCATGTCTTTTCCCGTATCTACCAAAACTGCCAGATCCTTTTGACTCAATCCTTTGAGGTCCCGAAGTTTTGCTACTCTATTACCAAATGTCATTTCAAACAGTTTATTTACAAAGTAATATATTTTTCGTAAGTTTATTCGATCTATGTACCTACAAACATGTTTGTAAATATACATATTAGTATAATTATTTTGTTAAAATAAACTTATTTGTCTGTAAAAAAGACTTAAGTGCCTTTAACTGTTGAAGGCTTTTTTGTATCTTTAATAGACAAATAAATATAAAATGGATACAAAAACCACCAACCCGGTTAACCCGGCCCCGAAAGGCTTACGACACCTCACCTGTAGCCGTTCTCCTGCAGGTAAATCCCAACTAAGGATTACAGGTAAATGGCTAGAACAAGCCGGCTTTCCAATTGGCTCTATTGTAAGCGTGGAAGTTAAGCGAAATTGTTTAGTCATCAACAAGCTACCTCTTAAGTGGAGGTATGAGCACCATGTACGGCGGTATGCCGTAGACTCTATGGGGACTGAGGTAGAGTTAAAATAAAACATTATTCATTTTTCTTCAGTATTTTAGTAATGGTGAACGTTTATACTGATACATCCGTTATTGGCGGCTGTTTTGATTCTGAATTTAAGGAATGGAGCCTGGCCCTGTTTGAGGAATTTAAAGCAGGTACTAAAAATCTTATACTTTCTGATGTGGTAGCCCTTGAATTATCTTCAGCCCGGCAGGAAGTCCATTCAAAGATAAATGAAGTACCTTTGCAGTACAGGATTGAGTTGACCACCACACAGGAGGTGATTACTCTGGCCAAAACCTATATTGCGGAAGGGGCGCTAGGCAATAAAAGCTACAATGATGCGCTACACATTGCACTAGCTACAATAAATAATGCAGAGGTGCTGGCAAGCTGGAATTTCAAGCATATCGTGAACCTGAACAAAATAAGGTTGTACAATTCAATAAATATGCGGCTGGGATACAAACTCATAGAGATTCGTTCTCCCCGCGAAATTTTAAACACAAGGCAATGAAAAAGGCTAAAAAATATGATGCAGTGCAGGAGGTCCGGGAGATACGGGAAAAGTTGAGCGTCAAGTACTTTGACAACCCTGACAAATTGCTGGAGGACTTAAAGGCTGCACGGAAGAAGTTTTTCAAGAAGCAGCCCAAACCCAAAGCTGTTTAGATGAGTGCCCTATCGGCGTCCTCATCTTTATGGTTCCGCTATATTCCATTAAACCAGCTTATATTCACCTTCACAAAAAATGCCGGAAGGCAGCCCCTCCGGCATTCAAAGATCTATACAGTTCCAGCGCTGCGTAATTGCCTCAATACTGCTCCTTATCATTCGGGAAATCCCGCTTCTTCACGTCCTGGTGGTATTGCTGGGCGGCCTTGTAAATATCATCGTACAGGTTGAGGTAACGGCGGAGAAAGCGGGGCTTGAACTCCTTGTTGATGCCCAGCATATCATGCATTACCAGCACCTGCCCGTCTACATACTTGCCCGCGCCGATGCCGATGGTGGGAATGGTCAGCTGTTCGGCCACCTGTTTGCCCAGGAGGGCGGGTATTTTTTCCAGCACAATGGCAAAGGCCCCGGCTTCCTGCAGCAGCAGCGCGTCTTTGATCAGCTTTTGGGCTTCGCTTTCTTCCGTGGCGCGTACGGCATAGGTGCCGAACTTGTAGATAGACTGGGGGGTGAGGCCCAGGTGGCCCATCACGGGCACGCCTGCGCTGATGATCCGTTTTACGGATTCTATGATCTCTTCGCCGCCTTCTATCTTCACGCCGTGGGCGCCGGTTTCTTTCATGATGCGGATGGCGGAGCCCAGGGCTTCCTTGGAGTTGCCCTGGTAAGAGCCGAAGGGCAGGTCTACCACCACAAAGCTGCGCTTGATGGCGCGCACCACGGAGGAAGCGTGGTAAATCATCTGGTCGAGCGTAATGGGCAGCGTGGTTTCGTGGCCGGCCATGACGTTGGAGGCGGAATCTCCCACCAGCAATATATCTATACCGGCATCGTCAAATATCCTGGCCATGGAAAAGTCATAGGCGGTGAGCATGGAAATCCGCTCGCCGTCTGCTTTCATTTTCTGCAGGATATGCGTGGTGATGCGTTTGATCTCTTTGTTTACAGCAGACATTACTATCAGTTATTCGTATTGAAAGATCCGGCCCTGGCCGGCAAACCAATCCACAAAGTTGCAATATAAATCGGATTTCGGCAGTATTTTGTTAGGAGCGGCGTTTATACCCGGGTTATCTCGTTGTAGAGGGAGCGTACCAGCCCGTCCGCAAGGCCTATTTTGGGCACAAAGATCTCTTCAATGTCCGTCCACCGCATTACGTTCACGTATATCTGCAGGGCAGGAACGATCACGTCTGCACGGTCCTCGCGCAGGTTGTACAGGTGTATCCTTTCTTCCACGGTGAAGCTGCTGAATTCCTTGTAATAGTCCTTGAGCAATTCAAGAGAGAGGGGTTTGCCTTCTTTCCGTTTGGAGAGGGAGAACACCTTGTTGATGTTGCCGCCGGAACCGATGGCCACTACGCCGTTGTATACACGCAGCTGCTGGCGCAGGAAATCTTTCATCTGCTGCCAGTGGGCTTCTGTTACCTGGTTTTGCAGCAGGCGGATGGTGCCGATGTTGAAAGATTCCTTGAATATAAGGCGGTTGCCGCTGAAGAAGGTCAGCTCCGTGCTGCCGCCGCCTACGTCTATATAAAGATAGCTGCGGGTCTTGTCCAGGTTTTCTGCAATGTGGTTCTCGTAAATGTAGGAGGCTTCTTCCTGGCCGGTAATGAGCCGCAGGTCCATACCGGTTTCCAGCTTTACGCGCTCCAGTATCTGCGGGCCGTTGGCGGCGTCCCGCATGGCCGAGGTGGCTGCCGTTTTCAGGTATTTCACTTCATATACGTCCAGCAGCAGCTTGTAGGCCTTGATGGTGTTCACCAGGCTGTCAGCCCTTTTGTCTGAAATAGCGCCGCTTGAAAATACGTCTATCCCTAAACGCAGCGGTACGCGTACCAGGTTCACCTTGGTAAAATCCATCTCGCCGTTCGCCTTCGGGGAGGCCTCCGATATCAGCAAACGTGCGGCGTTAGAGCCTATGTCAATCGCTGCCAGCTTCATGAGTCAATTACAGATTCGCAATTGTCTCAAAGGTATGTTTTTTCGTGGAGGTATTTGAATATTTCAAGTTGGGCGCGGATTTTACGGCCATTGCTGTGTTTGTAGGCGTTTTGCTGCTCATTGTCCAGTATGCGCACTTTTACATTGCTGTTGAGCTGTATGTCCAGTATCTCGCGCAGCTCCTGCCTGATCACGTTGTTCTCAACCGGCACCGCCGCTTCCACGCGGTGGTCCAGGTTGCGCACCATCCAGTCTGAAGAGGCTATGAACGTTTTCTCGTTGCCGTTATTATGGAAAATGAACACGCGGGCATGCTCCAGGTATTCGTCTATGATGCTCACGGCCTCGATGTCTTTTTTCCACTTTTTATTTTCCGTATAGGCGCAACAGATACCCCGTATCACCATCTTGATGGTAACGCCGGCCTTGGCGGCATCGTAGAGTTTGGCAATCAGCTCATCGTCAGAGAGGGAGTTCATTTTGATGATGATGGAGGCGGGTTTTTTCCGGCGTACGTTGCGTATTTCGCGGTCTATCATCTTCAGGAAAAACTTCCGCATGTTGAAGGGGCTGACAATAAGGGTTTTGCAGGCCATCAGCAGCTTTTCGTCATGACTGGGCTTTTCCAGGTAGGCAAAAATGCGGTTGATGTCTGCCATAATGCCGCGGTTGGCGGTGAGCAGGCAATGGTCTCCATACACGCGGGCGGTTTTTTCATTGAGGTTGCCGGTGCTCACAAACCCGCATTGTACGGTTTTGGTGCCGATGCGTTTTTTGATCACGCAGAGCTTGGCGTGCACCTTCATGCCGGGAATGCCGTACAGCACTTTCACGCCTTCTTCCTCCAGCCGCTCTTTCCATTGCAGGTTGGCCTCTTCGTCAAAGCGGGCGCGCAGCTCCAGCACTACCACTACCTGCTTGCCGTTGCGCACGGCGTTGATCAGCGCATTGATGATGCGGCTGTTGCGGGCCAGGCGGTAGGCGGTTATTTTGATGGTGGTCACGTTGGGGTCCATGGCGGCTTCGCGCAGCAGGTCTATGATGGTATCGAAGGAGTGATAGGGGAAGTGCAGCATCACGTCTTGCATGGCAATTACCTGCATGACGCTGGGCGCGTTCTGGAACAGCGGGTGGATGAAGGTTTTGCGGCGTGTACGCTCGCGGGTGAACACCTTCTCCGGGAAATCCATAAAGTCCTTGAAATTATGTATCCGGCCGCCGGGTATCAGGTTGTCCCTTTTAGACAGCCCCAGGCGGCGCATCAGGTATTCCAGCACAATAGGGTCTATCTGCTGGTCGTATATAAAACGCACGGGCTTGCCCTTGCGGCGGGCTTTCAGGCCTTTTTCTATCTGGTGAATGAGACTGGTGGCAATATCGTTGTCTATGTCCAGCTCCGCGTCTCGCGTTACCTTGATGATCCAGGATGAGAACTTGTCATACCCGAAAAATGAAAAGATATGCGGCAGGTTGAAGCGGATCACGTCTTCCAGCAGAATGATGCTGTGCTCGCCTTCTTTGGAAGGCAGTATCAGGAAGCGCGGCAGCACGCTGGTGGGTATTTCTATGAGGGCAAATTTCTGGCGGATGGAATTGTCTTCCCGTGCCAGCAGCACGGCCAGGTAAATGGACTTGTCTCTCAGGAAAGGCATGTGGGTGATGCCTTCTATCATGAGGGGGATGATGTTGGTGCGTACTTCCTCATTGAAGTAGTTGGTCACAAACTTCTGCTGGTCCCGGTTGAGCTGCTTGTCTGTATGCAGGTGGATCTTTTCCTTTTTCAGCTCATCCTCAATTTCTTTCCAGATGCGGTTAAACTCTTGCTGCTGGCTGATCACGGTGCGCTGTATCTCGTCCAGTATCTGGTCTGGATTTTCTTCCAGGTGCATTTTTGCGCTGCGGCCTACCACGCCCATGCGTTTGAGGGTGGCCACGCGCACGCGGAAGAACTCGTCGAGGTTATTGGAAAAAATACCAAGGAAACGGATGCGCTCATAGAGCGGCACAGTAGTGTCAGCGGCTTCCTGCAATACCCGTGCATTGAATGAAAGCCAGCTTATATCTCTTACAATTGTTTTTCTTTTCCTGAACGTACTGTCTGTTTTTTCAGTTTTTTTCACCGGGTCTTTTTTATGTTTAACCGGCAACATAGGGATGGCATTCATATCCATACTCATAATCACATGATTTTTAACAAGCTGCAAAAGCAGCCTGCTCTAACCGCAAAAGTTAGTATAAACAAATTGCCAGCCTATAGTGGCGGTGTTAAGTTTCTATTAAATTACGACTTTCCGGGGGATTTCCGGTTGTGGACCGGCAGCCAGATGAAGGAAATGAGCCCCAGCAGGCAGATGAGCAGGGTTTGTGCGCCCCAGATGATCCAGCCGAAGGCCATGCCTATAGGGCCTGCAATGTTATAGAGGAGCAATGTTTTCTGCACCAGGTAGGGGTATACGCCAATGCCGCCCGGACTAACTATCATGGCTACACTGCCCAGCGCCAGTACGGTAAGGGCGGCGGTAAGGCCCAGGTGCTGGGTGGCGGGCAGGCAAAGGAAGCCTACGTAGAGCATGCCCAGGTACTGCGCCCAGATGCAGCAGGTATGGAAGAGGAACCAGCCCAGCTTTTTGCGGTCCATTTTCACGATGGAAAGAAAGCCGTCCATCACCCCGCGCATGAGCGCTTTCAGCTTGATGGCGGCCCGGGAGGCGGCAAAACGTTTCAGCAGGAAAATAAAGATGCCCACGGCCAGCAGCGCAATGCCCAGCACCATCAGCAGCTGGGTGGTGTTGGCGTTGGCCAGCTTCTGCTCCGCGGCGGGCCATACTTCGGCGGAGAGGTAGGCGGAAACAATGTCCAGCTGCAGCAGGAAGCAGAGGAGGAACACAATGGCCAGGCACACCAGGTCAAGCGCTCTTTCGGCTATCATGGTGCCAATCAGCTTGTCTGCGGGTATCTTCTCGTAATTGGCCAGCACGCCGCAGCGGGCTATCTCCCCAAGGCGGGGCACGCCGGTGTTGACCAGGTAGCCTACCATTACGGCAAAGAAGGTGTTGAGCACGCCGGGGCGGTAGCCCTGGGTGCCGATGAGTATACGCCAGCGCAGCGCCCGGGAAAGGTGGCTGCCGATGCCGATGATGAAGGCGGGAATGATCAGCCAGTAGTTGCCGCTGAGGAAAGCCGATTTTACGTCCGCATAGTCCTGCGGCGTCATGTCTTTCAGCGCCAGCCAGATCATCAGCACGCCAATGCTTAAAAAGGCCAGGAATTTGAGAATGTTTTTAAGCGCTTTTGGCATGGGGACGTATTAACCGGGTTATAATTTATTGCCTTCTTTCGGGAAAATGGCGATAGGGGTGAATTTTTTGGCTTCTTCAAAATCCATGGTGGCATAGGAGATAATGATCACAATATCGCCCACGGCTACCAGGCGGGCGGCGGGCCCGTTCATGCAGATCACGCCGGAGCCGCGTTTGCCTTTGATCACATAAGTTTCAAGGCGCTCACCGTTGTTCACGTTCACCACCTGCACTTTTTCATTAACAATGAGGTTGGCGGCGTCCATGAGGTCTTCGTCAATGGTGATGCTGCCCACGTAGTTCAGATTGGCTTCCGTGATAACCGCTCTGTGAATCTTCGATTTCAGTACTTCGATCAACATATTTCTGGTGTAGTCCGCAAAGGTAGAGGAATTTTGGATAATCGGAAGGGAAGGGGCAGGAATTGTGAATTTGCCGGCCCTGTAAGCCATTATCAGGATTATTGTTGAACCCTGTAAACCAATATCAGTATTTTCTGACTGAGGGTGTAAAGCTATATCAGGACAAGCCTCTGTGACTTGTAAAGGTTTTTCAGGGTCACATCCTAAAATAGGTTTACACCCAAAAATGTAAACCAATGAATCAATTAAAAAGAAGGGGCCGTCGTAGTATCCATGATTTGGCCTTTAAGCGGCAAGTAGTCGCCCATTACTGTAGCGG
>NZ_JBCNJR010000011.1:0-141759 GCF_039596455.1 Chitinophaga sp.
CCGCCTGTAAACCGTAACCAGGACCAAAAATTCACCCTGTAAGCCGGAATCAGGATTAGTTTTGAGCATTGTAAACCAATATCAGTATTTTCTAAACCAAGGTGTAAACCTATATCAGGACAAGACCAAGTGTTGCGTTCAGGGATTCCAAGTACGTTCCAAGTACGTTTGCAGTACCTTCCAAGTACCTATGAAGTACCCCTCTATATTAGGGTACTTGATACGTACTTCATACGTACTTGGAACCTGCAAGGTACCTGCCTGGTACTAACTGCCGCTACCTTAGAAGGCAACTGTTACCACCAGTCTACCCGCAGGTTACTCCCACTCTCCGGCATAGTAACCCCCACCATACTCCCAGTATACCCCCAGGATGGTACGTGGGGAGTGTATGTTTTAGCCATTTTCAGGGGTAAGGTACATTCGGGACAGTCCCGGTTTTGGGAGATTTGTGTAACGGTAAGTTTTCAGGACTGATAGCATCACCTGTAACCGTTTTCATCCGGGCACTATATGCAGGGGAATATTAATATTTAGGTTGCCAGCTAGGATCAAACTTTCTGGTTTGGGGGCCAATATGGCCGAAGTCTATTGTAATTGTGTTACCCTCCTTATCACTTGAAAAAGCGTTGTCAATAATCAGGCAAAACGAAATAATCAGCTCATAATCGCAATCTTTGTCGGCAATTATTTTGTAATTGTCCCCTTCAAACCAGGATACCGCTCTCTTATCCCACCATGCTACTTGCTTATCATTTTTATAGACAGAATATTTCCTGCCCCTGTGCCCGAAAATATCATACAAGTCTTGTTCGACCTGACAGCAATAATGCGATTTCCAGAAATGTTTCGTCCTGAACTCAAATATATCATTGTCCCACCTGGTCAAATTATATGATGCCTTGAAGAGAGTCCATTTCTTTTTGATGGTATATCTAGGTTTGTTGTTCCCGGATTCGAACAGATGTATCTCCGGAAGCCAGGTTAATAGTTCTTTTGAAGCCACGTGTGTTTGCTGCCCATCAATGAATATATTGCTCTTGTCACTGATTGAAATTTTCTTCTGATTGATATCTATTTCCATTTTTTGGCCTGTCTGGATTATGTACAATGCCCTAAATATATGGGTTGGATCACATTTTTACTACATGGCATGTTTGTTGCGCCGCTTTACACCGTGCATACCATCTACACCATAGGGCATTCCACACACAGCGTTGAAGCATTCATAACCATGCTGCAATCCTTCCACATAACAGCGCTGGCAGACATCAGGCGCTTCCCCGGTTCGCGGCGGCTGCCGGGGTTCAACAAAGAGCAGCTGGCAGCGGAGCTGCAAAAAACAGGCATCCGCTACACGCATTTTGAAGACCTGGGAGGCAGAAGACCGGTACAGCAAGGTTCTAAAAATACCCGCTGGCGCAACAAATCGTTCCAGGGCTACGCGGATTACATGGAAACGGCTGATTTTGAAAGGGCGATGGCCAAACTGGAAACGATGGCGTTGGAACAGCCAACGGCTTACATGTGTTCCGAAGCGGTATGGTGGCGCTGCCACCGCTCCCTGGTATCTGACTACCTGAAAGCGAAGGGCTGGAAGGTGCTGCACATCATGGCGGCAGGCAAGGCGGAGGAGCACCCCTATACTTCACCTGCGCGGGTCAGCAATGGCCATGTGTTTTACTACGATGCAGATCTCTTCAATTCTTAACCCAAATTTCATATTTTACATAGCAGCGATGCCCTGTTGAATACCGTAATTTCACCACCGCTTAACTAACCTACAGCCCATATGAAAAAAGCCCTTATCGTTTTCTGCGCCTTCCTGCTGGGCCACACCGCCGTCAACGCGCAGAGCAGGCATGTGATCCTGATCAGTGTAGACGGCCTGCGGCCGGAATTTTATAAAGACCCTTCCTGGAACATGGTGCACCTGCGCCAGGCCATGCAGGAAGGCGTGTATGCAGACGGTGTTACCGGCGTATTCCCCACCGTTACCTACCCTTCCCATACCACCATGATTTCCGGTGTAAAACCGCTGAAACACGGCATCTATTACAATACCCCTCCTGAACCGCTGGGCATTACCGGCAAGTGGAACTGGGAATACAAAGACATTAAGACGCCTACGCTCTTCAGTGCGGCCAAAGACAAAGGCCTCAAAACCGCCTCCCTGTTCTGGCCGGTGTCTGTAGGCTCCCCGGCTACCTACAACGTGCCGGAGTACTGGTACCTGAAAGACAAAGGAAAGGGCCGCATCATGGTAAAGGCCCTCCGTGAGCACGCCCAGCCCCGCGGCTTCCTTGAAGAAATGGAAGAATACGCCACCGGCAAGCTGGACGAGCAAGACTTTGACGGCGACTACCTGGCCATAGACGCTAACCTGGCACGCATGGGCAGCTATATCGTCCGCAAATACAAACCGGCCTTCATGGCGGTACACCTGGTAACGGTAGATCACTTTGAGCATGAGGAAGGACGTGACGGGCCCAAGGTAAGGGCATCTGTTGCGGCTGCAGACAGGGCCATCAAAGACATCCTGGAGGCGGTACAACGGGCAGGCATCAAAGACAGCACTACCATCATTGTAACAGGAGATCATGGTTTTGTAGACATCCACTCCGCGCTGGCGCCCAACGTGCTGCTGGCAAAGGCAGGCCTGTATGACCCGCAGCGCCCTGACAACTGGAAAGCCTATTTCCACCCTGCCGGCGGCGGCGCTTTCCTGCAACTGAAAGACAGGAATGACCAGCAAACGAAAGAAAAAGTATTGCAACTCCTGAAAGACCTGCCCATACAACAGCAAAACGCATTTATCATCAAAACCCGCGAGGAGCTGGATGCCATCGGCGCCGATGCTACCGCAGCCTTTGGCCTGGCCGCGCAACAAGGCTTTACCTTCAGCCCTGCCGCTACCGGCGATTTTATCCGCGCGGCAAAAGGTGGCACCCACGGCTTTTATCCAGACTTCAAAGAGATACAGACAGGTTTTGTGGCTTTTGGCCGCGGCATCCGCAAAGGCGGCGTAATACCGCAAATGGGGCTGACAGACATTGCGCCGCTGATCAGCCACCTGCTGCAGCTGAACATGCCCGCAGGAGATGGCATGCTGTACAACGGGATACTGGCCAAATAAACCGAACCTGCATTGCATAAAAAAGGGCTGACCATCGTTTGCTGGTCAGCCCTTTTTAGCAGATCAAACCGTTAGTTAGGCGCTGTTCCGTCTTTATATAATTTCACGTTCCGCCATTGCACTGTTGCCGTGCCGGTGGTCAGCGTGCCGTAGTTGCCATACTTCATGTAATTGGTAACGGACTCATTATCCGCGATATCTGCCTTCTTCACACCGTTCACATAGATCTTGATACGGTTGCCAACATTCTCCTGCAGGTGGATCACGTTGATCTTTACCTCCTGGTCATAAATGTTGGTGGCCAGCGTTTGTCCGGCGCCACGGATGGAGCCGCCATCGGCGGAATACCCGCGTATCATTAGCTGTGTAGCGCCGGAGGTACTGCCGAATATCTGCATGAGAGACTCATCGTTCAACGGCGGAACAATTTTTACATACCCTTCAAATTGCCGGCTGCCGGTTGAATAATCATTCAGCAGGCGGATCTCTGAACGGTTGGTTTGTGTGTTCAGCAAGCGAAAAGTTTCTGTGCCGTTGCTGTACGTATAGTCCGCACAGATGGGATTGCCTACAGATTTGTAGGTCGTCCAGTTGAAGATCTGCAGCCCGTTGGCATCGTCCAGGTGTATCTTCTTGGTGGGAAAGTATTCCACCCAGCCAGACCCTATGGCCGCGGCTACTACTGCGCCGGAAGTGCTGTTCTGCTGTTGCAGTGCGGCAGCGCTCCCACCGTCTGCTTTCGGGACGGCTTCTTTGGTGCAGCCGTACAACATAGCGGCTGCAAGGAAAACAAGGAGCGGTTGTTCAGGCCAGCGCATAGCTGTGCCTCCACGAGTTTTCATAACGTGTTTCATGTGTGTGTGGTTTGATTAAAAAAAGAAGCTCTTGTGCAGACGGGAAGGAAAACAAACCGGCTAACGGTGACGGCACAATGAATATAGAATAAATCCCTTCTTTTTGCAAAATCGTTTTTGTTAAGGGGCAGGAAAGGATAAATTTATACCGCGATTTGAGCAAAAACTATCTGTCAGTGAAATGCCTGGTGTCTGGACGAAACTGCCGTACATGCAAATCATAACAGTTCCGGGTAAAATGCTATCAGTCCGGCAAGCTTTTTTTATCGAGATTACATACGTCAATTCCACGCTCTGCAGGCGGCGCTTTTACGGCGTTGCCAACCGTTTTATCAAACCTTGATTCCACATGATGAAAACACTACCCCTCCTTGCCTTGCTGCTATGGGCAGCCTCTTCGCTGGCAGCCGTCATCCCGGTCAATTCACTGCCTGCGCTGCAGGCCGTCATCAACAACGCCGCTCCCGGCGATGTGATCGTTCTGGCCAACGGTGTGTACACGGCTTCGGCCAACATCACCATCAACCGCCAGGGCACGGCGGCGCAGCCTATCACCATTACGGCAGAAACTGTTGGCGGTGCGGAAATCACCGGCACAGGCGGTTTTTACATTGCCAGCCCGTCCGCCCACATCGTGATATCCGGTTTCGTGTTTACGCATAGCGCGGGAAAGGCGGCGCTGGCGCGCGGCACATCTTTCTGCAAGCTGCTCCGTAATGTGTATGAAACTCCCGGCGCCGGAGACAACCTGAACGTGCAGGGAGATGATCATGAGCTGGGCTACAATACCTTCCGGAACAAAGCCGCCCTGGGACAGTTCCTTTCCATTCACGGCTCCGGCGGGCCGGGTGCTTCGGGCAGCCAGGCAGCCCGCCGCATCTGGGTGCATCACAATTATTTTTACCGCCAGCTGCCCGGAGGCGGCAACGGCTCTGAAACCCTGCAGTTCGGGCTGAGCGGGTTCAGCCTCTCCACCAGCAACAGCCTGGTTGAATACAATGTGTTCGAACAGTGTGATGGTGAGAACGAATCCTTATCCGTAAAGGTATCCGGCATCACCGTCCGTTACAATACCTTCAAGAACTGCCCTGCCCAGTTCACGTTGCGCCACGGCAATTTCAACAAGGTGTACGGCAATTATTTCCTGAACACGCCGGGCATCCGGTTTTTTGGTGATGATCATGTTATTCACAGTAATCACTTTGAAGGCTGCAGCATTGCCATCAACATCGGCAACGGGTCTGCCGAAGTGTCTGAAGGCGGGGCGCTGACCTCTCATGACCGGCCTGACCGCGTGCTGATTACCTTCAACACTTTGGTGGGCAATGCCACCAACATCCGGCAAACGTCCAGAACAAACGGGCTCGGCTCTACGTACATTACAGGCGCATATAACATTATTGCCAACAGCCCTTTCCAGGCTGTGCAGATACTGGGCCCTTCTACCAACAGGGTCTGGAAAGGCAACATTGTCCATAATGTGACCAACAACGGCGGCAATATCCCTGACACCTCTTACATCATAGCAGACCCCTTGCTGGCGCGTGACATTACCGGCACTTTCCACCTGCAACCGGGCAGCCCGGCTATTGGCATGGCAACTGACAATTTTCCGGCAATAACAACAGACATGGATGGCCAGCCGCGCAGCCTGCCGTTTGACGCGGGTGCAGACCAGGTGTCAGTGGCGCCGGTGAAAGCCCAGCTGATGGACAGTTCTCTCGTTGGCCCGAACGCCGGCAACACCGCGCCGGTGGTGGGCATACAATCTCCCCTCAGCGGCGCCATCTTTCAGGCCGGCCAGCCGGTGCCCTTTGCGGCAGATGCCATCTCGCTTACAGACAGCATTACGCACATCAGGTTTTTGGTAAACGGCGTTGAAGTAGCGGCAGACAGCAGCCGCCCTTTCCGTATCAACTGGAATGCCGTCTATGGCCGCCATACGCTTTCTGCTATTGCCTACGACGCCAATGACCGCGAAAGCGCAGCGGCTACCACACAGGTGATTGTAAATCCCGCCGGAGCGGCAGTGAGCATCACGGCGCCGCTCAACGGTTCTGTACTTACGGGGCCGGTTTACCTGGACCTCGCAGCCTCCGCAACAGACTCGCTTTCCGCCGTTAGCGCCGTTGCCTTTTACAACAACGGCTTGCTCATCGGCATTGATTCCGTTGCCCCGTTCCTGTACCGCTGGATGAGCCCGCCCATCGGCAATGCCGTACTACAGGCCCGCTCTGTGAATGTTAACGGAGATACTGCCATATCAGCCAATACAGCAGTAAGCATCCTCTCCGGCCATCTCGATATAACAGACAATGGCGGCATTATATCAGGCCAGTACCCCAATACGTCCAAACCTGCAGAGAACTTCCCGTCACTGATAGATAACAACCCGGCTACCAAATATTACCGCAGCGGCAGAACGGCGTTGTGGGTGCAGTACCAGTCTGCCGCGCCGGCCATTGTGGTACGCTACACGCTTACCTCCGGCAACGACCGCCCGGCGCGTGACCCCAAAGACTGGCGCCTGCTGGGCTCCAGCAACGGCACAAGCTGGGATACGCTGGATGTACGGACCGGCGAGTCTTTCGCGTCAAGAGGCTTGCTTAAATCCTACACGGTAGCCACTAATATGCAGCCTTACATATACTTCCGGCTGGATATCCTGGACAATAACGGGGAAACGAATACGCAACTGGCGGAATGGGAACTGTTCGAGAAAAGGTTGCAGGTGATCTCGTTTGACAGTATCGGTACCCAGCGTTATGGCGAAGGCCCCGTGGAGCTTAGCGCGGTCTCATCTACCGGCCTCCCGGTTGCATTCAGCGTAACAGACGGCCCCGCCACGCTGGAAGATAACCGCCTGCAACTGCTTGCGCCGGGCACTGTTACTGTTAAGGCCATAGCGGCGGGCAACGATAATTATTTTGCCGCAGATACCTTCCAGACCTTCACCGTTCTCAAAGGCTTGCAGGAGCTGGACTTTACACCGGTAGAAGGAAAAACTTACGGAGATACCACATTTGCGCTGCAGGCAACATCTTCCGCCAACCTGCCGGTGTTCTTCAGATTGGTGGCAGGCCCGGCTTCACTGCAAGACTCGATGCTGACCATTCTTGGCGCGGGAGAAATAACCGTGCGGGCCATACAGGCTGGCAACGATTTTTACGAAGCGGATTCTGTAGAACAGACCTTTACCGTGCAAAAAGCGTCGCAGTTCATCACATTCCCTGCTATTGAGCCGCAACGCCGCATGAAATCTGTAACCTTGCACGCCTCCGCCTCCACCGGGCTGCCGGTAACCTACCAGGTAACGTCTGGCATGGCCATGCTAACAGACAGTACCGTGAAGCTGCTGGACGAGGGCCTTGTTACCATCCGCGCCACGCAGGCGGGTAATGAGAACTATGATACGGCCACCGCTGAACAACACATCCTGGTACTGGGCCCTGAACTGGTGCGGGATGAGGTGGACATCACCATCTACCCCAACCCTACCCGCGGCCCGCTTACCGTAAGGCTGAACAAGAAACTGGACCGTGCTTATACCTTCCGCGTATTTGACCGCGCCGGCAACCAGGTGGCCTACGCTATTATGCCGCAGGGGCATGGCTCCGCCACAATGAGCCTCAACCTTACGTCCCTCCGGCGTGAACTTTATTTTATTCATGTAACAGACGGGGTAAATAAAACAGTGAGGATGATCGTGAAGTTGTAAAGGGATTTTCTTTTCATTCCGGGGCCGCCTTAGTACTTTTGAGGCGGCCCTGCTATTATTTAATACTTCACTGTCATCCCGATGTTAAACGCTGCTCCCCTCCCCTTTGAATAAAACCCGGTATCATGAACCACTGTGAACGCGCCGGGAAATAGTCGGCATTAAAGAGATTCTCTTCTACATAACTGAAAAATGCATGGAGGTAGCAGCCAAGAATTACAAATTTGCTTAACATGTAGCGGTTGAAATTTCCGCAAAATTACCATTTGCTGTATGCCCTGAGTGTTGGATCGGGAAATTATTTGCGCGGGACGGAAAATGAATCAGCCCGATATTTGCTGCTGAAAAACAGTTTCACCAAACTCTAAAGCCATGAAACTGAAAATTTCGCAATATATAGCGCTGTTGCTATTGCTGCTGGTAACAGGCACTTTCTGGGGCACCTGGTTCACCCTCACCCGTTCTCTCGAAACTTTCTCTGCGCAGGAATTCATTCATATCGGCAAAACCATTATTGCCAATGTGGCATGGCCTATGCGGGTCATTATGCCGCTGGCCATTGCATTCGTTATTTTGTCTCTCTGGTGGTACCCGGATAAAAGGTCTGCCGGCTTTTACGTATGCCTGCTGGCGGGCGCATTGCTGGTGATCACCCTGCTGATAACGGTGGGCATTGAAGTGCCGATAGATAACGAGATAAAGCAGTGGAGCGCGTCAGTATTACCGGGCAACTGGGAAGAGATACGAGACCGGTGGAAAGTGTTCCATGCCATCAGAACATTGACGGCGGTGGCCAGCTTTGCGTGTTTCAGCGGTGCCGTCTTGTTCGGGAGCAGCGAAGGGCCTTCCATTTATTGATCCGGCTACCCCATCCGCGTTTGCAGCAGGGATAAAATGAGCATGCCTTGCAGGGCCCTCTCCGGCAAGCTGGCCCGGAGCGTGCGCATGGCCTCCCCCAGGTGCCGCTTCACCGTGTTCACACTGATCTTCAACCGCGCGGCCGTTTCCTGCTGGCTCAGGCCTTCTATTTTGGTAAGGCTGAACACCAGCCGCTGCCGCGGGGGCAATGCTGCTATGGCAGCCTTGTACACGCTCATGGTTTCCCGCCATTGCAGCCCTTCATCTGCTACGGTGGTCTGCTCCTGGTTTTGCTGCCAGGCACTGTTCCGCAGCCTGGCGCGCGCATCTTTCCGTACAGCGTCAATAGTGGCATGCATGGCCCAGGTGCGCAGCATGGGCAGCAGCTTCTCGTCGTCGCGGATGGTGCCCATTCGCTCCCAGAGCCTGATGTAACATTCCTGCAGCACGTCCTTTACTTCATGATCGTTATCCAGATAACGTTTTACAAACCCATACAGCTTGTAATAAGTGGCATCGTATACTTTTTCAAATCTGTCGCTCACCTTCTCTTTTTGCATAGCTGACGAAAAATATATCTGTGGAGAGCTGCAAGATAGCGTTGCAATATTACCAAATCGTTAATCCCGTTACGGCACTGATACTTTCTCTTTTCCGGCAACGTGTAACATATGTATGATCACACAGGAGTTACTGAACAAATATTTTAAAGGGGAATGCACCGCCGCTGAAGAGGCATTGGTAGCGCGCTGGCTGCAGCAGGCAGACCTGCCCGAGCTGCGCAAGCATATGGAAGCCGGATGGGAGCAGGAGGGGGGCCTGCCGGCCGGTGAAGCGCTGAAGCAGCAACTGGCGGCAGACCTCCGCCGGCAGCTGTACCCGCCGCAACAAAAGCGGCCGGTGTACAAAATATGGCTGCGGTTGGCCATACCTGCCGCCGCTGCGCTGCTGGCGCTGCTCTGGTACTGGACCGGCAGCCTCCCCCGCCCGCAAGAGAACTCCCTGTCGGCCATGCGGCCAACATGGGATACGGTGGTGAACACCACCACGGGCAAACGGCACTTCACCCTGCCTGACAGTACCAGGGTATGGCTGTCTCCCGCCAGCCGCCTCATTCATTCCATAGCCGCTGAAAAGCGGCTTGTACAGCTCATCGGCCAGGCATTTTTTGAGGTAGCACCTGATGCCGCCAGGCCGTTTTCCGTGCTGACGGGCAACGTGGAAACGCAGGTGCTGGGTACGGCCTTCAACATAGAAGCTTACCAGGGAGAAAGGTCTATTCGCGTATCTCTCGTTAGCGGAAAAGTGGCGCTGTTCAGGAAAAACGCACCACCAGGCGCGGCGCCCCTGTCTCACCTTGAAAAAGGGCAAGCTGCTACCTGCAGCAGCACAGGGCTGCTGGTGAGCAAAGACACGCTGCGGTTAACCGCGCCGGCCGACTGGACCAGCCAGGCTACCGTGTTTGACAACGTACCTGTACAAGACGCACTGGAGAGAATTGCCGCGCAATACGGCATTACCATACAATATCACAAGGGTGTGAATTTCGGCAGCAAAAGGTTCTCTACTGTATTTGACCGCGAAACGCCTGAACAGATGGTCCGGAACATCCTGTTCATTGCCGATTGCCGGTACAAGCTCGAAGCCGGAAAGCTGGTAGTTCTTCCTTAATCCAAATCTATTTGTACTTATGTCTGTTCAACTGAAAACAAAACGGGGCCCGAGATGGCCTCTCCTGTTCCTCCTGCTGTTGCTGACCGGCTGGCGTGCCGCGGACGGGCAGGAAACATTATCGACTCTCACTGCCGGCATCCGGTTTTCCGCGCGGGAAATATCCGCCACGCGGCTGTTTGACGAATTGAAAATACAAAGCGGCTACAACTTCCTGTTTGACCGGCACCGCTTTGACAACATCCTGCTTTCCAACCTGAAATACGAGCGCAGCACACTGGGCGCTGTACTGACAGGTTTGCAGGAGAAACAGGGTTTCCTTTTTTCCGTGGCCGGCCGCAACATTGCGGTGAAACCTTCGTCTACCGTACCGCCCGGCAGCATTACCGGCAAAATTACGGAGGAAGAAGGCGGCGAGCCCGTTGAAGGCGCCGTAATACGGGTCAATAACAAAGGCGTTACCAGCCGGGCAGACGGCACCTTTGCCATTTCCCTGCCGCCGGGGCGCTACTCCGTCAGCATCAGTTTTGTGGGGTATACTACCTGGCAGGCGGCAGGCGTGGAAGTGAAACCCGGTGAGGCCACACCGCTGCAGGTAAGGCTGAAGCGGGAAAGCGGCAAGCTCTCTACCGTGGTGGTAACCGCGCTGGGCATCAGGCGGGAGGTAAAAGCCCTCTCCTACAGCCAGCAAGGAATTGACATGAACACCATGAACGAAACAAAAAGCCCCAATATCATCAACCAGCTGTCCGGGAAAATTGCCGGGCTGCAGGTAGTGCCGTCCGGTTTCAACACCGGTTCTTCCCGCGTGATCATCAGGGGCAACAGTTCCCTGACCGGCAACAACCAGCCGCTGTTTGTGGTAGACGGCATGCCGATAGACAATGAAATGGGAGACGCTGGCAGCATAGATTATGGTAACAATGCCGCAGACCTGAACCCGGAAGACATTGAGAGCATACAGGTGCTGAAAGGCCCCAATGCCTCCGCCCTCTACGGCTCCCGTGCGGCCAACGGGGTTATACTGGTCACCACCAAAAAGGGCTCCGGCAAGTTCAGGGTATCCGTCAATTCCAGCACCATGTTCCAGCGCCTCACAGAGTTCCCTGAATACCAGAACGCGTACGGCGTAGGCACTTCGTTCTACATAGATAACACCAACAGGATACCGCAGGCGGTCAAGAATTACCGCAGCTGGGGCGCTCCCATGCTCGGCCAGCCCTACGTAGCGCTCAACGGGGAAATCAAGCCGTATCTCCCCCAACCTGATAATGTGAAGGACTTCTATAATACCGCCCGCCTGCTGACCAATACCGTGGCGGTAGAAGGCGGCAACGCCAATACACAGTACCGCATTGCCTATACCAACTATGACGGTACCAGCATAGTGAAGGGCTTCAACGAAAACAACAAGCACAATATCAACATCCGCCTGCTGAATAAAATGGGCAACCGCTTCAGCGCAGACACCAAGATCAATTTCATACGCGATGTGGTGAACAACAGGCAATACTCCAACGCCAATGGCAGAAATCCTACCAACCTGTACACACATATGGCCAGAAGCACAGACCTGGCGGAGCTGCTGCCCTACAAAGATCCGGTAACAGGCAAGGAAACCGGCACCCACCGCAATTTCAGCAATCCTTACTGGGTGATCAACGAAAATCCCAACAAAGACACGAAAGACAGGGTGATAGCATCCTTCAGCCCGGAGCTGAAAATAGCCTCCTGGCTGAAACTGACCGGCCGCGCGGGCGCGGACATCTACTGGTGGGAAGGTTTTGAGTTCAACAACATCGGCTCCATTGTAGCCAGCAACCCGGACGGTTTTATGAGAACGTTCAACACCCGCCAGCAGAATTTTAACCTGGAAACCATACTCACGGCAGACAAGAAGTTCAATAACTTTTCCCTGATAGCCAATGCCGGCGCCAGCCGCTTCAGCACCGGGTATGAAAGAAGGGAGCAGCGGGTCAACTCCCTCCTGCAGCCGGGCCTCATCAACCTTTCCAATGCAAAGGAATACCCCGTGGCCACCCAGAACCGGCGAGACAGGCAGCTGAACTCCGTATTCGGCGCCGTTTCACTGGGGTATCAGAACTTCGCGTTCCTGGACGTGACAGGCCGGAACGACTGGTCTTCCACCCTGCCCGCCGGCGGCAATTCCTACTTCTACCACTCCATGGGCGGTACACTGATACTGACAGACATGCTGAACATCAAAAGCAACCTGCTCAATTTTGCCAAGCTGCGGGCTTCCTATGCCGTGGTGGGGAACGATACAGACCCTTACCGCCTTGAGCAGACCTACAGCTTCAACGGCTTCTTCAATGGCGCCACCATTGCCTCGCTTTCCACCACCATGAACAACCCCAACCTTAAACCGGAAAAAACGGCCTCTTTCGAAACAGGGCTTGACCTGCGGCTGTTCAGGAACCGGCTCAACATTGACGCTACCTACTACAATGCCGCTACCACCAACCAGATCATCACCGCGCAGCTGCCGGCCTCCAGCGGGTACCAGCGCCGCCTTTACAATGCAGGCAAGATCAGGAACTGGGGGTACGAACTGAGCATGACCGGTACCATTGTGCAAACCAGGAAGCTGAAGTGGGAAACATCCCTCAACTTTTCCCGGAACAATTCTGAAGTAGTGGAGCTGATAGACGGCGTGCCGCGGTTCCAGCTGAATAACAACTCCAGCTACATATACGTGTATGCGGAAGTAGGCAAGCCTTACGCCTACCTGCGCGGCCTGGGCGTGGCCCGGAACGAAAAAGGCCAGATGCTGATAGAAGACGGCGGCTCACTGCTTGTAAAAGACAACGACATGGCCTTTGGCACCGCTACGCCAGACTGGATAGGCGGCATCAGCAACAGGATATCGCTGGGCGCGTTTGACCTGGGTTTCTTGCTGGACTTTAAAAAGGGCGGCGTGCTCTATTCCGGCAGCTACTCCCGCATGCTGACCAACGGCGTGGCCGCTGAAACCCTTTACGGCAGGGATGACTACTATAAACACACGGTCATATTCGGGGAGAGCAATAACGAGCTGACCGGCGGCGCCATGTGGGACGCCTACTTTGCAGACGGCACCAAAAACAACAAATACGTTACGCCGCAGAACTACGAGTATGCCAGGCCTAACTACGCCGAGTTTGTGATGTTCGACGCATCTTTCATCAAGCTCCGCGAAGTAACACTGGGATACACGGTGCAGCCCGGGCTGCTGAAAGGCACACCGCTGAAAGACGCCAGGGTATCCCTGGCCGGGCGCAACCTGGCTATTTTTCACCGTAAAACGCCCCGCGGCATTGACCCGGAAGCTTCTTCCACTTCCGGGAACGGCCAGGGGATAGAAAACGGTTCACTGCCGCCCAACGCCATTTATGGATTCAACATCAGGCTTACGTTCTAAACTGCTATCAAGATGAAAAAAATTCACATATACCTGTTCGTTGCCTTGTGCGCCTTTTCCGCCTGCACCAGGAACTTCGACGAGATCAATACCGATCCCAACAACCCCACGCGGGTGGAGCCGGATTTTTTGCTGACAAATGCCATTCTCCGCACCATGAACCTGTATGGCGGAGACATGAACCGCGTGGTGTTTTTCAACTACACCCATCACTACTCCGGCTTCCAGGGAGAGTTTCAACGCTACACGTTCAACCAGGCCTCCAACAACACCTACTGGAAAAACACTTACATAGACTGCCTGCAGCCGGTGAAACAAATAGCGCTGAACTATAAGGATAACCCTGCCTACCGGAACCGGGTGGCTATTGCCGGCATATGGCAATGTTTTATTCTCTCCAACGCGGTGGCCACCTGGGGCAGCGTGCCCAAAACGCATGCGCTCAACGGAGAGCCCAGCGTGCCGTATGACAAAGAAGAAGATATTTACTATGCATTGCTGGACGAGCTGAAAACACTGGCCGCGGCCATAGACCCGGCGGGAGACACCTATGCCGCCAATGCAGACAAAGTGTACGGCGGCAACCTGCAGCAATGGAAAAAGTTTGCCAATACGCTGCGCCTCCGCCTGGCCATGCGCATTTCAAACGCTGCTCCCAACGGCAACCCGGACAAGGCCAGGGAAGTGGTAGCGGAAATATTTGCCGATCAGCAGAGCACCATTACTACCCAGGCAGAAACCGCCGCCGCGCAATGGGGCGCCAGCAGCGATACCTGGAATCCGCTCTACAACTACGCCGTGTATAACAGCACCGCCAACAAGGCCACCATACCTGTGCTGAATGAATCACTGGTGTACCACACGCTGCCCTACCAGGACCCGCGCCTGGGAGTTTACGGCAAGCCCGCCGCACAAGGGCCGCAGGCAGGCCGTTTCTTTGGCCAGAATATTTCTTACGGCGGCGGAAGCCAGTACGCGTCCGGCCAGCAGGTAAACCCGCATACCGGCCTGAAGCAGGAAGATTATTCGCAGATCGGGGAACGGTTCACCAAACCTGACGCGGAGTATGTATTCCTTTCTTATGCCGAAGCCTGCTTCCTCAAATCAGAAGCTGCCTTAAAAGGCTGGTGGGGCACGCCGGAACAGGCGGAGCAATGGTATTACCAGGGCATAGACGCTTCCTTCAACCGCTACGGCCTCTCTACCGCGCAGGCCGCCGCTTACAAGGCCACGCCCGGCATCAGATGGGGCACTGCTGCTGACACTACCGGCAGACAGGCTGAATTTGAAGACTGGCTGGGCATTTGCTCCAGCTACGTGCCTGCAGGCGATCATTACCGGCAGATTGTGATGCAGCACTGGCTGGCCATCCCCATGCAGGGCATTGACGCCTGGACGCTCATCCGCAGAACAAGGCTGCTGGAATTTCAGCCCCAGTTCGCTACGTACGACGGGGATTACAAATACGTGCCGCAGCGCATCCTCTACCCTTCTGAAGAATACCAGGCCAATCCCGGCGAAGTGAATAAGGCCGCAGGCTGGCTGCAAGGCGCAGACGATCTGTACACCAAACTCTGGTTTGCCCTGCCGCAGGTAAAAAACCCGTTCCTTCCTTATTGATCACCTGAACAAAAGAACAGCATGAAAAAGATACTTTCTGTGCTGGCCCTTGCATTGCTTGCGGCCTGCAGCAAAAACAACGAATACCTGCCGCCTGACTTCAACCAGCCCATACCAGACGTACCGGTTACGGCAAACATAGCAGTAGGCGCCTACTACTACAACTATTCCACCGCAGACTGGGCCAAAAAATATGCGGATACGCCCGTGCTGGGCACCTACAGCGCCCTGAAAGCCGAAACCATGGCGCAGCACCGCACCTGGGCAGACATAGGCGGTGTAGACTTTTTTGTTTTCAACTGGAACGGCGCCGCCGCTGGCAACCCGTTGTTGAACAGTTTCATTACCGGAAGGAACGAAGCGGTAAAAATGGTGATCAGCTACAACACCGCCCACCTGAACGCCACCAACGCCTCTCCCCTCACCGGCGCCAAACTCGCTACCATGCAGCAGGAAATCAGCACGCTGGCCGCGGCGCATTTTGATAGAGACTACTACTATCACCTCAACGGCAAACCGGTGATGATGATCACGCCGCTCAACCTCTCAGCCAACGCGGCAGCCAGCATCAACCATGCGGAAGTAGCGCGCAGCATACGGGAAATGCTGCAAAACGCAGGAACGGACGTTTACATCATCGGAGACATTACCAGCGGCTGGCTGCCGCCCCAGCGCTACGCTCCCGCCGTGAAAGCTATGGACGCCGTGGTGTTAAACAACTGGGCCACGGATAATTATGACCGGTATAATTTCTTTACATCGTACAGCAACATCAACTGGCAGAACTGGCGGGACTCTACCCTGGCCTGGCAATCCGTGGATTTTGTGCCCTGCGTGTTCCCGGGGTATAACGACAAGGTGATCAGCCCCACCAGCAAAATATATGATATAGAAAGGAGCCTGGAATTTTACCGGGAGTATTGCAACGTGGCCAAACTCAACATGAGCGAAAAAAGGCTGGTGCTCATTAATTCATGGAACAACTTCCAGGTGGGCACCGCGCTGGAACCTGCCGTTGAATATGGCGAAGCGTACCTGCAGGCCACCCGGCAAAACTTCAAACTACCCAAATAATAGCTGCTGATATGAAAAATATACACCGCAGGCAATTCCTGCTCACCATGGGCGCTCTTTCCGCCGCACTGCCGCTGGGAGCCGCCGCCTTCAGGTTTACGCCCCGGCCGGGCAACGCCTTCAGCTTCCTGCTGCTGGGAGACCTGCATTTTGACAAGCCCGAGCATCATGACATGCAGTACGTGCGCCAGTTCTATCCTAATGACATTGGCCAGATAGAGAATTACTGCCGCATTACGCGGGAGAACTTTCCCGGCCTGATGCAAGCCGCCAAAGAACGCGCAACGGCGATGAAGGCAGACTTCTGGCTGCAGCTGGGAGATTTTGTAGAAGGGCTCTGCGGCTCCGAAACGCTGGCCGCCCGGCAAACACAGGATTTTATTGATTATGTGAAAAACATGCAGCTGGAACGGCCCTTTTTTGTAGTAAAAGGCAATCACGACATTACCGGCCAGGGCGCCCGGGAAGTATACCACCGCACCGTGCTGCCCTGGCAGCAGCAGGTATTGAAGAACAACCCGGTATCAGGCGCCAACGCCACCTTTGTGTACAAGAACACCCGCTTTGTGATATTTGATTGTTATACCGCAGATGAAAGCCTGGTATGGCTGCAATCTGTGCTGTCGCAACACCGGGAAGAGCGCTTGTTCTTTTGCGTGCACCAGCCGGTAGTACCCTACAACGCGCGGGCCAACTGGCATGTATTTGCCAAACCCGCACAGCAGCAGAAAAGAGAACTGCTGCTCAACCTGCTGGGCAAACACAAAGCCATCGTGCTCACTGCGCACCTGCATAAAACCAGCATACTGACGCGGCGCACGCCCGGCGGCAGCTTTGTACAGGTAGGCCTGGGCAGCGTGGTGCCTGCCCCGGACGCCCCGGTGAAAGACCACCTGCAAGGAATTGACAAGTACAATGCAGACCTGCTGCAACTGGAACCGTCTTTCACCCCTTCCTCTTTTGCAGAGCGGAAAGAAAACATCGAAAAGGAAGCGCCCTTTATCAGGCACTTTGAGTATGCGGATTTCTGCGGGTATGGCGCCGTCAATATTTCGGAAGATGGGGAAATGGAGCTGGAAATTTACCGCAATATGGATAGCCGGCCCTGGAGCAAGGTGGACCTTAGCGGGTTGCTGCGGGAAGGTAACGCGTGAGAGGCATGATATTAAAAAACGCCCGCTGTCAATGGCAGCGGGCGTTCCTTGTTTTTAAACCTTTTTTCTTGCGGCAAGAGGGGCGTTTCATAATAGCAGTAATGTGACAGGTGGCTATTCCGTCAGTGTTTTCTGTTCAGGAAAAGGAAGTAGACCATCAGCATCAACAGGAAAACTCCGGTAGCTATCAGCCGGAGCAAACGCTCGTCACGGCTAAGCGGTACTTCAGATAAATCAGGAAAAATAACTTCAATAACCTTGATCAGCATGTATGACACTACTGATGCTATGAACAATACCTTGGTAAGGTTCATGACGCCGGTAGACCGGGCTTCGTTCAGCTTCGCAGCTTCTCCTTCAATATAGTGCACTCGCACATAGGTCCTGTAGTAGATAATGAAACCCTGCACAATAAAAATAGGCAGCAGGTAGAGGAACAGTTTTTCCGCCTTCCGTAGAATAGCGGTATCTCCGTTTGGTGTACTGCTTAACCAGAATGCGTCAATGATATGCCATGTGCTGTAGATAATGGTAGACAAGAGCAGCAGGTTAAATACAAAATACAGCAGCATAAAATCTATTGCTTGGGTTACCTTGGGCCCCCATTGCTCCAGTTTGGCGTTGATGGCATAAGATATGCCAAACTTCCGGGCCAGGTCGCGAAATTTATATTTCCGCAAGAAAAACGGGTCCATAGTGTCCGTTGGCTGCGGCGTATTATCGTGGTCTGTTACCTCGCCGGGATCAATATTCAGCATTTCAAGCGCCTTTACCAGAAGGTCTTCCTCAAAATACATGCGGTGAGCCGACTTGCTCAGAAAAAACTCCCTTGTGGGGTCAAGATCCTTTTTCGGGCAATCTACAATGTTGCTGATATAGATAATCTTTACATCACGCGGGAAGTTACGTTTGATATAGTCACCCAGCTCGAATCCCAGTGTATACCCTGTATCTTTCTCGCTTTCTATCAATATGCTGTCAATAATGAACAGATCAATGAAATGGTAGTAATCAAGTATTGTTTTAAAATCACGCCGCTGGACGAGAGTATTAATATGTCCAAAGTAGCTGCATTCCTCCTTTTTTCCTCCTCCGTGCTCAGGGTAAACCTGCAACACGTTTGCCGCCTTGTTGGAAAAACGGTCCTTGATCCGTTTGTAATGCATCTCATTGTCATCTATGACCAATACTTTCCTGGTAATTTCCTGTTTCATGGTATACTATTTTTTGGTACGAGACTGAAGGTTGCCAGAAAACATCCATTGTTTCCTGCCTCCGTTCTAAAATCGATGTCTGTAGCGCCAACGGACTCAAGTATTTTCCGGCACATGGCAATGCCGCCGTAAGCCTTGAATGTTTGGCTGGGCGCTGTTGCGTTGGCCCGCTTATTCCTGAAGGTGAACTTGTTGTCTTTGATCGTTACAGACAGGCCCATATCTCCTGACCTGGGGCAATTCTTTTTCATGTTGATCACGATCTCCACCATAACGACGTCCAGCACGTAGGGCTGTAGTTCCAGCACGCCGTCCGTTGCAGATATCTCGCACTGTACCGTGTCAAATTCCACGCTATGAGAACCAAGAAATGGCGTTTCGAACACATATCGCAACAGCATGCGCACTTCGGCTACCGTGTAACGCCTTGGTGCGGCGGCAAAAGAAGTTTCCACGTAACAGATCTGGCCAATTACGGCTTGGCCTATAATACGATGCAGCTCTATTTCATATGCGGGGTCATACACGCCGGTCCTTTGCAGCATACAGGAGCGCATAGCCTCAATATAATCCGGGATGCCGTGCTTAAGCCCCCTTTGGTAGCTGCGGAACTCCCTGGCCTCCATTATTTCAATAAACACGTCGCTGTCAAATTTGCGCTGCAGGTATTCAAGTATCTGCTCCTTGATCAGCAACAGCAGGCGTACGCGTTCCACATTCACGAACTCTACAAAGTTCTTAATGGTAGCCGGCGTTTTACTGCAAATGGCCAGCACGGCCTGCCCGCTATGATGCAGTCCGGAAGTGTCCGGAGCCAGCTCTGTGGCAGCCAGGCGGAAGAGTAATACCATTTCAGCTTCCTTCAGGTGGTGCATGCCGTTGCCGGCGCTCTGAAAGTCTTTTTGGAAAGCTTCGTCCACCGCCAGTACCGGAGACTCGCCGGAGTCACGATAATAGTGTGGCCGGAAAGACAGCATGCGATTGCCGCTGCGGGCCAGCGCCAGGAAGGTCTGCATGTTGCCGCCTTGATAGTCTTTCAGCCCGTAGAGGGTGTTGTAGATCAAGCCATCGGGATCCAGGGTAACGCGCGTATGAGGCCACATTTCCCGCTCGTCTGAAGAAATAACGTAGATGCCCGATGTGTCCTCATTGTCTACCCGCTTCCGGTATTCAATAAAAAAATAATATTGCAGGTCTTCCCCTATTATCTTGCTTGCAGCGTTCAGGATACTCTTGATCTCGTTGTGAAAGGTATCTCCCATCCCGCGTGGAGCGGCAGGGTTTCTGGGGCTTTTCAGCAGGGCGGTGGTATATAGCATAGACAGCACAGCGTTCTCAATACGCTGAAACGCCTCTGGTGTTGCGTTCCTGTGGTCTTTGGAGGCTGCAATGAATTTCCGCGCCATGGTCACAGAAGCGTGGTCATACTCTCCCGGCCGCAGATACCGCGCCCGCATTTCTTTCCTGAAAGCAGCCTCAAACGCAGGGGTTGCCCGGTCTGCTATCTCCCTGCCAGAATAGCCTTTCAATATCTCATCCGTCGCCAGGTCACGCATGAACATTTCCTTAAGCTCGTGCAGCAAATGAATGTTCTCTGATTTCAGGATACGGCCTAATTGGTAAAACGGGTCTGTCAGCAAGTCTTCCAACGTGGTGCCGGGCAGCGTATTGCCAACACCGTTCGGAAGCAGGTCGTCATCGTTCTGAAGTACTTCCAGCGTAATGGAACGGGAAGGGTTTTTGAAGATGAGTTCTTTGTAGCAGTGAAGCAGGAAGTATTTATAGGAATTGATCTTGTCTGAGCGGTATGCCAGGTTTTTCTGTCTCGCGTCAGCCAGTCCCTGCGGCAGGCCGCTTTCCCCGACGGCGTTCTTTTCCGAAATGGCCAGTATCTCCGCCTCGCGCCTGAAACTTTGTTTAAGGTTCAGCAAAAAGTTCCGGGATATAATGAAGTTGGAATTCAGGTCTACAGAGCGCCTGATGTGGAAGCGCAGCCGCATGAAGTCTGAAAACGTGGCCTTTTGCCGCTGCTCCCGGCTCATGTACCGGTTGAACGTGGCGGCCAGTTGCTCATTATTATAATTAAATACCGCCTCATAAATATTTTTATACCGGCGGAACTGCATGTCTGACAAGGTACGCAACGCAATTTCCCGGATAAGCTCTCTTTCCTTATGCAGCGCCCTACCGGGTAGAGCGGTACTCTCAATAAAAAAATACGCGTTCAGTTTTTCTTCAGAGCAAAGCCATTGCAACAGGTCTTCCAGCATCTGCCGGCTGAAGGAAGGCCGCCTGCCCTCTGCATCCTGTTTATTGGAATCTGCGAGGAAAATGCTGATATCGTGATGTACCTCCATTTTGATGAGGTTACGGACTGGCAGGGTGTACCTTAACCGGTACAGATCATACTCAGCACTGTTGGCAGTAAACGGAAAATGTTTCAGGTCTGTTATGTAATAGGTTTCCATCAGGTCTGGTAAGCTGACAGGGTTACCTTTCAGCAGCTCATGTCCCACAAAGAGCTTTAGCGCGTCCAGATGGCACTGGCCAAACAGCTGCAACAGCATTGTCTTTCTTTCTGTAATGGGGTCTCCCACGTGTTTAAGCTCTATATGCGGAATGTTGAGTTTAAAAAAAGACAGGAATGGAAGCTGATGTCCGTTTTCAGGGTGATGGGCCAGCAGGCTGTGTACCTCGCTTTTGGAAAACTGCGTTGACCGGTCAATCAGAGCCATGATCACGTCAAAACCAGCGCGCCGACCGTCTTTTGAGCGGATGGCCCTGATGTAATGGCTGATCTGCGTACATTGCAGGCCGCCAGCAATCACTTCGTCAAAATAAGCCAGCCGGTCTGCCGACCGTATCTGTTCTTCATGGATGGATACAAAGTTTTCATATGTATCAATGTAGGTCTGGAAAGGGATAACACTTACTTCTATATCGGTACCGGAAAACAGTTTGCTGTTGATGAGATCTTCCAGGAAAGTGGAATTGCTGAAATTGCCCGGAGTCACTATCACGAACCGTGTAATTTTTTCACCGGCCTCCGGCCTTACAAGCGGCCGGAGTCCTTCAATGAAATATGTCAGGATGCCTGCCTTGTTCTGTTCATAGAAAAGATCGCTTCGGATGTAGTTCAGGAAGTTTTTACCGCCAATTGTGATATGCCCGTGCAGATGAGATGACGGCCAGCTTTTTCGGAACACTTCATTGAAAGATTTGCCGGCATGCTCCAGGTGATTACCCCGGTAATCAGGTAAATTGAGTACAAAAGCCGGTGTATCGTGACTATGGCGGGTGGGCAATAGCGGCACTTCTGCCTCAGTCTCATTTTCAGGAAAACAGTACTCACACCGTCCCGCCAGCCGTAATTCAGCTGGCAGCACATGCAGGAAACCTCCTGTAAAAGGCGTAGCCTGACCATCTCCAAGAAATACCTGTCGGCTGTCAATTCCTGTCCAGTGATGGCGTTTATACAGTTTCCGCAAGGATTTGGTGGGAAAACGGTCTGAGGGCAGGAATGTAGTACTATCGGAAAGCTTTTGCACGAAGATATCTGCTACCAGCAAGACGCTGAACAACTGCGGCAGCACCACCGGCATATCGCCGTTTTTGTCTGCCGCCACATACTTTTGCAGAAAACGCGCTATCTGCAGCGGGGTATTGAAAGTACAGGTAACCGGCATCACTACCAGCACCTGCTTATGGAAACGTGGCTCAAAGAGGAATGAGAACCCGTCTGCCTTTTTTTCCACCAGCGCAAAATTCGCCTGCTCTTCAGCCACGCCAGACATAGCCAGCGTTTTACGGAGAAACTGGCCGCTATAACTACCGTATCCCACCAGGGTGCATTGCTCAAGCGAAATGCCGTCTTCCCGGAACCGTTCCAGCAGCAGCGCCGATACCACTTTTACATTTTCTGAATGCTGAAAGAAACGCTTTACGTAATAATACCTGTCGCTATGCAACTGGCCGATCTCAAAGTGGCTTCCCCATTCAATAACACCGTTCTCTTTGCAGTCGATCCGGTTTTGCAACAGCTTTTCGTCCAATGCTTTCATAGACAAGGGAATTAAGCCATTAACAAAATTTGTTTTGGTAAAAAAAGCCGGAAATTCTGTAGGAAGTGGTTAAAAGCCCGTTAACAGGCAAATTGCGGCCCGCACGTAGAAAACTGTCGCCGTTGGGGATGATAATACAAGATAATATTCTTTTCCAAAAAGCAAAAAGAAACTTTTCACAAGTGCTCCAGAAATGGCAAAGCCCCCGTTCACCGGGGGCTTTGCTTTTATCAGGCCTTTTGTTACTTCAGATCAAACCTGTCCAGCTCCATTACCTTGTTCCAGGCAGCTACAAAGTCTTTCACAAATTTCTCCTGCCCGTCTGCAGCGCCGTACACTTCCGCAACCGCTCTCAGCTCAGCGTTGGAGCCGAACACCAGGTCTGCACGGGTGGCCGTCCATTTCACGGCACCGGTGGCGCGGTCACTGCCTTCATACAGCTCCCTGTCTTCGCCCACTGCTTTCCAGGCCGTGCCCATGTTCAGCAGGTTCACAAAGAAATCATTAGTAAGCAGGCCGGGCTTGCTGGTGAAAACGCCGTGTTTGGAACCGTCATAGTTGGTGTTCAGCACGCGCAGGCCGCCTACCAGCACCGTTAATTCCGGCACCGTGAGCGTGAGCTGGTGCGCCTTGTCTATCAGCAGCGCTTCTGTGGGCACCGGCAGCCTTGATTTGCGGTAGTTGCGGAAACCATCTGCCAGCGGCTCCAGGTAGCCTACAGATTCTACATCTGTCTGTTCCTGTGAAGCGTCTGCACGGCCGGGCGTGAAGGGCACGGTGATGGTATGGCCTGCATCTTTCGCCGCCTTCTCGATAGCGGCGCCACCGGCCAGTACAATAAGGTCTGCCAGCGATACTTTTTTACCGCCTTTCTGCGCACCATTAAATTCCTGCTGGATGCCTTCCAGCGCGCTCAGTACTTTCTGCAGCTGCGGCGGGTTGTTGGCCAGCCAGAACTTCTGCGGTGCCAGGCGTACGCGTGCTCCGTTGGCGCCGCCGCGTTTGTCTGAACCACGGAAGGTGGAGGCGGAAGCCCATGCGGTAGATACCAGTTCTGATACGGTGAGGCCTGCGGCCAGTACTTTGGCTTTCAGTGCGGCAATATCAGCATCGTCTACCAGCGGGTGATCTACGTCAGGAATAGGATCTTGCCAGAGCAGCTCTTCCTGCGGCACGTCAGGGCCCAGGTAACGGGCGCGGGGGCCCATGTCACGATGGGTCAGCTTGAACCATGCGCGGGCAAAAGCATCTGCAAACTCTTCCGGGTGTTCCAGGAAGCGGCGGGATATTTTTTCGTAAATGGGATCGAACCTTAAAGAAAGGTCTGTGGTGAGCATGGTGGGGCGATGCTTCTTAGTGCCATCGTACGCATCAGGGATAATGTCTTCTGCGTTTTTGGCTACCCACTGGTGTGCGCCGGCCGGGCTTTTGGTGAGCTCCCATTCAAAGCCGAACAGGTTCTCAAAAAAGTTGTTGCTCCATTTGGTGGGCGTTTTTGTCCATATCACTTCCAGGCCGCTGGTAATGGTGTCTGCCCCTTTGCCGGTGCCGTAGCTGTTAGCCCAGCCCAGGCCCTGCTGCGCCAGGTCTGCCGCTTCAGGCTCTTTGCCTACATGAGTGGCAGGAGCGGCGCCATGGGTTTTACCAAAGCTGTGACCGCCCGCTATGAGCGCCACGGTTTCTTCATCGTTCATGGCCATGCGGCCGAAGGTGTCACGAATATCTTTAGCGGCGGCAATGGGGTCAGGGTTGCCATCTGGGCCTTCCGGGTTTACGTAGATGAGGCCCATCTGCACGGCAGCCAGGGGTTCTTCCAGGTTGCGGGCGTGGATCTTGCCGTCTGCATCATCATCTGAAGATACTACACCATGCTCCTTCGGCACGCCGGGAGAGCCGCCTGCATACCGGATGTCTCCGCCCAGCCAGGTGGTTTCGGAACCCCAGTACACATCTTCATCAGGCTCCCAGGCATCTTCACGCCCGCCCGCAAAACCGAAGGTTTTAAAGCCCATGGATTCCAGCGCTACATTGCCGGTCAGGATCAGCAGGTCTGCCCATGACAGGTTGCGCCCGTACTTCTGTTTAATAGGCCAGAGCAGGCGGCGGGCCTTGTCGAGGCTCACATTATCAGGCCAGCTGTTCAGCGGCGCAAACCGCTGCTGCCCGGAGCCTGCGCCGCCGCGGCCATCAAATACGCGGTAGGTGCCCGCACTATGCCATGCCATACGAATGAACAAAGGGCCGTAGTGGCCGAAGTCTGCCGGCCACCAGCTCTGCGAGTCCGTCATCAGTGCATGGAGGTCTTTCTTCACCGCCTCCAGGTCAAGTTGCTTAAAAGCCTCGGCATAGTTAAAATCTTCTCCCAGGGGGTTGGATTTGGGCGAGTGCTGGCGCAGGATGTTCACCTTCAGGTGGTTGGGCCACCAGTCCCGGTTGCGGGTACCGCCACCGCCAACGTTCTGCTTCATGCTCCCGTTGTGGAACGGGCATTTACTGATGTCTTGTGATTCTCCCATTGTTATTGAGTTTATATGGTCTTGAATAGATACTTGCTTGCACCTTGTCTGCGTGCAGATGGGTAAAAGTAGGACTTTATGAATATAATCATAATCTATTAATTCAATAATGAAATAGGTAAAATCTATTTATACGATTAACACCTGTTTTCCCGACCCTCTATGATAATTACGGTTATTTGCTAGATTTGTTCAATAACACCCAACCGTATGCACACCGGAAGAAGATACGCCCCCTACGATTTTTTTAAATGGACATTGCAGGATACCCTCTGGCTGCTTTTAATTGCCACCGTGCCTACTGTGCTGTATGCCGCCGGACTTCACTTCATTGCCCTGCCCTGGCAGCCCGTTGCCATACTGGGCACGGCGCTGGCATTTGTGGTAGGTTTCAAGAACAACGCCAGCTATGGCAGAATATGGGAGGCGCGGCAGATATACGGCGCTATTATCAATGACAGCAGGAGCTTCGGCTATACCCTGCGCGACGCGCTGGGCGGCAAACGGTCAGACACGGTGCAAAAGATGTTCTACCGCCATTTTGCATGGCTCACGGCCCTGCGCTTCCAGTTGCGGGAGCCGCGCAGCTGGGAGAACATGCAACGGCGCAATAACAAGGATTTCCGGGCCGGCCATTACACCATCCCTGAATGGGAAACCAGGCTGGATGACGAGCTGCGCAAGTACCTGGAGGAAGACGAATGGCGGTACATTCTCTCGAAAAAGAACCGGGCCACGCAACTGGTAGCCCTGCAATCCGAAACACTGGCGGCGCTGCGGAGAGACGGCGTGATCAATGACTTTCAGTGGACGGCGCTGCAAAGAGGCATTGCCTGTTTTACAGACGGCCAGGGCAAGGCAGAGCGCATCAAGAACTTTCCCTACCCCCGCAATTTTGCTTCCATCACCACCTACCTGCTAGTGATCTTTATAGTATTGCTGCCCTTCGGGCTGCTGCGGGAATACAGCATGCTGGGGAACGGCACTTTCCTGGAAGGCTATACCCTCTGGTTCAACATCCCTTTTTCCGCCGTTGCCGCCTGGGCCTTTCATGTGCTGGACAGCGTCGGTGAAAGCGCGGTGAACCCTTTTGAAGGCAGCGCTAACGACATACCGATCACACAGATCAGCCGCACCATAGAAATCGATATGCGTGACATGCTGGACGAGCCTTCGCTGCCGGAGCCCATTACGGCGCAGCATAACATTGTAATGTAAACAAATCACCACCACACACATGCTGGAGCACTTTCCATTTTACCTGGCCCTGATCGTACTCATCGTACTGCTGATCATGCTGGCCAACAAGATCAAGGTAGCCTACCCTGTTTTACTGGTACTGGCAGGCCTGGGCGTATGCCTGATACCCGGTACGCCGGTGCTGAAAATAGACCCGGAGCTGATTTTCATCATCTTCCTTCCTCCCCTGCTGTATGAAGCGGCCTGGGCCAATTCCTGGAAGGAGCTGTGGCACTGGCGCAGGATCATCGGCAGCTTTGCCTTTATAGTGGTTTTCCTCACGGCGGTATCTGTAGCGTTTGTAGCCAACTCCTTCATTCCCGGCTTCTCGCTGGCGCTGGGGTTTGTGCTGGGAGGCATCGTATCCCCGCCCGATGCGGTGAGCGCCGCCGCCATCCTGAAGTTTGTGAAGGTGCCCAAAAGAATGGCCTCCATCCTGGAAGGCGAAAGTTTACTGAACGATGCTTCGTCTCTCATCATTTTCCGTTTTGCCATGATAGCCGTGGCCACCGGGCAGTTCATCTGGTATGAGGCGGCGCTGAGCTTTGTGTGGATGGTGATTGGCGGCGTGGGTATAGGCCTGCTGGTAGGCCTCGTTTTCCTGAAGGCGCACAAGTGGCTGCCTACTGACGTGAACATGGACATTATTTTCAGCCTGGTAACGCCCTATGCCATGTATATAGCGGCGGAAGAGGTACATGCCTCCGGCGTATTGGCAGTAGTGAGCGGCGGGCTGTTCCTGTCTTACCACCGGCATGTGTTCCTGAGCAGCTCTTCCCGCCTCAAGGGCGAGAACGTGTGGCAGAGCTTTGTGTTTTTGCTGAACGGGCTGGTGTTTATGCTGATAGGGCTTGACCTGCCGGAGATCACGGCCGGCCTGCAAGATGAGGGCATTGGCTTTTATGAGGCCACGGCATACGGCCTGCTGATAACCGCGGTACTGATACTGGGCAGGATGCTGGCAGCCTTCGGGGCGCTCATTGTAACCAAAATTGCAAGCTATTTCATTACGGTGGCGGATAATAACCCCGGCACCAAAGCGCCGCTGGTAATGGGCTGGACGGGCATGCGCGGCGTGGTGTCCCTGGCGGCGGCCTTATCCATTCCCGTGGCACTGGATAACGGAACGCCCTTCCCTCACCGTGACCTGGTGCTCTACATTACCTTCATTGTGATACTGGTAACGCTCGTGCTGCAAGGCCTCACCCTGCCTGCGCTCATCAGGAAGGTAAAGCTGCCTGCCTTCAATGATCATCTGCCGGAAGCCGAAACCGAAAACCTGATCAGGGAAGAGCTGGCACGGGAATCTCTCGGTTACCTGACGCAGCACCATGCCACGGAGCTGGAGCAGAGCTTTGTGCTGCAAAAGCTCGCCAACCAGTGGCGCAACCAGCTGGAGTCTGATGAAACGCTAGCCATTCCGGCCAATATCAAGTCCATCTACAAAAAACTGCTGGACAACCAGCGCCAGCTGCTGCTGCGCAAGAACAAGGCAGAGCAACGGATAGATGAGGAAATTGTGAGGAAGTTCCTGCACCAGATCGACCTGGAGGAAGAGAAAATGAAACACGCGTAACTACGCTGCCTGCTGAATGGCTTAGCGGTAGCCCTTCAGCGAAACCGGCATCAGTGATGGGAACGTCCATGCAAAGTGGTGCTGCTCGTAGATGATTGGCTCATGCGGGCGGGTATATTTTTTGTACGTTTCATCTCCATAAATGCCGTACATGGCCGTAAAAAGATTGGCCGGCCAGAAGCCGATGGCGCCGGGTTTGCCCGTGTTCGGGTTCTTGAACCATTTCCACTCGTCAGGGTGCTGGTTGTAGTACAGCAGGTAATCCAGCGCGTTTTTGATAGACTGCTGGCCCTGCGCATACGTGAACAGGTCCTCTCCTGTTGCGTTGTAAACGATCCAGCAGGAGGCGGTGATGGGCGCCAGCGAAAAATACGTATACCAGATGCCGTTCTTTTCCCGGCGGGTCTCTTCAGGCATGCTGCCGTCAGCTGCTATTTTATGGAACAGGTCTGATTTGATGAGCCTTGCGTTTTCCGCCACATCTGCCGCATCATCCAGGTAATAAGCCGCCAGCAGCGAGCCCATGCGGCCCCAGTCTGCCCAGTTGTTCTTGCGGTTGCGGATGGAGTTGGCGGCCTTGCGGTACACGTTTTCCACCCATACGGCAAACAGCTCCCGGTCTGCCTTCTTCCATTTTTTGTAAGGCCTTATCAGCTCCGCGGCCATCATCAGCGACGTGCCGGAATAGCTCATTACCAGCGGGCCGTCAAAGTCAGAATACTTTTTGTTGATGGAAGCCCAGGCATTGAGGAAATACAGCGCCTTTTCCGCATATACTGATTTCCCGCTGAGCTGCCAGGCCAGCGCAGCGGCATAGGCGGAAAAACCGTCTTGCTGGATGGCCTGTGAATTGGCGCGGTGCTCTTGGGGTTTGATGTAATAACCGGGAACGCTGAAATCTGCCAGGGCGTGGTGCTGCACCTGCAGGATGGAATCCGCCTTATGTATGAGCTGAAGATATGCCGTGTAATAAGGCTCCCTTTTTTGTTTTACCTGTTCTTTTACAAAACTGATCTGGGCCTTCGGGTGCATGCCGCCGGGGTGGTCATAGGCCATGAGGGTGGCAGACAATAACAGGAATATTTTCGCCAGGATGAGGCGCGGGAAGAGCGTGGCTTTTTGTTTCATAACGTGAATTGTAAAGCCCTAAAATAATGGTTATTTGCGAAAATTTCAGGGCCATTACCGCAGCTCCTCCACTCCTACCGTTTGAAACACCATATCCGCCTCGCTGCTTTCATACAATATGCCGATGGTGTTTTCATCCAGACTTGTAAGACAGGAATATCCCCGGCTCTTCTCCTCGTCCAGCAGCACTTTGGCCGCCCATGTATTCCCGTTGTCATAGCTGACCTTGATGGTCATGTTCTTGCGGGCTGTTTTGGAATCGGGGTTGGAGAACAGCAGCATCGTTTTCCCTTTTCCGTCTGTATGGCGGATGATGCTGGCCATGCAGACGGGCTCCGGCAAAGCGTTGCGGGATGTGGGATGCACGCTCCAGGTCTCGCCCAGGTCTTTGGTAACGGCTACTACCCGCCCATTGGTGCTGCCGGTGTCTTTATTAACGCCGGAGCGCATGTTCAGCATAATGGAGCCGTCTGCCAGCTCTACCGCCATGTTTTCTGTAGTAGATTCCCGCGCGGCGCGGGTACCGGTTTTCCAGGTGTTGCCGCCGTCTTTGCTGTAGGAGATGGTGGAAAAGCCCTTGCCCGTATTGTCTCTGCCTTGCGTGGGAAATACGAGCGTACCGTCTTTCAGCGTGATGCCTTGCCCCGGTGCGGGCGCCCACAGCCACCAGTTTTCCTGCTTGCCCATGCGGGTGATGTTAAGGGGCTGGCTCCAGGTGGCGCCGTTGTCTGTACTTTTTGTAAGCAGGAACTGCGACGTTTGTTTCTCTCCATAACCCGGCTGAGAGCCTTTTGTTCTCCACTGATGGTTCCATACGGTGTCTTTCTCTGTAAGGCCTTCTACCCATTTACCATCTGTGTTGATGACGCCGTGCATCCACAGGCCGGCAATGTAGATGTTGCCGGAGTTGCGGTCTACCAGCACGTTGGCGTCTGACACGCCGTTGAATTTTTCCGGCAGGTTGCCCCAGGCGCCCATGTCCAGCACAATTTGCATGGGTTGCCAGGTTTTGCCTTTATCAAAACTCCGCTGCAGCCCGATGTCTATATTCCCCTGCAGGTCCCGGCCGGTTTCCCGGCGTACATCGTAAATGGCCAGCAGCGTGCCGTTTTTGGCGGTGGCCAGGCCGGGAATACGGTAGGTGTGCACGCCGTCTTGCTGATGCTGCCGCAGGGCTACACCGAAGCGGTGAGCATATGCGTCTGCCGGCAGTTTTATTGACCGGTTGCTGACCTGTACGGCGGCGGCGTTGATGTTCAGCCGGGCAGACAGGCGCACGCCGGCGGCAGGCGTCACCGTTACCCAAAAGTAGTTAGCGCCGCGTTGCAGGCCGGCATTACCTTTCAGCACAACCTTCCGGCCGGCGGGCGCTTCGGCAAACAATGTTTTACCTTTCATCTTGTCCGCTTTCAGCAGCGTGCTGTCTGTACCTGCGGCATACACCCGTATGTGCTGCAGGTGGCTGGCCGGGCTCTTCAGCTGCACTTCCACCTGTTGCAGGGTTTGATTGTCTGCCGCTGCGTCTACCCTGATGCGGATGACGGGATTGATTTCCTTACCGGTGAGCACCGGCACCTTGTATTTACGCTGCGCTGCCTCCTGCGCCGCCAGTGTGGCGGGCAGAAGGCAGTACAGCAGGACTGATGTCAATATCCTGGTTTGCATATTTAATAACCGATGGTTTGTACCATGTTCAAGTTTTTATTCACTTCACTCTGCGGCAGCGGGAGCAGGTAATACCGATCATACCAGAGGCGGGTGCTGGTGCGGGTACGCTCATAGAACGCCACGTCTCCGAGGTTCTGCCCGGTAAATACGTTCATGCCGTGGAAGTCTCCCGCCTGGCGGCCTTCCGCATCGTTGGCAATTTTCCAGCGGCGGAGGTCGTAAAAGCGATGCCCTTCATAGGCCAGTTCAATACACCGCTCCCGCCTGATGAGGGCGCGCATGGCGGCCTGGTCCAGCCCGGCGGCTATGGCCGGGATACCGGCGCGGGTACGTACGGCATTCAGGTAGGTCAGCACGTCTGCGTGACCGGGATTAGACTCGTTCAGCGCTTCCGCATAGTTGAGGTACAGCTCTGCCAGGCGGATGTACATGGCAGGCCGTACTACGTTGCCGGCGTTGGTTTGCAGGTTCCTGCTCACATTGGTGTTTTTACGCACCAGGTAACCGGTGATGGGGAACATGGTCTGGCTGCCATTGGCATTGCCTGAATTGCCGCTGGGCCAGAACTCCACGCGCGTGGCGCCGCTACGGGGCACAAACGGCACGGTGGAGCCGTTAAAGGTAACGTTTACATAGAACCTGGGCTCCCTGTTGATGTACATGTTGGAAGTGCCTGCAACATAGAACCCCGATTTGGCGGTATTGGTAAAGCCTGTTTCCACATAGTTGCTGCCGGCTTCTTCAATATTCTTCCCGTTGATCATCCTGTACTTGTCTACCATTTCCTGTGGCAGGGAAAGGCGGGCGTTGGTTTTGGTGCCGTTGGCTGCGCGGGGCGCGGCATCTTCTTCCCATACGGAATACCCTGTGTTGGTCCTGATCCAGATACCTTCATCCGCCCAGCCGGTCATGAACAGGCCGCGCAATGAATTGACCGCCGCCAGGAAGGGATCTGCGTTGGTTGCCTTGTACAGCTTCCTGCCACTGGCCTCCGCATGGTCTATGGCTGCCTTGGCGGCTTCTGCCGCTCTTGCCCATTTCTCCGGCGCCGCCGTTATGTTCATCAGCTGCCTGCCGTCTTTATTTTTGAACTCGGCAAAATCTGCGTTGCCGTTAAACAGGGGGCTGGCGTCAAACAACAGCACCTGGCTCTTTACGGCGTCTATAATGAGCTTGGTGATGCGCCCGGTTTGCGAAAGATCGTCCGCGCCGGAAGAGGGCACCACGTGTTTCTCCGGCACCAGCGCTTTGGCGGCATCCATCTCTGAAAGGATGTACTGTATGCATTCGCTCCAGGTGTTCCTGGGCAGTTGGAAATCATCGTCCACGCCCGCTATCTTGTCTCCTACCAATACCACCGGGCCGTGCAGCCTGATCAGCTGCCAGTAATAATATGCCCGCAGGAAACGGGCCTCGCCGGTATACTGGCGCACCAGCTCTTCGCCGTTCGGCTCCTTCATCAGGTTAGACTTGCTATTGTTTACATTGGCCATAAAAATATTGGCCAGCCTGATAGCCTGGTAATAGCCGGTGTACACGTTGATGCCGCTCTGGCTGCTCATGCTGCCCGCGCCGATGATCGAGGGAGAAGAAAGCTCCAGCTCGTCGCTCAGTTCGGCCAGGCCCCTGCCGGTTACGTTGCCGTCTGCCCACACATCAGGCAGGCGGTTGTATACGCCGGCCAGCCAGTGTTCCGTTTCCAGCTTGTTCTGGAACACCATGTCTATGGTCTGCAGGTCTTTGGGCGCATTGTCGAAAAAGCCCTTTTTACAGCCTGTGAACAAGACCACGGCAGTAATCATTAATGCTGTATAGTTGCTGATATAATGTTTCATGTTGAGATGCTTGTGCTGTTAAAAAGTTACCCTTACGCCAAAATTGTACGCCTTGATGTTGGGATAAGACTCGCCGCGCGTGTAATTGTTGGAGCTGGTGCCGGTATCATTCAGCTCGGGGTCCCAGTATTTCCATTTGGAGATGGTGATGAGGTTGGTACCGTTGATGAACATCCGCAGGTTTTTAATACCGTAGCGTTTCACCAGAGACGGGCTGAGGGTGTACCCTATTTCCGCGCTTTTCAGGCGGATGAAATCGGAGGGTTTGAGCCACCAGGTACTGTTCAGGTAATTGGAGTTAGGGTCCTGGTTGGTGTTGAGGCGGGGATAGAAAGCATTCGGGTTGGGATTTTCTTCCGTCCACCGGTCTGCCACCATTTCCATCAGCGCACCGCTGATGGCGCCTGAGTTAAAGGGCCTTGTACCATCTCCCAGGCCGTAGTTCAGGTATACCTTGCCGGTACCCTGGATGAAAGCGCCGATGTCGAAACCTTTATACCCGAAAGAGAGGTTCAGGCCGTACATCATTTTGGGCGTACCGGATACGTCTATACGCGCAATGTCATTCGCGTCTATGATGCCGTCTTCGTTCAGGTCTTTGTACTTGATATCACCGGGGCGGATATTGCCGGACTGTACCGCGCTCCTGTCTATTTCCGCCTGGTCTCTGAAGAGGCCTTCAGCAATGTAGAGGGTTTTGGCGTCTACCTCTTTCCCCTTCCACTCCATCCAGGGATAGCGTTGCGGCGGCAGGCCGTCTTCCAGGTTGGTGTTGCGGTTGTAGGTGAAGGTACCCGTGATGTCTACCCATTTCTGTTCAGACAGGGTTTTGCGGTAGGTCAGCGTTACGTCAACACCCTTGTTCAGCACAATACCGATGTTGCGCGTGGGGTTTACGCCGCCAAAGCCGGAAATGCCGGGAATGGTCTGGTCTGCCCGCAGAATGCCTTTGCGCATTTCACGGAACAGCTCTGTGACAATTTTAAGATCGTTGTTGAGGAAACCCAGTTCTATACCCAGGTTGTGGCGGTAAGAAGTTTCCCAGGAAGGGTCAGTAGCGATCTGCGATTCAGCATAACCGCTGTAGTTCGGGGAAAGAGAAGAAGGAATGCCGAACTGGTAACCCGAAGCCGCCGTTTTGGATAACTGCGTCAGGTAGAGGAAACGGGTGCTGAAACCGCCGTTGCCCGTGAGGCCGTAGCTGTAGCGCAACTTGAAGTACGGCATGAAATCGCTCAGCGGCTGGTAGAACTTTTCGTTAGACACTACGTACCCTACGCCCGCTGAAGGGAAGAACCCGTAGCGTTTGCGGGGACTGAAGTTCTCGGAGCCCGTATACCCAAAGTTGCCTTCCACGTAATAACGGTTGTCATACCCATAGGTAACCCTGCCCGTATAACCACGGTTGCGGAACGGTACGGCGGATGTGAACGTGTTGGCATTACCGTTAATATACTCCGACTGGTTAAACAGGAACAGGCCTCCAACTTCGTGTTTACCGAAAGTACGCCCGTAGTTCAGCGAAGCCTCGGAATACATGCGCCTCGTGGAGCCTCTTTCCGAATAAAAGCTCAGGGTACCGGGCGCATTGTAGGTGATCTCGGTGATCAGGTTGCCGTTGGCATCCCTGCCGGTTGCGTATTCCGCCGGCGTGTTCTTTGTGGTGGCAACAGTACCGTCAGTATAAATATCAAATGAGAACAACCCGGAAACAGAGAGGCCTTTGGTGATGGCATCCAGTTCCTGCTTCAGGCGCAGGCTTGGGCGGATGGTAGCTGTATAGTCATTGGCAGCGCCCACCGCAAAAGCGATCCTGCTGGGACTGCTGAAACCGCCGGGGTACATGGTGTAAGCGCCCGTAGAGTACCTGCCCGGCATCACATGCGGCGGCACGCGCAGCACCTGCAGAAACAGGTTGTTGTTGGAGTTGGTGTTGTCTCCGCCCCAGGAAGCGTTCCGCCTGCTGATAATGGAAGATATGTTCAGGTCTACCTTGGTGGTATTGGTTACGTTCACGCCTATGTTGGCCGTAAAATTATAACGCCTGTAATAAGATTTGGAGTCGTAACCCGTTTCTTCAGGGTCATTCTTAACCAAACCGGTTTCTCCGTAGTAGCCGGCGGAAATATAATAAGTAGCCTTATCTGAGCCTCCGCTGATATTGATGTTGGCGCGCTGCGTCATGCCGGATTTCCGGAAGATCTCATCGTACCAGTTCACATTGGGATACAGGTCAGGGTCTACGCCGGAGCGGTGCAGGTCAATGCGCTCATCCGTGTAGAGCGCGTTCCTGCCACGGGTGGTGAGCGCTTCATTATACAGCGTCATCCAGGTAGGCGCGTCCAGCGTTTTGGGCACCTGTACAAACTGGGTAACGCCCTGGTTCAGCTCCACTTTCACGGCCGGTTTGCCGGCTACGCCTTTTTTAGTAGTGATGATGATAACACCGTTGGCTCCGCGGGTACCGTATACGGCGGTAGATACCGCATCTTTCAGTACAGTGAACGTCTGGATATCTTCCGGGTCTACATCATTCAGCGCCCTGTCTGGCACCCCGTCAATAATGATCAGCGGCGTACGCACGCTGGTGCCGAAGGTAGACACACCCCTCACGAGGAAGCCGGAATTGTCCTGCCCCGGCCCGCCACCGCGGGAGGTGGTGATCATGCCCGCAATGCGGCCGCCCAGGGTGCTGGCAATATCCCGCACGGGCAGCTTGAGGTCTTCCGCATTGAGGGTAGACTGGGCGCCTATTACGCTGATCTTTTTCTGCTGCCCGTAGCCAACTATGCTAACCTCGTTGAGGCCGCCGGCGGCGGCTTCCAGCTTCACGTTCAGGTCTACCCTGTTTTTCACGGGGAACCGCACGGTTTTATAACCTACGTAAGAGAACTCCAGCGTATCTGCCGGGTTCACTGCAATGGCATACTTGCCGTCTACGTCTGACAGGGTGCCCAGGCGTGTACCCGAAATGCGGATGCTGACGCCTATCACCGGGGCATCCAGCTCGTCTGTGACCTTGCCGGAAACATTCAGTATCCTGTCCTGGCCATGTAAGTCCGGCGCAAGCAGCACCGTTAGAATAAAGAGGGAAAATATACTGGGTACGCGCCCGGTATAGGTGAGTAAATGTTTGATCATAACTGGAAGTTATAAATATTAAAGGGATTGGTACTTATGTAGTACATATCAAATATGCGGCAGTTTTTTGATTCATCCAAATACTTTTTGAAAATAGTTGTTGATTAACGGGGAAGTGTATTCTGTACGCATTGATAAGGGAATAGGAGAATGCGCCTGGGTGGGGGTTACTGCAGGGTGTTTGCGGTGCCTGACGGCTTGGAACTGATGAAGCTATTTTAATATGTAGTACATATATAAAAGGAGCTGGTTTTTATGCTGCCAGGGATAAGGCTCCCATTTGGCAAGCATCGTCTTTTTTTATACCTTAAATAACGATAAGTGCTCCTGCCATGAAAACGACCACCGATATTATAGAGAAACAACCAACCGAGGAGCCGTTGCAGCCCCCTGCTGGCAAGTGAACCGTTTCTTTAGAAAAAAGGAAATAGTAACGTTATGACACGCAAATCAGAAGATATACCCAAGTGGCGAAGGTATCTTGCAATTCTGATAGTTATCATCTTTATTCTGATGCTCCTATTTGCACCTGGTCATGATCATACTATAACAAAATTCCCCTCATTCAGACGTTAAAGCTGCTATATCACACTACGCTATACTGCTGTAATCACCCCTCTCCCATCAACCGTACACCACTTTGGTATGCAAATTGCTTTTTCATCTACATACCAAATCTGTCAGTATGAAATCGATACTAAAAATCATGGGCGCATTGTTGTTCACAGCACTCGTTATTACATCTTGCAGTAAAGACACAGACCCCGCGGATAGAGATATTTTTGCCGGGACGTTCAGGGGTAAAATAGGATACACTGATGCCGAAAAGAATATTTCTCAAGACAACGGCAGCGTGTTCGTTACCAAAATAGACACCCGGTATGACTTCCGTTTTTCAGACGGTATTCCGGACCTTACCGGCGTACAGTTTGAAAGAAAGGATGACAACACCCTGGTAAGCGTAGGCTCCGCCGGCACGGGACTGATCACTATCAATAAAGACAGGCTGGTAATAGGGTTTACGAGAGACGGCCGTTCATGGAGCGCGGACTGCGGCAGATAACGTTCATTATGGGTTGATGCGCAAGGCATCTTCCCATTTTAGTTTCCTTGGGTAGCCCCAGTCTTTTTTTGCAGGGTCACAAAAGTCGCCATAAGAGCGCATCTCTGCATAGAGCAAATTATGCATGGCCATCACTTTGGGCTGATATTCCTTCCTGTTTGCCAGGTCCTCCTTTTCAAAAGGGTCTTTGGCCAGGTTGAATAACTGCACAGGGTGTTGGCCATTCACATTGTACAGCACAAGCTTCATACTGTCTTTCACCAATGCTCGTTGTAAATTGGAATAAGTCATGAACAGCTGCTCACGCCCGTTGAAACGCTGCGTGCCAAAGGCGCCGATGTACAGGCAGACGGCTGCATGATCAACCACCCTGACACAGACGTTGCAGACCCGGCCTGGAACCAGTCTGGCGAGCCGTGGCATATGCTGTATTACAAGGAAAACTACCCGCGGTTGCAGCAGGTAAAGCGGAAATGGGACCCGCTGAAGGTGTTTCATCATGCTTTGTCTGTGAGACCGGGCAGCTAGCAGTTCTGTTGTATCTTACTAGAACCACCGCCTCACCCGCCGCCGGTAGTCATCGTATTCCTCCCCAAAATCCCGCCGCAGCCGCGGCTCTTCCCGGTACCGTACAAACAGGTAGAAACAGAGAAAGATCAGCGCAGCATATAACCAGAGATATATGTTCCCCCAGGCCATGGCCTCTCCCGCCAACGTCATCATCACACCAATATACATCGGGTTCCTTGAATACCGGTACAAACCGGCAATCACCAGTTTCTTCGTAGGATCTGCGGGAGATAGCGTGCCTGCGCCCTGTAAAGCGAATTGTACAATGCAGGCCAGCACCATTATCACCCCTGCTGCAAAAAGGACAATGCCTGGATAGTGAAGCCAGGGAGAAACCGGTGTAGCGCGGTGGCTGCGAACAATCAGCCAGGGAATCAACCCGGCCACCACACCGGGCTGTAAAATGGTGAACAGGAGGTTTCTGAGCAATAAGGACGTTGTTGTTTTCATCATCCCTGCCTTTTAGGGTCAGGTAAAGATAACGCCTCCCCGCCTACTTCTTCATGATGTACGCAAAAATATCTTTCACCTCCTGCTCGCTTAGCCTGTCGAGGATGCGCTCCGGCATAATGGACGTTGGCTGTGCTTTCATTTCCTTTACCTGGGAGGCAGGCAGCGTCATGTCTTTACCTGCCAAGGACTGCAGGGTGATGGCATCCCCGTTGCGGGAAACGATCTTTCCTTCCAGCGTGCGCCCGTCTGTGGTAATAACACGGTGTATCACGTATCCTTCCCGGATGTCTGCGTTGGGGTCTATGATATTGAGCAGCATGCTGCTGATGTTATCCCTGTCGTACCCCGTGAGATCAGGCCCGATGGCGCCGCCGGCATCGAACAGGCGGTGGCAGGCGCCGCAATTGTTCTGGTAGAGTATTCTTCCTTTGCCGACATCTCCCCCGCCGGCTTTGATGATCTTCACGTAGCGGGCCATGCTGGCGTTCTTTTCGGCGGCGGTAGCTACTTTGACGTTCGGCCACAGCCGGTTTACCCGCGTTGTGATGGCCTCATCTTTCAGTAGTTGCAGCTTGCGGGCGGCCTGTTCGCTCACATCCGCCGGGCTGATCACTTTTTGTGTTTCAATAGCGTCAAGGAAAGCGGCGGCCCACGCGGCGCGACTGGCCACCAGGTCTATGGCCGCATTCCGTACATCCTCATCTCCCCGCAGCTGCGGGTAGGCAGCTACTACGCGGGCGCCTATTTCAGGCGCGCTGAAGTACTGTAATGCCTGCAGGCCGGTTTGTTTCAGCGCGGCGGAAGCGCCGGCGGCGGTCACTACTTTGAGCAGGGCGGGTACTGCCTGCTGCTGCCGGGTTTCCCCCATGATCCTGATATATGCCAGGCGGTGGCGGGTGGCAGCTTTGGTATCCGTAATGGTTTTGATAGCTGCTGCGGTTGCTTTGGCGTTGCCCTGCTTGACCTCCAGCGCCAGCGGAGCGCCAAACAGCTCCGCCTGGTAGGGCTGGATGGCTTTGGCCAGCACAGGAGGCAGGGCATTGATATCTTTTCCCCGCAGGCCTTCGCTCAACCCGTCTATCAATATTTTCACCATGCTTTTTGAAGGAGCCAGCGCAAGCAGCCTGGCCACTGCGGCGTAGTTAGCTTCTCCGCCGGGCATTGCGTAACGCTGTACCAAACGCGGCAGAATGGTTTTCTGTACTACTTTGTTCTGCCATAAGCCACTGTTGCCGAACATGGCCAGTATTTGCTCCCGGTCTGTTTCCGCTTTGGCTTCCATGGCCCACCACGTGAGCAGTGGAATATCGGGGTCTTCCGCATCTTTGTTGTCTTTCAGCAAAGCGGTGATAACAGGTACGGCCACACTGCTGGGCAGCCGTTTGGCGGTAGCGGCCAGCTGGCTTCTTACTTCAGGGTGCTGCTCCTTTCTTGCCAGCCGCTCGAGCCCCTCCCCGGCCCTGACAGACACAGCCTTGCCGTCTCCCAACAGCCTCACTGCCCAGCTCCTTACATACGGGTCTTGATGCGCCAGGGCTTCAAGCGCCATATCGTCGGTAAACCCTTTGCTGCCGTGAATGGCCCAGAGCGCTTCCAGCGCGGCCTGCGGGTTGCCGGAACGGAGCAGGGGCAGCAAGGCGGGTATGGCCGATCTATCTGCCCGGTTGGCAAACTGCAGCTGCGCCTGCTGACGGAACCATTTATTCTCGTCCTGCAGCAGGGTGACGAGTTGAGGTATAGTATAGCGGCTCAAATCGAAACGAGGCACTGGGCGGTTTCCGCTTTTGCTGCGCAGGCGGTACACCCTGCCGGAAGATTTATGCCAGGTATCACGCGGGTCTACATGGGAAAGGCGGCTGTCATACCAGTCTGCCAGGTACACCGCGCCGTCCGGGCCGGTTTTGATGTTGACGGGGCGGAACCAGCGGTCATCTGTTTGCAGTACCTTGTCTTCGTCCACATTAGCGAATGACGAGCCTTTTGTTGCAAAACGCGTCAGCTGCACAAAGTTCAGCAACGGGTTAACAGCTATCATTTTACCGCGGTAACGCTCCGGCAGCGCGGTTTCTTCATAGCGCACCAGTGAATGGGTGAAGCGTTTCTTTTCCCCTGTAAGCGGCATACTGGGCAAATGGCCGAAGGTATAGGCGTTGGTATAGGGGCCGTGCTTGCCAAGGCTTTTCTGGTAATAGGCGCCCTGTTTGAAATAAGGACCGCGGTTGTAACCATTATCACCTGAAAAGAGCCTCCCCTTGCTGTCAAACTCCACGTTAAAGGTATTACCGCCGCCTTCAGCAAACACTTCAAACACCTGTGTATCCACATTGTACCGCCATACGGCCTGGCCCTGGAAAGCTATATTTTTAGAAACAGATGAACTTACGTTGGCGGTGGTAGTGCTGCCCTGCGCGCCGTACAGCCAGCCATCAGGGCCCCAGCGCAGGCTGTTGGCCACGGCATGGGTATCTTCCAGGCCAAAACCCTCCAGGCATACCTGCGGCGGGCCTTCAGGAATACCGTCGTTATTGGCATCAGGATAAGCAAGAAGATACGGAGGGTTGAGCACCCAGACCTTACCACGTCCCGTTTGTACACTCGTGGCAATATTCAGTCCCGTAACGGCATCCGTCGACCTGTCGAAAGTACCGTTACCGTCCGTATCTTCAAAGATGGTGATCTTGTCTGCGCCCTTCACGCCTTGCGGCGGGGCGGCGGGAATTTTATCGAATTTTATGCGCAGGTAGTTGTCTATGCTGCTTACTTTCAGTCCCTGCGGGTAAGGGTACTGGTGATACTGCACTACCCACAGCCTGCCGCGGTGGTCAAAGCTCAGCTCTACCGGCTGCACCACCTGCGGTTCAGCCAGCACCAGGTCCAGCGCAAGGTCTGCCGGGTACTTAAAATGCGCCAGCGCATCTTTAGGCGCTGTAGGCTCCGAAGAATCGCTCAGGGCGCCTACGCCGCTGAACTGCTGCATGTAGCGGGCTACATCTTCATTATCACTTTCCGGCAGCAGTGAAGCCGCTTCCTTTTTAGTGTTCTTTTGCTGACAGGCCGTAAGGGCCGCCATGCCCAGGCATAGCAGCCAGGCTCTGAAACTCAGGTTCATTTTTTATGCTTTAATAACAACGTCCGTTTTATTGTTTGATGAACAGGCTCCTTTCCTGCAGCCCGGCTCCATCCAGTACCAGTACATAACTGCCGGGCGGCAGGCTTGCTACGTCTACCGCCTGGCGGTTATACCCCTTGTTTACCGTGATGCTTTTCACGAGCACCGCGGCGCCCTGCATGTTGAATACCCGGATGTAGGCCGCCCCCGCCCGGGTTGCGGTGAAGCCGGTCTCCAGTTGACGGGAAGCAGGGTTCGGGAACAGGATGAACGACCGGTCTTCAGCTGGCTTCACGGCCAGGGCAGCCAGCGTTTGCGCCCGTTGCAAAGCTTCCGGCACTTTCAGGCGGATGGTTTGCGCAAAGCCGTGTTCCAGCGTAAACACCGCGGTAGTGGTGGTGGCTTGCTGGGTGATGGCTGCGCCGGGAAGGTTCTCCACTACATCCCAGTTGCCGTTCAACACCAGGCTCACCGTGCGCGGCTGTGTTTTCCAGTAATTGTCAAATGCAGTGGTAGTTTGAATGTTCATATCCGGCGAGTTGATGTTGAGGGTGATCTCGTCGCCGTTTTCCTGTATGCCCACAATGCAAACGGACGATACGCTTTTGATATGCCCGGTATTGACGGCGGTATTGGCTTTGAAGAACACATATCCTGTGAGCGCAGCCGGGTGGTACTTCACAATATGCATGGTATCTGTTTGCCGCAGCACGCTGTACACCGTGCCGCCAGCCAGCTGCGGAGCCAGCGCCTGCATGGCGGCAGGCGTGGTGCCGGGTACGGCTACAAAATGATACTTCGCATTCACAGGATTGACGCCATGGTTCATCCAGGCTTTGCTGGCATAAGCAGACTCGAAAGAATTGGGCAGGCTCTGGTTTGCCACCGTTTCTCTGGGTGTAGACTGCAGGCCTCTCACCACCTGCACCGTACCGTTGCCCTGCGGCACGTAATACCCCGTGGTTTGCGCGTTCAGCAGCCAAAGGCCGGCGGTTTGCGTATCAAAAAGCTCGTCATAGGGATGGGTAGACAGCGGCGTGGTGCTGTTCACGTAAATATCTCCGATGCTGGTTTTGTTGATGGTCTGAAAAAGATTGGTAGCCACGTTCCCTAACCCGTTGAGGGCGTTGATGCTGCTGCCCAGGCACACGAGTATGGTGTCAAAGGCAAACACGGATTTTTTGGCTTTCAGTCTTGACGGGCTGTAGTTGCCATTGGCGCGTTCGTCAAGGTTGAGGCCGAATATGCCGTTTTGCCCGAGGGACAAGGAGCCGGCAAAGTTGTTATTCTGAAACTCCATGGCAGTGGTTTTCACCGGCTGCAGGCCCAGGAAGTCGGGGAAGTGAACGGTGGTGGTGCCGGGCATCACGTTCCAGTCCCAGCCCTTGCCGGCCAATGTATATCCCGTAGCCGCCAACGTGGTGCCGTAGAGCACTTCCAGCGTGCCGTAACTTTGGTAACGCCCGTAGCGGTTCTCCGCGCTGTATATTTCCGCGCCGAATATCTTGCTGGTAAAACCCCGCATCACGGCTACCCAGCTCCTTTTCCGCTGAATGCCCAATGCACCGTAATTGTATTGATAAAAGCCGTCTGCGGATACAGCAGGTACAGGGAAGGTGGTGGTGCCGGTTACAGCGTTGTAGAAGGCGCCCATCACCGGGTCTGCCGTGGTGTTTTTAATATCCCCGCCAATCTGTGCAAACTGCTGAAACTGCGCCAGGCTCACGGGCAGCGCAGCCGGAAAAGGATTGCGGCCAGACTCGGCATGTGCAAACAGCACGCCGCCGGAAGAGCCTGCCAGCAAGTATTTAAAGCCTGTGCTGATGTTTTCGTACGAAGCGAGGTTGACGCGGTACACGGTGCCTTTCAACCGGTCTGCCATTTCTATCCACCGGCCCCAGGCGCCCATGTAGCTGGTGTGCTGGGAGCCGTGATGATACCCTACGCCATCCGGCTTCATACCGTCCCTGCCGCCAATGCCGGGCACGGTATTGCGTTCCAGGAAACGTTTCACCATTTTCAGGTCTCTCACGGCCACGTTGTCATCCGTATTGGCCAGCGCCAGCTCAAACAGGAAGGCAATGCGGATGTTGAGATAATCAACGCTGTAACCTTCCGTGAAAGTGGCGCCGTATATCACGCTGTATTCATTGCTCCATTTGAGCATGTTCAGCACTTCTTCCCGCAGCGCGGCCGGGTAAAACGTCAGCGCTTCCAGGAAACCCACAGGGAAGGTGCGCGCGTTGGGATAAGAATTTGTTTGCAGTACAATTCTCCCGCCTTCCGCCAGGCCTTCACTCAGCAAATACCGGGTGAACAACAGCAGTTTGGCCTCTGCGTCTGCATCACCCTTGTTGGCCGCCCTTGCCAGCGCGGCCACATGATTAGACAACAGCACCAGCGTAGCGGGCTGGTAAATGTTGGAAATGCCTGCGCCGTTGAGGCTGCCGTCTGCATTCACTGTGATCTGGCAGGCCGTTACATAGTTTTTGGCGGCGGTAACAGCGGCGGCGGAAGTGTCTGGAACGGGGCGGGAAAAACGGCTTCTCAACACCGCAAGATCTGCCAGCTCCTGCGCGGTGGCCGTGGTAACGGGCAGGTCTGGCCCGGCTTTCCAGTTCTCCAGCACATTCATGTAAGGCGCGTTGGTAACGTGCTTGCGGAAGGCTGTATAGTCAGGCCACACATGAGGGCCGGGTATGCGTACATTGTTATCTCCGATAATAGTGGCCTCGTCTATGTAAACAGTGCAGGTATTGGCAGGGTTTTGCGGGCGAAAGGTGATGCGCATCTCTTCCAGATTGAAGCCCGGCAGGCCCGCGCTGTTGCCGTAGTCATAGTAATAGGAACGGTGAAACTCCCGCCAGCCTGAAAAGTTGAGCAGCATTTTGGCTTCGCGGCGGATGGCGCCGGTTTCGTCAAGGAACTGGAACAGCAGCGTATCTTCCGATGCCTGCGGCACGTAGAAGAATATTTGCGCCTGACCGGTGGTGGCATTGCCCACTTCGGCGGAAGGAATGCCCAGCGCTGATGCGCTGAGGTAGTTGCCGCTCGCCGCCTTCCACAGCAGGGCGTGGCCGCCTGCCTTTACATGTTCGCTGCTGCGCGCCAGCGGCGTGTCTGAATTGGTTTGCCAGTTGACGGGAATATCGTTGTCAAAAGACACGGACCGTTGCTGGGACGAAGCGGGACCGCACACTGCCAACATCACTGTCAAAGTCAGTAAAATTGTTTTCATAGCGGATACGTTTTAGTTGTACTTATTCTGTAACAGTGACGGTAACGGCCTTCACTACTTCCCTGCTGCCATAAATGCTGGTATTTTTGCCGATGAAATACGCCTTGTATTCGCCTTTGGCGGCATACGTGTACGTAAAGCGCTGCAGACGGGAATCTGAATACCCTTTTACGGAAATAGACTTATTAACGCCATCCGGCGCGCCGCCCGCCACGTATTCACGGCCGGCCTCCCCGGAGTAAAAGGCAATGATGCCAGCCGTACCGTTAAATTCAAAAGTTCCCTCCTTGCCCGCCGCAAAGGTGAAGGCAGCAGCCGTTACGTTGAAATCAGGCGTTTCAGGCAATATTTCTTTTTTGCATGCCATGGTCAGCACCAGCATGCAGCAGATGATCAGTATACGTTTCATGAGCATATCGTTTTAATGCATTACCATCCCGGGTTTTGGGTTAATGCCCTGTTTAAGGTCAGTTCCTTGGTAGGAATGGGCCAGAGCGTGTTCCTTTCAGATATATTGGGGCCGAAGCCTTTGATGTAAAGATTGAGGTAGGCGGGCGTAGTGAGGTTGCCCAGGTCTTGCTGTATGGTGGCAGATAACTGGTGCATGCGTTCCACAAAAATGCCCCAGCGCAGCAGGTCTGCCTTCCGGAAGGTTTCCCCGTTCAGCTCCCTGGAGCGCTCGTCTTGCAAAAACTTCCGGAACTCCTCTTTCCCGGCCGTTGCTGCCGCAGGCACCTGCGCGTCTGCAGGCGTGTAGATGGCAGCCGTTGCCGCAGCGCCGGAGCCGTTGCCGCCGGTGAAAGTTATCTGCGGGGCAGATGTATATCCCATACCCCATGCCCTGCCAGTCACGGAATCATATGCGAAAGTAATACCCGTTACCTTGCCGCCAGATACTGTAGCAGTAGCCCTGATGCCGCTGCCTCCCCCGCCGGTGAAGCTCACTGCAGGCGCTGCAGTATAGCCGGCGCCGCCGTTGGTGATGGTCACTGTTTTGATGCCTGTTCGCCATCCTCTTTTCCTCACCTTGTTCACGGCTTCAACAGCCTCCGCAGTGGGGCCTGCTATTTCGTTCTCTGCTTCGGCATACATCAGCAGCACGTCCGAAAAACGCAGCAGCGGGCAGTTGGTAGGCGTACCCGTGTTGTTTTTGGGCAGTACCAGCTCATATTCCCGCCGGTATTTGCCGGGCCAGCGGTTGTAAGCCGTGTTCCGCGTTACAGCGGTGGTAACGTAGGTTCTGAAAAAAGCGGGCTGACTGGCGGTGCCGTAGTTGAAATTGGCAATACACCAGTCCCTCCTGGCATCTCCTTCCTCAAAACGGTAATACAGGTCTGCCGTGGCCTTGATGCCGGCATAGGCAAAACCCGTCTGCGTATTTTGTGTAGCCGGGCCGTTCACGTCTCCCAGGGAACCGGTTTCCGTATAGGCGTCTGATTTATTGCCCCAGAACTCCACTTCCCATAAAGACTCTTTAATATCATACTTGTCTGTGATCAGGTTCATGAACACGCCTACGTAAGAAGGGTTCAGGGCGTGGCCGGCGGCCGCATCGTCTATCACCTTTTTGGCCCAGCTGCGTGCTTCAGCATACTTGCTCACGTCCTTTACCGGGTGGCCGGCCATGTACAGGCATACCCGTGCCAGCATGCCGCGTACGGCAGACTTGTTTACCCGGCCGCCAAAGCCCAGCTCCTGGATGGGAGCTACCAGCTTTTCGGCCTCTGTCATATCTGCAATAATGTGTTCGTATACTTCCCTGGCGGTAGCGCGGGGTACGTCCACATCATTCAACGATGCGGGCGGCTGCAGCACCAGGGGCACACCGCCAAAGCTCTGCACCAGCATAAAATAGTAGTACGCCCGCAGGAAAAGGGCTTCTCCCCTTACTTTGGAACGCAGGGCGGCATCTATCTCAGGGTTCTTGTCTATGTTGGCCAGCAGGTAATTGGCGCGGCCAATGCCGATGTACAAATTGCTCCACACGCTCTGGAAATCAGGGTGTGCGGCGGTGTAATCATATACATGCAGCCCGCTGAGCGGGGAGTTCTTTACGTACCAGTGCTCATCTCCCTCAAAGCCGAAGCGGAAATGAATGGGGTTGGAATACAGTACGCCCAGGTTGTCATACACGCCGGTGAGCGCTACGTTCAGCTGCTCGGCGGTACGGTAGTAAGCGTCCGGTTCAACAAAATCCTGCGGCCGGAGGTCCAGCTTTTTTACGCAACTGCCCAGTGAAAGCAGCATACCGGCAAATAAGATCAGTTTTCTGTACTTCATGTTTTATAGTATGAGCGTCAGGAATTAAAAAGTAGCGTTCAGGCCAAACACAATGGTCCTGGCAATGGGATAGGCGGAAAAATCAAAACCGGGCGTAAGCACGGAACTGCGTACAGACACTTCCGGGTCCATACCCGTGTATTTCGTGAACGTGAGCAGGTTCTGCGCAGCCACGGTCAGCCGCAGCCTGCTCATATGCAGCGCCTTCAGGTAACGTTCCGGCAGGTTGTAGCCCAAAGACACCGTTTTCAACCGCAGGTAGGAACCGTCTTCTATGACCCTGGAAGAATAGCTGCCAATGGTGCCCTGGCCGCCAGGTTTGAAGTTCTTGTTGGTGGGATTGGTTTCGCTCCAGCGGTCCATATAACTGGCAAACTGGTTCAGGCTGAGCCTGATGTTGCCGTTGCCTTCAAACATGTAGCGGTTGGCGTTCAGGATGTCATTACCGTAAGACCATTGCAGGAACACATTGAGGTCAAAGCCCTTGTAGGAAAAGTTATTGGAGAAGCCGCCGGTGTGGATGGGCTGCCCGCGGCCAATCACTACCTGGTCTGCCGGTGTAATATCTCCATCCCCATTCACATCCCGGTACTTGATATGGCCGGGCTGTGCGTTGGCGCCATTGTTATGCACACCGGGCTTGCGGGTGTAAACGCCGGAAGGAGATTTGTCAAAATCACTCAGCTGGTATACGCCGTCAAAAATGTAACCGTAAAACATCCCGGCGGGCTGCCCCACCTGTGAGATGTACGGCGGGTTGTTGTTGTACTGCGTTTCAAAGTTCACCGTAGAATACAGCGCCTCCTGCCCTCTCACCAGCTCCAGTATCTTGTTCTGGTTAAAAGCGATGTTGAAGTTGCTGCTCCATTCAAAGGCCTTCGTTTTGAAATTGACCGTTCTTAACGCCAGCTCAAGCCCCTGGTTCTGGATCTTGCCGATGTTCATGCGTGCCTGCACCAGGCCCATGGTAGCGGGCAGGTCTGCATTCAGCAACAGGTCACTGGTTACCTTGCGGTACCAGTCAACCGTCAGCTCCACCCGGTTGTTGTAGAGGCCCAGGTCGTAACCGATGTTCAGCTGGCGCGTGGTTTCCCATTTCAGGTTGCGGTTGCCAAGACCGGAAATGATGGCGCCCTTGGAAGGCGCGGCGTTGTTGAAAGAATAGGAATTGCCGATGGGGAAACTCAGGCCGGAAAACGCATCGTAGTTACCTACGCGGTTATTGCCGGTGCTGCCGTAACTCAGACGGAGCTTGGCATTGGACACGAATGAAAGGCCTTTCATGAAATTCTCTTCCTGCATGTTCCAGGCCAGCGAGCCGGAGGGGAAATAGCCCCATTTGTGGCCTTCCGCAAACTTGGAGGAACCGTCTCCCCGGAAAGTGAACTCCAGCAGGTACCGGGAGCGGTAGTTGTATGTAAGGCGGCCAAAATAGGAAGCAATAAAATTTTCTCCGGAAGTGGCATAGGCGGTATAGGGAATGCCCTCATCAAGGCCGGGCATTCCCAGGTATTCATTGGGCAGGTTTTGCGCGGCATACCCATAGGTGTCCGCTTTGTAGTTCTGGAAGGAAACACCGCCCAGTGCTGTGAGCTTGTGATCGTTGATCTTTTTGGTGTAGGTCACCGTATTGTCGTTAGACAAGATGTTGGTTTCCGTATAGGTAACGGAACCATGCTGGCCTCTGACGTTGCGTGGGTTCAGCGGGCTGCCCTGCACGGTTTTAGAGTTGAAAAACACATCTCCCCGCCGCCGCCTGCTTGACATGGAGCCGGCAAAGCGGAACACGAGGTCAGGGATGGGCGTATAAGTGAGGTACCCATTGGCCAGGAAGTCTGAGGTGCTGGATTTGTTATGCTCGTTATTGCTGGTGGTGATGGGGTTCAGCCTGATGTCGTACTGGTTGATGAAAGCCATGTCGCCATCATCATCAATCAGGTCTGTATTCGGATCTCCGGCCACGGGGCGGTAGCCCCAGGCGCGGGACAGCAGGTAGGTGGTGAACATGGGGCCGTTACCTTCCGCCACCGGCTGGCCGTTGGTATTGATGCGGCTATAGTTCACCGTAACGCCTGCCTTGAACTGGCGGCCAATACCCTGGTCTATGGCAATGCGGCCCTGGTAGCGGTTATAGCCGGAGTTGATGATGATGCCTTGCTGGTCAAATACAGAGCCGGAGATGGAATACCGTGTTTGCCCGGTGCCGCCCCTTACGGCAATGTTGCTGATCATAACGGGCGAAGTACGGAACACCTGGTCTTGCCAGTTGATGCCTTCCATACCGCGGTAAGATTCCAGCGTGCGCCCGTTCTGAAAATAGGTATTGGTAGCGGAGGTTTTGTTGAGCTCCGACTGGTATTCCACAAAATCATACGCCCCCATTACCGGTATTGTTTTCTGCACCTGCTGCATGCCCCAGGAGGTGTTGAAGGTTACAACGGGTTTGCCCAGCTTGCCCTTTTTTGTTTCTACCAGCACTACGCCGTTGGCGGCACGGGAACCGTAAATGGCGGTGGCGGAGGCGTCTTTGAGGATGTTGATGGTTTCAATGTCATCAGGGTTGAGCATGCCGTCTTCCGGGTCTTCAATCGGGAACCCGTCTATCACGTACAAGGGGGCGTTGCTTTGCGTGAGGGAGTTGGCGCCGCGTATCACAATGTCCATTCCCTTGCCGGGCTGCCCGTCTTGCGCGGCTACCTGTACACCCGCAATGCGGCCTGCCAGTGCATCTGTAAAGGAGGCTACGGGCGCTTTGGCAAGGTCTCCCATATCCACCTGGCCTACGGCGCCGGTGAGGTCTGTCTTTTTTACAGAGCCGTAGGCCACCACTACTTCCACCTGCCCCAGGTTATTAGCCTGCTGCCGCATGCGCACTTTGCCCAGGTCAAGGTCTGCCGTTGCTGTTACGGTAACGGGAATGCGGAGTGACTGGTAACCCAGGCAGGAAATTTCCAGCATATAGTTACCCGGCGCCACGCCCGCCAGCAGGAAGGCGCCGCGTGCGTCTGAAGATGTGCCCTTGTTGCCGGGCAACAGTCTTACGGAAGCACGCTGTACGGGAACGGCCGCACTGTCTTGCAGAATACCCGTGATGTTCCGCGTGGCGGCAAGCGCGTTGCCGGCATTGCTATCGTCTTTTTTGTAGATGAGGATGGTTTTGTTACTGATCTCATAGCCCAGTGGCTGGCCCTGCAGCACCATGTCAAGCAAGCGGGGCAGCGGCATGTTCACTACGTTCAGCGTAACGGGACGGCTGTTGCCGAGCACTCTTTTGTTACTGAACACTACATAGCCCGTTTGTTTTTCAATGGTGCTGAACACCTGCGTAAGGGGCATGTTACTGCCTGCAACAGTAACCGTTTGCGCAATATTCTTCCCCGAAACATGCAGCAAACAAAGCAGCAACAGGTAAGCTGTAAATCTCATGGCGCGGAACATTTGGCTACAGGAGCCGGGCAATAGAAGGCCCCTGTAAATAGCTTTAAATTGCATACATTTACATTGATTTGGTTGACTAATAACCAGTCTGCCACGACTGTGCGTATTCATTGTCCGCCACGTCAGCCGATGCGCCCCGGGCCCTAATCCGGGGCGTATTCTTTTTGTGACGCGCGAATTGTTTCCTCTTATTTGACGGCCAGCACTACCAGCCTGTTATTACCTTCCAGCCTGAACTTCACTTCGGTTCGTTCCAGCATTTTGAGCATGGTGGAAAGCGGGATGTTGCGTTGCATTTTGCCGTAGAACTCCATGTCAGGTATGCCGTTTTCATACACCACCGTGATGTTGTACCAGCGGGAAAGCTGGCGCATCACCTCTTCCAGCGAGGCATCCTGGAAATTGAACAGGCCGTTTTTCCAGGCAATGGCCTTTTCAGTGTCTGCCGCGTTGTTGATCGTTAACGAAGTGGTCGTGCTTACGGCCTGCTGCCCTGGAGAAAGCTGTATGTCCCTGCTGCCTGCCGTTACTTTCACCTTGCCCCTGAGCAGCGTGGTTTTGATGTTGCGCTCGTCCGTATACGCGTTGATGTTAAACGTAGTGCCCAGCACCAGCACTTCCGCCTGCCGGTTCACCATTACTTTAAACGGCGCGGATGCCTGCTGCGCCACTTCAAAATAGGCTTCGCCGGTCAGCTCCACTTTTCTTTCATGTTTGTCAAAGGAAATGGGGAAACGAATGGATGAGGCCGCATTGAGCCATACCTCCGTGCCGTCTGGCAGGCGGAGGCGGTACTGGCCGCCGGCGGGCGTTGTGAGCGTATTGTAGGCGCCCGCTGCCGCGGTGGCGCCGGTGTATTGCAGTTGTCCGTTTTGCTGCCGGATAGCGCCGCTGCCCTGCTGGGCAATTTGCCGCGCCGTACTGTCTACCGTTACCGTACTGCCGTCTGCCAGCGTGAGCACGGCTTTGTTGCTGCCCGACATCACCTCTTCCATTTGCGCCGTTTGCGGCGGTGAGGGCGGTTGCTGCAGCAGGAAATAGAAACCTCCTGCCAGCACCAGCAGCAACACGGCTGCAGCAGCGGCCAGGTACGGCTTCAGGCGGCGTACCGGCGCAGGAGGGCGAATGGCGGCTTCAATACGGGCGTAAATGCGCCGGAAAACCTCCTCCTGCCCCTCCTGCCCGTACTTTTCCTGTTCCAGGCTGCCCAGCAGCATTTCCTCAAACGCCTGCAGGTACGCAGGATCTGCCAGCAGGTTGTGCAGCTCCCGCTCTTCCGCAGCAGTGGCGGTACCGGTAATGTATTTGTCTGTCAGTTCTTGCAGCAGGGCCTTGTTCATATTGTCAGGTTAGCGGTTACATATAAAGACGCAAAAGAAAAGAGGTACCGGGGATGGCTGTCAAAAAAAATTTCAATATTCTTATCCGCTATAAATAATACAGGCAGAATATGGCTATATGCAGGTGGCTGCCGTTGTTCTTCAGGTAAGTGCGCAGGAAGTTAAGCGCCAGGGTGATGTATTCACTCACCGTGTCTTTTGAAATGTTCAGCTCCGCCGCTATTTCCGCGTGGCTTTTGCCTTCCAGCCGGCTCATTTCAAACACCCTCCTCCGTTTGGGCGGCAGTTGCGCTATGCCCTGGCGCAGCAGGCCGTTCAGCTCTTTCAGCTCCAGCTGGCTGTCCGGCACATACAGGGTTTCCGCCGCATGCACCTCTTCGGTTGTATGCTCCGCGGCAAGCTTTTCCCGCAAGCGGGATACAATTTTGTTCCTGGCAATGATGAACAGGTAACCGCGGAAATTTTCTACGCCGGGGAGGCTTTCCCGCTTTTCCCAGATGGCGAGGAACACGTCCTGCGTAAGCTCTTCCGCTTTTTCCGGAGAGCGCAGGTAGGCCAGGGCATGCGCGTATACATTGGGCCAGAAAACGGACACAATAGTTTTGAGGGCTTGCTGGTTGCCAGCAGCCATCTCATGCAATAAGTATGTCTGATTTTGAATTTCCCCGTACATCCCCGTGGTGGCGGCTTGGTTACAGACCTGGTTGTATGCGGACAAATGTATAAAAAAGAATGCTGAGAAGTTTTTTTTGTTTTTATCACCTATCATCGTAATATTACAATCAAATGGGTGCAACAAAAACAGATCTATTTACCAGGCAGCAGAATGATATTGCCGGTATGGCCAAGGCGCTGGCCCATCCTGCCCGCATTGCCATCCTGCAGTACCTGGTGAAGATCAACACCTGCATCTGCGGAGACCTGGTAGAAGAACTCGGCCTGGCGCAGCCTACTATTTCACAGCACCTCAAGGAGCTGAAGGCGGTGGGCTTGGTACAAGGTACGGTGGAAGGCACGGCCGTATGTTATTGTATCAACCCCAAAACCTGGAAACAGTACCGGGAGCTGTTTTCGAAGTTTTTTGACAGCAGCGTATCCGAAGGCAATTGCTGCTGATTTTTTTTGCCTTTATCTATCGCAATATTGCAATTAAGCTAAAACACTTGCCATCATGCCTACAGAACAGGAACTCAAAGCCATTGTACGGGAAAAATACGGGCAAATTGCCCTGCAGGACAAGGAAACCAACGCCGCCTCCTGCTGCGGCGCCGGTAGCTGCTCCAGCGAAGTATACAACATCATGAATGAAGATTACACCGCTCTTGACGGCTACAACCCTGATGCGGACCTGGGCCTCGGCTGCGGCCTGCCCACACAGTTTGCCAACATCAAAAAGGGAGACGTGGTGATAGACCTTGGCTCCGGCGCGGGGAACGACTGTTTCATTGCGCGTGCTGAAACCGGCGATACAGGCAAGGTGATCGGGATCGATTTTACTGAAGCCATGATCAGCAAAGCCAGGCAAAACGCCGAAGCGCGGGGGTTCAACAATGTTGAATTCAGAATGGGCGACATAGAGCAGATGCCGGTGAGCAGCAACGTGGCTGATGTAGTGGTGAGCAACTGCGTGCTGAACCTGGTGCCGAACAAAAACGGCGTGTTTGCTGAAATATTCCGGGTGTTGAAGCCCGGCGGCCACTTCAGCATATCTGACGTGGTGCTCACCGGCAGCCTCCCGCCCGCCCTGCAGGCCGCCGCGGAAATGTATGCCGGCTGTGTAGCCGGCGCCAGCCGGAAAGATGACTACATCAACCTGATCAAGGCCAACGGTTTCCGGAATGTGACCATCCAAAAGGAGAAACCTATCGTAATACCTGAGGACATTCTTTCCCGCTACCTTTCAACGGAAGAGATCAAATCAGGACAGTCCGGTATCTACAGCATCACCGTGTACGCGGAGAAGCCGGTGGAAGGCTGCTGCGGGCCGGGGTGTTGTTCTTAAATCATCTTATGAAAAAAGTACTGGTACTTTGTACAGGCAATAGCTGCCGCAGCCAGATGGCGGAAGGGTATTTAAGGCATTTTGCAGGCAATACCGCCGAAATTTACAGCGCCGGCGTTGAAACGCACGGGGTAAACCCCAGGGCCATTGTCACGATGGCGGAAGACGGCATTGACATTTCCGGGCATACGTCTAACAAGGTCAGTGAATACACCGGCATTCCGTTTGACTATGTCATCACCGTGTGCGACAACGCAAGGGAACGTTGCCCGGTATTTCCCTCCGGTGCGCAAAAGTTCCACGAAAACTTCCCTGACCCCGCCAAGGCTACAGGTACTGAGGAAGAGATCATGGCGCAGTTCAGGGAGGTGCGGCAGGTCATTCGTGATTACTGCGAGAAATTTGCGGCTGCGCACCTGGTATAATCTGTACTATCGATGAACAATGTACCTGGCTGCAGGAGCATATTTCCCATAGCCAGGTACCCTGTCTTGCCAACCATATGGCGCTGCTAATCCCTGAAACGGAATTCATATATCGTTCCCTTGTCTGACCAGCCGTACACTTTGTTATTGATCACACCAACATGCTGAATAAACTGACCCACCGGCTCATCCAGCACCATGCGCCAGGCGCCGTCAGTTCCATTGGCGGGGTCAAATTCCCAAACGCGGCTGCCGGCAACAAAGTAGGCTTTGCCATTCCAGTGAAATGCCGGGGTGTTGGTACCGGTTTGGCCGGGGAAGTCTGCCACCCGCGTCAGCTGTGCGGCGCCGTTGGCGTGGTAAAAACGGAATACGGCATTGCGGGGGGAGTTCAGCTGCATCAGCGCGGGACCGATGAGCACGTAACTGCCCATATTAACGGCATTGCCGCCGTCTATCTGCCGCCAGGGAGCCTGTGCCATTTTGTTCCAGTTGCCGTTGGCATCCCTGGCGTAAATATCCGTATTCCCCAATCCGGAGCCGGCATACAACATCCCATACAGTACAAACGAAATACCCATACCCGGGTTAAAAGCAGCAAAGGGCGCTGCCGCGGTTACCGTGCCCCCGGCCGGGTCAAATGCCCACCATTGGGCGTAATGCTCCTGCGGCAGACCGTTGCCTATCAGCACCTGGTTGCCCACTACTGCCGCGGTGGCGTTCTGCAGGTTGGCGGGTATGCCTGGAAGGTCTGTCATCAGCCAGCCGTCCGTTGGTTTGGCGGGGTCCCACACGTGAAAGGATGCGGTGTTGATATTGGCTGCCAGACTACGGAAGCCCCAGTATAACCTGTTGCCATAAACGAAAGATATCCCGCCGGGGTAAATATTGGCGCCGGGCGCGTTGGGCGGAACTGTGGGAGTTCCCCAGGTGGCATACTTGCCGGGAGCAGTCACTTCAAACTCCGCCGCGCTCTCAAAGAGCCTGCCGTCTGCCTCTACCGTGATCTTGTGTCTGGTGAGGCTGGTGTTGAAAGGGATGGTAAAGATGATCTGGTCTACGCTGCTGCTTTTCAGCGCACTTTCCACGCCGTTCAGCCTCACTTTGGGAGAAAGCGGCAGCCCCCGGCCGGTGATGGTCACTTCCGTGCCAAAAGGCCCTGATTTAGGGGTAAAGTCTGCGATGCCATCCGGTAAGGGATCTACAACAAAGTCTGTAGCAGACACCGCGCGCTGCGCGTTAACGGTTACACGCAGCTTGCCTGTACCGGCTCCTGCTGGTACCGTTGCTTTCAGCTGCGTGGCTGAGGCTTCCGTTACCACGGCCGCGGCGCCGTTAAATGTGACTTCATTGTTTGCCGCGGTGGCCGAAAAGTTCTTGCCCGTGATGGTGACAGCCGTGCCGGCCACACCATGGGAGGGAGTAAACGCGGTTATTACGGGAATGCGCTCATTGTCTGGCGGGGCGCCGGGGCCATTGTTTTTCTTGCATGACAATACAGTCAGGAATAAGGCAGTTAATGCCATGAATGCATGGTTCGTCTTCATTGTCTAAAAGGGGTTTGTAGCGTTTGGGGTGCTTCTTCAGTATTTGCCAGCATAAAAAAATAGCAGCTCCTGCCAGGAACTGCTATGATGATGCAAAAGTAATTTAAAAAATGAGAATCGGAAAAATATTTTACCAACGGTCCGACAAACAGCAAACTTGTCTTGATATAAACCACTGCCGCTATGCCGCTCACCGCAACCGGTGTCTCTGATAAACCGGAGCGTGGCCGGTGCTGCTACTTCAACTCGATCCACACCGGGGCGTGGTCACTAGATTTCTCCCAGCCGCGCACATGCATGTCTACTGCGGCTTTCTGCAGCCGTGGCACCAGTTGCGGACTAAGCAGGAAGTGATCTATGCGGAGGCCGGCGTTGCGGCCAAAGGCATTGCGGAAATAGTCCCAGAAAGTATAGATGGTCTCATCAGGATGAAGGTGGCGCACCGCGTCCGTCCAGCCCTGCTGCATCAGCTCATGGAAGGCTGCGCGGGTTTCCGGACGGAAGAGCGCATCGTCTACCCAGCGCTCCGGTTTGTACACGTCTTTTTCTGTGGGCATCACATTGAAGTCTCCCGTCAGCACTACCGGCAGCTCCTGTGCCAGCAGCTCTTTAGCATGCGTTTGCAGGCGTTTGAACCAGCTCAGTTTGTAATCGAACTTGGGGCCTGGCGCCGGGTTGCCGTTGGGCAGGTAAAGGCAGGCTACGAGAATACCGCCTACCACTGCTTCTATGTAGCGGCTGTTCACATCATCAGGGTCTCCGGGTAGCGCGCGGCGCAGCTCTTTGATCTCCCCTATGCGAGACAGGATGGCCACGCCATTCCAGCTTTTCTGGCCGTGCCAGTTCACATCATACCCGGCAGCACGGATGGCCTGTTCAGGAAACTTTTCCTGCGGGGCCTTCAGCTCCTGCAGGCATACCACATCAGGCGCAGATTCTTCCAGCCAGCGGAGCAGCACCGGCAGGCGGCTGTTGATGCCGTTTACATTATAAGTGGCTATTTTCATACAACGGATTTCGTTTCAGACCCTCAATTTAGGCATAATATTTTTACGCCGGCAACCCTGGCCCGCCGGCTATGCGTAACAAGACCTTCACTATGGTATCACTATGCTCTCCGTGCGGGTATTATTAGTTTCATCCCGCTCCGCAAAACGATTCTGATCATCTGTTTTCACTACAACAGTATGTGTGCCGGAAACGGCCGTCCATGTACTGGGCGAGCAGCCGTTAGACACCAAGGTGATGGAGGCGCCGGGCGCCAGTGAAGCAGTGTAGGAGCCATTGCAGCCTACGCTGGCGCCGTTCACCTTGAAGTTCACCCCATTGATTACACTGGCAGGAGTGGCTACTGTGCCTACGTTTTTCACCACTGCGGTGAAACGTACTACATCACCAGCCACAGGGTTAGCAGGTGTCCATGTAATGTCTGTCACTATCATGTCTGGCCGCGGTGGGTTCACGGTGAAGGTTTCTGTGCGGGTGTTATTGGTTTCGCTCTTTTCATTAAAACGGAACTGATCGTCTACCGTTGCTACAACAGAGTGAGTACCCAGTGCCGCCGTCCACGTGGAAGGCAAGCAGCCGTTAGCCGTCAGCGTTCTGGAAGCGCCGGGCGCCAGCGAAGTAACCGAGCTTCCGTTGCAGCCCACGTTCACACCGTTCAGTTTAAAGGCAACGCCGTGAATAACGCCGGCAGGTGTAGCGGTATCTCCCTGGTTTTTGATAACGGCTGTGAAAGTGACCACTTCTCCCGGTTCAGGGAAGGCGGGCACCCAGGTAACATCTGTTACCACCAGGTCTGGCCTCACGGAATCGAGCGCCTGTTTTTTGTAAGACCAGTTCTGGTACCGGTTGGGATCCGCTTTCCAGGCATTAAACGCTACGGAATCCGTTTTACCGGGATAGCCGTTGAACTTCACAAAGCCGAAGTTCTCTTCTTCATAATTAGCGCTACCTGCCCGCTCCGGCTGGTCCAGCAACTCGTGGAAAATAATAGCTTCTACGCTCGGTTCAGCCTGTACTTCAGAAGTGAGGCGGATGCGCCAGTCGTTAGACCGGTCTTCATTCTGCTGCTGCGTAAGTGTTTCTTTGGACCGGGCGTTAGTTTCCGTGTACCAGATGGGGCGCTGATAGCGGTTGAACAGGTATTGGTGGATGTTGCTGATGCCCAGGTTGCCCTGGTAGGCAGACGGCATTTCGGAATACAGGTGCCAGGCGCAGATGTTGATAGTGGGTGCGGCGGCCAGCATTCTGTCCATCCAGAAAATGGGGAAATAACCAGCGGTGTTCACCATGCTTTTGGCGTTGGGTAGTACGGATTTGAGACCTTCTTCCATGCCTTTTACGTACTGCTCCGCAATCAGCACACGGGCCATGTCATAATTGCTTTGCACACGGCCGTCTCCGTTCGAGAGCAGGTGGTCGAACAACTCCCATTCATTGCCCAGCTCGAAATGATCGAAGTACTGCCCATAGAGCGCAGCAAAGCCGGCCATCTGGGCAAAGGCTTCGTCATAAGCTTCCTGCGGCGTGCCGTCATACCGGCAACGGTCATACACCATGGGAAGGATCTTGATGTTTTTGGCAGAGCATTTGGCTATGATGTCCAGCAGCTTGGCATGGTTCACCGCCTGCCCATCGGGCTGCGTGGACACATCTATCCGGTACCAGCCCATGCCCAGCTGCTCTATCATAGCTGCCTGCGTGGTATAGCTCACACCTGCCACCGTAGAAGAGCTGGCATTGTAAGCGTAGGTGTTCAGCGGGTGACCGTTGATGCCCACCTTCAGGTTTGCGGATTGGGCGCTGAGTGGCTGCGTAGTGGCAAGCCCGTTATGAAGGGCTTCTTTGGGCAACGGTTTACGACAGGCGGTCGTAAACAAAAAAAACTGCAATGCTAACGTGGTGAGGGCAAACGTTGTTACCAGGGTTTTTTGGATCATAAACGTGGATTTATTGGGTGAATACAAATACAATGTGCTACAATGGGCCGGGGTACACTTAACTATTCTCTGCAATAATTACAAACTATTGCTAATTTATGATATATGCAAGTGCCCCGGCCCTTTTTTGCAGCATGTCCGCATTTGGCGCGCTTTTACCGCGCCCACACTGGCGCGGCATCAAGCGGTCTTTTGCTCATGGGTGCGCTATCACTGATTTTCATGATTGCGCCAATGCCAGATGAATGGCCTTTTCAACCGGTGCTTCAGGTTTTTCAATATTCAGTTCCTTCTTCAGCAGCAGCGGCGGCTGTGCCAGAAACCTCGGCTCTTTGCCCCGGTGGGGTTGCGCGGCATGTACCAGGAAGGGATGACAAAGGTATACGGTACCTGCCTTTCCGGTGGCCAGCACTTCTTCCTTTGAAGGCAAGGCATCCAGACTGGCCGCTATTTCCCTTAACGAAAGCCCCTGCTCCCCCGCCGGCTGCAGCAGCTTTGCCACATCAAGATGAGAGCCTTTGCGGATGCGGGTAGGCGCGTCATGCTCCCCCGTATCCGAGAACAGGAACAACATCAGCAGCGCCCTGTTTTTTGACTGTACATTAGCGCGCCATTCCATGAAATCACCGGTATCCTCACCGGCAAAACTGACGTCTATATGCCAGCCTGCGTCTCCCGGATCTTCCGGGGATGGGAAGCGTACCGGGAAGGTGCCCATAGCCATACAGGGCAGCCATTTACCTTGTCCTACCAACTGGTCGAACACCTGGTGAAGCAGCGTAGTATTGGCCGCTTTAACAAATGGTCCTTCAGTGAACATACCCAACCGCACTACCGGGCGCGTCCAGGTGGCGGGGTCATGAGGGTTTTCAGGCATATTGCGCCAGAGTATAGTGCGGGCTTCTTCGGCCAGGGTGGCGGAGAATGCATTGTCTATACGAATGAAACCGTCTTGTATGAATTGTGTTATCTGCTGACTTGAAAGAATATCTGCCATGATTATTGTGCATTATTTACCTGCCGGGCAATGGAATAGCAACCGGTGGTAATGTGATAAGAAATACTAACAGGGCCCGGTGGGCGCCGGCCAGCTATGTGATCAGAATGTAGGAAATAATCTACAGGCGCCTGAAGCAGGCGCCATGCCGGAAGGGCATTGAGAGGAAGTTATCAGAGTGTTGGTGTCATTCTCATGGTATCGCAAATATAGGCAGAAATTTTTTGAAAAAAGGCCTGCGTTCTTTGCAGGCCTTTTCATGAAAAGTACGTCTAGCGGATCTGCCCCCTGATAAGCCCGTCAGGATGGGCATTAGTATGCACATTAGTGTACAATGCTTCATTCCTTAATGCATTTGCCGTTGCTTCATCTACCGGTGTCATTTTTGAAATGCCGAAATCGGCCGCGCTGGCGCAAAGGCCTACCAGCACCGCGCCGTTGGTACCGGCTGCACCGCGGTGGATATGCGCGGCAGTCAATGTTTCGCCGCCCAGCCCGCCTTCCACCGTCACGCGGGAGTACAGCTTGCGGTCTATGGTGAGGCGTACCAGCGCCCTGCCGGTAGCCAGGGTGGTTACGGGCGGCACCTCGTTGAGGCCGTTCATTTCCACATCCGCCGCCATAATGATGTCACTGTTCACCGTACCTCTTACCAGGCCCGCGGGGAACTGGGTGGAGTGCACGTTGAAATAGATATCGTTTTTACTGTCTTTCAGGCTGTCTGCCAGCGACTGCCGCAAGGTGATCTCCCCGGAAGCGGCCGTGCCGCTGAAGGCGGGGAAAGGTAGTATGATGGGGCCGTTGGTGACCGGGTCTCCGGTATGGAAATGCGCCATGGTCAACTGGTCTCCGGAAGCCAGGTTTTCCACCCTGAAAGAGTATTTGAGCGTAGTGTTATAAAGTTGCATGGTGAGGAGCCCTGTTTCAGTGCGGCCGGCGGGTGTGGGATTTTCCAGCCTGGTGCTGAGGGGAATGCTCCAGATGATGTCCGGATTGGGGTTATCGTTCTTGTTACAGGCGGCAAGTGCCAGCAAACCGGCTGCGGCCAGGGCAGGCATGGTCAGGATACGGCTGTTTTTCATAATGAAGGATTTGGTTACCTGTTGTGCAGCGCAAAAATGGCTCCAAAAGTGTATCCCGTTGTGTTACAGGTGCTTCCGTGTATGCTTTAAATCTATATTTTTGCTAATCGGGTGTTTTGTTCCCGTTTACTTATGTTTCCTTACAACCAGTCTATTTATGACCTGCTGTACCCGCGTGTTGACCCGTTCATGCTGAAAGGGTATTACGGCGGTGTGTTCAATGATATGCAGGATCAGTTCTATGCAGCTAGCTATGTGAATAAAGTGCTGGAAGATCAGGATCTTAACGATCTGAAACTATTTTTTGAGGGATATACTATTGTAAGTCAAATATCAGCAAATACACCAGAGGGCCTGCATTGGGCTTCCTTATCGCCGGAGGAACAATACGAGGCTGCTCAGATGGAACCAGACAGCAAGCGGGAATATAGCGGATATTCGGCTTCCTTTTACGGCGCCCTGTACCGGGGAGAATGGTATGTTCTCCCTTCCGTCTCCGTTTTTTGCGGCATGAATGAAGGGGATGTTATGCAACTCAACACACCTGAACATGTTTTTTCCCGGGATACTTACCGTTCCGTCAGCCAGACAACATGGGCCACAAACGCTGTAACGATGAGGGAATTTGCAGATGCACCGTGGTTGGTGGCACATCTCCTCCAACAAAAAAAGGAGCGAATCAATCATGCGTTCAGGCACTACTTCACGGCTACCACCCTGGCCCCTCTGGCGGCGCAGCTACGCCTCCGATACCCGGAAAAGTACGACGTGCTGGATGGCCTGTTCGGCGCAAGACACTTCACCAGTATTTTCCCTGAGCACAAGCAGTTTGTGTTGCTGGGTACCGCAGCCAGGGGCAGGCATGACACCGCGGGCACACTACGTTATCTGCTCTACCAGTGCAAGAGCGGGGAGGTATTTGAATGGACGTACTTTTCAAACCGGGCTGAGATCCGCGGTCATTATCCGGAGCTGGTAATAACCCAGCTGAAAACCATTTCGCCATGGGATGAGGTAGATTATCTCCACTCCTCCTGCACGCTTGACGATGACCGCTTCTGGGAACAATACGTATTCGCGAAGGAAAACGGAAAATACCGGTATTTAAAGAAACTGGAGCTTTGAGACCATTTCTTTGAATTTCTTAACTTTGCACCGTATGGACGCTCCGGAAACCTTACAGCAATATTACGAGATCACCCGCCGGCAGGTGCCGGAAGAACTGCAGCGCGCAGGCCATACCCGCCATTTTAACGTACTGCTGCGCAAGAACTGCATGCTCACCATGCCCTTCGGCCGCCGGGACTATTACAAGATCTGCCTCAGCCGCGGGCAGGCGGTGTTGTATACGGAGAAAGGAGAAGTAGCCGTAACCCGCCCTACCCTGTTCTTTTCCAACCCCGTCATCAAATTCGGCTGGCGCAATATTTCCCGCGATCAGGAAGGATATGTTTGCCTTTTCAATGAACTGTATGTGAGCGCGGAGCTCAAGCGGGAATTGAAAAAGCTGGGGCGGCTGTTTGAAAACGAGGTATACTCTCTCGTAACGCTCAGTGATGAAGAATACGACCTGTTCCATCAATACTTCAGGCTCATGGCAGAAGAATATGCCGGCCACTTTGAGTATAAAGACGAAGTGATACAAAGCCTCCTGAAACTGATCATCTTCACCGCCATGAAAATTCACCTCGCTTCCCACCCCTCCGCCAAAGCGGAACGGCAAGGCCAGCTGGTGGACCGCTTCCTGGACGCGCTTGATGCACAATTCCCTATAGACTCGCCCCGCAACCCCATCCGCATGAAAACGCCGGCAGATTTTGCAGACCATCTCAACATCCACGTAAACCATCTTAACCATACCATCAAATCCGCCACCGGCAAAACCACCAGCGAGCTGATTGCCGGTAAAAGGACCGCAGAAGCCATGGCCCTGCTGAAGAATACTGAATGGACCATAGCGGAAATAGGCGCCGGGCTGGGCTTCGACTATCCGCAGTATTTTAATGCCTTCTTCAAAAAACAAACCGGCAAAAGTCCGAAATCGTACCGCCTGACCTTGCTGGAAAATCTTTGATTTGTATAATAAATAGTTTGAATCGTTTATTTTTTGCCGAATACGGTTGGAATAATTTTGCGCCTGTAACCGATCATATGAGTCATGAGACGAATTAATGAACATAACAGGCGGATCAGCACCATCCTTTCGTTTATTCTAATACCCCTCTCCGGCCTGGCTACAGACGTATACCTGCCTTCCTTCCCTGATATGGCGGCAGCATTCAACACTACGGAAGCCGGTATTCAGCAAACAATGGTACTGTTCCTGGTGAGCTACGGCATTTCCCAGCTTTTTGTAGGCAGCATCATAGACAGCTTTGGCCGGTACCGGCTGAACTTGCTGGCGCTGTTCATCTTTACGGCCAGCAACTTTGTTATCATTGCTACAAAAGATATTCACGTAGTATACATGATGCGCGTTATACAGGGTATCTGTACGGCATTCATCATTGTAGGCAAGCGTGCATTGCTGGTAGACGTTTACACGGGCGAGCAGCGTAAACACTATACCAGCCTGCTGTCTATCATCTGGGCCACAGCCCCCATTGTGGCGCCCTTCCTGGGCGGTTTCCTGCAAAACAGCTTCGGCTGGACGGCCAACTTCTACCTGCTGGGTATCTACGGACTGGCAATGTTCCTGCTGGAATGGAGTTTTAGCGGGGAATCTCTCCACACTCCGCAGCCCTTCCAGCTGCCCGCAGTACTAAGGGTATACCGCCGTCTCATTTCCACGCCGGATTTTAGCGCCGGCGTGCTGGTACTGGGGGCCAGCTATTCTATGGTAATGGTATTTTCCATGGCCGCGCCTTTTATTGTGGAACATACCTTTCACCTCTCCGCCATTACCACCGGCTACTGTGCGCTGTTCTCCGGCCTGTCCCTGTTTGTTGGCGGCATATTCGGCAAATCTTTAAAAACCGGTTCCCTGTACAGCAAGCTGATAACGGCCGGCATTCTGCAGGCCGTGGTAATTGCTGTGATGTTCACCACTGGTCCATTTATTAACAGCCTGCCGGTAATGATGCTGTTTGTGGTGCTGATACATGGCATCGGGGGATTTGTATACAATGTATTCCTGACGTATTGCCTTACCCGCTTCCCGCAAAATGCCGGAGTAGCCAGCGGCATTACCAGCGGCGGCTCTTACCTGGTCACTTCCGCAGGTAGCTCCGGGGTGTTGGGAATTATCACCATATCCGGGCAACAGTCACTGGCCACCGGGTACTTTGTGTTCAGCCTGCTGATACTGGGTGTATTGCTGGCGGCGGGCTACCGGCTGAAAGCACCGGCGGGTGCGGGAGCGTAAGCCATTACCTAATCCCCGAGCTTTTGCTGCAGTGCGTTAATTTGCTGCTGCTGGACATTTAGCCGTTTTTCCTGCTGCTCGCTTTTTTTGTGCTGCTCAATAATGTACAGCGTCAACTCTTCCACTTTTTCAAGCAGTTTCCGGTTCATTTCCCCAAGGTCAATTCCCTGCACTGCCACTTCCGTTGCCGATGGCATGCCAGGCAGGCGTTTGTTTTGTTGAACATACTTTTCGAGGTCGGTCAATGCGGGGCGGTGATGTGCGTCATCAAACACATAATCTGGCCAGGTGTTAAAGGCCTTCACTTTTACCTTCGTAAAAATAGCATCACCGTTTACAGCCAGCCGGTAACCGTGCATTTGCGTAGTACTGATGCCTACATTGCCAGCGTGATCGATCCGCACTCTTTCTTCCCGCTGGTGGCCATAATAATGTTCTGATGCCGTTCATTTAAATTATCTGTATAACCAGACAGATCAATAAATGACTTGGTGTAGGTATTTGTACCTCCACCGGCGCTGAGCCTCAGAAAGCCATCGTCAGAATGATTATGCGCCCCAATACCGCGGAGCTCGCCGGTAAGTGTTCCTGAGGAGACTGGCGGCCGTACCGTCATATTATCAAGGCCGGAACCAAGTCCCACACTGCCATATACATCCAGCGTGTTATAAGATTGGGTCGTGTTGATCCGGACATTGCCGCTGGAAGGAAAATCGTTCTGGGCCAGGGTACGAAGGGCGGGTACGATCAAAAGGGTTACTAAAAAGAGGGGCTTTGTTTTCATGGTATTTTCAGGGGATGTTACGCCCTAAATATACAGCAGGATTTTGATTCTTCTCAATCAGCCCTTTTTGTAATGCAGCCCTACCGGCAATTTTAATCGCCCTCAGTTCAACGGGATACCAAACCAGGAATATTTTGTGAACATAGACCTGCGGCCGGCCTTTCCTTTGGAAAAGTACTTCTTCAGCCACTCCTGCTGCTCGTCAATACGCGCCGAGAGGTCTCCAATCTGTTTGTTGAATCCGGTAATAAGCGAGGCGGTATTGGCGTCGGGATTTTTGATCCGCGCCAGTTTCAGGGAAGCGTTTTTCAGCTCATCAGCAGATTCGTCCAGCATGGCCTGGATCTGGGGGTCGGTTTTTTCAGGTTTGAATTGTTTGTTGCGGTAATCTATGAACGTATTGAAGGAATTGACGGCGTTGTTGTAGTTCACTGACGCCGTGTTGTAAAGGTGCACCACCCGGTTCTGCATTTCTATATCAATGGCCCTGCGCATTTGTTGAAGGCGGTCAAACGCCAGTGAGTTCCTGACGCCGTTCCTTTCCATCCTGGACGCAGCCGCTGCGTAATAGTCTACCTCGTCTTGCTTTTCAAACACAGCGATAGAGTCAGCATAACTAAAGAACGGCCTGGACGTATTCTCCTCCGTTTTGCCTTCATAAAACTCAGCGGTTGTAACCGGGTAATGCAGCAGCTGCCACAGGTAGTCAAACGGCATATGGGATTTGACAAGCTGCCGGGGCGCCGCCAGGAAGTATTCGTTATTGATCTTTTTGACGAACTTTCCGCTGACAACATAGCCGGAGCCCCAGGTGGGGTCAAACAGGAACCAGGCAGTATCTACGTAAGCCGCGCACCATGCATGTGGAATGTAGTCCGTAAACCCGTTCTGCCTCGTATAACCCTCCACTACGAAGGCCCTGATGCCGGCCTTATTGCAGATATCGTTAAAGATAGCCGCATAGTTTTCACAAATGCCCTTCCTGGTTTTCAGCGACCGGGCAATCTTTTCCTCTCTTTTTTCATGAAAGTTGAGCGCAAACATGTTATCAAGATCGTATTGAAGGCTGGAAGCGGTCCAGATAAAGGCAGCCCTCACCTTGTCTACCGGCTTGGTGAAGCTGGCATTGATATAGGCCGCAATGCCGGCAGTGGTAGCCGTTGCCTCTTCCGGCACCTGCAGTGCCTTTGCGTCTATAGCGGCATACGCGTTTACGGGTTTGGCCGGTGCGGCGGTCTTTTGAGTACGGGCAGCGGGCCTTGACTGGGCAGCGGCGTTTAAAGACAGGCTTAAAATAACAATGAAAAGGTATAGCGGGCGCATGGGCAACTTTTGAGGCGTAAAGATAGTATATGCGGATGCTATTGCAAAGTTGGGGGAATGGCGGGATTTCGGGATATTTGACCCACATGAAAATTCCAGTCATACATGGGTTCATAGATCGTCGCATACTGGTAAACTTCACGGTAAATCCTGACGCCGTGCAGCCATTGCTGCCGCCGCCTTTCCGGCCCAAGCTTTTTAAAGGCAGGGCCATCGCGGGTGTTTGCCTTATCAGGCTGAGGGAAATAAAACCCAAGGGGTTCCCTGCCTTTATGGGTCTCTCTTCCGAAAACGGGGCTCACCGTATTGCCATAGAGTGGGAAGAGAACGGCGAAACAAAGGAAGGTGTTTATATACCACGCAGAGATACTTCCTCCAGGTGGAATGCCTGGGCGGGTGGACGCTTTTTCCCCGGGAAACACCATCTGGCGCAGTTTGAGGTACGGGAAGATGGAGATGACTATCATGTTGCCTTTAACAGTTCCGACCAGACCCATATTTCCATTACAGCCCGTACCAGTACTACTTTCCCGGCCGGTTCCGTTTTCAGCTCCCTGCAGGAAGCCTCAGACTTTTTCGAAAAAGGAGCAAATGGTTACTCTCCCAGCGGCCGGCAGCAACTGGATGGGCTTTGCTTACAGGTTTATCAATGGAAAGTGTCGCCACTACAGGTATTCCAGGTTACTTCCAGCTTCTTTGAAAATCGTTCGTTCTTTAGCGCAAACGATGTCTGCTTTGACCATGCACTGCTAATGAAAAACACAGAGCATGAATGGCGAAGCCTCTGAAAAAAACTTGCCCGGTAAATCACTTCCCTTTATTTTTGTAACCAAACGGTTTCATTACCAAACCTCAAAAACCGGCATATCATGGAAAACAACAATGCTTACGTAGAAGCGCAGATGCTCATCAGGAAACCCGCCGCAACGGTCTTTGAAGCATTTATAGACCCTGCCGTTACCCGCCATTTCTGGTTCACCAAAAGCAGCGGCAAGCTGGAAACAGGCAAAACCATTACCTGGGAATGGGAAATGTACAATGTATCTACCAAAGTGATGGTAAAAGAGATAATACCGGATACAAAAATCGCCGTAGACTGGGGTGACCCGTCTACCGCGGTTGATTTCAACTTCCAGCCCCTGCAGGACGGCAGCACGTATGTAGTTGTCCGTGAATACGGCTTCAAACAAACGGGAGACGATCTACTGGCCATAATCCGGGATTCTACCGGAGGCTTCACTACTGTGCTGGACGGCCTGAAGGCTTACCTGGAACACGGCATCGACCTGAACCTGATCGGGGACAAGTTTCCCAAAGAAGCGGTAAAGCATGGTAAATAAAGTTTTCAATTAAACCATCTGTTACAACATATAACAGGCTACCCCGGGTAATTACCCGGGGTTTGTTGTTTTACAACCGCCATCTGTAAATCCAAATATCTTTTCCGTTAATTCCCGTTTTCATCACACGCCGTGCCGCTGCAACTTTGCTGCATCAATTTTTTCACCCCAAAAAGAACATCAAATGAAAACGTTATTCAAATGTTGGCTGTTAGCCCTGGCTGTAGCAATAACGGCCTCCTCCTGCGTCAAAGACAAGGCGCCCATGCCCACCAAAGTATTCAATGTGGCAAAATTCAAAGCGCTCCTGAAAGACGGTATTATGAAAGCCAAAGCTACCCTGCCCAGGGGCTTCTCTTTCGTGATCAACCAGAACGGCCAGTGGGTGGACACCTGCTCATATGGCTATGGCTATATTAAAGGAGACCGGGTTAGCCCCATGCGGCCAGATCTGGAGGTCAACATTGCCAGCGTCACCAAGCCGCTCACAGCTATTGCCGTACTGCAGCTGCTGCAAAAGCAGAACGTGCACCTTGACAGCAGCATCGGCAAATACCTGCCGGTTTATTTTAAGGCTACGGCAGAAGTGAAGAACATCACCTTCCGCCAGCTGCTGGCCCACAAATCCGGCATTACCTCCGGTTCTCATGAGTACGTGGTGATGAAAGACATTGTGAAACAACCGCTGGCCAAGCCCTCCAAGGGCTATGCCTACGCCAACATGAACTACGCGCTGTTCCGCGTTATCATCCCCTATCTCATCAACCGGACCGCCGCCCTGCAGATTGAAGCATCCCTGGTGCCGGACGATACGGCATCCTTTGAACTGTTCATGGCGAAACAATACATCAAATACATGCAGGAAAATGTATTTACACCCATCGGTCTCAATGAAGTGCTTTGCAAACCCGGCCCCGTTACGGCCCATTACTTCAATGAAGGCCCTAAACTCAGCTATGTTGATTTTGGGGACTGGACGGAAGACTGCGCCGGAGGCGGCATACACCTCTCTACCATGGAAATGGCCAGGGTTATGGCATACCTGGTATATACGGAAAAACTGCTGAGCAATGCACAAAAGAAATTAATGGACGATGAGCTCCTGGGCTGGGACCAGGATGATTCCTGGATGACCATAGCCGGCCCGTCTTACGGCAAAGGCGGCCTGCTCTACTGGGATGACCGCGGCATGCAAACCCTGGTGGTGAAATATCCCAGCAAGGTAGAACTCGCGCTTACCGTCAATTCCTGGGACGGGTCAAGGCGTGAGCTCTCCCTTATTGCCAACAACGCCTATAACGATTCCTGGGAGTAGCCGCATAGTCTCTCCCCGCACATAAAGGGCTGACCAGCACGGTCAGCCCTTTGCATGCAGGCCCTGTCAGGTTTCCGGCTCACGGACGGCCGAGGGCAGCACTACTTTAATTTCCGTGCCCTGATTTACGTAACTGCTCACGGATATCTCTCCCTTGTGCATCCGGATGATGTTGTTGGTAAGCGGCAGGCCGATGCCGTAACCCTCAAACCGTTCTGTATTGGAGGCCCTGAAAAAAGGAGAAAAGATATATGGCAGGTCTTCGGGCGGAATGCCGATGCCATGATCTTTCACGATAATGATATTGCGTGTGTCTGTAGCTGCCAGGGCCATTGACACAGGCCGGTTGCTGGAATATTTTACAGCATTGCTCACAATATTGGCCAGCGCCAGCTCCAGCAGTTGCTGGTTGCCGTTGATACACATCTTCTCCTCTTCTTCGGGGAACAGGCTGTAATCTATTTCCACATGGTTGCCGGGCGTTATTTTGTCTATCATATGCTTCACGGCAAACAGCAGCTCGTCTGTACGCACAATGCCCCAATTCTGTTTTTTACCGTCAAAGCCGGTTTGCGCCAGGTGCAGCAGGCTTCGGGTGATCTGGTTGAGACGTTCCGCCTCCCGCAGCATGTTGCTGATGGCAGCCCGGTAGCTGGCGGGTTCCCGCTCTTTGCTGAGGGCCAGCTCTCCTTCGCCAATAATGGCGGTGAGCGGGGTACCCAGTTCATGCGAAGCATTGCTCACAAAATTGTTCTGTGTTTCAAAGGCGGTCTCCAGCCGGTCAAGCATATTATTGAAAGTAGCCGCCAGTTCGCTCACCTCGTCCTGCCCGCTGCCTGAGGCCACCCGCAAATGCAGGTTGCTGGAGCTGATATTCTTCACCTGCTCCATGATACGGTGTACGGGTTGCAGGATGTATTGGGAAAAGAACAGGCCTGCGCCTATGATAAGCGCGGCGCCAATAATGAAACAGAAACTGAGGATGCGGCGCAGCTCCGTCATGTACTGGCTACGGTATTCGTTCACGGCGGAAACGATCACCAGGTTTTTGCCTTGTGCATGGGGAATAACAAGACCACTGTAAAAACGCTCCCCGTTACGGAAGGTTGCTTTCCCTTCCTGCAATACGGACCCGTAAAACCGGGCCGGCAGCGCCAGGGCGGGCGGCGGCTGCACGGTATTGGTAGCGGAGTGTATGGGAAGGATGTACTCTTCTTCGGAAGGCAGCTTTTCCAGGTGATGGTCGCGGATGTAATTATAGACCACCGTATCTGTGCCCACTGGCGGATAAGCTGCGTTGGCAGCCATGTAAGCCCGTATTTCCAGGCGCTTGTAAAAGTCCCCGAAAGAATAGCGGTTGGCCAGGTAATACACAAAAAAACTCATCAGCAAAATGATGGTGGCGGTGAGCACCGAAAAGAGCAGCATGATCTTGTTACTGATTCTCATCTGTCAGCGTTTCCTTTAACATATACCCGTGGCCCACTATGGTGTGGATCAGCTCAGGCTCCTGGCCCTTGTTGATCTTCTTGCGCAGGTAGTTCACGTATACGTCCACCACCTTGGTGTTCATATTAAAATCTATGCCCCATACATGTTCCAGGATTTCCGCCCGTGACAGCACCTTGCGCGGGTTGCTGAGCAGGTACTCCAGCAGCCTGTATTCCGTGGCCGTGAGCATGAACACCCGGTTGTTGCGGCTGGCTTGCCGGGTGTCTGTATTCAGCTCCAGGTTGCCCAGGCGCAACAGCCTGGGTGCATTAACGGCCGGCAGCGGCATTGTTCCCCCCTGCCGCCGCATCAGCGAACGGATACGGGCCTCCAGCTCCTGGAATTTATAGGGTTTGGAAAGGTAATCGTCCGCCCCGCTGTCAAGCCCCATTACCACGTTGTCTGTAGTGCCCAGCGCGGTGAGCATCAGGATGGGCGTGCTGTTTTTCTCCGCCCGCAGTTGCCGGCACAGCTCTACGCCGTTCATTCCCGGCAGCATTACGTCCAGTATGATCAGCCCGAAGTCTGAGCCGCGGGCCATTTCAAGCCCCAGCAGCCCGTCCGGCGCCACGCTCACTTCATAGCCAGATTCCGCCAGTCCCCGCGAAATGACCGATACCACGGCCGGTTCATCTTCCACTAGTAATATTCTCATATCGTTACAAATCGCATTGATGCGTTCAAATATAACCCCTTGCTTCCGTAAAAAGCAGGCAACCGGTATTCTCTTACCGGATTTTAACCTCACTGCCACCGGATTTTTACCGTTTCAAAACAGCCTTCTAACCTGCCTGTTACCCCTTCCTTACCACGTGGCGCTAGTTTTGCCAAAAACAATTTGCATCATGAAAAACATACTTGTACCCACAGACCTCTCCATCCGCTCACTGAATTTTTTGCATAGCCTGGCTGAACGGCAGCAAACGCCGGCCAACATCATTTTAATGCATGCCCTCCGGTTGCCTGATTCTATTATGGACTTCTGGGCCTTTACCAGAACGGGCAGGCAGCATGCAGTGATAACAGACAATTTCAGGGAAGCCTGTGAGGTGATGCGGAACAGGTATGCCCAAACTTTCCTGTCTCTCGAAGTGGAATTTTTTTACGGCAGCACCTCTCCCGCCCTGCGTAACTTTCTCCAGGCGCATAACATCAACGAAATCGGCCTGCCGGAAAACTACCGCTATGAGTTGCCCTGCGAGAACAGTTATAACCCGGAGCCCCTTTTCCGCAAATGCAAAGTACCCGCGTTTGGCTTGCAGATCAGCCAGCACCGCAGGGTTGTAACCGCGCCATCCTCTATTTCCGAATTGCTGGGCGCTTATCATTGATCAACTTTAAACTACGGTTATGCTGCTAAAAAAAGGCATTCCTCTCCAATACATATTCGGCAAGATTAAATATGAGATACTGGTGGTGACAATCTACACACTGGTAATCAATATATTATACTATCAGTACGGCTTCAAGGAAATTTCCATTCCCTTGGGCGTACCTATGGTACTGGGCACTGTGCTGAGCCTGCTGCTGGCCTTCCGTTCCAACCAGGCGTATGACCGCTGGTGGGAGGCCCGCACCGTGTGGGGCGCTATTGTGAATGATTCCCGCACGTTGGTGAGGCAGCTGATGTCTTTGATGGATGCAGCAGAAGAATCGGATGAAACGCGGCATTTCCAGCTCCAGTTCGTTAAAAGGCAGATAGCATGGAATTACGCCCTTGGGCAATCGCTCCGGAGAAAAGATCCGTTGAAGGGGCTGGAAAGGCTGCTTTCACGCCGGGAAATGAATTACCTGGCCCGGTTTGACAACGTACCCGCCGGCATCCTGCACATGCACAGCCGGGACCTCAAGTACGCCCTGCGCCATGAATGGTTCAATGCCTACCAGCAGGTAGAGATAGATAAAACGCTCACCCGCCTCTGTGACGCCATGGGCAAATGTGAACGTATTAAAAACACCGTGTTCCCAGCTACTTACAGCTTGTACACCCATTTTGCCGTGATCTTTTTTATACTCCTGCTGCCCTTTGCGCTCATTGACTCGCTGGGCATGATGGAAGTACCGCTGGTAGCAGCCATATCCGCCTCCTTTCTGCTGATAGAAAAAATGGCCGTTAACCTGCAAGACCCTTTTGAGAACAAACCTACAGACACCCCCATGACCGCTATTGCGCGCCGTATAGAGCAAGACCTGCTCCAGATGCTGGACGATGTACCGCTCCCGGAACCGGAGCACGAGCCGGCACAAACCGAACAATTTTACGTACTATAAACCGGTTGCTTGGAAACAACCGGTTTTTTTGTACCTTTGCCCCATCATGAAGTTATAATCCACCCATACACAGCATCTCACAGATGCACCTTGCAAGCCGCTCCGGCTTCATCATCTTCATTTATCATTCTATTTACTGTACAAAACATCATTGTCATGAAAATTACATCCTGCCAACGGGCTGCCTGCTGTATTGCTTCCCGCCTGTGGAAGCTCATTCCTCATCGTTACACAAGAACATTCCATGCTTATCAACGCACAACATATCAGCTATCATACGCCCAACCGGGAACCGCTTTTCAGCCATATTAATTTCAGCCTCCAGAAAGGAGATAAAGCCGCTATTGTCGGGAACAACGGCGCCGGTAAAACCACCCTGCTGAAGATCATAGCGGGGCTGGAAAAAAACTATTCCGGCAACCTCCAGGTAGCCGGCCACCTGTATTACATTCCGCAGCACTATGGCCACTTCAATCACTTTACCGTGGCGGAAGCCCTGGGCATAGCGCCACTGCTGGAGGCGCTGCGCGCCGTGGAAGAAGGCGCCGTAGACCCGCACTATTATGACCTGCTGGAACATAACTGGGACATCACCGCCCGTTGTGAAGAAGCCTTTGCCAGATGGGGCCTGCAGGGAATTTCCCTGGAGCAGCCGCTGCAGCAGCTGAGCGGCGGCATGAAAACAAGACTGTTCCTCTCCGGCATCGATATTTTCAAACCCGCCGTTGTGTTGCTGGACGAGCCCACCAATCACCTTGACCGGCAGGCCCGCTCGCAGCTCTACGGGTGGATGGAAAACACCGCCTGCACGCTGCTGCTCACCAGCCACGACCGGCAGTTGCTCCGCCTCTGCAATCCCATCTGGGAGCTGAGTGCCAGCGGCGTCAAGGTATACGGTGGTAACTATGACCTGTATGCGGCGCAGAAAGACACAGAAACCGCCGCCATAGAGCACAAGCTGGCGCATCATGAAAAAACGCTCAAGGAAGCCCGCCAGAAGCAGCAGCAGGCCCTGGAAAGAAAGCAGCATGCAGATGCCCAGGCGCGCAAGCGGTACGCTGGGTCAAGCGAGCCTAAAGGTTTTCTGAACGGCCGCCGCAACGCCGCGGAAGCCAGCACGTCAAAGCTTAAACAGGTACATGCAGATAAAGTAAGCGAGCTGCGCGCAGACCTGGAAGAAGTGGCCGCCATGGCACAGGTGCAGCGCATCATGAAGGGATATTTCGGCGCCTCTACCCTGCCCGCCAGCAAAGTATTGATACAGGCCACCGGCGTCAATCATGCTTTTAACAATGACCAGTGGCTGTGGCCGGAACCTCTTACGCTCACCATCCGCAGCGGCAGCAGGCTGGCCATTTCGGGGAATAACGGCAGCGGTAAAACCACCTTGCTGAACATATTGCAACGCCGGGTGGAACCCGGCCAGGGCGGCGTTACGGCGGCAGACTGCCGGGCGCTGTTGCTGGACCAGGACTACAGCCTCATTGACCGGCAGAAAACCGTGCTGCAGCAAACCGAAAGCTTTAACGAAGCCCGGCTGGAAGCCGCCAGGGTGCATACATTGCTGGCAGGTTTCCTGTTTGGCCCGGCGGACTGGGAGAAACCCTGCGCTGTGCTCAGCGGCGGCGAAATGTTGCGCCTGGCCTTATGCTGCATGGTGTTGCAGCACAAAGCACCGGATATTATTTTCCTGGACGAGCCTACCAATAACCTCGACCTGGCTAATATTGACATGCTGGGGAAAGTATTTGCGAGCTACCGCGGTGCGCTGGTGATCATCTCTCACGATGCCGGTTTTCTGCAGGATGCGGGGATTACAGAAGAATTGCATTTGTAAAAAAGAAGCCGCTGCGTGACAAAAACCGCAGCGGCGCTTTTTTTTCCCGAACACTTCTGCCTCCGGTGTGTTATACTGGTAAAATAACTGCTATGAACCTATTGCTCAAGACCACGCTGGCGTCTCTGATCGCTCTCTCCCTTGCCCCTGCGCAAACTGCCACCGCCTGCACCAGGGTGGTATACAAAGGCCTGAATCATCTTATTCTTACTGCCCGCTCTATGGACTGGAAAGAAGATCTCAAGACCAACCTCTGGATATTTCCGCGGGGCATGGCGCGGACGGGAGAAACCGGCCCCCAGACCATCAAATGGACATCGAAGTACGGCAGCGTAATAGCGTCTGCGTATGAAATTTCCAGTACAGACGGTATGAATGAAAAAGGGCTCGTGGCCAACCTGCTGTGGCTGGCGGAATCCCAATACCCGGCATGGGACCACCAGAAACCGGGGCTCGCTATTTCGGCCTGGGTACAATATGTGTTGGATAATTTTGCCACCGTAAAGGAAGCGGTAGACGTCCTTCAGCAGGAAAAATTTGTGATAGTAACAGACAAGGTGCCCGGACAGGACCGGGAAGCCACCCTGCATCTGTCTATTTCCGACCCCACCGGTGATAACGCCGTTTTTGAGTACGTTAACGGCAAGCTGGTCATACATCATGACACGGCCTACAATGTAATGACCAATTCCCCTGTATTTGAGAAGCAACTGGCATTGAATGAATACTGGAAAGAAATTGGCGGCACGGTAATGCTTCCGGGCACCAACCGGGCGGCAGACAGGTTTGCAAGAGCGTCTTTCTATAGCAATGCCGTTCCTAAAACAGACAATACCCGTGTAGCGGTAGCCTGCGCTTTCAGCGTGATCCGCAACTGCTCTGTACCACTGGGCATTTCAACACCTGATCAGCCAAATATTTCCTCTACACTCTGGCGGACGGTATCAGACCACAAAAACCTGGTTTATTATTTTGAATCTACACTCACGCCCAACGTATTCTGGGTAGATTTCAAAGACGTCAATTTTAACGCAGGGGCACCGGTAAAAAAACTGGGGCTTACCAAGGGAGAAGTATATGCGGGCAACGCCGTGAAGTCTTTTATAGCCACGCAGCCCTTCAGGTTTTTGGGCATTTAAGACAAAACAATACGCGGCGGCAGCATATTTTTGCTGCCACCCCGCTAGGCATTCACCTGCAACTCCCTGTTCATTTCGATTTTATGCGAAAGCGCAAAGTCAATGGCCTTTTTGACAAAATCGTTTAATGAAACATTGTTGATTGCAGCAAACATAGCGGCTTCCTTGTGCAGGTCTGTAGGAATACGCACATTGAAAGAGCCCTTATAAGTTTTTCCTGGCTCCTTGCCAAGCTGACGGCAGGTTTCAATATAATCTTCCACTGCTTCACGGAAAGATTTTTTCAGCTCCTTCACTGAAGAGCCTTCAAAGCTTACCAGATCATCTATGCCCAGCACCTTGCCAAAAAACACATCGTCTTCTGCGCTATAGTGAACGGAAGCCCGGTATTCTTTGTATTGTAACACGTCATTCATATTTTAAGTGACCTTTTTCTCTTAAATGTGCAATTACCTGCTTGATGACATACTCCTTGATGGTATTCTCAGGGTGAGGCTTATGCAACACAATTACATTCCTGTATATGTCTGCAAACTTCCGCCTCGACCCGCCTGTTTTCCCGTTCCTGAGCTCTGTATATCCATACATCATCAGCAACCTCACCATCTCGTTCCATGTAAAATCCCGGGGGAACGATAACATCCGGGTTAGTAGTTTTTCTTGCCTGCTCATATGTTTACGAGTTTGTTTTCTTTCGATAACATTCTCCATATGAATAACTGGCATTGCAACTAAATTTCAGTTACAAACTTACACCATCCTTTCCGGCATTCCAAATATTTTTTGCGCCCTCCAAAAAAGATCGCTCCTTCAACTTCGCCTCTACTTCCTCAACAGCGCGCAGCAGGTTGTTGGGCGTATTGGTAATCTCCGCCAGCGAAAGGGCCATCACATGCCATACGGGCCTCATTTTCTCCACCAGCTCCCTACCCTTCGGCGTGAGCGCTATGAGGCGCTTCCTTTCATCCGCCTTGTCTTTCCTGGAACGTATCAGTTTGATCTTCTCCAGCTCTTTCAGCAAACTGATGGTGGAGGGATGGGTATAGCCGATCTCTTCGGCTATCTCCACTACGCTCAGCAAAGGTTTGGACGTGAGGGTCCAGATCACGGGAAACCATTTGGGCTCAAAATCAATACCGCAGGCCTGGTAGATGAGCTGCCCGTCTTTACGCAACTGGTCGCTGAGGCGCTGCAGCCTTGTGGAAATGGCCAATATGCCGGCCTCGTCTATAATATTCATGCTGCAGCCAGGTGAAGGTGAAAGAATAGCGTGTCTACATGCACCAGCGGGAAGTACGGCGGCAGCGCAGCTTTGGCGATCCTCGTAAAACCGTTCCTTTCATAAAAGCGGTGGGCGGCCTTCAATACTTCTACCGTGCCCAGGTAAATGTCTGTAATGCCTTGCCGGCGGCAATAGTCCAGCAGGGTTTCCAGCAGTTGCTGCGCCACCGCCAGCTCTTTGCCGCGGTACTCCTTCTTCACGAACATTTTGCGGATAGCGCCGGCGTGGTGGCCGATGTTGATCAGGGCTATAGTACCGATCAGCTCCCCGTCTTTGAACGCGCCCCAGAACTGGCCGCCCCCCTGCTGGTAAAAACCTTCGATGCTCAGCAGGTCAGGCTGGTCCTGAAGGGTTACGGGAATATTATGCTCCACCTGCTGGATAGGCAATATCAGGTTTACCACCTGACCGGAATAAGTGTTGTTGAGCGTTTGTATATTAATCATGGTCTCCAAAATATGTACAAATATACGTAGTTGACTACATATCTTCAAAACCAGGTAAAATGCAACCGGCCGGAAGGACTGGTCCCCTCCGGCCGGATTCTTAAAGCAATCTGTAAAGTTCCGTCAAACCGCCCACTCCTTCTTCATTTTCCTTGACAGCAGCCCGTTGGCGGCATCGTTCTTCTCGAAGCGCTCCTTTTTAGGGTCCCAGCGCAACGGCGTACCCAGCTCAAAGGCAATATTGGCCAGGTTGCCTACAGTGGCGCTGCGGTGGCCGGTTTCCGCATCGGCTATGGGCTTGCTGCGTTTTTTGATGGCCTGCAGGAAGTCTGCGTGATGATTATCGCTATGGTAAACACGTTTGGAGAGGTTGCCGTTCAATTGCGTGATGAGGCCCTCCGGCTGCGTTACCAGCTTGCCTCTTTGCACTTCAATAGTGCCTGCGGTACCATTGAACTGGATAGCGTGTTTTTTACCGAAGTCTTCATGCGTCATGATCACCCCGTTGGCATAGCGCATGGTGAGGTGCTGCACGTCGTTGCCGTTGGGCGGGGTAATCTCCACCGGACCGCTCTGGTCCATGTCAAGCGCCCATTGCACTATATCAAACATATGCGCGCCCCAGTCTGTGATATCTCCGCCGCCAAGACCTTTGAAATCCCTCCAGCGGCCCCAGATGCTGTCTCCAATAACGGGGTTCAGCTGGTGATTATAATGCACATAATCATTCGGCCCCAGCCAGAGGTCCCAGTCCAGGTCAGCGGGTACTGTTTCTTCCGGCAGGTTGTACGGCACCGGGGGGCCGCCTATGCTTACTTTGATGTTTTTGATATCACCAATCAGCCCGTTCCTCACCAGCTCCGCTGTTTGCCTGAATTCCGGCCGGGAACGCTGCATGCTGCCGGTTTGCAACACACGCTTGTGTTTGCTGACGGCGTTTACCATGGCGCGGCCCTCGGCAATGGTGAGTGACAATGGTTTTTCACAGTAAATATCCTTTTTTGCCGCGGCGGCCCTTACTACCATGGCGGCATGCCAGTGGTCGGGTGTGGCAACCACCACGGCATCTATGTCTTTACGGTCCAGCAGCTCCGTAAAGTGATGAAAGGGCGTACAGGCTTTGTAGGCCGCCTGGCCGGACTTGGCCGTGTAATAAGCATCCACCTGCTTACAGAAATGGGCGGCTTTGGAATCATATACATCACACACCGCCACAATCTTCGCCTGTTCCTGCGGCAGAAAAGACTTTTGCAGGGAAAGCCCCTGCCGCCCGGCGCCAATAAAACCCAGGCTCACCTGGTCACTGGGAGCGGTATAACCCCGGCCTCCCAGTACGTGCCGGGGCAGTATCATAAACGCGGAAAGCGCCGCGGCATTGCTGACAAACTGCCGGCGGCTGATGGTATTCTTGCTGTTTTTCATAATAGCTTAAGATAGATATTTTTTTTCGCCGTTAATAGCGGAAAAACTTTGACTTGGAAGAGGCCGCGGTTTGCAATGGCTTGAGCGCTGCGCCGCTTTCAATGCTCAGGTCTGCCTCTATAACGTCTGCCCCGTAACTGATAAGGCTGAGATATCCTTTCTCCAGGGCCTCCGCGGTTATTTTGCCGCTCGTGAACTGCCGGTCGTAATTCCGGGAGCTGCCCAGTATGCACATGGAGCCGCGCTGATGCACTTCCCGGAAAATGGCGGAGTCTGGCGACAGCTCATGGCTTACAAAACCGATGATGTTTTCCCAGGGCACGCCGCTTTCGTCCAGCTGCTTCACATGCGCCATTTTGCCGGTCATTACCTCCATTACAATATCACTGCTCACCTGGTAGCATTTTTTGATATCGTCAATGGAATAGGCTATCACAATGGCATTGGCCTGCGCGCCGTGCTCCAGTACCTTTTTGGCGCGTGCTTCAACAGGTACGTCCTTCGCGTCTATCACCAGCACCGTTTTCCCCTTCGCCCATTCCAGCGCTTCATCCAGCGTGGGAATAGTGTAATCGGTGAGATGGCCTTCCGTGTCTTTCAACCGCAGCTGCCGGAGTTCTGCCAGCGTATGGTCAGATACTTTACCCTGGCCGTTGGTGGTTCGGTCAAGCGTGGGGTCGTGCATCAGTACGATGTGCCCGTCTTTTGTGTAACGCGGGTCTATTTCCAGCATGGCAGGGTTATGCGCCAGGGTATTTTCAAAGGTAGGGATGCAGTTCTCTGGAAACCCTTTCCTGGGGCCGCCACGGTGGGCGCAGATGAAGGGCAGCCGGTCTGGCGTGTATTTCAGGAAGGCTTTTAGTGCCTGCGCGCTGCCGGTTTGAATGGTATGCAGGCGCGGCGCCGCCGGCCGCTGAAAAGCACAGGCAGCTGCAGCTATAAAAAATAGAACGAGGATCTTGATTTTCATTACTGACGAATTAAGGTTTATACGGAAAATACGGCGCGTCTGCCCGCGTTGAAGCGGCCATCCACGCCTTCATCTTTTGTACCACTGCCGGGTTGGCCGCGGCCACGTTATTTTTTTCACCGGCATCGGCAGCCAGGTCATACAACTCCATCTCCCCTTCCTTCCCGGCAGGCGTGTTTTTGATCACGGCCTTCCAGTTGCCGGAGCGGATGGCCCGCGCATCCAGCCAGTTGCGTGGCTCCGTGGCGCCGGGTTTGTTCCAGTTGTAGTTGTAGACGTAAAATTCCCAATACAGGTAGTCATGCGCAGCCGGCTGTCCTGTACCGGTAAGCAAAGGGTAAAGCGAGATGCCGTCTGTACCTGCCGGCGCCGCTACGTTTGCCACCTTGCATAAGGTAGGTAGTATATCCCACGCGGCAGCCAGATGGCCGGTGGTCTGGCCGGGCTTTATCATGCCTGGCCAATATGCAATGAGGGGGGCGCGGATGCCGCCTTCGTACAAGGTGGTTTTATGCCCGCGGAAGCTGCCGTTGCTGTGAAAGAATTTTGCAAAGCCGGGGTTGGCCCCGTTATCGCTGGTGAAGAGCACGAGGGTATTTTTATCCAGCCCTTTTTGCTGCAGCTGCTGCATGATGCGGCCTATGTCTGCGTCCAGCAGGGAGATCATGGCGGCGTAGTTCCGGAATTGCTCCGGCCAGTCTTTCCCGGCGTACTGCGAATTATCCGGGATTACATGTTTGCCATGCGGGATGGTGTAAGGCAGGTAAAGAAAAAAAGGCTGCGCGGGCTTGCTTTCTGCCAGGAACTGCATGGTTTTTTCCACGAAGAGGTGATGGCTGTAAGCTTCCTGCCGGCCGTTCCCGTTTTGCGGCAGCATCACCTTTTTCCCGTTCTCATACAGGAAAGGCGGGAAATAGTTATGCGCCTGTATCTGGTCAAGGTAGCCGTAGCTGTAATCAAAACCCTGCGTGTCAGGGCCCTGGCCTTCGCCGCCCAGTCCCCACTTGCCGATGAGGCCGGTGCGGTAACCGGCTTGTTGCAGCAGCTCTGCTATAGTCACCTTGTTTCCCGGCATAGCGGGGTCTTCCTGCCTGTCAGTCAGGAAGTTGCCCCGTATGGCGGTATGGCCGGTATGCCTGCCGGTCAGCAGCGCCTCGCGCGAGGGCGCACAAACAGTGCTGCCGGCATAGTAACCGGTAAAGCGCATCCCGTTCTTTGCCAATGCGTCTATATGCGGTGTTTGTATCTGCTGCTGGCCGTAGCAGCCCAGGTCTCCGTAGCCCATATCGTCTGCCATGATGAGTATGATGTTAGGCTTTGGCGGGCGCTGCGGTTTGCCGGGTATGCCCGCGGCCAGCAACGTAAAAAGAATAAGTATGCGCATGATATATCTGATCTATGGTTGTCCGTACATTACTCCACGGCCGCCGGTACCTACGTACACGCGCCCGAATACCTGCCTGTCTCCCGCCAGCCCTTTCACGCCGGCCGGGAATTTCTCCGTGCCGTTATCTATCTGGTCCCAGCTGGCGCCCAGGTCTGTAGAGCGGTACATCCCTTTGATGCCTGACACGGTGCCGTAGCAGAACAGCGTGGGCGTGCTGCTGCCGGAAGGCGGAGCGCCCCATGCAAAAGCGGTGGTGGTAGTGAGCGCGGTTACCTTGGTGAAGGTGGTGCCGCCGTTGGTGGTTTTATAAAGCCCGTTATTATCCAGGCTTACCCACACCTCTCCGTTGGTGCCTGGCCGTGCCGCTACAAACAGGTAAGAGTTCTTGTTGGGAATGGCCGTGGCATTTTTCTGTACCCAGGTGGCGCCTCCGTCTGTAGAGGCATAGAGGTAGCCGGTCTTATAAATATAAAACGTATTCCCGTCTACACAATCCGCCGCCAGCGAAAAGTCTTTGCTCCACACGTCTATAGCGTTCACCGCGCCGGTGGGGGCGCCGGTGGCGGCAGACCAGGAATTGCCGCGGTTGGTGCTGTAGTACACCGCTCCCGTGCTGCCGCCGGCTATGTACACCATTTTATCGGGATTGGTAGCGGAAATGGCAATACGGCCCAGCTTAACGCCGGAGGGCAAGGTGCGGACAGTCCAGGAAGTGCCGCTGTTGCTGGAAGTGGCGAGAATGGTGCCCGTACCGTCATTGCCGGAAGCGCCCAGGATGGCAATGTTGGCAGGCGTGCTCTCGCAATAGGCAATGCTGAACCCTTCGTTGATGTTATAGAGGCGCGCGGTCGGGTACGCCGTTACATCATCATGCCGGAAGCCGAACACGTCTGCAAGGCCGGAATAGAGGGAAACGCCTCCGGGAGGCGCGGTCAGCGTCAGCACCACGGTTTCCTCATCTCCCTTGATGCGGGTGGTCCATGCTACAGAACCTGCGGCCCATGCGTTGGAAGTGAACCATACGCCGAACCAGTCTGTGTAATACAGGTCGCCATGATGCAGCGGGTCAAAGGCCAGGGCCGAGGTGGCGCTGGAGAACCAGCTGTTGGGCCACCAGGGAGCTTCCAGCGTTTTGGTGATGGGCAGGGCGGCAGTATTCATCTGCTGCCAGGTGGCGCCGCCGTCTGAAGAGCGGTAGAGCGGGTTGTTGAAAGTGGAATAGCGCTGGCACACGGCTATTTTCTGGTAATCATAGGCTTCTACCGCCAGGCCGCAATAGTTTTTATTGGCGCCGCCGGCGGGGGTAATATCACTCCAGGCGCTGCCGTTCCATACGCTTACACCGGTGGTATGCGCTACGTAAAGTTTGCCGCCCACTACCACCATGCGGTTAGGTGAGGCAGGCGCGCCGCTCATGGCGGAGAAGGTCGTACCGCCGTCTGTGCTGCGGTAAATGCCGGTACCTGGTATACCTGCATATACAATGGCAGAGCGGCCGCTGGTGCTGGTAGAAGGGTCTACGGCCACGCTGCGCACGCCTTTGGTGCCGTTGGGCACGGAGGTGATCTTGGTCCAGGTGCTGCCGGTGTTCGTGCTGCGGTACAATCCATCTGTTCGTGTGCCGGCATACACTACGGTGCTGGTGAGCGAGTCTACCGCCAGGCATTCCCCGGCCCAGCGCAGATCTCCGTTACCATCGTAAGTGGTGGAGAATACCTTGCTCCAGTTAACGCCACGGTCGTCTGAGCGGTACACGCCATCGTTCAGGGCCAGGTACACCCTGTCTGGCGAATTGGCATCCAGGGCCATGCCGTCTACCCGGATGGTGCTGATGCCGTCCAGCATGGGTATCCAGCGCTGGTTGGTGCCGTCCCATTTGTAAGCGCCGCCCACGTCTGTACGCACGTACATGCGGTTGCCTTGAGTAGGGTGAATGGCTATGCCGGTTACATAGCCGCCGCCGCCAATGGCTACATTGCTCCAGTTGTAAGGTACTGAAGAAGCAATGGTAGCGCTGCCCGTGCCGGAGCGTTCACCGTTCAGCACGCTCTTTTCGAGTTTGCTGCTCATTTTTTTGCAGGCAATACCCTGCCCTATTGCAATGCTGATTGCAAGCATTATGAAAGTGTTTTTCATAACTAAATTTTGGAGGTTATTTAAATAGTGGTTTCATATGCGGGTCAATAATTCGGGTTCTGAACAATTTTTTCGTTTTGTGCAATAACGCTTTGCGGAATGGGCATCAGGTAATTTTTGGCCGGGTCAAACGCAATTTTCCCTCCGCCTGCATTTACTTTTTCGTATACCAGCTGGCCTGCTACAGTGGTGATCTTCATAGCGCGCAGCGGTTTGCTGAACACCTGCTCCGCTGTTCTCCAGCGCCAGAGGTCAAAGAGGCGCTTGCCTTCAAAAGCCAGCTCTACCCTGCGCTCCCGCCGTATCCTTGCGCGCATCTCCGCCTGGTTGAGGCCCAGGGGCAAATCAGGCAAACCTGCTCTTGTTCTCACTTTGTTCATGGCGTTGTACACGGTAATATCCGGCCCTGCGGCTTCGTTCTGCGCTTCGGCATAGTTGAGCAGCACTTCTGCATACCGCCATATAATGGGGTTGGCGCCGCTGCTGATGCCGGGCACCTGCGCAGGGTCAAGCATCTTTTTCAGGAAATAGCCGGTACGGCCTTTACCGCCCGCGCCGGAGGCATCCAGCTCGTTGTTGTTATTGGGCACGCCCAGGCGGGTATAGATGGTACCGCCTTTCCATTTGGCGCCATCGTAAATGATAGACGCGGCAAAACGCTTGTCGCGGTTGGCGTAGGGATTAGCGGGGTCGAAGCGGGCGGAGCCTTCGGCTTCGGTTTTACCGTCCAGGAACTCGTAATCGTCTACCAGGTCTTGCGTGGGGTTCACAGCGCCCCAGCCGGTACCGTCAGCTACGCGCACGGGGTTCCAGTATTTTTCGCGGATGTGGCCGCGGATATTGGCGGCATACTGCACGTCAAAGATCACTTCTATATTGTTTTCATTGGCCGGCAGGAAGAGGGCTTCATAGTCGGCAAACAGATCGTACCCGGCGCCTGCCGTCATGATCTTCAGATGGGTGGCGGCAGCATCCTGCCATTTCCCTGCATACAGCTCCAGCTCGCCTTTCAGCGCCCAGGCAGCGCCTTTGGTAGCGCGGCCGGCTTCCTGCGGCTTTACTTTCAGCGGCAGGTCTGTTGCGGCTTCTTCACATTCTTTTTGTATAAAGGCCACACATTCTTCGTAAGTATTACGGGGATAAAAAATGCCTTCTCCCTGCTCTGCCTGATTTAAAGGAATAGTGATGATGGGCACGCCGCCGTAAATATCTATCAGTGATTTATAGAAATACGCGCGCAGGAAACGGGCTTGTGCCAGCAGCGGTTTTTTAACAGCATCATCAAACTCCGCTGGCGTAACGTTCTTGATGAACAGGTTGCATTTGCGGATGTTGGCGTACATGTTCTTCCAGTGCGGCGTGAAGATGGGCGCAGAGGGGCCGTAGGAGCCCTGCGCAAAATTCTCGTAGGAAGGTATGCCAGACAACGGGCCGCTGATGCTGTTGTCCGAAAAATTGTCCAGCGGGTCATTACTGATCTCTGACGGCAGGTTGGTGAACACGGTAGACTGCGGGCCGGGATTCAGGTTGTTGTAAATATCATTCAGGAACAGCCCCGCGTTGGCAGGCGAGCTCCAGATGGCGGCATCTGTCAGCTGGTCAGTCGGGTCTATGTTCAGGTTTTTGTCGCAGGCCGCCATAAAGCATGCTCCCGCAACAATGTATATCAGGCGTAAGTATTTCATCTGTTAATATTTTTTTTTACGGGCCAGATGGAACCTCGCATTAATTGGCCATGGGTGGCAAAGCGTATCATGCTCGGTTTCATCATTTGACAATTAACGGTTGTTAGAAATTGGCGTTCAGGCCGAAGGAGAACACCTTTTGCTGGAAATAGTAGCGGGCCCTTTTACTGGCGCTGCTCACCCCTATTTCCGGATCGAGGTACTTTTCCGCGGAGAAGGTCAGCAGGTTCTGCGCGGCGGTGTATATGCGGATGGATGAAATCCTGAGCCTGTCCATGACAGACCGGGGAAGGGTGTATCCCAGCTCAATGTTCTTCAGGCGCAGGTACGAGCCGTCACGCTGCCAGAAAGAAGACACCTGCTGGCTGTTGGTGCTGGGAGACGGGAGGATGACGGGGTATTTGGCGTTCCTGTTCTCGGGCGTCCAGTAATCCAGCTGTTCTTCAAAGATCTTGGCGCCGTTAAAGTAAGGCAGCGCGGCTTCGTTGGTAAGCTGGAAGCTGCTTTGCGTAGCGCCCTGCCAGAGCATGCCCAGGTCTACCCCGTGCCAGCCTGCGTTGAGCGTAACGCCGAATATCACCTGCGGGAAAGCCGGATGGCCGATCACCACCTGGTCATCGTCCGTAATCTTTTTATCGCCGTTGATGTCTGCATACCGGATATCTCCCGGGCGCAGGGTGCCAAACTGTTTGGGAGCGGCGTTGATCTCTTCCTGCGACTGGAAGAGCCCGATGGCCCTGAGGCCGAACTGGGTATCGAGCGGGCGGCCGGTGCGGCTGCGGTTGGGATTGTTCAACGTAGCGGCATTTTCAAAGGTTTGCACCAGCTTGTTTTTGGCGTAGGAAAAATTCAGCCCGCCGCTGAAATTGATGCCGTTATTGAAAACATGCGATGTATTGACAGAGAAATCGAATCCCTTGTTATCCATAATTCCCGCGTTCACCTGCGAGATCCCGATGCCGTATTCTACCGGCACCACCGCATTGGGGCTTACCAGCATGTCTGAGCGCCGTTCTTTAAAGAAATCAAGCTCAAAGCCCAGCTTTCCGCCGAAGAGCATTCCTTCCAGGCCAATATCCGCCTTGCGGGCGGTTTCCCAGGTAATGCCGGGGTTAGGCTCGTTCCTTTCAAATGCCCCTTGCACCTGCGTAAACTGCGTGCCGCCGAAAATGTAGCTGCTGTTAATGCCATAGCTGCTCAGGTACTGGAACGCAGCGCCCGCCAGGTTGCCGGAAATACCGTAAGAAGCGCGCAGCTTCAGGTTATCTATCCAGTGATAATTATCCTTGATGAAGTTTTCTTCAGACAACCGCCAGCCCAGGGAAAATGCAGGAAAGAAAGCAAAACGTTTGCCGGGGGCGAAGAAATAATGCCCGTCATACCGGCCGGAAAGCTCTACCAGGTATTTCTGCGCGTAATCATATCCTACGCGGTATACAAAACCCATTTGTTTATAAGAGCCGGAAGAGCCGCTGTTGTCCAGGTCATTCTTGGAAGGGCTGCCCAGGGAAAGCTCATCCAGGTTCACCTGGTAGTTCAACCGTGACGCGCCGAACTGGTTGTTGTTGCCTTGCCGCAGTTCTGCTACGCCCAGCAGGTTCACGCTGTGTTTGCCGAAAGTGTTTTTATAGGTAAGGTAGCCCTGCAGCGTGGTGTTCACCACTTCTTCAAAACCCTGGTTCAGGCTGGGCGCCGCCACGCCTGATTTGATGGGCACAAATTCATCTGCCGCGTTCAGGGAATAGATGTTGTAGGGCAGCTGCCATTGTTTGTTGGTAGCATAATTCTTGTCATACGCGCCTACTGCTTTCAGCGCCAGGCCCGGCACGGCGGCTATCTGCTGCTCAATTGAAAGCTGGGTGTACAAGGTGTTCTTGTTATCCCGGTTGTAACCGCTTTCGTAAATGGAGGGCAGCAAAGTGTTGCCGGGCAGGCCGTTGGAGAAACGGAGCTGCTGGTTAAGCAGCGGCGGGTTTTTCGTAACAGACGTGTAGATGCCGGTACCGGTCTGGGACCCGGGGTTTTGCGTTACTTCCAGGCTGCCCTTTACGTCAAGGGATACCACCGTGGTTTTGGTAGCGTTCACGTCTACGTTGGTAGCCAGGTTGTAGCGGCGGTAGTTGATCACCTTCACGGAACCCTGCTGGTACAGATGGCCCAGCGAGCTGAAGAAGCGTATCTTTTCCGAACCGCCGGAAAAGGTCAGGTTCTGGCTGGTCATGGGCGCGCTGAAATCTATCACTTCCTTCATCCAGTCATGATCAGGAAAATGATCAGGGTCTGAATGGGTACGGTATTTCTCCAGCTGTTCTTCCGTATAAGCCGGCGCCAGTCCCGCGTTTTTGTTAGCTACATTCAGCGTGGAGGCAAAGCCGTAGGCATCCAGGTATTTAGGGTATTGGGTGGGGCGCTGTATGCCGTACCAGGTATCAAAGCCCATTTCCACTTTTCCCTGTTTGCCTCTTTTGGTAGTGATGAGCACTACCCCGTTGGCGCCTGCCAGGCCGTAGGGAGCAATGGCCGCCGCATCTTTCAGCACGGTGATGCTTTCAATTTCGTTGGGGTTGATCTGCGAAAAGTTACGGGGCACACCGTCTACAATAGTGAGCGCGCCATTCCTGGAGCCGGTGGTCCCTACACCCCGCACCCGCAGTGTGGCGGCGTCCGCGCCAGGCTCGCCGCTTCCCTGGAAGGCCAGCACACCGGAAATGCGGCCGGCCAGGCTGTTGTTGACATTGGCCACCGGATTTTTGGTGATCACATCTCCCTTCAGGGTAGACACCGCGGCGGTCGTGGAAGCTTTTTTCTGTGTGCCGTAGCCTACTACTATCACCTCGTTCAGGCCCTGCAGCTCGTCTGGCAGGGTAATATCAAGCGTCGTAGCGCCGTTTACCGGCACCTCCTTTGTCTGGAAACCGATGTAAGACACAACCAGCGTAGCGTCTGCCGGGGCGTCTACCTCGAAGCGGCCGTCAGCATTGGTAACCGTGCCCATGCTGGTACCTTTTATTTTGATGGATACGCCGGGTAAAGCTGTGCCTTTGCTGTCTTTCACGATGCCTTTCACCATCAGGAAGCTGGTATGCTGGGAGGCTGTGATGGCAATCACGCTGTCTGACAGTACCTGGTAATTGAGGTTGGCAGGGCTCAGCAGGCTGTTCAGGATATCTCCCAGCTTCTGCTGGCCGTTGCTGGAAAAGCTGATGTTTTTATGGGGTGCGATTTCTTTTGCGTTGTAGAAGAAGCGGCAGCCGGTGGCTGACTCTATTTTTTCCAGGGCGCTTGAAAGTTTCACGTCTTTCACCTGGAGCGATAGCTTTATGTCTTTCTGTGAGTACACTTTGGCAGACAGCTGCATGCAAAATAGAAAAACAGCCAGTAGCGTAAGTCGCATAGTTCTTTCAATTTGCCTGACGTTAATGACATGGCATAGCCATCCATTAAGTAGATTTTTTTTCATACTTTTAGCTTTTATTGGTTTTTTGGAAGCCGCTCTTCACAACGATCTTCCAAATTAAATCCGGTAATTACACGAAAGGGGGATGTTGACGCATCTCTCTTTCTTTTTTATCGGGTGATGGTTACTGTGTCATGGTCAATTGTGAATTTGAATGGTGCAATTACCTGCAGCACTTTCAGCGCTTCGTCCAGGCTTTCGTTCTTGAATATGCCCGTCAGCTGCCAGGCTTTGATATCTTCATTTGTTATAACGATGGATACGTTGTACCGCCGTTCCATCATGGCGGCCAGGTTGTCAAACCGCTCGTCCCTGAAAATGAGTTTATTATCTACCCAGGCAGTTTCCACAATGTCATTGGTAGCCTGGAAAGGCACCAGCTTTTGCGTTTCCATCACTTCTTCCTGCTGCTTTCCTGCCGTAGCGGGCTGGTGGTGCACTACCACTTTTTCATTGGGCGCCAGCAGCACCTTCCGCCCGCTGCCCTTTGTGAGCAACACCTCCAGTGCGCCTTCTATCAGCGTGGTTTCTGTAGTGGAGCTGCCTTCATAGGCCTTTACATTGAAAGTGGTGCCCAGGTCTTTGATATCTGCCTGGGGAGTATGTACAACAAATGCATGCTGATCGTGATGTACCACCTTGAAATACGCTTCTCCCGTGAGCGTCACCTCCCTGTTCTCCAGGCTGAAATTTTTGGGATAGGTGAGCTTGCTGCCGGCGTTCAGCCATATTTCCGTACCGTCTGCCAGGGTGATCTGTGTTTTTGAGCCCTTGGGGGCTATTATTTCGTTGATGGCTGTGGCCGCGGTGATGGTGCTGAGCCTGGGTTTCAGCAAGGTAAAACCGCCCCAGGCCAGTATGGCTATCCCTGCAATGGCGGCGGCCACTTTGAAAAGCAGGCCGAGCCTGCGGCGGCGCGGCGCTTCGGGGCCCTGCGGCTCTTCCAGCCGGCGCAGCAACGCTTCATTGAGCTGCTCCGGAGCGCGGTTGTCCAGCAGCAGCTTGATCTCGTCTATAAATTCATTGGTAACATCGTCAAGGTTGTTGACGGCCTGTATCAGCTCGTAGGAATACCAGAGTTCGGGATCTTGCGTCAATAACGTTTTCAGCTCCTGCTCTTCTGCGGGAGTAATGGAATGGGACAATTGTTTGCCCATCAGGAACCAGATCCTGTTGGAATGTTTCATGGATGAACGTATAATACTTTAAATCGGTGGGAATGCCGGTGGAAACAGCTCATTGTATGTACCAGTTTATGATAAGACAATGAAACGGGGGGGTTCTACTAAAGCCGGTTGAAAAAAAGTCTGGCGGGGGGAGCAGTGGCCGGATCATATCTTGTTGGAGATCTTTTTCTCCCGGTTGAAAGCGCCTACGGCCTGTACCAGTTTTTTCAGGGCAATGGCCAGCTGCACGTCAATGGTGTTGACGGAAATCTGCAGTTTTTCCGCTACATCTTTATTTCGCATACCGTCTACCCGCACCATTTCGTAGATCTGCCGGCAGCGGGGCGGCAGGGCGTTGATGGCGTTGCGGATGCAATCATACAGCTCCATGGAAATAATGAGGCTTTCCGGGTCTTCGGAAGCCAGGTCTTTGAAGGGAAGGCCGGAAAGCAGGTGCTGCTCCTTTTTCAGCCTGGCCAGCAGGTTGAGGCTGGCGTTTCTCACGGCGGTGAAGAGGTAAGCCCGGAGGTTGCTGATCTCCACGATGTTTTCCTTCATGAGCCATACCTTGTACAGCACGTCATTCACAATTTCTTCCGCCGGCTCGCGGCTCTTGAGGTAGGCAGCCGAAAAATCGAGCAGGGTGGCATGATAGTGAGCATACAGCAGCTGGCAGGCCTCATTGTCCTTTTTATCAGCAATCAGATCAATAAAGTTTTTCGTAACCGGATCCAACATATAGATTGATTGGTCTAATCTGCAATATCTATAACCAATATTAACTGAATATGAACAACGTGGCGTTACCAGAGAAAGCCCGGTGGTTGACCCCGGGTAGTGAAACAAATTTATAGATTTTTGGAGGAGAAATGCAAAATCAGTTGCAATTATCTATCTTTATCAGGTTTGGACGAAGCCCTATACCCGTGCCTGCCCGAATATTTACCGCATCTGAAATGATTTGTTTGGAGCCCGGCTGTTTTTGTCTAAACATCTGACGTTACCCGTTCTTTTTCCCATAAACAGTTAAAACCCTGTGCCATGAAGCATTTTTTCGTATTTCTCATGAGCTGCTGCCCCCTGATAGTAACTGCACAACAGACCTTTATGGTAAACGGTGATGCGGACAAGTATTACCCGGTTACTTTTTATGACGGCGGCTGGTATTTGAACAAGGCCACAGAACTGGAAATAGGCCGTTCCCACGTTCACCAGGACAGCGATAACCTGGGCTCCCTTATTGCCAAATTCCGGTTTCACACTACCAACTGGGGGCATGGGTCTAATTTTGTTGACGCTGATATCCGCCAGTACAATTATGGCAATGTTAACCAGCATTTTATTGCCGGCTTTGCGGACGCTTCCGGCGCCAATGCCCACTTATGCCTGGTAGTATGGTTAAAAGGAGGTGGTACCACTTATGTCAGCAACAGCAACGTGGCCATAACGGTGCAGGTGTATGATGCCGGCCCCTTTGTTACCACCAACGGAGTAAGTTATACCTATAAAACGGAGCTGGATGCTTACATTATGTCTGCCGGTATTTCCCTTGGCGGCGATCTGACCGTCCGCGGTCCCAGTACGGTAGCCATGGGTACACTCAGCGTAGGTACGCAGGCAAAGTCTTCGGATATCAACCTTCCAAATGTAACTGAAGCTGAAAGAGCGGTTGGCCTCTCCTGGTATCACAGTACCGCTAACCCTACAGAATACGGTATTCATAAAACTGCCGGCCCCTGGGTATATCCGGCCTACCAGCAATTACGGCTTGGCTGGAATACAGGGATCATCCTTGACCCGGGTACGGTCTACGAAAAATCCTATGTAGACATCGTAGGGAGCGGCCTTCGGGTAACCACCGGCAACGTAGGCATCGGCACCACCACTCCCGGCAGCTACAAACTGGCCGTAGAAGGCACCATTGGCGCGCGAAAGGTAAAAGTGACCAGTGTTGCTTCGTGGGCAGACCATGTGTTTACAGACGCCCACCACAGGCCATCCCTCCTGGAGCTGGATGCCTTTATCCGGGCCCATAAGCACCTGCCCGGCATACCGGCAGAATCAACCGTAAAGCGGGAGGGTATAGACCTTGCGGAAATGAACGTCAAGCTGCTGGAAAAGGTGGAAGAGCTGACCCTTTACGTTATCGAACTGAAAAAAGAACTGGATGCCCTGAAAAACAGCAGCAAATAATACCCATCCTCCGTCATGGCACGAAAATAGCGGCAGATACCAAAATATTTGCCCATGGTGGAACTACTCGCAGACTTTCCCCCGCATGTAGCGGCCTACAAGGCGTCGGGGGCTGTCAGCAAAGAAGAATACCGGGATGTAGTGATGCGCCGGGTTGATGAGGTAGCCGGAAAGTACGGCCAGATCAATTTTCTGGTACGGCTGGAAACAGACATGGGAAATTACAGCATCGGCGCTTTCCTTGAGTACCTGAAAGTAAGTTTTGAGCATTTCTTCAAGTGGCAGCGCATGGCCATTGTTACGGACGAAAGCTGGCTCAGGAAAGCCTACAGCATGCTCAGCCCGCTGGTGCACGGTGAGATCAGGACCTATCCCCTGCGGGACTTCGAAGCGGCGCGCACCTGGGTATCGGGGCCGTTTGCGAACTGAGCGCCCCGCCCTTACTGCTCATTCTTGTAATATTCACTGGCCTTGTAGTGTTTTATCGTCTTTTTCATTCTGCCGTTCGTTATCTGGCTGATGGTAACGGTTACCATGTCTCCCCCGCCCGTGGTATCTTCTGTTACCTCCTCTACCTTCGCCAGCTTCCCGGCCGCATTCATGCCATATACAATGGTGGTACGCCGGCAACATCCGTCTTTCTGGCGGACAGTAAGCTGCCTGCGCCGCCTGTCTGTTTCAAACATGCCCAGGTTTTCGGAGGCCAGCCTGGTCAGCCCCTTGTCTGGCGTAAACGCCTTACGGTCCTTGTTGTATACGTACACATCGTACGAAGGGCCGCCATAGCTTCCGTTGTTACCGTTGCGGATGGCTACGTCTTCCTCTCCGTCAAAATTGAAATCATCGAAAATGAGGGGATGCTCGCCTTCCGCGGGCACGGCTTGCTTGTCTCCTTTCTGCCGGTTGCTGTCCAGGCGCACAACCATACGTTTTGCCGTGAAAGACTGCACCGCCCGGTTCCGCTCTTTTTCCAGCAACTGTATTTTGGCTTCGCCGCTGCATTCATTGCCTTCGCAGGGAATGGCGGTGATCTTTGCGTGGTACCTGTCGGAATTGTTGGTGACGAGGATGGTAGTCTGCGCCAGGGCGGCGAGCGGCATCAGTAAAGCGGCAAGGATGGGCAGCGGTTTCATAAGCGGTACATGATAAAGTACCCTGAAAATACTCAAATCCGGGCATTCAGCCAATGTTAACTTTTCCGCCCATTCATAACATCCCATCCCTGCCGCCAACAGGTCATTCATCCAATGACAATACCTGCCCCTGTTCCAGCAGCTTTGCCCGGAGGCGGGCGTAATCCACTTCCTGCACGCTCTTGCCTTCATCCAGCGCCATCACGGCTGCCGTTGCGGCAGATTGCCCCAGCACCATAAACGTCCATTCCAGGCGGATGGCGCCGTAAGCGATATGGCTGGAAGACGGGCAGGTGGGCGTAAGCAGGTTGGTGCATTCCCTGCTGCGGGGTACCAGCGCTCGGTAAGCCACCGGCAGCGGGCGCCAGTTGCCGGCGGGTTCAAATACAAACCCTTCGTTGTATGCATACCCGTCTTTTACGATCCTTCTTACACTGTGTACGTCTGGCGGCCAGAAAGCCACGCCCACGGGGTCTTCTACCGGTACGGGATTCGGTTTCAGGATATGGTGTTCGGTAATTACATAATCAGATACCATTCTCCGCGCGTCACGCACGTAGAACTGGTGAGGCCAGTTGCCGTTGTCTGTAAACTCGTCTTTCGCCAGCCCCCATGACGCCCATTCCTTCTGCAGGTCAGGCGCCAGGCGCCCCACCGCCGTATCGTTAGCCAGGAAGTAAAAGAGCCCTTCGGTAAAAAAACGATGCTCGTCATATACCCGTTTGCGGGTGGCATAGTTCCCGCCGGGGTAGTCTACGTTCATGCCGTAGAGGTTATGAGAAAGGTCGTGCCAGGCGCCAAGGTCAGACTTCTTGTTGGGCACGCTCACCCAGGGCCACAGCAAATGACCGCCGGCTTCCAGGTAGCGCACATATATCTCATAGGTGTTGCGGTCATAACCGGGCGGTTTCCTGAAAGGCACACGGTTAGCGGGCTCCGGCGTAAGCACGGCCCTGAAGCAATAAGCCTGCAGGTGCTTGTCTGCCGCGCCCGGCGTGCCGATGCTCCCCGGCTGAATGGTGGGTATGAGGCCGCTTTGCGGGTTGCCGGGTATTTTATACGGGTCTACTTTCACCTGGAACTGGGCATGCGTGGTTTCCCCCCTGATGCCGTTCAGCGTTTCATTGTACTGCGCGTTGGCCTCACGGCCAATGACGGTGGAGATACCTGCTGCTGCCAGCAGGTCTCCCTCGTACGTAGCATCTATGAAAATACCGGCGGAGAACGTTTGCCCGTTCTCCATCCGGATGCGGGTAATGGCAGTGCCTTTCTTGCTGACGGCGTTGCGTTTTTCCGCCAGGCGGGAGCGGGTGAATACGTTCACTTTGTGCGCTGCCAGCCAGTCCATCAGCACCTTTTCGCCCACGCCTGGCTCGTGAGACCAGAGGGCATGTTTTTTTGTTCTTGTCCGCCACGCCTCTTCAAACTCTTTTTCACGGCCATATACCCTGGCTATGCGGCGGTAATATTCCAGCGCCAGCCCTCCTACCGCCACGCTGTTCTGAAACGCCTGCTGGCTGTCTATATCGGTTACACCGAGGCCGTTCGTCATAATGCCGCCTACATGGGCGGTGGTTTCTATCAGGGCAACGTTTTTGCCCATCCTGGCCACCTGTATGGCCGCGGTTATTCCGCCAGGCGTACCGCCGTACACTACCACATCGTACCGCAGCTGCGCCGCGGCCAGCAATGGCAGCAGGCAGCAGGCCAGGCCTGTTATATATTTCCTGATCATCGTTTTTCCTGTTTAATACCCTTTGATTTGCTCCAGCGCCGGGTTGGCGTCTATTTCCCGCTGCGGGATGGGGAACCATACCTGATGCGGCTGCACGGTGGCATTGCGGGAGAAACTGTTCTCCGCTTTTACCGCGGCTTCCAGCCGGCCGGTACGCACCAGGTCAAACCAGCGCTGTCCTTCAAAACATAATTCCAGTCTTCTTTCCTGCAGCACGGCATTTTTGAACTCCGTGGCGCTGAGACCGGCCAGGTCATCAAGGCCGGCACGCCGCCGTACTTCATTGATAGCCGCATATGCGTCCGTACCCGGCCCGCCGTTGGCTTCACTTAAAGCTTCTGCATAGATGAGCAATATTTCAGCGTAACGCATATAAGGCCAGCTGGTGCCGCCGTTCAGCCCCACCTTCACCGTGGGGTCTGCCAGCTTCCAGAAAGAAACGGCCAGCGCAGGGTCAGGGTTGTCTACAGACAACTGCACGGTTTGCTGTGTAACGGGGTGCACATAGGAGGTCAGGAAAGTGACGGCCTTCCGCTTGTCATTGGCCGCATAGGCGTTAAAGAGAGACGGGCTTACCCTGAAAATACCGAAGCCGTTGTTAGGCACAATGGGCGCCCCTCGAGGGGCATAACCGGTGGTGAAAGAGTTGCCTTGTATATCTGTCAGGAACACCACCTCAAACAGCGATTCCCTGCCGCCACGGTTCTTGATGGCAAATACATCGGCATAGTTGTCCCAAAGGTCATATATCCCCAGGTCTATCACGGCTTTGGCTTTGGCGGCAGCCTGTGCCCAGTAGGGAGAACCGGCCGTATTGCCGGCGCGCGCAAGGTACACTTTGGCCAGCAGGCCGCTGGCCGCGCCCAGGGTGGCCCTGCCGATATGAGCGGTGGAGTTGTAGCTTTTGGGCAGCGATAGTTCGGCTTCTTTCAGGTCTGCCTCTATCAGCGCGTATACCTCTTCTACGGTTGACTTGGGGGTTTCCACACCTGTCAGTGTGGTCACCTCCCTGGTGATCAGCGGTACGCCGCCGTAGAAACGCACCAGGTTGAAATAATGAAGGGCGCGAAGGTAATGCGCTTCTCCGAGGTATTGTTTTTTCAGGTTTTCGTCCATCTGTATACCGGGTATCCGCGCCAGTATGATGTTGGAGAACTGGATGCCGCGGTAGGCGCTGCTCCATATCTGGCCGGAGTAGGTATTGGAAGATACCTGCTCGTACTTCCAGAGGGCCACCCTGTCTGCCGCGCCGGTGAGGAAGGGAATGCCGTCGTCCGCACAGATCACGTTGGGCGTAAGAATGTGCTCGTTGCGGTACACTTCATGCAGCACGCTGTAGGCGCCTGTTACCGCCGCTTCCGCATCCGCGGCGTTGCGGTAGAAAGTACTGCTGGCCTTCCAGCCGTCAGGAGAAAGATCGAGACTGGGCTGGCAGCCTATTATACATACACATATGATGATTGCAAGAGATCTCATGATAAATGCCTTTTAGAATTTTACGTTTAAGCCGAATAACAGTGTTTTGGCGGTAGGGTACCCGCCGTAGTCCATGCCCTGGTCAATAGCAGAACTGCCGAAGCGGCTTACTTCCGGGTCATAGCCCTTGTATTTGGTAAAAGTCACCCAGTTCTGCGCAGACATGTACACTTTCAAACCGGCCAGCCGCATGCGGTTCAGCAGATGCTCCGGAAAATAATAACCAAGTGATATGTTCTTCACGCGCAGGTAGGAGCCGTCTTCAATGTGGAAGCTGGACAAAATGCGCTGACCTCCGTTGGAGTTGGCGCGGGGAATGGTGCCGGAGGGATTGGAGGGCGTCCAGCGGCCCAGCACGTCTGCAGACTGGTTGTTGTTGCCGTTCAGGTTATACAGGTCAAAACGCCCGAAGTTCAGGATATCATTGCCATAGCTGCCCTGGAGGAAAATGTTCAGCTCCAGCCCTTTCCAGGTAAACGTGTTGTTGAGGCCGCCGAAGAAATCAGGGTTGCCGTTCCCGATCACCGTACGGTCTGCATCATTGATGGCGCCATCGTTATTGATATCTGCATAGCGGATGTCTCCGGGGCTGGCAGACGGTTGGGCGGAAGCATCTATTTCCGCCTTGTTCTGGAAAATGCCGGTCATCTGCCGCCCGTAGAAGTTGCCCAGCGGCTGGCCTACCCGCATCAGCACGGTACTGCCCCATACGCCCAGGTGGCCGCTGCCGGAGCCGGCGGTAAATTCAGGGCGCCCGTCCAGCGTCAGCACCTTGTTTTTATTGAATGAAATATTGAAAGCGCTGCTCCATTTGAAAGCGGGCCCGTCTATATTCACGGTATTCAAGCCCAGCTCAAAACCGCGGTTCTCCACCTTGCCGATGTTCTGCAGGGAAGTGCTATACCCCGTTGTTTGCGGTACGTTTACGCTGAACAGCAGGTCTGACGTAGTTTTAACATAGTAATCCGCCGTCAGCATAATACGGTTGCGCATCAGGCCGATGTCTGCCCCCACATCCAGCTGCGCGTTCTTTTCCCAGCTCAGGTCATGATTGCTGATCCCGCCCGGTACGCCGCCGGTTTGCAGCACGGCGTTGGGGCCAAAGGGGTACTTTACGTTGGAGATGAAAGACAGGTAACCGTAATCCCCGATTTCCTGGTTGCCGGTCAAACCATAGCTGGCACGCACTTTCAGGTCAGAAACCAGCTGCTGGCCTTTCATAAAATTTTCATTGATCACCCGCCATGCCACGGCGCCGGAAGGGAAGAAACCGTATTTATTATTGGGGCCGAAGCGGGAGGAGCCGTCCCGCCGGGCGGTTAGCGTGAGCAGGAAACGGTTATCGTACCCGTAGTTCACGCGGGCCAGGTAAGATATCAGCGCCCAGTCTCCCGCGGAAGAGCCCGGTGTTCTCAACGTGGCGCCGGAGGCCAGGTTGTTGTACTTCGCAAAATCATCTATAAAGTTGGTGGCGTTGGCGGTTACGTTCTCATTGTGATACGCCTGCGTGGTATAGCCTGCCAGCGCAGTAAGCTGATGCACGTTATGGAAAGTGCGTGTATACGTGAGCGTATTTTCATTCAGCCAGTTGATGCCCTGGCCGGCAGATACCGAAGCATCCCCGTTGGTGCCCGCGCCCAGCCCTATCTGGCGGGTAGCATAATAGTTCGTTTTGAAGCTGTTCAGATCTGCGCCCCAGGAGGTACGGAAAGTGAGGCCTTCCAGTATCTTGTATTCTGCAAAAAAGTTGGCCAGCAGGCGAATGGTGCTCACCTGGTCAGTGATCTCGTTGGCAAGCCCTACCGGGTTATCTACCAGGTTGCCGTTCAGCGGCCCCTGGTCACGGTAATACAAGCCGTTGGCATTGTACACGGGGAATACCGGTGCATAGTTGATGGCGGCGTTGGTAACACCGGAGCTGGCGCCGCCATCCGTTTCCGTGCGGGAAGCGTTTGATTTGGTATAGGCCGCCTGCATAGACAGCCCCACGTTGAGGCGCGAGGTCACTTCCCGGTCTACGTTGGCGCGGAGGGTATAGCGCTTAAAGTAAGAGTTGAGCAGGATACCGTCCTGGTTATAATAATTCCCGGAAATGGCGTAACGTGTTTTGGTTTCACCGCCGGTAAAAGACAACTGGTAGTTCTGGATGGGCGCCTGGCGGAACACTTCATCCTGCCAGTCTGTGCCTTTGCCCACATTAGCCGGCAATGGCCGGTCTGCGGAAGAGCCGTCAAAGTACGGAGCGCCGCCGCCGTTCACCCTGGCCTCGTTAATAAATTCCGCGTATTGCTGCGCGTTCAGCAGCGGTATTTTCCGCCTTACGGACTGAATACCGTAATAACTTTCAAAGTTGACGCTGGATACGCCTTTTTTACCCCGTTTGGTGGTCACCATCACCACGCCGTTAGAGCCGCGTGAACCATAAATGGCGGTAGAAGAGGCATCTTTCAGTATTTCAATAGACTCAATGTCTGAGGGATTGATGTCGTTGATGCTGTTGGTGGGAAAACCGTCTACCACGTACAGGGGTGTATTGCCGGCGTTTACAGACCCCGTGCCGCGTATGCGGATGGTAGCCGCGCCGCCCGGCCGGGCAGAGTTCTGGGTGACCAGCACGCCGGCTGCACGGCCCTGCATGGCCCTGTCCAGGTCGGTTACCGGCGTGGCCTTGATGTCATCTTCCCCTACGCTGGCCACGGCGCCGGTGATGTCACTTTTTTTAACGGTGCCATACCCCACTACCACCGCTTCATTGAGCTTGCCCACATGTTCCTGCAGTATTACACTGAGGTGTGTTTGCCCCTCGGCAGCCAGCTCCCGCGTGGTATAACCCAGGCTTGATACTACTATCACCGCGCCGGGCGGTACGTTGTTGAGGGTGAATTCTCCTTTGGCATTGGTAGACACGCCCTGCCTGGTACCTTTGATCACTACGCTGGCGCCGGGTACGGGTGTACCTTTTTCGTCCGTTACCGTGCCCGTCAGTGTGTTATCAGGCGGGGAAAGCGCCGCCACCGTGTCTGGCACGGCGGTGGCCGGCGCGGCTCTCCGGGTCTCTATCACGATGTTCTTGCCTTTTACGCGGTAGGCAATAGGCTGGCCCTGCATGCAGATGTCCAGCACATCTTTCACCTGCACGTTATTGACCTGGATGGATACCGGCCTGGTGCGGGAAAGGGCGTTTTCATTATAGATAATGGAAATGCCCGTTTGCGAAATGATTTCCGCAAACACCTGCTGCAACGGCGCGTTTTTCATTGACAGGGAAACTTTCTGCGAATAACCCGCGGCGCTCACATGCAGGCAGGTTACCAGTAAAATAAATGCGGTCATTCTCATCACCCGGCATAATTTACTTCTGAGAGAAACGGAGGCAAATTTGGTTGATACCCCGCACGGCTGCGGGATTTCTCCTTTCAGTTTAAAATACATACATTCGTGGTGTTTGGTGGTTCTTAAATAGTCACACAGAGATTATCAGAGCACGCCAGATATCACCGGGGATGCCGCTAACATCTCCGGTTTCTTTTGTACCCCGTTTTTATTTATTTGGTTGTGTTACGGTAATACGATCACTTTTCTCCCTTCTATTTTAAAATGATTGGTGCCGCCTTCTTCCAGGAAAAGGAGCACGTCAGCCAGCGCCATTTTCCTGCTAAGCCCTCCGCCGTACAAGCCTTTGTTGGCCGGCGCCTTGTATACAACATCTACGTCGTACCAGCGGGCCACCTCCCGCAGAATGGCCGGCAGCTCCATGTTGTTGAAAATGAAAAGGCCGTTTTTCCAGTCCGTCACTTTGTTCACGTCCGTTTCATGTACGGCTATCTGCAACCCGCCTGGCTCCGTTACAGCCTGCTGGCCCGGCTGCAGCGTTTGTGTGGCCGCTTTATGCCTTACGCGCACGGCGCCCTGCAGCAGCGTTGTTTTAACGGCCTGCTCGTCAGGATACGCCATCACGTCAAAACGGGTACCCAGTACCTGCACTTCCGTGGCGCTGCTGATCTTCACCTTGAATGGCCTGGCGGCGTTGCCGGCAATTTCAAAATACCCCTGTCCGCTCAGCTCCACCACCCTTTCACTTTCACCGAACACCACAGGGTATTTCAGGCTGCTGGCGGAGTTGAGCCAAACCCTGGTACCATCATGCAGGGTAACCTGGAACTGGCCGCCGCGGGGCGTGCGGAGGGTATTATAACCCTGCGCACCGCTTGTTCCCTGCGTGGTGTATTGAAGGCTTCCGTTTTGCTGTTGAATGGCGGCCTGCCCCTGGCGTATCTGGCGTTCTCCGGTGCTGTCAAGCTGCACGGTAGTGCCGTCTGCCAGTACCAGCATGGCTTTGTTGCCGCCGGGAAGAGGCTGCGCCGCCACCTGTAATGGCGGGGCTTTCACGGCGGGCCGTTCATACAGGTACCATGCGGCAGTAACGGCCGCCACTGTTGCGGCCGCGGCCAGCCATACACGGCGGCGGCGCGTATGCAGCGGGCGTGCGCGGTTTGCGCCGGAGCCTGCCGTGGCGTGAATGTCATGCAGAGACCCTTCGCGGAAAGGTGCTTCGCTGGCTTGCGCCGTTGCTGCCGGGCCCGCAGATACCTGGGCCTCATGAGGCAGTGCATGCGGGGCCCCGGCCTGCCCTTCTTCTTTCATCTCGCTGATGCGGTGCAGCAGCTTGCTTTTTAACCGCTGCCCCGTTTCCGGGAAGTCGTAACTCCCGGCCAGCCGTTCTTTCAGCGCATCATCCAGCATGCCGGCCAGTAGCGGCTCACAGCCAGGGTCTTTAAAAATGCGGTGCAGCTTTTCCCGCCCGGCCGCGTCCAGCCTGCCGGTGATATAATCGTCCAAAAGGGTTTGAATGTCTTGTTTCGTATGCATGACAATGCTTTCAATATTAAAGACGCAAAAAAAACGGCACTTGTAGTGCCGTTCCCCAAAAAATCTGTAATTATTTTTCGAACATGAACCACGCAACGGATAGCAGCAACAGGAAATCAGCGCTGACGCTGTTTTTGAGGCGTGTTTTGAGAAAGCTGAGGGCTTCTACCAGGTACTGGTTCACCGTGCCGTAGCTGAGCCCCGTTTCCCGCACAATGTCTGCCCGGCTCATCTGCTCTACCCGGTACATCTTGAACACCCGTTTTTTCTGGGCGGGCAGCAGCTCAATGGCTTCCATCACCTGGCGGTAAAACTCCTTGTACCCCAGCTGCCGGTCCGGCACCAGCTGCTGTTCTTCCAGCAACAATGCTTCCGGCTCCGCGGGCAGTTCCTTCTTTTTGCGCAGCTCCGAAAAGATACGGTTGCGGGTGATCACGAAAAGAAAATTCCGGAAGCTCTCCAGTTCCGGCAGGCGCCGGCGCAGCTCCCATATCTTCATGAAAATATCCTGCGTTACTTCTTCAGCATGGGCCGCGTCTTTCAGAAAACTCAGGATATGCGCGTACACGCCTGCCCAGTAGCCGTCAAACAGCGCGGCAAACGCGGCTTGGCTGCCGCCTGCTATTTCTTGCAGCAGCGCATGTTCATTGTTCAGGTCTGGTAAGGTTTTACGCAACGGCAACGTGGATTTTTACGGTGGTAATATACAGGATGCCCGGTAAAAATGCTATTTTTTCGCGGCAATCAGGGTATGCGCAGGTCAAAAGCCTTCTCCCCCATGGTTCTCCCGTTCACCATGATCTCCAGCAAATGGCGGCCGGCGTAGTGTTTGCGGGTAGTGAAGTCTTTCAGCACCTGCTTTTTGGCTACCTGCAGTATTGCGCCGGGCGCCAGCTCCGCTTCTTTCAGCTTGAATACCTTGCGGGAAAGACCGCCGCCGGCCTTGCGGTAATGCAGCGCATAATCTATCACCAGCTTCTGCGGCGTTTTCTTTTCAGATACCAGCTCGAAAGAAAATTGCAGCGCCTCCCCCAGGTTGATCCGCGCGGGACCGAGCCGCAGCTTTTCCAGCCTTACCTTTACGTTCTTTTCAAAATTGAAAACGGCTAGCGAGTCCTGGTGGCCCTGTTTGATGAGCGAGCGGCTGGCGTGTTTGATGATCCAGGCGGTGTGGGTGTTAGACGCGTCCCAGCTTTTCACCAGGTTGATCATGTACGCGGGGTGGTCTTTTGAAATATCGTTGAGATGGTTGGCCACGGATTTACGTACATACGGTTCCGTGTCTGTTTTCAGTTGTTCCAGTATATCCCTTGTGAGCGCGGGGTTTTGAATAACGGCATCCAGCTTGAACGACCACGGCAGCCGTGGGCGGCTTCCTTCCGATGCCAGGCGGCGCACATGGTGGTTGCTGTCTGCGGCCCATCCCTTCATGACCTGCAGCGCCCTGTTTAAGTCTGTTCTCAGGAACTCGCGCACGGCAAACTCCGATGAGCCGAAGGGCGTGAAAAACTTCAGCGCTTCCATGGAGGCATCAAAATGACCCTTGCCGTACAGCGCCACAAAACCCGGGAACACCAGCGCGGTATACCCGGTCTGCACCTGGCCGGCTACTTTGTAAAGCACGGCCAGGGCTTTCTGAAAATCTGCGGGGAGGTGCTTCTGCAATACTACGGAAGTGTTGTGCAGCCGCTGGTTGAGAGACAAACCGTCCAGCCCCTGCGTTACATCCTTCATAAACCCTTCCACGTTAAAATTCCTGTCTGCTTTACCGAATGCTTCAGCAAAGCCCGTATAAAAACGGCGGTTGAACATTTCCTTCAGCGGTTCCATGCCATGAAATTACAGAAACGGTGGAATATCAGCAGATTGCGGCTTAAAATTCCCTGCGCCCTACTGACATGCCACTGACAATCCTTCGGTCATCCTTCGGTGGTGTTCGGTAGCAGTACGGGTTTGAGGGTGTTTAACCGAAGGTTGACCGAAGGATCACCGAAGGATGACCGAAGAAGGGACGTATTCCGGGGCACCGGTTTTTCCCAGCAAAAAGACCGGGAAACACTATTCTCCCGGCCTTCGTTATTACATTCACCCCGGCTTTCTCCGATGCCCGCCCCAGGTTTCACCGAAGCCCGCCCCATTTTTTGCCACGGTATGCACGCTTGAGCTACCTTTGTTTTGCAGGCGCTTAAAAGAAAGCCTACCGCAGATACCGCCCGTCTACCTGCACGCTGTCACAGCCATGATGATGCCAGTGGCCCCTGTCGGCAAAACGGCCGCGCATCATTACCGCGTTGGCGGCAAAAAACAATACTATCATCAAAATGGCGGCCACTTTGGTGATAACGGTGAGGGCGGGCCTTTTTGAAAAGCCGCCGAAAACATACCCGATAATGAATACCATACAGGCAATAAACAACACCCGTATGAGAATAATAGCTCCGAATGCCATGATCGTAAGATTTTAAGTGAACAATAAGGTGACAAGAATGGCGTATCTTTTTCACCTGTTGTAAAATTACCTCAAAGGAAAAGGCCTGCGGAGCGAAGTAGACGTACGGGAAAAGTGTGCCGACAAAAGGGTTCAGGTGTTCAGCATGCGGGTCACATTTTCCTTGTAAGCATCACCAACAGGAATTTCCTTGTTGCCGATGCAAACCAGTTCCCGCTTTACAGCGGTGATCTTTGCAACCGCCACCAAAAAGGATTTATGCGTGCGGATAAAAGCCGGCGGCGGCAGTTTTTCTTCAATGGCTTTCATGGTCATGCGGGTGAGCACGGGGCGGGGTTGTGAATTGAGGTGTATCTTGATGTAGTCTTTCAGCCCTTCAACATACTCCACATCGTCCGCCACAATTTTCACCTGCGTATATTCCACGTGCACAAAAAAGTCTTTCAGCTCCCCGGGCGGCGCGGCTTTAAGGCGGAGCAGCTCCTGGGCGCGGTTGCAGGCCCTGAGAAAACGTTCAAAGCTGAAGGGCTTCAGCAGGTAGTCTGCCACGCGCAGGTCATAACCTTCCAGGGCGTATTTTTCATAGGCCGTTACCAGTATCACCAGCGGCGGGTTGTTGAGCGTACGGAGAAATTCCAGCCCGCTGAGGCGGGGCATCTGTATATCAAGAAAAATAAGGTCTACTTCTTCTTCCTGCAGCACCGCGGCGGCTTCCATGGCGTTTTTGCATGTGCTGACCAGCTGCAGGAAAGGTATCTGCCGGATGTTGTCTTCCAGCAATTCCCGCACCAGTTGTTCATCATCTACTACAATACAGCGTATCATACCAGTTTCAAAGTTAAGGTGATATGGAACAGGTTGTTGTCTTTCCGGATGTGGAGCGTGTATTTGTTCCTGTACAGCAATTCCAGCCTTGTTTGCACGTTGGCCAGGCCTATACCGGAGCTGTCGTCTTTGCTGGCGGCGGGCTCGTCCGTATACGGGTTGCTCACTTCATACGTCATCACCCCGTTGCTGACCGCCAGCCGTACGTTCATCGTATTGGGCCCGGATGCGCCTGTGCCATGCTTGAAGGCATTCTCCACAAACGGGATGAGCAGCATGGGCTCTATCAGCAGGCCTTCCGTGTTGGCCGTAATATGGAGGTCTACATCCACATCACTGCCAAAGCGCAGCTTCTGCAGGGCAATGTAGCTGTTCAGGTACGCTATTTCTTTCTCCAGCGCCACTTTTTTGCCCCGCGTATCATACAGCATGTAGCGCATGAGGTCTGCCAGGGTAATCAGCGCCGGCTCCAGCTGGTCGCTTTTTTTACGGGCCAGGGATACCATGTTGGTGAGCACGTTGAACAGGAAGTGCGGGCTGATCTGGGAACGGAGGAATTTGAGCTCTGTGAGCAATTGCGTGGCCTGCCTTTCCCGCTGCTCCCGCTCCTGCCGCATTTTGTCAATAATTCTGCGGTAAACGATGCTGATGATATAAAACGGCATGGTGGAGCCGAACACAAAGCGGCCGGCCATGTGGTTTTCCAGCACACCGGGAAACCAGGCCCTCAGCATCCCCCCTTTCAGCCCTGAAGCGGCCGCTATCAGTGCAATACTGGCAAGGATGTACAGCCACCAGTGCCGCCGGTTATAGAGCTTCGGATACAGGAAATACGCGTTGCCGTAAAAAAGGCCCATATGCACCAGCCCTGCCAGGGTAAAAAACGCGCCGGGTATCATGCCTATCCTGAAACCGTTCTCGGGGCCGGAAACAAAATAGGGCAACAGCAGCAGAACGCTCCAGATGAGCGCATGCATGGCGATGGTGATGTATTTAGGCGGTACGTGCAGTTTCATGGGCCATTCAATAGGATAAAGATAATTGTTATGGCCTTAAAACCCTGCTCCGGGCGGGATGAATAGACAAGCGGGCTAAATGTGCAGACGAAAAAACAAGGAGCGTTTACCACCGGGGTAAACGCTCCTGCTTTTGTTGTAAGATCAGTATGCGGGTTTTCTATTTCTGTTTAAGGGCGCCCTGGCTCCTGTCTATCTGCTGCTGGGGGATGGGGAAGTACTCATCCCTTGCATCAAATACCAGGCCTGCGAACGCGGAAAGTATGCCGCCTTCAAATGCGGAATAACTTTCCAGCACCTGTTTGGCTATGCCCCAGCGCACCAGGTCGTAGAAGCGGTGGCCCTCCATGGCCAGTTCCAGCCGCCTTTCAAACCGGATGGCATTGCGGGCATAGTCAGGGTTGGGGAAAGACGTGTATTGGCCTACGTGATAGTTGGCAGCAGGGCCGCCGTCTACCACCTTGCCGGGAAGTTTAGCCGCCCTGGCCCTTACCGCATTCACGAGGCGCATGGCCTCTGTGAGGCTTCCCGCTTCCACCTCGCATTCAGCCGCCATCAGGTACACGTCTGCCAGGCGGATGAGGTGTACGTTGAGGCCGGTGATGTAGCGGCCGCCGGAAACCGTCTGGCTGGCAAACTGGGCCTGTTCCACCATATGCTTCACACCTACGAAGGGGCCTGCATAAGCGGGGTCGCGTATCCAGGCGTCTCCGGCCATAATGCCCCAGTCACGGAAGGGAACGCCTCTTCTGCCCACGGTATAATCCAGCCGGGGGTCGAAGGAAATGGTCTTATCTACCTGGTAATTCGCCTTGGCGTCTCCTGTAAGGCCGAAGTCGGATTTATACGGATTTGTGCGGTAGCTGTTATCCAGCATGGGCAAGCCTGCAGCGGTTACCTTAAAGGCGTTCACGAGGTCGAACGTAGGCTGGTAAAAGCCGCAGCAGTTCACCGGCGCGCTGCCGTAAAAGCCGCCCAGCATATCACCAACGTTGGCATTGTCTCCGCTGCCATCGGGGTTAATGTTGTGTTGCACTTCAAAAATGGATTCCGGGCCGTTCTCGGTGGTTACGTCAAAATTGTTCTGGAATGGCATGTCTACCAGGTTGCCCTTGGCCGTCATTACATCCTTGAACAATACCAGCGCTTCGCCGTACTTTTTCTGGTACAGGTATACCTTGCCAAGGTAGGCTTGCGCCGCGGTTTTGTTAACGCGGCCCACTTCCTTCTTGGGTTTCTCTACGGTAAGGCTTTGTACGGCAAATTTGAGATCGTCCTCAATTTTGGGCCATACTTCTTCCTCGTTGGGAATAGTGATGGCATCCGCTGTGGCTACGGTTTCATCCACATAAGGAATGTGCCGGAAAGCCCTTACCAGGTAAAAGTAATAGTGGGCGCGCAGCATCCGGGCCTCCGCTTCAATTTCAGTGGCCCTGGCGTCGCTGAACTTGCTGCCGCTGCCGGCCTGTACGGCCTTCAGCAGCCGCAGGGTGTTGTTGCAGCGGGCTACGCCTTCGTAATACCGGTTCCACATAATTTCGGTATTGTCATTGGTGACAGACACGTCGTACAGCTCTACCTGGTTCATGTTGGGCTGGTCCCCGTTCACGCTGCCCTTGTGGGCATTGTCTGCCCCCACTTCCCCGAAAAGCCACTGGCTGGGCGCGGAAGAATAGTTACCCCAGGTGCCGTTCACGTTGCCGTTGAGCAGGCCGTAAGCGCCTATCAGCGCGCCCTCCACGCCGTCTGTAGTTTCCAGCTGGGGAATGGTCAGCTCCCCTTGCGGCGTTTTTTCCAGAAAGTCGCTGTTGCAGGCCGCAAAAAATGCGGCGGTGCATAAAAGTATGATGCTGTTAATTCTTTTCATTGTTAGAAGCTTTTAAGTTAGAAACCTGCACTGATACCAAAGAGATACTGCCTGCCAACAGGGTAGATGCCAAAGTCAACACCCAGCGCGGAGAAGGTGCTGTTGGTCTGGCTTACCTCGGGGTCAAGACCGGTATACTTCGTAATGGTGAAAAGATTGGTAGCACCTACGTAAGCCCGCAGGTTGCGGATGCGGCCTCCAAACCATCCCTCCGTGGGGAAGGTGTAGCCTATCTGCAGGTTCTTCATGCGGAAAAAGCTGCCGTCCTGCACGTAGTAGCTGGAAGACGCATACTCGAAGTCAGAGGCCTGCCTTTTCGGGGAAGGAATGTCTGACCCTTTGTTGGTGGGGCTCCAGCGGTTCAGCATGCGGGTGCTGGCGGTACCGTCAAAGGTGAAGAAGTCTGTGAAATAGCGGGTGGCCTCATACAGATCGTTACCCTGTGAGCCGTTGAAGAACATCATGATGTCAAAATTCCGGTACTTGGCGTTGATGGCCAGGGAATACAGGAAATCAGGGTGCGGGTTGCCGATCACAGTGCGGTCAAACGGGTCAATGATGCCGTCTGCCTTGCCGTTAGGCCCTGAAATATCGCGGTATTTCAAGCTGCCGGGGCGCGCGCCGCTGTAAGAGGGACTGTTGGCCACATCTGCATCGTCCTGGTAGATACCAGCCACCTCATACCCGTAGAAGGAGCCGAAAGGCGCGCCGGGGCGCAGAATGGTGGTCTGCAGGCTGCGGAAGGTACCATACAGTTGCTCTTTTACAGTGGGCGCCAGGGAAAGCACTTCGTTCACGTTGCGGGAGAAATTGGCGGTTATGTCAAACTGGAAGGGCTTATTGCCACGCTGGCCGTAATGGTAGCCCAGGGCAATCTCAAACCCTTTGTTCTGCATATCGCCAATGTTCACAAAAGGCGAGTTACCCTGCCCTACTGCCGTGGCGGGCAGCGGCACGGGGTACAGCATGTCTACGGTTTTACGGTTGTACCAGTCCAGCGTACCGTCTATGGTACCGTCAAGCAAGGTGAAGTCCAGGCCCACGTTCAGCGAGCGCAGTTCTTCCCATTTTACGGACGGGTTGTCATAATCTTTCTGCCAAACCCCTGTTACCACCCCGTTGCCGCCGTTAATGGCGTAAGCGGAGGTAGTGAGCGAGCTTTCAAAACGGCGCAGGTACTGGAAGCCGGGGATGCGCTGGTTACCGGTAATACCGTAACCGGCGCGGAGCTTCAGGTCGGTTATCCACCCGGCGTCTTTCACGAAACCTTCTTCAGACAAACGCCAGGCAACGCTGCCCGCGGGGAAGGTACCGTATTTGTTTTCCGAACCGAAGTTGGAAGAACCGTCTCTCCGCACGGTGAGGCTCAGCAGGTACCGGTCGTTATATGAATAATCCGCCCGGCCGAATATAGAGAACAGGGAACCCACACCGCCGGTGCTGTTATTGCTGATATTGGCGGAGCCGCGGGAAAGATAGTAGTAGTCCATATTCCCCAGCAGGAAGAACTCGTTCCTGCCACCGTTGAGCGTGCGGTTGCGGGCATTGAAGGCTTCCGTGCCTGCCAGCACCGTCAATGCGTGGCGGTTCTGGATGTTCAGCTTGTAGGTAAGCGTGTTCGTCCAGGTCCAATCTGTATTGTACCCCTGGAACTCGCTCAGGCTGTTGGCATTGCCGCCTTCGGAGAATTCCAGGTTGGGGTAGCCCACGCTTATGCCGTTGTAGTTTTCATAACGGATGCCATAAGAAGTGCGGAACATCAGGCCTTTCAGGATATCTACCTCACCGAAGATGTTCCCGAAGAAAAAGTTCCGTTTGTTCACATTGTCTTTTGCGCGGTAGAGCAAAGCCATCGGGTTTTGCGCATTGCCCAGCTTGTCTCCCCGGCTGCCGGCAAAGTTGCCCATAATATCGTACACCGGTATGATGGCCGGCATACGGTAAGCAAAGCCGAAGGCGCTGCCCTCTCCCTGGTACTCTCCGGAGATATTGGGGTTCACCCCAACGCCTACAAACTCTTCGTAGCTGTACTGCAGGTTTTCACCGAAGCGAACATGGTTGTTGAATGCCGAGAAAATGGTATTGGCCCTTACGTTAAAACGTTCATAACCGGTATGACGGACAATGCCTCTTTGCCCCATATAACCGGCGCCGATGGCATAAGTGGCATCTTCTCCGCCGCCATTCACGCCCAGCTGCACACTTTTCATGGGTGCGTTCTGGGTGATCTCATCAAACCATTTGGTGCCGGCCTGGTTGGCTTTGGTGATCTGGTAAAACGTAGCGCCATCCCGGCTATAGTTGTATTTGGACGGGTCGGCATCGGCGGCCGTTACATTATGACCGGTGGCGGCGCCTGCCAGCAGGTACTCCGGCAAGGTAGGATTAGGACCGGGGCCGTAGTTGCTGCCCGTTGTTTCCGGTGTGCCCGGCGTTTGGTTATTGTTGCGGAAGGCTTCGAACAGGAATTCCGCGTATTGCATGGGCGTCATCATTTCCGGGAAAGCTTCCCTGCGGGGAGACTGCTGGCCATAATACATGTCAAGCGAAATGCGGGGCGGCCCTTTGATGCCTTTCCGCGTGGTGATGATCACTACGCCGTTGTTGGCACGGGCGCCGTAAATAGACGCGGATGCCGCATCTTTCAGCACCTGCATGCTTTCAATATCATTCTGGCTGAGCCAGCTCAGCTTGCCTTCATACGGTACGCCGTCAATTACGAACAACGGATCGTTGTTGTTGATGGTACTGAAACCCCTGATCCTGATCTGCGGCGTGGCGCCCGGCGCTCCGTCGCTGATCACCTGCACACCGGTTGCCTTACCTTGCAGCGCTTCTACCGGACTGGCCACCGGCTGCGATTTCAATTGTTTAACATTCACCACCGACACAGAGCCGGTAAGGTCTTTCACGCGCTGGCTGGAGTAACCCGTTACCACCACCTCGTCCAGCGTGCTGTTGGAGGCAACGAGTATAACGTTGTAAGTTTTACCCGCTTCTACGGCCATCTCCTGTGCCGTGAAGCCGATGCTGCTCACCACCAGTATTTCACCGGGTTTGGCGCGAAGGGTGAATTCACCGGTTTCCCCGGTAACAGTACCCCTTGTCTGCCCTTTAACCTGTATCACCGCTCCGGGCACAGGCAACCCGTCTTCGCTGGTCACCTTTCCTTTAACAGTGGTTTCCTGCTGGAAGTAAGGCGCCGGCGCGGCTGTGGAGGCTGGGGCATACGTGAAAGAAAGTGTGGAAAGTAGCGTAAACGCTGGTAAAAAGGTACCTCTTATCGCTTTCGTAAAAAAAGCAATATTCCTCTTTTTTTTCATATTTTTGAAGAGTTATGGTTCACCAAGTATTTTGAACTGTAATAGACTGGAAGCTTCACTCCAGTTTTTTTAGCCGGCAATATTCCCGTATTGCCGGTTTCATTATTGTTAAGTTTCTATTCTTGTCATAACATGGATTGTTTTTAAGGATTAAGGATTGTGTTTCTTATAATCGATTTGGTTGATGACAGCATAAAGCAGGCAAACCTCTCCCCCGTACCGCGGGCAATGTGCTTGCGGAGCCTCTTTCATTGTTGTATCAGAACGGCGGAGAAAAAATTTATACAATCAATTGAGCACTGCGTTTACTGATGTTGATTTTGGTTCTGCAGACGGCTTTCATAAACATTTTTAGTTAAACAATAGAATGCTGGATCAGATGCAGGCAGAGCATATTCACGGGTTAAACATGCCACACCAATCATCATAAGCTGGGAAGGCCACAGTTACCCGTAACCGGCACAGCGCCATGCAAAAAAGCATCACAATCAGCTACCGTAGCGGATTACGCTACCGCCACTGCGGGCCTTCTGCATGAATAAAATGATTGATAAGAAGCGATTGATGTCAGGTGGTACTCGAAGTAGATTTCTTTCAGTTTTGTTGATAACGTGTTACAACAGGGTAAATTTACATCATTTTCTGTTAATTCCAAATATGTATTTCAGGATAGTCAAATTTCCACGGCATCATATACCACTACCTTGCTCCAGAGGTGGCTGCAGTTTTTGATGAACTCCTGGTGAATGGGGTGTACCTGGTAAGCCTCCTCCCCTGCCAGGTCATTAAAAAAGATCAGCTCGGACACGGCCCAGCTGTTGTCTACCACGTCTCTTTTCTCTGTACGGGCTACGATGCCTACACGGAGATCTTTCACTGTTTCAATTTTGGCCAGGCTTTTAACTCCTGCTATCAGTTTGTCCCGGTCTTCCTTTGAATCAGGGTTCTTCAGCCAGAAAAAGACATGGTGCGCCACGGGGTATTTCTTTTGGGCGGCGGAAAGGGGCATGGCCGAAGCCAGCGTACCGGCGCCGGCGAGCGCGGCGGCGGAGCGGAGGAATTTTCGTCTGTTCGTGTTTTTCATGCAAGTAAAATAGTGAATTAAACGGGATTTTGGAATATCTTATCTTTAAGAAAAATCCCTTGCTATGAAAACGAAACTTTCATCCTGTGTGTTAATATGTATGTTTCTGTCTGTTGCCACCTTTGCCCAGGACCTGGATGATGTAACAAACATTGGCAACACTACCACCCACGGTATCAAGATACAGAATGCAAATGGGCTTAACATTGGCGTGGACGCTTCTGCAGGCTACTCGGCCTTCTCCCACTTTTTGCGGCCCTCTCCCGTAGCATCCAGAATACTGCGGTTTGATTGCGAGAGCATTCTCGGGAGCGGAGGCTGGGAGTTCTTCAATTCCCATATGCAAAAGACGTTGATGTACATCATGCAGGATGGCCGCACGGGTATCGGTACCAGCAATCCCGCCAGCCAGCTCCACCTCAGTTCTGATGAAAATCATGCCCTTACCCTCAGCCGGACCAACGGAACTTACGGTTTCAGAATATTCCGGGATGCATATAGCGGTACCGTTCAGTTCCAGATCGGCGCAACCGAAGCACCGCAATGGGAAACCAAAATACAAATAGGTGAAGGCGTTGGCGCCAATACCCCGCTGATCATCAATCCTGACGGCGGTAATGTGGGCATTGGCACCCTGTCACCTGCCGCCAAACTCTCCGTAAACGGCGGCATCATTGCGCATAAGGTCAAAGTTTCCCTTGACATCAACAACTGGCCTGATTTCGTATTTGCCCCCGGTTACCGCCTGCCTCCCCTGGCACATGTAGAAGCCTTTGTCAAAACCAACAAACACCTCCCCAACATCCCCTCCGCCGCCGACGTACAAACACAGGGGCTTGACCTGGGAGACAACCAGGCAAAGCTCCTGCAGAAAATAGAAGAGCTTACACTGTACCTGATAGATCAGCATAAAACCATCCAGGCGCAGCAACAACAGTTGCTGGAAATGGAAAAAAGATTAAAATCACTGGAAAGAACGGGGAATTGATAGAAGTCCGCCCGCTACAACACCCGCTTCATCAGCACGTCCGTCTGCTCATCGTCTCCCAGCCTGAAGAGGTGCGTGCCGAATGGAACAAAACCGTTTTTCTCATAGAACCGGATGGCGCGGGGATTCTTTTCCCATACGCCCAGCCAGATGTATTCCGAACCGTTCCGGGCGGCTATCTCCAGGGCTTTGTTCAGAAGGGCCTGCCCTACCTGCTGGCCGTGAAATTCCTGCAATACATAGATGCGCTCAATTTCCAGGCCTTTATGGTCTTGCAGGTCTGTTTGCGCCGCCCCGAAATTCAGCTTGAGGTAACCTGCCGGCCTGCCGCCGGTTTCGGCAAAGAAAAACAGGGAACCGGGGTTATTCAGCTCCTGCGTCAGGCGGGTGGTTGAAAATGCTTCGCTGGCATACGACTGCATGTTGGCTGCAGTGTTGGCTTCTGAAAATGCGTCTGAAAATGTTTGCAGCGCCAGTTGTTGCAGCACCGCTACGTCTGCCGGGGTTATTCTCACCAGTTCAATATCCATGTTATGTGTGCTGTTTGATCAGTTGTTCCAGTTGTTTGGCCTGCACCACGCCGGCCTGGCGCCATAGTATCTTTCCCTCCTTGAACAATATCAGCGTGGGTACGCCCTGCACCTGGTATGCAGCCGCGGCGGCGGGGTTCTTGTCCACGTCAATTTTGATAATGGTAGCATCATCTCCCACCTGGTCTTTCAGGTTTTTCAGGATAGGCTCCATCATCTTGCAGGGGCCGCACCAGGTGGCAAAAAAATCAACCAGCACGGGTTTATTGCTGTTGATGGTTTCCGAAAATGTGGCCATAAGATTCCGTTTCATGCAAATTTACAACATCTGCCGCAACTGGCCCGATCTGCCCTTATTTTGTCGTATTTACACCGCATCAGGAAATGGAAAGATCTTCATCTTTGTGAAGAACAAATCAACGCACCATGAAAAAGTTGCATTTCAACACTACCATCAACGCCCCCCGTGAAAAAGTATGGGATATACTCTGGGGCGAGACCAGCTACCCGAAATGGACCAAACCGTTCAATGAAGGCAGTGCCGTGGAAACGGACTGGCAGGAAGGCAGCGAAGTGAAATTCCTGGACGGGGAAGGCAACGGCATGTTATCTTCCATTGCTGTAAAGCGGGAGCCTGAATATCTGTCTTTCAAGCACCATGGCAATATCATCAACGGTGTTAAAGACACGGAAAGCCCTGAAGTAAAAGCCTGGGCTGGTGCGGAAGAAAACTATACGCTGAGCACAGTGAACGGGCAAACAGAATTGAAGGTAGACCTGGACGTTACGGAAGATCATAGCGGCATTTTCAGCGACATGTTCCCGAAGGCGCTGGCCATTGTGAAAGAGCTGTCTGAACAGTCTTAGCTATTGCCCGCGCGGAAGGCTGAAATAGAACTCCGTGCCCTTCCCCGGTTCGCTTTTGATCTGCAGCACGCCGCCGTTGTTTGCTATAAACTCTTTGCATAGCTGCAGCCCCAGGCCGGTACCTCTTTCTTCGTCCGTACCCTCAGTGGTATACAGGCTGCCGCCACGCAGCAGGCGTTGCGCCTGCTCTTCCGTCATGCCCTTGCCGGTGTCTGCTACAAATACCTCTATCCGTTCATCCCGCGGCCGGCAGCCAATAGTAATAATGCCGCCCTGCGGGGTGAATTTGATAGCATTGTCTACCAGGTTGCGGAAAACCAGCTCCAGCTGGTGGTAATCTGCGGTAACCGTTATGTCTTCGGGTACTATCTTCCGCAATAAGATAGCTTTCTGGTCTGCCGCAAAACGATAGGTATCTATCACCTGGTATACCAGCGGCGAAAGCGGCACCTTGCGCGGTTTGGTCTCTATCCGCTCCATTTGGGTGAGAGACCAGTTCAGCACGTTCTGTATGGTACCCGCAATGTACTTGATGTTGTGGCGCACGGTTTGCGAAAAATGCTGTATTTCCCCGGCAGAAAGCGCCTTTTGCTCAGACAGCTCCAGCAGGCCGGAGAGGTTGTTCAGCGGCGTCCGCAGATCGTGAGAAATAATGCCCAGCAGCTTGTCTTTTACCTGGTTGCTCTCTTTCAGGTCTTGCGTGCGCTCTGCCACTTTCCGTTCCAGCAACGCGTTCTGCTCATTCACAAACTGCATCTGCTTCTCATGCAGCTCGATCTTCTCCTTTTTGAGCACCGCATACCGGTGGCCCAGCGCCAGTGACAGTAACACCACTTCGCATGCAGACCCTACCGGCAAAATATGGAAGTACCAGTTTTTTAGCGGCAGCAGGCCCATGTTAACGATGGTAAATAGAACAATGGAACACAGCAGCAACGCCCAGGCCACCAGGAAATAGAGCGCCGGTTCATACCCTTTACGCCTGACGGTCACAGCCAGCCATACGAAGAGTACGGGCACTACAATGCTGATCACTTCCTCCAGCACAATGGTTACATGCCTGAGGCCGGCTATGTTGAAGGCAATGGCCGCCAACGCTACTATATTGAAGGCCTGTAGCGCCTTGCACAAGCGGGGCGCATGCTGGCGGCCATGGAGGAACGAAATGGAAAACGGGATGGCAAACAGGTAGCTGACCGCCACAAAGCTCATGCCGTACATATTCACGAAAGCAGAGAGCGCATCCGGCAATACAACGTGAAACCCACGCAGGTACAACAATACAAATGAGGCCAGGAAGAAAAGGTACCCCAGGTACAAGGCGTAGTTGCGCTCCCTGATCCACCAGAATAACGAGAAATTGTAAAAGAACAGGGCTATCACAATGCCGAAGTACACCAGCTCCACCACGTACATGCCACACAAAGCCGCCGGCACTCCTTTTTCCGCAGCCAGCGTAATCGGCAGTATCACCGCGTTGCCGGTGCGCATACGCAGCCAGAACTCCTGTTGCCGGTCTCCCAGCGCCGGCAGTTCAAAATTGAAGCCGGGCAGGTCCCATACTTTATGTTTGTCACGCAGGCGGCTGCCGGAAGTAATGGTTTTCAGCTCAGGACCGTCATAGTAGTACAAGGTAATACTGTCTACATTCGCAAACTCTATCAGGAGATATACTTTGCCCGGCGCGGAAGACGAGAAGCTGCCATGTGCCCAAACAGCGCCATTATTGAGACCAAAGGCGCCTATTTCTTCCCTGCCCTGGCGGAAACGGTACTGGTACCCGGCCTGCTGCACCTGCGCCAGGCTGAGCTGCGCGCTGCTGTCTACAAACCAGCGCACCTGGTGCCCTATTTTCTGGTAAGGCTGGGCCGGGGTAAGACGTATGGTGGGTATAGCCGCAGCCCGCAGGGTCAGCAAAAGAAGTACAAGGACGGCGGCGTATGATGATAAAATTCTCAACGCATTACAGGGTGTATGATCGCTGTAAAGATACAACTATATTCCAATGAAACCCCGGCTGGGCAAGGCACAAACATGTTTGCGGAAATGTATGCCTATCATCAAAAAAAGCCGTATTTTCCATATACAATAAACAACGCGAGCCTATGAGCCTGAACCGTCGTTCCTTTATGAAAAACGCCCTTGGCAGCGCCGCCTTGCTGGGCCTGCCTGGCGCCCTGCCTGCCGCAGTGCCGGCAGCCCCGCAACCGCAGCCGGCAGATTTCAGGCTGGCGCTTTCCTCCTACTCTTACTGGCATTTCAGAACACCCAAAGTGCCCATTGAAAAAGTGATTGACGAAGCCAGCCGCCTGCAGGTGGAAGGGGTGGACGTATTGCACCGGCAGATGGACGGTGAAGACAATGCCTATCTTCAAAAACTCAAAAGGCATGCTTTCCTCAACGGGGTCAGCCTGATATCACTCTCTATTCACCAGGATTTTGTAGACCCTGACCCTGCCGTGCGGCAAAAAGACATAGACCATACCATCCGCTGCATAGAGCTGGCCTACAAAATGGGCATCCCTGCCATACGGCTCAACTCCGGCCGCTGGGGCACCATTAAATCTTTTGACGCGCTGATGGCCAACCGTGGCGTGGAAAGCCCCATACCCGGCTATAAAGAAGACGATGCGTTTAAATGGTGCATAGACAGCATTGAAAAATGCCTGCCCAAAGCGGCGGAATGCGGCGTACTGCTGGCATTGGAAAACCACTGGGGGCTTACCTCAACGCCGGAGGGCCTGCTGCGCATCCGACAGGCTATTGATTCTCCCTGGCTGGGGGTGTTGATGGACACCGGCAATTTCCTCGAAAACCCGTATGACAAACTGGAAAAAGTAGCGCCCTTCGCCAATTTCGTACAGGCCAAAACCTATTACGGCGGCGGGGAATGGTATACGCTTGACCTGGACTACAAACGCATTATCAACATCCTGCGCAAGGTCAATTACAAAGGTTACATCGCTATTGAGTTTGAAGGGAAAGAAGCGGCGGAAACCGGTGTGCGCAAAAGCGTTGAAATGCTGCGCGCGGCTATGAAAGCGTCTTAGGCGCGCGCTTATCTTCTGCCCCGCTGTGGCCGCAGGTCAGGGATATGGCCAGTATAACAACGCCGGCCAGCAACCCTTTGCCGAATGCCGCGTCCAGCTGCGTGCCGGCCAGCGCAGTGTACTGCTGCGCTAATGCAATGTAAATGTAATAACCCGCCACCTTCAGCAGGTCTGTACCTATGAACAGCCAGCCTATTAAACGGATGCGCCTGGCGTTATGGCCGGGAGAAACAGTGTTGAAAATACGGCGCAACGTCAGCGCACCCCAGAAAAAGGCGGCCAGCATCAATACGTTCATGATGTAACAATAGTAAGAAAGAGCGGTATGCGCTTTGGCGTATACATCAAACCTGTCAACACGCTGTACCATCACCACATCATCCCGCAGGTAATAGGCCAGGTCAAGCGGCGCAGGCTCCGTGCTTCCCATCTTCACATGCAATGCGGCGCGGGGTAAAGCGCTCACCTCTTCAGCCCGTATCAGCCTGCGGTACGTCATCGTAAAAAATACTACCGCCGTTGCTACAACGGTTATAACAAACAGCCCGTTTACCGCCGTTCTGGCGAGTGCGAAAGTATTCTGGCCCTTCATACAAGCAGTTTTTGGTAAGATAAAGGTATTGATCACCACGCGGAATACAAAAGTCGCAATTTGCCTCCCTTTTGTCGTTATCACACAGTATTGCGATAAAGAAAGCACGCTAGATTTGTATCAACAAAAACAAAAGACATGGCTACAAAAATTTTCATAAACCTCCCGGTAAAAGACCTGAAAAAAACTGTGGAATTCTTCACAGCGCTTGGTTTTACGTTTAACGCACAATTCACGGACGAGAAGGCCACCTGCATGATCGTAGACGAGAACATATTTGTGATGCTGCTGGTGGAAAAATATTTCCAGACCTTCACTTCCAAACCTGTGGCCGATGCCACCAGGAGCACGGAAGTGATCACTTTCCTCTCAATAGACAGCCGCGAGAAGGTAGACGAGCTGGTAGACAAGGCCCTGGCCGCCGGCGCCACCAAAAACAACGAACCGCAAGACATGGGCTGGATGTACCAGCGCAGCTTTGCTGACATCAACGGGCACATGTGGGAAATAGGCTATATGGACGAAAGCGCCGTTCCCCAGGAGTAAAAAAAACACTACCTCTATATAAAAAAGCCGTACACTGTTAGGAGGTGTATGGCTTTCTGCCTATATTTAGGGTCTAAATAACGGATATCATGCATCTCTTTCTCACCAGCACGCCTCCTCCTGCGGTTGTTTTGCCTGCAAAATAACCAGCGAGCTGCATCCCGCAGAATAACACCCTTCTTTCCGGGTTCATGACCCTGGTTGTTTTTGCATGCACCAATATGCCGAAATATTGATGTGTTCAATCTTCAAACAACCGCTATTATTCAATGTCCAGATATATTTTCATGGTTTTTGCCGGGGCCTGCAGCTTCGGTATACTCTCCACATTTGTAAAGCTGGCCTACGCCGATGGTTACACGGCCGCTGAAATTGCCTTTTCACAGGCCGCCATGGGCATGGCCGTGCTTTGGGCGCTGAGCGTGGCCGGCATTAAACGCCACGGCCTGCCGCTGAATGCCCGCGGCTGGGCCTCCCTCCTGCTCACAGGCGCCTTTATTGGTTTGACCACCTTTGTGTATTATGTGTCTGTACAGTACATCCCTGCCTCACTGGCTATTGTGCTGCTGATGCAGTTCAGCTGGATGGGCATTTTGCTGGACTGGCTGCTCTTCAAAAAGAAACCGGGGCGGCGGCAGGCGGTGGTAACAGCACTGGTACTGGCGGGCACTGTGCTCTCCGGTGGCGCGCTGAACCCGCAGGCAAGGGATATTTCTCTCCCCGGCGTATTGTACGCCTTGTTATCCGCTTTTTTATACGCTGTATACGTTGTGGCAAACAGCCGGTCCGGTAACCAGCTGCGCCCTCTCCAGAAAAGTGCGGTGATCATGACCGGCTCCACGCTGGGCATCTTCGTGGTAAACGCCCCGCTGCTGGTAAACGGCAGCCATTATAACAGCGGTTTGCTGCAATGGACGCTGTTCCTCTCCTTTTTCGGCACCATTGTGCCGCCTGTGCTTTTTGCCAAGGGCATTCCCCGTATAGGCGCCGGCATCAGCGCGGTGGTAATGACGGCGGAGCTGCCGGTGGCCGTGCTCTGCTCCCACCTGGTGCTGAGTGAGCAGGTAACGCCGCTGCAATGGCTGGGCGTGGGCATAATGCTGGTGGCCATGGGACTGCTGCATGGCCGGAAGGACGCGTAATGCAACAAGGGCGTATTGAGCTTTTCAATACGCCCTTTTTCCCGATATTTGCGGGGTGAATTAAACAGCACCGAAGCAATGATAAGGTTTAAGCGGCTGGACCATGTAGCCATCATGATCCCCATAGGCAAAAAAGAAGAAGCAAGACAATTTTACGGCAGCACCCTCCAACTGGTGGAAATACCCGGCAACCACCCCCGCGGCGCCATCTGGTATGAAATTGCTGACGTTCAGCTGCACCTGGTAGAAGAAGAGGGCGATACAAAAATATCAGGCCGGCACCCGGCATTTGAGGTAACAGACCTGGAGGCCGCCAAAGCATATCTCATCAGCAAAGGCATTGAAATAGCCTATTCCTCCGTTATCACCGGCCGCTCCAGGCTGTTCTTCCGCGACCCGTTCGGCAACCGGGTGGAGTTGCTGGAGTATGAGCAGTAAAACGCCCGCAGAAAAAGAGAGCGTGCATGCCCGCTCTCCCGGATCACTGTTCGGCGCTACTTGTGTTGCACCATGAGCCATACTTCATCCATCGTCTTGTAATATTCCAGGGCAATGGTGTCTTTTTTGGCGTCTTTATGGTCCAGCAACCATTCAAAGTACTGGCCTATCATGGGCAGGTGCTTTTCCCAGTCCGGCAGCACATAGGCCAGGTATTTACCGGCAGGAATGTTGTAGTGCGGCATGCCGGGCTCATTTCCCGTATCTGAAGCGCAGGCGCGGTACACCCACTCCCCGTTTACGCGCTCCGTAACGCCATACAAGGTCCTGCCCTGCATTTTCAGCTTTCCGCAAAGCTCGTTGAAGGCAGGTTTGATGCCGTCAGGGAAGCTGGCCGCGGGTACAAATACGGTGGGAATGTCTGCTTCGAAGGTATGTTTGATGATGTCCATAACGGTAGGTTTTACCCTACAAATGTCCACCGTGCCGGGCAGATCTCCGGTGGGGATTTTCGTCAAAATGAGGGGGCTTTGTGACAATGAGAGAGCGGTAACTATTACGCATAATAACTTTTCAAGAAATATTGCTAGAAGGTTAAGAACCTCCGGTTGTAGTAAGCTTACTACAAGCTGGATTTATTAACCAATTCACCCGAATATCAGGCCTATCAGCTTTTGTCTCTCTAACTCATCCGTATTACAATCAAATCCGATTAGTTTCAGCCTCAATTCCTCTTCAGTTCTATCCTTTGGCTTGAAATCAATCTTCACTATTCCGGTTAGGGCATTGCAAATAAAAAGAATCTCTCCATATAGGTCCTTGATCACAATCTCTTCTTCATTCACCCACTCATATGAATCAAAAAAAATGGGATAGAGCATGTCTACAGGAACACTTCTGTATATCAAAATGGAATTTTCAAGCCGGTTATCTCTGTTAAAGAACTTCCAAAAAAATTGAGCACAATCGAAGTCTAGGGTAAAGTTTAACTCCGCACTTCTTTCTTTCAAAGGGCTCTTTTTCCTTTTGAAGTATGATATGGGAACAACATATTCGTCTTCAATAATGGATTTGTTCACTTGTTCAATTTCTGTTTCATCCCAATCATTTGCCACGGACAAATACTTCATGGACTTAAAAACAACCTCATAAAGAGCGGCCCTTCTCATTTCTTTTGGCAAGCCTGTATAAGTAATTATCGAAAAAGGATAATTTATATTGCAGATACTATCATCCAGGCCTACAATCTCAACATCACCATCGCGGTCCTGGATTATGATGTTAATTCTTGCATATTTAATAAATTTTAACGCTTTTATTCTCGAGTAGTAGCTATAACCCACAGAATAACCTTCCCGGTTCAAAACCAGGTTACTATTAAAAACAATTGAAACAAACCTTTTCACAAAAAATGTCTTAAATTATCTACGAAAATAGGTTCTCAAATCTGCCTGACCATATTTAATCCCCGAAGCATGATATGAAAGGGATATTGGGATTGTGAGGTTCTTGAGAGAGATATTGTATAACACAACACTTATTTCAGGTAAGCCGTTGTAAGGTGTGACATCATAGTTAATATATTTTACAAATTCTGTAGTTTGCGGAGAAGGAGGAATAATATCCTTATTTTGACTCACTGCATAGTTGCAGAAAGTCAACATTAAACAAAGCAACAAATTCTTCTTCCAATTGCAGTGTAAGTCACTTAATACCATAGATATAGGATGGGTTTACATTCTTTCAAGCTAGGATGACTCTTTATTTGGCTACCATACAATGTTCCTGGTTCGTGGATCTTGGGCTTCAGTTACGGTTTAACAAACACAACGAGGCAGAGAGTCCATTAGTTACAGGCTTCCAGGTATAAGATGATCAATCTTTAAATAAAACAATAAATTCCAGAAAAGCAAACTTTCCTGCCGGCCTTTCCTAAAACCGGGACCAAATTCTTAATCGAAGGAGGTCAGATATCAGCCACTATATTGCACAAGGGGCCCCTTCGTCAAAAACAAAAGAAAATATCCCGGGTTATCATAGTTCCACGTTTTCCCCGGGATATACTGATCAAAATATCTTCATTACTTCCCTTTCAACAGGGCCGTCAAATCATTGGCGGTAATAGTGGCAGCCGGGTTGAACGCGGCAGACTGCATATATTGCTGCAGGCTGTAACGCAATTGCCGGGCTACAATTCTCTTGTCCAGCTGCGCGCTGATGTCTGCCGTGCACAGCAGCAGGCGGCCTTTGCCCACACGCGCTTCGAACAGCATGCCCAGGCGGCGGTTCTTCACAAAATTGTCTATCACCTGTACCACGGGCTTCCAGTTGGGCAGAGCGTCATACACTACTGCTTTGGAGCGCATCACCAGGTCCCACCATTGCCAGTTGGTATGGAACTCTGTAGGGAACGCGGCCAGCGCGGGATGCGCCGTATCTGCCAGCAGGCCCATTGTACCGGGCTGGTCAGGGAAATGCACAGGGCTCCAGAACACGGACGTAAAGCGGCCGGGAATGCCTTGTATGGCAGCCGTATCAGGGTTCAGCAATACCGTTTTACCGGCGTTAAGTGCGGCCAGCGCACTGTCTGCAGAGCGGGTGAACACAATGCCGGGAGCGGCAAGATCAACCCTGGCGGGATACACCCAGATGCTCCACTGGTTGGTGTAAGGCGTGCCTTCCAGGTACAGTCGCACGTTCAGGCGCGTGGCGGCGGTTACATGGCTGAGGGCATGTTTGATGTTGCCGGTGCCTGCGGCAAGCTGTTTGCCCTTATCATCACTGATGGCCCAGCGGAGTTGGGCAGTGCTGTAATTTTTACCGCTGAAGTTGGCCAGTTCCGCTTTGGCTTCAAAAGTTTCGGCCGATGTGTACGTGGCTTTTTCGAAACGAAGCAGCGGCACAACGGAGGAGCAGAACTCGCGGAAAGCTTCCGGCGTTACCAGGCCCTTGCTTTCCCAGAAGGCGTTCAGCAGGCCTACGAGCGCGGTGCCCTGGCCGGGGAAGTCTTGCAGGTCAAGCAGCTGGAAGCCACTGAAGCCCGGCGTTTTGAGGGCCCTTTCAATTTCTTCCTTATACAGCAGCACGGCCAGTTTACCGCTGGCTTTGGTGAAATCTGCGGCCTGGTGCAGCAGGTTGCGCTGCTGCAGGTGGTGGCGGACGGATTTCATGTTGAGCGGGTCCAGCACGCCGGTGTATTTATCAATCTCGCTCATGTCGGGAAACACGGAGTACTGCCCTATTTCATGCGATATAATGGGCACAGGCATGCTGTCTATCGGGGCGGAATAGTCTTTCAGGAAGTCAGGCGTTTTGGTATTGAAAATACCTTGTCCGCGTACCCATCCTTTATTCGTCCATTGCGTTACAAAAAAGTCGTCTTCTTTCAGGGGCCAGCCGCCGTAGCCTTTCTGGAAGGTGAAGGTGGTGGTGGCGTAAAGGCGCCTGTTATCCTGCTTCTTCAGGGCATCTGTGAGCTGCTGCAGCCATTTGAAATCTCCCTGCAGCTCGTTGCCCATAGACCAGAGGCAGAAAGAGGGGTGGTTGCCGTAGCTGGCCATGATGCGCTGTGCTTCCTCTTTCAGGAAGCGGAGCGTGGCTGTATCTTCTCCCACGTTAAGCGCCCACAGGGGCAGCTCTACCTGCAGGTAAAGGCCCATGGAGTCCGCCACCTGGAAAGCCGCTTCAGGCGGGCACCAGGAGTGGAAACGAACATGGTTGAGGCCATAATCCCGCACTACGGAAAACTCCTTGACCCAGCCTTCTTTTGTCATAGGCGGATGGCCGGTGAGCGGGAATATGTTACAGTCAAGCGTACCGCGCAAAAAGATGCGGCGGCCGTTGAGGTAAAGCAGGCCGTTCTTGTGACTGATCTCGCGGATGCCGAACTGTACCGGCGCGCCGTTTACTTCCAGTGTGTAGAGATGGGGATTGAACTCGTCCCAATACGCCGGTTCGCTGTTCAGCGGCAGGTAGCTCTCCCCTGCCTTCACCTTTTTGGCGGCCAGCAGCTTGCCGTTCCGCAGCAGCCGCAGATCAGCGGAAGATGAAGCGGTTACGCGCACCCGTTTCTGCGCAGGCTCCGGGTAGATCTGCACCTGCGGTGCAGGCTTTTGCAGGCCGATGCGGCCAATGGCGCCGTTCCAGATAATTTGCGTTTCATCTGTATAGGCATGCGCCATCAGGCGGTGGCTGATATCGTAACGCCGTGAGTTGTCTATGCGCAGCACAATTACATGCTTGCCGGGTTTAAGGCCGGTGAAGCGGTGCGGCGTAGAAAGGCTTTCAGCCGAGCCCATCATTTTGCCGTCTATCCATACCGTGGTATGCCAGATCACGCGCTCCAGCAGCAGCTCGCTGTAACCGGCGGGCACTGTTACTTCCTTGCGGTACCAGGCCGCGCCTACGTAGCGGTGTTTACGCGTGAGGTGGAGCAGCGTGTCTTTAGCGGTGGGCGGCACTACCGGGTTGCCGTAGCCGGCATCATCCAGCGTGCCGGGCAGCTGAAGACGGCCGCTGAAAGCCTGGCGGTACCAGGCTTCCTGCAGGCCTTTGTTCTCCGGGTCAGGCCGGTATTCCCATTCCCCTTGCAGGGACAGGAATTGCGCGGCCGCCGGAATGTATAGTGCTAACAATAAAGACAAACATAACGTGACTTGTTTCAACTTCATGGGAATACTGTTTTTTGCTGATGTTTCATAAACGGGATCATTCGCTGGTGAAAGAGAATGCCTTCGTGATAGGCATCCAGCGCCAGGCCTTCATTGAAAAAGCGGTTCGCTTCAGGGTATTGCCCCAGCCCCAGGTGGCCCAGGGCTTTCAGGTACAGGCAATGCACCCGGTTGCGCTTGTCAAGTTCCTGGTCAAACACCAGCAGGTCCGGCAGTGAAACGGCAAAATAATCAATCCTGATATGATCGTTCAGGTGGGCATTACCGAAATTGATCAGCCGTTCAAATATGGCGTTGGCCTTGTCTGTTTCATCGAGTTGCAGCCAGGCCAGGCCCTGGTAGAATATCTTGTCAGGCTGCGGGTCATTGTAGAAAATGGCCTGCACGGGTTCGCTGATGCCTTCCGTGGCCAGCCTGAAGGCTTCCTGCGCCTGCTGCTGCAGCCCGGCGCCTTGCAGGGCCAGTCCCAACAGGTAATGACGGTCATTTTCCTGCGCACCGTACAGCTTGCCTTCTCCCAGGTTTTCCGGGTAGTCTGCACACTGCTCCAGTATGTCAAGCGCTTCATTGTACTGCCCGTTTACCAGCGCATCCTGCGCCAGCCCAATGTGACAGGTCATGAACTGCCTTACTACCTTGCCTTCTCCACCCTCCCAGGGATGGAACTTGCGGCCGGCCAGCATGCGGCGGGAGGTTTCAAAGGCGGCCTGCTGGTTGTGCAGGGCAATCCTTTCCAGGAACAGATCGTCACGGGAGGCTACCAGGGCCGGATATTTATCCAGCAACGCCACTCTTTCCTCACGGGGAATGTTGCAGATGCGGTACAGCTGGTCCAGCTCCATACATACGCGGGCGTCCGTTACGTCCAGCTCAAAGGCCCTGCGCAGGCATTCCAGCGCCTTGGCGGCATTGTCGCGTTTGTTGAACCATGCCAGTGACAGGTTGCGGAACACGGTGGGGAAAGTATTGTCTGCGGCGGCGGAGCGCTCCCAGGCGTCCATGGCCTCATTGTATTGTCTTTTGTCGTACCAGAGGTTACCCAGGTAATACCAGGCTTTGGCATCAGCAGGGTTGCGGCGCAGGGCTTCCTGCAAAATGCCGATCTCTTCCAGCCGGTGCGGGAAACAGCCGTCTGCAGGGGCCGCTGCGGCCTTTTTGAACCAGGCGGCAGCATTGGTATCATCTCCCAGCCGGGCGTAACACCAGCCCAGGTAATAGCTGCGCATGGGGTGCGTGGTATCAGGCACTTCCAGCAGCGCGGCGGCTTCTGTGTAGAAACCAGCGGCAGCATAATCCAGCGCGTACTCAAAATAAGTATGCACACGGACGGGTTGCGGCGCTACGGCGTTGGCAAGCAGCTGCAGTTCGAAGTGGCAGCCGTAGTTGAACGGGTCTATGGCTACAGATTGCTTCGCAAATTCCGTTGCGGCCGCTGTTTGTCCCAGTTTGCGCAGCAGCACTGTTTTCAGGTGGCGCACGCTGTGCCCGTGGTAGTTACCCAGGAGCGATTGTTCTGCCAGTTCCAGCGCTTCTGCGTATTGGTGCTGCCGCGCATGGATGCGGGCCAGCATAAAGAATGCGGCAGACTGCCAGGCGCCGTTCCAGGCGGCTTTGTACAGGGCGGCGGTGGCCTCCTGCAGCCGGTCTGTCAGCATCAGGCAATTGCCCAGGTGGTAATAGGCTTCCCCATCTGCCGGGTTGGGGTTGCGCAGGGTAACGCGGGCAATGGCGCGGTTAAAATACGGCTCGGCTTTGGCAAACTGCCCGCGGCGCAGGTACCAGAGGCCCATGGCGTTGTTGCAGCGGGCATCTCCCTCATCACGGCGCAGCGCTTCTTCGTAATAATCTTTGGCGGAATAGGTGGCATGGCGGTATTGCTCAATATGCAGGCCATGCAGGTACAGCAGCTCAATGCTTTCCACTTCCTGCGGCGGCGGCGCCGGTGTGGCCGGTTTGGCCACAAAGTCTGACTGCTGCGGGGCGGAGTTGTAGCGCACCAGCGTTTTGCCGCCGGCCTCCTGTACCTCCAGCACCAGATCTGCGCCGGTAACGTTCACCTTTGTTTCGAACGGCGTTTCGGGCGCCAGGTCTGTTACGGTTTCGAATACAATTTTATCTCCGGAGCGCAGGATGATCTTTGCGGCGTTGTAACGGGCGGTGGCATAGGCTTTGATCACCGTTTGCCCTTTATCCTCTTCCAGGTTCACCATGGCCTCTTTGGTAGCGTTTTTGACAAGACCGGTGTTGGCATAGGGCATGAAGTATTGTGTAAAACGTTTCTCCTCGTTGGGTTGCAGCCAGGAGAAATCGGGCTGGTTATCTGTATACACCCCGGTCATGATCTCTATGTACGGGCCGTCTTCGTCTGTTAGGTTACGGTCCCAGGCCTTGCCGAAATCTCCGTTACCCCAGGTCCATTGTTTTTTACCGGGAGAAATGTGGTGATTGGCCACGTGCAGCACGCCCGCGCCGGTATCATGCTCATACCCGCCAATAAAGTCGTAGTCTGAATGCATGGCCATGTACGATGTAGGCACGGGTATGTTCCTGTAGCGGGAAATGTCTGTACCCGGCGAGTAGTCTACTTTATAGTAAGTGCCGATGGCAATGGGAAAATCAGACACGTCACGCTTGCCGTGGTCAAATACGGCATGCACATCTGGCGGGAACACTGACTGGTAATGGTCATTCACCTTCACCGCGGGGTTGGCCCACCATAAAAAGGTTTGCGGCAGCGCGGTGCGGTTGTAGAGATGTCCTTTGATCTCCAGGTAGGCCTTGCCGGGGTAGAGCGTAAACTCCACGAGGCCTTTGGTGCGGAACATCAGCTCCACTTCGTTCATCAGGGCTGTTTTACTGCCGTCCGCGTTCTCGCGGATAGTGCAGTCTACCGCCTCAAAGGTGCTGGGACGGTGGTGTTGCGGCCAGTTGAACTCGATGCCGCCTGATATCCAGGGACCGGTGAGGCCCACCAGCGCGGGTTTGATCACCTGGTTGTAATACACAAAATGGCGTTCTCTCACTTTGTCCCAGGCCATATGCACCCTGCCTCCCAGTTCCGGCAGCAGCATAATTTTCAGGTACTCGTTTTCGAGGAACACGGCATTGTAAGGGCGGTCTTCCTTCTCGTCCAGTATCTTTTCAATAACGGGATTGGGGTACACCACACCACTGCTGCCCTGGTACACTCTTTTCTCCAGGAACATCGGGTTCTTTTCCGGCTGTCCGGTACCGTAGGTGGGCAACATAACTGTTTCTTTCCAGGCTTTTACCTCCATAATATTTCGGGCTTGATTATGTGTTCAAATTTATTACCGGCCGCAGGCGCATACAATGGAGGAACTATTGGAAAAGATGGATTATTTTATGGAACTTAGGGGCGTGAAAAGTTGAAAAGACGAATATGAACATGATGAAACGAAGTTCCATTAGACCTTTGAAAAAGACAAACACGCACTAATGAAAAAGAAAGAAGGTTTTGAAGGACAGGAGGCCATTGTGCTGCCGCGCAAGGTCATTGCCGGCTGCCTTGAACATCCGCTGCTGCGTTCGTTGTTCATTACAGACATCGGCTACTACCCCCGTGCAAAGTTCCATTACCGGGAGCGGCGCCAGGGCAGCGAGCAGCATATTCTTATCTATTGTGTAGACGGCAGCGGCGGCTGCACCATCAACGGGGAAGAGTACGCCATCAACCCGTTCAACTTCCTGCTGGTACCCTCCGGCGCCACGCACAGTTACTGGGCATCAGAAAATTCTCCATGGTCTATTTACTGGATGCACTTCAAGGGGCCCATGGGCAACCAGCTGGCCAGGATGCTGCATGAACGGATGCAGACGGGGCAGAACTATGTAAAGTATAATGAAGACCAGGTACGTATTTTTCATAATATGTACCGTCACCTGCAAAGCGGGTACAGCATAGACAATCTTTCGTTCTGCAGCCTCAGCCTGCATTACTTCCTCTCTTCTTTCCTGTACCCCGACAAGTTCAGCCTGCTCAAACAGGAGGCAGGCTCAGACCCGGCGGAAGATGCCATCGAGTTCCTCCGGGAAAACATTGCCAACTCCCTGAGCCTGCAGGAAGTAGCGGCCGCCGTGAACCTTTCCACCTCCCACTTTTCCAGCATTTTCCGGAAAAAGACCGGCTTCTCCCCCATGGAATATTTCAATCACCTGAAAATGCAGAAGGCCTGCCAGCTGCTGCAGTTCACCACGTTAAGGGTGAGCGAGATAGGCCAGGCGGTGGGAATAGAGGACCAGTACTACTTTTCACGGCTCTTCCATTCGCTGATGGGCCTCTCTCCGCGGGAGTACCGCAATAAAAAAGAGATCAGGCCATCGTAAAAAAGTCCATCTATTTCAGGCAATATTCCAAACAGCCAACATCCGCTTCGGTTTATCTTAGAGCCAGTTATGAAGAAACAGTTCCACATTCTGCTTATCAGCCTCGTAGCCGCGTTTGGCGGCCTGCTTTTTGGATTCGACATTGCCGTTTTTTCCGGCACCATTCCATTTATACAACCGTATTACGATCTCAGCAGCGCGCAGCTGGGCTGGACCGGCAGCTCCCTCTACGTGGGCTGCTTCATTGGCTCCCTGGTAACCGGCGTGCTCACAGACCGTTTTGGGCGCAAGCCGCCGCTGATTGCCGCCGCGTTCATCTTCTCCGCGTCCAGCATCATGATGGGCTGGGCCTCTTCTTACGAAAGCCTGATTGCCTGGCGCATTCTGGCCGGCGTAGCCGTGGGCGGGGCCTCCATCCTTTCACCTTTATATATTGCGGAAGTTAGCCCCGCCGCCATCCGCGGCCGCATGGTGTCTGTTAACCAGCTCACTATTGTAATAGGCATACTGCTGGCTTATCTCAGCAACTACCTGCTGGCCGGCGCGGAAGATAACTGGCGCTGGATGTTCACTTCCGGCGCCATACCTGCCACCCTCTTTTTTATCTGTGTGTTCTTTGTGCCGGAAAGCCCCCGCTGGCTCTTCTCCAAAGGCCGCCGGGAAGAAGGCATGGCCGTACTCACCCGCATATCAGGCCAGGATGAAGCACGGCAGGAAGTGCAGCAGATAGACAAAACGCTGAACACAGAAAAAGGCAGCTTCCGCGACCTCTGGAAAAAAGGCGTACGCTTTGTGGTGATACTGGGCATTGTGATTGCCGTATTCCAGCAGATATCCGGCGCCAACGCCGTGTTCTTCTACGCGCCTATCATCTTCGAAAAAGCCGGCATGGACGTCAACGACCAGTTGTTCCAGCAAATACTCATCGGCGCCACCAACCTGGTGTTCACGCTGGTGGCCATGCGCCTGGTAGACCGCTGGGGCCGCAAAAAGCTGATGCAGGGCGGGTCTCTGCTCATGGCTTTCTGGTTGCTGGTGATAGGCCTTTGTTATTACTTCAACTTCTTCTCCGGCGTCTGGCTCACCGGTTTCGTAATGGCGTTCATTGCCACTTACGCCACTACCCTGGCGCCGGTAACCTGGGTGCTCATTTCCGAAATATTCCCTACCAAGGTAAGAGGTATGGCCATGGCCGTGGCAACCGCCGCGCTGTGGGCCGCCTGCTTTGCGCTGGCGTACGGCTTCCCCGTGCTCATTGCCGCGCTCAGCCCGCATGAAACATTCTTCCTCTTTGCAGGCATCTGCTTTGTGTATTTCCTGGTACTGAAAAGGTATGTGCCCGAAACCGGCAACAAAACGCTGGAAGAAATAGAAATGGCCATGGCCGTGCATTAACAGTTATCACCGCGCCACGGCTGTTAAAAAGGTACGCTTTATGCTGTAGCTCCCGTATGGCAGTTACCGCTTCACAGATCATTCCTCCCATGCTGGCCACCCTGGTGAACAAACCCTTTGATGAACCGGGCTGGCTGTACGAAGTGAAATGGGACGGCTACCGCGCCGTGGCGTATTGCAACAAAGGCAAGGTGGAGCTGCTTTCCCGCAACAACAAGTCTTTCAACACCAAATTTTACCCCGTCTACAACGCGCTGCAACAATGGAAAGTCAACGCGGTGGTAGACGGGGAAATTTGTGTGCTGAACAACGAAGGCATTGCCCATTTCGGTTCCCTCCAGAATTGGCGCAGCGAGGCAGACGGCGAGCTGGTGTATTATGTGTTTGACCTGTTGCGCCTGAACGGCCGCAGTCTGCTTAACAAACCCCTTGCAGAAAGGCGGGAGCAGCTACGGCAGCTAATGCCACCCGCCGGCATCGTCAGGCTGAGCGAAAACTTTGAAAGCTCCGCCACGGAGTTCCTGGAAGCGGCCGGCAAGATGGGGCTGGAAGGCATTATTGCGAAGAAGGCAGACAGCACCTACCTGCCCGGCGAGCGCACCCGCAACTGGCTGAAAATAAAAACGGCCAGAAGGCATGAAGTGGTCATTGGCGGTTATACGAAGAACGAGAACAGCCCCAAACCGTTCAGCTCATTACTGGTGGGGGTATACGAAAACGGGCAGCTGCAGTACACCGGTAAAATAGGCACCGGCTTCAACAGTAACCAGCAAGCCTCCATGATGGCGCTTTTCAAAACCCGCACGGTCAAAAAAAGCCCCTTCACCACGGTACCGGACGTCAACAAACCATCCCGCTTCCGCCCTGACCCGCCAAAGGCAACGGCCGTTTGGCTGAAGCCTGACCTGGTATGTGAAGTGAGCTATGCGGAAATAACGGCAGACGGGGTCATGCGCCATCCGTCTTTTGAAGGGCTGCGCAGCGACAAAAAAGCGACGGAAGTGAACGCAGAAAAAGCAGTAGCGCCTGAACAGGTGCTGCCCGGCAAAATACCGCTGCAAAAGCCCGGTAAAGCAGAACGTAAAACTCTGCTCAACCCCACGGAGTCTACACAGGTGAAAAAAGTGAACGGCCACCCGCTCACATTCAATAACCTCGGAAAGGTATACTGGCCCGGAGAAGGTTATACGAAGCGGGACATGCTGAATTACTACTACCAGGTAGCGCCGTACATCCTGCCCTATATCATCAACCGGCCGCAATCCCTCAACCGCTACCCCAACGGCATCAAGGGCAAAAGTTTTTACCAGAAAGATGTAACCGGCACGGCGCCGGAGTGGCTGAAGCAGGAGCCCTACACCACCAACGAGGGTGAGCACAAGAATTTTATGGTGCCTGAAAACGAAGCCGGCCTGCTCTGGATGGCCAACCTGGGCGCTATTGAGATCAACCCATGGAACAGCACCGTGCTTACGCCAGACCACCCTGACTGGTGCTGCCTTGACCTTGACCCTGACAAGGGCAATACCTTTGAGCAGGTGATCACCACCGCCCAAACCGTAAAAGCCGTGCTGGACGAGTTGAAAATAAAAGGATATCCCAAAACCTCCGGCTCCACCGGCATCCACATCTACATTCCGCTCAATGCAAAATATACCTACGATGAGTGCCAGTTGTTCGGCAAGCTCATAGCCAAACAGGTACATGAGCGCCTGCCGAAGTTCACCAGCATTGAACGCTTTACCCGTAACCGGAAAGGAAAGATCTACATAGACTACCTGCAGAACCGCCCCAAAGCCACGCTGGCCGCGCCTTACTCCCTGCGACCCAAACCCGGCGCCACGGTGAGCATGCCGCTGCATTGGGAGGAGGTGAAGAAGGGGTTGCAGCTGAAAGACTTCAACATTGCCAACAGCATGGCGCGGGTCAAAAAAGAAGGAGACCTGTTCAAACCCGTGCTGGGAAAAGGCGTAAACATCCGGCAGGTATTGCGGCGGCTGGAGAAAGCGCGGTAGCGCGGCTAACGCAACAGCTGAATTTGCCCTACATTTGACGGATGAAGCAGCCCCGCCATCATACCTTTACGGCCACCATTGAGCAAAAGATCAAAAGCGGCGCTTACCCTCCCGGCCACCGCCTCCCTTCCGTGCGGGAAATTATGGCGCAATACAGGCTCAGTGCAACCACCGTGCAAAGCGGATATGAGCACCTGGTGATCAGCGGCCTGGTGGAAAGTATTCCCAAATCAGGTTATTACGTAAGCGGCACACAGCCGGTGATCAGCATACCGCCGCCCGTGGTGGAGCGGGATGCCACCTATCTTCATAAGCTCTCCCTCATTACCTCCCGGCATGCGGGCCGCCACGCTTCCACAGCATTTAACGTAGCCGCGCCCGGAGACCTGCTGATACCGCAAAAATTGCTGCTGCGCACCATGCAGCAGGTGATACGTGAACAGGGCGCTTCCCTGCTCCGGTATGATGCGCCCACGGGAAACGCTTCCCTTCGCCAAAGCATCAGCCTGCATCTTTCGCAACATCACACCATGGTGCATGCGGACGAGCTGCTCATCACAGACGGCGCGTTGCAGGCCCTCTATATAGCGCTGGCCGCCGTATGCCGCCCCGGTGATGTGGTGGCCGTTGAAAGCCCCTGCGTCTTTTCCGTGCTGGAAGTACTGCAGGTAATGCATTTGCAGGTGCTGGAAATACCGGCGCCTTTTCAGCCGGATGCGCTGGAAGAAGCCTGCGGCCGCCTGAAAGCGCGGGCCATCATTGTAACGCCCAACTTCCATAACCCCACGGGAGCGCTGCTGCCTGATGCCGGCAAACAGCAGCTGCTGGCCATTGCAGAAAAATACAATGTGCCCGTGATAGAGAATGATGTTTACGGAGACCTTCATTTTACGGGGCAGCGCCCTTCCAATCTTAAAATGTTCGACCGCCAGGGCCTTGTGCTCACCTATTCCTCTTTCTCCAAAACACTGGCGCCCGGCATCAGGCTGGGCTGGCTGGCGCCGGGGCGCTATTACAAAGAAGCGGAACAGGTACGTTTTTCACTTGGCAGCGCGGTGTCTCCCGTATACCAGGCCATGGTACAGAAACTGCTGGCCACCGGCAGCTACCAGCGGCACGTACGCACATTCAGGGCCAGGCTGGCCAGGAATGCCGCTGTTACCCAACAGCTGCTGGCCGCACATTTCCCGCAGAGCACTGTGTTCTCCCGGCCGGAAGGCGGCTACAGCATGTGGGTGGAAATGCCTGCGGGAACTGACATGCAGCGCTGCTACGAACATTTCACGCCGGGTTACAATTTTACGCTCACCGCCTCCTTCCGTCACTGTTTCCGCCTGGTGTTCGCTGAACCGTATACGCCCGCACGCAAAGCCGCCATACAGGCCGCTGCGCAACTGTACCGCTGAGTTGTGCGCCAACTGTATCAGTACCGTGCCGGCGCAGGCGCTATCTTTGCCCGTATGGAAAAGCTTGTCACAAAATTTGTTGTAGCGGTTGAAAACACGCTTGCAGACCTTTGCTACCTGGGCCGCGCCGTGAGCATGGAGCAATATGCGGGGCTGGTGAGCCCGGAAGTGCTGGAGCAATATATTGCCGGCCGTTATAATGAAAAAACGCTTACTGACAGCATCAATAATTTTTCAAATCAATGGCTGGTAACCTACGCGGGCCCAGAACCAGTAGGTTTTGCCTGCCTCAGCGCCAAAGGGAAAAAACCGGCGGCCCTGCACGATACGCGGAGCATAGGCATTACCACTTTCGGTCTGTTGCAGGCATTCCATGATCAGCCGCAACTGCCGCAAAAATTGATGGAGCTGGGCAGGCCCTACCCTGCCATGTGGCTGACCGTATACGCAGAAAGCCCGCTAACGGGCTATTTTGAGAAATTTGGCTTTGTGAAAGGAGAAACTGTACAACAAGGCCAGGGAGAGCTGCCGCTCCCCTTTATATACCTGCTGAAAGCATAACCGCTCAGGCCACCTGCGGCACACCCGGCTTGTAGAGCAGCATCAGCGCATAACGCAGGCGGCTCCACTGCTCGCTGGTGCACTCCAGCGGGGAAATGTTTTCAATAGCGGCAAGCAGGGTGCCTGCTTTATCTGTGGCGGAGGATTGTTTGATACTGGTGATGATGGGCCTTACCTGCTCATTGGTACCGGCCTTTTTGATCTGCTCAATAGTTTGCAACACGAATTGATCTGTTGTCATGGTTTTATCTTTTGATCCACATTTTTAACTGCAAGTCGTCAGAAACATACACCACCTGGAAAGCAGGCGGCACCTCATCCTGCAGGCTATGGAACGTTACCAGCCGCGTACCGGCGGGTTTACGCTCCAGCGCCCGGTAAAGGTACCGGCAATACTGAATGTAAAAATTGGTGGAATATGCAACCTCCTCGTCTATCCGGTCATTATCGTCCAGGTTTTCGAAGAAGGAATTATAGAAGTAAAAATTGTCGTAAGAAGAGAGATCGATGCGGGTGAAATTGTCGTGTATAAATTCCACGTTATTCACCTGCGCTACGTCTTTGGCTGCGAGTGCATATTGGTGAAGGCCATAACGTTGCTCCACGCCGTAAAAGGTGGCCTGCGGCTGAAAGTGAGCGGCCGCGAGGCAGAACTTGCCTACGCCGCTGCCAACGTCCAGTATTTTTTTGCCCGGCCCGTCTGCCAGGAACGCTGCTGCCTGTTCGGCTATGGCGAGCGGCGTCCAATGGCGCTTGGACAGCTCGCGGACCTTTTGCGGATACAGCCAGTCAAAAGCCGCATCATTGGCAAAGTATCCCCGTTTTAACAGTGTTTTCTCCACGCACTAGTTTTTTTGGGTGCGCACCAGTTCCTTGTATTCATCAGGACTGAGCAGCGGAGCATTGTTGAAAAACTTGGAAGGGCTGATGAAGAACAGCCACCCTCTGTCCTGCGGGCTTTCAAGCACCAGGTTCAGGTTGCCGTTGAGTTGCTGGTTTTGCCCTAAATAGTTGCAGTTAACGGGTGCGTGTATGGGAATGACCTTTTTCCCCGCGTGGATTTCCGCAATTAAAGTGCCTTTTTTGATTTGCCCCCGGAGGTGGCGCCACTTTATATCATCAATTTCTTTTATACCTTTGAGTTTCCAGGCAGAAATACCCACAAACCCAACCGTCCCGTTCACGTCCATCCACTCATGTTCCGGCGTAAATTGCATGCCGGGACGTGAAATAGTTGATACTTTCATGGTGCAAAGGTACTGCTTTTTCTTGTCTTTTGAAAGCCCCGCCTGTTCTCCTGCCTTCCTGCCGTGGCAAACAGGCGTTTTGTACCTCATTTTACGACAATTGTACCAGCCTCCCGTTTCCTCTTCATGATTGTTGTCAATGCCCGGAATGACGGAAATTATGGCCTTTTTCAAAGCCCCTGTATTTACCGGCCCTGCTTCCATTCCTCTTCAACCGGCCGCCGTCAGCGCTTCGGCAAATTAAAGACAGTCATATCCTTTAATAGCGGATTTAACATAGCTTTGGTATATAATTAAAGACAAACACATCCTTTATATAAGCTCATAAAACACGCAATCATGGAAAATCTCGAAGAAGCCATCATTGGCCAGCTGGTGGCAGACAACTACCACACCGCCGCCATTTTCAAAAAATTCAATATCGACTTCTGCTGCAAGGGCAATATCAGTGTGGGTGAAGCCTGCCGGCAAAAGAACATCCCCCCTGCGCAGGTTGCGGCAGAACTGGCCAATGCACGCACGGCCGGGGCGGGCGCCACGGTAGATTATAACAGCTGGGGGCTGGATGTGCTGGCCAGCCACATCTGGCAAACACACCATGCCTATGTTGCAGAGCAGATACCGGTCATTACGCCCTTCCTGCACAAATTATGCAGCGTGCATGGCCAGGCGCATCCGGAGCTGCACGAAATACGCAACCTGTTTTCCGATGCGGCCGCGGAGCTGACCATGCACATGAAAAAAGAAGAAATGATGCTTTTCCCGTACATCCGGCAAATGGTAGCAGCAAAGCTGGAAGGCACCACTTGCCTGCCGCCGGTATTCGGCAGCATCATCAGCCCCATAGCTATTATGATGCACGAGCATAACCAGGAAGGCGAGCGCTTTGCCAGGATGACGGCGCTCAGCCATGATTTCACCCCGCCGCCAGATGCCTGCAATACCTACCGCGTTACCTACGGGCTGCTGCAGGAATTCAGGGATGATCTGCACCTGCACATTCACCTGGAAAACAATATCCTCTTCCCGAAAGCCGTGATCATGGAAGAGAATATGCGCAATGCCGGCGCCAGCTGCAGTGTTAAGCGCTGATAGCGCCAATCAGCATGACGGCTGACAGCCATCATTGCCCGCCGCCCGCATTACGGCAATCTTTACAAAAATTCCGCTATCACTTCATTAAACCTTTTTATGAAACATTTCCTCCTTACGCTCGCAACCGCATCTATATTGGCCGCCTGCGGCAGCAGCGAAAAACCGCCGGCCTCCCGGCCGGCCGCTGCAGACAATAGTATGGTAGATAACAAACCCGCCGCAACGGCCGACCCGAAAGGCATCGGCAAGTTCCGGGACGTGCCTTTGACCCACCCGCTTGATGAAGGCATGGTGCAGAAAGGTAAAGCCGTGGCCGATCTCAAGTGTACCTCCTGCCACCGCCTCACCGAAGAAAAACTGGTAGGCCCCGGCTGGAAAGGGGTTACAGACAGAAGAACGCCGGAATGGATCATGAACTTCATTACCAATGTTGACGAAATGCTGAATAAAGACCCGGAAGCGCAAGCCATGCTGGAAACATGTATGGTGAGAATGCCCAACCAGAACCTCTCTGACGAAGATGCGAGGGCTGTGCTGGAATTCCTCCGGAAAAACGACGGCAAGAACTGACATCCCTTCATCTAATAAACCTGTTATATGAAACTTTCACTTTTATTATTCACCCTGGCAGGCGCGGTGGCCATGCAAAGCTGCAAAATGAAAACCACCTCCTCCGCCGTAACCGGCGATGCGGCTGCACGCACCTACGTGGCGCCAGGCAAATATGACGAACTGTACAACTTCGTGTCTGGCGGCTTTAACGGCCAGGTATCTGTGTACGGCCTCCCCTCAGGCCGCCTGCTGAAACTGATACCGGTATTTTCCGTTCACCCGGAAAACGGCTACGGCTTCAGCGAAGAAACCAAACCCATGCTGCAAACCTCCTTCGGGTTTGTACCCTGGGACGATCAGCACCACCTGGCCCTCTCCCAGACAAACGGCGAGCATGACGGCCGCTGGCTCTTTGCCAACGCCAACAATACGCCCCGCGTAGCCCGCATTGACCTGACCACGTTCAAGACCATGGAGATCATTGAGCTGCCCAACAGCGGGGGCAACCACTCCTCTCCGTTCCTCACGGAAAACACAGAATACGTGATTGCCGGCACCCGCTTTGCCGTGCCGGTAGGCAACCAGGAGTCTGCGCTTGACAATGCTTCGTTCAAAAAGAACTTCAAAAGCACCGCGTCTTTCATCGGCATAGACAAAACCACCGGCCACATGAATGTCAGCTTCCAGATCATTCTGCCGGGTATGGACCTCGACCTGAGCCGCGCCGGTAAAGGCCCTTCTCATGGATGGTTCTTCTTCTCCACTTATAATACGGAACAGGCCAGCACCCTGCTGGAAGTAAACGCTTCCCGGAAGGACAAGGACTTCATTGTAGCCGTTAACTGGAAAAAAGCGGAAGAATACGTGAAAGCCGGCAAGGCCAGGAAAATGGCCACCGAATATTATCACAACACTTTTAACGAAGAAACGCATTCCGCCTCCTCTTCCGTTATTAAGGAAGTGCTGACGCTTGACCCTGAAGAGCTGGACGGCCTCGTTTACCTCATTCCCTGTCCCAAATCTCCCCACGGCTGTGACGTAGACCCCTCCGGCGAGTACATCGTAGGCAGCGGCAAGCTGGCCGCCCTTATACCTGTATTCTCTTATCAGAAATTCACCAAAGCCATTGCAGACAAAGCTTTTGAAGGAGAATACAACGGCATTCCCGTCATAAAATACGAAGCAGCGCTGCACGGCGAAGTGCAGAAACCCGGCCTGGGGCCTTTGCACACAGAGTTTGATGCCAATGGGAACGCATATACCTCCTTCTTCGTGTCTTCCGAAATAGTAAAGTGGAGCCTGAAAGACCTGCAGGTGCTTGACAGGGTGCCCACTTACTACTCCATTGGCCACCTGATGGTACCCGGGGGCGATACAAAAAAACCTTACGGCAAATACGTAGTGGCTTATAACAAGATCACCAAAGACAGGTACCTGCCCACCGGGCCGGAGCTGGCGCAAAGCGCGCAGCTGTACTCTATAGACGGGGAAAAGATGCAGCTGCTGCTGGATTTCCCGACCATCGGCGAACCGCACTATGCGCAAGCCATCCCGGCTGAAAAGATCCAGGCGCAGAGCGTGAAGTTCTTTGACATCAGCAAAAACAAGCACCCCTACCTCTCCGCCGGCGAAAAAGCCACCAAGGTAGTGCGGGAAGGCAATGTGGTGCATGTGTACATGACCGCCATCCGGTCACACCTCACGCCGGATAATATTGAAGGTGTGCAGGTGGGGGACGAAGTGTATTTCCATGTTACCAATCTTGAACAGGACTGGGACATTCCGCACGGCTTCGCCATCAAGCATGCTCCCAACGCTGAATTGCTGATCATGCCGGGAGAAACGTCTACGCTTAAATTCTCTCCTATTAAACCCGGCGTGTATCCCTTCTATTGTACAGACTTCTGCTCTGCCCTTCACCAGGAAATGCAGGGCTACCTCAGGGTGTCTCCCAAAGGCAGCAATGTGCCTTTAAAATGGGGTACCGGTGCAGAGGAAGCAGATGCGGCGGTAGCCACCAAATAATTATTCAAACGGGCAGCGCAGCGTAAAATGCGCTGCCCATTGCAGATAGCTCATGAACAAGTTAAGTTTGGTTGCCAAAGTCAGCATTGTGATAGCCATCGGCTGCATTGCCACGCTCTGGTTGGTGCCCATGTGGCGCATAGACCTGGCCGCACCGCAATACCCCGAAGGCATCTTCATGCAGATATGGATCAACGACATTAAAGGTGATGTAGACATCATCAACGGCCTTAACCACTACATTGGCATGAAAACCATTCACAAGGAAGACTTCCGGGAATTTGTGTACCTGCCCGTTGCGCTGGGCGTATTTTGCGTGCTGGGCCTGCTGGTGCTGCTGCGCAACCGGCGCTGGGCCTTCCATACCTGGACGGGCCTGCTGCTGGCCATAGCCGCTATTTCCATGTACGATTTCTGGAAATGGGAATATGAATACGGCCATCACCTTGACCCCTCAGCGCCCATCAAAGTGCCCGGCATGGCCTACCAGCCGCCGCTGATCGGGTATAAGAAGATGCTCAACTTTGAGGCGCTGTCTCAGCCGGATGCCGGCGGATGGTTTTTTATTGCGGCCGTTGTGTTGCTCACCGCGGTTGCTGTGTATGAATGGAAACGCGCTAAAAAAATAACATCATGAAATATGTAATGGCCGTACTGCTGGCTGCCGCCGGCCTGACAACGGGCTGCGGCCGGGCCTATGAACCGATAGACTATGGAAAAGACGCCTGCGCGCACTGTAAAATGACCATCATAGATGCCCGCTTTGCCGCGGAACTGATCACACCCAAAGGGAAAGTGTATAAGTTTGACGACATCAGCTGCATGCGTGCCCTCACCACTGAGCTGCCGGGCAGTATGCTGTTTGTGAACGATTACACCGCCACGCAGGTCACCCCGCTCAACGCCGCCACTGCCGTGTACCTCAAGCATGAATCTTTCAGCAGCCCGATGAACGGTAACCTGGCCGCCTTTGGCAGTACCGGGGCGGCAAAGCCGCTGCAAGACAGTCTTCAGCTTGAATTGCTCACCTGGGAAACGCTGCCGTAATGCTGATCAGGACCATCATATGTTGCCTGCTGCTGATGCCCGCCGCCCGCGCCGCCATCATCAAGACCGGCCCCTCCGCCCGCCTGCAGGAAGTGCTTGACAAAGCACAACCCGGAGACACCATTATACTGGGCCCCGGGCTGTACCGCCAGCATGATATTGTGATACGCAAGCCGCTCACCCTCATTGGCGACAACTACCCCGTGCTGGACGGTGAAAACAGCTACCAGTTGCTGACCGTAACAGCCGGCGGCACAGTGATAGAAGGCATTACCCTGCAACATACCGGCCGCAGCAGCCTTACAGACATGGCGGCCATCCGCCTGCAACAGGTCAGCCAGGTACAGGTGCGCAACTGCCGGTTCATCAACACCACCTACGCCGTGTACCTGCAAAACAGCACGCACTGCACCGTGTCACACAACCACATCAGCGGCGCTGCGGGCAATGAGTTGCAGGCCGGCAACGGCGTACACGCCTGGAAATGCAGCCACCTCCAGATACAGCACAACAATATCAGCGGCCACCGGGACGGCATTTATTTCGAATTTGTGACCGCTTCAGGGGTGTATTACAACCAGTCTTATAATAACATCCGGTACGGCCTGCATTTTATGTTCTCCCACAACGATGTGTACAGCCACAATACCTTCCGTGCAAACGGGGCCGGTGTGGCGGTGATGTATACCAAAGGCGTAACAATGTACAAGAACAACTTTTACCACAATTGGGGAGATGCGGCTTACGGTATACTATTGAAAGATATTTCAGACAGCCGCATCATCCTCAACAAGTTCCATAAAAATACCATCGGCATATTGATGGAAGGCAGCAGCCGTATTGATATTGCCGGCAACGAGTTCAGCGCCAACGGCTGGGCCATGCGTGTACAGGCCAATTGCGACAATAACAAGATCAGGATGAATAATTTCCTCGACAATTCTTTTGATGTAGCCACCAACGGCACCCTGATGCTCAACCGCTACGCATTCAATTACTGGGACAAGTACGACGGTTATGACCTTGACCGTGACGGGAACGGGGATGTGCCCCACTACCCCGTTAGCGTGTACGCCGTTCTTTCAGAAAGGATACCGGCTACTATGCTGCTGTACCGCAGCTTCCTGACCAACATTATGGACCAGGCTGAAAAAATGGTGCCTGCCATTATTCCTGACCAGTTGCGGGACAATACGCCCCGTACCAGAAAATGGAACTTATGATCCGGATAGAAAAACTCACCAAAACCTTCGGCCGTTTCAAAGCGCTTGACAATATCAGCCTGCAGCTGGAAAAAGGGCAGGTAGTATCCCTGCTGGGGCCGAACGGCTCGGGGAAGACCACGCTGATCAAATCCATCCTTGGGCTCACCATACCCGAAAAAGGCCATATCAGCATCCAGGGCAAACCGGTAGGGAAAGACGTGCGCTACCGCGCCGGTATCGGCTACATGCCGCAAATAGGCCGCTACCCAGACAATATGAGCATAGAGCAGGTCATCCATATGATCAAGGACGTGCGCAAAGAACAAACAAACTATGACGAAACGCTGTACTTCGGTTTTGGCCTGCATCATATCAGGCACAAGAAAATGCGTACCCTTTCCGGCGGCACCCGGCAAAAAGTAAGCGCATGCCTGGCTTTCCTTTTCAGGCCTGACATTTACATACTGGATGAGCCTACCGCCGGCCTCGACCCTGTTGCCAGCGAGCTGCTGAAAGAAAAGGTGGCCGCTGAAAGCGCGCGCGGAAAGCTGGTATTGATCACGTCTCATGTGCTCAGTGACCTGGACGGGCTCACCAGCCACATCATTTACCTGCAAGACGGGCGGCTGGTGTTCCATGAAAACGTGGAATACCTGCAGACGCTCACCGGGGAAACCAAACTGAATAAAGTCATTGCCGCTGTTATGCAAGCGCCAAAATTTCTGCCATGCTGACCATTACCCGATATGTACTGATAGACCTGCTGCGGAACCGGTCTGTGGCCGTGTACACACTGGTGCTGGCCCTGCTCTCCGTCAGCCTGCTCAGCCTGGAAAGCGGCAGCAGCAAGGCCCTGCTGAGCCTGCTGAATATTACCCTGCTG
>NZ_JBCNJR010000012.1:0-92565 GCF_039596455.1 Chitinophaga sp.
TTTCCACCTTTATATCACTCTGGTAGGAATACACGTTCCAGAACAGGGTTTGCACCCCGGCCCAGCCGTGGCCGGTGCCGGAGGCGCCGCGGTTCTGCACGCGTATCTGTCCGCCGTACACGTTATCGTACAACTGGCCGGTAGACCAGCGGTGATGGGGGCCTATGTCTGCTTTGGTGTTTTCCGACGCGCAGTCGAGAAACACGTTGGGGCCGGGTACCTTGGAGCCGCTCACCAGGTCGTGCCGGCCGCCGTAAGTATTGCAGCGCTGTACCAGGTTGCAGGTAGAGTTGCCCTCTATGTTGAAGGAATACTTTCTGCCGCCGGTGGTAACAGACTTGGGGTCTATCATGGAGCAGTCCTGCACGGTAACGAAGCGGCTTTGCCCGGAGAGGCTCACGGCGCCGTAGCCAAAATATTTGGCTACCACGTCTTTCATCCAGCAGTTCTCCGCGCGACTGAAATACACGGCTATCCAGCCATGGCTTTCATCTTCATCATTCAAAAAATAAGACTCTATGCGGAGGTTTTCCACGCCAGCCTCCTGTATGCGGCCGGTGATGTTTGACCGGAACACCTCCCCTCCTCCAAAACCCGTTTCAACAGGGTCTACAACGGGAATGTTGATAGTGATGGCGTTGCCGTTCACGGCCACTACTTCCCGCTCGTAGGTGGTTTTGTAGCCGCTGGCCGTCCAGCCGTACTGGCGCATGTTGAGGGTATCTATCCAGGCATCGTTAGGTGTTTTCTGCAGCACAATTTTCTGGCCCGGCTGAAAACTGTGGCCGGCGGCCACCTCAAAGGTTTTGGCGCCGGTGCCTACGTAGGGAGACGTGATGCGTACCTTGCTGCCCGCCACTTCTCCATAACCGCTGCCGCTGCCCTGGATGTTGAGGAAGTTGTGATTGGTTTTCTGCGCGGCAATGAGCACGGTGCCGTTGCGGCCGTTGCCTTCTCCGCGCAGCACCACGCCGCCTGTTCTGATGCGCAGTACACCGTCTACCACGTACACGCCGGCTTTCAGCAACACCGCGCCGCGGTGGCCGTCGGCATCTGCCGGCAAGGCGCTTACCCGGTCTATGGCCGCCTGGATATGGGCCAGGTTGTTGCCTTCTACGGGAGAAATGCTGTCTGCCACGGGCAATTCCGGCAGTCTTACGCCGCCGCCGCGGTAACCGGCGTTCGAAAAATCAGGTATCTGGTTGTCTGCATTGGCCTGGCCCTGGTTAGCGTATTTTGTGTAGACGAGCTGCCCGTTTTGCAGGGATACCAGCTGGGCATGGGCACGGGAAAGAAAAAGGCACAGCAGCGCCAAAAGACAGGGAGTAAATCTGGCTTTCATAAGTGGAATTTTAGTTATCCTAATTAAGCCAGAATTTCCCTGATATGTTCATAGCAAATTCGCTTTCTGTAAGCGGATTTTACCTCGTTTATACAGGTTACCACAACCCCGTGGCAAAGGGCACTACTTCATTGATCTTCAGAGGCAGGGGCTGCCCGTTCCTGTTGAGATACACCCACCCGCCGTTCTTTTTGCAAAGCAGCGGCCAGGTGTAGGTAAAGCTGCCGCTGTAGCCGTTGATGGCCTGGGGAACTATGTCGTCATATTCCACAGGCACCACCACGCGCCCGTCTGCGGCGGCCAGGCCAAAGCGTCTTTCTTTCTCCATCAGAAAGCCCTTGTATTCCGTATCAAAAAACACCACATTATACTCCGGTTGCAGCAGCACCATGCCGCCGGGGCCGGCAACGCCCGTAAGGTACCCGCCGGCATGGCTGCGCCTGAGCACCAGGTACGGGCCCCGCTGGTATTCGAAGCTGTAGGAAGCGGCATCGTAATCGTATTCAACCGGCACTATTATTTTGCCGCTGCTGTCTGCAAAACCGTACCTGTTGCCCTTCACAACAAGTGACACACCGTTTTTCAGGTTGATAACAAGATCATGCTCCAGCGGCAGCGCCAGCCGGCCATCGGCTTGCAGTAGCCCGGTCTTGCCTGCGCGGGTGGCAACGGCCACCGCACCGTTGAACCGGTCTATCTGAGTGTAGGCAGGTGTGATGGCGCTGCGCTTTTGCAGGTCAAACAGGTAGTAAGACCCATTGTTTTTCACCGTCAATACCAAAGGGTTTCCGGTGGGCACAGCTTCCGTGCAAGGCAGCAGGTAGCGTTCCCCGGTGGGCGTATTCATCACGAACAGCTGCGGTCCTTTGCGGAGCAGCACGAGCGAATCTGCCAGAGTGGTCAGTTCATCATACTCCACCGGGCACACTACGGCGCCGGTAGTATCTATAATGCCCATACGAAAACCATCGCCGTCTTCCATGGCTACCCGTATGAAGGCGGTATTATCTACATTCTGGCTGAAGGAATAATATTTTGCGGGGGCAATCATACGGCCGGCGGCGTTGAAAAGCGCGCGGCGTTTTCCTTTCCTGGCACTTACCAGTACCGGGCCTTCCATGTTGACCACTTCAAAACCTTCCTCAAACTGCGGCGGCACAATTTCCCGGCCATCCGGCCCCAGCAGGCCGCTCCATCCGTCTTTCACCACCCTTATACAGGTCTTGAGCCAGTCTCCGCCGCTATACAGGTCACCCACTTCATCATACACCGGCGGGGTGATGCGGCCGGCGGCCACATGGTATATACCGTACTTCCCGTTTTTCCGGAAAGCCAGCGCACATTCGTCTTTCAGCGGCTCCAGGTCTGTAATGCCATCCGGCAGCAGGTGTTTGCCGGCGGCGTTCAGCAATACATGCAGCCCGTCCTTTTGGGTAATGAACAGGCTGTCAAACACCACCATCAGCGCTTCATCGTACCCCGGCTGCACCAGTATCCGGCCGCTGCTGTCTGCAAGGCCCCAGCGCCCTTTCTGCTGCATGGAAATAAAACCGGTAACCGGCGCAAAATCAGCATCCACACCGTTGATGGTTTCATAGGCCGGCGGCAATACCTCAACGCCTGCCCTGTTCACCATGCCGTACAGCCCGTTGCGGCGGTATACCAGCATGCCGTTGTTCAGCACTTCCCCATCAGGGTATTCCTTGCCCGTTGGCAAGTGCAGTACCAGCGGCTGCTTCTGGCGGGAGAAAGAGGCCACCCAGGCATCGCTGCGCATGCCGTGGTGCTCATGGTCATATACAAAAGGCGCCAGCTGCCGCTCTTTAAAATCAATAATCCCCCATTTGCCGTTCTTTTTGGCATGCAGGTAATCCGCTTTGCGGCCGCAGCCTCCGCAATAATCAAAACCTTCGTAAACAGCAGGTACAACGAGTTGTTTGGCCTGCGCATCGTAGATGCCCCAGCGGCCGTTTTGTTTTACATCAAAATAGCGCCCGTCCAGGTAACCCGCCTCTTCAAATTGCAGGGGCAGCAGCAGGCGGCCCAGGGAATCTGCCCAGCTTTGTTTGCCTTGCTTTCTTACTTTCCAGAGATCTCCCCACTGCGTATCTATCTCGTCAAACGCTGCCGGCAGCAGCCACTCGCCGTTGCGGCCCAGCATGCCGCTATGGGCGCCTTTCCGCACCAATGTTTTGCCTTCGTTGGCGGCGCCGAGGGGGGTGCCGGCATCAAAGGCATGGCGGCCGGCGGTATCTGCATACCAGCTTTTGCCGTTTTGTGTGATGCGGGCAAACCCGTTCATGAAAACAGAGCCGGAGGGCTCTTGTGCGGCGGCAGCCAGGGGGGCCAGCAACAGGAGTATGATCCGTTTCATTCTGTAGTAGCGGTTACCGGCAGGGTTTCGCCGTTCTGTGTAAAGTAAAGCACGGCATTGCCTTTCCTGGCCATTACGGGCCAGCCACCGGCGTTCCATCCATAGTTGGGGCTCAGCTCATCGTATTCCGCGGGTATGATGATCTTGCCGTCAAGGTGCGCCAGGCCTCTTTTTCTCCCTTTCCAAAGCGTGAGGCAGTTAAGGGTGGTGTTCATGTCCAGTTCATCATATTCCGGGGGCAGGCATATTTTGCCGGTGCTGTCTGCCAGCCCCGTTTTGTTATCCAGGGAAAAGATAAAATATCCGTCCCCCGCCGGGGTAATATTGTCATACTCCGGCGGCAGCAAGGTTTTGCCGGAGCGGTTTATTACACCATAGCGGTCATTGAGGCGTACTTTCTTGTATTCGTTATGGTGGTCTGCCAGGTTGCGGATGTCATCATATTTCACCGGTATCACTTCACGGCCCAGGCTGTCTATGAAACCTACCTTGTTCTCTTTAAAGGCTACGGCCAGCCCCTTGTAAAATGGCTCTACCCGTGTAAAAGCGGAGAAGCGCACTTCTTTGCCGTTGCGGTCAATGAACAGGTTCTGGTTGTCGTAGCCGCCTGTTTTCATGAGGCCGGCGTAGAAGCAGGAGCTGTCTCCCACGTTGTTCTGCACGTCCCGCAAAGACCAGCTTTCCCACCGGTACAGTTCCCGGCCTGCAAGGTCAGTGAGGCGGTAACCGCCGTCTCCCGCTTCCACCAGGCGGTCTGTAGCCACGGTGTAGTAATACTTGCGGTATGCCGGCGGGCGAATAATACGGCCCGTGGCATCTGCAATGGTAGTGGTATCTCCGTTCTTCAGCAACAACAGGCCATTGTTTTCCCAGCGCACTTCCTCATAACGCGGCGGCACCAGTTCCCTGCCGTCTAGACTGAAAAAACCGCTGTATTTCCCGTTCACGGCACGTACCATCTGCTCTGCAAAAGGCATGGCGGCGTCTGTGGCATAATAAGTAAAGCCTGCGTTGCTTTTGCCGGCCGGCAGCAGCTGCTCGTAACGGGGCGGAATGATCTCCTTCCCTTCCTGGCTGTACAGGCCGGTTTTTCCTGCCTTTCGGGCAAATACATATGCGCGGCCGTTCAGGGTAGAGATGGCTATTTCTTCATACACCGGCTCCAGCAACTCCTTCCCGTTCCAGGCCAGCAGGCCGTATTTGTCTTCCATTTCAATACGGTAAGCGCGGAAGGTGTCTGCCAGCTTTTCTTTCACGGCGTAGTTGAGTATTTCATTACCCTCCGCGTTCAAAGCGGTGACGTTGCTGTATTGCAGGGGCACTATCTCCCTGCCGTTCACGCTGACCACGCCGTATTTTCCATTGAGCACGGCCACGGCCTGGCCGGCGGTGAACATCTTCAGCTCATTGTACTGAACGGGAATGGTGAGCACGCCCTGCGGGCTGACAAGGCCTGTTTTACCACCCTGTTTGGCACGCACCAGGCTGTCATCTGCAGACCAGTCCAGCTGGTCATACAGCGGCGGGGTGATGGTTGTGCCATCTAACCCCATCATACCGGCCTTGTTCCCTTCTATGTACACGAGGGTGCCTGGGTAACAGATGCGGAACGCGGCATATTTTACCGGGGCCACCTGGGCGCCGTTCTCGTGCAGCAGGCCGCTCAGCTCGCCGCTTTCCTGCACAAAAAGCTGCGGGTGGATATAACTTTTTGACAGCGGATATGGCGAAGGGTGTACGCTGCCGTCTTTCAGGCTCAGCCAGCCGTATTGCGAGCCGCGTGTAAAGGCCACAGCGCCTGTGTACAAGCCGTGCAGCCTGTTGTAGGCCGGGGCGGCCAGTACGCGGCCGGCACTGTCTGCCAGGCCATATTTCCCGTTCTTCTTCAGCCGGAAAAAATGCAGGTCGTATTCCTCCTCTATTTCATCGTATTCAAAAGGGACCATCACCCTGCCGGTAGAGTCTATCACGCCGGCGTAACCGCCTTTGCGCACAACATGGCGGCCGTTGCGGGTGCTTTCCTCCAGCTTGTCTACCACTATACGGCCTGAGCGGTGTAACAATACCTTGCGGCCCCGGTGCACCACGGGCGCAAAATCTCCGTCAAAGCGGGCGGCAGATTGCAGGGTGATACGGGTTTGCTGTGCAATGGTGTCCTGTAGCGGCAGGCATAACAATGCGGCCACGGGCAGGCATAAACGAAAAAGCTGCATGGGCGCAAAAATAAGCACTATCTGCAGATCTTGCCATGTTAAGAAAATCATAAATCGCCGAAAGCGGCCTGTGGCTGTTGGACGGTTCCGGGAAAAGCGTTATTTTAGACATCCCGGATTTCCTGAAACTAATAAACCATCATATCTGCTATGAAACCTAGAGTTGTACTCATTATCGATGATGATAACGATGACAGGGATTTTCTGAAAGAAGCCATCTCTGAGTATGACAGAAGCATTATTTTCCAGGAATGCAGGAACGGTGTGGAAGCCGTTGACCTGCTGAATGACAGCCCCCTGGAAGAAGTTCCTGATTTCATTTTTCTTGACCTGAACATGCCGCTGATGAACGGCCGGCAGTGCCTGCGCCATATCCGGAAAATGGAGCGGCTGGCAGACACCCCGGTGATCATCTACACCACTTCCCTGCAGCCAGACCCGGCCATAGCTCCCGAAGGCGGAACCGTGCATTTTCTGACCAAACCCAGCCGCCTGGCCGAACTGCGAACTTCTGTCAGGGACATCCTGGAGCATAACTGGCAGAAAATCGGGTAATTGTGATCACCGGCAGACATTCTGGCGGAAATCCTTTATCTTTACATATTACCTATATTATTTAAACATATATTTACCTTGTATTTTGACGAATTTGATTTCGATGACGATCTGCTGGACGGTATAGACGCAATGGGGTATACAACTGCTACCCCGGTACAGGAACAGGTGATCCCCATTATTTTATCCGGCAGGGATTTGATAGCATCCGCACAAACGGGCACCGGCAAAACAGCCGCCTTTCTGCTGCCCACCATACAGAACCTGCTGACCCATACGCACGATGCCCACCAGATCAACTCCATGATAATAGTGCCTACCCGCGAGCTGGCGGTGCAAATTGCCCAATCCCTGGAAGGGATGAGCTATTTCACCAACATCAGCTCTATTGCTGTTTACGGCGGCGGAGACGGCGCTTCCTTTGCAACGGAGAAAAAGGCCCTTTCTACCGGGGCGGATATTGTGATATGCACCCCCGGCCGTATGATAGCGCACCTGAACATGGGCTATGTAAAGCTCCAGGGGCTGAAATATCTCATCCTGGACGAGGCGGACCGCATGCTGGACATGGGCTTTCACGATGATATCGAAAAGATCATCTCCTACCTGCCCAAGGAGCGGCAAACGCTGCTTTTTTCCGCCACCATGCCTGACAAGATGCGGAAACTGGCGCTGAAAATACTGAAAGACCCTGTGCAGGTGAACATTGCCATTTCCAAACCGCCGGAAAAGATCAAACAGGAGGCATTTGTGGTACATGAAGAGCAAAAGGTGCCGCTGGTGAAACATATTCTCGGCAGCCGGAAAAAGGAAAGCGTGATCGTTTTCTGCTCCCGCAAACAAAGCGTAAAGCAGCTCACCCACGTGCTCAAACGCGCCAAATTTTCCGTGGAGGAAATACATTCAGACCTGGAGCAGGACAAAAGGGAACAGGCCCTGCTTGACTTCCGCAATCACAAGCTGAACATACTGGTAGCTACAGACATCCTGAGCCGCGGTATAGACATTGAAGATATAGACCTGGTGATCAATTTTGACGTACCTAACGACGGGGAAGACTATGTACACCGCATTGGCCGTACGGCCCGTGCCGCGTCTGACGGTACGGCCTATACCTTCATCAGCCCGCGTGAGCAGCAACGGTTTGCCCGCATAGAGCAGCTGCTGGGCCATGAAGTGACCAAAGCGCCTGTACCGCAGGAGCTGGGCCCGGCGCCTGAATACCAGCCCAAGGGCCGCAAAGGCGGCGGAGGCGGTGGCGGCCACCGTGGCGGCGGCAACGGCGGAGGAAAAAGACATCACAAAGGAGGTGGTGGTGGGAAAAGAAGGAACTACCGCCCTGCAAATAACAAAAAACCGTAAGCAATTGCTTACGGTTTTTTTATGAGCTGTTATTTATAATCGAACTTGACTATCCTGTTGGCCTGCCGGTAATCAAACTGCGAGAAAGAACCCACTATCAGCATAGCCTGCTGCCCCGGCATGGGCAGCATTTGCCATACCCGCCCCAAATCGGCGTTGCCGCTGAAAGTGATGCCGCCATTGGTATTATAGGTTTTATGTACCGCCCCCTCCGGTGTGAGCACTACAAAGTTGCTGCGCGTAACGCCGGCAAACTTCCGGAAAGAGCCGGCCGCTATGATGTTGCCGCCGGGTATCAGGCCCAGCTTGTTCACATAACCCTCCGCGCCGGTCCCTACATTAAAGGAAGGGTCAAGCGAGCCATCTGTATTGAGCCGCACAATGCCGCCTGCATTCACCCCGTTGAACTTTGTGAAGTTGCCGGAACAGATAATTTTACCGTCTGGCTGTATCACAAAATCGGTGAGGGCCTGGTCCGGCCCGCTGCCCGGGTTGAAGCTCTGGTCAAGCGAGCCGTCTGTATTCAGCCGTGCAATGCGGGAAGCGCTCTGGCCGTCATAGGTAGTGAAGCTGCCGGCTATCAGCAGCTTGTCATCCGGCAACAGCGCGGCCTTATAAACAGTGCCGTTCACCGTTACTTTACCCATGTGATTGGCCAGGTCATAGTGATAAGAAGAGTCCAGCGTACCATCAGGGTGAAGGCGGGCAATGTGATACACCATGGTAGAATCCAGGTGGAGCGAGTCAACGCCCAGCTCTACGGTAGACAGGTTGTAGTTGGGCCTTACATAGTAACGGAAGTTGCCGATAGCGATGATCTTTTTATCCTTTTGTACAAAAAGCTGCTCTACACTGCCGCGGAAACCGCCTTCCAGCGCGGAAGCCGGCGTGGCGGCGCCGGAGGGGCGGCTTACGGAACGCTCGTCTACTCCCCCGTTTATATTCACCCTGGCAATGCTGTACACATGGCTTACCTGGTCAAAGGAGTTAAATATGCCGCCCACCAGGTACTGGTTTTCTTCAGGCAGGTACACCATCGGGTAAATGGGGCCGGAGGGGCCGCTGCCGGTACCGTACTTGAAGGTATTGTCCAGCGTACCGTTGGCGTTGATGCGGGCCAAGCGGTTTACGCCGCCTGCAATGGTGGAGTTGTCATAATTGGTGAACTCCCCGCCGATCAGGAATTTGTTGCCCGGTGCGGGAATAATGTTCAAAATAGCATCATTGCCGCCCCGTACGCTGGGGAACAGGGTATCCATCTGGAAAGGGCCGAATACCGGGAAATACGGGCCGAAGTAGAACTCCTGCCCTATTTGCGCAGATACGGCCCCGCTGCTGCCCAGCTCCGGCACCTTTACAATGATGGTGGAGTCTGTTACCTTCACAATGGGTGCGGAGGTACCATTGAACAGGATGTTCAGCTTGTCTTTCACGGCCAGGAACCCTTTGCCTTTCAGTGTCACTTCATCGTTCACATACCCTTTGGCCGGCATAATGGCACCCTCTTCCGCAAAATTGATAGCAGGCAGCACAGGGTCTCCATAGGGGCCTTTCCCGCCGCTATTTACAGTATCCTTGGTGCAGGCCGCCATTACAGCGCCCAGCAGCAGGCATGCATATATCGATCTTTTCATGTGCATTATTCTTTAGATTTTAAGTAATCTCCCGCTATGCGGACAAATTCTCCCCGGCGGAAACCGAAGTTGTGCGATATGCTCAACGCATGTACCACCCCGTTCTTCGGCTGTATGTCTGAAGACACTACTTTTACCTTGGGGTTGTTCTTGAAATTGGTGGGGTCATACGTAATATCCGTTACCATCAGGATGCGCGGGCCCACGGCTTCCACCCCGTTGTAAGAGGTATACTCCAGGCCAATGTTGAGGATGTACCCGTCCAGCATAATGTAGTTGATGCCGGGAAAGGCGTTGTTGTTTTCCAGGCTCACCCGCGGAAAGCTGCCGGCCACCCGCTTGCCCTGCATAATGTACATGCCCAGGAACTTGCGCCATACTTCCGCCCCGATGTCTTCTATGTCTACCGAGTCTTTCATGGTAGCGTACCGCTGCCCGTTCAGATCGTTCATAGCCACGCGGATCACATCATCTGTTGGTGCAAAAAACGTAACCGTGTCTGAGGTCATCATGTCTTTCAGCCCCGCCAGGTCAATGATCTGTTTAATAGTATCGAAGTAGAGCGTTTTCTCCGTCAGGTAATCGTATATGGTGCCGTTGTAATAAGGGTTGGCCAAACCGCCGTCTACATAATAATCCTTCTTGCAGGCCTGCGTGAGCAGTACCAGGCAAACAAGCGCCAGCGGCCATTGAAATATCTTTTTCATACAATGCATTTTTAAGTTCTATTGTACCCAGTAAGGGGTTTGAACAAGGAGAGGATTAGTGCGGATGGCGCCCACGGGAATGGGCCACGTCCATGCGCGGCGGTCAAACTGGTCTTGCGTGAGATAGTTCTCGCACTCGTTCATGTCCATCACACGGCCTGTTCTGACCAGGTCTGTCCACCGCTGCCCTTCTCCCATCAGCTCTTTTGTTCTTTCCATGAAGATGGCGTCTTTCAGCTCGTCTCCCCCGCTGCCGGTATATTCTTCCGCGGATGCACGGCGCCTGATCTCGTTCAGCAGGCCAATGGCCTCCACGTCTTTGCCGCCCAGCTCCGCCAGCGCTTCCGCCTGCAGCAACAGCACGCCGCCATAGCGGAAGAACATGATGTTGAAGTCAAAGCTGCGCACCCCCGGATCCGAGGGAATATACTTCAGGAACATGGAAGACTGCGGGTTCAGCAGGGAATACGGATCGTCAAACCAGAGGGAGAAACGCGCATCTGACTTACCGGGCGGGTACAGGCGGTCAATAAAATCTTTTTTAATGGTGATCTCGCTGGCCAGGCCGCCGAACAGCGTGGTGCTGGTAGCGAGCACAGGCTGATGAAGCACCCATTGCGCCATGAAGCCGCCCCATGCGTTGCCGTAGTTGGCATCCATGCTCAGTTCCCAGATACCTTCTTCGGAACGGCCCTTGAACAGATCTTTGTAGATCTCCGGTGCATATGGCATCAGGCGGTACTGCCGCAAATCTGTAACGGCCTGGCAGGCATCTGCGCATTTCTGCCACCATTCTTTGGCGCGCGCCTTATCAAAGCCGGCCTTCCAGGCATACATGTGGGCCATCAGTGCCAGCGCGGCCCCTTTTGTGGCACGCACGGCGCGGTTGGTGGGGTCAGTGTAGGCCTCGGGCAGCTCTTTCACGGCCAGCTCCAGATCTATGAGGCAGGTGTCCAGCACATTCAGCATGTTGGAGCGAGCCTTCAGCCGCGTATCATAAGGGTCGAACTGCAGGGGTACGTCTCCGTAAAAGGTGACCAGCAGATAATAGTTGAAGCTGCGGATGAACCTTGCCTCACCGGTGTACCGGGCTTTCTGCTCGGCGCTCATGGCGGGGTCAGCGATCTCCGGTATTTTAGCTATGCAAAGGTTGGCCATGGCAATGGACTGGTAAAATTCGCTCCAGCTGCTGCGCAGGGCGGCCAGGTTATCTTGCGCGCCCAGGTCTGCACTTTGCATCTGGTTGGTGGAAAGGGCGATGAAGTTCCTTTTGGCCCAGAAATTCCAGTTGCCGGGCCTGAAGTCTCCCCCGGCATAAATGGCCGTACTGGCCATGCGCGCGCGCAGCAGGCTGTAGGCGGCGGTTACGCTCATTTCCGCATCTTTGGCGTCTTTCCAGAAGTCGGCTCCCGTAAACCTGTCACTCGGCTCCACTTCCAGGAACTTTTTACAGCCGCTCAGCGCCGTGCCCGCCAGGATGATGCTTGCCAGTAATATGTTAAACCACTGTTTCATGTCGATGTTTGTCTTTTTAGTTTAAAATTCTGCGGAAAGGCCCACGGTAAAGCTTCTTGATGCAGGGTACCCGGTGATGTCATCTCTCCCCAGCTGGCTGACGGTTTCAGGGTTGGGGCCGGAGTATTTGGACAATACCGCTACATTGAACACAGTGGTGTACATGCGCAGCGTACGCATGCCCGCCCTCTTCATGAAACCGAAGTTGCGGAAGTTGTAGTTCAGCGTAACCTGGTTGATCTTGAAATAGGAGCCGTCTTCCATGAACATGGTCTGGTCCATCCGGAACGGCTGGATCTGCCCGTTGCGGTATACGTAGTATACATTGGGGTACCGCGCGGCCAGGTCACCCTGCTGCTTCCAGTAATTCAGCTGGTCCAGGTCGTAAATATTCACAGCACCGCCAATGGCGCCGCCGTAGTTGATATTGTACGGTTCAGTGAGGCGCAGCAGGCGGGATGCCATGGCGTTGTTCAGAATGTCACGCTTGAGGGTGAAAGAGCAGAAAATGTTCAGGGAAAAATTCTTGTAGCTGAACGTGTTGGAAACGCCCCCTACAGCGCGCGGCTCAGGGTTGCCGGTAATCACGTTGTCTTCGTCGTCAGACAGCATGTAATCTCCGTTTACATCTACCCATATGGGGTCTCCCGCCATAAAGTACTGTGACGTGTTGCCCTTGCCGTTCCGGTAACGCACGCCGCGCACGGGGTCTACCGGCACCTCGTCATCTGACTGGTAAATGCCGTTTGTTTGAAAGAGGTAGTTGGCCATCGGGTTACGGCCTACTTTGCGGGCAATGTCCTGATAATAGGGCGCCCCATCGTCATACCGGTAAGATTCGAGGCCGCCGGGCAGGGCTATCAGCGTATTCCGTGCAATGGCGCCGTTAGCAGAAACCGTCCACTGGAAACCATCCGGCTTGGCAGAGGCAATTGGCCGCACGGTAATGGCCAGCTCGTGGCCGTAGTTCACAACCGCCCCACCGTTCTTGTCTATTTTGGTGTAGCCGGTTACATCCGTCAGCGGCATGGTCATCACCATGTTGTAGGTACGTTTGTAGTAGGTGTCGTACGTAAACGTGAAGCGGCCTTTGAAGAAGCTCATATCCAGCCCTACATCGTACTGGCGTGATTTTTCAGATTCCAGGTAAGGGTTGGGCATCAGCTTGAACTCAGGGCCGATGGCCGTCTGGTTGTTATAATCCGCATGTATCTGGTAAATACCCAGCGCGTTCACCTGGGTGGACACAGGGCGGCTGTTGATGCCGTAGCTGCCGCGCAGCGAGCCATAGTCTATGAAATTCAGGTCTTGAAAGAAATGCTCCTTGCCGAAGTTCCAGCGCACGCCCATAGCGGGGTTGATGGAATAGCGGCTGGAGAGCCCGGAGCTGGAGTTGCCGTCTGCACGGTAAGACAGGTCCAGCACGTACTTCGTTTTATAGTTGTACGACACAAAACCGGCGTATGACAGCGCGTGATATATGCGGCTCACCGGCGTGCCGTTGGTGTTCTTGTGGTCGGCATCGTTCCAGGGGTTACCGGGGTAAAAGCGGGGTGAGTAACCGCGGGGCCCCCAATAGTAGTCACTCGGCCCGTTGCGCATTTCACGGATGTGCTGCTCGTTTTCCATGATGTTGGCTTCTGTGAAGAAGCTGACCAGCACGTTGTGGCCTTTCTCCGTGTTCTCCCGGTTGCTGTTGAAATTATAGGCCAGGCCGTTGCGGGTGTTCAGCTCCCCCCTGCGGCCTACAAAGCCATACAACAAAGTCTGGTTGTTGTTGGAAAAACCGCGGTTGAAACGGTCACGCGTGTCTGTATAATAATCGTACGAGGTGGTGGTGGTGAGGCGCAGCCCGCGGAACAGCTCATAGTCTACATTGAGGTAACTGCGGATGTTAACGGTATTGTTGTCATCCACATTTTCCAGGTACGCCCTCAGCTCCGGAAATTCCAGGAAGTGGGAAGGCCCTGGCAGCAGGGAAGATGAAAGAGCATTACCTGCGCCATTGCCGGTGATGCCCCCGCCGTTGCCCCGCTGCTTTTGGCCATAAGCCGCAAACAACTGGCCGCTCATACGCAGCCGGGTATTGGGCTGCATGTTCAGCTGCATGTTGAGGGTGTATTTGTTGAAACCGGTGTTTTTGATAACGCCTTGGTTCATCTGGTAGGCCAGGTTGGCCTTGTAGTTCATTTTGGCATTGCCGCCGCTGATCTGCAGGTTGTTATTGGTATTAAGCGTGGTCTGATAAAAAAGGCCCTGCCAGTCAGTACTGTTATTGTAAAAACCATTGAGGCTGTCTGAAATGAACTGGGAATTATCCAGCACCCGGCGGCCTTCCCGTTCGCTATAGCTATAGCCCAAAATGGCGTCTATACGGTACTGCCTTTCCTTGTTGCCGCCCCACACGGCGCGCAGCTGCGGCGGTACGTTTACGAACACGCTGTTGTTGGTGCTGATGATGGGCACAGGAGAATTGCCGCGGCGGGTAGTAATTACAATTACCCCGTTGGCGCCGCGGGAGCCATAGAGGGAAGCGGCCTGCGCATCCTTGAATACCTCAATGGACTCAATGTCTTCCGGCGGCAGCAGGGCCAGCGGGCCGGTGGCGGCGCCGGGCTGCAGCATGGACTGGTCTATACCGCCGTCATAGTCTACCGGCACATTGTCTATCACCAGCAAGGGGTTGGAACTGGCCAGGAAAGCCTGGTCTCCGCTGCCGGATATGTTCAGCTGGGAAATACCGCGGATGGAAACCGTACCCCCAAAGCCGGGCGCACCGGTATTGTTTTGGATGTTCATCCCCGCCACTTTACCTTGCAGCAGCTGTTCCAGGCTGGTTACGGGTACGTTTTGCAGCTCCTTGCCGCTGATATGGCTGGAGGCGCCCGTCATCGTTTCTTTGGTACGCGCCTGGTAACCTACTATCACCGTTTCTTTCAGGCCTTTTTCAGACGGGGCCATCTGTACGTTGATGTCCTGTTTGCCGGCCTTTACCGTCTTATCTTCATAACCGATAAAGCGGAACAGCAGCACCTTCCCTTCTTCAATAGCCACGGAGAAATTACCGGCGCCGTCTGTTACGGCAATGCCTTTTTTGGCGGCCAGGTCTACAATACTAACGCCGGGGATGCCTGTGTGCGAGGTGGCATCCGTCACCTTTCCCTTTACCATGATCTTTTGCTGGGCATAGGCCGTACTGCAGGCAAAAAGCATCAGGGCTATACAGAGCTTTATTGCTCCGGGGTATAATTTATGCATAGTTTGCTGATTTAAAAGTTGAGCGTTAATCATCACTGAATTTGGGATTGATCATGTAGCGGAACACCACCGTCCATTCACCCGGTTCATGGATGCTGAACTTCAGGCCTATTCTGCCAATTACCCGGTAACCGTAAGACACACGGCTGTAAGAGAAGATGTACTCCGCCAGCTCGTCTCCGGCAAAGGCTTCCGCCAGTACGGGAAAAGGATTGGTGATGTCATAGGTAACAGACATGCTGTCTTTGGGTATGCTCCTGTTGAAGCCGAACTTGATGTTGCGGCCAACCATTTTACTGTTGTAATACAGGCTGTCCCAGCGCTGTATATTGAAGGTGGAAACGGGAATGCCCACACTGTCTTTGTCTACGAATTTGAACGTGATCTTGTTGGCGGCGTTGCCTGTTTTCACGATGTACACCTGCACGTTTTCCGCCTTGATCTCCCGGCCCTGGGCATCTCTGTGATTGGTGAGAGTGCTGGGGCGGATGATGCCGCCGGCGTTGTCTGCCTTGCGGATGCCGGTAACATCGTCATACTCGTAAGGCTCATACGGCCGGGGGCGGCGCATGTCCAGCATCAGGCCGGGAAACAGGCGCTCCCCTGCCCCATTCTTCACCTTTACGTCAAAGAAATATTTGCCATACGGCAGTTTGGTAGAATCTGCTGACCATACTACCAGCTGCCCGTTCTGGGCGTTCAGGTCAAGAATGGGGCGGCGCACGGTAACCCGCTTGGCCTCTATTTCCGCTATGGAGGTTTCTGTACCGCTGTAGTATTGTTTCCACTGGCGGGTATCTACTTCTTCCAGCAGCACGGGCGCCGGGGTTTTGCTGTCTATGCGGGGAGACTGCAGCTCAAACTGCAGCGGCTGCGTGGAATAGTCTGCATTGAAGATATCCGCAAACACGTTCATGCGCCCGAGGTTGGCCACAAAGGTCTCTTTCTTGAAGTTCATGTCTTTGCTCATGTAATCCTTTTCTACCGGCAGGGAGTCTTTGTAACAGCCCGCCAGCAAGGCTACACAGCACCAGGCCATGACTTGTATCGTTATTCTGTTCATTTCGTTTGCTGTTTAAATTATTTCGCTACAAAAATCACTTTGGAGATGTTGAAACCCGCCGTACCCACCACTACTTTCAACAGGCGCTCGCCTGCGGTAAGCGTTACATCTTTCTTCACCAGGTCTGTGTAGGTGGTATAGTTACCGGTTTTGGGCACGGTGAGCGCAGTGCTCACGTTGGTACCGTCTATTTCTGCATGCACCTTGCCGGTAGTATTCGGGGAAGCCACGCGGAAAATGATATCGTACTTGCCTGTTTTCTGGATGTTCACGGAGTATGAAGTCCATTCACCGGCTACGGTGTAACCGATGTTAAACCCGCCTTCGCCGGCGTTCTGTTCTACATCAGGGCCTTCAAATGCGCGCATCATCTGTTTGGCGTTGCCTTTGTTCTGCACGTCGGAATCTTTATAACCGATGCCTTCGCCACCCCAGTCAAACTCGGCAATGGGAATAGTGCCTGGTATCTGCAGGCGCGTGCCGTTAAAGGGTTTCCTGAATTTGGGCACAAAACCGAAGCGGGCCATGTTGAAACCGGCGGCGTCTACAAAGTAGGTTACCACGTGCTCTCCTTCCGTGAGATAAGTGTCTTCTCCCTGTACGGTTACCCAGTTCTGGTAGCCGGTGCCTTTTTTCAGGTAGATGAGCCCGGTCACGTTCTGGTCATCCACCTCCAGGTGCGTGATGCAGTTTGAGTTGGGAGTGGCCACGCGGGCGTAGGTGCTGTACAGGCCGGAGTATTCTACTTTCACTGTATACTTCAGCCATTCTCCGGGGTAGGTGTAGCCAATATTGTAAGGCCCTTCGGTGCAAACATCCGTATCTACGCCTTCTTCAAACCGGAACTTGCCGTTGCCCCTGTTGGCGGGCTCAAAGTCGTGGTAAGCCACTCCCTCACCGCCGCGGTCGTAGTAGGCAATATCTACACTGCCGGGGCCGGGTATGAGGAAAGGAATGCCGAAATAGGGTGAGCGCTGCGCGGGGTAAGCCATTCCCAGGAAAGATGAGAACCCGAAAATGTGCTTGGGCTCCAGCATGTGTACAATGCCATTGGTAGTCTGGATATTGGCAGATTCCGTAACGGCAGACACCCAGAACTTGATGAGGCGGGAGTTGTTCTTGTCACTGAACTGGATCACCATGGAGCCGCCGTTGCTGATGCCGGAAGCGGTGGTGCTCATGGCCCTGGCGCTCATTTCATAACCATAGGGCGTTGTAAGGGTAACACCATCCCCATAACGCAGGGAGTCCAGGTTGTATTTGCCTTCTACGAGGTAGCGGTTCAACAGGGTGTCCCATACGCCGGTGCTCACGCTGTCTACCGTCCAGTTGGGCTCATCTCCGCGTTTTTTGCGGATAAAGTTGAGGTTGTCCATGGCGGATGCAATGCTGAAATCCTGCGGTGCAAAAAAGGTGTTGTTACCGGTTTTCAGTTTCTCGGCTATGCCTGTTTTTTCAAGCAGGTAGAGGAGCGTGTCATACAGGCCGCTCTGGTTGGCCTGTTTGAGAAATTCGTAACTGCTCATTTTCACGTCCCGCACGGGCTCCATGTTACGGTACTCGTTATTTTTCCGGCAGCCGGCGGCCAGGGCCAGTATGGCGGCCGCGGCCAGTATATGCGTGAAAGAGAATAGTCTTTTCATGTTATACAGATTATTTCCAGTATGAATATTGTGTGAGCTGGGGGTTGAGGCTGAGCGTGTTCTTGGATAACGGCCAGTACGCGGCGCCATTCTGCACATCTGCTTCCGTGAGGCGGCTGTATGCCGGCACCTTGCCGAAACTGATCAGATCGTACCAGCGCCATCCTTCACCGATCAGCTCGCGCCGGCGCTCTTCAAGTATGAGGTCAAGCAGCTCTTCTTCGGTTGCATCTTCGGGAACGCTCTCTATATACCGCCTGTTGCGCAGCGTATTCAGCTCCGCGCGGGCGGCCTCGTAGTTTTTAAGACGGGCATTGCATTCTGCGCGCAGCAGCGTCATTTCTTCATACCGGAAAATGACAATGGCGGCGTTGAAGAGGCGCAACGTGGGGTTCTTCACCGCGCCGTCCAGCATGCGCAGCTTGTAGAACATGGGCTGCACGCTGGTCATGTCTGTAAAGAAGATGGAGGCGCGCACGTCTGAGGAGTTGCTGTAGATGTTGAGAATACTATCTTTAGTGACGTAGATCTCCGCTTCTGCCTTGGGCACGTCCGGATAGCGGAGCGTCCAGTATTCCAGCTGGCCGGTGGTGGATATTTCCGCGTGGTCTATGTTGAAGTCCAACTGGAAAATGTTCCAGTTGGTACGCCCGCGGAAAGTAGAGCCGGAGGTGCCGCTGGGCGCCACTATCATGTCGTTGTTGGTAACATACTCGTAAGCCGTGCGGGCCTTGTTGTCTGTAATGGCATTGATGTATTCCAGCGCGGTGGCATAGTCTTTCTTCCAGGCGGCAATGTGGGCTATGAGGTTATAGCAGGCGCCGCGGGTAGCCAGAATGCTGCGCCAGTGGGAAACGCCCTGCCCGCGGTAGTTGCCCTGCTGCTCGGGATTGGTGCCGTCAAACTGCCAGGGCAGGTCTTTGGCGGCGGCTATGGCTTCCTCCTGCGCAAAATCAAGCACCTTTTTCCAGTCCTCCCTCGTGCTGGCCGCAAAGTCTCCTTTAAACGGCTCTGTGATCAGGGGCACATCTCCCCAGATACGCACGATGTAGAAATAGGTAAAGGCGCGTACAAAACGTACCTGGGCTGCGTCCAGCTTCATTTCGGAGCGGGCGTAGCGGTTGTCCAGATCAGGAATGCCGGGCAGCTTGGCCAGGGCCAGGTTGCATTGCGCAATTACAGCATAGAACCTGCGCCAGTCACGCCAGGTATCCATAGCGGGGTAGTTGGAGGTAAGCTGGCTGGAGCGGAGCGCCTGCAGGTCTCCGCGCTTGCTAACGGTAAAATCCCCGCCGCGCATTTCGCCATAGGCCCAATGCGCGTTCTCGTTGGCCAGGGCGGCGCGCAACAGGCCGTAGGCTGCAAAGCTGCCGGCCCAGGCGTCATTCTTGGTCCTCCACATGTTCTCTTCCGTAACGGCGCGGGTAGATTCCACGTCCAGCATCTTTTTACAGGAAAGCCATCCGGTTGCCAGCAGGCACATCAGGCTGCCCATCCATATATATCGCATAAAGTCCGTTTTAATTATTTGAACTGTAAGTTGAAACCGAGGGTATAGCTCTTGGGCGCGGGCCAGTTGTATACGCCCTGGTCGTACCCGAAGTAGTCAAAGGCCTCGGGGTCTCCACCGGAATAGTTGGTGATGGTGAAAAGGTTATTTCCGGTTACGAATACACGCAGTTGCCGCACACCCTTCTTGGCCATCCAGGCACCGGCAAAGTTGTAGGTAAGGGAAAGGGAGCGCAGTTTCACATAGGAGGCTTTTTCGAGGAAAAGGGTTTGCTCCGGCTGGTAGGCCCTTACCGGGCTCCAGGGGTTATAACGGTACATGCCGTCTATATCTCCTTCAGGTTTGGTCCAGTACGCAAATTCCTTTACGCCTTCAATAGCGTCTACCCCTTCGTGGTTCACAAAGTCAAAACGGTCTGCCAGCGCCTTGTTCAGCAGCTTTCCGCCAAAGGCGTAACTGAAGAGCATGTTCAGCTCAAAGTTGCGGTAGCGCAGGTTGTTGGCCCAGCCGCCTTGCACCGCGGGGTTATGAGTGCCGCTGATCACGCGGTCATCATCATTGATGTTGTTGTCTCCGTTCACATCACGCCATTTGGGGTCTCCGCCTTTCATGGGCAGGCCCTGGTAAGCCATGCCTTGCGGCACATCGGCATCGGTGGCATAAATGCCGTCATTGATAAGCAGCCAGTACTTGTCTACCGGCTTGCCCACCAGGAAACGCCGGTTGCCCATCCGCACGTCCGTTCTGCCGCCCGGCAGCTTCAGCAGCTTAGTTTTGTTGGCAGAACCGTTCAGCGCGGTAGACCAGCCAAAAGTTTTGCCATTCACCACCACGGCGTCAATTCCCAGCTCCCCGCCGTAGTTGGCAATGTCCATCCCGTTCATCAATACGCCGGTATAACCGCTTTCCGTCATGGCCGGTACTTTGATCAGCAGGTTTTTATCTTGCCGCGTGTATACGTCTACGGAGAAGTTCAGGCGGCCGTTCAATACGCCTACATCAAGCCCGCCGTTGAACTGGTCTGTATAGGCCCAGGCAATGCCGGGAGAAATATAACCCAGCTGGTAGGCCGCGTTCAACACCGGGAAGGCATTGTAAGTGGCCATGTTGGGCGTTCCTTCCCAGCCCGCTTCCACGTTGTACACGGGGCCGCCTTTGTAATAGTCGTCATGAAACAACTTGCCTATGCGGCCCGCGCTGGCTCTCAGGCGGAGGTTGCTGAACAGGCGGCTGTCTTTCATGAAGTTTTCACCGGATATTTTCCAGGAGGCTGATGCGGTGGGGAACAGCTGCCAGCGTTCTGCTTCGCTGACATTGGAAGAGCCGTCTTGCCGGAGGTAGAGATTGAAGAAATATTTGTCATGCAGGGCATAGTCAATGTCTGCGTAGAAAGATGCGAGGTTGGCCTTCACCCTGTCTTTGTAATTGGCGGTGAGGCGCAGGTTATGGGAGGCCCCGGTCTTGTTATCGTCATTGCCCGGCTGGTAGATCTGTATGTAATCGCTCTTGCCTTTAAACGCGCGGCCGTGTATGTACTTCCACATGTCCCACTGGTTGTACTGGCCGAGGGTAACGGAAAGCCGCTGGCCTTTTTTCTGCAGCGGTGTTATTTCCAGCGAGTTGTCGAACACAAGGCGGCGGTGCAGGCCGTCATAGTTAGACACAAAGTTGTTGCCGTCATTCACGGTGGAAGGGATGAAGAGGTCCCGGTAGTTTTGGCCGTGATCTATGCCGAAGCGCGAGTTCAGTTTTACGTACCTGCCAAAAGTGTATTGCAAGGTGTTCAGTACACGCACATTGGCGTTCCTGTTTTTGTCAACGCCTTTTTCGAGGTAGCCGAAATATTGCTCTACCTGCTCTTTACTGGAAGACGGTGGTTTGTCCAGGCTGAGGATGTAGTCTTCATCCCCCATCCTGTCACGCAGCAGCTGCGGCCTGTCACGGTTGATCACGGCTGCGCTGATGAAGGTGCTCCACAGCAGGTTTTTCACCGGCATCACGTTGATGCCGAAGTTAACGTTATAGCGGCGCATGGCCGTTTTTTCCGCCACGCCCTGCTCGGAGGCCTGCCCCACGCTGAAACGGAAGTTAGCCAGCCGGTTGCCGCCGCTAACAGCAGCCTGGAGGCCGGTTACCCATCCGTTGCGGTAGTAGGCATCATCCCAGTTTGCATTGCCGTAGTAGGTGGAGTTGGTGGAATCTGCCAGGTATGCGGGAAAACTTCTGAACTGTTCCTTGCTGGCGTAGCGGTCATAGAACTGCAGCCTGAAGTCACGTTCCCAGCGGCCATTGATCACGTCTACCGAAGGTTTGAGAGACATGCCCGCAAAACCGTTCACTTCCACTTTCAGCTCACCGCTGCGCGGGCCCCAGGTGGTGATGTTGATAACGCCGTTAGCCGCGAGGGGGCCGAATTTTGCAGCGGCGCCGGCATCTTTCAGCACTTCGATGCTTTGAATGTCGTTAACATTGAGAAAGGCCAGCGGATCGATTTCTGTGCCCATGCGGTTAAAATCGAAGCGCTGCACGTCAAAGGCAAAAGCATGTTCGGTGATGAGGGGCATGCCGTCTACAATGTATACGGGCTGTGCGCCGAAGAGATCGCCGTTTTTGAGCAACAGGCCCGAAGCGCCGCGCACAAAGGCGCTGCTGCGTTTACCCGGTTCGGCGGAGGGGATGCGTACATCTACGCCGTTGACCCTTCCCAGCAGCATCTGGTTTACACTGGTGTAAGGAAGTTTCCTTACTTCATCAAGCGGCAGCCTGCTAACGGCGCCGCCTGAACGTAAAAGGAGCTCGCTGTTGGGAATATACCCTACCGTGTCCCTGGCCTGAACAGCCACGTTCTTCAGGCGCTCTGCAGCTTCTGCGCTGCCCGCCGTTCCGGTAGAGTCTGATTTTTTGTACAGCTTTTGTTGCGCCATGGCGCCCGCTCCCAGCATGAAGAGCCCCAGCAATAGCGTGGTGCGCTTCCCTGAATTTGGGTAGAAATATGTCATAAGACGGATTTATTTAAAAACAAAGAACTCCCCTACCCGCCGCTATGGTAAAGGCATAGCCGGGCTCCATCCAGACATGGCATCTCCTGCCCGCGCTATAACAAAGCATAGCCGGTTGATTAAAAAACAAGAGGCGCCCTTCCCGTGCTACGCAAGGCGTAGCCGGGCCATTTTAAAAAACAAAAGATTCCCCTGCCCGCCATGCGAAATGCATGACAGGGCCGCGTTGCGGGCTATAAGAGACACAGATAGCCGCAGCACGCAATACTGCGTTGCCGTCAGGAAAAAAAACTGATACTGAGAAGTTAACTTTTCACCTGCACAGGGATCTTACCTGGAAGTTAATTTCGCTTTTGTGGGTACCGACAGCATGAATTGTGCGGGGTACTAATTCAAAATGACGCTCTGCAAATTTTGATTTTGATCATATCGTTTTCTACGTGCAATGTTTAACGTGGTGAACAAAAGTATCTAGTTAGGCTCTTTAAATGTTCTTCCAATGCTCACATACCCTCCTGGATGATGAGGTATATTTGCGTGAAAGATACATACCATATTCTTTTGTGTCAATAGGCCTGTATGCATTTCGTATAAATTATACCAGCCACGGGCAAAATATCACAATCCACCGTTAATAAAACACCAAAACCAACCCTATTGATTGTTTAAAATTATTTAAAAAGATTACAAGTCCTAATGTTTTCACAATTAAGTTTTTGTTAACACATAGCCTTCAGGCGTAAAAAATACCTTTCTTAAATGCTGTACCATGGCCAGTTTGAAGCTGATTCAGTACCATTGCTAATCGTTTAGCAAAGTTGTTTTTATAGCTCAATTTTCACTCAGCTATTATCAAATACAATCATATGAAACAAAAACGTTACTAACGCAGCCATAGAATATAGTTATAAATTTATGCGTGCGCATGTCCGGATTTCTGCCCGGCCGGGTACTATACTAAAAACACATGACCATGAAGAAGTATCTTTTACTGCTCCGGGAAGACCTGGAAAAGATGCAACAGCTGTCTGAAGAAGAAATACAGCAATGCACCGCGGTGATGACGAAATGGTGCGAAGACCTGGCCGCTGAAGGCATATTTGTTGCCGGTGAGCCGCTGGACGTAGACACCCGTTATGTAAAACCGGGCCATATTGGAACAGACGGCCCGTTTGCAGAAGCGCGTGAGAGCATCAGCGGTTACATACTGGTGAACGCGCGTGACCTTGACCATGCCACCGCCATTGCCGCCGGATGCCCGCATGTATCCGTTTACAACGGTGCCGTGGAAGTAAGACCATTGATGGCGCATTGATATGGAGCACCTGCTGCAAGACATCTACCGTGCGCAGTTCGGTAAAATGGTGAGCGCACTGCTGTACTACAGCGGCATTAGCCGTATGGCCGATGCGGAAGACATTGTACAGGAAGCGTTTGCGGCAGCAGCCGCCAGCTGGCCGCAGCAAATGCCTGAGAAACCGGAGGCCTGGCTGTATGCCACCATCCGCAACATTGCCAACAAACAGCTCAGCCGGCAGCAAGCCCTGCTGTCACTAGACAATGCAGGCGGCCTGCCGGCGCCGGCTGCGCTGCAGGAAGACGGAGACCAGCAATTGCTGCGCCTCCTTTTTGCCTGCATGCGGCCTGAGTTTTCTCCCAGGCTGCAGCTGGTAATGGCGCTGCGCTATGTACACGGCCTGCAGGTGCAGCAGATAGCCACCTTGCTGGGCTCCTCTCCAGACACCGTGTCCAAAATGCTTTACCGCCAGAAACAACTGCCCAAGGAAAGAGATATTGCCTTCAGCAGCGGCTTTGTATGGTGGAGCGAACAGAAAGTGCTGATGGCCCTCAAAGTGCTGTACCTCGTATTTACCGAAGGGTGGAAATATGCAGACGAACAGCTGTGCGAAGACGCGCTCAGCCTTACCAAAACCGTGATCAAGGAAGCGCGGGTGGGCGTGCCTGACGCCAAAGCCCTTTTTGCCCTGATGCTCTTTCAACTGTCAAGGCTGGATACACGTACCAGTGAAAGCGGCGAGCTGCTGGAGCTGGAGCACCAGGACCGCAGCCGCTGGAACAAAGACATGATACGCATTGCTGCCCGCTACCTGCATGAAGGCCGCGAGGCCCGCCACAAACCTTTTCTGCTGGAAGCCACCATTGCCTGGCTGCACGCCGGCGCGCCATCTTTTGACGCTACGCCTTGGGAGCAGATAGCCGCACTCTACCGCCAGTTGCAGCACATCAGCCCCTCCCCGTTTGTACAGCTGAACCACGGCATAGCCCTGCATTTTGCCGGCCGGTCTGCCAGCGCGCTGGCCCTGCTGGCGCCGCTGGAAGAACATGATTTCATGCAGCGGCACCACCTCTTCCACTGCAGCATGGCCCGCATCCTCACCGATCTGCAGCAACCCTCCCGTGCTGCGGAATACTATGAAAAAGCCCTGCGCTGCAAGCTGACGCCGCAGGAAGAAAGTTTTATCCTGAAAAAACGGAAGTTGCTGCTATCCGGCTTTTGAGGATGGAACCCTTCTTTTTGCAACCATCTTGTAAAAATTCTTTATGCATCATGCCCTTATTTTAATAATTTTACGGCATGAAAGCATGGAGCTTCCTTCTCAGCATCTGGATACTTGTTTGCGCGGGCGTGCCCTGTGCGGACCGGTGTACGGACGCCGGCCACGGCGAGGCGCAGGAGGAAGTGCACGTGCCCCTCAAGGAAACGCGTGACAGCGGGGACCTTTGTTCCCCGTTCTGCATCTGTTCCTGCTGCGCGGTTATTTCCGTGCTGCCTAAAAACGCGGCCTTCCTCACCAAACCGGTTGTGCTTAATGCCCCTGTAAGCCGGTACATTTGTCCACCGGTGCAGGAAGTGCCCGACCCCTTCTGGCAACCGCCCCGCTCCGCCTGATCTTCCCGTTTTTATTGACAACATTTTATCATGCCGTGCGCACGGCCAACAGGTGCATGCCATCCATGGCGCGCGCACGTGCACAAACAGGCTTTTATAATGCTAGACAGGATAATCAGGTTCTCGATTCAAAATAAATTGATCATCGGGCTGCTCACCCTGGCACTGGCCGCCGCGGGCGTATATTCACTTACGCGCCTGCCGGTAGATGCCGTGCCGGACATCACCAATAACCAGGTGCAGGTGATCACACAAAGCCCGTCACTGGCGCCGCAGGAGGTGGAGCGGCTCATTACCTTCCCCGTGGAACAGACCATGGCCACCATTCCGCAACTGTCGGAGATCCGCTCCGCATCAAGGTTCGGCCTTTCCGTGGTGACTATTGTGTTTGATGACGATGTAGACATTTACTGGGCGCGGCAGCAGGTGAACGAAAAACTGGGAGAAGCGCAAAGCCGCATTCCCGAAGGCATCGGCACGCCCGAAATGACGCCCATCTCTACCGGGCTTGGAGAAATTTACCAATATGTCATCCATCCCAAAGCCGGCTATGAAGAAAAATTCCCGCCTTCGGAGCTGCGCTCTATACAAGACTGGATCATCCGCCAGCAGCTGCTGGGCACGCCCGGCGTGGCGGAGGTGAACAGCTTCGGCGGGTTTCTCAAACAATATGAAATAGCCCTTGACCCGGACAAGCTCCGCAGCTTCAACCTGGGCATCAACGATGTATTTACCGCCCTTGAAAAGAACAACCAGAACACCGGCGGCGCGTACATAGACAAAAAGCCCAATGCCTACTTCATCCGCACGGAAGGGCTGGTAACTTCCCTGGAAGACATTGAGAGGATCGTGGTGTCTCACACCACGCAGGGCCTGCCCGTGCTGGTGCGGGACCTGGCCGTCGTACGTTTCGGCGCTGCCGTGCGGTACGGCGCGCTCACCCACGCAGACGGTAAAAAGAGCGGTGAGGCCGTGGGCGGAATTGTGATGATGCTCAAAGGCGAGAATGCCAGCAAGGTGGTGAAAACAGTAGAAGACCGCATTGCACAGATCAGGCAAACACTGCCCGAAGGCGTGGAGCTGGAAGTATACCTCAACCGCAGCCACCTGGTAGACCGCGCCATTGGCACGGTGAGCAAAAACCTCATTGAAGGCGCGCTCATTGTGATCTTTGTGCTGGTCATATTCCTCGGCAACCTGCGCGCCGGGCTCATTGTGGCCTCCGTGATACCGCTGGCCATGCTGTTTGCCATCATCCTCATGCGGGTATTTGACGTATCAGGCAACCTCATGAGCCTGGGCGCCATTGACTTCGGGCTGATAGTAGACGGCGCGGTGATCATCGTGGAAGCAACCATGCACCACCTGGGCCTCAGCAAACTCACGCGGCTGAACCAGCGGCAAATGGACGAAGAAGTGTATACCTCCGCCAGCAAAATACGCAGCGCGGCGGCTTTCGGAGAAATCATCATCCTGATCGTATACCTTCCCATTCTTGCCCTCACCGGCATCGAAGGCCGTATGTTCAAGCCCATGGCTCAAACCGTAAGCTTTGCCATACTGGGCGCCTTCCTGCTTTCATTGACGTACGTGCCCATGATGAGCGCGCTCTTTCTCAGCAAGAACGTAGTGCATAAAAGGAATTTTTCAGACCGGATGATGGATTTCTTCCAGCGCTGCTACCAGCCTGTGATCAACGGCGCCCTGCGGCACAAGCTGATGGTCACCGTTACCGCTGTGGTGCTGTTCATCATCAGCCTCATCACCTTCCTGCAACTGGGCGGCGAATTTATTCCCACCCTGGAAGAAGGAGACCTGGCCATCGAGATGCGGCTGGCCACCGGCAAATCCCTCTCCGAATCTATAGACAAGATCAACCTGGCCTCACAGCTGCTGCTGAAGGAATACCCGGAAGTAAAAGAAGTAGTGGGCAAGATAGGTTCCGCCGAAATACCTACAGACCCCATGCCCATGGAGGCTGTAGACGTGATGATACTGCTGAAGGACAAGTCTGAATGGACATCCGCGGAAACGCAGGAAGAGCTGGTGAACAAGATGCAGGCCACGCTCGACGCTATTCCCGGCGTACAGTTCGGCTTCTCCCAGCCCATCCAGCTGCGTTTTAATGAACTGATCTCCGGCGTACGGCAGGATGTGGGCATCAAAATATTCGGGGAAAACCTGGAAACCCTCACGCGGCTGAGCAAGGAAGTAGGAAAGATAGTAGCCGCTACAGACGGGGCCAAAGACCTGTATGAAGAAAAGATCACCGGCCTTCCGCAGATCATGGTAAGCATCAACCGCGACCTGCTGGCACGCTACGGGCTTGACGTGGCCACGGTGAACCAGGCCGTGAACACTGCCTTTGCCGGCCAGAGCGCGGGGCTGGTGTACGAGGGCGAAAGACGGTATGACCTGGTTGTGCGTTTCCAGCAGGTAAACCGGGAAAGTATAGAAGATGTGAAGAACATTTTCATTACCACGCCCAACGGCAACCAGGTGCCGCTGGACCAGCTGGCAGACATATCCTATAAGCTGGGGCCCAACCAGATCCAGCGGGAAGCCGCCAAGCGGCGCATTATTGTAGGCTTTAACGTGCGCGGGAGAGACATTGCTTCCGTTGTGGAAGAAGTATCCGGCAAAATAAACAGCAGCGTAAAACTGCCGCCCGGCTACTTCATTACCTACGGCGGGCAGTTTGAAAACCTGCAGGAAGCGCAGCAACGTTTATCCGTAGCCGTGCCCGTTGCGCTGGGCCTCATCTTCCTGCTCCTGTTCTTCACCTTCCACTCCGCCAGACAATCCCTGCTGATATTCACCGCTATTCCCATGGCGGCCATTGGCGGCGTGTTTGCCCTGGTGCTGCGCGGCATGCCGTTCAGCATTTCAGCCGGTGTGGGTTTCATTGCCCTTTTTGGCGTGGCGGTGCTCAACGGTATTGTATTGATAGCAGAGTTTAACCGGCTGAAAAAAAGCGGGCTCACCGATCTGCAGGAGATTGTGCTGGAAGGTACCCGCCTGCGCCTGCGGCCGGTGCTGATGACGGCTTCCGTAGCCTCCCTGGGTTTTCTGCCCATGGCGCTCTCCGGCTCCGCCGGCGCGGAAGTGCAAAGGCCGCTGGCCACGGTGGTGATAGGCGGGCTCGTTACCTCCACCTTGCTCACGCTCATTGTACTGCCCATTCTCTACATCTACTTTGAAAAGATCAGCACAAAACCCAAACATATGAACAAGCTGCTTCTTTTACCGCTGCTGCTGGCAGGGCTTTCCGCGGGGGCGCAGGAAAAAACGTACACCCTGCAGGAATGCGTGCAAACCGCCCTGCGGCAAAACGGCGCCATTGCCGCCGCAGAGGCAGATCTCAAAGGCAGCCGGCAACTGCGCGGGGCCGCTGCAGACATCGGCAAAACGGAAGTGATGCTGCAATACGGCCAATATAACAGTTACGTGAAGAACGATAACAATATCTCCATCACGCAGAACATACCCTTCCCCACCCTGTTTGGCGCACAAACCCGGCTGGCGGACGCCAACATCCGCAGCAACGAACTGAAGCTGGCCGCAGACAAAAATGACCTGGTATACCAGGTACAGGCCGCCTGGTACCAGCTGCAATACCTGCAAACCTGGGATCAGCGCCTGCAGGAACAGGATTCCATTTACACGGAGTTTGCCCGCGCCGCCGGCGTGAAGCTGCGCACCGGCGAAAGCACCCTGCTGGAAAAAACCGCCGCGGAAAACCAGCTGCAGCAGCTCAAAACACAGCAGCAGCAGGTAAAGGCAGACATGCGTTTTTACAGTGCGCGCCTGCAAACCTTACTGCATGCAGACCAGCCGGTACGCATTGCCGCAGGGCCGCTGGAGCCGCTCGCCCTTCCTCCGGCAGACAGTGCGGCCCTTGCCGCCAACCCCGGCCTGGAATGGTTCCGGCAACAAACAGTAGTAGCCGGGCAGCAACAGCAGGTAGAAAAACAGAAAATGCTGCCGGACATTACCCTGGGCTTTTTTACGCAAACGCTGATTGCCACGCCGAAGACCGCGTCCGGTACGCCGCTGGCCACATCCGGAGACCGCTTTAACGGCTTCCAGGCCGGGCTGGCGTTGCCATTGTGGTTCAAGCCGCAAGCCTCGCGCATAAAGGCGGCGGCCTTGCACAGGGAGGCGGCCGGCTTCCGGTACCAGCAACAGCAACACCGCTTTAAAGGCCTGTTTAACGAGCAGATGGAAGAAGTGCGCAAATACAGGGAATCCCTCCAGTATTATGAAAACTCCCTGCTGCCGCAAACCGCCCTCATGACGGAACATGCCGGCAAGGCCTACCGCAGCGGTGAAATAGGGTACGTGGAATACCTGCAAAGCCTGCGCACCGCCATGGACGTACAAAATACCCATCTGCAAACACTTAATAATTACAATCAGAGCGTTTTACAGCTTCAGTACCTGCTGGGCAACAAAACGGAATAAACGGACACCACATGAAAGGAAACATCATCATCATAGCCGCCGCCATAGCCTTCTCCGCCTGCAGCAACAAAGGCAAGGCCCCCGCGGCAGACAGCACGGCCGCAGAGCCGCCACACACGGAAGACGTTGTGGAGATCACCGAAGCGCAGTTCAACACCATCCGCCTGCAAACCGGCAGCGTTGAGCAAAAAGAACTGAGCGGCACCATTAAAGTAAATGGCCTGCTGGACGTGCCGCCGCAGCAAATGTTGAGCATCTCCATGCCCATTGGCGGCATACTGCGGCATACAGACCTGCTGGAAGGGTACTGGGTGAAAAAGGGGCAGGTAATTGCTCAAATGGAGCACCCCGACTACATCCAGCTGCAGCAAGACTACCTGGAAACCAAAGCCCAGCTGGCCTTCCTGGACCTTGAGTATGAGCGGCAGAAGGAACTGAGCGCAGAAAACGTGAGCGCCAAAAAGACCTTCCAGAAAACCGACGCTGAGCGGAATACCCTCAAGGTGAGGCTGGAAGCCCTGAAGCAAAAGCTGCTGCTCATGAACATACAGGTAGCCAGGCTGGAAAGCGGTACCATACTCCGTTCCATTCCCGTGCTGGCGCCCATCAGCGGTTATGTTACCAAGGTAAACGCCAACGTGGGCAAATACGTGAGCCCCAATGAGCCCTTGTTCGAAATTGTAGACACGGAGCATCTGCATGCGGAGCTGACGGTGTTTGAGAAAGACATTCCCCGTCTCAAGATCGGCAACAAGGTACGGTTCATATTATCCAACGAGTCAAAGGAAAGAACCGCCACCATACATCTTGTAGGCCGGGAAATTGACAAAGACCGCACCATCCGCGTGCATTGCCATCTTGACCGGGAAGACAAGGAAATGCTGCCCGGCACCTACCTCAAAGCCTGGGTGGAGACCGGCGCCGCCAGGGTGCCTGCTCTCCCTTCAGCCGCCGTGGTAATGGATGCCGGCCGGCAGTACGTATTTGTGGCCACCGCTCAGCCGCGCCACTACCGCAGGGTAGAGATCAGGGCCGGAGTAACCGCTGGCGGTTATACTGAAGTGGTATTGCCGGAAGAGCTGCCTGCCGATGCGCAATACGTAACACAGGGCGCCCAGGACCTGCAGGCCAAAATGATGAACAGCGGGGAAGAAGGCGGGCACGCCCATTAACGGAAGTTCCAAACATTTTCATCAATACCCCGCAGGCCGGCTGAAGCATTTGTTTCAGGCCGGCCTTTTTTACATATTCCCCCTCCCATTTCCCCTCTTTCACCAAATAATTTTTCTTATTGTGTGCCGCTCCGTTATTTTTGCGCCATGCAAAGCACCTTTCAGTATAAATCCGTTGTGATCACAGGGGGAACTTCAGGGATAGGGAGAGCACTGGCCGTCGCTTTTTTGCAGGCGGGGGCCAGGGTATCGGTTTGCGGCCGCAGGGAAGCCGCACTGGCCTCCCTCAGCCAGGAGGTTAACAACCCGCTGCTGCACACCTTTGTGGCGGACGTAGGCAGGGAAGCTGATTGCAAGGCATTTATAGACAGCGTGCTGGAAAAATACGGCGGCATAGACATCCTGATCAACAACGCCGGCGTAAGCATGCGCGCCCTCTTCCGGGATGTGGAGGTAGACGTGCTGAAAACCCTGATGGATATCAATTTCTGGGGCACCGTGTACTGCACCAAGTTTGCATTGCCGTCTATAACCGCCAACAAAGGCACCATTGCCGGCGTTTCTTCTATTGCCGGTTACCGCGGCCTGCCGGGCAGAACGGGCTATTCCGCCTCCAAGTTTGCCATGCAGGGTTTCCTGGAAACATTACGCACAGAAAATTTGCATACAGGCGTGAACGTGATGTGGGTATGCCCCGGCTTCACTTCTTCCAATATCCGCAACACCGCCCTTGACCAGACGGGCCACTCCCAAAGGGAAACACCGCTGGACGAGTCACGGCTGATGAGCGCGGAGGAAGTGGCGCAGCATACGCTCAAAGCCATTGCCAAAAGGAAACGTACGGTAGTGCTCACTTTACAGGGAAAACTGACCGTGCTGCTCAGCCATGTGATACCCCGCTGGGCAGACAAACTGGTATTCAATCACTTCCGGAAAGAGCCCGGCTCTCCTCTCTGAACATTTCCGGCCCGGTATGTGTATATCCCTATGTGTATAAAAGAAATCAAATTGTTTTCAACATTACTTTGATAAAATGACTTTCTTTGCACAGATTTCCCCTGTGCTTTATAGTTCCGGATGTACAACATGCCCATCATCACACTAACATCAGACATCGGTTTGCAGGATTACCTCGCAGGCGCCATCAAGGGCCTGTTGCTGCAACACTGTGCAGATGCCCACGTGGTGGACATTTCCCATCATATTTCACCCTTCAACCTTCCTCAGGCCACCTACATCTGCCGCAGCGCCTTCCATTATTTTCCCGAAGGCGTGTACCACCTGGTGCTCAACAACCTGTTTGACCGCAAGGCGGATTACGTGCTGATAGGCCGCCACAACGGCCAGTACATCTGCTGTGCGGACAACGGGCTGCTGACCATGATAGCAGGGGAAAAACCCGCCGAAGTATACCGCCTGCCGCTGCCCGCGGGGGAAACACGCAATACCCTCAACATTGTACGCGCCATGGCGCAGGCGCTGGCACAGCTGATAGCCGGCGCCCCGCTGGATGCCATCGGCACGCCGGCCCCTGAAATAGTCGTCAAAAACAACCTGCAGCCCCTCACCGGGGAAGATTATATTGAAGGCCAGATCATCCATATAGACAATTTTGAGAACGTGGTGGTGAACATTACCCGCGAGCAGTTCACCGAGCACCGCCGGGACCGCCGGTTTGCCATCTTCTTCCGGCGCGATGAAATGATCACCCAGATCAGCGAAACCTATGCAGACGTGGCGGAAGGCCAGAAACTGGCCCTCTTCAATGCCGCCGGTTACCTGGAAATTGCCGTGAACAAGGGCAATGCCGCCGGCCTCTTCGGCCTGCAGGGCTTCCGGCGTGACCAGTTGCAGCAGGGCTCTTTCCAGCAGCTATCCTTTTATCAAACCGTCAGAATCCTCTTTGAAGAATGATCCGGATCGTGAAACTCAGCTTTGACCCCGCCCGTTCCGCGGACTTCGAGGCCATCTTCGAAGCCCGCCGCCATGCCATCCGCCATTTTCCCGGCTGCCACCACCTGGAGCTGTGGAAAGACAAGATGCACCCCGGCGTCTATTTCACCTACAGCACCTGGGATGACACCGCCGCGCTGGACGCCTACCGCCATTCTCCCCTTTTCACCGAAGTATGGGCCTCCATTAAAGGCTGGTTTTCCGGCAAGCCTGAAGCCTGGAGCCTTGACCGGAAGGCCTGATTTGTTAAAACATTTATAAAAAGTTAAAACTGTTGTTCACATTAGCTTAATTGGTTACTTTTTCTATTTTTGTCGGAATTATCTAAAACAACCTTATGAATTTTAACCGGATTAATAACATTGCGGGCTGGATAGTGTGCATAATTGCCTGCACGGTGTATTTAATGACGATGGAAGCCACGGGCAGCCTGTGGGACTGCGGGGAGTTCATTTCGGCTGCCTACAAGGTGCAGGTGCCCCACCCCCCCGGCGCTCCGCTCTTTGTGCTGCTGGGCCGGCTGTTCACCCTTCCGTTCTCTCCCTCCGAAGCTTCCCTGGGCGTTAACATCATGAGCGCCCTGGCCAGCGGTTTTACGATCCTGTTCTTATTCTGGACAATCACCCACTTTGCCCGCCGCATCCTCTCCAAGAACGGCGAGCCCCTGAGCAACCAGCAACTGCTGGCCGTAATGGGCGCCGGCGCCATTGGTGCGCTGGCCTACACTTTCTCCGACTCTTTCTGGTTTTCCGCCGTTGAAGGCGAAGTATACGCCATGAGCTCCCTGTTCACCGCCATCGTGTTCTGGGCCATGCTCAAATGGGAACATGAAGCGGATACCCAGTACGGAGACCGCTGGATAGTGCTGATAGCCTACATGATGGGCCTCTCCATTGGCGTACACCTGCTCAACCTGCTCACCATACCCGCTATGGTGCTGATCTACTACTTCAAACGCAGTAAAAAAGTAAATACCACCGGCGCGTTCTGGGCTTTTGTACTTGGCTGCGTGCTTACCGGCCTGGTACAGAAATTCATCATACAAGATACCATCAAGGCCTCCGGCATGATGGACGTGTTCTTTGTGAATAGCCTGCATATGCCCTTCTTCTCCGGCTTCACCTTTTATTTCGTAGCCATCATAGTGATGCTGGTATACGGGTATTTCAGGCCGAAATTCGGGTTTTATGTGCCCCTCATCATTGTGGCATCCGTTATTGCCATTCCGGCTTTTGCGGATGGGGACGGCGCCGGCGTCCGTATTCTGCGCTTCATCCTGGCCGCAGCCGTATTATTGGTACCCTACTTCATTAAATTGTTCGGTGTAGAGCTGAACGCACAAAAGCTGAAACACTTTGTGCAGCTCACCAATTCCTGCATATTCTTCCTGCTGATGGGTTACTCCACGTACGTGACCACCATGGTGCGCTCCTCCGCAGACCCGTCTGTAGACATGTATAATGTAGACAACCCGGTGTCTCTGGTAGGCTACCTCGGCCGCGAACAATACGGGGATTTCCCGCTGCTGTACGGCCAGGTGTTTACCGCCCGCCCGGAATCTTATGAAGAAAAAGGCACGGTGTACGCCCGCAGCAATAAAGAATACATTCCCGTTGGCAAAAAACAGGTGCCCGTATACGCCAGCAAAGACAAGATGCTGTTCCCCCGCGTGTGGGACGCCAGCAACGACCAGGGCCACGCAGATTATTACAAGGCCTTCCTGGGCCTCAAGGAAGGCGAAGCGCCTACCTTCGGGGACAATATCAAGTTCTTCATCGGTTACCAGCTCAACTTCATGTACATCCGCTACTTCATGTGGAACTTTGCCGGCAAGCAAAACGATGTGCAGGGCTTTGGCAACCCGCGTGACGGCAACTGGATCTCCGGCATTGCCCCGCTCGACAATGCGCTTTACGGAGACCAAAGCGAGATGCCCGACAGCCTGAAGAACAACAAGGCGCGGAATACCTTCTACTTCCTGCCGCTGATACTGGGGCTGATCGGTTTCTTCTTCCATTACAACCGCCACAAGCGAGACGCGTTCATTGTCGGGCTGCTCTTCTTCTTCACCGGTATTGCCATTGTGCTGTACCTGAACCAGGCCGGCAACCAGCCGCGTGAACGTGACTATGCTTACGTGGGCTCTTTCTATGCCTTTGCCATCTGGATTGGTTTGGGCGTGCTCAGTATTTATAACTTCTTTATTAAAAAGAACGCCGTGGCCAAAATGGCCGCGCCGCTCGCCATCATACTCTGTTTTGTGGCCGTGCCCATGCTGATGGCGCAACAGGGCTGGGATGACCATGACCGTTCCAAGAAAGTGCTGGCCCGCGACGTGGCCCGTGACTACCTGGAATCCTGCGCTCCCAACGCCATCCTGTTCACCGTGGGGGATAACGATACCTACCCCCTCTGGTACGCACAGGAAGTGGAAGGCATCAGGCCAGACATCCGCGTGATCAACCTCAGCCTGCTGGGCGTAGACTGGTACATTGCCCAGCAAACCAGGGCCGTTAACCAGAGCCCCGCCATTGAAATGACGCTGGGCGCTGACAAATACCGCGGCGAGAACCGCAACTATGTAATGCTGTATGATAACGGCCAGGTGCCGCAAGACCGCTACTTCAACCTGAAGGAAGTGATCAACTTCATTGGCGATGACCGTGACCAGGCCAAAGTGCCCCTGAACACCGGCGAAAAAGTGAACTACCTGCCCACGCAGAAAATGTTCATACCGGTAGATGTGGCGGAAGTGGTGAAAAACGGCACGGTAGATATACAGGACAGCGGCCGCATCTCCCCGCAGGTGCCCTTCGTGATCCCGAAACAGGTAGTGTACAAAAACGACCTGGCGGTGTATGACATCATAGCCACCAACGCATGGAAACGCCCGATATACTTCACCTCTCCCGTAGACCTCGGCTTTAACGAGTACCTGCAGGTGGAGGGCCTCACCTACCGGCTGGTGCCCACGCGCAGGCCCGCATCTGACGAAATGCTGCCCGGCCTCAACGACCAGGTGCATACCCGCAAGATGTACGAAAACCTGATGGACAAGTTTGTATACGGCAGCGTGAACATTGAAGGCGTATACTTTGACGAGCCCAACCGCCGCATGCTGCAGAGCATCCGCAATTCTTACACCAAGCTGAGCGTGGCCCTCACCAAAGAAGGCAAGAAAGACAGCGCGCTGAAAGTGCTGGACCGCCAGGATTCCGTGTTCCTGCCCGGCAACATGCCTTACGCCCTCACCTCCCCCGGTAACATGCACAACCTGTGGAGCATGGAAGTGGTGTATGCCTACTACATTGCCGGCAATACCAAACGCGCCAACGAAATATCAGACGAGATCACCAAAGACCTGGAACAGCAAATGCGCTACTACCGCGGCCTGCCGCCCCGCCTGTTCACCAATGACCTGCAGGACGACGCCCAGCGCGCAGAGCGCTTCATCCTGATGCTGAAGCAATGGAAGCTGGATTTCGGGAAAGACTCCGCCAGGAGCAATGAAGCCGGCGGGCAGTTCAGTACAGTGCCTGACAGTGTTCCGAAAACGGATAGTGGTAAATAACTTCTCCCAGATAAAAAAAACTCCCGGTATGAGCGCCGGGAGTTTTTTTATAGTGCGATGTCTGGCAGGTGATACTTCCAGGCAATCATCTTAGCATGCGATAATAAGAAAGCGCCGGTGGGAAACACTCCCCCGGCGCTTTCTTTCATTTTATCGCTCCCGCAATTACAGTTTCGATATCATGCCCCGCACGTTCTTCACGCTTTCCCTGATCTCCGGTACACTGTTAAACCAGTTGTACTCGTATTCCGCGGAGAAAAGCCCCTTGAATTTCTGCTTTTTCAGCTCTTTCAGCACCCCTTCAATATTGCAAACCCCGGTACCCCATACCACGTCGTGGCCCTGGCGGGATTTTTCGTGCAGGTCTTTCAGGTGCAGGCTGTACACGCGGCCATTCAGTTTTTGCAGGCACTCAATGGGATCAAGCCCGGAACGTACCCAGTGGCCAATGTCCGCGCAGGCGCCCATATACTGGCTGCGGCCTTTGATGGCGGCCAGCACGCTGTCTGGAGACCAGTAGTGGCTGGGCTTCGGGTGGTCATGGATGGCCACCTTGATCTTGTACTCGTCACACAGCCTGGACACCAGGTCCAGGTCTTGCGTACGCGGTTCGGAGGTGATGATCTGGATGTTCATGGCTTTGGCAAACTCGAACAGCTGTTTCCATTCCTCTTCGCTCCTGGGGCTTACTACGCCGAAAGCCACCAGCGTTTTCTTTTTGCTTTTCAGCAGGTCCAGCACCTGCTGGCGTTTGGCGGCATCCATCTTGAAGTCCATTTTACCTTCAATATTCCCCCCGATGGTCTGGCCAGGGTAACATTCCACGTATTGCAGCCCGCAGGAGTCCAGTTTATCCAGCGCCTGGGTGAGGGTAAACCTGTTGAATGAATAAGCCTGGGCACCCAGTTTCCAGCCCAGCTTCGCTTCCTGTTTTTGTGCAACGGCCGTGGTGAACAGCATGGCAGCCATTCCCAGGCTCAGCAGCCCTTTTCGTAATGAATTCATAGACGTGTTTTTAAGAAAGGTAAAATAAATGAATAAACAGCCATTTTTTAAATTTTCCGGCCCGCTTTTTTAACTTTTTTCGCCCCAGCGCTTTTTTGCGTAAATTAGACCTGATATGCAGCCCGGGTGACCGCCATCGTCAATGGCTCCCACCGGGTTAATAAACAAGACAAAACAAGGGGATGAAAGGATTCATTTTCTCCCGGTTTGACCCGTCGGAGAACCAACAGTCGCCGTTCGAAAAATTGCTGGACATTTTCACGCAATTACTCACTTATACCAGCGGGGATGTGGCAGAGGCCCTGCAGTGGCTCACAGAGCTAGACAAAGAATACCAGCTTTCCAATAACGAGTATGGCATAGGTGATTTTATTCAAGACCTGAAAGACAAAGGTTACATCCGGGAAAATGAGGAAAGCGGCCAGATGGACATTACCGGCAAAACGGAGCAGACCATCCGGAAACGCGCGCTGGAAGAAATTTTCGGCAAACTCAAAAAGTCCAACATCGGAGATCACAATATCCGTAAATCAGGTATGGGGGACGAATTGAACGCGGAAACCCGGCCCTATGCATTTGGGGACGCCCTGGAGCAGATAGACATGACCGCCTCCATCCGCAACGCCCAGATCAACCACGGCATAGAGGCGTTTTCCATGCAGCAGGACGACCTGGAGATCCGCGAAACGGACTTCAAGACCCAAACCTCCACCGCCCTCATGATTGACATTTCCCACTCCATGATACTCTACGGGGAAGACCGGATCACCCCCGCCAAAAAGGTGGCCATGGCGCTCAGCGAGCTGATCACCACCCGCTACCAGAAAGACACGCTGGACATCATTGTGTTCGGCAACGATGCCTGGCAGATAGAGATCAAAGACCTGCCCTACCTGCAGGTAGGCCCCTACCACACCAACACGGTGGCGGGGCTGGAGCTGGCCATGGACATTCTCCGCAGGCGGCGCAATCCCAACAAACAGATCTTTATGATCACAGACGGGAAACCCACCTGCCTCAAGCAGGGCAAACAGTATTACAAGAACAGCTTCGGGCTTGACAGGAAGATACTCAACCGCACCCTCAACCTGGCCGCCCAGTGCAAAAAACTCAAAATACCCATCACCACCTTTATGGTAGCCACAGATCCCTGGCTGCAGCAATTTGTAAAAGAATTTACGGAAACCAATAACGGCAAGGCTTTTTTCTCCGGCACAGACAAACTGGGCCAGTTCCTCTTCTACGATTTCGAAAGCGGGAAAAGAAAACGGCTATAAAACAGCAACACAAGCAATGGAAAAGATCAAAACGCTCGGCGAGCTTAAAAAAAGTGGTTATACCTACCGCACCGTGAAAGAGGAGATCAGGCAGAACCTGATACTGAAGCTGAAAAGAAAGGAAAGCACTTTCCCCGGCATCATCGGGTATGATGATACCGTGATACCCGATACCGAAAGAGCCCTGCTCTCCCGGCACAACATCCTGTTCCTGGGCCTGCGCGGACAGGCAAAAACGAGGATGGCCCGGCAAATGACAGACCTGCTGGACGAATGGATACCCATTGTGGCCGGCTCCGAGGTGAACGACAATCCCTTTGCGCCGCTCAGCCGCCATGCGCGTGACCTGGTAGCCACCCTGGGAGACAAAACGCCCATAGAATGGCTGCCCCGTGAAGCACGCTACGGGGAAAAGCTGGCTACGCCGGATGTATCTGTAGCAGACCTCATTGGCGACGTAGACCCCATCAAAGCCGCCAACGAAAAGCTCAGCTATGCGGATGAAAGGGTGATCCATTTCGGCATCATTCCCCGCTCCAACCGCGGTATATTTGTGATCAACGAGCTGCCGGACCTGCAGGCCCGCATACAGGTAGCCCTCTTCAACATACTGCAGGAAGGAGATATACAGATACGCGGTTTCAAAGTACGTATGCCGCTAGACATCCTGTTTGTGTTCACCGCCAACCCGGAAGACTATACGAACCGCGGCGCCATTGTAACGCCGCTGAAAGACCGTATAGAAAGCCAGATCATCACTCACTATCCCAAAACGCTTGAAAATTCGCTGCTCATTACCGAACAGGAAGCCGCCATACACGAAGAGCAACAGGGCGCCGTGCGCATGCCTGACATCATCAAGCGGCTCATAGAGCAGGTGGCGTTTGAGGCCCGCACCAGCGAGTGGGTAGATAAAAAAAGCGGCGTTTCCGCCCGCCTCACCATTGCCGCGTTCGAGAACGCGGTAAGCGCGGCAGAACGCAGGGCCATCATCAACAAGGAAAAGAGCACCCAGGTACGGATCAATGACCTGCAGGGCATCATACCCGCCATTACGGGAAAAATAGAGCTGGTGTACGAAGGCGAGCAGGAAGGGCCGCTGCAGGTGGCCGTAAACCTGCTGGAAAAGAGTGTGCGCACCACCTTTGCCCAGTACTTCCCCAACCCTGACGCGTTCAAGAAACGCAAGGCCGGCGCGGCAGACGTAAATCCGTACCGCACCATCATCCAGTGGTTTGACCAGGGCAATGCCCTGCAACTGATGCAGGACACTACAGACAAGCAGTACGAAGCCGCCCTCACACAGGTAAGCGGGCTGCCGGAGCTGGTGAAGCACCTTTTCCCGCAGGCCAACAAACAGGAGCAATTGCTGATGATGGAAATGGTGCTGCACGGGCTGGCCGCCTATTCCCTGCTCAGCAAGAAAACCTTTGAGAGCGAAACCCGTTTCTCTGACCTCCTGGGCACCATGATGAATTTTGGGGCAACAGGGGACCCTGAAGAGGAAGAAATATAGTTTCCTTTTCATATCTTGGCTTTCATTTACTCCACGTCTAAATACATGAAAACTTATGCACAGAAGAAACTTTCTCCTGAACTCCGGCACCTTCCTGGCCGGGTCGGCCCTCTTCCCTTCTGCCCTGCGCGCTTTTGCCCCCAGTGACCGTGTTAACTTTGCGGTGATAGGCGTGAACGGCATGGGATGGAGCAACCTCAACGGCCTGCTGAACCACCCCGAAGCGCAATGCGTAGCGCTTTGCGACGTAGACAAGAACGTGCTGGACAAACGGGCCGCAGAGCTGGCCCAAAAGAACATTACCAATGTAAAGCTCTACAGTGACTACCGCAAGCTGCTCGAGAACAAAGACATTGACGCCGTGGTGATAGGTACGCCTGACCACTGGCATTGCCTGCAGATGACAGACGCCTGCGCTGCCGGCAAGGATGTATACGTTGAAAAGCCCATCGGCAACTCCATTGCCGAATGCCGCGCCATGGTAGCCGCCCAGCAGCGCCACAACCGCGTGGTGCAGGTGGGCCAGTGGCAGCGCAGCATGCAGCATTTTAATGACGCTATTGACTTTGTACATTCCGGGAAGCTCGGCAATGTAAGGCTGGTAAAAGCCTGGGCGTACATGGGCTGGATGAAGTCCATTCCCAAACAGCCCAACTCCGCCCCGCCCGCCGGTGTAGACTATAAAAGCTGGCTGGGCCCGGCGCAAACCCGGCCCTTCGATCCCAACCGTTTCCACTTCAACTTCCGCTGGTACTGGGATTACGCCGGCGGCCTGATGACAGACTGGGGCGTGCACCTCATAGACTATGCGCTCTATGGCATGAAAGCTTCCAACCCCAAGTCTGTAGTAGCTTCCGGCGGCAAGTTCGCCTACCCTGACGATGCCGCGGAAACGCCTGATACGCTCACCGCCATTTACGAATTTGACGGCTTCAACATGCAGTGGGAGCACGCTACCGGTATAGATGGCGGCCCCTACGGCCGTACCCACGGCATTGCCTTCCTGGGCAATAACGGCACCCTGGTGCTGGACCGCGGCGGCTGGGAGGTGATACCCGAAAAAGACAAAATGGAAGCCGTACCCCGCGTAAAAGCCTCTGACAACGGGCTGGTGAAACACACCAAAAACTTCCTGGACGTGATCAAGTCACGCAACCTCAAAGACCTGCACTGCGACATCCAGACCGGCGCCAACGTAGCCGTGAATGCGCAAATGGGCAATATCGCCTTTAAAACAGGCCAGAAAGTGTACTGGAACAAAGAAAAGCAGCAGTTTACAGACGCCGCTGCCAACAAGCTCATCACACCCGTTTACCATAACAGTTATAAATTGCCTAAATAATGAACATGTACCGTTTTTCTTCCCTGCTGGTATCAGCCGCCCTGCTGGTGCCCGCTATCAGCGCAGACGCACAGCAGAAGGGTAAACCCGAAGACACTGAAGTATGGGAACCCGTGCCCGCCGTGGTAACACCCGGCAGCGGCACTGCCGCCCCCTCAGACGCTATTGTACTGTTTGACGGAAAGAACCTTGACCAATGGGAATCCGAAAAAGGCGGCGCAGCCCCCTGGACGCTGAGCAACGGCGCCATGACCGTGGCGCCCAAAAAAGGCGGTATCAAAACCAAAGCCTCCTTCGAAGACTTCCAGCTGCATATTGAATGGCGCACGCCGTCCGTAGTAAAAGGCGAAGGCCAGGGCCGCGGCAACAGCGGCATCTTCCTGCAAAGCAACTACGAACTGCAGGTGCTGGACAATTACAATAACAAAACCTACTCCAACGGCCAGGCCGGCAGTTTGTACAAACAAGCCATTCCGCTGGTGAACGCCTGCAAAAAGCCCGGTGAATGGCAAACCTACGATGTGATCTGGACCGCCCCACGCTTCAATGCAGACGGCAGCCTGAAATCTCCGGCCCGCATCACCGTGCTGCACAACGGCATACTGGTACAGAATAACACGGAGTTGCTTGGCAAAACGCTGTACATCGGCAAGCCGTACTACGAAAAGCACGGCGCCATGCCGCTGATGCTGCAAGACCATGGAGACCTGGTGAGCTACAGGAATATCTGGATACGGAAGTTATAAGTACGCATAACAACCTTTTGGAAGACGGCCGGGGAATGATTCCCGGCCTTTTTTTGGAAGATCCTGAGCAGGAGAAGACCACAATTGAACCAGGTCGAAACCGGGTGTGATATAGGTCTAATATAGGTGCAACATAGGTCTAATATAGGTCTGATATAGGTGTGATATAGGTCTAATATAGGTCTAACATAGGTGTGATATAGGTAGGATATAGGTCTCGTTTTCCGCAAAGGCCCGTTCTGAAAACAAAAAACCTTCTCCAAAAGAGAAGGTTTCTGAGGTTCCGAGCGGATTCGAACCGCTGTATAAGGTTTTGCAGACCTCTGCCTAGCCACTCGGCCACGGAACCATTAATTTTGTTGGACTGCAAAAGTAGTAAATTTTCGATATTTGCCAAATCTGATTACAAGATATTCATTTATGAATTAAAAAAAATACACCATATATGACCAGAATAGCCGAATCAGAACTGATACTCAACGCCCGCGGCGCCGTGTACCACCTGGACGTACGTCCGGAAGAGCTGGCGGAGACCGTCATCACCGTAGGTGACCCTGACAGGGTGCAGGCTGTGAGCCGGCACTTTGACCGTATGGAAGGCACCTACCGCCACCGCGAGTTTGTGACGCATACCGGCTACATCGGGCAAAAACGGCTCTCTGTGGTGTCTACCGGTATTGGCACAGATAATATAGACATTGTGCTCAACGAGCTGGACGCGCTGGTCAATATTGATTTCAACACCCGCCTGGTAAAGGAAGAACCTGCAGCGTTGCAGATCATCCGCCTGGGTACGGCCGGCTCCCTGCAGGAATCCGTACCGGTAGACAGTTTCGTGGTGTCTTCTCACGGGCTGGGGCTGGATAACCTGCTGCCTTTTTATACTTACCAGAATACCCCGGAAGAACTATTGCTGCTGGAGGCCTTTCGCGGGCAAATACGCCTGCAGCCCAATGCTGCGCGGCCCTACCTGATAGAAGCAGCCTCAACACTGCTGGAACGGTTTACAGACGGTTTTCACACCGGCATTACCGTAACCTGTCCAGGCTTTTATGCCCCGCAGGGCAGAGCGCTGCGCGGCGGCCTCTCCCACCCGGACCTGATTGAGCAGCTCAGCGGTTTCAGCTTCGAGAACCGGCATATCACCAATTTTGAAATGGAAACCGCCGGTATTTATGGCCTTGGCCGTGTGCTGGGGCACCACTGCCTGTCCATCAGCGCCATTGTGGCCAACCGCATCAGGCAGGAGTTCAGCAAAGACGGCAACGCCGCTGTAAACGCGCTGATAGAGAAAGCGCTGGGTATCATTGCGCAGTAAAAGCCCCGTTCGGCCCACGTTCCGGCGTTTTCTGCAACAGTACCGGCCCACGCCTCATTGCACGCTGAAAAAACATTTTTACCTTTGCACCAGCATGAACATTCATTTCTACAAATACCAGGGAACCGGCAACGACTTTGTGATCGTAGACAACCGGAACGGCGCTTACAGCGGCCTCACCACAGCGCAGATAGCTCACCTGTGCGACCGCCGCTTCGGCATCGGCGCAGACGGGCTGATGATGCTCGAAACCCACCCGGAATACGACTTCCAGATGAAGTATTACAATGCGGACGGGCGCGAAGGCAGCATGTGCGGCAACGGCGGCCGCTGCCTCACGGCTTTTGCCCGCCAGATGGGTATTGATAAAAAAGAAGTGCGGTTCATTGCAGTAGACGGCCCCCATGAAGCCCGCTTCCGGGAAAACGGCTGGGTTAACCTTAAAATGCAGAACGTAGACTGGATGGAGGTAGGAAATATGTATTTTTATCTCAATACAGGCTCTCCCCACTTTGTAAAGTTTGTAACAGACGTGCAGGAGGTAGATGTATACCAACAAGGCCGGGAAATCCGTTATAATGAACGGTTTGCTGCCGAAGGTACCAATGTGAACTTTGTACAGGAGGTAGACAACGGCATTTTTGTACGCACCTACGAGCGGGGCGTGGAAGATGAAACCTACTCCTGCGGCACCGGCGTTACCGCGGCGGCGCTCACCGCCGCCCCCGCAGAAGCAGGCACCTACAACATACCCGTTGAAACCCTTGGCGGCCACCTGGAGATCAGCTTCACCCGCACCGGGGAACGGAGCTTTTCGGATATATGGCTGTGCGGCCCCGCCACCCTTGTATTTGAAGGAAATATTAATATTTGACCCGCCTGCTATAGGTAAATTAATTCCACTACCTTTGCGCCCGGATGATCCAGTATTTCAAAAATATAGATGCCCGCACGGTAGCCATTGAACGCCCGGAAAACGGCGCCTGGGTGAATATTACCCCGCCCCTCAAACAGGCAGAGTTTGAACAGCTCTCCGAAGAGCTGGATATTCCCCTGGACTTCCTCACGGACTCCCTGGATATTGATGAAAAAGCCCGCTTCGAGCTGGAAGACAATGTGAAGCTCATCGTTATCAAAACACCCACTGAAAACAATTCCATCAACGAAAGCGACGCCTACTACATCACCATCCCCATCGTTATCATCCTCACCCACAACCAGATCGTTACCGTTAACTCTTTCGACAACGCCGCCATCAAAAAATTCCTCAACACCTTCCACAACCGCCACCCCGAAAAACGGAACATGATGGTGCTGAAGGTGTTTGAAAAAGTGGTCATGAACTTCCTGGATTACCTGAAGGAGATCAACCAGCGCCGTAACCTGCTGGAGCAAAAGCTGTATGACTCCAACCGTAATGAGGAGCTGCTGTACCTGATGCGTATCCAGAAAAGCCTGGTGTACTTTGTAACGGCCCTGCGCAGCAACGAGCTGCTGCTCATGAAGCTGGAGCGCACCAATTTCATGGGCCTTAATGACGACGAGAAAGAGTTCCTGCATGACCTGATCGTAGACACTTCACAGGCCCTTGAAATGGCCAATATCTACACCAATATCCTCAGCAGCACTATGGATGCTTTTGCCAGCATCATTTCCAATAACCTGAACTTTGTGATGAAGCGCCTCACCTCCATCACCATTGTGCTCACCCTGCCCGTACTGGTAGCCAGCATTTACGGCATGAACGTGGAGATACCCTACGCCCACTCCCGGTACGCCTTCTACATACCCGTTACCATTGCCATTGTAACCGCCGTGGTAATGAGCTGGTATTTTATGAAGAAAAAATGGTTCTAGGGCTGTAGCTGTTCGTACTTCTTTTTCACAATGTCTGCCAGCACCTTGTCAATAGGCAGCGTCACCGCTTCGCTTGAAAACTCGTTCCAGTCTACCCAGCGTACCCCTTCCACCTGCGTGGCGCCGGCCGGTATGTCAAAGTCGAAAGGTTTCTCCAGCAAAGGCGCGGTGAAAGGAGAAACCGGTTTTACGAGATAATAGATGGAGATGATCTGGTTAACATCGTCGAAAGCGGATATCTGGAAAAAATCTGTGGTGTAAATGTGCTCCACTACCTCAATATCCTGGTTCAGCTCCTCTTTCCATTCCCTGATCATGCACTCCAGCGTGCCTTCCCCAAACTCCAGTCCGCCGCCGGGAAACTTGGTGTAATACCCTCCGCGGATATATTCGTCACTCACCAGCACCTGCTTTTTTTCATTGAACATGATGCCGTACACCCTTATCGTAAATTTTGACATGACTGCTGCTGTTTTTACCTGTTCATGGCGGCCTGCCTCATTTCCGTGGCCTTCTCGTGGCCCAGGTACCTTTCAATGATACCGTGTATCCAGTAGATCACGGGCGTGAGCACAATGGCCACCGTAAATTTATAGATGTAATTGATAATACAAACGCTCAGCACCAGGCCCATAGACCATACCTCGTTCCCGTCAGGGTTATAGATAGAAGGCGCCAGGCGGAACGCCACGAAGAGCACCACAAAGCTGTCTATCAGCTGGGAAATCAACGTGGAGCCGGTGGCGCGCAGCCATATTTTCTTTTCGCCGGTCACTTTCTTGATCTTGTGGAAGGTGAACACGTCTACCAGCTGCCCAATGAGAAAGGCCAGCACGGAGGCAATGATGATATAGGAACTTTGCCCCAGTATCTGCGCATAAGCGGCGTCCATATCAGGTACGCCTGACTTTTGCTTCATGGTCACAAAAAAGGCGGCGGGTGAAAGCTGGATGGCGCAGAAAAATATGAGGAAAGCAAAGATGATCAGGCCCACCGTCATGTAAGACAGGAAACGGACGCCTTTCATGCCGTAATATTCGTTGATGATGTCTGTCATGATGAACACTACCGGCCATAGCAGCACGCCGGCCGTCATGTTGAAGCTGTAGGGGTCTCCCAGTATCATCAGGCTGGCAGGTTGCATGCCCAGCGTAGCTTCCAGCGAAAATATCTTTACTCCTATGATTTCGGCAATGAGCGCATTGGCCACAAAAAAGCCGCTCAGGATGATGAACAGCCGGGTGGGTTTATCTTTCAGGATATTGGTGATCATGATATGAACAATTCCGTTTGAACGAGCAAGATAATAACATTCAGTACAAAAATATAGGGATGCATGTTGGCCCACTGCACCTTGCGGGTGAGCAGCAGGATGGCCCCCAGCAGGCAGGTGATGATATTTAACGGCGCCGCCACCAGTCCGCCCAGTACCATGATGTGTTTCACCACATGTTCCCAGGTGTCTGCATAGTCCATCATCCTGATCACAAAGCCGATCAAATAACAACAATTGCAAATAAAGCTCAACTTTATCAGGAACCTCAGCCAGCTCATATTGAAATTTCGGATAAAATACAGTTATTTTGGATTCTTTAAAACTAAATCTGTTTTACGTGATGAAGCAAAACTGGCAAAAAGCCGTTCTCCCGCATGTATATGCCATCCTCCTCTTCCTGGGGCTTGCATTTTTATTCTGCAGCCCGGTGCTGGAGGGCATGGAAATCAGGCAGAATGATACGGTGCAATGGCAAGCCATGTCACAGGAAGCCCGTGAATACAAAAATGCCACCGGCATAGATCCCTTGTGGACCAATGCCATGTTTGGCGGCATGCCCACTTACCAGATCTTTATGGCGCAGGACAATTATACATATTTCCTGCACCAGATACTGACCCTGGGGCTGCCCAAACCGGTGAACTTCTACTTCCTGGCCATGATCGGTTTTTACATCTTGCTGAACGTGATGGGCTTCCGGCATTGGATCACCATTATTGGCGCTATTGCCTTCGGTTTTACTTCCTATACTTCGATGATCATTTCTGCCGGGCATGATACCAAGATGTTCACCATAGCCTACATTGCGCCGATGCTGGCGGGCATTTTGCTGACCTACCGTGGCAGGTACTGGATAGGCGGCGTCATTACCTGCATTACCCTGGCGCTGATGACCACCTCCGGCCACTACCAGATATTGTATTACATGCTGCTGGTGTGCCTCATTATTGGCATAGTGTACGTGGTGCACGCCATCCGCACGCAGCAGGTGCCGCATGTGATCAAGGCCTCACTGGTGCTGATCGTTTCCGGGGCCTTGTCTGTACTGCCTTCTACCGTCAATATCTGGACCACCTCTGAATATTCCAAATATACCATGCGCGGCGGCCACTCCGAACTGTCTGCCCCTGAAGGGGAAGAAGGAGATAAATCTGCCGGGGGCCTCACCAAAAGCTACGCCTTTGCCTGGAGCCAGGGCCTCACCGAGCCGCTGACCATATTTGCCCCCAACCTTTACGGCGGACAAAGCACGGGGCCTTTGTCTACTTCCAGCGCCACCTACAAGGCATATACCAGCCTGGGCATGCCGGCCGCACAGGCAGAGCAGTATGCCGAGAACTCTCCGCGTTACTGGGGGCCGCAAAGTATGGTAGACGGGTCTATCTATTGGGGCGCCGTGATCATATTCCTGTTCGTACTGGCGCTGTTCATTGTGAAAGACTTTAACAAATGGTGGATAGTGGCCGCCTCCATTCTGGGAGTATTCCTGGCCTGGGGAGACAACTTCGCTGTTTTCAACTACTTCCTGTTTGACTACCTGCCGCTGTACAACAAATTCAGGGCGCCCGCACAGGCGCTGATCATACCGCAGGTACTGGTGCCGCTGCTGGCCTGCTGGGCACTGAACGATGCCGTAAGCGGCACCATAGACAAACCACAGCTCCTCAAGCAGCTTAAAAAAGCGTTTTACATCACCGGCGGCATATGCCTGGCGCTGATACTGGGCTCTTTCGGCATTATTCACTTTACATCTTCTGCAGACTACGCCAGGAATTTCTATACACAGATCACGCAGGGCAACCAGCAGATCATAGATACCATGATGACGGCCATTATTGAAGACCGTGCTTCCCTGCTGCGTATAGACGCCCTCCGCAGCCTGGCCATCATGGCCGTTGCCTTCGGCCTCCTGTGGGCGCTGCTGCAGCAAAAAATAAAACCGGCTGTGTTCTTTGCCGCCATGACCGCCCTGGTTGCCATTGACCAGATACCGGTGGCATACCGTTACCTCAACAAAAAGAATTATGTAACACCCACAGACTACAGCAGGATATTTGAGCCCAGCCCTGTAGACCAGGCCATCAAACAGGATAAAGACCCATATTACCGTGTATTCAACGCCGTTAATTTCCAGGACGCGCTGAACTCTTACCACCACAAGGCCGTGGGAGGCTACAGCCCGGTGAAGCTGGCGCTTTATCAAGACCTGATCGTTCACCAGATCAGCAAAGGCACGCCCGGAGTGCTCAACATGCTGAACGCCAAATACATCATTTTTGCAGACAGCCTGGGGCAGCTGGCTTACCAGCAGAACCCTGCCGCCCTGGGCAACGCCTGGTTTGTAGACAGCCTGGTATGGGCCAAGAACGCTGATGAGGAAATGAAAACGCTGGACCATCTGCCCACCGCCCGCGCTGCTGTTGTAGACGAGCGCTTCAAGCCCGTGCTGAACAACTTTGTGCCCGGCAGGGACTCAGCCAGCCAGATCAAACTCACGCAATACGGCCTCAACCAGCTCAACTACCAAAGTTCCAACGCCAAACCCGGTTTTGCCGTATTCTCGGACGTATATTATCCCGCAGGCTGGAATGTGTATATAGACGGGAAGAAGGACGAGATAGTACGGGTCAACTACCTGCTGCGGGGCGTAAAAATACCCGCAGGGCAACATACTATTGAAATGAAATTTGAGCCGCGCTCCTATTATCTGGGCAATGCCATTTCGCGCTGGTCTTCCGCGCTGATGCTGGTACTGCTGGGCGGTGCGCTGGTGTATGAGATCAGGAGAAGAAGGAGTACACCGGCAGCTTAAGCATATTGTATTTCCGGTCAAAACGGGCGTTCCTTCAAGGGCGCCCGTTTCCGTTTACGGCACGTGCTGTTTGAAAAAAGCGTCTGCTTCACTGATCACCTGCTGCCGGGATCAATACCACCACCTGGCCCCCACGCTCCGCAGGTATCTCCTGGCCTCCTCTCCTAACGGCGTTCTGCGCTCCCGGCCGGGGATGCGCGCTACTTCCCGCCAGCCGCTGAGCCATTCCTTCCAGTTCCACGATGTTTTTTTGAGGAACTCCAGAGACCACATGACCGCTGTGGTGCAGAAGTACAGGCGCGGCAGATAACGGTAGGCTACCTTGCTTTTATTCACCCAGAGCATTTTCATCTTGATCATCTGCGGCGTGCGGCCCAGGGGAGATTCGTTGTGGAGCACCACAATGGAAGCATCATAAGCAATGCTGTAGCCCTGCTCTATGACGCGGTAGGTAAGATCATATTCTTCCATGCCGTAAAAAAAATCAACCGGGTACACGCCGGCTTTTTCATATACCTCTTTCAGCACGGCATGCCCGCAGCCAATAAAATAAGGGGCCAGGAAGAAGGTTTTACGACGGTATTTTTCAAACTGTTTGTGTGGAAAAGCGTTCACCTGCATCTGGCCGGTGCTGGCATACAATACCTTGAAGCAAAGAATGCCGGTGTGGTTATCTGCCAGCCGCGGACTGGCAAAGGCTTCTGCTATCTGTTGCAAGGCCGTATGGTCCTGGAAGGCCGCATCATCATCTATGGTAACCAGAATGGGCGCCGAGGCCATGGAAATGCCCAGGTTACGGCCGCGCGCCACGCCCAGGTTCTCCTGCGAGTAGTGGTAACGGAAAGGGATATGGGCATGGGCTTCCATAAAAGCCTGTACCGGCGCATAATCTGCGGTAGATGCGTTGTTAATGACAATCACTTCTTGCAGCAGGCTGCCCGCCTGCTGCTGGCCGGCCAGGTTGCGCAGCAGGGCCAGCAGGTCATCCGGCCGGTTGTAAGTGATGATGATGACGGACAGTTGTTTCATAATTCCAGCAAAAGCGAGCGGTAGGCCTGTGCAAATGCCTCCATCCCGAAATGTTCACGTGCGTAGCGGATATTGGCTTCCGCAATGGCCTGCAGCTGCTCCGGCTGCTGCTGCCAGCGCGCCAGGCATTGCACCGCCTGCCGCACTATGCCGGCCTCCTGCTGTGTATGATCAAGCAGGAAACCGTTTTCCCCGTTCTTTACATGATAAGGGATGTCTCCCACGTCTGTGGCCAGTACGGCCAGTCCCCGCGCCATGGCTTCCATGATCACCATGGGGAAACCTTCACGGGTGGAAGTGATCATGATGACCCGATGCTGCCGGTAAATGGCGTCTATTGCCGCAGCATCCGTCTGCTCCCCGTAGAAATGCCCGTAGGGCCGCAGCTCCGCCGGTACGGCAGCTTCTACCGGCCCCAGGAAACCGGCGGGCAGGTTGGATGCTTTTGCTATTTCAGCTACCAGCCATGGACGTTTTTCTTCCGTGCCGCGGCCAACGTACAGGAGCGACAGCGGCGGACGGGCATATGCCCCCTGCCCATGCCGGTGGCGTATTTCCCTTCCCGGGCCGGCAGTAAACCCTTCACCTGCAGAGCCGCCGCGTTCCGGCAGCTGAATACCATTCATAATAAGCCGGATGCGTTCCTCAAACTGTGCCGGTACTTTGTAACGCTTATACAAAGCAAGGTGCTGCGCTATGCTGTCACGGCTGATCATTACCGTAGCGGTGAAAAACGGCAGAAAAGGCAGGCGGATGTAAGAAAAGCTGCAGAATGAGTGGATCAGCTCTATCTGGCGTACACCGGGCCGCAGATGCGGGCTCAGTTTGTATGCAAAATTGCACTGACCGTTGAACACCACCGGCGCATGGCGCTGGCGGTGAACATAACCGGCGGCAATGCCACGCCAGATGAGGTTCAGGAAGTACAGCCACTTGTTGTCCGTATAGGCGGATATGTTATGGATGGTGATGTTGGGCGCCCTGAACTGCGGCAGCATGGCTTCGTTCATTGACTTTTTGGTGAAGAACACCACTATTTTCTTTTCAGGGAACAGCTTCACTATCTCGCTGTGCACTTTTTCCGCACCGCCAACATGGTAAAAGGGAAAAAAGAAAAAGATGTCATACTCTTCCTTTAGTGGCCTGAAACGGGCTATCCATCTGCCCAGCAGGGCAAAAGGGAAGATGATCACATCTTCCAGCCGTCTTTTTAATATCAGCCACTGGTACATCTATTTTGCCGGTTTTAAGGATTTGGCCATGGCGGTTGCGAGGTCTTTCAACATACCGCCCAGCACGGCCCTGTCAAAACTGTTGAATTTCCCGTTGCTGAGGCGTTTTTTCAGGAAGCGCCACTTGCACCGGAAATGTTTGTAAAATACATTTTTCTTTTTGAGGTGATGGCTGGTGATGGATGTGCCGTGTACGCGGTACAGCAGCAGCGCTTCGGGCACCTTTTCCATCACTTCCCCGTTTGCCTGCATACGCAGCCAGAGGTCATAGTCTTCTATATGCCGCTGGGCGGGGTTGTAGCCGTATTGCCGCATTGCGGCGGTGCGGGCCATAATGCCGGGGTGGGCCATGCAGTTGAGGTATGGCAGCGCCTGCCGTATTTGCGCGGCGGTATAATTGGCGCGGTCTTCCGGCCAGGCGCCCGTTTCCTCTCCCTTTTCGTTGATGAAGGTCACAAAACAGCCTACCACCGCGGTTTGCGGGTGGGCATCCAGCCAGGCGGCCTGTTTGGCGAAGCGCTGCGGCAGGCAAATATCGTCTCCGTCCATCCGCGCCAGGTATTGCCCGCGCGCCTCCGCAATGCCGCGGTTGAGCGTGGCCACCAGCCCGCTGTTGGGCTGCTCCAGGTAACGGATGCGGCTGTCTGTGAACGACCGGATGATGCTGGCGCTATTGTCCGTAGAGCCATCATTGATCACGATCAGCTCAAAATTGCCGAAGGTTTGAGACAGGATGCTTTCCATGGTAGCGGCCAGGTAAGCAGCGCTGTTGTACACCGGCAGTATTACAGATATGGCGGGCGTTTCCGGCATGTTCAGATGGTTATCCAGTTTGGTGGGAAAAGGTCTTGCGTATTATGCCGCGCCTGGTTGAACCATTGTTTGGGCGCAATCACCTTTTTACCGGCGTAAGGGTTCAGCCATGCGGCCCACCAGCTATAGCTGCTGTTGGCAATCACCTGGTGGCGGCAGCGGCTCATCAGGTAAAGGTCTTCATACTGGGTATGGCTTAACGTGCCGCTCAGTATCTCGGCAGAAATACCGGCAGGCAGGTTTTCACGCACCCAGGCGGGGTCATTGGTGAAAATATAATATTGTATGCCGGCCGGCAGTTGCCGCACGGCATTAGCATAATACTCCGGCCCGCAAATGCCATGATAGTCTACCGTTACCTGCTGCGTATAGTCACCACGGCGGAAGTGCATGGCCACGCTCTCCGTACTTTCCAGGAGCGCTGCCTTTTCCGTTATAGCCGGGGAAAACGCGCCGGCAAACCTGAAATCTTCCCGCACCTGCGCTTCCGCCTCCCTGAAATACTTCCAGCTCTGCCAATAGCCTTTCAGGTACAAAGGCGGCCGTAACTGTGTAAAAGCAGTGTCGTAATGAAAGTGCGGCTCCCGGTATACCCTGCGCATGGAGGGTGGCAGCAGCCTGTTCAGCGCCTTTCCCGCCAAACCTTGTTCAAATGCCCCGAGGTCTGCGGGCGCGGCTATTCCGGCCTGCACCTGCAAGCCGTTGAGCGCGTACATACCTGCCTGCTTGGGCTCGTAGCTGCCCGTATCAAGCAGCAGCGGGGCGCCCGTGCGCAGGGCCAGCGCGCGGCCCGCGGCATACTGGAACATCTGGTTACCCAGCCCGCCTTTGAGTTGAACAATGATCAATGACAAACAGATTTTAAGTCAGCAAAAATATTTAATTTCTGCCCATTTGTTGCGGGAATAATAACAGGTGATAACGTTTAAATGATTAAACTTGTGCCTGAATATTTCCAAAAGCGTTGCAGCTAACCGCGTATCTATGGGCATTATCCGCAATCAAAGCATTAAATCCACATTCGTTACATACATAGGTTTTGGTATCGGAGGGCTCACCACGTTGCTGGTAGCCAAGCTGGTAGACCCCAACATCCTGGGCCTCACGCGTTTTTTCACCAGTATTGCCGCCATTGTGTTTGCGGTGTCCAACCTGGGCTCTGTTACCATGATGAACCGGTTCTATCCCTACTACCGGGATATGCTGCCGCCGGCCCGGCGGGATATTTTCGGGCTGGTGATCATACTCTGCAGCATCGGTTTCCTGCTGGCCACGCTGGGCACTTTCCTGCTGCATGACCTGGTGGTGAGAAAGTACGGCGGCAAAAGTATTTACGTAGTGCACTACTACTACCTCCTGCTGCCCTTCAGTTTCTTCTACCTCTTCTTCACCGCCTTCGAGAACTTTTCGTATAACCAGTACAAGTCCATCTTCCCCATTTTCCTGAAAGAAGTGGCCATGCGCATACTCACCCTGGTGCTGGCCGTGCTGCTGATCGTAGGCGTGCTCAACCTGCCCTCCTACATCTGGAGCTACAGCTTTATATGGGGCGTGTTGCTGCTGGCGCTGATCATTTACCTGTACCGGCAAAAAGACCTGGTGTTCTCTTTCTCCATCAGCAAGGTGACCAAAAGGCTGGCCCGGCAAATGGTCACCTTCAACGGCATGCTGTATGCAGGGGCCATTTTTGCAGTGATTGCCGGCAATATAGATAACCTGGCCATTTCCAGCATCAAGGGGCTGGACTATGGCTTTGTTTTTGAATTTGCCACTTACATCTGCACCATCATCCTCATTCCCCAGCGCAGCATTATAGCCATTTCCATACCGGTGCTGGCCAAATCATGGAAAGACCGCAACATCGCGTCTATCCAGAGCATTTACAAACGCTCTTCCAACACTATGTTCACCTACGCCATGCTCATCTACATGCTCATCATACTTAATGCAGAAGCGCTCTTCCGCATTATGGAGCTGCCGCAGATCTATTATGAATGTTTGCCGGTGATCCGCATCCTGGGCGTGATGCGTATTGTGGAAATGTACGCGGGGGTCAACTCGCCCATCCTGGGCACGTCCAATCACTGGCGGGTAGACTTTTTCTCCAGCGTGGCCCAGTTCTGCGTAACCATCCCCCTGAACATCTGGTTCCTGAAGCTATGGGGGCTGGAAGGGTCTGCTGTTGCCAACGTACTTTCCGTGCTGGTGTTCAATTCCATCCGCATGGGCTTTTTGTACCGGCGCTTTGGGCTGAACCCGTTTTCCGTACAGCAGCTGCATGTGCTGCTCACGGCGCTGGCCGCCTTCCTGGTATGCTATTATCTTCCCATTGCCAACTACTATCTCAGCATACTCATCAAAACCATGGTGTTCAGCGGCATGTTTGTTGGCGCAGTATTATATTTCAACCTCTCGCAAGATGTAACGGAGGCCGCGGAAATGGTCATGAAACGCTTAAGAAGAAAATAAAGAACGGCCGTAAGCCAGCAGCATCCAGCATTTTGATACCAGCCCGTTTTTCAGCAACCCTTGTGGTACAACCGCCTGCATGCCTGCCATGATGCGCAGGGCGCGGGGTACAGCGTATTCTCCCGCCAGCTGTTCCAGCGTAGCTACGGAGCGCACGCCATGGTTGCGCAGCAGCCGCCAGCAAAAATCAAAATAAGGCAGGCGGCGTAATACCGGTTGCTTCAGTTTCGATAACAGCAGTAGATGCTCCCCTATCACCACCGCGGCATTGTGCTGCACGGCCTGGGTGACCTGCCCGCTGTGCACGCCAATGTTCACCAGCGGCTCCGGAATACAGATCACTTTATTGTTATGATAAATTAATTGGATGTATTGGTCTATATCCACCAGCCATTTCATGCGGCCATCGTATGGTACCGGCGGCTGCCGCCTGAATATGCCGGTGCTGGGCGCCCCTATGAAATTCCCCAGCAGCAGGCATTCCGGCTCATGCGCCAATGTGTTTAACTGCTGTTGTTGCGGCTGGTGCAGAGCGCCCGGCCCGCTCTCTCCCACGTCTGTACTGGCGGAAAAAGCAAAGCCGGCTTCGGGATGCTGCTCCAGTGCGGCATAATACTTGCTTAAAGAATCAGGGAATGCGAACCAGTCATCCTGGTGCATCATTTTTACATAACGGCCGGATGCCAGCAGCAACGCGGCGTTCCAGTTTTCAGGGGAGCCAAGTGGAACAGGGTTGTGTTGATAAGTAAGGGGGAAAAGGCTTCGATACGTCTCCACAATTTGCTGCACGGAGTTATCCGGAGAATCGTCGGTGATAATCACTTCAAAATCTCTCAAAGCCTGCAGGTGTATACTGTTCAGGCACCGCTGCAACAGCTCCGGCTGGCGGTACGCGGGTATGCAGATAGATATTGCGGGTATTGTCATTGCGCCGTTATGATCGGACAAAGATATTATTCTTTAATTCATATGCCATTATCATCCTCCTTCATAGGTAACCTGACGAGAGGAATATTGAAAAACCTGCAACCTTCAACCGGAAAGGGCCGTGCGCTCTCTTACTGGACCGTCAAGTACCTGAAACATTTACCGCAGGAAAAGCTCCGCAGCATACGCTGGGGCAATGGAAAATTATGGTTCTTCCGCTCATGGGAGCTGATGCACGCCCTGGACGAGATCATGGGCCGTGAGCTGTACCGCTTTGAGGCAGACAATGCCAGTCCCCGCATCATAGACTGCGGGGCCAATATTGGCCTGAGCGTATTGTACTTCCTGAAACTGTACCCGCAGAGCCGCATCACCGCCTTTGAGCCGGACGAGCGCAACTTCGGGCTGCTGCAGAAAAACCTGGGCAGCCAGGCCTCCGCGGTAGACCTGCGCCCCAAAGCCGTATGGGTGCATAACGGGCACATCTCCTTTGAATCGCGCGGCGGGGAAGGCAGCAAGATGTCAGACAACGGTACCGGCGCCGCCGTGCGCTGCACCCGGCTGGCAGACCTGCTGCGGGAACCGGTAGACTTCCTGAAAATAGATATTGAAGGAGCGGAATATGCCGTGCTGAAAGACTGCGCGCCCTTATTGCAGAACGTAAAGCACCTCTTCCTGGAGTACCACGGGCAAATGGACCATAGCAGCGAGCTGACGGAGATGCTTGACCTGCTGCGCGAAAAAGGCTTTGATTATTACATCCGGGAAGCGGCAGACAATGTGGCCTACCCTTATCTGAAAAACGGGGAGGCCGTGGGCTTTGAACAGCAGTTGAACATCTTTGCAGTGCGGGCTAGTTAGCACGGCCCGCGCCTGCGTAGTAACGCACCCAGTAAGGCTCCCGGAGATCGCTGATCACCACGCCCGCGCTGGAGGAAGCGTGTACAAAACGGTCGTTTTCAAGGTAAATGCCCACGTGAGAGATGCGTTTCCGGCGGTTGATGGCAAAAAACACCAGGTCTCCGAGCTGCAGGTCTTTCCTTTTCTTCAGGTGCTGCACCTGGTTATATAGCTGTATGGAATTGCCGGCCAGGGATATCTGGAACACGGCGCCCATTAACGTATTAACAAAATTGGAACAATCAATGCCTGACTTGGTGCTGCCGCCCAGGCGGTAGGGCGTGCCCCACCATTCTTCAATAAAGCCGTACAGCTTTTCGTTCACCACATCTTCTACCGGCAGGTCAAGCAACTGCGCATATTTGAACTGCCAGGGCCGGGCGCTTTCAATTCCGTTCACCGAAAAAGGCACGTCTTTCACCGGCGTGTTGCGGCCCTTGTACTCATGCTTCGAAGTTTTACCGTCCCGTGCAATGGCAATGCCGTCAATAAACTCAATATCCTCCGCCGGTTTCGCTTCTTCCTTTGCTACGGTTTGCTGTTTCGGCTTCAGCATGGCGCAGCTTCCGAAGAGCAGCGCCGTCAGTGGTAAGGCAAGATATGTTTTTCCGGGTCTTCTGGTCATTTGCACAATTTTAAAATGCCTGCAATATAAAAAAAAAGTCGATTTTTGTTACTTGCTACACGATGTAATTAACCGATTTTAAGAAGCGAATGATGAAATTCTCCCACCTGCACGTACACACGCAATTTTCGCTGCTGGACGGGGCTGCAGACATCAAGCAGCTCTACAAGAAAGCCATGGCGGACAATATGCCGGCCCTTGCCATTACAGACCATGGCAACATGTTCGGGGCCTTCCAGTTTGTTGCAGAGGCCTATAACCACAAGCTGAACCCGGAAGACCCAAAAGATAAACGCCTGAAAGTAAAGCCTATTGTGGGCTGCGAGTTCTACCTCGTAGAAAACCGGCATAAAAGGCAGTTCACGCGCGAAGAAAAAGACATCCGCTACCACCAGGTGCTGCTGGCCAAAGACGATGAAGGTTACCGTAACCTCATCAAGCTCTGCTCCCTGGGTTACATTGAAGGGCTGTACGGTAAATACCCGCGCATAGACAAAGAGCTTATTCTCCAGTACCACAAAGGCCTCATTGCCACCACCTGCTGCCTGGGCGCCTCCGTGCCCAAAACCATTCTCAAACAGGGAGAAGAAGCAGGAGAAAAGGAATTTAAATGGTGGCTGGACATTTTCGGGGAAGACTTTTACGTGGAAATGCAGCGCCATGGCATCCCTGAACAGATCAAGGTGAACGAGTCCCTCGTGAAATTTGCGCGCAAGTACAATGTGAAGATCATTGCCTCCAATGACTCCCACTACGTAGAGCAGGAAGATGCCAACGCGCATGACATCCTGCTTTGCATCAACACCGGCGAAAAGAAAAGCACGCCTACCAATAAAGAGTTTTCTGACGATGATGTAAGCGTAAAGAACAAACGCTTTGCGTTCTATAACGACCAGTTCTATTTCAAGAACACGCAGGAAATGACACAGCTGTTCCATGACCTGCCGGAGTCTATAGACAATACCAACGAGATAGTAGACAAGGTGCAGCTGCTTGACCTCAAGCGGGACATCCTGCTGCCCAACTTCCCCATCCCTCCTGAATTTTTTACGCAAGACCAGTACCTGCGCCACCTCACCATGGAAGGCGCCCGCAAGCGGTACGCGGAAATGACCCCTGAAATTGAAGAGCGGCTGAACTTTGAGCTGAACGTAATTGAGAACATGGGGTTTGCCGGCTACTTCCTTATTGTATCCGACTTTATCAAAGCCGGCCGTGACCTGGGCGTGTTCATAGGCCCCGGCCGCGGTTCCGCTGCAGGCTCCGCGGTGGCTTACTGCATAGGCATCACCAATATTGACCCCATCAAGTATGACCTCCTGTTCGAAAGGTTCCTGAACCCGGAACGCAAGAGCATGCCCGATATTGATACGGACTTTGACGATGAAGGCCGGCAAAAGGTTATTGACTATGTGGTAGAGAAATACGGCAAGCAACAGGTAGCGCAGATCATCACCTACGGTACCATGGCCGCCAAAATGAGCATCAAGGACGTGGCCCGCGTAATGGACCTGCCGCTGCAGGAATCTAACGCACTGGCCAAACTGGTGCCTGACAAACCCGGCATTCAGCTGGGCCGCATCTTCAACGCCCCGCTAGACGGAGAAAAGAGCCTGGCTGAAAAAGAAGGCCTGGCCGCGGAAGACCTGGAGAACGTCAAAAAGCTCCGTGAGCTGATAAAAGGCAATGACCTCCCGGGCGAAGTGCTGCGTGAAGCCTGCGTACTGGAAGGCTCCGTGCGCAATACCGGCATTCACGCCGCAGGCATCATCATTGCCCCCAAAGACCTTTCCGAACTGATACCGGTTACCACCGCCAAAGACTCAGACCTGCTGGTAACCCAGTTTGAAGGCAACGTGATTGAAAGCGCCGGTGTTATCAAGATGGACTTCCTGGGGCTGAAAACCCTTACCATCATCAAGGGCGCGCTGGAAATGATCAAGAAGAACCACGGCATAGACATCATTATAGACGATATTCCGCTGGATGACCCCAAGACCTTTGAGCTGTACCAGAAGGCGGAAACCAACGCTACCTTCCAGTTTGAAAGTCCGGGTATGCAGAAGTACCTCCGTGAGCTGAAGCCAGACAAATTTGCCGACCTCATTGCCATGAACGCCTTGTACCGCCCCGGCCCGCTGGAGTACATCCCCACCTTTATACGCCGTAAGCACGGGCTGGAGCCGGTTACGTACGATGTGCCGGTGATGGAGGAATACCTGGCGGAAACCTATGGTATTAACGTATACCAGGAACAGGTGATGCTGCTCAGCCAGAAAATGGCCAACTTCTCCAAAGGAGACGCAGACATCCTGCGTAAAGCCATGGGTAAGAAACAAAAGGCCGTGCTGGACAAAATGAAGGCACAGTTCATGGAAGGCTGCAAGGCCAACGGCCACGATCTCAAGATGTGTGACAAGGTGTGGACAGACTGGGAGGCCTTTGCGTCTTACGCCTTCAACAAATCCCACTCTACCTGCTATGCTTTTGTGGCATACCAGACCGCTTACCTCAAGGCCCACTACCCTGCTGAATATATGGCCGCTGTGCTGAACAACGCCAGCAACCTGGAAAAGATCACCTTCTTCATGGAAGAGTGTAAACGTATGGGGCTGGACGTATTGCCGCCTGACGTGAACGAATCTTACAAAGGTTTTGCCGTGAACAAACGCGGGCAGGTGCGCTTCGGGCTGGCAGGCCTGAAAGGCGTGGGTGAGGCCGCTATTGAAAGCATTATTGAAGAACGCGAAAAGAACGGCGCCTACGCCAGCGTATTTGATATGATCAAACGCGTGAACCAGCGGGCCGTGAATAAAAAATCTATGGAGGCGCTGGCCATGTCCGGCGCACTGGATTGCTTCCCTGAACTGCACCGCGCGCAGTACTTCCATAAGCCGGACGGCGACAATACCAACGGCCTGGAAAAAGTGATCAAGTTCGGCCAGCAGGCCCAGGCCGGCAGCCAAAGCGCCGGCAGCCTCTTCGGAGACGAGCTGCTGCCCGAAATACAGCCGCCGAAAATACCCGCCTGCGACCCCTGGCCGCTGAGCATCAAGCTCAACAACGAGCGGGAAATAACCGGCATTTACATTTCCGGTCACCCGCTTGATGATTACAAGTTTGAGCTGAAGTACTATAACATGTCTACCATTGCGGAAGTGCTGGAGTACCAGACCCAGATCAGCACCCCTTCAGACAACAACAAGGGCAAGGAGCGCTCTTTCCGCATGGCAGTATACGTTACGGGCGCTGTTGAACGCATTTCGCGGAACAACAAGCAGTTTGGCATCATGACGCTGGAAGACTACACCGGCAAGTTCGAGTTTGCCCTCTGGAGCGAAGATTACCTGCGGTTCACCACCCACTTCAAGCAGGGCATCTGCCTGTACGTGAACGGCGCCTTCAAGCCCAGGCGGTTTAACGAGAACGAATACGAGTTCAAAGTGCAGAGCATGCAGCTGCTGCAGGAAGTGAAACGCACCCACACCCGCAAGCTGTGCCTGATCACCCAGCCGCAGTTCATTACCGGGCAGGTGATAGACTTCCTGGTAGACAATTCCGCCAAATACCCCGGCAAGTGCGAAATACTGATGCAGCTGATAGACCAGCAGGAAGAGCTGCAGGTAAAACTGCACACGTTTAACCGGCATATAGAGATGAATGACGAACTGGCGCAGTTCCTGGAGCAACAACCGGATATTGATGTCTATATAGACATATTCAATAAGTAGGCGTGTCAAAAAAGCAGTACTTTTACACCGGTTTGGTTTTTGTATATATTGCAGAGCGATTCTGGATCACTATCAAGAATTAAATCATTAAAAACCAATCATTTAATAAGATTAATAAACTTTTAAATCTATAAAAATGGCTTTAGAATTCACAGATGCGAACTTTCAAACCACCGTACTGAACTCAGACAAACTGACCGTGGTGGATTTTTGGGCAGAATGGTGCGGCCCCTGCCGTGCAATTGGCCCGGTGATCGAGGAACTGTCTAAAGACTACGATGGTAAAGTGAACATCGGGAAAGTGAATGTGGACAATAACCCGCAGATCTCCATGAACTACGGTATTACCAGCATTCCCGCCATCCTGTTCATCAAGAATGGCCAGGTGGTTGACAAGCAGGTAGGTGCAGTGCCCAAGGCAGTGCTCGACAAAAAGATACAGGCAAACCTCTAGTCATAGCAGGTCATAAAATTGAAGGCGCGGCCCATTGCGGCCGCGCTTTTTTTGTGCCCTCCCGTTCCCATATGAACATATTCCCTTATTTTGCCACATAAATCAATCTCTATCATGTTACACTGGGAAAATATTGTTCGCGGTACGCTGGGCATGTTCTTTCTTATCATGGTTTGTTACCTGCTCAGCAACAACCGGCGGGCCATCAACTGGAAACTGGTAGGGATCGGTATCTGCGCCCAGATCATGTTTGCCCTGGGCGTGCTGAACACCCAGGTGGGCGGGCAGCCCGTTTTCTGGCTGCTGTTCGGCGTGATGATAGCGGTGTTCATCATAAACCGCCTGCGCCGCAAGATGCGCGAGGGTTTTGGCGCCCCGCCGGACGCGCTGAGCTGGGCGCTGGCCATTGCGGCCCTGGCCGGCTTCTTTTTTGGCATCATCCGCAGCCGGGAATACCCTTTCCCCGTTATTGCCTTTACCATTGGCCTGGCGCCCATTGTAGCCATGATCAAAGTGCTGCAGAAGCGGAACGTAGAATTGTTGAAATGGTCTATACTGGCCGCCTGCGTGCTGCTCACCATATCCGTCTACGCCCGCTGGTGTACGCCGGACGTGTTCCGCAATACGCTCTCCGCCGTATCCAGCTCCTTTGTGAACCTCATCAACATCAGCCATAAAGGCACGGAATTTATGTTCGAAGGCCTGGCGGACTATACCGGTACCTGGGGGTATATTTTTGCCGTACAGGTGCTGCCCAACATCATTTTCTTCGCCGCCCTCTCCTCTATTCTTTACTACCTGGGCATTCTCCAGAAAATAGTGTACGTATTTGCCTATTTGCTCAACAAGCTGCGTATTTCCGGGGCGGAAAGCGTGTCTACCGCCGCCAACATCTTCCTGGGGCAAACTGAGGCCCCGCTGATGATACGGCCTTACCTGGAAAAAATGACCCGCTCTGAAATACTCTGCATCATGGTGGGCGGCTTTGCCAATACCGCCGGCAGCGTGCTGGCCGCCTACGTGGGCATGCTGGGCGGGCCAGACCTGGGGCAGCAGGAGTATTTTGCCCTGCACATGCTCAGCCAGAGCATTATGAGCGCCCCCGCCGCCATTGTATGCGCCAAAATACTGTTCCCGGAAACGCAAGACCACCTGATTGCCAAAGACCTGCAGGTACCGCGGGAAAAGCTGGGAGACAACTTCCTGGACGCCCTCTCCCTGGGTACTACAGACGGGCTGAAGCTGGCCGTAAATGTGGGCGCCATGCTCATTGTGTTCACCGCCCTCATGTACGTGGCCAATGCCATACTGGGCTGGGCGGGAGACCAGACGGCCATCAACCCGCAGATTGCCGCCATGAGCGGCGGGCGCTACAAGGAGCTTTCCCTGGAAATGATACTGGGTTACGTGTTCTCCCCCATTGCCTGGCTCATTGGCGTGTCCCGCCAGGACATGCTGGCCGTTGGCCAGCTGTTAGGAGAAAAAACGGTGCTCAACGAGTTCATTGCCTACAAATCTCTGGGCAAAATGAAAGACGCCCAGATGATACAAGACCCTAAATCCCTGCTGATCGCTACATATGCACTTTGCGGTTTTGCCAATTTTGCGTCTATCGGCATACAGATAGGCGGCATCAGCCAACTGGCGCCCAACCAGCGCCGTAACCTTACAGAGCTGGGCGTAAAAGCGCTCATAGGCGGCACCATTGCCTGCCTGATGTGCGGCTGTATTGCCGGCGCACTGAGCTGACGGTTCGTTGCGGCGCCGCCCTGCATTTTATCCAGTGAGGGAAGCCGTTGAAAATGAACCGCCGGAAAGGAAAATCATCCGGAAAAACCGGCCCCTGATCGAAATTTTTGAAACAATTCACCGGCTGTAAGTACATTTACAACGAGATAAATGTGCGGACCGTGCTGAATACTCACTATAACCTATAATGCTCCTTAATTTGCGTAGTTCTACCCTGATCGTTTTCTGTATGGTGGCCTGCCTGAGTGCGGCCGCTCAGCGGAAATGCGGCACCGAAGTGGCTTTACAACAACAGCTGGGCAGCCAGCCCGCGCTGGCGAAGAAATTGCAGTCCGTGGAGCAACAATTACTGAAAACAAGGCCGGACAGCCGCTTTTTCAGGGTCAATCCCCGCGTTACCATTCCCGTGGTGGTACACATCGTACTGCCAGACCCCACGCAGGTAACAGACCAGCAGGTATTAAACCAGATAGCCAGCCTTAACCTGGACTATATTGCACAGAATACAGACATCAGCAAGGTGCCCGCCGCCTGGCAAAGCCTGATAGGCAATGCGGAACTGCAATTTTGCCTGGCGGTGCGCTCCCCCTCAGGAGAACCCACTTCAGGCATTACCCGCACCACTACCACCCGCACGTCATTTGCCATAGACGGGGCCGCCCGTAATGTGAAACACAGCGGCACCGGCGGTGCGGAGGCCTGGGACGGCACACGCTACCTCAACATCTGGGTGTGCGTGCTGGCAGACAACTACCTGGGCGTGGCCACCCCGCCCGGCAATATTTACCCGGCAGATGAAGACGGCGTGGTGGTACACTACCGCGCCTTCGGCAATACCGGCAGCGCACAGGCCCCTTTTAACCTGGGCCGCACGCTCACCCACGAAGTGGGGCACTATTTCGGCCTGCGGCATATTTGGGGAGATGACAGCGGCGCCTGTACGCAGGATGACGGGGTATCAGACACACCCCTGCAAGGCGGCCAGAACTACGGCTGCCCCACCTACCCGCTTACAGACGCCTGCAGTCCCGCCGCCCCCGGCGTGATGTTCATGAACTACATGGACTACGTGAACGATGCCTGCATGTACCTGTTCACCACCGGCCAGACAGACCGCATGCGCAATGCGCTGGACGCGCAACGTGTATCCCTTCTCAGCTCTGACGGCTGCCAGCCCGTAACGCTCAAAGCAAACGATGCCGGCATTGCCGCCGTGCAACAGCCAGAAGGGTACCTTTGCCAGGCCCCCCAAACGCCGGTGGTAACACTGAAAAACCGCGGCGCCAGCGCGCTCACCCAGGTCACTATTCGTTACACCATTAACGGCGCCACGCCTGTGAACTATAACTGGACGGGCAACCTGGCCTCCCTGGAGCAAGCCAGCGTAACCCTGCCCGGCTTCCAGGCCGGAGAAGGCGTTTCCAGCCTGAAAGTATACACCCATGCGCCCAATGGCATAGCAGATGAGCAGCCTGATAACGATACCACCACCGTAGCCTTCAGTTACTACCAGCAGTCAGGCTTCCCCTTCCGCGAAACTTTTGAGGACGGCACGTTCCCCCCCGCCGGTTTCAGCCTCCGCAACCCAGACCGCAGTTTCACCTGGGAAAAAGGCGCCACCGGCAGCAAAGGCAGCAGCAGCTCCGCCGTTATGCGCAACCTGGGCTATGCCATCAACGGCCAGCAAGATGACCTGCTGGGCCCCGTTATAGACGCTACCACGGCAGACTCCGTGATGCTGCGGTTCGATGTGGCCGCTGCTACCGTTACCTCCACCGGCACGGCCGGCAACCCATGGGATACACTGGAGGTATTGCTCACCACAGATTGCGGGCAAACCTTCATACCCACCGGCTATAAAAAATGGGGCGCCAGCCTCGTCACCCGCCAGTCTCCCACCGGGCAGGAGTTCATACCCACGGCTACGGAATGGCGTACGGATTCTATTGACCTCACGCCTTTCATTTATCACCAGCAGTTCAGGGTAGTGTTCCGCAACACGTCCAACTATGAAAACAATGTTTATATAGACGATATCAATATTGTAAAGAAGGATATCAACCCTATTCTCAACCAGCAGGGCATCCTCATCTGGCCCAACGCCTTCAGCCGGCAGTTTTACATTGAGTTCAAAACCTGGCCGGAAGACCTGCGGGGCATTGCCATCTATGACGCCGCAGGCCGCCTTGTACACCAGGTACAGCCCGTGGTGCGCAACGGCAACCGCACTACAATTGATTTGGTAAATGCGGCAAATGGTGTTTACTTTGTAAAGTTATTTTACAGCCAACAGGTGAGGACTTATAAAATAGTGAAAGCAAAATGACGACGACTAACGCTTTGAGACCCGGATTGCAGACTTTATTGACGGCCCCTTCTCTTGACGGGAATTTACGCCGGATAGCGGACAAGGTTTTGCAACAGGAAAGGCTCACGCAGGAAGACGGCATCACGCTCTTCGAGAAAGGAGATATCGGGCTGCTGGGCGCTTTGGCCAACCATGTAAGGGAAAGGAAACACGGCAACAAAACCTACTTCAACCGCAATTTCCATATTGAGCCCACCAACGTTTGTGTGTTCACCTGCAAATTCTGCTCTTACTCCAGGCTCTATAAAAACCGTGAAGAAGGATGGGAACTCAGCATTGACGAGATGCTTGACATTGTGAAAAAGTACGATGGGCAACCCGTAACGGAAGTGCACATTGTAGGCGGCGTGCATCCCAAAATGAACCTGGATTTCTTTATGGAACTGATGCGCCGCATCAAGGCCCATCGCCCGGACCTGCACATCAAAGGTTTTACCCCTGTTGAGCTGGACTATATGTTCCGCAAAGCCAAAGTAAGCGTGGAAGAAGGCATGCGCCTCATGCACGAGGCCGGCCTCCAGTCACTCCCCGGCGGCGGCGCGGAGATCTTCCATCCTGACATCCGCTCACAGATCTGTCATGATAAAGTGGATGCCGAAGGATGGCTGCAGATTCACAAAACCGCCCACAGTATGGGCATGGTCACCAACGCTACCATGCTGTACGGCCACATAGAACAATACTGGCACCGTATAGACCATATGGAAAGGCTGCGCATCCTGCAGGACGAGACCAACGGCTTCAACACCTTCATCCCCCTCAAATTCAGGAACAAAGACAACGAGATGGCCCACGTTCCGGAATCTACCATCATAGAAGACCTGAAAATGTATGCTGTAGGCCGCCTCTATATGGACAACTTCCCGCACCTGAAGGCCTACTGGCCCATGCTCGGCAGAAATACCGCCCAGCTGACGCTTTCTTTCGGTGTGAATGACCTGGACGGCACTATTGACGATACTACCAAAATATACTCCATGGCAGGCTCCGAAGAACAGTCCCCCGCCATGAACACCGCCCAGCTGGCCATGCTCATCAGGCAGGCCGGCAGAATACCGGTAGAAAGGGATACCGTGTACAACGAAGTAAAAGATTACTCCGGCGTGGAATTTTCCGAAGAAGAGCTGATGGGCTGAAGGGCGCAATAACATTTAGTTTCCTATCTTCATCCCTCAAAAGCGAGAAAAATTATGAATGTCAAGATCATGCTGGCCCTCTTCGCAAGCCTGTACGTTTCTTCCTGTCAAAACCAGCCTAACCGCCAGCCTGCCGGCAATGCAGACACAGCTGCCGTTGTGAGCACCACCCCTGCCGCTCCCGCCGGCGATGGGCCAGCCTTCCGGAAAGAAGGCGTGCTCTCCTTCATCAGCAAGGAAAAAGGCGATACCATCAGCACCATCAGCATAGAAATTGCAGAAACAGACGATGAAAGGGCCCGCGGCCTCATGGACCGCAAAAGCATGGCAGACTCACTGGGCATGCTCTTCATTTTTCCCGCCCCGGAAGAGCAGAGCTTCTGGATGAAGAACACCTATATTTCGCTTGATATCCTGTATGTGGATGAGAACTTCGAGATCGTGTCCATCCAGAAATACGCCACGCCCCTCTCAGAAGAAAGCCTGCCTTCTTTCAAAAAGGCGCAGTATGTGGTGGAGGTGAATGCGGGGTATGTAGACAAGAAGAAGATCAAGTACGGGGATAAGATTGTTTTCAGGAAGGATTAATCCCTTAGCCTCTAGGCTGGCAGCATAAAAGCAGTTGCTCCCATCAATATGAACTTTAATAACCGGTACGCCCCTACGCTCCTTCTCTTTTATGACACATAGTTCGTTTACCGGTTTCGCAAATAATCACTGTTCAAATAAATAGATCATTTTATAAATACATATTTAAATTAAAATTCAAGGAATTACATAATTAATAATCCTGAAGGATATGCAGATAGTGGCCATCCATAATTTTTTTTTATGGCTGAAACAAATAAACCTTTATCTTTACGCCATATATCAGTTACAACGTACCGCAAATTATACTATGAGATAACAAACAGAATCTGAATCGTATAAACAAATCTGAATCGAAGTCCGGTAGCTTGCCGTGTCTGAGAGTTACATTAAATTTATTTACATCAAAATCTATTTAGTTATATGCTTTAGAGCCTTGCCGGATCGACAGTAAGCGATTATTCCCTGACCCGATCTCTTCTCCTAAAGTCTATACTGAATCCATCCAAGTTTTAACCTGTTCTTTAGCGGAAATTGTAGGCCCATAGCCTGCCTGTACCTGAATCTAAATCTTAAGTCCAAATAGTAAGTCTTTGGGTCGAGTTTTTTTATATTTAAAATCTAAATCTACATGAGAAAAAAGTTACTTGGTTTTTTCTTGTTGACTCTGCTGCAGGTAACTGTAGTATTTGGTCAGGACAAAAGAATTACGGGTAGAGTTACGAACTCTCTGGATGGAACGCCCATACCCGGCGTATCCGTAATTATTCAGGGTACCACTACCGGTACCCAAACCGATGCCGATGGCCGGTACATCATCAAAGCCCCCGGCGGCAGCGTGTTATTGTTCCGTTCAATCGGGTTTGGCACTAAAACCGTTACAGTAGGAGACGCAACCTCCGTAGACATTGGCCTGGAGGCTACTACAGACGAGCTGAGTGAGGTAGTGGTAGTAGCCTACGGCAAGGTGAAAAAGGAATCCATTACAGGGTCTGTAACTTCGGTAGCGGCCAAGGATATTGAGAAGCGGCCCATCACCAACGTAATGGGTGCACTGGAAGGTAGTGCCGCCGGTATCCAGGTAAACAACACCACTGGTCAGCCCGGCTCGGAGCCTACCATCCGCATACGCGGTACAACCTCTATAAATGGAGATAATTCACCGCTGTATATCATTGATGGGGTCTTTTTTGGTGGTAATATTTCAGACCTTAATCCCAATGACATTGCCAGCATCTCCGTGTTGAAAGACGCGGCGGCTTCCGCTCTTTACGGGAACAGGGCTTCCAATGGCGTGATCATTATAACCACCAAGCGTGCCAGCAAGTCCGGCGATGCAGGCATTACCGTGGTAGCCAACCAGGGCATTTACAGCCGTGGCGTCAAGGAATATAATGTAATGAACCAACAGGAGTTTATGGAGACCATGTGGAAAGGCTACCGTAATTCCCTTATGACCAACAACCCTGCTACCTATCCCAACAAGGAAGTAGCCGGGGCCAAAGCAACGGAAAGCCTGATAGACAACTACCTGACATTAAACATCTACGATAAACCCAATGACCAGTTGTTCGATGCTAACGGCAAGTTAGTGGCCGATGCCAGGATCAGGCCTGGGTACCTGGACGATCTGAACTGGTTCAACGATATTGAAACACAGGGCCACCGCCAGGACTATTCCATCAGCGGCCGTTCCAATAGCAACAAGAGTAGCCTGTACTACTCTGTAGGCTACCTGGACGAAAAGGGTTATCTGAAAGGCTCGAATTATAAAAGATTTACCGGGCGCGTTAATGCAGACCTTCAGGCTAAAGACTGGCTGAAGTATGGCTTTAACCTGTCAGGTTCTCATCAGCAGTCTGACCGCCTGCCTGGTGGTACCGGCAGTGCAGGCTCTATTGTAAGCCCCTTCAATTTTGCAAGGAGCGCCGCTCCGATCTACCCTGTTCACCTGCACGACCCGGCCACTGGCGAATATGTGCTGGATGAGGAGGGACAGAAACGTTATGATGACGGATCGAACACGAGGAGTTGGTTGCCAGGCCGCAATGCTATCTGGGAAAACGAATTGAACAAGGATAAAGTTTACCGGAATACGATTAACGGCCAGGTGTATTTTGACATAAAGTTCCTGAAAGATTTTACCTTCTCTGTTAAAGGCGACCTGAATCTCCGCAACAGTGATAACCATACCTACTCCAATGCCGTTATAGGCGATGGGCAAGGCAATAAAGGCCGTGCAGAGCGGAACAACTACCGTTACATGAACTATACGGCCCAGCAGTTGCTTACCTGGGCAAGGGCCTTTAACCAGCACAATGTGGATGTGATGATAGGCCATGAGAACTTTTATGATAATTACAATTACCTTAATGGCTATAAAACCAACGAAACTTTCGCCAACCAACTGGAGTTGATCAACTTCACCGCTATTACCCGCCTAACGGACTACCAGCACAACTACCGCACTGAAGGGTATTTTGCCCGCGCCCGTTACAACTATGATGAGAAGTATTACATCGACGGTTCCATCAGGAGAGACGGTACATCCCGTTTTTCCAAAGATGCCCGGTGGGGTACCTTCTTTTCGCTGGGCGGCAGCTGGTTGATCTCAAAAGAAGACTTCTTCCAGCCCATCTCGCATGTGGTGAATTATGCTAAACTGCGTGCGTCTTACGGTGAAGTAGGCAATGATGCCGGCGTAGGTTCAACGGTACTGTATCCTTATATGGCACTCTATACCCTGGGCCAGAATGCGAACGTGGCTGCTCTTTACAAGTCTCAGCTCTCGGCTTTAGCGCTGCATTGGGAAACATCTTCGTCTGTAACCGCAGCTCTGGAAACCCGCCTGTTCAACAGAGCCAACCTGACGGTTGAGTATTTTGACAAACGTTCACAGAATCTCCTGCTTGATGTGAACCTGCCGCTGTCTGCCGGTGCTACATCTACCTCAGAGGCTGCTGCTATTATAAGGCAGAATGTAGGCTCTGTATCCAACAAGGGCCTGGAAGTGTCTTTGGACGTAGATGTAGTGAAAACAAAAGACTGGACATGGAACGTTGGCGCTCATGCTACCTGGATGAAGAACGAGATCGTTCGTTTGTCTGAACAGAACAAGAACGGCATCATTGACGGCAACTATAAATACACAGTGGGTCACGGTATCTATGACTGGTGGACCTACCAGTTTGCGGGTGTAGACCAGATGACCGGAAATTCTCTGTATGTATTAGATTCCGACACTTATAAACCCGATGCAACTACGGGTGAGCACCTGAAATACCTGGTAAATATCAACGGCACCTACTATACTACTTATCACACATATGCAAAACGTGATTTTGTAGGCAGCCCCATGCCGAAAATGTTCGGAGGCATCAGTACGGCACTGACTTATAAAAACTTTTCACTGTCTGCTCTCATGACTTATGCTACTGAATTCAAAATCTATGACGATTCTTACCTGGACCTGAGAACGATGAGCGGCACGCCCGAATCTATGCACAAAGACCTGCTGCGTGCATGGGATGGCGTTCCTGCCGGCATGACCGAAACCTCACCCAACCGTATAGATCCGAAAGGTATTCCTGTGGTAGACTTTGCGAGGAGCCAGTACAACAACGTAATGTCTTCACAATTCCTGCAGAACGGCTCCTACCTGGTGATCAAGAATATTTCGCTCACTTATAATCTGCCTTCTTCCCTGCTGAACAAGATCGATATCAGCTCTGTAAGGCTAAATGCAGGAGTGGAAAACCTGGCTACTTTCACTAAACTGCGGGGCATGAACCCTCAACAACAGTTTAACGGCAGAAGCGTAAACGCCTGGGTAACACCCCGTGTGGTATCATTCGGAGTAACCGTTGGTTTATAACAAAAACTAAAAAAACATGAAAAAAATTGTCAATATAGGTATACTATCTGCTGCATTGCTTGCAACCTCCTGCAGCAAAGACTATCTTGAAACCAAGCCCACAGATCAGGTAGGCGAGGTAACTGCTTTCGAGACAACCGCCAATGCCAAACTGGTAGTGAACGGCCTTGCCAAAATGATGACCCAGCAATACCTTGGATCCCAGGGCTTTAACGGCGAAGGCACCATCAAGATGTATTATGGCAACTATCCCGGAAATCATTTCTTTGTGAACCTTCCAGGCTGGGCAGCCATTATCAACAGTACCTTCAACGAAAACGTAACCAGTATCTATCTGTATTACCCCTGGTACTATTATTACAAGATCATTGGTAACGCCAATGCTGTGATCAATAAAATAGATGCCGCTTCAGGCCCTGAATCAGAGAAGAAGTTCATCAAGGCGCAGGCCCTAAGCTTCCGAGCCTACTGCTATTTTATGTTATCACAACTATACGGTAACAGGTGGGCAGATTCCAACAACGGGGCTACCGGGGGTGTGGTACTGAGGCTCGATGAGTCTACCGGAGACTTGCCTTTGTCTACCCTCGGAGAAACCTACAAACGGATATATGACGATCTGGACGAGGCCATTAAATTATTTACCGAGTCTGGAAAAACCCGCGAGAAGAACCATGAAATGAACATCAACGTGGCACATGCCATCTACGCCCGTGCAGCACTCACCCGTCAGGACTACCCTGCCGCGGAAGATCATGCCGTAAAAGCGAGAGCAAGCTTCCCCCTGATGTCCGTAGCAGACTACAAAGCAGGCTTTTCTACACCCAATTCAGAATGGATATGGAGCACTTATGGCGCGTCTGATGAAACGTTGTATTTCTACTCTTACCAGGCGTATATTGCTTACAACTCGACAGCCTCTGCTGTAAGAACATATCCCAAATGTATCAGCCGCGAGCTGTATAACAAGATACCTGCTACAGACATCCGCCGCGGGTTGTTCCTTGACCCAGCCGGCGACACTTACAATACTAACACCGGTTTGGCCGGCACGGCTTTAAAAGCCAGGGCTTTCCAGTTGTTCCCGGCTCTTGATCCGGCAGCTGCCGCATACGCTTATATGCAATTCAAGGTAAAGGCTAACGATATGCCCGGTGTAGGCCACCTGAATCACTTCCGCTCCTCGGAAATGTACCTGATAGAAGCTGAAGCCAAATATTTCCAGAACAAGCCGGCTACTGAAATTCAACAACTGCTGGTAAGCCTCACCAATGGTTCCGGCCGCGATGCAAGCTACACTTGCACCAAGACCGGTACTGATTTGCTGAACGAAATCAAGACCTACCGTGCAATTGAACTTTGGGGTGAAGGTTTCGACTGGTTTGATATGAAACGCTGGAATGATCCGATAGTACGCAAGGCATATGCTAACGGCGGCAACTTCATTCCGGACCTCGCAAAAACCATACAGCCTTCCGAGAATAACAAATGGACCTGGAAAATTCCGTTGAGGGAATCTGATTACAACGGAGCCCTGGAATAAACGAAGAATTACAGTCTTATAGAAATGCCGCCTTAGCACGTTGCTAAGGCGGCATTTTTTATGAGCATCAACGACGCATAGCGGCATTGGCTGATATATCTTTCTCTATTTCAACTCCTCCATCGTAAAGGATTTCTCCCTCCCCTTGTACTTCTGCTTCACCAGCTGAATATCTTTCTCCGTCACCTTCTCCGCCTTATTCCCCCACGCATTCCGGATGAAACTCAGCAACTGGGCTATATCCCCGTCAGAAAACTCATCGTTATTGATAATGCCGGGCATATCACCATTGATCTCCGGGGATTTGTACAGCTTGCCGTTTACTGTTACGGGGCCGGTAAGGCCGTACAGCACAATGGCTATCAGCCTTTCTTTTTTACCGGTTACCAGCTCAGAGTGGTTGAGCGGTGGCGCCAGGGATTGAATGCCTTCGCCGTCTGCGCCATGGCAGGTTTGGCAGATGGTTTTGAAAATGAGGTTGCCGCGGGGGTATTCTTTCAGCAACGCGTCGTCCATGCGGGATTTGCGGCGGTTGGCAATGTCTGACAACACCTTGTCAAGGTGGCGGCGTATTACGAGGTTGGTGTCAGGGTTCCAGGCTTCAATGGCGGAAAGCAGTTCCGCTTCTTTATCTTTTACATTGCTGATCACGGCATCGGCCACTACCCTGTTGTTGGGGTAGCTGCGCCAGGCCTGCTGCAGCAGCCGGGCGGCGGCGGAAGCGTCCTTTTTCTTCAGCGCGGGCAATATGAGGGTAACCACGGGGGCCTGCAGGGAGTCTGCCATCATTTCTTCCAGCACCGCGGCCACTTCTTTGGCGTTGCCGCTGCTCATTACGGCCGGCAACACGGTAATGGCCTGGCTGCGCAGGGCGGCATCGGGCTGCCGCAGCAAGGGCAATACATCTGCCAGGGTCAGCGCATGCAGGCCTTCCAGCGCCCAAAGGGCGTGTATGGCGGCCAGGGGCTGCGCCGCATCGTGCAGCCGTTCCCGCAAGGCAGGCGCCAGTTGCCGGTTTTGCCCGTCTACTATCATTTGCTGCGCCTTGTCACGCACCCATCCGTTGGCATGGAGGAGGTACGGCACCAGGTCTCCGGTAATTTTCACGGGACCGGGATTTACACCGGTGGGCACCACCCGGTAAATGCGGCCGCAGTTCAGCGGCTGGGTGAGGTCTCTTGCTCCTATTTCGTTTTTCAGGTAAGGCGTAAGGTAGGTTTTATGCTGAATGATGCCGCGGTACATATCCAGCACATACATGGCCCCATCCGGCCCCAGGTGCAGGTTTACGGGGCGGAAACGCTCGTCCGTGCTGGCCAGGAACTCCCGGCCTTTATATGCCTGGCGGCCCTTCACCTTATACCCCTGGTTTTCCAGTATGTTCCTTTTAATGAGGTTGGCGGAGGGCTCTGCCACGAAGGCGTTGCCTTCAAAGCCATGGCCATAGAGGCCGCCGCGGTAAACCAGCGGGCCGCAGGCAGCGGTGAAGTTCACCAGGCGCAGGCTATCGTCCAGCACCCCTTTCATATAGCCGCGGTTTACGCCCATGTTGGGGCGCAGCGGGTATACCTTGTTATCAGGTACAATGTTTTCATCAAAGCCGTCTACCTTCCGCTGATTGGGGTTGCCTGCCCCCAGGCCCGCGCTGAAATAGTCTCCCAGCAGGTTTTCCGAGTTGTTGTTATAAAACAGCCTGCCGTAGTTGTCTTGCGAAATGCCCCACTGGCCCCGGAAATGCGTGTCTTCTTTCAGCCAGCGGCCGCCGTCAAAGCGGTAACGTTTGTCTGATTTGGCGTTGTAGATCCAGTTGTCCATGGCGCGCACCAGGCCGTTGGGCTGGTGCTCTACGTTGCCGCCTACGGTGTAGAGGGAGTCTACCAATGTTTTTTTGCCGGGGCGGTCCCCGTCAAAAGTATAGTACCAGAGTTTAGGCGGTTCCGCCACCAGAATGCCGTTGCCCACAATGCAGAGGGCGCGCGGCAGCACCAGCGAGTCAAGGAAAACGGTGCGTTTGTCCATGGCCCCGTCTCCGGTGGTATCTTCCAGTATCACGATCTTCCCGTTGCGGGCATCTTCCCCGGTGCCCACTGTATCCGGCATGTAACCGGTCATTTCGGCTACCCAGAGCCGGCCGCGCTCATCGAACGTCATGGCTACGGGCACTACTACCATGGGTTCCGAGGCCACCAGCTGTACGGAAAACCCGTTTTCCACCTGTATTTTGTCGAGAGATTGCGCTGGCGTCAGTACGGGAGATTCCGCGTATTGCTGCCTTATGGCGAGAGAGTCTGTTGTTGCATGTTTCCGCGGGTTGTTGCAGGCACTGATCATTAAACCTGTAAACGCCCCTGCAATCAATAATCTGCCAGTATTCATAGACCTGGAATGCAGTTTTTGGAATCGATTGAAAATAGGCATTAAAATACTATCCCTGATGCTAATTTTCAAATTTGAAGAGGCTAAAATAAGGTGGAGGCGGTGGTTTTATGACGGGCGGCGCAAAAGGTGGAATAGCGGGGCTACAGGAACCGCCTTCTGAACACGCTTTTGAGCTGTGAATACCCGTTCATCAGGCTGCCCGTCAGGAAGTTGTTTTTCAGGTTGTTCCGCATGGTGCTGCGCATAATGCGCACTACATAGTCTTTTTCTACTTCGCCGGTTTCTTTCACCCGGGTCAGCTGCTCTACGGCTATAAGCCCCAGCAGCGCCCCAAACAGGAACAGGAAGTTCCACTCGTGCAGCTCAATGATATGCAGCGTTTTCGTCCACCGGGGGCCGCCCCATTCCGCATCTATCTTCAGGTGCCGCCCGGTGAAATAGTCTGCCAGTATACCGCCCAGCAGTGGCGCCAGGGCTGAAAAGATGGCGGTAATGATATTCTTGGAGCTGAGGTACACAATGGCATCTGCCGTAGGCGCCAGTTTGAGGCCGATGTTGGTGAGCGAAAGGTTGATGCCTGCATTGGCAAAACCCATGACCAGGTGAATAACGGCCAGTAGCAACAGGTTGGGCCATAGTTGTGTGTAGATGCCCACAAAACACCAGCCTACCAGGCAAAGTATATACAGGGGAGCGCCAATGGCAATAATGGTCTTGTTGCTGTACCGGTCTGCAAAGCGGCCCCAGAGCCGGATGGTAAGGATGCTGCTGATCTGGCTGATGATGGTGAGGCCGATGATGTAGGAAAGTCCCAGCCCCATACTTTTCATCATAAATACGGTAAAGAACGGCGAGGCAATGTTTACGGCAAACACCCATGCAGAGTTGAATACCAGGAGCCGCCGGAAGTTGGCATCTTTCAGCGGCCGCATCAGCATACGGAAAATGTTTTCCTTGGGCAGGTACTTCTGCGGCTCCGGCGTACCGGCCAGTATGGTGGTGCCGAGCAGGCCGGCTATGCCGGCGGCAATGAACATATAGCCGTAGGCGTTGAGTTCAAAAGCAGGATGGTAATCCCGCACATAGTCTACCGCCAGGGCCAGCACCAGGCTCAATATGACGTTCATCGTCTGCATGAGGCTGCTGCGCTTGGCGAAGTAGGCGCCCAGTTGTTTTTCCGGCACCAGGTCTTTCATCCAGGAGTTCCAGCTGGCGCCGGCTATGGCGCCCATCAGGTAATAAAAGAAAAGGATGGGGATGATCAGCTCGATGGTTACAATACCGGGCAGCAGCAACGGCAGCAACCCGATGATCACCAGGGGAAAACGGGCCATTAAAGAACAGATAACGGTAATAGCGCGGCGGTTGTTGAAGCGCCTCACCAGCCAGATGGAGATCAGCTGGAACATGTTCACCATGGTGGGCAAAGCTGCTATAAGCCCCAGTTGCAGGTTGTTGGCGCCCAGCAATATGGCCATGGCCACTATAAAGGCGCCGCCGGTCAGCGTAGTCATGGTTTCGGAGAACAGCCCGTCACCGATCACCAGCTTTAGTCCCTTTTTTACATCCTGTTCCGTTAATACTTCCTGGGGCTTCAGGTTCATACCGAAGGTTTTGGAGGATGGGGCAATCTTTGTACCAGCCTGTAAACAAGCGTAGCAATTACCCTGCCGGGAACAAGACGGCTCGTGGCAAGAATGGAGCGGTCAGCAACCGGTAGTAGCCGCGTCAACGCATCCAATCACCTTAATTCAAGCTCCTGAAATCTACCGGCACCAGCTTGCTCACGCCCGGCTCCTGCATGGTAACACCGTAGATCACGTCTACCGCGGCCATGGTTTGTTTGTTGTGGGTAACGATGATGAACTGCGAGTTGTCTGAGAACTTGCGGATCATATTGGTGAATTTGCCCACGTTGGCATCGTCAAGCGGCGCGTCTACTTCATCCAGTATACAGAAGGGAGCGGGTTTGATGAGGTAAATGGCAAACAGCAGCGCGGTGGCCGTGAGGGTCTTTTCTCCCCCGGAAAGCTGGGTGATGGCCGCGGGGCGCTTGCCTTTGGGTTTGGCTATGATCTCAATGCCCGTGTCAGCCAGGTTGGCGGGGTCATTCAGGATCATATCACACTGGTCTTCCTCCGTAAACAGGGCCTTGAACACGCGGATGAAGTTTTCCTTCACCTGGTTGAACGTATCCAGGAACTTCTGGTTGGCAGTGGTTTCCACTTCCTGTATGGTAGCCAGCAGAGACTCCTTGGCGGTTACCAGGTCATTCTTCTGCTCCAGTATGAACTCATAACGTTTTTTCATTTCTGTGTATGCCTCAATGGCCGTGGGGTTGATCTCTCCCATGTTCTCCAGCCGTTTCTTGAGGCGTTCTGCATTGGCCTGCAGGTCTTCCACACTTTGGGAGCCGGTACGCTCTTCGTCCAGTATCTCGTCAAGGTTCACCTTGAACTCCACGCTCAGCCTTTCTTTCATGGAGGCCAGCTGCAGCTTCAGCTCGTTCACCTTGTCTTTGATCTGGTTCAGCTGCTGGTCAAGCATATCTCTTGTTTTCTGCTTGGAACGCAGGGCGCTTTCCAGCTCCTGGAGGTGGTTGCGGAAGTTGTAGTACTCCTGGTCTTTTTCGTTCACCGCTTTCTCTTCTTCCTCCCGGCGGCGGAACAGCTCTACCAGGCCGTCTTCAGACTGCAGCAGGCGGTCTTCCGCGGCGGCAATGTTGCCGGCTGTATCTTCCAGCTGTGTTTTATTGCTGGTAATCTGCAGGTGCAGGTCACTCAGTTGTTTGCGTTTGAACTCCAGCTCCTGCTTCAGCGCCTGTACCTTGCTCTGCTGGCGGGTGTGCTGCAGGTTCTGGTTATTGAACTGCACGCTGGCCTGGTTAAACTGCTGTTCAGCTTCCTGGGCGGCACGGTCTGCGGCCACAATACTGTCATGCAGCGCATGCACCCGGTCATTCAACGTATCCAGCTCATCCCTTACGCTGGAAATGCTTTGTTCATTGGCCTGCAGCGAAGCTTCCATTTCAGCCAGGCGTTTGCTGCCGGTCTCTATCAGGTGGTGGAAGTTCTCTATGCGGTTTTGCAGGCCAAACAGCTGGTTGTTGAGCTGGTTCACCTTTTCGCGCAGGGCGTTGATGTTGTTTTCGTTGAGCTGGCTGTTATAACCCAGCACTTCATCGTGCTTGGCCTGCAGCTGCGCCTTGAGGCCGCTGCACACAGCTTCCAGCGCCCGTATTTCCGCTTCGAGCTTTTCGAGGTTTTTGGCGCGGCCCAACTTCTTGCCTTCGAACAGGCCAACGGAACCGCCGTTCATGCTGTACTTCCCGCGGTGAACGCGGCCGCTTTTTTCGGTGATGAGCACATCCTGGTCAGGCAGCTCGGCAAAGTTGATGGCGGTAACGTCTTCTGCTACGAACACCTTGCCCAGCAGGTAGTTGCCCAGGCCCTTATATTTGTCCTCAATCTCCACCACGTCCAGGGCAGACACGGTGCCGGGCGGCGTAAAAAGGGCGCCTGCCTGGTGGTTGAACTGGTCCAGTATAAAGAAGTTGGCCTTGCCTTTCTTGTGCAGGTCAAGCAGGCGGATGGCCTGGATGGCCTCTTCCGCGTTGTTCACCACATAATAGTTCAGGTAAGGTTCCAGCAGGTTCTCAATACAGGTGCGGTAGTCTTCCCGGCAAAAGAATATATCACTGAGAATGGGCGCCTTGTTGTTCCACTCGTTGTTCTTCTTGAGGAACTTGATGCTTTCCGGGTAGCCTTCCAGGCTGTCTACGAGAGATTTCAGCAGGTCGTATTCGTTCTTCTTCGAGTCCAGCTTCCGGTTCTCGTCTACCAGCGTATCCCGCAGGCCTTCAATTTCTCCCTGGGTGGCCAGTATTTTGCCTTTGGTCTCTTCCTGGAAGCGCACCATTTCGGCCAGCTCTTCCTTTTGCTGCTCCAGCGTTTCCTGGAGGCCGCTCTTTTCTTCTTCCAGCTGCGTGATCTGCGCCTGGCGGTTGGCCTTTTCTTCCTGCAGCTGCTGAATGCTGCGCTGCAGGTTTTGCACGGAGGTATCTGCCACCGCTACTTTCTTTTCCGCCTCAAACTGCTGGCGCTGCCATTGCTGCTGGTCTTTCCGCAGGTTTTCCAGGCCCAGTTTCTTATCGTTAAAATGTGTTTTCTTCTCGTCTACCATTTCCTGCAGGGTTTCCAGCTCGTCCTGCATGGACTCGAACACTTCCTGCTCGTCTGCCACCTGCGTTTCGGTAAAGGCAATGGATTCCGTCAGCCCGTTGAGCTGGCCTTCGGCGTTATTCAGGAAGTCTGAGAGGCTCTTTTCCCTTTCCCGCAGGTAGGTGAGCTGCTGGGTGGCCAGGTTCTTGTCATTCTCCTTGGTGCGGATGGTGGCTACCAGCTCGTTGAAGGAGCGCTGCAGCACCTGCAGCTCCCGTTCCTTGGCCACAAAATGCAGCTTGTCCTGCTCCACGGCCGCTTCGTCTGTAGATATTTCTGCTTCAATGGCAGCCTTGCGGTCTGTTTCCTGCTGCTGCTGGTCCGTCAGGTCCCGGAAGGTGATGTTAAACCCCTCCAGGGCGGCTTTGGCCAGCTCTATGCTGGCTTCTTTGTATTCTTTTTTGATCTCGTAATAGCGCTCGGCTTTTTTGGCCTGGCTTTCGAGGGTTTTGAGGTTGTTGTTGATCTCGAACAGCAGGTCCTCTATCCTGTTGAGGTCTCCTTCTGTAGCGTCCAGCTTGGATTTGGCCTCTTTTTTACGGGTTTTGTAGATGGAAATGCCGGCGGCCTGCTCCAGCATGCGGCGGCGGCTGTTTTCCTTGTCCTTGATGATATCGTCCACCATCCCCAGCTCAATAATAGCGTAAGAGTCTGTGCTCACGCCGGTATCCATGAAGAGGTTGTGGATGTCTTTGAGGCGGCAGGCCACATCATTGAGGCGGTATTCACTATCGCCGTTCTTGTAAAATTTACGTGTAATGGTCACCGTGGTAAATTCGGTGGGCAGTACGTTCTTGGTATTTTCGAAAGTGAGGCTCACTTCGGCCATGCCGCTGGCCGAGCGGGTACGGGAGCCGTTGAACACCAGGCCGGCCTGGTTCTCTGAACGCAGGTTGCTGATCTTGTGCTCGCCTATCACCCACCTGATGGAATCTATGATGTTGCTTTTACCGCAGCCATTGGGGCCGATAACGCCGGTCACCCCTTCATCAAAGTGCAGCACGGTTTTATCCGCAAAACTTTTAAACCCTTTAATTTCCAGTGTTTTTAAACGCACAGCTTCGAATTACGATTTTTTCAAATTCTTTGTTACGGGGTGGCACCCCCTGATGCCGGGGCCATTTTCCGGGCGCCAAAGATAAACGAAATAAGTTGATATGGCAGTAGGTCTCAGATATGGCCGCACACTGCATTCTATGGTAAATTAAAGGAGAACACATAATATTTACTATTTACTTATACACACCTGGGGATAATTTATCCACTTCCTTTTTATAATCAACTGATTTTCATATATTAACATGATTTGTTTCGATTATTGCTTGATTATCACAAAGCTGCCTTGTAAATTGTAATTTTGCGCCTAATGCAAGATCGTTGGTTCAAAGAAGCGAAAGCCTTTATTTTCAGTTATCATTTCAGCAACGGACTTCGTACCACCCTGAGTGTTGTTGTCCCCTCCGTTATTTTTGCCGCTATTGGCCACCTCAACACCGGCATTGCCATTTCTATGGGCGCCCTGTGTACCGCCCTGGCAGACGTGCCGGGCACCATCCTGCACAAGCGCAACGGCTTGCTCATCAGCACTGTACTGATCTTCCTTACCGCCCTGGGCACGGGCCTGCTGCTGCCCTATACGGCCCTGCTCACACTCTGGGTAGGCCTTTGCAGCGTTTTTTACAGCATGCTGCTCATTTACGGCAACCGTGGCGGCAACATCGGCATCGGCGGGCTCATTATTATGGTGAGCATTATGGCGGAAAGCTACGTCAGCTGGCAGCTGGCCGTACAGGTGGCCCTGCTCACCCTCAGCGGCAGCATCTGGTACGCCCTGCTGGCACTGCTGCTCTGGCAGATACGCCCCTACCTCACCGTGCAGCAGACGCTGGGGGACTGTATCCAGCAAACGGCCCGGTACCTGCGGCAGCGGGCGGATTTTTACAACCCGGCACTGGATATTACAGACAGCTACCGTGACGTGCTGGCCCAGCAGGTGGTGGTGAACGAAAAGCAGGAAGCGGTGCGCGAGCTGCTCCTGAAAATGCGCTCCGCCCAGCAGGGCACCACCAGCATCAGCAAAAGCATGGTGCTCATTTTTCTTGACCTGGTAGACATGTATGAGCAGATCACGGCGTCACAGATAGATTATACCTCCTTGCAACAGCGCTTTGCCGGCACCGGAGTTATTACCTCGCTGCACCATACCATCCTGAAATTTGCGGAAGAGCTGGATAACATCGGCATTGCCGTGTCTGCCAGCCAGCGGTCTATGCCCAAGGTGAACCTGAAGCTGGAGCTGGAAAGGGCCCGCCGGGAATTTAAAGAGTACCAGGCTACCTTGCCCACGTTGAAAGAACGGGCAGACCTCATTCCCTTTGAAAGTATTTTCGACAACCTGCAGAACATTACCCAGCGCATCTACAACATGCACCGGCTCACCCGGCTGGAACGGGTGAAAGATTCCGCTTTCGACCACCAGCTGGAGCTGTCGAAATTCACCACGCGGCAGCGGTACGATATTACCACCTTCCGCAACAACCTTACCTTCAAGTCTCACATCTTCCGCCACGCCATCCGCACCGGCCTGGCCATGATAGCTGGTTTCCTGCTGGGCCATGCGCTGCAGCTGAGCAAAACGTACTGGATACTGCTTACCATTGTGGTGATCATGAAACCCGGTTTCAGCCTCACCAAAACCCGCAGCTACCAGCGTATACTGGGCACCATCATAGGCGCCTTCTTCGCTGCCGGCATTCTCTATCTTACCAAAGACGATACGGTGATATTCTGCGTGATGCTGGTATGCATCCTGGGCGCGTACAGCTTCCAGACCTATCACTACGTTACCAGCGTGGTGTTCATGACGCCTTTCATCATCTTCCTGCTGCATTTCCTGCACCCGGCAGACTTTGACAACGTAACGCAGCGGGTGCTGGATACCATCCTGGGCGGGGGCATTGCCTTTGCCTTCAACTACATTTTCTGGCCCAGCTGGGAGTACCGCTTTTTGCCGGAGTATATCCTGAAGAACATTTCCGCCAACAAACAATATCTCACGCAGGTAATGAACCTGTATACAGACAAGCCTTTCAGCCTCTTTGCGTACAAGCTGGCGCGTAAAGACGTGCATGTTACCACGGCCAACCTCACCGCCGCCTTCCAGCGCATGCTGAGCGAGCCGAGGAGCAAACAGAAATTCGGCTCTGAGCTGTACCACTTTGTGGTGCTGAGCCACTCCCTTTCTTCCCACATTGCGCAGCTGTCTGCCTATGCCCTGCAGCACCAGCTGCAATACAAGCGGCCTGAGTATAAAGACATATTGCTGTACCTGCTCACCGTGATGGACCAGATAGAACAGTTTGTGAGCGTAGGCGTGTTCATCCCCGATATGCAGCTGCCGCCTGCCTTCCAGTCACTGGAAGAGCGGCTGGAGCACCTGCTGCACGTGCGGCAGGAGCAGATCAATAACGGGCAGGGCCATACGGTGGAGAGGGAGGAGATGCTGGAGATCAAACACGTGCGGGACCAGTTCCACGCGCTGCATACGGTGCTGAAAGACATGAAAAAAGCCGCCGTTCACGGGGCGGCTATCACAGATTAGGTTTCCGGAAATGCCATATTATTCTTCCGCTATAATGCAGAACTGGTCTGTAACCGGCTGCAATGCACGCAGCAGGTGGTCAAAAAAGGCGGGGCCGTACTGCGCGTAATAAGGCAGGAAGTTTTCCTTCCGCTCCTGCAGCGTGTTACCCGGAAATAACCGGGCCTTCAACTGGACTATTTGCTCCGCCTGCCATTCAAATTTTTTCTTTTCCGCCCGCAGGAACTTGTGCTCCAGCTTGCCGACAGATTTAACAGCGCGGTTGCGCTCCGCGTTGGTGGTGGCCACCAGCGTTACATCTATGGCCCTGGCCTTTTCTTCCAGCGCGTTGAACAGCTTTTCAATGGCCGCATATTCTTCCCGCAACACCAGTGAGGCGTTGGTATGCTCATGCACAAAGCGGTTTACGAGCAGGCCGGTATCTTCAAACAGCGCTTCCATGGTAATGCCCAGCTTGCGCTGGCGGGCATGCTGCTCCTGGTTGACCCAGAGGAAGGAGTTGCGCAGCAGCAACACCGGGTAAGGCACGCGGTGATGGTGGAAAAGGTCTTTCAGCTCCAGCCAGTAGGCCACTTCTCCCCCGCCGCCAATAAAGGCAATGTTGGGCAGGATGGTTTCCTGCAAGATGCCGCGCAGTATCACATTAGGGCTGAAACGTTCAGGATGTTCATATAGCTCCTGCTTTAGCTCCTCCCCGGAAAATGACAACGATGTGTGTAATATTTTCCACACGTCACCCTCCTTCACAATTCTTTGCCGTATATTTGCATGCAGGTAGAAAAGATTTATTTCCCTGGGGTTAGCCTGCACCTTATAATGTTCTGCCAGTTTTCCGATGGTTTTGCTGACAATAGCTTCAGCGCTTTGCTGAAACAGCTCCTCCTCCATCACCGGAATCAGTTGTTGTTTAAAGGCCGGGTTGTCCGGTATCAGCACTACCAGCCCAAAACGCCCGAAAAGGTCGTTTACCAGGCTTAGCGTAGCCTCCTGTATAGTATCATGGCCCAGGTAGGCCTTCTTCAATATATCAAGCAATTCAGGGCCGTAAGGCGCAAAACCGATGCTGTCCCCTATCTGTGCGATCAGCGTTTCCAGGCCTTTGGTATGCATGCGGCCTACAGCGCCCGTCTGGTCTGTATTCCAGGTCAGCTTGCGGCCGTCCAGGAAAATGGAGCCCAGCTCGTCCAGGTCCGCATCTTCACTGCCCATGTAGTACACGGGCACAAAATGGTTCTCCGGGTGCTCCCGCTGCAGCTCTTGCGCCAGCTTGATGGTCTGGAGGATTTTGTATACGAAGTAAAGGTAACCGGTGAAAATATTGGGCTGATGGGCAGTACAGACCGTGAAGGTGTTAGTGGCCCGCAGCAGCCCGATGTTGGCCCTCACCTCTTCAGATATTTCCAGGTGCTGGTACTGGTGGTAGAGGGCATCTGCCAATATGTCCCGCCGCAGCGGCTGCTCCGCCTTCAGCAGCATGGCCTTTTTGAAGTCAGGCTGCACGGGATGGTATTCGTAAAAAGAGCGCAGCGGCTGGCGGCCTGACAGGAAGTCTGCCACCAGCGGGCTGAAATAGCCCGTGTCTGCAAACGGTATATGATGATAACTGAGTGGCGGCTGTATATTATTGGTCACTAAAATTACAATTTGAATGCACGAAGATAAATCAAATACAAATCGGTACCAGATGAGATAATGAAATTACATATTTCAAACAATCCGATATTACCATTTATCACAATTCGTAGAAAGTCTGCCGCCTTGTCTTTACAGAATTATTGGCAGCGAATTTGCAAATATTAAATATCCTGTGAGCACAATGTGAATGTCCCCTGTTTGTTCCCCGCATTGCTAAATTTTAAAAACAGTTACTCTTATGAAGATTGCGTACATTTCGTCTTACTATCCCCGGGAGTGCGGGATCGCTACGTTCACCGAACATTTGATACGTGCAACGGGCCTCGTGGAAGATGCGCCCGAAGTGAGTGTAATAGCCATGAATGATGAAGGACAGGCTTATGAATACCCTCCTGAAGTTACCTTTACTGTACGCCAGCACAGCATGCAGGATTACCTGGCCGCGGCAGACCACATCAATAACAGTGATACCGACCTGGTAGTGCTGCAGCACGAGTTCGGCATCTTTGGCGGTGAGAGCGGCATCTTCATTCTCTCGCTGCTGGGCAAGCTGAAAGTTCCTTACATTGTTACGTTCCATACGGTATTAAAGGAACCCTCCTTTTTACAGAAAACCATTGTAAAAGAAATATCCCGCCATGCGGCGCGGGTGATTGTGATGAGCAGGCTGGCCACGCGTTTCCTTGACGAGATCTATGATGTGCCGGAAGACAAGGTGATGCTCATCCCGCACGGCGTGCCTGATTTTGAAAAGCTTTCCATCAGCGCAGACGTGTTGCCCGAAGCGCTGCGCAACCGCAAGGTGATCTTCACCTTTGGCCTGCTGAGCCGCAATAAGGGCATAGAAACAGTGATACGTGCGCTGCCCGGTGTAATAGAACGGCATCCGGACGTGCTGTATGTTGTGGCAGGAAAAACACATCCTGCGGTATTACGCCACGCCGGTGAGGAATATCGCAACAGTTTGCAGGAGATGATCAGGGAGAACGGGCTGGATGAACATGTTTTATTTGTAGACCAGTTCCTGACCGAAAACGATCTGTTTGCCTACCTCCGCCACAGCCATGTATACGTAACGCCGTACCTGAGCGAAGCGCAGATCACCAGCGGCACGCTCACCTACGCCCTGGGCGCAGGGGCTGCCGTAGTATCTACCCCGTACTGGTATGCGCAGGAGCTGTTGGAAGATGGCCGCGGCCGCCTTTTCGGCTTCTCCCGCTTTGACGAGCTGGGCAATATACTCACTGAGCTGCTTGACAGCCCGGAAGCGCTGGAAGCCCTGCGCGGCCGCGCATTGGAATATGGCCGGGAATTGCAGTGGAGCCGCATGGGCGCCCGTTATTACCAGCTGGCCAAAAAGATCCGCAACACTCCCCGGCCTGCATCCATCAACAACCCGCGTACCCTGCCTGACCCGTCGTTCCTGCCGCCGCTGAACTTCTCGCATATACGAAGACTGACAGATGATACCGGCATCGTGCAACACGCCAAATACGGCATTCCCAACCTGAAGGAAGGATATTGCGTAGATGATAATGCGCGTGCGCTGATGATGACCGTAATGGCCCACCAGCATCGCAAAAGCAAAGACGCGCCCACGCCGGAGCTGCTGCCCGTGTACCTCAGCTTCATCCATTACATGCAGCGGCCGGACGGTAATTTCAGGAACTTCCTGAGCTTCAGCCGCCAGTACCTTGACGAGATAGGGTCTGAAGACTCTTTCGGCCGCACCGTATGGGCGCTGGGCCACCTGGTGCGTTACGCTCCCAATAATTCTTACCGGGAGTTTGCCATGGAGCTGTTCCACCGCTCGCTGGCACATCTTGACGCGCTAGAGTACCTGCGCGGCCGCGCCAACGCTGCTATTGGCCTTTGCCATTACCTGCAGGCCTACCCTTCAGACGAAGGCATACAGGCCAGGCTGCAATCTCTCGTGCAGCCGCTGGTAGACGCCTGGCATCAAAACCGGGAGGGCAACTGGCAATGGTTCGAGAAAACGATGACGTATGATAACGGCATTCTGCCGCTGGCCCTGCTGCATGCAGCGGAGATCAGCAAGCGGGAAGATTTGAAGGAAGTTGCCCTGCAAAGCCTGGCCTTCCTGGAAACCGTTACCATGAGCCAGGGCTACTTCTGCCCCGTGGGTAACGACGGCTGGCTGTGCGAAGGCAATGACTGCCCGGTGTTTGACCAACAGGCGCTGGAAACCATGGCCATGGTGCTGCTGTACCAGCAGGCTTATACCGTTACGGGCTATGCCGGTTACCTGAAAAAGATGTTCACCTGCTACCGCTGGTTCACCGGTGAGAACGTGCTGCGTGTATCCCTCTACGATACGGAAACGCATGGCTGCTGCGACGGTATTTCCCCGCACGGGCTGAACCGCAACCAGGGCGCGGAAAGCACGCTGGCGTACTTTATTTCTCACCTGGCCGTGCTGCAAAGCTGCGAGGCCATTCCCCGGCAGGAAAAACCCGTTAAAACGGCCATTATTTCCACACCGGTAGTCAGCAAAATCAGTTAACAGGAAAAATGAAGATCGCAATACTCTCACCCGTAGCGTGGCGCACACCGCCCACGCACTACGGGCCCTGGGAGCAAATGGCCTCCAATGTAGCGGAGGGACTGGTAAAAAAAGGCTGGAGCGTAACGCTCTTTGCCACGGCCAACTCCCTTACCGGCGGCAACCTGCAGGCCATTTGCCCTGAGGGATATGAAGAAAACCGGGAGCTGGACGCCAAGGTGATGGAATGCATGCATATCAGCCTGCTGATGGAGCAGGCTGATGAGTATGCCATCATCCATAACCACTTTGACTTTCTGCCCCTCACCTATTCCCGGCTCATCCGCACGCCCATGGTCACCACCATTCACGGCTTCTCTTCCCCGAAGATCATCCCCGTGTACCGGCGCTATAACGATATATGCCACTATGTATCCATCAGCAACGCAGACCGCAGCGCAGACCTGCAGTACGCTGCCACCGTGTACAACGGCATACATCCCGGCAGCTTCAGCTTTAATGACCAGCCGGAAGATTACCTGCTGTTCTTCGGCCGCATCCACCCGCATAAAGGCACGGCAGACGCTATTGACATAGCCCGGCAAACGGGCCACCGCCTCATTATTGCCGGTATTGTACAGGATGCGGCGTATTTCGATGAAAAAGTGAAACCACACATAGATGGTGAACAGGTGCGTTACATAGGCCCCGTAGGCGGTTACGAGCGGGACACGCTCCTGGGCCGCGCCAAAGCCCTGCTGCACCCTATTTACTTTGACGAGCCTTTCGGCCTCAGCGTGGCGGAGGCCATGATGTGCGGCACGCCTGTTATTGCCTATAACCGCGGCTCCATGCCGGAGCTGATACGCCACAGGGAAACGGGCTTCCTGACCGGCGGCCCCGGTGAGGCGGCTGCGTATGTGGGCGCGCTGCAGGACATAGACCGGCACGCCTGCCGGGAGTGGGCCCTGGCGCAGTTCAGCGTGCAGAAAATGGTGGATGATTACGTAAAGGTGTATGAACAGGTCCTCATGAAAACGGTCAGCCTTCCTTGACCTTCTCCAGCAGCTTGTCAAGATGTACCGTGGCGAAGGTAGACGCATAATCTGACAGCCCGTACGGGATGATCAGCTCGTTGCCGTGGATCATGGAGCCGCAGGAGTACAATACGTTGGGCACATAGCCCTCCCTCTCGTCTTTATTGGGAATAAGCAGCGGCTCTTTGAGGCGGCCTATCTCTATCTTCGGATCTTCCAGGTCAAGCAAGGTAGCGCCCAGGCAGTAGGTGCGCATGGGCCCCACGCCGTGTGTGATCACCAGCCAGCCTTCCGGCGTTTCAATGGGCGAGCCGCAGTTGCCGATCTGGACAAACTCCCAGGGGTACTTGGGCGTTTGCAGTATTTCGGGATTTTCCCAGATGTTGATCTTGTCCGAGTACATGATGTAATTGTTGATGCCGTCTATACGGCTCATCATGGCGTAACGCCCGTTGATCTTGCGGGGAAAGAGCGCCAGGTTCTTGTTCTGCGCGCCTTCGCCGTAGAGGGGCATGATCTTGAAATGATAAAAATCCCTCGTCTGCAGCAGCTTGGGCTGAATGGTGATGCCGTCAAACGCCGTGTAGGTGGCGTAATAGGTCACCCCGCTCGTATCTCCCGTATACTTTACAAAGCGGGCATCTTCAATACCCCGGCTTTCCGCTTCGGAATAGGGGAAAATGACCCGGTCAGAGATGTCCGTATCCAGTGAAAAATTGATCTCGTAATAAGAATCCGCCAACCACAGCACGCGCTCCAGGTTGCGCTTCAGCAAATGGTCTACCTGGTAGCGCTGCTGCATGTCACGGATCACTTTTTTGAGCTGCATGTACTCGAACGTATCCGGCAGGCTGTTGCTCACTTCGCGGATCACGGAATCCGGCAGCCGGATGGATACGGCGTTCTGGAAGAACACGTTTTTGTGGTATACCGTATTGCGGATAATATCCGGTTCGTCTACATAATTACCGGCCGGTATGAGCGTAATTTCGTTGTTCTTATTGATGGTGCCGCGGCGGAACACGATGGAAGAAATATGCCCCTCACCTACCGCCCTGAAGCTCAGCACCACTCTTTTTTCCCCTTCTTCCAGCCCGTTCTGGTCAGGGTCTTCTACCATAGACGGGTTAAAGAAGGCGGCAGATTCTATGGAAAATTCGTTGGTATGGAAAGAGCCAATGAGCAGCTTCCTTTTAAGGTCCAGCTCGCTGTAGTCTATCTGCAGGGCCGTAAAGAGATTCTTCAGCTTGTCTGCATGCCGTTCAAAGATGCGGGTAATGTTACGATGCCGTTTGGAGAAATCCCGCAAAATGGGGGTGACGGAAACGTTCACTTCTTCGTCCGTCATTTCCATCACTCTCAGAATAATGCCTTTCGCCCTTGCATCGCCGTTGTAGAAAAACCTCGCCACCACACGTTTGAGATCTGGTGACACCTTGGTGTTATGCCTTTCAATAGATAGCCGCATATCCGGTATTTTTTATTAAGCGTTGTTACCCCAGGCACTGGAAACCATCAGGGAGTATCGCCCCTTTCTTCACAACAACAATGCCATCCTTCACGGTATATTTCTCAAAATCCCCGTCTTCCAGGTGCTTGCCGCCATTGATCCGTACGTCGTTGCCAATGCAGGCGTTCTTGTCAATAATGGCATTGTTGATATAGCAGCGCTCCCCGATGCCAATGGGCGGGCGGCCCTTGCTGCGGGCATTGTTGATCTCGTCAAGCGTCTGGTAAATATCGTTCCCCATCAGGTAGCTGTTGCTGATGGTGGTGCCCTTGCCTATGCGGGTACGGATGCCTACCACGCAGCGCTCCAGGCGGCTGGCGTTAATGATGCAGCCGTCTGCTATCACGGTTTTCTCCAGGGTGGTGCCTGATATTTTGGCCGGCGGCAGCATGCGTGCGCGGGAGAAGATGGTCTTGTGGTCGTCAAAGAGGTTGAACTGCGGAATATCGTCCGTAAGGCCCAGGTTGGCCTCAAAGAAGGAAGAGATGTTCCCGATGTCTGTCCAGTACCCTTCGTACTGAAAACTGAGCACCTTGTGTTCCGTAATGGAATTGGGGATGATCTCCTTGCCGAAGTCTGTAGACTCCGGCTGCCCGTTGAGCAGGTCAAACAGCAGTTGCCGGTTGAAGATGTAAATACCCATAGACGCCAGGTAGATACGCCCTTCCCGTTGCATTTCCGGGCTCACTTCGGAAGACCAGTCCGGCAGCAGCTCCTTTTTCGGCTTTTCGATGAAAGCGGAAATAAAGCTGTTCTCGTCCGTTTTCAGGATGCCGAACTCGGTGGCCTCCCGGCCATGTACCGGGATGGTGGCAATGGAAATATCGGCCCCCTTTTCGATATGATGCTGTATCATTTCCCGGAAGTCCATCTGGTACAGCTGGTCTCCGGAGAGAATGAGCGCGTACTCAAACTCGAAGTTCTCCAGGTGGCGGAGTGTCTGCCGCACAGCGTCTGCCGTTCCCTGGAACCAGGTGGGGTTATCAGGGGTTTGCTCCGCCGCCAGGATGTCTACAAAGGCTTTGCTGAAATGGCTGAAGTGGTAGGTATTTTTGATGTGTTTGTTCAATGAGGCCGAATTGAACTGCGTGAGCACAAAAATGCGGTGCAGATCGGCATTCAGGCAATTGGAAATGGGAATGTCCACCAGCCGGTATTTGCCGGCTACGGGCACAGCCGGTTTGGAGCGGCTGCGGGTCAAGGGATAAAGCCGCGTTCCGGCACCTCCTCCAAGAATAATAGAGATCACTGCGTTCGACATAACGTTACAATTTATTTTAGGCTGGTATACATATTCAGGTACTCCCCGGCCGCTTTATTCCAGGAATGGTCAAGCTGCATCACTGTTTTCCTGATCTTTGAAAATTTGTTCCTGTTGCCGTACAGCTCCAGCGCCCTACCTATGGCATGGGCTACGTCTCCGGGGCTGGCGTGGTAAAAGCGGATGCCGAAGCCTCCTTCGTCGCCAAAGTCCCGGACGGTATCAATGAGGCCGCCGGTAGTGCGTACAATGGGTATGGTGCCGTAGCGCAGGGCGTACATCTGGTTAAGGCCGCAAGGCTCTACCCTGGAAGGCATCAGCAAAAAGTCTGCCCCCGCGTACAGCTGGTGCGAAAGGGTTTCGTTATACCCGATGAACACGTTAAAGTTGTTGCCCGCGTATTGCCGTGCCTGCTGCAGCATCCATTCCGTATGCGCATCCCCGCTGCCCAGCACCAGGAAGTTAAGGCCGTCAGGATGTTCCGCCAGCGTGCGGCCTATTACTTCAGGCAGCAGGTCTGCCCCTTTGTCTCCCACCAGCCGGCCAATGAACACGAACAGCGGCAGCTCCGGGCTGAGGCTGAACGTTTCGCATAAACGAAGTTTGTTGGCCTTCTTGCCTTTGGTCACGTCTTTCACGCTGTAGCGTGCCGCTATCATGTCATCCGCCGCGGGGTCCCACACCTTGTCATCGATCCCGTTCAGGATGCCGGAGGCCTTATGGCGCTCCATGTTCAGCAGGGCCTCCAGGCCGTTGGCGTTGCTGAACAGCTCCTCCATATAGCTGGGAGACACGGTATTGACCCGCCACGCGCATTTGATAGCCGCAGCCAGCGGGTTGATGGCGCCGTTCCAGTCCAGCATGCCGCTTTTCCAGAGGTCGAAAGACGGGATGAGGTAGAGCTTGTCCCAGCCAAACTGGCCCTGGTACTGTGCGTTATGGATGGTCAGTACGGTGGCAATGTGCTGCAGCCGCGCGTACTTGTACCCGAATTTCACCAGGAAGGGGATCAGGCCGGTATGATGGTCGTGGCAATGGATCACGTCCGGCTGGTGCTGCCATTCGTTGAGCCAGTCCAGCACGGCTATCTGGAACCCCAGGAAACGTTCCGTGTCATTGGGGTAGCCGTATACGCCGGCCGTATCCAGCAAACCGGGGATGTCTACCTGGTAGAGGTCAAAGCCCAGTACATTGGTGCTTTCTTTCCAGATGTTGAAGTGGTACCATTCATGCCCCACCCATAAGCCGCCCTGGTGTACGAGGTCAAAAGTGTGTTTTTCCCTGAAGGGGGTATTGTATGCCGGCATCACTACTTTGGCAATGGCGCCCGCCTGCTGCTGGTATTTGGGCAGCGCGCCCGCCACGTCTCCCAATCCGCCTACTTTTGCCGCCGGGTAACATTCCGCGCTAACGTGTAAGATCTCCATACTGTCCTATTCGTTTATAATTTAACCCGGAAAAACGAGAAAAGGAAACGAAAGTAGGAAAAAGTTATTTTTTACGGCGCGGAAGAGCCTGGCGGGCGCCTGCCCGCCGTACAGTTCCTGCATCATGCCGCGGGCTCGGCCAGAAACGCGCGCCGCAGG
>NZ_JBCNJR010000013.1:0-82662 GCF_039596455.1 Chitinophaga sp.
CCGCCTGTAAACCGTAACCAGGACCAAAAATTCACCCTGTAAGCCGGAATCAGGATTAGTTTTGAGCATTGTAAACCAATATCAGTATTTTCTAAACCAAGGTGTAAACCTATATCAGGACAAGACCCCTTGTATCCAGACTCACTCCGGCAGGTATTCCAGGTACATTCCAAGTACGTTTCAAGTACCTTCCAAGTACGTATGAAGTACCCCCTTATATAGAGGTACTTCATACGTACTTCATACGTACTTGGAACCTACCAGGTACTTGGTTGGTATATTAATTTCCCTTACTTTCGCCCCGTTGAAACCCAATTGTTAACTACCTAAAAACCTACTGACCATGGCAACACTCAAAGGCCCGCTGGACTTCACAGGTACACTGGGCAACCTCTCGGCTTATGAACGAAAAGACCTGGACAAAGTGATTATCAGGAAGAAATCCAGCCACACTAAAGAGCAGATTTATACAGACCCAAGGTTCAAACGCATCCGCCAAAACTCCGCGGAATTCGCCGCCTGTACCAAACTCACTGCATCTATCCGTGATGCCACTGCTCCCGTTCGCCACCTGGGAGATACGCAATTCACCGGCGCGCTCAATGCGCTTGCCAAAAAGATCCAGGCGCAAGACATGAAGGGCAAACGTGGAGAAAGAAGCCTCTACCTCTCACGCTGCCACGGCATGATAACCGGCTTCAACTTCAACGCCAATTGTTTTTTTGACAGTGTGCTGCGTTTCCCTGTAACGTACACGCTCAATCGCGAAACCGCCAGCGTAACCCTCAACATCCCGGAGCTTACGCCCGGCGTACAGCTGCACCTGCCCTGGCAAAAGCCCTACTACCGGCTTGTAGCAAGCCTCGGTGCAGTAGGTGACGTGCTGTTTCAAAAAGGCGCTTACACAGACCCCGGCACAAGCTTCTTTGAGTATGCCAACACAGACTGGAATGTGGCAGATGCAGTAGCACCGGCAACTTCCATACACCTGCAGATAACGGAAGGCATTTCTCCAACCGCCACCCTGCTGCTTTCCATCGGTATAGAAGCCGGTAGCCCCGACAGGTTTGCCGGTATCAGAACAGTTGCAAACACAGGAACGGCCAAAATTCTCTGGGCATTTTAAATTTCACACCCTGTAACCCGGGTTTCACACCCTGTAACTCGGGTTTCACGAAAGGTTTGGCTTTTGAGAATAATTCTCTCCTACATTTGCTGCATGGCACACTGGAAAACGATATTGCTCCATGCACTGATCTGGGCTCTGGCCACGCCCAGCGTGGCTTGCGGCTATGAGGCAATGAGGCAGAAGTTGCATTACAGCCATAACGGTGAAAACACCTTTCCTGGAACTGTTTTTGCAGCCTCTGCCGTAAACAGCCGCCGCATGAAACCAGTTGTTTTCAAAGACCACCAGGTGTTAGTGAACGGCGTTTCCACGCACGTAATAGAAGCAGGCAGCGGGAGACCCATTGTGTTTTTACACGGCTACCCGCAGTCAGGCGCCGCATTTGAGCCGGTAATGAACCTGCTGGCCAACAGCTTCCATGTACTGGCGCCAGACCTACCCGGTATCGGGAAATCTGGCAAAATCCCCGGTGCGGATAAAAAATCCGTTGCAGCATTCATCGATGCTTTTTTACAGCAGATGGGCCTGACAGACGTTGTAATGGCAGGGCATGACATTGGCGGAATGGTCACTTATTCGTGCTTACGCCATTTCCCGGCGCGGGTTTCCAAAGCCGTTATCATGGACACTGCGGTGCCCGGTATTGCGCCATGGGAGGAGGTAAAGCGGAACCCGTTCATCTGGCATTTTGCCTTCTTTGCCGTACCGTCCCTGCCGGAGGCGTTAATTACAGGAAAACAAAAGGAGTTGTTCAATTACTTCTATGATACGCTGGCTGCAAGCCCGGCCGCTATCCCGGAAGGCAGGCGCAACAGGTACGTCAGCGCCTACCAGGAGCCGGATGCGCTACGCACCAGTTTGGAATGGTACAGAGCGTTCCTGCAGGATGAAAAGGATAACGCGGAAAAGCGCCTGATAAACACACCTGTGATGTATGTGAGAGGGGAGAAGGAACCCGGCAGAATAGAGGAGTACATCAATGGCTTCAAAGAGAGCGGGCTGCAAAATATAACCGGCAAAGTAATACCCGGCAGCGGCCATTTTTCTCCTGAAGAGCAAGCGGAAGCCCTGGCAAACGCAATCGCTGAATTTCTAGCATAAAAAAGGATGCCTCGAAAGAAGAGGCACCCTCTTGGCTATATCAATGTTCCCTGTATTAGTTTATTGCAACGCAGCGCTGGTATTGCCAAAACCGCCACTCACCACGCGGCCGCGGCCACGGTTGAAGGCGCCGGCATTCAGCAGTTTGTGATAGTAGATGTAAGATACTATGAGGATGGCCATGATCACCAGCGGGAAGATGGCAAGGCTCCCAAAGCCATACACCACCGCATTGCTTGCAGATGCGCAGATGAGGCTGATGCCGAAGCCGGCATATGCCCATTCCTTCAGGCGGGCGGGGGCAAATGGAAGCACTAAAATAATGGCGCCGAGTACTTTGAACACGGTAAGCATTACCCTGAAATAATCAGGATATCCCAGCTTCCTGATAGCTTCTACGGCAAGCGGGGTATGAGAGGTGAGGCCGGGCATCACACCGTCCCACAATACGATGATGATGGTGGCAATCCAGAAGATGATTTTATTCTTTTTCATGGCTTAAGATTTTTAGGTTTGTTTGTTGAATACAAAGCTATTTCTCTTCCATGAAAGCGGTAATGCGTGAATACGACAATTTGAGGGGGAATTGCGACAAGATGTCCCACAAAAAAAGGGTGTATCATACTTTGATACACCCTCTCATGAAATCTACATCTTACGGTTTCTCCACCGCCAGCCGCTGCTGGTTGGCCACCAGGGCTTGTTTTAACTTCTCGTAAGAAAGGTCTTGCAGGCTCACCTTGTCATCAATAGCCAGCGCCGCCGCAATGGCCGAAGACTGGCCCAAAACCATAAACACAGGCTCCATCCTGATAGACCCGAAGGCTATATGGCTGGCGCTCAGGCATACGGGCACCAGCAGGTTGCCGCACTCTTCCTTTTTCGGGATAATGGAACGGTAGCTGATGGGGAAGGGGGCGCCCACAGGAGCGGCCACATTGCCTTCGTTCTGGATGTACCCGTTGGCGTCTACATACCGCTGCACCATGTGAGAGTCCATGGTGTAGGCGGCCAGGCCTACGGGGTCTTCTACCACTTTCAGGCCTTCGCAGTGGTACTGCGTCATCACGTAATCGCTCACCATGCGCCTTGCTTCGCGGATGTACAGCTGTTCCTGCCAGCCGTTGCTGCCGTTGTCGTACTCATCCTTGCAGGTACCCCATTGAGATACGATGTTCCTCACTTTTTCAGGAATACGGGGGTGATTGGCCAAAGTCCACATCAGGCCCTGCTGGTGCAGGCGGTGGGCTTTAATGATCTTTTCCCGCTCCTCATAGGAACCTTCAGGATACGCATAGTTCTGGCCTATGAAATTGGTGGAAAATCCCTTCTGGTTATTGATGTCCGTTTTCCGGTTGGGCATTTTGCTGTTGATCCATGGTACCAGCTTGTCGCCATAGTCATACATGTCTTCAATAACGCCGTTGTAGGCGGCTTCATAGTTCCGGAACAGCAGTTCGTAATTGCGCTCGTCGTAGTTGGCGGGTTTGGCAAATGGGATGCGGTTGTCCGGGTGGTCTGTCAGCGTCATGCGGAAGCAATAGGCCTGTATTTTCTTGTCCGCCACGCCTTCTATGCCGGGGCCGCCGGGGTTGATGCCGGGCAGCAGGCCGCTTGATTGATCGCCTTTTACCACGTAAGGGTCTACGCCATCCACGAAATTATGATAGCGGGCGTTCCTGGATACGGTGCCTTTCAGGGTTACGTTCACCCGGTTGGCCTGTACGCCGTTCAGGGTTTCTCCGTATTGGCGGTTGGCTTCGCGGCCATAGGTATAACTGACGCCGGCAGCGGCCATCAGGTCTCCTTCATAAGTGGCGTCTATGAACATCTTGCCCTTGTACACCGTGCCGTTCTCCATGCGTATGCTGGTGATGGCGCCTTTTTCTTTGGCCACGCCGGTAGCGCGGTTCAGCCGCTCTCCGTATACCAGCTTCACTTTTTCGCGGGATAGCATGTTCTGGTATACTTTCAGCGCGGCAGAGGGTTCAAATACCCACATAGCGTCTTCCTTCGGGGTCTTTGTAAAGAACTCGCTGCGGGATTGCCATTTCCAGTTAGACGGGCTGTCGTAATACGCCTTGATGTTGCGGTAAAATTCCCTGGCTATACCGCCAATGGCGGCTTTGTTGCCAATGTCCGTAGCGCCCAGGCCGCCTGTGGTGAGCCCGCCTATTCTCCGGGTGGGCTCTATCAGTACCACCGTTTTGCCCATCCGCGAAAGCTGCAGGGCGGCGGCTATGCCGGAGGAGGTGCCTCCGTACACTATAACGTCCGCAGTAACGGCGGGTGGCTCACCGGCAAAGGATGGCTTTGGGCAAATGGCCGCCAGCCAGGCAAAAAGCAATACACGTACAATCGATGTTCTCATGGTATTAATAATTTGGATTTTGTACCAGGCTTGGGTTGGTGAGTGTTTCAATATTGGGTATGGGCCAGAGGTAATCCCTGTTGGCTTTGAATATCCGCGTTTCCACCACCCGCATGTCGCTTCTGTTGGGTACGGTGCTGTAATCAGGCGTGCCGTTGGCGTCTATTTTAGGCGCGGCGGCCAGCAGGCCCCTGGGTATGCGGCCGTAGAAGATGCCGTTCATCAGCTGCTCTGCCAGCTTCCAGCGGCGGATGTCAAACACCCTGAAGCCTTCGCCGGCCAGTTCGTACTTGCGTTCTTTCCGGATAATGGAACGCAGCTCTTCCTGCGTTTTACCGGTGGTGATGGCGGGCATGTTAACGCTGGGGCGTTGCCTTACGGCATTAATGGCGTCATACACGGTGTTGTCAATCTGGTTGGCCTTTATTTTGGCTTCTGCGTAGATGAGCAGTATTTCGGCATACCGTACGCTAATGATGTTCAGTTCCGATGTGGTGCGTTCTACCTTGTCTGTGAGGTCTGTGTATTTACGCCAGCAATAACCGGTAAAGGTGGCAAAGGCATTGGTAGCATCTGTATTGGCTACCCTTCTGGCGGGCGTGGTGTTATAGTCCCAGGTTTGTACGCTGTCTTTATGGGTTTCAAACAGGAAGTTGATGAAAATGCTGCCCGGCAATGCTACTGTGTAACCCAGGCGGGGATCGCGGTTTTCGAAGGGTTTGGCGGGATTGAAGCGGGTGCTTTTGTCTATAGACTGCCCGTCTGTACATTCATAGGAGTCTATGAGAGACTGGCCGGGCACGAGGCCGCTGAAGCCGGATGCCATCCTGGAAAAGAACTGCGAAGGGGTGTTGTGGGTTTTGATCCCTTTCAGGTATTGCAGGGCAAAGATGATCTCTTTGGAGGTCTGTCCTTTATAAGTGAACAGCTCGCCAAAATCAGGGTGCAGCTGGTAAACATTCAGGCCCATCACTCTTTTGGCGGCGTCTGCGGCAACGTCCCACTTTTCGTTGTACAACGCTATCCTTGCCTTGATGGCCAGGGCGGCGCCTTTGGTGGCCCGGCCCATTTCATTGGCGGCGTAGCTGGGCGGCAGGTCTGCGGAGGCTTCTTCCAGTTCTGTGAGTATGAAGTTGACGGTCTCTTCTTTGGTGTTGCGTGGTATCTGTGATTCGTCCAGCTTCAGGGAAGTGGTTACCAGCGGCACGCCGCCAAACATTTCCACCAGGTAATGATAGTTGTAGGCTCTCAGGAAACGTGCTTCCGCTTTTACGCGGTTATAGAGCTGCTGGCTCACTACATCTTTTACCTTGTCTATATTGTCCAGCAGAAAATTGCATCGGGCAATGCCGCTGTAAGAGCTGCTCCAGACGTTCAGGAAAAAACCGTTGTTGCTGTCGTGGCTGCCCTTGCTCACTTCCTGCAGGGTGCCGTTGTTCCGGTCAAAGCCCAGGTCTGTCACCTGGTCAAGTATGATGGGCAGTGGACAGTTATGCGCGCTGGGATGAAAGGGGAGAGAGGCGTAGCAACCGTTGATGGCCAGCATCAGCTCCTGCTCATTGGTGATGAAGGAGGATGACGAAGGGCCGTCTAGCGGGTATTTCTCCAGGTAATTTTTATTACAGGCTGTAACAGCCAGGAATGAAACGATGAGTATAATATATTTATGCATTGTGATCATGTTTGTATGGCTTATAAACTGGCGTTCACGCCAAAGGTGTACACTTTAACCTGCGGGTAGCTGTTACCGGTGCCTACAGGGCTTTCTACATCATAGCCGTTCCAGAATTTATCTATGGTAAACAGGTTGGAGCCGTTTACGTACAGGCGCAGGTTGCGGATGCCCATTTTCCGGGTCCATGCATCGGGCAGGGTATAGCCCAGCTGGATGTTTTTCAGGCGCGTATATGCGGCGTTCCTCATCCAGAAGCTGGAGTTCTTTTCGTTGTTCACTTCGCTGAAAGCCAGGCGGGGAAATGCGGCGTTGGTATGCTCCGGCGTCCAGTGGTCTTTGTGCTGTTCCTGCACGGTACCGCCTTCATAGAAAGGCATGATGCCCTGCCTGTACAGGTAGCCGTCTGCCTTGCCCACGCCCTGGACCATGGCGCTCAGGTTGAACCCTTTCCAGGATGCGCCCAGGTTGATGCCGTAGGTATAGCGGGGAATGGTGCTGCCAATCACCACATTGTCCAGGTCGTTGATGATGTTGTCGTTATTCTGGTCCTTGTATTTCAGGTCTCCGGGTTTTACAATGCCGAATTGCTGCGCATGGTCGGCCACATCCCTTTCGTCAGTAAAATAGCCCATGGCCTGCAGGCCGTAAATGGAGCTGATGGGATAGCCCTCTCGGCTCACGGTGAGGCCGGTACGGTTGATGCCGTGGAGGTCAAGCACTTTGTTCTTCACGTCTGAAACATTTACGTTAACAGTGTACTTGAAATCGCTGATGGCGCCGTTGTAATTGATACCCAGTTCCCAGCCCTTGTTGCTCACAATGCCCACGTTTTGCGGAGGGGCGCTGAGGCCTATGATGAGGGGAATATCCAGCACGTAGAGGATGTCTCTTGATTTTTTATCGTAGTACTCCGCCGTGATGGAGAGTTTGGAGAACAACGCAATATCAAGGGCTACGTTGGCCATTTCAGTGGTTTCCCATGAAATATCCACGTTAGCGGCGGTGTTCAGCGCGGCGGTGTTGATGATCTGCTTGCCGAGTGTATAAGACCCGAAGTCTATCTGGCTGGCAAAGGGGTAGTTGCCGATGTTCTGGTTGCCCAGCTGGCCCCATGAAGCGCGGAGCTTCAGGTCAGATATAACGTGGGCCAGCGGCTGCATGAACTTTTCCTGGGATATGCGCCAGCCGGCAGACATGGAAGGGAAAATGCTGTATTTGTTGCCGGTGGCAAAGCGGGAAGAGCCATCGTAGCGGAGATTGGCCTCAAACAGGTATTTGCCGGCGTAATTATAGTTGACGCGGCCGAAGAGGGATTGCAGCGCCCATTCCGCGGAGTTGCCGTTGGCTTTCTGGTTAACGGCTTCCCCGGCGGCCAGTACGGGATAGTCAGGGAGAATAAACCCGTCCCGGAAGGCGGAAATGTAGTTGTTGCGGAAGTCTTCCCTTGAAAAACCGGCCAGCAGCTTGAATTCATGTGAATTGAAGTCTTTTTCGAAAGTAACGGTGGCGCGGATGTTATTCTGGAAAGACTTGTTGGCGGTTTCCGTGAGCGCGCTTTTGGTGGGGGAGAGAAAGTTGCTCTTGGTACCATCCGGCTTATAGGTCTGCACAATACGGTTGAACGTTTTGCCGATGGTTTCTCCTATTACCGGCGCAATGGTGAGTTCTGATCTCAGCCATTTTACGGGCTGGTAGTTGAGGCTGAAGTTGAGGATGCCGGAGCGGTTGGTGGTTTTGGCCGTTCCGCCCACGCGGGAAAAGGCAATGGGGTTGTCTCCGTTCCAGCCTTCGCCCCAGGTGCCGTCTGTATTGATGCCGGCCTGGTTGGCAGGGATGCGGTTCATCCAGTGAAAAACGGCTTCAGCGCCTCTGCCGGGCTCTGTCTGGGCTGCATTGATGAATTGCATGTCAAACCGGGCAGATACTTTCTCGGAAAACTTGAAGTCTGTATTGTTGCGGAAGCTGAAGCGCTTGAAGTTGGTGCTTTCAATAACGCCTTGCTGGTCAAAATACCCGAAGGTAGCAAAGGTCTTGATCTTCTCTGTTCCGCCGTTCACGCTCACAAAATGGTTTTGCTGGAAGCCGGAGCCGGTGAGCACTTCTTTTTGCCAGTCGGTTTCAGGGTAGAGATCGCGGTTGGCGGCGCCTTCGGTACGGTATTTATTGATCAGCTCGTCATCATACAGCGGCGTTCTGCCTACGTTTACATAGGCTTCATTGGTGAGCAGCATATGATCTACTGCGTTCACCATTTTAGGCAGGTTGGTAGGCCGCTGCCAGCCGGCGTAGGCATCATAGTTTACCGTCAGCTGGTTGCCTTTGGCCCTTTTGGTGGTGATGAGCACCACGCCGTTGGCCGCCCTGGAGCCGTAGATGGCGGAAGAGGCGGCGTCTTTCAGGATAGAGATAGACTCAATGGTATTGGGGTCAATATTGTTCATGCTGCCTTCTATACCGTCTATCAGCACCATGGGGTTGGAGTCTCCCAGGGTGCCGATGCCGCGTATGCGGATGGTGCCGGCGTCGCTCCCCGGCTGGCCGGAACGCTGTGTTACCGTAACGCCGGGCGCCAGGCCCTGTAATGCGGCGGAGGTTTGGCCCACCGGCCTTACCTGCAGGTCTTCATTTTTAATAGTGGAAACGGCCCCGGTGAGGTTCACTTTCTTCTGCGTGCCATACCCCACCACAACAATGGAATTCAGGCCGGCTACGCTTTCCTTCAGCACCACGCGCAGGGGGCTTTGGCCCTGCACCGTCATTTCAGCTTGCTGGTACCCGGTATAGGACACCTGCAGCACGGCGTTGGCCGGAACGTCCGAAAAGCTGAACTGGCCGTTGGCGTCTGCCACGGTGGCTTTGTCTGTTCCCTTTACCCGCACGGTGGCGCCGGGGAGGGGAGTGCCTTTTTCATCGGTAACGCTGCCTTTGACGGGCAGGAGGGTGATCACCTCCGGCTCCACCGGCTTTCTTTTCACTACAATGGTATTCCGCAGCACGGTATAGGTTAAAGACTGCCCGGTGAAACACTCGTTCAGCACCCTTTCCAGGGAGGCGTTGACTACGTTGATATTAACCGGCATGGCCTCTTTGAGCATGTCCGCATCGTAAATGAACTCATATTTACTCTGTTTGCTGACCTCCCAGAATATCTGCTCCAGGGTGGCATTTTTCCTGGAGAGCGTAAGTTTTTGCGCATAGCCTGCGGCGCTCGTTTGCAGGAAAGCAGCGGTTAAAAAAACGAAAACGAGTTTCATCACCAGTAGCGTTTTGTAAGAAATAGAAGGCCAGCCCCTATATTTCCTAATCAGGGGAAAATTCATAATTTTGGTCAAGTTTTAGTTTTTATTAATGACAACCGGGAGCGGTGAGAACGTTCCTGGTTGTTTTCTCCTCCATAATTTCAGCTGTTTAGTACATAACGGTGATCTTTCCCGCCTTTCCGCCGGCGGCTTCTTCTGTCCTGAACCGGATGGAACCGGTCAGCTCCAGTGTTTTTAATACTTCAGCTATATCCCGGTTGCGGGAAATTTTCCCGCCAAAGGTTTTCCGGCCAAACTGCCCCTCAAACTGCACGGTTACATTGTACCAGCGTGCTATTTTGCGCATGATGCTGCCGATGTCTTCATTTTTAAACACGAAATAGCCGTTTTTCCAGGCCAGGGCCGCGTCAAGGTCAACCTCCTGTACGCTGATGTCATCCCCGCTTACCCTGGACTGTTCTCCGGGCTTCAGCACCCTGCTGCGGCTGCCTTTTATGACCTTTACCGCTCCGTGGAGGAGGGTGGTATGAACGCCGGCCTCGTCTTCATAGGCCATGATGTTGAACTTGGTGCCCAGCACCTGTACGGTTTGCCCGCGGGCTTCCACCTTAAAGGGCATGGCCGTATTGTGGGCCACCTCAAAATACGCTTCGCCTTTCAGCCGCACGGTACGCTCGCTGCCCGTAAAAACGGTGGGGAAGGTTAGGGAGGAGCCGGCGTTCAGCCATACTATAGTGCCGTCTTCCAGGGTTACCTGGTACTGGCCGCCGTAGGGGGTGGTGATGGTGTTGTATACGGGTGAAGCGGCCGCCACGGTGGCGGCGCCTTCATCATAAATGAGCTGGCCGGGTTTGGATTTAATGACGGTGGTAGCGCCCTGGCTGGCCAGTACGCCGTTATTGGCGTCATCCAGCAGAATTTCCGAGCCGTCTGCTAGGGTAAGGGATGCTACGTTGCGCCCGGGCTTTATATCAGGCACGCGCTGTTGTTTGGCTGCTACCGGCGGTGGTTGGGTCACGTCTTCTTTCCGCAGGAACAGGAGCGCGGCTAACAGGAGCAGCAGGGAAGCCGCAATGCCGGCCACCCGGCGCAAGGTTCTCAAGGGTTTGGCCGGTGCGGGTTGCATGCCCCGGCGGATGTGCTGCAACATCTTTTGCTCCAGGGCATTTTCCTCCCCGGCCGGCAGCTGTACCTCGCCTTGCTGGCTCAGGCGCTGATAGTAGTCTTCCACCAGCTGTTGTTCAGCGGCGGTGGCAGTACCGTTGAGGTACTTGTCCAGCAGTTCCAGGAAATTCTTTTTATCCATACTGTTCAGTTTATAAGAACCGGAAAAGGGCATGTACCCTACGGGTCTGGCAAGATTTTTTTTATGGGGGAAATAAAAGGGAAAGAAGGGGCTGTTTAAAGGCTGGCCAGGTAGCCGGTTGCCAGTAAAATGACCAGGCACATTTCGTAGTTCAGGTTATCCCGGAAATATTGCAGGGATTTCGACATCCGTTTTTCTACCGTTTTTTCAGATATGTTGAGCCTGGCCGCAATTTGTTTGTAGGTGAGGTTACTTTCCCGGCTTAAATGGAAGACTTCTTTAATATTATCCGGGAGCCCGCTCAGCAGCTTCTCGAATAATTCACGCTGTTCTTTGTAGAGCAGCAGGTCATCTGCCAGTACATCAATGGTAACGGCGGCCAGCCGGTCATAAAACGCCTTGTCGGTTTTCTCCGCCCGTATGGCCTTCAGCACCCCGAAGCGGGCGGCCTGCTGCAAGTAGGGCTTCAAGGCCGCGATGTTCAGGGTATGCCTGCCGTGCCATATCCTGATAAATATTTCCTGCACAATGTCCTGGGCCGCGGGCGCATCCCGGATGATGCCGAAGGCGGTGGTATACAGCAGCTTCCAGTACCGCTTGTATACTTCGGCAAATGCGGCTTCATCATCTTTTTTAAGCATATGCAGCAGCTCCTGGTCGGCAATACAGGTATAATCGATGTTACTCATGTACGGCTATTACTGTTAAGGCATTGCAGCCGGGACGTGTTATCAGTTTTTTTTCGAATTTGGTTGAACAGGTGGAAAAGAACGCGGCCTTTCTTTCACAAGTGTATCTATTTGCGTTCAATTTTACAATATTTATGTGAAAGAAGTATGGGGTAGTGCCAAATTACAGCCCGGGTTAAAGGGGAGGGGAAGCAAGAGGGGATCTCCAGCCATCCCATAGCTGGAGATCCCCTCTTGCACCTTTTTGTCAGCTTGCTCTTTTATTTCCCGAAAGCATAAATCTCGGCTACGCTTGTGAACGGCGGCCTGTTGCTGTCTGGCAGGTAGATCTTCAGATAACGGCCGGCGGCATTGCCGGTGTTGCTGATATTCATTTGATCACCTGAGGTAAAAGTACTTTTGCCGGCCAGCGTCCAGGCGCCATTGGGATCGCTGGTATTGCCCACGTAGAGCTCTACAGTTTTGGTATCTGTTGAGCCGGAGCGGCGGTATACGGTGAAATAGGCAACGTTCTTCACAGTGGCCATATCTACAATGGCCCAATGCGGCAATGGTTTGTTGGGGTCCCACTCGGAATGCCAGTAGGATTTCAGGTCGCCGTCTATCAGCGTGCCCTTCCCCCCGCCATCGCTGGGTTTTTCATCAGAAACGGAATGCACGCTCCAGCCGGAACGGTCAAAGGTGAAATATTCGGGCAGACTGTTAGACCCCCAGGCGGTGGTAAAGGTGTCTATAGATTCTGCCTCCGGTATATACAGCGAACGGAACTGGAACGGCGTATTGCCGGGTGCGTCTATTTCCACGCTGAAGCTGGTGGACGGGAAACGTACAACGGTGTCTGTTCCACGCCGGTTCACGAATTTCACCTCATTGAAGATCATGTTTTCAGCTGGGGAGAACCATTCTATCAGGCCTTCGGTTTCCGTCAGCGAAGTACCTTTGATCCTCCGGTTCTGAAGTGACGTGGCGTAACCGGCCCCATAGGTAGCGCCAAATTGTGTGTATGTCAGGGAACGGTTGCCGAAATTGTCCATGGCGTACACATCGAAAGAGTAGGCCTTTTCCTCCAGCCCGTTCAGCATTACTTCGAGGCTGTCACGGCCGGGCTTGAACTTGACAGGCAGAACGATGGAGTCCTGGCGGCTGTTCCACAATACGATCAGTTCTTTGATGTTCTGGCCGTTTATCATCCACAGGCGCATCAGCAGCCTTTCCTTCCCGGCAATGAACGCTATCGAATCCGGCTTTACGGCATAGATGATTTCCCCGCCCTTTGTGTATTCGGCGTGTACGTCCGTAAACTTGTCGCAGGAAGCAACCGTTGTAAGGATGCACAAAAACGAAATAGCATGCAGTATATATTTCATGTGTTTGTCAGTTTAGTGGATGTTTATTTTCGCTCGCCGTACACATCAATTTCGGCGGGGTGGGTGAATGTGGTGCTGCCCCAGGTAGAGTGTATCACGATCCGGATATAGCGTATTGGTTCGAGGCCAAGGTCGAAAGTGAATTCGTGCCCGTTTTCAGCGGCGCGGAGGTCATCGTCTGTTACCGTACTGCCATTGCCGGAGGGTTTGATGATCTCCGTTTGCATGATCTTTGTCCACTCACTCCAGTCACCGCTTTGCGAAGGCGCGGAGGCTCTTACGTATACATCGAAGGTGCGCGGGTTGCCCCAGTTATAGTAGCTGTCGCTGAATTTACGTTGCATCAGCACAATGCGGCTTACTTTCGCGGTAACGCCGAGGTCTAGCGTAAAGGGCGCGGGAAGAGAAGAGGAGGGTGAGTGACCGAAGGAAGTAACGTCGTCATCAATGATCTTCTGATCTGAGCCTTCCCAGTTGGTGAAGTTCTGGTCATTGTCCAGCTTCATGATTTTCATAGCGCTTTTCGGCAGGCGTTCTTCAAATAGCGGGACCAGCTGGCGCCCGGGAGGGAAGAAGGTGTCTGACCGGTTGCCGAAATTGTCTTTTACGACCAATCCAAACTCCCTTGCAACGGGGGGGTAACCGCGCAATGACTGGGAGGCTGAGTCTACCTGGGAGTTGACAACGCGAACGAGCGTCATGCGGCCGAGAGAGTCTGGCGTGTACATTTCAAAAGCCAGCGGGGATTTCAGCTCGTTTATCCAGCTGAACCGTGCCCCGCCGAAGTCCCGCTCAATTTCCACAGTGGCGGCCGTCAGCTTGAGGGGCGAGGGCATTGGCTTTATAGTGCATTTCACCGGGTCAGACGCCTCTTGTGCGCGGTTGACGGTGTACAGCAGTATTTCATGTTCCTTTTCATCGTTGAAGCCTGTAACGGTAATCACATTTTCATACACTGAAGCGGTGGATTCGTATTGTTTCCCGGTAGTAAGGGTGTACACGGCTTTTACGCTGATAACTTCCGCCTGTTTGGGGATGCTGTAAGTGATAGCGGCGCCGCCGGGCATGTTCTTTACCGATACGTCCGTTACCTGCCCGGGTTTGCCGGTAGCAGGAGAGATCGGCTTGTTTTCTTTTTTTGTGCAGGCCGGCATGGCGCCTGCAAACACGATGAATATCAAAAGCAGTTTTTTCATAACAATTATTTTAACCTTACCAACCGGGGTTTTGAATGAGCAGGGGATTTTTGATCAGCTCGGCTTGTGGAAGGGGTGAAAAATAATCCCGATAGGTGAAGCGCTGAAAATACACGTTGGTTACCGAGTAGTATTCTTCCGCCTCCCTGCCGTTGATGTTCCAGCCCTGGATGGGGCGGTTGCGCTCTTTCATGGCGGTTTTCCACCGGTGGCTGTCCCAGTAGTAAACGCCTTCCGCGGCCAGTTCGATCTTTCTCTCCTGCTGGATGATCTGCCGCATGCCTTCCCTGGACAGCGGTTTCCCCGGCTGGTTCGAGTATTGCTGCCAGCTTTCCAGTACGCCTTTGAGCCCCGCGCGCGCCCGCACGGAATCAATGTAGCTGTATACTTCGTCATCGGGCGCCGTTTTGGATTCGTTCAACGCTTCCGCGCAAAGCAGCAGCAGGTCTGCATAGCGCATTTCCGGGTACGGATAGCTTTCTTCAGACACGCTGTTGGGGTCCCGCCAGGTGGTGTTCATCGAAACCAGCTTCTTCGGCCAGTAACCGGTAGCGTTATACTCGCCGGGGTTGAACACGGAAGAGTACTCCCCGAAGCGGTTTTTGGGGAAGGGCAGTTCATTTTCATTCATCGGCTGATAGGTATTGCCGTACCAGCGGCCCCTGTCAAACCCAAAGGAGGAATAGAAGCGCATTTCGCGGTCAAAGTTGAGCGCGGCAGATTTCTCGCCTTTGGCTACAAACAGGTTATGGGCATCGTCTCCAACGCGGATGTTATACCTGCCGGAATAAGGGTACGTCACGTCTTCGTTGATGGGCACGCCGTTGTTGGAATAGAACTGTTCCACCGTATGCAGCGGTACGCTCAGAATGCCGGTATTGCCTGAAGGGGTGGACGTGCCGGCTTCCATCCGTGCCAGGGCGGTGATCTGGTAATCCCAGTTGGCAGGGTAGGAAGAATTGGCCCAGATGATCTCGGGGTTCCAGCGCTGGGTAACGGCGCTCCGGAGGGTGTTGATCAGCAGGGTGGTGTCTGACGTTTGCCGGGCGCTCACCGCCCTGAAATCATTTGGCACGTAGAGCCGGTGGCCGGCGGCGCGGCATATTTCTATCGCTTTTTTACAGGCGGCGGCGGCGCTGTCCCACCGGGAAGCGTCATACTGCTGGTTGAAGAAGGGTTGCCCTTCGTGATCTTTGAAGCCGCTGTAATCGGCGTTGCCGTTAAACAGCGGGCTGGCCCAGTATGTGAGCACCCTGGCTTTGAGGAAATAGGCTACCGGGCGTGAAAACCGGCCCAGCTCGGTGCTTTTGCCTTCTATGTTCAGCGGCAGAGCTTCGGAGGCGATCACTTCGTTGATCAGCTCCAGTACGTATTTGAAGCAGTCGTCAATACGCTCCCGGTACACGCGGATGCCCGAGGTAGATTCTGTGAGCGACGTATTTTTCCGGAGCGGCGTAATAGGGCCGTAATACTGGATCAGGTAGAAGTTGAGGTATGCCTTGATCAGTTTCACCTCCGCCTTCATCCTTTCTTTCTCATACCGGTTGATGTCTTGCACCCCGTCAATATTTTCGAGAAAGGTATTGCAATCACGCTGGCCCGCATAGAGGGAGCGCACCATGTTGCCGCCTGAGCTCCAGTAGTTGACGAGGGCCAGCACGGAGCTGTTCTCGCCCAGGGCAAACTGCATGCCGCTCTGGGTACGTTTGTCCCGGTTGAAGATCAGCTCCATGGCACCGAGCATGGCGGGGTTTTCATTCCACCCGGCAGATTTCGGGATGCCCCAGTAGCAGGTGGCCAGGAATTTCATGGCGTTATACCGGTCTGAAAAGGCATCGTCGATAGTTGGAATGTTATCCGGCACCACATCAAGGAATTTATTGCAGGAAACCGTTCCTGCCAGCAGGCTGCAAAAGGCAGCTATTTTGAAAAGTATTTTCTTCATATGAGATCTTTTACAGGCCAATGTTAAAACCAACGTTATACACTTTCTGCAGGGGGTAGTTGAAACCGGAGCCGGCCATTTCGGGGTCCCAGAGCTTGAACGCGCTCCATACCGCCAGGTTGGAACCGCTGGCATAGAGCCGCAGGCTGCTTACCTTGAACCGTTTCAGCCATTCCCTTGAGAAAGAATACCCTATGTCTACTGATTTCAACCGCAGGAAGGAGCCGTTCTGCATAAACCAGGTGCTGTGCTGCCGGTTGTTCTGTATCTGGTAGTTGGCAAGCCGCGGCCAAAAAGCGTAAGGGTTGCGGTCTGATTCCGACCAATAGTCATCCGCAATGGCCTGCATCACGGCATTCTGGCCCACGCGGCCGTCCAGTACATCGCCGTCTATGAAAGGGGTCACGTTGTCCAGGTTGAGCCAGAATGACTCGCGGGCCATGCCCTGGAAGAAAAAGTTAACGTCGAACTGCTTCCATGCAACAGAAAGCCCGAAGCCGTAGATGATCTCCGGCGTAGTGGGGTGGCCTATCGGAACATAATCCAGGTTATCTATTTTACCGTCAGCATTAATGTCCCTGTACTTGATGTCGCCGCCGCCATAGTTCCCGAATTCCTGCTTGGGAGAGTTTTTCACTTCCGCATCGTCTACGAACAGTCTTTCGGCAACGAGGCCCCATGTTTGACCGAGGCTGGTGCCCAGGCGGGAGAGCCAGCGGGTATTCGCATAATCAGGCTCCTCCCACTTGATCACCTTGCTGGTGCTGTAGGTGAAGGTGCCGCGGCCTGTCAATTGCAGGTTTTTGCCGATATTCTTGTCGTAGTTCAGCTCAATGTCAACCCCTTTTCCTTCGGCTTCGCCAAGGTTGGCTTTCACCGCGGGCAGAATGCCGGCGGTAGCGGGAATGATCCTGTCTTGCAGGATGTTCTTTCTTCTTTCCTTGTATACTTCTATGATGGATGAAAAACCGTTCACGAGGTTGAATTCGAGTACCAGGTTGGATTTATACGAGCGTTCCCAGCCTACCTGGTCGTTTGCGTAACGGTTCACGTTGATACCGCCCGGGTTTTCGTTCATGTTGATCCCCCAGTTCACGAGATAGGGGGCGTTGAGGTCTACTTCTGACAAATAGAAGAAACGTTCAGACGAGCTGCCGATAGCCTCGTTTCCGGCAATTCCATAAGAGCCGCGGATTTTCAGCTGGCGGAAGGCGGGCTTGAGCGATTCGAAAAACGGCTCGTTGGAAACCACCCAGCCGGCGCCGAAGGAAGGGAAAAAGCCCCAGCGGTTGTCCTTGGAAAAACGTTCCGAAGCGTTGTAACCGAAAGCAAATTCAGCCAGGTAGCGGGAGTCGTAATTATATGAAAAACGCCCCGAGAGGCTGAGATTGCGCGTGGGGAGAGACAGTTGAATGCTTCTTGGCGCGCCCTCCTTGAACTGGCGGACGGTAAATACCAGCAGGCCGTTCACGCTGTTTTTGCCGAAGTTGTTGTTGTACTGGGCCGCATTTTCGAAGTATAAGCTATTGAAAACGGTGCGGCTGGTATTGTTCACGTCATAGTCAAGCGTTTCGCGGCCGGTGCGGGGATTCAGACGCACCAGGCGGTAAGCGTCGTTCTTGAGGTCAAACGCGGATATCTGGTAATAAAAGGGTACGTAAGCGCGGGAAATGGCATATTCCGACCTGCGGTCAAAGTTGATCAGAGAACGCACCATCAAACCTTTCACAAACTGGTCCAGGTTCTGTTTCAGCTCAATGGTGGTAAGCATATTGCTCTGACTATAGTCCCGGTACCCGCGCAGCGCTTCGGCATAGGGGTTGAGGTAGTTGCCGGTTTCGAAGTTGCCGAACAGGATGTGTTTGGCGTAGGAAAAGGCGGAATCCGGCTCGTAGTAGGGCTTGAAGCGGACGGGGTTTGCCTGCATCACCTTGCGGTACATGGCTGAGCCTCCATCTATCGGGCCTGTATAATCATCGAAATTGGCTACGAAGCGGGTAGACATTTCGGTGGTTTTTGTGAGGTTGATATTGACGTTGGAGCGGATGGAGTATTTAAAGAGATCGATGTTGGAGTTGAAATCGTTTTTCTTGTCTACGCGCAGGTTCCCCTTGTCCCGCGTAACGCTGCCGGCCACATAATACCTGGCTACGGAGCCGCCGCCGGAAAAGCTGAGGTTGAGCCGGTTGTTGACGGTAGTGTTCCTGAACATGGAATTGTACCAGTCTGTTGCGGGGTAAATATCCCGGTGCTTGCCCATTTCGGTAAAGGTGATCTGCTCATCGGTGTAGAGCGTCTGGCCATTGGGGTCCCGCGTTTTCACAGACTCGTTGTGCATTTTCATAAAGGTCACCGGGTCTGCGATCTTGATGCGCTCGGTGGGCATGGAAAAGGAGTTTTCGAAACGAAGATCTATATTCATCTTCCCTTCTTTCCCTTCCTTTGTGGTAACAAGAATGACGCCGTTAGCGCCCCTGGCCCCGTATAACGCCGTGGCCAGCGCATCTTTCATGATGGAGAAGCTGGAAATATCGTCCGGGTTCAGCCGGGCCAGGTCACTTGGGTTCAGTTCTATGCCATCTATGAGAATGAGCGGGTCTTTCTTGGCGGAGGCGCCGAACGAGGTGATGCCGCGAATGAAGAAGGAGGCATTGTCAAGCCCCGGCTCACCGCTGCGCTGATAGGCCACCACGCCGGCCAGGCGCCCCGCCAGGGAGTTGGTGAGGTTACTGCTGGGCATGCGGAGCTCCGCGGGTTTGATGGTGGTCACAGACGCCACCATGCTTGACTTTTTCTGCCTGGAATACCCCACCACGGCCACCTCGTTGAGGCTGCCTTCCTGGGCGTCCAGCACAATGATCAGCGGGCGGCTGTCTGCAACAAAGACGGTTTGCTGTTTGTAGCCAATGAACGAAAACACCAGGCTGTCATACAGGTTGGCCCTGAGCGTGAACTCGCCTTTCTCATTGGTCATGGTGCCTTGCTGCGTTCCCTTGACGTAGACGGATACGTTTGGCATCATGCCGCCCGCCCTGTCTTTCACAGAGCCCCTGACGGTAACCGGCGGTTGATTGGAAGCGGCGCGTGTTTCAGGCGAGGCCCTGTTCAGGATGACAATGACGTTGTTTTCCATCTTCCTGTAGTACAGCGGCGTGTTCCGGAGTATTTCAGACATCACGGAATCAATAGAGGCGTTTTGCGTATTGATATTGACCTGGATACCCGGAGGGATGGCTGCGGACTGGTACACGAAAGAGTACCTGCTTTGCGACTGGATGGCCTGTAAAACCTTTTCGATGGGGGCGCGGCTGACGTTGAGGGTGATCTTGTCTTGCCCGGCCAGGTTGTTTGCCAGCAGGGAAGGCCCGGTAAAGAGCAGCAGGTAAAATAAAATTTTCATGGCAATCAAATGCTTGAACATATAGCCTCGGCTATAGCTGTGCGTTTTAATCATAGCTTAAAAATTCAAATGTGGATCAAACGGGGTTGCTTGCCCGAAGTTTGTGGATGTTAACAGCAGGGCACGTGGGGGCCCCACTGATTTTACGGAAAAATCTGTGAATGTTCACCGGTCATATGAAACTGATTTTGGTTTTAAGGCACTATGAAAATTGTATCGTTCTTCATTTTGAAATGAAACCCGCCGGCTATCTGCAACGATTCCATAACGCTTTGGATATTTTGGTTTTCAAACATGCCCGTGTATTGCTGAGCTTTCATGTTCTCATCTCCCTGAATAATTACGTGCACGCCATACCACCTCGATAAAATGTTGGCTACTTCCTGGAGCGGCTGATTGGAAAAGACCAGTTTGTTCTGTATCCATTGCGCTTCCGGGGGGATAGAGTCTGTTTTGATTATTTTGATTTTGGCAATATTTTTCGCGTTTTTTTCTTCCCTGCCGTTTGCTGCATCCGGGTATTTTTCCGGCAGCCCGGAGTTGTTCTGCACAACGAGCTTTTCGTCCGGCTGCAGCGTATAGCTTATTTCTTTTTTATGGTTGACGGAAACCTGCACTTTTCCCTGCACCAGGGTAGTGGAGGTGGTTTTTTCATCCGGATAGGCGCGCACGTTAAAGGCAGTGCCGAGCACCTTGATGGTAACGGCGGCCGTTTTGATGATCATCGGGCGGTCAGGGTCTTTTGCAATATCGAAATAAGCTTCCCCGATAAGCGTCAGCTCCCGGCTGTTTTTGCCGAAACTGGCGCCGTAAGAGATCCGGCTGTCGCCGTTGAGCCATACCCTGGAGCCGTCAGGGAGCGTCAACCTGGAGCGCGATCCTTTCTCGGTACCGATGATGTTCTGCTTGGGCGCCGTATTTATCCCGGAAGGCAGCCAATACCTGGCCACGGCACCTGCCAGGCAAAGCAAAACCACGGACGCGGCAGACAGGGGAATGATCCTGCGCCATCTGAGCGTGCGTGATTTGCCCGGAAGCTGCGGTATGTCAGCCTCTTCCGAATGAATGAACTTTAAAACAGCGTTCCAGTTTTTCTCTTTGTTATGCTGGTCTTCGTCCTTCCGTTCCGGCCCGTATTCCAGGTTAAATACCTCCTCTATCCGGTTTGCCAGATACTGGTCATCCTCATTCTCCTGCAGCCATTTGGACAACTCAAACTGCTCCTTGAGCGAAATGCTCCCTGCTTTCTTTTTTGAGAGCAATTCGATTAAACGGCTTCTTTGCATGGACTTGACAGTGAATTCTTCATATATATGACGGTAAAAAGGGCGGGTTTACGTATTCACCTGAAAAAAAAAGACGGGAGAGGGGTTACCGGCTGTTGCGCCTGGGCAAAATCATCTGGCTATCTTCCAGGATGGCGGCGATTTTTTTAAGGGAATGGTAGAGCTGGGTTTCTACCGTTCGTAAGGAGGAGTTGAGGAGTTTGGCTACTTCCCGGCAATTCAGCCCCCTTTCCTTGACGAGGTAAAATACGAGCCTGGATTTGGCCGGCAGCCGGTTGATGGCGTTCTCGATAGTGAGGACCTCTTCCTTGCCGATCATCGTGGATTCCGGGGTGGAAAAGGAATAAAGGCTTGCATCGTCCAGGTCATCGACAGACACTTCGGTAACATTTTTCCTGGCTTTGAGGTAATCAATAGAGGCGTATTTGGCGGCGGTGTAGAGGTAAGCGGAGAGGTTGTTGATATTGCCAAGCGTTTTACGGTTTTGCCAGAGCCGGGTGAAGACGTTTACCACTGCGTCTTCCGCAGCCGTTTCGTCACCGGTGATCTGCCGTGAAAAGGCCACCAGGTCGAAATAGAACAGATCGTATATCTCACGGAACGCATTTTCGTCGTCGTTCTCGATCCGTTTGGAGATTTCAGACAATCGTGTGTTTTTCAATGGCAGTGATTTAATTGAAAGACGACAATATCAGCGTGGCGGCGAATCAAGTTATCAGTTTTTTTTTATTTTTTTTATTTTTTTTCGTTGTTTACACACTACCTTCCTGCCAATTGCGCAAAAAAGTTGCCTGCTTCACGGTACATTTCTTTCGTCATCCGGTTGATCTCATGAGGGTATTGTACCTGGAGGCTGCCTTTTTTCCCATACAGGCCATATACCCGGCTCACCTTCCCCATTACTCCCTGAAGGGCTTTGATATCCGTATACCGGTCTGCGTCCGGGGCAATCAGCAACACGGGTTTAGGCGCAACGGCCGCCATGATCTCGCCAAAATCAACCGGCGCGTTTTGCGGGTTTTCAGCAAAGAAGCCCAGTCTTGGAATGAAGCCGTGGAGGTGGGAATATGTTCTCAGGCTTTCATACTGCTTATTGGAACTGCGCCATGGAGAAAAAGCAGCTACGGTTGCTACGCCTGCCACGCGCGGGTCTAGCGCTGCGGTTATCAGCGAGAGGCTGCCGCCAATGGTGTTGCCCAACAGGTACATGCGGCTGGCATCCAGGTAATCCAGGTCTTCTACGGCATCCATACAACTTTGCAGGTCTCTTACCATTTTTCCCATTTTTGACCAGCGGGGATGCCGCTGGTAGAAACGGGTGGCTTCTTCCATACGGGCGCCAAAGCCGAACAGGTCTATGGCCAGCACGGCAAACCCGCGGCTGACCAATTCTGCAAACAGGTCCGCAGTGCCGTTTCTGCCGTCTTTGTCATACCCTTTGGAAAAACCGGTAGAGTAGGCGTATTGATGGGAATAGATGATGACCGGGAACTTTTCCGGGTTGCCTTTTTTATCCGCAGGGCAATACAAAACGCCATCTATATGTTCACCGATAGATGAGTACGGGCTTAAATTGATCATTTTTGCTCCCTTCACTGCAGGCCTGGGAACAATGTTGGTGATCCAGTCCGCTTTGGGGCTGTTCCAGGTGCCTACGGGAGCGGCTTTTACGCCGGGAGGCGCTTCCCCCAAAAGCCAGTTCAGACGGGTGATGATCTGCTGCCTGTCTTTGCTGAACGCTCCGGCATCCGGGTAGTTGTCTTTCAGGATAATTGGCTTAACGCGATCAGCTTCCGTTCGGGCAGCAGTGTTCTGCTGCTCCCAGTCTTTGTAATTGTAAGGGTAGTGGAGCGCGTTATGCCACTTTTGCGGTGTTTTTTTAAAATGGACATCCAGGAAGTCGATGGTTTTCTCCACGTCTCTGGCTGCCACGGCATGCTCGCCCATGCGCGTTAAAACGCCTATCCTGTCTGGCACATTAAAAAAGTCGTACACTTTCTTCACCGAATAATAGTTCTGCTCATTGGCCCATGAATTAAGGCCTCTTTCAACCGTTGAATAGTGATACAGCAAGGGCCTCGGCGCAATGAGCGCTCCCAGCAGGTTCTGGTCTACCGGCAGCTTGTCTTCATGGCCAAAGAAGAACCGCAAGCGCGGGTGGAACCAGTGGCCCTGCAAGGCGCCTACATAGTCTATGGTTTCACTGGCATATTGCGGGTCTCCGAAACGCCAGGGGGCATCGCCTCCTGTGCTGGAGCTGCTGGAAATGACGGCGCCTATACGCTCGTCAAATGCCGCCGCCCAAAGGGATTGCTTCCCGTTCCTGGAATGGCCGGTGATGGCAATCTGGTCAGCTTTTACCTCTTTCCGGGTCAAGAGGTAATCAACCACCCTTGATGCCCCCCAGGCGCGGCGCATCAGGAGGGTGAAGTCATATTCAGGATAGAGGAACTGATAAATGTCCGTATCGTCTTTCATGTCTGAGGCAGCGTACACGCAGCCGATGTAACCTCTTTTTACGGCCAGCAACGCCCATTCCCGGTGCGTCCACTGAGTTAAAAACACGGGAAAGGGCCCTTTCCCCTCCGGTATCATCAGCTCAACGGTCATTGTTCCCTTATGTTGCGGCCCGAATTTCAGCTGCAGCAATTGCACCTTCGCTTTGTAAGCTGCGTGCTCAGATAAGATTTCCGCCTTTACGTTGTTGGGCGGCGGAGGGGCCTGCCCCGATATCCACTGCTGGTATTCTTTCCTGATCCAGGCAGACTTTTCTTTCCACTGGTCTTTGGTGGTGATGGGATAGTCTTTACCATTGCGGGTCAGCACTAAAGGCTCCGGGAGCATCGGCACGGAAGGCATGGTCTCAAAATCAGGCGGCAGCTCGCCGGTCCTTTGCAGCCAATCGTTCCATGTACTGTCCTGCACGGATATTCTCCTGGTATTGGACTGAAAACGTTGTTTGATATTGAAGGTGAGCGCATCCTCCAGGTATTTTTTTTGCCGCTCCGTTTTGGTTTGCGGGAAAGCGGCCAGGCTGCAAAGCAGCAGGAGGGATATACCTGCGGAAATATATTTGTTCATAGACGTTGATATGTTACGGTTTAGGCAGCACCTGGTTTTGCTCCGCCCATTGCTGCCAGCGTTCCTCCAGTTTTTTCACTACGTCAGGGTGTTGCGCGGCCAGGTTGTTCAGTTCGGTTTCATCTGCGCTGATGCGGTACAGGCGCCATGGTTCGCCTCTCCTGGCCACCAGCTTCCACTCACCGGCGCGGGCATATTTTGCGCCCATGTGCTCATTAAAAAGCGCCGGGTGGCCTTGCTCGCCGCTGCCGCGGAAAACGGGCGCCAGGCTGAGGCCCTGCAGGGGTTTGACGGCGTTGCCTTTGTAGGAAGCGGGGTAGCTGGCCCGCGCCAGTTCGGCAAAGGTGGCCATGAAGTCCATCACATGGCTGAGCCGGCCGGAGATGGCGCCTTTTGTTTTGATGCCCTTCGGCCAAAAGGCGATCATGGGCGTGCGGATGCCGCCTTCATATGAATCTGCCTTGGCATAGCGGTAGGGCGTATTGGCTACGTTGGCCCACACAGGGCCAATGGAAGCAAAACTTGTCTGCGGGCCGGGCATCACGTCTTTTTCTACCGGGTAGCTGATGGCTTGCCCGCCTCTGGTAGCGCCGGGGCGGTCAAAGCCGGGGCCGTAGCGGGCGGCATCTTCCGGGCTGGCGCCGTTATCGCTTAAAAAGACGATGAGCGTATTTTCCAGCACACCTGCCTGCCGCAGGGCGTTCACCACGCGGCCAATGCCCTGATCCATCCGGTCTACCATGGCGGCATGCACGGCCATGGCGCGGGCATCCCACTCCCGGTGGGGATTGTTTTGCCATTGCTGCGAGCTGTCTTGCCGCGGCGAAAGCGGCGCAGTGGCGGGGTTGATCAAACCGAGCGAAGTCATTTTCCGGTACCGCGCTTCGCGGATGGCATCCCAGCCCTGGCGGTAAGTTCCTTCATATTTCTGAATGTCTTCGGGCAGTGCATGCAGCGGCCAGTGCGGCGCTGTTTCTGCTATGTACAGGAAGAAAGGGCTGCCTTTGCCCGCCAGCTCACGGATGTAGCTGACGGCGGTATCGTGGATGGCGTCTGTATGATAATAATTGGCCGGTACTTTGGTAACCGGCTGCGTGCCGCTCACCAGGCTGAAAGGATCAAAGAAATCTACCACGCCCCATATGTTGCCGTAGTATTTTTCAAAGCCGCGGTTGGTGGGGTATTGGGCAAGCGGCGAGAAGAGCGGGTGTTCCGTTTGATGGTTCAGCCATTGCAGCTGCGCCTCTTTGGTGTTTTGCTCAATGGTGTTGGACACATGCCATTTACCTACCATGGCAGTGCGGTAGCCGGCTGCCTTCAATACTTCCGCCAGCGTTACCGTGTTGGCAGACAAAGCGCCGCGGTAGCCCGGCAACTGCCGGTCTGTGGTCATCTGGCCGATGCCTGCCTGGTGGTTGTATACGCCGGTGAGCAGCGCCGCTCTTGTAGGGCAGCAGCGGGAGGTGTTGTAAAAGCGGCTGAAACGAAGGCCATTGGCGGCCAGTGAATCGAGGTGGGGCGTTTGTATTTCCCCGCCATAGCAGCCCAGGTCTGAATAACCCAGGTCATCTGCCATGATGAGCACAATGTTAGGCCGCTGCTGGGCGGCGGCGGTACCTGCGGCCAGCAGGCAGCCGGTGCATAGCAGCAGCAGGTTGCGCAACTTGCAATTCATGGGAGGTGCATTGTTTAACTAACAAGATACGGCAACGCCTGTATTTTTTTAGCGTATTTTGACGCTTCCGCCGGAAAAGGAAAAGCCCGCCGTAACAGCGGGCCTTTTGCGGCCGCGGCCGTTATTCCAGCCGCATCCCTTCCTCCATATCTCCTGTAGGTTTCAGCAATATCTTTTCATCTCCGGTCAGCTGCCCGAATACTTCCGTACTGTCGTGCGCGCGAAGCCCTTCTTTCACCGGTATAAAGTGTGTTACCTGGTTGTTGACCGCTACCAGGTATTTGCCGGTAGTGGTATTCACTATAGCGCTGGCGGGCACTACAAAAGCGTTGGCATCTGCTTTCAGCGGCAACTGCACCTCCGCAAACATGCCCGGTTTCACCGTGCCGTTGGCGGCGTTAACGTCCATTTCATACGCTTCTGACCGCATGCCGGTGCTGATGGCGCCTGCGTAGCGGGTAATGCGGGTGTGGTAGAGCACGCCTGGTTTGCCGTTGATCTCGTAGTGAACGGCGCCTTTTTCGTCTACATTGCCGGAGAGGGATTCGGGCACGTATACGACCAGCCTGAGGCGGTTGGCCTGCTGAAGTACCAGCACCGGCTTGTCGCTTTTGGTATCAGGGCCCACGAGGGCGCCGGAGTGAATGTTCCTTTCCGTGATAATGCCGTCAAAAGGCGCTGTAACGGTGAGGTAGCTTTTGGTGGTCTCAAATGTGGCCACATTGGCTTTTTCCGCTTCGAGCGTAGCTTCGTCCGCCTTCATTTTTGATTTGGCGCTTTCCAGCTCAAAGGGAGAAATGGCGCCGGGGGTGGCGGCGGTTTTTTGGATCCTTTCATAACGGTCCTTGCTGTTGAGATAAATGGCCTGCGTTTGCGCCAGCCTTGCTTTGGCGGCTTGCAGGTTTTGTTCTGCCTCCGGCGCTTCGAGCGTCATCAGCACTTGCCCTTTTTTAACCGGCGTACCCATGTCTACGGGTATTTCTTTCACAAAGCCGGTCACCTTCGGGTAAATGGCTACTGTTTCAAATGGTTTGAACTCGCCGGGCAGTTTTACCACGGAAGTAAGGGGGCGGCTGGTAACCGCGGTCAGTTCATATTGCCCGTGTTTTTGGTTGCCGGCGGAAAGGTCTACCGGCTTTTTGGTTTCTCCGCAGGCGCTGGTCAGCAGCGCCACGGCAATCAGTATGCTGGCAATTTTTTGCATGGCTGTAAATTTTTCTTTTTTTCTTCCCGGCCAGAGAGACGGGCTTTCGAACTTCGTTTTTCTTTGAATGGCGGCAAAGGCCAGCGGCAGTATGAACAGCGCTGCCAGGGTGGAGGCCACCAGCCCGCCAATGACGGCGCGGCCCAGCGGTGCGCTCTGCTCGCCCGCTTCACCCATGCCGGCGGCCATGGGCACCATGCCGGCAATCATGGCCAGGCTGGTCATCAGGATGGGGCGGAGGCGGATGGCGGCTGCGGTGATGGCAGCCCTGCGCGCATCCCTGTAGCTCAGGCGCAGGTGCTCCGCGTTGGTCACAATGAGAATGGCGTTGGCTACAGATACGCCGATAGACATGATGATGCCCATGTAAGACTGCAGGTTGAGCGTGGAGCCGAAGGCCAGCAGCATCAGCAAGGCGCCCAGTATAACGGCGGGCACGGTAATGAGCACGGTCAGGGAGAGGCGCGCAGACTGGTAGTTGGCGGCCAGCAGCAGGAATATCACCAGCACGGCAAACAGCAACCCGCTTTGCAGCCCTTCCATGGTTTCATTGAAGAGAGCGGAAAGGCCCAGCAGTTCGGTTTTTACGCCTTTGGGCGGTGTGCCCATGCCCTGCAGGATGCGCTGAACGTCTGCCGTGGCGGTGCCCAGGTCTGTCTGGTGAATATTGGCGTTGATGGTGAGGAAGCGGCGCGGGCCTGTTCTGTCGTACTGCCCCGGCGTTTCTTTGGTAGAGAAAGCAGCCACGTCTGACAGTATGGGCCGGCCGCTGCCTTTGGTGAGCGGTATCTGCTTCAGCTCGTCAAGCGTGCTCATCACATATTCGGGTATCTGCACCTGTACCTGGTAAGTGTAGGCTACCCTTTCGTCCAGCCACTGTATTTTTTGCGTGAAACGGCTGGAGGAGGTGCTGGCGGTAACAGACTTGGCTATTTCTTCTACTGTAACGCCCCATTGCGCGGCCTTTTGGCGGTCTATGGTGATGTCTATCACCGGGAATTTCAGGGGCTGGGCAATCTGCACGTCCCGCAGGTAGGGAATGCTTTTCATTTTACGAACAATGCTGTCTGCATAACCGGCCAGCTCGTCCATGTCTTTACCGGCTACACGCACCTCAATGGGGGTGGCGGCGCCCTGGCTCATGATCTTTTCCGTCATGTCTATGGGCTCGAAGGAAATTCTCACGCCGGGCAGGCGCGCCGCAATATTCCGGCGAAGCACGTCTTTCAGCTCGTCCATATTCACTTTATACTTCGGGTCCAGCTGCACCTGCATGACGGCCTCATGCGTGCCGGTGTTGAAAATGTAAAGGTTGCTGGTGCCGTAGCTGCTGGGTATCAGGCCTACGTAAGCGGAGCTCATGCTCACCTGGTGCTCTACCGTAGTGTCAATAATGGCCAGCGTTCTTTTCAGCAGGGCTTCCGTACGCTCCAGGCGCGTACCGTCAGGCGCCTTCAGCCTGATCTGGAACTGCGAGCCGTTTACGCGGGGCATCAGGTCTTTCCCGATGGTCATGTAACAGAAGGCGGAAAGGCCCAGTATGGCGGCCAGGTACAGGGAAATAACAAGCGCCCGCCGCCGCATCAGCGTTTCCAGCGCCTTTATGAACCGGAGCTTGATCTTTTCAAAACCGTCGTTCTTTTCCGGCTCTGCCTGTTCATGCCGGAGGTGCTCATTTACCTGCCTGATCTCCGCTTCGTTCATGGCCTCTCCAGCATGCGCATGCGGCTGCCCGTGCTTGTAGCGGAACTTCTCTTCTTTCAGCAGCCAGTTGGAGATGACCGGGACCAGGCTTTGCGCCAGTATATAGGAAATGATCATGGCAAAGCCGATGGCCAGCGAAAGCGGGAGGAACATGGCGCGGGGAATGCCCGTCATGATGAAAGAGGGTGCAAACACGGCGAGTATGCACAGCAGGATCAGCAGGAGGGGAAAGGCAATTTCCTTGCAGGCGTCATAAATGGCCTCTTCCTTGGGTTTGCCCATTTCAAGGTGCTGGTGAATGTTCTCGATGGTAACCGTGGCCTGGTCTACCAAAATGCCCACGGCCAGCGCCAGCCCGCTGAGGGTCATAATATTGATGGTTTGGCCGAATAGTTTCAGGCACAGCACGGCGGTGAGGATAGACACGGGAATGGTGATGATCACCACCAGGCTGCTGCGCAGGTCCCGCAAAAAGAGCAGCACCACCAGACCGGTGAGCAGCGCGCCCAGCGCGCCTTCAAATATGAGGCTTTTCACGGAGTTGGCCACAAATACAGACTGGTCAAACTCATAGCTCAAACGCACATCGTCTGGCAGCAGGCTTTGCATTTCAGGGATGCGGGCCTTCAGGTCTTTCACCACCTGCCAGGTGGAAGCGTCTGCGGTTTTTACAACGGGGATGTACACGGAACGTTTGCCGTTTACGAGGGCATAATCTACCGTCATGTCCATCCCGTCTGTTACCCTGGCTACATCACTTACGTATATAGCGGCGCCGGCCTTGCTTTTGAGCGGAATGCGGCTGAACTCGTCTACGGTTTTCTGCAGCGTGTTGATGGTGGTGAGGTACATGGTATTATTCATGCGCAGGTTGCCGGAAGGAGACATCACGTTGGATTTGGCAATGGCATTCACCACATCGTCCGGAGAAATGCCGAAGCTCCGCAGTTTGGCGGGGTCTACGTTTACCAGCAGGGAGCGGGAGTTGGCGCCGAAGGGCGGCGGTGCGCTCAGTCCCTTTACAGTAGAGAACATAGGGCGCACGCGGGTGGCCGCCAGGTCATAGATCTCTTTGAGAGACCGGTTTTTGGCGGAAAAAACCAGCTGCCCTACGGGCAGGGAGGAGGCGTCAAAACGAACTACCTGCGGCGGCAAGGCGCCGGGTGGAAAGAACTTCATGGCCCTGTTCACCTGCAGAGCCACCTGTGCGGAGGCTTCAGCCATGTCTGTTCCTTCGTAAAAGCTGAGCTTGATCATGGTGAGGCCCTGTATGTTCCTGCTCTCGATGTTCCTGACGCCGTTTACGTACAGGAACTGGTCTTGCAGCCGGGTAGAGAAAAAGCCTTCCATTTGCTGGGCAGACATGCCGCCGTAAGATTCAATGATGTAAATGGTAGGAAGGTTCAGGCCGGGAAAAATATCGACCGGTATTTTAGGGATGGAGATCACGGAAAATATCAGCATGCCCAGTACCAGTATGATGGTGGCGATGGGTTTCTTCAGCGCGCCTGTTACGATGTCCATATGTACGCTTTTTAGTCAGGTGATTAATAGGGAAGCTGTTGGGTGAAGATGGAAAGGTCTCCGGCCGCGGCCGCTTCCATCAATACGGCTCTCCATACGTTGTTGTAGGCCGTTAGCTGGTCTGCCGCCGCCCTGTTGAGGGTATACAGCGCCTGGTACAGTTCCGGCAGGGTAGAGAGGCCAGAGCGGTAGCGGGCCTGAGATTGCAGGTAGGCCTGCATGGCCGCATTGTATTGCAGCGGCGCCTGCTTTACCTGCTCCAGCGCGGTTTCCAGCCGCAGTTTTGCATTTTCCAGCTGCGCGCCGGTTTTCAGCGTAGCCTCGTCCAGCAGGAAGCGGGTAGCGGCCAGGCGCTTCAGCTCGCCTTCATACTGCCGCTTTATTTGCGGCACGGATAAAATGTTCCAGCGGAAGGCCAACCCGAACATATAGTTGACTGCGCGCGGGCGGATGCCTTCCCACACATTGCTGTTGAGGTGGCCGCTCACATTGTCTATACCGCTGCCCCGCGCCCAGCCGGCGGAAAGCAGGCTCAGGGAAGGGTAGAGGTTCAGCCGGGTGGCGGTGGCCTTTGACTGCTGCTGCGTAACCAGGGAACGGTAATACCGCAGCAGCGGGGAACGCAGCGTGTCTACCACCGGCGGGTGGGCGCCCACGTCAGGAATGGTATTGCTGAGGTGAGCCGTGTCTATTTGCCATTGATGTTCCTGCACGCCCATGAGCTGCGCCAGGCGCACACGCTGCGAGCGCTCTTCCTGCATGGCCTGCAGCAGCGAAAGCCGGGCCTTGGCTACTTCGGCGTTGGCCAGGGAAGAGTCTGCCCCCGGGCGCAGCCCGTTCATGGTATTGGCCAGGATGGCAGACCGGAAGGTTTCGGCCCTTTCGAGGTTCTGCTGCTGCGTAGTGACGAATTGCTGCATGGCTATCAGCAACAGGTAGGCGTCTGCTACTTTTACCTGCTGCTGGAATATTTCGTTCTCCAGCTCGGCGCGACTTTTCTCCAGCGCGGTGCCGGCCACCTGCACGTTGGCCTTTACCCGGCCGAAGGTGAATATTTTCCAGTCTACCAGCAGCGTGGCATAACTCGTCCACACGCCCTGGTAAATATTCTGGTCACGCACCCCGCCGGTTACAGACAAGGTAGTGCCGCCGTTGGAGAAGGTAGTGCCTTGCACGTTGTTGGTGCTGGAAAAAAGGTATTGGTCCTGCACAATCACCTGCGGCAAAAATTCCGTTCTGGCGGCGTGCAGGTCTTGCGTGGCGGCGTCTTGCGCAGCGGCGCGCGCTTTGATGGAAGGGTAGTGCTGCACACTGATGGCCAGGGCCTCTTTCAGGTGAAGCAGGCTGGCGGTGTCTCTGGAAGCTGGGCCTGTGGCGGATGCCGGCAGGGAAATAGCCAGCGCGGAAAGAAACGTCCATCCCCTGGTTCTTTGTTTCATAAGTACTTGCTATAAATAAAATTCCCAATACTGCAATGAGGTGCAGCGTTCTGTTGTTGATCGTAAAAAGTAAAGGAGCGTCTATCTGAGCAAGACGCAGTGGTGGAGGAAGATCTTTTCAGGAATATACCGTGATATGAAACGGTCTGAAGGAATAACTTTTGTTACAACGGAAATGGCGATGCGATGCAGGAAACGGGTAATGGCATGCAGCAGGGGCGTTTGCCGCACACCGGGCACTGCCGCAGCGGTTTCTTCCGCGGCCTGGTAAACGGTAACGGTATTATTTTCGTCTTTTCTTTTGCGCTGCTTGCTGAAATTCTGCTGCCAGCCGTAATCTTCAGACAGTAACCTGTCAAGGCAGATATTGTGTACCGCCAGCGTGAATATAGATCCTAATATCAGCGATTTGAAAAAAAGCGCAAACAGTAAAATGTAGCTTTGCCAACTCCGCCAGTAATTACGCATTCACTAAAATCTTTTATTTGCAGTTTCAAGTAAAAACTTTTCCGGCAACAAATCCCGTATTCTTGATCAGCGGCAGAATATGCGGATGAGCATGCCCGTTGCTGGTCTATAAGGGCAGCCCTGTTTTTATTCTTAATAAAAACTTAACTTGTATTAAGCCCCATCAAGAAAATAAAATGCATTCTTTACGACCCAAAAAAAAGCTTCAATGAACAGGTTCAGTAAAACGGCCCGGTTAACCGCATTTTTCCTGCTTACCGGCGCCGCAGTTTCGTTTGCACAGCAAACGGCCACCGGCTATGTGTTTCATGATATGAACGGCAACGGCAAAAAAGACAGGAAAGAGCCGGGTATTGCCAATGTATCCGTCTGCAACGGGGTAGACGTGGTGGCAACAGACGCCGCCGGCCGCTACCGGCTGCCCGTAGGTGACGATAACATTCTTTTTGTGATCAAACCTTCCGGCTACAAAGTGCCCGTGAACGAGATGCAGCAACCGCAGTATTATTATATCCACAAACCGGCCGGCTCGCCCGCCCTGAAATACAAAGGCGTTGCGCCTACCGGGAAGCTGCCGGCGTCTGTAGATTTTCCGCTGACGCCTTATGAGGAAAGCAGCAACTTTACCGCCCTTGTATTCGGAGACCCGCAGCCATATACGCTTGACGAGATCGGGTATTTTTCCGCAGGCATCGTTTCCGAAGTGAAAGGCATTTCCAATATTGCTTTTGGCCTGAGCCTGGGAGACCTGGTAGGAGACAACCTCGATCTGCACAACCCCTACATCAAAGCCGTTAAGGAAGCAGGCCTGCCCTGGTATAACTTGATGGGCAACCATGACATGAACTACGATGCCGTGGCAGACTCCCTGTCTGACGAATCTTTCGAAGCCTCCTTCGGTCCCGCCAACTATGCATACAACTACGGCAATGCGCACTTCATTGTGCTGGACGATATCCTGTACCCTGACCCGCGTGACGGCAAAGGCTACTGGGGCGGCTTCCGCAAAAGCCAGCTGGATTTCATCGAGAACGACCTGAAGCTGGTGCCGAAAGACAAGCTCATTGTGCTGGCTTTCCACATCCCGCTGCTGCATCACGAAGAGAATGCGTTCAGGAACGCAGACCGCCAGCGCCTGTTCGACATCCTGAAAGACTATCCCAACACCCTGTCTCTCTCCGCGCACACCCACCTGCAGCGCCAGAACTTCTACGGCAAGGAAGACGGCTGGCGCCAGGAAAAGCCGCATCATGAGTACAATGCCGGTACTACTTCCGGAGACTGGTACTCCGGCGGCATCACCGGCAAAGGCGTTCCCGACGGTACCATGAGAGACGGCACGCCGCGTGGTTACGCTTTCCTGAACATCCGCAATAATCAATACACAATTGACTACAAAGTGGCCGGTGCGCCCAAAGAATACCAGATCAAACTGTTCCACCCCAAAGTGGTAAACCAGCAGCGCGGTACCGCCGCCGGTATTTTCGCCAACTTTTTTATGGGAGACAAAAGCAGCAAGGTAGAATACAAGGTTGGCAACGGCAACTGGAAAAAAATGACGTACCTGGAAGAGGCAGATCCTGCCTATCAGCTGGAGCTGTTCAAATGGGATACGGCCGAAGAGCTGATGCCGGGGCGCCGCCCCTCCAACCCGGAAAACTGCACCCACCTCTGGCGTGGCGCAGTACCCAAGGGTTTGCCGGCAGGGGAGCATACTATAGAAGTGCGTGCCACAGACATGTTCGGCAGGACCTTCACACAAACGGGCAAGATCCGTTACGAGCTACCGAAGTAAGTTCCACGGCAATATAACAAGGGCGTACCGCAAGGTGCGCCCTTTATTTCTGACGAAAATCTCCGATCTTTGCCGCATCCTAAACCTTGAAAAATGCAGTCCGCTTTACTGGCCGTTCCGCTGGCTATTTACGCCTTTTTATTGCCCTTGCATGCACCTGTTTTCACCGCAAACAACGGTGGCCGGGAACAGCTACGTACAGATACCCCGGCTGTTCATGCCACGCCACCGCTGCCGGCGCCGCGCCATACCTTCACTGTTATTGCGCATCGTGGCTATCATGAACGGGTACCGGAAAATACGCTGGCTGCTTGCCGCGAAGCTATTGAGCATGGCCTGGATTACGTGGAAGTAGACCTGCGCACCAGCAAAGACGGGCGCCTCGTCATTATGCATGATCAGACGGTTAACAGAACTACCAATGGCACAGGCCTTGTAAAAGAACTGACCCTGCGGGATATCCGCCAACTGGATATTGGCGGCGAACATCGTGTGCCTGTGTTCCGGGAAGTGCTGGAGTTGTGCAGGGACCGGATCTACATCTATCTCGATTTCAAGGATGCCGGTGTGCAGCAGACCATTGACGAGATCAGGGCGGCCGGTATGGAAAAGCAGGTGCTGGTATATGTTAACAGCGAAGCCCAATATAGCGCCTGGCGTACACTGGCCCCGCATATTCCGCTGATGGCCAGTATGCCGGACAGTGTAAAGGATGTTCGCGGTCTGCAGGCCTTCCTTGATCAGCACCCGGTATCTGCGCTGGATGGCTATTTCCGTCAATATACATGTTCCATGCTGGAAGCGGCTGCGGAAAGGGGAGTAACCGTCTGGCCGGATATACAAGGCCCGGAAGAAGGGCCCGCTCACTGGATGGAGGCAGTAACGCTGGGCCTGCGCGGTTTGCAATCAGACAAGCCTGCAACACTGGCGGAATTTCTGAAAAATAATGGACAACGATAGCGGGCCTGCCTTCGTTGGTTGAAGAGAAATTGAAGGCGGGCTGTAAATCATCGCTTTACCCGCAAATAATCTTACATTCGGGAACAACAACGTTCCATGTTATGAAACAAACCCGCAGGTTGTTCCTGAAAACAATGGCCACGCTTCCCGTACTGGCCGCCGTTCCTGCAGCATGGCAGCGCGCTGCAGCAAAGTCGGCGCCTGGCGTGCAGAAGCTCCGCCTCAGCCTCAACGCCTATTCATTCAATACTCTGCTCCGCAACGGCAGCATGGACCTGGACGCCTTGCTGGAATTTTGCGCCGGCATGCCGCTTGACGCAGTAGATCTTACCGGGTATTATTTCCCCGGTTACCCCGCCGTTCCACCAGATGAATACATTTACCACATCAAACAAAAAGCCTTCCGGCTGGGCCTGGATATCAGCGGCACCGGCGTGCGTACAGACTTTACGCAGGCAGACTCGGCCAAAAGGAAAGCTGATGTACAGCTGGTTAAAAACTGGATAGTGGCAGCCTCCAAGCTCGGCGCGCCGGTGATCAGGATATTTGCTGGCGGCGAAGCGCCTGCCGGTGAAACATGGGAGCGTACGGCCGCCCGCCTGATGGAGCATGTAGAAGAATGTACGGCTTTCGGGAAAGCGCATGGCGTAATGATCGGCCTGCAGCACCACAATGACTTTATCAAAACGGCGGAACAGGTGCATGCCATTTGCAGCATGAACACTTCCCCCTGGTTCGGCATCATTGTAGATACCGGCAGCTACCGGAGCGGAGACCCTTACCGGCAGATTGCGGAAACTGCCAGATATGCCGTGAACTGGCAGATCAAGGAAAATGTATTCGAGAACGGAAAGGAGTTGCCGGCAGACCTGGAAAAGATCATCAGTGCCGTGAAAGCCAGTGGCTACCGCGGTTACCTGCCGGTTGAAACGCTCGGCCCGGGAGACCCGAAGCAGAAGGTGCCCGTTTTTGTGGAGAAGGTGAGGAAGGCATTGTATAGCTGAAGGCCGCAACCTGGTTGCGGCCTGTATGCCAGCTTTATTGCAGATACCTGCCTGTTAACGACTGCGGCGCGTTCAGCAGGTCTGCCGGCCGGCCTTCAAAGATCACTTCGCCGCCCTTTCTGCCGCCCTCCGGGCCCATGTCTATCACCCAGTCTGCATTGCGGATCACGTCTACATTGTGCTCTATTACTATCACCGTATTGCCCCCGTTCACGAGATGGTCTATGATGGCCAGCAGGTGGCCTACGTCAGACATGTGCAGGCCGGTGGTAGGTTCGTCCAGCACATAAATGCTGCCCTGCTTGTGCAGCTCACCGGCCAGCTTGATACGCTGGCATTCCCCGCCGGAAAGCGTGCTGAGCGGCTGCCCCAGGGTGAGATAATCCAGCCCTACATCGTAAATGGCCTGGAGGCGTTTTTTTAATTCTTTTTTGTCAAAAAAATGAAGGGCCTGCTGTACCGTCATGTCCAGCACGTCTGCAATAGATCTGTCTTTCAGCTTGTAGTTGAGCACTTCCGCGCTGAACCGTTTGCCGCCGCAGGTTTCGCAGGGAGTGCGGATGGCTTCCATAAAGGCCAGGTCTGTGTAAATAAAACCAAGGCCTTCACAATCAGGGCAGGCGCCTTTGGAGTTGTAGCTGAAAAGGCCGGCGTTCACTTTGTTCTCTTTCGCAAAAAGGCGGCGGATGTCGTCCATAATGCCCGTGTACGTAGCGGGGTTGGAGCGGATGTTGGTGCTTACGGCAGACTGGTCTATGTTCACCGCCTCCGGCAGCTGTTCCAGCAGCTCGCCGTTGATCAGTGAGCTTTTACCGGAGCCGGCCACGCCGGTAACTACGGTGAAAATACCGGTAGGGATGTTGACGCTGACGTTTTTCAGGTTGTTGCGGCGCGCGCCTGTAATGGTAATGTGGCCTGTGGGCTGACGGTACGTTTCCCGCAGCGGCAGGCTGCGGCTCATGTATTGGCCGGTGAGGGTAGGGGCTTGCAGCAGTCCCGCTACATCTCCTTCGTATACCACCTGCCCGCCTCTCGTGCCGGCATGCGGGCCTACGTCTACAACGTGGTCTGCCATTCTGATCACCTCCGGGTCATGCTCCACCACCAGCAGCGTATTGCCTTTGTCACGCAGCTTGCGGAGGGTTTCGTTGAGGCGGTGAACGTCCCGCGGGTGGAGGCCTATGCTGGGCTCGTCAAAGATGTAAATGGTTTCGGTGAGGCTGCTGCCCAGGTGGCGCACTATTTTGATGCGTTGAGACTCGCCGCCGGAAAGGGTAGCGGTTTCCCGGTTGAGGCTGAGGTATTCCAGGCCTATGTCTATCATATGCTGCAGCCTTTCCGCAATGGCGGGCGCCAGCGTGGCGGCCGCGGGGGCAGTAATATTACGGATGTGGCCGATGAGGTCTGTCATTTCCATGGCGGCCAGCTCCGCAATGTTGAAACCGTTGATGCGGCAGTTGAGCGCGGCCTGGTTGAGGCGGGTGCCATGGCATATATTGCAGTGGGTGTACATCATGTACCGCTCCAGGTTGCTGAGCGTGGATTCCGCCAGGGAGCTGGTATCTCTTTTGATGTACATGCGGTTGAACTTTTCGATGACGCCTTCCGGCTCCTTGCCGTACAACAAGGCGTTCCATTCTTCTTCCGTGTAATCTTCCAGCCTTTTGTCCATATCAAACCGGCCGCTTTGGGCGTAGGCGTTCCAGTACCAGGAGCCGGTGTTGAAAATGGGGAAAAGAATGCCGCCTTCGTTGAGAGACAGACCTTTGTTGAAGAACTTGTCAAGGTTAGCCTCCACGCGCTTTCCCAGGCCGTTGCAGGCGGAACACATGCCGGCGGGGTCATTGAAGGAAAAGGCATTGGAATAACCGGCGTAAGGCTGCCCCACCCTGGAAAACAGCAGGCGTACCAGGGAATAGATGTCTGTAATGGTGCCTACGGTAGAGCGGGAGTTGCCGCCTATCTTTTTCTGGTCAATCACAATGGCGGTAGAGAGGTTCTCGATAGCGTCCGCGTCAGGCTTTTTGGCTCTTGGCAGGAAGTTCTGCACAAAGGTGGTGAAGGTCTCGTTCAGCTGGCGCTGCGCTTCCGCCGCAATGGTCTCAAACGCCAGCGAGCTTTTGCCGGAGCCTGATACGCCGGTAAATACGGTGATGCTGCCGCGGGGGATACGCAGGCTCACGTTTTTCAGGTTGTTCTCCCGCGCGCCCCTGATCTCGATAAATGATTGTTGCATAGTAATGTTTTAAGAAAGTACAGAACAGGTGAAATTGTGCTGCCTGAAAAGCGTGATCACCTTTTCGGATATGTCTTCTTCAGAACATACCCGGAAAATTTTGTCGCAGTCTTCCAGGTCAAAATTGCAGGTACAACCGGGGAACGCAGCCATGCATAGCGCTTCCATTCTGGCAGCGTCTGCGGGCTGCAAAACATTTGTTGAAAAAACTTCCACCATAAATCGGGTTTCGGCAAAGATGCGCCGGCACAAAAAAAGAGGCCCCTCACCGCGGGATTTTAAACCCGCAGAAACGGATTTTTACCCTTCTTTTTTCGCGGGGCGGCAAAAAAATGCTACCTTGGCCCCCTTATTTCCATTATCATTTATGAGCAAAAAGGATATCCACCCATGGCTGTTTCCGGAAGGCGGCCGGGAATATCATTATATTGACGACAGGGGCGCCAGTAGCCGCATTCTTGTGAAAGAAGACTACCTGCCCGGCGCATCCGTATTTTTTGCCAGCAGTGAACAGCAGCAGGAGGTAAGAATGAGGGAGCGGCAGGAAAAGCCGATGCTGGCCATGTATTTTTCCCTGGAAGGAGATACCGGCTCCCAGCCGGGGACCCATGACTCCTATATGCTGAAAGGCCAGCAGCATGTGCTTTGTTATACTCCCCATTTTGAAGGGTATTACCTGCTCAATAGCCCGAAGATCAAAAACTTCGGGGTCATCCTGGAAGAACCTTTTTTCCGCCGCCTGTACATGGAAGATATGGATTGCCTGAAACGCTTCTGGGACAAGGTGCATGCCGGCCAGGAAGCAGATATTGCGCCCGGCCCGATGGCGGTTACGGCAAGGCAGCTGTCGCTGATACGTGATATGGCCCAGTGCAGCTTTACCGGCCAGATGCGGCAGCTGTACCTGGAATCGAAAATTGTAGAGCTGTTCCTGCTGCAGGCGGAGCAGGCGGAAGAGCTGAAAGGCATGCCGCCCGTACAGCTGGCGGCAACGGACATAGACCGGTTGCACGCCGCCAAGGCCTACATCAGGCAACATATGTTTGAGGCATTGAGCCTGCAGCAAATAGCAAGAGAAAGCGGCCTGAACGAGTTCAAACTGAAGAAAGGCTTCCGGGAATTGTTTCACACAACAGTGTTCGGTTATCTCAATGAGCTGAAAATGAACTACGCCCGCCAGCTGATCCTCAACAGCGGCTGCACGGTGCTGGATGCGGCGTACAGCGTGGGGTACAGCGAGCCGTACAGCTTCACCCGCGCGTTCAGGAAACATTTTGGCTACCTGCCCAGCGAGCTGAAACGATAGAAAAAAGCTTCCCTTTTTTTTCTACTAAAATTTTAGCAAGTGCTAGAATTGCCGGATTAATTTTTCTATTTTTTCAGATCGATCACAAACGGAAAACACATGAAAGGAATTATTCCACTGCTTTTGCTGCTGCTGGTTGCCCCTTGCCTTAAAAGCCAGCAGGTATCTATAGACACCATTTTCACACCCCCCGCCGAATACCGCAATAACTACGGCAAATTCCGCTCCCCGCTGAAGTTTTACGACGGCAGCATGGTAAGGAACGCAAAAGACTGGCAGCGCCGCAGAACGGAGATCCGCAACCGGTGGCACCAGCTGATGGGCGCCTGGCCCGCGGTGAACACCGCGCAAACGCTGCAGTACCTGGACTCTACACGCAGGGATAACTTCATGCAATATAAAGTGCGTTTCAAATGGACGCCGCTCGAAAGTACGGACGGTTACCTGCTGGTGCCCGACGGTGAAGGAAAGAAACCCGCCGTTATCACCGTGTTCTACGAGCCGGAAACCGCCATAGGGCAGGGGGGCAAGGCCTACCGCGATTTTGCGTACCAGCTGGCGCGGCGCGGTTTTGTAACACTGTCCATCGGCACCTCACAAGCCTCCAAAGACAAAACTTTTTCCATTTATTATCCAGACCTGCAGCACGCTGCCGTACAGCCGCTGTCCATGCTGGGCTACGCCGCGGCCACGGCCTGGGAGGTGCTCGCCAAAGTACCTGCCGTAGACGCCAGCCGCATCGGTATTATGGGCCATTCCTTCGGCGGCAAATGGGCCATGTTCGCCTCCTGCCTGTATGACAAGTTTGCCTGCGCCGTATGGTCAGACCCGGGCATCGTATTTGAGCAAACCAATGAAAGCATCAACTACTGGGAGCCCTGGTACCTGGGCTATACGCCCAAGCCCTGGCGCAAAAGAGGGCTTGTAACCCCGGAGAACCCCTCCGGCGGCCTGTACCCGAAACTGATAGCGCAGGGGTATGACCTGCATGAGCTGCATGCGCTGATGGCGCCGCGGCCCTTCCTCGTTTCCGGCGGCCATGAAGACCCGCCCACACGCTGGGTGCCGCTCAACCACGCCATAGCCGTCAATTCCCTGCTGGGTTATAAAAACCGTGTGGCTATGACCAACCGCCCGGAGCATTCTCCCAACGCTATTTCTAACGAGCAAGCCTACCTGTTCCTCGAAAAATTCCTCAAAAAATAATAACATGTCCAAGTTCAACAGTATCCTCCTGTTCCTCGTCTTATGCTGCGGTACCGCATTTTCACAACCGGTTGAGCAACTGGTGAAAGTGATGGTGGCGCCTGAACATACAGACTGGACCTACCGTACCGGTGAAAAAGTAAAATTCACGGTCACCGTATTTGAAAACGGCAACCCGGTTAAAGATGTAAAGATCTCTTACGAGGTGGGGCCGGAAAAAATGCAACCTGTGAAGAAGGAAACCGCCGTGCTGAAGAACGGCACCATAGTGATAGACGGTGGTACCATGAACACGCCGGGTTTTCTGCGCTGCGCCGTAGTAGCGGAAGTAAAGGGTAAAAACTACCGCCGTATTGCCACGGCAGGTTTTGCGCCTTCTTCCATTCAGCCCACCATCACCATGCCGGCAGACTTTGCCGATTTCTGGAACAAGGGCAAGGCAGAGCTGGCCAAAATACCCGTTGACGCGCGCACTACGCTGCTGCCGGAACGCTGTACCGAAAAAGTGAATGTATATCATGTAAACATGCAAGGTTACGGCAACTCCCGCCTCTACGGCATTTTATGCGTGCCGAAGAAAGAAGGGAAATACCCTGCCATACTGCGGGTACCGGGCGCAGGCGTACGCCCTTACATGGGAGACATTTACCGTGCAGAGCAGGGTTTCATCACGCTGGAAATAGGCATTCACGGCGTACCCGTGAACCTTGACCCCGGCGTGTACACGAGCCTGGCCAGCGGCCCGCTGTACGGCTATCCTTCTTTCAACATGGAAGACAAAGACCGCTATTACTACAAACGCGTATACCTGAACTGCGTGCGTGCCAATGATTTTCTGGCCGGCCTGCCGGAATATGACGGGGCTAACCTGGGCGTAATGGGCGGCAGCCAGGGCGGCGCACTGTCTATTGTCACCGCGTCCCTGGACGCGCGCGTGAAATACCTGGCCGCTATGTACCCCGCGCTGTGTGACGTGACCGGTTATATGAAAGGCCGCGCCGGCGGCTGGCCTCACCTGTTCCGTAACGAACCGGTGAGCAAGGACGCCGTGGCCACGGCCGGGTATTACGATGTGGTGAATTTTGCCAAAGGCCTGAAGGTGCCGGGTTATTATACCTGGGGCTATAACGATGAAACCTGCCCGCCTACTTCCATGTATGCCGCCTATAACAGCATCACTGCGCCTAAAGACCTGTACCTGCTGCTGGAAACGGGGCATGCCGTATGGCCTGAGCAGCAGGAGCTGCTGGGCGGCTGGCTCATGAAGCAACTTAAAAAATAACGAATTTCCTCCAATTAAATACAGGAGTTTCTACGCAATTTTCAAGGAATCTTTCTCCCTACCTTTGGGGAGAAAGATTTTTTTTTGACCCCAAAATATGAGCGCTACGGGCCTGTTTCTTATGTGCAAAGCAGGCCACCCTTACTATTATCAGCATGTAACATTCACTTCCTGTGAAAATGCCTTACCGTACACCGTGTACGGGCATTTATTTTTCTGACCCCAAAAACTGAAACAATGGCAACCCCCATTTCATTGCCGGTAGTTTTGCAAAGCAAACCTGCCGAAGAGCTGTCCCTGCTGGCTTTTGCTTTTGACCGTAAAGGCCGGCTGGCAGAAAAGGCTCCCGTAGTAAAAGGCAAAGCAGACTTCAAACAGCTTGACCAGCCTGCACGGGAGTACCGCTTCCTGATTGCGCCGCAGCATGAAAAAACTGAAAACGCAGATTCCCTGCAGGTACTGCTAGACCTGAAAGCGTATGAGCCCGTGCTGGAGTTTGACGCCAAAGGCAACATCAGCATTCTGCCTGTGCCAGACAGCTACATCCGCTTCTGGCCCATCCGCAAATGCCGGGTGAAGGGCAAGCTGATCAAGGCGTTTACGGTACATGGCGTTACGGAAGACAAACCCGTGTGCCGCGCCAGGGTGCATATTTGCGAAGTAGACAAAATTTCCTGGCTGCTGCCCAAGATCCCCGATTTCATCATTGAGCGCATTCCGGACTATGTGCTGGAACCAGACCTGCCCATTCCGCTGCCGGAGCCCTGGCCAGACCCCATTGGCCCTATTGTGCTGCCGGAGCGCTTTAATACGCCGCTCCGCCCCGTGGCCGGCAACCGGCTGTTCAACCCCCTGGCCGCACCGGGCGCTACCGTGCGTAAACAAAAGATCGGCAGCACCGAGATCAAAATAGAAGAAAGCAAGCTGGCCGCCAGCATTTCCCCGGAGATCAAGGCAGCCCTTTCTACCCGCAACATCGGCACCATCCGCAAAACCCTGCTGGAGAACATCCAGGTGTTCCATCCCATCTTCTGCAAAATACCTTTCCTCTGGCCTTACTTCTACCGGCACGATGAGATCAAGGTGGTGTATACAGACGATTTTGGCCGCTTCGATACCGAAATATCCTACTTCATTTTCGGGGACAAACCAGACCTGTATTTCTGGGTGGAATACTTTATAGACGGGGTGTGGACTACCGTGTACCGCCCCGGCATAGCCTGCCATACCTGGTGGGATTATGTTTGCGGCACGGAGGTAACCCTCCGCATCACAGACCCGCGCGTGCCCTGGCGCTGCGGCAACATCCTGTACGGGAGCACCATCTGGATCAAGACCATTGGAGAAAGCACCAATGTGTCAAGGATCAGGCAAAGCCCCACTACGGCCACCACGGCGCATGGCCACGTGTACCATGAGCAGGGGCTGACAGACGTATCGCTAGATCATAGCCCCAACCGCTTTGGCGGTTACCGGAGGCCGTTTGGCGGCGTGATCACCATCAGGGTGCAGTTCAGCTTTGACCTGCCCAGCGCCAACATCAAGTACTACCGCTGGAGCGCCCGTAAAGTAAAGAACGCAGACATGACGCCGGCTTCCGGCGGCTGGGTGCCGCTGGCCAACCCCGTGGCCAAGGGGTATGCCTACAGCTACCTGGTGGGCGCCGTGATCAAACCGGACGGTTATGCCAGCTATCCGCTGGGGCCCGTAGTAGCAGGCACTTCACAAAACCTCTTTATTATTCCGCCGGTAGAGCCGTCTGCTATTGCCACTGCGGGCCAGCTGTTCCCCTGGTGGTCTACCGGGCAAGACACGTTCTGCGTGAACTTTGACAGTGACGCCATGCAGGGAGACGGGCTGTATGAGCTGAAAATGGAACTGTTCAAATCGAACGGCACGTTGGCGGTAGTAGCGCCGTCTGTATACCAGATGCCGCACCCGGATACCTTTACGCCTATCATAGACGCACCCGCCGTTAACCTGGAACTGAACGGCGCCGGGCAAGCGGTAGCATTCAAAATGCTGATGCGGTTTGACAACAATGCAGCGGAAGGGGAGATCTACAAAATAAAAACAGACCCGGAAAACGACGGCACGTTTGTGGACGCATCTCCTGACTGTTGTGGTTTTGTACCCTACAACAGCGCGGCAGACACCAACAACCAGGTACGCATCAGTTTCAGGGCGTACCAGCCGCATAACTTTGCGGACTTTGTGCTGAGCGTGATCAAAGGCACCTGCGGAGATACGCTGGCCAGTGACACCGCCATGGTGATAGGCAGCACGGCCAAGTATACGCGGAATTTCCAGAGCGTTTTCTCGCATGACTATTCACCGAAGGCCCTGCTGGGAGAGTGCGCGCTGAAGATAGTAGACGGCGCGCAGGTAGAAGGCAAGGCCGCGTTCGCGGAGCTGCTGCATGTGCAGCCGCTGGCGGTGAACGGTACCTCACAGGTGTTCGGGAACATTAATACGGCTGCGGCGTTTGCGCTGGAGCCGGCGTGATGGGATATGCAAAAAAAGGGCTGGTCGGTCTGACCAGCCTTTTTTATGGAATTGATTAATAAAAGCGAATATCCGGCCTCAGCTTGCAAGGTTCTTCAAAGCCAGCCAGGTCATCAGCCCGGCGCCGGTTTCCAGCGAGCTTTCATCTACGTTAAAAGTGGCCGTATGCAGTCCGGAGGTAATGCCCTGCGCCTGGTTACCCACGCCCAGCCGGTAAAAGCAGGCTTCTGTGATCTGGGAATAGGCGGCAAAGTCTTCCGCGGCCATCCAGATGTCAAGGTCCGTCACGTTCTCCCGGCCTACAAATTCTTCCGTATGCGTACGGGTTTGGGCGGTGAGCCGCTCGTTGTTATACAGCACCGGGTAGCCTACCTTGATGAATATCTCACATTGCCCGCCCATGCTTTCCACAATGGAAACGGCCATTTTTTTGATGCGGCGGTGCGCTTCAAAACGCCATTCTTCGTCCATTGTTCTGAAAGTACCGTCTATGGTTACTTTGTCAGGTATTACATTGTGCGCCCCGTCTGCTATGACCCGGCCAAACGTTAGTACGGAGGGCGTGGTGGGGTTGGCGTTGCGGCTTACTACCTGCTGCAGGCCGGTAATGAGATGGCTGGTGATGAGCACCGGGTCTACCGTAGTATGCGGCATGGCGCCATGGCCGCCTTTACCTGTAACGGTGATGTAGATCTCGTCTGCACTGGCCATGTAGCGGCCTGCACGGAAACCGATCTTTCCCGCTTCCAGCTCCGGCATTACGTGCTGCCCTAGTATGTTGTAGGGGCGCGGGTTTTCAAGCACGCCTTCTTTGATCATCATGCTGGCCCCGCCCGGCACCGTTTCTTCTCCCGGCTGGAAAATGAGCTTCAGTTTCCCGGAAAAGGAATCGCGCAGCTGCAGCAAGATGGCGGCCGTAGTGAGCAGGGAAGTGGTATGCACATCGTGCCCGCAGGCATGCATCACGCCGGGGAACTTTGATGCGTACGGCACATCGTTCTTTTCGTGAATGGGCAATGCGTCAATATCTGCACGCAATGCCAGCACACGGTCTGAAGGCGCTTGCGTTCCTTCTATCATGGCTACCAGGCCGGTGTTGGCCATCCGCTGCCAGGGGATGCCCATTGCGTCCAGCTTGCCGGCAATGAAAGCGGCGGTGTTAAACTCCATGAACGACAGTTCCGGGTTGGCATGCAGGTGCCTTCTTGTTTCTATGGCCTGCGGCAGCAATTCATGCGCCAGCGCCCGGACCTTTTCTTTCAGCATATACAGATCATATTTTGTCTTTCTCCAGGAACGAACGTACAAAATCATCGTCCGTCAATTCAGGATAGGCGGCCGTTACGCGGTCTATTTCTTCCAGCTGGCCCGGAGACAGTTGCTCTTTGTCTTCGATACACCAGATGCCTTCCAGCAAACCCTGCCTGCGCAGTACTTCATGAATGCCGGCAATGGAGCCGCGGAAAGCGTTGGCCGGGTCAAACAGCGCGGCGTTCATATCCGTTACCGCTATCCCTTTTTGCAAAAGGCCGTTTTGCTGGCCGGATTTGATCTCCGCAAACAGCTCGGTCACTTTTTTTGTCCATACAGACCAGTGGCCCAGCAGGCCCCCGGCAAATTTTTTCTCTACCGTTTTACCGTTTATGTTAAAACGATAGGTGGTGATCAGGTCAGCCACAATATTATCGTCATTACCGGTATACAGCGCAATTTCGTCACGGCGGGGAGAGCTGCATACGGCGCGCACCACGTCAAGCGTCTGGTAACGGTTGAACGGGGCCGTTTTAATGGCCAGCACGTTCGGGATGTTCACCATCTGCTCCCAGAAACGGTAGCTCAATATACGGCCTCCTACGCTGGGTTGCAGGTAAAACCCGAAAACCGGTATCACCTCCGCCACGGCGGCAATGTGTTTTACCAGCTGGTCTTCTGAGTAGTCTTTCAGCCCGCCCATGCTCACCAGCCCCAGATCATAGCCGTAAGATACGGCAAGCCGGGCTTCCGCCAAAGCCTGTTCTGTAGGGCCGCAAATGCCGGCTACTTTGATAAAGGGCCGCTGCAGGTTTGCTTTGGTGACCTCTTCCGCCGCCAGGCGCAGTACGGTTTCATACAGGTCCACTTCCGGCTTGCGTATCTCGAACTGCGTGGTATGCACGCCCACGGCTACGCCGCCCGCGCCGGCGGCTATGTAATAACGCGTCAGCCGGCGTTGCCGGGCCTCATCCAGCCGCCGCTCCGCCGTCAGCGCAAGGGGATGCGCCGGAATTACCGTACCGGCATATAGTAGTTCTTTAACAGAAGGGTTCATTGTTTGTATTTGACAGGATTAAAACTTGCCCGCCCTTTCCTGGAAATGGGTAGGTTTTTGAATAGTGGCGCCGCCAGATTGCAGCCAGGCCGCCGTTAGCTCTATCATTTGCTGCAGGCCTACTCTGGGGTAACCGAACAGGCGGAAGCTTTCCGCCGCGTTGCTCAGCAGGGCAGAGGGCTGCTCTTCATTGACGAACTGCGGCGTTTTGCCCAGCAGTTTCCCGAACTGTTCCGCTATCCACCGAACGGCCGCGGTTTCAGGGCCGGTTACGTTCAGCAACTTGCCTGGTACGCTGCAGTGCAGGAAGCTGCGCAGCGCAATTTCATTCGCGTCTCCCTGCCATATCACGTTCACATGTCCCATGCGGATGTCTATGGGCTTTTCTGCCTGTACGGATTTGGCTATTTCCAGCAATACGCCGTAACGCAGGTCGTTAGCATAGTTGAGGCGGTAAATGAGGATGGGGGTGTTGTGTTTGGAAGAGAAGTACTGGAACACGCGCTCGCGGCCCAGGCAAGACTGGCCGTATTCCCCGATGGGCCCGGGGGCCACGCTTTCATCGGCACCGCCGGAAAACACCGGGGTGAAGGGGTATACGTTGCCGGTGGAATACACTACAATATTGGAGTGCTTGTACTTTTCCGCCACGCGGCCCGGCAGGTATGCGTTCATGGCCCAGGTGAAAGATTCTTTGCCCGTGGTGCCGAATTTGGTACCGGCCAGGTAAAGCACGTTCTTCACATCGGGCAGCGCCTGCAGCGCGGCATCGTCCAGCAGGTCTACCTTGATGGTTTCCACGCCATAAGATTCCAGCTCTTCCCTGAGGCCCGGTTCAGACAACCTGGAAGCGCCGATGATACGGCGGGGCACGCCAGATTTGTCTACCGCCTGTTTTGCCAGTTTTGCCAGGCTGGGCCCTATTTTGCCGCCAACGCCCAGCAGCAGTATATCACCTTCCAGCGTTGCCATGTCAGCCACCAATGCGTCTGAAGGTTGCAGCAGCGCATCTACGGTTTGTTGCAGATTGTTCATATGAGTAATTGACTTTTTTTAGGAGAAGAATAATGCCTGTACATTACTGGCCGCCAGCAGGAACATGATGACCAGCCCCACAGCGCCCACAATATTCACAAAGCGGGAGTTCTTGTAAGGCCCCATGATCTTTTCATCGTTTGCTACCAGGTACAGCGCCACACCAATAAAAGGGACTATAAAAATGGTCACTGCCTGGGCAAGAATGATCAGCTCCAGCGGCAGCTTGCCGAATACAATGGCCACTACGGCGCCGATCACCATAATGATGCCGATGAACAGGCGCACCATGCCGGATTTTAATTGCCCGCCATAACCCAGCGCATCACCCAGCAGGGTGCCGCCCAGCGCCGCGTTGCCTATTACGGAGGAAAAGGACGCCCCGAAGAGGCCGGAGAGGAAGAGAGCGGCAGCAAAGTGGCCGAAAATAGGCTCCAGCGCCCGCGCCATGTCTGTAGCGCTGTTCACCGGCAGGTTTTTGACGTGCAGCACCGCTGCGGCGCAGATCAATACAATGGCGCTCAGCAGGCCCAGTATCAGCATACCGGGGTAGGTTTCTTTGGGAGACTGCTTCACATCGGGCTGCGCCCTTTTGCGTTCCTGCACCAGGTAAGACTGGTAGAGCGCACCTACAATAGAGAAACAGGAAGCCATAAAGGCGATCACCAGCTTCAGCGATCCCTCCGGAACAACCGGTGCCAGCCCGCTGATGATGCCGCCAACAGACGGTTTGGAGAACAGGAGGGTGGTTACGAACGCCAGCAGCATGAGGGCTATGAGCACGATCATAATGTTCTGCAAGGTTTTGTAGAACGTTTTGTAGAACAGCATGGCAATAGCTAGCAGGTTGAACACCACTATCCAGATCACGGAGTTGGTTTGCGTGGCTTCCCCAATGGCAATGCCAGTGCCGATGGAATTGCCCGCCTGGAAGGAAGCGCATACCAGGAACACCCCGATGCCGATGGCAATGCGCGCGCCGTTGCCCCACTTGCGGCCGATGGTGGTGAGCAGGGACTCGCTGGTGGCAATACCGATGCGGGCAGACATAGTGGTGAATGTGATCATAAAAAAGATGGCCACCACAATGAGCCATATCAATGCGTATCCATATTTGGCCCCCATCATGGACGTAATGGTGATCTTGCTGGGCCCGAATACCAGCGCGGCCGTAATAAGCCCGGGGCCGATGGCTTGCAGCCATGCGCGGTATTTGCCCGTGGCCGTTTTCTCTGCGGCCGGGAGAGGAGCGGTGGTTGACGTGTTTTCCATGCGTTTGGTCAGATTATGAATTTTGGTTCCGGATAACGAAAAAGCGGGATGTTCGTGTACGTACCCGAAAGTACACAACATTTACAAAAATCCAAACATTATTTGTTCTTTGATTGAATATCGGCGCGCTGGCCACCTGTTCGTTTTTATTCCGGATAATTTTCTACAAAAGATTTGTATTTCCGGAAACATTTACTAATTTCCGGGTGCGTACCCGAAATGAGCGAGATCAGTATGATAAGCACGTGAATATGCAAAACATGAGGGGAGCAGCGAAAAAGGCCGGACAGCTTAGGCCGGGAACGGAACATGCATACGGACAGCGCCGCCGGGAATAATCCCGGTCAACGATCATTTTTTTATTACCGCTGGATGATACCGGCATTTTTTAAAGGAGTATTCGGGTACGTACCCGAAATAGTATCAGCCATTTGACCTATATTCAGACAACTGCAACCACATTAAACGGATATAATTAAACAGACTATTTCACATGACGCATTTCTATGACCGCCGCAGGTTCCTTCAAACACTGTCTACCGCCGGAGCAGGCGTAGCGCTCAGCACTGTACTGCCCTTTGGGGCAAAGGCTTTTGCCGGTGCAGATGTTATCAAGGTAGGTATTATCGGCGCAGACTCTTCTCACGCCGTGGCCTTCACCAAAAGCTTTCACAACCCCACACCGGCCCCCGGACTGGAAGGGTTCAAAGTGGTAGCTGTATTGCCGGAAGCAAGTCCTGACATACCTAACAACGTAAAGCGCCTGCCGGGGTTTGTAGACCAGCTGAAACAGCTGGGCGTGGAAGTGGTAGATACCATGGATGCCCTGCTGGCTAAAGTAGACGCGGTACTGGTAGAGTCTAACGACGGCCGCCCGCATTACCGCCAGGCCCTGCCCGCGCTCAAGGCAGGTAAAAGGGTGTTCATAGACAAACCGCTGGCCGCCTCCCTGGCTGAAGGCATGGCCATCTTCGATGCCGCCCGCCAGCATAACACGGCTGTTTTCTCCTGCTCTTCCCTGAGGTACATGGAAACGGCACAGCAGGTAGTGAAAGGCTCCGTTGGTAAAGTGTTCGGCGCAGATACCTACAGCCCCTGCGCGCTGGAAAAAACGCATCCTGATATTTTCTGGTACGGCATTCACGGCGTGGAAACCCTGTATACCGTGATGGGCCCCGGCTGCAAATCCGTCAGCAGATCTCACACAGATAATACAGATGTAGTAGTAGGCACTTGGGAAGATGGCCGCATTGGCAGCTTCCGTGGCAACCGTACCGGCAAAAGCGAATACGGCGGCACCGTATACGGTGAAAAAGGCAATGCCGTACTGGGCCCCTTCAAAGGCTACGAACCGCTGGTTGTCCAGATAGCAGCGTTTTTCAGAACAGGCAAATCTCCCGTGCCGGAAGCAGAAACGCTGGAAATACTGGCGTTCATGGAGGCGGCAGATGAAAGCAAGCGCCTGGGCGGCAAACCGGTTGAACTGAAAGCCATGTTTGACAGGGCCAAAAAGCATAAGAAGAAAAAGTAACCACACACATTCATTTACATTTTATCACCAAAAATTCTGATCATGAAATCGGAACGATATTCCTATGCCCGTTCGGGTATCAGATGCGTGCTGCTATGCCTGCTGCTGCTACCGGGCATGCTGTTTGCCCAAGCTCCCCGCACTGTAAAGGGCCTGGTAACAGACCAGGATGGCGGCGCCCCGCTGCCGGGCGTAAGCGTGAAAGTGAACGGTACCAACCGTGGTGCCCAGACAGACGCAGAAGGCCGCTTCAGCATCAGCGCCAAACCGGGAGATGTGCTGGACTTTACCTTCATTGGTTATGAAAAAAGATCAGTGACGGTTGGCAACCAGGCTTCCCTGCAGGTGTTCATGAAATCTACCACCACGGGTATGAACGAAGTGGTGGTGATAGGTTATGGCACCGTGGCCAAAAAAGACCTCACCGGCTCTGTGAGCAAGGTGAATATTGATGACATGGCCAAAGCGCCCGTGATGTCTTTTGACGAAGCCCTGGCCGGCAGGGTAGCGGGTGTACAGGTAACTTCGAGCGAAGGGCAGCCCGGTTCCAAAATGAACATCGTGATACGCGGCGCCAACTCGCTCACGCAAGACAACGCACCACTCTACGTGATTGACGGCTTCCCCATCGAAGACCCGGAAACGGCTTCCATCAACCCGGACGATATTGCTTCTATAGACATATTGAAAGACGCTTCCGCCACCGCCATTTACGGCGCCCGCGGCGCCAACGGCGTTATTGTGATCACCACCAAAAAAGGCAAGGCGGGTAAACCCGTGGTGACCTACAGCGGTACCTACGGCGTGTCAAAAGTGCTGAAAACAATGGAGATGATGGACCCCTACGAGTTTGTACAGTACCAGTACGCCCGCAACCCCACAGCCGCTACGGAAGCTTACCTGAAAGACGGCAGAACGTTGGATTATTACAAAACGGCAAAGGGGTACGACTGGCAAGACCAGATCTTCCGTACCGCGCCGATGACCACGCATAACATTTCCCTCCGCGGCGGCAATTCGCAAACGCTGTATTCCATTTCCGGCTCTGTGGCCAACCAGGAGGGCATCATCATCAACTCCGCTTTCAGGCGTTACCAGGGCCGCGTAACGGTAGACCAGACGGTGAGCGAAAAAGTGAAGGCAGGGGTAAGCGTGAACTACAGCAACACCAACCAGACGGGCGCTTCTCCTTCCGCCAACGCCTCCCAGTCTACCAACTACCTGCTCTTCAGCGTATGGGGTTACCGCCCCATCACCGGCTCTAACATAGACCTTTCTGAAGGCCTGGATGACCCCGACCTGAACGACGTGGCAGATTACCGCATCAACCCCGTGATCAGCTCAAAGAACGAGCTGCGCCTGCAGGGCATCAAAAACATTATGGCCAACGCCTATATAGATTACAAGATCACCAAAGACCTGCTGCTGAAAGTAACAGGCGGCATCAACAACCAGGTGGGCCGCAGTGATGCGTTCTTCAGCAGCCTTACCCGCAACGGTACGCCGGTGATTCCCACCAACACCCGCGGCGTCAATGGTTCTGTAAGCTATACGGAAGCCAATAGCTGGGTGAACGAGAACACCCTTTCTTACCGTAAAACCTTCAATAAAGTACACAAGCTGGATGCAGTAGCCGGTGTTACCATGCAGGGCGGCAACCGCGCCAGGTACGGTTTTGCAGTGCAGCAGGTGCCTAATGAGGAACTGGCGCTGGACGGGCTGGATGAAGGCATTCCTTACCAGGCATACGCTTCCAACGGCAACTATACCCTCAGCTCTTTCCTGGGCCGCGTGAACTATAGCTACAAATCCAAATACCTGCTCACGGCCAGCTTCCGTGCAGACGGTTCTTCCAAATTTGCTCCGCAGAACCGATGGAGCTATTTCCCCTCCGGCGCTTTTGCATGGCGCTTGAGCAGCGAAGATTTTATGAAGCCGCTCAAATTTGTGTCTGACGCCAAGCTGCGCGCCAGCTACGGCGTAACAGGCAACAACCGCGTGGGCAACTTTGATTACCTGCCTTCGCTGACGCTGCCCATCAACGCGTCTTATTCTTTCAACAACGCCACGCCCAACAAAGGCGTAATACCCGGCACCCTGGGCAACGCCAACCTCAAATGGGAAAACACGGAGCAGGTAGACCTGGGCCTTGACCTCAACCTGTTCCGCAACCGCATTGAGTTCACGGCAGACCTGTACCGCAAAACCACATACGACCTGTTGTTGCAGGCCAACGTGCCTTACACCACCGGTTATCAGACCGTGTTCAAGAACATTGGCAAGGTGCGCAACGAAGGCATTGAGTTCAGCCTCGGTACGGAGAATATCCGTACAAAACACTTCTCCTGGAACAGCAGCTTCAACATCAGCTTCAACAGAACACGCGTGCTGGCCCTGGCAGAAGGGGAGGAAGCCCTGCTTACACCCATGGAATGGGATTCCGGCTACAAGGGCGCGCTGTACATTGCCCGCATGGGGCAGTCTACTTCCCTGTTTTACGGCTACATCTGGGACGGTCTCTATACTTATGATGATTTTGACCAGCCTTCTCCCAACACCTATGTGCTGAAAAAGGACAGGCCTACCAACACAGACACGCGAGACCAGATACAGCCCGGCCACAACAAGTTCCGTGACATCAACGGAGACGGCGTGGTGAATAATGAAGACATGACAGTGATTGGCCGCGGCCTGCCCATCCACACCGGCGGTTTCTCCAATAACTTCAGCTACAAGGGTTTCAGCCTTAACGTGTTTTTCCAGTGGTCTTACGGCAATGACATCATGAATGCCAACCGCCTTATGTTTGAAGAGAACGTGGGCAACCGTAACAACCTGAACCAGTACAAATCTTACGTAAACCGCTGGAGCCACGACAATCCAACCAGCAACATACCGGTAAGCCGCGGGCAGACCATGTACGGCATTTATTCTTCCCGCGTGGTGGAGGATGGTTCTTACCTGCGCCTGAAAACCTTGTCTCTGGCGTATTCCCTGCCGGCAAAGTACCTGCGCCCGCTGAAAATAAGCAACCTGGCGGTATCCGTACAGGCGCAGAACCTCATTACCTGGAGCAATTACTCCGGCATGGACCCCGAGGTGTCTGTACGCCACACCGCGCTTTCCGCAGGATTTGACTATTCCGCTTACCCGCGTGCCAGAACGGTTACTTTCGGGTTAAAAGCAACTCTTTAACATCAAAATAGCTTTGTTATGAATCGAATATATTTTGTAGCACTGGTGATGATAGGCATGACGGGCTGTAAAAAGTTCCTGGACACAAAACCCACGGACTTTCTGACCCCCACGCAATACTTCACCACGGAAGAACAGCTGAGCAACGGCCTCACCGGTGTATATGATGTACTGGGCAGCAGCGAGCTGTATTCGAACGCTTTCACCAGCCGCCTGGGCACGGAAGCAGACCAGGGTTTTTATGCCCGCAGCACCTTCAACGGCCCGCAGGTATACACCCATACCTCTTCTGATAACCTGATATCCGGCACCTGGATGAGGCTGTACGAAGGCATCAGTCGCGCCAACATGGTGCTGGCCAGCATAGACAAGCCTAAAATGAGTGATTCCGCGCGCATGCAGGTAAAAGGCGAAGCACTCTTTTTGCGTGCTTTTTATTACTTCATGCTGGTGAGCAACTGGGGAGACGTGCCGCTGATACTGGAACCGGTCACTTCCGCCGCAGGCAATGAAGTGGCCCGTACGCCAGCTACGGAAGTGTATGAGCAGATCGTGAAAGATATGAAAGAGTCTGAAGGCCTGGTGAAAACCATTACGCAAATAGGATTCGGCGGCAGGATCACCAAGTCTGCCGTGCGCGGCATGCTGGCCAGGGTATACCTCTACTGGGCAGGCAAACCTCTGAACGATGCCAGCAAATATAATGACGTGAAAGAGTGGGCGCTGAAAGTGATGGAATCCGGAGAGCATCAGCTGGCGGAAGATTACAGCCAGATATTCATCAACTACGCGCAAGACAAATATGATATCAGGGAAAGCATCTGGGAAGTGGAATTCTGGGGTAACCGCATTGGCAACGCCTATACCGAAACCGGCTGGATCGGGTATACCGTGGGCATTGCTACTACCGATACCGAAATAGGTTTCAGCTACGGCTTTATCAACGCTACCGCCAACCTGTACCGCAAGTACGCAGAAGGAGATGTGCGCCGCGACTGGGCGATTGCGCCGTTCCGTTATTCGGGTAAAACCAAGGTGCTGCATACCGCCGCCCAGCTGTATAACCGCAACGCCGGCAAATGGCGCAGGGAGTATGAGACCGTGCTGCCCAAAGCGCCCAGCACCACGCCGCAGAACTTTGCCATTTTACGTTATTCAGATGTGCTGCTGATGTACGCAGAAGCGGAAAACGCGCTGAACGGCCCCACGGCTGAAGCGCTGGGCGCCATCAACCTGGTGCGCAAAAGAGCCAAGGCAGCGGAATACACCAGCTTTGCTTCTAAAGAGGCATTCCTGGAAGAGCTGCAAGACGAACGCTCCCGCGAGCTGTGTTTTGAATCACTGCGCAAGGCAGACCTGATACGCTGGGGCATCTTCCTGCCCACTATGAAGGCAATAGGCAACGAAATACAAAGTGAGGGCGGCTCTTATGCTTATGCCACTATTGCTTTCCTGAACGCTTCGGAAAAACACCTGCTGTTCCCCATACCGGCCAGGGAAATGATGCTGAACAGGAAACTGGTGCAAAACCCGGGCTGGTAACTAATGCACATCACATTAAAAATTAACAGATGAAACGGATCATATTATTCCTCATCGTTCCATTCATGGCCGCCTGCAGCAAGGACATGAAAACAGACACGCCCCTGCTGGAAGTAACGGTAAACAAGGCCGAGCTGAAAGCCGGAGATACCGCGCATTTCAGCATCAGCACCAATGCCAACGTCCTGTCTTTTTACTCAGGGGAAGTGCTGAGCGACTATAACTTTTACAAAGGACGTAAAACCGCAATAGACAGCGTATTGCTTTCTTTCTCCACCTCCCTCAACTACGGCACGCAGAAAGACCAGTTTGCCGTATTCGCTTCCAATGACTTTAACGGGCAATATACGGTAGACGGGCTCAAGGCCGCCACCTGGCAGAATATCACCAGCTGGTTCAAGCTGGCGCCGGGTAACAGCAACACCGCCATTGCCGCTGGTGTAAAAAAGATCAATTCACTTGCCGTGCCGGGCAAACCGCTTTATATTGGCTACCGGTTCATTGTAAAGCCGCAAACCGCCAACGGCGCCTCCAAGTTGTGGACCATGACCGGCTTTAACGTAGCCGGTTATACGGACCTGGGCGTGCAAACCCTGGCAGACCATAAATCTGCCGGCTGGCAGATCATAGCGCAAGGCCCGCATGACCCCGGCAGGGGAGCGGTGATACAGGCCGCGCAGCTTGCCTTCTTCGGCAACAACCTGGATTACAAGGAGGAGTATATGGAAGATTGGGTGATCTCAAAGCCCATCAATATGGAAGAAGTAGACCTCGGCCCTGACTGGGGCACGGGCATCAAAACACTGGCAGACCCGCCGCTGAAGGAATACAGCTACGTCTTCTCGGAACCGGGCACCTACACCGTCACTTTTGTAGGCCTGAACGTGAATAGTGACAGTGAGAGCAGGGTAGTGCGCCAGCTGGCCATAAAAGTTACACCATAAAATGAACACTATGAGGTTTGGTTTCAGCATATTATGTTTATTCTTCCTGCTGCAGGGAAATGTTGTGTTCTCCCAACAGGTGATTGCGAAAGATGCCGCCTGGTGCTGGTTCTCAGACCCCAGGGCCATTTACCACAAAGGGCAGAAAGAGGCCATGTATTTCGGGTATATCAACAGCAAGGGAGATGTGATGGTGAAATCGCTGGACCTGGCTACCAACCAGGAGGAGGAGTATAACCTGCACAAGGAATTGCAGGTGGATGATCACAACGTGCCTTCCTTCCTTTTTTTGCCTGACGGAAAGCTGCTCACCTTTTATTCCCATCACAACGGCGACCTGTTCATGCGGAAAAGCAAAAACGCGGAAGACATTACGGCATGGGAAGACGAGCGGATACTGCTGAACAAATCTGCTACCGATGTGTATTGCTACAGCAACCCTATTATGCTGAGCGGGGAAAATAACCGCATTTATCTTTTCGGCAGGGATTTTTACCGGGGCAAAGGTTTTGAGAAAGGCTACGCCGGTACGCAGATCTATTTCATTTACAGTGATAACTACGGGGAAACCTGGAGCGAAAGAAAAATACTGCTGGACAACTCCATGCGGAACAACCCGCCTTACATCAAGTATACATCAGACGGCAAGTCACGCATAGACTTCCTGTTTACGAACGGCCACCCCAAGATCGGCAACGATGTGGCGGTGTTCCATATGTATTATAAAAACGGGGCTTTCTGGCAAACCAGCGGCCGCAGGATAGGCGGCGTGGCAGATCTGCCGGTTACTATCAGCAAGGTAGACAAGGTATATGACCCTGCCGTAACAGACGTAAGGGCCTGGATATGGGACATAGCCATGGATAAAAAGGGCCACCCCGTGGTGACCTATGCGCGCTATCCCTCCCCGGAAGAGCACCAGTACTACTACGCCAGGTGGAACGGTAAAAAGTGGGAAGACCGGAAAATAGCAGATGCCGGGCCTTACATCACCATCATAAAACCCGGTAAAAAGCTGCTGGAGGCGCATTATTCTGGCGGTATTGTGCTGGACCACGAGAACGTGAACAACATATACCTGGCCCGCAAAATAAACGGGGTGTATGAAATTGAAAAGCGTGTGCTGAACGGGAAAAAGGAAGAGACCATTCCTGTTACCAGCCATTCTACCGCAGATAACCTGAGGCCGTACGTTGTGGCCGGCAATACATCCGGCTCGCCCATTCTCATGTGGATGAACGGGCATTACTATCATTATACAGATTACCAAACAGACCTGAAAATCAAAAGGCAATAGCATGGAACAGAACAACACCGCCTATACCCGTAGAAAAATGCTGGGCGCATTGGGCCTCACACTGGCAGCCGGCCTTCCGGTAGGCGCGGCGCCCGTTTCCAAACGCAGCGGCGGCGGCCCGGTCTACGCCACTGTAATTGCCATGCAGGAAGATAAAAAACTCACTGCCGGCAGTATTGTGCAAACGGCCGGCTATCACGCAGCCGGAGACGGCGGCGCGGCGGTTTACCAGGTGGCGGAAAAAGGAGGGATAGCCTTGCAGAACGGCCTCTCCGCCGTATTGCTGGCGGGCGCCAGCGTGAACTACAAGATGTTCGGCGCCGTGGGAGATGGCAAGAATGACGACGGGGTGCAGATCAAGGCGGCCCATGAATTTGCCAATGAGCACAACATTCCCGTGGTGAACCCCGGCGGCGAGTTCTGGCTGAAGCAGACCAATGCGATACCGGTGTACACCAATGTGCATTGGGGCAATACCGTATTTCATATAGACGAGCAATACAATACCAAAACCAACGCCCGTTTCGAGATCAGAAGCAGGCTGAAGCCGGTGAAGGTGGAAGCGGATAAAGACCTGCTGCTGAAAGTGCTGAAGCCCGGCGTAAAAATGATTCCCGAACTGGCGCCTTATACCAATTGCCTGGTGTTTGCGGCGGATGATAAAGACAGGATAGGGCTGCGGGCCGGTGAAAGGTACAACGGCCAGTCATGGGCGCGGGAAGATTTTTTTTACGTGGAAGAACACGGCCGCATCATAGGTGACCTGGCCTGGGAGTTCAAAAACTTCACCAGCCTGATGGCGTACCCCTGCGATCAGGGCTACCTGGTGGTGGAAGGCGGTACTTTTTTAATGTCCGGCAACAGTCCGGGTACTTTTAAAGGCACTAAATACGACGGCTACTGGCGTGGCGGCATTACCATCAGCCGCAGCCGCACCATTATCCGCGAGCAGTGGGTAGGGCTGGAAAAGGGCGCGGCAGACGTGGCCCTCAACCCCCGCGGCGGCTTCTATTCTTTTTCCCGCGTGTATGACGTAACGCTGCAGGATGTGCGGCTCATACCCTGGGAGCAAGACAGGGAAGGGAAGGAGCGGGACGTGCCTGCCGGTACTTACGGTATTTCCTGCAACCGCACCCTGAAAGCGCGTTTCTGCCGCGTAACGGCAGAAGGCGGGCCCGTGCACTGGGGCGTGTTCGGCACCAACCTCAATAAACAGTTTATCATAGACAGCTGCAGCCTCAACCGGGTAGACGTACATTTCCACTGCTGGCATCTGTACATCAAAGATTCCCAGATCGGCTACCGCGGCGTGACCGTTACGGGCGGGGGAGACCTGTTCGTGGAAAACACCACCATCTGGTCAAGGAACTTCATTTCCTTCCGGAGAGACTTCGGCGCCAAGTGGGACGGGGCCATTTACGTCCGCAACTGCCGTTATATGCCCGCCGGGCAGGGAGACACGGCGGTGCTGGAATTTGTGCCGGCAGATTTTACCTACAACTATCCCATTGGCTACGGCCGCACCATCCGCGTGGAAGGGCTGACGGTAGATTATCATGCCTTGCCAGGCTCCACCGGTATTTGCTGGCTGATGCGCACGGCGGCGTTCTCCAAAATGAAGAGCAGCGGCGAACGGCTGTTTTTCCCGCATGCCGTGTCTTTCCGTGACGTGGTGGTGGAAGGCCGCAGCAAAGGCGTGCGCCTCGTGGAAATGGCCGCCCCGCAGGGGTACCGGCAGCCGCTGAAAGGCGGGCCGGGAGTGCCCAACGCTTCACTGGTATTCGAGAACGTTCAGCTGGAGCAGGAGGGAGCCCGCCATTTGCTGCTGAATGCAGCGCCAGACAAGCAGCCGGAAGATGAATACGCCCTCAGCCCGGAAATACGCGTGGTGAACTGCCATCATTTTTCCGCGGAACTGGCCGGCGCCGCAGGCTTACGGGTAGAACGCAGCCTGGTTGGAGCATTGAAAGCCGACCTGCAGGGAGAACTGAGCCTGGCGGATTGCCGCCTCCAGCCCGCCGGGAAAGCCGGAGAAACAACTTTTTACAAGCTGGCGGCCACCGCGGGGACCAGTTTTACCAACTGCACGGTACATGCGCCGGTGGTAGACGGTACGCCCAAACCTTCGCTGGTGGATACCTACGGCTTCATCAAACTGAACAAGATCCTGCGTTTCAACCACCTCAATACGCGGCTGGGGCAGGAAATATTGAAGGAGGTGAAGCTGCAGCCCCGCTTTGTGCGGATGCTGGCCAGCCATCACGAGCTGGAAGGGGAGAGCATGTAAGGGAAGGCGGCACAGGAATCCGGCAACCGGGGCAGGCCGTGCCCGAATCAGCGCCCCGGCACCAAAACCGCCGGAGGCCAGCCCGTAAACGTTGCCGGAACAAAAAACTGGCAAAAACTTTTTAATTTCTAACTTTAAATAGTACTTTCGGGTACGTACCCGAAAACATCAATTTTCAACCAAACCACGAAGTAATCATGGAAAAGTCCCGCAGAGCGTTTTTGAAAAACACGATCAAAGGATCAGCGGCATTGGCGGTAGGCAGCATGCTGCCTGGTGTGAGCGCCAAAAGTTATGCCCGTATCATAGGCGCCAATGAACGTATTAAAATCGGTATGATGGGCGTAAACGCCCGTGGGCTCGCACTGGCCAATAACTATGCCCGCCAGGCCAATTGCGAGATCATTTCCGTATCCGATGTGGACAGCCGCGCAGCGGAAAAATGTATTGCCAGCGTGACCAAGATCCAGCAGTCACAGCCCAAAGCCGTGCCTGACTTCCGGAAAGCCCTGGAAAACAAGGAGCTGGACGGCCTGGTGGTGGCCGCGCCTGACCACTGGCACGCTCCTGCGGCCATACTGGCGGCCAAAGCCGGTAAACACGTATACCTGGAAAAACCTGCCAGCCACAACCCCGCAGAAGGAGAGCTGCTGGTGGCCGCGCAGAAAAAATACAAAACCGTTATACAGATGGGCAACCAGCGCCGTTCCTGGCCGAACGTGATTGCCGCCATCAACGAAATAAAAAGCGGTACCATTGGCCGGGTGTATTTCGGCAAAGGCTGGTATACCAACAACCGCGAGTCTATCGGCACCGGCAAAACCGCTGCAGTACCTTCCTGGCTCAATTACGACCTCTGGCAGGGCCCCGCGCCGCGCAGGCCTTACAAAGACAATCTCATCCACTACAACTGGCACTGGTTCTGGAACTGGGGCACCGGTGAAGCCCTCAACAACGGCACCCACATGGTTGACCTGCTGCGCTGGGGCCTGGATGTGGATTACCCCACCTTCGTCACCTCTTCCGGCGGCCGCTACCGCTACCAGGACGATTGGGAAACGCCAGACACCCAGGTGATCACCATGGAGTTCGGCAACAAATGCAGCATTGCCTGGGAAGGCCGCAGCTGCAACGGCAAGCCCATAGAAGGCAATACCGCCGGCGTAATTTTCTACGGAGAGAACGGCTCCCTCGTAATAGACGGCAACGCCTACACCATCTATGACCTGAAGAACAAGGTGGTGAAAGACGTAAAAAACACCAAAGCCATCGACGCGCGCAACCTCACCAATCCCGCTGCAGACCTTGACGCGCTGCATATCCAGAATTTCTTTGACGGTATCAAGAACGGCGCTACGCTGAACGCAGACATCCTCGGCGGCCACAAGAGCACCCTGCTCTGCCAGCTGGGCAATATTGCGCTCCGCTCAGGCTCCGCGCTGAACATAGACCCGGCTACCGGCCACATCAAAAACAACGCGGCCGCGCAGAAGTTCTGGAAAAGAGATTACCAGCCGGGCTGGGAACCGAAAATATAATCAAGATGGGAAATAAACCTTCGGTGGTGGAAGTGGGCTCAATGAGCAAACGTGACACCCGCATATCTATCTTTATCATTGGGCTGCTGTTTTTTATTTTCGGGTTCGTGACCTGGGTAAATGCCATCCTGATACCTTATTTCAAAATAGCCTGTGAGCTGAGCAACCTGCAGTCTTACTTTGTGGCGTTCGCTTTTTATATCTCCTATTTCATCATGTCCGTTCCGTCATCCTACCTGCTCAAAGCGGTAGGGTTCAAGAAGGGCATGATGGTGGGCTTCTGGGCCATGGCGGTGGGTGCGCTGATCTTCATCCCCGCCGCGCTGACGCGTACGTATGAAGTGTTCCTGCTGGGGCTTTTCACCATTGGCCTGGGCCTGGCGGTACTGCAAACGGCTGCCAACCCCTACATCACCATACTGGGGCCAAAGGAAAGCGCCGCGCAGCGTATCAGCATCATGGGCATCTGCAACAAAGGCGCGGGTATTATTGCGCCGCTCATTTTTGCCGCGGTGATCCTCAAACCTACAGACACCGGCCTCTTTGAACAGCTGGCCCACATGGGGGCGCAGGAACGGGCCGCAGCGCTGGATGAGCTGATCCGCCGGGTAATTACGCCCTATGCGGTAGTAGGTACTGTCTTGTTCCTGCTGGGCCTGATGGTACGCTATTCCCCGCTGCCGGAGATCAATACGGAAAGCGAAAGCAGCGAAGTGGCGGCCGCCAATGCAGGCAAAAAAAGCATCTTCGAGTTCCCGCATCTCATCCTGGGCGCACTGGCCATTTTCCTGCACGTAGGCACGCAGGTGGTAGCGATAGACACCATCATTCCCTACGCCACGCATGATATGGGCATTTCCCTGCTGGAAGCCAAAACATTCCCCTCATACACGCTGGCAGCCACCATTTTCGGGTATTGCATGGGCATCCTGCTCATCCCGAAAGTGATCAGCCAGGTGAACGCATTGCGTTTCTGCACCGTGCTGGGCGCCTTGCTGGTAGCCTGCATCACCCTGGTGAAAGGGCAGGTTACCCTGCTGGGCCACACTACGGATATATCTATCTGGTTTGTGGTATTGCTGGGCCTGGCCAACTCGTTGGTATGGGCCGGCATCTGGCCGCTGGCGCTGGAAGGGCTGGGGCGCTTCACCAAACTGGGCGCTTCCATCATGATCATGGGCCTTTGCGGCAACGCCATTCTGCCCCTGGTGTACGGCTACTTTGCAGACGCTTACAACCTGAGGGCGGCGTACTGGGTATTATTCCCCTGTTACCTCTACCTCATATTTTACGCTTTTTACGGGCATCTCATCAGGAGGTGGTCTCCCGCTTTTTCATCCAACATTCAATTAAAACAGGAAGTGCAGACATATGAGGTTTCAGAAGAAAAAAATTAGCAACGGCCAGATCATCACCCCATACCGCATTATTCCAGGAGGAACGGTGCTGGTAGAGGGTAACAAGATACTAGCCGTGAGTGAGTATGACATTCCCGTAAGTGATGCACTGGAAATTGATGCCGGCGGCCGTTACGTGGCGCCGGGATTTATAGACCTTCACATCCACGGCGGCGGCGGCAGTGATTTTATGGACGGCGATGTGGAAGCGTTCCTTGCTGTTGCAGAAAAACACGTACAATACGGCACTACCTCCATGGTGCCCACCACATTGAGCAGCGATACGGCCAGCCTCATGGATGCCGTGCAGCTGTATGACAAGGCGCATGCCCTCAACAAACGCGGCTCGGAGTTCCTGGGCATTCACCTGGAAGGCCCGTACTTTGCCATGAACCAGCGCGGCGCGCAAGACCCGCGCTACATCCGCAACCCTGAACCCGCAGAGTACAGGGCGGTACTGGAGTCTACCAGTTCCGTGGTACGCTGGAGCGCGGCGCCGGAGCTGCCGGGTTCGCTGGAGTTTGGCCGTTACCTGCGCAGCAAAGGCATTCTGGCCGCCATTGCGCATACAGACGCTATTTATGAAGAAGTGCTGGAAGCGCTGGAGTGCGGTTATACCCACGCCACGCACCTGTACTCCGCCATGTCTGGCGTTACGCGTAAAAACGCGTTCCGTTACGCCGGCGCTATAGAAAGCGCTTTCCTGCTGGATGAAATGACGGTGGAAATTATTGCGGACGGCGTTCACCTGCCCCCGCCGCTGCTGAAGCTGGTGTACAAAATAAAAGGAGCAGACAAGACGGCCCTCATCACAGACGCCATGCGCGCCGCCGGCATGCCGCCGGGAGAAAGCATTCTCGGCGCGCTCAACAACGGCCTGAAAGTGATAGTGGAAGATAACGTGGCCAAGCTGCCGGACCGCAGCTCCTTTGCGGGTAGTGTGGCCACGGCAGACCAGCTGGTGCGCAACATGGTGCAGCTGGCGGACGTGCCGCTCATAGACGCGGTGAAAATGATCACCAGCACCCCCGCCGCCATCATGAACGTGGCAGACAGGAAGGGTGCGCTGGTGGCAGGTAAAGATGCAGACATCGTGATCTTCGATGCAGATATTAACATGGACATGGTAATGGTAGGCGGCAACCTGCTGTACCAGGCCCAACATCAAAAACAATTACATGAAGCAGGTAGATAACTTACGGATACATATACATGAAACGCGGCAGGCCATGGGCGCCGCGGCCGCGGCCATGGCGGGAGACCGCATCAGGCTGCTGCTGCAGGAACAGGAGCAGCTGAACATTGTGTTTGCGGCCGCTCCCTCGCAGCAGGAGTTCCTGGAAGCGCTGGCGGCAGACAGTGGTATTGAATGGGAACGTATCAATGCCTTTCACATGGATGAGTACATTGGCCTGGACGCTGCGGCCCCGCAGGGTTTCGGCAACTTCCTGAGAGACCGCCTCTTTGCGAAAGTACCCTTCCGCAGCGTGCATTACCTGAATGGCAACGCGCCAGACCCGCAGGCGGAATGCGAGCGCTACGCCGCCATGTTGAAGCCGGGTGTAGATATTGTGATGATGGGCATCGGGGAGAACACGCACATTGCTTTCAACGATCCGCATGTGGCGGATTTTAAAGACCCCAAGCTGGTGAAGGTGGTAGACCTGGATTATGCCTGCCGGCAACAGCAGGTGAACGATGGCTGCTTCGAGACCTTTGCCCAGGTGCCCACGCATGCGCTCACGCTCACCGTGCCCGCGCTGCTGAAAGGCCGGTATATTTTCTGCATGGTGCCCGGCCCCAACAAGGCCGCGGCCGTGAAACACACCCTGTTTGACAGCATCAGTGAAAAATATCCATCCACCGCCTTGCGCAACCACCCGGAGGCCGTGCTGTTTGTAGACAAAGACAGCGCTGCCCTTTCTTTCGACCGCCTTGCCCAATTATCATGAAACAATTATCCTTACTGGCATTTGCAGCAATGATGGCCTGTTCTCCCGCCAAACCACCGCAGCAGCAACGGCTCATAGCCCTTGATCCCGGCCACTTCCACGCGTCGCTGGTGATGCAGCGCATGTACCCCGGCATAGACAGCGTGGCGCAGGTGCTGGCGCCTGAAGGGCCGGAAGTGGAGCAATACCTGGCCGTGGTAGACCGGTATAACCAGCGCGCAGAGCAGCCCACACACTGGCAAACAGAAGTATACAAAGGCCCTGACTACCTGCAGCGGCTGGCGGCACAGCCCGCCGGCAGCATTGTAGTGATTGCCGGCAATAACCGCCTCAAATCTTCTTACATCCGCAGCAGCGTGCGCGCGGGCATGCATGTGCTGAGCGACAAGCCCATGGCCATTGACCCTGCCGGCTTCGACTCCCTGAAGGCAGCTTTTGCTGAAGCCGAGGAAAAGAAAGTGCAGCTGTATGATATGATGACGGAGCGGTACGAAATACTGTCCATCCTCCAGAAAGAGCTTACCCACATGCCCGCCGTGTTCGGTGAGCTGGAAAAGGGCTCGCCGGATAACCCGGCCGTGATCAGGGAGAGCGTGCACCACTTTAAAAAGAACGTGGCCGGCAAGCTGCTGGTAAGGCCGGTGTGGTATATGGACGTAACCCAGCAGGGAGAAGGCATTGTAGACGTTACCACGCATATGGTAGACCTCATTCAGTGGACCTGCTTCCCTGAACAGGTGCTGGACTATACCAAAGATATAGTGATAGACTCCGCCCGCCGCTGGCCTACCGCTATGACCATGCAGCAGTTTGCAGACATCACCGGCCAGCCCGCCGCGCAAAGTGACAGCGTGCTGCAGGTATATGCCAACGGCGCTTTCAGCTATCGCCTGCGCGGCGTGAACGCCCGCGTGTCTGTTACCTGGGCGTACGAGGGGGGAGGGGATACGCATTATGCCCTCACCCGCGGTACCAAAGCCAACGTGCTGCTGGAAAACGGCGAGCTGTACGTGCATACGCAAACACCAGACAGCGCGGCCCTGCAGCCCTTGCTGCAAAAGTACCCCGGCCTGGCGCTGGAGCGCATTGACAAAGGCTGGCGCATAACAGTGCCGGACTCCTACAAGAAAGGGCACGAAGCCTCTTTTGCCAAAGTGATGGAAGCTTTTTTACAGTACGTGAAAGAAGGGAAACAACCCGCATGGGAAGTGCCTAATACCCTGGCCAAATACTACACTACTACGGAAGCGTTGAAGCTGGCCAGGAACGGACAATAATTTGAAATGGGTCTCAAATAAGGAGGGGGCTTGCACTTTGTGCAGGCCCTTTTCCGTTAGTTACGGTAAAACGCGTAGTTCTCTTTGGTGATAATGTCTATGGGCATGAAAGATACTTTCTCTACCGGCGAGCCGTGAACGGTATGCTGGTAAAGCGCCATGATGCCCTTGTAGCCCTGTTCCTGCGGCTTCTGGCAGATCAGGAAGTCTATCACGCCTTTGTTGAGATAGGCAATGTTCTCCTTTAAAAAATCGTACCCTACCAGCAGAATGTCTTCCCGGCCGGCGCTTTCAAGGTAATGTGCTACGTTAGATACGCGGGAGTTGGTGACGAAGATGGCTTTTACAGCGCTGTTTTCCGCCAGCGCTTCCGCCACTTTCTTTTCCACGGCCCGGTCATTGGTTTGGCGGATGTCTATTTTGAGTATTTTTTTGTCGTTGTTGGAAAAGTATGCGCGGAAGCCTTCTTCTTTCCGCAGCAGGTGGTGATGGTTCTCTATTTCGTGAGATACGTTCACGATGAGGATCTTGTCTTTGGGCTGAATGCAGTACTTCATCAGGTGCGCGCTCAGGTACCCGCTGTGGAACAGGTCTGGCCCGATGTAGCAGAGGCTTTCCTGGTTGGGGATGTCTGAGTTGATGAATACGTAGGGAATGTTTTTCTCCGTCAGCGAACGGGTAAAGGCAATAGATTCCTCAATGAAGGAGGGGGCCAGCAAAATGCCGTCTACCTTGCTTTTGAGAATGAGCTTGGTCTGCTTCACAAAAGAGGCCTTGCTGTTCATGTCAAAGAAGTAACGGTCTATTTTGATGCCGAACTGCCTGATCTCTTCTTCCGCCTGCTGTATGCCTGCCAGCGGCGCTTCCCAGAAGTCTGTTTCCGCTGAAACTGCCGGTATTAATATGGCAAAATTCAGGATCTTGCGGGAAGCCAGGCGCCTGGCCAGAATATTGGGCTGGTAGTTCAGCTCCTGTATAATGCGCTCTATCTTGAGTTTTGTTTTGGGAGAAACGCCAGACCGGTTGTGGATCACCCTGTCTACCGTGGCTATGGACACTTTGGCCCGCCTTGCAATTTCTTTCACACCGGTGTTGGGTTCCTGTTGATTCGCTTTCATAGCTGATTTTGGGTAAAGTTAATATATCCTTTCACGTTGTAGTAACAGATATCCTGCACGAGTTGCCCTATCCAGGGAAGCTCCCCGGGGAGCAGGCCATTATCCATTTCCTGCCCAAATATATTGCATAAAATCCTTCTGAAGTAATCATGGCGGGAATTCCCGGAAGGTTTTCTGGGCATTGTTTCGTGTACGTACCCGAAAGTACATAAAAGTTTTATAAAAGCGAGGGGAATTATGTGCTGCCGCCAATAAAAAAGGCTGCCATGCAACGGCAGCCCTTCCTCTTTTCAGTAATTCGTTTACAGCTTCCCGATAATGCTGCTCAGTGCTTTCGCCACCAGCTCATTACCGGTTTTGTTGAGGTGTACGCGGTCTGTGGTGAGAATACCCTTTTCCACGTTCTCCTTGTTATGCTCCAGGTTGTAATCCTGGAAGAGCTTGCGCAGGTCGCAGAGCGGCAGGTTGGTTTCCTGGCTGATCTTGCGGATGCTGGCGCTGAATTTGTCCAGGTCGGCGTCCTGCTCGTTATCGCCGTTCTTTTTCTCGCCTATCACGGCGGGGGTGCAAAGTACCACCTTGGCGCCGTTGGCCTGTATCTTTTTGATCAGCGCCCTGTAGAAACCTTCAAACTTGGGCAGGTCTGTGCCGGTGCCGTGCGTGGCCTTGTGCCATACATCATTTACGCCAATGTAGATCACCACAATGTCAGGCTTCTTTTCCAGTACGTCTTTTTCCATGCGGAGGTAGAGGTCGTACACCTTGTTGCCGCCAATACCGGCGCCAATGAGGTCGTAATCCGGCAGCATGGCCTTCATTTGCGTAATATATCCATCGGGCTTTACACCGGCGTTGGTAATGGAATCTCCGAAGAAGATCACTTTTTTCTTCTGGGGAAGCGCGGCAGACAGCAGCAGGAATGCACTGCAGATAAGCAGTAAACGTGGCATGTGTTTCATGTTGATAAGCGTATAGTTTCCTTAAAAATAGTGATAAAGGCAATAACCTGTATTTCAATATTCTGCGCCCGCGCCGCCCCCGCTGCTGGTACCGCCGCCAAACTCAAAGCCGCCGCCCGGTTGGGGCACTTCTTTGAATGTTTGCGCAATCACCAGGGATTCTGCTATCTGCAGGCCTTTGAGGGTTTCCGCCTCGTCTGTCACTTCACTGCTGAACCCGTGCTTCGGTACAGCCAGGTAACGGAGAAGGGCGTACGCCAGCAGCATCATGGCGGCGCCGCCCATCGCCATGGCCGTTTCCAGCGGCAGTACGCTGTAATAGTAGCGGATGGTGAACACCACCGCCGCTATCAATACCAGGCCGGTGCGCAAAAGGACCTTGTCTTTTTTACGGATGCCCAGGTAAATGTAGATAACAGGCATCAATACTGTCAACAGCCAGAACAGCCAGCCCGCGGGCATTGCGCCGGCCGCCGTGCCAAACAGCTCGTTGCGGGTCTCTTTTACCACAAAATAATTGCCCACCACGTACAGCATGGCCAGCGCGGCCACCTGCAGCAATTGCAGCATATTGCCATAGTAAGGAGATGTTCCATACCTGCGCGCGCCCAGGTAAACGCCCAGGGAGAGCGCCATTACCGCAAACGGCAGCGCATCGGGCGCAGTGTACACCAGCGCAAAGAAAACAACGCCGATCAGGCCAGCAAAGGCGGCCAGCCCCATCAGCACATTCAGGAACCGCAGCGCAAAGAAGAGGCCCAATGCAGCTGCCAGCGCACAAAACACAACGGTGTCCATATCCAGCCCGCTTACCAGCACGGCGCCCGTCAGCGCCAGGCCGGCGGCACACCAGGCCAGCGCATCATCTACACCGGAGCGGTAGTGGTATTTTGCACGAACAAAGGCTTCCAGCCCGCCATAGGTTACCAGGCTGAAAAACAGGCAGAAACCGCCTAATGCTTCTTCTCCTGTAAGCCCGGAACTGAACAGCAGCGCAAAGAGCCCGAAAGAAAACAATGCTACCAGCGCGGTCAGCACAAACAACCCGATGCGGATGAAAGGGTTGGGCGTGTACAGCCGGCTGGGGTACTGCTGGAGGATTTGCAGGTACTCTTCTTTCGTTACGCAGCCTTTTTTATACGCCGCCTGCACTTCTTCCTGCAGCAGCGTATGGTCAAGGTCTTGTTTATGATAGATGATCATGTTTCTTCAGCTTTTTGTTGAGGTTAACCAGCAGCCGCGCCACAGCTATGCCGGAGGCAATAAAATAAATGAGCGTCAGGTAGAGCACGCTTTCGCCGCCCCGCATAACATCCAGCCATCTAATGACCACGTAACAGATGCCGATGTAGGCATACAGTACGGTGATGAGCAGGAAGTAAAAAGACCTTGCCTGCATGGCCAGGTAATACATGCCGGCGCAGCAAGCGGCCAGCAGCAGCAGCCAGGCCCAGTACGGCTCCAGCACAAACAGCGCCGCCAGGCAGGCAATGAACAGGATGTGCGCGCCGAAATTATGATATGTAAAGGTGAAATGTTTTTTGAAGTTGCGGGCGGTGCTGAGCACGCCGGCCACCATCAGCGCCACGCCCACCAGCATGCCGGTATAGATCAGGGTATGGCTGCTGAAGTCGTTACCGGTCAGCACATCAAAAGGTGTGATGGCAATGCCCGCCCAGGCCGCAAAGTTGGTAATGGCCAGGCTCAGCACGCCCAGGTGGTCAAAATAATACGCGCAGAAGAACAGCACCAGCATGGGAATGAAAGTAGCGGAGCCGTACCGGGTGCCGAATACGTTGTACTGCGCCTGCAGGTACGTGATGAAGGTCAGGAACAGCAGGCAGCCCAGCAGCACGCTGTAATCTGCAAATGCATTGTTGGGCGTGGTTTGCAGTGGCGAGAAAGGCGGCTTGTGCCGCAGGGAATAATAGAAGCAGCCTGCGCAGAGCGCGGCTATCAATGCCAGCACGGCCTGGTGGCCAATGGTGTCTATGTTTTTGTAGATGAGGATGCCAAGGCCCCCGCTTAGCAGTAATACGCCCAGGTACAGGATGGTTTTCAGCTCCCAGTGCACCGAAAACAGGCGGTTGCCTGCAATGGCTTTCACCTTGCGGAGCGAAGCAGGGGAGAGCTGGCCTTTGGCCGCCAGCTCCTCAAACAGTTGTTCGTTCATGTATGTTAATATTCGAGGGTACCGAATTTCCCTTCCTTATAATCGCTGATGGCCTGCTCTACTTCTTCCGGGGTGTTCATCACAAAATTGTCTTTGGCGGCTACCGGCTCGTTCAGCGGCTCGGCTGATAAAAAGAGGAGGCCGGCATTTTCCGAAGCGGTGATCTCTATTTCATCATGCTCCTGCTCAAATACTACCAGCTGGTGCATGCGCGCTTCCTGGCCGTTTACGGTTACCGTGCCCTTGTATATGTACAGCAAAGCCTGGTAACCAGGCTCGGCGCTGATGCGCACCGTTTTACCGGCCAGCATGGTGCCTGTGATGGCTATGATGGGGGTGAAGCTTTTCATGGGACTCGTTTTCCCTTCATAAGTGCCGCTGGCCAGGCGCATCTGCACGCCTTCCTGCTGCAGCACTTCCGGCAGCTGGTCTTTTTGCGCGTTCTGGTAATATGGCTCGTCCCATTTATGCGCCTTGGGCACGTTCACCCATATCTGGATCATTTCCTGTACGCCCCCGTTGTCAAGCATCTGCTGGGTAGGGCCTTCGCTGTGCAGCAGGCCTTTGCCCGCAAACATCCACTGTATGCCGCCCGCCGCAATGTTGCCGGAATGGCCCGCGCTGTCCATATGGTAACCTTCTCCCTGTATCATAAAAGATACCGGAGAAAAACCCCGGTGCGGGTGCGGATGGATGCGCAGCTTTGAACCTGCGGGCACCTGTTTGGGCGGGAGGTGATGCAGCACTATGAAGGGGTTGGCAAAGCGGAAATCCTTATGGGGAAGGGGCTGTATCACAGTTTCATCTTCCGTTATCTTTTTCTCGCGGCCGGTCAGTATGTGAGCAATGGATTTTTTCATATAATTAATAGTTTGTAACCCAAATGGTTAACGAATTTAAAACATTGGTCCGCCTAAAAAAAATAATATCTTTAAGACCGGTCCGTATTTTAATATAGATGAAACTGGATATTTTTTCACTCCTGGTACTGCTGGGCGCCTTGCAGGCCCTGTTTTTCGGTATCTTTCTATTGTTTGCCCCCACCAACAACAGGCAGCAGAACAGGATGCTGGCTTTTTTTATACTTATTCTCAGCTACAACGGTTTTGAAACCCTGAACTGGAGCTCGGAGCTGTACCGTTACCTGTTTATTTTCGACATGTTCCCTTTTGTGCTGGTATTCGGATTGGGCCCCAGCCTGTACCTGTACTTCCGGTCGTTCAGGGCTCCGGCCCCCATGCGCGGAACATGGCGGTACTTTTTACCCGTGTTTGCCAGCGGGGCGTTTCGCCTGGGGCTGGTGGTGCTAGTTGTATTGTACATCAACAAGGTGCCGGTATTTGTTGACCTTGGCTGGCTGGACGGATGGTTCGGCGCCATTGCGGAACCGCTCAGCGTGCTCACTTTCGCTGCGTTCCTGTTTTTTACCTACCGCGAGTACCAGGCGCTGATGCCTGCCAACATCGAAAACGGTGTATGGGTGCAGGAGGAAGCGGCCATCATTATGCGCTGGCTGAAAACCCTGCTGATAGTGATGGTGTTTTTCTGCTTCCTCTGGGCAGGCACCGTCCTGTACGCATTCATCTTTAAGGTAAACGGCGGCCCGCAATATTATGTGATAGAAGTTTGCCTGGTGGCGCTCATTTACTGGATGGGTTTTTCAAGCTACCACCGCACACGGGTTATTTACATTGCCCAGCAAAAGAAAACGCAGACGTTCTATGACCAGCTCCCGCCCGCGGAAGTAGAGGCCTGCGTAGCCGCCCTGGAGAAAGCCATGGTGGAGCAGCGGTTATACCTTGACCCGGAGCTGACCAGCAACACCCTGGCCGCGCACATCGGCGTGCCGCCCAAAGTGCTCTCCGCTGTGCTGAACCAGCGGCTGCAGAAAGGGTTTAACGAATACGTGAACACCTGGCGGGTGGAGGCCGTGAAAGACCGGATAAAAGACCCCGCCAACAGTCATCTCACCCTTACCGGCATGGCCTTTGAATGCGGTTTTAATTCCCAACCCACCTTTCAGCGTGCCTTTAAGGCCGTAACCGGTCAAACGCCGCGGGAATACCAGGCCATTCATGTGCAAAACCGGCCCTGACAAGGCTCAAATCCGGATTTGAATAGGCGCCGGGGCCGTTTTTTCATTGGTTTGCAATAAAAAACGCGAACCATGTCAAGATGCTTATGCCTGTTGCTGCTCTGTTCCCTTTCCCTTCCTGTTGCTGCCCAGCAACCTGACTTCACCGGTTCTTACCAGCTGAATGCAGACCTGCTCCGGCTCTTTGTGATTTCCCGGAAAGGAGATACCCTGCAGTTCACAGACCAGGGGCGCGGCGCCCGCAACTTGCTGCCGCTGCCGGGCGGCCGGTATAAGATAGAAAGCGTAAAACCGGAGGCGATCATTGAGTTCCCTGTTGACACGCCTGGTCACCCTGCCAAAATGATCGTATATCAGAACGGCCGGTTTGAGTGTTTCAAGATCAGTAACGCTACGGATGTGCCTAAAGCCAAACGTGCTCCCAACCGCCAGAACGGTTTTACCTGGGCGGATACGCTGAGGGGCATGCTGCTGCCCGCCCGCAACTGCTATGATGTTCGTTATTACCACCTGGACGTGGCCATAGACCCGGAAGCCCAAACCCTGAGCGGCAGCACATTGATGCGCTACACCGCCGTGCGGCCCTTCCGGGAACTGCAGGTAGACCTTTACGAAAATATGCCTGTTGACAGCATCCTGTACCAGGGGCGCTCCCTGCCATACCGCCGCGAGTTTGATGCCGTGCTGGTGCAATTCCCGGAAACAGTGCCTGCGGGCACTCAAGGAGAGCTGCTGATCTATTATCACGGCAAACCCCAGCAACCAGACCCCATGGTGCAGATGAACGGGGGCTTTCTCTGGCGGCGGGACAATAATGGCCGCCACTTTGCGCAGGTGGTATGCCAGGGTTCCGGCGCCAGCCTGTGGTGGCCCAATAAAGACCACCTGTCAGACGAGCCGGACAGCATGCTCATCAGTGTCACCATGCCCGAAGGCCTGCAGAACATCTCCAACGGCCGCCTGCGCAGCCGCACCACGCTGCCGGACAAACGTATCAGAACGGAGTGGGCGCTCACTTACCCCGTTAATAATTACAACGTAACCGTCAACATCGGGGATTACCGGGAAATGGCGGAGCTTTATGTGCGCAACGGGGATACGCTCACTATGAACATCTATTACCTGCCCTATAATGAACAAAGGGCCCGCTTCCTGCTCGGCAAAACAAGGGAAATGCTGGAACAGTACGAACGCCTTTTCGGCCCGTACCCCTTTCCCGCAGACGGTTTCCGCCTTATAGAAACGCCGTACCCCATGGAGCACCAGAGCATAGTGGCCCTGGGGCGTTTCGGCGGCGATACCACCGGGCTAAAGGAGCTGCTGTGGCATGAGGTGGCCCATGAATGGTGGGGCAATAACGTCAGCTGTAAAGACATGGCAGACTTTTGGCTGCACGAGGCTTTTGCCACCTACGCCACCATGCTGATGATCACGCATGAAAAAGGGGAACAGGCCGCCCTGCAGCGGCTGGCAAAAGAAGGAGGCGCCAACAAGGAACCGGTTACCGGCGTGCGGAATGTTAACCACATCCACTATGAAACGTGGGACTCCTATGCAAAAGGCTGCCGCATGCTGCACATGCTGCGCGTCATGACCGGCAATGATTCCCTGTTCTTTGCCACCCTGCTGGGCCTGCAGGAGAAGTTTGCGCTTCAGACCGTAACGGCCGCCCAGGTAACGGATTACATCATTGAAAGAACCGGCCTGCCGCTGCAGCCCTTTTTTGAACAATACCTTCATCGTGCCGCTCTTCCAGAACTGCAGCTGCATTTTGAAAAGCAAGGGGGAAGGCTACTGGTATATTACCGTTGGCATGGCACGACGAAAGGCTTCAATATGCCCGTGAAAGTGACAACAGGGAAGAACAGGTATGACTTTATACAACCAACGGAAGCATGGCAGCACATCACCCTTGAAAACATGAAGGAAAAAGACTTCAAAGTAGACCGGGATAACTTTTACATAGAGAGCAAAACAGTTACTGGCGCTGTTTATAAGGCTTCTTCCTGACAATCCACAGCGTAAAAATAACCAGGTAAATGCCCCAGAAAATGAGAAGACCCATAGGTAAGGATATTTTTAATGCCCAAATGTAAGGAAAACGACATTCAGGGCATAATGATTGTAGTACACAGGTGAAAAAACAGTCATACCATGGGAGTTTTTCATATTTCAATAGCAGGAAACAACATTAAGGTGGAGCAGGAATCTGAAGACAGCTTCGTGGTGGAATTGCCCGGCGGTACTCTTTTTCTCATCCGCAAGCAGGATAATGAAGGGGCCAGCCACTGGTTTGAGGAAGGCGCCGACAATGAAACGGGTTTTACAAAAGAGCTGGGTATTGCCATTGAGAACGAGTTATAGCATTACCCAGAGTATGTAAGAACTTCCACACTGCCGTGCTGCTATTTTTGTTAACTTGTGCGTCATTTATCAGAATGACATGCAGCGCCTGACCGTATTCTTCTTATGCTGCTGGGCAGTGGCCGCGCGCGCCCAGGACTGTAATATTCCCGGCAACACCGTTATTTATGACTACCGTGAGCAGCGGTGGACGTTCACTGATTCCGCAGACGCCCTCAAAACCTCCTTACCTGCGTCTACCTTCAAGGTGATCAATCTCCTCATTGCCCTGGAAACAGGCGTTATCAAAGACGAGATGGCAATAGTGAAGTGGCCCGGTTATACGGATACCACGCTGTATGGCTACCGGCCGTCCATTTATAAAGACATGACGGTGAAAGAAGCCTTCGAGGTATCTGCCGGCTGGGTGTTCATGGAGCTGTCCAAAAAGATAGGGAAGGAGCGCTACCGCCACTACCTTGCGGCCTGCCAATACGGCAACGGCAACCTCAGCCGCAACGACCCTGACTTCTGGAACTACGGCCCTTTCGAAATTTCTCCCCGCAACCAGGTAGAATTCCTCATCAAGGTATACGAAGAAAAACTGCCCTTCTCCAAACGCAGCTTTGAGATACTGAAACGCGTGATGGTCACGGAAAGAACGGACAACTACGTGATCCGCTCCAAAACCGGCTGGACGCGCGTATACGGCAATGACTACGGCTGGTGGGTAGGGTATCTCGAAAAGAAAGACAATGTTTATTTTTTTGCCACCCGGCTGGTAAAAGACCGCAAGGTCATCAACCCTGATTTTTCATCATGCAGGAAACAGATCACCATACAAAAGCTGAAGGAGCTGAAAGCGATGTAATAGCTTCGCTACGGCCATTATTGACCACTTACGCCTATAACATCACCGGCTCCCTGGAAGATGCGCATGATATGGTGCAGGACGCCTACCTGCGTTTCATGCAGGCCAAAACCGCGGTAGACAATCCGCGTGCCTACCTGGTGCGCACCGTCATCAATCTTTCCATTAACCGCACCCGGCAGCGCAAGAGAACGGAATACCCCGGCCAGTGGCTGCCGGAGCCCGTGGTTACCCACCAGCCGGACGCCGCGCTGCAGCAAAACGACATCCTTCAATTCTCCCTGCTGGTGCTGCTGGAAAAGCTGAACGCGCGGGAGCGGGCCGTATTCATTCTCCGTGAGGCCTTTCATTACGAACATCCTGAAATAGCCGACGTGCTCAATATTTCTCCCGCCGGCTCCCGGCAGTTGCTGAGCCGCGCCCGCAGCAAGCTGCAAGCTCCGTCAGCGCCCGCACCACAGCGGCAGCAGCATAACTTCCTGCAAAAATACCTGCAGGTGATCAGGCAGGGAGACACCGTGCGCCTTGAAAAGCTGCTGAACGAAGACATTACCGCTATTTCTGACGGCGGCGGCAAAGTGGCTGCCGCGCAAAAACCGGTGTATGGCGCCGCGGACGTGGCCGCCCTGCTGCTGGGCATGTACGGCAAATTTTACCATGCCGCCCAGGTAGAGGAGGGAACCGTTAACCACCAGCCAGCCCTGTTCTACTATGTGAATGGCCAGTTGACGAACTGCCAGGTGTTCTTGCTGAAAGAGGGCGGCATCAGCGGCGTTTATTTTGTGCGCAATCCTGATAAATTGCGGGCGCTCGAAAAAAACAGCTGATCCTGTCACACATAGCCCCATCTGTTTGTCTTTATACAAAACAGAAAACAGATGACTACAAGAATCACCAATGCAGATTTGCCGGCGGGCCTGATAGATGCCATGCGCCATGTTCAGCAATACATAGACGCCGCAGGGATGGACCGCCGCCTGCTGGAGCTGATGCGCACCCGCGTGTCACAGATCAACGGATGCGCCTATTGCCTTGACATGCACCACAAAGAGGCCCTGCATGAAGGAGAAACCGTACAACGCCTCATATCTGTAGCCGCCTGGCGGGAAGCGCCTTATTACAGCCCCAAAGAGCGGGCTGTGCTTGCCTTCGCGGAAAGGCTCACCTTTGTATCGGAAGAAAAGCATGCGGAAAGCCTGCATGACGAGTTGCTGGAACATTTTTCCAAACCTGAAATAGCTTTGCTGAGCCTGGCCGTCACGCAGATCAATTCCTGGAACAGGCTGATGTGCTCTTTCGGTACCAGGGCAGGGAATTACCAGGTAGGGCAGCATAAGTAAATTGTCCGTTTCCGGACACCGGCGTTCGCAACCGCGTTGTGGGCGCCGGTTTTTTGACCACAGGGCTCTCATCATTTTTTAATCCGATTTTAATCCCCCTTAAAGCCCCTTTTAATACCCGCTCCGGAGCTTTGTGCCAATGAAAAAGCTTCGCATTTTCGGGATCGCATTTTTTTTCCTCTCTGCCAACAGCCGGGCGCAGGAAGCTCGCCGGCTTACCCTGCAGCAGGCGGAAGCCCTCTTCCTGCAGCAAAACTATCTGCTGCTGGCACAACGCTACCAGGTGAGCGCAGATGAGGCCCTGGTGCAGCAGGCCAAACTTTGGGACAACCCCTCTTTTTCTTCCACTTTCGGTTTCGGTACACTTGAAAAGGTGCAGCCTTTTAATATGGGCAGCGGCGGGCAATTTGAAGGCGATATAGACCAATTGATACGGCTGGCAGGTAAAAGGAACAAACAGGTGCAACTGGCACAATGGAACGCAGCAACGTCTGCCGCTGCTTTTAACGAGCTGATGCGCACCCTCCGCCTCCAGCTGCGCACCAGCTACTACCAGCTGTATTTCCTGAAGGAAACGGAAAAGGTGCTCAAAGAGCAGCTGAACAACCTCCAGATCATTCTTGACGCCTACCATGCGGCGGATGCCAAGGGCAGCGTGGCGCATGCGGACGTAATACGCCTGCAGGCCCTGCAGATAGGCATTGCCAATGATTATACAGACCTGCGCCAGCAGGAGCTGGCCGCCTCGGAAAACCTGCAAATGATACTGGGCAGCCCCGGCCCCGTAGAGCCGTTGGTGGAAGGAGACGTACTGCAGCAATACAAACTCAACGGCTATACGGAACAGGCCCTTACGGATACCGCTCTGGCCAACCGGCCAGACCTGCAGATGGCGGGTCACCAGCTGAAGATGGCGGAGGCCAATTACCGCCTGCAAAAAGCCATGGCGGTGCCTGACCTGCACCTGGGCGCTACGTACGACCGTAACGGCAGCTACGCCCCGCACTTCATAGGCCTTACCATGGGCATAGACCTGCCGCTCTGGAACCGCAACCAGGGCAATATCAAAGCCGCCGGCAGCAGCCTGAAGGTACAGGGCGCCGCGCTCGACCAGCAGCGCCTGGCCATTGCCGTAGAGGTGAATACGGCGCTGCGCAAGATCAGCTTCCTGGAGAAAAGCACCGGCTGGCCGGATATTAAAAGCTTTAACGGGGAGTATGACAAGCTGATAGATGAAGTGGCCAAAAACTTCCGCAAGGGCAATATTTCCCTGCTCCAGTTCATAGACTACTTCAACAGCTACAGTGACCATGTGAAGCATACCAACAAATTCTTGAATGACAGGGTGCTGGCCTACGAAGAACTGAATTACGCCACCGGAACACAACTTTTCAATACCGTACAATGAAATACATCCACATTCTCCCGGTTTCCTTTTTGATAGCGATGGCCGCCTTCAGCGGCTGCAAGCAGACCCATGCGGAAGACGCGGAAACGGCCACGTTTGTGCTCAGTGATACCATGATGGCCTCCATCCGTATAGACACCACCGTTATCAAACCCGTTGAGAGCGAATTGCGGCTCTCCGGCAAGGTTACGCCAGACATGGGCAAGGTGCTCAAGCTCTATCCCCTTGTGAGCGGTTATGTCAGGAACATCAACGTGCAGCTGGGAGACTATGTAAAGAAGGGGCAGGTACTGGCCGTGATACAGAGCGGCGAAATTGCGGATTACGACAAGCAGCTTACCCAGGCAAAGTCAGACCTGGCCGTAGCGGAAAAAGGGCTTAAGGTGGCGCAAGACCTCTTTCAGAGCCAGCTGGCCACAGAAAAAGACGTGGTGAACGCGGAAGGGGAGCTGAACAATGCCAGGGCGGAAATGGCCCGCATCCGGGAAATGCTCCAGATCTACCGCAAGGGCAACGGCGCCACCTCCGTGGTAACGGCTCCCATCAGCGGTTATGTGATCGAAAAGAACATCAACAACGGCATGGAAATGCGCTCGGACAACAGCGCCCATATGTTTACCATTTCGGAGCTGGACGATGTATGGATCATGGCCAATGTATTTGAAACAGACATTTCACGCGTGAAGGAAGGCTACCCGGCGGAAGTGACCACCATCAGCTACCCGGAAAAAGTGTTCCATGGCCAGATAGACAAAGTGTACAACGTGCTTGACCCGGATACCAAAACCATGCAGGTGCGCATCCGCCTCAGCAACGAAGGCATGCTGCTCAAGCCCGAAATGTTCGCCACAGTGCTGCTGCGCTACCGGGAGGGCAATGAAATGATGGCCATCCCTTCCTCTGCCGTCATTTTTGACAAGGGTAAAAACTTTGTAATGGTGTTCAAAGACCGTTACAACATAGAAACAAAAGAAGTGAAGGTGAGCAAGTCGCTGAACAACGTATCCTACATTGTCAGGGGCATACAGCCGGGAGATAAGGTGATATCCAGGAACCAGTTACTGATCTATGACGCATTGAACGACTAAACGGCATGAACAGATTCATCAGAAATATTGTAGGCTTTTCGCTCCGGAACAGGTTCTTTGTGTTCTTCATGCTGGCCGTGCTCACCGTGGGCGGGGTAGTGGCCTTCCTGCATACGCCCATAGAGGCTTTCCCGGATGTGACCAATACGCAGATAGTGATAGTGACGGAATGGAACGGGCGAAGCGCGGAAGAGGTGGAACGGTTTGTGACCACGCCCATAGAAATATCCATGAACGGCGTGCAGAAGAAAACCAGCGTGCGCTCCATCACCATGTTCGGCCTGTCTGTGATCAAGATCATTTTCGAAGACGATGTAGAAGATTTCTTTGCGCGGCAGCAGGTCAACAACATGTTGCGGAACGTATCCCTCCCCGAAAACGTAGAGCCTGAAGTACAACCCCCGTACGGGCCTACCGGGGAGGTGTTCCGCTACTGGCTCAAAAGCGCCCACCGTGATTCCCGGAGCCTGCTCACGTACCAGAACTGGGTGATAGACCGGCAGCTGCGCAGCGTGCCCGGCGTGGCAGACGTGGTGGCCTTCGGCGGGCAGGAAAAGATCTACGAGATCACGGCAGACCCCATCAAGCTGGCCAAATACAACATCACCCCGCTGGAGCTGTACGAAGCCGCTTCCAAAAGCAACATCAACGTGGGGGGAGATGTGATAGAAAAGAACGGGCAGGCATACGTGGTGCGCGGCATCGGCCTGCTGGACGATATCAAAGACATTGAGAACATCATCATAGAAAACATAGACGGTACGCCCATTTTGGTCAAGAACGTGGCCAGCGTGCAGGAAACGTCGGCGCCGCGGGTAGGGCAGGTTGGCCTGAACGATATGGACGATGTGGTGGAAGGGATTGTGGTGATGCGGAAAGGGGAGAACCCCAGCGAAGTGCTGGCCCGCATCAAAGACAAGGTAGCAGAGCTGAACACCAAAATACTGCCGTCAGACATCAAAATGGAAACCTTCTATGACCGTGACGTGCTGATGGAATACTGCACCAGCACAGTGATGCACAACCTGCTGGAAGGCATCGTGTTCGTAACGGTCATCGTGTTCATTTTTATGGCAGACTGGCGCACCACGCTCATTGTGGGCATCATCATCCCGCTTTCCCTGCTCTTTGCCTTTATCTGCCTCAAGCTGAAAGGCATGAGCGCCAACCTGCTGTCTATGGGCGCCATAGACTTCGGCATTATCATAGACGGGGCGGTGGTGATGGTGGAAGGCATTTTTGTGATGCTGGACCATAAGGCCAAACACTTCGGCATGGAACGGTTCAACCGCCTGGCCAAACTGGGGTGGATCAAAAAAACAGGCGGGGAGCTGGGCAAGGCGGTGTTTTTCTCCAAGCTCATCATCATCATTTCCCTGTTGCCCATCTTTTCTTTCCAGAAAGTGGAAGGCAAAATGTTCTCGCCCCTGGCCTGGACGCTGGGCTTTGCCCTGCTGGGCGCGCTGCTGTTCACGCTCACGCTGGTACCGGTGCTCAGCTCCATACTGCTGAACAAAAACGTGCGGGAACGGCATAACCCCGTGGTGATATTTTTTCACCGCGCGGTGATGAAAGGTTTCAACTGGACGTACACGCATAAAAGATCAAGCCTCTTCATAGCCATCATATTCATGGGATTAAGTTTTGCCTCTGCCCGGTTCTTAGGCTCGGAATTTTTGCCCCAGCTGAACGAAGGGGCATTGTGGGTGGAAGCAAAACTCCCCATGAGTATGTCGCTGAACGAAACCGTGCAGTTTGTGAGCAAGTTCCGCAAGGAGCTGGGCAGCTTCCCGGAAGTGAACGGCGTGCTGTCTCAAACCGGCCGTTCCAATGACGGTACAGACCCTTCCGGGTTCTACTACGTGCAATGCCAGGTAAACCTGAAGCCCAAAAAAGAATGGACGCGCAAGATCACGATGGACGGGCTGGTAGAGGAAATGGACAAACGCCTGAAACAATACCAGGGCGTGGTGTACAACTATTCCCAGCCCATTATAGACAACGTGGCCGAAGCCGTGGCCGGCATCAACGCCAGCAATGCCGTAAAGATCTATGGAGATAACCTGGAAGACCTGGACGGCCTGGCCAACCAGGTGATTGCCCAGATAGCCGGCGTACGCGGCATCAAAGACGTGGGCATTCTCCGCAATGTAGGCCAGCCGGAAATGAGCGTGCACCTGGACGAGCAGAAGATGGCCCTCTATGGCGTGAAAACCGCAGACGCGCAGGCGGTGATAGAAATGGCCATCGGCGGCAAAACGGCCACCCAGCTGTACGAAGGGGAGCGCAAGTTTGACGTGCGCATCCGCTACGACCAGAATTTTCGCAAAGACGAGACCGACCTGCGCAACCTGGTGGTACCCGCCATGAACGGCAACAAGATACCCCTCAAAGAGATTGCGGAGATCAAGACCCTCACCGGCCCCGCCTTCATTTACCGGGACAATACCAAACGTTTCATTGGCGTGAAGTTCTCCGTGCGTGACCGTGACCTGGGCAGCACTATTGCCGAAGCGCAGGCCAGGGTAAACAAAAATATCAAGCTGCCTAAAGGCTATTCCATCGGCTGGACGGGCGAGTTCGAGAACCAGGTGCGCGCCACCAAACGCCTGGGGCAGGTGGTGCCCGTGAGCCTCATTGCCATCTTCATCATCCTGTTCATCATGATGGGCAGCGTGAAAGATGCGGGCCTCATTCTCCTCAACGTGCCCTTTGCCCTCATAGGCGGCATCCTGGCGCTGCATGTAACGGGCATCAACTTCGGCATTTCAGCCGGGGTAGGGTTCATTGCCCTGTTCGGCATCTGCATACAGAACGGGGTGATCCTCATTTCCGTGTTCCACAAGAACCTGCAGCAGAAAATGCCGCTGAATGACGCTATCCGCAACGGGGTGGAGGAGCGCATCCGCCCGGTGGTGATGACGGCCCTGATGGCCGCCATAGGCCTTATACCGGCCGCTGTAAGCTCCGGCATTGGCTCAGAAACGCAAAAACCGCTGGCAGTGGTGGTGATAGGGGGGCTGGTAACGGCCACCGTGCTCACGCTGCTGGTGTTCCCGCTTATATTTTTCAGTGCTTACAAGCGTAAGCATATTATTCACAAACAAAATCAAACAACATGAAAAAGATCATGATCCTGATGGCCGCCGCAATGATCACTTTGGGTGGCATCACCGCAGCAAACGCACAGGAAAAGGCAGCGCCTGCCCCTGCAAAAACAGAACAGGCTAAAACAGCCGAAAAACACGCTAAAAAGGCGCACAAGAGCACCAAGCACGTCAAACACGAAAAGGCGGCTAAAAAGGCTCAGAAATAGTGTTTAGTCACAGGTTTTAGTTCGCATAAATAGGTTGATAGAACCGTCATGGAACCACCCGGTTTCATGCGCAATCCTCTCCGCCCTGCCACCAAGAGACTTCGCAGGGCGGATTTTTTATGCAGCAGTGTGGCGGATGTTATGCAACGGTCTTGTCCTGATATAGGTTTACACCTTGGTTTAGAAAATACTGATATTGGTTTACAATGCTCAAAACTAATCCTGATTCCGGCTTACAGGGTGAATTTTTGGTCCTGGTTCG
>NZ_JBCNJR010000014.1:0-77629 GCF_039596455.1 Chitinophaga sp.
CGCCTGTAAACCGTAACCAGGACCAAAAATTCACCCTGTAAGCCGGAATCAGGATTAGTTTTGAGCATTGTAAACCAATATCAGTATTTTCTAAACCAAGGTGTAAACCTATATCAGGACAAGACCAGCTGGGACACAATGTTGCGCTCAGGTATTCCAAGTACGTTCCAAGTACGTTTGCAGTACCTTCCAAGTACGTATGAAGTACCCCCTTATATAAGGGTACTTCATACGTACTTCATACGTACTTGGAACCTGCCGGGTACTTACCTCGTATCAACTACCGCTACCAGATTGCCATACTGTTACCCGGAATGCCCCCACTATGTGCCTCATTTTCGCCTCACCGGAAAAAAACACCTACCTTTGTTATAAATAATTAAAAAATAGCATATATTTATACTCCGTAAACGCATGGTTACAGCCAGATTATGCCAGAACAATATATAAAGACACGGTTTGAAGCGATCTGCGGAGAGCACGATACCTGGATCGTTGAGTACGATTCAGCGGCGCTGGGCGCGCCCGTGTACCTTATCTGGTATACAGACCACCAGGGGGGAGACAAGCTGCTGACCTTCCGCAACCAGCAGGTGTTTGCCGCAGCCAGCCTGGCGGAGGTGGCCGCCACCATACAAACTCATTTGCCGGCATTGGAGGCGTCGCCCCGCCTGCTGCACTGGCTGGACGCCGTGGCAGACCTGCAGCCGGAAACCTGCAACACCTACAAGGTAGACCGCATTGCCCGGCAGATCAGGAGCAAAAAGCTGAGCCTCGAGGCGCTGGACGGCCTTTCCAACTTTATAGACCTCTTCGGGGACTATGCCAATTCACTGGCAGATACCTCCCACCTGCAGGAGTTCCGCGATCATGCCATTATTGAATCACTGATAGCCTATTATTACCAGCATATCTTCTGGCCCCGCCTCAATGACCAGGAGAAGTTCCTGCAATACAAGCGCCCCGCTCTTGAAATTGATCACCAGCAGTTGCTGGGCGTGTTCATGAGCATGAAGCAAAAAATGGAGGGGGCCATACGTGTATTATAAGCCTGCCGGAGTATATTTACAACCGGTATGCAGAATATCCAGGCAACGAGACTATCCCGGTTCATTTGTTTTTTATGTTGTTTGCCCTTCTGGGTAACCGCAGGTGATGGTTACCGCTTCCGTTATATCGACCTGCCCGAAGCGTTGCGCGACGCTACCATCAACTGTGCTACGGCAGACCGTGCCGGCCTCCTCTGGTTTTTTTCCAGCAGCGGGCTGCACCGGTATGACGGGAACCAGTTGCTTACCTTCAACCAGGTAAGCCGGCCCGCTATTACCGGCAATTTCATCAACACCATCTTCGCAGATTCAAGGGACCGTATCTGGATAGGCACGCGTACCGGCCTCACCCGCTTTGACCTGCGCCGCTGGCAAACACAAACCATCGGTTTGCCGCAGGAGCAGGAGCTGTATGTAACGGAAATATGTGAAAGCCGGAACGGGGACATCTACCTGGGCACTAACGACGGCCGTTTGTTGCGTGTAAAAGGAAACGGGCTGGAGCTGGTGGCCGATCTTGCCAGGAATTTCCCTTCCAAGCCTTCCCGGGGCGCTATCAGCTTCCTGCAAGAGACCGGGCAGGGCCGCCTCGTGGTGGTGAGCAATGGCCGGCTGCTTTGCGTCAGCCCTGACGGCACAGTACAAGACCCAGGCCTGCGGGAACGCGTTACCGGGCCTGTGTACTGCCAGGGGAAGGATGAAGTGCTGCTTAACATTGCCGGCAAAGGGCTGCATTCTTATAACCTGGAAACCCGCCGGCTGAGGCTGCTGCCGGCTCCCTTCAATGATACGCTGAACAGCGGCAAGCGTGAATTCCTGTTCTCCCTGCCGGGCGGCGAAACGGGCTTCCTGGTGAACAAACGCGGCCTCTTTTCCTATAACCCGGCTACCGGCCAGGTTACGGAAAGAATGAAGGGGCTTGACGTGGACCTTGCCGGCCTGCGTGCTTCAGACGTGCGCACATCGGGCAACAAGGTTTACATCTCCCTCAGCAAAAGCATAGCGGAACTGGAAGCGGTGCAAACGCCTTTTGCCAACCTGCTGGTAAACCCCTTTGAACTGGCCATGAACAGCGTGCGCAGCATTCTCCTGCATCCCAACGGCCTGTTGTACGCAGGCACGTACAGTAATGGTTTTGTAAGCATCAATGAACGCACCGGCGAAAAAAAGGTGCTGGGCAATATATTCGTATACGCCAGCCTGTTATGGGACGAAAAAAAATTGTTGCTGGCCACGGAAGGTGACGGCCTTCAATGGTACCACATTGCGGAAAACCGCTTTGAGCGTATTGTGGGAGACACCTTGCATACCCGCCCGGAAGACCGTGCCACAGACCTCTATTACACCAGCCTGCTCCGGGAAAATGATTCCATTGTTTGGGTAGGGGGGTATAACGGCGTATTCCGCATCAACCCGGCCAGCGGGCGTTCTGCTTACCTGCGTGCCGGGAAAGACTGGCCGCGGCTGCAACGTTCCAAGGTGTACGGCATACTGAACGCGGGCAAGCTCCGGTACTTTGCCACTATTGCCGGCCTCTTTTCCTGGGAGCCGTCAACAGGCCGGCTGCAGCGGCTGACGGACGTACCCATGTACCAGGTGCAGCAGTTTGGCCGGGAGCTGTGGGCGGGCACTAACGGCAGGGGCCTGCTGATACTGGATGAAAAAGGAGCGGTGATACGGGAGCTGAACACGGAAAACGGCCTGGCGGGCAACGCGGTGTATTTTATACTGCGGCAGGGCAACGAGGTGGTAGCCGGTACTGATCACGGGTTGAGCGTTATACAGCTGCAAACGCGGCAGATCAGCAATTATACCCGCATGCATAACCTGCCGTCTAACGAGTTCAACCATTCTTCCACCTGTGTAGCCGGCGGCCGCATATATCTTGGCACTATTAACGGGATTACAACGTTCAGGATGGAAGACCTGCAGCGCTTCCGCCGTCAGGCCTCCATTCCCCTGCATTTCACGGGTTTCAGCTTCAGCAATGGAGATGGCGCCGCTGAACATGTATATACCTTACCTTATCAAAAGCCGGAGCAGCTGGAAATAGCGGCGGGGGTGGAGTACTTTTCCCTGCGCTTTGGCGGCATAGACGCGGCTGCCAACCAGGCATATTACTACCGCACGCGCACAGATGCACCCTGGCTGGAAATAGGGCGCCAGCGGGAAATGAGCTTTGCAGGCCTGGCGCCCGGCCGTTACAATATACAGCTGGCGGCCCGCCTCAACGGGAGTACCAGCTACACCACGCTGCTGGCCGTTCCGCTGATAGTTCATCCCGCATGGTACCAGACCTGGTGGTTCAAGGTGCTCTGCGGCATGGGCCTGCTGCTTTGCGGCTGGCTGTTTTTCCGGTACCGCATGCAGCAGGTTTTACGGGAACAAAAACTGCGTACCAAAATAGCGGGAGACCTGCATGACGAAGTAGGCAGCTCGCTCACGCGCATCTACTTCCAGGCAGATCACCTGAGCATGCGGCACCAGGACAAGGCGGCGCTGCAGAAAATTGCAGACTCCAGCAAACACGCGCTCAGCACCATGAGTGACATGGTATGGTCTATAGATGCGCGTTTTGATACCGCGGCAGACCTGGTGACCCGCATGCGCGACTACCTCAGCAACCTGCAGAACGATCTTGACATTAAATGCATATTCGAACTGGAGGGTGATTACATGGCGCGCCCGCTGAGCCAGTCTGTGCGGCAGAACTTTTTCCTGATATTCAAGGAAGCCACCAACAACGCCGCCCGCTACAGCAGCGAGCCCTGCATTAAAGTGCAGCTGGCCTTCCAGAAACATATCTGCCTGCGTGTTACCAACAGCTGCACCGGCGTAAATGGTAAAATGAAACAATACCAGGGTGGCCGCGGCATGGAACAGATGCGCTTACGCGCCGCCCGCATGAAGGGCCGCCTGGAGGCGGAAAAAAAGGACAACGATTTTGTGCTGCTGCTGGAAATACCCGCCTGATCCCCCCAATAGGGGATACATTTTCTCGTACTAACAATACATATTTGTGACCATGATCAACCTGGGTTTGATAGAAGATGATGCAGACATCCGCAACACGCTCGCGGAATTTTTCAATGAGCAGGCAGGTTTTGCCTGCAAGGTATCCGCCCCTACCGTAGAGCAGTTCCTGGAGCAATGGCCCGCCGGTACGGAGCTTGATCTTGTATTGTCAGACATCGGCCTGCCGGGGCTTTCCGGCATCAAGGGCGTACCCCTCATCAAAAAAAGGTCGCCGCGCTGCCAGGTGATGATGCTGACCGTATATGAAGAGCCGGAGAAAATTTTCCAGGCCCTTTGCGCCGGCGCTACCGGCTACCTGCACAAACAAACGCCGCTGCTGAAGATCAAGGAAGCAGTAGTAACGTTAATGGAAGGCGGCGCACCCATGTCTCCCGGCATTGCCCGCAAGGTAGTGGCGTATTTCAACCCGCGCTCCACAGACAACCTGCTGGAAAAGCTCACCCCCCGCGAAGCGCAAACCCTGCAGGCTATTGAAGAAGGCCTCACCAACAAGGAAGTGGCCACCCGCCTCGGCGTTTCACTGGAAACCATTAAAACCTACATCAAAAATATTTACCAGAAACTGGAGGTGAACAACAGGCATGCGCTGATCACCGGAAAATACAGGAACGGAAACTGATTTTTTTATCCTTGGTCCCTAATGACAGGCTGTCTTGCAGAAGACAGCCTTTTTTTGTGCCGGATGTGAGAAAAAAAAGTTGGGACGAGCAGCAAAAAATGATAGATTCGTTGCATGAAACAAAGTGTAAAAATAGAAATGACTGACCGCCCGGCTTCTGTTACCCGTGAGCAAGTTCGTGAGGCCGTAAGGCAGGCATACAGGGATGGTCTTCTCACTATGAGACCGAAGAAAAAACCAACAAACAAGAAGGTGCCGTCGTAAAACGGACACCTCCGAATTAGCTTAGATGCTGTTACATGGCAGTAGTACAAGTAGACTATAACAACCTTGTTTTTGTTAATTGCCCGTTTGATGAAGAGTATACTCCGCTTCTTCACGCAATTATATACACGATTTACCGGTGCGGCTTTGTTCCACAGTGTGCTTTGAATGAAGATAACGGTACAGACTTCCGGTTGGATAAAATAACACGATACATTCAGAACTGCCGCTACGGCATTCATGACATCTCCAGGATTGAATTAAACCACAATGGTCTTCCCAGGTTCAATATGCCTTTCGAGCTGGGCGTTTTTTATGGCGCCAAACGTTTTGGTCAAAAGCCGCAGCGAGCGAAGAACGCGTTGATATTGGAGCGCAGGAAGTACCTCTACCAGCAATACATTTCAGATCTGAACGGCGTAGATACCAAAGCGCATAATGGAGATCCAATGCTTGTGATCAAACATGTGAGGGACTGGCTTGTTACCGCCTCCGGCCGGAAATATATTTCAGGGTACCTGACTTTGCAACAGGAATATAGAGAATTTTGTGAGGCACTACCTGCGGTAGCTATCAGTTTGCAATTGGACCCTGACCACCTTACTTTCAATGAATATTGCCTTATTGCAGCGGAAGTGGTTTCCTGTAAAGGAGAACCCCAGCTTTTTACCTAAATTTTTGTCCCTCCATATACAAGGCATTATAAAAAATGATAATTTAGGTATCAAATCTATCTAATGGAAACTAACAACCTGTTCGATCTGCGGATCGATAACGAATCTACCGGCTTTCTGTCTGAGGCGGCCCGCTGGGCCAAATTCCTGGCCATTATCGGCTTTATAATGTGCGCCTTGATGCTCATCGGCGGCTTGTCTGCCAGCCTCATCATGGGCTCGCTGCCGGAAGGTATGGAAGGGCTGGAAGGAGAGAGTTATGCTCTTTACAGTTCCTATAGCCGGAAATTCACCATGGTGTTCTATATCGTGTTCGGCATTATCAGCGTGTTCCCTTATATATACCTTTACCGCTTTGCCACACGTATGCAGGAAGCCCTGCGCAACAGCGACCAGGATGTGCTGAACAGCTCGTTCTCCAACCTGAAATCACTGTTCAAATTTGTGGGGGTGCTGACCATCATTATGCTGGGCTTTGCATTGCTGGCCATGGTGTTTGGGGTGATCGCGTTTTCCGCGGCGATGTAGGCAGGAGAAAAAATATTTTGTTCATAAAAAAATGCCGGGCGTTTACCCGGCATTTTTTATGTTATTCTCCCGCGTTCCTGAGCTCCTGCATGAACTCGTCCGCCCAGTACTCAATATTGAAGTGGCTCACGTTCTGGAACAGCCGCTTCATCCTGAGCTGCCTTTCCTGCTTGTTCATGGCTATGGCCCGCAACAGGCTTTCTTTCATAGACGCATTGTCATACGGATTGGTGAGAATGGCCGTGGGCAATTCTACGGAAGCGCCGGCAAATTCAGACAGTACCAGCGCGCCTTCAGATTCAGGGTTCAGGCCCTGTACGGCAACGTACTCCTTGGCCACCAGGTTCAGGCCGTCACGCAGCGGCGTGATCCACGCTATATCTGATACGGCGTAGTAGGCCAGCACTTCTGCAAAGGAGAAGGAGCGGAAGAAGAAGTGGATGGGCACCCAGTCTATGCGGGAATACTGCCCGTTGATTTTCCCGATCAGCTGCTCCAGTTCCTGCTGCACCTGTTCGTAGATCTTCATGCCGCTGGCCGGCGGCGTGCAGATGTTGATCAATTCTATTTTGCCGTGCAGGTTGGGATGTTCTTCCAGGAACTGGTGGAAGGCCTTGATCTTTTCCAGCGGGCCTTTCACATAATCCAGCCGCTCTATGCTGAGAATGGTCTTTTTGCCGCTGGTCTGCTTTTTCAGTTCGGCTATCATTTGCTGCGTTTCCTCTTTCTCCGTCAGCTCTTTGATGTAATCTACGTGCACGCCTACAGGGTTGGCGCCCAGCCTCACTTTGCGGCGGCCGGTGTCAATTTCTCGCGTCATGGTGCCGGTGCCCATGGCGGCGCTGTAGGTGAGGAAGCGCGGAGCGCAGTTCACCTGCTCCGTTATTTTCACGGGCATATGGCTTTTAACCACGTCTACGAAATTCTCTACGTAGCGCGGGATGTGAAAGCTCACATAGTCGCACTGCAGCAAGCTGCCAATGATCTCTCCATGCCAGGGAATGATGTTGAAGGTATTGGCGGCGGGGAAGGCCGTGTGGTGGAAGAAACCGATCTTCAGGTCTGGCCGCAGCTGGCGCAGGTAGCCGGGTACCATCCAGAGGTTATAATCATGTATCCACACCATGGCGTTCTGCTCCGCTTCCGCCGCGGCTTTTTCCGCAAACAGGCGGTTTATTTTCAGGTAGTGTTCCCAATGCTCGTGATTGAACTGCACCTTTTCGGTAAACGAAAAAATGGCAGGCCAGAAAGCCTCCTTGGAAAAGAGTTTGTAGAAGATGTCTATGTCTTCCTTTTCCATCAGTACCGGACTGGCCACCAGGTGTGGGTATTGCTCCTTGTCTATATGGAAGTTCTCCACGGTTTCCTGCCCATCCTGCTTCTCTTGCCAGGCCACCCACAAGCCGGGGCGCTGTGACTTGAAAAAGTTGGTGAGCGTGGGGATGATGCCGTTGGGGCTCTTGGGTGAGCGGCGCACTTTTTTGCCGTCTATTTCCACCGTTTCAAAAGGGAAGCGGTGATACAGCATCACCAGCTGGGTGGAGCTGTTGGGCATTGGCAGCGGCGCCTTTTCTTTATAAAAAGGCTTGAAATCCGTAAAGTGGTCCAGCGCTTCCAGGATGCCGCCTGCGCCGGCGGTGTCTGATATGTACACGTCGCTCAGCTCGCGGGTGGCGGTGGTCAGCGCGTGTTCCGCCTCGCCCACTACCACGCCTTTGAAGCCGCGGCCGTAGAGGGAAAGATCATTCAGGGTATCTCCTGCTACCAGCACGTCCTGCTCCGGTATTTGCAGCAGCTCAACGAGATGTTGCAGCGTGGTGCCCTTGTTCACGGCGCGGGGCAGTACGTCCAGGAATTTATTGGCGGAGAGAATGATATCGCAATTGAGCGATCTTTCCAGGTCTGCAATTTTCGACTTGATATTTTCATCATCAAAGAAGAACGAGCAGCGGCGTTGCTGCGGCACGTTCTGCAGGCGCAGGCCGTTAATATGCTGCATCTGTTCCATGATGAACTGTTTGCCGGGCCATTTGCTTTCTATATTGTTCTGGATAGGTTGTATAGGCTGCAGGGTTGTGCCGTCCAGCACGGTGGCCCCCACGTCACAAATTACGTAGTCAGGCCTGGGTATCACCGGATCATTCAATAAAGGCAGAATGCTTTCCACACCACGGCCTGTTACAAAGATCAGCCGGAAGCTGTCGTTCTCACGGATGATATTGTATAAGTGTTCCTTGTGTTGGTCAGTTCCTCCTAAAAAAGTTCCGTCCAGGTCTGTTGCTAGAATCATGCATTATAATTTTAGTGAAAGAATAAGTACGCTCGTAACCGTTGGCAGTACCGGGGTTTCGGGTTTGAATAGCGACTGCAAAGGTACGAAAAAATGAGGGACGGGAGGGTGACAATTTGGCGATATTGGTGACGATGAGGCACATATAAAGAATATATACTGGCTATATCTCTTGAAAACTACCGGATTTTTATTATATTGTCAATATATGACAATGAAATCGACCACAGCACCAAAACGATTATTTGATGCGGTAGCGTACCAGCTGGAGAGGTTCCCTAAACCTGATATGCTTGTATCGAAAGTAGACGGGCTCTGGAAGCCCTGGAGCACGGCGCAGGTGCAGCAGATCGTGAACCGGTTCAGTGCAGGCCTGCTGGCACTGGGCGTTGGCGGTAAAGACTTTACGGCGGAAGGCGCAGACAAAATTGCGATCATCAGCAACAACCGGCCTGAATGGGTGTTTACAGACCTGGCCGTACAGCAGACAGGCGCCGTGCTGGTACCGCTTTATCCCACTACCAATCCGAAAGAGATAGAGTTCATCCTGAACGATGCGGGCGTGCAGTACATCTTTATCAGCAGTCTTGACCTGTTGCAGAAAATACGGGAGCTGAAAGACCGCGTACCTGCTCTGAAGAATATTTACACCTTTGAGGAAATACCCGGTGCAGACCACTGGAGCAAGGTGACAGACCTGGCCACAGACGCGCTGCTGCAGCAGGTAGAAGATATACGTCCCACCATCAGCGAAGACCACCTGGCCACTATCATCTATACTTCCGGCACTACGGGTACGCCCAAAGGCGTAATGCTCACGCACAAAAACATTGTGAGCAACGTGTTCAATTCCAAAAAGAGCTTTCCCTTCCCGGACGCGCCGGAGCAGAAGGTACTGAGCTTCCTGCCCCTGAACCATATTTTCGAGAAGATGTGTACCTACATCTATCTTTTCAGCGGCATAGGCGCGTACTATGCGGAGAGCATGGACAAGATAGGGGATAACCTGAAAGAAGTGCGGCCAGACGGGTTTACCACCGTGCCGCGGCTGCTGGAAAAAGTGTACGAGAAGATCATGAGCACGGGCAACGAGCTGAAAGGCATTAAACGTGCGCTGTTCTTCTGGGCCGTGGCCCTTGGGAAAAAATATGATAACAACATCAGCAACGGCTGGTGGTACGATACGCAGCTGAAGCTGGCCAACAAACTCATCTTCAGCAAATGGCGGGAAGCCCTGGGCGGCCGCATCACCTTTATTGTAACCGGCGGCGCCGCCTGCCAGGAAAACCTGCTGCGCATTTTCAATGCGGCGCAGGTACCGGTGTACGAAGGTTACGGCCCCACGGAAAACAGCCCGGTGATCAGCGTAAACCGGCGTGACAGGCCGGAGAACACCCGGTTTGGCACCACCGGCCCCGTTATTGAAGGGCAGGAGGTGAAGCTGACGGAAGAGGGCGAAATTTGCGTGAAAGGCCCTTCCGTGATGATGGGGTACTTCAAGCGGCCTGACCTCACTGCGGAAACGGTGATAGACGGCTGGCTGCATACGGGAGATATCGGCACTTTCATAGACGGCAAGTTCCTCAAGATCACAGACCGCAAGAAAGAGTTGTTCAAAACCAGCGGCGGTAAATATGTAGCGCCGCAGCCCATTGAGAACAAGGCCAAAGAAAGCCCCTTCATTGAGCAGATCATGGTAGTGGGCAACGAAAAGAAATTTGTATCAGCGCTGATAGTGCCTTCTTTCAACATGCTGAAAAAATGGATGGCGCAGAACAGTATCCCTTTCACCAGCAACGAGGAAGCGGTGAAAAACCCCGATGTGATAGCCATGTACCAGAAAGTGGTAGACCGTTACAACGGCTTTTTCAACCATGTGGAGCAGATCAAGAAATTTGAGCTGATGCCAAGGGAATGGGGCGTGGATACCGGTGAAATGACGCCCAAGCTGAGCCTGAAACGTAAAACCATCCTGGAGAAATACAAGGATGTGATAGATAAAATTTATGAATCTGCGGCAACGCACAGCTAAATGTACTTGTTGGAAAAAAGCCCTGAAACATTGCGTTTCAGGGCTTTTTTAATGCTTATACTTTAGGCGGTATCAGCTTGTATACCACCGGCGTTACCAGCCTTGACAGGAGGGTGGAGCTGACCAGCCCGCCAATGAGCACAATGGCCAGCGGTGAAATAAGCGGGTTGCTGGAAGCCGCAATGGGGATGAGGCCGCCTATGGCCGTAAGTGAGGTGAGCACAATGGGCAGGAAGCGCACTTCGCCCGCTTCACGGATGGCTTCATCCAGGCTTTTGCCCTGGGCACGGAGCTGGTTGGTGAAGTCTACCAGCAGGATGGTGTTCTTCACCTCAATACCCGCCAGCGCAATCAGCCCGATGATAGCCACAAAAGAAAGCGTGTTGCCGGTAAACCACAGCGCCAGCGCGGCGCCCACAATGCCCAGCGGAATAACGGAGAGAATAATAAGCGTGCTTTTAAAGGTGCGGAACTCCAGGATGAGCACTGCAATAAACAGGAACACGGTAACCAGTATCACAGACTGGAAGCCGCCGAAAGACTGTTTGGCGCTTTCCACTTCGCCACCCATTTCATAGCTGTAGCCAACGGGCAGGCGCATGGCGTCCATTTTGCCGGTTACGTCCCCTATCACGCGGCTTACCAGGAAACCATCTTTCACAAATGCTTTTACAGACACTACTCTTCTTTTTTCCTGGTGGTTGATGTTGACCGGGGAAGTTTCCATTTTCAGCTCCGCCACCTGCGAGAGAGGGATGGCCTGGCCTTGCAGGTTGTTGACGTAGAGGTTGTTGAACACGTCCAGCGTGGGCCTGCCGTCACGCGCGCGGGTGAGGAGTATTTCGTAGTCGTTGCTGTTATGGTCTGTGTATTTGCCCAGGGAAAGGCCGGCTACGGCCAGGCGCACGGTGCGGTCTACCTGCACAAAAGGCACGCCCAGCTGTTGCGCTTTTTCAGGTTGAATGGCCACGCGGATGTCACTCTTCAGCAGGTCTACCGGGTTATCTATGTACATGGTACCAGGCGTTTGCTGCAGCATCTGCTCCACATGGGCCGCCAGGCGGCGCAGCGTGTCCAGGTTGTCTCCGAAGAGGCGCACCTCTACCGGGGCCACTACAGGCGGCCCCTGTTCAAAGTTTTTCACTTCCACTTTGGCGCCAGGGTAGGGCGTCCATGCCTTGCGGAACTTTTCCATAACGGCGGCTTTGGTGCGCTGGTCCGTATCAGGCTGCAGCTGTACGAATATCTGCGCAAAGTCACTCCGCTCGTTTTCCTGCACCACGTTGTAATAAATGCGCGGGTTGCCTTTGCCTACGTTGGTGGCAAAGTAGCGTACCGCTTTTTCCTGCTGCAGGGCCTGTTCAATTTGCCGCGCAATGCTGTTGGTGTACCCGATGCTGGACTGCGGGGGCGCCGTGATGTTCACCAGGAACTGGGGCTTTTCAGACGCGGGGAAGAGGCTGAAGCCGATGAGGTTGAACACCACCAGTGAGCCGCCGAAGATGAGCAGGGTAGCCACCAGCGTGAGCACCGGGCGTTGCAGCGCTTTGTCAAGCAGCCGCGCGTAGCTGCCGTGGATGATCTTTTTGAGGCCGCGCATAAAAATGTTGCCGTCCGGGTGGCCGGTATGCGGCTTCAGCAGCTTGCTGGTAAGGAAGGGGATGATGGTGAGGGATACCACCATGGAAGCCAGCACACAGAATATTACGGCCATGGGCAGCCCGCGGATGAAATCTCCCGCGCCCTCCGGCATGAACACCAGCGGCATGAAGGCAATGATGAGCGTAACGGTACAGCCCACCACGGCCAGGCCAATCTGCCTGGTGGCTTTCAGTGTGGCTTCCAGCGCGCTGTGGCCTTCCAGCATCCACCGTTCTATGTTTTCCACCACCACAATACTGTCGTCTACCAGCAGGCCCAGGGCCACCACCAGGCCTACAATGCTGAGCTGGTTGAGGTTGTAGCCGAAGAGCTGCAGCAGCACAATGCCGATGGCCAGGGAAAGCGGGATGGAGATCATCACTATCACCGCCTGCCTGAAGCCCAGCGGCAGCAGGGTAATGGCCACCAGGCCAATGGCAATGAGGAAGTCAACGCCCAGGCTGCCCAGCCGCCGGTTCACGTTCTCCGCCTGGTCAAAGTGCTCCACCATGTCTATATTGGCCGGCAGCGTTTTCCGGAAGGCTTCCAGCACCGGTTTGTACAGCTGCTGCGTTTTGCTGATGTTTTCACCCTCTTTCTGCGCCGCGGCCACAAATACGCTGCGGAAGCCGTTCAGGCGGGTGTGATAGGTTTCGTCCGCATACCCGTAGTATACCTTGGCAATGTCTTTCAGGTATACGTTGCGGCCATTGCTGGTGTACACAATGGTATTGCGTATCTCGTCCATGGAATGGAAGTTGCCGCTGGTTTTGATATTGAAGCTGCGGTTGCCGGCTTCTATGCTGCCGCCGGGAATGCTCAGGGTTTCGTTTTGCAGGCTGCTGATGACGTTGTTGAGCGGCAGGCCCATCTGCGCCATTTTTTCAAGGTCAAGCTCCGCACGCACCTGCTGGTCCGGCAGGCCGAATATCTCTACTTTCTTTAGCGGGGTCAGCTTCTCCAGCTCGTCCTGCAGCTTTTCCGCGTAGAACTTCAACCGGTCCCGGGGGGCATTTTCGGAAATGAGCGCCACCTGCATGATGTTTACGTCCGAGGGCTGAAACTTGCGCACCTCTATGTCAATATTGTCAGGCAGATCGCGGCGTTTGTTGTTGACCACGCGCACCATTTCCTGGTATTTGTCGTCTACGTTGCTGTTGTATTTGTAGTCTACCCGCAGTACCGCCAGCCCGTCGCTGATGCTGGTGCGGATGCGGAGAATGTTTTCCAGGCCATGTATCTCTTTTTCCAGCGGGTCTACGATCAGTTCCTCCATATCCTTCGGGCTGGTGCCGGGGTACACTACCACCACGGAATAGGTGGGAGAGTGCATTTCCGGGTCTTCAGACCGGGGCATGTTCAGGATGGTGGTAACGCCCAGGGCTATGATCATCATAAAGATGACGAGCGTGAACTGGTAGTTCTTGACGGCATATGCTGATATTTTCATCGGTTCATATTTGATTTTTTAAAACGGGGCCGATGGAACAGGCTTGTTTCATCGGTTCATGTTTTACTGGATGATGTGAATGCGGCTGCTGTCACGCAGGTAGGCGCTGCCTGCAATGATGAGCTGGCCGGCGTTCTCAAGCCCGTGACTGATGAACACGTGTTCTTTTTCCATGCCGCTGACCGTTACTTTTACCTTGCGGGCCGTTTTACCGTCGTTTGTGACGAATACATAACCCGTGCTGCCGTCTCCATCCAACAGCGCATCATACGGGATGGCCCAGCCGGCGGGCGCGGCGCTGTTGCTGGTGTGCACCACCGCTTTGCCGAACATGCCGAAAGCAATGTTGGCCGGTTTTTCCCCTGTAATGCGGATGTCTATCCGGAAAGCGCCGCTGGCGGGGTCTATACCTTCGGAACGGCGTGCCACTGTACCGCTGAAGGTTTTCCCGGGCACGGATTCTATCTGTACATCAGCCTTGTCATTCACCTTGATGGCGGCCCATTCCTTGTTGCTCAGGGCGGCGCGCAGCAGCCAGTTGCCGGAGGCGGCGCCGTTGGTTTGCAAAATGGGCGTGCCCGGCTGCACCAGCTGGCCTTCTTCCGCCAGCTTGCGTAAAACAAAGCCGTTGCGGGGAGCGGTAATAACGCTGTGGTTCCTGTTGAACTGCGCGGTGTTCAGCTGTTGCCGTGCCATTTCCATGGCGGTGGCGGCGTTTTGCAGCTGCTCCAGCGTGGCCACGCTGTCATTGTAAAGATTTTGCGCCCGCTGATGGTCACGTGTGGCTTTTTCAAAGGCCAGCCTGGCCTGCTGCACCTGGGCGTCTATTTCTACCGGGTTGAGCACGGCCACCGTCTGGCCCTGGCGGATGGCATCGCCCTCTTTTACGGTAATGCGCTGTATGATGCCGCCCGTTTTGAAAGACAGCAGCACTTCGTCATCCGTGGTGAAGGTGCCTGAAACGGGTATGCTGGCGGCGGAAGAGGAGCTGGTGAGCGGCATCAGCCTGACGGGAATGGCCGTTTGCTCCGGGATGCCTGATGCGGCATTGCCGTTGCCGCAAGACTGCAGCGCAGCCGCGGCCATGAATAACAGGGGAAGAAAATGCGGTTTCATATAGTCTGATTATTGAATGGTTTGTAAAGGATAAGATGCCTGTGCGCGTTCTACATCTGCCGCGGATACCTGTACTTCCGCCCATGCCTGCAGCACTTGCAGCCGCGCCTGGGTGAGCTGGTCCTGCGCGTCAAGCAGCTCTATGTAGAGCAGCTGCCCTTCGCGGTAAACCTTTTGCTGGTCGGAAAAATACTTTTCGGAGAGCTGCAGCTGCGTTTGCGCAATGCGGAAAGAGGCGCAGGCGGAGTTATAGTTGTTCTGCGCGCGGTTTAGCTCCAGCTCAAGCCCCTGCAGCGCTTCGCTGTAGGCCGTTTGCGCAATGGACGCGTCTGCGCGCGCCTGTTTGATACGCTGTTTGCGCTGGCCGCCGGTGAAGATGTCCCACTGCAGATTTACGCCCCAGAGATAATAGCGTGTCTTGTTATCGAAATCCCAGTTAAAGCCCTGGCTGCCCAGGTCAAGGAAGGTGCTGACTTTGGGCGTGAAAAGCGACTGTTCTTTTTTCTCCGCCAGCAAGGCGATGGTATGCGTGGTTTGCAGCTGTTTCAGCTCCTCCCTTTGTTGTATGCCGGCATCGGGAAGGGCGGCGGGTATGGCCAGGGTGGCGCTGTCCAGCTCAATGCTGTCTGCCAATGGCCTGTTCAGCAAAAAGTTGAAATAAGAGCGGGCGTTGCGCTGCCGGTTGCGGGCCTGCGTAATGGAGGCCTCCACCCGCTGCAGTTCCGTTTGCGCGCGGGTCAATGAAGTGCTGTTGCGGATGCCGTTGCGGAGCATGCTCTGGTTGACGCGGATGTTTTCCTGCACCAGCTTCAGCGCATTGTTGTACACTTCTACCGCGCGCACGGCCTGGAAGTACTGGTAATATGCCGTTTTCACATCTTTCACCAGTTGCCGCTTGTACACGTTGAGAATAGCCTGCTGGCGGGTAATGTCTTCCTGCCTGATCTTTTTGGCGTACATGATCTCCGTGTTGATGAGCGGGAGGGAGGTGCGCAGTTTGGCATCGTAGAAATTATCAGGGTTGAGCAGGATGGACTCGTTAGACAATTGCGGGAACTTCTGGCTGGCCGTCAGTTCGTTGAGGGTGTTGTACACCGGGTTCATCAGGTCTCCCAGCGGCAGGTCTATAGTGCGGCCGCCGCCGGCTTTGGTGTAATTGGCCAGCAGGGAGGCCTGCGGCATAAAGAAGGCTTTGGCTTCCTGCAGGGCGTAAAGGCTTTTGGCCAGCTGGAAGTGCTGGCGGCTTACGGCCTGGTTGCGTTGTACAGCTTCAGTAATATAGCCGTCCAGCCGGGATTGCGCGCTGCTGTTACTGAACATCAGGAGATTCATAAACAACAGTAGGTAAATGATTCTTGGTAACATAATGAACACTGTTTAGTATGTGGTCCAAAAAAGAGAGAAGTGGTATGCTTCTCTTTTTTATGTGTGTTTTATAGTGTGCTTGTGGTTTGTTGCCGGACGTTTAAACGGGCGCGTTTGGGCCGTAATGCTTCTTCTATGCCTTCATGAGCCTCAAATGCTCGTCAATGGATTTTTTGATCATGCGTGCAATATCTCCTTCAGACACTTGCAGTACCTTGAACCGGCAGCGTACTTCCAGTGACACCAGGCCATGGCCCAGTGACCATACGGAGAGGGAGGCCACGCGGCTATCTGTGTACCGTATCAGCTTTTGATCTATACATTCCTGCATGGCGTTGGCCAGGTATTCGAAACATGTGTCCCCGTTCTTCCAGTCGCCTTTTTCTTCCGCGGTTTTCATAGGCGCGCGGATAATGAACATCAGGTCGTACAAATCAGGGTGGGCCAGGCCGAACTCCACGTAGGTATGCATGACCTGTGAAAGCCGTTTCCAGGGATCTTTGCTGACGGCTTTTGCCTGCAGGGCTTTCAGCAACTTCCCGAAAGCTTCACGTTGTACTTCATACAGCAGCTCGTCTTTGTCTTTATAGTAGAGATACAGCGTGCCCGGGCTGTACTCGATCTTCTCCGCAATGGCGCGGATGGATGTTTTTTCATACCCTTCGTCCACAAACATGCGCATGGCCGCATCTATGATGAGGCGTCTCATTTCCTGCTTCTCTCGTTCTTTCCGGTCTGAAATACCCATTGATAAAAAATTTACAATGCAAATATAATGAACGGTGTTCAGTAATTCCAAATTTAATTTTTGAAAATGAGCTAAGGCGCTAGGTATCTTTTTGTTATGCCAGGAATACAGCTGTGGAGATGCCGTATCTTTGCGTTATGATCAGAAACGCCCGTCCTGAAGACGCAGCCCAGGCAGTTCCCTTATTATTCCAGGCCATGCGTACCGTTGCCTGCCAGCTGGCCGGCACCACAGATAGCGGTGTGCTGCAGCCGCTGTTTGAGCATTTTTTCAGGCAGCCCGGCAACCAGTACAGTTATGAGAACACCCAGGTATTTGAAGATGAAAAAGGCCTGGGCGGCATTATTGTGGGCTATGACGGCGGCCTGCTGGAACAGCTGCGGGAGCCTGTGCTCTCTTACATCAGTAACCGGTTTGGGCATCAATACCTGCCGGGAGATGAAACCGGGCCGGGAGAATATTACCTGGACAGTATTGCTGTAGCCCCGGCCAGCCAGGGGAAAGGCATTGGCCGGCAACTGATTTATGCCGCCGAAGATAAAGCCAGGGCGGAAGGGCATCAGCGCACCGGCCTGCTGGTGAGTGATGAAAACCCGGATGCGCAACGGCTGTATGAGCGGCTGGGTTATGTGGTGCACGAGACAGTGCCCTTCAGCGGGGGAAATTATTTGCACCTCGTAAAGATGTTATTGTAACAGTTACGGATGATAGTTACCATCCATCCAATATTTCAAGCCATCAAGATCAATTTGTTTACTTTAGCCCCGAGTGTAAATCAATCTGGTATTAGTAAACATGAGGAATTTTGTTATTTTAATGATCGGCGCTATCCTGTGCGCAAGTGCCCCGGTTTGGGCGCAGCAGGGAGAAGGACAAGCCCAGATCATGGGAAAATTATTGGACGAACAAAGCGGAAAACCTGTAGAATACGCATCTGTTGCATTGTTAAACACAGACTCTTCCGTAGTAACGGGCATGCTATCCAAAGGCAACGGCGATTTCGATTTTAGCGCCATCAAACCCGGCAGCTATATTCTGAAAATATTTTTCATCGGCTATCAGACCTATTTCCGGAACGTAACCGTTAAACGGTCGCTAGACGTAGGCAACATCAAACTGAAAACATCTGCCACCGCATTGCAAACGGTAGAAGTGGTGGGAGAGAAGCCCGCCTTCACCATGGAGATAGACAAGCGGGTGTTCAACGTAGACAAGAACCTGGCCAGCATTGGCGGCACCGCTACAGACGTGCTGCGGCAGGTGCCCTCCGTGAACGTTGACATAGACGGTAATGTAAGCGTGCGCAACGGCAGCCCTACCATATTTGTAGACGGCCGCCCCAGCACCCTTACGCTAGACCAGATACCGGCCGATGCTATCGCCAACATTGAAGTGGTCACCAACCCCTCCGCCAAATACGATGCGGAAGGCATGAGCGGCATCCTGAACATTGTATTGAAAAAGAACCGCAAGGCGGGCATCAACGGACTGGTGAGCGCAGGTATTTCCACCACCGGCAGCACCAACGCCGGCGTTGACCTGAACATCCGCCAGGGCAAGATCAACCTTTTTGCCAACTACAACCTGCGTGACAGGCGCTCTCCCATGCGCCAGCACCTTTTCCGCAAGAACCTGGGCGCAGATACCACCACATATCTTGACCAGTACCAGGAGGGAGATTTCGGGCGCAGGTTCCAGAACGGCCGCCTGGGCTTTGACTGGTTCATAGACAACCGGAACACCATTACCGTTTCCCAGGGCATCACCGCCGGTGATTTCAACAACCTGAACAGCCAGACCACGTATGACCTTGACGAGCACCAAAGCCGCGTGCGCTACGGGCTGGGCCGGAATGACAGCCGCCATGGCTTCCGCAATTACACTACGCAAATAGGCTATAAACGCACGTTTGCCAAGGAAGGCCGCGAGCTGACGGCTGATTTCACCTACAACCGCGCCAACAACACCAACAAGAACGATTACGACCTGCAGTATTATGACATGCAGGGCAACGCCAGCAACTCGCCCAACCAGCCGGAGCTGCGTTATGGCAACGGCAAGGGCAATACCACGTATTACACGGGCCAGATAGACTTTGTGAACCCTATCAACGAAAAATCCAAAATAGAGGCCGGCCTGCGCACCACTTCCCGTACGTTCAACAATGTGCTGAACACCTTCGGGAAAGACTTTGCTACCGGCGAATTCCTGCTGGATTCAGCCCTTTCTAACGACTATCACTATACGGAACAGATCAATGCCGCGTACGCCAGCTACACCGGCGCTTTTGGCGATTACGGGTTCCAGGCGGGCTTGCGGGCGGAGCAGTCTTACTACACCGGCGAAATGCGCAATGTAAAGGACGCGGCCTACAACATAGATTATCCCATCAGCCTGTTTCCCAGCCTGTACATGACGCGCAAGTTCAAGGGAGACCATGAACTGCAGCTGAACTACAGCCGCCGCATACAGCGCCCCTGGTTCCGCGATCTGCTGCCCAACATCGAGTACAACGCCAATTCGGCCCGCAGGGGTAACCCGGCCCTGAAGCCGGAGTTCACCAACTCCTTCGAGCTGTCTTACCTCAAAGATTTTGACCGCAAGCACAACATTCTCGCTTCCGTATATTTCCGCAATACCAACAACGCCATCACCAACTTTAACGTAGACACCACGCTGGTACTGGACGGGCAGGAGCGGCAGGTAGTACTGAGCTACCCCATCAACGCTAACCAGCGTAATACCTATGGTGCGGAATTGACGGTGCGCAACCAGATCACCAAGGGCTGGGACATCACCACCAACCTCAACGTTGCTCAAACCAGCATTGAGGCCGAAGGCATCAGCAACCAGGGTTTTGTGTGGTTCGGAAAGGTGAACAGCAATACCAAATTGCCCTGGAGCACCACGCTGCAGGTAACCGGGGAATACGAGTCGCGCCAGATCAATCCGCAGGGTGAAGATGCGCCGGAGTACCAGATAGACGTGGCGCTCAAAAAAGATTTCTTCAAAAAGAAGAACTTCTCCGTGGCCCTTGCCCTGAACGACATTTTCAATACCGACAGGGACCTGAGCTGGACCAATACCACCTTTTCCCAGAGCGAGCGGTACCGCAAGCGCGTTTCCCGCGAGCTGCGGGTGAACGTGAGCTGGCGCTTCGGCAAGATGGACGCCAACATCTTCAAACGCAAGCGGAATAACGACAACAATGAAGGTGGGGACATGGGCGGAGACGGATTCTGATTTTGAATAAACAGATAATTAGGCTATCTTCAGTGAGTGCCAAGAACTGTTTTACCATGATTTCGCTCCGTGCCATTTCAGACCCGGTGTACCGGGAGCCAGCTAAAGCGTCTGCTGTAAACCGTTTTTTCCTGCGTTTTATCCGTGATAAACGGGACCTGCCGTTTGTGCACCTGACCATCCGTATTACACTGGTGCTGGGCACGCTGGCCGTGCTGCTGTACATGCCCTTCATCACCGGCTGGTGGTGGGGCATACTGGCCGCAGCCTATCTCGTTTTCAACAATTTTATTTTCAAAGGCCCCTTCGGCCTTATGCTGCACTGCACCAGCCACCGCGCCTTTTTCAGGAAAGAGTACGATATTATGAACCATTACCTTCCCTGGGTATTGGGGCCGCTCTTTGGCCAGACGCCGGAAACTTACTACAGTCACCACATCGGCATGCACCACCCGGAAAACAACCTGCCGGAAGACGAAAGCAGCACCATGCGCTTTCAGCGGGACTCTATCCGCGGATTTGGCGCGTACCTGGGCAGCTTCCTCTTTGCCGGCATCTACCACCTGGCCAGCTATTTTGTGCGCAAGAAACGCAAAAAGCTGCTGGTGCGCTCCGTGCGCGGGGAGTTTCTCTTTGTGGCCTTCTGCGTGGGCATGAGCTTTGTAAACTGGCCGGCCACGCTGGTAGTGTTCATCATTCCGTTTGTGATATCGCGCATTGTGATGATGCTCGGCAACTGGGCGCAGCATGCCTTCGTTTGCGCGGAAGACCCCGGCAACCCCTACAAGAACAGCATCACCTGCATCAATACCAAGTACAACCACAAATGCTGGAACGATGGTTACCACATCAGCCATCACATCAAACCCTCCATGCACTGGACGGAACACCCCAATTATTTCCGCAGCACCATCCAGGAGTACATCAGCAATGACGCCATCGTGTTTGACGGCATTCACTTCCTGCATGTATGGGCTTACCTGATGGGCAAGCGCTATGACCTGCTGGCGCGGCACTTCGTGAACATCGGTGACAAGTATACCTCTGAAGAGGAGGTGGTGGCCTTTTTGAAGGGGAGAACGCGGAGAATTGCGGCGTGAAGGGAGTGATAATATGATAAAAATCAATATGTGTGATTCCCGGCGGCTTTTTTAAAAATGTCGTAAATAGCTCTATATTTATGCTACGGAAAAACGTTTTCCGGCTAAACCTATGCAACTCGAATCCCTGATTCCCCTTTTGATGACCTATGGCTTTCGAAAGCAATATGGAAAACTCTCTTCTGGTTATGACCTTCAAAAAAGTGTTTCAGTATGGATATTATAGCGTACCACGATTTCCATAACATCCGCCTCAGCGATTTCTATACCGGCCCCGACTACCGCGAGGTAGAGAACTATGACTTTATGGGCGAGCAATGGGTGGGCGAACTTTCCGGTTTCAACACCTTTCTCCGTCTCAGCAGCGAGCCTGACGAGACAAAGTCCATTTCCCTGGATTTTACCAAAGACGAGCAGGGCATTACCGGCAAAGTGCTGGAAGCCCTGCACCTGCCCATTAAAACCGCCTGTTCCGAATCAGACCTGGTGGCGTTGCTGGGCGAGCCCTACAAGCGGCTCCGGCTGGCCAAGGATACCATCACGATGGACTATATCATCGGGGAGGAACATACCTATTATTTGTCCTGTACATTACATCATGTCAACGGATTGATGTATCTTGATATCATGAACGAAGAAAAAGTGATCAAAAAGCTGAAATCAAAGGAGAAAAAGAAGAAAGAAGCGTAGCCCGTTTTTATTTACCTATATCTATTAGTTATGATAACCCGCATTCTTCCCTTTATACTCATGCTGCTGACAGCGCCCGCGCTGGCACAGGACAGCGCCTTGGCCCGCATCAACGAAGTACCGCAGAAATACCTGAGCCAGGTAAGCCAGAAGAGCCGGCAGTTCGAAAAGCAGCTGGACAAACGCAGCCAGAAGGCCCTCAGCCGGTTGATGAAACAGGAAAAGAAGATGCAGGAGAAGCTGGCTAAAATAGACAGTATTGCCGCCAAAAACATTTTTACCAAATCTATAGACTCCCTGGGCCGGCTCAAGGCCAAACTGAAAAGCAAAACCGCCAAACTGGAGAAATTTGCCGGCGGGCAATATTTCGGCTACCTGGACACGCTGCAGAACTCCCTGGGCTTTCTGAAAGATTCAAAGGAATGGCTGGGCAAGGCCAAGGGCGCGAAAGACAAGCTCAACGGCTCCCTGAAGAATGTGAAGGAGCTGCAAGCCAAATTGCAGCAGGCAGAGCAGATAAAGAACTACATCCGCGAGCGGCGCCAGTTGCTGAAATCCCAGCTGAGCAACTACCAGGGCCTTACCAAAGACCTGCAGAAGATCAATAAAGAAGCTTATTACTACGCGCAGCAGATCAATGAATACAAGGAAGTGTTCAAAGACACCAAGAAGGCGGAAGCCAAAGCCATGGAGCTGCTGCAGAAACTACCCGCGTATAACGACTTTATTCAGCGCAACTCTCAACTGGCCAGCCTCTTTAACTTGCGGAGCGGCGGCGGCATGTCTGGCGAAGACCTGGAGCAGAGTCTGGCCGGCCTGCAAACCCGCACCCAGGTAGAGCAGCTCATCCAGCAGCGCCTCGGGAGCGGAGGCCCCAATGCCCGGCAGGCTGTCAGCCAGCAGATGGAAGCAGCACGCTCCCAGTTTGAAGAGCTGAAAAAGAACTTCCCCGACCTGGACAATGCGGCAGACATGCCCGATTTTAAACCCAAAGAACTCAAAACCAAAAGTTTCCTGCAACGGCTGGAGTTTGGCACCAATGTGCAGTTCCAACGCTCCAACCAATACTTCCCCACCACCGGCGATTTTGCCGGGCAGGTAGGGTACAAATTCAGCAAGAACGGCATCGTAGGCGTGGGAGCCTCCTATAAACTGGGCATGGGCACCGGTTTTGATAACATCCGTTTTTCTCACCAGGGCATAGGCTTCCGTTCTTTCGGGGATTACAAGCTGAAAGGCACCTTCTTCGTGAACGGCGGGTTTGAGTATAATTACAATGCCGCCTTTACCACCAATATACCATTGTTGCACGATACCGGCTGGACACGCAGCGCCTTGCTGGGCATCAGCAAAAAATACAAGATCAATAACAAGCTGAAAGGGAATTTGATATTGTTGTACGACTTCCTGGCCAATCAGCAGATACCCAAAACAGACCCGATCAAGTTCCGTGTAGGATATAATTTCTAAAAAATTATTTGACCTATGAAATATTTATGGATGGCGGTGACCGCCTTGTTTGTACCTATGTTCCTTTCTGCGCAGGATGCGGATTACATGAAATTGCGGAGTACCATTCTTCCGGAAGAGCGGGATGATGTTGGAGAGAACGGCTTCCGGGCGGTGCATTATGTGGGGCTGCATGCTTCATCGCTGCTGAGTTTTAATGCTTATGGCAGTACGGGGATTTTCCAGATGGAGGCGATGTATTGGGGGGATATAAGGTTCAGGAATAAAGTAGATGGGGTCAATTGGAATGCCTGGAAGACTATTTATCATGAAGGAAATTTCAACCCGGCAGATTATATGAAGTCCCTTGTCAACACCTGGAATACAGACGTAACCGGCAGGCACCGCTTTTTCTTTGGGACGCTTGATAATAATATTGGCAGTACCACCTACATCAAGGGGTACGGGAATGATCCCCTGATAGTGAGGAACGGGGATGATGTAAGTGTACTGAAAGTTGGGGCAGGCGGGGAACTTGGCGTAGGTACAACAGAAACACACGGGTACAAGCTTGCCGTGGCAGGCGGTATGATCGCGGAGAAGGTGACCGTGAAAATGCAGAGCGCCTGGCCGGATTATGTATTCCATAAAGATTACCCTTTGCCAAGCTTGCAGGAGGTGGAGCGGTATATTCAACGGCATCAGCATCTGCCGGAGATACCTGCTGCCGCGGAGGTGGAGGAGAACGGGATGGATGTAGGGGAGATGAACAAGAAGCTGTTGCAGAAGGTGGAGGAGCTGACTTTGTATATTATTCAGCAGGATAAGGAGATGAGGGAGGTGAAGAAGCGGTTGTTATTACTTGAACAATCATCCCAAACCAGATAACCTATGAAAAAAATTATTCTTTTTTGTATCCATGCCCTTTTGTGCAGTTCCCTTGTGGCCCAGGAATATTCAAAAGGCATCGTATTCCCGGCAAATTACACTGTTGGTGATTATGCTGAATTTGTACGAGTGTTTCCAACTGAAGCGGGGGCCAGCGGTTACTACGAAATCTCTATTTCATATACACGGGGAAACATTGCAGCTGCTTCAACGCATATTGCCAGTATCAGTCATGCCAATCCCGACATCTGGCGTGAGGCAGGCCGAGTGGGCAGTAACGGATACACCGGCGTTGCCGCCCATGCTTTTACTGTTGATTGTAATACTGCCTATGGCAATTCACGTTTCAGGGTGCGGGCCACTCAAGTAGCAGGCATAGCGGAGCCGATTACGGTCAACATAAAGATCAGGTCAATCAACCTGAACGGTGGCTGGGTTGAACTGGATAACCGCGGAAATGACCTGACCGTGAACAAGTTTGTACCTATGACTAATGACTGGAGCCTCTATGTGGGTAATCCTTTCACCAGTGACGGTGCTGCTCTTGGCCTGAAAGTAAACGGGAACGGGAATGTAGGCATAGGCGTTACAGACCCGCAATCCAAACTGGCCGTAGCCGGTGAAATAACAGCGCAGAAGGTAAAGGTAACTGCAACGGGCTGGCCCGACTACGTATTCCGGCCTGGGTACATCTTGCGCTCCCTCAAAGACCTGGAGCGGTTTATTTTGACGCATCACCATTTACCTGATGTGCCTTCAGAGCGAGAAGTGCTGGAATCAGGGATAGATGTGGCCGATATGAACGCGAAGCTGCTGCGGAAGGTGGAGGAGCAGGCGTTGTATATCATTGAATTGAATAAGAAGCTGGCCCTGCTGGAGGAGAGAATCAATAAACTGGATGCAAAATAGCTGCCATGAGAATATTTGTTTTACTGATTGTAGCCATGGTGCCGCTGCAGATTGCAGATGCGCAGTACATCATTAATCAAACTTCGCTGCAATCCCCGGCAGATTTCAATATCTCCGGCCGGGGAGCGGCGCAGACCTTCCAAACCACCCAGGCAACGGGTTCCGGCGGCAATGGTCATTTCCGGATGAACTATGGCGAGAACCGGAGCCGCTGGGCAATTGGCATGAATACCGAGGAGGCCGGCGCTGGCAACGACGGCAGTAACTTTTCCCTTTACGCATACAGCGATACCGACTTTCTGGGTGAGTATCTCAGTATTCTCAGATCAAACGGTTACATGGGGCTGGGCATCAGGTATCCGCAAGCCAAGTTGCATCTGGCTGCCAGTGCAGCGGCTAATTCAGGGCTGCGGTTTGGAGTGGCGCATGATGCCGGCAATATCCAGGTACCCGTAAATGCCAGCCCAGGAGGCTATAACATTGATTTTTATACCTGGCGGGATATTCACCCGGAACAGATCGGCGCAAGAATGCGTGCTGAGAGGATAAATGTCTACTTTTCCAACAATGCGCTGGTGCAGGGGATGGACTTTGTTTTTCACACTTCTGATGGATTGTTGCCTGAAAGTTTGACTGAACGGATGCGTATCCGGTACAACGGAAATGTAGGGATAGGCACTGCCGCGCCCGATGAAAAACTGGCGGTAAATGGTACGGTGAAGGCGCTGAAAGTAAAGGTGACGCAAGCAAGCTGGGCGGATTTCGTTTTTGCACACGATTACAAGCTTCCGCCTTTGATGGAAGTGGAACGGTTTATCCGGGAGAACAGGCATTTGCCGGATATGCCTTCTGAGAAGGAAGTAGTGGAGAACGGCCTGGATGTGGGGGAGATGAATAAGAAGCTGCTGCAGAAGGTGGAGGAGTTAACGTTGTATGTTATTCAGCAGGAGAAGGAGATGGGGGAGATGAAGAGGAGGCTGGAGGCTGTGGAAGATATTGCTTCTCGATAAAATGCTATCTATGAAAAGTTACACTTCATATCATTTTGTTGTTGCTGTATTTCTGTTTAAAACCAAACGGAGTTATGGCATTTTTGGAATAAGACTAGTCTAGGCAAGTTTGAAAACAAATAGATATTATCGTTTTTATATATCTGAGAATAAGACGCGTTTTAAATAGTTATTTATGCAAGCATTACTGAGAAAGATTGTTTACTTTGTTGGCCTCTCGCTGATTTGTGCTAAAAGTTTGTACGCACAGTTTGAGGCGGATTTAATCCCGCCATCGGCAAATGCTTCCTCTTTGACAAAGGTCGCCTCAACACCCGTTAATTTGTTTAATGGTAAATTGGACGTCTCAATTCCAATTTATTCTGTTAAAGGAAGAAGTATCTCCTGTGATATTTCACTGCAATATTCTGGTTCGTCTGGTATCAAAGTGCAGGATATTGCGGGACCTGCAGGGTTGGGCTGGACATTGGACGTGGGTGGAGTGATCACCCGAACGGTACGGGGGGAGCCGGATGATCTTGCTGGAAAAGGATATTGTATGAATGGTAATACTGGCTTAAGTACAGATCATACGTCCAGTGGCTTCGAGTCAGCGTTGAAAACTGCAATTACAGATTGGGATATGGAGCCTGATATTTTTGTGTCCAGCATAGGAGGGCGTATTGTTTTTAATGCAGTCAAAGCCCCTCAATTCATGAGCGAGCAGGGATACTTAATCAAGAGGAATGGCATTTTTTCTGCTGATTCTACCTGGGAGATTGTAGATCCCAAAGGGAATTCTTATTTGTTTGGCGCGAATAGTATTGAGCGAGAGCACAGTATTACTACTCCGTCCCAAAGATCATATATTAGCAGTTGGTATTTGAGTGAAGTGAGATCACCAGATGGAGAGGTAATTCGCTTTACCTATGAGAAAGGCCAGCAGATCAGCTATGCCTACTATTCTAAATCAAAAGCTGTTTCTGTGTCTGGTAGTCAAACAAATGTGGAAACCAAGGAAGATAGTACGCGGATTACAACTGTCGATCCTGTTTTTTTGAAAAGCATTAGCGCCCCTAATGCCACAATATCTTTCACATATAATGAAAGGTGGGATATATTAGGTCAAAGAGCGTTTGAAAAGATAACTGTTACTCAATCGAACGGAACAGTTTATGCGGATTTTAGATTTAAGAATGGATATTTTGGGGATGGTACAAACCCTTTTTCCCGGCATAAATTGTTGGGTATTGAACAATATAATAATGATAGAGATAGGTCCATCAGCTTGGCTGAGTTTCAATATTACGAAGATGAAGTTTTACCGTCGAGAAATTCAGCAGAGTTTGATCATTGGGGCTACTATAACCACAATCCATCTGGAAAACGTTTGAAATCTGAAGGAGCATCTAAAGCTTCCAATCTCGCCAGGAACAGGGCAGGTGTGTTGAGCGTTATCAAGTGGCCAACTGGTGGGCAAACGCAATTTGAATATGAATTGAATACCTTTCGAAGAAATGGAGTGATCTATTCTGGAGGTGGACTGAGAGTTCGACTTGTAAAGCAAGTGGAGCGTGGTAATGTTAGTGAGACAGGGTATGTTTACATTGGAAATGATAATCTTACCAGTGGACAGCTTCAGCATGATTTCAATCCGGACAGCGGTTATATTGCCTATACTACATCTACAGTGAGTGTAACAAGAACCGATCAACCAGTTTCAGGCCCGGGAGGAGGGCATCCCATTGAAATTGTAAATGGAGAAGCGACTGTTGAACATGATCTTCCTTTGTACCAATTATTAGATCTTAATGGAAACGCGATTGGGTACTCAGAGGTGACTATTATAAATCCGGATCAAAGTAAGGAAAAGCAGCTTTTCAATAATTTTAGTGCATTTCCTGAGAAACCGGTGGCAGTATTTCTTGTTGATCCCTTTATAGTGACGACAGTAACATCATTTAGCCCGAATAGATATGGCTTCTTCGGCTTGTATTCTCCAAATCACCTACAAAGGGGGACGCTCAGAGAGAAGCAGTTGATAAACAGTAGTGGATCCATTCTAAAGCAAATAAATTATAAATACGAATTGGTAAAAGTTCCTGGTGCTTCTCAGATTGCGGGTGTAGTAAAAAAACCGCATTTCTTCTTCTCAGATCAAGCATTTGAAGCTGTAAAATATGTAGCTGTACTTTACCATGAAGTGCCCTCAGTTCGACAAATTGTTACTGAAGAAACGATTACATGTGCAAGCGATTTGTCAGGAAGCTCAGGCAAGGAATACGTTAGGAATGACTACAAGCAGAATTATCCGTTCCTTGTTGAAAAAAGTACGATGTGGCGTTCAAATGGTGATTCCACAATAGCCGTATTCAAGTATCCTATAGATTTTCTTCTGCCGTTGACAGGAATCGCAGATCAGATGATTCAAAGGAATATACTTGTTCCATTAGAAATAGTTCAAAAAAATAAATCGGCAAACGGAGAATTTGTTACCGGGGCCACTATAAACAGCTATGGACAAACTGGAAGCTGGGTATTGCCAACTATAGTAAAAACTTTAAACATTAAAGATCCGGTTTCAGATTATGTAGGACTTAATGCTATTATGGCAACAGACTCTCGGATCGCTCCTAAAGTATTCTACGATTTGTATGCTTCGTCCGGGGAATTACTGCAGTATCATCAGGCAAATGATTTGCCTTGCGCTTTGTTTTGGGGATATAACAGATCGCGAATAATTGCAAAAGTAACCGGAGCATCTTTTAATACAGCAGTTCAGTTTGTGGATACGGCATTGCTAAATTCCGGTACCTTGACTGACAGCCAAATGCGGGTGGAATTAAGCAAACTCAGAACTAATTTGCCAGGGACTTTTGTTACAACATATACGCACCAGCCTTTGGTGGGTATTACATCTGAAACGGATCCTGCCGGCCAGATAAAATTTTATGAGTACGATGATTTCCAGCGGCTAAAGCTGATTAAGGACAATACGGAAAATATTATCAATCAGTTTGAATACTTTACGTCTTCAGCGGGTGGATGGAAAGATACGCAAGTTAAAAGATGCCTTCGGGATGGCAATAATATGTTTACCGGAGAGGAAGAAGTGCAGCAAACGGATACTGATCCTTCCAGCGCTACATTTGGTCAAACGCGTTGGAGATCGCTGGGCCAAACTAATTCATGTAATAGACCTATCTATGCTAAGCTCTTCTACGAGAATGTCCGTTACTCTTCTAGTATGGGCGCGGAGGGCTTTCTGATTGACATAAAGATCGCTACTTTGGTGGTTCGGTTTTTTGAAGATCCCGCCTGTACAATACCTCAATATGTTAGACCTATTGATGTGTCTTACCGGGTTGTTGTCAGACCAGGTGGATTTGGAGTGCCTTACTATACCAGCCAAACCGGAGGAACTATGAGAGCGGGAGGAACGTCGTTTGTGCTCAAGCAGGAGGTGGTTCTTGAGGAAGTAAATTATCCTGGATGGAATCCGCTTTGGTACGCTTATGATTTTTATCTTTCTCTTGGGCGGGAGTATGTTGTAGTTCCTTAATGGTAATTGAACAAGCCCATTTATTATCTCTATCTAAATAGCCCACAATATGCTAGACAAGTATCTTTATTCGAAGAATTTTAACGGTCGCTGCAGCAATCGGTTATGGGTGTTTTTATTGCTTTTGACGACTTGCGTGTTAAGCAGTGGTGTTTTGTATGCCCAAGTGCCGTCGAGCACCAGTCGACCGTCAGCTGTTCCTATTGATATTCCTATCCCTTATTCTGACGCACTGCCAAATTATATAAGAAGGTTTGAGCCCCGGATGCAGATTACAGACCCTGCTATTGTAAGCCACCCTTCCCGCACTCCCCATGAAATTAAGCAAGTAACGGATTATACTGATGGCTTGGGCCGCTTGTTACAGGTGGTTCAAAAGGGAGCGGGTGGAACGAGTGGGGTTGTGGTAACTGGTGGCAAGGACCTGGTTTCGCCAATGATATATGACAATATGGGCAGGGAGGTGTTCAAATATCTGTCGTATCCTTCTGATACAGAAGATGGAAATTTTAGAACGAATCCATTTGGAGAGCAAAATCAGAAGCTACAGGAAATATTTTCCGGAGAGGCGGTTTTTTATGAGCGTATTGATTACGAATCTTCTTCACTTAGCCGAGTGGTAGCCAGCTTCGCTCCAGGAAACAGTTGGGCGAAGCAAGATCTTGCTACGTCTGAAAGGGGAGGGCACAAGCCTTTGCAATATAAATATGCATTTAATACAGAGAACGATAACATACGGGTTTGGCGTATTGGCAGCGGAGTTGATGCTTTCCCCACAACAACAGAGACTTATAGTGTAGGGGCACTTAAGGCATTGATAAAAACAGATGAGGATGGGAAGAAGACAGTGGAGTATCATGATAATGAGGGTGCTATTATTTTGAAGAAGAAGGAGTTGAATACCACTGCAGGCGAAGGGCATGATGGCTGGCTGTGCACCTATTACGTGTATGACGAGCTGGGGAACCTGCGGTATGTGTTGCCGCCTAAAATGGTGGAGCTACTGCCCGGTATGAGCTGGAGCCTGGCAGACGAAGTGCACCGCAAGGAGCTTTGCTTCCGGTACGTGTATGACCACCGGCAGCGGATGGTGCTCAAACAGGTGCCGGGCGCAGCGCCGGTGGAGATGGTCTATGACGTGAGAGACCGGCTGGTGTTCTCGCAAGACGGTAACCTTCATGACAAAGGCGAATGGCTGGCTACGTTTTATGATGAGCTGAACCGGCCGGTGATGACGGCGCTGTACGCGACTACCCAAACGGCCGCTGATCTTTCCACGGCTCTGGGCAGCCCTACCTCCACCCAAACCATCGTCCACCAGATCAAGGTACCCTCCAGCCTGGTGGTCAACAGCCACGACAACCGGCTGGTGTACAAAGCCGGCCAGGAGATCATCTTTGAACCAGGCTTTGACAGCCAGACCAGTGAGTTTGAGACCCTGCTGGACCCCAACGGTACCCAGACCACGGAAACGATCTATGCCAGCAACCCATTATCCGGCCTTGACCAAAGCAAGCTGGAGCCGCTGACCTATACTTATTACGACGACTATAGCTACGAAGGGGCCAAAGCTGCCCAACCGGGCCAGCTGAGCGGTATTCCCTACAATACAGAGACCCAGCCGCATACCGACGCCCTGCCTGTCAGCAACCAGACCAAAGGGCTGGTAACGGGCACCAAGGTGCGGGTGCTGGAAGGCAACGGGGCCAATGACCGCTGGCTGGTGACCACCACCCGCTATGATGCCAAAGGCCGGGTGCTGCAGGTGCTGGCAGACAATGCCACGGGCGGGGAAGACATCGTTTCCAACCTCTACAACTTCTCCGGCCAGGTGCTGAGCACGGCCCAGGTACTGCGCAACCCTCGCAGCACGCTGGTCCCGGAGGTGAAGCTGCTGACCATGCTGAGCTATGACCATGGTGGCCGGCTGCTGAAGGTGCAGAAGAAAGTGGGTGACAACGGCACGGTGACAGATATTGCCACCAACGAGTATGACGCGCTGGGGCAGCTGAAGAAAAAGACGTTTAAAAAGCGTGACGGCAACGAACTGGAGAGCCTGAGCTATGACTATAACATCCGCGGCTGGCTGCGAGGCATCAACAAGGCCTATGTGGACAACACGGACGACGGCCACTACTTCGGCCAGGAGCTGAACTATGACTACGGGTTCTCCGATAACCAGTTCAACGGCAACATAGCCGGCATCAAGTGGCGGGGTACCAATAACTCGACGGTGAAGCACGCCTATGGTTACAGCTATGATCCGGCCAACCGGCTGCTGAAGGGGGACTTTTGGGAAAGTCCGGCAACAACGCATGCCTGGGCCGAGAACCCTGCTACGAAGTTCAATGTGAAGATGGGTGACGGGGTAACCCCCACCAGCGCCTATGATGCCAACGGCAACATTTTGCGGATGCAGCAGGAGGGCAAGACCGGGCCCGGCACTAGCGGCCCCATTGATGACCTTCGTTACAATTACACGAAAGCCAATGCCACTACTGGCAACCGCCTGCAAGGCGTGTATGATGGCATCTATAATCCTTCCAGCACGCTGGGGGACTTCAAGGAGATCACCCAAGGCAATGCAAATGACCTGGACTACGACCAGGACCCCAACGGCAACCTGAAGTATGATAACAACAAAGGCATTACCGGCATCAGCTATAACCACCTGAACCTGCCGGAGCTGATCACCATCCCCGGCAAGGGCACGATCCGGTACGTGTATGACGCGGCGGGCATCAAACACCGCAAAACGGTGGAAGACCTGACCGGGCCACAGCCCAAGACCACCGTTACGGCCTACAATGGCGGGCTGGTGTATGAGAATGACGTACTACGGCTGATCAGCCATGAGGAAGGCCGCATCCGGGTGAACACCGACATTCAGCCGGTGCACTACACCTACGACTACTTTATCAAAGACCACCTGGGCAACGTACGGATGGTGCTGACGGAAGGCAGCCAGCAGCAGCTGTACCTGGCGAGCATGGAAACGGAGCGCTCTGCTACGGAGAACGCCCTGTTCAGCAATATCGAGTCCAGTCGCAGCGCCAAACCGGCGGGTTACCCGCAAGACGCCACCGCGGGCAGCCAGAACAGCCAGGTGGCCAAGCTCAACGGGCAGCACCCGGACAAACGGGTGGGGCCGTCGCTGGTGCTGAAGGTGATGGCGGGGGATACGATCTCTATTGGTGCCAAGGCATTTTACAAGTCCATCGGGCGCAAGCAGGACAAATCCCTGGTACCGGTGGCAGACATGGCTACCTCGCTGCTGAGAGCCTTTGGCGGCGGCCAGCCGGGCGGGGGTGACAAGGAAACGCCCGGAGAGGGCCTGTCCCGCAGCCCGTTGAACGAACAGTTCTTAAATGACGGCTACCAGCGGATGAAGCAGAAAGAACCGGCCGACCCGGCGCAAGCCAATCGCCCGAAAGCTTACCTGAATTTTGCGTTATTCGATGATGAGTTTAACTTAGTGGACGAGAACAGCGGGGTCAGGCAGGTGAAAGCGGAGCCAGACCAGTTGCAGACCTTGGCGCAGGACAAGATGGTGATCAGGAAGGGCGGGTTCCTGTATGTATACACCAGCAATGAGACCTCGCAGGATGTGTTCTTTGACAACCTGGTGGTGACCAACAACCCTGGAGCGGTGCTGGAGGAGACGCATTATTATCCTTTCGGGTTGACGATGGTGGGGATTAGCACGAAGGCGATTAATAAGCTGGAGCAGAATAGGTATGGTTATAACGGGAAGGAACTGCAGAATGGGGAGTTTAGTGACGGCGGTGGCCTGGAGTGGTATGACTATGGGGCTAGGATGTATGATCAACAGATTGGGAGATGGCATGCAATAGATCCATTGAGTGAAGATTATATTGAATATTCCCCCTATAATTTTGCGGTTAACAATCCGGTATATTTTTATGATGAGGATGGACGATTTTTAGGCACATTAATAGGAGCAATTGTTGGCGGTGTTGTTGGCGGCGTGCGAGCAGCTATCCGCGGTGAAAACGTAGCAAAGGGAATCGGTAGAGGAATGATTTCGGGAGCGGTCGCGGGGGCGGTGGTTGACATTACAGTAGCAACAGCCGGAGGAGGAACAGTGGCGCTTATCGCGGCGGGTGCGTTGTCCGGTGCTGCAGGAAATGCTGTAGACCAAGGGTTTAACATACATGACGGTAAACAGGCTTCTTTTGAATGGGGGCAGTTTGGAATATCTGCTGGTGCCGGCGCAGGCTTAAGTTATGCAGGGGCTAAATTATCACCGCTGTTTTCGAAAGTGTTTAATAAAACGAGCAGTGGAAAAACACCGGTTATTACAGTAGAGAAACCGCAGGTGACACAATTTGGAGAAAGAACTGTTAATCCATCTGCAGGGGCGACTGTTAATCCCGCTGCAAGTTCGGGAGGAACTGTTAAAACGGAAACAGCTCCGAAGGGCTGGGTAACACAAGCGAGCAAAAAAGGTGGTGGAATAGTATCCAAAGACCCCTCAAATCCTCATAATATAATTAGACAAATGCCAGGAAATCCCAATAGCCCCAATCCATCACAGAGAAATCCCTACGTCAAGTTCATGAAGGAAGGAAGATTTTACGATGTCAATGGCAATCCTTTGAAAAGTGGAGACTTGCCAGCTGCTCATATACCACTAAATCAATTTGATATTAACAAAATGCCAAAGTTTTAAATATATGATCGAGATATCAAAGTACATATATAACAAAATAATTGAGCTGTCAAATACAAGTTTGCAACGAAAACTGTGGCTAAATGAAAATAATGATACTGGATTAATTTCCTCTTATACTGAATTAATGTGTACATTGTTTGACGATTACCAGTTTGACGATTTTGTTGATAAAATTTCTTTTGAGCTAAAACTGTCAAACACCTTAATTTGGGAATTGAAAAAATTAAGGGAGTCACTAAATAACTACGATGCAAAAGATACAGATGAAGAAATAATTAATGACCCGAAATGGGGAGAAATCGTGGGACAAGCTCAAAAAGTTATTGAAAAATGGGGTAGAATGTGATGTTGAAAATTGATACAATGACTATGACAAAAGAATACCCCACAGCTACTTCACTATAATGAGAATACCGAAGGGTCAGCGAAGGGGAAGCGAATGTTAGGTGGACTTGATGCGGAAATGTCCGGCATTTGGTGTAGCAATGATCTGGAGATACCGTTCTGAGCTAATACCTGCAAAAAAAAGGTGCCTGGATACGTTTGGCGTATCTGGATAAGACAAAAAAACGCAGGAAACAGCGTTTACAGGGTGTTTTAAGGAAGAAAAAGTGAGGTGAGGGGCATAGAGGGATATTCAACGGGGCTGGAAAGGCAGTAATGACGTAAAAAAGAGCTGCGAAGTGGATGCTCTATTCCCGTTACAGTGGTGAATGACCAATCCCGGCTTTATCGGCAGCTGCATGCGCGGCTGCCGCTGTGCACCATGTGGTACATGCTCTTCCCGCACTATCACTGCCGCTTCAGCTGCAGCATGGCAGTGATCTGTGCCGCGATGCATTTCTGGTTGCCCATTAAATACCGGCGGCCATGATGAGCTGTGGCCATGGTGGCTGGCGGTGCTGGAGGAGACGCATTATTATCCGTTTGGGCTCACCATGGCGGGCATATCGACCAAGGCACCAAACCGGCTGGAGAATAAGTATAAGTTTACAGGCCAGCTATTGGACGATGATTTGGGCTGGAATACTTACCAGATGAAATGGCGTACAATGGATCCGCAGATAGGTAGGTTCTTGCAGGTGGATCCTCTTGCTTCAGATTATGTGCATAACTCAACATATGCTTATGCGGAAAATGATGTGATTCGTGCTATTGATCTGGAAGGGCTTGAGAAATACATTGTAACATTCCGGGCATTTATCCCGCAAAAGGAGTTAGCCAACCCTAATCCGTTTGGTACTTCTAAGTCCTTTGCAGGAGACAATCGTACTTCTTATCAAGCAAATACGAGTGCTTACCGTACAGAACAGTCCGTGAATATGAACTTTGATGATCAAAAGCTTAGTCTTATCAGTAATAGAGCGAATGGAAGTATTGGTTATGATCGGAATGGGAATGTAAAAGAAACATCAGGTGATGCGTCCGCCGGATCAGTGCGCGGTAATGTTAGCGGCATGGAGAATGGAGTTAATGCTGGCGTTGTTAATTTTGGTGTTAGTGCAAGTAATAAACTTGTGACGGGAGCTCCATCCATTGATGCTGATATGACTTTGACAGTAACGCCCAATAAAGATGGCTCATTTAGTTATTCTTTGAAAGGGTCAACAGATGGGTTCCCTGCTTACGAGTTATGGGTAACTGATCAAAAAACCGGAGATACATATTTGTTATTTAATCGTAATCCAATTGAGTCAAAAGAAGGCCCTACTTCATTATTTGCACCAATGGAGCATAGGTATAATACGAGTGGTAGTAGTAAGGATAAAAAAGCGTCTCCCGTGGTAAATTTTGATAATACTCGTAATACGGAAGAAGAGAAAAAACGTTAGTTATGAACGCCCAGAGAATATTGATAAGAATTAGTTTTGTACTATTTGTTTTCTTGCTTCAATATGTACTTGAATTATTGATAATGGCTGTGCTGGCGAAACAGGGAGTGCCCTATATGGACATGGAGGATCGTGGTGAAAGCTATAAGGAAATACTAATTTCTTTCTGGTCTTTTTTTCTCTATCCGAAATTGATTTTTATAAGTGTCCCGTATTTTTTAATCATGTTGGTATGCCTCAAGTTTATTAAGTCTAATAAAGGGTTTGAGAAGAAAGTAGTTTATGCGAATGCGTGTATAAGTATTGGGTTATTTTTAATACTATGGTTTGCGTATTCTAATGGGCTTGAATTTTTGATGAACCCTCTATTGGGCATTAGTTTGGCAGCTTTATTCTTGATTTTAATGTTTGGAACCAGGTATTCTGTACTAAAAATAAAGTGATCTCAACTTAAGTAACAAAGCCCGCGCGATCCGCGCGGGCTTTATGTTTTAAGAGTTAAATGCTTTTTTGCCTTTGGTGTTTTGAATGATATTATCGATGAGAAAATATACCTTCTCTTTAGTGTCGTCATCAAGTTTTTCAATATCCTGAATGCGCTGGAGCTTTTTTTTATCAAAATGGGCATTGATGCCTTCCCCTACGAGATAATCGAGTGAAACCCCCAAAGCATCCGCGATGCGCTTTGCAAAATCGATGGAGGGCGTGGCGTCGCCGCGTTCGTACTTCCCAATAATCTCTCTGGATACGTTGCTCTTATTGGCGAGGTCTGTTTGTGACCAGCCTTTTTGCTTGCGCAGCTGCAAACGGGCATCCGCACGGGTAGAGGGCATAGCGCGGGGCATATCAACAAGTATGTGCAGGCGCTGGCGCTGCTAGGGCGTTACCTGCGGTAGACGGGCGCGGGTGGGGAGAGTTTTGTCTTGCGGCAGGTAGAAGGAGAAAAGCGGCTGCCGGTGTGGCAGACGGTGGGTGAAGTGCGGCAGCTGCAAAGCGGCGGCGGCAGTGCTGTCTTGGTGCATCCATAGCGGGTGAAGGCGGCATTGGAGACATTGACCTGGAGGCACCTTGCGCCGTCTTCACCCGCTATGGATGTGTTTTTTACCCTCCCTTTTGTTTTTTTCAATTGAAAATAAAAACCTATATCTTTAAATCAGGTCTTTGAAAAAAGTTGTCGGTAGTGCGGGTAAGGCGGTAATTATTATCCATTTGGGTTGACCAAAGGGGGGATATCGGTGAAGGCTGTCAATAAACTGGAGCGTAATAAGCACGGTTACAATGGGAACGAGTTACAGAACGAGGAGTTTGGAGATGGAAGTGGGTTGGAGTTGTAAGATTTTAATGCTAGGACATATGATCAACAAACCGGCAGGTTTATTCAGATCGATCCAATGGCTGATCAGAAAAGGCAGGAAAGATTAACTCCTTATCATTATTCATATAACAACCCTTCCACATATAATGATCCGACCGGGAAATGCCCCTCTTGTGTAGGTGGAATTATCGGTGGAGTAGGAGGATTCATTTATGGGGCATTCAAATATGGATTTAAGAATGGAGGATGGAAAAAAGTACTAGCAACAACTGCTGCTGGCGCCGTAGGTGGAGCTACTCTCGGACTTGGTACAGGTGCAATTGCAAGCGCGGGGGGCATTACTGCGTTGGGCGGAGCAAATGTGACAATGGCCACAGGAGGAGCGGCAATTATATCAGCGGGATCAGCAAGCCTTACAGAACAGGGTGTATCCATGGCTCTTGGTGCACAAGATAAATTCGACCCGGTTGATGTAACCTATTCGATGGTATTGGCAGTACCAGAAGCCATATTATCGAAAGCTGTAATTGATCCCGTTAGCAATTCCGTAAAGTCACAGTTGAGCAGTGCAATTTCTGAAGGAGCTGTTAGCAGCTTATCGGCCAAGGAACGAGGACAGATTGTCAAAGATGTAATGAAGCAGCTACGGAAAGAGTCCGGAAATGAAATTTCAAAAAAAGATGCAAGAATTGCTGCTGAAAAAATAGTTAACATGATGGAAAGTTCAGAATCCTCAATGATACGCGTTGGAGTTAAAGTAGCAGACCAGGGAGTGCAGGTATCCGGTGTCATAGTTGGAAATGTCGTGAACGATACCAACAAAGAAATGATTAAACAGCAAGAAAAAAAAGACAATTAGGAGAATGAAAAAAAAACAAAGCCTAAGTACAATTACACTTGTAATCCTGTTCCTGATATCTTATTTCTATCTGGATTATATAGGAGTAGAAATTCTGGTAAAAATTCTCGCTAGTGGATTTTTCGTTGGATTATGTACCTATATACTTTATGGCCTAAAAGCCAGTAAAGGTTTGAGAATTGCTGTTCTGTTTTTAGTTATCGTGACAATGGGAGTATTCTTTTGGTGCGTTGCGAAAGATGCAGTGAAGGAACGAGAAAGAATCATTGATAAACGATTTTTAGGAGAATGGGAAACAGATACTATCGGAGGATATGCCATTTATCTTCGAGTCCAAGCTGATTCTGCTTATTTATCGCAGTCGAATATGACCTTGTCAAGGAGTTATAGATTGGTTATTTCTCATGATACGATCACTCTTGTAAATGAACGAATTGCGAGGGTGTTTAGATGGAATTTTAGGGTCCTGGATAGCGAGAATAAACTGCAATTGACAGACGGGCAGGATACTCTTTTGCTAAAAAGGATACGTTGACGGCCAGTCTTGTTAAAGCTTCAAACCAATTTAAAGCTGGCAACATATGATTATACGCTTTATATTTTTATTTGTGTTTGAAGGCTGCTCTTGCATAACAAAGTTGTTTCACTTTTAAAAAAGACGAAATCCATCAAAGAAAGTAAGTGCCAGATTGAGTTTTATAGTTGACTTCGATTGTACTCAATTTTACTGGGAGCTTTTTGATATTAAGAACAATATAATCAAGTCAGTGCCCTTTTATAGAAGTGCTCCAGGTGATTTGCTTTATCCAATTTTTTTTAATTCTTATGCATGGACGAGTGATGAAGAACTGGTAATTAAAGATCCATTCGAAGAGATTCTTTTTGTCACCAATACAGCAACAGGAGATATACGAATTGAATTAAGGCCAGATTCGAGAAGTGAGCATGATCTGCGAATGAAACTGAAAGCTTTTGACTGTACTACCAGTGACGCTGAACGAATTCGGCTTATGGGCTTCTTGTTCGGATAGTCTGACTAGTGCTCGAAACAACAAAGACAACTGCAAAATGACTTTTCGCAACCTCCGTAATATCTTACTAATCGCCTTATCCACCTTGGTTTCCCTTTCTCTATCAATGACAGGGGATTTGGACAGCGCAGAGCTTGGAGCTCTTGAAAATGTCCTGTACCCGCCTTTTTTTGGAGTCCTGGGCATTGTTATATACCTAATCGGAGTGTACGTTTTTAGATGGAACGCCACAATAACCGCTATGATATGCTCTATTGTAATCATCGGAGTTGGTATGGACTTACATTTTACGTATTAAGTATTTAATTACCCCAATAATCCCTTCAAAAGTAAGATGCTGGTAAGAGTCGGGTATTGAGTATCAAATATAAATATTTTAAATGTTTGTATAGTGGCATATAATTTTTATGAATTGACAGTTAAATGCGATATTCAGTTAATAAATATCAGATGTTTGTGTAGTATTTTGTATTTTACGGCTGGTGTAATTAATATGTTAATATTGTTAATATCTTTTGCCTATTAATCGGAGGGTCTCCCAGCGGCCCCATTTCCTGCATGCATGTGAAAGCCGCAAAGGAACTCTCCGGTTTTTGGCCCGATTTCATCCTTGTCCCATTTCGCAAAACGTCGTGGCTCATGATCAGTGTTACCGCCGCCATCCAGCAGATTGCGGCTTGCCGTACCAATTGGGGAACAGAACAATTACTGCCGGAGCAAGCCATTGGCCGGGTGTTGTCTGAAGCGCTTGCCACCCTGGAAGGGAAGAAGCTGCTGGACGCCGGCACCCGCATCAACTTTCAGCATATGGCGCTGCTGGTGTCTGAGGGCATCGGTACCGTGAGGGTACACCGGCCGCCCCGCGTCACCGTTCTCAACCAGGGGCAGGAGGTGGCCAATAACTATACGCTCACGGCGCTGCTGGAGCAATACACCATTCAGCCGGTGGTGAACGAGCGGGTATCTGTGCAGCCAGTTGCGCTGGAGGGTGCCATAAAGGAAGGTTTGGAAACAGACCTGCTGGTGATATGCGGGGAAGAAGGCGTGCACAAAATACTACAGGAACTGGAAGTGGAACAGGTGTTCCACAAAGTGCGGGCAAAACCTTTTAAATCTTTCTGGCTGGGCTACAGCCCAACCAAAACGCGGGTAATGGTGCTGCCGTCCAATACCTTCGGCGTGCAGGTGGGTGGCAAACTGTTCCTGGAATCTTATATCCGCGCCTGTTGGCAGCTGCCGGCGCTGAAACCCTGGCTGTTGCCGTTCACGGAAAACAGGTCTGCGGTCAATGCGCTGGACGAGTTTGTGCCGGCGGCTATGGTAAACAAGAACGGGCTGAAGATCAGGGGGCTGCATTTCCCGAAGAACGCGGAGCTGGCGGCAGCCGCGCATGCGGACGGGTTTATCTGCCACAGCACGGATGCAGGCAGCCTGGAGCCAGGCTCGCTGGTGCCCTTTTATCCCTGGGTAGATCCATTTTCACCGCCACCCGTAAACGGTAGTCATTAACCAACAATTGCCATAATCGAAAAGGGTGCTTCCAATGTCCGCAAAACAGGAGGCACCCTTTAAATTTTTTATCAGCAGGTTGTTACAAATTTACTTGAACAACCTGATCTTGATGCCTAAACCAAAATTCCCGTCAATATTCATATTCCCTTGCACATTTGCGGTTTGTGAAGTGTAGCTGGCCTGCACTTCGATGGAGTTCTTGAACTGGAAGCCCACCCCGGCTGATACCGCGTTGTTGGAATGGTACAATGCAAACATGTTGACCGTGCTACGGTAAAAGTTCACTTTGGCGCCCACATCCGCCACGGCCTTAAATCCTTTAACGGCGCGGAATGCTACCAGCGGCTCAATGGAATTGATCTGGGCGCACTTGGTGCCCAGCTTGTAGGACGCGGAAGCAAAAAAACCGGGACTGCTGCGCGGTTCCACCTCGTCCGTATTCCTGAACGTACGGGTGATGTTGGGCAGGGAGGCCTGCAGGGTCAGCTTGTCATTCGTATAGGCTACGCCCAGATCTGCCTGGAACTCGTTGCCTTTTTTATTGAACTCGTCTACGTACGGGTCTTGCGGTGCGTTTTTACGTTTTTCAATATGCCGGTTGTCCAAAGCGCCGGTAACGCCCAGGTGCAGTTGCTCCTCTTCGCTCAGTTGCACATGGTAGGCGTAGGTGAGGGCTACGCGGTTCTGTTTCAGCACGCCGGCCTGGTCATTCAGGACAGTTATACCGATGCCCATTTTTTTACCAAGACGGTAATCTCCGGTGAGGGCAAAAGTAACAGGTGCGTCTGTTACCTCCTTCCATTGTTTGCGGTAGCCGATGTTGATGTTCAAACCGGAGTCTGCCCCCGCCATGGCAGGGTTGGCCAGGTAGCGGTTCTGGAAATAGGAGGTGAGCAGCGGGTCCTGCGGAGGCATGTGCTGATCAAAGCCCTGTGCTTGAAGCAAATTGGGCAGTGAAACCATGCAAATCATTAAGAATAAACAAAGGGTAGAAATTCTTTTCATCAAATATCAATTAGGTACAGGAAATCGATGGGTGCAAATCAGTCGGACAACAAATATAGAATTAAAATTAAATTAAACAAAAACATTAATATGATAAAAATTCAATGGGATGGCGGGTTGTGTTAATTAAGTGACTGGTTTCTAGTAGGAAAAATAAGTTGGATGAAAGTGGAAGTATAGCAAACATTTTTTTGGAGAAAAAAGTAACAGGCCCTCAAACGGGGCCTGTTGTAAAAATTTAGAAGGGATATCCGATGGCGATGTTCAATATCAGGTTCTCTTTCCGCCACTGGCCATCCCCGAAACTGATCTGGTTAAACACCCACCGCTCTCCGTCCGGCAGCCAGGGCTTCCGCAGCGGGAAAGCCACATCAAAGCGGACCAGCAGGATGGAGGCGTCTATCCTCAAACCCAGACCGGCGCCCACAGCAATTTCTTTCATGAAACGGTTGAAGGCAAAGGTTTGAGATTGCAGGGTATCAGGTGCCTTGCCCAGCCAGATGTTACCGGCGTCTACAAAAGCGGCCAGTTCCAATAAACTGTTGGGTTTGTATCGTAATTCGGAATTGTATTCCAGCTTGATGTCTCCCGCGGCATTGGCCAGCAACAGGTTCCTGTCGGCGTTGGTATCCCTGTAAGAACCGGGGCCCAGCGTTCTGGCCCTGAATGCCCTGATGCTGTTGCTACCGCCGGTAAAGAACTGTTTCACGAAAGGCAGCGTGGGCGGAACGCCTTCTGAATTTTTCCCATAGGCGTACCCGTACCCGGCAAACAGCCGGTTCACCCAGCGGAGGTTATCACCCAGTTTCCAGTAGTGGCGGCCATCTACGTTGACGCGGACGTACTGGGATATTTCATTGTTCAGCAGGCGTTTCACACCGTCAGAGGCAGTGGGCACCACCAGCCCTGACAGATTCCCGGCTATGTCTACATTGAACAGCCCAAAGAAACTATGATATTTTGCAGGTGATTGATTATTAAATATTAAGCTGTAGTTACTTCCTAAAATGAATTGCTTGGAAATAGACTGTTTCAACGCGGGGTCTTGTTCCTTTTGCGCCAGGAACTCGGCAGATTCGTTGCCCGGCAACACGTAGGTGATGGCAACGGGGTAAAGGGCATGGTCGAGGAAACGGGTCTGTTTCCAGAGGTAACCGTACTGGCCGGTAAATGCGTTCAGGTTATAAAGGTTGGGGCGGTTCAGCAGCTCGTACCCCAAACTGAACCTTGTTTTAGGCACAAAAGGTGTCCGGGGGTTGAACTTGATGATAGGCGTATAGAAGCGGGGCATGGTAATGGCCACTTCCGCATTGAGGCTATAGGCGTTGGTAGATAATTGGGTGGTTTTGCCGCCTACCTGCGTTTCAAAGCCGCCGCCCAAATTGATCTCCAGCAGGTTGGCCTTACGCTGGAAGTTCCTGTTTTTGGCGGATATCTTTACCTGAGACCCCACAAAACCATTTGATTTGGAGGTGCCTGACACTTCAAACTGCAAGGAGCGTTTGGGGTAGGGCGTCAGGAAAAAGCGGGCAAACAGCAGCGCACTGTCACGCACGGGCCGGAAATTACCGCGCACAAATTTGAAGGTACCCAGGTTCACCAGGCGCTGCAGCGTAATGTTGTGGGAGCTGATGCGGTACAGGCTGTCACGCTGCAAAAACACGCTCCTGTCAAATACAATGGGTTTGTACAGGGAATCCGGGTCAATAATGGTGAAGTTCTGGTACTTGGTGCCGGGGGTGTTGCGCTGCAGGGTGTCTTCCGCCAGGTTATAATTGGTATACAGCTCCACCTCCTTCATCCAGTATTGACGGATGGCGGTGGCAGGGGTGGTAGACTTCAGTCTCACATACAGGTCAACCTGGCCTTTAAGGGTGCTGTCTATCTGTACCAGCATATAATCCGGCGTGAAATAGTAGAAGCCTTCTTCTTTCAGATGATCGTGTATGCGCTCCCGTTCTGCCTTTATCTTGTCAAGACTGTAATTATCATCGGGTTTCAGCAGGGTTTTGCCGGAGTGGAGCATGATCATCCGGCCCAGCACCCCGGTATCTGTATCGAACCGCACGCGGTGAATGGTGTACCGGTGGTTGGGGGTGGCGGTAAATTCTACGCTGGCTTTTTTCTTGCCCTTGTTTTTTATTTCATGGGTAACCTCAGACTGGAAGTAGCCATTATCTTCCAGGTAGCTGTTCAGCACATCGTCATTCCTGTCTGCGTTCAACTGGCTCAGGAGCACGGGGGGCTCTCCCCATTTTTTGCGCAGGAGGTAGTTGAGGCCTTTGCCTTTCGGCTCCTTGCCGAGGTTATACAGCCAGAGCTTGAAGGGCATGCCCAGAAACTTGCGGTTGGGGGTAGGCCGCACCCGCTCGTCCATACCGGCTTTGAGAATGCTGTAATCTTTAGGCTTCTTTTTCTCCGTCCACTTGACCTCATGGCCGGTATACAGCCGGTCTCCTTCCGGCACGGTGCGGGTAGTGGAGCAGGCCGCCAGCAAAAGGGCCAGGTTGCATAAAATGAAATATCGTACTGAGCTGTTCATGTTATTTGTCTTCTTTCCGCAGCCGTTCCTGCTTTTTTTCTTCTTTTTTTCTGCCGAATATTTCCCGGAACTCGTCATAATCCATTACCAGCATAAACGTGAGCCCGGTCTCCACGATCTGCCCCTGCACCACGGTTTCAGTTACGTTCCGCTGGTAAGCCCTGATGCGGTAGCGCCCGTCGCGGGTGAGGGTGTATTCTGCAGACACGTCTCCAATAATAGAGCTGGCATTCTGGTTTTGAGACTGGGAGCCGGAGATGCCGATGTTGGAGCCCACGCTCACGGTGAGGCGGTCGCTGAAGAGGCGCTTGCTCACGTCTACTTTCAGGTTGGTGCTTTCTTCGCGGCTGCCGGCGTCTGTATACTCGTTCTCGCTTTGCAGGTCAAAATTCACATCAAAGCCTTTGATGAGGCTGCCGGCCAGGTTGTTCAGCTGCTGGGAAACGATCTTGCTCACGCTTTTGCGGGCAATGTCTTCCGCGGCGCTGCCGCTCTTGCTGTCCAGCTGGTCAAAGGGGTTTTCGGAGATGAAGCGGTTCAGCACCAGCAGGCCCATCACCTGTTTGTTCAGTTCGGATTGCACCTGGTTGATCTGCTTGATGCGGGTATACACCATGCCGCCCAGGGCGCCCTGTTCCCGTTCGGGCATGTCCAGCTCAAAGGCAATTTCCGGTTTGAGCAGCTCCTTGGTGATCTTCAGGTATACCTCCACGGGCACTTTCTGGTTGAAGCGGCCACGGGTAGGGTCGCTGGAGGAGATCTGGTCTTGTAGCAGGTCTCCGGCCACTGCGTTCACATCGTACCGGGCGGTAATGTTCACGTCCGCGCTCAGGGGGTCTCCGTTCCATATAATGGTGCTGCCCTTTTCTATTTTGAACTCGCGTTTGATCAGCTGGTTGAGTGACATCTGGTATTTACCGTCGTCTATCTCGTACCGGCCGGTAAGGCTCATTTTGCTGGAGGGGTCCATGGTGAGGTTGAGGGTGGCGTTGCCTTTTACCTCCAGGAAGTCTCCATTGGTACGGTCTATCACTATTCTCATGGTAGACTCCGGCGTTACGGTAATGTCTCCGGAAAATACAATGCCTTTCAGGCGGGTGGCGGTCAGCTGAAGCGTGTCTTTGATCCGGAGGGTGGTATCCAGCCACATGGCGGGGTCAATAAATTCCACCACGCCGGCGCGGTCTGCAATGCCGGGGTCTTCTTCAGGTATCATCACCGTTACCTCGGATTTTTCGCGGAGCTTCAGGTCCATTTCCACACGCGGGAGGTCAAGCGTACCGCGGATGCGGGCGTCTACATCTACCCAGGCCGGACCGTAATAAAACTGGTCTGGGTCATTGGTGGCCTGCGGGCCCAGCGCCTGGAAGTTTTGTGCGGTCAGGTCGAGCTGGAGCTGGACGCGGTCCATGTTGCGGGTGAGTATCTGCCCGTTGATCACGGCCTCATTGCCGCTGCTGTCTGCAATAACGAACTGGTTGAAACGCATGCCGGCATCGTCCAGCGCCAGGTCTTCAGACGGCAGCTGTATAATGCTGTTGATGGCGGTTACCCGGCCTTTTACTTTTTCGAAGTGCAGATTACCCCTGATCAAAGGCTTATCTGTAGTGCCTTTTAGTGTAATGGTGCCGCTGCTTACGCCGCTCATGCCGCTAACGTTGCCAAAGGTGAAAGGCTCTGCGCTTTTCATGCTGAGGGCGGCTATATCCAGCCGGAGGTCCATTTCATCTGCATAGGTGCCCTGCAGGGTAAGGTCATTGCCATTACCCTTGATGGTGGCGTTGAGGTTTACGGCTTTCTCTGCGGTGGTTTGCGCCGTGAGATTGAGGGTGCCGATGGCGGCGCCCATAGCGGCCAAACTGTCTATTTTCAACTGCCCGTCTATCAGCGGGGTGGCATCCAGGTTGCTGACGGTGATGCTGCCGTTGCTGATGCCTTCCGCCAGGGCGGTGTCTTTTTCAATGAGGCTGGTAATGGTGCTCAGCCGGAAATCTTTGAGCGTTACGGTAAGGTCGGGCAGGGAAGCGCCTTCGGCACGCTGCCCGGTAGTGATCTTCAGCTCCTGGCTGCCTTTCTGCAGGCCAATGTCTGCAAAGGCCACGCCGCCGCCCTGTATCACCATATTATTATCTCCGCTTACGTTCCATGGCTGCCGGTTGAGCAGCAGGTCTTTTTTGAGGGAGATGAGCAGGCTGTCTTGCTCCCCGAAACGCACCAGGCCGCCCAGCTTATACTTTGGCCGGTTGGTATTGCGGCCCATGAGCAGGTCCCAGTCAAGCAGGCCGCCGGTGGCAGATACATCGAGCGTGGTGCGCTGGAGGGGTATCTGGGGGTGGTAGAGGGCGCCCAGCAGTATTTTGGCGTCCATACGGGTGGTGTCAGCGGTCAGGTCTGCTTCCAGGGTGTCTACCTTGAACGAGTCGTACCGCATGGTGGGCACGGCAATGCGGGCTATGAGGAAGCTGCTGTCTGTGTCAATGCGGCCGTTGAGGGTTACCGGCCTGGGCAGGTCAATATCAGGCAGCAGGTTGCGCAGGCTTTTGGGTATGGAAAGGCTGCCGTTGAACTGTACCCACTGGCTTTCCTGGTTAACCGCGGCGGGTGGGGCCTGTGCTTCCAGGTGGCGGGTAATGAGACTGGTGGCGGCGGTAGCAAAGGTTTGGTAATTGAAATCGCCAAAGGCGCGGATGTAACCGAAGGGGCCGGTGAGGCTGATCTGCTGCAGGCTGTCTGCCGTGGTGGCTTTTAGCAGGATGCTGTCCATGGCGTACATCTCCTTGTCATCTGTGATCTGTATTTTATGAACGGCGGCAAACCCGCTGAGGCGGCGGGGGGAGAGGTTGTCTACCTCCGCGTCCAGGCAAGATTTGATGATCATGGGGCTGGTGCTGAAGTTGGTGGCCATCAGGTCCAGCTTGTCAAGGTCAGCGCGCAGCTGCAGGTCGGGGTGCAGGGTGTCCAGCTGGCCGGAAGCTTCAAAACGCGCTACGGCATTAGGGTCATTGATGCCGCCTTTTACGGCGTAGGCGCCTTTCTGCAGGCTGCCGTCTATTTTCACGCCCTGGTAGGTGTAACGGTTATAGGTAAAAGAGCGGATGTCTACGTTGGCCAGGGCGCTGGCGGTTTGCGGGTCTGTGCCGCTGCCTTTGGCCGTTACGCTGCCGGTAAGGCTGCCCATGGTGGTATCTCCCAGCAGGCTGCCCAGTTGCAGGCGGTCTGTTTGCAGGGCTACATCGTACCTGATCTTTTTAGTGTCCATAAAATCAGCCAGCTCGCCCTTAATGCTGGCGTTGCCCATGTCTGTGGTGAGCGCCAGGTCTGGCCGCAGCAATTGCATGCCGCCGCGCACGCTGCCGTTAAGGGCCAGGCGGTTGGGCAGTTTCACGGAGGCGGGCAGGGTATTGGGCGGCAGCCAGGATTCAATGCCCCGCCGGCTGCTCTGCAGTTTGACGTTCACCAGGTCTGCGCCCATACGGTCAGGGTCTGTTACCTGGTAGGCGGTGCCTTTCACATAGAGGTAGTTGGCGTCGTTGTCTTTGGCTTCCAATCCGGCAACGTCCAGTTTGGCCAGGCTGCCTTTCATGCTACCGTGCAGGGATACACGCTTTTTCCAGAGCGGCTGCAGGGAAGGGGTGCTGCGCATGTCCGGCACAAAAAACAAGGCTTCCTTCATGGCCAGGGCGGAAGGGCGTATGTCTGCATTTATTTCCAGCAGCGGCAACTGGTCTGCCACGGTGGCCCATGACGCAGTTTTCAGGTGTACGTCTGCATCAATATTGCTTTCCGCCGTTTGCAGCAGGAAGTTGCTCAGCTGCGCCTCCTGGTTGGTATACCGCACCTTGCCCCTGAGGGCCTTGAGCTGCAGGCCGCTTTGTTCCTGCATGGCGCCGCCCAGCAGGGTTACCAGGGTACTGTCTGCGCTATAGGTGAGGTCTTCCGCGCGCAGCGACAGCTGGCGGATGTTCATATAATTATAGTCAACCGCATTGCGGTAGGCCAGCCTTTTTTCAAGGTGGTTAGACATGGCAAAGTCTACGCCGTTCACTTCCAGCTTTTTGGCGGCCACGGTCCAGGTATTGGGCGCAGCGCTGGTATCTTCCGGGGTTTGCAGGGTATCCAGCGGTTTGGAGAAATCAAGCGCGGCGGCGGTTTTTTCCAGCAGCAGCTCGTCTGCGGCGATGAAGGTCTGCACCAGGTCAAAGCGGGCCTTGCGCAGTTGCAATTTGCCGATGCTGCCGGTGGTGCCCAGGCCGCTGGCCTCGTCTGTATAAGACCATTGCGTATTGCGGATGGCCAGCTCGCGCACGGCCAGGTCAAAGGGCACGGCGGCCGTATCAGGGGGAGCGGTATCCGGCAGGGGAGTGCGGTATTGCTGCAGAATGGTGGCCTGCAGCCCGTCCAGCTGGAAGTTCTTTATATAATAGATACCGTTTCCCGGCTGCAGGGTATCCGGCAGGGCTTCGAGCTTTTGCAGGCGAACGGTGGCCAGCATGCCGCCCAGGGAATCATTGAAATTTACGTGTATACGTTCCAGTTGCACGTTCCCGATCTGGTACTCCAGCGTAGTGCCGGATTCTTCAATGAGGGTGTCTTCCTTTGCGCCGGGGCTGCTGAAGGCGTCTATCACGAACTGGTAATTGAAGGAAGAATCTGCCGCGGGGCGGTAAATGTTGATTACGGCGTCTTCCCAGCGGAGGGAATTGATCTTGAGCTCATTGCTGAGCAGGCCCAGCAGGTTGTATTTCACGGCCAGCTCACCGGAAGAAAGCAGGGTGTCTTTACGTGTATCTCCTACGTACACGCCTTTCAGCGTCATGGAGTTCCACCAGGAAAAACGGAGGCTGGCAATGTTCACCTCCGTTTTCAATTGCTTGCGCAGGTAGGATTCGGCTTTGGAGCGCATGAAATCCTGCACCACGGGTAACTGCAGCAACAGAAGAAGGAGAACTGGCAGCAAAAGCAATGTCAGCACGCTACCTATGGTCCAGCGTAAGATTTTTTTCCGGCGGGGGGTACTCACGTATTAATTACAATTTATATCGGTAAATGGTTACAACGACTCAAATATCATACCTGCGGCAAAAATAAGGCATTAGCCTCTATCCTGTTATAAAAGAACGCGTAATCATATGGTTATAATTGTAATAACAGTGAAAAATGTATAATTTAGTCCCCGGTTATGGTACTTGTAAATACTTTAAACGGCATTACAGCGTTCTAATAATCGGTAACCTGTTAAAACCATACAACCTTGAAAAAGATCATCGGGTTTGTTTTATTCATCTCTGCCCCTTTCATCAGTACAGCACAAGATTGGCATGTGGGCCTTATAGGCGGTATCAGCAACTACAGCGGGGACCTTTCAGAAAAACGCGTTGACTTCCGTTATACCAAACCAATGGTGGGCCTGATGGTGAAAAAGGACATGAACCGCTATCTCACACTGAGAGCAGGTTTCAGCTTTGGCATGATAGCCGCGGACGATGCAACGAATGAAAGCATTGCGCTGCAGGCTAGGAACCTGAGCTTCCAGTCTAACCTCTGGGAAGGGCAGATAGGCGCTGAATGGAACATACTGGACATAGATGCCAAAGGGTTTACGCCCTACATATTCGGCGGGGTGGCCGTATTCAGTTTTTACCCCTGGGCCAGGGATACATCTGGCAACAAAGTGCCGCTGCGCCGTTTGAGCACGGAAGGGCAGGGCCTGCCGCAGTATCCTGAGCGGGGCAACCAGTACGCCCTCCACCAGGTAGCCATCCCGTTCGGTGTAGGGTTCAAATATCTTTTTACAGACCGGTGGACGGTTGGCCTGGAAATAGGCCTGCGCCCTACTTTCACAGATTACCTGGATGATGTGAGCACCGGTTATATAGACCAGAATACCTTGCTGGCGGAAAGAGGCCAGCTGGCGGTAGATATGGCGTACCGGGGAGACGAGTCCGGCAAAGGCCCGGCCGCTTACCCGCTGGATGGTGCACAACGCGGTTCCGCCAAGTATAAAGACTGGTATTCCTTTTCCGGCATTACCGTGATGTACCGCTTTGGAAGCAGCTCAGGCGGCAGGCGGAGCACCAACTTCTCCCGCTGCTTCAAAATGTAGATTATTATTTGGCATGAAGGTTGTTGATAAGAGATTATCACACCCCCAATCAAGTCCACATAGAAAAAAAGGAAAGACTGCTTTTATAAGCAGTCTTTTTTTATGATGATACCATCACCAGCTTGAAACCCTTTCCCACCAAGGCTTTAGAAGTAACAACCATATTGGCATACTTCTTGGATTTACGATAGCAAGCCCGTCCGCCAACAAAAAAAGGGGATCAACGGGCGCAGAAAAACCAATTTTTAAAACAGCAGGCTATGAAGAAGCTACTTCTGGTTACACTCCTTGTAGGAGCAACCTATGCAACGCAGGCACAGAGACGGGGCCACGACCGTTACCCGGTGCGCACGGTGTACTCGGAGCGTCATTATTATGATGACGACTACGATGACCGCCGCGGCAGGGGACATGCGCACGGCCATTACAAGCACAAGAAGTACAAGCATCGTGACTACAGAAGGGACGATTGCTACCGTGCAGAAAGAGTAGTGGTGGTACGGCCGCGCTATCCTTACCCGCCTCCGCCGCCCCCGCTCCCGGTTCCGCGCAGGCCCAGGGTATCCGGTGTAATTGTGTTTGGTAACTAACACGGCACCCGCCGTTTTAACCTAATTTATTCTTGTTGTCACAATAACTTGTACCGGGCCGCTTTTCAGCGGCCCCTTTTTTCCACTTTTTTTATCCGGATTGTTTTACTCAAAACCCCAGGGCCCCGGTTTTCCGGGGTCTTTTTTTATGTGCCTGAACCACCGTACTTTTGTGCCTTGAAAGAAAGCATGGACCTATGGCATACAAGCATCTCAGGCATTTTATAGATACGCTGGAAAAAGCGGGAGAACTGGTGCGCATCAGCACGTACGTAGACCCGAAGCTGGAAATAGCGGAAATAACGGACCGCATCAGCAAATCTCCGGACGGCGGCAAGGCGCTGCTCTTCGAAAACACCGGGTACGACTTTCCCGTGCTGATCAATTCCATGGGCAGCTACCGCCGCATGTGCATGGCGCTGGGCGTACAGGAGCTGGACGATGTGGCCCGTGAAATAGAAACATTGTTCAAAATGCTGTCCAAACCCAAGGAGAGCATCATAGATAAATTACAGATGCTGCCCAAGCTGGGGCAGTTCGCTTCCTGGATGCCGAAGGTGGTGGGCGGCAAAGGCGCCTGCCAGGAGGTGGTAATGGCCGCTCCAGACCTGGGCAAGCTGCCTGTAATGACCTGCTGGCCCAAAGACGGCGGCCCCTTCATCACCCTGCCGGTGATCCATACCAAAGACCCGCATACCGGCTCCCGCAACGTAGGCATGTACCGCATGCAGGTGTTTGAAAAAGACATGACCGGCATGCACTGGCATAAACACAAGGTATCCGCCAAACATTTTTCCGAATACAAAAAGCTCAACAAACGCATGCCCGTAGCGGTAGTGCTGGGGGGAGACCCGGTATACACCTATTCCGCCACCGCGCCGCTGCCGGAGAATGTAGACGAGTACATGCTGGCCGGCTTCCTGCGCAAAAAGAAAGTGGAGCTGGTAAAATGCATCACGCAGCCGGAGCTGGAAGTGCCGGCAGATGCTGATTTTGTGATAGAAGGATATGTGGAGCCGCATGAAGAGCTGATATGGGAAGGCCCCTTCGGTGACCATACCGGGTATTATTCCCTGGCAGACTGGTACCCCCGCTTCCATGTTACCGCCATCACCCACCGTAAAGACGCCGTATACCCCTCCACCATTGTGGGCATCCCCCCGCAGGAAGACGCCTGGATAGGCAAGGCCACGGAAAGGATCTTCCTGGCGCCTATCAAAATGACGCTGGTACCGGAAATTGTTGATATGGAAATGCCGGTGGAAGGCGTGTTCCACAACCTGGTAATTGCCCAGATAGCCAAAGACTATCCCGGCCAGGCCCAGAAGGTGATGAATGCCATGTGGGGCGCGGGGCAAATGATGTTCAATAAAATTCTGGCTGTAACGGATACGGGCACACGTATTTCAGATTACAAGGCGCTGGCGCAATATGCGTTCAGGAACCTGAACCCGGCAACAGACGTATACTTCAGCCAGGGGCCGATGGACGTGCTGGACCATTCCTGCTCTCGCATGGGTTTTGGCGGGAAGATGTGCATAGACGGCACCGCCAAGCATGAAGAAGAGAAAGACGAGCGTTTTGATGATGGCATTTTTACGCCTGCCGTAAATGAGGCCGCGCTCAAAGCCGCTTTCCCGGAAATAAAACAGGTGAACGCCTCACTGCTGCAGGCAGACATTCCCTGCATCATAGTGGCAGTGGAAAAAAGCCGCCGCAACCACGTGCGGGAGCTGCACCCGCGGCTCTGCGCGCAGCCCGGCATGGAAGGCGTGAAGATGGTGCTGTACGTAGAGCACACGGTAGACGCGGCAGACCTGCCCTCAGCGCTCTGGCGGTTCTGCAACAACCTTGATCCCAAGCGGGACAATATTCTCACAGAGATCCCCTCCAGCTGCAACCCTCATAAGGTAACCGCCTGCCTTGGCCTGGACGGTACCATCAAAACAAAGGAGCATGACGATTTTCAGCGGGACTGGCCAAACATCATTGTAGCAGATGATGCCACCATCAAAGCCGTAGATGAAAAATGGGCCCAGCTGGACCTGGGGCCGTTCCTGCCTTCTCCTTCGTTAAAATACAAGCAGCAGATATATGGGGATGGCGCTGTAGTAGCGCTGTAAACAGCTGATCTGTTTCAAGAAAGCGGCCGCGCCCCAGGTGCGGCCGCTTTTATTTTTCCGCATTTCGCAAATGAGTTTCCCGAAATCGTAAACCCTTGCGGACAGGGGCGGTTACTTTTGTAACCATCTTTATTTCACGCAATAATTGAGTTGGTCGTACATGAAAACGGCGCCTGTTAAGGCGCCGTTCCCGTTATTACTTGTGAATTTCAGAGCTGAAGTGGAACTCGATGTCCGGGTTGTTGGCCCTTTCCGTATTCAGGTACCATTCAGACTGGGCCAGGTATACCAGGTGCCCGTCTTTGTCATGCACTACGTTGGCGCCTTTGAAGCGGGTAAATTCTTCCAGCTTCTTTTTATCTCCCGTTATCCAGCAGGCCTTGTAAAAGGGCAGGGTGTTGAACTGGCAGGAAGCGCCGTATTCCTGCAGCAGGCGGTATTGAATTACTTCAAACTGCAGGTCTCCCACGCAGCCAATGATCTTACGGTTGCCGTTATGTTGTGTGAACAGCTGGGCCACTCCTTCATCTGTTAACTGGGAGATGCCTTTTTCCAGCTGTTTGGTTTTCATGGGGTCTTTGTTCACCAGCTCCTTGAACAGTTCAGGAGAGAAGCTGGGAATGCCTGTGAAATAGAACTTTTCGCCTTCCGTCAGCGTATCGCCTATTTTGAAGTTGCCGGTATCGAACAGGCCCACCACGTCTCCGGGGTAGGCATCGTCTACAATGTTCTTTTCGCGGGCCAGGAAGCTGTAAGGGTTGGCAAAACGCACATCCTTGTCCAGCCGCACGTGGCGGAAATATTTATTCCTTTCAAACTTGCCGGAGCACACGCGGAGGAACGCTATCCTGTCGCGGTGGCGAGGGTCAAGGTTGGCGTGTATCTTGAAGATGAAGCCGGAGAATTTGTCTTCCGTCACTTTGATCACGCGGGTGGTCGCTTCGCGGTCCCGCGGGGTGGGGGCAATTTCCACGAAGGTGTCCAGCAGGTCTTTCACGCCAAAGTTGTTCACGGCGCTGCCGAAGAACACAGGGGCCAGCTTGCCTTCCAGGTAAGGCTGTTTGTCGAACGCATCGTACACGCCTTCGATCAGCTCCACGTCGTTACGGAGCTGCGCGGCGTCCTGCGCATTGAATAGTTCGTCCACCTGTTCGCTGGCCAGGTCTGGCAGCGCTACAATATCTTCGTCTGTTGCTTTCCTGTTGGCGGCAAAGGATACAAAGCTTTTATCGTACAGGTTGTAAACGCCTTTGAAGTCTTTTCCCATATTGATGGGCCAGCTGAGCGGCCGCACCCTGATGTTGAGCAGTTCTTCCAGCTCGTCCAGCAGGTCAAAGGGATTTTTACCGTCACGGTCCAGCTTGTTCACAAAAATGATCACGGGCGTATCGCGCATGCGGCATACTTCCATGAGCTTTTTGGTCTGTTCTTCCACGCCTTTCACGCAGTCTATCACCAGCACCACACTGTCTACCGCCGTGAGGGTGCGGTAGGTATCTTCCGCAAAGTCTTTGTGGCCGGGGGTATCCAGCAGGTTCACCAATATATCCCTGTATTCAAAGGTCATCACGGAAGTAGCCACGGAGATACCCCTCTGGCGTTCAATTTCCATGAAGTCTGATGTAGTATGTTTCTTGATCTTGTTAGACTTTACCGCACCCGCCGTCTGGATGGCGCCGCCGAAGAGCAGGAACTTTTCGGTGAGCGTGGTTTTACCCGCATCCGGGTGCGCAATAATGGCAAAGGATTTCCTTTTATTGATCTCGTTCAGGTATTTCATCTTTTATAAATGGCTGCAAAGGTACATATTTCCTCCGAAAACCCGGGTTTACGACCTTTCTTCACAAGCATACGGATGGCATTACATTATATACTAAATTTGAAATATGCTTTCTACCCTCAAAATATTGCTGAACAGTCTCAAGATGGCCCTGCAGGAGCTGCGGGTGAACAAACTCCGCACGTTTTTGTCCCTCCTGGGCATCACCATCGGCATTTTTTGCATTATTGCCGTGCTGACAGTGACGGACAGTATGGAAAGCTCCATCCGGAACGACCTGAAATCTATGGGCACCAACGTGGTGTACCTGCAGAAATGGCCGTGGGATGGGGATGGCGAGTGGTGGAAGTATGTAAACCGGCCAGAACCCGAGTATTCCCAGATGAAGGCCATCAAGGAAAAAGTGAGCACGGCAGACGCGGTGACCTTCCTTTTTTCTTCCGGCGGCCGCAAAATAGAGTACGGGGCGGATTACATGGAGAACGTGGAGCTGCTGGCCACTACGATGGACCTTGACAAGATGCAGTCTATGGATATTGCCGCCGGCCGTTACTTCAGCCCGTCAGAGCTCACTACCGGCAGTAATGCGGTAGTGCTGGGCGCCAATATCTGGGAAGGACTGTTTTTCAGTCCGGAAGCCGCCGTGGGCAAGGTAGTGCGTTTCTCCGGCCGCAATGTAAAGGTGGTAGGCGCGCTCAAAAGGAAGGGAGAAAGCATGCTGGGCGGCGTTTTTGGGGATAATACCGTGATCATGCCTTACCTGTTTGCCCGCACCATTGTAGATGAAAGGCGCTTTGCAGACCCGTTTTACATGATCCGTGCCCGGGCAGACATCCCCCTCGGCCAGATGAAAGACGATCTCACCGGCGCCATGCGTGCCATTAACCGGCTCAAACCCACGCAAGACAACGACTTTGCCCTGAACGAGATCACTACGGTACAGGGCGAGCTGGAATCCGTTTTCAGGGTATTGAACACGGCCGGCTGGCTGATAGCCGGTTTTGCCCTGATAGTAGGCGGTTTCGGCATTGCCAATATCATGTTTGTAACCGTGAAGGAAAGAACGAACATCATCGGGCTCAAAAAAGCCATTGGCGCGCGGCCCGGCATCATACTGCTTGAATTTCTGCTGGAAGCCATCCTGCTTTGCCTTATAGGAGGGGGGCTGGGCCTCCTGCTGGTGTTCAGCGGCACGCTCATCGCCAAAAACATGTTCTCCAGCTTTACCATAGGGCTGTCTACCGGCAACATCATCCTGGGCTTTTCCATTTCCGCCATTGTGGGCATTGTAGCCGGGTTCATCCCGGCGTTTTCCGCCAGCCGCCTTGACCCGGTGGTGGCTATCAGGAGTAACTAGATACCGCTAAATGTGGTACCTTTGCGCCGCATATGCCCGTAAACATTCTAGCCATAGAGTCATCTTGTGACGAAACAAGCGCCGCCGTGATTGCGGACGGCAAGGTACTGTCTAACATCATTGCCAACCAGACCGTGCATGAACAGTACGGCGGCGTGGTACCGGAGCTGGCCTCCCGCGCGCACCAGGAGAACATTGTGCCCGTGGTAGACCTGGCCCTCCGCAAAGCCGGCATGCAGCCCGCAGACCTTAGCGCGGTGGCCTTCACCCAAAGCCCCGGCCTCATCGGTTCCCTGCTGGTAGGCAGCTGTTTTGCCAAATCTATGGCCCTGGCCCTGGATGTGCCGCTCATAGGCGTGCATCATATGCAGGCCCACGTGCTGGCCAATTTCATAGAAGATCCCAAACCTTCTTTTCCCTTTCTCTGCCTCACGGTTTCCGGCGGCCATACCCAGATAGTTCATTGCGAAAGCCCGCTGCAGATGCGGGTAATTGGTGAAACGCTGGACGACGCGGCCGGTGAAGCGTTTGACAAAAGCGCCAAACTGCTGGGACTGCCGTACCCCGGCGGCCCGCTCGTTGACAAATACGCCCAAACCGGTGACGCCGCACGGTTCAGGTTCCCTGAGCCGCAGATACCCGGCCTGAACTTCAGCTTCTCCGGGCTTAAAACCGCCATCCTTTATTTTTTGCAGGAAAACAGGGCCAAAGACCCTGATTTTGCCGGGAAGAACATGGCAGACATCTGCGCCTCCATCCAGCACCGCATCATCACCATATTGATGAACAAACTGGTGAAAGCCGCTGCCGAAACAGGCGTAACCGAAATAGGCATTGCCGGCGGCGTAAGCGCCAACTCCGGCCTGCGCAAGGCGCTGGCGGAATATGGCGAGAAATACGGCTGGAAAACGTACATCCCGAAATTCGAATATTGCACAGACAATGCCGGCATGATAGCCATGGCCGCTCATTACAAATACCTGGCGGGCGAGTTTACCGGCATGGACGCAGTGCCAAGCGCCAGGGCGGTGTTTTAGGCGGCCTTAACAGGCATTCCACATGCTCAGGAGCTGGCTGAAGAAGCTCACCAGCATGCGGAATTCAGTGTTAACTAAAGCGGCATTTTGTTTATGGGCAACTCCTTCTTCCAATTCAAACAATTCACCGTGCAACAGGCCGGGAGCGCCATGAAGGTCTGCACAGACGCCTGCATACAGGGCGCCTTCACCGCCGCGTACCTCCAAACCCGCCTGCCAGGCGTTCAACGGGTGCTGGACATTGGCGCCGGCACCGGTTTGCTGGCCCTCATGCTGGCCCAGCGCGGCAGCTACGCCATAGACGCCGTAGAGCTGGACGCCGCCGCCGCCCGGCAAGCGCAGGAAAATTTTGCTGCTTCCCCATGGCCGCATCAACTGCAGGTATTCCACACAGATATAAAATACTTCCGCCCGGAAGCCGCTTATTCCTTCATCATCACCAACCCGCCCTTTTTCGAGAATAACCTGCAAGGGCCGCAGCAGCGGCGTACAGCTGCCATGCACACCGTGTCTCTCGGGCATGCAGAACTGTTGGCAGCCATACAGCAATTGCTGGCGCCCGGAGGTTCATTTTCCGTACTGTTGCCGGCGGGGGAGTTTGAGCGCTTCCGGCGGATGGGTGAGGCCGCGGGTTTTACCTTGCGGGAGCTGCTGGAAATACAGCAAACACCCGCGCATGCGCCATTCCGCTGTGTGGGCATCTTTGGGCCGGCGGGAGACTTGCATACCGGCCGGCTCGTCATTCACAATGAACAACGGCAATACACGCCGCCGTTCGTTACGCTGCTTAAGGATTACTACCTGTACCTGTAGCATAGGCCTGCAGGTGGGCGTATCTTTTGGTGAGGCTGCCGTTGCGGGTAATGGTGGCCTTTTCTATCATCTCGCTGCTGTCCTGCATCAGCTCGTCAAACACATATTTCATCAGGTGGTCACCAAAGAACTGGGAGGCATCACGCGGCAGCTCGTTAGGCAGGTTGCCTACGCACATCATGGTAACGGCGTCTTCGTGGTAAGGGTCTGTTTTTTCGCGTGTGTAGCGGTTTACGCCGTAGGAGGGAGATGTTATGGTGCCGTCTCCGAGGTTGCAGGGAATGGAGCCGTTCTTGTCGTCCGTTACATCGGCAATTACCTTGATGCGGAAGTTGTCTTTGGCCAGGTCTTCCCATTCAAAAAGCCGTTCAATGTTTTTGTCCCAGTAAATGCCGTTCACCAGTATATCGCTGCAGGTCACATAAGGCAGAAACTTGCAGTCGTACGCCCCCGGGTTGGCATGAAAATCTTCCCGGCTGTAGGTTTTATCCGTTTTACGGAGGTACAGCTCGCCCGCTTTCAGCTGGGTATATACCGGGTACGCGTAGTTGTTGATGAGGTATTCTTCCGGCGGAATGTACTTGATGCCCAGCAGCCCCATCACCTCCAGGATGCCCGCCGTTACCCGGCCGGAGCCTGTGGCCACAATTTTCAGCGGCGGCAGCTTTACGCCGAAATAATGTGTGATCAGCTCCTGGAAATCGTGACACTCGTGTACCCGCTTGAAGTTGAACAAGCCCGTGCGGCGCCCGTATTCCAGCAGCCCGTTATGCGCGCCCACCACGCCCGCAAAAAAGCCGAAGCCCAGAATGCGCTGCCCGTCTTCATGCACTAGGCATTCATAATCTATGAGGGTGATGTTTTTTTCCAGTATGGCGTGGAGCATGGCCTGGTTTTGCGGCTGCTGCTTTTTGGTATGGGAGAAGAAAAGGTAGGTTTTGCCCGGCAGCAGCTTTTCTACCGGCACCTCTTTAATGCCCAGCAGAATGTTGCAATGGGAGAGGTTTTCAGACAGCTTGATGCCAACGGCCGCGTACTCTTCGTCTTTAAAGCAGCGGTGGGGCGAAGGCTGTACGGTAATGCTGACATGAGGGTAGTGTGTCATGATCCACTGGCATTGCAGGGGCGTAAAGGCCACCCGGTTGTCTTGCGGAACTTTCTCTTCCCTTATAAGCCCGATATGAAGGTATTGGTCTGCCATGAGATTGTTTAGGGTATTGTAAACAAATGCATGCAACATTACTGTAAATTTGCATTTTAGCAAAATCAGGATAGTGGCCATGAACTACTTTGAATTGTTTGATATACCGGTATCTGTGGAAGTGCAGGAAGGCCTTTTGCAGCAGCGCTACCTGGGCCTGCCCGGCACGGAAGAGAACAGGGCGGCTTATGAAACGCTGGCTGACCCCCAGAAGCTGCTGGCGTATGTGTTGGAATTAAAAGGCGTATTGCGGCCGGGGGAGAAGATGCAGCTGCCTCATATGTTCATGATGGAGATGATGCCGCTCAGCGAGCGATTGTTTGCCCTGGAGGCGGCGCCCGAAGGGGAGGTGCGGAAGTTCAGGCAGCAGATGGAAAGAATGCAGGCCCGGCTTTGGGCGGAGGTGCAGCCTATAGGGGAGCTGACGCCCGCCAAGCTGGAGGAGCTGAAAGAGCTGCATTTCAAGCAAAAATATTTGTTGCGGATTATGGAGAGATTATCTACATTTGCATCCCGCGATCAGGTTTTATGATCGTGATTGCCCAGATGGCGGAACTGGTAGACGCGCTAGACTCAAAATCTTGTTTCGGCAACGGAGTGCAGGTTCGATTCCTGTTCTGGGCACAGAACCCACCAATAGGTTACAAAGGTTGCCGTAAGGCAGCCTTTTTCTTTTCCTGAAATTTGCCGGTAAAAAATTCAATCGACCAATTATTCAGCCAGGGCCCCAAATTTGTAATTGACTTTACATGATTAAAACAATACTTTTGGTGTAAAGCCTGTATCTATGGTTACGTACCAAGCAGACCCCTATGCATTTCACGTATTTTACATCGTGTTTTTCAATGTTTTCCTTGAAAGGGAAGTGCTGCAAGGCGATCCGGAAGCTGGTTCCTTAAAGTCCCCGAAAAACTGGGCAATAAAGGGTAACGACAAAAAATACCGGGCGCTCGGCATATTTGGCGGGCAGATTAACAACCCGCACTATTTTTACAAGATCAAAAGCGAATCGAAAATTACTGGGGAGGACGTCCCTGTCAATGCGGAAGCAATTGGAAAGGCGCTTATTTATTTGGGCTACCGGCTGAAGACCGACCAAACTGATAAGGGAAAAAACATCTATTCGAAACGGACGGCCCACGACCGCTTTATGCTGTTTGTAGATGATTATAGAAATATCATTGAACGCATCAGGAACGCTGAAGATGCCATTCAGAAGGACAGGATCACCAAAAAATATGTTTCATTCATCCTTAAGAAGAATGAGCCGCAGATTGTTGCAGCCCACAAACCAACTGCCCGCTTTTTACATTTGAATGGTAAATACCGGGGTGTTCATATACAAGGTAGTTTCGAGCCGGAAGATACAGAGCTTGAATTATTCACAGGCGATCATAACAATATTACCGGCGTATTGACAATGCATTATAAGGCTGACGGGAAAAATCCAGCTGGCTCCGTGGCACTCCACGTGTCCGGAAAATATTTCTCCGAAGAGCATGTTGCACTGATCTATTGGAACCCGGATGCTTCTGTTGTCCAAAATGGGGTCATCCGGCTGACCCAGTCCGGTAACAAACGGGAGTTAAATGGACATTTCTGGGGATATTATGACCCCGTACCTGAAAGCCGCGGCATATGTGAGGGCACACTTTTCTATTCAAAAGTTGAATAGCCAACCCGGCTTCATCTCAATTCTCAAAATTCTTCTTTTGGGGAATTTTCAGGGATTTTTTGCCTGAAAATTCTTTTTTATTGCTTTTTGCTGAAAGCTTCCTTCTTTTATGCCCTAAAACCGCTTCCCTTCCTATTTACATAGGGGCAGGCGAAATGTTTACACAAGCATTCACACACTTATGAAATATTTTATTATCCCCATTTTATGAGAGTACAATACCTGGTTTTATTAGCATTCGTGGTAGCATGTTCAAAGGGAACAGACAAGCCCTCCAGTGAAAACGAAGCTCCCGAAAAGGAGATCGAAACCTTTCATGTTGTTCATATGACATCATACAACCTTGCCAGGGGCTTTGATACTACAGATAATTATATCAATGAATTTTACTTTTTAAGGAAGGAACGGAATGCTGAGGGCTATCTCGAAAGCAAGAATTTAGGTGGTTATATAGGTTCAAGGAGTGAAGAGAGTAAGTACCTTATCCGATATACAGGGGGGCAACCGTTATTTCATCTTGATAATGTGATAGGCCGGGGCGGGGAGGGTATAGACTTCAGGATCAACCCGGACCTTAAAGGGAAAACAATTTTTGAGGTGTATGATAAAAGCACCGGGCAAATTGCAAAAAAATTTGTTGCTTCAAAGGACAGTGCCTCCATTGAGATGTCCTTCAGTATATGGGATAACTTTTATGTACCCGACAAGCAGATTGGTGAGGCTTTCTTGTATTACATACAGAAGAAACAGACTGACGCCATTGTTTACCGAAAAAGGTAATTTCGATGATAGACCGGCTCCTGAAAGCAGCCTCCGTCAATCTATTTTCTTTCATCTTCCTCAACTTTCCGCAGGGACACTGCATTCATACAATAACGAAGACCGCTGGGCGGCGGGCCGTCTTGAAAAACGTGGCCCAGGTGGGCGTCACAGGTATTACACAGCGCCTCGATACGCTGCATGCCAAACGCGCTGTCTGTATGGTAAGCAACTGCATTTTCCTTTACCGGTTGCGTGAATGACGGCCATCCCGTTCCGCTCTCATACTTGGTCTCGGCATCAAAAAGCTCCGTACCACAACAAATGCAGGCATATTTTCCTGGTTCAAAATAAGAGCATAGCTCAGAACTGAATGCACGCTCCGTACCTTTCAGCCGGGTAATATTGAACTGCTCCGGTGTCAGGATCGCCCTCCATTCTTCCTGCGTTTTTTCCACTCTTTTATCAGGAGCGGGATTGCCATTATTGGCAAATTTTAGCACATCAAGCCATTTTAGCATCGTGTAAGTATTAAAGTTTAAGAATAGACCCGACTGTAACCCCTTGTTGTTAATTCTATGTGTTATCCTTTGAAATATACCAAATGTAAAATAAAATCAGAAAAGGAAGCACTATCAACAGGCGCAGAAACATAGGCAATACATCTACCCTTCAACACGCTGTTGCCACTTTCAATTCAACCAGCCGGGTCAACGGAAAGACGATTGTCCGTGTGCTTCCTTAAATGTCCGGACAGCGGGGAGTTATTCCTGAACAAAACTGAACACCCTTCCCCCCTAAATGAACAAAATGAACAGCGGTGCATCATTTAATTTTAAAACATCCCAAAGGGAGTCCCGCCTTTCCGGTTATCCTGTAACGCAACCCGAAAGAAACGGCCTGTACATCCGCTGTTTATTCCTGCCTGAAAGAAACCTCGTATCGTCATGTGAATGCCCTTGCACAGGTCCGGATACCGCTTTATCCCGCGGATCATCCCGCAACTTCATTCCATGGGAACATCATCCTGTCAGGCTTTTTTTAACCAAATCCTATAAAAAATGGAACAACTGAAAACCAAAAACTACGGTTGCACAGAGCTGAATGCAACTGAAGCCAAAGACATCAATGGCGGCGCACTTCCAGAAGTGCCGGGCCTTCCTGACCTGGGCGGCCTGCTGAACGGCATTCCCGTTGTAGGGGGGCTGTTGAGTGGTTTACTGGGCACGGTTACCAATCTCCTGGGTGGCCTGCTTCCGCGCCTGTAATTTATAGGGGGGAAGGGGCGCATCTGTAATGGGTGCGCCCTTTGTTATTTACCGGGAGTCCCGTTTCTATTCCAGCCCGCCCCAGCAGATAGCATGAAGCATTTACTGGTTTTTCGCTGACCGGCCCGGGTACCCGGGCCGGTGTAGTGCTCGAAATACTGCTGACGGCCATCAAGGCTGGGGGGCGGCAACGGCGCTGATCTCATCGAACAGGCGCATGGCCAGCAGCCCGTTCCCCACCGCTCCGCCGGCCCGCAGGGCGGCTGCAATGAATACCGTTTCTGCAATTTCTTCTTTTGTGGCGCCTTCTCGAACAGCGTTCTGCATGTGCGATTCAATGCAGTAAGCGCATTGGGTGGTCAGCGCTACGGCAATTGACATCAGCTCCCGGTATTTGGCGGGTATGGCGCCGTCTTTCCGCTCTGCGGTGTGTTTCAGGTTCATAAATGCGGCAGATTCCTGCCTGGCGGCATTCAGCAGGGTTTCCGTATACCTGCGGTCTTTGGGGGTCTGGTATTCGTTCATGAAGCATGGATTTTCAAAATGAGTGATTTCCGGAGCACAACTTTCCCGTCTCTTACGGCTTCAAATACCGGAGCGCAACATGCCCCGATTCAAACACCTTGGACTCAACAAGGTCCAATTTCAGCATCTCCCGCAGGTTGCTGCCATCCAGCAGCCGCCTTCCTTCACCCGCCAACATGGGGTGGATAACAACAACAAATTCATCCACCAGTCCCAGCTCTATCAATTGGGAAGGAAGGTCAACCCCGCCGGTCATGATCTTTTTGCCCTCTTCCTGCTTCAGTTTTAGTATTTCCTCGCGGAGGCCCGCACTGGCAAGCCTGGTGTTTCTGTCTTCAACGCTGTTCAGCGTCCGGGAGAAAACAAGCTTGCCGATGGCATCAAACTTTTGGGCAAAATCGTTCATGGCCTTTGTTTGGCCGGATTTGTTGCTGGCCATATCGGGCCAGAAAGGCACCATCAGCTCGTAGGTTTTACGGCCATAGACAACCAGGTCAACTTCCTGCATGAGGTTGGTGAAATATTCATGTACCTCTTCATTAGGATAGCCTTTGGTATGGTCACAACAGCCATCCAGGGTAACATTGATGCCGAAGATCAGGTTTCGCATTTGATTGTTTTTTTAACTGCATTATCAACCGGCAATGAATATACAAAAAAAAGCCTGTCCAAAGCGGGCAGGCCAGGATGGTATATTGGTGCGGCAAAAACAGGCGGGCGAGATTAATTTAACATGAAGATGAATAAACGATTAATTTTTTCTACTTTCGCGGCCTGTAAGCGTTCTCCATTGCGTTCTGCTCCAAACGAACCACCTACACCTCCATAAAAGCAGGTGTAAATATCCAGTTTAGTAATGAATGTAAGGCCGCCGCTATACCTGTGCTTTGTGCTATTGGCTATCCCTGCTATTTTGCTGTTCTGCAAGTCCGGGTACGGAGCTGTGGCGCCAGAGCAAGGCGTAGTACATCTTGCCCCCCGGCTGGAAGTGTGGGAAGACAGCAGCGGCAAGGCAAACGCGGCTGCCGTTCTCGCCAAACTGCCTTATTTCCGCCCTTTGCATGATTTCCCGCTGCAGAACAAAACCGGCGTGTACTGGCTCACGGCTCCCTTCCCGGCGTTGACGGGGCCCGTAGCAACCAGCGTAATATCTTTCACTAACCTCACGTACGTAGATATCTATATTTTCAAGGCAGGCCGGTGCGTGCTGCATAAAAAGGCCGGCGCCTTCCGCAAACAGAGCGAGCTGGCCAGGGGAGACGGCCGTTTCTGGTTTTCCCTGCCCTCCGGCTTGCGGGCAGACAGCTGTACCTTGCTGCTGAGAGTGGAGCACACCAAACACTACGTGCCCCGCTTTGATTTTGTGGCCCGGGACGGCTACGACTTTTTCCGGCAGCAGCAAAAAGATGAAGCCATAGAGCTGCGCCTGCAGGGCGTTATGTGGATCTTTGTGCTCTATACCCTGCTATGCTGGTTTGCCACCCGCAACAGCACCTACGGCTGGCTGCTGCTCACTATTGTGGCCGTTACCTTCTACAACCTGTGCCCCAGCGGGTACTTCATAGCCTGGTTTTTCCCCGAAGCGCCCGCCATAGGCTGGTTGTTCAACATCCACTTCGTACACCTGGGAATGATAGGCCTGTATATGCTGACGATCAATTTCTGGCAGATACGCGCGCAGGCGCCCCGCCTATACCGCGCCAGCATGATAGCTGTGGCCTCCATCGTGCTGTTTTCCGCCATCAGCTTTTGCATCAATTTCTTTACCGGCAACTTTGCGTTCATGAATTTCCTGAACCTGGGTACGTACATGGCGCATATTGCCTTCTCCGCCGTGGTGATCACCCGGTTCTGGCGCCGGCTTGACCCCACGCAGAAGTACCTGGCGTATGGCATTCTCATGTTCGTAGCTTCCTGCATATTGGTGGCGGTACGCATCATTGTGCTGAGGGAGCAGGCCTTTGTGAACATCACGTACATGTCCAGCATCATGATCATCAGCATCTTTATCATGCTTTTTGCCGGCCTTGCCAAAAGCCAGCAAAGAACGGAAAGGGAAAGGCAGCTGGCGCTGGAAAAGCTGAACAGGCTGCAGGAACACCAGAACACGCTCCTGGAGGAAACCGTCAAGCAGCAAACGAAAGAGCTGAACAGCAACAACGTGCGGCTCACCCTGCAAAACAGGGCCCTGGCGGAGCGGAACGACAAGATCGCCATCCTCATCAACGAGCTGAACCACCGCGTGAAGAACAACCTCCAGCTATTATACAGTCTTATCAGCCTGCAGCTGCCCGGTATCAAAGACAGGGCCTCCCGTGATGTGCTCACCAGCAATATTAACCGCATCAAGGCCATGATGCTGGTGAACAGGCGGTTTTTCCACCTGGAAGAGCTGCAGCTGGTGAACCTGGAGGAGCTTACAAAAGAGCTGGCCGCCAATATCAAACAGATCTACAGCACGCGGCGGCCGGTGCTGATCAGAACGGATTTTGACGAAGGCATACAGCTGAGCAGCCGGAAAGCACTGTATTTTTCGCTCGTTGTTTCAGAGCTGCTGACCAATTCCTTTAAGTATGCCTTTGGCCATGTAGCCACCGGGCTGATCCATATTTCCGCCACCAGGAGAGGCAATGTGATCATCTGCCGGTATGCGGACAACGGCAAGGGCCCCCAGCAGCCGCGCACCGGCAGCTCTTCCATCGGCCTTTCCCTGGTAAAAGACCTGGTACGGCAAATGAACGGGCAGCTGTCTGAATCTGCCGCTCCCGGCCTTGTATATGAATTGACTTTCCCTATAGACCTGTAAAAAAACGAATGTATGATGACGCGCGTGCTGATCGTAGAAGACGAAATTATTATTGCCCGGTTCATAGAACAACAGCTGAAGGCCCATTTCAACTGCGAAACGGCCATCGCCATATCTTCCGCGGAAGCGCTGGACGTAATGCCGAAGCTGCTGCCCCACCTGCTGCTTTGCGATATTAACCTGGAAGAATCCCGCAGCGGCATACAGCTGGTGCAGGAATTGCAGAAGCTGTACAGCTTTGAGGTGATCTATATATCGTCTTACAACGACAAGAACATAATAGAAGAAGCCATCCGCTCCGATGCTTCCAACTACATTATCAAACCCGTAGATGAGATGCAATTGTTTGCCGGGGTGCGGCTCATCATGGAAAAGCTGGCCCGGAAGAACAGCCCCGAAACGCCCGCCGCGGCGCAGCTGAACCCCGCGGAGCAAAGAATAGTGCAGCTGATCAGCCAGCGCAAATCAACCAAGGAAATTGCGGAGATTATGTTCCTGAGCCCTTATACGGTAAAAAACCAGCGGCACAAGATATGCCGGAAGCTGGGCCTGAAAGACGAGAACAACGCCTTGCTGAAGTGGGCGCTGGAGAACGGGGATAAATCCATGTAAAACAAAAAACGGGAACATATCAATAGTATCTGCCCTTTGATGCAAAGCGCAAATTCTCTGAAGATATATTCCCGTTTTTTTTATAGCTGCTTACAAACCAACCTCAAGGCCAAAGCGCAGGGTGTTGGAGAGCGGGTTGCGGCTCAGATCGCTGCCTGCCGGGACCGCATAGGAAACATTGATGCGGGCCACGCTGTAGGCAAACCCGGCGCCCAGGGTAAAATACCGCCTGTTGGCTTCCTTCCTGGCATCGTAGAAATACCCCGCGCGCAGGAATACCATGTGCTGGTAATCATACTCCAGGCCCAGGGAGCCCGTGTAAGCGTTGTTGCCCATCGCTCTCAGCCAGCCGCCGGTAACGCTGCGGCTGCGGTATTGGGCAAGACTGGCGGAGTCTGCCGCAGGAGCGGAGGGCACCAGCAGTTTGTTGACGTCCAGCCCGAAGGTGAAGGCATGCTGTTCACTGAGCACCTTGGTATAACTGGCGCCTATGCCCAGGTTGGCGGGAATGTACTCTTTTTGAGACGCCTGGTCTGTATAGGCTATTTTGCCGCCCAGGTTGCTTAAAGCTGCGCCAAAGTTCCAGCCTTCTCCTGCTTCGTTCCTGCCGTTGTAAAACAGGGAGAGGTCTCCCGCAACGGTAGAGCCCGCTTTGTAATTCACGCCGGCACCGTCTGCCCCGGAAGCCAGGTTGGAATAAATAAAACGGAAAGCCACGCCGATAGACAATTTACGGCCAAGCTGGCGGGTGTAGCCCACTTCGGCCGCCCACTCGTTCGGATTGCTGTAGCCCAGCCGTTTGCCGTCAATATCCGTCAGCTCAATGCTGCCCAGGTCAAAATAGCGGATGCCCGCGGTGATGGCCTCCGTACTGTCCAGCTTGTAGTACCCCGATGCGCTCAGCAGGTACATGCCGTCTACGCCGTAGCCTTTCATCCAGGGCGTGTAGGTAACAGATGCGCCCTTGGGATGACTGAGGAAGGCCGCTTTTGCCTGGTTGTAGAAAATCGAATTGGCGTCAGGAGAGGTGGCAATGCCGGTTTCACCCATGCCGCCGGCCCTTGCGTCCGGAGAAATACGGAGAAACGGTACGGCGTTGGTCACAATATCTATGGAACTTACGTTCTGCGTCATTCCTTTTAAAGGTGCTCCCAGCATCAGCGCTGCGAAGGCCAGTTTTTTAGAGAGGGAATATTTCATATCACCTGGTTATGATCTGTCAATGAGAGAATAATTCCCCGGCACCGTTAGCAGTACCGGGGAAGATGGTCTAGCGGATGATGCTGACCCGGGTTTTATAAGAATAATTTTTTGTGTTCACGATCAGCACATAGATGCCTGGCGCCAGCCCGGCGGCATTCAGGGTAAGCATGTTACCCTCAAAGCCCAGCTGCTGGCGGAGCACTGTTTGCCCGGATACGCTGATCATTACCGCCGTGCCTTCTGAAGGCACCACACCATTGAAACGGATGTAGAACTTGCCCCTGGAAGGGTTGGGGAACACCGTTTCCACTACTGCGCTGAATTCCGCCTTCACGGTGAGGATGTTAGACTCCCCGTTGCCATTGCCTGCCAGGTCAGGCACTGCGCCGGCATTCAGGCGTACCGTAACATCATTTTCAGCAACAGGGGTGATGGTAACCCTGTACTCCGTGGCGCTAACCCTGGTAAAGCCGGATGCGGTACCGTTGCTCAGGGTGATGGCCGAAGCATCAAATTCCTCTACCGGTTCGTTAAACACAATATTCACCTGGAACGGGCCTTTCACCGCGGTAACCGGAGAGGAGATGACCGGTACCGGCAGCTGCGTATCTACCGTAAATGAAACCGCTTCACCCTGCTCGCTGGTATTACCCGCGGCATCCGTAACCGTGGTAGTGATGGCATGTTCACCATCGGCCAGCGCCGTAGCCGGTGTAAAGCTCCAGGTGCCGTCTGCTGATACAGCAGCCGTTCCAATAGCTACGCCGTTGTTGTAAATAGTAACCGTGGTATTGGGTTCAGCCGTTCCACTTAAAGCTGGCTTGTTATTTTTTGTTCTGCCGTTTTGTTCCCCGGCCAGTACCGGTACGGAAGGAGCAACCGGTGTTTGCGTGTCCACCACAATGGCAATGGCCTGGCCGGTGGCGCTGGTATTGCCTGCCGCATCCGTAGCAGTGGCGGCAATGGTATGCGGGCCGTCTGCAAGGGCGGATGGAAGCGTGTAGCTCCAGTTGCCGCTGGCATCGGCAGTGGTGGTACCCACTACAACACCATCTACGTAAACATGTACCGTGCTGTTGGCTTCCGCCTTGCCGGTGAATGCGGGCTGGCCGCTGTTGGTGTGGCCATTGTTGCCGCCTGAAAGCACCGGCAATGAGGGCGCAACCGGCGCCTGCGTGTCAATCACCACTTGCAGCGTTTCACTGGCGGGGCCGGTGTTGCCCGCTGCATCCGTGGCGGTGGCGGATATTTTGTAAGTGCCGTCCGGCAAGGCCGCAGGCGGTGTGAAGCTCCAGTTGCCGGAAGCATCCGCGGTAACCGTGCCTGCAATCTGGCCGTTTATATAGATATCTACCTTGCTGTTAGCTTCAGCCGTGCCCGTAAGAGCAGGCTGGTTGTTGCCGCTATGCCCGTTGCTGTTGCCGGGCAATACAGGCTGAGACGGAGCGGCCGGTACGCTGGTATCAATCACCACATCCAGTTTTTCACTCGCACTGCTGGCGTTACCTGCGGCATCTTCAGCCGTAATGGTAATGCTGTGCGCGCCGTCAGGCAAGGCGGAGGGGAAGGTGTAGCTCCATTTACCGGAAGCGTCTGCCGTGGCAGTACCCACTTTCACATCATTCACATAGATATGAACAGTGCTGTTAGGCTCTGCCGTACCGCCCAGGGAAGGCTGGTTGTTTTTCAGGGGACTGCTGCCGGCGGCCAGCTCAACGGCGGGTTGGGCCGGCGCTTCCGTGTCTATCACTATGGGCAGCGTTTCACTGTCAATGCTGGTGTTGCCGGCGGCATCCGTGGTGGTAACATGTACGGTATGCGGGCCGTCTGCCAGGGGAGCGGGTATGGTGTACGTCCAGTTGCCATCAGCGTCTGCCGTGGCCGTGCCGGTTGCTGTTCCGTTCACGTAGATGGTTACGGTGCTGTTAGGTTCTGCCGTGCCGCTGAGGGAAGGCTGGTTATTCTTGACCGGGCTGCTGCCGGCTGCTAAGCCCGTAACCGGTTGGGCCGGCGCTTGCGTGTCTATGATGATGTTCAGGGTAGCAGGTTCTGCGCTCACATTGCCCGCAGCATCTGTGGCCGTAGCGGTAAACGCATAAGGCCCGTCTGCCAGCGCGGCGGGAAGCGCAAAGCTCCATTTGCCGTCAGCATCCGCCGTGGCAGTGCCCGTTTCCCCACCATCCGTGTAAATAGTAACGGTACTGTTAGGCTCCGCGGTGCCGCTCAGGGAAGGCTGGTTGTTGTTGAGCGGGCTGCTGCCGCTGGTCAGCGCCATGGCCGGTTTTGCCGGCAGCTCCGTATCTGTGGTGAAGAGCAGCGCATCACTGGCGTCACTTTCATTACCTTCCGTGTCTTTGGCCGTAGCCGTCAATTCATGCGGGCCGTCTGGCAGGTTATTGTCCGGCACAAAGGTCCAGTTCCCGTCAGCGTCTGCGGTAGCTGTGCCTACTGGTACGCCGCTATCATAAATAGTAACCGTGCTGTTAGGCTGGGCCGTGCCTTTGATGACGGGTTTGCCTTCATTCAGCGGGCTGCTGCCAGCTACCAGTACCGGTGCTGCCGGTTTGGGCGGTTTGGCCGCAATGGTGAGCAGCAGCGGGTGGCTGGCGCTGCTGGTAGCGCCGGCGCCGTCACTCGCTTTTACCGTGAGGGTATGCGTTCCCACCGGCAGTGAAGACGTTGGCGTAATGGCGTAGTTTCCTTCAGCATCCGTTGTGGCGGAGCCGATGGCCGTTGAGCCGTTATATAATGTTACCGTCAGGCCATGTTCGGCCTTGCCGGTGATAAGCGGTTTCTTGACGCTGGTAGGTGAGCCTGCTGCAGAAACCGGTGCAGGCAATTTCACCAGATCTACCGCAAGGCTGGCGGAAGCACCCGTGCCGCAGCCGTTCACGCCCTCTACCTCAATGTTGCCACCCGTAGCGGATGGGCCGAAATTCACCGTAATAGCATTGGTTTTGTACCCGGATACGAAAGTAACGCCGGGAGGAAGCTTCCAGTTGTAGCTGCTGGCGCCTTCAATAGCCGGTACGCTATAGCTGGCATTGAGGCCGGCAATCACTTTGTCAGCGCCAGTGATGGCTGCCGCGTCTTCAGGCGGAGTGGTGATGGAGGGGTTCAGCGTTATAGTGATGCTCCTGCTTGTGCCGCAGGTATTGGTGCCGGAGGCGGTGTAAGTCATTGGCCCGCTGAGCGTAGCTTTTACAGAAGAGCCGGTGGTGGTGTTCAGCCCGGTAGAAGGCGCCCACGTCCAGGAAAAGCCGTCACCGTTCAGCACTTCAACGATCTGCTCCTGGCCGGCGCAAACGTCTATAGACGAGCCGGAAGAGTAGGAGGTCGTTTTTACGTTGAACAGCGGGTCTGTACGGTCCATGGCATCAGGCAGGTCTGAAGCGTTCAGCACGTAGGCGAATGCCAGGGCGGTAGACTCACCTGCGGCCAGGTTACCAACTTTGAATGCAATGGCCATAGCCCTGTCTCCTGTAATATTGCCCACTGTCGAAAGCGCTTGCCCCGTGCCTGCCCATATCTGGCTGCCGTTGGCATTGGGCCAGCCGGAGGGTACAGATACCTTTGCCCGGCAATCCCGGCTGCCAAGGCCCAGGTAAGAAGAAAAACGCATGCCTTGCGCTGATATAAGAGCGGTGCTGATGCTGTTAGGATTTTGTTGTTCTATCACGTTCTTCGTGTCATAGCTGCCGCCCTGCGCTACTTCATTATCCGGGTCTACTTCGCGGGTGTAATAGATATTGTTCAGCGTTGTAGTGCCTTTGTTGGTGAGGTAAACCTTTACAAGTATAAACCCTTTGGTTTTTTCTACGGAGAACTCCTGGCGTACTTCCAGGTTACTGATATTGCCCGTCCATTCTACCGTTTGGCTCACGTCCGTAGTGCTGAAGCCGGTAACGGAACCGGGAACAGCGTTGTGCCCGCTCCCGGAGTTGATATGCAGAGTACCGTTTATCTGTACGGAAAAGCCTTCGTAGGGCGTACCTGGCAGAAAGTAGTCGCCAATATAAGCCGGAGATCCTACCGTCCAGCCGTCTTTCCCTACGTCTGAAATGAAGCCTACCCGGCCCCCGAAGTCGGGCCTGGTAGAATAGAAAAAGTTTTCGGGGCTTTTGACCGTACTGCCAAAAGCGCCGTTAGCCTGTATGCCGGCTTCTATGAAATCCGCTTTAAGAAAACCGTTGCCGCTCACCACCTGCGCCTGCGCATTGGTTGACAGCAGGGCATAGCATGCCCCTATGAAAAGATGTTTGTACAATTTTTTCATGCAAATCGTTTATTGCCGGGAAGAGAAAGAATTAATGAATGGTTGCCAGGCGCCCGTCTATTTTAATGGTGCAGGGAACGTAGCAGGTAACCGCCTTGTTTTGAACAAAGGAAGGGCCTTGTGTTTTGGTGTTCAGCAGCAGGCCCTTTACCGCATCCGCATGCCGGGTGTTGTCTGACTGTATCACTTCGATTTCCGTGATAACCCCCTTATCGTTTACCAGCAGCATGTACTGCAGCAGGAACGTTCCATTCACCGTGCCGGCGTACTGCTGTACGGCCTTGCCGGCAGCCCAGTTTTCCAGCTGGTTAAGCGGCGTATAGTCTGCCTGGGGCAGCTGGGCGTATTTTTTTGCCTGTTCGCCTGAGAAATGGATGGAGAGGGGAGACCAGCGGTATTTTGCGGTGGATGCGGATTGTGCGTAAGAATAGCAGGTGCTTTGAACTACGCAAAAGAGAAGTAAAAGCCATTTCACATGTCTAGGTCTAATCATAAATTGGATTTAGGTATAATGTGTATATGTATACGGTCAGCAACCGGGCACAAAAAACAAAGGCATAGGATTGTGCTCGTGTATTTTAAGAAACGGTATCAGGATATAGTGATTTCAAAATCATAATGCAAAGGTGGGGGATATAAAAGAGCTGCGCAAGAACCCTGGGGTTCTATTATTTTGGGAGGGGGATAGTTCCCGATTCAGTAAATTTATAGTGCAAAGGGATGAACCATGAATAAAGATCTATATAAAGGTTGCCCCGTACAATTCACCATGCAATTTCTTGCAGGGAAATGGCAGATTGCCATACTCTGGCAGCTGAGGGAAAAACAGCTCCGGTTTGCCGAGCTCAGGCAGCTGCTGCCGCAGATTACAGATAAAGTGCTGATGCATGAACTGGCCTTTTTCACCAGCAAGGGAATAGTAGAAAAGAAACAGCTCAAGCCTTCCTCCACCAGGGCCATGTATGCGCTCTCCCCGCTGGGGCAAAGCCTGGTGCCGGTTATTCACCAGGTGGTGAACTGGGGGTATGAGCACCTGCTGGACGAGAAGGTGAGCCGTGATATGTACAGCACTCCCGTTCCCGCCCTCGAAGATATTGCGGCGCTTACATGCCGGAAGGGCGTTCAGGAAACCTGATGCCATACCTGGAAGAGGTGGCAATCAGCCGCGCTATATCCGGCGCGCCGGCGGGCGGCGGAGGCAGCTCCATGGCCGGTGCCGGTTCGCTCATTTCTACAAAATACTGTTCAAACCCTCCGGGCGTAAGCAGGATCATCACTTCAGCCCGGTCTGTCAGTACCTTGAAGGCATGCTGTATGTTACGGGGGAGGAACATGCTGTCTCCCGCCGTTGCCTGGTACGTTTTGCCGCCCACTGAAAATTCGATGCTGCCGTCCAGCACCATGAATATCTCGTCTTCCCGCGTATGGGTATGCGGCGGCGGCTCCAGCCCTTTTACTTCCGTCATTTTCAGCAGCGAAAAAAGGTTGTTGGTATCCGTGGCTTTTATCAGTATTGATAACAGGTGCCCGATGTACCAATAGGAGTTGCCAAGCGCCGGCCTGGCCATGAATGGCGCCAGGTGGGGTGCAGCTTCCGGCATAGACAGGGAAGGCCGGCTGAACAATAGCAATCCTCCCAGCGCCCCGGTACCGGTTAAGAAAGATTTTCGGCTCAACATATCGGTAAGCTTTTGTTATAAGCAAATGTATTGCTGTGGTGGGAATGGAAGTGCAAACTTACCTGTTGGGAAGTAATTGACGGGTAGATGTAAAATTTGTATTTTGTCAACTATTTGATCGGGGGGTATATATTTTTCCATATTGGGGCTTCCATCACTAGCGTTTTCAAGCAGGACAAATTTGGGCCAACGTTTATTTTTGATTAAGAAGTCATTGGTTGAAAATGCACCCGCGAAACTGCCAAAGAAAAAATAATATTAGCACTACCGCCAAAAGGTTATATATGCCCTTTAAAATTGATGGTTTTGCACATTTTTCACAGACCAGACGCATTCCATAATACCTTCTTTTGCCCATCCAGATTCTATTACCAGAAAAGCCTCCGCTTTTATGGTGGCCTATATACACTTCCTTTCTAACTCCCTTTCCGTTCTCAATTTTGCAATTACAGAGATAACAATGAGGCATGGGATTAATTTAGCGTGATAAATGTATTAAATTTACTGCATATATATTATATATGCAAAAAGCGGGTATTCAAATTTATTGTTGGCTTAGAAATGGAGAGTATTCAATATCGCCTTGTTTGGCATAAAAGGCATCCATGAAATTACAAATCTGCTCATAGAAAAAAAGCATATCTGCCCTGGCCTCGTTGTTCCACATATCCGAATGCTTGCTACCCATAGCGGCAATTAACAACTCCCACAAGCGGTGTTTTACATCTTCGCTGCAAGGATAGCTATCCAGGAAGTCCGCAATGGCCGGATTAATAGAATTAAAGGGTGGATTAACAATGGAAGTCTGCATATAACCATATTTTAGATTGAATTACGATAAACAACGAAGCATGTTTCTGCCTTTGTAAATATACCAATTTCTTCATTATCTTGGTTGGTCAACCAAGATTTATTTTCTGCTTTTCCACCATATTAGTTTACATGACAGACTTGAACACGGAAATATTGATACACTTTGGCAAAACATTGCGAGCTTTCAGAAAGGAGCAGAATCTTACATTGCTGGAACTGGAAGTTAGAAGCGGCATAAATGAGGGTGATATCTCTAAAATTGAGAACGGCAAAAAGAAGCTGGCTTTCACTACTTTTATTAAATTATCCAAGGGGTTAGACCTCACACCGTCTCAGTTTCTCAAAGAATTTAAAGTTCAATGACTATAATTGTTTGTGAGGTCAGTTTAATAATAGAAAGGCTTTATCCCGATAGAGCAGAAAGGCTTCAATTTTCCTATTTCTAATCAAAAAATATCTTACGAAAGACTTTTGTTTGTTGCAGACAACATAAGTACGGGTGCTATAATCCAGATCGAGATTTAGAATTTTTAGAGACGGATCAGATTTTTCGTATGTCTCAATCGTCAAATCACGCGGATTTACGTTGTGTTCCTTCATTTGAGAAGAGAGCTGTTTTATCCCCATTTCGATATATTTTTTCCTCTGTTCTTTTGTTGCAACTTTAGACTCTTCCTTCCTGAAAAGAATATATTTTGAAATAGCTGTATCAATATTCCAATCGCCTTTAGAATATTCAATGAACTGCCTGATAAGCTTTTTACTTTCATCAGAAGTTTGGGCCGACAGGCTTGTATTGATCCCAAGTGCAAGGAAAACAAAAATGCTCTTTGCTTTCATGATTATCCTTTTAGTTACAAGAACCGGTATTAGATGATGAAATACCAGTTTGAGCTTTTGCTCCAGTACATTTTTTCAAATCCTCCCCAAAATTAGCAGGGTTTAATCCACTGCCCATTATCCACCAGCCATTTGTTTTGGGAATGTTTATTCCCGCAGCTGCAGCCACATCATAGACAAAATGAGTGCAATTATAGGATTCAAGGTTATAAACAGGACTGGGTTGATTTACCTTTTGAAGAACTTTGGAAAGCTGGGCAGCTGTTATATTTACCTCCAAACTTACATCAAAAGGTTGATTTGAGTCATCACCAAGCTGACTTTGTGTATTGTCGGGGAAAAACGGGGAAACACCCTGTCTGGGATGAAAACCAACGCTGCGCCGGTAGACTACACCGTTTATCATCTGCTCTACGGCAACAAATGCATGGCCTGCTTTATCCTTTACAGAAAATGGGTCAGCACTTCCAGCAGTAGGCTGATCTGCATAGAATACAAGTTTGGCTGGGTGAGAGCTTGAGAAACATCCCATATACTGTGCTATATTAGTTACGGGCTTATCTGGAGGAGGAAGGGCAACCGCCATTTCTGAGCCTGTACCATAACAGTCATTTCCACCAGACGTTTGTGTATGTGGAGGTATGCCGCCGGAAGAGCTGCTTCCTAAATTCTGCGAACCATCTATACCATCGTAGATCGTTTCGTTGCCATAAGTATCATCAAACCAGATAGGAGACAGGATACAATCCCTCTGCACCACCACCTCCCCAATACAATTTCCGCTCCCATCACCCGTACAAGCCGTCGTATAATAGCAAGTCTCAACATACCCTACAATCTCCCGCGCCGTCAAAGTAACCGTCATCCCTGGTTTTGCCATCCGTGCACCTGTGATATACGCCCTTTCCATACGAGACATCATACAAGGATCATTGATGGCAGCCCCGTCGTGGTCAAACGCCCGCTGGTTAAACAGGTCTGCCGCAATGAAAACATTTCGCGCACTCAGGCCCTTGCCGTATCCATACTTTCCCGGCTTCTCCGCATCAAAAATCCGTACGCTGAACTTCCCATTATTTTTCAAAGCTATCAGACCAGACACACGCGAGCTTCCGCTGCGAACCATAGGCGCGAGTACCATCAGCCCGCCACTTTGTGTACCTATTACCGCGTGTTCCCACAGCGGGTAGCCAAAGGCATTGGCAGCACTATCCATGAAGGGGCGTAGTTCTTCCACGTGCTGCAGGGAGTCCATGAGCGGAGCAAGTCTTTCATCAGCGCCGTCTTTCAGGGTAGCAAATTCATGAAACGATGCTTTTACTTCAACGTTTTCAATACCTCTGGAACAGGCGCAAAGAAACATGATAACGCTAATGACGGTTAACCAGGAACGGAATACTAACATCAGGTAACATTTTAGGATTAAAACAACAAACAATTGCAAAGCTTGGTTCTCGATTCTTGGCTGGCTGCATGTAATTTAACTTTTTCCGCTATCAGTAGCCAAAATATTTTCTCGCAAACTTGTTTGTGAATTAAGCCTTGCTCACATGCTGTCTTCAGGATGGACAACCACATGCGAGGCTTGTTGAACATCGCATCCGTCCTGGTCACATCCTAAAATAGGTTTACACCCAAAAATGTAAACCAATGAATCAATTAAAAAGAAGGGGCCGTCGTAGTATCCATGATTTGGCCTTTAAGCGGCAAGTAGTCGCCCATTACTGTAGCGGTC
>NZ_JBCNJR010000015.1:0-24580 GCF_039596455.1 Chitinophaga sp.
TGGCGGAGCTGCCCACGCAGATGTTGATGCTGGGCACGGCAATGGTGGGAGCGGAAGACGGCTCTTCAATGATCACGGTGAAAGGCTGCGTGCTCTCACATCCGATGGCATCCCGCAGGGTGAGGGTGAAGGTGTAGGTGCCTTCTGGCACGCCTGCAGGCATTGCGATGGAAAGCGGGCTGGCGGTAAGCGGCTGACCGGTGATGTCGGTGAAGCCGGTCATCGGGTTGGCGCCGGCGGCCCTGATGTCATATTCAGAAGCGTCACCAGCAGTCTCGGTGTAGGTGAGGCTGAAGGTGGTGGCGGTGTTGCAGATGGCCGCAACGTTCTGCACGGTGAACACCGGCGTCACGTTAACGGTTACGGTGATGATATTGCTGACAGACTCACATTCTCCAGACGTCACTATTCTCCTGTAGTAAGTAGTAGCGGTCAATGCACCAGGTGTATAATTAGCTGCCGTGGCACCGCTAATGTCAGCAAAGGTAGCGGGATCGCTAGACGTGCTGCTTTGCCATTGGTAGGCATAGGTACCGTTACCACCAGCCGGTGTAGCACCGGTGAGCTGGTTCGGCGTTTCGTTGGGGCAAATGGAATGATCGGCCGAAATAATGTTGTTGCTGATCGGCAACCTGTTGATGAGCGTTACCTGGTCGCCATTGGTAGTACAGGCGCCGTTAGTGATTGTCCAGGTCAGGGTGAGAGACTGTCCTGCAGGCAGGTTCACGGTAGCAGCCGGGTCGTGAATATCGCTAATGGTAGCGCCGGCGGGCAGCGTACCACTCCATGACCATGTACCGGTGGCGCCGGTAATGCTGGGGGTAGAGCCGCTGAGCGTGAAGGCCGCATCGTTACAATGTTCCTGGTCTGCACCGGCGTTTGGCGCATCCGGCATTTTATCTACCGTGATGGTTGCGCTGGCGCAGTCGCTGTTTTTACATGCCCTGTCGCTTTCCGCGCGTACGGAGAAAGTAGTGGTTTCCGTAAGCGTTGTGGTCCAGGTGAGACCGGTACCCAGCCTTGTACCCGTTCCACAATCGCCCTCATACCATACCCATTCTGCATTTGAGCCAAGGTTACCGCCTTTTGCGGTCATCGTCACTGTTTCTCCTTCACAAATGCGGCTAGGCGTAAACTCAATCCATGCCGGGGTTGACAGGGATTCCAGGGTAACGGTGAAGTCAGCCGTGCTGGAGCAGCCTGCCGCGTCACGCATCACTATGCGGAAACCGTAAGTACCTGCGGGTGTGCTGGCGGGGTAATTGATCGTGATCTGGCCGGTTGGCAGCGGCTGGTCTATAATATCTACAAAGGAGGTGAGCTCGGGAGCAATGGCAATAAGGTCATATCTCACCGGGGCGCCGGCCGTTACCTGGTATTTCACGTCAAATTTCCCGGACGCGTTACATGCATCTATCGGACTATCCATCGTGAATGCGGGAATAACGTTCACAGTAACGGTCACTGCGTTGCTGGTGCTGGAACACGTGCCTGAGGTAACCACTCTTCTGTAGTAAGTAGTAGTGGTCAACGCGCCGGGCGTGTAATCAGCGTTGTTGGCGCCGGATATGTTTGTAAAACCGGTAGTAGCGCTGGTGGTGCTGCTTTGCCATTGGTAGGCATAAGTAATGTTACCGCCGGAGGGCGTTGTGCCCATAAGCGCGTTGGGCGTGCTGCCATAACAGATGGTTTGGCTGGCGCTGATGGTATTGTTGCCGAGCGCAACAAGGTTGGTGAGCGTTACCTGGTCTGTAGAAGCTGTACAAGGTCCGTTGGTCACCGTCCAGGTGAGGGTAACGGTCTGTCCTGCAGGCAGGTTCACCGTGGCATTGCGGTTATTCCAGTCGCTGATGGTAGCGCCTGCAGGAAGCGTACCGCTCCACTGGCCGGTACCGGTGGTGGGTGCCGCAGCTGCCAGGTTGAAGGCCGCAACATTACAGTGCTCCTGGTCAGGGCCCGCATTTGCGGTAGACGGATCTTCATATACACGCACGGTTACAGTAGCACAAACGGTGTTGCCGCAAGGGCCGCTGCTCACTGCTTTTACATAGTAAGTAGTGGTAGTAGAAGGTGATACGGAAATAGAAGCGCCTCTGTCTATTTCAGTGCCGTTGCAGCTGCCGGTATACCATACCCATTCAGCACCGGTACCCAGGGTACCTGTTACTTCAAGAGTGGCGGAGCTGCCAGCGCAGATATCTACGTTGGGAGCGGCAATGGAAGGAGGAGTAGAGGGAGCGGCAATAGTCAGCTCAAAGGTGGTTTCCGCGTCACAAACACCCGTGGTGCCGGCATCTTTTCTCACTCTTGCGCGGAAGGTATAAGTACCCGCAGGAGCAGATGCGCTGTACGGTATGGAGAAGCTGGTACCGCTGAGCGTTGCATTCGTTATATCCGTAAAGCCGGGCAGCGGGTCTTCCGCTATCAGGTCATACCTCGTGGGGGTGCCGGACGTGGTGAACGGTACGCTGAACGTGAGGTTGGACGGGTCTATACAACGGCTGGCATCCGCTACAGTAACTGTTACCGGCGGCAGTACGTTGAGGGTCACGTTCACGTATTTCGGGGGGCAAGACCCGGTGCCGCTGGGCGGGCTTACCGTCCACCTTACGGTGGCGGTAGTAATGCCATTGAGTAACCTGATGGGCGCTGCCGGGTTGCTCACCTCGGCGGGGTCTATATATACGTTGGCGTTGGCAGGGTTTACTGTCCATCTGCCGGTATGGCCCAGCGAAGCATCGGGCGTGTTGGCGTCCATCACAAAGTCAGGAGAGCATTGTGTGATGTTGGTGGCCGCCACGGTGGCTACCGGGTTGGTATTGAGCCTGAATATCCTTTCAGCGGTGGTAGAACAGTCAGTGCCGTCAGCTGTCACCGTCAGCCTTACCCGCACGTCCGTATTCAACGGCATGTTGGTCAGCGTTGGCTGGTTGGGATTGACAGCGTTCGGCGTAATGGTGGCGCCATGCGGGTCTCCCACAATTTCCCAGGTGGCGGAGTAGCCGGTTTGCAGGGAAGCCGTCAGCGTAAAGTTTTTGGTGACGTCAGAGCACTGGATGGGCGATGTAGTGGTAATAACCGCCGGAATTGTTCTGGCGGAGGTAATATTAACATCATCCGTGATCACGCAGGTGCCGTTGGTAACGGTTACAGAATAGTTTTGCGTGGTGTTGCCTGTGGCAGGAGATAAAATATCAATTGTCTGGGTGGTCTGGTTGCCCGGAGCCCAGCGGATAGAGTAGGCGGCGTTGTCTGCACCGGCATCGAGCGTAATGGGGGTGTTCACGCACACGCGCTGGTCCGGGCCCAGTTCTACAACCGGCCTTTCATCTACTATGATTTCGGCGCTGGTGGTCCTGTAACAGATACGCGGGTTGTGTGTGGTGGGCTCATTACCATATTGTACGGAACCGGTTACCGTATAGGTGCTGGTTACGCTGGGCCGCACGTAAATTTCATTGGCCGGCTGGGTTGTAGCTTCAGGCCAGGGGGTCACAATGTCGGGCCCCGTGAAGGTGAATGTTTCATACCCGTCTTGCGAAGGCGTTTTCAGGTAATTGGCCGTCAGCTTGGTCATATCGCCCTGGCAGATCCGGCCGGCAGCGGTGAGGCTAGGCATTTCCAGGATGCGCAGCGTTACGAAGTTGGACGGTGTATAGCAGCTCCGCCCGCTGGCCTCATTGCCCGCTTCAATGACCATCAGCCGGTAGAGGTAGGTGTTTTTTTCCGGCAGTGTTCCGGTAAGGATGTTCAGCGTGGGGGTGGTAGCGCCGGTATAACCCGGGTCTGAAGGGGAGATCACCTGCCAGCCGTTACCATCCTGTTTGTTGATTTCCCATGAGTAAACAGGGTTTGTAAAGTAATCTGCAGGTGTGATCACTGAAGTGAGGGTCAGCGCCGCACCCGGACACACCAGGTTATCCGTCACAAATTCACCATCAATATAGGAGTAAATCCTGGGGCCGCAGTATTTGAACTCGATGTCGTCAATAGCAATGTCGTTACCGCAACCGCCGGGGTTGTTGTTTTTGATTTCCACCCACACAGATTCCTGACCACCTGCCAGTTCCACAGTACCGCCAAACTGCTGCCATCCCGCCAGCCGCTGCTCTTCTGCAGAGAGATCTGGCCGGGAGAGGTCCATAGACACATCGTTTGTATTGAACTGTTTAATAATGGCATTGGTGGTAGCGTTCCTGATAATAAAAGTAACGCCCGCATAACGGTAAGGATTACTGGCTGTATTTTGACAGACGTTATCCAATACCTCTCTTGAGTTCAGGTTAATGAACCAGGCGGAGAAATTATATTTTGCTCCGGGGCAAAGTCCAGTAACCAGCCTTTTATAGAATGTTTTTTTCTCTTCCGATGAGTTCGCGATCAACATACCGCCGCGGCCATTGCGGGTATGGTCTTCAACATAGTCCCACTGCTGCTTGCCGCCGTCGCGTGAGTTCCAGTGAATGCTGTACCAGTTGTCCGCCAGCTCATGGCCCGCCACGCCGTCAAAGTTGTATTCGATGGTAGCAACGGCAGGATCTACGGCCCTTCTTGCATCGTCGCCAACAGGGAATTGGCCGAAAGTTTCCTTGAAATCCGAAGCAGGCGAGTAGTCGCCCTCGCAAACCTCCATTGTACAATCTTCGACAATAATCTGCCTTGTCACTTCGTAATAGTCGCTGCCATTCCGGTATACGCGTGCCCGGAGGTTGTAGGTGCCTACCTGGGTCAGATTGATGGTAAGGGACTGCCCCTTACTGCCGATGTACCGGAAGAGCGGTGCATCGGCGGCCGAGGGAGTGTTATTGGATGTTTGGTTGACTATTGACCCGTCTGGCAGGGTGATCCGCCAGCGCACATGGTCAACTGTGCCTTTATCAGACCGGAAAGCCCGGACGCTGGCGTAGGCGTTCAGACACACCTTTTCAGGGGCGGTCATATACGCATATTGTGCATCCGCAGTAAGGGCACCCGTTAATATAAATAACAGTAGTAAAAATCTTCTCATTGTCGCAACAATTAGGTGAAACATTAGCCTTGTAAGGAGAGATTACAGGGCGAATCACTGCCGGAAGGGCAGGAGCTGCCTGTTGACATAAAGTGTTTGGAACAATGAGGAGCGTTGGATGAATGGCCCCATTTCACAGGTGTAAAGGATCGATTTCATAGGCTTCGGTTATTCGGTACTTCAATAGGTATATGGACAAATTTTAAAATATCTGAAATTAAAATTAATGATAATATAGGAATAAACAAAAATAGGAATTTCCCGCTGGATGCCAAAAAATCACGTTATAGCTGTTTATAAAGTATGAGGCGGTTTGAGAGTCAAGCCGTTAATCAGGTGGAAAAAATGTTAACTTTTTTTCATGCGGGAAGGAAATAAATGAATTTTTTTGTGTGGCATGTGACTTTTATGAAATAATTAGCTACCTTTGCAGACCAAATTCGTAGTATAATGCCTAAAGTAAAGACTCATAGCCGTGCGAAGAAGACGTTTACGGTGACCGGCAGCGGAGCGATCAAACGCCCGAACGCTTACAAAAGTCACTTGTTGACTAAAAAGTCTAACAAAAGAAAACGTTCACTGAGAGGAAGTAGCCTGGTGGCTGATGCAAATCTGAACCTGGTGAAGCGTATGCTCGTACTTCGCTAATCTCATTTTATTCACTAAACAAGTTTTAAAAAGCATACCATGCCTCGTTCAGTAAACGCAGTTGCGTCCAGAGCCAGAAGGAAAAAGATCCTGAAACAAGCGAAAGGCTTTTACGGTAAACGTAAAAACGTTTATACCGTAGCCAAGAACGTTCTGGAGAAAGGCCTCACTTATAGCTATGTTGGTCGCAAACTGAAGAAAAGAGAATACCGTACTCTCTGGATTGCCCGTATCAACGCTGCAGCCAGGGCCGAAGGTCTGACTTACTCTCAGCTTATTCACAGATTGACAGAAAAACACATCGGCCTGAACAGGAAAGTACTGGCTGATCTGGCAATGAATGAGCCTGAAACTTTCAAAGGCCTCGTTGCCTCCGTGAAATAGGACTTTTACATCCAAGTATACAAGAGCCGGTGACCTACGTTACCGGCTTTTTTGTGCCTTTTATATCCTGAATACCCTGTAATGCGCTTCCCACCGCATTTCCGGTATGCCGTTCTTCGGGAAGATCCCTACCACAGCAGAACCGCTGCCGCTCATGGCAGCAAACACCGCCCCATGGCGGTACATCTTTTCCTTAATACCCCCAATTACCGGGTAGGCGGCAAATACCGGGGTTTCAAAATCATTCACCAGTTGCTCCTTCCAGGCAGGTACGTTAGCCCAGTCTACCTTTTCAAGGGGCAGGGCGGGGGCGCCGGGTGTCAGCTGACCGAAGGCCCAGCCTGTATTGATGTGAATACAGGGGTGTACCAGTAAAAAAGACCATTGGCTGAGGTCCAGCTGCAGGGGCGTTATCAGTTCCCCGCGGCCGCGGGCCAGGCAGGGTGCGTTCCTGATAAAAAAAGGGCAGTCGCTTCCCAGCCGGGCGGCATAAGCTTCCAGTTGCGCTGTGGAGAGGCCCAGGTTATAACGGGTATTGAGAATACGGAGGGTAAAGGCCCCGTCTGAGGAGCCGCCGCCCAGTCCGGCCCCGATGGGAATGTTCTTATGTAGGTGAATGTGTACGGCGGGCAGCTGGGGAAAGTCCTGCTTCAGCAGTTCATAGGCTTTCCGGCAAAGATTATTGCCTTCATCTCCGGGAATTTCTATGCCGCTATGGGAGAAAATGGGCTCTTCTGCCGTTACGATCTCAAGCGCGTCGTACAGGGGCAGGGGATAGAAAACAGTTTCCAGGTCGTGAAAACCGTCAGACCGCTTTTGCAGCACATGTAAACCCAGGTTGATCTTGCAATTGGGAAAAAGGACCACAGCGTTATTTACTTTTTCGGCTATTGATCTCGTCGCGGATGGCAATGGCCCTGATATAGTCTTCCTGCTCCAGCACCTCCTGCAGGAGGGTGTTCAGCTCGTCCAGGTTCAGGGCTTTCAGGTCGTCTTCCGCACCTTTCTCATGTTCGGAAATGGCCGGACTGCCGGCCGGTTTGGCCGCTTTCTTGCCTGCAGGGTCGTCCAGCAGGATACCGGCGCTATTGAGAATGTTCTCGTATGTATAAATAGGGCAACCAAAGCGCACCGCCAGCGCCAGTGCGTCCGAGGTGCGGGAGTCTATCTCTATGGTATCATCGTTATTGGAACAGATCAGTTTGGAGTAAAATATCCCTTCCTGCAAATTGCTGATAATAACTTCGTGTAATTCAATATTGAACGCATTCATGAAGTTTTTCATCAAATCGTGCGTCAGGGGCCTGCTTGGCTGCATTTTTTCCAGCGCTACCGCAATGGCTTGTGCCTCAAACCCTCCTATCACAATGGGCAAACGTCTTAATCCGTTCACTTCTCCCAGCACCACGGCGTAAGAGTGGGTTTGTGTAATACTATGCGACAAAGCAACTATTTCCAATTCTATTTTTCTCATACTGTCATTACGCGTTAGCGCTCACGTTTATTCGGAGTAAGACGTGAAGTTAGAAAAATAATCGATATCTAAAAAGCATTGGCCGTAGACTATTGGCAGCCAATTCATTTTCAACCGGCTGCCAATAGTTGTTGGCCAATGAGATATAATTAATTCCCTTTATATTTCTTGACGGCTTCGGTCAGTTTGGGTACCACCTCAAAGGCGTCGCCCACTATACCGTAGTCTGCCGCCTTGAAGAAAGGGGCCTCCGGGTCTTTGTTGATCACTACTATCACTTTGCTGCCGTTTACCCCGGCCAGGTGCTGAATGGCGCCCGAGATACCGATGGCCACGTAGAGGTTGGGGCGTACGGTAAACCCGGTTTGGCCTACGTGCTCGTGGTGAGGCCTCCAGCCGGAGTCTGCCACGGGCCGGCTGCAGGCGGTGGCGGCGCCCAGGGCATGGGCCAGGTTTTCTACCAGCGCCCAGTTTTCGGGTCCTTTCAGGCCTCTGCCACCACTTACAACTATCTCGGCTTCCGTGAGGGGCACTTCCCCGCTGATGGTCTCCGATTTCACTACTTTCACCCTGAAGTCCGCGTCACTGACGGCGGGGCTGAACGCTTCCACGGAAGCGGTGCCGCTGCCGGGTTCCAGGCTGAACGTATTGGGCAGCACGGATATGATCTTCTTTTCGGACGTAATATTTACGTTGGCAAAAGCCTTGCCGGAAAACACGTTCTTTTTCACCACAAAGCCGTTGGCCATGTCAGGCAGAGAGATGGCGCCGGCCACCAGGCCTGCTTTCAGCCGTGCGGAAAGCTGCGGCGCTACGGCGCGGCCGGAAAAGTTGTGGGAGAAAACAACAATACCGGCGTTTTCTTTGGCTACGGCCTCGGCCAGCACTTTTGTCACCACCCCGGCCTCCGGCTCGTTCAGCCGGGCATCGGCCGCATGCAGCACCTTTGTGGCGCCGTACTGGCCCAGAACGGCCAGCTCTTCGGCGCCCACTTCGCCCAAAACCACCGCCGTGGCGGTAGTACCGGTTTGCCGGGCTACTTTGGCGCCGTATTGCACGGCTTCCAGGGCTGATTTCTTGATCTTTCCTTCAAACTGATCGGCAAATATGATAACAGACATCTGATTAAGTTTAATAAGTAAAAAATTGAAACAACCGGCCCTGTTCTAGATCACTTTGGCCTCTTCATGCAGCAGTTTCACCAGTTCTTCCACGTTATCCGCGGGGACCATTTTCACGCCGGCCTTGGCGGGCGGCAGCTCAAAGGAGACAATAGCCGTAAGGCTGTCTGCCGCCACAGGCTCCACCACTTTCAGCGGTTTGGTGCGGGCGGCCATAATACCGCGCATGTTGGGAATGCGGGCCTCTGCCATCCCTTTCTGGCAAGACACCACTACGGGGAGGTCCACTTCACACACTTCCTCACCGCCTTCTATTTCACGGCGGAGGGTGGCCGTTTGCCCGTTGAGGTCAAATTTTGAAGCAATAGATACAAAGGGAAGGCCCGTCAGTTCCGCCACCATGCCACCTATGCCGGAGCCATTGTAGTCAATCGTTTCCTTGCCGGTGAAGATAATATCGTAACCTTCCTGTTTGGCGTGTGCCGCAATCTGGGAAGCTATATAAAAACTGTCAGTACTGTCTGCGTTTACGCGGAAGGCTTCATCTCCGCCCAGCGCCAACGCCTTGCGGATCACGGGTTCTGTGTCTGCGCCGCCTACCGTTATCAGGTGTACCGTTGCGCCCTGCGTTTCTTTCAATTCCAGCGCCCGGACCAATGCATACCACTCGTCATACGGATTGATGATGAACTGTACGCCGGCCTCACTGAATTTCGTGTTGTTGTCCGTGAAAGCTATTTTTGCAGTCGTGTCGGGCGTTTTACTGATACATACTAATATCTTCATAACCGTAACTGTTTTGTTTAAAAATGCAGTGTAGGCAAATATATGGGATTTAGGTATTCAGCCCGTCCGCTTTTAAAATTAGCACGTACATGGACAGAATAGCACAATTGAAGGCATTTTTGGAGAGCAGCCCGGGAGACAGCTTCCTGCAGCACGCGCTGGCGCTGGAATACATCAAGCTGAAAGACGACGCCACCGCCCGCGGCATTTTTGAGGCCCTGCTGGAAAAAGAGCCCGGCTATGTAGGTTCCTATTACCACCTGGGGCGCCTGCTGGAGCGTACCGGTGAGCGGGATGCGGCCATTGCCGTGTACGAGAAGGGGATGAGCGTGGCCCGCGAAGCGCGGGATATGCATGCCTACAACGAATTACAGGCGGCCCACGAAGATTTGACAGACGAATAATGCCACACCGGATGACAGAACAGTTTACACGTTACATGGCCGCGGAGCGGCTTCTTGACCCTGCCGCCCCGCTGCTGCTGGCCGTGAGCGGGGGACTGGATTCCGTAGCGCTCACGCACCTCTGCGTGCAGGCGGGCCTGCGCGCGGAAGTGGCGCATTGCAACTTCGGGCTGCGGGGCGCAGAATCTGACCGTGACGAGGCTTTTGTGCAGCACCTGGCTGCCACTTACGGGTTGCCTTTTCATGTGAAACGTTTCGATACCGCGGCTTATGCCGCCAGCCATCAATGTTCCATACAGGTGGCGGCAAGAGAGCTGCGCTATGCATGGCTGGAGGAGCTGCGGCAGCAAGAGGGACTGGCTGTTATAGCCACCGCTCATCATATGCAAGACAATGTAGAAACCTTGTGGATGAATATCTCCAAAGGTACCGGCATGGCGGGCATGCACGGCATATTGCCGCGGCAGGGCCGGCTGGTGCGGCCGCTGCTATTTGCCACACGCGAGGAAATTGCGGCATACGCTGCAGCCAACGGACTGCAGCATGTGGAAGACAGCTCCAACGCCACGGACAAGTATACACGAAATTATTTCCGCCACCAGGTGCTGCCGAAGCTGGAGGCTGTTTTCCCTGAAGTAGTAAAAAACACCGGCGCCACCATCCAGCGTATGCGTGAAGCGGAAACCCTTTACCGCCAGGCCATTGAGGTACATCGTAAAAAGCTGGTGGAACAACGGGGAGCGGAATATTTCATGCCTGTGCTCAAGCTGCAAAAAGCGGAGCCGCTGGGGACTATTTTATATGAACTGCTGAAACCCTTTAATTTCAGCCCTTCACAGGCCCTGCAGGTGGAAGACCTGCTCGGCAGCGGGCCGGGCAAATGGGTGGCTTCCTCCACACACCGGCTGGTGCGGGACAGGAGCTGGCTGATCATTACCCCGCTGGAAGCGGCCAGCTCAGCGCATTTTGTGATAGAAGAAGGGCAGGAGGGGCTGCTGCTGCCGGAAGGCGCGGAAATAAGCATACAGGTAATGCCGGCCGAAGGCGCCGAGTTGCCCACATCGGCCAATATAGCCAGTGTAGACAAAAGCCGGTTGCAATTCCCGTTGCTGCTGCGCCGGTGGAAACAGGGCGATTATTTTTATCCCCTCGGCATGCAGAAAAAGAAAAAGCTCAGCCGCTTTTTTATTGACCAGAAACTGTCCCTGCCGGAAAAAGAAAAAATATGGGTGCTGGAATCAGGGCAGCGCATTGTATGGGTGGCCGGCATGCGTATAGACGACCGTTTCAAGGTAACGCCCGCTACAAAAGAGATCTGCCGGCTGCAGTTAAAAAGAGGGGCTCATTAATTTGGCAATAAATATTTTGAACAGTTCAGGTTTGAGCACAATAGGGAATACCAGGCCCAGCACGGCGCCCCAGAAGTGAACGTCGTGACCAATGTTGTCCATGCCGCGTTTGGACATGTACCATGAATAACCCAGGTACAGCCCTGCAAATATCACCGCGGGGATGGGTATCAGCCCGAAGGGATAAATGGTGAACCATGGCTCGAATATCACAATGGAAAACAGCACGGCAGACACAGCGCCGGAAGCCCCGATGGCCCTGTAGCCGAAATTCTCCTTGTTCCTGAAATAGGTGGACACCTGCGGCAATACCAGTCCCAGCACATACAGCAGCAGGAAATAAATTTTGCTGCCGAAAACCGCAGCATATATCTGCTCCATGGCCCGTCCGAAGAACCAGAGGGTGAGCATGTTGAAGATGAGGTGCATGTAATCGTTATGTACAAAACCTCCTGTCACAAAACGGTACCACTGGTTACGTTCATGTATCATATAAGGCCAGAAGCTCAGTTTGTCTATCTGGTCAGGCCGGCCGAATGAAGTAATAGATATCAGTGCGGTGAAAATAATTATAATGAGTGTTATGGAAAGGGTCATAAGTTTTCTGTTAAGCTGTAAAAATAATCATTGATGATGATATTTCTCGTTGTTGAGCACGGTATAGGCCCGGTAAAGCTGCTCGGCAACGATGAGGCGCACCAGCTGGTGGGGAAAGGTAAGGGCCGAAAGTGACAGTTTTGTTTGCGCGCGTTCCAGCACGGCGGTATCAATGCCAAAAGCGCCGCCGATGAGTATGATCAGCTGGCGGGTGCCGGCATTGGCGCGCTGTTGCAGGAAGTCCGACAGCTGAAGGGTGGTCATGGTTTTTCCCCTTTCATCCAGGGCCAGCAGGTAGTCTTGCGGCTGCAGCATATCCAGTATCATTTTCCCTTCCTGTTTTTTCAGTTCCGGAACGGAAAGGCTGCTGGCCTGTTTCACGGTGGGGATTAATTTGATGTCGAAATCTGTGTAATGCTGTAATCTTTTCTGGAAAATTTTGATGCCTTCGTTGATGTAGGCGTCGTTTTCCTTGCCAATGCTCCAGAGCTGTATTTTCACGGGTTTCAGCGTTTTAGATGTTAGGCCAAAAGTAAATGGAAAAAATAAAAGGGGCAGAAATTTTGAAAAAAGATTTGCAGAAATAAAAATTCTCCCTACATTTGCATCCCGTTCAACACAATACGAATGGCTCCGTAGCTCAACTGAATAGAGCATTTGACTACGGATCAAAAGGTTTCAGGTTTGAATCCTGACGGAGTCACAGAGAACGGCAAACCCGGTAAATGAAAGTTTACCGGGTTTTTTTATTGCTGCTAACGGCTGTTTATTTTTTGCAAACTTTTGCGCGCGGGGAAGTAACGCCCATTAAAATCTTCCGGGATATTTTCATCCATACACTCCTGGAACACGGCGTCAAGGCCTTGCTGATGGAACACCAGTTTCAGCCGGCAGGTTTGCCCTGGCTCAGTTATCAGGCAACTATCACCACGGCGCGTTCCGGCGCCGGAGAATATGCCATGCCGGCCGGAAGGCGTATCCCACCAGGCAAAAACAGAGGCTTTCACCTGATCTTTCTCTTGGGAAATGCGTATTTCGCAATAAGCTCCATTGTCTTTTTTCAGCCGGTACAAACGCTCCGGGCTGTTGGAGATGGGCTGGGGAAGCATGTAGAGGAGAACGGCGAAGAGGAATTTCATGACGGTAACTGGTTTTTGATATAGAAGTTATTCCTATTTAGCAACAAAAAAAATTCTGCAGGTTGACGAGTCATCAAACGGCTATTCCCGCGGAATGCCTAAATTTGACGCAGCGGCGCAGGGAATGATCCAGAAGGGCAGCTCACCGCTTTTAAAACGATGATGTATGATGAGGCTCTACCTGTTGTGCTTTTTGTTTGTTCCAATTCTTTTTTCCTGCGGCACTACCAAAACTGTCAGCAAAGTGCAGCTGCAGGCGCAATCCGTTAGTTGTGCGCCTACCACGCCCCGCAATTATGTATGGCAGACGCCCAACCTGCACCGGCCGCTCACGCCGGCCATGCTGGCGCGCTTCTCTAAAAAAAGCTGGCAGCTGGCCAGTTTGCTGGGCATTGAAGGAGAGTTGCAGCAACTTATGCAACTGGAAGAAAAAGGGAAGGGCACTTTTACAACAGAGGAGCGGCTGCAATGGCTGGAGCTGAAGCAGCATGTGGCGGAGCGGGTAGACCTGGCCTCCCTTGAAATATCCGCTACGGCAGCGGAGCTTGACTGTGAAGAAGAGCGGGCAGACCAGTACAAGGAACTGTTGCGGGAAAAAGTGAGCAAGGCGGAGCGGAAGATCACGGTGGCGGCTATCATCACCGGTGCGGCCACGGGGCTGCTGGTAGGGGTCATGAACCTGTCTAATAACGGCAACGAGAACCTTTCTGAAGAAATAGCGATTACGGGCGGCATTGCGGAGGCCACGCTGGGTATTCTGTCACTCAAGATTGACCGCAACATTGTATTCAGCCATAGCAGGAACCACTTGCAAGACATCTGGTTTGGCGCAGACTCCACCAGCAACTTTCCGCCGCTCATCTGGTATTACCTCAACCTGCCTTTTAACCAGGGCGCTCCTTCCTTGCGGGAATCTCTGAAAGCGCAATGGCAGTCTATGGACCAGCTGGCCCTGAAAGAACGCGGCAGCCTGTATTTCGGGGAAGGCGGAAAATATTCGGCAGATGAGCTGGATGACCGCTCTGCCATGCTTGACCAGCTGGAGGCCCGGATATCTCTCATGAAAAAAGACCTGCAGCTTATTACGAAGGAACTGATAGAAGGCAAGCCCGGCAGTAATTAAAAAAGGCCGCCTCTTTTTGAGACGGCCGGTATTGGCTTTATACTGTTTCTTCCATCAGGTAATGATCTCTCACTTTCCGTACACGCACATGTTCATCGTACTCATACTTGTAGCGTGACGTTTCATAGTCGCTCCAGTCTATATTGGCGCGCATAATGTTCTTCAGCCCGGCTACATACCGCAGCAGTTCCCGTTTCATCACCGGCCCTTCATCCGGCAGGTTGCGGGAGAGGGTGATGAACTGCTCCACCTGTTCATCGTGGATCTTGCAGGCTTTGTGAATAGCCGTTTCAATGGGTACGTTCATTTCGTGGCCCAGCAGCACCACCAGGTTGTGATAATCCCCATGCCCTTGCTCCTTGCTGAGGGAGAAAAGGTCGTTGGCCCAGCATACGGTGTTGCGGCAGAGTTTGGTCAGTTCTGTTACCACGGGGTGGTTGTACAGGCGTGCCGGCAGCCTGATGTTGTCTGCCACGGCAATGGTGTCTGTGGCAATGTTGGCTGCGCCCAGGTACTGGCGGCGCTCCATGTAGTCTCTCAGGGAAGGCCAGCGGCGCACTTTCACATTTTCATGCTGCCAGATGGCGGCGTTGAAGATGTCTTCAATGCTGGCAATGAACTGGCGTTGCCAGCCCCTGGTGCTCATACCTTTCATACGGTGCCACAGCTCTGAAAGAGCCATCAGCACGGGATTGCCTGACTGCTGGCCAAATTCCGGCTTGCGCAGCGTGTAAATGAAACCTTCAATAATGCTGCGTACGGAGTGGTCTCGCCCTTCGGAGGCAGCTTCTTCTTCCTGGTGGTCAAGGTAATCGTCCAGCAGGAACAGGAGGGTGTTCAGGTCTGTAAAAGCGCAAAGGGCTTCATATCCGGCATTCGGGAACATTCTGGCCACCATCCATGCAAAGCCCTGCTGGCGGTAATGTTTCAGGTGTTCGGGAGAGCGCACCAGGTTGAAGCGCATCAGCCAGTTGGCGGTGTGCTGGTCCGCTTCGGCTACGTTACAATTAATAAGGGAGGGAAACGGGCAATAGAGCCGCCCGGGAAGGATGACTTGTGGCATAACATGCATCTTTTAAAAGGTTACTGTAATATGAGTGTCTATGAATATAAATATATTCAAGATACATCATGCCTGAAAAGATGCACTACCGTTATTGATGAAATATCAGTTACCAACGAGTGACAGGGCGCCGGAAATGATGGCCCTTACTTTCGGGAAATAGACGGGTTTGGTGAGAAAGCCCGCGGCACCTTGCTGCATGGCCGCGTCCTGGTCTTCCGCAAACGCGCTGCCGGTCACGAATATTACGGGGATGTGCCGCAGGGCGGGTTGTGCCTTGAACCGGGCCAGCAGCTCCATGCCGGGGTGGTCCGGCAGTTCCATGTCCAGCAATATCAGCTCCGGTTTGTGCAACAGGGCCAGCTGGTAGCCTTCTTCCCCGTTAGCGGCCGTAACGGGGCGTATGCCGATGGAGGAAAGATATTTGCACAACAGCTCCACGCTCATCCTGTCATCGTCAATTACCAATATGGAAACGCCTTCCGGTATAGGGAAATGTGCCGGGCCGGGCTCATCCATGGCCGGCGTGGGGGCATCTACGTTAGGCAGCGTTACCCTGAAAATGGTGCCGTTGCCCGGTTCGCTTTCCACTGTAATCTGCCCTTTCAGCATATGGGCCAGGTTCTGCGCAATGTGCAGCCCCAGGCCGGTGCCGTAGGCGTTAGACTGGCGGGTGGTGAAAAATGGATCGAATATATGTTTCACCTGCTCCTGGTCCATGCCCATGCCCTGGTCCCGCACAGAGAGCATCCAGCCGCCCGCCGCGCCGGCAATATGCACGGTCACTTTCCCCAGCGGGAAAGAGAACTTGATGGCGTTGTTCAGCAGGTTGTTCAGTATCTGCGTTACTTTCACCGGGTCAAAGTTGATCTGCTCCGGCACGTCATCATCTACCGTGGCCAGCACTTCCACCTGTTTGAACGCCGCATGCTGGGCAAAAATTTCCGTAGCGTCATGCAGCCATTCCCGGATGTTGATCCTTTTCACCAGCAGTGTATGCACCTTGCCGCTTTCAATGCTGGCCAGCTCCAGTACGTTGTTGATGATCTCCAGCGCCAGGTGGGAGGAATGATGGAGGCTGCGGTGGTATTTGGGAAGGTCTGCCGGCACGTAGTCCCCGTTATGGAGGAACTGGCTCACGCTGTGAATGGCGTTGAGGGGCGCGCGCAGCTCGTGGGTGGTTTCCCGCACGTATACGCTTTTTGACGCGCTTACTTTTTCCAGGTCTTTATTGGATTGTTGTACCTGCTGCAGCAAGCTGCGGCTGTTCCTTTCGTAATAAAACAATACGATGCCGTTCAGGAAAAGGATGATGGCAATGGAGAGACTGCGGAACAGCACCTGCAGGCCGGTATTGATAGCAATAGGCTCCACCACGTGGTAGTGGGCGTTCAGCTCCAGCAGCACCATGGTAATGCAGCTGAACAGGATGCACAATATGCGGATGTTGCGCTCACGGAAAAGGAGGAGCGGGGTACCTACCAGGAACACGGCCATCAGCTGGGCGTCAACAACACGCCCCAGCAATACACCGAAGCAGATGGTGGCCATACACTGGATGAGGTGGCTGAGCAACCCCGCCATAAAATATTTGCGGAGGTAGTTCAGTAAAATGACCGTGGCAAACAGGCCGGTTTCCACTAAAGCTGGGTAAAGGATGAGGTGGCTGCCGGAGAGCAGGAAAAGGAAAATGCCTATGAAAAATGACAGTGATCCGGTGATCACGCTGATCACATTGGTGGTATGCACCCTCTTATTGAGCTCTTTGTTCTGTGTATCAGCCCCGGCATGCAGCAGCTTAGCAAGTACGGGAAATTTGTCAAGGGAAAGCATGGATATTCAGTTAGGGTACATGTCGATTAACCTACCTAATATACGGAATTTTCGTAAAAAGGGTTTATATGGTCAGGCCGACCGGTAACAGCACATGATCAGTACCCCGCAAAGGTAATTAAATAGGAGGAAATTATAATATGGTGCGCCTCCGGCGGATTGGTCAGCGTTTTCTCCCCGGCAGAAAATACAGCAGCCCGCAACAGGCCAGGAAGAGAATGAAAGATGCTATCAGCGCGGGGATGGCAACATCCCGGTTATGTTCCAGCGTATTGTTGAGGCCGCTGTACAGCAGCCAGATCTGCAGGGTGATGAGCAGTATCTGCACCACAATAATGGCAAGAGTAAGCGTGCTGGTCTTGTTGGGATGCGCTTCGTCCTGCGCTCTTCTGAAATTACTCATGGCAATTGTTTTATAGCCGGTTGTTTTCAGGCCGGGCCGTTCACGTAAACCTGTCCGCTTTCCACCATTACTTCCAAAGCCGGCAGCGGCCTTGGCGGCGGCCCTTGCACCACTTCACCGGTGTTGGCATCAAACCAGCCGTTGTGGCAGGGGCATTCTATTTTGCCAGTGCCCGCTTTGTAGAACACGGCGCAGGAAAGATGGGTGCATTTCTGCTCGTAAGCCCTGAACTGCCCGTTTTCCAGGTGAATGAGGATGTAGGGCGTATTACTGCCCGGAAGCTGAAATGAGCGGGTGCCGCCCAGGGGCAGCTCGCTTACACTGCAAACCGCGAACCGGCCGGCCGGCCCTTTTTTTCCTTTCCAGAAAGAACGGATGGCCACATAGCCGCTGCCGGTAACCATAGCGGCGGATATAAGGCAGAGCATGCGGGAGAACTCACGGCGGGTCACCAGCCGGGCCTCTTCCTGCCGGTAGGGGAAATCTCTTTGCCAGTCAGGAGGCTGCGGGTATTGTTTCGTTCCCATCTCTTTACTATTCATGTACGTTCAATACGGTGGCGCCTTTCGGCATCATGATGTTGACTTTGGTGGTTACCATTTCATGGCCGAAGCGGAAATGGTTCACAGGGTCGCTTTGCGGCCGCATCTGCCGCATTTCTTCACGCGTGCCGTAGTACAGCGCGCCGCTGGGGCATACAGTGGCGCACATCGGTTTTTTACCGGCGCTGGTGCGGTCATAACAAAGGTTGCACTTCATCATCAGGTCATACTTTTCCTGCTTGAACGGCACCCCGAAGGGGCAGGCCATTACGCAGTTGGAGCAGCCAATGCAGCGGGCGGTATTGGCAGTGTGTACCACGCCAAACTCGTCTTTGCTGATGGCATCTGCCGGGCAAACGCGGGCACAAACCGGGTCTTCACAATGCATGCAGACCTGTACGGTGGTTTGAATGGTATGTGCGCGGTCTACGTAATTGACATGTATCATAGACTCATGCCCGTTGGTCTCGCATTCCGCGCAGGCCACCACGCAGGCCTGGCAGCCGATGCAGCGCTGCATGTCTATGAAAAATTCCATCTCTGACTTGAAATAATTGGCCGTTTCCATATACTGTTTTTAAATGCTGTCAAATGCAGTTTCTGTGCCGGGTTGGGATATTTGCCCGCTGGGCTCCAGCCGGCAGGCGCACACTTTGAACTCCGGTATTTTAGACACGGGGTCAAGCGTGCCGGGCGTTAGCTGGTTGGCAGATTTTCTGCCGGGCCAGTGGTACGGAATGAATACGGTGTCTTTCCGGATGGTTGCTACAATGTTGGCCGGAAATTCCGCCTCCCCGCGCCGTGTAACCACTTTTACCTTTTCCCGCTGGCGGATGCCGTAGCGTGCGGCCAGCTCCGGGTGTATTTCCAGCAGCGGTTCGGGAAACTGGTCTACCAGCTTGCCGATGCGCCGTGTTTGCGTACCGCTCAGGTATTGAGACACTACGCGGCCGGTGGTGAGCACCACGGGGTAATCTTCATCCGTAACCTCGCCGGGCGGGCGGTAGTTCACGGGGTTGAAGTGCGCCTTGCCGTCCGGCGTGGCAAATTTGCGGTCTTCCCAGAGGCGCGGCGTGCCCGGATGGTCTAACGTGGGACATGGCCAGAAAACGCCCATGTTCTTTTCTATTTTCTCGTAGGTGATGCCGTAGTAGTCCGCAGTGCCGCCTTTGGACGCTATGCGCAGTTCATTGAAAATATCTTCGCTGCTGTTGTAGCTGAACTTGTCCGCAGCACCCAGCCTTGCGGCCAGCTCCAGTATAATGGCGGTATCCGTGCGGGCGTTCCCCGGCGGCGTAACGGCCTGCCGGATGCGGGTTACCCTGCCTTCCGCGGTGGTTACCGTGCCGTCTTCCTCTTCGTGCAGGGAACCGGCCAGCACTACGTCTGCATACCGAGCCGTTTCATTCAGGAAAAAATCGATGGCTACGTAGAACTCCAGCTTTTCCAGCGCTTCACGTACAAAGTTGTTGTTAGGCAGGGATACCAGCGGGTTAAAGCAGATAGACAGCAGGCCTTTCACTTCCCCGCGGTGAATGGCTTCTATCAGCTCATACGCGGTGTAGCCCTGGCCGGGCAGTTCCTTTTCGTCAATACCCCATACGCCGGCAATGTACTGACGGTGTTCCGGGTTGTTGATATCCCGGTTGCCGGGCAGCTGGTCGCATTTATGCCCATGCTCGCGCCCGCCCTGGCCGTTGCCCTGGCCGGTAATGGTAGCATAACCGCAATACGGTTTGCCGATGCGGCCTGTTGCCAGTACCAGGTTGATGCAGCTCAGCACATTATCTACACCCTTGGAGTGATGCTCAATGCCGCGGGCATGCAGTAAAAAGCTCGTTTTGGCTTTTCCCCACCATTCCGCGGCCTGCCGTATTTTTTCTTTGCTCACGCCGGTTACGGTTTCCGCCCATTCCAGCGTATAGTCTTTCACGGCTGCAATGGTGGCATCAAAGCCGGTGGTATGCTGGTTGATGAAGTCATGGTCCAGCAGGTCATTATCCACCAGGTATTTCAGCATGGCGCCGTACAGGGCGGAGTCTGTGCCGGGCCTTACGTCCAGGTGGAGGTCTGCGGTGCGGGCCAGGGGTATCAGGCGCGGATCGGCCACTATCAGCTTGGCGCCCAGGTCTCGCGCCTGCCACAGCCAGTAGGTGAGGGTGGGGAAGGTTTCACTCACATTGGCGCCGCAGATGAAGATCACTTCCGCCCCTTTGAGGTCTGAATAGTTATTGGAGCCACGGTCAAGCCCAAACGCTTTTTTATTGCCCGCGCCGGCGCTTACCATGCAGAGGCGGCCATTATAGTCGAGGTTCTTTGTTTTTAGCGCTACACGGGCAAATTTGCCCATCAGGTAAGATTTTTCATTGGTGAGGGAAACGCCTGACAGTACGGAAAAAGCATCTTTGCCGTATTGCTCCTGGATGCGGCGGATGGCGTTCACGGTCTGCTCCATGGCCGCATCCCAGCTTACCGGCTCAAAGCCTTTGCCTTCGGCCCTTTTGAGAGGGGAGAGCAGGCGGTCGGGATGATTGTCCTGCAAATACCGCTGCACGCCTTTGGGGCAGAGGCGGCCTTCGTTAAAGGGAAATTCCATCCAGGGCTCAAAACCTACCACGCGGTTTTCCTTTACCAGCAGTTTGATGCCGCATTGCATGCCGCAAAAGCAACAATGGGTGGGTACGGACTTGTCCGGCTCATCACGGCCGGCATAGCCTTCCCTGGGCGTGTAATTGAGATGCGGGCCAAAGTCAGCCACCAGTTTCTCAGGGTCTACGGGTAGTTTTGCCATATCGTTTTCAATAGGTCCGTAATACTAGCCGAAATAACGGCCGCTTTCCTGCCGGGCTTTCAGATGCGCCTGCGCTATGAGGGAGCGTTTGCCCTCCGGGCTATAGTCCAGGTGCGATCTTTTGCCGTCTATATTAAAGTCTATGCCCAGCTCCTGCGTGAGCACTTTGAGATCATCTACATGCTGCTGCGGCGTGTATTCCTTGCCGGTATGCAGGCATTTGGCCATGCCTTTGCGCCGGCCTTCCGCCTGGTAGAGATATACGCCTATCTGCGCGGGGCGCTGAATGATGTGGAAGAATTTTCCGAAGGGTATCCATACCAGGAAAATGATGACGGTTACCGCGTGGGTAACGGCCATGAACTCATAAGTGATGCCTTTGAGGAACACATAATCATATGTAAGGCCCAGCCCTGTTACCGCAATAGCGGCCAGCAGCACCAGCGGCAGCCAGTCTCCGCCAAAGCTCTGCGTGGCAATGAGGCCGCCGTTGGTAAAGCGGCGGTACATGAACAGCCCTACGCCAATGATCACCAGCCAGGAGCTGATGCTGAGCACGTTGAAGATGAGGAAGGCCATGACGGAGCCCAGTTTGAACTCGAACAGCCTGAAGCCGAACACATGCGCTTCGTAGAGGTTGGTGCTTTCAGGATGTATGCTGGTAGCGGGGTTCATGGTGAAATGTATCCATCCCAGTGTGAGCGGGATGGTAACGGCAAAGGCCAGCAGGCAGCCGGAGGCCATCAGGAAATGGCCCCACCAGCGTTTGTTGCCCCTTGGCTGAATGAAATACTGGAAGCCGATGTTCCGTACGGATTTTCGTACAAACAACCAGGCGTAGGGAAGGAAACGCCCGCTGAAGAGTATCTGCCAGGTGCGTTTGAAATAGAGCCAGGTAGGCGGGCGCTGCAGCCACACCGTGTAGCGGTATACAATACCGAAAGTGGCGAACACCGTACCGAAAAGGTACGCAATAAGGGCGGCATCAAAATTCTGCAGCTTGCGGGAACCTGCAAATACGAGCGCTATCAGTAATAACGTGGCGGCGGTTGCTACCCAAAAGGCTTTTTTGTTGAGGTGGTAACTGAACATTTTTGTTTCCTTTCGCGTTGACCTGTTAACCTAACACACTTTACACTCAAATAGTTTGCTTAATTTAAGAAAAAATCAGCATGTATGGAGCAACAACATCCTACAGGTACCGCATACCGCGTGCTCTTTTTTAATACGCTGGCTTTTACGGTCTGTTTTGCGGGCTGGGTGCTGAACGGCGTACTGGTCACTTTTTTGATGGACAATGGCATTGTAGACTGGACGCTGGTGCAGGCGGGCTGGCTGCTGGGCATACCGGTGCTCACCGGCTCCGTGATGCGCCTGCCGCTGGGGCTGCTGACAGACAAGATAGGGGGACGATGGGTATTTGGCGGGCTGATGCTGTTCTGCGCTATTCCCTTGTTCCTGCTCTCTACCACCACCAGCTATTCCCTGTTCCTTATATTGAGTTTCCTCTTTGGTTTGCTGGGCGCCAGCTTTGCCGTGGGTGTGGGTTTCACGTCTGTATGGTTTCCCCAGCAGTGGCAGGGCAGGGCGCTGGGTATTTTCGGCGTTGGTAACATCGGCTCCGCCATCACTACCATGGTGGCCCCTTCGCTGCTCATCAGACTCACCGGCAACGGTACGGAACCAGACGGCTGGAAGATGCTGCCGCTGATTTACGCGGGGGCGCTGGTGGTAATGGCCATTCTTTTCATGGTGTTTACCAGCAACAAAAAACCGGAAGGAGCGGGCAAAACGCTGAAGGCGGCGCTGCAGCCGCTGAAAAGCCTGCGGGTGTGGCGTTTCGGGCTGTATTATTTCCTGGTGTTCGGCTGTTTTGTAACGTTTTCGCAATGGCTGGTGTCTTACTTCCTGAACGTGTACAATACCGGCCTGGTGATGGCGGGCATGCTGGCCTCCTGCTTCAGTTTGCCGGCAGGCCTGTTCCGCGCGGTAGGCGGCTGGCTGTCTGACAAGTTCGGCGCCCGCAAGGTGATGTACGGGGTGCTGAGCGCTTCGCTGGTGATCAGCTTTCTGCTGCTCATTCCCCGCATGGAAATATTCTCTCCCGGCGCCGGTATTATGGCCGCGCAGGCCGGTACGGTGAGCGCGGTGAGCGCCGACATGATTACGGTGGATAACAAACAATACCCGCTGCAGGCACGCGCCGCCCATCCGGAAGACAGCAGCCGAAGGCAGCTTATTTTCCCCACCAAAGAAAGCTGGCAGGAAGCCGCAGTGCAGCCCGGCGAGCAAGTCACAAAAAAGCAGATACTGGCTACCGGCGTTACCCGCATTTATTTTCAGGCCAACATATGGGTGTTTGTAGGCCTTATTGTGTTGATGGGCATGGCATGGGGCATCGGCACCGCGGCGGTATTCAAACATATTCCCGAATATTTTCCCAAAGAAGTGGGCATTGTAGGCGGTATGGTAGGCATGATAGGCGGCCTGGGCGGTTTTGTGGGCCCTATCCTGTTCGGCTACCTGCTGCAGCTCACCGGGCTGTGGACCAGCTCCTGGCTGTTCATATGCCTGCTCTCCGCGCTCTGCCTGGTATGGATGCATGCCGTCATCACCCGTATGATGAAGAAAGGTGCACCGCACCTGGCAGACAAGTTTGAAATACCGCATCAATAAGCGCCGCCTTTTCAGTTTTATGGCTATTTTGCAGCGTAAATAGCCGGCAAATATGCTTTCCAAATCTGCTGAATACGCGCTTAGAGCCACCATATATATTGCATTGAAAGGTACTGAAGACAAGAAGCTGGGGATTGAAGAAATAGCCAAAGCTATTGACTCGCCCCGTTCTTTCACCGCCAAAGTGATGCAATTGCTAACCAGGGATAACCGGGTAGTCAGCTCCGTACGCGGCCCCAACGGGGGCTTTTACATGACGGAAGCGGCGCGGAAGCTGCCGGTGCGTGCCGTGTTGGAAGCAGTAGGGGAGTACGAGGTTTTTACCAAATGTGTATTGGGACTGAAAGAGTGTTCCGAAAGCAGGCCCTGCCCCATGCACGAGCAATACCGTTCTATCAGGGCACAGTTGCGGCAGATGTTTGAGAAAACTACCATCCAGCAGCTGGCCGAAGAATTTGACGGCGGCAAGCTGGTGATCGGCAACCGCCCGTCCAGGGCCGCTAAAGGTCTTTCTTCCTGAATACCCTGACACCCAGCAGCAGCGGAACAAATACCCAGCATACCAGGCTCACCACGGCGTACACGCTGCCGGCAGGCGTGCCCAGGAATTTTTTGAACAGCGCCCCTGAATATCCCATCAGCACCGCCGCATCCAGCTGCAGTAACATCAATACCCTTGCAAGATCTACCGGGTTGAAGGTCATCACCCCTATCAGCGCCTTGTCAACCGGGTAATCACTGAATGCATAGATCAGCATCATCAGCAGCCCGTCAAACAGGAGGGTAAAGAACAGCGCCACAACAATGGCGGCGCCGATGCCTCTTGTTTTATCTTTCGTCAGTACAAACACCAGCAGAGCAACAGACGTGAAAATGCAGCTGAGCACTACGCCGGTGAAGATGAGAATGAGCGAAGGCAAGAGCGGCGCCATCAGTATTAGTGGCAGGCCCACGCCGGCAATAAATGCAACGGAAAGCGAAAATGCCATGCCGGAATAGACGGCCAGCAGTACACGGGTCCTTTTGACAGGCTGGGAGAGCAGCAGCTCAATAAATTCCAGCGAGTTGAAAAAATAAATGGTGGCAAAGAGGGTGGTGATCACCGGAACAAACAGCAGGGTAATATTCAGCAGGCTCAGCAGGGCCTTGCTGCTGCCGCTTTCCAGGCTGAGCAGGCTGACGGAGAGCAGGGCCAGCACCAGTGTGTACACGGCCACAGACCGGTTCCGCAGCAGGTCG